>NZ_JBQRUY010000002.1:0-167087 GCF_059813725.1 Streptomyces sp. PH9007 | reverse complement strand
GGCGTCAATGAAATTGCTACGCAATTTCATGTCAATTCCTCCAGAATTGACAGCCAATCACTACGTGATTGGCTTTAGAATTGCTACGCAATTCCCTTGGGTTCGTAAATCCGAACGTAGATTCGACAGGTGACCCTCCCTCAAGTGGCTTGATTTGCGCAGCTATAGCAGGGGTCCTCCCCTCTGGGAGTCTGCCGGGCCAGGCGCCGGCCCTTCCAGTTCCGATCCGCTCGCCGTCAGGTCACATGCCGTCAGTCCCAGTGCATGAAGGGCTACTTAACTCAGGGTACGATGGAGCTGGAGATTCTTGCAACTGGACTTCTCCAACTAGGTACCGCCGGTGATGCATCATGGGTAGAGTGAGGGTTAACGGGCAGCCGCCCCAGTAGCAGCACGAGAGAGGATTCGCTATGAATAGCGAGAGGAATCGGGCAGAGAGGATTGCCCTTCACCTCGAAACATTGGGCCGTTCTGCCACTGCTGAGAATACCGGCAGCTCATGCTGGTCGGCGTTCGTAGAACTCGGCGAAGACTTCCATCTGGAGATGACCCGCACCGACGAAGACCCGTGCTGGGGGTGGGGGATCTACCACCACCGTCAGCAGGTTCTCTGTGGGTCCTGGCTCGGCGTCACAAAAGCTCGGGATGCCGCCCGGTGCGCGGATCAGCTCATCACCTCGCTCGGACTCGTCCACTGACCCCGTGGTGGGCCGGTCGCCCGAAACGCCCGGCCCGCCACTTGCAACCCCCTCAGCAGGAGGAACAGATGACGAACACACAGAGCAGCGCTCAGGATGCCGCCGAGCAGCTGCTGGAAGCGCTGCGAGCCGCAGGGCTGGACGCGATCGATGAGGGCGACCACCTGGCAGTGCCGCTCACCGACGGGCGGCGGCTGGTCATCACCGGCCAGACCCACGACGGCACAATCAGCGTGCACCACGCGATCGACGAGCACGGAACCTGGTGCGCCGTGGACCCCTCCGATGAGGACGCCGAGGAGGGCGACCTGTACTCGTCCGCCAGGGACTGGACCGAGCCGGACTACGCCACCGACGTGCGGCTGCTGGTCGACACCCTGCTCGGGTACGTGCACGGCGCCGAGTGGATCCTCAGCACCGCGATGGACAACGCGCTGAAGAGCGGCGTCGCGACGATCCTGGAGCATGACGTCCCCCACGACACGGTGGACGTCATGCGGAAGATCCTCAGCTCCGAACTCGTGGATGCCGAAGTCCTCGTGTTCAAGCAGGGGTTCGAGATCCACTGGGGGGACGCCGCCCTGTACATCTCACGGCGCTCGATGTACGGCCCCGGACACCTCGCCACCTACCTCGGGCTGCCCGAGGAGGCGATCTTCGACGCCCGCGAGCAGTTGGAGACCCTCTCCAAGCTCAACGGCTTCGACATCAGCCACCTGCGCCACTGACCGCCCCCCCAGACGCAGGTGGGGACGGGCGCACCCTAAATGCGCCCGTCCCCACCGGGAATCTACAGGAGCAACAAGTGAACGAGACGGACACCTACCAGCGCATCTGCTCCGAGCGGCGCAAGCTGCGCGCCCTCGGGGCCGAGCTGCGCGACGAGATCGCCACGGTCCTCGGCTGCTGCTACCCCGACGGCGCTTACCTCGTCATGGACTACAAGCTGAGCGAGGCGTTCCTCGGGTACCAGAACCTGCGGCTGACCACCGAGGACGGCGCCGTGCTGAGCGAGATGGACAAGCCCGCACCCGCCGAGGGGTTCCCCTGGTTCACGATGGGCCCGGGGGAGCGCGGCGTGAGGGAACTCGTCCTCTCTCTGTCGGAGATCGGTGTGGGGTTCGAGATGGCTCCCCCGCACCTGCAGCATCCCAGGGTCCTCGTCTACTGCCTGCCCCTGAAGCACTGAGCTGACGGGCTGTCCCCGCGCAGAGCGCGGGGACAGCCCCATCCTCCCCGGCAGCTCGCCTCCGGGGCCGGCGGAACTCCGGGCCCCGGCATCCCCCGCGACGAAAAGAACGCCCCATGCCCTTCCCGCGCCGCCCATCCGCGCCCCGAGTGTCACCGCAGCAGCCAAGGCCAGCGACCGCCGGCAGGCCCCACCACCCACTCCCGGAGCGCAATCTCAACACCGAAGGGAACCCAGCATGATGGCCGACAATCAGCTCTCCAACGCCGTCCTCCGCTACCAGGAGGGGCTCCCCGTCTACCGAACCGACCACGCGCCTGCTCACCTCGCGAACAAGACGCAGCTGCGCAGCGAGGGGCTGAGCATCGCCGGCCTCGCGCCCGTGGGCCTGCACCACTACAACCCGTACCACCGCATCTGTGCTCTCTACAGCCGGGCCCAGGCCCGCCCCGTACGTCCGATCACCGAAGCGCAGCAGGCCGCGCTCGCCGCAGGACGTCTTCTTGCCAGCACCCGGCCCTGCATGCGCTGCGGTTCCCGCACCCGCTGGAACCAGGACGGCCAGGACTACTTCGGCGGTGCCGTGTGTGGCCCCTGCCAGCCCGCCGCCGAGCAGGCCGTCATCGACCGCAAGATCGAGCGCGCCGAGCGGGAACACCAGGCGATGGAACGGATGATCGCCGCCGACCGGCAGGCCGCCGCCGAGTGGGCGCGCGGGGTTCTCGCCGACCCCCGCAGTGTGATCCTCGACCTCGAAACCACCGGGCTGAACCAGGACCGCGCCGACTACGCCGTGGAGATCTCCGTACTCACCGCCGCCGGAGACGCGTTGATGGACCAGCGGCTTCACCCCGGCGTGCCGATCCCCGCCGACGCGAGCGCCGTGCACGGCATCTACGACCAGGACGTCGCCGACGCGCCGACCTTCGCCGAGGTCCTGCCCCGCCTGGCCAGCGTGCTCTCCGGGTGCCGGGTCATCATCTACAACGCGCCCTTCGACCTCGGCATCCTCGGCAACGAGGTGCGCCGCCACCGCGAGGCCGGCGGCACAGGGCCGGCCCTCCCCGGCAACGCCGAGTGCGCCATGGAGCAGTACTCGGCCTGGTACGGCCAGTGGAGCGCCTACCACGGCGACTACCAGTGGCAGGCCCTTGACGGCCCGCACAACAGCACGGGCGACTGCGGCGTCGTCATCGACCGGATCCGAGAGATGGCCGCCTCCTGCTCCACCGAGACCGACGGGAACCCGCGATGACCACCACCAGCAACCACGACGGCCAGCCCCCGACCCGCAACGCCCTCCCGGCACCACCCATGCGCGGCCCGGGAGTCACCGCGGCGGCCGAGGCCGGCGACCACTCCATCGCCGGCATCAACGCCCGCAACGTCCTCGCCGCCCACCTCGCCGACAGCGGCTTCCCCCACGAACTCGCCGACGACCTGCTGGCGGCCACCGAGGCCGGCGGAATCGACAGCGCCCGAACCGATGTCGAAATGCTGATCGACGAGGACCACCCCGAGCACGGCGACGCCTACGAGGCCGGATGGCGCGCCGCCATCGAAGCGGCGGAGCGACGGCTGGCTCAGATCGCCCAGCGCACCTGGGACCAGCGCGCCGGGCTGACCGGCCGTATCAACGCCCTCCGCCAGGCCCACGCGCAGGTCCTCTTCCAGCGGGTCGCGGCGGGCACCGCGCCGGACGGACGCCCCCGCCCCGGCTCCACCCGCGCCCCGGGCCGCGACGAACCCGCCGGCCGCTACCGGGTCGTGGCGCAGCGCACCGACGACGTGCAGCCCGGCGCCCGGGTGCTGACGCACACCACCTGCGCCCGGTCGCCCGAAGAGGCCATCGCCCAGGTGCGCCAGGAGCACGAGGAGCCGGGCAGCATCTACGGGGACCAGGGCCAGTACCAGATCGTCGAGGTCACCCTCCAAGCGCCGCAGGTCCACGAACGCCACCGGGAAGAGGCCCGCCAGCAGGTCCTCGCCGAGATCACCGAGGCCGCCATCACGGCCGGCGCCAAGCGGCGGACGCGACCGGATCCCGACCGGGCCACGTACAAGGTCCTGTGCGACTTCATGGCCCGCGCGGTGAGCTTCCCCGGCCAGCACCCCGACGACGACGGGCAGCTGCACTCCAGCGACTCCGCCCGCGTGCTCAGCCGCCTCCTCCTGGCCCACCTCCAGCACAACGGCCTGACCGTGACGCGGGACGCCGACCTCGAGGACGCCCGGCAGCGGGAAGCGGAGCGGGCACGGCTGGAGACCTTCGTCCGCGGGCACCTGCTGGCGCGCACCTACCCGAACACCACACCACGGCGGCGGGCGCTGGAGGCGCTGGGGGAGGCCGGCGGCCTGTGCACCGCGCGGACGGTGGACGCCGACGGGGACATCGTGGTCTGCACGCTCGATGCCGGGCACTACGACCCCGCCAACAAGCCGCCCTTCAAGGACGGGAAGCCCGGAGGCTGGCACAAGGCCGGCGGCCAGCTCTGGAGGGACGAGAAGCCCAAGGCTGCCGGACTCGCGCACACCGCCACCATCGAGGACACCCCGAAGGCTGGACCGGCCGAGGGGAGCGAGGCGTCAGCAGAACTGGTCGAAGAGGTCCTGGCCATCTGCCGGCGGCACTACGCCGCCATGACCGGAGCCAGCCCCGATCAGTGGGCCGATGACCTCTCCACCCGGCTGCTGGGCGTGGTGCTGCGCGCGATGCGCACCGCGCAACGGGCCCAGTACCCGCAGGCGCTGGAGAAGTACCTGGAGGCCAACCGGGCGCGGCTCGAGCGGCTGTGGCAGCGCTACGGTCCCGACGGAATCTACCCCCGGGGCGTTTACCACCTGGTGGAGTCTCCCGAAGTGGTCGCCCTGTGCGAGCGAATCGACAATGACCGGTACTGGCTTTCAGAAGCATGGGCCGATGATGGTCACGACGACACCCCCCTGGAAAGGCTTGAGGAAATCTGGCTGTACGGTACGGCCCATAAAGAAAGCCACTGAGCAGGAATCCGCCGAGAAAGGAGAACAGATAATGTCCGATATTCCTCTTCGTGACCATCAGCAAGAAGCTGTGGCAAGGATTGTTCAGGGGCTTTCCGCCGGTCCGGACGGCCGGATGCCTGCCCGGGGCCTGCGCGGCACCGTGATCATGGCGCCCGGCACCGGGAAGACGATCACCGCCGCCGCCGCCGCGCGGTGGCTCGTGCCCCGGGGGCTGGCCGGCGTCCTGGTGCCTACGCTCGAACTGCTGACCCAGACTGTCGAGGCGTGGCGCCGGGTCGGGCACAACGAGCCCGCGATCGCGATCTGTTCGCTGGGGGCCGACCCGTACCTGGAGTCGCTCGGCGTGCGGTGCTCCACCGACCCGGTGCAGATCGCCGCGTGGGCCTCCAACGGGCCGGTACGGATCTTCGCCACCTACGCGTCCCTGGCGCCGCAGGGCCCGGCGGAGGAAGGCGGCGGCGGGGCGCGGCCCGGGGTGCTCGAGCAGGCCGTGCAGGGCTCCTCGTACGGCTCTCTGCCCGTCTTCGACCTCTTGGTGGTCGATGAGGCGCACAGGACGTCCGGGAACGCCTCCAAGGCGTGGGCGGCCGTACTGGACAACCAGCGGATCCCCGCGCACCGGCGGCTGTTCATGACCGCGACGCCGCGCCTGTGGGAGGCCGCCAAGTCGGCGAAGGACGGCAGCGGCGGGGAGCTGGTGGCGTCGATGGATTCGGTGGACCTGTACGGCGAGCGCCTGTTCGAAATGGCGCTGATGGAGTCGGTGGAGCGGCAGCTGCTCGCCTCCTGGGAGGTGGACATCCTGGAGATCCGGGATCCGCACCCGCCCGGCCCGGACGCCTCGGAGGAGGAGATCCGGGGACGCCAGATCGCCACGCTGCAGGCCGCTTTGCTCAAACTCTGCGACGAGACCGGTGCCCGCTCCCTGCTGACCTTCCACTCCACCACCCTGGCTGCGATGGCCTTCGCCCGGGCCATGCCGCGCACGGCCGACGAACTCCACCGCATGGACCCCGCGGTATACCCGGCGAGGGTCGGCGCCGACTGGCTCTCCGGCGAGCACCCGGCCGCCCACCGGCGGGAAGTCCTCGCACGGTTCGCCGACGGCCTGGACGAGCAGGGGTGGGTCAACGACCTCCAGTTCCTCGCCTCCTGCCAGGTGCTGGGCGAGGGCGTCGACATCCGGGGCAAGCGGGGCGTGGACGGGATCGTGATCGCCGACACCCGCACATCACCGGTCCAACTCGTGCAGATGATCGGCCGCGCGCTGCGCCAGGAGCCCGGCGAGGGCAAGGTCGCCCGCATCATCGTGCCCGTGTACCTGCGGCCCGGGGAGAGCCCGGACGACATGATGGGCTCCGACTCCTACCGGCCCCTGGTGAACGTGCTGCAGGGCCTGCGGGCCCATGACGAGCGGATCATCGAGCGGCTCGTCGTCGCCTCCAGCGGCACCGGCGGGAAGGCCACCGATGTCGTGGCTCTCGATCCCGCCAACCCCGCCCCGGGGAAAAACGGTGCCGGGGCGGCCGGCGAGGACAACGCCGGCACCGCGCAGGACGCCGGCGGGAGCAGCGCTCCGGGCCGGGACCCGGGGCCGGGCGGTACGGACCGCGCCGACGGGTCCGGCTCCGAGGATGCCGGCAGCGGCATCAACCCGCGCTCGGTGCCGCTGCTGCGCTTCTCCCTGCCGAAGAACCCCGACATCATCAACATGTTCCTGCGCACCCGGGTGCTGCAGCCGGACTCCGAGGTCTGGCTGCGCGGGCTGAGCGCGTTCCGGACCTGGGTGGAGACGAAGGGGACGCCCGAGGTGCCGCGCAGCGCCACGATCGACAGCGGCGGCGGCGAGTACAACCTCGGCGTGTGGGTGGCCGAGCAGACACGCGCCTTCCGGGCCGGAGAGCTCAAGCCGTGGCGCTTCGAGCTGCTGGAGGAGCTGGGCATGGTCTGGTCGGTGGCCGACGCCCGGTTCGCGAAAACCCTCGCCCTGGCCCGCCAGTGCGCCGCCCGGTACGGGACCCTGTGCGTGCCACGCAGCACCGTGATCGACGGAGTGCAGATCGGGCAGACCATGGCCAACCTCCGGAAGGCGAACGGCCTGGGCTCGAACGCCGAGGTCGCCGACGAACGGCGTAAGCAGCTCGCCGCCATCGACGAACACTGGAAGCCCGGGTGGCCCGTCACGTGGCAGTACGCGTACGCGGCGCTGGCGCAGCTGGTCGGCGAGGAGAAGAACCCCCAGGTCCCGCCGCCGGGCATCGTCGTGAACGGTCTGGACGTCGGGAAGTGGCTGGCCGAGCAGTGGCGCCGGTGGGCGTCCCTCCTCGACGGGCAGCGGGAACTGCTGGAGAAGCTGGGCATGGCCCCGGCCGCAACCGGACCCGAGAACGCGCCCGCGCCCGATGCCGGGGCGCAGCAGGACGCGCAGCACCCGACGGTGCCCGGCCTGGCCTCCCTGCGCGGCTTCGACCTCGGCGTGGCCGCCCTCACCCAGTACCGGAAACGGGAGGGCCATCTGCGGATCCCCCGCCAGCACATCGAAGTTCTCCACGCCGACCCCACCGACACGGACGGTCCCGCCACGGTGGAAACGAAGGCCGGCGTCTTTCTGTCGAACACCAAGAGCCGCAAGGCGAAGCTCAACCCGCAGCAGCTGGCCGTCCTGGCCGCGCTCGGACTGGAGTGGGCCAAGTGACCACACCAACCGTGATGGCTGGCGCCCTCGTACTCGCCATCGGCTACGTCGCCGGCCGACTGCGGCCGTGGCGGTCCCTGGCCGACTGGGCCCAGGACGAGGTGCGGCTCACCGGGCCCTGGGCGTGCGGCGGGCAGACGCGCCAAGCCGTGCTGGTCGCGGCGCTGTTCCTCACCGCGCCGGTGACCACATGGCGCAGCCTGCGCAAGGGCCGGTACCTGCACAAGGGCCGGAACCGGCACAAGCCAGCCGAAACACCGCTCGAGAAGAACGATGGAGGCTCGGCATGAGCACCGAGCAGCACAGCCTGGACACGTACGCCCTGAACGTCCGTGCGGCCGCACTGCGGTGCGGATGGGCCCTGGCCGACCCGAAAGACTTCCTGGTTCCCGAGGCGTCGGACGAGATCCTGACAGTGGCTCTGAGCGCCGTACGCGAGGACGAGCGGGACGGCTACACCCACCGCCTGGAGAAGTTCGTCCAAGAGCACCGCGAGCGCCTGGAGGAACTGCTGCGGGCGTACGGGCCGGGCAGCACGCCCGCTTCGCGCGGCCGGTACATGCTCGTCGGCCAGCCCGAGACCCTGATCATCTGCGAACGGATGGAAACCGCGCCGTTCCACCTACGCGGTGCATGGAGCGACGAGCTGGATCTGCTGCTCCTGGACGATCTGGAGTTCGCATGGGGACCGCGTATCCGCCTCAGCCGATGACCAGCCGGAGGTAGGACACGGGGCCGGGCAGAAGGAATCCTGCCCGGCCCCGCTGGACTTCGATCTCTTCGGGTGCGGGCAGCTCGGCCATGGTCCGGTGCCTCCCAGGGCGATAGCCGGCGGGGAATGGCGACGCGACCACGACAGCGGCGTCTCAGTGGGCTTGAGGGCACGTCTCAGACTTTGAAGGTTTTGCAGGTCACAGCCTTGAGACGAGCCACAGCACGCCCACCCCCAGGCAAGACCCCCCTTCTCAGTCAGTGAAGCTTCCCAGGTCAAGGGCTTGCGCCTCAGGAGCAGACGTCAATCTGATGGAGACGGCACATGCGGGTCTCCGCCCCCAGATCACCTCAGTCCGGTTCACGGCGCAGATGGGCAACGAGAGCCTCGACGGCCTGGTCCTGGCGCCGGTCCACGAGGTCGGCGACACGGGCGAGGGTCGTCCGCTCGGCCGGGGTGAGTTCGTCCACGGTTGCCTCGATGGCCTCCCGAACGCGCTCGGCCACATCCCGGGCGATAACGGCCTCAATCTCGACAGGCCCGACCGTACTGAGGTAGCCGAGTTCGACCAGGCGCCACACCGACGCGCGGGTCTCCGCATCAGGCATCCCCAGTTCGCGGATCAGCCAGTCGAGATCGCCGTACGGGGCGCAGACGTCCGTCAGCCACCGGCAGCGCATGTAGACACCGACGTCCGCTGCGGACAGGCGGGCGTCGGTGACCGGGGTGTGGGACACGGCCAGCATGTACGGCTCGCCGTGATCGCTGCGGAGCTTCACCGGTTCGGGGGCGGGCACCTCAGCGCAGCCCCGCCGTCGCACCGGCTTGCTGCGGCCGGTGCCCCAGACCGCGCCCCCGGGCCTTCGGTGCGACCGAGAGCGCCTCCATCTCCACGACATGCTGGGCGACGTACGACCGGTGCTCCGGACTCAGCGTCTCGATCGAACCGATCCACCCCAGCGCCGGTACCGCGGTCAGCACCCCGACCACCTCCGCCGTTCGGCCACCCACGCGGCCCGCACACCGCACGCCGGCTCAAGCTGATGACGGTGCGCCACGGCATGAGCCATCTCCACCCCGGTCCCCGGCCGAGTGAACTCCACCCTCCCCAACAGCTCCACCAACGCCGCCTCATCAGCCGGGCGCGGATCACGGAACAGCAGCCCACCTTTCGTTGCACGCTCCGCCCGACCCGCCGCCCGCACCCGCGATGCTCGTCCCATGCCCACCCAACGAACCGTGCCCCCAACCCGACCTCGCCAGCGACCCAAGATCACCCCTTGGCACTAAGGCCGCCCCGCCCCGGGCGAACCCACCGCCCTCACCTCATGATCAATCCGACGCCAACCGGCTTACCGCGCCAACTGCCGTACGGCTGGCCCCCGAGGCCGGAAGCGGAATCAAGATCATCTAGCTGCCGCTACCCCCGTTCGAACACTCCCGAGGGCCAGTACGGGCAGCGGTGCAGCGGCGTGGTCCTCCGCCTTCCTTACGGGCTCAGGGCCGTGTACAGGCTCGGGGCGAGAGGCACACGCGCCCCGGGCGGCAGGCTCGAGGTCCTCTAGAGTCGGCGCGGCCCGTGGGACGAGGTGACCTGCCCACCGGTCCCCTCGGTTGCCGCGCTCCGCCCGCGAAAGCAGCCATCGTCGCGCCCGGGCCCACAGCCCGGTCAGGGTCCCGCCTCCTCAATACCGCTGACGCGGGCGATGCCGGCCAGCTCGGCGGCTGTCTCCCGCCGTTCCCGGGCCTGCCGTTCGATCCATTCCCGGATTTCCTCGCGCCGTTCGGGAGTGTCCTCAGCTCCCGGCGCCAGGACCGCCCAGCCAGCGGTGCCGTCCGACTTGTCGATCCTGACCATGGGGGCGTCGACCCGGCCGGTCATCAGGACAGCGAGAGCCTCGGTGAGCTCCTCCCCGATCCCTTCGGGGACCTCGAAGTGGGAGCCCACCCGGTCCTCGGCGAGGAACTTGAGCAGGTGGCTCAGGGCCTCGCGCAGTTCGTCGAAGTGCTTCTCATCCAGGCGGGCCCGCTGCATCTCCATGAACACGACCAGGGCCGCGGCCTTGGCGTGCGCGTCGCCGTGCGCAGGGTTCTCGCTCATCTCGAAAGCCTCCACCGTTCGCGCACGGGATGTCCATACCCGTGCACGTACGGCCAGGAGCCGACAACTCGGCTGTTGGCGCCCGAGGCGGCGCCGCGGGCGCCGTCGGCCCCACCAGGAGTCGCGCAATCCGTGGGGTGGCTTCGGTCAGGCGGCGGCAGCGAGGCGGCGGGCGGCGAAGCGGTCCAGGGCGTAGTCGTGGAGGCGTTCGACGTGTGTGCGCAGGAGGCCGGCGTGGGCGCAGCAGACGGTGGCCAGTGAGGGGGTGCCGTCGCGGGTGGTGGGGTATCGGCCTTGGTCGCCGGTGGGGTCGCGGCGGTCGAGGTCGCGGATGAAGGCGACGATGAGGTTCTGCCGGCGGCCGCCGGCAAGGAGGTCGTCTCCGGCCCGGGCGAGGCCGTCCAGGAGCTTGCGGAGGCTGTGGGTGAACGGGGCCTGGGCGGGGTGCAGGGTTTTGAGGATGAGTTCGGCGTGCTGGCGGGCGAGGTGGAACGCCGGTAGCGGGGTGGGCCGTTCGATGGCCGCCAGGACTGCCAGGCCGTACTCCACGACGGTCTCTTCGGGGGCCGCGTCGCAGTGGGTCCGCGACAGGCACAGCGCTTCGCCCCCGCTGTCGTGGTCGAAGTCGTCGATGTCGAAGAACGGGCTCGTGTATGTCACATGGCCATTGTGACTCAGTGGATTGGTTCGAATCCACTGAGTATGGGCCCCTGTTCTTGCGGGGCCCGGGGTGCTTCTGGTTCGGCCGACGTTGGGTATCGAGGAGACTGCAGTCGTACTGTGCGCCGCCTGCGGTGGCGTGGGCACCTGGTGGTTCGACGGCGCCGCGCTGGGTGCCGCGGGAGGAGGGTGCGGCCGGGCGGCCTCGGCATCTCGTTGGGGACGACGGTTCTTCGCCGGCTGGAACCCTCTGCCCTGGCGGCGGCGGGTTCCAGCCGGCGGAGATCCTGATTACCCGGTGGGAGGGGTGGTCATCGTGGGGAGCAGTTGTGTGTGGCGGAGGGCGATTTCCCGTCGTAGAAGGTGGCGTCGCCCGAGGCTCCGCACTCCGAGCAGGTCCACCGGGCGTACCAGGTGACTTCCTCCTCCTCGCAGTGGTGGCTGGCCCTGGGTCGCTCTTCGTCTTCCCAGATGTCGTCGCCTCCGGCGTCGCAGCCGAGGCATTCCCACTCGCCGCCCCATTCGATGTGAGGAGCTGTGGGTGGGGTGTCGGTGGTGGGCAGGTCGCGCATGACGGCTCCTGAACGGTGGGGTGAGCGTGGGTGTACGGTGCTGAGCGGTGAGGGGCGGAGCCAGTTCGGTTGGCTCCGCCCCTCACGTACGGGTCGTGCGTGCTGTCAGGCGTTCCAGCCGACCGAGGAGACGTAGGTGTACGAGTCGTAGTCGGAGCCCAGCAGGTCCAGCACCTCGTCCCAGACCGCGTCCATGGCCTGGTAGTCGTCGTTGTCCCAGGCATCGACGGCCCGGTCCCAGATGTCCGCGGGGACCCGCACGCGGCGGACCTGGACGTCACGGCGGTGCAGCGGATCCACACCGCTCTGGTCCACCGGGTCGATCTCGATGCGGGTCCCGCCTCCGGACATCAGCCGGCGCTTGAGGTCTGCGGCGACGTTGTGCCGGCGCAGGTCCCAGTAGGCCGCGTCGAGCTTGGCCCGGTTGGCGCGGCTGGGCGATCGTTCTTCGGCCAGCCACGCATACAGGGTGCGGGGAGTGACGTTGATGCCGGCGCGGTCCATCGCCTCGTATCCGGCGTTGGACTCGGTGAGGTACCGCAGGCGTGCCGCGACGCCGCGGTCGCTGTCGGGCGAGGAGCTGATGCCGGTGACCATCCGTTGGATGCCTTGCCCCATGGCGTCGGCTCCGGAAATCCCCCGGGCGTGGTACTTACCGAGGACCATCCAGCGGCCGGCCATCAGCGGCTCCTCTCAACGACGGTGTACTCGACGGGGGCGCCCGTCGTCTTGTCCTTCTTGATCTTCATCTCGGCCAGGCCGGTGCCCTCGGTGAACACCTGGCGCCAGTCGCCGGCGACGTGGAGTTCGTCGGTGCCCTTGACCGCGATGACGGTCAGCCCGGCCTGGCGCGCCTTGAGCGCGCGCCCGCAGAGGTTGGAGAAAGCCTGGCTGCGGATGTTGTGCATCCAGTCCGGGCGCACCATGGCCCGGTTGTCGGAGGACTGGCCCATCGTGGAGACGAGCTTGCTGTACATCATCTTGATGTACGGGAGCGTGACGTGGTCGCCCTCGGCGATGGCCGTCGTTCGAGCGGTGTCGAGGACCTGCCTCAGGGACTCCAGGAAGTTCTCCGTTGAGCTGCTGGTCCAGGACTCGTGGATCTGCGGTGGGTCGAGCAGGTCGTACTTGGGGCCGGACCAGCGCTGCAGGAGCCGCAGGGTGGCTGTGGTGATCCACAGGGGGCCTGGCTCATCGCGGTCACCCAGCGGATTGGGCAGATCGGCGTGGTCCCACGGCGACGGGGTGATCAGGTGCACTCCGGCTCGCTTGGTGCCGTAGTCGGGGCCGGTGGAGTGCTCCAGCCTGCCGATCGGCAGATGGGCGCGCAGCGCGGACAGGAAGGCGGCGTTCACGTCCAGGGCGGTGACCCGTACGGTGCCGTCGGGGTTGGCACCGTAGTTGGGGTTCTGCCAGCTGGGGCGGCCCTCCCAGATGGCGTCCTGCTCGTTCTTGCTCGGCCGGTTGAGGATGTCGGGCAGGGCGGGGTAGGCGGTGTACTCGTAGCGGGCGGTGTCGCGGGTCTGGTCGAACAGCCGCATGGCGTCCGGGATCGCGCGCTTGAAGAGTCTGCCGGTGGCCTCCTCGGTGTCGCCGGCGGCCTTCTCCAGCTCGTGCTCGACCGCGTTGCTGATCATCTCCAGCAGGTTCTCGCGGGCCTGCTCCGCCGACTTCGTCCGTCGGCCGGCCCGGTACTTCTGATTCCCCGCGCGGGCCTGCTTGGACTCCGGGCTCTCCGTCACCGGCGCGGGCGCCTGCTGCTCCTGTCGAGCCTGCGGGCTGGCAGGGGCTGCGGCTGGCTCCGGCTGCGCGGGAGGACCCTGCGGGCCGGGGACGGGCGTGCCTGCCGGGGCGTCAGCGAATCGGACGCACGCGAACTCCGCGCGCAGTGCCACCTCGCCGACAACGCCGAGGTCCCGTTCGGTGACCCGTACACCGGCGTGGTCGCCGGCGCGGGTCAGCAGGAGGGTGACATCCGCGTCGAGCGCGGCGATCGTCTCCGGGTCGTCGGTGTCCACCACCGCCAGGACGGGGACCTGCTGTTCGCGGGCCATCCGGGCTAGGACGCGGGCGGCTTCGGGCAGCGCGGGGCCCGACAGCGGCACAGCCGGGTCGAAGGCGGCCTGGAGGCGGTCCACGACGGCCAGGGCAAGGCCCTCGACGTACGGCGCGGTCTCGGCGATCGCCTCGGCCGTCAGGTCGGTGCCGTCGTCGATGTGCAGCGCGACCTTGCCCAGTTCCTGGGCGACGCGGGCCGCGGCGGCCTGTGCGTCGCCGGTGAGCGCTCCCGCGCGCAGGCGCCGGTAGTCCACGCCCGCCTCCGCGGCGACGATGCGGGCGGCGACGTCCGCGCGGGTGAGACCCGACGCCGCGTACAGCACGGGCAGGCCGGCGTGGAGAGCGGCGTGGCGGGCCGCGGTCGTCGCCAGCAGGGATCCGCCCGCTCCCTGGGCTGCGGCCACCAGCACCAGGCGCCCCGGGAGCAGTCCGCCGGCCGCCTCGTCCAGAGCGGGCAGGCCATAGGAGAGCACGGTGGATGTCGGGGCCACCACGCCTTCAACAGCGTCGCCGATCCCGACCAGGCGGCGCCGACGGGCGGCGGCTCGGCCGGCCAGCCTCGCAACCGGCTTGCCGTTGCGCACCAGGATCACTGGCTGGCCGTCGGCGGCCTGGCGGACAAGCTCGCCGATCTTCGTGCGCGCCTCACTCACCGCCAGGCGCTGGCCCTGCGGGTCGCCTTCGGGGAGCGGAAGGATGCCGGCCTCGGCGCCGGAGTCACTGTCCCGGATCCAGGTCTCGGTCCCGCCCTCCTGGGCGCTGCGCACCAGGTCGAAGAACTGCTTGCGCGCCTCCAGGAGGCGCAGCGTCTGGTTCGGACTCTGTGGGTGTGGCATCTCAACCCCTAACGTACATCTACGTACTTCAAGTGTACGTCATAACGTACCGCGCGTGTACATTACTCGTTCCGAAGTCCGTTCTTCCTTCGCTGAGATGCCACCCGGGGACATCGACGCGGGACCGGCGGCAGGGAGAGGGGGCCCGTACCTCGGGCCCGGCAGCGACCCAAGCGACCGAGCGACCGAGCGACCGAGCATGGGTCAGCAGGCGGAGCAGCGGGGTGCCGTCCGGGCGTTGAGCGCGCTGCCTCGCTGGTCGCTGGGTTGAGTCGCTCAACCGTTAGCCGCAAAAGCGCTGGTCAAAGCGCCTTTGGTCGAATGGGCAGCGACTGAAGCGACCGAGGGTCGCTGTTGTCAGCCGAACGCGTGCGCGCGTGGGCTGATAAGTACGGACGTCAGTCGCTTCAGTCGCTGTGCTGGAGGCCCACGGTCAAGACGGTCGACGGCGTCCCGTCCAGCAGCCAGTGGCAGTCCTGACCCGGGGCCATCAGCACATGCCGTTGAGCATCGGTGTCGGACGCAGGCGGTAACCTCCCTCCACCAGCCAGGGGAGGGCATTCATGAAATCCCAGACCGGCGCCGTGGCCGGCTGCCCACAGTGCACGCCGGAGCGCACCAGCGCGGCGATCAACGGGAAGGGCTGACGTGGCCACGAGCGCCCGGGACGAGGTCACCGGGAACGCGATCTGGTTGGCCGACGGCGCGCCGGGGCTCCCTCGAGGACGAGCTGGCGGACGGTACCGCTGCCGGGCCTGCGGCGCGGAGCTGATCCTCAAGGGTGGGGAGCGGACCCGCAGCTACTTCTCGCACCGGGGAGGCGAGAGCTGTGCCGCGCCGGAACGCGAGGCCCTCCTGGACCAGGACGCCGAGTTGCTCGTGCGGCTGCGGGACATCGTCCAGGCGCTTCCCGGGGTGACCGCGACGCTGGAGACTCCGGGAGAGGGAGCTGACCAGCAGACGGTCCTCCCGCCGGTCATCATCGCCCGGCACGGTGACACGGTCATCGCGATCGAACGCCCCGGGGCGGAACTGCCGGGCGCTGAAGAGCTGCGGCGCCGCATCCGCACCGTCCGCGAACTCCACGCCGACGCCGCGCACGTGTGGTTCCTGGCGCGCGACCCCAGGCAGTTCGCCGTGGTCGGGCAGCACACCGTCCGGTACGGCGGCGGGAACCACGTGCACCAGACCCTCGCCCCGACCGAGCAGCAGCAGGCGATCCTCGACAGCGGCGGCCACGTGTACTGGCTGGACGGCAAGGTCGTCCTCGTCCCCTACGGCATCCACGACTTCCTTCACCCCGCACGGCCCGGACAGGACTGGACGAATTGGCCGCGGTGGCGCAGCGACCCGCGCCAGGACTGGCGGATCAGCAAGCCGGTCCCGGCCGGGGACGCCGACCGGTGGGGACTGGTGCCCATCGACATGAGCTCGATGACCAGGACGCGCGCACTGTTCCAGCCCTCACGGGCGCACCAGGTGATGGACGAGCTGTTCACCGCACAAAGCGCACGTCACCAATGGCGCAATCGGCGTGCTTTCGAGGTGGGCGAGAGCCGGAGACGCCCAGCCCTCCCCGAGCCGCCGGTATCCCCGGCGCAGGCCCCTGCGGACTCGCAGTCGTCGGATGCGCCGCAGCCAGCACCTCCGCCGGTCGCGGCGCCTTCGGCCGCTGCGCCACCGCCGCCACCACCACCGCCCGTGGTGCCGCCGCTGCCGCCGGGCCCGCCACAGCTCCCGCGGCCTCGCGCGGGACGCGCCGGTCTCCTTCGGCGCCTGTTGTCCCGGGCTGCGCGACGCACGTGATGGGGCGTCGGGATCTGGGCGCGCGGTCGCCGGCTCGGGTTCGGCTTCTGCTGGATCCCCGGCTGGCCGGATGGAACCGGGCCGCGCGGGCGCCCTGACCCGGAACGCAGTATGCTGGGCGCGATTCCAGGTATTCAGGCGCAGGGCCCCGGCCAATACGGCCGGGGCCCTTGCCTGTGCCGGGCGGTCAGGACACGTCGCGGACGACTCGCAGGTCGGGGCGACCCGCCTTTGCCGGGGGCGCGTGGATGTAGTCCGGGATGAGCGGCGCTGCCAGGCGGCCTGCCTGGATGTCGGCCATGGCTTGCCGGATGGCTTCCGTCATCTGGTCGGCGTTCTCGTACTTCGCAGCCATCGGGTGGAGCCGGTACCGGTTGCCGGCGCGCTTTTCTCCGTCCGGCCGCAGCAGGAGGTTGATCTCGCACAAGGGCTTGAGCCGCTTGCTGATCGCCTGCTGGGTCGTACGCAGGGTCTTCGCCATGTCGTCCTGCTTGACCGGGATGTTCCCTCCGTACTCGGAGACACCCAGGAGGTAGGACATCATCACGGTCGACGCCGGGGGTACCGGGAGCATCCACAGGCGCTCCCAGACCAGGGGGGACAAGGTCTGCATCACAACCTCCTGGTGGTAGAGGACCGATCGTGCGGGCTTCGTATCATCCAGCGGCCTCCAGCGGGGTTTCGTCCTCGGGGCCGATGGCGTTGGGGAAGTCCTCCGCCGTGCGGTCCTGCTGGAGGTCGAACAGGACGCCCTGCTGCTGGCGGCTGTTGCCGCGGAACCACAGGTAGGGGTTCACGCGGATCTGCCCGTTGACGCGTTTGCCGTCCTCGCCGGTGACCTGCTCCAGCCAGCCGAGGGCATACAGGTCCTTGAGGCTCTTGTTGACGGTGTTTCGCGTGATGTGGCGCCCGCCGAGGCGTTCGGCCACGCGGTTGAGTGTGTCGGTGATCTCCTGCTGGGTGAGATGCGCGATGCCTGTGCCGTTGCGCTGGGCGCTGACGACGAGAAGGAAAACGCAGACACGGCTGATGGAGACCTGGTGGGCGATGATGAGCTGCGCGAGCCGGGCGAGGAACCAGTTGCTGGCGAGGCTGTAGCCCTCGGTTCCGGCCATGTCGTGCACGGTGCGGTCTTCCGCCTCGTATTCGAAGTGGACGTTCTTCAGCCGCTTCTGGCGCCCCGGGTGGGGCGTTTCGCGCACGTCGAGTTCCTGGTTGAACGCGGCCAGGAGCTGGCCAAACGCTGCCTCGTCCGCCGGTCGGATGGCTTGCGCATCCGGGGACGGGGGCTTACTGGGTTGCACGGACACCTCCTAGGATTCAGGCGCCGCCCACCCTAGCGAAATCTCAACTGGTAGTTGTATTTAGCCCCTTCGGTGTGTCCGCTCGGCCACCTTCTCGCCGAACGTGCTCCCCCGGACCCTGAAAATCAACCAGGCGTTGTCTTTCGAGCCGAAAGTAAACGTGTGGTTGTGTTTCTGGGTCCGCGCGGACACGTTCTGAGCCCGCAATCACAACCTGCATCACCGGACCAGAAGCCTGTGACCTGCACATATGGAATCTCAACGGGTGGTTGTCTTTTCATCCCGAAGGTGTCGGCCAGGGTGACAAAGATCGCGCGAAAGGTGTCCGCCGGAACACCTGCCCATGCCTATAAGCGCAGGTCAGAGGCTTTTCCTCGCGGCCGCCTCTTGTAGTAGAGGGGGCACCTGGGCTACAACCGGGGCGTCGGCTTCGCCACCCACCTGCCGTCGTCACCCCTGCGTCATCAGCCCGGATGGCCTCTTCGGTCACATCCCAACTCGGCCCGCGCCACACACGGTCACCCTGTATGAGCCGCAGTTGCCGGGCGGGCTGGGCCAGCAACCGGTGCCACCGCAGAACAGCACCACCGGCGATCTGGGCCAACCGTCCAGGGAGGGCCGTAGGCCCGAGTGGTCAAGCGCACAGGCGCGGAGCGCCGAGCACTTGAGGACGGGCGGCAGGTGGCGGGTCCAGCGCCGCCGGGGCGCTGGCGGGGGTCCGCGGGGCAGCGCCCCCGGAAGCCCAACGACTGCCGCACTCCCGGAACTCTCCGGCCTCCGTCCGGCGGTGGGGCCTTGACGTTCAAGAGCAACGCATGGCCTCGCACCAGGGGCCCGCATCGAACAGTGGTGAGCATGACTCACAGTAAGGTGTGGCGCTCACCTACACCGCCTCGGGTGTCGCTCCTGACGTACGGGCACGTCGAACCCAATCGCCAGCCGAAGCCGAGCGGTGCGCCGGCCTCCGTGTGCGGGAGTGCAGGCACGCACAGCGCGCGGCCCGGGCTGCTGCGGCGCAGGGGAGGATGCCAGGCGGGCAGGAGCGGCATGTCTCCGTGGTGGGCCGTACCCCGGTCGGGGCACGGCCCACGGGGCGCAGGTGCTGCTCTACAGGACGCTGATCCACGTCCACTCGTCGCCCACGATCTCCGGGAAGTCACCCGCGGGCATCCACACGGCGATCTCGCCGGCGTGCTGATTCTGCAGCGGGTTCCTGGGCTCGGGGTTGTAGTCGGCGGCCGCCCCGCCGGGCACCCTGAGCGCGGTAACCGTCTCGGTGTGGGCGACGTGGCCGACCGTCAGAGTGCCACCGTCCTCGGTGCGCAGCACCCACAAGCCGCTGTGCTCGGGGGTGTTGGAGGTGTAGCGGGTCAGCAGCAGCGGGTCGTCCGGGGTCCGATGGTCCAGGATTTCCGCGCCGCCCGGTGTCGCGGCCAGGGTCGAGCCCGAGAGTTCCCCGCCGGTCTCCCACAGGTCCTGGTAGGCCGGGGTGGCGTCCTTGGGCAGGAAGCGGCTGGCGCGGTCATCGTCGGGGGCCGTCTGCGCGAATCCGTCCTCGTCCAGGGCGATCGCGGGCAGTGCCGCGTCCAGGGTGATCGCGGAGACGAGCAGCCACTGCCTGTCCTCGCCCTGGGTGAAGGTGAGCAGCCGCCGGGAGTCGTCTTCGGTGGCCACGTCGGCCATCCACCATGGTGCGCCGCTGGGGATGATGAGCTGCGGGTCCGTGTACTGCTTGTTCTCGGCCGGTTCCCAGTCGCCTCCCGATACCTCGGTGCGGCGGACGATCTCGGCGGTGGACCTCTGCAGCAGCGATCCGCCGGCGACCTCCTCGAGGGCGGTGGCATCCAGTTCGTCGTAGGCGCGGGTGCTGGCCTCGTTGTAGCTGGCGATCACCTCAGTTGCCTCGGCTTCGGTGACGGGCTGGATATGCCGGTTTCCGATCTCCCGCGTCTCCTGTTCGGCGCCTTCTGCCCCCCAGTCGCTCACCTTGTCCGAGGAGCACGCGCTCAGCGCGACCAGCACCCCGGCGAGTACAGCGCCCTTCAGCAGCTTCATGGAACAGACCTCCCCTGTTGGTTGAGCGCCTCCTGCGGGCGCTCTGAGGGCATCGCCGTTCACGCTTGCCATGCCCACCCCGCTCAGGAGGTGGAGGGGGCTGTTTGTGACACCGCACCGAAAGAAGATCGCGGTTCCGGGCCCGGCGATTGCCCGCGGGGCTCGGCACCGCCCGGTCATAGCCAGGCGCCGGGATGCGCCGGAAGGAAGTGGAGGGCGTTGTCGAGCTGCGAGGCCAGATCGGTGCCGTAGCGGGTGGCGCCGTGAATGAAGGTGGTGGTGAAGGCGGTGCGCTCACGCCGAGGGAGGTCGGCGGCGCGGTAGGCGGCCAGCTCGTCGGCGCGCAGGAGTTGGGCGAGGGCGATGTAGCCGCGGTCGGCGATCAGGGTGAACAGGACTGGCCCTTCCATCTCGGCGCCGTCGCGGTGGGCGTCCCACCAGTACTCGTCCGGGGTCAGGCTGTGGCCCCGTTGGTGTCGGGCGACGATGGTCACCTTGATGCCGGTGCGCGGGTTGCCGACGACAATATGGGGCGACTCGCCGTCCCAGGTGGCTCCCAGGGCCTCGGCGGCGGCGCGTCGAACGACGTCGGCAACCGTCTCGGGCGCAGGCTGCGCGGCGGTGGTGAGTAGGGTACGCAGGCTGCCGGGCTGGGTGTGGACCGGGCGGCGGGCGACGATCAGGATGTTGTTGCGGATGTGCTGGTCGTCGGTCTCGGTGATGCCAGGGTGCCAGCGGCGGTGCGCGCGGACATCGGCGAGGATCTCGCGCGCGCCCTGGTTGTCGTTCGGGTTGAGGTAGAGCAGGGTCACCAGGACGCGTTCGGCGGAGTTGAAGCGGCCCAGCCGCCACAGGGTCAGAGCCAGGCCCTGGAGGGCGCGCAGGAAGGGGCGGTTGTCCATCTCGTCCCAGGGCAGCCGGCCGTGGAAGACCGTCGGGAGGGATGCCTCGCCGACAGCGGTCGCGGCCTCGTACCAGGCCAGCGCCTCCTTCAGGAAGCGGCGGCGCTCGGCGGGGGTGGGGCCGAACCAGGAGATGAGGTCGCCGAAGTCGCCGTCGTGGCGCTGCAGAGCAAGGCTGCCGAGATGGGCGTAGGCATCGACGTCTCGGGGTTCGGCGGCGATGATGCGGCGCAACTGCTGCTCGTAGCCGTCCACGTCTGCGGTGGCACGCCTGTGATCCAGTGCGGCGTTGAGCGGCACTTCGGCACGCCCGGGGTAGGGGTCGGGCATCCGGTAGCGGGGCAGAACTCCGTCCTTGGCCAGTTGGTCCAGCCACCAGCGCGCGGCGATCTCGGTGTCCTTCTGGGGGCCTGGGGAGATATCGAGGCCCTCATCGCCCGACTCTGCCGGGTCCTCTGACCCGTCATGGGCGGTCTCGGGCTCCGTGCCGAATCCGTCCTCGTCCTCGTCGTAGTCCTCGTAGGCGTAGAGGATTTCGTCGGGATGGAAGTCGCCGTCCTCGTATGCTTCGCGGACCCCGGCGAGTCGTGCCTTCTTCGCGGCGTCCTGGGCTCGCTTGCTCCGGGCACCGGGCAGAGCGTGCGTGAGCGGGTGGTAGACGCCGGGCCAGGGGTGGCCAGTGGAGAGCGGGCTCCACATCGCGTGGTCCTGCTTCATCAGGATCCGCAGCGCCTTGTCGAGGCCGTGGTGATCGAGGCGCTCGGGCAGCAGGCCGGCGTCGCTGGCGCCGGTGACGTCCTGGAGCGCCTTCTGGTAGCCGATCTGCGTCTCGGCTGCCAGAAGACGGGCAAGCCGGGTCAGCTGCGTGCGCTGGACGCGCCGCTGCCTGTCGTGGGAAGGGCTGGTGGTGGACATGGGGCTCCTCGACCGGACTTCGCGTAGCGCACCGCCCACCTCGGTGCGACGCCAAGTCATAAGGTCAGGGCGCCGTCATCATGTCGGTCATGCTCATCGTGCCGGTTCGAGCGTGTGCTCAGTTCACCCTGGACGGTCAACGGTGGGATGACCGGGGGCCCGCGCACCGTGAGCGCGGCGGAACCCATCCTGGCAGGGCCAACCGCGCCGCACAACATCGCATAAAGGAACTGAGAGTCATCTCGATGTGGCAGCCCGTGATCTGGGCGAACCGGTCGATCTCTGCGGTGAATCGCTGGAGCAGCGAGTCAACGGCGACCTCCTCGATGCGGTGACGTCCAAGTCCTCGTACGTCGGTTGGCCTTGTTGTGGTCCCGCAGCTGCGCCGTCGGGGGCGGGGGTGGTTCGGAGGCGCTTACCTGTCCCAGTTGTCGGGACCTTGCGCGGCCAACCAAGCGTCCTGTGCCTCCGCCGCGGACTCAGCAAGCCCGCAGTGGATGCAGACGTCCAGGCGGTTGGGGACCGGAGCGGAGTGGCAGTAAAGGCACACTGGGAGCGAGCACCGCGTGCACAGCTCCGCCAGGCTGGAGTCGTCCGCGTGCGGCTCGCACGGGCCCGCGCAGCGCACGGCGATGTGGACGACCAGGTGGCACTGGCGGCAGGTCCACAGCTCGTGGTGTTCGCAGGCTGATGATGCCGGCGGGGTCGGTTGGGGGTTGGCGCAGCGGCAGACGCCGAGCCTGGTGCTGTCGGGCCGCGCTGCGGGGGGCTTCGTTGTCACGTCGTACTCAACGACCGGACTGCTGTTTCGGCACCCTGGGGGCGGACGCGCCTGTGGGCTCAGGAGGTCCCGGGCGGCGGGACATCGCCGGAGGGGAGCAGGGTCTTGGTCATCGCGCGGTTGATGTCCGGGTTGCGGCCGGGCACGTAGGGGGCGATCGGCTTGTAGCCGCAGTGTTGGTAGAGGGCCAGGGCGGCGGTGTTCTTGACGCCGGTCTCCAACACGATCCGTACGGCTCCCGCGCTGGTGGCGCTGGCTTCGATGCCGGCCAGCAGGCGGAGCCCGTGGCCATGTCCGCGGGCCTGGGGCCGGACGTACATGCGCTTGACCTCTGCGGTGCCCGGGCGCAGGGTGCGCCATCCGCCGCAGGCGACGGCGAGGTCGGCGGTCCGGGCGATGAGGAAGACGCCGTGGGGTGGGGCGAATTCGGCTGGCGGAGTGTCGGCGGGGTCGTCGGCGAACCCGTAGAGCGCTCGCTGCTCGGCCTGGAGCTGGCGGGTGAGGTCGACCGCCTGGGGGCTGTCGTACGGCACGGGGGCCAGCTCCAATACGGGGGCTGCGGGTATCGGGGGGCGCGGTGGTGTCATGCGGCCGATAGTGCCCTGTCCACGGCGGACAGGGCACCGTGGCGGGCGGGTCCGCGCAGGCGGTTTCCGGCCTCGCGGCGCACGAGGGCCAGCAGGCGGCGGCAGCGGATGGACTGGACGTCCGGTACGCAGCGGGCGAGCTGCACCAAGGTGGCGGCGGCGGCCTCGGCGTCGCGTGCGTGGAGGTGTGCGCGGGCGAGGTGGGTGCCGTGCAGGACGGCGGAGCGCAGGTATCCGCCCCGGGGCCCCTGCTCGGCGAGCGGCGTCAGGTGGGCGGCGGCTTCTGCCAGCAGGCGTCGGGAGCGGCCGGGGTGGGCGGCGGCGAGGTCGACGAGTGCGGCGCCTGCCTCGGCGTCGACCTGCTGCGCGGTCAGGTAGTAGAGGCTGTCCGGGTCATCGGGACGCCGGTGGTCCAGGAGGGAGCGGCACAGGTCGGTGGCCGCGCGGAAACCGGTGAGGTCGCCGGCGGCCGCGTGGGCGGTGGCGAGACGGCCGGCGGCGCGGGCCCGGACGGTGGGGGTGCTGCGCGCGGCGTGGTCGACGGCGGAGTTCGCGAACCGTACGGCGGCGGCCGGGCGGCCAGCGGCGGCGTGCTGGTAGGCGAGCATGCCCAGGGCATTGGAGACGGTGGCGGTGTCGCCGGCGGCGCGGGCCAGGCGGATCGCGAGGAGCTGGTGGCGGTGGGCGGCGGCGGTGAGGTTGGCGTCGAAGGCCATCCAGCCGGCGAGTTGGGCCAGGCCGGCGGTGTTGGCCAGCAGGCGGCGGCCGATGGGCTGGCTGTAGTGGGAGTTCCGCAGGAGGTCGAGGGAAGCGGCGAGCGCGGTGTTGACGTACCGCTGGGACAGCGCGCCTCCGCCGGCGCGGTCGTCCAGGCGCCGCAGGTCCCGCTCATGACCCTCGAGGAGGTCCATGAGCGGGGGGAGTACCCGGTCCGCGCTGGGTGCGGGGGCGAGTTCGGCGAGGGTCTGGCGGGTGGCGTCCCAGGCGGCCGCGAACAGTTCGTGTTCGCTGGCGGGGTGGAGCGCTGCCTGTTCCCTGGGGCTGGTGCGGGCCCAGGCCGTGGCGGTGGCCAGGACCTCGGCGAGGGGGCGGCTGCTGGTGAGGGCGGTGGTGGCCGACAGCACGGTGGGCCCGGCCGGGGCCGGGGCACTGGGCCACAGGTCCCCGTCCCTCACACGGGTGGCGGCGGCCTCACTGAGGGCGGCCGCTGCCAGCCTCCGTACGTGGGAGCTGCGCGGTACCGATCCGCGCAGCCACATGTGGGCGGCGGACAGGTGCAGGGCGGGTTCGCCGGCCGCGTCCAGGCGGGCGTTGATGGCGCGCACCAGGTCGCGGGGCGACCACCTCGCGTGGTGCAGGGCCTGCTGCAGCGCGGCGTTGCGTAACGGGGCCATGGGCCGACAGTAGGTCACCTGGCCCGGGGAGTTGGGGGAATCGCGGCTTATCGCAGCGGGCCCTCAACGTTCACGAGTACCGCAGCTGCGGGCGGGGACAGCGCCAGGCGTCTCGCGATGGGCTGGCAGGACCCGGAGACGAGGTCCTTGCCCGGGGCTCAGGGAGGTCTCGGCCGGCGCCCTCGGGCGCCTTGGGATGCCTGCTTCTCCGGTCCCCTACCGGCATCCATGAAGAGGCCACGGTGACCATGCGCTCCTCCATCGTCCTGCAGCCGATCCCGCCCATCGCCGCGGTACTGCTCGATGTCGACGACACCCTCATGCCGCACCGCTCCCCCGTCGCGAGGTCCCTCGCGGCGGTCAGCCGCACGGCCGCCGCCCTCGATCCCGCCGCCGGGGCGGCCGACGACATCGCCCGCTCCTACCGCGTCATCTCGCGCGCGCTGTGGTCCGACTTCGACGCGGCCCTGGCCCACCTCGGGTCGGTGGCCGCGATCCGCCGCCACATCTGGTCCCGCGCGCTGGAAGACCGCGGCCACTCCCCCACCGCGCAGCAGCTCAACGACCTGGTGGTCGACTTCACCCACCGCCACCTCCAGGAGGTGGCACCCGATCCGCAGCTCAACGCTCTCCTGGCCCGGCTGGCCCGCCGCTTCCCGCTGGGCATCGTCACCAACTCCGACACCGCCACCCAGCAGCCCCGGCTGCACCGCGCCGGCCTGCTCCCCCACTTCGCCACCGTGGTGTGCGCCCTCGACCAGGGGATGCAGAAACCCGATCCGCGGCCGTTCTGGGCCTGCGCGCGGGCCCTGGGTGTCCCGCCGGAGCGGTGCCTGTACATCGGCGATTCCTGGCGGGCGGACGTCGGGGGTGGGCACGCCGCCGGAATGCGCACCGTGTGGATCCAGCCGGACGTCACCGCGCCGGCTCCGCCCGGGCCCGGCCCCGCAGCCCGGTTCGCCACCCTCGCCAGCTGCCTGGAGCAGCTCGTGGGTGAGCGCCGAGCGTGGGACCAGCCCGGGAACGGCACCGCTGTGCTCGGTGGCCGGTCGGCCGACGAGCTGGTCAGGGTCGGCCGGTGATGCGCGCCCGCGCCTGCTCCCACGGCTCCAGGCCGACCGCAGCCCTGCGGTCGTCGAGGTGGGCGACATCGGCGATGGGGCGCGGCCGGTACCCGGCGCCGTCGTGCACGTCGTAGAACTGGGTGCCGTAGATCTGCGGCTGCCCCTGGGCCACGAGGCAGCGATCGGTGAGATAGGCCAGCTGATCGGCCTTCGCGTCTCCCTCTGCCACGGCCTGGGCGAGCAGATCCCGCGCGAAGCGCTGGAACACCGGATCGTCCGCATGTTGGGCCAGGAGAAAGGCTGCCCGTGCCGCGTTTTCTCCGACGAGGGCGTGGCCGGGCCAGCCGTACGTGGCGGTGATGCTGCGCAGCGCGGCGGTGTTGTCGGCGTCGATGTCGCGCATCTGCTGGGTGATCTCCGGCGGCCAGGGGCCTTGCTTGGGCAGGCGGTTGCGTACCTCCTGGTCCGCGGCGGCTCTGGCCAGGAGTTCCTGGGCGATCTCGGGGGCTTTCACGGTCTCCTCGTGATGTGGCCGTCCGTCCGGGCCCCGGCCGCTGCGACCGAGGCCCGGACGGTGGAAGGTCTACCGGTACCGGAATGCCTGCTGCAGGCGCAGGACCTCGGTCTGCCAGTGGGTGCGGGCGTCCCCGTCCGGCGGTGGCTGCCGTCCCAGGCGGACGGCCAGGTCGCGGTACGGGTGGGGGTTGTTCGTGTCGGCCGCCGCCAGCTGGGCTGACAGCAGGGGTTCATCGGCGGGCGTATCCGCGTCGACAGCGAGGAGGACCTTCAACTGGTCCTCCCGGCTCAGTGAGGGCAGGGCACTGCCAAGGGCACTGCGCAGCCGCGTCCAGGACGTCGCCGTGCGTTCCCGGGCCGCCTTCTTCAGGGCCCCCCGCACAGCGGCTGCTGTCGTGGCGATCGTCTCGGACGACAGGCCCGGCCGCTTCTCCCCTCCTGTCTTCTTCTTCCCTCCGGCCTTCTTCTCCCCTGCGGTCTTCCTCTCCCCCGCGGTCTTCTTTTCCCGGGCCGTCTTCTTCTTCGGTTCCGGGTCGGCCTTCGGGCGGCTGGACTGCTCGCGCACGGCGCCTCGGGAACGAGCGAATTTTTCGGCACGGAGCCGGGCGATGTTGATCCGGGAGTTGGCCTCGGCGAGTTCGGGCCCGGTGACCTGGGTGCCGGCTGCTGCTACTGCTCTGGCCAGCGACCGGGTCAGACGCTGCAGGTCCTGCTCCGGCAGCTGGTCGCGGCGGAGGCTGGCGAGGAGATCCTTGACCCGCCGGTGGGCAGCGACGTCCTGGTAGGGCACGGTGCGGTGCGTGGCTGGTGGAGTGCTGCGCCGCACGGTGCTGTGGTTGCGGGCCGGTTGTTGGCGCGAGAGTTGCACCGCGCGGAGCTGCTGCTCGCGGGCGCGGCGTTCGTCCGCCAGGTAGCGCTCGGCCCCGACGATGGCGGGGGCTTTGAGGAACTTGTGGCTATGGGCTGTCAGGGCGTGGACCTGCTTCAGGAGCCGACGGACGGCGGGCGGGTCTTTCTGCTGCACTGCCTGCTCCAGCTGCCCGTAGAGTTCGTCCCGTTCGACCTCCTGTTCCTTGAGCCAGAGGGCGGCCTCTTCCAGGGCTGTGGTGTGGTCAGCGGTCCGCTCTTCCAGCGGCAGGTCCTCGATATCGCGGCACGCGGAGCGGACGGCGAACAGCGATCCCGACTCGACCGCGGCAGCCAGCCGGCGTAGCGGATCGGGCCGCTTCACCGGCCGCTGTGCCGGCCGGCTGCGCTGGAAGGGGACACTCGTGGGCCGGGTGCCGCGCTCCTGGATGATGCGCTGCACCGCGGGGGTGCGCAGGCCCTCGTCCGTCATCTCGCACTCCCCCAGCCCGACCCACTGGGTGTCCCGGGCAAACGCCTGCGTGCCGATCTCGACGTGGCGCGCGGTGCCTGCGCTGGTGAGGCGGACCCGGTGGACGTACCAGCGGCGCACAAGGGTCTCGTCATCCACCGGAACGGACATGCCCAGGACGGGCTCGGTCCCGTCGTCGTCCCACGCGGGTGGGACCTCCTCGTTGAGGTGCACGCGCAGAGCGCGGCCCCCGGTCTTCCAGGTGATGTCCACGACCGCGCCGATCGGCGCGCCGTCGTGCTCGAAGTGGAAGTCGGCGTCCTGGCCCTGGGCCTTGAGCCAGGGGAGCGCGGCCTGACGGACGTACAGGTGGTCGGCGCTGCTGACGTCCCGGGCGCGGCGGTCGCAGACGTGCAGCCCGGTCGGGTCCGGGAGGTGCGCGAAGTGGCACACCCTGTCCGTATAGAGCTTGGTGGATAGCCGGGCGCCGCAGCCGCCCAGCAGGGTCCCGCACCAGTACGTGTCCCCTGCGTGGTGCTGGCGGAACTGATCCAGCTCGATGGCTTCCATCGGCAGGATCAGGGGTTCGTCCGAGTCGGCGTGGCCCAACACGGCTGTCTGGATACGCCGCCTGTCATCGCGCAATGCACGACCCCCTCGTAGTGCGCGTACGGATGTCCCATCGTGTCACCGCGAACACTGGCTGTGAGGGCAATCCGGAGGAATCTGTCTGGATCCCGAGCCGTCGGCTGCTGCGGCCCGCGGTGGGGCCAGCGGCTGTCGCTGGCGCCGGTCGGCGCAGGTGAAGGTGCGTGAGTGGCTGGTGCGGTATGGGATGGGGGTTATGCCGCAGACCATCGCCCGCATGGCGATCTCGTGGGCGCTGGTGTCGATCCCTGTGACCGTTCATTCGGCGTCCGAGACGGGCAGTTCGCTACCGCTGCACCAAGTCCACACCGTGTGCGGCGGTGGGCGGATCAGGCAGCGCCGGTTCTGTGAGCGCGAGGGGGTTGAGGTGCCCTGGAGCGAGGTGGCCCGCGGCTACGAGGCCCCGGACGGGCGGGTGGCCATTTTGACGCAGGAGGACCTGGCGGATGTGCCGCTGCCTACCGCCCGGGCGATCGAGGTGAAGGCGTTCATCGCCGAGTCCTCGGTCGATGTCCTGCTCGCGGACAGGCCCTACTGGATCGGGGTAGATGGGCCGGTTGGCGCCCGGCCCTACGCCTTGCTGCGGGACGCGATGAGACAGGCCGGGCAGGTCGCCGTTGTCCGGGTCGCGCTCCGCAGCAAGGAGAGCTTGGGCATCTTGAGGGTGAGAGGTCAGGTGCTGGCGATGCAGACCCTGCTGTGGCCGGAGGAGTTGCGGCCGCCGGACGACGTCTCCGTCCCCGAGGTGCCGCCGGCGCGGCCCCAGGAACTGCAGATGGCCACCTCGCTGATGGCCGCGGTCGGCGAGGACTTTGACCTGGGGGCCGAGCGGGACCACTACCGTCAGGCCCTGGAGCGGGTGATCACGGCGAAGCTGGAGGGCGCCGAGCCGCCGCACGCTCCCCCGGCCGCGGCGGGCGGCGAAGTCGTGGACCTGATGGCGGCGCTGGAGCAGAGCCTGGCGCAGGCCCGGGGTCGGCGCGCGGGCCCGGCCGGATAGACCCGGCCGGGCGGCGGCGCGCTGATTCAGTCCGTGAGGACGGGGTGGACATCCACGTGGGTGCCGGTCGCGATGAGTCCTGCGGTGGCGGAGACCAGTTGCGGGGCGATCCCGGACTGCGTCGAGAGGATCTCGCCGGTGCGCGCGTCCAGGACAGCGTGGCCGCTGGTGTAGAGGAGGTCCTCGAACGTCGCGGTGATGCGGCCGCTCCACGCTCCGGCGTCATCGGCGTCGCCTGCCGGCAGGGTCCACAGCGCGTCGCCGCCGGCGAGGTCGTATCCCGTGGCCTGCTGATCCGGGGTCACGCACACCATGGCGGTGGCGGCCGGGGAGCAGTGGGTGTCCTCGGTCAGCTGCTCGCCCGGGTCCAGCACTGCTTGGCCGGTGGCGACGTCCACCATCCGGATCCCGTCCGGGCCGCGGCCCTCGTCGACGCCGAACCAGGGGCCCCTCGGTTGCAGTGTGGGCCCGGGTCCCGCCGGCTGGGTCCACATCTCCTCCCCTGCGGCCAGGCTCACTCCGGCGACGGAGTAGCCCTCATCCGTGGAGAGCACACCGACCAGAACACCGTCGTGGCCATCCATGGCCACATAGTCGGTGCGCTCCCATAGGACTTCGCCGACGTCCAGGTCCACGACGGCGACGCTCCTTGGGCGGCTGTCCACGGCGACCTCCACGGCGGCCAGGCCCTGCTGGGTTGCGACCAGGCGGCCGGAGAACCGGCTGTCGGCCTCGGCGGACCCCCACTTGGGGGTGAAGGCCGCCCGGGCGGTGACCTCCCCGGTCGATGCCCGGGCTACGACCAGTTCCAGCGCGGGGTCCCCGCCCTGCTCGACCGCGACGACGGCCATGACCGCCTCCTCCCCCGCCCCGCCGTCCTGCACGAGGACCGGACGGTTCACCGGCCGGGTGCTGGCGAACTGCTCCACCGCGGCGGCCTCTTCTTCGGCCGTCATGGGCCCGTCGGCGCTCCACGCCTCCTGGAGCGCGGGCAGCTGCGGCTCGACCCTGGCCAGGACCTCTGCGGTCTGCAGTGCCACCAGGCTCATCCCGGCCTCATCAGCCACCCACGCGTGCTCCCCGCGCACCGCCACCGGCGGATACGCCGCGGGCCCGGTCTCGATACGGACCGCCGGCTCCTCGGCGAAGCGCAGCGGCAGCACCGGCGCCGCCTCTGGCGATTCCTCCCCCTGCTGCGCATCCGGCTTGTCCTGCGACCCGGATTCGCCGGTATGCGAACAGCCGGCCACCAGCAGCACCCCGGCCGCGATGCCCGCCGCCCATCCCGTCGTACGCGCCCTCATGTACCGCCGTCCTTCCTCACAGCCTGTCCCCCACCCGGAGGCGATCAATTCGCAGACTATGACATGAACAGTGCGCAATCGGGCGCGGGAGCCCACGAGGGGAATCTACGGTGTCGCCATGACGACCCCAACAGAACTGATCGAGCGGTACGAGCAGTTGGCCACGGCCTGGGCGAAGAGCGCCCAGCAGGCAGCGAGGACCGACCCTGCCATCGCGGCGGACCTCGCCCAGACCTACGCCACCCTCGCCCTCACCACCGCGCTGGTGCTCAGCCAGGGACTGGAGCCGCTCATCAACGCGCTGACCAAGCTGACCCGCAAACTCCCCGACCGGTAGCCGCACCGGCGGCGGGCGACGAGTTGTCCGCAGCCGCTCCAGTGCCGCCGGGCCCGCGTGGCGCAGCTTCACGGGGCCACCCCGCCGGCTGTTCCCCCGTACGGGTGAACGGGGCCCGGCCCGGCACCGGCGGCACTACTCTGCCGGGCATGACCTCCCCCAACGCGCCACGGCCGGTGAGTGACCTGCCGGAGGATCCGACGTGGATCCAGCTCGTCTACCAACTGCACTCGTCTCTCGGGCACCAGGACACGATCGAGGAGTGGGAGGTCACCGCCCGCATCGAAGCCGACAGCCTTCTTCCGGACCTGCCCAACTGTGAGACCTGCACCCCCGATCCAGGCGGCGAGCAGGACGATGCCTGCGAGCATCAGCTGACGGTCGGCTCGTTCACCTTCTACAAGATCCGCTCGGACGGCAGCCGACACCCGTTCTGGGCGATGGAGGAGGAGAGCCAGGACCTGTACGAGATCGCCGAGGCGATCTTCACCCGGGACCAGCAGGGCTACTCCCCCGAGTTCGCGGACATCATGGACGACGGGTTCAGCGGCTTCGGCATCCTCGTCGCCCACAAGGCGGAACTGGCGCCGGCCTGGCGAGGCTACGGACTGGGCCCCATCCTCATGAGCAGCGCCCTGCGGACGCTGGAGGGCGGCTGCGGAGCGGTGATCTGCCACCCCGAGCCCCTCGACTCCACCGGCATGACAGCACCCGAGCACCGCGCTGTGGTCGCCCGTCTACGGGACACCTGGGCACGTGCGGGCTTCGTGCCGATGGGCGATACCCCGTACATGGCGTACTCCACCGGCTGGGCCGCGCCGGAAGAACAGCGGACCCAGCTGCAAGAGCAGCTGCAGGAGCTCGGCAACAGCTGGCGGGAGCTGGCCCGTGCCACCTCGAGCGCCTCACCCGTCGGATAGCCAGGCTGACCGGACACCAGACAGGGCGCCGCCCGCCCGGGACTCATCAGGAACCGGCGGGCAGTTCCCTGTGCCGGGCCCGAATGCCGCGAGCCCGGAACGGCCACCCCCTGGCGCCGCCCCGGAGCAGGACCGGGTCCGCTCCCGGGTCGCCGCGCCGCAGCGACCACTCCCCCGCCCCGAGCCGACGCTCATCCCGACAAGCGGACCCGGGCAACGACGAGCGCGGCGTGACGGGCGGTCGTGCCGGCAAGGACCTCAACCTCCAGCCCCGGCGGAATGGGCCGGTAGGTGATGCCGTCTCCCCCGGTGACGGGCAGCGCCTGCTGCGCGGCCCCTGTCAGCGCGCCGACCTGTGCGGCGACCTCCGGAGCGAGCGGGGAGGACCAGTCGGGCCCGGAACGGCCCGGCAGCAGCAGGAGCAGGGCCCGGGGGCGGTGCGCGGATCCGACGTACCCGAGAACGGCTGCCTCGGTGGTGTCGGCATGCCGGTACTTGCGCCAGCCGCTGGCCCGGCCGGCGCGGTAGGGGACGCTCGCCGTCTTGATCACCAGTCCCTCGATGCCGGTGGCGGCGGGCAGGTCGCGGTACCAGGTGGCGGCCAGGTCGGGGTCGTCGGTCTGCGGCACGGGCTGGAGCGGCGGACCGAGAGGGCTCAGCAGCTCGACCAGCAGGGCTCGGCGTTCGGACAGGGGCAGCCGAAGGAGCGGTTCGCCGGCCAGGGCGAGGAGGTCGAACGCCGCGTAGGAGGCGGGAATCTGCCGCGCGAGGAGCTCGGCACGGCGGGTGGTGCTGGCGGCGCGGCGCTGGACGGCGCCGAAGTCGAGGCGGCCCTGCGACCAGATGACGACTTCCCCATCCAACGCGGTGCCGGCCGGCAGTTGGTCGGCTGCTGCGGCGATGTCCGGGAAGGCGTGGGTGTAGCGGCCCGAGCGGGTCTGGGTCAGGACTCCGCCCGAGGTGCAGATGATGATCAGTCGGTGGCCGTCGAACTTCGGCTCGTACAGCGTTCCGGCGCCTGTGGGCAGGGTGCGGACCGTGGTGGCGAGCGCGACCAGGACCGGCAGAGGAAGTGGAGCATCGTCGGGGGTGGCGGCCATGGCTCAGCATCGGACGAGCAAGGCTTGACCTGGTGCAGGACTCGCCGCGCCCTGGTCGCGGACCGGCCAGGGGGACGCAGTCCCGTCCGCCGCGTACGGGCGTGGCGGCCGTGCGCGGCGCCTGGTCGCGGAGAGGTCAATCGCTGGTCGCGGCCGTCTCGGCGGAGTGGTCAAGCCTGCGAAGGTCTGCTGGGCAAGCCCTCCTGCGGGGTCGGGGCTTGACCTGTGCGACGGCCAGGCGCGTTGGCGGTAGGTGAGCACCAGGCATCGCCAGCACGGCTTGACCACGACCAGGACGTCACCATGCCCAGGTGACCTTCCTGGCTGGCGTGGCCAGTTGGCAGTGAGGAAGCTGGGCCCTTCCCGGCTTGGCAGCCCGGTTGGCAGTGAGGAATGAGTCGTCCCGGCCGGTGCTACGGGATCGGCAGCGGATTGCCCGCGGGGCCCTTCGCGTCAGCCGTGGCGCGTTTGCGCAGGACCTCGATGAAGTTATGGGTCATGACGGTGGTCAGCCCGGTCTGCTCCGCGAGCAGGCCGGCGAGTTCGGTCACCGGCATGGCCCGCTGGCTGTTGTCGAGCTGCTCGTAGGCGTCCCTGATGAGCTGGCGGCGGAGGGTCTCCACGTACCGGCGTGCTGTGCTCTCTACGACCAGCCCAGTGCGCAGGGCGAGGATGGGTCCCAGGGCCCTCGCGGACAGCGCCCGCGCTTCCTTCCCGAGCTGCCAGTAGGCGTGGGTGACCGCGTCCTTGCCCTCCCATCCCGTGTAGTCCTGTACGAGGCCCTGCTCGCTCTCCCCGGTGTCCTCGGTTTCCGGGGCCTCGTCCGCTTCCTTGTCCGCGGTCTCCTCATCGCCGGCCAGACCTTCCGCAGCGGCGTCCTGGTCATCCAGGAGCCGTTCCATCCGGCGGACGTCGTCGGGCGGGATCAGGGCATCGACGCGCTTCCGCGCTCGCGCTCCCTGTTCGGCGGAGGCCGTCCCCGCCGACGCGAGTTCACGATCCGCACTGCCAACCGGCGGCTGAGGGTCGGCTGCCGGCCGCGGATCGCCACCTCCGCCGCCGGGCACGTCGTTCACCCCGTCAGGTACCTGACTCCAGGGCGTGTCCTCCAAGGCAGACCCGTGCACCAGAGGTTCCGGCTCAGCACGTGGTGGGGCAGGGGGCAGTGGCGAGGGGACCTGGTCTTCCGCCGGGCTCGCCGGGAGCTCTCGTGGCGTCTGCGCCTTGGTCCGCTGCGTGGGTACGGTCAGCCCTTCCTCGAGGGCCCCTGCCCCGGTCTCGGTCCGCTGCGCGGTGCCGGGGAGGGTCGTCTCCGAGAGCGGGACGCCGAAGCGGGCCAGCTTCAGCGGCATGAGTTCCTCGACCGGTGCGCGGCGGCGCCAGGCGCGGCCGTACTCGGCGCGCAGCCGGGTCTGGTAGACGAGGCGGTCCCGCTCCATGGTGATGACCTCGTCGTAGGACCGCAGTTCCCACAGCTTCATGCGGCGCCACAGCCGGAAGGTGGGGATGGGGGAGAGCAGCCAGCGCCACATGCGGACGCCCTCCATGTGCTTGTCCGCCGTGATGTCGGCGACCCGCCCGATGGCGTGCCGGGCCGCTTCCACGGTGATGACGAAGAGCACGGGGATGATCGCGTGCATGCCGACGCCCAGCGGGTCGCCCCACGCGGCGGCGCCGTTGAAGGCGATGGTGGCGGCGGTGAGCAGCCAGGCGGTCTGGCGCAGCAGGGGGAACGGGATGCGCAGCCAGGTCAGCAGCAGGTCCAGGGCGAGCAGGACGACGATGCCCGCGTCGATGCCGATGGGAAAGAACGGCGAGAAGGCGCCGAATCCCTTCTTCTCGGCCAGATCGCGGACCGCCGTGTACGAGCCGACAAAGCCGATGGCGGCGATGACGACCGCCCCGGCCAGGATGATGCCGACCAGGACGCGGTGTGCGCGTGTGAGTTTCACCTGTGCCACAGCTGCCACTCCGCCCTCTCGACTCTACGTTCGACCAGTCTTTCAGGCCGGAGCGAGAAGTGCAGTTTTCAGTACCTGGGCGCAGGCCGTGAGGGCTTGGCAGTTCGCGTTGTGCCCTCACGGCCCGGGTGCTCGGCTAGGGCTTTGGTGAGCTAATCGCCCTGTTTCTGATAGCCGTCGCCCTCTTCGTGATCTTGCTCCTGACGTTGCCGTACTCCGATGCCGCAGCGGGGTCGCCTGCGGCTGCGGTGTACACCTCTGCAGTGAGGAGCTGATGGACCTCGTTCAGCTTCTTCAGGGCGTCCTTCATGGTTGCGAGGTGGTCGGGAACGATCTCAGCGTCCTCAATGTCGCCATCGCCATCGCGGGCGGATCTCAGAGAGGAGGGCTTGTCGGGCGGCCCGGATGCCTGTGCCTCAGGCGTTTTGCCCGCTGCCTCGCCCTGGGAGGCGCCCGTCGCGCCGCCGGCTACCTCCGGCGCTGCAATTGCAGCGCCACTGTTCGAATTAGACTCGAACGCGGGCGCTGCAATTGCAGCGCCGGGGACCCCCAGCGTTGTCCGCGCCGCCTCCTCTATCACCGAGCGCTGCTGTTCCGGCACCTCGGGCAGGCGAGACGGGAGCTCCTCATGCACTGCTCGAAGCGCCGCAGCTGTCGGCTTCTCGCCCAACTGAGCGCTCACGTCCTGGACGACCTGATACAGGGTGACGGCAGCGTCCCTGCCGTGCAGCTTCTCTGTCTTCAGGGTTTCCTTGACCTGCCCGGGGTTGGGAACTGTGCCGGTTCGCTCAGCTGTCTCCAGCGCAAGAGGCGCGCCCGCACGCAACTGGCGGCCGTAGACGGCGGAACGCCCAGTGATGTCTTCGACGTACCCGCCGAGCGTGCGGTGGGTACACCGCCACCACTTGCCCTTAGCTACTCGCTCCAGACCTTGAGCGATGACCCATACCGAGGCGTCGCCGGTCGCCAGTGCCGTACGGATGACGTCTTCCGTTTGAGCCTTCTGCTGCTGCTCGCTGTCCGTCAGCTCCGACAGGTCGCCTTCCGCTACCTCCCGGACATCGTTCAGGTTCGGCAGGCCCTCGGCCAGGCGCAGTACAGCGTCGATGCTCTCTGACGGGGCAGGCCCGTCGATGATTGCCTCTGTGCGTAGCGCGACGGCGGCGCCGGCACCGGTGGCGTAGGAGTCGTCGAAGAGATCATCGAGTGCGTCGTTGGCGTCGAACCCAGACATCAGGCCGCCTTCTGACCGAAGAGGATGCCTGCTGCTCGGTCGTAGTCGAGGACGGTGGTCACGCCGGGCGCGAAGGCTCGCAGCGGCTTCCTTGCGAGCTGGGCTTCTCCGACACGAACGTTGGTCCGGGCCGGCGCGATGACCGCCTCGGGGAATGCCTTCGCCATGCTGTTGCCGATCTTCCGGGCCAACTGCGACTTCTCGAAGTCCTTCAGGATGACCGCCGCGACGCGCAGATCCGGGTTGAGGCGTGCTTTGACGGTCTTCAGCGTCCGGCTGAGTGCTGCTGAGCCTCGAACGTCCAGACCCGAGTCGGCCTGCACCGGGATGACGATGTCGTCCGCTGCGACCAGGGCCGAGACCGTGAGAGGACCAAGGCTTGGGCCGCAGTCGATGACGGTGACATCGACGTCGTCATCAGCTTTCTTCAGGTGGTACTGCAGCGCGGTGTCGGTGCCGGTCGGGTGCTTGGTCTTGACGTCGTCCAGGTCCACGTACGACGGCACGAGGCGCAGCCCTTCGTACGGCGTGGCGTACGAGATCTGCTGCAGCGTGACCGTCGGGTCGAAGTAGAGGTGTGCCAGGTTGAGGCGCCGGTCCTCGGGCGTCCCTTCGGGGTAGGTGAAGGGGAGCCACGCGGTCAGCGATGCCTCTTGATCATCGGCGTCGATGAGGCGGACGCGCAGGCCGCGGGAGACCAGGGCCATCGCCAGCTCGAGCGCAGTCGTGGTCTTGCCCGCGCCGCCTTTCTGATTGCAGACGGCGATGACCCGCGGGAACGTGCCGGGCATGAAGGTCGGCGGGACTACGATCCCGACCTTCCACTCGTGGTACGGGCTCGTGATGTCCCACTCTGTGACGATGTCGAGGAAGGCCAGGTCGTCGCTGAGCGGTGGAACCTGTACGGTCTGGGATTGTGTTTCTCGCATAGCCCGCACCGTATCGGGTGAAACACCCTAGAGGCGCCCCACCCAGCGATTCGACGCGGTGGGGCGCTTCCTGCTTGGAGCCTCAGCCGCCGTCTGCTGGCTCATCTTGACCGTATGCACTGAGGGCTGACGGGGCTTCGGAGCGTTCACTGTCCCTGATGGTCCCGAAACGAAAAATGGCCCGGCCCGTGGGAAACACGGGCCGGGCCATCGTGGTGCTGATGCTCAGGTGGCGTGTGCGTAGGAGCTCAGGGGGGTGGTGGCGGCGAGATACAGCGGGTGCCGGGGCTGTCCTGTCCTGGTGGTGCCGAGGCAGTGGAGCTTGTGGTCGGCGGATGCCAGGAGCTTGGCGACGGCGGTGGACCGGCCGTGGAGGGTTCCGTGGCTTCCCCAGGCCGCGATGACCGTGGGGGCGGCGGGGATGAGCTCGGCGAGGATCGCGTCGTTGAGCTGCCCGATCGGGTCGGGGTGCTGGATGAGGGTGCGGGGGTTGGTGGCCCGCAGGGCGAAGAGGTTGACGACGATGATGCCGCCGAATTTGTGCCGGCGGGAGAAGGAGGCGACGCGCCGCAGGGTGGTGTCGTCGCGGGTTGCGCTGGCGGTGCTGGGGTTGAGCATGACCCACAGGGCGTGCGGTGTATCGGAGGCCCATGTGCGGGTGAGGGCGTAGCGGTAGAGGTGGTCGGGGCTCAGGAGCGCGCTGCCGGTCGTGTTGCCGACGGTTCCTTGCTGGTGGATGAGCTGGTGCTGTAAGGCGCAGCGGTCGATCTGCGTGGCGGGGTTGTTCACGGGGGGTCCGTCCTGGGTGTGGTTGCGCGGGCTGCCGGGGTCAGTTGCTGTGCGGGTGGCTGGGGGTCTCGTCGCTGAGTTGGGCGCGGAGGGCTTCGATGGATGGTGGCGGGTGTGCTTCTGCTGTGGTCCGTTCCCACAGGGTGCGCGGGATGTTGTCGGTGCCGCGGTCGGTGCGGCGGCGGCTGGGGGTGTCCCAGCCGGTGCGGGGGTGGCGTTCGGCGATGGGGCGCTATCCGGCGCCGCGGAGGCTGGCTCCGGATTCCTTGTGCTGGGTGTACGTCAGCACCCGGTGGAAGCCCATTTCTCTGGCGGCGCGCCAGACCGCGCCGTAGAGGGCGCTGCAGGCGTTGGGGGTGCCGTCGGTCGATACCCGGGTGACTTCGAGGGTGAAGTGCTGGTCGAAGGCCCTGGCGGTGGGGTGGCCGACGATCGCCGCTCCGCGCAGGTGCTGTGCCTCGTCCCACACGCCGATGCTGAACCGGTGGCCCTGGGGGCTGCTGTGGTGGCGGTGCCACAAGTCGACCGCGCGGCAGGCGTCCTTGAAGGTGAGGGGCACGACGGTGAGCTTGTGCTGGCGGCCATCCGGGGGCGGGGCGAGGACGTCGTCCAGCTGCATCTGTATCGCCACTGATCCTCCTGGGTCTGGTGCGGCCGGTCCAGGTCCGGCCGGGCCGTGGATGCCGGCAACGCCGTGGGGTTGCCCGTGCTGGGCGTGACACGGCGCTGCGTGTGCGACGGGGGAGCGGGTTGGGGGTCAGCCGGTGCGGCCGGCTGGCAGCGCGGCGCTCGGGGCCGGGAGGTGATGGTGGCTTGCGGGGCGGGTTCCGGTCTCGGTGGTGATCGCGTCGTGGAGGCGGCGGATCCAGCGGACGTCGCCGAGCGCGGTGTGCGCTTCCTCTTCTGACGGGGGCGGGACTCCGAGGGCGGCGGAGATGGCGTAGGAGCTGTGGCTGGCGATCTGGTCGCGGACCTCTTCGTACGGCGCGGAGGTGCGGGCGCGGAGGGTGCTGGCTCTGGCGGCCGCCAGCCCGTACAGGTAGCCCTCGGCCATCGTGGGGACGTCCTTGTGGCGGTGGTACCAGACGGCCTCGCCGAGGCGGACCTGGAGGAAGCGGGCGTCGAAGTCGGGGTGGGAGCCGAGCAGCCGGGCCCGGTGGAGGATGCGGCGGAGGATGGCGTCGATCTCGCAGGGGTCGATGGGGGAGGGGCCCCCTGGGTGGAGCATGTCCAGGGCGAGCGCCCAGGGCGGGACCTCCATGCGCTCGTGGTAGCGGTTGATCTCGAGGGCGCGGGGGTCGGCGTGTGCGAGTTGTTCCTCGGTGGGGCGGATCTGCCACAGAAATTCGGTGCGGTCGGGCGCGCTGACGGCGATCTCCCACATGGGGTGGATGGTGGGGTCGAGGCCCAGCGTCTCGGTATCGACGACGGCTTCGGGCTTGGTCATGTGTTCTCCCAGTGGGTGTGCGGGGATCGGGCCGGCCGCCGGTCAGCGGGGGCGAAGACGGGGGAGGGGTGCGTCGCGGCGTAGAGCTTGGGCGGGAGGATGATGCGGTCGTGGAGGGCTCGGGTCCACAGGGCGCTGGAGAGCGCTGAGCGGTTCGGTTCGGAGTGGGGAGGCCGGACTCCGGCGCCGCTGGAGAGGCGAGCGGGCAGCCGGCCCTCCACGAGGTACCGGGTGCTGGTGTAGTGGTCGGGTGGGGTGCCCCAGTACGGTTCGCGGCTGGTGTAGGCGTGTGCCAGGCCCTGCAGGAAGCCGGCGGCGAGTGTGGTGATGTCCAGGGGCCTGGGGCGCCACGGCGCGGCGTCGAGGTGCGCCTGCAGGAAGCCGGCGTCGAAGTTGGGGGTGGCGCCGATCAGTTCGGCTCCGTCGAGGAGCGCCAGGAGAGCGCTGTCGAGGTCGGCCCGTGTGGTTTGGGTGGGGCCGGTGGACGCCAGGAAGCTGACGGCCTCCGCGTCACGGGGGACCCTCATCTGGGCGCGGTAGCCGCCGGTTTCCAGGGTGTGGCGGTCGGCGTCGCGCAGCTCGTCGTCGCTGGGCCGGATCTGCCACCAGTGGATTCCTTCGGTGCGCGGCTCGTAGGGATCCGTCCGGTGAATGACGACGATCTGCCAGATGGGGTGGCGGTAGGGGGCCGGACCGAGAGCCTTGATGTCGATGATCGCGGTGGGGCTGGGCAACAGTTGCTCCTTACTGTCGGTGAGGATCGGGCTGGGGGAGTGGGCCGCGTTCAAGGGGGCTGGGCGCTGCGGGCCGGCGGGCTTCGGTGGCCTCTGGCGTGGCCGAGCATCGGATGCCAGTTCCTGTGCCGGGTCTCAGGCTGCGGTGTCGAAGAGCGCGGGCTGGAAGGCGCCGTCGGCCAGGCTGGCCTGGGCTGCGGCCCGTTCGGGCCAGCGGATGACGTCGGTGCGCCACCGCAGGGCGGGTGCCGCCATAGATGACTTCGGGCTCGCACATGTGGTCCAGGGGCGCGGCCCACCGGCCGTTGCTTCGGCGGCCCATTCGGCGTTGGTGATGGGGCTGCGCCCGTGCTGCTGGAGGCCGGTGAACATGCCGCTGTCGAGGACGAAGTCGTGGCGGGCCGGCGGGAAGGGCGTCTTGCGGCGGGCGGCGCGGTTGCGGCTGACGCACAGGGTGACGCCGTCGAGGTGCGGGTCGTCCAGCCACAGCCAGTGCAGCAGGTGGTGCCGAGATGGAAGGCGAAGGTCACGCCTGCTCCCTGAGGATGGACTGGGTGGCGCGGGCAGCTATGGCGGTGGCGGTCACGTACGCCTTGGCGAGGATGAGGCCGGGGGCGAGGTCGAGTGAGCCGAATGCCAGCCAGACGAAGAGGAGGCTGTCGATGATCAGGCCGGCGGCGCTGGAGGCTGCGACGGCGCGCAGCATGCCGCGCTCGCGCAGGGGTCCGTAGATGGCGGTGTCTGCCAGTTCGGCGACGGCGAAGGCGGTGGCGGAGGCGACGGCCAGGGACGGTGTGGCGATCAGGTAGGCCAGGAGGCTCCCGGTGGCGATCGCGGCCAGGGCGGCGGGTTTTCCGGCCCGGGAGTGGACCAGGTCGCGCAGGGCGAAGGAGACGCCGATGGCGAGGGCTCCGGCGGGTGCGGCCTGGCCGAAGCCGACGGGGATGGTGCCGATGTGCGTGGTGAGTAAGTTTGCTGCTGGGACGGTGGCGAGGTAGGCGGCGGTGACGGTGGCGGTCCGGCTCTCCAATGTGCTCCCCCTGTGTTTCAGCGCCTGGTGGGCCATTTCGCGGGGGCAAGGCGGCGGCCGGCGGCGTTTGTGACGCCACCGGCCGGAAATTTCAGAACCGTTTCTCGGGAGGGCTGTTGGTCACTCGTCGCGGTGCTTGTGGATGGGCTGCTGGCCGCGCAGGCAGTGGCGGCGGGTGGTGGAGCGGCGCGGGGGGTTGGGGCACATGTGGGCGGCGCCGGGCGCGGCCGGGGCGGCGGCGAGGTGCTCGGGCACCGGCAGCCCGGTGGCCGCGGCCACGACGTGGGTGGCCAGGCGCGGCGGGACAGCGTTCCCGATCTGCTGGAACTTACGGGTCTTGGTGCCGGAGAAGGGGTAGTCGGCGCGGAAGGACTGGAGGACGGCGGCTTCCTCGGCGGTGATGCGGATGGAGTCCTTGCTGGCGAACTGGCTCTCGCCGCCGGGGGAGCGGTCGCGGTGACCGGGCGGGGAGAGCCTGGGGTCCCCGCACACCGTGGTGGAGGGCCGCTCATGCACCCAGGTCACGGTGTTGAGGCGGTCCCCGAAGTGGAGGGTGCCGGCGGGCTGGTCGGCGCGGCGGCGGCAGGCGTTCGCCGAGGTGTTGTGCCGCAGCATCCAGTCCTCGGGGCGGCGACCGGTGTCGTCGGGGAGGGTGCAGGGGCACGGCTCCCAGTCGTAGTCGTGCCGGGAGAGGAGAGTGGCGGCCGGCTCGTACTGGCAGCGCAGCGCGGCGTTCGTGCGCTGTCCGTGACGCAGGAGCCAGGCGCCTTCGTCGCGGGCGCGCTCCAGGGCGCGGCGGGACCCGGACGGGTACGGCTCGGGCCCACCCGAGTTGGGGCCGCCGGCGCAGATGGTGGGAGAGGTCCGCTGGGTGGGCCCCCAGCCCAGGGCCTGCGCCATGCTCACCCACGGCAGCCGTCCGCAGCCCTCGGTGTGCTTGCGGGGGTCGATGTGGGTGGCGGCCGGGAACGTCACGTCGCGTTCGCGGGAGGCGATGACGAAAGCGCGGCGGCGGGTCTGGGGGACGCCGTAGTCCGCAGCGTTGAGAATGCCGGCCCACACGCTGTAGCCCCAGGTGGTGAGGATCTCGGCGTACTGCTCCCACAGCGGGAGAACCGGGGGGACTTCCTCCATCGCGACCCAGGCAGGGCGCAGGTCGTGGAGGTAGCGCATGGGCTCGGCGGCGAGGAGGGACCGTTCGTCCTTGCAGCCGGCGAGCAGCTGCGCGCGGGTGTCGCGGCCGGCGGCGAGGTCGGCGACGGCCTGGTGCACGAGTGGCTGGTCGGCCAGGCCCAGGCGTTTGCCGGCGCGGGACCACGCCTGGCAGGGCGGGGAGGCGATGAGGCCGGCGACGCGGCGGCCGCGCGGCGGGCGGGTGGGGTGGGCAGCGACATCGCACTGGATGGTGGCGTGCCCGGCCGCTTCGCGGGTGTCGCAGGCCGCCTGGTCCCATTCCAGGCCGAGGTCGGTCAGGCCGAGAGGCCGCAGGCCCTCGCTGAATCCGCCCGGGCCGGCGAACAGGTCCAGGATGAGGCCCCGGCTGCGGGCCGCGGGAGGCCGGGGGGTACGGCGGCGTCCGGCGGCCGGGGCGTGGCGGTCGGGCGGCGGGGCGTGGCGCTGCCGGCCGGGCCGGTTGTCCCGCTGGGCCGGGGGGTCGGTGACCCGGGCGTGGAGGGTCGCGGTGCGGGTGCGCCCCGGGTTCCCGGGGCGCCCGGGTGCGGACCGGGGGTGGTCCGCGGGGGCCTGACGTGACGTCAGGGTGTGTCCGGTCCGATCTGCCATAAGGGTCCTTTCGCCATGGAGTGCTCGTTTCGTGAGGCTTGGGAGCGTCGGCGAAGGGTTTGTGACAGGGCGTCGGAAAGTTCTCTGGTGAGAATTCTTTCGGGTGGCGGGGCCGTTGACGCGCTCGTGCCTGCTACCAGGGTTACAGCGGTGTGATGTTCGGCCGCGTGGGTCATGAGCGTCCGGCGAGGATCTCCCAGTTCAGTGCGCGCAGGAGCCTTTCCGCGCTAGCCGCGACCTCGGGGTTGCCGTTCTTGATCGCCAGCGTGCACCAGCGCTGGCCTTGCTCCAGATTGCCTGCACGAGTGTCCAGCATGGCGAGGCGCAGGGCAGCTCGGCCTTGACCGGCTCCTGCGGAGACGGTCCACCAATGCCGGGCTGACGCTAGATCACCTTTGCGGTGGTGGAGCTTCCCGAGGTTGAGCTGGCCGAGCCTGTGACCCGACTCTGCCACAGGCGTCAGAGCGCGCTCGGCGATGTCGGGCTCGGCGGTGAACGCGCTCTTGGCGATAGCGAGGAGGTCGGCCCGGCAGACGGCGTGAGCGAGCGACCACTCCCAGGTCCAGTGCGGGATAGGCGTATCTGTTTGGTCCACGAGATAGTCGAAGGGCGCCCAGCGCTGTCCTGAGGTGTCGTCCGGGGCCGGTAAGAGCAGGCTGGTGACCCCGTAGCGGATGCGGGTCGCCCAGGAGAACGCGTCGTCCAGGGATTCGGGGCGCAGCGCGGCGCCGCCTGCGGCGGCCAAGTGGTGCTCGTGCAGTTCGGTGAGGTCAGCGCGGAGATAGGGGCCGCGCAGTCCCGTGCGACTCAGGGCCACGGCGGCGTCCACCAGGGCAGCGCCGCGGGCGTGACCGTGGGCGGCACGGGCGCGGTGCCACTCCTGCAGCAGTACGGGCCCGGCGGCGAGGTATTCGGCTACGCCGTAGGGCCCGTGGTGCTCCAGGGCGTCGAGGACGCGGGGGTCGTCGCAGTGCGCGGCGCGCTCTTGTTCGGCGTCGCTCCACAGGCGGGGCAGGTCGACGATCTCTGCGGACCGCAGTACCTGCGCGCCGAGTTCACCGTCGTGTTCGCCGGTGAACGCTCTGTACGCCTTGAGGCGCATGGTCGCGACGATCGGCACGTGCATGTGGCGCAGGTCCTCGAGGAGTTCGGGGTCCAGGCCGTCGGGGACCAGATACCTTTCCAGGTCGTCCAGCCACACCAAGACGGGCATGTCTGCGGTCTCCACGGCCTCGGGGAGGTGCCTCATGCTGGCTCCGGGCGGCGGGGCCAGGACCCTGTGCTGCGGGAAGACGTCGCGTACGGCCTCGAACGCGGCGCGCGTCTTGCCTGCCGTGGAGTCACCGATCACCAACGTCAGTCCGCCCTGGGCCAGGCAGTGGCGCAGCACGACATCGATGTCGCGTTGTACGTACGGCGGCAGCAGGCTGCCGTCCGTGCCCGGGCGTGCTCGGTGCGCGCCGGCCGCGAGGGCGTCCCACCCGCTGGCGAGGACCCAGCGGGTGGGGTCGCGCAGGTAGCGCGGGGTCGCCTCTGCCGCTGCAGCGTTGACCGTCAGCTGGCGGATCTGACTGGCCTGGATGGCGGTGTGGAAGGTGCCGCCCGAGATGTCGTTCGTCCCCATGCACGGACGGTATCGCCGATGCGGCGCCTGCAGTTACGGCCGCTGGCCGGGGTGTGTGCTGCGGGCGTAGGGGGAGGGTGTTCAGCGGGGGCCGTCCTCTCGGATGACGTCGGCGGCGATGTCGAGCAGCCGGTCGTGGGCGGCGATCGATGCGAGTCGCGCGCCGTCGAAGTCTTCGCAGTCGTGCAGCGAGAAGGTGACCTCGACCAGTTCCTCGACGGCCTCACGGACGGCGGGGGAGGAGATCAGCAGCCGTACCCGGGCCAGGGGTTCGGCCATCGCGCTGCGGGTGGCGTGGACGGCGGCGACGGCGGCGATCAGGGTGGGCTCGTCGGCGCCGTCCGCCTGGAGCCAGCGGCGGTGCCAGCTGGTGCGGCGGTGGTCGGCGGCCGCGGCGGCGAGGGCGGCGACGGCGGCGATCTGGTCACGGCGTAACGCGGCGCGCTCGCTGGCGGCGAGGCCGTCCTGGGCGATGCGGCGCTGCAGGGCGCCGGAGACGATGCTGCCGAGGAGGGTGCCGACGACGGCGATGACGCCGGCGGCGATGGCGGTGCCCATCAGTTTTCCTTTCACGGGGAGTACGGTGACCCGGCCAGGTTGGGTCGGGGCCACCAGTCTCGTTGGCGGTCCCCCCGGGGGGTTCGGGATGGGAGACAGCGGTGGCCCGGCGCTGGCAGGTCCGCCGCGAAGGGGAGTACTCCCTTCGCGCGTTCAGGGACAGCACAGCTCGGTGCGCCTGGCGGGCGGATTGCGGCCAGGTGCCCGTAGTTGCGGAACGCTGTTCCAGCGCCGATGTGTTGACCGGACCAGCCGAGGCGGGTCGGCCCGCGCGAAGGGCCCGCGGCGGGCATACTGGCGGTTCCGTCTCGGCGATCCGGGTTGGTTGAGGGATAGCGGCGCCTGGTGCTGGCAGGCGAGGGCGTCGACTCGCAAGGGGGTTCCCCGGCTGCCGTAGGCAGGCCGGGGAACCCCCTCTCGTCTCTGCTGCTCAAGGTGCGGGCGAGGCCCAGGGCCAACGGGCGCTGGCCGAGGGCGGCGGGTGCATCCCCCTCATGCCGTGCCGTGGAGGATGGCCCGCAGCCGGGATCCGATCCAGGCGCCGACCTGCGGGGAGACGGCGTTGCCGTATCCGTCCACCTGGTCCGAGGGAGATCCCCAGACCTGGAAGGTCCCTTTGTGGCCGGGGAAGTCGGTGTCGAAGCCGCAGCCTCGGCCGACTTCGTGGGCGCGCAGCATTCTGAAGAAGCACTCCTCCAGCGGCAGATCCGTGATCGCGGCGCGCCAGTCGGCCCTGAGCAGTCCGGTTGTGTCGCGGGCGGTGAGGGTTCCGAGCGGGTCGCTCAGCGGGTGCGGCGCGGTCTCGCTGCCTGTACTGCCGTTCTGCTTGTACCAGCCGGCAGCTGTGAGCAGGCCCGGGATCTGGTCTGCGGTGACGGTTGGCATTGCCTCGCTGTGCGGGGTCGGCACGGTGTTCTTGCGGAACGGGAGGATTCCGGAGGAGATCACGGCGAGGGTCTCCGAGCCGACCTGGGTGGGCAGCGGGCTGTGCGCCCCGCGCGGGCTGCCCTGGTAGTTGTCTACGGCCAGCAGGACTGCTTCCTCGTACGGCGAGGGGCCGGGGCCCGTCGGCAGGGGGGTGCCCCTCCCCCTGTCGTCGCCGGCCAGCAGGGCCTGCGACAGGATTGAGGACTCCCACCGGCCGACCCGTGTCGCCCGCGGCTCCCAGGGGCGCATCCCCGCGCCGACGGCCTTTGCCGGCAGGAGCACGGCGGGGAAGTCGGCGAACCGCTGTCGGCAGCGTTCCGCGCGGGCCATGGTGGATGCCGCGAGCGGCTTGTCCCTGTCTCCGATACGTGTACCCAGGTCGGTCATGTCAAGAGCGGCCAGCGATGGCGTCATCGGCGGGATGACCGGGCGGCGGCAGCTGGGGCAGCGGTACTCGTACTGCTTGCCGTAGGTCACGAGCCCGGTGGCCGGGATGCCCGTGCGCCAGGTCCACACCGCCTCGACGTGCTTGTCGCAGCTGCCGCAGTGCGACACCGGCCGGTGTTCCAGATCCGGGTCGGGCAGGGACTTGTCCCAGAAAATCCAGTAGCCGCGGTCCCGTGACTGGCCGACCCCGAAAAACTGCGAGTTGAGGTAGAGCACCTTGTGCTTGTAGTTGAGCAGGTCGAACTGCTTGATCCACCACCGGTAGGTGGAGCCGTCGCCGACCTTTGGGCGGCCGGGGATCGCCGGCCCCCAGGAGTACAGCTGGGTGGTGCACTCGACGATGATGAGCCGCGGGTGGTGCTGCGCGGCGTAGTGCAGGACGCAGTTGGCTGTCGCCCGGTCCCGCTCGGAGCGCGTCACCCGGGTCTCGAAGTCCGGATCATCCAATTCAAAAAGGGTAAGTCCCTGTTCATATGCTTTGACCGTATTGGCAGATGAGTGATTGGTGCAGCTCACGCCCGCGGCCAGCAAGTCTGCGGCGGGAAGATCCCGGGCCGAGTGGTAGTCCGAGGCGTCAGTGTCGATCAGGTCTGCGATCCAGTGTTCAGCCTCGGGGTGGTTCGCCTCGTGAACCTCTACTTTGTACTGGTTGTGGTTGGCGGCCATGATCGTGCTGAACCCAGCCTTCTTGACGGCTTCGGTGAGGCCCCCGAAGCCGGAGAACAGGTCGACCGCGGTGTGTTCGTCATGGCGGAACCGGCGGCTCCGGGTGGCCGGCCGGTGGGTCGCGGTGCGGTGCTGGGTGCGCTTCTTGCGGGTGGCGGAGGACATCAGGCGGCCGCCTTCTCGGTGTTGAGGGCGGCGGCGCGGTGCCGGGGGCTGGTCGGAGTCCGGGTGCTGGTGGTGCGGGTTGCTGCAGATGCGCTGCGTGCGGCGCGGCGGGAGCGGGCGGCGGTGGTCACCCAGTCGTCGCCGAGGCGCTCGCGGAGGCTGCTGCGCAGGTCGTCTCGTTCGTTGGGGGTGGTGGCGGCCCGGATGCCCTCGGGGTGGAGCTTGGGGTTGGCGAGTGTGTACAGGAGGCAGTCGGCGGCCTGCGGGCATTTCCGGCACATGGCCTTGGCGGTGGCGGTGGCTGCGGGAGACATCCGCTCGGGGAAGGCCAGCTCATCAGCCTGTGCGGGGGTGAGCTGGCGGCAGGGGGCGTTGGTGTAGTCGGGCTCGGGAACGCGGGGGTCAGCCTGGATGAACTTGGGCTGGCCGGTGGCGGTGGCGGGCATGACGGTCCCTTCTGCGGTGGCGGGCTGGGGGTGGGCGCCTGGTGCTGGCAGGCGAGGGCGCCCGGGGGTGGGCGCGGGCCCGCCGGGGGTGGCCGGCGGGCCCGCGCGGTGCTGCGCGTGGAGAAGGGGGGTCAGCTGAGGTCGAACATCGGGACGTCTCCCGGGATGGCGCCGCGGCCGGCCGCGAGGCGGGGTGCACGGCTCGTGTGGGGGGACTTCCCGGACGGGTGGGGCCCGCTGTCGCCGGCGGCGATCGCGGCCGCGCGGGCGATCAGCTCGCTGATGTCGTAGAACTCGTGGGTCTTGAAGGTGCGTTCCTCGGCCAGGGTGGTGCGCTCCCAGTCCCGGGCGCACAGGAACACGGAGGGCATGGTGTCGTCGGGGGCGTGCCAGGGGCGCGGCTGCAGGGTGAACGCGAACAGGACGCGGGGCTGGAAGCAGGCCGGGCAGGTGCCGGGGCGGGCGGTGGCGGCGCGCTGGCGGGCCCGGGCGGCTTCTTCGCGCCGCTCCTCGCGTGCGGCGCAGTCGAAGCAGATGACGAGGGGGACCTTGGTGGGGTCCAGGTCGGACAGGTCGTAGTCGCGGTGGGGGCAGGGGCTGGTGGTGATGGTGCTGGTCATGGCGGTGACCTCGTCTGTGAGTGCGGACGCTGCTGGGGTCAGGCGTTCTTCGGCGCGGGCGCGTTGTCGGGGGTCGTCTCGACGGTGCGTACCGGCATGACGACGTAGTTCAGGTCGGGGTCGTCGGTGGCGGGGACGACAAGGGCGGGCCTCTCGGGGCCCTGGAGGTGGAGGGTGACCTGGGGGGTGGTGGCTGCCTGCAGGGAGGCGAGGAGGAAGTTGGGGTTGAAGGCGACGTAGGTGTCCTCGCCCTCAACGGCGGCGTCGGTGTGGTCGTGGGCCTGCGCCTCGTCCGCGTTTCCGCCGGTCAGGTCGATGCCTTCACTGGTGCAGCGCAGGAAGACCTGGGATCCCCTGGTGATGACCAGGGAGACCCGGTTGATGGCGCCGATGAGGGCGGCCCGCTCGGCTCGCACGCTGGTGGTGGCCTCGGCGCCCGTGGGCATGATGGCCTTCCAGCGCGGGAACTTCGAGCCGTCCAGCAGGCGGGTGGTGATGGTGGACGTGCTGGTGGTGATGGCGAGCAGTTCCTGGGAGCGGGGCAGGTGCAGGGTGAGGGTCCCGGCTCCGGAGAGGGACTTGGTCAGGGTGAGCAGGTCGGTGGCCCTCACCATCGCGGGGGTGTTGGGGAGGTCGCCGGCGGGCTTCCAGGGCAGGCGGCGTACCGCGACGCGGTAGCGGTCCGTGGCGGCCAGCACCAGGTGGTCCTCGTCGACCTCGATCCGCACGCCTGCGATGAAGTCGTGCTCGGTGGAAGCCGCGGGGGCGACCTGGGCGACGGCAAGGGCGAACTCGGCGGCGTCGACCGTGCCGGACTGCTCCGGTACGGAGGGCAGCTGCGGGTATTCCTCGAGCGGCAGGGTGTGGAGGGTGTAGCGGGAGGCGCCGCATGTGATGACCGCGCGGACGCCGTCGGTGGTGAGGGTGACGGGCTGGGCCGGGAGCTGCTTGGCGATGTCGGCGAGCAGGCGGCCGGAGACGAGCAGTTCGCCGGGCTCGGTGACGTTGGCCTCGGCGTGCTGCACGGTGGAGTTGTCGTAGTCCCAGGCGGCGAGTGTGAGCGTCCCGTCGTTGGCGGTCATTTTGATGCCGGCCATCACCGGCTGGACCGGCCGCTGGGGCACGGTGCGGGAGACGGCGACGACAACCTCAGCGAATGCGGAGCGGTCGATGGTCAGGTTCATGAGGTCTCCTGGTGGTCTGAGCTTTCGGTGATGGACTCGTGAGCACGCGCGCCCGCTGGGGCACAGGGACGTCTCGTGAGGAGAAGGGGGGCGGGCGCGGGCTTCGTGACCGTTTCGGCGCGTCCGGCTGGGCAGTTAGGCGCCGGGTGCGGGCACGGCGTGGCGCCGGCCGCCGCAGTGGCGTGGCGGCTGGAGGTCTGCGGGAAGTGGCTCCGGCGCTCCGGCGTCCGGCTGCGGCCCGGAGGGAACCTGGTGGGCCAGCCCGCGCCCGGTGCCCGGGCGGCGGCCGCCGCTGTATGGCTGACCGCCCGCGACCTGGAGGCGGCGAGCGGCACGGCAGCCGCCCGGGGCGCAGGTTCCGCAGCGGGGTGGGGGAGGGGTGTTCCGGTTCCTGTGCGAAGCGGGCGCGCCCGGCCCGTGGGGGTGTGGGCGCGCCCGTCGTGTTGAGGTCGGCCGGTTAGCGGCTGGCCTGTGTTCCGGGCTTGCCGTCCGGGTTCGGGCGGCCTTGGTCGTCCACCCGGCGGTCCATCCACCGGGCGGTGAGCATGTAGCCGGGGTGGTCCCAGGTGTTGGGCACGGGCTTGCCGAAGGGGCGGATCTTGATGTGCACCGGCTGGTCGTGGATCGGCTGGTGGCCGCGCGGGGCGGCGTGGAGCAGGTGGGCTCGGCCGGATTCGATGGGGAGCGGGTACGAGCTGTCGAAGTGGGCGCGCCCGCTTCCGTCGCTGATCCACCCGCGGAGCGTGGTGTGGATGCGGCCGTCGCGGTCCGGCGCTTCGGTGGTGATCTCCCAGTCGGCGATGGTGACGTTCCCGATCTCGGCGAAGGCCAGGGTGGCGTGGTCGGTTTCGCTGATGTGGTGGTCGGCGCGGTTCCAGGGCTTCATGCGCGTCCTCTTCGGGGTGTCGGTGTCCGCGCGGGCGCGCGGAGCCAGGGGTTGTTGTGAGGGCCGGCGTGCCCAGCCCGGTGGCGGGCTGGGCACGCCGGGTGTCAGAACGGCGCGTAGTCGTCCCAGCGGCCGGTGACGGCTGCGGCGTAGGCGGGTTCCGGTGCCGGCTGCGGCTGGCCGGGGCCGGGGATGGTCTCGCCGGTGCAGCGGACCATCTCGTGGGGGTGACCGGGGTCAGGGATTCGGCCGCTGCCGCGGCAGACGCAGTCACTGAGGTGGGGGTCCTGCGGCCTACCCCGGTTGCAGTCAGCGGGCTCCACGTCGAGGGGAACGCCGTCGTCCTGCCAGACCTGGATGCTCTCGACGATTCCGGATCCCTGGCAGCCGCCGGGGCAGCGCGGGTGGTGGAAGGGGGCCTTCTCCCAGTGGGCGTACTCGGCGCGCAGCCACTCGCGGGCCTGATCCGCGCTGATGCCGCGGGTCAGCCAGTCGTGGTGGCGGACGGCGAGGGCCGCTCGCGCGGCATCGCCGGCGGCCCTGGTGTCCTCGGGGCGGGCCAGGGCGAGCAGGTCGGCGATCACCGCCCGGAGCAGCAGCACCGTCCGGCGCTGGGCGCGGCGGTAGTCGTCGTGGGCCCGGCCGGTGATGCCGGTCTGGGATTCCGCGATGCACATCTCCGTGAGCAGGCGGGGGATGTGCGGGGTGGGGGAGTAGGCCGCGGGGTCGTCCTGTGGTTCCGTCTCGGGCTCGTCCTGCCGCGTGCTGGCGCAGTCGGTGCACCGCCAGCCGGTCTGCCCCTCGGGGGCGGTGTATAGCTCCTTGTCGCAGAAGTAGCCGCCGCAGCCGTGTTCGGGGATGCCGGGGGTGTCGCCGCACAGAGCATCGAGGCCCCGGTGGATCTCCGTGATGCAGCCGGGGCGTTCACAGGGGCCCTTGACGTCGTATCCGGCGGGGATGACGAGGCCGTCTCGGCGGACGACGTCGTATCGGGCGTTGCCCATGAGGTTCTCCAGTGGGTGAGGATGGGCGCCGTGTCCACGGCGTGGGGGTCGTGGTGTGTCGCTGGGTCAGGGAGAGGTGGCCGGGGATTTGTGACCGGTCGGGCTGTCGGGGCGCGGGGGCGGCGGAGTGCCGCCGCCTGCGGCCGTGTGATCCTGGGCTGCGCCACGTGGCGGGTCGGTGGGCCCGCTACGTGGTTGAGTGGGCGGGCGGGGCCGTTGTTCCGCTCTCCTCGGTGAGCCATTTGTCGACCGGAAGGCCGAGGGCCCGGGCCGCGTAGTCGGCCTCGGGACCGAAGTCCTCGGCAGCCGGGTCGAGGAGCCCGGCGGCCAGCTCTTCGGCAGCCTCCGGGTTGTCGGCGGCGAAGGCTGCGAGTGCCATGGCCGCTGTGTAAGCGGAGGAGGCGGCGAGGCTCAAGTCGGCGGTCAGGGCCGGGTCGGGCTCGCGACGGGCGCGGCGCAGTCCGCGTACCGCCCTTTCGAGTTCGGATTCCAGCAGTTCGCGGACCGAGGGGGTGAAGGACATGGATGTCTCCGTTCGGTTCAGGGTGGGGTTGGGGGTCGCGGCCGGATCGGCGGTGTCTTCGGTGTCTGGCGGCCGGCGACCATCCGGAGGTGGTGTCCGGATGGTGGCGGGTAGTCAGCGCGACGGCCCTGCCAGCGGGGGCTGGCAGGGGCCGCGGGGTTGGGCTAGCCGCCCGCTAGATCTCGGAGTACTTGGGGGCGTCGGCGAGCCGGACCCACTCTCCTTGCGTGATGAGCTTGGATCCGCTGCTGGGGGTCGTGCTGCCGCCAATGAACGGGTGGAGCACCGGGAACCCGCCGCTCCAGCGGTCGAAATGCCGCCAGGTGCGGTCACCCGTCCGGTAGGTCGTGCCGGCTGGCACGTACTCGTCGGTCAGGTCGTACGTGCAGCCTGTGGCCGGGTCGGTCCACTCGGTGCGCCCGATCTCGTCCTCGGGGATCGGGGCGCCGTTGCTGTCGACGCGGCGGTCTGCCCAGGTGATCGTGGCCAGGTAGCCGGGGTGGTCCCAGTTGGACGGGTACGGGCGGCCCACGTGCTGGTAGTCGAGGTGGACCCGGCGGTCGGTGACGGGGCGGCGGCCGCGCAGGTCGGCGCGGACCAGGTGGGCCCGTCCGGCCTGGACCGGCTGGGTGTGCGGGTCGTCCAGGCGGCCGGAGCCGGAGCCGTTGGCCAGCCAGCCGCGCAGCGTGACGTAGACGCGGCCGTCGCGGTCAGGGGCCTTCTCAACGAGCTCCCAGTCGGCGATCACCAGGACGCCCTCGTCGAGGGCGATGGTGGCGTGGTCGGTACCGGCGATGCGGTGGTCGGTGCGCTGCAGGAACTGCATGAGGACCCCTTCGAGGTCGGTTGCGGGATGGGTCAGTGAGCGCCGGCCCCACCTGCTGGTGCTGGCGGGGGCCGGTCGGGGTGGGGTGGACAGAGCCGGGGCTGTCAGCGCCAGTCGCTGGTCGTGGTGCAGCTCTGGCGGGGCAGGGCGGTGAGGTAGGTGTAGGTGTTGCCGGACTCACTGGGCCGGTCGACGGTCACCTTCAGGACCTGCGGTTCACGCTCGGCGAGGTCGATGAGAGCGGCCTGGATCCAGTCCCCGCTGCGCTGCAGGTCGATGCGGTCGGGCAGGAAGTCGTCCAGGGTGAAGTGCCGCTCGTCGACGTAGCGCTGCAGCTCGCGGACGCGGGTGCGGACGATGGTCGCGGCCGTGGCGTCATCGGGCCGCTCGGGGACTCCCCGGGGCAGGGCCCGGCACTGCGCGGCGTGCGCGTTGGCGAGTTCGGCGGCCTTGGCTTCCCTCAGCTCCTGGTCGGTCGCGGCTTGGTAGGTGCATCCGAGGCAGCCGGCGGTGAAGAACGGGGATCCGCTGCTGTAGACGAGGACGGTGGCGCCGGCGAGCCCGAGGTACCGCTGGGTGACGGTGGTGCCTTCCGGTGTCCAGGTCTGCGGGGTGGCCTGCGGTGCCGGGGTCGGGGTCGGAGTCGGGCGGCGGCGTGGGAAGAGCCTCATGGCGTGGATTCCTGTCAGGTGGTGAGGACGGTGAGAGCGGCGAAGCCGATGGCGGCGTACAGGGTGTCGACCGCGTGCCGGACCAGCCGGTATTTGCGGTTGGCGAGGTTGCAGAGCGCGGTGAGGTGCTCGTGCGGGTCACCGTTCAGCAGCCGGTCGGCGCTGAACTTGCCGTGGGTGGAGGGCCGTACGGCGGTGAGCAGCAAGACGATCGCGAGGAGGAGAGCCGCGGAGGTGGCCGTTCCGGCGATACGCGCGAGGGGAGCGGCGGCGCCCAGGGGGTTGCCGAGCGCGAGGCCGGCGGCGCCGGCCAGCGCCAGGAGGAAGGACGCCTTGGTGTCAGCCCGGGCGCAGTGCGTCTGCATCTCGGCGATGCAGGTGGCCGGATCGGCGGCCGTGGGCGTGGCGGTCACCGGTCGGCCGGGGTGGGCTGGTGCCCGATCAGGGCGTTGTCGGCGGCGTCGAGTTTGCGGACCGCGTTGCGGACGGAGGCGGCGTCCGCGTGGTGGCCGGCGGCGTCGAGCTTGTCGGCCAGAGTGTCGAGCGTGCTGCTGGCGGTGAGCAGCGCCTCGGCCCCGTTCAGCGCCTCCAGGACGTGTACGGGGTTGGCGCCGCTGCTGAGACCGTGCTCCACGGCGCGCAGATGGTGGGCGATGGCCTGGCAGGACTTGTCGCCGTCGCGGGCGTCGGGGTCGATCAGGTCGGCGAGGGCCTCGAGGGACGTCTGGATGAGGCGATCGGCTCCGTACAGGGCCAGGGCGACGACCCACAGCTGCGGCTTGAGGAGGAGTTGGGGGTCTTGGAGGAGGACGCTGAATGCGGCGATCACGGCGACGGAAGTGAGGAAGCGGCGGACGGGGCTGCGGGCCGCGTACAGGGAGCGGCTGATGAAGCGCCGGACTTGCTCAGTCGTGCGGGGGAGGGGCGGGGCGGTTTGTGACATGGTGTCTCCGGGTCAGCAAAGGGCCGCCTGGGCTTCCAGCCCAGGCGGCCGTGAATGGTGGGTGGTTCTCCCGGTGTGGCCTGTCAGGAGCCGCAGGTCACCGCGTCGGCGGGGGAGGGGCGGCGGAGCACCAAGACGTGCAGGAACCCCTCGGCGCGGAGTTGCTCGGCGGTCGGCTTCTTACGCAGCAGGCGGTCCATGACGTCGTCGGGAACGTGCCGGGCACGACGAGCGTTTCCCGTCTTGCAGTCGTCCGCGGGCACGTCGAAGAGAAAGACGATCAGCGGCCGCCGGTACCGGATCGCGAGACGCCGGATGCGCTGCCTCACCAGACGGTCTCCATTGGTGGAGTCGATGACCGTCGGCAATCCGCGGCCCAAGCGCTCCATCAGCACGATCGTCTGGATCTTCACTGCCGCGCGGGTGGCGCTCTGGTCGGCAGGGTCACCGCTGACGGAGCGCCGCAGCGAGTCGAGGTTGATCCGCCACTCCGGATGGAAGTGCGTACGGGCGAAGGTCGACTTCCCGGCCGCCGGCGGACCCACCAGGAGGAAAACGGCATCGTCCGGCCACTGCGGGATGACGAGCTCTGAGAGCCGGTCCACCTCACCGTCGGGTACGGGAAACACATCCGGCTGGCCTTCGGTGGTGGCCGCTGTGGGCTGGGACGGCGGAGCTCCCCGTGGAGGTACGGGCGGAGCAGAGCCGCTGGCTCGCGGGGGATAGGTGGTCACGAGGGCGCCCTTCTGGCGTGGGGTGGAGTTCTTGGCCGCCGCCTGCTGTGGGCGGGCGGCGGCCCGGGGATGTGGATCGGTGCGGCGCTTTGTCCACCGCGGCACTGCGCGCGTCGGCGGGGAGAAGCCGGTGTCAGCTCCCGTCCGGCCCGTAGCGCCAGGCGACGTGGGCAGCGGCGACGAGCAGTTCCTGGACCTGCTCCCGAGTACGTCCCTCGGCCCTGGCCCAGGCGCAGGAGTCGATCCGGGTGGCGCTGGCCGCACGGTGCTGGAGCATCAGGCTGGTCAGGCGGAGAGCGACTTCCTGGGCGGCCCAGTCCTTGCGCGTGTCGTGGGCCCGTAGTACCGAGCGGAGTGTGTCCTCCCGGTTCCAGCCGTGGGCCGCGACCGCCCTGGCCGCCGCCGCCAGCGGCTGGTTGACCCGCTGGCCGGGCACGTGGCTCCACACACCGCTGACCGGCGCGATGTGCTCCAGGTCGGGCAGGCGCCGCCAGGCACCGTCTTCGCCGGTCGGCCCGTACTCGCGGGCCAGTGCGGCGGCGGCGGCCAGGAGGTCGTGGACCTGCGCAGGGGTCCGCCCGGTGCGCCCTTCCCAGTCCCGCAGGCTCGGGTGGTCGGCGCCCGTGCGGGCCCGCAGTACGGCCTGGACACAGCGCTGCGCGACGGTCACCGTGTCCCGGTCGCTGTGCTCGGAGGAGCCGAGCCGGTGCAGGGCGATCCACGCGGTGTCCGGTGCGGGGAGTTCGCCCTCCTTGCGCATCCAGCGCAGGGCCGCGCGGAGAATGTCCCTGATCGAGGAGCTCTCGTTGACGGCGTCCAGAGGGTGAGCGGCGTCGCCGTCGGCCGCGCGACGACGGCCCCCGGTCCACGAACGCTCGACATCGCTGAGCACCATGGCGAGAGCCGCCGCTACGCCCTCGCCGGTGACGTGGAGCCCGGAGCTGCCCCGCCAGGCCCGGTCGGGGTAGAAGTCGCCGAAGCTGTTGGTCGCGAGCAGTGCGGCGGCGGCGCCGAGGTCCTTGCCTCGGTGGGAGAGGGCTGTGCTGGCGGTGGGCTGGTCGGGGATCTCGTTGAGAGCGGTGTCGGAGGTCGCGTTCATGTGCTGCTCCTTGTTGCTGGTGGCGGGTTGCTGGATGTGCGGGCCCGTCGGCCGGGGCCGCTGGTGCAAGCGCGGGCCGGGCGGTCCTGGTGGGGCCGCCCGGCCGGGGGTGCTGTGGGTGGGCCGAACGGCCCGGTGTTCAGCTGTTGTCGTGGAAGTGCTGGCCGCCGGTGATGGTGGTGCCGGGGCCGTTCGCGAAACCGCGGTGAGCGGTGACGGTGACGGTGATGTTGTTGGCCTGCGTGATCGAGTCGGTGTTGGTCTGGCCGGACACCGTGTTCTCGGTGTGCTCCTGGGGCTGGTTGTCGGTCGGCATGTTGGTCTCCTGTCTGGCGGGTGGAGCGGGCCGGTTGAGGCTGGCTTGCTGGGCGAGTGGGTCAGATGGCGTGTGCGTCGGCGATCAGCGCGGCGCGTTTGAGTAGTTGGACTGCGTTGTCGGTATCCCGCACGCGGTGGTCGTTCGCTGCGGGGACGGATTCGATGTCGGGGCCGAAAGCGCGGCGGATGGCCTCCAGCAGCACGGTGAGCGCGTCGCCCTCGAGTGCTTGGTGGCCGGCGGCCTCGGCGTGGACTGCGCCGTAGAGACAGGTGGCGCCCGAGGTGTCTCGGGTGGCGCCGCGGCACCATCCGCCTGTCTCCAGACGCACAGCGGCACGCTGGAGGAGGGCGGCCACGGGGGTGGGGTACAGGTCGGGCGGTGCGTTGAAGCGGCGGGTGGCGTAGGCGGTCAGGGCCTCGGTGCTCACTTCGGCTGGCCGGGTCTCGGGGTGGGCGGTGTCGACGGCGAGCCGGGTGTGTGCCAGTTCGAGGCGGAGGGTCATCGCGGCGTCTGTGAGGGCGAGGCGGGCGTCGAGGTCCAGCTCTCGCTGACCTGGCTGGGTGGGGCTGGGTGCTGGGGCGGTGGTCGGGGTGTGGGTTGTGGTCATGGCGGGGGTGCTCCCGGGGCGGGCGTGGGCGGCCCGCCCCGGAGTGGGTGGCGGGTGGTTCAGGGGAGTTGGTAGCGGCCTCGGGCGGGGGAGGTGATCTTGTTCGCCCGGACCAGTTCGGAGAGGACGGTGTTCACGCGGGACACCGAGATGCGGCGTCCTCCGTCGTTCTCCAGGGCGGTGATGATGTCCTGCTTGTCGAGTGGTCCTCCTTGCAGCGCGGTGGCGATCCGGGCGGCAGCGGTCTGCGGGGCGGGTTCTTCTTCCAGCAGCGGGGGCACCGGCGGGGTGACGCTCTCCTGCGGTGCTGGCATGGCTTCAGCCGCCGGCGGCGAGAACGTGTCGGCCGCCTCGGCTGCCTCGTCGTCGAGCGGGGTGATGGTGTAGCTGCTGTCGGCGGTCCGTACGAGGTGCTGGGCTGCGGCCTGGAGCGCCTGGTCCTTGCCCAGTCCGCGCTGCTCGGTCATGAGGTTGGCGGCCAGCACGGGCAGGCTGGCCGCGATTTCGTCGATGGCCCCTTCTGTGCGGGCGAGCTTGTACCAGTCGGTGAGTTCGGGCGCGTGCTGGTGGAGACGGGCCGGTTCGCCCGTGCCGTAGAGCGCGAGGATCTCGGGGTCCATGCCGTCGACCTCGCCGAGGGAGCCGACGCGGCTGAAGCGCATGAGGGAGTTGGGCCGGGGGCCGCCGAGGAGGTAGGCCATTCCGCCGGTGCTGGCCCCGGTGGGGCGGGCGTTGCTGCGGTCGAAGCGGCTGATGAGCTGGCGGTTGCCGAACTGGCGGGGGATCGGGACGAGGTGCGCGTCTCCTGGGAGGAGGCCGTCGGAAACGAGGCTGGCCATGACGCCGGAGGACCAGCGGAGCAGGACGGTGTCGCCCTCGCGGAGCATGGACCGCAGGGTGTCGCTTCCGCCCAGTTCTTCGACGTGTGCGGCCTGTCCGGAGATGGAGATGCCTTCGCCGACGGAACGGCCGGCGCGGCCGATCTCGCTGATGTAGTGGGCGCCGCAGTTGCGGTAGGGGCAGACCGGGCCGAGCAGACGGTTCACTTCATCGATCCGGAGGGAGAGCAGCGGATCGGGGCGGTTGATGACGAACGCGGAGCGGCCCATCTCGGCGTAGCGGCGCATCCGGTCCTCGGCGTCCCACAGGCCCGCCTGGAGCAGGAGGATGGCCCCTTCGGGGGTGGTGACGCGGACGTCGACCTGGCCCCGGGCTTCGGGGACGGACTGGCCGCCCTGCTTCAGGTCAGCGAGCCAGGAGACGATGCCCGAGCGCTTCTCCGCCGCGAGCAGGAGGTGCAGCACCCGTGATTTTCCGGCGCCCGTGGTTCCGAAGATCGCGGCTCTCTGGGCGCCGGATCCTGGGACGTAGAGCCTCATGCGGGCTGGTTCGCCGTCGTGGTAGCGGCCGACGGTGATGTAGCCGTCGTTGTCCATCACCAGGTCGGCAGGCCGGACCTCGGGGAGGTTCTCCAGCGGTGGGCGCCGGTAGACGGTGAGCAGTGCCCCGCCGGCGCCGTCGGTCTCGACCATGACGCACGCTGGGTCGGTGACACCGTACGGGCGGAGTGCGGACACGAGGTTCGCGTGGTTGTACTGCACGAGTTGCCCGGGTGGGACGGCGAGGGCGATCTCGATGAACTCGGGGACCTCAGTGCTGCGGTTCACATGTTCTCCAGGGGCACTTCGTTGCCGTTGGCGTCTCCGGCCCGGATCTGCACGACGGTCGTGCCGGGCATGGCGGCGGGGGCGATGTTCCGGGCCCACAGCTCCTCGAAGCTCTGTGGTCCGGATGTGCCGACCGTGATGCGGCGGCGGCCGGACCCGGATCCGGGGACGGGGCCGATCGCGATGAGCTCTTCGGGGATGTCCGTCAGCGCGGACAGCTTCGGGACGTTCACCTGGCCCACGGGCTGGCCTGGCGCGCCGAGGATGTGCGCGGACCACTGTCTGGGGCCGCTCACCGAGATGTTGTCCAGGCGGGTTCCGGGCGCCGGGCCGCCGGTGGCGGCGACGTGGACTTCCCAGAAGGAGGCGAGCCGCAGGGACATCGGCCCGGTGGTGATGACGGCCGGCATGTGGTCGTCGTCGTCCTCCTCGGGTTGCATCACCTCGTACACGGCGTCGAGCTCGGGAAGGTTCTCGGCGGGCGGGGTGTGCAGGTCCCTGGCCCAGGCGGAGGGCCGGACCTTGAGAACGATGCCGGTCCAGGCGGCTGTGGCTGCGAACTCCCACCAGTGCGTGCCGGGTACGGCGTATCCGGCGGCCAGCTGGGCGCCGAGGGTGATGCCGGGGGAGAGGTAGAGCGCTTTGAGGAACTTCCCGGGCGGGTCGTCCTTGCGGGCGCCGACGAAGACGGTGTAGCCGACGGCTACGGCGCCGGCGGTGACGGGGAGGGTGAGGGCGAGGGAGGGGGCGCCGAGGGTGCTGGCGGCGAGTGCGGCGGCGCCGGCGAAGGTGCCGACCCGGCCTGCCGTGTTGCGGGCGGTACGGGCGGCGCCCCGCACCCGGTCGCTGCTGGGCAGGTACATGAGGTGGGTCTCCTGGATACGGCGACGGGGCGGCCCTCATCGGGCCGCCCCGTGGTGAACGGGTGTCAGGGTGGTTATCGGTTGCGGTAGAAGCTGCGGTCTGCCATCTCCACGGTCATGGCCTGCGCCACTTGGACAACGGGGCCGTAGTCCCGCGCGTGGTCGGCGCGGGCCTGGTCGAACATCAGGGCCAGGTCGTCCGTCTTGGCGGCCAGATCGTCGGAGAGCTTCAGCGCGTTGCGCATGATGTTGGCGGCCTGCCGGTGCTCGGCGAGCGTGTCCGAGTCGACCCTCAGGTTGGCTGCGAGGTCGGCCTGGTTGTCGACGCTCTGCGCGCAGTCGGTGATGTAGGAGTAGGTGTCCCTCACGCGGTTACCGGCTCGGTGGAGCGCGATGGCGGCGAGGGCGAGTTTGGCGAGGACGCCGCTGTAGCGCACCGTGTCGCTGATGGCGCCGATGACGCCGCCGGCGCTGCTGACGGCGGGGGCTGCGCCTACTGGGGAGGGAAGGTTGTGGGGCAGGGGCAGGGAGGTGCTGTCACCGGAGAGCGACGGCGGTACGCCGGGCGGGGTGGGGGGCGGCGGCGGGGTGTTGCTGCCGAGGAACCACTTCAGTACGGCGTCCTGCTGAGGCGGCGACGGCGCCGGCGAGGCGGCGGGTGCCGGGGGAGCGGCGGTTTCCCGCCGGGCCGGAACGGGTGGGCTGAGGTGTCCGCGGCTGACGGCGGGGAGATTGTCGGGCATGTGGCTCCTTACTCCTTGTGGTAGGGCGCTTCGGCGGGTGCGGAGTGGCCGAGGTCGCGGACGGTGTCGGCCAGCTGCTGGTGCCGGTCGGCGGCGCGGTTCCCCGCGGTGGCGATGGCTTCGGAGGCTTGGGGGAGTTGCTCGGCCAGCGCGAGGGCGAGCTTGCTGATCTCGTCGGCGCGTTCGCGCAGACGGATCGTCCACCCGTACAGGGAGCCGGGGATCTTGGTCTGGGTGACGAAGGCCAGCAGCTGGTCCATGAGGGCTGCGAACGCCTGGGTGGCTTCGGCGTCCGCCCGGGCCACCGCGACGCGTTCGAGGATCTCCTCGGCGGTGTCGAGGTCCGATTCGACGAGGTCGTAGATCGTCAGGTCCCCGTCGGCCGCGTAGAGGGGATTGGCCGCGAACATCGCGCTCGCCGGTGCGGTGGTTGCTGCGCCGGTGCTTGCTGCCGCAGTGGTGGTGGCCGTGGTCTTGGTGAGGGTGACGGACACCGTCTCCGTGGTGGTCGCCGCGGGCTGGCTGTCCTGCGCCATGGGGGGGTCCTTTCGTGCGGGGCCGCTGTTCCCCGTCGCGGGCGACGGCGGTGCGATGGCGCCCGCGCTCTGCGGGGGCGGTGGGTCCGGCTTGATCCGGGTGAGGTGCACGGTCATCGGCTGGTTCATGCCGTTCATGCCGGGCGGTGGCCGCATCGGCCCGTGTCCCGCCCATGGGCCGCTTCCGCCTGGCCCGGGTCCCCAGCCCGGTCCGGGCGGAGACCGGAACGCCGATCCGCCGGTGCCGCCGTGCGGGCCCCAGCCACTGCCCCCCGCCGGGCCGCTGTTGCCGCCGTGCGGGCCGGAGCCGCTGCCGGTCATCATGGATCCGGTCTGCATCCGCCACAGCAGACGGTCCCACCAGGCTCGGTAGGCACGGCCGGCGCGCTTGCTGTTGCCCCACTGCTGGCTGCTGACGCGACGTGTGGTGTTCCATCGCCGTCGCTGCCGCGCCTGCCACCGCAGCCGGGCGACCCGGCGGGCCTCCCGCTCCGCTTCCCGGTTTCGCCTGGCCGCGTTCCGTGCTGCGCGAAGCCGAACCCGTGAGGCGGTGTCGGCCTCCAGGTTTTCGGCTCGACGGTCCCGCGATTCGCTCCGGCCCTCCCGGCGGGCACGTCGCGCTGCCTGGGCTGCCAGGCCGGGCAGCTTCCCCAGCCAGTTCACCTCGTCCCCCTTGTTGTTCCTCCTGGGCTGTTTCGGGTCGAACCAGGTGTCGCCGTGGGACCCGCGGCTGCGTTTCGGCGTCGCCCAGTTCTCTTTCGGTGCCGCCCCGTCCCCTTTCGCTCCCGGGCCACCGGGATTCGTCGATGGGTGGTTGTGCCGCGGGCCCATCGGGCCGCGCGGCGCCCGGCGTCGGTCCAGCCCGCCGCTTCGCGAGCCGAACGGGTCCTCCTGGGTGCCGCCGCGGTGTTGCTGTTTCGTCTGCGGGTGCGGAGTGTTTCGGGTCCGGGGGTTCTCTTTCGCGAACGACCCCGGGTCGTTTCGGGACGAGCGGAGGGGGTCCCGGTGCCCGGGTCGACGGAGGGGGTCGTGGCCGCTCTGCCCGTGCCCTTGGAGAGGTCCCCCGCTCCCGCTGTTTCGCTTCGGCCGGTCGCCTGAGGACCACCCGTTGCCGCGGCCTTGGCCCTGCTGATTCCCAGCGGGCCACAGCCGCCCCGAACGGTGATCGCCAAGGCCGCTGCTGCGCCCGGATCCTGCGGTGCCGCCGCCGGCTCCGGTCGCCCATTGCGCTGAGGGCCGGGACGCGCTGTTGCCGGACGCCGCCGCAGACCGGGCCGCCTGGTGGTGCTCGGGCCGGGTGTTGCCCCGGTCCAGGAGAGCGGCGGCGCCCCGGCTGGCCGCGACAGCGATGCCCGCGAACGCCAAGACGCCGAGTGCGGCAGCTCCGCCAAGACCCAGCCGTTCGCCGCGGCCGTCGGAGCCTGCACCGTCCAGGCCCGGGTCCTCGTCGGCGGGACCGCCGTTCAGAGGGACGACAGGCGGGAGCCGGAGGCCGGGCGGAGGTTCCATGCGCAGGGGTGCCAGGGAGGGGAACCCGGTGGAGCCGCCGTCCTCGCCCTGGCGCACGTGCGCGTCGGGCGAGATCGCGGCCGGGGAGTCCGGTGGATCGGGATCGGAGGTGTCGGGCGGCTCCGGCTCGGGAGGCCGCAGTCCGACCACGGGCAGGTGCAGCACCTTCCCGTGGTCGTTCCCGTCCTCGTGCTCGCCGTCATGGGACATGAGAATCCCCCTTCAAGGAGTTGACAATGTGTTACGTCGAATGAGATCCTCGCGCGCGCGCGTCGCGCGCGCGCCTTGGGTGGGCGGCAACCCCGGGCCCGGCCCCCGGCAACAACAACCGGCAACAACAACAAGTCACTGATTGTGGCTGCGGCTCCAGGTGTGGAGCGTCTCGGCCAGGTCCGCCCACACCGGGGAATGCGGGTCGCCGCCCGACTTCTGCGTGGCCACCGCGCGGGCGTAGTCGGCCATTACGGAGGCCACCTCCTGCTGGCTCCCGGCGGTCTTCTGGCGGCCGTTGTAGAAGGCGGCGATGTTCGCCTGCCGCTTCTCACGTGCACGCCGCTCGGCGGGTGTGAGTTCCTCGCTCATCCGCTCTTCCGCATCAGCTCGGAGAACGGGGTGCTGCCCGGCCCGGCCCCGTCGCCTTCCCTGCGGGCGGGAAGCGGCTGTCCGGAGGCTGCGGCGGCCACTCTGCCGGTGACACCACCGGGCAGTTGCTCGGCAGCGCCGCCCCGGTCGAGCATCCGGCGCTTCTTGGCCTTCCTGCGGAGCGCTCGCTCCGCCCTGGCCTGCGGCAGCTCGATCCGGACCTTTCGGTGCCCCGCCTCCAGCCGCTTGGCCGCCTTGACGATGGCCTGCGCGTGGCGCTCCATCTCCTTCAGGCCGCTCGCGAGCTGGCGCGCGTGAAGGTTCGTCATCGGCCAGCGGTCACCGGCGGCCGGGTCGGCCAGGTAGTCGTCGCGGACCTCCGTGGCCAGGGTGCGGAAGTCCTGGGCGTACAGGCGGAACATCATTCGCAGCTGCTCGCTGTAGGCGCGGACTCCGTCCTCGGTGAGCAGGTGGTCGGAAGTCCAGCGGGGCTCTTCCTCGGTCGTCTTTGCGGTCATCGCTGATCTCCTCGTGAAGGTGTGGGGCCTGGGTGCGTGGGTTACGGGGGCTGGCGGCCCCACAACCGCGCCCGACCGCAAGGGGGGTGGCCGGGAACGGCAGCGGCAGCGCCAGCTGTCGGTGCGTGCTGGATCGCCGGGTCACGGTGGTGGCCGGCGATCCAGCACGGGGTCACTCCTGCTCGCCGCCCTGGGTGGCGGCGGGGCTGGTGAACGGGTTCTCGCCGTCAAGGAGGGCCTTCGCGGCCTCCGTCCGGTACTTCCAGGCGGTGTCCGTCGAGGAGACGTTCAGCGCCTTACGGATGTCGTCGAGCGGTACGTCATCAACGACACCGTCAGCGTTCAGAATCATCCGCATCACCTTGCGGCGGTTGCGCTCGCGGGTGGAGAGCTTGGCGAGTTCCTCCAGCTCACGGGCCTGCTGCTCAGCCTCGGCAGCGGCCAGCCGCTTCTTGGCGGCCTCCTTCGCCAGGGCCTGCGTCCGGTCCTCGTCCTCGGCCTGTTCCCGGGCCAGCCTGGCCGCATCGGCCTCGCGGGCCGCCACAGCGTGGGCCTCATCAGCCAGGCGGCGGCGCTCCTCGAGCTGCGCCCGCTCCTTCTCGATGACGGCCGGCGCCAGCTCGGTGGCCTCCTTGCGGGCCCGCAGGGCCTCCAGATCAGCTTCGGCGGCTGCCTGGCGGGCCCTGGCTGTTTCCTCGGTCTCCAGAGCCTCAGCCTCGCGCTCGGCCGCTCGCTGGGCGGCTGTGGCGCGGGTTGTGGCCCGGTTGTGCGCTTCGGCGATGGCCGCCTTGGTCTCCTGCTCGGCCACCCCTTCCGCGGCCTCGGCCTCCCCCTTGAGGATCGCCTTCTCCTTGCGCCGCTCCAGGGCCTCCATGGTGGCGGCGTGCTGCCGGTTCATGGCCTTGCGGGCCAGCTCTCCCGGCAGGGCCAGGGCCTGGTCGACGGTGTATCCGAGCTTGGCCATGGTCATGGGCAGCTTCTCTTCTTCGGTGGCCTTGCCCAGGTCGCCGTCGTACTTCTTGCGCAGCCAGGTCTCGTAGCCGCGCAGGTCCTGGTCGCGCTTCTGCATCTCGCTGAACGAGTGGATGCCCCGCAACCGCATCTGCCGGTACATCTTCCCGCTGCTGCTCGGGTCGAGGAGCCAGCGGTGGAGGGGGATCCGGTCGGCTTTCACCTTGGGCGGCTTGGGCGGCTTGGGCCGCAGGATGCGGTCGATGGCGTGGCGGCCGATCTCCACCACCACGATGAACAGGACCGGCACGACACCGTGGGCGCCGGCCGCGACATAGTCCATCAGCTCCCAGGCGCGGCCCTGGGGCGAGGCGGAGGCGGAGTTGAGGACGACCGTGACGCCGGTGAGCAGCCACACCGGGTAGCGGATCCAGTGGATCGGCCGCTGGAGCCAGGCCATGACGAGGTCGACGCCGATCAGGACGAGGATGCCGGCATCGACGCCGATCGTGAACAGCCTCGCGTTGGTGAGGTTGCCGTCGGCGCCGAAATGGAGTCGCTCGTAGGCGAAATGGGCGACGTGGTCGAAGCTGAGGTAGAGGCCGATGGCTGCGACTGCAAATGATCCGAGGACGATTCCGGCGATGGCCCATGCCTGGCTTTTGGTCAGCCGCAGACGTGCGTTGGGCTGAGGCGAAACGCTCTCGGCTGTCCCCGAAACGTCGCCGGGCTCAGGCGAAACCGCGGTCGGCTCGGGCGAAACGGTGGTCGGCGGAGGAGGGTGCTCCTTCTCTCTCAGGTCCCCGCTGGGGGGCATCGGGTCCGTCGACCGGCGCTTGAGAGGCAGTTGCGTGAGTGCCATGGGGGTGCTCCTGGAGGTGCGATGTGAGGGGAGACGAAACAGTCCGGGGTGGAGGCGAAAAGATTCGGGGCGCGACGAAGCTGCGCCCCCGGGTCGAGCTCGGGGCGGGGCCGCGGCGGGCGCGCCGCGCGGGGCGCGCGAAACGGTCCCGGCACGGGAGGCGCCGGGACCGAAAATGGGCGGAGGTCTCGACGAAACGGCCCCTACGCCCTGGGGTCGGACGGGCAGTGGCCGGCGTGGTCCTCCTGGAGCCGTCGGACCAGGCCGGGCTCGGGATCGACCAGCCGCATGTGCTCACCGCAGCGCGGGCACCGGATGTGCTGGGTGAGCAGCAGTCGCCTGGACGCGGACCACCAGGAGAACAGGACGGGCAGGCCCACCGCGACGGCGGCAACGACCGGTACGCCTGCGGCGACGAGCTGGCGTACCGCCGTGCAGCTGATAACCAAGGCCACCGCCGGAGGCAGGAGGGCCAGGTGGCGGCGACGGATGAATGTCGGCATCAGGACTCCCCGGGCCGTGGCAGCGCCCGGCACTTTTCGGCGTGCTTCACGGCCGAATCATGGGCGAAGTCGCCGCTGTCCCAGGACCGGCGGTAGTCGCAGCCGCGGCAGCGGCAGATGAACTGCCCGCCAGCCCACGACACGTCCACCGTGGCGGCGGGGTCCGCCAGGGCGGCTCCGGCGAGGGTGAGGTAGCGGACGATCACTCCGGGCGGCCACGCGACCGGCCAAGCCGTACTCCCCCCGCTCACAGCGCCGTCACCAGCACAATCACGGCGAAGGCGTCGCAGGCGATGGCAGCCAGCAGAAAGATGGTGGACTCGCGGCGCGCGGCGCGGGCGCGGGCACGGTGGTTCATGGGGAACTCCCTCTGTGGGGGCGGGGATGCGGCAGTGGATGCGAGCAGCCGGGGTGGCTGCTCCATGACGGAAGGCGTCGACTGTCGGCTCTCCGGTCTGCCCAGGCCGTTCGGCCTGGTCTGGGCAGGCGGGACAGCGCGGGCCCGGCCGCTCGTTCGGCGGCCGGGCCAGCTGGTCAGGGCTTCCAGACGAATTGCTGGATCGAGGCGCCGGTGGTGTGCGGCCAGGTGCTGCGGAGGAGGGCGATGGCCCGCTGCCGCATTTCCTCGTAGGTGCCGGCCAGGGGCACGCGGCCCTCGTGGTTGACGAGGTCGCCTCCGATCTGGATCTCGGCGAGGAAGCCCAGCGTCGGAGCGGGGAGTGTGCGGGGGCGGGACATTTCGGAGTCCTTTCGGCGTTGGTCGGGATGTCATGGGGCGCGCGGCCAGTGCCCTGGCCCGCTGTTCACGTGCCCGCCTTCGGTGGGAGGCGGTGGTGGATGTCGGTGACGCGGTGGCCGGCGTCGAGGGCGCCGGCCACCGCGTGGTTGGCCCGATGCAGGGCCCTGGAGGCGGGTTTGCTGTCTATGCCGTGTTCGGCGATGGCAAGCTCAGCTGCTGCCAGGGACTGGCGGGCGCTGGTAACGAGATGGGCCAAGGGTTGGAGTGAGGGGGTCAGCCGGCCTTGCCAGTAGGGCAGGCCGAGGCGGGTGAGTCTGTTCGGTGGTCGGGGCGGGTAGTGGACCGCCCCGACCGGGGTAGCGGCGAGTCAGGCGCTGGCGGGGCAGCTGGCGCAGACCTGGGGCCGGGGCGGGTAGCGTCCGGCGAACCAGTCCTGACAGACGCGGCACTGCCACTCGTCAACGGCGGCGAGCGGCGCCGTCAGGACGGCGAGGGTGTTGAGGGTGCCCGTACCGGCGGTCGCGCGCTGAGTACGCTGCCCGGTGGTCTGGAAGAGCTGACCCCGGAGGTCCCGCTCGGAGTGCGGAGCCGGGCCTGCGAGGGAGCGGGCGGTCCGGTGTGCCATCCGGGTGCGGTGCAGGGCCTCGTCGGCCTGGTTGCGGTGGTTGTGCTGGCGGGGCTGGTTGATCGGGGGGAGGTTCGGGGGGTTGGTGGCGCCGGGCTTCCGGATGGGCAGCGGTTCCCGGGAGTCGGCGTTCACCGCGGGGGTGTGCCGGCCGGTCTCGATGTTCAGGGCGCTGCAGTCGGGGTTCTGGCATTCCCATCGCCCGGGGCTGACCTGGCGCATGGGCATGTTGTGGCACATGTACTGGCTGGTGGGTACGAGCGGCGCTGTGAGCAGCAGCCCGGGGTTGTCGTCCTCGTCGTATTCGGGCTGGTCGGCTTCATCCGCTTCACGCTGGATGTCGTCGGCCACGCTGCCCTGCGTGGCGACGGACGGGTTGGGGCAGCGGGGAGTTACGCAGCCCTCGAGATCAGCTCCGCAGGGGCAGCGCGAGCCGTCGATGGTCCCTCCGGTGGCCGGGGAGGGGTTGGGGCAGCGGGGGGTCTGGTGGTTGGTCTGGGGTGAGGAGTGGGTGGGGGGTGTCTGGCCTCGGTGGTGGCGGGATGCAATGATGGTGCGCGTCATTTGATTGCCTCCATGGCGATCGAGGCGGTCCCGTGGACGGCAATCCAGGGGGCCGCTTTTTTTTCGTGGCTGGTGGAGGTCCGTTACTTCTGGGGCTGTCCTGCGAGCTGCTGGCGGGCCCGGGTCAAGTTGCGGCGGATCAGGTCCTCAGCCGCCGTCGGCTGGGGCTTCTTGCTCGACTCGGCCTGCTGGTTGCCCTGGCTCATCTGCTGCCTCCGGTTCTGTTTCCGGTGGGCGCGGCCTCTGGTGGCCTGGCCCCGCTGCACGTCTCCGGCCGCCGCCCGTGGTGCTGGTGGGCGGCGGCCGGCGGCGACAGGAGGGTCAGGCGGCGGGCTGGTTCTGCTGCGCCTGGAGCTCGGCGGCGGCGATGCCTTCGGGGGAGAGGGCGTCGCCGTTGACGAGACCGGCCGTGGCCAGCTCCCACAGGGCGTCGCCGTTGTGGGTGATGACCGAGCGGCGGGGGTGGCGGAAGGCGCGGTCCAGGACTCGCGCGGCGGCGGGGCTGAGCGAAGAGCTGGTGGTGTTCTTCATGAGGTCCTCTCAGGTGTTGCGCTGGTGGTGGTGGCCTCGGCTGGTCGGTGGGGTCACGAGTCGCCGAAGGTGCAGACGGGGCCGCACTTTCCGGTCTGATGCGGGCCCCCGGGAGCGAAGTGCTTCTCGTGCGCGGACTGCTGCATCCGCTTCCGGTCGGCGTACTGGGTCCGCCAGGGCTGGCTGACGGGTTCGGCGCCTTCCTTCAGCTCGGTGCAGCGGGGGCATCCGTCGATCTTCCGGCCGTAGGCCGGGCGGTGGTTGTGCGGTGTGGCCATGAGGTTCTTCCTGGTCAGGCGGCGGGCTGAGTGAGGCGGCGAGCGGCCGCACAGGTCCGTGCAGGTGAGGGCCAGCACGTTGTTGATGTGGCCGGGGACGGGGCCGCTGCTTTCCACGGCGGCAGGCAGCATCTGCTGCTGGCCCCGGTTGAGGTCGCTCAGTGGCGGGGCTCGGGGTGGAGCGTGGAGCGCGGGGGCATCGGCGCTTCCGGTAGCTGGGCGGTGAGGTGGCCGGGGAACCGCTGGGCGTCCGCGAGCTGGACGGCGGGGAGGACCTTCTTCCACTGTCCGGCGCGGGCCTTGGCCCGGTCCCTGCTGGAGGGCTGGGCCTGGTTCTCCTTGGTCATCTCCGTCCGGTACGCGGCGGTGAGCTCGGTCCCCGTGGCGCAGGGGATTCCGCGGCCGTACTTCGCCGCCATGCAGCTGCGGCAGAGGTCCTGGTGGGCACGCAGCTTCAGCCGGGCCTGTTCGGCGGGACGCTGGGACTGCCGCTGCTGGGCAATCTGGAGGACGGCCGGCGCGGGCGGGGAGGGCCGCTTGGAGACGGTGGTGCGGGTACGGGAGCCGGCATCCACCGTCTCCTGGTTGGCGATCTGGCGGTCGAGCGCTTCCTGCCAGAGGATCGGGTCGCGGTCGAGAACGACGTGGCGGCCGCTGCTGAGGCACAGCGCGTTTCCACTGCCGTTGCGGTGCGGGGTGATCATCCACACCGGGTCGGATCCGGTACGCGGGAGGACGTCCTCGAGGGAGCGCCAGGTCTTGCAGTCCCGGCAGACGATGGAGGGCTGCTGCTTCCCGATGGTCAGGTCGATGTCGCTGACCGCGATGGTGCTGGCCCGCATGCGGTCCCGCTTCTTTAGGCGCTGGCGCCAGGTGGCGAGGGACATGTCGAGAACGATGCGCTGTCCGCTGCCCGGGCAACGCTTGCCGTCCGGGCGGTGTACGGCGATGAGCCGTACGGTCTGTCCGCCCATGATCTGGCCCTTGCTGTCCCGGTCGGCGATGTCGCCCTTGCGGAGGTCTTCCCACTGCCCGCAGTCGTGACAGGCGAAGGAGTGGGTGGTCTCCCGCATGTGGATGCGGCGGGGGCTGGTGCTGGCCGCGATCCACGGCCGTCCGTTGTGTCGCACGTGCTGCTCTCCTTCGTGGATTGCGGTCTCCGGCCGCCACGGACATGGGCCGCAGCGAGTGGACATCGCACTCTGTGTGAAAGAGGTGGGCAGGTGTTCCGCTGGTGGCCTCGGGACCTTGTGTTTCGTCGCCGCGCCGCCGTTGGCTGCCCTATGTATCTGCCTCTCCGCTGTCACCTTCCGGTTCATCCGGTCTGAGGACCGGCCCGGGGACGTCACCAGCAGTCGGGCGGATGTTGTTGATCGGTTCGGATGTCGGGCCTGTCGGCCCGGCGCCCGCGACGCGGACCCCACCGGGGGTGGAGCCGCATCGTGGGGGCCGGAACGTCAGGCCGCCGCCGCGACTGGCGAGTCGGTGACGCCGTGCTGGACCAGGACCTCGTCGAGGTCGGTGGGCGCGGTGGGAATCGGCGCGGTCGAGATCTCGCTGCGGGTGATCTGGTCGGGCGCGGGCAGCGCCTCGATCACGCAGGCGGCAGACGGGGCGGGGGCGTGGTGGTCGCGGAAGCGGAGCAGCTCCGGCTGTTCGAGGGCCTCGTGCAGGACGTCGTGCAGGACGTCGTACGCGGCGGCAATCAGGGCGGCCGGCAAGCCGGGGGAGCCGGCGCCCTCCAGGGGCTCACCCCGGGACAGAACCACCATCCATGTGTCCTGCGCGAGGTCCTCCGCGTTCTGCACCTGGTGCTCCGGCAGCCTGCCGGCGATGAAGGCCACCAGGTCCTGGTGATGGATCGGGACGAACCCGAGGGCCGAGTGGGTCTGGGGGGTGGGGTGGTTGATCGACTTGTAAGACATGGCAGGACTCCTCATCTGCGAATCCTCTCGGTTGCGAGGACCCGACAGACGGTACTGTACCTACAGAACCTAAGATTGCAACAGTCCATACAGAAGTCAGATCAGGAGGCCCGGATGCTTGCAGTCGAGAAGGAAGGCGGTAATGTACCCACAGAAACGATGCCAGGGAGTGATGACGCCGTGAGCCGGTCGCGATGGGAGGTCGTCTATGACTACCTCCGAAGCCGCATCGAGCAGGGAACGCTGCAAGACGGCGACACCGTGCCGGGTGAATTGCAACTCGCAGAGCAGCACAAGGTGAGCCGCAACACCGTACGTACTGCGTTGATGCGGCTTCAGAACGAAGGGTTGATCTCCGAGGGTCGAGGACGGCTCGGCCGGACTGTCCGCAAGCGGGAGCCCTTGCTGTGGGCTCTAAGCACCTACGAGCGAGGGAGTCGACGAGACGACCCCGTACGGGGGCTCGACGATTGGTCCGCCGGCGTACTGGAGCAGGGGCGCACACCCCATCAGGACGTCACGGTATCGATCGAGGCAGCCCCTGACTCTGTCGCTGCCTGGCTCGAACTGCCACAAGGCAGCATGGTCGTTCGCCGTTCCCGTCACCGCAGGGTGGACGGAAAGCCGTACCAGTTGTCGACTTCCTGGTTTGATGAACGAATCGCTCGCGACACGCCGCTCATGGAGCCGAATGACGTAGCACTGCCTGGGGGAATTCTGGCCTACATCGGCCATCCTCAGAAGAGCGTTCGTGATTCGATCCGAACCAGAATGCCAACTCCAGATGAAGTGCGTGCTCTTGAGCTGTCTGCAGGAACCCCTGTGTTTCAGCACGTACGGGTCGGCTATGCGGCGGACGCAACGCCGCTGCGCGTCATGGTCACGGTCGCCCCAGGCGATCGCAATGAGCTGACCTACGAGCTGGAGGTCTGAGTTATGGAGTTCATCAGACGGGCGACAGAGGCAGACTTGCCAGACCTCATGGCTCTTCGAGTCGAGGCAGAAGGATGGCTGGCAGCGGCCGGCATCGATCAGTGGCGAGACCCAGGGACCCGTGAGCCTGCTCTGGCCAAGTGGCATCAGGATGTTCGTCTCGGTCACACCTGGGTGGTTGACGACCAGGGGCGAGCAGTGGGGACGGTCACTTTGACTGGACCGGACATGGATTTTTGGCATGCCGATGATGCCCCCGAATCTGCTATCTATGTCGCCAAGCTGATAACCAGTCGCGCGGCGGTTGGCCAAGTGCTCGGGGGGCGGATGCTCGACTTCGCCTGCTTGCGCGCTCAATCGCAAGGGCTGCCGTGGGTGCGGTTGGATTGCTGGCGAGACAACAAGAAATTGCAGGCATTCTATCTTCGGGAGGGATTCGCTCATGTGCGAACCGAAGATCCGGAGCATCGAAAGTCTGGGTGGCTCGGGCAGCGTCCTTCTCGCTTGCTACTGCATCCAGGATTTCCTCTGCCTGAACTTCCGGAAAGCTGAACGCGAAAGCAATATGACGAAGTTATATTCGACGGCTCTCGGCCTACCCGGCTGCCACGAAGGGGTCCGCAAGGTAGCCCGTCGTGGCGGTGGCGTTTTCACCGGCTTGGCCAGTGGGCTGCATGGCGCGAAAGGCTGCACGGAGGGTCTGGGAGTTGCGGTCCCATCGTTTCGGGACGGTGATTGCGAGCTGGTCCTGCCTGCTGCCGCGGCGGCGGGTGTAGCAGTCGATGATGGGGACCAGGCCCTGCTCGTACGCGTGCAGGAGGGTCGGTTTGCTGGCGACCATGGAGCGCAGTTCGTTGCGTGCCTGGGGCCCAGTCCGGTAGACGTGCGAGTGGCGGCTGCCCTTGCGCAGCGGCAGCAGGACGAGGCCGTCGAGGGTTTCCGTCAGAGCTGCCCAGTCTTCCGGGATCTGCAGGCCCTGGGCGATCACGTCGGTGTAGGAGAGCATCTCGACGCCGGCGGGCAGTTGTTCGCGGACCTGCGCGGTGCGGCGCTCCCATCGGGGGAAATCGTCGGTCAACTGGGGCGGGGCGCTCAGGTATACCCGTACCGGGGTGCCAGGGCTGCGGGTCGCCGCGATGCGCTGCATGGCGGCGATGAACTTCTCGGCCCGGCGCGGAGCGGCGAAGGTGGCGGCGGTCTCGATGTCGACAGCGAGCATGCTTCTATGATGCCCCGCCGCCGAGGCCCGGCCCGGCACGGTGATGTGACGATCGATCAGGTGTACCGACACGTCGCTACTCTCGGCACACCTGTTGATACGCGGGGGAGTAGAGTGACCCCGGCGATGATCCATAAATGTCTATCCCCCGCGACCTTGAGCAAGTCCGGGGGAGCGATCGCACCCACAAGGAGGTGGCGACGGATGGATTCTACTTGTCTGGACCAGGGGCCCAGCGCAGGTCCTCGTGCGGGCCGTTTCGCCGCCAGGTCGCTGTCCCACGCTCTGCAGGCCGCTCCGGAAGGCGCCGGCTTCTCTTGGCATGCCCTCATTGAGCTGAGCGTGTCCGCACATGCGATCGGGGCTCTCCTGACCGGCGACACCGTCGTCTCGCCGGTCAGGAGAGCCCCGATCAACTCGGAGGCCGGATCCACCTCGGGGGACGAGGTGGTCCTCATGACCTAGATCCACTAGGCGGACGAGCTGTCCGCCCGGCCGTGTGAGGTGTTGGCGCACCGCACGGCCACATGGTCCCCGTCAGGTCACGCAATTGACCTTCGGAGGTTCTGCTCGACCCGGCTTCCGCCGGCTTCGAACAGTTCGATTTTCAGTTCTCTCCAGAACCGTCACCCCGCGAGGGGCTTCGTCGTGCCCTCGCGATCGCTCGAGCACGGAGTCATGATGCATCATCAGTCGGAGCTTTGTCAGCTTGGCCATGCCCGGATCCGGCCATCTCGCCCTGCTCGGGGCCTGTTTTTGGCTACTTCCCGGCGACTGAACTCGCTCTCTCGTCACGGAGTTGCACGCCTCCAGGACCGCATCGGGCCTGGCCAGGGCCCCGGGGCGGCTGTGTCGCATTACACATCCCGGGTGAACTTCCCGGGAGCGGTCACTAACGCGGGGGGTCTGCTCCTTTCGGGGGGCATGGGAGCCATCACGTCCGCTGCGCTCTCCTTCCGGGGGCAGCGTTGACCACACCACCAGTCCAGGCCGCACCCGCGGCCGGGGCGGACCTCGGCATGCCCGCCGAGCTGTTCGTGCCGGACGCCGAGCAGTGGCCCGTCACCACCCGCTCGCGGATCGCGCCGCACCCGTACTCCTGGCTCCAGGCGGTCCACTGGGTCGCCGGGGCCGGCGTGTACGCGGCGCGGCGGCAGCACGGTCCGCGGTTCGGGACCACGACGGTCCGGATTGCTGAGCTGTGCGCCGAGCTGTCGCCGTGCCGTCCCGGGGTGAGCTACCTCGCGCGGCGCACCGGCCTGTCCGAGCGCACCGTCCAGTACCACCTGCAGATGCTGCGGGAGGCCGGGCTGCTCGTGTACGCGGCGCGCGGGACCCGGGTGAAGGGCAGCCGGCCGCAGGCGTCCGAGTTCCTGTGGACCATCCCTGCGGTGTTCGATGTCGCGCTGGGGATCCGCACGGTGGGCGAGGGCCTGCAGCGGCGGCCGGTCGGCATCGAGGAGGCCGGGCGCAAGACGATCGGGAAGCTGGGGAAGAAGGCCCGGCGCAGGACCCGGCGGCGTCGGATGCGCGCGGCCAGCAGCACCACCGGCACCACCGGCAGGAGGCAGGGGAAGAAGGTCGCCACCAACACCTCGCAGGGGACCACGGATTGCACCCCAATCTTGGGGGGTTCAGCTACTACTACCTCTGCTGCTGATACTCGTGTTCCCTATGAGGCAGAGCTCGCCAGCGGGGCAGCATCGTCGTCATCCCCCCAGAAGCCCCACCAGCACCCCCGGAAGCAGCGGCTGAACAAGGTCGGGCGCCGTCACCAGCTCGCCCGTGAACTCGTCCAGCAACTGCCGTGGCTCGCCAACACCGACACCGCCCGGGCCGCCTGGGTCCTGCGGCACGTCGCCGACGCCGGATGGACATCCGCCGAGGTCATCGCCTGGCTGGACCTCATGGTCATCCCCGACCGCCGCTACTCCCCGGCCGGGCTGCTCGCCTACCGCCTCCAGGGCGCCCACCACACCTGGTCCACCCCCCAGGAGCGGCAGCGCGGGCTCGAGGCTGCCCGGGACTCCCGGCGCGCTGAGCAGCAGCGGCACGCCGGCTGGGACGAGAGCTGGCAGCCGCCGGCCGACCAGTCGGTGCTGGAGCAGATCCAGCAGATCTGGGCGGCCAGCCCGGAGGAAGACGCCCAGGCCGAGCTCATCAGCATCGGCGACGGGTCCCTGCCGGTGCTCGAAGACATCCCCCGCCAGGAGATCGTGCAGCTGCGGCAGCAGGCCGAGCAGGACGGCACCGTCGTGGTGATGTGGGTGGAGTCGATCGCCGCGACCCACGGCTACGAAACGGCCGAGACCCACGCACGGCGCCTGTTCACCCACCGCATCGTCGACCGCGTCCGCCACAGCCTGCGCAGCCGCCACATGGTGCTCCACAGCGGCGGGGGGTGGGCATGACCAGCACCCCCACCAGCCGCCCGGCCACCGTTGCTGACGGCCCGTCCGGCGCCGACCTCGCCCGCGCCACCCTGGCCGCAGCCCGGGCCGCATCGAAGACCCGGCCCCGCGGCCCCGTCAACCAGCCGCGGAAGCCCCGCTCCTCGATGCGCGGGCCCAACCGCCGGGACCCGGCCCGGATCGGCTCGGTCCTGCCCCACCTGGTCACCGCCCAGGCGTGGGAGCGGCCTGCCGCGGGCGGATCGGTCATGGACCGCTGGGCGCAGATCGCCCCCGAGCTGGCCGAGGGCGACCTCGTGGTGCCGGTCGCCTACGACACCGAGCGGCAGGTCCTGACCCTGCGGCCGGCCAGCAGCGCCTACGGCACCCAACTGAGGCTGTTCGGGCCCCAGCTCATAGCCCGCATCAACCGCGCCATGCACGCCGACGTCGTCCGGCAGCTGAAAGTCCTGCCCCCCGGATCCGGCCGGGGCCGAACCGGTCCGCCCTCCACCCCTGCCCCGCTCCCGGACCGCACCGATCCGGCAGCCGATACGGTCCGGCGGCCGGCCCGTGCCACCGGGGAGGAGTCGCAGTCGATCGCCCCACCCGAGTTCAGGCGCATGCGCGAGGAGATGCGCGCCGCCCGGGCCGCCCGCGACGCACCCGCCGACCCCGTCGCGCTGCGCGAAAGGTACTTCGCCGGCGCCTACGACCGCGAGCCCGAGCCCGAGATCGATGAGGACGCCCTGGCAGCTGCCGCCAGGGCCCGCCGCGACGCCCTCTCCCGCCAGGCCGCGGTCCTGCGCGCCCGCCAGGACAAGGCCAACCGCACCCCGCCCGCCCGCCGCGCCTTCGGCACCGGCGCCTGACTGCCACGAACACCACGACCGCGAGGAGGACCTGAACGTGACCAGCCGTTCCAACACTTCATCCACGGCCACCCCCGACACCACCCGGGCCAGGCGCCGCGCACCCCACAACCCCAACGTCTACGTCGTCCAGGCCACCAAGACCGGCGAATGGGTCGCCGACTGCTGCGACCCCCGCTGCGGCTTCCACGGCCACAACCTCGCCACCAGCGTGACGAAGGGCGTCGCCGAGGCCGCCGCCACCCGGCACCGTCGCTTCCTGGGCACCCTGCCCGCCCCGCCCCACAGCCTCCTGCGCCCGTACCACTGCGAGTCCTGCGGCCAGGCCCAGCACGCGATCGAGGAACTCCAGGACCTGGTCGCCGAGCTCGAAGCGCGCCTGGCCAAGTACGAATCGCCGTAGCCCTAGCCACAGCCGCGCCGCCTCTGACCGACCACTCACCGCCCTAGGGAGAACCGTGAACACACCCAGGCACCTGGAGCCGGCCCCGGCCGCCCCCTCCACCCTGCCCGGGCCCCAGCGGCCCCCCGCCGAAGCACTCGCCATGTACACCCAAAAAATCTACGCCGACCCCCGCACCGAACGATCCGGCGCCCGCGAACTGCTCCTCGCCTTCGCCTACGCCCTCACCGTCGCCGACGTCCCGGCCTCCGCCATCATCAAGACCGTCAGCAAGGCCCTGGGCCGCCACCCGAAGACCGGACGCTGGCGCATCAAGCCCCTCATCGCCGCCGACCTGCCCCGCTACGCCGCCCCCGGCAGCGAGACCTACATCACCGGCTGGTGCAAGGCCGCCCGCCACCGCCCGTACGTACCCCGGGACGCCAGCGCAAAGCAACGCCACCGCGCCCAGTCCGATGACCGCAACACCGAGCGGGTGTGCGGGACATCCGCCACCCTCCACGTCACCGAACGCGACCCGGCCACCGGCTGGCACACCCTCCACTCCTACTGCACCCGGCACCGCGCCGAAGCCCAGCGGGTGGAAGAGCAGCTCGCCGAGCAGAACGCGGCCGCCCCCGAACCTGTCCCCAACCGCGGCGGTCTCCTCTCCGCCTACTTCACGGCGGACTGGCTGCAGGTGTACCGGTGGGCGACCGCCAGCCCCCGCTGGACTCCTCCCAGCTGGGGCATCAGCGCCGACGAATGGCCCACCCCGGGACAGACACCGCCGCCCACCGCCCGCCAGCGCCTGCGGCTGATCCCCGCCCCCACCTCCGTCGATCCCGACACCCCCTGAACCCCCGGGGCGCCGGCCCCAGGCCCCGCCGCCGCCCGCCCCACGAAGGGACGCCCCCGACCCGATGAGCACCGAACTCCTCCTCACCGCCGCCGGATCCCTCACCGCCGGCTACCTCGCCGGCCGCATCAAACCCCTCCACCGCATCTGGACCTGGGGCGACCGCATGTCCTACCGCCCCCTCACCCGCCGGCACATCCGCTGGTGGCTGGCCATGCCCATCTGGATGGCGATGACCGCCGTCTGCTGGATCACCGCCCCGCGCCGCACCCTCCACCGGTGGCGCCACCGCAACGACCCCCGCCCCGCACAGGGGCCCGTCATCGTCACCGACCTCACCACCCGCCGCCCGACCGCCGCCGACCCCAGCAACTGACAGCACCGACCCCGCTGGGGGCGTGGCCGCGTACGGACACGCCCCCAGCGGGGCGCGCCGCCCGGCACGAACACCCCGGAAATGAAGGAGCCCACGATGACGACGAACCTGGCCCACGTCCGAGAAGTCCCGCCCGCACCGCGCGACCTCCTCAAGGGCGGAGGAATGCCAGTAGCACGGTCCCCCGCGAAGAGCAGGAACCGCGGGCCCGCCCCGCCAACTCGGCAGAACCGCTGCGCCGGTACCAGAGAAATATGCTTCTGAGCTGCGGAGATTGTGGCCTCGGTACCCGGGCGGTACCGTGAGTCCATGCCTGCCCTGAATGTCGATTTCACCGAGGACCAGCTCGCGGACCTCCGGGCGATCGCCCGCGAGCGCGGCATGTCCCTCAAAGCGCTCGTCCGTGAAGCCGCCGCCGCCGGCATAGAGCGTCACCGCGCTCTGAACGAAGGCGCCAAGGTGTTCCGCACCGTCTTCGACCAGTACGCGGAAGAGTTCGCCACGGCGTTCCCCGACGACGAACTGCCCGCCGGGCCCCAGACACGAGCCGCAGCCTGACCGTGGCCCCCGTCATCCACATCGATGTCCCCTGGCTCCTCCAGCGCCACGAAGAAGCCCTGCCGGACCAGCCATCGGTCAACGACTTCTCCGGCCTGGTGGCAGCCGTCGCCCGCCACCGCGTGGACCCGCCCCGCCTCGGCACGAACTCGGACGCCGCATGGCGCGCCGCCGCGCTGCTGCACACCCTGGTGCTGCTGAAACCGCTGCCGGCCGCGAACGCCCGCTTCGCCTGCGCCACCGCCGTCGCCTACATGCACATCAGCGGCCACGGCATCGACCCCCCGTACGGAGCGCTCGTCGACCTCGCCCGCGACGTCATCGAGGGCAAAGCCGACGTCTACACCGCCGCCGACCGCCTGCGCGCCTGGCGTATCTGAGCCGTCCGCCCCGGCGCGCTCGGCCGGTGCATCCGGATCTACCCGAGGGTGCTGTGGGTGCACGCATACACCGCGCACCCCAGGACGAAGACCCCGCCCAGTGCCCGCACGGTCGGGGCCCAGTACCGCGAGGCGCGGAAGGACTGCCACGCCTGCGAGCGCGCCGCGCGGCGGATGAGCCACACCGCGCCGTCCATCAGCCACTGCAGCAGGTCCCCGATCAGCCCCAGCAACTGCCGGAGGAGACCGGGCTCCTCGTCAATGCGGTCGCTGTCGGGGAGCAGGCCCTGGTGGACGACAGCGCGGTGCCGGCGACGCTGCTCCTTGGCGTCTCCCCAACTCCCCCGGGGGGAGGAGACCTTGCACTGCGGACAGCGGTAGATGTAAGCCACGCGCGGGAGGCTATCGGCCGGATCGCGGGCCCGTACGGGAATCCGCAGATCCGGTCCCACATGGGTGATCTGACGGTCGACCCGCTGACGGCCGGGGCAACCGCGCCAAGACGGCCGCGGCCGTGGTCGCGTTTCCGATTCTGGAGGTCCCGGCCGAAACGGACGTCGTCTCCTTCGAGGGGGCACTCGGCTGACGTGGCCTCAGAGCCGGCTTCCGGGGAGCCTCCGTCGACGGGCACTTCCCTCTTGTTGTGCGGCGGGTTGGAGGACTGGCCGAGGTTGGCCAGAAAGTGTTGCCTCTATCGAGTCAACTGTGTTGCGGAAGACGTGTTGCAAGTGCTGCACTATCTAGCAACGCTATCGAATGACAGGAGGCAACGCCTTGACGCGCATCCGTCCGCTTGCGAACGGCATCCGGACCGACCACCCGGTCCCCGGCCTGCCGTTCATCGACGACTCCCACATCCCGCTCGACGACGGGCCCGAAGCCATCGAGGCCGTCGGCCGCAACAAAGCCGAGGGCAGGTGGGGCCGCTTCGACCCCGATTACTCCTCCGGCGGATGGAGGGCCTTCACCACCGACCCGATCCGCCACACCCTCGCATGGGCCGTCCGCTACCACCCCGACCACGGCCGAACCGTGCTCCTGGTCCACGACGGGGACGCCTCGTCCCTGCACAGCGACTGGACCGACGCCCCCCTGCTCTACCGCGCCGGCGGCTACTGGTGGGACGGCACCACCTGGTACCGGCCCGGCCAGGTGTGGGACCCGGTCAGCCAGGACCACGAGCGCCGCAAGGCCAGCGCCGCGGTCACCGTCACCGCCGACGACATGCTCGACCCGCGAGCGCAGCCCGCCGACGCCCACCTGGAGAAGATCGCCACCTTCGACCCCCAGGCACCGGCACCGGACAACTGGCGCGACCACCTCGCCCTGTGGGCCCGGCACCACCAGCAGCAGGAGCCGGCGCTTCCCCTCAACCAGTGCGTCATCAACCTCGCAAGCCCCGAACTCTCCGGCGACCAACTGCTGGGCGTACCCGAGATGGCCCAGCTCGCCGGCATCAGCCCCTCCAGCCTGCGCAGCTACATCTCCCGCGACACCGCCGACGTCCCCCTCCCGCAGGCCACCGTCGGAGGCCGTGCACAGTGGTCCCGCCCCGTCGCCGAGGACTGGGTGGAATCCCGGCAGCGCTCGGCGGACGGCATCCGCGAAGCCATGTCCGCCGGCGACCGGGACAAGCTCTCACCCGGAGCCGCCCGCGTCCGCGACCGGTTCACCGAAGACTTCTACGGCACCCTGTGGGGACAGCCGAACAACCGCAAGCGCTGGGCCCTGAGGCACCGCAACCCGGCATCGGTGAGGGAAGTCGCCGACATCCTCGCGTGGAGCGTAGGGGTCAGCCTCGACCAGATCCTGCCCACCGCGATCCTCGGGCCGACCATCCGGCACGCCGTCCTCGACGACTTCGCCTACATGATGAACCGACCCAAGAAGAACAAGAAGAAGCCCGACACCGAGCGCGGCTGGTGGGAGCTGAACCTGACACCGCCCGTCGCGAAGATGCTCGACTGGTACATCCAGCACCACCCCGACTCCGCACAGTGGACGATCGGCGAAATCCTCCGCGAGACCAACGCCCGCTGGGACATCCCAGCCCACGACACCGGCCGGGCACTGCGCAGCTCGCTGTCCATGGACGGCCAGATGACCAAGGAAGACCTCGAGAAGTATTTCGAGCTGGTCATCCCCCGGGAACCGACCAGCTGACAGCCGCCCACAAGAGGAAGCGCCTGGTCCCGAGACGGGACCAGGCCCGGCCCGGTCGGTTCCACACCGCGCGAGGACCTTGCCCCCGACGACCTGGTCGGCGAGCTGGGACCCGCCGCACGACGCATCGCCGCCCGTAATGCCGGACCAGCGCCCGCCGCTTCACCTGTGACACACCCATCCGCCGCGTTAACAGAACGCCGACCGAACCGAGGAGCCACACGTGAACACCCCGCCCCCTGACAGCGCCACGATCGCCAGCGCCTACGAATGGGCCTTCGTGGTCTCCCGGTACATGCGCAAGCACGACCTCAGCGCAAGGGATGTCCTCCGGCAGGCCCATGCCGAGGGCCGCATCGAGGGCGTTACGCTCTCGCCGAAGCACCCCTTGGCCACCGCCGACAACCTCGTCGGACAGAACCCCCACCCGGGCTGGGGCCACCAGGACTGGGTCATCGGGTACGACTTGCAGGTGGATGACTGGCGCGACTTGCAGAGGTACAGCTGGTACGACGGAAGCGACATGTACTGGCCCAGCTACTGCATTTCCCCGCACCGGGCCAACTACTGCGCCCTCCGAAAGCGGAGGTCAACCGGACCCCAGTGCAGCTGCTGACCCGACCCCTCCAGGTCGGTACCGCCGAACTGCCCCAGCGCCACCAGGTGGAGAAGACCGCGATGGAAGCCGCCGTCATCACCACCAACTGCCTCCGCCGCTGAACCTGCAGACGGGACCCGCCCCGGCTCCTCTTCCAGGCACAATCGTCGCCCTCGTTGTCCGTCGACGGGGGCGACGATCGCGTCGGTTGATGCCGGGTGCGCAGAGGTGATTGCACACCGTGCCCGGCCCGCTCTCCTTGTCACAAACCGCACAACGCCCTCCTTGTACGACTGCAGGGTCCCCTCGGGCCCGGAGAACCGGCGCCAGAGCTGTGCCGGCGCCGCAGTCGACAAGGGGAGTGAGCATGACGCCGCTGTACGCGGGCGATCCACGGCCCATCGGCACCTACCGTGCCGGCCGCACCATGACCGCCCACCGCACCGGGGCCAACCGATGACCGCCCTCATCGCGTCCGCCGCTGATGGCTGGTGGTACCCCCTGGCTGTCATCGCTGGTCTCGGCACCGCGGTCTGGCTGCTGCCCCGGGCACGCGCCAGGATCAGCGTGCTGTGCATGGCGGTCGTGCCGCTGTGCCTGACCCCGCTGGTGGCGAACGCCGCGGCCGGGGGCGACACCTCGCAGATGACGCCGTGCTCCTGCGCGGTCATCGCCGGCAGCATCGCGGGCACCGCCGCCAGCCTCCTCGAGGCCGCCCGGGCCCCGGCGCCCGCCGCGACACTGCCCACGCCCGCCCGCGTCCCGCTCCTGCCAGCCGTCGAAGAAACCCTGCGGGCCGCCGGGTTCCCGCTCAAGCCCGAGACCGCGGACGCCGACCACGTCCAGGCGGTCGTTGACCGCTACGGCACCGTCATCGTGCGCTGGACACCCGGCACGGCGCCCGCGCGGCCCGATCAGCAGAGCCCCGCCGCCCGCCGCGACCGCACGACCAGGATGGCGCAGACCATCACGGAGATACTGCGCGACCAGGGCCTGCAGACGCACCGCGTCGACACCCTCGTGTACGTCACCGACTAGGCCAGCTCACGGCGCCGACAGCCCAGCGCCGACACGCGCCGCCGCACCTGGGCCGGGGCCCCGTCGACAGCCGGTATCTGTCCGGCGCAGCACGACGAAGGGCGGGGCGCCGGGAGACTTCTCCCCGCGCCCCGCCCCTACTGTGCCTGCTGGCGCAGGCCACCGGTTCAGACCCGGCCGTCGCCCGCCGCCGCCAGCCCGAGGGTCTCGGCCGCCAGCTGCCGGCGGTGCCCGTACGCCTGCTCCAGGTCCGCCATCAGCCGCTCGGCGATGACGGCCGGCCTGATATCGAGCGGCTCGACGGGCGGGTGCCCCGCGGCGAGGATCTGCCGGTACCCCGACAGATCCTGCTCGTTCATCCGGTGCTGGTCCGGCCACTGCGCCGCGGCGGCCCGGTCCTCCCACATGCCGATGGCGATCCGGGCGTCGGCGACCGCCAGGACGTATGTGTGGTGAGCGGCCAGCCAGTTGGCGGCGGTGGACAGTGCCTCCCAGCGCGCCTCGACCTCCGCGAGCGCCTTGTCGCGCTCGTCGCGGGCGACGGACTCCTCCATCAACCGGGGGCGCAGGATGTTGTAGCGGCGCAGGGCGTTGTTCAGCTGGACGAGCCTGGACTCCTCCTCGCCGATGGACCGGTGCGGGTGCTTGGCGCGGAAGCGGTCGAGGGCGGCTTCGAGCGCCTGGTGGTCGGCCTCCGGGCGGAGGCCGGTCATGCCGTCGATCGTGATGGGCGAGATCATGATTTCTCCTTGTGCGGTTGCTGCAGCAGCGGCGGGTGGAGGAGTTCAGGTCTGGGGTCGTGCTGGTGCTGGCCCTGTGCGGGGGGCCGTAGGCTCGGGGCGGGAGTCCGCAGCCAGTGCGAATGGCTGCGGGCTCCCGCCCCTGCTGCTGGCGGCGATCCCGCCGGAACGCGGCGGCTGGTCCGGCCGGCCCGAGGGTCAGGTCCGGGCCGTTGACCGGGCGGCCTTCAGGATCAGGTCGTGGTCGAACGCCAACGGCATCGGCAGCGCGTCGAGGGGCCACCAGCGCGCGGCGCGGGCGTCGGTCCCGGCGGCCGGCACCATCAGTTCCGGAACGGTGGCTGTGTAGGCGTAGGTGACGTACCGACCGCGCGGGTCCCGGCCGGGCGCGCCGAACCGCCCGACAAAGCGCAGCTCCTTGGCCGGGATGGGGATGCCGGTCTCCTCGGCCAGCTCCCTCACCGCGGCGCCCAGGCGCTCCTCTCCCTGGTCAATGTGACCACCGGGGAGCGCCCAGTGCCCCTTGAACGGGGGCCAGTCCCGCTCGATGAGCAGCACCCGGCCGGGTGCGAACAGCACGACGTCGGCGGTCTCGATGATCTCGGTCTCGTTCCTGGCGCTCATGCGCGGCTTCTTTCTCGTAGGGGTGGTGGTCGCCGCGCCTGGCGGGCGGCGGCTTTGTGGGGGCAGGGAGTCAGGCGCGTGCGCGCAGGTGACGGATCTGGGAGCAGGCCCCGGTGGTGGCGCAGGCGGACTCGCTGGTGGTCACCGGGTTGTTGGTGCCGTACTTCTGGTTGGCGTAGGCGGTCACGACCTGGGCGATCCGGGGGTCGATGGGGCGGCACTCGTCCTGCGGGCGGCGGACGTGCACGCGGGCGTTGCGCGCGGTCCAGCGGCGGTCGAACGGCTTGCGGTTCACCCGGTAGCTGCCCGGGTCGGAGATGGGATCGGTGTGGCAGCGCTCGCAGTGCAGGGCGACCATCGGCGTCGTGGTGCCGTCCCCGTTCTCCTTGAGGTACTCGTAGACGACGACCTTCCCGCCCTGCGGGTGGTCGAACTCGGCCACGATCCCCTCGCCGCCGGCGTTCCAGGTGTTGTGCGGGATGAGGTCGTCCCAGCCCTGCCCCTTCGGCCAGGACCCGTAGGCCGCGCCCTGGGAGACGTCGAGCGGCTCGGCGCCGCCGGCCTCGCGGTAGGCCGTGATCTGGGCGATCGTGCCGGCGTAGGTGAGGGAGTGCTCCTCGGACTCCAGGAAGGCGAGTCCGAGGCCGTCCGCGCGGTGGTGCTCGGGCCTGAAGAAGTCCTGCATCTCCAGGAAGTGCGGCTGGTCGGGGGTGATGATGCCGGTGAACGAGATCCGGTACGTGTCGGCGCCGGTCACATAGACGGGGTTGGTCTCGCTGACGGTGTGGGTGGGCATGGCTGATCGTCCTCGCGATTCGGTGTCGGGGCCCTGGACTTGGGCCGGGAACCGCCTCTGGGGTCGGCTCGTCTTGCGGTGGCCGGGCAGAGGCGAGGGCTGAACCCGCCCGTCGGTGACGGGTGGTGACCCTTCGGTGACAGTATTCCTGGACCAATTGACGAAAGTCAAGGCTCCTAATTTTGCCAGGGGAACCCGCCGGCGAACGGGCGGGGCGGGGGTGCCGGGCGGGCGGCGGAGCGGGGACTCCGGCCGCTTCAGCCATCCGCCAGCGGCGGGATGGACGACGGATCGGCCAGGCACACCGGGCACCCCGCGACCCGCACATCCCCGGCCGCGAGCAGCTCCTGCAGCTCCCGCGTAGTCAAGTCCGGCTCACCCGGCCGCCAGCATCCCGCCTCGTGCAGCTCTCCCTCCAGCGGGATGCCATCACGGCGCCTGTGCCTCCAGACCCACCACCGCGGCGCAGACTCGGCGGCGGCGATCGCCTCGTCCACCTCGCGCAGCCGCTCGGTCAGCCATCTGCGGAGGATGTGCAGGGACTGGGTGCCCTCCACCGGCATGTCGCTCATATGTTCGGATGCTATCCGGGGTCGGCCCCGGTCACGGAACCGGCGGTGCACATACCGGGCAGAGCGCCGCCCCGGCGGCGATCGCGGCATGAACCACCGCGGCACCGGCCGCGTGCACAACTCCGTGCGGCGCCGCGCAGTCACCCCGGTGCACCACATGCCGTTCGCCCTCGCCCGTGACCTCCTCGATCACCCACCTCGCCGCGCGACCGCGCGCCGAGGTCGGCACCTGCGAGTAGTCCTCCCCGTCCAGTGGGGTGCACACCTCCGACGGTGCCCAGCACTTCACCGGCACGGGCACCGCCTGGACACTGCCGTCCGCCCCCCGCTCCGCACCCCACAGCGGGATCTCGACCTCGTACCACCAGCCACCGTCACGGCCCGGCTCCCGCCGCCGCCGCAGAACCGTCGCCAGCACCACCTGCCGATCCGGCAGCGTCACCTCAGCCTGAGGGCCACCACCATCAGAATCCGGATAGAACACCACACGCCAGACGATACGGTCCGCACCTGCCCCGGCCGCAACACCCGCCCCCGCCGGACGGTCCTGTTCGGAACGGGCCACGGCCTCACGCGAAGCCCAACGGCACCTGGCCACCCGGGTCCGACCGGCTGTGGCTCGCCCTGCACGCCATCGCCACCAGAACCTGAACCCGCCCGCAGCCGTCCACTCCCTGTCACACCCCGTGCCACCGGGGAACAGGGCAAGACCATCCACGCCGCGCCCTGCCCGGCCCGCCGGCCCGGGATACCCGTTCGCAGCAGCCAGCGGGGTCGGTAGGGTCAGCGCATGGTGACGCGACTGGGCAGGATAGAGGGGCTGTTCGGCTGTCGGCTCGACCAGCTGGACTACCGCAGCATCGCCGAGCTCGTGGGCACGCCCGAAGCGGCCGAGAGCGAAGACCTCGACTACAAGGGGCAGCACTACAGGCACGACGGCTGGGGTCGCGAGGAGCTGGCCAAGGACGTGGCCGCCCTCGCCAACCACACAGGCGGCCTGATCATCATCGGCATCGCGGAGACCAAAGGCGTGCCCAGCAAGGCGCTGGACGTAGACCTGGACGACGCCGAGCTGCGTCACATCCGGCAAGTTATCGTCTCCAACACGGCGCCGCCCGTGCCGTACGAGGCCATCGCCGTCCCCAACCCCGACGCACCGGGCAAGGGCCTGTTGCTGCTGGCTGTCCCGCGCAGTCCCGCGGCCCCACACGCGGTGACCGCCCCGCCGACCAAGGCGCCGAAGGACATCCTGCGCTACCCCCGCCGGGGCAGCAGCGGAACCGAATGGCTGACGGAAACCGACGTCGCCACCGCCTACCGGGCCCGCTTCACCGCGGCCGCCGAGCGCGGGCAGCGCCTCGTCGATGTCGAAGAGGATCTCGTCAACGCCCTGGCATCTCGCACCGCACCGCACCTGATCGTGACTGTGGTACCTGAGCAGCCCGGCGACATGGTGATCGATTCCGCGCGCTTCACCCGGTACCGGGAAGAGATCCTGGACGCTCCGATCTACCTCGGGCAGCCGTCCTCCAAACACAAAAGTGTGAGGGTCGGCCCACGGCGGTTGATAGTGACTGAAGGCGTCCCCTTCTGGCGAGCGTTGCGGGGTGAGCTTCACCGCGACGGCAGCGCCGCCGTTGCACTGGCCCTGCAGGGGCGGGTCTTCGTGGACGAACTGGAAGACGTTCAGCTCCACACCGCAGAGCTCGGGGACATCGTGTACCCGCTGCTGTGTGCTCTGCCGTTCCTGGCCACACATGCACGCGATCGGGCAGGCGCCAGCGGTCTGGCGCAGGCCCGCGTCACCTTGGTGGCCGACATGGCCGCGCACCCGGTGCGGGCAGGAGTTGTCGACCTGGAGCGGCCGGACATGGCGCTGTTCCGCGTTGACCGGGTCGATCCGGCAACGGGCCGCCCACGGGCGCTGACACGGGAGTTTCACCCACACGCGACGGCGAGTGCCAGCGTCCTTTTGGAGGATCTCGCCGACCGTGACCGCGGCCTCCTGCAGGCCACAGCTGTCCTCGCGGATGAACTCCTGCAGACCTACGGCTATCCCGAGACCGGACTCATCTCCCGTACCGGTGAACTCAACCCCACCGGATTCTCGGAGGGCACTGCCGAGACCGTCGCCGAATGGGCCCGGAGCCGCGACCTGCTGCCCCCATCATGAGCGAGCCCTGTCCGGCCGCTGTTTACCGCAGCCAGGTCTCCGTCACGTCATCCTGCTTAGGCTCCAGATGCGTCATCTCATGAGGTTGCTGGCCTCTCGGTGAGCCAGGCGTGCGTCAGCCCCGGCGGGATAGGCCGGGGCTGATCGTTTCTCAAGGCACCGGCGGGACGTCCGGGGTGACAGGGAGCGGTCTGGCGATGCCGGGCCAGCGAGGGGATCTACGCCCGGGGCGTCGGCATCGCCCCCGGGTGGCTGTCAGTTACTCCACCTGCGTGGCGAACCGCTCATGGGCGGCCTGCTTGCTCAGCCCGAGCGGATCGGCGATCTCCTCCCACGAGAAGCCGGCCGCGCGGGCCGCGCGGACCGCCTCGACCTGCCACTGATCAACGTCGCCCCGCAGGAGCGCCGCGGAGTGGATGGCCAGCAGGGGGCGCCTGGTGTCATCGCCGTCCTCCAAGTGCAGGCGGCCGGTCATCTGGCCGAACGTCTGCTCCAGGGTGCCCCTGAGTGCGCTGACGCCCTCCGTGAGGTTGCGGCACAGGCTGGTCTCGCAGTGCCGCATCCACTCCGGCGGCCCGGCCCCGCCGCCCACAGCGGACCGTCAACGGCCGTCATCCACGTCGAGGTCCAGCTCGAGCATCGCCCGCTCCAACGGGCCGGTGGTAGCAGCGATACGCGCGTGGTGCTCCACCCGCCGCAGCCCTGCAGCCGACAGGTCCTCCGCCTCCTCCACCGCGGTGACCAAGGCGATCGCCGTGTGCAGGCCCATCTCCTGCCCCGGCCGGTACCCCAGCAGCGCAGCAGTCTCCGGAGCGACCCGCGCGGCCGCGATCGCGTGCTGGATCAGACCCGCGGCGCGCCGCTGCGCCACCACGAACTCGCGCACATCGATCACCTGCACGACACCGGCGACCCGGTGGTAGTCCCGGACCGCCGGGGGCGCGGCCACCGCCCCGGGACGTGGCAGTGGGCCTGCGAGATGCTGGATCATCGGTCCTCTCTCCGTCGTCGATTCCCCGCCCGGACACGATGGCGCCCCTCGCCCCGAGGTGAACAGGCCGGAACACCGTCCGGTCCCGCCTCACGTCACACCCAGCGGTGGATTGACCCCCGATCCCGCACCCACCAGGCCGGCCGTGTGCCACCGTGACCGCCATGGCTGTGATCATCAGGCGCCCCGTGGTACGCCCGGCCCCGCACCCGGTCACCACCGAAGACATCGCGGACGACCTCCTCACCCGGCACCCCACCCACCCCGAACTGCCGAAATGGCTGGAGATGGTGCGCGCCGCAGGCGTCCTGGAACGCCCCTGGTGCCGCCCGCTGGAGGACACCGGAAACCTCAAGGGAGTCGAGCCCCGCTCCCGCGCCGCGTACGAGGGCGCCCGGGACCTGGCAGTGGCAGCCGCCCACGCCGCGCTGGCCGAAGCGGACCTGGACCCGGCGGACATCGGCTGCCTGGTCACCACCCACACCACCAGCTGGACCATCCCCGGACTGGACACGGACCTGGTGAACCGGCTGGGCCTGCGCCCGACGGTCTCCCGCCGGGCCCTGACAACAGCCGCCTGCGCCGGCGGGGCACAGGCCCTGATCCTCGCGGCGGAGTTCGTACGGGCGCGACCCGGCGCGCGGGCCCTGGTCGTCGGCGCGGAAGCGCTCAGCACGCTGTACCACCCGGACCGGCTCCAGCTCCAGAGCGTCCTGTACGGGGCGCTGTTCGGTGACGCCGGCGGCGCCGTGATCGTCTCCTCCCACCCGGGTGACCGCGCGTTCGGGGTGGAGGTGCTGGAGAGCTGGGAGTTCGTCCTGCCCGACAGCCGGGACACCTACTGGTCCCAGGTGCTGCCCCAGGGCCTGGTCTTCGACTCCACCACGCGGGCAACGGGCGCGGCCGCCGAGGTCGCGCCGCACCTGGCTCAGTGGATCGCGGACCGCCCGGTTACCTGGGCCGTGATCCACCCCGGCGGGCCCGGCATCATCATGCGCACCCTCACCGCCCTGGGTCTGGGCGCGGCGGCCGGCGCCCACTCCCTGGCGTCCCTACGGCGCGGCAACCTCGGCGGTGTCGCCGCCTTGGACGTCCTGGCCCGCACTCTGCAGGCCGGCACCCCGCACGGCGATGGTGCTTTGGTGGCGTACGGGCCCGGGTTCGTCGCCTCCGGACTGCGCCTGGGGGCGTAGCGTGCGCGGCGGCGGGGGAGGGCCAACCGGCAGCGGCGGCTCCTCCGCCTCCACCGGCAGCAGCGTGATCAGCCGCAGATCCCGGCGGTGCATCGGCTCCCAGCCCTGCACCTCCAGCCACACCAACTGCTCCTCACCGAACAGGGTCATCCCGCTCATCGGCCGCCGCGTGAAGTACGCGTGCACCCGCAGCTCAGCGCGTTCGTCCCGGTCCCACAGATCCCGCACCGCCTGGTGCCCGCGCACCTCCCGCACCAGCGCCTGCAGACACGCGTGGTCCGGTTCCTGGATCGCGCCACGCCGCAGCTGCGCCACCAGATAAGGCGCCCAGTGGGTATCCCATTGACGGCACTGCTCCCGGCCGTGCGATTCGGGAGCCAGGAATTCCCGCATGATGTTGGCGCCCTCGTGCTGCATCCACGGCCAGTGCCACGCTGCCCGCCGGTTGTACGCGAGAACGGCATACGTGGAATCCGAAATGTAGGCGCCGGCCTCAATTCCGTGCATGAACTTCAGCAGACCGGGTGGGATATCGGCGTCCTCGCGGTGCGCGTACTTCTTCACCGGCGGCGGATGCCCGCAGTTGTCGTAAAGCACGGCGGTCTCAGCCGAGTTGAGATCGAGCAGCCGCGCGTACGCGGCGACAAGTTTCGGGCTGGTCTCGCCCTCGCCCGCCTCGATCCTGCGGATCTGCCGGTCCGTGGTGGCCAGCAGGTACGCGGCCAGCTCCTGCGTGAGCGTTCCGCCCCGGGTCAGATGAGGAGGAGCGTCACAGATCCCGGGCAGATTTCCGATGGGAGTGCGACTCCGCCAGATTTTGACGAGGTCACTCTTTCTCAGCTCCCGTGCCGGATCGGCCATCTCCATCGTCCTCCGTGCGCTCATTTCCAGCATGCCGGATTCCCAGCCGGACGGCACTCCAACCGGACGGCGAACCGTCCGGACGGCCCACCGTCCGGTCGCCAATCCGGCCGGTCGGAGCATCGCCCGGCCGGGAATCCGGCCTTCCGAAAACGCCGACCGCCCGACACCGTAGAGCGTGGACCGGATTGCCCCTCGCGCAGAAAGGCCACAACCACATGCCCCTCACGCTGCCCGACGAGATATCCGTGCAGACCTGGCTCGTGGGCGATGAACCCCGAGACATAGCCACCACCCGGCGGACAGCCGCCCGCACCCTCACCACGTGGGCCGTCCCCAGCGCCGTCACCGACGACGCCCTCCTCGTCCTGGACGAGCTCGCCGTCAACGCCATCCGCCACGGCCACCCGCCCGTCACCGCGACACTGTGCCGCGACCGCGACCGGATCGTCGTCTCCGTCCGCGACGCCGGCGGCGCCGCCCCCCTCACCCGCCCGGCCGACTACCTCGCCGAATCCGGCCGCGGCCTGGTCATCGTGGACGCCCTCGCCGAGGCACACGGCTGGGACCGCACCGACGGCTCCACCACCTGCTGGGCCCGCATCACCTGGTGACCCACCTCGACGGAAAGAGAACACGCCGGCGGTCACAAACACCTCCCACCCGCTCCTGAGGTGTGCGGCGGACGGAGAGCCCATCCGCCGGCTTCCCCCGCTGCCCACAGCCCGGACGAAGCACCGCACCACGCACAGGAACGGGACCATGAGAACTCCGCTGCACACCACAACCCTTCTGGCCGCGACGGCAGCACTGGCTCTGTTGACCGCCTGCTCCACCGCCACCGGAGACGCCACCGACCCCGCACCCCAGACCACAGCCGAGGAACCAGCTCCCGAAGCACCCCAGGCAGCACTCACCGAGACCGACGCCCAGCAGGTCATCGCCGAATACAACGCCCGCAGGAACGCCGCCTACCAGGCACTCGACGCCGGGCTCCTCGAGGAGATCGAGGGCGGCTCGCTGCTGCAACGCTCAAGCGCCGACCTCGAGCAGTACCTCGGTCTGCCCGCATCCGACCGCCGGGCGGTCGAGGACTGGGGGTACGCCGACCCCGAGATCTACATCCCCCGTACCGGCGGGACCTGGTGGATGGCCAAGGCCGGCTACACCACCGGCGGCGAGAGCCAGGCCCTGCTGACATTCCAACAGCGCCAGGGCCCCCACGGCGAGGCGCACTGGCTGCTCGTCGCCGCCGTCCCCCTCTCCGCCGACCTGCCGGCGATCGCCATCGACGAGCAGGGCCTGGCCGAAGCCGTCCCGGTCGACGACCCGGCCGGTGAACTCCTGCCGCAGGACGCCGCCGCGGCGTACGAGGACCTGTGGGAGACCGGCGGCACCGGCCCGGGCGCACCGCTGGCCACCACACCCGGCGGCCAGGACGTCCTGGAACGGCGCAGCCCCGAGGACCCGCTGCTGCTCGCCCGCTACACCGCCACCACCCCCGACCATGAGCACACCTGGGCGCTGCGCACCGAGGACGGCGGCACCCTGACGGTGGCCACCACCGCCCACAGCGAGACCATGACCGACATCTTCGACGCGCCGCTCACCCCCCGGGACGCGAGCGCGCACTACAACTCCACCCCGCGCAGCCCCCTGATCGCCCATTACACCGGCGAGATCGCCGTATCGATCCCGGCCGACACTGCCCCGCAGGTCCTCGGCGACCGCTGGAAGCTCATCGGAGCCGAATGACCGGCACCTGAACGCCGGCCGGACCCGGGGTTCCCCTCCAGGCCCTGCCCGTTCACGTGCTGGGCCCCGGCCCGTCGCGAACTCAATACCGCTTTGCCGATTGCGGTGTGGACGTTGGAGGACCCACCTCCGGTTCACCCGCTGTCATCGAGCCACGACGCCCGGTCTAGGCTCGTTGACCATTTCATCGCACATCTAGGACGGGGATCATGAGACCTCTCGCGCACAAGACGGCACTTCTGAGCGCAACGGCCGCGCTGGCCGTGCTGGCCGCCTGCTCATCGGGCGGCGAGGACACCACCACCGACTCCGCGCCCCCCGCCACAGCCGAGGAGCAGACCCCGGAAGTACCGCAGGGGGTGATCACCGAGGCCCAGGCACTGGAGGTGATCACGGCCTACAGCCAAACCAACAACCAGGCATATCGCGACCTCGACGCCTCCCTCCTGGAAGAGATCGAAGGCGGATCGCTGCTGCAGCGCTCCCTCGCTGACCTGGAGCAGTACCTCGGACGTCCGGAAGCGGACCGCGAACCGATCGAGGACTGGGAATACATCAATCCCGAGGTCTTCATCCCCGCCGGCGAGACCTGGTGGATGGCCCAGGCAGACGAAGCCCCGGACGCCGGCGACCCGCGACTGCTGACGTTCGAACAAGGCGAGGGGGAGAACTGGCTGCTCGTCTCCGTGGTCCCCCTCAAGGAGAAGCTGCCCGCGATCGCCATCGACGAGCACGGCCTGGCCCAGGCCGCACCGGCCGACGACCCCGCCGGTGAACTCCTGCCCCAGGACGCCGCCGCAGCCTACGAGGACCTGTGGGAAACCGGAGGCGAAGGCCCCGGAGCACCCCTGACCACCACACCCGGCGGCCAGAACATCCTGGACCGGCGCAGCACCGAGGACCCGCTGCTGCTCGCCCGCTACACCGCCACCACCCCCCTCCACGAGCACGTCTGGACACTGCGAACCGAGGACGGCGGCACCGTCACCGTGGCCACCGTCGCCCACAGTGAGACCCTGACGGCTGTAGACGGCGACGTCATCCCCGGTGAATCGTCCGCGCACTACAACTCCACCCCGCGCAACCCTCTGATCACCCATCACACGGGAGAGATCATCGTGTCGATCCCGGCCGCCGCCGACCCGCAGGTACTCGGCGACCGCTGGCACCTGATCGGCGCCGAGTAACGGCTGCCCGACGTGAGATGGGCCCGGAGGATGTGTCCCTCCGGGCCCATCGCCGTTCCCGCCACTGCTCCTCAGGGCTTACGGGCCACCAGACCCGTCTGGTCAACATGCGCCGGATTGAGCTCATCCGGCCGCCACAGCGACACCGGGACCACGCCCGGCTCCAGAATCTCCAGCCCCCGCGCCGTAGCGGCGATCTGGTCAGGGGTACGTACGGTGTACGGCACGGCCCCGCTGGCCGCGTACGCCTCCTGCGCGGCCAGCATCTCCTCGCTCACGCTGCTGTCGCACGTCACCCAGTAACTGCCCGGCACCAGGTGGTCCATGTAGGCGGCCACGAGGCCGGGAGCTCCGTCAGGATCTACATGTCCGAGAACCCCGAGCATCAGCAGCGCCACCGGCTCCCCGAAGTCCAGCGTCCGTGCGGCGCCCGCCAGCACCGACTCCGGGTCGGTGAGATCCGCCTCGACGTACGCCGTGGCACCCTCCGGCGTGGACGTCAGCAGCGCCTGGGAGTGGATCAGGATGACCGGGTCATTGTCGACGTACGCGACCCTCGCCTGCGGCAGATGCCGCTGGGCGACCTGGTGCGTGTTGTCCGCCGTGGGCAGCCCGGTGCCGACGTCCAGGAACTGCCGTACGCCGACGTCCCGGGCGAGGTACCGGACGGCGCGGCCCAGAAAAGCACGCGAGGCACGGGCCGCAGCCACCAAGCCGGGAAACTCCTGCTCCACCTGCCTGCCCATCGCACGGTCCGCCTCGTAATGGGCCGTACCACCCAGCAGATAGTCCGTGAACCGGGCCGAGTGCGGCACGGTCGTGTCGATGCGCGCTGGCAGGGAGTCGGGATCGGTCATGGAGCCTCCGTCCATGGGAATGAGCGGCCACCTCAAGAACACCACACCAGCAGCCACCACGGCACCAGCCACGATCAGGTCCTCTGGGCAATTCCCCCTGGACGTCAAGGGAGCGTTCTGCGACCGCTCTCCCGACCGGAAATGACTGTGCCCCGTCAACCGGCGGGCACAGTTCCAGAGGTGCCGGTCATCGCTGTGCGGCCCGCATTCCATCCGTCAGCGCCCGTACGCACGGGGCCAGCCAACCTTCCAGCGGGGCGGCCCGCGGCATCGGATTGGCGGGTTCAGACAGGCCCGTGACTTCCAGCCACGCCCCCCAGGGGGGCGACGCCCGACATCGCCAGCCGGCCGGTGCGGATCAAGCAGTCGGGCGGGAGTTGAGGGCCGCGACGACTGCGGCCTCGATGCCGGGATCGGTGAGCACCGCCCGGACCACATCTTCCTGCCGGGGGAGGGGGAGAGTCGGCTCGATACGGCAGATCCGGCTCTCCATCTCGTCGAGCGTGACCAGCAGAGGCCCGATGTCCACACCGTCCTCCGGATCGGTCGCCGCCGGCTCCGTGCTCAGCGCCGTCAGCGCCTCGCGCAGACCGGCGAGGACCTGGCGCATCGCCTCCGGACGGCGAGCGACCCCCAGCTGGGGATACTTACGCGTCGGCGCATACGCCTTCTCCACTTGGTCGACCGCTCGTTTGATCGACAGGGCCGCCATGAACAGCGTCTCGCCCACGCCCTCAATGCCCCCGAGCCCGTGGTAGTCGCCTCCCTCCTCGTTCACGGGCCACTGCCCGGCGACCCCGAGGTCCTGCGATCCATGGGCTGCCGCCAGGTGCTCCAGTGCGTCGGCGGTCGAGTTGCCGACCTCACGCACCTGGCCCGCCATGCGGCTCAGCGTCCCCCGGCGCTCCTTCGGCTCGGCCTTGTGCAACTCGATCACCAGCGCCTGGTGTTCCGCGCCCAGGGCCCGGTACGCGCTCAACAGGGCCGCCGCCGCCCTCTGGATCTCGGTGGGGCTCTCGCTCATTCGGTTCTCCTGGTCATCGGGTGCGCGACAACATGTCGCACGGCCGCGCGCGGTGTCGCGACCGTTCGTCGCGACACCGCGTGCAACGAGCCGGGCCGTCTATGGATACGGCCTCGGGATCAACAGGTCGGTGCGAACGCGCTGTTGTGGCCCGCTGCGCCGACCCCAGTCGATGAAGCTCTCCCCGAAGGAGGACGCGTAGCCGTCGCGGGCGGGGGCGACCGTGGCCGTGGAGACCCACCGCCGCCACCGGCTCCCGCCCGTCTGGCCGAACACCGGCCCTGTCCGACCCCGGCAAACCGCCGACGCGCAGCCCGAGGTCACCGGCCGCGCGCCAGCGACGCTGTGCACCGCGCCCCGATCGGGTCGCCTTCCCCCAATCCCGCCCCGGTGTCACCGCCCCCCACTACGGTCGACCGCAGACCACCATCACACCACCGGCAGAAAGGGCGGGGGACATGGCGAGCACAGCACCCAGCGGGAGCAGCGCTCCGATCCGGCACGTGGACGGCATCCCGATGTACGCGGCCGGAGAAGCCCCAGCCCACCTGCTGACCCAGGACCAGCTCAAGGAGCAGCGGCTGCGCCCGGCCCGTGGCCAGCGGCCGGCCGCCTACGTCAACGGCCACCCCGACGCGGCAGCCGGAGCGGTCCGCTTCACCCGCCTCTACGACCCGGACGGCGCGGAACGGATGCGCGCGCTGTCGCCCGGCCAGCAGCGGGCGATGACCGCGCGCCGCACCTGCCCGCACTGCGGGACGGTCGGCGCCGACCCGATCCCGCGCGACGTCGGAGTCTGCCCCGACTGTGTCGCGGCCGTGCACCGCCAGGAGGCCGAGGAGCGGCTGCGCGCGTGCACCGGATGCGGCCGGCCCGCGGTACGCCCATACCCGGACGGGCAACGACGCTGCGCCACCTGCGCGCTCCACTACGCCCTGTGGCACCAGGCCGAGGCCGGCCGGACCACCGCGTGGGCCCGCACCTGCCCCGGACCCGGCGACGGCGACACCTGCGGAGCCGTCACCGCCACGGACACCGACATCAGCGCCCGCCTGCGCGAGTACGGCTGGTGGGACCCCCAGTGCTGCGCCCGCTGCCGAGCCGAGGTCGACCGGCGTGCCGATGAGTCCGAGCGGGCCTGGGAGCAGGGCCAGCACGACCCGGCAGCGTACCGGCGGCGGGAGGTTGCCGCCGTACAGGCGTGGGCGCGCGAGGTCCTCGCCGACCCACACGCCATCGTGCTGGACACCGAGACCACCGGCACCGACCAGGACGCTCGCATCGTGGAGATCACCGCCCTCAGCACCAGCGGCGACATCCTGCTGAACACCCTCATCAACCCGGGCGTCCCGATTCCCGCGCGGGCCACCGCCGTGCACAAGATCCGGGACCAGGACGTGGCCGGCGCCCCGGCGCTGGGCGATGTCCTCCCGCGCCTGTCCGGCATCCTGCGCGCGGCCAGCCGCATCGTCGTGTACAACGCCCCGTTCGACCGGGGGCGGATCCGGTACGGGGCGCACCTGCACCACCGGGCCCGCGCCACCGGCGGCCACCGAGTGCCCGAGCACGGCGTCCACCCAGCCGCCGCTGCCCTCGTAGCCGGCCGCTGGCAGTGCGCCATGCGCGCCTACTCCACATGGTGGGGCGAGCCCAACCAATATGGGGACGGCTACCGGTGGCAGCGCCTCGCAGGCGGACACCGCTCCCTGGGGGATTGCCGTGCCGTACTGGACCGCCTGACCCGGATGCTGGGCGAGCCGCCGCAGCACGACCCGCTCGACGGGTACTGGTAACCCGACGACGGCACAGGCAGGGCCGATCAACCTCACGGGAGGTAGGAACCTGCTTCTGATCCCGAAGCGGTATCGAGCTGACATGATCAATGGCGTGACCCAGCCAGACGCCGACGACGGCTCACCCCTTCAGATGGCCCGACAGTTCAGCGATCGCCTCGTCCTCAGCCATGACGCCGAGGATGAGGACCGCACCAGAGCGTTCAACGCGTTGGTCGCGCGGGCTGCTGAGGCATACGGGATCGCGCTGCACTATGCGGACGACGATGCTGATGCGGCCGGAGAGGCTATGAGCCATGCGTTGGGCGCCGTTGCGCGTGGGTTCGCCGCCGCGACCCTTGAGATTCTCGCGCAGGACAACGTCCTGGCGCTGACCACCGACCAGCGACTGCGTCTGGATGACCTGATTGTTGAGCTTGACCTGGAGACCTCGGAACTTCTCCACGACGCGTAAGAACTCGTGCCTGTCGAAGGTGTTGATCTCCGCTCCGGGCGACGTTCGGCACCCGGTGCAGCAGGTTGCCGCACGGGCAGCCCGCGTTCCCTTGCGCTGCCGCACCGGCGCTTCCGCTCGTTGGACCGCCCCGAGCGGGGAGCCGCTACCCTGCTCGTAGACCCCCGGTGGGAGGAGAGCCGCACCATGGACGACCCGCACCCCGGCACCCAGATGCCGCAGGCTGAAGAGATCATCGCGATGCAGGACCGCGGGGACCGCCCGGCGTGCCGAGCGGACCTCCAGACCGCCGATGCGGCCGATCCCGCGCAGCGTCGCAGGATCTACCGCAGGTGGTGGATCCGGGGACGCGCCGCACAGCGCCCGGCCCGCGCGGACCAGTACGCGGCGGCCCGCGACGGCGAGGGTTCCTGGACTGCTGTGGGCGCCGCGTGACCCAACCCGACCGCCGCTGGGATGTCTACGGCGACCGCGAACTGGACGAGCAGCTGGCGAAGCGCGACGGACCGCCCTGGGACGCGCTGCGCCAGATCGTTGCCGCGCTGGAGTGGCGCGCGGACGCCGTCGGTGACCCGCTGCCCTACCCCTGGCCGGCCGAGATCCGCCGCGTCTTCATCGAGGACGATGTCGACGTCTATGGCCAGGTGGAGTTCCTGGTGGAGTCGCCGGCCCGGCGTATCTGCCGGATCCTGGATGTCACCTGGGCGCCGGACGTGAGGCTCTGACCAGGCGCAGCTGCTGACGGAACATGACGACGCCCCGGCCGGGAATCCCCCGGCCGGGGCGTCGTCGCGTGTGGAGCGGCTCTCCGGGTTGCTGTCGCACCAGGAGGCGCGGGAGCGGCCGGGGTGCGACAGCGAGCGGGGTGTCGCATATCGGTGTGTGGCTGCTGGCCGCTCATCACCGAGCGAGCGGGGAGACACGGATGTGGCGCGTTGAGCTGGGCGGGGCACTGGAAGCCGCTCGTGCCCTTCGCCGGGGCAGGCCACGGGGTTTGTAAAAGGCTTTACGGATACCGTAAAATGACTTACATGACGAGAGTCGAGTACACCCGGAACTACGTCACGCAGAGTCAACTGGCCCGCGCCTACGAGCGTCTGGGTCACCGTCTCCCGACTGATGCGTGGTCGGCCACGCTGCTCATCGACGAGGGGCTGACCATGCAGTGGGTCTGCCCGGTGCTGCACCCGCAGGAGCTGCGCGAGGAGTACCCGGCAGGGCACACCTGGCACCTGATCGCGGGGGCCGGCGAGCTGGACTGGCCTCCGCTCCGGCCGGAAGAGGAGATCTGGCCCGCGCTCTTGGAGCGCCACCCGGTGCCGACCGGCGACCAGGCGGAGCGGAGTGCCCGAATGCTGGGGCGCAGCGTCGAAGAGATGCACCGGGAGCAGCTGCGCCAGCAATACCTGGGCAGCGCCCACATCGGTGGAATGAAGCGCAATCCCATCGACATCAACTTCGACCGGCTGGTGCGGGACTGGGACGCCACCGCCCGTGAACTGGCCGAATTCCTCGACACCCACCGGCCGCCGAAGCTCACCGCCGAACAGCGGGTTATGGCGCAGGGCGTGCACCTGGCTGAGCTGGAGGCCGCGGTAGCCAGCAGCAGAATCAGCCTGGCGCGCCTCATGCGCAACGCAGCGCGGGAACAGGGCAATCCGGCCCGGCGGGGCTTCAAGCGTGACATGGCCGACTGGGGAGGGCGTTCGCGGCCCACGGTGGACGCGTGGCTGGCCGACGGCGGCGGGTGCGAGGAGGCCGTGCCCGATGAGGACGGCGCCCTCTCATCGCAGCACACCGACACGGCGTGACCCATAGCCGCTGGGACCCGACCGCAGAAGCAAAGGACTCAACCCGCCACGTCCGCAGTGCGCGCGTGCGGGATCACGTTCACTGAACCGGAGGAAGCGATGAGCGACCAGATCGACGACGCCCCAGGTGCCGCCGTGCGCGCGGAGTGGCCCAAGCTGCGGCAGACGAGCCCGATGGCCCTGGGTGCTCCCAAGGGTGAGATCGCAGTGCAAGCAGGGGACCCCAACCTGCGATTTCGAACCGGCCGTGGTGGCCCCGAGGTTCACGTCCGGATCGGGGATGTGGACCACCTCGACCGCGACCACCCCGACAACCCGGAGCTGCACCGTCAGCTGACCGCGTGGGCCGAGTACCGCATTCCCGTGCCGGATCCGGAGCCGCGCGGCGGATGCGAGTGGGTCATGAACGCCGAGGGGCTCCGTACCGTCTCGATGCCGCCGGCCGTGATCGTGGCCCCGAACCGCACGGATGAACGCGGCTTCCACGAGGCGGTCTGGACGGCGGTGGGCATGGCCTTGGACAGCGCTGAAGCGTCCCTGGCTCATCTGCGCTCACTCTGACGGTCTCACCGGCAGGGCTGTTGCGCAGGACCTTGAGCCCTCGCCGCCATTGATTGAAGGCAATGACGCTGCCCGGCCGGGAATCCCCGGCCGGGCAGCGTCATGTGTGGAACTGGAACTAACGGTTGTTGTCGATCCACCAGGAGGCGCTGGAGCGGCCAGCGTGTGACAGCGCCGCCATCGCGCCAGCCAGCAGCATCTCCTCGCTCTCGTAGAGCTGGCCGGGAGGATCCGCGTGCGGGATGTCGTGCATCCGCAGCGGATCGTGTACGGCCGCCAGGGCGTAGAGGACGGTGCCGTCCGCCTGGCCGACCGTGTGCTCCAGGGCCGCCCGGATACAGACGCCCCGGATGCCCTCCGCCTCGGCGACCCGCATGCTGCCGCGCAGCTTCGGCAGGACCAGGCGCTCCAGCACTCGGGCACGGACGGCTTCCGCCTCGGCCTCGGAAGCGACGGCCCGCCGCTGCTGCTCATCGGCAGGAAGGGCTCGGATCGTCCGCCGGCGTTCCAGCCGCAGACGCTCCGCCTCTTCGTAGAGGGCGCGGCGTTCCGCGCGGCCGGTCGGGTAGTTGATTTCCACAGTCGATCCCTTGGGAGACACGTTCGGTTGGTCAGGCCGGTGTGGTGGATCGCCGTTGTGCCGGGCGAGGGAGCAGGTCGGCGAAGTCCGGTGCCAGGCTGTGCAGATCGGTCAGTGGCGGCCGGTCGTGGCGGCTGTGGCCGAAGACCCGCAGTCCCGCCGGCGCTTCCTCACCGATCGGTTCTTCCCGGCCGTCCGTAAGTACCCGGACTGCCGGTCGCGTGCTTCCGGTGTCCCGTACGGACATCAAGAGGCCGCTGCCGCCGTCGTCGAACCATTCCAGGACCCGGGAGCCGTCCGGGGACTGGGCGTAGCGGAACGGGGATGGGGCCGGTTCCGGTTCCGGAAGCGGCGGGCGCAGGGCCGCGTCCTCTGCTCCGCTGAGCACCGTGAGCGACCCGTCCCGCTCCACGCGCATCACCCGGTCCGGCAGTTCGTCCGCCTTGGGCCGCCGGTCCCACACCCACAGCTCGGATCCGGTCTCCACGGCCAGAGCATTCACGGCCGGCAGCTGGCGCTCGTCGGCGGGGACCTGCAAGGTCAGGATCTCCACGCAGATGCCCGTGAGGGCGGGCGGGTGTGCGCGGTAGTACTCGGCGTGCTCGCGGGCCCAGTTCTCGGCCGCCGCCGCGTTCGGCAGCTCCAGCAGCTTGCGTTCGTGGATGTCGCGCAGTCCGTGGGCGTGCTCGGCGGCCAGCCAGGGCTGGGAGAACCACGTCGCCCATACGCGCGGGCCCGGGCTCTGCCGGTGCTCGCACAGGGCACAGGGATCGGCGTGCCGGTAGATGGTGCGGTACGAGCCGTAGTCCACCAGGTCCGACAGGTTCCGGGAGGTCAAGCCGCTCCACAGGATCCGGGTCAGCATCGTGGAGGCGTTGGTGCCCGCGGTGGCTTCCAGCAGTTCCCAGTCGTCGTTCGGGTGCCGGCGGGCACGGAGTTGTTCCACGGGGGCCAGCAGGGGGCAGGCGCCGGGCGGCAGCGCCGCCACGGCGGTCAGGTAGTCGGCGTTCGGGCCGTGATCGGTCATCGTGGTCTCCTCGCAGTCGGGGGAGGGGCGGGTGGGCCCCGGGGTGTGAGATGGGCGCGCCCCGGGGGGCTGTGCTGCACGGGGCGGGCCCGGAAGCGGTCAGCCGGCCGGCACAGGGGCGCGCACGTGATGCCCTCGGGATTCGGCGTGCGCGCCCCTGGGAGATCAGGTCCGGTCGGCCGACACCAGAGCGATGCACTCGGCGTCGAACCCGTTCGCGGTGTTGGCCAGCACGGTGCGGACCGTGTGGATCGTGGCGGGGTCGAGCCCGCATTCGTCGACGGCTTCGGTGAGTTCGCTGCCGATGCGGCGCAGCAGCGCGGTGACGGTGCTCGCGGGCACGTACGGCACTCCGTGGTGGAGGTAGATCGGGAGCTGGACTTCAGCTCGGTGCATGTCAGTCATGACGCCTCTTTTTCGGGGGTGTGAGTGGTTGCCGGCCAACCGGTATACGGGGCTGGCCGACGCTCAAAGGGCGGTCGCCCGGCGTGCTCATCGGGCCGATCGAGCAACTGCTGCTGTTCGCTATCCGGCGCGCCCGGCCTGTGCTGTCTGATGAGGTGCGGGCGGTGCCACCGGGAGGAGACCCGCCAGGGGAGTCCCCTGTGCGGCGGCGTGCCGGGCGGCGGAGAGGTGCTGCACGGCGGCGCGGGGGTCACCGGACAGCCGCTGGGCGGAGGATTCCAGCAGCTCCTCGAAGTCCTCGGCGGGAAGGGCGGCGAGCAGCAGCGGGTGGCCGGCAGCGCGGTCCCGGGCTGTGGCGAGCCACCGCAGCCACGGTTCCCAGCCGTGTTCGCGGGTGGCCGCCAGCCAGGCGGTGGCGGAGGTAGTGATCTGGTGCTGCGTCATTGAGCTGGCACGGTTGCCGGAGTTCCAGCGCAGAACCTCGCAGTACCCGGGGGTGGCGGTGATGGCGTCGAGCAGCACGTCGTGTGGGTGCGGCGCGCGGGACCAGTCCGGCCATCCCTCCTCCAGGGCGGACAGGGACAGCGCGGTGTTGGTGCGGGCTACCCGTTCCTCGATGTGGTCGTCGGCGACACCGGGGGAGACGATTGTTCCCCGGTCGTAGCCGGCCGCGTAGGGCAGGCACCACACGGCGATGCGGCAGCTGCGGCACACCGGGTGCCCGCCCCGGCCGCCCGTGGAGTTGTTCAGGTACCGGATGGACTCGGACAACGGCCACATGCTTTTGCCCCACCGCACGCTCGCCGCGTCGCCGCAGGTCCAGCACGGCTCGGCGAGGTCGGGGTCGTCCGCGCCGAAGTGGCCGGTCATCTCCGTGGCGATGTCGGCACCCTGCGCGAGGCGCCGGGACCGACTGGGGTGCGTCGGGGGAGCCTGCGCGTACATCGCGCCCAGTTTCTGCTGCCAGGCCCAGCCGGGGCCGCCCTTCACCGCCGCGGCGGCGAGCGCCGCGTGACCGGCGATCAGGGCGACCAGGGCGTCGAGATCCTCCCCCGTCAGGTCGGCGGGATGGACGCGGCCGCGCAGCGCGCACGCGGCCCAGGCACCCGAGCGCTGGAGCGGGTGGTGGGTGAGCCGCATCAGCTCGCCTCCTGGCCATCAGTGACGTAGCGGCGCAGGAAGTAGACGCGGTTGACCAGGGACAGGACCTGCATGGCGCTGCGGTGGTCCCGCAGCGCGGCGAGGACGGTGTAGGCCGCCTCGGGGGCGTCGAGGACCCGGGCTACGGCCCGGTCGTTCAGCGTCCGCTCGGTGAGGATCCGCATCTCCCTGACGTACGGGAGGCGGCGTTCGAGGACGCCGCGCCCCAGGTTCCGCTGTTCCAGCGCGGCCAGTAGCCACTTCAGATAGGCGCGGACGTCGCCTTCCGTCGGGGCGGTGTGTGGGGCGTTCTGCATCGCGTTCTCCTTCGGCTGGGGTGCGTTGCGCCGCGACCGTATCCGAGGCCGGGTCTAATTAGCAAGTTCTACTTGCGAATTTATCTTAGCCTGGATAGCGTGTTTCGAGTGCCTATGGGTGTCCTCCCTGGTGCCCCTGCCGGCCTGCCCGAACGGCGCCGGCGGGCCAGCGGACGCCGAGTGAGGCCAGGCACGCCGAACGGGCCCTGGGTCCGCCGTTCTGGAAGGGGACGCATGAGTCAGCTGTCCAACACCAGGTACACGAGGGGGCGTTGTGGCTAAGTGGCTGATCACCTTCGCGTGCGGGCACAAGGGGACCGTCCAGCTCTACGGGCCGAGCTCGCGGCGGGAGTCCCGCGCCAAGTGGCTCGCCACTACGGACTGCGATTCGTGCTGGCGGGAGAAGTGGGTGTCACGGCCGGCCGAGGAGCGTGCCGAGCGGACCGCGCAGAGCGTGGAGGAGAACCGGGCCGCAGGGCTGCCCGAGCTGGAGGGGTCGACCAAGCAAGTCGACTGGGCAGAGAGGATCCGAGCGGATCTGCTCGGCATTCTGACCCGGGAACAGGACCGCCTGACGAAGAGGCTCGAACGGGCCGAGCCCGGCACGGGAGTCCACGGCCGGGACGAGCAGGAGCAGCTGGGACACGTCCAGACGGCTCTCGCGGCCCTGCCCGAGATCAAGACATCACGCTGGTACATCGACCACCAACACGAGAATCTGCGCACCCTGGTCGCCATGGCCGCCCGGGGCCAGCTCCGGCCGCGCACGGCCGCGCAGCAGCAGGACCAGTTCGACCCCTTCGGCCTGAACGAACTGACGTTCCCGGCCGACGAGCTGGTGGGGTGGACGAAGAACGACCGCCGGTGCGTGCTGCGGCTGGTGCACTCCCGGTGGGAGGGCTGCACGATGAGCACCCCGGGCTCACTGGCCGACCCTCAGCCGGACGGCTCGGTCACCGTCCGCTTCCGCGGGGAGTGGAACATCACCATCAATGACGGTGCCCGCCGGCGCTCCGTGCCAGCAGCCGAAGTCCACCACGACCGCGTTCACCGCCGGGCCGAGCCGGGGGAGCGGCACTACTGGGACATCCCCCCGTACAAGGCAGGCAGGTGGAATGAGCTGGAGGTGGCTGCGGAGGACGTGACCGAGCAGAAGGTGAAGGGCCGGACCCTGGCCAGGGTGCAGCTGACGCGCTCCCGGTGGGAGGGCCTGCACTTCTTTCACCCGCCGAGCATGGTGCGAGCCCACCGTCCCGGCCGCGTCATCATCCGGTTCGGCCCGCAGTGGGACTTCAAGCTGCTGGGCGGCGCGAAGATGCTCTTGGTCGGCGGGCGGGAGCTGTACGAGGACCGGGCCGCGCCCCTGCCCGAGCCCGGCGAATCCCTGGCCGTGGAGCCCAGGCAGTGGTACTCCCTGACCTGGCATCCGGCGCGGGTGCGCCTGGGCAAGCGGAAAGACGCTTGGTGGGCCCGGCTGGACCATGACGGCCCCTGGCCCGACGCCGTCGTCTTCCACTCGGTGCGCATGTGCCGCCGGGACGAGGACGGATGGCTGGTGTGGCGGATCCCCGAGGACTGGTCCCTGCGCGTGCGCCCGGCCGACGGCGACCCGATCGAGGTGCCGGCGGACGAGTTCATGGAGGCGGTCTCCCGCTGGGCCGGGACGCCGCCCCGGCCCGGCACCTTCACCCGCGAGCCCGAGGACCTGGACGTGGAGGACGAGGTCGCCATCCCGGACGACCTGTACGAGGACGACCCCGCCATCACCGGCGCCATCTGACCCGCCCCCGCCCGCCCTTCCGGGCCGGGCGGCGCCACGGCGGCGCGGGGCGGCCGATCCCGCCCCGCGCCCGCCTCATCCCACCCCTGCTGACGGGAGAAGCCGATGTCGCCGTTCACCCACGACCGCCACCGCCGCGCCACCGGGCCCACAGTCCTCGCCCACAGCAGCGCCGCCGCCGGGCGCTGCGATCTGCTGCGGAAGCCGCAGCGCTCACCGAAGCTGACCACCTCCCAGGAGCAGGCGCTGCGGCGCTTCGCCCGGCTCAAGGTCGGGGCCGCGTTCTTGGAGCAGGGCATGGGCAAGAGCCGCGTCGCGCTGGAACTGGCCAACAGCCGCGCGCACCGGCTGGACGCGGTGCTGTGGGTCGCGCCCTACTCCGTTCTCCCGGCCGTGCAGGAAGAGGCCGCGAAGTGGGCTTGCCGGGTGCCGGTGCGGTTCCTTGGCTACCAGACCCTCTCCCAGTCCGACCGCACCTACCTGGAGATCCTGGAGTGGGCGCAGCAGCGGCGGCTGATGGTCGTCGCCGATGAGTCGACCTTCATCAAGCGGAAGGACTCCAAGCGGCACCAGCGGATGACGGAGATCCGGAAGGCCGCGGACTACGCGCTCGTGCTGACCGGCACACCGCTCACGAAGGATTTGTGGGACCTCAAGCGCCAGATGGACTGGCTGTCCCCGAAGATCATCGCCACCGACGACCGAGCCTTCCAGTACCGGTACTTCACCATGCACAAGAAGGTCGACCGCGACGGCGGGCAGCGGGTCTGGTTCGAGACCTACGCCCCGAATGTCAAGCACCTGAAGTCACGGATGGAGCCGTACATTTTCGAGGCCCGTCTCGACATCGGGGTGCCGGAGACGTCCCTGGAGTACGAGCACGGAGTGAGCGAGAGGACCCAGGCCGCCTACGAGGCCGAGCGCGACGACTTCCTCGACGCCTGGGCCGCCTTCGGCGAGGAGATGGCGCTCTACCGCATGCTCGGCAACCTCAAGCGCATCGCGGCGACCGACCCGGGCAAGTGCCGGTCGGTCGCCGAGCAGGTGGCCGGCGAGCACACCCTGGTCTTCTGCCAGTACAGGGCCGAGCAGAAGGAGATCGCCCGGCATCTGGAGGACTGCCTGGTTGTCAACGGTGATACCCCCGACGCGGAGCGGGCGAAGGCATTCCGCCGCTCCCGGCGCGAGGAGGTGCCGCTGCTGCTGACGTACGGCACCGGCAGCTACGGCCTGAACCTCCAGCATGTGGCGTCGTGCCACTTCGCTTCGCTCCCCTTTGACTACGGGGCCGTCGAGCAGGCGCGCAGCAGGATCCGCCGGCTCGGGCAGACCCGCGCGCTGACCTACGCCACGCACGTCACCGAACTCGGCATCGACACCCTGATCGGCCGGAACCTCGCGACGAAGGATTGGCTGGCGCAGCTGCTCCGGCGGGAGATCGACCCGAGAGCTATCCTCTGAGCATTATAGGCAAGTAGAAGTTGCGAATAACTTGGGCCGGCGAGTACGGTGTCCGCACCGGCCGCGGCGGGCACCGTATCCGCCGGCCCCCGAACCGCCGCGCGCGGATCAGCGCCCGGGAGAGAGGGTCACACAGTGAACGTCTGGCAGGCCACCCAGCAACGCCTGGAACGAATCTTCGCCGACTTCGACAACATCGTCATCGCGTTCTCGGGCGGCAAAGACTCCGGCGTGATGCTCAACGCGACGCTGGACTACATGCGCGCGAACGGGATCACGCGCAAGGTCACCGTGCTGCACCTCGACTACGAGGGCCAGTACAGCGCGACCACCGACTACGTCACCGAGGTCATGACGTCCAACACCGACCTCATCGACCCGGTATGGATCTGCCTCCCCTTCGCCGCGGCCTGCGAGGTCTCGATGTACCAGGGCCACTGGCAGCCCTGGAACCCCGCCGAGCGCGACATCTGGGTCCGCGACCTGCCCGACGCCCCCGGCGTCATCCACACCGGGAACGTCCCCGACGACTTCCCCGACTACGACGGGGTCTGGGACTACACCCTCCAGGAGCAGATCGGCGCCTGGCTGCACCGCCGCTCCGGCGCCAAGCGCACCGCCGTCCTCGTCGGCATCCGCACCCAGGAGAGCCACCACCGCTACGCCGCCCTCTACCGCCAGGACCGCACAGACGACTCCATGCTGGAGGGCCTGAACTGGACCAGCCGCAAAGGACGGCGCGGTGTCTACAACGTCTACCCCATCTTCGACTGGGTGACCGAGGACATCTGGACGGCGAACGCGACCTTCGGCTGGTCCTACAACGAGCTGTACGACCTCTTCCACCTCGCCGGCGTCCCGATCCACGACATGCGCGTCGCCTCCCCGTTCCGCGGCGAGGGCCACGAATCGCTCAAGCTGTACCGGGTCATCGAACCGGAGACCTGGGCGAAGCTCGTCGGGCGCGTGAACGGCGCGAACTTCGCCGCGATCTACGGAGGCACCCGCGCCATGGGAGCCAAAGACATCAAGCTGCCCGCCGGCCACACCTGGAAGACGTACGCGAACTTCCTACTCGACACGATCGAGGACGAGGAGATCAAGCAGGGCTACCTGCGGAAACTCAAATCCTCCATGAAGTACTGGACCGTCCAGGGAGGAGCCCTCCCGCAGGAGTCCGCCGACGAACTGCGCGAGGACGCCCCGGCCGGCACCGAATTCCTCGGCGAGCCCACCGACAACCGCAAGCGCCGCGGCCCCTACGAAGTCGTCCGCTTCAAGCGCTACCCCGACGACATCCCGGGCGTCTCCGACCTGTCCCTCATCCCCACCTACAAGCGCCTGGTCATCACCATCCTGCGCTTCGACCACGCCTGCAAGTACATGGGCTTCGGCCAGACCAAGCGCGAAGTCACCAAGCGCTCCGAAGCCGTCGAGAAGTACCGGGAGATCCTGTGATGACCAAGAAGACGTTCACCAGTCCGGTCTACGACGTCCGGCCCGTCCCGCTGACGCAGGTCCGGGCCAACGCCTACAACCCGAACGCCGTGGCGCCGCCCGAGATGGCACTCCTGGAGACCTCGATCTGGCAGGACGGCATCACCCAGCCCGTCGTCGTCGGGTACGACGCCGGCGAGGACCAGTACGAGGTCATCGACGGCTACCACCGCTACCTCACCGTCCGGGACACCCCCCGCATCCGTGAGCGGGAGGGCGGGATGCTGCCCGTCGTCGTCCTCCCGGAAGCGGACCTCGCCCACCGCATGGCCAGCACCATCCGCCACAACCGCGCCCGCGGCACGCACGACGTCGAGCTGATGGCGCAGATCGTGCGTGAGCTGGTGGACTCCGGTATGCGCGACGCCTGGATCAGCAAGAACCTCGGCATGAGCAAGGATGAGGTCCTGCGGCTGAAGCAGATCACCGGCATCCAGAAGGTCAAGCAGATCGCCCCCGACCGGCCCGCCGACACCGACACCGACGATGGCGCCCTTCCTCCGACCGGCGCGCCTGAGCCCCCGCAGCAGCAGGAGCTGTTCCCCGCCGACCACGACGGACGCAGCCCCGTCTACCGCGTGCAGGCCGTCGCTCTCGACCTCGTGCGGGCCAACGCGTACAACCCCAACGTCGTCGCCCCGCGCGAGATGCGGCTGCTGGAGACCTCGATCTGGATGGACGGGATCACCCAGCCCGTCGTCGTCTACTACGACGAGGAAACCGGCTTCTTCGAGGTCGTGGACGGATACCACCGCTTCCGCACGGTTCGCGACGTCCGCCGTATCCGTGAGCGGGAGGGCGGGATGCTGCCCGTCGTCGTCCTCCCGGAAGCGGACCTCGCCCACCGCATGGCCAGCACCATCCGCCACAACCGCGCCCGCGGAGCCCACGACATCCGGCGGATGTCCAGCATCGTCCAGAGCGCCGCCGCCGGATACACCACCGCCACCGGCGAGACCCTCGAAGGCAAGAGCAACGCGTGGATGATGAAGAATTTCGGCATGGGCGCCGAAGAACTTCTGAACCTGAAGAACCCGAAACCACTGGCAGCCGCGTTCAAGGGCCGCGCATTCTCCGAGGCGCCCAATGTCGGCTGAACCCACGAGGATCCCCATCACCCTCCCGCTGACTCCCGCAGCCGCGCAGGCCCTCGCAGCGCACGAGCCGTCGGCCAACGCGCTGCTGCAGGCCGTGCTGGAAGACATCGCCTCCGGCATCCCGCCAACCGACGCCCAGCCGATCCCCCACACCAGCCTCGTCGACCCCGACCTGCTGCGGCGGGCTCAGCAGGCCGCAGCTGAAAGGGGCACCGACCTAGCCCAGGCGATCGAGCGCGTGCTGCGGAACCAGCGCCTCCTGCTGCCGCCCGCCGGCCTGGCCCGCCTGCTCGGTGTGGACCTGTCCACCCTCACCCGCGCCTTGGCCAACAACAAGGACGCCCCCCGACCGGCGAACCCGGAATCGGGCAGAAAGGCACTGTACGACGCTTACGCCGTCTGTAGCTGGTGGCCAACCCGTCGCACGCGCGGCCGGCCCGTCACCAGGCAACGGCTCGCAGGTCAAGAACAGCGAGATGAGCGCCAGGACTGACGCAGGCAGCACCCGGGACCGACGCGGTCTGGACCGTCACGCAGGCTCGGTGCAAAACCTTCGAGCGCCACGCAGCACAGTCCGCAGATTCGCCTGGGTTGCTCGGCTGTCGAGGCGTACATCGAGGGCGCCGGCAGGCTGGATGTCTGCTCGCAGGCCCGCGGGCAGCCGCGAGGCATCGAGGTCGTCACGCCCGGCGATGAGCACCCCGAGTTCGTGGCGGCTGAGAGCGTCGGAGCCGGCCAGATGGTGGATGCCGGCGGCGTCGTGCGACGCCAGTTCCAGTAGAGCGGCGGCCAGGTCGGCGACGTGGACTGGGCAACGGATGTCGTCGGTGAACAGTGCACCGTCGCGGGTTCCCGCGGCGAGTTCGTGCACGGTGCGCTCGTGCACGGAACGCCCGTGGCCGACGATCAGCGAGGTGCGGGCGACCGTGGCCTTCGGATACGCGATGAGCACTCCGGTCTCAGCGGCTGCCTTGGCTGCTCCGTACGGATTGACGGGGTCAGGAGGACAGGACTCGTCATAGGTGATTCGGGCACCGGAGAACACCGCGTCGCTTGAGACGTGGATGAGGCGGGTTCCGTGCTCCGCGGCGGCAACCGCGAGTCGTACGGGGCCCTCGGCCGTGATCCCCCAATTGGCCTTGGAGCTCGCTGCATTGACGATGAGGCGTGGGCTGACCTCGGCCATGATGGCGTCCAGCTCTCCCACGTTCCGCAGGTCAAGCGGGTACCAAGCGGCTCCGGCCGCCTCTCCGGGCTTGGTGGCGTACGTGGCTGCGGTGCTGTGGCCGGCGGCGACGGCCTGCCGGACCAGTTCGCCGCCCAGGAAGCCGCTGCCGCCAATGATGAGAGTCGTCATGTGCGCCACAGTAGACGGGCGTCCGTGGGGGCCGCCGCAGGCGAGGTCCGCGCCCCGGGAGCCTGTTCGCAGGGCGCGAGCCGCACCCCGAGCCCAGCGCGTGGGCGGTCACCCCGAGACCGAGGTGACCGCCCACGTCGGCATGTCTGGGGGGCCTGCCCCAGGTGGTCAGGTTTCCGGCCGCCAGATGTAGCGGACATCGGGCTCGCGCTCGTCGTTGCGTGAGCCGTCCGTTCGTTCCGCCTCGCTGAAGCCGTGCCGCTCGTAGAACCGTCGGGCCGCTGCGTTCACCTGGAAGGTCCACAGCGACAGCCCATCAGGCCGTTCGTCCTTGGCCAGAGCGATGAACCGATCGCCCAGCCCGCGGCCACGCCACTCCGGAGCCAGGTAGAGCTGCTTCAGCTCAGGTCCGTTGAGCACGAGGACACCCACTACGGGGGAGCCGGCTACGGCCACCCACGTTTCGTACCCCGGGACGAGTACGTGGGTGAACCAGTCCCGCACGGCATCCTCGTCATGGGCGCAGCGCACCGTCGGCAGAGCTGCGGCGTAGGAGCGGAGCCAGACCTCGGCGGCCGGGAGCGCGTCGGCGTCGGTTGCCCGGCGGAGCACGATCTCACTGTTCACGGTGCGGGCCTTCCAGTGCCTCGTGATGGATGGGCTGCTATTTGCCGGGGCGGCCGAGCTGGTGGATGGTCCAGCCCGCGGCGCGCCAGGGCTCGGGGTCCAGGGTGGTTCGGCAGTCGACCAGCAGTGCGGTGGCCGGGCGGGCGGCCAGGGCCTGGGGGTCGGCCTGCCGATACTCGGGCCACTCGGTGGCCAGGACCACGAGGTCGGCGCTGTCAAGGGAGTGCGCCAGGTCCTCGCAGTAGTCCAGCTCCGGATGGCGGACCATCGCTGTCGTGACGGCCTGTGGGTCGTGCACCGTCACGGTGGCGCCGGCGTGCCGGAGCGCGTGGGCGAGGGCGAGAGCTGGGGAGTCCCGGACGTCGTTGGTGCCGGGCTTGAAAGCGGCGCCCCATACGGTGATCCGGCTGCCCTCGAGGGGATGGCCATCCAAGGCGCGGGTGATGAGGGCCAGGGCGGTGTCGGTACGGCTCTCGTTGATTTCCTCGGCGGCGCGAAGGAGGGCAGCGGCTCGGTCGGTTCCGAGCTGACGGGCGGAGGCTGTGAAGGCACGGATGTCCTTGGGGAGGCAGCCACCGCCGTAGCCGATACCTGGCTGCATCGCTCCGCTGCCAATGCGGGGATCGACGCCGAGGATCTCCACGATCTGGGAGATGTCGGCGTCAGCTGCCTGGCACATGTCGGCCACGCCGTTGATGAAGGAGATTTTCAGGCCGAGGAAGGTGTTCGCCGCTCCCTTGGCCAGCTCGGCGGTCTGCGGGTCGGTGACGAAGATGGGGACTCCGGCGTCGATGATGCCGGCGTACACGGCCCGGATCGCTTTCTCTCCCTCCGCGGTGGTGACGCCGGCGATGAGCCGGTCCGGGCGCAGGGTGTCGTGCACGGCGTGTCCTTCGCGCAGGAATTCCGGGTTCCACACGACCTCGACGTTCTCGCCGGCGGGGGCGAGACGCTGGGCGAGGGCGGTGACCTGGCGGGTGGTGCCGACGGTGACCGTGCTCTTGCCGACGATGGTGCACGGGCGGTCGAGATGTGGGGCGAGGTGGCGGATCGCGCCGAAGACGTGGGTGGTGTCGTAGGTGCGGCCGTCGGCGTCGATGGGCGTGCCGACACCGATGAAGTGGAGCTCGGCGTTTTCGGCGGCCTCGCGGATGTCCGTGGTGAACCGCAGTTGCCCGCTGGCAGTGTGACGGGCGAGGAGTTCGGGGAGGCCAGCCTCGTAGATGGGGCACTGGCCGGCGTTGAGCCGGTTGATTTTGGCCTGGTCGATGTCGACGCCGATGACCTCGTGGCCGAGTTCGGCCATCGCTGCCGCGTGCGGGATGCCGAGGTGACCGCAGCCGATCACGGATACGCGCATTGCAGGGTCCTTGTCTGGTCCGGGGGCACACCGTGCCCGGTCTGCCCCACAGACGCTATCGGTGGATGAACACGTCCGGATTTGGGACGAGTTCGCTCAGATGTTCACGCCGAGGAGGCCGCACAGGCGCAGCAGGGCGGGGATGGCCTCGGAGCGGACGACCACGTCGCCCGGGCGGGCGCCCTCGATGAGGTAGGGCTTGTGGACCCCGTGCTCGGTGATGCCCTCGGTGTCGAGGTAGAAGATGGGCAGTCCCAGCTCGCGGGCGCGGGCCTGGACAGCTCGCCGGTCGGCGTGGAGACCGACGACGAGGAGGGCCTTGGCCTCCTGGGGGAACGGCATGTGCGGGATGCGCTGGTCGTAGCGACGCATGTACGCCTCTTCCAGCCCTGCCCTGGCGAACAGCCGGTCGAAGTTGTGGGTCGCCACGGGACCGACCATGTGTCCGGCATCGTGCAGGGCTTTCAGCGCGCGGTGCGCGCCGGTCGGCTCGGCCAGGAACACCGTGCGGAACATCGTCACCATGTCTTCGACCTTGCGCTCGGTCTCCGTGAGGACTTCGCGGACGAGGTTGTCGTCCGCCGGGGCGAGGGTGAACGCGTAGCCCTGGTTCAGGTCGTTTCCCTGACGGGCGGTGACCCGGTACACCTCGTGGAGCCAGTGCAGCGGTGGGACTCCGGCCTCGATGCTGGTCCCGCACCCGGCTTCCACGACGAACGGCAAACGGTCGAGCAGGCCGGAGAGGTCGTCGGCGTAGGTGGGCGCCCCGCGCTGTTCTTTGACCCGCATCCCGCCGGCCAGGACGTCCCAGGGCAGGTTCCTGGCGGCGCGGGTGAGGGTGTACCCCTCGGACTGGATGGTGACGTCGAGTGAGGTGAACCCGTCGGGGGTCTCCCGGGCGGCGCGCTCGTCCTGCGGGTGCACGGCATGCTCGGTGACCATGACGGTGAGGTCGCCGCGGCGCCAAGAGCCCCCTCGGGCGCTGGTGGGGCGCCACCGGCCGGCGGCGAGCCAATGGTCCAACTCGCGACGGTGGCCGGCGACCTCGGCGGCGGGGGCGAGCCACGACACGTACAGGTACAGCTCCTCCAGCACCAGGCGCTCCATCGGTTGGGTCCGGTCGATGCCGTAGTGCAGGCGGTAGTGCACGACGCGTCTGCGGCCTGCGGCGTCTTCGGTCCACCCGGATTGCTGGGCGTTGGCCGGGTCCTGTGTGCGGCGCCAGATGCCTTCCTCCATGGCGGGGTGGCGCTGCCCGCCGGCCTCCGGGGAGAAGTTCTGTTCCCACATCCGTACCTGTACTGGGGTGAGGGAGTCGATCACGGGGTGAGGCAGCAACACGGTGCGTCTCCTTGTGCAGCGGATGGTCAGCGCTGGCGCGGCAATCGGCGTCTGGTCGGAGGTCGGGTGTTCGCCTCAGCCGAGGCGGGCCAAGGCCGTTACCGCATCGGCCAGCGCGGTGATCAGGTGGTTGATGTCGCCGGCCGTCGAGGTGAGCGGGGGCGCCACGACGAGGCCCTCGCTCCTCGGCTGGCCGGTACCGGTGAACGGGTAGAAGAAGACCCCGTTCGCTTCGGACTGCTGCATCAGGGGCCAGAGCAGGCCGGGGTCGAGCTCCACCGCGAACAGGTGGCCGAGGCCCCGAACATCCCGGATACCCGGCAGGCCGGTCAGGGACCGCAGGCCCGCGCCAAGCTGGTCTCCGCGCGCCCGGAAGGCGTCAGCGTCCATCGCCTGCAGCTCGTCCAGGACGCCGAGGCAGGCCGCGGCCTGGAGCGGGTGGGCGGCCATGGTGCCCATGGCGGGCAGCGGGTCGGCGTCCGCGTGGCGCAGCAGCGGGGCGAGTTCGGGCGACACCAGCACCGCACCCACCGCCGTGTACCCGGCTCCCAGCCCCTTGGAGATGATGCACAGGTCCGGCTCCGCGCCGTCCCAGTGGTGGCTGGCCAGGGGGGTGCCGGTGCGCCACAGGCCGGTGAGCACCTCGTCGTGGATGACGAGGATGTCGCGTTCGCGGCATATCTGCGACACTCGCCGGAGGTAGCCGTCGGGCGGCACGAAAGCACCTCCCGTCGTGCCGTTGACGGGTTCCAACAGGACAGCGGCGACGTTCTCCGGCCCCCGGCTGTCGATAACGCCGGCGACTTCGTCGGCGCAGGAAGCGTCGCACGATCCGTGCACGTGCCCGTGGGCGGGCGGGTAGGGCGCAGGGAAGGCGGGGCCGAGGCCGAGCGCGTCCTCGGTGCGCGGGCGCCGGGCGCCGTTGCCGGCGAGTGCCAGGGTGAGGGCGCTCATGCCGTGGTAGCTGAGGGTGGAAGTCAGGATGTCTGCGCGGCGCTTGCCGCCCCGGGCGCGCGCGATGTTCCGGGCCAGGGCGATGGCGACCTCTACGCCGAGGGTGCCGCTGGTGACCAGCGCGACGGAGTCGTCTGGCCGGCCCACGGCCTGGCACAGCCGTTCCATCCCGGGCGCGCGCGATGTTCCGGGCCAGGGCGATGGCGACCTCTACGCCGAGGGTGCCGCTGGTGACCAGCGCGACGGAGTCGTCTGGCCGGCCCACGGCCTGGCACAGCCGTTCCATCAGCTCCAGCTGGACGCGAGGCTGGACGACGGCGGCGCCGCCGAACGACGCGCGCTGGAACTGCTGCTCGATGCGGGCGAGGACGGCGTTGCTGCTGTGGCCCACGTTCACGCAGATGAGTCCGCTCGATCCGTCGAGGATCCGGCGGCCGTCCGCGAGGTGGAGCCACGGGCCGCTTGTGCCGACGACCTCGAGGTCTGGCAACGGTCTGGCTGACGTCAGAAGTCGCTCACGATGGGGCAGGTTCCGTTCCACGAAGATGTCCCTCCTGTTCGGCGCCGTCCGGGCGGCCGATCCCGGGCCGCCGCTGGCCGTTCCAGGCGGCGGGCCGGGGGTGCGGCGTTCGTCCATTGAACGGCTGGGGAACACACGGAAAGAGGGGCCAGGGGCGGGTGCGTTTTCCGGCGAGGGGCCACTCTGGGGGGCCACGATGACGGCCACACCCGACTGCGACCGAAGGGAAATGCCATGGTGGCCCCGGACGGCATCGGTGTTTTACTGCGTTCGATCCGCGAAGACGCGGGCCGCACCCGTGAAGAGCAAGCCAAGATCGTTCAAGAAGCTCAGAACGGCCGATGGTTCGACTGGGAGAACATCAAGCGGTGGGAGACGGAGAAGCGGCTACCGGTCCCGGACTGGCACGAGACGATCGCCCGCGTGTACGGGATGAGCGTGGCGGACGTCCAGCGGGCAGTTGCCGCATCGCGACAGCACCGACGTAGCCAGCGCAGGGAGAGTGAGGACGTGAAGCGACGCAGTTTCCTCGGGGTGACGGCCGCCACGGTGGGTGCGACCGCAGCTCCAGGCATGGCGCAGGCTCGCGAGGGCATCGACGGGGCCCTCGCCGGATCCGGAGGCGGTGACCTGGCCTATCTGGAAACGGCCTTCGAGCGACACCGGGGCGGATACCGCGGCCGTTCGCCCGAGGACGTACTCGACGAGATGCGCGCGGACCTCAATCATCTGGGGCAGGCGCTCAACCGTCCGCACCCCGCTGGAGCACGGGCTGATCTCGCGCGCACCGCCGCCGGGCTCGCCGGGTTGGTTGCCATCGTCCAACACGATCGTGGCGACCGGGATGACGCCCGCCGGTGGTTCGCGACCGCGGAGAGGGCAGCCAAGGAATCCGGAGACCGCCACATGGCCGCCTGGGTGCTGGCACGGCACGCGATGGTGCCGCTGAACTACGGAGCCCCCGAAGTGGCCCTGCGGGTCGCGGCGCGCGCCCGCCGGGCGGCCGGCGGCACACCGACCGCGGCTTCAGCACTGGCGTCGGCCGTCACCGCCCGTGCCCTCGCCGCCATCGGCGATCAGCGGGGCGCCCGGGAAGCAGTCAGGGACGCCCGGGTTCTCGCGGAACGGCTCAGCGGACCGGAAGAGGCCGACACCTGGTTCGGCTACCCCGCACAGAAGCACTTCGTCCACCTCTCCCAGGCATACACACTCCTCGGAGACACGGAAGCCGCGTACTCGGCGCAGGACGAAGCCTTGTACCTCACCACATCTCCTTCAGTGATGACCCGCGCCCTCATCGCGATGGACACCGCCACCTGCCTGAGAGTCGACGGCGACGCCTCCACGGCGGCCGAGATGGCAGCAAGCACTTTCGACCGGATCCCCGCGCCCTACCGGGAGGGCCTGATCCGCTCCCGGGCCGAAGCCCTCCACCACGCCCTCGACGGCAGGCCACGGGATCTCCTCGGCCAGGCCCTCATCTGAGCGCGTAGTTAACGGCCTGCCCCGGGAAGGCCACAACCGCTGCCTCATGGGGCGGCAGGCCCGTGCGGCAAATGCGGCCAGCAGGCCCGAGCAGCCCGCAGCCGTGCGACAGCCGCTGCTGCCAGGTGGTTGAGCGTCACAGGACGCTGCACGCAGGGCAGTTGACGCCTCGTAGCTGTCCGGTGCGGAAACTGCAATACACTGATACGGGCTGCTATCGGCTGATCACACAGGGCATCGCCGGTTTCGGTGTCATGTTCCGGCCCGACACCACATGGAGTGCCCGTGACGAATGACCGGCGCCTCGAGGCTCTCCTGGACGAACTCGGCTGGACGCCGACACGACTCGCCAAGAAGATCACCGAAGCTGGCCACCAGGTCGAGCGCACCACGTCCTGGCGCTGGGTGCGCCGGGGAATCGTCCCGTCGGTGCCCACAGCGCAGGCAGCCGCCGGCGTTCTGTCCTCCGCGCTCGGCGAACGCATCCAGGTGACCGACATCTGGCCGGGCATCAAGACGCCGAGCCGGAACTACGTGGCCTCGCCCTGGTCGCTGAACGGCTTCCTGGACACGATCGAGCCGACGGAGCCACCGGGCACCTGGGTCGCCACCGGAGAGGAAGCGGGCGCCCTCGTCACGGGATACGAATCCGCAGCGCGGGAACGGTGGCGCGCCGCCGCCGGTACGCGGCACGCCCCCGACGGCCTCCTCGCCGAGAGCATCGAGCAGTCCATTCCCCTGCTGCGCCGGATGGACGACCACAACACCACGACGTCTTCCCTGATCCACGTCGACAACCACGTGAGGGCAGTCGCCCACCAGCTGCGCCTCGGCGCCCCCGCAGAGATCCAGCAGCGGCTGCTGACGTCGACGAGCCACCTGTGCCAGCTCGCCGGATGGATGGCACTCGAGCTGGGAGACCACTGCGGGCCGGGCCAGGGCCAGGCCCAGCGCTACCTGCTGAGCGCACTGCGCGCCGCGCACCTGGCCGGTGACCGCCCGCTGGCAGCCCACGCCCTGGCCGACCTTGCCTACCAGGCCGCAGTCTTCCAGCAGCACCGGGAAGCGTGCCACTTCGCGGCCGGAGCGGAGCGGGCAGTGCGCGGTGCCAGCGCCCTGGCCGTAGCCAGCGTCTCCGGCCGCTGCGCCTTCGCCTACGCCGCCGCCGGCGAGAAGTCCGCGTTCAACCAGGCCCGCTCCACAGCCGAGACGGCCATGGGGCGCGCGGCTGAAGCCGTCGACGCCCCGTGGGCGTACTACCTGACCACCCACCATTTGAGTGTGCAGATGGGGTACTCGCTGGTCGCCCTGGGCCGCGGCTCCTACACCAGCGGTTCAGCCGCGGCTGCTCGCCGCCTGGCCGCAGCAGGAGATCCGCTGCTCGCGGCCGCCGGCCGGGAAGGTTACGCCGGCGGGCCGCCCAGCCCCCGCAAAGCAGCGTTCGAGCTGGGATGGGCGGCGCTCGGCCACATCTACCGGCGAGACCTGGAAGCGGCGTGCGCAGCCGCCGACCGGGCCCTGGCCATGTACGAATCGGCCCCCACCCCCCGAACCCGGCAACTGCTCGCGGAGACCGCCCGCCTCCTCGGGCGCCGGCAGACCAGCACGTGGGTACGCTCCTTCCTCCCTCAACTGCGCGAAGGGCTCGCACGCGTTCCGAGGTGACGGGGCCACCTCTGTAGCGTGCAGCCATGCGCGTAGTAGTAGTCGGCGGGGGAGTCATCGGGCTCACCTCGGCCATCGTCCTGGCCGAGTCCAAGACCGTGACCGACGTCCGGATCTGGTCCCGTGACCCCGTCGAGCACACCACCTCCGCCGTAGCCGGCGCCCTGTGGGAGCCGTACAAGGCGCAGCCGCAGGACCTCGTCAACGCCTGGGCGGCGGAGACCTTCGGCACGCTGGCCGCCCTGAGCGAACAGCCCGGCACCGGCGTGCGGATGGTCAGCGGGATCAAGGCCGGCCGATCCGGGGCACCGCCGAAGCTGTGGTGGAACCGGTTCGCCCCGGCCACCCCGGCAGAGCCGGCCGCCCTCCCCGAGGGCTTCGCGTGGGCCCTTCGCTCTACCCTGCCGCTGCTGCACATGCCCCGCTACCTGCGCTACCTCCAGAGGCGCCTCGCCATGAACGGAGTGAGAGTGGAATACCGCACCGTCGTACACCTCGCCGACGCGGCCCGGGAAGCGGACCTGGTCGTGAACGCCAGCGGCCTGGGCGCGCAGGACCTCGTTCCGGACGACACGATGCTGCCGATCCAAGGACAGCTCGTCATCGTCCAGAACCCCGGCATCGACCACTGGTTCGTCGAGGCGAGCGGTGGCGGCACCGAGGGCCTGTACGTCTTCCCCCAGCAGGCCGACGGCACCCTCGTACTGGGCGGCACCGCGTACGAGCACCGATGGAACACCACCCCCGACCCCGCGACCACCCAGCGCATCGTGGACCGCTGCGCCGACGTCTTCCCCGCCATCCGTACGGCCCGCGTCATCACCGCCCGCGTGGGACTGCGCCCGTACCGCCCGCAGGTACGCATCGAGCGGGCACCCCTCGCCGACGGCACGCCCTGCGTGCACTGCTATGGACACGGAGGCTCCGGCGTCACCGTTTCCTGGGCGTCCGCCGCCGCCGTGGAGCGCCTCGCGCACGGTTGAGGATCAACAGCATTCAACGACTGCTCACCTTCCATTCGCCGGGAGGCGACGAGACCGTGGAGGTCAGCCCAACAGCCACGGAGACCAGCGTGCCGACCTTCCCGCGCTTCCCCCGACCCCCAGCGTGGAACACCGCGCGCCCAGCAGATCGGTACCCGGCCCGCCGCGCGCCGACGAACGGCCGCCCGTGACCGGCCGCAGGCCCGTACGGGGCATGGTCGCCCGGGTGCTGCTGGGCGAGATGCTGGCCCAACTACGCCAAGACCTCGAGGCGCAGAACGCAGCCCGGGCCGGAGTGGCCACGCACGCATCAGGCGCGGTCGGCCGCGTCGAGCGTGCGCAGTCGCCGCTGACCGAGCGCGATCTCGAGGACCTGCTCACCCGCTACCGGGCCACCGATCAGGACCGGAGCATCGCCTGGTCGCTCATGCGCGACGCCACGATGGGCCTGACACCGGACCCCGGACGCTGGAGCGTGCCTCTGCTGCACGGACTCACCGCAGCGGCCGCCGACGTACAGACCGTCGACCTGTGCACGATCCCCGGGCCGCTCCAGACCCCGGCCTACGCCCGTGCACTCCTGGCGGCCGACCTCCACCCCGAGGACCTTCAGCCGCGCAGCCGGCGACGGAACAGCCAGCAGCGCCTCACCGCCCTGATAGCCGAGAAGGCCCTGCGCCAACCCCCGACAGGGGCCACGGAAGTGATGGCCGACCAGCTGGCGCATGTGCTGCGCACCGCCCGCAGCCCGATGGTCTCCGTACGGATCGTGCCCGCCGCCGCACCTATCCCGGGCTATGCGACCACGACCACCGTCCTGCGGCTGCCGGACGACCGTCCGGACCTGGTGTGCGCCGACCTTGTGTCCACCGCGACCTTCCACACCGGGCCCCCACCCGCACTCATCGCCGACGCGTCCGCAGCGGCGATGAACGAAGAGGCAAGCGCACGGATACTGCGCGCCGCCCTGGCCCAGTCCTGCGGCATCGGCCAGCGCCCCGCACGCACAAGGGCACAGCCGTGACAGCGCTCCGCTCCGCATGCCGCGCGCCCGGACCGAACCAATCGAGCCGTCGTTCCCGGCCCCCGGGCGGCGCCTGAAAGGCCGCATCCAAGCCGAGCCCGCAGCGACCCCGCGAATCCCTGCCCGCCGACACCGTGCGGCTGGTCACCGCGCAGCGGGCAGGACAGGGCCGCCCCGGCACCCACCCACCCCCGCCGGGGCGGCCCGACCTCCCCCCGCTCCACCCACCAGAAAGCGGCACACCACATGACCTTCTCCTCCGGCCACCACCCCCAGACACACCCGCACGCCTCAGCACCACCCTCTTCACCCTTACCGCCCGACCACCCGGCCGAGCCCTGCGCGGATGTCGGGCTCGCACAGGCCATGGCCACCGGCGCAGTGACGGAACTGGCCATCGTCGCCTGGCTGCTCACCACCTCAGTGCTGGCCGTACTCGCCACGGCCCTGCTCACCGGGATCCCCTCGTGATCCCCCCGCCGGCGGCCCGGACGCCGCTCGCCCAGGAACAGCGCCAGCCGTGCGCCGACCGGACACCGGTGAGCACCCGGTGAACGCGCATCAACTTTCCACCAACCCCGTGCCGGTCGCCCGGCGCCGCATCGGCGCCCACCTCGCAACCCTGCGCCACGACGCCAACCTGGGGCTCGAGGAGGCAGCCATCGCCGCTCGGATCACGCCCGAACTACTGCGCAGCGCCGAGCGGGGCGAGAGCAGCCTCGGCCGCCGCGCCCGTCCCCTCCTGCTGCGCGCCTACCGAGCCGGCGAGCACCAGCGCCAGGACCTCGCGAGGCTGATGTGGCTCTCCCGCCTCCCGGATGACGGCTGGCAGGACGAGGGCCGAGCACGACGGAGGCGCATGACAGCAATCGAGGCGCCGGCCGTCGAGCTGCGGATCTGGGCGGTTGCCCACCTGCCGGCCGTCGTGCGCACCCCGGGTGCGATGGAGGACCTTGCCCGGGGGATGAACGGCTGGGGGGAGCGGGACCTGGAGGCAGGTCGCCGACACGCGGCCGACTTCTCCGCCGGGCGCGCTGGCCGTGCCGTGTTGCTGCTGGACGCCAGCTGGCTCAAGCGCGTGCTGGGCTCCCACTCCGTGATGGCCGAGCAGCTCGAGCACCTGCTGCGGCTCCAGCACGCCGGCCGGGTCATACTGCGGGTGCTCGGGTTCGACGCGCCGATCCTGAAGCCCACGCCGGCTGTGCAACTGGACTACGGCCCCGGCCGCGGGCGTCTCGCCTACGACGAGCTCCATGCATGCGTCGACTACACCGCCGAACCTGCTCAACTGAACGCCTACGGGCAGCGGTTCGCCGACGCATGGCGGGCAGGGCTGTCTACCCTCGAAAGCCGAGACCTGATCCGCGACGCGATCCTGGCTCATCGCACCGGCCGCAGACCGCGATGACCGCCCGCCCCCGGCCAACCACCGCAAGCACAGCAGGGCGGTGCGCACCCGTACCTGCGCAGCACACCGACCGGGGCACAGCCGCCTGTCTCGCTCAACCGGAAGCATCGATGGCGCGTTGCTGTGCTATTCAAGGGCCGTGACTTCTCCCAGGATCTCCAGCAGACCCTTCGACGCAGTGCTGTGCGATCTCGACAACGTGATCCGCTTCTATGACACGAGGGAACTGGCGAGCTTGGAGCGCGGTGCGGGGCTGGCGGAGGGGATCACCGAGAGAGTGGCGTTCGCGCCGGAGACAGACCTCCCGCTGCTCCTCGGCGAGATCAGCAAAGAGCAGTGGGTGGAGTCCATTGTGGTGGGCCTCGCTGGCCGGATACCCGAGGCCCAGGCGCGCGAGCTGGGGACGGCGCTCGCCAACGCACCGTCCCGTGCCGACAGTGTCGTGGTCGACATGCTTGTTCAGGTGCGGAGGCACGTGCCCTTGGTGCTGGTGACCAATGCGACCGTGGAACTGGAGGACGACCTGGTGTCGCTGGGGCTCGCCGGTTTCGCCGATCACGTCATCAGCAGTGCCCGGGTGGGAGTGGCCAAGCCGGACCAGAAGATCTATGAGATCGCGGCCGGGCAGGCGGGGGTTGCCCTGGACCGGTGCCTGTTCGTGGACGACCGGCTTGAGAATGTGGAAGCCGCGATCGGACTCGGGATGACAGGTGTGCATTATCGCGGACCTGATGATCTGCGTGAGGCTTTGGCCGTCCTGCTGGACCGTTAAAACGGAACGTCGACGAGCGAAACAGTCCGGATTCTCCGTAACGCTTCGATCCGCTAGTCTCAGGAAGACGGCATAAGAGCCACCTCGGCCCAGGTGGGGGAGAATCACCCAGGTGACTACCAACACCGCGACGGCCGCGCCCTCCTCCGGTGCTCTGCAGGACACCGTCGACTACCCCGCTGGCTGCGCCGTCCCGTGGGGAGTGACGCGGCCTGCCCTGAGCTGGCCATCCACGCCGTCCAGACCGAGGCCGTCGACCGCTATGTGGTCTGCGACGGCCGGGCTCTGACCGCCCACACTCAGATCACCGACGGCCAGGTCCTGCCTGGCCTGCTCGCCTGAGAACCCAGCAGGAGCGATGACACAGCACCCCTACCAGGTCGTGGCACGGTGCACCGACCCGTCCCACCCGGGCTTCACCACCCTGATCTACACCGCCCACGCCGCCTCGATCGAAGAGGCCGCTGGCAAGGTGCAGTCGCTGCGTCTGGACAAGATGACTCCGGGGCTCTACCGCATCACGCAGGTGACCGAGCGCGACCCGGAGTGCACCTGCGCCGACCCCGGACTCGGCGGGCAGTGCGCCGGCGAACGCTGGTGCCTCAAGGTCGAGGGAGCCGCGGCCGCGAGCCTCGAGCCTGGGTGAAGCGGAGCGGCCCTACAGCGGCCGTACTGCCGCGGTGACACACGCCCGTTCGCGCCTGGGGCGCCGATGAGCGAACAGCCGGCCCCCGCCCTTGCCGCCGCCCGGCAGCAACTGGAGCCCGGCGCCACCGACGGGCTGCGCGCGTACGCGGCCCGGACCCGCGAGAGCGCAGACCCACTCGCCGTCGTCCTGCCGCCGCGTAGGCAGCATGAGGCTCCCCCGCGGCTGGCGGTTCCCCGCTGCCCTGTGGAATCCGGTGAGCACCTCCCTGGCATGCGCGACGCGCGCCAGCATCCGCTCCCGCGCGCCCAGCCGGTCCGCCGCTGTTTCCGGCGGACCGTCGGCGGTCGGCATAAGCGCCACCGATGAGGGTCAGCTCCTTGTAGTTTCCAGCGACCGCGCGCTGCCCGCGTCCCCGCCCAGCGGGCCCCGCAGCTCGGCCAGGGCCCGGTTGAAGGCACCCCTGCGGCTCACCGCGCCCGCAAGTACGAGGGCCGAGTCCACAGGGGATGCGGCTGGAAGGGTACGTCGGCACGCCCAGTACCCTCGCACGTCCACGCCCGTCTGGTTGTACACCTCGTATCGGCAGCCGTTGAGGTAGAACGTCGAGCGGCCGTTGAGCGGGCGGTCCAGGACCGGCTCGGCGAACGGCCCGCCGAGGGCTGTGAGCTGCTCGGGCCAGTTGTAGGCGTAGCGCTGTCCGTTGAAGCGGATGAGCGCAGCGGTGCGGCCGGTGCCGAACGCGTTCGGCACCGCGAGGACGACGGTTCCGATCTCGCCGCCGCGCGAGGCGACCCGCACGCGGCTGTCGAAGTGGATCTCATCGTGCATGGAGGACCTGCTCTCGTGGCAGTGGGGCTGCGCGCCGTGGGCCGGGCACAGGGGAAGCGCCGGGCAGCGAGGCGAATCCGCCGGCTGACTCTCCCGAGATTAGGGGATTACAGTGACGACATACAAGACTCTAAATCTGAATATTAAGAGTGTTGACTTGCGACATATGCGGAGCGTACCGTCGTTGAACAGCCAACACGCGGCTACAGAAGCCGAATCGCGAACAGTCAGGATGCCCATGGCGAGCTTCGGATACAGCATCAGCGCCGACTTCACACTGGTGATCGACGCTCCGGACCGCGAAACCGCCGACAGAGCCGCAGCCCTCGTAGCCGAGGACACCGACAACTTCCCGGCCACGACGATCACCACCCAGGACGGCCACCACCTGTCCGGCATCGAGGACCTGCACCTCGGCCGCCGCCCGAACCTGGGGCGAGCCCCCGACGGCGCCTTCCGCTACCACTTGCGGGCGGCCCTCATCCTCACAGTGAACGCACCGGCGGAGGAACGCGCCGAGGCGATCGTCGAGGCCGCCCACGACATGAGCGTCGAACTCGACATCACCGGCTCCCCCGGATACCGGCTCACCGACCTCGAACTCGACACCGACGGATACGACCTCTACTCGATCGACGGCGAACCGCTGCCCTGAGCCCTCGCACTTCCTGTTCCCACCGAGCCGCACCAAGGAGAGCCGAGCCCGTTGAACACCACCATCCGCAACCCGGCGAAGACCCTCGTCATCCGCCGCCACGCGGGCGCCTACGACATCCACACCCCCAACGGCACCTACAGCATCCAGCGCAACCAGTTCACCCCCGACAACCCCTCCTACGACTCCTACGGCGCCCGGCCCGTATGGATGCTCACCTACCCCGACCGTCAGGGCTTCGGCCCGGACACGGCCTGCAGCAGCAAGCGCGACGCCATCAGCGCCATCGAGGGGTCCGTGAGTGACGCCCTGGGCGACACCGACCCGTACTCGCTCGCCTACCAGCGGATCGCCTACCACGCCGAGACCTCACCCTGGGCGATCCAGCCTCCGTCCTCGCCCAGCGAGGCCATCGCCCTCGTGCTGCGAGCCCTCGGCCTGAAGCAGCAGCGCAACCACCACCTGCGATTCGCCATCCGGGGCGACTACCACCACGGAGAGCGGCGCGCCACCTACGTCGTCCTGCACACCCGCGCCGCACGCGAGCGCGTCGAAGAGAACGCCGCCTGGATCGAGTCGCAGAGCAGCCGCTGGAAATGGCCTTTCCACGTCGAGACTCACAGCAGCCTCCCCTTCTGCGACATCAGCAACGGCCCGCGACGCAGCGCGGCCTGACCCGGAAACCCGCGCACGGCCCCCCACCACGGGACCGTGCGCGGCGCGCCGTACGTGCCGGCCCATGAACAGAAGGACCATCTCCCAGCCCCGCAGGAAGACGACCCCTTCGGAGGCGACGCCAGGACCCTGCCGCCGGCGGCGCGCCGGCCTCCGAGAGACGCGCGTGCCTCGCCCGAGGTGGCCTCGGGCGAGGCGCCGCTGCGCACGGATGTCCGGCGGTGAACTACCCGGACGCCTCCGCGAGGCACCCGTGACCGCTGCCCTCCAGGTCATCCCGGTAGAGCGTGGCCGCCTCCCGCTCGCTCCTGCTCCAGCGGATGCTCTTGAAGAGCCCGCCGCTGAAGGGCTGCTCCACCTCGACGCTCTCAAGCCGCAGGTCCACGAGCTGGCCCAGCGCGGTCGCTTCGTCGGGGGCGACGATGTCCACCGTGGCCATGGACGCCACCTCGTAAGCGAAGTGCTGGCCATTCACCCACAGGGGCCTGATGTTGTCGGGGTTGTGCGTCCACAGGTCCAAGGTGTCCAGGACGATGCCCTCCGCAAGGGGATACCCCATGGTGAAGGTGTCATCGTCGCTGAGCTGCACCATCAGAAAGGTCTCGTGACGCATGTCGTAGAGCGAGCGCAGCGCGGCCGCGCTGCTGCTCTCCTCGATCTCCGTCACCGTGGTGCAGTCCACGTGGAAGGTGTAGGTCGGCAAGGTTCCTCCTGAGTGAGGCAGCGGTGGGGCCCCGGGCTCACTTCGAGCCCGGGGCCGGGGCGGAGCGGCGAGGGCTGACTACGCCAGAGCGGTCAGCTGGAAGGCCCAGCCCGTCAGGTGGGTGTGGCGCTCCCCGAGAGCGGCGGTGGAGAGGTGGCGGGCGACGAATTCCTCGCTGGCGTCGCTGCGCTGCCGGACGAAGAAGTCCGCAACCCTGCTGGCCGTCGCCTGCTGAGTGGCGCCCAGGACGGTCCACACCAACCGGCCGCCGGGCTGGTAGATGTGGCCGACGAACCGGTACTCCTCCAGCGGCTCGCTCTCCGTGGCCAGGGTCCAGGACTTCACCGCGTACCTGGGGCCGATCGGCTTGTGGTCCAGGCACACCGGGATGGAGCTGCCTCCGCGCGGCCAGCGGGTGACTCCACCGGTCGAGGTGTTGCCGTTGTGGAGGGTGACGGTGATGTGACTGCCGAGCTTCGGCGTCCTCATGGAGGTCTCCTTCGGTCGTTTTCACGTGGGCAAGGGCGATCACGGCCCTGTATGTGACAGGTGCGGTCCGCCGCTAGGTGGCCCGCTGCCGGACCACCTAGCGGCAGACGGGTTTCAGCGGGAGCTGGCCAACTCACATGCCGTGTCGTGCACTTGCAGGCGCTCCCGGTAGGTCTCCAGGCCGAAGGCCAGCGTCTGCCCGGGGTCGGCGCCGAAGGCCCGCGCGCACTCCGCGAGAGCGACCAGCGCCTGCGCGACCACGAGTCCCCCCTGGGTGATGGCGACCCCCCGCGAGCGTCCGGCCCTGATCTGCTGCGCCGCCAGGAACAGGTCGCTCGGCGCCTGCACGGAGTGCGGGAGGTAGCTCATCTCCAGCCCGATCAGCTCCATCGCCTCCTGCCCGTTCGTCATGCGCAGGGTGAGGTCCTGGTCTTCGCGGGCGACGGTCCGCAGCACGGCGTGGCCGAGCGCAGCCAGCTCGGACGGGTGGCTCACCTCCCGGCCCTGGGAGGCGCTCATGTACGCCGCGACGTACGCGTTGGCCTTCTCGAACGGGTCCACCGGCATGGGCTCCTCCTGGATGTGGGACGGCCTGGCGCACCCCACATTAAGAGTCTCTAGTTTCGACAGTCAACACATGCAAAGCTGCCCGTTGCCTTCCATCTCGGCAGGAGCAGTGCCCTGAACTGCACATACACGATCTAGAGGCACAGAAAAAAGTGGGTTGAATTTCTTTGTCCAACGCGGGTAGTGTCTCTAGTGACGGCGGGGCCCGTCTCGATCGAACTGACCGTCGACCACAGGAGCGTGAACATGACGGACCAGCAGGAGCAGAGCGAGCAGACCTGGTTCCCCAGCCGGGTGTATCTCGACGGCCTCGGCCCCTACCGGGCGGAGGTGACCGTCCACCGGTGGAACGGCTTCATGTGCCCCCGCTTCGACAGAAAGGATGTCGAGCGGATCGCGGCGGACACCGAGGAGCTCGCCGAGGGCCGGAGCGGCGTGGACATCGTCCGCATCAACGGCGACACCGTGGAGATCTGGTCCCCCGCCTTCAGCGGGCTCGGCGGCGACTGCGAACTCGTCGATTCGATCGAGGCAGTCGATGGCCGATGGGAAGTCGGTTCCTACCTGTGGGGCTGGTCGGAGTACACCGACCGGGACACCAGGTGGTACCACGAGTGGGCGCACGAGACCCTCTCGTACGACTACGCCAAGGCGGACACCTGGACGGTGGTGTTCGCCGACCACGGCTACTACATGGCCGTACTCGGGAAGTTCCCCACCCCGCTGACCGACGATGAGCTGTCTCCGCTTCTGCGGGGCTGCCACATCTCGTCGTACATCGTCGCTGCGAGCGACCACCGGGACGCCGAGCGCCGCGCGCGCCAGTTCTTCGCCAGGGACCGCGCCAACGTCCGCCCCGACGACAGGATCATGCCGCTCGCAGGGGTCGACCTCCCCATCCCTGCCCCCGGTACCTGACCACAACGGGGGGCGCGGCCCACCGCCGCGCCCCCGTTCCCTCCACAACCGCCAGGAGACCCCGCGTGACCACAGCCAACCCGCCCCACCGCAACAGCAGGCTGACCGCCGCCAGCGTGTTCATCGCGGCCTACCAAGCCGCTTCCGAGGAAGAGTCCTCCACTCTGGTGCTCACCGTCCACCGCGACGGCAAGACACCCGTCCACGCCGAGGGTCGCCGCTACGCCACCTACGAGGACGATTTCGACCCCGAAGAGCTGAGCACCTTCCTGGAGGTCCTCAGCGGCGTGCTTGCCGCCACCGAGCCCGGGGCAGTGCTCACCGTCTACAACACCGGCTGTGCCTACTCCTCCTCGCCCACGTACTGGGCCTGGAACCTGAACGACCTGACCAGGCTGACCCTGAACCCCGGCGCCAACCTGCTGCCCAGGGGCTTCTACTTCGAAGAAGGCGACGGCCCGGACACCCCGCTCACCCGGAGCTTCGTAAGCCCGCCGAAGGCACCCATCGGCGACCCCGCGCGAGCCGTCATCGCCCGCTACGGCCTGAACCTCGCCCCCTCGCCCGGCGAGCACTCCAACTAGGACAGCCTCTTCCGGGGGCGGGCGAACGGGACCTCGCCCGCCCCCGGTGCACCGGAACCGAGACACCGACCACGGAGCACCACATGACTGCTCAGCGCCTCGCGCTGCCGCCCCCGCCCATCACCCGCTACGAGACACCCGCCGGCACCTACACCGTCCTCTGCAACGGCCTCGGCGCCGACTCCGTCGCGCTCATCCTCACGATTCTCGAGGACCCGCCGACGTTCGGGCTGCGCCCCGACCTCCAGGACTGGATCGTGGTCACGGCCATGACCGGCCGCGAGTGGAACAAGACGATCGCCCTGTTCGAGCAGCACATCCTCCCGCGCCTGCGCGCCCGGCACGTCCGCGTGGTCCAGCTGGCCCGGGGCGGCCCCAGGAAGCGGGACGGCATCGTCGTCCTCTCCGACTCCCGCAACACCCAGCACCTCGTTCCGGCCGGGCCCTACACCCTCGATGACGAGCTGCGCATCACCGGGACGGTCCCAGATCTGACGGGGCCGAGGAAGTGCTCGCAGAAATTCAAGGGCGAGGTGCTGGACGCCTGGTTCGATGCCGAGTTCGGCGCCCCGACCGGCCCGGCCTGGCGCTACCGCCGCATCATGGGCTTCGACGGCAGCCCGCACGAGATCAAGCGCGCCGAGCGGGACACGAAGTTCACCCAGCAGCGCAACCAGCAGCCCCGCGCCGCGCACTGCACCACCATCTACCCCCTCGCCGACCGGCACATGGACCGGCCCCAGGTCATCGCCTACGTGCGCTCCCGCACCGGCGTGACCTGGCCCAAGTCATATTGCACCTTTTGCCCCTATCCGAACACGCTCGCCTCGCGCGGGGACCACCTGCGCAGCTGCGCCGAGTCCCCCACCGAGACGGTCGGCGTCCTGATGCGCGAGTACGTCGCCAACGCCCTCAACCCGCGCGTCCTCCTCTACGGGGACACCTCGCTGCTGCGCGAGATCCGCCGCGCCCAGCACGACGGCACCCTCACCCCCGAGCAGGTCGCCGCCATCGAGGCGGAGTTCGAGCAGCAGCTCGACACGGCCGCCTGGGGCGTCTACCGCATCCGCCGCGTCATCACCGCCAAGAAGGACGCCGACGGCAAGCCGGAGAAGGATGCCAGCGGCAACCCGAAGAAGGGCTCCCCCTGGCGGGCGATCGAGCGCCTCTACCTCGCCTCCCCCCTGCTGACGGACAACCCGCGCACCGCCGCGAAGACCTGGCTCCACGACCAGGCACGCGAACAGGGCCTGAGCATCGACGGAACCATCGAGACCGGCATGACCATCCTCCGCGCCTGGGCCCGCACCCGGAACGCACACCACTACCCGGCCGTCGAGGAGTTCCTCGTCGCAGCCCCCGCGTTCCCGCACGACAAGCAGCGGCCCGGCTTCGAACACACCTGGGAGACCAACACCACCGCGACGCCCCGCTGCGCCGCCGAAGACGACGAGCAGCTCGTCATGTTCGCGGCCTGACAACGCAGCCGCCGGGGCGGAGCTCCCTCACGGGCCCGCCCCGGCCGGCAGCCGGAGCCGCTCTCTCCCAGCTCTCCTCGACCTCGCAAAGAAGGGGACGCCATGAACACGCTCGATACGCTCGCTCTCCTGGAAGTCATTCGCCGCGCGGACAAGGCCACCGCCGACCTCCTCACCGCACAACGCCGATGGAGGAAGACCGAGACAGCCCTCGAAGCCGCCACCGCCCGCCACCACCTGTCGTCCGACCGCACCCTGAAAGCCACCACCGACCACGAACACGATCTCCTCGCCGACCTGGCCGCCGAAGCCGAGAAGGAGGTGGCCGTCGCCGAGATGGCAGAGACGGAGGCCGCACAGAAGTGGGCGGCCGCCTTCTCTGTCGCGCTGGAGACGGCGAGAACCTGGCGCCAGGACTACGCCATCCACACCGGCAGCGCACCCGATGATGCCCAGCCCCTGCTGTCCCGTGCTGCCGCATCCGCCGCGCTGCTCGGACCGTTCAACGCGCGGATGGTCGACCTCTTCCGTGTCGCCCACAAGATCCCCGTGCATATCTCCGGCGGCAAGGACGGTCTGGTGGCGCTGCTGCGGGCGGTAGAGACCGCCCGCCTGGCGGACGCTATGGACAAGCTCGTGGTGCTCCACAGCAACCTCGGCGAGCACGCCGAGTGGCCCGGCGTCGGGGACCTGGTGCGCCGGCAAGCCGAGCACTTCGACCTGGACCTGCGCGTGGTCGAACCCCAGGGCGGTATGCTCGGCCTGGTCGAGGACAGGGAGATGTTCCCCGACTCGGCCCGCCGGCTGTGCACCTCCAGGCTGAAACGCGATGCGCTGGCCCCGCTCCGCAGCCAGCTCATCCGCGAACTTCAGGCCGAAGGAAAGCTGCCTCGTGGCGAGCGCGCCGTCTTCGTCGAGGTCTACGGGCTCCGCGCCGAAGAATCACCCGCCCGCCGCCTCAAGGCCCCGCTCTCGGTCGACCAGCGAGCCTCCAGCTCGCGACGCCTGATCCTCACCTGGAACTCCGTGCACGACCTCAGCGAGCGCGAGATCTGGCAGGAGATCGCCGATCACGGGTTGGAGTACCACCCCGTCTACGACGCCGGCCTCCACCGATTGAGCTGCATCCTGTGCGTCCTGGCCGGAGTGCCCTCGCTCGTGACCGCCGTGCGGATCTGCTACGCCCTGGGGCTGTCGACGCCCGAGGTGTGGGTGGCCGTGGAGCAGAGGATCGGGCACACCATCAAGGCCAACATCTCCCTGGTGGAGATCATCGACCGGGCGCGACGCCTGGATCAGGAGGAGGGCCGGCTCACCTGGGCGCGGGGCGATGAGATCCGCCGCCAGCTCGGGGACCGGGCCGCCATCGCCTACCTGCGACGTATGGATCTGGCAGCCTGACCTGCGAAACAGAGTGCGGCGGCCGGCGGTAAAGGTTGGGACCTCCGCCGGCCGCCGCGATGCCCGGAACTGAGACCCGACCACGGGACGAACCTGGGCGTCACCATCGTATCGACCACCACAGCAGCCTCGGAGCAACCCGTGAAGACCCACCGCCAGCGGATCCACGCCAACCGCCGCGAACTCGCCCAGCGCGCCGGCCTCAGTGAACGCATGGTGACCTACCTCTGGGCCGCCCGCGCAGAGAACGGCCACCCCGAGGGAATGGACCTCGACGGCGTCTTCCACGTCGACCTCGCCCTGTGGGACAGCTGGTACCAGGAGTACCGCGAACGCCTGCGCCACACCGGGGCCACCCTGCCCGTCCCACCGGCGGACGACCTCGGAGGCGGGACCGAGGACCAGGAACTGGACGAGGAACAGCAGGAGAAGTACCTCGGCCTCTCCAAGGGCACGATCCGCCGGCACCGGGAGAACCCGCCACCCGCCTGGCCGGCCCCCGTCCGCGAGGAGACGCAGAGCTCCGGCCGCCCGATTGAATACCGCACCCGCCAGCAACTGGTGGACTACCTCAACGACCCGCAGCGCGAACTCGACCCCGGCGAACAGGAAAAGCTCCTTGGCCTGCGGCCAGGAGCCGTCAGCGGATACCGGCGGAAGCCCCCCGCCGGCTGGCCCGCCGCAGCCCGCGAAACCGTACTGCCCTCCGGCCGAGTACGGGAGTACCGCACCCTCGCGCAGCTACTCGACTACCTGGCCTCCCCCGAACGCCGCGGCCGCTCAAGAGCCGGCACCGCCGGCCGCAAGCCCGGATCGGCGGGGCCGAAGAAGACCACGGCGAACGACCCGAACCTGCAGACAGCCGCCCAGGCCCTGCGGGAAGCCAGCCCGGACACGACGATCAACGCCCTGGCCGGCGTACTCGCCGAACAGCACGGCGAGTCCACGCGGACCTGGAGGCGGCGCCTCAACGCAGCACAGCAAGCCCGCGACGACGACAGCCCCCGCCCGTAGCAGCGTTCACGAACGCGCCCCAGCACGACCGCCTGCCGCGCCTCCGCACTGCTCCAAACGGGGGAAGCGCGGCCCATCCAAGTTGGATCTCGAGCGGCGCGTGGGTTAACTTGCTGCCGCCTGGCCTGGGACGCGGCCAGTTCTGGATGTTCGCCCCGACCGCTGGGCATCGACAGAGAACCCACGTCGTTGAACGCTTCGCCGTTTCGCTCAGCCGCTGTCGTCAACATGCGCCTTCACTGCCCAGGTCGGGGGGCTCGGGAGACCGCCATGTACGACATCGACCAGCTCAGCAACGCCGCTGCCCAGCTCACGGGAGAGTCCCTCGAAGGGGCCCGACGCCGCATCGGCAGTCAGGAACGGTTCGACCACCTCATCCCAGCAGCGTCCCATGGTCAGGAGCTGCTCGAGTCCGTGATCGCCACCGCGCTGGGCACGTCGGACGGCCAGAGCAGGCCGCTCGGCGTGCGAGAGGCCAAGCCCTCCACGGACGGCCTGACGCTCCGGCTGGAGCGCACCGAGGACGTGACGGCTCTCCTCCAACTGCTCCCGTACCGGAACAAGAAGAACACGTGGCGCGGCGTGCGCGGCCTGGTCGCCCAAACCGACGGATCGAAGCTGCGCCTCGCCTTCCGGCCCTGGGTTCACCAGCGGTCCTGGCACATCCCAGACGCCACCGTGTGGGTGACCGGCCCCCACGGGGACGACCTGGCCAACCTGCTGGCCCGGCACCACACGCAGGTACGCGCCACCGGCGGCAATCCACAGTGGGACCCCCAGCACCCCGAACCCGGGCCCGGGCGCCAAGAGCCCGTCACCCGCAACCTCATCCGGCAACTGGGCGTCTCCTGCGACTTGGGGAGCGCGCTGCTGCGCCGCCCACGCCTGTGGGACAGCCTCGCCGGCCACGGGGACATCCGGCTGAAGACCACGATGGCCGACCACGGACTCGACTGGGTCGTCGAACGCCATGTGACGGGCCCTCACCTGCACGACGACCGGCTCATCGAGGTGGTCACCGACCACGTCACCGGCTTCTGCCGGGGGCTCCTGGACCACACCTGCGACGCCCACCAGTGCATCCTGAGGTTCGCACCGCAAATCGGCCCGGGAGGAGGGCGCGGCCTCCTCACCATCCACAGCCGCCCCGAACTCCCGCGCCCCCACGATCAGATCCCCGGGCCCCGCCCGCTGACCGCCATCGGTGACCGCCGGCCCGCCAGCCGGCCGCCTGCCCGCCCCAGCAGCCCGCGCCCTCCTGCCACCGACCGCACCGGCTCCGTCATCCACCTCATGAGCCAGCCGAGCCCCGAGGGCACGAGCAGGGACGACCTGGCGTGGATCGCCGAACAGATCGCCGCAGTATGGGCCTCCCAGGGATTTTCCGCAGCCTTCCTGGTTCGCACCACCGACTTCCCTTTCAACTTCAACTGGGGTGACCGTGGCCGACCGGTCTGGCCCACCAGTCCAATGCCCATGACCGGCCCGGGATGGCGGCGGCTGCGCCTCGCTCAACCGCCCGGAGAGCTGTGGCACCTGGAAGCCACCCTCAAGGACGAGGAGTTCGCCGCCGCGGTGAAGCATGCCCGGGTCTCCTACGACCGGACCCTGGTCGTCGACCGGGTCGACGAATGGCCGGCCCACCAGCAGACCCACCCCCAGCTCTACGATGCACGCATCCTCGCGCAGCGGACCCGGGCGTACGAGCGACACATCCCACTCCCCGCAGCGCCGGGAGAGGACGCCAGCGCCGTGACGCTGACCCCGACCGAGTCCGCCGTACTGTGGCGCCAGCGGCAACTCGGATCCTGGACGCCGAACAGCCCGGTGACCGGCATGCTGCTCATCAACACCGGCCGCACGGCACTGGCGGACCCAGACGACTTCGACCGGGCCGTTGAGGCCCATCTGGCCCGCTTCGGGCTGCCGGTCCTGGGACGCTTCCCCGCCAACTCGTTCATCATCCGCAGCAGCCAGCACAGCCCGCACCCGCCCACCGTTCTGGACCCGCCCATTGAGCGGCCCACGCACACGCAGATGCTCTCGGCCGTCGCGAACCTGGACCAGAGCCTGTGGCCGGCGCCCGTCTCGGCACCCGCCACGACATGACACCAGCCCGGGCGGCCCCGGAGCCATGATGGATGTGCTCGATCGTGCCCGGGGGCCGGAAAGCCACGAGCTCCGGGCCCTCGGGGACTCACGGGAACGCCGCCCGACGCGCATCGGGCGGCGTTCTTGATGGACGTCAGCGCTGGGCAGAGCGGTTGAGCAGTTCCCGCAGCAAGATGGCGGTTTCGCCCTCCATGTCGACGGACCACTGGGTCAGCAGCATGTCGAGCTGACGTGCGGCACGCTCCAGTCCCTCCATGTCGCCCAGGGCGTGGTGAGCGCGGAACGCGACGCGGTGCAAGGTCTCCGCCTCGGGGGCGCACTCCAGCCCCTTGGTTGCGGCCCACAACGCGTCGCGGGCCGCACCCCGCTCCAGCCGCAGTTCGGCCAGGTCTGCCGCCGCGTCCACGATGGCGGAGATCATGTCCTGGATGAGGTGTTCCGCCCACACGTACCGGCGCGGGTCGATACCGAGGAACGGCCGTCCCCGCACGAGACCGAGCGCCCTGCTGAGCAGCCCCTCTGCCTCCGCCCCGTCTGCCTGCCCGGCCGCAGTCACGAACTGCTGGAACAACGCCCAGTCGCAGCGGACGGACGGGGCAAACTCGTAACTCGACCGGGGAAGGAACAACTCGCCGTCATCGTCTCGGCCCAGCCACACACGGACCTGGCTGATCCTCGGATTCCGAGTCGTCTTGGGCACCTCCGGCATCCCCGGCCACAGCGCCTCATCCAGCGCGTGACGGCCGGACCCCGGGTGCAGCGCCAGCCAGGCCGCCGCTTCCAGGACGGTGCGCCGCCGCGAGGAGGCAACTTGGCCACGGGCACCGGTGATGTCCACCGGCCCGAGTACCCGGATCATCGGAGGACCTGTCGGCAGCGGCCCGGCCTGGGCCGGCGGAGGCAGCAGATCCGCAGCAACCGGCTGCTGCGGCACGACCGCCCGGTCCCTGCCCGTCTTCTCCAGCCCGACCGGAACGTTCTCCGGGGCAGGGATCGCGGCCTCCGGCTCATCGGGCTCGTCGGTGTAGGAGGCCAGAGCGCCCAGGAGATCAAGGCCCACCGCCCCGGCCGTCTGCGCCGAGCGCTCGTCGGCATCTCCCGCCGCGCCTGCCGCACTGTCAAGGACTACCTCGTCATGGCGCGTGACAGCAGGCTCTTCGGCCGCAGGCAGACCCGCGTCCGGCACCACGCCGGGCCCCGGCCCGATCTCCACGTCGTCATCAGGCAGACCCGGCCCAGGGACTGCGGGGACGCTGGCGCCGGTCAGAGCCACAGCGCCGATCGTCGTCAGGGACTCGTAGTCCGCATCCGAAAGCGGCTCGACCACCACCGCGAGATCCGTACCGGGCACCTCCACCGTGACACCGGGATCGGTCGACAGCATCCACACCCCATCGGCCAGCGGACCATCAGCCTCCTCGACCGGAGTGCCGCTGATCACCACCGCCGCCGCAGCGCGCGGCTCACGGCTGACCAACGTCAGCAGCTCGGCCAGCGCCTCCTCGTCGTCGGACGCATCCGAGGTGAACGCCGAATCGGCCAGGATGATCAGCGGCGACCACGCCCCGTCCAACTCGGCGTTCAGCCGCGCCTGCCGCAGGTGCCGCGCGCCGATCGCGGCGAGGGCCTCCTGCTGTCCCCGGTACTGGGAGGCGAGGACAGGAACAGCCCCGGCCACGCTGTCGTACGGGGTGAGGCGCTCGGCGATCCCGAGATGCTCAAGGCCCGGCGCCAGCCCCGCGCCCACGAGCGCCATCTCCATGTCATCGGCCAGCTCGGAGCAGGCGAGCTCGGCAGCGATCGTCCGCATGGTCTCCCGGCGGCGTTCCCCGGTCAGGTGCACCACGCCGATCTGCTCCAGGTCGATGAGGACCAGGTCGCCGTCGCGCGTGCGGCCGATGCTCACCAGCGAGGGGTACGGCGCCTCGACGTCAGCCAGGTCCTCGGCCGAGAGGACGTGCTTGCTGCCCGAGGCGACGTACCAGCGCCGAGACGATGTCTCGCCCCCGTCGGGCACGAACGGCGCGATGATGTCAGCCGTCTCGGCCAGGTGAAGGGTTGCACCGCGCGGAGTGAGGGAGACGGCCACCAGGGCAGGAAGTTCCCGCCCGGCCGCAGCGAGGTTGACCGCCGCGCTCTGCAACGCACGCTGCAGGTGCCCGAGCTGGTCGCCGACCTCCACGTAGCGCAGCGCCTGCTCCGCGACGGCCGCCGGCCCGCTCGGTTTCGCGATGCGGTGTCCGGGCTGCCGACTGCGCTGCTGGAGCAGCCGGCGCCGGGTCACCATGCCCAGCACACCTGCAGCCAGCGCGCCGGTACCGCTCAGCGCCAGCACCCTCGCCGCCACACCGGTCGACGGGCCATCCTGCACATCGTCATCAGCACCGGCGTCGGACTGAGCTTCCTCCGAAGGATCCGGGAGCGCGGTACGGTCCTCGCCCGCCTCCTGGCCCTCCGGCGTATCCGCCGCTCCGGCAGCTTCCTCCTCGGCCCCGGGCTGCTCCGGAGCGGGCGTCTCGGGAGCCGATTCCGGCTCCTGCGGCACTTCCTCGGGGGCCGGGGCGGCATCGCCGCCGGGTTCGGCGAACTGAGAGCCCTCGATGGTGAGCTCCTGGCCCGGCAGGATCAGGCCGGGATCATCACCGATGACCTGCTGGTTCTCCTGGTACACCGCCGGCCACTGGGTCGGGTCACCGAGGTGCCGCTCGCTGAGCGCCCACAGGCTGTCGCCCGCCTCGACTGTGACGCGCTCGCCCCCTGGCTGGGCATGCTCCTCCGGGGCCTGCCCGGCGTCGCCGCCCGGGGTGTCGGGGGATTCCGCTGCTGCCTCACCGAGGCGATTCTCCTCGCCCCGCTCCTGCGCCGCGATCTGCTGCTCCCCGCCCTCCGGGACCGCCGCCGGGGCATGCTCCTGCACGGTTGGTACATCGGTGGGCTCTGACGCTGGTGCGGGCATCCAACTCGACGGCATGCTCAGGGTCGTCCCGATCCGCAGGACACCGGACCTGTCCTGGTCCGCTTCGATCCCCGGGTTGAGGACGGCGATGTCCCGCCAGCGCTGCCCCGAGCCGAGGTGCTCCTCGGCGACGTCCCACAGCGTCATTCCGTCCTCGGAGATCACCAGTTCGGGTTCGACCGACGCGATGACCTCCTCGGCCGCCGGCGTTCCGGTCTCCCTCTGTTCCTCCTGCACAGGAGCCGCCACAGCGGCAGGAGCTACCGCGGCCGAAGCGATGGCCGGCGTGGAGAGCGTGACCAGACTGCCCAGGAGCCAGGCGGCCATCGACTGCATACCGCCAAGGCCCCGCCGCCGCCGGGCAGTCCGTCGCCGCAGCAGCGCGCCGGCCTCCAGGAGGAGGGCGTACGTCACGGCCAGCCACAGCCCCCAGCCGATGAGGGTGAGGACGACGAGCAGCAGACTGCCGTCGTCGGGCTGGGTGAGGGCGTCGCCCGCCTCCGACAGCGACGGCACGGACTGCGGGAGCGTGCCCAGGACCCACAGCGCCACCGGCACGCCGATGACCAAAGCGGCGAGGGTGACAGCGCTGAGCACGGCGCGCAGCACATCGGCGAATACGGTGCGGCGCCGCCGCGGGGCGGTCGAACGGGGCGGCATGGGGGTTCAGCCTCCTGCTTGGTGGATCAGCTGTGCGCTGCCGGTGCCGGTGACGGTGATGGTGGAGAAGCCGATCAGCGAGGTCATCACGACGTCGTGAGAGGACGTGACGGTGACCTCCAGGGAGGTGCCGTCGCTGCTGACGGACACGGTGCCGGTGACGCCGGCATCGCTGAGGTACGCCTGCGCTGCTGCTACCGCGGCCGGGGGGTCGACGACGATCGCGGTCCCCTCGATTGCCTGGGCCGCGTCGATCTGCTGCCCGCCGGCCCGGGCGGCTTCCTGCGCGATGGCGTCCGCGCGCGCGGCGGCGTTCAGTGCCGCGCCCGCGTCGTAGACGAATCCCAGGATGATCAGCAGGCACAGGGCGGAGCCGATGTAGAACAGGGTGATGCTGCCGGCGTCCCCACGGCGGCGGCGATTGCACGGGATCCGGTTCATGTGATCACCGGGCCCGGAACTGGTCGACGACGCTGCTGAAACTGGCATCGAGGGTCTTGGCGCCCGGCAGGCCCGGGAGGCTGATGTCTCCCAGCGGCACGGTGCACGACACGGTGGCCTCGACGGTGGCCGCCTGCCCCAGCGGCGCGGACAGGCCGCTGGTGTCTATGTCCACCGAGGACTCGGTGCAGTTCAGACCCGAGTCGGCCAGGCTCCGCAGCGCCGCCTCCTGGCCCTGGGACAGCGCCCGTACGGGGTCGCGCTCAAGCGACGCGGCCCGGGCGGCGGCGCGGGCCGCGTTCTCGGCGGCTCCGTTGGCGAGCTGGATCCGCCCGCCGGCGATGACGAGCCCGAGCAGCGCGAAGAACAGCGGTGCGAGAATCACGGTCTCCAGCGCGTAGCTCCCGGCGTCCCCCCAGCGGGGACGGCGGAACGCGTTCACGGTGTGATCCGTTCGATCGGGCCGCTCGCGCCGGCGCTGACTCCCCACTGCAGCCCGGGGATCAGGGTAGAGACCGAGCCCGTCACCTCGATGCGGATCTCTTCGGCGGTGCTGTCCACGCTCACCGAGGGGGAGTTCACCGAGCCGCCCATCCGCTGCAGGAAGTCCCGTGCCGCCGCCGCGCCGTCCTCGGGGCCGGCGTCCATGCTGCGGCCCACCTCAACACCGCGCTGGGCCGCGCGGTGTGCGACTTCGCGGGCGTGGAAGTACAGGCCCGCCTGGATCGTGCCGAAGAGCAGCAGAAACAGGAGTGGCGCGAGGATCGCCAGCTCCAAGGTGAAGACCCCCCGGTCACCGCGCGGCCCGGCGATCAGCCGGTGGACTCGATGATGCCGATCTTCTCCAGCACCTTCGCCTCGACGGCGACATAGACCAGGGCGACGACCGTCACGGTGATCGCGCCGAGCATGACCCAGCCCAGCACCTCGGAGGCCCCTCGGTCGCGTTGCTGCTGCAGGGCCGAGATGCGCTCGTTCATCGCCAGCTGGCAGCGGATGATCCATTTCACGGTGGTGTCCTCTCCTAGTGAGGCGGTGATGTGTGGTCATGAGCCCATGACCCGGGTGAAAGCGGGAATGCCGAGGAACAGCAAGAACAGGAAAGCAAGGCCGGTGACCGGCAGCACCATCTTTTCCGAGGCGCGGTTCGCGGCGGCCTTCGCATCGGTGGTGATGGCGTTGCGCAGGACACGCGCCTGGCCCTGCAGCGTGGTGGTGACGGTGGCACCCTCCTCACCGGCCAGGGCGAGCGTGTCGGCCGGCCCGGCGAGCTCATCGACACCGATGTCCCGCCCCAGCGCGGCGAGTGCCGCCCAGGTCGTCTCACCCGACAGCCGCGCCTCCTCGACGGCGGTACGGATCCGAACACAGGCCGGGCTGTCCCCCACCGCGGCGGTGCGCACCAGCGCGTCGGACGCGCCGGCCGAGGACTGGCGGGTCAGCGCCGCCCGGTCCAAAAACGACGCGGCCGCCTGCCGGAACTCCTCCCGGGCCAGGCCCGCCTGCTTGCGCACGTCGTAGTCGACCAGCAGCCAGACCAGCGCCGCGAAGAACAGCGACCCGATGACCGGCATGGCCACCGGCGGAGGGGCGCCCACCGCCGTCATCAGGGCGGTCAGGAAAGCGGGGAAAACCAAGGCACCCAAGGCGTACAGGGCCTGACGGCCGATGTGGGCGGCCGGGCTGATGTCCAGGATCCGCAGATCCTGCGGACGGGCCCGCAGCGCCCCGGTGGCCGAGCGCAGGATCCGCACGCCGACCCACACCGCCAGCGGCTGGCCGGACGGCAGCAGCACCCCAGCGGCCACCGACCGGTCGGGGCGCCGGGCCTGGGACAGGGCAGGTGCGGACGGCAGTACGGCGCGCACCAGCAGCACCAGGGCGACGGCGGCGATCATGCTGAAGGTCATGGCGGCAACGGGCATCAGAGCGCGCTCCTCGTCGCGGACACGTCCGCCGTGGTGTTGAGCAGCCGCGGAGGCGGCGGCGTACGGGCCATGCGGTGCATCAGGACCAGCAGCGCGGCGAACGCGCCGACCAGCGCCAGCAGCGCGGCCTGCCCCAGCGGGGAGGCGTAGGGCGCCATGTAGTCCTCGTTCACCATGCAGACACCGACGACACCCAGCACGAAGACGCTGATCCAGCGGGCGCTGGTACGGACCTTGGCCCGGTCCGCCTCCACCGCGCGTGCGTCACCGGCTTCCCCCTGCATCGACGTCGCCAGCGACTCCAGGGTGCGGGTCAGGCCCGGGCCCCGGTCCCTCGCGTGGGTCTGCAGCAGCATCACGACGTGGTCCACCGAGCCATCAGCCATGTCGTGCGCCAGGCCCCCGAACGCGTCATGAGGAGGCCACCCGCCGCTCAAGCGCGCCGCAAGCACCTGCACGTGATCACGGATCCCCGCGGGCGCCCGGCCGGTGGACCCCCGTACGGCCTCCTCAAGGGACAGACCGGCGGCGGTGATCGAGGCGAGCTGGTTCAGCCACTCCGCCAGGGCCTCCAGCCGCCGGATCCGCACCGGGGCCGCCCCACCGGGGTTCCACACGAATGGGAAGCCAGCGACCGCAGCGGCCGCGACGAAGCCGTGCACCGGCCAACCGGTGAACATCCACACCCCCAGACCGACCCCGCCCGCCCCGGCGAGCAGCGGCCGGTACCGGCCCCGCCACTGCGGCGGCAGTTGCCCGACCAGACGGCGCGCCGCGCCACGGCCGCGTTCGGCCGCGCCCCGGCCGGGCCTCCAGCCCCGTGCCCCGGCGACCGCCCCGACCACTGCCAGGACACACGCGATGGCCAGCATCCCGGCGACCAGGGCAGATCCTGCAGACGTCAGTACCACTACCGGTTCCCCCTCTGCCACGGCAGGAGCGGCCACCGGCCTCCCGGGATCAGCGTCCGGCGGTCGAAGCCGCCCTCGCTCTCCAGGACCTCCAGGCAGCCGGGCCGGTGCTGGAAGACGGCCCGCGGCTCGTTGCCCTGCGGCCCGAAGATCGTGTTGGTCACCGGGTAGCCCTGCTCGCCGCGCCCCGCGACCTCCAGGACGTGGGACACCCAGCGCCATTTCCGGCCGCCGACGGCGGTCTGGTCGATGAGCTGCAGGTAGACCACGATGTCCACCGCGCCGGCGATGAGCTTGCTCGCCGCGCTGTCGCTGAGGCCGGCTCGGTTGCACAGGTACAGCAGACGGTCCATCACGCCCGCCGGGTTGCGGGCGTGGAGGGTGCACATCGAGCCCGAGCCGCCGGCCGCCATGGACTCCAGCATCGGCAGCACCTCGTCCGAGCGGACCTCGCCGACCATGACCCGCGACGCGCTGTAGCGCAGGGTGTGGGCGAACATGTCGTTGAGGGAGATCTCGCCCAGCAGCCGCCCGTCGGCGCCCCGCTCGCCGCCGGAGTCCCGCGCCTCGAACGCCAGCACGTGCGCGGACGGCCCACTGGGCAGGTCCGGCGGCGTGTGGTCGAGGAACAGCTCGCGGTCGGACTCCAGCGTCACGATCCGCTCGTGGGGCGGTACTTCCCGGGCCAGGGCCCGCAGCAGCGAGGTCTTGCCCGCCCCCATGTCCCCGACGACCAAGATGTTGCGGCGGGCCCGCACGCACGCGGTGAGGAACGCCTGCAGGCACGGGTCGATGGACCCCAGCGCCACCAGGTCCTCCAGCCTGCTGGTGACCAGCTTGTGCCGCCGGATCGAGACCGCGGGCCGGGTCGTCAGCAGCGTTGCGGCGACCCGGGAGTCATCCGGGAGCCGGAAGTCGATCGTCGGCCGTGCCGCGGCGAGCTGCCGCTCACCCGCCCCCGAGCGCGACGCCATGTCGTTGACCCACGCCCGCAGTTCCTCGTCCGTACGGAACGGGGACGGCTGGCTGCGCCGGGGCCGCCCGGTGTACTCCAGGTGCAGCGTGTCCCCGTCGATGGTGAGGTGCTCCAGGTCGGGGTCGTCCAGCAGCGCCTGCAGTGCACCGGCCCGGTAGATGGAGTCAAACGTCAGTTCGCGCAGGGTCTTCTCGTCATCGCGGGAGAGCGCGCCGTGGTGCAGCGCCCACTCATCGGACGCCCACTCCGACACCACCTGCTGGATGATCGAGCGGGCCAACTGCCGCTCGTCATCACCCGACAGGTCTGCCCCGCGCTCCGACATTTGCTGCCGCTCGGCCTTCAGCCGCTCCGACACCCGCCGGCGCAGCTCCGTGACCGTCTCCGGCGGCACCGGCACCGCGCCAGGCATCTGCTGCGGAACGCGAGGGTCCGCCGGCTCCTCCGCAGCAGCCGGCCCCGGGCCCCACGCGCCCGCGCTCGGCGCCGGCGCCACCGCAGGGGCGGCCTGCGGCAGCGACTCCATCCCGCTGCGCAGCACTTCGTGCAGCGAGACACCGCCCGGACGTCCGTACTCAGCCACCGCGCACCGCCCGCTGCCGCATCTGCTGCACCAGCCGGTGCGCCACCGGGGAATCCGCAGCCGGCCCCCACTGCGTGCGCACCCGGCGCCGCTCGGCCAGAGCCCGCACCTGATCGGTCGCCGACCGCGCCGCGCGCATCAGCGGACTCGCCTCGAACCCGCGCGGCACCTGGCCCCCTTCGCTCAAGTACGCCGCCGTCCGCGGATCCCACGGCATCAACCCCAGCACCGGCGCCCGCAGATAACGCGAGATCTCATCGGTGGGGTGCGGGCTCGCCCCCTGCTGCACCACGAGCAGCCCCAGCGAATCCGCGCCCCCACCACGGGCTTGAAGATCCTCCAGCAGCGCGTCGGCCACCGGCTTCGCCTCCACCACCGACCTCCACACCGACGGCACCACCAGCAGCACCACATCGGAGCGCCGTACAACATCGGCTGCGGTGAGGACCGGGTGCAGCGCACCGGCCTCCAGTACGACCTGCCCGGCGTCGACCAGCACGTGGAAGCCGGCCTGCTGGTCCATCACCGTCAGCAAAGCGGCCAGCCGCTCCCACGTGGCACCCATCGCCGCCGCCTGCCGGGGATCACTGAACCCCAGCAGCACCTTCCGGTGCCCGGACCCGTCGTCCAGATCACGAAGGTTCTTCTCGAACGCCTCGGGAAGGGCATCCTGCCGGTCAGCAGCAGCCAGCCGCTCCATACCGATCCCGGTACCGACAAGGCCCCGCAGCAACCCGAACCGGACGCTGCCACCCGCGGTATCCCCCTCAACCAGCAACGAGGGCTGGGGATGAGCCAGCGTCATCGCCGTCGCGCAGACCGTCACCGCAGACCGCTTCGCGCGCACCAGACTCACGACTGCCATGTCACTCCCTCGGCTCGATCACGAGGGCCACATCACCGGAAGCGGCACCCACTGCGACGGCGGGCCCGTCCCCGTCCTCCACGGCCAGGTACACCACCACCGCCCCCGACGGATCCGGCTCGCCCACCGACATCACCGTCCCGCCGATGTACTCCGGGGCCCCAGACTCATCAACCGGATCGGCCTGCGCCGTGAACACCACCTGCACCCGATCACCAGCAGACAACTGCTCCACCGGAACCGGGCCCCGCTGCGCCTTGATCCCCACGACCTGCCGGCCGTCGGAAAGGACGTCGGTGGCGGCCACCTGACCGGAGGTCAGCAGACTTCCGGCCTGCAGATCCACGGCCGCCCACTGGCCCACGAACTCGTCCAGACGCCCCCCGGAGATGGGCGAGAGCGCCGGATGGGTGCCCACCTCCACCACCCGCAGGTCCGAACTCGACAGCTGGGTACCGACCGGCACGTCACGGGCCACCGCCAGGACCTGCTCCTTGTCATTGACCTGCGCCACCACCGTCACCGCGCCCAAGCCGGCCAGGATCGCCGCGATGGCGCACGCAGCGATCCACAGCCAGGAGCGGTTGGCCGCCGGCGCGGCCGGCTTGGAGATCGGCAGGTCGGCTGCACGCCCCCTGGGCGGGGCCGGAGCTGGCGCGGGGGAGTGGGTGGTGACGTCCATGGTTTTCCTCTGTCATCAGTTCACGACGTGGAGCTCGCCGATGGCCACGGTGGAGCTGGAGGTGCGGGTCGTGGTGATCGTCCCCAACTCGCCTCCGCCCTCCCACGGCACGGACCACGTGGTGGTGGCCTCCAGCGCGTAACGGTCTCCGGGCTGCCCAGTGGACGGCGAGGTGTAGATGTGGCCGCAGTCCGGCGACGCTGCCATCCCCCGCTCCGCCGAATACGCCGTACCGGGCGGCGTGCACGTCACAGTTGTGCCGTCACCCATGTCCCAGGCGATCGACACGGCGGTGGCTACCGCCGTCACCGTGACCCCACCTGCCGAGGCAGACGCCTCGTTCGGACCGGTCGTGGTCGGGCTCTGCGCCGTCCACATCCAGACCGGCACCCCCACCGTTCCCTTGCCCGCCGGGTCGGGGGCGAGCTGGATGTCCGGGCCCTCCAGCAGCATCTGGTCCACCGCGCGCTGCGCCAGCTCTGCCGGTGTCGGTCCCATTACGACCTCGCCGGTGTCGTTCGCGATCACGATCGGCTGGTACACCGGCGGCAATGCGAACCCTGGCGGCCGTAGATCCGTCCTGCAGTACCGGGCATACAGCGTGTGCTCGGCGGGATCCGCGCCGCCCCACCAGGGATGACCGGCGGGCGGCGGGGGATCAACAGGCAGTACGGGGCAAATCTCCAGAGGAGGCGTCCATCCTGGATCGCTGTCCCCGCCCGAAGGAGTCCCCCCACCACCTCCCGCCTCAGCGTCCTCTCCCTGCTGTTCGTCGGTATCTGCCCCCACGCAGACGAAGTAGGAATCGCATTCTCCAGCGTCCACCCCTTGTGGCCGCGCCTGAGCGCCACCCGGAAGGGCGAAGGCCAGGACCCCAACGGCAGCCGCTGCTAGCAGCCTTCCTCGTGTGGCGTTACCGCCGTGACCAGCCATTGCCCCTCCCACTGCTCAACTTCTGCCGTCACTACGTACTTCGTCAGCCGCTCCTCGGGCAGTTCGATCTGGTCCCCGCTCTCCCGGTCATGCACCGTCCATCCCTGGACGTCGAGGCAATCCCGCACGGCGCCTGTGGGGATGCTGGCCTCCCGATCGATGGCCGTGACCTCCGCCCTGGTGCTCTCCGGGCTGCCAGCCATCACCCGGCCGCCCTCATCCAGGCTCAGAACGGTTCCCGTCGCTTCACCGAAGGCATCCAAGGTCGCGTACTGGCCCAGAGGGAAGGCCGATGTCGGCTGTTCCTCTGCCAGGCCGGCGACGTACTCGTCGATTCCGGGCTCGGAGACCGCTGCGGCGTACTCGGTCCAGTAACCCTCGTAAACCGCGAGGACCGCTTGTTCGTCAGGGTCCACGGACGGGTCCGGCTCGTCCTCTGGTTCCGTCGGGCTGGCGTCCGGGGCCGACGGAGAGGGAGGCTCGTTGTTGGCCTTGGTGTCGTCTCCGCTGCACCCGCTGAGCGCGGTGGCGGCGAGCAGGGTGGCGCTGGCCCAGGCGATGGCCTTGCTCCGTGCGGTCCTCTTCATGCTTCTCCCCTTGCACTCTCGCACCGGCTGGATCCCCCGCCGGTCGTCGCGCTACGTAGTCCCACAACTTCACTAGGGTCTCACGAGTCGCAATAGGTGCTGTGACCAGCACAGTAAGCGACGTCCCCCCAGCTGGCATAGACCTATATGAAAAGAATTTCGTGACAACCCCTTAGTAACTATGGCGAAGCGTCACTCCTGTGCGGGTCGAGATTTGATGAAACCGGCGATGTCGCCGTCGAGTTTCGCCAGATTGTCGACAATCGTGCCGATCGGCTTCCGCTCGAGGTTCTTGTCGACCTGGTCCCTGAGGCCGTCGACTCCATCCGGATTGTGGTAGTCCGCATAGATTTTCTCCACCGGAACTCCGCGGACCCGGAAAGGCGCCGAACGGCGCCCGCGCACCACGGCAGACATCACGTACTCGTACCGGTCGACGCCCATAACAGTCTCCGGTTTGATGCCTGGCAGCCGCTTGGCGACATAGGCGGCTTCCTCGTGGTCGGCGCCCGTGGCGGACAGCAGCGACTGATTGTTCATCAGCGCGTAGCGGGTGCTTTCCGACAGTCTCATGGCCATCTGGGTCATGGCCATCATCCTGACCTCGTACTTCCGCAGCTGCTCGAGGATCGCCGCGACATAGCCCTTCGACGCGCCATCGATCGCTGTGAGCTCGTCCAGCCAGGCCCAGAAAGTCGGCGGTGTCTTGCCCTCGTCCAGAAGATCCTGACGCGACAGCCCAGCCCTGAACAGATCAAAGATCAAAAGGCTGGCGATCATCTTGTCCGCCTCACCTGTGCCGGACGGAGACATCAGCACGACACGGCGGTCATCCATCGCCCGCCGGACGTCGTACCCCGAACGCGGAGACCCCAGGAACGCCCGCAGGGAAAGGGATGCGTCGAGCCGGTCGATGGCGTTGGTGACCGTCGTGATCGCGTCCGGCGTGTACGACGGAAACGCGGTGCGCCAAAACGACTGCACCTCGGGCGGAAGCCACTTCAGCACCGCCTCCCGCCACTCCTCATTCGTCAGCAGAGTGCGCAGTTGGAAGATCGTGGGCTGCAGCTCCGGTTTCTTCTCCTCACACATCCTCAGGCCCAGGTGCGCGAGCGTGCGTACCGCGTTGCTGAGGATGGTCCGGGCCCGAGGCGCGCCCTCGCCCCACCCCTGCGCGGAAGCGATAGCCCCCACAACCGAACCGACGACCGACTGCACCTCCTCCTTCTGCCGGCCCTCCATGCTCAGCGGGTTCCACGTCGCGATCCGCGTGTCCATACGCGGGCTGGCCAGGCTCACCACCCACACCCGCTCGGCGACCGACGGATGCGTCAGGTACGGCAGAGCCCTGGAGACCGCCGCACCGTGCGGATCCAGGAACCAGGTGCCCTCGCCGGCGTACGCCCGGGCCAGGAACTGCACCAGGCCCAACTCGGTCTTGCCGTACCCCGACTTTCCGAAGAACGCGCCGAACAGGATGTCCTTCGCCCACACCCCGGCCAGCCGTGCACGTCCGTCAGCACCGCTGACCATGCCCAGCGGCACCACCCCGGGCTGCCCCGTAAAGGTCGGAAGCGCCGCCGGCGCCGCCGGAACGACGCCCCCGCACCGGGCGATGGCGCCCAGCGCGCTCTGCGTCGGCGGCTTCAGCCACGGCGCGAGCTCCCCGGCCCCCACCCACCGGCGCCACGGCGGCGCGGCCGGAGCGAAGTCCCCCCGGCCAAACCGCCGGTCGAAGCTGCGCCGCCGCCACCAGATGTTGCTGTACGGCTTCCACGCCGTCCGCCGCGGACCGACCGGCCGCAGCCAGTTCTCCGCCGTCCAGGTGTCGCAAGCCGCCAGCACCCGCTGCAACAGCGCCCGGGCCCGCACCGGATGCGTTGCCACCGCGCGGATCAGAAGCTGGAAGGCGAAGACCGTCTCCTCCGGCCGGTACTTACCCACCTCCCACTGCAGGTCCTGCTGACGCGGCAGCACCTTCCCCGGCCCACGGCCCCGCCCGCCGCCCCCGCGCGCCCCACTCCCCGACAGGCCGGCCCACGCAGCCCCGGAGAGATCACCCCCGCCCCCCGTCAGCCCCGCCTGTACCGCGCCCCACCCCCCAGTGGAACCTCCACCCGCACCCGCCCCAGGCACCGGCGTTCCGTACATGGACGGCCCCTTGCGCGCACCCCGCCGCATCAGCCGTCGCCGACGCCTCAGCACAGCCGCCCCGGAGACCGGCAGGAGGTCCATCACCACATCGACCCGCTCACCGGCCTCCGTGTCCGCCGCCGCACTGGCGAGAGCGATCATCCCCAGCGGGTCAGGATCCAGCCCCACCTCCCGCAGCGGCCGGTGGTCCGCCCGCGCCAGCACAAGCTCCGCCCGCGCAACGAACATCTCAGGCGCGCTCACGGCGCAGACTCCACCAGCGGCTCCGCACCCGCGAAACGGACGGAGGGCACCTGCTGCTGCTCACTGCCTACCGCGGCCCCGTGAACCTCGACGCCGTCGAAGGGCGGCACCTTCATCACGTGCTCTGCGGCAGCCGGGGCATCCAGGAAATACGCCAGCTCCCCGTCCGCCATGCTCAAACGGATCCTCACAGCCCGCGCACGGCGGGGCAGCCACCCCGCCAACTGGGGAAGCCGGTGCAGCCTTGGCGCTGCGCCTAGGATCTGGCCCCGGCTCGGCTCGAATGTCTGGGTCGGCAGAAGCTGCACGCTGTGCCGGGAAAGCAGGGAAGCCCGTGCACGGATGCGCCACCACCACACCGCGCCGCCCAGGCCGATGCCGGTCCCGGCTGCTGCAGCGGCCAGCCACCAGCGTGCATCCGCGATGGGCCGCAGCCACTGTCCGGCCGTTTCCAGGAAAATGTCGATCATCTCGCCTCCTTCACACCACCTAGGTGGAGGAGGACAAGGGTTTGTGACCGGCCTCAGCTCAGAAGAAAGTGACGACCTCGACCCGCTTATCCCGGGGATCGAACCGGAGGCCGAGGGTCAGGGTCCGGTGTCCCCCGCTGTTCGTCTCGACCGTGATCAAGGCGTTGTACTTCAGAGCTCCCCACTCGTTGAGCTCAAGGTTGTAGAGGTGGCTCTCTGCGGCCAGCTCACTCAGAGCCTGCTCGAGGGCTGGCCGGTCGAGATGAAGGAGCCCGGCTGCGGCGAGGGAGTCTGCCTTCTTCTGATGGAGGTAGCCATAGCGGCCATCGGTCATCCAGAGCGCTGGCGCCTCGATCAGGTAGGCGTCAGGGTGCAACGTCGTGAGCTCCGCGTAGGTGTCCTCCCGGTTCCTGCCAGTCAGATGCCTGTTGATCCGGTAGCTCAGAAAGGGCAGGAATCGGGTCTCGCGCACCGCAACGGCCGTGAACCCGTACTCGGCGAGCGGAAGCAGAGCTGGATTCGGCACCCCGTCCGGAACGTCGCCGAGGAACGGGACGCCCTCAAGGATGATGTTGCCGACACGCAGACCTGCGTTGAACAGAGACCTGCCGAGGTACTCCTTGATGGCGCTGCGGCCATGACAGTTCGCGTGCCCGAAGTACGCGGGGTGCTTCTCGGCGACCGCTGTCATGTGAGCGGCCTGGTGTTTCGTCAGGTTGGTGATGTAGACGCAGTAGATCATCAAGGGATGGGTCATGGTGTGGGGCCGGTGGTAGATGACGCTCTCCTGCATGGCCTGGGCCACTTCAGCGGCTGTGCCGGCAACGATGTCGCCTCGCAGGATCGAGTTGACCGGGCGGCCCTTCGACTGAGGGAGCGCCGGAAGCCAGGCGGACGCGATGTCGATGGCGTACCAGCCGTTGCTGCGGGCTGATGCGACTTCCACATCGAAGAAGAGAGCGATCTCCTCGCGTGTGGGATACGGCCTCATGGCCTTCGTCAGCTCTTCGTAGGTGATGTCGTGGGTCTCCAGCTCGCGGCGCAGCAGAAGATAGTTGACCCGCATCATCTGGTGGAACTCTTCGTCGCTCATGTTGAACATCTGTCTCGTCTCCGTCAGGAGACTGCTGTTGTGGGTGGTGACCACGGAGATATTGAAGGGCGTGGACAACAGTTCGTCCCAGGTCAGCGGTGCCTCATCGGTCACAGCCGTTCCTTTCCATGAGCGTGGGACATCAGGATGGACCTGCCGCCCGGCACCCGGGGTGAGAACTGGCCAGGATGGAACTCACAAGCCGTCCTGCCATCGGTATGGGCTCATCAGTCACAGGACGCGCCGGATGTCCCAGGTGAACCCGCTCCAGTAGCCGGCGAGCTCGACCTCCTCGACCGATTTTCCCGGGCGGGGGGCGTGGATCATCATCCCGCCGCCGGCGTAGATGCCGACGTGGCCCCAGTCGCCGTCGTTGTTGATGACGATGATGTCGCCGGGCATCATCTGCTCGGCCGTGACGCGCACACCCGCGCTCCGCTGGGTCTGAGAGGTGCGCGGCAGTTCGAGTCGTCCCCCCGTTGCCTGGAAGTAGGCGTAGACGACCAGGCCCGAGCAGTCGAAGCCGCCACCGGTGGGCCCGTCCTTGTCACCGCCTCCCCACACGTACGGTGCGCCGATCTGCTCGCGGGCCAGGCTGAGGACGGCGGCGGCCTGCGCGGTGACCGGGCCCTGCCCGTACGCCGGCGGGGGAGCGGCGAGCGTCTTCTCCAGGGCGCGGATGTTCCGCACGTAGTTGTAGGTCTCTCCGTTGCCCCAGGTCTTGGCGGGCACGCCCTGGTGGTTGATGACGGTGCCGGGGCCGGCGTTGTAGGCGGCGAGCATGTTGTCGATCGGGTCGCCGGGTACGTCGCGGACCATCCGGGCGACGGCGCAGTCGTAGATCGCGGCCGAGGGGATGGCGTCTTCCGGGTCGGTGGGGTCGGCGACGCCGTCGCCGTTGGCGTCGATGCCGTACTCCGCCCAGGTGCCGGGCAGGAATTGCGCGATGCCGATGGCCCCTGCCGTCGACAGCTGCCTGCCGCTGATGACGGCCGGGTTCCAGCCGGATTCCTGCTGCAGTTGGGCGGCGAGCCTCGGCGGGGTGAGGGTGGGGCAGTACGTGCCCCACTCCTCGATCAGCGTCCAGTAGGCGCGGGGGATGTCCGACCCTGGGGCGAGCATTCCGGCACCGGCGGCCGCGGCGGCGGCGCGCCGCTCTTCCTCCTGGCGCTGCGCCTCCTCGGCGAGTGCGCCGAGCGGACCCATCAGGATGAGGAGCAGGAGTGAGCAGCAGGCGGCGGCCGCCGCGGCCCAGGCGGTCCACTTCACGAGGACTTCCCGGGCTGGCCGCGACGGCGGGGATTGGGCTTGCGGGGCGCGGGAGTTGACCCGCGCACGTTCTTCCCTGGCGCCGGAGGCACCCCGCGCTCCGTACGGCGAGCTGAAGTGCTGGGCGTGGCGGGCGCCCCGGTGGTCTTGGCGGCGTGGCGTGCCCGGATCCGCGCGGCTCGCTGCCGCATGGCCGCCACCGAGGGCGGGACCTGCGCGGGCCCGGGGGCGGGCGGGGGAGTGGCCGGGGCGGTCACCCGGCCGGCGCGTGGTCCGCCGGTCCGGCGGGCCGGGCGTGATCCGGCGGGCACCCACAGGCGGCCCGCGGGCCGGGCCGGTGTGCCGTTCTTCTTGACCGCGGCGGCCTGGAGCGCGGCGATGCGCGCCCGCAGCCCTGCGGCGGTCGCGGGAACCCCGGCGGGGAGCCCGGTACGTGCGTGGGCGGCGATGTTGCGGGCGCCGGTGTTCAGTTGCTGCCGTCCGGCCTTGGTGAGTACGGCCCTCCCGGCGGTCGTGGCCGCGTCGGTGCCGATGCCGGCGCCGCGTGCCATCACCGCGCCGGTGCGACCGGTGTTCCGGGCCAGCCCGGCAACTGCCCGGCCCGGTGCGCGGACCAGGGAGCGGGCGGCGGTTGAGCCACCTCCGGTGACCGCGCCCAGGGCAACCGCGCCGGCGAGCGCGCCCATGCCCGCGCCCCGGCCGCCTCCACCACCCAGCCCGGCGATGGGCAGCGCGCGCAGCCCCGCGCCCATCCCCAGGGGCCGTGCGGCGGAGGTCGTGCCACCGCCGAGCGGGGAGAGGTTGAGCCGTTCCCTCGTGCGCTGCGCGAGGTTGCCGGCGGTGGCGGCGAGCCGTTTGCGGGCGGCGAATCCGGCGATGCAGGCCAGGTCGATGACGATGAAGCGGGTGGCCAGCCCTCCGGGGATCTCCGAGTCCGGCGCGCGGATGAGTTCGGTGATGATGACCACGAAGACGCCGAGCGCTCCGGCCGAGGCGAGCATGGTGAGCAGGCGGCGCAGGATCTCTGCCGCCCTGGCCAGCATCCACGCCCGGCCGATGCCCGGCAGTACACCCACCACCAGGGCGAGCTTGGCCAGGATCGCTTCGACGCCGAGCCAGAACTGCGCGGAGAGGAAGGTGGACACCAGCAGGAGCACGAACGCGGCGGCCAGCACGGCGGCGATCAGTGCGAAGAACGCGCCGCCCACCTTCTCCAGTGAGGCCCGCTTCGACGCCGAGCCGGCCACGCAGGACTCCTCGAAGTCGGCGATGGGACCGACGTTGAGAATCTCCTTCCACGCGTCGTCGATCCGTTCGTACATGACGTCGTTCGCGCCCCACTGCTCCCGGGTGTTGTCGCCGTGCCAGGACATGAAGTCGGCGAGGTAGCCGCCGACGCCGGGGATGCTCCGGACCGTGCTGTCGATCCAGTCACCGATGGGATCGTTCCCGTCCCGCTTCGATTCCAGGACCTCCTCGTAGACGCGCTGACGTACCTGCATGTCGCGGAACGCCACCTCGCACTCGCCCTCGAAGGTCTGGCCGTAGGACAGGAGCTGAGCGGGACGGGCGACGAAGGCGTCGACCAGGGCGTCGGTGATCGGCCGGCTCAGCTCGTGCGGGGCGTCGGGGAGATCGGGGGTGCGGCTGATGTCGACGCCGCGGTGGAAGTCCTGCTCCAGGGCGTGCTCTTCCTCGGGGGTGAGCGGCCGCTGGTCATCCAGAGGGCCGATCGTGACGCCGGCGATCTCGGTGGCCAGATCGCGGACCGTGCCGACGATTCCGTCGCGTTCGCTGAGCAGCAGGTCGGGCGGGGAAGCCAGCAGACCAACCGACAGGGCGGAGATCAGCAGGGCGGCAGCGGCCTCGCCCCATCCGCGCGACCGCGCGCCGAACAACACGTGCCAGGCGGCCACCAGCATGGCGATCGCCAGGAACAGGCCGGGCAGGCCCATCGCCACGAAAACGTTGGAGTGCAGCGAGGTGGCGACGGCGTGGACCGGCCGGAACAGCAGCGCCGCCAGGCTGAAGCTCAGAGCCCAGGCCAGGATCCAGCAGGTGAGGGAGATCGTCCACACGATGCCCGTGAAGCAGAGCTGGACCAGCAGATCCAGGACCGACAACTGCCAGTCCGTGACCCCGCCGGTGTCCGAGTACACCCGGTAGGAGCCGACCGGCGCGCCGTCGCGGTCCCGGACATCGAACGCGGACAGGACGCCCTTGTTGAGGGCGTCCGCCTCCCGCTGCTCGCGCACCAGCTCCTCGAACTGCTCCGCCGCGGACAGATCCTCGACTTCCTCGTCGGCAGGCCGGGGCTCGGGCGACGGCTCCGGCTGCCCGGACCCGCCCGACCCGCCCCCTGCTCCGCCCCCGTCTCCCCCGCCGGCAGCGGGGTCGTCCTCCCACGACCCGCCACCGGCGCCCCCGCCCTCCTCCTCCACCGAACTGGAAGAGCCCTCACCGCCCCCGGGATCCGCCCACGCCGTACCAGCCCCGGACAGCAGCACCGAGGTGACCGTGGACAGCAGCGCCAGCGTCACGATCGCCCGCCACGTCATCGACTGCCGGGCCGGACCCCACAGCCGTATCCACGCCGTACGCACCGCCCCGCTCACGCCGCTACCTCGACGCCGGAGTCCGGCTCGGAGTACATGGCGGACACGACCGGGTCGCCCAGCGGCGCCAGGATCTTCATCGCGCCGATCCGCCCGGCGAGATCCCGGTGCAGGCACTCGCCGGCGCGGACCTCGGCCTCGGCGGCCGGCAGGTTGGTGGGGGACAGGCCGGTGGTGACCAGCTGCACCAGGTCCTCGGTGACCGGCAGTCCCAGAAACCGCAGGCCCCGCTCGGCGAGCTCCACCGAGCTGTGCCGGAACAGGAACCGCCTCGGGATGAGCCCCAGCGCGACCTGCCCGAGCTGGGCACTGACCTGGAGGATGTCGTCGGCGTCGTGCGTACCCAGCAGCACCCCGGCGTTGTGCTTGCGTCCGTCCCGGATCAGCTCCACCAGCAGCCGCAGCCCCTCGGGGATGGACGCCACCCACCAGCACTCGTCCCACACCGCCACCGCGAACTCCGAGCGGTCCGCCATGCACACCTGCCGGCACAGCGCCGTGACCAGATACATCACGGCCTGGCCCAGGATCTTCTCCGCCGCCAGGTGTTCCCGCCCGCCCGCCAGGTCCTCGGGCATCGGCAGTTCCAGCGCCGACACCGCGAAGACGATCGAATCCGCATCGCCCACGCGCAGCGCGGGCAGCGACGCGTCGAACAGCAGCCGCTGCGTCAAATCCCGCCGCGCCACCGCCGCCAGCGACCGCGCCACCGCCCGGGCCGCCGCATCCGTACCGCCCGCCTCCTGCAGATGAGCCATCAGCCGCAGCAGCGAAGGACCCGGGGCGGCCAGCACCGCCGCGATCCCCTCCGACAGCGCGGAGGCCAGCTCCCCGGAGGACGGCACCCCCAGCAGGATCGACAGGAACGTCTCCCCCCGCCGCTGCGCTTCCTTCAGATCGGAGAACATGCGCAGCGGATCGAGACTGAACCCGGCGTCGGGGCCGATGACCACGGTCTGGGTGTCACCCGGGCACGTCGCCGCGAACGCGGCCCACTCGCGGCGCTCGGTCCGGTCCACGATGACCGCCCGCCCCCGCGACCCCGGGACACCCGACCTCCGGCCGGACGCCAGCACGTTGAACACCGCGGACTTGAGCGCGAACGTCTTACCAGAGCCGAGCTCCCCCACATACGCGGCCGACGCCGACTGCTGGCGGCGCGGCGCCATCCCCAGATCGCACAGCACCGGCCGCACCCCGCCCGACGTCGTCTGCAGACCGAGCAGCGGCCCAGCAGGGTCACCCAGCTCAACACCCGCCCACGGACCGGACATCGCGAAGTCCGCCGCCAGCTGGTACTGCCGGTACCGGCCCAGCACCTGCGGCGTACGGGTCCCCGGCAGCATCGCGTACCACAGCGCCTCCTGTTGGCCCACCGGCCGCGCCAGCTGGTACTCGCCCTCCGCCAGCATCCCGGTCAGCGCCCGGGCCCGGTCATCGGCCTCCCGCGCCGACTCCCCCCACACGCACATCGTCACCATGACCTGGACCTCGACCTCGGTCTGCGAGGCGGCCAGCCGCTGCTTGTACTCACGCAGCTCGGCGTCGGCCTCCGGGATCGCATCCGGCACACCCGTCGGCGAAGCGCCGTGCTGCCCCACCTGGTAAGCCAGCTCGTTCGCCTGCTGCTGCACGCCGCGCTGCGCCTTCGCACGCGGGACGACGTTCAGCCGCACCGCGTAGTCCACGGCGAAGTCGCACGCGTCCACGACCTGGAGATACTCCGAGCCGGGGAAACGGAAGGCCGCCGGCATCTCGGCCAGCGTGAGCAGCGACTGGTACGACGTCCCGTGCTCGGTCGCCACCTCCAGCCACCGGCGGCGGAACACGTCCGCGCCGGCCTCGACCCTGCCCCGCCCTTCCTGCGCCGGACCGCGCAGGCCGCCCTCGCGCAGCACGGCTTCCTCCAGTACCGCACCCGACCGTCCGCGCCCCAACCGCGACCCCACCGCATCGGGCAGGGCCCCGTCCCCGGCGCCGCGCCGCTGCGCGTGCCCCACCATCCACAGGATCTCGGCCTCCCGCGCCGGACGGACCTGCAGCCCAGCCGGCCATGTCGCCGCCATCCGCTGCGCCGCCTCCAGCGCCCGCAGCTCCTCATCGGCCGAGACCGGAGCGGGCAGCAGGCCCATCCGCGCGGCGACTTCGGCCCGCGCCGCAGAGAGTCCGTCGCGCACCATCTGCCACGGCGTCGCCGGCAGCGGCACCGCCAGCCAGTCCGTGCGCCCCGACAGCTCCACCTGTCCCAGCTCATCGAGCAGCCGGTCCACCACCGCCGCGTACCGGCCGGACTCCTCCAGCGCCACGCCCTGGATCATCCGGTCAGCAACCGCGCCCGGATCAGTGGGAGGACACAGCGACAGCAGCATCGCCTCGCCCCGCAACTGCTTGACCAGGCCCTCGATCACCCGCAGATGCTGCGTGCGCTGCCGGGTCGACACCAGGGCGAGCCCCGGGCCCTCGACCCGCCACACCGCCCATGCTCCGCCGTGCCCACTCCACATCACGTTCCCGGCCAGATGCCGCATCGGCGCCTTCACAGCCCGCCCCTCTCCTGCCGGCGGCGGGCCAGCGCCGCCTGGACCGGCGACAGCACCGGCCCGTTCTCCACCGCATCGGTCTCAACCACCGGCACCGCCGCCGAGCACGGCTGCTGGTCCTCGGGCACCGGGTCCTGCTCCTGGCCCTTGAGGACGTGCAGCGTGAGCACGCCGCCCGCCGATACCGGGCGGGGCCGCTTCACCGGCCGGCCCCGCATCCGGCCAGCGCCCGGGGCAGCCAGCAAACCGGCCGCGCCCGATACCGCCGCCCACGGCGAGCGCCCCTCACCCTGCAGGCGCCGCACCGCCAACCCGGCCCCGTACGGCACCCCCAGCAGCAGCACCAGATTCACCAGCAGCCCGAACCTGGCCCACACCCCGGGCGTGAACGCCATCACCGTGATGAGAGCGACCATCACTCCGGCCTGCGGCAGCGTGTACGGGCCGCCGATCAGGGGCTTGTCGCTGCCGGGCAGCCGCCCCACCATCCCGGGCAGACGCCGGGACCGGGTGAACGAGCGTCCCATCAGGCCCTCGCCGCCGGCGTCCTCCTGACTGCCGTTCACAGCTCGCCCCGCCCGGCCGGCCCCGCAGGACCCTCAACGACCTCGGCCGCGAAGTAGTCGCCGACGTCCTCGTTGATGCTGTCCCGCACGTTCTCCCGGTTGACCGCCAGCGACCACAGCAGGATCCCGGCGATCAGCGTCACCATCCCGGCCACCATGCTCCGGGTCTTCGCTCCCACGAACAGCGCCGCGGCCACCACGAGCAGCGAGAACAGCACGCCGTCGGCCAGCCCCGCCAGGTCCAGCCCCAGGTTCCCGAGGCCCTCGATAACCCCGGCCATCACCACACCGTTGCTCATCGCTCACTCCCAACCGTGTCCGAGCCCTGTGCGGGCTCCACCAACTGCGGGGCCGCTTCAAGCGCCCCGATCTCCCACCGGCCGTCCCGCTCCGTCAGGACCACCGCGTACGACAGCGGCCACGCCCGCCCCGAGGCCGACCGCGCCTGGACCTCCACCAGCAGCTGCTCCCGGGCCCCTGCCTGCAGTTGCAGGTCACCGCCCGGCTGTGCCGACACCGACGTCACCTCGACGTCGACGTACGGCGCCGGCCACACCGCGTGCGCGTCCTCACCGGGCGCCAGATAGCGGGAGACGTCCCCCACACCGGTCAGGTACGCGGAGAGGAAGTCATGCAGCGTGACCTGAGCCGGGTCACCGGCCTGCAGCGCGACCAGCTCGTAGTCCGCAGTCCGCTGACCGCCCGACGCCGGCGCCACGACCTCCGCCGGATACGCGGTGGCCTCCCAGCCGCCGTCATCAACCGCCGCCACCGGCACCCGGAAGTACCGCAGCTGCTCCGAGGTGATGACCTCGGAACCGTCGGGGGACGGCACCTCCTCGGCCACCCGCGCGCCGATCAGCACGGACCAGTACCCGCTGCCGACGGCCTCGGTGCTCACGACACCCGAGTGCCGCACCTCGACCGCGCCGCCGCCTCCACCAGCGGGCCGGGACCGCGCCTGCGGATAGAACTGCGCCAACTCCTCGCCGGCCGCCTGCGGATCGCCCTCCAGGAACGCCCGCAGGTACAGCTCACCGAACCCGGCCGGGCCGACCGGATCTCCCACCACGACATCCGCAGGGAGCGGCTCCGCCGCTACCGGGGCGGCCTCGGCCGGCTTCAGCAGCGCCACCACCGCCAGCAACGGCCCGGCGGCCACCAGCGCCCACACCCCCACCCGGGCCAGCAGCGCCACGTTCGCCCGGCCCCCGGTCGACGCCCGCCACACCAGATCCTCATCCGCCCCGGCCCGCGCGGCGCCGCGCCACCACCGCCCCCTCACGCCGCACCGGCCAGACGTGCGTCGACCGCGACCTGGGACAGGCGCGTGATCCGCCGCCGCAGATCCTCCGTCCCGCCCGCCATCGACCGGTACACCGTGGCCGCCTCCAGGGCCTGCGGCAGCCAGTCCTCCAGCCGCTGCACGGTCTCGTCGCTGAACGGGTCCATCACCAGCGCGACCGCCAGCCGCCCGGCCGCCCGGTGCGCACGCACCAACTGCGCCTCGTTCTCCGTCACCTCGGGCATGTATCGCTCCTCATCTCCGCATGGGTCCGTCGCTCGCCCGCCCAGGTCCGCCGAAGGCGCGTTTGTGACGCGCGAGGGGAAAGAGCGGGAAGTCTTGTCAGGCGATCTCGGCCAGGAACTCCGGCAGGGCGACCCGCAGCCGCTGCACGGCCCGGCTGCGCCGCTTCCTCAGCCGTGCGGGCTCGTTCACCCCGGGCCGCCGCAGCAGTCCCGCCTCGTGCTGGCTCTCGGCCATGTCCATCAGGTCCCGCGCGTCCTGGATGCTCACCACGTCGGCATCGACCGCCCACACCAGGAGGTCCAGCAGGTATCCGCGGCGGCCGGTGGCCTGTTCCCATCCCGGTTCCGAGATCAGCGACAGACCGGCAGCGTGGTCGGACAGCCAGGACTTCTCCGCCATCCGCTCCGGGGACATCTCCTCGTCGGCGAACTGCCAGTCCGGGTCCTGGCCCCAGCTGGCGGGCCGCTCGCGCGCCAGTTCGCGGGTGGCCAGGTGCAGGGTCTCCAGCGCCAGGTTGGCGGCGACCTTCACCGGCCGGCGCTCCAGCGGGTAGGACACGACGACCTGCCACAGGCCGGCGACCACGACCTGCGAGACGTCCTCCATCGCGCCGCTGTAGACGGCCAGGCGCTGAGCGGTGCGCACCGCCGCGGGCACCATCGCCTTCATGACGACCTGGGTGGCGAGTTCGGCGTCGGCGCCTTCACCGCCGGCACGGGCAAGGAGCGCACCGAGCCAGCGGTCGCTGTGCTCGCGGCTCTCCTGAGCCCTGTCGCGCGTCTTCAGGACGGCGAGGAGGCTGCTGATCCGCAGGGGGGCGAGGGTGTCCTCGATGGCTCTGGCATCCCGCAGCCATCGTGCGACGGTCCGCGCGGGTCCGGTGTGCTGGTCGAGCCGGTCCCACTCGGCATCCAGCAGTCGGAATGCGTCACGGGGTGCGCCTGTGGTGGTGCGGGAGATGAGCGACACGGGCATCTGCCTTTCGTTCAGATGCCGTCGATGCTCCGGATCAGGGGTTGTCCGCTGGCTCGCAGAATCCGGGGTTTTGCCTGGTGGGGGCTTGTCTCTTGTGGACGAGCCGCTCGTGGTGAAGCCCGAGGTGCAGCCTCTGCACCATTAAGAGTGTTGACTGTCGTCAGTCGACGCTCTTAATGTGTTCTCGGTCAGGCCACCACAGCCAACAACTGGAGGGCCCCATGCAGGAGAACACCACCACCATCGACGAGCGGACCGAGCGGACCGAGCGGACCGAGCGGACCGAGCGGACCGAGCGGGCCATCCGGGACGAGATGAACAGGGTGCTGATCGCCGCCACCGAAGCGCGCGCCGCGTCCATCCGCACCCTGGAGGACAACATCCGCCCCCTCACCCCGGCCTTCCACGAGCACCTCATGTACATCGAGCGGGCCGCCTCCCTGTGGGGCAAGGTCAGCCTCGCCAGCGACGAGGTGGGTCTGCTCGGCGCGGCCCAGCGCGCTCTGAAGTTCGCCACCGCGCAGCTGGTGGAGGCGCCGGAGAACACCTCGACCAGCGCGGTGGCCCGGGAGATGGACCGTTACAGGCGCGTGGTGGCACGAGAGTTCATCGCCTTCTGCGAGCTGCGCGGCATCTGAGCAGCCACCCAGAGCACGCAGGGGCCGGAGCCACCGAACGGTTCCGGCCCCTTCGCGTATCCGCACCCCTACTCGCACCCGGCAGCGGCCACCGCGCCCCCCGAAGACCTTCCCCGACCGCCAGTTGGCACCGCCAATCGGGCAAGGCACCCGCCAACGCCCACACCCGCACAGCCCTGCCAACCGCCCCGGCTTGACCACTCTCGCCCCCGGCCCTGACCTGGGCATACACCGCGACGACAAGCCCCTGGACTAGCCCGCACCAACGGGCACCACCAACCGAGAACCCAGCAGCACCCACGCCCACATCCCGCCAGCCCGGGGCCGCCCGCCAACCCGGCCCATCCAGACCCCGCAAGCGCGCCGATCCGCACAGCGAATCCGCACCGCGGATCGCCCCCGCCCCGCGTCGGCCACGCCCGCAGCGGGAATCCTCACGGTGACCGGGCGCGCGGAGCACCCGTTATCACCATGGCCCAACGAGCCAACCAGAGGCGATGACGATGACTGATCACGAGCACGGGTACGGGCTGACACCGGAAGCAACACCTGGCGAGCGACTGCAGTACTGGCGCGAACGCCGAGGACTGAGCCGCCCCGTCATGGGCGGACTCGTCGGAAGATCAGCGGACTGGGTGAAAAAGATTGAGCGCGGCGAGCGGCCGCTGCGCGCCCTCCCCATGGTCCTCACCCTGACCCGCGTGCTCGGGCTCACCGACATCCGGGACCTCATGGGCGGCGACACCAGCATCCCCGTCGATGACGGCGGCAAGACCACCCACCCCGCAGTCCCCGACCTGCGCCAGGCCGTGCACGCCCCCCTGTTCGGCCCGGCTGGGAAAGCCCAGGACATCGGCCAGCTCGCCGGCCGCGTCCGCCGCGCATGGCACATCTGGCACACCGCGCGCATGCAGCGCACCGACGTCGCCCGCCTGCTGCCCGACCTCATCGCCACCGCACACGCCACGATGCGCACCGCGGACGGCCCCGAGCGGCGCCGGGCGGCGGTCCTCACCGCCGAGGTCTACGCCCTGGCCCAGCAGTACGCGGCGCACATCGTCGAACCCGAGCTGTACTGGGTGATCGTCGACCGAGCCCGCACCCACGCGGAACAGGCCGATGACCCCGTGGCGCTCGGCGCCGCCGCCTGGATCGTCGCCAACGGCCTGCGAGCCGGCGGACACACCGAAGACGCACTGCGGATCGTGGCCGACGCCGCCCGCGTACTGCGCCCCCAACTCGAAGGCGGATCACCCCGGCTTCGCGCCACCCACGGCTCGCTATGCCTGAGCGCCGCCGTCACCGCCGCACAGGACGGACACGAAGGCGACGCATGGCGCTGGCACGGCGAGGCCGACCAGATCGCCCGCGCACTCCCCACCGGGTACGCACACCCCTGGACCGCGTTCGGCCCGGGCAACGTGGCCGTCCACGCGGTGACCATCGGCACCGACCTGCACACCCCGGGCATCGCACTCGCGCAGCTGGCGGAGACGGACATCGACTCGATCCCCTCCACCGAACGGCGCTCACGCCTCTACCTTGACGCAGCGCGCGGCGAGCAGCTGCGCCGAGAGCCGGCCGCAGCCCTGTACTACGCGCGGGCCGCCGTCGAGGCCAGTCCCGAAGCGGTCCGCTACGTTCCGTCGGGCCGGTCCCTGGTGCGCGCCCTGGCCCGGACCACCACCGGCCCGCTGTCCCGCGCCGCAGGGCAGCTCGCTGACGACCTCGGCGTCGCAGCCTGACCACCACTCACCCCGCCGGGTGACCACAGCGGGGCAGAACGTCCCCGGCCCGCACCGGGGACAGACTGTCCCCCTTCCCCCACAGAACCGCCCATACGGTCAATGAATGATCCCCAGAGCCGCGTACATCCCCGATCACGAGCTGCCGTGCAAGCCCGGAACCCTGGTGCACGACGCCCTCCACAACCGCCAGGGCGTCCTGATGGGCGGCCTCCTCGAAGAAGGCCCCGCAGGAGGGGAGATCCCCCGGCTGTACCTGCGGCCCGAACACGGCGGCACCGAGTGGAGCACCGACCCCGAAGCCGTTCGCGAGGTGCTGTGATGGACGCGCCGGCCCCCGCACACGGCGACGCCGTACGAGCCGGACAGATCGCCGCCCGCGCCCTGCAGGACGCTCTCGACCGCGTCGGCCTGGCACTGCCCGCCCTCATCGCCGGCGAACCCACGCCCAGCGGCCAGGCACAGATCCACCTCGGCGGATGCACGGCCGGCGCCGCGGCACGCCTCGCAGAAATCATCACCGCGGCCGCCGACGCCGACCCCGAACTGCGGGCGGCAAGCCGGTGATCGTCGCCTGCCTCATCGCCCCCGGCGACACCATCACCCTCGAGACGGGCCAGCACCTCGTCACCAGCGTCCGCCACGACCGCATGGTCACCGGCAGCCCGATCGTCGTCATCAAGTTCTCACCCGGCACCCCATCCCTGCGTGTACCCGCCGGCACCAAGCTGGACGCGAAGCGCGCCACCCGGTGACCAGCAGCCCATCCGGGAAGGCCCGCCACGGCGGTCACAATCACCGACCCGCACCCCCTTAGCGCGCGTGAGAGGACCTGCGAACCGCAGGCCCCGATCCGAAAAGGGGAGAAACCCGTGACAGGATTCGCGTCTTCGAGCCTGTACCCGCACCGCTCGACGTCTGGCATGCGCGAGCGCGCCCTGGCCGCACTCGGCATTCTGAAGATCGCGACCGCCGACCACATCACGGCTCTGATGTGGCCAACCGCCACCTCCACCAAGCCAGCCCGGATCGCCCTGCTGGATCTCGAAGTCCACCACCTCGCCGTGTCCGACGGCTCCTCCCGCCGCTCCTGGCCACGGGAATCAGCGGCGGCGGCCGGCCCCCGGGTGCAGAGCAAGAAGCTGTGGCGCCTCACACCCTCCGGACTCATGGCGGCCTCCGAAGTCCTGCCCACCGGCACACCCATGGGCAGCACCGCCCGCGGCGCCGGACGCAGCGGCGCACCCCACGCGATGATGGTCAACGACATCGTCGTCGCCTTCGCCCGGGGCTTCCGCGAGAGCGACGGCCTCGCGCAGGTCGAGGTGACCGACTGGCTGACCGAGGTTCAGCACCCGATCTTCGGCCGCGAGTCGGTGATCACGGACGCGGTGCTGCGGGCCCCGGAGGCCGGCCTCCCAGTGCTGATGGTCGAGGCCGACCGCGGCACCATGCCCCCGCCCCGGATCGCCGAGAAGATCAGCCGCTACCGGACCTACTACCGCCGCAAGGTGCGGCTGCCCGGTCACCGCCGCGAGACCCCGCTGTGGAGACTGACCTACCCCGCCGGCGAACGCGAGGGGTATCCCCCGGTGGCCCTGGTGTTCGCTGGCGCCGGACCCCGCGGCCTGGCCCAGCGCACCCGGGCCGTCGAAGAACTATCGCGCACCGTATGGGCGGGGCAAACCCAGACCACCTGGGGAGAGGGCATCTCCTACACCGACCACGAGGACACCGTCCCCGTCATCGCCACGACCTTGCCCCTGCTCACCGAACACGGCCCCCTCGGCCCGGTCTGGCGCCGCTACGGCCGATCCCAACTGCAGCCCCTCCTCGACGCCCTGGACAACCCGGACAGCCTCGCCCGGCAACGCCCCTGACCTGCACGTCAACCGGCCAGCAGGACGCCTGGTCTAGCCTTCGGAGAAGCCCGTCCGGCTGGTCAAGCCTTCGCGCCGGCGCCCTGCTGTCGCGAGAAACGGTTACTCCCCGACGGCTGCTTGAGCGGTGCAGTGAACGGCCTCAAGACCTCGCGAGCCTCCTCCGGAGTCATGGTGCCGTCCGCCAGGCCCTTGGCAACAAGCTCCTGCGCCTCTCGCCGGTCAGCGATCCTGCCGCGGATCTTGCGGATCCATACCGGGTTGTATCCGGTGAGCCGGCTGATCTCCGCGAGCGTGTCCGCCTCGCCGCGCTGATGCCCTCTGCGTGCCCGCTGCTTCGGCGGAGCGGGCACCAGTCGCTCAATCTCCTCGTAGACGCCTCTCAGGGCCCTCTGAACGCGCTCCTGGGCCTGCTGCAGGAGCGGCGCCTGGTCCTCGGCTCCGGAGACCTTCCACAGTCCACCGGCCGCGAGGAGCGTGAGCGCGTAAGTCACGGAGCTCTCCGCGCCCCAGTGCGTCTCCACCTCGGCGTGGACCAAGAGTTGAGCCGTGGTGCCGTCTGCTGCCGGCAGAACCCCGCCCGGCTCGGGCGTCTCCCCGTGCACGGCAACGGAGGTGATCCCCCGCAGGACTGCGTACGGAGCGAGGGCGATCGCCTGTACATCTGCCTCGGGAGCAAGCAGGCCGGAGAGGTCACCAGCGCCGGCCAGGTAGGCGTCCAGGAATGCCTGGAGGGTCGCCAGCGCCGGATCCTCGGCGGGCAGGTCGAACAACGTGTAGCCCAGCGCGGCGTAGTCATCGGCTGTCCGAGGCCGCGCCAGTTCACGCGCTCTGCGCAGCGCCGTTTCCCGGGTCAGGCGCCGCGGCGACTTGCCGTCCTGAACACGCTCCGCCCGGATCCCCTCCGGGCCGGTCGTGTTGTGCCGCAGCCAGGTGTCGCTGATCTCGAACTCCTCGGCCAGGGCCTTGGCGACGCCTCGGTCGGCCCCGGAGAGATGCTGGCCTCCGCCGGAAGGGGTGTCGGGCAGCGCATCGGTCAGGTTCTCCCACAGCCGGCGTTGCACCTTCTCCAGACGCTGGTCGGCGTCGCGGAGCTCCCGAATGCGGACCCGAAGTCCTGCGTAGCGGTCATCTCTGCTGGTCATACCGACCAGGATCTCAACCGCCATGCGTAAGACGCAAGTGAACTCTCCTAATGGGGCTTGCCCTGACCTGGGCTAGCCCTGAGCTGCACTTCCAGAACCACTTCCAGAACCACTTCCAAGACCACTTCCGGCAAGGCAAGGCGCGCGACAGCCATCGTCGCAGGTCAGGGGCTCAACCAAGGGGCCACGGGTTTCCTGACACCCCTATATGTGCTCAGCAGTTGAGTACATGTCGTGGTGCAGGGGGCCGGGCGGAGCGAACCTCGGACCAGGCGCCGAGGCCACTGAAGCAGGGCGTCCCGAGGGCGTGCCGCAGCGCGCGCCGGCCGCCCGTCCCAGGCGCCTCGCCAAGCATCCGACGCCCGTTGCAGAGCGTAGCGATGCTTCGGAAAGTGCCTCTGACCTGCAGAAATCTTCATCAAGAGACTTGACTTTCGACAGTCGACACTCTTAATGTTCTCTCACGAGCACAGCAGGCAGACGAGAAGGGTGAACCAGATGCTGGTGGAGACGATGAAGATGCGGCACGGAGGCGAGCGCGAGGTCATCAGCTCGGAGGACGGGCGCCTGCGGCTCACGCAGCCGTGCCCTCCGCCGTTCGAGGAGCGCGACCGCTACGTGGAGGCCGTGTTCAATCGGTACAACCAGTGGAAGGCTGACTTCACGAAGGCTGTCCAGGCGCAGGAGAAGGGTGCCCCGAAGTGGCGTCCGGCCAAGAAGCCGGCACACCCGAAGATCCGGCTTCCCAAGTCCCCGGACGCGCCCGGCTTCCAGCCGAAGGAGTTCGGGATCGGCGACTGGGTTCAGTGGAACGCTGGCGACGGCGAGACGCTCACCGGCTCCATCTGGTCGCAGGGCCCCAAGAACACCTTCTTCGTCGTGACGGACCGTTCGGCGATCACCGGTGAGTACCACGTGATGGAGCGCGAGAAGTCCTCCGGCAGCGGCGGCGGATACAGGGGCTGGATCGGCGGGGCGCCGGTCACCTCGCTGGCCGGACAGGCTCAGGAACAGACCCTGTTCGACATCGACCTGGAGATCGCGCCGAGCGCCAAGGTCTCCTCCCCCCCGCCCTCGTACGCCGCATGGCGCCCCTATGGGAAGGAATGGGAGAAGTGGCAGTACCCGCAGCGTCCGATCACTCTCGACATCTCCGAGAACAAGCCAGCGGCATGGGATGGCCACAAGTTCCCGCACTTTGAGGTCATGGCGGACGGAATTCCCTTCACGGTCAAGCTGGACTGGGACGACGAAACCCAGGAAGGAACATTCCGGCAGACCTACCAGCCTCTCGTGTGGAATGGCGAAGAATTGGTCAAGAATCTGGGCCTTTTCGTTTCGCGCCGGGCAATGCTGGAATCGATCGCACGGTATGCGCGCTCGGTCGATGAGACAGCCGAACGCCGAGTGTGGAAGAACCGGCGCTTTCAGAAGCTGACCTTCACCGAAGTCCGCATCTGCTGGAAGTGCTCAAACCCCGGGTACGGCAAGGAGAGGAAAGCCAGTCTGCTCGGCTCCCTCAACGGAGGCGAGGCCATGTGCTCGACCTGCCTGAACGCCACCCTGGAGGAGACCGAGGCGGAGCGGAGCAGCATCTCAGACATCCTCTCTGCGCAGCGTGTGCGTCAGGTCAGGACGGACCTCCTGGCTCACGAGAAGTCCGTCGCCGACTGGGAAGCCGCACGCCAACAGGAGCGCAGGAATGACCTCCCGAAGCTCCCCCTCCTGACTGACCTTCCCCCCGTCGACAGCGAGGAATGGGAGGTGAAGGCCTACTACGGCTGGTCGTGCAACGGTGAGGAGTACCAGCTGTCGGAGGCGGCCACCGGATTCACGTACGAGCTCTCGTGGGACGGTCATGCCATCGCCGAAGATCTGCCGATGGGCACAGCCAAGGAGGCTATGCGCACTCACGCACATGAGCTTGAGGCCCAGCGGCGCGCGGCGGCGCTGGAGAAGCGATCTGTCCGTCTTGCTCGGACTCAGGGCAAGGCAAGTCCCCCCGAGATCGAGGCGCATCAGGAAGGCGCAGAGTTCCAGGCAGAGGAAAACGAGCGGCCCGACATCGTTGCGGAAATGGAAACGAGCGGGAACGTCACCCACATCCCTGCCGAATTCCAGGGAAAGTCGATCGTGGAACTCCTGTCATTTCTCGATGAGGACTTGTGGTATTCAGTCCGGAGCCCCGAGGGAAATGTGGGACCGATGCGCTGGAACCTGATGGTGGCTCACGTAGTACATCTGGGGATCGAAAGGCTTGAATTCGAAGACACGCAGACCTGCCAGTTGCATCTGAGCTACTCCGGAAGCCATTGGTGCGTGAAATACCCCCACCCCAGCAAATGCCCTCACTCTACCCATGATGCATCGCGCCGCAGGGTGGAGCCACTGGGGAAGGATGGAATCCCCCGCACAGCCAGCGGCTCACCTGGCAAGCGATGCCCTGAGTGCCCTGAAGTCGTCATCGAGCAGGAGCCCTCCCCCTTCTACCCTCACAGGCAGTAGCGGGCATGCGGGCAGGCGGCCCCACCCCTGCCCGCATGCCCCGCCGACCACCCGGGAGTTGGCGCCCGACTAGGACGCCTGCCCGGGCGGTCGGACGCTTGACCTACGGAGCTTTAGAATTGCGGAGCAATTCTAAA
>NZ_JBQRUY010000003.1:0-83532 GCF_059813725.1 Streptomyces sp. PH9007 | reverse complement strand
CAGCGACCGGGAAGCTCTTGCGGGTGCAGCCCGGCAGGTCGAAGGCCGCCACCGAGGAGGCCCCGGCCCCGTTCACCGAACCGAACGTGCCGCCCACGTACAGCGTTTCGCCGTCGGGGGAGACCTCCAGGGCACGGACCGTGGCGGTGCCCGAGCCGACGGTGAACCGCAGATCACACGCCACCGGCTCGCCCGTGGCGGCGTCCAGGGCGACGAAGTTGTCCACGGCCTGCTCCTGGGTGCCGGATTCGGCGCCCGGCGGACGGATCGTGGAGAAGGTCCCACCCACGAACACCGTGCCGTCCGCCTCCGCCAGGGCGTGCACGATGCCGTTCGTCTGCCAGGTCGGGAGTTCGTCCGCGGTGAACCCCACGGGAGGGGTCAGCGCCTGCGCGCTGCCACTCTCGCCGCCGACCCCACCGCCGGCTCCCACCAGGGCCCCGGCGGCCAGCGCCAAGGCCGTGCCGTACACGGTGGCCCGCCGCCACCCACTCCGGTTCTGCCGTGCTCTCATCGCGCCCACTCCGCCTCGCCGTCCTTCACCGGTCGCTCCCCTTCACCGATCCACCCGTACCCGGGCACCGCTCAACTCCTCCTCCAGCGCGGCGATATCGGCCCGCACCATCAGCCGGGCCAGCTCGCGCCAGCGCACCGTCGGTTCCCAGCCCAGCAGCTCCCGCGCCTTGCCCGCGTCCCCGATCAGCGCGTCCACCTCGCTGGGGCGTTCGTACTTGGGGTCGAACCGGACGTGGTCCGCCCACTCCATGTCCGCTGCCGCGAACGCCTCGGCCAGGAAGTCCCGTACCGTCGCCGCGTCACCGGTGGCCACCACGTAGTCGTCGGGCACCTCGCGCTGGAGCATCCGCCACATCGCCTCGACGTACTCCGGCGCGTAGCCCCAGTCCCGTACCGCGTCCAGATTGCCCAGATACAGCTTGTCCTGGAGCCCGGCCCTGATCCGGGCGACGGCGCGGGTGATCTTGCGGGTCACGAAGGTCTCACCACGGCGCGGCGACTCATGGTTGAACAGAATGCCGTTCACCGCGAACATCCCATACGCCTCGCGGTAGTTGACGGTCGACCAGTAGCTGAACACCTTGGCGCAGCCGTACGGGCTGCGCGGGTGGAACGGCGTCCCCTCGTGCTGCGGCGGCGGCGCCGCGCCGAACATCTCCGAGGACGACGCCTGGTACACCCGGGCCGGTACGCCGCTGGCCCGGAGCGCCTCCAGCAGCCGCAGCGAACCGAGCCCGGTGACGTCCCCGGTGTACAGCGGCGCGTCGAAGGACACCCGCACGTGCGACTGGGCGCCGAGGTTGTACACCTCGTCCGGGCTGACCTCCCGCAGCAGGTTGACCAGCGCCACCCCGTCCGACAGATCGGCGTGGTGCAGGATCAGCCGCCGCTCGAAATCCTGCGGGCCCTGGTAGATGTGGTCGATCCGCTCGGTGTTGAAGGAGGAGGAGCGGCGCACCAGCCCGTGCACCGTGTACCCCTTCCCCAGCAGCAGTTCGGCCAGGTACGAGCCGTCCTGTCCGGTCACCCCGGTGATCAGCGCGGTCCTCGGCATCAGCGGTTCCCCCAGTGGGATGTGAAGTCGGCTTGTGTGAAACGGCGTTGCCGCGTGCGGACGGGCTGGCAGAATCCGGTGGCGTGACGTCGCCCGCGCCTTCGCCCACGCCCCCGCTCCTGCTGCCGCCCGCCGCCCGGATCTTCGTCGCCGGCCACCGCGGCCTGGTCGGCTCCGCCCTCACCCGCCTCCTGACGGCCGAGGGGTACGAGGTCCTCACCCGCACCCGTGACGAGCTGGATCTGCGCGACGCCGGGCGCACCGGCGCCTTCCTGCGCGAGACCCGCCCCGACGCGGTGGTGCTCGCGGCGGCCCGGGTCGGCGGGATCATGGCCAACTCGCGCTACCCGGTGCCCTTTCTGGAGGACAACCTGCGCATCCAGCTGTCCGTGATCGCCGGAGCGCACGCGGCGGACATCGACCGGCTGCTGTTCCTGGGCTCCTCGTGCATCTACCCCAAGCACGCCACTCAGCCGATCACCGAGGACGCGCTCCTCACCGGCGCGCTGGAGCCGACCAACGAGCCGTACGCCCTCGCCAAGATCGCCGGGATCACCCAGGTACGCGGCTACCGGCGGCAGTTCGGGCGCGCGTACATCTCGGCGATGCCCACCAACCTCTACGGGCCCGGCGACAACTTCGACCCCGAGACCTCGCACGTCCTGCCCGCCCTGATCCGCCGCTTCCACGAGGCACGCACGGCCGGCCGCCAGGAGGTGGTGCTGTGGGGGAGCGGCACCACGCGCCGGGAGTTCCTGCACAGCGACGACCTGGCGCGCGCCTGTCTGCTGCTGCTGCGCCGGTACGACGGGGACAGCCCGGTCAACGTCGGCTGCGGCGAGGACCTTTCCATCGCGGAGCTGGCCGGCCTGGTGGCGGACGCCACCGGGTTCACCGGTGGCATCGGCTGGGACACCGGCAAGCCGGACGGCACCCCGCGCAAGCTGCTGGAGGTCTCCCGGCTGCGCGCGCTGGGTTTCGCCCCGGCCGTGCCGCTGGCGGACGGCATCCGGGACACCTACCGCTGGTGGTGTGCGCAGGACGGTCAGGACCAGCTGGCCCCGGGCGGCGAGCGGGCGGCGCGGACCGCGTAGAGGTGTCATCACCCGTCCCGCCCCTCAGTACGCGCCCCGGCCGTCGACGACGGCGCGGAACGTCCTGGCCAGCACGTCCAGATCGCCGGTCAGCGACCAGTTGTCGGCGTAGGACAGATCCAGCGCCAGGCTCTCGTCCCACGACAGCTCCGAGCGCCCGCCGACCTGCCAGGGCCCGGTGAGGCCCGGTTTCACCGACAGCCGCCGCAGCGCCGCCGATCCGTACCGCTCCACCTCGTCCGGCAGCGGCGGGCGCGGGCCGACCAGGGACATCCGGCCGGACACGACGTTGAGCAGCTGCGGGAGTTCGTCCAGCGAGCTGCGCCGCAGCCAGCGTCCGACCCGGGTGACGCGCGGATCGCGGCGCATCTTGAACAGCGGGCCACCGCAGTGGTCGTTGGCGGCCTCCAGCGCCGGGCGCAGCCGTTCCGCGTCGGTGACCATGGTGCGGAACTTCCACATGGTGAACGGTTCGCCGCGCAGCCCGACCCGGGTCTGCCGGTAGAGGGCGGGGCCGCGCGAGTCGAGCCGTACGGCCAGCGCCACCGCTGCCAGCAGCGGGGCGAGCAGCAGCAGGCCGAGGGCCGCTCCGGTACGGTCCAGGGCCGCCTTGAGGAGCGGCTGCGGGCCGCGCCGCAGGGGCGGGGCGACATGGAGCAGGCTCAGTCCCGCGGTGGCCTGGATGCGTACCCGGCCCGGTGCCACCTCGCTCAGCCCGGAGGCGATGACGAAGCCGAGCCCGGCGTCGTGCACCGCCCAGGACAGCCGGCGCAGCCGGTCGCCGGTGAGCAGCGAGCCGGGCGCGACCAGGATGAGGTCGGCCTCCAGCCGGCGGGCGGCGTCGAGCACGGTGGAGCCGTCCGGGCCCTCGGGAAGCACCTCGGACAGGGCGAGGGTGAGGGTGGGTTCGTCGGCGGTGAGCCGGCCGGTCTCCGGTGCGCCGCAGGTGAGGTGGCCGCCGCCGACGGGGACGGTGCCGATGACGACGTAGGCGTGGTCGGTGCGGGCGGCGAGCTGTGCGGTGACAGCGTCCACCGGGCCCGGTTCGCCGACGACCAGGACCCGGCACAGGGCTTGGGCGCGGCGGCGGCTGCGGGTGAGATGGCGGTGGGTGAGGGCGGCGGCGAGCGCGGTGAGGAACGGGGCCGGGGCGAGGGCGCCGACGGCGGTGAGGAGGGTGGAGGACTCGCCGGTGAGGACGCGGAGCGCGGCGAGCAGGCCGAGCAGGATGAGCCAGTCGTGCAGCGAGCTGAGCAGGCCCCGGGTCTCCCCGAGGGTGCGTAACGCGTAGCGGTGGTGGGCCGCGCGGACGCCGGCCCAGGCGGTGGCGGCGGTCGCCGCGGCGGCCAGCGGGCGGGGTTCACCCGTGGCGGTGTAGGCGGCGAGGACGGGGACGAAGACGCCGAGGGCGTCGGTCGCCAGGGCGGTGGGGGCGTACCAGGCGGGTTTGTCGCGGCGCCGGGTGGGGGGCGGCGCGCTCGCGGCGGACGGTCTTCGGACGGCTCCGGAGCGTGAGGTACCCAGTGGACGCATGGACCCCCCAGGTGATGCGCGATGGTGGACGCGGTGCGACGGTGCGACGGTACGGCGGTGCGACGGTGCTGAGTTGCGGCGGTACGGAGGCGGTGCGGCGGTACGGAGGCGGTGCGCGGGAGCGGCGGCGCCCGGCCGGGCGGACGGGCGGGTGGTTGTGCGGGTGTGGTGAATCAGCAGTGAACAGGGCGCGTCCTCATCTCCCCGTGAGTCGCGCCCGTGCAGCAGCAGAGAGCTTAGGGGAAAGCACCACCGTTTGGCGGTTGTTGGTCGAATCTTTCCCGATGTGCCGTTGTCAGCGCCCGGATTCAGTCGCTCTGCGGGGTATCACCAACCGCACACCCGTATGGGGGTGCGGCAGCACTTCGACGGGGTACTGATAGACGGATGACAGCAGTCCGCTTGTGAAGACCTCCCCGGGCGGGCCCTCGGCCGCGATCCGCCCGCCGTGCAGCACGGCGGCCCGGTCGGCGTACGCGGCGGCGAGCCCGAGGTCGTGCAGCACGACCACCACGCCCTGCCCGGCCGCCGCCCGTTCGCGGCAGATGCGCAGCACCAGTTCCTGGTGCCGCAGATCCAGCGCGGCCGTCGGCTCGTCGAGCAGCAGCAGCGGGGCACGCTGGGCCAGGACACGGGCGAGCGCCACCCGGGCCCGCTCACCGCCCGACAGCGCGGAGAACGGCCGGGCCGCGAACGCGGTCACCTCCGTCGCCGCCATCGCCTCCGCGACCGCCCGTTCGTCGTCGTCCGCCTGCGGTGTCCCCGCCCACGGCGCGCGGCCCATCGCCACCACCTCGGCCACCGCGAACGGGAACGACAGCTCGGCCGACTGCGGCAGCACCGCGCGGCGCAGCGCCAGATCGCGGGCGTCCCAGTCACCGGCCGGCCGGTCCGCGATGAACAACTCGCCCGCGTCCGGGCGCAGATCGGCGGCGAGCGCGGCCAGCAGCGTGGACTTGCCCGCCCCGTTCGGGCCGACCAGCGCCACCACCTCACCGGCGGCGACCGACAGATCCACGCCGTCCAGCACGGCGCGCCCGCCCAGCCGTACGGTCAGCCCCCTGGCGTGCGCCAGCGGCCGGCCCGGCGCGGGCGGCGCCGGGGGCCGCGGGGCGCGGGCGGTCAGTCCGGTGAGCAACTGGCGGATCACGCCCAGCCTCCTTGCCTGCGACGGGTCCTGCGCAGCAGCCAGAAGAAGAACGGGCTGCCGATGAGGGCGGTCAGCACCCCGAGCGGCAGCTCGGCCGGTGCCACGAGGGTGCGGGCGCCGAGATCGGCGGCCAGCAGGACGAGCGCGCCGCCCAGCGCGCTGCCCGGAATGAGGAAACGGTGACCGGGCCCGACCGCCATCCGCAGCAGATGCGGCACCAGCAGCCCGACGAAGGTGATCACCCCGGCCACGGCCACGGCGGCGGCGGTCAGCAGCGCCACCACCAGGATGAGGGTGATGCGCAGCCGTTCGACGTCCACCCCCAGGTGGCGGGCGGGGCGTTCGCCGAGGGCCAGCAGATCCAGCCGGCGCGCGTACAGCGGGGCGATGAGCAGCCCGGCGAGCGCGCAGGGCAGAACGGCCAGCACCTTGGGCCAGGTGGCCTGGGCGAGCGAACCGAGCTGCCAGAACGTGATCTGGCTGACCTGGGCGTTGTCGGCGAAGAAGGTGAACAGGCCGACGAGCGCGCCCGCGAAGGCGTTGACGGCGATACCGGTGAGGATGAGGGTGACGACCTCGGTGCGCCCGGCGGAGCGCGAGAGCACGTACACCAGCAGGACGGTGAACAGTCCGGAGACGAACGCGGCGGCCGTCACCGTCCAGTTGCCGAGGAACGTCCAGCCGAACGCGATGGTGGCCACCGCGCCCACGGCGGCGCCCAGGGAGATGCCGATCACGCCGGGTTCGGCGAGCGGATTGCCGAACACCCCCTGCATCAGCGCTCCCGCGCAGCCGAGCGAGGCACCGACCAGCAGCGCGAGGACGACGCGCGGCAGCCGGACGTTCCACAGCACGCTCTCGGCGGTGCGGTCCATGGCCTGGCCGCCGAGCCCGGTGCGGTGCGCGACGGAGGACAGGATGTCGGGCAGCGCGATCCGGTAGGCGCCGGTACCGGTGGCCACGAGCGCGAGCAGCACGAGGGCGGCGAGGAGACCGACGGTGAGCAGGGCGGCGCTCCGCCGCCTGACCGGCGCCACGGGCGCGGGCCCGGCGGACACCGGGGAGGCGTCGAGGGTCGTGCTGGGGGCCGCGCCGCCGCCCGGGGACGGGGCGGGGGCGGTCATGCGGCGTCGCCCGTGGCGTGGATCTGGGCGGTGAGGTCGGCCAGCACCTCGTCCGTGCGGGGGCCGTAGTTCAGCAGGACGCCGTCCTGGATGTCGGCGATCCGCCGGTCCGCGCCGGCCGGGGTCTCGGCGATGCCGGGGATCTCCAGCAGCCCGTCGATGCCACCGACGGAGTCCAGGCCCTTGGTCATCACCAGGATCACATCGGGCGCGGCCGTCACCAGCGCCTCGCTGGTGATCGGGGTGAAGTCCTTCGTCAGTCCCGATTCCTTGCCCGCGTCGATGCCGCCGGCCGCCTCGATCAGCGAGGAGGCCCCCGACTCGGCTCCGCCGATCAGATAGACGGACGCCGTGCCGCGCAGATAGAGGAACGCCACCCGGGGCCGGTCGCCGCCGGAGGGAAGACCGGCCTGCACGGCGGCGATCCGCTGCCCCGTACGGTCGTTCAGCACGTCCCCGGCCTCGGGTACGCCCAGCGCGCCGGCCACCGCGGTGATGCGGGTCGCCACGTCGTCCAGTTCCTTGGCGGCCTCGAAGACGACCACGGGGACGCCCGCGCCGCGGATCTGGTCGATGGCCTCGGCCGGCCCCGTGGTGGACTCGATCAGCACCACGTCCGGGTGGAGCGACAGGACGCTCTCCGCCGAGACCTCATGTCCCCGGGTGACGACCGGGAGATCCGCCGCCTCCTCGAAGGTGGCGGTCACGTCTCGGCCCACGACGCGCTCGCCGAGGCCCAGGGTGTAGACGATCTCGGCGATGGATCCGGACAGCGGGATGATCCGCTCGGCGCTGTCCACGGTGATCTCCACGCCGTCCGCCGAGTCCACGGTGACCGGCAGCGCGGGCACCGGCGCGGGCCCCTCCAGGGGTTCGAGGCGGTCGGCGGTGTCGCCGGCCGAGCCCGCCGATCCCGTGCCGGCCTTTTCCCCGGTGCCGCTGCCGTCTCCGGTGCCGGTCGCGCACCCGCCGAGAACGAGTGTGGCGAGCAGCAGCAGTGCGGCAAGTGGGCCGCGCAGTAGGTGCCGTTGTGTCACGGGGAGTCCGCCTTTCGGGCCCGGGGTTTCCGATCCGGCCACATGTAGCTTAGGTTAGCCTAACCTCAGTCCATGACCCCGGGTCTGCTGGAAGGAACCCTTCGATGCTGCCCAGATCCCAGCGTGCCCGCGCACTCGTCCTCGCGCTGCTCGCCCTCCTGCCGTCGCTGCTGGCGGTGATGCTGCTGCCCGGCACGGCCCAGGCCGCTGAACGCTCCGTCTCCGGCGGCCGGCTGGACTGGGGCATCAGGTCCTCCTTCCTCACCTATATCACCGGGCCCATCGCCCAGGGCAGTTGGTCGCTCAGCGGCGGGGCCTCCACCGTCGGAACCAGCCAGTTCCGCTTCCACTCCGCCACCGGCTCCTACGACCCGGACAGTGGCGCGGCCACCGCCGGTTACTCCGGGGGCGTGCGCTTCCTGGGGCACCAGCAGGCGGACGGCTCCTACGAACTGGACCTGACCGTCTCCAACCCCACGCTCTCCCTCTCCGGCGGCTCCGGCACCCTGTACGCCGACGTGCGCAGCAAGGCGCGCGGCAGCGGCGAGATCACCGACCGCGCCCAGGTGGCGCTCGCCTCCCTCAACCTCTCCGGCGTCGACCTGCGCGGCGGCACCCAGTTGGCGGTCTCCGGCATCCCCGCCACCCTCACGAGTGACGGCGCGACCGCCTTCGCCGGTTACTACGAGGCGGGCGACGCGCTGGACCCGGTGACCTTCACCGCCGACACCCTGGAGCCCGCCGCCCCGTCCACCGAGGACCCCGAACCCGGCCCCGGGCCGGGGGAGGAGCCCGAGGACGGGACGGAAGAGGAGCCCGCCGCCCAAGAGATCACCGACGCGGCCGTCGACTGGGGGGTACGGCGCACCTTCCGCGAGTACGTCACCGGTGACATCGCGGCCGGACGGTGGGAGCTGACCGACGGGGCCCAGGACGGCGGCGCGCTGTTCCGCTTCCCGGCGGGCGAGGGCACCGTGGACCCCGAACAGGGCACCGCCGAGGCGCGTTTCAGCGGGGCGCTGCGCTTCACCGGCAACGACCTCGACCTCGAACTGAGCGCCGTACGCGTCGACATCGCGGACGGCACCGGAACCCTGTCGGCCGATGTCACCACGGACGAGGGCGCCCGCGAGCGGCAGCCGCTGGTCACCTTCGCCGCCGACCCGGAACACCTGGCCCCGTCCGAGGGCCTGATCCTCATCGAGGAGACCCCCGCCGAACTGACCGACGAGGGCGCGGACATCTTCGGCCTGTACCAGCCGGGCACACAGATGGACCCGGTCACGGTGGCCTTCGCCCTCACCGAGGACGCCGAACTCCCCGCCCTGCCCGACATCGGCAGCGACCCGGTGGAGACGGAGACCGCCGCCCCCGCACCGGAGAGCGACGCGGAACCCGAGCCCGAACCGGCCGCCGCCTCCTCTTCCTCCCCGACCTCCCTCATCGCGGCGGGCGCCGGCACGGTCCTCGTACTGGCCGCCCTCACCGCCTACCTCATCTCGAGGCGCCGCAGCGCGCGGCACACAGAAGATCCTTCCGGAACACCCGAGGAGTCAACGCGATCATGACGACCGCAACCCGAGCCCGTACCCGTACCGTACGGCGGGGCGGCATGCTGCTGGCGGCGGCGACCGCCACCGTGCTGTACACCACCAGCTTCGCGGCCCCGGCCTTCGCCGACGAGCGGCCCGGCGCGAGCTCCTTCGAGCTGATCGACGGTACCCTGGACTGGGGCGTCAAAGCCTCCTTCAACCGCTACATCTCCGGTCCGATAGCCGGCGGTTCGATCACCACCGCCGACGGCGCCGAGACGAACGCCGACTCCACCTTCCGCTTCACCAACGGCACCGGCAGCTACGACCTTTCCACCCACGGCGTGGACACCGCCTTCGACGGCAGCGTCCACTACGAGGGGCACCACGGCGCGCTCGACCTGACATTCTCCGATCTGCGGGTCGTCACCGAAGGCACCGCGGGGGCCATCGTCGCGGACATCACCGTCGCCGGTGAGGTCACCGAGGACGTGGAGGTCGCCAGCCTCGACCTGTCGGGCGTCCGGCCCGGCTCGGGCGACGGCGGCGCGATGGTCTTCGCCGACATCCCGGCCACGCTGACCAAGGACGGCGAGCAGGCGTTCTCGTACAACGGCAGCCCGATGTACTCCGAGGGCACCGAACTGGACCCGGCCACCCTGACCGTCACCCCGAAGACGGCCGAACCGGAGCCGGAGCCGGAGCCCGAGCCGGAGCCGGAGAACCCGGAGAACCCGGAGAACCCGGAGAACCCGGAGAACCCGGAGAACCCGGAGAACCCGGAGAACCCGGAGAACCCGGAGAACCCGGAGAACCCGGAGAACCCGGAAAACCCCGAGAACCCGGAAAACCCCGAGAAGCCCGAGAACCCGGACGGTGAGAACCCCGTCGACGACGAGCCGGACGCCGAGGACCCGATCCTCGCCGGTGTCATCCACGACGGCACCCTGGACTGGGGCGTCAAGGAGTCCTTCCGCACCTACATCAACGGACCCATCGCGCACGGCGATGTGGAGCTGGCCGACGGCGCCCTCCAGAGCGGCGACGGCTACCGCTTCACCGACGCCGAGGGCGAGTTCGACACCACCGAGGAGACCCTCGGCGCCGCCTTCGACGGCAGCGTCCGCTTCTTCGGCCACGCCGAGGCCGGCGGCGGGTACGCCCTCGACCTCACCTTCTCCGACTTCGCGGTGGAGATCGACGGCACCCAGGGTGAGTTGATCGCCGATGTCGTCACCAAGGACGGCACGTACGACGCCGTCACGGTCGCCGACCTCGACATCCCGGCCGGCGCCATCACCTCCGAGGACGATGTCATCGTCCTCACGGACATCCCGGCGACGCTGACCGCCGAGGGCTCCGAGGTGTTCGCGTACAACGGCACCCCGATGTACCCGGCGGGCACCGCACTCGACACGCTCACCGTCACGGTGGCCCTGAGCGAGGACGCCGAACTGCCCCAGGGGGAGAACCCCGGCGGCACCGACCCCGTCACCACCCCGGCCGGCACCACCCCCCAGGGCGGCGCCTCCGGCGGTGCCCTCGGTGGCGCACTGGCCAGCACCGGCAGCGGTATCCCGCTCGCCGAACTGGCCGGCGGCGCCGCCGCCCTGAGCGCGGCAGGTGTCGCGGCGTTCTACGCCGCCCGCCGCCGCACGCTGTCGCTGGGCTGACGGTCCAGCCCACGACAGCCAGCGTGCCCGCCGGTCAACGCCCGGCCGGCGGGCACGTGCCTCCCCACCGGCCGTCATGGCCCCGGCCGGTCAGCGACGGCCGAGCAGCCTCTCGATGTCCATCAGCTGCTCGGCCGTCAACGGCCCGAACTCCATCGCCGCCGCGTTCTGTTCGGCCTGCGCCACGGTGCGGATGCCCGGGATCGGCACCGCGGCCGGGCTGCGCGCCCACAGCCAGGCCAGCGCGCCCTGCGCCGGGGTACGTCCCCCGCTGGTGAGCACGTCGCGCACCGCCTCGAACTTCGCCCGCCACCCGGGCTCCAGCCGGCCGTCCTTGAAGTACCGCAGCCAGGCGGGCGGTTCGGCCCGGATGTCCCCGGGGCTCAGGCTCGCGCCGCCGCCCGGGGCGCTGTCGTACTTCCCCGTCAGCACCCCCATCGCCAGCGGCCCCCGGTTGATCGCCGCCAGCCCCTCCGCCTCGCACAGCGCCAGCAGTTCGGGCGCGTCCTCCAGCACATTGCAGTTCAGCTGCACACTCGCGCAGTGCGCGCCGGCCGCGAACACCTTCGCCCGGTCGGGCAGATCGGTGGACCAGCCGTACGCCCGGATCAGCCCCTCGGCCACCAGCTCCTCGCACACCTCGCGCAACTCCTCGCCCGCCTCGGGCGGCGCGTGGCCGATATGGAACTGATAGAGGTCCAGATGGTCCGTGCCCAGGCGGCGCAGGGTCGCGGTCAGCGCCCGCCGCACGTAGCCCGGGCTGACATCCGCTTCCGGCAGCATGGTGCCGGTGGCCGGATCGAAGACGTTGCCCCACTTGGAGGCGATCACCACCTCCTCGCGGCGCCCCTTCAGCGCCCGGCCCAGCACCTCCTCGCTGTGCCCGGTGCCGTAACAGTCGGCGGTGTCGAAGAAGGTGACACCCAGCTCCAGCGCCCGCCGTACCGCCCGCACCGATTCCTCGTCGTCCACCGCGCCCCAGCCCAGCGGCAGGCCCCCGGTGTCCTGCCACGGGCCGCCGATCGCCCAGCAGCCGAAGCCGAGCGGGCTGACAGCGATCCCGGAACGTCCCAGCACCCGTTGTGTTGTCGTCATGCGGGGAGTCTGCACGCTGAAGTGGGCTCCAGCGGAAGGGGTGTACGGGGGCGTCCTCCGCCGGCGACCGGACCGCCCGGGAGTCCTACAGCGCGAAGATCCCGAAACCGAAACCGTCCGCGCTGATCGCACCGTCCCTGATCCGCACCCCGCTCACCTCCACCGGCTGCGGCGTGGCCCCGTCCGTCCGGTACGGGAAGGTGACCGGCGCGAGCCCCGGGTTGACCGCCACCAGATAGCGCCCGCCGCGCACGTACACCAGCGGATAGCCGGTGGAGAGCACCTCCACCGAGCCCCGGCCGCCCAGTTCGGGCGTGCCGGAGCGCAGCGCGATCAGCCGCCGCACCAGATGCAGCAGCGAGTTCTCGTCCGCGCGCTGCGTGGCGACGTCGGGGCGGTCCGGGTCCGGGTCGAGCGGAAGGTAGAACCGGTCGGCGGGGGCGGTGGAGAACCCGGCGCCCGGTGTCGCGTCCCACTGCATGGGCGTACGGGAGCCGGCCCGGTTGTACGTGGCCTCCAGCACACTTCCCTCGTGGTCGGGCAGCCCGGGGAGGTAGCGCATGCCGATCTCGTCGCCGTAGTAGATGGCGGGCAGCGTCGGCCAGGTCAGCTGGAAGGCGAAGGCGGGCGGCAGTTGCTCGGCGGTGCGCGGGCCGCAGCACAGCCGGGAGAAGTCGTGATTGGCGGTGGGCAGCGAGATGAAGCCCTTGTCCCCGATGAGCGCGGTGGCCGAGCGCCACGCCGAGACGAACGTCTCGGCGCTGCCGCGCGCCCCGGCGTCGAAGTAGCAGCTGTCGCGCTGCTCCCAGTGCTGGTGGACGGTGCCGGTGCCGTTGTTCCACAGCGAACGCATCGGCAGCCCGTCGGAGGGACCGCCGAACTGGAGCAGGAAGTCGGCGTGGAACCCGGCGGGCACCGACATCTGCGGGTCGCCCCACTCGGCGAGCAGCGCGGCCTGCCGGTGGGTGGCGTCCAGCCAGGTGCGCAGTTCGCCCCACAGCCGGCAGGTCTCCACCAGGCCCGGGTCGTCCTTCACCAGGGAGTGCGCCATGTCCACCCGGAACCCGGCCAGGCCGAGCCGCAGCCAGTGGTCCATCACCTCGCGCAGCGCGGCCCGGTTGGCGCGCGGCCCCTCGGCGTCGACCGGCTGCCGCCAGGGCTCGGCCGCGTCCTGGCGTGCGTAACCGAAGTTGAGGGCGGGCTGGCTCTCGAAGAAGTTCGGCAGATAGCCGCCGGGGCGCGAGCCGGGGGAGCGGACGAAGCGGGGCGGCAGCGTACCGTCCGCGCCGGGTTCCGCCCAGATGTACCGGTGGTCGCCGGGGTCCCGCGCCGAGGCCGTGAACCACGGGTGCTCGTCGGAGGTGTGCCCGGCGACCAGGTCCAGCATCACGCGGATGCCCAGCCGGCCCGCCTCGTCCACTAGGCGCGCCAGATCCTCTTCGGTGCCGTAGCGCGGGGCGGGGGCGAGGTAGTCGCTGACGTCGTAGCCGGCGTCCCGGAAGGGGGAGGCGAAGCACGGGTTGAGCCAGACGGTGTTGACGCCCAGCCAGGACAGGTGTTCCAGATGGGCGGTGACGCCGGCGAAGTCGCCGATGCCGTCCCCGTTGGAGTCGGCGTAGCTCTGCGGATAGATCTGGTAGAGAACGGCGTCGGCCAGCCAGGACGGTGGGGGGCTGAAGGGCGGCATGCCCCTCACGTTAACGGCAGGCGGCGGCCAGATCCTGGAAGACGGCGGAGTTGAGCGCGAAGGCCCGCTTGCACTCCTCCACGATGCGCAGCCGCTCGGGGCCGTCGGCGGCGATGTCGTCCAGGGCCTGGCGGTACTCGCGCTTGAAGGCGGCGGGGTTGCCGATGGCGTCGAAGACGTAGAAGTGGACGCCGGGGCCCTTGCGGGTGAAGCCCCAGATCTTCTCGGCGGTGCCGCGGATGATCTGGCCGCCGGAGAGGTCGCCCAGGTAGCGGGTGTAGTGGTGGGCGACGTAGCCGGCCGGCCAGGTGGTGGCGACCTCGGTGACGCGGGCGGCGTAGGTCTCGGTGGCGGGCAGCGGGGTGATGACGGTGCGCCAGCCGGGGCCCTCGTGCAGGTGGTCGAGGTCGGCTTCGAGGGCGGCGGTGCGGGACAGCTCGGGCCGGATGAACGGGCCGGCCACCGGGTCGGCGGCGAGGTCGGCGGCCTTGGCCTCCAGGGCGCGGTACACGAACCACAGCTGCTCGGTGTAGCGGCGGTAGGCGGCGACGCCGAGCTTCCCGCCGAGCAGATCGCTCATGAAGGAGGAGTTCTCCGCCTCGGTGTGCGCTTCGTGGGAGGCCTCGCGGATCTGGGCGGAGAACGGGGTGACGGCGAGCGGCGTGGTCAAGGGAGCCTCCGGGGACGCTGGCGGCGGGGCACGGCATGCTGCCGTGCCCCGCCATACTCCCTACTTAGGCTTACCTAAGTCAAGCTCTTGCCGACACGTTGTCGGTAAACATCCGGGGCTCAGGGAAGCGTCAGAACCTCCGCGCCGGCCTCGGTGACGACCAGCGTGTGCTCGAACTGGGCCGAGCGCTTGCGGTCCTTGGTGACCACGGTCCACTGGTCGTCCCACATCTCCCACTCGTGGGTGCCCAGGTTGAGCATCGGCTCGATGGTGAACGTCATCCCGGTCCGCATCACCGTCGTGGCGTTCGGGTCGTCGTAGTGCGGGACGATCAGGCCGGAGTGGAAGGAACGGTTGATGCCGTGACCGGTGAAGTCCCGCACCACGCCGTAACCGAACCGCTTGGCGTACGACTCGATCACCCGTCCGATGACGTTGATCTGCCGGCCGGGGCGCACCGCCTTGATGGCCCGGTTGAGCGCCTCCCGGGTGCGCTCCACCAGCAGCCGCGACTCCTCGTCCGCGGCCGCCTCGCCGCCCACGAAATAGGTGGCGTTGGTGTCACCGTGCACGCCGCCCACATAGGCGGTGATGTCGAGGTTCACGAGATCGCCGTCGCGCAGCACGGTGCTGTCCGGGATGCCGTGGCAGATCACCTCGTTGACCGAGGTGCACAGCGACTTGGGGAAGCCCCGGTAGCCCAGGGTCGAGGGGTAGGCGCCGTGGTCGCACAGGAAGGTGTGCGCGATCTCGTCCAGCTTGTCGGTGGTGACCCCGTCCGCGATGTGCGCGGCGGTCTCGGCCATGGCCCGCGCGGCGAGCCGCCCGGCCAGCCGCATCCGCTCGATCGTGGCATCGTCCTGCGCCTCGGGCCCCGTGTACGGGGTGGGCCCCTTCTTGCCCACGTACTCGGGGCGGGGGATGACGGAGGGGACGGACCGCTGCGGCGAGACCGTACCGGGAACAAGAAGAGACTGGCCAGACATGCCAGCGAGTCTACGGGCGGGCAGGATGAGGGTATGGCTGCGCTCTTCCGACGACGGACCCCGACCGGCAAGGCCGGCGAGTGGTACTACTGCCTCAAACACCAGAAGGTGGAAGAAGGCCCCGAATGCCCGGCCAAGGACCGGCTCGGCCCCTACGACACGCCGGGCGAGGCCGCGCGGGCGATCGAGACGGCCCGCACCCGGGACGAGGAATGGCGCAAGGACCCCCGCTGGCGCGACCGCGAGCCCGAGCCGCTCAAGGACGAGGAGGACCCGCCGGCCTGACCCGGCGCCACCGGGCGGACGACGACGCCGCGCGGCAGCGGGCGGGGACGGGCGGCGCCCTCGGGCGTCGCGCACCCGCCCACCGGATCGGGGACCTGCCGACCGGCGCCCCACTCGTTCTCCGGGACGGGGTGGCAGGATCGGCCCCATGACTTCTCACGATGCCGCCGCCACCCCCAAGCCCGCCCCCAAGGACCCCTGGGAGCTGCCCGATGTCTCCCATCTGGTCGTCGGGGTGCTCGGCGGAACCGGCGACCAGGGGAGAGGGCTCGCCTACCGGCTGGCGCGCGCCGGACAGCAGGTGATCATCGGCTCGCGCGCCGCCGAACGGGCGGAGCAGGCCGCCGGCGAACTGGGGCTCGGGATCCGCGGCCTCGACAACGCCGGCTGCTCCCGCGAGAGCGACATCGTCATCGTCGCCGTGCCCTGGGAGGGCCACGCCAAGACCCTCACCGCCCTGCGCGCCGAACTCGCCGGCAAGCTCGTCGTCGACTGCGTCAACCCGCTGGGCTTCGACAAGCGGGGCGCCTTCGCCCTCGTCCCGGAGGAGGGCAGCGCCGCCCAGCAGGCCGCCGCCCTGCTGCCCGAGTCCCGGGTCACCGCCGCCTTCCACCACCTGTCCGCCGTCCTGCTCCAGGACCCCGGGATCACCGAGATCGAGACCGACGTCATGGTGCTGGGCGAGGACCGCGCCGACTGCGAGACCGTCCAGGCGCTGGCCGGCCGCATCCCCGGCATGCGCGGCGTCTTCGCCGGGCGGCTGCGCAACGCCCACCAGGTGGAGTCACTCGTCGCCAACCTGATCTCCGTCAACCGCCGCTACAAGGCACACGCCGGGGTCCGGCTCACCGACATCTGACCCGCTCGGGGACAATGGGGAGCATGTCTTCCAGCACTCCCGCGCCCGGCACCACCACACCCGGCCCCGACCCCGCGGCCGCCCGCTCCTCACGGCGGCTCGCCCTGTACGCCCTGGCCGTCTGCGTCCTCGCGGTGGCCGCCGCGGTGGTCTCCTTCGCCCAGGCCAACTTTCTGGGCATCGTCTGGGTGCTGATCGCCGGGCTGTCCTCGAACATCGCCTGGTTCGCACACAAGAGGGCCGCCACCGTCCGCTGACCGCGGCCGGCGGCGGCCCTCCCGGGCCGGGCCCGGTGCCTACACCTTCTTGCGGAACTTCGAGATCGCCAGCGGCGCCGTCACCAGCGTGATCCCCACCGACCACAGCACCACCGACACCGCCGGGCCGGCCACGTCACCGGCACCGTTGATCAGGTTCCGGGACGCCTCCGCCAGCTGCGAGAGCGGATTGACGTTCGCGAACGCCTGGAGCCAGCCCGGCATCGTCTCCGTCGGCACGAAGATCGACGAGCCGAACTGCAGCGGCATCATCACCATGAACGCCATCCCCTGAATCGCCTGCGCGCTGCGCATCGTCAGCCCGAGCAGAATGAAGATCCAGGTCAGCGAGGCCCCGAACAGCGCCGCGAGACCGACCGCGGCCAGCAGCTCCACCCACCGGCCGTTCAGCTCCAGGCCCACCGCGAGACCCACCACCAGCAGCACCGCCATGGTGACCAGCAGCCGGCCGAGCTCCACGACCACCTTGGCGATCAGCACCGAGGAGCGGGCTATCGGCATCGACCGGAACCGGTCCATCACGCCCTTGCTGAAGTCCTCGTGCACCCCGGTGCCCACGGACATCGCCAGGCTCAGGCCCATCATGGCCATCAGCCCGGGCACGATCCAGTTGGGGTAGCCGCCCGCTTCCCCGGCGATCGCCCCGCCGAAGACGTACACGAACAGCAGGGTCATCACGATCGGCATCAGCAGCGCGTCGGCCATCGATTCCGGGTTCTGCTTGATCTGGAGCGCGTTGCGCCGGATCAGCGCCGAGATGTGCCGCAGATTCGCCCGCGCCCCGATCCGGCCGTCGTCCGACTGCCGCCCCCCGGCGGGCGCCGGCTCCGGGCGCGGCTCCGGAGGTGCCTGTGTCGTCGTCGCACTCATGCCGTGGCCGCCTCTTCTTCCTTCTGGTCCGTCTCGTCCGCCGTCGCGGCCGGCTTGCCCGTGATGGACAGGAACACCTCGTCCAGGCTGGGCAGATGGGTGCTGATGTCCGCTATCCCGAAGCCCCGCGCCCCCAGCAGCCCGACCACGGCCGTGAGCTGCTCGTCGCTGATGATCGGCACGCTCAGCGCCTCACCCGCCGCGTCGGTGCCCGCCCCGGCGATGCCGTCCAGGCCCGCCTCGGTCACCGCCGCCGCCATCAGCGGCAGCTGCGCCTGGTCCACCGGGCGCACCAGCAGCGTCCGCCCGCCCACCTTCGCCTTCAGCTCGCGCACCGTGCCCTCGGCGATGACCTTCCCGTGGTCCACCACCGTCAGCTCGCTCGCCAGCTGCTCGGCCTCCTCCATGTACTGCGTGGTGAGCAGCACCGTGTTGCCGTCCGCGACGATCCGCTTCACCTCGTCCCACACCTCGTTGCGGGTCCGGGGATCCAGGCCGGTCGTCGGCTCGTCCAGGTACAGCACGCGGGGGCGGCCGATCATCGACGCCGCCAGGTCCAGCCGACGGCGCATCCCGCCCGAGTACTTGCCGACCGGCCGCCTGGCCGCCTCGGTCAGGGAGAACCGCTCCAGCAGCTCGTCCGCCCGCTTGCGGGACTCGGCGCGGGAGAAATCGAGCAGCCGCCCGATCATGTACAGGTTCTCCCAACCGGAGAGCTTCTCGTCCACCGAGGCGTACTGACCGGTCAGCCCGATGGTGCGGCGCAGCTGGCGCGGCTGGCGCACCACGTCGTAGCCCGCCACGACCGCCGTGCCGGCGTCCGGTATCAGCAGGGTGGACAGGCAGCGCACCAGTGTGGTCTTGCCCGCGCCGTTGGGGCCGAGCACGCCCATCACGGTGCCCTCGCGGACGTCGAGATCAATGCCGTCGACGGCCCTGGTCTCCCCGAAATGCTTGACCAGGCCGCGGACCTCGACGGCGTTCCGCCCGCGGCCGGGGGTGTTTTCTCGCGTCATGCGGCCCAGCCTGCCAGGGGCCACCGACAAACCACCGACAAAGTGTCGACACCCCCGGGCGCGGACGATCGGCGGGTCAGGGAGTGCTCAGGAACGGAAGCTGTGTTCCGGCGCCGGGTACGTGCCCGACACCACATCCTCCGCGAACGCCTTGGCGGCGTCCCCCAGCGCCCCGCGCAGCTGCGCGTACTGCTTGACGAAGCGCGGCATCCGGCCGCCGGGCCAGTCCGTCATCCCGGCCATGTCGGTCCACACCAGCACCTGCGCGTCGCACTCGGCGCCCGCCCCGATGCCGACCGTCGGAATGTGCAGCGACCGCGTGACCTCCGCCGACAGCTCGGCCGTCACCAGCTCCAGCACCACCGCGAACGCCCCGGCGTCCTGGACCGCCTTCGCGTCGCGCAGCAGCTGCTGGGCCGCCTCCTCGCCGCGGCCCTGCACCGGGTGGCCGCCGAAGGCCAGCACCGACTGCGGGGTGAGGCCCACGTGCGCCATCACCGGGATGCCGGCCTCCACCAGCAGCCGGATCTGATCGGCCGAGCGCTCACCGCCCTCCAGCTTCACGGCCCCGACACCGGCCTCCTTCAGCAGCCGGGTGGCGCTGCGCAGCGCCTGCGCCGGGCCCTCCTGGTACGAGCCGAACGGCAGGTCGCCCACGATCAGCGCGCGCTTGGTGCCGCGCACCACGGCCGCCGACAGCATGGTCATCTCGTCGAGGGTGACGGGCACCGTGGAGTCGTACCCGAGGTGGGTGTTGCCCATGGAGTCGCCGACCAGCATCACCGGGATGCCGGCCTCGTCGAACACGGAGGCCGTCAGCGCGTCGTACGCGGTGAGCATCGGCCACTTCTCGCCGCGTCGCTTCGCGGCCGCTATGTCACGTACGGTGATACGGCGGCTGCTCTTGCCCCCGTACAGTCCCGGTTCGCGCGGCTCGCGCGGAGCCTGGGCAGCGTTGTGCTGCGTCATCGTTGTGCTCCATTCATCGTCTCGAAGCGCCGTACGGCGTCCCCGGATCGCCTCCCATGGTCGCACCGATCCCCGGGCACGGGAAGCAGATGGGGCGGAACCCGGCACGGTCGTGTGAACGTCCTTGTCCTTAGCCGGATGTACACCCCGGCGGCCTGCACGGATGCGCTTCGGGAGTCCCGGTTCGCGTAAGGTTCCGAGGGCACAGAGCGACGGTTGGTGAGGGCGGCGCATGGCAGTGGTGGACACCCCGGGTGACGACGACGCGAAGTCGCCGGAGCCGCCCAAGGCGCCCCGGGAGCCCGCGCGCTGGAGCGATCGGGTGGGCCGCTGGCGCCGTGGTGTGATCATCGCCGTGGCGGCGGTGGTGCTGGCGCTGGTGATGCTGCTGCACTCCCGGGTCCCCAACCGGATCGGGAACCTCGGCAGCCTGCTGGAAACGTTCCTGCCGTGGGCCGGCCTGGCCATCCCGGTGCTGGCGGCCTGCGCCGCGCTGCGCCGCTCGGCCACCGCGATGGTGGCCCTGCTGGTGCCGCTGCTGGTGTGGCTGAACCTCTTCGGCGGACTGCTGCTGGACAAGACCGGCAGCGGCGGCGCCCTGATGGTGGTCAGCCACAACGTGGACGCCGACAACCAGGACCCGGTCGGCACCGCCCAGGCCCTCGCGGAGAGCGACGCCGACCTGATCGCCCTCCAGGAGCTGCCCCAGCGGCACGTGGCCACCTATGAGGAGGCCCTGGCCGCGGAGTACCCGTACCACACGGTGGCGGGCACGGTCGGGCTGTGGAGCCGGCTGCCGCTGAGCGAGACCACCGAGCTGGACACCGGCATGGGCTGGACCCGGGCGCTGCGTACCTCCGTGCACACGGACAGTGGCGAGGTGGCCGTCCTGGTGGCGCACCTGCCCTCGGTACGCGTGCAGTTCCGGGCCGGGTTCACCGCCGAGCAGCGGGACGACGCCGCCGAGATGCTGGGCCGTGCCATAGCGGACGAGCCGCTGAGCCGGCTGCTGGTGCTGGGCGATCTGAACGGCACGGTGAACGACCGCGCGCTGGCCCCGCTCACCTCCCAGCTGCGCTCGACCCAGGGCGCGGCGGGCGCGGGCTTCGGCTTCAGCTGGCCGGCGAACTTCCCGGTGACCCGCATCGACCAGATCCTGGTGCGCGAGCTGGAGCCGGTCTCCTCCTGGACCCTGCCCGCCACCGGCAGCGACCACCTCCCGGTGGCGGCCCGGCTGGACTTCTGACCCGGGCGGCGGCCGGCCGCGGGCCGGGATACGGGCGCCGTGCGGGCGGGGGACCGGGCGGCCGGTGGGCCCGGCGGTCCCGGTCCGCTCCGGTTCGCCGCCCGGCGGTCTATGTTTGATGGCGGGGACCGCCCCCGTCAGGAGGACACGACAGACATGGCCCGTACCCGTTTCGCCCCGGACCGTGGGCTCACCAACCGCATGGTGACCACCATGTTCCTGCTCGGGCTGCTGTATGTGGTCTTCGTCGGGGTCATGATCGTCCTGCTGGGCAAGGCCTGGCCGCTCATCGTGATCATCGTGGGCGCGGTCTTCGTCGCCCAGTTCTGGTTCAGCGACCGGATCGCCGCCTACAGCATGGGCGCCCGCGAGGTCACCCCCGAGCAGGCCCCCGAGCTGCACGGCGCCGTGGACCGGCTGTGCGCCCTGGCGGACATGCCCAAGCCCAAGGTCGCGATCGCCGACAGCGATGTCCCCAACGCCTTCGCCACCGGGCGCAGCCAGCACAAGTCGATGGTGTGCGTCACCACGGGACTGCTGCGCCGCCTGGAGCCCGATGAGCTGGAGGGCGTGCTGGCCCACGAGATGTCCCACGTGGCACACCGCGACGTCGCGGTGATGACCATCGCCGGGTTCCTCGGGGTGCTGGCGGGGCTGATCACCCGGATGGCCCTGTGGGGCGGCCTCGGCCGCTCGCGCAACAACCAGAATGTCGCGCTGCTGCTGATCCCGCTGATCAGCGCCGTCGTGTACGTCCTGAGCTATCTGCTGACCCGGCTGCTGTCCCGCTACCGGGAGCTGGCCGCCGACCGGGCCGGCGCGCTGCTGACCGGCCGCCCCTCGGCGCTGGCCTCCGCGCTGACCAAGATCTCCGGGCAGATGGCGCAGGTGCCCACCCGTGATCTGCGGCAGGCCGAGCCGTTCAACGCGTTCTACTTCGCCCCCGCGGTCTCCGGCCAGAGCCTGAGTAATCTGCTCTCCTCGCACCCCAGCCTGGAGAAGCGCCTGGACCAGCTGGGCCGCATCTCGGCGGAGCTGGGGCGCCCGTAGGATCGGCAGCGCCGTCGCCAGCCGTCAACCGAGAAGGTGCTGATCCTCCCGTGGGCTTCCTCGACATCATCCTGGGCCGCAGCAAGCCGGTGAAACCCGATCTCGATCAGCTGTTCGCGGTGCCGTCCGCGGCGCTGACCCTCGAAGCGGGCGCCGGGTTCACCCCCACCGGGCTCGGTTCGGTGTGCTTCGCCAGCGTGGAGGGCGGGGCGTTCGCCCGCATCCAGGACGACGTACGGGGGCTGCTGGACGCCGACACCCCCACCGGCGGGGTGCCGGTGGAGTTCAGCCAGGACGGCTACGGCTACACCTGGCTGCTCGCCGAGCACGACCCCTCCGACGCGGCGGGTCTGGTCAACGATCTGCACGCGGTGAACACCCTGCTCCAGGACGGCGGCTTCGGCCCGCAGCTGCTGTGCTCGCTGATCGGTTTCAAGGACGGCCGGGACCGCCCGCTCGCCCTCGTCTACCTGTACAAGCGGGGCACCTTCTACCCCTTCGCGCCGCTGCCGGGCGGCGGCGAGCGGCGGGACACCCCGCTGGAGCTCCAGATGCGCGGACTGCTGGAGAACGATCTGCGGCTGGAGAAGGACCTCAGCCGCTGGTTCCCGGTCTGGGGCGCCCCCGGCCTGTAGCCGAGCCCGGCCCGTACCTCCGTCACCTCTTCCCCCTTCTCCTTCCTGCGCCGACCCCGGGTGACCCCGGGTGACCCCGGGTGACCCCGGTCGATACCGCCGACCGAGGGTCACATAAGCGGAATGATCCATTCCAAACGCAAATATTCGGTCAGGATCATGCCGGTGCAGATTGCCGGAAAACGCAGCAGGGCAAGGAACTCCACGCCCCAGGAATGAACACCTGTTCATGGGAGGGGCTGAAGAGAGGAGGTCTCATGCCACAGAACGTCACCTTCTTCCTGCCGTTCCAGGCCGGATCGAATCCAGAGTCAGCCCGTGCCGGCGAGCACCACCTCGCCTGGATCCGCGCCCATGGACTGGTGCGCGGTGAGCGGGCCCTGAGCCGCTACCGGGACTGGCTGCTCACCGATCTCGCCGGATACGCCTACCCGGATGCCCGCGGCGCCGACCTCGACCTGGTCACCGACGCGGTCTGCATCGGCTTCCCGCTGGACGACCAGTTCGACGGACCACGCGGCAACGACCCCGAGCACGTCGCCCGGCTCAGCACCGAACTGGCCGCCATCCCCTACCGCGTCCCCGGCACCCCGCCCGCCCTGGACACCGCGCTCACCCGCGCCTACACCGACGTGTGGGAGCGCAGCGCGCAGGGCATGTCGGCCGCCTGGCGCACCAGGGCCGCAGCCACCTACACCCGCTTCTTCCGCGCCTACGTGGAGGAGGCCCACAACCGCCGCTCGGGCGCCGTCCTGGACGAGAAGACCTACATCACCCTGCGCCGCGAAGCCGTGGGCACCGGCCCCTGCTTCGACCTCATCGAACGCGCCGGGCACTTCGAGCTCTCCGAGGAGCTCTACTGGAGCACCGGCGTGCAGACGCTGCTGCGCTGCGCCACCGATGTGATCTTCCTGTGCAACGACGTGCACTCCCTGGAACGCGAGGAGGCCCAGGGCGACCCGCACAACCTGGTGCTCATCACCCAGCGCAGCCGCGGCTGCTCCCGCGCCGAGGCCCTGGAGCGGGTCGGCGCCCTGGTGGGGGACGCCGTGCACCGCTTCCAGGACACCGCGCGCACCCTCACCGAGCGGCACGCCGCCGGGCCCGAGGGCCGGCGGCTCGCCCGCCACATCGCAGGGCTGCGCCACTGGATGACGGCCAATCAGCGCTGGGGCACCGCCTCGGCCCGCTACGCCACCGAGAACATCGGCGTCGAGGTGATCCCGGGCGACATCGGTTCCACCCGGCGCGAGGACGCGCTCAGCGGCCCCACAGCCGGCTCCACCAGCCGCGCCGCTCGTCCCTGAGCGCGTCGGAGCGGGACCCGGCGCCGGCTTCGGCCGGGTCCCGCACGGCCGTCAGCACCCCCGACTCCGTACGCGCCCCGCGGGCCAGCCGGTCCTGCACCGCCGCGTGGGCCACCGCCCGGTGCCCCAGCTCCTCCGGGGTGAACCGGATCGGCGCGATCGGGTTCGGCGCGTCGCGCGGGGTGAAGCGCACCGGCAGCCGCTCCAGGTGCCGCGACCAGGTCGACGCCGACCAGCTCAGCTCGTCCGCCTCGATGGTCAGATGGATGTCCGGCAGCCGGTACAGCAGGGCCTCGATCGCCGAACCGGTGATCGCCCGCCCGATGTCCGCGCCGGGGCACTCGTGCGCCCCACTGGTGAACGACAGGTGCGAGCGGTTGCCGTACATCATCGCCCCGGGCGAGGGCCGGACCACCGGGTCCACGTTGCCGGCCGCCAGGCCCAGCAGCATCGCGTCGCCCTTCTTGATGTGCTGTCCGCCCAGCTCCATGTCGAACATCGCGAAGCCGCCGGGGCACACCGCGATCGGCGGCTCGTCCCACAGCACCTGCTCCACCGCCGCCGGCAGCGTCATCCGGCCACCGTGCAGCGAGCCGCGGAAGCGGGGATGGGTGAAGACCACCCGCAGCGTGTTGACGATCAGATTGGTGGTCGTCTCGTTGGCGGACACCAGCACCAGCCGCAGATGGTGCAGCACCTCCTCGTCCGAGAGACCGGCCGGGTGCTCGATCAGCCAGCTCGCCAGGTCGGACCCGGGGGCGTCGTGCTTGGCCGCCACCAGCTCCCGCAGCCGCCGCTGGATGAACTGATCCGCCGTCACCGCCTTCTCGGTGCCGATCAGCAGCTGCCGCGCCGCCTCCGTCATCGGCGGCCCGTCCTCCTCCTCCAGACCGGCCAGCCGCCCCATCACCCGCATCGGCACCTGCTGCGCGTACTGGGCGAGCAGCTCCGCCTCGCCCGCGTCCACGAACTCATTGATCAGATGATTGGAGTACCGGGCCACCAGGCGGCGGATCGCCCGCCGGTCGAACCGTTCGAGGGACTCGTTGACGGCGCCGCGCAGCCGGTGGTGGACCGAGCCGTCCTGGTGCGTGGCGTCCGGCCCCCAGGCCAGCACGGGCGCGATCGCGTCGTGCGCCCCCACCACCCCGTTCTGCCAGTCCCGCCAGTTGCGGCCGTCCCGGCTGTAGCGGCGCGGATTGCGGCACACCTCCAGGATCTCGTGGTAGCCCAGCACCAGCCAGGCCGGCACATCGCCCTCCAGCAGCACCGGGGCCACCGGCCCGTGGTCCGTCCGCAGCCGCTCGTAGAGGCCGACCGGATCGGCCGACGCCTCGGGGCCGTACAGCCGGACCACCCCGCCGGGCCCGTACGGCCCGACCCCGTACCCGCGCCCCACCGGGGCGCCCCCCGCGTGCGCCGGACAGCCGGGTGGCGGCTGCGCGCCCGTCGGCCCGAAACCGGACGGATCGGCGGCTGGCGCGCTCATCGTGTGACCTCCGACGGTGCTTGGGTGCCTCGGGTGGCATTGGTGTACAGATGACGCATCAGGGTCAGCAGCACGTCGCGGCTGGACTCCAGCATGCGCGCGTCGCAGTTGACCAGGGGGACGTCCTCGCCCAGGTCGAGCGCGGAGCGCAGCGCCGCCACCGAGTGCAGCGGCGCGTCGGGGAAGTTGTTGACCGCCACGACAAAGGGCACGTTGCCCGCCTCCAGCCGGTCCATCGCCTGGAAGCTGTCCTCGAGACGGCGGGTGTCCACCAGCACCACGGCCCCCAGCGCCCCCTCGATCACCCCGTTCCACAGGAACCAGAACCGCTGCTGCCCCGGGGTGCCGAACAGGTAGAGCACCAGCTGCTGGTTGAGGGTGATGCGGCCGAAGTCCATGGCGACGGTCGTCTCCGTCTTGCGCTCCACCCCGTGCAGCGAGTCGACGCCGACGCTGTCGCGCGTCATGGTCTCCTCGGTCGTCAGCGGGCGGATCTCGCTGACCGAGCCGACCATCGTGGTCTTGCCGACGCCGAAGCCACCCACGATCACCACCTTGACGGACTTCTCCGTCGAGGCGGGCAGCAGATCCTCCGGCCGTGGGCCCAGGGAAAGGTCAGAGCCGTTGTAGTCCATCGATCAATGCCTTCAGGGTGTCGATATCGGGATCCGTCGCGGTGCGCTGGGGCGCCGCACTTCTCGCTTCCCTGACCTCCACATGGGAGTTGGCCAGCAGATCCGCCAACAGCACATTGACCGCGCTGAACGGCAGATCGATGTACGCGGAGATCTCGGCCACGGACAGGGGGTTGCCGCACATCCGCAGAATGGCCGCCTGCTCGGGGTGCATACCGGAAGTGGGAGCGGATCGGGACACGACCAGCGTGACCAGATCCAGGACTAAATGGTCCTCCTTGCCCTCGCTGCGCCCGCCGGTGATGACATACAGCGGTACGGGCGCCTCTTCCTCCTGGCTGCCCGCCCCACCGCTGTCCTCCCGCCGTTTCCGGCTCATGGCGCCGCCTGTTCGGGAGCTCGCACCGCGCTGGACAGGTGCTCGCCGAGCCGCAGCACCAGGTCCCGCATCCGCTGGCTGACCATGGCGGCGCTCACCTCGGCGCTGGCGGTGACCGCCAGGTACGAGCGGGAGCCGGCGGACATCAGATAGAAGAAGCCGCCGGTCAGCTCCAGCACCACCATCCGTACGTCGTTCTCCTCGTCGGGGAACTCCATCGCCACGGACTGCGCCAGGGACTTGATGCCGGATCCGGCGGCGGCCAGCCGTTCACCGGCGTCCCGGTCGTCTCCGTGCTGGGCCATGCACAGGCCGTCCGCGGACAGCAGGACGATGTGCCGGATGCCGGGGACGGTGGCCGCCAGGTCCTTCAGCATCCAGTCCATGTTCATCAGCCGCTGTGTCACGTGCTCTACCACCTGTTACACCCTTTACTTCCGGAGGTCTTTGCCGGTCGGCTGATCGGCGGAGGAATGGTCGGTGCCGCTGGGGTGCCCGCCGTCGGCGGCGGCCAGACCGGCGAAGAAGTCGGAGACCCACAGCCCCGACTCGACCTGCCGGGCCGGCTTGCCGGCGGCCCGGTCCCGGGCGTCCACCGGCTCGGGCGCGGGCGCCGGGGCGGGCTGCTGGCGGGCTGCCTGCGTGGCGGCGGCGCGCCGTGGGTTGTCGAAGGCACGGTTGCGGTGCCGTTGCGGCAGGCCGTTCTCGTTGCGCTCGTACTCGATCTCTTCGTCCTCGTCGACCGGCCGGGCCAGGCCCGGTGCCATCACCGGGTGCGGCTTGGGGCGCATGCCGGGGATCGGGTACTTGGGCTCGGGCAGCTGGGTGAGCAGCTCCTGCGGTACGAAGACCACCGCCCGTACGCCGTTGCCGGTGGAGGGGCGCAGGGTGAGCCGCAGCCCGAACCGGTTGGACAGGATGGAGGCGACCCGCAGCCCGACCCGGGCGGTCTCGCCGAGGTCGGAGAGGTCCAGGCCGTCGGCGGCCTGCTTCATCAGGAACTCGGCGTGCTTGCGGGACTCCTCGGTGAGCCCCATCCCCTTGTCCTCGATGGAGATCTCCACGCCGGCGGCGACCTCCTCGGTGTTCATCACGACCGAGGTGCTGGGCGGGGAGTAGCGGCAGGCGTTGTCCAGCAGTTCGCTGAGCACCAGGATGACCGATTCGGCGGCCGGGCCGATGACCGCGACCTCGGCGACGTGGTGCTGTTCGACCCGCAGGTACTCCTGGATGGGGGCGCTGCCGGCCCGCATCACGTCGTACAGCGAGATGGGACGCTGCCAGCGCCGCATCGGGGCGCCGCCGCCGAGCACCGCCAGCGAGACGGCGAAGCGGCCGGTGACGTTGATGCCGTGCTCCAGGTGCATCAGGTCGCCGAGGATCTCCGGCCCGCCGTGCCGGTACTGCATCTTGTTGATGTCGTCCTGGAGGCGGTGGATCTCGGACTGGATGCGGCAGGAGATGTTGACGATGGCGCGGTTGGCGGAGTCCTTGGCGTGCTCGCGCTCCTGGACCGCGATCCCCGACTTGAAGAGCGCCGTGTAGTAGGAGGCGCCGATCTCCGGGTCGCTGGAGAGCTCGCTGTGGTCGCGGGGCGCCACCTCGGAGGGCGAGGCGCCGTCCTGCACCTTGTCGAGCACCACCGGGAAGATCTTCCAGGCGAGGTGGTGGGCCTCCTTGCGGCGTGCGGCGCGCTCGGTGGCCAGCTGTTCCTTCAGCGCGGCCAGGGCCATGCCCCGGCGTGCGGCCTCGGCGGAGAGAGCGGCGACCAGGGCCGTGGTCACCACCGCGCACCAGGCGACCGCCACCCGCTGCTCGCTGCTCACCAGCAGCAGCGCGACGACGGCGCCGATGACGGTCACGGCGGGCGGAACGATCCACGCTCCGGGGCGCGGGGGGCGCTCACTCCGCTGTAATGAACCGGCTCGCACCATGGGCTTCCTCACTAGCGTTGCGATCGACAGTGGACAGAGGGCGGGGGCTGGGGACGGCAGTTGCGGATGAGGAGGGGGTATGCCTCTGACATACATGCGTCCGCTCACGGGCGGCGGCCACCCAGCCGCGACTAGCTGTAGTGGCCACAACTCGCTATGTGACAGGGAGAGTACGGGGCCGCAAGCCCCCGGCGCAGCGAGTTCGTCAAACGTCCCCCGAACGAGTCCGTGAACCGGGGCGCGGGGGGTGGTGACAAGCCGATGAGCTGCGCGGACGCGCCGGTGCGCGCCCTGAAACACTCCCCGCGCAACCATGGCCAAAGCTTGTCGGGCGGGTGGCCGGTTCGGCTCAGCCCCGCCCGGCCCGCCCCCGCGCGGCACCCGGCCGTACGCATATGACCAGCGGCCGGGCGGCCCCGCGCCCGGCCCGCCGCACCCCGCCGGTCACACCCCCCGCGACCGCGCCGCACCCCCCGCACGGCCCCCGTACCCCACGCCGTGCCGCACCGGCAATGCCACCGAAACCGGATGCCCTGATACTGGGGGGCGACGGATGAGCTTCCGTGCGCCAGAATGAGCGTTGTGACCTGCGAGGATGGTGGCCATGGATAAGCAGCAGGAGTTCGTGCTCCGGACGCTGGAGGAGCGGGACATCCGGTTCGTCCGGCTGTGGTTCACCGATGTGCTGGGCTTCCTCAAGTCCGTCGCCGTCGCCCCCGCCGAGCTCGAACAGGCATTTGACGAAGGCATTGGCTTCGACGGCTCCGCGATCGAGGGCTTCGCCCGCGTCCACGAGTCCGACATGATCGCCAAACCCGCGCCCTCCACCTTCCAGATCCTGCCCTGGCGCGCCGAGTCCCCCGGCACCGCCCGGATGTACTGCGACATCCTCATGCCGGACGGGTCCCCCTCCTACGCGGACCCCCGCTACGTCCTCAAGCGCGCCCTCGCCAAGAGCTCCGATCTCGGCTTCACTTTCTACACCCACCCCGAGATCGAGTTCTTCCTGCTCAAGGACAAGCCGGTGGACGGCTCCCGCCCCACCCCCGCCGACTCCTCCGGCTACTTCGACCACACCCCGCAGAACATCGGCATGGACTTCCGCCGCCAGGCCATCTCCATGCTCGAATCCATGGGCATCTCGGTGGAGTTCTCCCACCACGAGGGCGCGCCCGGCCAGCAGGAGATCGACCTGCGCTACGCCGACGCCCTGTCCACCGCCGACAACATCATGACCTTCCGTCTTGTCATGAAGCAGGTCGCCCTCGAACAGGGCGTCCAGGCCACCTTCATGCCCAAGCCGTTCTCCGAATACCCCGGCTCCGGCATGCACACCCACCTCTCCCTCTTCGAGGGCGACCGCAACGCCTTCCACGAGACCGGCGCCGAGTACCAGCTCTCCAAGATCGGCCGCTCCTTCATCGCCGGACTCCTGCGGCACGCCGGCGAGATCTCCGCCGTCACCAACCAGTGGGTCAACTCCTACAAGCGGATCTGGGGCGGCACCCAGCGCACCGCCGGCGCCGGCGGCGAGGCCCCCTCCTACATCTGCTGGGGCCACAACAACCGCTCCGCGCTCATCCGGGTGCCCATGTACAAGCCGGGCAAGACCGGCTCCACCCGCGTCGAGGTGCGTTCCCTGGACTCCGGCGTCAACCCCTACCTCGCCTACGCCCTGCTGCTGGCCGCCGGCCTCAAGGGCGTCGAGGAGGGGTACGAGCTGCCGCCCGGCGCCGAGGACGACGTGTGGGCGCTCACCGACCGCGAACGCAGCGCCCTGGGCATCGAGCCGCTGCCGCAGAACCTCGGCGAGGCCATCAACCTCATGCAGCACAGTGAACTCGTCGCCGAAACCCTCGGCGAGCACGTCTTCGACTTCTTCCTGCGCAACAAACGCCAGGAATGGGAGGAGTACCGCTCCGAGGTCACCGCCTTCGAGCTGCGCAAAAACCTCCCGGCCCTGTGAGCGGACCCGGCACCCCCTTCGGCGGCCGGCGGCAGGGCCGCTTCAGCCAGCTCGCGCGCCGCGGGTTCACCGACCCGCGCGCCGCCTCCCTGCTGCTGGACCACGAGGCGCTGCACCCGGTGGGCGACGACGGCGTGCTGCTCGACGCGCTCGCCGCCACCGCCGACCCCGACCTCGCGCTGGCCGCCCTCACCCGGCTCGCCGAGGCCCAGCCCGAAAGGGACCGGGCCGTCCTGCTCGACACCCTGCTGGCCGCCAAACCCCTGCGCGACCGGCTGCTGGCCGTGCTCGGCGCCTCCGAGGCGCTCGGCGACCACCTCGCCCGGCACCCCGTCGAATGGCGCACCCTCACCGCCTTCGACACCGCCGACCTGCACCCCGGCATCGAGGAGTTCACCGCCGCCCTCGCCGAGGCCACCGACCCCGACTCGCTGCGCGTGGGCTACCGCCGGGCCCTGCTGACCATCGCCGCCCGCGACATGACCGGCACCACCGGCTTCACCGAGACCGCCGCCGAACTCGCCGACCTCGCCACCGCCACGCTGCGCGCCGCCCTGCGCATCGCCGCCGCCGAGGCCCCCGAGGACGCCGCCGGCTGCCGGCTCGCCGTCATCGGCATGGGCAAGTGCGGCGGCCGGGAGCTCAACTACGTCTCCGACGTCGACGTCATCTTCGTCGCCGAGCCCCCCGAGGGCGCCGCCGAGGACACCGAACCCGCCGCCCTGCGCGCCGCCACCCGGCTCGCCGCCCGCATGATGCGGATCTGCTCCGACACCACCGCCGAGGGCACCATCTGGCCCGTCGACGCCAATCTGCGGCCCGAGGGCCGCAACGGGCCCCTGGTGCGCACCCTCTCCAGCCACCTCGCCTACTACCACCGCTGGGCCAAGACCTGGGAGTTCCAGGCCCTCCTCAAGGCCCGCCCGATGGCCGGCGACGAGGAGCTGGGGGCCCGGTACGCCGAGGCCGTCGCCCCCCTGGTGTGGGGCGCCGCCGAACGCGACAACTTCGTCCCCGACGTGCAGCGCATGCGCCGCCGCGTCGAGGAGTCCATCCCCGCCGACCGCGTCGAACGCGAACTCAAACTCGGCCCCGGCGGGCTGCGCGACGTCGAGTTCGCCGTCCAGCTGCTCCAGCTGGTGCACGGCCGCACCGACCCCGCGCTGCGCCACGCCAGCACCCTGGACGCGCTGCACGCGCTGGCCGAGGGCGGCTACATCGGCCGCAAGGACGCCGCCAGCCTCCACGCGTCGTACGAGTTCCTGCGCACCGTCGAGCACCGCATCCAGCTGTACCGGCTGCGCCGCACCCACCTCATGCCCGAGGACGAGGCCGACCTGCGCCGCCTGGGCCGCTCGCTCGGCCTGACCCCCGACCCCGTCACCGAGGTCACCGCCGCCTGGCGCCGCCACACCACCGCCGTGCGCCGGCTGCACGAGAAGCTGTTCTACCGCCCGCTGCTGGACGCCGTCGCCGGCCTGGAGGGCGGCGGGGTACGGCTGGCACCCGAGGCCGCCAGGGTCCGGCTGGTCGCCCTCGGCTACGCCGACCCGGCCGCCGCGCTGCGCCATCTGACGGCCCTCGCCTCCGGTGTCACCCGCAAGGCCGCCATCCAGCGCACCCTGCTGCCCGTTCTGCTGGACCGCTTCGCCGACTCCGCCGACCCCGACGCCGGACTGCTCGGCTTCCGCAAGGTCTCCGACGCGCTCGGCACCAGCCCCTGGTACCTGCGGCTGCTGCGCGACGAGGGCGCCGCCGCCGAGAACCTCGCCCGGGTCCTGTCGGCCGGCCGGCTCGCCCCCGATCTGCTGCTGCGCGCCCCCGAGGCCGTCGCCCTGCTCGGCGACCCCGGCGGGCTCGCCCCGCGCGGCGCCACCGCCCTGCGCCAGGAGGTCCTGGCCGCCGTCGGCCGCGCGGACTCGGCCGAGGCCGCCACCGTCGCCGCCCGCGGCGTGCGCCGCCGCGAACTGTTCCGCACCGCCGCCGCCGACATCGTCGGCGCCTACCGCCCCACAGAGGCACCCCCGGGCGAGGGCCAGGGACCCGCCCTGGACCAGGTCGGCGACGCCCTCACCGACATCAACGCGGCCACCCTCGCCGGCGCCCTGCGCGCCGCCGTCCAGGCCCGCTGGGGCGCAGAGCTGCCCACCCGGTTCGCTGTCATCGCCATGGGCCGCTTCGGCGGCCACGAACTGGGCTACGGCTCCGACGCCGACGTCATGTTCGTCCACGAGCCGCGCGAGGGGGCCGACCGGGCCGAGGCCGACCGCGCCGCCCTCGCCGTCGCCGGCGAGCTGACCCGGCTGCTCCAGCTGCCCTCCGGCGACCCGCCGCTGCTCATCGACACCGCCCTGCGCCCCGAGGGCCGCGGCGGCCCCCTGGTGCGCACCCTCGACAACTACGCGGCCTACTACCGCCGCTGGTCACTGGTGTGGGAGAGCCAGGCGCTGCTGCGCGCCCAGCCGGTGGCAGGCGACCCGGACCTGGGGGAGCGGTTCACCGCCCTCATCGACCCGCTGCGCTACCCCGAGGCCGGACTGAGCGAGAGCGACGTCCGCGAGATCCGCCGGCTCAAGGCCCGGATGGAGGCCGAACGGCTGCCGCGCGGCGCCGACCCCACCACCCACACCAAGCTCGGCCGCGGTGGACTGTCCGACATCGAGTGGACCGTGCAGCTGCTCCAGCTGCGGCACGCCGCCGCGCTTCCCGAGCTGCGCACCACCCGCACCCGCCGCGCGCTGGCCGCGGCCGAGGCGGCCGGGCTGCTGGACGCCGAGGACGCCGCCGTGCTGGACGCCGCCTGGATCCTGGCCTCACGGGTGCGCAACGCGGTGATGCTGGTACGCGGCAGGCCGCAGGACACCTTCCCCACCGACCCCCGCGAACTGGCGGCCGTCGCCCGCTACCTGGGGTACGAGCCGGGCGCCGCCCGCCAGCAGGACACCGGCAGCGGCGGCCAGATGATCGACGACTACCGCCGTACGACGCGCCGCGCCCGTACGGTGGTGGAGCGGCTGTTCTACGACGGTGACTGAGCGCGTTTGGCGCGCGGCACGGCGTCCGGCACCAGCTGGGGCAGCCGGTACGGGGACTCGGCGAACCACGTCCGGGCCACGGCGAAGCCGAACGCCAGGCAGACCAGCCCGCCCACCGCGTCCAGCCAGAAGTGGTTGGCGGTGGCCACGATCACCAGCAGCGTGAGGGTCGGGTACAGCACGCCCAGGATCTTCACCCACAGCGGCTTCGCGAGCAGCACTATGGTGATGCCGCACCACACCGACCAGCCGATGTGCATCGACGGCATCGCCGCGTACTGGTTGGAGACCGATTGCATGCTCTCCGACTGGAACGAGCCCCAGGTCTGGTGCACCCGCCCGGTGTCGATGAAGTCCATGCCGGCCATCAGCCGCGGCGGGGCCAGCGGGTAGAAGTAGTAGCCGATCAGCGCGATCCCGGTGGTGGCGAACAGCACCAGCCGGATCGCCCCGTACCGGCCGGGGTGCCAGCGGAAGACCCACACCAGCACGCCGATGGTCACGATGAAGTGCAGCGTGGCGTAGTAGTAGTTCATCGGCACGATCAGCCAGGTGATGGACTCTATGCCGTGATTGACCGCGCGCTCGAAACCCAGCCCGATGCTGTTCTGGAAGTCCCAGATCTGCCGCGCGTGCTCCTGCGCCCGTTCCTCGTGGGTCGGCGCCGCGTTGCGGATCATGGAGTACACGCCGTAGCTGACGGCGATGAGCAGCAGCTCGAACCAGAGGCGGGGGCGGCGCGGCACGCGCAGCGAACTGAGCCATCTCGTCCGGGACGGGGGCTCGGATTGCTTGTCGGTCACGCTCCCCGCATCCACTCGCTGTTCACTGTCCTGCTCGACGCTTGTTGCCCCCATGGTCGAACAGTCTGCCAGAGACCGGAGGCCCGCCCGATCATCCTCCGGTCGGGTTCTGACCCCTGGGGGTCCCCCGTACGACGGAGGGAGCGGTGGCGGTGCTGCCGCGGACGACGAGTTCGGGCAGGAAGACGAACTCACTGTGCGGGGTGGGGGTGCCCCCGATCTCCTCCAGCAGTGCCCTGACGGCCGCCTGGCCCATGGCCGGGACGGGCTGGCGGATGGTGGTGAGCGGCGGGTCGGTGAAGGCGATCAGCGGTGAGTCGTCGTAGCCGATCACGGACACCTCGCCCGGGACGGCGAGACCGCGTTGCCGCGCGGCCCGGATCGCGCCGAGCGCCATCATGTCGGAGGCGCAGATCACCGCCGTGCAGCCGCGTTCCAGCAGGGCGGTGGCCGCGGCCTGGCCGCCCTCCAGGGTGAACAGCGAGTGCTCGATCAGCTCGCGCGCCTCGTCCTCGGGGGTTCCCAGGTCCTCGGCGGCGCCGCGCAGGAAGCCCTCGATCTTGCGCTGCACGGGGACGAAGCGGGCGGGCCCCAGCGCGAGGCCGATCCTGCGGTGGCCGAGCGAGACGAGGTGGCTCATCGCCAGCCGCATCGCCGCCCGGTCGTCGGGGGAGACGAAGGGGGCCCGCACCCGTGGCGCGAACCCGTTGATCAGGACGAAGGGCACTCCGTTGCCGCGCAGCCGCTCGTAGCGCTCCACGTCGGCGGAGGTGTCGGCGTGCAGGCCGGAGATGAAGATGATCCCGGCCACCCCGCGTTCGACCAGCATCCCGGTCAGCTCGTCCTCGGTGGAGCCGCCCGGGGTCTGGGTGGCGAGCACCGGGGTGTAGCCCTGGCGGGTCAGCGCCTGCCCGATGACCTGCGCGAACGCGGGGAAGATCGGGTTTTCCAGCTCCGGGGTGATCAGCCCCACCAGGCCCGCGCTGCGCTTGGCCAGCCGCGCGGGACGTTCGTAGCCGAGCAGGTCGAGGGCGGCGAGTACGGATTCGCGGGTGGCCGCGGCGACGCCCGGCCGGCCGTTGAGCACCCGGCTGACGGTCGCCTCGCTGACCCCCGCCTGGGCTGCGATGTCAGCTAGCCGTGCGGTCACTCAGTGGACCTTACCGGCCGCTTCGGTGCGTGCCCACCGGGGCGGGGGAACTGTACCGGGATGTGGGTATTCCGGCTGGGAGCCGGGCGGGCGCGTTCACCCGGACGGCCGCTGCGGGGCGCTCCGGCGCGCGGGGTCCGTGCGGTGGCCGGCGGCCGGGACCGGAGCCGTCGGATCGGTTGTGGCGACAGGCTTGCAGAAATTTGCCGCAAGGTCTTTCCAAAGGATGACGCCGCTGTTACGTTCCTGATCGGCCCGGCGTGGCGAAGGAGCCGCGCCTAGGGTGGGATACAGCCCCCTAAACCGGGCGAAACGCTTGAAGGAGTTCACATGCGGCGCAGCATAGGGACGACGACAGCCGCGGTCGCGGCGTTGGCGCTTGCGGTAACGGCTTGCGGCGGTGGCGATGGAGGGGACGGTGGCGGCGGAGCCGCCGCCGACGGTGAGCTGAGCGGCACCATCACCTACTGGGACACCTCCAACGAGACCGAGGCGGCCGTCTTCAAGGCCATCGCCGAGGAGTTCGCGGCCCAGCACCCCGGCGTCACCGTCGACTATGTGAACATCGGCTTCGACGACGCGCAGAACCGCTTCAAGAACGCCGCCGCCGCCAACGAGGCTCCCGATGTGATGCGCACCGAGGTCGCCTGGGTCGCCGACTTCGCCAGCCTCGGCTACCTGTGGCCGCTGGACGACACCACCGCCCTGGAGAACCAGGAGGACTTCGTCCCGCAGGCCTGGGCCAGCACCCAGTACGAGGGCACCACCTACGCCGTCCCGCAGGTCATCGACACCCTGGCGCTGTTCTACAACGAGAAGCTGCTGGCGGACGCCGGCGTCGAGGTGCCCACCACGCTGGAGGAGGTCAAGGCCTCCACCGGCGCCTTCGAGGGCGCCGGCGCCGTCCCCATGTACATGCGCGGCGACGACCCGTACTGGTTCCTGCCCTTCCTGTACGGCGAGGGCGGCGACATGGTCGACGCCGAGGGCAAGCAGGTCACCATCGACAACGAGGCCGGCATCGCCGCCTTCACGCAGATGAAGGACATGGTCGACTCGGGCGCCGCCATCACCGACACCAGCGACGGCTGGGAGAACATGATGGGCTCCTTCACCCGTGGCGAGGTCGCCATGATGATCAACGGCCCGTGGGCCATCAACGACGCCGTCGCCGGCCTGGGCGACGACCTGGGCGTCGCCCCGGTCCCCGGCGGCTCCGCGGGCCAGGCCGCACCGCAGGGCGGCTGGAACTACGCGATCTACGCGGGCACCCCGGAGGAGGAGTCCCCGGCCGCCTTCGAGTTCGTCAAATACATGTCCTCCGCCGCCACCCAGCAGCGGATCACCGAGGAACTGAGCCTGCTGCCCACCCGCACCTCCGTCTACGAGGTCGAGTCGGTGCGGAACAACGAGATGGTGCAGTTCTTCAAGCCGGCCGTCGACGTGGCCCACGAGCGCCCCTGGATCCCGCAGGCGCAGTCCCTCTTCGACCCCATCAAGGAGAACGTGCAGGGCCTGCTCATCGGCTCCGCGTCCCCCGAGGAGGCCGCCAAGAGCACGGGTGACGCCTACCGCGACATCCTCGACGACTGGCTCGACTGAGCGGCCCGGTGCGAAACCTGTGGAAGCGTGTGACATGAAGGGCGGCCGAGACCATGGCTGACACGGCGATCTCCCGGCTCAAAAAGGGCACCAGGCTACGCCGAGCCCTGTCGAACTACTGGTACGCGTGGGCCATGATCGCCCCGGTGGTCGTCGTCATCACCGGCATCATCGGCTGGCCCCTGGTGCGGGGCGTGTTCCTCTCCCTCACCAACGCCAACGAGGCGAACGTCGAGCGGCAGATCGGTGTCAACAAGATCGAGGCCACCTACGAGTTCGTCGGCCTGGAGAACTACCTCGACATCCTCGGCGGCAGCGAGTTCTGGGACCGCCTGGGCTGGACCCTGGTGTGGACGGTGTCCTGCGTCAGCATCACCTTCCTCATCGGTCTCGGCCTGGCCAACATGCTCAACCGCAGCTTCCGCGGCCGCACCCTGTACCGGATGGCGCTGATCCTGCCCTGGGCGATTCCCGCCTTCGTGTCCGTCTTCGCCTGGCGGATGATCTTCAACGAGCGCAACGGCATCCTCAACAACCTCCTGGAAGGCCAGGGGATCGCCGGGGTGCACTGGCTGAGCGACCCGACCTGGGCCAAGCTCGCCGTCATCGGCGTCAACGTCTGGCTGGGCGTGCCCTTCATGCTGATCGCCATGCTGGGCGCCCTCCAGTCCATCCCCCCCGAGCACTACGAGGCGGCCGAGATGGACGGCGCCGGACCCTGGCAGCGCTTCTGGAACATCACGCTGCCCGGGGTGCGTTCGGTGTCGATGACCGTGGTGCTGCTCAGCACCATCTGGACCTTCAACATGTTCCCGGTGATCTTCCTGCTCACCCGGGGCGGCCCGGCCGGCTCCACCGACATCCTGGTGACCGAGGCGTTCCGGCTGGCGTTCATCAGAAGCCCCCGCGACTTCGCCAACTCCGCGGCCTGGGGCGTCCTGATCCTGCTGCTCCTGGTCCTGTTCGCGATCTCCTACCGGCGAGCGCTGCGCAAGCAGGGAGAGGTGTGGTAGCGATGGCCACCGAGACAACCCGTTTCACCACCGGCACCACCACGGCCGCCCCGGGCACGGGCACCGGCACCGGCGAAACCCCCCAGTGGGGCGGCGCGGGCGGCGGACGCGGCAAGCGCCCGCGGCGGCGCGGCGAACGCGGACCGCTCGCCTCCTTCGGGCTGCACGCCACCTTGCTGCTCGCCGCGCTGGTGGCGGTCTTCCCGCCGGCCTGGCTGCTGGTGACGTCCTTCAAGCCCAAGGCCGACACGTTCACCATCTCGCTGCTGTCCAACTTCACGCTGGACAACTACGACCACGTGCTGAACAACACCAAGTTCCTCACCTGGTTCGGCAACTCCCTGCTGATCGTGGTCACCACCACCATCATCGGGGTGTTCATCTCCTCCACCACCGGCTACGCGCTCAGCCGCTTCCGCTTCCCCGGCATGCGCCCGCTGATGTGGACCCTGCTCATCACGCAGATGTTCCCGATGGCCGTGCTCATCGTGCCGCTGTACAACCTCATGGCCCAGTACGGGCTGCTGAACCGGCCCATCGCGCTGATCGTCACCTACCTCACCATCGCGGTGCCGTTCTGCGCCTGGATGATGAAGGGCTTCTTCGACACCATCCCCGTCTCCATCGACGAATCGGGACGGGTGGACGGTCTGTCGCCCTTCGGCACCTTCTGGCGGCTCATCATGCCACTGGCCCGGCCGGGCCTGGCCGTCACCGGCTTCTACACCTTCGTCACCGCCTGGGCCGAAGTCGCCTACGCCACCGCGTTCATGACCGGTGAACGGCACCTCACCCTGGCGGGCGGTCTGCAGACCTTCGTCAACCAGCACACCCAGGACTGGCATCTGATGACCGCCGCCGCCGTGCTCATCGCCGTACCCGCGACCCTGGTCTTCGGCTACGCGCAGCGGCACCTGCAGTCCGGGCTCACGGCGGGCGCCACCAAGTCCTGACCCGGGCCCGCCCCGAGCACCACCACAGCACCGGCCCGCGCCGGCACCCCCATCATGTACACGACGAGCCACAGGGATGACATGACCCAGCACCTCGCCGCCCCCACCACCCCTGCCGCCGAGACGCCCGGGTGGTGGCGGGACGCCGTCATCTACCAGGTCTACCCGCGCTCCTTCGCCGACGGCGACGGCGACGGCATGGGCGACCTCCCCGGCATCCGCGCCCGCCTGCCCTACCTCGCGGACCTCGGCGTGGACGCCGTGTGGCTGAGCCCCTTCTACGCCTCCCCGCAGGCCGACGCCGGCTACGACGTCGCCGACTACCGGGCCATCGACCCCATGTTCGGCACTCTCCAGGACGCCGACGACCTGATCCGCGAAGCCCATGACCTGGGCCTGCGCATCATCGTCGACATCGTCCCCAACCACTCCTCGGACCGCCACGAGTGGTTCCGCCGCGCCCTGCGCGAGGGCCCCGGCTCCCCGATGCGCGAGCGCTACCACTTCCGCCCCGGCAAGGGCGACAAGGGCGAAGAGCCCCCCAACGACTGGGAGTCCATCTTCGGCGGCCCCGCCTGGACCCGCACCACCAACCCCGACGGCTCGCCCGGCGAGTGGTACCTGCACCTGTTCGCGCCCGAACAGCCCGACTTCAACTGGGAGAACGACACCGTCCGGGACGAGTTCCGCTCGGTGCTGCGCTTCTGGCTCGACAAGGGCGTCGACGGCTTCCGCATCGACGTGGCGCACGGCATGGTCAAGGCCGAAGGGCTCCCCGACATGGGCCACAGCGGACAGTTGAAGCTCCTGGGCACCCAGACACTGCCGTTCTTCGACCAGGACGGCGTCCACGAGATCTACCGCGACTGGCGCACCATCCTCGACGCCTACCCGGGGCAGCGCATCGGCGTCGCCGAGGCGTGGACCCCCAGCGCCGAGCGCACCGCCCGCTACCTGCGCCCCGGCGAACTCCACCAGGCGTTCAACTTCCACTACCTGAGCACCCCGTGGGAGGCCGGCGCGCTGCGCGAGGTCATCGACTCCTCGCTGGACTCCATGCGCCCGGTCGGCGCCCCCACCACCTGGGTCCTGTCCAACCACGACGTGGTGCGCCACCTCACCCGGCTCGGCGGCGACGTGGGCCGGGCCCGCGCCGCCACCCTGCTGATGCTGGCGCTGCCCGGCTCCGCCTACCTCTACCAGGGCGAGGAGCTCGGCCTGCCCGAGGTCACCGAACTGCCCGACGAGGTACGGCAGGACCCGGCGTTCTACCGCCGCTCGCCGGACGAGGACAGCACCGAGGGCGACGGCCAGGACGGGCTGCGCGACGGCTGCCGGGTGCCCCTCCCGTGGAGCAGCGAGGGGACGTCGTACGGGTTCGGTACGGGGGGCAGCTGGCTGCCGCAGCCCGGCGACTGGGCCAAGCTCGCCGTCTCGGCGCAGATGGACGACCCGGACTCCACCCTGGTGCTGTACCGCTCGGCGCTGGCCATCCGCCGCCGCCGGCCCGAACTCGGCGCGGGTGACGGGGTGGAGTGGCTGGACGCCCCCGAGGGGGTGCTGGCGTTCCGCCGCCGCGCCGCGCAGGGCGCGGACGGCGCCGCCGGGGGATCGGTGCTGGTCCTTGCCAACACCACCGGGAACGACATCACGCTGCCCGCCGGGCTCGTGCCCGCCGGCACCCTGCTGCTCGCCAGCGGCCCGGTCCCCGCCGGGGGCGACGTCGTGCCCGCCGACACCACGGTGTGGTGGGCCACGCATGGCTGACGCCGCGCCCGCCCGACTCGCCGATATCGCCGGGCAGGCCGGGGTCAGTGAGGCCACGGTCAGCCGGGTGCTCAACGGAAAGTCGGGGGTCGCGGCCACGACCCGGCAGCGGGTGCTCGCCGCCCTGGACGTCCTGGGGTACGAGCGCCCGCTGCGGCTGCGGCAGCGCAGCGCGGGCCTGATCGGCCTGGTGATACCCGAGTTGACCAACCCGATCTTCCCCGCCTTCGCCCAGGTCATCGAGCAGGCGCTCGCCTCGCACGGCTACACCCCGGTGCTGTGCACCCAGAGCCCGGGCGGCGCCACCGAGGACGAACTGGTGGATCAGCTGGTGGAACGGGGGGTCACCGGCATCGTCTTCCTGTCGGGGCTGCACGCGGACACCACCACCGACCCCGGCCGGTACACCAGGCTGGCGGGGCGCGGCGTGCCGTTCGTGCTGATCAACGGCTACAACGACCGGGTGGAGGCGCCGTTCGTCTCCCCCGACGACGCGGCGGCGACCCGGATGGCCGTGCGGCATCTGCGGGATCTGGGGCATGAACGGATCGGCCTGGCAGTGGGGCCGGCCCGCTTCGTCCCGGTGCTGCGGAAGGTGGCGGGCTTCATCGCGGAGTTGGGGGAGGGGGCGCCGGTGCAGCACTCGCTGTTCAGCGTGGAGGGCGGCCAGGCCGCGGCCACCGCCCTGCTGGACGCGGGCTGCACGGGCATCGTGTGCGGCAGCGACATGATGGCCCTGGGCGCGATACGGGCGGCGCGGCAGCGCGGGCTCACCGTGCCGGGGGACGTGTCGGTGACCGGTTACGACGACTCCGACCTGATCGCGTTCACCGACCCGCCGCTGACGACCCTGCGCCAGCCGGTCCGTGCGATGGCGGGCGCGGCGGTCACCACCTTGCTGGAAGAGATCAACGGAACTCAGGTCCAGCCCACGGAGTTCGTCTTCCAGCCGGAACTCGTCGTCAGGGGGAGCACGGCGATCGCGCCGCAGCGCGGCAACGGGTGACGGGGTGGCTCCGTTCGACGCTAGCAGTCCGCAACTTCTTGCGTAAGAGGTTGCGGACTTTCGACGTCAACATTTCCGGGGTGTGTCACGGCCCTTGACCGCCCCTGCGGGCCGCTCTACGGTCAGCCCTGCAACCTTCTTGCTGAAACTTCCACGAACCTTTCGGCAAGAAGAGTGCTCTTCCGGCACCCCCACCCGTGAGGAGATGTCATGCCCCTGATCCGTACGGCACTCGCCGGTCTGACGGCAGCAGCCGCCGGGCTCGCGGTCTCGCTCGGCGCTCCCGCCGCCAGCGCCGCGCCGCCCGGTGACAAGGACGTCACCGCCGTGCTGTTCTCCTGGAACTTCGACTCCATCGCCCGCGAATGCACCCAGCGGCTGGGCCCGGCCGGATACGGCTACGTCCAGGTCTCCCCGCCCCAGGAGCAGATCCAGGGCAGCCAGTGGTGGACCGCCTACCAGCCCGTCAGTTACACGATCGGCAGCCGGCTCGGCAACCGCGCCCAGTTCCAGAACATGGTCAACACCTGCAACGGTGCCGGCGTCGGCGTGGTCGTGGACACCGTCATCAACCACATGTCGGCCGGCTCCGGCACCGGCACCGCCGGCAGCACCTACACCAAGTACGACTACCCGAACGCCCCCTACAGCGACTGGGACTTCAACGACTGCCGCCGCGAGATCGGCGACAACTACGGCGACCGTTACAACGTCCAGAACTGCGAACTGGTGGGTCTGTCCGACCTGAACACCGGCAAGGACTACGTCCGCCAGCGCATCGCCGACTACATGAACGATCTGCTCTCCCTCGGCGTCGCCGGCTTCCGCATCGACGCGGCCAAGCACATGCCGGCCGCCGACCTCGCCAACATCAAGTCCCGCCTCAGCAACCCCAACGCCTACTGGAAGCAGGAGGCCATCTACGGCGCCGGCGAGGCCGTCTCGCCCTCCGAGTACCGGGGCAACGGCGACGTCCAGGAGTTCCGCTACGGCACCGACCTCAAGCGGGTCTTCCAGAACGAACGGCTGGCCTACCTGAACAACTTCGGCGAGGGCTGGGGCCACATGCCCAGCGGCGGTTCCGCCGTCTTCGTCGACAATCACGACACCGAGCGCAACGGCTCCACCCTGTCCTACAAGAACGGCGCCGACTACACGCTCGCCAACGTCTTCATGCTGGCCTGGCCGTACGGCTCACCCGATGTGCACTCCGGCTACGAGTTCACCGACCACGACGCCGGTCCGCCCGGCAACGGCCAGGTGAGCGCCTGCTACACGAACGGCTGGAAGTGCCAGCACGCCTGGCCGGAGATCTCCTCCATGGTCGGCTTCCGCAACGCCACCCGTGGCCAGGCCGTCACCAACTGGTGGGACAACGGCAACAACGCCATCGCCTTCGGCCGCGGCAGCCAGGGCTTCGTCGCCATCAACCACGAGGGCGGCTCGCTCACCCACACCTACCAGACCTCGCTCCCGGCCGGGAACTACTGCGACGTGCAGAGCAACCGCACCGTGACGGTGGACGGTTCGGGACGGTTCACCGCGACCCTCGGCAGCAACACCGCGCTCGCCCTGCACAGCGGCGCCCGCTCCTGCTGACCGTCCGGGCCACCGACCCTGGGCGACCGCGTGACGCACGACCGCACGACCGTGTGAGCGCTGCCCGTACGGCCCTTCGCCGTACGGGCAGCGCCCTCCCGTCTCAGCCCAGCGAACTCAGCGTCTCGCCGTGCTCCAGCGTCGCCGTCAGCTCCGCGTCCGCCTCCTGCCCGGGCGCCGGCAGCGCCATCACCCGGCCGGTGACGTGCCCCTCGACCTCGCCCTCCGCCGCGATCGAGTGGACCTCGGGACTGCCCGCGGCCAGCAGGTACCAGGAGTCGGCCGGCGACTTCCACAGCACTCCGGCCAGCACCCGCGGCTCGAACTCCCCGCAGGCCGTGCCCTCCTCCTGCCGCGCCACGACGGCACCGGGCTCACCGTCGTTCGCGGACGGGATCTGGAACTGCGCCATGGTGCGGCTGCCCGAACCCCGCCAGGTCTCCGCCCGGGTGCACACCCACTGGGCCGTGCCCGCCCCGTCCGGCAGCTCCTGCTCGGCGAAGTTCCAGGTGTTCACCGAGCGCACCCCGGTCGCCGTGGCCCCGGACAGATGACAGGCGGTACGCGCCCACCGGGCGGCCGCCGTGCCGTCCGACAGCGCCCCGGCCCGCTCGCCCGGCGCACCGTACGTCAGCAGCGCCGGGGTCAGCTCCCCGAGGTCCGCCATCGCGTACGGCGCCGCCGTGCCCGCCGCCGTGAACTCCAGCACCGCGTACTCGGCGCACTGCTCCTGCGTGCCGCTTCCGGCCGGGGTGCGCACCGGGGCCGTCACCCCGTGCTCGTCGACCTCCGCGGGCACCCCGCTCCGGCCCGGGGTCAGCAGATCCGTCATCTCCAGCGACTCCACCCAGGGCGCCAGCAGATAGCGGGTGTTGCCGTCCGCCCGGTCCAGGACCACGGCGGAGGACGCGAGGGCGTCGGCCCCGTCCACCCGGGCGAAGTCCATCACCGCGCCGCCCTCGGTGGCGCCGGCCGCCTCCGCGTACCGCACCAGCCGCATCCCGTCGTACAGCAGCACCACCGTGGCCTGGCCGACCTCCCCGGCGAACAGCAACTGCGGCGGGCCCGGGGCCGGTCCGGTCTGGGTGCCGGGGGTCGCGGAGACGCCCACCGAATCGCCGGGGCGCGCCCACACGGCCAGCGCGCGGCGCAGCAGGTCCTGGTCGTTGACGGCCTCGCCGCGGGCGGGCCACACGGCGAAGTCCACCCGGGAGGAGCCCTCCCACACCTCCGCGGGCATCCGGCGCAGCGTCTTGGGGTCCAGGGCGGCCTGGGCCTGCGCGTTCTCCGCGTAGGGCGGGGCGGCGGCGCCGTCCGGGCCCCAGCCGCCGGGAACCAGCGCCAGGGTGCCGGCGGCCAGCGCGAGGGCGGCGGCACCGGCCAGGACGGTGCGCTGCCGGCGGCGGCGCCTGGCCAGATCGGTGGGGCGGGCGGTCAGTGCGCACGGATCGACGAGTTCACCGCCCTCGGGCAGGGTGTCGGCGCCGCGCAGTGCCGCGCGGATGCCGTCCTCGTCCACGCCGGAGGCGGCCAGCAGGGTGCGGATGGCGGGCGCGTTGAGCCCGTCGAGCCGGCGCAGCGCGTACGCCGCGCGGCCGGCTCCGGTCAGCCGCTTGAGGGCCTGTTCGAGGGAGAGTTCGGGGGCGTCGCCGGAGGCGAGCGGGAACAGCCGCAGCCCCGCCACCCGGGGCAGCCCGTACGGACCGGTGCGCAGTCGGGGCAGTTCGCGTCCGGCCAGCCGTACGGGGCGGGCGGCGGTCAGCGCGGCGCGCAGGACCCGCTGGCGCAGCTGGAGATAGCCGGGGTCGGCGGTCGGCCCGGCTCCGGCGCGCGGTACGGGGACGGCGCCGGGGTCACCGCCCGCCGTGGGCAGCACCGCCGGCGCGGCCGTCCTGCCGCGCGGCACGGCGCGCTGGACCAGGGCGTGCGCGGTGAGCACCCGGCGGTGCCGGCCGAGGTCGTCGGGCAGGGCGAGGTAGGCCAGCCTGACCAGTCGGGGGTAGTGCTCCACCAGCGCGGCGGCGGCCTGTTCGGGGCCGACGCCGGGCGCGGTCTCCTGGCGCCGGTGGCTGGTGGTCTTGACATCGGGGGAAGACAGATCGCTGGAGGACACATCCGGCTGAACGAGCGGAAGGGGCCGAGGACACGCGGGTGTTCAAGGGCGTCCGGACCGCGTCTGGTTTTCCTCCCGGGCGGTCCGTATTTCTCCTGAAAGCCGCGCTTTGTGTCCTCCGAGCGTCCGCCGACCGTCTGCTGACCGCCCGCCGGCCGTGCGTTGCGGACCGGTCAGCGCCGTTCGAGATACGCGAGCACGGCCAGCACCCGCCGGTTGTCGTCGTCGGAGACCGGGAGCCCTAGCTTGGCGAAGATGTTGGAGGTGTGCTTGGCGATGGCGCGCTCGGTCACCACCATCCGCTCGGCGATGGCGGCGTTGGAACGGCCCTGCGCCATCAGCTCGATGACCTCCAGCTCGCGCGGGGTCAGCCGTTCCAGCGGGGAGTCCTGGGTGCGCTGCGCGAGCAGCTGCTGGATGACCTGCGGATCCATGGCCGTACCGCCGTCGGCGACCCGGCGCACCGCGTCGATGAACTGGTCGGCGTCGAAGACCCGGTCCTTGAGCAGGTAGCCGACCCCGCCGTGGCCGTCCGCCAGCAGCTCGCGGGCGTACAGCTGCTCCACGTGCTGGGAGAGCACCAGCACCGGCATGCCGGGGCGGTCGCGGCGCGCCTGGAGCGCGCACTGCAGCCCCTCGTCCGTGAAGGACGGGGGCAGCCGGACGTCCACGACGGCCACGTCCGGCCGCAGTTCGGCGAGCGCCCGGGTGAGGGCGGGGCCGTTGTCGACGGCCGCCGCGATCTCGAAGTCATGTGCCTGGAGGAGCCGGGTGAGGCCGTCCCTGAGAAGGAACAGATCTTCGGCGAGAACGACGCGCACCCGGTACCTACCTGCTTCCGCTTGTGTCCGTCGGTTCCGTCCGCCCGCCCGGAGTGGATCAGCCTACCGCCGGTTGCGGTGGCTCAGCCGCGCGGCAGCACGGTCCCCAGGACGGTGGGCAGGGTGTGCCAGTCGGAGCTGACGACGCTGGCGTGGGTGCCGGCCAGCTGCCGTACCCGCTCCAGCGCCTCGCTCTCCGCCGGCTCGGTGGGGCTGATGGCGGGCGGTACGGCGTGCGCGTCCGTCATCACCAGCAGGTAGTTGTTGCGGGCGTACCAGCCGGTGTCGATGGTGCCGCCCGCGTACGTGGGGGCGTTGCCGTCGAAGACGACGAACCACGGGCGCAGCGTGGCGTCCGTGTACCGGCCGGTGCGCGGGTCGCCGGCCTCGGCGTGGTGCACGGCGGGGAAGGCGACGGCCCGCTCCAGCTGTCCGGCGGCGGCCAGGTCGCGCAGGTGGCGGCTGTACTCGACATCGGTCCACAGGGTGTCGAAGGGGTTGCCCTCCTCGACGGTGCCGGGGATCAGGTGGAAGAGGAACTTGCCGGCCAGTTCGTCGCGGGTGGGCCAGCCGTCGGCGCGCACCGCGTCGTCCAGGGTGGCGTGTCCGGCGGCCAGTTCGCCCGGCCGGTAGACGGCGTCGCCGAGGATGCCGTTCACCAGCGCGTCGAACTGGGCGGGGCCGCGCCCGAGGTTGGCGGCGAAGCCGTCCTTCATCTCTATCTTGATGAGGATGGGCCGGTGTCCGGGGTTGCCGTCGTGCCAGGCCCGCAGATCGGCGAGGCAGCCGGCCAGGCCCTGGTTGCGGGCCTTGGTGCGCAGCTCGGCGGGGGAGGAGGCGTTCTCGCAATTGTTGTCGTTGCCCAGCGGGTTGCTGTGCGAGACCCGCCAGCTGCCGCCGAAGAAGTTGGTCCAGACGTCGAGTTCGAGCATGCCGGCGCCGGAGTCCAGGCCGTCGGCGAGGTACGGGAAGGTGCTCTTCTCGTACGCGTTGTGGACGCCGACCATGGTGCCCGCGTCGAAGGCCAGGGCGCCGTCGGCCGACGTGCCGGCGTCCGTCGCGCCGGCCGCCCGGGCGGCGCCGTGGGGGAGGGTGAGGGCCAGTGCCGTCGCGCTGATGAGCAGGAGGTTACGGAGGTTCCTGATGCGTCGCATACGTCGCCGCGCTCTCTTGTGGGGGAGCAAGTCCACGCCAGCGTAAGCGAGTTGGTCTACACCTGGATGAGGTGGGGGTGAACGCGGGACCTCGCCGCCCGCCCCCGGGACGGCTGCCCGGGGCGGACTCCCGGTGCGGGGCGGACGGGCGCGGGGTCAGCGGGCCACCGGCGGCTCGCAGGGCACCTCGATCGTCACCAGCGTCGGCCCACCGGCCGGACTGGACAGCGCGAGCACCCCGTCGAACGGACCCAGCCGGCGCTCGATGCCGCGCAGCCCCGTCCCCCCGTCCAGGGAGGCGCCGCCGCGTCCGTTGTCCGTCACCGCGATCTTGAGGGTGGACTCGCCCTCGCCGTAGTAGATGTCCAGCCAGATCCGGTCGGCGCCCGAATGCTTGGCGGCGTTGGTGAGCACCTCGCTGACCGCGAAGTACGCGGCGGTCTCCACCGGTTCCGGCAGCCGCCCGGGCAGCTCGACATCGACCTCCACCGGGATCCGCATCCGCAGCGCCAGCGCCTTGACGGCGTCCCCCAGGCCGCGCTCGGCGAGCACCGGCGGATGAATGCCGCGCACCAGGTCGCGCAGCTCGGTCAGCGCCTCGGCGGAGGAGGCGCGGGCCTGTGCCAGCAACTCCTTGGCCTGGGCCGGGTCCTTCTCCATGAGTGCCTCGGCCGCGCCCAGGCTCATGCCCATCGCGACCAGCCGGGCCTGGGCACCGTCGTGCAGATCGCGCTCGATGCGGCGCAGTTCGGCGGCGGAGCTGTCCACCGCGTCGTGCCGGGTCTCGGTGAGCCGCGCCACCCGCTGGGCGAGCTGCTGCTTGTGGCTGGCGCCGATGAAGACGCGGCACAGCAGGAAGTGGGTGCGCAGCAGCAGCGGGTTGCAGCGCATCCCCAGCAGGAAGAAGCCGATGCCGGCGAGGGCGCCGAGGACGGCCGTGAACCAGGAGCTGATGGGCACGAACGCCAGCCAGATGGTGCCGGACGCCTCGTGAAGGGGCTGCCAGACGCCGGCCAGCAGCACCAGCCCCCACACCCCGTACAGCAGCAGGGAGGGCGCGAGGATCAGGACGGCGAAGCCGAGGGTGGCGTCCACCAGCAGCCACAGCAGGTCGCGCCAGGTGGCCGGGTCGCGCAGCAGATGCGTGGTCTCCTCCACCTGGGCGGCGAGCCCGTCGCGCCGGGCGGCCGGCAGCGGGCGGTAGGCGGCGTGGACGGTGACCCCGGACCAGTCGTGGGCGAGCAGCCGGCGCTGATTGGCGTGCGCGCGGGTGAGACGGACGACCAGGGGAGTGGTGAGAAAACCGAGGCCGAGCCCGAGGAAGGCCAGCGACAGCACGGTGACGATGAACAGCAGCAGCGAGCCGATGATCGAGGCCAGCGACAGCAGCAGTGCCCTGGCCGACGCCAGCAGGGCGTCGCGCGCCCGTTCGGTGCTCATGGTGTCCGTGTCCTCCGCCGCGTGGTGCTGTGGGTGCGTGTGTACGGAGGACAGTCTTCCGGAGAGCGCCGGGCCCGATCACTGGGCCCGCGACCCGAAGCCGTGGTGTACCCAGGTACACCACGGCTTCGGGTCATCGGATCCGCGTCGGGTCACCCGGTCCGTGTCCGAGCTGCCAGCCACGGACCGGGGACGTTTCCGGGGCCGGGATCAGACCTGGCCGGCCTCGGCGAGCGCCGCGCCGCAGGTGTCGGTGATCAGCCGGGTGACGACGTACGGGTCGACGTTGGCGTTGGGGCGGCGGTCCTCGATGTAGCCCTTCTTGTCCCGCTCGACCTGCCACGGGATGCGGACCGAGGCACCGCGGTCGGAGACGCCGTAGCTGTACTGGTCCCACGGTGCGGTCTCGTGCGCGCCGGTGAGCCGGTCCTCGACGCCCACGCCGTAGTTCTTGACGTGCTCCAGCGGCTTGCCGTCCTTGCCCAGGGACTCGCACGCGGTGATGATCGCGTCGTAGCCCTCGCGCATGGCCTTGGTGGAGAAGTTGGTGTGCGCGCCGGCGCCGTTCCAGTCGCCCTTGACGGGCTTGGGGTCCAGGGTGGCGGCCACGCCGAAGTCCTCGGCGGTGCGGTAGAGCAGCCAGCGGGCCACCCACAGCTGGTCGGCGACCTCCAGCGGGGAGAGCGGGCCGACCTGGAACTCCCACTGGCCCGGCATGACCTCGGCGTTGATGCCGGAGATGCCCAGGCCCGCCTTGAGGCAGTTCTCCAGGTGCGCCTCGACGATGTCACGGCCGTGGATCTCGTCCACGCCGACGCCGCAGTAGTAGCCGCCCTGCGGGGCGGGGAAGCCGCCCTCGGGGAAGCCGAGCGGGCGGGAGCCCTCGAAGAAGGTGTACTCCTGCTCGATGCCGAAGATCGGCTCCTGCGCGGCGTACTGCTCGGCCACCGGGCGCAGCAGGGCACGGGTGTTGGACTCGTGCGGGGTGTCGTCGGTGTTGAAGACCTCGCACAGCACCAGGATGTCGTCCCCGCCGCGGATCGGGTCCGGGTAGGAGGCGACCGGCTTCAGGACGCGGTCCGAGGCGTGGCCCTCGGCCTGGTTGGTGCTGGAGCCGTCGAAGCCCCAGACCGGGGGCTCGGCGCCGTCGGCGAGGATCTTCGTCTTCGAACGCAGCTTCGCCGTCGGCGAGGTGCCGTCGATCCAGATGTACTCGGCCTTGTAGCTCACGGTCGTGCTCCTTGAGGAGTTCATCGCAAATGTCGCAATGGCGTGTGGGGGTGTGCGGGGTGGTCCATACGCTGTCGCCACCCTCGCTACCTGCGGTTTCTGACCAGTTGCCCGGTTGTTAACGACCTGTGAACGGGGTTTGGGCCGACGGACGGCGTGCCGGTGAGGCGGAACGGCCCTTACCCTGTGTGTCATGTCACTTCCTCTGCGCATGCGCTTCGGACTGTTCGGCACCGGCCCCTGGGCCCAGTTGACCCAGGGGCCCGCCCTGGCCGGGCACCCCGGCGTGGACTTGGTGGGCGTGTGGGGCCGCCGTCCGGAGGCGGCGCGGGAGTTGGCCGGTCGGCTGGACACCCGGGCCTACGAGGACGCCGACGCGCTGATCGCCGACTGCGACGCGGTGGCGATCGCGCTGCCGCCGGACGTCCAGGCCCCGCTGGCGGTACGGGCCGCGGCGGCCGGCCGTCATCTGCTGCTGGACAAGCCGCTGGCCACGACCGTGCCGGTGGCCCGGGAGGTGGCCGAGGCGGCCGAGGCCGCCGGGGTGGCGTCGGTGGTCTTCTTCACGCTGCACTTCACCCCCGAGTCGGCGGCCTGGCTGGTGGAGCAGCAGGAGACCGACGGCTGGGTGAACGGCCGCGCCGAGTGGTTCTCCGGCATCTTCGACGAGGCCGGCAGCGACAGCCCGTACGCCGCCTCCCCGTGGCGGCGGGAGAAGGGCGGACTGTGGGACATCGGCCCGCACGCGCTGTCGGTGCTGCTGCCGCCGCTGGGCGATGTCACCGGGCTGGACGCGATCACCGCCGCCCGGGGCCCGGGCGACATGGTGCACATGGCGCTGCGCCATGTGAGCGGCGCCTCCAGCACCCTCACGGTGAGCCTGTCGGTGCCTCCGCAGGCGTCGTCGATGTCGGCGGTGCTGCGCGGCAGGCCGGGCATCGTGACGCTGCCTGACCGGGGCGAGGCCCGGCACGTGGAGGCGTTCGGCGCGGCGATCGACGCGCTGGAGCGGGCGGCGCGGACGGGTGAGGCGCACCCGTGCGACGTACGGTTCGCGCTGCGGGTGACGGAGATCCTGGCGACGGCCGAGGGACAACTGGGCGACGCCGGCTGATCCCTGACCGATCCCCGGCCGCTCCGGCCTCCCGTGCCGGGGCGGGCCCGGGCGCCGGTGCTCCGAACGGACGCGGGCGGTGGTGAGCCCTTCCAAGGCATGAGATCCGTTAATCATGTCATCGGAAGTGTCAGAGAAGTCCGCAGTGCCCCGCCGTGTCCTGCTCGGCGCCACCGCCTGCCTCAGCATCCTCGGCCTCGACCGCCTGCTGACCGCGTGCTCCTCCTCCGGCGCCGGCACGGGCACGGCCGGTGCGGCCCCCGGCCCCGCCGCCCCGGCCGCACCGGCGGCCCCCGCCGCGGACTCCTACCGCCTGCGCCCCTTCACCTCCGGCGGCGCCACCCACGCCACGCCACCCCGGCAGCCCCTGCCGGTGCGCGCCGAGGCCGCCCTGACCCTCGCCACCCCCGGCAAGAAGATCGCCCTCACCCTGGACGACGGCCCGCACCCCACGTACACGCCCCAGGTGCTCAAGCTGCTGCGCAAGTACAAGGTCCCCGGCACCTTCTTCGTCATCGGCGAGAACGCCCACTCCCACCCCGACCTGGTGCGCGCCATCGCCGACGAGGGCCATGTGGTGGCCAATCACTCCTGGAGCCATCCGCAGCTGGACACCCTCTCGCAGAAGCGGGTGCGCCGCGAGCTGGGCGACACCTGCGACATCATCCAGGACATCCTCGGCGCCCCGCCCGACCTCGCCCGCGCCCCGTACGGCGCCTGGGACAAGGCGTCCCTCACCGTCTGCGCCGAACTCGGCATGGAACCCCTGGGCTGGTCCGTCGACACCAACGACTGGGCCAGGCCCGGCACCTCCAGCATCTCCACCTCGGTCCTGGAGGGCGCCCACTCCGGGGCGATCGTCCTCACCCACGACGGGGGCGGCGACCGTTCCCAGACGGTCACCGCCCTCGGCCAGGTCCTTCCCAAGCTCCTGGACCGCGGCTACGAACTGGTCCTGCCCACCGCGCCCCCCGTCTAGGAACGCGGCGCCCGCCGTCTAGGACCGCGGCGCCCGCCCCAGCGCCGCCACCAGCTCCTGCACATTCGCGTAGCTGCTGCGCCGCGGCAGCGACCGCACCTGATCGATCAGCTCGTCCGGCGCCCGCTCCTCCAGCAGGGTGCGCAGAACCTCCGAGCGCTTCGCCGGGAACCCGGCCCGCCGCAGATGCCGCGCCAGCTCGAAACGGAACGCCTCGTCGCGCACCTCCCGGTCGTCCCCCGCGCCGGGCGGCGGCGACGCGCCGTCCGCGCCCTCCACCGGCTCCGGATCCCGCCAGGCATCGGCCCGGGTGGGCCGGTCCGCCCGCAGGACCCCTTCCACCTCGTGCTTCAGCTGATCGTCCTGATGCGCGCTCAGTCGATTGCTGCCCCGTTCCTGCATGTCAGGTCCCTCCTTCAGTGCCGGGCCCGGCGGGTACCCGGGGTTTGAGAGAGAAATCAGCGGTAACGCGGTGCGGAGCCGCGATCCCAGACCCGTACTCCGGGACAGAAGAAAATATCTGCCTCGAAATGCGCCAAATGGGGTAATGGGTACACAATGGGAGCAAGGTCTGTAAATGAGACTGAGACAGCGCGGTCGCACGAATCCCACAGAAGGAGGCGAGTCGCATGGCCGACGTCTCACACCACAGGGGTACGGACGTCTCCCATCGCAGGGACACCCACATGGCGGACCACCCCGACGCACGTGAGATGCGGGAGCGCTACTCCCGTGTGACGGGCGGCGCGACAGTGCCGCTGCTGGACGCACCGGTCTTCCTGGCCGGCCTGTATCTGGCGATATCCGCCTGGCTGGTGCCGACGTTCATCGCCGCCCAGCCGCGCCTGGGCATCCACAACCTGATCCTCGGAATCGCGGTGGCGGTGCTGGCTCTGGGCTTCGCCCTGGTGCCGGAGCGGATGCACGGCATGGGCCTGGCCCTGTGCGTCATCGGAGCGTGGTCGATCGTTGCGATCTGGACGGTGGGCAGTGGCGCCAGCGGCGGCATCATCCTCAGCCAGATCATCGTCGGCGGTGTCATCTTCCTCCTGGGACTGGCAGCCACCGGCGCGGCACTGGCGATGCGCCGCAAGCGCCACACCCACAGCGAGAGGATGACGACCTGACAGGGAGTCGCACATAGACACAACAGAACAACGCCGAAAAGCCCGGCGGGCAGCCCCATCAGGGACTGCCCGCCGGTGCGTTCCGCGCCTGCGCGCGGTGCCGATCCGCTTACACGTCGAAGTACAGCTCGAACTCGTGCGGGTGCGGGCGCTGGGCCATCGGCGCGATTTCCTTCTCGCGCTTGAAGTCCACCCAGGTCTCGATCAGGTCGGAGGTGAAGACGCCACCCGCCAGCAGGTAGTCGTTGTCCTCCTCCAGGGCCTCCAGCACGGCCGGCAGGGAGGTCGGGACCTGGGCCAGCTCCGCGTGCTCCTCGGGGGCCAGCTCGTACAGGTCCTTGTCGACCGGCTCCGGCGGCTCGATCTTGTTCTTGACGCCGTCCAGGCCCGCCAGCAGCAGGGCGGAGAAGGCCAGGTACGGGTTGGAGGACGGGTCCGGGGCGCGGAACTCCACGCGCTTGGCCTTCGGGTTGGAGCCCGTGATCGGGATGCGCATCGCGGCCGAGCGGTTGCGCTGCGAGTACACCATGTTGACGGGGGCCTCGAAGCCCGGCACCAGACGGTGGTACGAGTTCAGCGTCGGGTTGGTGAACGCCAGCAGCGACGGGGCGTGCTTGAGGATGCCGCCGATGTAGTAGCGGGCCATGTCGGACAGGCCCGCGTACCCCTGCTCGTCGTAGAAGAGCGGGGAGCCGCCCGTCCACAGCGACTGGTGGACGTGCATGCCGGAGCCGTTGTCACCGAAGATCGGCTTGGGCATGAAGGTCGCGGTCTTGCCGTTGCGCCAGGCGACGTTCTTGACGATGTACTTGAACAGCATCAGGTCGTCGGCGGCGGCCAGCAGGGTGTTGTACTTGTAGTTGATCTCCGCCTGGCCGGCGGTGCCCACCTCGTGGTGCTGGCGCTCGACCTCGAGACCGGCGTTGATCAGCTCCAGGGTGATCTCCGCGCGCAGGTCGGCGAAGTGGTCGACCGGCGGGGCGGGGAAGTAGCCGCCCTTGTAGCGGACCTTGTAGCCGCGGTTGCCGCCCTCCTCGATGGCGCCGGTGTTCCAGGCGCCCGCCTCGGAGTCGATGTAGTAGTAGCCGGCGTTCGACTTGGTCTCGAAGCGCACGTCGTCGAAGACGTAGAACTCCGCCTCGGGCCCGAAGTACGCGGTGTCGGCGATGCCGGAGGAAGCCAGGTAGGCCTCGGCCTTCTTCGCCACGTTGCGCGGGTCGCGGCTGTACGCCTCGCCCGTGATCGGGTCCTGGATGAAGAAGTTGATGTTGACCGTCTTGTCCTTGCGGAACGGGTCGAGACGCGCGGTGGAGAGGTCAGGGACGAGCGCCATGTCGGACTCGTGGATGGCCTGGAAGCCGCGGATCGACGAGCCGTCGAACATCAGCTGCTCATCCGGGTCGAAAGCCTGGACCGGGAGCGTGACGTGCTGCATGATGCCCGGCAGATCGCAGAAGCGGACGTCGATGAATTTGACGTCGTTATCCGCAATGTACTTCTTGATCTCGTCGGCGTTCTGGAACATCCGATCGTCCTCCTTGCCCACCCTGCGGGCGGGGAATGCGCAGCTCGGGTGCGGGCCCGGGGCACGGACCTGCCGGGGCCGACCCTAAGAACCGGCCATTTCTCGGGCATGACCCTCGTGTTTCGCCGATGTTAACCAGCCAACCGGAGCAACCTCCGGCGACTGGCCGGAGGGCGCCCGCGGCGGGAGCCGCCCGGAAGCCGCCGGGCGGGCCGCGCTACCGTGGACGGGTGGACAAAGAGGCGGACAAAGAGCTCGACAATCGACAGGTCATCGGATCCTGGCTCTCCGGCCCCCGGGCCACCGCCGAGAGCATGGGGGTCGACTTCGGCTACCGGGGCGAGCGCTTCGGCCTCCCCGAGCACGGGCCGGGCTCCATCGCCTCCCTCGGCCGGAGGGTGGCGGCCATCTGTGTCGACTGGGCGCTGTGCGCCCTGATCGCATACGGTCTGCTCGCCGACGGCCCGAGCTCCCTGGGCAACTGGACCCTGCTGGTCTTCACCGTCACCGGCATCCTCACCGTCGGCACCCTGGGCTCCACCCCGGGCAAGCGGCTGCTGGGCCTGCGCGTCGTCCACCTCAGCGGGGAACGGCTGAGCTTCCCGCGCGCCGCCGCCCGTACGGTCCTGCTCGCGCTCGCCATCCCGGCCCTGATCTGGGACCGCGACAGCCGCGGCCTGCACGACCGGCTCACCGAGGCCGTACAGCTCCGCGTCTGAGCCCACCGGGCGCCGACGCCGGCGGGCGACCGCGGTGCCGGGCTACGGGACGGCAGCGCGGCACCGGAGGACGACACAGCAGAAGGGCCCGGCGGTCGATTCCGCCGGGCCCTTCCCCGTGACGTGTCCACCCCGTCATCCGTGACGGGTTCGCTCAGCGCCCCCTGCGCTGCTGCGGGCCGCCCTTCGGCAGCTTCATGCCCTTGGGCATCGGGCCCTTCGGCAGCGGCATGTTGCTCATCAGGTCGCCCATCGCGCGCAGCCGGTCGTTCACCTCGGTGACCCGGTGGCCCGGCAGCACCCGCGGGAACTTCATGACCTTGCTCCGCAGCTTCTTCAGCGGCACCTGGTCCTCACCGGTGCCGACGAGCACGTCGTGCACCGGCACCTCCGAGACCACCCGGTTCATCCGGCGCTTCTCGGCGGCCATGAGCGTCTTCACCCGGTTCGGGTTGCCCTCGCCGACCAGCACCACGCCGCACTTGCCGACCGCCCGGTGCACCACGTCCTGGTTGCGGTTGATCGCCACCGCCGGGGTGAACACGAAGCCGCGCCGCAGGTTCTCCAGCACGGCGGCGGCCGCTCCCGGCTGCCCCTCCATCTGGCTGAAAGCCGCCCGTTCAGCCCGCCGCCCGAAGACGATGGCCGTGGTCAGCAAAGCGACCAGGAAGCCCAGGATGCCCAGATAGATCGGGTGACCGATCAGAAAGCCGATGCCAAGGATCACACCGAAGGTGCCCAGGCCGACTGCAGAGATGACCAGGCCGATCCACCGATCGACCCGCTTGGTCATCTTGTACGTCAGAGCGATCTGCTTGAGCCGCCCTGGGTTCTCGGAATCTTGTTCCTTGTCCTTCCGCGCCATGACGGCAAGTTTACGGCCGTCCCGCCGACACCGGCGCCCAGGGCGGCTCAGGCCGCCGGGGACCCCGCCTCGCGCCGCTCCAGCGCCTGCCGGTACAGCCGCCCCGCCCGGTACGACGAACGCACCAGCGGGCCGGACATGACCCCCGCGTAGCCGATCTCCTCGGCCTCCTGCTGGAGCTCCACGAACTCCGCCGGCTTCACCCAGCGCTCCACGGGGTGGTGCCGCGGCGTGGGCCGCAGGTACTGGGTGATCGTGACCAGCTCGGTGCCCGCGTCGTGCATCTGGCGCAGCGCGTCGCTGATCTCCTCGCGGGTCTCGCCCAGGCCCAGGATCAGGTTGGACTTGGTGACCAGACCCGCCTCGCGCGCCCGCGTGATCACTTCCAGTGACCGCTCGTAACGGAAACCGGGCCGGATCCGCTTGAAGATCCTCGGCACCGTCTCGACGTTGTGCGCCAGCACCTCGGGCCGCGAGGAGAACACCTCGGCCAGCTGCTCGGGCACCGCGTTGAAGTCCGGGATCAGCAGCTCCACCCCGGTACCGGGGAGCAGCGCGTGGATCTGCCGCACCGTCTCCGCGTACAGCCAGGCCCCGCCGTCCTCCAGGTCGTCACGGGCGACCCCGGTGATGGTGGCGTACTTCAGCTCCATCTGCCGGACGGACTCGGCCACCCGGCGCGGCTCGTCCCGGTCGAACTCGGCCGGCTTGCCGGTGTCGATCTGGCAGAAGTCGCAGCGCCGGGTGCACTGCTCCCCGCCGATCAGGAAGGTCGCCTCACGGTCCTCCCAGCATTCGAAGATGTTGGGACAGCCCGCCTCCTGGCAGACCGTGTGCAGCCCCTCCCGCTTCACCAGACCCAGCAGGTCCTTGTACTCAGGACCCATCGTGGCCTTGGTCTTGATCCACTCGGGCTTGCGTTCGATCGGGGTCTGGCTGTTCCGGACCTCAAGGCGCAGCATCTTACGACCGTCGGGCGCGACAGCGGACACGTCCGCCTCCCTACCACTTTTGATTCATCGGCGTATCTCAGCGTACGCCTGTGCTTATGAGGTCAGACCGCGCGGGGGAGGGGGACCGCGTCCTCCAGAACCGCCCGCAGATGCTTCTCCACCACGGGCAGCACCTCCGCCACCGGCACCCGCCGCCCCAGCTCCTGGGAGAGCGACGTCACACCAGCGTCCCGGATGCCGCACGGCACGATCCGGTCGTACGAGGTGTTGTCCGGGTCGCAGTTCAGCGAGAAGCCGTGCATCGTGACGCCCTTGGCCACCCGGATGCCGATCGCGCACAGCTTGCGGTCCTCGCCGCGCTGCCCCGCGTTCGACGGCGCGTACTGGGGGCCGGCCAGCCGGGGATCGAACTCCTCGTCGTTCAGCCGCGGATCGAAGTCCAGCCTGAGCCCCCCGGTCACGGACGCCGGCGCGGGCACCGACTCCCCCAGGACCCACACCCCGCTGCGGCCCTCCACCCGCGTGGTCTCCAGGCCGAACTCCGCACAGGTACGGATCACCGCCTCCTCCAGCCGCCGCACGTGCGCGATCACGTCCACCGGGCGCGGCAGCTTCAGGATCGGATACCCCACCAGCTGCCCCGGGCCGTGCCAGGTGATCTTCCCGCCCCGGTCGATGTCGATGACCGGCGTGCCGTCCAGCGGCCGTTCACTGTCCTCGGTACGCCGCCCCGCCGTGTACACCGACTGGTGCTCCAGCAGCAGACAGGTGTCGGGAACCTCGTCGGCGAAGCGCGCGGTGTGCACCCGCCGCTGCTCCTGCCAGGCCGCGTGATACTCGACGGCTTCGTCCCCGAAGCCCAGATGGACAAAGCGCAGCTCACTCACTGCCGCTCACTCTCCCGGTGCAGAACCACGACGCGCGCAGCGTCCCGAACCACTGTACGGCCGTGCTCCGACAGGTAAGCGTGTGCCCCGGTCCTCACACATATGGATGAATCCTCCGCAGACGGGCCGATCACGTGGGGAGAGACCGTTACATTCACGCCGTTCCAGCCGCACAGCCGTAAGGCAGGAGACCGCATCGCCGATGTCCACGGAACGACCCGGAGGGACCCCCTCCGTACCCCCACCCGCGCACGCCCCACGGGCCGTCGCGCCCGGCAGCACGCCGCCGCCGGCCCCGCCTCCCTCCGGGCAGCGCACCCCCAACCGGCAACTGGCCGCCCTGATCGCCGAAGCCGGCTTCTCGCACGCCGGTCTCGCCCGCCGGGTCGACCAGCTCGGCCTCGAACACGGGCTTGATCTGCGGTACGACAAGACGTCCGTCACCCGCTGGCTGCGCGGCCAGCGACCGCGCGGCACCACGCCCGCGCTGATCGCCGAGGTCTTCACCCGCCGCCTCGGCCGCCGGCTCTCCGCCCAGGACCTCGGTCTGGAGGCCTGCGCGCCGGTGTACGCGGGGCTGGAGTTCGCCGCGACCCCGGCCGAGGCCGTCGACATCGTCGCGGGCCTGTGGCGCAAGGACTCCGGCAGCTACGCCGAGCTGCGCAAGATCGCCTTCACCCCGGCGGGGCTCGTGGTGCCCAGCCGCGACTGGCTCATCGGGCGCCCGGACGACCGGGTGGCGCGCGGCGACCCGCCGGACCCGGTGGGCGGCATCACCGGACTGCCCAGCCTGGCCGGGCTCACCGCGCACCCCCGGGTGCCCGAACAGACCCGGCACCGCTCCGCCACCGCCGTCGCGGCGAACCGTGCCGGGGCCGGGGGCGGCGCCGACCGCGTCGAACGCGGCCCCGGGCAGCGCGTCACCGGCGGCGACATCGCGGCCCTGCGGTCGGTCGCCGAGCTGTTCCGCGCGCTCGACAACGCCTACGGCGGCGGCCACGCCCGGCAGGCACTGGTGCGGTACCTGGAACACGAGCTGGAACCGATGCTGCGCGGCACCTACGGGGAGCAGACCGGCCGCCGGCTGTTCTCCGCCGCCGCCGACCTGACCCGGCTGGCCGGCTGGACGGCGTACGACATCGCCGCCCACGGCCTCGCCCAGCGGTACTTCGTCCAGGCGCTGCGGCTGGCCCAGGCCGCCGGGGACCGCTCGTACGGCAGCTATGTCCTGGTGTCGATGAGCCGGCAGGCCGTCTACCTGGGGCACGGGCGGGAGGCGGTGCAACTGGCGCGGGTCGCCCAGCAGGGCATGGCCAGCTCCGTGGCGCCGGCCGTCCAGGCGCTGCTGCACGCGGTCGAGGCGCGCGGACACGGACTGCTGGGGGAGGTGCGCGCCTGCTCGGCGGCGCTCGCCAGGGCGGAGCGCGCCCTGGAAGCGGCCAGGCCGGGGGAGGAGGTGCCCACCTGGGCGCGGTTCTTCGACGAGGCGCAGCTGGCGGACGAGTTCGCGCACAGTCACCGCGACCTCCAGCAGTACCGGACCTCGGCGCGCTACGCGGAACGGTCCCTGCAACTGCGGGCCAACGGCTACGCGCGCAGCCGGCTGTTCTGCCGGGTGGTGCTGGCCACGGCGAAACTGGGCCTGGGCGACGTGGACCACGCGTGCGCCCTGGCGGTGGAGGCGGCCCAGCAGGCGAGCGACATGCGCTCGGCGCGGGCCCACGAGTACCTCCAGGACTTCGAACGGCGCCTGGACCCGTACCGCGACTCCCTGGCGGTGCGGGGCTACCGGGAGAAGGTGGCCGCCCTGACCTGAGGCGGACGGTGCGGGCGGCCCGGTCCGGGGGCGCGCGGGCACAACGGGCGCGCGCCGGGTGGTTCCGACCCCTGCACGGGGCCGGAACCACCCGGCGCGACCCGGAACACCGGCGTGCGTGCGGGGGCGACGGTGGCGGATCCGTCCCGGCCCGCCGCGCCCTGCGTCCCCGGTGTTCGGGCCGCGTCCCCGGTGTCAGGCCGCGGCGCTGGTGTTCGGCTCGCTCAGCACCGGACGCCCGAAGTCCTCCAGCAGGGCGGTGACCGCCGTCCGCGCCGTGTCCAGATCGTCCGCCCCGCGGTGGTCGCCGCAGATGTACAGGCCGTCCAGCAGCCGGGTGCGGCGCGGTCCCGCGTACGGGGGCGGGTTCAGCGGTACGGCCTGCGGATCGTGGTGCGCGGCCAGCAGCCGCCACTCATGGGCCGGGGCCCCGTACAGCGCCGTCAGCTGGGGGCGGGCCGCCTTGTCCAGGATCTCGGCCGGTTCGCCCGCCGCGTGCCCCAGCACCACCGAGGTGACCAGCGCCGCGCCCTCCGGGGCCCTGGAGGGGTCGGCCGCCGAGGCGACCAGCGAGTAGCTGAGGGGCCCGCGCCCCGGCACCGCGTCGACGAGCAGCGCCGGGCCGGTCTGCGGCCCAGGGCCCGGGACGGCGTGGTGCAGCACCGTCACCGGCCGGAACCGCGGCACCCGCAGTCCCGGCAGCAGCCGCGCGGCCTCCCGCGCACCGGTGGCCAGGACGACGGCCCGGCAGCGTACGGTCCCGTGCCGTTCCGTCTCCACCCGGGAGGTGGACACGGCGGTGACGCGCACCCCGGTGCGGACGGCCTCCTCCGGCAGCCCGTCCGCCAGGCCGCGCGCGAGGGCGCCGGAGCCGCCGGCCGCCAGTGCCAGGCCCTCGCGGGCGAAGGACCGCAGCGTGAGGTCGCTCAGCCGGCTGGAGGTGGCGAGCTGCGGATCGTGGAGCAGAGCCGAGAGCAGCGGACGCAGAAAGCTTTCTGCAATCCGCGCCGGTATGCCCCGCGCGGCCAGCGCGTCCGCCGCCGGCAGCTCCGGCCGAGCCGCCAGCCGCTCGTCGGAAAGCTGCCCGAGCCGGGCGAGGTTGGCCCGCAGCCACGAATGGTCGAACGCCGTGATGAGCGAACGGCTCTCCGGCGCGCGGCCGTCGTCGGCGGCCATGTCCGCCGCCGTCGTGGTGGCGCCGCCGCCCTGCGCCTCACCCACCCGGTGCACATCACCCCGCGCCCCGTGCAGCAGTGCGCCCCCCGTCAGCCGGCACACCGCCTCCTCCGGCAGTCCCGGGGCCGTCAGCCGGCTGCCCCGGTCGAGGAGGAAGCCGTCCCGGCCGGCGGTGGCCATCCGGCCCCCGACCCGGTCGGCCGCCTCCAGGACCGTCACCGTCAGCCCGGCGTCCCGCACTCTGCGGGCGGCGGCGAGACCCGCCGTACCTGCCCCGATGACGACGACGTCGGAATCCACTGCTTGCGTTCGGCTGCTCAGCACGGGCCCTCCCATGAGGCGGTCGGCGCTTGCCGGACGGGCCATGGGTGGGCCCGCCCGCAGGGGCTGATGCCCATTCGCGGCCCGGGCAACGCCGCCCGGACCGACGCTGACCCTCTCACGAGGGCCGGAATGCGGCAGAGCGCATGCACCGGGCACAGGCGCACGCAGGTCGCACTATGTGCCTCAGTACACCGCCGAACGCCGGAACTTCAGCTTTCGGTGGCGAGCGCGGCCCGTACCGCGTCCTCCACGGTGGGGTGCGTGAAGGTGAAGCCGGCCTCCAGCAGCCGGCGCGGCAGCACCCGCTGACTGCCCAGCACATCCTCCGAGAACTGGCCGAGCGCCACCCGCAGCAGCGGCGCCGGAGCCGTGAACACGGTGGGCCGGTGCAGCACTTCGCCCATCACCCGGGTCGCCTCGCGGTTGGTGACCGGGTGCGGCCCGGTCAGGTTCACCGGCCCGGACAGGCCCGGTTCCTCGGCCAGCAGGAAGCGCAGCGCCGCGATGTGGTCGGCCAGCGAGATCGCGCTCCAGAACTGGTTGCCGTCCCCGAGCCGCCCGCCCAGACCCGCCCGGAACAGCGGGAAGAGCCTGCCCCACGCCCCGCCCGAGCGTGCCACCACCAGGCCGGTGCGCGCGTACACCGTACGGACCCCGGCCTCGGCCGCCGGCACGGCCGCCGCCTCCCACTCGCGGCAGACGTCCGCCAGGAAGCCGCTGCCCGCCGGTGCGTCCTCGTCCACCGGGTCGGTGCCGGTGTCCCCGTACCAGCCGATCGCGCTGCCGCACACCAGCGTCCGGGGCCGGTCCGCCTCGGGCAGCGAGGCGATGGCGGCGGCGATCGCGGCGGTGCCCAGGACGCGGCTGTCCCGGATCTCCTGCTTGTAGCGGGCGGTCCAGCGGTGGTCGCCGACCCCGGCCCCGGCCAGGTGCACCACGGCCTCGCAGCCGGCGAGGGAGGCGGCGGTGCTCTCCTGCTGCCGGCCGCTGGGGTCCCACCACCGCTCGTCCGCCGCGCCGGGCGGGCGGCGCACCAGCCGTACGACGTCGGTGCCGTCCGCGCGCAGGGCGGAGGTGAGGGCGGTGCCGATCAGACCGGAGGAGCCGGTGACGGCGATACGGGGGCGGGGGGTGGCGGCGGGTCGCTGTGATCGCTTGGGCATGGCGGCCATGCTAAGCGCGGAAGCGGGCCCACAATCGGGGGTAGGCCGTGGCCAGTACGCCGGAGTCCTCGAAATCCACCGGTGAGCCCTCGGGTTCCTCCGGCGGTTCCTCGAAGCCGAGTTCGGGCAGTTCGACGCCGGTCAGCCGCTCGTAGGCGTCGTACGCCGCGTAGCCGACCTCCTCCGCCTCGCCGTCCTGCTCGGGGTCGAAGTCGGCGGGGAGCAGTTCGGCGAGGGCGTCGGGGTCGTGCAGCGCGCCCTCGAAAACGTGTCGGCCCTGGGCGATGAGCCAGCAGCGGAAGTTCTCGAAGCAGTCGTCGCTGGCGCCGTCCAGGATCACCCAGGCGGCGCCCCACAGGTCCCAGCGGTAGGAACGGTTGAAGCGGGCCTCGAAGTGGCGGGCGAAGTCGGTGACGGATTCCGGATCGAGGTCGCTCAGGCGTTCGACGATGAGGTCGGCGGTCACCACCGGGTCGTCCTCCGCCCCTTCCCGGGCGGCGTCGACGATCTCCCAGAAATCCGTTTCGTCCATCACGGGACAAGGATCCGCCGCCCGGTCGCGACACGCATCCCGAGACCACCGGAAAGTACGACAGAGGATGTCGGGTTTCGCTGTCAGGGTGACTTCCGTACGCACGCGAGGCGGCGTACGCGGCACACAACGAGCAACGCGCAGCACAACGCACGGAACGGAAGGACACACGTGTCAGACCTGGAAACACAGACCGCACCCCTCGCCGGGAAGATCGCCCTGGTCGCCGGAGCCACCCGGGGCGCCGGCCGGGCGATGGCCGTGGAACTCGGCCGGGCGGGGGCCACCGTCTACGCCACCGGCCGCACCACCCGGGCCGCGGTCAGTGAGGTCGGCCGGGCCACGGAGACCATCGAGGAGACCGCGGAACTCATCACGGCGGCCGGCGCGGACAGCGGCAGCGGCGGTACGGGCATCGCCGTCCCCACCGACCACCTCGTACCCGAGCAGGTGGCTGCGCTCACCGAGCGCATCGACCGGGAGCGGGGACGGCTGGACATCCTGGTCAACAGCCTGTGGGGCGGCGATCACCTCTTCGGCGTGCACTCCTCCGAACCGATGTGGGAGCTGAAACTGGAGGACGGCCTGCGCATGCTCAGGCTCGGCGCCGAGTCCCACATCGTCACCAGTCACTACGCGCTGCCGCTGCTGGTCCGCAACCCCGGCGGCCTGCTCGTGGAGGTCACCGACGGCACGGCCGAGAGCAACAGCGAGTACCGGCAGAGCTTCTTCTACGACCTCGCCAAGTACGCGCCGATCCGCATGGCCTTGGGCCTGGGCGAGGAACTGAGGAAGCGGGAGTGCACGGCGGTCTGCGTCACCCCGGGTTTCCTGCGCTCGGAGACCATGCTGGACACCCACTTCCTGGTGAGTGAGGAGAACTGGCGGGAGGGCATCGAGAAGGACCCCGGCTTCGCCGTCGCGGAGTCCCCGGTCTACCTGGGCCGCGGCGTCGCCGCCCTGGCGGCCGACCCCGAGGTGGCGCGCTGGAACGGGAAGTCCCTCAGCAGCGGTGACCTGGGCAGGGAGTACGGCGTCACCGACACCGACGGCTCCCGGCCCGACGCCTGGCCCTTCTTCAAGGCGCTGGCCGAGGGGAAGAACCCGGACGCGGCCGACTACCGCTGACCCTCATCCGGCTCATCCGGCTCATCAGGCCAGGGGCAGCAGGGAGCCGGCGAGGAGGCTTCCCGGCCGGTACGCCACGCACATGACGTCCCGGTCACCGATGTCCCAGGTGGCGGCGGTCGGCAGGACGGGATAGAAGTCCAGGCCGGCCGCCGCCTCCCCGGGCCAGTACGTACGGAACCCGCGCCCGCAGCTCTCCCGGGCGAACGCCGCCACCCGCTCGCGGTCGAAGGCGCCGTCCGGGGCGGCCACGAAGCCGTACACCTGGTTGGCGGCACCCTCCTCGTCGCACGGCACGTAGCGCACCATGACCTCGCCCGCCGCCGGGGAGCGGGCGGGGTCGGTGAAGCACTCGCCGCCCTCGATGGCGAGGACGCCGCCGCTCTCGGCGGTGAGGAACGTGTCGCCCTTGCGGTCCGGCGCGGCGGGCCCCGGGGCCGGGGCGGCGTCGGCGGCGGGCAGCAGCGCCACGGCCACCAGCGCCAGCGCGCCGCAGAACACCGGGACCGCCCCGCGTCCGGGTCTGGCTGCCATCCGCCCGCTCCTCGTACCTCGTCCGTGTCCGACCGGCCGGAAACTATCCCGTTCCGGGGACACTTCGGCGAACGGACGGCAAACGGTCAAAGGCCGCACGGCGCCCGGAACCCCACCACCCATGAGGTGGCGCAGAGTTCACCCCGTGGCAAGGCGGCAACAGGGGATTGTTCGGCTGATCCTGGCTGAATCCACACGCCTTGGGCACCAGGCCCGAGGAGGACAAACCGAACTCGCCCGTGAAGGGTTCCTCATTCCGTGACTGTCAACACCGCACGCTGGACCATGGCGTCCACGCGTACCAAGGTCGCCGTGCTCGGCGGCGCCACGCTGCTCGCCAGCGGCGTGCTCGCCGGCCCGCTGGCCTTCGGTGACTCTCCGACCGACCCCACGCCGCACCCGGCGGCGGAGACCCACAAGCCCTCCCCGATGCCCGACCGCGTCATGCTGACGCCCACCACCACCCCGGCGACCAGCCAGAACGTCACCTGGCGGGCGGAGGCACCGGCCGGTTCGTCCCAGGCCCAGATCCTCAAGGCCCCGCGCGGCCTGGGCGATGTGAAGCCCGCCGCCGGTGAGGTCACCACGGTGCAGGCCGGCCCCGCCACCCCGGTCAACACCAACCTGGGCTACGCCTCCACGTACCACACCGTCTCCTTCTCCGACCTGGAGCCGGACACCCGCTACACCTACCGGGTCGGGGACGGCGTCAACTGGAGCGAGTGGACCGACTTCACCACCGCGGCCGAGGGCCTGGAGCCGTTCTCCTTCATCTACTACGGCGACGCCCAGAACTACATCGATTCGGCCGTTCCCCGGGTGTTCCGCCAGGCGTTCGCCGACCGGCCCGAGGCGAAGATGATCGTCAACGCCGGTGACCTCATCAACTCCCCCAACTCGGAGGAGGAGTGGGGGCAGTGGTACCAGGCCGGCGGTTTCATCGACGGCCAGGTCAACAACTTCTCCGTCACCGGCAACCACGAGTACAGCAGCGGCCAGCTGTCCGCCTTCTGGCGCCCGCAGTTCCCCTACCCCGACAACGGCCCGGGCAACGAGGAACTCAAGCAGACCGTCTACACGGTGGACTACCAGGGCGTGCGCTTCATCGGCCTGGACTCCAACTTCCAGGGCAACGCCGAGCTGATGGCCGCGCAGACCGCGTGGCTGGAGGGGCTGCTCAGCGACAACCCCAACCAGTGGACGGTGGTCACCTTCCACCACCCCGTCTACGCCATGACCGGCACCCGCAACAACGTCAACGTGCGCAACCAGTGGGGCCCGCTCTTCGAGGAGTACGGCGTGGACCTGGTGCTCCAGGGCCACGACCACGCCTACGGGCGCGGCAACCAGGTCGCCAACCGCGACTCGGTCACCGTCCACAACGGCGTCACGTACGCGGTCTCCGTCTCCGGCGGCAAGATGTACGACCTCAACAACGGCGCCAACTGGACCGACAACGGCGCCGAACTCATACGCCAGGGCGAGAACGCGCAGCTCTACCAGATGATCGACGTCACCGGGGACACCATCCGGTACGAGTCGCGGTTCGCCAACGGCGAGCACAACGACGGCTTCCTCATCCGCAAGAACGCGGACGGCGAGCGCACCGTCAACGAGATCCGCACCGAGGAGAACACCACCGGCGAGCAGGTCACCGTCGACCGCACCACCGCCCGCAAGGGCGACAAGGTCCAGGTGTCGGCGTTCGGCTACGACCCGGACGAGCGCGTCGAGATCCGGCTGCGGACGGTGGACGGCAAGGACAAGGAGCGGGTCATCACCACGGTCAAGGCCGATGAGATCGGCCGCCTGTCGTACTCCCTGAAGCTGCCGAGCTGGGTGAAGAAGAACACCTCCTACGAGGTCTACCTCACCAGCGAGAACCAGCAGATCGACAGCCCGTCGATCGCCATCACCAAGTAGCGCCGCCGGTACGGGTCGTGGGGGCACGACAGCCACCGCGACCCGTACCGCGTCCATCCCGGGAGACCGACGACACCGTGACCGTGACCCACCGCACCCGGCTGCCCGCGCTGGCCGCCACCGCGGCGGCGGCCATCCTCTGGGCCACCGCCGGCCCGGCGGCCCCGCCCGCCGCCGCCCACCCCTTCGGCCCACCGTCCACCGCCACCATCAGCGCGGACGGTGCGACCGTTTCCATCGCCTGGCGCGCCGCCGAGGACGACTGGGTCGCGCTCGGCCAGGCACTCGGCGCCCTGGAGGACCCCGGCACCGGAACCGTCTCCACCACGCTCACCGGCGAGGAGAAGCTGCAACGCTCCGAGGACGTACGGACGTACCTGCTCGACCAGATCTACATCACCCAGGACGGCACCCGCTGCGAGGGCGAACTGACCTCGATGGACGACCTCCTGGCCGAGGGCGCCCGGCTCACCTACCGCTGCCCGGACGACGTACGGGAGGTGGATGTGACGGTCGGCGCGCTCTCCGACCTCAACGAGGCGTACCGCACCATGCTCACCGCCGAGACCCCCGCCGACCCGAGCAGCACCCTGCTCACCGCCACGGACACCACCCGGCGGATGAACTTCTCCTGGTACGCGGGCATGCTGGCCACCCCCGGTCTCGCCGTGGCCGCCGGAACGGCCGCCGCCATCATGGCGGGTGCCGTGGCCTGGGTCGTGATCGGCCGGCGGCGGGCAGCCGGGAAGGCTCGCTCATGAACGACCTCAACAGCCTGGACGGCAAGCTGATCGCCCTCTTCGACGGCCGGGCGGCCTTCTGGGTCGCGCTGCTGGTGGCCCTGGGCGTCGGCGCCGCGCACGCGGTGGCCCCGGGGCACGGCAAGAGCATCACCGCCGCCTATCTGGTGGGGGTGCGCGGGCGGTACCGGGACGCGCTGCGGCTGGGGGTGATCGTCGCGCTCATGCACACCCTGTCCGTGCTGCTGCTGGCCAGCGCCTGGGTGGGGATGTCCGGGGCGGCCGGGTTCGCGACCGAGACCGTCACGGCCTGGCTCCAGGTCGCCGCCGGGGTGGTGGTGATCGGCGTCGGTACCCACCTGCTCCACCGCCACCTGCGCGCCCGACGCCGCCGGCACGTCCACACCCACGCGCACTCCCACAGCCACGACCACGCGCACGGCAATTCGCACACGCACGGCCATGACCACAGCCACGACATCCCGGAGACCTCGCCCTGGTCCCGGCGCGGCCTGACGGCCATCGCCATCTCCGGTGGCCTGCTGCCGTCCCCCTCGGCCTTCCTGGTCCTGGTCAGCGGCATGCTCACCGGCCGCTCCCTCAACGCCGTCATCCTGGTCCTGGCCTTCGGCGTGGGCATGGCCGTCACCCTCACGGGCGTCGGTGTGCTGACCGTGCGCGGCCGTACGCTGCTGGCCGGCCGCGCGGGCGGCTCCCGGCTGGCCGCCACCGTCTCGGCCTGGACCCCGGCCATCGCGGGCGGCGCGGTCACCGCGGGCGGCTGCCTCTACCTCTTCGCAGCCGTCTCCGTCCTGACCGGCTGAGCCTCCCGGCCGCTGACGACCCGCCCCCACAACCGGCCGAGGGCGGTCCGTGGCCGCCGGTGCCGCCCGCGCCGATACGTGATCGGCGCGGGCCGCACCGGATCGGCGGCCCCGACGTACAACGGCACCCGTATCCCCTCACCGTCCACCGGAGCGTCCACCATGGCGTCGGCGTAGTCGATGATCGTGTGATGCAGCCGGTCGACGCACGGCTCGCAGGCGTAGAACGACGCGTGGTACCCGGACGTACGGGCCGGCCCGAGCCACACCACCCAGGTGTGCCGGTTCCCGCACCACAACCAGCACCGCCCGAGCACCCACTCCGAACCTCCCCCAGCCTCCGGCCGGGAGGTGCCCCCACCTCGCCGGGGCGGCACGGGCCGGGCGTGGACGCTCACCGCTTCGTCCGCCGGTACGGACCCGACCGCGTCGCCGTCAACCGCGAGTGCTGATGCAGCACCAGAACCTCCCCACTGGCGAAGTGCAGCCGCCGCCCACCCGGGACGGAGACCAGATCGGCCACCATCAACTGCCGCCCGCCCACGGCGATGACATCCCCGACCATGACCGTGTCCGCCCCGATCTCCACCGCCCGCACCCACACCCCGTTCACCGGGGAACCCTCCGGATCCCCGGCCGCCCGCCCACCGGATGCAGTGCCGCGGGCAGCAGCCCGTACCGCTCCACACACGGCGGGCACGCGTACACCAGCCGGTTCCCCCCTATGTCGGCGACCACCACCAACCGCCCACCCACGGGCTCACACCGCTGCGCCCCGAGCCCGCACGACGGCTCCCCGGTCGCCACCAGTGCTCCGTACAGCGTCTCGCCATCGGTGAGCCCGTCCCCACGGGGCCGTACCACCCACCGCAACCCGTGCCCGGACCCCGCCACCCACGCGGCGGGCGGCACCTCCACCACCTGGCCGCTTCCCAGCACCACCACACCGGCGAGCCGCCACCCGTCGGCAACCCCCGGAAACACCAGCCAGGTCACCACCCCCCGGGCGAAGTCCCCGACCACCCCCCGCGACGCCGCCCCCAGCACGGCGACCGCCCGGGCCCCCAACCTCTCCGGCACCCGCACGGCGTCGAACCACCTGCCGCAGGGCAGCGTCCGGGCACCCTGGAGTGCCGTCGGAAGCCAGCATGGTGAGCCGTTGGCGGCGAGCCCTCCGGCGCGGCTCATCGAGATTCCTGTCGATCGGGTGAGGCGAAACTCTTCGCCCCGACGATGAATACCCCTGCAGGGGACAGGGAGGCGTTGTGCTGCTCCATTGCCGATCCATCCGTCGTTGATCTGGTCCGGCAGATGGTTGTCCATGTTCACCCCCTGAACTGACCCAGCGAGGGTTAGCAGGGTCAGCCGGAGGCGCGGCACCATTCAGCGAAGGCACTCAGCGATTCGGCATCGGATCGCTTCAACCGGCGCAGGGTGCCGACATCCTCACGAACCCATCGGTGCTCCCGGGTGTGCTGTGGGGCGATGTGGCGGGCGGCCTTCAGTGAGTCGAAGGCCTGATCGGGAAGCCCTGCCCAGAGCTGAGCGCGAGCCAATTCGATGTAGAAGCTACTGCGACGTTCGGCCGGGAGATCCGTTGGTGGTGTCCAATTACGGGAGATTTCCAGAGCTCGCGGGACGTGATCTCCACCGAGGGAAACTGAAAGCGAAACCTTGTGCACGATGAGGCTGGCCGGGCCGAAGGCGGTTCCCTGGTAGACACCTTCCGCGACCTGATGAGCCAGGAGGCTGGCCCTTTCCATGTGATCGATCGCAGAAGATGAATTCCCGTCGCGACCTGCCATCACGGCGGCACGCATGTGCAGGGCACCCCGCGATGCTCGTGTCGTCGTGTCTCGCGGAGCCGGGGACTCGTCGAGTGCTCGTTCCAACATCCGAAGCCCTGCGGCATGGGCCTGAGCAGCGAAAAACGTCTCAGCTCGGACGTACGCGACGGTGGCGTCGAGCAACGCGTTCTCGGCACGTGGCGCTGCCCACCGCATGATGTCGATGATGCGCGCCGAAAGATCTGGGGCGCCGTACTTGTAGGCAACCGCATCCGCGGAACGGCAAGCGCTCACCAGCAGGTGGGTAATTTGTGCCGTTTCGTTGCCGGGCGCGATGTGCAAAGCGCGCAGCAATTCAGCCAGTAGCCCGGGTGCTTGACGTGCGACCCGGAGGTATTGGGCTCCGAGACGCCACTCGGCGAGGTTCGCTGTCCCTTTCCTCAATTGGTGCAGGGGACGTACGGGCCCTTCGTCCGGCCAATCGAAGCCGGCCAACACCGCTGACAGAGCCGGCATCTCGTCACGTACCCGGCTGGAAGCGTGCTCTCGATTCCCGTGCAAGCGCAGGACATCAACGCCGAGGGCGGCAGCCAAGGCATCGAGCACCGTCTCGCTGGCGCCCCGGGCGCCTCGTTCGATCTTGCGCAGTGATCCGACATGAATACCGGCAGCTGCTGCAAGTTGCTCCTGGGTAAGACGGGCCATGCGACGCTGGTAGGCGACTCTTCTTCCGACGGCGTGGGCTGTGTCTACAGACATGTGAGGCTCCGGAAGGCGCGCGACATGCTCCGGACCGTACCGGCCAGACAGCGTTGCCGTGCCGCAATCCGGAGAACGCCAGCTACCCGGGGGACACCTCACGGATAACCATGTTCGCCAGTTCATCAAGAGAGCCCACGCTCCAGTCAGCGATGGCGCGGACCTTGGGATCGTCCGCCCACAAGTACCCCCATGGACCCCGCCGGAGATGGGCGGTGCGCAGGCCGGCCGCGTGTGCGGGGAAAACGTCATTGGCGGGATGGTCCCCCACGTACAGAATCTCGTCCGCCGGGTGACCGGTCAGCTCGATCAGGCGGGCGAAGAACTCGGGCTGGGGTTTGGCCACCCCCCATTCGGCGGACACCGCGACCGCGTCGGCAGGCAGTTCCAGCCCGCGCAGCAAAACGCCCGCTCGCTCCGTCTGGTTGCCCGCGATCACTACGCGCAGACCAGAGGCCCGCAAGGATGTGAGCGCGGTCCGCACATCCGCGTACAGGTCGTCCTCTGTCAGATCCTCGCCGCGTCCAGCCGCTTCTCGTGCCGCGTACTCGGCGGCCAGGTCCACGCCCGGCCGCAACAATCGCAGAGCCTCGGCGTTGTCCTGCCCCCGCGCCACCACCGCCCCGACGGTTGCCGACAGTGTGTGCCGGGGCACGTCCAGCCAGTCCGCCCACGCGTTCCAGTACCGGTCGTCGCACGTCAATGTTTCCCCGACGTCAAAAGCCACTGCACGGATCACGCACGCCTCCCTCAAGATCAGGTGTCCCATTGTGTGCATGGCCGCAGAGCCGCCGAGGGGAACGGTTCGCTGTGCCATGTCGGTCACTGGTGGGGCTTGCACGCGATGGCGCGACGCGGTGGACTGCGTGATGACACGGGTGCTGTATCTGATTGGGTGCGCCGCCGGGCCCACTCGGGACATCGATGACGGGGTCCGTGCGGCGCAGACGGCCGGGTGGGAGGTGTGCCTGGTGCTGACGCCTTCCGCCGCCCGATGGTGGGAGGCGCGGATGCCGGAGCTGGTGGAGCTGACCGGGCATCCCGTGCGGTCGCAGTACAAGCTGCCCTGGGAGGCCGATGCGCTTCCGCCCGCCGACGCCATGCTGGTGGCGCCGTTGAGTTGTACCAGTCTCAATAAGTGGGGCCACGGCATCGCGGACACCCTGGCCATCGGGCTGGTGTCGGAGGGCGTGCATCTGGGGGTGCCGGTGGTTGCCGTGCCGTACTTCAACCAGGCTCAGGCGGCACAGCCGGCCGTGCCGCGCAGTATCGAGACACTGCGGCGGCAGGGTGTCCGAGTGCTCACCGGTCCGGACCTCGACCACTACACCCCGCACCCGCCCAAGCAGGGCAGTCCGGCGGCCTTCCCCTGGCGTAAAGCCCTGGCCGCCCTGTGACCCACCTTGCCCGCCGGGACGGCTCCGGGCGCGGGATTCTCGCGCCCGGAGCCGTCCCGGGCCTGGCGGTCCCGGGTCAGCAGCCGCAGGCTTCCGTGACGGGGACGGTCAGCGGGTCGGCGTCGCGGTGCTCGGTGCCCTGATCCGTCTCATATGCAAAGCCTTCGCGCGCCCAGTACTCGAATCCGCCGATCATCTCCTTCACCCGGTAGCCGAGTTCGGCCAGCGCGAGGGCGGCACGGGTGGCGCCGTTGCAGGCGGGGCCCCAGCAGTAGGTGACGACGGGCACCGAGGGGTCGAGGAGTTCCGCGGCGCGTTCGGGGATCAGCGCGGTCGGCAGGTGGAGGGCGCCGGGGATGTGTCCCTGGTTCCAGGACGCCGTGGAGCGGCAGTCGAGGACCACACAGCCCGGTTCACCGCTCGCCAGCGCGGCGGCGACGTCGGACACATCCGTCTGGAAACGGAGCGCCGCGCGGAAGTGGGCCGCCGCCTCGGCGGGGGCGGCGGCGGGCACACGCAGGACGGGGTTGGCGGCGGTGCCGGTGGTGGTGACGGGCACGGGCATGGGCATGGGCACAAGCCTTTCCTGATGCCGGGCGGGTGGGCGGCCGGTTCGTTCACGACAACCGTGAATCTACGGCGGCCCTCCCGCGTTCTGAAGGCTGCATCCACGGCACTTGGTTGTTGTAGCCAGGGAATCCGTGGTACCTCTCCCCAATGACCGCGCTTTCCCTCGATGACGTCGACCGGCGCATCCTCGACGCCCTCCAGCGCGACGGCCGCGCCAGCTTCGCCGACCTCGCACGCGCCGTCTCCATGTCCGCCAGCGCCGTCACCGAGCGCGTGCGCCGTCTGGAGGAGGCCGGCGTCATCAGCGGCTACGCGGCGGTCGTGGATCCGGAGAAGGTCGGCCTCACGATCCTGGCGTTCGTGCGGCTGCGCTACCCGCACAGCAACTACAAGCCCTTCCACGACCTCGTCGCGGCGATGCCGGAGATCCTGGAGGCGCACCACGTGACGGGGGACGACTGTTTCGTCATCAAGGTCGCGGCGCGTTCGATGCGCCACCTGGAGGAGATCTCCGGGCGTATCAGCGGCCTGGGCTCGGTGACGACCAGCGTCGTGTACTCCTCCCCGCTGCCCCGGCGCCCCGTCCGCCCCTGACACCGGGCCCAGCCCCCGAGCCTCTCAACTCCGCAGGTACGCCGGCCCCGCACTCGCCCGCGGGCCGGGTGCTCATCGCCAGGACAGTCGAGCCGACCCGGGGCTCGTTCCTCCTCGCCCGCTGATCGCGGGACAAACCCGTTGGCGTGGTGGTGTTTCGCGGGCATCCTGCGACGGTGAGTGTGACGAGGTGCGCGGAGTGCGGAGCGGAGGCGGCCGGTTCGACCTGTGAGGAGATGTTCGATCGGCTGCTGGCCCTGGACCATTCCCGGCAGGAGCCGTGGGGGCCGCTGCACGGCGTCGTGGTCGCCTGCTACCTGCTCCAGCATCCCGGGAACCCCGTCGCCGGGCCCGGCAGGCCGGGGACGCGCCTGGTGGTGCTCCGGGCGTTCCTCGACGGGGGACGGGAAGGGCTCCGCGCGCTGACCGGCGCGCTGCGCCGGGGCAACTCCCGCCGGCGGCACGGTGCGCCGCCGTGGCCGGGGGCGGAGCCGGAACTGCCGGAGCGGCCCGCGCCCACCACGTTCGGGGTCACCATCGCCGATGTCTCCGTGGCCGGCGGTTTTCCAGCCGCCGGCCACGAGCAGCGGGTCCGCGCCTGGGCCGCCGTCACCCTCGCCGCCTTGGCCGGCGACGACGCGCGCCGACCCCCGGGTCAGGCGTAGAGCGCCGCCGAGCGGCGCGTCGCCTCGGCGAAGCGGCGGCGCAGGTCCGCCGGGGCCAGGACCTCCGCCTCGGGGCCCAGCGCCAGGAGTTGCTCGAAGGCGACGTCCTGGGACTCCACCGGCAGCACCACCGTGATCCGGCCCGCCCCGTCCGGGGCGCCGGCCGCCGCCAGGGATTCCTCCGCCGCCGTACGGTCGGTCACCCGGCGCAGGGCCCGGGCACCCGTCTCCGTCAGGCGCACCGTGACCGTCTCGCGCAGGATCGAGCGCGCGAACTCCCTGGCCCGTTCCTCCCAGAAGGCGGGCAGGTCGAAGGAGTTCTCCCGCTCGAAGCGCTCACCCGTCGCCGTGGCCGAGGTGAAGCGGTCCACCCGGTAGACCCGTACCGACGCCCCCACCCGCGCCGCCAGGTACCACACTCCGGCCTTGAGGATCAGGCCGTACGGGGCCAGCGTCCGCTTCTTCTCCCGGTAGACCACGCTCAGCTCCGCGTCGTCCCACACCGCCTCCGCCACCACCGGCAGCAGTGGCGGCGGGTCGGCCGGCTGCCACCAGCCCGGGGCGTCCAGGTGGAAGCGCTGCGCCGCCGAGTCCGAGGCGTCCGCCAGGTCCGGTACGAGCGCCGCCGAGACCTTCAGCCGGGCCGCCGACGCCGCGTCCGCCAGGCCCAAGGCGTGCAGGGCCATGGGGACGCCCGACAGGAACAGCGCCTCCGCCTCGTCCCGCCCAAGACCCGTCAGCCGCGTGCGGTACCCCCCGATCAGCCGGTAGCCGCCGGACCTGCCCCGGTCCGCGTACACCGGGACGCCCGCCTCCGACAGGGAGGCGATGTCGCGCTGGACGGTGCGTTCGGAGACCTCCAGTTCTGCCGCCAGCTCCGCCGCCGTCATGGTCCGGCGGGACTGGAGCAGCAGGACCACTCTCATCAGGCGGGCGGCTCGCATGCCGCCATCATCACAAACGGCGAAGGGCCCGCCCACCCCCGATCCGGGGACGGGCGGGCCCGATGGCCGCACGCGGTTACAGGCCGTAGGCCTCGCGCGCCGCCAGTACCGTCTCGCGCTTGACCTCACCGGACCGGGCCAGCCGGTCCAGCGCCGCCACCACGATCGACTGCGGGTCCACGCCGAAGTGCCGGCGGGCCGCCTCACGGGTGTCGGAGAGGCCGAAGCCGTCCGTGCCGAGCGAGGAGTAGTCCTGCTCGACCCACTGACCGATCTGGTCGGGCACTCCCCGCATCCAGTCGCTCACGGCGAGGACCGGGCCCCGCGCGCCCCGCAGCGCACGCGTCACGTACGGGACCCGGTCTTCCCCTCGAAGCTGCGCCGCGTCACAGGACAGGGCGTCACGGCGCAGCTCGCTCCAGGAGGTGGCGGACCACACGTCGGCGGCCACGCCCCACTGCTCGGACAGAAGTCGCTGGGCCTCAAGGACCCAGTGGATGGCCGTACCCGACGCCATCAGCTGAACCCGCGGCGCCTCCGCCGAGGGGGCCTGCCCCTCGTTGAAGCGGTACAGACCGCGCAGGATGCCTTCCTCCACGCCCTCGGGCATGGCGGGCTGCGGCTTCGGCTCGTTGTAGACCGTCAGGTAGTAGAAGACGTCCTCGGCGTCCGGGCCATACATCCGGCGCAGACCGTCCTTGACGATGACGCCCACCTCGTACGCGAACGCCGGGTCGTACGTCAGCGCCGCCGGGTTGGTGGAGGCGATCAGCGGCGAGTGACCGTCCGCGTGCTGCAGGCCCTCACCGGTCAGCGTGGTGCGGCCGGCCGTGGCGCCCACGATGAACCCGCGGCCCAGCTGGTCGCCCAGCGCCCACATCTGGTCGCCGGTGCGCTGCCAGCCGAACATCGAGTAGAAGATGTAGAACGGGATCATCGGCTCGCCGTGCGTGGCGTACGCCGTGGCCGCCGCCGTGAAGTCGGCCATCGAACCGGCCTCGGTGATCCCCTCGTTCAGGATCTGGCCGTTGACGGCTTCCTTGTAGTGCAGCAGCTGGTCGCGGTCGACCGACTCGTAGGTCTGGCCCAGCGGCGAGTAGATCCCGGCGGACGGGAACATCGACTCCATGCCGAAGGTACGGGCCTCGTCGGGGACGATCGGCACCCAGCGCCGGCCCGACTCCTTCTCCCGCATCAGGTCCTTGACCAGCCGGACGATCACCATGGTGGTGGCGACCTCCTGCGAGCCCGAGCCCTTCTCCAGCGCCTTGAACGCCTTCTCGGACGGCTCCGGCAGCACCACCTGGTGCACCCGGCGGGCCGGGGCGAGACCGCCCAGGGCCGCGCGCCGCTCCTGGAGGTAGCGCACCTCGGGGGAGTCGGGGCCGGGGTGGGCGTAGGGCACCAGGTCGCCGGACAGCTCGCTGTCCGGGATGGGAAGCTCCAGCAGGTCCCGCATGGTGCGGAACTGCTGCATCGTGAGCTTCTTCATCTGGTGGTTGGCGTTGCGCGACTGGAAGCCGTCGCCCAGCGTGTGGCCCTTGACCGTCTGGGCCAGCACCACGGTCGGGGCGCCCTTGAACTCCACGGCCGCCCGGTACGCGGCGTACACCTTGCGGGGCTCGTGGCCACCGCGCGAGGTGTGGAAGCACTCGGCGATCTTCGCGTCCGGCAGCGAGGCGCCCAGCTGCGCCAGCGCCGGGTCGGTGCCGAAGAAGTGGTCGCGGATGTAGGCGACGTCGCGGGTGGCGTACGTCTGGAACTGCGCGTCCGGTACCTCCCGCAGCCGCCGTACCAGCGCGCCGGTGGTGTCGGCCCGCAGCAGGTCGTCCCAGGCGGAGCCCCACAGGGTCTTGATGACGTTCCAGCCGGCCGCCCGGAACTGCGCCTCCAGCTCCTGCACGATCTTGAAGTTCGCGCGCACCGGGCCGTCGAGCCGCTGGAGGTTGCAGTTGATGACGAAGGTGAGGTTGTCCAGACCCTCACGCCCGGCCAGCGCCAGCGCGGCGGTCGACTCGGGCTCGTCCATCTCGCCGTCGCCCAGGAACGCCCACACGTGCGAGGCGGAGGTGTCCTTGATGCCGCGGTTCTCCAGGTAGCGGTTGAACCGCGCCTGGTAGATCGCCGACAGCGGGCCTATGCCCATGGAGACGGTGGGGAACTCCCACAGCCACGGCAGCCGCCGCGGGTGCGGGTACGAGGGCAGGCCGGCGCCGCCCGACTCCTGGCGGAAGTTGTCCAGGTGCGCCTCGGTGAGGCGGCCGTCGAGGAAGGCGCGGGCGTAGATGCCGGGGGAGGCGTGGCCCTGGATGAACAGCTGGTCGCCGGAGCCGGGCGCGTCCGCCGCGTCCTTGCCGCGGAAGAAGTGCTGGAAGCCGGTCTCGTAGAGCCAGGCGGCGGAGGCGAAGGTGGCGATGTGGCCGCCCACCCCGTACCGGGCGCCCCGGGTGACCATCGCGGCGGCGTTCCACCGGTTCCAGGCGGTGACGCGCGCCTCCAGGGCCTCGTCACCGGGGAACTCGGGCTCGGCGCCGGTCGGGATGGAGTTGATGTAATCCGTCTCCAGCAGCGAGGGCACATCGATCCCGCTGGCCTGGGCGTGCTCCACCGTGCGGCGCACCAGCTGGCCGGCCCGGTGCGGGCCGGCGGCGGCGGCCACGGCGTCGAGGCTCGCGCCCCACTCGGCGGTCTCCTCGGGATCACGATCCGGCAGCTGATCGAGCGCGGAGAGCCGAAGGCGTACGGGATCGGGCATGGGTGGCCCCCTTCCGGACAGGACAATGTCATGCGGGTGTAACAACGGTTCGCTGATGACTGTAAGCCCGTGATCGATGATCGATCAAAGGTGGGTCGTAAAAAAACGCTCAGAACGGGGAAATTGGCATCCTGTGCCAGGACAATTGCGCATCTTCAGACGCCATGTGCACCCTGTGCCACCCCCGCCGGGTCCCCGTCCGGCGCCTCCCGGCCCTCCGGAACGTGCGGCGCGCAGTTCAGCACATGCGCCTTCACCAGCTCACCGATCCGCGGATCACCCCGCGTGAACGCGTCCAGCAGCGCCTGGTGCTCCTCCGCGTACGACTGCTGCCGCGTCCCCAGCCAGCGGATCGACAGCGCCGTCCACACCTCGATCCCCAGCGACTCCCAGGTGTGCAGCAGCACCCCGTTCCCCGAGGCGCGCACCAGCTCCCGGTGGAAGGCCACCGTGTGCCCCACCTGGGCCTCCGCGTCCCCCGCCCGGTCCGCCGCGTACAGGGCCGCCACATGCGGCTCCAGCGCCGACACGTCGCGCGCCAGCCGACCCGCCGCCAGCTCCGCCGCGATCTGCTCCAGACCGGCGCGCACTGGATAGGTCTCCTCCAGCACGGACACGGTCAGCGCCCGCACCCGCACCCCCTTGTTCGGGGCGGACTCGATCAGCCGCAGCGCCTCCAGCTCGCGCAGCGCCTCGCGTACCGGCGTCTGGCTGACCTCCAGCTCCACCGCGATCCGCCGCTCCACGATCCGCTCGCCCGGCTGCCAGCGCCCGCTGACGATCCCCTCGACGATGTGCTGACGGATCTGCTCGCGCAGGGAATGCACGACCGGCTGACTCATGAGTGACATCACGCTCCCTGGTACTGGCTGCCCTGGGGGTGTCTTCACAGTCCCGCCTGCCCCGCGACTCCCCCAGCCTGGCGGCTGGGAGGTGCCCCCAGGCACGGCACCTCGCTGCGTTGTCGCACTTGCGATGCACCGCACCTGGGGGCACCTCCCGGCCGAAGGCTGGGGGAACCGCGGGGCCCGCCCTTCGGGCGGACGGCGCTACTGTGAAGACACCCCCCAGAACAATAGGCCGCGCCCCGCCCGGAATGCTCCGGACGGGGCGCGGCCCGCGGTGTCGCCGTGGCCTTACAGACCCAGCTCACCCTCGAACTCGCCGGCCTCCAGGCGGGCCTCCACGTCCGCCAGGTAGCGGGCGGCGTCCGCGCCGTCCACCAGCTGGTGGTCGTAGGAGAGCGTCAGGTACACCATGTCGCGGATCGCGATCGTCTCACCCAGCTCGGGGTGGTTGATCACGACAGGACGGCGCACCGTGGCACCGATGCCCAGCTCGGCGACCTGCGGGTAGTTCACGATGATCGTGTCGAACAGCGCACCGCGCGAACCGGTGTTGCTGATCGTGAACGTGCCGCCGCCCATGTCGTCCGGGCTCAGCTTGCCGGAGCGGACCTTGCCGGCCAGCTCGGCGGTCTTCTTGGCGATGCCCGCCAGGGAGAGGTCGCCCGCGCCCTTGATGACCGGGACCATCAGGCCCTTCTCGGAGTCCACCGCGATCCCGATGTTCTCCACATCGTGGTACGTGACGGTGTCGTCGTCGTTGAGCTTGGCGTTGACGGCCGGGTGGACCTTCAGCGCCTCGGCCGCGGCCTTCACGAAGAACGGCATCGGGGACAGCTTGGTGCCCTCGCGCGCCAGGAAGGACTCCTTGGCCCGCGCCCGCAGCTTCATGATCCGGGTGACGTCCACCTCGACCACGGTGGACAGCTGCGCCTGGTTGTGCAGCGCCTTCATCATGTTCTGCGCGATGACCTTGCGGATCCGGGTCAGCTTCACCGTCTGGCCGCGCAGCGGGGACGGGGTCTGCGGAGCCGGGGCGGCCTTCGCGGCGGCGGCCGGGGCGGCGGCGGGCGCCGCGGCGGCCTTGGCGGCCTCGGCCGCGGCGAGCACATCCTGCTTGCGGATGCGGCCGCCGACACCGGAGCCGGTGACGGTGTTCAGGTCCACGCCGTTCTCGCCGGCGAGCTTGCGCACCAGCGGGGTGACGTACGCGCCCTCCGCGGCCGGCGCGGGGGCCGGTGCCGCGGCGGCCGGAGCCGGAGCGGGTGCGGGGGCAGGCGCGGGCGCCGGTGCCGGAGCGGCCGGAGCCGGGGCGGGTGCGGCGGCCTGGGGGGCCGGCGCGGGAGCCGGGGCGGCCGGAGCCGGAGCGGCGGCCGGGGCGGGCTCGGCAGCGGCCGGAGCGGCGTCCGCCGCACCGATCACGCCCAGCTTGCCGCCGACCTCGGCGACCTCGTCCTCGCCCACCGTGATCTCCAGCAGGGTGCCGGAGACCGGCGCCGGGATCTCGGTGTCGACCTTGTCGGTGGAGACCTCCAGCAGCGGCTCGTCGGCCTCGACCGACTCGCCGACGGCCTTCAGCCAGCGGGTGACGGTGCCCTCGGTGACGGACTCACCGAGCGCGGGCAGCACCACGTCGGTGCCGGAGGCGGCACCGCCGGCCGGCGCCGCCGGAGCGGCGGGGGCGGCCGGAGCCGGGGCCTCGGCCTGCGCCGGGGCGGGCGCGGGCTCGGCCGCGGCGGGCTCCGCGGCCGGGGCTGGGGGCGCCCCCTGCCGAAGGCTGGGGGAGGGAGCGGCGGCCGCCCCCGTACCGTCGTCGATGATCGCCAGCTCGGCGCCCACCTCGACGGTCTCGTCCTCGGCGACCTTGATGTTGGTGAGAACACCGGCGGCGGGCGCCGGGATCTCGGTGTCAACCTTGTCGGTGGAGACCTCGAGCAACGGCTCGTCGGCCTCGACACGCTCACCCTCGGCCTTCAGCCAGCGGGTGACGGTGCCCTCGGTCACGCTCTCGCCGAGCGCCGGAAGGGTTACGGAAACCGGCATGGTTTCTGTTGCTCCTTACGAGATGTGCGGTACGGATGGTGGCGCGCTCTGGTGGGCAACGCGGCCTGGGTCAGTCGTGGGAGTGCAGCGGCTTGCCGGCCAGGGCCAGGTGGGCCTCGCCGAGCGCCTCGTTCTGCGTCGGGTGCGCGTGGATGAGCTGCGCGACCTCGGCGGGCAGCGCCTCCCAGTTGTAGATGAGCTGAGCCTCGCCGACCTGCTCGCCGAGCCGGTCGCCGACCATGTGGACGCCGACGACGGCACCGTCACGGACCTGCACGAGCTTGATCTCGCCCGAGGTCTTCAGGATCTTGCTCTTGCCGTTGCCGGCCAGGCTGTACTTCAGGGTGACGACCTGGTCGGCCCCGTACCGCTCCTTGGCCTTCGCCTCGCTGATGCCCACGGAGGCGACCTCGGGGTGGCAGTACGTCACCCGCGGCACACCGTCGTAGTCGATCGGCACCGGCGACAGACCCGCCAGCCGCTCCGCGACCAGGATGCCCTCGGCGAAGCCGACGTGCGCCAGCTGCAGGGTGGGGATGAGGTCACCGACCGCCGAGATGGTGGGCACGTTGGTGCGGCAGTACTCGTCCACCAGCACGTGGCCGCGCTCCATGGCGACCCCGGCCTCCTCGTAGCCCAGGCCCTGGGAGACCGGGCCGCGGCCGATGGCCACCAGCAGCAGCTCGGCCTCGTGGACCTTGCCGTTGTCCAGGGTGACCCGGACGCCGTCGGCGGTGTACTCCACGCCCTTGAAGAAGGAACCGAGGGAGAACTTTATGCCGCGCTTGCGGAAGGCACGCTCCAGCAACTTCGAGCTGTTCTCGTCCTCCGCCGGAACCAGGTGCGGCAGGCCCTCGATGATCGTGACCTCGGTGCCGAACGACTTCCACGCCGAGGCGAACTCGACGCCGATGACGCCACCGCCCAGCACGATCGCCGACTTCGGGACCCGGTCCAGGACCAGCGCGTGGTCCGAGGAGATCACCCGGTCGCCGTCAATGGTCAGACCCGGCAGCGACTTCGGGGTGGAGCCGGTCGCCAGGAGGATGTGCCGGCCCACGTAGCGCTGGCCGTTCACATCCACGGAGGTGGCCGACGACAGCCGGCCCTCGCCCTCCACGTAGGTGATCTTGCGCGAGGCGACCAGACCCTGGAGCCCCTTGTAGAGCCCCGCGATCACCCCGTCCTTGTACTTGTGCACCCCGGCGATGTCGATACCGTCGAAGCTGGCCTTCACGCCGAACTCCGACGCGTCGCGGGCGGCATCGGCTACCTCACCGGCGTGCAGCAGGGCCTTGGTGGGGATGCAGCCGTTGTGCAGACAGGTGCCGCCCAGCTTGTTCTTCTCGATCAGGGCGACGTCCAGGCCCAACTGCGAAGCGCGCAGGGCCGCGGCGTAACCGCCGCTGCCGCCACCGAGAATCACCAGGTCGAAAACGGTGCTGGCGTCGTTCGCCACGTCACGTTCCTCCAAGCATGGGGTTCACCGGAACCCGGTCCACATCGACCGGCCGGCGGTATATGTACGCCGCGTGGTGTGATGCGCGGCTCAATGTGGCTCGCCCCGGTTGGTTGAGCCCGGCCCTGTCCTGCCGGAACAACATCTTCGCACTTGTCGGCGACAAGTGACACGCCGGGCCGGGCAGGGCCGGGGCCACCGTGACGGGCATCACGTGACGGGGCGGGTCAGCCCTGACCCGCCAGCTCCCCGGCGGCCGCCCGCTCGGCGAGCAGCAGCAGGGTGCGCACGGCCGAACCCGTACCGCCCTTCGGGGTGTAACCGAACGCGCCGCCCTCGTTGAACGCCGGGCCCGCGATGTCCAGGTGCGCCCACGGGGTGCCCGCCGGGACGAACTCCTTCAGGAACAGGCCGGCCACCAGACCGCCGCCCATCCGCTCACCCATGTTCTTCAGGTCGGCGATGGTGGAGGTGCTGATGCCCTCGGCCAGATCGGCGAGCAGCGGCATCTCCCAGGACTGCTCACCCGCGCGCCGCGCGCTGTCGTGCAGCAGACCCCGGAAGGTGTCGTCGTTGCCCATCACCGCGAAGGTGCGCTTGCCCAGCGCCAGCATCATCGCGCCGGTCAGGGTCGCCACGTCGACGATCGCGTCCGGGGACTCCTCGCCGGCCCGCACGAGCGCGTCGGCCATCACCAGCCGCCCCTCGGCGTCGGTGTTCAGCACCTCGACGGTCTTGCCGCCGTACATGCGCAGCACGTCACCGGGGCGGGTCGCCGAACCCGAGGGCATGTTCTCGGCCAGCGCCAGCCAGCCGGTGATGTTGACCTTCAGGCCGAGCCGGGCGGCGGCCACGACCGTGGACAGGACGGCGGCGGCGCCGGCCATGTCGCACTTCATCGTCTCGTTGTGCCCCGCGGGCTTGAGGGAGATGCCGCCCGAGTCGTACGTGATGCCCTTGCCGACCAGCGCGATCGTCCGGTCCGCCTCGGGGTGGGTGTGCGCCACCCGCACCAGGCGGGGCGGGGACTGCGAACCGACGCCGACACCGAGGATGCCGCCGAAGCCGCCCTCGCGCAGCGCCGCCTCGTCCAGCACCTCGACGGACAGGCCGTGTTCGGCGGCGGCCTCGGTGGCGTGCGCGGCGAAGTCGGCCGGGGTGAGGGCGTTCGGCGGGGTGTTCACCAGGTCGCGGGTGCGCGCCACCTCGGTGGCCAGCACCTGCGCCCGCGCGATCGCGGCCTGCCGGTCGGCGTCGTCCGCGCCCTCGGCGTCGGCGGTCAGCACCGTGACACGCGCCAGCGGACCGCGGTCGTCCTCGCCGGTCTTGCGGAAGGCGGTGAACGCGTAGGCGCCCAGCAGCGCACCCTCGGCGACCGCCGCGACCCGCGCCGCGTCGGTGACGGGCAGCGCGAACGCGGCGTGCTCCGTGCCGGACAGCGCGCGGGCGGCGGCGCCCGCCGCGCGGCGCAGCGTCTCCGGGTCGAAGTCCTCGCCGTCCTGCGGCGCGGAGCCGAGCCCCACCGCGATCACCAGCGGCGCGGTGGTGCCGGCCGGGGCCGGCAGCCGCGTGATCTCGTCCTTGCCGCCCTTGGCACCGAGGGTGGCCAGCACGCCGGCCGCCTCGGTCA
>NZ_CM187440.1:2627500-6339217 GCF_059813725.1 Streptomyces sp. PH9007 | reverse complement strand
GCAGCAGACGACATCGCCGCTGCTCACTCCGGACCGCGCTTCCTACGAGGCGACTGCCTCATTTGAGGAACGTCTTGCGGGCGCGCTCTCGGACTGGAGAGACAAGCTGGACCTCCTGTTCGGCGAGGTTTCAGCAACGCACAACCAGCACGATGCGTCACTCACCATCGAGGACCGCTGTCTACTCATGGCACTCGCCGTGCGGCAGTCAGCACCCATGGCCTCCGTGGCCGCCTGCGCACGTGACTTGCAGGGGCGTGTGACGGAAGACCAGGTCGGAATGACCACGGCATCGGTGTTTGCCGGCCGTGGTCTGCGGCGCCGCATCCATGAGATCGGTGCCAGCGTCGACTCGCACGACACCGTGATCTTCGAACAGCCTTCATACGGCCGGGCTGTTCTGGCATACGTCTGGGACAACTACGAGGTCATGCGCGACCCTGTACTCGCCTGGCTCGTCCAGAACGGCACGGACCAGGAAGCGTCAGCTCGGGTGGCCGATGTCATCACCGAATTGGTGCTGCGTCACGGCCGGGTGACCTACCTCAACGTCCTGGGGACGATGCTCTCGCGCGAGGACAAAGGCCTTCTGAGCCTGGTCATGGAACGCGCTGTCCAAGACGAGCATGTCGGACGCCAGGCTTGGGAGGTGCTCTACCGATGGGCCGGACAACCCGACCGCGCGCTCACCGTGATCTCCACCTGCCAGAGCATTCTGCGGTCCTCTTCCTCAAGCCGCTCATCTACCAAGAGAGCCATGGTGCGGCTACGCAGGATCACCCACACGATCGATGACCGGGCCACTCGCGAGAGGGTGCTCGAGGCCTACCGAGACCTGGCGCAGTTGCCCGGAGGAGCCGAACGGCTCGTCGCGGAAGTCAATGCGTGGCAGTCCTCGAAGGCGAGCCGCAAGAGCGGAAGCCTGGCGTTCCTGGCACTCATGCCGCAGGAGCACAACGGCATGCCCTGGCTGCTATCGGACACACCTCCCGACATCGAGGTGGACTGTGCTCTGCAAGACCTTCTCGGGGAGGATGCGACCGCCGAGGAAGTCATCCCGGCGATCACCAACTGGATCCGCAACTGCACCACCGACCCCAGCACCTACAGCCGGCTTCGCGATCGGCTCGTTCCGACGCTTCGCGGGCACAAGATGTTCCAGGCCTGCATGGAACTCATGCGAGCCCTGGGTGACATCCCCAGCATCGGCGACATCAACGTCGCGCAGGACTTCTACCAGCACCTCGTGGAACCCGCTCTGCGCCCGGTGTTTACCCCCCAGGGGAGGTCTTTGTGAGATGGCCCTGGCAGCGCGCTACACGAACTGCCTCCTGTCCCCAGCCCAGACTCCTTCCCTCTGCCACACCCGGTGTGCCCTTCGAAGGGCTCTTCGTCATCCGGTGGCGCCCCACGTGGCGACGGGGCACAAACCTCGATGAGCAGGTGCGATGCGCTGTACTCGGCGTAGCCACGGAGAGAGCCGGGCAGCTGAGTGCGGCCGATCTCCATACTGCTCAGGACAGCATCAACACGGCTCTGAGCAATGCCCTGGTCCCGCGTGGCAGGGAGTACCGAATCCTGTCGGCCCGCGTCACCTTACGTCTGTCAGCTGGGTCGGCTGAGGTCCTCGCACAGCGCCGCGCTGATGAGGAACGGATTCGCCGGCTGCGGTTCCTCAAGAGGTGCTTGTCCGACCACCCGGACCTCGTCGTCCTGGACCGTCTGGAGCAACAGCCGGGTTCACTCGGCGACGAACAGGCCGCTGAGCTGCAGCGAATCGCACGATGGATCAAGTCGTGCAACCACTGGTGGCACCCGCTGCTTCAGCAGTGGGAGCAGCTCGGCGCAGGGTTCGACAACGTTCAAATGCAGCATCAGGCCATGCTCGCCCTGCTGGAAGCGGTCAAGGCCCTCAATGGTGGCTCGCTGCCCGATGCCACACCCGCGGCAGCCCAGCACCCTCAGAGGTCTGCGGAACCCTTGAGGGCACGCTGATGAGGTTGGCACTGGTGCGGGCCTTCCTGGCGCCGATCACCAGCATGCGCGCTCTGTGGTCGTGGGGGCGCGGCAGGGGGAGTCTTTCTTATGACGTCGCCTGGCGCAGAGCTCGCGTATCGCAAGCACCGGATGAGCTCGTCTACCGACTGCATGGCCACCGTGCGAGCTCGGGTGAGGCTGAGGCAGCGCCTCTTCGCCGGTACGGGCATGCTCAGCCTCCGGCGTGTCGACGGTCTGCCGGAGGCGGATGAAGACAGGGCGTAGGGCAGGACATGGCGGCTGCATTCTTTCGGGCGCACGCTGCGGGAAGGCCTCCCCCGTCGTCTGGCAACGCTCCCCCACCCACGCAAAGCCTCGGCTCCGTGGGTGGGGGCGACCCCCGTTTCCAGTGCACCGCTCCTACCTCACATGTGGCCTCACCGCGGGGCAGGATTCACGGAGCGGTTCCGCGGTGGGCAACTGGGGAGGGCACTGCGCTCAGTCCTCGGTGGTCGAGGTGATGGCGGGCTCGGGTGACGGCGACGTAGGCCAGGCGTGCCTCGTCGGCGTCGATGGGCGCGGCAGTCGGCTGGCCGTTGGCGTCGGTCTCACCGGTGTCCTCTGGGGCGAAGTCGTTCGAGATCCGTACGGTGTTCCACTCCCGGCCCTTGGCTTTGTGGGCGGTGGAGATGGTGATGTCGGCGTAGGTCTCGGGGACAAGCTTGTCGACGGCGTTGAGGATGGCTTGGGTGCCGTGTTGTTCGACGACATCGATGAGGGGGGCGAGGTCGCCACCGGCGGGGTCGTGTTCGGCGTATTCCTTGAGGTCTGCCCAGCGCTCGAAGAGCAGGAGTTCGGGGTGGGTGGTGCGGCGGCCGTTCTGGAGGTCGTGGGCGGCGCGGGCGAGGGCCTGGAGGGGTTCGGCTCCGCCGGCCAGGGCGACGCGGCGGCCGGTGGGCAGGAGTTTCATGATTTCGATCATGGTGCCGACGTTGGTGCGGCACAGGATCGCCTCTGGTGTGTCGAGGGGGCCGGTGCTGGAGCGGACGGTGGCGGTTCCGGTCAGGCGGATGGGGGCGTCGGTGAGAGCGAGCCAGCGGTTGGCTTCCTCAGCGATGGCGTGGCCGAAGCGGAAGGAGCGGGTGAGGGTGAGCTGGGTGCCTTTGAAGGCTGACATGACGTCTTTGGCGCCGCGCCATCCGTAGATGGCCTGGGCGGAGTCGCCGACCATGACGAGTTGTGCGTGGTCGCGCTGCTGGTTGAAGACAGTCTCAAGGACAGGATTGGTGTCCTGAGCCTCGTCCAGCAGCAGGTAGTCGGCGGCGATGACCGGGTCGGTGAGGGCCCAGATCTTCAGGTAGTGGTCGTGGCTGAAGCGCACCGCGGCGCCGTCCCGGCTCTGCAGGTCTTCCCACGCTTTGTGGGCGTAGGGGAGGACGGCTTCGGCGAGCTTGTCGTGAACTTCGGGGGCATCCAGGCCGCGCAGGCGGGGGACGTGGTGGGGCTCGAGGGTGCTGTCCGCGGAGTGGCAGAAGGTGGTGACGGCCCGCAGGACGGTGGAGGCGAGGATCGGCTGGCCGACGGTTCGGCCCTTGATGGTGAGGGGCTTGGTGAGGCCGAGGTTCTGGCCCTGCTTCCAGCTGGGCACACGGGGTGCGTTGAGCCGGCCGCTGTAGTGGCGCCCGACCGTGGCAAAAGCCAGGGAGTGAGCCGTCTTGCAGGCGACCGTGCGGGGAAAGACAGCGGCCGCGGCCTGGGCGATCGCCTTGTTGAAGGCAAGGTAGCGGCCCCGGCGCGGCGTGGCCGCGGCCAGCAGAGCCAGCGTGGTGGTCTTCCCCGTGCCGGCGCCGGCCTGGAGCACGATGTGCTCCCCCGCGTTGAAAGCGTCAGCTGCTGCGGCCTGTTCTTCCGTAGGTTCCAGCACGAATCGTCATCCTGTCTTGCGCAGGGGCACGGGGCGGCGGGGCGCGGTCTGCCGTTGCTTGCTGAGGCAGGCGCGACCGCATGACGGCAAAGCGTGTGGGCCCGTACGAGCCCAGCCGCCAGGAGGACGATGAGGGGCGGCGCGCCGGGAGCTGCGCAGCGAGGCCGTGGAAGTCAGCCACTCAGCCCACCAGCCTCGAACACATGCGGCACTTAACGGATATGTGTTCCATTTTCCTGGTTGGCTCTGGGAGCCGCTGAGGTTGGCGGCCACCATGACGTCACGAGCCCTTCAGGGAGCTTCGTGTGCCAGAGTCCGCTGCCGCGCGCACGACTGAACTGGAGTTCGCTCCTTGGCCGACCGTGCGACTGCAGATGCTGATTCGGGTGAATCAGATACCGGACTCGATGGCCGGGCGAGCGGGGGTCACTGCTGTGATGGGCCGGGTGGCTGGTGGCCGTGGCAGATGCTTTCCAGCAGGTCACCGACAGGTTCGCCCAGGGCATGGGCGATGGCGTGCCAGGTCGCGAGAGTTCCCAGGGTGCGGCCCTGTTCGATCTCGATGAGCGTACGGCGCGAGAGACCGCTGCGGGCGGCGAGTTCGTCGTAGGACCATGCGCGGGCCGCTCGCAGCCGGGCCAGCTCCAGGCGGAGCTCGTCCATGTTGGGCTCGGGCGGCAAGATCGTCACCCAGCTATCGCACGACCCGGCACCCCACCCTGTCAGTGCAGACCTCTGCCCTATTTTCAGCGGAGTCTGCAAGATCACAGAGGGCAGGAGGCTGCACTACGGTGTCCCGCCGCCGGCCACTCCCCCACCCACGCCGGAACCGACCCCCAGAGCACGGCCACAGCGAGACACCGAGGAGGAGCGACATCCTCGTGGAGACGACACCCACTCACCCACCGCATCGTGCCTGGACCGTCACCATCCAACGGCGCAGAGAGGGAGTGACTGCGGTGTGCGATGCCTGCGGCTCTCTTCCCGCGCCTCTCCTGGGCATCACGAGTGCCATGCGGGCCTTCGCCCTGTCACACCTGGCCGGCCACGTCCGGGCGCAGCCACTCGCCCCTCACTTGCGGACCTGCCAGTGCGGGGCGCACGGATGCCGCCTGCACCCTCGGCACCGGGGCTGCGACGGCCTGGTTCTTCTCGTTCTGGCCCGCAGCAGGACCGGCCATCAGTGGCGGCTCGCAGACACCTGCCGTGCCTGCGCAGTCGCAACACCCAACGCCGCTGCCATTTCAGGACAGGACAAAGAGCACGAACAGCTGGGTTCAGCCGATCCACCGCTCGCCGTTCCTCTGTTCCACGGCGACGAGGCCCAGCGGTCCTTGGAAGGTGTGGTGCGCTTTTGGGACCCAGCCGAACACGATGTCTGGGACACCAACCCGACATGACCTTCTGATGCCACGGCCAGGACCGGAGGGCCTGGGTGGTGCCTGCGTTTGGGGTCTGGTGTGGCGACGGTGAGGGCAGCCACGGGGAACAGGGCAGTCTGTCAGTCGACCGGCGCAATCCGTCCCCGGGTGACAGGGCTGGTGACACGGCTGGGGGCAGCAGTCGGACGTCCGTTTCAGGCGGCGTCCGGGAGTTCCGGTTCCAGGAACTGCGGCACGACCGGCAGGCCGAGTGCGTCGAGTGCCGCGATTTGCTGAGGGGTGAGCTGGGCGGCGTCGCGCTGGCGCCGCTCGATCCAGGTATCCAGTCTGACATGGTCAACATCGACGGTCTCGACATGTCCGTCGGGGACCTGGAGATGGCCTTCACGTCGGAGAAACTTGCGCGCGGCACGCAGGCCGCGCGCAAAGATCATCGCTGGCCTGGTGGTCTGCCGCGACAGCAGCAGGGCGTGGGGGTGGAGATCCGGGTGATGGCGTGCCAGAAGCGCAAGTTGGGCGAGTTGCCCCGGCTCCAGGGTGTGTTGCCGGTCGATCTGGCGATCCAACCAAGCGGCCAGGGAGGGATCCGTTTCGTTGGTGGCGAGCTGGTATGTGGGTCGCCAGGTGCTGGTGGCAAGGCGGCGACGCAGTAGGGCGCAGGTGTACTGCCAGTCGATGCTCCAGGCGGGGTTCCAGCAGGGGTCGATGGAGTTAAGTACTTCAAGGCGTTCGGGAGGCAACGCGTCTTCGCAGTTCATGGCCCGCAATTGGTCGAGCCACTCGGTCAGGCTGCTGTCCACTCCGGGGGTATCAGCCGTGACTGCGAGGGTGTGGTGGGCGGTCGCGTAGTCGCGGGCTAGGGCGAGGTTGTGTTCGAAGCTACCGGGTGGATGGGGCCAGGAGATGCGCAGCGCGTACAGGGCGAAGGCCTGGTCGGGGTCGAGGGTGCCCTTGGCGTAGCGGTTGCGCTGCTCGCCGATCCATGAGCCGAGGTGGATGCCTTGGAGGTCCCGGTGGTCGGTGGGGACTTCGAGATGGCCGTGCTTCTCGTAGAAACGCATGGCGGCTTCGTAGCCCCTGCTCCAACCGTCGCCCTGGAACTGGTGGGCTCGTAGTGAGAGAACGCCGGCGATCTCGTCGGGGCGCTCGGGCTCGACCAGGGCGGGGTCTTCGGAGCGGCGGCCAGGGCCGCGGCGCAGTCGGGTGTAGAACTTGCTGTCGGCGGTGCGCAGTCCGTCCAGGATGGCCCACAGGTCGCGGAAGTCGGAGGACTCCATGGCCTCGCGGGTGGTTTGTCCCGGTCGGATGTACACGGGGATGATCAGTGTGGCGATCTTGCCGCTGCCTGGCGGCTGGCGCAGGGCGCGGCCGAGGGTCTGGATGATGTCGACGACGCTGCGTTTGGGGTCGGCGAACAGCACTGCGTCGGCTTCGGGCATGTCGACGCCTTCGCTCAGGCATCTGACGCTGCTGAGGATGTGGGTGTGGGCCTGTCCGGGCAGGAGGGCGGTGCGGCTCTGCCAGAAACTTCCCGCGAAGCGCCAGAGCTTGGTGTTGCGCTCGGAGCGGGGCTGGCGGCTGTCGAGAGCGGCAGCCCACAGTTTCATGGGCTGGCTGCCCTGGGCGAAGGCGGTGGCGGTGTGCGGCAGAGTGCGGGCGAAGGTGCGGGCGGCCGCGATCAGGCGGTGGAACGTTAGGACGCGGCTGAGGCGGTAGTCCTGTACGGCGCGCAGCAGTCCCACTTGCATGGCTGCCAGGCGCAGTCCGTCCAGGTGAGGGGTTTTCTCGGCCATGGTGAGGATGTCGTGCAGGTCATCCGCGCTGATGACGGGGACGACGACGCGGTAGTCGGCGAGGATGCCCTGGGCGATGGCTTCGGCCAGTTCGAGGCGGAAGACGACGGGGCCGAACAGTGCGGGGTTGTCCATCGATGCCAGTGGTTGCCTGTACGCGCCGGGGTGTCTGGGATTCGGGTGGCTCCAGCGCCGTGGCGTCGCCGTCATGTAGAGGCGGCGCTGCGCGGGGATCTGGGCATCGTCGTGGATGTCGCCCCAGCTCTTGTCGAGGCTGCCAGTGGTGTGGTGGGCCTCGTCGGCGACGGCGAGGGCCCACTCCGGCAGGCCGTGGCGGCGGTGGGCCTCGACGATCGCGGGCAGGGACTGGTAGGTGGAGAAGACGATGGTGGGGCCGCTGTGGTCGGCGACGCGGCGAGCGAGTTCGGCCGGGCTGGTGGTGAAGGGGATGAGCAAGGCGCCTCGGCCGGACGGGGGCAGGGCGCAGACCGCGATGTGCTTCTCGTCCGGGCGTCCGCGGTCCCACTCGCGTGCTGTCTGCGCCACCAGATCCTGGCTGGGGGCGAGCACGAGGATATTGCCGTGTGGGGTGTAGGTGTCGGCGCTGACCCGGGCGATGACGGTCTTGCCGGTGCCGCAGGCCGCGACCACGGTTACTCGTGGGTGGCGTTGGAGGCCTGCGGTGATGGCGCTGACGGCGCGTTGTTGGTATGAGCGTAGTCGGATGGGCTTGTGGGGCACGTGGGTGTCCTCGGCGACCGGCGGCTGGATCGGCGGGGCGATCGCCGTGCCTGCATGACTCGTGCCCCGCTCCGGGCACCAATTCGATCGGTTTTCCGGTGTTCCTTGTCAAGCGATCTTCGGAATTCCCGTCGATTTGACTGCTTGGGTGGCGCCTTCAGGAGCGTAAATGTCATCCTGATTGGTTCGGTTCGCCTTGAGGCCGCTGTTCCGTGTGAATAGCCTGATCCGCAGGCGCCGAGTAGCCGTCTCGTCAGCTCACCCAGCCAGCATTCAGCCGGGTTGCAGCAGGCAGGACAGGAGCCTCCCGCCAGGCGGCCGAAGGCGACATATCCCGCGCCCCGCAGTGCGTTGGCCGACCTTCAGCCGCCTTCTGCGGCGGCGGCTCTTCGGACGCGAGGAAACGCTTCTCCCATTCGGCTGTCAGGGCGGCCATTCTCATATTCGGCAGATCACTGTCAAGAATCGGTGCACTTTGCCGAATTATTTTCCCTGTTCCTGCCCCTCGTGCCGCTCGGCGTGGTAGCCATGGCCGCAGAGGCGAGGGAGGATCATGGATTCGGTGGCGGGCTTGGACCGGATACGGGTGCGTGAACTGCCGTTGCACGTCCGGTTCATGGCGGGCGAGTCGACCGGCTCCTACGTGACCCGCCTGGCTGGCCGTAACGGGCTGGAGGTCCAGCAGTTGCTGGACGAGGTCGGGCAGGGCAGCACGAAGGCCGTCGCGCCGCACCTGACCGAGCTCTACCTCAACCGCCCTGCCGCCGAGCGCCTGGCCGCCCTGGCCGGCCGTCCGCTGGAGGTGATGCGGCGGGCGCTCGCGAGCCTGGACGCGGCATACCTGCTCGACGACAGTGACGGAACTCCCGCCTGGTCGTTCCCATGGGCGGTGCGGGACGGCTATCTCGTGCGGGCCTGCGCGTTGTGCGCGGCCCGCCGCGGCATCGGCGAACCGGCCTGGATGATGGTGGCGGACCCCTGGCACCTGTGCGCCCGGCACGCACGGTGGTCGGACAACTCCCGTGATCCGCAGATCCCTTGGATCAGCGTGGCTGACTGGCCGCAGATCCTGGCGGCGGAACACCAGCGAGTGGCCATGGAGCGGTGCCTGGGCCGCACCGCACGCGCCCTGTTTGCGGACGCGCGCACACTGAGCGGGCCCGAATCGAGCGCGCCGGACAGGCTCCGGTTGATGGCCGACCGGCTCGGGGAGGCACGGGCCGCCTCCTTGTTGTCCTACCCGCGCACCGTGCGCATCGCCCGCATCCTCGCGCAGGCCGAGCGTCGCCGGCTCAGCCGGGAGCTGACGGCGGACTCCTACGAGGGCTGGTTCGCGCGCAGTTCACAGGAGTTGGGCCCCGGGTACCGGGGAGTGCTGAGGCGGTGGATGGAGTGCCACAAGCCGGTACCGGGTCCGGGGTCAAAGCGCGGGAGTGAGTTGGGGCGGGCCGTGCTGCTCGAACCGCACACACGGATTGCACCGCTGGATTCGGTGCAGCAGCTCAGCTGCCTGCCCTTTGGCTCGGTGGCCAGCGCGTTCGATCGGCCTTTCCTATAACGGCCGTGGTCCGCGAGGACCGGGGCCGTCCTCATCGGGCGAGGCGTCCCGTTCATCCGCGAAAAGCACATCAGGAACGAGTGGGATGCGGCACGGGAGAGGTGATCTTGTGCAGGTGCGGGTGCGTTACCGCGACGTGGACGGGCGGGTGCGTGAGGGCGGCCCGGATCAGGTGCGGGCGGTGCCGCTGGAACGGTGCGAGCCGTTGTGTGAACCGCACGCCTACAACGGCCGCACCTCGATCTTGACGCGGTACTGGTCGGCGACCACAGGCGGCATGGTGGTGTGCGGCAGCGAGCGGCTGATGCACGCGGCCATGCTGCTGGACTTCGACGCGGCCATTACCTGCTTCTCGGCCTACGCAGCCCAGATCGTCTGGGAGGACGGCAGCGCCCATGGGGTGGTCAGCCCGGCGTTCTTCGCCCGCACCGCTGACGGGCGGCGGCTGGCGATCGTGCACCCGGGCCGCGCTGAGCCGGACGGCGCGCGTGAACGCCAGGCGCTGGAGGTGGCGGCGCAGGCCGCCGGGTGGACACTGACGGGCCTGGACGCTCCCATCGGAGTGCGGCTGGCATGGCTGAAGGTGGTGGCCAGCTTCCGTTTCCCCGAACTGTTCGACGCAGCGACCCGTCCGGCCCTGCTGAATACCTTCCGCCAACCCCGCCCGCTGGTCCGCGGAGTAGCCGAAGCCGGCCTGCCCGACAGCGCCCTCGCCCACGCCTGGCACCTGCTGTGGCGCGGCGACCTCCTCTTCGACCAGGAACGGCCCCTGATCCCCGTCTCTACAGCGTGGACCGCCGACACAGCCCACCGGCAGGAGGCGTCGTGACGCCCGGGAAGGCAACGGTGCAGGCACGGGCAGCGTCCGTCCACGCGACGTGGGACCGACGTCGCGTGGACCTGACACCGGGAGTGACAGTGCGCTGGCTGGGCGGCCTGTACGAGGTCGCCGCCCTCCAAGGAACCCGGGTGCACCTGCGCGCCTTGAACGAGAAGGGCGAGGACGCCGTCGCGCTGGTATCCGCAGTGACCTGCGCCGCCGACTTCGCGCTGGTGGAGGAGCAGGGCCGGGAGCGGCCCGGCCCGCAGATCCCGGACGTGAGCATCGTGGACGTGCTCGACCCCCTGGAGCGCGATCGGATGCGCAACTGGGAGTGGCACCTGCACGAGGTCGTTCACGGACTGCCGCCTGGCGCGCCCTCGGGCACCCAGCCGCGCCCGCAGTACGACCTGGAAGAGACGTCGCGGTGGAGCCGGCTGGACGCCAAGTCCCGCGAGCTCAAGGACCTGGGCTGGACGAAGGTGTCGGTCGCAACGTTGCGGCGCCGGGCCCAGGACTACGAGGAGCGGGGCGTCGCCGGGCTCGTAAAGGTGGTCGCCGGGGACTTGTACGGCGACACCGATGAGCGGATCGTTCAGCTGCTGCTGGAGGAACTCCGTGCCGGGACGGAGGAGTCCTCGGGGTGGGCCAACCGGCTGCGAGAACGGGTCGAGGCCCGGCTGCGCGCCGAGTTCCCGAAGGAGGGCCTGAAGCTGTCGCGAAGCGGGTTCTACCGGCTGCTGAAGAACCTGGGCATGCGTGTGGAGACGCTGCGCGGGCCGGTGCGCCGCCGCGAGGAGCGGGCCAGCTCGCCCGAGCCGCCCTGGTCGCCGACCCGGGCGGCGATGCTGGGCGAGGTGGTGCAGATCGACTCCACCGGGCTGGACATCCTGGCTGTCGGAGACCACGGCTACCCGGTCCAGGTCGAGCTGACGGCAGCGATCGATGTGGCCTCGCGCAGCATCATCGCAGCGATGATCGTGCCCCGTGCTCCAGGGCGCGGCTACAAGGGCAAACGCCTGGGCGGGCGGGCGACCACCTCTTTCGACGCGACGCTGATGCTCGCCCAGGCGCTCGCGCCGATGCCCGGGCGGCCCGGCTGGTCACCTTCCGCGGCAGCAGAGAAGAGTTGCCACCTGCCGTACGGGGACCTGGTGGCGTGCGATCCACGGATGGCCGGTGCTGCGGCCCGTCCGGTGATCCGCCCGAAGATGGTGGTCGTCGACCAGGGCAGCATCTACCAGAGCGAGCACTTCACCGACGTGTGCACCTCACTGAAGATCTCGGTGCGCTCGGCGCGCGACCGCACCGCCGATGACAAGGCCGTCATCGAGTCGACGTTCAGCGCGATCAAGAAGCTGTTCTGCCAGTACGTCGCCGGGTACACCGCGCGTGACCTGTCCCGTCGCGGGAAGTTCGTGACCGAGGGCGCCATGTGGCGCCTCAACGAGCTGCAGGACCTTCTGAACGAGTGGATCGCGCTGGGCTGGCAGCAGCACCGCCACGAGGGCCTGCGCGATCCGCACCTGCCCGGGGTCGTGCTGACGCCGAACCAGATGTACGCGGCACTGGTGGCCTGCGAGGGCTACGTCCCGCTGCCCCTGTCGGAGTCCGAGAACCGCAAGCTGCTGCTGTGCGAGTGGCGACAGGTCACCGACAAAGGTGTGCGGATCGGCAACCGCACCTACGACAGCCGGGCCCTGCAGGAGTACAACAAGGAGCCGTCCGGGGTACGCGGGAAGGGCATGAAGTGGCCCGTCCGCTACGACCCCTACAGCCCGCGCTACGTGTGGCTGTTCGACCAGCGCAAAGAGCAGCGCGGCGAATATCCCTGGGTGGAGGCGGAGTTCGTCCACCAGGACCTCATCGGAGACGACTGGTCGCTGTTCTTGTGGGAGACCGCCGAACGCCTACGACTCGAGGCCGGCGGCAGCGAGGAGGACCGGCAGTGGGAGCGCGACATTGCGCTGGAGGTATCCGAGCTGCGCCGGCGCGCCCACCAGGGCCCCACCGACGATCCGGTCATGCCGACGCGACGCGGCCGCGGGCGTACACGCCGGCGGCGCCCCGCAGCCCCATACACCGGCCCCAGCCTCACCGTACGCGCACCTGCTGCTGACCGGTACGCGGACATCCCCGAGCCCGACCCCGCCCGGGTGCGCCCCGCCAGGTCGCTGAACGTCCCAGCCCACCTGCTGTTCGCCAGCGCGACCCTGGCCGACCCCCAACCGTCCCCGCCCGCTTCGCCCGCACCGGCGGGCGCAGAAAGTGTTGACACCCCACCCCCGAACGCGGACACCGAAGCGGCCCTGCCCAGGCCGGCGAAGGCGCCCAACCCGCGGCGGTGGCGTTCGCGCACGTTCTCCGGTCGCGCCACCGACCTGTTCCTGCGCGACCTCGCCCCGCCCCCCGATGACAGCAACAGCCCAGACCCGTCCAGCGACGAGGAGATCACATGAACGACCGCGCCCGCTCCCACGCCCGGCCGGAACCCGCAGCCAAGGCCGCCCCGCACTCCTTGCACCTGACCGATCCCGGGCCGCTGGCAACCAAAGAGGGCTTCCTCGCCCGGGCTCGACGCACCGTCACCCCGCCGAGCCTTCAGGACAGCGCACCCCTGGGCACGAAGGTGCGGCTGACCGACCCGCGCCTGGCCTACCACGGCGCTTTGCTGCCCTTGGAGACCGACGACTTCACGCGAGGAGTGCGCCTCGCCCGGACCATGCTGGTGAAGAACCTGTACGACTCCCCCGGCCGGAGCCCGAACTTCGCCGTCGACGGCCCGCGCCTTGCCGGCAAGTCGCTGCTCGCCGCGCGAATCGGGTTCGCCTTCCAGGGCTTGATCGACCATCACTTCCCTGCGGACGCAGACCGGCACCCGGTGGTGTACATCCACGTGCCGCACGACCGCAGCGACGCCCTGCACTGGTCTCTGCCGTTCGCGGAGTACTTCGGCCTGGAGCACTCCCGCTCGCCCGAGACGATGAACCACCGCTCCGTCGACATGACCGGGCCCATCACCCGCGTCATGCAACGCGCCGGCACGCGCCTGGTCATCGTCGACGGCATCGAGTACGTCAGGGACAACGAGCGGCAGACCGCGTTCGACTACCTGTTCCAACTCCAGGACGCCCTGCCGAGAATCACTTTTCTGTTCTGCGGCATCGGCGCGCAGGAGATCCTGCACCACGCCCTCGGCGACCACCGCAGCAAGGCCCCCGCAGCCGGCGTCGACACGCTGGAACCGCAGGGCATCCCGACGCTGTGGGTCAGACCCGTCCCCTACACCGCCGCCGAACCCGACCAGTGGTGCAACGTGCTCGACGATGCCGAAAAGAACCTGCGCCTGTACAAGCATCATCCCGGCACCCTGGTGCAGTTGGCTGCCTACCTGCATGCGCGCACCGATGGCTCCATGCACGCCCTGAACCAACTGCTGTGCCAAGCCGCGCAGACCAGCATCCTCCAGCAGACCGAAGCCATCGACCGCGAACTCCTGGAGACCATCCTCACCGGCTACAGCGACCCGACATACAACTGCCTCCCTGCCCTGGCCGAACCGGCCACCAGCGACCAAGACCACCACGGCTCGCCTGACCAGGCGAAGCCCACGGAGCCCGCCAGCCACACGGAAGAGCCGGGCCTGTAACGCAGCCACCTGCCCCTCACCTCTGGCACCCGGTGCCCTGTACGCGGCGTCTGCGGCCCCCACGTACTCCTCCTGACAGGCCTGGGCACCGACCCGAAATCCTGACCCTCGACGGCAAGCTGTCCACCACGGACCGAACCAGCCCTGATCACCGCCCAGACCGAGTCGGCCGAACCAACGGCAGCCCAAGGACATGCACCAGCAGCCGACATGAGGAGGGTCCAGGTGATCGCCCTGCTGAATCAAGATCAACAGTGTCGAGGCGACCCCTTCCTCCACCTCTCGGTTTTCCCAACTGGCTGAACAGCAGTCCCAGATTCTGCAAAGCCACAGGCCCCGGGCCTTGAAGAAGAAATCACGGCAGCAAAACCGCAGGCCAGCCAGCCAAGATCTAAAGTCCCAGATCCTGCAAGTCCAATAGCCAACACATGATCAATTAACAAGATCTTTCAAAAAGCCGGGACGGAGCAGCCCAGAAGGCCGCTGAGATCGAGCAGCGGCGTGCCGAGGGACTGCCGGTGGAGTCGTCGGCCGGGGCGCTGTCGGCGGAGCGGGTGGAGCTGCTGTCCGCGATCGGAATGCGCTGGATGTAGACGCGTACGCACGGACAGCGGCACCGGGCAGGGTGGTCCTTGTTTGCCCCGCTGTCGCCGGGTCATGCCGCAGTCGAGGTCGCCTGTGGCGGAATGGCTGGCGCCGGGGTGGGAGGCCAGGGCACCGTCCGGCTGTGCGTCCTGCGTGCGCTCCACCATCGAGCCGAGGCTCTGTTCGAAGGTGATGACTTGAGCAGGTCGCCGGAGCGGTAGAAGAGCCGGGCACCTGTGCGCAGTTGTCGGCCGAGCCGCAGGGGCGACTGACCGCGATCGGGTCCAGCCGCTTGCAGCCGTCTGCGGCCCCGGCGGCGTGGTCCGCTCGGCAAGGCGCAGTCGGCGTTAGCCAGGCGGCTCTGGCAGGGGAAGCCTTTCCGCCACGGCAGAGCTGGCCTGCTAACGGTTAGTTCGACTGAGCCGGAGCGAACCGTCAGCTCGTCACCGGAATGGGTCGGCGGTGCTGCCGTCGGGGGCCAGCCCGTATCGGAGCAGTTGGATGCGCTCCAGGTCCCGGCCGGTCTGGTGCAGCCACGTGGCCAGTTGGACCTTGCCCAGTGGGGCCCCGCAGGAGATGCTGCGGCGTACCAGTGCCTCCGCGTCTTCGGCCTCGGTATAACAGGCGATGATGCTGAGCATGCACAGGGCCCACAGGTCTCCGGCATCTGCCCGGTGGCGTAGTTCGATCGTCAGGGGCTCCACATCCTGTCCGGACGCCCGCAGATGGTAGAAGAGCTCCAGCGCCGACTCTGAGTCCCCTGACTCGAAGCACAGACGGTGCAGGCCGATCCGCTGGGTCTCCAGCCCGGCCTCTTTGAGAAGCTGCGACCACGTCATGCTCTGCCCCCATCGGGCAGGTCGAGCTGCCAGGAACTCGTCGATCTCGTCGTGCCGACCCATGAGGATGAGCAGCTTGAGCAGTTCCGTGCCGGCTTGCAAATCTCCTTCGCTGACACCAAGGCGAAGGCGCGCCTGTGCATCCTCAGCAGCCGTTGTGACGTCCTCGGCCTCCGCTCCGGTCGTCTGCAACAGTCTGATGAACGGTATCTCGGCAGTCGGCGTGCCACTTTGGATCGCCTCTTCCAGGAGGAGTCTCGCGTGGTCGTAGCGCCCCTGACTTTCGACTACCTCGACCTGGCGAAGCAGGGCATTTGTGTCACCCTCGCTTGCCGTCTGTGCCAGACGCCGTTCTAGCTCCGGGAGCGCCCCTTCATCACCTAGCAGTCCGTAGCTGAGCTGGCGCGCGGCGGTGGCGTCGCCAGCATCCGCCGCCTGGCGAAGCCACTCAAGACGGCTCGCACGGTACAGGGACTCGGAGTTGCGGCCGAGGTCAGCAAGGGCCAGTGCGGCAACGTCATCGTTCTGTGCCGCCGCCTCCACCTCCGCGATCAGCTCCCGGGACTCCGGGTTGTCCCCATCGCGCTCCGCCAGCAGCTCCGCAAGTTCGATCCGGGCCTCCCAGCTCCCCGAGTGAACCGCCTCCCACAACCACTTTTCCCGGTCCATGGACGCCCCGGCCCAATCTGCCTGCTCGGCCAGCAGGAGACAGGCTTGTGCACTCCCCTCCGCCGCCTCGTTCAGAAGGAGTTCATCGGCCGACTCCGCCTCACCGGCGCGGTCGAGCGTCATCCAGAGGTCGCCGAGGCCCGAGTCGTCCCCTGCCTCGACTTGCTGTCGGCGGAGCTGGACGAGGTAGCCGAAATGAAGGCGCCATCGGGCCGATTCGACCAGCCGCTCAATGTCGTTCCGGTCCGTCACATGGGCGATGAGGGCGTTCCACAGGGCTGCGGGAACCTGCTCAGTTCGCCGTGTCGTCCGTCCGTGCTGCTCGATGAAGTCCGCCATCCGGTAGTGGGGTTCCGAAAGGACCGGAGCATCGGGTCTGGGCCGTATCCGGGTGAGGGGGCCCGGTACCCCTCTCAGACGCTCGGACGCCCATTCCAACCCCTGATCGAGCCAGCTCTCCGGGAGCGCCTCCCACTGCTGATCGGTCAGGTACCAGTGCGCCGCCTGTTCGAACAGGGATCGCGGAAGCGCCGAGGCGAAGCCGAGCCGATGGGCATCCATCGCGGTCTCGATGACCGCGCGAGCGCCGTCGGGCGCTGACCGGCAGCGCTCCAGCTGAACCGGTCCTCCCGCAAGGTACTGGACCACGTGGCGGCCCTCCGCCATCTCGACCGCCTGGGCGAGGCGGGGATCGCCCGTTGCCGCCTCGCGCAGCCCGCGCCAGTCCCTGTCCGAAGTGAAGGCGGACGAGACGGGTATGCCATTACCGGAGAGCAGCGCACGCGCCCGGGGCGACTCCTTGCGCGCCTTCACCGCGCCCGTCAAAAGCTCCCATTCCTCCAGCCACGTAGTTCCCACGACGAGTACAGGGCTGCGCTCCGTGTCAGCGAGGAGACTGCGCAGCGCGTCGGCCAGGCGATCGCCGCCGGGGGTTCCGGGCGTCAGCAGGTACCGGTGCATCTCGTCGAGCCAGACGACCGTATGGGGTCCGACGTGTTCGATGTCGACGAAGGTCGTGCGGGCGTCGCCGGACGGCTGCCACAGCCGCCACTTGGGCCCGAGCGTCCGAACGGCCTCCCAACACGCGCGGGTCTTCCCCGTGGCCGAGTCCCCGTAGAGCACCGCGATGCGGCTGGACCCCTCTTCCACCTCCTCCAGCACCTTAGCCAATGCACAGTCGTGGCTCCGGGCTACGTACACCGGGTACTGCGGCAGCGGTTCCTCACCCGCGCGCTGAAGCGCGTCGATGGCGGCCGAGACACCCACCACGGACGGGTCGCACTGAGCGATGGGTGTGCCCAGCGGGCACACAGCCGAGGCAGGGCGCCACAGCTCACGGAGCTGCTCCACCACCCGCTGTTCGTCGAGGTCGATCCGTCCCTCCTCCCGCGCCAGCCGGGCGAGCATCCGCCCGACGGCGAGCGTTGCGTGGGGCGTGGCCTGGACGGTGGGGTCGGTGAGGCACCGGTGGACGGTGGACGCGCTCGGTGCGTCGGGCATCGTGTCGTCCGCTGCGATTCGATCGGCGATCGCCACCATCGTCGGGGACTCGCCGGCGAGGTAGAGCTCGTACAGCAGGTACTTGAGGTTCCGGAGCGGCCCCGGTCGCACCCACGGGCGCCGCACGCTGCGAGGCCTCCTGGCCGACTTCTGCCTCTCGTCTCGACTCATCTCATCATCATCCCCGATCGGTTGGGGGTTCCCGGGGCCGTCACGCCGTCCCGTCTCGACTCGTCTTGATCTTGGAAGGGGCCGGAAGAGTGGGGTGCAAGCCGGCCGGCTCCATCAGGCCCATCGACCGAGGAGTGACCATGAACCCCGTACCCCGCCTCACCCGCCGCGAGCACATACCCCTCGTGTGTGCCGCGGCCAGCGGATTCATCAGTGGCCTCGTCCGCGCCGCCCAGCGGCACACGGTCGGCATCACGGCCATCGCGGCGCAGGATGGTGCCGCGTGAGCCTCAACCAGTTCCTCCTGATCCTGATGGCGGGGGTGGTTCTGCTGCTCCTCGCCGCCATGTCCGGCATCATCGCCTTCGGCATTGCCAGAACGGTCGGTGCCACCCGCCACGGTGCCGTAGGGGCCGGCGGGCTCGTCTGCGCGAGCACCCTGACGATCGGCGTTGCCGTGTTCGGCTTCATGATCCCCCTGCTGATGTAGCGGAGTTCCCATCACTGTGGTGCTGCCCCTGTCTGTGGGGGTCAGGGGCAGCGGGACAGACGGCCGACTGCTACGCAAACGAGTCCAGCGGCTGCGCTGCCGGGCTCGATCCGTACGGCATCGCACCACCGCCGACGGTCAGGGCGTGTCACCGAAATAATAGAAGCGGCACGTCACGCTGGGCCCGGGTGCGCGCGGCTCGTCCAAGGCGGAGCAGGCATTACCGGCAACTGGGTGCCAACACCAGACACCGGGTGGCAACCGGGAGTGCCAACGGTGCCAACACCCATTGGCACCGGGTGGCACCCTCTGGGCGTGGCCTTGGCATTGGCCAAGGTCCACGGCCTGGCCGTCGCGGATACGGTCCGCGGCCAGGGAATCGCCGCCGCTCTACTCAAGCGGGCCTGGCAGGTGTACGAACAGCTCAACTACTTCGTGCTGGACGGCTCGTACGAACCCCAGCGGGATCTCGGTGCCTTCTACACTCGGTGCGGCTACACCGTGCTACCCGCTGGCGAAGGCTTCACCCTCGAACCCGTCGGCGTGCCTTTCGGTGTCCACGCCGGCCCCGACGAGTGCGTGTTCAGCCGCTGGCGTCCCCGCCACTGACCCAGCCCAATGCCGATGGACGTACCCGGAGCCGCGGCTCACGTACGCCTCGGCTGCTGCATGCAGGCGATGTGGCCGGCGCTTCCGTGACACCTCGGCGAACAGTTCGTTGGCCGTGCTGGAAGCCCTCAACCCGGTTTGCGGCACTCGATGGATCTGGGAGACGTGGTGAACGAGAGCACCGTCATGGAGCAGGAGCCGGCATCCGATCCGACCCTGGGGCGTTCATCGGTCCGGGCGCACCTGATGTACGACGGCTGTGCGATGCCCGACGTCCTTCGCGACGCTTCCGAGCTGATGACCGCACACCCGTGCATCATCCCGGTGCCGACGGCCCGGAGCCAGCTGGCCGGTACGGACTTCCGCCGGTGGCTGCTGAACACGGAGTTCGTGCACGAGCCGGAGATGTGCGCGCCCGAACCCCATCAGCTGCCCGGCCCCCGGAACGAAGCCGAGAGCGGTGAGGCGCCCGCCGATTCGTGGGTGCTGACTCCGCAGCGGTTTGCCGCCTTGTCCGAGCAGCAGAAGGTTGCGGTGTTGTTCTTCGGAGGTGCGTCACTGCGGGAGGCCGCTGGGGCGCTGAACGTGTGCTTCAGCACTGTCCGCAACCGGTGGGCGAAGCTGGAAACACTCCACGGCCCGAGGTACAAGCCGGTCAACTGAAGCACCGGCGCCACACGCCCTGATGCCACACAACGGACGCGGTGGTCCTCGCGGAATCCATCACCCGGTGACCGTCACGCCGTTGAAGGAATGGCGCGCATCCTGCGCGGATCCCACCACAGCAGCCGGATCGCTCCGCACCCGAACGAGGTCGGCACCACGACCTGATACGCGACCCGGCCATCAGCCCAGTCCTGCCGGGCCATCACCGGACACAGCGGCTGGGCGCCCTCCCACGACACTCGCAGCAGCAGCTGGCGGCCCGGCGGATACACCGTGACCTCCGGCTCCGGCACCCGCACGTGAGCACGCCACGGAGCGGCCTCTACCGCTGCTCTGTCCATACGCCGACCCTGAGCTTGTTCTTTATGGTCTGAGACCTCGTCGGGGTCAGCAGCGCACGCGAGCGGTATCGCCTTCAATCCGGACGATGCACTCCTTGAACAGTGCCATGGGATCTCCGCCGTCTTGCGGGACCAACTTCAGTCTGAGGTCCATGATGGGCTTAATGACTTGCGCAGTCCGGCTTCCGTCGGCATCTGGGCCATGCAGGGCTGCCCAGTGTTCGAACCGCGTGCGGACTGCCTCCCATCCGGGGCCGGGGATAAAGCGGCACAGGAGCGTTGGCTGATCGGTTGCGTAGTGTCGGAGTTCTCCGATTTGGGTGTCGCCTTGCATGAGCCACCATCTGTCGCTCATTCCCGTCCCCTCAGTTGGTCGCGCGAGCCGTGTGAGTCGAATCGTCTCTCGACCTGTCTCCCCACCGCCACGACCTGTACCGCCCCGAACAGAACACCGCCCACCGCCTTCGACACCGCCTACCGTGCGTGCTGGTGTGGCTGGGCGCTCGGGTAGCCCCGTCCCCTCCTCCCCCGGGGCGGCCGCCCGCCCGCCTTCGACCGAGAGGCATACAAGCACCCCAACACGCGTGTCACCAACGTCCCGGGACAACACACCTAGCGGGCTCACGCTCATAGCGAGCGACACCGGCCACGTCCTGGTCGAGCATGGCAAGACGCCAGCAGGAGGTGGCGAGCTGACAGTCAGCCGGCGCCTGGTCAAGGCTGCGGCCTCTCTTGACCGAGTTGGGTGAAGGCCACGGTGCGGCACGAGTGTTCGGGCCCGAGTACGGCCAGGATGGCGGCAGCCCAAGGACATGCACAGCAGCCGACATGAGTGGGGTCCAGGTGATCTCCCTGCTGAATCAAGATCAACAGCGTCGAGGCGATCCCTTCTTCCGCCTCTTGGTTTTCCCAACTGGGCTGAACAGCAGTCCCAGATTCTGCAAAGCCACAGGCCCCGGGCCTTGAAGAGGCAATCACGGCAGCAAAACCGCAGGCCAGCCAGCCAAGATCTAAAGTCCCAGATTCTGCAAGTCCAATGGCCAACACATGATCAATTAGCGAGATATTTCAAAACAGCCGGGACGGAGCAGCTCGCTCCAGGACGACCCGGATCTGTGGTCTTTGAGAGTTCGCTCGACAACGAATCCGGTGCAGCTGGCGCTGTGGCACGGCGAGGGGCCGGTGACCATCTACGCCACCTATGCCTCGTTGGGCGTGCTCACGGAGGCTTTCGAGGGCGCCTACGGCCAGCAGCTGGCTCCGATGGACCTGGTGGTGGTCGACGAGGCGCACCGCACCAGCGGGTCGATGGGGAAGGCATGGGCCGCCATCCACGAGCAGGCGAAGATCCCGGCGGCGCGCCGGCTGTACCTGACCGCGACGCCGCGGATCTGGCAGGAACGGGAGCAGCGCTGGGAGGCGGCGGAGGGGGTTCGGGATCCGCTGCCCAGGGAGATGGCGGTGTCCATGGACGACGAAGAAGTGTTCGGCCCTGTCCTGTACAAGCTCTCGCTCGCCTCTGCGGTGTCGCGGGGTCTGCTGGCGCGGTATCAGGTCATCGTGCTCGAGCTCCAGGACCCGGTAGTCACCCCCGAGCGGCTGATGGGCGAGCACCGGAACGGCGAGGAGGTCCGCGGACAGCGCCTGGGAGCCCTGCAGGCCGCCGTCCTGCACACCATGGCCCAGCATGACCTGCAGACGTGCATCACCTTCCATCACCGGACCATAGAGGCCCAGGCGTTCGCGGAAGGTCTGGGGCGGGTGGCGGCGAAGCTCCACGCGGACCAACCGGAGATCTATCCGAGGCGGATGTGGACCGACTGGCTGTGCGGGGAGCACGTCCCCGCACACCGGCGGGAGGTCCTGGGCTCGTTCGGGACCACCGGCCGGCGGGCCGTGCTCTCGAACTGCCGCGTCCTGGGCGAGGGCGTCGACATCAGAGCGGTCGATTCCGTCGCGTTCATCGACTCCAAAGCAGCCCCCCACGACATCGTGCAAGCCATCGGACGCGCCCTGCGACAGACGCCCGGTGAGGGGAAAATCGCGTCACTGATCGTCCCGGTCTTCCTCGGGCCCGATGACAACCGTGAGGACATGTTCACCTCCGGCGCTTACCAGCCCCTGGTGAAAGTCCTTGAAGGGCTACGGGCCCACGATGAAGAAGCAATCGAATTGTTGGCTATTCCTCAGGAGCCACAGAAAGACGTGGTACAGCCCTCCCAGTCCATCGGCCCGGAACCCGAGGAAGGTGAGGAAGAAGCCCGTCTCCTGCTCCGCTTCTCCACTCCGCGTGACCCGGTGATGGTCGCCGACTGGGTCAGGTTCAACATCATCGACACCGAACGCCAGGACTGGGCACACGGCTGGTCCAAACTCAAAAAGTTCACACAACGTGAGGGCCACGCCCGGGTGCCATACGAACACCGGGAAGGCGCACACCCGCTCGGAACCTGGATCGCCGAACAGCGACGGGCGTTCGCGGCCGGACAGATGACCAGCAACCGCGCAGCACGCCTCGAAGAACTCGGCATGGTGTGGAGCGTGGCGGATGAGCGGTTCCAGGAGAACCTCGCCGCAGCCCGCGTCTACTACGCCGAACACTGGACCCTGTGTGCACCCCGCACCGCCACCGCGCTCGACAAACCCATCGGACAATGGCTCTCTAACTTGCGGCGTCCCGGAGCACTCGCCGGCAAACCGGAATGGGAAACCGCGCTGCGCGCGCTCGACAAGGACTGGAACCCGGCATGGCCAGCCCAATGGCAACGGCATTTCGCCGCCCTACGCGAACTGGTGGGCGAGAAGGAAGGGCCGGTAGAGGTCCCGCCAGGGGTCACCATCCACGGCATGGACATCGGCAAATGGCTCACCAAACAGCGCAAACCTGAGGTGTGGGCGGCGTTGACCCAGGAGCAACGCGAACACCTGGAGCAGCTCGGCATCACCCCACCAGCCGCAGCCCCGGAAGCGCCCCCGGCAGAGCCGAACAGGCCCGCAGAGCCGCCCACAACGCCCATGAACGCCTTCGAACGCGGCGTCGCGGCCCTCGCCCAATACAAGGAACGAGAAGGCACCCTGACCGTCCCAAGAAGCCACGTAGAGGCGTTGCCGGACGGGTCAGAGGTAAAGCTCGGAGTGTGGGTCATGAACCAGAAAACCCGCCGCACGAAACTCACCACCAACAAACTCCAAGCACTCGCCAACCTCGGACTCAAATGGGCAGCGCAGGAAAGCACGGCCTGATGGCCAGGCACGGGGAGGATCAGCGGGTACGGGAAGCCGTACAGCGGCACGAGCGCAGCACCGCCTCCGCAAAGACGGAGAAGGCCATCTCGGCCGTACTGTCCGATCCGCAGGCCCAGCAGGCGAGGGTCCGGACCGAGACGGCAGAAACCGAAGCTCGGCCTCGAGTTGAGCGCCCGTCCCAGCCGCTCCAGGACCGCCACGAGCAGGCACTGCGCGAGCGCGACGCGGCCACGCTCACCGGGATCCGTCCCCGGCAAACACGGCCGCTGAGGGGCGGACCTCCTGCACGCAGGGTATGAGACCTCCATCGAGGAACCCCACCAAGGCCACAACAACGAGGGCCGGCCGATCCGCACCCGATGACCGGTGAACACACCAGGCACTCCCGCCGCCCGGGATGCGAGAGGAACAGCGATGAACAGCAGCAACCACACCACCGGACCGGACCCGGCGCTGAGCCGTGACCCGGTCCACCGGGTGACGCAGTACCAGGCCGCAGGCGTCAACACCCGGCTGAAGGTCCTCGCCCTCCTCCAGACACAAGGAACGACGGGCGATCGCCGTCGCCTCATCTTCAATGGCACCATCATCGAAACCGGCACCGACTCCTACCGTCTCACCGGCGCCAGAGCCCGCGCCGAACAGCAAGCAGCCGGCTAACGAGGAACGTGCGCAGCATCCACCACGGGCTGCCTGCCGAGCTTCTCCGCCACCCGGTCGCGGAGCAGCTCATACTCCTCTCGCGGCCGGACGAATGTCGGCGGCCGGGGAATGATCAGCCCCTCGGTGACGATTACCTCCGCCCCGAACTGCTCTCGGGTGAGATCGATGTCGACCCCCATGCCCAGGCCGTTCCACCAGTGATAATCGGTGCGCTCGCCGTTCACCCGCACCTCGCCACGGATCAGTTCGCCTCCCAGCAGGTCATTGAGCACCAGAGTGGTGACAAGGCACTGCCATCGGGCCGGGTTCTCCGGGCTCCACTGAGCGCGAGTCTCCGGCGGACAGGTATCGGCACCCCAACTACTGCGGACAGCACGTTCGATATCAATCAAGAGCAGCGGTGTCATGTCCGCCATCCTCGCAGCGGCCACTGACACCGACGACGGGCTGGTGCTGCGGGGCCCGATGGGAAGCCAGGTCTTCAGGGCGTTGTAGAAAGCGGTGTTGGTGTCCAGGACGTCGATGCGACGTGGTCGCCGGTGCTGGCCTTGAGCTGGTCCATGAGTGGACCGTTCTCCCGCTTGTGGCGGGCTTCCCTGATGTCATCCGCCCCATCCCGGGATTTTTACTAAGGAGTTCGAGGCGTTCCGGGTAGGCAGTGTGCTCGTAATTCCCGCCGACCCGGGTTGCTTCGAACAGTGCCATTCCGTTGGGAATTTCCTTCTTCTCCAGGTCTGTGATCGCGGCGTCGGTGTCACCGCCGTGCTCGTGGAGAGCCCGCTCGACAGCTGAGCTGATCATGTCAAGGAAGTGGCCGTAGTCCCCGCCCGCATAGTGCCCACGACCGGGGCGTGCTCGGTGCCGCCCTCACGGCCATCGGTCGGGCAGGTCCCTCGGCACGTCGTGGTGCGAGGCGGCCTGCGTACACTCCGTTTCCGTGAAGGACATCGAGTACCGTCGGCCGGACCGTTGGCTGTGGCTGGCCACGGGCGCGTTCTGCTCCCTCTTCACGGTGCTGGGGCAGCTGGCGGCCTGGGGCCACCCCGACTGGCCGCCCTTGCGGGCGGTCATCCTCTCGGTGCTCTTCGCGGCCTGCACCATCTACCCGGCGCTCATCTCTTTCGACCTGGCGTTGACCCGGACCGTGCTCGAAGCCGGCGGCCTGCGGATCCAGCGGCCTCTGCGGCAGCGATTCCACCCCTGGACAGACATCGTGGCCATCACCGTCGTGGGAACCGAGCACTACGAGGTCCAGCTCGAGCTGACCGACAACTCGCTGCTCCGCCTGCCGGCACCACTGGCATCGGGAGCAAGCATGGACCCGCAGTTCCGGCACAGCGTCAGCGAGATGCGCCGCCGCCGACGGGCCGCCACCCATACCCGCGGGTGACCAGCGGCGCCCTCATCCCCGGAGGCCGATCGGCCGATGCCGGGAAGACCAGCAGGCCGCGGAGCAGCGGGCGGAAACCGTACGGGGTGGCAGCGACTCGCTGCGGCGTTGAAGCGGCTGCGCCTCCGGCCGCTGCCGTTTCATGGTGACGGATGAGGCGGTGGGTGGCGGTCGTCGATGGCCCCTCGGGGACGATGTGCCCGGGGCCACAGCCGGAGTACGACGTCGCAGCTGGGGAGCGTGCGAGGGGTGTGCGGTCGGCCGGCTGCCACGGATCGCTCGCCCTGGCGCGTACGGGCGGGAGCCAGGCGATCGCCGCCGTATGGGGCGGTGGCGCCGCCGGACGCAGCACGCCGCGGGGGCGGGGCCGGGGCGGGGAAGTATCAGGCAGTTGCGCCAGCGGTATCGACCCCAGCCGGGAGAGGGAGGCAGCGGCGGCCCGGTGGGACGGGGGCGCAGCCCAGCCGGGGATGGACGCCCGCTCACAGCACGGGGCCCGCCCGCTGGCAGCCGTACAGCCTCAAACCCAGACCCTGCCACCCAGGCCGCAGGCAGGACCCTACACAGCCGCGTCGGTGAGGGTTCCCTCCCGCTCCGGGAGCAGCTCGGGCATCCCCTCCACCAGCACCACGACGCCGACTACCTCACCGGCCCCGGAACGGCCGAGCCACACCGGGTAGGTACAGTCCCCGGTCGTCGCGAGGACATGAGTTCGCCGCCGGAAACCTCGTCCCAGGTGCGCTGCATGAACATGGAACCGTCGTCGATGTTCTCGTGCCCCTCCAGGTCCGCCTCCCCCCGGATCAGCCCCCGCTCGAACAGCGCGATGAGCGGTTCCCAGGCCCCGGCGTCGGCGAAGCAGCCGGTGGCGCCGTCGGTGTCGAAGCCGGCTATCTGCTGCTCGATGAACAGCCGGGGATCGTCGTCCGGACCGAGGGCCATCTCCCAGGTCGCTGCGGGGGTCTCGCTGACGAGCACGCGGACGGCCGTGGCTTCCGTGGTCGTGACCTCGGCGTCCCGCCACTCACAGTGGTAGCTGAAGCGGACCCGCGCCTCGTCGAGTACGTACTCCCCAGGCAGGACGGGGACCGTGATGCGCGGCCCGTCGCCGTAGTCGATGTCCGGGCCGAATCGGCGTCCGCGCAGGCCTCACACCGGTCACGGTGGGGATCCCAGCGTCCGTGGCCGGTGTCGGTATACGTCCAGCGTTCGTCGCTGAACTTGACCCCGCAGCCGGGGCAGACAGGCCGGCGGGCCTCCCGGGCCGCCGCCTCCTCGAGGGCCCGCTTGCGCATCTGCTCTGCGTGGTGTGCGCGGTCCCGGGCGAGGATGACGTCGCGGACCGCATCGATGAGGGTCTGCGGCTTGTCGCGGCCGGAGCGGTGGAAGACCGGCGCGGTGGAGCCGTGCTCGCGCAGCACATCGATCGTGGTGAACACCAACGGGATCCTGCCGTCGTAGTCACGCAACCCGAACCCAGTCGGCCAGACCTACCGAGCATCACCGCCCCGCACACCAACGCCCACACGGCTGGCTGACGCCAGGTCACCAAAGCCGTCCAGGCCACCGACGGCGGTCCCGTGTTCCTGCAGATCCAGCACGGCGGCCGGGTCGGTCAGTCCGACAACAGCGGCCTCGCCCCCATCGCTCCCTCTCTCTGGCCCCGCTGCTCGAGCCGATCTGCTCCCCCACCGGCTTGCAGGAAGCGGTCACTCCGCGTGAGATGACGGCCGACGACATCCGGCAGATATCAGCAACTTCGCCGCCACCGACCGCCGCGCCGTCGACGCGGGGCTTCGCCGGAATCGAGGTCCATAGCGCCAACTGTTACCTCCTCCACCAGTTCCTCGCCACAGGCACCCAACCACCGCACCGATGCCTACGGCAGCAGCAACCACTTCACCACCGAAATCATCGACGCCATCGGCGCCGAACACACCGGGCTGCGCATCTCCCCCGGCAACACCGCCAACGGCATCACCGACACCGACGACCTCTGCCCGGTCCCCATCAAGGCCAACGCGGACAAGAACCTGGGCTACCTGCACATCGTCTTCGCCGACCGCTGTTCGCCCAGCTGCGCGAGCTCTGAGCGGCAAACTCTCATCGCTAATCCGGTCCTACCCGCCGCCAGATCGCCGCCGACGGGGCCGCCGCGAAGTCGCCGAATACCTTGTGGCCAGCGGAGCCGACCTCATCGCGCTCGGCCGACCTCGTCCACCGCATCCGCACCGGCGCCCCCATCAAAGCCGTCCGCGCCAAATGCGATGTACACCGGCTATACCGGCCGCCCCAACTCCCCGGCGACGCGCAGGACGGCGCGGCTCTGGCTCGCACAACGCAGCGGCTTGATGAGCGCTGCACGGTGCTGTGCGGACTCAACTGGTGACGCGCGGTCAGGGGTCAGGTCTGGGTGGGCCGTGTCCGGGTGGCGAGCCAGGTGACGAGTGAACCGGTGGCGCCGTAGGCCAGGAAGAGGGCGGAGTTGACCGCGTCGCGCCGGCGTTCCAGCGACTGCGACCGCTTCTGTTGCTCGTAGGTGCGCGTCCCCACCGCCGTCGAACCGCGCAGGACGGAACATTCGCTGTCGCCGGGGCGCATCGGGCCGGGGTGTTCCTCCCCCTCGCGTATGTTCTCCCCCGGGCACACGACTTCGCCCGACGCGGTCAGTGCTCCCGCGAGTTGCACCGCTCCCCACAGTGCAGGTAGCAGGAAGAACGCCAAGAGCACCGCTCGGTACCGCACGAGACCCCCAGAAGACGCACCGGACCCGGGCGGCACGTGCCCGTCCGGGACGAGCCGTTCACTGTAGTACCCAGGTGCATGCCACAAGGCCCGGCTCGGTCGTGGAGCCGCGCAGAACGGCTGGTATGTCCGGCAACGGCTCCCAGGGTGAGCCCCGGGGCGGGCATGACGTGGCTGAAGGTCGGCGGTCAGCTCCCCCACCCACATGCCGGGCCCCCAAGATGCCGGCCCAAGCCTTGAAGCGCCGGCTGGGACGCACGGTCCGGCTCGGTTAGCTGGTCACCAGCCCGGCGGTCGCTCCGTGCCCATCACCCGGGACACGGTGATCTCGATGACCACGCGCTCCGGGTTGGGCCGGGGCGGCCGGTAACGCTGTGCGTAGCGTCGTTCGGCCTCGGCGACGGAGTCCTTGTCGTCCTTGACGAGCGCGATGCCTTCGAGGGTGCACCAGCGGCGTCCGTCGACCTGGCTGACGGCGACCCGCGCATCGGGGGCGGCTGCGCGGACGTTGCGTACCTTCGTGCTGCTCGCGCTGCTGATGATGCGTGCGATGCCCGCCTCGGGATCGAAGGTGACGCCGACGGGGACCAGGTGCGGGCTGCCGTCCGGGCGGTGGGTCACCAGGAAGCAGACTCGTCGTTCCTGCCAGAAGTCGTCTTCTTGTGCGCTGTGCGCAGGTACCTCGGTCGTCATGGTGTTCCTTCGTTGAGCCGTACACCGATTCTCCCCGAGCACCACCGGACGCCGGCGCCCCGCCCCCGGTGGGGTCGTTCACACGGCCGTCGGCTCCTTGAGACGCGGTTCTCTCTCGGAGCGGGCGGCGGGTGTGGCGAAGGCGGCGGCCACGACCAGGACGAGCACCAGGACCAGGGCGTTGCGCAGTCCGTAGTGCTCGCCGAGGAAGCCGAGCGAGGGCGGTCCCACCAGGAACGCGACGTAGCCGACGGTGGCGGCGAGGGAGACGCGGGCGGCGGAGTCCTCGCCGGAGTCGCCCGCTGCGGAGAGCGCGACGGGGAAGCCGAGCGATGCGCCGAGCCCCCACAGGATGGCGGCGGACGCGGCGACCGCCTGGTGATCCACGAAGATCACCAGCGCCAGGCCGAGCGCCCCCACCAGGGCGCTCGCGCAGAGCACGGCCGCCCGTCCATAGCGGTCCACGAACCGGCCGCCGATGAAGCGTCCGGCGGTCATCGCCGCCGCGAACGCGGCGTAGACGGCGGATCCGAGGGCGGCGTCGAGGCCGTGGCCGTCGACCATGACCAGCGGCAGCCAGTCGTTCGCCGTCCCCTCGGCCATGGCGAGCGCGAGGATGACGCAGCCGATGAGCAGCAGCCTCGTGTCCTTCCACACCTGGGGGCGTTGTGTGAGCGCGGTCGTGCTGCCGGCGTCGGCCCGGCGCCCCACGTCCGAGGGGACGTTGCGGATCACGAGGGCGAGCACGGCAACGACCACGACGGCGACGATCGCGAGGTGCGCGAGGACGGGGAAGGACACGGCGGTGAGGAGCATGCCCGCCAGGGCCCCGACGACGGTGCCGAGGCTGAAGAACCCGTGCATGGCCGGCATGGTGGAACGCCCCAGGAGGCGTTCGACCTCGGCGCCCTCGACGTTCAGGGCGACCTCGCCGCCGCCCATGCCGAAGCCGAAGAGGGCGAGGCCGAGGGCCACGACGGGGCCGGCGCCGGTCGCTGCCCCGATGCCTATGACGGCCGCGCCGGCCGCCACCGCGACGGTGCCGACCACGATCACGGGGCGGGCGCCCCAGCGGGCCACGAGCGGCCCCGAGCACAGAATGCCGACCATGGAGCCGACCGAGAGCCCGAAGAGGATCAGGCCCATCTGCGCGGTCGAGGCGCCGACCAGGTCGCGTACGTCGGGGGTGCGCGTCACCCAGGAGGCGATGGTCAGGCCGGGTAGGAAGAAGAGGGCGAAGACAGCGGTGCGGCGCACCGCGAGGTCGACGGTCACGGTCATGGCTCCAGAAGATGCTCGAGCATAAGTCTGTACAAGCGTACACACTTTTGGGATGTGGCCGCATGGCACATTGGGGGCGTGAGCGGCACACGACGCGAGGTTCCGAACGATCCCGGGCGCAGGGAACGCATCCTGGACGCCGCCCTCGATGTGATCGCCGAGAGCGGGGTGCACCGGACGACGCACCGCAGGATCGCGACGCGGGCCGCCGTCCCGCTCGGCTCACTGACGTACTACTTCGACGGCATCGACGACCTGCTCGCCCAGGCGTTCGCCCGGCTCTCCGACACCATGTCCCGGTTCTACTGGCGGACCGTGCAGGGCGCCCGGACACTCGCCGAGGCCGAGGCCGCCGTCGTCGAGCTCATCTGCGGCCCCGGTTATGCCACGAAACGCGACATGACCCTCATCTTCGAGATGTACGCCTACGCGAACCACAACGCCGCGGTGGCCGCCACCACCCGTGCCTGGGTCAACCGCAGCCGGGAGAGCCTGGCCCTGCACTTCACGCCCGGGGCGTCACGCGCGCTCGACGCGCTGATCGAGGGCTGGCCCATGCACCGTGCCTTCGACGACGCCCCGCTCGACCGGGAACTCGTCGCCGCCACCGTGCACGCGATCGTCGCCGCTGCTCAGGACGCGCCCGGGGAGCCGCGCTCCTGAGCCGGGATCGTCCGGCGCGGGGCCGCACATCGAGCAGTGCCGCGCAGCCGCCCGCGGTGCGGCAGTTCGTGCTCCAGCCGCGTCTGGGTGTCCGTGCGTCGTGCGGGGCCGCGTACCGGAGGACGGCTCGTCGGACAGCCGTGCTGGCGTGAGTCCGATGCCGACCTGGGCGGCCTCAGCACAGCCGCGCCCGGCCCGTCGACCGTAGGTCAGAACTCGGCCGGGGCCGGTCAGCGGTTGGCGGCGCGGAGTGAGGGTGAGAATCGAGTGGTGTCCTCTCATCGGGACGGGGGGTGGCAGCCCAGGGAGGTCAGTTGGGTGATGCCCTCGGGAGCGCGGTCGGGCAGCAGCATCAGGGTGCAGGCTCGCTCGAAGGTGGCGCCGATGCGTTCCCATCCCGTGAGTGATGCGTGCAGCGCGTCCCGGTCGCCGTCGAGCCGGCCGGCCGCGCGGGCCAGGCAGGCGGCGGCCCAGGCGTTCTCGGCGCCGGCCGGTGCTGCGGCGGCGAGGCGTTGGCGGGCGTCCGGGAGTCCTGCGACGACGGCGGCCTCGGCGGCGACGGCCCACGCGTACGCGTCGTAGAACTGATGGGGAGTCTGCGACCACGGCGGCGTCTTCGCGAGGTCCACGGCGGGTGTGGGAGTGTCGCCCGCCCGCCCCGTGTGCAGGCCGACCCGGATGTCGGCGAAGGCGGCGAAGCTCGCCGCGATGCCGTGCGGGTCCCAGGGTGCGGCCAGGGCGCGGGCCCGTTCCCGCCATCGCTGGTGCTCGCGGTCGTCGCTGTCGCGCAGGCCCTCGGCCAGGGCGGCGGCGTGTGCGGCGGGGGCCATCCAGCGTGCGGCGGGTCGTCCGGCCCGCTCCCAGCCGTCCCACATGAGGGTTGCGTACTCCAGCGCTTCCTCGAACCTGCCGGACAGCGCCAGCGGCACCACGCTTTTGCTGGCCCTCATGTAGAGGCCGCTGAGGGGGTCCTCCCAGGCTCGGCGGGCCGCCGTCACGGCGCGGGGCAGGTCACCGGCGGCCACGGCGACCAGGGGCACGACGTGCAGGGTGTCGATGATCTCCAGGCCGATCCGTGGATCGTGCCGGGGCAGCCGGTCGAAGAGCCGGAGCCGTTCTTCGCTCAGGCTGTGGGCCTCACGGAATCGACCGGCGACGCCGTGGCCGCTGCACACCGCGTCGACGGCGCCGGCGATCAGTACCGGGTCGTCGGCGGCCCGCGCGGTGTCCAGGGCCCTTTGGGCCAGTTGGGCGTCCGGAGCGGTCTTCTGTCCTGTCGCGTTCCAGGCCTCGGCCGCCGCCAGGTAAGCGGTGACGAGCCGGTTGTCCGGTGGTGCGACGCGTTGGGCCTCCGCCAGCAGTTCCCGCAGCTCCGCGTAGGGCAGCGGATCGGGGAACGTCGCGGGGAAGCGGCTTCCGATACAGGCGGCGAAGGACAATGCTGTCGCCCGTGCGGCCGTGTCGCCCGCGACGGCGGCGGAGGCTGCGGAGGCGCGCAGCAGTGGATGGGCCAGGTCGCCCCGGTGTTCGGCCATGGCCACGTCGGCCGCGGCCCGCAGATCGGCGGCCCTCTGGGAAGGGTGGTGTGCGAGGGCGGCGGCCGTCTCGAAGTGGGCTCTGGCCTCGGCGAGGAATTGCCGGGCGTAGCACAGGTGGGCGAGAGCGCGGGCCAGCCGGTCCGGTGCGGCTTCTGGGTGTGCACCGGCGCCGTCCAACGCCGCGCGCAGGTCATCGGCAAGCCGGTCGAAGCAGGAGAGCCAGGAGGGGTCCGGCCGCTCCGTGCCGGCGACCGTCCGTTCCAGGCGCTGGGCCGTGACCGTCGCCCAGGCCAGGTGGCGGGCGCGGCAGCGCGCCGTTTCGCCCTCGGCGTCGAGTCGTTCCAGCGCCATGGCGCGTACGGCTGCGGGCATCCGCCACACGGCGGTGCGTGGGGCCCGGCGGCGGTGGAGCAGAGCGCGGGTGGTCAGCCGGTCCAGGATCGCCTGCGTGTGGGCGGTGCCGGCGACGGCGTGGGCCGCCCGCGCGTCGAAGTCGCGCAGGAACACCCCCAGATGTCTCAGCAGCCGGCGCTCGTCGGTGTCGAGCAGTCCGTAGCTCCACTCGACGGCGCGCCGTGCCGTCTCGCCGTGCGGTGGGCGGCCGTTCGGCGGTGGTACGGGCTCCTGGGCCCAGGTGGCCGCCAGTTCGAGGGCCAGGGGTACTCCGTTCCACTGGGAGCACACCCGCTCGGCGTGGGGCCGCTCGTGTCCACGGTCGCGGGCACGGTCCAGGAAGAGCGCGACCGCCCCGGTCGCCGACTCCGGGGCCACGGGCAGGGGTTCCACCTCCCGTACGTGCTCCCCGGCCGTCCCGAGGGGGCGGTGGCCGGTGGTCAGGACGGAGAGTTCGGGGCAGCCGTCGAGGAGCCGGGCGATCAGGCCGCTGATCGTGCCAGGAGCCTGTTCGCAGCCGTCGACGACCAGCAGGCAGCGGCCCCGGACGAGCCGTTCCTGGAGCGCCTGTTCGAGGGGCTGCCCCGGCCGTTCCCGCACGCCCAGCGCGGCCGCCACGGCCTGGGCGAGGACGTCCTCGCGTCCCGGGGCGAGTTCGACGAAGCCACCGCCCGAGGAGAACTCCTCGACCGCCCGGGAAGCGACGGCCGCGGCGAGCCGGGTCTTGCCCACGCCGGCGGGGCCGGTGAGCGATACCAGCCGGGACGATTCCAACGCCACACGGACGGCTGCGCGTTCGGCCGAGCGTCCGAAGAACCCCGTCTCCCACCGCGGCAGACCGGACAGCATTCCTGACTCCTCAAGGACGTGGGTCACCGGAGTTCTCCTCTGTGTGAACATCACTGGGGTGAGGTGTCGGCGGCCGGTTCGGCAGCCATCGCCTGTGTGCGTGCGGGCATACGTTCCGCACGGGCGGTGCGCCGCGAGACCGCGACGCCGGCCAGGCAGAGCAGTCCTCCGCCCAGCGCCCATGGTGTGGGCACCTCACCGAGCAGCAGCCACGACAGCAGCACGACGACCGCGGGCACCAGGTAGGTCGTCGCGGCGGTCTTTCCCGCGCTGGTGCGGGCCAGCGCGTAGGCCCAGGTGGAGAAGGCCAGCGCCGTCGGGAACACCCCCAGGTAGACCACGCCGAGCACCGCACGGGGCGGAGCCGTCGTCAGTTCCTGGGCCAGGACGGCGGCGAACGGCAGGCACGCCACCGCGCCGACCGCGCAGCCGAACGTGGTGACCTGAAGTGCGGAGGCGTGTCCGAGAGCGGGTTTCTGGGCCAGGATCCCGGTGGCACAACCGACGGCGGCGAGCAGGCACAGCAGTACGCCGGGCAGCGATGCCTGGCCCGGGCCGGAGCCGGCCAGGCCGACCACGGCGGCGCCCGCGAAGGCCAGGGCCACCCCGGTGAGCAGCCGCCCGGGGAATCCCTCGCCCAGCAGCCAGCCGCTGAGCAGCGCGACGAGGATCGGGCCGACGTTCACCACGAGGGAGGCAGTGCCCGCGTCCACCCACTGCTCGCCCCAGTTCAGAGCGACGAAGTACACGCCGAACCACAGCACTCCGGAGCCGATGACGCCCGGCCACGCGGCACGCGGCGGGAATCCCTCCCGCCGGGCGGCCAGGAGGACGGCGAGCACCGCGGCACCGATCAGCAGCCGGCCGAGAGCGAGCGCGCCCGGTGAGAAGTGCGGCGCCGCGTCGCGGATGACGATGAACGCCGAGGCCCACAGCAGCACGGTGACCCCGACCGCGAGCAGCGCCCGCCCCTCGTCGTCTGCGCGTGCCGGTGTTGTCCGGACGGCCATGGCCACTGCTCCCTCGGGGTCTGTGGTGGGGTTCTCTCGGGTGGTGGCGGCCGGGTACGTCACGGTGGGCCGCCGTGGCGGCGCTCAGGTGCGGGTGGTGATCCGGATGCGGGCGCGGACGCGCTGTTCCAGGGCGTCCAGTGCTTCGGGGGTGGGCGCGTCGATGAAGAAGGTGACGGATCGGTCGTCGGAGCTGGAGAGCGGCTGCAGTCGGCTGCCGCGTTGTTGGAGAACCAGTACGGCGCGCAGGGTGGGCGGGTCGTCCGCGGCGCCGGGCTTGATGTCGGGCCAGACTCCGCTGCCGCTGATCCACTCGGGCTGTACTCCCGGCCAGTCGAGGAGGACGTCCTCCAGGGTCCCGGGGGTGTGCTCGACGTAGATCTGTCGCGTCCAGCGGCGCGGTCGCGGGTAGGCGGCGGGTTCGCCGAGCGCGATGCGGAGGATCTCCGGTTCCAGGGGGCGGCCGGTGGCGAGTTGGTAGAGCACCAGCAGGCCGTCGCCCGGGGTGCGGGCCGCGACCTCCATCAGGAAGGGTCTGCCGTGTTCGTCGACCCGCCATTCGGAGTGGGTGATGCCGTCCTGGAAGGCGAGCTCTTCCAGCAGTCGCCGGTTGGCGTCCAGCAGGGTGTCGCTGAGGCTCCCGTCGGCGCTGGGGACGCTGTGGGCGAGTTCGACGAAGGTCTGTGCGTGGCTGTTTGTGGTGTTCTTGCCGGTGACCGAGGCGAAGATCACCCGGCCGTCCTGGACGAGGGACTCGACGGAGAACTCCGGGCCGTTGATCTTCTGTTCGACGAGGATGACTTCGTGGTCGGGGTAGGTGGCGAGCCGGCTGAGCAGTTCCTCCCGGTCGGTGACGGTGCGGACGCCGGAACTGGAGGCGCGGGAGGCGGGTTTGACCACGGCCGGGAAGACCACGGGGCTCAGGTCGGCCGTGTGGCGTTCGCCGGCCGGGATCGTCAGGGAGGCGGGGCTGAGGCCGGGGAGGTACCAGCGTTGCAGGAACTTGGCGCGGCCGGCACGGCTGGCCCGCAGGCCGGGTGACCGCACGCCGAGGCCGTCGGCGAGCAGACCGGTCGGCTCGGCGAGGTAGTCGCCGACGGCGTACGCGCCGACGATCGTGTAGATGTCGCGCCAGGCGGCGGTCCGGGCGACGGCGCCGGCGACGAAGGCTCCCTGGACGGTGAAGTCCCCGGTGACGTAGGCGATGTCGGTGATGTGCGAGGCGGGGTTGGAGGTGTCGGCCATGGCCTGGGTGGCCTGTTCCCGGTAGGAGTCGGCGGTGATGACCAGGATCTTCAGGCCGCGCCGGGAGAGTTCGGTCAGGTAGAGCGGGTTGCGGCGGATCACGGGGAAGGAGCCGGTCAGGATGAACGCCTCGGCCTGGCCACCGGGGCTGCCTGGGGCGGATGCGGATGCGGTCATGTCGGGGTGATCTCCTGGTTCTCGGTGCCGGCCCGGGTGCCTGGAACGTCCCGTCCGCGGGGCGGTCGAGGTCAGATGAGCAGTTCGGTGAGGGCTTCGTCCGGCGGGTCCTCGGTGAGCTTCTTCAGCAGCGGCTGTTCGAGGAAGTACGCGAAGGAGGCGTAGCCGCGCCAGACCCGGCGCCACTCCCCCGCCACGGCCGCCTCACCGAGGATCCGCCGGACGCCGTCCAGGTGGGAGACGATGATGTCGGCGGCCTGCTTGGCGTGCCCGGCGGAGAAGTTGTCGATCGTCAGGTGGGCCTGCTCGTAACAGGTGTCGATGCCGTGGTGGCGCAGCTTCTGGATCTCGTGAAGGCGCATCTCGCCGGATCCGAACATCTCGATGGCGAGGTTGTAGCCGATGATCTCGTTGTAGAACCGGTCGGGGAACAGGCACATGCACAACTGCTGGATCGCGAATCCGTACAGGTCGTCGGGGAGTTCGTCCTGCTCCATGAATGCCTCGTCGCGGATGTGCGGGAGTTCGATCCCGGCGCTGGCCAGGACCCGGTGTGTCAGGGTGATGTGATTCTTGCGCAGATCGCCGTTGCCCATCTCGTCCGCGTAGATCGCGAAGAGCATCGCGTCGCTGTCGCGCTCGTCGTGGCCGGGGCGGGCGAGCCGGTGGAGCCAGGCACCGTCGATGAGGTACGTGAGGTAGAAGGTGCTCTGCCGGAAGAGCACTTCGTCGCGGTCGGGTATGTCCTTCAGCGGCCGGTAGGGCTCGATGAGCTTCTCCCAGTAGATCCGCTCGGCCCGTTCGTACAGTGCCTGGGGGCTGTAATCGAACCAGCTGGCGTCGGTGTACCTGCCGCCGCTTCCGTGGACGAAGAGGATCTCCGCGTCCTGGAAGCACCGTTCGGCGCGTTCTGCGGCGAGCGGGAGGGTGTGGGGGAAGTTCTCGATGTTGACCAGTCGGTGGAACAGCTCGCGGTGGTCGCGGGGTTCGGCCTCCGCCACGACGATGTCGGCCGGGGCGGAGCGGGCGATGGCGGTGCTGCGCCGTTCGGCCTGTTCCCGTCCCACGGTGTCGGGCGGGATCTCGATCACGGGGCGTTCACCGGCGTGGACTCGTGCCGCCCAGGCCCGCAAGGTCGCCACCTCCCGTTCGTCGAAGATCCCGAACATCGGTCCGCCGAATTTCGTGGCGTCGGTGAAGCGGCAATCGCCGTGACCGGGCCCGGTGGGCCGCAGGTACGGGGACTCGCGCAGGTCGGTGAGGAACGCGGCGAGGTCGGGGGGTGCGGTGTCCTCCCGGGGATGGCTGCGGGAGCGGAAGATGTCCGACAGCAGCCGGTCCCCGACGCGCACGCCGCCGTGCTGGGTGCCGGCCATCGGGGCGTGCCGGGAGATGATCTCGGCGACCTTCGCCTCCAGGGTGAGGCCGGCCTGCCGGGAGGCGAGTTCGGTGAGCAGGGTGAGGTGCTCCCGTTCCAGGTCCAGCGTGAGCCGTACGGCGTGGTGCAGGCGCCGCCGTTCGTCCGGGCCGGCCAGCTCCAGGTAGGTGGCGAGGGTCCGGTGCAGTTCGTCCTCGGACAGCAGCGGTGGGGTGACGGTCAGCAGGTCGTCGGTGCCGAGCGTGTGGAAGGCGTAGTGCACGCCGACGACTTCGGGCAGGAAGTTGGCGGGCAGCCGGGAGAGGGCGAGGTGGAAGCAGCCGTGCAGTGCCGTGAGCGGGCGTGCCCGGGCCTGGTCGAGGAAGCCGACGGCGGCGATCGGGGGCAGGTGGATGCCCTCGGTCTCCAGTGCGCGCCGGCGCAGGTGGGTCAGACCGCGCCGGGTCTCGCCGTTTCCGCGCAGGGTCAGGTGGTGGGTGAAGAGCCGGTTGACGATGACGGAGGGCTGGGTCGCGGGCTGGGAGACGGTGGCGAGCCAGCACCCTGCCAGTAGGGCCACGGGGGCGCGCTGGAGCAGGACGGCCCGGCGCGGCTCGGGGTCGAGGTCCCGGAGGGAGTGGGTGGTCGCGGCCAGTTGACGGCGTGCTTCGGCGACCTCGGTGGCGATGTCCTCGATGCCGGGTGCTCCCTGTGGTCCGCTGTCGTGGTGCCCGTCGGGGTGCAGGAAGGCGTCCAGGATCCGGCGGGCGAGAAGCAGCGGCGCCTCTGATTCCTGTTCCCGCAGCAGCAGCCGGTACAGGGCGCCGGGTTCGCGGGAGGCTGCCGCCGCGGCGTCCCGGCCCGACCGGCTGAACGCGAACGGCCGGCGGGGCAGTGCGGCGATGGTGTCGGGCAGGACGAAGGGGATGAAGGGACGTTCGCGGCGCGGTGGGTGCGCGTCCGGTGCGGTGGTCATTCCCGTGGTCCCTCCCGCTCGGGGATCTCGGTGCTCTCGGGGTTCCCGGGCGTCCGGAGCAGGACGCCGACGCGCTGTCCGGGGACCGCGGCCGCGAGCAGGCACAGGCTGCCGGGTCCGAGGTGGCCCAGGGCGGCCCGGTCGACGAGGTTGATCAGGGGGTCGGCGGAGAAGCAGTGCCCCACCCGGGTGATGTTGTCGGTGTGGAGCTGGCGGGTGGTGAAGCCCGCCTGGCGTTCCTTCATCAGGACGACGGGCTTGAAGATGTTGGCGTGCATCAGGGCGGCGACGTCGTCGAGTTGCTTGCCGAGGGGGGTGAGGAGGCGCTCGTTGACCGTGCGGGCGAGGTCGGAGCTGATCTCGTGCGCGTGGTCGAGGGTCCGGGTGTTCTGGGCGGCGGCGCAGCCGAGGATCTCGTAGCCGCCGTCGGTGAGGTCGGTCCTCGCGTCGGCCGCGGTGACGAGGCAGCCGGCCGCTCCGTCGCTGAAGAGTGCGTAGCCGGCCATGCGGTCCGCCTCGTGGGCGGCGCTGTCGGTGGTGACGACCAGGACTCTGCGGTGGCGTCCGGCGGTCACGAAGGCGGTGGCCGTGTCGATCGCCGCGAGCAGGTTCACGCAGCGATTCATGTTCTGGCCGTAGAAGGGGATGTCGCCGAGGCCGGCCGCGGTGAGGAAGGTCTCCATGAACCGGCCGTGGTCCTGCGAGGGTCCCGGTATCCGGGTGGAGCACAGGAGGACCGCGTCGACCGAGGTCGGGTCGGCGCCGGCCACGCGCAGGGTGGCGGCGGCGCTGTCTGCCGCCATGGACGCCAGGCTCCGGCGGGTACGGCGGACGCTTCCCCAGCCCCACAGCTCGGGTGTCGGCGGCATGCGGAGTTCCGCGGCGCGGGTGAGCAGGTCGGTGATCTCGGTGTGGTGCACCTCGGTTTCGCCCAGGACGTACTGAGGTCCGTGCAGCCACGGGTGAGTTGTGCTCATGGCGGTTCCTCTGCTGTCTCGCCCGGGGCGGGCCCCGGTCCGGGATCAGGCCGGTGGTGGGGCCGACATGCGGTCGTTGGCCTCGCCGTAGCCGAGGGCCTGCCGGCCGAAGGAGAACGTCCCCCGGTCGCGGACCTCCAGTGCCGCGGCGAGGAATCCGCCGAGTGCGGCCCGTGCGAAGCCGGATCCGATGCTGATGCGGTCGGCGCCGCAGGCGGACAGTTCGTCCACCGACAGCGTGGGCCCGGCGAGGACGTTCAGTGGCTTGCCGACGGCGGCGCGGACGGCGCGGATCGCGTCGGTGTCGGGCAGGAAGGGGGCGTAGAGGACGTCCGCGCCCGCCGCTTCGTAGGCGCGGAGCCGGGCGATGGTGTCCGCGAGGTCGGGGCGCCCGTACAGAAAGTTCTCGGCCCGGGCGGTCAGGGTGAACGGGAACGGCAGTGCCCTGGCGGCCTCGACGGCGGCGGCCACGCGTTCGACGGCGGTGCTCACCGGGTGGAGGGGCTCGGCGGGGTCGCCGGTCGCGTCCTCGATGGAGGCGCCGACCAGTCCGGCCTCGGCGGCGAGCCGGATGGTGTGGGCGATCTCGTCGGTGGAGTCGGCGTAGCAGCTCTCCAGGTCGCCGCTGACCGGTGCGGGGGTGGCGGCCACGATCGACCGCGCGTTCTCCAGCGCCTCCTCGCGCCGCACCAGGTTCACGCCGTCCGTCCGGCCCAGTGAGAAGGCCAGGCCCGCGCTGGTCGTCCCGAGCGCCGGGAACCCGAGCTGGGACAGCAGGCGGGCGCTTCCGGCGTCCCACGCGTTCGCCATGACGAAGGGCGCTTCGCCCTGGTGCAGTTGGGCGAAGTCGACGGCCCGGCGGTGCTGGTCTTCGGGGTTGAGCTGCACGGCGTTCTTCCTCCGGAGGGTGGTGTCAGATGACTTCGGTGTGCCGGTCGGCCCGGACGGCGGCGAGGAACAGATCGGTGGCCGCCCGGGGGCTTGTGTCGCGGAAGTAGAAGTGCCCGCCGTCGACCCAGTGCACGGCGGGCGGGGTGCGGCATTCGTCCTTCCACTCCCACATCCTGTCGGGGTGCAGGTAGGCGTCCTGCCGGCCGGCGATGACGCTGACCGGCACCTCCAGGGGGGCGGCCGGGCGGTACCGGTAGCCGGCGGCCATGCGGAAGTCCGCGATCACGGCGGGCAGCAGCAGGTCCATGAGCTCGTCATGGGCCATGACCTCCGGGGGGAGTCCCTCGAAGAAGTTCAGCCGCTCGGCGAATTCCCTGCCCTCCAGGGCGGCGAGCTCCCGTACCCGCGGTGACGGGGCCCGTACGGGGGCGGAGATCCCGGAGACGCACAGGTGCTGCAGGGTGGGCAGGTCGCGCAGCCGGCGGGCGGTCTCGAACGCGACCAGGCCGCCGAGGCTGTGTCCGAACAGCTGGACGGGACGGCCGGCCGTGGCCCCGGTGTCCCGCTCCGCGGCCCGGATCGCCGTGGCGGCGCCGTCGGCGAACTCCTCGAGTGTGGGGTGGGGTTCGGCCGCCCGGTGACCGCGGCCCGGCGGGCACACGGCGGCGATCTGTGCCTCCGTCCCGAGGGCGGACTGCCAGGCGAGGAACGAGCGGGGGTCTCCCCCGGCGTGGGCGAAGACGTAGACACGGGGCGTCCGGGGGGCGTCGGGGCCTCGGGTGACGAACCAGCCGCCGGGGTGTGCGGGTGTGGTCATGCGGGTGTCACCTCCGCCGGGTGGAGCCGGAAGGAGCGGGTGCGGGAGCGTGCGGGGTCGCCGGGTCGTACGTGCAGCTCTCCGAGGCCGGGCCGCAGCACGACCGCGGCGACCGTGCGTTCCCGCCGGATGTCGCCGTTGCCCTCGACGCGGAGGGGGGCCCGGGACAGCACGGCGAAGTGGTCCTCGACGCCGGCCTCGGGCGGCAGCGCGGCCAGCTCCCGGCGGCAGGTCTCCAGCCGCAGCCGGGAGAAGTTTTGCGCGAAGACGTTGAGCGCGTCGTGCGGAGCGAAGTCCGGGTGCAGGAAGTGATTGGTGTGGGTGGTGACGGCGGCCTCGGCGACGCGCAGGTCGTCCCCGAGGATCTCCACCCAGGCCGTCTTGCGCGTGTCGCACAGGACGAGGGTGCGGGAGCTGCTCAGCCGCAGGCCGCGCAGTTCCCGCACCGCCTCGTCGACGCCTGAGGTGGTGTCCAGCAGGTGCCGGATGGCGAGGTACGGCGGGAGGCCGGGGCGCCAGGTGCCGCCGAGCACGAGGTTCAGCCCCACGGCGAGTCCGTCGCTGTTGATCCCGAGGTAGCCGAGCAGGCCACCGAAGCTGAGGACGAGGGAGTGCCGGGGTGATCCGGCGGGGGCGACGCGCAGCACGCTGATCTGGTCGTCGAGGTCGCCGTTGAGATCGACGGTCTGCGCCAGCACGGGCGCGGCATCGCCGCCGGCGCGGGCGTACGTCGTGCAGTCACCCGTCGTCGGAATCCGGCGGTAGCCCATGATCTCCCGGCGCAGTTGGAGCAGCAGGGCTTCCTCCTCGCTCAGTCCGGCCCCGGCCGCCAGGCCGCGGATCTCCGCCATGAGCCGTGGGGTCTGGGTCTCGATCTCGGCGCGGTGGGCCGCGAGCAGGGGCCGCAGCGACTCCAGGGAGAGCGGCCCGGGGACGATGTGGGCGAGGCGGGCCAGGCCGTCGCCGACGAAGGCGCGCAGCTGCGCGCCGAGCGCCGTGCCGTGGTGGTGGCCGCGTGCGTGGGGGGTGCCGTGCGCCCGGATCAGGGGAACGTGCGGGTCCGGCCCGGGCCCCGCCGTGTCGCCGGTCGGCGTCTGTGTCATACGGACTCCGGCTGGTGGATCACCTTGGGCCGGAGCAGCAGTTGCTCGCGGAGCCGGGGCCATTCGCCCCGCAGCACGCTGTAGTAGACGGCGTCACGGCGGCGGCCGCCGGGCATCGGGTTGAAGCTGCGCAGGGTGCCCTCCTCGGTGGCGCCGATGTTGCGCAGGCCCCGGCGTGCCTGGAGGTTGAGCACGTCGGTCTTGAATTCGACGCGCTCGGCCGCGAGCCGGGTGAAGGCGTGCTCCAGCATGAGGAACTTCGACCAGCGGTTGACTCCCTTCCCCTGGAACCGGGTGCCGACCCAGGACCAGCCGATCTCCAGCCGTCCGTCCGCCTCGGCCATGTTGCAGAAGCTCATGCTGCCCGCCGTGCGGCCGGTCGATTTGTCGATGATGTGGTGGACGACGCGCCGGCCGGCGTTCTGGTCGGTGAGCGCCGCGTCGAAGAAGGCGTCGAAGTCGGCGTCCGTCTCGATCCGCTGGACGAAGTAGCGCCAGATCCGCGGGTCCATGGCCGGCTCGCGCAGCGCTTCGCGGTCCCCGGGGTCGATGGGACGGAGCAGGACGTGGTCGTTCTCCAGGGGCGTGGCGGCGATCTGTGCCCAGGTCATGTCAGTCCACCTCTCCGACGTGGCGCGCCAGCGCCGTGGTCACATCGCGCAGCGTAGCCATTGCGGCGACGTCCGGTTCGGTGAAACGCGCCAGGCTCACCGCTGCCTCGTCGCAGGCGGACATGAGGAACAGGACCTTGTTGAGTGAGGTCAGCCCGTAGTCGCCGGCCATGTCCGCATCGAGGTCAAGGGCATCGGGGGCGAGGTCGGATTCCAGGGCCAGGGCGAGGTGCCGTCTCGCCACGGACTCGATCGTGGATTCGGTGTCAGGCCGCATGGACGCCTCCTCGGGTGCCGTTGATGTGCGGGTGGTAGGTGTCGAGGATCCGGCCGCGCCGGGGCTTGAGCTGAGAGGTGAGCAGCCCGTTGTCGACGGTGAACCGGCCGCGCGCCACCACGACCTCGCGGATCTGCTCGTCCGCGCCGAACGCCGCGTTCGTGCGGGCGAGTTGCTCGGCGATGGCTTTCTCCTCCGGTGGTCCGACGGTGTCCGAGGCGGGTGAGACGACGGCGACCAGATGCGCCGGTGGGAGGCAGAACACCACGCATTCCTCGATGGCCGGGCTCGCTCTCAGGTGCTCCTCGATCGGGCGTACGACGATCTTCCGGCCGTTGTCCCGCACGATGACATCGTCGGCGCGGCCCAGCACGTAGAGAAAGCCGTCCTCGTCGAGGTGGCCGATGTCGTTGGTGCGCACCGTTCCGTCCGCGGCGAAGACGCGTTCCGACACGCCCGGTGGCGCCTGCTCGTAGCCCCGGCACACGGGGTGGTCGGCACGTACGTGGATCACTCCGTCGGCGTCCAGCAGGACCTGCTTGCCGGGGAGCACGCGTCCGACGCTGCCCACGCGGTGGGCCCCGGGGTGGTTCTTGGCGACGATGCAGGTCTCGTTGAGCCCGTAGCCCTCGAAGAGCGGCAGCCCGAGGGCGTCGAAGAACCGCAGGGTCGCGGCGCTCGCCGGTGCCGAGCCGGTCCACAGGTAGCGGACGCGGTCGCCGAACAGGTGCCGGGCGGCGGCCCGCGCAGCCGGTTCGCCGCCGGTCACCGGGCCGCCCGCCTGTGCCTGGAGGTGTTTCCTGGCCGCCTCGAAGAAGCCGGGTACGCCCATCACCACCGTCGGCCGGACCTGCCGCAGGGCGGGGAAGGCCGCCTCGTAGGTGCTGATGGTGACGTCGTGGCCGAACCGGAGCGCGGAGTACGTCCAGTAGCGCTGTTGCAGCACCGACAGGGGGAGGAAGACGAAGAGGTTGTCGTCCGGGCCGTGTTGGAACATCTCTTGGACGGCGTGCAGGTCGTCGTCGATGCTGCCGACGCCGGCCGTGAGCGTCTTGGGCTCGCCGGTGCTTCCGGAGGTGAGTTTGAGCGAGGTCACGTCCTCGGGCGCGTACCGCAGGGGCGGTACCTGCCGGCCGGTGGTCGTCCGCGTGGCAGCCGTGCGGACGGTGTCGGCGAGTGCCCTGATCGGGGACCCGTCGGTGCCGCCGGCGCCCGGGCGGTCGGTGACCAGCAGGGAGAGCCGGTACTGCTCCAGGAGGGCGGGGTCGGCCCGGGTGAACTTCGCCGGGTCGAAGCCGACGGTGACCGCGCCGATCCGGAGGGCGGCGAGGTCGAGCACCATCCATTCCAGGCAGTTCGCGGCGAGGACACCGATCCGGTCGCCGCGGGCGATGCCGAGGTCGCGCAGGTACAGCGCGAGCCGTCCGGCGCGGTCGTACAGGTCGGCGAGGTCCATGCTCTCGACGCCACCGAGCCGGAAGAAGGAGATCCGGTGTCCGGCTGCGGGGGGCACGGCGACGATGTGGTTGATCACCGAGGGCTCGCTCATGTCGCCCTCCCCGCCTTCCCGGCGGGGGACGCGCCGAGCCAGTGCGCCATGGTCCGTACGGTGTCGACCTCGGGCAGCCGGTCCATGGTGAGGGTGCGGCCGAACCGCTTGCGGACCGCGGCGAAGATGCGCGCGGCGGCCAGGGAGTCCCCGCCGAGGTCGTACAGGGCACGGGTGACGTCCAGGTCCGTGGCCGCGATCTTGAGCACCTTCGCCCACACGTCGGCGACCTGGCGTTCCCGTTCCGTGTCGGGCGCGGCGACGCCGGCGGCGGGATCGGCTTCCTCGCCGTGGGCCGCCAGCCGGGCGCGGTCGACCTTGCCGTTGCCCGTCAAGGGGAGGCTGTCGTGCCAGCGTACGGCGGCGGGGATCATGTAGTACGGCAGATGCTCCCGCAGGGCCGCCCGGATCGTCTCCCGCGAGGGGCGGTGCGCGCCGTCCGGCACCAGGTGGGCGACGAGTGCGCCGCGGTGTCCGTGCTCCTGCCGGAGCACCACGGCGCGTGCCACGCCCTCCAGTGCCGTCAGCCGGGTCTCCACTTCTCCGGCCTCGATGCGGTGGCCGTTCACCTTGAGCTGGAAGTCGCCGCGGCCGAGGATGTCGATCTCGCCGTTGGGCAGATAGCGGCCCAGGTCGCCGGTCCGGTAGAGCCGTTCACCGCGTACGGGGTCGTGGACGAAGCGTTCGGCCGTACGCGCGGCGTCGCCCCAGTAGCCGCGGGCGAGGCCGGTTCCGGCGGCCCAGATGTCGCCGGTCACCCAGTCGGGCACGTCGCGCAGGTGCTCGTCCAGGATGTACGCCCGGTTGTTCGCGGTGGGCCTGCCGTACGGGATGCTGCGCGAGCCGTCCTCGTCCGGGCCGATCGCGTGCAGGATGTTCCAGATGGTGGTCTCCGTCGGTCCGCCCAGCGAGACGATCTCCAGATCGGGCTTGAGCGCGCGCAGGGCCGCGGGCAGCTTCGGGGGGATGCGGTCGCCGCTCATCATCACCAGCCGGAGCGCGGGCAGTGCCCCGGGCTCCCCGGCGCCCCCGGCCACGGCCCGGTCGTGGAGGAGGGAGACGATGGCGGGGACGGAGTTCCAGACGGTCACGCCGGTGTCGGTGGCCAGCCGCAGCCAGTGCTCGGGGTCGGTGGCCTTGTCCGCGTCGGGCAGGACGACCGCGGCTCCGGTGCTCAGGGCGCCGAGGATGTCGAAGACGGACAGGTCGAAGTGGAAGGCGCTGACGCCGAAGAGCCGGTCCGTGGGTCCGATGCGGAAGCGGGCGGTGCAGTCGGCGACGACGTTGGCGACGCTCGCGCGGCCGACCATGACGCCCTTGGGCTGCCCCGTTGTGCCGGAGGTGTACAGGACGTACGCGAGCCGGTCGTCGTGCGCCCGCAGGTCCGTGCGCGGATCGGGTGGCGGGCCGGGCGGCGGCCGGGTCGCGTCGAGAGACAGGACGTCGTAGCCGTCCAGCTCCGGTGGTTGGCCCGTGTTGGTCAGGACGTGGCGCACCCGGCCGTCGGTCAGCATGTACGCGCGCCGGGCCGTGGGCAGGGTGGCGTCGATGGGCAGATAGGCGGCGCCGGCGAGGAGGGTGGCGAGGATGCCGATCAGTTGTTCGGGGCCCCGGTTCATGACGAGGCCGACGAGTTCGTCGGGGGCCGTGTTCCGCTCGCGCAGCCAGGCGGCGGCGTGCGCGGCGTGTGTGTACAGGGCGGCGTAACTCCACGTTGCCGTGCCGGTCATGATGGCCGGCGCGTCGGGGGCTCGTCGGACGTGGGTGAGGAAGGCGTCGGTCAGCAGACCCGGCGCGGGCTGCGGGGTCGCCGTGTCGTTGGCGGCCCGGCGGCGGTGGCGCTGGTCGTCGGGGAGCAGGTCGAAGGTGGTCGCGCCCCACGCGTCGTCGGTGCGGAGGGCGTGCAGGAGCCGCTGGTAGCCGGCGGTCACGGCCTCGATCAGGCCGTCGGGGAACAGCTCGTCGACGCTGTCGAACTGGACGACGACGCCGCCGTGTTGTTCGAACGCGGAGACGTCCAGCCAGACCTGGGGCGTCTGGCTGGAGGTGTACACCTCGGGACCGAACAGCTCCAGCGCCGAACCGTCGACGCCCGCGTGCCCGTGTCCGAGGGCGCTGTTGAACGTGTACGGCATCCGGCTCGCCGCGGATCCGCGCCGGGCCAGTTCGCGCAGCACCTCGATCCCGCTGAAGTGCCGGTTGTCCAACTCCCGGCGCAGCCGGGTCTGCAGCGCCCGGGCCCGGTCGGCGAAGGTGGTGCTCCGGTCGACGCCGACCTCGACCAGCATGGTGTCGCAGAAGTTGCCGACGGCGTCGAGGATGCGCGGGTGGATCGGGGGGCGGTTGGCCACGGTGGTGGTGATCGTGAAGCGTGATCCGGCGCCCCAGGCGGCCAGGGTGTCGGCGTACACCGCGAACAGCAGCGCGGAGGGGGTCAGTCCGCGGTCGGCGGCGCGGGCCTTGAGGGCGGTCCACTGCGGTGCGTCCAGGCGGGCGAAGCGCGCGGTGAAGCGGGGTGTGGCGATCGAGGACGGGCTGGTGCGCAGGGGCAGGTCGGGGTGGGGGGCGAGGTGCTCCATCCGCTCCAGCCAGTGGGCGCGGGCACGGCGGGCGGGGGCACGGGTACGGGCGGTTTCCAGCGCCGCCACGTACGCCTCGAACGACGGCTCGTCCGTGTCGTGGGGGGCCGCGTCGCCCTCGTCGTAGGCGGTCCGCCAGTCCCGGAAGAACACGAACATGGCGGTGGCGTCCATGATCAGTCCGTCGTGGTCGATGTGCAGGACCATGCGGTCGTCGGCGAGGATCGTGACGTCCGCGGCCAGCAGCGGCGGTCTGTCGGCGGGCAGGACACGGTGCGAGCGTTCCTCGCGCAGGGCGCGCCGGTGCTCCCGCTGCGCGTGGCCCGACTGGCCGCGCAGGTCGAAGCGCCCGACGCGTACGTCCACGGTGCTCTGCGTCACCTGCCTGCCGTCGGGCGTGAAGCGGGTGCGCAGCGCCGGGTGGCGGGCGACGACGGTGCGCAGCGCGCTCTCCAGCCGGTCGAGGTCCCAGGCCCCCTCGATCTCGTGGTAGACGTGGCTGGCCACGTTGCCGATCTCGACGTGCTCTCCGCGCCCGAGGAGATAGCTCTGTTGCAGGGCGGTCAGCGGGAATCCCCCGGGGGTGCCGAGGTGGGCGATCAGTTCGGCCTTGTGTGCCCTGATGAGGCCGAGGAGTTCGGTGTCCATGCGGTCGCGCGGGCCCTGGAGTCTGAGGTCGGTGCCGGTGGAGGTGAGGGCGAGACCGCGCGCCTCGATCTCGCGGAGCACCTGTACGTGGCTCATGCCGTTGCCTCCCGGTGTGCCGCGAGGGCGTCGGGGCCGGCTCCGTCCGCGATGCGGGCGGCGAGTTCGGCGACGGTGCGGGCGCCCAGCAGGTCCTCCATGGGGAGGTCGGCGCCGAGGTGTTCGGTGATCTGGTACTGCAGGGCGATGGCCTGCAGCGATTCCATGCCCAGCTGGACGAGCGAGGTGTCCCGCACGGGTTGGCCGACGGGCAGGCGCAGGGTCTGGCGGACCAGGTCGCTCAGCCACGGGAGCAGCGGCGGCGCGTCGTCCTGCGAGGGGGTGGCCGGGGGCGCGGAGCGCGGCGGGGGGACCTGCTCCCCCGGGTCGGCGAAGAACTCCTGCCGGGCGAGGACGACGGGGGTCCCGGCGGGCACCAGCTCGACTGTGGTGGGCCATCGCTGCGGCGGGGGCGCACCGATGGCGGCGGCGAGCCGGGCCGCGAACCGTGGCATGACGGGGGCCGCGCAGTCGGCGAGCAGGCGTGCGGCGGCGAGTTCGAGGGCGATGGCGGTGCGGGCCTCGTCCCGGCAGTTGTCGAGGTGCGCGGCGGGGGCCTGATCCTGGGCGAAGGTGGTGATGTCCTCGACGATGCCGTTCAGTTCGCGGGCCGCGCGGTTGAGGGAGAATCCGTCCTGCCCCAGGCTGCCGGTCACGGCCGCGCGCCGGTTCTCCAGGCGGGCCAGCAGCGCCATGTGCTCGGGCGTCCAGGTGCCGGCGTCGGGGGCGGTGCCGCCGTACCGCTGCTCGACGCGGTCGCCGAGTCCGTTCAACCAGCCCTGCCAGGTGCCGATGAGGGTCTGCCGGACGTACCTCTGGTAGGCGCGGCGTTCGAAGGTGGTGCGGCGTCCTTCGGGGCGGGTCAGCGCGAGGTAGCCGCGGATGCCGTCCACCGTGCGGGGGTTGAGGATGTCCTTGCCCCGGATGACGTGGCCACGGCTGGTGGAGAACTTGCTGTCGTCGAGCAGGTAGAACTCGTTGATGTGGTAGTCGATGTCCGGGGTCCACCGCGGGTGGGCGAGCCGGTAGAGCGCCGGGACGAACACGGGGTGGAAGAAGCTGCCGTCCGAGCCGAGGAAGTGGACGATCTTCCAGTCCTGTTCGGGGGCGTCCGCCTTCCAGGAGCGGCCGAGGCCGCGGCCGAGCGACTCGATGCCGTGCAGGACGCTGAAGGCGTAGTCCAGCCAGGACCAGATGACCTGGCCCTCCACGGCCGTCCCGGTCGGCCGGATGCCCCAGGTCGCCGGGTGGGTGACGGGGATGTCGAGGTTCTCGCGGCGGGAGAGGCGTTCGGCCAGTTCCTTCACGGGGGGCGGGACGCGGCCCAGTCGGTGGTGGGCGGCGATGTCCTTCAGCAGCCGGTGCAGCGGCACCGTGTAGCGGGTGAGGGTCCCCTCGCGCAGGGCGGTGTTCGACGCGGTGGCCTGCGCGTCGGTCAGGTCGGTGCAGACGTTGGGTTCCAGGCAGGTCTCGCACACGTTCCCGCCGGAGGGTTCGCCGCAGGTGGGGCAGCGTCCGGTGACCCCGGACTCGTACAGGTACGTGCCGCTCACGGCGTCGAAGAGGGCCGGGCCCGCGGTGGGCGCCACGGTGCCGTCGGCCGTGAGGCGGGAGAAGAACGTCCGCAGGGCGTCCGGATAGGTGTCGTCCTGGCTGGTCGCGGTGTACTGGTGGACGTCGATGTCCATCAGGCGGAGGGTGGCGAGGATCTCGGCGCTGTAGTGGGCGGCGGTCGCCGCCGGTTCGCGTCCCTCCCGGTGGGCGGCGGCCACGACGTAGTTCTGGTAGTCGTCGCTGCCGGTGAGGTGCCAGGCGTCGGCGCCGTTCATGCGCTGGAAGCGGACGAAGACGTCGGCGCCGAGGAACGGGCCGGACAGGTGGCCCAGATGGAGGTCTCCGTTGGGGGTCGGCGCGGAGGAGAAGACGAACAGGGGGCGGGTGCCGAAGCGGCGGTGCGCGGGGGCGGCCGCGGCCCCGGCTGCCCTGCCGGCGTCGCGCCAGTAGAGGCTGAGCAGCAGCAGTTCGGTGTCTCCGGTGTTCGTGACCGAGTGCGTCTCGAAGGGCTCGAACTGGACGACGGTCGCGGCGCGCACCGGGTGGCGTTCGGCGTCGACGGTCAGCTCGCCGCTGCCCGAGACGATCACCCACGTCTCGGTCTCGTCGTGCTGGTGCGCCTCCGATCGTGCGCCGGGTTCCACGCTCACCCAGGCGGCGGCGACACCCAGGCGGGCCGCGGCGCCGGTGTCGAGGGAGGTGACGTGGATGGCGTCGGAGGGGTGGGGGGCGGCGGCGCTGTGGGGGCTGATCCTCACGAGTGGCTCCCTTGGTTCGGTGCCGGGCGGGGCCGGTGCACCGGCAGACGCAGCAGGTCCACGGCGGCCGAGGCGATGGCCGGGGCGAGGCGGTAGCCGGATCCGCCCGCGGCGCCGGCGAAGACGATCCGTCCGTGGGGGTCCAGGGCCCGTACCTCGGGTTGCCCGGTCGTGCTGTAGGCGTCGCAGAACGCCCTGCCGGACAGGGCCCGTTCGGCGAGCCGGGGCAGGTACTGGCGCAGGCATGCCCGTGCTTCGGCGGTGTTCCGGGGGGTCAGTCCGCGCGCCGCCGTGCCGGGATCGGTGTCCCATTCCTGGCAGGTGTAGCTGAACAGCCAGTGCCCGCGGTGTCTGAGGGGCAGCAGGAAGGCGTCGTCGTCCTCGAAGACGAGGGCGCGGTCACCGGCGGCCGGCGGCTGGTCGAGGTGCAGAGCGATGATCTTCTTGACCCGGGCGGCGAGCGGTGCGACGAGGTCGCGCCAGGCGGGCTCGGCGAGCCAGGGTCCGGGGGCGAGGACGGCCTGGCGCGCCGTCAGGGTCTCGCCGGTGCGCAGCCGCAGCGTCACGCCGTCGCCGGGCCGGGTCCGGCCGTCGGCATCGGTGTCGTGGTCGGCGTCGGCGTCGGCGTCGGAGGGCTCCACGCGCACGACCTCGACGCCTTCGCGGAAGGTCACCCGGTGGCGCAGGTCGCGTGCCAACGCCTGGACGAGGGCGTACACGTCGGCGTACTGAGCGCCCTCGCAGCTGAACACCCGGCTGTCGTGCGGGAGGCGGATACCGAGCGAGCCTTCCGTGGGCCGGCGGTCCGGGGTCAGCCGGGCGGTGTCGAGGTAGGTCCGGCCGAGACGAGGGGCGGTCACCGGGGAGGCGACGACGGACAGGGGGGTCGGGTGGATCGGCAGCCGCGGATCCAGGTCGGTGAGTTCGTCGTAGTAGTCCTGGCTGTACCGGGCCATGCGCCGCAGGCGTTCTGTCGCACCGCGCGGGCAGTGCAGCCCGGCCGAGTACCGGCTCGCGCCGCTTCCGGCGGTCTCGCGTTCGAGGATCACGACGGACGCGGTGGGTGCACGGGCGGTGATGTGCCGGGCGATGAGACAGCCGACGATTCCGCCACCGACGACGGCGATGTCGGCCCTCTCCGCCATCACGGAGCGCCCGGTTCGTCGTCCCGGGGTTTGGCGGACCACTCCACGAAGGACGGGAGTTGTGTGTCGGGGCCCCCGCCGATGATCCGGTCGAGGATACGGCGGCTGCGCCAGGCGGTGAGGCTCAGATTGGGGTCCGCCAGGCCGCGCTGGCCACGGGCGGCGTTCTGCATGAAGATCATGCGGTCGCGCGGGCCGTCCCACTGGACGGCGAAGTCCTGGTCGATGCGGTACTCGCTGCCCTCGCGCTCCAGCCGGTCGGCGATGGGCGCGAGGAAGTCCGTCGGGGCCGGGCGGAACCCGGTGGCCCACACGATGATGTCCGTGTCGAGGTGCTCGACGGCGCCCGGCTCGTCGTTGTGGGTCATCTTCATGGCCCACGCTCCCGATTCGTTCTTGGCCACGTCGGTGACGTCCCGGTTGGGCAGCAGTGTCACGAGGTCCTGGGCACCGCGGATGAAGCGGTGCTCGTAACAGTGCTGGTAGATCTCCCGCAGCGTCGATGCGGAAATCCCGTCGCTGGTCAGGATGTTCTTCCTGTTGAGCGAGTTCCGCGTCTCGCGGTCCAGTCCGAAGAAGTGGTCCGAGTAGCTAGGAACGTAGTACTCGTTCGTGAACGGCGAGTCGTCGAGGGGTAGATAGTTCTCCCGGCGGGACACCCACGTCACGCGCCGGGGCAATTCTTTCGGTGGGCGCGATATCAGATCCAGGAAAGCCTCGGCGCCGGACTGGCCTCCGCCGACCACCGTGACCCTCCTGCCGGCGACGTTCTGTGATTCCACGGTGAAGTCGGAGACGTGGAACTGGGTTTCGCCGAGTTTTCCCAGGGAGGTCTCCGGAACCCACGGCCGGGTGCCGACGCCCACGACGATGTTCTCCGCCCGCACGGTGCGCCGGCTGGTCCGGACGATGAACAGGCCGTCGAACTCCACGGAGAGCACCTTCTCGCCGAAGACCACGTTCTTGTTGCGCCGGCTGGCCCACTCCAGATAGTTCCGGAACTCCATGCGCGGCACCGCGTCGTACTGCGCGTTGATGAAGTGGTAGATCCTGCCCTGTTCGTGCAGGTAGGACAGGAAGGAGAACCCGTTCGTGGGGTCGGACAGCAGGACCAGGTCCTTCAGGAGGGAGACCTGCAGCGACGCGCCGGTCATCTGCTGGCCGTCGTGCCAGCCGAACTGGTCGTTCTCGTCGAGGAAGAGGTTCGATACCCCCGGTCGGCCGTGCAGCAGCGACGCCAGACTGAGATTGGCCGGGCCGACCCCGATGCCGACGCAGCGGTAGTACGTCGATTTCCCTGCTCCGGTGTGCGCGCTGCCTTGTGCGACAGATTTTCCCACAGTGTTAACACACTCCCAGCACTGACGTCGCCTGACCGCCGGGGGGATTCTGCCTTCACGTGGACAGCTGTCGCAGGGGCATCGCGGAATACCCTTCGAATCGACCTCAAAGGTTTTCATCTCGGGGGAATTTCAGCCAACGCTTTTCAGAGAATCATCCATGCGATGCAGCGGGAATCCGGAACGGTCAACGTGAGGAGAACACCGGGCACCCAGAAAGTCGGCTCATGTGCACGTGCTCGTTCGCCTGTCTTGCATTTACGGCCACGCGGGAACTCCGGCACGGACTGATGAGGCCGTTTCCCCGCATTTCATATCGGCGATTTTCTTGGATTTCGAACGTCAACCCACGCTAACACGGGCCCCATTGCCCGCCAAGAGACATATTCCAGTGCCAGACACGGACACATTTTCGATCGCCGGTTCCTGTCGCCACGGCTTCCCTGTGCCGACCAGGGCGTTCATCGTCGCCGCGGGCGCGCGTGAGAAACGGATACTAGCCCTCCGCCGTGAAATTCCGGGATATGTCGCGCCGGGATTCAACGGCCCTGGCCGGCCGGCGGGAGCGGGCAACGGCCCGTCACGACTGACCGGCGCGTGCGTCAGGGCCTGCTCCCTGTGCGGATCACGCGCAGGCGGCCTCACGGTCATGCCCGTTGCCGGTGCCCGCATCGTGGAGGCCGCGGGAGCCTCCGCGATCGCCACCACCAGCGCGGGTGTGGCCTGGTCCCTCGGCGCGCCGGACGGTGACTCCGTCTCCCGTGACCTGGTGCTGGATGCCGTCGCCCGCATCACGGCCGCCGTGGCGCTCCCGGTCACCGTCGACATCGAGGGCGGCTACGGAGACAGCCCCCAGGACGTCGCGCACACCGTCGCCCGGCTCCTCGACACCGGAGCGGTGGGCATCAACATCGAGGACGGCACGCGCGGGCCGCGCGAACTCGCGGCGCGCCTCGAAGCCGCCCGCCGGGCGGCGCGGCGCGGGGGTGTCGACCTGTTCGTCAACGCCCGTATCGACACCTATCTGCTCGGGTGGGGCGAGGACCACGAGACCCGGTTGCGGGAGACGCTAGAACGGGCGCGCCTGTACGTCGGCGCGGGAGCGGACGGGATCTTCCTTCCCGGCCTCGACGACGCCGATGTCATCAAGGAGGTGGCAGCGGCGATCACGGTCCCCCTCAATGTCATGGCGGGTCCCGGGATGCCGTCGGTGAACGAGCTGGGCTCCCTGGGCGTGGCCCGCGTCAGTCTCGGCTCGGGCGTGGCGCAGGCCGCCTACACCACCGTGCAGCGCTCGGCGCGCGAGCTGTACGGGCACGGCGGGTACACATTCCTCCGGCACGCCATCGAGTACCGGAGCTCAACGGCCTCTTCGCCGCATCCCGCTGATCCCGGTCCACCGGCCCGGCCGGCGTCGTTTCGGCGCCCGCCCGGCACGCGGCGGCCGACAGGATCGTGAGGGGAGGCAGGGCACGGCGTCCGTTCGCCGGCGGGGCGGGAACGCCAGGTGACCGACGGCCGGGGTTCAGGACTCCCGGCGCGGGACGGAAGGGGTGAGCGTCCAGGAGATGAGGAGGTCGAGTGCCTGGCGGGAGGGCGAGCCGGCCTCGGTGCTGTAGAGAAAGACGGCTGCTTCGGTTTCCCCGGGGAGGGTGAACGTTTCGTACTGGACAGTGATCTCACCGACCAGCGGGTGGAGCAGTCGTTTGGATCCGTGGGTGCGCTGGTGGACGCGGTGCTGCTGCCACCAGTGGCCGAACTCCGCGCTGTTCTCCTGCAACTCGGTGATGAGGTCCTCGGTGGCCCGGTCCTCGGGCGTACGGCCGGCATCGAGGCGGAGGTTCTCCACAGCCGCGCGGGCCTGGAGTTCCCAGTCGACGAAGAGGGAGCGGGCTGCCGGGTCGAGGAGGATCCACCGTGTGTAGTTGCGCCGAGCCGGCGGCAGGGCGTCGAAGTCCGTGAACAGCACCTTGGCCATCCGGTTGGCTCCCAGGACGTCGGCGCGGCGTCCCAGAACCAGGGCGGGGGTGCTCTCCATGGTGTCCAGCAGCTGGTGGAGGCCGGAACGCAGGCGCTGAACCGTCGGCGGGCGCCGACGCCGGGGGGCCACGGTGGTCGCGACGCCGATGAGGTCGTTGAGGTGTGCCCGTCCCGCGGCGTCGAGTTCCAGTGCCTGCGCCAGCGCCTCGATCACCGCGGGTGAGGGGGTGATGCGGCGTCCCTGTTCGAGGCGCGCGTAATAATCGGCGGAGACCCCGGCCAGCCGTGCCACCTCTTCGCGCCGCAGGCCGGGGACGCGGCGTACGCGGGCGTCCGGCGGCAGCCCCGCGCGGGCCGGGTCGCACTGGGCGCGGGCCCTGCGCAGGAAATCGGCGAGTTCGCGGTTGGGGGTGGCCATGCGTCCAGTGTGGCCGATTCCCGGCGGTCACAGCGGGCCTGGACAGGGACTGTCAGTCCTGGTCAGGGCTGACCGAGGCAGGTCAGGGCCGAGGATGGCCGGCCTCGGGCGGCCGGGGCGGGTGAGTGTGGAGGCACTGCCGGCTCCACCGCGTCCGGCGGTCCCGGTCCCCGTCCCGCAGGTGACCGGGTCATCACGAGAAGCCGAGGAAGATGTCATGAGCCGCGTTCTGATCGTCATGTCCGCCACCGCCGTGTGGGAGCGCACCGACGGCTCGCAGTACCCCACGGGCTACTGGGCGGAGGAGCTGGCCGCGCCGCACGAGGCGTTCGCCGGCGCCGGCCACACCGTCGACTTCGCCTCTCCCGGGGGCGTGCTCCAGCCGCTGGACCAGCACAGCGCCGACCCGGCGATCGCCGGTGAGGACTGTGCGCGGCATGTGGCCCACGCCCGGAAGGCGCTGCGCGACTTCGGTCCGCTGCTGAAGCTGGAGGAGGTTTCGGCCGCCGATTACGATGCCGTGGTGCTGCCGGGCGGACATGGCCCCGTGGTCGATCTCTTCCAGGACGCGTACCTGGGCCGGCTGCTGGTGGAGGCCGACCGCGCCGGCAAGATCATCGGTGCGGTCTGCCACGGCCCGGCCGCGTTGCTGTCCGCGGTCGACGAGCGGGGCGAGTGGATCTTCTCCGGCCGGCGGATGGCCGCGTTCACCGACGAGGAGGAGCGCCTGTTCGGCACCGCCGACAACGCTCCGTGGCTGCTGGCGAGCCGACTGCGCGAGATGGGCGCCCGGCATGAGCACGGTGACCCCTACCAGGCGTTCACCCTTCAGGACGCCAACCTCTTCACCGGCCAGAACCCGGCGTCCAGCGCCCCGATGGCCGACGCGATCAACACCGCGCTGGCAGCGGGCTGACCCCTCCCCCGGCCGGGCCCGGGTCGTTTTTTCCGGCCGTCATGGGGCGGTCGGCGCTCCGCGCCTCGTAGAGCGCCGACTGCTGTGGCTCGACCTGGGTGAAGGTTTCCGCGGTCTGCGAATCCGTCCGATTCATCCGGGTCCGCGATGAAGCCACCCGCCCGGGTCCGCCGGGGGCGAACCCGTTATGGCCCGTACAGTCCAGAACTCATACCATGAGGACATGGCCCGGCCTCGCAAGTTCGACGAAGATCGCGTGCTTCTCGCTGTCCGCGATGAGTTCTGGGACAAGGGCTACGCGGCGACGTCCCTGGAGGACCTGCTGCGCGTCAGCGGGCTCGGCAAAGGCAGCCTGTACGGCGCGTTCGGAGACAAGCACCACCTGTTCCTGCGGGTGCTGCGCGACTACGACAACGCGAACCTGTCGATGCTGCGCGAGCGCCTGGAGTCGGCGCCGCGAGGGATCGACCTGGTGCGCGCATTCGTGCTCAGCCCGGCCGCCGACCCCACCGGGGCAGTGGCGCGTCGGGGGTGTCTGCTGGCCAACAGCAACGCCGAACTCGCCACCAGCACTCCGGAAGTTGCCGCCGAGGCCCGCCGCAGCTACGACGCGATCACCGCCATCCTCACCGAGGCGCTGGAGCGGGCCCGGCGTGAGGGCGACCTCTCCCCCGACGCGGACCCCGGCGAGACCGCCCGCTCCGTTCTCGTCGCCCAGCTCGGCCTCATCGCGCTCGGACGCACCGGCATGGACATCGACACCCTCACCACGGCGGCGCAGACCGCTCTGGCGCGGCTCCTGCCCGCTCTCCCGCCGAAGTAGCGGCCATCCGCCGGCCGGCCTGGAACCGGCACAAGTCCTTACGGGCCTGAGTGCTGTCAGGTATGCCTTCACCACGCCTCTCGCGCAGGGAGCCCACCGGCCGCGCTCCCGTCCGCCCTGCGGCGTGCTCGGCCCAGGCTGCCGAGTCGCCCCTCCCGGACCCCGTTCTTGACTGCTTGGTCCATATCGTGGATTGTTATGGACTCAACGGTCCATAACTCTTGAGGAGGGGCGGCATGGCCGTCTTGGCAGGCAAGGTCGCTGTGATCACCGGAGGCAGTACCGGCATCGGCTTCGCGACGGCACGCGCGTTTCGCGATGCAGGCGCCGAGGTGTTCATCACCGGGCGCCGCAAGGACGCGCTGGACGCTGCGGTCGCCGAACTCGGCAACGGCGTGACCGGCGTGGTGTGCGATGTCTCGGTGTCTGCGGAGCTCGACAAGTTCTACGAGGCCGTGCGTGAACAGGCCGCTGGTATCGACGTGTTGGTCGCGAACGCCGGCATCGGCACCGCGGCTCCGCTCGGCGAGGTGACGGAGGAGCTGATCGACTCCTTGTTCGCCACCAACGTCAAAGGAACGATCTTCACTTTCCAGCAGGCGCTGCCGCATCTCAACGCGGGTGCCTCGGTGATCCTGACGGGCTCGACCGCCGCGACGCGGCCCGACCCCGGGCTTGAGGTCTATGCGGCGTCGAAGGCCGCGGTGCGCAGTCTTGCCCGTGGTTGGGCCCTCAGCTCGCGCGCACGCGGTTTCCGGGTCAACGTCGTATCGCCGGGTGGGACGCGCACCCCGGGTCTGCTGGAGCTGGTCCCGGCCAAGGTGCTCAAGCAGGCCGAAGAGGACGTCCCCCTGGGCCGCCTCGCCGAGCCCGGGGAGATCGCCGCGGTGACGACGTTCCTCGCCTCGGACGCGTCGAGTTACGTCAACGGTGCGGAGTTCTTCGCCGACGGTGGATACGCACAGGTGTAAGAGCCGCCGTACGCGACGGGCTGATGAGTGAGTTGTCCGCGCGTCACGCCTTCCTCCTTCCGGGTCCGCCATCCAGGCGGACCCGGATCGGCGGGACTGATCACGACGTCACACCCACCCCGGCCGCCGCTCACTCCGGTGGTGCGGTGGCGGTGGGGTTCAGGACAGCGGCGAGCCAGGTGTTCGCGGCGGCGTAGCCCGCGAGTTCGGTATGGTTCGCGTCCAGGGTTCCGTTCACCACCTGCACGAGGAGCTGGTACCGCTCGTACGGATCCGTGGGCCGGGGTCCGTTCGCCTCGCGCTCCTGGTCGGCGAGGACTTGCGGCTCGATGAGCAGAAGTCCTCCCGCGAGCTCCCGTCGTGTCGCCGCGTCGTCGAAAGAGGTCCCGAACATCTCGCCCAGCCAGCTCAGATAGCGGTTCCCCAGTTCCTGGGCCTCCGGGGAGTCAGGGGCGAGGCCCGCCTGTTGCGCGGCGACGGCTTCCTTGATGAGTGGCGCGGCGCGTTCGTAGGCGTTGAGCGCGTCCGGGGAGACCAGCAGTTGTCCGGGACCGTCGGTGAAGCGCTCGTTGAGGTCCGCCCGCACCGCGCTGCGCACCTGCGGGTCGCTGACCAGCGCCGCCAACTCGATCCACGCGTCCAGTTGCTCGGGGGTCGGCTCGTCCGGCAGGCGGGGCGGAGCGGAGTTGAGCTCGGCAACGAACCGTGGGTTCTCGTTGAGCCCTTCGCTGACGTCGGCCCAGAACTCCGCGATCAGCCGCTCCCGTTCCTCGTCCGACAGGGACACCAGCCGGTGCAGGAGCGCGGCCTGCTCGGCGGTTCCGTGCTGCCGGACCAGTGCCCGCAGCACCGCACGGCGTGCGCGCAGCCGCGACGCCTCGCGCTCCACGACCGCCAGGTGGGCGGTCGCGAGGTCGTGGAGCGTCGTCTGCCCGGCAAGCAACCGCCGGATGTCGTCGAGGCCCGCGTCCAGATCTCGCAGTGTGCGGACCAGTTCGAGGCGCGCGATGGCCTCGACGTCGTACAGCCGGTAGCCGGCGGTGGTGAGTGCGGAAGGCTGGACCACCCCGGCGTCGGCGTAGTAACGGATGGCGCTGACGCTGAGGCCGGTACGGCGTGCCACGTCTCCGATCGGGTACATCTTCTCGTCGTTCACAGTGCAACTGTGGGGTCTCGACCCGCTTGAGACACAAGCCCGCCGGGATCGTTGTTCGACACGCCGCGTCCGGCCGAGGGGGTTCGGCTTCGAGCTCCGCACGGTGCCTCCGCTCCGCGTTCGGCGGCACCGTGCAGGCCGTCCCTTCCCCGCCCTGGTGCCGACCGTTCAGGGCCGGCGCCACCCTGCGCCGGCGGGATCGTTTCGCGGGCATGCGAGGCGTCGCTGTCGGCATCGGCGTGCTCCGGCCATCAGCGCCTTGCGCTCGTGCATCGAGTCGCGGATGCGGAGCTCCGTCAGCCCCTCGTGCGCCCGCTCCCGCTGGACCATGCCGCGCGGGATGACGCCGATCACCTCGCCACCCGCCTTCAGCGCGCTGTCCGCCAGTACCCCCATGAGTCCTGTACGGCCGCCGCCGTGGACGAGGCCGATTCCGCGTCGGGCCAGCTCCGTTCCGACGCCGGCGGCCAGCCGCCCGTACCCGGAATCTTCTCCGTGGGACGAGGCGATGAAGACGGCCAGGCGGTGTAAAGGGGCCTCCGGTACGGCCCCCGCTGACGTGGTGACGGGCTCCGGGGACAGCGGCCTCACCGCGCGGAGTCGGCCAGCAGGGGCCGCAGGTGGGCGTGGGCCCAGCCCGCGAGGGCGGTGGGGGTGGTGGTGAACGTGCCCCTCGGCTGTTCCGGGGTCAGTTCGCGGGTGCCCGAGGTCATGCCGACGATGCCGTTGACCGCGCCCGGCGGCAGCCCGGCCGCGCTCAGCGCCTCGCGGACATCTCCGTCGGACACCGTGCGCACCCGGATGTCGCGGCCGAGCGCGGCGGACAGGATCCGCGCGACGTGCCGCCACGACAAGTCCTGGGGGCCGTGGACGCCCTGGACGACACGGCCGTGCCAGCCGTCGTTCAGCAGACGCGCGGCAGCGATGTCCCCGATGTCGCGAGGGTCGACCCAGGGAAGGGGCCGGTCGGGGTCGTCGGCGGCGCTGAGCCGGCCGGCTGCCAGGTCGTCGAGGCTGAGGATCAGGTTGGTGAAGAAGTAGCCGCAGCGCAGGTGCAGGACATCCGCTCCGGTGGCGTCGAGTTGTTCCTCGATGGCGGCCAAGCCGTCGATGTGGCCGGCGCCGTGCCGCAGTTCCGCGCCGACGCTGCTGAGGAACACCACACGCCGTACCCCGTTGTCCCGCACGGCGGCGGCAAGGTGGGCACCGGTGCGTCGTGAGGTGTCCACCGGGTCCTCGACGGTGTGCGGGGTCGGATCCACCACCAGGGCAGCGGTGGCTCCCGCCAGGGCCTGGCGCACGAAGCCGGCGTCGGTGAGGTCACCGCGCTGGGCGTCCACCCGCGCACGGACACCCGGCTCGAGCCGGGCCGGGTCGCGCACCAGAACTCGGGGTCGCACGCCCGCCTGGAGCAGTAGCTGGACCACCCGGGATCCGACGTGGCCGGTGGGTGTGGTGACGGCGATGGTCATGGATCTCCTCGGTGTCGTTTGCCGCGCAGTCGGTGCACCGTAATGGCCCTTGTGGCCGGATCCTGGCCGCAAGGGTGCGAGAGTGGGCGCATGGATCACCCGAGCGGGCGGATGCTGGAGTTGCTGTCGCTCTTGGCCACCGGGGTGCCGCGCACCGGGGCAGACCTGACGGCGCGGCTCGGTGTGTCACCGCGCACGCTGCGCAGAGACGTGGAGCGGCTCCGGCAGCTCGGTTACCGGGTGGAGTCGGCGCGCGGCACCGGTGGCTGCTACCGGCTGCCGGCCGGGCAGGGCTTGCCGCCGCTGCTGCTCTCCCAGGAGGAGGCGGTGGCAACGGCGGTGGGACTGCGGCACTCCGCCGCGACGTACGGAGCGGACGGGCCCGGCGCCGCGGATTCCGCCCTGCGCAAGCTGGAGGCCGCGCTACCCGCTCGGCTGCGCCGCCCGGTGGAGGCGCTGACGGCCGCCAGCACGGTACCGTCCGCGCCGTCGCAGGGGGGTGATCTCGGCGTCGTGGAGCAACTGGCCACAGCCGCGCGCCTGCGCTCCCGGGTGCGTTTCCACTACACCTCGCGGGAGGGAACCGCCAGCCCGCGCCGGGCGGAGCCGCACCGTCTGCTGCTCCAGGGACACCGCTGGTACGTGCTGGCGTGGGACGAGGACCGGGCGGACTGGCGCAGCTTCCGGGTGGACCGGATCGGTCGGCTGCGGGTGCCGGGCACGACGTTCGCGCCTCGTCCGCTCCCGAGGGAGTACACCCAGCCGTTTGCGCCCCGGGAGCCGGAGGGGGCCGTGCTGTTCCTGGCGCCGGTCGAGACGGTGGCGGAGCGGCTGACCGCGCGGGCCGGCACGCTGGAGCCTGCCGGCGCCGACCGCTGCCGGTACGTCACCGGTGCGGACGACTGGGAGTGGCTGGCGGGAGCGCTGGCCGCGGTCGGCCTCCCCTACCGGATCGAGGGTCCGTCTGAACTGGCGCACGCCACCCGGCGATTGGCCGCGCGAGCCGCTGCCGCCTCGTAGGAGGGGAATGTGTCCGCTCCGGTTTCCGTGGTGTACGGGGCGGGCCGGAGCATGCCCCGGGAGGCGTCGTGGGCGGCGTGGGCCGTTGGGAGGAGCGGGCTGTCCGGGCGGCCTGTCGGGGCGGGACCCTTGTGCGGTCTCTGGCAGCGTGCCGCAGGACGGTGAGCCAGGGCCAGGGCGAGTGAGGGGTTCGGATGCAGATCGGGTACAAGCTGGCGGCGGAGGGGTACGGTCCCACCGAATTGGTGCGGCAGGCCGTGGCCGCCGAAGCGGCCGGGTTCGACTTCGTCGAGATCAGCGACCACTTCCACCCCTGGCTGGACAACCAGGGCCATTCCCCGTTCGCCTGGGGGGTGCTGGGCGCGATCGCGGCCCGTACCGAGCGCATCGGACTGGCGACCGGGGTGACCTGTCCGACCGTCCGCTACCACCCGGCGGTCATCGCGCAGGCGGCGGCCACGCTGGCGCTGCTGAGCGAGGGCAGGTTCACGCTCGGCGTCGGTTCCGGGGAGAGACTGAACGAGCATGTCGTGGGCCGCGGGTTCCCGGACTCGGTCCGGGTACGGCAGGACATGCTCCGGGAAGCGCTGGAGATCATCCGGCTGCTGTGGCGGGGCGGCTACCGCTCCTACGAGGGCCGGTACCTGCGGCTGGAGGACGCGCGGGTGTTCGATCTCCCGCCGAGCCCGCCGGTGCTGGCGGTGGCGGCCGGGGGCGAGGACGCCGCCCGGATGGCGGGTGAGCTGGGTGACGGGCTGTTCGCGACCGAGCCCCGGGGAGAACTGGTACGCGCCTACCGGGACGCCGGGGGCAACGGCCCCCGCTACGCCGAGGTACCCATGGCGTGGGCGCCGGACGAGTCCTCGGCCGTGCGGGCGGCGCTGAAGACCAGCCGGTGGGCACTGACCGGGTGGAAGGTGATGAGTGAGCTGCCCAACCCGGTGAACTTCGACGCCGCTGCCGCCACCGTGCGGGAAGAGGACGTCCTGAAGCACTTCGCCTGCGGCCCGGACCCGGAGCGGTATGCCGAGGTGGCTCAGCCGTTCGTCGACGCGGGGTTCGACCATCTGGTGATGCAGAACGCCGGGCCGGACCCCGATGGCTTCCTCGACTTCTACCGCAGCGATCTCGACAGCCGGTTGCGTGCGCTGACGCCCCGGGGCTGAACCTGCCGCCGCCACAGGCCAGGGGCCGGTCGCGGGGAGGAGCGGGCCAGGACGGCGGGCCGTGCTCGTTGGGCCGTTCGTGGTGGCTGTGGGGCGGTGCCGGGGTGGGGTCGGCCGGGCGGGGCGACGAGGGTGTGACCACTTTGTGTGGAGGGTCTGGGCGGCGGTGCCGGGGCTGAGGGGGTGCTGTGGTCCCTGAGGGTGGATCGGCGCGTCCCGCCCGTATATGCCTTTGGTGCCGATAAGCATGGGTCCATGACCGTGCTGGTCCTGGCTCACTTCGTGCTCGCGCTCTGTGCCGCGCCGCTCATCCGGCGTGTCGGGGCGGGGGGTTTCGCTGTGCTCGCGCTGCCGCCCGCGGCGGCGATGGTGTGGGCGTTGTGCCAGTGGGGGGTGACAGCCGGTGGCGGGGCGCGCGTTGAGGTGTGGACGTGGATCCGTACCTACGACGTCCACGTGGCGTTCCGGCTGGACGCGCTGGCACTGGTGATGGTGCTGCTCGCGGGCGGGATCGGCGCGCTGGTGCTGTGGTACTGCACGCGCTATTTCGTTTCCGGGGGGCCTCAGTTGGGGGCGTTCGGGGGGAATCTGCTGGCTTTCGCGGGGGCGATGCTGGGGCTGGTGCTCGCCGATGACCTGATGGTGCTGTACGTGTTCTGGGAACTGACCACGGTGTTGTCGTTCCTGCTGATCGGGTACGACAGCGAGAACCGCGGCAGCCGGCGTGCCGCTCTGCAGGCGCTGACGGTGACCGCGTCCGGCGGGCTGGCGATGTTCGTCGGATTCCTGATGCTGGGCAACGCCGCCGGTACGTACCGGATCTCCGAGATCCTGGACGCACCGCCCGCCGGCAGCGGGGTGGTCAGCGCGGCGCTGGTGCTGATCCTGTTCGGGGCGTTCGCCAAGTCGGCGGTGTGGCCGCTGAGTCTGTGGCTGCCCAACGCCATGGCCGCGCCGACACCGGTGAGCGCCTACCTGCACGCGGCGGCGATGGTGAAGGCGGGGGTGTATCTGGTGGCCCGCCTGGCGCCCGCCTTCGCGGAGGTGGCGCCGTGGAAGCCGCTGGTGCTGGCGCTGGGCACCGCCACGATGCTGCTGGGCGGGTGGCGTGCGCTGCGGCTGCACGATCTCAAGCTCGTGCTCGCCTACGGCACCGTCAGTCAGCTGGGCTTCCTCATCGTCCTGGCGGGTGCGGGTTCCTACGGCGCCGCGCTGGCGGCTGTCGCGATGATCCTGGCGCACGGCCTGTTCAAGGCGGCGCTGTTCCTGGTCATCGGGATCGTGGACCGTGCCGCCGGCACCCGGGACCTGCGGCGCCTGTCGGGGGTGGGGCGGAGCCTGCCGTGGGTGTGCGTCACGGCGGTGGTGGCCGGGGCGTCGATGGCGGCGCTGCCGCCGTTGTTCGGATTCGCCGCGAAGGAAGCGGCTTTCGACGCGCTGCTGCACGGGACCGTGGCCGAGCGGGTCGTTCTGGGTCTGATCGTGGCCGGCTCCGCGCTGACCACCGCGTACACGCTGCGTTTTGTGTGGGGGGCTTTCGTCCGCAAGCCGGGGCAGGAGGACACGGCGGTGCGGCCGGTGGGGCCGGTGTTCCTCGCGGCGCCGGCGCTGCTGGCCGCCGGCTGCCTGGTGTTGGGCCCTGGCGTCGGCTGGACGGCCGGGCTGTTCGAGGCGTACGCGCAGCAGTACCCCGTGCCCGCGCACCCCTACCACCTCGCGCTGTGGCACGGTTTCGGCGCGGCGCTGGGGTTGTCGGTGCTGGCCTGGGCGGGTGGTGCGGCGCTGTTCGTGCTGCGCTCCCGCACGGTGCTGCTGGGGCGGCGCCTGGCCTGGCCCAAGGCGGACGAGATGTTCGGGCGCGGTGTGCTGGGCCTGGAACGTTCGGCGCTGCAGGTGACCGGTGTCGTGCAGAAGGGTTCGCTGCCCGCCTATGTCGCCACGGTGCTCGGTGTCATGCTCGCCGGTCTGCTGGCGGTGCTGGCGATCCGGCAGCCGTGGGACGGGGTGCCGGGGCCGAGGGTGTGGGACTCGCCGTGGCAGGCCGCGGTGGCCGCGCTGACCTGCGCGTGTGCCCTGATGTGTCTGGTGGTGCGGCGGCGGATGAAGGCCGCCGTGCTCGCGGGGCTGACCGGGTACGGCACGGCGTTGCTGTACGTCGTGCACGGTGCTCCGGACCTGGCGCTCACGCAGTTCGGTGTGGAGACGGTGGCGACGGTGGTGCTGGTGCTCGTGCTGCGCGGGCTGCCGGTGTATTTCGGGGAGACCATGCCGAACTCGCGGCGGGTGGCGAGCTGGTTCCTGGGGCTCAGCAGCGGGGCCGCCGTCGCCTGCGCGGTGTGGCTGGCGGCGGCCGCCCGCCGTGAGGCGCCGGCCGGGGACGCGCTGACCGAGGAGACCGCCCACCACGGTCTCAAGGACGTGGTGGCGACGATCCTGGTGGACTTCCGGGCCTGGGACACGATGGGCGAATCCGCGGTGCTCGCGGTCGCGGTCCTGGGGGTCACCAGCCTGCTGTACGTGCATCGCCGCCAGGGCCCGGCGCCCGGCCCGGCACCCGGTTCGCCGCCGACCCTGCCCGGTGGGGTGACCGCCTGGTCGCTGGCCGGCCCCACCGGCGGCAGGTACGGTCAGGGCGCCCCCGGGCGCAGCTGGCTGGCCGCCGGCAACACCCTGGCGCCCGAGCACCGTTCGGTGGTGTTCGAGGTGATCGCGCGGCTGGTGTTCCACCCCATTCTGATCCTGTCGGTGTATCTGCTGCTGTGCGCGGAGAACCTGCCCGGTGGCGGCTTCGTGGGCGGTCTGGTCGCCGGGGTGGCCCTGATGATCCGTTACCTGGCGGGCGGGCGCTACGAGTTGGCGGCCGCCGCACCCGTCCACCCGGGTTTCTTCACCGGCATCGGGCTGACCGTGCTCACCGGCATCGCGCTGATCGGGCTGATCGACGGCACGGTGCTGCACGCCTGGACCTGGCACGGGCACCTGCCGGGCATCGGCGACTTCCACGCCGGTACGGCGGTCCTGTTCGACCTGGGGGTGTATCTGCTGGTGCTGGGCGCGGTCCTGGATGTCGTACGGGCCCTGGGATCGAAGATCGACCAGAACACCGAACACGCGGCCCGGCTGGCCCTGCACGGAGAGGCGAAAAAACCATGACCGTCAGCGCGACCCTGTTGATCTGCGCCGTGGTACTGACCTCCGTCGGGGTGGTCCTCATCCACACCAGGGCCCTGACCCGCGTTCTGATCGGGATCATCGTGTGCGGGAACGGCATCAACCTGTTCGTCCTGTCCGCCACCGGGCGCGCCGGACTGCCCCCGCTGCTGTACCCGGGCGTCTCCCACTCCCGGGTCACCGACCCGCTGCCGCAGGCGATCGTGCTGACCGCCGTGGTCATCACGCTGGCCACCACGGCGTTCGTTCTCGCGATGGCCTACCGCAGTGGTCAGCTGACCGGTTCGGACTTCGTCCCCGACGACGTCGAGGACCGGCGCATCGTGCTGCGTGCGGTGATCTCCGCCGAACGCGCCGAACTGCGCGAGCAGCACGGGCAACCGAGCCGGCGGGCCCGGCGAGACCAGCGTCGCGAGCACCGCCGCCGGCTGCGGGCCGACCGCGCGTTCCAGGCCCGGGCGCGTGACGCCTCCGGTGACCTGTGGGACGACATCCTCGGCGCCGACCCGCCCCCGCCTCCGCCCCAGCCCGCCTCCCGGCAGGAGAACGACACCCGGTGAACGCCCTCGTCCCGCTGCCCGTGGTCCTGCCCCTGACCGCCTGCGGCCTCAGCCTGTTCATCGGTCCGAGGCTGCGCTCGCTGCACCGTCTGATCAGTATCGCGGTCCTCACCATCGTGCTCGCCGTCGACGTCATCCTGCTGTTCGAGGCGGACCGCTCCGGGCCGCTCGCCGTGCACCTCGGGGACTTCGCCCCGCCGCTGGGCGTCACCCTCGTCGCCGACCGGCTCTCCGCCCTGATGCTCACCGTCTCCGGCGCCGTCACCCTCATCGTCCTCATCTACGCGCTGGGCCAGGACATGGCCGACCGCGAGGAGCGGGCCCCGATTCCCGTCTTCCACCCGGCCTACCTCGTCCTGGTCGCCGGGGTCTCCTGCACGTTCCTCGCCGGCGACCTCGTCAACCTGTACGTCGGCTTCGAGATCATGCTCATGGCCAGCTTCGTGCTGCTCACCGTGGGCGGCACCGAGCCACGGCTGCGCGCGGGGTCGACGTACGTCGTCGTCTCCCTCGTGTCCTCCCTGGTCTTCCTCGCCGCGATCGCCGTCGCCTACGCCGCGGCGGGCACCGTCAACTTCGCCCAGTTGTCCGTACGGCTCGCCGAAGTACCCGAGGGCGTGCGGATGCTGATCGAGGTGCTGCTGCTGACCGTCTTCGGCGTCAAGGCCGCGGTCTTTCCCGTCGCCGCCTGGCTGCCCGACTCCTATCCCACCGCGCCCGCGCCGATCACCGCCGTTTTCGCGGGACTGCTGACCAAGGTCGGCGTGTACTCCATGATCCGCGCCGAGACGCTCCTGTTCCCGGGCAACCACCTCACGCTCGTCCTCATGGCCATCGCGTTCGCGTCGATGCTCGTCGGCATTCTCGGCGCGGTCGCCCAGACCGACCTCAAACGGCTGCTGTCCTTCACCCTCGTCAGCCACATCGGCTTCATGCTCTTCGGACTCGCCCTGGGGACCCGCGCGGGCATCGGCGGCGCCATCGTCTACACCGCCCACCACATCACCGTGCAGACCACGCTGTTCCTGGCGGCGGGACTGCTGGAGCGGCGCTACGGCACCACTGAACTGACCCGCCTGGGCGGCGCCGCACGCACCGCACCGCTGCTGGCCGTGCTGTGGTTCATCCCCGCCATGAACCTCGCCGGGATCCCCCCGCTGTCGGGGTTCCTCGGCAAACTCGGCCTCATGCGGGCCGGCGCGGCGGACGGCGGCGCCGACGCCTACATCCTGCTCGGCGCCATCGCCGTCACCAGCGTCCTCACCCTGTACGTGATGGCCAAGGTGTGGAACCTCGCCTTCTGGCGTGCCGAACCCGCTCCCCTGCCCGCAGAGGGGGTCGTCCTGGAGGACACCGAGGAGGACGAGGAACGCCCCCACATCCCGATCGGCCCCGCCGGTCCCACCGGCCCGGCCGGCAGCGGCGCGACGCCCACCGGCGCCTGCATCCGCACCACCTCCCGCGTACCGCTCATCATGACGAGCGCCACAGCGGGCGCCGTGGCACTGGGACTGGCCTACACACTCCTGGCCACCCCCCTGACCGCGGTCGCCGACCGGGCGGCCGGCGAACTCCTGTCCCGTTCCCCCTACATCGAGGCGGTCCTCAACCCGTGATTCCCCCCGTGCCGCCCGCCCCCCGCCACCGGCGGCTGGACCTCCCGCTGATCGCCTGGCTCACGGTCATCTGGATGCTGCTGTGGTCCGGGCCCACCTGGGGCAATCTCATCAGCGGCGTCCTCGTCTCCGTTCTGCTGTGCCTCGTGTTCCCGCTGCCCGCGGTCGAACTCGATCTGCGGCTGCGAGCGATCGGCATCGTGAAACTCGCCGGATACCTCCTGTACGACATGGCGGTCTCCAGCGTCACCGTCACGCGGCAGTCCCTCGCCGGAAGCCGGCGGCTGCGCCCGGCCGCGGTCATCGCGGTGCCCCTGCGCTGCCGGACCGATCTCATGATCGCCGCCTGCGCCGTATCGGTGTCCTGTGTGCCCGGTGGTGCCCTGGTCGAGGTCAACGGCACCACCGCGACCCTGTTCCTGCACATCTCCGACGCCGATCAGCCCGGCAGGATCGAACGCTCCCGCCGCAACGTGTGGCGCCTGGAGGCGCTCGTCGTACGCGCCTTCGGCACCCGCGCCGAAATCGAACGGATCCGCACCGACCCCCCACAGCACAAGGAACCCCGCCCATGACCCAGGCCAGTGACATCCTCCTCAACACCGCCCTCGGCGTGATCCTGCTCGCCGGCGCGCTCCTCCTCATCCGTATCTGGCGCGGCCCCTCCATGCTCGACCGGGCCATCTCCATCGATGTCGCCGCCGCGCTGATCGTCGCCGGCATCGGCATCAACGCCGCGTCCACCCGCACCCGCTACTACTTGTCGATCATGCTCGTCATCGCGTTCCTCGGCTTCACCAGCTCCGTCGGCATCGCCCGTTTCATCGCGGTACGCGACCGCCCGCAGACCAAGAAGGCACCGTGAACACCTGGCACCAGGTGGCCGACCTGATCGGCTCGCTCCTGCTCCTCGCCGGCGCCCTCGTCGCCCTGTCGGGCGTCATCGGACTCCTCCGCCTGCCCGACGTCCTCACCCGCTCCAGCGCCGCGACCAACCCCCAGACACTCGGCATCCTCCTTCTCACGGCCGGTGTCGCGCTCAGGCTCCGCTCGTGGACCGACGCCGCCACCCTCGCCCTCGTCGTCTTCTTCCAGCTCCTCACCAGCCCCGTCGCCGCCCACCTGGTCGCCCGGGTCGCCTACCGCACCCAGCAGACGGGGCACCATCCGCTCCTCCAGGACGACCTCGCCGCACAACAGCGGTCCGGAGAAACCGAGTAGCACGGAAGCCGGCGATGCGACCGCGGGAACGGACGATGAGCGGTCACCGCGCCACGCGGTAGCGGAGGTAGACGACTTTCGAGCTGAAGGTGCGGGTCTCGACGAGTTCGAGATCGACCCGGCGCTCGTGGTGGGGGAAGAACGGAACGCCGCCGCCGACCAGCACCGGGTGCACCATGGCCCGGTACTCGTCGATCAGGCCCGCGTCGGCGACCTCGGCGGCGAGGGTCGCGCCGCCGATCGCGATGTCGCCGGTCCCCGGCTCGGCGCGCAGCCGCTCGATCTCCTCCGCCGGGCCGGCCGAGGCCAGCCGGGCCGTGCCCCGCACCTCCGACAGCGTCCTGGAGAACACGACCTTGGGAAGCGGCTTCCACAACGCGGTCCACTCCAGGGACGCCGCGTCCAGCGACAGATCCTGGTCGGCGGTCTCCCAGTACAGCATCGTCTCGTACAACCGGCGGCCCATCAGATGCACGCCGACGTCCCGGATCTCGTCGATCCAGAAGCGGAAGATCTCCTCGTCGGGTGTCGTCCAGTCGAAGCCGCCGTCCGGTCCGACGATGTAGCCGTCGAGTGAGACGCTCATCGAGTAGGTCACGCTGCGCACCAGAAGTCCTCCTCGGTCACGGGGTCGACAGTATGACCGGCGGACGCCGCCGAACTCATCGCGGCTCGCGGGACTCCTGGTCGGCGTCACCGCACACGACCTTCGTCGCGCGGGGAGCACCTCGGTGGCGGCAGTGGTGATGGCACGTGATCCGAGCACCGCCCGCCTACAGGTCCACACCAATGTCGGACGCTTTCGGCGGGCGGTGGTCGGACCGGGTCAGCTCAGGGCAGGCCCCGGACGTGCGGTCCGACGACGGAGGACCAGGCGTAGCCGCTGTGGGCGTCCCAGTTGGTGGACCAGGTCATCGCTCCGCGCAGGCCGGGGTAGGTCCGGTCCGGCACGAAGTTTCCGCAGTTGACGCCCTGGGTGAGGCAGTCCAGTGCGTCGGTGACGACCCCGGGGGCGACGTAGCCGGAGCCCGCCGCGTTCGGCGAGGCGGGGACGCCGAGCCCGACCTGGGAGGCGTCGAGCCCGCTCTCCAGCTGAATGCACGCCAGGGCGGTGAGGAAGTCCACCGTGCCCGCGGCGTACACCTGGCCGTCGCAGCCCAGCATGGTGCCGCTGTTGTAGTACTGGGTGTTGACCACCGTCAGGAAGTCCTTGGTGTTCAGCGCCAGCTGGAAGTACTGGGAGCCGGTGGACTGCATGTCCAGGGTCTGCGGCGCCATGGTGTACACGAGGCTGTCGCCGGTGGCCGCGTGGATGCCCTCCATGGCCTGGGTCAGGTAGGTGGCGTTGATGCCGTGTTCCAGGTCGATGTCCACGCCGTCGAAGCCGTACTCGTCCATCAGGGCGAGCGTGCTGCGGGTGAACGCGTCGGCGGAGGCCGGGTCGTTGACGGCCACGTTCCCGAGTTCGCCGCCCACCGAGATGATGACCGACTTCCCGTCGGCCTGCTTCGAGGCGATCTCGTCCTTGAACTCCTGGTCGGAGGCGTAGCCAAGCACCGGATCGAGATGGAACTCGATCTCGCCGGGGACGGCGGTGGATTCGGCGAAGGACACCGCGATGATGTCGAAGTCGTCGGGCACGTCGGCCAGCCGCTGGAGCACCGAGCCGTTGTCGAAGTTGTGCCAGTAGCCGGTCACCGCGTGCCCGGGCACCTGCTGGGCACCCGGGGACTGCCCGGCCGGCTCCGTGGCGCCGGCTCCGGCGCTCAGCGCGGTGGTGACCAGGACACCGGCGAACGCGCCGGCACCCAGGACCAGGGAGAGCGGTCGGCGACGCGTGGGGCGAGCGCCGACGGTACGGGTGTTGTCCACTCCTGCCTCCGTAACGAGTGTGGGGGATACGGGAGGAACGGTGGCCACCGATGGGTCCTCAGGTTGGTCCAGACCACTGTTCGTGTCAATGGGGCGGTCAACTCCTGTGTGGCGGGGGCCTCTGGTTCACGGACGCGTCGCGATCCTGGACGCGGACTTCGGGGAACGGGGTGACGACAACGTCCGGTTCACCCTTTCGGGTGCGGTCGGGAAGGTCTTCCGTCCCGGGAGGCGAGCGACGTGCACGCTGCACAGGGCCGTGCTGTCAGCGACTGCCGTGCCCGCACAGCCCGGAGTTGCTCGGTGGAGGGGGAAGCTTCCGTGTCCGTGCCCGAGGATTCCGCCGTTCCCACGGGGCACGCGCTCGTGGACCGGTTCCATGAGCTGCTCGGGGACGCAGGTCTCGCGCGGGCCACGCACCGGCACCTGGTCGGTGCCCAGCGGGCGGCGGGGCTCCACACCCGGGGGCGGCCGTTGTCGCGGCTTCTGCGACCGCGACTTGTCGACGCGGCCACGGTGCGGCGGACCGGCGTCGCGGCGTCGGTGGTGGCCGGGGCCCTGGAGGGTCTGGCCGCGATCGCCTTGCAGCCCGGCCGGGAGGGGCGGGTGGTGCGCGACATCCTGATGCTGACCCCGGCGGAGCGGGAGTTGGTGGAGATGACCGCGCGGCACGGGGTCACCGGTGTGCTCAGTCCTCACGCCCGCCTGGACGGCTTTCTCACCGGCGGGGCCCCGGTGTTCGTCGAGCTGAACGCCCACAGCCCCGGCGGCGTCCTCTCGCAGGAAACGCTGGCCGGCATCCACCTGGGCTCGCCGGCGATGCGCGCATTCGTCCAGGACCATCCGGTCCGCGCCGAGCCCACCCACCGGACCATGGCGTCCAGCCTGATCGATGCCTGGGAGCGGGGCGGCCGGCCCGGCGGGGTGCCCCGCGTGGCGATCGTCGACTGGGAGGACGGCCTGGCATGGGAGTTCCGCTCGCTGGCCGCCGAACTGCGGCGGCAGCGTGTGCCGGTGGTGGTGTGCTCGCCCGATGACCTGCGCCACGACACCGGGCACGGACTGCACACGCGCGACCGGGCGGGCAGGCCGTGGCGGATCACCGTCGTCCACCGGCGTGCGGTGACCGCCGATCTGCTGGCCCGCGGCCCGGCGCCGTTCACCGATCACCCGCTCGTGCGTGGCTGGGCGGCGGGAGTGTGTGTGATGGTCAATCCTCTCGCGAGTCTGCTCGCGCACAAGAAGTCCGTCCTCGCCCTGCTGAGCGATCCGCGCACCGCCGGCCTCATCGACCCGGGGCAGGTGGCCGTGGCGCGTGCGTACGTTCCGTGGACGCGACGGGTCGAGCCGGGCATCACCACCTTTCGCGACCGTGAAGTCGACCTCCTGCCCTTCGCCCGCCGTCACCGGGAGGAACTCGTTCTCAAACCCAATGACGATTACGGCGGCACGGGGGTGGTCTGCGGATGGCGTACCGCCGGGGAGGAGTGGGACGACGCCCTGGAGCGCGCGGTGGCGAGTCCGTATGTGCTGCAGGAACGCGTCCCCCTGCCCACCGCCCTCTACCCCCGGCTCAGCGATGGACGGATGCGGTTGAGCGCGTGTGGCGAGAGCACCGATCCGTATCTCTACGACCAGCGTGCGGCCGGCGTGATCTGCCGGGTGTCCGGGACCGCGCTCCTCAACGTGCGCACGGGCGCCGACCTCGTCCCCGTCTTCGCGTACCGGTCCCCGGACGGTGGGTCCGGCGCGTCCTCCGCCCGCGAACGTACGGTGGGGTCGCCTGCCGCGCGCCACTCCTGACGTCGGCGCCCCGTGACTCCGGCGCCCCCCGTTCCCTGATGGGCGTCCGAACCGGGGGCGTCCGCTGCGGGTCGGTGCGATCGTTCCGCCGTGTCTCAGCGGCTTTCGGGTACCGCTGTCTCACCGGCCGCGGCGCGCTGCGGCAGGCGCGGTGTGGGCCACCGCGGCTGCCACCGCCACCGGGCCCATTGCTGTGCGTGTGCGAAGACACCGGTGCGTGCGGCGAGCATCGCGAGGACCTCGGCGCGGGCGGCGTCCACGGCCCGGTGTTCGGCGTCCGAGACGATGCCGAGCCGCCGCACGTGGGCGTACTCGTCCTCGTCCTTCCACGTCCAGCTGGTGAGATCGGGGGCGATGAGCAGATCCACGGTGAGGTCGAAGGTGTCGAACCCGGACGCGGTACGGACGGTGGGCCGCTCGAAGTTGACGTACCAGTTGCGCAGCCGCCGGCCGTGGCCGTCGGAACGGTAGAAGGCGTTGACGCTGAACCAGGCCCCGGGCGGTTTCCACAGCAGCAGGTCGGTGTCCTGCCACGCCGCGGGCGCGAGATCCCATGTACCGGTGGCCATCGCGTCGAATGCCTCCGTGCGGACCGAACGGTCGCCGTCGCTGCGGGCCTTGAGATACAGCGCGGGCCACCGGGCTTCGGCCCCCGGCGTGCAGGCCGTCACCAGTGCCTCGCCGGTGTCCTCGATGACGCGCAGAGCCTGCTCGTTCCACAGCCGTCCGGAACGGTGCACCTCACGCCGTACGACGGTCCGGCCCGTCTCGAAACAGTGCATCGCGTCCTCCTTCACCGGCCCCGGCCGGGAGGTCCGGCGGGTGGGGTCATCACTCCAGCGCGCGCCGGGCCAGGTGGGCAATCCGCCGTACGGGGGCTATATGTTGGCCGGGCCCGCGCTTTCCGGTGGCGGCTGGTAGCCACACACCGGCCTAGGTGCGCCCGCGTCGACCGTGGCCGGTTCTCGCCCTGGTGGGGGTGGGGACTCTCAGTCCTGCCCGGGGCGTGCACAACGGCGGACGGGGCATGGGCTCCGGTGCTCCGGTGTGGGTACGCCGGCGGATCGGGCGGGGGCCGGCTGAAGCGGTGAGCTCCGGCGGCCTCCCGGCGCCGCGTAGTCTGCCGCCCGTGGAGCTGCGATTCGAAACGCGCGGGTCCGACTCGCCGTGGGTCGACTCCGTGTGGACCTGCACCAGCGACCGGGTCACGGCGATGACGTCCGTCGCCGGGGTGCGCTGGGGCCTGGTGTTCTGGGAACGGAACGGGCGAGCCCACGCGGGCATCACCGGTCCCGAGACCCGGGCCGGCACGGCGCCGGTGCCGGAGGGCGCGACCTTCACGGGCATCGACTTCGCCGTGGGCACCGCGTTGCGCGCCGTGCCCACGCCGGCGCTTGTCGATGGCGGCATCGAGCTCCCCGACACGACGCGGCGGGCGTTCCGGTGGGACGGCGCAAGCTGGGAGACGCCCGGCCCCGACGACGCCGAGGCCCTGGTCGGGCGTCTCGTACGGGCCGGTGTCGTGGGGCGTGACCCGCTGGTCGCCGACGTGCTGCGGGGGGACCGTCCGGCCATGTCGGGGCGCACGGTCGAACGCCGGTTCCGTGCCGTCACCGGGCTGACTCGGGGAGCGGTGCGGCAGATCGAGCGGGTCCGCTCGGCGGCGGAGCTGCTGGCCGCCGGCACGCCGGCCGCCGATGTCGTCGCCCGGCTCGGCTACTTCGACGAGCCGCACCTGGCCCGGGCGTTGCGCACGTATGTCGGGCGTACCGGCAGGCAGTTGCGCGAAGGGGCCGGTGGTGCGATCGCTCTCGACCTGGATCAGCGCCTGACGTCGTAGACCAGCTTCAGGATCCCGTTGGCGTAGCTCTCGGACTCCCGCAGGGTCAGCAGTTGCTTGTCGCGGTCGGCCCGGCCGAACAGGCTCTTGCCCGCACCGAGCAGAACCGGGAAGACGAGCAGGTTGTACTGGTCGATCAGGCCGCGTCCGACAGCCGTGCGGCCAGTTCCGCGCTCCCGTGGACGAAAATCGCGCCGCCCTCGCTCTGCTTGAGCGCGGCGATGTCCTCGGTCGAGCGCAGGATCGTCGTCGGCCCCCACCCGTCGACCAGGGCGTCGTCGGACAGCGTGGTCGACACCACGTACTTGGGCAGTTCCTTGTAGTCGGCGTGGTCGGCCGAGCCGGGCCAGACCGGGGCGAACGCCTCGTAGCTGCGGCGGCCGAACATCAGCGCGGTCGTGTCGGCGAGTTCCTCGCCCTTCAGCGACCAGGCTTCGGGAACGAACGTGAGGTCGTTCACCACCCAGCCGCCGCTGCGGTGCCCCTCCCCCGGCCCGCCGCCGGGCGAGTCCACGACGCCGTCGAGGGACATGAAACCGGTGTAGACCAGGCGACGCATGGTGCGGACTCCTCATGATCGGGTGAGCTGGTGCGTTCACGCTAGCTCGCGCTCGCGCCGGTCGTCTTGGACGGAAACGACAGGGGCGTCGCGCGGGCGATGCCGGGATCGCCGGCTGTCGCGGCGGTCCTGGGACCGGCGCTCCCCCGGCTCGGTCAGCTCGTGATCGCGACGCAGCCGGGACGGTGCTCGTGCCCCTGGGGGTGTCCGGCTCGTACGGGGCTCCGGGGTGATGAGGAGGACACAGGAGCCGGGGAGGGTCCCCGTCACGGCGGGCCGTTTCCGGGGTGTGCCAACAGCGCGCGGGGGCCGCTTGTCAGCGGATCGGTGGGGTCCGGGCCGCCTGGGCGAGGTCACGTTCCGGCCGATTGCGGAGGTCGGCGGACGGCGTGGACGCCGTGGTGGGGCCGGGCGGTCCGGCCACGGATCACGGGACGGTGGGCAGCCAGCGGATGTCGAGGATGCGGGCGATGCGGCGGCTGCGGGATTCCAGGACGTACTCGATGGCACCGAAGACCATGGTGTCGTCCTCTATCGGGGCGCGCCGGATCTCCTGGGGCCAGGGATAGCCGAGGGGGCGGCCGACGTGTTCGGCCCGCCATTCCAGTTCGGTGACCAGGGCGCGCAGAGCGGCCCACGCGGGGCCGGACTCCTTCGCCAGTTGCCGTTCGAGTTCTGGGTCGGTGTAGATGTCCCAGCGTGCGGTCACGCGGCGCTGATCTCGCGCCAGTCGCCGCCGCCCCGGTGGGCCTGGACGTACCGCTCGACGCGTCCGTCCCGCTGGGCGAGCAGCCCGTACGCCCACCAGCGACGGTAGATCTTGGAGAAGGTGGCCGGGGTGGCTGCCTCCAGCTCGGATCGGCAGGCCTCGCGGTCGCCCGGATCCTGCATGGCGATCACCTCGGCCACCGTCGGATCCGGAGTCCTGGAAATGTCCACGCCCGCGCTCCCTTCGACCTGAAGTCTCCCTCCACCCTAATGGCTACCCGGCAGGTGGGAACCCGAACGGGGCTCTTCGTCCCGGAGACCGGCCGTGTGGTGTCCGTCCGTCGGACGGGGGTGCGGTGTGCCGGCCGCCGTGCGGATCTCCGCGTGCCGGGATGCGGTGCGGCATGCCGGGATCCGGAGTGGTGTCCCGGATCCCGGCGCCGTGCCGTCAGGTGCCGATCGTGCTCTGCGGGCCCGCGCCCGCGCGGACCAGTGCCGGGACCTCGGACGCCGGGTCGAGGGTGTAGGAGTAGTGGTCACCGGGCCGGAACGTGGTCCCGCCGGTCTGCTGCTTGCCCGTGCAGTTCACCAGGATGCTGCCGGTCTGGGTGAGGGAGGCGGTCGCGTCCCGGTAGTAGGGGTCCTTGACGTTCTCGAAGTACCCGTTCTCGATGACCGTGCGCGAGGCGCCCCGCGAGTAGTTTCCGTAGCCGGTCACGTTCTGCATGTAGTTGTTGTAGAGGTGGGCGTACGCGACGTTGTCGATGCTCGGGTTGCGCGAGTTGGTGCCGCGGATCCAGTTGTGGTGGATGGTGATGCGGGCGCTCACGTTGTCGGTCCAGCCGATCCCGAAGGACTTGTTGCCCTCGCTGAGGATGTTCCAGGACACGGTCAGGTTCGTGGTGTCCTTGCGGCTGTCGATCAGCCCGTCGTTCATCCGCTCGATCCGGTTGTGGTCGATCCAGATCCGATCGGCGGTGTCCATCTGGATGCCGTCGTAGTCGTAGAGGTCGTCGCCCGGGTCGTCGTCGGGCATCCGCGTGTCCCGGATCGTGAGGTTGCGGATGATGACGTTGCTGACGCCGGTGCCCAGGAAGAAACCGCCGTTCACGATGTGGCCCTGGGTTCCGACGCCGATGACGGTCTTGTTGGACGCCACCCGGATCTCGTGCCCGTACGGAGTCACCGTGATCGGCGCGGCCACCCGGATCACGTACGGCTCCGAGGCGGTGGCGTACCGGTTGAGGTCGGCGAAGGTGGTGACCGTGACGGTGCTGCCGGCCGCGCCCCCGGTCGTTCCACCATTGGTCGAGGCGAACCCCTCCGGCCGGTCCGGCCAGGCGCTCGCGACGGGCAGGAAGGTCCACCGGCGGGCCGCGTCGGAGGTGCAGGATTCCTGGGTGATCGCGGTCCCGTTGGCGGCGGCGGAGCCCGTCGCGCTCAGGCACAGGCCACTGCGGACGGAGGCGATCCGGTAGGTGTCCCCGCCCGTCGCGGTCAGTGTCCACTGCTGGTTGGTCTGGCCCGCGCCGCAGCCCCACTGCTGCAGCCGGGTGCCGGCCGCCGTCGAACCGCCCGTGACGTCCACGCACATCCCGGAGTTGACGTTGACGAGCTGGTACCGCCCCGAGCCGGCGGGGGTCAGGGTGAACTGCTGCCAGGTGGAGTTCTCCGTGCAGTTCCACTGCTGGAGGGGAGCACCGCTGTCCCGGGAGGCGCCGGGGACGTCGACGCAGCGTCCGCTGTGCGAGGCGACGAGCCGGTAGACCCCGCCGTCCGAGGGGACGGCGGCCGCCGAGGGCGTGGCCGCGGCGGGGAGAGCGCCGGTGAGCAGGGCGGTCACGAGGAGCAGTCCGGCGGCCAGCAGGTGCGCCAGCCGCCGGCGGGGGGCGGCGCGGCCGGGGGGATGGTCCGAGAGGTGCACGGCGGGAGCGACCATGGGAGGTGAATCCTTTCAATTCCTGAGCGCGCCGAAGACCTGGGAGTGTGGCGGAGCATCCGGCCGAGGGTGCGCGGCGGGGTGGGTCACCACCTGCGTGGGAGCGCTTCCACGGCGATGTCCGGAACATAGTGAAGGGGCCCCATGCCGTCAATCGGTGTGGCGTGATGGCGCGATGGTGAATTGCGGCGGTCATCGGCGGCAATTGCCTCGCCGTTCTCAACCTGGTGATCGGCGACATCGCGTACCGGGGTGGTTCGCTCTTCCACACGGCGCAGCCGGACGAGCTGTTTCTGACGGCCAGTGCGCTGGTGATGACCACCGTGCTGCTCGGCGGGTTGCTGGTGCGGCAGGAGCGGGGCTGGTGGCGGCTGGGCTTCGACGGGGTGCTGCTGATCGTGATCTACGCGGGCACCGTCGCCGGTCCTCGCCTTCTGACCGCTGCCCGCCGGTGCACGGCGGGACGGGGAGGGCGGGCCTGCGGGGCAGCCCGGTGGAGCGAAGGTCGAGGGGTGGGAGAAGCCAGCTCCGCGCTTCCTATGATGACCTGATGGATCGTGATGTTCCGGCGCTGGGAGACGATGACCCGCGGCAGCTCGGGCCGTACCGGATGGTCGGGGTGCTCGGGGCCGGCGGCATGGGCAAGGTCTATCTGGGCCGGGACGGCTCGGACCGCCCCGTGGCGGTGAAGGTGCTGCTGCCCGAACTGGCCCAGGAGGAGAGCGCGGCACGGCGCTTCCAGCGCGAGGCATGGGCGGCCCGGGCGGTCCGCAGTCGCGGCGTGGGACGGGTCCTCGACTCGGGGACCGGCGCGGACGGCCGGGTCTGGATGGCCACCGAGTTCCTGGCCGGGCCGACGCTCGGTGAGGCGGTGGTGCGGCACGGCGCGTTCGACGAGGCAGCGGTACGCAGGCTGGGCGCGGACCTCGCCGCCACCCTGCGCGACATCCACCGGGCGAACCTGGTGCACCGTGATCTCAAGCCCGCCAACATCGTGATGACCTCCGAGGGCCCGCGGGTCATCGATTTCGGCATCGCGCGACCCGAGTACGGGCTGACGCTCACGGTCGCCGGACGGATTCCCGCGACGCCGGGGTACGCCGCCCCCGAGCAGGTGCTCGGCCGGCGGACCGGTCCGGCCGGTGACGTCTTCTCCCTGGGGGTCGTCCTCGCCTTCGCCGCCAGTGCCCGGCCGGTCTTCACCGGCGAGGAGGTGGCGGCGATCCAGTACCACGTGGTGTACGGCGAACCGGATCTGACGGGGGTGCCGCAGGCGCTGCGCCCGGTGCTGGAGCGGTGTCTGTCCAAGGACGCCGACCGTCGGCCCGGCCTGCCGGAGCTGATCCGGGAACTCGCGCCCCCACGCCGGGCCGCACGTCCCTGGCTGACCGGACCGCTGGCGGCCGACATCGCCGCACGCACGGAGGCGGTGCGGCAGAGCGGTGCGGGACGGGGTGAACCCGACGTCAAGGGCCTGAGCCGGCGCCGTTTCACCACGCTGGCCGCCGGTGGGGCGGTCGCGGCAGGGGCCGCCGCGTGGTGGCTGACGCGCGGGGACGGCACGGGTGCCGGCGGGCCGGCCGGACCGCCGTGGCGGGCCGAGCCGCTGGGTGAGGGCGCGACGGGCAGTCCCCCCGATCCGTACTGGACGCTGCCGGAGGCGGCTGACACCGCCTCACCTGCGCCCGTCCCGGTGCACGATGTGGTGGCGGTGGCCGCGCCCGGCGGAGGGCTCGCGGCCTACCGGGTCCAGGGTGCCGGAGAGCAGGCGTGGACGGAGCCGGGCGCCGACCCCGCCGCCGGGCTGCTCGTCGTGGGGGACGCGGAGCGAGAAGGCGGGCCGCTGCTGCTGGCGACGGACGGGCAAGGTGCCCTGATCGCGCTCGCCGGCGCCACCGGGGAGCGGGCCTGGACGGCGGACACCGGGGCACAGAGCCTGCTCGCGGTGGACGGCACCGCCGTCTACTGCCTGAGCGGGTCGGGGCAGTTGCGGGCGGTGGAGCTCGCGACGCGGGAGGTGCTGTGGACGGTACCGCTCGCGTCGGCGGCCCCCGGCGACTGGGACGCGGAGAACCTGGCGGCCGTGGCCGGGGACGGCATGCTGCTGGTGTCGGGGGTCTCGGGGGTTTCCGCGCTCGCGACGGGGACCGGCCGGGCGGTGTGGAGCCGGCCGGACGCGGTCTCCGGTGCCGTGCCCGTTCCGGCGGTGCACGGGGGAACGGCCTATCTCGCCGGCTCCGCCCTGACAGCGGTCGCGCTCGCCGACGGATCGGAACAGTGGTCCCACGCGGCGCGCGGGGAACAGTCGTGGGGTTCGGCGACGGTGACGAACGACCGCCTGTACGCCGGGCACGGTGCCGAACTGACCTGCCGTCGCCGGGAGGACGGCGGCGAGCTGTGGGTCCTCGCCATCGGTTTCCACGGTCCGGAACCGCAGGCTCCGACGGTGCAGCACAACAGCGTGTGGGCGGTGTGGGACCCGACGGACGGAGCGGGCGTCACGGCGGCCAGGCTGAGCGACGGCATGAACGCCTGGTCGCTCGCCCGCCCGGGGGCGGGCGAGTGGCGGATGTCCGGGGCGGACAACCGGGTGTTCCTGTTGCACGACGGCACCCTGATGGCGATGCCGGTGCTGTGACCGGGCGGGGAACCGCCACAAGACACCGTGCCGCGGGGGGACCGACCATCCCGACGTGGCCCGGGAGATGAGAAACGCGCTCGGCGCGTCACACGTAGGGGGAATGGATGACCACGGAGGCATCACAGAACGACGGCCGGGGGAACGGGGGCACGGCGGCGCCCGCGGCAGGACCCCCCGGGACGCCGGGATCGCCAGCAACGCCGGGCGGGTACCGGATCCTGGCCGACGATCCGCTGCCCGTCGAGGGAGTGCGGCGCCACCTCGCCGTGTCCCGGCGGGACGGGCACCGGGTCACGCTCCTCACCGCCGCACCCGGCGGTGACGGGGAGCGAAACACCCGTGATCTGCTGCGCCGCGAGGCGGAACTGATCACCCTGACCGCGAACGCCTCCCCCTGGGTGGCGGGAATCGTGGCGAGCGATCTCGACGCGGACGTCCCCTGGGTGGCGTGCCATCCGGCCGCCGCTCTGCCGCTGCGCGAGGTGGTCGACGCCGACGGGCCCCTTCCGGCGAGCACCGCCGCCGCCCTCGGCGTGGCACTGGCCGACGCGCTGGCCCCGCTGCACGGCGCCGGCCTGGGCCTGGGCATCCTGAGCCCTTCGACGGTCGCGCTCGCCGCCGACGGTCCACGGCTCACGGGGCTGAGCGCGGCGGGGGCCGAGCGGAACACCGCCGACGACATCCGCGATCTCGGGCTGCTCCTCGTCTTCGCCGCCACCGGCGGTACGACGCCGGAGACGCTGCCGCCGCCCCTGGGCGCCCTGGTTTCCCGCTCTCTGCGGGAAGAGCCCGCGTCCCGCCCGGATCTGGCGGAGTTCCGCTCGGCACTCGCGGCCCGGCACCAGGAGGTCGGGGCGCCGGTGCCCCTGCCTCCGGCGGTCGTCTCCCTGCTGACGGAGCATGCGGAGCGGACCCTGAACGAGGGGGCGCCGCATTCCGGTGGAGCGCCGGAGGAGGCCCCGGCCGACGTGACGTCCTACGAGCTGGCGCCCCCGCGTCAGGCACCCCGCGCGGCCGGTCCGGACACGGACGGACCGGCGGCCGGCGGTACGACCGCCGACAGTACGACAACTGACGGTACGACCACTGACGGACAGGGAACTGCGGTACCAGGGCCGGCCGGCCATGGGGGCGCCGGGCAGCGGGGCCGGACCCGGCGGGGCGTACTCGCGGCGGCCGCCGCCGCGGGTCTGCTGGCCGGCGCCGGTACGGTGGCGGGCTGGGTCGTCGGGCGCGGCGGCGGAATGCGGGCGCTCACCGACCCCTACCCGGTCGACGGCGACGCCCCGGTGGTGGCCGAGCCGCCGGAGGGCACGGCCCCGGGGGCGCTGTGGCGCTACGACGGCAGCGCGGCCGACACCTCCACCGATCCGCTGATCCACGACAGCGGTGTCGCCGTGTTCGCCGGGACCTCCGTCGTGTCGGGGGTGGATCTGCGCACCGGTGAGGAGTTGTGGAGCCGCGACGACCTCGGTGCGGCACAGTCCCTGGTGGCGGACACCCACCTGGTGGAGGTCGCGGACGGTGTGATCGCGACCGTCGGCGGCGATCAGCGGATCACGGTCTTCGATCCCGCGACCGGCAGCCCCCGCTGGGCGGAGGACCGTTACGCGGATGCCTCGGAAGGCTTCTACGGACACCGCGTACGGTCGCTCCACAGCGCCCACGAGGAGGGCACGCTGCTGCTCGTCGTCACCGACGGGGACGGGAGCGGGGAGACGCATGGACTGGCCGGGTACGACGTCGCCGAGCGGGCGGAACGCTGGCACCTGGTCCTGCGGGGGACGGCAGGGCAGACCCAGTTCCGCATCGTCGGCGACATGGTCGTGGTGCTCAGCATGCTCACCGGCGAGTTCCAGGTGAACGTGCACCGGGTCGCTGACGGGGAACTCGAGAGCGAGCGGACCTTCCCGGACTTCCCGGACTTCGACACGTTCTCCGTCCACGCGGCACGCCGCTGGATCCTGACGTTGCTGGGCAACGAACTGCGCGCCCATGACCTGGACGGTGGCGAGGAGCTGTGGGCGCACCGGCTGGGCGCGGACGACGTCCTGCCACGCATGCACCGCTCCATCCTGGTCGACCAGGAGGACGGCGGGACCCGGGAGATCCTGCTGCTGACGCACGAGGACCGGACGGTGTTCGGCTTCGACCTGGACGATCCCGGGGAACTGTGGCGCACCGAAGTGCACCCCGTCGCCGCGCCGGAGACGGAGCCCGGCGTTCCGCACCTGCACGCGAGCGCCTCCGGCTCCACGCTGCTGGTCGGTCTCACGTCCGAGATCCTCGCCTTCGACACCTTGACGGGCGCACCGCGGTGGCGCTTCGGGGTCACCTCGCCGGCCCCGACGGGTGCCGTGTGGCAGACACTTCCCGCCGAGGACATGTCGGTGGCCTGGAACGGCTGGGTGGCCCTCGGGCTGCCGGTGCGGTGAGGGGACGGACCATGACGACTCACCACACACGTACCGCGGGGCGGCTGCTGCCGCTGTCCACCGACCCCGAGCGGCTGGGCCCGTGGCGGTTGCTGGCCCGGCTCGGCGCGGGCGGCATGGGCACGGTCTATCTGGCCCGCTCGCCCCAGGGGCGCACGGCCGCGCTGAAGGCCGTCCACCCGGCGCACGCCGCGCGGCCACAGGCGCGGGAGCGGTTCCGCTCCGAGGTACGGGCGATGCGTGATCTCCAGGGATCGGCGCCGGGTTCGCGCCGTTTCGCCGCGGTGATCGACGCGGACACCGAAAGTGAGCGGCCCTGGCTGGCCACCGCGTACGTACCGGCTCCCACGCTGCGGGAAGCGGTGGAACGGCATGGCCGGTGGCCGCTCCCGGCGGTGCGGATCCTGGGCGCTGAGCTGGCCGACGCACTCCTGACCGTTCACCGGGCCGGTCTCGTGCACCGGGACATCAAGCCGTCCAATGTGCTCGCCGCGCTGGACGGACCCCGGCTCATCGATTTCGGTATCTCCGCGTTCGCCGGCGAACAGCGGCACACCGATACCGGGCAGGCGCTGGGTTCCCCCGGGTACCTGGCGCCGGAACAGGCCGAGGGCGGGCCCGCGACCCCGGCCGGCGATGTCTTCGCCCTGGCGGGGGTGCTCGTCTTCGCCGCGACGGGCAGCGGGCCCTTCGGGGAGGGCCGGCCGGAGGAACTGATCTTCCGGGCCCGGCACGAGGCCCCCCGTCTCGACGGCATCGACGACGACGCCGTACGGTCCCTGCTGGCACGGTGCCTGGCCCCGGCCGCCGAAGGCCGACCCACCGCCGGCGAGCTGGGGCGGGAACTGTCCGGCGGGCCGGGCGCCATGACGTTCGCCGACTGCCTGCCGCCGCCCGTCCTGACGGACATCAGGCTGCGGGCCACTCATGACGCGCTCCTGCCCCGGCCGTTGCGGGTGGAGGAGAACGCGACGGTCGTCCCGGACGGGGGCGGCGGCCCGTCACGGCGTTCCGTGCTGCTGGGGGCCGCCGGTGTCCTGGGAGTCTCGGCGGGGAGCACGGCCGTCGCGTACGCCGCCGGGCGGCTCACCCGGGGTACCGGAGAAACGGCGGCGGGCGCCGGTCCCGGTGCCCCGTCCCCCTCGCCCTCCTCCGCCGACAGCAAGTGGGCCGCTCCCGCGCCGCTGTGGACCCACCGGGGGCGGTTGGACACCTGGGGACGGCCGGTGCCGGCCGACGGCACGCTGGTCACCGCCCCCGGCATCTTCAGCAGGGAGATGTACGGGCTGGCCACCGACGACGGCTCGGTGCGGTGGACGGTGACGGATGTCGGCGGTGACCAGCCGGTGGTCACCCCCGACGGGGAGACCGTCATCGTGCAGCGGCTGCCCGGGGCCGGAGGAGGGCTCGGGCTGGTCGACGCGCGGACGGGGAGCACCCGGGTGTCGACCGGTCTGGATATCAACACGTTCTTCATGAACCGGACACCGGTCGTCGCGGTCTCCGGGCGCACGGTCTGTGTCGTGGGGCACGACCCGGACGCCGCGGACAAGGACGAGGCCCGGCTGCGTCCGCAGCCGGTGGTGGCCTACGACCTCGACAGCGATTCCGTGCTGTGGCGGGCCGAGGTACCGATGATCAGCGAGGGATGGGTGGAAGGCGTCGCGGCCGGCGGCCACTTCATCCTGCTGGGCTGGGACCGGGTGCACGCCTTCGCCGTGTCCGACGGCCGTCTCGGGTGGGAACGCGACCTGGGCGCGGGCCTGGTGGACCACATGGCCGGCGGGGACCGGTTCTACAGTGAGCCGCCGGACCGCAGGATCACGGCCCTGCCCGACGACAGTGTGCTGATCGCGGGCCGGGGGCTGCTCCACCTCGACGCCGCGACCGGTGACTCCCGCTGGTCGCTGGTCCCGGACGAGGACCCCGACCTGGCGGAGGCCGCCGAGCGGTACGGGTATGCGGACCGGGCGCGGTACGGGACTCCGTGTGTGGTGGGCGAAACCGCCTACCTCAACCAGATGGGCGCGGTTCACGCCATCGACCTGACCACGTACGGCACCAGCTGGACCTGGGTACCTGAATCCGACCGGGAGCGGATGGAGCCGCCGCCCGCGGGGCCGGTGTCCGCGGGGGGTCTGGTCTTCCCGACGATCTCCGGCGCTCTCACCCTGGTCGCGCTCGACGGGGAGACGGGCGAGCTCCGCTGGCAGTTGATGGAGAGTGACGGGTACTCCTCCGAGGTGAGCGCCGTGGTGACGGAGGATCGCCTCTACGTCCATGTCGGGGACACCATCCGGGCGTTGCCGTTGTAGGCGCAGGGCCTCGGGGCCTCGCGCGCGGCCGGTGACGGCCGGGGGGTGAGGGGGCGAGGGAGGGGGCCGCGAAGGGCGCGCGGCCGGCCCCTCCCCCGCTCCGTCCGCCCCTTTTCCCGACAGGCGTGCGACCTGCGGTGCGGGCGCGGGCGGCGCTGTCAGTGGCGGGAGCTAGGTTTCCGGCATGGATGACACGGAGATGGCCACGGCCCTGGCCGGGTGCGTCAGTTGCCCGTACCCGGGTACGTGGCAGGGCTCCCCCTTCGCGGAGCGTACGGTCGGCGGCGTGCGCTACGGCGTGGTCGCGCTCGATCCGGGGCTGAGCGCGCTGGGCGTACGGCGGTCCGACGGTTCGCTGTGGGGCCTGCCGGAGGAGGGCGTGCCCCATCTGGTCAACTCCGGCGTGGAGGCGTTCGTCGCCTTCACCCGGGCCTACGAGGAGGCCGCTGCCGAGGCCGACGCGTACGAGGGCCCCGACGAAGACGGCGAGGAGGGGGAGGAGTTGGCCGAGCAGGCCGCTGACGCCCTCACCGACGCGCTGCTGGAACGGTTCGCGGCACTGGACGCGGCGGCGGTCGCCGACGAGAATTCCTTCTGGTGTGTCGCCGCCGAGGAGTTGGGCTACGGCATGGGTGGCTGAGCGTGCGCTCGGCAGCGGCGCGGACGGCGGTCCGTGTCGGGCAGTGCGCTGTGATGGCCGTGATCCGGGGGAGGTTCTCGGGATCGCTCGGGCGGTCCGGCCCGCTCCTCGACCGCTTGCCCCCACCGCGCACCGGGAAGATGCCGCCGCACCGTCCCGGGCCGCCGCGCTCCGCCGTCGACACCGCGGGCGGCTGTCCGCCGTCCGTGGGTGAGGAACCCTGTGACCTTCCTGTTGTGGCTCGGCGCCCTCGGGTGCTGGCTGTTCGTCGTCACCTTTCTCGTCGACGGCTGGACCCGTCCCGGGTACCGGCCCGTGCGGCATGCGGTGAGCGCGCTGGCGCTGGGTGACCGGGGCTGGATCCAGAACGCCAACTTCATCGTCTGCGGCGTGACCGTCACAGCGGGCGCGGTGGCACTCGCGGGGGCCGTCGACAGCGTTCTGCTCGCCCTGGTCATCGCCCTGTTCGGGGTGGCGCTGGTGGCGTCCGGGATCTATCCCATGGACGCGATGCGCGGATATCCCCCCGGTACGGCGGAGGGAACCCCCGACCACACGTCAACGGCACACCAGCGGCACGACTGGGCCGGCGCGGCGGTCTTCGGGCTGCTGCCCCTCGCCGTGATCATCGCCGTGTTCGTCCTGCCGGGTGCCGGGTGGAAGGGGTACTCGGTCCTCACGGCGCTGGTCGTCCTGGTCGGAGCGGGTCTGTTCGGGCAGGCGTGGGAGGACGATCACCCCCGCACCGGTCTCGTGCAACGCGTCGTCATCGTCACCGGCTGGCTCTGGCTGGGACTCCTCTTCGCCCACGCGGCCTGACCGGCGCGGCCTGTGGGGGGCAGGCGTTGTCATGCCTCCATGCGACATGGCGGGTCATGACCCCGAAGGTCTGCCTTTCGGCCATCTCGGCCGGGCCGCCGCGCCCTTGTCCCGCAAGGGAGCAGCCGGACGTCGCCCTCCGATGTCCGGGGCGGCGCGGACAGCGAGTCCGACTCAAACACAGGCGTTCGAAAGTCGGGGCATGTCGTTGAGCCTCACGACCGACGAACGGGAGGCTGATGTGACCTCGGCAAGGACAGCGAAGAATCCTGAAGGAGAACCCTCCGCCCCGGCCACCGCCGTACCCGCGGCGCACGCGGGCACGGTGCCGGAGGAGGAGTTTCTGTACCGGGACGAGTCCCGGCTCCGGGCGGGCGCTCAACTGACCACCGGCACGATGGCGCGGCGCCTTCCCGCGCTGGTGCTGCGGTCCTTGAGGATGGCGTGGGAGGTGGACCGGGTGGCCGCGGCCGGGCTGCTGGTCTGTCAGGTGGGCACGGGGGTGCTGGCGGCGATGGGGCTGCTGGCGGTGACCGGGACGATCACCGCGCTGATCTCCTCGGGGGACATCACCGACCGACTGTGGGAGGCGGCGCCCCAGTTGGCGGTGATCGCCACGGCGGCGGGGCTGCGCGCGCTGCTGGGTGTCGCGGTCACCTGGCTGACCGGGCGCCTGCGGCCGGTGCTCGCCCGGGCCGCGGAGCTGACCATGATCGAGGCCGCCCTCGGCGCCGAGTTCGCGGCGAACAACCGGCCCGGTTACAACGACGCCTACGACATCGCCGACCGGGGCGCCCAGGTCACCCCCGACCTGATCGAGGAGGCCCAGGACGTCCTGGCCTCCACGGCGACGCTCGCCGCCGGTGCGGCCGTCCTGACCATCCTCCACCCCGTGCTCCTGCCCCTTCTGCTGCTGGCCTGCCTGCCCCAGGCCGCCGCGTACGTACGGGCCGCGCGCGTGCTGTACCTGGCAGGTCTGGAGACCTCCGGCCGGCGCCGGATGCTGGCCAAGCTGCGCTGGCACATGGCCTACATGGAATCGAGCGAGGAGATGCGTGCTTGTCTGGCCGGGCCCTTCCTCACCGGCCGCTACCGGCGGCTCGCCGCCTCCGTCAACGCCTCCGAGCGCCGTGCCGCCGACACCGGTGCGTGGATGAGGCTGGGCGGTGCGGCGGCCGGCGGCGTCGCTTCGGCCACCGTGTGGGGAGCGTTGCTGTGGCTGCTGTCGACGGGCCGGATGGACCTGGCGTCCGGGGGCGGCGCGGTCCTCGCTCTCCAGACGGCGACGGGTTCGGTGCGTGGCGTCATCCAGGGCGGGGCACGGCTGGTGCGCACCGGCTGGTACGTGCAGGACTGGCAGCGTTTTCTGGACAACGCCCACGGCCAGGCGATGACCGCTTCCCGTGGCACAGCCGTCCTGCCTGCGGCTCCGGAGCGGTTCGAGGTGCGCGATGTCACCTACCGGTACGACGGTGCGTCCCGGGACAGCCTTCGCGGCGTGTCCCTCCAGGTACGCAAGGGCGAGATTGTCGCACTGGTGGGGGAGAACGGATCCGGCAAGAGCACGCTCTCCCGGCTGGTGTGCGGTCTGCTGCTGCCGACGTCGGGAACCGTCGCGTGGGACCGCACCGCCACCACCGCGCTGGATCCGTGGGAGGCGTGGAAGCACGTGGCGCTGGTGCCGCAGCGGTTCACCTGCCTGCCGCTGAGCATGCGGGACAACGTCACCTTCGGTCAGGGTGACGCGAGCGACGCCGCCGTGCTCGCGGCGTGCGAGGCGTCCGGCGCGGACGGCATGCTCCCCCAGCTGCGGTCCGGGCTGGACACGCTGCTGACCTCCGAGTGGTTCGGCGGGCAGCAGTTGTCCGGCGGGCAGTGGCAGCGCATCGTCCTCACCCGGGCCTTCTATCGCCGGACGTCGCTGCTGGTGATGGACGAGCCGACCGCCGCGCTCGACGCCCGTGCCGAGCACCGCGTCTTCACCGGGTTGCGGGAGCTGGCCAAGGACAGGGGGGTGCTGCTCATCACCCACCGGCTGGCCAACGTGGCCGTCGCGGACCGGATCGTCGTCCTGGACGAGGGTCGCGTCGTTCAGGAGGGAACGTACGACCGGCTCACCCGGGAACCCGGCCTCTTCCAGTCGCTGTGGAAGCTGCAACAGCGCACCAGTGACTAGGGGTTGGCCCGCTCGGCGGCGAGTGGCCGGGGTGGCCCACCCGGGCGCACCCGCGGGGCGCGTCAGCGCCGCTGCTCGGTGACACGGTGGCGGACGGGTCTCCCCGTCCGCCACCTGGCCCGGGGCGATCATGAGCCGAAACCGGAGCCGGGGCCGGGGCGTCGCCGTTCACGGTGCGGCGCCCCGCCGTGCGCAGTCGCTCGCGAGGCCGGTCAGGAAGTCCGAGGGGCCGTCTTCCGCTCCCGCGCGTCCGACCACCACGCCAGGCCCGAAGGCACCAGGGACAGCAGGAAGGCGACCAGCGCCACGATCCAGGTCCAGGCGGCGACCTCCGTAGTCTGCACGGCGCGCCACTGCACCCAGCACAGCGGCAGCAGGGCGACACCGAGGAGAGCGTTCGTCATCAGCAGCGCCCTGGCCAGTTGGCGGGCGGAAGCGGCGGTGGCCGGGCGGCCACTCGTCGTGGCCGCTGCCCGTGCCCACTGGTCCCGCGGTGCGGGCAGCGCGTCGAGCGGCGTGCTGCGTACGACAGCGGCCGCGCAGCCGGCCATGACCGCGGTCAGCCCCGCGTAGAGGAACACCGGCAGGAAGACGCTGCCCACGCTCTTGTCGGACCACGCGTCCACGCCGCCCGGTCCGACGTGCTGCGGGACCCGGTCGGGTATCTCCGGGTAGCGCAGCAGCCCCCACGCCAGCATGCCGCCGAGCAGCAGCAGACTGGGCGCCAGCCACCACCACGTTCCCCCTCGCCGCCCCGTGTCGGCCCTCATGGGTGTCCCCTCCCGTGTCCTTGTCCGCCGCTCGTTCCCGCCCCACGGTAATGCGGCGCCTTCAGGGCGGTCAGGTCTCGGGGGTGCGGGCGGGGGTGGGACGTGGCCCCGCGCCGGTGCCGTGGGCCGGCGGGTACGCACGCCGTTCACGACCGCTCGCGCCCCGCACCTCGGGCATGTTCGCCCGGGTGCGGGGTGCGAGGGAGGAGGGCCCGGCGGCTCATGTCCCGTGGGTCACTCCAGCGTGCACCGGGCGTCGGCGGGCGGGGAGGTGAGGTTGATGAGGTAGTCGGCGACGATGTCGTCGACGCACGCGTTGCCCGCGATCAGGGCCACGCCGTGCTGCTCGCCCTCGACGGTGAGCAGGCTGCCGCCCAGCGCTTCGGCCAGGCGGGTGCCGCCCTCGTACGGGGTCACCGGGTCGCCGGTGACGGTGACCGTCAGGGTGTCGGGCAGCCCCTCGACCTCGATGGCGTAGGGGTAGCCGAGGGTCGGCTCGACGGGCCACGCCTCACACATGTTCCGCGTCTCGGCGACCGGCAGGCCTGGGTCGAGGAAGGGGGCGGCGGCGAGGGTCGCTCGCAGGAGCGCCGTCTCCTGTTCGGCGGTGTGCCGGTCCTCGTCCAGGCAGTTGATGGCCTGGGTGGCTTCGATGGAGTTGCTGTAGCTGCCATCGGCGTCCCGCTCGTAATAGCCGTCGTAGAGCCCTATCAGGGTGTCACCGCGCCCGTCCCCGATCTCACGGATTCCCTCGATGATGTCGGGCCAGCGCGACTTCGCGTACAGCCCGGCGATCACCCCGTCGATCGCGTGGGTGAAGCCGAGTTCGCGTCCGTCGCCGGCCGGGACCGGGTTCTCGATCAGCGGGCGGACGATGTCCTGGAACCGTTCGGTCACCGTCTCGGGGTCGGAACCCAGCGGGCAGTCCGCCTCTTCCGTGCAGGAGGCACCCATCATCTCGAACGAGCGCTGCAGGCCGGCGAACTGCGATGCACGCCGTTCCGCGGTGTTCGCGTAGGGGTCCATCGCCCCGTCGAGGACCAGCGCCCTGACGTTCTCGGGGAACATCTCGGCGTAGACGGCCCCCAGCCGCGAGCCGTAGCTCGTGCCGAGGAAGCTCAGCTGGTCGTCCCCCAGCACCGCGCGCAGGACGTCCATGTCGCGCGCGGCGTCCCGGGTGCCCACGTGGGCGAGGACCTGTTCTCCCCCGGAGCGTTCGGCGCACTGCTCCATCCACTGCCGCACGTCCTGGGCCGTCCAGCCGCCCAGAAGGAGCTTCTCCGACATCGCGAGGTCATCACGTTCGGCGTCGGTGTAGCAGTCCAGGGCGGGCTGCGACGCGCCGACGCCGCGCGGGTCGAAACCGATCAGGTCGAACCGCTCCGCCACGGGGCTCTCGGGGTTCAGCAGGGCGATCAGCGCGGCAAAGTTCATTCCCGGGAATCCGGGGCCGCCCGGGTTGGTCAGCAGGGATCCGACCGGCTCCCCCTTCGCCGGCGACCGCAGCAGCGCGATCGACACGGTCTCGCCGTCCGGGTCGTCGTAGTCCAGCGGTGCCTCCATCCGGGCGCACTCGAACTGCTCGTCCGCGAACAGTTCCTCGTCGCTGGGCTTGGTCGCGTACGGTTCGCACGGTTCGAAGGCCAGATCCTGCTCGTAGAAGTGCCCCAGCGGGTCCGAGGACCCGGTCGGGGACCCCTGCGGGGGATCGTCCGGGCTCGCCGACGTACAGGCTCCGAGCACTCCCACCAACAGCAGTGACGCGCCGAGCGCCGCCGTTCGGTGGATGGGGGGACGGGTACGCATGTTCCTCCTCGCGGACGCCACGGTGTGGCGGCCGGACAGTGGGCTCCTCGCCCTCGGCGGCGTGACCGGACGGGTCGGGGTACGGCCGGCGCCCGGAGGCGGATCCCCCGCTCGTCCGCCGGCCCCGCTCATGTCCGGTGCCGCCGGGGCGCGTTCGGTGTCGGTGATCTCCATGATCCGCGGGTACGGGGGTCGCGGTGAGTGCGCTCCGTCATCGGTCCGGGTGACGGACGTCATGAGGAGCGGTGACACATGCCATGCACCGCTCACCGGCGAGGCAGGGGCCGGCCGCCCTGCGGCCGGAGGACGTGGCCGTGGCCGTGGCCGTCCGCGCGGAACGCCGTGCGGCGGCTCAGGCGTAGCAGCTCAGGGGCTTGCCGCCGTTGTAGGTGATCATGTCGTTGAGGGCGGCGGCCTGGTCGATCCGGGCGCCCGGGGCGGCGCCGTTCACTTCCGCGTAGGCGCGGTGCAGGTTTCCGACGAGGCGTTCGGGGTCGAGGAGTTCCCGGAACGCCCCGAGGTCGGTCTCCCGTGCGGCGTCCAGCGGGGTGAGGCCCGCCTCGTGGCCGCGGCGGGCGAGGTCCTGGACGAAGTGCAGGTAGGCGCCGACCCGCTCGATGACCTCCGGACCGCAGACCGGGCCGTGCCCGGGCACGATCGTCTCCGGATTCAGAGCCCGCAGGGTCTCCACCGCGCGCAGGGCGCCGCTGATCGATCCCTGGAGGAGGAAGGGGGTGCCGCCGTTGAACAGCAGATCACCGCTGAACAGCAGTCGGCGCTCGGGGATCCACAGCACGGAGTCGTTGGTCGTGTGGGCCGGGGTGCCGATGTAGCGGACCTGGCAGGGGAGATCGTCGACGTAGACGGTGACCTCGTCGCGGAAGGTGAGGAACGGCGGTTCGAGTTCGATGTCCCCCCAGTCGACCTCCGTCCAGTACGGAGCCGATCGCGGTTTCCCCCACTCCAGCAGGGACCGCCGGACCCCGTCGTGGGCGACGATGGTGGAGCCCCCGAACAGGTAGTTGCCGAAGGTGTGGTCGCCGTGGTGGTGGGTGTTGATCAGCGTGCGGACGGGCCGGTCGGTGATCGCGCCGATCGCCGCGAGGTAGGCGCGGGTGCGGGACTCCGTGGAACAGGCGTCGACACTGACCACGCCCCTGCGGCCCACCAGGAAACCGGTGTTGTTGATCCACCAGGAACCGTCCGGCTGGACATAGGCGTAGATGTTCTCGCTCACCTCCTGGACGTGTGCCGCCCCGATCGCGGTCTGTGGGTGCGGATGCGCCGAACTCACCGGGCGACACCGCCCGAGGTCACCGGTACCAGCACGCTGATCACCTTCCTGGTGGGTTGTTCCTGCGCTGTCGGGTCCGCGCCACGGGGTGACCCCGGTTGCGCGGACCGGGGGAAGCCTGTCCACCGGCGCCCCCTGTTCATGCGTCGCCCCCGGGTGGTCCGGCACGGGGTGGCACGCCCCCGTGCCCCCGCGCCCCCGCCTCCGTGCCACGGGCCGTCCGGCGGTCAGCGGACCCCATCGGCCCTCTGGCGGCCGGGCCATTCCGCCCGCACACTGTCAATCCATACGCCTGGTACACCACCGCGCGACAGTACGGGGGATCCGATGGACGAAGAACTCGCCTCGCTCGCCGCGTCGGCGGCCACCTCGGTCGTCGATTCACTGGCCACGGACGCCTGGGAAGGAGTGCGCGACGACGTGGTGCGGCTGTGGACCCGGCACGACCCGGCGGCGGCCGGCACACCCGGGTCCGAACTGGACGCGGCACGCGCGCTGCTGCTGAACACGGGCCGGCGGGAGGCGCGGCCACAGCTCGTGGCCGACTGGGAGGAACGGTTCCGGGGCCTGCTGCGGGCCGAACCCGCCGCGGCCGAGGCCCTGTCCCGTCTGGTCTCCGAGATCGTCGCCGGGGCCGGGGCCGGGGGCGACGCCCCCGCAGCGGCGCGGGAGACCACGGTGACCCGTACCGAGATGCGCGCCGAGGCGAGCGGCAGAGCCCAGATCTACCAGGCCGGGAACAACATCACGACCCAGCGGTAGGCCCGGGTGGCCCCCGGCGCGGAACCACCGGAACCGCACGTCGAGTTGCGTGCCTGGGCGAGCGGCCACGGCGCCGTCAACCAGGCGGGCCGCGATCTCGTCATCGTGTACGGAGGGATGACCCGGCACGTTCACGAGCATTTCCACGCGGGCGCGGAGGCGGACGAACGGACCCTGACCCCGTCGTCCGTCGACACCTGCCCCTATCCCGGGCTGCGTCCCTTCGACGTGGGCGACGCCGGATGGTTCTTCGGCCGCGAGACACTGGTCAGCCGGCTGATCGGCGATCTGGAGCTCTCCCTCGCCGACGGGCGCCCGCTGGCGGTCGTCGCACCGTCCGGCGCCGGAAAGTCCTCGCTCCTGCGCGCCGGTCTGCTGGACGCCCTGAGGCGCGGTCAGCTTCCCGGATCGCGTTCCTGGCCGCATCTGCTGCTGACCCCCACCGACGACCCGCTCGCCGCGCTCACCTCGGGTTTCTCCCGGCTCACCGGGACCGGGGAGGCTCAGCTGCGGGCGGCCCTGGACGCCGGCCCCGGCGCTCTCCGGGAACTCCTGCGGGAACGGCTGGCCCTCCCCGCGGGCGGCCGGCTGGTGCTGGTCGTCGACCAGTTGGAGGAGCTGTTCACCCTCGGCCGGGGCGAGGACGCCCGGCGCCGGTTCATCGACGCCATCGCCGGGCTGACCGGCGGCGAGGATCCGGTGGCCGTGGCCGTGTACGGCCTGCGGGCGGACGCCTACGGGCCCTGTGCGGCCTTTCCCCACCTGCGGGAGGCCCTGACCCACCGCCAGGTCATCGTCGGTCCGATGTCGGAGGACGAGGTGCGCCGCGCCATGACCAGGCCCGCCGAGCGCGGCGGTCTGGTGCTGGCGCCCGGCCTGGTCGATGTCATCCTGCGCGACCTGCGCGGCAGCGCCCCCCGGGACGACGGCGCCTACGAGACGGGGCGGCTGCCGCTGCTCGCCCACGCCCTGCGCGCCACCTGGCAGCAGCGCCGGGACGACACCCTGACGGTGGGCAGCTACCGCGACACGGGCGGCATCGGCGGGGCGGTCCAGGCCACCGCCGAGGCGGAGTTCGCCCGACTGGACCCCGGCGCGCGCCGGACGGCGCGTCAGCTCTTGCTCGGCCTGGTGCGGATCGGTGAGAACGGCGAGGTGTCCCGTCGCCGCCGCACCCGGACCGATCTGCTGCTGGCGACCTCGGCGCCGGGCTCCGTTCCCGCCATTGTCGACAGATTCACCGGCGCCCGCCTGTTCACCCAGGGTGTGCTGCGCGGCGAGGGCACCGTGGAGGTCACGCACGAGGCGCTGCTGTGGGCGTGGCCCAGGCTGCGCGGCTGGATCGCGGAGGCCGGCAGCGGCGCGCTGATGCGGCAGGAGCTGGAGGACGCCGCGCTCGGCTGGGAACGCGGCGGGCGCCGGGACGCGGGCGTTCTGTTCCGCGGCGCCCGCCTGGAGGCGGCGGAGTCCTGGGCGCGGCAGGCCGGCCCCGAGCACAGCAGTCCCGTGGTCCTGGAGTTCCTCGGTGTCTCACGGCGGCAGGCGCGCCGGAACCGAAGGCTGCGCGACGGGGCGGTGTCCGTGACCACGGTGCTGGCCCTGATCGCGACGGGGCTGGCCGTGTTCGCCTTCGACCAGCGCGGTGAGAGCCTGCGGCAGCGCGATGAGGCGATCTTCAACCGGGTCAGTGCCGAGGCGGACCGCCGCCGTGACGGCGATCCGGCCCTGGCGGCGCAGCTCGACCTGGTCGCGGACACGATGCGCTCCACGGCGCAGACCAGGACCCGGCTCATGGAATCGGCGGGTGCCGTGCTTCCGGCATCGGTGCCGGAGCAGAACGGCATCGTGCACTCCGTGGCGTTCGGCGCCGACGGCACCCTGGCCACCGGCTCCGACACCGTGCGGCTGTGGGACACCGCACGGCCGCCGGACCTGTCCGAGCTGGCCTCCGTGGAGGGCTCCGGGAGGGGGGCCCGGGTCTCGGCGTCCTACGACGTCGAGGGCGAGCTGCTGGCCGTGGGAACGGGCGACGGCCAGTTGCGGATCCTGGACGCGTCGGACGCCGGTCACCCCGTGCCGCTGTCGGAGTGGGTCGCGGTGGCGGAGGGCCCCGTGTCCAATCCCCGGTTCAGTCCGGACGGCCGGACCCTCGCCTTCGCCAGTACCACCTACACCGACGGGGCCACCACGGCGGTCGTGCGGTTGTGGGACGTGACCGACCCCGGCCGGCCACGCCCGCTGAGCACCGCGCTGTCCTCCCCGGGGCAGAGCGTCGCGTCCGTGGCCTTCAATCCGGCGGGTACGGTGCTGGCCGTGGGCGGCGGAACGGCGCCCGGAAGCGACCAGGCACACCTGCTGCGGCTGTGGGACGTGACCGACCCGTCGGACCCCGTCGGTCTGGGCGGCGATCTCGGCGGCCACTCGGCGGTCGTCAACCAGGTGGTCTTCAGCCCGCTGACCGATCTGCTGGCCAGCGCGGGCAGTGACAACAGAGTGCTGCTGTGGGACGTGTCGCAGCCGCGCGCACCACAACTCGTCCAGCAGCTCTTCCTCAACAGCGTGGCCTCGTCCGTCGCGTTCAGCCCGGACGCGCGGCTGCTGGCCACCGGGGAGAACTCGGGCAGCGTCCATCTGTGGAACGTCGGAGCCCCCGCGTCGGCCCGCGTCATCGGCCCGCCGCTGCGCGGCCACACCACCACCGTCACCGGCCTGGCCTTCGCGCCCGGCGGCCGGATGCTGGCCAGTGGCAGCGGGGACGGCGCCGCCCTGGTGTGGCGGCTTCCGCCGTCGATGGCCGTCGTGGAGTCCGGGGCCGCGGTCTCGGCCCTGTCCGTCAGCGGGGACGGGGAACTCCTGGCGGTGGCCTCGGGTTCGCTGGTCTCGCTGTGGGACGTCTCGGACCCCGCCCGGCTGGCCCGAATCGGCGCCCTGCCGCTCCTGCCCTCCGCCGTGAACGCCCTGGCCTTCCGGGAGGCGGGCGACGGCCCGGAGCTGCTGGCCACCGGCGGTGACTCCGGTGAGGTCCAGCTGTGGGACGTTTCCGAGCCGGGCCGGCCGCGCGAGCGGGCACGGCCGGCTCAGGTCACGTACGAGGCGGTGCACGGTCTGGTCTTCGACGCGTCGGGGCACACCCTGGTCGCCACCACGATGATGCTGCAGGGCGGGTACCGGGGCGGGGTGTACGCGTGGGACGTCAGCGATCCGGACCGGCCCGGGGTACTGGACATCGACCCGTCCGACCAGCGGGCGCTGCCCGTCAAGGGGCTGGCCGCCGCCCCCGACGGTGGCCATGTCTACACCGGCGAGTACTACGCCCCGGGGTCGCTCGGTGTGTGGCGGACCGGACAGGGCGAGGTCCCCTCCCCCACGGGCCGCACGAACACCGGACAGATCATCGTGTCGCTGGCGGCCGACCCGCGGGGCGACCTCGTCGCCACCGGCACCGGCGAGAGCGAGGTGTGGCTGTGGGACGTGTCCCGGCCCTCCTCCCCCGGGTCCCCCAGCGGTCCGCTGAACGCCGGGGGGATCGCGTCCAGTGTGGGCTTCTCGCCGGACGGCGGGCTGCTCGCGGCCGGGAACAGTGTCGGGCAGATCCGGCTGTGGGACACCTCCGACCCCTCCCGTCCGGTGCCCTGGGGTCTGCCGGTGGGCGGCCACGGGAACGATGTGGTGGCACTGCGGTTCGCTCCGGTGGAGGGGACGCTGTTCACCGGCGGCCGGGACGGCACGGTGCGCGTGTGGCAGACCGATCCGGCCGAGGCCCGTGCGGTGCTGTGCTCCGTGACCGGTTCCGCCATGACACCCGAGCGCTGGGACACCTATGTGTCCCCCGACCTGCCCTACGACCCGCCCTGCGCCTCCTGAGAGCGTTCGCCCTCCGGGAGCGAACACGGCACCGCGCCGCCGGGGTTGTGCGGTGCGGTGCCGTACGGCCGCGGGGGTTCAGCCCGCGGCGCGGATCGAGTCGCCGAGTTCGCCGAGGAAGGATTCGGCGGCCTCCCTCGGTGAGGTCTCGCCGAAGATGACCTGCTGGTAGTAGCGCGTGAGGATCACCTCGATGTCGCTGGCTCCGTTGGGGGTGATGGGCGGTGTGTCGCCGACTTCGCCGGACATGGCCTCGGTGAAGGCGAGCGCTTCCTGTCCGCCGGCGTCCAGTGTGGGCTGCACGGCTTCACGGAAGGCCGGGTTCCCCGGCTCGCCGCGGTCGAGGCCGAAGAGTTCGGCGACGCGGACGTCGTTGGTCAGGAAGTCGATCAGCAGGGCGGCTTCGGCGGGGTGGGAGGAGGTGGACGCGCCGGCCCAGTACATGGAGGGCTTGAGGTACTGGAAGCCCTCGGGGGTCTGCGGGTCCGCGGGCCAGTTCACCAGGGTGAAGTCGAAGTCCGGGGCCGCCGCCCGGTACGAGGAGAACTGACCGGCCGGGATGAAGGCCATGGCGGTCTCTCCCGTGACCAGGGACGTCTGGTCGAGGGGCAGGCCGACCTTCTCGCTGATCCGGGCGACGCTGGGAGCGGCCCCGCTGTCGATGAGGTCCAGGACCCGTTGCCAGTACCCGGCCAGTACGTCCGTGGGCAGGGCGAGTTGACCGTCGGAGTCGAACAGCTGCGCGCCGTGCTGGCGGGCCCAGACGGTGAGGGTGAAGGCGTCGACGCCGAAGGGGCTGACGCCGTTCACCTCTCCCCCGGATGCCCGGCCGAGTGCGACGGAAGCCTCTTCGAGGTCCTCCCACGTCCAGGTGTCGGTGTCCGGCAGGTCGACGCCGTACCGCTCGAAGAGGGTGGTGTTGATGGCGACACCGTTGGTGGTGGCGCCGGTGGGGACGGCGTACAGGGTGTCGCCGACCCGGCCGGAGTCCAGGACGGCGGCGGGCAGGGCGGACGGGTCGAGGATGTTGTCGACGGTCGACAGGTCGAGCAGGGCGCCGCGTTCGGCGTAGGAGGAGAGGTAGAGCTGGTCGAACTGGACGACGTCGGCCATGTCCCCGGCGGCGGTCGCGGTCGCCATCCGGTCCCAGTAGCCGTTCCAGTCGGAGTAGACGGCGTCGACGGTGATGTTGGGGTGGTCCGCCTCGAAGAGTTCGATGGCTTCCATGGTCGCCTGGGTGCGGGCACCGGCTCCCCACCAGGCGAAGCTGATGGTGACGTCCTTCTCGCTCAGCTCGGGGTGCAGCACCGGATCGGCTCCCACCCCGCAGGCGGCGACGGCGAGCAGCGCGGTGCCGGCCGCCAGAGCGGCCTTGGCCCGGCGGGTGCGGTGCGGGGTGCGGTGGGGCATCGTGATCGGTCTCCTCATCGCTATTTCCCGCCGGTGGTGGCGATGCCGCGCAGCAGGAATCGCTGGCCGAACAGGAACACCAGGAACACCGGTATGAGGGAGACGACGCTCATCGCGAACATGGCGCCGAAATCGGACTGGGTCTGGGCGTCGATGAACGACCGCAGAGCCACGGGAACGGTGTAGAGGTCGGGTTTGGTGACGAAGATCAACTGGGTGAAGAAGTCGTTCCACGTCCAGATGAAGGTGAAGATCGCCGTGGTGGCCAGCGCCGGGACCATCAGCGGCAGCATGATCTGCCCGTAGATCCGTGCGTGACCGGCACCGTCGATACGGGCCGCCTCATCCAGCTCCCGGGGAATACCACGGATGAACTGCACCATCAGGAAAATGAAGAACGCGTCGGTGGCCAGGAGTTTCGGCACGATCAGCGGCAGATACGTATTGATCCAGCCCAACTGCGCGTACACCACGTACTGCGGGATGATCAGCACGTGGATCGGCAGCATGATCGTCACCAGCATGGCCATGAACGCCCATCGCCGCCACCGGAACTGGAGGCGGGCGAACGCGTAGGCGGCCATGGAACAGGACACCAGGTTCCCGATGACCGAACCGAGCACCACGAGAAACGAGTTCAGCAGATAGGTGCTGAACGGATATGCCAGGGCGTTCCACCCGTTCGGATAGTGGTCCAGGTCGAAGGTGTCGACGAACAGCCCGGAGCTGGTGAAGATGTCGGCGTTCGGACGCAGCGAACTGGCCACCATCCACAGCAGCGGATACAGCATCAGCAGCGCGACAATGATCAGCCCGGTGTGCTTGAGAACACTCCCGACACGACGGCGGATCCGGCGTCCCCGGTGCGGGGCGGGCAGGGCTTCGGGCGCGGGGCGCGGGCGGGTGGCGGGCTTCTGTGAGGTATCAGTCATTGTAGAAAACCCAATACTTGGACGCCCAGAAGTTCACCGCGGTGAACGCTCCGATGATCAGCAGAAGCAGCCACGCCAGCGCCGAGGCATATCCCATCCGGAAACTGGTGAAACCCTCCTGGTAGAGGTAGAGCGAGAAGAACAGCGTCGAGTCACTGGGCCCGCCCGTCCCGCCCGAGACGATGAACGCCTGGGTGAAGGACTGGAAACTCCCGATCAGCCCGAGCACCAGGTTGAAGAAAATGATCGGGCTGAGCAGCGGCAGCGTGATCGAGAACAACTGCCGCCGCCTGGACGCCCCGTCGGTGGCCGCCGCCTCGTACAGCTCACGCGGAATCTGCCGCAGCCCCGCCAGGAAAATCACCATCGGCGCGCCGAACGTCCACACATGCAGAATGATCAGCGTGCCCAGCGCGGTGTCCGGATCGGACACCCAGCCCGGACCCTCGATACCGAACAGCGCCAGGAAGGCGTTCACCAGGCCCTGCGCCCCGAACACCAGCCGCCACAGCACGGCGATGGCGACGCTGGCACCCAGCAGCGAGGGCAGGTAGAGGACGGAGCGGTAGAGCGGCAGGCCGCGTACACCACGGTCCAGCAGCAGCGCCAGGGCGAGCGCCACCATCAGTTGCAGCGGCACCGAGACCAGCACGTACACGAACGTGACCTGCAAGGACTGCGCGAGACGTTCGTCGGACAGCATCCGGCGGATGTTGTCCAGGCCGGTGAACTGCGGGTCCTGCAGCAGGTTGTAGTCGGTGAACGCCAGATACAGCGAGGCGATCATCGGGCCGATGGTGATGCCGAGCAGCCCCAGCACCCACGGCGCCAGGAAGAGCGCTGCCGCCTTGTTGTCGCGGTTCTGCTCTCTTCGTTCCCCGTCGCCCGCCCGTTTGCCGCGTGACTTGCTGAGCGTACGGAACTCGCCCAGCGCGCTCATCCGGAGCGTCCCTCGCGTTGTGGTGTCGGATCCACCTGCTCCTCCTCGCGTGCGTGGGTCGGGGCCGTGGCACCGGAAGACGGCGCGGGTGTCCCTCGCGCGCCGTCCCTCGGGGGCTGGTCCTCCCCGCGTCCCGTGCCGGGAGGTGCTGCCGTGCGGCGTGTGTTCCGGCGGGCCGTCCCAGGGCTCCGACCGGCTTCGCGGCGGTGTCCACCGCCCGTGTGCCGTCCCGTTTCTCACGGCCTGACAGGTCGCTGTGGGCCGCACCGGGCGTGTGCCCTCCCAGGGGTCGCCTGGGGAGGGGCAGCGCGATCCGGCCGGCGTGTAAGCGCTTGCCGCGAGATGTTAGGAGCGCGGATATCGGTAACACAAGACTGTTGGGGCATCTCTTTCGCGAAAAGGCCGCGCCGCTGCCGGGTGGACACACCGTGTTCCCACCCGCCCCACCTGGGGGCAGACTCGGGGCGTCCGGGAACGGTTCGGGAGAAGTGGGGGCGCAATGCCCGGGGAGCTGAACGCGGGCGCCGGGGAGCGCGGGAGACGGCCGGCGACGATCTACGACGTCGCGCGACTGGCCGGGGTCTCCCACATGACGGTGTCGCGCTATCTGCGCGGAACGGCCGGGGTCGGGGCGGAATCGGGCCGCAAGGTCGCGCGGGCGGTGGCGCTGCTGGACTACCGGCCCAACCGGATGGCGCGGATCATGCGTACCCGCAGGTCGGACCGGATCGCCGTGATCCTGCCCGACGCGACCGGGATGATGCCGACCCGGCTGCTCACCGGAGCCGCCCGTGCCGCGCACGAGGCGGGGTACCTGCTCGACCTGGTCGCCCTGGAGGGGGATGCCGCGGCCCGGGCGGAGCGCATCCACACGCTCCTGCGGCCCGAGTACGTCGCGGGGATCGTGGCCTTCACCCCCCTGCACGCGTGGACGGGGGACCGCGCGCCGACCGAGGTCGCCGTGCCGGTGGTGGTCGACGGGGAGTACGACGACAACATGCGCGCGCAGGGGGTGCTCGCGGACGCCACACCGGCGGCCGGCATCGTCCGCCACCTGGCCGGTCTCGGGCACCGTCGCTTCCTCCACGTCGCCGGACCCCAGGCCTGGGCGTCGGCGCGCAACCGGCGGGCGGTGTACGAGGCCACCGTCGCCGAACTGGGCCTGGAGTCCTACGGGGTGGCCCCGGGCGACTGGGGGGCGGAGGCGGGCCGGCGGGCGGCCGGGTGGCTGCCGGGGTCCGGGGTGACGGCGGTGTTCGCGGCGAACGACCGGACCGCCTTCGGGGTGGTCCAGGGGCTGCGCGAGCTGGGCATCGATGTGCCGGGGCAGGTCAGCGTCTTCGGGTGGGACGACGACGAGATCGGCCGCTGCCTCGTCCCCGCGCTGTCGACGGTCAGCGTCGACCGGGAGCGGCAGGGAGGCGATGCGGTGCGGCGGCTGCTGGCGCTGCTGAACGGGGAGGAGCCGGCCGCCCCGCCGGAGGCCGGTGCGCTGAACCGCCTGGTGCTGCGCGCTTCGACGGGCCCGGCACCGGAGCGCGCCGTGTGATCCGGCCCGGCGCGGGGAGGGTGCGCGCACCGGGCGGGGCGGGCGGGCGTGGCCCCGGTGCGACCGTCTCGCCCACGGCCCCGCGGGGGCGCCCGGCCGGCCAGCGGGTCAGCGGGGTGGCCGGGTCAGGCGCGGGATCCGGCGCCCATGCTGCTCTCGCGCACCAGCAGGCGGTGTGGCACCACCCGCTCCCGGGGCGGCGTGGTGGCGCTGTGGGTGTTGTCCCGTTCGGCGATCCGGACCATGAGCAGTTCCAGGGCGACGCGCGCCACGGCGTGTTTGTCGGGCGCCACGGTGGTCAGGGACGGCACACTGAACCGCCCCGCCTCCACGTCGTCGAAGCCCACCACCGCGACGTCCTCGGGCACCCGCAGCCCCCGGTCGTGGAGCTCCCGCACGGCGCCGAGCGCCAGTTGGTCGTTGAGGCACAGCAGCCCGTCCGGCGTCTCCCCGGCGTCCAGCAGCCGGCGTACCGCCAGCGCGCCGTCCAGGGCCCGGAAGTTCTCGACCCGCAGCAGCACCGCCGGGTCCCAGGGCAGGCCCGCGGCCTCCAGCGCCGCCCGGTGGCCGGCGCTGCGCACCTCGGCGGTGCCCGGTTCCGTGCCCTCCCGGCCGCCGATCACCCAGAGGCGGCGCCGGCCGAGTTCCAGCAGGTGAGCGGTCGCCTCGCGGGCGGCCCGTTCGTTGTCGATGGCGACGTGATCGGCCTGCCCGGGCCGTACCCGCTCGCCGAGCAGTACGGTCGGCGGGGCGCCGGGGCGGTCGCGCAGATCCGTGCCGGTGAGGGTCAGCGGGCTGAGGATCAGGCCGTCGGCGAAGTCGGATCCGAACCCCTCCAGGGCGGCCAGCTCCCGGCGCCGGTCCTCGCGGGTCTGGTGCACCAGGACCGTCATCGCGTTCCGTTCGGCCTCGGTGATGATCAGCGTGGCGAGGTCCGCGAAGTAGGGGATGTCGAGTTCGGGGACGACCAGCGCGATGATGCCCGTCCTGCCCCGGCGCAGATGCCGGCCGGCGAGGTTCACGCGGTAGCCCAGCTCGTCGATGGCCTCCCGCACCGCGGTGCGGGTCCGTTCCGAGACATGCGCGTAGTCGTTGATCACATTGGAGACGGTCTTCTCCGAGACGCCCGCGCGTCGCGCCACGTCCTTGATCCTGGGTCGCGCCACCCCGTACCTCCTGAGCCGGTCACCGATCGTACGGGCCGTACGGCGGGCCCGACCACCGGTTATCACCATCCGTGGGCGGCCCGGCGACGGAAAGCCATCCTGTCACTTCTCTTTACAGCCGTTGTACATCGATGTAAAAACTCCGGAACAACCCAGCGTCGGGTCCGAGAGGTGTGAGATGACCGGTGCACATCCCAGGCGCCGCGACCGGTTCACGGTGGACCGGCGGCGGTTTCTGCGGCTCTCCCTGACCGCCTCCGGAGCGGCGCTCGACCCCGGTCTGCTCGCCGGCTGCGGCGCCCGTGCCCCCGGCGGCGACGGCGTGGGCCTGAAGATCTGGGACCTGTTCTCCGGCGGCGACGGCCTGCTGATGGACGAGATGATGGACACCGTGCGCGGCGGGCCCCAGGGCTTCAGCCTGGACCGCACCATCCTGGAGTGGGGACCGTCGTACTACACCAAGCTGGCCATGGCCGCCGCGGGCGGCCGGGCGCCGGATGTCGCGGTGCTCCATCTGTCGCGGATGCCGGGGTACGCGCCCGGCGGACTGCTCGACCCCTTCGACATGGAGCTGCTGGCCGAGTTCGGCGTCAGCCGTGAGGACTTCCCGCCGGCCCTGTGGGAACGGGCCCAGTGGGAGGGCACGCTGTACGCCGTCCCCCTGGACACCCACCCGTTCATCGTCTTCTACGACCTGGACGTGGCCGAACGGGCGGGCGTGCTGGACGGTGCGGGCCAGCTGATCCAGCCCGGTTCGCCCGGGGCGATGCTGGAGACCAGCGCGGCTCTCGCCGAGGCGCAGGGCGGGGCCGGGCTGCTGTTCGGCCATGTGACCGACCCCGCCCAGAACTGGCGGATCTTCAACGCCCTGTACGCGCAGACCGGCGCGACCTTCGGCCTGCCCGAGTCGGGGCCCGCCATCGACACCGACGCGGCGGTGCGCGTCGTCTCCTTCCTCCAGGAACTCTTCGACGGCCGCACCAACCCCAACCATCTGGACTACTTCGGTGCCCTCGCGTCCTTCATCGAGGGCCGCGGCGCCATGATCGCCGTCGGCGAGTGGGAGCTGCCCACCCTGCGCAGCACCGGCATCCGGCTGGGCGCCGCGCCGTTCGTCAACGTCTTCGGCGAACCCGCCGTCGCCACCGACTCGCACAGCTACGTACTCCCCCGGCAGGAGAACCCCGACCCGGCGCGGCGCCGCGAGGCGCACCGCTATGTGGCGGCCATGCTCCGGCAGAGCCTCACCTGGGCCGGGGCCGGCCACATACCCGCCTATCAGCCGGTCCTGGCGGAACCCGGGTACGCCGACCTGGATCCGCAGTCCTCCTACACCGAGGCGGGCGACCTGGCCGTGCTGGACCCGCCCGCCTGGTTCGCCGGCTCCGGGTCGCTGTTCCAGGACCGGATGTCGCAGGCCATTCAGCCCGCGCTGCTGGGCAACGCGTCGGCTGAGGCGGCGGTGGAGCGGATGGTCCGCGAGTGCGCGGACCTCCTCGACCAGCCGAACCCCGTCCGGTGACCCGGCCCACGGGGAGAGAGGGAGCGCGCCCGATGAGCATCAAGGCTTCCCCGGAGACCGTCGCCGCGCGCGACGGCGGTGACGGCGGCGTTCCGGGGCCGGCGCCCGACGCGGGCCGTTCCGGAGTGCGGCGGCGCCGGAACGGAGGCGGGTGGTTCGTCCTGCCGTTCGCCCTGTGCTTCGGGCTGTTCATGCTGTGGCCGATCGTGCACGGCATCGCGATGAGCTTCACCGACGAGTCGCTCACCCTCGCCGGGACCTCGTTCGTCGGTTTCGACAACTACGCGGAGGCCTTCGGCGACGCGGCGGTGTGGAACGCCCTGGGCAACACGCTGTTCTTCACGCTGATCACCACCGTGCCCCTGGTGCTGATCGCGCTGGCGATGGCCCTGCTGGTGCACACCGGTCTGGCGGGCCAGTGGCTGTGGCGGCTGGCGTTCTTCGCCCCGTACCTGCTGCCGGTCGCCGTGGTGACGCTGATCTGGCAGTGGGTGTACCAGCCCGATCTGGGCCTGGCCAACCAGCTGCTGCAAGCCCTGGGCTTCGGCCCGGTGGGCTGGCTCTCCGACGAGGCGGTCGCCATGTGGGCGATCGCGCTGCTCACCGTCTGGTGGACCGTCGGCTTCAACTTCCTGCTCTATCTCGCGGCGCTCCAGTCGCTGCCGGACACGCTCTTCGAGGCGGCGGCCCTGGACGGCGCCGGAGCGTGGCGGCGGCTGTGGTCCATCACCCTGCCCCAGCTGCGGCGCACCACGGTGCTGGTCGGCATGCTCCAGGTGCTCGCCTCGCTCAAGGTGTTCGACCAGATCTACATCCTCACCAAGGGCGGGCCCAGCGACAGCACCCGCCCCATCCTGGAGTACATCTACGACGTCGGGTTCACCGGCTACCGGCTGGGTTACGCCTCCGCCATCTCCTATCTCTTCTTCGCCCTGATCATCGTCATCTCCATCGCCCAGCTGCGGTTCTTCCCGCGTCAGGAGGGCTGACCGTGCCCGCCACCACCACCGGCCGCACCCGGCCGCGTCCGCCGCGCCGCCGGGCGGCGGCCGAATCCGCCGGCTCCCCGCTGTTCCTGGGCCACGGCCGGCTGCCCAGGGCGCTGGCCGGCACGGCGCTCGCGGTGTTCGCGCTGCTGTGGCTGACGCCCTTCGCGCTGGCGCTGGTGACCTCCCTGCAGAGCGAGCGGGATGTCGCCTCCTCCGGGCTCAACCCGCTCAAGGGCGCGCTGACCCTGGAGTCCTACCGCCAGATCATCGAACGCGGCAACGTACCGGTGTGGGCGGTCAACAGCCTGCTGATCGCCACGCTGGTCACCGTCATCACCGTGGTGATCTCCACGCTGGCCGCCTACGCGTTCTCCCGGGGCACCTTCCGCGGCCGGCGGGTGCTGCTGGCCGTCACGGTCGCGTCCATCATGGTGCCGCCGCAACTGCTCATCGTTCCGCTCTTCCAGCAGATGCTCACGTTCAACCTGGTCGACACCTACTGGGCGGTGATCCTGCCGCAGGTGGTGGCGCCGATGATGGTCTTCATCCTCAAACGGTTCTTCGACGCCGTGCCCCGGGAGCTGGAGGAGGCCGCCCGGATCGACGGCGCCTCCGAACTGCGGGTCTTCCGCTCGGTGGTGCTGCCGCTGTCGCGCCCCATCGTCGCGGCCGTCTCCGTGTTCGTGTTCATCGGCGCCTGGAACAACTTCCTGTGGCCGTTCATCATCATCAACGACTCGTCCCTGATGACCCTCCCGGTGGGTCTGGCGACGGTGCGCGAGTCCTACGGCATCCAGTACGCGCAGTCGATGGCGTCGGCGCTGCTGGCCGCCGCTCCCCTGATCATCGTCTTCCTGTTCTTCCAGCGCCGCATCGTGAAGTCCGTAGCCACCACCGGTCTCGGCGGCACCTGAGCGCCCCGTTCCACCGCCGCACCCCGTTCCCCGTACAGGAGTTGTCGTGCCCACCCGCACCGCCGCACCCCGTCCCGAGTACCCGCGACCGCAGTTCGTCCGCGAGGACTGGCTGAACCTCAACGGCACCTGGCAGTTCGCCTTCGACCCCGGGGACAGCGGCCTGGAACGCGGCCTGCTGACCGGCGGCCTGGACCGGGAGATCACCGTGCCGTTCCCGCCGGAGTCCGTGCTCTCCGGCATCGGGGAGACCGACTTCCTGGAGGCCGTCTGGTACCGGCGCACCCTCACCCTGCCCGCCGAGTGGGCCGGCCGGCGGGTCCTGCTGCACTTCGGCGCCGTGGACTACGACGCCACCGTGTGGGTGAACGGCACCGAGGTGGCCCGGCACCGGGGCGGGTTCACCCCCTTCACCGCCGACCTGCACGAGGTGGCGGGGCCGGGTGAGGAGATCACCGTCACGGTGCGCGCCCGCGACCCCAAATCCGGCCCTCAGGCCCGGGGCAAGCAGGCCCTGCGCTACGCCAACCACGACTGCAACTACACCCGGGTCACGGGCATCTGGCAGACCGTGTGGGCCGAGCCGGTGCCGCACGTCCGGCTGCACCGGCCCCGGATCACCCCGGATCTGGCCGGCTCCGCCTTCCATCTGGAGCTGCCGCTGTCCGGCAACGCGCCGGGGCACCGCGTACGGGCCCGGCTGAGCGACGCGGACGGTGAGGTCGCCACCGCCGAGGCGCGCGCCGATCTGGATCTGGCGCCCCGGCTGTATCTGCCCGTGCCGCGGGACCGCCACCGGGTGTGGAGCCCTCAGGATCCCCACCTGTACGACCTGCGGCTGGAACTGCTGGACGGCGACGGCCAGGTGGTCGACTCGGTCGCCAGCTACGCGGGGCTGCGCTCGGTGGCGATCCGGGACAAGGCGGTCCTCCTCAACGGGGAACCGGTCTTCCAGCGGCTGGTGCTGGACCAGGGCTGGTACCCGGACGGGCTGATGACCGCTCCCACCGACGCGGCGCTGGTGCGGGACATCGAACTCGCCCAGGCGGCCGGCTTCAACGGCGCCCGGCTGCACCAGAAGGTGTTCGAGGAGCGGTTCCTGTACCACGCCGACCGGCTCGGGTACCTGGTGTGGGGCGAGTTCGGCGACTGGGGCTGCGAGGTGGGCGGCAGTTCGGGTGACAACCAGCAGCCCGACGCGTCGTACACCGGGCAGTGGCTGGAGGCGGTGGAGCGCGACTACTCCCACCCCTCGATCATCGGCTGGTGCCCGCTGAACGAGACGTACCAGCGGCTGCACGACCGCACCACACAACTGGACGCGGTGACCCGGGCGATGTTCCTGGCCACCAAGGCCCTGGACACCACGCGGCCGGTCCTGGACACCTCCGGGTACGCCCACCGGGTCGCGGAAACCGACATCTACGACGCGCACACCTACGAGCAGGACCCCGCCGCCTTCGGCGCGCAGGTCGCCGGGCTCGACCGGGACGATCCGTATGTCAACACCGCGCCCGACGGCCGGCCGTGGTCGCTGCCGTACCGCGGTCAGCCCTATTTCATCAGCGAGTTCGGCGGCATCTGGTGGCATCCGGAGACCGCGGCCCAGGCCCGGGGTGATGACCGTGAGGAGTCCTGGGGCTACGGTGACCGGCCGCGCGACGAGGAGGAGTTCCATGCCCGGTTCGCCGGGTTGACGGGCGTGCTGCTGGCCGATCCGGGCATGTTCGGCTACTGCTACACGCAGCTGACCGACGTGTTCCAGGAGCAGAACGGCGTCTACCGCTTCGACCGGAGCGACAAGCTGGACGTCTCCCGGATCCGGGCGGCCCAGCTGCGGCCGGCGGCCATCGAGCGGCGCGAGGGCTGACAGCGGTCCTCGTGACGTACCGGCCCCCGGCGACCTCCCCGCGCCGGGGGTCCGGCGTCTTAACCGCCGCTTAAGCGGGGATGAGCCGACGCTGATCTTCGGCATCGCCGGACCGGGACAGGATGCCGCACAGCAAGCGGTTGTCCCGTCTCTCACCTGCGGTCCATACCTGAGTTCCTTTCAGGACCGGACTTTTGCGTTCCGCAGGCTCCGTTGACAGAGCGTCCTCACCCCTCCTACCTTCGCGAACGCCGGAATGCTTTCCGGTGGTGCCCGCCTTCCCCCACACCTTGAGGTAGCAGATGAGCCAGCATCGCGTGCCCCGGCGACGACGCCGGATCGCACTGACAACCGCCGCGGCGGCGACGGCGGCGGCCGTGGTCGGCGTCGTGGTGATCCCCTCCGCGGGGGCCGCGGAGGTCCCCGTCGGCAGCGGCAGCTACTCCGACACCCGCCCGGCCGGCGCCCAGGGCCCCACCGACAACATGGGCACCCCGGTCCTGCCGCAGGTCACCGACACGGTCGCCGGGGAGCCGGTGCCCACCAACAAGTGGTGGTCCTCGCTGGTCTTCAAGCGCTACCCGGACAACCCGTACTCCCAGCCGATGTACGGTCACCCCCTCACCTACCAGGCCGTCGCCGAGGGCCTCCAGGTCGGCCACCCCACCGACCACGCCATCGTCGGCGACGGGCGGCAGTACGAGTACGTCCACACCGCCGACCTCACCCTGAGCGTCGCCGGGCTCGACTCGCCCGACGTCAAGGCGGACGGCTGGTCCGACTGGACCGTGAACCCCTACTGGGGCGACGGCGACCGCGAACTGCGCGCCACCATCGGCCACGGCCTGCCGTACGTGTACGCGGAGGCCGCCGGCGGGGACGCCGAGATCATCACCAACGGCACGCCTGAGGTCTTCGCCGACGACGGCAACGTCCTCGGTGTGACCGTCGCCGGCAACCACTACGCGCTGTTCGCCCCCACCGGCAGCGACTGGAACGTCTCCGGCACCTCCGTGACGGCGGCGCTCGGCGGCCAGGACTACTACTCCGTCGCGCTGCTCCCCGAGCGGGAGGCGCTGGACACCTACGCCCAGTACGCCTTCAGCTTCGTCACCGGCTCCGAGGTGTCGTGGGACTACGACACCGAGGCGGGCGAGATCAACGCCACCTACACCCTGCAGACCGAGGCGCGCGAGGGCTCGGAGACGGGCACCATCCAGGCGCTCTACCGCCACCAGTGGCTGCACACCGACGACACGCTGCTGCCGTACGAGTACGTCTCACCGCGCGGCGCGATGAAGGTCCGCGAGGGCAACTCCTTCACCACCACGCAGTCCGTGCCCGGTGTGCTGCCCGTGCTGCCCGAGAGCGACGGCGTCGACGAGGCCCGGCTGAGCGGCTACATCGCCGACGTGCTCGGCTCGCAGGACCCCTTCGAGGGCGCCACCGACACCTACTGGACCGGCAAGCAGCTGGGTAAGCTCGCCCAGCTCACCACCATCGCCGACCAGGCCGGTGACGACGCCTCCCGCGATCAGTTGCTGACGCTGATCAAGGACCGGCTGGAGGAGTGGTTCACGGTCGGCGGACCGGCGGAGTTCTCCTACGACTCCGACTGGTCGACCCTCACCGGGTACCCGGCGTCCTACGGCAGCGACGCCGAGCTGAACGATCACCACTTCCACTACAGCTACTTCGTGATGGCCGCCGCGATCGTCGCGCAGTTCGACCCCGCGTGGGCCGAGCAGTCGGCCTGGGGCGGCATGGTCGGCGAGCTGATCCGGGACACGGCCAACCCGGCGCGTGACGACGACCGTTACCCGTTCCTGCGGGGCTTCGACCCGTACGCGGGCCACAGTTGGGCCGCCGGCCACCAGGGCTTCGCCGCCGGCAACAACCAGGAGTCCTCCTCGGAGTCCGTCAACCTGAGCGTCGGCCTCATCATGTGGGGCTCGGCCACCGGCGACGAGGAGCTGCGGGACCTGGGCGTCTATCTGCTGGCCACCGAGGCCGAGTCGATCCGGCAGTACTGGTTCGACGCCGACCAGGAGGTCTACCCCGAGGACTACGCGCACCCGATCGTCGGCATGGTCTGGGGCTCCGGCGCCGCCTACTCCACCTGGTGGACCGCCAACCCCGAGGAGATCCACGGCATCAACGTGCTGCCCGTGACCGGTGGTTCGCTGCACCTGGCCGCCAACCCGGAGGCCGTGGCCCGCAATCTGGACCACCTCGTCGAGCAGAACGGCGGGCCCTTCGAGGAGTGGCGCGACCTGCTGTGGCAGTTCCAGGCACTCGCCGACCCGGCGACCGCCAAGGCGTCCTACGACGCGGACGGTGACGCGTACGAGCCGGAGGCCGGGGCGACCCGCGCCCACACGTACCACTGGATCAACACCCTCGCCACGGTCGGTGCGCCCAACCTCGACGTGACGGCCGACAGCCCGACCGCCGCGGTGTTCGAGAAGGACGGCGCGCGTACCTACACCGCGCACAACTACGCCGACACCGAGCAGACGGTGACGTTCTCCGACGGGACCACGCTCACGGTCCCGGCCCGCTCGTCCGCCACCTCGCAGGGCTGACGGACACCCTTCCCGCCGCCGGCCGTCCCCGTCACGGGGGCGGCCGGCGCTGTGCTCACGGCGCGCGGCTCCCGGCGGAGCACGGACGGAAGCGGCCCGTCAGACGGCCCGGGTTCCACCGTCGGCACGGTCGGGCCGATCCGGCGCGTGCGTGGTATGCGTGGTGTGGATGTCCCCTTGCTGTACGGCGAACACCGTGCCGGATTCGCGGGCGGTGTTGTTCTGCTCCAGGGTGAACGTTCCCCGGCCGGTGGCGAAGGCCCGGTCGATGTCGGCCGTCAGCCGGGCCAGCGGCGTGCGGCAGGCCGGCTGCCGGCGCAGCAGTTCGGCGAGTTCCCGGGCCCACACCCCGCACAGCACCCGCCGCACCTCCTCGGAGTCCGCCGCCGCCCGGACCAGTGCCGCGTTCTCCTCGAGCCGGGCCGCGAGCGCGTCGCTGCGGTCCGGTGCCCCGCGGCGGAAAAGCCCGAGGACGGTGTCCTTGGTGCTCCGCCACAGGTCCGTGGCCATCGTCGCCACCACGGCCGTCGCGCCGGCCTCGGCGAGCAGCGTCAGTTCGTCGGTCACGTGGGCTCCCTCACGTCGTGCCGGTGATGTGCATGGTGCCGTTCTGGACCGCGTAGATGACGCCGTGTCCCGATGCCTCGCTGATCATCTTCGGGGCCTCGCGGCTCTCCGGGCCGGCCGTACGGTCCGGGGCGGCGGGCCCGGCGTCCTCCTCGCCGGGCGCGGCCCGCGGGGTGACGGCGCCGGGCACGTGCAGCCAGGCGGACGCGGTGAACTCCTTCTCCCGGACGCCGACCTGCCGGAAGCTCTCCGGGTCGATGCCGGGCCGGCCCTGGCACACCGCCTCCTCGTGGAAGTGCTGGGAGATGATGAGCGCCGCCGTCGCCTCCGGACGCACCGCCAGGGCGTCCCGGACCGGCGACGCGTCCAGCAGCCGGGCCAGGACTTCCAGCGGCCGGCCGGTCACGGTGCCGTCCGGACCGATGTGCACGTCGCCCGCGTGCAGCGCCATCCGTACCCGGACCTGTGCGGGCGGCGCGGCGAGCCGGTTGTGCGCCGCGAGTCGGACCGACAGTTCGTGGGCCAGCGGGTGGATCAGGCTCGCCTTGGGCGTTCCGGCCGGCAGCGTGACCCGTACGCCGTCGCCGAGATCCTGGTACAGGCACGCCTCGCGATCGATCCCACCGCGCGCGAACGCCTCGCGCAGCGCCGCCCACAGCGCGGCACGGATCCGCCGCAGCGCCACGTCTCCGCGCCCCGCCGAACGCGCGATGTCCACCGCGAGCAAGGCCCGGTATTCCGGCACGTTCTCCATACGCCCTCCTGGTCCCGCGATCCCCCGGTCGCACCGGCGGCCGGCCACGTCGTGGCACATTCCGCCCGGATGCGTGCTTCCACTGTGCCCCGATTGAACGGAACGCATCCCCTCGCAATACTGGTTCGGCCCGACGTCGCGGAGCCGATCCGCCCCACTCGCCCGGACAGCACGGGTGACGGGGCACCCCCACACTCGGCGACGGGGACCCCGGGCGGGAGGCGGCGGCGCATGGACGGCACCACACCGGGCCCGGACGCGGCCGGACGCGGGCCTGCGGGAGCGTGGACCTGGCCGCCCTCGAGTCTGCTCGGATCGCTCCCGCACTCAGAGCGGCAACGGCTCCTGGCACTGGGCGCGGGCCGGCGCTACGAGGCCGACCGGGTGCTGATGCGGGAGGGGGAACGGACCACGTTCGTCCTCATCCTGCTGCACGGCGTGGTCAAGGCGACCGGGCTCGCACCGGACGGCCGGGACGCCCTGCTGGCCGTGCGGATGGGCGGGGACCTGGTCGGCGAACTCGCCGCGGCGGACGGCGGGCCCCGCTCGGCCACGGTCACGACCTGCGGGGCGGTGATCGCGAGGGTCGTCAGCCGGGAGGAGTTCCTCGGCTGCACGGGCCGCAACCCCGGGATCGCCCACGCCGTCAACGCGTCCGTGGTCGCGAAACTCCGCGTCGCCAACACCCATCGCGTGGACTTCACCGGCTGCGACGCCGCCACCCGGCTGGCCCGGGTGCTGCACCAGATCGTGCTGACCCACGGCGAGCGGTCCGGCGCCGGTGCGCTGATCCGCTGGCCGATCACCCAGCCGGAGCTGGCGACCCTGTCGGGGGCCGCGGAACCCACCGTGCAGAAGGTCCTGCGCCGGCTTCGTGAGGCGGGCGTGATCTCCACGGGTTACCGCAGCGTGCGGGTGGAGGACCTGGCACGGCTGAGCAGCATCGCCTTCGACCCGCAGCCCTGAGAGCCCGCCCGGCACCGGGGGGACTTCGCCCACGACCGCGGAGCGGATGGGCGGAAACAGTCGTACGACGGGATTGCGTCCCCCGGTGCTCGCTAGCGTGACAAGGGCGAGGGGGGCGGCCGGTTGGTGGACGAGGTGCCCAACCGGCCGCCGCGCCACAGGATGTGGGAACGGTCCGCGACCGCCGTGCGGGTTCGCCGGGGTCGGTCGCGCGTTCCGTCAACGGGAAGGGGATGGGCCATGGCAGAGAAGGACGGGGGCGGGCGGCGACCGGCCGGCCCCGAGCATCGGGGGGACGACACCCCGGCACGCGGCGACCACCGCGTCAATATCGGCGGGAACGCGTCGGGGACGGTGATCGCGGGCCACCACAACGTGGTGATCGACGCCCACGGTTCGACGGTGAACCTGCTCCAGCCGCAGGAGCGGCCCGAGCCGGTGCGCAGGGAGTCGGTCGCGCTCCTGCCCCGGCGGCAGCGGGACCCGGTGGGCCGCGCGGCGGATCTGGAAGAACTGGGAGCGACGCTGCGCCGTCACGGGGTGGTGCAGCTGTGGGGGCCGCCCGGGGTCGGCAAGAGCACCCTGCTCCGGCACGCCGCCCGCAGCCTGGAGGCCGGCCCGGACGGGGTGCTGTTCCTGAGCGGGGCGCACCGGGAGAGCGAGGATCTCGCGCAGGAGATCTTCGAGGCCTGCTACGAGGCACCCGGTTACGCGCCGACGGGCCCCGAGCTGCGGCGGCTGATGGCCGGGATCCGGATCGCGGTGTACATCGACGACGCGGAGCTGACCCCCGATCAGCTGCGGCTGCTCACGGACGCCGCGCCGGACGCGACGTTCGTCCTCGCCTCCAGGGAACGCTCGCTGCTCGGCGAGAGCGGACAGCTGGAGCTTCGGGGGCTGTCCCGCGCGGCCGGACTCCAGCTGCTGAGCGAGGAGTTGGGGCTTCCGCTTCCCCCTCACGAACGCGCGGCGGCCCACGAGTTGTGCGGGCTGTCCCTCGGGCGGCCCCTGCTGCTGTTACGGGCGGCCGGGCTGGCCCGCACGGGGGCGGCGGGCGAAGTCAGGCTGCCGCGTGCGGCCGAGATCGAGGGCCTGCTGCCCCTGCTGTTCGAAGGGCTCGACCCGGCCGCCGTCGGCGCGCTGCGCCTGCTGGCGACGCTCGGGGACGCGGAACTCGACCCGGTGCACGTGGGGACGCTGTGCGGGGTGGCCGAACCCGCCGCCGTCTGCGCCCGGTTGGCCCGGCTCGGTCTCGTGGAGGCCACCGAGCGGGGGTTCCGGGGTGTCGCCGACGTGGTGCCGGAGATACGACGCTGGGCTCCAGCCGCCTTCCCCGCGCTGTTCCCGGCCGACCGGCTGTGCGACCACTTCACCCGCTGGGCGGCGCTGCCGACCACCACCGCGGCCCAGGTCGCCGACCACGGGCGCGCGCTGGAGCTGGTGGCCGAACTGGCGGAGGAGCAGGGCCGACCCGACCTCGCCGTACGCCTCGCCCGCGCCGTGTCGCCCTTCCTCGCCCAGTCCCTGAGGTTCGGGGTGTGGGGGCGGCTGCTCGACCGGGGCGAGAGCGCCGCGCAGCAGGCGGGGGACGCGACGGCCAGGGCCTACTTCACCCATGAGAAGGCGATCCGGTGCCTGATGACCGGCCGGCGGGTGGTGGCCGCGGTGCTGCTGGCCGAGGCCGTGGTGCTGTGGCGGCAACTGGGCGACACCGAGGGCGTCGACGCCGCGCTCAACGCCCAGCAGTACACCCCTCCGCCGTCCGCGCCGACGCCGGAGGCGACAGCGCCGGGAGGCGGCGGGGAGATGCTGCCCGGCGACGAGCCGGACCCGGGCACGGCGGCGGGAGGCGATCCGGGCGCGGCGGCCGGGACGGACGCGGGAACGGCCGGAGGACCGGATCCGGCGGCGGGTTCCGGGGCGGGTACGGCTCCCGGACCGGGTCCGGGAACGGCCTCCGAGCCCGCGGGGCACGGCCCGTCCGGCGGTGATGCCGGCTCGGTACCGGCGGGGGACGGCGGCGGGCAGCCCTGGGGGGACCTGGGCTCGTTCCCCGTGGGGGACGCCGGCGCGGCTCACGGAGCGGGCACGGGCTCAGGGGCGGGGGCGGGCACGGGAGCCATGCCGAACGCGCCGGTGGACGCCGCGACGGCCTTCGCCGCCCACTCCTCCGGGGCCGCATCGACCGGTGCCGCGGCGGGCGCCGGCGCCGGCGCGGTCGTGCCGGGCGCCCTGTGGGCGAGCCTGCTGCCGACCATCATCGGTGTCGTCGTCGCTGTCGCCCTCGGCGTGGGCATCTATCAGGTGGCGGCCTCGGACGACGGGGGCGCAACGGAATCGTCCTCGGGTCCCGAGGACGAACTGGCGGGGGTCTGGCGTGACGAGGCGGGGAACGTCTTCCGGATCGTCGGGACGGGCGACGGCGCGTACGAGGTCGACGTACAGGCGACCTGCGGGGACAGCACGACCATGGAGATCACCGGCGGCTCCGGCAGCTACCGCGCCACGATGCCGGTGTGGGACGAGACGGCCTGCGGAACCGCGGTCGGCGAGGCGGACCTGACGATCGAGGTCGCCTCCGACCGTTCCAGCGCCGCCGTCCAGGTCACCGAGCGATCGGACGGCACCTGGGAGTGCTACACCTGCGGCGCGCAGAACTGGACCCGCCTTTCCTGAGGCGGTCCTGACATCCGAGGGGGCCTCGGCCCCACCGAAGGAGGAAACAGCATGGCCGACTCCACGGGCGACCACTTCTCGATCAGCGTCGGCGGTGACGCCTCGGGTCCCGTCGTGGCCGGGCACGACAACACGGTCGAGGTCCACCGGGCCGCCGAGCCGGAGGCCGGGGCGGGGCCGGCCCAGACGACCACGGTCCGCGACCACGGCACCGCCTACACCGTGATGAAGGGCGAGCTGCACATCCATCAGGACGCCGGCGCCCGGCCGCCGGAGGCGGACTGACGCCCCGCGTCCGCCCAGCGGTGGCCGTGCGGAGTGAGCGGGAGCTCCCCCGGCGCGCGGGCCCGTTCCCCGATGGACGGGACCCCGGTACGGACGGGCGAGCCCTGGCCGGCCGCCGTTCCCCCGGAGTGACCACCCGAAGGGCGGATGGGCGGGTCTCCCTCGTACGGTACAGAGAGACCGCCGGCCGCCCGGGAGCCTCCATGACCCGCATCCGCCGGAGGACGTCGCCCGACGCCCTCCAGGCCATCGATCCACCGACCACCACGGAGCTGGTCGCCGGCGTGCTGCTGGTGACGGTGCTGGTCGAGGTCCTCGGGGTGCTCTCCGGGTCCACGGTCTGGCTCCTGGGACTGCTGATCTTCCTGCCGGGCACGGCGTCGGCGCTGTGCACCGTCGCCCAGACCCGGTTCGTGGCCGCCTGGACCACCGTCGTCGTCATGCTCACCCTGCTGGTGCGTGACCGGGAGAACGGCCACTGGCTGGACCGGGCGCTGCTGGTGCTGCTCACCCTCGCCCTGGGCGCGCTCTCCGTGTACGCCTGCCACCGGCGCATCAAGCGCGAGCACGAGATGCTGCGGCTGCGCTCCACCGCCGCCGCGATGCAGCGGCACATCCTGCGCCCGCTGCCGCTGCTCACCGACCACGTGCTGGTCACCGGCGTCTACGAGCCCGTTCAGGAGGAGCGGCTGGTGGGCGGGGACATCTACGACGTCGTCGCCTCACCGTGGGGCACCCGCATCCTGATCGGCGACGTGCAGGGCAAGGGGCTGGCAGCCGTGGGCGCCGCGTTCGCCGTCATCGGGGCCTTCCGCGAGGCGGCCCACCGCGAGCCGACCCTCACCGCGCTCGTGGACGCCCTGGACGCCTCGGTCGTCCGGCACAATTCGTACGCCGAGCAGTCCGGCGACGACGAACGCTTCGTCACGGCGCTCGTCATCAGCGTGGACGCCGGCACCGAGACGCAGCTCGTCAACTGTGGTCACATCCCGCCCCGGCTGGTGCACGACGGTGCCGTCACCGCCTTGGACCTCGATTCCGGCGTGCCGCTGGGCCTCGCCGCGCTGGCGGCGGAGCCGGCGACCGTGGGCTGGTTCGACTTCCCCGCCGGCTCGACGCTGCTGCTGACCACCGACGGGCTCACCGAGACCCGCGCCGGGGACGGAACGTTCTACCCGGTCGACGAGCGGCTGCGGAAGCTCGCCGGCCGCTCCCCCACCGAGCTGCCGAAGGCGCTGTACGACGACGCCCGGTCCTTCGCGGGGAAGGCCGAGCAGCAGGACGACGTCGCCGTCCTGAGTGTCCGCCGTTCCCCGCACCGCTGAACGCGCCCCAGGTCAGGGGCGGCCAGGCGCGCCGGGGCGGGCGGCCGGGGGTCTCAGCAGGTGGAGGCCGATGGCCGCGGCCAGCAGTGTCACGCAGCCGGTGAAGACGAGCCCGGCGTCGCGCAGTCCGAGGGCCAGGGTGAGGGCGCCCACGCCCAGGACGGGCAGGGAGATGCCGAGGTAGGCGACCACGAAGAACGCCGAGGTGGTCTCGCCCCGGCGGTCCCGGGGGGCGCGCGTGGTCACCGCGGTCACCCCGGCGCGGAAGGCGAGCCCCTGTCCGGTGCCGCCCACGATCGCTCCGGCCAGGAGCAGCGCCAGTTCACCCGTGAGCAGCGAGGCGCCGATGAGCAGCATGCCGGCCACCAGGAGGAAGCAGCCGGCGGGCAGCGCCCGGGAGCTGGGCAGCCGGCCCGCCGTCAGCTGGCCGGCGGTGGAGGAGGCGAACGCGGCGAAGACCACGGCGCCGGAGACGGCCAGGTTGTGCACCCCGAGGTGGGTGGCCATGAAGGTGGGCGCGACCGAGGTGAACAGGCCGAACATGGCGAAGCCCGCGAATCCGGCCAGCGCCGCCGGGACGAACACCGCGCGGACCTGGTGCGGCACTCCGGGCGGGCGGATCCGCAGCCGGGGCAGCGGATGGTCCGGGCGGGCGGTCTCCGGCAGCGCCGCGGTGAGGGCGCAGGCCACCACGAGAAGACCCAGATGGGCGAGGTAGGGCAGCCGCAGGGGCGCCGGGGCGTACTCGGCGAGTACCCCGGCCAGCAGGGGCCCGCACCCGAGGCCGCCCATGTTGGCGGCGGTGGCCGCGAACGCGGCGCGCTCGCGACCGCCGGGCGGGGCCAGCTCCATGACGGCGACGGTGGCGGTGCCGGTCAGCAGGCCGGCGGAGAAGCCGGACAGGAGGCGGCCGGCCAGCAGCCAGGGCAGTCCGCCCTCGGCGAGGAAGCAGCCGGCGCTGGCCATGGACAGGAGCAGCGCGATGAGCAGGACCGGGCGCCGTCCGCGCAGGTCGGACAGGTCTCCGGCGAGCACGAGGACGGCGATGACGCCGACCGCGTACGTCGCGAAGATGACCGTCACGAGAAAGGAGGAGAAGCCGATCTCGCGCTGGTAGAGGCCGTACAGGGGGGTCGGCAGGGTGGTACCGGCCATGCCGACGGTGAAGGTGTACGCGGCGGCGATGTAGTGCCATGGCCGGAGGTGCCGGGAACCGGCCGTACCCGGAATCATGTGGTGATCGTACGGAGGCGGGAGGTTGCTGATGGTTCATCAGCGACCGCCCGCGTGTCCCGTGACCTGCGGCGGGCGACGTCGCCCGCCCGGTCAGCCCACGTAGTCGAAGGTGTTGGGGTCCGGGCCGCCGCGTCCCGCCGGGCCGCGGTCCAGGCCGTCGATGGCCCGGACGTCCTCCGGGGAGAGCTCGAAGTCGAAGATGCGGGCGTTCTCCTCCATGCGCGCGCGGCTCATGGACTTCGGGAAGACGATGTCCCCGCGCTGGATGTGCCAGCGCAGGATCACCTGGGCGGGGGGCCGGCCGGTGCGCTCCGCGATGGAGGCGACGACCTCGTCGCCCAGGACGGCGCCCTGGCCGAGCGGCCCCCACGCCTCGACGGCGATGCCGTGCCGCAGGGACGCCTCGCGGGCCCGCTCGTTGGGGAAGTACGGGTGGACCTCGATCTGGTTGACGGCGGGGACGATCCCGGTCTCGCCGATGATCCGCTCCAGGTGGTCCGGCTCGAAGTTGGAGACACCGGCCGACCGCAGCACGCCCTCGCCGATGAGGTCGGTGACGGCCTTCCAGGTGGAGACGTAGTCGCCGTCGTACCGGGTGGGCAACGGCCAGTGGATCAGGAACAGGTCGAGCCGGTCCAGACCGAGCCGGGTGAGGGATTCCTCGAACGTGCGCCGTACGTCGTCCGGGCGGTGGTTGCCGTTGTCGAGCTTGCTGGTGAGATACAGCTCCTGGCGCGGCAGGCCGCTGTCGGCGACGGCTTGGCCGACCTCCGCCTCGTTGCCGTACATCTGGGCGGTGTCGATGTGCCGGTAGCCCGCCTCCAGAGCCGATCCGACCGTGGCCGCCGTGTCCTGCGGCGGCACCAGATAGGTGCCGAAGCCGAGCTGCGGGATGGACGTGCCGTCGTTCAGGTCGATCGTCGCTGTCATAGCTGAGACGGTAGGCCGCCGCTTCGGCGGGCCGGGGCACCGGCGGCACCGGCGGTGCCCGTGTCCCGGGATGCCGCCCGAAGGGAGGTACGGGCGCGCCGCCGGCCGGCCTGCCTTGATAGGCAAGTGAACACTTGCCTATGGTGGACGTGTGACGGACGACGTGTTCAGGGCACTGGCCGATCCCACCCGGCGGCGCATCCTCGACGAGCTGGTGGAACGCGACGGTCAGACCCTGTTCGAGATCTGCTCACGACTGATGACCAAGCACGGTCTGGGGCTGACCCGACAGGCGATAAGCCAGCACCTGGGCGTGCTGGAATCCGCCGGTCTGATCAGGACCCGGCGCGAGGGCCGCTACAAGTTCCACGATCTGCACACCCAGCCACTCGAGCACATCGTCACGCGGTGGCTCAGGCCCGATCCCCCGGAGGACACCCCATGAGGATCCATCTGACCAATGTCTTCGTCGACGACCAGGCGAAGGCCCTGCGCTTCTACACCGAGGTGCTCGGCTTCCTGAAGAAGGAGGACGTGCCGGCCGGCGCGGACCGGTGGCTGACCGTGGTCTCGCCCGAGGACCCGGACGGCCCGGAGCTGCTGCTGGAGCCCAGCGGTCATCCGGCCGTCGGGCCGTACAAGGAGGCCCTGGTCCACGACGGCATCCCGGCGGCCTCCTTCGCCGTCCGGGACGTGGGGGCCGAGTACGAGCGGCTGCGCGCGCTGGGCGTGCGGTTCACCCAGGATCCGCTGGAGATGGGACCGGTCACCACCGCCGTGCTGGACGACACCTGCGGCAACCTGATCCAGATCGCCCACCGCAGGGCGTGACCGGCCGGGTGCGGGGGGCCTGGACAGTTCAGGTACGGGCGTTCAGTGCCTCCCGCAGCCGCCTCAGGGCGCCGGGATCGGACAGGGCGGAGCCGATGGCGACGGCGGCGCAGCCCGCGGCGAGGAAGTCGGCGGCGTTGTCGGGTCCCACTCCCCCGGTGGCGACGAAGCGGACCTGGGGGAACGGCGCGAGGTGAGCGGTGATCCAGCCGGGTCCCAACTGCTGTGCGGGGAACGCCTTGACCCAGGTGAACCCCGCGGCTAGGGCGCCCGCGATGTCGGTGGCGGTGGCGGCCCCCGGCAGATGGGGCAGCCCGGCCTCCTGGGACGCCTCGACCACCGGCGGGTGCAGTCCCGGTGCCACGGTGAAGGAGGCTCCCAGGTCCCGGGCGGCGCGCAGCCGCTCCACGGTGGTGACGGTGCCGGCTCCGACGTGCTTGCCGTGCGCGCCGGCCGCGTTGACGGCGGCTTCCAGGGAGGGCAGGGCGGCGTCGGACTGCACGGGTATCTCGACCAGTTCGACGCCGGCCTCCCAGGCGCGCAGGCACAGGTCGACGGTGGTGCGGGGGTCCTGGCCGCGGAAGATGCCCAGGACGGGGTCGGTGGACAGGTGGCGGGCGAAGAAGGCCGCGCTGGGGTCAGAGGTCATGCGGGGTTCCTTTCCGGTCCGGCGCGGTGGTCAGGTGCCGGGCCGCGGTGCGGGATGCGTCGAGGGGTTCGTGGTTGGGCGGGTCAACTCCCGACGGGGAGCGGCCCCGCGTGACACCATCGGTGGGTCAGGGCCACGCGCCGCCGCGGCCGCGTGGACGTCGGAACCTACCGCTGTGGGGTGACGGTGACCGCTCCTCCGGAAGCGATCGAATCGATGGAACAGCTCGCCGTGGTCTGGCGGGCCATGGCGCTGGACCGGGACCCGGACGCCGATGTGCGGGACCTGCCCGGCCTGGCCGTGCGCTGGGCCGACAGCCGGTTCGCGTTCTGGAACTGCGTCACCCTCACCGAGGCGGGCACGGGTGCCGAGCTGCTGGCCCGGCGGCTGGCGGAGGCCGCGGAGATCATGCGCGCCAAGCGGCGGCCCGGATTCCTGTGGCTGTTCGAGGATCTGCTGGCGGAGGAGGCGCGCGGCGCGCTGGCCGTGGCGGCCGAGCGCGCGGGCCTGCGGTACGCCTTCCCGGGTACGGCGATGGCCGGGGATCTGCTGCCGATCCCCGAGCCCTCCCACCCCGAGCTGACGTTCGCCCGGGTGACCACCGCCGCGCAGCTGGAGTCCTACGCGGACCTCAACTCCCGGGGGTACGGCTTCCCGCTGGAGGACGGCCGGGACGGCCTGGCCGGCTCCGCGCTGTGGACGAGCGGGGTGCACGCGTATCTGGCGCTGCGCGGTGACGTCCCGGTGGCGTGCGCGGCCACCGTCGAGGCGGCGGGCCGGCTGTTCGTCCTGCTGGTGGCCACGGATCCGCGGTGGCAGCGCCGGGGGTACGGCGAGGCGGTGACCCGTAAGGCGCTGTACGAGGGAGCGCGGGCCACCGGGCTCACCCGCGCCACGCTGCACGCGACTGCCGCCGGCGCGCCGGTGTACCCGCGCATCGGCTTCGTCCCGCACTCGCCGATGGGCTTCTACGGTCTGCGGGAGTGACCCCGCGCCCCCGGGCGCGGCTCAGCCCCCGGTCCGGGAACGGGCACGGGCACGGGCGCGCGTCCGGGTGCGGGCGAGGTGGTCGCTGTCCTGGGCGGCCTTGGCGAGCAGGTCCAGCATGGCGGCCTCGGCGCGGGCGGGATCGCGCTCGCGTACGGCGTCGAGCACCGCGCGGTGGCTGGGGACGGGGTCGTCGGCGTCGGCGTGCGCGTGGACCATCCGGTCGCGTTCGCGCAGCCCCGGCTCCAGCAGCATGTCCATCCGCCGCAGCAGTTCGTTGCCGGTGGCGGCGAGCAGCGCCCGGTGGAACGCGGCGTCCGCCTCGGCGGCGGCGGAGTCCTGCCGTGCCTTCCCCATGGCGTCCAGGGCGCTCTCCAGCGCGGCGAGATCGGCGTCGGTGCGGTGCAGGGCGGCCCGGTGCGCCGCCGCCGGTTCGACGATGGCGCGCACATCGGCGAGGTCGCGCAGCAGCTGGGTGCCGTCTCCCGTCTCCATGCGCCAGCCGATCACATCGGCGTCGAGCAGGTTCCAGTGCGTCCGTTCCCTGACGTAGGTGCCGCGCTTCTGCCGCGCGTCGGTCAGGCCCTTGCCCGCCAGGACCTTGAGCGCCTCGCGCATGACGGTCAGGCTCACGTCGAGTTCTGCGCCCAGGGCGCCGATGTCCAGGGTCTCGCCCTCGGCGATCTCACCGCCGACGATGCGGGCGCCCAGGGTGTGCACGACCTGTCCGTGCACGCCGCGGCCGGAGTAGGACGCCATGCGGTTCTCCTCGGGTGGCCGGGTCCGCCGGGGGAACCGGGCGGCCCCGCCGACGTGTTGGGGCGGGCCTCTCCCGCCGCGGGGCGGCCGAGTCTACCGTGAACATTATTTATGAATACATCTTGACAGGGATCCGGGCCGCCCCGACGATGAACCGACCCTCTCCCGCGCGCCAACGGAGCCGCCCGTCATGCTGACGCTGCACACCCAGGACCTCCCCGCCCCGCCGGGCGGCCACCTGCCGATGGGCAGCCGCGCGGGCACTCCCGCGCCGCTGACCGCCGACGGCCGCAAGCTGCTGCGCGGTGCCGAGCCCTGGCTGCCGGTCATGGGAGAGTTCCACTTCAGCCGCTACCCGGCCGCCGACTGGCGCGAGGAGCTGCTGAAGATCCGGGCCGGCGGCATCGACGTCGTCGCCACCTACCTCTTCTGGAACCAGCACGAGGAGCAGCGCGGCGCCCTGCGCTTCGACGGCGATCTGGACCTGCGGCGCTTCCTGACCGAGTGCGCCGCGCTGGGGCTGCACGCGGTGGTCCGCATCGGCCCCTGGTCGCACGGCGAATGCCGCAACGGAGGCTTCCCCGACTGGCTGGCGGACACCCCGTGCTCCCCGCGCACCGACGACCCGCGCTATCTCGCGCTCGTGGAGCGGTACTACCGGCGCATCGCACACGAGCTGCGCGGCCTGTCGTACGACGACGGCGGTCCGGTGGTGGCCGTCCAGGTGGAGAACGAGCTGTACGACCAGCCGGGGCACCTGCGGACGCTGCGCGCCCTGGCCGAGCGGGTGGGCATCCACGCCCCGCTGTGGACGGCGACCGCCTGGGGGGCCGCCGACCTTCCGGCCGATGTGCTGCTCCCGCTGTACGGCGGCTACCCCGAGGCGTTCTGGGAGGACGCGCACGAGGGCTGGGCCCGCGACATGCGGCGGCACTACTTCTTCAGCGCGATCCGTGACGACCACGCCATCGGCGCCGACCTGCGCTCCCGCGCCCCGGCCGGCACCGGACCCGATGACCGCCGCTATCCGTACGCGACCTGTGAGCTGGGCGGCGGCATGGCGATCGCCTACCACCGGCGCCCCCTGGTGCCCGCCGCCGACGTCTCCGCGCTCGCCCTGACCAAGCTCGGCAGCGGCTCGGTGTGGCAGGGCTACTACCTCTACCACGGCTGCTCCCAGCGGCTGGGTCAGGCGCTGCCCAACCAGGAGTCGCAGGACACCGGTTACCCCAACGACCTGCCGGCCGTGAACTACGACTTCCAGGCGCCGCTCGGGGAGTACGGGCAGGTCCGGCCGTCGTTCGCCGCGCTGCGGCTGCAGCATCTGCTGATCCGGGACAGCGGCGCCGCGCTGGCGGACATGCCGCTGTACCTGCCCGAGGGCGGCCCCGACGGGCTGGATGACCGTTCCTCGCTGCGCTGGGCGGTGCGCGCGGCGGGCGGCAGCGGCTTTCTGTTCGTCAACAACCACCAGCCGCACGAGACGCTGCCCGACCGGCCCGGGGTGCGGTTCCGGGTGCACCTAGACGGGGAGCCGCTCACGCTGCCCGACCGGGAGGTGACCGTTCCCTCCGGAGCGCACTTCGCGTGGCCGCTGGGGTACGACGCGGGGGGCGGCCTGCGGATCACGTGGGCCACCGCCCAGCCGGTGGCCCGGCTGGACCTGGACGGCGCTCCGGTCGCGGTCTTCGCGGCCACCGCCGGCATCACCGCGCGGTTCGCGCTGCCCGACGGCTGCGAGGTGTCGGGCCCGGTGACCGTGGAACGCACCCCCGACGGCACGGTGGTGGGCGTGCCCGAGCCCGGGACGCGGGCCGCGGTGACGGTGAGCGGGCCGCACGGCCGGGTCCATCTGCTGGTGCTCTCCGGCGAACAGGCCCTGCTGGCCCAGCGGGTGAGCGTCGGCGGCATCGACCGGCTGGTGCTGTGCGAGGAGCCGGTACTGGCCGACGGGGCGGAACTGCGCCTGCACACCAGCCGCTCCGAGGTCACCGTGCGGGTGCTGACGGCCGACGGGTTCACCCGGCGGACGCTCACCCCCGGGGAGGGCGCCCCGCCCGCGCGCCCGCTCCCGGTGCACACCGTACGGTCCGGGGCCCTCGCGCCGCCCGCCCGCACCGGCGGCCCCCGCGGCCGGGCCTCCGCGCCGCGCGAGGAAGACTTCGAGGCGGCGTCCGTGCACCGGATCGAGATCCCGGCCGGCGCCCTCGACGGCGAGGGCGAGGTACTGCTGCGGCTGTCGTACACCGGTGACGCGGCACGCGCCTACGTCGGCGGCCGGCTGGTGGCGGACCACTTCTGGTACGGACCCGCCTGGGAGATCGGACTGCGCCGGTTCGCCGAGGCGGTGACCGAGCACGGGATCGAGATCCGCGTCCTGCCGCTCGCCCCGGACAGCGCGGTGTACGTCGATCCCTCCGCGCGCGCCGGTCTGGCCGCCGCCCGCTCCCGCGCCACCGTGGAGCACGCCGAACTCGTCCCCGTCCACCGCGTCACGCTGCCCGCCGGCCTCGCGGCGGACGGCACGGCCGCCGGCTGAGCCCCGCACCACCGCACCCGCGCCATGAAAGGACCCCTGCCATGCCCCTCCCCCGGCCGCCGCATCTCCCCGAGAAGCTGACGATCAGTCTGTGGGACTTCAGCTGGTACACCCGCACCGGGCCCGGCGAGCCCTTCGCCGATCTGGACCGCGCCTTCGCCGAGGCCGTCGAGCGCGGCTACAACACCGTCCGGATCTGCGCCATGCCCTATCTGCTGTTCGGCTCGGGGCTCGACACCAGCAGGCTGCGCCTGGGGCCCCTGGGCGGCGAGTACGGCCAGCGGGTGCGCTGGTACGACGTGCGTGCCGAGACCGAGATCGACGGCCGCGCCCAGCTGCTGGAACTGTTCCGGGCGGCCAGACGGCACGACTGCTTCGTCATCCTCTCCTCCTGGGAGTACCAGCAGTCGGCCTCCTTCGCCGCCGACCGCGCCTGGTACGACGCCCTGATGGCCGTCGACCCCGAGGAGCGCCCCGCCGCGCTGGCCGACGCGCTCGCCGACCTGCTGTCCTTCCTCGCCGCGCACGACGGCCTGGACGACCGTGTCGCGTTCACCGAACTCCACAACGAGGTGCAGGCCGGCTTCCTCACCGAGGGCCTGGAAGGCGACCATGTCGTCGCGCTGCGCCCGCGCCTGGAACGCGGGCTGGAGCGCTTCCGCGCCCGGCACCCGGACCGGATGGTGACCGTCAACTACGCGCAGGTGCCGGTCGGATCGCTGCGCGGAGTGCCCCGGGACATCGATGTCGCCGTCTTCCACCCCTATGTGTACGGCGTGCTGGACGAACTGCTGGACGCCTTCGCCCTGCGCGACACCTCCCGGCCCTTCCCGCAGGACCGGGCACGGCGCGAACTGCTGCGTCCCGGCGCGCCGGACCTGGCCGACTGGGCGCCGCCGGCGCAGGAGCGCTGGCGGCTGGACGCCACCGTGGTGGGCCTGCGTGAGGTGTACGTGCACGACTGGTGCGACCCGGTGCGTTTCGACGCCTGGCTGTACGACCGGTACGCCGTCCACCGCGCCGCGATGGAACAGCGGCTGACGACCTGGATCGCCGCCGCCGCGGACTGGTCCGCCGACACCGGGGTGCCCTTCGTCTTCGGCGAGGGCTGGGTCGGCTACACCCCGCGGCTGGGCACCTTCGAGGAGGGCCCGGTGGGGGCGGGGCTGTGCCGGCTGGCGGTGACCGAGTCGGCGGCGGCCGGAGCCTGGGGCGCGGTGGTGTGCTCCAACGCGGCCCCGCAGCACACGATGTGGGAGGACGTCGCGCTCCAGCAGGAGTGCAACGCACTGCTGCGCGGCTGAACCGGCGCGGCGGCGCCGTCCGCGCGATCAGCGGATGGCGCTGCCGGGCGGGGCCTGCAGGAGGGCGAGTTCGTCGCGGTGCGGCAGCCCCTCCCAGTCGCCGTGCGCGGCGACGGTGAACGCGGCGACGGTGCCCGCCCGGCCCAGCCGCTCCCCCGCCTCCAGACCGTCCAGCAGGCCCGACAGATATCCGGCGCAGAAGGCGTCGCCGGCGCCGACGGTGTCCACGACGGTGACCCGGTGGGCGGGCTGGTGGAGATGGCGGCCGTCCGCGCCGTACAGGTCGGCGCCCTCGCCGCCGCGTTTGACGATCACCTCGCGGGCCCCGGCCGCCAGCAGTTCGTTCACGTCTCCGCAGATCAGGGGTAGTTCGTCGTCGGAGGCGATGAGGATGTCGACCCGGTCCCGCAGCCGCCGCAGCGTGTCGGTGGCCTGCTCCGTACTCCACAGCCGGGTGCGGTGGTTGATGTCGAGGACCACGGTCCAGCCGTGCTCGCGGGCGTGGTCGGCGGCGGCGGTCACGGTGGCGAGGGGCCCGGGGCCCAGCGCGCAGGTGATGCCGGTGAGGTGCAGGACGCGGGCGCCCTTCGCCAGCGCCGCGTCCAGGTGAGCGGGCCGCTGCCGGGAGGCGGCCGATCCGGCGCGCCAGTAGTGCACCCGGTTGACGCCGCCCACCAGGCGTTCGCGCAGCAGCGCGCCGGTGGGCGCCCGGGGGTCGGTGGTGACGTGGCGTACGTCGACGCCCTCGCCGCGCAGGGTGCGCAGGATGAGCCGTCCCGGCTCGTCCGCGCCCAGCCGCCCGGCCCACGCGACCCGGTGGCCCAGGCGGGCCAGGCCGATGGCGACGTTCGACTCGGCGCCGGCCACGGCGGTGCGGGCCGGGGCTCCGCCGGTGAGCGGGGCGTCGGTCTGCCAGGACAGCATGGTCTCGCCGAAGGTGAGGACGTCGGCGGGGGCGGCCTCGGGGTCCGGGGAGGGGCTCATACGGGGGGCTCCGGTGGGTCGGCGGGCGGGGACGGGGGCGGGAGCGTGGGCCGGGGAGGGGTCACCATTCGGCGAAGGAGCCGTCCTGATGCCGCCAGACCGGCCCGCGCCAGTCGGGGGCGCTGTTGTCGGCCGCGCGTACCGCCCGCTCGTCGACCTCGATGCCGAGCCCGGGCGCCGTGGGGCGCAGGAAGCTGCCGTCGTGGAAGCGGAACACCTCGGGGTCGGCGAGGTAGTCCAGGACCTCGGCACCCTGGTTGTAGTGGATGCCGATGCTCTGTTCCTGGATGAGGAAGTTGGGGGTGCTGAAGGCGATCTGGAGGCTGGCGGCGAGCGAGACCGGTCCCAGGGGGCAGTGCGGCGCCAGAGGGACGTCGAAGGTCTCGGCGAGCGCGCCGATGCGGCGGACCTCGGAGATGCCTCCGGCGTGCGAGAGGTCCGGCTGGAGGACGGCCACCCCGGCGCGCAGGGCGGGCAGGACATCGGTGCGCGAGTACAGCCGTTCCCCGGTGGCGATCGGCACCGGGGAGCCCGCCACCAGGTCCCCCAGCAGATGGGTGTACTCGGGCAGGACCGGTTCCTCGGCGAAGAGCGGGTTGAAGGGGGCCAGATGCGGCAGGACCTTGCGGGCGTTCCCGGCGGTGAAGCGGCCGTGGAAGTCGACGGCGAAGTCCCGGTCGGGGCCGAGCACCTCGCGCGCGGCGGCGGCGCGCCCGATCACATCGTCGATGTCGCGGGTGGTGGCCAGCCGGTTCATCCGGCCGCAGGCGTTCATCTTGACGGCGGAGAAGCCGGCCTCGACGAGCGCGGAGACCGCGTCGGAGATCTCGGCGGGCTCGTCGCCGCCCACCCAGCTGTAGGTGCGGACCCGGTCGCGCACCGGGCCGCCGAGCAGCACGTGGACGGGTGCGCCGAACGACTTGCCCGCGATGTCCCACAGCGCCTGGTCGAGTCCGGCGACGGCGCTGGAGAGCACGGGGCCGCCGCGGTAGAAGGAGCCCTTGGTCATCACCTGCCAGTGGTCCTCGATGCGCAGCGGGTCCTTGCCGAGGAGGAGTTCGGCCAGCTCGTGGACGGCGGTGCGTACGGTGGCGGCGCGGCCCTCGACGACGGGTTCGCCCCAGCCGACGATGCCGTCGTCGGTCTCGACCCGGCACAGCAGCCAGCGGGGCGGAACGGCGAAGGTTTCGATACGGGTGATCTTCACGGGGCGCTCCTGCGCGGGAGGGTGACGGGGTGACAGGCGGGGGTCGGCCGAGGGTCGGCGGCTCGGGTCAGGAGGAGGTCTTCAACACGCTCCATCCCCCGTCAACCACGAGGGACGCCCCGGTGACGAAGGAGGCGTCCGGACCGGTCAGGAAGGCGATGGCGCCCGCCACCTCCTCGGGCCGGCCCAGCCGGCCCAGCGCGGTCTGTCCGGCGCTGGCCCGCCGGTCCTCCTCGCCGATGGCGTCCCAGGCCCGGGTGAGGATCGGGCCCGGGAGCACGGCGTTCACCCGCACCTCGGTGCCGTACTCGACCGCCAACTGCCGCATGAGCCCGGTCAGCGCGGCCTTGGAGGCGGCGTAGGCGGGCCGGCCCGGCATGCCGACTAGCGCGTGCACGGAGGAGACGAGCACGGCGCTGCCGCCGGTGGCGCGCAGGTCGGGGAGGCAGGCCCGGAAGCCGAGGAAGGATCCGGTGAGGTTGACGGACAGCTGCCGCTCCCAGGCGGCGCGGTCCAAGGCGTCGGCGGCGGCCATCCGCACGGTGTAGGCGTTGCTGACGAGGGCGGAGACGGGGCCGAAGTGCTCGTGCGCGGTGTGCAGGACGCCGTCCCAGTGGGCTTCGTCGGAGACGTCGCCGTGCCGGTAGACAGCGTGGCCGCCGGCGGCCCGGATGGCGGCGGCGGTGTCCTCGCCCGCGGCGTCCGCCACGTCGACCAGGACGACCCCGGCGCCGTCGGCGGCCAGCCGGTGGGCGGTGGCGGCGCCGATGCCGGAGGCGGCTCCGGTGACGACGGCGCAGTGGCCGGTGAAGGGGTTCACGCGCGGCTCCCGGGCGGCTGTGCGGCGGCAAGAGGGGTGGGCGCCGGCCGTTCCGCACGGCCAGCAGGCGCCATTAAATATGAATTAATGGTGCCTGCCAAGGGTTCGGGCGGGATCCCGGCCCCGCGCCGCGCGGTCTGTACAGGCCGCCCCCCGCGTCGTACTGTCCGCGAGCGCGTCCCCCTTGCCCCACCCCTTTCGAGGAACGGACCCCCATGCCGCTGCGTACCAGGCGACGTTCTCAGGTGGCCACCGCCGGCCTCCTGCTGCTGACCGCCCTGCTGTTCACCGCCCCGCCGGCCGCCGCCGCGGACACCTGGACCGAGGTGGGCTCCGACCGGGCCGATCCACTGACCGAGAGTCAGGGCCTGACCTCGGTGGAGATCCCGGCCAACAGCCCCTTCCGCTACACCGGCATCGGCACCATCCCCGCCGATCTGCGGCTGCGCGGCTGGAACCACGTCGGGGACCCCGACGCCTCCTACGACGGCCACTACATCGAGCCCTACCAGCGCGATGCGGGCACCACCAAGATGTACCGGGTGCAGGCGCCGGACGGACAGTGGTCGGAGTACGTGCACACCCTGGGCCCCGGGGAAGCGCTGAACAACTCCTGGGTCGCCATCTCGCCCGACGGACAGTGGATGCTGTCCGGCGAGTACGGCACGATGAGCCGGCTGCTGGTCTTCCCCACCCCGGGCGTCAACCCGGACACCTCGCCGTCGGCCGACCTCCCCCAGGTCTCCACCGTGCACCTGGACCGCCCGGTGCGCGATGTCCAGGGCTGCGACTTCTCCGGGCCGACGACGTTGCTGTGCTCCTCCGACGACCCGGAGGGCGCCCTGTTCGGCATCACCAAGCCGCTGCTCCAGGTCGACCTCTCCGACCGGCCGAACGGCGGGGCGGATGTGTCGGGGCGGGTGACGGCGCTGCGTCAGCTCCCGCTGCGCAGCGGCTGCTCGGGCGCCTTCGAGGTGCAGGGCATCGACTACGACCGGCGCTCGGACACGCTGCGGGTGATCGTCATGTCCCCCGGCTTCTGCGTGCTGACGGACAGTGTGACGTACCGCTTCACCCGGAGCTGACCCCGGGCGGGACCGCCGCGCCACGGGCACGGCGGTCCGCGGTGCGCGGCCGGCCCGGCGTCAGGGCTTCCTGGCCACCAGACCCCACTGGTACAGCTGGTCCTGCGGCGGCTCCATCTCCGGGTGGTCGGGACGCCACCGCGCGATCGGGCCCAGGCCGGGCGGCAGCAGGTCCAGGCCCGCGGCGGTGGCCGCCAGCTGCTCCTTCGAGCGGGGGTAGTAGGGGGCCGCGCCGGCAGCGGCGTAGTCCTCGCAGACCGCGATGACCACGGGGTCGTCGATGCTGTCGCAGGTCACCAGGTAGCTGCCGGAGGGCAGCCGCCGCATGTACTCCTGGACGAGTTCGGCGGCCGGGTCGGGCTCGATGTGGCCGAGCATCGACAGCAGCATGAGGGCGACGGGCTGCTCCAGGTCGAGGTCGGCCCCGGCCCGTTCGAGCATGACGTCCACGTCCATGACGTCGGCGTCGAGGTAGGTGGTCGCGCCCTCCGGGGTGGAGGTGAGCAGCGCCTGGGAGTGCAGCAGGACGGTGGGGTCGGTGTCGGCGTAGACGATCCGGGAATCCGGTGCGTAGCGCTGGGCGACCTGGTGGGTGTTCTCGGCGGTGGGCAGACCGCTGCCGACGTCGAGGAACTGGCGGACGCCGACGTCGCGGGCGAGGTGGCGGACGGCGCGGCCGAGGAACTCGCGGGACGCCACCGCGATGCCGGCGATGGCCGGGTACTCCTCCCGCAGGGCGTCCCCCAGTTCCTTGTCGACGGGGTACCAGTCGTCACCGCCGAGCCAGTAGTTCCAGAACCGGGCGGAGTGTGGCACGGTGGTGTCGATCTTGAGCGGGGCGGGGCGGTCGTGGGCGTCGTGGGCGTCGTCGGCTGTGCTCATGGCGGCCTCCCTGGGAGCTGAACCGTTTCCCCATGGTGTGCTCCCTGTCGCCATCTGTCACCCGCCCACGCCTGTCACTCCCGTACCGCGCCGTCCCCGGACCGGGGGCGGGGCACCTGCGGCGGGGTGGCCGACGCCGAGGAGCGCAGGGCCAGCAGGCCCGCCGCCAGGACCGCGTCCACCGCCGGTACACCCAGTTCGCGCTCCAGCCGGGGCGCGATGCCGATGGTGGTCAGCCCGGTGCAGGCCAGCAGCAGGGTGTCCGCCCCGTCCGCGACGAGTTCCGCGGCGGCCGCCAGCACCGCCGCGGCGCCCTCGGAGGTGGTGAGGCCGACGGTGTTGTGCACCCCTTCGGGGCGGCGGTGGCCCGCGTGGTGCGGGCCGAGCACCGCGGCGATGGCGGGTGGTACCTCGTCCCGGATGCCGATCACCCCGATGCGGGTGCCCAGGCCGAGCGCCACCCCGGCCGCGGCCGTGCCGGCGCCGATGACCGGCACGGAGACGGCCGCCCGGGTGTCGGCGAGGGCGGGGTCGGCCGCGCAGCTGATGAGGACGGTGTCCGCGCCGTCGCGCTCCAGGGCGCGGGCGAGGTCGACGATCTTCGGCGCGGCGCGGCGCTCGCTCTCGTCGTCGTGGATGCCGCGCGGCTGGCCCGGGATGCAGCGCGAGTCGGTGCGCAGGCCGAAGCGCTCCCGCAGGAGCCGGCCGTGGCCGTCCACCTGTGCGGGGTCCTCGCTGGTCAGGACGCGGATGATGCCGACGGTCATGCGGGGCCTCCGGTGCGGTGGTGGGCGGTGGCGACCTCGGCGGCCAGCCGGACGGCGAGGGAGCGGGCGAGCAGCACCGGCAGTCCGGTGGCCGCGGCGGCGGCGCGGCGCATGCGTTCGGTGTAGCCGATGCAGTCCAGGACGATCCACGCGCTGCCCCGGTCGGCCAGTTCGGCCGCGGCGCGCGCGACCTGGTCGAGCGGGGCGTCGCCGGGGGCGTACGGGTCGGCCCCGCTCACCCGTACCGGCCCGTCCAGGACGGTGCTCCAGCGCCGCCCCACGTCGTCCGCCTGATCCGGGTGCGGGCAGCAGATGCCCACCGGGTCGCCGCCGGTGACGGCGGCGACGGCGCGCTGCACCAGCGGTTCGGCGAACAGCAGCGGGCGGGTGGCGGGCAGCTGGGGGAAGTTCCCGGTGCACAGCACCAGGGTCGCCCCGGCACCGTCGGCCTCGGCGCGGGCCACCGCGCGGGCCATCCGGGGCAGCAGCGCGTGGTGGCCGAGTTCCACGGAGCGGCCGTCGCGCAGCCGGGAGACGAGGGGGGCCTCGCCCGGCGCGGGGGCGAGCGCCGCGCGGGTGGCCCGCTCGTCCGGTCCGTCGAAGCGGTCCTCGTCGAGGGCGCCGTGTTCGGTGAACGCCGCGCCGCCCAGCAGCGGGGCCGCGTCCTCGTGCAGATCGGTACGGGGTGCCTGGCCGATGGTGACCAGGCCCAGGATCGCGCTCATGCGGGGCCTCACAGGGTCTTGGTGAGCTGGCCGATGTCGTTGACGGAGCTGCCGGCGATGAGTCCGGCGCCGACCAGGGACAGGTCGTTCTCGGCTTCCTCGTCGGAGGCACGGCGGGCGGCCGGGTCGGTGATGCCGCGCCGGCGCCACACGGTGTAGCCGGTGCGGACGGCCAAGGCGCCCAGGACCATCCAGCCGGCGGCGGGGGTGGCCACCAGCAGACCGGTGGCGAGCAGCACGCCCATCTGCCGGGAGGAGCCGCCGATGGCCTGGATCAGGGCGCCGGGGATGGCCCACAGCAGGAGCGTGCCCATCACGCCGGGGTCCAGGCCGGCCAGGATGGTGGCCACGTAGACCTCGGAGACCGGCGGGATGCGCCCCTCCTCGAAGAAGCCCTTCCAGGCGATGGCGACGATGATCAGCGCCACCGCGAAGCCGACGAGCTGGGCGAGGTACTGCTGGCGGCGGCCGTCCATCTCGTACGGCAGCCAGGGGGTGGCGTCCTTGCGCAGCAGCCAGCCGGCCTTGAAGTCGTAGCCGATGTCGGCGAAGGCCGGTCCGGTGGAGGCGGTGTAGCCGACGAGCAGCGCGAGCGGGACGGTCTCGATCTTGAGCACGAGGCCGACGATCAGCACGATGAGGGTGACCGCGAAGGCCGGGAACCAGCCCGAGTGCATGGCGGCCAGCCCCACGATGAGCTGGTGGACCAGGGCGGCGGTGGCGGCCAGCAGCACCCAGCCGATGAGGCCGGGCAGTGACATGCCGCCGGCTATCCCGCCGGTGACCGCCACCACGACGGCGCCGCCGAGGAAGAGCACCATGCCCTGGATCAGGCCGCGCCGCAGCTGGGCGGCGTCCTTGGTGCGGGCCTCCGGGCCGGCGGGTGCCGGGTGCTGCGCGGCGTCCCGCGGGGTGTCGCCCGGGTGGGCGGGGGCCTTCGCGGGCTCCGCGGCGGCGCGGCGGCTCTTGCGGTTGCGCATCAGCAGGACGGCCTGGATCAGGGCGACGACGCCCGCGCCGACCATCAGTCCGTGCGGGATGAACTCCTGCGAGAGGTTGACGTCGAAGATCCCGGGCGCGTACTGGGCGATGAGCAGTCCGATGCCGAACATGGCCAGCGCCCAGACGTTGCCGAGGAAGCCGACGCCCGCGGCGGCGGTGGGGAGCTTGGCGAGCGCGCCCAGGAGTCCGGCGACGGCGCTGACACCGAGCACCGCGGCCTTGCGTCCGCCCGTGTCGCCCGCCTTGATGGTCTCGGCGGAGGCGATGCCGGCCGGCCAGGCGTTGGAGGCGGCCAGCAGCTTGGAGTCGAAGACCCGGTACAGGACCCAGCTGTCCACGGCCAGACCGATGGCGGCGCCGCCGAGCATCGGCCACACCAGGTCGGTGCGGCCCAGTGCGAAGGGCACCGCGATGGGGGTGAGCAGCGAATTCGCGGCGGCGAAGGTCGCCCCGGAGATGGCGGACTGGACGAGGTTCTGCCGGTGCGGGGAGCGCATCCGGACCAGGATGCCCAGCGGGATGCGGCCGACCAGCATGGCGACCAGGGCGCCGATCACCGAGGTGTTCGGCGAGACGCCGAGCGAGGTGATCAGCACGATGCCGATCAGCGCGCCGAGTACGGACATCGCGATCGTGATGACGAGCGTGATGGGTTCGAAGGCGCGCGGGTGCCGCTGCCCGGGTTCCGCCGTAGCGGGCGGCGGAGTGGAAAGTCTCGGTTCCACGGGGGACTCCTGGTGGTGCGTGCGTCGGACCGGGGAGGTCGGGACGTCAGGACGGGAGCGACTGCAGGTGGGTCATGGGGCCGTACAGCTCGACGAGCCGGGCGAACTCGGCCGGGTCGTGGAAGCGGGCGGCGCCGCGGCCGAACTCCTTGGCCGTCTCGATGGCGAACCGGGCGGCGGCGGCGATGTCGCTCTCGTGGCTGGCGCCGGTGGCGCAGCCGGCGACGGGGGTCGCGGCGGTCACGGCCAGGCCCACCACGGGAGCGGTGGTGGCGACGGCGGGCTGGAGGATGGAGTTGATGTGGTGCACGTCGTTGCCGTAGGGCGTGATGTCCTGCGTGGTGACGGGCAGCACCCGGGCGGGCTCGCCGGTGACGCTCTCCAGCACGGACAGCAGGTCCTCGCTCACCCGCAGGATCCAGCCCTGGTGGATGGTGGGCGACAGGGCGATGCCCCGGTGGCTGAGCAGGCGGTTGCCCTTGGTGGTGTCGATGGAGATGATCGCCTCCATCGCGGGCGAGACCTCCTGGTGGTTGCAGGTCAGGGTGTCCACGGGGGAATCCATGAACGGCACCGGGTCGTGCGGCTGGGTGGGGGCCCAGCCGCTGACGTGGGTGGACAGCAGCACGTCGCCGTCGAGGACGTCGCCCCTGGCGTGCATGTCCAGCAGCTTGGCGGCGGCGGCCAGGGCGGCCACGGCGCCGTCGGCGTCGGAGACCATGCCGACGCGCTCGGGGCGGGCGCCCACCCCGCCGAGCCGGCCGAGTACGCCGAGGGTCGGGGCGTCGCCCCCGGCGAGGCGGCCGTTGCGGCCGGGGACGGTGACCGCGACGAAGTCGGTGCTGCCCTTGTCGCCGGTGAGAGTGGTCACCTCGACGCGGACGCCGGCGGGAGCGCCGGCGGTGTCACCGGTCTGGGCCGCAGCGGTGGCGTGCACGGTGCGCAGATGCTCGGCCAGCAGCTCCCCGCCGGTCTGCGGGCGGTCCAGCAGTTCGATGATGTCGAGGACGTGCTTGAGCACGGGAGGTCCTTTCACTGGGGGCGCGCCCGTAGGACAGAAGGGGTCTTCCGGGCCGCGCCGGCCGCGCCGTCGCGGTGCTGTGGGAGATGTCGCCGGCTCCGTCGTCGCCCCGGGGGATGGCGTGGGCGGGCGGGCCGGGCGGACGGGCCGGGATACCGGCGGGGCCGCCGTACCGGTCGGCCGTACGGGCGGCCGGTGCGCGTACAGAATCCGCGCGCTGTTCACCCTAACGCAATAGTTTCTCTATATGCGGGACGGTTTACACTCCTGGCATGACGGCGACCCATCCCTTGGGAGATCCCGTGTCGGAGAGCGTCTCCCCTCCGGCCGACCGGGACCAGAAAACCGACAAACCCCCGCTGCAGACCGCCGACCGGGTCCTGAGCCTGCTGCTCTCCTTCGACCGGGACCATCCCGAGTGGGGGGTGAGCGATGTCGCGGCCGAGTTCTGTCTGGACAAGTCGGTGGCCCAGCGGCTGCTCGCCGCCCTGGCCCACCGCGGCTTCGTGGTCTCCGACCCGCGCACCCGCCGCTACCGGCTGGGGCCCGCCGTGTGGCATCTGGCCAAGGTGTGGGAGCGCGACGGGGGCATGGCGAGCCTGGTACGGCCGGTGCTGCGCTCCCTGTCCGACACCGTCGGGTACGGGGTGCTGTTCGCGGTGCCGGACGGCGTGCACATGCGCTGCGTCGCGGCCGTGGACGGCGCCTCCGGGCCGCTGCGGGCCCACGATCTGACCGGCGAGCTGTACCCGGCGCACGCCGGGGCCACCTCGCGGGCGTACTTCGCGATGCTGCCCGCCAGGGACCGGGCGGCGCTGCTGTACGGTCGCCCGATGGCCCGGTTCGGCGAGCGGACGCTCACCGATCCGGTCCTCCTGGAGGAACGCTTCGCCGAGGCCCGGCAGAGCGGCTACGCCTGCTCGGAGGGCGAGTACGACAACGAGACCGCCGCGGTCGCGGTGCCCGTGCTCGTCGGGCGGCGGGCGGTGGGCACGCTGTCGGTCGCCGGGCCCAGCGGCTTCTTCGGGGAGCGTCCCACCGCCGTGGTCGCCCCGCTGACGAAGGCCGCCACCGACCTGGGCCGGCTGCTCACCCCGCTGCGTCCGCGCCGGGCCCCCGCCGACCCGCACTGAACCGGGCGGCCGGGCATTCGCTCGGCACCGGACCGACCTGACCCCACCCGACCCACCTCACCACCACGGAAGGAAGCACCCCCGTGCGCCTGCTGCTGCTCTCCAACTCCACCGCCCCCGGGCACGGCCCCCTGGAACACGCCCGTGAGGAGATCGCCGACGCCCTCGGCAGTGCCCGCCGGATGCTGTTCGTGCCCTACGCGCAGGCCGACCACGACGCGTACACGGCGGCGATCGCCGGGGCGCTGGCCCCGCTGGGGGTGGAGGTGCGGGGCGCGCACACCGCCGAGCGGCCCGCCGCGCTGCTGGAGGAGGCGGACGCGGTGTTCATCGGGGGCGGCAACAGCTTCCGGCTGCTGACCGCGCTGCACCGGCACGGCCTGATCCCGGCGATCCGGGCGAAGGTGGCGGCGGGGGCGCTGTACATGGGATCGAGCGCCGGCACCAACATGGCGTGCCCCACCCTGCGCACCACCAATGACATGCCGATCGTCCAGCCGCCGTCCTTCGACGCGCTGGGTCTGGTGCCGTTCCAGATCAATCCGCACTACCTGGACCCGGTGCCGGGCAGCACCCACATGGGCGAGACCCGGGCGAAGCGGATCGCGGAGTTCCACGAGGACAACGATGTGCCGGTGCTGGGGCTGCGCGAGGGCACCTGGGTGCGCGCCGATCACGGGCGGCTGACGCTCGGGGGCGTCGCGGCCGGCGCGGTGCTCTTCGGGCGCGGGCTGGCGCCGGTGGAGTACGGCCCCGGCGCCGACCTGAGCGCGCTGCTGAACACCGAGCCGGCCTTCGACAGCCCGCTGGGCTGAGCCGGGGGCCGGGGAGCCGGGAACGGAACGACGGGAGGGAGGGCCGGACGCCGCGGCGGCGTCCGGCCCTCCCTCCTTCCCGTCACCGGTCAGTCGTTGCCCAGCTCCATGGCGGCGCGGTCCAGCAGCTCGTCGTCGCCCGACACCTCACCGCGGGAGGCGATGGCCTCGGCCCCGCCCTCCGGCATGGCGCCGATCAGCCCGGTGGCGGCGGCCTGGGCGGCGCCGGTGGCCGGACCCGCCGGGCCGATCAGGCCGATCCCGGCGTACTGCTCCAGCTTGGCGCGCGAATCCGCGATGTCCAGGTTGCGCATGGTGAGCTGGCCGATGCGGTCCACGGGACCGAACGCCGAGTCCTCGGTGCGCTCCATGGACAGCTTGTCCGGGTGGTAGCTGAAGGCGGGGCCGGTGGTGTCCAGGATCGAGTAGTCCTCGCCGCGCCGCAGCCGCAGCGTCACCTCACCGGTGACGGCCGCGCCGACCCAGCGCTGGAGGGACTCGCGCACCATGAGCGCCTGCGGGTCCAGCCAGCGGCCCTCGTACATCAGCCGGCCCAGGCGGCGGCCCTCGGCGTGGTACTGGGCGAGGGTGTCCTCGTTGTGGATCGCGTTGACCAGCCGCTCGTACGCGGCGTGCAGCAGGGCCATGCCCGGCGCCTCGTAGATGCCGCGGCTCTTGGCCTCGATGATCCGGTTCTCGATCTGGTCGGACATGCCCAGGCCGTGCCGGCCGCCGATGGCGTTGGCCTCCATCACCAGTTCGACGGGGGAGGCGAACTCCTTGCCGTTGATCGTCACCGGCCGGCCCTGCTCGAAGCCGATCGTCACGTCCTCGGTGGGGATCTCGACCGAGGGGTCCCAGAACCGGACGCCCATGATCGGCTCCACGGTCTCCACCCCGGTGTCCAGGTGCTCCAGGGTCTTGGCCTCGTGAGTAGCGCCCCAGATGTTGGCGTCGGTGGAGTACGCCTTCTCGGTGCTGTCGCGGTAGGGCAGGTCGTGCGCGAGCAGCCACTCGGACATCTCCTTGCGACCGCCGAGCTCGGTCACGAAGTCGGCGTCCAGCCACGGCTTGTAGATCCGCAGCTGCGGGTTGGCCAGCAGGCCGTACCGGTAGAACCGCTCGATGTCGTTGCCCTTGAACGTGGAGCCGTCGCCCCAGATCTGGACGTCGTCCTCCAGCATCGCGCGCACCAGCAGGGTGCCGGTGACGGCGCGGCCCAGCGGCGTGGTGTTGAAGTACGCGCGACCGCCCGAGCGGATGTGGAACGCCCCGCAGGCCAGCGCGGCGAGCCCTTCCTCCACCAGCGCGGCGCGGCAGTCGACCAGGCGGGCGATCTCGGCGCCGTAGGTCTTGGCGCGGCCGGGCACCGAGGCGATGTCGGGCTCGTCGTACTGGCCGATGTCGGCGGTGTAGGTGCACGGGACGGCACCCTTGTCGCGCATCCACGCGACCGCGACCGAGGTGTCGAGACCACCGGAGAAGGCGATGCCGACGCGCTCGCCGGCGGGGAGGGAGGTGAGGACCTTGGACATGGGAAGAGTATGCACAAATACGCATGATCATGCAAAGTCGGGGGTTGGACCGGGAGATCATCCGCGAGACGGGGCACGCCTCCCCTTTTACGGCGGGAGACTCATTCGTTCGAGCGATGCCACCTCAGGGCGCGGCCCCTACTGTCTGGGCGATGACCCCGTTCCCGCTGCACAGGCCGCACGTCATCGATCCGCTGGTCGCCCTCGCCGCCGTCTCACCGGCGCTGCTGGATCAGGGCACCACCGACAACTCCCGGGCCGCGTGGACAGCCCTGCTGATCCACTCCGCGGTCGCCTTCTGCGGGCTGCTCATCAGGCGCCGGTGGCCGCTGACCGGGTTCGCGGGGATGCTGCTCACGCTGGCCGCCATGGAGATCTGGTGCGCGGCCCAGGAGGTCCAGCTCGGCAATCTGGCGGTGCTGCCGCTGGCGTTCTCGCTGTACGCGGTCGGCGCGTACTGCACACTGCCGCGCGCGCTGGCCGGGCTGTGCGGCGGCACCGTCGCGGTGTGCCTGGGGGTGATGATCAACCACGCCACCGCCACCACCGACTGGCGCGGCGGCTCGGACGTGTTCGCGACCGTGGCCCCGGTGCCGGTGGCCTGGGCGCTGGGCATCGTGGTGCAGAGCCACCGGCTGACCCTGGAGGCGGTACGGCAGCGGGTCGCCGACGCCCAGCGCGAGCACACCCTGCTGGCCGAGCGCGCGGCGGCGGCCGAGCGGGTGCGGATCGCCCGTGACATGCACGACGTGGTGGCGCACTCGCTGACCCTGCTGGTGGTGCACGCCGAGACGATGCGCGCCCGATCCGGCGACCTGCCCCCGTGGGCGAGCCGGCAGGTGGACGCGCTGGCCGCCGCCGGGCGGCAGGCGACGGTGGAGATGCGCGAGCTGCTCGGCGTGCTGCGCAACGGGACGCCGGAGAAGGCGCCGCTGGCCCCCGCCCCCTCGCTCGCCGAGCTGCCCGCTCTGATGGAATCCGCCCGGCAGGCCGGCAACCCGGTCCGGCTGGAGACCCGCGGCGATCCCGCCGGCCTGCCCAAACCCGTGCAGCTGACGTGCTATCGGATCATCCAGGAGACCCTCGCCAACGCGCGCAGGCACGCGCCGGGCGGCGCGGTGGCCATCGAGGTGGCGGTCGAGGCGAGCGCCCTGCGGCTGGCGGTGCGCTCGGAGACCTCCCCGTACCCGGTGGTGCCGGTCCAGGGGGCCGGCACCGGGTTGCAGGGGATGCGGGAGCGGGTGGCGGCGCTGGGCGGCGCGTTCGCCTCCGGCGACACCGGGGACGGCGGTTTCCTGGTCACCGCGTCCGTGCCACTTCCCGAGCGGGCGGCGCGGGCGTGGTGAGAGCGGAGCAGCGGCCGATCACCGTCGTGATCGCCGACGACGAGCGCACCATGTGCGAGAGCCTGGAGCTGATCCTGCACGCCCAGCCGGGTCTTGAGGTCGTGGGCACCGCGGCCGACGGGGAGACGGCGCTGCGTGTCTGCGCCGAGCTGCGGCCGGATGTGGCGCTGCTCGATGTGCGGATGCCGGGGGGTGACGGGCTGTGGGTGCTGTCCACGCTGGCCGGCCGGGGGCTGGTGGGGGCCGGCGGCATCCAGGTACTCATGCTCACCACCTTCGACAGCGGCCGGTACCTGGCGGACGCGGTCGCGCACGGGGCGCGCGGGGTACTGCTCAAGAGCCTGCCGTGGGAGGAACTGGTGGCGGCGGTACGGGCTGCGGCCGGCGCCGGCGGGCACCGGCCCTGAACGCCGGCGCAGGTCAGCACGGTCCGGCCCGCCGCACCAGGGCGGCGGCCTGGCCGCGATCGCGGCAGTCGGTCTTGCTGAGCAGCCGGGAGACATGGGACTTGACGGTGTGTTCCGACACCGAGAGCTGCTGGGCGATCTCCAGATTGCTCAGCCCCTCCCCCAGCAACCGGAGCACATCGCGTTCCCGGGCGGTCAGTCCGGCGAGCCGGGCGGCGTCGGAGGCGTCCACCGTGCGGTCGGAGCGGCCCCTGACGTAGCCGTCGATGATGCGGCGGGTCACGCTGGGGCTCAGGAAGCCCTCTCCCTGGGCTGCGGCCCTGACCCCGGCGAGCACCTCCTCGTACGAGCTGCTCTTGAGCAGGAAGCCGCTCGCCCCGCCCGCCAGGGCCTCGTCCACGTACTCGTCGAGGCTGAAGGTGGTGAGCATCAGGACCCGGCAGCCGCCGTGCCCCAGCAGCCCGCGGCGGGCCAGCTCGGCGAGCACCCACAGGCCGTCGCCCTGCGGCATGCGGACGTCCAGCAGCAGGACGTCCGGGCTGCGTTCGGCGCACTGCCGCACCGTCTGCCGGCCGTCGCCCGCGCTGCCGACGACGCACAGGTCGCGCTGCGTCTCCAGGATGAGCCGCAGTCCCTCCCGTACCACCGGTTCGTCGTCCGCGATCACCACGGACACATGGCGCTCCGTTCCCATCGTCACCTTTTCCCCAAGGTCGCGTGGCACGTGACCCGTTCCCCGCGGGAGCGAAGATGCCGCAGGCGTCCCCCTGGTCGGGGAGGACGCGAGAACAGCTGCCTTCACGGGCGGGTCTGTGTGCGGTGGTGTCATCCTTATGGACGACGCGTGGCGCTTCAAGGCCGCACCTCCGGCGCCAATGGGCCAACCGGTGGCAGTGCCCCGTAGCGGGTGGCGGGCGAGGCGCCCGTGGAAAACGCCTGGTGGCTCGCCGGGTGGCGGAGGCGGGCTCCGTCTCGCGGCGGAGGGGCGACCACCGCCGGCGGGGGCGGCATCATCCTCAAGAGTGCATGGGGCGGGCGGGGATGCATCCTTAGCGGCGATGCCCGCGTTCGCACAGGCGTGCTGTCATGAGCGAGCGCTCACGAGTTCCGCCGGTATCACTGCCACGCGCGGTGTCCCGACCACACACCGTCCCAACCGAACTGGCCTCACAGCTCTCCGCGCACGGTTATCGCGTCATGCGATCACGGGGCCCTGACCAGGAGTTGACTTCGCACCTGCCGTTTTCCCGGCAAGGCGGGCGGAGTTCGGGCGCGCGCCCGGATGCGGGATCGCGCGCCGTGCTTCACGCCTTTCGTGCCACTCCCCGACGGAGAACACATGCGTAACGAGCACCACAGCACCATTCGGATCGCCCTCGTCGACGACGAGGGGCTGGCGCGGGACAGCTTCAGTGCCGTCCTCACCCACGAGGAGGGAATGGAGTTGCTGACCGTCACGGATTCGCCCCGGGACGCGGTGATGACCGCGGAGAGAACGGATCCCGACGTGATCCTCACAGATCTGACGGTCGGCCAGGAGCGCTCCCTGGAAATCCTCGCCCAGGCCCAGGGTTTACGCGCGAAGATCATCGTCATCACCAGCCGGGACACCGAGGAGTCCCTCTTCCGTGCCCTGAAGCTCGGCGCCCGCGGCTATCTGCTGAAGTCCACCACCCGGCACGAACTCATCGAGGCGGTACGGGCGGTGGCGCGCGGCAACGCGTATCTGTGCCCGGTGATGGTCTCCCTCATGCTGGACCGCTTCAAGATCCTGCCGCCCGCCAACGGGCCGCACGGCGGCGCCTTCTCCGAGCTGAGCGAACGCGAGGTGGAGGTGCTCAAGGGGATCGCGCTGGGCATGTCCAACAACGAGATCGCCCAGGAGATGAGCCTGACCATCGCCACCGTGAAATCCCATGTCTCGAATGTGCTGTCCAAACTGGGGCTGCGCGACCGGCTCCAGGCCGGGATCCTCGCCCACCGCAAGGGCCTGACCCCGCACTGAGCGGCACTGTGGTACTCCGCAGTACGGGGGTGCGCGGCACCGCACGGCACCGGCCGCCCGGCCCCATGGCCGGGCCCGACGCCCGCTGGCAGACTGGCACCCGGCAAGGACCCGCCGCCGGCGGGACGGCCGGAGAGGAGCACCCGACGGTGGACGCGGACACCCTGGCGACGGCGGCCGGCCACGCCGAACCGTGGGCGTACGCGGTGCTGTTTCTGGCCACCGCCGCGCCGCTGGCGCCCAACGGCACCCTCGTGGTGGTCGCCGGGGCACTGGCGGCACGCGGCGACCTGTCGCTGCTGCTGGTGGCCACCGCCGTGCTGGCGGGCACGCTCACCGGCGATCTCGGGCTGTACGGCACGGCACGGCGGCTGCGCGGCCGGACACGGGAGCGCGCCCGGCCGCTGATCGCCGGGGCGCGCCGGGAACGGCTGGCCGGGCTGATCGGCGCGGCCTCGGCCCGGTTACGGCACGGCGGTGCCTTTCTGGTGCCGCTGCGTTTCGTGCCCTGCGGCCGGGCGACCGGCGCGGCGGCGGCCGGGCTGAGCGGCTATCCGGCGGCCCGCTACGCGGCGTTCGCCGTGCTGGCCGAGGTGACCTGGACCGGCCTGTACGTGTCCCTGGGATACGGCGGGCACAGTGCGGCCTCCGGGCCGGCCCCGGTGTGGGTGCTGGGCGCGGGGGCGGGCGCGATCGGCGGGGTGTGGTGGCTGCTCGCCCGGCGGCGTCGTGCCCCGGGCCGGCCGCCGGTCGCCGCTCTCCCCCTCACCGTCGCGCCGCTGTCGGCGGGCGCGGTCAGGAGCGCGGGATGAGCGGGCGGTGGCGGCCGGCCGCGGCCATGGCGCTGGCCCGTACGGTGCACGCCCTGCTGGACGTGGTGGCGGGCGTGGTGGCACTGGTGACCCTGATCGCGCTGCCGGTGACCGGGCACCGGCGGTGGCGCCGGGCCGGGTTCCGGCTGCGCCAGGACGTCCTGCTGCGCGCCGGGCGGGCCGAACGGGCCAGGCTGCGCTCGTGCGGCATCGCCGAGGTTCCGGACCCGTCCGCCGCCGTACCCCCGCCGCGCGCCGGGCGGCCCGCCGGTGACGCCGGCGCCGAGGCGTACCACGAGGTGCTGGCCGACACCGAGCGCCGCGCCCACTCCTGGCTGGTGTCCCGGGTGACGGTCGGTCTGCCGGTGGGCGTCGCGGTGCTGCTGTGCTGGTCCTTCGGGGTGGCGCTGGTGACCGCGCCGCTGTACCGCGCCGATCCGCAGTTCCTGGGCGAGGCGGTCCGGGTGCTGGCCGGGGCCGCCGCGCTGGCGCTGGCGCCGTGGATCGCGCACGCGCTGGCGGAGTGGGACGCCAGGACCGCGCTCCGGCTGCTGGGGCCGGGTGAACCGGCCCGACTGGCGGCCCGGGTACGGGCGCTGATCCGCTCGCGGGCCTCGGTGGTGGAGGCGGTGGACGCCGAGCGGCGGCGCATCGAGCGGGATCTGCACGACGGGGTGCAGCAGCAACTGGTGGCGCTGGCCCTGCTGCTGGCCGGCGCGCGGCGCACCGCGAGCCGGGTGGCGGACGGCAAGCGGCCGAGCGTGGATCTGCTGCCCTCCCTGGACCGGGCGCACGAGAACGCGCTCCAGGCGCTGACCGAACTGCGCGACGTGGCCTGGCGGGTGTATCCGGCCATTCTGGATGACCGCGGACTGGACGCGGCGCTGTCGGCGCTGGCCGAACGGTCGGCGGTGCCGGTGCGCATCGATTACCGGCTTCCGTGGCGGCTGCCGCCCGGCATCGAGCCAGTGGCGTACTTCGCGGTGTCGGAGGCGGTCACCAACGCGGCCAAGCACGCGGCGGCCGATCTCATCCGGGTGACCATCCGCGCGGAGGGCGAGCGTGCTCTCATAGTGATCGAGGACGACGGAGTGGGCGGCGCGGACACCTCGGGGGCGGGTCTTTCGGGGCTGATGCGCAGGGTCTCCGCCGTCGAGGGTGAGATGTCCGTGACCAGTCCGGTGGGCGGGCCCACCGTGATGACCGTGGAGCTGCCGTGCGCGTCGTGATCGCCGAGGATTCCGTACTGCTGCGCGAGGGGGTGGCGCGGCTGCTGGAGGACGAGGGGCACGAGGTGGTGGGCCGGGCCGGCGACGCGGTCGAGCTGATCACGGAGGTGGAGAAGCACACCCCGGACGTGGCGGTGGTGGATGTGCGGATGCCGCCGACCCACACCGACGAGGGGCTCAAGGCCGCGCTGCTGATGCGTCAGCGCTGGCCCTCGATGGGGGTACTGGTGCTGTCGCAGTACGTGGAGGAGCGGTACGCCACCGAGTTGCTCACCCATGACGCGGGAGGCATCGGCTATCTGCTGAAGGACCGGGTCGCCCGGGTCGAGGAGTTCATGGACGCCCTGGAGCGGGTCTCGCAGGGCGGTACGGCGCTGGACCCGGTGGTCATCCGGCAGTTGTTCGCGCGCAGCAAGCGCACCGATCCGCTCAGCACGCTCACCGAGCGCGAATCGCGGGTGCTCTCGCTGATGGCCGAGGGGCACACCAATGAATCCATCGCGCGGCAGGTGTATGTCTCCAGCAGCGCGGTGGAGAAGCACGTCAATTCGATTTTCCGCAAATTGGGCCTGGACATGGCGGAGGGTTCGCACCGGCGCATTCTGGCCGTGGTCCACTATCTGAAGTCATGACGCGCACGGACAGGGGCACGGAGACCGGCGCCGGACCGGAAGCGGGCGCGGGCCGGGAAGCGGGACGGGCCGGGCCGGGCGGCACCGTGCGGGAGGAGCAGCCGGCGCGCCCGGCGCCGGACCGCAGGCTGCTGATCACCGGCGGGCTCGCGGCGGCGTGCGTGGTGCTGTTCCTGAGCGTGTTCATCGCCTCGCACCTGACCCGCACCAGCGGGCAGCAGGAGACCGTCCACACCGGGGAGTTCGAGCGGATCGAGATCAGCGCGGTGAACGCGGTCACGGTGCGCGCCGATCCGGCGGCGGACGCCGTACGGGCCCGGTGGGAGCTGAGCTGGTCGCTGCTGGAGCCTCGGGTGATCGAGGAGGCGGACGGCGACACGCTGCGGCTGTCGGTGCGCTGCGCCGGGCTGCCGGGGCGCGGCTGCGGCTCCTCGGTGACGCTGACGGTGCCGCAGACGGCCGCCGTACAGGTGTCGGCCGGCGGCGCGGTGCGGGTGAGCGGAGTGGCCGGCGGCGTGGAGGTGGCGGGCGGCGAGGGCGCCGTGGAGGTCTTCGACAGCGCGGGCCCGGTGGTGCTGCACACCCGCGAGGGCGCGGTGACGGGCGCCGGCCTGGCCGGGCCGGCCCAGGTCTCCACCCGGAACGGGGACGTGTCGCTGAGCTTCGCCGCCGCGCCGTCCGAGGTGCGGATCTCCTCCCGGGACGGCTCGGTCGACCTGGCACTGCCCGAGCCGCCCGAGGGCTACGCCCTGGACGTCGCACAGCGCGGCGGCGCCGCGGACATCGCGCTCGCCTCGCGCCCCGACTCCCCCCGTACGGTCTCGGTCACCACCCGGGACGGAACGGTGCGGGTGCGTCCGGCGGGCGATTCCTGAATTCGCACGGGAGCATTCCGGCGGCCTCCCGCACTCATTCCCGAGGCGGTGCGGAAACCGACCGGAGAATGAACGGGATTCCGTCCGGGGGCCGATGAGCACATCTGCCGATTTCCCTAGCATGGAGGCGCTCAGCGTCCTTTCCAGGGAAGGCCGGTTCCGCGTGACCAGGAGCGAGACAGCCACGGCTGTCAGCACGGAGGAAGGCCCCGGGCGACTGCCCCGCCGTACCAAGGTGGCGTTGAGCGGGCTCGCGATGGCACTGCTGCTCGCGGTGCTCGACCAGACCATCGTGGCGACGGCGCTGCCCGCCATCGCCCGCGAGTTCCACGCCACCGGGTCGCTGTCGTGGGTGGTGACGGCCTATCTGATCACCACGGTGGCGTCCGCCCCGATCCACGGCAAGCTCGGTGATCTGTACGGACGGCGGCGGACGTTCCTCGTCGCGGTGACCATCTTCGTGGTCGCCTCGGCACTGGCGGGCGCCGCCACCAGCATCGAGATGCTGATCGCCATGCGCGCGCTCCAGGGTCTGGGCGGAGGCGGCCTGATGAACCTGGCCACTTCCGGCTTCGCCGATCTGGTGCCCGCCTCCGAGCGCGGCCGGGTGCAGGGGTACACGGGCGGGGTGTTCGCGATCGGCAGCATGGGCGGGCCGCTGCTGGGCGGGGTGTTCGCCGAGCATCTGAGCTGGCGCTGGATCTTCTACGTGAATGTGCCGCTGGGGGTGCTCTGCCTGGTCATCACCTATCTCTTCTTCCGGGTGAGCCACACTCCGCGCAGACCACGCCCCGCCATCGACTACACCGGGGCCGCGCTGCTGGCCGCCGCCGTCACCGCGCTGCTGCTGGTGACGGTGTGGGGCGGCACCGAGTACGCCTGGGGGTCGCCGCAGATCCTGGGCCTGGGCGCGGCGGCGGTGCTGCTGGGGACGCTGTTCTGGTTCCAGGAGCGGCGCGCGGCCGAACCGGTGCTGCCGCCGCGGCTGTTCCGCAACCCGGTGTTCGCGCTGGGGGTGCCGTCCTCCGGGCTGCTGGGCATCGCGCTGTTCGGCACGATCGTGTACGTCCCGCAGTTCGTCGAGGTGAGCCGGGGCACCGGGCCGACCGTCGCCGGCCTCGTGCTGGTGCCGACGATGGGGCTGGCGGTCGGCGCCGGGATGACGGCCGCGATCCGGGTGTCGGCGACCGGCCGCTACCGGCGGTTCCCCATCGCCGGTTCGCTGCTGGTGCTGGCCGGGTTCGGCGGGCTGACGCTGCTGGAGGCGCACACCCCGCTGTGGCAGTTGTTCATCCCGCTGGCGCTGCTGGGGGTGGGGGTGGGGCTGCACATGCAGCTGATGGTCTTCATCGTGCAGAACGCCGTACCGCACGCCGATCTGGGCACCGCCACGGCCGCCACCATGTTCTTCCGGGCGCTGGGCGGCGCGGTGGGCACCGCGCTGTTCAGCGCGCTGATGCTGCGCGGGCTGCGGGACTCGCTGCCGCAGGCCGCGCCGGGCATCGACCCCGACGACGCGTACAACGCGATCGCCCATCACACCGGCGGCATAGCGGAGTCGGCGCGCCCGGCGGTGGCGGAGGCGTTCGCCGACTCGATCCATCTGGTGTTCGCCGCCGCGATCCCGTTCGCCGCGGCGATGCTGCTGCTCGCCTGGTTCATCCCCGCGGTACCGCTGCGCCGCACGGTGCGCGACGGCTCGTAGGTCCTGTCCGACCCGTCCCGCCCGCCGCCCCGCTCCCCCGTTCCCCGCGCTGTCCTTCACCCACCGCCAAGGAGTCCCGCATGTCCCGTGTGTCCCGCATACCCACCGTGCTCGGTTCCGTCGCACCCGAGGACCTCGGCCCCACCCTGATGCACGAGCATCTGTTCGTGCTGTCCCCGGAGTACGTGCGTGACTACGGCGTGGGCGCCTGGTGGGACGAGGAGGAACGCGTCGAGGACGCGGCGCGCAAGCTGCGGGAACTGGCGGCGCGCGGGATCCGTACCCTGGTGGACCAGACGGTGCAGGGCATCGGCCGGGACATCCGGCTCATCCGGCGGGTCGCCGAGCGGGTGCCGGAACTGAACATCGTGGTGACCACCGGCCTGTACACCTTCGACGCGGTGCCGCAGCACTACGCCTTCCGGGGCCCCGGGCTGCTGCTGGACCAGCCGGACCCGATGATCGCCGACTTCACCAAGGACGTCACCGACCAGATCGCGGACAGCGGGGTGCGCGCCGCGCTGCTCAAGTGCTGTGTGGAGGCGCCGGGCCTGGTGCCCGGGGTGGAGCGGGTAGCCCGCGCGGTGGCGGCCGTGCACCAGGAGACCGGGGCGCCGATCAGCGTGCACACCGACAGCGGCAGCCGGGCCGGGCTGCCGGCCCTGGACCTGTTCGCGAAGGAGTCGGTGGACCTGAGCCGGGTGCTCATCGGCCACGCCGGGGACAGCACCGACCTGGACTATCTGATGGAGCTGGCGGACCGCGGGGCGACGCTGGGCATGGACCGGTTCGGCCTGTCGTTGTTCGGCGGCACCGAGGAACGGGCCGCCACCGTGGCCGCGTTGGCGGCGCGCGGCTACGCGGACCGGATGGTGCTCTCGCACGACGCGCACTGCTTCCCCGACTACCTGGCGCCCGACCCGGACGCGGTGAAGGCCAGGGGCCTGCCCGAGTGGAACTTCACCCACCTGAGCGACAACGTGCTGCCGCGGCTGCGCGAGCTGGGGGTCGAGGAGGCGGACATCCAGCGGATGCTGGTGGACAACCCGCGCCGCTTCCTGGCCGGTTGAGACGGGCGGGCAGCCGGCGATGAGCACCCCACGGCCGGTACGGCGGCGGCCCGCCGTCGTACCGGTGACGGCCCTGCGGGCCCTGGGCCCGGCCTTCGTGGCCGCGGTGGCCTATGTGGACCCGGGGAACTTCGCCACCAACATCGAGGGCGGCAGCAGCTACGGCTACAGCCTGCTGTGGGTGGTGATCGCCGCGGGCCTGGTGGCGATGCCGGTGCAGTTCCTGTCGGCGAAGCTGGGCATCGTCACCGGCCGTTCGCTGCCCGAGGCGTGCCGGGAGCGGTACCGGCCGCGCACCACCCGCGCGCTGTGGCTGCAGGCCGAGGTGATGGCGATGGCCACCGACATCGCCGAGTTCATGGGGACGGCGGTGGCGCTGGACCTGCTGTTCGGGATACCGCTGCCGGCCGCGGTCTGCCTCACCGGCGCCCTGTCGTATCTGATGCTGGGCATCCAGGCCAGGAGGCACCGCCCGTTCGAGATGGCCATCGCCGCGATGCTGTGCCTGATGTGCGCCGGCTTCGGCTATCTGATGCTGCGTTCGGGCGTGGACGGCGGAGCGCTGGTGTCGGGCCTGGTGCCGGGCGCCGCCGATCAGCGAGCGACGCTGCTGGCGCTGGGCATCGTGGGTGCCACGGTCATGCCGCACGCCATCTATCTGCACTCGGCGCTGGTGCGGCACCGCCACGTGGCCGGCAACGGCCGGGAGATCGAGCGGGCGCTGCGCGCCGAGCGGCTGGATGTGCTGGTGGCACTGACCCTGGCCGGGGTGATCAACGCGTCGATGCTGATCGTGGCCGCCGGGGCGTTCCACGGCTCCGGGCTGTTCGAGGTGGCCTCGCTCGAGGACGCGCACGCCGTGCTGGGCGCGTGGGTGGGGCCCCTGGCGGCGCTGGTGTTCGCCCTGGCGCTGCTGGCCGCCGGGCTCTCCTCCTCGGGCATCGGCACGCTGTCCGGGCAGATCGTCATGGAGGGGTTCACCGGGGCGCGGATTCCGCTGGTGGTGCGGCGCGGCATCACGATGGCGCCGGCGGTGCTGATCGCCATGGCGGGGTGGGATCCCACGCAGGCGCTGATCCTGTCCCAGGTGGTGCTGTCCTTCGGGATCGCCCCGGCGCTGGTGCCGCTGCTGCTGATCACCGGGGACCGCTCGGTGATGGGGCGGTTCGCCAACTCGCGGCCGGTGACGGTGGTGTACGGGGGGATCGCGGCGGCCATCATCGCGCTGAACGTGTTCCTGCTGTGGCTGGTCCTGGTGCCCTGAGCGGGGCCGGCGGCCGGTAGCCGGCCGGGCCCGGTGTCCCGGGCAGCGGAGCGTTCACCGGGTGCGCAGCCGCCACAGCGTGATGTCGGCGGCGACCAGCGAGAGCACCGCGAACAGGAAGAGCGTGACGGTGATCCGGGTGGCGCCCTGCGCGTGGTGGGAGGCGAGCCGGCCAAGCCCCACGAACAGCACCGTCCACACTGCGGTCCCCAGACCCGTCCAGGCCAGGAAGCGGGGGTAGGGCAGCGCGGTGATGCCGGCCAGCGCCGGGAGCACCCGGCGGCGGAAGCCGGTGAAGGGGCCCAGGAAGAGCGCCGACCGGGCGCTGTGGTCCAGGAACCGGTGGGCCTGGAGCAGCCGTTCACGGCGCACGATGAGCACCCGCCAGCCCAGGGCGGGCGGTCCCAGCCGGTGGCCGGCCGTGTAGGCGGCGGCGCTTGCCGCGATGCCCGACAGCCCGACCAGGGCGACCATGGCGGCGATCGGGACGTCGACGGCTGGGGCCAGCGCGCCGCCGCCGGCCGCCCCGGCGAACAGGGCGGCGGCCTCGGCGGGAATCACCATGCTGTGCAGACCGGTGCTTCCGGCGTACACGATGAGCCCCACCAGCAGGTACACGGCCACGATCGGGATGAATCCACCGCTATGGCTCACGAATTGTCTCTCCGTGACGTCGTCGGTTCCCTGGGGGCCGGCCGCCCCCTTCCGGTACCGACAGACTACGCATCGTCACGCGCGGGCGCCCTGCGGACAGCTCCCCGGCCGGATTGCGGAGATCCACAGGCCCGCTCCGGCGGTGCGGGTGGGGAGGGCAAACGCGGAGCGGCCGGCGGAAGGCCGGCCGCTCGTGAACGGTGCTGGTGGTCAGTGGGGGGCGGGTGTCACAGGGCGGCCAGGCCCTTCTCGATGTGCTGGACGACGTCCTGGACGGTGCGCAGTTCCTTCAGTTCGTCGTCGCTCAGCTCGATCTTGAACTCCTCCCCCACCGCGACCGCGATCTCGATGAGCGCCAGCGAGTCGATGTTCAGATCCTGGACGAGGTCCTTGTCGGGGGTGACGTCGGCGGCGGGGACGCCGCCGATCTCCTCGACGATGCCGGCCACCGAGGTGAGGATGGACTGCTCGGACATGATGTGCTCCCGGTTCTGCCGTGGGTGGTGTGTTCAGGGCGCGGTACGGGCCCTGCGCGATGCCGCGGATTCGGCGAATCGCTCCTGCTGCCTTTCGGCCTGGGCCTGGAGGATGTCGAGATGGACGGCGAGCTGTTCGCGGGCCTGTTCCGCGGTGGCGTCGAGTTTTTCGATATCGAAGATCCGCCAGTGTTTCAGCATGGGGCGCACCACCTCGTCGTGGTGAATGCGCAGGTTGTAGATTCCGGATTTGGCGATCACCAGCGATTTGCGGCTGAAATTCGGGATCATGGTGCCCGGCATGGCGAAGGAGGTGATTTCCTTGGCGATGGCCCGCACCGTTTCCGAGGGATCGATCTCCAGGGCGGCGGAGACCAGTGAGCGGTAGAACACCATGTGCAGGTTCTCGTCCGCGGCGACCCGGGTCAGCAGCTGGTCGGCGATGGGGTCGTTGACGAACCGTCCGGTGTTGCGGTGGGCGATACGCGTGGCGAGCTCCTGGAACGAGACGTACGCCAGTGATTCGACGGCGCCCATCCGTTCGCTGTGGTGGCCGGCCTGCATCACCGCCATCCGCTCCGCCTCCAGCTGGTCGGGGTCCAGCGCCCGGGTGACCAGGAGATAGTCCCGGATGCACATGGCGTGCCGGCCCTCCTCCGCGGTCCAGCGGCCCACCCAGGTGCCCCAGGCCCCGTCCCGGCCGAACCGGTTGGCGATCTCCCGGTGGTAGCTGGGCAGGTTGTCCTCGGTGAGGAGGTTGACCTCCAGGGCGATCCGCGCCTGCGGGGTGAGCCGGGACTGGTCGGGGTGCCAGGGCTGTTCGACGAAGTCCCGGCCCTCCTCCCAGGGGACGTACTCGTGCGGCATCCACTCCTTGGCGATGGACAGATGGCGGTCGAGGTTCCGGGCGACGACCGGTTCCAGTTCGGCCAGTACGTCGAGCTTCACGATGCGCTCCTGAAGGTCAGCACCACGTTGTGGCCGCCGAAGCCGAAGGACGTGGACAGCGCGGCGGCGACCGGGGCGGGGCGGGGGTCCCCGGTGACGAGGTCGAGTTCCACCTCGGGCGCGGTGTCGGTGAGATTGCGGGTGGCCGGGATCAGTGCGTGCCGCAGGGAGAGCACGGTGAAGATGGCCTCCACGGCGCCGGCTGCGCCCAGCAGATGGCCGGTGGCCGACTTGGTGGCGGTGACGGCCGGGTGGGTGCCGACGGCCTGGGCGATGCCGCGGGCCTCGGTGATGTCGCCGGCCGGGGTCCCGGTGGCGTGCGCGTTGACGTGGGTGATGTCGGCGGGGGTGAGGCCGGCGTCCTCCAGGGCGGCGGCGATGGCCCTGACCTGGCCCCGGGTGTCGGGGGTGGTCATGTCGTGGGCGTCGGAGGTGAGGCCGGCGCCCGCCAGCACGGCGTAGGGGCGGGCGGCGCGGGCGCGGGCGAACTCCGCGCGCTCCAGCACGACGATTCCGGCGCCCTCGGCCATGACGAAGCCGTCCCGGTCCCGGTCGAAGGGGCGGGAGGCGAGTTCGGGGGTGTCGTTGCGGGTGGACAGCGCTCCCATCCGGGCGAAGCCGCCGATGGACAGCGGGTGCAGACAGGCGTCGGTGCCGCCCGCCACGACGACATCGGCGCGCCCGGAGCGGATGAGGGCGGCGGCGACCGCCAGGGCCTCGGCGCCCGAGGCGCAGGCGCTGGTGGGCGCGTGGGTGCCGGCCCGGGCGCCGAGTTCGAGGGAGACGACGGCGGCGGCGCCGTTGGGCATCAGCCGCGGGATGGTGAACGGGGACAGCAGCCGGGGACCGAGTTCTTCGAGGCGGTCGTCCTGGTCGAGCATGGTGAGCGCGCCACCGATGCCGGTGCCCACCACGACGGCCAGCCGTTCGGGGTCGACCTCGGGGGCGCCCGCGTCGGCCCAGGCCTCGCGGGCCGCCACCAGGGCGGCCTCCTGGCTGCGGTCCAGGCGGCGGCGCTGCACCCGGTCGACGATCTCGGACGGGTCCTTGCGCAGCACGCCGGCGATCCGCACCGGCAGCTGTTCGGCCCAGGGGGTCTCCAGGGCGGTGACGCCCGATTCGCCGGCCAGCAGCGCCGACCAGCTGGTGGGGACGTCCCCGCCGAGCGGGGTGGTGGCTCCCACGCCGGTCACCACCACTTCGGGGCGTACGTGTTCACGTTGGTCCAGCACAGCACAACCCTTTCTCGGGAATTCCGTGTCGACCGGTGCGCCTGTGACCCAGAAGCGTACGGACGGCGGCGTCCGGAAAATAGCCGCTCAAGGACGAATAACGCCCCTCCCGCAGAAGGCTTTCGGCTCATTCCAAAGACGGATCCGAACCTCTTCCAAGGACGGTTGCCGGGTCCCTGTGCCGCTTGCCTAAGATGGCCACCGCTCGCCCCCGGAATTCCGGTCGATATGAATTCACCGCTCCTCGGAGAGAGGTCAGGCATGGTGCAGGGCACTGTTTCCCCCGATGTCGCCGGCGCACCCGCGTCGCAGGACGAAGAACCGGGCTGGCTCACCCTGGTCGACATGTGCCGCACGCGGGCGGCCGAGGAGCCCGACCGCGTCTATTTCTCTTTCCTGGAGAACGGGGTGGAGGAAAGCGCGTCCCTCACCCCGGCGCAGGTCGATCTGCGGGCCCGGGCCATCGCGGTGGAACTGCTGCGGCTCGCCGAACCGGGCGACCGGGTGCTGCTGAACTACGGCCCCGGGCTCGACTTCGTCCCGGCGTTCTTCGGCGCGCTGTACGCGGGCATGATCGCGGTGCCGATCCCGCCGGTGGAGTTCGCCCGGGACGGCGCCAGGACCGACCGGCTCGACGCGGTGCTGACATCCTCGCGCCCGGCGGTGTTCCTGAGCACCACCGGCGTGCTGGCGAAGCTGGCCGGCTCCGAGGAGGTGGCGCGGGCGCTGGAGGGCGTCGTACGGCTGGCCACCGACACGGTGGACCCGGCGGCGGCGAGCCAGTGGCGCGCGCCGGACATCGACCGCGAGACAGTGGCGTACCTCCAGTACTCCTCCGGATCCACCGGACTGCCCAAGGGCGTGATGCTCACCCATGCCAACGTGCTGGACAACCTGGCGCTGATTCACACCAACGGCGCGCGCGGCGACCTGGAGGAGGGTCAGCAGCCGCCGCCGGTGGTGCTGTGGCTGCCGCTGTTCCACGACATGGGTCTGGTCAACGCGGTGTTCCAGCCGCTGTTCGCCGGTTTCGAGGCCACCCTCATGCCGCCGCTGGCGTTCGTCCAGCATCCGTTCAACTGGCTGCGGGCGATCTCCGACCGGGGCGACGCCATCTCGGTGGCGCCGAACTTCGCCTACGAGCTGTGTGTGCGCCGGATCGGCCCGGAGCAGATCGCGAAGCTGGACCTGTCCGGCTGGCGGCTGGCGGCGGTCGGCGCGGAGCCGGTGCGCCCGGAGACCCTGGAGCGGTTCAGCGAGAAGTTCGCGCCCGCCGGGTTCCGCCGCGAGACGTTCTTCCCCTGTTACGGGCTGGCCGAGTCCACGGTGATGGTGAGCGGCGGCCCGGCGCCCGAGGAGCCGGTCATCCGGTCCTTCGACGCGGACGCCCTGGTGGCGGGCCGGGTGCGGCCGGCCGCCGGGGGTGCCAGGGCGCGGCAGCTGGTGGGCTGCGGACAGATCCAGCCGTCGCTGACGCTGCGGGTGGTGAACCCGGCGACCGGTGAGCCGTGCGCGGACGACGAGATCGGCGAGGTCTACGTCTCCGGGTACAGCGTCGGCTCCGGCTACTGGGACGCGCCCGCGATCACCGAGGAGACCTTCCGGGCCCGGCTGCCGCAGGACCCGGATCTGGTGTTCCTGCGCACCGGCGACCTGGGGTTCCTGTACGACGGCCAGCTGTTCATCACCGGCCGGCGCAAGGACGTCATCATCCTGGACGGCCTCAACTACTACCCGCACGACATCGAGGCGGCCGTCTCGCGCAGCCATCCCGCGCTGCGCGAGGACCGCTGCGCCGCGTTCTCGGTGGACGACGGCGGCAAGGAGAAGCTGGTGGTGCTGGTGGAGATCCAGCGCCGCAACCCGGTGCTGCGCGGCCCGGTCGCGGAGGGCGCCGAGGTGCCGCGCGGTGCGGTGCGAGCCACCGAGATCGAGGCGGCGGTACGCCGCGCGGTGACCGCCGAGCACGGCGTGCGGGTGAGCGAGGTGGGGCTGCTGCGGCCCGGCGTCCTGCCGTACACCTCCAGCGCCAAGATCAAGCGCGCCGAGTGCCGCGAGCGCTGGAGCGCGGGGAGCTTCGATGCCGATCAACTCGCCTGACCCGGACTGGGGAGCCATGAGCGACGACAGCGGAACATCTGTGCCCGTCCCGGCCGGGGCGCTGCGTGCCTGGCTGGCCGGCCGGGTCGCGGAGATGAGCGGAGTGGAGCCGGAAGAGGTCGATGCGGGCACCCCGTTCGACGTCTACGGCGTCAACTCCACCGACGCGGTGAGCCTGTCGGGAGAGCTGGCGGACCGGTTCGGGCTCCCGCTCTCCCCCACCGCCCTGTACGACCATCCCACCATCGACGCGCTGGTCGCCCATCTGGTGCCCGCCGGACCCGACCGGGTCGCGGTGCCGGACGCCGCCACGGGGCCTGCGGCGGACGAGGACCCGGTGTGTGTGGTGGGCATGGCCTGCCGGTTCCCCGGCGGCGCCGACAGCCCCGAGCGGTTCTGGGAGTTGCTGTCCGCCGGGTACGACGCCGCCCGCGACGTGCCGGCGGACCGCTGGGACGCGCACGCCCGGTACGCCGAGGACCCCGACGCGCCGGGCACCGCGTACACCACCAAGGGCGCCTTCGTCGACGATCTCGCCGGGTTCGACGCCGCGTTCTTCGGCATCTCGCCGCGCGAGGCGCTGCGGATGGACCCGCAGCAGCGGATGCTGCTGGAGGTGGCCTGGCAGGCGCTCCAGGACGCGGGCTGTGCCCCGGACCGGCTGCGCTCCTCCGCGACCGGCGTGTTCGTCGGGATGATGCCCGGCAGCCAGTACGCCTCGCTGCAGCGCGAGCGCGGTGGCCCCGGCGTGCTGGACGACCCGTACCTGGGCCTCGGTACCTCCTCCAGTGTGGTGGCGGGCCGGCTCTCGTATCTGCTGGATCTGCGCGGGCCCGCGCTGCTGCTGGACACCGCGTGCTCCTCCTCCCTGGTGGCGCTGCACCTGGCGGCCCGCAGCCTGCGGTCGGGCGAGAGCGATCTGGCGCTGGTGGGCGGGGTGAGCGCGATCCTGCACCCCGACACGTACCGGCAGGGCTCCAAGATGCGGATGCTCGCCAGGGACGGGCGCTGCAAGACGTTCGACGCCGCCGCCGACGGGTTCCTCATGGGCGAGGGCTGCGGCGTGGTGGTGCTGGAGCGGCTGAGCGAGGCGACCGCGCGCGGCCACCGGGTGCTGGCGGTGATCCGGGGCTCGGCCGTCAACCAGGACGGCACGAGCAACGGGCTGACCGCGCCCAACGGCACGGCGCAGCGCGCGGTGATCCGGGCGGCGCTGGCGGACGCGCGGCTGGCCCCGGGCGATGTGGACTTCGTGGAGGCGCACGGGTCGGGGACCCTGCTGGGCGACTCCATCGAGATGACGGGGCTGCACGAGGTGTTCGGCGTGGACCGGGACCCGGAACGGCCGCTGGTGGTCGGCGCGGTGAAGACCAACGTGGGCCATCTGACGGGCGCGGCCGGCATGGCCGGGCTGATCAAGACGGTGCTGGCGCTGCACCACGGGCGGATACCGGCGAATCTGCACCACGAGGAGCCGAGCCCGGCCATCGACTGGGACGGCTGCCCCACCCTGCTGCCCGACCGGCTGACCGAGTGGCCCGGCGGCAGCGGGCCCCGGATCGCGGGGGTCAGCTCCTTCGGCTGGTCGGGCACCAACAGCCATGTGGTGCTGGCCCAGGCGCCGGAGGACGAGCGGCCCGCCGAGCCGGTACGGGACCGGGTGCTGCCGCTGTCGGCCCGCACGCCGGAGGCGTTGCGGGCGACCGCCGGTGAACTGGCCGCCCGGCTGCGGCGGGAGCCCGCGCCGCGGCTCGGCGATGTGGCGCACACCCTGACAGTTGGCCGCAGCGTGCTGGAGCAGCGGGCGGCGGTGAGCGGCGCGAGCCACGAGGAACTGGCCGCCGCCCTGGAACGGCTGGCGGCCGGTGGGACGGTGCGCGCGGTGCCGCCGGGCGGACCGGCGGTGCCGGTGACGCTGCTGCTGCCGGGCACGGGCGAGCTGCGGGTGGGCACCGGACGGGCGCTGTACGAGAGCAGCACGGCGTTCCGCGAGGCGTTCGACGCGTGCGCGGACGCCGCCGGGCGGGAACTCGGCCTGGACCTGCGGGAGGTGCTGTACCCGGCGGGCGTTCAGGAACAGGCGCCCTCGGGGGCGTTCGGCCCCGCGGCGGCGCTCGACGGCGCGGACGCCGGTTCGCCGCTGCACGAGCGGCTGGAGGTCGGGCACGCGGCGGTGTTCGCCGTGGACTACGCCTGCGCGGCGCTGTGGCGCGAGCGCGGGGTCGCCCCGGCCGCGCTGCTGGGCTACAGCCTGGGCGAGTACGTGGCGGCGTGCCTGGCGGGGGTGTTCTCGCTGTCCGACGCGCTGTTGCTGGTGATCCGGCGGGCCCGGCTGGTGGCCGCCGCCGCGCCCGGGGCGATGACGACGGTGGCGCTGGCCGCCGACCGGCTGGCGCCGCTGCTCACCGAGGGGGTGGCGCTCGCCGCCACCAACGGCCCGCTGACCTGCGTGGTGAGCGGACCCGTGGCGGCGGTGAGCGCGTTCGAGGAGCGGCTGCGCACGGAACGGGTGGCGTTCCTGCGAATCGCCACCGAACGGGCCATGCACCACCCGCTGCTGGCCGGACAGGGCGCCGAACTGGAGGCGCTGGTCGCCTCGCTGCCGCGCAGCGCGCCGGCCGTGCCGTATCTGTCCAACGTCACCGGTGACTGGATCACCGACGAGCAGGCCCGCGACCCGGGGTACTGGGCGCGGCATCTGTGCTCCACGGTCCGCTTCGCGGAGGGCGTACGGCGGCTGGCGACGGACGGCGGGCCCCGGGTGCTGCTGGAGGCGGGGCCCGGCCAACTGGCCAGCTTCGCCACGCAGATCGCCACGGCCGAGGGCGCGGCGGCGGAGCTGACGGCGCTGCCGACCCTGCCGGGCGCGGCCGACCGGCGGGGGCCCGGGGCGCTGGTGGCGGCCTCGCTCGCCCGGCTGTGGGAGCGCGGTGCCGGGGTGGAGCCGGTCTCCGGCGCGGAGGACGACCGGGTGGTGACCCTGGACGGATACCCGTTCGAGCACCGGCGGTTCTGGCCCGAGCCCACCGGGGAGACGGCCGCGCGGCCCGCCGCGCGGGCGGCGGCACCGGCCGCCGAGGTGCCCGCCACTCCCCCGGCCCCGGAGGTCTGGGCCCCGGTGTGGGAACCGGCGCAGAGCACCCCGGGCACGCCGGCCGGCCCGTTCCTGATCCACGCCGACACGCTGGGCGTGGGCGAACGGCTGGCGCGGAGCCTGCGGGAGACCGGCCCCTGCGTCGTGGTCACCGCCGGCACCGCGTACGCCAGGACGGGCCCCGACACCTACACCATCCGCCCGGATGTCGCGGAGGACCACGCGCGGCTGCTCGGCGAACTCCCCGCCGACCGGCTGCCGCGCACCGTGGCGCAGCTGTGGTCGGTGACCGGCGCCGCGACACCGGGGACCGACCGGGCCCGGGCCCTCGGCTTCACCGCGCTGGTGCGCACCGCCACCGCCCTGGCCGACCGGGTCAGGGAGCCAGTACGGCTACTGGTGGTCACCGACGGCGCCCAGGCGGTCCGCGAAGGCGAGCCCGTACAGGCGGGCAAGGCGACGGTGACCGGGGCCGTGCTGACCATCCCGCAGGAGTATCCGGGCTGGTCGTGCCGGCTGCTGGACCTCGCCCCGGTGGACGCCGGTGACCCGGCCGCGCCGGACCTCGCCGCACGGACGGTCGCCGCCGAACTCGCCCACACCGGCGGGGAGAACGTGGTGGCGGTGCGGGACGGGGTGCGCTCCGTGCAGCGCCACCGCCCCGCCGCGCCGCCGGTCACCGCGCCGGTGGCCCCGCGCGCGGACGGCGCCGTGCTGATCACCGGCGGGCTCGGCTCGCTCGGCCTGGTCATCGCCGGGCATCTGGCGGACCGGGCGCCGGGCATCGGCCTGGTGCTCACCGGCCGCTCGGGGCTGCCGCCGCGTCCGCAGTGGGACGCCCTGCTGAGAGACCGTCCGGACAGCCCGGTGGCGCGCCGCGTGCGCGGCGTGCTGGATCTGGAGCGGCGCGGCGCCCGGGTGCGGGTGCTGGCGGCGGACGCGGCCGTCACCGACGCGCTGCGCACGGCGGTGACGGCGGCCCGTACCGAGTTCGGCGCGCTGCGGGGCGTGGTGCACGCGGCGGGGCTCACCGACGCCGAGGTGTTCGCGCCGCTGGCCTCGCTGACCGACGCCCAGGTGACGGCGCACTTCGACGCGAAGGTACGGGGCACGGTCGCGCTCGGCGAGGCGCTGACGGGGGAACGGCCGGACTTCGTGCTGCTGATGTCGTCCATGTCGGCGGTGCTGGGCGGCCTCGGATTCGCCGCGTACGCCGCCGCCAACGCCTTCCTCGACCGGTTCGCGCAGCAGCAGTGCGCGGCGGGCCTGACCGGCTGGCAGAGCATCGCCTGGGACACCTGGCGCTCGACCGTGGACGGGCCGGGGGCGGCCGGGCTCGGCGACTCCCTCAACCGGTACTCCTTCACACCGGGGCAGGGGCTCGCGGTGCTGGACCGGGTGCTCGGCACCGCGGACCGGCTGGTGGTCGCCCAGGGAGACCTGGCCGCCCGGCTCGCGGCCTGGACCGGCGGCGCGGAGCCGGCGCTGCCCGCCACCGGCGCGGCACTGTTCGCCCGGCCGGACGCCGCCGCGGGCGGGGCGGGTCCTGACACCGAGCGGCGGCTGGCCGCCCTGTGGCGGGTGGCCCTGGGCTCGGCCGAGGTGGGCACCCACGACAACTTCTTCGACCTGGGCGGCAACTCCCTGATCGGGATGCAGCTGATGAACTCCATCGGCAAGGAGTTCGGGCTGACCCTGCCGGCGGTGGCGCTGTTCGAGGCGCCGACCATCGGCGCGATGGCGGCCTATCTGCGCGAACGCGGGGCGGGCGCGCCGCCGGCCGCGGCAGCGGCCACCCCCGTCCCCTCGGCGGCACCCGTCCCCGCGACGGCACCCGAAGCGGCACCCGCAGCCGCCCTCTCCGTACCGGCCCCCGTACCCGTGCCCGCCGCACCGCCGCGTGCGGAGCTGCCCGGGGACGACGCGATCGCCGTCATCGGCATGGCCGGGCGCTTCCCCGGCGCGGCGGACCTGGAGCGGTTCTGGCGGGTGCTGCGGGACGGCGAGGAGACGATCTCCTTCTTCACCGAGGAGGAGATGGTCGCCGCCGGGGTACCGGCCGAACAGGCCGCGCGGCCCGACTACGTACGGGCCCGCCCCGTCCTGGAGGACGTGGCCATGTTCGACGCCGAGTTCTTCGGCTACAACCCGCGCGAGGCCCGGCTCCTCGACCCGCAGCAGCGGCTGTTCCTGGAGTGCTGCTGGGAGGCGCTGGAGAGCGCCGGGTACGGCGACGGCGACAAGCCGCGCTCGGTGGCCGTGTACGGGGGCGCCAACATCTCCACCTACATCCGCAAGCTGTACGAGGACCCGGAGACGGCCGCCTCCGTCAACGAGTACCAGGTGGTGATCAGCAACGACAAGGACGCGCTGACCACCAACGTCTCCTACCGCTTCAACCTCTCCGGCCCCTCCCTGGGTGTGCAGACGTTCTGCTCGACCTCCCTGGTGGCCACCCATCTGGCGGCCCGCGCCCTGCTTGCCGGCGAGTGCGACATGGCGCTGGCCGGCGGGGTGTCGGTGCGGGTGCCGGACCGGGTGGGGCATGTGTACCAGGAGGGCGGGATGGAGTCCCCCGACGGGCACGTCCGTACCTTCGACGCCGCCGCCCGTGGCTCCATCTTCGGTGACGGCTCGGCGGTGGTGCTGCTCAAGCGGCTGTCGCGGGCGCTGGAGGACGGTGACCCGGTGGCCGCGGTCATCCGGGGGTCGGCCGTCAACAACGACGGCTCGCTGAAGGTCGGGTTCACCGCGCCCAGCGTGCGCGGCCAGGCCGAGGTGATCAGCCGGGCGCTGACCGACGCCGGGGTGCGTCCGGCCGAGGTCTCCTACGTGGAGGCACACGGCACGGCCACCGAACTGGGCGACCCCATCGAGATGTCGGCGCTCGGCCGGGCGTTCACCGGGGCCCCGGTGGGCAACTGCCGGGTCGGCTCGGTGAAGACCAACCTGGGGCATCTGGACCGGGCGGCCGGGGCGACCGGGCTGATCAAGACCGTGCTCTCGCTCCAGCACCGGCAGCTGCCACCGAGTCTGCACTTCACCACCCCCAATCCCGAGATCGACTTCGAGAACGGCCCCTTCCGGGTCAACACCGCGCTGACGCCCTGGGAGTCCCCGGCGGGCCGGCCGCGGATCGCGGGCATCAACTCGCTGGGCATGGGCGGCACCAATGTGCACGTCGTGCTCCAGGAGGCGCCGCCCGCTCGCGCGAGCTCCCCGGGACGCGAGACCCAGATCCTGACGTTGTCGGGGCGCGGACGCGAGGCGCTGGCACAGGCGGGCCGCGATCTGGCCCGCCATCTGCGCCGGAACCCCGGACAGCCGCTGGCCGACGTGGCGTTCACGCTCCAGGTGGGGCGGCAGCGGTTCGACGAGCGGCGCGCCCTGGTGGTGCGCGGTACCGAGGACGCGCTGCGGCTGCTGGAGAGCGGCGGCAGCGGCAGCTACGAGCGGCGCGAGCGGCTGCGGGAGCGGCCGGTGGGCTACGCGTTCCCGGGCGGCGACGCCTGGTACCCGGGGGCCGCGGCCGGTCTGTACCGGACCGAGGAGGCGTTCCGCGCCGCCGTGGAGCACTGCCGTACCGTTCTGCGTCCGCTGCTGGGCACCGATGTGCTGGAGGTGATCACCGGCGCCGCCGACGAGGACCTCTCCCCGGGGGTGACCGCGTGCGCCGCCTTCACCGCGGAATACGCGCTGGCCGCGCTGTTCGCCGGGTGGGGGCTGCGCCCCGACACGGCGCACGGCCGGGGCACCGGGGCGCTGACGGCCGCCGTGGTGGCCGGGGTGCTCTCGCCGGAGGACGCGCTGGGCGTGCTGGCCGAGTACGCGCGGATCCGCGCCGAGGAGGCCGGGGGCCCCGGGGACGCGGCCGAGGCGCTGACGTCCTGGATCCGGGCCAAGGTGACCCTGGCGGCCCCGGCCCTGCCCGGGGCGGCGCCCGACGCGGCACGGGCCACCGATCCCGCGTACTGGGCCGGGCTGCTGCTCGGCGCCGGACCGGACGCCGGGACCGGGGACGCGCCGCTCGGCGCGGGCACCGAACCGCCCGCCGAACCGGACCTGATGGTGCTGGTCCTGGGCCCGGCGGAGGGCCCTGGCGAGCCGGACGGGGAAACGATCCTGCCCGTCCTTCCGGAGCACGCCCGGCGGCACGAGGCGGTGACCGCCGCGCACACCGTGCTGGCCAGGGCCTGGGTGCTGGGCGCGGTGGTCGACTGGGCCGCGTACCACGACGGCGAGATCCGCAACCGGGTACCGCTGCCCACCTATCCGTTCCAGCGCTCCCGGTACTGGATCGACACCCCCGAGCGCGCCCCGCGCGGCGGCCGCCCGCTGCCCGCCTCCGGCGGCACCCCGGGCAGCAGGCTGGCGGCGCTGCCCAAACTCCCCACCGACCAGTGGCTCTCGGTGCCCGGCTGGCGGCAGCTGCCGCCGCGCGCGGCGGGCACGGACACCGGACGCTGGCTGCTGCTCACCGACGCCCGCGGTCTCACCCCCGCCCTGGCCACCCGGATCCGGGCGGCCGGCGGCAGCACCGTGATCGCCACCCCGGGGGACGGGTTCGCCAGGACCGCGGCCGACGCCTTCACCCTCGATCCGACCGACGCCGGGCAGTGGAGCGAGCTGTTCACGGCGCTGCGCGCCGAGGACGACGCACCCCTGCGGGTCGCCCACCTGTGGGGCGTGGACCCGATACCGGAGACGCTGCGCGGCACCGAACGGGCCACCACCGCCTTCCACTCGCTGCTCGCGCTTCTCCAGGCGGCCGGCGGGGCAGGGGCGGCGGCACCGGCGGCGGTCACGGTCATCACCACCGGGGCGTTCGACGTCACCGGCGGCGAACCGGTCGACCCGGCCAAGGCCACCGTCACCGGCCCCTGCAAGGTGGCGCCGCTGGAGTACCCCGGGCTGGACGTACGGCACATCGATGTGACCGCGCCGCGCGGCAAGAAAGCCGCGGCGACGCTGGCCCAGCGCCTGCTGCCCGAACTGACCTCGGCACCGGCCGGGCCCGGCGAGCGGCAGCTGGCGCTGCGCGGCCGGCGCCGCTGGGCGGCCGGCCACACCCCGCTGCCGCCCCGGGCCGCGCCCGCACCGCAGGAGGTGCTGCGGCAGGAGGGCGTCTATCTGATCACCGGTGGTCTGGGCGGCATCGGAGGGGCCATGGCCCACCGGCTGGCCACCTCGGTACGCGCCAGGCTGGTGCTGGCCGGCCGCTCCGGGCTGCCGGAGCGCGACCGGTGGGAGCGGCTCGTCGCCGACCCGGACACCCCCGGGGAGGTCGTGCGCCGGATCGAGGAGGTGCGCGCCCTGGAGGCGGCCGGCGCCCAGGTGCTGGTGGTGGCGATGGACGCGGCGGACCCGGACCAGGTGGACCGGGCGGTGGACGCGGCGCTCAAGCGCTTCGGCCGGCTGGACGGCGTGCTGCACGCGGCGGGCGTACCCGGCCTGGGCGTCATGCAGTTCAAGACCGCCGAGGACGCCACCGCCGTACTGCGGCCCAAACTGGCGGGCGCCCAGGCGCTGCGCGAGCGGCTGGCCCGCGAACGGGTGGACTTCCTGGCGCTGTTCTCCTCGACGGCCGCCGTCACCGGCGGCGGCCCGGGCCAGGCGGACTACTGCGCGGCGAACGCGGCGCTCGGCGCGCACGCGAGCGACGCGGCCAACTCCCCCGGCGGGACGCGGGTGGTGACGATCGACTGGGGCGAATGGCGCTGGAACGCCTGGGACATGGCGCTGGCCGGTTTCGACGAGTCGACCACCGCCTTCCTGCGGGCCAACCGGGAGCGGATCGGCATCACCTTCGACGAGGGCTGGCAGGCCCTGCTGAAGGTGCTGGCCGGGGAGGACCAGCAGGTGGTGGTCTGCTCGCAGGACATCGGCGAGCTGGCCTCGATCACCGCGGGTCTCGATCTGGCGCAGCTGGCCGGCCGGGCCGGGGACGCCTCGGGCGCCCGGCATCCACGCCCCGAACTGGCCGTGGCCTACGCCGAGCCCGCCGAGGGCGAGGAGAGCGCGGTGGCCGCGCTGTGGGGCCAGGTGCTGGGCGTGGCCGGGGTCGGCGCCGACGACGACTTCTTCGAACTGGGCGGCAACTCGCTGCTGGGCGTCGATCTGGTGCACCGGATGCGGTCCGCCCTGGAGTGCCCGTGGCTGCCGCCGCACGTGCTGTACGAGGCGCCGACCGTACGCGAGGTGGTGCGGCTGGCCCGTTCGGCCGACGGTGCCTCGGAGGCGCCGGCCGCGACGAAACCCGCAACGCTGAGAGGAGCATCGGTATGACACGTGTCGGAGTGGTGGGTGCCGGGGTCATGGGCACCGGGCTCACCCAGAACCTGACGGAGCACGGCCACGAGGTGGTGCTCACGGACCGCAGCAAGGAGGCGCTGGACCGGGCGCGTTCGGAGATCGAGCGGTACGAGCGGTTCGGCGCGCTGCTGGGCGCCACCGGACCGCGCCGCGAGGACATGACGCAGCGCGTCACCTACTCCACGGATCTCCAGGAGCTGGGCGACGTGGAGTTCCTGGTGGAGAACATCACCGAGAACTGGGAGCTCAAGCGCGAGCTGTATCCCCGGCTGGACGAGGTGTGCCCGCCGTCCACGGTGTTCGCCGTGAACACCTCGGCGATCCCGATCACCAAGGTGGCCGCCAGGACCGGCCGGCCCGACCGGGTGCTGGGCATGCACTTCATGAACCCGGTGCCGATGAAGTCCACCGTGGAGGTCATCAAGGGGTGGCACACCTCGCAGGAGACCATCGACACCGCGCTGGCCCTGCTGGCGGGCGTCGGCAAGAACGGGGTGCTGGTCAACGACTCCCCGGGCTTCGTCTCCAACCGGGTGCTGATGCTCACCATCAACGAGGCGGTCTTCCTGGTGGCCGACGGGGTGGCCACGGCGGAGCAGGTCGACAAGATCTTCACCGAGTGCTTCGGCCACCGCATGGGGCCGCTGGCCACCGCCGACCTGATCGGCCTGGACACCATCCTCTACAGCATCGACGTGCTGTACGAGAACTTCCAGGACAGCAAGTACCGGCCGTGCCCGCTGCTGCAGCGCATGGTCGACGCGGGCCTGCACGGCCGCAAGTCGGGTGAGGGCTTCTTCCGTTACGCCGACGCCGCCTGAGCCGCGCCGGCCACGCTCCGCCCCCGGCCCCGCCCGCACCTCCCCGTACCGCCCCCGCCCACCGATCACGCGCGCAAGGAGACGAGGAATGTCGGATCAGACCGCCCGCACCATCCGGGAGTTCGTGCTCACCCGCTTCCCCGGCGTCGAACTCGACGACGACGTGGACATCTTCACCCTGGGGTTCGTCAACTCGCTGTTCGCCATGGAGCTGGTGATGTTCCTGGAGAAGGAATTCGCGCTGCGGATTCCCAACGAGGACATGTCCCTGGACAACTTCCGCACCGTGGCGGCCATGACCGCCCTCGTCGGGCGGCTGCGGTCGCCGGACACCGCCTCGGTGGGTGAGGCGTGAGCACGGCCTCCCGCACCGCCGCGCCGCCCGGCGGCGGCACCGTCCGTGACCGCGCCCGTGCCTTCGTCGACACCGAACTCGCTCCGTACGCGGACGCGTTCGACCGCGACGAGGCCATCCCCGAACGGCTGCTGCGCTCGGTGGCCGAGCACGGCTGGTGGGGCGCGGTGCGCACCGGATCGATGGTGGAGTTCGCCGCGCTGCACGAGGAGATCGGCCGCGGCTGCTCCTCGCTGCGCAGCCTGCTGACCGTGCACAGCATGGCCCTGTACGCGGTGGACCGCTGGGGCGGCACGGCGCTGCGCGAGCGCTGGCTGACCGGGCTGACGGCCGGAACGGCGCTGGGCGCCTTCTGCCTGACGGAGGCCGCGGCGGGCAGCGACTTCACCGCCGTGCAGGCGTCCGCCCGGCCCGCGCCGGACGGCGGCTGGCTGCTGGACGGACACAAGAAGTGGGTGACGGGCGGCGAACGCGCCGATGTGCTGCTGGTGTTCGCCCGCACCGGCCGGGGGGTGAGCGCCTTCCTGGTGCCGGCCGACGCGCCCGGGGTGGAACGCACCCCGGTGCGTGGCCTGCTGGGCACCCGGGCCGCGCTCACCGCCGAGATCCGCTTCACCGGTGCCCGGCTGCCCGCCGAGTCGCTACTGGGCGCGGAGGGCATGGGCACCGCGATCGCCACCGGCGTGCTGGACATCGGCCGGCACAGTGTGGCGTCCGGCAGCACCGGCATCATCGCGGCGGCCCTGGAGGGCAGCGTGCGGCACGCCGCGTCCCGCCGCCAGGGCGGTGCGCTGCTGGGTGAACACCAGCTGATCCAGCGGCTGATCACCCGCATGGCGGTGGATCTGCGGGCCGCGCGAGCGCTGTGCCGGGACGCGGGCGCGCTCAAGGACGCCGGGGACCCGGCGACGCTGACGGAGACCTGCGCGGCGAAGTACTTCGCGTCGACCGCGGCGATGCGGGCCGCGGCCGACGCGGTGCAGATCCACGGCGCGGTGGGCTGTGGCGAGGGGCATCCGGCGAACCGCTGGTTCCGGGACGCCAAGATCATGGAGATCATCGAGGGCAGCTCCCAGATCCAGGAAATTCTCATCGCGCAGCATGCGCTGACCACCGCCGGCGCCGGCCGCCCGCGGACACCCGGAGGGGGAGCGTCGTGACGAAGGACGCCCGTGGCCGCGTCAAGTGCGTGGTGTGGGACCTGGACCACACGGTGTGGGACGGCGTGCTGCTGGAGGACGGCGACGTGGCGCTGCGTCCCGGTGTGCTGGAGACTCTGCGCGCGCTCGACGAGCGGGGCATCCTGCTGTCGGTCGCCAGCCGCAACGACCACGACGCGGCGATGCGGCGGCTGGAGGAGCTGGGCGTCGCCGAGTACTTTCTGGCCCCGCAGATCACCTGGGGCCCGAAGTCGGTGTCGGTGGAGGCGGTGGCCAAGACCCTGAACATCGGGATCGACGCGCTGGCGTTCATCGACGACCAGCCCTTCGAGCTGGAGGAGGTGGCCTTCGCCCATCCCTCGGTGCTGTGCGTGAACGCCGACGAGGTGGGCGAGCTGACCGGCCGTCCCGAGTTCACCCCCCGTTTCCGCACCCAGGACGCGGCCCGCCGCCGGGAGATGTACCGCAGCGGCGAGGCGCGGGTGCGGGCGGAGGAGAGCTTCGAGGGCGCGGGCGAGGAGTTCCTGGCCACGCTCGGCATGGTGTTCACCATCGACCGCGCGCAGGTGAGCGATCTGCAGCGGGCGGAGGAACTGACGGTCCGCACCAATCAGCTCAACTCCACCGGCGCCACGTACTCCTACGAGGAGCTGGAGCGGCTGTCGGCCTCCCCCGGCCATCTGCTGCTGATGGCGGGCCTGGACGACCGGTTCGGGGCGTACGGGCGGATCGGTCTCGCCCTGGTGGAGACGGCCGGCACCCAGTGGCGGCTGAAGCTGCTGCTGATGTCGTGCCGGGTGATGAACCGGGGCGTGGGCACCGTCCTGCTGCACCACGTGATGCGGCTGGCCCGGCAGCACGGCGCCCGGCTGACGGCGGAGTTCGTGCCCACCGACCGCAACCGGGTGATGTATGTGACCTACCGCTTCGCCGGCTTCGAGGAGACCGGCCGCAACGGCGACACCCTGGTGCTCACGGCGGCGGACGCCGATGTGCCCGAGCCGCCCGCCTACCTCGATCTGCGCGTCGGCGGCTGACCGCGTCCCCCATCCGGCTGGAAGGAGCCACCATGACCGCGTACGACGTACGGCAGCCCCAGCGCAAGGACTTCTCGGCGCTGGCCTCCGGCGGTCTCGACTTCGAGAGTCTGCCGCTGCGGCTGTTCCGCAAGGGCCACGCGAAGGCGTGGAACCCGGCCGACCTGGACTTCTCGCGCGACGCCGAGGACTGGGCGCGGCTCGATGACGTCTCGCGGGAGGCGTTCACCGGTCTGTGCGCGATGTTCCTGGCGGGTGAGGAGGCCGTCACCCACGATCTCCAGCCGTTCATGGCCGCCATGTCGAGCGAGGGCCGGCTGGCGGACGAGATGTATCTGACGCAGTTCTGCTACGAGGAGGCCAAGCACACCGAGGTGTTCCGGATGTGGCTGGACGCCGTCGGGCTGCACGAGGACCTGAACGGGCTGGTCGCGGACAACCCCGGCTACCGGCGGATCTTCTTCGACGCGCTGCCGGAGTCCCTGGACCGGCTGCGGCACGCCCCGACGCCGCAGAACCAGGTGCGGGCCTCGGTCACCTACAACCACGTGGTGGAGGGTGTGCTGGCGCTGACCGGCTACTTCGCCTGGACCCGGATCTGCACGGAGCTGAACATCTTCCCGGGCATGCGGCAGATGATCGCGCGGATCCGGGACGACGAGCGGCGGCACATGGCGTGGGGCACGTACACCTGCCGCCGGCTGGTGGCCGCCGATCCGGACAACTGGCAGATCGTCACGCACCGGATGCGGGAGCTGCTGCCGCACGCCATCCGGCAGATCCAGCACGCCACCCGCGACTACCCGGCCGACCTGTTCGGTCTGGTGATGCGCGATCTGCTGGAGTACGCGACCGAGTGCGCGGGGCGGCGGCTGCACGCCATCGAGTCCGCCCTGTCGGAGACGTCGGGCGGGCTGCGGTTGGACACCGTCTCGGAGAACCTGGAGGAGGAGATCGCCGACGAGGAGCGCCGGGCGCTGGCCGCGCCGGGCGAGGGGGCGTTCGGCGTGGCGGCCGGCGAGAACGCGGTGGCGGGCGAGAACGCGGTGGCGGGCTGACGTGGACGCCATCACCTCGGTGGGCCGGGCCGCCGACTGGCTGCCGGCCGGCCCGCCGCCCCAGGGGGCGCTGCCGCTGGTGTGCTTTCCGCACGCCGGCGCCGGCGCCTCGGTCTTCCACGCCTGGGAAGGCCGGCTGCCGCCGGGCACGGTGCTGTGCCCGGTGCAGCCGCCGGGCCGCGAGAGCCGGTTCCGCGAGCCGCCGCTGCGCGACGCGCGGGCGGTGGTGAGCGCGGCGGCCGATGCGCTGATCCCGGTGCTGCGGGGGCCGTTCGCGGTGTTCGGACACAGCATGGGCGCGCTGCTGGCGTACGCCTTCACCCGCGAGCTGCGGCGGCGCGGCGCGCCGCTGCCGGTGGCGCTGTTCGTCTCCGGCCGGGTGGCGCCCGAGGTACGGGCCCCGGGGCCGCCGGTGCACGAGCTGCCGGCGCCGGACTTCCTGCGCTTTCTGCACTCGCTGGGCGGCATCCCCGAACACATCCTGACCAAGCCGGCGTTCACCGAGATGATGGTGCCGCTGCTGCGCGCCGACATCGCGGTGAACCTGACGTACGCGTACCGGGAGGAGCCGGCCCTGCCGGTGCCGCTGACGGCGTTCGCCGGTGCGCTGGACAGCAATGTGCCGGTGCGCTGGGTACGGCCGTGGGCCGGGCACACCAGCGCCGCGTTCGCGCTGCGGGTGGTGCCCGGCGGGCACTTCTTCCCGTACGAGGACCCGGCCTCGGTGCTGGGGCCGATCGGGGCGGCGCTGGAGGAGGTCCGGTGAGCGCCGTGGCGGCGGCCACCCGCGCCCCGTACCGTACGGGCCTGGCGGCGGGCACGGTGGACGTGTGGCACATCAGGCTGCCCGGCGACGGTGCCGGTGCGGTGCGCGGGCTGCCGCCGCTGCTGGACGCCCGCGAACGCGCCAGGGCCGCCGCGATGGTCTCCGAGCGGGACCGGACGGCGTTCACCGTCGCCCGCACCGCGCTGCGGGACATCCTGGGCCGCTATCTGGACCGCGACCCGGCCGCGCTGCGCTTCGGCGCGGGACGGTACGGCAAGCCGTATCTGGAGGACACCCGGCTGGCGTTCAACCTCTCGCACACGGCGGGCGCCGCGCTGCTGGCGCTCGCGGCGCCGGGGCCGGTCGGGGTGGACATCGAGCGGATCACCGCGTCGGACCGCACCGCGATGGCGGAGCGGTGGTTCGCGCCGGCGGAGGCCGCGGCGGTGCGGGCGGGGGCCGGGCGCGCGGAGGCCGGGCGCGCGGGCGGTCCCTCCCCGTTCTGGGCGTACTGGACCTGCAAGGAGAGCTATGTGAAGGCCCTGGGCCTGGGGCTGACCCACCCGCTGGACCGGTTCGAGGTCCGGTTCGCCGAGGCCACCGCCGACGCCGCGGTCTTCCGCGGCGGGCGGCGGCACGAGGGGTGGCGGGTGCGGCGCCTGGATCTGCCCGCCGGCTACGCGGGCGCGGTGACCGTACGCGGGCCGCTGACCCGGCTGCGCACCTGGTCGTGGACGCCCGGCGCGGCGACCACGACCCGACCGGAAGGTATCTCGCACCATGGATGATTCGTTCGACTACATCGTCGTCGGGGCGGGCGCCGCGGGGGCGCCGCTCGCAGAGCGGCTGAGCGCCGATCCGGGCCGCAGCGTCCTGCTGCTGGAGGCGGGGCCGGTCGACAGCGACCAGGCGATCCGGGTTCCGGCGGCCTATCTGTCGCTGTTCGGGAGCCCGTACGACTGGGCCCGGCGCACGGTGCCGCAGCGCGGGCTGGGCGGTCGGGAGATCTACTGGCCCGCCGGGCGGACCCTGGGCGGCTCGTCCTCGGTCAACGCCATGATGTGGGTGCGGGGGTTCGCGCAGGACTACGACACCTGGGAGCGGCTGGCCGGCCCCGGCTGGGGGCGCCGGGCCGTCACCCGGTGCTTCGAGTCGCTGGAGGACCGCGAGGATCCGCTGTCGGCGGGCCGCAGGACCGCGGGCGGGCCGATGCCGGTGCGGATGCAGCGCGACCCGAACCCGCTGACGGCCGCCTTCCTCGCGGCGTGCCAGGAGGTGGGGCTGAGCGAGGCGTCGGTGGACGGGTACGCGACCGCCGAGCGGGGCGGCCGTACCGCGGTGACCCAGCGCGAGGGTGCCCGGTTCAGCACGGCGGACGCGTTCCTGCGCCCGGCCGCCGGGCGGCCGAATCTGACGGTGCGCACCGGGGCCGCCGCCCGCCGGGTGGTGTTCGCGGGGCGGCGCGCGGTGGGCGTCGAGTACCTGCACGACGGCGCGCTGGTGACCTCGGCGGCGCGCGCCGAGGTGGTGCTGTGCGGCGGCGCGGTCAACACCCCGCAGTTGCTGAAGCTGTCGGGGGTGGGCCCGGCCAGGGAACTGCGCCGGTTCGGGATCGAGGTGGTGGCCAACCGCCCCGAGGTGGGCCGGAACCTGGCGGACCATCTGGTCACCATGCGGGTGGTGGCGAGCCGCGAACCGGTCACCCTGTTCGACGCCGCCTCGGCGCGGGAGATGGTGCGCTACGGCCGGTACCGGCGCGGGAAGCTGACCTCCAACCTCGGGGAGGCGTACACCTTCGCGCGCAGCGATCCGTCGCTGGCGCTGCCCGATCTGGAGCTGCTGTTCGCGCCGGGCCCCTATCTGGACGAGGGCCTGACGCTGGGCGACCGGCACGCGTTCTCGGTGGGGGCGGTGCTGCTGCAGCCGCACAGCCGGGGCGAGGTGCGGCTGAACTCGCCGGACCCGGCCGACGCGCCCGTGATCGACCCGCGCTATCTGAGCGATCCGCGCGGCGCGGACCGGGCGGCACTGGTGGCGGGCGCGCGGTGGAGCGAGCGGGTGCTGTCCGCCCCGGCGCTGGCCCGATACGCGGCGCACAGCCTGCAGCCGGCGGCCGGGGTGACGGATCCGGAAGCCGTCGTGGAGACGTGCTCGCACTCCCTGTACCACCCGGTGTCGACCTGCCGGATGGGCCTGGACGAGGCCTCGGTGGTCGACCCGGAGCTGCGGGTGCGCGGGGTGGAGGACCTGCGGATCGCGGACGCCTCGGTCATGCCGCACATCATCCGTGGCCACACCTGCGCGCCGTCCATCGTGGTCGGGCTGCGCGCCGCCCAGCTGATCGGCAGCCGCCCGGCGCGGCGGCCGGAAATGGAGACAGCGACATGAGATTACGCACGGCGCGGGCCGCGATGGTGGTATCCGCGCTGCTGACCGCCCTGTTGGCGCCGGTGACCGGACCCGGCGCGCACGCCGCGGGGCCAGGTGGGCCGGGGGCGCCGGGCGGCGGGTGGACGGGCAGTTGGGCCACGGCGCCCACCGTCCCGTTCGCCGGGACCGTCTCGGCCGAGGGGTTCGAGGACCAGACGATCCGTCAGCCGCTGCGGGCGACCCGGGGCGGGGAGTGGGTACGGCTGCGGCTGTCGAACGTGTACGGCGGCACCCCGCTGACCGTCGACGCGCTGTCCCTGGCCCAGCCGCGTGGGCCGGGCGGCATCCGGCCCGGGTCCAGCACCGGCGTCACCTTCGGCGGGCAGCGGTCGGTGACGATCCCCGCGGGCGAGGAGCGGCTCAGCGACCCGGTGCGGTTCCGGGTACGCGCCGACACCGACGTCGTCGCGAGTCTGTATGTCGACGAGGCGACCGGGCCGGCCACCTGGCACCGGCTCGCCAACCGCACGGTGTACGTGTCGCAGCCCGGATCGGGTGACCGCACGGCCGATGTGACGGCTGACGCCTTTCCCACCACCCACCCCTCGTTCTTCTTCGTCACCGGCCTGGAGGTCGCCACGGACGGCGACACCGGCTCCGTGGTGGCGATCGGCGCCTCGCACACGGACGGGGTCGGTTCCACCCGCGACGCGGCCCGCTCCTACCCGAGCGTGCTGGCCCGCCGGCTGGGCGGTGAGGTGGGCGTGCTCAACGCGGGGATCGGCGCCAACCAGGTCATCAACGACACCGAGTACGGCAGCGTCGGCGCCCTGGGCCGCTTCGAGCGGGACGTGCTGGGGCAGCCCGGGGTGCGCGACGTGATCCTCATCCAGGGCATCAACGACATTCTCGGCGCCCACTACTTCCCCGACGAGGCGCCCACCGCCGACGAGGTCATCGCCGCCTACCAGGAGCTGACCGAGCGCGCCCACGCGAACGGGCTGCGGATCATCGGCGGGACGCTGGGCCCGTTCCGGGGAGTCACGGAGTTCACCGAGGAACGCGAGGCCATGCGCCAGACGCTCAACCGGTGGATCCGGGAGGACAGCGGCTTCGACGGGGTCATCGACCTGGACCGGCTGTGGCGCGACCCGGCTGACGCGTCCGCGCTGAACCCCCGCTACGACTCGGGCGACGGGCTGCACCCGAACGACGCCGGCTACCGGGCGCTGGCCGAGGCCATCGATCTGAGCTGTCTGTCGGTGGGCCCGCGGGGCACCGCCGCCCCATCCGAACCGTCCGGGGAGCGCCGGGACTGCACCCCCCTGCCCACGACCGGAGGCACCCGATGAACATCCGCAGAACCGCGCCCCTGGCCCTCGCCCTGCTCGCCCTGCTGGCGCCGCTGGGCACCGCGGCGAGCGCGGCCGACCGGCAGGGCGAGGCGCCGCGCGCACCGCACGCCGGCGCGCAGGCGTGGACCGGCAGCTGGTCCGCCGCGCCCACCGTCCCCTTCGGCGCGGGCGTCTCGGCCGAGGGCTTCGAGGACCGCACGATCCGTCAGCCGCTGCGGGTGAGCAAGGGCGGGGAGCGGATACGGGTGCGGCTGTCCAACGTGTACGGCAGCACGCCGCTGACGATCGACGCGCTGTCGGTGGCCCTGCCGCGCGGCAACGGCGGTATCGCGCCCGGCTCCAGCACCACCGTCACCTTCGGCGGGTCGGGCTCTGTCACCATCGCGCCGGGCACCGAGGTCACCAGCGACCCGGTGGACTTCGCCGTGCGGCCCGACATGGACGTCATCGCGAGTCTGTATGTCGATGAACCGACCGGACCCACCACCTGGCACCGGCTGGCCAACCGCACCGTGTACCTGTCGGACCCCGGTGACCACACCGAGGCCGTGACGGCGGCGCCCTTCCCCGCAACCACCACCTCGTTCTTCTTCGTCAGCGGCCTGGAGGTCGCCACGGACGTCGATCCCGGATCCGTGGTCACTTTCGGCGACTCGCTCACGGACGGCGTCGGCTCCTCCCTGGACGCCGCGCGTTCCTACCCCAGCGTGCTGGCCCGCCGGCTGGGCGGCGAGGTGGGCGTGCTGAACACCGGGATCGGCGCCAACCAGGTCATCAACGACACCGAGTACGGCAGCGTCGGCGCCCTTGGCCGCTTCGAGCAGGACGTTCTCACCCAGCCGGGGGTGCGCGACATCATCTGGCTCGAAGGGCTCAACGACATCCTGGGCGCCGCGTACTTCCCCGACGAGGCGCCCACCGCCGCCGAGATCATCGACGCCTACCGCGACGTGATCGACCGCGCCCACGCCCGCGACCTGCGCATCATCGGCGCCACCCTGCCCCCGTTCCGGGACGCGGCGGAGTGGACCGCGGAGGGTGAGGCCACCCGGCAGGCCCTCAACGCCTGGATCAGGGACGCGAGCGGCTTCGACGGCATCCTCGACGCGGACGCGGTGTGGCAGGACCCCGCCGACCCGGTCCGGCTGAACCCGGCCTACGCCTCCGGTGACGGTCTGCATCCGAACGACGCCGGCTACCGGGCGCTGGCCGAGGCCCTCGACCTGCGCTGCCTGTCGGTCGGACCGCAGGTGGGGGCACACCTGAGCGAACGGGAGGACTGCACCCTCAGCTGACTGCGGAGTAGCACAGCAGGGCCCGGTAGCCAGCATCATTACGGTGAGCCACCGGAATTCCTAGCCTGAGATACATGGACACCACCAGGCCGCCGACCCGGCCCACGCCCACCACGACAACGACCGTCCCCCGGACGTCGTCCGGGAGGGACCCCCAGCCGCCCGGGGAGCACACGCCCCGGCGGCGGACGGCGTATCTGGACAACCTCCGGATCGCGCTCATCATGCTGGTGGTCGCCCACCACGCGGCGCAGGCGTACGGACCGGCCGACTGGTGGTACGTCGAGGACCAGCGCGGCAGCGGCGCGCTCGCGGCGTTCTCCACGCTCAACGGCACGTTCTTCATGAGCCTGTTCTTCTTCGTCTCCGCCTGCTTCGTCCCCGCCTCGGTGGACAGGCGGGGCGTCGCGGCGTTCGTGCGCGGGCGGCTGCGCCGGCTGGGCGTCCCGTTCCTCGCGGGAACCGTCACCATCATCCCGGTGCTGCTGTACGTGTACTACCTGGTGTACCGCGACCAGCCCGCGCTGTCCTTCCCGCAGTACTACGCGGACGTCTTCCTGGGCCTGGGTGAACGCCCGGCCGACTGGACCGGCCCCATCTGGCCCGACCTCCAGTTCGGGCACCTGTGGTTCATCCAGAACCTGCTGGTCTACTGCCTGCTGTACGTGCTGGCCCGCAAGCTCGGCGACGGGGTCCGGCGGCGGCGCCGGGCGGAGGGGCACCGCGTGCTTCCCGCGCCGGGGCACCGCGCCCTGGTGTATTTCACGCTCGCCGTCGCCGCCGCTACCTTCGCCCTCCGGGTGGCGTACCCGCTGGACGAGTGGGTCCCGCTCGCCGAGTTCATCCAGACCGAACCGGCCCGGCTCGCGCAGTACGCGGCGTTCTTCGCCGCCGGGATCCTCGCCCACCGGCACGGCTGGCTGACCGCGATCCCGGCCCGTACCGGCTATGTGTGGCTGGCGGGCGGCGTGGCGGGCTCGCTGCTGCTGTTCGCGGCCGGCGGCACCGGGGCCTTCTGGTACGGGACGGGCGGGCTGACGGTGCAGGCGGCGCTGTGGGCGGTGTACGAGACGTTCCTGTGCACGGCGCTGTGCCTGGGTCTGCTGACCCTGTTCCGGGAGCGGCTGAACCACGAGGGGCCGGTGCTGGGTTCGCTGGCCGGGTCCGCCTTCACCGTGTACATCGTCCACCTGCCGATCGTGGTGGCGTTCCAGTTCGCGCTCTCCCCGCTGGACCCGGCGCCGCTGACCGCGTGGGTGCTGGTGACGGCGGCGGCTATCGCGCTGAGTTTCCCGCTCGCGGGATGGCTGCGGCGGCTGCCCGGTTTCCGGGCGGTGCTGTGAGAGCGGCGCGGGTGAGGGTGGCGGCGACAGCGAGCAGCACGAGACCGGCCAGCGGATAGCCGGCGGCGAGGAACTGCTGTCCGAGGGAGAGATCCAGTTCGGGGCGGGACGCGTCGTGCGGCAGCAGCCAGCTGACGTAGGAACAGAACAGCAGCGCGGCGGCCCAGGTGGCCGCCCACCACGGCCGCGACCGCCGCCGGGCGGCCTCGGCACCCAGCAGGACCACCGCAGGAACCGCCCACACCCAGTGGTGCGACCAGGAGACGGGACTGACCAGCAGCGCCGTGGTGGCGCAGCCGATCACGGCCCAGGCCCGTTCCCCCGCCAGCAGGGCGGCGACGGAAACGGTCAGCCCGGCGCAGCACACGCCGGCCGCCACCGGCAGCCACCAGGCGGGGAGGTCGCCGGTGTGCAGGAAACGGGCCAGCATCCCGCGCAACGACTGATTGGCCGACGCCTCGGCCGCCCCGACCCGGTCCTCGGCCAGCACCAGCTCCGTCCAGTACTGCCGGGAGGCGCCGGGCAGCACGAGCGCGCCGAGCAGGACGGTCCCGGCGAAAGCCGCCCAGGCCCGGGTGGCGATCAGCAGGAACCCGTTCTCCCGCCGCCGGAGGAGCACGATGACCCCGGCCACGGTGAGCAGCACGGCGAAGATCGCGGGCGTGAGTTTGATCCCGGCGGCGATCCCGATGGCGAACCCGGCCAGCCGGTGCGGGGCGGGCCGGGTCAGATCCCACAGGACGAGGACGACGAGCAGCAGATTGATCTGCCCGTACCGGACGGTGGCCCACACCGGCTCGCACCACACGGCGACGGCGGCGACGGCGAGCGGCGCGGCCCACCGCCAGTGCCCCGGGGGGCGGAGGCCGGCCAGCCGGAGGGAGAGCCGGGCGAGGACGAGCACGAGGCCGAGGTTCAGCAGGAGCACCGCGACTCGCATCGCCTCGACACTCAGCAGGGTCAGCGGCACGAAGAACAGCGCGGCGAACGGCGGGTAGGTGGCCTGGAGGGCGTGCGCGCTGACGGCGAGATCGTAGAGATCGCTGCCGTCACGCACGGCCCAGCCCTCGGCGCGGTAGACGTCGAGATCCCCTATCGGCAGCCCGAGGACCACTTGGGCGAGCGCGAACCCGGCGAAGGACACGGCACAGGCGACCGCGACGAGCAGCGGCGCCGTCGCGCCCATCCCGGACGCTCGCGACGCCCAGAGGCCGTTCCCAACCGAACCCACGCGCGCCACCCTAGGGCGGCACTCCCGGCCGCACGGCGCGTCGCCGCAGGTCACCACCGGCGGCCACTCTTTTGCCGGACAGGGACGAGGGGAGGGCCTGAACGCTAGTAGCGGGACTCCAGGGGCTGGTCCACCGTGACGTGGGGCAGGCGGTCGGAGTGTGTCAGACGCGTGCGGCCCCGGCACTCCACCGAGGCCAGACCCTCCACGGTGGCCCGCACGCGGGCATCGACCCTCAGCTCGAATTCCGTGTACAGGATCAGGTCACGCAGACCCGGCAGGACGTGGCCGAGGTCCCACAGATCCGCCTCCTCCTCGATCTGGAACACATACGCCTGCTTGACCTGCGGAACACTGACCCCGTGGCGACTCATGGCGCGCAGAACACGTGCGGGGAGCACCAGGTTCGTCAGTGCACGCAGTCCGGCAATGGCCGCCAGGCTTTCCGGGGGCCAGGGCCAGCCCCTCGGGGCCGAGGGCGACGGCCTGGACATCGTCCATGTCCAGGGCGCCGAGTGCGGTGAGGGTGTCGGTCAGGGCCGCCGCGACGGCCTCGTGTTCCTCCGGGGCAGGCGTGTCGTGCGGACCGGCGGCGCGGACCGCCCGGTCGACCAGTTCCCGGACGAGCATTTCCAGTTCACGCCGGCCCAGGTCCCGCTTCTCCGGGCCGAACGCGACCAGTGAGGAGAGCCGTACCGGCGCCTCCACCAGTGCGGCGCCCGCCGGTTCGGTGCGGAACAGTTTCTTGATCAGCGGTGCGAGAGCCGCCGATCCCAGCCGTAGTCCCACCGTCGTCGCGGCGTCCGTCCCTCGTCTTCGGAGGGAGTCCCCGCCTTCAGGCGGGGAGGGAATCCGATCCTGAGTCCTGCGGCGCGGAGCGCCGCAGCATCGCTTCGTCATGTTCCCCCCTGCGGCCCGCGCTCAGTCGGGCCGCTTCTGGTTCTCGATGTAGTCCTTGACCACTGCCAGTGGTGCGCCACCGCAGGACCCGGCGAAGTAGGAGCCGGACCAGAACCGGCCGTGCATGATCGCCCGGTTGACGCGGCCTGTGAACTCCTGCCGGAGACGGCGCGAGGAGACGCCTTTGAGGGAGTTGACCAGGTTGGACAGGGCGACCTTCGGCGGGTAATGGATCAGCAGGTGTACGTGATCCTCTTCGCCGTTGAACTCGATCAGGTCGGCTTCGAAGTCCTCGCATACCTTCCGCATGATCTCTTCGCAGCGGGTCAGCATGGCGTCGTTGAAGACGCCTCTCCGGCACCTGGTGACGAACACCAAGTGTGCGTGCAGGTTGTAGATGACATGACGGCCGCGCCGTACGTCGGGATCTGGTTCCCAGCGTGGTGACATAACCCAATGCTAGGATCTTGCTGTCTCGAACCGCGAAAGGGGGGGGTGAACCAGTGATCCGCGCCTACAAGTTCCTCATGAGGCCCACCACCGGCCAGCAAGGCGTCCTCGCGGCGATGCTGCGCGATCACCGCACCCTCTACAACGCGGCCTTGCAAGAACGCCGCGACGCCTACCGGCACGCCTCGAAGACCAGCGTCAAGTACGGGCAGCAGTCCGGACAGCTCAAAGACATCCGGGGCTTCGACCCGGACCACGCAAGGTGGTCGTTCTCCAGCCAGCAGGCGACCTTGCGCCGCTTGGACAAAGCGTTCGCCGCGTTCTTCCGGCGCATCAAGGCCGGGGAAACGCCGGGCTATCCCCGTTTTCGCTCGAACAAGCGGTTTGACACGGTGGACTTCCCCAAGGAAGGCGACGGCTGCCGCTGGGACTCCACCCCGCACGCCCCCGTCACCCGCGTACGCCTCCAAGGCGTGGGACACGTCAAGGTGCACCAGCACCGTCCCGTGGTCGGCAGGGTCAAGACGATCAGTGTCAAGCGTGAAGGACGGCGCTGGTACGTCGTCCTCACCGCCGACCAGGCACCCCCCGAGCCATTGCCCCCGACCGGCGACGTAGTCGGCATCGACATGGGCATAGCCAACTTCCTCGCCGACTCCAACGGCGAATTCGTCGCGAACCCGCGCCATGGCCAGAAGGCCGCCGCGAAGCTCGAAGCCGCACAACAAGCTCTGTCCCGGTGCAAGCGCGGCAGCAAGCGCCGCCGCAAGGCCGTAGAGACCGTGGCCCGACTGCACCGCAAGGTGCGGCGCCAGCGGCTGGACCACGCGCACAAGACCGCGCTTGACCTCGTACGCGGTAACGACTTCATCGCGCACGAAGACCTCAAGATCCGCACCATGAGCAAGGCGCCGGCACCGAAGCCTGACGCCGACCGGCCCGGCGCGTTCCTCCCCAACGGGGCGAGCGCGAAGGCCGGACTCAACCGTTCGATAGCTGATGCCGGCTGGGGGGTGTTCCTCGCGATCCTCGCGGCCAAGGCGGAAGGCGCCGGGCGAGTGGTGATGGCGGTGGAACCCCGCAATACCTCCCGGCGGTGCCCCGCATGCGGGCACACCGCCAAGGAGAACCGGCCCACCCAGAAGAAGTTCCTCTGCGTCTCGTGCGGCCACACCGCGCACGCGGACACGGTGGGCGCCCTGAACGTTCTACGGGCCGGGCTGGTCCGTCGCGACGCCAACCCGGCTTAGCGAGAAGCCACCCCGTTTACGGGGTGGAGGAGTCACGGAGCCCTCCCCCGACCCACCCGGTCATGCCTCTACTCGTGGCACGCGTACCCCGGTTGACCATCACGGCGAGCGAGCCGCGCACCGGGGGAGGTTCATTATCGGATGGGGGAGGCGGGACGCCAGCCCGGCGGGGTTGTGCGTGGACGGCGAAGGTTCTCCACCGGAACGCCCCGCAGCCTGACCGTTTTTGACCGCCACTGGCATATTACTGCGAATTTCGCCGCCCCTCCGGCGCGATGATGGTGATTACGTCTGGTAGTGCTGGCGTCTCGTACGGTTGAACAGGTAGCGTCCAGGCACGCGAAGGGGCCCGGTAGGCGACCAACCAGCCCGGGCTCCCCTTCGACTTGTGACCCACGCATCTAGGAGGACGATGTCTCCCGACCGTGTACCGCCGACCCTCGTGTTCCCGTTAACGGGCTCGTTGGAGCGGCGTGGTGACCGTAGCATTCCGCAGGTCCCCACCCCCGAAACCACCCGTCGTCGTGAAACCACCGTCATGGTGCCCGCCGCCGTGGCGATCGCCGTCATCGCCCTGCCCCTGGTCCTGATCTGGGACGGGCCGGGATTGCTGGACGCGGTGGCCGCGTTCATCGCCCTGGCCGCTGCCCGTGGCTCCCATCTGCGCTGGCACCGCCTGCACATCGGCTGATCCGGCACCGCACGGCACAGCCGGGCGGGCCCGCGCGGCACGCGCCACCGCCACCGCGGCCGTCCGCCGCGTGACCCGCCCGGTCCCGGCGCCGGACCGGCCTCCCCGCCGCCGGCGCCACCACGAAGACGGAACGGCGGGCCGTACCCCGGCCCGCCCTGCCCCACCGAGGCATCATGACCCATTGCAAGAACCCGAAGTGCCGCATGGATGTGACCCCGAACCACTCCGGCCGCCCCAAGGAGTACTGCGACAAGCGCTGCCGGGACGCGGCGTACCGCATGCGCAGCGCCGTCGACACATCCGGTGCCGGGGAGGAGGACGGTTACGCCGCCGCCGTCGCGGCGGACTTCACCGGGCACGCCCGTCTCACGGAGACCACCGCGCTCATCCCGGGCCCGGACGCGGCAAGGGAGTTGCTCAGGCTGCTGCGTTCCTCCGGGTTGCCCCGGGAGGATCTGGTGGCCGCCGCCGTCCGCCGGGCCCGTCTCGACGGACTGACCACGGCGGAGATCGCCGACGCCCTGGGCATGAGCGCCAAGACGTTACGCAAGCGCTGGTCACGGGAGGCCGTCGAACGGCGCATCCGTCAGCGGGACGAGAGGCCGCCCTTCACCACCACGTTCAGCCAGGCGTTGCGCGGACCGGACGTCCCGGCGACGACACCGCACGCCGACGTTCGCGGATAGCCCGGAGCACCACCATGACCGCACCCACTCCCCCGCCCTCCCCAGGACCGCAGATGGAACTCGCCTCCGACGCCATCAACCGTGCCATCAGGACCTTTGTCTCCAGCCGTGGCGAGCAGTGGTCGGCGGAGGACCGGCTCCATCTCGCCCGCCTGTACGACGCCTGGGCCCGCTCCCTCGTCCCTGCCCCGTCCCCCGCTTCGGCGCCGGATCGGAGCCAGCGGCCCTCGCAGCCCTAACAGCCGGACCCGCCCGCGGCCGCGCTCAGGCGCTCGTGGGCGGAGATGTCCAGCAGCACCAGCGCGTCGTACTCGGGCGTGCCCGGTTCGGCGAAGTACGTGTTGACGCGGTGCCCGGCGGTTCCGTCCAGCAGCATCGACTGGTATCCGAGGGTCAGTTCACCGACCTCGGGGTGGTGGAAGGTCTTCCTGCCGTGGCTGTGCGGCCGGACCTCGTAGCGGTCCCACAGCTTGGCGAACTCCGGGCTCTTCAGCAGCAGTTCCCCGACCAGGCCGGCCAGGTCGGGGGCGTCGGGGTCGGTGCCCGCCAGGGTCCGCAGCCGGGAGACGCAGCCGCGCACCTGGTTGTCCCAGTCGGTGAACAGCTGACGCGAGGAGGGGTGCAGAAAGATGTAGCGGGCGAGATTGCGCTGCTTGGCCGGCCACTCCTCCATGCCCGGGTACAGCCGGGCCCCGCCCGGGTTGAAGGCGAGGACGTCCATGCTGCGGCTGAGCACCTGCGCCGGGTAGGGCCGCAGCCCCTCCAGCAGCAGCTTGACGCCGGCGCTGACCGTCCGGCTCGGCACGGCCGCGGCCTCCGGCGCCTGGCGGGCCGAGAGCGTCGCGAGGTCGCGCAGATGCTCGTGCTCGGCCTCGTCGAGCCGCAGCGCACGGGCCAGCGCATCGATCACGGCGGGGCTGGGCCGGGTCTCACGGCCGCGCTCGATGCGCGTGTAGTAGTCGATGCTCACCCCGGCCAGGGTCGCCAGCTCCTCGCGGCGCAGCCCGGGGGTACGGCGCAGGCCCGGGCCGACCGTCAGGCCGGCCGAGGCCGGGGTGGTCTGGGTACGGCGGGCCCGCAGAAAGCGGCCCAGCTCCGTACCACCTGATGGCTCACGCGTCATGCCCTCCAGTGTCGCGCGCCGGCGGCCGGAACGGACGCGGGAGAGGGGCTCTGTCACACCCCCGAACGCCGCTCCCCGGCACATCGCGGTCTGCCACCCGGTTGCCGCGCCGGGCAGGGTGGAGAACGTCCGTACGGGTGATGGCTCGCGTCGCACCGCCCCGTCATACGGGCGGGCCCTGTCCGGGGGTCGTTGGCTACCGGCAGGAATCACGCGGGCCCCCAGCGGGACCGCGCGGCACGAGGAGGTCATCCGATGAGCACATGGACCGATGACGAACTGACCAGGGTCGGCGACGCGGACGAACTGCGGATCGCCTCGCTGCGCCAGGACGGCTCGCTCAGCAGCTGGCGCACCATCTGGGTGGTGCGCGACCACGACGACCTGTACGTGCGGTCCGTCAAGGGGACCGACTCCGACTGGTACCGGTCCACCCGGATCCGCCAGGAGGGCCGGATCCGGGCCGGCGGCGTGGAGAAGGACGTCACCTTCAGCGACGCCGACCCGGCACGGAACGACGAGGTGGACGGCGCGTACCGCACGAAGTACGGGCACTACGCGCAGTCCATCGTCGACTCCGTCCTGACCGACGGGGCGCACTCGACCACCATGCGGCTGCTGCCGCGCACCTGAACCGACTGAACCCACGGAGCAACGTGTTCACTGTCAACGCCTTCGCCGCCACCTCGGCGACGGAGCCGCTCACCCCCACCACCATCGAACGCCGCGAGGTCGGCCCGCACGACATCCTGATAGAGATCCGGTACGCCGGGATCTGCCACTCCGACATCCACCACGTCCGCGGCGACTGGGGGGACGCCCACTATCCGGTCGTTCCCGGCCACGAGATCGCGGGCATCGTCACCGAGGTCGGCCCCGAGGTCACCCGCTTCGCACGCGGCGACAAGGCGGGCATCGGCTGTCTGGTCGGTTCCTGCGGCGCGTGCGCCCCGTGCCGGTCCGGCCGGGAGCAGTACTGCGCGGTCGGCGGCACCCTCACCTACGGCTCGCTGGAGGCGGACGGCCGCCTCACGCACGGCGGCTACTCGACCCACATCGTGGTCACCGAGGACTTCGCGCTCAAGATGCCCGAGAGCGTCGACCTGGCCGCCGCCACCCCGCTGCTGTGCGCGGGCATCACCACCTACTCGCCGCTGCGCCGGTTCGGCGCCGGGCCGGGGACGAAGGTCGCGGTGGTCGGCCTGGGCGGTCTCGGCCACATGGCGGTCCAGCTCGCCCACGCGCTGGGTGCCGAGGTCACCGTGCTGTCGCAGTCGCTGAAGAAGCGGGAGGACGGGCTGCGGCTGGGTGCGGACCACTACTACGCCACCTCCGACCCGGAGACCTTCGAGCAGCTGGCCGGGACGTTCGATCTGATCATCAACACGGTCAGTGCCCGGCTGGACCTCGACGCCTACCTGTCGCTGCTCACTGTGGAGGGCGCCCTGGTCAATGTGGGCGCGCCCGCCGAACCGATGTCGCTGAACGTGTTCTCCCTGCTCACCTCGGGCCGTACCTTCGCCGGATCGATGATCGGCGGGCTGCCCGAGACGCAGGAGATGCTCGACTTCTGCGACGTGCAGCGGATCGGCTCCGAGATCGAGCTGATACCGGCGCAGAAGATCAACGACGCCTACGAGCGGATCCTCGCCTCCGATGTCCGCTACCGCTTCGTGATCGACGTGTCGACCATGGCCTGAGCCCGACCCGGAGCGGCGGGCCGGCCGGTGGACACACCACCGGGAGAACCGCCGTGCTCGCTCTGGAACTCGTCGTCGTCCTCGGCGCGGCCCTCGTGCTCGGCCATGTCATCGGGAACCGGCTGCGCATCGCCCCGCCCATCGTGCTGCTGGCGGGCGGCGTGCTGCTGGGCTTCGTCCCGGCGCTGCGCGAGGTGCCACTGCCGCCCGAGGCCGTGCTGCTGCTGTTCCTTCCCGCGCTGCTGTACTGGGAGAGCCTGACCACCTCGCTGCGGGAGATCCGCAGCAATCTGCGGGCCATCGTGCTCATGTCCACCGTGCTGGTCATCGCCACGGCCGGCGCGGTGGCGGCGGTCGGGCACGCGCTGGGGCTGCCCTGGGGCGCGGCCTGGGTGCTCGGCGCCGCCGTGGCCCCCACCGACGCGACGGCGACCGGGGTGCTCGCCCGCGCCCTGCCGCGCCGCACGGTGACCACGCTGCGCGCCGAGAGCCTGGTCAACGACGGCACCGCCCTGGTGCTGTACGGGCTGGCGGCCGGGATCACGGTCGGCGCGGAACACTTCACCCTCCCGCACGTCAGCGCCCTGTTCCTGCTCTCCTACGCGGTCGGGGTGCTGGCGGGGGTGCTGGTCGCCCTGGTCGGGGTGCGGGTGCGCGCGCTGCTCGCCGATCCGTTGCTGGGCAATGTGGCGCTGCTGCTCATCCCGTACACCGCGTTCCTGCTGGCCGAGGCCGTGCACGCCTCGGGGGTGCTGGCCGTGGTGGTGTGCGGGCTGATCATGAGCCAGGCGGGGCCGCGGGTGGCGAGCGCCGAGACCCGGCGGCAGGCGACCGCGTTCTGGTCGCTGGCCACCTTCGCGCTCAACGGCTCGCTGTTCGTGCTGGTCGGCCTCCAGGCGCAGAACGCGGTGCGGAGCCTGACCAGCACCGGGATCGCCAAGGCGGCACTGGCCGTGCTGGTGGTCTCGGCGGTGGTCGTCGGAGTGCGCTTCGCGTTCCTGTTCACCTCCCCCTATGTGATCAGGGTGCTGGACCGCCGCCCGCAGCAGCGGGCCCGCCGGGCCGGGGCCCGGATGCGGGTGGTCAGCGCGACGGCGGGTTTCCGGGGCGCGGTCTCCCTCGCGGTGGCGCTGTCGGTACCGCACACTCTCGATTCGGGGGCGCCGTTCCCCGAACGCGATCTGATCATCTGCGTCACCTGTGGGGTGATCGCGGTGACCCTCGTGACACAGGGGCTGCTGCTGCCGGTGGTCGTGCGGTGGGCACGGCTGCCGCGCGACACCGATGTCGAGGCGGAACGGCATCTCGCCCAGACGCTGGCCGCCGAGGAGGCACTCGCCGCGCTCCCGGAGGTGGCCGCCAGGCTCGGCACCGCCCCGGAGGTGCTGGAGCGGACGCGGCGCGAGTACGAGACGCATCTGGCGGTGCTGCGGGCCGGCCACGGGGACGGCGACGGGGAGGACGAGATGGCGCTGACGTACAACCGGCACTACGGCGAACTCCGGCTGGCCATGATCGCCCACAAGCGGGCCACGGTGCTGCGGCTGCGCGACGAGCGGCGCATCGACGACACGGTGCTGCGGCAGATCCAGGCCCATCTGGACATCGAGGAGGTCCGGCTGACCGGCCGCGAGTCCGCCGAGTGAGCGTCGGTCTCAGCCGGGGGCGGCCGGGAACCGCAGGACCGGTTTGATGACCTCGCCCCGGGCGGCGGCGTCGGCCGCCTCGTTGATCCGCTCGGGCGGATAGGTGCGGATCAGCCGCTCGAAGGGGAGGCGTCCGGCGCGGTGCAGGGCGACCAGGGCGGGGATGAAGGTGACCAGGTCGCTGTCGCCCTCGTACACGCCGCGCACGGTACGGCCGCTCAGCAGGGTGTTGACGTCGAACGCCACCTCGCTGCCGGCCGGCGGCAGGCCGAGGACCGCCGCCGTGCCGCCGATGGCCAGCGCGTCGACGGCCTGGCGCAGGACGGAGGGCACCCCGCTGCTCTCCACGGCGTGGCTGACGCCGCGCCCGCCGGTCAGTTCGGCCAGGCGCTCGGCGACATCGTCCTGTCCGGCGTCGATGGTGTCGGTGGCGCCGAGTTCGCGGGCGAGGGCGAGCCGGGCGGGGCGCAGGTCGACGGCGATGACGCGCACCGCCGCGGTGAGGGCCGCGGCCATCACGGCGGACAGGCCGACCGCCCCGGTGCCGAAGACGGCGAGCGTGTCGCCCGGTTGCGGGCGCAGCACGTTGAGGACGGCGCCCGCGCCGCTCTGCACGCCGCAGCCGACGGGGGCGAGCAGGGCGAGTTCGTCCTCGTCCGCGACCTCGACCGGGATGGCGCAGCGTTCGTCGGCGATGGCGAGGGCGGCGAAGGAGGACTGGCCGAAGAACCGCCCGGAGAGCCGCTCGCCGCCGGCATCGGCGAGCGGGCTGGTGCCGTCGGCGCGGGAACCGGAGGCGTTGCGGGGCAGAAAGGTGTCGCAGTGGCCGGGGCGCCCGTGTGCGCAGGCGCGGCACGCGCCGCAGGAGCTGAAGGACAGCAGCACGGTGTCGCCGGGGGCGACCCGGGTCACCCGGCCCCCCACCGCCTGGACGACGCCGGCGCCCTCGTGGCCGAGCACGGCGGGCAGCGGCAGCGGGACGTGGCCGTCCCGTACGGCGAGGTCGGTGTGGCAGATGCCGGCGCCGACGATCCGGACCAGCACCTCGTCGGCGCGCAGCGCGTCCAGCCGGATCTCCTCCCACGCGAAGGCGCCGGTACCTGGCCTGACCACGGCGGCGGTGGTGGTGGCGGACATGGTGTCTCCCTCGGCTGGGTTTCCACCGCCATGCTGGGCCGGAACGGGCCGCGAAATCCAGGGACAGGCCCGGGGTTCCGCCGACCGGGTGCCCCGCGCGCCCCGCTGTTGACGGCGGACCGGGGCGGCCGGGCCTTCGGCTCCCGTCACCCCAGCGCCGCGGTGAACTCCCTGGCGCGCTCGGTGATCTGCCGCCAGTCGGCGGCGGCGACGGCGGCCGGGGGGACCACGTCGGATCCGGCGCACACGGCGAGGGCCCCGGCGGCCAGGAACGCGGCGGCGTTGGAGGCGTTGACGCCACCGGAGGCCACCAGGGGGGTGCCAGGGTAGGGGCCGCCGAGGTCCTTGAAGTGGCGCGGGCCCAGGGCGTGGGCGGGGAAGATCTTCACCGCGGCGGCCTCCAGGTCCAGGGCCTGGGAGACCTCGGTGGGGGTGAGTGCGCCCATGACCACGGGGATGCCGGCCGGTGCGGCGGCCTCCGCGACGTCGGGGCGTACGCCGGGGGTGACCAGGTAGCGGGCGCCCGCCTCGATGGCCTGCTCGGCCTGGGCGGCGGTGAGCACCGTGCCGGCGCCCAGCCCGGCCCCGGCCTCGGCTGCCGCGCGCCGCAGATGGGTGGTCAGATCCGGGGTGGTGTAGGTGAACTCGACCCAGTGGATGCCGCCTTCGCGCAGCGCCGCGCACAGGGCGGCGGCGTCGGGGATCTCGGGGGCGCGGATGACCGCGATGACGCGGTCGGCGGCGAGCGGGGCGAGCGGGTCAGTACTGGTCATCCGGGGTGCTCCAGGCGGCGTCGTCGAGGGTGAGCCAGGGGTCGAGTGCGGTGCGCGGCGGCAGGGTGGGCAGGTCGGCGGCGGTGCGCAGGGCGGCGGCCGCGGCGAGGTGGCCCAGGCGCAGCCGGGCGACCGGGTCGCGTTCCTCCAGCAGCCCGGCGAGGTAGCCGGCGGCGAAGGCGTCGCCCGCGCCGACCGGTTCGACCACGCGCAGCCGGCGGGCGGGGACGAAGGTGGTGCCCTCACGGGTGCTGTAGGCGGTGGCGCCGTGTTCGGCGTCCTTGACCACGACGAGGGGTGCGGGGGCCAGCAGGTCCCTGATGTCCTCGGGGCGGGCGGTGCCCCACAGCGTCTGGGCCTCGTCCCGTCCGGTGAACACCACGTCGGCGGCGCGGGCGAGGGCGAGCAGGGTGGGTGCCGCCTGCCGGGGGCCCCCGCGCCACAGCGCCGGGCGGTGGTTGATGTCGAAGGAGATCAGCGGTCCCGGCGCGGCGCGCCGTACCACCAGGGCGTCCAGCAGGGCGGCGCAGCTGTCGGACAGGGCGGCGGTGATGCCGGTGAGGTGGAGGATCCGGGCCGCGCGCAGGGCGGGGTGGGAGGCGAGCCCTGGGCCCATCCGGCTCGCGGCGGAGTGGCGGCGGTAGTAGTGGGTGCGGGTGCCGGTGGGTCCGGGGTCCTTGGCGTACAGGCCGGTGGGCCGCTCGGGGTCCACCGTCGCGCCGCTGATGTCGACCCCTCGGTCGGCGAGTTCGGTCAGGATGCGGGTGCCGAACGGGTCCTGACCGACCCGTCCGGCCCAGGCGGCGCGGTGGCCGAGCCCGGCCACCGCGCAGGCGACGTTGGATTCGGCGCCGCCGACACCCAGGGACAGGTGCGCCGCGGTGGCCAGCGGCCGACCGTCGGCGGGGGCGATGACCGCCATGGTCTCGCCCAGGCACACGACGTCGGCACCGGTGTCGGCCGGTGGGCGGGTCACGGGGCGTCCGCCAGCCGGAGCATGACCTTGCCGCTTCCGGCGGCCGGGTCGGCGGCCACCGCCAGGGCGGAGGGCGCCTCCTCGATGCCGAAGCGGTGGCTGATGACCGGACCGACGTCGAGGCCGTCGCGCAGGGCGGCCAGCGCCTCGTCCAGTTCGCCGGCGAAGCGGTAGGAGCCGACCCAGCTGATCTCGCGGGTGACCAGTTCGCCCAGGGCGGCGGGGGCCGGGGTGCCGGGCAGGTTGCCGACCTGGACGAGGGTGCCGCCGCGTGCGGTGGCGCGCAGGACCGGCCCGAGCGCCGCGGGTGCCCCGGACGCCTCGAAGACGATCTCGGTGTCCTGCGGCAGGCCGGCGCCACGGGACAGGTCGCGGGTGTCGGTGGCGCCCATGGCGCGGGCGATGGCGAGCGAGTCGGCGCAGAGGTCGGCCGCGATGACGGCGGCGGCGCCGCGGTGCAGCGCGGCGGCGACCACCAGGGAGCCGATGGGGCCCGCGCCGTTGACCAGGACGGTGCGCCCGCGCGGGTCGGGGGCGCGGCGCACGGCGTGCAGGGCGACGGCGAGCGGTTCGGCCAGGGCGCCGTGTTCGGTGTCCACTCCGTCCGGCAGTGGCCGTATCTGGTCGGCGGGGACCGTACGGTACTGGCTGAAGCCGCCGTCGGTGTGCGGGTCGAACGCGGCGGAGCCGAAGTACCGCACCCGCGAGTGGAGGTTGGTGCGCCCGGCGAGCCGCGGCGGCAGCACCGAGTCCGCGGTGGGCTGTGCGGGGTGGACGGTGACCGGCTGTCCCGGCGCGAGGCCGCTGACGCCGGGGCCCAGGGCGGCGATCCGTCCGGCGACCTCGTGGCCCAGGATCATGGGCCGGTTCAGGGTGGCGGTGCCGGAGGCGCCGTGTTTCCAGTAGGCGAGGTCGGAGCCGCAGATGCCGCCCCATTCGAGGGCCAGCAGGACCTCGCCCGGGCCCGGCGGTGCGGGGGCGGGGAGTTCGTCGACGCGGACGTCTCCGGCGCCGTGGACGACGACCGCTTTCATGCCGCGTCCTCCAGTCGGACCAGGTCGCGTCCCCGGGTCTCGGGGGCCAGGACGGCGGAGGTGAGGGTGATGGCGGAGTAGACGACCAGCATGGCGGCGATCGGCCACCAGCTGCCGGTGGCGGCGGTGAGGGAGGCGGCGAGCACCGGGCCGATGGCGGTGGCGAGGACGCCGCCGATCTCCTTGGCGACGGCGAGCTGGGTGAAGCGGGTGCGGGAGCCGAAGAGTTCGGCCATGGTGACGGACTCCAGGGAGAACAGGCCGAGCACGCCGATGTTGAGTGCCAGGACCATGCCGACCATGAGGGCGGTGGTGGAGCCGTGGGCGATCATCAGCATCAGCGGGAAGGCGAGGAGCATGGTCGCGGTGGTGAGCGCGATGTACATCGGGCGGCGGCCGAAGCGGTCGCCGAGGATGCCGACGAGGGGCACGGTGACGAAGCCGAGCAGGGAGCCGTACAGGATGGCGTCGGTGGGGATGGCCCGGTCCACGGCCAGGGTGGTGGCGATGTAGCCGACCAGGAAGGTCTGGACGAGGCCGGAGTTGCCCGCCTGGCCGAAGCGCAGGCCCAGAGCGAGGAAGAACGCCTTGCCCTTGCGCTGGCGCAGTCCGGCCTCCAGGGTGCCGGCGTGCCGGTCCTCGTCCCCGGTGGCGGCGGCGGTCGCCTCCAGCTCGCCCCGGGTGAGGGCGACGCCGTCGACCACGTCGGGGCGCTCCTCGAAGACGGGGCTCTCCTTGAGGTTGCGGCGCAGCCACAGGGCGAAGATCAGCAGCACGAAGCTGAGCAGGAAGGGCAGTCGCCAGCCCCAGGCGAGGAGTTGTTCCTCGGTGAGCACGGCCAGCAGGATGGCCCACAGTCCGGAGGCGGCCAGGGTGCCGGAGTTGGTGCCGAGGGAGACGAGGGAGGCGACCAGGCCGCGGCGCGGTGGCGGCGCGTACTCGGCGAGCATGACGGTGGCTCCGGCGATTTCCGCGCCGGCGCCGAATCCCTGGACGAGGCGCAGGGCGACCAGCAGGACCGGGGCCATGATGCCGATGGTGGCGTAGGTGGGCAGGGCGCCGATGAGGGTGGTGGACACGCCCATCATCACGATGGTGATGATGAGGACTTTCTTGCGGCCCAGGCGGTCGCCCATGCGGCCGAAGTAGACGGCGCCGGCGAGGCGGGCGACGTAGCCGACGCCGTAGGTGGCCATGGCGGCGATGAGGCCGATGGCGGGGCTGACGTCGGGGAAGAAGATCTTGTTGAAGACGATGGCGGCGGCCAGGGAGTAGAGCTGGAAGTCCATGAACTCCATGGCGGTGCCCAGCCATCCGGAGACGGCGGCCCGGGTGAGATCCCGGGTGGTTCTGTGCACGGCGCCGGTGGGCTCCGTGGTGGCGCTGTTCGTCATCGTGAACTCCGTTGTTCCTGCGGTGCGCTGGGGAGGGAGGGGACGGGAGGAGAGAAGGGTGCCGGGTGTGGTCAGATCTCGACGCGGCCGGCCCGCAGGGCGGGCAGCCGGGCGGCGACGGCGGCGGTCAGCTGCTGGTCGCCCGCCAGGTCGGGGGCGCCGAGGGCGGTGAGCAGGGCGCGTACGGTGCCGGCGGGGTCGTCCGGCAGGTGCTGGGCGGCGAGGGTGGTGGCCGCCGGGTCGGTGGTGCCGGCCCCGGGGCGGGTGGTGAGCACCCAGCCGGCGAGGGCGAGTTCGAGTGCGGGGGTGGCGGTACCGGCCGCGCGCAGGGTGCGCAGGGCCGGCAGCCAGCGTTCGGGGATCTTGAGCGAACCGTCCGAGCCGATCTGGCGCAGCCGGTGGCCGATCGCGGGGTTGCGGAAGCGGGTCACCAGCGCTTCGGTGTACGCGGCGGGATCGGGGCCGCCGGGCGGGAGGGTGCCGGCGACCTCGGCGCACAGGGCACGGACCAGGGGTTCGCCCCAGTCGGTGGCCAGGGTGCCGTCGATGGTGGTGGCGCCGGCCGCGAGACCGAGGTAGGCGAGGGCGGAGTGGGATCCGTTGAGCAGGCGCAGCTTGGTGAGCTGGTACGGGGCGGGGTCGGCGACGAACAGGGCGCCGTCGTGTTCCCAGGGTGGGCGGGGGGCGGCGAAGGTGTCCTGGAGGACCCACTGCCGGTAGGGCTCGGCGGTGACCGGCAGGGCGTCGGCGAGACCGAGCGCGGCAGCGGCGGCGGCGCGGTCGGCAGGGGTGGTGGCGGGCACGATCCGGTCCACGACGGTGCCGGGGAAGGTGACGGCGGACGCCATGCGCTCCAGCACGGTGTGCCGGTCGGGCCAGCCGCTGGCCTCGGTGAAGGCGCGGACGACGGCGCCCAGTACGGCGCCGTTGCCGGCCATGTTGTCGCAGGAGACGACGCTGATCGGGGCGCCGGTGGTGCGCATGCGGGCGGCGAGTCCCGCGGCGAGCCGGCCGATGACGGTGCGCGCCCGCGCCCGCGCCGGCGCCGGGTCCGCGGTCGCCGCCAGGTCGGCGGCGATCGCGGGGTCGGTGCGGTCGAGGGTGCCGCCGCGTGCGTGGTAGCCCTTCTCGGTGACGGTCAGGGTCACCACCGTCACCTCGGGGTCGGTGAGCAGCGCGTCGATCCGCCCGGCGTCCTCGGTCATGGCCAGCGCGCCGGTGAGCGCCGACAGGACGCGCGGGCGCGGCCCTTCGGGGTGGTGTTCGGTCAGCGTGTAGAGGCAGTCCTGGGCGCGCAGGGCGCGCACCGTCTCCACGGAGCGGGGGGCGACCGCGGTGATGCCCCAGGGTTCGCCGCTGCGCAGGGCGGCGTTCTCGGTGTACAGGGCCTGGTGGGCGCGGTGGAAGGCGCCCAGGCCGATGTGCAGGACGCGGGTGCGCAGCGCGCCCGCCTCCAGGGCCGGGCGCAGCGCCGGGGGCAGCCGGTGCGCGGTGGCCCGGCCGAGCGTGCGGGGGTGGGGTGCGGTGGTGGTCACCAGTCGTGCACCGATCCGTCCAGGCGGCGCGCGACGGGCAGGTAGCGCGGCTGGTAGGGGAAGCGTGCGGCGGCGGCCTCGTCGTACTCGACGCCCAGGCCCGGTTCCTCGGAGGGGTGCAGCATGCCGTCGGCGAAGGTGACGCCGCCGTGGAAGACCTCGGCGGCCTCGTCGGGGTGGCCCATGTACTCCTGGATGCCGAAGTTGGGGACGGTGAGGTCGAGGTGGACGTTGGCGGCGAGGCTGACCGGGGAGAGGTCGGTGGCGCCGTGCGAGCCGGTGCGTACCTGGTAGAGGGCGGCGAGGTCGAAGATGCGGCGCAGGTGGGTGATGCCGCCGGCGTGCACGACGGTGGTGCGGATGTAGTCGATGAGCTGTTCGGTGATGAGGTGCTGGACGTCCCAGATGGAGGTGAGGACCTCGCCGACGGCGATGGGGGTGGTGGTGTGCTGCCGGATGAGGCGGAACGCCTCTTGGTTCTCGGCGGGAGTCGGGTCCTCCATCCAGAACAGCTGGGCGTCCTCGACGCGCTTGCCGAAGCGGGCGGCCTCGATGGGGGTGAGGCGGTGGTGGATGTCGTGCAGGAGGTGGAAGCCGAAGCCGAAGCGGTCGCGGACGGCCTCCAGGTAGCCGGGGGCGAAGTTGAGGTAGGCCTGGGTGTCCCAGGGCTGCTCGTCGGGGAGGGCGGTGGCGGCGGGCTCGTAGACCTTGCCCTTGCGTACGCCGTAGGTGCCGCCGACGTCGGGGACGGCGGCCTGGGCGCGGACGGCCTTGTAGCCCAGGGACAGGAAGCGGTCGACATCGTCCAGGAGGGCGGGGATGTCGGTGCCGCTGGCGTGCGAGTAGACGAGGACGCCGTCGCGGGAGCGCCCGCCGAGCAGCTGGTAGACGGGGAGCCCGGCGGTTTTGCCCTTGATGTCCCACAGGGCGGTGTCGACGGCGGAGATGGCGGTCATGGTGACGGGGCCGCGCCGCCAGTACGCGCCCTTGTAGAGGTACTGCCAGATGTCCTCGATGCGGGCGGGGTCCTTGCCGATCAGGAGGGGGACGAGGTGGTCGCGCAGATAGCTGGCGACGGCGAGTTCGCGGCCGTTGAGGGTGGCGTCGCCCAGGCCGGTCACCCCGTCCGAGGTGGTGATGCGCAGGGTCACAAAGGTGCGTCCGGGGGAGGCGACGAACACCTCGGCGCGCTCGATCGTGCTCACAGCAGCCTTCTCCTTGTCGCGTCATCGCGGATCTCTGTCGGACGATCCTGTCGTACAGAGCTTGTATACAAGCACTGGTCGGGCAGGACGGCAATACTTTGCGGAGGACTTTCCCGAGGGCTTTTCGCCTGGTCGGCGCCGGGGCGGCGGCAGCGTGCCGCGACCCGGGCCGGCGGCCCGGCGCCACCGATACGATGGGGCACATGCCTCAATCGGACCGGCGGCGGCCCTCCCGGATCTCCAGGACCTCACGGCGCACCATCTACACCACGCTGCGCCAGATGGTCCTCACCCTTGAGCTGCCCCCGGGCGCCGCGCTCTCGGAGAACGAGCTGGCGGCCTCCCTCGGGGTCAGCCGCACCCCCGTCCGCGAGTCGCTGATCATGCTGGCCCAGGAGGGCCTGGTGCAGGTCTTTCCCAAGATCGGCTCCTTCGTCGCCCGGGTCGACGCCACCCAGGTCGCCGACGCGCAGTTCCTGCGCGAAGCCGTCGAGCTCGCCTCGCTGGAGGACCTGCCGGACGCACTGGACGAGGACCTGGTCGCGGAACTGCGTGACAATCTGGAACGGCAGCGGCGCCCCGGTCTCGGTCTCGAGGAGTTCTTCGAGCTGGACGAGGCGTTCCATCAGGGGCTGTTGCGGCTGAGCGGACACGCCGCCGCCTGGACCACGGTGGCCGCCGCCAAGGGGCACCTGGACCGGGCACGGCGTCTGGGTCTGTACGAGAACGCCACCTCGGCCGGGTTCGCCGCCCAGCACGGCGAGATCCTGGACGCGGTGACCGGCGGCGACGCGGCGCTGGCCCGTACCGCCATGCGCACCCATCTGCGCGCCGTCTTCCACGACATCGAGCGCATCAGGTCGCACTCCCCCGAGCTGTTCGCCACGGATTCGGCGGCCGTGCCGGTGCGGCGCAGCGTGGTGGTGTGGGAGTGACCGACGGCCCCCGTGCCGCTCCCGCCACCGCCGCTCCCCCGCCGGACCGCCGTCAGAAGTCGAAGTCGTCCACGGTGGCGGCGTCGAAGACCGTGGGCGGCCCCAGCGCGATCACGCCGTCCGCGCCGATGGTGAACTCGCCCAGGTCCCCGGCCGTGAAGGTCTCGCCCTCGGCGCCGGTGAGCTGCCCGGAGGCCAGCGCGGCGCCCGCGTAGGCGGCCAGATAGCCCAGGTCGGACGGGTTCCACAGGGCGAAGGACACCACCGTGCCGTCGTGCACGAACTCCCGCATCTGGTTGGGGGTGCCCAGGCCGGTCAGCGCGACCTGCCCGCGGTACTCGGAGCCGGACAGATAACGTCCCGCCGCGGCGAGTCCGACCGTGGTGGGCGAGATGATGCCGGCCAGGTCCGGGTGGGCGCGCAGCAGCCCCTGGGTCTCCTGGAAGGACTTCTCGTCCTCGTCGTTGCCGTACGCCACCGCGACGATCTCGATGTCCGCGTACTCGGGGCGCTCCAGCTCCTCCTCCATCAGCGCGATCCAGGTGTTCTGGTTGGTGGCGTTGGGGGTGGCCGACAGGATGGCGATCTCCCCGGCACCGCCGATCTGTTCGGCGATCAACTCGATCTGGGTGCGCGCGACGTCCTCGGCGGTGGCCTGGTTGATGAAGACGTCGCGGCACTCGGCGCGCGCGTCGGAGTCGAAGGTCACCACCCGCGCCCCGGCGTCCCGGGCGCTGTTCAGCGCCCCGCACACCGCGCCCGGGTCGTTGGCGGAGATGGCGATCACGTCGGTGCCCTGCTGGGTGAGCGTGTTGATGTAGCTCACCTGGGAGGAGGCGCTGGCCTCCGAGGGGCCGACCTCCTTGAAGGAGCCGCCGAACTCGGCGACGGCGCGCTCGCCGCCGCCCCTGGCCACCGTGAAGTAGGGGTTGTTGACCTGCTTGGGGAGGAACGCCACCGCCAGGCCCTCGACCAGGGGCGCGTCGGGGTCGGCGTTCCCGGTGGGCGCGGCGGCGCCGCCCGGTTCGGGGGTGCCGTCGTCGTCGCCGCGGGTGGTTCCCGAGCAGGCGGTGAGCAACAGCAGCGCCGCGAGGGCGGTGGCCGCCGTACCGGTGAGTGACCGGCGGGTGGGTACGGGCATGTCCGGTTCCCTTCGTCTCTTCGCGCCCCGGTGTCGGGGGCGCCGGGCGTCAGGCGGGCGTCAGGTGCGGGTGGCGCGGGAACGCCGGCGCTGCCGCAGTCCGGAGAGCACCCGGGGGGCGATCACCGAGACGATCAGCAGGGAGCCGGTCACGATGTCGAGCGTGTCGGCGGGCACATCGGCGAGCTGGAGGGCGTTGCGCAAGGTGACGAGCAGCAGCACCCCGGCGCACACCCCGGCGAGGGTGCCCCGGCCGCCGAAGATGGACACCCCGCCCAGCAGGACGGCGGCGACCACGGCGAGTTCCAGGCCCTGGCCGTTGTCGGCCCGGGCGCTGGCGTAGCGCAGCGTCCAGAACACCCCGGCCAGCCCCGAGACGGCGCCGCAGCCGACGAAGAGCCAGAACTTGGTCCTGGCCACGGCGATGCCGGAGAAGCGGGCGGCCTCGGCGTTGTTGCCGATGGCGAACAGGGCCCGGCCCAGGGGGGTGGCGTGCAGCAGCACGGCGCAGCCGGCCGCGGCGAGCGCGGTGAGGAGCATGGCGGCGGGGATGGCGCCGGCCAGCGCCGTACCGCCGGCCGCGTCCGTCCACTCCCGGGGGAAGTCGGCGACGGCGCGATCGCCGAGCACCACGAACGCCAGGCCCCGGTAGGCGGCGAGGGTGCCGATGGTGACGGCGAGCGCGGGGAGTCCGAAGCCGGTGACGAACAGGCCGTTGACGGCGCCGAGCACCGCGCCGAGCGCGACGACGGCGAGGACCACCAGTTCCAGCGGCCAGCCGGACAGCCACAGCTGGCCCATCACGGCGCTGCACAGGCCCAGGGTGCTGGCCACCGACAGATCGATCTCGCCGGTGACGATGATCAGGGTGACCGGGAGGGCGACCAGGCCGACGGCGACGGCGTCCAGCAGCAGGAACTGGGTGTTGCGGCCGGTGGCGAAGCCGTCGACGAGCAGGGCGGCGGCGAGCGTCACGAGCAGGAGGGTGGCGATCAGGGCGGTGTCCCAGCGGCGCAGGGCACCCGGTATCGCCGAGCGGGGATCAGCTGCCACGGGACACCTCCGGAGTGGAACGGGCGGTGCCCGCGGTACGGGCCGCGCGGGCCGCGAGTCGGGCGGTCAGCAGCCGGTCCAGTCCGATGGCGGCCAGGATCAGGGCGCCGACGACGGCCTGCTGCCAGAACGGGTCCACCCGCAGCACGGCCAGCGAGCTGCCGATGCAGGTGAGCAGGAGCGCGCCGAGGGCGGCGCCGAGCACGGTGCCGCTGCCGCCGAAGATGGCGACGCCGCCGACCACGACGGCGGCGACCACCTGGAGTTCCAGGCCCTGCCCGGCGGTGGCGTCGACGGTGCCGTAGCGGGCGGCGTACAGCACTCCGGCGAGCCCGGCGAGCGAGCCGCTGAGCAGGAAGGCGGTACGGACCCGGCGGCCGGCCGGGATGCCGGCGCGTTCGGCGGCGGCCGGCTCGGAGCCGATCGCGTACAGCTCGCGTCCGCTGCGGTAGCTGTGCAGCCACCCGGCGACGGCGAGCACCACGGCGGTGGCGAGCAGGGCCAGGACGGGGATGCCGGCGACGGTGGCGGTGCCCAGGTCCAGGAAGGGGCGGGGCAGGTCGGCGGCGTTGATCTGCCGGCCGGCCGCCCAGGAGTGCGCGATCCCCCGGAAGACGTACAGCGTGCCGAGGGTGATGACGAGGGCGGGGACACCGCCGTAGCTGATCAGGGCGCCGTTGAGGGCCCCGCACAGTGCCCCGAGGGCGATCCCGGCGAGGGCGGCCAGCGGCAGCGGGGTGCCGGGGGCGGCGGAGAGCAGGTCGGCGGTGCCGAAGGCGGACAGGCCCAGCACGGAGCCGACGGACAGGTCGATGTTGCGGGTGAGGACGACGATGGTCTGGCCGGCCGCGAGGACGGTGAGGACGGCGGCGGACAGCAGCAGGTCACGGATGCTCTGGCCGGACAGGAAGCGGGAGTTGGCGGCGGCGGTGACGGCGACCAGCAGCAACAGGGCGGCCAGCACGCCCAGTTCGCGGGGGTGGGCTCTGCTCACGGCCCCTCCCCCGGGGTGCCGGTGGCGGCGGCCATGACGGATTCGGCGGTGGCGGTGGGGCCGGGCAGGGTGGCGGTGGCGCGGCCCTCGTGGAGCACCAGGATGCGGTCGGCCATGGCGAGGACCTCGGGGAGTTCGGAGGAGACCATCACGATGGCCATGCCCCGGTCGGCCAGTTCGGACATCATCCGGTGCACCTCGGCCTTGGTGCCCACGTCGATGCCGCGGGTGGGTTCGTCGAGGATGAGGACGGCGGGTGCGGTGGCCAGCCATTTGGCCAGCACGATCTTCTGCTGGTTGCCGCCGGAGAGGGTGCCGGCCGGGGCGTGCGTACCGCTGTGCCGCACGCGTAACCGTTCGCTCCAGTGGAGCGCCTCGGCGCGTTCGCGGCGGGTGGTGAGGATGCCGCGGCGGGCGAGGCGGCGCAGCCGGGTGAGCGCCGTATTGCGTTCGATGGACAGTTCGAGGACCAGGCCCTGCTGGCGGCGGTCCTCGGGGACGAGGGCGAGCCCGGCGGCCATGGCGGCGGCCGGGGAGCCCGGGCGCAGCGCTTTCCCGGCCACGGTGACGGTACCGGCGTCGTACCGGTCGACGCCGAAGACGGCGCGCACCACCTCGCTGCGGCCGGCGCCCACCAGCCCGGCGAGGGCCAGGATCTCGCCGCGCCGGACGGCGAAGGAGATGTCCGTGAAGGCGCCGTGCCGGGTGAGGCCCTCGACGGCGAGCACGGTCTCGCCCGGGGTGGTCGGCGTCTTGGGGAAGAGGGCGCCGATGTCCCGGCCGACCATGCGGCGCACCACGGTGTCGGGGCTGAGGCGGTGGGCGGGGTCGGTGGAGACCCACTGTCCGTCGCGGAGCACGGTGATGTCGTCGGCGAGGGCGAAGATCTCCTCGAAGCGGTGCGAGATGAACAGGACGGCGGCGCCGCGTGCGCACAGTCCGCGCACCACGGTGAACAGGCGCTCGACCTCGGTGCCCGACAGGGCGGCGGTGGGCTCGTCCATGACGAAGATCCGGGCGTCGAGGGAGAGCGCGCGGGCGATCTCGACGAGTTGCTGTTCGGCGATGGACAGGCCGCGGGCGGGCCGGTCGGGGTCGAGGGTGACGCCGAGCCGGGCGAGTTGGGCGGTGGTGGCGGCGCGCAGGGCGCGGTGGTCGATGCGTCCGAGCCGGCCGGTGGGCTGGCGGCTCATGTAGAGGTTCTCGGCCAGGGAGAGGTCGGGGAAGAGGGTGGGTTCCTGGTGGATGACGGCGATGCCGGCGGCGCGGGCGGCGGCCGGGTCGCGCAGGACGGTGGGCCGGCCGTCGAGTTCCACGGTGCCCCGGTCGGGGCGGTGGGCGCCGGCCAGCATGCGGACCAGGGTGGATTTTCCGGCGCCGTTCTCTCCGGCGAGGGCGTGCACGCGGCCGGGACGCAGGTCCAGGGACACGTCGCGGACGGCGGTCACGGCGCCGAAGGATTTGGCGACGCCGCGCAGTCGCAGGGCTGGGGGCGGGGCTTCGGTGGGACCGGGCACGGCACTCCCTTCTCCAGATGAATCGATTCAAGAGGAGACTGAAGAGACTAGAGGCAAGCCATGAACGCGTCAAGGGCTCCTGTGGCATGGTCCGTTCCCTATACTCCGCCGGATGACGCTCAGTTACCCCACCCCCGGGATGACCCGGAACGACGGTCCCGCGCCGGACGGTTTCCGGGAGCTGGTGGCGCGGACCCCGCTCGGCCACGGCCCGGCCGCCCTGGAAGCCGCCGGCGCGGCCGTACTGCACTGGGGCGCGCACCGCGGCGCCGGGTTCACCGTGCGCACGAAGGCACCGTTCGCCGCCCCCGGGGTCCGGGTGACGGTCGGCGTGGGGCCGCTGCGCGCGCCGTGCGAGGTGGTGTGGACGGTCCACGAGCGGAACCGGATCGGGTTCGCCTACGGCACCCTGCCGGGGCATCCGCAGTGCGGCGAGGAGGCGTTCGTCGTCGAGCGGTCGGCCGACGGCGCCGTCACCTTCACCGTACGGGCGCTGAGCCGGCCGGCCGCCTGGTACGCGCGGGCGGCGGGTCCCCTGGGACGCGCGGCACAGCGGTGGATCGCGCGCCGCTACGGCCGGGCGGTCCGCCGGGCACTGGACGGTGCGCAGGGGCGCCCCGAGCAGTGATCATTGGCGGTGAACCACCGTTCCCGCCGTGAGGAATCACGAGAACCGGAGCCGCCCCATGACGCATCTGCCGCCGGTCGTCGATGAGCTGGACCGCACCATTCTGGCGTTGCTGACCGCCAACGCCCGGGCGAGCTTCGTGCACATCGGTCAACGGGTGGGGCTCTCCGCGCCCGCCGTCAAGCGCCGGGTCGACCGGTTGCGCGCCACCGGGGTGATCACCGGCTTCACCACCACCGTCCGGGCGGACGCGATGGGCTGGGGCATGGAGGCGTACGTCGAGGTGTACTGCGACAGCGCGGCGCCGCCGAGCCGGATGTCGGAGGTGGCGCGCAACCATCCCGAGATCGTGGCGGCGATGACCGTCACCGGGGACGCGGACGCGCTGCTGCACATCAGGGCCCGGGGCATCGAGCACTTCGAGCGGGTGCTGGAGCGGATCAGGGCGGAGCCGTTCGTGCGGCGCACGGACAGCCGCATCGTCCTCACCCAGCTGCTGCCGGGCGGCGGTGGCGGCACGGCGCTGCGCCCGCTGCTGAGCCGGGCGGTGGAAAACGCCGCGGAGCCGGGCTGACACGCAACGTTGTGCGCACGGCGTGCAAGGACTGACGCTTGTCCGCGCGGTGCTTTTGTCCTTAGCGTGGAGTCGTCTTCTCCGGCGAAAGGAAAAGTGCCTCGATGGCGCCTGTCACGGTCGGCCGAGAACGCCGATATCTGCTGTGCGAGCCACGTTATTTCGAGCTGGCGTACGCCATTAATCCGTGGATGCGACAAGATTCCCGGGTGGACAGGGAACGGGCTCTCGAACAGTGGCACACGCTTGTGCGCACCTACCGGGAGCTCGGCCACACGGTGGAACTTCTGGAGCCGGTACCCGGTCTGCCCGACATGGTGTTCGCCGCCAACGGGGCGCTGGTCCTGGACGGGAAGGTGCTCGGCTCACGGTTCCGCGCCGCGCAGCGGCAGCCGGAGGCGGCCGAATTCACCCGATGGTTCAAGGAAAACGGATTTCCCGTCGTGGAACCCGAAGACGTGTGCGAAGGAGAGGGTGATCTGGTGCCGGTCGGCGGGGACATTCTCGCCGGGTACGGATTCCGCACCTCGACCGGCGCGCATATCGCCGCACAAGAGTATTTCGGCAGCGCCGTCATCAGTCTGCGGCTGGTGGATCCGCTCTTCTACCACCTCGACACCGCGCTGTTCGCGCTGGACGACACCACCATCGCCTATTACCCGGAGGCGTTCTCCCCGGGCAGCCGCGCCGCGCTGCGCCGCCGCTACCCCGACGCGGTGATCGCCACCCGCGCGGACGCGATGGCCTTCGGCCTCAACTCGGTCTCCGACGGACACCACGTCCTCATCTCCCCCGGGGCCACCGGGCTCATCGACCGGCTGACCGAACGGGGCTACACCCCCGTACCGGTCGACACCTCCGAGCTGCTGAAGGCCGGCGGCGGCATCAAGTGCTGCACACAGGAGATCCGACACCCATGACCACCTCCCCGATCACCGACGACGCCGTCGACCCGGCGGCCGCCATCGCCGCCGAGGAACGGCTGGTGGCCCGCAACTACCGCCCGCTGCCCGTGGTCATCGCCCGCGGCGAGGGCGCCTGGGTGGAGGACACCCGCGGCAGGCGCTATCTGGATCTGCTGGCCGGCTACTCGGCGCTCAACTTCGGGCACCGGCACCCCGCGCTGGTCGCCGCGGCCCACCGCCAGCTGGACACCCTCACCCTCACCTCCCGCGCCTTCCACAACGACCGGCTGGCACCGTTCGCCGCCGGCCTCGCCGAACTGACCGGACTCGATGTCACCCTGCCGATGAACACCGGCGCGGAGGCGGTGGAGAGCGCCATCAAAATCGCCCGCAAATGGGCGTACGAGGTCAAGGGCGTGGCGCGGGACCGGGCCCGGATCGTGGTGGCCGCCAACAACTTCCACGGCCGCACGACCACCGTCGTCGGCTTCTCCAGCGATCCGGTGGCACGGGAGGGCTTCGGCCCGTACGCCCCCGGGTTCACGGTGGTGCCCTTCAACGATCTGCCGGCGCTGGAGGCGGCGATCGACGCCGACACGGCGGCCGTGCTGATCGAGCCCATCCAGGGCGAGGCGGGCGTCATCATCCCGGACGACGGCTATCTGCGCGGGGTGCGCGCGGCGACCGCGCGGGCCGGGGTGCTGTTCATCGCCGACGAGATCCAGTCGGGCCTGGGGCGCACCGGGCGCACCCTGGCCCTGGACCACGAGGCGGTACGCCCCGATCTGCTGCTGCTGGGCAAGGCGCTGGGCGGCGGCCTGGTCCCGGTCTCGGCGGTGGTCGGCACCCGGGAGGTGATGGGGGTGCTGCGCCCGGGCGAGCACGGCTCGACCTTCGGCGGCAATCCGCTGTCGGCGGCCATCGGTTCCGCGGTCGTGGAGCTGCTGGCCACCGGGGAGTTCCAGGCGCGGGCCGAGCGGCTCGGCAAGGTGCTGGCGGCGGGCCTGGACCGGCTGACCGGGCACGGGGTGCTGCGGCACCGCAGCCGCGGTCTGTGGGCCGGGATCGACATCGACCCGGAGATCGGCACCGGCCGCGAGCTGAGCGAACGGCTGATGGAGCGGGGCCTGCTGGTGAAGGACACACACGGCTCGACGATCCGGATCGCACCGCCGCTGACCATCGAGGAGGACGAACTGACCGGGGCGCTGGACACCCTGGCCGGGGTGCTGGCCGCTCCGCGCTGAACCAGGAGCGGCCCCCTCCCGCCGCCCGGGGCGGTCGGCCAGGGGTGGCACCGGGCGGTGGGCTGCGGTGACACGGGCGCACGGGGCCGTGGCCGCCGCCCCGGTCCGTATGCCGCCGCGCGCCGCCCGGTCAGTCCGCCCGCTCGAAGCGGACGGTCGCCGCCCCCGTGCCGCGCACCGTCAGGGTGAGGCGGGTCAGCCGGTCGCCCCAGGAGCCGCGCAGCAACGGGTCCGTCAGCTCACGGTGGTCCAGGGCGGCCTCGGCGTCGCGCGGGTCCCAGGCGATGCGCAGGGCCCGGCCGTCCGCCGTCCGGACGGTGGCCTCGCCCGCGCCGCCCAGGGTGACCTCGCCCGTCAGGATGTGACGCAGCAGCACCGGCCCGTCCGCCGGTGACCAGCGGTCGGTGACCGTGATGTGCGGCTGCGGCGCGGTCCGTACCAGCCGGATGGTGCGGGTCAGCTCGCCGATCAGCCCGTCGCGGTAGGCGGCGGTGAGGTCGGCGTGGAACTCCGCCCCTTCGGCGGTGAGTTCCGCGCGCACCCGGCGGGCGGCCCGGTCGGGGCCCGGCAGTTGTCCTTCGCCGCCCGGGGCGGGGAGGTTGTGCCAGGCGCTGATCAGCGGCCAGGCGCGGTAGCGGTGCGGGCCGAAGCTGTCCGCCGTGTACGTGGGCTGGCCCAGGTCGATGACCAGCGGTTCCCCGTCGAGGGCGATCCAGTAGGAGCCGACGTCCAGGTGGTTGTGGCGTTCGGCGTTGTGCCCGGCCTTCGCCGCGGCCGTGAGTCCTGCGGTGCTACCCGGCCGTTCGCGGGCCAGCAGCACCTGGGTACGCGGCAGCCACTCCCCCGCCGTCAGCCAACTGCTCCCGCCCGGGGCCTGTTGGGCGCGGGCGGCGCGCCAGTGCGGGTCGGCCAGTGCGGTCAGCGCGCTGCCCAGACCCGCCTCCGGGTGGGCGGCGGGGACCTCGGCGCGGCCACGGGCAGCCGCGTGGTCGCGTACGGCCGGATCGTCCAGCGCCGTACCCCAGCGGTGCAGCACCTGCCAGGGCAGGGTGCCGGGCAGCCGGGCGGCGGCGTCCCCGGCGTTGACGTACCGGGCGCCGCCCAGGTGCATGCGGTGCGGGAAGCGGGCGAGCCGGCGCAGCACGGGCAGGTCGCGGGCGTCGAGTCCGGGGCCGCCGGCGGCGGCCAGCAGGTCGAGGGTCTCCAGCAGCCGCCCGGCGCCGTGCCACCAGTAGGCGACACCCTCGTCGATGCCGCCGTCGTCCGGGACGGTGGCCAGGAAACGGTCGAGCCCGTCGGCGGTGAGCCGCACCAGGGTGGCGGCGCGCTCCGGTTCTTCGTCGGTGAGCAGCAGCGCGGCGGCGGTGACGGCGCTGTGGATCCAGGGGTTCCAGTTGTCGGCGGGCCGGTCGATGCCGATCCAGGGCCAGTCGCGGCGGGCGGTGAAGGGGGTGAGGACGCGCCGGTCGACCTCGCGGCGCAGCCTGCGGCGCACCCCGGGGGCCCGCTGGTCCAGGTGCGGGCCCAGGGCGTGGTCGGCCCAGGCCAGGAGGGTGGCGACCTCGGCGGCGCCGAGGTCGAGGTAGGGCTGGTCGGGGTCGGGCAGCACCTCGCCGCGGGCGGCGGTGTGGCCGTCGTGCGGGGCCCAGCACCAGGTGGTGGCCTCGCACAGGGCGATCAGGCCGTCGACGGCGGCGTCCAGGTTCGGGGTGTCGCCCTGCTGCGCGGTGGCGGGGGCGCTCTCCCCGGTGAGGACGGCGGCGAGGACGAACAGCGTGGTGCGCAGGCGCAGGGCGCGGGCCTGGTCCTCGTAGGCGGTGCGGACGCCGTCGCGGAAGGCGCGGGCCCAGTCCGAGGCGCGCAGGACGGGGGCGGGGCGGGCGTGTTCGGCCGCGGCGCGGCGCAGCAGTGCGTCGCGGGTGGGGTGGTCGACGGCGTCCCACACGGCGCGGTCGGTGACGGGCGGCGCGGGGATCCGGCGGGGGGCGTCGCGCAGTGCGGCGGTCAGCCGAGGACCGGCACCGGGGGCGAGCAGCGGGAGGCGGGCGGTCAGCGGGCCCGCGGTCACGTCTGTCTCCTCGGTCGCTTCCGCCATGTCAGCTCCTGTTCCCGCGGCGCGGTGTGTCGCGGCCGACCGTACCGGAGTGGCCCCTCCAGCACGGCCGGCCGAGCGCGGCACACAGGCTCCTGATGACTGCAACCGTTCGCAGAAATCAGGGGTTGACGTCGATGACGCCGGTGCCCGCGTACTGTTCGACCGCCTGCTTGGCGGCGGCCGGGGTGTCCGCCTGGTAGCTGTAGGGGACGGTGAAGTCCGTGGTGGACTCCAGGTGTTCGTGCGGACTGTCGATGAAGGTGTTGTCCTTCAGGTTCCAGTAGCCGGTCTCGGAGCTGCCGTAGAACCAGCCGACCGGGCCCTCGATGTACCCGGCGTGCGAATCGACCTCGCCGGAGCCGACGTTCTCGAACCAGTTGCCCTCGACCAGCACCCGCGCGCCCATCCGGGCGTTGATGGCCGAGCCGTTGATGTCGGTGAACACGTTGTTGAGCAGGTGCACGTCGGCGTGGCGGATCAGCGGGACCCGGGTGTTGAGCGAGGTGAAGGCGTTGTTGTGGTAGGTGATCTTGTCGGGCGCCTGGTCGGCACTGTCGTTGTGGCCGATCAGTGAGGTCTTCCAGTGGTCGTGGATGTTGTTCCACGAGACGGTGATGTACTCACTGTTGCGCTTGATGTCGACGAGACCGTCGTAGTGGTCCTTGTCGGGCTCGTTGTCCCGTTCGCTGGACAGGTCGTTGTGGTCGATCCACACGTGCGAGCTGTTGTCGGTCACCTCGATCGCGTCCCCCTCGCCCTCGGAGACGTGGTGGATGGTGAGGTTGCGGATGATGATGTTCTGCGAGCGGGTGACCTTGAAGCCGACCCCGTCCAGCTCGCCCGCGTCACCGACGCCGAGGACCGAGACGTTCTCGACGTCCTTGATGTCGATCTTGCTCTCCTTCAGTCCCTCCTGGCTGAGGGAGAGGTCGACATAGACGATCAGCCCCTCCTCCTCGCTCTTCTGGTGGCCCTTCAGCAGCTGGTACAGCGCCTCGGAGGGGCTGAGCCCGCTGCTGTCCGCGTACTCGCTCAGCAGGTGTTCGGCGACGGTGCTTCCGCCCTCGCCGCCGGTGGTGCCGCCGGCCTCGGCCGCGTAGCCGATGGGGGCGTCGGCGAACGGGTCCGCCGCGAAGGTGCCGGGCACGGCGCCCGGGGTCCGCTGCTCGGCGGTGCCCGCGTGGGAGACGGCGGTCAGCGCGCCGGCCAGCAGGGCGAGTCCGCCGGCCAGGGCGATACCGGCCCTGACGGTGGTACGGGTGGTGCGGGTGGTGCGCGACATGAGGAGTCCTCTCAGCCGGTGGGGGAACGTTCCGAGGGCCAGCGAGCCCTCGTGAGGTCGTCGGCATGTGAACCCACGATGGTGCAACCGGTTGCAGTAACCCGGCCGTAACCAGACTGAGTTGACAACTGCCTCATGTCAACGGTTCGCGCAGCACGGGCCGTTTCCCGGCCCGCCCGTTCGTACACGAACCGGCCCGGGACCACGCGGTCCCGGGCCGGTTCGTTCGGTGGCCGGACGGATCCGGCCGACAGATCCCGGACGCCGCTCAGTCGAGTGCCGCGGCGAACTGACCCGCCTCGTACGCGCCGCCCTTCTGGTGCGTGATCACCGCGAGCCGGTTGGCCGCGTTGATCATGGCGATCAGACAGACCAGCGCGCCGATCCGGTCGTCGTCGAAGTGCTCGCGCGCCCGGGCCCAGGTCGCGTCGCTGACCCCCTCGTGGGCGTCGGCGAGCCGGGTGCCCTCCTCGGTCAGCGCCAGGGCCGCGCGCTCCGCCTCGGTGAACACCGTGGACTCGCGCCAGGCGGCCACCAGGTGCAGCCGCACCGCGCTCTCCCCGGCGGCGGCCGCCTCCTTCACATGCATGTCGATGCAGTGACCGCAGCCGTTGATCTGGCTGGCGCGCAGCGAGACCAGCTCCTGGAGGGAGTGCGGCAGCGGCGACTGCTGGATGATCAGGGCGGCGTTGGCGAACCGCTTGGCGAACTTGAGCGCGATCTCGTTGTCGAACAGGTTGAACCGGGCGTCCATGACGTCGTCCTCACTCGTGGATGGTGCACTGCCGACCACAAGATGCCGCCCGCCCGGCCCCTGTGACGGGTACGGCGTGTGACGAGCACCACCGCCGACGGGTGTCACACGGCGCGGCGTCCCGGCGTCTTGTGCGCGTGCCACCCTTGGCACCACGAAGGCAGGAGCAGCCGGTGACCAGCGACCACAGCACCCCCAGCCAGCCCACTCCGCACACTGCGGCGCACCCCCGGGGCGAGCACGGCACGGACCCCGCCACCGCCGCCTTCCTCGCCCACCGCAGCCTGCTGTTCACCGTCGCCTACGAGATGCTCGGCTCGGCTGCCGACGCCGAGGACGTCCTCCAGGAGACCTGGCTGCGCTGGTCCGGCGTCGCCCTGGACGAGGTGCGCGACCGGCGCGCCTACCTGGTGCGGATCACCACTCGCCAGTCGCTGACCCGGCTGCGCACCCTGGGCCGCCGCAGGGAGTCCTACGTCGGATCCTGGCTGCCCGAACCGCTGCTCACCGCCCCCGACGTGACCGAGGACGTCGAACTCGCCGACAGCCTCTCGATGGCGATGCTCCTGGTGCTGGAGACGCTCGCCCCCACCGAACGGGCGGTGTTCGTCCTGCGCGAGGTGTTCGACCTCGGGTACGGCGAGATCGCTGACGCCGTCGACAAGTCCCCGGCCGCCGTCCGGCAGATCGCGCACCGGGCCCGGGCCCATGTCGCGGCGCGCCGCCCCCGCGAGGCCGTCTCCGAGGCGAGCACCCGGGACGCGCTGGAGGCGTTCCGGCGGGCGACCGAGACCGGCGATCTCCAGGGCCTGCTGGACATCCTCGCGCCCGACGTCGTCCTGCTGGGGGACGGCGGCGGCGTCAAACAGGCCATCCCGCGGCCGATCGTGGGGGCCGACAAGGTGGCCCGGCTGCTGCTCGGCGGTTTGAGCAAGGTCACCGCGGCGCTGCGCCCGGCACAGGTCAACGGCCACCCCGCGCTGATCGTCCGGCTGGACGGCGCACTGGACACGGTGGTGACGGCGCACGTCGACAACGGCCTGATCACCGGCCTGTACGCCGTACGCAACCCGGAGAAGCTGACCCACATGGACCGGGAGACCGCGCTGCGCCGCTGAGCCCCCGCACGCCGGCCGGGCCGGAACGCTCCGCCCGTATGGCGGACGCGCGCCCGCCGCGCATCTCTGTTGTATCTATGCTGTGCGCATGCCGCAGCACGCAGCCCCCACCACCAAACGACCCCCCGCAGCCGACCACGTCTACGAGCACATCAAGCAGGCCGTGCTGGACCGCCGTTACGAGGGCGGCACCCTGCTCACCGAGGGCGAGCTGGCCGAGGCCGCCGGTGTCTCCCGCACCCCCGTGCGCGAGGCACTGCTGCGCCTGGAGAGCGAGGGGCTGATCCGCCTCTACCCGAAGAAGGGCGCCATGGTGCTGCCCGTCTCCGCCCAGGAGATCGCCGACGTGGTGGAGACCAGGCTGCTGGTGGAGACGCACGCCGTGCGCAAGGCGGTACCCGCCCCGCCCGGGCTGACCGACCGGCTGGCGGAACTGCTGGAGCTGCACCGCGCCCAGGCCGCCGCCGGCCGGCTGGCCGACATGGCGCTCACCGACCGCACCTTCCACGCCGAGATCGTCCGCAGCGGCGGCAACGCGATCCTGTCCCGGCTGTACGACCAGATGCGCGACCGGCAGCTGCGCATGGGCGTGGCCGTCGTACGCTCCCGCCCCGACCGGATCGCGCTCGCCCTCACCGAGCACCAGGAGATCCTGAACGCGCTGCGGGCCGGCGACACCGAGGCAGCGCTGGCCGTCACCGTCCGGCACGTCAGCCGGGTCTCCGAACTGGCCAGGGGTGAGGTCCGGTGAGTTCCCCCGCCGATCCCGGCTCCCCCGCCGATCCGGCCGGCGGCCGGCGTGCCGTCACCGTGTGGCTGATCGCGGTCGCCGTGTACTTCGTCGCCGTGGTCTTCCGCACCTCCCTCGGGGTGGCGGGGCTCGACGCCGCGGACCGCTTCGCGGTCGGCGCCTCCGCGCTGTCCGCCTTTCCCATCCTCCAGCTGCTCGTCTACGCGGCGATGCAGATACCCGTCGGCGTCATGGTGGACCGGCTCGGCAGCCGGCGCGTGCTGATCCTGGGTCTGACCCTGCTCGTCACCGCCCAGCTCGGCTTCGCCTACGCCCCCTCCTACGGCACCGCGCTCGCCGCCCGCGCCGTACTGGGCTGCGGCGACGCGATGACCTTCCTGGCGGTGCTGCGGCTGGGCAACCGCTGGTTCCCGGCCCGCCGCGCGCCGATGATGGCCCAGCTCACCGGCCTCGCCGGGATGACCGGCAACCTCACCTCCACCCTGCTGCTCTCCCGTGTGCTGAACGACTCGGGCTGGGTCACCGCCTTCGCCGGCAGCGCGCTGGGCGGCCTGCTGGTGCTGATCCCGCTGGTGCTGTTCCTGCGGGACCAGCCGCGGGGGCAGGCGCCGGAGCCGGCCCCGGCGACCGGCCGGGGCGCGATCCGCCGCCAGATCGGGGCCGCCTGGCGCGAGCCGGGCACCCGGCTGGGCATGTGGACGCACTTCACCACCCAGTGCCCGGCGATGGTGTTCCTGCTGTTGTGGGGGCTGCCGTTCCTGGTCGAGGAGCACGGCTACGGCCGGGTGACGGCCGGCGAGCTGCTCACCCTGGTGGTGCTGACCAGCCTGCTGCTCGGGCTGCCCTTCGGCTGGCTGCTGAGCCGCTGGCGCACCGCCCGGCTGCCGGTGGTGCTGACCGTGACGGCCGTGGTGACCGTGACGTGGACGGCGGCGATCTGGTGGCCGGGCGAGGGCGCGCCGAGCTGGCTGCTGGTGCTGCTGTGCGTGGTGCTCGGCGGCTGTGTACCGGCTTCCACCGTCGGCTTCGACTACGCGCGGCTGGCCAACCCGGCGCAGCGGCACGGCACCGCCTCGGGCATCGTCAACATCGGTGGCTTCACGGCCTCCTCGCTGGCGCTGCTGACCGTCGGGCTGCTGCTGGACGCCACCGGCGACGACTACCGCATCGCGTTCTCGGTGGTACTGCTCTTCATCGCGGTCGGCGTGACGCAGTTGCTGCGGCTGCACGGCCGGGCGATGCGCCGGGAGCGCGAACGGCATCCGGCCCCGGCCCACCGCGCGGCGCCCGCGGCGCGCGAGCGGGAGACGGTCGGCGCGGGGTGAGGCGGTGGGCCGGGCCGGCGGGGCCGTCAGGACGTTCGACGACACCCGCCGGCCCGGTGGCTCGGGCCACCGCCGCCTCCGGTCAGCCGGGGACGCGGGCGAGCCCGCCGATCCCGGCGCCCTCGGGGTGCGGGCTCAGTTCACCGAGGTCGGGCCGCCACTGGGGCATGGGCACCACGCCGGGCTCCACCAGGTCCAGACCGTCGAAGAACCGGGAGATCTGTTCCAGGGTGCGCAGCCGGTACGGGGCGGCGCCGCTGTCGTTGTAGTCGTCCTGCGCCTCCATGACCTCCTGGGAGGTGGTGGCGCCGTGCGACAGCATCAGATAGCTGCCCGGCGGCAGCTCGCCCACCAGTTGCCGCACGACGTCCTGGGCCTGCCGGTCGTCGGGGACATGGCCCATGACGTCGGAGAGGATCAGCGCGACGGGCCGGGTCAGGTCCAGGGTGCGGGAGGCCAGCCGGAGGATGCGGGCCGGGTCGTGGAGGTCGGCGTCGATGTAATCGGTGCGGCCCTCGGGGGTCGAGGTGAGCAGCGCCTGGGCGTGCACCAGCACCAGCGGGTCGTTGTCGACGTACACGATCCGCGCGTCGGGGGCGACACGCTGGGCGATCTCGTGGGTGTTGTCCTCGGTGGGCAGGCCGGTGCCCACGTCGAGGAACTGCCGGATGCCCGCCTCGCCCGCCAGGTGGCGCACGGTGCGGTGCAGGAAGTAGCGGCTGACCCGGGCGATGTCGAAGATCCCGGGGAAGGTCGCGGCGTACTGGTCGCCCGCCGTCCGGTCGACCTCGTAGTTGTCCTTGCCGCCGAGCCAGTAGTTCCATATCCGGGCCGAGTGCGGGACCGAGGTGTCGATCTCCGGTGCCGCCGCCGTCTCCCGCACGTCCTTGCCGTACTCACCCATCGGGGTCAACTCGCCATCGCTAGAGGGACCGTGGGTCCCATGATGCACAGAACCGATGGCCCGTCACAGACCCGGTAGGGGTAACGGGGCCGGGGCCGGTACGCCGCGCCCGCCCGGCTTGCGGGGCGGGCGCGGCGTACGGGGTCAGCCGGCGGTCGGGGCCGTCTCCTTGGCGGCCTCCTCCTGCTGGGCCTCCTCGGCCAACCGCTGGGTGGCGTTGGTGGTCTTCAGCGCCTTCTCCTTGATGAACAGGACGGTGATCAGGGCGAGGACGGCGAACGGGGTGGCGATCAGGAAGAGATCGCCGGTGGCGTTGCCGTAGGCGTTCTGCACGACCTCGCGGGCCTCGTCCGGCAGCTGGGAGATGTCGGGCACCGAGTGGCTGTCGCCGCCCGCGTCGAAGCCGCCGAGCTGGCTGGCGACCCGGTTGGCGAGCACCGCGCCGAGCACGGAGGTGCCGATGGTGCCGCCCATGCTGCGGAAGAAGGACAGTACGGAGGTGGCGCTGCCCAGTTCGGCGGCGGGCACGTCGTTCTGGGCGGCCAGCACCAGGTTCTGCATGAGCAGACCGACGCCGATGCCCAGCAGGGCCATGTAGATGCTGAGCAGCCCGAACCCGGTGTCGGCACCGATGGTGGACAGCAGTCCGAGCCCGGCGGTCATGGTGACGCCGCCGGCCACCAGATAGATCTTCCAGCGTCCGGTGGCGCTGATGAGCTGTCCGGCGACGGTGGAGGACACCAGCAGACCACCGATCATCGGCAGGCTCATCAGGCCGGCGACGGTCGGGGACTTGCCCAGGGCGATCTGGAAGTACTGGGAGAGGAAGACGGTGCCGCCGAACATGGCCAGGCCGACCAGGAGGCTGGCGACGGTGGTCAGGGTGACGGTGCGGTTGCGGAAGATCGTCAGCGGGATGACCGGTTCGGCCACCCGGGACTCCACGAGGACGGCGAAGCCCAGCAGGATCACGCCACCGCCGGTGAGGACGGCGGTCTGCCACGAGGCCCAGTCGAACTGGTTGCCGGCCATGGTGGTCCAGATCAGCAGGGCGCACACCCCGGCGACGATCAGTCCGGCGCCCAGGTAGTCGATCTTGACCTCACGGCGCACGGTGGGCAGGGTCAGGGTGCGCTGCAGGATGACGATCGCGGCCAGGGCGAACGGCACGCCGATGAAGAAGCACCAGCGCCAGCCCAGCCAGGAGGTGTCGACCAGGACGCCGCCGATGAGCGGTCCGGCGACGGTGCCGACGGCGAAGACGGCGCCGAAGATCCCGGCGTACTTGCCCAGCCGGCGGGGCGGGATCACGGCGGCCATCACGATCTGGACGAGTGCGGTGAGCCCGCCGGCGCCGATGCCCTGCACGACCCGGCTGAAGATCAGCAGGCCCACGCCCTGGGAGAAGCCGGCCAGCAGCGAGCCGACCAGGAACAGGCCCAGGGACAGCTGGAGCAGCAGCTTCTTGTTGTAGAGGTCGGACAGCTTGCCCCACAGCGGGACGGTGGCGGTCATCGCCAGCAGTTCGGAGGTGATGACCCAGGTGTAGGAGGACTGGCTGGCGTTGAGGTCGGTGATGATGCGGGGCAGGGCGTTGGCCACCACCGTGCCGGCCAGGATGGCGACGAACATGCCGGCCATCAGGCCGGACATCGCCTGGAGTATCTGGCGGTTGGTCATGGCGCCCGGGGTTTCCTCGGGCGCCTCGGTCGTGAGGGTCACGATGTCCTTCTCGATGTGCGGAGGGTGTAGGTGGCGGCCGGGTCCTCAGGACCCGGCCGAGGTGGTGGTCAGGGCCGCGGCGGGCCCGGGGGCGGGCAGACCGGCGGCGAGGTGGCCGAAGACCTCACGGAAGATCTCCGGGACGGGCTGCTCCCGGTCGCCGGAGCTCCAGTGCTCCATGGCGACGCGGGCCGCGGTGTTGGCGACGGCGGCCAGCAGCCGGGGGTAGACACCGGGGTCGGCGCATCCGGCGGCGGCCACGCGTGCGGCGATGGTGCCCGCGAGCCGCTCCTCGTCGGCCTGGTGCGCGCCCAGGGTGCGGACCAGCAGATGCGGGGAGCGGCGCAGCACCTGCACGCGCAGTTCCCACAGTTCGTGGTCGGTGCCGGGGTCGGGCAGTTCGGCCGCGTAGGCGTCCGCGACGGCCCACAGCGGGGGGCGCTCGGGTGGTGCGTCGAGCACCGACCGCCGCACCCGGTCGGCGACATCCGCGTCGATCATGACGAAGGCCTCGTCGCGGTTGTCGAAGTAGTTGAAGAAGGTACGCGGCGAGACACCGGCTGCTTCGCTGATCGCCTCGACGGTGACGTTCTCGGCCCCGTGCTCGGCCGCGAGCCGCATGGCTGCCTCGGTGAGCGCACGATGAGTGGCCCGCTTCTTGCGGTCGCGCAGCCCCTCGGGTCTCTGTTCACCGGTCACACCTTGCAGGGTATGCAAAAGTGCAGAGTCTGCAAAATTAATTTCCGGTGCCGGCCGCCCGGCCAATGGGATGCTGGCCCGGTGCCTCCCCCAGAGATCCGGCTCCGCTTCGCCCCCGCACTCCACCCGCTGCTGTCCGCGCGCCGGCGCGCGGAAGGCGTACGGGCCGCCGTCGACCAGGTGTCCACGCTCGGCCATGTCGTGGAGTCCTGCGGCACCCCGCTCACCGAGATCGGCGCCCTGACCGCGGACGGCAGGCCGGTGGAATTCTCCTACGTCCCGCGGGGCGGCGAGACCATCGAGGTCGCCGCCGTGACCCGGCCCCAGCGGGTGCCGGGCGCGCCGCTGCGCTTCCTGCTCGACGTCCACCTGGGCACCCTGGCCCGCCGGCTGCGGCTGCTCGGGGTGGACGCCGCCTACGAGAGCGAGGACATCGGCGACCCGGCCCTGGCCACCCGTTCCGCCACCGAGCGCCGGGTGCTGCTCTCCCGGGACCGGGGGCTGCTGCGCCGCCGGGAGATCTGGGCGGGCGGCTTCGTCTACAGCGACCGTCCCGATGAGCAACTGCGCGACGTACTGGGCCGCTTCGCGCCCCGTCTCGCCCCGTGGACGCGGTGCACCGCGTGCAACGGCGAGCTGGAGACCGTGGGCAAGGACGAGGTCGCCTCCGGCTTGGACGGCGGGACCCGGCGCACGTACGACGTGTTCGCCCGCTGTACGCGCTGTGCCCGGGTCTACTGGCGCGGGGCCCACTCCGACCACCTGGAGGCCATCGTGGCCACCGCCCTGGCGGAGTTCGGCCCGGCCGCCGGCGGCTGAGCTCCGCTCATTCCACCGGGGAGCGGCCGGTGCGCGCGAAGCGCGCGAGCGCCGCCTCGTGCGAGGCGGGGTCCAGGCCCCGTTCCCGCGCCCACCGCCGGTCCAGGTGGGTGCGGCGGTACGGGGCCGGTCCGTCGCCGATGACCGCGACCACGCTGCCGCGCGTGCCGGCCTCCCGCATGCGGGCCAGCAGATGACACAGCCCCCACACCTGGGTGCCGGTCGAGGGGCCCGCCTCGATGCCGGTCGTCTCGCGGAGCCAGTGCGCGGCGGCGAGGGAGGCCGCGTCGGGCACCGGGATGACGAGATCGATCACCTCCGGCGAGAAGCCCGGCTCGGCGCGCGGGCGGCCGATGCCGGGTATCCGGGAGGGCATTCCGGTGGCGTAGTCGGCGCACCCGGAGGCCCAGGCCGGAAAGTAGGCGGAGTTCTCCGGGTCCGCCACGGCCAGCCCGCCCCGGTGGCCGTGCCGGCGCAGATAACGCCCGATCACCGTGGAGGTGGCCCCGGTCCCGGCGCCGCTGACGATCCACCGCGGGACCGGGTGCGGGCCCCGCCCCAATTGGTCGAAGATCTCCTCGGCGATGGTCGGCTCGCCGCAGCCGGTGACGGCGGGCACGGCGTCCGTGAAGTGGTCCAGGAAGTGACCACCGCGCCGCGCGGCCAGGGCCCGCGCCTCCTCCTGCACCGCGGCCGGCGGCAACTCCCCCACCTGCCAGTGGCCGCCCTCCCGCTCGATCCCGGCGAGCACCGCCGGCGGTGTTTTCCCGGGGACGACGGCGGTGAACCCGAGGCCCAGCAGTCTCGCGAGCCGGGCCCCCGCCACCGCGACCGGCCCGCCCGTGGCGGCGATCACCGGTGTGCCCGCCCGGATGGCACCGGTGCCGATGGCGTGCAGGAACAGGGCCCGTGCCAGCCGGTACTTCAGGCTGCCGGTGGGATGCGCCGACTCGTCCTTGAAGTGCACGTCGATTCCGTCGGCACCGGGCAGCGCCACCGCGCGCAGCGGCGTGGGACGGTACCCCTCCCGTATCCGCCCGATGGCCTCGGCCGCCCAGGTCGCGGCGGGTTCGACACTCATGGCCGGGACCCTACCGAAACCGAGGGCGCCGGTGCTGGTCAGCCGCCGAGGTCCAGTTCCAGGTAGTCGACGTCGTTGATCTCGACGTCCAGGTCCTGGGCGCGGCGGCCGTGGTCGCGGAAGTAGACGTGGCCGAGCGCTTCACCCAGGATGCGGCGCAGGTCCTCCTCCGAGCCGCCGGCCTGGTGGGCCGCCAGCAGCCGGGCCGAGGCGTCGGGCGGCAGCTGCTCGGTGAGCCGGCGCAGCCGCGGGTCGTCGGTGGAGCCGGGCGCGGCGGTGAAGCCGAACCGGGCGCGGGTCTCCACCACCACCCCGGCGGCGGAGGCGGCGCGGATGGCGCGGGCCCGGACGCGGGGCTGCCAGGCGCGGCGCGCCTCACGTTCCAGTGCGGCGGCCAGGCGTGGCGTGGGACGTCTGATCTGCCCGGCGAGATAGCGCTGCACGGTGCGCGGGGAGATACCGAGCCGGGCGGCCACGGCCTTGGTGGAGCCCTTCTCGGCGCGCAGCAGCAGCCGGAACCGGGCGCCGGGGGTCACCGGCGGCGGGCGGGTGGCCGTGGCCTGGAGCGCGGTCTCGATGCCGTCGCCGATCTCTCCCACGAGGTACTACTCCTTGATGTGCCGGGCGGGGTTGTGTCCCTGCTCCATGAGTTCGGCGGCCCACCACAGTTCCCTGGCCCCTTCGAGCTTGACCATGCCGGGTGAGACGCCGAGCCGGAAGACCCCCGGCGCCGGGGCGCCGTCCCCGGTGCGGGGCAGCAGGTCCAGCGGGGAGGGGCCGGGGGCGGGGTAGACGACGCAGTCGGACAGCACGGCCAGCGGGAAGTGGCCGTGGGCGGCCATCCGCGCCATCTTGCGGTGCATGTTGGTGCGGGCCTGGGCGATGACGGCGGCTCTGATGTCGGGGCGCCAGGTGGGCCGTTCCAGGGCGGGCCACCGGCCGCCGGGGCGGTGGCCCGCGCCCTGCGGGCGTTCGCGCAGCTTGCCGATGCCGCCCTTCACCGTCGCCTTGATCGCGGAGAGCACCCCCGCGGTCGCCGGGTCGGCGCCGCGGTGCCGTTCCATGGCGGCCAGGAACTCCGCGTCGGTGAGGTCCTTGGTCACCCCCAGGTCCGCCATCGTCGCCAGGTAGGCGTCCCGCAGCCGGGTGTACCAGGGGTCGAGGTACGGTCCGGCCTCCGGCCGCAGCCAGGCCTCCAGCGGCCGTACGGGGTGGCCGAGTTCGGCGGCGTAGGCCAGGGTCGGCGTCGCGTACCAGGCGGGCCCGGTGGGGCGCTGTCCGGTGGGGGTGAACGGGGACGGCAGCCGGGGGTCCGTCGCGATGCCGGACAGGTCGGCGTACCAGGCGCCGGGCAGCTTGGGGTCGAAGCGCGGGCCGTCGGTGTGCAGGGGGGCGCCGAGGCCGACCCGCAGCCGGTTGGCGGCGGCGGCGAACGCCATGTTCACGTCCAGGCCGACGGCATGGGGCAGGGCGCACTCGGCGTCACTGAGCAGGTCCGGGTCGCGCACCCACTCGTAGGCCTCCTCGTCGAGGACGTCGTGCGGGTCGCGGCCGGCCGCGACGGGATGCTCGTCGGGGGCCTCCGGCGGGGCCGGGTCCACGGCGACGGCGAGCGACCCGGCGACGTGGCCCGAGGTCCAGCCGCCGGTCGCGTCCCGTACCGGCCGGGTGGGCGGACGCAGCGCCGTCATCAGCTCCAGGCCGTTGACGGCGGTGGAGCCGCGCGGCGTGAGGACGCGGCTGGCGTACGTGCCCAGGGCGCGGGCGAGTTCACCGGGCGTGGCGAAAGCGGTGAGGTCCGACCAGGCCCGGGTGTCGAGGGCGTCCCAGGGCAGCACCGCCAGCTGGACGCAGCGGCGCGTGCCGTGCGCCTCGACGGGCTGGTGGACGCGGGCCCAGGGCCCGAACCCGCGGCGGGTCAGCCGCCAGCCGGCCGCGACCAGGTCGCGGACCGCGGGGTGGTCCTCGGGCAGCCGGAGGTTGCGGCGGTCCGTCAGCCGCGCGGGCAGCCCGAGCCGTTCGGCGGCGGCTTCGGTGAGTACGACCAGCGGATCGGCGTCGCGCCCGTGGCGGTGCAGCCGCTCCTGCCCGATGCCGGCGCCGAGCGCCCACTCCACCAGGTCCGTGACGGTGGCGGCGGGGCAGTGCAGGGTACGGCCGTCGGCGGTGTGGGCGCGTGCGGCACCGTCCAGGACGACGAGCGGTCCCGCGGGGTACGGCGCACCGGCGGGTCGGGCGGCGGGGAGTGCCGCGGCGTCGTCGCCGGGCCGTGCCGGGCCCGGTACGGCCACCGCGCCGGCGGCCGTACCCGTACGGTCGGGGGCCGGCGTTCCCCGGCGGTCGCTCGCCCCGGTGGCGGGCCGGCGGTCGGGAGCCGGTGCGCCGGACGGCCGGGCGGCAGCGCCTTTCCGTTCCGTGCGCGGCACCGGCGCGGCATCCGCTCCGGGTGCGTCGGGCCCGTCTGCATCCGGCCCGTCCACGACGGCGCCCCGCGCCCGATCCGTGGCCGCGCCCGGCGCACCGCCACCGGCGGCCATCCCGCGCGGACCCGGGTCGGCGCCCACGCCCGCCGTCGGCGGTTCTTCCTCCCGCGCCCCGGTCGCACCGCCGGTGCGCTTCCCGTCGCCCACCGCGCCGTCCGCCGGACGGCTCTCTCCGCCCTGTGCGGCCGGCTGCGGATGGCGTTCGGCGAGCCGCTCCAGCAGGCGGGCGTACGCGGCGCGTTTCGGCGGGCGTGGCACCGCGCTGCCGGACTCCCAGGCGGCCACCGCCTGCCAGCTGACGTCCAGTGCCCCGGCGACCTGCTGCCGGGTGAGCCCGGCGGCCTCCCGCAGCCGCCTGCGTTCGGCCGGTGGGGGCAGTTCGCCGGGCGCGGCGGCCTGTTCCACCAGCGCGTCAACCGCCGCGAACAGGGCGTTCTCCGCGTCAGACATGACCGCAACCCTATCCCCCGCCGCGCCGCGGGCCCGCTCCCCGGCGCGGGTGTGCCGCTCCTCCCCGTGCCTTCCGTTCCCGGCTCGTACAGTGGGACGTTATGTCCCCTTCCGTCAGGACGGTGGTGTCGTGATCGAGATTCTGCTGCTGTGCGTGGCCCTTCTGCTCACCGTGGCCTGCGGGGTGTTCGTGGCCGCCGAGTTCTCCTTGACGACCGTGGAACGGTCGGTCCTGGAGGAGGCCGCCGAGCGCGGCCTGCCCGGCGCGCCCGGTGCCCTCAGCGCCGTACGGTCGCTCACCTTTCAGCTCTCCGGGGCCCAGCTGGGCATCACCCTCACCAGTTTGGTGATCGGCATGCTCGCCGAGTCCTCCACCGCCGCGCTGCTGGCGGGCCCGCTGCGCTCGGCCGGGCTGCCCGGCTCCGCCGCGGGCACCGTCGCCCTCGTGCTGGGCACCGCCCTGTCCACCGTTGTCCTCATGGTCATCGGTGAACTGGTCCCCAAGAACTGGGCCATCTCCTCCCCGCTGGCCGTCGCCCGCCGGGTGGCCCCCCTCCAGCGCGGGTTCTCCTCCGCCTTCCGGCCCTTCATCCGGCATCTGAACAACACCGCCAACCGCGTCCTGCACCGGCTCGGCCTGGAGCCCACCGAGGAGCTGGCGTCGGCCCGTTCTCCCCAGGAACTGGTCGCCGTGGCCCGGCACTCCGCCGAGGAGGGCACGCTGGCCGCCGACACCGCCGAGCTGTTCGTCCGCTCGATCCAGCTGTCCGGGCTGACCGCGCAGTCGATCATGACCCCCCGGGTGCGGGTCGCCGCCCTGGAGACCGACGCCACCCTCCAGGACGTCGCCGACGCCATCCGCGGCACCGGCCTGTCCCGGTTCCCCGTGTGCGAGGGCGGCCTGGACGCGGTGCGCGGCATCGTCCAGCTCAAGGACGTGCTCGCGGTGCCCGACGAGCGCTGGGCCCGCACCCCGGTGCGTGAACTCCTGCGCGAACCGCTCCTGGTGCCGGACAGCTTCCCCGCCGACCGGCTGCTGGAGGAGCTGTCGGACGAACGGCCGATGGCGGTGGTCATCGACGAGTACGGCGGCACCGCGGGGGTGCTCACCTTCGAGGACATCATCGAGGAGATCGTCGGCAGTGTCCGCGACGAGCACGATCCGCGCCAGGCGCCCGATCTGCTGCCGCTGGGCCCCGGCGTGTACGAGGCGGACGGCGCGGTACGCCGCGACCAGCTCCAGGTCATCGGGCTCCAGTTGCCCGAAGGGCCGTACGAGACGCTCGCCGGGTTCATCGCCACCGAACTGGGCCGCATTCCCGCCCCGGGTGACCGGGTGGACAGCGCCGGCTGGGAGCTGTCGGCGCTGCGCACCGACCACCACCGCGTCGTGCGGGTGCGGCTGACCGCCCCCGTACCGTCCCCCGAGGAGGCACGGTGATCGCGCTCCAACTGCTGACCGGGCTGCTGATGATCGCCCTCAACGCGTTCTTCGTGTTCGGGGAGTTCTGCCTGATCTCGGTGCGCCGCAGCCAGATCGACCCGCTCGCCGCGCAGGGCGACGCGCGCGCCCGCCGGGTGCTGGTGGCGCTGGAACATCTCTCCCTGCTGATGGCCACCGCCCAACTGGGCATCACCCTGACCACCCTGGTGCTGGGCATCGTCGCCGAGCCGGCGATAGCGCACCTGCTGGAGCCGCTGCTGCACGGGATCGGTGTCCCGCAGGGGGCGATCCACCCCATCGCGTTCGTGGTGGCGCTGAGCGTGGCCACCTATCTGCACATGCTGCTGGGCGAGATGGTGCCCAAGAACATCGCGCTGGCCACCCCGCTGCGCTGCGCGCTGCTGCTCGGCCCGCCGCTGCTGGCGCTCTCCCGGGCGCTGTCGCCCCTGGTGCGCGGCATCAACGACCTGGCGAGCGCGGTACTGCGGCTGCTGCGGGTCACCCCGCGCGACGAGGTGCTCGCGGTGTTCTCGGACGAGGAACTGGACCGGATCGTCACCGACTCGGGGGCGGCCGGGTTGCTGGACGAGCGGGCCACCGGGCGGCTGCGGGACGCGCTGCGGCTGGCGCGGCGGCCGGTGGGCGAGGTGATGCGACCGCGCGGAGCGGTGGTCACGGCGCGGGTGGGCATCAGCCCGCACGAGCTGGAGGCGCTGTCGGCGCGCACCGGGTTCTCGCGTTTCCCGGTGCTGGACGAGCGCGGCGCCGTGCTGGGCTATCTGCATGTGAAGGACGCGCTGAACGCCGCCCGCCCGCAACTGCCCTTCACGCTGTCGGCGCTGCGGCCGATCGCCCGGGTGGGCGCGGGCACCCCGCTGGACGAGGTGCTGACCGCGATGCGCGGCGGGGCGACGCATCTGGCGGCCGTGATGGGAACGGACGGAGGGCCCACGGGGGTGGTGACGATGGAGGACGTGCTGCGCGAGCTGGTGGGCACCCCGGGCGGTCCCGCCTCGGCGGCCCGCTCTCGATAGCATCGCCCGGTGAATGCCATGGAAGAGGAGAGGGACCGGGGACAGGAAGGCGCGGAGCCGGTCCGCAGCTTTGTCGCGGTGGGGGACTCGTTCACCGAGGGCATGTCGGACGCGCTGCCCGACGGCTCGTACCGGGGCTGGGCCGATGTGCTGGCGGACCGGCTGGCCGGGCACGCGCCCGGTTTCCGGTACGCGAACCTCGCCGTGCGCGGCAAGCTGATCGCGCAGATCACCTCCGACCAGGTGCCCCTCGCGGCCGCGATGGACGCGGATCTGGTCACGCTGGTCGGCGGCCTGAACGACGTGCTGCGGCCGCGCTGCGACCTGCCGCGGGTGTGCGGGCTGCTGGAGGAGGCGGTGGAACGGCTGGCGCCGTCCTGCCGGACACTGCTGCTGATGCGCTCCCCCGGCCGCACCGGTCCGGTGCTGGAGCGCTACCGGGGGCGGATGGAGGAGTTGTACGCGCACATCGACACGCTCGCCGCCCGGCACGAGGGCGTGGTGGTGGCCGATCTGTACGCCTCGCGGGCGCTGGGCGACCCGCGGATGTGGGCGGACGACCGGCTGCATCTGACGACGGAGGGGCACCGCCGGGTCGCGGAGGCGGTGTGGCAGCGACTGGGCCACCCGGCCTCCTTCGACTGGGACGCTCCGCTGCCGCCACCCGCCCCGGTGGGGTTCGGGCAGCGGGTCGGGACGAACGTACGGTTCGCCCGGGAGCATCTGCTGCCGTGGATCGGGCGGCGGCTGACGGGCCGCTCCTCGGGCGACGGGCGGGCTCCGAAGCGACCCGAGCTGAGCCCGCCGTAGAATCCGGTGACGTGACAGACAAGCCCCGCATTCCGAATGTCCTGGCCGGCCGCTACGCCTCGGCGGAGCTGGCCCGGCTGTGGTCCCCCGAGTACAAGGTGGTGCTGGAGCGCCGCCTGTGGCTGGCGGTGCTGCGCGCCCAGCGGGATCTGGGCGTGGCCGTCCCGGAGGAGGCGCTCGCCGACTACGAGCGCGTCCTGGAGCGGGTGGACCTGGCGTCGATCGCTGAGCGTGAGCGGGTGACGCGGCACGATGTGAAGGCGCGGATCGAGGAGTTCAACGCGCTCGCCGGGCACGAGCAGATCCACAAGGGCATGACCTCGCGGGATCTGACCGAGAACGTGGAGCAGTTGCAGATCCGGCTCTCGCTGGAGCTGGTGCGCGACCGTACGGTGGCGCTGCTGGCGCGGCTCGGCCGGCTGGCGGGCGAGTACGGCGGCCTGGTGATGGCGGGGCGTTCGCACAATGTGGCGGCGCAGGCGACCACGCTGGGCAAGCGCTTCGCGACGGGCGCCGACGAGCTGCTGGTGGCGTTCGGCCGGGTGGAGGAGCTGCTGGCCCGCTACCCGCTGCGCGGCGTCAAGGGCCCGGTGGGCACCTCCCAGGACATGCTGGACCTGCTGGGCGGTGACCCGGCGCGGCTGGCGGATCTGGAGGCGCGGATCGCCGGGCACCTGGGCTTCGCGCGGGCGCTGACCTCGGTGGGCCAGGTGTACCCGCGCTCGCTGGACTACGAGGTGGTCTCGGCGCTGGTGCAGCTGGCCGCGGCGCCGTCCTCGCTGGCGAAGACGATCCGCCTGATGGCCGGGCAGGAGCTGGTGACCGAGGGCTTCCAGCCGGGGCAGGTGGGCTCCTCGGCGATGCCGCACAAGATGAACACGCGCTCGTGCGAGCGGGTGAACGGGCTCGCGGTGATCCTGCGCGGCCACGCCTCGATGGTGGGCGAGCTGGCGGGCGACCAGTGGAACGAGGGCGATGTCTCGTGCTCGGTGGTGCGCCGGGTGGCGCTGCCGGACGCGTTCTTCGCCTTCGACGGGCTGGTGGAGACGTTCCTGACGGTGCTGGACGAGTTCGGGGCGTTCGAGCCGGTGGTGGCCCGGGAGCTGGACCGTTTCCTGCCGTTCCTGGCGACCACCAAGGTGCTGATGGCGGCGGTGCGCGCCGGGGTGGGCCGCGAGACGGCGCACGAGGTGATCAAGGAGCACGCGGTGGCGTCCGCGCTGCGGCTGCGGGAGGGCGGCGAGCGCAACGAGCTGCTGGAGCGGCTGGCGGCGGACGACCGTATCCCGCTGGGCGCGGCCGAGCTGGCGGCGCTGATGGCGGACCGGCTGTCGTTCACGGGCGCGGCCGGGGAGCAGGTGGCGGCCGTGGTGGCGGCCGTGGAGGAGGTGGCGAAGCGGCATCCGAAGGCTGCCGCGTACACGCCGGGGGCGATTCTCTGACGTCGTGGGAGGGCGGGGATCCTTCCCTGCTGCGCAGGATCAACTCCGCGGTGGTGCTGCGGGCGCTGCGGGCGGCCGGTGAGTCGGGGCGGTCTCCGTCGCTGGCGGAGCTGGCCGCCGTCACCGGGCTGTCCCGGCCCACCGTGGAGCAGGTGGTGGAGTCGCTGCTGGGCGCGGGATACGCCGCCGCGGCGGTGAACGGGGACGGGACACGGGCGCCCCGGGTGGGTCGCCCGGCCCGCCGCTTCCGCTTCCGGGCGGAGGCCGGACATCTGCTGGGGGTGGAGATAGGGGCGCTGCGCGTCGCGGTGCTGGTGTCCGATCTGGCCGGGCGGCGGGTGGGCTCGGCGGTGCGGACGGCGACGGCGCGGACGCCGGCCGCCGAGCGTCTCGCCCTGGTGGAGGGGGCGGCGCGGGCCGCGCTGATGGCGTCGGGGGTGGCGCGGGATTCGGTGCGGGCGGTGGGCGTGGGTTCGCCGGGGATCATGGCGGCGGACGGTTCGGTGCGGCTGTGCGCGGCACTGCCGGGGTGGACGGGGCTGGCGCTCGGAGAGCGGCTTGGGGCGGCGCTCGGGGCGCCGGTGGTGGTGGAGAACGACGCGAACGTGGCGGCGGTGGGCGAGCGCTGGCGGGGCGCCGCGGTGGGCTGTGACGATGTGGTGATGGTGCTGGCCGGGCTGTCACCCGGCGCGGGATCGCTGATCGGGGGGCGGGTGCACCGGGGGTACGGCGGGGCGGCCGGGGAGATCGGTGCGCTGCATCTGCTGGGGCGGGGGGCGACGCCCGAGTCGCTGCTGTCCACGGACGGCCGGCCGCTGGCGGCGCTGGACGAGGCCGCGGTGGGGCGGGTGTTCGAGCGGGCGCGGGGTGGGGAGGCGCTGGCGGGGGCGGCGGTGGAGCGCTATGTGGAGCGGCTGACCCACGATGTGACGGCGCTGGTGCTGGCGCTGGATCCCGAGCTGGTGGTGGTGGGCGGGTGGGCCTCGGGGCTGGACGGGGTGGTGGAGCCGCTGGCACGGGAGCTGTCCCGGTACTGCCTGCGCACCCCGCGGGTGGCGGCGTCGGCGCTGGGCGCGGAGGCGATCGCCTGGGGGGCGCTGCGGATGGCGCTGGACCGGGTGGAGGCGCAGATGTTCGCGGTGCACCCGCCGGGCGGCCCGGCGGAGTGCGGCGTCCGGCCGGAGTGACCCGGCCCGGCCGGTGGCGGTGCCGTGCCCGGGTCAGCCGTGCCGGGTCAGCTGGTGAGGGCGGTCAGGGCCGGCTGGTCGGCGAAGGTGAGCCGGCAGGTGTCGGCCCGGTAGGTGGCGACGGAGACGGCCGCGGTGCGGCCCGCGGCGAAGTAGCGGGTGGTGACCAGCAGCACCGGTGATCCCGGCAGCCGCTCCAGGCGGCGGGCCGCCTCGGCGCCCGCCGCGCCGAGTTCGACGGTACGGTCCTGTCCCGAGGCGTCGGTCTCCTGGAGCCCGCGCAGCAACCGCCTGGCCCGGTCGGGGCCTTCGGCGGCGGGGAGTCGCGGCTCGCCCGCACCGGGTACGTACAGCTGCTCGGTGGCGACCGGCTGACCGTGGGTCATCAGGATGCGGTGGATGACCTCGACGGGTTCGCCGGCCCGGATGTCCAGCAGCCGGGCCACGGCGGGCGGCGGCGGTGCGGGTGCCGCGGCGGTGGCGGTCCACGGATCGCCGGACCAGCCGGGCCAGGAGTGCTGGGAGGGGCTGAGGTCCACCCCGACGCGAGGCGGCGCGACGGTGGTGCCCACGCCGCGGCGCCGCTGGAGGCGGCCTTCGAGCTCCAGTTGTTCCAGGGCCTGGCGCACGGTGGCCCGGGCGACGCCGAAGCGGGCGGCCAGCTCGCGTTCGTTGGGGAGGATCTCGCCCACCGAGAACTCGGTGTCCAGGGCCTTGGAGAGCAGGGTGCGCAGATGCCAGTACTTGGGCTCCGGCTCGCGCTCCCGTTGCGTCGTTTCCACCGTTGCCTCCCCGAAACCCGTGATTATGAAAGGTTGTTGCGTATATGGCGGACCCTAGGGCGGCCCGGCGACTTGGTCAAGACCAATCAATCCCGACAACGGTACCGAGGTACCTCGATAGAGTCGTGCCATGAAACAGCACGTCACTGTGGTCACAGGAGGCAGCCGGGGTATCGGCGCCGCCATCGCCGTCCGCCTCGCCCGGGCCGGGCACCACCTCGCCATCGGCTACGAACGCGACACCGACGCCGCCGGGAAGACCGCGGCGCTGGTGCGCGAAGCGGGCGGTCAGGCCGTCACCGTCCAGGTGGACACCAGCGACGCCGACCAGGTCGACCACCTCTTCGACACCGCCGTCCGCGCCCTCGGTCCGGTCACCGGCACGGTGTGCAACGCCGGGATCACCGGACCGCTGGGCCGGTTCACCGAAACGGGTACCGACATCATGCGGCGCGTGGTGGACGTCAACGTGATGGGAACCCTGCTGTGCGCCCGGCGCGCGGCCCGCGAGATGTCCACCCGGTACGAGGGCTCCGGCGGCGCCATCGTGACCATCTCCTCGGGCGCGGCCACCCTGGGCAGCCCCGGCGAGTACGTGCACTACGCCGCGACGAAGGCGGCCGTGGACACGCTGGCGGTCGGCCTCGCCAAGGAGCTGGCCCCCGACGGCGTACGGGTCAACTCCGTGCAGCCGGGGATGATCGTCACCGACATGCACGCCACCATGGGCGACGCGCAGCGCCCCTGGCGCAACCAGGACCGGGTGCCGATGCGCCGCCCGGGGCAGCCGGAGGAGGTGGCCGGGGCCGTCGCCTGGCTGCTGTCGGAGGAGGCCTCGTACACCACGGGCGCGGTGCTGCGGGTCTCCGGCGGGCTGTAGCCGGCCGCCAGGCCGCGGGCCGGCCCCGCCCGGCCCGGCCCGCGGCGGCGCTCAGCCGCCGGCCACCCCCGCCAGATGCCGCAGCTTGTCGGGGTTGGAGATCAGATAGACCCGGCTCACCAGCCCGTCCGCCACCTCCAGCTGGAACGCCGCGTACGGCGCGCCGGCGCTGGAGACCAGCAGCCCCGGGCCGCCGTTCAGGTCCACGAAGCGCACCTGCGAGGCGGCAGGCTGGCGCCCGCCGATCCCGGTGAGGAAACGGGCGGCCTTGCGGGCGTCGGTGATCACCCGCAGCGGGGCCTTGCCCCGGCCACCGCCGTCCCCGAGCACCTGCACGTCGGTGGCCAGCAGCGCCATGAGCCCGTCCAGGTCGCCCTGGGTGGCGGCGGCCAGGAACCGCTCGGTCAGATCGCGGCGCTGCACCGGATCGACCTCGAAGCGCGGTCGCCGCTCCGCGACATGCCGACGTGCCCGGCCCGCCAACTGCCGTACCGCCGCCTCGCCGCGTCCCAGGGTCCCGGCGATCTCCTGGTACGGGAACGCGAACGCCTCGCGCAGCACGAACACCGCGCGCTCCAGCGGGCTGAGCGACTCCAGCACCACCAGCACCGCCAGCGAGACGGACTCGGCGCGCAGCGCGGGCCCGGCGGCGTCCCCCGCCTCCGCCGGCTCCATCTGCGCGGCGGTGGGCAGCGGTTCGGGCAGCCAGGTGCCCGGGTACGTCTCGCGGGCCTCGCGCAGCCGGTGCAGCCGCTCCATCGCCAGCCGGGTGGTGATCCGCACCAGATAGGCCCGGGGGTGCTCGACGGCGCCGCGCTCCGCGCCCGACCAGCGCAGCCAGGTCTCCTGCACGATGTCCTCGGCGTCCGCGACGGCGCCCAGCATCCGGTAGGCGACACCGAACAGCAGGCCGCGGTGCTCCTCGAAGATCTTCAGCCCGTCATCGTCCACGCCGGCCAGCATCCCATTCCGGCACACCGGCTTTACCTCCGCACCGGGTTACGCTCGGAGCATGGCATGGGGGCCCGGCCGACCGAAGGCCGCATTTACCACCGAAGCATCCTTAACCCCGCGGTCACAGGACGTTCGTGGCCGGGCAACACCGGGGAGGGACAGTGGTTCCATGGCTGACTCCTCCCTCCATCGCACCATCGTCCGCTCGGTGGACCCGGTGGGGCCCGGCGATCTGGCCGCCGCCCAGGAGCTGCACGCCCGCTGCTCGCTCCAGACCCTGCGCGAGCGCTACCACGGGGTGCGGGACGCGGAGGAGGCCGACCGGCTGCTGCCGCATCTGCTCAGCCCCCGGTTCGGGCACGGCGTCGCCGCCCGGGACCGGGACGGCGCCCTGGCGGGCCTGGGACATCTGCTGTGGGACGGCGAGGGCGACGAGGTCGAACTGGCCCTGCTGGTGCCGGACGGCCGACAGCGGCGCGGGGTGGGCACGGCTCTGCTGCGCCGGCTGCTCACCCTGGCCGCGGGCGCCGGCTACACGGAGATCTACGCGGTGACCACCCCGGGCGGCAGCGGCGAGCACGGGCTCCTGGCCCTGCTGCGGGCCTCGGGCCTGACGGTCGGCCGGCACCCTGACGGGGAGACCGTGGTGCTCTCCGCCCCCCTGGCCGCCCGGCCGCTGCCCGCCCCGCTGGATCCGGCCGCCCCCGTACCCTGACGCCACGGCACCACGGCCGCTGACCGGCCACGACAGGAACGACCGGGCACATCAGTAGTGACGAATCCGGGGTCAGGTACCAGGATGGGGCGCATGTCCGAAGACACCACCAGCCCCGTGCTGCCCCGAGCCCTCGCCGATTCCTACGTCGACGCCCTCGTCGCGCTCGACCCCATCACCGGCACCTTCCTGGGCGTCGCCGAGAGCGCCGGACGGCTGCCCGACTACTCCCCCGAAGGCCAGCTGGCCCGGGCCGAACTCGCCCGGCGCACCCTGCGGGAGCTGACCGAGGCGGAGAGCCGCCCAGGAGCGGACAGCGACGCCGAGCGGCGCTGCGCCCGGCTGCTGCGCGAGCGGCTCACCGCCGAACTCGCCGTGCACGAGGCGGACGAGCACCTGCGGGCCGTCAGCAACCTCTTCTCCCCCGTGCACGATGTGCGCAGCGTCTTCTCCCTGATGCCGGCCGAGACCGAGGCCGACTGGGCGGACATCGCCACCCGGCTGCGCGCCGTACCCGCCTCGCTGGAGAGCTACCGGGCCGCGCTGGCCGCCGGCCTGGAGCGCGGGCTTCCGGCCGGGCCGCGTCAGGTCACCACCGTGATCGGCCAGTTGGAGGAGTGGATCGCGGACGGCGCGGAGAAGAGCTGGTTCGCGCAGTTCGTCGCGGACGGCCCCGAGGCGCTGCGCGCGGAGCTGGCCGAGGGCGCGCGCGAGGCCACCGGCGCGATCGTGGCACTGCGGGAGTGGCTGTCCGGCACGTACTCCCCCGGTGTGGCCGGTGCCCCGCAGATCGTGGGCCGCGAGCGGTACGCCCGCTGGGTGCGCTACTGGAACGGCACCGACCTGGACCTGGACGAGGCGTACGCGTACGGCTGGTCCGAGTTCCACCGGCTGCACGCCGAGATGAGGGCCGAGGCGGCCAAGATCCTGCCCGGCGCCACCCCGTGGGAGACGCTGCGTCACCTGGACACCGAGGGCGAGGCCGTCGAGGGTGTCGAGGAAATCCGGGTCTGGCTCCAGGAACTCATGGACGAGGCCATCGCGGCGCTGGACGGCACCCACTTCGAACTGGCGGACCGGGTCAAGCGCGTGGAGTCGATGATCGCCCCGCCCGGCAGCGCGGCGGCCCCGTACTACACCAGCCCTTCGCTCGACTTCTCGCGGCCGGGGCGCACCTGGCTGCCGACGATGGGCGAGACCCGGTTCCCGGTCTACGACCTGGTCTCCACCTGGTACCACGAGGGGGTCCCCGGTCACCACCTCCAGCTGGCGCAGTGGGCGCACGTCGCCGATCAGCTCTCGCGGTACCAGACCACGGTGGGCATGGTCTCGGCCAACGCCGAGGGCTGGGCGCTGTACGCGGAGCGGCTGATGGACGAGCTGGGCTTCCTGGACAACGCGGAGCGCCGGCTGGGCTACCTGGACTGCCAGATGATGCGCGCGGTGCGGGTCATCATCGACATCGGCATGCACCTGGAGCTGGAGATCCCGGCGGACTCGCCGTTCCACCCGGGCGAGCGGTGGACGCCGGAGCTGGCGCAGGAGTTCTTCGGGCAGCACAGCGGGCGGCCCGCGGACTTCGTGGAGAGCGAGCTGGTGCGCTACCTGGGCATGCCGGGGCAGGCCATCGGCTACAAGCTGGGGGAGCGCGCCTGGCTGCGCGGCCGGGAGGCGGCGCGGGCGGCGCACGGTGACGCCTTCGACGCGAAGAAGTGGCACATGGCGGCGCTGTCGCAGGGCTCGCTGGGTCTGGACGACCTGGAGGCGGAGCTCTCGGCGCTGTGAGGAACGGCCGCCCGTCCGGGCCCCTCGGGGCCGGACGGGCGGCCCGGCCGGCGGGCTCACCCCGGCACCACGGGCACCCGGCGCCACCACCACGGGATCACGAGGGCGTCAGCGGGCGAATCCCCCCTCGGAGTTGATGACCTCGCCGGTGATCCAGCCGGCCTCGTCCCCGGCGAGCCAGGTGATGAGCCGGGCGGCGTCCTCGGGGGCGCCCCAGCGTCCCTCCGGGAACAGCCCGGCGACGATGGCGTGGTGCTCGCCGGTGAGATACCCCGTGTCGACCGGCCCCGGGTTGACGGCGTTGACCGTGATGCGCTGCCGCATCAGGCCGGTGGCCAGGCTGCGGGTGATGGAGGCGATGGCGCCCTTGGAGAGCGCGTACGGGATCTGGTCGGGCATGCCACCGCGCAGGTCCTGGCCCGAGGTCATGAGCACGACCCGTCCGGCCGGCGCGTCGGGGCCGCCGAGCCGGTGACGACGGGCGAACGCCTGCACCAGGAGGACCGAGGCACGGGTGTTCACCTGGTAGTGCCGGTCGAGCATGTCGGCGGTGAGCTCCGGCAGCGGCCCGTCGTGGCCGCTGAGGGCCTGATTGGCGATCAGGATGTCCAGGCGGCCCCCGAGGGCTTCGGCCGCGGTGTCGATCAGCGCGGCGGGGACGGCCGGATCGGCCAGGTCGCCGGGGCCGTGCGCGACGACGGCGGACGGGCCGGCCGCCTCCCGGACGGCGGCGGCGAGCGCGGCCGGTCCCTGGGGGTCGGCGCCCCACGGCTGTTCGGCGTCGTGCGGGGTGTGGTGGTGCAGATAGACGCTCGCGCCGAGGGTGGCGAGGCGCCGGGCGGTCGCGAAGCCGATCCCGGCGCGCCGCGAGGCGCCGGTGACCAGGGCGGTACGGCCGAGCAGGGGCTGATGAGGGGTCATGGCCCCACCTTGCGATACGCCGCGTCTCGCGTCACCCGGTTTTCCGTACGGCGGACCCCCGGGCGGTCTTGAGCACCTCCAGCTGGGTGGGGATGCGGGCCCGCAGGTCCGGTACATGGCTGACGATGCCGACCGCGCGGTCCTGTTCGCGCAGCGAGTCCAGCACGTCGAGCACCTCGTCCAGGGACTGTTCGTCCAGGGATCCGAATCCCTCGTCGATGAACAGCGTGTCCAGCCGTTGCCCGCCGGCCTCGGCGGCCACCACGTCGGCCAGACCGAGCGCGAGCGCCAGCGAGACGAAGAACGACTCGCCGCCGGAGAGCGTGGCGGTGTCCCGGGGCCGCCCGGTCCAGGCGTCCAGGACGTGGAGGCCGAGGCCGGAACGGCCTCGGCCTGCCTTGCTGTCGGAGTGCGCCAGCTGATAGCGCCCGGCGGACATCCGGTACAGGCGGCTGCCGGCCGCCTCGGCGACCTGTTCGAGCCGGGCGGCCAGGACGTACGTCTCCAGCCGCATCCGGTAGGTGTTCTCGGCCGCCGTCCCGGCCGCAAGACCGGCCAGCCGCGCGATGCGCGCGGCCTCCTCGCGTATCGGGGCGAGGGCGCGTGCCTGTGTCGCCAGCCGGGCGGAGAGGGTGTCCAGCTCCCGGCAGCGCGTCCGCGCGGCGCTGTCGGCGGCGGCGGCCTCCCGCAGCCGTACGGTGGCGGCGTCGAGCGCCTGCCGGACGACGGCGACCGGGTCGGCGGGCCCGTCGTCCGCGCCGGACAGGTGGCGCGCGGCCTCGGCGACGGCCTCGGTCAGCGTGCGCGCCGGTGCCGACGCCACCTCGCGGGCCTGGCCCGGCAGAGGGTCGGCGCGCCGGTCCCGGGGTGTCGCCGGGCCCTTCGCGCCGTCCCCGTCCTGCTCGGCCGCCGGATGCGGCCGGCGCCCCTGTCCCGGTACGGAAGCAACCGTCCGCTCCACCGTGACGCCCGCGCCGTCCCCCGCCTCGAAGGCGGCGGCACCGCCGGCGCCCCCGGCCGCCGTCGTACCCGACGGCGGTCCCTCGCCCGCACCGGCTGTCCCCGGCTGCCACGACGGTTCTTCGCCCGGTCCGGGCACCGGTCCGGGCAGCCGAGCGCCCGCCTGCCGGGGAACGTCCGTCGCCCCCGGCGCGACGCCGGCATCGCTTCCGGGGGTCCCGACCGCGTCCGCCAGCAGGGCCGCGATGGCGGCCTCCTCCGTGCGCCAGTCGTTCAGGCGGCGTTCCAGGGAGCGCTGGTGCTCGGCGGAACGTACCGCCTGGGCCGCCGCTTCCGGTCCGGGGAATCCGGCCCGGTGGGCGGCGTCCCGCGCCTGGGTCCGCGCAGCCTCCCACCGCTGCGCGCTCTCCCGCGCTCCGCGGACCGTCTCCGCCGCACCGGCCAGGGCCTGTGCCAGGGCGCTCAGTTCGGCGGCGCGGTCGGCCACCGTGGGGGCCTCGCCGCGCGCCGCGTGGATCTCCGCCAGCAGGCCGTCCCGCTCCGTGCGCAGCGCGCGTTCCCGGGACGTACGGGCCGCGATCCGGCGCTCGATGTCCCGGTGCAGGGCCTGCCGTTCGGCGTGGCGCCGCTCGGCCGCCGCCAACCGTCCGCGTACCTCCTCCTCGGTGTCCGCCACCGCCAGATCGGCGCGCTGCTCGTCCTCCAGCGCGGCCAGCGCCCGGGCCAGGCCGGGGACCGTCCCCTCCCCGGCCGCCGCGTCGGCGGCGGCGTGCGCCTCGCGCAGTGCGGCCAGGGCGGCGGAGGCCCGTTCGCGGTGGGCGGATGCGGCACGGTGGGCCTCCTCGGCGGCCCGTTCGTCCTGCGGGGACACCGGGTCGGGGCCGCCCGCCGCGGGGTGCGGGTGCTCGGTGGCACCGCACACCGCGCAGGGCTCGCCCGCCCTCAGTCCCGCCGCGAGTTCGGCGGCCATGCCGCGCAGTCGGCGTTCCTTGAGCTCCAGCCACTCCTCGTACGCGCCCGCCGCCGTCTCCCTGGCCAGCAGTGCGTCCTTCTCGGCCGCCCCGATCCCGTCGGCGAGCGCGGCGCGGCGGCGTGCGGCGTCCAGCCGGTGCCCGGTGTCGGCCAGTGTCCCGGTCCGGTGCCCGGCCCTGGTACGGGCCGCTTCCGCCGCCGCCAGCTGCCGCGCCAGTTCCTCGCGTTCCCCGCCGAACCGCTCCAGCCATCCGGCCGTGTCCGCCAGCAGCTCCGCGTCCTCGTGCTCCTCCCCGGCCAGCGTCTCCAGTTCGGTGGCGAGGCGGCCGGCCCGGTCCTCCGCCTGGCGGGCGGCGGCCAGCGCGCCGAGGTGGCCGCGTACGGTCCGCTCCTGCGCGGCCAGCCGGTCCGCGGGCGCCTCCCTGAGCGGTTCGGGCAGCCCGGCACGCGCGGCTCCGGCCGCCGCGGCGGCGGCCCGGTGCTCCGCCTCGGCGTTCTCGCGCAGTCGCAGGGCCGGGGCGACCGCCGCGGCGGCCCGGGCGGCGGCGAGTTCGGACCCGGTCCGCTCGCGTTCCGCCCGCTGGCCGTCCCAGCGCTCGGCGCGGCGGCGGGCCTCGGCGAGCCGTTCCGCGCGGCGTACCCGCTCGGTCGTCCGCGCGAACGCGCGCTGGGCCCGCGTGTGCCCGGCCTCGGCAGCGTGCAGGGCCTGGGCGGCGATGTCCCGCTGTTCACGGGCGAGGCTGCGCAGCTGGGCCGCCCAGGGCAGTACGTCTTCCGGCGGTTCCGCCGGTTCCCCGGCCCCGGCGGCCTGCCGCAGCCGGTCGGTCAGGGAACGCAGCCGGTCGTCCCCGTCCCGCACCCCGGCCGCCGCCTCCTGCCGCCGGTCCGCCAACCGCTGCTCCACGGCGGCGAACCGCCGCGTGTCGAACAGCCGCCCGAGCAGCTTGGCCCGGTCTTCCGCGCCGGCCCGCAGGAAGCGGGCGAAGTCGCCCTGCGGCAGCAGCACCACCTGGCAGAACTGCTCCCGGTTCATGCCGAGCAGCTGACCGAGTTCCTCGCCGATCTCCTGGTGCGAGCGGCTGAGCGCCCGCCAGGTGCCGCCCGCGCCGTCCGTGGTCCGCTCGCGCAGCGCGCTGTACGCACGTTCCGTCGTGGTTCCGGTGCCGCGCTTCTTGGGCCGCTCGCGTTCCGGCCGCCGGGTCACCTCCAGGCGCCGGCCGCCGAGCGTGAGTTCGAGGACGACCTCGGTCGCCGTCTCCGGCTCGGCGTGGTCGCTGCGCAGCCCACCCGGGGCCTGCTGCCGCGCGCCGGGCACCGATCCGTAGAGCGCGAAGCACACCCCGTCCAGGATGGCGGTCTTCCCGGCCCCGGTCGGGCCGTGCAGCAGGAACAGCCCGCCGGATGACAGGGCGTCGAAGTCGATGTGCTGGGTGCCGCCGAACGGCCCGAAGGCGGTCAGGGTGAGCCGGTGCAGCCTCATGCGTTTCGCTCCCCCACCCGGGCGGCCTCCAGGGCGCGCCGCAGTTCGGCGCGTTCCTGTGCGTCGGGTGCCTGCCCGGGCCGTACGTGGGCGATGAAGTCCTCGGCGATCCGCTGGTCGTCGCGGCCACGCAGCCGCTCGGCGTAACTGCGGCGGCCCTCGCGGGCGGCCTGTTCGGGCGCGAAGGCGAGGGCGAGAAGATGCGGGAAGCGGACGGAGAGCCGGGCCATGGGCTCGGGGGGCCGGGCGGGATCGGTCAGGGTGGCCTCGACCCAGTGCTCACGGTGCCGCTCCAGCGAGGGGTCGGCCAGCAGGTCCTCCAGCCGTCCGGTGATCCTGGCCAGCGGGCGGGGCACGGGGCAGTCCACGCGCTCGCCGCGCACCGCGCCGGCGGCGTCGAGGTCGATGAGCCACATGGACTTGCGGTGGCCGGCCTCGGAGAAGGAGTACGCGAGTGGGGAGCCCGAGTACCGCACCCGCTCGGTGAGCGTCTGGCAGCCGTGCAGATGGCCGAGTGCCGCGTAGTGGACGCCGTCGAAGAGCGCGGCGGGCACCGAGGCGGCACCGCCCGCGGTGATGTCGCGTTCGCTGTCGGAGGTCGCGCCGCCGGTGACGAAGGCGTGGGCGAGCACGACGGCGCGCGTCCCGGCCGGCCGGCGGGCGAGATCCTCGCGCACCCGCCGCATGGCGGCTCCGAGCACGGCGCTGTGCCGGGCGGTCTCCACCGCGAACTGCTCCCGCACCAGCTGCGGTTCCAGGTACGGCAGCCCGTACACGGCGACCTCGCCGTGGGCGTCCCGCAGCAGGACGGGGGTGGCGCAGTCCTCGGGGTCGGTCCGCAGGTGCACCCCGGCGCCCCCCATCAGCCCCGCGCCGACTCCCAGTCTTCTGGCCGAGTCGTGGTTGCCGGAGATCATGACGGCGGGAACCCCGGCCCCGGCCAACTGCCGCAGCACGTGGTCGAACAGCTCCACGGCGACCAGCTGCGGCACGGCCCGGTCGTAGATGTCCCCGGCGACGAGCACCGCGTCCACCTCGCGCCGCCGGGCGGTCTCCACCAGATGGTCGAGGAACACCCGCTGCGCCTCGATCAACGGCACCCGGTGCAGCCCCCGCCCCAGATGCCAGTCGGAGGTGTGCAGAAACCTCACCCAGCCCGCTCCGATCACTCCGTACACCCGTTCGCCGCCGCACCCGGACCGGCAGGGAAGGGGTGGGTCGGCCAAGGTCCCTACGCTAAGCGGTGTCCGTGTCGGCGCGCCCGGCGGGTGGGGCGGACGGTGCGTGCGGTTCCTTCCCCCGGTGTTGTCGGGGGAAGGACCGCGAGGAGGAACGGGTGGTCTACGGCGTCCAGCCGCCGAGCCAGGTGGCCGGGGCGTGGGAGCCGGCCTGCTGGTCGGTCAGGTGGGGGCGGGTGCCGCTCGGGGTGCCCGCGCCGGGGCCGCTGTTGCGGTATTCGGTGAAGCGGGCGCCCTGCCAGGGGAAGCCGCTCATGTCGGTCCAGGGGGTGGTGCGGATCGCGGCGGACAGCTGGGTGTCGCGGACGGTCACCTGGGGGTGCAGGGTGGCGTCGCCGCCGGAGTACCAGGGGCGGCCCAGGTAGTAGGTGCGGTCGCTCACGTCGCCGGTGATGGTGGAGTCGGTGATGAGGAAACCGGGGAACTGCGGCGCGGTGGAGGGGGCGGTGACGTAGCCGGCCGAGGTGCCGTCGGGGCGGCGGGTGACCTGGATGACCGAGTGGGTGATGACGGCCGTGGCGCGGCCGAAGATGAAGTCGACGTTGCCGGTGATGGTGGAGTCGGAGATGTGGACCCGGCCCTGCCGGTCCTTGTTCGCGCTGTCCAGCAGCAGCGTGTCCTGGTCGCCGTGGGCGGCGATGTTGGAGAGCACGATGCGGTCGCCGCGGGTACGCAGCGCCACCGCCTGGTGGTTGGGCTGGTCGGCGTGGGCCAGTTCGTCGAAGTCGTTGGCGAAGGTGATGTTGCGGGCCTGGAAGTCGTCGGCGTCGACGGCGAAGGTGGCGCTGCCGCTCGTGCCGTACGTGCCGCCGCCCGGCTTGGGGGTGCCGCTGGAGTTGTTGTAGACGATCGTCACGTCGGCGGCCCGGCCGCTGCTGCCGACGAGCCGGATGTGCGGCTTGTTGCTGGGCACCAGGACGACTTCCCGGTAGACGCCCGGCTGGACGGTGATGGTGACGGGGCTGGTGTTGTTGGCGGGGACGGCGTCGATCGCCGCCTGGATGCCGGCGAAGGCCGCGCTGCCGTCGGCGGCCACCGTCAGGGAGGCGGGGGCCGCGTGGCCGGCCGCTGCGGTGGCGGTCGGGGTCAGGGCGGTGGAGAGCAGGGCGGCGGCCAGCAGCAGGGGTGCGGCCAGGGTGCGGGGACGCGAACGCATGGGTCATCCGTTCTGCGAGGGAGGTGGTGTCCTTCGCACCCTGGTTGCCGCGGGGCTCGGTTTGGTTGCCGGCTCAGCGCTGGGGGCGCAGCGCCGCCAGTTGTTCGGCGAAGGGGATGACCTCCCGCTCCTCGACCGCCGCCGACGCGGGGGCCGGCCCGGCGGCACCGGCTCGCGGCGCGCCCGCCATGAGTGCGGCGAGCTCGCGGCCGGCGCGCCGGATGCGTTCGGGGAGCCGGTCCACGAGCGGGTCGGTGCCGCCGCCCCAGTCCTCGGACGCCGCGTACACCCCGGTCGGTACGGTGACCGTCCGCAGGTAGCCGAACAGCGGGCGCATGGCGTGGTCCAGCACGAGCGAGTGCCGGGCGCTGCCGCCGGTGGCGCCGACCAGGACGGGGCGGCCCGCCAGCAGATCGGCCTCCAGAAGGTCGGCGTAGGACTTGAACAGTCCGCTGTAGGAGGCGTTGAAGACCGGGGTGACGGCGATGATGCCGTCCGCCCCCGTCGTCGCGTCGAGCGCGTCGCGCAGCGCCGGGCCGGGGAATCCGGTGACCAGGTGCTGGGCGATGTCGCCCGCCAGTTCGCGCAGTTCGATGACCCGGGTGGTCACCTCGCGGCCGTTCTCCTCCAGGTGTGCGGCGGTGGCCTCGGCCAGCCGGTCGGCGAGCAGCCGGGTGGTGGACGGCTTGCCGAGGCCCGCCGTGATGACCGTCAGCTTCAGCGGGGTCGTCATCGCAGGGCTCCTTCCTTGTGCTGGGCGACCCGGGCGGCGTGGGTGGGGCCCTGCGGGACGCCGTCGGCCCGCCGGTCGGCGAACTCCTTGCGCAGCACGGGCAGTACCTCCTCGCCGAACAGGTCCAGCTGCTCCAGCACGGTCTTCAGCGGCAGCCCCGCGTGGTCGACCAGGAACAGCTGGCGCTGGTAGTCGCCGAAGGACTCGCGGAAGGTCAGGGTCTTCTCGATGACCTCCTGCGGGCTGCCGACGGTCAGCGGTGTCTGGTCGGTGAACTCCTCCAGCGAGGGGCCGTGGCCGTAGACCGGGGCGTTGTCGAAGTAGGGGCGGAACTCGCGCACCGCGTCCTGGGAGTTGCGGCGCATGAAGAATTGCCCGCCGAGGCCGACCACGGCGCTCTCGCGCGGCCCGTGACCGTAGTGCGCCCAGCGGTCGCGGTACAGGTCGATGAGGCGCTTGAAGTGCTCCTTGGGCCAGAAGATGTTGTTGGCGAAGAAGCCGTCGCCGTAGTACGCGGCCTGTTCGGCGATCTCGGGGCTGCGGATGGAGCCGTGCCACACGAAGGGCGGGACGCCGTCCAGCGGGCGCGGGGTGGAGGTGAAGCCCTGGAGCGGGGTGCGGAAGCGGCCTTCCCAGTCGACGACGTCCTCGCGCCACAGCTGGTGCAGCAGCGCGTAGTTCTCGATGGCCAGCGGGATGCCCTGCCGGATGTCCTGGCCGAACCAGGGATAGACGGGGCCGGTGTTGCCACGGCCCAGCATCAGGTCGACGCGCCCGTCGGCCAGGTGCTGGAGCATCGCGAAGTCCTCGGCGATCTTCACCGGGTCGTTGGTGGTGATGAGGGTGGTGGAGGTGGACAGGATGAGCCGCTCGGTGCGGGCGGCGATCCAGCCGAGCATGGTGGTGGGCGAGGAGGGGACGAACGGGGGGTTGTGGTGCTCGCCGGTGGCGAAGACGTCGAGCCCGATCTCCTCGGCCTTGAGCGCGATGGCGGTCATGGCCTTGATGCGGTCGTGCTCGCTCGGCGTGGTGCCGTTGGTGGGGTCGGTGGTGACATCCCCGACCGTGAAAATGCCGAACTGCATCGTGCCCGCCTCCTGGATTGTTTACTGTTCAACTATACTGCCGGAACACGCCCCGGCCGCCCACTATTCCCCCGTGCCGGCGGCCCCCGCGGCGCCCTTGCCGGAGCCCGGCCCGCGGGCTGTCGGCGCCTCCCCCGACCCGCCCCCTCAGGCCACGCCGTAGGTGTCCGCGCCCAGCTCCAGCCGTGCCGCGCCGGCCGTCGCGTCCGCCAGCCAGCCCTCGAACCCGGGCACCCCCGCCGCCGGCAGCGCGACCTCGATCGTCACCGCGGCCCCGTAGCGCACCTCACGCACCGCGTGCCCCTTCGCGCGCAGCTCATGCTCCAGACGGCCCGCCCGCTGATGATCGACCGTGACCATCGCCAGCCGGTACCGCCGCCGGGTCTCGGTGCCCACCGCGTCCAGCGCCGCCCCCACCGCGCCCCCGTACGCCCTGATCAGCCCGCCGGCGCCCAGCTTCACCCCGCCGTAGTACCGGGTGACCACCGCCACCGCGTACCGGATCTCCCGCCGGGTGAGCATCCGCAGCATCGGCACCCCCGCCGTGCCGCCGGGCTCGCCGTCGTCGCCGCACTTCTGTACGCCCGCCTCCGCACCGATCACATACGCCCAGCAGTGATGGGTGGCCGTGGGGTGCGCCGCCCGCTCCCGGGCGAGGATCGCGGCCGCCGCCTCCTCGGTGCCCGCCGGTGCCAGCGCGCACACGAAGCGCGAACGGTTGACCTCGGTTTCGTGCACGCCCCCCGCACCGGCCACCGTCACATACGCGTCCCGCATCCGGCCAGCCTAAGCCGAGGCCCGGGAATGGCGTGCCCGGGGCGGTCGTTGACGCAGGCATGGACACCGAAACGGACACCGTACGACGCATCCTCACCGAGACCGGCGACACCTGGGCGGTCGTGGGCCTGTCCAACAACGAGCGCCGCGCCGCGTACGGGGTCGCCGCCGTGCTCCAGCGGTTCGGCAAGCGGGTCGTGCCCGTCCACCCCAAGGCGGAGACGGTGCACGGCGAGCGCGGCTACGCCTCGCTCGCCGAGATCCCGTTCCCGGTGGATGTGGTGGATGTCTTCGTCAACAGCGCACTCGCCGGCGCGGTCGCCGACGAGGCGGTGGCCATCGGGGCCAAGGCGGTGTGGTTCCAGCTCGGCGTGGTCGACGAGGCCGCCCGGGAACGCACCCGGGCGGCCGGTCTCGACATGGTCATGGACCGCTGCCCGGCGATCGAGATCCCCCGGCTGCCGGGCTAACCTGTCTTCCTGTTACCGGGAGCCGCTCAGCGCTCCGACGGCGACCGAGGCGGCCTCGGCGATGAGCGCGTTGTCGAACTCCGCGTCCGGCTCGTCGTGGGTGGAGTAGATCGCGAGCAGCAGCGGCTCACCGCCGTCCTCCGGCCACAGCACCGCGATGTCGTTGCGGCCGCCGTAGCCGCCCGCGCCGGTCTTGTCGCCCACGGTCCAGCCCTCACCGACACCCGCCCGGATCAGCTCGTCCCCGGTGGTGTTGGTGATCAGCCACTCGCTCAGCTGCGCGCGCTCCGGCTCGGGCAGCACATCGCCCAGCACGTAGGCGCCCAGGTTCGCGGCGAAGACGCGCGGGGTGGAGGTGTCCCGCTCGTCCCCCGGCACGGCCTCGTTCAGCTCCGTCTCGTAGCGGTCCATCCGGGTCGTGTCGTCGCCCAGCCCGGCCAGCCGCTCCTGAAGTCCGGCCGGGCCGCCGATGGTGTCCCAGAGCAGGTTCGCGGCGGCGTTGTCGCTGTAGCGGACGGTGGCGTCGCACAGATCCGACATGCTCATGCCCCCTTCGGGCAGGTTCTCCTCCGTCACCGGAGAGTGCGGGACCAGGTCCTCCTCCCCGTACGGGATCACCTCGTCCATGCCCGCCAGGCCGTACTCCTCCAGCACGGCCCCGCACAGCAGCGCCTTGAAGGTGGAGGCGTACGCGAACCGCTCGTCCTCCCGGTGGCCGATCTCCTCGCCGCTGCCGGTGTCCAGCGCGTACACGCCCAGCCGTACGTCGTACTCCTCCTCCAGCCGCGCGAACTCCTCCTCCGGATCCTGGGAGAGGTCCGCGTCCGCAACGGAGGCGCCCGGTGCCCGCTCGCCCCCACCGTCCGCCGTACCGCTCCGGTCCGCGCCGCCGCAGCCCACCAGCGGCACCAGCACCAGCGTCCCCAGTGCCCCGGTCAGGAACCTGCCGCCGACTCGCCTGTGCACCCGCATCTTCGCTCCCCTTCACGCACGGACCGGGGACGGTCCCCGCCCGCGTGATCACCCTCCCGCCCGGCCACCCATGCCGTCCAAGACCCGGTTGCGCGGTTCCATGCCGAAGTGGCATAGGGTCGCGGCCATGGATCTGGTCGGTGCCTGCCGCGCCTTCGTGAAGGTGAGCGAACGCGGCAGTTTCACGGTCGGCGCGGCGGCCGCCCGGATGGCCCAGTCGGTGGCCAGCCGCCGGATCGCCGCGCTGGAGAAGCATCTGGGCGAACCCCTGCTGGAACGCTCCGCGCGCCGCGCGACGCTCACCCCCTTCGGCCGCGATCTGCTGCCGCACGCCCGCCGGCTGGTCCAGCTGGCCGAACTGCTGGAGCACGAGGCGGAGACCGCCAAGCGCCGCCCGTTCCGGCTGGCCGTCCCGGACGGCTGCCCGGCCGGTGCGCTGGCCCGGCTCATCGCCGACGCACGGCGCCACGAGCTGATCCTGGAGCCCCGGCCGCTGCCGCCCGCCGAGCGCGCCGAGCGGGTGAGGGTCCAGGAGGTGCGCGCCGCCCTGGTCGCGGTGCCGGAGAGCGAGGCGGTGTGGACCGTGCCGCTGGGCCTGGCCGGGGCCACCGAGCCCGCCGGGGCCCGGATCCATCTGGAGACGCTGCGCGCCGGGCGCACCGACCGCGACCCGCCGCGCCGGGTGTGGCTCCAGCCGGAGGACGAGGTGCCGCACATCCGCGACCCGCTGGCCCGGCTGCGCGACGCGGTGGGGCTGCGGCCGGCCCAGCTCATGTCGGCCGGTTCACCGGCGGCGGCCGCCGCCGAGGTGCTGTGCTCACGGGACCTGCTGCTGTGCTCGCGGGCGCAGGCGGCGGAGCTGGGCCTGCACTGGCGCCCGCTCGGCGAACTGCGGCCGGTGCGCGGCTTCGCCGTGGCCGCCGCCGTACGCGCGGACGCCGAGCGGATCAGGCAGCTGCTGGGCGGCGGCATCGCCCGCTGCCTGGGCGCCGAACCGCAGGACGGGAGCGGCCCGCGGGCCGGGGCACCGGCAGGAACAGGATCGGGAACGGAAACGGGGGCGGGCACGGCCGCATGATGAACGAGGACCGTCTGCTGCGGGAGTTGCGCGCGACGCTGCGGGACGGCGGGCTGCGCGGCTCGTTCCTGGTCCGCGATCTGGCCACCGGCGACGAGCTGGGCATCGACCCCGATCTCGAACTCCCCGTCGCCTCCCTGGTGAAGATCCCGCTGGCCATCGCGACGCTGGAGCGGGTACGGCGCGGCGAGCTGGACCCCGCCCGGCAGATCGAGGTGGCGCCCGGTCGCGTCACCGCGCCGGGACCGACCGGGCTGAGCCGGTTCCGGCACCCGGCCCGGATGGCCGTCGACGACCTGCTCTACCTGGGCGTCTCCATCAGCGACAGCACCTCCGCCGACGCGCTGTTCGCGCTCACCCCGCCCGCCGAGGTCGCCCGGATCCTGGACGAACTCGGCCTGGACGGCGTCTTCGTGCGGCACCCGATGGGCGACCTGGAGGACACCCCGGTGGACCGGCTCCATCCGGCGGACGCCCACCTCGCGCACTCCCTGGCGATCGGCGCCAGCACCAGCGGCCGGGGCCACCCGGTGTGGCAGCTGGACATCGCCCGCGCCAACACCGGCACCGCCCGTGCCTTCACCGAACTGCTCCAGGCGCTGTGGACCCCTTCGGCGATCGACCCGGGGATCGCGCAGCGGGTGCGGGAGCTGATGGGGGCCAATCTGCTGCGGCAGCGGCTGGCCCCCGACTTCAGCTCGGACGCCACCGTGTGGTCCTCCAAGACGGGCACCCTGCTGAACCTGCGGCACGAGACGGGCGTGGTCGAGCACGCGGACGGTCAGGCGTTCGCGGTGACCGCGCTCACCGAGTCACAGGTTCCGGCGGGCCGGCAGCCGGAGGCGGAGGCGCTCATGGGCCGGGTGGCCCGGGCGCTGCGCGATCAGCTGCGGCAGGGCTGAGCCGGGCGGGTCAGCGGCCGAGCCCTTCCACCACCGTCACACCGGGCAGGGAGCCGAGCGCCTTGCCCGGCAGGATGATCTTGCCGCGCCGGTGGCCGCTGCCGATCAGCGCCCAGGGCAGTTCGACGACGGCCGCGTCCACCAGCAGCGGCCAGCCGTCCGGCAGCCCGATGGGTGTGATGCCGCCGTACTCCATGCCGCTGGCCTGCACGGCCTGCTCCATCGGCGCGAACGACGCCTTGCGGGCGCCCAGTCGGCGGCGCACCTCGCCGTTGACATCGACCCGGGTGGTGGCGGGCACCAGGGCGGCGGCGAGCGTGGTCTCCCCGCCCCGTTTCCCGGCGATCACGACACAGTTGGCCGAGGCCTGCTCCAGGTCCGCGCCGTAGGCGGCCACGAAGACCGCGGTGTCGGCCTTCTCCGGGTCGCTGTCCACGAACAGCACCTGCTCGACGGGCACCGGCCCCGTCCAGGCGCGCAGGGCGGCGCCGACCGGCGCGGGCAGCAGGTCCAGGCGCTCGATGGCGGGACGGGCTTCGTCGAATGCTCCGATGGGGGCGCGCATGGCGGCACCGTAACAAGTCAGCCGTGCGCGGACGGCACCGAGGCCGCCATCATGAACTCGACGGGCTCCTGCCCGTCGTTGCGGTAGCTGTGCGCCACGTGGGCCTCGTACGAGGCGGACACCCGGGCCGGCACCTCGTGGTCCACGCCGTCCAGCCGGATGGTGAGCACTCCGGTCTCCACATGCACCAGTTCGGTGCTGCCCGGCGGATGCGGGTCCGAGACGTGGCTCTCCCCCGGCATCAGCCGCCAGCGCCACAGCTCCAGCGGGCCCGGCGCCTCGGTGCCGGCCAGCAGCGTGCTGTGGCTGCCCGCCTCGGTGGACCACAGCCGGATCGCCCGCTCCGGGGGCACCAGCCGTACGGAGGGGGTCTGGTCGAAGTCCAGCAGCGTGGTGATGCTCACCCCCAGCGCGTCGCCGACCTTCACCACCGTGCCGACGCTGGGGTTCGTCCTGGCCTGCTCGATCTGGATGAGCATCCCCCGGCTGATGCCGGCCCTGGCGGCGAGCCCGTCCAGGGTGAAGCCGCGTTCGGTGCGCAGCCGGCGCAGGTTGCGGGCGAGGGACTGGGTGAGCTGATCGAGGTCGGTCACGGGCGGCCTCTCCGCAGGGGTCACATATTCTGTACGCCACAGTGCAATGAAGTGCGCTAGAGTACGGCGTTCCCTTCTCGTCCAACGCACTGTACTGCGAGGTACTCAATGGTAGCCCTGGCCCTGGTGACCAGTCTGCTGTGGGGGCTGGCCGACTTCGGTGGCGGGCTGCTGTCCCGGCGTACCCCGGCGCTCACCGTGATGGTGGTCTCGCAGAGCCTGGCCACCGTGACGATGGGCACGATCGTCGTCGCCACCGGGGCCTGGAGCGAGGCCGGGCCGCGGCTGTGGTGCGCGGTGGCGGCCGGGCTGATCGGGCCGGGCGCGGTCCTGTGCTACTACCGGGCGCTGGCGCGCGGCCCGATGGGCGTGGTCTCGCCGCTGGTGGCCACCGCCGTCGCGGTGCCCATCACGGTGGCGCTGGTGCTCGGCGAACGGCCGCAGCCGCTGCAGTACGCGGGCATCGGCATCGCCGTGGTCGGCGTCCTGCTGGCCGGTGGCCCGCAGCTGCGCGGCGCCGCCCTCCAGCGCCGCACGGTCGCGCTGGCGCTGGTCGCGGCGGCCGGGTTCGGGGCGGTGCTGGTGCTGATCGTGCAGTCGGCGACCACCGTGCGCGGGCTGCTGCTGGCGCTGTTCGTGCAGCGGCTGTGCAGTGTGGCGGTGGGCGGCGGGGCGCTGTTCGCGGCGGCGCGGCGCGGCGCCCCGGTGCTGCCGGAGGGCGGGCGGCGGGCCCTGGCGGGGACGCTGCCGGCGCTGGCGTTCGTCGGGGTGGCGGATCTCGCGGGCAACGCCACGTACGCGCTGGCCGCCTCGATCGGCCCGGTGACGATCGCCGCCGTGCTGGCCTCACTCGACCCGCTCATCTGCGCGCTGGCGGCGCGCGGGGTCCTGCGTGAGCGGCTGCGGCTGATCCAGGCGGCGGGGGCGGGGCTCGCGATGACCGGGACACTGCTGCTGGCCTCCGGATAGTTCTTCTCTATTCTCCTGTTCCATGAGGCCAGGAGAACAGCAGCCGGGGGACGGCCGACCTTCCGCGGTGAACGGTCCGTACCAGCAGCAGGGCGGGCATCCCACGCACCCCCCTTACCCGTACGGGGGGTACCAGCCGCCGCACGGGCCGCCGGGGCCGTACGCGCCCACCGTGCTCACCCCGCCGCCGGGCGGCGGGGGCGGCGGCGGGGGCCGGTCGAAGGCCGCGATCGCCGTCGTCGCGACGGCCGTCGTGGCGGCGGCGGCCGTGGTCACCACGGTGCTGGTGCTGCGCGGCGGCGACGGGCAGCCGTCCGCCGCGCCGACCCCTCCCGAAGGGGAGAGCACCACGGGCGCCCGCCCGGCACCCGATGACCCGAGGCGTTCGGTGGTCACCGTCCCGGACCCGGTGGTCGCCCCGGACTGGCGGGTGCAGACCAACGCGGACAAGCACAACGCGTTCGACGTGCCGCCGGAATGGCAGACCAACTCCGAGGACACCCTGGTCGGCTACAACGACTCCCGGGAGGGCGCCGATCCGCAGGACGTGCTGGTCGCCATGTCGGGACCGGTGGAGTACATGTACGGCTGGTGCGCCGAGGCGGACAACGCCTCCTCCCGCGCGCTCGCCGGCACCAAGGCGGGCCAGGGCGCCTCGGGCGTCGAGGAGGCCGCCACCAATGAGGCGAAGAACTGGGTGCTGGCCGCCTACGACCAGGAGCAGGAAGGCACCTTCACCACCACGGAACCGGAGCCGTTCACCAGCGAGCACGGCATCACCGGCTACACGGTGACGGCCACGGTCACCGATGTGCCGCCGGACCCGGACGCGGCGTGCGAGGGCCCCGAGGGCGGCAAGGCGATCACGTTCTCCTACATCGACGCCGAGGGCGATCTGGCCACCTGGGTCCTGGTGATGGACACCGGGTACCCGGAGGAGCCCTCCCAGGAGACGATCGACGCGATGATGAACAGCCTGCGGCCGTACGCGGTGGACTGAGGCCACCGCCCGCCGGGGCGGGCGGGCGCGGCTCAGCCGACGCCGAACGCCCCGGCGGGCGGCGCCGGGGAGGGACGGGCGGCGTCCTCCGGTACGGGGCGGGCGTCGCCGGTGAGCCGGGTCAGCTCGGCGCCGTGCACCACGCGGGCCGGGAACGGGTCGGCGGCCACCCGGCGGGCCAGGCCCTCGGGCGGCAGCGGCGCGGTACGCGAGGCGAGCAGCAGCAGGTTGCCGAAGCGCCGGCCGCGCAGGACGGGGGGCTCGGCGACCAGACACAGCTGGTCGAAGGCGTCGGCGAGATTGGCGAGCTGGGAGCGCAGAAAGCCGAAGGGCGCGGCGTCCGCGAGATTGACGGCGTAACAGCCGCCCGGCCGCAGCGCGCGGGCCGCCGCGTGCGCGCAGCCGGCGGTGGTCATCGGCCCGGGGATGCGGGAGCGGTCGAAGACATCGGCGATCACCAGGTCGTACGCGCCGGCCGGCGCCGCCTCCAGTTCCTCCCGGGCGTCCGCCACCCGCGTCTCGATGGGCTCGGCCAGTGGCACCGGGAGCCGCTCGGCGATCAGCGCGGCCAGCGGGCCGTCCGCGTCCACGACGCGCTGCCGGGAGCCGGGGCGGGTGGCGGCGGCGTACCGGGGCAGGGTGAGCGCGCCACCGCCCAGGTGCAGCAGGTCGAGCGGGTCGCCGGCCGGGGCCATGGTGTCCAGGACATGGCCGATCCGGCGGGTGTACTCGAACTCCAGGTGGGTGGGGTCGCGCAGGTCGACGTAGGACTGCGGGGCCCCGTCCACGGTCAGCAGCCAGGCGCCGTCCCGGTCGATGTCGGGCAGCAGCCGGGCGGTGCCGTATGCCACCGGCCGGATCACCGGTATCGCCTCGTGCTCACTCACCCGGACATTGTGCCCCGGCCGGACCGGGCCGTGGCCCGGTCCGGCCGCGATCCGCGGCGGGCGGCCCCGGGGGGAGCCGCCCGCCGCGCCACTCAGGCGTCCTCGACCGCCGTCACCCGCCCGGCGCCCACCGTGCGGCCGCCCTCGCGGATCGCGAAGCCGAGACCCGGCTCCAGCGGTACGGCGTGCCCCAGTTCGACCGTCATGGTGACGGCGTCCCCCGGCAGCGCCGTCCCCCCGTCGGGCAGGGTGATGTCACCGACCACGTCCGCCGTACGGATGTAGAACTGCGGCCGGTAGCCGCTGGCCACGCCCGTGCGCCGGCCGCCCTCCGCCGCGGAGAGCAGGTACGTCTCCGCCGTGAAGACGCGGCGCGGGGTGACGCTGCCGGGCAGGGCCACGATGTCACCACGCCGCACCGCGTCGCGGGCCACGCCGCGCAGCAGCAGCGCCACGTTGTCGCCGGCCTGCGCCTCGGTCATCGGCTTGCCGAAGGTCTCCAGGCCGGTGACCACCGTCTCGGTGCCCGCCTCGCCCACCAGCAGCACGCGGTCACCGATGCGCACCGTGCCGCGCTCGATGGCGCCGGTGACCACCGTGCCGCGCCCGGTGATGGTCAGCACGTTCTCCACCGGCAGCAGGAACGGCGCGTCCACGTACCGCTCGGGCACCGGCACGTACGTGTCGACCGCGTCCAGCAGCGCCTCGATCGCGCCGCTCCAGCGTGGCTCGCCGCGCAGCGCGCCGAGCCCGGAGACCCGGACCACCGGCAGCGACTCCCCCGCGTATCCCTGCGCGGTGAGCAGTTCGCGCACCTCCAGCTCCACCAGGTCCATCAGCTCCGGGTCGCCCATGTCGGCCATGGTCATGGCCACCACGATGTGCTCGACGCCGACCTGCTTGGCGAGCAGCACGTGCTCGGCGGTCTGCGGCATGACGCCGTCCACCGCCGAGACGACCAGGATCGCGCCGTCCAGCTGGGCGGCGCCGGTGATCATGTTCTTGATGAAGTCGGCGTGCCCGGGCATGTCGACGTGGGCGTAGTGCCGGGTCTCCGTCTCGTACTCGATGTGCGAGATCGTGATGGTGATGCCCCGGGCCGCCTCCTCGGGGGCCTTGTCGATGCGGTCGAAGGGCACGAAGGTGCCGGTGCCGCGGTCGCTGAGGACCTTGGTGATGGCGGCGGTCAGCGTCGTCTTGCCGTGGTCGACGTGGCCCATGGTGCCGATGTTGAGGTGGGGCTTGGTGCGAACGTATGCCTGCTTGGGCATGGTTTCTTCCTTCACGGCTGCGCCGGTGTGGCGCCGGCCGGGGACCGTCCCGGCCGGCGCGCGAACCCCCTGGATCCCACCGACCCTCCCCCTGCGGGGTCCGCGGTGCGATCCGGGGAGGGTCAGCGTCGGGCGCCGTCTGCGGCGTGCAGGAAGACGGCAGCCTTCGGCGCGTCCGCTGCTGCGGACGGCGCTGCGAGGAAGGTCTGCCGGAACATGTGCACCATCGTGGCCCGTTGGGCCCTGGCATGTCGAAGGGTTTTCCCGGGCTCCCCCGGTCAGGAGGCGGGCGCCGCCAGGTCCGGGATGCGCCAGTCGATCGGGGTGTGGCCCTGCGCGGCGACGGCCTCGTTGATCTGGGTGAAGGGGCGGGAGCCGTAGAACTTCTTGGCGGACAGCGGGGAGGGGTGCGCCCCCTGCACCACGACGTGCCGCTCGGTGTCGATCAGGGGCAGCTTCTTCTTGGCGTAATTCCCCCACAGCACGAAGACGGCGGGGTCGGGACGGGCGTCGACGGCGCGGATCACCGCGTCCGTGAAGGTCTCCCAGCCCTTGCCCTTGTGCGAGTTGGCCTCGCCCTCGCGCACCGTCAGCACCGCGTTGAGCAGCAGCACACCCTGCTGGGCCCACGGCATCAGATAGCCGTTGTCGGGGATGGGGTGGCCCAGCTCGCTGTGCATCTCCTTGTAGATGTTGCGCAGCGAGGGCGGGGTCTTCACCCCGGGGCGGACCGAGAAGCACAGCCCGTGCCCCTGGCCCTTCCCGTGGTACGGGTCCTGGCCCAGGATCAGCACCTTCACCCGGTCGTACGGGGTGGCCTCCAGTGCCGCGAAGACCTCCTCGCGGGGCGGGAACACCGGGCCCCGGGCCCGCTCCTCCTCGACGAACTCGGTGAGCTCCTTGAAGTAGGGCTTGCCGAGTTCCTCGCCGAGCGGGCCCTGCCAGGATGCGGGCAGCATGCCGATCACGTCGCGACCTCCGATGGTGCGCCAAAGAGTTGGTTCGCGCACGAACGTACCCGGTGGCACTGACAACCGGCGGCCCGCCCGGCTCAGTTCAGCGGCCCGCCCGCCACGTACAGCACCTGTCCCGAGACGAATCCGGCCTCGTCCGCGGTGAAGAAGGCGATGGCGCGGGCCACGTCCTCGGGGGCGCCGACCCGTCCCACCGCCGTCTTCGCGGCCGCCGCCTCCTGGAAGTCGTCGAAGCCGACGCCGACCCGGGCGGCGGTGGCGGCGGTCATGTCGGTGACGATGAAGCCGGGCGCCACCGCGTTCGCGGTGATGCCGAACTTGCCCAGTTCCTTGGCGAGGGTCTTGGTGAAGCCCTGGAGCCCCGCCTTGGCGGCGGCGTAGTTGGCCTGGCCGCGGTTGCCGAGCGCCGAGGACGAGGAGAGGCTGACGATCCGCCCGAAGCCCGCCTCCACCATGTACGACTGGCAGGCCCGCGACATGAGGAAGGCGCCGCGCAGATGGACGCCGATGACGGTGTCCCAGTCCGTCTCGTCCATCTTGAACAGCAGGTTGTCACGCAGCACCCCGGCGTTGTTGACCAGCACCAGCGGCGGGCCGAGTTCGGCCGCCACCTGCCGCACGACGTCCCGCACCTGGTCGGTGTCCGAGACGTCGCAGCCGACGGCGAGCGCGGTGCCGCCGCCGTCGGTGATCTTCTCCACCGTCTCCCGGCAGGCATCGGGGTCCAGGTCGAGCACCCCGACGGCGCGGCCCTGGGCGGCGAGCCGCAGCGCGGTGGCGGCGCCGATGCCCCTGGCCGCTCCGGTGACGATCGCGACCCGCTGCTGAGTGGTGGACATGCTGCGTCTCCTCGCCGTCGAGTGGTGGCCGAGGCGACGCTAGAAGTCGGCCACCGGCCTGTCAACGGCGTGTCGCCGGTGTTCAGCGCACCAGCGTCGCCAGCAGCCTTTCCAGTTCGGCCGCCGGGTCGGCCGTCAGCCCGCTGTGCACGGGCCCCGGCTGGACGACGGTGCTGCGCGGCGCGACCAGCCAGCGGAACCGCCGGCCCGGGCCGTCCCCGGCCGCCTGCCCCGCGGTGCTGCCCCCGTCGCAGACCCGCTCGGCGGCCCGCAACGCCGCCTGTACCCCGGTCAGGTCGACATCGGGGTCGAGGGCGCGCAGCCGCTGCGGGTCCAGATGGGTGCGGGCGGCCAGGAAGGAGTGGGCCTGGGAGTACAGCAGCACACCGGCGTTGACGCACTCACCGCGTTCCACCCGGGGAACGACCCGCAGCAGCGCGTACTCGAAGACCTCGCGCTGCCGCGCCGGGGTGTGGTTCATCGGGCATCGTCCTGGGTGCTGTGGGTGGTGAGGGACAGGCCGCCGGTCAGCCAGCCAGGGGCCTGGGAGGGCTTGTCGGCGGTGGGCGGGCCCACGGTGATGTGTTCATGGATGCTACGGGCCCGGGCGGCCAGCACCTCGCGGTAGGCGGCGCGCACCGCGTCGGGGGTGTCGAAACCGGGCTCCCCGGCCAGCCAGGCGTCGGGGACCAGGGCGGTGACCTCGGCCAGCAGTTCGGCGGTCACCCGCGGGGCCAGCGCGGCGGCGGCCTCGGCGACACGCGGCCCGAACGGGGCCAGGGCGTGGTCGGAGGCGTCGTAGGGGCGCTCGGCCCAGCGGCTCGCGGTGGGCCAGTTGTGGTGCCAGATCAGGGCGGCGCCGTGGTCGATCAGCCACAGGTCACCGTGCCACACCAGCAGATTGGGATTGCGCCAGGAACGGTCGACGTTGCCGATGAGGGCGTCGAACCACACCACCCGGCCGGCCTCGGCCGGGTCCACCCGGTAGGCGAGCGGGTCGAAGCCGAGCGACCCGGGCAGAAAGTCCATGCCGAGATTGAGTCCGCCGCTGGCCTTCAGCAGTTCCTGGACCTCCTGGTCGGGTTCGGCCCGCCCGATCACCGGATCCAGCTCCATGCGCACCAGCTCGGGCACCCGCAGTCCGAGCCGGCGGGCCAGCTCGCCGCAGATCACCTCGGCGACCAGCGTCTTGCGGCCCTGGCCGGCGCCGGTGAACTTCGTGACATAGGTGCCCAGGTCGTCGGCTTCGACGATCCCGGGCAGCGATCCCCCCTCCCGCAAGGGGGTGACATAGCGGGTGGCGAACGTTTCGCGGAGCATTCCCCCAGGCTATCGGCCCATCCGGCCTGGGGGTCCACGGTGCTCCGCGGACCCGTCCGCCCCGGCTGCCCACCCCGATCTCAGCTGGGGAGTATCCGGGAAGTTCAGCCGCGAGCACCGGACCCTCTCGGCCCGCCAGAAGAGCGCATCGACCGCGCCGCGTCCCCTGTTGCCGGCCTCCGGCATGACGTGCGCATACTGCTACCGCGATGCCGGACGCATCGAGGAGGCCCTCGAACTCGGCGAACGGGTCCTCACCGACCGCGAACGCATCCTCGGACCCGACCACCCCCACACCCTCACCACCCGCGGCGAGCTCGCACGCATTCAGGCTGAGGTCAGCGCAGCTGGTTCTGCGGATGAGGCCGAGTGACGGGCCCGGTTCAGGAGGAGTTGGGCTGGCGCGGTGGCAGATGGCACAGACAGTGATGCCGGCCCCGAAACTTGTTCAACTGGCCAGCAGCCAGTGCCGCAATATGAGCTTCCACGGGATGTCGCCCCGGTGCGTCCACCGCCCGGCCGCGCCCGGCTATGTACCAGGAACAGCCCCCCGGGTGGGCGCAGCCCACCGCGATGATCCCCACCCCCGGCTCCGGGTCACGGGCGTCGACCGCCGTGGCGCGTGGCCGGCACCGGGTGTTCGGGGCGGAGCGTGGCGGGCTGTTCAGCAGGTTGCTGCGCCGATCACGCCCTCACCCGGCTTGTGGTGCGCTTCAGGAGAACTTGTACCCGGCGAAGTCGGCGACGTGGACATACCCAATGCGCCGGTAGAGGGCGTTGCTGGTGGGGTTGTCCGGATCCGTGAACAGGACGACGTCCGTCGCGCCCGCGGCCAGCGCTGCCCGGCTCGCCTCGACCGTCACAGCGCCCGCGTAGCCGCGGCCCCGGAGGTGGGCCGGGGTGTAGACGGGGTCGATCCGGACCATGCCGCCGATGACCGGGGTCGCGGCTGCCATCGAGACGGGGGTTCCGTCCGGGGTCTGCCAGAAGGTGAAGTGCCGGTCGCCGAAGCGTGAGTCGTCCCAGGAGCCAGCGTCGATCAAGTCGATGGAGGACTGCTCCCCGACGTCGACGCAGAACTCACGGCACCAGCGCACGACGTGTTCGCGGTCTGTCCCGTCCGTGAGACGGCCCCGGCCCTCCGGGTGCGGCTGCGGCGGAGTGGGTGTGCCGAGACGGTAGAGATGCGTCCGCCAGAAGAGTGCTGGCGCCGCGCCCGTGTGCCGCTGCCAGGAGTCGGCGAATGCGGTGGCGGTGTCGTGGTCCGCGATGACGTTGGCGGGCGAGTGACCGAGGACAGTCAGATGGGCGGCGAGGGCGTCGGTCTGCTCGACAGAGAGGGGAGTGAGGCCCAGGCAGCCGCGCGAAGTGAGATAGAAGACCGCATGGACCTCGCCTCCGGCCTCCAGCCAGCCGAAGACGGCGTTGACGGGTCCGTGTGCGTCCGGCCTGCGTATCCGCAGTTTCTCGATGTCCGTCAGCGGCGTGTTGTGCAGGGCGGGGCGCGAGCGCAGGAAGCCCCCGGCTCGGGCAAGGAAGTCGTCAACGTCTTGGGTGAGGCGCCAGTCATCCGGGAGCATGCTTCATGATCCCGGATCTCCTCGGTTCGGGCAGCACTTGCTCAACACCTTTCAGCCACATGACATGGCTGCCCCGGTCAACCGCAGGTTCCACTTCATCGCAGAAGTCCTTCCAGCCGCTTCGCGGCCCGCTGCTGTCCGGCCACCCAGACGTCCTCGACCCGGGTCTGCTGGACGTGGACGTATCGCATGGTCGTGGCGATCCAGGAGTGTCCGAGGACTTCCTGAATCGCGATCAGGTCGAGTCCGCCGAGGTAGAGCTCGGACGCGCAGAAGTGCCGCAGGACGTGCGGGGTGAGCTTGTCGCCCCACGTCGGCAGATGCGCCATGGCCGCGGCCTTGAGCCCACCGCGCAGGGCATCGTCGCCGACCCGGCCCGAGAAGCCGTCGGCGCATCTGCGTTCGGAGGGGAACAGCGGGGCACCGGGGCGGGTGTGGTCGTCGTCGAACTGGCCCCATACATCCTCGATGAACCATCGCTGCGTGCGGTCGGCGCCGTTGATCAGGGGGACCATCCGCTCGCGCGGGCTCGAGCCACGGACTCCCTTGCCGTGGCGGAGGGGGCAGGACAGCAGAGGGGTCCGCGGAGAAGGCCTACGATGATTGCGCGGGCTGGCACGAGGGGGTGGGCGAGATGGTGCGGATCGCCGATTGTCGGGAGGCGGATGTGGCGGTGCTCGACGTCGTCCTACCGTCGGAGTCGGTGACGGCGAATCATGAACAGCGGTACGCAAGGCAGCGCGCGGGACTCGGTTCGTACCTGGTCGCATGGCAGGATGGGCGCCCGGTCGGGACATGCGAGGTGCGCTGGGACGGGTGCGAGGCTCCCGAGGTCCGGGCAGCCGTGGGGAATTGCCCGGAGATTAACGGACTTTTCGTGTGGCCAGCGTCACTGCGTTCACAGGGGATCGGAACGAGTTTCATCCGCACGGCCGAGGTCCGGGCGCGGGAGCGCGGGGTGCGGCACCTGGGCATAGGGGTGCGGCAGGACAACGTCCGTGCGGCAGCGCTGTACTGGCGGCTGGGGTACCGGCACGTCATCTCGTATGTGGACCGGTACACCCATCTGGACGCCGAGAGTGTCCCGCAGCACAAGGCCGACTCATGCACCTTCATGATCAGCACGCTGGATGAAACCGCCTGAGGCTGCCCGACTTCGCGGAGGCTCCGTTGGACTGCCAATCATTCTGCCGGAGCAGCCTCAGTTAGTCGCCCCTTCCCGTTCAGGTGGTGTGTTAAGTCAGCTGAACAGTTGGCGGCTCGTGCGGCCTGGAGCTCTTCTTCTCGCGCTCGATCAAGCCCCTTGCCAAGCTCAGCGGCGGGGCGTCGGCCGCCGGTGCAGCGAACCGCTGCAATCCCCCAGGCCGACCCCACCCAGCATCCCCGGGGCCCGGTATCTGAGGCGGAGAAGAGTAAGCGGGCAGCGCTGGTCCTGGAGCTGCCCGCCTTAGTTCCGGCTGGACGCCACCCGAGACAAGATGGCCAGACTGCGTGAGCGGCTGGATGACAGGAGACAGCAGGATGCGGGGCTGGGCGAGAGGCCCGAGCCAGCTGTGGGTCCGCGCGCTGTGTGTGGTGGGGCGGGGCGGTGGCGGGGATGGGCTGGTGGCGGCGGGCGGCGGCGAGGTAGATGGCCAGGACCGCGTGGTAGACGCCGGCGCTCGCGCAGTACGCGGGCACCGGTCCCAGTACGGCGATCGCCGCGCCGGCGGCGAGGGGAGCGGCGACGAAACCCACTTCCTCCAGGATCCCGCGCGAGCGGGGGTGCCCGGCCGTGATCAACCACAGCAGTTCCGACAGGGCCCGAAGACCCTCCCCCAGGCCCTGTCCACTCGTAAGCGTGGCCAGCCACGGCGCTGTCGCCCCGGACTCAGACCTGCCCCGCCGACTGCGGCATGAACGTTGGACAAACTCACCTTGGAGTCACCTGCCGTCATCACACTGCGACGCCCGGTCTAGGCTCGTTGACCATTTCATCGCACATCTAGGACGGGGACCATGAGACCTCTCGCGCACAAGACGGCACTTCTGAGCGCAACGGCCGCGCTGGCTTTGCTGACCGCCTGCTCATCGGGCGGCGAGGACACCACCACCGACTCCGCGCCCCCCGCCACAGCCGAGGAGCAGACCCCGGAAGTACCGCAGGGGGCTATCACCGAGGCCCAGGCACTGGAGGTGATCACGGCCTACAGCCAAACCAACAACCAGGCATATCGCGACCTCGACGCCTCCCTCCTGGAAGAGATCGAAGGCGGATCGCTGCTGCAGCGCTCCCTCGCAGACTTGGAGCAGTACCTCGGACGTCCGGAGGCGGACCGCGAACCGATCGAGGACTGGGAATACATCAATCCCGAGGTCTTCATCCCCGCCGGCGAGACCTGGTGGATGGCCCAGGCAGACGAAGCCCCGGACGCCGGCGACCCGCGACTGCTGACGTTCGAACAGGGCGAGGGGGAGAACTGGCTGCTCGTCTCCGTGGTCCCTCTCAAGGAGAAGCTGCCCGCGATCGCCATCGACGAGCACGGCCTGGCCCAGGCCGCGCCGGCCGATGACTCCGCCGGTGAACTCCTGCCCCAGGACGCCGCCGCAGCCTACGAGGACCTGTGGGAAACCGGAGGCGAAGGCCCCGGAGCACCCCTGACCACCACACCCGTCGGTCAAAACATCCTGGACCGGCGCAGCACCGAGGACCCGCTGCTGCTCGCCCGATACACCGCCACCACCCCCCTCCACGAGCACACCTGGTCACTGCGAACCGAGGACGGCGGCACTGTGGTGGTGGCCACAGTCGCCCATAGTGAGACCCTGACAGCTGTAAACGGCGACGTCATCCCCGGTGAGTCGTCCGCGCACTACAACTCCACCCCGCGCAACCCTCTGATCACCCATCACACGGGAGAGATCGCCGTATCGATCCCGCCCGCCGCCGACCCGCAGGTACTCGGCGACCGCTGGCACCTGATCGGCGCCGAATGACCGCAGCCTGAGGCAGACCGCCCGCAGCCGCGGAGGCACCATCCGGCAAACCGCCGGCAACCAGGACACCGGCACGCGCCGACGCGGCCCGGCCCACGAAGACATCCGGCAAACCGCCCGCGGTGACGGGAACATCGACCAGGTCTCGCCGGCGACCGCACCTGACACAGGAGAGGGAAACGGGCGATGGTGGGGCTACCCGAGCAGCACCGAATCCAGCAGAAGGCCAGCGGTGGCAAGCAGATGATTCAGGTCGCCCGGCGGCCAATTTCCCCCCAACAACAACGGAGCTGGTCTCGTTGAGGGGAGCATGCGGTCCCAGGAATCGGCTGAGTCGGCGAAAGCCCTACCGGTGCGGAACACCTGTGGCCTGATGGCTGGGAGCTCAGGAGAGGCCGCCTTGGGAGTTCCTGGATCTCAATTCCTTGCAGCACCATGAGAATCTGTACACAAAACGGCCGGTGGAGTCTTGCTGGCTCCACCGGCCGCCTCAGATGCTGCGGAACAGTGCTTCTAATCTCAGAAGCGCGGCAAGTTCCTACCCTTCATTGAAGATATTCAAATGGCAGGAATCCGGATCTCCGATATATTGGAACAGCTGAAATCCGTTCGCATGGCTGCCGATCTCCAGGGTTTCCCCTGTCTTTTCGCCTCCCAATTCATTGGGCATGTCGAAAGTCAGGTCCACGAGTTGCCTCTCGCTATTTCTCGCGATAAGGCGCCATGTTCCCGATGTTGTCACCATGTCGAATTCGCGGTCGATCTCCCAGCCGAGGACAGGAAAATCTGATATGTGAGCGGTGCCATCTTCTTCCAATGTCATCCGACCATACATATCGCCGGTGTACTGACCTGCCACGTCAGTCTGCGAGACCCCGGTGACCCACTCACCCATACCACAGCCGCGGTCCCGGGTTCCCAGGCCGATGAGCTCTGTCCGCTCCATCGTCCACCGCGCCAGGATCAGTACGGACACGATTCCGGCAATTATTGCGGCGAGCAGACCAAACACTATTGTTCGCCGATGCCAGCCGATCCTTGTCCTGCGCGCGAGTAACATGGGTTACCTCGAAGTCATCTTTCATTCGGAAAGAGTTTCCCACTCAGATGACAATGGGAACTCATTCCGACCAGCGAAGGATCTGGGACTTTGTGGCCATTGGCCCATTGGCCCATTGACCCAGTCCATGAAACCATTTATTGCCTCACCGATGCCACATTCATCCCAGATGTCTCGGAGTGCAGGGATCGGCGGATGAATAAGGGAATCCACAATCGTGTCGTTGACTACCTCAAACTCGGCACCTGCTTCCCATGGACTGTTGCGCATCTCACTCACACGCCACTTTGCCACATAGGAGCCGAGGTACAGCGCGGTGAGACTACCGTGCAGTCCACCGGTTCGCGCAGATTTAAGATGTGCTGTCTTCCCCTGGGTCAAGACAGCAAGTGCATCCTTCACAAAGCGCGCGGAACCTTCTTCGGCTAGGACGTTGTAAGGCTCGCTGCCCCTCTGCTTACCCTGAGCAATCTTGCCAGAGACCCTGCCCCGTATGACAGTCATGGAGTAGTCACGCTTGAGTTCTTCGACCATGCGGCTGCCCGGGCCGAAGAGCTGGGTGCTGGGGCCCAGACCCGAGAGCCAATCCAGCCCAACTTCGACAGGCGATGGATCGGATCCGATCGCGCCTGGATTCGTGCACACGCCCCCTGTCACCGGGAGCGAACCAGGAGGACAACCATCCATGCCGCTGGGGTCAACAAGGTACGTGGCCGCGTTGCCGACGTACACGTACGCGGACTGGTGCGGATGCGTCATGCGCAGATCAATGGGATCCCGACTGGTGAAGCGTCCGCTTGCGGGGTCATATGTCCGTGCCCTGAGCGGTCCGAGTGCGGGCTACCGCAGCGACGTGGTCGGCGGCGGCGTGGCGCGCGGCGGCCCGTGGGCACCGGGCCACGTCTTCGCAGGCTGCGGCTTCAGCTGCCTGGGGCAGGCGTCGGCTGATCTCAGCGCCCAGCTCGTCTCGGCTGGCGCCGGGCATGTCGGCCTGCACGGCGTCCGTCACCGACCGGCGAAGGGCCCGCAGGTCTTCGATGTGCTCGCGGCAGGCCAGGCACTCGGAGTCGGTGTCCAGGCGTAGGCCGTCATCACAGTGGTCGCAGCCCCCGGAGGATCGGCCAGCCGATCACGGTCCTCACCCCGCCGGGGCCGCCCTGATGGGCGGCCAGGCGCCGCTCGATCCTGCGGGCCGGCAGTTACTCGGCCGCTTCCGCCGCGCTCTTGGTATCGGCGTCAGGGACAGTTCTCCGGGGATCGTCATCAGGGAGTTTCGGGACGCCATCCTCAACCGGCGGGTGAGCGTGTTCACCTCAGGCATCGAGATGGACTCCAGCACCACCGCCGCGCTGATACGGCCTCCAAGAGAAAGCAAGGATCAGTAAGCTGGAGATGCTCATGGCCCGCCCAGGGGCGAAGGCACTCACGGCCATGTAGCTGCTGTGGCTTCAACAGGCAGATCGGGCCACTATCCGCGCCTGCTAAGCCATCGCACCACTTGCGCGAGCACTCTCACATGCACTCCCCTGGGGAGTCTCTGGGGAGAACCACGCCCCCCGGGGAGTCCGTGGGGAGTCCCAGCCGCACAAAACCGTGCGCCACGGAAAGCTCTCGAAAGTAGCGTTTCCCCAGTTCAGGAGTCTGCCCGTGGCGATAATCGCAGGTCAGCGGCCTTCCCCCGGGAACTACATGACATAGGTGCCGAGGTCGTCGGCTTCGACGATCCCGGGCAGCGATCCCCCCTCCCGCAAGGGGGTGACATAGCGGGTGGCGAACGTTTCGCGGAGCATTCCCCCAGGCTATCGGCCCATCCGGCCTGGGGGTCCACGGTGCTCCGCGGACCCGTCCGCCCCGGCTGCCCACCCCGATCTCAGCTGGGGAGTATCCGGGAAGTTCAGCCGCGAGCACCGGACCCTCTCGGCCCGCCAGAAGAGCGCATCGACCGCGCCGCGTCCCCTGTTGCCGGCCTCCGGCATGACGTGCGCACAGTGCTCCAACGTGATGGCCGGCGACGAGTGACCCAGCCACCGGGCGAGCGTGACCACGGTCTCACCCGCTTTCCGGCATCACGGAAGCGTAGGTGTGCCGGAGCACATGAAAGCCACCCTTGGGCGCCGCTGCCCATTGGCAAAGCTTCGCTCCCTCGGCCTTGGGGGGAATGATCCCGGCCTTCGCCAGGGCCGGTTTCCCTGTAGCGGACCGGGTAGCCGGTGACCGCCCAGGTGATCGCCTCTGTCGAGGCCCAGTAAGGCGCGGAAGCCGTCCCAGTTCTGCTCGGCAGCACAGGAGCCCCCGGAGGAAGACGCGTCGTCGCCGCCCGTCAGCATCGGCGTTGTGGGAAGCCGCATCCCATCAGGTTCCGGCAAGCCGGAGGCAGTCCGACAGGAAACGCTCGCTCGCCGCCGGTCCGCCGCCGTCGCCACCGGTCACGGCCGTGGCCGCGTCGGCGAGCGCGCCGGCGGGACCGCCCTCGCCGGCCGGGCCGAACTCGGCGTGGACGGTGATGTCGAGACCCTTTTCGCCGGTGTCGAGGCTGGCCTGGCCGGCCGACCGCTCGACATCCTGGTCAACAACGCGGCTGCCGCACCGGCCGGCCCTCTCGGCGCGACGACCGGGCAAAGTTCGACCACCTCTTCGCGGTGAACGTGGGGGCGCCGTACGTCATCATCGAGAACGCGGTCGCCCCCGGAGCCACCAGGACGGCGGCCAACGGAGCCGTCTTCGAGGTGCCGGGCCTCGCCGAAAAGATCACCGGTATAACGGCGCTCGACCGGCTGGGCGGACCCGACGACGTAGCCGACGTGATCGCCTTCCTCGCCTCCGACGCCGCCCGGTGGATCACCGGTCAGGTTCATCGACGCGAGCGGTGGCCTGTTCCTCGGCCCACGCGTCTGACCACCCAGGCGATCCCCCCGTCCGGCCCTACTGGGCAACGGCAGGTCCTGAGGTAGCTGAGGAACGATGCCTGGAGTCCGGTCACATGCGTTTCGTGCAGGACCGCGCCGGCGACAGATGCGTGGCCGGGAGGTGAGGCGGTGAAGGAAGTTGGAGATGATGAGGAGGCGTCCGGCCCCGGGGGGCATGGAGGTCGAGGCCGGCGGCGAGGGCGTCGTACTGCCATCCGTCGGTGGGTCGTCGAACGCAGCCTCGCGTGGATGATGCGCGCGTCGCCATGCCGGGGACTATGAACGGCCCGTCCAGCCTCCGAGACGCTGATCACCTGGGCTGCCATCACCCTCATGACCAGGCGCCTCGCCCGGAAGGGCGCCACCCCGGCTGGACAAGAAAGCCGGCACAGGCCAGCTGAGCCCTGCTCGTCCATGCCACTACGCTCCACCTGCACATCGACATCATGGAACAGGCGGTTGAGCGCCAGCCCTGGTGTCGTACGCCCGCTGGCAGTTCTGGATCTCTCCGCTGTGCTCGACGGTCCAGTCGTAGAGCTGGCCGAACGGCTCGCGCAGGGACTCGCCCAGGGGCGTGAGCGAGTACTCGACGCCGACCGGCGAGGTCGCCAGCACCGTGCGCCGAATCATGCCGTTGCGCTCAAGACGGCGCAGTGTCTGGGTGAGGACACGTTGCGTGATGCCTTCCAGACCACGCTTCAGTTCATTGAACCGGGTGGGCCGCTCCAGCAGCGCCATCACCATCATCGACCACTTGTCCGCTATCTGGTCGAGGATCGGCCGACTGGGGCAGTCCGCCCGGAAAACCGTCCGTGTTTCAGCGTCAACGCCATGCAGACCGGTGTCCTTCATGATCCTAGGTGCTCCCAAAGTGCGTTCTTGACCATCTGGGCGCCGTCGCCGACGGTAGGTATGCATTGCAAACCTACATGCCCAGCGGTAACCGATGGAGAACCTCATGACGAACGATGCCTACTCAACCCTGCGCGTGAGCAGCGAACACGGCGTCGCCCGGATCGTCCTCGACAATCCCCCGGTGAACGCGCTCGGAACGACGATGATGCGCGAGCTGCGGACGGTACTGACGGACCTCAAGGACGATACTTCCGTCCGCGTGATCGTCTTCTCGAGCGCCGACCCGGAATTCTTCATTGCTCACGTCGACATGCATGTCGCAGAAGAGATGGACGTCCTCCAGGAGCTCGCCGCATCCGCGCCGGCCGACGTCAACGTGTTCCAGGCGATCGGTGAGCTGATCCGCCATCAGCCCCAGGTGACCATCGTGAAGCTCGCCGGGAAGGCCCGCGGGGGTGGAGCGGAATTCGTGGCCGCAGCGGACATGACATTCGCCGCCATCGAGACCGCTGGCCTCGGTCAGATCGAAGCACTCATGGGCATCGTCCCCGGCGGAGGCGGAACGCAGTACCTCCGGGACCGCGTGGGTCGCAACCGGGCACTGGAAGTGATCCTCACCGCCGACTTGTTCGATGCCGAGACCGCAGCGTCCTACGGATGGATCAACCGGGCCCTGCCGGGCGACGAGCTCGACGAGTACGTCGACCGTATCGCCCACAACATCGCCGCGCTGCCCGACGGGGTCATCGAAGCAGCCAAGCACGCGCTGCCCGCCGACGACTTCACGGAAGGACTCCTCCGCGAGAACGACGCTTGGTCCTCTACGTTCAGTCTGCCGGCCGCCCAGCACCTGATCAGCGGGGGCCTGCAGGACGGGGCACAAACACCGGCCGGCGAACGCGACCTTGAGGGACTGATGCGCAGCGTCGCGCGCTGCCAGCCGGACAGGTCATGACACCTCGCGGCTCCCTGCACCTGACCGATTCAGGGAGCCGGCGACTGCAGAGCGGTGTCTCACAGGTGGGTACCGGCGAAGGTGCCGTCGAAGCCCTCACCGCCGCAGCCCTCGGCTCGGCGACGTAGGCGGCGGACGACCGTGATCCGGCCGCGGCCACCGCTGTGAAACAAGGGGCCCCTGCCAGGCCTGCCGCGCAGCGGGCCTCAAGGAGGGCGCAACTCAAGCGGCGGCTAGGAACAACCCTGTGTGCCGACACTACGGTCATGGCGCCGCACCGCTTCCCGGAGTCCCTGAGCGAGGCCATGCTTCAGCGGCAGCACGCACGGCCTGCTGACGCTCATCCGAGCCGCGGCGGGCTGTCGGCCGGGTTCCCATGGCTGCGCACGACTGCCCCTCCCGGGGGCGGGGCCGGACGGGTGTGGGCTGCCGCGGCGGATCAGTTGAGCCAGTGGGCTCCGATCAGCATGAGGCTCGTGGCGGCTGCGGTGAAGGTGAGAACCGGACTGCCGAGGAGCAGCCCGGCGATGCCGCCTCCGAGCATGAGCATCTCGGCGAACAGCACGGCATACATCTGCAGGTTGGCGTAGCCGAGCTGGATTCCGATCGCGAGTATGACGGCGTCGCACATGGCTGCCTTGATCACGAGGCGAGTCATCGTGCGGGCTTGGCGGACATCAATGGGTGCTGGGATGGGCCGTGTCATCATCGTTCCAATGACATAGGGCAGGACCAATTTTTTTCCCGGATACGCGGCGGCGCGCCGCCGACCTCAGCATGAGAGCCTGGTCGCGGTGGCCGACGTAACGGGCCCCAGACTTCAGCGGTGTGGCCCCACGCGGCGACCCCGGAGAGCTCCGGTCACCAGCTCGGCCAGGCCCTCGACCAGCTACCGCCAAGCCTGTGGAATCCGACGGACGGCTGCCCCCTTGGGGCAGTGCACTGTGGCGGCAGGTGTGCGGCGCGCGGGGCCGCCGGGCGCCTGGTGGAGCTATCCGCTCGCGTCGCCCGGTTCGCGCAGGACTCCCATCGCCTGATCCGCGAGGTCCGACAGGGACGCGGTACCGCCGGTGGCCGTCCAGGCGTCGGTGGCCGCGTCCAGGCAGGAGATCGCCGCCGCGGTGAGCGCGTTCGCCCGCATGTCGATGACCGGGGCAGGGCCGCCGAGCCGGCGGGAGACTTCCGGGGCGATCATGCTCTGCCAGCCCTGGGTCTTCTCCCAGTGCCGCGTCATCAACGCGCAGGCGTCACCGAGCAGGCGGATCACGTCCGTGGGCGTTCCGGGCCTGCCGGGCCCAGCCTCGGTGATCACGTCGAAGGCGCGGCGCAGCGCGTCCCAAGGGCGTTCCTCGGCGGGACGGGCGGCGAGGGCGTCGGCAACCTGCCGGCCGTACTCGCCGACCCTGCCGAGCACGACTTCTTCCTTGGTGCCGAAGTAGCGGAAGAACGTGGTGCGCGACAGGCCGGCCTCACCGGCGATCTGCTCCACGGTGGTGTTCTCGAAGCCCTGCTCGGCGAAGAGCCGGAAGGCGACCTCGCTGACCTCCGCGCGCATCGCGGCACGCGTCCGCTCACGCAGCGAGGCGCGCTCGGGCGGCGCGGCGGGTGAGTTCTTCGCGGGGTCGGCCATGCCACGAGTGTACACAGACTTGAACTGGAACGGAGTACCATATTGAGTTACTGTTTCGTCCATTGACTGCGTGCCACATCGAATCCGTCTCTCCACCGACCGTGACCTCTTCAGCCCGAAGCACGGCGGACGGCAGCCGCTCCGGCACGCCACGACCGTTCGCCCGGCTCCGCCCCCGGGCGACCACCCCGACACAGAAAGGCCAGAACAGCGATGTCGACTCTGGGAATCATCGGAAGCGGAAATATCGGCAGTGCCGTCGCACGACTGGCGACCGCAGCGGGCATCGATGTGGTGATCGCCAACTCTCGCGGCCCGCAGAGCCTGGCGGGTCTCGTCGAGGAACTCGGGCCGCGAGCGACCGCCGGCACCGTGGAGCAGGCCGCCCGGGCCGGGAAGACGACCCTGCTCAGCATCCCGCTCACCGCGTATCCGCAGCTGCCCGCCGGGCTGCTGCAAGGCCGGCTTGTGCTGGACACCGGCAACTACTACCCCCACCGCGACGGCCGCCTGCCCGAACTCGACTCCGCGGAGATGACCACGAGCGAACTGGCCCAGCAGTGGCTGCCCGGCGCCCGGCTGGTGAAAGCCTTCAACAACATCATGGCCCACCACATCCCCCAGCTCGCCCGGCCCGCCGGCGTCACCGGGCGCACCACCCTGCCCGTCGCCGGCGACGACCCCGCCGCGAAGACCGAGGCAGCACAGCTGATCCACCGGCTCGGCTTCGACACGGTCGACGCCGGGACTCTCGCCGATTCCTGGCGCTTCGAACCCGAATCCGGCGCTTACACCCAGATCTACCTCGCCGACCCCGCCACCGCCCCGGAGGCCATGCTCCAGAGCCCCGCCGCGCCCCTGTCCGCCGACGCACTGCGCACCGCACTGCAAGCGGCCAAGCGGGTGACGGTCGCCGAGCGCACCTTCTGAACCCCCACCGCCACACCGGAAAGCCGACACGCCGCTCGGCCATGCCCGCGCCCTTCCCCCATCCCGTCCCCCGGCGCGGCACCCCCACGCGGCGCAACCTCAACGAGGAATCCGGAAGGACTCACCTTGCCCACCACCCCAGCCATACCTTTTACCGACCTCGTGCGCTCCCGGGGCTCCCCCCGAGCGTTCCTGCCCACCCCGCTCTCACCCGCGGACCTCCGCGGAGTGCTGGAGGACGCACAGACCGCACCGTCGAACTGCAACACCCAGCCGTGGAAGGTGCACGTCGTCTCGGGCGCGGCACGCGACGCGCTGAGCAAGGAACTGCTGCGGGCCGATGAGGAGGAGCGGTTCTCCTACGACTTCACCTTCGACTACGCCGACTTCGGTGAAGGCACCTATCTCGACCGGGCCCACCACCATGCCGCGACCCTGTACCAGGCCGTGGGCATCCCGCGCTCGGACCGGGACGCCAGGAAAGCAGCGGCCCGCGAGAACCTGCGGTTCTTCGGCGCCCCGCACGCCGCCTTCCTGTTCATGCCGGCCTTCGGCGACGGAGTCCGGGCAGCCGGGGACATCGGCATGTACGCCCAGAACTTCCTGCTCTCCCTGACGTCCCGCGGCCTTGACGGCATCCCGCAGACCATGCTCGGGTTCTACGCCGACACCGTCCGCGCGTTCCTGGGCGTTCCCTCGGAACTCCAGCTGCTGTTCGGCATCTCCTTCGGCACCGCCGACCGGGCCGCACCGGCCAACAACTTCCGCATGGGACGGGTCCCGCTGGAACAGAGCGTCGTTCTGCACGACACACCCGGCATCCTCGAAGGGCAGTAATCCTCCACACAGGATGAGTGCGGGAACAGCGCGATGCTGGTGTCGGACGTGGTATCACATACACATCGGGGAGTGGACATCCTGCTGAGCGTGGCCGGCGACGAGATGGGCTGGTGGGTGACGAACGACCTCGACCGGTTCGACCCGCACACCATCGAGGCCGTCGTCGACGAAATCGCCGGATGGCGCATCCCCCGTGGCCGCGCCCAGCAGATCGTCGACACCTACGACAGGGATGCCCGAACCCCGGCCGAGGTCCGCGCCTCCTACTCGGGAAGCGTCGGCAACCTTTCTCTCGATGCCACCGAGCACTACCAGGCTGTCCTTGACCTCTTCGAGGGCATCGACCGCCCCTGACAGTCGCCGGTCGCCGGTCAGGACCGACGTGGGCAGCCGGTGTCTGCGCCAGGAGCCCCACCCGGCTCCACCTTCACACGCGGGGGGGCGAACGAACACGACAAGGAGCGTGGCATGAACCACCCCACAACAGCCGACGGCGCCACACCCGCGACGATGCGCGCCGTCGTCGTCACCCGGCACGGCAGCCTGGAGGCCCTGGAGATCAGGGACGTACCGGTCCCCGTCCGCAAGCCCGGCTGGGTGCGGATCAGAGTGAAGGCGTTCGGTGTCAACGAGTCCGAGGTCACCACCCGCAAGGGAGAGTCGGACCCGGAGGTCACCTACCCGCGCATCCCCGGCATCGAGGGCGTCGGCGTGGTCGACGAGGCCGACGAGGAGAGCGGGCTGCACCTGGGACAGCCGGTCGCGACCATGATGGGCGGCATGGGCCGCTCCTACGACGGTGCCTACGCCCAGTACGTGACCGTCCCGGCCGGGCAGGTCATCCCGTTCCAGACGAGCCTGCCGTGGGACGTGGTGGGCGCTCTGCCGGAAATGTTCCAGACCGCGTACGGCTCCTTGACCACCGGCCTCGGCCTGCGGGCCGGGCAGACGCTGCTGATTCGCGGCGGCACCTCCACGGTCGGGCTGAGCGCGGCCACGATCGCGAAGGACCTCGGAGCCACCGTGCTGTCCACCACCCGCAGACCGGACCGGGCCGGCCGGCTGCGGGACGCGGGCGTCGACCACCCCCTGGTCGACGACGGCACTCTCGCCGACCAGGTGCGCGCACTGATGCCGGACGGCGTCGACGCCGCACTGGAACTGGTGGGCTGCTCGGTCCTCGCCGACACCCTCCAGGCCGTCCGCCGCCACGGCACCGTCTGCTTCACCGGCGCTCTGGCGGGGCAGTGGTCGATCCCCGACTTCACGCCGTTCATGATCCCCGTCGGGGTGCGGCTGACCAGTTACGCGGGTGAGGCCACCGATCTGCCGACCGATGTCTTCGCCCGCCAGCTCCAGGCCATCGCCAAAGGGCGCCTCAGGGTCCCGGTCGCCAAGGTCTTCCACGGTCTGGAACAGGTGAGCGACGCCCAGGCCGGCACCGAGTCGGGCGCCACCCCGGGCAAGCACGTCGTCGTCCTGGAGGACTGAGCGCGTACTCAGGCGCCGCGCTCCGCTCCCGGGCCGGTCGTGGCGTCGCGGGCCGCGAACGCTCCTGGGGTGAGACCGGTGCGGTCGCGGAAGAAGCGGCCGAAGTTCGCGGGATCGGTGAAGCCGAGGTGGGCGGCCACGGAACGGGCATCCCACCGGGCCTCCCCCAGCAAGCGTCTGGCTTCGAGCAGGCGCCGCTCGTCGATGAGCTCACGCACTCCCTTGCCGGTGGCCTCCCCGGCGGCGCGGCTGAGGGTGCGGACCGAACAGCCGAGCAGTTCGGCGTAGTCGGCGGCCCGGTGCAGTTCGTGGAAGTGCAGCTCCAGGGCGTCTGCGAACCGCCCGTAGGTGTCACGGCGGCCCGGGCCGGCCGTCGCCGCGCCGGTGGAAGTGGTGCCGGGGGCGTTGGCGAGGCGCAGCAGCAGCGATTCGAGGAGGCTGCGCCGCAGGGCGTGGTGGACGTCGAGGGGACGGCGCCCGAGGGCCCGGTGTTCATCGAGGAGCTGGAGCGCGGTCCGGTGGAGCCAGGGGGCGTCATCGGGGTGAGGGCTGAGGACGGCGGGGGCCTGGTGCGAGGCGAGCGGGGCCAGCAGGCGGGCGGTGCCGGCCGTCAGCACCCCCGGCTCGAACAGGACGAACGGGCCGCGGGCGGTGCCGGGCGGATGCCAGCACTGCGTGTGCCCAGGGCGCACCCACAGCCACTGGCCCGGGGCGACGGTTCGCGTGAGGTGGTCGACATCGTGCCGCAGTACGCCCTCGGTGACCGCGATGAGGTAGTGGAAAGTGGCGCGGCCCGGGCGTGGCGGGTTCCACGGCCAGTCGTCGTGCTGGGCGAAGAAGTCCTCGACCGTACTCACCTCCAGCCCGTTCGGGGTGCCGACCGGGGGCTGGAAACCGTACAGCGGGACCGCAGCCGGCCCGGGCTGTCCGCCCTGCCTGGGGTGTCGTTTATCGACCATCATATGTCCGCAGCCTACTGTCCTTTTTGTCGGCTTCCGGGGAGAGGATGGGGTGTGCCGCAGCGACCACGCGGCTGCCCACCGAGTCTGCCGACGCCGCTGAGCCGTCATCCCCGAGGAGGCCCACCGCCCATGAACGGACCGACCCTGCAGAAAACCGCCGCCGACTGCGCGGAGGAACTTCCCGGCGCCCAGCTGGTGCATCCCTTCGGCCCCGATTGGGAGGTCTTCAAGGTGCGCGGAAAGGTGTTCATGCTGATGACCGAGGTCCCCGGGCGTCCCGTCGTGATCCTCAAGGCGGACCCCGGCGAGGCTCTCGCCCTCAGGGATCAGTACAGACACATCACCCCCGGCTACCACATGAACAAGAAGCACTGGATCACTCTGGAAGGCGGGGACGGCGTCGACAAGAAGCTCGTCGGGGAACTCGTCACCGACTCCTATCTGCTGGTCGTCGCCCACCTGCCCAAGGCCGAGCAGCCCGTCGACCCGAACACCTACGCCGGCGCCACGCGGGCATCCCGGTGAGCGCGGCCGGCGACCGGCTCCAGGACACCGCCCGACAGACGGCCCACTCCCTGCCCGGCGTCAGCCACGGCCGCCCCTTCACCCCCGGACTCGACGTGTACAAGGTCGCGGGCAAGGTGTTCCTGATCGTCACCGACGACCCGGACGAGCAGATCATCACGGTCAAGTGCGAACCCGAACACGCCCGGGCCCGTGTGCACGGCCATGCCTCGATCACCCCGGGCCGTTATCTCGACAAACGGCACTGGATTTCGCTCGGGCCGGGGCCCGGCATCACCGAACGGCTGGTCGCCGACGCGGTCGAGGACTCCTACGACCTGGTCGTCGAGCGGCTGCCGCGACACGCCCGCCCCCGCGCGCGATGAGCGCCCAGAACGTCCCCGCCCGCGACTGAGCCCTCGCTCGCCAGGATCCCGTACCAGGCACCCGCCCGCCTCCCACCAGCTGAGAGACCGATGGAACCGACCTTGCCGCTCTTCGACCAGGAGCCCGCCCGGCCGCTCGCCGACCGCCTGCGCCCCACCCGGCTGGAAGACATTGTCGGCCAGGACCACCTCCTGGCCCCGGACGCCCCGCTGGGCCGCATGGTCGCCCAGCAGCGCCTCTCCTCCGCCATCCTGTGGGGCCCGCCCGGTGTCGGGAAGACAACCATTGCCCGGCTCCTCGCCCACGCCGGCAGCCTGGCCTTCGAACCGGTGTCGGCCACCTTCTCCGGCGTGGCCGACCTGCGTAAGGTCTTCGCCGCCGCGCAACGCCGGCGCGGCATCGGCCAGGGCACCCTGCTGTTCGTCGACGAGATCCACCGCTTCAACCGCGCCCAGCAGGACAGCTTCCTCCCCTACGTCGAGGACGGCACGATCACCCTGATCGGCGCCACCACGGAGAACCCGAGCTTCGAACTCAACGGCGCCCTCCTCTCCCGCACCCAGGTCCTCCTCCTCAAACGCCTCGACGAAGCCGCCCTGTCCACACTCCTCGACCGCGCCGAACACCTCACCGGCCACCGCCTGCCCCTCGACGACGACGCCCGCCGCGCCCTGATCGCGATGGCCGACGGCGACGGTCGCTACCTCCTCAACATGGCCGAGCAGCTCCAGTCCCTCCCCGACTCCGAGATCACCCTGGACGCGGCCGGGCTCGCCCATCACATCCAGCAGCGCGCCCCGCTGTACGACAAATCGCAGGAGGGCCACTACAACCTGATCTCGGCGCTCCACAAGTCGATGCGCGGCTCCGACCCGGACGCGGCCCTGTACTGGCTCGTCCGCATGCTCGACGGCGGCGAGGACCCCCTGTTCGTCGCCCGCCGCCTGGTCCGCTTCGCGAACGAGGACATCGGCATCGCCGACCCGCACGCCGTCCAGCAGGCCCTCACCGCCTGGGACGTCTACGAACGGCTCGGCTCCCCCGAAGGTGAGCTGGCGATCGGCCAAGCCGTCGTCTACCTCGCCACCGCACCCAAATCCATCGCCGTCCACCGCGGCTTCAACGCCGCACACAGAGCCGCCCGCCGCACCGGATCCCTCATGCCGCCTGCCCACATCCTCAACGCCCCCACCCGGCTGATGAAGGACCTCGGCTATGGCAAGGACTACCAGTACGACCCCGACACCACCGACGGATTCTCCGGCGCCGACTACTTCCCCGACGGCATGGACCACGAGACGTACTACGAGCCCACCCGCAACGGCTACGAAGCCCAGATCACCGAGCGCCTACGCCACTGGGCAGCACTGCGCGCTCGCGGACAACGCGACTGACCGAAGAACCCGCCGACGAACTGTGGCTGCGCAGGACCGAGGTGGGGCTGAACACGGGCGACCCGGCGGCGGCCAGGCGCTGTGCGCGGGAGGTTGCCCGGGTCGCGGAGCTGACCGGCACCGAACGCAGCCGGCTGTGCCATCTGATCGCCACCTCCATGGCGCACCGCAACCCGGCCGCCGCGGCGGAGGCGGTGGCCCTGGCCCGGCACCGCGGCCAGCCACTGGAACTGGCGGACACCCTGGTCACCGTGGTCCGCCACGGGCAGGCCGACCCGGGCCTGCTGCGCGAGGCATACTCGGTGTACGGCCATCACCCGAGGGTGAGCTCCGGGCACTCTCGGTGGTGCCCCGGTCAGCCGGTCTGCGCGCCGCCGCGCCACACGGTCAGATCGACCGTCACATACGCGCTGGGCGAGTCGGCCGACGAGTACTTCTGGACCGTAACCAGGCCGAAGTCGCCGCTTACGGTGGTCACACAGATCTCCGCCCCCGGCACGGCGCGGGAGAGAGGCCCCCGAGGTGGTCGGGATCGCGGCAGATCGGGCGGGGGGCGAATGCTTCGCGGAGCACTCCCCCAGGCCATCCGCCCATCCGGCCTGGGGATCCACGGTGCTCCGCGGCCACAGCCCGGGGCCTCCGGGCGTCGCCGCGATGCGCGTGACGCCGCGGAGCACCGACGCTCCTCGGTCTCGCCCGAGGACGAAGTGGACGTCGGTCGACTACGTCCTCAGGCCGAGACCGGGAGGCGACGCCGCCTCAGATGGTCGGGGTGTCGTCAACAACCGGCCGGTGCACCTCAACGACCGGCTTCCACCCCGCGGAGAACTCGATGAAGTCCGCACGGGTCGGGTAGGTGTCGATCGCGCGACGGTCACGCTTGGTGCTGTCGCCCCCCTTGCGCCCTCGGGGAATCTGCTCCTCGAAGATGTCGACCTTCACGTCGGGAACCTCCTTGAGGCCCTGGCGCCAGATCTGCACGACGTCGGCGCCGAACGCCTGCCGGGCAGCTGCGTAAAGGGCCGTGATGGCCCCCTTGTCCCCACCGGGGACGAAAAGTGCCAGATCCAGCACGACACCGGCGGACTGGAGAACCTCGATGGTCGCCGAGCCGTTCTCGTCGGCCACGTAGATTCCGGCTTCATTCTCGTCGTCAGGAAGGCAGGAGACCTCTTCCTGGAATACGGTTCGCGCCGTGATCGAGCCGCCCTCGAAATCCTCACCGGACTTCGTCAGAAAAGCAGGGACATAGCAGTCGGGAAGCTTGAGTTCTGCCGTGTCGGCGGAAACGAAGATCCTGTCCTTCACGCCGAGCTTCGTCACCTCTTCCAGCGAGAGGCGGCGAGCGGCGATCTTCTCCGTGTTCACGTTTTCCCTTTCAGGTTGTACAGTCCCTCCGAACAAGGACGCTATCACGAAACCCTGAGGTCAACTGACCAGCAATCTTTGGGTAAATGACCTCCGATGACCCGCACGGGAGGATACCGAAGCGCGTGCCACTCGATCGGGAACACACACCGACGGGCGGTGTCCCCGTCATGGCGTTGGGGAACAACTGACGGTTGCATTTCGGTGCGTTGGGTAGCGCGGAGGAACCAAAAGAGAGCTTGCGGTAGATATCACCCATATCACCTCCGGGGAGTGGCGGCGCGGTAAGGCGATCCACCCGGAAGCGTCCGGGAGCAATCCTCCGGATCGGCTCGGCACTTCGCGTCATGGCCGTCTGGACGCGCCGCCTGTCACCCTCAAGAAGCGATCTCCTTTCTGTCCGCACACGCAGCCCGGGTGACGCCGGGCCGGGTCGGAGTTCACCGGCCGGGAACACAAGTCCGTGGTGAACCAACTGACCCGATGGGTCGGCCGGACTTTCCCGGAAGGCACCAGCACCGGTGAGAGCACCGCCCTGCGAGAAGCAAACGCCGGAGTGGCCTTGAGCTCAAGGGCAGCGCGCTCTCCGGCTGACCTTGGATGTGACTCCTGGCCTTCCCCTCCCGGCCGCTGACGTTGTGCCGGGGTGGCCGACGCCACGCCCCGCACCGGCGTTGCCGAAACGTGATTGAACCCTTCGGCCGCCCCGTTGCTCAGAACAGGTTGAGAGACGCGGGCACGTCGTGGCGGGGAGCAGATGAACGAAAGAGAAGAGTTCGAAGACTATGCGAGAGCGAGACAGGACTGGCTGTACCGCACTGCGGTACTCCTGTGCGGCGACCGGTATCGCGCCCAGGACCTGACCCAGACCACCCTGGTCAAGCTGTTCCAGCACTGGGAGCGGGCAGGGCGGGCGGACAGCGTCGACGCCTACGCGCGCACGGTGCTGACCCGCACGTTCCTGTCCGAGCAGCGGCGGCGCCTGCTCGGCCGGCGGCTGCAGACCGTGGAGGCGAACCCGAGCCCCACAGGCGATCCCGCGCTGCGGGTGACACTGCTCGCCGCGCTGCGGGAACTGCCGCCCAGGCAGCGGGCCATGGTCGTCCTGCGCTACTGGGAGGACCTGAGCGTCGACACCGTCGCCTCGCTGCTCGGCTGCCGTCCCGGCACGGTCAAGAGCCAGTGCACGCGCGGGCTCACGCGCCTGCGCGAGGGCCTGAAGGACGCCGAGCACATCACCGCCGAGTACTGAGCCGAGCACGTGAGGAGTCTCATGGACATGAAAGAAGCGTCCGAAACGAACGATGCCGCCCGGCTGCGGGCGGCCATGGAGCACGCTGTGGCGGACCTGCACACGGACGCACACGTGCTGCCCAACGCCCTGGTCCTGGGCCCCAGACGGCGGGCGCGTGCCAGGGCCCTCCGTACCGGCGGCGTCCTGTGCGCGGCCGCCGCCGTGGCGGCGGCGGTGTTCGGGCCGCTCAACCTGCTCACGCCGGGCGGAGAAACGCAGCCCACGACCCCTCCGGCCGCCGAGCCCTCTCCCGACGGCTCGCCGGACACCGAGGGCCGTGCGGGACAGACCTACGACGTCGTACCGCCGGATGACGGCACCTCACCCGACTATCCCGGGCTGTCGGCCGACGAACTGGCCAGGGTCACCGACTACCGGCAGCGTGTGGCCGCCGTCCTCGACGGTCTGCTGCCCGAGCAGATCACGACCGTCCAGATCGTCCAGGGAGGAGGGAACGTCTACCGCGGCCTGACCGAGGACGGCCTGTCCTTCGACATCCTGTTCAACGTGCGGCCCCTCGCCGGCGCTGGGGACATCGACCTCAGCCACATCGGCGACTGCCGGGCGGAGGAGGACCCGCAGACCTGCCGGGTCGCACAGCTCGCCACCGGCGAGACGGTCTCCCTGCGCGGCCTGACGCCCGACATGCGCCAGGTCGCCGGGGCGAGCGCCCAGTTCTACTTCGGCGCCAGCTACGTCGGCCTCTCGGTGGGGCCCGACGGCCCGACCCACACGCCGCCGCCCGTCACGCCCGACGATCTGCTGGCCTGGGCCGGCGAACCGGACGTCGTGGAGCTGCTGCACGAGGCGGACGAGGACCCGCTGTACCCGGACGCGTAGCCGGCGAGACGTCCGCGGGGGCCCGCGCACCGGCCCCCGCGGGCGAAGGCCGGACCGGGGCAGACGTTCAGAAGGGTTGTTCTGCCTCCTCCGTGGCGGTGCGTCGGGCGAGCAGAGCCGCGAGGTCAGCGGCCGTCGCGAGGTGTCACCGGGGGTTCCGCTCCCGCACCGCATTCTGTGACGGCGCGTGGACCGCCCCGGTACGACCCACGGGCCGCGGGCGCGGACAGTCCGCCCGTCCAGTCGTACGGCCCATCACACCCCTCGCCCCGCCGGTGGGGTCACCCCCGGCTCATCCTCCAGGTGCGGGGACACCGGCCCCCCGACGCGCCGCCGGGGCGGGGGCGCACCGTACACGGGAGCGTCCGCCGGACGTGGTCCTATGACGAGTGGCAGTCCTTGGCGCGCCGGGAGCGCCGTTGGAAGGTCGGTGTCGCCGGCCAACGAATGGAGGACCTGGTTGTCATGAGCATCGACGCCGCCCCCCACTACCGGGAACTGGAGCCACGACAGCGCCGCCGGCTGCTCCTGCTCACCACGCTGCGAGCGGCTGTTTCGGTCACCGTCCTGTTGATCCTCTACTACACCCTGCCTCTCGATCGTCCCCTCGACCGGCTCAACGCTCTGTGGTTCTTCACCGGCTTCCTGGCCTTCGCCGCCGCCGTGGCCTGGCAGGTGTACGCGATCATCCGCTCCCCGTATCCGCGCCTGCGCGCCATCGAGGCGTTCAGCGTCGTCGTCCCGGTGTTCCTGCTGATGTTCGCCGGCACGTACTACCTCATGGAAACCGATCGGCCGGGATCCTTCACGGTGCCGCTGACCCGCACCGACGCGCTGTACTTCACCGTCACCGTGTTCGTCACCGTCGGTTTCGGCGACATCACGGCGACGACCGCTCCCTCCCGGATCCTGGTCACCGTTCAGATGGTCGCCGGTCTCGCGCTCGTGGGGGTGGTGGCCAGGATGATCGTGAGCGCGGTGCAGATCAACCTCCAGCGCATGACGTCGGGGACGCCCCCGAAGGAGCCCTGACCCCGGCACGGCCCACCGTGTTCCGGCGCCGGCGATGCCGCCGATGCCGCGGCCGACGGGTTGCGCTGTAGCGGTGAATCGGCTCGGCCCGGTGTGGCGCGCGCCGGAGAGAGGGGGCGTGCCGATCATCATGGTCGGGCGCCGGCCGGTCGGGCGGTGCGGTCGGCTGGAGGCCGCCGATGACCGTCGTGGAGCGCACCGCAACGAAGCCCCAGATGGAGGGCGAGGACGAGTCGGACGTCAACCCGGACGACCGGCAGTGGGTGATCGACTGCATCCAGCTCATCCGTGGCGAGCTCAAGCCGCAGGAAACGGAGTTGACGCAGATCCCGCTGGCATCGCGGCTCCATGGGCTGCAGTTGTTCGTCAAGCGGGAGGCCGACCAGCCGTCCGGCAGCCACAAACACCGCCTGGCGGCAGCTTTGCTCATCCACGCTCTCGCCAGCGGCCGGCTCACCGAAGGCCGTCCCGTGGTGGAGGCGTCGAGCGGCTCAACGGCCATCTCGGAGGCGTGGTACTGCCGCAAGCTCGGCATTCCGTTCTACGCCGTCGTGCCCGACACCACGGCGGAGGAGAAGCGGCAGGCGATCACCGACCTGGAGGAGATCGTCGTTCCCGTCTCCGGGGACATCGTTACCTACGCCCGACGCGTCGCCGAGCGGTATGACGGCCACTTCATGGACCAGTTCACCTACGCCGAACGCGGCGAGGAAGGGCTCGCCTTGACGTCGGGCGCGTAGTTCGGCGGGCCGACCAGCACCCACGAGGCCCCCTTCAAGGGCACGGACGTCCCGTCCTTGGCCTTGACCGTCGCGGTCACCGGACCGTGTGAGACATCGTCGTGCCAGCCGTCGTTGTTCACGAAGGCCGTCAACGCGTACGTGTTCGCGGTGTCGTCGGGCGCTTGTGGTCCGGCCCCGTGAGAAACATCTCCCAGTTCCCGCGCCCGCCCAGGACCACTCGCCCAGGTAGACCTCCTTCTGGTCGGTGCCCGACCCGATCTTCCCCTTTGAATTCCTGGCCCTGCTGGCTGTTGCCGCTGACCGATTTCGCTCCCGGGTCGATGATCAGGTCGTTGCGGTCGATCCCTTTGTTGCGGCGCTCGAACTGATCCGCCGAAAGGCCCTCCGCCTCCGGAATGTCCAGCGCCATGTGGAACTGGAACCAGGACGCGCCTTCTTGTTCGCGAGATGCACCTCAAGGTCGATCGTGCAGTCACCCCCGTGGGTGCTCTCCCCCAATACCGTGTCGTTCTTGTCATATCCGTGGACACGGAATCGGGCCGCCTGCCGCTTGATGGCGCCCTTGCCGTCCTTGTAGGTGCCCGACGGCTGCGACAGCTCGTCGGGGGTCTCGGGTCCGTAGAAGAACCCCTGGTCGTCGGTGCTGTTGCCGACTCTCGCCACCGCTGCGGAATGGTTTCCTCCTCACCTCAACAGCGCATGTCGAACCGAGGGGAGAATTCCGCGAGATCCCGGCCGGGAAGCCGGGGGCAGCCGACGCGGCGGCCCGGTCGGGCGCCGGTATGGTCTGGCATGACCTACGTGATCACCCCCGCTCGTCCTGAGGACGCGGCGGCATTGGGGCCCTTGCACCTGCGCAACTGGCTGCTGAACTACCCCAACCCCGAGGCGGGGATCGATGAACCCTGGATCCGCGCGCACCGTGGTGCGTCCGCCACCGCGGAAGGCATCGCGCAGTGGCGGGAGTTCATCGAGTCGGCCAACGGAGATCCCGCTCCGCACTTCTGCCGGGTGGTCCGTTCCGGGACGGAGATCGTCGGCTATCTCTGCGGCCACCGGAACGCGTCGGAACCGGTCACCCTCGGACCGATGTATCTGCTGGACCACGCTCAGGGGCACGGACTCGGCGGTCAGATGATGACCGCCTTCTTCACCTGGGCAGGACCTGCGCCCGTCCGTCTGGGGGTCGTCGACTACAACGACCGGGCGATCCGCTTCTATCGGCGCCACGGCTTTCAGGTCGCGGGTGAGCGTTACCTCTGGCGAGGGAGGCTGCCCACCCTGCCGATGATCCGCGAGGCCCCGTCAGCCGCCGACTGCGGCTGAATATTCCGCATGTCGCACCCGTATTCGGAATGCCGACCGCGTGCCTAGAGTGCCGGGACGGCTCGCCGTGAGTCGTCCTCCCCGGCGCCCCGGCCTGCCGCGGGGCTGATCCGCCGCTCCCCCGCGCAGGCCTCCCCTCCCCCACCACTGAACCACCGTCACGGCCCGGAAGTGTCGTGTCCCCGCAAGGAGTCAGCCGCATGAACACAGCAGGCCCCGCCCTGCTCACCGCCCTCGCCGTGAGCATCGGGTTGATCATCGTCCTGTGCGGACGGTTCCGTCTGCATCCCTTCCTCGCCATCGTTCTGTCCACCTACGCCTTCGGCTTCCTGGCGATGGGGATCGGCGCCGCGACCGGCGCGGAGGAACGGTTCGTCGACGATCTCGCCGGGACCGTGGCCGAGGGGTTCGGCTCCATCCTGATGAGCATCGGCCTGGTGATTCTCTTCGGGACGATCATCGGCAAGGTCCTGGAACGGACCGGCGCGGCGGTCACCCTCGCCGAGGGGGTGCTGAAGGTCATCGGCAAACGCCACCCCGCCCTCGCCATGTCCCTCATGGGCTGGGTCGTCTCGGTCCCGGTCTTCTGCGACTCCGGCTACGTCGTACTCTCCCCCCTGCAGCGGTCCATAGCCCGCAGGACGGGCAAGAATCCCGTCGTCCTCGGTACCGCCCTGGCCACCGGCCTGTACGCCTCGCACACCTTCGTCCCGCCGACCCCGGGCCCGATCGCCGCCGCCGGCAACGTCGGCATCGCCTCCGACGGGCTGATCTGGGTCATCCTCTTCGGCATACCCGTCTCCCTCGTCGCCGCCGTCGCCGGGCTCGCCTGGGCGCTGCGCCGCACCGGTGACCTGGAGAGCCACCTGCCCGACGCGCGCCAGACCTTCGAGGAGTACAAGGCGCAGTTCGAGCGTCTTCCCTCGACGGGCCGCGCCCTGGCCCCGATCCTGGGTCCCATCGTCCTGATGGCGATCGGCTCGGTCGCCGCGTTCCCCTCCGGCGACGGCACCCTCGTCGACGGCGCCTTCGGAGCCTTCCTCACCGACCTCGGCAGCCCGGTGAACGCGCTGCTCATCGGTGTCCTGCTCGCGCTGGCCCTGCTGCCGCCCCGGCGGGACGCCAAGGCGCTGACCACCTGGGTCGCCGAGGGTCTGGTCGACGCCGCGCCCATCCTGGTCATCACCGGGGCCGGCGGCGCCTTCGGGCAGGTCATCAAGGGCACGCCGATCGCCGACTACATCGGCGACCTCATCGGGGACGGCTCGGCGGTGAGCGGCATCCCGGCTCTGCTGGTCCTCTTCGGGCTCGCCGCCCTGCTGAAGACCGCGCAGGGCAGCACCACCGCCGCGCTGATCATCACCTCCACGCTCGCCCAACCGCTGCTGCCGGCCCTCGGGCTGGACGGCACGATCGGCTCCATACCGATGGGCCAGGTCATGGCGGTGCTCGCCATCGGCGCCGGGTCGATGGTGGTCAGCCATGTCAACGACTCGTACTTCTGGGTGGTCGCCCAGTTCTCCGGGATGGATGTGAAGACCGCCTACCGTGCCCAGACCGCGGCCACTCTCGTCCAGGGGCTCACCGCCCTGTCGGCCATCGTGCTGCTCGGGCTGGTGGTGCTGTAGGGCGCCCGCCCGGTGGTGAGGCCGGCACGGTGCCTCCTCCACTATCCGCACGCGGAACGCGTGTCGAAGGGATCCCCGTACTTCTTCCGCCGTCCCGCCGGCCACCAGTACGCCCTGACGTCGGAGGCGCACCGTTCCTGCCGCCACTCGTGTGAGGCTGCGCCGCGCCCCGTGTGAGCGGTAACGGTCGGGGTACCCAGCCGCGATGGATACCGAGATCACCGTGCACGTCGACGGGGCCGCGCGGCGGCTGACCGTCGATACGCGCACGACACTGCTGGACGCGCTGCGCGAACGGCTGGGAGTGAGAAGTCCCAAGAAGGGCTGCGACCACGGGCAGTGCGGCGCGTGCACGGTGCTGTCCGGCGGGCAGCGCGTGCTGAGCTGCCTCACCCTCGCCGTCACCCAGGACGGCGCCCGGGTGACCACCGCCGAAGGGCTCGCCGCCGAGGACAGCGCCCCCGGCGGGCACCGCTCCGACGACGGGCGGTCACCCGACGGAGCCGACGGCGCCCTGCATCCGGTGCAGCAGGCCTTCATCGACTGCGACGCGTTCCAGTGCGGCTACTGCACCCCGGGGCAGGTCGTCTCCGCGGTCGGCATGCTCCAGGAGTTCGCGCGGGGCTGGCCGAGCGCCGCCACCGGGAGCACGCGCGAACCCCGCCTGGACCATGCGGAGATCGCCGAGCGGATGAGCGGCAACCTGTGCCGGTGCGCGGCCTACGTCAACATCGTGCCGGCCATCCAGCAGGCCGCGGCGGCCACCGGGCGGGCGGACGGTACGGAGGTGGCCGGGTGAGGCCGTTCGACTACCGGAGCCCCACGGACGCGGCGGAAGCCGTACGCAGTGTCGCCGGGGACCCGACCGCGGTCTTCCTCGGCGGCGGCACCAACCTGGTGGACCACCTCAAGCTGGGCGTCGTCGCGCCCGGCCTGGTCGTCGGTGTCGCCGGCCTGCTGTCCACCGAGATCGAGGAACTGGGCTCGGGGGCCTTGCGGGTCGGCGCGGGCGTCAGCAACAGCGAACTGGCCGCGGACCACCGCGTGCGCGACCGGTTCCCCGTGCTGTCCCAGGCACTGCTGTCGGGCGCGTCGGGACAACTGCGCAACATGGCCACCACCGGCGGCAACCCGCTGCAGCGGACCCGCTGCGTGTACTTCCAGGACGTCACCACGCCGTGCAACAAGCGGGACCCCGGGTCGGGCTGCTCCGCCCTCGGCGGCTGGACCCGCAACCACGCGATCCTCGGGGCCTCCGAGCACTGCATCGCGGTGCACCCCTCCGACATGGCCGTCGCGATGACGGCGCTCGACGCGCGAGTGCAAGTGCTCGGCCCGGACGGCGAGCGCACCCTTCCCTTCGTGGACCTGCACCGGCTGCCCGGCGACACGCCGGAGCGCGACACCGTGCTCGAACACGGCGAACTGATCACCGCGATCGACCTGCCGGCGCAGCCCCTGGCCCGTCGCTCCGCCTACCGCAAGGTGCGCGACCGCGCCTCGTACGCCTTCGCCCTGGTCAGCGTCGCCGCGGCCGTCGACGTGCGGGACGGTGTGATCGTCGACGCGCGCATCGCGCTCGGCGGCGTGGCGCACGCGCCGTGGCGCGCCCGCCGGGCCGAGGACGTGCTGCGGGGCTCCGAGGCATCGGACCGGAGCTACCTCGCCGCCGCCGACGCCGAACTCGCCGACGCCCGCCCGGCCGAGGGGCTGGACGGCGGCAACGCGTTCAAGATCCCCCTGCTGCGCCGCACACTCGCCGCCACTCTGCGCGACCTGGTCCGAGAGGACGCATCATGACCTTCCTGAACGCGCCGGACGCCATCGGCCGCGACCTGCCCCGCCGGGACGGGAGGGCCAAGGTTCTGGGCACCGCCGTCTACGCCTACGAGACCGCTGCGGAGAACCCCGCGTACGTGTATCCCGTCCAGGCCGCGATCGCCCGTGGCCGGGTCGCGGAGCTGGACACCACCGAGGCCGAGGCGCTCGACGGCGTGGCAGCGGTGCTCACCCCCGGGACCGTCGAGCGGCTGGCCTCCACCGATGACCGGGAGCTGGCGGCGCTGCAGGATGACGAAGTGGCCTTCCGAGGCCAGGTCGTGGCCGCCGTCATCGCCGGCACCTCCGAGACCGCCCGGCACGCCGCCGCCCTGATCCGGGTGACCTACGCGCAGGAGCCGCACGACACCGAACTGCGGGCCGACCGCGAGGACCTGTACGCGCCCGAGCAGGTGAATCCTTCCTTTCCCACCGACACGACCGAGGGCGACGTCGAGGCGGCGATGGCCGCCGCGGAGGTGACCGTCGAGCAGACGTACACCACGGCGATGAACCACAACAACCCGATGGAACCGCACGCGACAACGGCCCTGTGGGACCCGGCCGGCGACGGCCTCCTCACCCTGTGGGACTCCACGCAGGGCGTCCACCCGACGCGCAGCGCCGTGGCCGGCGTGTTCGGTCTCGACGAGGCGCAGATCCGGGTCGTGTGCCCGTACGTCGGGGGAGGCTTCGGTTCCAAGGGGCAACCGCACGTCAACGTGGTGCTCGCCGCGCTGGCGGCGCGGGCGCTTCCCGGCCGGCCGGTGCGGCTGGCCCTGACCCGCCAACAGATGTTCAGCCTCGTCGGCTACCGCACCCCCACGATTCAGCGGTGCTCCCTGGGCGCCGACCGTGACGGCACGCTCACCGCCCTCGCGCTCGACGTCGTCGAGCAGACCTCGCGGATCAAGGAGTTCGCCGAGCAGACCGGCGTGCCCGCGCGGATCATGTACGCCACCGCGAACCGCCGGACCACACACCGGCTCGCGGCCCTCGATGTCCCGGTACCGTCCTGGATGCGCGCTCCCGGTGAGTGTCCCGGGATGTTCGGCCCCGAGGTGGCGATGGACGAGCTGGCCGAACGCCTCGGCATGGACCCGATCGATCTGCGGGTCCGCAACGAGCCGGCCGTCGAGCCGGGTTCGGGGAAGCCCTTCTCCAGCCGGAACCTCGTCGGTTGCCTGCGGGAGGGAGCCACGCGGTTCGGCTGGTCGCAGCGCGACCCCCGGCCCGGCACGCGCCGGCGCGGCGCGTGGCTGGTCGGCACGGGCGTCGCGGCCTCCACGTACCCGGTCAACCGCATGCCGTACTCAACGGCGGTGATCCGGCGGGAAGGGGACCGCTACGTCGCCGCGATCGGCGCCTCCGACCTCGGCACCGGGACATGGACGACGTTGCCGCAGATCGCTGCGGACGCGCTCGGGGTGCCGGTCTCCCGGGTGGACGTCCGGATCGGTGACACCGACTGTCCTACGGCGTCCGTGGCCGGAGGGTCCTCCGGGATGACGACGTGGGGCTCCGCCGTGGTCGAGGCCGCGCGTGCCCTGCGTGAGCGGTACGGGAACGAGCCGCCGGACGGTGCCGAGGCGTCCGGCTCCGTCGGCCGGCCCAACGACCGGTACGCGATGCACGCCTTCGGCGCGCAGTTCGCCGAGGCGCACATCAACACCGACACGGGAGAGGTACGGGTGCCGCGCCTGCTCGGCGTGTTCGCGGCGGGCCGGATCATCAACCCGCGTACGGCGCGGTCGCAGTTCATCGGCGGGATGACCATGGGGCTCTCGATGGCGCTGCACGAGAACAGCGTGCTCGACCCCCGCTCCGGTCATGTCGTCAACCACGACTTCGCCGAATATCACATCACGGCCAACGCGGACGTCCGCGAGATCGAGGCGCACTGGCTGCCCGAACACGACCCCCACGTCAACGCCATGGGGTCGAAGGGCATCGGCGAGATCGGCATCGTCGGCACGGCCGCGGCGGTGTCGAACGCGGTGTGGCACGCGTGCGGCGTACGCGTACGGGACCTGCCGATCACTCTGGACAAGGTGCTGCCCGCGCTGGAGGAAAGGGAGAAAGGGGAGGACGAGCCGAAGCGGTGAGCGGTGCTCCCCAGGCGCGACCGGCGCCCCTGGCCGTCCTGTGGTGCGCGCGCTCCTGCTCGGGCGGGCCCGTGCCGTCTTGTCGTCGGTGTTGTCAGTGGCCTGCGGCATGATGCCCGGCGGGTGACGGATCGCCGTGCCCGGCCGGCGCAGGAGCGGGCCGCAGAGGAGCGGCGGCTGCACCAGGAGCGCTGGTAGTGGGGCGGCCGGCCGCCCAGCGAGAGGCTGCGCGGCCTCGCCGGCCAGGTTCGCGGCCTCGTCCGCTTCGACAGCGATCTGGTGCACTCGCCGGATGCCTCACCTCCCGATGTCCAGCGCCGGGTGGCGTCGTCGGCCGCCCGGCGGGCCTGCGAGGCGGCGGGTCTGGCCCGCGTTCCATGGGTGTCCCGGGCGCTCGCCGCGATGACCGAGCGACAGCCGCCGCCGGGCTGTCAGCCTCCCGCGTAGACGATGTTCGGCCGCGGGGGCGTCGCCATGCCGCTGCCGAGGTAGTAGTCGGTGTGGTGGGACTGCAGGTACCCCTTGTACGTCATGCCGTTCCGGTAGGCCGGGTTGTGGGCGAGGGTGTAGAGCCGGACATCCGTGGGCTGGTCGGTCGTGAAGATGATCAGCTCGTTGTGGTCGGCGTTGGTGTAGACGGCTTCCTCGCGCCAGTCACCGAGGATGTCGCCGACGAGCGTGGGGTTCCGGCCTCCGTGAGCGTTGACGGCACCGTGGTTCCACGTGGTGACGAGCCGGCGCAGGCTGTTCGTGGGCCCCGGGTTCTCGGGGTCCCATTTCTCGAACTTTCCGTCGTTCAGCAGTTCCATCGACAGGTCGCCGTCCCACCACAGGCCCAGGTGTGGCCACGGACGGTGCGAGGTGTCAGGGGTGGTGAGTTCGTTCGTGGACGCGTTGTAGAGGCCGGAGAAGGACCAGACCTCCATGCCGGGGAAGCGTGGGTCGATGTCGCCGGCCATGCCGCGGCCCACGTCCGCGGTGCCTTCCTCGACGTGCTGCCAGATCATGGTGCCGTCGTCGGCGTCGTAGTAGTACTCCCGCAGGCCCTCGGGGTGGCTCTGCTGCACGCCGTAGCCCTCCAGGCCCGGCCGCTCCGGGTCCATGTCCGCGATGTGGAAGCGGTCGCCGTGGACGATGCCCTGGTCCCCCAGCGAGTAGCGCAGCGTTCCGTCGCCGTTGAGCACGAAGCCGATCTCGGCGATCTCGTCCGTCCCGTCCCCGTCCACATCGATGGCCCGGGTGTTGTGCCCGTCCGGGGCGTTCCGGTCCTCGCGCAGCCACTTCCACTGCAGGCTGAGGTTCTGTCCGCTCCAGCGCCAGGCGGCGATCATGAGGTTGAAGCCCAGGTCGTCCCGGCGGTTCTTCATGTAGGCGACGAGGCTCGGTGTGGTGCCGTTGAGGTAGGCCACGCCGAGGCGCGCGCCCATGGGGCCGTCGGCGATGTAGTCGGTGGGCACCGGCGAGTAGTTGAGCAGCGCGCCGGTCCGGCCGTCGAGGATGGCCATGAACTGGCGGTTGTCGTCCGCGTGGGTCCAGGTGCTTCCGTCGCCGAAGGTGACTCCGTTGGCGATGCGCAGGGCCACCTCCGCGCGTCCGTCACTGTTGAAGTCGTAGACGGTGACGCCGTCCCAGTGACCCACGTCGATGGCCGAGGATCCCGGTGAGATGTTGTTCTGGTTGACGCTGTTGGGCCCCAGGTCGACCTCCCAGAGGAACTCTCCGTGCGAGGTGTACGCCTCCAGCGTCTGCGGGGAGGTCTGGCGGTCGAGTACGTAGTCGTACTCGCCGTCCCCGTCCAGATCTCCGACCCACACGAATTTCACGGGGCCGCCGTCCCGCAGCGGTACCCGGACCACCGGCTCGACGGCGTGGTCGGCGGTGAGGGTGAAGGCGGTGCCGGCCTCCTGCTCGTCGCCGTCCAGGACCGGCGCGACCCGATAGCGGTTGGGGACCGACATGTCCGCCGTGGAGTCGGTGAAGTTGGTGCCGCCGAGAAGAGGGGAGGCGTTCAGCTTCACCCACGGGCCGCCGTCCGCGGACCGGTGGACGTTGAATCCGATGCCCTCCGGATCCAGGCCCAGCAGGCGCCAGGAGACCAGGACATCGGTACTGCTGGAGCGTACGGCCACCACGCCACGGCCGAGGTTCTCCATGACGCGCGCGGGCGCCGCCGTCGTCGCGCCGTTCCCCGCCGTCACGGTGGCCGGCCCGCCCGGCGGCGCCTGCCCGGATGTGGCACCCGATACGGCGGACACGCTCATGACGACGAAGGCCGACGCGATGGCGGCCGCCCTTCTCGCTCTCTTCCACCGGTGGTTGTTGCGCATGAAGGCCTCCTCGACTTCTGCGGTGTGGCGGGTTCGGGGTGCGGTCGGCGGGCGGAGGGGCGTGCTAGATGTGGTCGCCGACGAGGGCGAGGCACTGGATGACGGCCAGGCCGTACTGCGCACTCGCGTTGGTGCTGAGGGACGCCTCGTCCACGGGGTTCAGGACGGCAGGACCCTCGATACGTCTCGCCGTGAAGTCGTGGGTCTCGGGGTAACCGGCGTGGCCCGTGCGCAGTTCCTGCCAGGCGCGGCGGGCGAGCGCGTCGTCCTCCAGCCGCACGGCGGCGTACGCCGTGGCCCGGGAGTACGCCTGACGCAGATTGAGGCTGCCCCAGGACGCGCCGGTCTCCTCCCGTTGCTGGTCGGCACTGGAGTTGTAGAGCCGGCAGAATCTGACCCACTGGGCGGTGACCTGCTCGTCGTCGATGAGCTCCAGCAGTTCCGTCATCACCTCGATGAGCCCGAAGACGGAGCTGAGGCTGCCGATGCTGACCCGCTGCTCGGCGGGGCCGCTGTAGACGCCGGTGGCGAGGTCGTACGTGATGGGGCCGCCCTGTGCCCAGGCGTTCGGCAGGGCCGCGATGCTGGCGGCGCTGTTGAGGAGCTTGGTCCGGGCCGTGTCGTCGCCCCGGCGTTCCCACTCGGTGAGCCATGCCAGGGCGAGTGCGCCCCAGTCGGTGGAGACGCCGACGACCTCCAGGGCCGCGGGGTCCGGCTCGTAGGGTTCGTCCCTCAGCTTGCGGCCAGGGTCCAGGACGAGGAAGCTCCGGTCCGCGTCGACCAGTTCGTGCAGCACATCGCCGATCCGTTCGTCCGCCGTGAGGAAGTACAGGAAGCGCTTGTATCCGGCGTTGCTGATGCGGACCTGCTTGGCGCTGTCGGCCCAGTGCAGGACTCCGTGTCGGGTCCCCAGGCCCTTCCACTCGCCGAGGTGGTACATGTCCACCTCGCCGGTGTGGCGGGTCATCGCCTCGGCGAGGCGGAACGCCTGGGCCTCCCCCGTGCGCAGGTAGTGGTACCACAGCCACATGTCCGTGGACAGCTCGGAGTTGTCCCACGCGTAGCCGCCGATGTCGTAGCGCCAGGCGTGCCGGTCACCGTCGTAGGAGTGCATGACGTCGCCGTAGTCCCAGAAGCCGTACCAGTGCCGCTGGTCGACCGAGTCGACGTAGTAACGGTGCATCAGCGCCAGGTTCTCCTCCAGTTCGTCCCTGGCGGGGCTGGAGCGGTCCACCGGCGTCCAGGATCCGAACACCCCTGCGGAGTGGTTGTGTTCGGGCGGGGCGACGAGCAGTGGCGGAGTGGCGTTGGCGTCGGCGAGGGCGGAGAAGCGCTCGGCCGTCGGGGTGGCCTCCAGCGCCCAGAAGGTGAGCTCGGTGGTGCGGGCGACGCCGTACGGAGTGCCGAACTCGGGCTCGTAGTCCTCGTAGGTGATCTCCAGGCCCTCCAACTGCTCGGGGTAGGTGTCCTGGCCGAGACCGTCGTGGTAGAAGCGCAGGTCCATGGCGCCCGCGCGCGGTGACCACAGCCACACGGTGGCCTCAGCGGTGTCCGTGGCCGCGCCGGTGATCTCCAGTTCGGTCGGGTGCAGTTGCCAGAAGTTCCGCATGCCGAAGGCGAGGCCGCCGGACGGTGAGCCGACGTACGCCAGGCCGCGGGCACGCCGGCCGCCGTCGACCCGGAGCCAGGTGTGGCCCGTCCTGGTTCGTTTGTGCACCTCGAAGGCGTTCGCGGTGAGCTGGCTGAGGCTGTAGTCGCCGAAGGTGGGGATGTACTGCAGCCGGGTGGTGACACGCTGGTCCCAGGTGGCCGGGTCAGGGGTGGGCCGGCCGGCCACCTGCGCCTGCCGGACGTCCTCGCCCGGGTCGCGGCGCAGCCCGGTGATGCCCCGCACGGCCTCGGACAGCACGCCTTGTTCCGGACCGGCGAAGCGGATGTGGCGGTCGTGGGGCTCGTCCCGCATGAGGACGTCGAAGCGCACGCCGAGGCCGTTGATGAAGTCCCGGGACGCGTCACCGTCGTACATGAACGTGTGCACGACGCGGAGGGCCTCGGAGCCGGCGTACAGGTAGAAGCGGACGACGAACGGCAGCCAGGTGCGCCGTCCCTTCTTGTGCTTGCCCGTGACCTTGACCACGGCACGGACGGGGCCGTCCTGTTCGACCGTGACGTCGTCGAGTTCGCCGGTGAAGGACTCGCTGCGCACGACCTCGTGCTGTTCGGTGGCGGGTTTGTCCTGGCGGGAGGCGATGAGGCGTCCGCCCTGCGCTATGACGGTCGTGCCCCGCTTGATGGACTCCACGAGGCGGTCGCCGTTGCGGCGGAAGGTGACGGTCATGACGCCCGTGCGGACCGTGATGCGCTGTCTGTCGCTGTGCACGGTGAGGGGTGTGGCGGGCGGCGCGGCGTCACCGGGCTCAAGGCGGTAGCTTTCCGAGCGTGGATCGGCGCCACTGACGGCGTGAGCGGTCCACTTGACCGAGCCGTCCGGCCACCAGCCGGTCGGCCAGGACTGCACGGGGACGGCGCCCCCGGAGTCGGCGACCAGGGAGAACTCCTGCCCGGGGGCGAGTGCGCCGCGGGGCCACGGCACGCCGAAGGTCGTCCCGGCGGCCAGCTCCGCCGGTGTGCCGCCCTCCAGCCATCGCACGGTGACCGGGTCGTGCCCCGTCAGTTCGGCGGGATCGGGGACGGGTTGGGTGCCGGGGGCAGCGGCTGCGGTGGTGGCACGGGAGGTGAGCAGCGCGGTGGCGCCGGCGGCAGCGGCCGAGGCCAGAACGTTGCGTCGGGTGATGCGGACCACGATGTCCAACTCCTTGTGGGGAAAGGCTGCTACTCGGCGGCCCTGCTGAGGTGGTGTGCGCTGCGGGCGGGTCCGGCGAGAGGGCGTGGTGGGGAGACATCCATGACTGTCGCTGGGAGTTGAGGCGGCATGGCGGCGGCTCCTGCGGTGGGGATGCCCGCACCTTGACGCAACGACAGTCGGCCGTCAATGGAAAGCGATCAGATTGCTTCAGATATTTCAACGGGGCTGCACCAGCGCGTCGCGGAAGCCCTGTGCGTGCACCGTACTGAGCTGCTGTTCTTCGCCGACTACGGGCACCGGCGCAACGACGGAGGCGTGTGGTGCGCTTCGTCTTGAGTGGTCTTGCCCGTAAACACCGGTTGATCAGCCCCCCTCCGGGCCGTCAACAAGCATGTTGATGCTTTTTGCTCCAGTTCCTCGCATCCACGTTCACAGGTATGCGCACGTGGCCCGTGAGTGAGCTTGCGGTCGCACCCTGGAGTGGTGCGGAAGCCTGGACCAGGCACGACACGGCGCGGTGCACGCCGGTTCAGCTGATACGGCGCTCCGAGGTGCGAAGGCTCCGATCGCCGTGCTCGTTGCCCGCCAAACGGTGCACACCATTCAGCCTGGTTTACGATGTGCGTCATTCTGTTGCTCGGGAGGGCTCGTGGCCGACATGCTCGTCGCCCAACGTCATGAGTTGCTGGTCCAGGAGCTGGAGAGATCCGGCATTCTCAAGGTCACCGAACTGGCGTCCCGGCTCCGGGTCTCCCGTGCCACGATCCGGCGGGATCTGATGGATCTGGAGGGCGAGGGTCGCGTCTCCCGGGTCAGGGGCGGCGCTCTGCTGGCGACGCCCCGGGGCGGGTCCTCTTCCGCGCAGCCGACGACGCCTCGGGCGACCGATGCGTCGGCGGGTGCCGGTGCGGTCGCGCCGGAGTTGTCCCTGGGGCTCATGGTTCCCTCCGCCAACTACTACTACCCGCGGGTGGTTGCCGGGGTGCGGGAGGTCGCCGCCCGGCACAACGCCCGGGTGATGATCGGGTTCACGGATTACGGGCAGTCCAGGGATCGGGAGCGGATACAGGAGTTGGCCGCCTCGGGCGTGCACGGGCTGCTGGTCGCTCCCTCCGGTGGCCATCTGCTGTCCCCGGAGACGCTGGATCACCTGCGGGCCGGCGGCCTGCCGTTCGTCCTCATGGAGCGGCAGCCGGAGAACCCGTTCGAGTCCTGTGAGTTCGTCGCGTCCGACCATCGGCAGGGTGCCTACGCCGCGGTGCGTCACCTGGTGGGCCTCGGCCACGACCGGGTCGGCCTCTTCACCAACGGGAGCCCCACCGCACCGCTGGTGGCCGAAGGGCACGCCACGGCCGTCCAGGCGCTGCGGCTGAAGCCCTCGGCTCCTGTCGTGGACAGCGGAAGCCCGACCCTGGGGGCCGCCGAAGCCGCCCGTCAGTACGACCTGTTCATCAAGGAGTGTCGGGACAGCGGCACCAGGGCCGCGCTCGTGCACTCCGACCACGACGCGATCGAGCTGGTCCGCAGGATGCGCTCGGCCGGGCTGCGCACCCCCGACGACATCGCTCTCATCGCCTACGACGACGAGATCGCCGCGCTGGCCGAGGTCCCGCTCACTGCGGTCGCCCCGGCCAAGCACGAACTCGGTGAGCTGGCCGCCCGCCTGCTGCTGGACCGCCTGGAAGCACCGGCGCCCGAGGACATCTCCGTGCGGCAGCTGCTCATTCAGCCGCGGCTGATCGTCCGCGCGTCCTGCGGAGCGTCGGCCGCCTGACCCGTCCGGGACGTGTCACTTCCCACGGATCGCGATTCCGCTCATCTTTGCTTCAAGATTGCCAAGAGTGCGCACGATGAAGCATTCTCTTGGCAGGTGATCGCCCGGCGGTGCGAGACAAGCCCGTCCGTGCACAGACCCGAGCGGCCATCGCCCCGTCACCACCACGGCCGGAATCGAAGGTGTGTATCGCCATGTCCGCACGCCCCGCTGCCCTGTTCGCTCTCGACGACGCGCACCTGCCGCTGCTCTTCCCCCCGGACCTGCTCAAGGCGCTCCGCGCAACGGTGGACATCGATCCCGACCTGGCGGTGCGGGACTTCGGCGACGAGCGCGTACGTGCCCTGCTGCCCGAGGTCGAGATGCTCATCACCGGGTGGGGATGCCCTCCGATCACGCCGCAGATCCTGGACGGACTGCCGCGCCTGCGCACGGTGGTGCACACCGGCGGCACCGTGAAGAGTCTGCTCGATCCCGCGGTCTTCAGCCGCCGGGTGGCGGTTTCCTCGGCCGCCGATGCCAACGCCCTGCCGGTCGCGGAGTACACCCTCGGCATGATCCTCTTGCTGGGCAAGGGCATCTTCGCCCTGCGCGAGGACTACCGCACGGCGCTGGCACCCCCGGCGGATCTGCTGAGCAGGGATGTCGGCAACGTCGGGCGCCGGGTCGGCGTGATCGGGGCGTCGCGGATCGGGCGACGCGTGATGGAGCTGTTGCGTCCCTTCGATTTCGACGTCCTCCTGCACGACCCGTACGTGGACGCCGCGGAGGCCGTACGGCTCGGGGCACACGCCACGAGCCTCGACGAACTCCTGATGACCAGCTCCATCACGACCCTGCACGCACCGGCGACCCCGGCCACCCGGCATCTCATCGACACCGACCGGCTCAGGATGATGCCCGACGGCGCGACACTGGTGAACACCGCCCGGGGGAGCCTGGTGGACACCGAGGCGCTGACCCGGCACCTGACCACCGGCAGAATCAACGCGGTGCTCGACGTGACCGACCCGGAGCCGCTGCCCGCGCATTCACCGCTGTTCCGGCTCCCGAACGTCTTCCTCACCCCGCATGTCGCCGGCTCGCAGGGAAACGAGCTGAGCCGGCTGGGCCGGTCCGCGTTGAGCGAGGTCGAGCGGGCGGTCAGAGGCGAGCCGATGGCTCACCGCGTCGATCTCGCCGCACTGCCGCGCAGCGCGTGAGGCACGGACAGCGTTCCGGCGCGCTCGCCCCTCGGCGTCCTTGACGGCGTGGCCGCGACCTGGCGGCTGCGTTCACTTCGGGAGAGTGAGGATTTCGGCTCCGTCATCGGTGACGGCGATCGTGTGCTCGGTGTGTGCCGTCCGGCAGCCGGTCGCGCTGCGGAGCGTCCAGCCGTCGGCGTCGGTGACGAGTCGTGCGGTGTCCGCCATGACCCAGGGCTCCAGGGCGAGCAGCAGCCCGGGGCGCAGCGTGTAACCGCGGCCGGGTCGTCCGGTGTTCGGGACGTGGGGGTCCTGGTGCATCGTCGATCCGATGCCGTGGCCTCCGAACTCGGTGTTGACCGGGTAACCGGCCTCGCTGAGGACCGTGCCGATGGCGTGGGAGATGTCGCCGATCCGCGCTCCGGGGCCAGCGGCGGAGATTCCCGCGGCCAGCGCGCGTTCGGTCGCGTCGATCATCGCGACGCTCTCCGGGGGCTTTTCGGTGCCCACGATGAAGCTGATGGCGGCGTCCGCGGCGATTCCGCCCTTGGAGACCGCGAGATCGAGGGTCAGCAGATCGCCGTCGGCGAGCGTGTAGTCATGGGGCCGCCCGTGCAGCACGGCGTCGTTGACGGCCGTGCAGATGTAGTGGCCGAACGGTCCGCGTCCGAAGGACGGCGCGTAGTCGACGTAGCAGGAGGAGGCTCCCGCCCCGGCGATCATCTCCTTGGTCCATTGGTCGATGTCCAGCAGGTTCGTGCCGACCGTGCTCCGGCCCTTCAGGGTCTGCAGGATGTCAGCGACGACGGCGCCGGTGGTTCTTGCCCGTGCCAGCAGGGTGGGGTTGAGAATCTCGATCATGTGGCGCCCTTCGTGCGCAGCCCAATAACTATACCGTCATTACTATACCGGTATCGGTGCGGAGGTCGTGGCCGGGTGGCCACCCCTCCCACGGCGGCACGGTGCCGCACGGCGGGAACGGGCGTCCTTCGCACTCGCCGAGTGACCGGCCACGGCATCGTTGGCCCGTGGCGGCGGGCCCCCGCGCCGGCGGCACGCCCGACGCGGGTGATCAAGGCCGACGGCAGGACCGGAACGCCTCTACCAGCCAGTTCTCCGCAGGATGTCGAGGGCGATGGCGTGGACCGAGCGACCGTCCGTCGGGATACGGAGGGTTCCCGGCGGCGCTTTCTCGTCGAGGTGCCGTGCGTTCCGCAGGCTCGACTCGATGTGCGCGTCGAGCTGGGACCCGATCTCCCTCCCGGCCAGCCGCTCCCGGACAGTGGCTTCCCCGGCCGTGAGCAGGACCCGGGTGACCCTGATCTCGCCCCCGCCCATGGCGCGCCTGAGCATCGGCTCCTCCAGAACGCTCACCGTGTTCGTGTAGATGAGGCGACGCTGACCGAGAGCGGCGTAATTCGCCCAGATCGCGGCGGTGTTCCGCTCCGTGATCGCCGAGCGGTGCGGGTCTCCGGCCGGGGCGGGATGAATCTGATCCATGAAGTCCCCCTCCACCAGGCAGTGCGCCGTTTCCTTCGCCCGCAGAAGGGCGGAGACCTCCCACCCCACGGTTGTCTTCCCGACACCCGCGCCACCGCCGATGAGCAACAACTCGTATCCGGTCACGGCCCGAGCCTGGCAGAGCCCGTACGGGAGCGGCGAACGGTTTGCCCGGCCCGGTTACCTTGACCCGATGGTCAACTTACGTGTTACCGTCGAAATGAAAGTTGACCCCCGTGTCAAGAAAGCTTGAACGTACCGCACAAGGAGCATGACGTGTCCCAGGTGATCGCCGTCTTCGGAGCGGGCATGGGCCTCGGCGCCTCTGTCGCCCGGCATTTCGGCCGTGAGGGGTTCCGGGTCGCGCTGGGGCGCGCCGCAGGGAACGCCTGGACGCCCTCGTCGACCGGCTCGCGGCCGAGGGCATCGAGGCGGCCGGCTTCACCGCCGATCTGTCCCGCCCCGCAGGGGTGCCGGCGCTGATCGCGGACATCCGTGACCGCTTCGGCCGGATCGACGTGATCGAGTACGGCCCGCTGGGCACCGAGCAGAGCTTCACCCCGGCAGCCCGGGTGGACTCGGCGTACTGGAGAGGAGCCTTCCGGTATTCCTGCTCACCCCCGTCGAGGTGGTCCGGGCGGTGCTCGACGAGTGGACGGACCGGGGCGACGGCGCCTTCCTCATGACCACCGGCAGCACAGCGGTTCACCCCGTGCCCGGGCTCAGCGGCCTGGCTCCCGTGGGAGCCGCCGCCCGCAACTACCTCTACTCCCTGCACGCCGAACTCGCCGACCGGGGGATCTACGCGGGAACCCTCTCCGTCGGGGCATCGATCGCGCGCAGCGAGTTGCACGAACTCCACGCCGCGGCCGGCACCGTACCGGTCGTGGACCCCGACGAACTCGCCGGCATCTACTGGGACATGTACACCCGGCGCGACCGGGTGGAGCGCATCCATCCGCACCCCCACGGCCGGTAGCGGATCACGGCCTGCCGGCGAGTCCGCCCATCACGCCGAACGCCTGCTCCGGGGTCAGCGGAGCGACGGGAAGAGGCCCGCGCGCTCCCTCCGTACGCAATCCGTCCAGCACGAAGGCGATGTGCCGGCGCCAGGCGTCGGGAGCGGCGTCCGCTGCCGCGCGGGCCAGCAGGGCGTGGGTGGCGAAAACCAGCAGGAGATCCTCGGCGGTGAAGTCGGGGCGCAGGGCCCCCGCCCTGCGGGCGCGTTCGACGATCCGCGTGGTCGCGTCCAGCGCCTGGCCGCAGACGGCCATCAGCCGTTCCGCGCCCGGATAGCGACCGCTGACCACGTCCGCGACCGCGGGATCGGAGTTCTGCAGCGCGCACACCGTCTCGACGTAGAACGCGAATCCGTCCCAGGCGTCCTCGTGGGAAAGGGCCTCCTCGGCCGCCCTGCCGAGGCGGCCCGCGGCCAGCTCGGTCACCACTTCGTCGATGAGTGCCTCGCGGGTGCCGAAGAGGTTGTAGAGCGTTCCGTGGCTCACGCCCGCGCGGCGCGCGATCTCCTTCAGGGGCACGTTGAGGCCGCGCTCCCTGAAGAGTTCGGCGGCGGCCGTCCGGAGCTTCTCCGCGTTCCTCTGGGCGTCGGCCCGCATCTCGTCGTTCCTCCCGGTCCCGGCAGCGAGGGCTGCCGCTCCATGGTCGCACCGTCAACGGTCCGGCCGCTGACGGCATCCCTCGGTCATGCCGCCCGGCGCCTCAACTTGACCCGCAGGTCAAGAAGCGTGCTACCGTCGGTCTTAAGTTGACCCAGGGGTCAACAAATCTGGTCACCATCGTCGCGAGGAGCAGCCCCATGCCCAAAGTGATCGCCGTCTTCGGAGCCGGTACCGGTCTCGGTATCTCCGTGGCCCGCCGTTTCGGGCGTGAGGGGTTCCGCGTCGCCCTGGTGGCCCGCCGCAGGGACCGCCTCGACGCCCTCGTGGGGGAGCTCGCCGGTGAGGGCATCGAGGCGGTCGGCTTCACCGCCGACCTCTCCCAGCCCACCGAAGTGCCCGCCCTCGTCAGCGGCATCCGGGACCGCCTGGGCCGGATCGACGTCGTCGCCTACGGCCCGATCAGCGGCGACCAGGGCTTCACCCCGGCCGCCGCGCTGGACGCGGCCACCCTGGAGGGGCTGGTCCCGCTGCTGCTCCTCACCCCGGTCGAGGTCGTCCGGGCGCTGCTGCCCGAGTGGACCGAGCGCGGCGACGGCGCCTTCCTGCTGGCCCAGGGCCACTCGGCCGCGCAGCCGATGCCCCACCTCAGTGGCCTGGGCCCCGTGATGGCGGCCACCCGCAACTACCTCTACTCACTCCACACCGAACTCGCCGACCGGGGCATCTACGCCGGTGCCCTGACCATCGCCTCCCTGATCGCCCGCAGCGAGGCGACCGCCAAGGCCGGTGCCGCGTTCGACTCCGTGGACGGGCCCCGGCCCACCGTGGTGGACCCCGACGATCTCGCCGAGCACTACTGGGACATGTACACCAAGCGGGACCGCGTCGAGCAGTTCCACCCGGCCGCACCGGCTCCGCCCGCCGCGGTGTGACGCCCGGTACGGCTGCGCCGCCGGTGGCCACCGGGAGGGCGGCCCGTGGGAGGGCGGGCTGCCGACGGGGGAGCTCGTGGAGGGGCGACGGCCACCGGATGCGCGCGGCCCGTCCTTACGTGGCGGCCAGATCGCAGACCTTGGCGGCCAGGTCCTCGCGAACAGCGCTTTGCACGAGCTTGATGGTGCACTTCTCCCGCGCCGCCGCGGTTCCCTTCACGCCGATCGCACAGGCTTTCACGCGCGCGGTGCTGGACGGGTAACCGTGGTTCTCCAGCACCTTGACGCAGTCGGAGGCCGCGGCCTGGGCCGGGGTGGCCGCCACCACCGGGCCGGCCACCAGCGCGGCCAGCACCAGGCTCACGGCCGGGACGATTCCGGACACCTTCCTTGCTTTCCTCACGTCAGATCCCCCTTGCGCTGCGGTACGTGCGGAAAAGAACGGAATAAGCGTGGATGAAGCCGATAAGTATCCACTGAATGTTCGCTCAACGGCGCGGCGGGCCGTGCCTCCAGCAGCAGCCCCGGCCGCACGCCTGCGGGTCCGCCCGGCAGGCACGACCGCGCGGCCGGGAGGCCCATGACCTACCGGACGGGTCCGCGGGGGGGTTGCGTCGAGGGCGTCCCTCTGGCGGCGCGACACGGCGCCGAGCTCGTCCAGGGCGTGGCCAGTGCCGGTCGCCGTGCTCGGGACGCTGCGCGAGACCGTCCACCGGCGCCAGCCGATGACCCGGCGCATCGAAGGGTTCCCCCGGCCGGTGATCGTCGCGGACAACGGCCCGGCGTGCGGCGTCGGTCTGCCGGTCGGGGGCCGCGGCGACGGTGGCAGCGTGCTTCGCCGCCACCGTCCCCACGGGCGGCGTACGGACCGGTCTGCGCCGGTTCCTCGACCGGACATCCGTACCCGACGGAGCCGGACGCGCACGACCAGGTCGGCCCCGGACCAACGGCCGTTGGTCCGGGGCCGGATGCTCCCGCCGGGCACTTCCTCGGAAGTGACCGGCGGGAGCACGAGCGGCGGCGTGGCCGACCGGTGGGAGGGCCCAGGCCGGTGCGGGTCAGGCCGGGACGGACTCCTGCTCGCGCTGCTCCGCGGCGAGTTGCTTGTTCAGCTTCTCGCCCTCGATGTCGAGGTCGGGCAGCACCTTGTCCACGGGCGCCGGCAGCCACCAGGCGGCCCGGCCGAGCAGCGACATCACGGCCGGGACCAGCGCCATGCGCACGACGAAGGCATCGATGACGACACCGATGGCGAGGGCGAACCCGATGGACTTGATGATCGGGTCGTCCATGAACACGAACCCGCCGAACACCGAGGTCATGATGAGCGCGGCGGCCGTGACGACCCGGGCGTTGTGCCCCATGCCGCTGACGGTGGCCGCCCGCGGGTCGGCGCCGTGCACGAAGTCCTCGCGCATCCGGGAGACGAGGAAGACCTCGTAGTCCATGGCCAGACCGAACAGGATGCCGATGAGCAGGATCGGCAGGAAGCTCACGAGCGGACCGGGGGCGTCGACTCCGACCAGTTCCGCCAGGTGGCCCTCCTGGAAGATCGCCACCGTGATGCCGAAGGTCGCGCCCACGGTGAGCAGGAAGCCCAGCGCGGCCTTCAGCGGGACCAGGACGGACCGGAAGACCAGCATCAGCAGCAGGATGGACAGCCCCACCACCAGGAGCAGATAGATCGGCATGGCGTCGGCGAGCTTCTCGGAGACATCGATGCCCAGAGCGGTGACGCCGGTCAGCGCGATGTCCGCTCCCTCGATGCCGCCGACCTGGTCCCTGATCGCGTGGACCGCGTCCTCGGTGGCGGTGTCGGTGGGTCCGGCTTCGGGGATGACGGTGAGGAGGGCGGTGGTGCCCTGTGCGTTCAGCTGCGGCGGGGTGACGGCGAGGATGCCGTCGGTCGCCATGATGAGCCCGGCGGCCTCCTCGACGGCCGCGCCGGTGGACTGCGGGTCCGCGCCGTTGACCACCGCGATCAGGCGGCCGTTGAAGCCCTCGCCGAAGCCTTCGGCGGTCAGGTCGTAGGCCTCACGGGCGGGCGACCCCTCGGCCGCGGTGCCCGCGTCGGGCAGGGCGAGGCGCATGTTCTGGGCGGGGAGGGTGAGCGCGACGAGCCCGGCCGTGGCCAGCAGCAGGATCGGGATCCGGAGCTTGTGGGTGACGAGCCGCCCCCAGGTGAAGCCGAAGCCCTCGGTGGGAGCCTCGGCCTTGCCGCTCTCCGCGCGCTGCTTGCGGGGCAGGATCTTCGGCCCGGCGAAGGAGAGGAAGGCGGGCAGCAGGGTGAGCGCGACCAGGACGGCGACGGCGACGGTTCCGGCGGCGGCGAGGCCCATGAAGGTCAGGAAGGGGATGCCGACGACGGAGAGCCCGGTGAGCGCGATGATGACGGTGGCCCCCGCGAAGACCACGGCGGAGCCGGCGGTGCCGGTCGCGCGGCCGGCCGCTTCCTCGGGTGCGACGCCTTCCGCGAGGTACTGGCGGTAGCGGGAGGTGATGAACAGGGAGTAGTCGATGCCGACGGCCAGGCCCAGCATCAGTGCCAGGATCGGCGCGGTGGAGGTCAGTTCGATGACGCTGGTGAGGGAGAACAGGCCGGCCATGCCGATGGCGACGCCGATGAGCGCGTTCAGCAGGGTCATACCGGCGGCGACGAGCGAGCCGAAGGTGATGACCAGGACCACCGCCGCGACCAGGACGCCCAGGATCTCGGTGGAGCCGATCTCCACCTCGCCGCCCATGATCTCGCCGCCGTGCTCGACCCGCAGGTCCTCGATGCCGGCTCCGACCGCCTCATAGGCCGACCGCTGCCCGTCGGTGATCTTGTCGATGCTCGTGTCGAACTGCAGCTGGACGAGGGCGTAACGGCCGTCCGGGGAGACGGCGCCGGTCTCGAACGGGTCCATGACGGCGATGACGCCGTCGATCCCGGCGGCTTCCTCCACCACGGGGGCCACGGCGGCCGGGTCGAGGCCGCCGCCCTCGGGCGCGGCGATGACGATCGTGCCGGTCGCACCGCTGGCCTCGGGGAACTGGCGGCCGAGATCGTCCAGCGCCTGCTGCGACTCGGTGCCCGGCATGGAGAATTCGTCGGTCGTCGGGCTCATCAGCGTGGCCGCCGCGAGGCCCAGCAGGGCGAGCAGGACGAGCCAGACCGCGGCTATTCGGCCTCGCGCGCGGAAGGAGAACCGGCCGAGCCGGTACAGCAGGGTCGCCATCGAAGGACGCACCTTTCCGTGGGAATTCAGCTGGGGGTGTGGTCGAGGAGGCGCCGCACGCCGAGGATCAACTCGGTGCGCAGGACCTCGTGAGGCGCTTCGTCGTTGCCGGTGCTGGTGACGAAGACGGCGCCGATCGCCATCCAGGCGGCCACCCGGTCGCGGGGATCCGGGGACCGCGCGGTGAACGCGTCGAGCAGTCCTTCGAGGAGATCCGTGACCCCGAGGCCGGGTTCGTCACTCGCCCGCTCGATCTCGGCGAAGAGCAGCCGCATCTCCTGCCGGAAACGCAGGGTGATCTCCACAAAACCGGTGACGGCCTCGTCCACCAGCGGCGCGCCCTCCAGCGCCTCCAGGCGGGCGAGCAGCGCGGCGACACCCTCAGCCGCCGGGGTCAGCAGCTCGGTGAGGATGGCGTCCTTGGTGGTGAAGTGGTAGAGGAGCGAGGCCTTCGAGCACCCGGCGTCGGTCGCGATGTCCTGCAGCGAGGTGCCGCGGAAGCCGTCCGCGGCGAACAGCCGCAGTGCCGACTCCAGGATGTGACCGCGCAGGGCGGAAGCGGGGCGTGCCATGCGTCCACCATAACTGTCCGATCGGTCAGAGCTGACCGATCGGACAGGACGAGGCTGTGAGCCGTGTCACCTCTCATAGGCGCCGGCCGGACGGGGGCGCGGGCGGGCATCGCGCGGGCCACGGGGCGTAGCCCACGGTCCGACCGCGCGGGGCGAGGCTTCACCGTCCGGTCACCGCCGCCGACGGGAACAACGGCCACCGCTCGCCCGAGGAAGGGATTCTGAATATCAGATGGTGCGACGGTCACACGAAGAGGTGACGGTGGGCCCGGCTCCAGGTGACCCGTCGCGTCAGGTCGTCGAGATGACCAGCGGCGACCCAGAGAGCCTGGGGCTGGATTCCCTGCTCGGCCAGTTGGCGAACCTGCTGGATGGTCCGTTCCTGCACGTCGATGACCGCCTGGGCCAATCCGGCGGTGGAGGTGAGGCCGTAGGCGGCGGCGAAGAGTTCCATCCGGCGCCGGCGGTCGGGTGGCCGGGGGTAGCGCAGCCATCGCAGGCATTCGACGTCGTCGCGGAACGGGGCCACGTACTCCAGGGCGTAGGCGATGTCGTGGAGGCGCTCCGCCGGGCGGGCGTAGTCCCAGTCCAGGATCCCCACGGGGTCCGCGTCTCGCCACACGACGTTCCATGGTCCGAAGTCGCCGTGGCAGACCACATCGCCATCAGAGAGGCCGCTCTCTCCGGTGCACCAGCTCAGCCCCTCGGGCAGACGGAACCCGGCGACAGCGTCGTGGTAGGCGCGCAGAAGGCGGGCGAAGGCGATCAGCCCACGGTCGTCGACCACCCCGGCCCAACCCGCCGGCCCCGACTCGCCGTCCAGATAGGTGAGGATCTCGCGCCCCTCGTCGTCCATGCCCCGCACCCGTGGGGAGTACGGAAAGCCGACCTCCTCGAGGTACCGGAGCAATGCGTGCACCGCCGGGGTCCACGGCTGCGCTGGGCGCCGGACGGTGTCGCCGATGCGCACCACCCTGCGGTGATCGTCATCTTGCAGCACGTACTCATCGGCCATGCCGGAAGCGCCTCCTCGTGGCTGCCTGCCGTCGGCTTCTCCCACACCTTCCCGAGCATGGCCGGTCGTTCCCAGGACCGCCACAGTGTTTCCGTACCGACGAGAACCGCCCCGTGTTTCCGGGAGTCGGCAAAAGCCGAAGCCGCTCTGGCCCACCGCCCGGGCACGCCGGGCGGCGGGGTCAGGGGTGGTCGGGTTTTCCGGGATCCGTGCTGACCTCGACGGTGTCGGCGGTTTTCAGGAAGGCGTACAGGTCCTGAAGTTCGGCCGGGCCGGCGAGAGCACGGCGGGCGCGGACCCCCCACTGCCCGGCGAGAGAGCGATCCTGCGAGGGTGCGGACGGCCTGGGGAGCCGGGCGCCTCCGGGGCTGCCGGGATCGGGCACCACCGGCACCGTCATGTTCTCGGCCAGGACGGTACCCGTGCCTTCGTCGATGGTGTACGCGGTGATCAGCGCCCGGAGGGGGCCGGCCTTTTCGCCCTCCAGGACGACTCGGACGAACAGGGGGTTCACGCCGCCCCAGACGATGACGCCCCGCTTTCCGCCGGAGTTGTGGAGGTGGGCCGTGCGCCCGGCCGGGACGCGCGCCGCGGCGAAGCGGACGAGATCCCCTCGAATGTGCTGGATGTCGTATTGGTGGCGGACCAGGACGCGGCGCCGGCGGGCGAGTGCGGCCGGGAGCAGGAACCACAGACCGACGACCAGCCACCACCCCTGGACCGCCGCGAAGCCCGCTACCCCCATCAACAGGATCGCCAGCGTGTGGAGCCAGTTGTGCGGCAGTCGGTTCGCCTCCGGCACGGGGCACCTCCTCCAGGCCCGGACCGCTCCTCGGCCCCGGCCGGCGCACGAGCGCCGGAAGGGGCGCTCCGGGCCGCCCCCGCGGGGCCAACATTCTCCGGAATCTGCGACCAGGTTGTCCACGGGCGGAGGACCACCGGGCGGCCCGGGGTGGACGGGGAGAGCGTGCGGCGAAAAGCGGGGCGGGGGCGCGATCTGATCGCCCGTCATTCCGGGGACCGGGCGCGGCGCCGGGGGCGGGTTTCCCGGGCTGTGCGAGTGCCGATCAGCGCAAGAGGGAATTGATATCCTGTCGTGACATCAAGAGGGGAGCGAAATTCGGTGGCAGTTGAGGTGGATGATGACGCGCGTCTCCTTGAGGAGGTGCGGTCCCAGGCCGGGGAGCGCCAGCTGGAACGGTTCTCGCGCGCCGACGCCCTCGCGCTGGGCCGGGCGGCGCTCGCGCTGGCCGAGAGCGGCGGTCTCCCGGTCGTGGTCCGGGTGACCCGTGGCGACCAGATCGTCTTTCACGCGGCACGCGAGGGAACGACAGCGGAGCACGACGACTGGGTCCGCCGCAAGATCAACTCGGCTCGTCTGCACGAGATCCCGACACTCGAACTCGTCCTGCGGCAGCGCGTGAGCGGGCGGGTGGCCGACTGGCTGGACCCCCGGGAGTACGCGGTAGCGGGCGGCGCGGTGCCCCTCGTGGTCGCCGGCGGGATCGCCGGCGTGCTGGCGGTGTCGGGCCTGGTCGGCTCCGTGCGCGAGGACCACGATCTGGCGATGGCGGCGGTGCGGGCCCTGCGCGCCGCCGGCGGCGCCACGGCCGCGACGAAGGAGGGCAGCTGATGGTCCCCGCGGTCACGAGCATCGACCGGCAATCTCCCCTCCCGTTCTACTCCCAGCTCAAGGAGATCATCCTCGCGGACATCGCCGCCCGGGGCCTGGAGGCGGGCGACAAGCTGCCCGGGGACCACGAGCTGTGCGAGCGGTACGAGGTCTCGCGGACGGTCGTGCGGCAGGCCCTTCAGGAGCTCGAGCACGAGGGCGTGGTCCGGCGCGAGAAGGGCCGCGGGACGTTCGTCGACGATCCGCGCACCTCGCGCGGGTTCGGCGGGGCGCTGGTCGGGTCCTTCGAGGACATTCAGGGCGGCGCCGGGACGCAGCACTCGCGGGTCGTGCGGCGCGGGTTCGTGCCCGCCGGTGCCCGGGTGGCCGCGGATCTCGGCGTCGAGGAGGGGGACGAGGTCGTCGAGATCGAACGCGTGCGGGAGATCGACGGCGCGCCCTGGGCGTTCACCCGTACCCAGCTTCCGCGCGACATCGGTGAGCCGCTGCTGCGGGCCCAGATCGAGGACGTGTCGCTGTTCGGGATTCTGGAGCGCGAGTACGGGGTGCGGTTCGAGCGGGCCCGCCGGAGCATCGTCGCCGAGCAGGCGCCCGACCAGGTCGCGCGGGCGCTGGAGATGAGCCCCGGGGCGCCGGTGCTCGTCATGCGCAGCGTCTCCTTCGACCGTTCCGGGCGGGCGATCGAGCGGTTCACCGGCTTTCACCGGGGCGATCGCAGCCGGCTGGACGTGGAGGTGCAGCACGCACCTTCTTGACATCCTGTAATGACAGGTTGCACCATTGCCTCCGCCCCCGTTGAACGACGGGTTTTCGAGCATGGAGCAGAAAATGGCGGTCAAGGCGCGAACCGGGGTATTCCTCGGTGCGGTGGGGCTGGCGGTGGTCGCGCTCGCGGGCACCGTTGTCCTCAACGTGGTCCAGAACTCGACGCGGGACGCGGATGTCGTGACGTGGTGGGTGCCGGACTGGGACTACCAGGCGGCTGTCGGCCTGGTCGAGAAGTTCGAGGACCGGCACCCAGGCGTCACGGTCGAGCTGATCCAGACCACCGGGGACACGGTCGCCAACCGCACCTCCGTCGCCCTGGAGTCCGGAAACGTCCCGGATGTGATCACCGAGTCCGTCTCCCGGATCCGCGGATACGCCGGCAAGGGGCAGCTCGCCGACCTGAGCGGTCTGTTCGGTGCCGGCCTGCCGGCCGACGACTTCGCCCCGGGGCTCATCGACGCCCTGACCATCGACGGGTCCACCTACGCGGTCCCCTACCGCTGGGCCACCAACGCCCTCATCTACAACCCGGAGCTGTTCGCGGCGGCCGGCCTCGACGGGCCGCCGACGACCTGGGAAGAGTTCGAGGCGGACGCCCGCGCCCTCACCTCGGGAAACGTGGTGGGCACCGCGTGGCCGGTCCAGGGCGACCCCAGCGACCTGACCCTGCGCTTCCTGGAGTTCGCCGTCTCCGGGGGCGCCTCGATCACCGACGGCCGGCCGGAGCTGACCCCGGAGTCCACGCAGGCCGCCGTCGAGATCATCGGCGGCGGGATCGCGGAGGGCTGGGCCAGCCCCAGCTCCTTCGAACTGGACAACACCGGCATCCGTGAGCTGTTCCTCCAGGGCCGCGTCGCGATGTACCCCGGCGGCGTGTTCGACGTCGCCGAGGCCCAGTCGCAGGGCGCCCCCATCGCGACGGCGCTCCTGCCGGGACCCGACGGCCCCGGCACCGCTCTGGGCGTGGGGTGGGCGCACGTCGTACCGGAGAAGTCCCCGCACAGGGCCAACGCGGAAAGCCTGGTCGCCTTCCTCGCCGAGCCCGGGAACATGGCGGACCTCACCCTGACCTTCCCGGCCCGCACCAGCGCCGCCGAGGACCCCCGGTTCCGGACGCCGGAGCGCGTGGCCTACGCCGAGCAGCTGGCGGAACACTCCGTCCCCGCTCCCACCGACCCGCGCTGGAGCGTCCCCCTGCAGGCGGTCCACGACCGGATCCAGAAAGTCGCGCTGGGCCGGGAGAGCGCCGCCGACGCGGCGGCCGGCATCCAGCGGATCGTCGACCAGGCATTCGCGGAGTAGGCGGCCATGAACACACGGAACACAGCTGTGCGCCCCTCCGGCAGACGCCGCGGAGCGGGCCACCCGGTGGCGCTCATGGTGCCCGCCCTGCTGCTCACCGCCGCCCTGATGATCGTGCCGATCGTCACCACCGTGGCCCGGGTGATCAGCGACGGCGGCCAAGGACTCATCCGCCTGTTCGACATGCCCGACATCGGCGGTGTCTTCCTCAACACCTTCGTGTGGACGGCCGCCTCCGTCGCCGGCGGCATGGTCGTCGGGTGCTTCGGGGCGCTGGTCCTGCAGTCCAGGCGACTGCGCGGGGTGGCCCTGTGGCGGGCGCTGGTCATGATTCCGTGGATCATCCCCGGTGTCGTCGCGGCCACGGTGTGGCGCTGGACGCTGTCCACCGACTACGGAATCCTCAACCAGACACTCCTGGACCTGGGCGTCATCGGCGAGCCCATCCGCTGGCTGTCCAACCCCGATGTCGTGCTGGGGGCGGTCGCCCTCATCCAGATCTGGGTGACCGCGCCCTTCGTGATGCTCATGGTGTCGGCGGCGCTCGGCGGCATCCCCGAGGAACGCTACGAGGCGGCCCGGCTGGACGGCGCGGGCGGCCCCGCGATCCTGTGGAACATCGTTCTGCCCGCCATCCGCACCACCACCGGCATCTGTGTGCTGACCCTGGCGATCTGGGCGCTGAACTCGTTCACGATCATCTACGTCACCACCAGCGGCGGCCCGGCCGGCGCGTCCACGATTCTGCCCATCCTGCTCTACCAGGCGTTCCAGAACGGGGACGAGACCCTGGTGTACGCCGTGGCTCTCGTCCAGCTGATCATCGGCGCGCTGTTCGCCGTCCTGTTCGCCCGCACCATGCGCACCGACCTTCAGGAGCAGTCGTGAACCGGTTCATACGCCGGAGCGCCCCGGGCGCCGGCATCTGGATTCTGCTCGCGATGCTCCTGTTCTGGAGCCTCGCCCCCGTGGCGGTCATGGTCTTCACCTCGTTCAAGCCGCGCTCGGACATCTTCGCCGTACCGGCCACGCTGCTTCCGCAGAGCTGGACGTGGGACAACTACAGCACCGTCTTCACGGACTCCAGCATGCCGCGGGCGCTGTTCAACTCGATCGTCGTCGGAGGGCTCGTCGCGCTCGCCACGCTGATCTTCTGCTTCAGCGCCGGCTACGCCCTCGCGCGCTTCCGGTTCCGCGGCTCCCGGCCGCTCGCGCTGATCATTCTGCTCGGGCAGGTCGTGCCGCTGACCGTGGTGCTGCTGCCGCTGTACCGGTTCGTGTCCTCGGCGCAGCTGCTGGACACGACGGTCGGGCTCGCCTTCGCGCACCTGGCGATCACGGTGCCGCTCGTGACGTGGATGGTGCGCAACCAGATCGCCGCGATCCCCATCGAGCTGGAGGAAGCCGCGCGGATCGACGGCGGGAACCGGCTGGACGCCGTCACCTATGTGACGCTGCCGATCTGCGCGCCGGGGCTCGCCGCGGCCGGCATGTTCGCCTTCCTCCAGTCCTGGCACGAGTTCCTGTTCGCCTCGGTGATGACCAGTTCCTCCCGCGCCCGCACCGCGCCGGTGGCGCTGACGGAGTTCGCGAACGAGTTCAACGTCGACTGGGGTGCCACGATGGCCGCCTCCGTCGTGCTGACCCTGCCGATCGTGGTGCTGTTCGTCGTGATGCAGCGGTACTTCGTCGGCGGCCTGACAAGTGGAGCGGTCAAGGGATGAGGATCACCGACATCCGGTGTGCGCGGATCGGCCGCAGCCCGATCGTACGGATCGTCACGGACGAGGGCGTCGACGGCTTCGCGGAGATCGAGTTCTCCAAGCCGCTCGCCGTCGCCCGCACCCTGGAGGTGTACCGGCCCCTGCTGCTGGGCGCGGACCCGACGGAGGTCGAGCGGTGCATGCTGCGCATCCGCCGCATGGGCGCGGCCAAGCCCTGGGGCGCGGTCGTCTCGGCCATCGAGATCGCCCTGTGGGACGTGGCGGGGCGCGCGCTCGGTGTGCCGGTGCACCGTCTGCTGGGCGGCAAGGTCCGCGATCGCGTCCGCGTGTACAACGGCGGCATCCGTACCACTTTGGGCAATCACACGCCGGAGGACTACGCGGCGTCGATGCGGTACATGACCGAGTCGCCGGAGGGTTTCTCGATCTTCAAGGAGGGCGTGGGGCTGCACGGGTTCATGGCCCAGCACACCCCCGGCTTCCTGTACGGGGAACTCCGCGAGGGCCCGCTGCACCCCAACCGCGGCTCCCTCACGCCCAGTGGGATCAGCCACATCATCGACACCGTCGCGGCCATGAAGGAGGTCGTCGGACCGCACCGCAGGCTCGCGCTCGACATGGGCCCCGGCTGGACGGTCCCCGACGCGATCGCCGTGCTCCGCGCGCTGGAACCGTTCGACATCGCCTGGGCGGAGGACCTGCTCACCGGTGACTTCGTCCCCTGGAACGACGTCGCCGGGTACCGCGAGGTGACCACCGCGGCCTCGGTCCCGACACACACCGGGGAACAGCTCTACCTGCGGCAGAACTTCCGCGAGCTCATCGAACAGCGCGCCGTGCGGATCATCGGGCCCGACCCGGGGGACGTGGGCGGGCTCGCCGAACTGAAGTGGATCGCCGAGTTCGCCGACCTGTACGGGATCGGCATCGCGCCGCACGGCGTCAGCGGCGGCCTGCTCGGCCTGGCCGCGCTCATCCAGGTGTCCGCGACCCTGCCCGACAACCTCATCGCCTTCGAGTACCCGACCGCCGCCGACCCCTGGTGGTACGACATCGTCCACGGCCTCGGCTCGCCGATCGTCGTCGACGGACACGTCACCGTCGGGGACGGCCCCGGCCTCGGCGTCGAGATCGACCGGGAGGCCGCGGCCGCCCACCTGGAACCCGGCGCGCACACCTTCTTCGACTGGAACACCCCGGAGGACTGACCCATGGAGTGGACACCACGCCCCCTCGGGAGCACCGGCCTGGCGCCGACCCCGCTGAGCGTCGGCGGTGCCCCGCTGGGCTCCATGCCGAAGAACTTCGGCTACGAGGTGAGCGCCGAGGACGGCATCGCCACCGCCGTCGCGGCCCTCACCGGGCCGATCCGCTCGATCGACACCTCGTGCGCCTACAGCGACGGTGAATCGGAGCGGCGCATCGGCGCCGCGCTGCGGCGGGTCGGCGGACTGCCCGAGGACTACGTCCTGGCCACGAAGGTCACCCGGGACCTGGAGACCGGTGACTTCTCCGGAGCGCAGCTGCGCCGCGCGATCGAGGGAAGCCTGGAGCGCCTCGGCGTCGACCGGGTCCCGCTCCTGTACCTCCACGACCCGGAGAACACGACCTTCGCCGAGGCGACAGCACCCGGCGGGCCGGTGGACGTGGTGCGGGCGCTCAAGGACGAGGGGATCGCCGGCGCCATCGGCGTCGCGGGCGGCGACACGGCGATCATCTCCGAATACGTGGACACCGGGCACTTCGACGTCCTGCTGACCCACAACCGGTGGACGCTCGTCAACCGGACCGCCGGACCACTGATCGACAGGGCGGTGGAGCGCGGCATGGGCGTCGTCAACGCGGCCGTGCTGGGCGGCGGGATCCTCGCCACCGGTACCGCGGCGTCCACCCGCTACGGGTACCGGGAGGCGCCGCGGGTGCTCCTGGACGCGATCCGCGCGATCGAGGCGCTGTGCGCGGAGGCCGGTGTGCCGCTGGCCGCCGCGGCCCTGCAGTTCTCCGCCCGCGACCCCCGGATCGCCACCACCATCGTCGGCGTCTCCCGGCCCGAGCGCATCGCCGCGAGCGTCGCCGCCATCGAACGGGACATCCCGGACGGCCTGTTCGATGAGATCGACCGCATCGCCGGCACCCTGCCCACCGACATCGGCCCCCGCTGACCGCCCCCGCCAGGAGAACCCCCATGACCATCCGTACCGCGATCATCGGCTTCGGCACCGGCGGACGCGTCTTCCACGCGCCGCTGCTCACCGCCGAGCCGCGCTTCACCGTCTCCGCGATCGTGACCACCGACCCGGGGCGGGTCGCCGCCGCGGCCGGCGCGTACCCGCGGGCCGACATCCTCTCCGGCCCGGACGAGGTGTTCGCCCGTGACGATCTCGACCTCATCGTGATCACGAGCCCCAACAGCACCCACGCCCCGCTGGCGCGGCGCGCCATCGCCGCCGGAATCCCGATCGTGATCGACAAGCCCCTGGGGATATCCAGCACGGAGGCGCACTCCCTCGTCGAGGAGGCCGAGGCGGCCGGAGTTCCGCTCACCGTCTTCCAGAACCGGCGCTGGGACGGTGACTTCCTCACCCTCCGCCGGGCCCTGGCAGCGGGGGACATCGGTGAGGTCCACCAGTTCGAGTCCGCCTTCGAGTGGTGGGCGCCCACTCTCACCCGGCGCTGGAAGGACATCGCGACCCCCGGGGAGGGGGGCGGCATCCTCTTCGATCTGGGTCCCCATCTCATCGACCAGGCGCTCCTGCTGTTCGGGGACGTCGTCGGCGTCCACGCCGAGCTGGACCGGCGCCGCCCCGGCGCCGCGGCCGACGACGACGCGTTCCTCGCGCTCACCCACGCGAGCGGCGTGCGCTCACGGCTCTGGATGAGCGCGACGGCCCCCGCCAACAGGCCCCGTTTCCGGGTGCTCGGCTCGCGCGGTGTCCTCACCTCGCACGGCCTCGACCCCCAGGAGCCGCAGTCGAAGGCCGGGCTGCGTCCGCTGGACCCGGGCTTCGGCGTCCACGCGGACGGCCGCACCGCGCTGCTCGCGACACCCGACGGCGAGCGCCCCACCCCGCTGCTGCCCGGCGAGCACCTGGCCTTCTACCGGGCCCTGGGCGACGCGCTCACCTCCGGAGCGCCGCTCCCGGTGGATCCCCGGGACTGCGTACGCGGGCTGGAGATCATCGAGGCAGCCAGGAGGCCCGCATGACGGCACGCCCCGCACTTCCGGACGCCGTGGTGCGCGGCGGCGTCGTCGCGGTGCTGCGCGCGGAGGACGCCGACCGGTATCTGCCGGTCTGCCGGGCCCTGGTCGCCGGGGGCGTCACCGCCCTCGAAGTCACCCTGACGACGCCGGGCACCCTCGACGCGCTGCCCGCGCTGCGCGCCGCGCTGCCCGAGGCACACATCGGGGTGGGCACGGTCCTGACGGAGCGCGACCTGCGGGCGTCCGTCGGCGCGGGGGCCGCGTTCCTGGTCACTCCGGTCGCCGACCCGGGCCTCGTCGAGGCCGCCGTCCGGGAAGGGACGCCCATCGTTCCTGGCGCGCTGACCCCCACCGAGGTGCACACGGTGTGGGCGGCGGGGGCCGCGGCGGTCAAGATCTTCCCGGCCGCGACCGTCGGCCCCGACTACCTGCGGCAGCTCTCCGGGCCCTTCCCCGGGCTGTCGACGATGCCCTCCGGAGGGGTCGGCCTCGACGACATCCCCGCGTGGATCCGGGCCGGAGCGGGCGCCGTCAGCCTGGGCGGGCCCCTCCTGGGGGACGCGCTGCGCGGCGGCGACACCGGCGCGCTGCGCGAGCGCGCCCGCCGCGCGATCGGGCAGGTGGCGGCGGCGAGGAGGTCCGCGCGGTGAGCGGACGTGTCGTCACCCTCGGCGAATCACTGGGGATGATCCGTACCGCGGGTCCGGACGGTTTCGAACGCGCGGCGTCCGCCCGGATCAGCACCGGTGGCGCGGAGGCGAACGTCGCGATCGGGCTCGCGCGGCTCGGCCACGACGTCGCGTGGCTGGGCCGGGTCGGCGACGACGAACTCGGGGCGCGCATCCGCCGCGAGCTGCGGGCCGAGGGCGTGGACACGCTGGCGATCACCGACCCGTCGGCCCCCACCGGGCTGATGCTCAAGGACGCCTCCGACCCCGGGCGCACCGTCGTGCGCTTCTACCGGGCGGCAAGCGCCGGGAGCCGCCTGTGCCCGCGGGACATCGACCGGCTCGGGGTCGCCGGGGCCGCCTGGCTCCACGTCACGGGGATCCCGCTCGCGCTGTCCGCCACGGCGGCGGACGCGATCCGCCACGCGGTCGGCATCGCGCGCGCCGCCGGCACCACCGTCTCCTTCGACATCAACCACCGCGCACGCCTGTGGGACTACCCGGCCGCCATCCCCCGCTACCGGGAGGTGATCTCCCTCGCGGACGTGGTCTTCGGCGGTGACGACGAACTGGGCGCCGTGGTGGGCCGTTCCGGCGGTCCCGGCGGTGCCGAGGCGCTCGCCCGCGCCGTACTCGCCCTCGGTCCGGGCGAGTCCGTGGTCAAGTGCGGTTCCCTGGGCGCCGGCGCCGCGACATCGGCGGGCTGGGAATGGCGCGACGCCGTACCCGTCACCGTCGCGGACACCGTCGGGGCGGGGGACGCGTTCGTCGCGGGCTACATCTCCGCGCGGCTGGAGGGCCGGGCCGTGGGCGACGCCCTCGGACGTGCCGTGCGCACCGGGGCCGCCGCCTGTCGCCACCCGGGCGATTGGGAGGGGGCGCTGCGCAGGGCGGACCTTGACCGGGTCGAGGGGGATCCCGTGGTCCGGTAGTCCGGTGGTCCGGTATCCCAACGCACGGGATCACCCGAGCGGTTCGCCGGGCCGGGCGCGCCGTCGGGGCGGGTACGCGCACCGGCGGCGCCCGGCAGGCCGGCCCGGTGTCAGGTGGCGGACGCGGGTCCCTCCACCGGCCGCGCCCTTCGCCGCTCCGTCACAACGCCCCCCTGCGGCGGAACCGGACGCGTCCTCCGCGCGCGGGGACCAGGGTGACCGCGGCCAGCCGTGCCGGTTCCGGCGGGCCGGCCGGTTCGGGCACGGCCCGGGCCAGCACCTCGGTGACCACGATCTCGGTCTCCAGCTGGGCCAGCGGTACCCCGATACAGCGCCGCAGGCCGCCGCCGAAGGGGGTGAGCGCGTACGGCGGAGGGTCGGCGCCGAGGTGGCGTTCGGGCCGGAAGGCGTGGGGCCGCGGCCACAGTTCGGGGTCGAGGTGCGTGATCGGGAACAGCGCCGCGACGAACGCGTGCCGCGGAACCGGGTGTCCGCCCAGGGAGGTGTCCTGGGCGGCGGTGCGCATGGCGTTGTAGACGGCGGGCCGGAGTCGGCCGGACTCCTTGATGACCGCCTTGAGCAACCGGTCCGAGCCCGCGTCGAGATCGGCCACCAGGTCATCCCGCGCGGTGCCGTGGTGGGCGAGGAGGTGGAGGGTCCAGGCGATGGTGGTCGCCGTGGTCTCGTAGCCGGCCAGGACCAGCCCGGTCAGCTCATCCAGCAGCCGCCGGTCGCCGGGGCCGGCGTCGTAACGGTCCAGCAGCGTGGACAGGACGTCGTCGCGGCTTTTGCGATCGGCCACCTCGCGGCGGGCGGCGATCTCCTCCCGAATCAACTCCCGTACGTGCGACAGGAGTCGTCCGAAACGGCCGCCCGGGGACAAGCGTCCCAGATCGCGGCGCAGCGGCGCGGGCAGGAAGAGGGTGGAGACGTTGCCGGTCCCGGCGAACGCCGTCAACGCGTCCCGGAATACCGCGACCCGTGCCGGATCCCGCAGGCCGAAGACGACCCGCAGCACCACCTCCAGGGTCAGCCGTTGTGCCCAGGGCCGTGTCGGGCGGTCTCCGCCGGTCAGCAGGCCCGGCAGCGCGGTGCGGACGACGTCGCGGACGCGGTCTTCCCAGCCGGCCAGTTGCTTTCCCTGGAAGGGGGGCAACAGCAGTCTGCGGTGCGGCAGATGGCGCGGCGGGGGTGTGCAGATCAGTGAGCCCTCCCCCAGCGCCGGTCGCAGCAGGGCGGTCGCCCGGCCGCCGACGAACCGCTCGTGGTCGGTGAGCACGGCACGGTTGGTCGCGGCGTCCGTGGCACACACCAGCGCCGCGCGGTAGGGGTGCACGCGTGCGGAGAAGACCGGCCCGAACCGCCGCCGCAGCGAGAGCCCGAATCCGCGCGGGTCGCGGAGCATGTGGGCGGTCTGTACGGCGCGTGGCGCGCGGGAGGCGGGGGGAAAGAGGCGCGGGTCCCACCGCGGCTCCTGACCGAACGCGTCGTCCAGCATGCTCCGCAGCCCTTCTCACCGGTCGCCGGTCGGCCTGTCCGTTCGCCGTCCGATCCGGTCCGCTCCTGTGGGACGGACGGTCAACTGTCTCACGGACAGCGCCATCTCGGCTGCGGAGTGTGAGAAATGGTGCCGGAACTCCGGCGCCGGCCGCGTCCTCAGGCCCGGACGGCGGGGGCGGCGGCCCGGGACTCCGTCAGGCTGGGGATGCGGCCCGTGCCGCCCCAGCCGGTGACCGACAGCGAGGCGGCGCCGATACCCAGGCTCACCGCCGTCGGCAGCGGGTCGCCCAGGGCCAGACGTGCGGCCGTCGTTCCGGTGAGGACATCGCCCGCGCCGGTGGCGTCGACGGCGTCGGCCACCGTCGGGACCGGCAGGGTGAGCGGCTCCCCCGCGCCCACGCCCGCGACGATCACCTGGTCGGCGCCCGAGGTGACCGCGGCGGCGCGCGCCCCGAGGGCGAGGACGGCCTCGGCGGCGGTGAGCGGATCCGCCGTGCCGAGCAGCGCCCGCGCGTCCGAGGGGCAGGATGGGGTGATGAGCGCGCAGTGCGGGGCCAGTTCGGCCAGGGCCGCCCGGGCCCGCTCCGGAGTCGTCAGCCGGGCACGGAAGTTGGGGTCGTACACCACGGCGGCGCCCCCCGCCGCCGCGATCCGGGCAGCGGCCAGGATGGCGTCCCGGCAGCTGTCCGACAGCGCGCTGCCGACGCCCGAGGCGACCAGGGCCCGGGTGCCGGCCAGCGCCGCGCGTTCGCGTTCGATGTCGGCGACGCCGAGCCCGGAGGCGGCGCTCGCGGTACGCCAGTAGGTGAACTCGCGTTCGCCGCTGAGGTCTCCGTGCAGCAGATAGGCACCGTTGCCGGCCGGGACGCGCCGGATCAGCGCGGTGTCCACCCCCAGAGCCCGGACCCGCTCGACGAGGGCGTCGCCGAGCTGGTCGTCGGCCACGGCGGTCAGGATGGCGGTGCGCGCGCCGGCGGCGGAGGCCGCCGCTGCGGCGTTCAGCACGTCACCGGAGAAGCCGAGCCGCAGCTGCGCCTGGTCGACGGGCGGGCCCTCGCAGTAGAACTCGACGAGGATCTCGCCGATCAGGACGACGTCGTAGTCGCTCACCGTGCTCCTCCGAACAGCCGGGCGAGGGCGGCCGGGTCCTCGGGCAGGCCCGAGCCGACGCCGACGGCCAGGGCGCCGGCCGCCAGATAGGCCGGGGCCTCCTCGATCGCTATGCCGCCGGTCGGGATGAGGGACGCCTGCGGCAGCACGGCCCGCAGCGAGGCGACGAACCGCGGTCCGCCGACGTGCGCGGGGAAGATCTTCGCCGGTCCGCGCCCGGCCGCGTCGGCGACCTCGGCCGGGGTGAAGCCGCCCTCGACGAACGCCGTTCCGGCCCGGGCCGCCACGGCCCGCACGGCCGGTGCCGGAAAGGGCGAGACCAGGAAGTCCGCGCCGGCGCCGATCGCCGCCGCCGCCTGCTCGGCGGTGGTCACCGTACCCACGCCCAGCAGCGGCGGAGCACCGCCCTCCCCCGCCGGCCGGCGGTGCCGGTCCCGGCACTCGGCCAGGGCGCGCTCCCAATCGGGGGTCGAGGTGGTCAGCTCGACGACGCGGCAGCCCGCGTCGACCAGGGCGGTCACCGCCGCCACGGCGGCGGGGACGTCCGGCGAGCGCAGCACCGGCAGGAGGCGCTGGGCACCCAGTGCGGCGAGCAGCGCGGACGGTGGCGTCGTTTCAGTTCCGTCGGGCACGACGGTCTCCTTGTCTTCTCGGGGCGGTCATCGGGCGGTCGTCGGCGCGACCGGGGGGCGCGCGCCGTCCCGGCCGTGCGGGAGCCGGGTGCCGGTGCCGTTCACCAGTCGTGGACGGAGCCGTCGGCCAGCCGGTTGACCGGCAGGTAGGCGGCCCGGTACGGATGGGCGGCCGCCAGCTCCTCGTCGAGTTCGACGCCGATGCCCGGCTCCTCTCCCGGGTGCAGGTGCCCGTCGGCGAAGGTGTAGGCGTGCCGGAACACCTGCTCGGTGAGCGCGGAGTGCCCCGAGTACTCCTGGATGCCGAAGTTGTGGATCGCCAGGTCGAGGTGGATCGCGGCGGCCATGCCGACCGGTGAGATGTCCTCGGGTCCGTGGATGGCGCTCTTGATCTGGTACTGCGCCGCGTAGTCGAACAGCTTCCTCAGCGGGGTGACGCCGCCGAAGTGCGTCACCGCGGAGCGCACGTAGTCGATGAGCTGTTCGTTCACCAGCGTCTGGTAGTCGAAGACGGTGTTGAACACCTCGCCGATCGCCAGCGGCGTCGTGGTGTGCCGGCGCACCAGCCGCAGCGCCTCCTGGTTCTCGGCCGGGGTGCAGTCCTCCAGCCAGAACAGGTCGTAGGGCTCCACCTCCTTGCCCAGCCGCGCCGCCTGGATCGGGGTGAGCCGGTGGTGCGCGTCGTGCAGCAGCGGCAGGTCGGGGCCGAACTCCGCGCGGACCGCCTCCAGGACGCGGGGCAGGTGCCGCAGGTAGGCGGGGGTGTCCCAGTCCTCGACCACCGGGCGCGGCAGCTGGTCGGAGACCGACAGGTCCGGGCGGACGCCGTAGACGTTCTTCAGCCCCGGCACTCCGGTCTGCACGCGGATCGCCTGGTAGCCCTGGGCCTGCCGGGCGCGGACGGAGTCCAGCAGTTCGGGGATGTCCCGGCCGCTGGCGTGCCCGTAGGCGCGTACCCGCTCCCGGCTTGCGCCGCCCAGCAGCTGGTAGAGCGGGAGCCCGGCGGCCTTGGCCTTGATGTCCCACAGCGCGACGTCGACGGCGGCGATCGCGGCCATCGTCACCGGCCCGCGGCGCCAGTACGCGCCCCGGTACAGGTACTGCCAGGTGTCCTCGATCCGGTGCGGGTCCGTGCCGATCAGCAGCGGCACCACATGGTCGGTGAGGTAGCTGGCCACCGAGAGTTCGCGCCCGTTGAGGGTGGCGTCTCCGAGACCGGTGAGGCCTTCGTCGGTCGTGATGCGCAGCGTCACGAAGTTGCGGCCCGGGCTGGTGACGACGACCTTCGCGTCGACGATCTTCATGAAGTGGTCTTCCTGGGGTGTGTGGGGTGTGGCTGGTCAGCCCTTGGTGGCGCCGGCGGTGAGGCCGGCCACGAGGTATTTCTGTCCGATGAGGGCGGCGATGACGACCGGGACGGTCATCAAGGTGGCCACGGCCATCAGGCCGCCCCAGTCGGTGCTGGCGTAGGAGATGAAGTTGAACAGGGTGACCGGCGCCGTCTGGGTGGTCTCGTCGGCGAAGATCAGCGCGAACATGAAGTTGTTCCAGCTGGAGACGAACGCGAGCAGCGAGGCCGTCGCGGTGCCGGGCGCGGCCAGCGGCAGCGCGATGCGCCAGAACGCGCCGAAGGCCGTGAGCCCGTCGGTCCGGGCGGCCTCCTCCAGCTCCACCGGAAGGCCCTCGAAGAAGCCGATCATGATCCACAGGATCAGCGGGACCGAGACGAACATGTGGCTGAGGATCAGGACGGTGTAGCTGCCGACCAGCCCGGCCTGGGCGAACAGGTAGTACCAGGGCACCAGCAGGGAGACGGCCGGGACGATGCGGGCGACCAGGACCAGCGAGCCGGTGCGGTGCATCCGGAACCGGCCGACGGCCCAGGCGGCCGGTACCGCGATCAGTGCGGACAGCGCGGTGGAGACGCCGCCCACGATCAGCGAGTTGCGCAGCGAGCGCAGGATCTCGCCGTCCTCCAGGACGTTGCGGAAGTTCTCGAAGGTCGGCGAGAAGATCAGCCCGACGCCGGGGTCGGTGACCTGCACATTGGTCTTGAAGGCGGCGGCGAACATCCACACGATGGGCAGGGCGAAGATCAGCGAGACGGCGATGACCGCGATGCCCCGCAGCAGGCCCAGACGGCTGCGGACCGCGCCGGCGGAGTGGGTACTCATGCTTCCTTCTTTCCGGCGCGGCGGCGCAGGAGGACCACGACGCCGATGATGAAGAGCGTGAAGAGCACCAGCACCGCCGAGGCGAGCCCGTACTCCTGGTAGTCGAAGGTGAGGCCGTAGGCGTAGACGTTGAGGGTCTCGGCCTCGAAGTCCGAGCCGCCGCCGGGGCCCTTGGTGGCGTAGAGGATGTCGAACGTCTTCAGCGCGTCCACGGAGCGCAGGACGAGCGCGGTCATCAGCGTCGGCAGGAGCATCGGCAGCACGACGTGCCGGAACCGCTGCCAGGCGTCCGCGCCGTCGACCTTCGCCGCTTCCTCGGGCTCCTCGGGCAGGGTGGACAGGCCGGCGAGCAGCAGCAGGGTCATCATCGGCGTCCACTGCCACACGTCGATGAACATGAGGGTGGGCAGGGACTGGCTGACCGAGCCGAGGAACTCCTGGGGCGGCAGGCCGATGGATTCCAGCAGGTGGTTGGCGATGCCGTTGGTCGGGTCGAGGATCAGCAGCCACAGGATGCCGATGGCGACCGGGGTGGTGAGCAGCGGGATGATGAGGATGGTGCGCACCCACCGCATGCCGCGGAACGCCTTGCGCATCAGCATGGCCAGTGCCAGGCCGAGCACGGTCTCGATCAGCACGGCGCCGACGGTGAAGATGACGGTGCGCTGGGCGGCGGGCCAGAAGCGGCGGGAGTCGGCGAGCGCGTCCTGGAAGTTCTGCAGGCCGATCCAGCTCTTGTCGGCGTTGACGGCGCCGAAGGCGTCGGTGAAGCCGAGGTTGAGCGTGAACAGCAGCGGAAAGACGATCATCAGTCCGACGAAGCCGAGCGCCGGGGCCAGCATCGCCCACTTGAGGCGGCGGTTGGCCTGCTCGAACGTGCGCGGGGGCCGGGAGCCGGGCGGGCGCCGGGCGGCGGTGGGCCGGGGCCGGGTCTGGGTGGTGGACATCAGGGCTCCCGGTGGCGGTTGTCGCGGACGAGGAAGTCGTCGAACTCGGCGTTCGCGTCGCGGGCGACTCCGGGCACGGACTTGCCGAGGATTCCGGCCACCAGCGGCTGGCCGACGATGTCCCGGGCGCGGCCGACCTGCAGCACCTCGGGGCGGTCGTGGCCGATCCCGTTCTCGGCGTTGATCCGCATCGCCTCGGCGAGGTCGGCGGGGAAGGAGGTGAGCGTCCGCGCGTCGGACCAGGCGGAGCTGCGGGCGCCGGGGATCCCGTCGGCCTGGAGGGAGGCGACCATCTCGGGGCTGGAGGCCCAGCGGATGAACTCCCAGGCGTCGTCCCGCAGCAGGGAGAACTCGTTGACGGCCAGGCTCCAGGAGGGGATGTTGTGCGGCCGGGAGCCCGCCGGGCCGGCCGGGAACGGGGCGAAGCCGACGGTGTCCTGGACGGTGGAGATCTTCGGGTCGAGGAAGTTGGTGTAGATGGCGTCCGCGTCGATGTAGAAGGCGGCCTTGCCCTGGGCGAAGATCGGCATGGCCTGTTCCAGGCTCATGTTGGTGGCTCCGGGCGGCCCGGTCCGTTCCAGCAGCCCGCCGTACAGCTCGTAGGCGGCGATGGCCTGCGGTGTGGCGATGGCGGAGCGGCCGTCGACGGTGAAGTCGCCGCCGTAGGAGTACAGGAAGCTGGACCACTGGCTGACGGCGCCGCTGCGCTGTCCCCGTCCGACGTAGCCGAAGAGGCCCTTGCCCCGGTCGGCCAGTTCGAGCGACATCTCCAGCAGGTCGTCCAGGGTGCCGGGTGGCCCGCCGAACCGCTCCACTAGGTCCTTGCGGTAGTACAGGGCGGGGCGCTCCGTCACCACCGGGACGCTCAGCACCCGGCCGTCGGTGACCGAGCGTTCGCGCGGGGCGTCCTGGAAATCGGACCAGTCGTACGCCGCGTCGCCCGTGGCGCGGTCGGTGAGGTCGGTCAGCCAGCCGTTGTGCGCGAACAGCAGCTGTTCCTGGAGCGCGCGGACCATCATGACGTCGACGTCCGTGGCGGAGGCGTTGAGTTTCACGTTGTAACTGCTGGCGAGCTGGTCGGCGGTGAGCATCGTGATCGACACCCGGCGCCCGATCCGCTCCTCCAGCTCGGCGACCCGGCCGCTGATCGCCTGCGACCAGACGTGGTTGATGGCCATGACGCGCAGCGGCGCGTTGGGCGACGCGGAGCCGCCCCGGGCCGAACAGGAGCTGAGCGCCGCCCCGCCCGCGACCGCCGCGGCGGCGACGGCGGCGAGCTTCCCGAAGGAGCGCCGGCTGACCGGCTGGCTGCTCGTGGACATCCTCGTCCTCGACTCTCTTTGCGTACTATGTCTCGTCCCGTATGTGGTCCAACTGGTAGGACCAGTTGGACCGTAACAGGCCGACGGCCCCCTGACCAGCCCTGGAGCACCGCATCACGCTCCGCTGACCGGCCCTCCGCTGTCCGTCGCCGGGCAACCGGGGAACGGCCGGACGGCACGCGCACGGGGTCCCGCGTCGGAGCTAGGGGGCGTCCCGGGACTGCCGCATGAGTGTCTCGATGTGCTGGCGCGCCATGACGTCCAGGCTGACATCGAGGTCCGCGCCGTAGGTGCGCAGCCCCAGCGTGAGGTGCTCCCGCATCCGCGACCGGGCCAGCTCGACGTCCCCGGCCTCGATCGCCTCGAAGATCTCGGGGTGGTGCGGCACACCGGGCTCCCCGATCGACGGATCGGAGTTCGAGCGCAGCATCATCTCGAACATCATCCCGCCGATCGACGACAGCATGATGCGCAGGACGGGGTTGCCGCTGGCGGCCGCGATCGCGTCGTGGAAGTCGAGGTCGGCCCGCGCCTTGTGCACGACGTCGGTCGCCCGCAGCAGCTTCTCGTTGGCCCGGCGCATCGCGTCCAGGTCGGCCGCGGTGGCCCGCTCCACGGCGAGACCCACGATCTCGACCTCCAGCGGGATGCGCGCCTCGATGAGGTGCCGCGCGGTGGGGCGGCCCGCCCGGTACAGGGCGTCGTAGCTGCTGGCCTGCCCGGCGTTCTGCTCACTGACGAACGAGCCCCGGCCCGGCGCCACCTCGATCAGATGCTGCGCCTCAAGACGCCGCAGCGCCTCGCGCACCACGTTGCGGCTGGCGGCGAACTGCTCGGCGAGTTCGCGCTCCGACGGCAGTTTCACCCCGGCGGCGATCTCCCCGGACCGGATCTCGTGCTCAAGCTGCCGTGCGATGCGCTCGGTCAGCAGCCCTCGCTGGGACGAGGGCGCGGCACGACCCGATGGTGAGGAAGGCGGGGCGGGCATGGTCAGGAGCTTAACAGCAGACCGGGACGGCGCTCCGCGCCCCGAAGACCCGCAACACCCCACGTCACGGGGCTTGGTCCGGGGCCCGGAGCGCGGGCGGTGCCGCGCGGTGGGCGCCGGCCCAGCCCTGGAGTTCGGCGGTCGCCACCGTCTCGACCTGTTCCAGCAGCAGCCGGCGGGCGGCCTCGTCCCGTTCCGCCTCCGGGAGCAGCCGGTAGCGCTGGGTGGCCAGCCGCAGCCTGGTCCACGCCTCGGCGGCCAGGACGTAGCGCTCCAGGTCGTTGAAGAGCTGGCGGAAGCCGCCGATGAAGAGCGTCAGCCCGGCGAGGGTGGCGGTGACCGCCGCCGGCGCCTGCACACCCGCCGCGACCACGGTGGCGGCGCCGGTGACCAGGGCGCTCAGCTCGGTGCCGCGGTGCCGGACGCGGGCCCGGTCCCGTACCCGCGCGTACCAGTCCAGCTCGTTCAGGGCGTACTCCAGTACGGGGTCCTCGCCCGCCCCCGGCCCCAGGGGCGCGAGGGGTGTTCCTCTGCGTATCAGCACCCCACCATGCTGCCCGACGCCGGTCCGCCGCAGGGCAGTTGCGCTCGTCCTCGGCAGCCGGTCAGATGTCCGGCTCGGCCTCGTCCCGCGCCTCCTCCTCCGAGCCGCCGACGGATTCGTGCGTGATGTGCACGGACGCCTCCTCCGCCGAGGCCGCGCCGCCGTCGATCCCGACGTCCTCGCCGAAGACATCGGTCTGCCGCCCGGTGGTGTCGTCCACCGCCACGAGCCGGCCGGCGCGCTCCTCACCGCGGATCTCCTCCCGGGGCTCCCCCTCGCCCTGCGGAACGTCACCGATGCCGTTGTCGTCGCCCGGCGTCACCTCGGGCCTCTCGCGGGCGAGCCGCCGGTCCAGGGACTCCCCCTCGTGCTCCTCCTCGTCCGTGGTCCCGAACGCGTCGACCGCCAGGGGCCGTTCGGGAGGGGAGTATCCCTCGGCCATCTGGTCGTCGAGGTCCCGCTCATCGAGGGTGTTCTCCATGTCGGGCTGCTCGTTCGGCGGCAACCGGCCGTCGTCCTCCGGCGGCTGATACACGTCGTCACCGCGTGACTTGTCAGCCATGGGATGCTCCTTCGCGTCGGCTCGGTGTCCGGCCCCCGCCCGCACGGGTGGAGGGTCAGCGGCCCAGGGCCTTGCGCAGTTCCGCTTTGTTCATGGTCGAGCGGCCGTCGATGTTCTTCTTGCGGGCCTCGGCGTAGAGCTGATCCCTGGTCGGCCCCTGCGCCCCCTCGTGCGACCGCTCTCCCCCGCGCCGGTAGGCGGACTTGGGGTCACGTGTGGACGTCTTGCTCGCCGTCCTCGTCTCACCGGCCCGGGCGCGCTGTTTGTTGACGGTCCGGGCGGCGATCTCCTCGGCACGCCCTTCGGAGGCGCCGCGCTTCCGCTGGCCCTTCCTGATGTGCTCGTACTGACGTTCCTCTTTCGCGTTCGAACCGGCTGGCACCGCGTCGCTCCTCTCACCGCTCCGGGCAGCGGCCCCCACGGGCCGCCGTTGCGCCGCGCCGGGTAACCCGTGAGCGGTGTCCGAAACCTCCGCGGCCCAGGGGGACGGGGCGCCCGGGGGACGGGGCGCCACGCGATGGCTCGTGCTGGGCGGCCTGTTCCTGTGCCGCCGGGTCGGCCTTCGGCCTGGCGGCGCGCCGAGCCGGGTCGGCGGCCCCCGGCCCGGCCCCGGTCGGGGAACGTCCACGGGCGGTGTGAACCGGGACGGCGGTGCGGCCCCGTCCGGCCGGACCAGGTCCCGGTCGGGCCCGCTGCAAGATCGACGGGCGGGGAGCGTAACGCCTGCGTACGGTGGCGGCGGTCTCGGCGTGATGGTCTTCGGCGCCGGGGCGGCGAGAGTGGGCACTGCCGACATGGCCGGCCATCAGTCCGCCCCCGGGCGGTGGCCCACCACCTGGTGTGGCTTGCCGACGTACTCCGTGCGATCGGACGGGAAACAGCCTGTTAGCAGACCTGCCTCCCGGCGTGACACGGTCACCGACCGGCCCGTGCCGGGTCGGCTCTCGTACCCTCTGATCACCTGTGGCGGCGCGACGCAGCCGTCCCCTCACTCGGAGGTGCGCGGTATGGGGCTGGTCCTGCGGTTGTGGGGCGCCGGTGAGATGCCGTACGGGGACGCGCTGTACCGGCCCGACGACACCGGCCTGGCCGTCCGGGTGGAGGGGCCCGGGGCGTACCACCCGGATGCCGGTCGGCCGATCCCCTTCCGGCTGGGCGGCCCGGTCGACGTCGCCCGGATCGTCGAGGAGGAGGGGACGACCGAGGCGGACCCCTGTTTCGAGAGCCCGCTGCCGGACGGATCGGGGTGGCTGTCCGGCGGCGGCAGCGGGATGGGCAACGTCGGTTACCTCGCTCGTCTCGACGCCGACCGCTCGTTGCGGTGGGTGGCCGTGATGTGGAGTTCGAACCCGTTCATCGAGGTGCGCTTCGACGGCATGACCGCCGTGTGTGTCAACGACTGGCGGAACCTGCTCCCCCTCGACCTCACGCGACCCGCCCTCAGCTGACGGGCTGCCCGGGCGGGAACCGCACGCGCGGCCCGGCCCGCGGTCTTCGTGAGGATGCGAGCCGTGCCACCTGCGGTGCCGGAAGGCGCGGGTCACGCCGTCGTACGGGCGCGCCCCAGACGGAGGGCGGAAACGAGGAAGAAGACGCCGCCGAGGAAGGCGTAGCCGGCCAGGCTGGTCAGGGAAGCGCTGTCCTGGCCCGCCTGGAGGATGAACGAGGTGCCCGCGAGGGTGGAGATTCCCCCGCTGGCGATCATGGCCCACTGCCCGCCCATCCCGCGGCGGACGGCGCCCACGATGAGCTGGACGAGGCCCGCGGTGATCGCCCAGGCCCCCCAGACCCGCAGGACGGCGGGGATGCCGGAGGTGGCGGCGACGGCGAGGCCGGCCGTGGTGACGGCGCTGAGCCCGACGTTCACGTAGAGGGCCCGCAGGGGTTGGCCGTTCGCGCGGGCCGACCTGATGTCGACGACGGCGCACGCGACGTCGAACAGGGGGTAGATCACCAGCAGGGTGGCGGTGAGGGCGCCGAGTGTGTCGGCGGTCGCGAACAGCAGCGCGGCCCACGCGGCGGCGAACGCGAACCGCAGGAAGTACAGCTTGCGCAGGGCCGTGGAAACGCCGGTGGTCGCGGCGGTCGCGGTGCTGGCGGAGGTGTCCGTGGACGGGCGGTCCAGCGGGAGCGGGTGGGTGTCGGTCGCCTGAGTCATCGGGGGTTCCTGTCCCTGTCTGCGGAGAAATGAGCGCTGAGGGAGAACGTTCGGTCTCGCGCCATCCAAGAGGGCGCCGGCGACTTCTGTCAAGACCGAACGTTCTCCCTCAGCGATGGGATAGTGTGGCCGCATGAGGGAGGGCACAGGAGGCGGCAGCACGTCGGCGGCGCGGGCCCGGCTGCTCGGCACGGCGACCAGGATCTTCTACGCCGAGGGGATCCACGCCGTCGGCGTCGACCGGATCATCGCGGAAGCCCAGGTCACGCGCGCCACGCTCTACCGGCACTTCGCCGGCAAGGAAGAACTCGTCCTCGCCTACCTCGACCTGGCCGACCGGGGCATCCGGGCAGAGGTGGAGACCGCCCGGACGGGCGAGCCGTCACCGGCCGACGCGGTCCGCGCGGTGTGCCGGTCCATCACCGACGGCATCCAGGGCCCGGCGTTCCGCGGCTGCGCGTTCCTCAACGCGGTGGCCGAGTATCCCGACCCCGCCCACCCCATCCATCAGGCGGTTCTGGCGCATCGCCAGTGGTTCCTGGACACCGTCACGGGCCTGCTGGCACAGGTCGGTGACGCACCCGCCGAGGAGGACGGCCGGCATCTGGTCATGCTCCGGGACGGTGCCATGGCCGCCGGCTGCCTCTTCGACACGAAGCTGCTCTGCGAGACCTTCCTGCGGGGCGTCGAGGGCATTCTGCGGGCGCGCGGCGCCTGATCCGTCGCCGTCGCCCCCGGGGACGCGCCGATGTGGGGCACCAGCGGCCCCTCCCCCGGTGCTCGTGGCCGCGTTCGTCAAGGAGTCCGGCCGCACTCCGGGCCGCTGGGCGCGGCAGGAGCGGGAGGCGCCGCCCGCCCGGGTGCGCTGAGGCCGGCGCGGGCGGTGCTCCGGGCGGCGGGCGTGCGGGGGCTGGACCGTCCGGCCCGGATGTCGCGCGGCCCGGCGCCGAGTTCGCGGCGGCAGGCCTTGTTGAACGCCTGGAGGTCCGGGATGCCGACGGAGGGCGCGACGGCGGAGATCGACATCGTGGTGGCTTGCAGGAAGTGACGGGCGCGTGCCATGCGGCGGGCGCGGATGTAGCCGACGACCGTCGTGCCGGTGGCGGCGCGGAACAAACGGGTCAGGTGGTTGTGCGAGACACCCACCGCCCGCGCGATCGCGGGCACCGCCAACGGGCCGGCCAGCCCTGCCTCGATCAGCCGCACCGCCGCGCTCACCGCCGGGTGGGCGGAGCGCGGGGCCCCGTCCCGGGGCGGAACCAGCTCGGCCACCCGCCACAGCGCGGACCACACTTCCGCCGCCGCCCGCTGCGGAGTGTCCGGCCAGGCGGCCACGGCCTGGCGCAGTTGTGCCGTGAGGGCCGCGAGTTCGGCCCCCGTGTCCTGGATCACCGGCACCTCCCGGGGCGCGCCGGCGGTGCCCAGCCGGAGGTGCGCGTACAGGTGCTCGGAGCGGCCCCGGTAGCGGTACCGGACCTGCGTCCCCGGCGGCACCAGACTCACCCGTCCGGGCCGGATCACGTGCGCCGTACCGTTGACGGTCAGGTCCGCCGCGTAGCCGTACAGATGGAGCTGCCACAGATCCGGCAGCAGGAACTCGTCCACCCGGCCGGCCGGGCCGTGCACCCCGATGCCGACGGCGGCGAGAGCCGGAGGCTCGGCGAGATGGGCGAAGGCCGTACGCATGGCACCGATTCCAGCACGCGATCCCCCAACCGGCCAGGTCGCGACCGTGCTCGGTCAGTGGTGAGAATGGACCAGCGGAGGGTGAACGCGGCCCACGCGGGGCGGGCCCCTCGCGCCTAGCGTGGCCGTCATGGGGAACAGAGAGGGACTGCTCAGCTCGGTCCAGATGGCGCGCTTCGTCGCGCGCGGATCACTGCGGCTCGACGCCGTGGTTCCACCGGAGATGAACACCGAGGGACTGGCGGCGCTGGCCGCCGACATACCCCCGGTGCCCTACGGCACGCCGCTGTCCACCGCCTACGCCGCCGACTCCTTCGCCCGCAAGCTGCTGGAACTGCCCCTGATCGCCGGGGCCCTGCACAGCCTGGTGGGGCCGGAGCCCACGGTGGACCACCACTTCGTCCACATCCGCGAGCCGCACGGCGGGCAGGCCCAGCCCCTGCACGGAGACGCCATCATCGACGTCCGTCCCGACGCCTTCGACGTGCAGTTGATGTACTTCCCGCAGGCCGTGTCGCTGGAGATGGGCGGCACGCTCAGCGTGCCGGGCAGTCATCTGCGCCGGATCAACGAGTCCGACACCGGCCGCTACCAGAACCTGCGCGGGCAGGACCGGCTCGTCTGCCCGGCCGGCACGGTGGTGTTTCTGCACCACGGCCTGTGGCACGGCGGCCGGCGCAACGACAGTGACACGGCGCGCTACATGTTCAAGATCCGCTTCAACCCGACCGTACGGCAGCGGCGGCTGTGGGACACCTCGGACCTGGACGATCCGCGGGTGGCCACCGAACTGGACGCCGTCTTCCCCTGGTACGAACCGGCGACCGGCCGTCTGGAGCGGTACAACCGCATCCTGCTGTGGCGCGCGTTGACGGGCGACGACGGGTTCGATCTCGACCACTGGGTGACCAGGGTCTCCAACCGCCCCCGGAGGGAGTCGGCATGACACAGGAAACGACCCGGGAGGCCGATACGGCCACGTCGGCCGCATCGGCCGCGGGACTGCGGCAGAAGGTTCTCGTGCTCTATCTGGCCACCTCGGCCCTGGACTCGGACGTCATCGGCTGGTCGCTGTACGACGGCACCGGCCGGACGTCGCCGACCACCGGCGACAGCGACGAGCCACCGTACGGGACGGGGCTGGCGGCCCTGCGGGACGGCTGGCGGCTGATCCAGGCGGCGCAGTTGATCCCGCCGTACCCGGGGCACGAGTACGACGTCTCTTTCCTCAAGCACGAGTTCTTCTTCGAGCGGATCGTGGACATCGGGGCGCGGACTCCCTGAGCCCGGGGCGGACGGAACGCCGGTGCGGGTACGCGCGGTTCCGGGAGGAGCCGCGCGCACCCGCGCCCCGTCTCACTCCTCCCGGCCGGCGGGAACGAAGTGCGCGTACTCCTCGATGCGGGTGATCAGTCCGGCGTCGTCGAACCCGAAGTGGACGGCGGCGTGCACCTGACCGTGCGCGCCGTCCGTGGTGGCGACGTGCACGAGGTGCTGCTGGAGGACCTCGCCGGGCGCGGAGAGCTGGCGGGTGATCTCGTAGCGCATCGACGCGATGGAGCCGATGCGGCGCCGCATCCCCTCGACGTTCTCCTCGATGGTCTCCTCGCCCTTCCCGTCGTGGTGCCAGACGGTGGCGGTCGCCGTCACGGTCAGCGCTCCGCTCCCGCCGGTACGCCACGTGCCGGGCACGCCCGGGAGCGTGTGGGGGGCGTGGCCGGTGATGCCGGCGTTGGCGACGACCTGGGCCTTGCCGTGGGTTCCGGCGATCTCCTCCCAGCGCTCCCGGCGCCAGACGCCGTGGTCGGCGGGTGTGCTCCGGCCGGAGCGGATCGGGGGTTCGGCCATGGGGATGCTCCTTCGGTGGTGGTGCCGTGCGTCATCGCGGGGTGGCGGGTCACGGTGGCGTGGGTGCGGCTGCGGGTTCGGGGGTACGTGCCCGCGCGCAGGTGTGGCTCTCGGCGCGCGTGGCCCGGGCGCCGGGTTCAGGGACGGCGGGCGGCCCAGATCGTCCGTTCGGTGCGCAGCGCCAGGTCCGCGCGCCGGAGAATGCTCTGCGGGCCGGTGAGGTCGAGCAGCCGGTCGAGCGCGTCGAGGTCCTCGGCGCCGAGCGTTCCGGCGACGGTGGCGCGCACGCGCCGCAGCGCGGCGAGGGCGTAACGGCCGATCGCGTCGCCGGGGGCGGCCGGGACATCGAGGGCGATCGTGCGGGTGTCCTCGACGGTGAACCCGGCGGTGGTGAGCAGCGGCCCCCAGTCGGCGCCGCGGTGTGGCACCCGCTCGGCGTGGAGTCCGTCGGCGAGGGCGTGGAGGCGCTCCTCCAGGCCGGGGCGGTCCGCGGGCGCGTCCACGGGCAGGAAACGCGGGAAGCCGGCCGGCTCGACGACGGCGAGCAGGCCGCCGGGGGCGAGCGTCCGGTGAACGGTGCGCAGGACGGCGTCCGGATGGGCCAAGTGGTGCAGGGAGGCCGAAGCCCACACCAGGTCGGGGGTGCCGAGGTCCGGCGGGTCGGGGGCGTCGAGGTCGGCCCGTACGGTGCGGACGCGCCCGCCGGTTCCGAGGGCGTCCGCCCGCTCGCGCAGCTGCTGGAGATGGCCGGCCGACGCGTCGACGGCGGTCACCCGCGCCCCGGGGAAGCGGTCCAGGAGCGCGAAAGTGCCGGCTCCGGTGCCGCAGCCCAGATCCACGATCCGGTCCGGGGCGGACGTCAGCGGGAGCCGGGCGATCACCGAGGCGGTGTGCCCGGACAGCACCTCGGCGTCGAGGTCGAGGATCTCCGCCTGGCCGTCGTTGCCATCGGTGCCGTGGTGGGCGTGGTGGGCGTGGTGCTCGGCGCCGTGGGAAGGATGCGGGTGTGTTGGGGTCATGGCACCCACGCTAGGGGCGCCATGCGCGGTCAGCACGAACGCTTGCGTATAACGCAAGATCCGGGGCGGGATCGTGGCCCGGAACGCAAGGTGTCAGCCTCGGCGGGCCCTCGGCGGTGACCCGGGAGTCACGCGCGGGGCCGCGGGCCGGCGCCCTCGCCCCCGTCCGCCTGATGCCCGCCGCCCTGATGACCGCGGCGGGCGTCCCGGTCGAAGATGCCCAGGATCTCGGAGGGTTTCCCCTCGGTGCCGATCGCGTGCGGCATCATCGTCGGAAACTCCGCCGCCTGATGGGTCTCGACGCGGAAGCGCCGGTGACCGAGCATGAGAATCGCCGTGCCGGACAGCACGACGAGCCACTCACGGCCGGGGTGGGCGCGCATCCGGGCGGGATTGTCGGGGGGCGGTTCGGTCAGCCGCTGGCGTACGACACTCATGTCGGGCACGCCCCTGATGGGCCAGCGCATGAGACCGTGGGTGCCATCGATCATCGGGCTGATGACGACATCGTCGGCCGCGTTCTCGACGAGCTGGTCGAGCGTGGTGTCCAGCGCGCGGGCCAGCGTGACCAGCTGATCCAGGGCGAGACGGCGCCGGCCGTTCTCGATGCGGCTCAACGACGACTGGCTGATGTTCGCGCGGGTGGCCAGCTCCTCCAGTGACCAGCCCTGCGCGACCCGCAGGGCGCGGATCCGCTTGCGTACGAGGCCGTCCAAGTCGCCATCTTCTTGCGTCATGGGCAACATGTTATGCGGAGACAGCAAACTGTGCGTAGCGTCGGGTGCGGTGGCCCGGAACGCCCGGCCCACCCCACAGAAGGGTGACGAGCCATGCCTCTCGCGACCGACGCCTTTGTGAGCGACGCGCTGCCCGCCGAGTCCGTCGATGTCGTGGTGATCGGCGGCGGAGCGGCGGGGCTGAACGGCGCGCTCATGCTCGCCCGGTCCCGCCGAACGGTCGTCGTGATCGACAGCGGCACCCCCCGCAACGCCCCCGCCGAGGCGATGCACGGCTTCCTCGTCCTCGACGGCATGGCGCCGGGGGACATCCTGGAACGGGGCCGGGAGCAGGTGCGCCACTACGGCGGTCTGGTCGTCCGCGGCGAGGTGGCCTCGGCCGCGCCCGCCGCCCCGTCGAGCACCGGCGATCCGCGCTTCACCGTCACCCTGGCCGACGGCCGGCGGGTGACGGCACGCCGCCTGCTGGTGGCCACCGGTCTGCGGGACGAGCTGCCCGAGGTGCCCGGCCTCGCCCGGCACTGGGGACACGACGTGGTGCACTGCCCCTACTGCCACGGCTGGGAGGTGCGCGACCGGCCCATCGGTGTCCTCGCCACCGGTCCTGCCTCGGTCCACCACGCGCTGCTGTTCCGTCAGCTGACCGCAGACCTGACCTACTTCACCCGCGGTCTGCCGCTGGAGGAGGACACGCGTGCGCGCTTCGCCGCCCGCCGCATCCGTGTCGTCGACGCCCCGGTGCGGGAGGTCGTCACCGGCGACGACGGCGGCATCGCGGGGGTGCGCACGGCGGACGGAACGTTCGTGGCCCGCGAGATCCTCGCCGTCGCGAGCCGGACGTGGGCCAGGACGGAGGGACTTGACGGGCTGGGGCTGCCGCTGGAGGACCTGCCGGGCGGTACGGGCCGCCGCTTCGCCTCCGGCACAGCCGGCGCCACCGACGTGCCGGGGGTGTGGGTAGCCGGCAACGCCACCGACCTCACCGCCCAGGTCGGTGCCGCCGCGGCGGCCGGCGCCCTCGCCGGCGCGCACATCAACGCCCTGCTGGCCACGGCGGACACGGACGCGGCACTCGCCACCGCGCGCCGGGCCGCCTGACGGCCGGACCGCGTGCGCGGTCACCCGTCGGGGGTGGGCCCGCCGGGGCGGCCCGCAGGACCGGCTGATGCCCTGGCGGTGGCGGTCCTCAGTTCTGCCCGCGCGCGGTCGGGCCCGGTTCCGGGACCCGGTCGATGAGTTCCCCGACGGCGACCATGTCCAGGTACGCGTACGCCCGCACCACCGCGTTCCCGCGCAGGGTCAGCACCCAGCAGTACTCGTTGCGGTACGGCAGCCCGTCGAGGGCCGTCGCGTTTCCTTCGAAGCGGGCGATGACCGTGTCGCCGTCGGCCCACAGGTTCTGGGGCGTCATGTGCAGGTACGTCGCCAGTCGCGTCAGGATGGGCGCCGACCCCTCGTCCAGGAACTCCCGCTTGCCACGGTAGGTCCGTCCGTTCACCACCGTCCACAGAACGCTCTCGTCCAGGATCTCGTAGAAGCTGCCGCCGTTGTTCTGTCGCGCGAACGCCCTGAGCACCAGCGCCTTGTTCACGCGTTCACGGCCCGACGTGCGGGAGCCGTCCGGTGCTTCGTCGGGGCGCGGGCTCGCCGCGGCCGGTGGGCCGGTGAGCAACAGGCCACCTGTGACCGCCGCGAGGGAAACGAATCCGCGCCGACTCTTCCGTTCCATGTGCTCGCTCCTCCGTGTGGTCCACCGCTCGTGCCGTGCTGTGCACCACCTTCCGGCGGCGGCGGGCGAGCAGCCAGGACACGTTCTCCCTGGACGGGGCGCACCCGGGTTCCCGACGTCCGGGAGCGGCGCGCGGCGCCCGGCCACCGGATCACGAGGGCGCGGTCCGCCGTTCCCCGGGGCGGGCGGCGGTGATCGGGAGGTCGCGCAGGGACAGCGAAGCCGGCCGGGGCAGCTGGGCGTGGGCCGACTCGGCGCGGAAGGACTGGAGCAGATACGCCACCAGGCGCCGGGACGCCGAACGGTCGTGCGGCAGGGCCGTCACCAGAGCGCAGTGGGACATCAGGGCCAGGACGAGGTCGGACGGGTGGAAGTCGGCCCGGAGCGCGCCCGCCGCCTGGGCCCTGCGGATCAGTGCGACGACGTCCCGCTCGGCCTGTTCGCGGGCCCGCAGGTGTGCCCCGGCGCTGTCCGGGAAGGCCGCAAGGAACGCGGCCGGGAACCCCTTCTCCTCCCGCTGAAGCGCGCAGACCGTCTCCACCAGCCGCTGGAAACCGCGCCACGGGTCGGGGTCGGCCATCGCCTCGGTGAGTGCCCCGGCGCAGGTCTCCATCTGCCGCGCGAACGCGGCGCGCACCAGGGCGTCACGGGTCGGGAAGCGCCGGTACAGCGTCGCCACCCCGACCCCGGCCCGTCGGGCGACGGTTGCCATCGGCGCGTCGATCCCGTGCTCCGCGAAGACCGCGCGGGCCGCGGCGAGGACACGCTCGCGGTTGCGCCGCGCGTCGGCCCGCAGCGCGCCCGGACCCGGGCCCGTCATCCGAGAGGAATCCCCCATCGCTGTCTCTCACCTCCGGGGTAAACGGACGATGTCGTCCGTTTGTGAGCCTACCGTCGGTGCCGATCCCCGGACGGCCGCTGACTGGCGAAGGTGAGAGCGACGATGAACGACCGCACGATGAAAGCAGTGCTGTTCGACCGCTTCGGCGGTCCCGAGGTGTTGTACGTGGGCCGGGTGCCACGCCCCGAGGCGGCACCCGGCGAGGTGCTGGTGCGGGTGCACGCGTTCAGCGTCAACGGTGCGGATCCGGCGACCCGTTCGGGAACGTACCGGCTCCTCACCGGCAGGAGGTTCCCGCAGCGCGTCGGGCTCGATTTCACCGGTGAGGTCGCCGCACTCGGCACCGGCGCGACGGGGGTCGCGGTCGGCGACCGGGTGTGGGGCATCGTGGGCCGGGCCTCCGGGTTCGGCAGCGCCGCCGAGTACGTGGCGGTGCCGGCCGACCGGGTCGGCCGGGTGCCGGAGGGACTGGACCTGGTCGCCGCCGCCGCGCTGCCGATCGCCACCACCGCCGTCACCGCGCTGCGCGACAAGGCCGCGCTGCGTCCTGGCGAACGGCTGCTCGTGCGCGGGGCTGCGGGCGGCGTCGGCAGCACCGCCGTCCAGCTCGGCACGGCGTACGGGGCCGAGGTCACGGGCCTGGCCCGCGCCGCCAACCTGGACTTCGTCCGCACGCTCGGGGCCCGGCACGCCCTGCACCACCGGAGCGTCGCACCGGTGGACCTGGGCTCCTACGACGTGGTCCTCGACACGGCGGGCACCGAACTGCGGGCCTTCCGGCGCCTGCTGAAGCCCGGGGGGCGCATGGTGACGATCACCCCCGATCCGAAGCGCCTGCTCGCCTCGGTCGGCTACATCGCCGCCAGTACCGTCCACGGGCGCCGCCGGGTGCGTGCCTTCAGCGGCAACCCCCGGCGCGAGGATTTCGACACCGTGGCCCGCCTGGTGGCCGAGGGGAAACTCAGCCCGGCCGTGGACACCGTCTTCCCGCTGGAGGAGACGGCGGCGGCTCACCGCGCGCTGGAGGCGGGGGGCGTGCGGGGGAAGTACGTGGTCCGGGTCGTCGAGGGCTGATCCCGGCCGCCGGGCGCGGCCGGGTCCACGGCCACGAGTCCGGCGTTACGGTTCGACGATCGGGTGCACGCTTCCGGCCGCGCTGTGGGCCCGGTGGAGGGCCAGCTCGGCGGTGGCGCCCTCGGTCAGCAGGATCCCGGTACAGGCGCGCTGGTCGTTCAGGTGCTCCACGCGATCCCCCGGCGCCATGGTCGGGTACCAGCGCGGGGCGCCGGGGAAGGTGTCGAGGCCGTCGAGCCCGGCCCAGCCGGCGAGCGTTCCGGCGCGCGGGGCGTAGACGAGGACGAACCCGGAGGCGGGGCCGGAGCCAGGGGCGGAGCCAGGGGCGGAGCCGGGGGCGGAGCCGGGGGCGGTGTCCAGCAGCCGCGGGCGGCGGCCGAGGGCGGTGTCGATCTCCGCCTCCTGGACGTTGGTGCCCAGCCGGCGGCTCAGGGCCTCGCCGACCAGCGCGCCGCCGATGCGGCGGTTGATCTCGACGAGTTCGGGCCCGTCGCCGGTGAGGACGAACTCCACGTGCGCGAAGCCGCGGTCGTGGCCCACGGCGGCCAGCAGTCCGCCCACCCAGGTCTCGATCCGCGCGTGGCCGCCGGCGGGGAGGGCGACGGGAAAGGCGGCGGCCTCCTCACGGACGGCGGGTTCGGGCGACATCTGCCGGCTGCACACCCCCAGCAGTCGGGTGTGCCCGTCCCAGCTGAGCGTTTCGGCGCTGTAGACCGGACCCGCCAGCAGCGTCTCGGCCAGCAGGCCCCCCTTGAGCGGGGTGCGGGACGCCGCGGTGAGGGCGGCGTGGAGCGCCGGTGCGTCGCGTACCGGCCATACACCCCGCGAGGAGGTGCCGGCGGTGTCCTTGAGCACGGCCGGCAGTCCGACCTCCCGCAGGACCTCCGGCGCGGCGGACGGATCGGCAGCGACCCGTACGGCCCGCACCCGGCTCAGGCCCCGTTCGCTCAGGACCGTACGCACCCGGTGCTTGTCACGGACCAGGCGGACGGCGGCCGGGTCGGGGCCGGGCAGTCCGAGCGCGGCGGCGATGTCGGCCCCGGGGACACCGAAGGTGTCGGTCGCGTTGATCAGCCCCCCGAGGTCGGGGACGCCGCGCAGGACGGCGGTGCAGGCGGCGGTGTCGAGCGTGTCGATGTCCACGATGTCCAGCGCGTCCGCCGGCAGCCGGGCGAGTTCGTGCCGGTAGACGGTGCGGTCCCGGGTGAGCAGAAACAGCCGGTGTCCTGCGTTCCCGGCGGCCCGGACCAGTCCGCCGAGGCCGAAGGTGAGCAGTTCGAGTGCGGCGATGGTCATGACGGGTTCTCCTCGTCGTGGCGTCGGCGCCGCCACTCCATGACCGACCAGGGCGGTACGAGGTCGGCCAGATCGGTGATCTGGTGGGGTTTGAGGGTGCGGGCCTCCGGGATCTCCCGGTGGCGGGCGAAGGCCCGCTCGGTGTAGCGGTGGCCGGTGTCGGGGCCGATGACCAGGTAGGTCTGCTCGGGGTGGCGCCCGGCCTCCCAGGTGGCGGTGAGGTAGGCGGCGCCGGTGGACAGGCCGGCGAAGACCGCGTGGTCGCGCAGCAGGGCGACGGCGCCGGCGGTGGCGTGCCGGAAGTCGATCCAGTGCAGCGTGTCGTACAGCTCGTGCCGTACGTTGCCGAACGGGATGGCGCTGCCGATCCCGGCGATGATCGCCTCCGGGTCCTGGAAGCGGTCGCTGCCGAAGGTGACGCTGCCGAAGGGCTGGAGGCCGACCAGCCGTACGGAGACGCCGCGCCGGCGCAGCGGCAGGACGAGTCCGGCGGTGGAGGCCCCGGTGCCCACCGCGCCCACGACGGTCAGTTCGGGGCCGGGCAGCGCGGAGCTGACCAGATCCGCGAACTCGCGGTAGCCGGCGTAGTGGATGGCGTCGTGGTACTGGCGCATCCAGTGCATGTCCGGGTGGCCGATGAGGAGTTCGCGTACCCGGCGCACCCGGCGTTCCTGGTCCAGGCGCAGGTCCTGGGAGGGCGGCATCTGGTCGACGGTGACGCCCAGGATCTCCAACTGGGTGCGCAGGGTGGCGTCGACGGTCGTGGAGGCGACGATGTGGCAGCGCAGCCCGTAGCGGTGGCAGGCCATGGCCAGGGCCAGCGCGTAGATGCCGCTGGAGCTGTCGATCAGGGTCTGTCCGGGGGTGATCGTGCCGCGTTCCAGCAGGGTGCGGACGGCGCCCAGCGCCGCGTACACCTTGAGGGTCTCGAAGCGGGCCAGCACGGTGTGCGGGGCGAGCCGGATCAGGTCGGGGGCCTTGACGGCGTCGGTGACGTGCTCGTGAACGGGGGCGGGGGCGGGGGCCGCTTCCGGCTGCGGGCGCGGGTGCGGGCGCATGACGGTCACCGGTCCGTGGGCCGGACGCCGCGCACGATGAGCCGTTGGGCGCGCTGGTCGTACGGGGTGGCGTCGAAGCCGCCGAAGCACTCGACGTCCGTGAAGCCGGCCGCCTCGAACATGGCCGACAGTTCGGCCGCGCTGTAGAGCCAGCAACTGATCGACGCCTCCCGGGCCGTGCCTGCCCGGACCAGGGTCCAGTCGGTGCGCAGCCGCCGCCAGTCGTCGAGGATCGTGTCGCGCTGGATCACGTACCCGTCGTCGAGTGGGACGAGTTGGGGCCGGCCGATCCATCCGGCGAGCACTTCCTTGCCCATGACGTCGATCAGCAGCCGTCCGCCGGGCAGCAGCGAGTCGAAGGCGTTGCGCAGCACGCGGGTGTTGTCCTCGTGCCGCTCGAAATAGCCGAAGGAGGTGAAGAGATTGAGCACCGCGTCGTAGGTGCCGGGCTCGCGGTGGGTCAGCATGTCGCCCTGGATCAGCCGGGCCCGTACGCCGGCGCCGGCGGCGGCCTCCCTCGCCCGTTCCAGCATGAGCGCGCTCAAATCGACGCCGGTCACCGAATATCCCCGGGCGGCGAGCGGGACGAGGAATATCCCGGGCCCGCAGCACAGGTCGAGCAGACGCTCGTGTTCCCCGAACCGGAGAAGGGGTGAGGTGGCCACCAGGCGGGCCATCTCGTCCCGTCTTCGCTCCGAGAACATGGTGCTGGAGAAATCCGACCAGAACGCCTCGTCCTCGTACCATTGCATGTCGTCGCTACCTCTCCGGAGAGCGGTACGGGATGGGATGGATGGCCGCTCGGCACCGTGCGGGGAGAGGGGGCGCCCACCCCCGGATTCCATGAGAATGCGACCCGATAAGCATCTGCATGGTGCCCATGGCTTCGTTCGGCAAAACGCTCAGAAATCAGCTCCATCAATTGGCCCGGGCGGGGAACCAGATGGGCTCCGCAGCCGACTCATCAGCGGGAAACCGTTGTCCTTTTCTTTTCCGGAGCCCTGAGGTTCCGTCAGTTCCGCAGGGGATCCGCGGTGTGCCACCGTCTGCCTGCGGTCTTTCGTGAATGACGCCGGCCGCGCGGAAATTCGTCCGTTCGCGGGCCTCCCTCAATCCCCGTACCGATGCGAGGATGAGCCGCCATGGGCAGAGCCGGGAGCCGACCGAGCAGGGTGTTGAGGGCCGCGATGTTCGCGGCCCTGTGCGTGCTGCTCGCCGCGGCCGGCCACGTCCACGCCTCGGGGCAGCCGTTGCCGTGGTGGGCGCTCGCCCTCGCGCTGCCCGCGACCGGCGGCGCGACCTGGTTCCTCACCGGACGCGAACGCGGTGTCCCGGTGGTGCTGTCGGCCACGGTGGCCGCACAACTGGCGCTGCACCAGGCGTTCTCCCTGACCACGGCGGCGGGCGGCGCCCACGGCACGGCGCACGCCGGGCACCAGGACCCCGCGTCTGCCGGGCCCGGCATGGCCCTCGCGCACCTCGCCGCCGCACTGGCGTCCGGCCTGTGGCTGGCGCACGGGGAACGCGCCGTCTTCCGCCTCACCCGGGCCGCGGGCGCGTGGCTGCTGGCCCCGCTGCGCCTGCTGCGCCGCGCGCCGTTCGCCGCCCGGCGGCGCTGTCCGGCGGGAGTCCCCCGGGCCCGTCGGTGGCGGCGCCGCGCCGCCCCGCGCATCGTGACCACACGGGGGCCGCCGGCCGGTTCCGCTGTCCTCTGACAGCCGGTTCCCGCCGCCGAACTCCCACTCCGGCAGCGGCACTCGGCCCGCCACCCCACGGGCCGGACCTCCCACGGGCGCGGTCCCCCCGCGCGTCCTTCGTACGTCCTTCGTGCGTCCGCGTCCGGTGACACGAAGGACTTGGTGTACCGATGACACCTGCCACGGCTGTGACCTTCCGACGCCCCCGGCTGCCCGCCCGGCACCGGCCCGCCGCCGTCGACGACGCCGTCACCCGGCTCGCCCTGGCCGCCCGCTCGGGCGACCCGGTCGCGGTGGACGCCTTCGTCCGGGCTCTCTACCGGGACATGCGGCGCTTCGTGGCCCATCTCTCGGGCGACCCGCGGCTGGCCGACGACCTCGTCCAGGAAACGTTTCTGCGGGCGCTGCGCAGCCTGCACCGGTTCGAGGGCCGCTCCTCCGCCCGCACCTGGATGCTGTCCATCGCCCGCCACACGGTGGCGGACAGTCTGCGGAGCGCCTCGGCCCGCCCCCGGCTCTCCGACTGGGAGGACTGGCAGACCGTGATCGAGCGCACCCAGCCGCGCGGCCTGCCGGGCTTCGAGGACGGCATCGCGCTGACCCAGTTGCTGGCGGCCCTCCCCTACGAGCGCCGCCACGCCTTCGTGCTGACCCAACTGTTCGGCGTGCCCTACGAGGAGGCGGCCCGCATCCTGGGCTGCCCGATCGGCACGGTGCGTTCCCGGGTGGCGCGGGCCAGGGCCTGCCTGCTCGCCGTGCTCATCGAGGCCGAACGGCAGGCCCGCCGGAGAACGGATGCGCCGGACGACCGCTGAGGGCGGACCGTTGCCACGGGAACGCCGGGCTCCCGTCCGGCGCCCCCGTGCGGCGGTGCCCGCGCACCGTGCCCACCCCGCCGTCCCACGCCCCGCCCGGTTCCGGGAACTTCCCGGCGGCCGGGGCCGACCCGTAGTGCGGGGCCGGCCACGCGCGGACAGGCCCCGGGCAGGGGCTCAGCCGTCTCACGAGGATGTGTCGGAGGTCAGCCATGGGCGGGTGCGCGGCGGCCGGTGACGGCACCGGGGCACAAGGGCGGGCCGTTTGACGGGCGGGCGGCCGTCGGCCGGGGACGGCACCGCGCGGCGCCCGCGCCGTACCGGCCGGGGGTGGCAGGTCTTCACGGGAGCGCAACTCGCCCTGCTGGCGGGCGGTTTCCTCGTCAATCTCGGCACCTTCGCCGTCTACCCGTACCTGGCGGTGCTGCTGCGCGACCGGCTGGACGCCGGAATGGCGCAGGTCGGGATGGTGCTCGGGGCCGCCACCCTGGTGCAGTTCGCGAGCGCGCCGTTCACCGCCGCCTTCGCCGAGCGCGCCGGGCTGAAACGGTCCCTGCTGCTCGCCACCTCCCTCTATCTCCTGGGCGCGGTGACGTATCTGTACGGGGCCGGCAGCCCGGCGCTGACGGTGCTCGCCCTCTTCCTCAGCTGCGGCGCGGGCGCGCTCTACTCCCCCGCGTTCCGCGGCTACCTCGTCCACGCGGCACCGCCCGCGCGACGGCCTCGGCTGGTGTCCGCCGGCAATGCCGCCGGTCATCTCGGCATCGCCGTGGGGCCGGTGGCCGGGGCGTTGTTCCTGCACGAGCCGGGCCGGCTGTTCACCGCGAACACGGTGCTCTACGCCGTGCTGGCGATCGGTCACCTGTTCCTGCGGCCCGAGCCCGCGGGACCGGCCGGGGCCGGGCCCGGCGTCGAGCCGTTCCGCCGGGTGCTGCACGGGCTGGCGGCGCTCCCCTTCGCGGCGACCGTGCTCACGCACTACCTGTACATGCAGTTCTACCAGTACCTTTCGGTGTACGCGGAGGGCCGGCTGGCCACCGCGGGCTACGGCCTGATCATGATGGGGTACGCGCTCGGCCTGGTGGTGCTGCAACCGCTGCTCGCCGGCTGGATCGGAGCCATCCGGCACCCCACCGCGATGGTCATCGGCTTCGGCTGCATGGCGCTGGGCATGACGGCGTTCGCCACCGGAGGGCCGGTGGGGGTCGCCGCCGGCGCCCTGGCGATGAGCGCCGGCACCGCGGTGCTCTTCCTCAAGAACGACCTGGAGGCGCTGGCCCGTTCGCGGCGGTCGGCGACGGTCACCTTCGGCCAGCAGCGGCTGGCCGTGGGCGTGGGTGCGCTGCTGAGCGGTGTGCTCGGCGGCCGGTTGTACGGCGTGTTCGAACGGGCCGAGTTGCTGCCCGGGTTCTGGCTGGCGGTCGCCGTCCAGTGCGTGCTGCTTCCGGCGCTGCTCCTGGTCGCGGTCCGGGGGCCGCGCCGGCCCGGCCGGCGGTGAGCGGGGCCGCTCAGGACACGGACGTCGCCGGCTTCTCGTACACGGTGACGTAGGTGCCCTCGGCGGTGAACGGTTCCCGTCGCCAGCCGCCCCACCGGTGGCGGCGTTCGAGCCCGGCCAGGCGTGCCATCAGGTCGAGTTCGCTGGGCCAGGCGTAGCGCATGGAGGCCGGGGCCAGCCGGATCCCGTTGTTGGTGATGAGTACATGGTGGCCGTCGAAGCGCTGTTCGACCGGGTCGTGGCGGACGGCGACGAGCCGTACCCGGTCCAGGCCCACCTGGTGCACCTCCAGGTTCTGATCGTGCCGGTAGCGGGCGACGTCCGGCATGGGGCATTCGAGAACGAAGCGGCCGCCGGGGACGAGGCGCCGGGCGGCGTTGGTGAAGCAGCGCACCTGTTCCTCCTGCGTCAGCAGGAAGAACAGGGTGGAGAACACGACGAACACCATGGCGAACCGGTCGTCGCCCTCCGGGTCGACGTCCGCCATGTCGCCGATGGTGACCGGGATCCGCTCGCCGCCCGGCTTGGCCCGCATCCGCTCCACCATGGCCACCGAGGCGTCGATGCCCCGCAGATCCACCCCCCGCGCGGCCAGCGGGATCGTCACCCGGCCGGTGCCCACCGCCAGCTCCAGCACCGGTCCCGGCGGCCCTTCCTCGATCAGCTCGGCCAGCCGGTCCACCGCGTCGGTGGGGTCGAGTGCGGCGTGCCACTCGTCATAGACGTCGGCGTTCAGCTCGCCGTAGGTCTCCGGTCCCTGGTGCTCCATGAGGCGTCCTCCCCGAAGGTCGGTCGATCGGCGATCCAGCACCTTTCAGGTCGGCCGGCCGGTCGGGAAAGTTCCCGGCCGCCGGGACCGTGGCCGGGACGTGGCCGTGCCGCTCCGCATCACTGATGGGGCGTCAGTTGTCACACGGAGGAGCCTTCCCCCATCGCATCCCGCTCCGAAGCGCCACGGCGTGAGGCTGCGAACACCGCTCCGACCTGCACGTTTACCGGGGGTGGAGAGTGCCGCCCAGGGTGTCGTCAAAAAGGTCTGCGTTACTGGTTACTAGATTGTCAACAATATTGTAGGCTCAGCCGCCATCACGCTCCTGGCAACCGAGGAGACCCCATGACGGTGTGTGCGGTAATCGGGCTCGGCGAGGCCGGCCGGCTCTATGCGGGCGGTCTGCGCGACGCCGGCTTCACGGTGCGCGGGTACGACCCGTTCACCAGGATCGACGAGCCGGGAATCACCCAGTACGACGTGCTGGGTGAGGCCCTGGACGGGGCCACGCTGGTGCTCAGCCTGGTCGGGGCCCGGGCCGCGGCGGAGGTACTGGAGCAGGCGGCACCCCGGCTGCGGCCCGGGACGGTCTACGCCGATCTCAACACCGCCTCCCCCGGCCTCAAGCGCTCGCTGGAGGAGCGTGTCGTCGCCGGTGGCTCGCTGTTCGCGGATGTCGCGGTGCTGGCGCCGGTCCCCCGGGCCGGGCTGCGCACCCCGCTGCTGGTCAGCGGCACCGGAGCGCCGCACGTGGCGCGTGCGCTGGAACCCGCCGGGGTGCCGGTGGAGACCATCGACGCGCCGGCCGGTGCCGCCGCGGCGCGCAAGCTGCTGCGCAGCGTCTTCATGAAGGGCCTCGCCGGGGTCGTCCTGGAAACGCTCAACGCCGCCGAGACGGACGGCAGTACGGCGTGGATCACCGCGCAGATGGCCGCCGAGTTCGGCGACGGCGGCGAGGCCCTCATCAGCCGGCTGGCCGAGGGCAGCCGCGCGCACGCCGGGCGCCGGGTCCATGAGATGAGCGACGCCATCGACCATCTCGACGCGCTCGGGCAGCCGTCCTGGGTCGCCCGGGCCTCCCGACAGTGGCTTCAGCGGCTGGCGGACGAGCCGCGCACCGCCTCCTGACGCCACCTCACCATCCCCAGAGAAAGAGAACACACATGTCTGCCAAGCGTCTTCTGGTCGTCGGTGCCCACAGCGCCGACTTCGTCTGGCGTGCCGCCGGGGTCATCGCCAAGCACACCCGGGCGGGCGGCGAAGCGCGCGTCATCTCGCTGTCCTACGGCGAGCGCGGTGAGTCCGGCGAGCTGTGGAAGGTCCCCGGACAGACGATCGAGAACGTGAAGAAGGCCCGGCACGCCGAGGCGTCCGAGGCGGCGGCGGCCGTGGGCGCCTCCTTCGAGAGCCTGGACCTGGGCGACTACCCGCTCATCGGCGGGCGGGAGGCCATCGACACCCTGGCCGAGATCATCCGTGACTGGCAGCCGCACATCGTGCTGACCCACCCGGACAAGGACCCCTTCAACCCGGATCACCCGGTCGCCCACGAGGTGGTGTCGCAGGCCCGCCTGCTGACCTCGGGCGCCGTGGTGGAGGCCGGTTTCCGCACTGCCCCGCCCACCGAGTTCCTGGTGTTCGAGCCGCACCAGCCGGAGCTGTGCGGCTTCGTGCCCTCCGTCTTCGTGGACATCACCGAGGTGTTCGAGGCGAAGAAGGAGGCCATGGCCGCGATGCGGGCCCAGGTCTACCTCCAGCAGTACTACACCGAGCGCGCCGAGCACCGCGGCAACCACGCCCGCAAGGTGACCGGCGACAAGGAGATCCGGCAGGCCGAGGCCTTCCAGCGGATCGTGCCGAACGTGGTGGGTGCCCTGTGAGCGCCGCCGCCCGGGACATCGCGGAGCTGGCACGCCTGGGATCGTCCACTGTGTACGAGGCGCGGGGCCGCCGCGGGCTGGTGGAGCAGCGCTTCCAGCGGCTGCTGCCCGGATCGCGGGTCGCCGGTCCCGCGCGCACCGTGCTGTGCGCGCAGAACGACAACCGCGGCGTGCACGAGCTGGTTTCCCGGTTGCAGCCGGGGGAGATCGCGGTGCTGACGATGCCCGAGCCCGAGCCGGTCGCGCTGATCGGGGATCTGCTGGTCACCCAGCTGAAGGAGCGCGGGGCCGCCGGGGTGCTGGTCGACGGCGCGGTGCGCGACCTGGACGAGCTGGTCGGCATGGGTGTGCCGATCTGGGCCCGCTGGGTGCACGCGCGCGGCGCGGCCAAGGACCGGCGCGGCACGGTGGACGTGCCCGTCCGGGTGGGCGGGGCGACGATCCGTACCGGTGACGTCGTGGTGCTCGACGGCGACTGCGTGGTGGTCGTGGAGGCGGAGGAGGTCGCCGCGGCGGTGCCGCTGGCCCAGGCCAGGGAGCGCAAGGAGGAGGCGTCGCGCCGTACTTATCTGACGGGGGCGATCTCCTACGACCTGTACGGGTTCCGTGCCCAGGACCAGGGTGAGGAGTAGCCGTGGAGATCAGTGTCCGGAATCTGACGCTGCGGTACGGCGAGTCCGTGGCCGTGGACGATCTCGATCTGACCATCGCGGACGGCGAGGCCCTGGTGCTGCTGGGCCAGTCCGGGTGCGGCAAGACCAGCACCATGCGGTGCGTCGCGGGTCTGGAGTCGCCGTCCGCCGGGCGGATATCGGTGGGCGAGACGGTGATGTTCGACGGCGAGCGGGGCATCAACCGTCCGCCGCACAAACGCAACATCGGCATGGTGTTCCAGTCCTACGCGATCTGGCCGCACCTGACAGTCTTCCAGAACGTGGCCTTTCCGCTCGTCATGAAGAAGACCGGCCGGGCGGACACGGCCCGGCGGGTCGGCGAGACCCTGGACCTGGTGGGCCTGGGCCATCTCGCGCAGCGCGGGGCGAGCATGCTCTCCGGCGGCCAGATGCAGCGGGTCGCCCTGGCCCGCAGCCTGGTCATGGAGCCCTCGGTCCTGCTGCTGGACGAGCCGCTGTCCAACCTCGACGCCCGGCTGCGCCACCGCCTGCGCACCGAACTGCGCGAACTCCAGCAGAAGATCGGCCTCACCTCGATCTATGTCACCCATGACCAGGACGAGGCGCTCGCGCTGGCCGACCGGATCTCGATGATGCAGGCCGGGAGGATCGTGCAGACGGCGCCGCCCGCCGAGCTGTACGCCCGCCCGCGCAGTGCCTCGATCGCCGAGTTCCTCGGGGTGGCCAACATCTTCGGGGTCACGCCCGAGGACGCCGGCACCGTGCGGCTGGACGGCACCGGGATCCGGCTGGCCGTGGAGTCCTGTGCGAAGGGCGAGCAGCTGCGCGCCTGTGTCCGTGCCGAGGACCTGCGATTCGCCGCAGCGGACGCCGCCGGCCCGAATCTGCTCCCCGGGGTGATCACCACCAAGGTCTTCCAGGGCGGGACGGTCACCTACCGGGTGCGCGTCGAGGGCGGCCCGGAGGCCGAGATCGTCGGCTCCAAACACGAGGAGTCCCGGTACGGCGTCGGCGACCGGGTCACCCTGACCGTGCCGCCGGCCGCCATCCAGGTGCTGCCGCACGAGGTGCCCCGGTGAGCGGCGTCGCCGGGAAGCGCCGGGGCACGGCGCCACTCAGGTCCGGCGTCCGCCGCCTGATGTTCCCGGCCGTGCTGTACGCGGTGCTGGCGATCCTCATCCTGCTGCCGATCGCGCTGGTGGTCCTGTCCGCCTTCACCTCGACGACCCCGCGCCCGGGAAACATCTCCCTCAGCGGCCTGACCCTGGACAACTTCTCCACGGTCTTCGGTGCCGGGCCCCGCAGGGCCGCGCTGAACTCGCTGATCGTGGGGGCCGGCGCCTCGCTGGTGGCGCTGTTCTTCGGCGGGTTCCTGGCGTTCTGCACGGCGCGTTCCAATGTGTACTGGCGCGGCTTCCTCTATCTGGCGGGCATCGTGCCGATGTTCCTGCCCTCGTACGTGGGGGCGCTCGCCTGGGGGCTGCTCGGGGGGCCGAACGCGGGCCTGCTGAACGTCCTGGCGAACGATCTGGGCGGTTCGTCCTTCGTCAACATCTACAACATGGGCGGTCTGATCTTCGTCCTGGGGATCTACTACGCGCCCTACGCCTTCCTGCTCATCCACAGCTCCTTCAGCCTGATGAACCCGGACCTGGAGGAGGCGGCGAACGTGCACGGGGCGCGTCCGCTGCAGACGCTGCGCAGGGTCACGCTGCCCCTGGCCACCCCGGCGATCCTGGGGTCCGCCATCCTGATCTTCGTTCTCACCATCGAGAACTTCCCCGTCTCCCAGATCATCGGCGGCGCGGCCGGCATCGACACCCTGCCGACGTACATCTACCGCCTGATGAACAGCTCCCCGTCCCGGGGGAACGAGGCGGCCGCGGTGGCGATCACCCTGGTGCTCGTGGTGCTGGTGGTCACCGCCCTGCAGCGCAGGATCCTGGCGAAGCGGACCTACACCACGGTCTCCGGCAAGGGGATGAAGCCCGGACGGTTCGACCTGGGGGCCTTCCGCCTCCCGGCGCTGCTCATCGGCTGCGGCTACTTCCTGCTGGCCACCGTCCTCCCGCTGCTGGCCCTGCTGTTCGTCGCCCTGCACAAGACGCCCTACATCAGCACGGTCACCGGCGCCTTCGGCGAAGGCCGGCTGTCCTTCGACGCCTTCGGCGACGCGCTGGGCTCGGACCTGATCCACCGGGCCACCGTGAACTCGGTGGTGGTCGCCGTATCGGCCGCTGTCGTGGGAACCTTGCTGGCCTTCACGGTCTCCTACGTCGTCAACCGCTCGAAGACGCCGGGCCGGGCCGGCCTGGGGTACATCTCGATGCTGCCGCTCGCGGTCCCCGCCATCGTCATGGGCCTGGGGCTGCTGTGGGCCTGGCTGATGCTGCCGTTCCCGGTGTACGGGACGCTGCTGCTGATGGTCATCGCCTTCGTGGCGGCGCAGATGCCGCAGGGCTACCAGGGGGCGAGCTCCTCCATCCTCCAGGTGGACCGCGACCTGGAGGACAGCGCGGTCATGCACGGCGCGAGCCGGCTGCGGGCCATCGCCCGGATCACCCTCCCCCTGCTACGCGTTCCGCTGACCTCGACGTTCCTGCTCCTGCTGATGCTGTCCATGCGCGAGCTGACCGTCCCGCTGTTCCTGTTCACCACCGACACCCGGCTGTTGTCGATCGTCATCTTCGACGACTTCGACAACGGCATCATGCAGCGCAGCGCGGTGACCAGCCTGCTCTACTGCGCCGTCATCCTCGTCCTGGCCTTCGTGGCGCAGCGCTTCGGCGCCGACTCGCCCAGAGCCAGGAAGCACGCCCGTTCCCACAGGAGAGACCCGCGATGAAAAGCACCCTCATCCTCAGATGTACCGGCGCCGTCCTGGTGTCCGCCCTCGCGCTCAGCGCCTGCTCCGGTGACGGGGAACGGGCGATCACCGAGGGGGACCTGATCATCGACGGTGAACTGATCGCCGCCGCCGAGGTCTACGAGCAGGCGCAGACCGAGGGCACCCTGGTGTTCTACACCGGCGGCAGCGAGCAGTCCGAGGCCGCCATCGTCGAACACTTCACCGAGGCCACCGGCATCAAGGCCGAGATCGTGCGGCTGGCACCCAACCGGCTGACCGAGCGGGTTCTGAGCGAGACCGCCGCGGGACAGCTCGGCGCGGACGTGATCCGGATATCGGGTGAGGACCTCACCCGCTCCATCGCCGAGGCGGGTGCCTTCGCCCCGCACGAGCTGCCGCAGGAGATCGGTGCGGCCGTCGGCGACGCCGTCCGCGAGGGCGGCACGTACATCAACAGCTTCGACCGCGTGTACTCCTTCGCCTACAACAACACCGTCGTGGACGAGGCGGAGGCCCCGCAGGACTGGGCCGATCTGATCGACGGGCGGTGGAAGGACAAGACCGCCATCACCCAGGTCGGGGCCGGGGGCAGCACCGCCGCGCTCACCCGCTTCCAGCTCGACGTGCTCGGCGAGGAGTGGCTCCGGGGGTACGCCGCCACCTCGCCCCGGGTCTTCGACTCGGTGGCCGGTATGATCGACTCGCTGGCGCGGGGTGAGATCCTCATTGGTTCGGTGCCCATCGCCACCGCCTACGGGGCCATCCAGCAGGGCGCTCCCCTGACGGTCGCCGTCCCCGGCGAGGGCGCCGCCGCCTACCCGTTCTACGTGGGTATCGGCTCCTCCACCTCGCGGCCCAACGCCGGCGCCGTCTTCGTGAACTGGCTGATGTCGGCCGACGGCCAGTCGGCCGCCGCCGAAATGGGAGATTACCCTGTCCGCACGGATGTGCCGCCGCCCACCATCGGTGACCTGCAACTTCCCGGCCTGGACGACGGTTTCCTGCACCGGTCCGACATGGAGACCGCCCTTGAGCACATGGAAAGCGACGCGGACACCTGGCGCCGCGTCTTCGACTACACCGGCTGACAGTCCGCCGCCCGCCCGGCGGCCACGCCCACGACCCCACGGCGTGTCCCCCGGGAGACGTACACAGAAGGAAGAGGTTGACCGATGGACGTCACACGAGGGATCCGGGAGCTTATTCTCGCCGGTGAACTGGTACCCAACCAGCGTCTGGTGGAAGCCGACCTGGTCGAACAGTTCCAGGTCTCTCGTGCCGCCGTCCGGGAGGCCCTCAGTGAGCTGGTGAGCGAAGGGCTCGTGGAGCGCATCCAGAACAGGGGCGCCCGGGTCCGCACCATCACGCTGGAGGCCGCCATCCAGATCACCGAGGCGCGCAGCGCGCTGGAATCGCTGTGTGCCGAGAAGGCGGCCCTGCTCATCACCGACGAGGAGATCGCCGAACTGCGCCGGATCGGCGCGGACATGAGCGGGGCCGTCCAGGAGGGCGACCTGGGCCGTTACTCCCTGGGCAACCGGGAGCTGCACACCCGGGTCAACCAGATCAGCCGCCAGGACGTGGTGATGGAGCTGCTGGAGCGCCTCAACGGGCAGAGCGTGCGTCACCAGTACCGGCTGGCGCTCAAGCCGGGACGGCCCGCCGTCTCGCTGCCCGAGCATCTGGCGATCATCGACGCCATCACCCGCCGCGATCCGCGGGCGGCGGCGGAGGCGATGCGCGCCCATCTGAGCAGTGTCATCGACGCCCTGCGGGAATTCGACGCGACCGTACAAGGGGAGAAGCGGACATGAGCAAGCGGGACCGGGCGGGCATACCCTGCCTGATGATGCGGGGCGGAACGTCCAAGGGGGCGTTCTTCCTCGCCGATGACCTGCCCCAGGATCCCGCGGAGCGGGACGAACTGCTGCTGCGGATCATGGGTTCCCCGCACGCCCGGCAGATCGACGGCATCGGCGGCGGCCACCCGCTGACGAGCAAGGTGGCCGTCGTCACGCCCCGGGGGCCGGACGCCGTGGACTACCTGTTCCTCCAGGTCGCGGTGGACGAGGGTGTGGTCTCCGACCGGCAGAACTGCGGCAACATCCTCGCCGGGGTGGGGCCGTTCGCGCTCGAACGCGGGCTGGTCCCGGCCACCGGGGAACTGTCCACCGTCCGCATCGGCATGGTGAACACCGGGGGCACCGCACGGGCCCACGTACGGACCCCGGACGGCGCCGTCAGCTACCGGGGGGACGCCGCCATCGACGGCGTGCCGGGCACGGCCAGCCCCGTCGTCATCGACTTCGAGGACACCGCCGGGTCCAGCTGCGGGGCGCTGCTGCCCACCGGCAACGTCCGCGACTTCGTCGCGGGCACGCCCGTGACCTGTGTCGACAACGGCATGCCGGTGGTGGTCATGGCGGCGGCGGACGTGGGGGTCACCGGCACCGAGAGCCCCGCCGAACTGGAGGCGGACACCCGGCTGCGGGCCCTGCTGGAGGACATCCGCCGCGAGGCCGGGCCGCTGATGAACCTCGGCGAGGTGAGCGGGACGACGGTGCCCAAACTCACCCTCGTCTCCGCGCCCCGGGCCGGCGGCACCATCGCCACCCGCACCTTCATCCCGCACCGCTGCCACACCTCCATCGGGGTGCTGGGCGCGGCCGGGGTGGCGGTGGCCGCGGCCCTGCCCGGCAGTGTCGCGGCTCCCCTGGCGGCGCCGGCCGAGGGCGCGCGGCACCGGGTGGAGCATCCCACCGGCCACGCGGATGTGGAGATCGAGCTGGCGGGCCGCCGGGTGGTGCGCACCTCCGTCGTCCGCACGGCGCGCAAGCTGTTCGACGGGACCGTCTTTCCCCGACCCGTGCGATGACGCGGGCGAGCGGGGCGCGGTTCGTCTGGGCCTGTCTGCTGCTGCACGCGGTCTGCGCGCACGCGATCAGCTACGGCCTGCGCCCGGCGATGTCCTACGCGCTCCTCGAACAGGGGCATCAGGCGGTGTGGCTGGGCGTCGCCACCGCGATGTTCGCCGCGCCGCCGTTCCTGCTGGCGCTGCCGGCCGGGCGGTACTGCGACCGGTACGGGGAGCGGCCCGCTCTGGTGGGCGGCGGCATCGCGCTGGTGCTGTCCGCCCTGGTGGCGCTGGCCGCTCCCGCGTCGCTGGCGGCGGTGCTGGCGGCCACCGGGCTGCTGGGCATCGGGGTGCTGCTGGCGGCGCTGGGCGAACAGGCCTGGGTCATGAACCAGGCGTCCCCCTCCCGGCTGGACCACAGCTTCGGCGTGCTGACCTTCGCCACCTCCGTGGGGCAGTTGCTCGGTCCGCTGCTGTTGCTGCTGCCGCGCGACGGTGCCGCCGCGCCCCCGACCCGGCTCATCGCGGTGGCCGTTCTGGGCGTCGCGGTGCTCACGGTGCTGCTCTCGCTCGCCGTTCCCTCGGCCCCGCGGCCTCCCGCCGCCGCGCCCGCCCCCGGTGCCGCTGCCGGTGAGCGCCGGGCGGGAGGGCGGGTGCGGGACCTGCTGCGGGTGCCGGGCATGGGGTCGGCGCTGTTCGCGAGCAGCATGATCCTCAGCTCGGTCGACATCCTGGTCGCCTATCTCCCGCTGCTGGCGCAGGAACGCGGGCTGGTGCCCGGCTGGATCACTCTGTTCCTGGTCGTCCGTGCCGTGGGGAGCATGGTCTCCCGGATCCTGCTGGGCCGGCTGACCACCCGGTTCGGCCGGGTGCGGGTCCTGATGTCCGGCTGCGCGCTGGCCGCGGGGGGCCTGATCCTGCTGTGGCTCCCGGTCAGCCCGTGGGTGGTCGCGGCCCTCGCCACCTGTTACGGCTTCACGGCCGGGATGGTGCAGCCCCTCACCATGTCCTGGGTCACGCTGATCACCCCGCCCGGGCAGCGCGGCCTCGCCGCCTCCCTGCGGCTGGTGGGCAACCGGCTGGGCCAGAACGCCGTACCGCTGCTGGTGGCACCGCTGTCGCTGTTCGGCGGCGCCGGGGTGGTGTTCGGGGTGACCGGGATGCTGCTGCTGGCCACGGTCCCCTCCGCCCGCCGGGCCCCCGACTGACGCCGGGCCGTGGCGTCGCCTTAGGGGAGTGGGGCTACTCCCCCACCGGCTCGGACGTGGGCGTGTCGGGCCGCCGGGCCGCGCGGCCGAGGGTGACCGCGCCGTGGAAGGGGTCGGCGGAGACGGCCGACATCGTCTCCAGCGCCGTGTCGGGGACGGGCAGCAGGTGCGCGTCGACCCAGGTGTCCCCCGTCGCGGCGTTGGCCCAGGGGTCCTCGATGACGACGGCGCCGGGCACGGTGCCGTGGCACAGCACCCAGTGCGGCACGTCGAACCCCTGCATGGCGGCGAGCGAGAGCAGGAGCAGCACATGCTCGCGCCGGTCGATGGCGGCGCGGATCGCGGCGGCGGGCAGGCGTCGCGGGTCGATCGGGACGCCGAGCCGTTCGGCGTCCGTACGGGACACGCGCTGGAGGTGGGCGCGCCAGCCCTGTTCGCTCTCCGGGTGGTGGTCGATCAGGACGGGCCGGTCCACGTCAATGTGGATGGTGACGTGGAGCGAGGGCCACGCCCGGCGCACGGCCACGCCCAGTCCGACGGGCTCACAGGCGGGGAAGTTGGTCGCGTCGCGCCACAGGGTCAGCTCGGCGGTGCGGTCCAGTGCCTCCCGTGGCAGCTCGCCCGCGTGTTCCCGGGCGACCAGGGCGGTGACGGCGCCGCAGGTGAAGTGCGTGGTCTGTCCGTAGTACGCGGGTGCGCGCCCCGCGCCGTCCCGCAACCAGCGGACGTACCCGGAGGGCGGCCCGGCCGTGTTGTCCAGCTGAGCGAGCGGGGGGCACAGCGGGGCGAAACCGGCGGCGGCGGCGTCCTCCGGACCGGCCGTCCAGCCTTCCCACTTGACCTGGGCGAGTCCGCGGCGGCGTGCGTGCTCGACGACGGCCAGGGCCGCCGCCGGCACGTCGCCGACGGCGTCGACGATCTTCAGGTACGCGGTGTGCGGGCGGGCCGAAACAAGCGCCGCGCCCACCCAGTGCTCAGCCGTGTCGCCCGGAACGGCCACGAGGTGCGGGGTATGGGCGGAGCGGTCGACCGCCCGCCAGCGCTCCCCCACCTCGGCGGGCAGGAGCCGCCCCAGCGGACCCGGCGGGGCGTCGGGATCGAACGGCACGACGATGCTCTGCTCGGACGTGTCCTGCTGGGATGTCATGGCGGCGTTCCTGGCGGATCGGAGGGGACGAGGGACGGGGCCCGCACCGGTGTGCGGTGCGGGCCCGGGGCCGGGGTCAGGCACGGGACTGCCGGAGCACCCAGATGAAGTACGGACCGCCGACCAGGGCGATCATCAGCCCGGCCGGCACCTGGGCGGGCGCGACGACCGTGCGGCCGAGTGCGTCCGCCACGCAGACCAGCAGCGCGCCGAGCAGCATCGCGACGGGGATGGCGCGGCCGTGCCGGGCGCCCACCAGCGACCGGGCCAGGTGCGGGGCGACCAGCCCCACGAACCCGACGACGCCGATGGCGATCACACTGACCGCCGCCAGCACCGCGGCGATCGACAGGGCGGCGAAGCGGGTGCGCTCCGGCCTCACCCCCACGATGCGCGGGGTGTCCTCGTCGACGGCGAGCAGGTCGAGCCGGCTGCGCATGGCCAGCAGCACCGGGAGCGCGACGGCCAGGGCCACCGCGACCGGTACGACGTCGGGCAGGGTGCGCCCGTAGGTGGTGCCGGAGAGCCAGGTGAAGATGCGGGGGGTGTTGTAGGGGTCGGCACGCAGCAGCAGGAAGGTGGTGACGGAGCTCAGGCCGTACCCGCAGCCGATGCCGATCAGGACGAACCGGTCCGGCAGGAAGCCGCCGCGCCAGGACAGCAGGGCGATCAGCGCGAACGTGGCCAGCCCCATCGCGACCGCCGCCGCGATGAGCAGCGGCCGTCCGCCGGACAGGCCCGAGGTGACGACGGCCGCCGCGCCCAGCCCGGCGCCCGCGGTGATGCCGAGGACGCCCGGCTCCGCCAGCGGGTTGCGCACCGCGCTCTGCACGACGCATCCGGCCAGGCCCAGTGCCGCGCCGGCGAGGATCGCGGCGAGCACGCGCGGGACCCGGTCATCGAGCGCCTGCCCGACCAGGACGGGGGCGTTGCCCTGGGCCCACAGCATGAGGTCGCCGGTCCGCAGCCACAGGCTGCCGGCCAGCAGCGCCACCAGGGCGGCCGTCACCAGGAGGGCCACCGCGCCGAGCACGACGAGGAGGAACGCGCGGCGCGACCGTGCGGCGACCCGTACGTGCGGGGGTTGCCGCAGCCCGCCCGTGTCCCGCAGGCGGAGCGCGAGGACCACGATCACCACGGAGCCCAGCAGCGCGGTCGGTACCCCGGTGGGGATGGAGGCGGCACCGCTCGCGCCCTGCACCGCGCGCAGCGTCGCGTCGGCGAGCAGGATGAGCAGCGCGCCGAGCAGCCCGGCGGCGGGGATCAGCAGGAGGTGGCGGCGCAGCGCGGTGACCCGTCCCGCGATCAGGCGGGCCAGGACGGGGGCGCCCAGGCCGACGAAGGCGATCGGGCCGGCGAGGGTCACCGCCGTGCTGGTGAGGAGCACCGCGCAGAGGACGGCGATGACGCGGGTGGCCCGGATCGGCACGCCGAGGGTGGCGGCGGCGTCGTCGCCCAGGTTCATCACGTCCAGCCGCCGGGACAGCGCCAGGGCGGCGATCAGCACGACGGCGACCAGGGGGAAGGCGCGTGTCGAGGCGTCGATGTTGAGCTGGGCGAGGGAGCCGCTGCCCCAGGCGAAGAGGCCGGTGGTGTTCTGCTTGAACAGGATGAGGAGCATGGCGGTGGCCGCTTGGAGAGCCATCGCCGTCGCCGAGCCGGCGAGGATGAGGCGGGTGCCCGTGGTGCCCGCGGCCCGTCCGGCCAGGAGCAGCACGAGTGCCGCCGCCGCGAGGCCGCCCGCGAAGGCGACGGCGCCCGAGGCCCAGAACGGGACGGTGAGACCCAGGGCCGCGACGAACGAGAGCGTGAAGTAGGCGCCGGCCGTGACCGCCAGGGTGTCGGGGGACGCCAGGGCGTTGTGCGTGACGGACTGCAGCAGCGCGCCGGCGCAGCCGAGGGCGAAGCCCACCGCGACGCCCGCCAGCAGGCGCGGCAGCCGCGAGCCGATGATGATCTCGCCGACCGGTGCCCCGCCGGTGGTGTCCCGGTCGCCGGTCAGGTACCGCCACAGGTCACCTGCGCCGACGCCCGAGGTGCCCTGGGTGAGGTGCCACATGCCGACCAGGGCGGTCACCACGAGCAGCGACGCCAGGACGGCGGCCCCGGCGGGACCGCCGCCGCGCACGGGGCGCGGCGGCGTGTCCTGCCGGGGTACCGGGGTGCGTGTGATGCTCACTTCTGGTCGAGGACGTCGACGTAGGCGTCGATCGCCTGCGCGCAGGAGCGCGGACCGCCGGCGCCCCACACCCGCGCGGGGAAGGCGTGCGCGCGGCCTTCCTGGACGGCCGGCAGGGTCGTCCACAGGGGGTTCTCCTCCAGCGCGGAGACGTACCCGCCGACGCCTTCGTCGTTGGCGTAGAAGAGGTTGGCGTTCCCCACCGCGACGAGCCCCTCGACGTCGGTCTGGGCGAGGCCGTAGGAGGGGTCGACTCCGCCGTTCCCGTGGGCCTCGTTGATGGCGTCGTCCCACACGGGGTTCAGGCCGAGTTCCTTGCCGATCTCGGTGAACAGGGCGCCGTCGCCGTAGGGGCGGATGGTGAGGTTGCCGCCCTGCACCCATCCGTCGAAGAACAGGAAGTCGTTGGTCGGCAGATCCGCGTCGATGACCTGCTGCTTCGCCGTGGCGAGGTGCTCGTCGAACTCCTGGAGGACCTGGTCGGCGCGCTCGGTGCGTCCGGTGGCCTCCCCGATCATGCTGAAGACCTCCCGCATGTTCCCGATCGGGTCCTGCGGGTTGGCACCGCGGGTGGCCAGGACGGGGACGCCCCGGCTCTCCAGCCGCGCGATGGTCTCATCGTCGGCGTCGTACGCCTCCACGACGATGAGGTCGGGGTCGGCCGCGTAGAGGGTGTCGAGGTCGGGCTCCTCGCGGGTGCCGATGTCGGTCACCCCTTCGGGCAGTTCCTCGGCGCTCACCCAGGTGCGGTACCCGTCGGCGTCGGAGACGGCAACGGGGGTGACGCACAGGGTCAGCGCGTCCTCGATCTGCTGCCACTCCAGGACGGCGATCCGCTGCGCGGGCTTGTCGAGCTCCACCTGCCGGCCGACGCCGTCCGTGAAGGAGACCGGCTCAGTGGAGGTGGTCGTGGTGTCCTCGGCGCAGCTCTGCGACGCGGGCGACGCGTCGGTGGAGGCGTCGGCGGTGGTGTCCTTCGCGGGCTTGTCGACGTCCGTCGTGCCGCAGGCCGTTGCGGCGAGCACGATGAGCCCGGTGGCGGTCGACGCCACCAGGCGACGGGCACGGTTCATGAAAAATCCTCTTTCCTGCGGTGCGACGCGGCGCGGCGGAGGTGCCGTGCGGCGCGGGGGGACGGGGCGGCGGGACGGGGCGGCGGGGTGCCGCTTCAGGCGGGGTGCCGTCCCAGCGGGTCGATGCGGAGGCGGCCGGTGCGCGGGTCGACGGCGACCTCGACGCGGATGTCGTAGACCTCGGAGATGTTCCGGGCGGTGAGGACGTCGGCGGGCGCTCCGGCCGCGTGTACGCGGCCGGAGCGCATCAGGACCAGGGTGTCGGCGACGCGGGACGCCTGGTCGAGGTCGTGCAGCACGACGCCGACGGCGATGCCGTGCTCCTCGACGAGGTCGCGCACCAGGTCGAGCGTCTCGATCTGGTAGCGCAGGTCCAGGTGGTTGGTCGGTTCGTCCAGCAGCACGACACCGGTGTCCTGGGCGAGGCAGGCCGCGAGCCAGACCCGTTGCATCTCGCCGCCGGAGAGTTCGCCGACGGGCCGCCCGGCCATGTCGCGCACGCCGGTGACGCCCATGGCGCGGTCGATCGCCTCGTGGTCCCCGGCGGTGGGCCCGGCGAAGCTGCCCCGGTACGGGTGGCGCCCGAAGGCCACGACCTCGGCGACCGTCAGCCCCTGGGGTGCGGGCCTGGACTGGGAGAAGAGCGTCACCTCGCGGGCGAACTGGCGGGCGCTGAGCAGGGCGGTGTCGCGCGCGGTCTGCTCGCCGGGCGTGCTGAGGGTGACCCGGCCGCCGTCCACCCGGTGCAGCCGGGAGAGCGCGCGCAGCAGGGTGGACTTCCCACTGCCGTTCGGCCCCACCAGGGCGGTCGCGCGGCCGGGTTCCAGAGCCACCGAGACGCCGTGGACGACCGGGGTGCCGCCGTACCGCAGCACCAGGTCGTGCCCGTGGAGGGCGGCCGCCGGCGCGGCGGGGCCGGCCGCGGGGCGTGCGGCGCGCCGGAAGGGGCTTGTGAACATCGAGGGGTCCGGGTGGTCGGAGGGGCAAGGAGCGCGGGCACCCTCCGACCGGTTCTCACCGGCCGGGCCGCGAACTCTCCCACGCACAGCGGGAACCGTTCACGGCGAGCAACAACTAAGGGTTACCTAACTCCGAGAAGGTTATATTCCCCTCGCCATGTCGACAATCAGGAGGCCCGGACACCCGATGCGGGATTCCGGACATCGCGCGGAGCGTCCCCGGCCTGGTCGAAGAAGGCGCCCGGGGTGGTACCCATGACCCGCCGGAAGGCCGCGATGAAGGAGCTGGGCTGCGCGTAGCCGAGCGCCTCGGAGACCGACATCACATCGCATCCCTCGGACAGCAGGGCCAGCGCCCGGTGCGCGCGCAGCATCTGCCGCCACTGCGCGAAGGACAGACCCGTCGCGTGCCGGAACGCCCGGGTGATCGTGCGGTCGCTGATCCCCAGCGACCGCGCCCACTCCTCCAGCGAACGGCCGTCGGCGGGGTCCTCCAGCAGCGCCTCGGCGATCGCGTCGATCCGGGGGTCGCCGGGCAACTGCAACGCGAACTGGCGTTCCGCGGGCCGGAGCACGTCGAACACGACCGATTCCGCCCGCGCACGCGCCGCCGCGTCGAGATCCGCACGGGACAGATGGGCCAGCAGCGACTCCAGCAGCGGGGTCATGGCGATGGTCTTCGGTTCCGCGAACGCGAACGGTGTACGGTCCGGTGCGAAGAAGGCGTCGTGGAACTCCGCGCCCGCCGTCGCCCGGCCGCCGTGCACCGTTCCGGCGGGCATCCACAGCCCGTGCCCCTCGGACACGGTGAAGACGCGGTCCTCCACCCGGGAGGTCAGCGTGCCCCCGCGCACCCAGACCAGCTCGTGCAAGGCATGCGAGTGCGGCGCCCACTCCGTGGGCACCCGGGGGATCCGGAACCCGGCGATGATGGCCATCGAGGCCACCGCGCGCTCCGGGAGCGCCACCGTCGCGCGTACCGCGGTGCCCGCCTCACGCCGCCACATCCCGGGGTTCGCTTCACCACGGGAGGACCTGACCATGCGCCGGAGTCTATCCGGGGCCCGCACCGGCACCGGTGCCGCCCCGGCCGTCCCCGGTGCCCCGGGGACGGCCGGTGGGTTCACTTGTGCAACTCCTCCCGGACCTTCTCGGTGAGCAGCCGGACATAGGCGTCGGCCCAGCCCTGGACCGTGCCGTGGTCCCACAGATCGGTGGCGTACGCGATGTACCCGGTCAGTACGTCCCCGGCGGGGACCAGCCCGAACGCCGACTCCGCACGGGCGGCCGGCACGATCAGGTCCTCGACGGCCGTGTCGAGACCGGGGAGCTTGATGTCCGTACGCAGCGAGCTCTGGTACTGGAACCCGATGGTGACGCGGTCCGGTATGCCCTCCGGTCCGTGTTCCTCCCGGAGCGCCGCGACGACCTTCCGTATCGGCAGGACGTGATCGACCCCCTCGGTCGCCGCGCGGGTCACCCCGTCCACGAGCGCGCCGAAGTCCCTGGCCTCCCCCGCCCGTACCCGCAGCACGTACGTCGCGGCCGTGCACGCGACCAGCGACTCGAACTCGGCGCGGTCCCGGTTGGCGTAGGGCACGCTGAGCAGGACGTCGGGCTGCCCGGAGAGCCCGGACAGCAGGAGTCCCAGGGCGGCACCGGTGACGGCGAAGGCCGTCGTGCCGCGCGCCCTGGCCAGGCGCTCCACGTCGCGGCGCACCTCCGCCGGGACCGTGAACAGCACGGCCCGGCCCTTCCCGCTCGGCTTCGGCGGGCGCGGGCGGTCCAGCGGCAGCTCCATGCGGAAGGGCGCACCGGTCAGCTGGGGCACCCAGTACGCCGCCCTGCGCGCCGCCTCCCGCTCCGGCAGGGCATGGCGCTGCTGCCACCGGGCGTAGTCCGTGGACTGGAGCGGCTCCGGGAGCTGATCGGGGATGCCACTGACGGCCGCCGCGTACAGGGCGGCCCAGTCGTGCAGCAGGACACTCACCGCCCACCCGTCGCACGAGGCGTGGTGCAGCACGAACAGCAGCACCCAGGTGGAGGGGCCGGTGCGCAGCAGCCGGAACCTCGGCTGCACCCCGGCGGTGAGGTCGAAGGGGGTCTGCGCCAGCTCGGCGCTGACGCGATCGACCTCGGCGTCGCGCACGTCCGCCGGGTGGGCGCCGAGATCCTCCACGGGCAGGTCGACCGGCCGGGGCCGGAGCACCTCCTGCGCCCAGGCGCCGTTCTCCTCGACGAAGCGCAGCCGCAGTGACTCGTGGCGGGCGACGAGCCGGCCGAGTGCCGTGCGCAGTGCCTCCGGGTCCAGCTCACCGGTGAGCGTGATCCGCATGGCGACGTTGTACACCTGGGGCAGCGGGTGCTCGAGATGTCCGGTGATGAAGCCCTGCTGCTGGAGCGTCGGCGTCGCACGGTGCGCCGGCTCCCGGGCGGGGCTGGAATTCCGCCCGGCCAGATGGCGGGCCACCGCCCGTGGGGTCGGCTCCTGGTAGAAGCGGGTCATGGAGAAGTCGGTGGCGAACTCCGCGCGGATCCGGTTGGCCAGCCGGATCGCGGTGATGGAGTGACCGCCCAGGTCGAAGAAGGACACCTCGGGGTCGACGGCGTCCGGCTCCAGGCCGAACTCGGCGGCCCACAGCGGGCGCAGCCGCGCCTCCCACTCCTCGGGCGAACCGCCCGTCCCGGGAGAGGGAGCGGGGGCGGCGGGCTCCGGGCCGCGCGCCGGAGCCGGCAGCCGCGTGGTGTACGCGGGCTCGGGCAGCGCCGCGCGGTCCACCTTGCCGGTGCCGGAGAGCGGGAGCCGGTCCAGGACCGACCACGCCCGTGGCACGAGGTACTCCGGCAGCCGGTCGGCGAGTTGCCGCGTCAGCCGGTCGGCGAACTCCCGCGCGCCCTCCCCCGCGTCCGTGAGGGGGTGGGCGGGGGCCACGAAGGCGACCAGGCGTGGCTCGTCCCGTGGGCCTGGGCGGGGCAGCACGATGGCCTCCCGCACCTCGGGAAGGCCGGCCAGGACCCGGGAGACCTCTTCGGGGTCCACCCGGAAGCCACGGATCTTCACCTGGTCGTCGCCGCGGCCGAGGAACTCCAGGACGCCCTCCGCCGTCCAGCGCACCAGGTCGCCGGTGCGGTACATCCGCCCGGTCCCGCCGTCCGGGTGGGGCCCGTGCCGGAAGCGGTCCGTGGTCAGGGCGGGCTCGTGCAGATAGCCGTCGGCGATGCCCGGCCCGCCCACGGACAGCTCCCCCGCGGTGCCCACCGGGACCGGGGCACCGTGCTCGTCCAGGACCGCGAGGCGGACGTTGTCGATGGGCCGGCCGATCGGGATCGGGGCGGGGTCCTCGCCGGGCCCGGCGGGTGTGACGCCGTACGCGGTGCACAGCACGGTGACCTCGGTGGGGCCGTACAGGTTGACGACCTCGTAGCGGCTCCCGGGCCCGGGCCGGGTGCGCAGGATGTCTCCGCCCACCGCGAGGTGGCGCAGTGGCGGCTGTTCGTGGGCCGGCAGTTCGAGAACGGTCTCGGCGAGGGCGGTGGGCAGGATGCTGAAGGTGACGTGCCGGTCGGCGTACCAGCGCGCCAGTGCCCGGGCGTCCCGCCGGTCGGTGTCGTCCGCGACGGCGAGGGAGGCGCCGGCGGTGAGCGCCGGCCAGATCTCCAGGACCGAGGCGTCGAAGCTCTGGCTGCACAGCAGGGCGCTGCGGTCGGCCGGGGTGAAGGAGAACCGGCGGTGGTGCCACTGGCAGAGGTTGACCACGGCCCGGTGCGGCACCACCACGCCCTTGGGACCGCCGGTGCTGCCTGAGGTGTAGATCACGTAGCAGGGGTCCTGCGGCCGGCTCACGGCGGCTGCGGGCGGGGGCGCGGCGTCACCGGGGGGATCGGCGAGTCCCACGACCCTGGTGTCCGCCGGCAGGGGTGGCAGGTCCTCCGCGTCCGTGCGGGCGGCGAGCAGGATCGGGGCCCCGGAGTGGGCGATCACGGTACCGGCGCGCGGCCGGCCGAGCGAGGGGTCCAGGGGGAGGTAGGGGCGTCCGGCCTTCAGGACCGCCAGCAGGGCGACGACGAGGTCGGGGCCACGGGGAAGCCAGACGGCGACGGGGGCGGCGGGGTCGGCGCCGGGGTCCCGCCGGCGGATCGTGGCCGCCAAGCGGTCGGCGCGCCGGTCCAGTTCGCCGTAGGTCAGTGCGCGGTCGCCGCAGATCACGGCGGTGCGGTGGGGGGCGAGCGCTGCCTGGCGTGCCACCCGTTCGTGCACCGTGACGGCTTCCACCGGGTGTTGCTCGCCGTGCTGCCACGCCTGCGGTACGGGCGTGTCGTGGGCCGCCGCGGCGGGTGGATCATCGAGGGCGGACAGGGGCCGTGCGGGGTCGCGGACGGCGCCGCGCAGGATCTGGTGCAGGGTGGCGTAGAACCGGTCGACGGTTTCCGCGTCGAAGAGGTCGGTGTTGTACTCCAGTTGGCACAGGATGCCCGTCGGCCGGTCCGTGAAGTACACGCTCAGGTCCGTGAGGGACTTGTCCGGTCCGGCTTCCAGCGGTTCCGCCCGCAGGCCGGGCAGGTCGAAGCGGAACGGCTCGCCGGACTCGTACTCGGCGATGACCTGGAAGACGGGGGTGTGCGCGGTGGTGCGCGGCGGCGCGAGGGCGTGCACCACGGAGTCGAAGGGGACCGTGGCGTGGTCGTAGGCGTCCAGCGCCACGGAGCGGACGTCCCGCAGCAGGGTGTCGAAGGCCGGGTCTCCGGACACGTCGACGCGCAGGGCGACCGTGTTGAGGAAGAACCCGATGACATCCCGGTACTCCGGGGGGCGGTTGGACGTCGGGGTGCCGATGATGATGTCCCGCTCGCCGGTCATCCGGTGCAGCGCGGCGGCGTACCCGGTGAGCAGCGTCATGAACAGGGTGGTGCGGTTCTCGCGGCTCAGCCGCCGCAGCGCGTCCGACAGTTCGGGGTCCAGGGTGCGGAACTCCGCGCGGCCTCGGGAGGTCATGGCCGCGCCACGCGGCCGGTCCGGGGGGAGGCTGGAGACGGGCAGTTCGCCGCGGAGGTTCTCGCGCCAGTACGCGAGGTCCTGCCGCGCCGTGTCGCCGTCCGGCGCGTCCCGTTGTTCTCGGGCCGCGTCGAGCGGGGTCCGTTCCAGCGCGGGCAGTTGCGGAGCGGTGCCGGCGCGTGCGGCCCGGTAGAGCTCGGACAGGTCCCGCGCCATGATCGTGGCGGACGCGGCGTCCGAGACGATGTGGTGCAGCGACAGGACCAGCACGTGGCGCTCGGGGCCGGTCCTGATGAGCCGGCTGACCAGCAGGGGGCCGTTCTCCAGGTCGAAGTGCCGGGCGCTCTCGGCCGCCAGCACCTCACGCACGGCGGCTTCCCGTTCCGCTTCGGAGGCCGCCTCGCGGTCGATCAGCTCGTGATCGAGGCGGCCGGTGGGCAGCACGAACTGGCGGGGCTCGCCGTCCGTTTCGCGGAAGACGGTGCGCAGGGCCGGGTGCCGGGCCACCAGGCCGTGCAGTGCCGTCCGCAGGGCGTCCGCGTCCAGCGCGCCGTCGAACCGGATGGCCTTGACCTCGTTGTAGGCGGTGCTGTCCGGGAAGAGCTGGTGCAGCATCCACACGCGCTGCTGCCCGGGTGACAGCGGGGTGCCGGGGTCCTGCGGCGTCTGCGGCCGGTGTGGCCCGGTGCCGCGAGGGCCCCGGCGCAGGGCGTCGAGATGCACGAGTCCCGATCGCAACGCCTGGGGCGGCACGCCGAAGTCGACGAGCGAGACGATCTCGTCCGCTCCGGCCGCGCTCACCGCCTCCACCACCGGTGAGACGCTCTCGGCGGTGCCGATCAGGGCGCGCTGGTCGCAGTAGCGGTCGTACGCCCGGCGGAACAGGGCGTCCAGGTCGTCCTCGTCGAGCCCCGTCAGGTCGACCTGGTACCCGAGGCTGTTGGCGACGCCGCCGAAGAGCGACAGGGAGGACCGCATGTACCGGGCCAGCGGTTCGTAGGCGTCGGCCCGGGCCCGGTCGTGGTCGGCCGCGAGGTAGGTGTGCAGCAGGACGGCGACCCGGCCCGCGTCGGGGTCCAGGCCGTGCTCGGCCCGGGCGCGGCGGTAGCGGGCGATGTTCGCGGCGAGTTCCCCGACGCTCTGGGACATGAGGTTGGTGACGATGCCCAGGTCGTGCCGGGCGGCCCGTTCGTAGGACGCGGGGTTGCCGACCACGGCCGTGAACATCGGCGGGTCCTGCTGGACGGGGCGGGGGAACAGCCGGATCGCGGCCTCACCGTCGCCGCCGGCGCGGGTCAGCGCTTCCCCGCGCCACAGTCGCCGGATGTCCGCGAGCTGTTCGTACATCAGCTCCTTGTGCCGGCCGAAGCGTTCGGGGAAGAAGACGAAGTCGTTGGCGTGCCAGCCACTGGCGCAGCCGATCCCGATCCGTCCGCCGGAGAGGTTGTCGGCCATCGACCACTCCTCGGCGACCCGGACCGGGTCGTGGAGCGGGAGGACGACCGAGCCGGCGTTGAGGCGGATTCGGCTGGTCTCCCGGGCCAGGGCGGCGGCGAGTACGGCGGGGTTGGGGAAGAGGCCGCCGAAGGAGTGGAAGTGCCGCTCGGGCATCCACAGGGCGTGGAATCCGTGCTGGTCGGCGAACCGGGCGGTCTCGGCGATGAGTTCGTAGCCGTTGTCGACCTGGGGGTAGTCGCCGAAGAAGTAGATGCTGAAGTCGGGTCGCCGGCCGGCGGGTTGGGTCGCCGGGGGCGTCGCGGCGGGGCGTGTGGCCTGCGTGGCCCGGGTGTTCCAGGCCAGGGCGGGTACGGTCGGCGGCGGAGCGTCCTGCGCCACGGGCTCGGGGGCGGGTACGGGATCGTCCGCCGGTACGGGGGCGGTGACCGGGGCGGTGGCGGTGGCCCGGGCGGGGGTGCTCACGGGAGCGGATCCGGGCGCGGCGGTGCGCGGGAAGAAGCCCGCGCCGCGCAGTTCTCGCAGTGATTCCTTGACCGCGTCGATGATCCGTTCGATGTCACCGTCGCTGTGCGCGGTGGACAGGAAGAAGTTGCGCCACTCCCAGACATGGATCCCGCGCAGCATCAAATGGTGGTACAGGAGTTCCATGTCGGCGCGGTGCTCGAAGCGGAACTGGGAGCCGAAGTGGCTCACCCGCAGCGGGAATTCCTCATTCTCGAAGAAGTCGTTCAGCGTCGCAGCGAACGCGTCGGTGCGGGCGTTGAGGCGCTGCTGCAGGACGGGGCTGTGCTCGCTCAGGTGGGACAGCACGGCCCGCGCCGCGACCATCGACACCGGGTGCTGGAGGTAGGTGCCGCCGAAGAACGTGGTGTCGCTCTGCGGGTGGCTGTCGTCGCCGTACGTCCACAGGCCGCCGTCGACTCCGCCCATGAGGTCGGAGCGGCCTGCGATGGCCCCCACTGGGAAGCCCCCGCCGAGGACCTTTCCGTACGTCGCGAGATCGGGCGCGACCCCGTACAACTCCTGCGCGCCGCGCGGTGCCGGCCGGAACCCCGTGAGCATCTCGTCGAACATCAGGACGATGCCGTGGCGGCGGGTCAGCTCACGCAGGGCGCGGACGAACTCGACCGGGCGCAGGGACGGGTGCCGGCTCTGCACGGGCTCGATGATCACCGCGGCGATCCGGTCCGCGAAGTGCTCGATCGTCTCCAGGGCCGCCGGGTCGCCGTAGTCGAGCACCAGCAGGTCCTGGACCGCGCTCGGCGGGATGCCGGGCGAGACCGGCACCGTGACCCGGTCGGCGCCGGAGCCGGAGGAACGGCCGAGGACGCTGTCGGCGTGGCCGTGGTAGGCGCCGTGGAAGGTGACGATCGTGCCGCGCCCGGTGGCGGCGCGGGCGAGACGGATCGCGCCGGCGTTCGCCTCCGTGCCCGAGCAGGCGAACGCGACCCGGTCCATGCCGGTGAGTCCGGTCAGCAGTTCGGCGGCCTCGCCCGTGGCGAGGTCGCGCGGCCCCAGCAGAACGCCCCGGGAGAGATGTTCGGCGACGGCCTCGGTCACGAACGCCGGTTCGTGGCCGAACAGGAGGACGCCGAAGCCCATGGTGATGTCGATGTACCGGTTGCCGTCGATGTCCTCCAGCACGGAGCCCTTGGCCCGCCGGCCCGCTATGGGGTACAGCATCTCCTTGGTGCTGCTGCGGAAGCCGACCACGGCACGGCTGTCGGCCAGCACCGGGCGATGGCGGGCCGCGGCCTCCTTGGACCGGCGGGTCCTGCGGGTGTAGCGGTCCACGAGGTCATCGAGATGGGCCTCCTGGGTGCTCACGGCCGCGCCGCTCGCGCCGGCCGGTCGCCGGACCATGCCGGAGGAACGGGAGACGCTCACCCGTGGGCCGTGGACGGGAGCCGGCTCACGCCCGGCGGCGCCACCCGCGTCGGCCGGCTGCTGCGGGGCGGGGGCCCGGCCCTCGATGTGCCGGGCGATCCGCTCCGACAGACCGGCCATCGCCGCGAGATCGGCGTCGGTGGAGGCGGAGAGGCTGCTCAGTTCCGTACCGGGTCGGGTCACTGTCCCTCCTTGCCGCCGCCGGCCGCGGTCAGGCTCTGCCGGGAGAGCAGCTCGGACAGCTGTGACATCAGCTGGAGCTGGATGCCGGAGAGCTGCTTGATCTGGCGGGCGAGTTCCTCCACTTCGTCCCGGGTGGCGTACGGGGCCGACGGTGGTGGCACAGGGGCGGCGGAGGACGCCGGCGGTTCGGTGCGGGGCGGGGCGAGGGAGGGGGCGGGCGGGGCCGGGGCCGGTGCCACGGGCGGGGCCGGCGCCACGGGCGGGGCCGGGGCGTCCACGGGGGCGGGGGTCTTGCGGCCGGCTATGAGTTCCGCCAGCTGACGGGGGGTGACGGCCTCGTCGAACAGCTCGCGCATGGACACCTTGACGCGGTGCGTCTGCTCCAGTTCGCGCAGCACGTTGATCATCAGCAGTGAGTCCGCGCCGAGTTCCAGGAACGAGGCGTCCTCGGCCACCGCGCCCGACCTGTTGCCCAGCGCCTGTGAGGTCACCTCGATGACGTTGGTCAGCACTTCCTCGACCGCGGTCCGTGCCGTCATGTCCATTCCTTCCCTCGGGTTGTCCACCGCTCGCGGGGCGGTCAGTGCCGGCCCCGTCCAGTAGGTGCTGTGCTGGAAGCGGTAGCCGGGCAGCGGAATCCGCCGGCCTCCGCAGTCCTCGGCCAGTGCCTGCCAGTCGATGTGCGCGCCACCTCGGTACAGCTCGGCGGCGGCGTGCCACAGTGCTTCCGCTCCGGTGCCGCCGCGCAGGCTCGGCACGGCCGGCACCTCGGGCAGGGCCCGCCGGGCGAGCCCGGCGAGGGCGGCGCCCGCGCCGATCTCGACCAGGGCGGTGGCGCCCCGGCCGGCGACCGAGCGCAGAGCCTCGTGGAACAGTACGGGCCGGCGCGCCTGCCGCAGGAGGTATCCGGGGTCGGGGGTCCAGCCCAGCGGCCGGGTCGTGCCGTCCAGGCCGGAGACGAAGGGCACGGTGACGGGCCGGAAGGACACCCGGGCCAGCGCCTGCGCGAGGCCGTCCAGGACCGGGTCGACCAGCGCGGTGTGGAAGGCCCGGGCCACCGGCAGCTCCCGCGCCCGGACCCCGCGCTCCTCCAGCAGCGCGCTCAGCTTGTCCACCTCGGCCCGCGGCCCGGCGAGGACGTGGTGATGCTCACCGTTGACCGCGGCCAGTTCGATGCCGGGCAGCTCCGCCGTGAACGAGAGCGCGGTCGCCCGGTCGGCCAGGACGGCGACCATGCCGCCGGGGGCGCTGAGATGTTCCATGAGCCGCCCCCGTTCCGCGGTGAGCAGCAGACCGTCCTCGACCGACAGCGCGCCCGCCGCCGTCAGCGCCGCGTACTCGCCGACACTGTGTCCGGCGACGGTGTCCGGTGCGACGCCCAGTTGCCGCCACAGCTGGACGAGCGCGCACTGCACCGCGTACAGGGCCGGTTGGGCGGTGCTGGTGGGCCACGGCGCGGATTCCCGGCGCGGCCCCGGCGGCTCGTCGAGGAGCGGGCCCAGCAGTGAACCGCCGTGCAGCTCCCGGTAGTGGCGCTCGCACCGGTCGAGGACCTCGCGGACGGTCGCGTGGCGTTCGTACAGGGCCCGGGCGGCGCCGGGGCGGGCGCTGCCCTGGCCGGTGAAAAGGAAGGCGGTGTGCGGGTCGCCGTGCCGTGCGTCCGGGGGCGGTCCGGTGGGGGCGCCGTCCCGGCCACCGGTCAGCCAGTGCTCCAGGGAGCCGGCCAGTTCGGTGGCCGTCTCGCCCCGGGCGACCATGCGGTGCCGCCTGACCACCCGGCCGGCCGTGGACGTGAGGAGGTCGGCCGGGTCGGTGTCGGGGTGACGGCGCAGATGGTCGCGGAAGGCCCGGACGTTCGCGGACAGGGCGGCCTCGGTGTGGCCGGACAGCGCGAGCACTCCCGGTGGTTTTCTCCTCGGTCCGCGGGGAGCGACGGGGGGTGGCTCCTCCAGGACGAGGTGGACATTGGTGCCGCCGACTCCCAGGGAGGTGAGCCCGGCCCGGCGCGGGGTGTCGCCCGCCGGCCAGGGGCGGGCGGTGCGCGGGATGTAGAAGGGGCTGCGGTCCAGGTCGAGGGCCGGGTTGGGGCGGGTGAAGTTCGCCAGCGGGGGGATGATTCCGTGCCGCAGCACGAGCAGCGTCTTCAGCAGCCCCGCCAGGCCCGAACAGACGTCGAGATGCCCGATGTTGGCCTTCGTCGACCCGAGTGCGCAGTACCCGGTGCGGTCGGTATCGTGCCGGAACGCGGCGGTCGCGCCCGCGAACTCGATAGGGTCTCCCTTGAAGGTGCCGGTGCCGTGGGTCTCCAGATAGCCGATGGAGTCCGCGCCGACCCGCGCGCGTTCCAGGGCCTGCCGGATGGCACGGCGCTGGCCGAGCGCGCTCGGGGCGGTGTACATCGTCTTGCTCGCCCCGTCGTTGGTCACCCCCCAGCCCCGGATGACACCGTGGACGGTGTCCCCGTCGGCGACCGCCCGGGCCAGGGGTTTGAGGACGATCGCGGCGACACCGTCGCCGCCGACCGTTCCGTCCGCGCCGGCGTCGAAGGCCCGCAGATACCCGCTCTTGGAGAGGATGGATCCCTTCACATAGCGGTAGCCGAGCACTTGGGGTACGTGGACGGCGGTGGCGCCCGCCAGGGCGATGTCGCAGTCCCCGACCAGCACCGACTGGGCCGCGAGTTGCACGGCGACCAGCGAGGAGGAGCAGGCGGTCTGGACACCGACGGCGGGCCCGGTCAGGCCGAGCCGGAAGGCGGCGCGGGTGGCGGTGAAATCGGCGTAGTTGCCGATGAGTGCCTGGAAGCGGGAGAGCCAGTCGTCGCCGACGCCGTTCGCCAGCACGTTGTTGAGCAGATAGTTCTGGAGCGAGTACAGATGGTTGCCGGTGCTGGCGAACACGCCCACCCGGGTGCCGCGCCGCTCCCGCCCGTAGCCGGAGTTCTCCAGCGCGTGGTGGGCGCATTCGAGGAACATCCGCTGCTGCGGGTCGGTGCCCTCAGCTTCCCTGCCGCTCATGCCGAAGAACTCGGCGTCGAATCCGGCGATGTCCTCCAGCAATCCGCTCGCGCCGACGAAATCGGGCGCGCGGTACCGGGAGGCGGGGACGCCGGCGGCCCGCAGTTCCGCTTCGGTGAACCGGGTGATGCGGTCCTGGCCGGCGTGGATGATCCGCCAGAACGCCTCGGGGCTGTCCGCTCCCGGGAAGCGGAAGGCCATCCCGACGACGGCCACCGCCGTGCCCTCCGGCGGGCGGGTCACGAACCGCCGCCCTGGTGGGAGGTTTTCACGTCCGGCTCCGGTGTGCCGGCGGTGTCGCCCTCCTCCGGCGGAGGCCCGGTGCGTCTTCTGCCCCGTCTCACCAGCGCGACGAGGAAGCCGAGGCACAGGAGGAACGTGAGCCCGTGGAAGAGGCCCACCACCACGATCGGGGCGTAGACCTCCAGCAGGGCGGAGCTGACGAGCATCCCGAGCCCGAATCCGCCGTTCTCGACGGCGGCAGCGAGGCCGAACAGCCGGCCGCGCTGCTCGTCGGGGGCTTCCTGGAGCTTGCTGACGTAGGCGATCTCGGTGAATCCGTCCGCCATCCCGGCGATCAGCGCGGCGATGACGGCGGGGACGGTGGGCAGTCCGACGAAGACGAGGATGAAGCCCACCGACATCAGGGCGGAGCCGGCCGCGAAGGCCTTCTCCCCGAAGGTCCGCCCCGTCTTGCCGTAGCGCGAGCACAGTTGGAGCGCGATGATGTGCCCGATGGCCCAGGTGGCCCAGAACTGGCTGATGAAGGTCGCCGGATGGGTGGGGTCCAGCTCGCTGGAGTAAATGGGCAGCGCGACGTTGTGGGAGGACGAGCCCAGCGCGTCGGCGCCCCGGATGGCCAGCATGGCCGCCATCACCGGCGCGGCCCGCAGCAGCACCCACGACACCCACCGGCTCGCCCGCCCGCTGTCCTCGCTCGCCCCGTCCCCCTCGGTGGCCGCCGCCCGGGTCCGGATCGGCAGCGAGGACAGGATCAGGGCGGACACCAGGAAGGTCACCGCGTTCAGGGCGAACGCCGTCGTGTAGCCGAACTGGGCGATGACCAGGCCGGAGGAGGCGAAGCCGGCGATCATGGCGAGGGAACGGCCGGTGACCAGCAGGCCGTTCGCCTTGACCCGCAGTTCGGCCCCGACGATCTCGGGGACGCTGGTGCGCAGGGCCACCTGGTGCAGCGTCGTACAGGCACCCGTCGTGAACGCGAGCACGAACAGCAGGGGCAGGCGGTTGTCGTCCGAGAGCGGCAGCAGCGCCAGCAGCATCACGGCCCGGACCAGGTCGGAGCCGACCATCAGCCATTTGCGGTCGAAGCGCGACACCAGGCGCCCGCTGACGAAGCCGCTGCCCACGCTGGTCAGCAGCCGCACCGCCATGAAGATGCCCGCCGCCATGGGGCTGCCGGTCACCTGGTACACGAAGACGTTCAGCGCCACCAGGTTGAGGTAGCTGCCGTATGCCGAGACCCCGTTGCTGAGGACGAGCAGACGGAAGTAACGCACTTTCACGGCCTCCTGAGTGGCTGTCACCAGCCCGAGCGGTCTTGCGGGGAAGGAAGTAGGGCCCTCAGATTCTCCGGGTACGACCGGTGCCGGCCGTCATGTCGAGCTGCCCGCTGCCCGCCTCAGGTGCCGCCCGGCCACCGGTGCGCCGCACGGCTGGTTGATCGTTTCCTCACCCATGGCCCGTCAACATAGCCGCAGGTCAGACGGGAGGGGATCTGCCCGATCGGGTATGCCCGTCGGTCCATGTCCTTCGGCCGCCCGGTCGGGGCTGGTTCGCCGCCACGCGCGGGAGAGGATGGCGGTGGCGGGCCGTTCACCTGCGCCGACGGCAACGACGGTGCTCGGTGGAGGGGTTGGGGCAGCGCTGCGGTCACCTCCGTACCGACCACCGCCGGTACGTCCGCGATCCGGGGAGAGAGGTCCGATCCGTGTGCTAGAGGAGTCTCTCGTTCATCGCCATGACGGCCGCCGTGGTGCGGTTGGGGGCGCCCAGCTTCAGCAGTATGGCGCCCACCAGGCGTTTCACCCCGTGGGCCGAGATGCCGAGCGCCTTCGCGATCTGCTTGTTGCTGTACCCCTGGGCCAGCAGGCCGAGCGTCTCCCTCTCCCGGTCGGTGAAGGAGACCGCGCGTCGGCCGGTGTGACGCCGCACCGGTCCCCTGCTGCCGGCGAGCAGTTCGCGTGCCAGTGGCGCGGGCAGCGGCATGTCGCCCTCGACGACGCGGCGCAAGGTGGTGTCCAGGAGTGGCACCGTCGCCTCGCGGAGCGAGATGACGCCGTCGCAGGGCACCTCCACGGGGAGCGAGAGGTCCCTGGCGTGGATGTCGTCGCCGATGAGCAGGACGAAGGGCCGGGTCCCGGGGCCCAGCAGGTTCTCGCCCGTCAGCTGTCTCCACTCGGGCAGCGTGGCGAGGATTAACGAGGCGCGGCCGGGCCCGCTGTCGGGAGATTCGGTCCTTCCCGCCGGCCGGTCGACGAGTGTCACCCACGGGATCTGCGTGAGGAGGGAGCCGACGCCCCGCCGGAGCACTTCGGACTCCACGAGAAGGGTGACGTCGAGCGGCACGTCGTCCGTGAGTTGGTGAGAGCTCTCCACAATCGTTTCCTTTGTTCCTGGGAAGCCGTGACGGCACGGAAGAACGGCCTCCTCGTGCTCCGGCGGACAGCACTTCACGCCCGCGCGGCTCGCGTACCGTGGCGCGCCCGTGTCGTCGGAGCCGCCCGGTCCTCCACCCCGGGCCACGGACGCACGTGGGCGCCACGGTTCGCTGGTGCCTCTGTTCAGAAGAGTTCCTCGCGCGCCCCACGGTAATCGTGTGACAGTAAGCCTTTCCCTCTGCGCCCCCAGGGGCGCCCGTTCCGGCCCTCGGTCGTGCCCGCGACGGCCCGCGACTGCGCACGCGGCACGTCAACTCAAGGGCAGTACATTCACCCTTTCGGGGGTCCTGTTTTCACGGAGTGTGAGGCATTTCCGGTCATACCGGGGGTGGCGGAAGACGCCATGGGGACACCTGAGGTGGCCGCGGCGCCCCGGCCGGGTCGCGATGAGGTGCGGTGGGGCCCCGCCCCGGCCGACGGGAGCGCAAACCCGCGGTGCCAGGTTGGCCGGACCCGGGGACGTGCCCCTGTACGTAACCCCCGCCCTGCGCTCCCCTACTGAGCGTCACGGTCACGCCCCGGCAGCCCTCGCGGAGCCGGCCGGCACGCCGTCCAGCAGCGTCAACTCCGAGGGGATGCAGCATGTCCACACCTCCCGCCCCGCTCCGGGTCACCCTCGTCAACGGCAGCTTCGAAGAACCCACCGTCACCGACTACGAGATCCTGCCCGACGCCTCCCAGACCCAGGCCCCCAAGCGGGTCCCCGGCTGGCTCACCACCGCCTCCGACCACATGGTGGAGCTGTGGCACACCGGCTTTCTCGGTGTGCCGTCCGCCGACGGCGCCCAGTTCGCCGAGCTGAACGCCAACGAGGTGTCCACGCTCTACCAGGACCTGCCGACCACCCCGGGCACCACGCTCTACTGGCGGCTCCAGCACCGGGGCCGGCTGGGCGAGGACACCATGGCGCTGGACATCGGCGCGCCCGGGTCAACGGTGGAGCAGGGACGCTTCTCCGACGGCAAGGACGCCTGGGGCCAGTACCGGGGAACCTACGTCGTTCCGGCGGGACAGACGCTGACGCGTTTCGCCTTCCGCTCCATCTCCGCCGCCGGCGGCAACCGCGGCATCGGCAACTTCCTGGACGGCATCTTCTTCGGCACGGCCCCCCACGTGACGCTCCACAAGGAGGCGATTCCGGCCGGACCACTGGAGGTGGGCGAGGTCATCACGTACCGCGTCACCGCCAGGAACGAGGGCGGCGGCGCGGCGGAGGCCCTCGTCCTGACCGATGTCGTCCCACCGGGAACGACGTACGTGCCGGGGTCCCTGCGGATCGTGGACGGGCCGAACACCGGGGAGAAGAGCGACGCGCCGGGCGATGACCAGGGCTTCTACGACGCCGGCGCTGATCGGGTCGTCTTCCATCTCGGAGCCGGGGCCTCCGCCGCCGGCGGGGGCACGCTGCTCAACACCGAGACCCTGCCGGGCGGGACGACGGCGGAGTACCGGGTTCGCATCGAACGGGCCGCGGCGGGAGGGCTGATCAGCAACACCGCGACCGCCTCCTATGAGAACCGGCTCGGCGAGACCCCCGAGTCCCTGACAGCCCTCTCCAACGAGGCGGTCACCGAGGTCAGACCGGCCGCCGACCTGTCGGTGGTGAAGGCCGCCGACGCGACGACCGTCACGGTCGGCCAGACCGTCACCTACCGCATCACCGTGCGCAATGCCGGCCCGAACGACGCCACCGGCGTGCGGGTCACCGACCGGCTCCCCGACGGTCTCGTCTTCCTGTCCGCCGAGGGCACCGGGGATTACGACCCGGACACCGGCCTCTGGTCGGTGGGCGACCTGGCCGTCGCCGCCACCGCCGCCCTCGTCCTGCGGGCCAAGGCCACCGTGGCGGGCCGGATCCGCAACACGGCGACGGTCCTGGGCAACGAAACGGATCCCGACACGGGCGACAACACGGATTCCGTCACCCTCTGCGTCGAACGGGCGCCCTCCTGCTGCGATCCCTGTTCCTCCGAGACGTAGCCTGCCCGGCCCCGGGGCGAGGGGCGCAGGGCGATGACGGGAGCGGCGCCGCCGATCACGGGGCGACGCCGCTGCCCGTGGGCCACGCACCCGCCGCCTGTCCGGAGAACACCGCCGGCACGACGGCTTCGTGAGCGGACGCGGGGCGACCGGCTGATCGCGGTCGCCCCGGGCCGAGGGCGTCACGGGGCCAGGGCCTCCTGGAGGGCCGCTTCCACGTGCAGCCGTGCCGTGGGGAAGACCGGGACGGGGCTGTCCCGCTCCCCGATGAGCAGCTCGATCTCGGTGCAGCCCAGGATGACGCCCTCGGCGCCCCGTTCGACAAGCCGCCCGATCACCCGCTGGAATTCCTCGCGCGACGCGTCCCGCACCACACCGAGGCACAGCTCCTCGTAGATGATCCGGTGCACCGCGGCGCGCTCGTCGGCGCTCGGCACGCACACCTCCAGCCCACCCGCTTCCAGGCGCCCGCGGTAGAAATCCTGCTCCATGGTGAACGCCGTTCCGAGCAGGCCGACCGTGCGCACCCCCGCGGCCCGCACGGTGACCGCCGTGGCATCGGCCAGGTGCAGCAGCGGGACCGACACCGCCGCCGCCACCTGATCCGCCACCTTGTGCATCGTGTTGGTACAGATCAGCACCATCTCGGCGCCGGCCCTCTCCAGGGCGCGGGCCGCATCGGCCAGGATCTCCCCGGCCTCCTCCCAGCGTCCCTGGACCTGGAGTTGCTCGATCTCCGCGAAGTCCACCGAGTACAGCACGCAGCGGGCGGAGTGCAGACCTCCGAGCCGGTCGCGTGTCGACGCGTTGAGCAGCCGGTAGTACTCGGCCGTGGATTCCCAGCTCATTCCGCCGATCAGGCCGATGACCTTCACGTTCGCCTCCCTGTGCTCCCCCGCATGCGCCGATCGTACCGGGGGCGCGTCATGCCCTGCGGCCCTGCGGGCAGGGCGCTGGCAGGGCCACGGGCCCCCGGCTGTCGGCGGTGTCAGCGCAGTGCCCGCCGGGCGGCGAACACCGTCACCGCGGCAGTGAGCGCGAGCACGGCGCACAGGGCCGCGGCCGCCGACCACTGCATGCCCGTCAGGTGGGAGTGCGGAAAGATCTCCACGGCCCAGCCCACCACCCCGCGCTCGCCGAGGCAGGCGTCCGCGTCGGTGGCGTCCGAGCAGGTGCTCCAGCCGAGGAGGGAGCCGTCGGCGGTGAGGTAGGAGTGGTCGATCTCCAGCGCGCTGCTCGGGACCTCCGGCAGGTCGTCCGAGGTGAACGCGCCTCCGGAGGTCGTCTTCACGACCGTGTCGGCGAACTCCATCCGCACCGATGCCCAGGTCTGCTGCACCGCCAGTACGCCGAGCAGGGTGATCACCATCGCGGGCAGGGTGCGCTTGGCGAGCAGCCCGGCCGTGGCGCCGATCAGGAGCCCCAGCAGTCCCATGACGACGGCCGTGGGCCCGGTGGTGTCGAAGCCCTCCGCGCTGGTGAAGTCGGCGTTGGCGGCCCAGTGGTCGGCCGGCGGGGACCACATGCCGCGCAGGGCGAGGCCGGTGGACACCGCGGCGGCGGCGGTGAAGACGGCGGCCATGCCCAGTTTCGAGATGACCCAGCTTGCCCTGCTGTGCGACTGCACTCCGACCAGCTTCGCGGTGCCGCTCTCCAGGTCCCCGGCGAAGAGCGGGGCACCGATGAACACACCGATGAGCAGCGGGAGGAAGGACAGCGTGCTGCCGAGACCGCCGAGGTCGCGGTAGGCCTCGTCGATCAGCGCGTTCTGCCGCGGGGTCGCGGTGCCGGCCTCCAGCGCGCGCATCGCGTCGTGGACGGAGCCGGCCCGCCACAGCAGATACGCCGTCATGGCGGCGGCGCCGGCGGACAGCAGCAGGAACGCGACGCGGTGCTGGCGCCACACCAGCCAGGGCATTCCGCGCGGCCCGAACCGGCGGGCCGGTGCCGGCCGGGGAGCGGGCGGGGCGCGAGCCGTTTCGCAGCCGCCGCGCCCCGGGGCCGGCGCGAGAGGGCGCGGCGCGGGCGCACGGCGGGACGCCTCGTTCGGTGGGCCGTGACCGGGCCCCGCCCGCGGTGCCGCGAACACCGCGGCCCCCGAGTGCGGGTGCGCCGCTCGGGGGCCAGGTGCCCGGGTGCTGCCAGAATGTCAGCCCAGGTGCCGGATGAGATGGTCGGCGGCCTCGGCCGCCATCCGGTACAGGGCCTCCTCGGTCTGTGCCCCGGTGTGCGGGGTGATGACCACGGCCGGCTCGGCACGCAGCGGATGATCCTGCGGCAGCGGCTCGACGGTGGTGACGTCCAGGCCGGCCCCCGCCAGGTGGCCCGCGCGGACGGAGGCCAACAGCGCCTCCTCGTCCAGGATGCCGCCGCGCGAGGTGTTGACGACGACGGCGCCGGCCGGCAGCGCCGCCAGTTCGGGCGCCCCGATCAGCCCGCGGGTGCCGGGGGTGAGCGGCACGTGCAGGCTGAGATGGTCCGCCGCCGCCAGCAGGACGGGCAGCGCGGCGGGTTCGGCGCCGGCGGCGGTGATGTCCGCGTCCGGGACCATGGGGTCGTGGGCCAGGACGCGCATGCCGAAGCCGAGGGCGGCGATGGCCGCCACCCGGCGGGCGATGCGGCCGAATCCGACCAGGCCGAGGGTGGCGCCGTTGAGTTCACGTCCGCGGATGGCGGTCCGGGTGTCGCCCTCGCCGCGCACCGCGAGACCGATACCGCGCCGCACGGCGAGCAGCAGGGCGATGGTGTGCTCGGCCACCGACTGGGTGTTGGCGGTCGGCGTGGTGGTGACGGTGATGCCCTGAGCGCGGGCCCGGTCGAGGTCGACCGTGTCGAGGCCGACACCGTGCCGGGCGATGATCCGCAGCCGGGGCGCCCGGCGCATCATGGCTCCGTCGACTCGTTCGGTCCGCAGCAGGATCCCGGCCACGCGGTGGCAGACCGCGTCGAAGGGGACGGGATCGGCGCCGTAACCCAGGCGCACCTCGGCGTGCCGCGCGAGGCGCTCCACCGCGTCGGGGTGCACGGGGCGCGGGATCCAGACCAGGGGCGCGGGGGCGTCAGTCACGTGGCACCAGCCGCTGGTTGGCGGCACGGCGTTCGGCCTCGCCCGCGATGAGCCGGTGGGCGGTGTCGATGACCTCGCCGATGTCCGCCCGGGGGACGACGGCGACACCGTCGTGGTCGCCGAGCACCCAGTCGCCGGGGCTGACGGGGACACCGCCGACGGCGACGGTGACGCCGGTGCGGTACGGGCCGGTCTTCCAGGGGCCGGCGGGGGTGACGGCCCGGGCGAAGACGGGAATGCCCAGCTCCGGCAGTTCGGCGAGGTCGCGGGCGGCGCCGTCCAGGACGATGCCGCCGATCTCCAGGGCCTTGGCCTTCTGCACGACGAGTTCGCCGATCAGGGCCCGGGTGGTATCGCCGCCGCCGTTGACGACGAGGATCTCGCCGCGCCGGATGGTCTCGAAGGCGGCGTGCAGTCCCTTGTTGTCGCCGGGGCGGGTCCAGACGGTGAAGGCCGGCCCGGAGAAGGTGGCGCCCGGCCACAGGGGGCGTATGCCGTCGGCGACGCCGAAACGTTCCATCGCGTCGGAGACGGTGGCGACGGGGAGCGCGCCGGGGGGCGGGTAGTCGTGCACGGTTCTCCTTGGGTGGTGGTCCCTCAGTACAGGGCGGGCGGGAGTCCGATGCGCGCGATGTCCTCGGCGCAGCGGTGGATGGCGTGGACGAACTCGGGGATCTTGTCGTCGGTGAAGCGGACGGTGGGACCGCCCAGGGCGAGGACCACGGTGCGGGCGGGCCGGCGGCTGCCGGCGTGCGGGACGGGTACGGCCAGACCGCTGTTGCCCGCCTCGCGCTGGCCGTGGCTGACGCTCCAGCCCTGGTCGGCGGCGCGGGCGATGCCCTCGCGCAGGGCCTGCGGGTCGCCGCCGGATTCGGTGACGATGGCGGTGATGAGGGCGTCGCGTTCGGCCGGGGGTTCGAGGCTGAGCAGCATGTAGGCGGCGGAGCCGAGATTCATGGGCAGTTCGTCGCCCTGCTGGACCGCGTGCCGCAGGGTGTTGGGGCTGGGTGCCTGGCCGACGACGACACGGCGGTGCCCCTCACGGACGTAGAGGCTCACGGTCTCGCCGGTTTCCGCCGCCAGCGCCCGCATCCGGGCGAGGGAGGCGGCGGGCACGGTCCAGGCCGCGTCGGCGAAGGCGGCGAACGAGATCAGGGCGGTGCCGACCCGGATCCGGCCGTCCGCCCCGGCTTCCAGCAGTCCCTCGGCGGCGAGGGTTTCCACCAGGCGCAGCACGGTCGTCCGGGGCAGTCCGGTCTCCCGGACCATGTCGGCCAGGCTCAGTGACATCCGGTCGGGAGTGAAGGCCCGCAGAACCCGCCAGGCGCGGCTGACCGCGCGGATTCCGCCGCCTCCCCCGTCGCTGTCGGTGGCCGCCGTGGTGGTCATCCCGCCCCCTTGTTCAGCAATCAGTTCGAACCGAAGGCTTGTATACCACCTGGCGGTCATCTATATCTACTAGGCGGACACTCTGGTGTCGCAAACCATTCGTTAACAGGTCACAAGGGAGTGTCCGTGCGCAAGAAACGTCCGGCTCTCGCGGCCCTCGGGGTCGTGATCACGCTGGTGCTGGCGGGTTTTGCCGCCGTCGACGCCAGCAACTCCGCCTCGGGGGCGACGCCGAGGTCCAAGCTCATCGTCATGGCGCCGGCGGCGCCGGGCGGCGGCTGGGACCTCGCCTCCCGGGAGCTCCAGCAGGCGCTGCGCGCCGGGTCGATCGTGAACAACGTGCAGGTTGTGAACGTGCCGGGAGCCGGTGGCACCATCGGCCTGGCCCAGTTCGTCGAGGTGGGCGCCGACCCGACCCGGCTCATGATGACCGGCACGGTCATGGAGGGCGCCATCACCGTCAACAACTCGCCGGTCGCGCTGGAGGACACCACGCCGATCGCCCGGCTCGCCGAGGACTACGAGGTGCTCATCGTCCCGGCCGATTCGCCCTACCGGACCCTGGACGACTTCCTCCAGGCCTGGCGGGAGAACCCGCACGGGCACGCGATCGGCGGCGGCGGGCTCGGCGGCACCGACCATCTGCTGGCCGGGCTCACCGCCCGGGAGGCCGGCATCGACCCGGCCCAGCTGAACTACATCGCGTTCGCCGGCGGCGGCGAGGTCCTCACCGCGCTGCTGTCGCACACGGTGGAGGTCGGGGTCAGCGGCTACAACGACTTCCGCGACCAGATCGAGGCGGGCAATCTGCGCGCCCTGGCGATCTCCGCCGAGGAGCCGGTGCCCGGTATCGACACCCCCACCCTCATTGACCAGGGCATCGACGTCGCGCTGCCCAACTGGCGCGGGCTGGTGGCCCCGCCCGGCATCAGCGACGAACAGCGCGAGGAACTCATCGCCATCGTCACCGAGATGACCCGCACCCCCGAGTGGGAGGACGCGCTGGACCGCAACAAGTGGGTGGACAGCCTGCTGACCGGCGACGCGTTCGCCGAGTTCATCCAGGAGGACCAGGCCCGGGTCGACGCCGTCATCGAGGAGCTGGGCCTGTGAACACCCCGACCGCCTCCCCCGGCCCCGCCCGGGCGGAGTTCTGGCAGCGCAGGACCGGGCTGATCATCCCGCTGCTGCTGCTCGTCACCGGCATCGTGCTCGCCGTCGGCACCCTCACGATGGAGGTGCCGGACAACGTCGCCTCCCCCGGCCCGCAGCTGTTCCCGGCCATCATCGCCGTCGGCTGCTTCGTCTTCGCCGTGCTCCTGGGCATCGACACCTGGCGCCGCCCCGAACCCGTGCGGGTGGCCGCCCCCGAGGCCGGACCCACTTCGCCGCCCGCGTCGCCCGCCGCGGCGCCGGACGCCGACGCCGTACAGCCGGCGGACGCCGGGCCCGGTGACGCGACGGACGCCGTACCCGAGCCGCTGCGGGTGCGCAGCAACCGGCCCGCGGTGCTGGGACTCGTCGGCACCGTGGCGGCGTTCATCGTGCTGCTGCTGCCGCTCGGCTGGATCCTGGCGGGCGCCGGACTGTTCTGGGGCGTCGCCCGGACCCTGGGCAGCCGGCGGACGGTCTTCGACATCTTCCTCGCCGTCGCCATCTCCTCGGGCATCCAACTGGCCTTCTCCGCCGGACTGGGGCTCAACCTTCCCCCCGGCATCCTGGAAGGGGTCTTCTGATGGACTCCCTGAGCAACCTCGGGGACGGCTTCCTGACCGTCCTCACGCCCATGAACATGCTGTGGGTGTTCGTCGGAGCCCTGCTGGGCACGGCCGTCGGGGTCCTGCCGGGCCTGGGTTCGGCCATGGCGGTGGCGCTGCTGCTGCCCGTGACGTTCTCGCTCGACCCCATCGGCGCGTTCATCATGTTCGCCGGTGTGCTGTTCGGCGGGCTCTTCGGTGACTCCATATCCGGCATCCTGATGAACACCCCCGGCAACAGCACCGCCATCGCCGGGACCATCGAGGGCCACAAGATGGCCCAGAGCGGACGCGCGGCCCAGGCCCTGGCGGCCTCGGCGATCGCCTCGTTCATCGGTGGCACGGTCGCCTCGCTGCTGGTGGTGTTCTTCGCACCGTCCCTGGCCCGGCTCGCCACCCTGTTCGGACCGGCGGAGTATCTGGCGCTGGCGGTGTTCGCCTTCGTGGCCATCTCGGCCGTGGTCGGAGAATCGATCCTGCGCGGCCTGACCTCGCTGGCCATCGGACTGGCCATCGCCCTTGTCGGCATCGACGGCATGTCCGGAGCCTCCCGGTTCACCGCGGGGATGCCCGAGCTCTTCGACGGGGTCAACATCGTCGTCATCACCGTCGGACTGCTGGCCCTCGGCGAGGTCATCACCGTCGCGGCGCGGCGGGGTACGAGCGAGGAGGCCAAACTCATCACCTCGACCGGCCGACTCTGGCTCTCCCGCCGGGAGTTCCGGCTCGCCCTGCCCGCCTGGCTGCGCGGCACCGCCATCGGGGTGCCGTTCGGCATCATCCCGGTCGGCGGCTCCGAGGTCCCGACGTTCCTGTCGTACGGCACCGAGCGCCGTCTCGCCTCCCGCAAGCCGGGCTCCATGTTCGGCAAGGGCGCCATTCAGGGTGTCGCCGGACCCGAGGCGGCGGGCAACGCCACCGCGGGCACCGCCATGGGCGCACTCCTCGCGCTGGGCCTGCCCACCTCCGCCACCGCAGCCGTCATGCTGGCCGCGTTCCGGCAGTACGGCCTCCAGCCCGGGCCGCTGCTGTTCGAACGCGCCAGCGAGCTGGTGTGGGCGCTGCTGGCCAGCTTCTTCATCGGCATGGTCGTGCTGCTGATCCTCAACCTGCCGTTCGCGCCGCTGTGGGCGAAGCTGCTGAAGGTACCGCGGCACTATCTGTACGCCGGGATCACCGTGTTCGCGATGCTGGGCATCTTCGCCACCAGCAGCAAGGTCCTGGATCTGGTGCTGGTCCTGGCGATCGGGCTGCTTGGCTTCGCGATGCGGCGGTACGGGTTCCCCGTCGCCCCGGTGCTGATCGGGGTGATCCTCGGCCCGCTCGCGGAGACGGAGTTCCGGCGCACGATGGCGGTCAGTGAGGGAGATCCGCTGGCGCTGGTCTCCAGCCCGATCTCCGCCACCCTTTACCTCGTTCTGGCGCTGGGCGTCACCGGGCTGCTGGTCCAGCGGGCACGGAGCCGGCGGGCCCAGCAGGCGGCGGTGGGAACGGCCGCCTGACCACCGGCGCCGGGAAGACGGACACCCAGGGGCCGGCCCGTACGGGCCGGCCCCGGCGCTGTGCGGGCGCAACGCCGCGCGAGTGCTCCCGCGGCGCGTTCGCCCGGCGGTCGTTCCTCCACGCGACGTCCGAGGGCGGCGCACCGGCGGGGTGATCGCCGGGGCGCCCACGGCGTGCCTCAGATGCGCTCGGTATAGGGAGTCCGCCACTCGGGAGCCCGGTCGGCACCGAGCTCCGTCCAGTACTCGCGGCCCCCGGTGATCACTCCGTTCTCCACGGTCCAGAAGGACACCGCCCGGTGGACGCCCATCGCCCCGTGCGGCACCTCGACCTCGGAGACGACCTCGTTCCCGGAGGCCACGACGCGCAGGACATGGATCGACCAGCCCTCCGGGTACTCCGCGTTGACGCGCACATAGTTCTCGCGGCCCACGATGCGTTCCCCGCTGGCCGGCCACTCCACGATCGCGTCGGGCGCCAGCAGCGCGCCGACGCCGCTCCAGTCACGGTCCTGCATACGGTCCCACAGCAGCTGCACGGTCCTCGAAGGTTCCATGACCTCATCCTGCACCGTGCCTCTGACAGTGACGCACGGGAACCGACGACGACGGCCGATCGCCCCACGACGTAATCGCGCGCACGTGTCGGCGAGCGCCGAAAAAGGCCAGGTACCACCGTGCCGGTGCTCCGGGACGGTCGCCAGCCCACCCGGCGTACACGGACTCCCGGGAGATCCACGGTCCTGAAACCTCCGGGCCCGATGACGGAGCGGACACCTCGCTTTCTCCACCATTCCCCTTCCGTCTCTGCCAGAACTCCGATTTTCGCACGGAATTGCGAAGCAAGCCGATCATTCGGCCAAGTACCGCATTCGATGTTTTCCGGTCGTTGTCCCCCGAATCGCACCACCGTCGGTCCGCCAAATCTAGGATCGTGAGGCGTGACCGACACGCCACGGGACCATTCCGCGTCCCGTGCGCGCCGGCCGACGTGTCTTCGGCTCGCGCGTGAACTCCCGCTCGTGGCACCGGACCACAAAGACCTCACGCCCGGCCGTCTCCACACCCTCATCGACACCGGCCGCCTCGGCGCCACCCGGAGCTGAGCGCGCGACCCGGCCGCCCACCGGGCCCCGCGCCCCGGCGTAGCGGGTGCCGAAAGCCCTCACCACCGATGACCGGACGGCCCCACCGGCCGCGCCGGCCACAGACGGAACGGCGCGACCGGGCGATGTCCCGCCACAGTCCCGCACCCGAGGGGAACAGGAAATGACGGATCTCAACGTACTGATCGCGTTCGACGCGGCCACCATCGTCGAGCGGTACCCCGACGCGTCGAGGAACCCCGACGCGCCGACGCAGGTCGACCACAGCCTCATCTACATGACGACGCGCCACGACCACATCATCGGGACGTCCGGGGCCGAGCTGAATCTGCGGGCCGAGCCCGGGGACAGCATCAGGTGGCGGGAGACCACACTGTCGCTGAGCAGCGACTACAAGGCGCTGCTGTACCGGTACGTGAGCAGCGACAGCGGCCACCAGCTCATCAGGACCCCGGAGATCGAGGTGATCGACGGCGTCTTCCCGATGCCGCAGGAGGGCACCGAGGGGACGCCGGGCTTCGTGACGCAGAACTACCAGGACCACTACTGGCGCACGACCGTCAGGAAGCCCGGCCAGGTCGTGTACCGCTTCTTCTTCCAGATCCTGGACCGGCACCGGCAGCTGAAGGGCTACTTCCAGTGGGACCCCTACATCACCATTGAGAACCCGTGACGGTTCGGGAACACCGGGGCGGCGGTCGCCACCGGCCGCCGCCCCGGCCCGCCCGCGTGCAGACGGTCTCCCGGTCTCCCGGGGCGCGAACGCCCGGCCGCCCGGAATCCCCCTCCTCGTCACCTGACGGCCCGTCCGCCCCGCGTCGTGGGCGGCCTCCGGCCGGGTGTGACGCCGCGTCCGTTCCTTCGCCACGATCGATTGTCAGTGGTGGGTGAGAAGGTAGGAACATCCAATCGGAAGAGGGGGAGCTTTCATGTCCGGAAAGCAGAACTACATCAACCACGTCGCCCTGGTACTGGACGCGAGTTCGTCCATGTCACACCTGAGCGGCAAGGTCGTCGAAGTCGCCGATCAGCAGATTTCCTATCTCGCCCGCCGGTCCGAGGAATTGGACCAGGAAACCCGCGTCACGGTGTACGTGTTCTCGAACACGGTGGAGTGCGTCATTTATGACAAGGACGTCCTGCGCATGCCCTCGCTCAAGCAGTTGTACCGGGCCGGCGGCATGACGGCCCTGCTGGCCGCCGCGCTGAAGTCGCAGCACGAACTGGCGCAGACGGCCCAGCTGTACGGCGACCACAGCTTCTTGACGTTCGTCCTCACCGACGGGCAGGAGAACGCGAGTCATCGCAGCCAGGACGCCCCGTCCAAGGACCCCAGGGTGCTGGTCGAGTCGGTGGCCCGGATGATCGAGACGCAGCAGGACAACTGGACGCTGGCCGTGCTGGTGCCGGACCAGATGGGCAAGCGGGAAGCCATGCGGTGCGGTTTCCCGAAGGACAACATCGCGATCTGGGACGCCACGAGCACCCAGGGCCTCGAAGAGGCCGGGCAGGTCATCCAGGAGGCCACCGAGAAATTCATGGTGGGCCGCACCAAGGGCATCCGGGGATCGCGGGCGGTTTTCTCCACGGGGGCGGAGACGGTCAACAAGGACACCATCAAGGCGGCCGGCCTCACCCCGGTGAATCCGTCGCAGTATCAGCTGATTTCCGTGACGCGGGACGCGGGGATACGCGAGTGGGTGGTGGAAAGCGGGCACACCTACCGCACCGGTGGTGCTTTCTACCAGCTGAGCAAGTCGGAGAAGATTCAGGCGCGCAAGCAGATAGCGGTGCTGGAGAAGAAGACGGACCGGGTGTACACCGGGCCCGAGGCACGGGTCCTGCTCGGCCTGCCGGACGTAGAAGTGCGCGTCAAGCCCAACCACAACGACGACTTCATGATCTTCGTGCAGAGCACGAGCGTGAACCGGAAGCTCGTCCCGAACACGCGGCTGCTGCTGATGCACTGACGCCTGCAAGCCGGCGGAACCCGGGCCCCGTCGACACCGGGGCCCGCCCGCGGATCGGGCGACAGCCGCACGAGGGACGTACGGCAGGGGTACGGAGGTGCCCGGCAGGCGGCGGGGGCGGGAGGGTGCCGGCGCCCGGGGTGGCGGGATTTTCTGTGGTGACGGGAAGGGCGGATAGATCCGGAGGGCGGACACCGTCTGAGTCATGACAGAAACAGCGAGGCCCATGGAGGGTTCATGACCGGCAAGTCCACACTCAGGCGCGCCCTGCTCACCGGTGCCGCCACCACCGCGGCCCTGGTGGTTCTCTTCCCGCAGGCGGCCCAGGCCGGCGGGATGGACCTCATCGAGGCGCTGCCCTACGAGCGGGTGGTGATCAACGACGAGTTCGTCATGGGGCTGCTGCCCGAGGGCGAGCAGAACTACGTGGTCTCCTCCCCCGAATCCTTCGACGAGGACGTCGAAGCCGCCAAGGGGTACCCGGGCAGCAGCATCAACCCCAACAGCATCAGCGCCGGTGTGTACGGCGTGGACGGCGAGATCGTCCTGCTGGAGGGTGCCTGGCGGCTCGACGACGGGGTGCCGTTCATCGCGGTCACCCCCGAGGGCCAGGGCTGGGGCTACGGGGCCCAGCCGGTGGTGCTGGAGGAGGCGGACGGCTGGGGCACCTACTACTTCGACCCGGCCCGGTGGGAGGTCGACGGCGTCGACACGTACACCATCACCGCGTCCGGCCCCGACGGAGAGGTGTTCGACGAGATCGAGGTCTCGCTGGACTTCTGACCCGCCATCAACCGACCCCATGACGCGTGCACCCGAAGCCCACGACGCCGACTTCAGGACCTTCGCCGTCAGCCGCTGGCCGCGGCTGCTGCGGACGGCGCGGCTGCTGACCGGCCACCACCACGATGCGGAGGATCTCGTCCAAGTGGCGCTGGCCAAGGCGTACGCGCGGTGGCACCGCGTGACGCAGAGCGCCGACCCGGACGCCTATGTGTGGCGGATCATGATCAACGCCCATCGCGACCGGATCCGTGGGCTTCGGGTGTTCGAGTGGCTGACGACCCGGTTCCCGGAGCAGACCGTCCGGGACCAGGCCGAACAGGTCCTCGCCAGGGATGTGTTGACGAGCGCGCTGCAACGGCTTCCGCCGCGGCAGCGCGCGGCCGTCGTGCTGCGTTATATAGAGGACCGCACCGAGACCGAGGTGGCGGCGCTGCTCGGGGCCCGGATCGGCACCGTACGCAGCCGGGCGGCGCGCGGCCTGGAGAAGCTGCGTGCCGACCCGGCGGTGCGCGAACTGCGGGCCCCGGGGAAGAGACAGGAGGTGAGCCGGCGTGCCGGAGCGGCAGGGCGAACCGGAGTTCGTTGAGGAACTGCGCCGGGCGGCGCGGTGGGTGGAGGCCGGGCCGGCGCCGGTGGAGGAGGTGATCCGCCGGGGCCGGGCGCTGCGGGCCCGGCGGCGGGCCGCGATGCTGGCCGGCGCGGGGGCGGCGGGAGTCCTGGTGGTGGTGCTGGCCACCGGTCCGCTGGGGTGGCCGGCCGGCGAGCGGCCCTCCCCAGGCGACGCGCCCGGCACCGGCGCGCCGCCCGCGGCCACGGGCCGGGGGCCGCTCCCCGGGGAGGCGGCCGGTGACGGGCCGCTGGAGGTGGAGCCGTATGAGCCGGTCGTGATCAACGACGAGTATGTGCTGGGGCTGCTGCCCGAGGGCCGGCAGAACTACGTCATCGCCTCCCCCGGGCAGTTCGCGAGCAGTCTGGAGACCGCCAAGGGCCCCATCGGTGACAACATCGGGGCGGACCGCATCAGCGCCGGCTACAGCGGCGAGGCCGGCGAGGTCACGCTCGTCAAGGGCTCCTGGCGGCTGACGGAGACGCCGTCGCGGATCGTGGTCGTGCCCGAGGGAGGGGCGGGCTCCCACCCGGCCACGCTGGTCACGCTGAAGGGGGCGCCGGGGTGGGGGGTCTACTACCTGGATGTCGCGGACGTACCAGGGCTGTCGCAGGGCTTCCGGGTGGTCGCCCACGACGCGGACGGTGAGGTGTTCGACGAGTTCGTGGTGGATCCCGCCGACTGGCCGGGTCAGGGTTAGGCCGTCTCTCGCAAGTCCGTGCGCGGCCGGCGGGCCGGAGGGCGGGCGGCCTGCCCGCCCTCCGGCCGGAGTTCCCGCCGATCAAGGGTGCCTTTTGGCCATTCGACGGCAACGCCCCGGCGTGCGGAGCGGCCGGGTGCCACCGTAATGCTGCCCGGGCGCCGGCGTGCGCCCCCTTCCCGTATCGACCGGACACCAAGGAGATCTCAGCGGTGAACGAACCCCTGACCCCCGCACTCACTCCGCCCCGCACGGAGCGGCTGCCCGGCGCGCGGTGGGCCTGGAATCCGGACCGGTACAGCGAGGGCATGTTCAGCCACGCGCTCGGCACCGAACGGCGACGGCTGGATCTGCTGGAGTCCGTTCTGGACGAGCACACCCGGAACCGTTTCCTGTCCCTGGGGCTGAAGCCCGGGGACCGCGTCCTCGACGTGGGCGGCGGTGGCGGTTCGGTGGCCCGGTGGCTGGCCGGCCGGGGAGCACGGGTGACGGTGACCGATCTGGACACCACCTTTCTGGACGACCTGGCCGACGCCGGCGTCGAGGTGCTGCGGCACGACATGCTGACCGAGGACTTCCCCCCGGGGTCCTTCGACTTCATCCACACCCGCTATGTGCTCGTCCACCTGCCGGATCCCGACCGGGCGGTCGCCCGGCTGGCCGGCTGGCTCGCCCCGGGCGGCACGTTGCTGCTGGAGGAACCGTCCTCCTTCCCGGTGCTGGACTCCCCGCATCCGGCGTACCGCACCGTGATGCGGGCCTTCCGTACGCATCTGGAGCAGTCGGTGGGCAGCGACACGGCGTGGGCCCGCTCGCTCCCCGTGCCGCTGCGGCGGGCCGGGCTGACCGAGGTGGGGATGGACGCGCGCTTCCAGCAGATCCACGGGGACGACGCCGAGTCGCGGTGGTGGCGGCTGAGCCTGGAGCAGTCCCGGGTGGGCATGGTCGCCGCCGGGCTGGTCGAGGAGGCCGACTTCGAGGCCGCGTACCGGGAGATGTCCCAGCCCGATTTCCACGATCTGTCGCTGGCGGTGCTCACCGCCTGGGGCCGGGCGGCCGGCTGAGCCGTGCCCCAGGGGCCGGGGGGCGTGACCATGCCCCTCGGGGCGACGGGTGGGCCGTGTCGGGGGGCACGGTCCCCGGCCGGAGATCCGGGTCACCGGCAGGGGACGCGCCGCCCCGGGTCAGGAGACCGGGTCGCCGACCAGATGGTCACCCGGGATGTCCGCGTGGTCCGGGCTGTAGAACTCCTTGATGCCGGTGATCCAGGTCCCGGTCGTGATCCGGTCCTCGTCCGTGGGGCCGAAGGCGTCGAAGAGCGCGTGGATGTTGGCGTGTTCGAAACCGATGGCCGTCATGAGTGCCTCGAAGAGGGGCCGTTCGACGAGTCCGTCGCCGTCCGGGTCCCCGAGGGCGGCCAGCGTCCCCGCGAACGCGCCCAGCGCGTCCCGGAACCGTTCCGGTGTCAGCACGCCGGCGGTGAACTCCTCCAGGCTGATGCGGCCGTCCCGGTTGGCGTCCAGCTCGCCGAGCAGGAACACCCACCACTGGCGGAAGGCGTCGCGCAGCGCTTCCTTCTCCGCCTCCCCCGCGTCGGGGGCCGCCAGGACGACCCGCCCCGCCATGAGGTCGAAGTCCTCGGACTCCAGGTATCCGTTGCCATCGGCGTCGAAGAGGGTGAAGACCACTTTCGCCCGGCTGAGTGCTTCCGCTCGCATCCTGCCCCGCCTTTCGTCGGGCCGCGGCCGTATGCCGTCGGCACGGCGAAGTAACTCTGTCCCGCGACGGCCGCGTACCCGCCGGCCGCGCCCACAGTTCACCCGAACGCGCTGACAGCGCTTGGGTGTTGACGCACATCTGAGGCAGCACGGCACCTTCCCGCCGTCCGGGACCCACCGGTCGGTCGACCCGCCGGCGCCCGGCCCAGGAAGCAGGCCCGGAAACCGGGACGGTCACGGTGCGGCCCCGATGGTGACGCCTCGTGTCCGGCCACCCGGGAGGCGTCCGTGGCGTCGCCGCGAGGCTCCGCCGGGGAAGCGAGGAAGCCGTTTCTGTCCCACCGGGACTCTTGTCCCCATGGGACATGAGTGGGTGTAACGTCGGTGCCATGACGGTGAACAGGTCTCCCCTGCCGATCCCGGCCCCCCGCGAAGACGGCCGGCAGCGCAAGGCGCGGCGTACCCGCGAAGCGCTCGCCGCCGCCGCCCTGGAGCTGGTGCTGCGGCACGGCCCCGACGAGGTGACCGTCGCCGCGATCGCCGACCGCGCCGATGTCGCCCGCCGCACCTTCAGCCGCTACTTCGCGAGCAAGGAGGAAGCCGCCCTGGACTTCGTCCGGGAGGACGGCCGCCGCATCAACGCACTGCTGCGCGAGCGGCCCGCCACGGAGCCGCCGCTGATCGCCTACCGGCGCGCGGTCGGGCACTGGCTCACCGACCGGGACACCCCCGCGTCGCACCACCGCCCCGAGATCCGCGCGCTGCTCGCCCGGATCGACAGCGACCCCTCGCTCTTCGCCGCCTACCAGCGCATCCGGGTCGACGCCCAGGAGGAATCGGTCGGCATCGTCGCCGCGCGGCTGGCCGTGGACGCCGCCCACGACCCCCGCCCCACCGTGGTCGTCGACGCCGCCGCCGGTGTGCTGACCGCCGCCATGCGGCTGTGGGCCCGCCACGCGCCCGCCGGCGACCAGAGCCGCGCCGTGGCCGACCTCGCCGCGCTGGTGGAGCGCTCCTATGACGCCCTCACGGAGGAGGCGGCAGCCGCCGCCGACCGCGAGGTCCTATCCGCACGAAGAAAGTGAACAGCCCCATGAGCACCACCCCCGTACCCGACTACGCCACCGAGTTCGCCGGCCGCACCGTCCTGGTCACCGGCGCCGCCTCCGGCATCGGGCTGGCGACCGCCCGCCGGCTGGGCGCCGGAGGGGCCGACGTCGTCGTCGCCGACTACCGCGCCGAGGGCGCGGAGGAGGCCGCCGCCACCCTGCGTTCCGAGGGCCTGTCGGCCGCCGCCGTCACCATGGACGTCACCGACCCCGCGTCCGTCCAGGCCGGTGTGGCCTTCGCCGTCGAGACCTTCGGCGGTCTGCACCTGGCCGTCAACAACGCCGGTGTCGCCGGCCCCGTCGCCCCCACCGGGGAGTACGACATCGACGCCTACAACCGGGTGGTGCGCACCAACCTCGACGGCGTCTTCCACTGCATGCGCCACGAGCTGCCCGCCATCGAGGCCGCCGGTTCCGGCGGGGCGATCGTGAACGTCGCCTCGATCCTGGGAAGCGTCGCCTCCCCCGGCTCCTCCGCGTACGTCGCCGCCAAGCACGGCGTGATCGGCCTGACCAAGACCGCCGCCGCCGAGTACGCCACCAAGAACATCCGGATCAACGCGGTCGGCCCCGGCTTCATCGAGACGCCGCTGCTCCAGGAGATGGACCGCGCCCAGTACGAGGGCCTGGTCGCCCTGCACCCGGCCGGGCGCCTGGGCACCAGCGAGGAGGTCGCCGAACTGGTGACGTTCCTGCTGTCCCCGCGCGCGTCCTTCGTGTACGGCAGCTACCACCTGGTGGACGGCGGCTACACCGCCGTCTGATCCGCATGGCGGTGCCCGCCGGAGCGCGTCGCGGTCCGGCGGGCACCGGCGTACCGGCACGGCCGCCGGTGGCGTATACAGAACGCATGAGCGCCGTCGATGACGTGCGGGGTGTCCTGTTCCTCGCCGAGGGTCAGCCGGTGCACACCGGGAGGTACACGCACGAGCACCTCGTCCCGCCCCACTCGCACGGTTTCGTGGAGGCCGTGCTCGTCACCGGCGGCCGGGGCACGCACGTCGCACCCGGCGGGCGGCGCCGGGGGCTGCTGTCCTTCGCGTCGTCGGAGGCGGTGTGCAGCTCGTAGGCGGTCGCGCGGACGGTCGCGGGGTCCGTGTCGGGGTGGGTCTCCGGGCGCCAGCGCAGCAGTGGACGGGCCGTGCCCGTGGTGACCAGACCCGAGTCGTCCAGGGTGTGGGCGACGACGCGCACGGTCGGGTCGGGTACCTGGGACGGGGCGTCGGGGTGTGCGGACGGAGGTGTCACGGGGTGGCTCTTTCCGGGCTCGGGGAAAGGGGCGGAACGGTGCGGCGGCCGGCGGGGGCGGTGGGGCGCGGCTGCCGCTCCAGGGATGGTTCCACCGGCCGGAATCGCCTTCCTAGGCCGTTCCTCACCGGGAGCAGCACAGAACTGCTGTCCTCGCCCTCCGGCGTACCGGGTGCGGACCGGCGTCCGTGCCGTGCGCAGGCGCCGCCCCGGCGGCAGCCGCCGACCGCGAAAGCCCGGTGCCCCCCCGCGCCGCAGGGGCACGGGGGGCACCGGGTATGGGTCCGGCTCGGCTCGGGTCGGATCAGGCCACGGTCAGTAGGCGCTGTTCACGTTGTCCATGGAGCCGTAGCGGTCGGCCGCGTAGTTGCAGGCCGCGGCGATGTTGGCCACCGGGTCGTAGACGTCCTTGCTCGTACCGTCCACGTGGTACTGCTCGAAGGTCGGGTCGATGACCTGCAGCAGGCCCTTGGACGGGATGTTCTTGTGCGCGTTGCTGTCCCACATGTTGATGGTGTGGGGGTCGCCGCTGGACTCGCGCATCAGGTTGCTCTTGATGCCCTCGTAGGAGCCGGGGATGCCGTTCTCCTTCATGACGTCCAGGGCCTTGTTGATCCACTGGTCGATCTGCTCGTCCGAGGCGGGCTTCGGCTTGGGCTGGTCCTTGCGGTCGATGGTGACCAGGGTGCCGTCGTCGTTGTACTGGGCGCCGCGGCCCTTGTCCGCCGGAGCGGACTCCTTCTGCGGGGCCTGCGCCGCGGTGTCGGCGGCAGCGGCGGCGGTCTCGGCCGCGGGGGCCTCGGCCGTGTCGGCGGCGGCAGCGGCGGCGCTGCCGGTGTCACCACTGTCCGTGGCGGCACTGTCGCCGGCCTGCGGGGCCTGGTCCGTGCTGCCCTGGTCGGCAGGCGCGGTGAAGGCCGGAGCGCTGGTGCTCATGGTGGTGGGGGCGACGGCGGAGGTGTGCGCGTCGGCAGCGGCACCCGGGGCGTGGACGAGGGACAGAGCCGCGGCCCCGGCGGTCACAATGCCGGCCACAGCAGCCGTGCGGGTCCGGATGCGGGAAACGCCGTGGGTGGCGGTCATACAAAACACCTCGATCCTCACGAGACGGGGGAAATGCCGCGAAGCGCGACAACGCCACCCTGCCCGCACCCCCACCCCCGGAGCAAAGAGCGCCTCTGCGACCGCACCTCGTAGCGAGCCGCCATATGGGCGCTTTGTCCGCTTTGGCGGCGCCCAGGTCTCTCCTACCCCGGGTCGGATGTGACCGCCGTCTCGTGCCCCGCCTCACAGCACACCCCCCTCGGCGTCACCCGGAGCGGCGGCGGACAGACACGCGGTGAGCGGATTTTCGGTGCTCCGGCCCACCCGCCGTGGTGCCGTGCTGACCCAGGGGCGCGGCGCCCGGGCGCCGGCCGGGACTACTTGGCGAGGGAGGCGAGGTAGGCGTTGTAGTCGGCCAGGGCCTGGTCGTTCGTACGGTCGGCCTGGCGATCCTCCCTGCGCGCCGTGCGCTCCTCCGAGGCCCACCACTGGAAGACCAGCGCGATCAGCACCAGCACGGTGGGGATCTCGCTGAAGGCCCAGGCGATGCCGCCCGCAGCCGACTGATCGGCCAGGGCGTCCGTGGCCAGCGACGGGGCGGGGTCGGCGAAGGTGGTGATCATGGGCTCGCTGCCCATCATCAGCGCGATGCCGAAGAAGGCGTGGAAGGGCATCGTCGCGAACAGCTCCAGCAGGCGCATCACGTAGCCGGAGCGGTGCGGGCCGGGGTCCACACCCATGATCGGCCAGAAGAAGACCAGACCCACGGCCAGGAAGTGGACCATCATCCCGATGTGGCCGGCCCTGGAGCCCATCAGGAAGTCGAAGATCGGGGTGAAGTACAGGCCGTACAGGCTCGCGATGAACAGCGGGATCGTGAAGACCGGACTGGTCAGCACCCGTACGTAGCGGGTGTGCAGGAAGGCGATCAGGAGCCGGCGGGGCGCCGAGGGGGGCAGGGCCCGCATCGCGAGGGTGACCGGGGCCCCGAGCAGCAGCAGGATGGGGGTAACCATGCTGAGCACCATGTGCTGCACCATGTGCACGCTGAACAGCACCATGCCGTAGTCGTTCAGCGCGGTGGCGGTCACGGCGAGGATCGAGACGATGCCCAGGACGAAGGAGACCGTGCGGCCGACGGGCCAGCGGTCGCCCCGGCGGTGGAGGCGGAGGGCGCCCCACAGATAGAGCGCGAGAACGATCAGGCTGCCCGCGAGAAAGACGGGATCGCCGCCGAATTCCATTCCGCGTGCGAAGGAAAACGGCGGCAGATCCGCCATCGTGCCGTGGTCACCGTGGTCCATGGGCAACAGGATATGACCCGGCGTTTTCGGTCAGACGGTCTGGGTGGCCGCCGCGACGCGTTCGGTGCGCAGGGCGTCGTACCAGCGGTCGTCCACCGGGGGGAGCGCGGGTACGTCCAGGTGGAGGCGGAGCAGCAGATCGGCGATCTGCGGGTTGCGGGCCATCACGGGACCGTGCATGTAGGTGCCGAAGATGGTGTCGCGCCAGGCGCCCTCCGTGCCGTCCCCGGTGCCGTTCCCGTTGCCGAAGTGAACCTTCGCGAAGGGGCGCACGCCGGGGCCGAGCTGGGTGACGCCCTGGTGGTTCTCGAAGCCGGTCAGCTGGGGCAGGCCCAGACGCTCGTCGACGTCGCCGAGAACGTCGCCGACGCAACGGGCTCCGGTGCCCCGGACGCTGATGACGTCCAGCAGGCCGAGGCCCGCCTCGCGCTCGCCGAGGTCGTTGACGAACTCGCGGCCCAGGATCTGGTAACCGGCGCAGACGGAGAAGATGATCGCGCCGGACTCGGCGGCCTTGGTGAGGCCACCGTCGCGGCGCAGGCGCTCCGCCGCCAGGCGCTGGGGGCGGTCCTCGCCGCCGCCGATGAGGTAGATGTCACCGGTGGTGGGGACGGGCTGGTCGGAGCGGACGTCGACGCGCTCGACGGCGAGTCCGCGCTGACGGGCCCGGCGCTCGACGACCAGGACGTTCCCCTGGTCGCCGTAGGTGCTGAGCAGGTCGGGGTAGACCCAGACCAGGCGCAGGCTGGAGGCGGTCATGGTGTGCTGGCCTTCCTTGGTGTCAGTTGCCGACGACGCGGCGCAGGTCCTGGAACGCCGTGTAGTTGGCGATCGCCTCGATGCGGCCGGGGGGCAGGTTGCGGATGGCTTCGGCCGCCGTCTCGTAGACCTGGAAGTTCTGGCCGGCCACCTCCAGGCGGACGGCCAGGTCCAGGCGGCGGTCGCCGATGACGGCGATGGGGTGGCCGGTGAGCCGGGTGTAGTCGACGTCCCACAGCCAGGAGGTGTCGGTGCCGTCCGCACCGCGGGCGTTGACGCCGAGGATGACGGGGGCCGGGGCCGGGTCGATCAGGGAGAAGGTCTCCAGCCAGCCGGCCGGGTTCTTGGCGAGCAGGAGCCGGATGTCACGGCCCTCGTACTGGACGACGTCGTAGCGGCCCGCGACGGCGGCCACCGACTGCATGCGCTGGAGGGCGACCTGGGGGGAGATCCCGAAGGTGGCGGCGACGGCGGCGGCCGAGGTGGCGTTGGCCTTGTTGGCGCGGCCGGGGAGCTGGAGGTGGATGGGCCAGGAGGCGCCGTGCGGGTCGAGCACGCTGTCGCCGGAGAGCACCCAGGTGGGAGTGGGGCGGCCGAAGCCGCACTGGGCGCACTTCCAGTTGGTGTCGTCGGGGCGCTGGAGCACTCCGCCGCACGAGGGGCAGGACCAGGCGTCGTCCTTCCACGCCTGGCCGGCGGCGACCCACACCACGTTGGGGGACGAGGACGCGGCCCACACGATGAGGGGGTCGTCGGCGTTGGCGATGACGATGGCCTTGGTGCCCTGGAGCCCTTCGCGCCAGTGCTCGGCCATCATGCGGGTCTCGGCCGCGCGGTCGAGCTGGTCGCGGGAGAGGTTGAGCAGGGCGATCGCCTTGGGGTTGACATCCTGGGCGACGGCGATGAGGTACTTCTCGTCGACCTCCAGGGCTCCGAAGCGGGCTTCGGCGCCGCCCGAGAGCGCGGACGTGATGCCGGCGGGCATGTTGGCGCCCAGGGCGTTGGAGACGACCTCGCCACCGGCACGCAGTGCCTCGGCGACCAGCCGGGTGGTGGTGGTTTTGCCGTTGGTCGCGGAGATCAGGACCACGTCCAGATGTCCGGCGAGCCGGGACAGCAGTTCGGGGTCGAATTTCAGGGCTACGCGCCCGCCGATCACCGATCCGCTTCCGCGGCCGGCGGCGCGCGATACGGCGGCTGCTGCCTTGCCCGCCGTCACGGCCAGCCTGGCCCGTGGTGACAGCGGCGTGCTCTCTGACATCGTCCTGGCTCCTCCTTGCCCTAGACCGATGACCAGCCTATCGAGGTCTGCGGCGGTACTCGCACCGCATCCGGTCAAGTGTGCGGCGTGGCGGGGGCGTTCCCGGCGCCGTGGGCGGCTTTCACCCATTTGCCCGTATCGAGTGATCATTACTCTTTGTGGGCTTTAGGGTGCATACGGTGAAGGGAGTGGTCGTGATCCTGTCGGTTTCCTGGGTGGTCCTGCTCGCGGTGCTGATGCTGGTGTTCTTCCGCAAGGACGGACTGAAGCCAGTGCACGCGGTGGTGTGCGCGCTGTTCGGCTTCTATCTGTCGGGGACGGCCCTCGCGCCGGGCATCACGGCCGGCGGTGAGTCGCTGGCCTCGCTGCTGGGCGGTTTCGGGCTGTAGAGGGGTGGGGGCTGCACGGGGGTGCGGGGCGGCGGTCAGCCCGGAAGGGCGGCGTGCGGGTCGTCGAGGATGGGCTGCCAGGCGAGCTCGGCGGCGCCGACGAGACTGTTGTGGTCCAGGGTGCAGGGCTGGATGGCGGCGTTGCTGTCCTTGCCCCACAGACTGTGGTCGCGGACGGCGGCGCGCAGCCGGGCGGGATCGGCCTCCAGCAGCCAGCGGTGCAGCCCGCCCAGGATGATGCGGTCGGGGTTGAGGATGTTGACGAGGCCGGCCAGCCCCTGACCGAGGCGGTCGGCGACGGCATGGGTGGCGGCGCGCACGGCCGGGTCGGTGGCGTACTCGGTACGGATCAGGTCGCGGGCCTGGTCGAGCAGCGAGCCCTCGGGCCCCGGGGGCCGCCCGGCCGCGTCCAGGAGGGCGAGGGGGTCGGTCTCCACGTCGAGGCAGCCCCGGCTGCCGCACTGGCAGGGCCGCCCGGCGGGATCGACGGTGAGGTGGCCGACCTCCAGGGCGAGCCCGGCGCTGCCGGTGTGCAGCCGCCCGTCCAGGACGAGGGCCCCGCCCACGCCGCGGTGGCCGGTGGCGACGCACAGCAGATGGCGGGCGCCGTGGCCGGCGCCGTGGCGGTGCTCGGCGAGGGCTCCGAGGTTGACGTCGTTGCCGCAGTGGCCCCGGGTGGTGAATCCGGCGTCGGCCAGGCAGCGGTTGAAGATGTCGCGGACGGGGGCCCCGGCGGGCCAGGCGAGATGCAGCGGCCCGCGGGCGGTGCCCTCGGGCTCGGCGACGGCGGAGGGGACGGCGAGTCCGGCCCCGACGCAGCGGCGGCCACTGGCGGCCAGGAGTTCGGCGCCCGCGGCGACGAGTTCGCCGATGACCTGGGCGGGGTCGGCGTCCACGGTCTGGCAGGCGGGGGTGGTGGCGACGATGCCGCCGCCCAGCGCGACGAGAGCGGCGCGGTAGCCGTCGGCGTGCACCTGGGCGGCGAGCACGACGGGGCCGTCGTCGGCGATGGACAGCCGGTGGGAGGGGCGGCCCTGGGCGCCGGCCGGGGCGCCGGGGCGGGCGTCCACGGTGATCAGCCCGAGGGTCTGGAGCTCGGCCGCGACGGCGCCCGCCGTGGCGCGGGTGACGCCGAGTTCGGTGGTGAGGACGGCGCGGGTGGGGGCACGTCCGGTGTGGACGAGCTGAAGGGCGGGGCCGAGCGCGTTGCGGCCGCGTTCCAGCCTTGTACGAGAGCGGGTCACGTCCCTATTCTGACTTTGTGCCTTCGATGAACAAATTCAGGGCCGGGTCGGAACGGGGAAACCGCCGGGCCGGCGACGGTCGGAGGACAGTCGATCCGGCGCTGCGTCAACTGCGGTACGCGCTGACGGCGTTCTTCGCCGTGGACGGTTTCGTGTTCGCCGGCTGGGTGGTGCGGATCCCGGCGGTGAAGGAGCAGACGGGAGCGTCGGCCAGCGCGCTGGGGCTGGCGCTGCTGGGCGTCTCGGTGGGCGCCGTCGTGACGATGACGCTGACGGGGCGGTTGTGCCAGCGGCTGGGAAACCACCCGGTGACGGTGGGCGCGGCGCTGCTGCTGTCGGCGAGCGTGGCGCTGCCCGCGCACGCGCATTCGGCCGTGGTGCTGGGGGCGATGCTGCTGCTGTTCGGCGCCGGGTTCGGCGGCATGAACGTGGCGGCCAACAGCGCGGCGGTCGATCTCGTCGCGGCACTGGGGCGGCCCGTGATGCCCTCCTTCCACGCGGCGTTCTCGCTGGGCGGGATGGTGGGCGCGGGGGCCGGCGGGCTGGTGGCCGGGTCACTGTCGGCAGCCTGGCATCTGTCGGCGCTGGCGCTGATCGGCGTACTGGTGGCGGTGGTGGCCGGACGCGCGCTGCTGGCCCATCCGGCACCGCGCGCACCCGGGCCGGATCCGGCGGCCGCGGACGCGCCGCGGGCCGGCGCGGCGGGCCCGGTGGGGTGGCTGGTCGTGGTGCTCGGGGTGGTGGCGGCGTGCACGGCGTACGGAGAAGGTGCGCTGGCGGACTGGAGCGCGCTGCACCTGCGCGAGACGCTGCTGGCGAGCGAGGGTCTGGCGGCGGCCGGGTACACCGTGTTCGCGCTGGCGATGACGGTGGGGCGGCTGTCGGGCACCTGGCTGCTGCTGCGGCTGGGGCAGACCCGGGCGATGGTGGCCGGCGGTTCGGTGGCCGCGGCGGGGATGCTGCTGGCCTCGCTCGCGCCCTCGGTCTGGCCGGCACTGCTGGGTTTCGTGGTGACGGGTCTGGGTCTGGCGAACATCTTCCCGGTGGCCATCGGTCAGGCCGGGTCGCTGGCCGGGCCGCGCGGCGTGGCGGCGGCCTCGACGGTCGGGTACGGCGGCATGCTGCTGGGGCCGGTGGCGATCGGTTTCCTGGCCGACTGGTTCTCCCTGGCGACGGCCCTGACCTCGGTGGCGCTGCTGTCCGCGGCCGCCGCCGCCATCGCGTACGGCATGCGCGGGTCGGCACAGACCGTCTCCTGAGAGCGTCACCGCACACAGGAAGGGCCGGGCGGACAGCACAGGGCGTGCCCGGACACCCGGAGCCATGAGAACCCCGCCCCGCAGCGGCCCTCGGGCCACGGCGTCCACGCCGTACGGGGCGCCACCGGCTCGCTGCGAACCCCGTACGGCGTGGGCGCCGTTACTCCTTGCGCGATCCCTCGTCGGCGGGCGCGGCTCCCTCGTCGGCGGGGGTCGCGGCGGGGTCGGTGCGGTCCAGCGCGGCCAGGGCGCGGCGGGCGGCCGGGTGATTGCGCACGATCCCGGCCAGGGTGGTGGAGCCGCGGGTGATCTGGGCGAAGGCGTTCCAGGCGGGACGGAAGCCGATGAGCGCGGTGTGCAGCAGCCGGTGACGCGGACCGAAGATACCGATCATGCGGCGGCCCACGCCCATTTCGGCGCCCAGACCCGACTTGATGGCGAACGTGTAGTTGAGCGCCTGACGACGCGCGTCGACGGCGTCCCCCGCGTCGGCGATCCGCACCGCCCACTGGCCGGCCAGCCGGCCGGAGCGCAGCGCGAAGGAGATGCCCTCCCGGGTCCACGGCTCCAGCAGCCCCGCCGCGTCACCGCACACCAGCACGCGCCCCCGGGAGAGCGGTGAGTCCTCGCCCCGGCAACGGGTCAGGTGGCCTGAGGAGATGGCCGGCTCGAAGCCGGACAGGCCGAGCCGGGTCGTGAAGTCCTCCAGATAGCGGCGGGTGGCCGCGCCGTCGCCACGGGCGGAGATGACGCCCACGGTGAGGGTGTCGCCCTTGGGGAAGACCCAGCCGTAGGAGCCGGGCAGCGGGCCCCAGTCGATCAGGGCACGGCCGGCCCAGTCGGCCGCGACCTCGGGCGGGACCGGGATCTCGGCCTCCAGGCCGAGATCGACCCGGTCCAGACGGACACCGACGTGCGCGCCTATCCGGCTGGCGCTGCCGTCCGCGCCGACCACGGCGCGGGCCAGTATCGTCTCCCCGCCGCTGAGAACGACGGCGACGGTGCGCCGGTCGGGCACGGCCGGGCCGTGCTGTTCGACGCGCGAGACCGCGGCCTTGGTGCGCAGCCGGGCACCGGCGCGGACCGCGGCGTCGACCAGGCGCTGGTCGAACTCGGCGCGGTTGACGAGGCCGAAGAGCATCCGTTTGGAGCGGCGGGTGCGGGAGAGTTTGCCGTTCAGGGAGAAGGTCACGGCGTGGACGCGTTCGCGCAGGGGCAGTTCGAAGCCGGGCGGCAGCGCGTCGCGGGACGGGCCGATGATGCCGCCGCCACAGGTTTTGTAGCGGGGCAGTTCGGCTTTCTCCAGAAGCAGGACCCGCCGCCCGGCCTCGGCGGCGGCACGCGCGGCGGAGGCGCCACCGGGGCCCGCTCCCACGACGACGACGTCCCACACCACTGTGTTCTCGGCTCCGCTCTCGCTGCTCACGCTGTTCGCTGCTCCCGCTGCCCGTCCGTTCCGTCCTCGGGTTGGCATCCTACGGTCCCGGGTGAGCGGTGGATCGCTGTGGGATGATCGGCTGTCATTCCCGGTCAGGTACGCGGCCCGGGCGTGCCCGGGGTTGGTGCGCGGGTGGCGGCACGCAGCTCAAGGAGCCTTTCATGCAGCATTCTTCTCCGCACTCAGGTCCGCACACCGCGATCGCCGCGTCGGTGGCCGCGATGATGCCGACGGCGCGCGAGGAACTGGCGCGGCTGGTGGCGTTCCGGTCGGTCGCCGACCCGGAGCAGTTCCCGCCGAGCGAGTGCGAGGCGGCGGCCCGGTGGGTCGCGGACGCGCTGCGCGGCGAGGGGTTCACCGATGTGCGGCTGCTGGACACCCCGGACGGCACCCAGTCCGTGTACGGGCTGCTGCCCGGGCCGCAGGGCGCCCCGACGGTGTTGCTCTACGCGCATTACGACGTGCAGCCGCCGCTGGACGAGGACGCGTGGACCTCGCCGCCGTTCACGCTGACGGAGCGCGCCGGGCGCTGGTACGGGCGGGGCGCGGCCGACTGCAAGGGCGGGGTGCTGATGCATCTGCTGGCGCTGCGGGCGCTGCGGGCCGCCGGTGGGGTGCCGGTGACGGTGAAGGTGATCGTGGAGGGTTCCGAGGAGCAGGGCACCGGGGGCCTTGAGCGGTACGCGGAGCAGCACCCGGAGTTGCTGACGGCGGACACCATCGTGATCGGGGACAGCGGGAACGTGCGGGCGGGGCAGCCGACGGTGACGGCGGTGCTGCGCGGGATGGCGATGGTGCGGGTGCGGGTGGACACCCTGGAGGGGAATCTGCACTCGGGGGCGTTCGGCGGGGCGGCGCCCGACGCGCTGGCGGCGCTGATCCGGATGCTGGACTCGCTGCGGGACGCGGATGGTTCGACCTCCGTGGACGGTCTGGACTCCTCGGGCGTGTGGCCGGGCACGGCGTACGCGGACGAGGCGTTCCGGGAGGACGCCGCGGTGCTGGAGGGTGTGGAGCTGATCGGCTCCGGGGCGGTGGCGGACCGGCTGTGGGCGCGGCCCGCGGTGACGGTGCTGGGGATCGACTGCCCGCCGGTGGTGGGCGCCACGCCGTCGGTGCAGGCGAGCGCGGGGGCGCTGGTGAGCCTGCGGGTGCCGCCGGGGGTGGACGCGGGTGAGGCGGCCCGGCTGCTGGCGGACCACCTGCGGGCGCGCGCGCCGTGGGGTGCGCGGGTGAGTGTGGACCCGGCGGGTGAGGGCCAGGGCTTCCTGGCGGACACCACCTCCCCCGCGTACGCGGCCATGGCCGACGCGATGCGGGCGGCGTACGAGGGCGCCGAGATGGCCGTGGTGGGCCAGGGCGGCTCGATCCCGCTGACGGCCACGCTGGCGGGGCTGTACCCGGAGGCGGAGATCCTGCTGATCGGGCTGAGCGACGCCGCCGCGCGGATCCACGCGGTGGACGAGAGCGTGGACCCGCGGGAGTTGGAGCGGATGGCGGTGGCCGAGGCGCTGTTCGTCCTGGGGTACGCGGAGCAGCGGGCGGAGGGCTCGCGGGCGTAACGGTTCCGCGCCGCCGCCGGGCCGCCGGTCAGCGCTGCTGCTGAGCCCGGCGGCGGTACAGCACGACGCCGCCGGTGAGCGCGGTCGCGGTGAGTCCGGCCCCGGTGAGCAGGACGGGCGTGAGGTCCCGCTGGGAGCCGCCGGTGCCGGCCTGGGAGCCCAGGGTGGGCAGGGTGGTGGAGTCGGCCGTGGGGGTGGCGGCGCCCTCCTTGCCCGCTGCCGCCGTCGCCGTGCCGGCGGCGGGGGTGGGGGTGGGCGTGGCCGCGGCGGCGACGGTGCTGTTGACGGTGAGCGTGGTACGGCCGCTCTGGGCGCCGCAGGTGAAGGTGACGTCGAAGGTGCTGCCGGGGCGGGCGGCCGGGTTGACGGTGGTGCGGGCGCTCTGGGTCTGCCCCGGGGTGCCGAGGCTGATCCGGTCGAAGACGCCGGACTCGGCGAACGCCTCGGCGCCGGTGCAGCCGGTGGCGGTGAGGGTGACGGTGCCGCCGGGCTGGACGGTCTGCGGCGAGAGGCTGAAGGCGAACGAGTCGCTGTCCTGGGCGGGGGCGGCGGCGGTCAGGGCTATGCCGGTGAGCGCGGTGACGGCGAGGGTGGTCAGTGCGGTCATGGGGGCTCCTCGTCCGGGATGACGGTGTGGCGGGTGTGACCGGTGGGGTGGGAGGGGCGGTTCTGCTCCGTGTGCTGGGTGACGCTAGGCGTGGTGGGTGCTGTCCGGCCACGCGGACGCGGTGAACGGGTCACGGGATGCGGCCAGCCGGGTCAGTGGACGGCCGTCAGGGTGGCGTACACGACGACGTTGCCGGTGTAGCCGGTCTCCGGGTGGTAGCTGCCGCCGCAGGTGAGGACCCGCAGTTCGGGCTGCCCGGTGTCCGCGTAGACCCGCTCGGGGAGCCGGTCCTTGTCGTACACGGCGATGTCGTACACGGTGAAGTCGAGGGTGCCGCCGTCCTGGCGCGTGACGGTGATGGTCTCGCCGGTGCCGAGGGCGCCCAGGGAATAGAAGACGGCGGGCCCTGCGGCGGTGTCGACGTGTCCGGTGAGGACGGCGGTGCCCCGGGCGCCGGGGGCGGGGGCGTCCGTGAACCAGCCGGCGAGGTGCCCGGCGTCGGGGGGCGGGGCCTGGAGCCAGCCCTCGGGGTCCAGGCCGACCGGGGTCAGGGCGGCGTCGACGCCGATCGCGGGGATGCCGACCCGGGTGGGGGCGGCGGAGGGCTGGGGCGGGTGCGCGGTGCCCGCGCCGCCGGCCGTGCCCGGGGCGGAGGGCTGGGGCGGGCCGCCGGCGCCGGTGGCCTGGTGCATCAGCTGGAGGCCGAGGACCAGGGCGCAGCCGAGGCCGGCGGCGGCCAGGCGGGTGCCCCAGCTGTCGCGGTCGGGGGTCCGGTGGGTCGGTATGTGCATGGCGGTTCACCGTTGGTGGGGGTCTCCCCCGGTGTGGGGCCGTCAGGCACACGGTAGGGCGCGGGTGGCGGGGGCGCGATTCGGCGGGGTGTCAGCCGCCGACGGGGACGCCGGCCTCCAGGTTGAGGGGGCGGCCCCGGGTACGGGCGTGCAGGGCCCAGCGCAGCCGGTCGAAGCGGTTCGGGGAGAGCAGGGTCCGTGCCTCGTCCTCGGTGGTGAAGCGCCAGGCGCGCAGTTCGTCGGCGGGCAGCCGGATGGTACGGATCTGGTCGGGGGTCAGCCGGCGGCCGTCGAAGAGCAGCCGCAGCCCGCCGGGGCGTGAGGGGCGCGGCGGTTCCCAGTCGACGACGAGGAGGTCGGGCCGGGGCGACAGGCTAAGGCCGAGTTCCTCGGCGACCTCGCGCACGGCGGCCCGGGCGGGGGGCTCGCCGGCCTCGACGATGCCGCCGGGGAACTCCCAGCCGGGCTTGTAGGTGGGGTCCACCAGGAGCACCCGGTCGTGGTCGTCGAACAGGAGCATGCCGGCGGCGAGGGTCTCGGCGCGTGGTGGCGGGGTCTGCACGATGGGGCAGGCGCCCTGGTCGAGGCTGATGGCCTCGGCGAGGGCCTCGGCGGTGCGGCGCGGGGTGTGTCCGTGGGTGTCGATGGTGTGCGCGTCGTGGGTGAGCCAGGGCAGCGCGGCGCTGTAGTGGGGCAGTTGGGCGAGTCCGTGCCGACGGGCCGCGTCGTCGTCCGTGGCGCGACCGTCGATCCGCACACGCAGGAACGTTTCTTCAAGGTGCAGCAGGAAGTGCCGCACCGCGATCCCCCGGGTGGCCAGACCGCCGAAGATCTCGTCCCGGTGCTCCTGCCGCAGCAGGGTCATCGGGACGATGAGCGGGCCGGGGATCTCCGACAGCAGAGCGGCGGCGGTGTCCACCACCAGCCTGCGCCAGGACGGCAGTTCACTCACGTCGTCCACCTCGGCCAGGCGCTCCTTGGGGAGCGTAGCGCGCAGGCTGGCGCCGACCAGTTCGGGTTCGTAGAGCCGGCTGCCCGGCAGCAGGTCGATCAGTTCCCGTGCGGCCGTGGTCTTGCCGGCACCGAATGCGCCGTTCAGCCAGATGATCACGGATCCCCCTCCTTTTTCGCCCGTGAGTCAGTTGCCCGCTTGTCCCGGTGTCAAAAACGTGTCCGCGCCGCGGCGGCAGACGGCTGCCGCCCCCACCAGGCCCGCGTCGGTGCCCAGTTGGGCCGGGAGCACCTCGATGCCCCGGACGTACGGCAAGGTGGCGTACGTGTGAAGCGCCTCGCGCAGCGGGGTGAACAGCACCTCGCCGGCCTGGCTGACGCCGCCGCCGACGACGACCACGTCCAGTTCGACGAGGGTCGCGGTGGCGGCGATGCCGGCCGCCAGGGCCCGCGCGGAGCGGGCGAAGGCCGCGCGGGCCACCGGGTGCCCCGTGCGGGCGTCGGCGGCGACGGCGGCGGCGGTGGGTGCGGCCCCGGCCGGCGGGTGCCAGCCCGCCTCGGTGGCCCAGCGGGCGATGTTGGTGCCGCTGGCGATGCGCTCCACACAGCCCCGGCCGCCGCACGGGCAGGTATCACCGTCGAGGTCGACGCTGATGTGCCCGATGTGGCCCGCGTTGCCGGTGGGGCCGGGGTGCAGGGCGCCGTCCAGGATCAGGCCGCCGCCCACGCCGGTGGAGACCACCATGCACAGGGCGTTGTCGTGCTCGCGGGCGGCGCCGCGCCAGTGCTCGCCGGCGGCGATGGCGTTGCCGTCGCCGAGCAGGGTGACCGGCAGGGCACCGGTGGTTGCCCTGATCCCGGCCACCAGCGGGAAGTCCCGCCAGGCGGGGATGTTGACGGGGCTGACGGTGCCGGTACGGGCGTCCACGGGGCCCGCGCTGCCGATGCCGATGGCGCGTACCCGCCGCCACCGCTCGTCCGCCATCAGGGCGGTGAGCGTGCCGGTGACGGCGGCCAGCACCTGCCGCGCGCCCTCCCGGGCGGGGGTGGGCTGCTGGGCGCGGGCCAGCAGGGTGCCGTCGCCGTCCACGAGGGCGGCCGCGACTTTGGTGCCGCCGATGTCCACGGCTGCGACAAGATCCAGGTCCATGAGGGGGAAGCCTGTCCGGAACGGGGCGGGTTGTCCAGAGCGGTCAGCCGGGTGGGGCCGCCAGGGTGCGCAGCGCGTCGGGGCCGGCCCCGGCGGCGGCGGTGACCTCGGCGCTGTCCAGTGCCCCGCAGTGCAGCCCGCGCAGCAGGAAACCGGCCAGCGCGCGGGCGGTGGCGGGTTCGTCGAGCACGGCGCCCTCGCCGTTGCCCGTCCCGCCGAGATAGGCGGCCAGCCGGCGGGCGGCACCGGGCAGGCCCTGGCGGTAGAAGGTGTAGACGGCGGCGTAGCGGGTGGGCAGGTGGCCGGGGTGCATGTCCCAGCCCTGGTAGTAGGCGCGGGCCAGGGACCGCCGGACGAGGGCGTGGTGGTGGCGCCATGCCCGGTGCACCTGAGCGGTGTCCCCGGTGGGCAGGAGGTTGGTGGAGCCGTCGGACAGGCGCACGCCGGTGCCGGCCGCGGCGGCCTGCATCACGGCCTTGGCGTGGTCGGCGGCGGGGTGGTCCGGGGCCTGGTGGGCGGCGCTGACGGAGCAGGCCGCGCTGTAGTCGAAAGTGCCGTAGTGCAGGGCCGCCACCCGGGTGGGGGCCGCGGCGATCAGCCGGGCGACGGTGGCGCGGCCGTCGGCGCCGAGGATGGCCTGGGTGGTCTCGATCTGGACCTCGAAGGTGAGGCGGTTCGCCGGCAGCCCGGTGGCGGTCTCGAAGGCTTCGCACAGCCGGGCCATGGCGGTGATCTGGTCGGGGTGGGAGACCTTGGGGAGGGTCAGGCGCAGTTCCCCGGGCAGCGGTCCGTCCTCCAGCAGGGCGCTGAGGAAGAGGTCGAGGGTGCGGATCGCCCGGTCGCGTACGGGGGCTTCCAGGCTCTTGAAGCGGATGCCGATGCCGGGTGGGGCGGTGCCCCGGCGGCGGGCGGTGGCGATGTGGGCGGCGGCGCGCAGGACGTCCGCGTCCTCCTCGGCGTCGGGGCGGCGGCCGTAGCCGTCCTCGAAGTCGATGCGGAGGTCCTCGACGGGTTCCGTGGTGAGCTTGGCGCGGACCCGGCGGTGGATGTCGCCGGCGAGGTCCTCGGGCAGATCGAGGACGGCGGCCAGGGCGGCGGGGTCGGGGGCGTGGGTGTCCAGCAGGGCGAGGGCGGCGATGCCCCATTGCCGGGCGGTGTCCGGCGCGAAGCGGTCGGCGGGTACGTAGACGGTGTGCACCGGTTGCCGGGTGGTGGCCTCGCCGGGGTAGTGGCGGGCCAGATGGGCGTCGGCTCCGGCGAGGGAGGCGTCGATGGCGTGGCGGGTGGCGGCGGGGATGCTGGTACGGGCCTGACGCTGATCCACCGGCGGCTCCTCGGCCCGTCGTTCAACAATTCGTTGAACGAAGCTAACCGGCGCGCGGGGGAAAGACAACGGCGCCCGCCGTGCGGCGGGCGCCGTTGTCCTGGACCGGGTGCGGGCCTCGGGGGCGGCCGGGTCAGCCCTTGCGGGCCTTGATCTCCTCGGTCAGCTTGGGCAGGACCTCGAAGAGGTCGCCGACCACGCCGTAGTCGACCAGCTCGAAGATCGGGGCCTCGGCGTCCTTGTTGACGGCGACGATCGTCTTGGAGGTCTGCATGCCGGCCCGGTGCTGGATCGCGCCGGAGATGCCGGCCGCGACGTACAGCTGCGGGGACACGCTCTTGCCGGTCTGGCCGACCTGGTGCGAGTGCGGGTACCAGCCGGCGTCGACGGCGGCGCGGGAGGCGCCGACGGCGGCACCGAGGGAGTCGGCGAGGGCCTCGATGACGGCGAAGTTCTCGGCGCCGCCGACGCCGCGTCCGCCGGAGACCACGATGGCCGCCTCGGTCAGCTCGGGCCGCCCGGTGGACTCGCGCGCGGTGCGGGAGGTGACCTTGGTGCCGGTGGCGGCGTCACCGAAGGTGACGGCGAGCGGCTCGGCGGTGCCGGCGGCCGGGGCGGCCTCGGGGGTGGCGGAGTTGGGCTTGACCGTGATGATCGGGGTGCCCTGGGTGACGCGGGAGGTGGTGGTGTAGGCGGCGGCGAAGACCGACTGGGTGGCCACCGGCCCCTGCTCGTCGGTGCTCAGGTCGACGGCGTCGGTGATGATGCCGGAGTCCAGGCGCACCGCGAGCCGGGCGGCGATCTCCTTGCCCTCGGCGGAGGAGGGCAGCAGGACGGCGGCCGGGCGGACCGCGTCGTGGGCGGCCTGGAGGGCGTCCACCTTGGGCACGATCGCGTAGTCGGCGAACTCGGGGGCGTCGGCGGTCAGGATGCGGACGGCGCCGTGCTCGGCGAGGACGCCGGCGGCGGCGTCCGCCCCGGCGCCGAGGAAGACGGCGACCGGGTCGCCGAGGCGGCGGGCGAGGGTGAGCAGTTCGAGGGTGGGCTTGCGGACGGCGCCGTCGAGGTGGTCGACATGGACGAGGACTTCAGCCATGGTGATGTCTCCTGCGGAAGGTGCGTGCGGCGTACGAGGGGCGGGGCGGCGGTCAGATGAACTTCTGGCCGGCGAGGAAGCCCGCCAGTTGCCCGGCGCCCTCGCCCTCGTCGGTGACGATCTCGCCCGCGGTGCGCGCCGGGCGCTCGGTGGCGGAGATGACCTCGGTACGGGATCCGGCCAGGCCCACCCGCTCGGCGTCCAGGTCGAGGTCCTCCAGGTCCAGGGCTTCCACCGGCTTCTTCTTGGCGGCCATGATGCCCTTGAAGGAGGGGTAGCGGGCCTCGCCGGACTGGTCGGTGACGGAGACGACGGCGGGCAGCTGGGCGCTCAGCCGCTCGGTGGCGGCGTCGCCGTCACGGCGGCCGGTGACGGTGCCGCCGGCGACGGTCAGCTCGGACAGCAGCGTCGCCTGGGGGACGGAGAGCCGCTCGGCGAGCATGGCCGGCAGCACGCCCATGGCGCCGTCGGTGGAGGCCATGCCGCACACGACGAGGTCGTAGCCGATGTGCTCGATGGCCTTGGCCAGGACGAGGGAGGTGCCGAGCGCGTCGGTGCCGTGCAGGTCGTCGTCCTCGACGTGGACGGCCTTGTCGGCGCCCATGGACAGCGCCTTGCGCAGCGCGTCGGCCGCGTCCTCGGGGCCGACGGTGAGCACGGTGATCTCGGCCTCCTCGCCGGCCTCGCGGGCGCTCTCGGCGATCTGGAGGGCCTGTTCGACGGCGTACTCGTCGAGTTCGGACAGCAGGCCGTCGACGTCGTCGCGGTCCAGTGTCCAGTCCTCGGCGAAGTGCCGGTCACCGGTGGCGTCGGGCACGTACTTCACACAGACAACGATCCTCAGGCTCACGCCGGCTCCTCTGATCACCCGGTTGTTACTGGTCAGTAAACCCAGCCTATATGCCGCCATCAAGCATGCCGCAATGTGACCTGCGCTACGCGTCGGTGGGGCCGTCGGCCCGGTCGCCGACCGCTTCGCCCAGCGCGGCGATGACGTCGGCTTTGCGGGGCATCGCCGACGCGCGGCGCACGGTGCGCCCTGCGGCGTCCAGGACCAGTACGGTGGGGGTCGCGGTGACCCGCAGGGCGCGCACGGTCTCCAGGTGGGCCTCGGCATCGATCTCCAGGTGCCGGACGCCGGGCACCATCGCGGCGACCTGCGCGAGAACACGCCGGGTGGCCGCGCACGGCCGGCAGAAGGCGCTGGAGAAGTGCACCAGGGTGGCACGCTCCCCCAGTGGCCCCGCGACACCGAGTGCGGCGGGCGTCAGCGGCTGCTCGCGGCGCTCGCCCCCATCCATCGTCACTCTCCGTCCGCCTCGGTCGGTCTCCCGGGCTAGCCAATCACACCGGTAACCGGGCACTATCTGCGGATGCCGGAAGTTACGGCAGCGTAGGTTGTGCGCGGTCACCACGACCGCACGAATGAAGGGTCCCGCATGGCAGAGCTTGTCTATCCGCCGGTCGTCGCCGCCGCCAGGACGATGTTCAAGGCGCTCGATCTGCGTCTGGACATCGCCGGCAGCGAGCATGTGCCGACGTCCGGTGGTGCCGTGCTGGTCAGTAACCACATCGGGTACCTGGACTTCGTCTTCGCCGGGTTCGCGGCCAGGCCGTCCAAGCGGCTGGTGCGGTTCATGGCGAAGGACTCGGTGTTCAAGCACAAGATCTCCGGGCCGCTGATGCGCGGCATGAAGCACATACCGGTGGACCGCAAGCAGGGCGAGCACGCCTTCCAACACGCGCTGACCGCGCTGCGCGGCGGGGAGATCGTCGGGGTGTTCCCCGAGGCGACGATCTCGCCCTCGTTCACGCTGAAGAAGTTCAAGTCGGGCGCGGTGCGGATGGCGCAGGAGGCCCAGGTGCCGGTGCTGCCGGTCGCCCTGTGGGGCACCCAGCGGGTGTGGACCAAGGGCCGCAAGCGGGATCTGCGCCGCCGCCACTACCCGATCACCATCCGGATCGGCGAGCCGATGACCGCCGACCCGGCCGAGTCGGCGGTGACGCTGACCGAGCGGATGCGCGAGCGGATGCAGGGGCTGCTGGAAGCGGCCCAGGAGGCGTACCCCGAGGGGCCGCGCGGCCCGGAGGACACCTGGTGGCTGCCGGCGCACCTGGGCGGCACGGCACCGGAGCCGCGGCAGGCGTGACACGATGTCCGCCCGCCCGGACACACGGTCCGGGCGGGCGGTGACGCGTCGGGGCGGGGACGCTCAGCGCGCCATTTCCTCGCGCAGGGCCGCCAGGAAGGCGTCGACGTCCTCCCGCGTGGTGTCGAAGGAGCACATCCAGCGCACATCGCCGGCGCTCTCGTCCCAGAAGTAGAAGCGGTGGCGCTTGCGCAGCCGCTCGGCGGCCTCCCGGGGCAGCCGCGCGAAGACGGCGTTGGCCTGGACCGGGTGGAGGATCTCCACGCCCGCCACGTCCGCCACCCCCGCCGCCAGCCGGGCGGCCATCGCGTTGGCGTGCCCGGCGCTGCGCAGCCACAGGTCACCGGCGAGCAGCGCCTCGAACTGGACGGACACGAACCGCATCTTGGACGCGAGCTGGAGGGACAGCTTGCGCAGGTGCCGCATGGCGCGCACCGAGTCCGGGGAGAGGACGACCAGGGCCTCCCCGTACAGCAGGCCGTTCTTGGTGCCGCCGAAGGAGACGACGTCGATCCCGGCGTCGGTGGTGAGGGCGCTCAGCGGCAGGTCCAGGGCGGCGGCGGCGTTGGCGAGCCGGGCCCCGTCCAGGTGGACGGTCATGCCGCGCTCGTGCGCGTGGTCGGCGATGGCCCGCAGCTCGTCCGGGGTGTAGAGGGTGCCCAGTTCGGTGCTCTGGGCGAGCGAGACGACCTGGGGCATCGCCCGGTGCTCGTCGTCCCAGCCGTACGCCTCGCGGTCGATCAGGGCGGGGGTGAGCTTGCCGTCCGGGGTGGGCACGGTGAGCAGCTTGATGCCGCCCACGCGCTCGGGGGCGCCGCCCTCGTCCACGTGGATGTGCGCGGTGTCGGCGCTGATGACGGCGCCCCAGCGGTCCGTGAGCGCCTGGAGCGCGACGACGTTGGCGCCGGTGCCGTTGAAGACCGGGAAGGTCTCGGCGCGGGCGCCGAAGTGGCGGCACATCACGTCCTGGAGATGGCGGGTGTAGTCGTCGTCGCCGTACGCGCCCTGGTGCCCGCCGTTGGCCAGGGCGAGGGCGGCGAGGATCTCGGGGTGGGTGCCGGCGTAGTTGTCACTGGCGAAGCCGCGCACACTCGGGTCGTGGTGCCGGCGGGCGTCGGTGTCGGTGTCGGTCACGGCTGGGGGGTGAGCCACTGGCGGGTTCCGTTCACTTCCTCGGTGGGCCTGCTCCACAGACCGGTGACGGCCTCGGCGAGGTCGGTGACATCGGTGAAGCCGGCGAATTTCGCTCCCGGGCGCTCGGCACGCAGGGCCTCGTGCACCAGGGCTTTGACGATCAGGACGGTGGCGGCGGACGGCGGAGGGCCGCCGGCGTCGGTGCCCGTCTTGCGGAAGCCGTCGGCCAGGGCCATGGTCCATGCCTCCGCGGCGGCCTTGGCGGCGGCGTAGGCGGCGTTGCCCGCGGTGGGGCGGGTGGCGCCGGCGGCCGAGACCAGGACGTAGCGGCCGTTCCCGCTGCGGGCCAGCGGGCCCTCGAAGGCGAGGGAGGTGTGCTGCACGGTGCGGATCAGCAGGTCGTGCAGCACGTCCCAGTCGGCGAGGTCGGTGTCCGCGAAGGAGGCCGAGCCGCGCCAGCCGCCGACGAGGTGGACGAGGCCGTCGATCCGCCCGTACTCCTTCTCGGTCCTGGCGGCCCACTGACGGGCGGTGTCCAGGTGGAGGAGGTCGACGGTGTCACCGGTGACGGTGGCTCCGCCGTGGGCGAAACGGGCGGCGTCCACGGCGACGGCCAGGCGTTCGGGGTCGGCGTCGGCGGCCACCACGGTGGCTCCGGCGCGGGCCAGGCTCAGCAGGGTGGCGGCGCCGGCCGGTCCCGCCGCCCCGGCGACGGCGACGACCGCGCCGTCCAGGGGGCCGGTGGTGGGCGCTGCGTCGGTGTCGGTCATCGTCCCTCGCTTCCTCGGGGCTCTTCCATCATGGCCCGGCGCCCGGTCAGGCCGCCTGTCGGACGGGGGTGTCCGCCGTGATGCCCCGGGTGGATTCGATCACCTTGCGGAGCTTCTTGGCCAGCGCCTCGTAGAACAGGCTGAGCGGGAACTCGTCCGGCAGGACGTCGTCGACGAGCTTGCGCGGGGGCTGGGTGAGGTCCAGGGCCTCGGGGCCCTTGGCCCAAGTCGAGCCGGGGTGCGGGGAGAGGTAGGCGCTGACCAACTCGTACGCCTTGAACCAGTGGACGATCTTGGGGCGGTCGATGCCCAGCCGGTACAGGGTCTCGATCTCCTCGCGCAGCCGCACGGTCAGGGCGCGGGCCTGCTCCCAGTCGATGCTGAGCCGGTTGTCCGTCCACTGGAGCGCGCCGTTCTGGTGGAGGTAGGCGAACAGCAGCTGGCCGCCGAGGCCATCGTAGTTGCGGTTGCGGGCGCCGGTGACGGGGAAGCGGAAGATCCGGTCGAGCAGGACGGCGTACTGGACGTCGCGGGCCTGGGGCAGCCCTTCGCGTTCCAGCCGGACCGCCTCGTGGAAGGCGGTGAGGTCGCAGCGCAGCTCCTCCAGGCCGTACATCCAGAAGGGCTGGCGCTGTTTGATCATGAAGGGGTCGAACGGCAGATCGCCGTGGCTGTGGGTGCGGTCGTGGATCATGTCCCACAGGACGAAGGTGTGCTGGGTGCGCTCCTGGTCGGTGAGCAGCCCCTGGGCGTCCTCGGGGAGGGCGAGGCTGGTGACCTCGCCGGCGGCGGCGACGACCTTGCGGAAGCGGGCGGCCTCGCGGTCGCAGAAGATGCCGCCCCAGCTGAACCGCTCGGGGGCCTCGCGGACCGCAATGGTCTCCGGGAACAGCACGGCGGAGTTGGTGTCGTAGCCGGGGGTGAAGTCCTCGAAGGTGATGCCGAGGAACATCGGGTTGTCGTAGCGGGTGCGCTCCAGTTCGGCGAGCCACTCGGGCCACACGACGCGCACCACGACGGCTTCCAGGTTGCGGTCGGGGTTGCCGTTCTGGGTGTACATGGGGAACAGCACGAGGTGCTGGAGGCCGTCGGCGCGGTGCTCGGCGGGCCGGAAGGCGAGCAGCGAGTCGAGGAAGTCGGGGACCCCGAAGCCCTCGTCCGCCCAGCGGCGCAGGTCGCTCTCCAGCGCCCGGTGGTAGGCGGCGTCGTGCGGCAACAGGGGCGAGAGAGTCCGCAGTTCGGTGATGACGCGCTCGATCTCGCGCTCGACGGCGGCGCGGGACGGGGCTGACTCGGCGTCGAAGTCGATGGAGCCGTCCCGCGACTGGGCGGGGCGTACGGCTTCGACGGCGTGCTTGAGCCGGGGCCAGGCCGGGTGGTCCACGACGCGGGCCGCCGGGGTCGGCGGATACTCCTCGGCGGTGGTGGGGGCCAGGGTTTCCGGCATGATCACTCCTCCACAAAAGATCCTCGCGTACTAGCACCGTATCCGGGGAAGGTCTGTCGATCAAGCCGAGATCCCGGAAATTATGCGGTGGCAGCATGTTTAGACAGAAACTTTTCCTGTCCTTGGAGGTGTCGGGGGAGCCTCGCGCGGTGTTCAGCGGGGCGTCACCGGGCGCCGCTACGGTGGCCCCATGTCACTCATGATCGTCGGGCACCGCGGGCTGATGGGCGTGGAGCCGGAGAACACGTTGCGGTCCTTCGTCCGTGCCGAGCGGGAGGGCGTGGACGTCATCGAACTGGATCTGCATCTGAGCAAGGACGGCGCGCTGGTGGTGATGCACGACGCCGACGTGGACCGCACCACCGACGGCGCCGGGCCGGTCGCCGACCACACCGCCGACGCGCTGCGCGAACTGGACGCCGGGCTCGGGGAGCGGGTGCCCCTGTTCGAGGAGGTGACCGAGGCGGTCGCCCTGCCCTTGCAGGCCGAGATCAAGGACCCGGCCGCCGCGACGGCGCTGGCCGCCGTCATCACCGCCCGCGGGCTGGCCGGGCGGGTGCGGGTGATCTCCTTCCACGACGAGGCGCTGCGCACCGTCCGCGGCCTGCTGCCCGAGCAGTCCATCGGCCTGGTCACCGGGCGCTCCACGGACACCGCCGCGGAACGGGCCCGGGAGCTGGGCGCGGACCTGGTCTCGGCGGAGCTGCCGCATCTGACGCGGGAGGCGGTGGACCGGTGCCGGGCGCTGGGCCTGGAGGTGATCAGCTGGACGGTCAACACCGACCAGGATCTGGCGCGGGTCCGCGAGCTGGGCCTGGACGGGGTGGTGACCGACCGGCCGGAGATCGTGGCGGAGCTCAGCCGCCCAGCGGCTTGACCAGCCGTTCGAATTCCAGGCCGGGGCGGCGCGGGAGGCCGAAGCGCTCGTCGCCGTACGGGAACGGGGTGCGCTCCCCCGTCCTGGTGTAGCCGCGGCGCTCGTACCAGGCGATGAGGTCGGCGCGGGCGGTGATCACCTGCATCTCCATCCGCTCCACCCGCCAGACGGTACGAGCCGTCCGCTCGGCGTGGGCCAGCACGGCCGCGCCGATGCCGGCGCCCTGGGCGGTGGGGCTCACCGCGAACATCCCGAAGTAGGCGCTGCCCGGGCCCTGCGCGGCCGGGCGGTGCTGGAGCTGGCAGCAGGCCAGCAGCGGGGCGGTCCCGGCGCCGGTGTCCTCCGGCAGGGCGACCGTCACCACCAGGCCGTCCGGGTCGCCGATGGCCTCCCGGACGCCCTCGGGGTCGGTGCGCTGCCCGTCCAGCAGATCCGCCTCGGTGGTCCAGCCCGCGCGGCTGGACTCGCCCCGGTAGGCGGATTCCACGAGGGCGACGAGCGCGGGCACATCGGCCTCGGTCGCCGTCGCGAAGACCAGTTCTGCTGCTGCTGTCACAGCGGTCCATCGTACGCGCGTGCCCGCCGCGCACTCCCCGCGCTCCCCCGCGCTTCCGTGCGCCGTCGTAGCCCTGCGGCGGCGCGGGCAGGGAACGGGGGGCGGACATCGGGAGGGGTGCGATGCACGAGGGACCGGTGGTGGTGGGGTGGCTGCTGGTGGCCCTGTGCGGGAGCACCGGACTGTACTGCCTGTACCGGGCGGCGGCGGAACCTGGGCGGGGAGCGCGGCGGCCGGCGGGCGTCGAGGGGGCCATGGGCCTCGGCATGGCGTTCATGGCGGTGCCGGGCGCCGGAGCGGCGGCGCCGGGGCAGGCGTACGTGGTGTTCTTCGGCGCGCTGGCGGGATGGTCCGCCCTGCTGCGGGCGCGGCCGGCGCACCGGGCCCACCACGTCGTGGAGGCGCTGGCCATGGTGTACATGGGGCTGGCGATGCTCGGCCCGGCGGGACACGGTGCGGGCGGCGTGCCGGTGCTGACCGGGGTGCTGCTGGGGTACTTCGCGCTGTACGCGCTGCGCACGGGTGCGCTGGTGGTGCCGGTGCCGCCCGCGCCGGTGGCGGCGGGGGCCGGTCCGGTGGCCGGCGGCGGGGCGGAGCCTGCGGAACGGTCGCCGGAGGTGGCGGCGGGCTGCCGGCTGGCGTTGTCGCTGGGGATGCTGGTGATGCTGGTGTCCATGTGAGGACGGTGTGGGACAGATCACCCCGGCGCCGGGCGGGAGCGGGGCGGCCTCTAGGCTGACGGGCATGGTGATCGCGCTCGCGTTGCTGGTGCTGGGTGGGCTCGCCGCGGCGACGGCGCCGCGCGTGCTGGCCAGGGTTTCCTGGCCGGACCGCGAACCGGTGCTCGCGCTGTGGGTGTGGCAGTGCGTGGTGGCGGCCGTGCTGCTGTGCTGTGTGCTGGCGATGGCGCTCAGCGGGGCGGCGGCCTGGCACGGGGTGCGCGGCCATGTCTTCGCGCCAGCCCCGGCGCCGGTGATCGAGGCGTACGCGCTGCAGCCGGACGGTCAGCTGTGGGCGGCGGTGCTGGCCGTCCTGCTGGCGGCGGGCGGGATCTGGACGGCGGTGATGCTCACCCTCCAGGTACGGCAGGCGCGCGCGGCGCGCCGGGCCCGGCGGGCGCGGCTGCGGGAGCGGGCGCCACTGCTGCCGGGTGAGGGCGGCGCGGGGAACGGTGCCGGGGAACGGCTGATCGTGCTGGAGAGCGAGCGGCCCGACGCCTGGCTGCTGACGGACGGCGCGGAGCGGCGGCTGGTGATCACCACGGCGGCGCTGCGGCGGCTGAGCGGGCGGCAGCTGGACGCGGTCCAGGCGCACGAGGACGGGCACGCGCGGGCGCGCCATCACTGGCTGGTGCACTGCGCGGGCGCGCTGGCCGAGGGTTTTCCGCGGGTGCCGGTGTTCGCGGGGTTCCGGGACCAGGTGCACCGGCTGGTGGAGCTGGCGGCCGACGACGCCGCGTCGCGGCGGTTCGGGGGGCTGACGACCGCGCTGGCGCTGGTCGGCCTGAACGAAGACCGCGGGGTCTTCGCCTCCCCGGCCCACCGCGCGCAGCTGCCGCACCGCGTCCATCGCCTGCTGACGCCGTCCCGGCGGCTGACCCCGGCCCGGCGCCTGCGGCTGACGGCGATCGCCGCCCTGGTGCCGGCCGTGCCGCTGCTGCTGGCCTTCGCCCCGGGCCTGAGCGCGCTGGGCGGCTGAGCCCCGGGCCCGGGCGGCCCGCGACCGGGCGTACGGTCAGCGGTCCCCACCCGTGCGGCGCGGAGGGAGGGCGCGGTGGGTGGGGGAGGATCGGGGGATGGCGATCAAGGGTGTGCTTTTCGATTTTTCCGGGACCCTCATGCGCATCGAACCGGCGGAGCGCTGGCTGAGCACCGTCCTGGCGCGGGCCGGGGTGGACATGCCGGACGGCGAGACGCGGCGGCTCGCCCAGGAGTTGGAGGAGGCGGGGGCGCTGCCCGGCGGGGGCGCGCCGCGTGAGGTGCCCGAGGAGCTGGCGGAGTTGTGGCGCGAGCGGGACCGGGATCCCTCCGGGCACCGGGCGCTGTACACGGGGCTGGCCCGGCGCGTACCGCTGCCGCTGCCCGGGCTGTACGACGCGCTGTACGAGCGGCACATGGAGCCGGACGCCTGGCGCCCCTACCCCGACACGGAGCCGGTGCTGGCCGGGCTGCGGGAGCGCGGGGTGCGGGTGGCGGTGGTGAGCAACATCGGCTGGGATCTGCGTCCGGTGCTGCGCGAGCACGGTCTGGACCGGTACGTGGACGCCTGGGTGCTGTCCTACGAGCACCGGCTGGTGAAGCCGGATCCCCGGCTGTTCGAGATCGCCTGTGCCGGGTTGGGTCTGTTGCCGCGGAACACGCTCATGGTGGGCGACAACCAGCGGGCGGACGGGGGCGCGACGGCGATCGGATGTGCCCTGCACCTGGTGGAGCACCTGCCGGTGACCGAGCGTCCCGACGGTCTGCTGCCGGTGCTGGAGCTGGTGGACTGACGTGGTGGTGGCGGTATCGGGCGGTCCCCCGCGCCGCCCGATACCACCGGTCCGTGCCGGACAGGGCTCCGCCCCCGGGGCGGATGTCCGGCGTCCTCGCTGAGTATATTGGCTGTGAGCCAGTCAACGGGAGTCCAGCATGTCCCCTCGCCGCGCATCGGTCAATGAAGAGTTGCGGCGGCGCTCGCGCGAGCGGCTGCTCGAAGCGGCCGCCGAGCTGTTCGGGGAGCGGGGTTACGAGGCCACGACCTTGGGCGACATCGCGGAACGGGCCGGTGCGGCCCGGGGTCTGGTGTCGTACTACTTTCCGGGAAAACGGCAACTGTTGCAGAGCGCCGTGCACCGGCAGATGCATCTGACGCTCGCCGCCGCGCTGGAGCGTGAGCCGGCGCCGTGCGCGGACGCGGCGGGCGGCCGGGAGCTGCTGGCACGGGCGATCGACGCGATCCTGGGCCTCGCGGCGCGGCGGCCGGTGCTGATGCGGGCGCACATGGCGCATCTGTTGCAGCAGGAGGGGTTCGTCCAGTGCGCCGAGCAGCAGCGGCTGGCGGCGCTGCTGCGGGAGACGATGGTGCGCTACGGTGCCGCCGATCCGGACACGGACTACCGGATGCTGCGCGCGCTGCTGATGGGCGCGGTGGTGGCGGTGCTGCTGCCGGGGGCGCCGATGCCGGGGCACCGGCTGCGCGCGGAGCTGTTCGCCCGGTACGGGCTGGAGTGGGAGCGGGGGTGCCCGCCGGGCGGTGAACCGCCCGGCGGGGTGCTCATGTCATCGGGTGAGGGTGCTCATTCGTAGCGGTGCTCACCAGTAACTGGGCTGGGTCTGGGCGTTGAGCTCGGTGAGCTTGACGCCGCGCGCGCCGTTGGTGCGCGGGTCGTCGATGCGCAGGACGTCCAGGCCCGCCTGGTCGTTGGAGTAGATGTAGCCGTTGTAGTAGTAGGCGGACCAGGAGCCGCCGAAGGTCAGGGTCTCGTTGCTCTGCGGCCCGCGGTCGAAGTAGCCGATCTCGTGCGGGTTGCCGGAGTCGGTGAACTCCCAGATGGACACGCCGCCCTGGTACCAGGACTGCACCATGATGTCGCGGCCCCGGACCGGGATGAGCGAGCCGTTGTGGGCGACGCAGTTCTCGGTGTCGGACTGGTAGCGCGGGATCTTGAAGTAGCTCTGGAACTCCAGGCGCCGCCGGTCACCCTTGCCGGTGATGTGGTAGATGCCGTTGGCGCCGTACTCGTCGCCGATGCGGGCGTTGCAGGTGGCCGCGCCGCCGCCGCCGAGTTCGTCGGTGAAGACGACCTTCTTGCCGTCCTGGCTGAAGGTGGCGGAGTGCCAGAAGGCGAAGCGCTCGGCGTCCTGGACCCGGTCGATGACACGCGGCTTGGCGGGCTTGGAGATGTCCATGAGGATGCCGTCACCCATGCAGGCACCGGCGGCGATCTTCAGCCTCGGGTAGACGGTGATGTCGTGGCAGCCGGTGGTGGCCGAGCCGCGGTCGCTGCCGGGGAAGCCGCCGTCGGGGAAGAGCACCTCGAAGCTGGAGACCTCGGCGCGCTCGGGGGCGTTGCGGGGCACCTTCACGATGGAGATGCCGTCGTGCGGCGGCTGGCAGTCGGGGAAGGAGGCGTCGGGGTAGTACGAGGAGATGTACAGGTAGACGTTCCTGCCGTCCGGCACCAGCGTGTTGGTGTGCGAACCGCAGTAGGTCTCGACGGCGGAGACGTACTTGGGGTTGCGCTTGTCGCTGATGTCGAAGATCCGGATCCCTTCCCAGGAATCCTTGATGGTCGCCGACTGGGAGACGCTGTTGCAGGAGTCGTCGCTGCGCGAGGAGTCGACGGACAGGAAGAGCAGGTCGCCGCTGACGGAGATGTCGCCCTGGCCGCCGGGACACAGCACTTCGGCGACGATCTTCGGCTTGCTGGGGCGGGAGATGTCGTGGATGACGAAGCCGTTGTAGTTGCCGGCGTAGGCGTAGTTGCCCTGGAACGAGATGTCCGAGTTGGTGGACTGCAGGGCGTTCTTGGGGACGTTGGCCACGTGGGTGACGTTGGGGGTGTGGACGATCTCGCCCAGGCCGGGTATCTCGCCGCTGCCGCCCGCCGATTCCAGGCGCGGGGACTGGTCGGCGGTGATCTCCTGCGTCTCGGGGGCGTTGTCGCCCGCATCGGGGGTGGCGAGGGCTGTTCCGCTGAGGGCATAGGTGGCCAGCAGGCCCGCGAGGGCCGCCATGGTCACTCCGAGCCGCCTGCGTCGCACGCGGGGTCTGTGCAACGATGTCACTGGAATCCTCCCGGGATCCGTTCCGGTGTTACGTGGGGTTGACCGGTTCACGGATGTCATCAGTATCCCGACGTGCATGTACAGATCAATATGGGAAACAGATCATTCATCTTTCCGTATTGGCTGATGATGCACTCGCGCATCAGGAGGACTCTGTGTCAACTCTTCGCGCCCGCCGTCCTGTCAAGGGTGCCGCGACGGCCGTATCCCTGATCGCCGTGCTCGCCGCGGCGGCGCTCACCGGCTGCACCGGCGGTGAGGCGGCCGCCGGGGACACCGGGCACTCCGAGGAAGCGTCGGTGATCGCGCCGGGCCGGCCGGGCGAGGACGCGCGGACCATATCCCCGCAGGAGGCGCGCGAGGCGGCCGAGGAGGGCACGGCCCCGAACGCCGCCGATCACGCCTTCATGACCATGATGATCGGCCATCACGAACAGGCCATCGAGATGACCGATCTGGCCGGGGAGTTCGCCCACGATGCCTCGGTACGCGGGATCGCCGGCCGGATCGCGGCGACCCAGGGCCCGGAGGTCGAGATCATGCGCGCCTGGCTGCTGCGCAACGCCGGCGGCGAGCAGGCCGGGGACGGCGCCCGGCACGGGCACGGGGAGCACGGCGCGGACATGCCGGGGATGGCGAGCGCGGCGGACATGGAGCGGCTGCGCGCCGCGCGCGGCGCGGAGTTCGACGCGCTGTTCCTGGAGCTGATGATCGCTCACCACGAGGGCGCGCTGACCATGGCGGCGGACGTCTCCGCGCAGGGCAACGACGGGGCGGCGCTGGAGCTGGCCGCCGAGATCGGCGCCTCGCAGCGGGTGGAGATCGCCCGGATGGAGGCGCTCCTCTAACGCGCGCGTTCGCGCGCCGCCGCGGCCAGGACGGCGTCCAGCAGGCCGGGGAACAGCTGCTCCAGGTCGGCGCCGCGCAAGGCGTTCATCTTCGCGGTGCCCCGGTACGTCTGCGCGATCAGCCCCGCCTCCCGCAGCACCCGGAAGTGATGGGTGCTGGTCGACTTGCTCACCGGCAGGTCGAAGTCCGAGCAGGACAGCTCCGCGCCGGGACCGGCGGCGGCGAGCCGGCGCAGCACGGACAGCCGCAGCGGGTCGGCCAGGGCCTGGAGCACCTGATCAAGGCGGATCCGTTCGCGGTCCGGGTGGTCCAGGGTGCGGCCGGCGACGGTGACGGGCGCGGGGGCAGAGGGGTTCATGCGTCCATCATACGAGGGGCATCGTACTTTGATGAGCGTCGTACTACGATGGCTGCCGTACCACCGTTTCCCCCCTGTCCGAGCCCCCCGCGAGGAGCCTGCCGTGAGTGCCCTGTTCGAGCCCTTCACCCTGCGGTCGCTGACCCTGCCCAACCGGGTCTGGATGGCCCCGATGTGCCAGTACTCCGCCCCGGACTCCGGACCCGACACCGGAGCCGTGCGCGACTGGCATCTGGTGCACTACGGCGCCCGGGCGGCGGGCGGCGCCGGGCTCGTCCTGCTGGAGGCCACCGGCGTCAGCCCGGAGGGCCGCATCAGCCCGGCCGACCTGGGGCTGTGGAACGACCGGCAGGAGGCGGCGCTGCGCCCGCTGACCGCGTTCATCAAGGAGCAGGGATCCGTCCCGGGTGTCCAGATCGCCCATGCCGGGCGCAAGGCGGGCACCGACCGGCCCTGGCTCGGCGGCCGGCCGCTGAGCGCGGAGCGGGGCGGCTGGCAGCCGGTCGGCCCGTCCCCGCTCGCCTTCGACGAGCATCACCCGGTGCCCACCGAGCTGAGCACCGCGCGGATCCACGAGATCATTGGACAGTTCGCCGACACGGCCCGGCGCGCGCTGCGGGCCGGCTTCGAGGTCGTCGAGGTGCACGGCGCCCACGGCTATCTGCTCGGCGAGTTCCTGTCCCCGTTCAGCAACCACCGCACCGACGCGTACGGCGGCGACTTCGCCGGGCGCACCCGGTTCGCCCTGGAGGTAGTGGACGCGGTGCGCGCGGTGTGGCCGCAGGACCTGCCGGTGTTCTTCCGGATCTCGGCCACCGACTGGCTGCCCGAGGGCGGCTGGGAGGCGGAGGACACGGTGCGCTTCGCCACGCTGCTGCGGGAGCACGGGGTGGACCTGCTGGACGTCTCCACCGGCGGCAACGCCCCCGGGGTCCGGATCCCCACCGGCCCCGGCTACCAGGTGCCGTTCGCGGCCCGGGTCAAGGCCGAGACGGACCTGCCGGTGGCGGCGGTGGGCCTGATCACCGAACCGGAGCAGGCGGAGAAGATCCTGCGCAACGGCGAGGCCGACGCCGTCCTGCTGGGCCGCGAGCTGCTGCGCGACCCGTACTGGCCGCACCGCGCCGCCCGTGACCTGGGCGTGAGCCACCACGGGGTGCCGCCGCAGTACCAGCGGGCGGTGTGAGCACCGCTCGTACGGACGTGAGGGACGCTTCGGGCATGGCGCGCGGTGTCGGTCCCGGACAGTAGGGTAACGGACCGTGGCAGCACGACCGTTGAATGAGATTGTGGAAGCGGGCTGGGCCAAGGCCCTGGACCCGGTGGCAGACCGGATCGCCGCGATGGGCGATTTCCTGCGCGCGGAGATCGCCCAGGGGCGGACGTACCTGCCCGCCGGGCAGCACGTCCTGCGGGCCTTCACCCAGCCCTTCGACGAGGTGCGGGTGCTGATCATGGGACAGGACCCGTACCCCACCCCGGGGCACGCCGTGGGGCACAGCTTCTCGGTGGCGCCCGAGGTGCGCCCGCTGCCCGGCAGCCTGGAGAACATCTTCCGCGAACTGCACACCGACCTGGGGCTGCCCCGCCCCTCCAACGGTGACCTCACGCCCTGGACGCGGCAGGGGGTGCTGCTGCTGAACCGCTCGCTGACCGTGGCGCCGCGCACCCCCGCCTCCCACCGCGGCAAGGGCTGGGAGGAGGTCACCGAGCAGGCCATCCGGGCGCTGGTGACGCGCGGCACGCCGCTGGTGGCGATCCTGTGGGGCCGTGACGCCCGCAATCTGCGCCCGCTGCTGGGCCAGGTGCCCAGCGTGGAATCGGCGCACCCCTCCCCCATGTCGGCGGACCGCGGCTTCTTCAACTCCCGGCCGTTCAGCCGGGCCAACGCGCTGCTGGCCGAGCAGGGCGCCGCGCCGGTGGACTGGACGCTGCCGTGAGCGGCCCCGCCGGGGGCTGGGTGCTGGGGGTGGATTCTGGCGGTTCCGGGCTGCGAATCGCGCTGGCCGGGGTGACCGGCGCCGGCGAGGTGGAGCCGGGATGGGAGACGGTCACCGACGGGCCGGTGCGGACCGGCGGCTCGGGGATCGACGCGGAGCAGTTGCTGGAACGGATGCTGCCGGCCGCCCGGAGCCTGCTGGCGCGGGCGGGGGCGGCGGCGCGGGTCACGGCGGTGTGCGTGGGCGCGGCCGGCATGGCCACCCTCGGCGCGGAGCTGCGGGAACGGCTGCCCGCGGCGCTGGGGCGGGAGTTCGGGGTGCGGCGCTGGGCGCTGGCGGCGGACGCGGTCACCGGTTACGCGGGGGCGCTGGGCGAACGGCCGGGCGCGGTGGTGGCGGCCGGCACCGGGATGATCGCGCTGGGCATGGACGGCGCGCGCTGGCGGCGGGCGGACGGCTGGGGCCATCTGCTGGGCGACAGCGGCAGCGGGGCCTGGATCGGGCAGCACGGGCTGGCGGCGGCGCTGCGGGCGTACGACGGACGGACGGGCGGTTCGGCGGCGCTGCTGGAGCGCGCGGAGCTGATGTTCGGGCCGGCCGGCGGGCTGCCGGGGGCGGTGTATCCGCGCAGTGACCGGGCGGCGGTGCTGGCGTCCTTCGCGCCCGAGGTGGCGGCCTGTGCCGGTACCGACGAGGTGGCGGCGGGGATCGTGACGGCCGCGGCCCGGGAGATCGCGCGGTCGGCGGCGGCGGTCGCGCCCGCGAACGGCGAAGTGGCGCTGACCGGCGGGCTGTTCCGGATGGGTGAGCCGCTGCTGGGGCCCGTGCGCGCCGAGCTCGGGCGGCTGCTTCCCGGTGCCGGGGTGACCCGCTCCACGGGTGATCCGCTGGCCGGAGCACTGCTGATCGCGGGCCGGATCGCGGCCGGCGGGCTGCGGCTGCCGCCCGATCGGGGGCTCCTGGAGCTGGGTTGACCGGGTCACACGCAGGCGCGGGATTTTTCCGGACAAACCCCGAGGGGGAGGCCCCGGCCGAACAGCCAACCACATCAAGGCATTAACATGCGGCGACATGAGCTCCCCCACTGGGCACGGGACCGGCCTGCCCGTACGAATGCCGAGACCACGCCAGCCCGGACGCCACCGCCGTCCGGAGCCCGTCAGCGCGCCCGAGGGCGCGCCGGTGCTGGTGCTTGCCGTTCCCGGTACCCCGTCGGCGGTCGGCCGTGGCATCGCCGAGGAAGTGACCAGCATCGCCCGCTCCGAGCTGCCCGGGCTCGACGCCAGGGTGGGTTTCGCCGAGAGCCACGACGGTGACGAGGAGTTCCCGTCGCTGCGCCAGGTGCTCGCGGGGGTGGCGGCCGAGCGCGACGACGCCGACCAGCAGCCCGCGGCCGTGGTCGTCCCGCTGCTGGCCGGCCCCGACAGCGCCCAGCTGCGCGGGATCCGGCAGGCGGTGCTCAGCAGCGGTTCCGGCGCGGAGCTGACGGACGTCCTGGGGCCGCACCCGCTGCTGGCCGAGGGGGTGCACGTACGGCTGTCCGAGGCCGATCTGGCGCGCGCGGACCGGGCCCGGCTGTTCACCGTGGCGACCGCGGCGGACGGGATCATCCTGGCCACCGTGGGCGGCGAGGAGGCCGTGCAGGCGGCCGGGATCACCGGGATGCTGCTGTCGGCGCGGCTGGCGGTGCCGGTCCTGGCGGCGGCGCTGGACGAGGCGGGTTCGGTCGCGGACGTGGCGGCCCAGCTGATCGAGGCGGGTTCGCAGCAACTGGCGCTGGCCCCGTGCCTGATCGGGCCCGAGGTGCCGGACGGCCTGCTGGCCGCGGCGGCCGACGAGGCGGGCTGTGCGATGGCCGAACCGCTGGGCGCCTACCCGGCGATCGGCAGGCTGGTGCTGTCGGCGTACACCACCAAGCTGGGCATTCCGCTGCGCGACGCGCAGGGGGCCTCGGCGCTGTGACCCCGGCCCGCCCGGCGGCGGCGGCGTTCCGGAGCGGGGGCGCGGCTGTCACACTGGCCGCATGACGACCGTGCTGCCGGCCGCTGCCCTGGTGTTCGACCTCGACGGCACACTGGTGAACAGTGAGCCGCACTACTACGAGGCGAACCGCCGCGTGCTGGCCGGGCACGGAGTGCGTGATTTCAGCTGGGAGCGGTACACGCGCTACATCGGCGTCGGCGCGCTGGACGCGCTGGTCGCCCAGCGGGCGGAGTACGGCATCGCCGCGCCCGCCCAGGAGTTGCTGGCGGAGCAGGACCGCTGTTACCTGGAGCTGATCCGGGGCCGTATCGAGGTGTTCCCGGGGATGGCGCGGCTGGTGGAGCTGGCGCACGCGGCGGGGCTGCCCATGGCGGTGGCCTCCGGATCGACCCGGGAGGCGATCGACGCGGCGCTGACGGGCAGTGCGGTGGGTGCGCTGCTGCCGGTACGGGTCTCGGCCGAGGAAGTGCCGCGCGGCAAACCGGAACCGGATGTGTTCGAGGCGGCGGCGCTGCGGCTGGGGGTGCCGCCCGAGCAGTGCGTGGTGGTGGAGGACGCGGCCCCCGGCGTGACCGCGGCGCTGCGCGCCGGGATGCGGTGCGTCGCGGTGCCCTCGGTGCTGCGGGCGGCGGACGAGGCGGTGTTCGCGGGCGCCGGACTGTGCTTTCCGGGCGGGCAGGACACCTTTGACGCCGACGCCGTGCTGGCCTGGATCGGGCGCGCGGCGGGCGGCGGGCCGGCGGTCGGGCGCGCCGGTTCGTGACCGGCGGGTGGCGCGGCACCCGATGTGCGGATGTCGTGCGGAGCCCATGAATTGCGTTTCGATAACCCAGGAATAGCCGTATGTGGTGGCATTCATCCCCAGCAGATACCGGCGAGCACCGGGCATCGCCCGGCTGGAGGAGACGTGACCCAGTTCGGCTCGCCAGGAGACACCACGGAACGCGACCCCTCCCCCGCCGGCCCGCCCGCGCCGCGCGTGGACGGCGTCCGGCTGCTCCAGATCCTGGACCGGCTGGGTGAGATCGGCGCGGACCCGGGCGGCGGGGTAACCCGGCTCGGTCTGGGGCCCCTGGAGCAGCAGGCGCGGAACTGGCTGGCCGGCGTGGGCCACGCGGCCGGCCTGGTGCCGAGCACCGACCCGGCGGGCAATCTGTTCCTGCGGCTGCCCCGGCCCGCGAGGGGCCCCGTCCTGCTGATCGGCTCGCACGCGGACACCGTGGTGCAGGGCGGCCGGCTGGACGGCGCCTACGGGGTGGTGGCGGCGATCGAGGTGCTGCGGGTCCTGCACGCCACCGGCACCCGGCTGCCGTTCGATCCGGTCGCCGTGGCCTTCTCCAACGAGGAGGGCGCGCTGGTGCAGTTGCCGTTCTTCGGCTCGCGGGCGGTGTGCGGGCAGCTGGCCGACGGGCTGTCCGCCACCGATCGTTCGGGGCGCGGCGCGCGCGAGTACCTGGCCGAGTACGGCGGGGATCCCGACCGGCTGGCCGAGGCGGCGTGGCCCGCCGGCAGCATCGCCGCGTACCTGGAACTCCACATCGAGCAGGGCCCGGTGCTGGAACGGGCCGGGATCCCCATCGGGGTGGTGGAGGGCATCGTGGGCCGCGTCATCGTGGACATAGAGGTCACGGGGCAGGCCCAGCACGCGGGCACCACCCCCATGGACGCGCGCCGCGACGCGCTGGTCGCCGCCGCCGAACTGGTGCTGGGCGTGCGGCGGATCGCCGCGGACAAGATCTGTACCACGGCCACGGTCGGCTTTCTGCGGACCGGGCCCAATGTGACGAACACCGTGCCCGGCACGGCACGGCTGACGGCCGAGGTGCGGGACATCGACCCGGCGCGGCTGGCCGCCGGGGAGGCCGCGGTGCGGGAGGTGTGCGAGGAGGTGGAGCGGCGTACGGGCTGTTCCGTGCGCTGTGTCCGCTCCAGCGGTTCGGCTCCGGTGGCCACCGATCCGGTGCTGCGGCGGGCGATCGTGGAGGCGGCCGACGCGCTGGGGCTCGCCCAGCTGTCGCTGCCCAGCGGGGCCGGCCACGACGCGCAGATCGTGGCCTCCCTCGCCCCCATCGGCATGATCTTCGTGCCGAGCAGCGACGGCATCTCGCACGCGCCGGCCGAGGACACCCCACCCGAGGCGCTGGTGCGCGGGGCCGATGTACTGCTGCGCACCGTGCTGCGGCTGGGCGCCGCCACGGGCGGGGGCACCGGCCGGGGGAAACAGCCCGCGTCGTGACGTATGCCTCCGGAGCCTGGCGGGAAGTAGACATTCTTGTTCGTTGACTGTGCCGCGACCGCTGTGCCATCGTCTCCGAAAGGAGTTGCCCCGCTACCCCGCGTGGTGACTCCGGTCGGGGACCGCCTGCGGCCGGCCCTCCGGCCGTGGCCCGGTGGGCCCACGCACCAACGTGTCACCGCAGGCCGGAAGGCCACTCACCCTGTATTCCGGCTGCTCGACGGCACGTTCTACGCGTGTGGCCCCGATCGGGAGCACGCTTCCTCGCTCCGCCGCGCGGTCTTTCGGAAGACGGATCGAGCAGTGAGGGAGAAACACAGCGCATGGAGTTCCGGATACTCGGCCCGCTGGAAGTGGCCCACGAGGACGTTCCGCTCCAGGTCAGGGGCTCACGGCAGCGCACCGTCCTGGCGCTGCTGCTCCTGGAGGCCGAACGGATCGTGCCGGTCGACCGGTTGATCGACGGGGTGTGGGGCAAGGAACCGCCCGCCACCAGCCGCAGCCAGATCCAGATCTGCATCTCCTCACTGCGTCACCAGTTGTCGGCCGTCGGGCTCATCACCACACGGCCGCCCGGCTACCGGCTGCGGACCGGCGACCACGCACTGGATCTCGCGGACTTCGAGACCCGGGTCGCGGCCGGCCGCAGATCCGCCGCCGAGGGGCGGTTACGACAGGCCGCCGGGGCGTTCCGTACGGCCCTGGCGCTGTGGCGCGGGCCCGCCCTGCACGGGATCGGCAGCCGCCTGGTGCGCGGTGGGGTCGCCCAACTGGACGAGCAGCGGCTGGCGTTGCACGAGGAATGCCTGGAACTGGAGCTGGCCGCCGGGGAACACCAGCGTCTGGTGGGAGAACTGGCGGCGCTGGCCGCCGCGCACCCCCTGCGGGAGAGACCCAGGGCGCTGCTGATGACGGCGCTGTACCGCTCGGGCCGGCAGGCCGAGGCACTCAACGAGTACCGCAAGACGCGGGAGACGTTCATCGAGGAACTGGGCATCGAGCCCGGTGAAGGGCTGCGCCGGCTGCACCACGCCATCCTCACCGGCGACCCTCGGCTGCTCCAGGGGCCCGACGGCGGGCCGGCGGAGCGGGCGACGGTGGACCGGCGGCACGCGCCGACCCGGGTGCCACGGCTGCTGCCCGCCGATGTCGCCGACTTCACCGGGCGGCGCGCGGCCCTCGCCACCCTGCTGGAGAGCCCGGCCGGGGCGTCCGGGGAGGCAGTGACCGGTGATCCGGGTGCGGAGCCGCCCACCGGGCCCACCGCCGTACCGGTCACCGTGGTCACCGGGCGCGCGGGGGTCGGCAAGAGCACCCTGGCGGTCCACGTGGCGCACCGGCTCGCCGCCCGCTATCCGGACGGGCAGTTGTTCGCCTCGCTGTCGGGCACGGGCGGGCCGGTGGAGCCCGGCGATGTGCTCGGGCGGTTCCTGCGGGCGCTGGGCGTCGCGGAGGCCGAGATCCCGGCCGGCACGGAGGAACGCGCGGAGATGTACCGGGACCGGCTGGCCGGGCGGCGGGTGCTGGTGGTGCTGGACGGCGCGGGCACGCAGCAGCAGGTGGCGGCGCTGCTGCCGGGTACCGCCGCGTGCCGGGTGCTGATCACCTCACGGCACCGCCTGACGGGGCTGCCGGCCGCGCGGCGGGTGGAACTGGGCCCGTTCGACCGGGCCGACGCCCTGGAGTTCCTGGCCAGGATCGCCGGCCGCCGGCGCGTCGAGGGCCAGCAGGCGCAGGCCGCAGAGCTGTGCGCCGCCTGCGACGACCTGCCGCTGGCGCTGCGCGGTGCCGCCGCGCGGCTGGTGGCCCGCCCGCACTGGACGGTCGCCGACCTGAACCGCCGGCTGCTGGAGTGCGCCCGGCCGCTGGACGAACTCAGCCGCTCGGGCACCGACGTACGGGCCGCGGTGGCCGCCGCCTACGACAGCCGTACCCCGGGTGCGCGCCGGCTGCTGCGGCTGCTGGCGGTGCCCCAGGCCGCGTCCTTCGCGTCGTGGGCCGGGGGCCCGCTGCTGCGCACCGATCCGCTCACCTCGCAGGATCTGCTGGAGGAGCTGGCCGAGTCGTATCTGCTGGAGGTCGATGTCGATCCGGTGAGCGGCGCGGCCCGCTACCGGCTGCCGGGTCTGGTACGGGCCTTCGCGCGGGAGCGGCTGGCCGCCGAGGAGACGGCCGGTGCGCACCGCGCCGCGCTCGAACGCTACCTGGGGGCGCTGCTGTTCCTGCTCGACGAGGCGTACCGCAGGGGCGGCCACGACCGGGGTCCTGAGAGCGGATCCGGCGGTGCCGGTGTGACCCGCTGGGCGCTGCCCGCGCGCTGGGTGGGCCAGATCCTGGCCGATCCCGGGGACTGGTACGGGCGGGAACGTCCCTGGCTGCTGCTGGCCGTCCGGCAGGCCGCCGACGCGGGGCTGCTGCCGCACGCCCGGGCGCTGGCGGACGCGGTGGTGGCGGTGTGGGGGCAGTGGCGCGCGGCGCCGGGCTGGGGCGGGGCGGACGGGGCGGGTGACGGCGGGGCGCCGCGGACCTCGCGTGCGGGGGCCCGGGCGGTGCTGGTCGCGGTGGCCGGGGCCGGCGGGTGGGCGGTGGGGCCCGGTACGGCGGAGGCCGGGGACGAGATCGAGGCGTTGATCGGTCTGGCCGGTGCCTACCGCCACCGTGGGGAGCACGGGCAGGCCCGTGAACTGCTCGCGGCGGCCCGGCGGGCGGCAGGGAACGCGCCGCCGGAGGCCGTCACGCGGCTGACCGTGGCGCTCGCGGAGGAGGGGGTGCGGCCCGCGCCGCCGGAGCCCGCGAGGCTGCTGCTGCCGAAGGTGCCGGCGGTTCCCTGACCCGTCGTGGTACGGAACGGCCGGTACGGCGTTTCCCGGCGCGCACCGGATTTCTCTCCCCGACCCGCGGCGCCGCTCCGCCCGCGGTGAAATCGCGGGCGGAACTCACGTCTGCGCGCGCCCTTTTTTGGCCCGGACATTATTCCCTTCTTTTCCGTCCGCCATCGATCCACTATTGCGCACGCAACGGCCACCGGAATCCCTTGACTTGCCCCCATTGCCTCCCTAGCGTGCAGATGTTCCACAGCTCGACGCCCTTTCCTCCGCAATGTGCTGGCGCTCCGCCCTGCCTTCCGGATCAACATCACCGGTCATCCGCCGAATTACTCGGCCGGCGAGAAGGACTTCGTACATGGACAACGGCATCCGTCGCCCGGAGAATTCACCGGCCCCCTCCAGCAGAACTCTCCGGCCCCGTCCGGCGGAACGCGGCCCGCTGTCCTACGGACAACAGCGGCTGTGGTTCCTGGACCGCTGGATGGGCGGACGCCCGGTCTACAACATCCCGGTCACCCTGCGGTTCACCGGGCCGCTCCCCGAGGACGCCGAGGAGCGGCTGTCCGCCGCCCTGAACGCGGTCGCGGCCGGCCAGGACGTGCTGTTCACGGTGATCGAGGAGGACGGCGGCGGGGAACCGCGGCAGCGGGTTCTGGAGGACCGACGGGTCCCGGGGCGGCTGGTGGACCTCGCCGCGGACGGGGGCGGCGAGGACCTCGCGGAGCGGCGGGCGCGTGCCGAGGCCCTGGTGAAGACCGAGGCACTGGTCCCCTTCGACCTGGCGACCGGGCCGATGGTGCGGTACGTGCTGCTGCGGATCGCGGACGGTGAACTGTGGCTGCATCTGACCTTCCATCACATCGCCTGCGACGGCTGGTCGGTGGAGGTCTTCCAGCGCCAGCTGCTCGCCGCCTGGGAACAGGGGGAGGCGGCGGGCGGTGCCGCGGCGGCGCCCGAGGTGCAGTTCGCGGACTACGCGCTGTGGCAGCGGGAGGCGGTCGCCGGCCCCCGGGCCGAAAAGGCGCTGGCGGCCTGGGAGAAGGCGCTCGACGGCGCTCCCGAGGTACTGGATCTCGGTACGGGCAGGCCCCGCCCGGCCGAGCTGAGCCACCGGGGCCGGACGCGCTCGTACCCCCTGACCGGGGTGCCCCTGCGGGAGCTGGAGACCTTCGCGGCGGACCAGAACGTCACCCTGTACATGGTGCTGCTGGCCTCCTTCCAGGCGCTGGTGGCACGGCATTCGGGCAGTACGGACGTCGTGCTGGGCTCGCCGGTGGCCGGGCGCGGGCTGCCCCGGCTGAACGAGCTGGTGGGGTTCTTCGCGGATTCCCTGGTGGTGCGCACCGACCTGGCGGACGATCCGTCCTTCCGGTCCCTGGTCCAGCGCTCGCGGGTCGGGGTGCTGGATGCCCTGGGCCGCAGCAGGGTTCCGTTCGATGTGGCGGTGCAGCGGCTGCGGCCGGAGCGTTCGCTGAGCCACACGCCCGTGGTGCAGGTGGTGTTCGCCCTGCACGAGGAGGAGCCGGACACCACGCTGCCGGGCGGGGTCGCGGTGCGGCGCACGATGGTGCCGACGGACACGGCGAAGTTCGACCTGACCTGGTCGGTGTACCGGGGGGCCGGGGGGCTGCGTCTTGAGGTGGAGTACGCCACCGACCTGTTCGACGCGGCGGATGTGGCGACGCTGGTCGACCACTGGCGCACGCTGCTCGGCCACGCCGTGACGGAGCCGGATCTGCCGGTGAGCCGGCTGGAGCTGATGCCGCCTGCCGAGCGGGAGTTGGTGGCCTCCTGGGCGGGTGGTGACACCGCGTGCGCGGCGGGGATGCTGCACGAGCAGGTCGCCGCGCGGGCCGCCGCGACTCCGGAGGCCGTGGCCGTGGTCTGCGGGGAGCAGCGGCTGACCTACGGGGACCTGGACCAGCGGGCCAACGCGCTCGCCCACACCCTGGTCGAACGGGGAGTGGGCCCGGAGACACCGGTGGGCCTGCTCATCGACCGCTCCCCCGAAGCCGTGATGGCCGCGCTGGCGGTCCTGAAGGCGGGCGGCGTGTACGTACCGCTGGACACCACCTTCCCCGCCGAACGCCTGCGCCACATGCTCGCCGAGACCGGCGCGCCCCTCGTCCTGACCCGGGACACCACCGCACCGGAAGGGCCCTGGACCGCCCTCGACCTCGCGACGGCGGACGGAGAGCCTCCGGCTGCGGACACCGCGCCGCCGGCCGCACCGATCTCCCCCGACCAGGCGTGCTACGTCATCTTCACGTCCGGGTCGACGGGCCGGCCCAAGGGCACCACCGTCACCCACCGCAACGTCACCCGGCTGTTCACCGCGGCACGGAGCGCCATCGAACTCCGCCCCGACGACGTGTGGAGCCAGTTCCACAGCTTCGCCTTCGACTTCTCCGTCTGGGAGATCTGGGGCCCCCTCACCACCGGCGCCCGCCTGATCATCGTCCCGCGCGACACGGCACGCGACACCCACGCCTTCCACACCCTGCTGGGCCGGGAGAACGTCACCGTCCTCAGTCAGACGCCCACCGCGTTCCGCCATCTGGAGGCCGTGGACGCGGAGCGCGGCACACCGCTGGCGCTGCGCGCCGTGGTCTTCGGCGGCGAGCAGCTCCACCAGCCCTCGGTCCGCTCCTGGGCCGACCGGCACGGCTACGACTCCCCCGCCCTGATCAACATGTACGGCATCACCGAAACCACCGTCCACGTCACCCACATCCGGCTGACCGCCGAGGATCTCCGCCACAGCACGGCCCCGATCGGCCCGGCGCTGCCCGACATGACGATCCGGGTGCTCGACCGGCACGGCGGGCCCGCGCCGATCGGTGTCACGGGCGAGCTGTACGTCGCGGGTGCCGGCGTGACCCGGGGGTACACGGGACGCCCGGGGCTGACGGCGGACCGTTTCGTCCCGGACCCCTACGGCCCGCCCGGCAGCCGCCTCTACCGCACCGGCGACCTCGCCCGCTGGACGCCGCAGGGCACCCTGCACCACCAGGGACGCTCCGACCAGCAGATCAAGGTGCGCGGGCACCGGCTGGAACCGGCGGAGATCGAGGCGGCGCTCCAGCGGCATCCGCGGATCACGCAGGCCCACCTGACCCACACCCAGCCGGACACCCTCACCGCCTACCTCACCACCACCACCGGACAACCGCTGAACGCCACGGAGCTGCGGGCGTGGCTCACGGCGGAACTGCCGCCGTACGCCATCCCGCACCACTTCGTCCACCTCGCCCAGCTGCCCCTCACCCCGCAGGGCAAGATCGACACCCGCGCCCTCCCCGCCCCCGATCAGGAACGGCCGGAACTCGGGGAGGAGTACGCCGCACCACAGGGCCCCGTGGAGGCGCTGCTCGCCGACATCCTGGGCGAGGTCCTCGGTGTGCGCCGGGTGGGACGGCTCGACTCATTCTTCGACCTGGGCGGTGACTCCATCCGCGCCCTTCAGGTCCTGGGTCGGGCGAAGGCCGGCGGGGTGTCCTTCGCCCTCCAGGACCTGTTCCGGCACCCCACCGCCGCCGGACTGGCCGGAGTCTGCTCCGTCACCACGCCCCCGGACGGACAGGAGGACGGGGCGCAGGGTCCGGCCGCCGCGCCGGAGCCGTTCTCGCTGCTCGCCGCCGGGGACCGCGCACGCCTGCCCGAGGGGCTCACCGACGCCTATCCGATGGCCGAACTCCAGGTCGGCATGGTCTACGAGATGGAGTTCGACCCCGACCGGCGGCCGTACCACAATGTCGACAGCCTGCGGATCATCGGCCCGTTCGACGAGGCGGCCTTCCGCGAGGCGGTGGCCCGGGTCGTCGCCCGGCATCCCATCCTGCGCACGTCCTTCGACCTGAGCGGCTACAGCGAGCCCCTGCAACTGGTGCACGCCCACGCCGAGATGCCGTTCGCCGTGGTCGATGTGCGGGAGCTGGACGGCGCGGCCCAGGAGGAGGTCATCGCCGACTATGTGCGGGCGGAGCGGGCGCACCGTTTCGACCACGCGCACCCGCTGCTGCTGCGCTTCGGCCTGCACCGGCTGGCGGACGAGGTGTTCCAGTGGACGATCACCGAACACCACGCCATTTTCGACGGGTGGAGCCTGCATTCCACGCTCTCCGAGATCACCTCGCTCTATCAGGAGCTGCTGGCGGGAGGTGATCCCCGCCCGGAGCCGCCGCGGTCCACCTACCGCGACTTCATCGCGGCGGAGAAGGCCGCGATGACCTCGCGGGAGAGCGAGGAGTTCTGGCTGGAGCGGGTCGGGGACCGTCCGGACTGCCGGCTGCCGCGCCGTCCGGCGGACGCCCCGTCCGGGCCGGCCGCGCAGGCGATGCCCGACGAATGGCGGGTGCACAACGAGGCCGAGGGCTACGGCTCGGTGGAGACCCTGCTGCCGCAGGAGGTGTGCGACGGCCTCCAGGAGGTCGCGCGGCAGTGCGGGGTGCCGTTCAAGGCGGTGGCCCTGGCGGCGCATCTACGGGCCATCAGCGTGCTCACCGGCAGTTCGGATCTCCTGGTCGGTCTCACGGCCAACGGCCGGCTGGAGGAGACGGACGGGGCGGAGGCCCGGGGCCTCTATCTGAACACCGTGCCCTTCCGGCTTCAGCTGCCGACCGGCAGTTGGGCCGATCTGGTGCGGGCGGTCTTCGCGGCCGAACGCGATCTGCTGCCGCACCGGCGTTACCCCCTCGGCGCTCTTCAGCGCGGGCTCGGCGGGGGCCCGCTGTTCGAGGTGAACTTCGTCTACAACCACTTCCATGTGCTGAGCAAGGCCTTCGGTGCGGACCGGATCCGGATCGAGGACGGCAAGATCGACAGCTTCAGCACGGTGCGGGCCGAGCCGACCAACTTCCCGCTGAACGTGGGGATCATCCGTAATCCGTACTCCTCGCGGCTGCTGCTGGGCCTGGACTACCACCCGGATGTGCTGACGCAGAATCAGGTGCTGCTGCTGCGCGACGTGTATGTACGCGTGATGCGCGCCATGGTCGCGGACCCGGGCGCGCCGCACCGGCAGGCCCCGCTGGTGGGCGATGCCGAACTGGCCGTGATCGCCTCCTGGCAGGGGCCGCGCACCGAGGTGCCGCCGGTCCCGGTGCACGAGATGGTCGCCGCCCGGGCCGCCGCCACACCCGACGCGGTCGCCGTCGTCGCCGGGGACCAGCGGCTCACGTACGCCGAACTGAACCTGCGCGCCAACCGGCTCGCCCACCGCCTGCGGGACCTCGGCGTCGAACCCGATGTGTGCGTCGGTCTGTGCGCCGAACGCTCCCTGGAGATGGTCACCGCGCTGCTCGGCATCCTCAAGGCCGGCGGCACCTACGTCCCGCTGGACCCCGAATTCCCGGCCACCCGGCTGGAGTACATGCTCAAGCAGGTCGCCGCGCCGCTGGTGCTGACGACGGAGCGGGTCGCGGACCGGGTGCCGGACGGGCCGTGGGACGTGCTGGATCTGGAACGGCCGCAGCCGGCCGGCCCCGGGCGGGACTCCGACCCGGTGAGCGGGGTCGGCCCCGACAACGGCTGCTACGTCATCTTCACCTCCGGCTCCACCGGCCGGCCCAAGGGAGTGCTGACCCGGCACCGCAATGTCACCGAACTCCTGCACGGGGCACCGTTCCTGACCCTGAACGGCGCGGACACCCTGTTGCAGCTGGCTCCGCTGCCGTTCGACAACTCGACGTTCGAGGTGTGGGCCCCGCTGGTCGGCGGCGCCCGGCTGGTGATGGCTCCGCCGATCTCCTACGGGCCCTCGGACATCGCCCGCTGGGTCCAGGAGCACGAGGTGACCGTGCTGCACGCCACGGCCTCGCTGTTCACGCTGCTCGTCGACCACGAACCCGCCACCTTCGACGGACTGCGGCGCTTCCTCACCGGAAGCGAGACCGTCTCCCCCCAGCACGCCGCACGCGTCCTCGATCGCTGCCCGGAGCTGGAACTCGTCAACTGCTGGGGCCCCACCGAGACCACGACGTTCTCCGTCTGCGGCGCCTACACCCGGCACACGCTCCCCGACGGGCCACTGCCGCTCGGCTCCCCGCTGGTCAACACCGAGGTGCACGTCCTGGACGACGCGGGCCTGCCCACCCCCATCGGGACGCCCGGCGAACTGTACGTCTCCGGGCCCTGCCTGGCGCGCGGCTACCTCAACAACCCGACCATGACGGCCGAACGCTTCCTCCCCCACCCCCACCACCCCGGCCGCCGCCTCTACCGCACCGGCGACCGCGGACGCTGGACGCACCGGGGCAGCGTCGAATTCCTCGGACGCGTCGACCACATGATCAAGATCCGCGGCTACCGCATCGAACTCGGCGAGGTGGAGACGGCGCTGCGCGCCCACCCCCAGGTCCGGGAGTGCGTGGTGGTGGCCCGGCAGGACGGCACGGGCCCGGCGGACCTGGTCGGCTATCTGGTGCCGCACGAGCCGGCGCCCACCCGGGGCGAGCTGCGCGGCTGGCTCGGCGAGCGGCTGCCCGGGTACATGGTGCCCCGGCAGTTCGTGTTCCTCGACGCCCTGCCGCTGACCCCGCGCGCCAAGGTGGACCGCCGCGCGCTGCCCGCCCCGGACGGCGAACGCCCCGACCTCGTCGAAGCCTTCGACCCGCCGCAGGGCGAGACCGAGCAGCACCTCGCCGCCATCTGGCGGCAGGTCCTCGGCATCGACCGCGTCGGCCGCCACGACAACTTCTTCGACCTCGGCGGCGACTCCATCCGCAGCATCCAGATCCTCGGTCAGGCGCGGAGCGCCGGTCTGCGGTTCGCGCTCCAGGAGGTGACGCGCCGCCCCACGCTCGCCGAGCTGGCCCAGGCCGTGACCCGGGACGAGGATGACGGCGGCACGCGGGCGGCGGAAGCCGAACGGCAGGCGCCGTTCACCCTGCTCTCCCCCGAGGACCGGGCCACCCTGCCCGAGGGCCTCGACGACGCCTACCCCATGGCCCAGTTGCAGATCGGCATGGTCTACGAGCAGGAACGCGACCGGGAGCGGGCGCCGTACCACAATGTGCACTCCGTACGGCTGGCCGGACCGTTCGACGAGGCCGCCTTCCGCGAGGCCCTCGCGCGCACCGTGGCCCGGCACCCCGTCCTGCGCACCTCCTTCGAGCTGAGCGGCTGCTCCGTCCCGGTGCAGCTCGTCCACGCCCACGCCGTGACGCCCCTGGAGGTGACGGACCTGCGGGGCCTGGACAACGCGGCCCGGCACGCCGCGCTCGCCGGGCATCTGGAACACGAGCGCAAGCGTCCGCTCACGCTGTCCGAGGCACCGCTGTGGCGCATGGCGGTGCATCTGCTGAGCGATGACGCGTTCCAGTGGACCGTCACCGAGCACCACGCCATCCTCGACGGCTGGAGCCTGGCCTCCACCCTCACCGAGATCAGCGCCGCCTACGACGCCCTGCGCGCCGGGGACCACACCCGGCACGCGGCGCCGCGCTCCACCTTCCGCGACTTCATCGCCGCCGAACGCGCCGCGCTCACCTCCGCGGAGACCCGCGACTACTGGCACCGGCTGCTCGCCGACCGGCCCGACAGCCGGCTCCCCGTCACGGGCCTGCCGGGAGCGGCCGGGGCCGGGGACGAGACGCACCAGCACGACGAGGACCAGGGGTACGGCGCGCTCAGCACAGTGCTGCCCGCCGAACTGCTCGGTCGGCTCGACGCCCTGGCCCGGGGCGCGCGGGTGCCGTTCAAGTCCGTCGTCCTGGCGGCGCATCTGCGGGTGCTGAGTCTGCTCACGGGCAGCGGTGACGTCGTGTCCGGGCTGACGACGCACGGCCGGCTGGCGGAGGCCGACGCCACCGAGGCGCGCGGTCTGTTCCTCAACACCCTGCCGTTCCGGCTGCGGCTGCCCGGCGGAAGCTGGACCGATCTGGTGCGGGCGGTCTTCGCCCGGGAGCAGGAGACACAGCCGCACCGCCGCTACCCGATCGCGGCGATCCAGCGGGAGCTGGGCGGCGATCCGCTGTTCGAGGTCAGCTTCGTCTACAACCACTTCCACCAGCTGGCGGCGGCCACCGACGGGCCCGGGATGTCGCTGACGCAGGGGGAGGCGGACGTCCGGGGCGGTATGGCGCGTACCCACTTCCCGCTGGTCGTCGCCATCAGCAGAGGGCTGGAGACCGAGGGGCTGCGGCTGGAGTTCGAGTACGACGCGCGGCTGCTGGCGCCGGGCCGCGCCGCCGCGCTGCGGGACGCGTACACCCGGGTGCTGGAGACGATGGTGGCCGACCCGGAGGCGCCGCACCGGCTGGCTCCGCTGGTGGCGGACGCCGAAGCGCGGGTGATCGCCTCCTGGCAGGGGCCGCGGGTCGAGGTGCCGCAGGTGCCGGTGCACGAGATGGTCGCCGCCCAGGCCGCCGCCACGCCCGACGCGGTCGCCGTCGTCGCCGGGGACCAGCGGCTCACGTACGGCGAACTGAACCTGCGCGCCAACCGGCTCGCCCACCGCCTGCGGGACCTCGGCGTCGAACCGGATGTGTGTGTCGGCCTGTGCGCCGAACGCTCCCTGGAGATGGTCATCACGCTGCTCGGCATCCTCAAGGCCGGCGGCACCTACGTGCCGCTCGACCCCGGGTTCCCCGCCGCCCGGCTGGAGGGAATGCTGCGCGCGTGCGGGGCGACCGTGCTGCTGGCGACGGAGACCGCGCGGGAGCGGATACCGGACGGCCCCTGGACGGTGCTGCCCGCGACGGTGGCCGGGGACGCGGACGGGGATCCGCTCCGTGACGCCGATCCGGTGAGCGGGGTCGGCCCGGACCACGGGGCGTACGTCGTCTTCACCTCGGGCTCGACCGGCCGGCCCAAGGGGGTGGTGACGCGGCACCGCAATGTCACCGAACTCCTGCACGGCGGGGAGAGCATGGTGCTGCGGCCACAGGACGTCCTGCTGCACATCGCCCCGTCCTCCTTCGACGTGGCCACCTTCGAGCTGTGGGCCCCGCTGGTCGGCGGCGCCCGGCTGGTGATGGCTCCGCCGGTCTCCTACGGGCCCTCGGACATCGCCCGCTGGGTCCGCGCGTACGGGGTCACGGTGCTGCACGCCACGGCCTCGCTGTTCGCGCTGCTCGTCGACCACGAGCCGGCCTCCTTCGAGGGTCTGCGGCGTTTCCTCACCGGGAGCGAGACCGTCTCGCCGCAGCACGCCCGCCGGGTGCTCGAACGCCACCCCGGCCTGGAACTCGTCAACTGCTGGGGGCCTACGGAGACCACCACGTTCTCCGTCTGCGGCACCTTCACCCACGGGAACGTGCCCGAGGGGCCGCTGCCACTCGGCTCCCCCCTGGTGAACACCGAGGTCCACGTCCTGGACGAGGCCGGCCTGCCCACCCCCGTCGGGACCCCCGGGGAGCTGTACGTCTCCGGCCCCTGCCTGGCGCGCGGCTATCTCGGCAACCCGGCGCTCACGGCCGAACGCTTCCTCCCCCACCCACACCACCCCGGGCGCCGGCTGTACCGCACCGGCGACCGCGGGCGCTGGAGCCCGCACGGCACGCTCGAATTCCTCGGCCGCGTCGACCACATGATCAAGATCCGTGGCTACCGCGTCGAACTCGGCGAGATCGAGGCCGCGCTCCGCGAGCAGCCCGAGGTCCAGGCGTGCGTGGTCACCGCTCGCGGCGACGCGGGGACGCCGGGGGTGGTCACGGACCTGATCGGGTACGTCGTGCCGCGGCCCGGCGAGACGGCGCCGCCCGACCTGCTGCGCTCGCGGCTGGCGGCACGGCTGCCCGGGTACATGGTGCCGCAGCGCTTCGTCACCCTGGACGAACTGCCGCTGACCCCGAACGCCAAGGTGGACCGCGCCGCGCTGCCCGCGCCGGCCGCCGAACGGCCCTCCCTCGTGCAGCCCTTCGACCCGCCACGGGGCGAGGTGGAGCAGCACCTCGCCGCCATCTGGCGGCAGGTCCTCGGCATCGACCGCGTCGGCCGCCACGACAACTTCTTCGACCTCGGCGGCGACTCCATCCGCAGCATCCAGGTGCTGGGCCACGCCCGGGACGCCGGGCTGGTCTTCGCCCTCCAGGATCTGCTCGACCACCCCACACCGGCCGCGCTGGCCGTCGCCGCCGCCCAGGCCCCGCCGGGGGCGGAGGCGGAGGCCGGGGCGCGCCCCCGTTCCGCCGAGCCGTTCGGCCTCCTCTCGCCCGAGGACCGGGCCACCCTGCCCGGCGGGCTCGACGACGCCTACCCCATGGCGGAACTCCAGATCGGCATGGTCTACGAGCAGGAACGCTCACCGGGCCGCAGCCCGTACCACAACGTGGAGACCCTGCGGCTGAGCGGACCGTTCGACGAGGCCGTCTTCCGCGAGGCCCTCGCGCGCACCGTGGCCCGGCACCCCGTCCTGCGTACCTCCTTCGACCTCAACGGCCGTTCCGAGCCGCTGCAACTGGTCCACCGCACCGCCGGGACACCGCTGACCGTCACCGACATCCGGGGCCTGGACGAGCCGGAGCGGCAGGCGCTGCTGGCCGAGCACATCCGCGCGGAGCGGGACGCGGCGCTCCCGCTGGACCGGGCGCCGCTGTGGCGGATGGCGGTGCACGTCCTGACCGACGACGCGTTCCAGTGGACCGTCACCGAACACCACGCCATCCTCGACGGCTGGAGCCTGGCCTCCACGCTCACCGAGATCAGCGCCGCCTACCGTGCGCTGCAGACCGGGGACGACACCCGGCACGCGGCGCCGCGCTCCACCTTCCGCGACTTCGTCGCCGCCGAACGCGCCGCGCTGGCCTCCCCCGACAGCGAACGGTTCTGGCTCGATCTGCTGGCCGACCGGCCGGACCCGCGGCTGCCCCGGGTCGGTACCGCCCGGATCCCGGGCGCACCGGCACCGGTGGTGCCCGGCGAGCGGCGGCGCACCGACGCGGCGGCCGGCCGGGGCGCGCTGGAGACACCGCTGGGCGCGGAACTGGCGGCGGCGCTGGAGGCGTTCGCCCGGCGGGCCGGGGTGCCGTTCAAGTCGGTGCTGCTGGCGGCGCATCTGCGGGTGCTGGCGGTGGCCGGCGGCAGCCCGGATGTGGTGACCGGGCTGTCGTCGAACGGCCGGCTGGAGGAGGCCGACGCCACCGAGGCACGCGGCCTGTTCCTCAACACCTTGCCGTTCCGGATGCGGCTGCCCGGCGGAACCTGGACCGATCTGGTGCGCGCCACGCACGCGGCGGAGCGTCGGACGCATCCGCACCGGCGGTACCCGATGGCGGCGATGCGGCGGAAGCTGGGCGGCGCACCGCTGTTCGCGGCCGGTTTCGTCCACCACCACTTCCATCAGCTGGACGGCACGGGCCCCGACGGTGCGCCCTTCGGCGCGGGTGCGCAGGAGCAGCCGGTGACGGGGGCGGGGTGGACCACCCTTCCGCTGCTGGTGTCGCTGAGCCGGGAGCCGGGGGCGGCCGGACTGCGGCTGGAGCTGGAGTACGACGCCTCCGAGCTGACGGCCGATCAGGCCGGCTGGCTGCGCGACGCGCATGTGCGGGCGCTGGAGGCGATGGCGGCGGATCCGGGGGCGCCGTACGGGCCGGTGTCCCTGATACCGGCGGCGGAGCGGGAGTTGGTGGCTTCGTGGGCGGGTGGTGACACCGCGTGCGCGGCGGGGCTGCTGCACGAGCAGGTCGCCGCGCGGGCCGCCCTGGCCCCGGACGCCGTCGCGGTGGTCTGCGGGGCGGACCGGCTGACGTACCGGGACCTCGACCGGCGGGCCAACGCGCTCGCCCACACCCTGATCGGGCTCGGGGTGGGGCCGGAGACACCGGTGGGCCTGCTCATCGACCGCTCGGTGGAGGCTGTCGTCGCCGCGCTCGCGGTCCTGAAGGCGGGCGGCGTGTACGTACCGCTGGACACCACCTTCCCCGCCGAGCGGGTGCGGCACATGCTCACCGAGACCGGTGCGCCGCTGGTGCTGACCCGGGACACCACGGCGCCCGAAGGGCCCTGGGCCGCCCTCGACATCGGGTCGTTCCGGGAGACCGCCGAGGAAGGCCCCGGGGTGCCGGTCGATCCGGAGAACGCCTGCTATGTGATCTTCACGTCCGGGTCGACGGGCCGGCCCAAGGGCACCACCGTCACCCACCGCAACGTCACCCGTCTCTTCTCCGCGGCGGGAAGTGCGCTCGAACTCCGATCCGACGACGTGTGGAGCCAGTTCCACAGCTTCGCCTTCGACTTCTCCGTCTGGGAGATCTGGGGCCCCCTCACCACCGGCGCCCGCCTGATCGTGGTGCCGCACGAGACGGCACGCGACCCCCACGCCTTCCACGCCCTGGTGCGTTCGGAGGGAGTGACGGTGCTGAGCCAGACGCCGACGGCGTTCCGGGCGTTCGAGGAGGTGGACGCCGCGGCCGGCCGGGAGACGGCGCTGCGCGCCGTGGTCTTCGGCGGCGAGCAGCTCCACCAGCCCTCGGTCCGCTCCTGGGCCGAGCGGCACGGCTACGACTCCCCCGCCCTGATCAACATGTACGGCATCACCGAAACCACCGTCCACGTCACCCACATCCGCCTGACCGCCGAGGATCTGGCCGGGGCGACCGCCCCGGTCGGGCGGGGGCTGCCGGATCTGCGGGTGTACGTCCTGGACGCCGCCGGTGAGCCGGTTCCGCTGGGCGTGACCGGCGAGCTGTATGTGGGGGGCGCCGGTGTCTCCCGGGGGTACACCGGACGGCCGGCGCTGACGGCGGACCGCTTCGTCCCCGATCCCCACGGCCCGCCCGGCAGCCGCCTGTACCGCACCGGCGACCTCGCCCACTGGACCGCCGAGGGCACCCTGCACCACCAGGGGCGCGCCGACCAGCAGATCAAGATCCGTGGCCACCGGCTGGAACCCGCCGAGATCGAAACCGCCCTCCAGCAGCATCCGCAGATCGCCCAGGCCCACCTCACCCACACCCAGCCCGACACCCTCGCCGCCTACCTCACCACCACCACCGGACAACCCCTGAACACCACCGAGCTGCGGGCCTGGCTCACCGCCGAGCTCCCCCCGTACGCCGTCCCGCACCACTTCGTCCACCTCACCCAGCTGCCTCTCACCCCGCAGGGCAAGATCGACACCCGCGCCCTCCCCGTACCACCCACCGACCGGCCCGAGCTGGCAGTGGAGTACGAGGAGCCCCGGCCCGGCCACGAAGAGGCGCTGGCCGCCGTGTGGCGCGGGGTCCTGGGCACCGAGCGGATCGGCCGGCACGACTCGTTCTTCGATCTGGGCGGCGACTCCATCCGCGCCATCAGGCTGCTCGGACGGGCCAGGGTGGCGGGCCTGCGGTTCGCGATGCCCGATCTGCTGGAGCGGCCGACCGTGGCACGGCTGGCCGAGGTGACCACGGTCGTAGCGGCCCGGGAACCGGGCCCCGCCGACGAGGGCGCGTTCTCGCTGCTCTCCCCCGAGGACCGCGCACGCCTGCCCGAAGGACTCACCGACGCCTACCCGATGGCCGAACTCCAGCTCGGCATGGTCTACGAGATGGAGTCGGACCCGGACCGGCTGCCGTACCTGAACGTGGAGACGCTGCGGCTGCCCGGCACATTCGACGAGGCGGCCTTCCGGCAGGCGGTGGGCCTGGCCGTGGCCCGGCATCCGGCGCTGCGCACCTCCTTCGACCTCACCGGCTACGCGGAACCGGTGCAGCTGGTGCACCGGGAGGCCCCGGTGCCGCTGACGGTGATCGATCTGCGCGACCTGGACGAGGCGGGGCGGCGGGCCGCACTGGTGGCGTACGTCGAGGACGAACGGCGGCGTCCGTTCGTGCTGGAGTCCGCGCCGCTGTGGCGGATGACGGTCCATGTGCTCACCGACACCACCTTCCAGTGGAGCGTCACCGAACACCACGCCGTGCTCGACGGCTGGAGCCTGGCCTCCACCCTCACCGAGATCCACGGTCACTACCGTGAGCTGCTCGCGGGCGGTACGCCGCGACCCGAGCCGGTCCGGTCCCGTTACCGGGACTTCGTCGCCGCCGAGCGGGCCGCGCTGGCGTCCGGCGCCACCCGTGACTTCTGGCACCGGCAGCTGGCCGGCCGGCCCGAGGCGCGGCTGCCGCGCCGTGCGGCGGGGCTCGCGCCGGTGCCGCTCGGCGAACACGTCGTGGGCGAGAGCCACGAGCGTGACGAGGCGGCCGGGCACGGTGTGCTGAGCACGCCGCTGCCGGCCGCGACGGCCGCCGGGCTCGACGCGGTGGCGCGCCGGTGCGGTGTGCCGTTCAAGTCGGTGGTCCTGACCGCGCATCTGCGGGCGGTGGGTCTGGCGACCGGGAACCCGGACGTCCTGGTGGGGCTCACGGCCAACGGCCGGCTGGAGGAGACGGACGGCGAGGAGACCCGGGGTCTGTTCCTGAACACCGTGCCCTTCCGGCTCCAGCTGCCGACCGGCAGCTGGGCCGATCTGGTGCGCGCGGTGTTCGCCGCCGAACGCGCGCTGCTGCCGCACCGGCGCTACCCGATGGCGGCGCTCCAGCGGGAGCTGGGCGGCGGCTCGCTGTTCGACGCGAGCTTCACGTACAACCACTTCCACCAGTTCGGGGCGCTGGCCCAGGAGGTGTCCCACACCGAGGCGGCGGAGCAGGACGTCGCGGGAACCGGGCGCACCAACTTCGTGCTGGGCGTGACGGTCAGCCGGGACGCGGGGACGGAGGAACTGCGTCTGGAGCTGGAGTACGACGCGCGGCGGCTGAGCGCGGATCAGGTGACGGTCGTACGGGACTACCATCTGCGGGCCCTGCGCGCGATGGCGGCGGAGCCGGACGCCCCGCACGCGGAGGCGGTGCTGCTCGGCACGGCGGAGCGCGATCTGCTGGAGGCGTGGAGCGGCCGGGACGGGTCGCGGGACGGCGCCCGGCCGCCGGTGCACGCGATGCTGCGGGCCCAGGTGGCCGCCGGTCCGGAGGCCGTCGCGCTGGAGGACGGCGCACGGCGGGTGACGTTCGCCGCGCTGGACGAGGACAGCGACCGGCTGGCCGGGCGGCTGCGGCGGGCCGGGGTGGGCCGGGGCGATCTGGTCGGGATCTGCCTGCCGGCCGGGCGCGGCGCGGTCACGGCCGTGTGGGCGGTGTGGAAAGCGGGGGCGGCGTTCGTCCCGCTGGATCCCGAACTGCCGGCGGGCCGGCTGCGGCTGATGGCGGCGGACGCCGGGCCGGTCGTGCTGGTCACGGGGGACGACGGTGCCGGGTCGGTGCCGGAGGGCTTCCCGACGCTGCCGTGGTCCGGCCAGGACGGCGGCCCGGCGGACCCCGGGGAGCCGGACCAAGGGCCGGTCACCGTCACCGAACGGGACCTGGCCTATGTGATGTACACCTCCGGCACCTCGGGGGCGCCCAAGGGGGTGGCCGTCGAGCACGGCGCGCTGTCCCACTACGCCACCGGGCTGCTCCTGCCCCGGTTGCGCGAGGCGGCCCCCGGCGGGGAACGGCTGCGGGTGGCCCTGGGGACCTCGGCCTTCCTGTCGGACTTTTTCCTGGAGCAGGTGCTGGCGCTGCTGGACGGTCACACGCTGCTGGTGCTCTCCGGGGCCGAGGGCCGCGATCCGCGGCAGTTGGTGGCGCGGGCCCAGGACGCGCGGCGGGCGGCCGGGGTCATCGGCGCCACCACGGCGCAGGTGCAACTGCTGGTGGAGGCGGGGCTGCTGGAGGCGCCCCATCCGCCGCGGCTGGTGACGCTGGGCGGCGAGGCCTGCCCGCCGGACCTGTGGGCCGCGCTGGCCGCCCGGCCGGGGACGATCGCGCACAACACCTACGGTCCGACGGAGGCCACGGTCGATGTGACCGGGCTCCGGGTGACCGAGCATCAGGATCCGGTGATCGGCAGGCCGCTGGGCGCCGTCCGCGTACGGGTGCTGGACGCGGCGCTGCGCGAGGTGCCGCCCGGCGCCACGGGTGAGCTGTATCTGGGCGGCCCGGCCGTGGCACGGGGCTACCGGGGCCGGCCGGAGCTGACGGCGGACGTGTTCGTCCCCGACCCCTGGGGGCCGCCGGGGGCCCGGCTGTACCGGACGGGTGACCTGGTGCGGTACGGCGCGGGCGGGCTGCTGGAGTTCGCCGGCCGGGCGGACCAGCAGCTGAAGATCTCGGGCCAGCGGGTGGAGCCCGCGGAGATCGAGGCCGTGCTGCGTTCCCATCCGGGGGTCTCGGCCGCGGCGGTCACCGCGCACCGCGACGGCACGGCGCCGGGCGCCCGTACGACGCTGGTGGCCCATGTGGTGCCGGCCGGAGCGGCCCCCGACGAGGCGGAGCTGACGGCGTATCTGGCCGACCGGCTGCCCGCGGTGGCCGTGCCCTCGGTGCTGCGCACGGTCGCCGAGCTGCCGCTGACGGCGGTCGGCAAACTGGACCGGGAGGCGCTGCGGCGTGCCGCCGGCGCCCCGCGCGCGGCGCGGCGGCTCGGCGGTCCGCCGGTGACGCCGACGCAGCGGCGGGTGGCGGCGGTGTGGTGCCAGGTGCTGGGGCTGACCGAGGTCGGGATCGAGGACGACTTCGTGGCGCTGGGCGGGCACTCGCTGCTCGCGGTGCGGCTGGTGATGCGGCTGGGCACCGAGTTCGGGGTCCGGGTGCGGCTGCACGAGGTGTTCGAACGCCCCACCGTCGCCGCGATGGCCCGGCTGCTGGAGGAGCACACGGCGCGGGGCACCACCACCGCCGCCGCCGGTCCGATCGTACGGGCCGCGCGGGCCCTTGGTGAGGCGCTGCCCGCGTCGTACGCCCAGGAGCGGTTGTGGTTCCTGTGGCATCTGGCGCCGGACAGCCCCACGTACCACGTGACCTGGGCGCGCGATGTCGAGGGGGAGCTGGACGTGGCGCGGCTGGGGGCGGCCGTGGACGCGCTGATCGGGCGGTTCGAGGCGCTGCGCACCACCTTGGACACGGACGCGGACGGCGCCGTGGTGCAGCGGGTCGGGCCGGCCTGGAGCTGCGGTCTGGCCGCCGGTGAGTGCCCGCCCGGGGAGGTGACGGCGCGGCTGTCGGCGCTGGTGGCCGAGCCGTTCGACCTGACCCGGGGGCCGCTGCTGCGGGTGCGGGTGTGGCGGACCGGGCCGCGGCGGCACACGCTGGCGTTCGTCGCGCACCATGTGGCGCTGGACGCCTGGTCGCTGGAGGTCTTCGAACGGGAACTGTGGGCGCTGTACCGGGCGGACGGCGATCTCGCGGCGGCCGGGCTGCCCCGGCTGGCGGCGGACTACCCGGACTACACGCGCTGGCAGCGGGAGCTGCTGGCGGAACGGGGCGGTGCCGAGCGGGAGTACTGGACACGGACGCTTGCGGGCGCGGTGCCCGCTGTGCCGCAGCCGGACCGGCCGGCCCCGGAGGACGGGGGGTTCTCCGGCGACCGGCGCGGGCTGCGGATCCCGGCGGAGCGGGTGGCGTGGCTGACGGAGCTGCGCAGGGACACCGGCAGCACGGCGTTCATGGCGCTGCTGGCGGTCTACTGCCTGCATGTGGCCCGGCACGCGGGCAGCCGGGACGTGACGGTGGGGACACCGGTGTCGGGGCGCTCGCACCCGGACACGGCCGCGCTGGTCGGGTTCTTCGTGAACACGCTGGCGCTGCGGGTGCGCATCGATCCGGAGGAGGACTTCGCCGCCCATCTGGCGCGGGTGCGCACGGCGGTGCTGGAGGCGTTCGCGCACCAGGAGCTGCCGTTCGAGCAGGTGGTACGGGCGGTGCGCCCGGAGCGGGAGGCGGGCGGCAATCCGCTGTTCCGCACCATGTTCACGCATGTCCCGGCGGCCGGGGACAGCCGCGCGGACGCCGGGGCGCCCGCCGGGTTGCGGCTGACGGACCGTTCGCTGCCGCCGGGCGGGGCCCACTTCGACCTGTCGCTGGAGGTGACGGAGTCGGCCGGGGCACTGAACCTGGAGCTGACCTTCCGTCCCGAGCTGTACGACGGGGCGACGGCCGAGCAGCTGCTCGCGTCGTTCGCCGGGCTGCTCGACACGCTGGGCCGGCGCCCCGGTGCGCCGCTGCGCGAGGTGCTGGCGGCCGGTGCGGACGAACGCGCACGGCTGGCCGGCTGGCAGGGCCCGGTGCGGGAGGTGTCGCGCAAGCCGGTGCACGAGCTGCTGGCCGAGCGGGTCGCGCTGACCCCCCGGGCGGTGGCGGTGCGGGACGAGGCGGGCCCGCTGACCTTCGCCGCGTTCGCCGCGGGCGTGGACGCGCTGGCGGCGCGGCTGCTGCGGGCCGGGGTGCGCCGCGGGGACGTGGTCGGGGTGTGGCTGCGGCCCGGCCGGGCCGCGCTCACCGCGATCTGGGCGGTGTGGCGGGCGGGTGCCGCGTTCGTGGTGCTCGATCCCGGACTGCCCGCCGCGCGGCAGCGGCTGATGGCCGAGGAGTCGGCGCCGGTCCTGCTGCTCACCGACCCCGACGGTGACGCGCAGCCGCCGCGCGCCGGGGTGCCGGTGCTGGTGGTGGGGACGGGGCCGGAGCCCGGTACGGACCGGGAGGCGGTGGAGTTCCCCGCCGTCGGGCCGCACGATCTGGCCGCGGTGCTGTACACCTCGGGCTCCACGGGACGCCCCAAGGGGGTTCTGATCGAGCACGGCGGGCTGACGAACTTCGCGGCGGCGACCCTGCTCCCCCGGCTGCGGGAGGCGGGCGGCGGGCAGCCCCTGCGGATGGCGGCCGGAACGTCGGCGTTCGTGTCCGACTTCTTCCTGGCGCAGATCCTGGCCCTGCTGGACGGGCATCCGCTGACCCTGCTCGGCGCTGCGGAGCGGCGCGATCCACGCCTGCTGGTGGAGCGCGCGCAGCGGCCGGAAACGGCCCTGGACACCCTGGATGTGACGACGGCCCAGGTCCAGCTGATGGTGGAGGCCGGGCTGCTGGACGCCCCGTTCCCGCCGTCGGTGATCGTGCTGGGCGGCGAGGCGTGCCCGCCCGATCTGTGGGCGCTGCTGCGGGACCACCCGAAGGTGACGGCGTTCAACGCGTACGGCCCGAGCGAGACCACGGTGGAGGCGACGTACGCGCCGTTCGCGGGCCGCCCGGCGCCGGTGATCGGCCGGCCGGACGCCAACACCGTGATCCGGGTGCTGGACGCGGCGGGCGATCCGGTGCCGCCCGGGACGCCGGGCGAGATCCACATCGGCGGGGCCGGTGTGGGGCGCGGCTATCTGGGTGATCCGGCGCTGAGCGCCGACCGGTTCGTTCCCGACACGTGGGGGCCGCCGGGCAGCCGGCTGTACCGCAGCGGGGACCGGGGCCGGTGGACGGCGGACGGGATGCTGGAGTTCCTGGGCCGCACCGACGGGCAGGTGAAGATCGCGGGTCAGCGGGTGGAGCCGGCCGAGGTCGAGGCGGCGCTGCGCACCCATCCGGCGGTCGCGGCGGCGGCGGTGACGGCGCATCACACCGGTGCCGGGTTCCGGCCACGGCTGGTGGCGCACGTGGTGCCGGTGGCGCAGGCGCTGCCGGAGCCGGCGGCGCTGCGGCTCCATCTGGTGCGGCTGCTGCCCGAGGCGGCGATCCCCACGGACGTCGTCCGGGTCGACGCGCTGCCACGGACCGCGAGCGGGAAGCTGGACCGGGCGGCGCTGCGGCTGCCGGGGCCCGACAGCGGCGGACCGGCGGACAGCGGGGCCCCGCGCACCGGGACGGAGCGGCGGCTGGCCGAGGTGTGGGCCGGGCTGCTGGGTCGGTCCGGGATCGGGGTGCACGAGGACTTCTTCGCGCTGGGCGGGCACTCGCTGCTGGCGGTGCGGCTGGCCGAGCGGCTGCGGGAACACTTCGGGGTGCGGGTGCCGCTGGCCCGGCTGTACGGGGCGCCGACGGTCGCCGCGCAGGCGGCGTATCTGGACGGCGCGGGCGCGGGCAGCGACCGGGTGGTGCCGCTGGGCGGCACGCCGGGAGCGGTGCCGCTGGTCCTGGCGCATCCGCTGGGCGGCACGCTGTTCGGCTACCGGGAACTGGTGGCGGAGCTGGCCGGGGAGTTCGAGGTGCTGGGTCTGCAGGGCGACCCGTGGTCGGGTGCCGCGCCGGGCGGGCTGGATGACCTGGCGACGGCGTATGTCCGGGAGCTGGCGCCGCTGCTGGCCGGCCGGGAACCGGTGGTGGTCGCCGGCTGGTCGGCGGGGGGCGCGCTCGCCCACGAGGTCGCGGTCCGGCTGCGGCGGCTGGGGGTCCCGGTCTCCCGCCTGGTCGTCATCGACGCCGAGTCCGGTGTGGCGCCGGGGGCACCGGACGCGCCGGAGCCGGAGGACGCCGCGCGGGCCGGGGTGACGGTGGAGCGGCTGGAGCGGATCCGCGCGGCGGTGCTGCGCGAGGGCCCCGCCGCGCTGCTGCGCGGCCGGGAGGCCGGCGGGGTGCTGGCGACGCTGGGGGTGGACGCGGCGGCGCTGGCCGAACTGGACGGGCCGACCACGGCCACGCTGCTGGCGTACTGGCGTGACCTGCTGGGTGCGCTCGGCCGCTGGCGCCCCGCCCGGTTCGCCGGGGACGCGCGGCTGGTGCTGTCGCTCACCGACGGCGCGGCCGAGCGGGAGCGGATCGCGGCCGGCTGGCGGGAGCTGACGGGGTCACTGACGGTCGCGCACACGGACGGCGACCACTTCCAGATGCTGCGCCGGCCCTGGGTCGGCGCCGTGGCCGACGCGGTGCGCGATCGGACCGAATCGAGGGGAGCCTGATGGTGCTGGTACTGGGAATCAGCGGTCTGGACCGCGCGCAGGCGCTCAAGCGCGAGCTGCTGCCCGGACTTGACCACCGCGAGCAGCGGCTGGTGCAGGGCCTGGACTCGGCGGCGGCGCTGGTGAGCGAGGACGGGGTGCTCGCCGCCTCCGCCCAGGAGCGGCACGACGGCGACAAGGGCACCGGGGCGTTCCCGGTGGACGCCGTCACGGCCTGTCTGCGCATGGCCGGGGTGACCCTGGACGAGGTCGACGTGGTCGCGCACGGCTTCCGCTACGAGCCGTCGGCCGCGTTCGAACGGGACGCGTACACCCGCCGCTGGTTCGCCGAGGCGTACGCGGAGCGGGTGCAGTGGGAGGTGCTGCGCGAGCACTTCCCCGGCCACGACTGGGAACGCAAGCTGGTGCGGGTGCCGCACCATCTGGCGCACGCGGCCAGCGCCTACTGGCTGAGCGGGTTCGAAGCGGCGACGGTGCTGGTGGCCGACGGCATGGGCGAGACCGAGGCGACCTCGGTGCACGCCGGCGACGGCGCGGAGCTGCGGACCCTGCGGCGCTACCCGATCGGTGCCTCGCTGGGCATCCTGTACAGCGTCGTCACCCAGTACCTGGGTTTTCTCCCGGGGATGGACGAGTACAAGGTGATGGGCCTCGCCCCGTACGGCGACCGGGGCCGGTTCCCGCAAGCCGACGGCGAGCTGATGCGGCGGCTCGCGGACGGCGGGCTGCGCTCCCCGCTGCTGGCGCACGACCGCACGCCGCTGGAGCGGGAGACGCACCGGGGGGTGATCCGCCGCCTGGAGGAGCTGTTCGGCCCGGCCCGGCATCCGCAGGCACCGCTGGAGCAGCGGCACATGGACGTGGCCGCCACGGTGCAGCACACCCTGGAGGAGAGCCTGCTGCACGTGCTCCGCTCCGCGCGCGAGCTGCCGGGCGGTGGCTCGCGGCGGCTGTGCATGGCGGGCGGGGTGGCACTGAACTGCACCGCGAACGGGGTGATCGCCCGCAGCGGCCTGGTGGACGAGGTGTTCGTGCAGCCGGCGTCGGGGGACGACGGAAGCGCCCTGGGCGCCGCCCTGTGGGAGCTGCGGCAGCGCCGGCCGGCCGCACCGGCCGCCATGACGATGCCGTACTGGGGCGAGGAGTTCGACACCGCGCGGATCGCGGCGGCGCTGGCGGGTCTTGGCCCCGGCTTCGAGGTGACCGGGCTCGCCCGGCCCGAACTGCTGGGCCGCGTCTCCGAACTGCTGGGCGGCGGGGCGGTGGTGGCCTGGTTCCAGGGGCGGATGGAGTTCGGGCCGCGGGCCCTGGGGCATCGCAGCATCCTGGCCGACCCCCGGGTACCGGGGATGCGGGCGCACCTGAACGCGGTGGTCAAACAGCGCGAGGAGTTCCGCCCGTTCGCACCGGCGGTGACGGCCGAGGAGGCCGGGGAGTACTTCGAGATCGTCCCCGGGCAGGAGAATCTCTACCGGCACATGCTGTGTGTGGCACAGGTGCGGGAGAAGTACCGGGAGGCGCTGCCGTCGATCACGCACGTGGACGGCTCGGCCCGGGTGCAGGTGGTGCAGCGGGCACAGGCTCCGGTGTTCTGGGAGCTGATCCGTCGGTTCGGTGACGACCACGGCACGCCGGTGGTGCTCAACACCTCCTTCAATCTGCGCGGTCAGCCGATCGTGCGCACGCCCCGGGAGGCGGTGGAGACCTTCGCCCGCTCCTCGCTGGACGCGCTGGCCATCGGGGACGTGCTGGTGACGCGGGCCCGGGCGGAAGGCGACGGCCGGTGACCGCGGCGCCGGGCGGTGACCCGGAGCGGCTGCGGGCGGCGGTCGCCGAGGTGTGGCGGCGCGCGGTGGGCGCGGATCCGGCCGGGGACGAGGACCACTTCTTCCTCGCCGGGGCCGATTCGATCGTGGCGGTGGAGGCGGCGATGAGCCTGCGCACCGTCACCGGCACCGACATCGATCTCGATCTGCTGTACGACTACCCGGAGTTCGGGCGGCTGGTGGCGGCGCTGGCCAAGGAAGGCGGGGCGGACCGGGGAGGCGGGGAGCGTCCGCTCACGGCGGCCGAGGAGCGGCTGTGGGCCGCCGAGCAGGTGGCGCCCGGCACCGCGCGATACCACGTGGGCGCGGTGTACCGCTTCCCCGGACGGCTGGACGTCCCCCGGTTGCGGGCGGCGCTGGACGAGCTGGCGGCGGCGCACCCGGCGCTGCGGCGCGGCTTCCGCCCGCCCGGTCGCGCGGTGGAGGCGGAACCGGGAGAGGTCCGGGTGCCGTGCCGCTGGTTGTCGGCGCCCGGGCTGTCGGAGGCGGAGCTCGGCGACCTGCTCGACGGGGAGACGCGGGAGCCGTTCGACCTGAGCAGGCCGCCGCTGCTGCGGGCTCTGGTGGTGGACCGGGGCGCGGCGGGCGATGTCCTGCTGCTGACCGTGCACCATCTGGTGTGCGACGGTGCCTCGCTGACGCTGATCGAGGAGGAACTGTCCCGCCGCTGCGCGGAGACGGCGGACGGTCAGGCCGTACGGGGCGCGGCGGCGCCGTCGGGCGGCGCGCTGCTCGCGGAGGGTCCGGCCGCGCTGGCGTACTGGCGGGGCCGGCTGGCTGGGGCCCCGCACGCGATGGCGTTGCCGTCCGATCTGCCCCGCCCGCCCGTCCTGGGCACCGGCGGCGCGGTGCACCGGGCGGCGTTCGCTCCCGGCGCGCTGGCCGCGCTGCGCGCGGTGGCCGGGCAGGAGCGGCTCAGCCCGTTCATGACCTGGCTGGCCGCGTACGCGGTGGGGCTCGCGGCGGTGACCGGGGACCGGGATCTGGTGGTGGCGGTTCCGGCGTCGTCCCGGGAGACGGGTGACGGGGCGGCGATCGGGATGTTCGTGGACACCCTGCCGCTGCGGGTGACGCTGCCGCCGGGGGTGACGGCGCGTGAGGTGGCGCGGCGGGTGCGGCGCGCGGTGGCGGAAGGACTGGCGCACCGCCGGGCGCCGTTGCAGGACATCCTGACCGAGCTGCGGATCGGCACGGACCGGTCGCGGGCGCCGCTGGCCCAGGTGGCGCTGACCCACCGGGGCGCGGACGAGGGCGTGCTGTGGCTGGCGGGGCAGCGGGCGCGGCGCGCGCTGCTGCCGACCGGAACGGCCAAGTACGAGCTGCTGTGGTCGGTGGTCGACGGGGACCAGCCCGAGCTGGAACTGGAGTACCACACGGACCTGTTCAGCGCCCCGGCGGCGGCGGCGCTGCACGAGCGGCTGATCGCGGCGGCCGGGGCGGCGTTCGGCACGCCGGACGCCGCGCTGCCGGACGCGGAGCCCGGGTCGCCCGTGGCGGAGTCCGGGACCGGGGCCGGAGCCGGGTACGAGGGGGTGCACCAGCGCTTCGCCCGGCACGCGGCGCGGCGGCCCGGCGCCCCGGCGCTGATCGAGGGGCCGCTGCGGCTGAGCTACGGCGAACTGGCGGGCCGGGCCGGGGCCGTCGCGGCGCACCTGCGCGCCGCCGGGCTGGGCCGGGGGTCGGTGGTCGCGGTGCTGGCGGAGCGTGGCGCCGCGTCGGTGACCGGCTTCCTCGGCGCGCTGTACGCCGGTTGTGCCTATCTGCCGGTGGATCCCGCACAGCCGGCGGCGCGGATCGACCGGTTGCTGGCGTCGGCGGACGCGGTGCTGGTGACGGAGGACGCCCGGGGCGCGGCGGTGGATCTCCCGGTGGCCGGCCGGCTGCCGGTGCTGGTCCTGGAACGGTTGTGGGCGGACGCGGTGGCGGGGCGGAGTGCGGGCGGGGCGGCACCGGAGCCGGCCGCGGTGACGGGTGAGGACGTCGCGTATGTGATGTTCACGTCGGGCTCGACCGGGGAGCCCAAGGCGGTGGTGGTGCCGCACCGGGCGATCAGCCGGCTGGTCCCGGAGGCCGACTACGTGACCATCGGCGCGCGGGACCGGGTGGCGCATCTGTCGCACCCGGCGTTCGACGCGGCGACGTTCGAGGTATGGGGTGCGCTGGCCGGCGGCGCGGCGCTGGTGACCGGTGGCCGTGAGGTGGCCCTGTCCCCCGCCCGGCTGCGGGAGTTCATCGCCCGCGAGCGCATCACCGTGCTGTGGCTGACGGCCACCCTCTTCCATCAGGTGGTGGACTTCGCGCCGGACGCCCTGGCACCGCTGCGGGTGCTGCTGGCGGGCGGTGAACAACTGGACGCGCGGCGGCTGGCCGTCCTGCTGGCCCGGCCCGACCGGCCGGAGCGGATCGTCAACGGTTACGGGCCGACCGAGAACACCACCTTCAGTACCTGGCACGACATCACCGGCCGGGACACGGCCGCCGGGATCATCCCCATCGGCCTGCCGGTGTCCGGGACCACGGCCCATGTCCTGGACGAGCAGGGCGAGCCGGTGCCGGTGGGCGCGGTCGGCGAACTGGCGGTGGGCGGGGAGGGCCTGGCGCACGGCTACCGGGGGGCACCCGCCGCGACGGCCGACGCGTTCGTGCCCGACCCCTTCGACCCGCGCGGCGGGCGGCGGCTGTACCGCACCGGTGATCTGGTGCGGGTGCTGCCGGGCGGGCTGCTGGCCTTCGAGGGGCGGCGGGACGACCAGGTCAAGGTGCGCGGCCACCGGGTGGAGCCGGCCGAGGTCGAACGGGCGCTGCGCGCGCTGCCCGGGGTGGCGGAGGCGGTGGTGCTGGCCCGTGCCACCGAACACGGTGCGGAGCTGGTGGCCTGGGTGACCGCGGGCGGCGCGGGCGGACCGCTGGACGGCCCGGCCCTGGTAGCGGCGCTGCGCGAGCGGCTCCCCGAGTATCTGGTGCCCGTGGTGGTGCCGCTGGAGCGGCTGCCGGTGAACGCCAGCGGGAAGACGGACCGGGCCGCGCTGCTGGCCGGCCCGCCCGCCCCGGAGACCGCCCCGGAACAGGAGCCGCCGGGGAGCCCCGGGGACGGGGACCCGCTCACCGGCCGGGTGACGGCCCTGTGGTGCGAGGTGCTGGATGTACCGGCGGTGCGGCCCGGGGACAGCTTCCTCGCGCTGGGCGGGCACTCCATCACGGCGCTGCGGCTGCTGGCCCGGCTGGACGAGGAGTTCGAGGTCACCGTCGACCTCGGGGACTTCTTCGCGGATCCGACACCAGCAGGGCTGACCGCCCTGGTGCGCGATGCGGGGGCGGCCGATGTCCTCACCGACTGAGCACGAGGCGGGCACGGTGCTCGCGGCGGTGCTGGCGCAGGCCAGGATACGGCCCGGCGCACCGGCGGTGGAGGGCCCGGAGGGCACGCTCAGCTACGCCGGCCTGGTGGCCGCAGCGCGCGGTGAGGCCACCCGGCTGGCCGCCGCCGGCGCCGGCCGGGGCACCCGGGTGGCCGTGGAGGCCGGGTACGGGGCCCCTTATCTGGTGCCGTTGCTGGCCTGCTGGCTGCTGGGCGCCACCGCCGTGCCACTGGACCCTGCGGCTCCGGGTGAGCGGCGCCGCTACCAGATCCGGCGGGCGGTGTGCACGGTCGCGGTACGCGGCACGGCCACCGACGGGGTGAGCACGACGGCGACGGCCGAGGTGGGCCGCGAGGAGGCGACGGGTGCCCCGGATCCGGCCGGGCCGGCGGCGTACGTGCTGTTCACCTCCGGATCCACGGGGGTGCCCAAGGGCGTGGAGGTGGAGCATCCGGCGCTGCTGAACATGCTGGAACACTTCGTGCGCGCCCTGGAGTTCGGCCCCGGAAGCCGGATGCTGGCGCACAGCAACACGGTGTTCGACATGTCGGTGCCCGAGCTGCTGATCCCGCTGGTGTGCGGCGGCACGGCGGTGGTCGCACCGGAACGGGCCGCCCGCAACCCGGAGTTCTTCGCCCGTTTCCTGCGCGGGGCACGGCTGTCGGCTGCCTGGGCCACCCCGAGCCAGCTGCGGCTGCTGCTGCCCTTCCTCGGTGGTGAACGGGTCTTCGGCACGCTCATCTCCGGCGGCGAGGCGCTGCCGGCCGCGCTGGCCGAGGAGTTGCTGCCGGTGACCGGGGCGCTGTGGAACGCGTACGGCCCCACCGAGATCACGGTGGTCGGGCTGTGCACGCCGCTGGAGCCGCCGTTCCACGATCCGCTGCCGATCGGCCGGCCGCTGACGGGCCTGGGCGCCCGGGTACTGGACGAGGCGGGGCAGCCGGTTGCGGCCGGGGAGGTCGGCGAGCTGTGGCTGTCGGGGGCCGGGGTGGCGCGCGGCTACACCGGCGAACCCGGCCTGACGGCCAAGTCGTTCGTCACCGCCGCGGACGGCTCACGGATGTACCGCACGGGCGATCTGGTCCGGGCCGGGGCGGACGGGCAGCACTACTTCCACGGCCGCGCCGATGACCAGGTCAAGATCCGGGGCCACCGGATCGAACTGGGCGAGATCGAGGCGGTCGCCCAGCGGCTGCCGGAACTGGCGCAGGCGGTCGCGGTGGTCTGCGAGGGCCCCGAGGGCCGCCCCGAGCTGTACCTCGCCTGCGTCCCGGCCGCCGGATCGCCGCCGTGGCCCCAGGCGGGGCGGGAGGTGCGGGCCGGACTGCACCGGCTGCTCCCCGCGTACATGAGACCGCGTCAGGTGCTGGACTTCGCGGCGCTGCCGGACACGGCGGCGGGCAAGACCAGCAGGCGCGCCGTGCGGGAGCTGGTGCGCGAGCGCCTGCACCGGCCGCAAGCCCCCGCACGGACCCCGTCCATCCCTTCCCCAGGACACGAGAGGACCCTCCCATGACCGAAGAGGCAAACGGCTCCGGCGAGCAGCAGTTCGTGGTGGTCATCAACGACGAGGAGCAGTACTCCGTCTGGGCGGCGGAGCGTCCGGTGCCGGCCGGCTGGCGGGCGCTGGAGACCAGCGGGACCCGTCAGGAGTGCCTGGACCACATCGGCACGGTGTGGACGGACATGCGGCCGCGGTCCCTGCGGATCGCGATGGGCGAGAGCTGACCCCGCCCCCGCCCCTCACGTCACCCCGCGGCGGCGGGCGGGCCGCCCGCCGCCGTCCCTTCCCCGGAGGTCCGCCCCATGTGGAAACTGCTGCGCACCGACAAGCGCTTCAGACGGCTGTTCATCGGTGAGACCTTCTCCAGTTTCGGGGACAGCGCGGTCTATCTCTCGCTGGCGATCTGGATCAAGGATCTGACGGGGTCGGACGCGGCGGCCGGCGTGGTGTTCCTGATCATCACGGCGCCCGGTCTCGCCGCCCCGTTGCTGGGCCACTGGGTGGACCGGGTGCGGCGGCGTCCGCTGCTGCTGCGGATGTACTCGGTGATGGCGGTCCTGGTGCTGGGGCTGCTGTTCGTCGGGGATTCCGGCGATGTGTGGATCATCTATCTGGTGACGCTGGCGTACGGGGTGCTGTTCGCCACCCCGGCCCGGCCGGCGCTGCTGAAGGACATGCTCCCCTCGGAGAACGCGGCGGCGGCCCGGTCGCTGCTGATCACCGTGCGGGAGGGAGTGCGGATCGTCTCGCCGGTGGCGGGCGCCGGGGTGTACACGGCGTTCGGCGGGGGCGCGCTCGCGGTGCTCGGGTCGGCGACCTTCGTGGTGGCGGCGCTGGTGCTGTGGTCGATCAAGGTGGTGGAGTCGGAGCCGGAGCCGGCGGGCGAGCCGTTCGCGCGGTCGGTGACGGCGGGTTTCCGTTTCGTGCGCGCCACGCCGTTCCTGCTGCGGCTGACGGTGTCGTTCGTGGCGTTCCTGGCGGTGGTCGGACTGCTGGAGACCGCGGTGTTCGCGGCGGTCGACCAGGGGCTGGGGCAGGGGCCCGCGTTCGTGGGGGTGATCGCCTCACTGCAGGGCGGCGGTTCGGTGCTGGGCGGGATCCTCGCCGGTCTCGTGGTGCGGCGGGCCGGGGAGTTCCGGGGCAGCGCGGTGGGGTACGCGCTGATCTCGGCCGGCCTGGTGCTGTGCGTGTGGCGCGAGATGCCGCTGTTCATCCTGGGCGCGATGCTGATCGGTACCGGGCTGCCGTTCCTCATGGTGGCGCTGAGCACGGCGCTGCACCTGTACGCGCCGGCCCGGATGCAGGGCCGGGTGAACGCGGCGGTCTCCTCGGTGTGCGATCTGTTCCAGACGCTCTCCATCGCGGCGGGCGCGGCGCTGATCGGGCTGATCGACTACCGGATCATGTACGCCCTGATGGGGATGATGGCCCTGATGTGCGCGGTGTCCATACTGCTCAGCCGGATCGCGCCGCCACAGGTGGCGGAGTCGGTGGCCGATGATCCCGGCGACGCGCAGGGCGACGCTGCCGCCGGGTCGCCCCGGCCGCCGGACCCGTCGGATCCGGCGGACGAGGAGCTGCGCCCGGCCCGTTGAGACACAGCGGGCGGGCGGCCGTCCCGTCCCCCGGAGGGCCGGGGGCGGGACGGCCGGGCGTCAGACCTGTTCGTGCACGGTGATGGCGCCGGCCGGGCAGACGGCGGCGGCCTCCCGCGCGGCGGAGTGCTGTGCCGGCGCCGGTTCGGCGGCCAGGAGTTCCACGATGCCGTCCTCCTCGCGCTGGTCGAAGACCTCCGGCGCGATGAGGACGCACTGGCCGGCCCCGCAGCACCGGGACTCGTCGACGCTGATGTTCACGCGGCCCCCTCCTCCCAGGTCACCGGCACCTCGCGCAGCCCGCCCACCAGCAGGCCCTCCACCCGGGGCAGTGCGGCGGCGGGGACGGCCAGGCGCAGGGTGGGCACCTTGCGCAGCAGGACCTCCAGGGTGACCTGGAGTTCGGTACGGGCCAGGGCCTGACCGAGGCAGGCGTGCGGTCCCGCGCCGAAGGTGAGGTGGGGGTTGGGGCTGCGGGTGAGGTCCATGGTCTCGGGGTCGGTGAACACCCGCTCGTCGCGGTTGGCGGCGGGCATGGCGCACACGACGGTGGTGCCGCCGGGCAGGGATTCGCCGTCGATCTCGATGTCCTCGGTGAGGTAACGGCGGGTGCCGAAGCCGAGGTTGGCGTCGTAGCGCAGGGCCTCGTCGACGGCGGTGCGGATCAGCGCCGGGTCGGCGAGCAGTTGCTCCCACAGCGCCCGGTCGGCCAGCAGCATGGCCGTCATCTTGCCGATCATGTTGGCCGTGGTCTCGTGTCCGGCGACGAGCAGGCCCACGCCGGTGGCGACCAGTTCGTCGTCGGTGAGGCCGCCGTCCTCCTCGGCGCGGCCGTCGCGCACCAGCATGCCGAGCAGGTCATCGCCGGGGTTCTCGCGCACGGCGGCGGTGTGCGCGCTCATGTACCGGGTGAACTCCTCCTGGGCGGTGCGGGATTGCTCGGCGGTGTAGCGGCTGACGTTGAGGAAGGCGTCGGACCAGTGGGAGAACCGTTCGCGGTCCGCCGCGGGCACGCCGAGGATCTCGCAGATGACGAAGACCGGCAGCGGGAAGCCGAGGGCCGCCTTGAGGTCGGCCGGGCCGCCGCCGGCGGTCATGGTGTCGACGAGGTCCTCGGCCATGGCGACCATGCCGGGGCGCAGCGCGGTCATGCGTTTGGCGGTGAAGTACTTGCCGACCCGGCGCCGCCACCGCTGGTGCTCCTCGCCGCGGTCCGGCAGCGCGAGCGCGGAGGAGCCGTCGGCGACGGGGCCTCCGGCGCCCGCCGGGGCGACCCGGGCGGCGCCCGGGTCGGCGGCGGTGGGGCGGGTGAAGCGGGGGTCGGTCAGCACGCCTTTGACGTGCTCGTAGCGGGTGAGGTAGGCGGCCTTGTCGCCGCTGGGGAACTCGGCGGTGGCCACCGGGCAGCCGCGGCGCAGGGATTGCCAGGCGGCCGGTGCCTCCAGGGGGCTGTCGCCGGTGAGCGGCAGCCGTACGGTCTCGTGCTGATGCTGCGTCATGGTGGCTCCTCCATGGGCGCGGGGGGAGCGAACGCGGTACGGCCCGGGCAGGCGTTCACGGAACGCAACGCTACCGACACTGTGCATGATGCATCAAGAGTGCATGATGCACTTCGCGTGCATGGCGCAATATCGCCCTACACTGCTGCCACACCGTTGTTCGGACCAGGGGGAGGCCGGCGTGGAGATCCGTCGGGCGGGCGAAGACCTCGAACGGGAACTGCTGATCCTCACGCGCCACCAGGAGCTGGGCACACCGCGCAATGTGCGGGCCGGGGCCGCGCTGGACCGCAGCGCCTATGTCCTGCTGAGCCGGCTGGAGGCCCAGGGCCCCATGTCGATACCGGAGTTCGTGGACGCCTTCGGCCTGGCCGCCTCCACCTTCACCCGGCAGACCACGGCCCTGCTCGGGCAGGGGCTGGTCGAACGCACCCTGGACCCGGACGGCGGGACGGCGCGGAAGTTCCGGGTCACCGACGCCGGCCGGGCCCGCCTTGCGGCTCGCCGCGACATGATCATCGACGGCCTCTCCGGGGTGCTGGCCGACTGGCCGGCGGAGCGCCTGGACCGTTTCATCGAGGATCTGCGCCGGTTCAACACGGACATCGAGCGCCTCACCGGCCGGCCCTGGCCCCGTACCGGGCCGGCGCGGGAGACGGACTGACGCGCCGCCCGTCGGCTACAGGGAACCGCCCGCACGGTGGGTGCGGATGATGAGGTAGATGAGGTACGGGGCGCCCAGCACGCCGGTGATGACGCCGACCGGGTAGCGGGTGCCGAACGCGAACTGGCCGCAGAAGTCGGCGACCAGCACCAGCAGCGCCCCGATGAGGGCGGCGGGCACCAGCAGGGAATGGCCGGGCCCCACCAGGCGGGCGGCGATCGGCCCGGAAAGGAACGCGACGAAGGCGATCGGTCCGGCGGCGGCGGTGGCGAAGGCGATCAGGCCCACCGCCGCGACGATGGCGATGATCCGGGTGCGCTCCACGCGCACGCCGAGGGCCGCGGCGGTGTCGTCGCCCAGCTGCATCGTGGACAGGCCGCGCGACTGCCCCAGCAGAACGGGCCCCAGGACGGCCAGCGCGATCAGGACCGGCACCACCTCCGTCCAGCTGGAGCCGTTGAGGCTGCCGGTCAGCCAGCGCATCGCCTCCTGGAGATCCCACTCCCCCGCCTGGCTGAGGATGTAGGCGGTGAGGCTCTCCAGCATGGCGGCGATGCCGATGCCGATCAGGATGAGCCGCGAGCCCGCCACCCCGTCCTTGAAGGACAGGGTGTACACCGCCAGGGCGACCACCAGGCCACCGGTGATCGCGAAGACGGAGACGCCGACCTCGTCGAGCGAGAGCACGACGATCGCGAAGGCGGCCGCCGCGCTCGCCCCGGTGCTGATGCCGATGATGTCGGGGCTGGCCAGCGGGTTGCGCAGCATCGTCTGGAAGGTGACACCGCCCAGACCGAAGCACAGTCCGACGAGGACGGCGAGCACCGCACGGGGCAGCCGCAGCCGGCCGACGGTGAAGGACGCGCCCGGGACCTGCTCGCCCACGATCACCCGCCACACCGCGTCCGGGGGGTAGTACGTCTTGCCGAACATCAGGCTGAGCGCGAACGCGGTGACGACGAGAGCCACGAGGACGGCGATGATGACGCGCCGCCGGTTCGCGCGGCGGATCCGGCCCTCGGCCATGGCCTGAAGGGTCACAGGGCTCGTACTTTCTGTCGGCGGACGATGTAGATGAAGAAGGGCGCGCCGATCAGCGCCGTGACGATGCCGACGTCGATCTCCGAGGGCCGGTTCACGATGCGGCCGACCACGTCGGCGGCGGTGAGCAGGGCGGCGCCCAGCAGCGCGGCGAGCGGCAGCAGCCAGCGGTGGTCGACACCGACCAGCAGCCGGCACAGATGGGGCACGACCAGGCCCACGAATCCGATCGGGCCGGCGACGGCGGTGGCCGCGCCGCACAGCAGGACGGCCCCGAGCGCGGAGACGGCCCGGGTGACGGCGACGTTCTCGCCCAGCCCCGCGGCCAGTTCGTCGCCCAGCGCCAGGGAGTTCAGGCGGCGCGCGGACAGCAGGCAGACGGCGAATCCCACGGCGAGGAACGGTGCCACCTGGCCGAGCTTCTCGAAGGAGGCTCCGCCGACGCCGCCGATCTGCCACATCCGGAAGGTGCCGGCGATGTCGTTGCGCGGCAGCATGACGGCGGTGACCAGGGAGGCGAGCGCGGCGGAGACGGCCGCCCCGGACAGCGCGAGCTTGAGCGGGCTGGGCCCGCCCCGTCCCATCGAACCGATGGCGTAGACGAACAGCGCGGTGGCGGCGGCGCCCGCGGTGGCGATCCAGATGTAGCTGGTGGGAGAGGTGAGGCCGAAGAAGGCGACGCCGGTGACGATGGCGAGCGAGGCGCCCATGTTGACGCCGAGGATGCCCGGGTCGGCCAGCGGGTTGCGGGTCACGCCCTGCATGACGGCGCCGGCCAGGGCGAGGGCCGCGCCGACCGTCATGGCCAGCAGGGTGCGCGGCACCCGCTTCTTGACGGCGGCCTCGCCGAGGGTGCTCTCCGCGCCGCCGAGGCCGGCGACGATGTCGGACCAGCCCACGTCCCGGGCGCCCAGGGCCACCGAGGCGGCCATGGCGAGAACCAGCACGGCCAGGGCGGCGGCGATCCACAGACCCCGGACATGGGCCGGACGCCGAGCGGGGTCGGCGTCCGGCTTGTTCCGGGTGGTGACGGCCGTCATTCCACCTTGTCCGCGGCCTCGGCGAGCAGGGCGACGTAGTCGTCCAGCACCCACGAGATGGACAGCGGGGTGGGGTTGGCGGCGGTGGCCAGCGGCGTGCTGCCGGGCAGGAAGGCCACGGAGCCGCGCTCGACGGCGGGGATCTGCGAGAGCAGCGGATCCTGCTGGACGATGCCGAACAGCTCACCCTCCTCGTCGCCGTAGCCGGTGATGATGTCCACGTCGTCGAAGACCTGGATCTGCTCGGCGCTCTGGGTCAGCGCGAACTGGTCGGTGCCCGCGGAGAGTTCGGCGATGCTGCCGGGGGTCTCCAGGCCGAGGTCCTCGAAGAAGAGGGCGCGGGTGTCGTGCGCGGTGTAGAAGCCGACCTGGCTGACATCGGTCGGGTCGATGTGGGTCATGAACATCACCGACTTGCCGGTCAGCTGCGGGTAGCCGGCGACGGTGTCGCCGATCTCCCGCTCCAGGTCGGCGATCAGCGCCTCGCCCTCGGCGCCCAGGCCGATGGCCTGGCTGTTGAGCGTGATGATGTCGCGCCAGGACGTGGCCCAGGGTGCCTCCGGGTAGGCGATGACCGGGGCGATGTCGCTGAGGGTGTCGTAGTCCCGCTGCGTCAGCCCCGAGTAGGAGGCGAGGATGACGTCGGGGTTGGTGTCGGCGACGGACTCGAAGTCGATGCCGTCGTTCTCGTCGAAGAGCACCGGGGTCTCGGCGCCGAGTTCGTCGAGCTTCTCGGTGACCCACGGCAGGACGCCGTCGCCGTCGTCGTCGCCGAAGTTGGCGGCGGCCATGCCGACCGGGACGACGCCCAGGGCCAGCGGCACCTCGTGGTTGGCCCAGGCGACGGTGGCCACGCGTTCCGGCTTCTGAGGGATCGTCGTGGTGCCCAGGGCGTGCTCGATGGTGATCGGGAACGCGCCGGACGCGCCGTTCTCCGTGTTCCCGCCCTTGTCGGCGGCGTCGTCCGCTCCGTCGTCGGAGGCGCCGCAGGCGCTGAGACTCAGCGCGACAGCCGCTGCCGCGACCGCCGCCCAGACCCGATATGAACGCATGGCAAAGACACTCCGCTCCACAAACTTAGGTATGCCTAACCTATGTTACGCGAGTGTCCCGGGGCGACGACCAAGGGGTCGGCCGCCGGAGGGCGACCGACCCCGAGGTCATTGCGGTGAGCGGCTCACAGCTCCTTGATGCGGATGTCCCGGTAGGAGACCACGTCGTCGGCGCCGTGGACCTGGAGGCCGACATAGCCGGAGGCGTTGCGCCGGCCGTTGCTGCCCGGGTCCCCGCCGCGCGGCGGCTCGAAGGCCAGACCGCGGACGTTCTCGAACTCGTTGATGAGAACGCCGTTGCGGTAGATCTCGTAGGACTGGCCGATCACCCGGATCTCGTAGTCGTTCCAGGTGCCCTTCGGGGTCACCCCGGCGCCGCCGAGGCCGACCCGGTCGAAGCCGTAGACCGAACCGGTCTTGTACAGATCGCCGGTGGGCCGGTCATAGATCTGGATCTCGTGACCGTAGTTGATCGCCACCCACTCCGGCCGGCTCTCCTCCGGATGGCCGTGCACGTCCGGGAACCGGACGAACACCCCGCCGTTGGTGAGCAGCCCGTCGGGGGCGTCGTCGCGCCACTGGAGCTTCAGCGAGAAGTTCTCGTACTGCCGCTCCGGGAACCACAGCATGCCCATGCCCGGCACGTCGCTGCTGCTGGTCATGGCGTTGTCCTCGGAGAGCCCGAAGGCGCCGCCGCCGACCTGCTGCCAGCGCTCGAAGCTCTCCTGGCTGCCGTCGAACAGGCTGCGATAGCCCTCGGTGTTGCCCGGCGTACCGATGCCCGAGTCACGCGCGGCCTGCTTGATCAGCCCGGACTCGCGCTCGTCGACGACACCCTCGTCCAGCAGCTGACCGACGACCGTGTCCACGTGCTTGAGGAACAGCGCGTGCGAGGACCAGTCCTTCTCGTCCTCGATCCGCTCGTTGATGCGGCAGCGGGTCTCGGTGATCCGGTTGGGCACCCCGGTGTTCACCTCGCCGACGAACACCGTGCGGCGCTCGTCGAACTCGGCGCAGTTGGGCGCGGGGACGCCACCGCCGCGGGCGACGGTGAAGACGACCTCACCGGCCTGCGAGGTGTTGCCAGCGGCGTCGGTGGCCCGGTAGGAGACGGTGTGCCGGCCGACGCCGTCCACGATCACCGGACGGCCGTACTCCAGGTAGGGGCCGCCGTCCAGCGAGTACTCCACCAGCTCGACGCCCGACTCCTCGTCGGTGGCCTCGACCGTCACCTGGGCGTACCCGATGTACGAGCCGGAGGAGTTGATGTTGCCGGACACCGAGGCCGAGACCTCGGGCGCGGTCACGTCCTCCTCGACCACCTCCACGACGGTGAACTCGACGCTCTGCTCCTGCGAGACGTTGCCGGCCCGGTCGGTGGCGCGGTAGCGCAGCACGTGGGTGCCGAGGTCGTGGACCATCACCGGCCCGGTGTACTCCTGCCACGCACCGTCGGCGCCTTGGGCGTATTCGATGGAGTTGACGCCGGAGCCGGCGTCGGAGGCGGTCACCGTGACGGTGGCCATGCCGAGGTAGTCGCCGTCCTCGTTCTGGTCGCCGCTCACCGTCGCCGAGGTCTCCGGCGGTTCGGTGTCATCGGTCGGCGGCTCGACCACGGTGAACTCCACCGTGCCCGGCTCCGACACATTGCCGGCCACGTCGGTGGCGCGGTAGCGCAGCGTGTGGTCACCGACCCGGTCCACCACGACGGGGTCGGCGTACGGCTGCCACTCCCCGTCGGTGCCCTCGGCGAACTCCACGCTCGCCACGCCGGAACCGGCGTCGGTGGCCTCCAGTGTCACCGTGGCGGAGCCGAAGAACGCGCCGTCGTCGTTGCGCACGCCGTCCACCGAGGCGGTGACCTCGGGCGCGGTGACGTCCTCGCCGTCGTCCTCGGTCACCACCAGGGTGCCCTGCATGGCGCCGTGGCCCGGGATCGCGCAGTAGTAGCGGTAGACGCCCGGGGTGAGGACCACCTCGGCGGTGTGCAGCCCGCCGTTGTTGTCGGTGGGGTTGGCCAGGATGTTGAGGTCGACGTCGTTGTTGAACTCGGGGTTGCTGGTGTCGAAGGTGAGCGTGTGCGGCATCGCGATGTCGTTGCCGGTGGCCACGCTGTTCTCGAAGACGATGGTCGCCGGTCCGGCCACCGCGGTCTGCGGCGCCGAGGTGAAGGCGTCCATCCCGCCGTCCGCCGTCCAGCGCAGCGTCTGCTCCGCCGCCACCGCCCGCTCCTGTCCCGGTCCGCCGAGGGCGGCGGCCGAGGTGAGCCCCAGCAGCAGGGCCATCGAGGTGAGCAGCGCGGTCCACAGGGTGCGGCTGTCAAGGCGTGTGCGTCGTCTCATCAGTCGCCCTTCCTGACCAGGTCGGAGGCGGCCGGGGTGGGCGCGCCGCCGGAGTAGGTCACCCGCCACAGGGCGGATTCGCTGTCGGAGTTGAAGAAGCCCCGGCCGTAGTCCAGGACGTACAGCGAGCCGTCGGGGGCGAACTTCCAGTCCATCAGGTTGCGGATGCCGCCCTGACCGACCGGGATGATCTCCTTGAGCGGCTCCACGTGGCTGGGCGGGGTGCCCCCGCCGATGGTGTCCGGGTCGATCAGGACCGCGTGCCGCGGCTGGACACCGTCGTAGAAGTCACCGATGAACCACTTGCCGTCCCAGTAGCGGGGCCACTTGACGTCGCTGGCGCGGTCCTCGTCGTACCGGTAGACGGGTCCGGTCATCGCGGCCTGGCCGCCGCCCTTGGCCCAGGGCAGCCGGTAGAACTCGTCGTCGATGGCGTAGGACGGGATGCCGTCGGCGTTGCGCGGATAGTCGGGGCCGCCGCCGTTGGGGGCGTACCAGATCGACACCGGGGTGACCGGGGGCAGCTTCACGAGGCCGTCGTTGTGCGGGGACTCGTTGCGCGGCGCGTCGCAGTCGTACCAGCCCAGCGGCTGCGAGGGGTCGGGCAGGTTGCGGTCCCGGTAGGGCTGGTTGTTGCCCATGCAGAACGGCCAGCCGAAGTTGCCGGGTTCGGTGATGGCGGTGAAGGACTCGTACTTGGCCGGGCCCCAGGTGGTGCTGGGCTGTGAGGCGTCGGGGCCCACCCAGCCGGCGTAGAGCACGTCGGTCTGCCGGTCGACGAAGATCCGTGAGGGGTTGCGCACGCCCATCGCGTAGATCTCGCCCCGGGTCTTGCCGCCGCCCTCCGCGGTCTCCCTGCCGGTGAACAGGTTGCCCTCGGGGAGGGTGTAGGTGCCGTCCTGTTCGGGGTGGATGCGCAGGATCTTGCCGTTGAGGTTGTTGGTGTTGCCGGAGGTGCGGCGGGCGTCCGCGAAGGAGGTGCCCGCGAACACCGGCTCGGGGTTGTTGCCCGAGTAACCGTCGGTGAATCCGGAGGAGTTGGTGTCACCGGTGGCGATGTAGAGGTTCTCGTGCGAGTCCCACGCCATCCCGCCGCCCGCGTGGCAGCAGCTGTGGATCTGCACCGGCCACGACAGCAGCACCTTCTCCGAGGACAGGTCCAGCCTGCCGGTGGAGCGGTTGACGGTGAAGCGCGAGACGCGGCGCTCGGCGGTCCGCTGCTCGCGGTCGATCTCCGAGTGCGGTGTCCAGTGCAGGTAGATCCAGCCGTTGGTCGCGAACCGCGGGTCGAGCTCGATGCCGAGCAGCCCCTCCTCGGTCTTGACCAGTTCGCCGCCGCCGCCCTTGTTGCCGAAGACGGTCAGTGAGCCCACCAGGGACGCCTGGCCGGTGCGCGGGTCGTAGACGTGGATCTCGCCCTCGCCCTTGCCGATGTCCGGGTCGTTCCAGTCGGTGACGACCGAGGAGCCGGCCGGGCCGCCGCCGCGTCCGATGTAGAAGATCCGGCCGTCGGGGGCGGGGACCAGGCCGTGCGGCTCGCCGATCTGGTCGTGCTCGCCCGGCTGGTTGGGCGGGGTCAGCCGCTCGGCCGTGTAGTTGGCGGTGACGGTGGCCTGGCAGTCGGCACGGGCCACCCGGTTGGTCCAAGTGAGCGCGCCGCGCAGGTGGTCACGGAAGTCGGCCTCGGCCCACGAGGCGACGGTGCCGCCCATGGCGGTGTAGAAGGACCGGCCGCCGGCGTAGTCCTGGCACCAGGAGATGGGGTGGTCGGGCCCGTTGGCCGACTCGCCCGGCCGGTAGTCCAGTTCGCGGACCCGGGCGACGGTGTGGACGTCACCGGAGGGATTGGTCTCCCAGTTGAGCCACCGGTCCAGGCGGCTCCACTCCGGCGGGAGGCCGACGGTGGCCGGGTGGACCCGGTCGCCGACCTCGACGGTGGCGCGCTGCGCGGTGGAGCCGCTGTCCCCGGTGGCGCGGGCGCCGATCAGCCCGCCGTACCAGTCGGAGTACGGCTCGGTGCGGGCCGCGTCGTGCACGCCGAGGAAGCCGCCGCCCGCCGCGAGGTAGGCCTGGAGGCCCAGTTCCTGCTCGGCGTCCAGGACATCGCCCGCACCGGTGAGGAAGACCACGGAATTGAAGGCGCCGAGCCGGCGGCCGTCGGTGAACACCGAGGCGTCGGCCGTGGCTTCGACGGAGAATCGCTGGTTGGCGGGCCCGCTGCGCCCGATGGATTCGAGTGCGGCGATGCCGGTGTCCACGGTCGGGGACTCCGTACCGGCGGACGCGTGGAAGATGAGCACACGGACGTCGTCGCCGCCCGGTGGCTGCGGCAGGTTGAGCGCCTGTGCGACGGACTCGGCGGAGGGCTGGGCGCTGGCCGCGGGTACCGCGTACAGCGCGCCGGTCGCCATCACGCCCGACAGCAGGGCCGACGCCCATATCCGTAGGGACCGCTGGCGGCGGGGCCGGCGTTCCGGACCGTCCGCGGGGGATCTGTGCACCTGCTCCGAGTTCCTGGGACTGTGATGCGGTGTTCGCCGCATGTGCCACCCACTCCTCACTGGTGGTTCCGGGTCAGCGAGCAAGGTAGACGCTTGTTCCCGCACCGCCAAGGGCTTTGGACCAAACTCGTCGAAACTTTGTCATGATCTGGATAAAGTCCCGTTTGAGGGCTATGTTGTCCGGCGGCTCGTGCTCGAAGTAGCAACAGTTGCAGGGAGTTGTGCCCATGAACGCGGTGACGGGCGGTAACGGAAGCGACGACGGAAGCCGGACCGAGGGGTCCGCCGGACGAAGCCGGGGGCCCGGCAGGCGCTCCGTCTTCTGGGGGGCCGCGGCGATGGCCGGCGCCGCCTCACTGACAGCCGCGGCCCCGGCCGCCGGCTCCGCGGCGGCGGCCGGGACGGTGACGGCCCGTACCGCCCAGGCACGCAACCAGGTGCGGAACATGAAGCTCTACCTGGAGCGGCTGTCCGACGGCCGCATGGGCTACGGCCTCCAGCCCGGCAAGGCGTCGGTCCCGGGCCCGCTGATCGAGATGGTCGAGGGCGACACGCTGCACATCGAGGTCGAGAACCTCATGGATGTGGACGCCAGCCTGCATGTGCACGGCGTCGACTACGAGATATCCAGCGACGGCACCCGGATGACCCGCTCCCACGTACCGCCCGGCGGAAAACGGACGTACACCTGGCGCTCGCACGCCCCGGGCCGCCGGGCGGACGGCACCTGGCGCTCGGGCAGCGCCGGCTACTGGCAGTATCACGATCACACCGTGGGCACCGACCACGGCACGGCCGGGGTGCGCAACGGTCTGTACGGTCCGCTGGTGGTGCGGCGCGCGGGCGATGTGCTGCCGGACACCACGATCACCATCGTCTTCAACGACATGCTGACGAACAATATGAAGGCCGGGGCCGACTACGAGGTCACGATGGGTGACCGGGTGGAGATCATCTCCATCACCCACGGCGAGCTGTACCACACCTTCCACATCCACGGTCACCGCTGGGCCGAGAACCGCACCGGGCTGCTGGAGGGTCCCGAGGACACCAGCAGGATCGTCGACAACAAGATCACCGGACCGGGCGACTCCTTCGGCTTCCAGATCATCGCCGGCGAGGGGGTCGGGCCGGGCGCGTGGATGTACCACTGCCACGTGCAGAGCCACTCGGACATGGGCATGGCCGGACTGCTGCTGGTGAAACGGCCGGACGGCACGATCCCCGACTACGAGCACCACCACACGGCCGCGGGCACCGCCGACGAGGACGGCGCGGACACGGCCGGTCACAGCGGCTCGCACGGATCGGCCGCCGACCACAGCGGGCACTAGAGCCGACTCCCCCACACACGACGGTGCCGCCGCACGCCTGTGGCGTGCGGCGGCACCGGGGTGCTGTGCGCCGGTCGTCCCCGGGGGGTCAGTAGGCGCTGTTCACGTTGTCCATGGAGCCGTAGCGGTCGGCCGCGTAGTTGCAGGCCGCGACGATGTTGGCCACCGGGTCGTAGATGTCGGTGCTGGTCCCCTCGACGTGGTACTGCTCGAAGGTCGGGTCGATGACCTGCAGCAGGCCCTTGGACGGGATGTTCTTGACCGCGTTGCTGTCCCACATGTTGATCGTGTGCGGGTCACCACTGGACTCACGTATCAGATTGCTCTTGATGCCGTCATAGCTGCCGGGGATGCCGTTCTCCTTCATGACATCCAGCGCCTCGTTGATCCACTGGTCGATCTGCTCGTCCGAGGCGGGCTTCGGCTTGGGCTGCTCGGCCTTGTCGATCACCACGATGGTGCCATCGGCGTTGTACTCGGCGCCGCGGCCCTTGTCCGCCGGAGCGGCTTCCTCCTGCGCCGCTGCGTCGTCCTGCGCGGCCTGCGTCGCGGTGTCCGCCGCCGCGCCGTCGTCGGTGGCGGCCTCGTCGGTGGCGGTGTCGTCGGTGGTCTCGGCAGCGCTGTCCGTCGCGCTGTCGTCGGCGGCGTCACTGCCGGTGACGGGGGACTTGACGATCACGCTGCTCGCGCTGTCCGGGGAGAACGCGGCCGGAGCGCTGGTGCTCATGGCCGTGGGGGCGACGGCGGACGCGTGCGGGTCGGCCACTGCACCGGGGGTGTGCACGAGGGACACCACCGCCGCGCCGGCGGTGACCATCCCGGCCACAGCGGCCGTGCGCATTCGAATACGGGAAGCGCCATGGGTGGCGGTCATACAGACACCTCGATCCTCGGAAGAGCGGGGGAGGAAAGCCGCGGAACGCGACCGATCGCCACCATGCACAACTCGGACCATCAACGGCAAAGACCTCATCTCCGACAAGATTTAGTACGTCCTCTCCTGTCATGCCATGTCCGCCTTGTCCCATCGGCCCGGGCCACTCCTAAGCCCCTACGGATGTGACGGCCCTCTCATGCCGGGGCTCACAGTCCGGCCCCCGCCGCGTCACCCGGCATCACCGTGACCTCACCCACCGCGTCCGCCCCAGGGGGCAACCGCCGCCCACCGGATGCAGGTTAGGCTTACCTAACCAACAGGAAGGGCGTCATGAGCGACATCGTCACGCATCGTGGTCAGGTGCTGCGCACCGAGCGGCTCAGTGCGCATGTGATCAGGGTTGTCCTCGGGGGTGAGGGCCTTCAGGAGTTCTCGGTCGGGCCGTACAGCGACAGCTATGTGAAGCTCGTCTTCGCCCAGCCGGGAGTGGACTACCCCGAGCCGTTCGACGTGGCGGAGATCCGCCGCACGCTGCCGCGCGAGCAGTGGCCCAGCATGCGGACGTACACGGTGCGCGCATGGGACCCGCGGGCCCTGGAGATGACCATCGACTTCGTCCACCACGGCGACACCGGCCTGGCCGGGCCCTGGGCCGCCGCCGCACGCCCCGGGGACCGGCTCGCCATCCTGGGCCCCGGCGGCGCCTACGCGCCCGACCCCACCGCCGACTGGCATCTGCTCGTCGGGGACGAGAGCGCGCTGCCCGCGATCGCCGCCTCCGTGGAGCGGCTCCCGCAGGGAGCGGTGGCGCGGGTCCTCATCGAGATCGACGGGCCCGGTGAGGAGCTGAAGCTGGAGCCGCCCGCCGGGGACGTCGAGGTGGTCTGGGTCGACCGGCGCGAGGGGCGCTTCGGCCCGGCGCTCGTCGACGCCGTCACCTCTCTCACCCTGCCCCCGGGGCGCGGGCACGCCTTCGTGCACGGCGAGGCGAACTGGGTCAAGGAACTGCGGCGCCATCTGCGGCACGAGCGCGGGATGACGCCCGGGCAGCTGTCCATCTCGGGGTACTGGCGCCGGGGGAACGACGAGGACGGCTGGCAGGCGGCCAAGGCGGAGTTCAATCAGCGGATCCTCCAGGAGCAGGAGAGCCCGGCGTAGCCGCACCGCGTGCCCGCGGAAGCAGCAGGGCACGGGCGACGGCCGGGGTCAAGAGGGTCGAGGGCGGGTCACTCAGGGTGCCCACCCGCACCAGGGTGCGGCGCAGCCGCGGGTCGTGGTGGGCCGCCCGTTCCAGCCGCAGCACCAGGCTCCGGTGGACGCGCGCCGCCCGGCGCGATCCGGGGCCGGTCGCACCGGGGTGCAGCAGGTCGGTGCCGGACGCCAGGCGCCAGGCGCCCGAGACCGCGTGCGCGATGGCGCGCTGGGTGTCCCGGGAGGAGGCGTGCGGGGTGTCGGCCAGGGCCGTCACCCCGGCGGCGGTGGCGGTCATGCCGTAGCCGAAGGTGGGGTTGGTGGTGAGCAGCGCGTCACCGACGACCAGGAAGCCCTCGGGCCAGCGGCGCATGCGCTCGTAGTAACGGCGCCGGTTGCCGGTGTGCCGGTAGCCGCGGATCGGGGCCACGGGTGTGACGGAGGTCAGCAGGTCGGCTATCACCGGATGGTCCAGGGAGCGGGCGAACGCGAGGAAGCCGTGGTGGTCCAGGGGCGGCTCGGCGCCCCTGGTGCCGGACAGGGAGATCATCCAGCGGCCGTCCTCGATCGGGAAGACCACTCCGGCCCGGGCGGGGCGGTGCCGGGAGGGGCCCGGCTGGATGCCGATGAGGGGGAAGCCGTCCCGGGCGGCGGGAGGAGCCAGCACGGGCACCGAGGCGTAGGCGACGCCGGCGTCGATGGTCCGTTCCTGTACCGGGGGCAGGCCGAGCGCGGTGAGCAGGGCGGGGGTGCGCGAGGCGCGGCCGGTGGCGTCGACGGTGAGCGCGGCCTCGTACCGCCGGGTGGTGCCGTCGCGGTGCCGGGCAAGGGCTCCGGTGACACGGTGGCGGCTGCCGGTCAGCTCCCGGACCTGGGCGCCGGTGACGAGGGTGATGCCGTCGGTCTCCCGGACGCGTTCGCGCAGGGTCCATTCGAGCAGCGGGCGGCTGCACAGCAGGGCGAGGTGTCCGGTCGGTGTTCTGGGCTGCCAGCCCAGATCCCCCAGGCTGACGACATCGGCCGACATGTCGATGCGGTGGGCACCCGCCGCCAGCAGCCGGCCGAGCGTGCCGGGGAGCAGGGCCTCGATGTACCGGCTGCCGGCGGGCAGCAGCAGATGGCCGTGGTGGGCCTGCGGGGTCCCGGCGCGGTGGGCGGCTCCGGTGGGCAGCCGGTCCTGGTCGAGGACGGTGACGGTGGTGTGGTGGCGGCGCAGCACGGTGGCGGTGAGCAGTCCCGCCAGTGAGCCGCCGAGGACGAGGGCGGGTGGGCCGCTCACTGGGGCTGCCACGGGGGGACGTGGGTGGCGCGGGGGTCGGGGAGGCCGAGTTGGTGGAGCCGGTCGAGGGGGGCGAAGGGGTGGATGCCGAGGCCGGCGAGGTTGTAGGTGGCGGTGTAGCGCAGCCGGGGGCTGTGGTGGGTGCGGCGCAGGGCGCGGCGGCCCAGGGCCCGGGTGGTGCGGCCGGTGGCGGTGACCAGCCGGGCGGCGTCGTGGCTCATCACGGCGATGTGCCGGATCCAGGGCAGTCGTTCGGCCTCGTAGGCGGCGAGCGCGGTGTCGGTGTCGGGTGCGGTGGCGAGGTGGTGGGCCAGGGTGTGGGCGTCGCAGATGGCGGTGTTCATGCCCTGGGCCGCCAGGGAGTGCACGGCGTGGGCGGCTTCGCCGACCAGGGCGAGGCCGGGGGCGGTGAGGGTGGGGGCGGCGCTGCGACGCAGGGTGAAGACCTGACGGGTGGCCAGGGAGCCGGTGAGGCGTTCGGTGAGGGGACGCAGGGCGGGGGTGTCGTGGTCGAGCGCGGCGGCCCACCGCGTCATGGCGGCGTGGTCGGCGCCGCGTACCTCGTGGGGGCGGATCTGGACGTAGATCCGGGTGCGGCCGTGCGGCAGGGGGTAGACCAGGCGCAGCCCGCGGGGGGTGCGGTAGGCGGTGACGTCGCCGGGTTCGGGTGGTGCGCCGGGGAGTTCGAAGGAGAGCAGCCGGTGCGGGTAGGCGCGGGTGGTCAGGGGGATGCCGGCGGCGCGGCGCAGCCGGGAGGACATGCCGTCGGCAGCGATCACCAGGGGGGCGTGGATGTCCTCGGTGGCGCCGTCGCGGCGCACCCGTACGCCGGTGACGCGGCCGGTGGGATCGTGCAGCAGCGTGGCGGCGGAGGCGCCCCGGCGGATCTCGGTGCGCGCCGGGAGGGACTGGGTGAGGGCGGTGAGGATGGCGGTGTGGTCGTGGCTGAGCAGGGTGCGGTACCCGGTGGGGAGGGTGGTGTAGTCGAAGACCATGAGGGGCGTGGCGTCGGGTCCGCGGACGGTGAGCCGGGTGAGCGGGACGGCGCCCGCCGCGGTGAGGGCGGCGGTGACGCCCCAGCGGGTGAGGATGCGCAGGGCGGCCGGCTGGAGGACCTCGCCCTTGGCGACGGGGGCGGGCCTGCGCTGTTTGTCGAGGACGAGGGTGCGCAGGCCGAGATCGGCGAGGGCGCGGGCGGTGGCCAGGCCCGCGGCGCCGGCGCCGCAGACGATGGCGTCCCAGGTGGTCATCCGGTGGCTCCCCGGGGGAAGGTGCGGTGGTGGGCGGCCAGGGCGCCCAGTGCGAGGCCCTGGGCGATGAGGTGGCCGGGGTAGGCGAGGTGGTCCTTGATGTACCAGCAGGTGGGGCCGGGTTCCCAGGTGCCGTCGGGGAGTTGGGCGGCGATCAGCCACTCGGCGCCGCGGGCGGCGGCGGCGCGCGCGGTGTCGTCGGTGGTGAGAGCGGCGAGGCCCTTGACGGCACGGGCGGTCTCGTCGGTGGTGCCGGGACCGGTGGCGGGCGCGGCACCCCAGGAGCCGTCGGGAAGCTGGGCGGCCAGCAGCCAGGTACGGGCCCGGGTGGCGAGCCGGGTGCGGGTGAGGCCGAGGCGGGCGGTGGTGTGCAGGACGGCGGCGGTGGCGGGGACACCGCCGCGGTGCCAGAGGGCCAGGTGGGAGCCGTCCGGCCGCTGGCTCGCGGTGAGCCGGCGCAGGGCGCGGCGTACGGCACGGTCGGTGCCGGGGGCGCCGGCGGCGGTCAGGATGTCGATAGCCTGGGCGGTGACGTGCGGGCAGGCGCGGTCCGCCGGGCAGCGGGTGTTGCGGGTGAAGACGCTCCAGGCGCCGCTGCGGTCCTGACGGGCCCTCAGCCAGGCGGCGCCCTGGCCGAGGGCCTGGCCGTGGCCGCGGGTGGCGGCCAGACAGGCGAGGGCGGCGACGGAGTCGACGGTGTTGGGCCAGCCCTTCGCCCCGGACCAGGCCCAGCCGCCGGGGGGGCAGTCGTACAGCGGAAACGGTTCGTCCTGCCGGCAGCCGAGCAGCCAGCCGGCGGCACGCCGTACCCGGGAGTCGGCGCGGTGTCCGGCATGGCACAGGGCCTCGGTGGTGAGGGCGTGGCCGACGACGTCGACGTCGCGTCGGCCCATGCCGTGCATGAGGACCCACGAGCCGTCCGGACGGGCGGCGGCGCGCAGATAGCCGACGGCCGCCCGGACGACATCGGGTGCGGTGCCGGCCCGGTGCAGCGCGGTGGCGGCCAGCCCGGTCAGCCACGGGTCGCCGCTGCCGAAGGAGCCGACCGCGCCCTCCTGGCGTTCGCCGTCCCGCAGGATCGCGGTGGCCGCGGCGGCCGTGCGGGCACGCAGGGACGGGGGCCCGGGCCGCACCTGGTGCTGGAGGAGGGTGAGGGCGGCGAACGGGGTCTGCAGGAAGGACAGCAGGTTCCGGACCAGGGGGGCGGGCAGCAGCAGGAGTTCGGCGGGGACCCGGGGGGCGCCGGCGGGTTCGCGCGCTCCGGTGAGGGCCAGCAGCAGCCCGGTGAGCTGCCGAGCGGCGGGGTCGCCCAGCCCCTGGACGCCACCCCGGCCCTCCAGGAAGGACAGCCCGGCGCGTACGTCCTCGTCAGTGCGTCCGGGGGCCGCCGTGCGCAGGGCGGCGACGGCCATGGCGGTGGAGATGATGTCGCTGGGGCCTTCGCCGGTGACGGGCCAGCCGCCGTCCTGGTTGCGGGCGCGCGACAGCCAGCCGACGCCGCCGCGCACGAGGGCGGCGGAGGACTCCGGGTCGGCGGTGTGCAGGGCCAGGACGGCGCCGGCGGTCCCGGTGACGAGGCTGGGACGCGTGTCGTACCAGGTGCCGTCGGGGTCCTGGGCGGTCATCAGGGTGTGGGCGGCGGTGTCGATGGCGGCGGACAGCCGGGCGTTACGGGCGGGATGCTGGGCCATGGTCACTCCCGGGCGGTCAGCTGGTGCGCCGGCCGAGGTAGTCGATGAGGGCGAGGAGCGGGTCGCGGGCGGTGCCCTCGGTGTCGGCCTCGGCCAGGCAGGCGAGGCCGCGTTCGAGGTGGTGCTGGGATTCGCGTTCGGCGAAGCGGCGCCCGCCGGCCTTCTCGATGAGGGCGGCGGCACGGCGCAGTTCCGCCTCGTCGAGGCGGGGGGTGGTGAGGAGGTCGGCGAGTTCGGCGGCGGCCGGCGCCGGGGCGGCGAGGGCGGCCAGGACGGGGAGGGTCTTCTTGCCCTCGCGGATGTCGGCGAGGACGGGTTTGCCGGTCTCCTTCGGGTCGCCCCAGATGCCGATGATGTCGTCGACGCACTGGAAGGCGAGCCCGAAGTGGCGGCCGGCGCGGCCGAAGGCGGCGGCGGTACGGTGCGGGGCGCCGCCCAGGACGGCGCCGAGTTCGGCGGCGCAGCCGAGCAGGGAGCCGCTCTTGCCGGCGGCCATGGAGCGGTACTCGGGGATGGTGACGGCGCCCGGGCCCTGCCAGGGGCGGCGTACGAAGGCCAGGTCCTGAGTCTGGCCGCTGACGAGTTCGGTCATGGAGCGGGCCAGGACGCGGGTGGCACGCGGGGCGTGCGGGCTGTCGTGGCGGGCGAGCGCGGTGAAGGCGAGGGTCTGCAGGGCGTCGCCGGCGAGGATGGCGGTCGCGGCGCCGAAGGTCTTCCAGACGGTGGGGCGGCGGCGGCGCAGTTCGTCGCCGTCCATCATGTCGTCGTGGATGAGGGTGAAGTTGTGGACGAGTTCCACGGCGGCGGCGCCGGGCAGGGCCGTGTCCGGGGTGGCGCCGACGGAGGTGGCGGCCAGCAGGGTCAGGGCGGGGCGGATGGCTTTTCCGCCGCCGCCGCGGGTCGGGGTGCCGTCGGGGCGGCACCAGCCGAGGTGGTAGCCGATGGCGCGGCCGAGGTGGGGGTCGAGACCGGCCACGGCGGTGCGCAGTTCGGGTTCGATGAGGGCGCGGGCCTGCTCGGTGACGGCGGTGGGCGGCGAACTGCTGGCGGTCACGGCGTCAACGTCTCCTGGTCGGGGAGAGGGGGTGGCGGTGTGCGGACGGCGCGGGTGAACCAGACGGCGAAGGCGATCAGAGTGGCGGTGCACAGGACCAGCCACGGGGCGTCGGGGCCGGGGTCACCGGTCAGCAGGTCGGTGAGCAGGGCCACGGTGATGGCGACGGCGGTGATGGGCATGTGCATCGAGGCCCAGAAGGTGACCGCGTTGTTGGCGCCGTGGGTGGCCAGCGCCCCGTGCAGCAGACGGCGGCCGACCCACAGCGGGACCGGGAAGGTCGCCAGGATCGCGAGGCCGGGCAGAACGGGGAGGGCGCCGGTCAGCAGCAGAACGGCGGTGGCCGCGTAGGTGAGGGACTGTCCGGCGAGGTAGAGGCGGATGAGGCCGCGGGCGCCGAGGGCCACGGCGAGGGTGCGTTTGCCGGTGCGCCGGTCGCCGTCGATGTCGGCGAGGTTCATGACGGACATGCGCAGGAACTGGAAGACGAAGACGATGGCGACGTAGGTGAGGGTGGCGGTGGTGGGGTCGCCGCCCTGCAGGCGGTGGGCGAGGAGCGGGCCCAGTCCGTAGAGCACGGCGGCACAGGCGATCTCGCCCAGGGCGCGGTAGTTGAGCCGGGCGGGCGGGGCGGTGTAGAACCAGGCGGCGGCCAGGACGGTGACGGCCATCAGCCGGGACGCGGTGTCGGGCATGACGGCGGTGACGGCGGCGGCGAGGAAGAGCAGGACGAAGGCCGCGCCGAGGCTGACCAGGGGTGGCAGCAGTCCGTCGACGAGGACCCGGCTGCCGCCGGTCCAGGAGGTGGGGCTGTGGTTGGCGCGGTCGGCCTCGAGGTCGAAGTACTCGTTGCAGTAGTGGGTCATCAGGTGGGCGCCCCAGCCGAAGAGCAGGGTGCCCACGTACCAGGCCGGGGAGAAACCGTGGCCCTCATGCTGGGCCGCGGTCACCCCGAGGCCTACCACCATCATGCTCTGGAACAGGAACTTCGGGCGCCCGAGCCGGATGAAGGCCGTCAGCCGGCCCGGGAGGGCGGGAGGTGAGGGGGCGTTGGCCGTCATGGGGCGCTCCTTGGCTGGGCCGGTGGCGGGGCGTGGCCAGGCGACGGTAGAGGGGGATCTCCACGGTGCGGTGCAGCAGCCAGGCGGCGGCGAGCGCGCAGGCGGCGTACAGGGCGGTGACGGCGAGGGCGGTGGGCAGGGGGTGGCCGGGCTCGATGAGCAGCTGGTTGATCGTCAGGATGACGGGCCAGTGCACCAGGTAGAGGGCGAAGGAGCGCTCGCCGAGGTAGACGAGCGCGCGGTGGCGCAGCCAGGTCCTGCGCCCGTCCAGGTCGGCGGCGGCTGTGGCCAGGACGAGCAGGGCGAGCGGGGCGGCGGTGATGGCGGCGGGGATGAACGGGAAGGGCAGCAGGGCCAGCCCGGGGACCAGGCACAGGGCGATGGCGGCGGTGGCGGCGGGGACGCCCAGTGGGGGGCGGTGGCCGGCCCGCAGCAGGAGGGCGCACAGGGCGCCGAGGACGAACTCGGGGAGCCGGGCGGCGGGCAGCATGTAGGAGATCCAGAACTGCCACTGGGGGACGTTGTCGGCCTCGGCGATGGGCGGGCCCTGGAACTGCAGGGAGATGAGGGGGACGGTCCAGATGGCGGCGAGGGCCAGGGCGGCGGCGGCCCACAGCCGGTGGGCGGGGACGCGGCGCAGCAGGGGAAGGATGAAGGGGAGCAGGGCGTAGCAGAAGATCTCGGCGGCGAGCGACCAGGTGACGATGTTGACGCCGGCGTTGTAGTCGCGGGTGGGGATCCAGGTGTTGACGAGGAAGAGGTTGGTGAGGGCGGGGAGTACGGGGATGGGGCCCTCACGGGCTTCGCCGGTGGCGGCGGCGCCGGTGAGGGTGAGGACGGCGAGCGTGGCGGCCCACACCACGACGTGGTTGGGGTAGATCCGGGCGGCGCGGCGGCGCCAGAAGCGGGCCGGGGTGTCGCCGGGGCGGGCGGTCCAGGCGAGGACGAAGCCGGAGATGAGGAAGAAGCAGGAGACCCCCGTCATGCCGAGCGGGCCGAGCAGCAGGGCGGCGTCGGCGATGTTCTCGTCGGTGAAGATCTCGGTGAACAGCCAGGCGTGGACAAGGAAGACGGCGGCGGCGCAGGGGAAGCGCAGTCCGGTGAGGGAGGGCAGTCGGTTCACAGATTGCCCCGGCGCGCCTGTTCGCGTTCGATGGCCTCGAAGAGGGCCTTGAAGTTGCCCTTGCCGAAGCCCTGCGAGCCGTGGCGTTCGATCATCTCGAAGAAGACGGTCGGCCGGTCCTGGACCGGCTTGGTGAAGATCTGCAGCAGGTAGCCGTCCTCGTCGCGGTCGACGAGGATGCGGTGTTCGCGCAGGGTGGCGACGGGGACGCGGGTGTGCCCGGCCCACTGGCCGAGGGTGTCGTAGTAGGTGTCGGGGGTGTCGAGGAACTCGACGCCGGCCGAGCGCATGGTGCGTACGGCGGTGACGATGTCGTCGGTGGCCAGGGCGATGTGCTGGACGCCGGCGCCGCCGTAGAACTCCAGGTACTCGTCGATCTGGGACTTCTTCTTGCCGAGGGCGGGCTCGTTGATGGGGAATTTCACCTTGAGGGTGCCGTCGGCGACGACTTTCGACATGAGGGCGGAGTACTCGGTGGCGATGTCGTCCCCGATGAACTCCTTCATATTGGTGAATCCCAGGGCGGTGTTGTAGAAGGTCACCCAGTCGTCCATCCTGCCGAGTTCGACATTGCCAACGCAATGGTCGATGGCCTGGAACACGGTGGGGGTGGCGGGGTGGGCGCCGGCCGGAGTGGCGAGGTAGCCGGGGAGGTACGGGCCGCGGTAGCCGGAACGTTCGACCAGGGTGTGCCGGGTCTCCCCGTAGGTGGCGATGGCGGCGTGGGTGACGCGGCCGTGCGCGTCGGCGGACTCCTGGGGCGACTGGAGTCCGATCGCGCCGTGTTCGGTCGCGTAGGCGTAGGCGGCGTGGGCGTCGGGGACCTCGATGGCGAGGTCGATCACGCCGTCGCCGTGCCGGGCGACGTGCCGGGCGAGGAATTCGCCGTACTCGGTCTCGGGGCGGATGACCGAGGTGAGGACGAAGCGCGCGCTGCCGGAGGCCATGACGTAACTGGCCGTCTCGCGGCTGCCGTTCTCGGGCCCCCGATACGCGATCGGGCGCATGCCGAAGGCGGTGGTGTAGTAGTGGGCGGCCTGCTTGGCGTTGCCTACCGCGAACACGACCGCGTCGATTCCCAACACAGGAAAAACATCGGTATCCCGTTGCACACAGACCCCCGCTGTGTCGGATCGCACTGTTGAACTCGGAAAAACGATAGGGAGCCCGGGACAACAGCGTCAATCAATGTTCGACAATGCGGAAGAAATGCCCATTTCACCGGACTTGCCATATGCATAGTGAGCGAGCAGGCGAAGGGAATTGCTGATTTCCGCGGCTGCGGGAGCGGTTGGCGGGGACCGGCGGACAGGTGGTGGGCCGGGAGCGCTGGGGTATGGTGAACTTAGGCTTACCTAAGCTCACCCGAGGACATAAGGATCACCGATGCCGTCGAGATTCACCCGTGCGCGCCGCACCTCCCTGGCACTGACCGCCGCCACCGCTGCCGCCGCCCTTGTGCTCAGTGGCTGCGGCTCCTCGGACGACGACGCGGGCAAGGACTCCTCCTCGGACAAGTCCTCCGGCGGGTCCGGGGCGTTCCCGGTGACGATCGACAGCGCGCTGGGTTCGGCGGAGATCACCGAGCAGCCCGAGCGGGTCGTCACCCTGGGGCAGGGCTCGGCGGAGACCGCCATCGCGCTGGGCCACACCCCTGTGGGCATCGAGAGCTACGCCTGGGGCAGCGACGACTCCGGCTATCTGCCCTGGATCCACGAGGCGGTGACCGAGGCGGGCGGGGAACTGCCCACCCAGTTCGCCGGGGCCGACGACATCGACTTCGAGACCATCATCGAGCTGGAGCCGGACGTCATCCTGGCGCCGTGGTCGGGCATCACCCAGGAGCAGTTCGACATCCTGTCGGACATCGCGCCGACCGTCGCGTACCCGGATCTGGCCTGGAGCACCAACTGGGACGAGCAGATCGAGATCGTGGCGACCGCGCTCGGACAGCCGGACGAGGCGCGGACCCTGATCGACACGATCGGGGAGCAGCTGGCCGAGGCCGCGGCGACCCGGCCGCAGTACGAGGGCGTGTCCTTCTCCTACATCTACACCACCGGTCCCGGCACCCTCGGCGTGTTCCTGCCCGAGGAGCAGCGGGTGTCCATGGTCGCCCAGCTGGGCCTGACCGTGGACCCGATCGTGAACACCTTCGAGGAGACCGAGGGCACGGACTCGGCGCTGATCGGTCTGGAGAACGCGGACCAGCTCACCGACAGCGACCTGATCTTCACCTTCTACTCCGACGAGGAGACCCGGGAGACCATCGAGGCGCAGCCGCTGTACGCCGCGATCCCGGCGATCGAGCGCGGCTCGATCGTGGCGAGCGACGACAACCCGTTCGTGACGGCGTCCTCGATCATCAACCCGCTGACCGTGCCGTGGGTGATCGACCGTTATCTGCCGCTCATCGACGAGGCCGTCGCCACTCTCGACAACTGACACGACGGCGGCTCCTCCCCGTGACTTCTGTTGATGTGCGTCCCCGTCCGGGCGGTGCCGGCACCGAGCGTGCCGGCACCGCCCGGCGGGTGTTGGTCCTGGTGTCGGCGCTGCTGGTGCTGGCGCTCGCGGTGGCCGCGAGCGTGACCTTCGGCAGCCGGCCGACCTCGTTCGGCGATGTGCTCGACGTGCTGTCGGGCACCGCCGACCCCTTCGTCACCACGGTCGTCGAAAGCCGGTATCCGCGCACGGTGCTGGGCATTCTGGCCGGCCTGTGCCTGGCGGTGGGCGGCACCCTGATGCAGGGGCTGACGCGCAACCCGCTGGCCGATCCCGGGCTGCTGGGCATCAACGCGGGCGCGGCGGCCTCCCTGGTGGCGGCGACCGCGCTGCTGGGCTCCCCGGGAAGCACCGGCACCGTGTGGTGGGCGCTGGCCGGCGCGCTGGGGGCCGGGGTGCTGGTGCAGGGCATCGGCTCCGCCGGCGGCGGCTCCGGGGTGGTGCGGCTGGTGCTGGCCGGGGCGGTGGTCTCGGCGGTGCTGTACGCGTTCATCCAGGCGGTGACGCTGAGCCTGCCGGAGGTCTTCGACAGCTACCGCTACTGGGTGGTGGGGGCGCTCGGCGGGCGGGACTTCGAGATCTTCCGCTCCGTACTGCCGTTCGCGGTGGCCGGGTTCGTCCTGGCGCTGCTGCTGGGCCCCGGCCTCAATTCGCTGGCACTGGGGGACGAGGCGGCGATCTCGCTGGGCGCCCATCCGCTGCTGATCCGTACCGGCGCGCTGATCGCCGCCACCGTGCTGAGCGCCTCGGCGACGGCGGCGGTGGGCCCGATCGCGTTCGTGGGGCTCGCGGTGCCGCACATCGTCCGGGCGCTGGTGGGGATCGACTTCCGGTGGCAGATCGCGATGGCGGCGGTGACCGGTCCGGCGCTGCTGCTGGCCGCCGATGTGGTGGGACGGGTGATCATGCGCCCGCAGGAGCTGATGGTGGGCGTGGTGACGGCGTTCGTGGGGGCGCCGGTGCTGCTGTACGCGGTGCGCAGGATGAAGGGGAACGCATGACGGGGGTGACGGCCCCGGTACGGCCGGAGCAGGGGCACGGCAGGGCGGCGGTCGCGGCGCCGCGCGGCATGCTGCGGATCGGCCGGGTGGTGGCGCTTCCGGTGCGCGGCCGGTCGGTGCTGATCGCCGTGGCGCTGGTGGTGCTGATCCTGGGGACGGCGGTCGCGACGCTGACGATGGGCCGGCTGGGCATCGCGCCGGGCCGGCTGCCGGAAGCGCTGCTGGGCGGCGCGTCCGGCAAGGAGGCGTTCGTGCTGGAGCGGCTGCGCGGCCCGCGGCTGGTGGTGGGAGTCGGAACCGGCGCGGCGCTGGGGCTGTCGGGGGCGCTGTTCCAGTCGGTGACCCGTAATCCGCTGGGCTCGCCCGATGTGATCGGGCTCGGCGCCGGGGCGGGCGCGGGCGCCGCGGTGGCCGCGCTGTTCTTCCCCGGGGTGCTGCCGGTGCCGGTGGGCGCCCTGGCGGGCGCGGCGGCGGCGATGGTGCTGGTGTACGTGTCCACCGGGACCGGGTTCCGCAATCCGGGACGGCTGATCGTGGCCGGCATCGGGGTGGCGGCGATCGCGCTGGCCTTCACCCAGTACGTGGTCTATGTGATGGAGCGGGAGGCGGCCACGGTGCTGGCCGCCTATGTGAACGGTTCGCTGGCGGCCAGGGCCTGGCACCACGCCGGGACGATCTGGCTGGTGCTGGCGGTGGCGGTGCCGCTGACGGTGCTGATCGCGCGCCGGCTGGACATCTCCGAGATGGGCGACGAACTCGCGAACGGTCTGGGGGCGGAGCCGAAGAACACCCGGGTGGCGGCGGTGGTGCTCTCGGTGGTGCTCTCGGCGGGGGCGGTCAGCGTGGCCGGGCCGATCTCCTTCATCGCCCTCACGGCGCCGCAGATCGCCCGGCGGCTGACCGGGGGGACGGGTGCGCATCTGACGCTGTCGGCGCTGATGGGGGCGCTGCTGCTGGCGGTGGCGGATCTGGCGGCGCAGCAGCTGCCGACCGCCGCCAGTCTGCCGGTGGGTATCTACACGATGGCCCTGGGCGGTATCTACCTGGGTTATCTGCTGGTTCGCGAGTGGCAAAGGAAGAGACTTTGAGTAAGCGGGCCGTGGCCGAGCCGGGCGGGAAGGGGCTGAGCGCGCGGGAGGTGACCATCGCCTACGGCGGCGGGGCCCCGGTGGTGCGGGAGCTGAGCCTGGACATTCCGCACGGCGGGCTGACGATGATCATCGGGCCGAACGGCTGCGGCAAGTCGACGCTGCTGAAGGCGCTGGCGCGGGCGGTGAAGCCGGAGCGCGGTCAGGTGCTGCTGCACGGCGCGGACATCCACGCGCTGCGCGGCAAGGAGGTGGCCCGTCAGGTTGCGTTGCTGCCGCAGTCCCCGCTGGCGCCGGAGGGGATCAGTGTCCGGGACCTGGTGGCGCGCGGTCGCTATCCGCACCACACGCTGCTGCGTCAGTGGTCCCCCGACGACGAGTCGGCGATCGCGTTCGCGCTGGAGCGCACCGGGCTGAGCGAGCTGGGGCAGGCGCAGGCCGGTGAGCTGTCGGGCGGTCAGCGGCAGCGGGCGTGGATCGCGATGGTGCTGGCGCAGCAGACGGAGCTGCTGCTGCTGGACGAGCCGACGACGTACCTGGACATCGCGCACCAGTACGACCTGCTGGAGCTGTGCGCGGAGTTGCACCGCGAGGGCCGCACGATCGTGGCGGTGCTGCACGATCTGAACCAGGCGGCCCGGTTCGCCTCGCACCTGGTGGTGATGGACGCCGGGCGGGTGGTGGCGCAGGGCCCGCCGGACGAGGTGATGACGGCGGAGCTGGTCGGCGAGGTGTTCGGGCTGCGGTGCGACATCGTGCCGGATCCGCGCACCGGTACGCCGATGGTGGTGCCGCACGAGCGGACACCGGCCGAGGGGGCGCGGCGGCAGGCGGAGGATCAGCCGATCTGATCGCCGGTGGCCGCCGCCCCGGCGCGCCGCTCCCCCGCCCCGCGCCGCGCGTCGCGGTGGGCGCGGCGGGTACGGTCCCGTGCGGCGGCGGTGATGTTGCGGGTCATGCCGCCGAAGACCAGGTGGTGGAAGGGGAAGACGCTCCACCAGTAGAGGTGGCCCAGCAGCCCGTGCGGGTGGAAGACGGCGCGCTGGCGGTAGACGGTGCCGCGTTCGTCCTCGGCCACCATCAGCTCCAGCCAGGCCAGTCCGGGCAGTCGCATCTCGGCCCGCAGCCGCAGCAGCCGGCCGCGCTGGATCTCCTCGACCCGCCAGAAGTCGAGGGTGTCACCGGCCCGCAGCCGGGCCGGGTCGCGGCGGCCCCGGCGCAACCCGGCGCCGCCGGCCAGCCGGTCCAGCCAGCCGCGGGCCGCCCAGGCCAGCGGGAAGGAGTACCAGCCGCTGTCGCCGCCGATGCTCTCGATGACGTCCCACAGCGCCTGCGGGGTGGCGTCGGTGACGCGTTCGCGGCGGTCCGTGTAGAGGCTGCCGCCGGCCCATCCGGGGTCGGTGGGCAGCGGGTTGCTGGGCGCCTTCGGGGTGGCGGCGGAGGTCCAGCGGGTGGCGACGGCGGCCTCGCGCACCCGCTGGAGCGCCAGCGCCAGGGAACGGTCAAGACCCATGAGTCCCCCGGGCGGACCGGGGATCCGGTGGACGATGTCGTTCTCCTGGCACACACCCTCGTACCGCAGGGACTCGGTCAGCGGCCGGGCGATGGCGCCGGGGACCGGGGTGACCAGGCCGACCCAGTGACTGGAGAGCCCGGGGGTGAACACCGGCACCGGCACGATCAGCCGGCGGGGCAGGTCCGCCACCCGTGCGTACCGCTGCATCATCGTGCGGTAGGTGACGATGTCTGGCCCGCCGATGTCGAAGCCGCGGTTCACCCCTTCGGGGAGGGCGGCGCAGCCGACGAGGTAGTGCAGGACGTCGCGTACGGCGATGGGCTGCACCCGGGTGTCGACCCAGCGGGGGGTGATCATCGCCGGCAGGCGTTCGGTGAGATAGCGCAGCATCTCGAAGGAGGCGGAGCCGGATCCCAGGATGACGGCGGCGCGCAGCACGACGGTGGGCACCTCGCTCTCCAGCAGGATGCGGCCGACCTCCGCGCGGGAGCGCAGGTGGGGTGACAGGTCCCGCTCGGGGACGCCCGGGGGGACGGGGCCGCCGAGGTAGACCAGGCGCCGGGTGCCGGCGTTCCCGGCCTCGGTGGCGAACACGCGGGCGGCGCGGCGGTCGGTGGCCTCGAAGTCGTCGCCCCCGCTGAGGGCGTGCACCAGGTAGTACGCGATGTCGATGTCGCGCAGCGCGGCGCGGGTGGAGTCCGGGTCCGTGACATCGCCGCGCACGATCTCCACGTCGCCGGCCCAGGGGTGGTCGCGCAGCTTCTCCGGGCTCCTGGCCATGGCGCGCACCCGGTATCCGGCGGCGAGCAGCGCGGGGATCAGCCGGCCGCCGATGTAGCCGCTGGCGCCGGTCACCAGGATCCGGGGGTCGTCACCCGGGCGGTCGGCGCTCACCGGCGCCGCCGGGCGGGGGCCGGGGCGGGCCGGGGTCCGGTCCTGGGGTGGGTGCGCCGTGCCGTGCCGTGCATGGGGTCCCGCTTCCGTGGGGTACGCGTGCCGTGGTGCCACTGTGCCCGACCCGGCGGTATGGGGGCGGGCCGGCGGGGGCAGATGGAGCACATGCCGCGCGGCTCCGCTCCCGGGTGACGGCGGCTTCTCCCCCCCAAGGTCAGATGTACTAATTCGACAGACGGATAGTCGGGTTTCGGTATGGGGTAGGGCCTGCGGGACAACGGACGCGCCCGCGTGCGCGCCGGATGCGTTTTTCACGGAAGGCCAGATCACGGTGACCCAGCCGTTCCAGCTTCCCGATTTCTACACGCCCTATCCCGCCCGGCTCAATCCCCATCTCGAACAGGCCAGAGAGCATTCCCGCCTCTGGGCCCGCGAGAGGGGAATGCTGGAGGGATCGGGCGTGTGGGAACAGCGGGATCTCGACGCCCACGACTACGCGCTGCTGTGCGCGTACACCCATCCGGACTGCTCGGCCGAGATGCTGAATCTGGTGACGGACTGGTATGTGTGGGTGTTCTTCTTCGACGACCACTTCCTGGACATGTTCAAACGTCCGCAGGACCGCGAGGGCGGCAAGGCCCATCTGGACCGGCTGCCGGCGTTCATGCCGCTGGACGACGGTGCCGGGGTCCCCGAGCCGCTCAACCCGGTGGAGGCGGGCCTGAAGGACCTGTGGCTGCGCACGGTGCCGGACCGCTCGCCGCAGTGGCGGGCGCGCTTCGCGGAGAGCACCGAACATCTGCTCAACGAGTCCCTGTGGGAGCTGTCGAACATCAACGCGCACCGGATCGCCAATCCGGTGGAGTACATCGAGATGCGCCGCAAGGTCGGCGGCGCGCCCTGGTCCGCCGGGCTGATCGAGCACGCGGCGGACGCCGAGGTGCCGGCGGCGGTGGCCGGCGCCCGCCCGCTGCTGGTGCTGCGCGACGCCTTCTCCGACGCGGTGCACCTGCGCAACGACCTCTTCTCCTACCAGCGGGAGGTGGAGGAGGAGGGCGAACTGAGCAACGGCGTACTGGTGCTGGAGACCTTCCTGGGCTGCACCACCCAGGAGGCGGCCGAGGCGGTGAACGACATGCTGACCTCACGGCTGCAGCAGTTCGAGCACACCGCCCTCACCGAACTCGCCCCGCTCTTCGCCGAACACGGGCTGGGCCCGCAGGAGTGCGCCGCGGTGCTCGCCTACGTGAAGGGCCTGCAGGACTGGCAGTCCGGCGGCCACGAGTGGCATCTGCGCTCCAGCCGCTACATGAACGAGGGCGCCACCGGAGTGACCGGCTCCGGGGCGCTGTTCGGGCTGAGCGGCCCGGGCACCTCGGCCGTCCTGCCGGGCGGGGTACGCACCACGGCGCGCGCCGAGCGCGGGCGTGCCAGGCGGCACGCGCACCGGCCGTACGAGCGGATCGGGCCGCTGACGCTGCCCGAGTTCGTGATGCCGTTCCGCACCACGCTCAGCCCGCACCTGGAGACGGCGAGGCGGCATGTCGTGGAGTGGTCGCGGGCGATGGGGCTGCTGGAGCCGCAGCCCGGGGTGCCCGCCTCCTACATCTGGGACGAACACAAGCTGCGCGCCTTCGACTTCCCGCTGTGTTCGGCCGGGATCCACCCCGACGCCAGCGCCGAGCAGCTGAACCTCACCTCCGACTGGCTGACCTGGGGCACCTACGCGGACGACTACTTCCCGGCGGTCTTCGGGCGCGGCCGGGACCTGGTGGGCGCGCGGGTCTGCGCCGAGCGGCTGAACGCGCTCATGCCGGTGGACGACACGCCCCCTCCCCCGCCGGCGAACGCGCTGGAGCGGTCGCTGGCCGACCTGTGGCGGCGCACCGCGGGGCCGCTGGACGAAGCGGGGCGCACGGCCTTCCGTACCACCGTCTCGGACATGGTGGGCAGCTGGCTGTGGGAGCTGGACAACCAGGCGTTCCACCGGGTGCCCGACCCGGTCGACTACATCGAGATGCGCCGCAAGACCTTCGGTTCCGATCTGACGATGTCGCTGGCCCGGCTGGGGCACGGCAACCTGGTGCCTCCGGAGATCTACCGCAGCGGCCCGATGCGGTCGCTGGAGAACGCCGCCGCCGACTACGCCTGCCTGATGAACGACGTGTTCTCGTACCAGAAGGAGATCGAGTTCGAGGGCGAGGTGCACAACGGCATTCTGGTGGTGCAGAACTTCTTCGACTGCGACCGGGACACCGCCCTGCGGATCGTGGACGATCTGATGAACGGCCGGATGCGGCAGTTCCAGCATGTCGCGGAGCACGAACTACCGGTGCTGTACGACGATTTCGCGCTGCCGGACGAGACCCGCGAGATCCTGGCCGGCTACGTGCGCGAGCTGGAGCACTGGCTGGCGGGCATTCTGATCTGGCATCAGGACTGTCACCGCTACGACGAGGACGAGTTGCGCCGTCCGGTCGGCGGGGGCGGGCGGATCCCGGTCGGCCCGCTGGGACTCGGCACCTCGGCCGCCCGGCTGTTCGCCGGCGGTCGCACGGCGGCGCTGCCGGTGGGCTGAGCCACCGCGCGCCGGATGCTGCCCCGGCCGGCCGACCCGTAGGGTGCCGGCCGGCCGGGGAGCGCCCCCCGGGTGGTGGCTCAGTGGAACTGCTGCTCCTCGGTGGAGCCGCGCAGTGCCGTCGTCTCGGAGGCGGGGTTGAGGGCGGTGGCCACCTGGTCGAAGTAGCCGGTGCCCACCTCGCGCTGGTGGCGCACGGCGGTGAAGCCGCGCCGCTGTGCGGCGAACTCGCGTTCCTGGAGATCCACATAGGCCGTCATGCCGTGCTCGGCGTAGCGATGGGCCAGGTCGAACATCGCGTGGTTGAGGGAGTGGAAGCCGGCCAGGGTGATGAACTGGAACCGGTAGCCCATCGCTCCCAGCTCGCGCTGGAACTTGGCGATCTGGTCCTCCTCCAGTGACGCCCGCCAGTTGAAGGAGGGCGAGCAGTTGTAGGCGAGCATCCGGTCGGGGTACCGGGCGTGGACCGCTTCGGCGAACTCCCGGGCCTGGCCGAGGTCGGGGGTGCCGGTCTCCATCCACAGCAGATCGGCGTACGGGGCGTAGGCGAGGCCGCGCGCGATGGCCGACGCCATGCCCGGGCGCAGCCGGTGAAAGCCCTCGGCGGTGCGCTCCCCGGTGCAGAACCGGGCGTCGCGCTCATCGGTGTCGCTGGTGATGAGGCTGGCGGCCAGCGCGTCGGTGCGGGCCACCACGAGGGTCGGCACGCCGGCGATGTCGGCCGCGAGCCGGGCGGCGTTGAGGGTGCGGATGTGTGCCGAGGTGGGCACCAGGACCTTGCCCCCGAGATGGCCGCACTTCTTCTCGCTGGCCAGCTGGTCCTCGTAGTGGATGCCCGCCGCGCCGGCCTCGATGAGCGCCTTGGTGAGTTCGAAGGCGTTGAGCGGCCCGCCGAAGCCCGCTTCGGCGTCGGCGACGATGGGCACCAGCCAGTCGGTGGGGTCCCCGGCGTCCTCGGCGGTGGCGATCTGATCGGCGCGCAGCAGCGCGTTGTTGATCCGGCGCACCACGGTCGGCACCGAGTTGGCGGGGTACAGGCTCTGGTCGGGGTAGGTGTGACCGGCCTGGTTGGCGTCGGCGGCGACCTGCCAGCCCGACAGGTACACCGCCTTCAGCCCGGCCTTGACCATCTGGACGGCCTGTCCGCCGGTGAGGGCGCCCAGGGCGTGCAGATAGTCGTGGTCGCGCAGGGCGTGCCACAGCCGGTCCGCGCCGCGCCGGGCGAGGGTGTGCTCCTCGCGGACGGAGCCGGACAGCCGGATCACGTCCTCGGCGGTGTAGGTGCGTTCGATGCCCCGCCAGCGCGGGTCGGTGGCCCAGTGGCGGGCCAGTTCGCGGGCGGCGGTGCCGGTGTGCGGTGGGTGTGTCATGAGGGTCTCCCGGTGTCGCGAAGGGTGTGGACGCGAAGGGGTGTGACCGCGACGCGTCCCGCGCGGGGAAGTGGAGGGTGTGCGGCCCGCCGTGCCGGTGCCGGGGTTGGATCGGCGTGGGTGTGGCCGGCGGTCGGCCGGGCGCTGGGGGCCCCGGCGGGCCACAGCACGACCATGACAGTGGCACTGCGTGCCAACAACCTTGGCGAAGTGCGAAGTTCTGCGCATCTTCGGCCGCCGTTCGGCCAATGCTGTCAAGGGTGTTACCGGGGGTGGCCCGCCGTGCCATGCTCGCCGTGATACTGGTGGGTAGCTTCGGAGGGGGTCACCGATGACCAAGGTCTACGCCGGCGCGCGACTGCGGCTGCTGCGGCAGGAGCACGGCCTGTCACAGGCCGGCCTGGCCCGTGTCCTGTCGATCTCCCCGAGCTATCTCAACCAGATGGAGCACGACGCCCGGCCGCTGACCGTCCCGGTGCTGCTGCGGCTGACCGAGGCGTTCGGCGTGGACCCCGGCTTCTTCTCGCGGCGCGAGAGCGCGCGGCTGCTCGCGGACCTGACCGAGGCGCTGGCCGAGGAGGTGAGCGCCGGCCGGGTGCGCGCCGCGGACCTGGCGCGCCTCGCACAGGAGCAGCCGGAGCTGGCGGGGACACTCGTGGAGTACGGGCGGCGCAACGCGGCGCTGACCGAGCGGCTGGCGGAGCTGTCCGGGGGCCGCGCCGAAGGGACCCCCGCGGGGCCGCGGTCCCCGCACGAGGAGATCCGGGAGTTCTTCTACCGGCGGCAGAACTATCTGCACGATCTGGATGTGGCCGCCGAGGAGTTGGCCCGCTCGCTGGGCATCGGGCCCGGCGGGGCGCTGGCGGCGCTGGCGGCGCGCCTGGAGGAGCGGCACGGGGTGCGGCTGGCGGAGGGCTGCGAGGTGCTGCACCGCTATGATCCCGCGCGGCGCGAACTGCGGCTGTCCGGGCGGCTGCGCCCGGGGCAGCGGGCGTTCCGGATGGCGACGCAGGTGGCGCTGCTGGAGTACGCCGAGGAGCTGTCCGCGCTGGCGGCGCAGGATTTCGCGGCGGACACCGACGCCTGGGCGCTGGCCAGGATCGGGGTGGCGCACTATGTCGCGGCGGCGCTGCTGCTGCCGTACGGGGTGTTCCACGGCGCGGCGGAGGAGCTGCGGTACGACATCGAGCGGCTGACGGACCGGTTCGGCCTGGGCTACGAGACGGTGTGCCACCGGCTGAGCACCTTGCAGCGTCCGCGCCTGCGGGGCGTGCCGTTCTCCTTCGTGCGGGTGGACCGGGCCGGGAACATGTCCAAGCGCCAGTCGGCCACCGGCTTTCATTTCTCGCGGGCGGGCGGCACCTGCCCGCTGTGGAACGTGTACGAGGCGTTCGCGGCGCCGGGCCGCATCCATGTGCAGATCGCCGCGATGCCGGACGGCCGCCGCTATCTGTGGACGGCCCGCACGGTGACCCGGCACCAGGGGGGATGGGGAGAGCCGCGCAAGACGTTCGCCATCGGCCTGGGCTGCGAACTGCGCCATGCCGGGCGGCTGGTGTACTCCGCCGGTCTCGATCTGTCGCACCGGGCCGCGGCGACCCCGGTGGGCATGGGGTGCCGAATCTGCGAACGGCTGGACTGTCCCCAGCGGGCGGTGCCGCCGCTGGGGCAGCGGCTGGCCGTCGACGAGAACAGCAGCACTTTTGTTCCCTATCCCGTGGCGGAACGGCCCGGGACGTGACAGCCATTCATACAAGCCCACGGATAAACGCGTATTCGATAGGCGAATACATACCCCACAAGGGGTTCTCTCAGGGAAATTAAAGAATTCCCTCAGTGGAATCAAAGAGTCCGATGCCTAATGTTTTCCTCACTCCGCTCTCGATTGATCCCGTCGAAATCCGGCAGGGGCCGCGATACGGAAAGGGCAGATGGTGTCGGCGAAAATTTCCGGTAAGAACATCGGACTTTTCAGTAAGGAACGGGGGGTCCACCTGGCTCCCGGGGAACCGGCCGTGTACCGGTCGGCTCCCCCCGCACGGGAACGCACCCTGCTCGACGTGCTGCGGGAGTCCGTGACCCGGTGGCCCGAGGCCATCGCCCTCGACGACGGCGGGGAACCGCTCAGCTACCGGGATCTCGACCGCCGCGTGACCGAGGTGGCCCAGCGGCTGCACCGGGCCGGGGTGGGGGCCGGGGACCGGGTGGGGGTACGCATCCCCTCCGGCGGCGCCGACCTGTACATCGGGGTGCTCGGCGTCCTGGCCGCCGGCGCCGCCTATGTGCCGGTGGACGCCGAGGACCCGGCGGAACGTGCCGAACTGGTGTGGCGCGAGGCCGGGGTGTGCGCCGTGCTCGGCCCGGGCGGGCGGGCCACCGCCGTGCCCGGCACCCCGCCGGGCGGACTGCCGCGCGCACCCGAACCGGCGGACGACGCCTGGATCATCTTCACCTCGGGCTCCACCGGAAAGCCCAAGGGGGTGGCCATCACCCACCGTTCGGCCGCCGCCTTCGCCGACGCCGAGGCCGCGCTGTTCGTGCCCGACGCCCCCATCGGCCCCGGCGACCGGGTGCTGGCCGGGCTCTCGGTCGGCTTCGACGCCTCCTGCGAGGAGATGTGGCTGGCCTGGCGGCACGGCGCCGCCCTGGTGCCCGCCCCGCGCGCCCTGGTGCGCACCGGCGCCGAACTCGGCCCCTGGCTGGGCGAGCGGCGGATCACCGTCGTCTCCACGGTGCCCTCCCTGGCGGCCCTGTGGTCGGCCGACATGCTCGCCGGGGTGCGGCTGCTGATCGTCGGCGGAGAGGCGTGCCCGCCCGAGGTGGTGCGCCGCTTCGCCCGCGACGGGCGCGAGGTGTGGAACACCTACGGCCCCACCGAGACCACCGTGGTGGCCTGCGCCGCCCAGCTGCACGACGGCGAGCCGGTGCGCATCGGACTGCCCCTGAACGGCTGGGAACTGGCGGTCACCGACCGGGACGGCGTTCCCGTGCCCTGCGGGGAGAGCGGCGAACTGGTCATCGGCGGCGTGGGCCTCGGCCGCTACCTCGACGCGGACAAGGACGCCGAACGGTTCGCGCCGCTGCCCGCACTGGGCTGGCAGCGCGCCTACCGCAGCGGCGACCTGGTCCGCGCCACCCCCGAGGGCCTGGAGTTCACCGGCCGGGCGGACGACCAGATCAAGATCGGGGGCCGCCGGGTCGAACTCGGCGAGATCGACGCCGCGCTGCTCGCCCTGCCGCAGGTCTCCGCCGCCGCCGCGATGGTGCGCCGCACCCCCGGCGGCCTCGATGTCCTGGTCGGCTATCTGGTGCCCTCCCACGGCGACCCGGGGCGCTTCGACCGCGCGGACGCGCTGCGCCGGCTGCGCGCGACGCTGCCCGCCGCCCTGGTCCCCCGGCTCGCCGTACTGCCGTGCTTCCCGCTCAAGTCCTCGGGCAAGGTGGACCGCGCCGCCCTGCCCTGGCCGCTGCCCGCCGGCGTGCCGGGGCCCGGGCACGAGCCCGAGCCCGAGCCCGGCCCCGCCGACCCGGTCACCCGCCGGCTGCTCGGCCTGTGGAGCGACCTGCTGGGCGTTCAGGCCGGCCCCGAGGACGACTTCTTCGACCAGGGCGGCACCTCCCTCGCCGCCGCCCGGCTGATCTCCGCGCTGCGTGAGCACCACCCCCACATCTCCGTCGCCGACCTCTACCGGCACCCCACCCCCGGCGCACTGCGCACGCTGCTCACCGAGAAACCCCCCGCGCCCCCGGCGCCACGGGCGCCCCAGGCGCCCCCCGGGACCGGCCCGGCACCCGCGACCGCCCCGCCCCGCACCCCGTGGTGGACCGGCTGCCTGCAACTCGCCGCCCAGCCACTGCTGCACTCCGTGGCCGGACTGCGCTGGCTGCTGGCGATCGCGCTGGCCGGCACCGCCCTGACGGCCGCCGGCTACCAGGGCTGGCTGCCCACCCTGTCCTGGTGGCTGCTGATCCCCGGTTACGCCCTGCTGTTCACCCTGCCCGGCAAGGTGCTGCTGGCGGCCGGCGGGGTACGGCTGCTGCGCGGCACCCGGCTGACCCCCGGTGAACTGCCGCGAGGCGGCGGCGCCCACCTGCGGCTGTGGGCGGCGGAACGGCTGGTCACCGCGCTGGGCCTGGCCACCATCACCGGCACCCCGCTCGTCGTGTGGTACGCGCGGCTGCTGGGCTGCCGGGTCGGACAGCGGGTGGATCTGCGGGCGCTGCCGCCGGTCACCGGGCTCGGTACCTTCGGCGACGGCTGCGCCGTGGAGCCCGAGGCCGATCTGGCCGGCTGGTGGCTGGACGGCACGGTGGTACGGATCGGGCCCGTCACCGTCGGGGCCGGCGCGCGGGTGGGCGCCCGCGTCACCCTGCTGCCCGGCGCCGAGGTGGGGGCGGGCGCCGAGGTGCTGCCCGGCGGCAGCGTGGCCGGACGGATCCCGGCCGGTGAGTGCTGGGGCGGCTCCCCCGCCGCACGACAGCCGGCCGAATACGCCTGGCCCGCCGCCCGCGGCACCCGCTCACGCCGCTGGGCGCTGGGGTACGCGCTCACCCCGGCGCTGCGGGCGCTGCTGCTGTGGGTGGCCTGGGTGCCCTCGCTGGTACTGGCCCACGCGCTGCCGTCCACCGGTGGCACCGCCGAACTGACGCTGCGGCTGCCGGTGCTGGTGGTGCTGGGCATGGTGTGCCACGCGCTGTTCCTCACCCTGGCCGTGCGGCTGGCGGGCCGGTCGCTGCGTCCGGGGGTGCACCGGGTGGACAGCCTCCCGGCGTGGGCCGCCTGGCTGGTGCACGATCTGATGGACACTTCGCGGCGCACCCTGTTCCCGCTGTACGCCTCGCTGTTCACCCCGCTGTGGCTGCGGATGCAGGGAGCGCGGATCGGGCGGTGCGTCGAGGCGTCCACCGTGCTGGCGCTGCCCCGGCTGCTGCGCGTGCGGGACGGGGCGTTCCTGGCCGACCAGGTGCTGGCGGCACCGTACGAACTGCGCGGCGGCTGGCTGCGGCTGGGAGTCAGCCGGGTGGGTGAGCGGGCCTTCGTCGGCAACTCCGGTCTGGTGGGCCCCGGCCGGCGGGTCGGCGACGGGGCGCTGGTCGGGGTGCTGACGGACACGCCGGAGCGGGTGCCCCCCGGCTCCTCGTGGCTGGGCAATCCGGCGATGCGGCTGCGCCGGGTGGCCGAGACGCACGATGTGGCGCGCACCTACGCGCCGCCGCCCGCGCTGTACGCGGCGCGGGCCGCCGTCGAGCTGTGCCGGGCCGTACCGCTCCTGCTGGCCGGGCTGTTGCGGCTGACGACGCTGGCGGTGCTGCTGCTGGTGTGGAGCGCGGGCCCCACGTGGCTGCTGCTGGTGGTGTGCGGGCCGCTGCTGTGGGCCGCCGGGCTGGCGGCCGGAGCGCTGACGACCGCCGCCAAGTGGGTGCTGATGGGGCGGTTCCGGCCGGGCCGCCACCCGCTGTGGAGCCCGTTCGTGTGGCGCAACGAGCTGTACGACTGCTTCGTGGAGGTCCTCGCCGTGCCGTGGCTGGTGCAGCCCGCGACCGGGACGCCGCTGCTGAACTGGTGGCTGCGCAGCCTGGGGGTGCGGGTGGGACGCGGGGTGTGGTGCGAGTCGCACTGGCTGCCGGAGCCGGACCTGGTGCGGCTGGGCGCCGGGGCGGCCGTGAACCGGGGCTGTGTGCTGCAGACGCACCTGTTCCACGACCGGGTCATGCGCCTGGAACCGGTGACGGTGGGCGGGTCCGCGACGGTGGGACCGCACAGCATCACACTGCCCGGCAGCGAGGTCGGCGCGGGCACCTCGGTGGGCGCCGGGTCACTGCTGATGGCGGCCGAGCGGCTGCCCGGCGGCGGGCGCTGGCAGGGCAACCCCGTACGGCCGGTGCCCGCCGGCTGACCACCGCCCGCCCGGGCCGCCCCCCTCCGCGGGCGGCGGCCCGGGTCACGTTCAGTGGTGCGCGGGGGCGCGGCGGGCGGCGCCGGCCGCCGTGCGCAGCCCGTGACGGCGGGCGAAGCTCACGATGGCATGGCACTTGCCGTACCAGATGCCGCGCTGTTCGGTGAGCCCGAACCGGTACACCAGATAGTCGAGATGGTGCTGGACGGCCCGCGGGGTGATGTCGGTGCCCTTGCTGCTCAGCAGGCCGGCGATGTCGCGGGCACTGGGCAGCCGCCCGATCCGGTCGGCGAGGTCGAGGAGCCCGTCCAGCACCTGGACGTAGCGGGTGTCGGGCAGGTCGGGTCCACCGGGCGCGCCCGGTGACGACGCGGTCGGCGGGGCGGGCGCCGTGCGGCCGGGTTCGGGGCCGAAGACGGTGAGCCGGTGCACACCGTCCGCGTGCCAGATCTCCAGGCCGGTCAGCTCGAAGGGCATGACCACGTGGATGCGGTGCGGTGGCACCCGTACGTACTGCTCGGGGTCCTCCAGATCACTGGCCACGATGCTCACCCGGTCGCTGAGATTGTCGATCCGCCAGTGCGCGCGTCCCGCGGTGATCCGGCCCAGCGCCCACCGTGCGTCCTCCGGCAGGATTCCCAGAGCACCCTGCCGGACGAACCCGATGTGGACCCGGTCGTCTTCGGACAAATCACGATGCAACAGTCTTCCCTCGTGCTCCCATTGCAAAGTCACTACCGGTATCTCCAGCATTCCCCGCCTCTTTCCTGTCCCCCGTGGATACCAGGACGCGACTTTACAAGTGCATTACACGTCGGACAATCCCCTTCCACCGCAGCAAACGCGCCCCCCTTAACCGATCTCTGACGGTGTGTCAATCGGCATCCGTCCGCACGCGCACCGTGTGACGCGCTCCGCCGCCGGGCGAAGGCTTCGGTGCGTAATCCTCACGGACCGCGGCCGTGGGGACCCCAGTCGCGCACGATCGGAAAAGGCAGGACAACAATGAAGAATCGCAGGGTTCTCTCCGCAGCGCTCGCGGCCGTGACCGCGACCGCGCTGTTCTCCCTGGCGGTGCCGGCGCAGGCCGTCGTCACCGGGGAGCGCACGGTCGCCGCCACCTCCGCGACCGCCGAGGACGGCACGGATCTGTTCCTGGGCCTGTTCTTCGGGGTCGGGCCGGTCGCCGACGAGCTCGGCGTGGTGCTCCCCGACACCCTGGAGACGACGGTCGAGGAGTACACCGCCAACGCGCAGGAGGTGGTGGCGCTGGTGAAGTCCACCGACCCGGCCGCCTTCGACACCGTCACCGCCGATCTGACCAGCGGTGACGTGGTGCGGGTGCAGCAGGGTGTGGACACCGGGGTGGAGCTGGTGCGGCAGGCCGCCCGGGACGCCGGCCTGGTCGCCGAGGACGGCGAGATCTCCCCGCAGTGCGGTTTCGCCATGGTCTGCGTGGTGCTGTCGGTCGCCGCCGTGCAGCACAGCGCCGCGGTCACCACCGTGGCGGTGGCGGCCGTGGCCATCGCGGTCAAGACCGGCCTGTGGGTCTCCTCCGCCGCCGACTTCGGTTCGCTGGACGAGGAACGCCACCTGCTGGCCCTGACGGACGCGCTGGCGCGCTGAGGTGACCGTGAACGCCACCCCTGAGCCGGTGATCGAGGTGTCCGCCGCCGCGCGCCGCACCTTCACCGCCGGCCTGCTGCTCCTGCCGCTCCTGGCGGTGACGGTGCTGCTGACGTCCCTTCCCTCGTCGGCGGTGGTCACCTCACGGGCGCGGGCCTCGCTCGAACCCGTGCGGCAGGTCACCGCTCAGGGGTGGGCGTTCTTCACCCGCAGCCCCCGGGAGCCCGTCGTACAGGTGTACGGGCTGCGGGAGGACGGCTGGCAGCGGCTGTCCCACGATCCGGCCGCCGACGGCCGTACCTGGATGGGGCTCAATCGCGCCACCCGTACCGAGGACTACGAGAGAGGCGCCCTGACCAGGGCCACCGAGGAGGCGGGCTGGGTACGGTGCGACGCCGGGGTTCCGGTTCCGCAGTGCCTGGCGGCGGCCGGTGATCCGGCGCCCGTCACCCGGGCCCGGGTGACGGCGCAGCACCCGCGGTTCTGCGGAACGATCGCCCTCACCCGCCAGGAGCCGGTGCCCTGGGCCTGGGCCGGAAAGGTCGGCGAGATGCCACTGGACTACCACCTGCTGGACGTCTCCTGCGAGGAGATCGACCGCGCGGAGGTGGGCGGATGAGCGGGGCGGCCGGCACCCGGCTGATGCGGGCGCGGTGGGACGTCGCACACTGGCGGGACGGCCGGATCCGGGCCATGCTGACGCACTCGGTGCACAACCGGGTCACCGGCACCGCCCGCACCCTGATGGCGCTGGCGACCGCCGCCTCGCTGCTGTTCACCCCCGTCGAGCACCTCTTCTACGTGGCGGGTTCGCGCCCCTCGGGGCGGCTGTGCGAGGGGGTCAACGGGGACATCGGGCTGTTCTGCCTGACCCCCGCGGGCCAGTTGGAGTGGGCGCGCTGGGCGGCGATCGCGGCGCTGCTGGTCATCGCCTCGGGCTGGCGCCCTCGCTGGACCGCGATACCGCACTGGTGGATCTCGCTGAGCTTCTTCTCCACCAGCAATGTCATGGAGGGCGGCGACCAGGTGGCGGCTGTCGTGACCCTGCTGCTCATCCCGGTCTGCCTGACCGATCCGCGGCGCCTCCACTGGGACGCGCCGCCCGCCCCCGGTACGGCACCGGCGACCGGGCAGATCGTCGCGCACCTGGCGCTGCGGCTGATCTGGCTCCAGGCGTGCGTCCTCTACCTCCAGGCGAGCGTCGCGAAGCTGGGCGGCGAGGAATGGCGGGACGGAACCTCGGTCTGGTACTGGACGACCAGTGGCGCGTTCGGTGCCCCGGGATCGCTGCACGGGCTGATGGAGTGGACGCTGGCGCACAGTTGGGCGGTGACGGCGGCGACCTGGGGCACCCTCGCGGTGGAGTTCGCGCTCGCCTGGTGTCTGTTCGGCCGGCTGCTGCCGCGCCGGGTGACGATGTTCTGCGCGGCCGTTCTGCACGCTTCGATAGCGGTGCTCTTCGGACTTCCGGCATTTTCCCTGATCATGACGGCATTGCTGTTGCTGTACTTGGCGCGGCCCGGCGATCCGCCTACGGTACGGAGGAGTTTCCTTACCTTTACCCAATCGAAACAGGCGGTGCGGAACCAGAATGTGGAATCTGGCGGAGGAATCCCTGTCCACGGGGGCGGCGTTACTGTTCGGACTGATTCTCGTGGTGGCGGGGGCGCTGATCCTGGCGACCGGAATTCTGCCGCAGCGCGGCCGGTTGGGGCGCAACGCCTTCATGGGGATACGGACCCGGCGCTCGATGGACAGCGATGAGAACTGGGCGGTGATGCACCGGGTGGCCGGTCCCTGGGTGAACGCCGGCGGGGTGGTGACGATGGCGCTGGGTGCGGTGGTGGCGGTGGCCGTCCGGGACGAGGGCACCCTCACCCCGCTCGTGCTGGCCGCCATGGCGGTGTCGATGGGGCTGCTGTTCAACGGCGTCCGGCTGGGCACGGCCGCCCTCAAGACACGGGAGGCGGCCACGGCCGGGGAGGACCGTTAGCGCCCGCCCGGCCCGCCTGCCCCCGAGCCGCGCGCCACGGCGCGGGTGGCGGGGCGGGCGGCGGGGCGGGTCCCGGTCCCGCCGGCCCGGTGACCCGGCCGGCGGATGTAGGGCCTCCTCCCCGGGATATGGGGCCCCGGACCGATGACGGGCCGGTGGACCGGATGACATAACGGTGATCATGAACACCGACTTCCTGGACGCGGCCCGCGTCGCCGCCTACCTCGAACGCATCGGCCTGCCCGGTGGCGGCCCGCCCGACGGGGAACGGCTGAACCTCCTGCACCGCGAGCACCAGCGGACCGTGCCCTTCGAGAACCTGAGCATCCACCTCGGCGAGGACATCCGGCTGGACCCCGAGGCGCTGGTGGCCAAGGTGGTGGACCGGCGCCGGGGCGGCTTCTGCTACGAGTTGAACGGCGCCTTCGCCGCGCTGCTCACCGCCCTCGGGTACCGGGTGACCCTGCTGGCCGCGCGGATACACGGGGAGAAGGGGTTCGGGCCGCCGCTGGACCATCTCGCCCTGCGCGTGGACACCGACCGCCCGCTCCTGGTGGACGTCGGCGCCGCGCGGTTCGCCGACTTCCCGCTGAGTCTGGAGGACCGCTCGGAACAGCACGATCCGGGCGGCGTCTTCCAGCTCCGGGAGGCCCCGGACGGCGATCTGGACCTCTACCGGGACGGCGAACCCCACTACCGGCTGGAGCCGAGGCCACGGACGCTGGCCGATTTCGAGATGGCCTGCTGGTGGCAGCGCACCTCCCCCGACTCCGACTTCACCCGGGCGCCGATGTGTTCGCTGCGCACGGCGGACGGCCGCGTCACCCTCAGCGGGAACCGGCTGACCCTCACCGACCAGTTCGGCCGGCGAACGGAGGAACTGCCCGACGAGGCGGCCGTCCTGGCCGCCTACCGTACGTACTTCGGCGTGGAGCTGACCCACGCCCCGCCGCCCGGCCGCCGGGAAGACGGCGTCAGTGCGCCGGCGCCGCCTCCTCCGGTCCGGCGGTGACCACCGCCGCCGGGTCGGGGCGGGTGGGCAGCACCTGCGTGACGTAATCGGCGGCCGTGGCGTCCATCCCCACGTCGCTCCGCGCCCGCTCGGACAGCAGCAGCCGGTGCTCCAGCAGTTCGTGGTAGAGCTGCGCGGTGTCGATGCCGCCGCGCAGTTCCAGGGGGACGGCGCGCACGGCGGGGCGGAAGACGTCGCGCACCCAGCGGTGCGCCAGCACCTCGGGCCGGGCACCGAGCGGATCGCCCGGCGCGTAGTCCTCCTGGCCCGCCATCCAGGTCTCCAGGTCGTTCAGCAGACTGCGCGCCTGGTTCTCCTCGGCGTCCAGACCGGTCAGCCGCAGCAACTGCCGCTGGTGGTGCCCGGCGTCCACGACCTTGGGCAGGAACGCCACCTTGTCCCCGTCCGGCGAGCGCTGGATCTGCATCTCGGCGACGTCGAACCCCAGGTCGTTGAGCCGGCGGATGCGCCGGTCGATGTAGTGCCGCTTGTCGCGCGGGTAGACCGAGGTACGGGTCAGCTCGTGCCACAGCTCGCCGTACCGTTCCACGATGGCCAGGCCGAACGCGACCGGGTCGACCGCCGGGTGCAGGCTGCCGCCCGCCTCCAGGTCCATCAGCTCCCCGGCGATGTTCACCTGCGCGACCTCGATGTCGTAACCGCGCTGGCCATCGGTCAGCCGGGGCTGGATCTGCCCGGTCTCGGCGTCCACCAGATAGGCGGCGTAGGCGCCGGCGTCGCGGCGGAAGAGGGTGTTGGACAGCGAGCAGTCGCCCCAGGCGAAGCCGCTCAGATGCAGCCGCACCAGCAGGACGGCCAGCGCGTCCAGCAGCCGCTTGATGGTGTCGGGGCGCATGGTCGTCTCGAACATGGAGCGGTAGGGCAGGGACCCCTTCAGCTGCCGGGTGATGAGCACCGGCTCCAGCGGTTCCCCCTGGGCACCGGTACGGCCGGTGACCACGGCGAGCGGGTCGACGGCCGGGACGGCGAGCCGGTCCAGGTCGCGCAGCAGCGCGTACTCGCGCACCGCCGCCCACTCCCCCACCTCCTTGACCGCGACCACCTCGTCGCCCGCCCGGGCGAAGCGCACCACGTGCCGGGAGATACCGCGCGGCAGCGCCACCAGGTGCTTGTCGGGCCACCGCTCCAGCGGGACGTCCCACGGCAGGTCGAGCAGCGTGGCCGGGTGCGAGGGGTCGGTGGCGGTGATCTGCAGGTCCATGGCCCCAGTGTGCGGCAGCGGACCGCTCCCGCGGCACGGGGGCGTCGGATCGTGGACACACGCGTGCGAAGGTGCGGCAGCCTGGTTGCATGGGTCAGGACCACGACCCCCTACCGGCGGGAGATGACGCGATGACGGGGCAGGCTCAGATCGGTGTGACGGGACTTGCGGTGATGGGGCGCAATCTGGCGCGCAACCTCGCCCGGCACGGCCATGTGGTGGCCGTCCACAACCGGACCGCTGCCAGGACCCGGCAGCTGGTGGAGGAGTTCGGCCACGAGGGTGAGTTCGTGCCGGCCGAGTCCGCGGCCGACTTCGTCGCGGCGCTGCAGCGGCCGCGCAAGCTGGTGATCATGGTGAAGGCGGGTGAGGCCACGGACGCGGTGATCGACGAGTTCGCACCGCTGCTGGAGCCGGGCGATGTGATCGTGGACGGCGGCAACGCGCACTTCGCGGACACCCGGCGGCGCGAGGCGGCGCTGCGCGAACGCGGGCTGCACTTCGTGGGCTGCGGGATCTCCGGCGGTGAGGAGGGCGCGCTGCACGGCCCGTCCATCATGCCGGGCGGCTCCGCCGCCTCCTACGCCTCGCTCGGCCCGCTGCTGGAGTCGATCGCCGCGCAGGTGGACGGCGAGCCGTGCTGCACGCACATCGGCCCGGACGGCGCCGGACACTTCGTCAAGATGGTGCACAACGGCATCGAGTACGCCGACATGCAGCTGATCGCCGAGGCGTACGACCTGCTGCGCCGGGTCGCGGGGTACGAGCCCGGGCAGATCGCCGAGGTGTTCCGCACCTGGAACGAGGGCCGGCTGGACTCGTACCTGATCGAGATCACCGCCGAGGTGCTGGCGCACACCGACGCGGCCACCGGCCGGCCGTTCGTGGACGTGGTGGCCGACCAGGCGGAGCAGAAGGGCACGGGGCGCTGGACCGTGCAGATCGCCCTGGATCTGGGGGTGCCGGTCTCCGGCATCGCGGAGGCGGTGTTCGCCCGCTCACTGTCCGGGCACGGCGCGCTGCGCGAGGCCGCGCAACTGCTGCCCGGCCCCAAGCGGCCCGAGCTGCACCCCGACGACGCTGCGCAGTTCGCCGACCATGTGGAGGCGGCGCTGTACGCGTCGAAGATCGTGGCCTACGCGCAGGGCTGGCACCAGATCCAGGCGGGCAGCCAGGAGTACGGCTGGGACATCGACCCCGGCGCGGTGGCGGCGATCTGGCGCGGCGGCTGCATCATCCGGGCCCGGTTCCTGGACGAGATCCGCGCGGCGTACGCGAGCGGCGAGCCGCCGGTGACGCTGCTGGCGGACGACACCTTCCGGGACGCGCTGGAGCGGGCCCAGAACGCCTGGCGGCACGTGGTCGCCACGGCGGCCCAGCTGGGTGTGCCGGCGCCGGGCTTCTCGGCGGCGCTGGCGTACTACGACGCGCTGCGCGCCCAGCGGCTCCCGGCGGCGCTGGTGCAGGGCCAGCGGGACTACTTCGGGGCCCACACCTACCGGCGGACCGACCGGGAGGGTGCCTTCCACACGCTGTGGGGCGGGGACCGCTCCGAGGTCGGGGCCTGAGCCGGGCGCGGGGCGGGCGGGCCGTGCTGCCCGCCCGCCCCGCGCGTCGGTGGGTCCTCGGTCATGGCCGGAAGGGTGACAGCGCCCCGCCGCGTGGGCAACCTGTTGGGTGCCCGCCCGCGCCACCGGTGTACTGGGGGCATGCCCGAGGAGGACGTACCGCGCTGGGTGCCGCCGATGCTGGCGGTGGAGGGCGAGCCGCCCACCGGGGCCTGGGGGTACGAGTACAAGTGGGACGGCTACCGGTGCTGTCTGCGGATCGGCGCCGACGGGTCGGTGCGCGCCACCAGCCGGGCGGGCAACGACTTCACCGGCCGCTACCCGGAGCTGGCGGAGATCGAGGCCGGGCCGGTCGTGCTGGACGGGGAGATCGTGGCGCTGGACGCGGCGGGCCGGCCCGACTTCGGGCTGCTGCAGCGGCGCGCGCAGCCGCCGTACACGCCGGTGATGTTCTTCGCCTTCGACGTGCTGTGGCACGAGGGGCGCGGGCTGCTGGAGGAGCCGTACGAGCGGCGGCGGGCCGTCCTCGCCTCGCTGGCCCCGCCGCCGGAGTCACGTCTTGCGGTGCCGCCGTTCTACGCCGGGCCCGGGGCACGGCCCGATGAGCTGCTGGAGGTGGCGCGGGCGAACGGCCTGGAGGGGCTGGTCGCCAAGCGGCTCGACTCCCGCTACCGGCCCGGGCGGCGGTCGCCGCTGTGGGTGAAGAAGCCGCTGGTGCGGACCCAGGAGGTGGTGATCGGCGGCTGGCAGCCGGGGGCGGGGCAGCGCGGCGGGTCGATCGGTTCGCTGCTGGTGGGCGCGTACGACGAGGGGGGCGGGCTGCGCTATCTGGGCCGGGTGGGTTCGGGGTTCACCCGGGGGATGCTGGCCGAACTGCTGGCGCTGCTGGAGCCGCTGGCCCGGGCGGATCCGCCGTTCGCCGACCCGGTGCCGCGCGAGCACGGGCGCCGGGCCCACTGGGTGGACCCGGCGCTGGTGGGTGAGGTCGCCTACCGGGCCTGGACCCGCGACGGCCGGCTGCGGCAGCCGTCCTGGCGCGGGCTGCGTCCGGACAAGTCCCCCGGGGAGGTGGTCCGGCCCCGGGGGGCCGCCTGACGGATCCCGCCCAGCGGCCCCCGGGAGCGCTCACTCCTTGACCGAACCGGCGTTGGCGCCCCGGATGAAGTAACGCTGGAAGCAGAAGAACAGGATGGCCACCGGGATGGTGGACAGCGCCGCCGCCGCCAGCTTCAGGGGGAACTGGCCGCCGCTGCCCAGGCCGCCGGAGACCAGCCGGGCCAGGCCCGTGGTGAGCGTCTCATACTCGGCCGACTGGGTGGAGACCAGGAAGTGGGTGAACTCGTTCCACGATCCCTGGAAGGACAGGATGGTGAGGGTGATCAGCGCGGGCCTGGCCATCGGCAGCACCACCGACCAGTAGATGCGGAACACCCCGGCGCCGTCGATCCTCGCGGCCTCCTCGACCTCCCTGGGCACCGACTCGAAGAACTGCTTCATGATGAAGATCCCGGCCGCGTCCACCAGCAGCGGGATCACCATGCCCGCGTAGGTGTCGAACATCCCGAAGGTCGACAGGACCAGGAACTTGGGGATCAGCAGCACGATGCCGGGCACCGCCATCACGGCGAGCAGGAAGAGGAACAGCAGCCGGCGGCCGGGGAACTTCAGCCGGGCCAGGGCATAGCCGGCCATCGAGTCGAACAGCACCCGGCCCGCGGTCACCAGGACGGTGACGAAGGCGGAGTTGCCCAGCCAGCGCAGGAAGGGCACGGTCTCGTGGGACTCGCTCAGCCCGAACAGCCGCTGGTAGGCGGCGGTGGTCGGGGTGGCGGGCCACAGCGACAGCGGGTTGGCCGCGGCGTCCGGGTTGGTCTTGAAGCTCGTGGCCAGCTGGATGACGAATGGCATGACGTACAGCGAGGCCAGGCCGATGACGAGGGCGTAGCCCAGCACCCGCCAGATGACGGGCGAGCGGCCGAGCACCGGCTGCTCGGTGGTGCGGACCCGGCGGGCGCGGCGCGGACGCCGCGGTGTCCCGCGCGGGGCCGGGGCGGGCGGTCCCGCCGTGGTGGTCGTGGTCATCGCTGCCTCCCTTGGCGTGGGCCGCGTTCGCGCAGCAGCCAGCGCTGGGCGCCGGTGAGCACGAGGATGATCGCGAAGAGGATGAAGGCGATGGCCGCGCCCTGGCCGTAGTCGGCGTTCTTGAACGCCGACTGGTAGGACATGAACGCCGGGGTGAGGGTGGTGTTGCCCGGGGCGCCCTGCCCCATGACGTACACCATGTCGAAGACCTGCCAGCTGCCGATCAGGGCGAGGGTGAGCACCAGGAACAGCACCGGGCGCAGCGCGGGCAGGGTGACGTGGCGCAGCAGCTGGCGGCGGTTGACGCCGTCCAGGGCGGCCGCTTCCTCCAGTTCGCGCGGGATGTCCTGGAGGGCGGCCAGGAAGATCAGCATGAAGGTGCCCGAGGTGGTCCAGGTGGCGAGCAGGATCATCGTGGACATCGCCACCGAGGGTCCTGAAAGCCACTCGAACCAGGACAGGCCCATGAAGCTGTGGTCGGCGAGCAGCCCGGAGGGGTGCTCGGGGTCGACCAGGCCGAGGTTGCCCAGGGTCACCCACACGACGCCGCGCGGGTCGGCGAACCAGTTGGGGCCCTTGATCCCGATCCAGGAGAGCAGGCTGTTGACGGCGCCGCTGCCCTGGAAGAGGAAGAGGAAGATCGTGGAGACCGCGATGGTGCTGGTCACCGAGGGGAAGTAGAAGGTGGTGCGCAGCAGGGAGCGGCCGCGCAGCATCCGCTGGTTGACGATCATGGCCAGGGTGAGGCCCAGGCCCGTCGACAGCGGGACGAACAGCAGGACGTAGTAGGCGTTGTTGCGCAGCGATGTGGCGAACAGCGTGCGGTCCAGGCCGTCCTGGGTGAGCAGATCGCGGTAGTTGTCCAGGCCGACGAAGGTGGCCTGCCCCCCGGTGAAGGGGTTGGACTGGCCGTTCCAGTCCAGCAGGCTGACCCACAGCGCCATCACGATGGGCAGCGCCAGGAACAGGCCGAGGACGAGGACCGCGGGGCTGACGAACAGCCAGCCCCACGGCCCCTGCCGACCGCGCAGTGCGGGCTTGTGCATCAGTTGCCCGCTCCCAGGGCCGCCTCACCGTAGCTCTGCAGGTCCGCGAGGATCTTGGCCGGGTCGGCGGTCCGCAGGGATTCCAGGTCGGTGTTGAACTGGGACAGGACGCGGTCGAAGCCGCCCACGGTCACGGGGCCCTGGACGTGGTCGCCGGTGGCGCCCCAGGCGTCGATGCCGGGGTGGGCGTCGAGGTAGTCGGCGGCGGCGGACTCGCGGGAGGGCACGGCGCCGAAGGCGTCACCCATGGCGATCTGCTGTTCGGGCTGGGTGAGGAACTCGACCAGCTCGACGGCGGCGTCCCGGTGGGCGCTCTTCTCGGCGACGCCCCAGCAGTTGGTGAAGGCGAGGGTGCCGGCGCCGGCCGGGCCCTCGGGCAGCGGCAGGACGGTGTAGTCGATGTCGGGGAAGTCGTTCTCCATCGCGCCGGCCAGCCAGCTGCCCTCGATGGTCATGGCGGCGTCGCCCTTGCCGAACGCCTCGCCGGCCCAGCCCGCGTCGACGTCCTGGTGGAACTTCCAGGTGCCGTCCTTGAGCATGCCCTGGACGAAGGTGAGGGCCTGGAGGTTCTCGGGGCTGTCGGCGGTCATCTCGCCCTGGGCGGGGTCGGTGATCCAGCCGCCGGCCTGCTTCATGAAGGCGCCGAGCCGCTGGTACTCGTTGCTGGTGACCAGGCCGGTGACGGATCCGGTGGTCAGCTCGCCGGCGACGCGCTCCAGGTCTTCCCAGTTCTGCGGGTAGTCGTCCGCGGTGAGACCGGCGGCGGCCCACAGCTCGTCGTTGACGATCAGGCCGAGCGAGGAGGTGTCCTTGGGGACGCACACCAGCTGGTCCTCGTAGGTGAAGGACTGGCGCAGGGAGGCGGAGAAGTCCTCGACGTCACTGATCCGGTCGCCGTAGGCGTGCAGGGAACCGCCGGAGGCGTAGTTGGCGAACTGGTGCGTCTCGACGTAGAAGACGTCCGGCGGGTTGTTCCCGGCGAAGGCCTGGCCGAGCTGCTGGTTGAGGTCCTGGGCCACCTGGACGTCGACCGTGTTCCCCGAGGCCTGCTCGTAGGCGGTGGCGGCGGCCTTGACGGCGGCCGTCTCGGCGTCGCCCGAGGTGCCGATGAGGACGGTCAGCTCCTGCTTGCCACCGGTCTTCTGCTCGGTCTCACCGTCCCCGCCGAAGCCGGAGGAGCAGCCCGCGGTGGCGAGCAGGGCTATGCCCGAGGTGAGGGCGAGCCAGGTGGTGCGTCGTGTGGCCATGGGTCTCTCCATTGAGGGTGCGGCTCGATCGTATGAAACGTCAGATGAGTCGGATTTGGTCAGAATGCGGCGGAAAGTATCGGATATGTCACATGGGTGACCGTGGTGGGGCGGTGGACTCCCGGATCACCAGCTCGGGTTCGAGCAGGATGTGCTCGGGCTCCCGGTCGGGGTCGGCGATCCGGGCCAGCAGCAGACGGACGCACTCGGCGCCGACCACGTCCATCGGCTGGGTCAGGGAGGTCAGCCCGGGTGCCACGTGGGCGGCGGCCGGGGAGTCGTCGAAGCCGGTCACCGAGACCTCGTCGCCGGGGGTCAGGCCGCGGTCGCGCAGCGCCCGGTAGCAGCCCAGGGCCAGGGTGTCGGAGACGGCGACGATGGCGCTCACACCCGTGTCCAGTAGTCGCAGGGCGACGGTCCTGGCGGCGTCCACCTCGTCGATGCTCTCGGCGCGCAGCCCGCGCACCGGCAGCCGGTGCCGGCCCATCGCGGCCTTCCAGCCCGCGGCGCGGTCATCGCCGGCGCCCGAGCCGCGCGGCCAGCCCAGGAAGGCGATCCTGCGGTGGCCCAGCTCCGCCAGGTGGTCCACGGCCCGTTCCACCCCGGTGGTGCCGTCCACGTCCACCCAGTCGCCGATCTGCCGGTCCGACCACATCCGGCCGAACGCGGCGAACGGGATGTCGTGCTTCGCCAGCCAGGCCTGCCGGCGGTCGCCCCGGGTGGTGTCACTGAGCACGAAGCCGTCGACGCTGTAGTCGTCCACCAGCTCCTGGTACGGGGTCAGCAGCCGGGAACCGGCCGGCACCGCGAACAGCAGGATCCGGTGGCCCGCCGCCTCGGCGGTCTGGGTCAGCGCGTGCAGGAAGCGGTCCATGACCGGGGTGGAACGGTCCACCTCCACCGACTGCACGCCGTAGCCGATCAGCCGGCTGGAGCGGGTGCGCAGCGTCTGGGCCGCGCGGTGCGGGCGATAGCCCATGACGTCGATGGCCTGCCGTACCCGCTCCAGTGTCTCGGGCCGCAGCAGTTCGGGGGCGTTGATCGCGTTGGAAACGGTCTGCGGGGAAACCCCGGCCCGGCGGGCGACCATGGCGAGCGTCACACCTCCCGCCTTGCCTGCCGTCCGGCTGGGGGTACGCGCCATCGCTGCCTCCTGATCACCGAGCTTGTGGAATTGGAGCGATCCAGACGGATTGCCGCAGCGGTGAACTGCATCTACATTTCTTGGAACGCTCCAATGACTCAGAAGATTGGTATCCGCGCTGATGAGTGTCAAGTCCTCGGCGATAACGAACGAGCCGCAGGCCGATCCAGCGGCGGCGGCGGGCATGCAGCCCTTCCTGCACGACGCCTGCGTCACGCTGTACGCGCCGAGCTTCGCCGTCTCCCGCCCCGACGGACAACTGCGGCGCGGGGTGGACGGCTTCTACCACAGCGACCGCCGCGCGCTGGCCCGCCTGGAGGTCGCCGTCGAGGGGGTGCCGCTGGCCCCGGTCGGCGGTGGCCCGGAGGGCGCGGACGCCGCGCGGTTCCGGTCGGTGCTGCGCGGCGTGGCCCAGTCCACGGCCGATCCGGCGGTCACCCTGGAACGGCTGCGCACCCTGGCCCCCGGTGAGCTGACCGAGGCCTTCGAGATCGCCAACCACGGCTCCCGCCCCGCCCTGGTGCGGGTGCTGATCACCACGGGCACCGACCTGGCCCCGATGGACCGGGTCAAGTCCGGCGACGTGACCACCCCCGTACCGCCCCGGGTCGAGGGCCGGTCCCTGGTGTGGGAGGAGGACACGCTGACCGTGACCCTCACCGCCGCGCCCGCCCCGGACGCGATCTCCGCGGAGGGCGTGCTGCGCTACGAGGTGGCGCTGGCCCCCGGCGAACGCTGGGACGCCGAGCTGGTGTGCCGGGCCTCGGACACCACCCCGCAGCCGTTCACGGCACCGGCCCCGGGCACCGCGCCATGGGCGACCCCCGAGCTGCGCAGCGCGGACCGGGCCCTGGACGCGTGGGTGACGCAGTCGCACGCGGATCTCCAGCGGCTGCTGCTGAGCGATCCGCAGGCGCCGCAGGATGTGTTCCTGGCCGCCGGCGCGCCCTGGTTCGCCACCCTCTTCGGGCGGGACTCGCTGCTGTCGGCGCGGATGCTGCTGCCGCTGGGCACCGGGCTGGCCGCCGGGACGCTGCGGACGCTGGCCCGCCGGCAGGGCACCGCCACCGTCGCCTCCACGCAGGAGCAGCCGGGCAAGATCCTGCACGAGGTGCGGCGCGAGGCGCTCACCATCCCGCACGAGGGCGTGGTGCTGCCGCCGCTCTACTACGGCACGGTGGACGCCACCCCGCTGTGGGTGACGGTGCTGCACGACGCGTGGCGCTGGGGCCTGGCCGAGGAGGAGGTGGCGGCGCTGCTGCCGCACGCCGAGTCGGCGCTGGCCTGGATGAGCGACCACGGCGACGCGGACGGCGACGGCTTCCTGGAGTACATCGACGAGACCGGGCAGGGCCTGGCCAACCAGGGCTGGAAGGACTCGGGGGACTCCATCCGCTTCCGCGACGGGCGGCAGGCGAAAGCGCCGATCGCGCTCAGCGAGGTGCAGGCGTACGCCTACGAGGCGGCCATCGGCGGCGCGGCGCTGCTGCGCGCCTTCGGCCGGCCCGGAGCGGACCGCTGGGAGGAGTGGGCGGAGCGGCTGAAGACGCGCTTCCGGGAACGGTTCTGGGTGCGGGACGCTCAGGGGGACTACCCGGCGATCGCCCTGGACGGGGAGAAGCGCCCGGTGGACTCGGTGACCTCGCAGTTCGGGCATCTGCTGGGCACCGGCCTGCTGGACCGGGAGGAGAGCGCGCTGCTGGCGGCCCGGCTGGGCGGGGCCGATCTGGACTCCGGTTTCGGGCTGCGGACCTACAGCTCGCGGATGGGCGGCTTCAACCCGCTGGGCTACCACGTGGGTTCGGTGTGGCCGCACGACACGGCGATCGCCGTGCACGGGCTGACCCGGGCCGGCTTCCCCGAGCAGGCCGGGGCGCTGGCGGCCGGTCTGGTGCGGGCGGCGGAGGCCTTCGACGCCCGGCTGCCGGAGCTGTTCGCGGGCTGGGGCAGCGAGGTGAGCGCGCGTCCGCTCCCCTACCCCGCGTCCTGCCGGCCGCAGGCGTGGGCGGCGGCCTCCTCCGTCCAGGTGCTGTCCTCGGTGCTCGGCCTGACGGCGGACGTGCCGGGCGGCACGCTGACGGTGGCGCCGCGGGTCGGTGAGCGGTTCCGGCCGCTGCGGGCGGCCGGGCTGCGGATCGCGGGCGAACCGCTGGAGGTCTCGGTGGCCGCCGACGGCACGACCGAGGTGCGGGCGCCGGGCGGGATCCGGGTACGGCGCGGCTGAGTCGCGACCGGGTACGGGCCGGGCCCGTGCCGTGGGTGCGCTCACGGCACGGGCCCGGGGTCCGTCGCGGGTTCGGGGCCGTCGCGGGTGCGGGATCCGGCTCAGTGCGCGGTGTCGCTGTGCCAGACGGTCTCGCCCTCCGCCGTCCGGATGGAGACGTCGCCGTCCACGCCGACGACCAGGGTGGCGCCCGGATGGCCGCCGGTGCCCAGGCTCCACACGACGTCGCCCCTGGGACCGTTGAGCACCAGGTCACCGTCCTCGGTGAAGGTGCCGCCGGCCACCGCCGGGTTGGTGTTGTCCGAGGCCCACAGCCGGCTCTCGTTCTCGTCGCGGATGACGTAGTTGTTGCCCTCCAGCCGGAAGCGGGCCTTATAGGCGCTGATCACCTCCAGGCGGCGCAGTGCGGTGTCGCCGGGCACCACCTGGTCGCTGGGCGGGTCGCCGCCGACCGGGACCCGGCCCTCCGCCAGTTCGCGCAGCGCGGTCAGCGAGGGGGTGAAGGCGTAGACGGCGCCCTCGGTGCGCACGAACCGCTCGAAGCGCAGCGGGCAGGTCGCCGTGGTGTCCGAGCTCACCGGGAAGGACACGTCGGTGTCCCGGCCGATGAGCGGATCGCGGCCCACCGCGTCGCGGCGCTCGGGGAAGTTGTCGGCGTTCACCCAGGTCGACTGGACGAACTCGAACTGGGCGGCGATGTCCGACTGGTAGCAGATGAAGACCAGGCCGCGGGGGGCGTCCGCGCGCTGCCCTGGGGTGCCCTGCGGGTCGTAGGGACGGCCGTAGGGGATGCTGCGGCGCATCAGCCGGCGCCCGTCCAGCATGCCGTCCTCCTCCACGACCGTCGGCGAGTCGCGGCGCGGCAGGAGTCCGTCCCGCGGGTTGGTCTTGCGCATGTGGGAGAAGAGCGGGGTGGTCCGCCCGTCCAGGTCGTCCGCGAAGCTGATGTCGTTGTCGCTGTCCGCGCACGGCGGGGCGGCGACGTCCGCGTCGGGGCACTTGGCGACGGGCGCCCCGGAGGGCCAGCGGCCCACCAGGCGGGCGGCGACCCACTCCTTGGTGGCCCCCTCCGGGGCCGCACCCGCGTCCTGGAGGGCTTTCAGGTTCTGCTCGATCTGCCCCCACCAGCCGGGCACGTCCTGGGCGAGGCGGCGCACCACCTGGAAGGATCCGTTGCGCATCCAGCGGGGCAGCCCCGCCGGGTAGCGGTGGTCCGGGGCCATCCCGACGACGAACTCGCCGGGGGTGATCAGGCGGGTGCCGGGCTTGGTGCGGTGGTAGTCGGGGCGTCCGGGGTCCTCCTCGTCGAAGTCCCGTACGCCGGGCTGGCTGATGCCGTCCTTGAACCCGAAGTGCTCGTGGCCGCGCAGCCCCTCCTTGAGGGTGTTGCCCTCCTGCTCGAAGACGACGGCCACGTGCTGGGCAGCCATCCAGGCCCGCTCCTCCTCCAGGGCGGCCTGGAGGTCGGCGTGCCGGTCGGCGGCGAGGGTGAGCACGAGGTGGATGGCGTGCTGCTCCTCGCCACCGAACAGCCAGTGCGCGGGGTCGCTGTCCTCGATGTCGCCGACGATCTCCTTGCGCCGGGCCGGCCCCTGGGCGAACGCCTCCTGGGTGCTGCCCTTCGGGATGTCGGTCAGCGGGGCGCCGTCGAGCAGTTCGGAGAGCCCCTGGTAGGTGAAGGCCACGCCGCGCCACACGGCGGCGAGGTCCACCGGGTCCTCACCGGCCGCGTACCGCCGGGCCCGGCTGAAGGAGGTGTTGAACGCGGCGACGTCCCGGGTGGTGGCGATGCGCCCGCTGAGTCTGCGCAACCAGATCCTGGCGCGCCGCCGGTCCTTGAACTTGGCGAAGATCAGCTGGACATGGTCCTTCTTGAAGCCGGCGATCACATCGCCCTGGATCTCGGTGGACTGCCGCAGCAGCAGCTGGGGCTGCTCGGAGGTGCTCTGTTCGGGGATGTCCGCCGTGCCGGGGCGGCCGGCGGGGCGGGTGGACGAGTGAACCATCGGCTCTCCGGTGGTGGACGGGTGCGACGCGTCGGAGGGGGTTCCGGGGGTGCGCCAGCGAACCTATCCATCGAGTGCCATTTATGGGTGGTTTTGCACCGTGTGTCCACTCGTCCGTGGGAATGACGCGTCAGACGGCCCCGGTGAGGGCGGCCACCACGGCCGGGTACCAGCGGTCGGCGATCTTGCGGGTGCCGGAGTCGTTGGGGTGGACGCCGTCGGTGGTGTCGGTGGCGGTGGAGAAGCCGGTCCACTGGTCGACCACGGTGATGGGGGACGCGGCGGTGGACAGCCCGGCGGCCCAGCCGGGTATGGCGTCGTTCAGCTCGGTGACCCGGGAGCCGCAGTCCGCGCAGTTGGCCGGGGCCATCGGCAGGATCTGGGCGACGAGGACGCGCATGCCGGGGTTGGACTCACGCATCTGACGGACCAGGGTGGTGTAGGCGTCGAGGATGACCGGGGTCGGGCGGGCGCTCCACACGTCGTTGGTCCCCAGGTGCATCAGGACGACGTCGGGGGTGGTGGCGGCGAGCCAGCCGGGCAGCAGATTCTGGTCGGCGATGCCGGTGGCGAGATAGCCGCCGTGCCCCTCGTGTTCGCCGTCGTGCGGGAAGCCGCAGCCCTGCGGGGCCTGCGTGCCGACGAAGTCGATGTCGCTGTGGCCGCCGTCCACCAGGTCACGCCACAGCAGGGCGCGCCAGCAGCCGGGGGAACCGGTGATGGAGTCGCCCAGCGGCATGATCCGGGTGGCGGCGGCCGTGGGGGTGGCGCCCTGGCCCGTGGCGGCCCGGGCAGTGCCGGTCTGGGCCAGGGTGAGGCCCAGCAGGGCGAGGGCGACGGCGAGGATCAGGGCGTACCGGGGTGCGGTACGGGCGGTCAGGGGGTTCATGGGTGCGGCTCCCGGTGTGTCGGGTCGGCCGGGCAGGCGGCGGCGCCGCGTGGCCCGGTGCAGCCCCCACCGGACGAACTCTCACATGGTGCCCCAGGGCGGCGGGTTGGGGAAGGTGGCGGGCGCGGTCACAGGGTGAGGGTGGCGGTGGAGCCGTCCGGCCAGTGCGCGGTGACGGTGCGGGGGGCAAAGCCGGTCACGGTGAGGGCGGGCGGGGTGAGCGGCGGGGCGCCGGGGCCCGGGTTGCCGAGGTGGAGGGCGACCGCGTGCAGATGTCCGTACGGCAGCGGCTGCGGGGTGAGGTAGTACGGGGTGGCGCTGTGCGGGCCGAAGGCGTTGGTGTCACGGTCACGGTGCAGGGCGGGGGTGCCCTCGCCCGAGTGCAGGACGAACAGAGCGCTGATCAGTCCGTCCGGGCGGCGGACCAGGGCCGCCTCGGGCGTGGTGTCGCCGTCGGGGGGTGTGGCGGCGGCGAGGGCGTGCCCGCCGACGCGCAGCCGGGGCGGGGGCGCGGCGGGGGCCGCGTCGTCGGCGGTGACGCGCACCAGCCGGATCTCCCAGGGGCCGTGCAGCAGGGAGGCGGTGGTGATCCGGGGTCCGGCCGGCCACCGGTCGCGGTCGGCGGCCCCGGCCGTACCGTCGGCGGGCGGCGGCCAGTGGGCGCGGTGCCGGGAGACGCCGGTGCCGTGGGCCAGGGCGACGCGCTCGAAGGGGGTGCGCTGGGAGGGGACGCCGTCCGCGGTGAGCAGCGCGACGTGGCTGTCGTACAGCTGGTCCAGGTCGGCGGGGTCCGTGTACCGGGCGTCGCCGTCGCGGGCGTGTGCCTCCGGGTCGGGGTGCGCGGTGGTGGGAGCCTCGCGGAGCGGGGCCAGTTCGGGCGCGGTGTGGGTGGTGTAGCCGTACCGGGCGTAGAACGGGTCGTCGCGGGCGGGCCGGTCGGGCGGGGTGTGGTCGGTGCCGTGGTTGGCGACGCGGACGATGCCGTCCGCGCGGGTGCCGGCGGCGATCCAGCCGGGGGCGGCCAGGGTGCGGACGAAGTCGCCGCGCTCCACGGGCAGCGGCTCCTCGGGGGCGGTCCACAGCGGGTGGCCGGCGGGCAGCAGCAGGGTGGCGAAGGCCTTGGACGCCCAGTAGGGGGAGGCGGGCCCCGAGTAGCGCTGCCGGATGCGCGGGAAGGGGTGGTGCCAGCCGAGGGAGAGCAGACCGTCCGGCGCGGTGGCGCCGTGCTCCAGGAAGTGCCGCACCATGCCGGAGGCGGCGCGCCGGAGAAGTCCGGGCGACGGGGCGGACGCGTCGAACAGGGCGCCGGCCGCGAAGGGGGCGGCGGCGGCGAACCGGTAGGTGAGGGAGCGGCCCTGGAGGAGCGGGGAGCCGTTGGCGGCGACCAGATGGGCCGCGTCGTCGAGGAAGGCGGAGAGCCGGTTCCGGTAGCGCTCGGCGTCGGCGGGGTCGGCGTGCCCGGCGGCGACGCGCGTGTACCACAGCGGGTACAGGTGCATGGCCCAGCCGTTGTAGTGGTCGTAGTTGCGCAGATGTCCGGGGGAACGGGTGCCGTCGCTGTACCAGCCGCCGCCCGCGTACCACTGCTCGGTGACGTCGATGGCGTGCGCGATGTCGGCCGGGGCGTGGGGGGCGCCGACCGAGCGCAGGAAGGCGCTGACGACGGCCCGGAACCAGACCCAGTTGTTGGGTGGCACGGCCGCGCCGCACACCTCGTACAGCCAGTCGGCCGTGCGCTCGCGCACCGGTGCCGGCAGCCGGTCCCACAGCAGCGGGCGGGTCTCGTGCAGGGCGATGGCGAGGGAAGCGGCCTCGACGCGGGCCTGCGGCAGTTCGGCGGGGCGCGGCCACCGGTGCGCGGAGGCCGGGTCGGTGCCGGTGGCCAGGCCCTCGGCGTACGGGGCCAGGACGCGTTCGGCCAGTTGCGGATCCGTGGTGCCGGCGGCGCGGAAGGCGGCGAGCAGGAAGGTGCGGGCGAAGCCCTCCAGGCCGTCGCTGTGGGTGCCCGAACCACTGGCGGGGCCCGGCAGGTTGATCAGGGAGTGGCCGGGGCCGGCGTACGGGCGGACGGCGGCCAGCAGGGTGTCGGCGGCGTGCTCCCAGTGCTCCCGGGTCCAGCCGGTGTGCGGGGAGAGGGTGACGTCGGCTGCGGGGGTGGTCATTTGAGGCTCCCTTCGGCCATGCCGGCGCGCCAGCGGCGTTGCAGCGGGATGAACAGGGCGAGCAGCGGGAGGGTGGCGACGGCGGAGCCGACCACCACCATGCGGGTGTAGTCGGGGTTCTGGCCCACTGCGGAGTTCCAGGTGAACAGGCCCTGGCCGAGGGTGAACAGGTCGTTGTCGGTGATCATCACCAGCGGCAGGAAGAAGTTGTTCCAGATGCCGATGAACTGGATGAGGAAGATGGTGAGCGCGCCGGGGGCCATCAGGCGCAGCCCGACCTGGAAGAAGGTGCGCAGCTCGCCGGCGCCGTCCAGGCGCGCGGCTTCCAGGAGTTCGCCGGGAATGGCGCCGGAGGAGTAGGCACGGGCGAGGTAGACGCCGAAGGGGTTGACGACCACCGGGATGAGCACCGACCACATGGTGTCGGTGAGGCCGACGTTCGACATCATCAGGTAGAGCGGGACGACGATGGCGGTGTTGGGGACGAGGACCCCGGCGATGACCAGGGCGTACCACTTCTCCTTGGCGCGGAACTCGAACTTGTCGAAGGCGTAGCCGGCGGCCACCGACAGCAGGGTCGCGGCGGCGGCGCCGCCGAGCGCGTAGATCGCGGTGTTGAGGATCCAGCGGGCGAAGATGCCGTCGTCCTGGCGGAAGAGGTCGGCGATGTTGTCCAGGACGTGGAAGCCGGCGGAGGGCGAGAAGCCGTTGGACCCGTACAGCTCGGGGAGCGTCTTGGTGACACCGAAAAGCAGCCAGATCAGCGGCAGCAGGGTGTAGAGCGCGGCGATGGCGACCAGGGTGGTGGCGGTGGCCCGGCCCGTCCAGCGGTCACCGGTGGTGCGGGGCGTGGTCATGACGCGCTCCTGCGGTGGGCGAGTTTGGTGACGGCGAAGGAGAGCACTCCGGCGAGGGCGGCGATCAGGACCGAGACGGTGGCCGCGTAGTGGTAGTCGTTGGAGTTGAACGCGGCGGTGTAGGCGAGCATGTTGGGCGTCCAGGTGCTGGTGACGGAGCTGGTGCCCGCGCTCTGGATGATCTGCGGCTCGGTGAACAGTTGGAGCGAGCCGATGATGGTGAACAGGGTGACGACGAACAGGGCGGCCCTGACCTGCGGGAGTTTGACGGACAGTGCGGTGCGTATCTCGCCCGCGCCGTCGATGCGGGCGGCCTCGACGGTGGAGCGGGGCACGGCGCGCAGGGCGACGTAGATGAGCACCACGTTGAAGCCCAGCGACTGCCACACGGCGATGTTGACCAGGGAGAGCATCACGGTGGAGCCGCCGAGGAGGTCGACCTCGGCGCCGACGCCCTCCAGGGCGTCGATGATGGGGCTCAGGCCGGGGGTGTAGAGGTAGACCCACACGATGGCGGCGATCAGCCCGGGCACGATGTGCGGCAGGAACAGCACGGTGTGGAAGAAGCGGCGGGCGGCGGTGAGCGTGCTGTCCAGCAGCAGGGCGAGGGCGGCGGCCAGGGCGATGCACAGCGGGACGTAGAGCAGGCCGTAGAGCAGGACGCGGCCCGTGCCGGTGAGGAAGGTGGTGTCGGTGAGGGCGCGGGTGTAGTTCTCCAGGCCGGCGAAGACGCGCTGCGGGCCGTCCCAGCCGGTGCCGGTGAACCTCTCCCGGTACAGGCTCAGGCCCACGGCGTACAGCATCGGCGCCACGTAGGTGAACGCGAAGAGGGTGAAGAACGGGCCGAGCAGCCACAGGACCGCGTGGGGGCGGCGGCTGCGGGTGGCGGCCCGGTTCCGGGCGGAAGAGGTGGCTGTGGCCATGGCGGTCCCTGGGAGGGTGCGGGTGGGGGCGGGGCTGGTGGACGGGACGGTCGGCGCAGGGGGTGCGCGGAGTGCGCGGAGTGCGCGGAGTGCGCGGAGTGCGCGGAGTGCGCGGAGTGCGCGGGGGCGCTAGTCGGGGACGGTGAAGCCGCGCTGCCGCAGCTGGCCGACGGTGGCGTCCTGCCAGCGGGCCAGGGCGGTGCGGATGCCCTCGGGGCGGGCGACCCAGACGGTGGCCTCGTCCACCAGGCGGGCGAAGCCGTCCGTCATGTCGGGGCCCCACTCCCAGGCCGGGTCCACGGTGCGGGCGGCCTCCTCGGCGGCGGCCGGCAGGTCCATGCCCGCGACATAGGGGTTGGCTTCCTCGATGGCGGCGCCCCAGTGCTCGGTGAGCGTGGTGTTGGCGGGGAAGGAGGTGTTGACCTGGGCGACGGCCTCGACGGCCTCGGGTGAGGTGGAGACCCAGCGGATGAACTCCATGGCCTCCTCGGGGTGGGCCGCGCCGCGCGGCAGGGCGAGGGAGGAGCCGCCGTAGTTGCCGCTGGCCGGGCCCTCGGGCCAGGCCGGCAGCGGGGCGGCACCCCACTTGCCGGCCAGGTCGGGCACGAAGCGCTGGATGTTGGCGGCGGTCCAGGGCGCCGCGAGCACGGTCAGCGAGGTGCCCTGCTGCAGCTGGGTGACGTGCTGTTCGGCGAAGGTGGGCTGCGCCGTGACGAGGTCGTCGGCGATCAGGGATTCCCAGTAGCCGGCGAAGCGGCGGCTGGCCTCATCGGTGGCGTCCACCTGCCAGTGTCCGGTGCCGGAGTCGAACCAGCGGGCACCGGCCTGCCAGGCGAGGCCGGCCAGCAGGGCGGCGTCGTTGGTGCCGAAGTTGGTGAGGGTGACGCCGGGCTGCTCGGCGGCCACGGTCTCGGCGGTGGCGCGGAACTCCTCCCAGGTGGCGGGCGGGGTGAGTCCGTACGCGGCGAACAGGTCGGTGCGGTAGAACATCACGGTGGGGCCGATGTTCATGGGCAGCCCGTACACCTGCCCGCCCAGCGCCACCTGTTGCCAGGCCCAGGCGGGGTACTCGCTCTCCAGCTCGGTGATCCCGAAGGGGTCGAGTGGCTGGAGGACCTGCTGGGTGACGAAACCGGGCAGTTGCGGGTACTCGACGGCCACCACATCGGGTGCCTTGCCGGCCTTGACCGCGTTGAACATCTTCGAGTAGCCGCCGGCGGTCCCGGCCGGCACCTTCTCGAAGGTGACCTTGATGTCGTCGTGGGTGGCGTTGAACCGGTCGGCGAGCTCCTGGGATCCGGAGGTCCAGGACCAGTAGGTGAGGGTGACGGGACGGTCCCCGGTGGAGCCGGGCCACGCGCAGGAGGCGAGCAGCAGCCCTGCCATCAGGAACAGAACGAGGCGTGGGACACGACGACTTCGGCGTTGGGACACGGCGGCGGCTCCTCGGGTGACGTATGCCACTGCACCCTGGACCAGAAGCAACAACGCGTCAATAGAAAAGAGCAGATTCATTCATAATCAACCATCAGCATCAAGTAAGCTCCAGATGGGACCACGAAGGGACGCGCACATGCTGGTGGAACAACGTCAGGAGCTGCTGCTCCGGGAACTGCGGGACACCGGCGCCGTACGGGTGACCGAACTCGCCGCGCGGTTCGGGGTCTCGGCCGGGACCATCCGCCGCGACATCGCCGAACTCGCCGACCTGGGGCGGCTGACCAAGGTGCGCGGCGGAGCGGTGCCCGCCCAGCGCGCCGCCGGGCCGGCTCCTGCCGACGCTCCCGGGCAGCGGAAGCCGGACGGTCCGCGCCGGCCCACCCTCGGGCTGCTGGTGCCCTCGGCCACCTACTACTACCCCCGGGTGGTGGCCGGGGTGCGGGAGGTCGCGGCGCGGCACGGCGCCCGCGTGGTCATCGGGCTGAGCGACTACGCCCAGCCGCGTGACGAGCGCCAGATCGAGGAGTTGTGCGCCTCCGGCGCCGACGGGCTGCTGGTGGCCTCCGCCGGCGGGCACACCCTGCCGGCGTCCGTCCTGGAGCGGCTGCGGGCGACCGGGCGGCCGTTCGTCCTGCTGGAGCGGCGGCCGCAGGAGCCGGACGACCCCTGCGAGTTCGTCGTCTCGGACCACGTCACGGGGGCGGCGCGCGCGGTGCGGCATCTGCGGGACCTGGGTCATGAGCGGGTCGCGCTGTTCACCGCGGGCAGCCCCACCGCGCCGCTGGTGCGCGAGGGGTACGAACGGGCCGTGCGGCAGCTGGGCCTCGATCCGGGCGCACCGGTGGCGGTCCGCGACGAGCCGGCCTCGGGCACCGCGGCGGCGGTCGCCCGTTACGACGCCTTCATCGAGGAGTGCCGGGCACGCGGCGCCGGGGCCGCGCTGGTCCACTCCGACCAGGACGCCGTCGAACTGCTCCAGCGGCTGCGGGCGAAGGGGCTGCGCACCCCGGACGACCTGGCGCTGATCGCCTACGACGACGAGATCGCCGCGCTGGCCGAGGTGCCGCTCACCGCGGTGGCCCCGCCCAAGCGGCAGTTGGGCGAGCAGGCCGCGCAGCTGCTGCTCGACCGGCTGCCGGGGGAGCGCGAACTGGCGCCCCGGCAGATGGTCCTCCAGCCCCAGCTGACCGTCCGGGAGTCCTGCGGGGCGGCGACCCTCGCGCGCTGACAGGCTGCCGGGGCGACCGCCGAGTGCGAGTCCACGGTTGCCGCTCGCTCGTGACGTCTGATGGATACTTCTGACGCATCATGCATCATGTGCCGGGGGCGGGCCGCTGCACGAGCCGCCCGGAGTCCCGGTGCGGTGCGCCACGTCCGCCGGTGGCCCCGGCCCCTGGCCCCGCTGATGGTCTGCGGTGAGTCGGCGCGGAACAGCCGGGCTCGGAGCACGGTGACTCCCGTGCCGCCGACCGTGCGACGGCACGACGGATCAACGGCGCGGGGTCCCGGCCCCCGCGCGGGTACGCCGATCCGCACCGGGCCCCCACACAGGGCGGCCGCGTACCCGGCGGAGTGCGCCGGGTGGGACGCCACGACGCGGGCACGGCGGGAGTTCTCCGCCGACCCGGACGGTCGCCCCCGTCGCCACCCTGCGATCCGGGGAACGCCCCGGGCATCGAGGCGGCCGGTCCGGGCGGCGAGACGGTGGGGATGCCGACGAACGCGACACCTTGCCACGGAGCCTCGCCGCCGCCCGGGATCCGGCGCCGCGGGTGGCCGGGCGCCCCGGCCACCCTGATCGGGCCGGAGTCAGACGGCCTGCCGGTGGCGCTTGCCGCCGATCCGGAAGGCGTGGATCGCGTAGCCCTGTTCGACGGCGGTCCGGGTGGCCTCCTCCCAGGTGAGCGCGCGCGGCCCGGCGGCGAACAGCGGGCCGGCGGCGCGCTCCCCGATCAGGGCGGTGAGGAGGTCGAGCGCGCGGTCGGACAGCGGGACACCGCCGTCCGGCAGGGCGGCCGCGCGGGAAGCGGCCTCGGGTCTGATGCTGCGCGCGCCGAGGTCGATGTCGGGCACTTCGAGCGACAGCAGATCCATCACCCGCACCTCGCTCTCCCACAGCAGCTGCCACAGCGCGCGGTGCACGATGTCAATGGACTCATCGTCGAGGAGGGCCGTCAGCCGGTCGGGGGTGACGGATTCTGCACTGGTGGTCATGGCCACGCAGTATCCACCCTTTGCCCATGGCCCGTACAGAAGTGCGATCGGTTTGTGACGGGGGTGATCCACTTTTTCGGCCCCGGTGTGTCCATTGCCCCCACATTGCCCTGTCTTTACCGGACTCCACTAGGGTGCGATCACCGGGGGTATCGCTACACCCCACAGGGTGAGAAAGACGAGGTGACCCCATGGGCCAGATCGGACCCACGCATCTGCTGGTCGTCGTTCTGGTGGTACTGGTCGTCTTCGGCTCGAAGCGGCTGCCGGACACGGCACGGGCGCTCGGCAAGTCGCTGCGGATCCTCAAGAGCGAGACCGCCGCGCTGAAGACGGACGACCCGCAGCCCCACCAGCCGCAGCAGCAGTCGCAGCAAACCCAGCCGTTCCAGCCGGTCCAACAGCTCCAGCATCCGCAGCAGACTCCGGAGCCCCTGCACCAGCCGCCCGTGAGTTCATGAAGTCTTCGTAACCCCGCGCCCCGCGTGCCGCCCGACGGTCCGCGGGGCGCGGTGCGTGTGCGCTCCCTCCCCACGCCGGATGGGCTCTCCCGAGCCGCCGGGACACCGCGCCGAGCCGGGCCGCCCCGCGGCGAACATTGCGCCGGATGACGGGCGTGTGAAGCGCGCCCCGGGGCGGCACCGGGATGTCTTGACCCCTTATCGGCCGCTGGCTACGTTCACCCCCATGCGGATCCCTGTGCGGTTCACCCGGCGGCGTGCCGTGGACCTGATGCGTGTCGCCACCGCGATCTGTCGCTGACGCCCCGGCCCCTCCCCCGTACGGCCGTCCCCCGCCCCACGGGCGGCGCGCGCCCGATCCGTCCGCGCACCGCGCCCCAGGACGTCACACGTGCCCGGCGGCACCCCGGGCGGACCGCGGACCTCGGCACCCCTGCACAGGCCCGGGGGGCCGACGCGCCCCGGACGTCCCGTCCCCCTCCCGCCGTCGCCCCGCCGTCGAAAGGTGTGCCGATGTCCCCCGCCCCGCCCTCCTCCCCCGTACCGCTGTCCGTACTCGATCTGGTGCCGGTCTCCTCGGGCTCCACTCCCCGGCAGGCGCTGGAGCGGACCGTCGAGCTGGCACGGCGGGCGGAGGCGGCCGGGTACCACCGGTACTGGCTCGCCGAGCACCATCTGGCGCGCGGGGTGGCGAGTTCGGCACCCGCGCTGGTGATCGGCCTGGTGGCGGGCGCCACCGGCCGCATCCGGGTGGGTTCGGCGGCGGTGCAGCTGGGCCATCACACGGCGCTGTCGGTGGTGGAACAGTTCGGCACCCTGGACGCGCTGTACCCGGGCCGGATCGATCTGGGGCTCGGCCGCTCGGGGCACCGAGGGGGCCCGAGCGGCGGCACGGCCGGGGCACCAGTCCCGGAACGGGCCGGGGAAGCGCCTTCGGCGGCCCGGGAGGCACGCCGGGTGGGCGGGGTACTGATCCCGGCGCCGTTCTCCCCGCGCGGGCTGCTGGAGTCACCGTACTTCGCGGTCCAGCAGGCGCTGTTGCAGCTGCCGGGGGCCGTCTCGCCCGCGTACCCGGAGCAGGTGGACGAGATCCGGGCGCTGCTGGCGGGCGACTACCGGTCCGCCGGGGGCGTCGAGGCGCACGCGGTGCCGGGCGAGGGCGCCGATCTCCAGCTGTGGGTGCTGGGGTCGAGCGGCGGGGAGAGCGCGCGGGTGGCCGGCGGGCGGGGGCTGCCGTTCGCGGCCAACTACCACGTGTCCCCGGGCACGATCCTGGAGACGGTCCAGGCGTACCGGGACGCCTTCCGGCCCTCGGCGGAGCTGACGCGGCCCCATGTCGTGGTCTCCGCCGATGTGGTGGTGGGCCCCGACGACGGTACGGCGCGGCGCCTGGCGTCGGGTTACGGGCTGTGGGTGCGCAGCATCCGTACGGGGCGCGGCGCGATCCCCTTCCCGTCACCGCGCGAGGCGGCGGAGCACCGGTGGACGGAAGCGGACCGGGCGCTGGTGGCGGACCGGGTGGACACCCAACTGGTGGGCTCGGCACGGACGGTGGTGGAGGGGCTGCGGCGGCTGCGCGCGGTGACCGACGCCGACGAACTGCTGATCACCACGATCACCCATGACCACGCCGACCGGGTGCGCTCGTACGAACTGCTGGCGGACGCCTGGCGGCAGGACGGCGCGGCATGACAGGAGCGGCCCCGGCCTCGGTGGAACTGCGCCCGTCCCCGGGGGGCCGGGGACGGGCGGGCGGACCCGGGCTCAGGCGCGGGTCAGCGGTGCGGCCCGGGTGAGCGCCAGGGAGAACTGGTCCAGCACCTGGTGCAGCGGCTCCGCGGTGGCCGGCTCGATGGTGACCGTGCCGTCCGCCTCGGGGGTGATGTGCCGGTCGAGCACGAACCAGCCCTGCGTGATGTGCGCGGCCCCCATCGAGGAGAGCACCGGGCGCAGCGCGTAGTCGATGGCCAGGACGTGGGCGGTGGTGCCGCCGGTGGCCAGCGGCAGCACGGTCTTGCCGGTGAGCGCGTACTGCGGGAGCAGGTCCAGCAGGGATTTGAGGAGCCCCGAGTAGGCGGCCTTGTAGACGGGGGTGCCGATGACGACGCCGTCGGCGTCCCGCAGCAGGTCGTTGACCCGCTGGATCGCGGGGTGGGTGGGGTCGGCCCCGGTGAGGGCCTGGGGCGGCAGGGCGCGGGCGTCCAGCGCGATGACGTCGTGTCCCTGGAGGGCGAGCTTGGTGTCCAGGTGGCGCAGCAGGCGGACGGTGCGGGAGGTGGGTGAGGGGCTGCCGGAGATGGACAGGACGGTGGCCATGGCGGGGTTTCCCTCTCAGGAGGCGGGGGCGAAGGGGATCTCGGTGCGGGCCGGGTCCGCGCCGGCGGCGGCGTCGGGGTGGTGCCACAGGCCGCGTCGGGCCAGCAGGGGCAGAACGCCCTCGCCGAACCAGTACGCCTCCTCCAGGTGGGGGTAACCGGAGAGGACGAACTCGTCGATGCCCAGGCGGTGGTACTCCTCGATGCGCTCGGCGACCTCGGTGTGACTGCCGACCAGCGCGGTGCCGGCGCCCCCGCGCACCAGGCCGATACCGGCCCACAGATTGGGGTGGATCTCCAGGTTGTCGCGGCGCCCGCCGTGCAGGTCCAGCATCCGCCGCTGGCCCTCGGACTCGCTGCGGCCCAGGCCCTCCTGGACGGCGCGCACGGTGTCCGGGTCGAAGCCGTCCAGCAGTCGGGCGGCCTCGGACCAGGCGGCCTCGGCGGTGTCGCGGGTGATGACGTGCAGCCGGATGCCGAAGCGCGGGGTGCGGCCGTGGGCGGCGGCCCGGGCGCGGACGGCGGCGATCTTCTGGGCGACCTGGGTGGGGGGTTCGCCCCAGGTGAGATAGACGTCCACCTGGCGGGCGGCGATCTCCAGGGCGAGCGGTGAGGAGCCGCCGAAGTACACCTCGGGCACCGGGTCGGGGCCGCGGGTCAGCCGGGCCCGTTCGACCCGCAGGTGGTCGCCGGCGTGGTCGACGGTGTCGCCCTGCCACAGGCGGCGGACGATGGTGAGGAACTCGCCGGTGCGCGCGTAGCGGGCGTCCTTGTCGAGGAAGTCCCCGTAGGCGCGCTGTTCGGCGCTCTCCCCGCCGGTGACGACGTTGAGCAGCAGCCGGCCACCGGTCTGCCGCTGGTAGGTGGCGGCCATCTGGGCGGCCAGGGTGGGTGAGACGAAGCCGGGCCGGAAGGCGACCAGGAACTTCAGCCGTTCGGTGTGCTGGCTGACCATGGCGGTGGTGAGCCAGGCGTCCTCGCACCAGGCGCCGGTGGGGGTGAGCGCGCCGGTGAAGCCGAGGTGTTCGGCCGCCCGGGCGATCTGGCCGAGGTACGGGACGGAGGGCGCCCGTACGCCGCCCGCCGTGGTCACGGCGGTGCCGTGACCGCCGCCGACGACATGGCGGCTGTCGCCGCTGGTGGGCAGGAACCAGTGGAAGGTCAGGGGCACGGGGGTCTCCGATCGTGGCGCGGGTGCGGTGGTCACAGCAGGCCGTGGCGGGGCGGTGGGGTGCCGTTGAGCCGGTGGCGCCCCAGGTGCTGGATCTTCCAGCGCGCCGGGTCGTGCAGGGTGTGGGTGCGGGCGTCGCGCCAGTAGCGGTGCAGATTGAGGGAGTTGAGCGCGGAGCGGGTGCCGGAGACCTCGAACAGCGCGTCGGCGAGGGCGACGGCGGTGGTGCCGGCGTGGGCCTTGGCGGCGGCCACGGCCAGCGAGGCGTGGGCGGCGCTCCGTGCGGTGAGGCCGGCACGGGCGGTGTCGACGGCCTGTGCCGCCGTGGCGAGCAGGGCCTCGGCGGCGCGCAGTTGGAGATCGAGTTCGCCGAACCGCTGGATGAGCAGCGGGTCCTCGGCGGCTGTTTCGGCCGGGCTCTCGAACCAGGGCCGGCTCCTGGTGCGGACGAAGGTGACGGCCTCCTCCAGAGCGCCGGCCGCGATGCCGGTGTCGATGGCGGCGTGCAGGAGTTGCGCGAACGCGCCGTGCAACTGGGGGCCGGTGAAGGTGAGGTGGTGCGGCACGACCCGGTCGGCGGGGACCCGCACCCGCTCCAGCCGTACGGTGCCGCTCGCGGTCGTGCGCTGGCCCATGCCGTCCCAGTCGTCGACGACGGTCAGCCCGGGGGCGTCGTGCGGCACATAGGCGACGTGGAGGGCTCCGTCCGGGCCTCCGGCCCTGGCCAGCACGGGTATCCAGTGGGCGAACAGGGCGCCGGTGGAGTAGTGCTTGACACCGGTCAGGAGATGTCCGCCCCGGTCGTCGTCGGGGTCGGGCTCCAAGGTGGTGCGGATGTCCTGGAGATGCCGGGTGCCGGCCTCGGACTGGGCGTTGCCGAACCGGCGGCCGGCCAGTACCTCGGCGTAGAAGAAGTCCCGCTGGGCGGCGGTGCCCTGTTGGCGCAGCACATTCACGTACACGAAGTGGCTCTGCGGAATCTGGGCCAGGCTCGGGTCGGCGGCGGCCAGCAGCCGGAAGATCTCGGCGAGGGTGGCCGCCCGTACGTCGGCGCCGCCGTGCCCGGCCGGCACGGTGACGGCCAGCAGTCCGGCGGCGGACAGGTGGTCGAGTTCCGCGCGGGGCAGGATGCGCTCGGCGTCCCGGCGGGCCGCCTCCGGGCGGAACCGGGAGGCGAGTTGTGCGGCGGCGGCCAGCGCCTCGTCATCGTCCTTGATGACATGGGCGTGGGCAGGGGTGGGCCCGGGCATGCGGGGCTCCTCGGGGAACGCGGCGGGACGCCACCGGGGCACGCGGGCAGGCGTGGCCGGGCGACGGAGACGAGGGAGGGGCGCGGGGGTGGATGCGGTGACGGGGGTGCGCGGACACCGCGCGGCCGTGCGTCAGTGGATCAGTGGTGGATCCGACAGATCGCGCCGGCGACGCGGGCGAAGTCCACGCAGCGGCGGCGGGTCAGGATCTGAACACCAGGCATACCAGGATGCAAGCATGTTCGATGCGACGACGTCAATGGGACGGGCTCCCGGCGGGACGGGCCCCGGCGGACGGGGTGACGTCAGCGGCCGGCGGTGGGAGCGTGCCCCGGCTTGCGGGCCTCGATCAGGAATCTGCTGCTGTGGGCGAGGAACGGGCCCTCGGCGAGGATCCGCTCGTGCAGGCGGCGCAGCGCGGGGCGGTGCGCCGCGACAGTGAACCCCGGCACGATCCAGATGACCTTGCGCAGGAACCAGACGACGGCGCCGATGTCGTGGAAGACCATGCGCAGCGAGGCGGTGCGCAGGTCCACCACGCGCAGCCCGGCGGCCTCGGCCGCCGCGCGGGCGGTCGCCGGCTCCCGGCCGTCCGGCCCCGGCTGCGGCCCCAGAAAGTGCTCGGTCAGCTCGGCGGCGCTGCGCGGGCCGACCTCCTGGGCCAGGAACGCGCCGCCGGGGCGCAGCAGCCGGGCGATCAGCGGCCAGCCGGTGCGCACCGGGTGCCGGGCGGTCACCAGGTCGAAGGAGCCGTCGGCGAACGGCAGCGGGCCGTCGGCCCGCGGGGTCACCACCCGCACCCCGCGCGGGCCGAGCCGGGCGGTGGCGAGGGCGACGTTGGGCGGCCAGGACTCGGTGACGGTCATCCGCCGGGGCAGGACGGGCGCCTCGTCGACGACCTCGCCGCCGCCGGTGTCCAGGTCGAGGGCGGTGTCCACGGTGCCGAGCCGGGCGGCCAGCAGCCGGGCGTACCCCCAGGGGGGCCGTTCCTCCTCGGCCCGGCCCGCCAGCCAGGAGAAGTCCCAGCCGTCGACGGGGGCGGCCTCCGCCTCCGCCAGGAGGTCCTCGAAGTCCCGCGCGGTGCTCGCCATCCCACCAGGCTGTCACCGGGTCGCGGCCGGCCGCCACCGGATATCGCCGGCCCGCCGCGGCCCGGTGCGGCGGGGCCCGCGCACCGGGCGGTGTCCGCACGCACCGGCGTACGGTCGGCGCGGGTGGTGGGATATCCGCCGCGGCTGGGGGAGGCTGCGGAGGCGAGCACGGCCGACCGAGGGCAGGAGCGAGATGCCGGGTACCGGAACCGATCAGAGCGTGGATGAGCTGCCGCGCCGCAGGCGGATGCTGGTGCTGGCGATCTGCTGCATGTCGTTGCTGATCGTCAGTCTGGACATCACGGCGCTGAATGTGGCGCTGCCCTCGCTGGGGCGGGAGCTGAACGCCGGTGTGTCGGGGCTGCAGTGGACGGTGGACGCGTACACCCTCGTGCTGGCCTCGTTCCTGATGCTGTCGGGGTCGATGGCGGACCGGCTGGGGCGGCGGCGGGTGTTCACCACCGGGCTGGTGATCTTCACGACGGGCTCGCTGCTGTGCGCGCTGGCGCCGGGGCTCGGCTGGCTGGTCGGCTTCCGGATGCTCCAGGCGCTGGGCGGTTCGATGCTCAACCCGGTGGCCATGTCGATCATCAGGAACACCTTCCACGACCCGAAGGAGTTGGCGCGGGCCATCGGGATGTGGGGCGGGGTGGTGGGGATCTCCATGGCGGCGGGGCCGATCGTCGGCGGCGCGCTGGTGCAGGCGTTCGACTGGCGGGCGGTGTTCTGGATCAACATCCCGGTGGGGATCACCGCGCTCGTCCTCACCCTGCGCTTCGTCCCGGAGTCGCGGGCGCCCCGGGCACGCCGGATCGATCCGGTGGGCCAGTTGCTGGTGATCCTGCTGCTGGGCTCGCTGACCTTCGGCATCATCGAGGGCGGGCGCGGGGAGTGGACCAGCGCGCCCATCGTCGGCTGTTTCCTGGTGGCCGCGCTCTCGCTGCCGGCGCTGGTGTGGTACGAGTCGCGGCGGTTCGAACCGCTGCTGGATCCGCGGTTCTTCCGCAGCGCCCCGTTCAGCGGGGCCAGCGCGATCGCGGTGAGCGCGTTCGCCGCGCTAAGCGGTTTTCTGTTCCTGAACACGCTGTATCTCCAGGACCAGCGCCAGTTGTCGGCGCTGGAGGCGGGGACGTATCTGCTGCCCATGGCGGGGGTGACGCTGGTGCTGGCCCCGGTCTCGGGGTGGCTGATCAACCGGTTCGGGGCCCGGCTGCCGCTGCTGCTGGCGGGGAGCGCCCTTACCGCCTCCGGGCTGATGTTCGCGGGATGGCAGGCGGAGAGCGACAACGCGCGGCTGTTCACGGCCTATGTGCTCTTCGGCATCGGTTTCGGTCTGGTGAACGCGCCGATCACCAACACGGCCGTCACCGGGATGCCGCGGGCCCAGGCGGGGGTCGCGGCGGGCATCGCCTCGACCAGCAGGCAGGTGGGTTCGGCGCTGGGGGTGGCGATGGTGGGGACGGCGCTGGCCGGCGGTTCGATGCGGGCCGGGTGGTGGATCATCACCGTCTGTGCGGTGTTGGTGCTGGTCATCGGGTTGCTCACCAGCGGGCGGTGGGCGCGGGGTTCCGCCGAGCGGGCGGCCGAACGGCTGGCGGCCTCGGGGCAGCGGCCCGGCAACCACTGAGGCGCCCCTTTTCGGCAACTCCCCCGCCGGCCCGAAACATTGGGGTCATCATTTCAAGCTATTATCCATTTCCATCATGGCCACGCATTCGGCAATGAAGGGAGCACGGAGATAGCACTTCGCATTTGGCTCAGCAGCGCGGGGACCGCCAGCACTCAGGTGATGCGCATGTTGCGCGAAAACCCCGACGCCGCCGCCGTACGGATCCACGGCACCAATATCAGCCCGACCGCGCCCGCACTGGCCGCCTGCGAGGTGAGCGAGGTCGAACCCTATCGGGTCAACAATCACGTTTACGCCGAATTCGCCCTGGACTTCTGCCAACGGCACGGCATCGATGTCCTGATACCCCCGCGGCGGCTCGACGCGCTGGCGGGACGGGCCGAGGACTTCGCGCGGATCGGTACCCGGCTGATGTGCTCACCGCCCTCCGCGGTGGACATCCTCACCAGCAAGAGCCGTACGTACGAGGCCGCCCGCGCGGCCGGCATCCCGGTGCCCGAGTGGCGGGTGGTGCGCGACGCCGACCAGCTGCGGACGGCGGTGGAGGAGCTGGGCCGGGAGGGCGAGACCCTGTGCATCAAACCGGCGGGTGAGTTCTCGGCCTTCGGATTCCGGATCTTCGACGACGCGCCCCTGCGGCTGCGGGATCTTCTGGAGGCGCCACGGCCACTGGTTTCGGTGACCGCGGTGGCCGACGCGCTCAAAAGGGCGGCGGACGAAGAGGAGAAAATACCCTCCTTCATCGTCATGCCCTATCTGGACGGACCCGAGGTGAGCGTCGACACTCTGTCGGCACCCGGTGGCCGGATGGTGACCGCCATTCCCCGGGCCAAGGAGGGGCGTTACCGGATGCTGCTGGACGATCCGGAACCCGCCCGAATCGCCGGAGCGCTGGTGGAGCATTTCCGGCTCTCCTATCTCGCCAATGTGCAACTGCGCCGGCTGCGGGGCAGGCCGGTGCTGCTGGAGGCGAATCCGCGCCCCTCGGCCGGCATCTACCAGACGGCCTTCACCGGGGTGAATCTGCCCTGGGCCGCCGTCCAGCTGCTGCTGCACGGCCACCCGGGCGACCTTCCGGCCCCCCGGCTCGGCGGCCGGATCGCGGTCACCGAGACCGCGGCCGTGGTCGAGACCCCCGCGGCCGTACCCGCCCGGCACTGATCGCGGCGACCGACCGCCAAGCTCGGCAGCGGGCTTGGCGGCCTTCTCAGGGGAATGACGGGCCGGAAACGGGTAGAGCAAGAGATGTCATGCACATGACTCTCCCCCACATGGAGGCACACCGATGTCCTTCCGGTCCTTCCGCACCACGGCACGCGCACTCGTCACCGGGCTGGTCTCCGCCCTCGTCCTGACCGCGGGAGTGGCCACCGCCGCCCCCGCCATGCCGGCGGAGGAACCCACCGCCGCCGCCCGCGTCCTCACCTATGACGCCAGCGGCTCGGCCGAGTTCGCCAGCGCCGTGACCGCCGGCGTCGCGGTGTGGAACGAGAGCGTCGCCAACGTACGCCTCACCCCGGCCGCCGCCGGCCAGAGCGCCAACATCCGCATCATCGCCGACAACGGCTGGCCGCGCGCGCTGCGCACCAGCCTGGGCAACGGCATCGTCTACATGGGCCGCGAGGCCGTCGGCTACAACACCACCCGGATCGCCGCCCACGAACTCGGCCACATCCTGGGCCTGCCCGACATCAAGCCCGGCCCCTGCTCCAGCCTGATGTCCGGCTCCACCGCGGGCACCTCGTGCACCAACCCCTACCCGAACGCGGCGGAGAAGGCCGCCGTCGAGAACTACTTCGCCGGCAGTCTGGCCGGCGCCGGGCAGCTGCCGGGACGTCAGCTGTTCACGGACTGATCCCCGGGCACCGGTGCGGTGGTCCCCCGCGGCGTGAAGCGCGCGGCGGGGGACCACCGTTCGCCCACCGGACGGCCCTCGATCAGCTCCAGCACCGAGTCCGCCACCAGCGTCCCGAACCGGTGCACGTCCACCGTCATGGTGGTGAACGGCGGCGAGGTGAGCCGGCACATCGCCGAGTCGTCCCAGGCCACCAGCGACAGTTCGGCGGGCACCGCGACGCCCGCCGCGCGGGCCGCGCCGAGCCCGGCGATCGCCATCACGTCGTTGTCGTAGAGGATCGCGGTCGGCCGGCGCGGGCCGCTCAGCAGGGCGGCGGTCAGCCGTTCCCCCGCCTGGGGCGAGTAGTCCCCCTCGACCAGCTGCGGCTCGATGCCGGCCGCCGCGCACTCCGCGCGCATGGTGTCGCTGCGCACCCGGGTGTGCAGCAGGCCGGCCGGCCCGGTCACCCGGGCGATCCGCCGGTGCCCGAGCGCCAGCAGCCGCTCCAGCGCCTCCCGCATCGCCCCCGCCGCGTCCGTGGACACGGCGGGGATGCCCGGCTCGTCCCGCAGCCCGCCGGCGATCACGGCCGGCATGCCCAGCTCGCGCAGCACGGCGGGGCGGCGGTCGGCGGTGGTGACGTTGACCAGCACGACCGCCGCCACCAAGGAGCGCTCGGCCCAGCGCCGGTGGGTGGCGATCTCCTCATCCTGGTGCTGCACGATGTGCAGCAGGAGGGAGTGGCCGCGCTCGGACAGCGATTCCTCGATCCCGGCGATGAACTCCATGAAGAAGGGTTCGGTGCCGAGCAGTCGGGCCGGCCGGGCGAGCACCAGGCCGATGGCTTCATTCGTGCGCACTCAGCCCCGCACCGCCACCCCGTGCAGGGAGTTGACCGAGGAGAGCACCTCGGGGCCGGTGAACAGGTCCGGGTCCACATCCGCCCCGGTGCGCACGGTGAAGGTGTGGCTCTCCCCCGCCAGCAGCGTCACCAGCTGATCGTCCACCTCGGCGTCCGGCGCCACCCGGTCGGCCAGCACGCTGACGTCCCGGGCGAAGGAGGCGGCCGTCACGGTCACCCGGTAGCCGCCGGGCACCGTGCTCGCGTCGGCGCTCAGCGCCGCCGGGTCGTAGCCCAGGCCGGGATCGGGCCCGAAGGTGTGCACCGTGCGCACCTCGTCCGCCGTCGCCACCAGCACCTCCCGCTCCGCATCGACGGGCGCCGTCAGGGCGGCGTCCAGTTCCACGGTGGAGGCCGAACGTGCCGCCACCGACAGGGAGATCGTATCCGTGGCCAGGACCTCACCGCCGAACGAGCGCCGCTCCAGGCGCAGCCGCGCCCGCCACGGTTCGCCGGTGTCGTTGACCGCGACCAGCGCGGTGTCCCCGTCGCGGGGCTGCACGGTCAGCAGCCGGGGTGCGAAGGCGTGGCGCAGCGCGTACCACAGGGGCTTGCGGCGTTCCTCGGAGTCGACGGCGGCCCAGGAGACCACCGGCCAGCAGTCGTTGAGCTGCCACACCAGGGTTCCGGCGGTGCGCGGCCACCAGGAGCGGAAGTGCTCGATGCCGAAGGCGACGGCGCGGGCCTGGTTGAGCTGGGTGGCCCAGTGCCAGTCGGGGAAGCGTTCGGGGTGCGGCAGATGGGGGGCCAGGCCGCGTTCCAGCTTGCCGTTGCCGTCCTCGGCCTTCTGGTGCAGCAGGAGCGCGGGCGAGGTCGGGGTGAGCGGCTCCTCGTCGTGGATCCAGGTGGTGAGGGTGGGCCAGTTGGGCGGGCCCTGGAAGCCGAACTCGGAGCAGAACCGCGGGATGTGGTCGAGGTAGGTGGTGTAGTCCTTGCGGTTCCACACCTCCCATTCGTGGCGGGTGCCGTGGTCGGCCTCGTTGGGGTGCACGAGGTCCACGTGGGCGTCGGGGTTGTACGGGCTGCCGTCGGAGTAGGGGCGGGTGGGGTCGAGTTCGGCGAGCAGGGCGGGGAACAGCTCGGTGTAGTACCGCAGTCCCCAGGTGCGGCCGGCCAGCCGTTCCTGCCAGCCCCAGTCGCGCCAGCCCCACAGGTTCTCGTTGCCGCCGTTCCACAGGACGAGGGAGGGGTGCGGGGCGAGGCGGGTGATGTTCTCCCTGGCCTCGGCCTCGAACTCGCTCCACAGCGGTTCTTCCTCGGGGTAGGCGGCGCAGGCGAGCAGGAAGTCCTGCCACACCAGGACGCCGGTCTCGTCGCAGATCTCGTAGAAGTCGTCGGTCTCGTAGATGCCGCCGCCCCACACCCGCAGCATGTTCATGTGGGCGTCCAGGGCCTGTTGGACGCGGCGCCGGAGGCGGGGGCGGTCGATCCGGGTGAGGAAGTGGTCGTCGGGGATCCAGTTGGCGCCCTTGGCGAAGACGCGGGTGCCGTTGACCACGAAGGTGAAGGGGGTGCCGGTGGCGTCGGGGGTGGTGTCGAGGGCCAGGGTGCGGAAGCCGATCCGCTTGGCGTATTCGTCGAGTGCGCCGCTGTCGGCGCCGGCCGGGGCGAGGGTGACGTGCAGGTCGTACAGCGGCTGGTCCCCGTAGCCGGCCGGCCACCACAGGGCGGGGTCCGGGACCTTGACGGTGACGGTGGCGGTGTCGGTGCCGGCGGGGACGACGGTACGGGCGTGGTGGCCGGCGACGGTGGCGGTGAGGACCAGGTCGCCGGCGGCCTCCAGGCCGGAGCGTTCGATGTCGGCGTGCACCTCGGCGCGGCCGGTGCCGTCCTCGGTGACGGTGATCAGCGGGCGGACCTGGGCGAGCCGGGCGGTGTGCCAGCGCTCCAGGCGGACCGGCTTCCAGATGCCGGCGGTCTGGAGGTCGGGGCCCCAGTCCCAGCCGAAGCTGCAGGCCATCTTCCGCACCATGTTGTAGGGGTGGACGTTGGTGTGCGGGCGCGGTTCGAGCCGGCCGGCGATCTCCTCGGCGTACTCCAGGGCGGAGCGGAAGGTGACGGTGAGGGGCTGTGGTTCGCCGGTGGTGAGCAGGTCGCGGACGCCGAAGCGGTGGGTGCGGTGCATGTTGGCGGTCTCGCCGAGGCGGTGGGTGCCGAGTTCGACGGTGGCGACGGTGTCCAGGCCCTCGAAGACGAGGTCGACGCGCTCGGTGGGGGCGGCGGGCTCGGCGTGCACGGTGGTGGTGTAGCGCCAGTGGGCGCGGTGAGCCCAGGCCAGTTCTTCCTCGGCGCGGTCGAGGTAGGGGTCGGGGATGAGTCCGGCGGCGAGCAGGTCGAGATGGGCGCTGCCGGGCACCTGGGCGGGGACGGTGCGTCCGGCGATGGTCTCGGGTACGGGGCCGCCGGCCGCCGTGAGCTGCCAGCCGTCGTGCAGTGGGTGGCGGGACATCGGGTGCACCATGCGAACACTCCCCAGTGAGTGAGGTGGCCTGACCGGGCTCTTGATTGTTTCTCAGTCGAATTAAGTAAGTCAACAGGATAAGAAGCGGCCCGCGGCGAGGGGGACACCGCCGCGGGCCGTCGTACGCCGGCTCAGCCGAAGTGCTGCCACTCGCCGGTGTGATGGTCGTACGCCCGGTGCAGATCCTCCGGCTCGACCCGCCCCGGGTCGCCGCTCAGCGACCGGCCGCGCGCCTCCGGATCCGGGGCGGCCTCGGCCAGCAGCCGGGTGTAGGAGTGGCGCGGGGAGAGGATCACCTCGTCGGCCGGGCCGCGTTCGACGATCCGGCCCCGGTGCATGACCAGGATCTCGTCGCTGAAGTGCCGTGCGGTGGCCAGGTCGTGGGTGATGTAGAGCACCGCGAGCCGGTCCTCGCGCTGGAGCCGGGCCAGCAGATTCAGCACCCCGAGCCGGATGGAGACGTCCAGCATGGAGACCGGTTCGTCGGCGATGACCACCTGGGCGCCGGGGGCCAGCGCGCGGGCGATCGCCACCCGCTGCCGCTGACCGCCGGACAACTCGTGCGGCCGGCGCGGCGCGTACGCCGGGGCGGGGCGCAGATTGACCCGCTCCAGCAGGGCGTACGCCGCCTGTCGGGTCTGCGCCCGGCCCCGCGCGCGGCCGTGCAGCTTCAGCGGCCGGGCGAGATGGTGCTCGATGGTGTGGAAGGGGTTCAGGGAGGCGAAGGGGTCCTGGAAGACCATCTGCACATGGTCGCGGTAGGCCCGCTCGGGCACGCGGACGCCGTCGGGCCCGGTGGCGGTGATCCGGCCGCCGGTGGGCCGCTCCAGACGGGCGATCAGCTTGGCCACGGTGGACTTGCCGGACCCGGAGGCGCCGACCAGGGCCACCGTACGGCCGGGGCGCAGCGTGAAGGAGACATGGTCGACGGCGCGCAGCGTGGAGTGCCGCAGCCCGGCCCTCACCGGATAGTCCTTGACCAGGTCCGCGACCTCAAGGGTGGTCATTGCGGCGCTCCTTCGGGGTCGGTGCCGCCGCCGCGCACGAAGGCGCCGCGCTCGGAGGTGAGGGAGGGGAAGGAATCCAGCAGCTGCCGGGTGTAGGGATGGGCGGGGGCGTGGTACATCCGCTCGGCCGGGGCGTACTCGATGATCTCCCCGTCGCGCATCACGGCGATGTGGTCGCTCAGCTCCAGCAGCAGCGGCAGGTCGTGGGTGATGAAGACGACGGCGAAGCCGAGTTCGTCGCGCAGCCGGATGATCTCGCGCAGGATGCCGCGCTGGACGACCACGTCCAGCGCGGTGGTCGGCTCGTCCATGATCATCACCTGCGGGTCCAGCAGCATGGCCATGGCGATCATGACCCGCTGGCGCATTCCGCCGGAGAGTTCGTGCGGGAAGGAGTCCAGGCGGGCCGGGTCGACCCCGACCAGGGTGAGGACTTCGGCACAGCGCTCGCGGCGGGCGGCGGCCGTCATGCCGGGGCGGTGGGTGGTGAGGACGTCCTCCAGCTGCTCGTGGACGGAGATGACCGGGTTGAGGGAGTTCATGGCGCCCTGGAAGACCATGGAGAGCTTGTCCCAGCGGAAGGCCCGCAGCTCCTCCTTCTCCAGGGCGAGCAGGTCGATGTCGGTGCCGGACCGGTCGTGGAAGACCACCGAGCCGGCCGAGACCTCGGCGGGCGGCCGGTGCAGGCGCCCCACGGCGTAGGCGAGGGTGGTCTTGCCGCAGCCCGACTCCCCTGCCAGGCCGAGGATTTCGCCGCGCCGCAGGGTGAGCGAGACGTTCCGTACGGCGTGCACGGGTTCGGCGGTGCGGTAGACGACGTCCAGGCCCTCGACGGTGAGCACCGCGTCCGGGTCGGCCGCGGGGGCGGCGGGGCCCGCGACCGCGCGGTCGCCGACGCGGCCGGTCTCCCGGCCCGCGGCCTTGGGCAGGCGCAGCTTGGGGTTGATGATCTCGTCGATGCTGAAGTTGATGAGGGACAGGCCGCAGCCGAAGAGCGCGATGACCAGGCCGGGCGGCACGAACCACCACCATGCCTCGTACTGGAGCGCGAACCCGTTCTGGGCGAAGTAGAGCATCGAGCCCAGGGTGTGGGTGTTGGGGGCGCCCAGGCCCAGGAAGGCCAGGCCCGCCTCGGCGAGGATCGCGGCGATGACCGCGAAGACGAACTGGGAGGCGATCAGCGGCAGCAGGTTGGGCAGGATCTCGACGGTGACGATCCGCCAGCGCCGCTCGCCCGCCACCCGGGCGGCCAGCACGTAGTCGCGGCCGCGCAGCGAGAGGGTCTGGGCGCGCAGCACCCGGGCGGCGGCGGCCCAGCCGGTGATCACCAGCACCACGGCCAGGGTCCACCAGCCGCGCTGTTCGCGCGGGACGAACCCGGCGATGACGATGACCAGCGGCAGCCCCGGGATGACCAGCATGACGTTGGAGAACAGCGAGAAGCTCTCGTCCACCACGCCGCCGAGGTAGGCGCCGATGATGCCGAACAGCGCGGAGAGCACGGTGGCGCCGATGCCCACCGCCAGGCCGATCTGGAGCGAGCCGCGGGTCGCGTGGGCCAGCTGGGACAGGACGTCCTGGCCGGTCTGTGTGGTGCCCAGCCAGTGGTCGGCACCGGGTGGGGTGCGGCCCATGTTGTCGATGGCGTCGGGGTCACCGAGCAGCAGCGGGCCGATGATGCCGAACAGCCCGATGGCCCCGACCAGGCCGAGGCCGATGCCCAGCCGCGCGGACCAGCTGGGCAGCAGGGCACGCCAGCCGCTGCGGGCGGGGGTGGCCGCCGGTACCGGGGTGGTGGTGGTCGCCATGTCCGCTCCTTCCTTCTCAGGCGGTCACGCGGGTGCGCGGGTCGATGAAGCCGTACAGCAGGTCCACGACCAGATTGGCGGCGAGCACCGCGACCGTGATGACCAGGAAGATGCCCTGCATCAGGGCGTAGTCGCTGTTCTCGACGGCCTGCAGCAGCTTGGAGCCGATGCCCGGATAGGAGAAGACCTGTTCGGTGATGATCGAGCCGGAGACCACGAAGCCCAGGGAGATGGCGAATCCGGCGAAGGAGGGCAGCACGGCGTTGCGGGCGGCGTACCGGGTCATGATGCGGCGGTCGCGCAGGCCCTTGGCGTGTGCGGTGAGGATGTAGTCCTCGGAGCCGGTGGCGACCATCATGTTGCGCATCCCCAGCAGCCAGCCGCCGACCGAGGAGATGACGATGGTGAGGGCCGGCAGGGTGCCGTGGTAGATGGCCGAGCCGATGAAGTCCGCGTTCCAGCCGGTGGCGAGGTAGGTGTCGTAGCCGCCGAACAGCGGGAACCACTGGAGGGAGGAGGAGAAGATCAGGACGAGGATGAGCGCGAGCCAGAAGTAGGGGACGGCGGCCAGCACAGTGGTGGCCGGGACGAGCGAGTCCAGCCAGCTGCCGCGCCGCCACCCGGCGAGGGTGCCCAGGGTGACGCCCAGCGCGAAGGAGATCAGGGTGGCGATGCCGACCAGCACGATGGTCCAGGGCAGGGACTGGCCGATGACCTCGGTGACCTGGGCCGGGAAGGCGCTGACGGAGACCCCCAGATCGCCGCGCAGGACGTTGCCGAGGTAGGCGGCGTACTGCCGCCACAGGGGTTCGCCGGTGTCGGTGCCCAGCAGCAGTTCGTACGACCGGCGGGCCGACGGGTCCACCGTGCCGCCGCGCTGGGCGAGTTTGGCCAGCAGCGTGTCGACGGGGTTGCCGGGCATGAGCCGCGGGATGAAGAAGTTCAGGGTCAGCGCCGCCCACAGGGCGACGAGGTAGAAACCGAGTTTGCGGGCGTAGTACCTCACCGTGTGCCGCCAATCCCCTGGAGTGGTGGGCTCACTCGCCGCCGGCCGGCTTGAGGTTGAGGTAGATCTGCGAGTTGTCGGGGCGCTGCCACACGGCGGGGAAGGCGTACAGATCGTCCTCGGAGGGCCAGCCGGTGAACTTGCGGGCGTTGTACTCGCTGGTGGTGCCGCCGATCAGCACCGGGATGTAGGGCATGTCGGCCTCCAGACGGGTCTGGATGGTGTCGAAGTGCGGCTGCCGGGCGGCGGTGTCCTCGGGGTCGATCTGCTGGAGCGCGTCGAGGGCGGCGTTCACCTCGGGGTTGTCGTAGCGGGCGAAGTTGGGGTTGGCGACCTCGCCGGCCGGGGCGGTGTTGTCGCCGTGGAAGAAGTAGTTGTAGGTGTAGTACGGGTCGGGGGCGGGGCCCGGGTAGAGCGAGTCGAAGACCAGCTCGTAGTCACCGCGGCCGCGGGCGTCCGACCACTCGTTCCAGGAGGACTGCTGGACGGTCAGCTCGATGCCGGCCGCCTTCAGCTGCTGGGTCATGGTGTCGGCGGCGGTGATGACGTCGGTCCAGCCGGAGACGACCCGTACCGACAGCGAGAGCTTCTCGCCGTCCTTGGCGTAGATGCCGTCGCCGCCCTTGGCCCAGCCGGCGTCCGTCAACACCTGTTCGGCGCGGGCGGTGTCCGGCTCCATGGGGGCGATGCGGTCGGTCAGCCCGTCGCTGATGACGGCGTCGTCGCGGCCGGGGAGGGCGAAGCCGGGCGAGATCTCGCTCGCGGTGTCCTGGTAGGCGAGGGTGTTGATCTGGGTGCGGTCGATCGCGTGGTAGATGGCGTGGCGCACGGCGGGGTCGGTCTGCGGCCCGCTGCAGCCCAGCGCGGTGTCGGAGCAGGTGAACAGCGCGATCTGGAAGATGTGGGCGGTGATGCCCTCGTAGCCGGGGTAGTTCTTCTCGATGTTGTGGATGTCGGGGACCGGGCCGGTCTGGAAGTCGATCTGCCCGGCGGCCAGGGCGTCGGCGCCGGCCTGGTTGCCGGACAGGGAGACGAAGCGGATGTTCTTCACCTCCGGTTCGCCGCCCCAGTAGGTGGGGTTGGCCGACAGGGTGAAGGCCTGGGGCTTGAAGTCGCCCAGGACGAACGGGCCGGTGCCCACGGGTTCCTGGACGGTGTTCTGCGCCGGGTCCTCGAAGGCGCCCCAGATGTGTTCGGGGACGATCCACAGCTTGCCGAGCACGCTCGGCGCCTCCAGGTAGGCGGGCTGCGGGTAGCGCACCACGAGGTGGGTGTCGTCGATGACCTCGGTCTCGCCCTCGAAGCCGATGGCGTTCATGGTCTGGTTCGCGCGGACCATGTCGAAGGTGAAGGCGACGTCGTGGGCGGTGAAGGGCTCGCCGTCGGACCAGGTGACGTTCTCGCGGGTGGTGATGGAGAGTTCGGTGCCGCTGTCGTTCCAGGAGAACTCGGTGGCCAGGCGCGGTGTGGGGTCGCCGTCGCGGGCCACGTTGTAGAAGAACAGCGGCTCGAAGATGTTGCCCGGGCCCTCGATCATGGTGGGGGCGTAGGGGTTGAAGTTGCGCTGGTAGTCGCCCGCCTGGCCGGTGTAGGCGACCAGGGTGTCCGCCGGGCCCGAATTGCCGCCCCCGCCCCCGCCGTTGCCGCCCGATCCGCAGCCGGCGGCGAGCATGGCCACCGCGGCCGCTCCGACAACCGCTGTACGGGAACGGCGCCACCTCGCGTGCTGGGTCATCTTCGATCCTCTCGGCCTTGCCCCGCCGTTGGGGCGTTGGGGGCCTGGACACGTCGCCCGGGTGGGTAGGATTGTTCAGTCGCCGAATTAAGGAAGTCAACCCTCCGGCACGACGAACATCCGCTGCGGAAGGGCACATACACTCGGCACCGCGCAGCGCAGGGAGGACTTCAGTGAGCGGACCGGCCGGGGCCACCCCGCACGCCAGCAGCAGGGCGGCCGTACTCGATGTGATCCGGGCCGCCGGAACGATCAGCAGGGTCGGCCTGGTGAAGGCCACGGGTTTCACCGGGGCCACGATCTCCACCGTGGTGCGCCGGCTCATCGACGACGGTCTGGTGGTGGAGACCGGGCACGCCGAGTCCACCGGCGGCAAACGGCGGGTGCTGCTCCAGCTGAACCTCTCCTCGCGGTACGCGGTGGGGGTGCACCTGGACCACGACGGGATCACCTATGTGCTCACCGACCTGGGCGGCTCGGTGGTGGCGCGGATGTCCCGGGCGGGCGTCGGCGTGGAGGATCCGCGGGCGGTGGTGGAGCGGATGACCACCGAGAGCGCGGCGCTGATCGAGGGCGCGGGCGTGGAGCGCTCGCGGGTGCTGGGGCTCGGGCTGGTGGCGCCCGGCCCGCTGAACCAGGCGCGCGGACTGCGGCTGATGCAGCCGGCGATCCGGCACTGGGGCGACTTCGCGATGGGCCAGGAGCTGGAGCGGGCCACCGGGCTGCCGGTGGTGCTGGACAACGACGCCACCGCCGCCGCGCTGGGCGAGCACTGGTCGGGGCAGGCGGGCGGCGGGGCGTTCGCCGCGCTGTACATGGGCGCCGGGATCGGCGCCGGGCTGATGCTGGGCGGGGTCGCCTACCGGGGGCCCAGCGGCAACGCCGGGGAGATCGGGCACATTCCGCTGGCCGCCGACGGGCCGGAGTGCTGGTGCGGGGCGCGGGGGTGCACGGAGGCGCTGGCCGGCCCGGGGGCGGTGGTCGAGGCGGCGCGCGCCGACCCCGTGCTGGCCCGCTCGGCCGGGCTGACCGGCGGCGGGCGCGGGCGGCGCACCGCGGATTTCGCGGCGGTCACCCGGGCGGCGCACCGCGGCGACCCGGGGGCGCGGGCGCTGCTGGAGCGTTCGGCCCGCTATCTGGCGCTGGCGGCGCGGACCCTGGCGAACATCGTGGACCTGGAGGAGCTGGTGCTCACCGGCCCCGGCCTGGCGATCGCGGGTTCGATCTATCTTCCCGTCGTGCGGGAGGAGTTGGAGAGGTCGTTCTTCTCCAGGGCCAGCCATCCGGTGACGGTCCGGCTCTCCCGGGTGGCGGCCACCGCGCCCGCCATAGGGGCGGCAGCGATGATGCTCCAGTCCGAACTGGTGCCGCTGCGCGAGGGGATGCGGCTGCCGGAGAACCTGGCCGCGGCGGCCGAGCCGGACACGCCGGCCGGGGCGACCGCGACACCGTAGGAACGGGCCGCCGGACCGCCTCACCGTACTGATCATCCGGCAAGCGATCAGTGATCAGTTGCAATATCAACATTATTTCCGCACGCAAAGCTGGGGGCATCGCCCCACAGCCCGTGCCCACCTGCCTGCTTCCCCTCCACGAACGGGTTAATTCCCGGGCGTTTTTACATGGGTCCTACATCTCGCGGGGACACCCTTCCTCGTCCAGACAATCACCGTCGCAAAGACGGTCCCCATGAAGTGGAGGCCGGGGTGGAGAACTCCGACACGGTCAAAACGTGTCCGTTCGACTTCGCCGAGGGCCTGGAGTTCGACCCGTTGCTGCGCCGGCTGATGACCGAGGCGCCCATCTCGCGGATCAAGATGGCGTACGGGCAGGGCGAGGCCTGGCTGGTGACCCGGTACGAGGATGTGCGCACCGTTACCACCGACCGCAGGTTCAGCCGGGCCGCCGTCATCGGCCGGGACTTCCCGCGGATGACCCCCAACCCGATCGTGCAGTCGGAATCCATCAATCTGCTCGACCCGCCGCAGAGCAGCCGGCTGCGCCGGCTGGTCGCCCAGGCGTTCACCAATCCCAAGATCGAGGCCATGCGGCCGGCCACCCAGCGCATCGTCGACTCGCTGCTGGACACCATGGCCGAGCACGGCCCGCCCGCCGACCTGGTGAAGCATCTGTCCAACGAACTGCCGATGACCACCATCTGCGAGGTCCTCGACATCCCCCAGGAGGACCGCGCGGAGCTACGGCGCTGCGCCATCGCCATGATGGCGATCGGGTCCACCACCAAGGAGGCCGCGATCGCGGCCAAGGCGCACCTGCGCTCCTACTTCCAGGAGCTGACGGTCGCCCGGCGCGCCGACCCGGGTGATGACCTCATCAGCAACCTGGCCACGGCGCAGGACGGGGGCGAGGTCCTCGACGAGAAGGAACTCGGCGTCATGGCCATGGTCCTGATGATGACCGGCCACGACACCAGCACCTACCAGCTGTCCAACATCACCTACACCCTGCTCACCCACCACGAGCAGCGCGCCAAACTCCAGGCCAGGCCCGAGCTGTTGTCCACGGCCATGGAGGAACTGCTGCGCTACATCCCGTTCCGCAAGGGCGTCGGGATCCCGCGCATCGCCACCGAGGACGTCGAGGTCGGCGGCGTGCTGATCAAGGCGAACGAGACCGTCCATGTCTCGTACCTGGCCGCCAACCGGGACACCAAGCGGTTCGACCGGCCCGACGTCCTGGACGTGGAGCGTCCGCCCACCCCCCACATGACCTTCGGGTGGGGCGCCCACCACTGCATCGGCTCCCCGCTGGCGATCATGGAACTCCAGGTCGCCATCGGTACCCTGCTGCGCCGGTTCCCGGAGCTGCGGCTGGCCGTGCCCACCGAGGACGTGCGCTGGAACACCGAGTCCATCTGGCGCTACCCCCACGAACTCCCTGTCGCCTGGTGACAGGGCCCACCACCATCACCACGAACCAGCCATCGATGCCGCGGCGATCCGTCGAGAGCGCGCCACGGCATGGGAGGGGAACATGGCAACGCTCTGCAAGCCGTCCATCGCGGTACCCGATCACGTCATCACCATGGAGGACACCCTCGAACTGGCGCGCACGCTGCACGCCGGGCACGAGCAACTCCCCCTGGTGCTGCGCCTGATCGCCAACACCGGAGTACAGACCCGGCACCTCGTCCAGCCGATCGAGGAGACGCTCAAGCACCCCGGGTTCGAGTCCCGCAACAAGGTCTACGAGGCCGAGGCGAAGGCCCGGGTCCCCGAAGTCGTGCGCGGCGCCCTGGCGAACGCCGAACTCGAGGCCCAGGACATCGACATGATCGTCTATGTCTCCTGCACCGGCTTCATGATGCCGTCCATGACGGCCTATCTCATCAACACGATGGGCTTCCGCGACGACACCCGGCAGCTGCCCATCGCCCAGCTGGGCTGCGCGGCCGGCGGCGCTGCCATCAACCGGGCCCACGACTTCTGCCTGGCCTACCCCGGCTCCAACGTGCTGATCGTGGCCTGCGAGTTCTGCTCGCTGTGCTACCAGCCGGTGGACATCGGGGTCGGTTCACTGCTGTCCAACGGCCTGTTCGGGGACGCGGTGGCGGCGGCCGTGGTGCGCGGCGACGGCGGCACCGGGATGGGCCTGGAACGCAACGGCTCGCACCTGGTGCCGCAGACCGAGGACTGGATCTCGTACGCGGTCCGGGGCACCGGATTCCACTTCCAGCTCGACAAGCGGGTCCCGGGCACGATGAGCATGCTGGCCCCGGCCCTGCGCACGCTCTCCGAGCAGCACGACTGGGACGTCACCGGGCTCGACTTCTACATCGTGCACGCGGGCGGTCCCCGGATCCTGAACGACCTGAGTCAGTATCTGGGCCTGGATCAGGAGACGTTCGCGCACAGCAGGACCACCCTGACCGAGCGCGGCAACATCGCCTCCTGTGTCGTCTTCGACGCCCTCAACCGGCTGTTCGAGGAGGGCAAGGTGGCCGAGGGCGCCCGGGGGCTGATCGCCGGGTTCGGCCCCGGGATCACCGCCGAGATGGCACTGGGCGCCTGGCGCGACCCGGCGCAGGTCCCGGCGCACCGGCTGCACGCGGCGGTGCCGCAGGGCCGGACCGCCCAGGCCCAGGAGCAGGCGGCGGCGGTCTGAGGAAGGACCGCGCGGCGCACCGGCCGGCCCCCGTCCCCGGGGTCCGGCCGGTGACGGCCGTGCGGGCTCCGCTCAGGCCGGGTGCCCGGTGGCCGCGAAGAAGCGCTCCACCACGATGTCCGTGTGGGTCGGGAAGGCCAGCACGGCGGGCTCCCACAGCACCAGCCACTCGGTGGCCTCGGCGGTGGGCGCGGACGGCGGCAGCGTCGCCAGCGGGCGGTCGGGCAGCATCCCGAAGAGGTTGACCGTGCCCCGGGCGCTGAGCGCCCCGTACAGCGTGATGTCCTCAGCTCGCGCCCGCAGTCCGGTCTCCTCGTACAACTCCCGCACGGCCGCCTGCTGCCACGTCTCTCCGGTCTCCACATAGCCGCCGGGCAGCGCCAGTTCACCACGGGCCGGCTCGATGTCGCGGCGCACCACGATCAGTCCGCGCCGTCCGTCCGGGCCGGCGACCGGCTGCAGGGTGATGGCGACCGGGAGCGGGTTCGCCCAGCTGGTCTCACCACAGCCGGGGCAGTCCCTGGGCCAGCCGGCGTCGGGGGCGAAGCGCGTCCCGCAGTAGGGGCAGTGCGTCACCTTCCGGTGCAAGGTGTAGGTCATCGCGCTGCTCCCGCCCCTTCGTCCACGGCCGGTGCGCCCGTTGCCGCACCGGGTCGCACCCACTGACCCTAGCAACGCCACGGCCTTCCGTGATCATCCGCGCACCCACCGGTTCCGGGGCGGGTCAGCGGCCCGGCGCGGCCGACGGCCCCCGCCCGTACGGGCGGGGGCCGGGGGAAAGGTTCGCGGGTCAGGCGGTGTGCAGGGTCAGCCCGTAGGCGGACAGGATCGGCCTGATGGGGTAGAAGACCGAGGTGCCGCCGTTGGAGCAGTTGCCCGCGGCGCCGGAGGTCACGCCCTGGGCCTGGTCACCGCTGATGAACGAGCCGCCGGAGTCACCGCCCTGGGCGCAGGCGGTGGAGTTGGTCATCCCGTACACCACGTTGCCGTTGCCGTAGTTCACGGTCACGTTCTTGGCACCGATGGTGCCGCAGCGCCAGCCGGTGGTGGAGCCGGAGCGGCAGACGGAAGCGCCGGTGGGGGCCTCGTTGGAGCCGCGCACCAGGGCGTCGGAGACGGTGCCCCAGCCGAGGACGACCGGGACGGTCCACCAGCCGTGGCCGGTACGGACCCAGGCGTGGTCGCCGCCCGGCCACGAGCGGCCGGCGAAGTTGCCCATCAGGCTGTTGTCCCAGCCGTAGACGGCGGCCGAGCCCGATCCGCAGTGGCCGGCGGTGATGAAACCGCCGTGCACCGAGAAGCCGATGGAACAGCGGACGTTGCCGGTGTAATACGGGTCGCCGCCGACCACGCCGGCGGCGGAGGTGGTGTACGCCTCCTCGACGGTGCGCACGGTCAGCGGTATGGACTGGACGGCTTCGGCCTCGGCGAGGAAGTCGGCGACCTGGTCGGTGTTCTCGGAACCGGCCACCACATCGACACCGATGCCGTTGTCCTGGACATCGGCGTACCAGCTGGAGACGCCGGCCGGGGCCTCCAGCTCGTCGAGGGCGGCGAGGGCGGCGTCGAGCGCGTCCTGGCTGTGGGTGACGCGTTCGGTGGCGGCGCCGGTGGACTCCACCGCGCTCTCGGCCGCGGCGCTGGTGACGGCGACGACCAGGGTGCCGGTCGCCGCGTCGATCCAGCTGCCGGCGTAGGCGTCGCCGGCCGCTTCCTGGGCCGCCTCGTCGGTGGCCATGGCCTCGGCCTCGGTCGCCAGCCGGTCGACGGCCTGCTCCGGGGTGAGCCCGAGGTCGCGCTGGAGCGCCTCGATCAGGGCGGGTTCGGCGACGGGTTCGCTGCCGGGGGCCGGGGTGGAGGAGTCGGCCGCCACGGCGGCGCCGCCGACTCCGGCGGTCAGGACCATCAGGGCTGCCGCGCCCAGGGTGAAGGAACGGGTGCGTCTCATTGCAGGGCTCCTTGGACGTGCTCTACCGAAGTGGGGCGGTACAGGGCAACGAAGCGATGCAGTGTGAGAGCGCTCTCACTCACGCGCAGGACATTAGACCCACGCCTTGAACATGTCCAGACCAATCACGGAGTGCTGCCCGCCGGGGAACTCAGCAGCGCCATGAGGTCGTTGACCGCTGCCCGGCCGGCCCGGTTGGCCCCGATGGTGGAGGCGGAGGGCCCGTACCCGACCAGATGGAGCCGGGGGTCGCGCACCACCCTCGTCCCCTCCAGCCGGATACCGCCGCCGCTCTCGCGCAGCCGCAGCGGGGCGAGATGGTCCAGCGCGGCCCGGAACCCGGTGGCCCACACGATGACATCGGCGGGCCAGTGAGTGCCGTCCGCCCAGCGCACGCCCTCGGGCGTGAGCCGTTCGAACATCGGGTGTCGGCGCAGCACTCCGGAGGCGCGGGCGGCCCGCATGGCCTCGTTCATCGGCAGCCCGGTCACCGAGACCACGCTGCGCGGCGGCAGGCCCTCCCGTACCCGCTCCTCGACCATGGCGACGGCCTCGCGGCCCTGCACCTCGCCGAAGGTGTCCTCGCGGAAGAGCGGTGGGCGGCGGGTCACCCACCGGGTGTCGGCGGCGACCCCGGCGATCTCCAGCAGGTGCTGGACGGCGGAGGTGCCGCCGCCGACCACCACCACCCGCTGCCCGGCGAAGGGGGCGGGGCCGGGGTACTGGGCGGTGTGCAGCTGGCGGCCGGTGAAGTCGGCCATGCCGGGGATCCGGGGCCAGAACGGGCGGTCCCAGGTTCCGGTGGCGTTGATCAGGGCGCGGGTGCGCCAGGTGCCGGTGGGACTGTCCACCCGCAGCGCCCCCGCGCCGTCGTCGTGGACGGCGGTGACGTCCACCGGGCGCAGGACCGGCAGCTCGAAGGCGCGCTCGTACGCGGTGAAGTACTCCCCGATCACCTCGGCGGACGGCCGGTCCGGGTCGGCCCCGGTCAGTTCCATGCCGGGCAGGGCATGCATGCCGTGCACCCGGCCGTAGGTGAGGGTGGGCCAGCGGAACTGCCAGGCGCCGCCGGGGCGCGGGGAGTGATCGAGGACCACGTACTCGGAGCCGGGGGCGAAGCCCCGGCGCCGCAGATGGTAGGCGGCCGCCAGTCCCGCCTGGCCCGCCCCGACGACCACAACCGCCAACTCGTTCATGCTTCATCCAACACCGGGAGGGTGCCGGGGCTTCCCGCAGGGGTTTCACTGGGGGGATGGAGTGCGTGTTCTGCCGGATCGTGCGGGGCGAGGCCGCCGCCCATCTCGTGTACGAGGACCGGGCGGTGGTGGCGTTCCTGGACGCCAGGCCGCTGTTCGAGGGCCATCTGCTGGTGGTGCCGCGCGAGCATCTGCCGACGCTGACGGATCTGCCGCCGGAGCTGCTGGGTCCGTACTACGCGGTGGTGCGGCGGCTGACGGGCGCGGTGCAAACGGCGATGGGCGCCGAGGGCTCCTTCGTGGCGGCGAACAACCGGGTGAGCCAGTCGGTGCCGCACTTCCACACCCATGTGGTGCCCCGGCGCCGCAAGGACGGGCTGCGGGGGTTCTTCTGGCCGCGCGGGCGGTACCCGGACGCGGCGCGCGCCGCGGAGGTGGCGGGGATGGTGCGGGCGGCGGTCAGTGCGGATGGTGCGGAGTGAGGATGTCGTCGAGCGCGTAGCCCACCGGCTCCTCCAGCTGGGCGTACCCGCAGTCGGCCGGGTCCCGGTCGGGTCGCCAGCGGCGGAAGTGCGCGGTGTGCCGGAACCGGTCCCCCTGCATGTGGTCGTACCGCACCTCGCACACCCGCTCGGGGCGCAGCGGCAGCCAGCTGAGGTCCTTGGTGCCGGTCCAGCGGCTGGGGGCGCCGGGCATCCGGGCGTGCTCGTGGGCCACCCCGTCCGCCCAGTCGGCCCAGGGATGGCCTTCTGCGGAGTCCATGAGCAGCGGGGTCAGCTCGGCCATCAGCTCGGCGCGGCGCCGGGCGGTGAAGGAGGCGCACACCCCGACGTGCTGGAGGCGGCCGGTGGTGTCGTACAGGCCGAGCAGCAGGGAGCCGACGCCCTCGCCGCTCTTGTGGCGGCGCACCCCGGCGACGACGCAGTCGGCGGTGCGCTCGTGCTTGACCTTCACCATGACGCGTTCGCCCGGCCGGTAGGGGAGGTCCAGGGGCTTGGCGACGACGCCGTCCAGGCCGGCGCCCTCGTAGCGTTCGTACCACTGCCGGGCCAGGTCGATGTCGCGGGTGGCGGGGGCGACGAAGGCGGGCCGGTGGGTGTGGCGCAGCGCGTCGGTGAGCGCGGTGCGGCGTTCGGCGAGCGGGGTGTCCAGGAGGGAGTCGGAGCCGAGGGCGAGGAGGTCGAAGGCGACGAAGGAGGCGGGGGTGCGTTCGGCCAGCATCCGGACCCGGGAGTCGGCCGGGTGGATGCGCTCCAGCAGGGCGTCGAAGTCGAGGCGGCCGCCCCGGGCGATGACGATCTCGCCGTCGACCACGCAGCGCTCGGGCAGGGCGGAGCGCAGTCCTTCCGCGAGTTCGGGGAAGTAGCGGGTGAGCGGCTTGCTGGTGCGGGAGCCGATCTCCAGCTCGGCGCCGTCCCGGAAGACGATGGCGCGGAAGCCGTCCCACTTGGCCTCGTAGTGCATGCCGGCGGGGATCTTCGCGGCGGGCTTGGCGAGCATGGGGCTGACGGGGGGCATCACCGGAAGGTCCATGGTCGGATTGTGCGTCCGGCGGCGGCGCGGCGCCCGTCGGCGGGCGCGGGGCGGCGGGCGGGCTTAGCGTGGCCGCATGGGCAAGGCCATGGAGATCACGGTCGGTGACCGGACGGTGCGGTTGTCCAACCCGGACAAGGTGTACTTCCCCGAGCGCGGATTCACCAAGCTGGACGTCGCCCGGTACTACCTCGCCGTGGGGGAAGGGGTGCTGCGGGCCCTGCGGGACCGGCCGACGACGCTGGAGCGCTACCCGGACGGGGTGGAGGGCGAGTCCTTCTACCAGAAACGGGCGCCGAAGAACCTGCCCGAGTGGATCCCGACCGGGCGGATCTCCTTCCCCAGCGGGCGGCACGCGGACGAGATCGCCCCGACCGAGCCGGGGGCGGTGGTGTGGGCGGCGAATCTGGGGGCGCTGACCTTCCATCCCTGGCCGGTGCGGCGCGGGGACACCGAGCATCCGGACGAGCTGCGGATCGACCTCGATCCGCAGCCGGGCACCGACTACACGGACGCGGTGCGCACCGCGCTCCAGCTGCGGGCGCTGCTGGAGGAATGGGGTCTGGTGGGGTGGCCGAAGACCTCGGGCGGGCGGGGGATGCACGTGTTCGTACCGATCGCGCCGGAGTGGACGTTTCCGCAGGTACGGCGGGCGGCGATCGCCATCGGCCGGGAGCTGGAGCGGCGCGATCCGCAGCGGGTCACCACGGCCTGGTGGAAGGAGGAGCGGGGGGAGCGGATCTTCGTGGACTACAACCAGATGGCGCGGGACCGGACGATCGCCAGCGCCTACTCGGTACGCCCGCGCCCGCACGCCCCGGTCTCGGCGCCGCTGCGCTGGGAGGAGGTGCCGGACGCCCGGCCCCGGGACTTCGACCTGGCGACGATGCCCGCGCGCTTCGCCGAGGTGGGTGATGTGCACGCGGACATGGAGCGGCGGGCGTGCCGGCTGGAGACGGTGCTGGAGATGGCGGCGCGTGACGAGCGGGACCACGGTCTGGGCGATCTGCCGTATCCGCCGGAGCATCCCAAGGTGAAGGGCGAGCCCAAGCGGGTGCAGCCGAGCCGGGCACGCAAGGAGGGGTCGTCGTGACCTGAGGTGCGGGGCGGGGAGCCGCCGCCCCGGGCGTGCCGCGATCCGGTCGGAGCGGTGCGCCGGGGGATGCCGGGGCGCGGGCGGTCCGGTCAGGCGGTCCCGTCAGGCGGCGGGGCCGGGCGGGCCTGGCGGGCCGTTGTACGGGGCGGGTGCGGCGGCGACGATCGTCCGCACGGCCTCGGCCAGCTGGGCGGCCGACAGGTCAGCGCGGGCGGAGAGCCGCAGCCGCGAGACGCCGTCGGGGACCGAGGGCGGCCGGAAGCACGCCACCGCCAGAGCGGCACGGCGGCAGTCCGCCGCCCAGCGCACCGCCGCTTCGGGCGAGGGGGCCCGTACCGACACCACCGCCGCGTCGGGGCGGGCGGCGCTCAGGCCGGCCGCCGTCAGCCGCCGGTGCAGGGTGCGGGCCGCGTCCCGGGCGGCGGCCGGGCGCCACGGCTCGCGGCGCAGCAGGCGCAGCGCGCCCAGCGCGGCACCGGCGGCGGCCGGGGCCAGGCCCGTGTCGAAGATGAAGGTACGGGCCGTGTTGAGCAGGTGGTCGATCACCGCGGCCGGCCCCAGCACGGCGCCGCCCTGCGACCCCAGCGCCTTGGAGAGGGTGACCGTCACCACCACGTCCGGCGCTCCCGCGAGGCCCGCCGGGGCAGCCGCTCCCCGGCCGCCCTCCCCCAGCACACCGAAGCCGTGCGCGTCGTCCAGCACCAGGGCGGCGCCGTGCGCGCGGACGGCGTCCGCCAGCCCGGACAGCGGGGCGGCGTTGCCGTCGACCGAGAAGACCGTGTCGCTGACGGCCAGCGCCCGGCGCAGCGCCGGGTCCCGTTCCGCCAGGGCCTTGGCCACTGCCGGGGGGTCGGCGTGCGCGGCCACCGCGATCCGTGACCGGGAGAGCCGGCAGCCGTCGATCAGCGAGGCGTGGTTGGCCGCGTCGGAGACGATCAGCGCCTCCCGGCCGCCCAGCGCGGTGAGCGCCGCCAGATTGGCCGCGTACCCGCTGGAGAACACCAGGGCGCGTTCGAAGCCGGTGAACGCGGCGAGTTCCTCCTCCAGTTCGGCGTGCAGCGCGGTGCTGCCGCTGACCAGCCGGGAGCCGGTGGCGCCCCCGCCCCAGCGGGTCGCCGCGGCGGTGGCCGACGCGATGACCTCGGGGTGCCGGGCCAGGCCGAGATAGTCGTTGCCCGCGAGGTCCAGCGGCCCGTCCGCGCCGCCGGCCTCCGCCGCCGCTCGCGGCCGCAGTTCCCGCAACAGCCCGGCCCGCCGGAGCCGTTCCCGCTCCGCGTCGATCCAGTCGAACGGGCCCCCGGTCCCTCCGGTCACCGCCACCACCCCCGCACTCGCATCTCATACCCCCACGCGTCCGCCAACCCATCGACGCTATCCGGCGATGACGCTCCGCAGGGGTGTGGTGACCGGACACAGTCGGCTCGGCTGCTGTGTACCTTTCCGCCTTTGCCACGCCCCCACCCGTGCCCGAGGATCGGTTCATGGACCTGCTGAGCACCCTGGTGGACAAGGGCCTGCGCCTCGAACCACCCACCCGCGCCGAGGCGTTGGCCGTACTGGCGACCTCCGACGACGAACTGCTCGACGTGGTGGCCGCCGCGGGGAAGGTGCGCCGCGCGTGGTTCGGGCGGCGGGTGAAGCTCAACTACCTGGTGAACCTGAAGTCCGGCCTGTGCCCCGAGGACTGCTCCTACTGCTCCCAGCGGCTGGGCTCGACGGCCGGGATCCTCAAGTACACCTGGCTGAAACCGGATGAGGCTCTCGCCGCGGCGAACGCCGGGGTCGCGGGCGGCGCGCGCCGGGTGTGCCTGGTCGCCAGCGGGCGCGGCCCCACCGACCGGGACGTGGAGCGGGTCTCCGAGACGATCGCGGCGATCCGGGACGAGCACGGCGCCGGGGTGGAGGTGTGCGCCTGTCTCGGGCTGCTCTCACCGGGGCAGGCGGCGCGGCTGCGCACGGCGGGGGCCGACGCGTACAACCACAATCTCAACACCTCCGAGGCCACGTACGAGGACATCTGCACGACGCACGACTACGCCGACCGGGCCGACACGGTGCGGCAGGCGCGGGAGGGCGGCCTCTCGCCGTGCTCCGGTCTGATCGCGGGCATGGGCGAGAGCGACAAGGACCTGGTGGACGTGGCGTTCGCGCTGCGCGAGCTGGACGTGGACTCGGTGCCGGTGAACTTCCTGATCCCCTTCGAGGGCACCCCGCTCGCCGGCCGGTGGGACCTGACGCCGCAGCGGGCGCTGCGCATCCTGGCGATGGTTCGGTTCGTCTGCCAGGACACCGAGGTGCGGATCGCCGGTGGGCGGGAGGTGCATCTGCGGACGCTCCAGCCGCTGGCGCTGCACGTCGCGAACTCGATCTTCCTGGGCGATTACCTCACCAGCGAGGGGCAGTCGGGCCGGGCCGATCTGGAGATGATCGCCGACGCGGGCTTCGAGGTGGAGGGCGCCGTGGCGGAGCGCGCCGCCGGGGACGGCACGGCCGGGGCGGACACCGCCCGCGAGAATGCGGAGGTGCCGGTCGCGGTGCGCCGCAGGGGCGCGGGTACCGAGCTGCCGCCCAATGCCTGAGACGGACGGGACCGCGCGGCCCGAGGGGGCGGAGGAGGCGGCACGGCTGCTCGCGCTGGACCGCCGCCATGTGTGGCATCCCTACGGCCCGATGCCCGGCCGCGCCGAGCCGCTGCTGGTGGAGTCGGCACAGGGGGTACGGCTGCGGCTGGCCGGCCCGGTGCCGGCGGGCGGACACCGGGAGCTGATCGACGGGATGTCCTCGTGGTGGTCGGCCGTGCACGGGTACCGCCACCCGGTCCTGGACGCCGCCGCCCAGGAGCAGTTGGGGCGGATGAGCCATGTGATGTTCGGCGGGCTGACGCACGGGCCCGCCGTCCGGCTCGCGGCCCGGCTGGTGGAGATCTCCCCCGCCCCGCTGGAGCATGTGTTCCTCGCCGACTCGGGGTCCGTGTCGGTCGAGGTCGCGCTGAAGATGTGCCTGCAGTACTGGCGTTCACTGGGCCGGCCGGAGAAGCGGCGGCTGCTGACCTGGCGGGGCGGCTACCACGGCGACACCTGGCACGCCATGTCCGTGTGCGACCCCGAGGGCGGCATGCACGAGCTGTGGTCAGGGGCGCTGCCGGAACAGGTGTTCGCGCCCCCGCCGCCGGCCGGGTTCGCGGCCGGGCCGTGCGAGGAGTACGTGCGCGAGCTGCGGTCGCTGATCGCCCGGCACGCCGGTGAACTGGCGGCGGTGGTGGTCGAGCCCGTGGTGCAGGGGGCGGGCGGGATGCGGTTCCACTCCCCCGAGTATCTGCGGGTGCTGCGGGAGGCCTGCGACACGTACGGCGTGCTGCTGGTCTTCGACGAGATCGCCACCGGATTCGGCCGCACGGGGGAGCTGTTCGCGGCCGATCACGCCGGAGTGGCACCCGATGTGATGTGTGTGGGCAAGGCGTTGACCGGCGGCTACCTGACGCTGGCGGCGACCTTGTGCACGGGGCGGGTGGCCGAGGGCATCTCGCGCGGGACGGTGCCGGAACTCGCGCACGGTCCGACGTTCATGGGGAACCCGCTGGCCTGCGCGGTCGCGGACGCGTCGATCGGGCTGCTGCTCGACCGGGACTGGCGGGGCGAGGTCGGCCGGATCGAGGCCGGTCTGCACGCGGGCCTCGCGGCGGCGGCCGAGGTGCCCGGGGTGCGGGAGGTACGGGTGCTGGGGGCGATCGGGGTGCTCCAGCTGGATCACGAGGTCGACCTCGCGGCGGCGACGGCCGCCGCGGTGCGGGCCGGGGTGTGGCTGCGGCCGTTCCGGGACCTCATCTACACCATGCCGCCCTACATCACCGGCGACGCGGACCTGGAGCGGATCTGCGCGGCGGCGGTGGCCGCGGCCCGGGCCGGATAGGAGGCCCACGGCGAATGCGGAACGGAGCGTGCGGAATGTCGGGGAAGGTACTGGTCGTCACCGGGACGGGGACCGGGGTGGGCAAGACCGTGGTGACGGCGGCGCTGGCCGCCCGTGCGCTGACGCGCGGCGAGCGGGTGGCCGTGCTCAAGCCGGCCCAGACCGGCGTGGCGGACGGCGAGCCGGGGGACGCGGCCGAAGTGGCGCGGCTCGCGGGCCCGGTGACGACCTGTGAACTGGCCCGCTATCCGGCCCCGCTGGCGCCCGCCACGGCGGCCCGGCTGGCGGGGCTGCCGCCGGTACGGCCGGCGGAGGTCGCCAAGGCCGCGCTGGACCTGGCGGCCGGCCACGATCTGGTCCTGGTGGAGGGGGCAGGCGGACTGCTGGTGCGCTTCGACGACATGGGCACCACCCTGGCCGACGCGGCGGCGCTGCTGGCGGCCCCGGTGGTGGTGGTCACCACGGCGGGTCTGGGCACGCTCAACGACGCCGCGCTGACCACGGAGGCGCTCCGTACCCGTGGCCTGGCCTGCCACGGCCTGATCATCGGCGCCTGGCCCGCCGCCCCCGACCTGGCCTCCCGCTGCAACCTCACCGACCTCCCGGCGGTCTGCGGCGGCGCCCCGCTGCTGGCCCGCATCCCCTCGGACGCGTCGTCCCTCCCCCCGGAGGAGTTCCGCCGGGCGGCACCACGATGGCTCGGCGACGCGTGAGCCGACAAGAATCCACCCGGGTCAGAGCCACTTCGCCCAGCCGAAGGTGAGCAGGTAAGCACGGCGCGGGGCGTCGAGACCCCGCCGGCCGCGCAGGCGCTGCGCGACCAGGGCGGTCAGGAACAGCGCGGCGAATACCGCGAGCACCGCGGACCCCGCCCACGGATCGGCGAGTGCACCGACCAGCGCGGCGACGAACACCACGACGGCCAGGCCGATGTGCGCCTCCGCCGGTTCCGCCCGGAACAGCGCCCGCAGTACTGCTCGCTCGCCCGCCATGCCGGCCTCGTACCGTTGACGAGCCGCCTCGGGATCCGCGTAGCGGCCCTCGGGCCAGTTCTGGATCAACGGCTTCCTCCTCGTGTAATGCCGTTGCCATGATGCCGGATCGACCCCGCTCGCTGCCCGGCTCCGGGCGGATACGCACTGTGATAGAACACAGAACATCCGAAGATCTTTCCGGAAACTCTTGTCTGCGCGGGGGGACGCCGCTTAGCATCTCGCCACTGGTCGAATCGATTCGACGAATCGATTCGAACTCAAGACGAGGGCGGACTCCGTGAGGAGCGGGATGGCAACGATCAAGGATGTCGCCGAGCGGGCGGGGGTGGCCCCCAGCACCGTCTCCTACGTGCTGAGCGGGTCGCGCAAGATCTCCGAGGAGACCCAGAACGCGGTACGCGCCGCCATCCGTGACCTCGGGTACCACCCGCGGGCCAGCGCCCGCGCACTGCGCAGCGCGCGGAGCGACGTACTCGTCCTGGCCGTCCCCCGCGAAGCGGGCAAGTACCGGGCGATGGACGGCCGTTTCGCCATCGAGTTCAGCGACGCCGCCCGTGGCCACGGCTACGACGTCCTGATGATGACCGACCAGGACGGGGTCGGCGGGCTCAGCCGGATCGCCCGCAGCGGGCTGGCCGACGCCGCCGTGCTGATGGCCGTCCAGGTGCAGGACCCGCGCGTCGCCGCGCTGCGTGCGCTGAACTTCCCCACCGCCCTGCTCGGTCACGGCAGTGAGCAGGACGAGACCGACGTCCCGTGGGTGGACCTCGACTGGGAGGCGGCGGTGGCGCTGGCGGTACGGGAGACGGCCGCCGCCGGACACCGGCGGATCGTGTTCCTGTCCTCCGCCGACCACGAGATCGAGGCCCGCCGCGGTTACGCCATGCACGGTCTGGACGGTGCCCGCGCCGCCGCCGCGCAGACCGGGGCCCAGGTACGGATCGTGCCCTCCAGCGGTGACCCCGACGTGCTGGCCAAGCGGCTGCGCGAGGTGCTGCTGACCGATCCGGCGCAGCGGCCCACCGCCCTGGTGGTGCAGCATCTGATCCTGCTGCCCGAACTGCTGCGGGAGCTGGCCGCACTCGGCCTGGACGGGCCGGGCGCGCTGAGCGTCGTGCTGGTCGGCACGCTGCCGGACGAACCGGCGCTGGCCGGTTTTCCCCGGATCGAACTGCCGGTCGGCCGGATGTCGGCCGCCGTCGCCGAGTTGGCCGTCGCGGCGATCGCCGCCCGTGGCGCGGGCGCCGTGCCGGCCCCGGACGGCTCGCACCAGCTCATCACCCCGGTCATGGCCGAGGGGGCGACGATCCCGCCCCCTTGACCGCCCTGCCGGCCCACCGGCCGGCCCGCCCTCTTTCCTTCTCAACGCCGCGAATGGAAATGACCACATGACCACATGCCGCAGACGGCGGATACCCGTCTCCGCGCTCGCCCTCACGCTGGCGGGCGCGACCGTGGCCGGCGGGCTCACGGCCTGTGCCGCGCAGCCCGACCCCGGTACGGTCACGGTGCTCAACTCCGCCACCGACGCCAAGGAGCACACGGCCAACCAGGCCTTCTTCGACACCTGCGCCGAGCCGCTGGGACTGAAGGTCAAGCAGATCAGCGTGCCGGCCGACCAGGTCGCCACCAAGGCGCTGCGGATGGCCTCCTCCGACTCCCTGCCCGACATCCTCGAACTCGACGGCTCGGAGCTGGCCCAGTTCGCCGAGACGGATGGTCTGCGCCCGCTGGCGGAGACCGGTTTCGACGCCGAGGGCTTCTCGGACAGCGCCGTCTCCCTGGGCTCCTACGACGGGACGCAGTACGGGGTGGCCAGGTCGGTGAACTCCCTGGCGCTGATCTACAACACCACGATGCTCGCGGACGCCGGGCTCGAACCGCCCACCACCTGGGAGGAGCTGCGGACGACGGCCGCCGCGCTCACCCAGGGCAACACCTACGGCATGGCGTTCAGCGCCAGCCCCAACGCGGACGGCGTCTATCAGTTCCTGCCGTTCTTCTGGTCGGCCGGCGGTGACGAGGCGCACCTGGCCGAGGGCACCGGGGGTCAGGAGGCGCTGCAGTTGTGGAAGGACCTGGTGGACGACGGGTCGGCCTCCCGTTCGGTCGTCAACTGGAACCAGCAGGACGTGAACGACCAGTTCGTCTCCGGCCGCACCGCGATGATGGTGAACGGGCCCTGGCAGGTGCCGGTGCTCAGCGCGCAGGACTCAGTGGAGTGGGCGGTGGCCTCCATCCCGGTGCCGCGGGCCGGGCAGGACCCGGTGCCGCCGATCGGCGGCACGGTGATGACGGTGCCCAAGAACAGTGACGCCGACCGCGAGCGCAACGCCGGGGCGATCCTCAACTGCCTCAACTCCGAGCAGAACCAGCTGGGCTGGGGCGAGCGCGTGAACAACGTGCCCACCCGGGCGGACGCCGCCCAGGCGTACCGGGAGCAGAATCCGGAGCTGGCGCCGTTCGCCGATCTGGTGGCCACCGCCCGTTCGCGCACCGCCGAGGTCGGCACCCGCTGGCCGATGGTGGGCGACGCGCTCGCCGGCGCGTTCCAGGCGGTGCTGACCGGGCGTTCCTCGCCCGCGCGGGCCCTTGAGCGCGCCGCGCAGCAGGCCGGGGAGTGAGGACGCGATGACGACGACCGTGACCCCCGACCGTACGCCGGAGCCCGCGCCGGCCCCGGCCCCCGCCGGGCGCCGTTCCACGGCCCGGCGCCGCCGGGTGTACCAGTGGCTGTTCGTGGCCCCGGCGGTGCTCTATCTACTGGCTTTCTTCGGCTTCCCGCTGGTGCGCAACATCCTGATGAGCTTTCAGGAGTACACGCCCACCACCTACTTCACCGGTGAGGCCCCCTTCAACGGCCTCGACAACTGGCGCGCGGTCTTCTCCAACGAGCTGTTCGGCGACGCGCTGTGGCAGACCGTGCTGTTCACCGTCGGTTCGCTGGCCGGGCAGTTCACGATCGGCCTCGCCCTGGCGGTGTTCTTCACCCGGCGCTTCCCGCTGTCGGGAGCGGTGCGCGCGGTGCTGCTGCTGCCGTGGCTGGTGCCGATGGTGGTCTCCGCCGTGGTGTGGCGGCGGATCATGGACGAGGACCACGGGGTCCTCAACAGCTTCCTGGAGACGCTGGGGCTGTCCAGTGGCGGTGTGCCGTGGCTGTCCAGCCCGAGCGTGGCCCTGCTGTCGGCGGTGCTGGTCAACATCTGGATCGGCATCCCGTTCAACATGGTGATCCTGTACGGGGGTCTGCAGGAGATCCCGCGCGAGGTGCACGAGGCGGCGGCGCTGGACGGCGCCGGTCCGTGGCGGACCTTCCGCAGTGTCACCCTGCCGATGCTGCGCCCGGTGGTGACGGTGGTGCTGGTGCTGGGGTTCATGTCGACGGTCAAGGTGCTGGATCTGATCCTGGCGCTGACCGGCGGCGGCCCGGCCGATTCCACCCAGACGCTGGGCACGATGACGTACCAGTTGTCCTTCCTTCAGCTCGACTTCGGTCAGGGCGCCGTGGTGGGCAACGTCCTCATTCTGATCAGCGCCGTGTTCGCGGTGCTGTATCTGCGGGTCAACCGGGCCAACGCCGGCCGGGGGAAGTGATCGACGATGACGACGATGACGAAGTCCACCCGGAGAAGCCGCCTCTCCACGGTCCTGGCGCTGCTGATCCTGGCCGTGATGCTCTTCCCGGTGTACTGGATGATCTCCACGGCGCTTCAGCCGCACTCCAGCATCGCCTCCACCGATCTGCTGCCGACCTCGCCGAGCCTGGAGAACTTCCGGGCGGCCTTCGAGACGCAGGGCGGTTCGCTGCTGACCTCCCTGGTGGTGTCGCTGGGCGCGGTGGTGGTGTGTCTGGCGCTGGCCGCTCCGGCGGCGTACGGCCTGGCGCAGTTCGGGCTGCGCGGCAGCCGTGGCATCGTGTTCGGCACGCTGATCACCCAGATGGTGCCGGGCATCGTGGTGGCGAACGCCCTGTACAGCGCGTACGCCGAGCTGGGCCTGGTCAACTCGTACGCGGGCCTGATCCTGGCGGACGCCTCGCTGGGGCTGCCGTTCGCGATCGTGCTGCTGCGGGCGTTCATGGTGTCGATCCCGTCCGAGGTGATCGAGGCGGCGATGGTGGACGGCGCGAACCGGTTCACGGCGTTCGTGCGCATCGTGCTGCCGATGAGCCGCAACGCGCTGATCACCGCCGGGCTGTTCGCCTTCCTCTTCGCCTGGGCCGATTTCATCTTCGCGCTGACGCTGAACACCACCGACGACGTGAAGCCGGTGACGCTGGGCATCTATCAGTTCATCGGCGCCCATGTCAGCGACTGGGGCGCGGTGATGGCCACCTCCGTGCTCTCGGCGATTCCGGCCGCGATCCTGCTGGTGGTGGCGCAGAAGTACATCGCCGCCGGGATCTCCGGCGGGTCGATCAAGTGAGCCCCCCTCCTCCACCCGTTCCCTCCCCGTCCGCCCGCTTCGTCCAAGGGATGCCTGAATCATGACTGCCACCCCTGAATTCCCCGCGTTCCCGCCCGGGTTCTTCTTCGGTGCGGCCACCGCCAGCTACCAGATCGAGGGCGCCCACGACGTGGGCGGCCGCGGCCCGTCCATCTGGGACACCTACGCCCGCACGCCGGGCAGGGTGGCAGGCGGTGACACCGGGGACGTGGCCTGCGACCACTACCACCGCTACAAGGAGGACGTGGCGCTGCTGAAGGAGCTGGGGGTGGACAGCTACCGCTTCTCCGTCGCCTGGCCCCGGATCCAGCCCACCGGCAGCGGCAAGGCCAACAGCGAGGGCCTGGACTTCTACGACCGGCTGGTGGACGAGCTGCTGGCCGCCGGCATCTCCCCCGCCGCCACGCTCTACCACTGGGATCTGCCGCAGGCCTTGGAGGACCGGGGCGGCTGGCGGGTGCGCGAGACGGCGGAGCGGTTCGCCGACTACACGGCGCTGGTGGCGGAGCGGCTCGGGGACCGGGTACCGCGCTGGATCACCCTCAACGAGCCGTTCTGCAGCGCGTTCGTGGGGTACGCGATCGGCCGGCACGCGCCCGGTGCCCGTGAGGGGCGCGGCGCGCTGGCGGCGGCCCACCATCTGCTGGTGGGGCACGGCCTGGCCGTCCGGGCGCTGCGCGCGGCGGGCGCCACCGAGGTCGGCATCACGCTCAACCCGGACCGGCTGCTGCCGGCCTCGGAGTCGGAGGCGGACGCCGGGGCGGTGCGCCGTGCCGAGACGCTGCACAACGAGGTGTGGTTCGACCCGCTGTTCGCCGGCCGCTACCCGCTGCACGAGGCGGAGACCTGGGGCGAACTGGCCGACGGCGCCGAGGAGTACCGGCGCGAGGACGACCTGATCACCATCGGCGCGCCGCTGGACTTCACCGGCATCAACTACTACCGGCCGATCACGGTGACCGACGCGCCCCACCAGGACCCGGACCCGGCCACCCGTACCGCCGCCGACATCCGGGTCGCCGAGACCTGGCGCGACGACGTGCGGCACACCACCATGGGCTGGCCGGTGGTCCCGCACACCTTCACCGATCTGCTGGTGGACCTGCAGCGGCGCTATCCTGGGCTGCCGCCGCTGATCATCACCGAGAACGGCTCGGCGGAGGCCGACACGGTCTCCCCCGACGGCCAGGTCCACGACGCCGACCGGGTGTCCTACCTGGCGGGGCATCTGGCGGCCGTGGCGGACGCCGTGTCCGCGGGTGTGGACGTACGCGGCTACTACGTCTGGTCCCTGCTCGACAACTTCGAGTGGGCCTACGGCTACGACCAGCGATTCGGCATCGTCCGGGTGGACTACGCCACCCTGGAGCGCCTGCCCAAGGACAGCTACCGCTGGTACCAGGGGCTGATCGCCGCACACCGTGCCACCACCACGCCGTAACCGCCGCACGGCGGCACCGTACGAGCAGCATTCGCATCCCGAGGAGCAGGAGAAGCAGTGAAGTTCACCGATGGCTACTGGCTGACGCGAGAGGGCGTGAAGCTGTCCTACGCCACGGAGGTCGGGGATGCCGTGGTCGCGGACGGCAGGTTCACCCTGTACGCCCCGGTGCGGCACGTGGAGCGCCGCGGCCACACGCTCAACAGCGCGCTGGTGACTGTGGAGTGTTCCTCGCCCGCCGAGGGGGTGATCTCGGTGCGCTCCACCCACCACGCCGGGGCGGTCGAGCGCGGCCCCGAGTTCGCGCTGCTCCCGGACCCGGCGGACGCGCCGGGGAAGGTCACCCGGGACGGCTCGGTCCTCGAACTGTCCAGCGGTTCCCTCGCGTTGAGGGTGGACACCGAGGGGCCCTGGCGCCTGGACTTCGTGGCGGACGGCAAGGTGCTGACCTCCGCCGAGAAGCGCGGGACCGGCTTCGCGGTCACCGACGACGGCGAACACCACGCGCTGGGGCAGCTGTCGCTGGGTATCGGTGAGCTGGTGTACGGGCTGGGCGAGCGGTTCACGCCGTTCACCAAGAACGGCCAGACCGTGGACATCTGGCAGGCCGACGGCGGCACCGCCAGCGAGCAGGCGTACAAGAACATCCCGTTCTATCTCACCAACCGCGGCTACGGCGTCTTCGTGCGGCACCCCGGCAAGGTGTCCTACGAGATCGCCTCGGAGTCGGTGGGCCAGGTCCAGTTCAGCGTGGCGGACCAGTCCATCGAGTACCTGGTGATCCACGGGCCCACGCCCAAGGAGATCCTGGACCGCTTCACGGCGCTGACGGGCCGTCCGGCGCTGCCGCCGGCCTGGTCGTTCGGCCTGTGGCTGTCGACGTCGTTCACCACCGACTACGACGAGGCGACCGTCAACCGCTTCGTGTCCGGCATGGCCGAGCGCGAGATCCCGCTGAGCGTCTTCCACTTCGACTGCTTCTGGATGAAGGAGTACCAGTGGTGCGACTTCACCTGGGACCCGGACGTCTTCCCGGACCCGGAGGGCATGCTGCGCCGGCTCAAGGACGACCGCGGGCTGCGGATCAGCGTGTGGATCAACCCGTACATCGGGCAGAAGTCGCCGCTGTTCGCCGAGGCCAAGGCGCTGGGCCATCTGGTGCGCAAGGCCAACGGCGACGTGTGGCAGTGGGACCTGTGGCAGGCCGGCATGGGCCTGGTGGACTTCACCAGCCCCGCGGCGCGCACCTGGTACCAGGACAAGCTGCGCACGCTGCTGGGGCAGGGCGTGGACTGCTTCAAGACGGACTTCGGTGAGCGCGTCCCCACCGATGTGGTGTGGCACGACGGTTCCGACCCGCAGCGGATGCACAACTACTACACGCAGCTGTACAACGAGGCCGTCTTCGAGGTGCTGACCGAGGCGCGCGGGGAGGGCGAGGCGGTGCTGTTCGCGCGCTCGGCGACGGCGGGCGGGCAGCAGTTCCCGGTGCACTGGGGCGGCGACTGCGAGTCGACGTTCACCGCGATGGCGGAGTCGCTGCGCGGCGGTCTGTCGCTGGGGCTGTCCGGCTTCGGGTTCTGGAGCCACGACATCGGCGGTTTCGAGGGCACCCCGACGCCCGAGGTCTTCAAGCGGTGGGTGCAGTTCGGCCTGCTGTCCTCGCACAGCCGGCTGCACGGCTCCAACTCCTACCGCGTTCCGTGGGACTACGACGAGGAGGCGGTGACGGTCACCCGGGACTTCACCCGGCTCAAGCACCGGCTGATGCCGTACCTGTTCGAGGCGGGGGTGCGGGCCCGGCGGCACGGTACGCCGGTGATGCGGGCGATGGTGCTGGAGTTCCCGCACGATCCGGCCACCCACACCCTGGACCGGCAGTACATGCTCGGCGGGGATCTGCTGGTGGCGCCGGTGCTGTCGGCCGGCGGCGAGGTCGAGTACTACGTACCGGCCGGGACCTGGACACATCTGCTGAGCGGGGAGCGGATCGAGGGTCCGGGCTGGCGGCGGGACCGCTTCGGCTTCGACTCCCTGCCGCTGCTGGCCCGGCCCGGCTCGGTGATCCCGCTCGGTGACGCGGAGCGCGCCGCCGAAGGGGTGGAGTACGACTGGGCGGACGGGGTGACGCTGCGGGTGCACGCCCCGGCGGACGGGGTGGAGACGGTGACGGCGCTGCCGGCGGCCGACGGCTCCACGGCGGTCACTTTCCGCACCCGGCGGGACGGCGACGCGGTGACGGTCACGGCCGAGCCGGCCCCGGGCGCGGCGCTCGGCCCCTGGCAGGTGCAGCTGGCGGGCCCCGACGGCTACGCCGCCCCGGTCGCCGCCGCCGCGGGCACCGCCTCGCTGACGGTGCGCACCGCCGGCTGACGCGGCCCACGGAGCCCCGCGACCTGCCCCCGCAGGTCGCGGGGCTCCGTGGTGTGTGGGCGGGCCGCGAGCGGGCACCCGGGGGCGGATCGTCCGTCGCGGGGGGCTGACCCGAGGAGGGATCCGGTGAGTGCGAGGACCGAGGCGCTGGCGCGGGCCGTGGTGGAGGAGTGCGGCCAGACGTACGCGGAGCAGGCCGGGATCCGGCTGAAGGACACACCGGCGCCGCTGTACCAGGTGCTGGTGCTGTCGCATCTGCTGTCCGCGCGGATCAAGGCCGATGTGGCGGTGGCCGCCGCCCGGGCGCTGTTCGACGCCGGGATGCGCACCCCGCGCACAATGGCGGACGCCACCTGGCAGCAGCGGGTCGACGCGCTGGGTGAGGGGCACTACCGGCGCTACGACGAGCGGACCGCCACCCAGCTGGGGGACGGAGCCCGGTTGCTGCTCGACCGGTACGGCGGGGACCTGCGGCGGCTGCGCGAGGAGCCCGGGGACGTCGGCGAACGGCTCCAGGAGTTTCCCGGCATCGGCCCGCTGGGGGCGACCATCTTCCTGCGGGAGGTACAGGGCGTGTGGCCCCGGTACGCGCCCTACATCGACGGCAAGGCGCTGGACGGGGCGCGGCGGGTGGGCCTGCCGCGTTCGCCGCGCGCGCTGAACCGGCTGGTGGGGCAGCGGGAGCTGCCACGGCTGACGGCGGGGCTGGTGCGGGTCGCGCTCAACAAGGGCCTGGCCGAGGATGTACGTTCCCTGGCGCGCAACTGACGGTGCGCGCCGTTCGGTGGGTTTTCACGCTCATCCATCCGGGGACCCACAGCGGGGCATGCATGCCACGGCGCGTGGGAGGACGGATGAGCGGGATCGATGCGGGCGAGCTGGACACGTTGTGGGCGGAGTTCCGTGGCGTGGTGAACATGACCTCGCACGAGCTCTCGGCCTGGCTGCGCACGGCCGGCGGTGATCCGGGGCGGACCCACGGGCGCGGGGTCCTGGCCATTTTGCGCAAGCGCCGGATCGATCTGACGGCGGAGGACGTGCGGCTGATGCGCGAGGTGCTGGCCACCGTGCGGTCGGCCACCGCGGCCGGGGGCGCGGGCGCCGGCGTGGGCGAGCGCCGCTACCGACTCATGTCGCTGGGGCACGACCCGCTGCGCTGACCGCGGCGGCGGGACAAGGCGCACCCGCACGCGCAGCGCACCGTCACAGGCCGTAGACCCGGCGGGCGGTACCGGCGAAGACCGCCGCGCGTTCGGGCTCGCTCAGTCCGCCGGTCAGTTCGGCGGCCGTCCCGAGGACCTGTCCGTACCCCGCCGCCAGCGTGCACACCGGCCAGTCGGAGCCGAACATCAGCCGGCCGGGACCGAAGGACTCCAGCGCGATGTCCGTGTACGGGCGCAGGTCCGCCGGACTCCAGCGCCGCCGGTCGGCCTCGGTGACCAGACCGGAGAGCTTGGCGGTGGTGTTGGGCAGCGCGGCGAACTCCCGCAGCCGCGCCGCCCAGGGCTCCGTCTCCCCCGCCGCGATGGGCGGTTTGGCCAGGTGGTCCAGCACGAAGGTCAGCTGGGGCAGCAGGGCGGCGGCGCGGGTGGCGGCGGGCAGCTGGTGCGGCAGGATCACCAGGTCGTACGCGAGCCCGGCCGCCGCCACGGCCGCCAGACCGCGCAGGACGTCCGGGCGCAGCAGCCAGTGCGGATCCGGCTCGCCCTGCACCTGGTGGCGGATGCCCGACAGCCGTGCGCCGCCCGGCAGTTCCCGTAACGCCGCGAGGTTCTCGGCGATGGCCGGGTCACACAGGTCGCTCCAGCCGACCACCCCGGCCACCAGGGCGCCGTCCGCCCAACCAGCGGCCAGGGCCAGCAGTTCGGGGGTCTCCTCGGGCACCGTGACGGTCTGCACCAGCACGGTGCCCACCACCCCGGCCGCGCGGGCCTGCGGCGCCAGGTCGGCCAGGGAGAAGTCGCGGCGGATCGGGGCGAGTTCCGGGCCGGCGAGCCATTCCTGATCGCGGACGGCGAGGTCCCACACATGGTGATGCGCGTCGATGACGTTCACCGCCGCTCCTCTCCCCCGGCCGGGACCGGGGCGTGCGGGGGCAGCAGCCCCTCGGCGCGCAGTTCCTCCCACAGTCCGTCCGGGACCGGATGCCCGGACATCGCCACCGCATCCCGTACCTCCGCCGCCGACCGCGCGCCGACCAGCACACTCACCACGGCCGGGTGCCCCAGCGGGAAGCGCAGGGCGGCGGCGCGCAGCGGTACGCCGTGCCGGGCGGCGATGTCCTTGATCCGCAGGGCGCGGCGCAGCAGCGGTTCGGGGGCCGGACGGTAGTCGTAGGAGGCCCCGGGGCGGGGGTCGGCGAGCAGCCCGCTGTTGAAGACCCCGCCGATGACGACCCCCACGCCCCGGGCCGCGGCGGCCGGCAGCAGTTCGCTCAGCCCGTCCTGGTCCAGGAGGGTGTAGCGGCCCGCCAGCAGCACCACGTCGATGTCGGTGTCGCGTACGAAGCGGGCCGGCATCGCCGACTGGTTCATGCCGACGCCGATGGCGCCGACCGTGCCCTCGGCGCGCAGCCGTTCCAGCGCCGGGTAGGCCTCGGTGAGCGCCTGGTGCTCGTGGTCGTCCGGATCGTGCAGCAGGACCAGGTCGGCGCGGTCCAGGCCGAGACGCTCCAGGCTGGACTCCAGGGAGCGCCGTACGCCGTCGGCGGTGAAGTCCCACTGCCTGCGGTGGGTGGCCGGGACGCCGGGGAACCCGTACGCGCCGTCGTCCCCCGCCGCTGCCGCCCCCTCCTGGGGGACCAGCAGCCGGCCGACCTTGGTGGAGAGCGTCAGTTCGGCGCGGGGCCGGTGGGCCAGCGCCGCGCCGAGCCGGCGCTCGGACAGGCCGATCCCGTAGTGCGGAGCCGTGTCGAAGCCCCGGATGCCCAGTTCCCAGGCGGTGTCCACGGTCTGCCGGGCCTGTTCCCCGGACACCGGGGCGCCCAGGCCGGCCAGCGGCGCGCCGCCGAGGGAGAGTTCGCTGAGGGTGAGGCCGCCGCGCAGCCGCCGGCGGCGGAGCGTCATGAGGACCGGTCCGGCGCGTCGCCGCCGCGCGGGCGCAGTCGCAGTCCGGCCATGCCGCCGTCGACGGCGAGCGCGGTGCCGGTGACGGATCCGGCGGCGGGCGAGGCCAGGTAGGCGATGGCGGCGGCCACCTCCTCGGCACTCACCAGCCGACCCATGGGCTGACGTGCGGTCAGCGCGGCGCGTTCGGCCTCGGGGTCCTCGGCCGCCGCGAGCAGCCGGCCGACCCAGGGGGTGTCGGCCGTGCCGGGGTTCACGCAGTTGACGCGGATGCCTTCGGCGATGTGGTCGGCCGCCATCGCCTGGGTGAGCGAGAGGACGGCGCCCTTGGTGGCCGAGTACAGGGCACGCTGCGGCAGCCCGGCGGTGGCGGCGATGGAGCAGGTGTTGACGACGGCGGCCCGGTCGGAGGCGCGCAGCAGCGGCAGCGCGGCGCGGGTGGTGCGGACGATGCCCAGCACGTTGATGTCCCAGACCCGGTGCCACTCCTCGTCGCTGTTGTCCTCGACGGTGCCGGCCGCGCCGACGCCGGCGTTGTTCACGAGGATGTCGAGGCCACCGAGCGCGGTGCCGGCGGCGGTGACGGCCGCGCGCACGGAGACGTCGTCGGCGACGTCCGCGCGGTAGCCGCGCAGCGGTGCGGTGGCCGGGGCGGGGTCGAGGTCCAGGACGGCGACGTCGGCGCCCCGGGCGGCCAGCAGCCGGGCGGTGGCCAGGCCGATGCCGGAGCCGCCGCCGGTGACCAGGGCGCGCAGTCCGGCGAGTTCACCGGGGGCGCTCATCGGTCCGCCCGCCGGTCGCTGCCGGTACGGGGCGGGGTGCGCGGGACCGTGACGAGGGGCATCGGCTGCCTTCCGGATCGGCGGATTCGGCGGATTCAGCGGTGCGGACGGCGGGGCCGTACCGCGTTGAAACCTTAAAAGCCGCCCCGGGGCGGCACAAGATCCCGGCCGCGCCGACCCCGCGTCAGTCGCCCACCGCTCCGGTCGGCTTGGGCGCGGGGACGGCGCCCGGCCGGCGTGCGGGCGCGGGCTGCCGGGCGATGGCGCGCCACCACAGGTCGGGGGCGGGCGGGGCGGCCGGTTCGAAGGAGGCGCCGGGCCGGGGCACCACCGCGCGCACGCCCTGCCGTTCGCACTCGGCGACGGTCCGTTCGGCGGGCTCGTCCCAGGGATGCAGCGCCAGATTGAACGTCCCCCAGTGGATGGGCAGCAGCACGCCGGGCTCGCCCGCCGCGCCGCTCAGATCCAGGTGTGCCCGTACCCCTTCCTCCGGGGTCATGTGGATGTCCGGCCAGTACTCCGCGCTGTAGGCGCCGATCTGCATCATCGTGGCGTCGAACGGACCGAGTTCGGCGCCGATCCGCGCGAAGCCGGGGAAGTAGCCGGTGTCACCGCTGTGGAAGATCCGGTGCCGCGGCCCGGTGACCGCCCAGGAGGCCCACAGGGTGAGCCCGGTGTTGCGCATCCCGCGCCCGCAGAAGTGCTGTCCCGGGGTGGCGGTCAGGGTCAGCTCACCGGCCGTGGTGGACTCCCACCAGTCAAGTTCGGTGATCCGCTCGGCGGGCACGCCCCAGTGCTCCAGGTGGGCGCCGACCCCCAGTGGTACGGCGAAGGGGGCGCCGGTGGCGATCAGCGCCTTGACGGTGGGCATGTCCAGGTGGTCGTAGTGGTCGTGGGAGATGACCACGGCGTCCAGCGGCCCGAGTTCGGCCAGCGGCAGCGGCACCGGGTGCAGCCGCCGGGGCCCGGCGAAGCCGACGGGCGAGCAGCGCTCGCCCCACACCGGGTCGAACAGCACCCGGTGTCCGTCGATCTCGGCGAGCACGGTGGCGTGGCCGAGCCAGGTCAGGCGCAGCCCCGACGCGGGGGCGGGTCCCGCCTCGCCGGGTGCGGGGGCGAAGGCGGGGCGGGCCAGCGGGGGCGCGGCGGTGGGGCGGCGGCGTACCCGGTCGGCGCGACGGGTGAAGTCCCTGGCCATCCGCAGCGGGGAGTTCGGGGTGGCGCCGGCGGCGCCCTTCTCGTTGCGGAAGGCCCCGTCGCGGAACTGCGGTGAGCGCCGGATCCTGGCCAGCCGTTCGCCGGTCGGGTCGGCGCCGAAGGACTCGGGCCGCACCCTGCTGACCACACCGGCGGACAGCGCCCCGGGGGTGGACCGCCGGCCTGAGGATGTTGCGGACACGATGACCTCCTCGCCATACCTCCGGTCACTGTAACCGAACGGGGTGTCGAGTCCGTTGCCGTGTGTGGTCGGGCGGACGCCGAAAAATCGATCTCCCGGCTGACTCCCCCGCGCGGGGGCGACCGTAGGGTGACGTCCATGCATCACACCCGGGCCACCCCGCGCCGTCTCCCGATCAACGCCGACGGCGGGTGGGCCCTCCTGCTGCTGCTCCTGTGCGGGTGGCACATCGCGGTGGACCCTCAGCTGCGGGACTCGGCGGCGGTGGTGGCACTGGTGGTCGGGGCGATCATGTCGGCCGCGGTGGCGGTGCGCCGGCGCAGTCCGGAGAAGGTGCTGCTGCTGGCGCTGGTGGTGTGCGTGGTGCAGATCGTGCTGGGCTTCGGCCCGCTGAGCACGATGTTCGCGGTGTTCGTGGCGATAGCGACGGCCGCCAACCACGGCGCGGCCTGGGCGGCGCGGCTGGCGCTGCTGGGTGGGCTGGCGACCGCGCTGCTGGCGGGGGTGGTGACCGCGGCGAGCCAGCCCGATCCGCTGCGGATGGCGTTCGGAGTGGTGCTGTGGCTGTCGGTGCCGTTCACACTGAGCTGGGCGCTGGGCCACCGGGCCCGGTTCCGGCGCCGCTACCGGCGGCAGCTCGCCGAACGCGCCGCCTCCCAGGCCAGCCTGGACGCCACCTGCCGGCGGGCGGCGCTGGTGACCACGCGGGTGGAGATCTGCCGCGAGATGTACGACATCACCGGGCACCGGCTGGCGGGCATGGTGGTGCAGGCGGACGCCGCCGGGCGGGTGCTGGCGACGTCGCCGGGCCAGGCCGGGCAGGCGCTGGAGGCGATATCGGAGGCGGGCCGCGCCTCGGAGCACGAGCTGCGCCAGGCGCGGGTGCTGCTGCGGCAGGGGGACTGACACCCGCCGGGGAGGCCCTCGGGGAGCGCAACGGGAGCATGGGGTGCGGGGCGGCGGGAGCAATCCGCGTGCGGCGGCCGAGCGGTGTGGGGAACACTGTGCGGATGAGTCCGGCGACCCCCCGCAGCGCGCAGGAACGGGCCCTGGCCCATGTCACCGAACGGGCCTGGGGCCCGCCGCTGGATCCGGGGCTGCGGGTGACCCTCAACTTCCACCCGGACCGGCTGCTGCACGGCCGGCCGATCCTGGACGCCATGGCCGAGGACGGTGTCTACCGCTCGCAGTTCGTCACGGGCACCAGCAACGGCGGGCTGACCGCACACCCCGGCGGCGACCGGTGGCGCTGGGAGAGCCGGATGTTCGGCGGGGCGTACGACGACGCACCCGCCCATGAACGGCCCGTCTACGGGGCGTTGAACTTCCGCCGCAAGCCCGTCGGGGCGGCGCCGCGGTTCGGCTCCGCGCACTTCCGGCTGGCGGCCGGGACGTCGGCGCGGACCACGTTCTGCTATCCGGACAGTTTCCTCGATCCCTCGCACTTCGGCGCGGCGGCCCGTATGGGGCTCATCGAGCTGGCCCTCGCCGACCGCCGGGACGACCTCGACGACTACATCGAGGCGCAGGTCCACGGGGCGGTGCGACCGGCGTGCCACGCGGAGGCACTCGTCCTGGACCCGTGCTACCGGGGTACGGCCGTCGAGGACGCGGCCCTGCGCCTGGGCTGCCCGGTGGAGTGGCACCCCGGATTCCGGCTGGAGGTGGCCGAACTCCTGCGGCATCCCGGCTACCGCGGTCAGGAGTACATCGATCTGGGTGCCCGGATCGCCGTCGGCGGGGCACTCGATCCGCGCGTCCTCGGGGACGCGGCGCGGGCCGGTGACCACGACCCGCAGGCGCTCAAGAAGGTGTGGCACTGCCTGGCGCGTTTCGGGGCGCCGGGGGCGACCGCCGGGCAGGCGGTGCGGCCGGCGCCGGCGCCGCAGGCGGCCCTCGACGGTCCGGGCGGAGCGGCGGGTCCGGCGGTGTGAGGGCCCGCGCCGCCCGGCACGGCGGGCGGCGCGGGCCGTCCGTGCCGGGCCGGTCAGGACGGGCCGACGGCCTTGTCCGCCATGTCCTGGAGATCCGGCAGGATCTCGTGGACGGCGCCGTCGCCCGGATGGTCGCCGATCCAGTCGATGAGTTGCTGCCGGGTGATGACCACCGTCGAGCGGTTCACGTCTTCCGCCGCCCAGACCTCGATCCTGGGCGCCTCCCCGGTGTCGACGTACAGCACCGGGTCATCGGCCGGGGAGGCGAGCAGGGTCCGGACGTGGAAGGCGGTGATCGCTGGGGCGGGTGCGTGGTCCATGTCAGCCTCCGGGGTCATGATGCGGACTCGTAGTACTCCTTCTCCGGTACGCGCGGCTCACACCTCCCGCCGTCCCGCGCCCGCCGGTTGCCGCCCCGCGCCCCCCGGTGGTGCCGTGCTCAGCGGCGCGGCGCCCAGGTGGCCGGGCCGGTCCTGGCGGGGTCCGGGCGGTGCACGCCGCGCGGGCGGTAGCCGAGCAGGTCGGCCTGGCCGGTGAGGTCGGCGAGCAGCCAGACGATGGCCAGCCACATCTCGGTGCCCTGGAGCCCCGGGGCGCGGCCGGGACCGCCGCCCTCCGGGGCGGGGCCGAACCCGAACCCCTGGCCGGGGTGCCACAGTTCCAGGGTGCGGTCCAGCTGGGCCCCGGCCCAGCGCCGGATCTCCTCGGCGCGGTGCGTGCTCTGCCGCCCCGCCAGCCACAACGGGTGGGCGACGTCCAGGACGTAGCAGGCGTTGTCGCGTCCGGGGCCGAACCAGCGCGGGTCGCGGGCGTGGTCGAGCACCGTGTCGATGACCCGTTCGGGGTGGGGTACGGGGACCCCGAACTGGGCGAACGAGCCCCGTGTGAGCCGGTAGTAGCCGTTGACGAGCTGAAGCTGCCCCTGGTCGGGGCGGGTGCCGCCCCACATGCCGGTACGGGAGTCGGCGCGGGTGAGCAGCCAGCCGAACAGCGCCTCCAGCGCGCCGGGACCGGCCGGTTCCGTGCCCAGCCTCAGGTTCCAGTGCGCGGCGGTGGCCACCGCGTCCACCCAGCTCCCCGCGTGCCAGGCCCGTTCGTCCCACGGCTGGTCCGCCAGGCGTTCCAGCATCCGCGCGGCGGAGAGCCCGCCGACGGCGCGGACCGGGTGCTCGAAGGAACTGCCGAGCAGGTCGAGGGCGTAGCCCACGGACAGGATGTGGTAGAGCGCCGCGCCGTCGTCGACGAAGCCGTCGGGGCCCGGCGCGGGCAGCGGGCTGCCCTTCTCCGGCACCAGTCCGGTGACCGGGTCCTGGAGCGCGCGCAGCAGGGCGACGTGCCGCTCGGCCGGCAGCTGCGCGGGGGCCGTGTCCAGCAGCAGGTCGGCGATCTCGATCGCGTCGCAGTGCGCGCGCACGGTGGGCTCCGCGCCGGGCCGGTCGCGGTAGGCGGCGCCGTCCCAGGCGCGTTCGAGGATGCCGGGGGCCTGCGCGCGGGCGGTGTCGGCGAAGCGGGTGAGCCGCTCCTCGCGACCTGTGCCCCCGGCCGCGCCCCGCCGCTTGCCGTCCCGGTCGCGGCGGTCGCGGATGAAGCGGGCGGGGTTGCCGCCGACCATGGCCCAGTCGGGGATGTCCCGGGTGACCACGGCGCCGGCCCCGATGACGCAGTGGTCGCCGATGGTGACGCCGTCCAGGATCACCACCTGCGAGCCGATCCACACGTCGTCGCCGACGGTGATCCCCCGGCTGGTGGTGGCCTGTTGGTGGATGCGCTGCTCGGGCGCGGTGGAGTGGTTGAAGCCCAGCAGGGAGGTGTGGGCGCCGATCCGGACCGCCTCGCCGAGGGTGACGGTGCCGCGCACGGTGGTGAAGGGGTTGAAGGTGCAGTCGGCGCCGGTGGTGAGGGTGCCGGTGAGGTAGGCGTGGGCGGCGACGTAGGACCCCTCCCCCAGGCGCAGCCGGTCGGGGTGGACAGCGGCGCGCGCCGAGACGTAGCAGCGCTCGCCGATCTCGGCGGTGCCGGCGGCGGTCAGCAGCCGCTGGCGCTCGCGCTGGGCGGCGCGTTGCTCCTCGGTGGCCTCGGCCTCGAAGAGCCAGGGAAGGAAGTCGAGCCGGTCGTCGTCGTGGTGGTTCATCCGGAGGGCCTCACCTGGGGCTGGGGTGCGCGGGCGTCGGAGCATGAATCGGTTCAAACGCTAGGCGCGGCTCCGGGTCCCGGGCAAGGAGTGTCCGGGACCCGGGCGAAACCGGTGCAGCCCTCAGTCGCCGCTGCCGAACGCCGCGTCGAAGGAAGCGGCCGGCGGCGGATAGTCGTACGCGCGCAGCCGGGCCAGCGCCTCGGGGGCGCCCGCGAGCCGGTCCATCCCGGCGTCCTCCCACTCCACGGAGATGGGGCCGTCGTAGCCGATGGCGCCCAGCATCCGGAAGACGTCCTCCCAGGCGACGTCACCGTGGCCCGCGGAGACGAAGTCCCAGCCGCGGCGCGGGTCGCCCCACGGCAGGTGCGAGCCGAGCCGCCCGGTGCGGCCGTCGAGGCGCTTGCGGGCCTCCTTGCAGTCGACGTGGTAGATGCGGTCCCGGAAGTCGTACAGGAAGCCCGCCGGGTCCAGGTCCTGCCACACGAAGTGGCTGGGGTCGAAGTTGAGGCCGAACGCCGGGCGGTTGCCGATGGCGTCCAGGGTCTGCCGGGTGGTCCAGTAGTCGTACGCGATCTCGCCGGGGTGCACCTCGTGGGCGAAGCGCACGCCCTCGGCGTCGAAGACGTCCAGGATGGGGTTCCAGCGCTCGGCGAAGTCGGCGTAGCCGCGCTCGATCATGGACGGCGGCACCGGCGGGAACATCGCCACCAGGTGCCAGATGGGCGAGCCGGTGAAGCCGATGACGGTCTGTACGCCGAAGGCGGCGGCGGCCCGGGCGGTGTCGGCGATCTCGGCGGCGGCGCGCTGCCGTACGCCCTCGGCCTCGCCGTCGCCCCAGATCCGGGCGGGCAGGATGTTCTGGTGGCGTTCGTCGATGATGGCGTCGCTCACCGCCTGGCCGACCAGGTGGTTGGAGATGGCCCAGCACTTGAGGCCGTACTTGGCCAGCAGGGCGTGGCGACCCTCCAGGTAGCCGGGCTCCTTCAGGGCGCGGTCGACCTCGAAGTGGTCGCCCCAGCAGGCGAGTTCCAGGCCGTCGTAGCCGAAGTCGCGGGCCAGCGAGCAGACCTCCTCCAGGGGGAGGTCGGCCCACTGGCCGGTGAACAGGGTGAAGTCACGGGGCATGGTGGTTAACTCCTGTCGACAGGTGCGGGGGCGTACGGCGGCTCCGTCACGCCGGTGTGCGGGCGGCTCTTTCGTTCGGTCGGTCGGATGGGTCGGGTCGTTCGGGTCGGTCCGCCGGTGGTCCTTCGTGGTCCTTCGGCGGCCGGTCAATGGGGCGCGGGCGGGTAGCTGAAGAGGTGGTCGCTGATGAGCCGGGCGGCTCCGATGACCCCGGCGACGGGGCCGAGTTCGCCCAGCACGATGGGGAGGTTGCCGGTGGCCAGCGGCAGGGACTGCCGGTAGACCTGGGTGCGGATGGCGGCCAGCAGGGTGTGGCCGAGACCGGTCACCCCGCCGCCGATCACCACCAGCGCGGGGTTGAAGAAGCTGACCAGGGCGGCGATCACATCGCCGGTGCGCAGGCCGCCGAGCCGGATGAGTTCGATGGCCGCGGTGTCCCCCGCGCTCGCCGCCGCGGCCACGTCCGCCGCGTCCAGCGTGCCGCGCTCCGCCAGGATGGCGGCCAGCGCCGGGGAGTGGCCCGCCCTGGCGGCGGCCTCGGCGTCGCCGGCCAGGGCGGCGCCGCCGAAGTACGCCTCCAGGCAGCCCCGGTTGCCGCACGGGCAGGGCCGGCCGTCCTGTTCGACCTGGATGTGGCCGATGTCCCCGGCGCTGCCGGTGGCGCCGCGGTGCACCCGGCCGTCCACCACGATGCCGCAGCCGATGCCGGTGCCGATCTTGACGCAGATGAAGTCCCGTACGGAGCGGGCGACTCCGGCGTGCCGTTCGCCCAGCGCCATCAGGTTCACGTCGTTGTCGGCCATGACCGGGCAGCCCAGTTCCTGCCCCAGGGCCTCGCGGACCGGGAATCCGTCCCAGCCGGGCATGATCGGCGGGGCCACCGGCGTCCCCTCGGGATGGCGCACCGGTCCCGGCAGGCCGATCCCGGCGCCGTCGAAGGCCGCGCCGCCGGTGGCGGTGCGCAGTTCGGCGGCCAGCGCCAGCACCTGTTCGAGGACGGCCACCGGCCCGTCCCGGACGTCGACGGGGCGGGTGCGGTGGGCGAGAATCTCCAACTCGGGTCCGGTCACCGCGACATCCACCGAGGTGGCGCCGAGGTCCACACCGAGGAACCGCAAGTGTGGGGTCAGCCGCACATTGTGTGAGGGACGGCCACCACGGGACGCGGCCAGGCCGTCGGCGGCCACCAGACCGGTGGCCAGCAGCCGGTCCAGTTCCACCGCCAGCCGGGAACGGGAGAGTTCGACCCGCTCGCCCAGCTGGGCCCGGGAGGCGGGACCGCTGTCGCGCAGCAGCCGCAGCAGCCGCGCCTGGTGGGCGTTGGCGGGCCGGGCCGTCATACGCTTCACGAACCCTCCCGCCGTGGTCGGCCACCGGTGCCCCGGGCGGCGGCCGGCCGCCGGGCTTCGGTGGGGAACGTAACAGCGCGGAGGGGCGACGGGAAGAAGTTCGGCAAAGTTCGGTCCACCTTTTTCCTGTTCCTGGACAAAGTCTGGCGCGACAAACCGCACGGCCCCCGTTACGGGCCGTGCGGAACGCCTAGACTGCCCGATCCAGGAACACCCGAGCGACACACGGCCCAGGGACCCGTCGTGCCGTCGCGCACCACCTCCGTCACTTCTCCCCTCGGGACCGCCCCATGCGAAGCAGTACCCAGGTGCTCAAGCGGGCGGCGACCGCGTGGAAGCGAGAACCGACCGCGCCCACGCCACGTCCGCCGCTGATCAGGGAGCTGCTGCTCCTGACCGTGCTCTATCTCGGGTACAAGTTCGGCAGACGGGCGGCCAACGGCCAGTTCAGCGAGGCGTACCAGAACGCCGAACGGGTCTGGGACCTCGAACGCGCCCTGCGCATGCCCGACGAGGCGTGGGTGCAGTCGGTGATGATGCACTTCGAGCCGGTGATCCGGTCCATCAACATCTACTACGCCACCGTCCACTTCCCGGCCACCGTCGCGTTCATCATCTGGATGTACTGGCGCCGCCCCGGCTTCTACGTGTGGATCCGCTGGGTGCTGGTGTGGCTCACCGGCGCCGGCCTGGTGCTGCATCTGCTGGTGCCGCTGGCCCCGCCCCGGCTGTACAAAGTCAGCGGACTGGTGGACACCAGCGCCGTGTTCGGGCCCTCGGTGTACGCCAGCAAGCCGGACCCCAACTCGCTGGCCAACCAGTTCGCCGCCATGCCCTCGCTGCACGTCGGCTGGTCGATCCTCATCGCCGTCGGGCTGATCGTGGCCACCCGCACCCGCTGGCGCTGGCTGTGGCTGCTGCACCCGCTGATCACCGGCACGGCGGTGGTGGCCACCGGCCACCACTACTGGCTGGACGGCATGGTGGCCGCCTTCTTCCTCGGCGTCATCCTGCTGGTGCTGCGTCCGCCGCGCGCCTCGCTCGCCGCGGCGGTCCGGACGCCGCTGACCCTGTGGCGGCCCGCGACCGAGCCGGACCGGCCGCCGGGGGCGGCGGCCCCGGTGCGGCCCGTGCCCGAACGCGAGGGAGCCGCCGGCGCGGAGCCCTCCGCCGCGCGGCCGGCGGATCTGGCCCACCGGGACGGCTGAGCCGGTACGCACCGGTCCAGCGCGGGTGGTGTGCGCGGGGTCAGCCCTTGACGCACACCACCTGCTTCAGCTCGGCCACCACCTCGACCAGGTCCCGCTGGGCGTCGATGACCTGCTCGATCGGCTTGTAGGCGCCGGGGATCTCATCCACGACCCCGCTGTCCTTGCGGCACTCCACGCCCTGGGTCTGCTCGGCCAGATCCCGCGTGGTGAACCGCTTCTTCGCCTGGTTGCGGCTCATCCGCCGCCCCGCGCCGTGCGAGGCGGACTGGAAGGAGGCCGGATTCCCGAGCCCCTTCACGATGTACGAGCCGGTGCCCATCGAGCCGGGGATGATCCCGAACTCGCCGCTGCCCGCCCGGATCGCCCCCTTGCGGGTGACCAGCAGGTCCATGCCGTCGTAGCGTTCCTCGGCCACATAGTTGTGATGGCACGAGATGGTGTCGCCGAACGTGGGCTTCGCCTTCTTGAACTCCTTGATGATCACGGTGCGCAGCAGCCCCATCATCACCTCACGGTTGCGCCGGGCGTACTCCTGCGCCCAGAACAAGTCGTGCCGGTAGGCGGCCATCTGCGGGGTGTCCGCGACGAACACCGCCAGATCGCGATCCACGAGTCCCTGGTTGTGCGGCAGCTTCTGGGCCTGTCCGATGTGGAAGTCGGCCAGTTCCTTGCCGATATTGCGGGATCCGGAGTGCAGCATCAGCCATACCGCGCCATTCGTATCTACGCATACTTCGATAAAATGATTGCCGCCTCCCAGCGATCCCATCTGCTGCCCGGCCCGTTCCCGCCGGAATCGGACCTGCTGGGCGATGCCGTCGAAGCGGTCCCAGAAATCGTCCCAGCCCGCGCCAGGCAGTCCGTAGATCTTCGCCGGATCCACCGGTTCCTTGTGCAGACCGAATCCGACCGGGATCGACTGTTCGATGCGCGAACGGAGCCGGGAGAGATCGCCCGGCAGATCGTTCGCGGTCAGCGAGGTCTTCACCGCCGTCATCCCGCAGCCGATGTCGACGCCCACCGCGGCCGGGCAGACCGCCCCGCGCATCGCGATGACCGAACCGACCGTGGCGCCCTTTCCGAAGTGCACATCGGGCATCACGGCCAGACCCTCGATCCACGGAAGCGTCGCCACATTCTGGAGCTGACGCATCGCCTGGTCCTCGACGGTCGCCGGATCGGCCCACATCCGGATCGGAACACGGGCGCCCGGCACTTCGGTGTAGCTCATGATTTCCCCATTCCCCCTGGTGATCATCGGATTTCATTGTCGCGGTCTCACCCGGCACAGGGGCAACCGGTTTTACCGGCGCCGGGGCGGGGCAACTGACTCCCCTTGTGATGTCGGAGAGCGGACCTCTATGGTTGAGCCGCCACAACCGCCTTGATCAGAACGTGATCTGAGGACGCGTCACTCGATCAGCAGGCCAAGGAGGGATCCGCCCATGGCCAGTCATGGACGCCATCGCCGCTACAAGCCGAGCACGGTCTCCCGCGCATCGCTGACCGTCACGGCGGGCGGCGCCGGCCTCGCACTGCCGCTGATCAGTGCCGCGACCGCCGAGGCCGCCTCGGTGGAGACCTGGGACCAGGTGGCCGAGTGCGAGAGCAGCGGCCAGTGGGACATCGACACGGGCAACGGGTACTTCGGCGGCCTCCAGTTCAAGCAGAGCACCTGGGAGGCGTTCGGCGGCACCGCGTACGCCGCCCGCGCCGACCAGGCCACCAAGGACCAGCAGATAGCCGTCGCCGAGAAGGTCCTGGAGGGCCAGGGCCCCGGCGCCTGGCCCACCTGCTCCGAGCGGGCCGGCCTCACCCGGGGCGGGGACGCCCCGCGGATCTCCCCGGACGGCGGCGCCGGCGAGCAGGTCGCGGAGCGCGCCGAGGAGCGCGCCGAGCCCGCACCCCAGGTGCGGACCCAGGCCGCCGGCCAGGTCCGCACCGAGACCGCCGACCCGTACGAGGTGGTCCGCGGCGACACGCTCTCCGCGATCGCCCGCAGCCACGAGGTGACGGGCGGCTGGCAGTCGCTGTACGACCTCAACCGGGAGGTCATCGGCGGCAACCCCGACCTGATCTACCCGGGCCAGCGGCTCTCCCTGGCCGGTGGCGGCGCCACCGAGGCCCCCGAGCGGGCCCGCGAGACCCCGCCCGAGCAGGCGGCCGAGCCGGAACCGGCCCCCGCCCCCACGCCGGAGCCCGAGCCCGAGCCGGAACCCGCGCCCGCTCCCGAGACGGCCGCGTTCTCCTCCCCGGTGGACGCCTCCACCGGCACGGCGTACCGCACCACCGGCAGCCTGTGGTCCCGTGGCTACCACACCGGGGTCGACTTCCCGGTGTCCACCGGCACCTCGGTCAAGTCCGTCACGCAGGGCACGGTGGTCTCCGCCGGCTGGGGGGGCTCCTTCGGCTACGAGGTCATCGTCAAACACACGGACGGCAAATACAGCCAGTACGCGCATCTGTCACAGATCTCGGTGTCCGCGGGACAGCCGGTCAGCGGCGGACAGCAGCTGGGCCGGGCCGGCTCCACCGGAAATTCCACCGGACCGCATCTGCACTTCGAGATCCGCACCGGACAGGGCTTCGGCACGGATATCGACCCCATCGGCTATCTGCGCGGCAACGGCGTCACTCTCTGAGGCATTCCACAGGGTGCTGGTGTGCGATGGCACACCAGCACCCTGTGGAAACCGGACAGATGCTCTGCTAACCACCCAGAATGAGGAAGTCACCGTTCCGTTTTCTTCCCTCCGCCGCCATCGGGTCAGTACCCTCGTCACCCCGAGGCCAATTCCGGCATATGCGGGAGACATTGGAGACGTCGATGGAACGACCCGCCTGGGCGCCGCAGGGCATCGATCTGTCCGTGCCGAGTGTTTCCCGCATGTATGACTTCTATCTCGGTGGTTCGCACAACTTCGAGGCGGACCGGATCGCCGCCCGCGCGGCGATCGAGGCGTTTCCCGGACTCCCCAAAATCATGCAGACCAATCGCGCCTTTATGCGGCGCGCCGTGCGGTACGCCCTGTCCGCGGGCGTGACCCAGTTCCTCGACATCGGCTCGGGGATCCCCACCTTCGGCGCCGTCCACGAGGTCGCCCGCGCGGCGGATGAACGGGCCACGGTGGTCTATGTCGACAACGACCCGGTCGCCGTCGCCCACAGCCGCGCCGTGCTGGAGGGCCAGGACGGCACGGGCGTGGTCGCCGGCGACTTCCGCGACCCGGCCGCCATCCTGCGCAGCGAGCCGGTACGCGAACTGATCGACTTCGACCGCCCGGTGGCCGTGCTGCTGGTGGCGCTGCTGCACTTCGTCGACGACGGCGACGAGCCAGTGGCGGCCGTGGCCCGGCTGCGCCGGGCCCTGGCCCCCGGGAGCCTGCTGGTGCTCAGCCACGCCTCCACCGACACCGGGCCGCGTACCGCCGAGCAGGGCGCCCGGATCGCCGAGGTCTACCGGCGCGGCGGCGCCTCCCTGACGCTGCGCTCGCGCGAGGCCATACTGCCGTTCTTCGACGGCTTCGACCTGCTGGCGCCGGGCCTGGTCGCGCTGCCCGACTGGCACCCGGAAGAGCCGGTCGACGAGGACGATCCGGTGGTCTACACCGGCCTGGCCGGGGTGGGGCGCGCCGCGTGAGAACTCCGCAGGCCGGTCCGCCCGGCACCCCGCACGAGCCGGAACCGCCCGCCGACGGCCTGCGCCGCTTCGCGCGCATCTGGTGCCGCGCCGTCTATCCGGCCACGGCCACCTCCCTCACCCGCCCCGAGTTCGAGGAGCTGCTGCTGGGGCTGGCCGGCACCCTGGCCGAGGCGCTGCGCGCCCGGCCCTTCGACCCGGCCCGCGGGCGCGAGGTCGGCGAGGCACTGGTCGCCGCGCACTGCACGGACCCGGACTCGCTGCCCCGGATCCTGGGGGTGCTGGACGCCTATCTGCTGCTGTACTGCGCGGATGTCGCGGACCTGCCTGCGGATGAGGCCCGTATCCGCTGCACCCGGCTCCAGCACGCCATGGCGGCCGGCTTCTCCCGGGCGCTGCAGGCCCGTACCCGGCGCGAGCAGGAAGCGCTGTCGCAGGCCGCGATCACCGCCCAGCGGGAGATCGGGGCGGCGCTGCACGAGAGCGAGACGCGCTTCCGCACGGTGTTCTCCGAGGCGGGTCTGGGCATCGGCATCGCCGACATGGACGGGAACATCCTCAACGTCAACAGCGCCCTGACCCGGATGTTCGGCGGCTCCGAGTACCACGTGCGCAGCCGTAACGTCCTGGAGCTGGGCCATCCCGAGGACGCCCCCGAGGTGTGGCGGATGCAGGGTGAGCTGATGCGCGGGGAGCGCGAGCACTTCCAGGCGGAGAAGCCGTACCACCGCTCGGACGGCACCGTGCTGTGGACCAATCTGACGGTCTCCCTGCTGCGCGACTCCGAGGGCCGGCCGCAGTACATGCTGGCGATGCTGGAGGACGTCACCGAGCGCCGGCTGTTCCAGCTGCGGCTGCGGTACCAGGCCACGCACGACGCGCTGACCGACCTGCCCAACCGGGCACTGTTCTTCGAGCGGCTGGAGCAGGCGCTGTCGCCGGGCTCGTCCGCCGCCCGGATCGGCCTGTGCTACCTGGACCTGGACGGTTTCAAGGCGGTCAACGACAGCCTGGGGCACGCGGTGGGCGATCAGCTCCTGATCGCGGTGGCCGAGCGGCTGCAGAGCCGGATCAGCGGTCCGGGCCGGCTGCTGGCGCGTATCGGCGGCGACGAGTTCGTGGCGCTGGTCATCGATCCGCCGTCGCCGGCCGCCGTCACCGAGGTGGCCGAGCGGGCGCTGGCCGCGCTGTCGGCGCCGGTGGAGGTGGCCGGCCGGGAGCTGCTGGTACGGGCGAGCATCGGCGTGGTGGAGGGCGCCACCGGCGAGCTGAGCTCGTCGGAGATGCTGCGCAGCGCGGACATCACGATGTACCGGGCGAAGGCGCAGGGCGGCAACCGGTACGCGCTGGCCGACCCCGATCGGGACGCGCGGGCGATCAGCAGGCACCATCTGACCCACCATCTGCCGGCCGCGCTCAAGGGCAGCGAGTTCTTCATCGAGTACCAGCCGCTGATCACCATGAGCGACGGCTCGTTGGAGGGGGCGGAGGCGCTGGTGCGCTGGAGCCATCCCCGGCACGGGGTGCTCGGGCCCGACCGGTTCATCCCGCTGGCCGAGCACACCGGGCTGATCGTGCCGCTGGGCCGGTGGGTGCTCCAGGAGGCGGTGCGGCAGGCCTGCGAGTGGCAGGTGCGCGGCATCGGCGGGGCGCGCCCGCTGCGGGTGAACGTGAATCTGTCGCCGCGCCAACTGCACCATCCGGAGCTGGTCGAGGACACGGTGGCGGTGCTGGAGGAGGCGGGGCTGCCGCCCAGCTCGCTGTGTCTTGAGGTGACCGAGTCCGCGATGGTCTCGGCGGACGACCAGGAGCTGAAGCCGCTGCGGCAGCTGGCGGAGCTGGGGGTCGGCATCGCGCTGGACGACTTCGGCACCGGGTACTCCAACCTCGCCAATCTGCGCTACCTGCCGGCCAGCACGCTGAAGCTGGACCGGTCCTTCACGCAGGGGCTCCAGCATCAGCCGGCCGATCCGGTGGATCTGAAGATCGTGGAGTCGATCGTCTCGCTGGCGCACACCCTTCAGCTGTCGGTGACGGTGGAGGGTGTGGAGACGCAGGCGCAGGCGCGGCAGTTGCGGGACCTGGGCTGTGATTCGGCGCAGGGCTGGTACTACGCGCGCCCCGGCCCGCCGGAGCGGCTGCCCGAGGCGGTCTGAGGGGCCCGCCGGCCCGCCGGGGGTCGTGGCGGGGCCTCAGTCCCCGCGTTCGATGACCAGGCGGTGCGGTGTGCCGCGGTGCGGTGCGGGCAGCCGCAGGGGCCGCTTGCCCGGGGTCCAGGAGCCCAGGACGGCCGGGGCGCTCGCTCCGGTGGCGGAGGGCCGGGTGCCGGGCAGGCCGTGGGCGCCGAGGAAGCCGAGCAGGGCGAACAGGTACGCCTCCTTGGCCTGGGCGGGCAGCCCGTGGTCGTCGCTGGTGCTGAGCACCGCGGGGGCGGCGGACGCGCGGATGCGGTCCATCAGCACGGGGTTGCGGGCGCCCCCGCCGGACACCACCAGTTCGGTGAGCCGGTGGGTGCGGCAGGCCGTGCCCACCAGGCGGGCGGTCAGCTCGGTGAGGGTGGCCACCAGATCGTCGCCCGCCGGGTCGCCGGGTCGCAGTACGGAGGCCGGGTAGCCGGGGTGGAAGAGTTCCTTGCCGGTGGATTTGGGGGGCGGCAGCCGGTAGTAGGGCTCAGCCAGCAGCCGTTCCAGCAGCCCGGGGTGGACCCGGCCGCGGGCGGCCCGTGCGCCGCCGGTGTCCATCCGCTCCGCTCCCCCGCTGTCGGCGGTGACCACCGCGTCGATGAGGGCGTTGGCCGGCCCCAGGTCGTACGCGATCACCTGCCGCGGCGCGCCGGCCGGGCCCGGCACGGTGATGTTGGCGATCCCGCCGAGGTTGAGCGCGCCGCGCCGGGTGCCGTCGCCGAGCAGCCACAGGTCGTCCAGCAGGGACACCAGCGGGGCACCCTGGCCCCCCAGGGTGAGGTCGGCGGTGCGCAGGTCGGAGAGTACGGGCAGGGAGGTGGCGCGGGCGATCCAGGCGGCGGCGCCCAGTTGCAGGGTGCCCAGGGCCCGGCCGTCCTCCACCCAGTGGTAGACGGTCTGGCCGTGCGAGGCCACCAGGTCCGCGGTGCCGCCGGTCAGCTCCGTGTCGGCGCGGGCGGCCACCGCGCCGAAGAACTGGCCCAGTGCGGTGTCGAGGCGGCACACCTGGGCCAGGTCGGTGCGGGCGGGCGGCAGCACGGCGGCGATCTGGGCGCGCAGCGGGCCGGGGAACGGCTCGCTGTGCAGTCCCAGCGGGCGCAGGGCGATGGTGTGCGGGTCCAGGAAGCGCAGCCGGGCGGCGGCCACGTCCACGGCGTCGTGCGAGGTGCCGCTGAGCATGCCGAGTACGGTCTGCGGACGGGCGGGTTCCATGGCGGTCATGGTGCCGGAAATCCGGTGCGGAGGGCAGTCCGGCCGTCGGTAGGATTGACGGCAGTCGACCCGCTGAATCTCGTCACGTCCCGTGACCGATCCACCTCTCACCATTGGAGCATCCGAGGATGACCCGACACCTCATCACCAGTGCGCTGCCGTACATCAACGGGATCAAGCACCTGGGGAACATGGTCGGCTCGATGCTCCCGGCGGATGTGTACTCCCGTTATCTGCGGCAGCGCGGCCACGAGGTGCTGTACATCTGCGCCACCGACGAGCACGGCACCCCGGCCGAGCTGGCCGCCAAGACGGCGGGGCTGCCGGTGGCCGAGTTCTGCGCCCGCCAGCACGACGCGCAGAAGGCGGTGTACGACGGTTTCGGTCTGTCCTTCGACTACTTCGGCCGCACCTCCTCGGCGCAGAACATCGAGATCACCCAGCACTTCGCGCGGCAGCTGAAGGCCAACGGCTTCATCGAGGAGCGTTCCACCCGCCAGGTGTACTCGCTGGCGGACGAGCGGTTCCTGCCCGACCGCTACATCGTGGGCACCTGCCCGTTCTGCGGTTACGAGGCGGCGCGCGGCGACCAGTGCGAGAACTGCACCCGGGTGCTGGACCCCACCGATCTGCTCAACCCGCGCTCGGCGGTCTCCGGCAGCACCGAGCTGGAGATCCGTGAGACCACGCATCTGTTCCTGCTCCAGTCGAAGCTGGAGGGCGAGGTCGAGGCGTTCGTCGACGAGGCGGGCAAGGAGTGGCCGGTGCTGGCCTCCTCCATCGCCCGCAAGTGGCTGACCGAGGGGCTGCACGACCGGGCGATCACCCGCGACCTGGAGTGGGGGGTCCCGGTGCCGGCCGACGTGTGGCCGGAGCTGGCCGCCGAGGGCAAGGTCTTCTACGTCTGGTTCGACGCGCCGATCGGGTACATCGGTGCCACCAAGGAGTGGGCGGACGCGGCCGGGGACGGCGAGAGCCGCGACTGGCGCTCGTGGTGGTTCGGTACGGGTACCGGCGCGGACGAGGCCGGCTCGGTGCGGTACACCGAGTTCATGGCCAAGGACAACGTGCCCTTCCACACGGTGATGTTCCCGGCCACCGAGCTGGGCACCCGGGAGCCGTGGAAGAAGGTCGACTACGTCAAGGCGTTCAACTGGCTGACGTACTACGGCGGGAAGTTCTCCACCTCGCAGAACCGCGGCATCTTCATCGACGACGCGCTGGAGCTGCTGCCCGCCGACTACTGGCGGTACTTCCTGATGGCGAGCGCCCCCGAGTCGGACGACGCCTCGTTCTCCTGGGAGCACTTCTCCGCGATCGTCAACAAGGACCTGGCGGACACCCTGGGCAACTTCGTCAACCGCGTGCTGACGTTCTCGCGCAAGCGGTTCGGTGACGAGGTGCCGGCCGGGCACGCGGCCGGGGAGGCCGAGGCCCGCCTGGGCGCGGAGGTGGCCCGGCTGCTGGCCGAGTACGAGGAGCACCTGGAGGCGCTCCAGTTCCGCAAGGCGACCTTCGCGCTGCGCGCCCTGTGGAGCGCGGGCAACTCCTACCTGGAGGAGAAGGCCCCCTGGCTGGAGATCAAGAGCGACCCGGAGGCGGCGGCGCTGACGCTGCGCACCGCGATGAACCTGATCCAGCTGTACGCGGTGGTCTCCGAGCCGGTCATCCCGGCCTCGGCCGCCGTGCTGCGCTCGGTGTTCGGCGTCGCGGACGCCGGGAGCTGGGTGACGCCGGAGCAGGCCACCGCGCTGGACACGATCACGGCGGGTACCGCGTTCACGGTGCCCCCGGTGCTGTTCGCCAAGATCACCGAGGATGATCTGGCGGGCTACCGGGAGCGCTTCGGCGGCGCCGAGGAGTAGGAGCGGCAGGCTCCACGTACGGGCGCCGCCCGCCGGACCGGGGGAAGGTCCGGCGGGCGGCGCCGTGCTGTAGGGCGGGGTCGTCCGTACCGCACGGGTCGCGGCCGACGGCGCGGCCGGGCGGGGGTGAGGTGACCCACGGCCTGTGTCAGGATTCCGGCCGGGTGTAGGGGATCACGCACCCGATCTCGCACGGATCCATGCCGGGCCCGGGTTCGTACGTGTACATGGCGGTGTTGCCGGTGCCGTCGGTGGTCACGGTGAGCGTGCCGTCCCCGAGAGGGGCGCAGTCCCTGGGGTCGAACAGGGCCATGGGGCCGGAGATCTCGTGGTCGTGGCCGGTGAGGGCGACCTCCGTGAGACCGCACAGGTGGTTCGGGTTCACCAAGGTGTAGGAACCGGAGCCGTTCGAGATGATCTCCACCTCCTGCCCGATCGGGTCGAGCCAGGTGCCGACCAGGCCGCCGCCGGACGGTTCGGCCGCCGCCCCGCCACCCCCGGACGATCCGGCCGCCGCTTCCCCACCCCCGGACGACTCGGCTGCCGCCCCGCCGCCCCCGGATGATTCGGCCGCCGGCTCGTCGCCGCCGAGGACGCCGGTACCGATGGCGACGGCGCCCGCCACCACCAGCACAACGCCCGCGAACACCCCCAGCAGTGCCGCCCCGGAGACCCCGGCCCCCACCGTGGCCGCGCCGACGGGGCCACCCCCGGCCGCCGTCGCGCTCTGGGCGGAGGCGGGCCCCGCCGCCCCGCCGGAGGGTGTGCCGCCCCAGCCCGCTTCGGTGGAGGCGGGCGCCTGCGCCCCGGACCCGTCCGGGACGGGGGTGGGCCAGGGATCGCCGGGAGCCTGGCCCCAGGAGGGGCCGGCGTCCGGAAAGCCGGTCCCGGCCCCGTCGGCCGGGAGGCCGCCGACCGCCTCCGCCATGTGCGCCGCCACGTCGAAGTCCGGCAGCGGCTCGCCCGGTACCTCCGGGCCGGTCGGTCCGCCCGGGCCGCCCGCCGGCGGATCCGACGGCGCCGGCTGCTGCGGGATCAGGCCCTCGGGTGCCTCCGCCCCGGGGGCGGGAGCGGGCGGCGGGTCCGGCATCAGCGGCTGCGCCGCGTCCGATCCCGGCACCTCCCGCACCAGCCAGGCCGCCTCGGCCACCAGCGCCGCCGAGAGGACCCGCTTGCCCAGCAGCAGGGTGCGTACCGCCTCCTCGCGAAGGAAATGGGCCTCGGCCCGCCGGTCTCCCGAGTGCCGGGCCGCCGCCCAGCCACGGCCCAGCAGCCTGCCCCAGGCACCGAAGCGCAGCGAGGTGGCGAGGGCCGCAGCGGTGGCGCGGGCGAGCCCGATGGCGAGGTCGGGCCGTCCGGCGCGCTCCGCGAGCGCGACGAGGTGTTCGAGCAGCGCCCCGTGCTCGGCGATCTGCTGTGCGGTGGTGGAGGGGTGGGCGACCCAGGAGGCGAAGTGGTCGCTGAGCCGGTCGGCGGGGAACGGTCCGGGGAAACGGCCCCGCACCGCGCCCAGGACGCCGGACGCCAGGCGGTAGCCGTCCGCGCTCTCCTGCACCAGGCCGAGATCGACGAGCCGTTCGGCCGCCGCGCCCGGATCGGCCGCCGCGATCAGCCCGCCGAGGTGCACGGTGGGAATCTCGCAGTCGTCGAGGGTGGCCAGCACCCGCAGGATGCTCAGGCCGGTCCCGTCGAGCCGGTCGAGCAGCGCGGGCAGCAGTGCGGTGATCTCGGCGGGCAACGGCAGACGTAGGCCACCGTCCGGGTCGGTCCCGGCGAGCCCCGCCGCCCACAACAGCGGCAGCGGCAGCCCTTCGGTGGCCAGCCACAGGCGGTCGGCCCCGCCCCGTTCCCCGGCCGGCAGGGGATGTCCGGTGGCCCGGGCGAGGAGGTCGGCGGCGCCGTCCCGGCTCAGGCCCTTCACCTCCACGGCGGTTCCCTCGTCCCACAGGATCCGCTCCCGGCCCGCGAGCACGAACGTCAGGTCGGGGGCGGCGTCCATCAGCTGGGCGAGCCCGTCCGCGCGGAGCGTGACGTTGTCGAGGTAGACGGTGCCGCGTACGCCCGTCATCAGCAGCCGCAGTTCCGTGGGGGTCGGCGCGTGACCCGGCGCGTCGTAGAACGCCTCGAAGATCTCCTGGGCCAGATCGCGCGGATCGTGGTGGGTGCGGCCTAGGAAGAGCACGCCGTCGGGGCCGGGGTCGACGAGGCGGGCGGCGTGCCGCAGCAGGGTGCTCTTGCCGCTGCCCGGCGCGCCCCAGAGCTGTACGGGGCCTCCCTCCCCCACCGCGCGGACGAGTGCGGCCAGTTCGGCGGTGCGGCCGACCGGTTCGCGCTGCTGACGGGGCAGCAGCCGGACGTTCTCGCGCCGTACCGGGGCGGGCCGCTGACGCGGCATCTGCACGGTGACGGTCGAACCGTGCTGAGCGTCGACGATCAGGTTGTGGTGGCCGGCGATGACGGGTCCGGCCGCGTCGCCGGTGATGCCGATCCGGTAGGTGCCCCCGTTTCCCGGCGCCGGCCCGGTCCCGGATTCCGGGTGATCCGCCCCCGGTTCCCGTGTTCCGCTCATGTCACCTGTCCCCCTTCCGGTGGCCGGCGCCACTGTCCGGGCGCCGGGGAGCGAACGCTAACAACGGCGCTTCGCCGGCATGCCGTAGAAAGACGGGAAGCCCGGCGTTCGGCAGCCACGACCTGACACCGCCCCCTCCCGGGCCGGGGCTCGCACCGCCCGCCGGCCCCGGGTCGGGAGCCGGCGGGCGGTGCGCCGGGTCAGGGGCGTACGCCGGAGGGCTGCGGCCGTGCGTCGTCGGCCGGCCGGGGGCCGCGCGCGTCGATCAGATGCTGGATGAGGGTGACCAGGACCTGGGTGCCGGAGGCGGACTGCCGGGCGTCGCACAGCACGATGGGCACCTGCGGATTGAGGTCCATGGCGGCGCGGATCTCGGGGACGGCGTACCGGTGCGCGCCGTCGAACTCGTTGACGGCGACGACGAAGCCGACGCCGCGCCGCTCGAAGAAGTCCACCGCGGGGAAGCTCTCCTCCAGGCGCCGGGTGTCGGCCAGCACCACGGCGCCCAGCGCGCCGTGGCACAGCTCGTTCCACATGAACCAGAACCGCTCCTGCCCCGGGGTGCCGAACAGGTACAGCACATGGTGGTTGTCCAGGGTGATCCGGCCGAAGTCCATGGCGACGGTGGTGGAGGTCTTGCGCTCGACGCCCTCCAGATTGTCGGTGGCGGCGCTCACCTCGGTGAGGATCTCCTCGGTGCTGAGCGGCTCGATCTCGCTGACGGCACCCACGAAGGTGGTCTTGCCGACTCCGAATCCGCCCGCGATGAGGATCTTCACCGCCGTGGGGAAGGGGTCACAGCCGTTTGCGGAGTCCATGCAGGACCGCCTCCAACAGGTCTTTGTCCAGGGGTTGGTGGGGCGCCAGTTCGGGGGCCCGGGTGGTGACCGCGCCGCGTTCCAGCAGGTCGGACAGCAGCACCTTGGTGAGGGTGACGGGCAGCCGGACGTGTGCGGCGAGTTCGGCGACCGAGACGGGGCGGCGGCACAGCGCCAGCATCTGGTCGTGCTCGGGCACCGCCGGGCCGCGCACATCGGCGCCGGTGGCCCGTACCAGCGTCATCAGATCCAGCTCCGCGGCGGGCCTGGTGCGGCCACCGGTGGCGGTGAAGGGGCGCACCAGGGCGCCCGCGTCGTCGTCGAGCCAGGGCTCCGGTCGGGGTTCTGGCATCGGGTCACTGTCCCGCCGGCTGCCGGGGCGCGGTGCCCAGGGCCGGACGTACGCTCTTGACCAGCATGGCCATCTCGTAGCCGAGCACGGCCGGATCGGCCTCCCGGGCGGCGATGACGGCCAGGCAGGCGCCGGAGCCCGCGCTGGAGACGAACAGCAGCGTGTGTTCGATCTCCACGACGACCTGGCGTACCTCGCCGGGATCGCCGAAGCGGGTTCCGGCGCTGCGGGCGAGCCCGTACAGACCGGCGGCGAGGGCGGCCAGATGGTCGGCGCCGGACGATTCCAGGCCGTGGGCGGCGGTCACCAGCCCGTCGATGGACAGCAGTACGGCGCTGCGCGCGTGCGGCACCCGCTCGACGAGGCCGCTCAGCAGCCAGGACAGATCGGTCTCCGCCGGGCCCAGGGGCGCTTCGCTCACCATGGTCGTGTCGTTCTCCTCGCGGGTCACTCGTGCTCGTCGGGGTTCTCGGCGAGGCTGGTGCCGCGCCGGAAGGCGGCCATCAGGCCGGGGTCCGGGTCGGGGTCCTGCTCGGGGTCGTGCCGGCGGGCGCGGCCGGGGTCGTGGTCGTGGTCGCGTTCGGCGGCGAGCGAGGCGGCGAGCCCCGGCGCGGGCGGGGTGATGTCGCGCAGCTGGGGTACCAGGTGCTGCTGGCGTCTGCGGCGCGGCAGTTGGGGGCGGGCGGGGGGCGCGGTGCAGACGTTCGGTGCGGCGCGGGTGGTCACGGTGGTGGTGATCACGGGCTCGGCGGGGGTGCCGCGGTGGCGCGGCGGTCCCGGTACGAACTGGCCCTCGGACTCGTCGCCCAGCAGGTCGTCGGGGAGGACCAGGACGGCCTGGACGCCGCCGTAGATGTTGCTCTGGAGCTGGACGACGATGTCGTGGCGGCGGGCGAGGGTGGACACGACGAACAGACCGACCCGGCCGTCCTCCAGGAGTTCGGCGACGTCGAAGGGCTCGGCGCCGGCCAGCACGGCGTTCATCCGGCTCTGTTCGGCGTCGGTCATGCCCAGGCCGCGGTCCTCGACCTCGATGGCCAGGCCGGCGGTGACCCGCTGGACGCGCAGCAGGACGCGGGTCTGCGGGGCGGAGTAGAGGGTGGCGTTCTCCACGAGTTCGGCGAGCAGGTGGATGACGTCGGCGACGGCGTGGCCGCGGACGGTGCCCTCGATCGGGGGCACCAGCTTGACCCGGGTGTACTGCTCGACCTCGGCGATGCACGAGCGCAGCACCTCGGTGAGGGCCACCGGGCGGGTCCACTGGCGGCGGGAGACGGCGCCGCCCAGAACGGCGAGGTTCTCGGCGTGCCGGCGGATGCGGGTGGCGAGGTGGTCGATGTGGAAGAGGCCCTTGAGCAGGTCCGGGTCCTCGACCTCGTGTTCCAGCTCGTCGAGGTGTTCCAGCTGGCGGTGGACGAAGTTCTGCATCCGGCGGGCGAGATTGACGAAGACCGCGATCTTCTCGTCGGTGCCGGGGGTGGCGCCGGGGGTGAGGGTGAGCGCGTGGGCGATGGCGGCCTCGGCGGCGTGCCGGTGGGCGTCGATCTCGTGGCCGAGGGCGGCCAGGCTGTCGGTGCGCGGCTCGGCGCCCGGACCGGCGCCGGTGGCGGCGGTGTCCCGGCGCCGGGCGGGGCGGGTGGGCAGGGCGGTGAGTTCGGCGCGGTGCCGGGCCAGCCGGCGCCCCAGGGCGGCGTGCCGGGTGGCCTGGATCTTCGCCTCGCCCACCGCGGTCGCGGCGGCCCCGGCGATGACGGCGCCGGCGCACAGGACGGCGGCCACCAGTAACGGAGCGGGGTGGGCGAGGCGCTGGACGGCGAGCACGGCGGCGGCGCCGAAGGCGGCCACCAGCGCGGCGGGCAGCACGGCCAGGCGCAGCAGTCGGCCCCGTGCGGGGTGGGGCCGTGGCGGGGCGGCGGGAGCGGCGAGGCCGCTTCCGGTGAGCGCCCGTTGGCTGCTGGGTTCGGGCATCGGGGTCCTTCGGATTCTCGTGGGCGGAGGATGGCCACCGCGAACGAGTGGCTCTGTGTGCCGGTGCCCACGCTATGCGTCAACTGACCGCTGGCCGCCCCTGGTTTGAGCAATCGCCACCCCTCGCCAGCTCCCAATGAGTGAATACGCGGGGCGCGGGATTGACCCCCTGGGGGTGAAGGGGCGCTTCCCCCGCGCGCACCACGATCGGGTGGCCGGGCCTGGGCGGGGGAAACGGGCGGGGTGGAAGGGGGCGCGCGGACCGGCGTGCGCCGGCCGAAGGCCGCCCACCGCCGGCCCTCCGGCGCGTCAGTCCGTCAGTCCCGAGACGCGCAAGGTGATGTTGAGACGCCCGGTCAGGCCGAGCGCTGGCGGGGCCGTGCCCGGGTGGGTGCGCGGGACACCGTGGTACGCCAGGCGGGACGCGGCGCCGAAGACGAACGCGTCACCGCTGCGCAGCTCCGTGTCGGCCCAGGGCCGGCCCCTGCTCTGCGGGGTTCCGAAGCGGAAGACGCAGCTGTCGCCCAGGCTCAGCGAGACCACGGGCGCGGCCGAGCGTTCGTCGCTGTCGCGGTGCATGCCCATCCGGGCCTGCGCGTCGTAGAAGTTGATGAGGGCGATGTCGTACGGGGCCCCGGCCGCCGGCAGTGCGGCCTCGGCCACCGCCCGCTCCGCCAGCCGGCCGAGCGCGGCCGGGAACGGCTTCACCGGTGCACCGTCACCGTCGACCACGGTGCGGGCGTAGCCGTAGGGATACCAGTGCCACCCCAGGCTCAGCTGGCGTACCGACATCTCCCCGCCGCGCGGCATCCGTACGGTCCGCAGTCCGGCCGGGGGCCGCGCCCAGCGGCGGCAGTCGGCCAGCAGGGCGCGCTGCTCGCCGGGGGTCAGCCAGCCGGGCAGATGCACGGCTCCCGGCGCGACCTCGGCCGGCGGGCGGCCGAACAGCTCGCCTTCCATCCGCCGCCGGGCCGCTACTTCTCGCGGATGACGATGAAGTCGGCCAGGTCCACGAGCTGTTCGCGCACGGTGTCCGGCATCCCGAGTCCGTCCAGGGCGCGCAGCGCGGTGTCGTGCTGGCGGCGGGCCTCGTCCGCCGTCCACTGCCGGCCGCCGGCCTCTTCGATGAGCGCGGCGCGGGCGGCGAACTCCGCCTCGTCGAAGTCCGCGAACTCCTCCTCGCTCTTCTTGGCGTCTGCGGTCAGCAGCGCGGTCAGCTGCCGGGCCGCGGCACCGTCGGCGGCGACGGCCGCGGCGACCGGCAGCGACTTCTTGCGCTGCCGCAGGTCGCTCCAGGTCTGCTTGCCGGTGGCGGCCGGGTCGCCCCAGATGCCCAGCAGGTCGTCCACGGCCTGGAAGGCGAGGCCCAGATGGTGGCCGTACCGCTCCAGCGCGTCGGCGGTGGTGTCGTCCGCGCCACCGAGCACCGCGCCGATGGAGGCGGCGCAGGCGAGCAGGGCGCCGGTCTTGTTGCCCTCCATCTCCAGGCATTCGGCGACCGAGACGAACTCCCGGTGCTCGAAGGAGATGTCCTGGGCCTGCCCGTCGATGAGCTTGCGGGAGGCGACGGCCAGCCGGCGGGCGGCGCGCGCGGAGCCCTCTCCCCCGGCTTCCAGCAGCACCTCGTGGGAGATGGCGAACAGCGCGTCGCCGACCAGGATGGCCTGGGCGGGTCCGTGCACCTTCCAGACGGTGTCGCGGTGCCGGCGCTGCTCGTCGCCGTCCATCAGATCGTCGTGCAGCAGGGAGAAGTTGTGCACCAGCTCGACGGCGACGGCGCCCGGCACGCCGGTCTCCGGGGCGGCCCCGGCGGCCTCCGCGGACAGCAGGGCCAGTGCGGGGCGGACCGCCTTGCCGCCGTCGCTCGCGGACTCCTGGCCGTGCGCGTCGATCCAGCCGAAGTGGTACGCGGCCACCGTGTTCATGGGCGGGGCCAGCCGGTCGACGGCGGCGCGCAGCGCGGGGGTGGTGAGGGTGCGCCCGCGTTCCAGCAGGGCGTTGACCGCGGTCTGACTCATGGGGTTCTGTTCTCCAGTACTGCGGATATCGCGGATGTGGCGGTGAGCGGGTGCCAGGCCCTCCTCGTGATGGACCCTCGCGGAGCGTTCCGCAGTGGCTCCGGCCGGCGGCCGGCGGATACCCCCCGGTGCAGCCTCGCTCGCCGGGCATCCGGCTTCGAGCGTACCTGGGGCCGGCCGGGGGCCGGTCCCCCTTGCCATGAGCGGGTCACGCCACCGCGGCGCGGGCGGCGGCCAGTCCGCTGCGCACCGCACCCTCCATGGTGGCGGGCCAGCCGGTGGCGGTCCAGGCGCCGGCCAGGAACAGCCCGCGGGCGCCGGTGACGGCGGGCGGGCGCAGCCGGGCGGTGCCGGGGGCCGGGGCGAAGGTGGCGGTGCGTTCGCGGGTGACGAAGAAGTCGCGTACTCCGGCGTGGGCGGCACGCGGCAGCAGCCGCTCCAGTTCGGGGAGGTACCGCTTGCGCAGCACCTTGGCGGGCAGGTCGATCTCCTCGCCGGCCGCGGACTGGGAGAGCGCGAGGTACTGCCCCGAGGTGAGCCCGGAGGGGGCGGTGCGGTCGAAGACCCACTGCACGGGGCTGTCGAGCGCGGCGAGGAAGGGGACGCCCATGACCTGCCGGTCGTAGACCACGTGGACGTTGAGGATGGGGGCGTCGGTGAGGGCGAGCAGCCGGTCGGGGTCGTGCAGGGCGCCGGGCGGCAGCAGGCCATGGGCCTCGCGCTGTGGCACGGCGAGGACGACGACGTCGGCGGTCAGGGTGTGCGGGGCGTCGTCGCGGCCGGTCAGCCCGGCGCGCCAGCCGCCGCTCTCCTCGTCGCGGTGCAGGGTGCGGGCCTTGGCGGCGAGCAGGGTGCGTACCCCGGCACGGTCCAGGGCGGCGGCGGCCAGGGTGTCGTGCAGCCGGCCCAGCGGTACCTCCGGGAGGCCGATGTCGGCGGCGCCGGGCGTGGTGAGCAGCCCGGTGCGGAAGACCTTGGCGGCCAGCGCGAGGGAGACGTCGTGCGCGCGGGCGTTGAGGGTGGCGACGCCGACGAGGTCCCACAGCGCCGCGACGGTGGCCGCGTTCTGGCCGTGCCGGTGCAGCCAGTCGCCGAAGTTCTCGCCGTCCAGGGCGGGGTCGGCGGGGTCCAGGCGGCGCAGGGCGAGGGCGGCGCGGCCCACCGAGGCGCGTTCGGCGAGGCCGAGGTGCGGGTAGCGGGCGAGGCCGCCGGCCAGGTGCAGGGGTACGGGGGCGGCGGTGCGGCGCAGCCGGCCGAGCCGGCGGGTGCCGGCGTGCAGGACCGGGACGTCCATGCGGCGTTGCACCGGAGCGAGCGCGGCGCCGCCGACGCGGCGCAGGAATCCCTGGTAGGCGGTGCAGCAGCGCAGGTAGACGTGCTGTCCGTTGTCGACGGTCAGCGCTCCGGCGGGGCTGTCACGGGTGAAGGAGAAGGCGAGTCCGCCGAGCCGGGGGCGGGCCTCGGTGAGGGTGACGGTCATTCCGCGGTCGGCGAGCGCGAGCGCGGCGGTGGTGCCGGCCAGGCCGCCGCCGATGACCAGGGCGCTGGTCACGGGTGGGCCTGCCGGGCGATGCGGCGGGCGTCCATGCCGGTCAGTCCGCGCACCGCGACCAGGGCCTTCTCCGGTGCGGGCAGGGCGACCCGGCCGCGCAGGACGGCGGCGGGGTCCTCGGCGATGCGGTCCAGCAGGCGGTGGTAGATGCCGGCCATGGCGGCGACACAGGCGCCGGAGCGGCGGTCGAGCATGGGCAGCAGCTTGAATCCCTCGGCGAACAGTTCCCTGGCGCGCTCGATCTGGAAGCGGACCAGATTGGTGAAGTCGGCGCCGTGCTGCGGCGGGTACCGGCGCAGGTCCTGGGCCGTCTCGGGGCAGGAGAACTTGCGCAGGTCCTCGGCGGGCAGGTAGACGCGGCCGTTGCCGGCGTCCTCGCGCACGTCGCGCAGGATGTTGGTGAGCTGGAGCGCCAGGCCCAGGGTGTCGGCGTACTCGGGGGCCCGGGCCGCGCCGCGTACGCCGGGGACGGTGCCGAAGACGCCGAGCGAGAGCCGGCCGATGGCGCCGGCCACGCAGCGGCAGTAGAACCGCAGGTCGTCCCAGTTCTCGTAGGTGTGGCCGCGGACGTCCATCAGGACGCCGTCGATGAGTTCGTCGAGGCCGCCGAGCGGGATGGGGAAGGTCCGGGCGGCGTGCGCGAGGGCGAGGGCGACCGGGTCGGTGGCGTCGTCGGGGACGGTACCGGAACGGACCCGTTCCAGCAGGTCGCGGCACTCCAGCAGCCGGGTCTGCTTGGTCTCCGGGTCCAGGGTGCCGTCGCCGATGTCGTCGACGCGGCGGGCGAACGCGTACAGGGCGGACAGGGCACGGCGCTGCGCGGTGGGCAGCAGCCGGATGCCGTAGGCGAAGTTTCTCGCCTGCTGCCCGGTGATGGTCTCGCAGTAGTGGTAGGAGGCCAGTACGGCTGAGGGCAGGGGCGGGCGGTGTCTCACGCGGTCTTCACGGGTTACTACCCTCACGTCCCTCGTCGCAGTGTCGTTCCCGCCGCGTACAGCAGGCCGCTCTTGGTGGGTTTCGGCGCGGATGCCAGGACGTCGTAGCCGGCGTCGGCGATGGCCTGGGCCGCCGCCCTGCCGCCGCCGACGAATCCGGCGAGCAGCAGCCGCAGCCGCCCGTGGACGCTGCCCACCAGGGGGGCGCCCTCATCGAGCAGCCTACGTGCCCGTTCGGTCGCACAGGCGACCAGGGTGCGTACCGAGGCACTGGCGGTGGGGGCGGCGAGGTCGGCCTCGGTGACGTGGAAGCGCCGCATGTCCTCCTGCGGGAGGTAGATGCGGTCGCGGGCGAGGTCCTCGGCGACGTCCTGGAGGTGTTCGATGAGCTGGAGTGCGGTGCAGATGGCGTCGGAGCGGCGGACGCGTTCGGGGGTGGCGGTGCCGGTGATGCCCAGGACCAGCCGTCCCACAGGGTTCGCGGAGTAGGTGCAGTAGTCGAGCAGCTGCGCGTGGTCGGCGTAGCGGCTGACGCGCTGGTCGATCCGGTTGGCCTCGATGAGGTCGAGGAAGGGCCTCTCGGTGAGGCCGGTGCGGCGCACGGTGGGGATGAGGGCGCGCAGCAGGGGGTGGCGGGGCGGTGGCCCGCCGTGGGCGGTGGCGAAGACGCGGTGCAGATCGGCTTCGAGGGCGTCCAGCATGGGCAGCGGCTCGTCGGCCTGTCCGGGGTCCACGCCCAGGGCGCGGGCGTCGGCGCCGCCGGGGGCGAGGTCGCGGTCGCCGATGTCGTCGACGAGGCGGGCGTAGCCGTAGACCGCCATCAGGTCCTCGCGCCAGGCCCGGGGGACGAAGGCGGGGGCCACGGGGAAGTTCTCGTGCGCGGCCTTGGAGAGGACCGCGTGGGTGGCCGCGTCGGTGGCCTTGGCCGTCGTCATATCCGTCTTTCTACCGTGGGGCGCGCACGGGCACGGCCCCGGACACGCGGTCCGGGGCCGTGCCGGGACGCTACTTTCCGGTCTCTTCCTCGTAGGCCTTCATGACCTGCTCGGTGGGACCGTCCATGACGAGTTCGCCCTTCTCCAGCCACAGCACCCGGTCGCAGGTGGACCGGATGGACTTGTTGTTGTGGCTGACCAGGAAGACGGTGCCGGCCTCCTGGCGCAGTTCGCGAATGCGGGCCTCGGAACGGCGCTGGAACTTCTTGTCGCCGGTGGCGAGCGCCTCGTCGATCATCAGGACGTCGTGGTCCTTGGCGGCGGCGATGGAGAAGCGCAGCCGCGCCGCCATGCCCGAGGAGTAGGTCCGCATGGGCAGGCTGATGAAGTCGCCCTTGTCGTTGATCCCCGAGAAGTCGACGATGCCCTGGTAGCGCTCCTTGATCTGCTCGCGCGTCATGCCCATGGCGAGCCCGCCGAGCACCACGTTGCGCTCGCCGGTCAGGTCGTTCATCAGGGCGGCGTTGACGCCGAGCAGGGAGGGCTGACCGTCGGTGTAGACCTTGCCGCGCTCGGTGGGCAGCAGCCCGGCGATGGCGCGCAGCAGGGTGGACTTGCCGGAGCCGTTGGAGCCGATGAGCCCGATGGCCTCACCGCGGTAGGCGGTGAAGGTCACCCCGCGTACGGCGTGCACCTCGCGGACCCGAGAGGAGGGCTCACGGCGGATGATGCGGCGCAGCGCGGCGGTGGCGTTGCCCTTGTTCCCGCCGCCGTAGACGCGGTAGACGATGTGCACGTCGTCGGCGATGACGGTGGGAACGCGCTCCAGCTCGTCCGCCGGGAGGGGGGTTGGGTTCTCAGCCACGGCCGTACCGCTCCTCCGCCTTCCAGAAGTACACGAATCCGCCGATGCCGATCAGCAGGGCCCAGCCGAGGGCGTACGCCCAGGTCAGGCCGGGAATGCCACTGTACTGGGGGCTGTCGATCAGGGCGTAGCGGATGAGGTCCATGTAGACCGCTGCGGGGTTGGCCTCCAGGATGTCCGCGACCCACACGGGAACGTCCCCGTTCCGCTCGATCATGGCGCGCAGCGGGAACATGACACCCGAGGCGTACATCCAGGTACGCAGCACGAACGGCATCAGCTGGGCCATGTCCGGGGTGTGGCTGCCGAGCCGGGCGAAGATCATGGCCAGGCCGGCGTTGAAGAAGAACTGGACGAACAGGGCCGGGAACACCAGCAGCCAGTACCAGGTCGGGTAGTGCCCGAAACCGATGGCGATGGCGGCGAGCACGATCATCGAGTAGAGGAGCTGCTGGAGCTGCTGGAGGGAGAAGGCGATCGGAAGAGAGGCCCGGGGGAAGTGCAGCGCACGCACCATGCCAAGATTGCCCGAGATGGACTTGACTCCCGACATGACGGAATTCTGGGTGAAAGCGAAGACGAAGACGCCCGCCACCAGAAACGGGACATAGTCGCTGTTGTCCATACCCCCCTTGGCACCCAGGATCAAGCCGAAGATCAGGAAGTACACCAAGGCGTTCAGCAGCGGCGTCGCCACCTGCCACAGCTGCCCGAGTTTCGCCTGGCTGTACTGGGCCGCGAGCTTGGCCCGGGAGAAGGCGGTGATGAAATGCCGCCGGGCCCACAGTTGCCGCACATAGGCGGGCAGGGAGGGCCTGGCGCCGCTGACGGCCAGACCGTGTCTGGCCGCCACTTCTGCCAGCGGAACGGCGCGTGGGGGCGCGCTGGCGCGCGTGGTCTCACTCAACGTTGAAACTTTCGTCCTCGCAGGGCACAGCCGTATGGGATCCGGGGGTGAGCCGGCCCCTGGATGGTCTCAGACCCGAGCTTGTCAGATGACGGGAGGTCGGCCCAGCCGGGTCAGGCGCCATACCGTACGCCACCGCATCGGCCGCCGGGACCCGGCGGGGGTACGCCAGCCCTCGGCGAATCCGCCGAACCACGCCTTGAGCGCCGTCCACGAGGGCCGGCGCAGCAGGGTGAGCAGCATCCAGACGCCCAGGTAGACCGGGATCAGGAGCAGCGGCAGATTCCGCCGGGCCAGCCAGACCCGGTTCCTGGCCACCATGCGGTGGTAGTGGGCGTGCCGGGACGGGGCGGTGGTGGGGTGGTGCAGCACCAGGTCCGCGCGGTAGTCGATCTGCCAGCCCGCGTCCAGGGCGCGCCAGGCCAGGTCGGTCTCCTCGTGCGCGTAGAAGAATTCGTCCGGCAGGCCGCCGACCTCGGCGAACACCTGGGTGCGCACGGCGTTGGCGCCGCCGAGGAAGGTGGTGACCCGCGAGGAGCGCAGCGGGTCGGAGGCGCGCAGCCGCGGTACGTGGCGGCGCTGGGTGACGCCGGTGTCCGGGTCGGCGATGCGGAAGCTCACGATGCCCAGCCGCGGGTCTGCGGCGAACGCCTCGCGTACCGTCTCGGCGGTGCCGGCGTCCGGCAGGCGCCCGTCGTCGTCCAGGAACAGCAGGATGTCCACGTCGCCGCCGCCGGGGCCGAAGGCCTCGATGCCGACGTTGCGCCCGCCGGGGATGCCCAGGTTCTCCGGGAGCTCCACGCAGCGCACGCCCTCGGGCAGCCCGGTGACGGGGGCGCCGTTGCCGACCACCACGGTCTGGACGGGGGCGCCGTCCTGGGCGGCGACCGAATCCAGCAGCGCGCGCAGTTCCTCGGGCCGGGTGCCCATGGTGATGATCACGGCCCCGACGGTGAGCTGCGCGGTGCCCACGGCGCTCACCGCAGCCTGCTGGAGGCCAGGATGGACACCAGGTGCAGCAGGGTCTGGACGACCGCGATCGCGGCCAGCACGGCCACGCCGAGGCGGGTGAAGAACAGGTCGCCGCGGATCAGGTCGGCGACGGCGACGGCGAGGATCAGCAGCGACGCCTCGACGCCGCCCACCAGCCGGTGGAACTTCAGCGCGGCGGCGGCCTTGCGGGCCAGTGCCAGGCCGGAGGAGCGGGGGGTGGCGGCCTCGTCCTTGACGGCGGGCAGTCCGCTGCGGGCGCGGGCCACGTCCACCAGGTCCGTCTCGGCCTTGATGAGGATGGCGCCCAGCGCGGCGACGGTGCCGATGAAGGCCCACAGCCAGTTGGCGGAGTCGCCCTCGACGCCGAAGACGTCGGCGGCCCGTACCCCGAAGCCGACCAGCAGCGCGGCCTCGGCCAGGTAGTGGCCGACCCGGTCCAGGTAGACGCCGGTGATGGAGGTCTTGGCGCGCCAGCGGGCGACCTCGCCGTCCACGCAGTCCAGCAGCAGGTACAGCTGGATGAGCAGGGCGGCCAGCAGCGCCCCCGCGATGCCCGGCACCAGCAGGACGGCGCCGGCGGCGACGCCGGCGACGACCATGAGGTACGTCAGCTGGTTGGGGGTTATCCGGGTGTTGACCAGGTGCCGGGTCCAGCGCAGCGAGATCTCCCGCATGTACAGGCGCCCGGCCCAGTGCTCTCCGCTGCGCCGGTCCTTGACCCCTTCGGGGTGCACGACCGGGCGGAGTTCAGCTACTGATGGTTTTGACATAGTCGGCGTAACGGTCCCGGATCTCGTCGGTGGTCAGGTCGAGGTGTTCGAGGATGGTGTAGCGGCCCGGCCGGGTCTGCGGAGCGAACTCCACGGCCCGGACGAATTCTTCGGTGCTGAAGCCGATCTCGTCGGGGAGGACCGGCAGCCCGTGCCGCCGCAGCACCTCGGCGATCAGGGCTCCCTCCTCGACGGCGCCGCGCAGGTGCATGGCGAAGGCGGCCCCGAGGCCCACCTGCTCGCCGTGCGGCGCGGAGCGGTGCGGGTGGAGCAGGTCCAGGGCGTGCGAGATCTCGTGGCAGGCGCCGGAGGAGGGGCGGCTGTGCCCGGCGATGGACATGGCGATGCCGGAGAGCACCAGGCCCTCGGAGAGCACGGTGAGGAAGCCGTCGTCGCCGCAGCCGGCCGGGTGGCGCAGGACGGCCTGCCCGGCCTGCCGTGCCATGGCGGCGGCCAGTCCGTCGATCTGCTCGCCGGTCTCGCGGTGGGCCAGTTCCCAGTCGGCGATGGCGGAGATGTTGGACAGGGCGTCGCCGATGCCCGAGCGCACGAAGCGCACCGGGGCGTCCCGGATGACGTCGAGGTCCACCACGATGGCGATGGGGGTGGGCACCCCGTAGGAGCCGCGCCCGGCGTCGTTGTCGAGGGTGGAGATCGGGGAGCACAGGCCGTCGTGGGCGAGGTTGGTGGCCACGGCGACCATGGGCAGCCCGACGCGCGCGGAGGCGTACTTGGCGGCGTCGATGATCTTGCCGCCGCCGAGGCCGACCACGGCGTCGTAGTGTCCGGCCTTCATGGCGTCGCCCAGCGCCACGGCGGCGTCCAGGGTGCCCCCGGCCACCTCGTACCAGTCGGCGCCCGGCAGATCCGCCTCCAGGCGCGCGCGCAGGGCGGCGCCGGATCCGGAGCTGATGGCGACGGCGAGCCGGCCGGACGGGGAGATCCGCTGGTCGGCGAGGAGACCGGCGAGGTTGTCCAGGGCGCCGGCCCGGATGTCGACGGAGACGGGTGAGGGGATGAGGCGGGTCAGTAGTGGCATGCGATCTCCCGTCCGCGGGCGAGATCGTCGTGGTTGTCGATCTCGACCCAGCTGACCTCGCCGATCGGCGCGGTGGACAGGGTGATGCCGCGGTCGGCCAGCTCCTGGTAGCCGTCCTCGTAGTACAGCTGCGGGTCGCGCTCGTAGGTGACGCGCAGGGCGTCGGCGAGGTCGGCGGCGGCCTCCGGCTCGATGAGGGTGACGCCGATGTACTCGCCGGTGGCGTCCTGCGGCGGCATGAGCTTGGTGATGCGCCGCACCGCGCCCGAGGCGTCGGTGATGACCTTCATCTCCTCGTCGGCGAGCTTCTTGACCGTGTCCAGCGCCAGGATGATGTGGCGGCCGGGGGCGCGGGAGGCGAGCAGGGTCTTCTCGACGGAGGCGGGGTGCACGGTGTCACCGTTGGCGAGGATCACGCCCTCGCTGATGATGTCGCGGGCGCACCACAAGGAGTAGGCGTTGTTCCACTCCTCGGCCTTGTCGTTCTCGACCAGGGTGAGCTTGACGCCGTAGCGCCGCTCCAGGTCGGCCCTGCGCTCGTACACGGCTTCCTTGCGGTAGCCGACGACGATGGCGGCGTCGGTGAGGCCGACCTCCGCGAAGTTGGCGAGGGTGAGGTCGAGGACGGTTCTGGAGTCCGCCGCGTCGGGCGCGACCACCGGCACCAGGGCCTTGGGCAGGGTGTCGGTGTAGGGGCGCAGACGCCTTCCGGCGCCGGCGGCCAGCACGAGGCCGATCATGCGGGTTCTCCTGTCTCATCGTGTACGGCGGGTGCGGCGGAGGAGATCCAGAAGCGGATGCTCTCCGCCAGCACCAGCAGCGCGAGGGCCCCGGCGAGGACCGTCAGCGCGAGGGTGAAGGTGTCGGTGCCGGTGAACGCGGCGGCTGCCGCGACCACCAGCAGGGTGCGGCCCTCGTGGCCGCCGGCCGCGCGCACCAGGGCGCGCGGGGGTGCCCCGGCACCGCCGCGCAGCCGGTAGACGGTGTCGTAGTGGTGGTAGGCGACGGCGGCCAGCAGGCCGAAGGCGGCGGGCAGAGCGCCGGCGCTGTCGCTGCGGGCGGCGAGGATCAGCACCGCGCCGTACTCCCCCGCGCGGAACAGCGGGGGCAGCAGCCAGTCCAGCGGGCGGGTCAGCGGGGCGGCGGTGGCGCGGCCCGCGCACAGGGCGTAGAGGGCGGCGGCGCCGAGCGCGCCCCAGCCGCCGGCGACGCCGGGCAGCAGGAGTATGCCGATGAGTGCGACGGTGCCGAGCCCGGCCCACAGCGGGGCGCTCAGCGCGCCGCCGGCCCCGGGCAGGGGCAGGCGGGCGGCGGCCTCGGCGAGCGGGCCGTTGTCGGTGAGCCCGGCCAGGGCGCGGGCGGCGCCGGTGCCGCCGGTGGCCTTGCGACGGGAGCGCAGCAGGCGTCCCGCGGTGGTGTAGCAGGCGGCGAAGCCACCGGCGGCCAGCAGGACGATCAGGGTGACGCGGGGGGTGGTGAGCGCGGTGAGCACGGCGATCAGGGCCCAGCGTTCGCCGATGGGCAGCACGATCATGCGGCGGGCCCACACGGTCCAGCCGATGGAGTCCAGCCGGCCGGAGAGCGCGGCGGCGGGGCTGGAGGCGTTGCCGGAACCGGTGCCGGGGGCGGCGGCGTTGGCCTCGTTGAAGGAGAAGTCGACGATGTGGCGGCAGGTCTGGAGGATCATGGCGCCCAGCGCCAGCGCCCACACGTCCTCGCCGCCACGGGCCGCGCCGAGGGCGAGGCCGGCGTAGTAGGCGTACTCCTTGGCGCGGTCGAAGGTGGCGTCCAGCCAGGCGCCGAGGGTGGAGTACTTGAGCGCGTAGCGGGCGAGCTGGCCGTCGGTGCAGTCGAGCACGAAGGAGAACAGCAGCAGCGCACCGGCCGCGACGAAGCCGGCGCGGGTGCCGGTGGCGGCGCAGCCGGCCGCGATGAGCGCGGTGAACAGGGAGGCGGTGGTGACCTGGTTGGGGGTGAGGCCGCGCCGGGCGCACCAGCGGGCCAGGTAGCGCGAGTAGGGGCTGACCAGGTGGGTGGTGAAGAAGCCGTCGCGGGACTTGACGGCGGAGCGCAGCCGGACCGCTTCCTCGTCGGTGGCGGCGATGGCGGCGGCGGCCGTGGCGCGTTCCTCGTCGGTGCGGGGCACGGCGGCGGTGAGCGGGCCCAGTTCGGGGCGGTGCACGGCGCAGCCGGCCTCGGTCAGCCGCTCGGTGAGGGTGTCGACGAGGACGTCCGGGTCCTCGCCGGTGCTGCCGGCGCCGGTACCGGCGGGCACCTGGGCGCTTGTACGCTCGACGGCGGCGGCGAGGGCGCCGCGGGCCGCCGCGGTGACGGTGAGCGCGCCGGGTACGGCGGCGGCGGCGAAGCGCGGGTCGGTGAGTGCCAGGCGCAGGCTGTGCCGGTGTCCGGCGAAGCGCGGGTCGATCAGGGCGACGCGTTCACCGGGTGCGACGTCCGCGAGGACGGCGCCGAGCGCGGTGGTGCTGCCGGCCACCGTGACGGTGAATCCCAGCGCGGTCAGGTCGGCTCCGAGCACAGACCCGGGAACGGGCGGACCGGTGAGAATCGCGGTCGACAGCTGAACTCACTCCTTGAGGGGGCAGAACCCGCTTGCGTACGGGCTGCACGAGGGCAGAGATTATCCGATCGCCATCGTGCGGCAAGCATGGCGTCGTGGTCAGGAAACCCCGAGTTCATCCAAGAGGCAAAACCGGCGCCGGTGATGACACTACGCGACAGTGCGGCTACGGTACGCACGCCGTGTGGTGGGCCGGTTAGGCTGGCGATCATGACCTGGCTGATCACCGGCGGAGCCGGTTACATCGGGGCACATGTGGTGCACGCCATGACCGCGGCGGGTGAGCGGGTGGTCGTGCTGGACAACTTCTCCACGGGAGTGGACGACCGGCTGCCCAAGGGAGTTCCGGTGGGCCGGGGTTCGGTGCTCGACCGGCCGCTGCTGGACCGGGTGCTGGCCGATTACGAGGTCACCGGGGTGGTGCACCTGGCGGCGCGCAAGCAGCCGGGGGAATCGGTGGAGCAGCCGCTGGACTACTACCGCGACAACGTGCACGGGCTGACGGTGCTGCTGGAGGCGGTGGTGGCGGCCGGGGTGGGACGGTTCGTCTTCTCCTCCTCCGCGGCGGTGTACGGCACCCCGGATGTGGAGCTGGTGACGGAGGACACTCCGTGCGCGCCGGTGAACCCGTACGGGGAGACGAAGCTGGCCGGCGAGTGGCTGGTGCGGGCGACGGGGCGGGCGCACGGCATCGCCACGGCCAATCTGCGGTATTTCAATGTGGCCGGGGCGCGCGAGCCGGCGCTGGCGGACACCGGGGAGTTCAACATCATCCCGATGTTCTTCGGACGGCTGACCCGCGGCGAGGCGCCGCTGATCTTCGGCGACGACTATCCGACGCCGGACGGCACGGGGGTGCGGGACTACGTCCATGTCGCGGATCTGGCGGACGCGCACCTGGCGGCGGCCCGGTCGCTGACCGAGCCGGGCCGGGATCTGACGGTGAACATCGGCACCGGCGTGGGCGCCTCGGTGCGGGAGATCGCCGATCTCGTCGCGGACGTCACGGGGCTGAGGAAGCCGGCGCCGAAGGTGGTCGAGCGGCGCCCCGGGGATCCGGCGAAGGTGGTGGCGTCGGTGGCACGGGCCGAGGAACTGCTGGGCTTCTCCGCCTCGTACTCGCTGGCCGAGATGGTGTCCTCCGCGTGGCAGGGCTGGCGTTTCCACCACCCCAAGGCTTAGGAGAAAGCCGCAGGTCAGAGCACATGACAACGGTGTTCACCGTCGCGTTGCGCATACCCCCCTCCCGTAGTTCACTTGGCGCGTGAAACGCCGGCGGAGCGGCGGCCCACCGGGCTGCCCCGGTCACGTCACGGAGGGTCGGTTCCATGGGAGCGGGACACAGTCACGGGGGGTCGTCCGGTCACGGGCACGGCCATGGCACGGCCGGCACCGCGTACCGGGGACGGCTGCTGATCGCGCTGCTCATCGCGGTGGTACTGCTGATCGCCCAGCTGATCGGTGCCGGGCTGACCGGTTCGCTGGCGCTGCTGGCGGACGCCGGGCATGTGGCGACGGACGGGGTGGGCATCGCGCTGGCGCTGCTGGCGATCCATGTGGCGAACCGGCCCACCAGTGAGCGCCGTACGTTCGGCCTGGCCCGGGTGGAGATCCTCGCGGCGCTGGTGAACTGTGTGCTGCTGCTGGGAGTGGGCGGCTACATCCTGTACGAGGCGGTGCACCGGCTGCGGGAGCCGGCCGAGGTGCCCGGCGGGCTGACGATCGTCTTCGGTGTGACGGGTCTGCTGCTGAATCTGCTGTCGCTCTCGCTGCTGATGCGCGGGCAGCGGGAGTCGCTGAATGTGCGCGGCGCGTTCCTTGAGGTGCTGGCGGACACCCTGGGGTCGGTGGCGGTGGTGATCGCGGCGCTGGTGATCTGGACCACCGGCTGGCAGCGGGCGGACACCATCGCCTCGCTGTTCATCGCGCTGCTCATCGTGCCCAGGACGGTGAAGCTGGCCCGGGAGGCGCTGGAGGTGCTGCTGGAGGCCGCGCCCAAGGACGTGGACATCGCGGCGGTGCGGCGGCACATCATGGATCTGCCGGGGGTGACGGATCTGCACGATCTTCATGTGTGGACGATCACATCGGGCATGCCGGTGCTGTCGGCGCACGTGGTGGTCACCCGGGAGACGCTGGACGCGGTGGGGCACGAGCGGTTGCTGCACGAGCTCCAGGGGTGCCTGGGTGAGCACTTCGACGTGGAGCACTGCACGTTCCAGCTGGAACCGCACGGGCATGCGGCTCATGAGCCCCGCCTGTGCCACTGAGTCAAGGGGCTCCGGCCGCCCGGGATAACCTCGCAGGGAGCACGCGACACAGCCCGAGAAGGTGACCATGCCCGACAGCAAGGACGTAAGTGTGGATCCGATCATGCTGGAGCTGGTCGACGAGGCGGGCCGGACCATCGGCACGGCGGAGAAGCTCGCCGCCCATCAGGCGCCGGGGCAGTTGCACCGGGCGTTCTCGGTGTTCCTGTTCGATCCGGCGGGGCGGCTGCTGCTCCAGCGCCGGGCGCTGGGGAAGTACCACTCCCCCGGAGTGTGGTCCAACACGTGCTGCGGGCATCCGCTGCCCGGGGAGCCGCCGTTCGTCGCGGCGGCGCGGCGCACGGCGGAGGAGCTGGGGGTCTCACCTGTGCTGCTGCGGGAGGCGGGCACCGTGCGCTACAACCACCCGGACCCGCAGTCGGGCCTGGTGGAACAGGAGTTCAACCATCTGTTCGCCGGGGTCCTGGAGCAGGAGGTGCGGCCCGATCCCTCGGAGGTCGGCGACACCGCTTTCGTCACGCCGCAGGAGCTGGCGCGCCGGCACGAACGGGCGCCGTTCTCGGCCTGGTTCATGACGGTGCTGGACGCGGCGCGTCCGGGGATCCGGGCGGTGACGGGGCCGGCCGCCGGCTGGTGAAACCCCCTGGTCAGTAGCGGTCCCAGGGCAGTTCGGCCCAGATGATCTTTCCGCCGGCGGCGGTGGCGTCCACGCCACAGGTGCCGCCGGCCTCGTGTGTGACGATCTTCACCAGCAGCAGTCCGCGTCCGCTGGTGTGTTCGACCCTGGCTTCCAGGGCCTTGGGCCGGTACGGGTGACCGTCCTCGACGGCGATCCGGACCCGGCCGGGGGTGAGCGCGACCTCGATGCCGATCTGCGGGGTGAGCAGGGCGGCATGCCGTACGGCGTTGGTGACCAGCTCCGAGACGATCAGCAGCAGTGAGCCCATCCGGTCGGCGCTCACCGGGATGTGCCGGCGGTGCAGGAGGTCGCGCACCGCGTGCCGGATCAGCGGTACGGAGGCGTCGACGGGGGCGGCGGTGAGGCGCCAGACGCCCGGATCACCGGACGCGGCGGGGGCGGTGGGGTGCGGCGCGGCACCTGATCGGCTGTCCATCTTTCCGAGTCTTGGCATGTGCCAGCGCGGCATGACCGAATGAGCGCAATTCATAGGATCCTCAGCGGATTCTGACCGCTTCTCTTCATCTCAGCTTGCTTTACGACAAAACCCGGCCGTCACCCGACCGGCCGGGCGCATCGTTGCGCAAAGACCCCAATGAAATACCCCAAAGCATCATCAAAGTGACCAAGAGCGCTTGCCATCACAATTTCGGCGACTGTTCGACGGCCAAGGGGGGCAAGGTCCCCGCGACCCATTCCCCCTGGCTTTTGGAGGGCTGCATTCATGGCTCTGCCGCAAGGCCCCCTGGAGCACCGCTATCGGGGTGAACACCCCGTACGGACCCTCGCCTACCTCTTCCGAGAGGACCGGGCCCGGCTGCTGGTCGCCGTGCTCGCGTTCGGCGTCAAGCACTCCCCGGTCTGGCTGCTGCCGCTGGTCACCGCGAACATCATCGACATCGTGGTGGAGCAGCGCCCGATCTCGGACCTGGCCACCAACATCGCTGTCCTGACGGTGGTCCTGGCCCTCAACTATCCGATGCACCTGCTGTACATCCGCTGTCTGTACGGCAGCGTCCGCCGCACCGGCACCGGGCTGCGCTCCGCCCTGTGCCGGCGGATGCAGGAGCTGTCCATCGGCTACCACTCCCGGGTCAGCGCCAGCGCGCTGCAGACCAAGGTCATCCGCGACGTGGAGAACATCGAGACCTCCGTCCAGCAGAGTTCGGACAACGGCCTGAACGCCGTCATGACGCTGGCCGGCGGACTCGCGGTGATCGGCCTGCGGGTCCCCGCCGCGCTGCCCGCGTTCCTGATCGTGGTGCCGGCCGCCGCCCTGCTGGTCCAACGGCTGCGGGCCAGACTGCGCTCCCACAACGCGCAGTTCCGCCGCGAGGTCGAGCAACTCTCCTCCCGTGTCGGCGAGATGACCTCGCTCATCCCCGTCACCCGGGCCCACGGCCTGGAACGCACCGCGGTCGCCCGGGTGGACGGCTCACTGCGCAACGTGCTCACCGCCGGCCTGCGCCTGGACATGCTCAACGGCCACTTCGGCGCGCTGGCCTGGATCCTGCTGCAGGCCCTGGGCATCGGCTGTCTGGCGCTGGCGGCGCTGGTCGCCTACTACGCCTGGCTGCCGATGACCCCCGGGGACGTGGTGATGCTCTCCACCTTCTTCACCACCCTCACCGCCTCCATGACCGTGCTGATGGGCCTGACCCCGATCATCACCAAGGGGCTCGAATCGGTGCGCTCGCTCGGCGAGGTGCTGCAGGCCCCCGACCTGGAGGTCAACGACGGGAAGCAGCGCATCGAGAAGGTCGGCGGCCGGATCGACTTCGAGCGGGTGGGCTTCCGTTACGACACCGAGGGACAGGCGGCCGTCACCGGCTTCAACCTGTCGGTGCCACCAGGCGAAACGATCGCCCTGGTGGGAGCCTCGGGAGCCGGCAAATCCACCATCCTCAACCTGCTGATCGGCTTCATCCGGCCCGTCTCCGGGCGGATCACGCTGGACGGCCGGGACATGGCCACCCTGGACCTGCGCAGCTACCGGCGGTTCCTGTCGGTGGTGCCGCAGGAGTCGGTGCTCTTCGAGGGCACCATCCGGGAGAACGTCGGCTACGGCCTGGAGAAGGTGGACGACGAACAGGTGCGCCGGGCCCTGCGGGACGCCAACGCCCTGGAGTTCGTCGACCGGCTGCCCAGCGGTATGGAGACCGTGGTCGGCGAGCGCGGCGCACGGCTCTCCGGCGGCCAGCGACAGCGTCTGGCCATCGCCCGGGCCCTCATCCGCGACCCGCGCATTCTGGTGCTGGACGAGGCCACCTCCGCCCTGGACACCCGCTCGGAGGCGCTGGTGCAGGAGGCGATGAGCCGTCTGATGCGCGGGCGCACCGTGTTCGTGGTCGCCCACCGGCTGTCCACCATCCGCGGCGCCGACCGCATCGTGGTGATGGACCAGGGCAAGGTGCTGGAGATCGGCAGCCATGAGGAACTCATGCGCGGGGGCGGGGCGTACGCGCGGCTCCAGAAGAACCAGCTCGGCTAGGTCCTGTCTGACACATCCCAGCAGGCTCCAGGCGGCCGTGGCCGGGGCGGTGGATGACCACCGCCCCGGCCGCCGTACGTCCGGGCGCCTCCTACAGCGGGTCGCCCTCCACCAGTTCCTCCCCCTCGGCCCGCAGCCGGCGGGTGATGCCGATCTCCCGCAGGAACGGCAGATCGTGGCTGGCGACCAGCAGCGCGCCCCGGTACGCGTCGAGCGCCGCCGTCAGCCGGCGGACACTGGCCAGGTCCAGGTTGTTGGTCGGCTCGTCCAGCAACAGCAGTTGCGGGGCGGGCTCGGCCAGCAGCAGCGCGGCCAGCGAGGCACGGAACCGCTCGCCCCCGGACAGGGTGCCCGCGACCTGATCGGCCCGCCCGGCCCGGAACAGGAACCGCGCCAGCTGGGCACGGATGCGCTGCCCCGGCGCCTGCGGCGCGAGACGCCGCACGTTCTCGTACACGCTGAGCGCGTCGTCCAGCACGTCCAGCCGCTGCGGCAGGTAACGCAGCGGCACATGCACCCGTGCCTCGCCCGAGAGCGGGTCCAGCTCCCCGGTGATGGTGCGCAGCAAGGTGGTCTTGCCCGATCCGTTGCCGCCGGTCAGGGCGATCCGTTCGGGGCCGAGCACCTGGAGATCGACGCCGGCGCCGTGCCGCGGCACCAGGTCGGTCAGGGTCAGCACCCGCCGCCGCGCCGGTACCTCGGTGGCCGGCAGCTCCACGCGGATCTCGGCGTCGTCGCGGACGGCGGACTCGGCCTCCTCCAGGCGTTCCCGGGCGCCGGCCAGCCGGTCCTCGTGCAGGGCGCGGGTGCGTCCCGCGGTCTGCTGGGCCTGGCGTTTGCGGCCACCCACCAGGATCTTGGGCAGGCTGCCGCTCTGCGCCGTCCGGCGCCCGGCCGCCGCCCGGCGGGCCAGCTTCTCGTGCGCCTCGACGAGTTCGCGTTTCTGCCGGCGCACATCGGCCCCGGCGGCACGCACCGTCCGCTCGGCGGCCTCCTGTTCGACGGCGACCGCCGCCTCGTACGCCGAGAGGGTGCCGCCGAAGCGGACCACCTCGCCGTCCCGCAGATCCGCGATCTCATCGACGTGTTCCAGGAGTTCCCGGTCGTGGCTGACCACGACCAGGACCCCGCGCCAGGCGTCGACGGCCGCGTACAGCCGTTCCCTGGCCCGCAGATCGAGGTTGTTGGTGGGTTCGTCCAGCAGCAGGACGGCGGGGCGGCGCAGCAGCAGGGCGGCCAGCCGCAGCAGCACGCTCTGGCCGCCGGAGATCTCGCCGACCGTACGGTCCAGGCCCACGTCGTGCAGGCCGAGTTCGTCCAGGACGGCCCGGGTGCGTTCCTCGATGTCCCAGTCGTCGCCGACCGCCGCGAAGTGCTCGGGGGCGGCGTCGCCGGACTCGATGGCGTGCAGGGCGGCACGCGTCCCCTCGATGCCCAGCACCTCGTCGACCGGGCGCGAGGTGTCCAGGGTGAGGTTCTGCGGCAGGTATCCGATGTCGCCCGCGGCGCGTACGGTGCCGGCCGCCGGGGTGAGTTCGCCCGCGATCAGCCGGAGCAGGGTGGACTTGCCGGAGCCGTTCACGCCGATCAGCCCGGTGCGGCCGGGGCCCAGCGCCAGGTCGAGGCCGTCGAAGAGGGGGGTGCCGTCGGGCCAGCCGAAGGTCAGCCCGTGGCAGGTGATGTGTGCGGTGGTGGGGGCCATGCCGGTCTCCCGGTGTTCGTCGATGAGAGGGGTTCGCAGCTCATCGGGACACCGGGGCCGGCCAGGACCGTCGATGGGTGATCGGATGCGTGGGGGCGTGACATACGGGCCGCTCACTTCCGAGGTCGCACACGTGACGCGGCGCGCCGTACGGGCAGTGCTGCCGTACGGGCCCACGGGCTCACGGTGTCCCAGACCTCAGATGCGCAACGGCCTCTCCCCTCGCCGACGACAAGGCCGTCATCGAGCGTACGGCGGTCGGCGGGGTCCGGGCAACCGTATTCCCGCCGTGCGCGCGTCAGCCGTTCTTTCGGGCCGCCTGGCGGGCGAGACGGGCGGCGAGACGCTCGTCGAACTTGCGGGCCTCGGTGTCCAGACCGTTCATGAACATGCCGACCTCTTCCTGGGCGCGCTGTCCCTCGGGGCCCAGGCCCTGCACCTCCATGACCTTCAGGAACCGCAGCACCGGCTGGAGCACGTCGTCGTGGTGGATGCGCATGTTGTAGATGCCGCCGAGCGCCATCCGGGCCGCGGCGCGCTCGAAGCCGGGGATGCCGTGGCCGGGCATCCGGAAGTTGACGACCACGTCGCGCACGGCGCACATGGTGCGGTCGGGCGCCAGCTCGAAGGCAGCCCGCAGCAGGTTCCGGTAGAAGACCATGTGCAGGTTCTCGTCGGTGGCGATCCGCGACAGCATGCGGTCGCAGACCGGGTCGCCGGAGTGGTGTCCGGTGTTGCGGTGCGAGATCCGGGTGGCCAGCTCCTGGAAGGCCACGTAGGAGACCGAGTGCAGCATCGACTCGGGGTGGTCGAATTCGAAGCCCTCGGACATGTGCTGCATCCGGAAGTTCTCCAGCTGCACCGGGTCCACGGCGCGGGTGGTGAGCAGGTAGTCCCGCATCACGATGCCGTGCCGGCCCTCCTCGGCGGTCCAGCGGTGCACCCAGGTGCCCCAGGCGCCGTCCCGGCCGAAGAGTGTGGCTATCTCGTGGTGGTAGCTGGGGAGGTTGTCCTCGGTGAGCAGGTTGACCACCAGGGCGGTGCGCCCCACGTCCGTGACCTTCGACTGCTCGGGCGCCCACGGCTCGCCGCCCAGCGGCCCGTCGAAGTTCCGTCCCTCGCTCCAGGGTACGTACTCGTGCGGCATCCAGTCCTTGGCCACCGCGAGATGGCGGTTGAGCTCCTTCTCGACGACTTCCTCCAGGGCGAAGAGCAGCCGGGCGTCGGTCCACGTGTCCTTGACGGAGATGTGGTCGGAACTCAGTGTCACGGGGGCTCCAAGAGCGGCGGGATCACGGACGTACCTACGAGACCGTAGGTTACGGCACCGTAAGTTATTTTCCTTCGCTGTGACAAGCTCGGCTACCATCAGTGCATATCCCGTGACTTTTTGCCGCAAAAAGGGGCGAGGGCCCGGGATTCGCTCTCCCGGGCCCTGGCCCTGTGCGCTGTGTCGGCGGTGCTACTACGGGCGCCGTACGGTGCTGATCAGCGGCCCCGGCCGCCCCGGCCACCGTTTCCGCCGCCGTTGCCGTTGCCGCCACCGAGCAGTCCGGCGCGGCGCAGGGCGTCGGCCATGGCACCGTTGGCGGGCTGCGCCGCCGGCGCGGCACCGCCGCGGCCCTGGCGCGCCCCGGCACCGCCCTGCCGGCCGCCCCGGCCGCCGCGCTGCTCCCCCTGGCCGCCGCCGCGCCGGTCGCGCTGACGCGGGGCGCCGGCACCGTCCCGCTCGGCGCGCCCGCCGCCGGCCGGGCGCTCCTCGTCCAGGCGCAGGGTCAGCGAGATCCGCTGCCGCTTCACGTCCACGTCCAGGACCTTGACCCGGACGATGTCGCCCGGCTTGACCACCTCGCGGGGGTCGGAGACGAACTTGGCGGACATCGCCGAGACATGGACCAGACCGTCCTGGTGGACGCCGACGTCGACGAAGGCGCCGAAGGCGGCGACGTTGGAGACCACGCCCTCCAGCACCATGCCGGGCTCCAGGTCGCCGATCTTCTCCACGCCCTCCTTGAAGCGGGCCGCGCGGAATTCGGGGCGCGGGTCACGGCCCGGCTTCTCCAGCTCGCCCAGGATGTCGGTGACGGTGGGCAGGCCGAAGGTGTCGTCCACGTAGTCCGCGGGCCGCAGCCCGCGCAGCGCGGCGCTGTCACCGATCAGCGCGCCGACCTCCCTGCCGGTCTCGCGCACGATGCGGCGCACCACCGGGTACGCCTCGGGGTGCACCGCCGAGGCGTCCAGCGGGTCCTCGCCGTCGCGGATCCGCAGGAAGCCCGCGCACTGCTCGAACGCCTTGGGGCCGAGCCGGGAGACGTCCTTGAGGGCCCGGCGGCTGTGGAAGGGGCCGTTGGTGTCGCGGTGGGCCACGATCAGCTTGGCCAGCGTTCCGGAGATGCCCGAGACCCGGGACAGCAGCGGCACGGAGGCGGTGTTGACGTCGACGCCGACGCCGTTCACGCAGTCCTCGACCACCGCGTCCAGGGAGCGGGAGAGCTTCACCTCGGACAGGTCGTGCTGGTACTGGCCGACGCCGATGGAGCGCGGGTCGATCTTCACCAGCTCGGCGAGCGGGTCCTGGAGCCGGCGGGCGATGGAGACGGCGCCGCGCAGCGACACATCGAGGTCGGGCAGTTCCTCCCCCGCGTAGGCGGAGGCGGAGTAGACGGAGGCGCCCGCCTCGGAGACCACCATCTTGGTCAGCTTGGCCGGGGCGAGGGCGGAGATCAGTTCGCCGGCCAGCTTGTCGGTCTCGCGCGAGGCGGTGCCGTTGCCGATGGCGATGAGTTCCACCCCGTGTTCGGTGACCAGGGTGCCCAGCCGGGCCAGCGCCTCGGTCCAGTTGCGGCGCGGGGCGTGCGGGTAGATTGTGTCGGTGGCCGCGACCTTGCCGGTGGCGTCGACGACGGCGACCTTCACGCCGGTGCGCAGCCCGGGGTCCAGGCCCATGGTGGCGCGGGTGCCCGCGGGGGCGGCGAGCAGCAGGTCGCGCAGGTTGGCGGCGAAGACGTCGACGGCCTCGTCCTCGGCGGCGGTGCGCAGCCGGGTGCGCAGGTCGATGCCGAGGTGCACCAGGATGCGGGTGCGCCAGGACCAGCGGACGGTCTCGGCCAGCCAGGCGTCGCCGGGGCGGCCCCGGTCACTGATGCCGAACCGGTGGGCGATGGCCCGTTCGTAGGCGCTGGGGCCGTCCTGTGCCGGTGCGGCGTCGGCGGGCTCGGGGTCGAGGGTGAGATCGAGGATCTCCTCCTTCTCGCCGCGCAGCATGGCCAGGATCCGGTGCGAGGGCAGCTTGGTGAAGGGCTCGGCGAAGTCGAAGTAGTCGGCGAATTTGGCGCCGGCCTCCTCCTTGCCCTCGCGGACCTTGGCCGCCACCCGGCCGGTGGTCCACATCTTCTCGCGCAGCTCACCGAGCAGGTCGGCGTCCTCGCCGAAGCGTTCGGTGAGGATGGCGCGGGCGCCGGTGAGGGCGGCGGCGGCGTCGGGGACGCCCTTGGCCTCGTCGGTGAACGCGGCGGCTGCCGTCTGCGGATCGACGCCGGGGTCGGCCAGCAGGCCGTCTGCCAGCGGTTCGAGGCCGGCCTCGCGGGCGATCTGCGCCTTGGTGCGGCGCTTGGGCTTGTAGGGCAGGTAGATGTCCTCGAGCCTGGCCTTGGTCTCGGCGGCGTTGATCCGCTGCTCCAGGGCGTCGTCCAGCTTGCCCTGGCCGCGGATCGACTCCAGGATCGCCGCGCGGCGCTCCTCCAGCTCGCGCAGATAACGCAGCCGTTCCTCCAGGGCGCGCAGCTGGGCGTCGTCCAGCATGCCGGTGGCCTCTTTGCGGTAGCGGGCGATGAACGGCACCGTGGAGCCGCCGTCCAGCAGCCCCACCGCGGACGTCACCTGCCCCTCCCGTACGCCCAGTTCCTCGGCGATCCTGCTCTCGATGGACCTGCCCGCCACGGACTGTGTCACGTCTCACGCTCCGCTTTCCCGGCGCGCTCTGCGCCGCGCTGTGCATTGTGGCAGGCGGCGCCGACACTCGGGCCGCCTGCCACGCGCGGAGCGCTGAACCGTTTTACGGCACGGCCGCCTCGTGGGTCTTCGTCCCGTCCCGTGGTGCGCCGAGGCGCTGTTGCAGCTTCTCGCCCTCCACGTCGACGTCGGGCAGCACCCGTTCCAGCCAGGACGGCAGCCACCAGGCGGACCGGCCGAGCAGGCCCAGGACGGCGGGCACCAGGGTCATCCGCACGACGAAGGCGTCGAAGAAGACGGCGATGGCCAGGCCGAGGCCGATCATCTTGACCATGGGTTCGGTGGAGCCGACGAACCCGGCGAAGACGCTGATCATGATGATGGCGGCGGCGGTGACGACCCGGGCGCCGTGCCGGAATCCGGTGACGACGGCCTCGGCGGGGCTCTGGCCGTGGACGTACGCCTCGCGCATGCGGGTGACCAGGAACACCTCGTAGTCCATGGCGAGTCCGAAGACCACGCCGACCAGGAAGATCGGCATCAGGCTCATCACCGGTCCGGTCTCCTCGACGCCGAACAGGCCGCCCAGCCAGCCCCACTGGAAGACCGCGACGACGGCGCCGAGGGCGGCCAGCACGGACAGCAGGAAGCCGAGGGCGGCCTTGAGCGGCACCAGCAGGGAGCGGAAGACGAGGATCAGCAGCAGGAAGGCGAGGCCGACGACGAGGGCCAGGTAGGGCAGCAGGGCATCGTTGAGCTTGTCGGAGACGTCGATGCCCATGGCGGTCTGGCCGGTGACCAGCAAGGTGGCGCCGGTGTCGGCGCGCAGCTGGCCCGCGCCGTCCCGGATGGCGGTCACCAGGTTCTCGGTCTCGGTGCTCAGCGGCTTGGAGGACGGGATCACGGTGAGGATGGCGGTGGAGCCGTCCTCGCTGAGCACCGGCTCGGTGACGACGGCGACATCGTCCAGGCCCTCGATGGTGGCCCTGGCGCGCTCGGCGGCGGAGCTGACGCCGCCATCGGTGTCCTGGCCGTCGACGGCCACCATCAGGGGGCCGTTGAAGCCGGCGCCGAAGGATTCGGCGAGCAGGTCGTAGGCGCGGCGCTGGGTGGTGTCGGTGGGCTGGGTCCCGTCGTCGGGCAGGCCCAGTTCCATCTGGGTGGCGGGCAGGGCGAGGGTGCCCAGGCCGAGGACGGCGACCAGCAGGACGGCGAGCGGGCGGCGCAGCACGAAGCGGGCCCAGCGGGTGCCCATGTTGGGGCGGGTGGCCGCCGGGCCGGGGTCCGTTGCGCCCGGGTCGCCGGTGCTGCCGGTGGTGGCGCTGGTGTCCTGTGCCGCGGGCCGGTTGCGGGTGCGCCGGGGCAGGATGCGGTCCCCGGCGAAGCCCAGCAGCGCGGGGATCATGGTGATGGCGATGAGGACGGCGATCAGTACCGAACCGGCGGCGGCCAGGCCCATCTTGGTGAGGATGGGGATGTTGACGACGGCGAGCCCGGCCAGCGCGATGATGACGGTGAGCCCGGCGAACACCACGGCGGAGCCCGCGGTGCCCAGCGCCCGTCCGGTGGCCTCCGGGTGGGAGTGGCCCTCGGCGAGTTCGGCCCGGTAGCGGGAGACGATGAACAAGGCGTAGTCGATGCCCACGGCGAGGCCGAGCATCATCGCCAGGATGGGGGTGGTGCCGTCGAGGCCGAGCGGACCGGTGAGCGCGGTGATGGTGGCCACCGCGACGCCGACCCCGATCAGCGCGGTGAGCAGCGGCAGTCCGGCGGAGATGAGGGAGCCGAGGGTGATGACGAGGACGACGGCGGCCACGGCGACCCCGATGACCTCGGTGATGCCGGTGGCGGGGATCTGGAGGAGGGCGTCGCCGCCGATCTCCACGGTCAGCCCGGTGGCACGTCCCGCCTCGGCGGCGCCCTCCAGCGCGTCGCGGTCCGCGTCCTCCAGTTCCAGGCCCTTGACCAGGTAGGAGACCTGGGCGTACGCGGTGGACCCGTCCTCGCTGATGGCCTGGGACTCGTACGGGTCGGCGACGTTGGCCACCAGGCCGGACCCCGAGCGCAGGTCGGCGACCAGGTCCTGGACGGCGCTCTGGTGGGTGGGGTCGGTGATCAGTTCGCCTTCGGGGGCGCGGATCACGACGCGGGCGGTGGCCCCGTCGGCGCCGGAGCCGGGGTAACGCTCGTTCAGCAGGTCGAACGCCTGCTGTGCCTCGGTGCCGGGGATGGTGAACTCGGTCGAGCCGGGTTCGGAGTTGGTGGCGGCGCCGGCGCCCGCGAGGCCGAGCAGCACCACCCACAGCAGCACGATCCAGCGCCGCCGTACGAAGGAGAAGCGGCCCATTCTGTAGAGGAAAGTCGCCATGATGCGGGGGTCTCCTGATCAAGCATGTGGCGTGATAGGGGTTCGGTGGCGAGCGGTGCCGTCCCGGCGGCCGTCGGGGCGGCCGGTCCGGGTGGGCGGGGAGACGGGACGTCGGGGTCGGGTCAGGGGCGGGGGTTCTCCGGCCGCAGCAGCAGGGCGGGCAGCACGACCGAGTCCAGGAAGTGCTCCAGGTAGGGGCCGTCCGCGTAGTCGTCCTCGATCAGCGGGCGGGCGAGGAGCGCGCCGAGCAGGGCGTGGACGACGTAGCCGAGGGCCGGGTTGCCGGGGTCCACCTCGCCGCGTTCCGCGCCGCGGGCCAGCGCCCGTTCCAGGACCTCGCTCTCCGGGCGGATCAGCATCTCCCGCATGGCCAGTCGCAGATCCCCGTCCTGGCGGGCGGCGTGGGTGATGGCCTGGAGCAGTTCGGTGTCCTCGCCGGCGGCCTTGCCGGTGCGGCGGGTCATCTCCCGCAGATCGCCGGCAAGGGTGCCGGTGTCGATGTCCTCGATGTCGAACGGCTTGCCGTGCCGCAGTGCCGCGATGACCAGCTGGCCCTTGGTCCCCCACTGGCGGTAGAGGGTGGCTTTGCTGGATCTGGTGCGGGCGGCGATGGCGTCCATGGTGAGCGCGTCGTAGCCGCGCTCCCGCAGCAGTTCGAGCACGGCCTCGTACAGCTCGGCCTCGCGCTCGGGGGTGATCTTGCTGCGCGCGGTCCTGCGGGTGGACGCCTCGCCGGCCCGGCCCGTCATGCGGCCCCCAGTGGATCGAAACGGTGTCGTACACGTCAGAGCGTAGGACGCGCCCCATCGAAACGCAAGCGGATCGATACGCGACCGTTTCCATGTACATTTCAGCGACGTAACATGCCTGCATGGGACCCCACACCACCGCACCGGGAGCGCGCGCGAGCCACAAGCTGCGAACCCGGCAGGAGTTGCTGCGCCGCGGACTCGACCTGTTCCTCGACCGGGGGTACGGCCGTACGACGATCGGGGACGTCGCCCGCGAGGCGGGGGTCTCGGAGCGGACGTTCTTCCGCTACTTCGCCAGCAAGGAGGAGCTGGTTCTCCATCCGGTCCAGGAGATCACCGACCACTTCCTCACCGAGGCGGAACGGCGGCCGGAGCACGAACCACCGCTCATGGTGCTGCGGGAGGCGGGCGCCCGGGTCATGGAGATCACGGCCGCCCAGTCGCTGGAGACCGTCCTGCCGGCGCTGCGGCTGGTGTGCGTGGAGCCGGAACTGCGCGCCGCCCAGATGGTCCACTCCGCCGCGGCGCACCAGCGGATGGCCGCCGTGCTCGCCCGCCGCGAGCGCACCGCCCCCGGGGATCTGCGCCCCTCCCTGCTCGTCGGGGCCTACGTGGTGGCCTCGGCACTGGCGGCCCAGGACTGGACGCGGCGCGGCGACGGCTCGCTCGTGGCGCTCCAGCGCGCCACCAACGACCATCTGCGGCAGATGCCCGCCGCGCTGGCCGAGCGCTGGAGCGGCTGACCGGGGCCGGCCGGCCCGGGCGGATCAGCGGGTGGCGGCGGCGCGGGCCAGGTCGTACCGCTGCTGCCCCTCCTGCACCTGCGGCAGCCGCTCCTCCACCCAGCGGGCCAGGCCCCACACGTGGGCGGCTGCCTCCCGGCCCAGCTCGGTGAGCGAGTAGTCCACCCGGGGCGGGATCACCGGCTGCGCCGCCCGGTGCACGAACCCGTCGCGCTCCAGGGTCTGGAGGGTCTGGGCGAGCATCTTCTCGCTGATGCCGGAGATGGCCCGCCGCAGCTCGCTGAAGCGCAGCGACCCCTCGTCGCGCAGCAGCGCCAGCACCAGGACACCCCAGCGGCTGGTGACGTGCTCCAGCACGGCGCGGGAGGGACAGTCGGCGGCGTTCACATTGTGCTTCCTGCTCACATCCATGCCAGTAGCTTACTTCAAAGTGGGTACTTTCCCTGAGTTAGTGACCCGCCTACCGTGGGAGACGCACGCGACGTACGAGAAGAAACCATCCCCGAGGGAGTAGCGAGCATGCTGGTAGTCACGGGAGCCACCGGTCAGCTGGGACGACTGGTCATCGACGCCCTGCTGGCGTCGGTACCGGCCGATCAGGTGGCGGCGGTGGTGCGGGACGCGGCGAAGGCGGCCGACCTGGCGGAGCGCGGGGTCCGGCTCCGGATCGCCGACTACGACGACCCGGCCACCCTGCGCGGCGCCTTCGCGGCCGGCGACCGGGTGCTGCTGATCTCCGGCAACGAGGTCGGCCGGCGGATCCCGCAGCACACCGCGGTCATCGACGCCGCCCGGGAGGCGGGGGTGGCGCTGCTGGCCTACACCGGCGTGCTCGGCGGCCCGGCGGCCGACTTCACCCTGGCCGATGACCACAAGGGCACCGAGGAGGCGATCCTCGCCTCCGGGCTGCCGTACACCTTCCTGCGCAACGGCTGGTACCACGAGAACTACACGGCCCAGCTGGGCCCGGTGCTGGAGCACGGCCAGGTGGTGTCCGCCGCGGGCGAGGGCCGGGTCGCCTCCGCCTCCCGCGCCGACTACGCCGCCGCGGCGGCCGCGGTCCTGACCGGCGAGGGCCACGCGAACACGGTGTACGAGCTGAGCGGCGACACCGCCTGGAGCTTCGCCGAGTACGCCGCCGAGGTCGCCCGGCTCTCCGGCAAGGACATCACCTACAACGCCGTCACCGCCGAGCGGCAGACAGCGAACCTGGTGGCCGCCGGGCTCCCCGAGCCGTACGCCGCGATCCTGGTCGACGTGGACCTGGCCATCGCGCGCGGACTGCTCGCCGCCACCCCCGGTGACCTGGCACGACTGATCGGCCGGCCCACCACGCCGATCGCCGACGCGATCGCCGAAGCGCTCCGCGGCTGAGATCCGCGCGGCGGGCGATTCCGGTCAACTGACCGGCAGGCAGTGGCGTAAAGCCGTCCCCCGGCATTCGCCACTGCCTTCGCCACTCATCCGAGTGATATGAACTCCACATGTGCGGCTGAATTCCTTGCGGACTGCCGGGAGTCAGGGTCTGTGGGACCGGGGCAGAGTGCGAGACGGTACGCACCGCACGCGCTCACCGACACGCCCCTGAGCACATGGAGGGATCATGACGCTCGCCAGCCGGAGCACCGACGCCGCCCAGCCACTTTCCTACAGCTGGCTGCTGACGGCCAGACGATCGGACCTCGCCCACTTCCGGCGCCTCGCGAAGCTCGCGATGCGCGAATGGCAGCAGGAGGACGCCGTCACCGAAGTGGTGCTGCACGGAGTCACCGAACTGCTGTCCAATGTGGCCCGCCATGTACCCGATCCCCGCTGTCGGTTGGAGCTGTTCCTGGAGGACGGCGCGGTACGCGTCACCGTCCTGGACAGCTCCCCCGTCCTGCCGCGGATCACCCTCCCCGACTGGACCGCCGAAGAGGGCCGCGGACTGTGGCTGCTGCGCGAGATGGCGGACAGCATCGGGTTCGAACCCACCCCCGAGGGCAAACGGGTGTGGGTCAGGATCAGCGGCCGCTGACCGCCGCGGGCCACCGTGGCCTCGCCGCCGCCGTGTTGACGGTTTCACGACCCGGGGCGCAGCAGCGGTTCAGCTGCCCTGCTCCGGCCGCTCGTCGTCCCCGGCCTTGATCTTCTTGCGCACGACGCCGACGCCGCCCCAGAAGGCGAAGCCGGTGATCACCACGCGCGGTGCGCCGGGGGCGCCGGCCCGGCTGGCGTTCTGGTCGAAGCCGCCCATCAGGCCGAAGCCGCGCACCTCCACCTCGATCCCGGGCGGGACGGTGACCGAGACGCCGCCCATGACGGCGATGGCCCGGATGGTCACCTCGCGCTCCTCGAAGTTCGCCTCGCGCAGGTCGATGTTGCCGCCGCCCATGAAGGCGAACGTGCGGAAGCGGCGCGGGATCGTCCAGGCTCCGCGCCGGGTGAACCCGCCGAGGACGGCGATGGCCCCGCGGGTGGTGGCGCGGTGGCCGATCCGGGCGGCCCAGCCGGTGGCCGGTACGGGGACGGAGGCGCCGGCCGGCGCCGCGGCGGCCGGGGGGTCCACCCGCTCGGGCAGATCGCGGATCAGCGGCTCCAGTTCCGCGCGGGTCCTGGCCTCGTACACGGCGGTGAGCCGCTCGTCGAACTCCTCCATGACGAGCCGGCCCTCGGCCAGCCCCCGGCGCAGGATCTCGGCGTACTGCTCCCGCTCGGCGTCGGAGGCGCGGACCTCGGGCAACTCGCTCATCATGGCGGAAGCTTACTCATCGGAACCGGTGGTTGGGGCGGGCGCGGGACCCAGGAAACGGAATCGTCCGGCCTCCACCTCGTACTGGTAGGCGGCCGGGCCGGTGCCCGCGTAGTCGCCCGCCCGGTCGAAGGCCAGCGGGCGGGCGACCCCGTTGTAGGTGAGGGTGCGCAGCCGGCGCAGCACGTTGGCCCGGTTCAGGCTCTCGCCCTCCTCCAGGGTGCGCTGCATGGCGATGACCACCATGCGGGCCGCGTCGTAGCCCTCGGCGGCGTACGGTTCCGGGTCCTCGCCGAACCGGCGGCGGTGGACGGGGGCGAAGCCGCCGGCCCTGGTGTCGGAGGCGGGGTCGGTGTGGCCGGCCACGAACCGCCAGCCCTCGGCCGCCTGCCCCGCGTCGGAGAGGAAGAGCGGGTCCATGGCGGCCTCGCCGGCGATCGCGGTGCCGCTCCAGCCGGCGGCGCGCAGCGCGCGGGCGAGCCGGGCGGCGCCGTCCGGCAGTCCGCCGTAGACGACGGCGTCCACGCCCTCGGCGAGCAGTTCGGCCGTGACGGGGGCGAAGTCCTCGGTGCCGGCGGGCAGGACGCGGGGCACCAGCGCGACGCGGGTGCGGTCCACGGCACCGCTGACGGCCCGGGTGATGAGCCAGCTGTGGGTGTCGGCGGTGCGGTCGTCGACGAGGCCGATCCGGGCGGGCGGGTGCTCCCCGGCGGCGAGACAGCCGGGGATGGCGAGCCCCGTGGTGCCGGTGCCGGGGCGGCCGTGCAGGAGGACGGGGTAGTCGGCGCGGTGGGCGAGGTGGCCGACGGAGAGGCTCAGGACCGGCAGACCGGCGTCCTGGTAGACGGTGGCGGCGCTGTCGGCCACGGCGTCGCCGGTGGGCCCGATGACCATCAGCACGGCGGGATCGGCGGCCAGTTCGGCGGCGGCGCGGGCGGCGCTCGGCGGGTCGCCGACGTCGTCGTGGACGGCGAGTTCCAGCTGGAAGGGGAGGTTGCCGTGTTCGTTCAGCTCTTCGAGGGCCATGGTGATGCCGTGGTACTGGCCCCGGCCGTAGCGGGCCTGCGGGCCGGAGAGGTCGACGTGCAGGCCGATGGTCCATCGCGATCCGGCGGCGCCCGGGGCACCGGCCGTGCCCTTGGCCCGGCGCACCATCCAGGCCCCGAAGGCGGTGCCCCCGGCGACCACCAGTCCGGCCGCGGCGATCGCGATCAGCCCCCGCCGGGTGGGCGTTCCGGTGGCCGGCTCCGCCGTGTGCCCGCTCCCGGCCGCGGCCGTCCCGGATGCGGCCGGGCCGGCGGGGCCCGGGCGCGGTGCCGCCGGGCCGACGAGGCCGGAACCCACGGCGTCGTACCCCCGGGAGTACCGCCCCCGCTCCGGGTGCTGCGCCCTCGGCTCCCCGGGCGGGCCGGGGGTGTGCTCCTCCCCCGCCGGCGGGTGCTGCGCGCGGGCGGCGATCTCGGCGGTCAGGGCGGGCGGCAGCCAGCCCTCGCCCTGGTGCCCGCCCAGTTCCTCGCTCAGCTCCCGTGCCACCGGTCGCAGCACCGGGTCCGGGTCGAGGCAGGCCTGGAGGACCTCCAGCAGGCTGCGGGGGACGTCGGCCAGATCGGCCGGGTCGTCGTACGGGGTCCGGCCGGTCGCCGCGTACACCAGGACCTGGCCCAGCGCGAAGATGTCGGACGCCTCGTCACCGCGCACCACGGGACCGGCCGTGTCGGTGAGCCGGGGGCCGTCCGCCGCCAGCAGGATCTTGCCCGGGTGCAGCCCGCCGTGCGTCAGCCCGGCCGCGTGCAGGGCGCCGAGCGCGTCCGCCAGCATGCCGCCGAGCGCCCGCACCGACCGGCGGGGCAGCGGCCCGTGGGCCGCCACCGCCGATGGCAGTGCGGGCCCCGGCTCGTAGGGGTACGCCACCCAGGTGCCGTTCTCGTCCGTGCCGCCGCCCACCACCCGTACCAGGCACGGGTGGTGCACGACCGGTCCCCGGTAGGGGCGGCGCGGGCGGTGCAGCACCTTCAGGGCCAGCGGGGTACCGCCGACCGAGCGGGCCAGGTAGACCAGGCCCGTGCTGCCCTCGCCCAGCCGTCCCAGCAGACGGCAGCCGCCGATACGCGGCGGGTCGGACGGTCGTAGCGGCTCCATCGGCCGCGGCCCCTTTCCTGTGTGCGCGGCTCAGCGCAGCGCGCTCTCCACCCTGGCCAGCATCAGTTCCTGGGCGTCGGTCACGATCCGTTCGACGGCGGCCTCGTCGTACCCCTCGGTGCCCTTGACGGCGAGGGCCACGGTGACCGGGCCGCGCCGGGTGACGACCCACAGGTAGGGGTACGGGCCGCCGTACAGGTCGCTGGTGAACTCGCCGCCCTCGTGGATGAGATCGTCGGCGCGCAGCGGGCCGTCCGTGCTGTCCGGGTCGCCCATGGACAGCAGCCCGGTGACGCGTTCGTCCGCGCGCAGTTGCTGTCCGGGGCAGCGCAGCACCTCTTCGAGGATTCCGGCCATCCGCAGGTCGGCGGCGGCCACCGAGTCGTGGACGGTCACCGAGGACATCACCCGCAGCGGGCCCGCTCCCGTGGCTGTGGCGGGCAGTTCGCTGTTGCGGGTGAGGTTGGCCAGCACCTCGCCGGGCAGCGGCTCGCGGGTCCAGACGCAGTCCTGGCCGAGCACCGCCATGGTGTCCGGGTCCGCCTCGTAGGGGTTCTGGGGCAGGTAGCCGGGCCCGTAGTCGTGCGGCTGTGCGGAGACCGCGCGGGCCAGGGCGAGGGCGTCGTCGCGGCCGGTGGGCAGCCGGGCGGGGTCGGGTTCCCAGTCGGCGGGTTCCTCGGTGACCGGGGTGGCGTCGGTGTGCGATGCGGTGGCCGGGGCCGTGCCGTCGCCGGTGTCCGGGGTGCCGTGGCCGGAGCCGCAGCCCCCCAGCAGGGGGACGATGACCGCCGCCAGTGTCACGGCGCACGGTGCCGTCCTGCGGTGCCGCAATCCCTCGCCCTCCCCAGCTCGGCCGATCGGAGCGGCATCACCTTAGCGTTTCCGGGCGGCGACCGGGAGTGGCCGGATCAATGGAGTGGCCCGGGAGGTCCGGCGGCAGGAAACTGTCGCCATGGAGACGACACTGCGTGCCGAGTACGCGTTGCGGAAGGTCTATCTGGATACGGCGAGCCACGGGGTACTGCCGGCCCGTACGGTACGGGCGTTGGAGGCGGCGGTCGCGGAGATGGCGGACGGCCGGGTCGATCAGATGGCCGGGTTCGCGACGGTGGAGGGAGCCCGGGAGGCGTACGCCCGGATCGCGGGCGTCGAGCCGGGACGAGTGGCGATCGGGGCGAGCGTGGCGGGGCATGTCGGCACGGTGGCCAGGTCGTTGCCGGCCGGGGCCGAGGTGCTGTGCGCCGAGGACGAGTTCTCCTCGGTGGTCAACCCGTTCGCCGCCCGGGGGGATCTGGTGGTGCGTGAGGTGCCGCTGGAGAAACTCGCGGAGGCGGTGACGGCGGGGACGGCGCTGGTGGCGGTCAGCGCGGCGCAGTCGATCGACGGGCGGCTGGCGGACCTGCGCGCGGTGCGTGAGGCGGCGCGCGGGTACGGGGCGCGGGTCATGGTGGACGCCACGCAGGCGATGGGCTGGCTGCCGCTGTCGGCGGCGGATTTCGACTACACGGTGTGCGACACGTACAAGTGGCTGCTCGGTCCGCGCGGGGTGTCCTTCCTGACGATGCCGGCGGACGGGGGCGCCCTCGCGCCGGCCGGGGCCGGCTGGGTGTCGGCGCGGGACCCGTGGGCCACGTGCTACGGGGTGGTGCGGGACCCGGCGCCCGGCGCCCGGCGGTTCGACGACAGTTACGCCCTGCTGCCGGGGATCGGGACGGCCGCCTCGCTGTCGCTGGTGGAGGAGGTGGGGACGGCGGCGATCGCGGCGCACGACGTGGCGCTGGCGCGGCGGTTCCGGGCGGGTCTGGCCACATTGGGGTACGAGCCGGTGCCGGGTGACGCGCCGATCGTGTCGGTGCCCGGGATCGGGGCGGCGGCCGGGGACCTGCTGGAGCGGGGCATCCGGGTCTCCGCCCGGGGCGGCCGGCTGCGTGCGTCGTTCCATCTGTACAACACGGGCGCGGACGTGGACCGGCTGCTGGAGGCGCTGCCGGCCCCGGGGCGGGCCGGGTGAGCTCCCCCGGCTAACGCTGGGAGGTGTCCCCAGGGTGCGCGGTGGCGGCCTTGAGCGCCGCCCGGCACAGCTGGTCGGCGGCGCGGGTGGTTTCGGGGAGGCGGTAGCGGCGGGCCAGGTTCAGCACGTGCGCGCAGGCGGTGGGGAGGGAGACGCGGTGGCCGGTGGAGACGAAGACCGGTTTGACGCCGGGCTGCGTGCGCAGCGCGCGGCCGACCTCCTCCCCGTGGAACGCCCGTTCCGTGCCGTGGGCGGTGGCCGTCCCGTCCGCGTCCTGCGGGCCGTCCGTGTCGTCCACCAGCGGTGACCAGGCGCCGCGTTCGGGGCCCGGCGGCCGGTGGCGGAAGGTGAAGGGGTTCTTGGCGACGCCGATGGCGGGCAGTCCGGTCAGTACCCCGAGGTGGGCGGCGAGGCCGAAGCGGCGGGGGTGGGCGGTGCCGTAGCCGTCGCACACGACCAGGTCGGGCGGGGTTTCCAGGCGTCCCAGGGCGTCCAGCACGGCGGGCAGTTCGCGGTAGGCGAGCAGGCCGGGCCGGTAGGGGAAGGCGACCGGCCCGGTGGCGGTCGCCCGCTCCCGTACCTCCAGCGTCCGCGCGTCCAGGGTGACGGCGGCCGCGGCGACGATGCCGCGCTCGTCGTCGTATGCCACATCCACCCCGGCGACCGTGGCGGGGGCACCGGGCGCGGGCCCGCTGTCCTCGTGGCTGACGTGCGCGCGCAGCGTCAGCTGACGGGCGATCGCCTCGTCCTCGGTGGCCGGGGTGGTGTGGTGGAGATGCATCGTCGCTGGTGCCGCGGCTCAGCCGAGGTCGACGTTCGGGTACAGCGGGTGCTTGGCCAGCAGGTCGGCGGAGCGCTCGCGCACCTGCTCGGCGACGCCGTCGGCCAGGGTGTAGGCGGCCTTGGAGGGCTTGCCGTTCTTGGTGGTGCCGGGGGTGGTGGCGGAGAGCACGGTGTGGATCAGCTCGGCGACCTCGTCCATGCCGTCGGTGTCCACGCCGCGGGTGGTGAGGGCGGGGGTGCCGACGCGGATGCCGGAGGTGTACCAGGCGCCGTTGGGGTCGCGCGGGATGGCGTTGCGGTTGGTGACGATGCCGGCGTCCAGCAGCGCGGCCTCGGCCTGACGGCCGGTCAGCCCGTAGCCGGAGACGTCGATGAGCGCCAGGTGGTTGTCGGTGCCCCCGGTGACCAGGGCGCCGCCGCGCCGCAGCAGGCCCTGGGCCAGCGCGTCGGCGTTGTCGACGACGCGCTGGGCGTAGTCGCGGAAGGAGGGCTGCCGGGCCTCGGCGAGGGCGACGGCCTTGGCGGCCATGACGTGCGGCAGCGGGCCGCCCAGGACCATGGGGCAGCCGCGGTCGACCTGGTCGGCCAGCGAGTCGTCGCACAGCACCATGCCGCCGCGCGGGCCGCGCAGGGACTTGTGGGTGGTGGTGGTGACGATCTGGGCGTGCGGGACCGGGTCGAAGTCGCCGGTGAGGACCTTGCCGGCGACCAGGCCCGCGAAGTGCGCCATGTCGACCATGAGGGTGGCGCCGACCTCGTCGGCGATCTCGCGCATGGTGGCGAAGTTGACCAGCCGCGGGTAGGCGGAGTAGCCGGCGATGAGGATCAGCGGGCGGAACTCGCGGGCGGCCTCGCGGACGGCGGCGTAGTCCAGCAGGCCGGTGGCCGGGTCGGTGCCGTAGCTGCGCTGCTCGAACATCTTGCCGGAGATATTGGGGCGGAAGCCGTGGGTGAGGTGGCCGCCGGCGTCCAGGGACATGCCGAGCATGCGCTGGTTGCCCAGGTCGCGGCGGAGTTCGGCCCAGTCGGCCTCGGTGAGGTCGTTGACCTGGCGGGCCTGGGCGCGCTCCAGGGCGGGGGCCTCGACGCGGGCGGCGAGGACGGACCAGAAGGCGACGAGGTTGGCGTCGATGCCGGAGTGCGGCTGGACGTAGGCGTGGCGGGCGCCGAAGAGTTCGCGGGCGTGCTCGGCGGCGATCGACTCGACGGTGTCGACGTTTTTGCAGCCGGCGTAGAAGCGGCGGCCGATGGTGCCCTCGGCGTACTTGTCGCTGAACCAGTTGCCCATGGCCAGCAGGGTGGCCGGGGAGGCGTAGTTCTCCGAGGCGATGAGCTTGAGCGAGGAGCGCTGGTCGGCCAGCTCGGCGCCGATGGCGTCCGCGATGCGGGGCTCGACGCCGCGTACCGCGTCGATGGCGGCGCGGAAGGCGGTGGACTCGGTGCCGAGCGCGCCGGTGGGGTCGTTCGGGGTGGGCTGAGTGGTCATACGGGGCCTCCTGGACGGATGTCGCGATGGCCCAGGCGCACGGCTCTCCAGCATCGCGCGACGGCGAAGGCCGCTCCCCGATGGTTGCTCCCATCCCGACGCGCCAGTCACGGCCCGCGGCGAGCCTAGCACTCGCGGATCGGCGTCCGCCGGTGCACGGTGGTAGGGGTGAGAGTGCCCGTCCGTGCTCCAGGGAGGCGGTTATGTCCGGTCACATCTACCGGGTGACGGAGATCGTCGGTTCGTCACCCGAGGGCCTGGACGCGGCGATCCGCAACGGGATCAGTCGCGCGTCCAGGACCTTGCGCCATCTCGACTGGTTCGAGGTGACCGAGGTACGCGGTCACCTCGTCGACGGCGCGATCGAGCACTATCAGGTCGGTCTGAAGGTCGGCTTCCGGCTGGACGGGGACGACGACGAGGAGAACGGCGCGGGCTGAGCGCCGCCCGGCGCCCCGCTCACAGCGTGCTCCGCTCCCCGCCGGCCGCCCGGCCCTGGTTCAGCGCCAGGGTCCCGGCCAGCAGGTCACCCTCCAGCAGGCTCGCGTCGGTGAGCCGGGCCACGGAGGAGTGCGCGTTCAGCACGGCCTTGGTGGTGCGCAGGGCGGTTCCCGGCCTGCGCAGCAGCGGCCGGATCCAGCCGTCCACGACGCCGTCCAGTTCCGCTTCGGGCACCACCTTGTGCAGCAGGGACAGCTCGCGCGCGGTGGCGGCGTCGAAGCTCTCACCGGTGAGGACGAGCTCCCGGACGCGGGCGGCGCCGCACTCGTGGAGCAGCCGGGGCAGGGCACCGCCCCAGGCCACCGGCAGCCCGACGGCGAGTTCCGGCAGCCGGTAGCGGGTGTCCTCGGCGGCGGCCCGCAGGTCGCAGAAGACGGCGAGGGCGATTCCGGCGCCGATCACGCGGCCCTGGAGCCGGGCGATGGTGACGGCGCCGGTGGTGGCGAGGGAGTCGCACACCCGCCGGGCCTTGCCGCTCAGGGCGCGCATCGCGGTGCCGCTCGGGTCCTCGGCCATCAGGCGTTCGAACTCGTTGCGGTCGGCGCCCAGACAGAAGTCGGCGCCGGTGGCGGAGAGCGTGAACACCCGGATCTCCGGGTGGTCGTGGATGAACTCCAGGACCGCCAGCAGTTCGTCGAGAACCGCCTCGGTCACCAGGTTGCCGTTCTCGGGCGTGTTCAGGCACGCGTGGACCACCGGGCCCTCGCGCTTGACGAGCAGGGTGGTGAAGTTGTCGGACATCCGGACTCCAGTTCGCTCAGCCGTCGACGACGTACAGCGCCCGCACCCGGCGGAAGGCGACCCGCGGCTCCCACTCCGGGGGCGCGCTGACACGCAGGGTGGGGAAGCGCCTGATGACGCGCTCCAGCAGGAGGGTGGCCTCCAGCCGGGCGAGGCCGGCGCCGATGCAGTAGTGGATGCCGCCGCCGAAGGACAGATGGGTGAGATGACCGCCCTTGCGCCGCAGGTCGAAGGTGTCGGGGTTGTCGTTGCGCGCCGGGTCGTGGTTGGCGGAGGCGATGACGATGTGGATCAGCTGGTCGCGGGCGACGGAGACACCGGCCAGATCCATGTCCTCGCCCGCGGCCCGGGTGGTGACGTGCACCGGCGGGTCATAGCGCAGCGCCTCCTCGACCGCCTGAGGGACCTCGTCGGGGTTGCGGCGCAGCAGGCTGAGCTGGTCGGGGTGCTGATCGAGGGTCCAGATCATGCTGGACAGAACCGTCGAGGTCGTCTCCAGGGCGGCGATGACGATGAACATCGCGAGGTAGTAGAGGGTTTCGTCGGCCTGGTCGCGGTCGGGCTCCAATTCGTCCCAGACGCGGATCCACCGGGACAGGACGTCGTCGCCCATGGTGGCGCGCCGGTCCCTGATCAATCCCGTGAAGTATTCACGCAGACCGAGGGTGGCGGTATTGGCAATGGCGAGCTGACTGGCCGAGGGAAGCAATTCCTGGGCGTACGCCTGACCGTGCGTCAAGGAGACCAGCAATTCGTGGTCGGCGCGCGGAATTCCCAGCCATTCGCCGATCGCCGCCACCGGGAGACGTTCGCTCACCAGTTCCGCGAAATCGGCCTCGCCGTCGCGCATCCGTTCGGCGAGCCCGTCGAGGAGTTCATCGACGATTCCGCCGAGGGGGGCGTAGAGCCGCCCGACGGTGTGCCGGTCGAAAAGATTTCCCAGCGCCCGGCGCTGCCGGGTGTGGTGGGGCGGGTTAATTCCCTGGAGTGCCTCGCCGAGTTCCCGTGAGGCGGGCGCCGACCAGCGCTTTTGATCGCCCTGGCGCGCCCGCCACTCACCGTCGAGTGCCTTCCACCTCTTGTCCCGCAATACCGTGTCACATATTTCATAGGTGGTGAGAAATTGAGCCCCCCAAGGGGTGGGGACCACGTCTCCCATTTCCCGGAATTTGGCATATATGGGATAGGGGTTGTCCTGTCCTTGTGCCGCGCGCAGTCGCGAAACCAAGGAGACCACGGACCGTGGATCGACTACTGTTCCCGATGTGACCGGCCCCACGATGACTCCCTGCATGTGCACCATCATTGACTCGGATGAATTTCACCGGCCGCTGGGCATGCGAACAGCCGGTCGAAATACGAAGGCCGTACTACCCGGATGCTTTGATGGTTTACACATGTCATGGGAATATGCTCATGTAACCTGCGTCACACGCGCCACCAGGCAAGGAACGAACTCCACACACTGCCCTTGCCCGGCTTGCTCGTGGGAACGTTTGAGCCACCGTTCGACCCGGTACCCGCACCGCCGGAGGAAGCCTGCGGCCGAGTGGGCCGCACCGGGGCGAAGCGCGCCGGCAGCGAGGTGAGACCCCGCTGGAACGGGCCCGGCCGCCACACCAGGGACTCCTCGGGCACCGCCAGCTCGATGTCGGGCAGCTGGTTGAGCAGTTTCTCGATCGCGGAGACCGCGATGAGCTGCGCCGGGTCCTTGGCCGGACAGGCATGCGGTCCGGCGCTCCACGCCAGGTGGGCGCGCTTGCTCAGGGTGTGCCGGGCGGAGGGCAGCGCGGGGTCGCTGTTGGCCGCGGCGAAGCTGATCAGCAGCAGCTCCCCGGCCTCCACCGGGACACCCATCAGGTCGGTGTCCTGCACCGGGTAGTGCGGGGCGTAGTTGGCCATCGGCGGGGCGTCCCACAGCACCGCGTCCAGCGCGTCCTCGACCAGCAGGGCACCGCCGAACTGCCCGCCCGAGTAACGGTCGTCGGAGAGGATCAGCTGGAGCCCGTTGGCGATCAGGTTGCGCTGCGGCTCCATGCCGGCGCTGATGAGCATGACCAGCTGATGGATCATCTCCTCGTCCGTCAGCTGCGAGGAGTGCTCCATCAGCCAGGACACCACGTCCTCGCCGGGGTTGGCGCGCTTGGCGGCGATCAGCTCCTGAAGTGCCGCCGACAGCTCCTTGTTGGCGCTGTCCGCGTCCACCCCGCCGTCGAAGATGCCCGAGGTGCCGTAGATGAGCCGGTCACCGATCTCCGGGGAGCAGCCGAACAGCTCGTTGAAGACCAGCAGGGGGAGCATCCGGGCGTACTCGGTCAGCAGGTCGACCGTGCCGCGGTGGCTGAACTGGCTGACCAGGTAGGTGGAGACGCGCTCCACGTGCCGGCTCAGCCGGTGCGCGTCGATGCGCGACAGGGAGTCGGTGATCGCCTGGCGCAGCCGCATGTGCTCCGCGCCGTCGGTGAACAGCGCGTTGGGCCGGTAGCCGAGCATCGGCAGCACCGGGTTGTCCTCCGCGATCCGCCCCTCCTTCAGGTCCGCCCACCTGCGGGCGTCCTTGGAGAAGCGCTCGGGGTTCTGCAGCACGTGCAGGGCCGCGGCGTAGTCCGTGACCAGCGTGGCCTCGACCCCGGGACTGAGCTCCACCGGGGCGGCCGGGCCGAACTGGCGCAGGTACGTGTAGAAGGACTGCGGGTCCGCCGCGAACTCCGGCCCGTACAGCGGGACGCTCTCGTACTCGTACTGCTCCTCGGTGGCACCTCCCTGGTGGGCCGGGCAGCCGGGCGGCGGACTGTCGTATCTGGGCTGGGGTTCCATCGATACTCCTAGCTGGAACGATTCTGCAGATAACGCACCAAAGCCACCAGCGCGTTCGCCGATGACTTCTCGTCACGTGCGTCACAGGTCACGATCGGGGTGTCGGGCAACAGGTCGAGCGCTTCCCGCAGTTCCTCGTCCGCCCGGTTCGGCTGACCGTCGAACCGGTTGATCGCGATGGCGAAGGGAATGCCGTACTTCTCGACCAGGTCCATGATCGCGAACGATTCCTGGAGGCGCTCGGGGTCCACGAGCACCAGCGCGCCCAGGGCGCCCCGGCTCATGTCCTCCCACACCTGGACGAAGCGCTGCTGACCGGGTGTACCGAACAGGTACAGGACCAAACGGTCACTGAGGGTGAGCCGGCCGAAGTCCATGGCCACCGTGGTGGTGGTCTTGCCGTGCACCCCCTTCAGATCGTCGATCTCCGCGCCCGCCTGCGTCATCGTCTCCTCGGTGCGCAGCGGGGGGATTTCGGACAGCGTTCCGATGAATGTCGTCTTGCCTACGGCGAAATGGCCGACCACCAGGATTTTTGCGGCGATCTGCACACTTTCCTGGAGGTGGACGCTGTTACCCGAAGCGTGCCTGGAGTCCATTCAGCACCTCCTGCAGAACCTGGACGTCGGTCAGATGGGCGCGCGGGATCGGGGCACGCATCATGATGCGTCCCTCTTCCGCGAGATCGGACAGCAGAACCTTGATAATGCCGACCGGCAGATCCAGATGACCGGCGATCTCGGCGACCGAAAGATAACCGCCTTCGCACAGCTCCATCACGCTGCGCTTCTCCGGGTCCAGAGGACCCTGCTGCTGGCTTCCCTCAGAGGCCGTAACCAAAGTGATCAACTCAAAGCGATCGCTTTGTGGCAGACCGCGACCATTGGTGATCACATACGGACGCACTAAATCAGCGGCCTCGGCGGGCAGCTCGTCTGGAACATCACTCATGTGGGGATACCGGAATTCTCACGGGGAGGAGTCGACAGCGCCTTGCCGAGCTGATTGACCAGCTGCTGCATCCGGAAGGTGATGTCGGCCATGTCCACCTGGGGAGACGCGGAGACCGCGAGGTAGGCGCCCTCACCGGCCGAGATGAGGAACACGAAACCGCTGTCGAACTCCACCAGGGTCTGCCGCCAGCGCATGGCGCCGTCACCGCCGAAGCCCGCCACCGTACGGCTGAGCGACTGCATGCCGCTCATCGCCGCCGCGATGGTGTCCGCGTCGTCCTTGGGGACGTCCTTGGAGCGGGCCATCAGCAGACCGTCGGCCGATACCAGCAGGGCGTGGCGGGCCTCGGGCACCTCAAGGGCGCTCTCCAGCATCCAAGAGAGATCGTGGTTCACTGCTGCTCGGGTCCTTCCGTGCTGGGAGCGGTGTTACGGCCGGCCTGAGTGCCTCGCTGGAAGGCGCCCATGATCGATGCGGTCTCTTCGCTGGAGCGCGCCGGCGCACCGGCGCCGCGCGACTCGGGCGGCACGATGGACATCCCGCGGCGCCTGCGCTTGGGCAGCCCGCCGGCGGTGGTCCCGGTGACCGGGGCCGGCACCTGACCGGGTGCGGGCGCTTCGGTCGCGGGCGTCGTCTCCGGCTCGGGCTCGGGCATGGTGGTAAGCAGCTCCTGGGGCAGAAGGACTACCGCACGCACACCGCCGTAGGGGGACGAGGAGTCCACGGAGACGTTGAACCCGTACCGCGCGGCGAGCACGCCGATGACCGCGAAGCCGAACTGCGGCGGGTTGCCCAGCTCGGTCACCCCGGGCGGGGTGTCCCCGGACAGCAGCCGCGCCGCCCGGTTCTTCTCCTCCTCGTTCATGCCGACGCCCGCGTCGTCGATCATCACGATGACGCCCTTGGGCACCGTACGGATGTTGATCTCGATCGTGGTCTCGGGGGACGAGTAGCTGGTCGCGTTGTCCAGCAGCTCGGCCAGGGCCAGGGCCACCGGCTCCACCGCACGGCTGACCACCGCGAAGTTGCTCTGCGAGCGCACCTCCACCCGGGTGTAGTGCCGGATGCGGCCCTTCGCACTGCGCACCACGTCATAGACGGAGGCCACCGCGCGGGACCGGCCCAGCCACCCGTCGCACAGCACGGCGATGGACTGCGCACGCCGGCCGAACTGCGAGTTCATGTGGTCGATCTCCAGGAGGTCCTGGAGAATGTGCAGGTCTCCGTACTTGTCCTGCACCTTGGAGATGGACAGCTGCTGCTCGTTGGCCAGACCCTGAAGGGTCCGCATGGCGGCCTTCAGAGCGGTCTTGGTGCCCTCCTCCGCGCGACTCTCGGCCTCGGCCACGGCTTCGGCGAAGGAGCCCTCCAGCTCCGCGTGCCGGGTGGCCAGCTCATCCTTCTCTTCGCGTAGCTTTGCTCTCGCTTTTCGGCCGCGATAAATCACGGTGGCGGCGAGAGGGGTTCCGGCGACCAAACCCCAGACCGCTGGATCCTGTAGTGACGTCATGAGATTCTCTTTAAGCTAGACCGCATCTATTCGCTTCCTGGCACAGTTCTTTCACAAGAAAAGAACCGGCTTCACATGTAATCCCCAATTGACCGCAACGCGGGCAGCATCATCGATGCGGTGCGAGTCGGCCTGCCCGCGGCAGTCTTGGGGATTACCGGCACTCGGCCGGGCGCACACCGCATAACAGCTGGTCAGGAGGCCGGTTGGACTCCACCCCTGACGGCAGGGGACGCCCTGCTGACGGCATAACGCTCCTCGGGGATGGCCCGCTCGGCTGATGTGCCTGATTGCCGTTCGCCATACGTGCCCACAGCTCGTTTGGCAAGCGCGGTGATCGTATCATCAGCGACACGGCCGGTGCTTCTCACCAGGCCATCCCACAAGTTCACCTGACGGTCTTTCAGAAGCCCAATGGTCTCGGCCAATTGGACAACCTTGCCACGCCCTGACTAACGGCCGTTGTCCCCGACGGCGGCCGCGAGTTCCGCGGTGGTCGGCGGATTCGCCCCGGTCCTGGTGCAGTTGATAGCCGCTGCCAGCGCACAGCGCGTCAGCACCTCGGTCAGCAGAGCGGGTTGACGCGGCACCGCGCCATGGCCGGCGATGGCGTCGAGCAGCGTCGCCTGGAAGGTGTCCCCCGCCCCGATGGTGTCCACCACGGAGATCGACGGGGCCTGCGCGCGCACCTCGTCATCGGCGGTCAGCGCCAGCGCGCCCTCGGGGCCCAGCGTCACCACCACCAGCTCCGGGCCGAGCGCCAGCAGTTCACGGGCGGCGTCGCGCGCCGAGAGCCCGGGGTAGAGCCAGCCGAGATCCTCGTCACTGGCCTTCAGCACATCCGCCGCCGCGGCCAGCCGCGCACAGGCCGCCCGATAGGCGTCCCGGTCGGGCTGCACGGCGGGCCGCACATTGAGGTCGGCCACCACCGTGGCGCCGGCGGCGCACTGCTCCCGGCACAGCTCCAGCACCCGGGAGGCACCCGGCTCGAGGACCACCGCCAGCGAACCGGTGTGCAGCACGGCGGTGTCCGCCGGCACCTCGATGCGCCGCGGGTCCCAGTCGGCGAGGAAGTCGTACCGGGCACCACCGTGCGCGTCCAGGTAGGCCAGCGCCACCATCGTCCGCTCGGAGTCGGCCGGCGCGCGGCGCACCTCCACGCCTATGCCGTCCAGATGCTCGCGCACCAGCGCCCCGGGAACGTCGTCGCCCCAGGCGGTGATCAGGGTGACCGGGCGGTCCAGACGGTGCAGGCCGACCGCCACGTTCGCCGGGCTGCCGCCGGGAACCGCCTTCAGCTCCCGTTCGCCGGCCCGCCACAGCAGATCGACCAGTACCTCACCGACGACGGTCACCCGGCCCGCGTTCATGCGCTCGCTCCCTCCGCACCGGACAGCCGGTACATCACACCCACAACCGCACCATCATCTGTCGCACGGCCCCGGAACAGCAAGATCAGGACCGTGTGAGGTTGGGGCCGCCGGGCGCCCGCCGCGCGCCCGGGTCGGGGCGGTGGCTGTGATCCCCGACACGGCCGCGTTTCGGCCCCCCGTCCGGCTGGGAGGATCGCGACCATGACGGCCGGCTTCACCGTGGACATCACGGGCACCCAGGGCATGCGGACCGGAGAATGGGCACCGGGCGAGGAGTTCGCCATCCTCCCCGATCGCCGGCTTCAGCAACGGCGGGAGGAGGACGGGGGGCACCGGGTACGCCTGTACGCGCCCGACGACCCGGCGGTGGCCGGCGGCGGGAGCGGGGGCGGCGCAACCCTGGTCAAGGTGGCGGCCGGCCGGCCGCAGGTGTCGGGACCGGTCACCGTGGCCGAGGTGGAGGAGCGGACCCGCGGCGGGTACGGCACACCGCACCCCGTTCTCGTTCTGCACGACCCCTCCGGCCGGCCGACGGCCACGGTGCGGCCCGAAGAACCCGGGGTCACCGTGCCCCGGCACTTCGCCGTGACCGACGCCGAGGGCCTCCCCCTGTGCCGGATCACCCACGGCGCCTCCCGCATCGGCCGGCGCGGCTACTGGCGGATCGACTTCCCCGACGGACGTCCGCCACTGACCGGCCGCCGGGGCACCTGGGCGGGCTGGCTCGGCTTCGTCCTGCTGCTGCCGCTGTGGGTGACCTTCTTCATCGGATCGGTGCTGGTCACCCTGCTGACCCTGGGCCACGTCGGCGAGATGCTGGTGTGGGGCTGCCCCAAGAACGTGGTGTGGCGCCGGGACCGCACCCTGCCCGGGCGCGGGCGGGCCATGACGTTCAGTTATATGCGCACCGGCTATCGCTTCGACGCCGCACTGCTGGAGGAGCGGATCGCCCACAGCCAGGCGGCCCTGCACTACTTCACCAAGATGCACACCGACTGAGCCGCCGCACTCGCGCCACCGGGGGGCTTGGGGTTAGGTGGTCAGCGGGAGCCGGCCGGACGACGCACGCCGGGAGCGCGCGCCCCGTACGGCGGCAGCGGCCGTGCGGGAGAACAGGGGAGCCAGTGGTGGAGACCGAGACCCGCACCGAGGAGATCACCGCGCCCGACGGCGTCACCGTGGTGGCGCACAGCTGGCTCCCGCCCGGCGGCACCGGCGCCGTACGCGGCTGGGTACAGCTGGTGCACGGGGCCGCAGAGCACGGGCTGCGCTACGACCGCTTCGCCCGCCGGCTGACCGCGCGCGGCCTGGGGGTGATCGCCTCCGACCACCGCGGGCACGGCGCGACCGCCGCGCACACCGGCGGCCTGGGGGTGGTCGGCGCCTCCGGGTGGCGGGCGGTCGTCGATGACCTGCGGCTGGTCGGCGAGCGGGCGCGCTCGCGGGTGCCCGGAGTGCCGCTGGTGCTGTTCGGGCACTCCATGGGCTCCCAGCTCGCCAGGGACTGCGCGCAGGAGTACGGGGACGGGCTCGCCGGTCTGCTGCTGACCGGGACCTTCCGCGCGCTGCCCGGATGCGATCCGCAGACGGCGCTGGACAAACTGCACCGGGAGATCGAGCGGGACGGGCGGGCCGCGGCGTCAACCTTCGTCCCGCGGCTGTTCGGGTCGTTCAACGATCCCTATCCGTTCCGCACCGGGTTCGAATGGCTGTCCAGGGACACGGCGGAGGTGGACGCCTACGTCGCCGACGAACGCTGCGGCTTCCCCTTCAGCGCCGGGCTCGCGCTGGACTGGGTGGCGGGAAACCGCAAGATCAACGATCCCGCACAGCAGGGCCGGATCCCGCGCGACCTGCCCGTCCATCTCGCGGTCGGCGACCAGGACCCCTGCCACGCCCGGATGTCGCTGGTGTACGGGCTGCTGGAGGACTTCCGCTACGCCGGCACCCGCGAGCTGAGCTGGCGGGCCTACCCGGGGGCACGGCACGAGATCCTCAACGAGACCAACCGGGAAGAGGTCGTCCGCGACCTGGTGACCGTGGTCGAGCGCTGGATCTGAGACCTTCCCGGCGAGATGGCGCGCCGGACCTGCCACCCCCTCCGTGGGGGGCGAGGAGGTGGCAAGCCCGTGCGTCACTCCCGTGTCAGCCGAAGATCACATCGCTGCACAGGTAGTACGTCTGATCCATGTGCGCGGCCCGCCAGATCGTGTAGACCATGTGCCGGCCGGTACGCCCCGGAGCGCCGGCGTCGATCGAGACCGTGACGCCGCCGAGCTGCGGTTCGGTGGACGGGGTGCCCTCGCCCGGCGCGTACGAGCCGGTGGTGCGCACCAGTTCCAGATCGCTCCACTTCAGGGCCTGGGTCGCGGGGTTGAAGCCCTGTTTGGTGACGTAGACCTGGAAGTACGTGGCGCCGTGCAGAGCGGCGTCGTGCACCCGCACCGTGAAGTTCGAGCTGTTGGCGATGTTGGTCGCCTGCCAGGCCCCCACGGTGTCCATGGAGCGGTAGCGGCCGCCCTCGGCCTGACCGCCGCTGCACAGCTGGCCGTCCGGGATGGCGGCCTGGTGGTTGTTGTTGACGCCGTCGCGGTACAGGCCGTTCCAGTTCCACATGGCGTTGGGATTGTCCTGCCAGGCCTGCCAGCACATGGGGTCCTGGTTGGCCATGTCCGGGTTCTGGAAGTCGTTGCCCCAGCGCTTCCAGCAGCTGTAGTTGCGGGACATGGGATCGATGGTGGAGCCGTGCGCGGCGGCGGTGTCCGCCCACGGGATGAGACACAGCAGCGCGGCGGTCGCCACCGCCAGGGCCCGTAACAGCCCGGAACGCCGTGAGTGTGCAAGGGAATGCATGCCGACCCTCCATTGATGCGGCTCATGAATGGGAGCGCTCCCAGAGTAGGGCCGGGGCCGGGGCCCGAACAGATGCCCGACCTGATCGACTCAGGCCGGTCCCGCGCCGGGCGCGGGCGGATCGGGAAAGGAGAGACGGGAGAGGAACTCCGGGGTGCGGCTGTCCGGTTCGGCGCTCGCGCACAGGCTGTCCATCACGGCCATGTAGTCCTCGACGTCGTCCCGTTTGTCGAGGTACAGCGCGCTGTTGAGCTGCTCCAGGTAGACGATGTCGGGCAGATCCGGCTCCATGAAGCGCAGGATGGTGACCGGAGCCCCGGCGGTGGCCAGACCGCCGAGGTGGAACGGCGCGATCTGGATGGTCACATTGGGCAGTTCGGCCAGCTCGCGCAGATGCTCGATCTGGGTGCGCATCGCCGCCGCGCCGCCCAGCGGACGGTGCAGGGCCGCCTCGTCGACGACCGCCCACAGCTTGGGGCCACACCTGCGGCGCAGCAGCTGCTGGCGTTCCAGGCGCAGTTCGACCCGCCGGTTGATCTGCCGCGGCGTCTCGCGGGGGTGGCCGAGCGCGATGCAGGCGCGCGCGTAGTCGGGGGTCTGGAGCAGCCCGGGGATGAACTGCACCTCGTAGGTGCGGATCACCGAGGCGGCCTCCTCCAGGCCGATGAGGGTCTCGAACCAGTTGGGCAGCACATCGCTGTACTTCTGCCACCAGCCCGGGCTGCCGGCCTGCCGGGTGAGTTCCAGCAGTTCGGAGCGGCGCGGGGCGTCGACCACGCCGTACAGGGTGAGCAGATCGGCGACGTCCCGCTCCTTGGCGGCCACCCGGCCCAGTTCCAGCCGGCTGATCTTGGCGTGCGAGGCGCGGATCGCCCGGCCGGCCTCCTCGGGTCGGATGCCGCGGTCCTCCCGCAGCCGGCGCAGCTGGGTGCCGAGCACGATGCGCAGTGCGGTGGGTCCGCCCCGCGCGTGGGAGAGCAGGTCCGTCACGGAGGAGGCGCGGCCGGGTTCTGCTGAGGCCATCTGAGTTCCCCTGAGTGGTTGAAATGTGCACCCAGTGTCGCACTGTGGGAGCGCCTGGTACAGCAACGCCCGCCCCACTCAGGGGGATTTCAGCTCCTGCCGGGCCGGGCGGCTCAGCCCGTGACGTCGGCCAGATCGTCGAAATCGCCGTCCTTGGCGCCGTTGATGAAGGCGCTCATCTCGGCCCTGGTGTAGATGAGCGCCGGGCCCTGCGGGTCACGGGAGTTGCGTACGGCCACCGCGCCGTCGGCCAACGTGGCCACCTCGACACAGTTTCCGCTCGGGTTGCTGCGGGCGCTCTTGCGCCAGACAGCTCCCTCAAGACGCTCGGCTGACACACCGTTGGCGAACTGCGGCATAGCTCCTCCTCGGTCACCGTGCCGGCCCGTGCGGGCCGGTGGTGGGCGGTCGTTCGGATCCAGACCGATTACTTCCCCCGTCGGCGCGTGTTCTTGCATCTGTTCTTGCATTCGTTCTTTCAGATGTACTTGCAGCGATACGCTCGGTTCAGTGAGGATAGACCCAGCGGAGTCGTCGCTCAGAGTCAGCTTTGGGAAACACAGTGCAGCGGAGGACCTATGCCAGCTCACTCGCCGTGGTGGACGCCCGGGGAAGCACCGGGGCAGCGAGTGAGGGGGGCCCGGGGCGCGGCGGCGCTCAGCCCCGCGGCGGAGCCGGGGCTGCCCGCACTGCCGGCGCTCGGCGGACTGCCCGCGCTGCCGCCCCCGGACGGACTTGGCCCGGTGCGTGGTTCGGACGGCGCCGAGCCGGACTCCGCCGGTTTCGCGACCTTTCCACTGGCCGACTCGCCCACCTCCCCGGCCGCCGCGCGGGAGCTGACGCGCACGACGTTGGCCGGATGGGGGCTGCCGGAGCTGGCGGACGACGCCACGGTGATCGTCTCGGAGCTGGTCACCAACGCCCTGCGGTACGGTGCGCCGCCGACCGGTTCCCCCGGTCGTCCGCTGCCGCCGGCCAGCCGAGACCAACCGTTTCTGCTGAGCCTGGTGCACTGCGGTGGTTCGGTGCTGTGCGCGGTCTTCGACCCGGGCAGCGAGGTCCCGGTGGTGCGGGAGCCGGACTTCTTCCAGGAGTCGGGCCGGGGGCTGCACGTCCTGGAGTCACTGGCGCAGACCTGGGGCTGGACCGCGCCGAACGCCCACGGCAAGGCGGTCTGGGCGCTGCTGCCGCCCGCCCGGCCGGCCACCGCGGGCGCGGCGGGGAGCGCCGGCCCGGCGACGGGTCGTGAGGAGACCGAGTGGAACCCGCTGACCCGGCTGTTGCTGCTGCTGGAGTTGCTGAGCGGGCCCTCCTGGCTGAAGGAGCTCAGCACGCGGGGAGTCGAGAACTAGGGCCTGCCCGGGCCGTGGTGGCGTGGCCGCAGGGCCGGACCGCCGGGGCGCCGGAGGCTCACGCGGTGGCCGGCGCGGCGAACGGCCACCGGCGGGAGGGTCAGGGCCTGCGCACCTCGTACAGGAAGCAGCCGTACTCCACCGCCCGTATGTGCACGCGTGCGACCTGTGGGTCGGCGAAAGCCGTGTCCAGCGCCCCGTCCACGGCGGCTCGCGCGCGCCCCGGGTCCTGCGGCAGCCGCACGAGTTCGCCTCCCGTGATCCACCCTTCGCCGCTGTAGCGGCGCAGCACGCGCAGGGCCCCGGTCTCGGCGAACGGATGAGCGATCGCCGGGTCCGGGCCCTCGCACGGGTCGGTGTGGACGAAGACCGGCCCCACCTCGTCATACGCTCCCGGGTCGGCGCCCTTCTCCGCCGCCCACCGGCGCAGCGGGGCGTAGGAGAGGAGCGAGACGCGTTCCCCGGCACGACCGCGGCGCAGACAGCAGCGCAACGGCGATCCGTTCGCGTCGTGCGGGTGCGGACGGGGAACCGCTCCGGCGTCGTCGCGTGCGCGCAGGGCGTCCAGAACGTGCGGAGCGATGGCGGACGCCTGATACCTCACTGTCGTCATGCGCCCAGGCTGCCCGGCCGCGGCCGCCGGCACCGGCGGGATCACGACACCGCGCTCGGCGGCAGGCGCCCGCGGCCCCGCGCGTCGCCCGTTCCGCGCGCCGTGCGGCGGCCTGAGTCCGGGGCGCTGCGGGCAGACTGACGGGGGCATGTCATACATGCGAGTGCCCCTCTTCCTCACTCCCCAGGAGGCCACCATGCGTCTGCTCCGGTACGTATCCGCCCTGTTCGCCCTGCTGACCGCGGTGTCGCTGCTCGTCGCGACGCCCGCCGTCGCGGCCGGCCCGACCGTACGCGGCGGCGATCGCGTGTACAGCTCGTCCGGCGGTTCCTGCGTCATCGGCTTCAACGCCCACGGCGGCGGGACCCAGCGCTACGGCCTGCTCCCGGGCGGCTGCGGCGGCGCCGGCACCACCTGGTACGCGGATTCCGCCCTCACCGTGCCGGTCGGCACCACGGCGGCGAGTTCCTTCCCCGGCGGCTGGAGGCTGATCCAGTACAACGCGACGGTGAACGCGCCGGGTGAGATCAGCATCGGCGGTGTCGGGTACCCGATCACCGGGGCCGCCTCGCCGGTCGTGGGCGGGCGGGTGTGCCTGGCCGCGCCCACGACGGGGACGAGATGCGGCACGGTCACGGCCGTCAATCTGACGATCAATGTCGGGGGCGGTACCTACACCGGGGTCTTCGCCGCGAACCTCTGCGTGGAGGCCGGCACCGCACCCGGCACCCCGTCCTTCTCCGGCAGCGCCGGCGTGGGCGTGCTGATCGGGAGCAGTGGCAACTGCGCGACGGGCGGCACCTCGTACCACCTGCCCGTCGTCCAGGCCCTGAACTCCTTCGGCCTGTCCCTGGTCTGAGCGCCCGCCGCCAACGGGCCGCCACTTCATTGCGCTTCCTGGGGCGCGACCGTACGGCAGGAGCGGCCGGCCCCCGTCCGGCGGGCCGTGGCGGCTCGCCGGGCGGGGGCGCGGGTGGCACGGGGCGCGCCGTACGTGCCCCGGGTCAGCAGTAGAGATTGCCGCCGGTGGTGGTGCCCAGCAGCTGGCTGAACTGGGTGAAGGTATTGACCCGGCTCTGGACCTGGCCCGGGTTGCCGCCGTTGCACTCGATGCTGCCGTTGATGCTGCGGATCGACTCACCGAAGCCGGCGCCGCTGACGATGGCCTGGTGGCCGCTCATGTTCCCGGCACCCGACTGGGTGTTCCAGAACCACAGAGCGGTGCGCCAGGCGACGGCCGCGTCGTTCTGCACCAGCCAGGGGTTGCCGAGCAGGTCGATGCCGAGGGCGTCACCCGCGGCCTTGTAGTTGAAGTTCCAGCTCAGCTGGATGGGACCGCGCCCGTAGTAGGCGGCCTGGCCGGCCGGGCAGCCGTAGGACTGGTTCCAGTCGCAGTAGTGGGGGTAGTTGGCGGTGTTCTGCTCCACGATGTGGACCAGGCCGCCGGTCTCATGGCTGACGTTGGCGAGGAAGGCCGCGGCCTCGCGGCGCTTGACCTCGTCGCTGCCGGTGTTGGCGAAGCCGGGGTAGGAGCTGAGCGCCGCGACCAGGCCGCTGTAGGTGTAGAAGGAGTTCCGGTTCGGGAACATCTGGTTGAACTGGGCCTCGCTCACCACGAACCCGCTCGGGTTGCCCGGGTTCCCGCCGCCGTTACAGCTGTGCGGATGCCAGTACCAGTAGCTGATGACCGGGTCGTAGCCCGGGTTCTCGTGTTCCGCGCGGTAGTAGCTGCCGTTGTACCGGACGATACTGCCGGCCGGGTACCAGGTGCCGGCGACCCAGTTCGTCGCCGTCTCGCAGGTGGTGCCAGCGGCCCGGATGGGAGCCGCGTTCACCGCGGGCACCAGGGTGGCCCCGAGTCCGACGGCGAGCAGGACGGTCATCAGTAACGTGACGAAGCGTTGTCTCAGCACGCGGTTTCTCCTTGGAGGAGCGACGGCGTGGCCGCGGCCACGCCGTGCCGTGGGGGTAACGGCCACACTGAAGCGCGACCGGCCCACCTCCGTCAAGGTCTAGACCAAGCCGATACGCGGAGCCGTACCTTTCCACGCCGAGGCGCTCTCCCTCATCGTTCGCCGGGACTTCATCCGGGATTTTGGCATGAACACTTCCTTCAACGCGCGTAGCTTGCTACAAGTGCGGCAGCAGAACTGCTCGTTGGAGGCTCAGTGAGACTGACCCGATCCCTGTCGGCCGCATCCGTCATCGTCTTCGCCCTGCTGCTCGCGCTGCTGGGCATCAGCCCGGCCCAGGCAGCCGGCCCGGCCTATGTGGCCCTGGGGGATTCCTATTCCTCGGGCAACGGCGCCGGAAGCTACATCGATTCGAGCGGTGACTGTCACCGCAGCAACAACGCGTACCCCGCCCGCTGGGCGGCGGCCAACGCACCGTCCTCCTTCACCTTCGCGGCCTGCTCGGGAGCGGTGACCACGGATGTGATCAACAATCAGCTGGGCGCCCTCAACACGTCCACCGGCCTGGTGACGATCACCATCGGCGGCAACGACGCGGGCTTCGCGGACGCGATGACCACCTGCGTCACCAGCTCGGACAGCACCTGCCTCAACCGGCTGGCCACCGCCACCACCTACATCAACAACACCCTGCCCGCCCGGCTCAACGCGGTCTACGACCAGATCAAGGCCCGCGCCCCCAACGCCCGCGTGGTCGTCCTCGGTTACCCGCGCATGTACCTGGCCTCGAACCCCTGGTACTGCCTGGGCCTGAGCAACACCAAGCGCGCGGCCATCAACACCACCGCCGACACCCTCAACTCGGTGATCTCCTCCCGCGCCACCGCCCACGGATTCCGCTTCGGCGATGTCCGCCCGACCTTCAACAACCACGAACTGTGCTCCGGGGACAACTGGCTGCACTCGCTCACCCTGCCGGTGTGGGAGTCGTACCACCCCACCAGCACGGGCCACCAGAACGGCTATCTGCCGGTCCTGAACGCCAACGCCTGACCGGACCCGCGAACGGCGGCGCCCGCACCGCGCATCACGCGCGGGGCGGGCGCCGCACCGCGTGCTCAGCCCACCGTGCCGGTGACGGTTCCACCGTCACGGTCGAGGGTGTACGTCACGGTGGCGCCGCTCCAGAAGTGAAACGTCAGCAGGACCGTGGAGCCGTCCCTGACCTCGTCGAAGAACTCCGGGGTCAGCGTGATCAGCCCGCCGCCGTAGTCGGGGGCGAAGGCTGCGCCGAACTCCTTGTAGGACGTCCAGTCGTGCGGCCCGGCGTTGCCGCCGTCCGCGTAGACCGCTTCCATGGTCGCCAGCCGGTCGCCGCGGAAGTCGGTGGGAATGCCGGTGCCCGAGGTGGTCCCGGTGGTGTCCGAGAGCACCGGAGGCTCGTACCGGATGATGTGCAGGTCCCAGGGCACGCCGCGGGCGAACGCGACCGAGAGCACCGCGGTCACCCCGTGCGGGCGGTCCGCCGTGAGGCGGGCCAGGGTGTCCGCGGCGAGGGTGAGTTGGTCGCCCCCCACGCTGTAGTCGGTGCCCGCGACCAGCTCGTCCGCGCCGTGCCGCACCGCCGTCACCGTCGTGCCGGCCAGGGAGAGCGCGACGGTCGCCGGCTGCGGGGCCCCGGCCGCCGGGACGAAGACCTGGTCGGTGGACCCGGTGGCCGAGTCGACCGTCCAGCTGGAGCTGATCTGCCGGTACAGCGCGGGGTCGCGCCAGGTGAGCGCGGTGCGGTCGAAGTGCTGGCCGTTGTCCCACCACATGGTGGTCAGCTGCTTCTGCCGGGCGTAACCGCCCAGGAACTCGAAGAACTTGAGCTTCTCGCCCTGCTGGATGGTGTCGGTGCTCCGGTCGAAGCCGAGCAGCCCGTACTCCCCCACGATCACGGGGACACCGCGTGCGGTGAAGGCGTCGTGCACCCGGTCGAAGGTGTCGGTCAGATCCTGCCGCGCGACCGCGTCGAAGCGGGTGCCGCCGGCGACGTTCACGCTGAACGGCCAGTAACCGTAGAAGTGCACCGTGGCCACCAGCTGCGGATCGCCGATGATCTCGATGGTCTCCGCCAGTTCGTCCACCCGCTCCTGCTCGGGCGAGGCGTGCAGGGTCGTCAGGACGAGGGGGCGGGTGGCGTTGGTGCCACCCGTGTCGCGCACCCGGTCGACGAAGACGCTGTTGAGCTCGTGCAGCAGCTCCGCGTTCTGGGCGTCACCCGAACTTCCCTCGAAGAACGGTTCGTTGATGCTCTCCAGCAGCAGCCGCTCCGGTGCGTCCCGCACCGCGGCGGCGATCTGGTCCCAGGTCGCGGTGAACCGCGCCAGGACGGCCTCGCGCTGGGCGGGCATGTCCATCACCCACTGCCAGGAGTCGTGATGCACGTTGAGCAGGACGTACAGATCCTCCTCCAGGGCCCAGTCGACGACCTCGGTGACCCGGGCGAGGTGGTCGGGGTCGATGGCGTACGCGGGGGCCGGGCCCTGGTGCTGGCTCCAGGTCACCGGGATCCGGACGCTGTTGAAGCCCTGCGCGCGGATGGCCCGTAACTGCTCGCGGGTCACCCGGGGGTTGCCCCAGGAGGTCTCGTCGGGCCCGGTGGCATCCAGGGTGTTGCCCAGATTCCAGCCCGGCTGCATCGCGGCGACCGCGTCCGCCGCCGACTCCTGGGCCCCGGCCCCGACCCCGGCCCCGGGCCCGCGCTCTGTCGGCGACGCTCGCTCCGTCGCCGCGGAGACCGGGCCCGCCAGCCCCAGGATCAGCATCGCCAGCGCCGTCAGTGCGGCGTACCACCATGATGAACGGCTCTTCACCCTCGCACCTTCCGTTCGTTCGCTGCCCGTCCAGGACAGCGGCGGCTCGTACGGGAGAGGTCATGGGAGCGCTCCCAGTCGGTGACTGTAACGGCTGGGCCCCCGGACGTCACCGGTGCGCGCGGCGGTGACGCGGCGACGGACCGGGCGGGCGAGGGACAGCCGGCGCCGGTCACGGCGGGCCGGGAGCGGGGTCAGCAGTCGGGCGAATGGGGCGGCGTGGCCTCACTGTCCGCCCCGAAGAGGACATCTTCCGGCCGCTACTGCTGCGATGGTGGGTGCCGTGCCGCAGCGGCCCACCGCCACGCCTCCGCCCGGCCGGCCTCCCGGCCCCGGCCCCGGCCCCGGCTCCCACGGAATCGAAAGGAACAGCGCCCCCCTATGACCGTTCTGGACGCCCGCTCCCTCAACCGCGCGACCCTGGCCCGGCAGTTGTTGCTCGACCGGGCCGACCTGCCGGTCCTCGACGCCGTCGCGCGGCTGGGCGGGCTACAGGCTCAGGAGCCGCAGGAACCCTTCACCGGACTGTGGTCCCGGCTGCGGGACTTCCGGCCGCAGTCGCTCTCGGACCTGTTGCTGGGACGGCGCGTGGTACGCACCCATCTGATGCGCCGCACCGTCCATCTCGTCACCGCGGACGATGTGCTGGCCTGGCGCTCCCGGCACGACGCCATGCTGCGTCAGCGGGGGATCGGCGCCTACCGCGCCGAGCTGGCGGATGTCGACCTCGATGAACTCGCCGCGGCCGGACGGGCGGTGCTCGCGGACGGCGAGCCCCGTTCGATGGCCGAGATGGCGCGGGCGGTGGCGGATCGCTGGCCGGGGCCGGCCCCGCGCGCGTTGGGCGAGGTGCTGGTGGCGGCGCTCATCCCGATGGTTCAGCTGCCGCCGCGCGGGCTGTGGCGGACCCGGGCGGGGGTGCGCAGTCTGCCGCTGTCGGCCTGGCTGGGCCGGGAGGTCGACCCGCTGCCCGACGATCCGTCCGATCCGGTCGGCCAGGCGCTGGTGCGGCGCTACCTGGCCGCGTTCGGTCCGGCCGCCACCGCCGACCTGCGGGCCTGGAGCGGGCTGGCCGGGTTGCCGGCGGAGGTCTCGGCGATCCGTGCGGAGCTGGTCTCCTTCCGGGACGAGCGGGGCCGCGAACTGCTGGACCTGCCCGACGCGCCGCGCCCCGACCCGGACACCGTGGCCCCCGTGCGGTTTCTGCCGGCGTTCGACAACGCGCTGCTGGGCTACGCCGACCGGGGCCGGATCGTGGACGACGCCCATCGCGGCCTGTCCGTCAGCGGTGCTCGCGTCGTGCTGGTCGACGGCCGGGTCGCCGCGACCTGGACGGTCGAGGACGGCGCGGTGCGGGTGGGACCGCTGCGCCGGCTCTCGGCGGCCGAGCGGGACGAGGTGGCACGGGAGGGGGCGGCGCTGGCGTCGTTCCTGTCCGACGGCGACAGCGACCGGGTACGGATCGGGGCGGGCCCGGTCACCGGCGCGGCGGGCTGAGGCGCCGTGAGCGTCATCGCGTCCGCGCCACGGCCGCCCGGCGATCGGACGCCCGGACGTGGCCGGTTTTCCGCGGGCGGCCCGCGCACGACGGCGCGTGGGCCCGTCGCACCGTTGTGCTCAGCGACTGAGCGCCGGCCCGGACCGGCGGGCGGCCGTGTCGATCTCGGCGCGGGTCGGCATGGAGGAGGTGGCACCGGTGCGCTGGACGGAGAGCGCCGCGGCGGCCGTCGCCCAGGCCAGCGCCGCCGCCATCGGCCGGCCCTCGCCGCGGGCCACGGCGAGGGCGCCGGCGAAGGTGTCACCGGCCGCCGTGGTGTCCACCGGCCGCACCGGGGCGGCCGGTACGGTGACCGGCTCGGCGCCACGGGCGAAGTAGAGGCTGCCGGCGGCGCCGAGGGTGATCACCACCTCCGGCACGGCGTCCAGCAGGGCACGGCCGGCCCGGTGCGGATCGCGGTGGCCGGTCAGCGCCGCCGCTTCGTGCTCGTTGGGCAGCAGCACGTCCGTGCGGGCCAGCAGTCCGTCCGGCAGCGGGGCCGCCGGGGCGGGGGTGAGCATGGTGGGTACGCCGTGTGCGCCGGCCGCCTCCGCGCCGGCCAGCACGCCGGCCAGGGGCAGTTCGAGCTGGAGCAGCAGGGTTCCTGCGGCGGCGATGCGGCGCTCGTCGCCCGGTGTCAGGGCGGTCACTGTCGCGTTGGCGCCCGGTACGACGACGATGGAGTTGCCGCCCTCGTCGTCGACGACGATGTGCGCGGTGCCGCTGGGCCCCGGCACGGTACGCAGGCCGGCGGTGTCCACGGAGCGCCGGGCGAGCGCGTCGCGCAGCCGTGGCCCGAACGTGTCGTCCCCGACCGCGCCGATCATGGCGACCCGGCCCCCGGCCAGTGCGGCGGCGATCGCCTGGTTGGTGCCCTTGCCGCCCGGCACGGTGCGGAAGGCACGCCCCGTCACGGTCTCCCCCCGGCGCGGGGCCACGGGTACGTACGCGACGAGGTCCATGTTGGCCGAGCCGAGCACCGCGATCGCCGGCCCGCCCGGTGCCGGTCCGCCGTTCGCCATTGCGTCTGTCCCCTCGTGCCTCTGTCTCCTGGGGGAGGCCGTGTCCGTGGCTGTCCACGATGCCAGACGCGCCGCGGTGGTGGCGGTGGCCTGCGCCGGACGGTGGGTCAGGGACCGCCCCTCCCCGTCACCTGGGCCTCTTCCGCGTCCGCTGCCGCCCGCCTGTCATCCGCGAGAGAACTTTCGGTGCGTCATCCTCGCGCCACGCGCCGGAGCGCACTTCCAAATTCATCGTGCTCATGTCACGATCGAGCCCGCGGATCCGCTTCGAGGATGCCGAGGCCGCCGAGGAGGGCGCCGTGTCCATGCCGCAGCAGGGAAGCAACCCCGGGAACGCACGGTTCGGCGCACTGATCACCGCGGCACTGCTGGCGCTCGCCGTCCTGCTGGCCTCCGCCGCGGTCGCCACCGCCGGCCGGGCCGGGCCGGCCGGCGCGGACGGCCTCCCGGGGCCCGACGGCCGCTGGGTGCACAGCTGGACGGCGATGCCGCAGCTCACCGAACCGGGCAACATGCCGCCCCCGCCGTTCACGGGCCCCGGCTCCGTCCTGGTGGACACCACCGTGCGGCAGACCGCCCGCGTCACCACCGGCGGCACGGACCTGCGGCTGCGGTTCTCCAACGCCTTCGGCGACACCCCGCTGCCGCTCACCGCCGTGACCGTGGCCCTGCCACGGGAGGGCAGGGCCGGGGTCGCCGAGATCCAGCCGGACACCCTGCGCCAAGTGACCTTCGGCGGGCGGGCGTCCGTGACCGTACCGACCGGTGCCCAGATCGTCTCCGACCCGCTGGAGATGCCGCTGCCGCCCGGCACCAATGTCACGGTCACCACCTATCTCGCACTCGGTCAGCCCTCCCTCGCCCTCACCTCGCACCCCGGTTCGCGCACCACCTCCCATCTGCTGAACGGGGATCACACGCAGGCCACCGAGTTGCCGGGGGCGGTGCCGGTCAACCGCTGGTACCTGCTGAGCGGCATCGAGGTGTACGCGCCGGACGGTACGGCGGGACTCGCCGTGCTCGGCGACTCGCTGAGCGACGGCCGCGGCTCCACCATCAACGGCAACAACCGCTGGCCCGACCAGCTGTTCGACCGCCTTCAGGAGAACGCGGACACCGAGCAGGTCGCCGTCCTCAACCAGGCGGCCGGCGGCAACCGCATCCTCCAGGACGGTCTCGGCCCCAACGCGATGGCCCGTTTCGACCGGGACATCCTGGCGCACACCGGCGTCTCCTGGCTGATCGTCTTCGAAGGTATCAACGACATCGGCAACGCGCCCGCCACCGCCGCCGACCAGCAGGCACTGGCCGACGAACTCATCGCCGCCTACCAGCAGTTCATCGTCCGGGCGCACGCCAAGGACATCCGTGTGTACGGCGCGACACTGCTGCCGTTCGCCGGGAACGCCACGTACGACGACCCGGCCGGGCACCGCGAGGCCGCCCGGCAGACCGTCAACCACTGGATCCGCACCGGCAGCGGATTCGACGCCGTTCTCGACTTCGACCGTGTGGTGCGCGACCCCGAGCGGCCCGACCGGCTGCACCCCGCACTGCACGACGGGGACTGGCTGCACCTCAACCCGGAGGGCTACCGGCTGCTCGCCGAGGCGGTTCCCGACGACCTGTTCACCGGACCGTGACGTCCGGGCGCACGGCACCGCCCCGTACCGCCTTCCCCCGCAGCAGCACCTCTTCGAGGAGGACCCCTCCGATGGCCGTGACGCGCAGAACCGTTCTTGCCACCGCCGCCGTTCTCGCCCTGGCCACCGCCGCGGCGCTGCCCGCGCAGGCCACCGCGGGCGACCGGCCGCCGGGGGTCATCGCCAACGCCGACGCCCCCGGCACCATCGAGAACAGCTACCTCGTCCTCTTCGAGGACGCGACGTTCTCGGCGGCCTCGGCCTCCGCCGAGCAGCTGGCGGACGCGTACGACGCGGACATCGTCACGACCTACGAACACGCCCTCAACGGGTACGAGATCGCGGCGAGCGAGGCCGACGCCCTGGCCCTGGCCGCCGACCCGGCCGTCAAGGAGGTCGTGCAGAACCGGGTCCTCACCAGCGACGCGACCCAGCTCAACCCGCCCTCCTGGGGCCTGGACCGGATCGACCAGCCCTCGCTGCCGCTGGACCACACCTACCGGTACCCCGACTCGGCAGGGGCGGGCACCACGGTCTACATCATCGACACCGGTGTCCGTACCACCCACACCGACTTCGGCGGGCGTGCCTCGTTCGGCTACGACTACTGGGGCGGCACCGCCGCCGACGGCAACGGCCACGGCACCCATGTCGCCTCCATCGCCGCCGGCTCCGTCCACGGTGTGGCCAAGGCCGCCGACGTCGTCGCCGTGAAGGTCCTCAACGACTCGGGCAGCGGCACCACCGCCTCCGTCGTCGGCGGGATCGACTGGGTCACCGGCAACCGCTCCGGCCCCTCGGTCGCCAACATCTCCCTGGGCGGCGGCGCCGACGCCATCCTCGACCAGGCCGTCCGCACCTCCATCGCCTCCGGCATCACCTACACGGTCTCCGCCGGGGGCAGCAACACCTCGGCGGGGAACTTCTCCCCCGCCCGCGTCGCCGAGGCCATCACCGTCGCCGCCACCCAGAGCAACGACGCCCGCGCCGGCTCATCCAACTGGGGCCCGGCCGTGGACATCTTCGCCCCCGGCACCAACATCACCGCCGCCTGGAACACCAGTGACACCGCCACCAACACCATCTCCGGGACCTCCATGGCGGCCCCCCACGTCGCCGGTGCCGCCGCCCTGCACCTCGCGGACCACCCCGGCGCCACCCCCGCCCAGGTCTGGGCCGCCCTCGACGCGGCGTCCGCCACCGGCGAGGTCACCCTCCCCGGCGCCGGCTCCCCCAACAAGCTCCTCCAGGTCCCGTAACCCCCGGGAACGCCGACGGCGGCCCCGGCCTCGGGCCGGGACCGCCGCAGGGAGCACAAGCGCTCAGAAGGGGCGCAGCTCGGCCTCCAGGTCGGCCAGTTCGCGCTCGAACCGGGCCCGGGCCGCCGCCTTCTCGGCGGTCGGCAGCCAGGACGCGTCGATGCCGGCCAGCGACATCTCCCGCAGCCGCTCCGCCGGCAGACCGATGTCCTCGGACGCGATCCGGTACTCCTCGGCCAGCGTGGTCGGGAACATCCCCGGGTCGTCAGAGGCCAGGATGATGTTGAGCCCGGCCTCGGCCATCGCGCCGATGGAGGCACGGCGCCACGGCCGCCACGAGCGCCGTGAGGTCGTGGAGATGACCGTGAACGGCACCCGCTCCTCGCGGCACCGCTCGATGACGGCCTCGTCCTCCAGCACGTAGTAGCCGTGGTCGATGCGGTCGCAGCCGAGCAGGTCCAGGCAGGTGATGGTGTTGACCGCCACCGGCGCGTGCTCCGAGGAGTGCGCCGTACGGTGCAGCCCCGCCGCGCCCGCGAGCCGGTAGGCGTCGGCGAACCGCTCGGGCGGGCCCGCCAGTTCCAGGTTGACCAGCCCGATCCCCGCCAGGTACTCGTTCGGCCGGTCCACCACGCGGCGCACGAACTCCAGCGCCTGCTCGCCGCTGTGGCTGCGGTCGATCGAGGCGATGAGCCGCCCGGTCATGCCGAGGTCGCGCTCCGCCAGCTTGATCCCGTCCACGCAGGCGTCCACCAGTCCGTGGAAACCGAGCGCGGCGAGGTGCGGCGGCACATCGTCGATCTGGAGCTCCAGATGACGGGTGCCCCCGAGGTGGGCGGCGGCGAACGCCTCGTAGGTGATGCGGGTGATGTCGTCGGGCCCGCGCAGCGCCGCGCCGACCCACTCGCTCGCCTGGAAGAGGGAGTACGGGTGCTCCGGCTCGTCCGGGCCCTGCCCCTGCGGCACCGGGATCCGGGTGTTGCGGTAGAGGGCGGGGTCCGGCGGCAGCGAGTTGATGTCGCGCCAGATGGTCTCCGGCGCGTCCGGCAGGTCGATCCCGGACTGCCGGGCGAGGTCGGCGAAGGTCGCCGCGGAGACCGTGCCGATCAGATGGACGTGCAGGTCGGCCTTGGGCATCCGGGCCACGTACTGGGCGACGCGGTCGCGGTGACCGTCACCGCCGTCCGCCGGGCCGCCGTTGTCGGGGGAGATGTCGCTCATGCCTTACTTCCCCGAGACTTCCCGCGCGAAGCGCTCGACCCAGTCGGTGCGGTTCGCGGTGATCTCCTCCGGGGAGAGCGTCTCGTAGCCCATGGCCACCGGGTCACCGGCGTTCTCGCCCATCAGGCCGGTGAAGGACGGGGCCGGGGTGACGTCGGGACGCACCGGGAGGTCGGTGGCCAGGGACGCCTCCTGGGCCTCCTGGGAGAGCATGTAGTCGATGAACGCGTACGCGCCCTCGGTGTTCTCGGCGCCCTCGGGGATCATCAGCCGGTTGGTCGCCATGTAGCGGCCCTCGGTCGGCGGGATCCAGCCGATCGGCTGGCCCGAGGCCACCAGCGGCGGGACGAAGCCGATGATGGTGGGGACGGCGAGGATCTCGCCCTGGGCGATCAGGTTCGAGACCTCGGTGGTCGAGGTGTAGAACTGCAGCACGTCCGGGGCCCACTCACCCATGGTGGTGAAGGCGGTGTCCACGTCGTAGGGGCCGCTGCCGTACGCCGCGCCGATACCGGAGACGGTCAGCTGGCCGGCGGTCGCCGAGATGTCGGGGAGCGCCACCTTGCCGGCGAGGGCGGGGTCCTCGAACACCGACCACTCGGCGGCCTCTTCGGCGCTCAGCTCGTCCGAGCGGTAGAGGATGCCGTTGAGCTGGTACGTGTAGGCCGGGCCGGCGTAGGCCTCGTCCACGGCGAACTCGTGGAGCTCGTTGAGGTTGGGCACGTCCTCGGCGTCGAAGGTCTGGAACAGGTCCTGGTCCTGGCCGAGCGCGGCGAAGGTGTCCGAGATCAGCATCACGTCGATGCCGGGGTTGCCGCCGGCCAGCTGGAGCTGGGTGAGGCGGTCGGCGTTGCTGCCGCTGTCGATCTCGACCTTGGCGCCGGTGGCCCGCTCGAAGGGCTCGACGACGTTGGTCTGGAAGTCCTCCACACCGAACGGGAAGGTGCTGACCACGATGGTGGTGCCGGCCAGCTCGCCCGAGCCGTCGCCGCCCGAGCCGGAGTCGGATGAGCCGCACGCGCTGAGCGTGAGGACCGCCGATATCGTCCCGGCGGCGAGCGCGCTGCCGCGCAGCTTGGGTGTTGCCATGTCCGTGAGCCTCGCTTGTCTGCTGTACGGGGGTGGGTACGGGATGAAGGACTGCTAGGAGCCGAGCGCTACGAGATGCCCCGGCGCGGCGGAGACGGTGACCCGCCCGCCGGGCAGCAGCGCCGGCAGATCCTCGGACGCGACCGTGTCGCGGCGGACCGAGGCGATGAGGGGCACCGTGGCGCCGGTGGCGTCCACCGCGTCCAGGGAAACCCGCAGTTCCACGCCACGGTAGGCGATGGAGGTGACGGTGGCCGACACGGCGGTACCCTCACCGCTTTCGGTGTTCCCCTTGTGGAAGTCGCCGTGTACCCGCAGGAGTTCGGGGCGGACGGTGACCAGGCCGCGGCCGGGCAGTTCGAGGAAGTTCTCGTAGCCCAGGAACTCGGCCACGAACCGGTTGGCGGGGGCCGGGAAGAGGTCGTCCGGCGGGCCTTCCTGCATCACCCGGCCGCCGTTCATCACCACCATCCGGTCCGACATCTCCAGCGCCTCTTCCTGGTCGTGGGTGACCAGGACCACGGTCAGTCCCGCCTCGGCCTGGATGCGGCGGATCTCCTCGCGCATCTGCACCCGCAGCCGGGCGTCGAGGTTGGACAGCGGCTCGTCGAGCAGCAGCAGCCGGGGACGGATGACGATGGCCCGGGCGAGCGCGACGCGCTGCTGCTGGCCTCCGGAGAGCGCCTTGGGGCGGCGGTCGGCGAGATGGCCGAGACCCACCAGCTCCAGTGCCTCGGCGACCCGCTTGGCCCGCTCGGCGCGCGGCACCTTGCGCAGCTTGAGCCCGTAGCCGACGTTGTCGGCGACGCTCATGTGCGGGAAGAGGGCGTAGGACTGGAAGACCATGCCCAGATCCCGCTTCTCGGGCGGGGTGTTGGTGACGTCCTTCCCGCCGATGAATATGGAGCCCTCGCTCGGGGAGAGGTAGCCGGCCAGCATCCGCAGCGAGGTGGTCTTGCCGCAGCCACTGGGGCCGAGCAGGGTGGTCAGTTCCCCCTCCCGGATGGCCAGGTCCAGTGCGTCGACGGCGGTGAAATCCCCGAAGCGGCGGCTGACCGCGAGGAACTCGGCAGCGGTGGTCATCGGTTGATCCCTCCGAAGATGCGGGCGAAGCCGAGGGTGCGCTCGGCGGCGAAGGCGAGCGCCACGGTGCCCGCCAGCAGGAGTGTGGACATGGCGGCGACGATCGGCGTGTAGTTCTGCTGGACGTAGTCGAGCATCGTGACCGGCAGGGTGCGGAAGTCGCGGGACTGGAGCAGCAGCGAGATCGGCACGTTGTTGAAGGAGGTGACGAAGCTCAGCAGCGCCGCGGAGATGATGCCCGGCCGCAGGACGGGCAGGGTCACGCTCCAGAAGGTGCGCAGCGGTGAGGCGCCCAGGCCCCGGGAGGCATCCTCCAGCGCGGGGTCGGCGAGCGCGAGGGAGGCGCCGGTGACCCGGACCGTGTAGGGCAGCAGGATCGCGGTGTGCCCGATGAGCAGCGCGTTGAAGTTGTCCATGTCCAGGTGGAGCATGAACTGCTGGTAGAGCGCGAGGCCGACGACGAGTTCGGGCAGGATCAGCGGGGAGAGGAACAGGCCCTCCACCAGGGACTTGCCGGGCACCTTGCCGCGCATGACGGCCAGGGTCGCCGGGATGCCGATGGCCAGCGCCAGCACGGTGGAGATCAGCGCGAGCTGGAGGCTGGACAGGAGCGCCTGGGTGAACGGCTCGTAGGCCAGGGCCGCCTCGAACCAGCGCAGGGACAGTCCCTCGGGCGGGAAGGTCAGCGCCGACCCGCCGGTGAAGGCGGTGGCGACGACGAACAGGATGGGCACGATCATCACCACGTAGCCCAGGAAGGCCAGGGTCGCGGCGATGGGGCTGGAACGCTTCATCGGGTGACCGCCTTCGCCCGGGTGAGAACGGTGGACACGCCGTAGATCACGAGGACCAGCACCGTCATGATGATCGCGGTCGCGGAGGCCGCGGCCCAGTCCAGGCTGACCCCGGAGTACCGGAAGAGCTGGGTGGCCAGCATCGTCTGGCGCGAACCGCCCAGCAGGTACGGGGTGGTGTACGCGGTGACGGCACCGGCGAAGACGAGGGTGGCGGCCATGGCGATGCCGGGCATGGACAGCGGGATGGTCACGCTCCACAGGGTCCGGATGCGCCCGGCCCCCAGGCCGCGGGCCGCCTCGTCCAGGTTCGCGTCGACCTGGGCGACGGCCGAGTAGCAGGTGATGATCGCCAGCGGCAGGAAGAGCTGGGTGAGGCCCAGCACCACGGCGAGTTCGGTGTAGAGGAGCTGGGGCGCGGGGTCGGCGAGGCCCAGTCCTTCGATGGTCTGTCCGACGACTCCGTTGCGGCCGAGGACGACCAGCCAGCCGTAGGTGCGCACGACGTTGCTCAGCAGCAGCGGGAAGATCGCCAGCGCGAGCAGGATCCCGGCCCAGCGGGAGCGGGAGCGGGCGAGCAGGTAGGCGGTGGGGAAGCCCAGGGCCAGGCACAGGCCGGTGACGGTGAGGCCGATCCGCAGGGTGCGCCAGATGATGGCCAGGTCGTACGGGTCGCTGAGCATCCGGCCGAGCCGGTCGAAGACTTCGCCGGTGGGAACCCTCGGTGGTGAGAGCAGCATGGTCAGGGCGGGTATCACCACGCCCCCGAGAAGCAGGACGAGCCCGGGGAGCAGCAGCACCAGCGCTATGCGGCGCGAACGGATCATGTGGTTTCTCGGTGGATTTCTCTCGGTGGTACGGGTTGGTTCTCGGCTGGCTCGGGAACAGGGGCGGGGTTCGGTCGCCTCAGTGAAGACCCAACGCAACCGGTTGTGCAACCGGTTGTGGTGACAGTAATGTCCAGCAACGGGACATCACCAGGGGCAGCCATTAACGATACGTAAATGTTGCAGACGCCAGTGTGACTCTGTGTAATATCCATTCAGGCCACCGTGACGGTGGCCAACGCCGTAGGGGGTCGTGTGCCAACGCTGGACGATGTCGCCCGTATGGCGGGGGTTTCGAAGTCCACCGCCTCCCGGGCCCTGGGGCGCCCCGCCCTGGTCGCTCCCGAGACGGCGGTACGGGTGCGCCAGGTCGCCGAGCAACTCGGCTTCGTACCCAATCGCGCGGCCTCCGCACTGGCGCGCGGCCGTACCGGAGTGGTCGCCGTCGTCGTCCCGACGCTGGAGAACGCCTTCTTCCCGCCGATCGTCGGCGGCGCCCAGCAGCGCGCCGCCGAGTGCGGCCTCCAGCTGACCGTGGTGGTCAACGGCCTGGAGTCCGACGCGGACGTGGCGGCGCTGGCCCGGCTGTCGGCCCAGGTGGACGGATTCCTGCTGACCGCCCCACGCGGCTCGGACACTCAGGTGGCGGCCTCCTGCGGATACAAGCCCGCCGTGCTGATCGACCGCGAACTCGACGGCATCCCCTCGGTGGTGGCCGACACCGCCACCGCCTTCGCCACCGTGGCCCGGCACTTCATCGACCACGGACACCGGCACATCGCCCTGGTCGGCGGCACCGACCGGTCCTGGCAGAACGGACAGCGCATAACGGCGGTGCGCGCCGTCACCGAGCCGACGTCCGCCGTGCTGACCACGTTCGGGCCGCTGCCACCGACCTTCGCCGCCGGCACCCGCGTCGCCCCTTCGGTCGCGGCCAGCGGCGCCACCGCCGTCATCCCCTACGCCACCGCGCTGGGTCTGGGCATCGTCTTCACCCTCGGCGCCCGTGGCATCCGGATCCCCGACGAGGTGGCGGTGACGATCGAGCGCCCGGTGGCCGAGGCCCTGGGCTTCTCCGCCATCCCCTCCATCGACGTCGACGGCGCCGAACTGGGCGGCACCGCCATGGAGGTGCTGCGCGCCCACATGACGACCGACCGCGCCATCCCTCCCCCGCCGCCCGCCCAGCTGCGGCTGCCGGTGCCGGTGGTCCTCCCGTAACCGGCGGGCGGGATTTTTTCTTCTTCCTCCCGTGCAACCTCCCGGCGCCGCCTCCCGTATGACCGGGGAGGAGTGTCGGAGCGGCGGAAGGTCGGCGGGTGAGGGAAGCAGCCCGGGAACGCGAGTTCCTGGAGTTCGCCGAGGCGCGGCAGCGCCAGCTGCGGCGCAGCGCCTATCTGTTGTGCGGGGACTGGCACGAGGCGCAGGATCTGACCCAGACCACGCTGATGAAGCTGTACGTGGCCTGGGGACGGGTGCGGCGCGACGAGAACGTGGACGCGTACGCGCGGACGATCCTGACCCGTACCTTCATCGACCAGTACCGGCGCCGGGGCCGCCGGGAGTATCCGGTGGCCGAGCTGCCGGAGTACGGCGCGGGGCAGACTCCGGGGCCCGCCCCGGAGTTGCGCCTGCTGATGCAGGAGGCGCTGCTGAGCCTGCCGCCGCGCTACCGTGCGGTCCTGGTGCTGCGGTACTGGGAGGACTGGAGCGTGGAGCAGACGGCGAAGGCGCTACGGGTGTCCACGGGTACCGTCAAGAGCCAGAGCGCGCGGGGTCTCGGCCGGTTGCGCCGGATCATCGAGCGGGAACCGGCGAGGTGAGCGCGGAATGACAGGGAACGTGAACCGGCCGGACGAGGGCGGTGGCGCGGACGACGGCGCCGAGCTGAGCGGCGTCTTCGACATGATCATCACGCGCGAGCCCGAACCCCCGCTCGGTGACCTGGCGTCGGCGGCACTGGCCGGTGGCCGCCGGCTGCGCAGACGCCGCCGGGCCGCGCAGGCGGTGGGGGTGTCCGCGGCGCTGGTCCTGGCGGTTCTGGGGGTGTCCGCGCTGAGCGGTTCCGCGTCGGGGCCCGCCCAGCCGGTGCTCCCCGCGCAGAGCCCCAGCCCCGAGCCCACCCCTGACTCCGGTGTCGGGCCGCAGCCCGAGCCCCCGGAGGAGCTGGCCCCGTATCCGGAGGTGCCGGCGGACGAGGGCCCCCTGGAGCAGCCGGGGCCGTCGTGATCGCGCCAACTCCCTCTCCCGCGCCGCTCCGCCGTCCGGCGGGGCGGCGCACGTCATGATCAGGGCCCTGCGGGGCGCCCGGGCCACCGCCGCACCGCCCGCCCCGTCCGCAACCGCCCGCCGATTGTGGCCGGGGAGCTGCCAACCGAAACATACCCGGTATGTCAGCCGCTACCTTCCTGGGCGACGGCGCGCCTCCCGGCGTGTCGAGCACGCCAACGGCACTGCTGTGGAGGTTCGTTGAAAGCGCGGAAGAAAAGAACGGGCGCGGTGGTCACCGCCGCGGGGACGGTCCTGGCGCTGACCGCGGGGCTCGGTGGCGCCGCCGCCGCACCCCTCGCACCGCTCGGCGGTGCCGCCGGCGGCAGCTCGGTGACCCTGATCACCGGTGACCGGGTGGTGCTCGACGCCGCCGGGGACATCCTGACGGTGCTGCGCGGCGAGGGACGCGAGCACATACCGATACGCGTGAGCGAGCGGGACGGCGCGACGCTGGTGATCCCCTGGGACGCGCAGGCGCTCATCGCCGAGGGAACGGTGGACGAGGCCCTGTTCGACCTCACCGAGCTGACCCGGGAGGCGTACCGTTCCTTCGCGGGCACCCCGGTCATCGTCAGCTACACGGACGGCTCGCCGCCGGTGGCGCGCGAGGTGCGCGCGGAGGACGACGTCGAGGTGCGGGCCCGCTTCACCACCCTGGACGCGGACGCGCTCACGGTGGCGGACGAGAGCGGCCCGTCGCTGTGGGAGACCCTGACCGAGGACGGCGAGGGCATGTCCCTGGCCGCCGCCGAGGGCATCGAGGCGGTCTCGCTGGACCGGGTCCGGCAGGCGAGCCTGGACCACAGCGCCGGGCAGATCGGCGCGGACCGGGCCTGGGAGGCCGGGTACGACGGCAGCGGGGTAACCATCGCGGTCCTGGACACCGGGATCGACGCGGACCACGGCGACTTCGAGGACAAGATCCTGGACGCCGCGAACTTCACCGACGAGGACGCCGGGGACACCGTGGGACACGGCACCCATGTCGCCTCGACGGCGGCCGGAAGCGGGGAGCGCTCCGGGGGCACGTACCGCGGTATCGCCCCGGGCGCCGACCTGCTGGTCGGCAAGGTCCTCGGCGAGTACGGCGGCCTGGACTCCTGGATCCTGGAGGGCATGGAGTGGGCCGTCGAAGAAGGCGCCGACATCGTCAACATGAGCCTGGGCGGCCCCGTCTTTCCGGGCGATGACCCGCTGGTGGAGGCGATCGACCGGCTGTCGGAGGAGCACGGCACGCTGTTCGTCGTCGCGGCCGGCAACAGCGGCCCGAATGAGGGGACGGTGGACTCCCCCGGGGTGGCACCCACCGCGCTGACGGTGGGCGCGGTGGACCGGCAGGACGCGATCGCCGACTTCTCCTCGGTGGGACCGGCCCCCGGTGACGCGGCGCTCAAGCCCGATCTCTCGGCGCCCGGTGTGGAGATCGCCGCCGCATCGGCCGCCGGCAGCGAGATCGAGCTGGTCGGCACGCCGGTCACGGATGGCTACACCGCCATCTCCGGCACCTCGATGGCGACCCCGCACGTGGCGGGCGCCGCGGCGCTGCTGCTCCAGAAGAACCCGCAGTGGACCGGCGAGCAGCTCAAGGCCGCGCTGGTCGCCTCGGCCGTCGACATCGACGCGGCACCGGTCCGGACCGGCGCGGGCCGGCTGGATGTGAGCCGTGCGCTGGAGCAGACGCTGACCGCCGACACCAACACGCTCAACTTCGGCTCGGTGGCGTTCCCCTACGGCGGCGCCGACCGCGTCGTCCGGGAGATCACCTACCGCAACAGCGGCACGGAGGACGTCACCCTGGAGCTGGGCGTGTCCGGCACCGCCCCCGAGAAGCTGTTCGCACTCGCCCAGGACTCGGTAACCGTTCCGGCCGGTGGCACCGCCACCGTCGAGGTGACGGCCGACCCCGCCGCCGTCGCGGACTCCGCGACCGGCAACCACGGCCTGGTCGTCACCGCGAGCACCGGCGGCGAACAGGTCCTGCGGACCGCGGGCAGCATCACCCTGGAGCCCGAAATGCTGGATGTCACGGTCGAGATCACCGGCCGGGACGGACAACCGGCGGACGGCGCACGGCTGTTCGTCGAGGGTGCGCAGGACGGCTTCAACCTGCTGAGCGAGAACGGCGTCGCCGGCGGCCGGGTGCCCGCCGGTGAGTACCTGATCGAGGTCCTCTCGCCGAGCCCCTGGGACGCGGGACCGGAAGACGTCAGTGTCGACTGGGCCCTTTCCCCTTCGGTGACCGTGACGGAATCCACCACGCTGCGCGTGGACCTGCGGGAGGCCGAGCGACTGGACTTCACCGCTCCCGACCCCGAGGCGGAGCTGAACGAACTGGCCGGTACGTACGAACTCCCCGGGGTCTCCTGGTGGATGTGGTACTTCGGCGCCCCGGCGGAGGGTGTCAGCAGCCTGTCGATCGGTGACGGGGCGAACGACGCCTTCAGCATGGCGCTGGTCTCCCAGCACACCGGTCCCGGCGGCGAGCAGTACCACGGGTACCGCTCCCTGACCGGGCAGTTCCCGACCGGTCTGGCCAACCACCCCGAACCGTCCGACATGGCGCACGTCGCGGCCACGGCAGGCACCCGCACCGACGGCTCGGAAGGCTGGGTCGGCGCGGCACCGCCCGAGTTCGGACTCGGCCTCGGCACCGAAATCGCGTTGCCGGCCACGGTCGACCTCCATCTCCAGTCCGGCACCCCGTGGAGCCTGTCCAGCACCGTCTACGACGCGCAGGGCGAATTCGTTCAGAACGCCTCGTACCCGGCGCGGACCTATCCTGCCGGTGAGACGTCCGAAGAGTCCCTCAACACCGGCGTGTTCGGGCCGGCGTACCCCAACGGGTACGCCTTCCTCCGGGAGGGCAACCTGTTCATCACCGAACTCTCCCTGTTCACGCCGGGCACCGCGTGGAGCGGCTGGGCCGAGGCCGACGCGGGCCGTACCCGGGTCTACCGCGACGGCGAACTCCTGCGCGATGTACCCGCCCCGCTCGCCAACCTCATGTTCGGGGTGGCGGCCGGTGAGGCGGAGTACCGGATCGTGTCCACCGCCTCGCGCGGGTACACGGACCTGTCCACAGAGGTGACGGTCGACCACACCTTCACCTCGGCGACCACCACCGTCCTGGAGCCGGTCGCGGGGCCGCTGGCCGTGCGCTACTCCCCCGCCCTCGCCGCGGACAACACCGCGCCGGCCGGCGAACACGGCTTCTCCGTCCCGCTGTCGGTGCACGGCGGCACGGCCGTCGCCCTCACCGTGGAGACCTCGGTGGACGGCGGGCAGAGCTGGACCACCGTCCATGACGGGGCGGGCGACGTCACGGCGGTGGAGGTGGACAACCCGGCGGCGGGCGGGACCGTCTCGCTGCGCGCCACGGCGGTGGACGCGGCCGGCAACCGCACCGTCCAGACCATCACCGACGCCTATCCCACCCGCTGAACCACGGGCATGACAGGGGCCTTCTCCCGCGGGGAGAAGGCCCCTCCCGCTCGGTGGTGATCAAGGCGGCGGCGCGGCCGGCCGCCCGCGATCACGCGCGCAGTCGCGAGCGGTACTCGCCGGGGGGCATGCCCCGGGCACGCCGGAAGGCCCGGCTGAAAGCGTGCGGAGAGGCGTAGCCGACCGCGCCGGAGATCGACTCGACCGGTTCGTCGGTGTCGCGGAGCCGGACGGACGCCAGGTCCATGCGCCACCGCGTCACGTACGCGCCCGGTGTCTGTCCGAGCGCGGACCGGAAGTGCCGGGACAGCGTCGTCCGGGAGACCGCCGTCGCGGCCGCCAGGGACGCGGTCGTCCAGGGGTGTTCCGGTCGGGCGTGGACACACTCCAGCGCGTCGCGCACGACCGGATCACGCAGCGCGCCCAGCCATGAGCCGGGCCCCTTCTCCGGGTGGCGCGCCAGCCAGACGCGGACGAACTGGATGAGCAGAAGGTCGACGATGCTGTTGACAGCGGCGGTGGTACCGATCTGCGGCTGTGCGAGTTCCGCCGTGAGAAGCTCCACGGTCTTTCTGAGCTGCGCGTTCTCCCGGCTCGTGACGTGCATCGGCCGGAGGAGGGAGGCGAGCACCGGCGTCCTCACCTCCGGGTCCTGCTCATAGCGCAGGACGAGCACCTCCGTCCCCGCCGGCGTCGAGCCCAGATGCAGGGGGCTGCCGTCGATGAGGGCCTGGTCCGTCGCCTTCCGGTCACAGGGACTCATCGTCGTACCGCACCCGCCGGCTATGCCGTGAGCGGTGCCCGGCGGCAACAGGACGGCGTCGCCCGTCCGCACCTCCAGGGGTTTCCCGCCCGCGACGTGGAGCCACATCGTGCCGCGGGACACGATGTGCAGTGCCGCGCCCGGAGAGGGGTCCAGCCACAGGCCCCAGGTTCCTCCGGCCTTCAGCACGACCCCGAGCGCCCCTCGCGCACCCGATACACGCAAGGCATCGGCGAGTACGTCCATCGTTCCCTTCTCCCCGGCAGACTTCAGAGCACGTCGAGAACGATCTTTCCGTGCACCTTCCTCGCGAACAGTGCCTGGACGGCGTCATCCACGTCCTGCCAGCCGCCCCGCAGCCCGACCGGTGCCGAGAGCCGGCCGGCGGCCAGGAGGCCCAGCAGGTCCGTGAGCTCCGCGCTGGTCGGCGTCATGTCACCGTACGTGGCGATGCTGCGGGGTTCACCGAAGCCGAACAAGGCCCCTGACGGGAACGTGGTGTCCTGCCCCGAGGAGTAGCCGACCAGGTGGAGGGTGCCGCCCTCGGCGAGGGAACTCCACGCCCGGGCCAGCAGCGGCCCACCGACGGTGTCCAGGACGAGGTCGAACCGGCGCCCGTCCTCGGCCAGGTCGGTCACCACCCGGTCGGCCCCGAGGTCGCGGAGTCCCGTGGCCCGCTCCGGCGAACCCACGAGTGCCGTCACCCGGGCCCCCGCCAGCGCCGCCAACTGGACGGCGAAGTGCCCCACGCCCCCGCTGGCACCGGTGATCAGGACGTCGCGCGCCAGCACGGAGCGCGTGCGCAGCACCCGCAGCGCGGTGACCCCGGCGATCCCCAGCGCGGCGGCGTCGGCCAGATCCACGCCCTCGGGGACGATGCCGAGCGAGGCGGGACCGACGGCCACCCGCTCCGCCCAGGCGTGCGGAGTCATCCCCAGTGCGACGCGGGTACCTTCGGCCGGCCCCGAGCCGTCGGACGCGGCCCGCACCACGACGCCGGACGCGTCATGCCCGTGCACCGCGCCGGCCGGCCACTGGTCCACGTAGTTCAGCTCTCCGAAGTTGAGACCTATGTGCCGTATCTCGACCAACGCCTCATCGCCGGAGGGCACGGGCTCATCGACGTCGGAGAACCGGACGGGACCGGCCTCGCCGTGATCGACCACCAGGGCGCGCATGGGGGTGATTCCTCTCTCGTGGATGCGCCGGAACACGCGGCGCGGCAACGGACGGAGTGCGGGAAAGCCGCACAGCCGCCTCCTTGAAAACCCTACGCAGCACCGGCACGGCCACCAGCCCCGTCAGTGCCGATCGGTTGACGATCTGTAGCAGTGCGGCCCGCCCGCCGCGCCGTCACCCGGCCCCCGCTAGGCTGGAGTTCCACCGCTGAGGGGGGATCCGATGCGCTGTGTGATAGCCGGGGGAACCGGGCAGGTCGGCAGGATTCTGGACCGGGCGCTGACCGCCGCGGGACACGAGGTCACCGTCCTCACCAGGAGCCCGGCCCGCGACCGCGAGGTCTACTGGGACGCGGTCACGACGGGCCCGTGGACCCGCGTCCTGCACGGCAGCGATGTCGTGATCAATCTGGCCGGGCGCAGCGTCAGCTGCCGCTACACCGACGCCAATCTGCGCACGATGATGGACTCCCGGGTGCGCTCGGCCGAGGTCATCGGGGAGGCGGTCGCGGCGTGCGCACAGCCGCCCGCCGTCTGGCTCCAGATGAGCACCGCCACGGTCTACGCCCACCGGTACGACGCCCCGCAGGACGAGGCCAGCGGGGTGATCGGCGGACGCGAGGAAGGGGTGCCGGGGTACTGGGCGTACAGCGTGCTGATCGCCAGGAACTGGGAACGCGCCCAGGAGGCGGCCGACACCCCGCACACCCGCAAGGTCGCGCTGCGTTCGGCGATGGTGATGAGCCCGGACCGGGGCGGGGTGTTCGACTGGATGCTGTGGATGGCGCGGCTGGGCGTGGGCGGTCCGGTGGCGGGCGGCGCCCAGTACGTCTCCTGGATCCACGACCGGGACTTCGTGCGCGCGGTGGAGTTCCTGGCCGCCCGGGAGGATCTGTCGGGGCCGGTCAACCTGGCGGCGCCCGGGCCGCTTCCGCAGCGGGAGTTCATGCGGGAGCTGCGCGGGGCGTGGGGCCGGCGGCCGGGGCTGCCGGCCACCGCGTGGATGGCGGAGCTGGGCGCGTTCGCGCTGCGCACGGACACCGAACTGCTGCTCAAGAGCCGCCGCGTGGTGCCGGGCCGGCTGCGCGAGGCCGGCTTCGACTTCCGCCATCCGCGGTGGCCGGAGGCTGCCTCGGATCTGGTGCGGCGGGTACGGGCCGCCCGTACCGGCTGAGCGGCCCGGAACCCCGCACCCGCCCGCCGCCGTCCTCCCCCCGTGGAGCGTGCCGCCCGCGGATCCCCCGCGTACGGCGGCTTCGGCGAGGGCCCCGCACCGGTGCCCCGACAGGTGGGAGGCGAGCACGTGACAGAGCAACTCCTGGCAGGCCGCTACCGATTGGTGCGGCTGCTCGGCGAGGGGGGCATGGGGCAGGTGTGGGAGGCCCGGGACGAGACGCTGGAGCGGGCCGTCGCGGTCAAGGTGATCTCCCTGCTCGCCGGGGGCGGCAGCAGGGGGGACGAGGCACGCGCCAGGTTCCTGCGCGAGGCCCGGATCACCGCCCGGCTTCAGCACCCCAACATCGTGACCCTGCACGATCTCGGCGAGACCGGCACGGGGAACGACCGGGTCCCGTTCCTGGTGATGGAGCTGGTCCGGGGCGAGGGCCTGGACGCGAAGCTGCGGCGGGGCGCCGTCGCCGCGCGCGACGCCGCCCGGTGGGGCGCCCAGATCGCCCGCGCGCTCGCGGAGGCGCATGACGGCGGTGTCCTGCACCGGGACATCAAGCCCTCCAACATCCTCATCACCCCCGCCGGCACCGTGAAGGTCCTCGACTTCGGCGTCGCCAGGGCGGCGGACCCCGGCGCGAGCGGGGATCACCTGACCCGGACCGGCTTCATCGTGGGCACGCCCGCCTACATGGCGCCCGAACAGGCCCGTGGTCACCCCGAACCGCGCAGCGACCTGTACGCGCTGGGCTGTGTGCTCTTCGAACTGCTCACGGGGCGGCTGCCGTTCCCGGCCCCGGACTCCGTGGGCCATCTCGCGGCCCACCTCACCCAGGAGCCGCCGGCGCCCGGCGCGCTGGTCCCGGGCATCCCGCCGGCCTGGGACGATCTGGTGCTCACGCTGCTGCGCAAGGACCCGGCCCTGCGGTACCCGGACGCCCCCGCGCTCGCCGCGGCGCTGGACACGATCGGGAGCACGCCGCCACCTCCCACGGCGCGGTACCCGACCGCCCCGCCCCGTACCCCCACGGCCCCGGCGTCCCCGGCCCCCGCCGGTGGCACGCCCCGTTCGCCCCGCGGCGGGGCCGCGAGCGTGCCCATCGCGCTGAGCCTGCTGTGTCTGCCGGGTCTGGCGACCCTGATCTTCCAGTCCGCCGGCTTCATCCAGGCCGACGACGGCGCGCCCATCGGCCTGTTGTGGGGGAATCTGGCGCTGGCGGTGGTGGAGCTGGTGGTACTCGTCGTGGGCGCGGTGCTGCTCTCGCAGCGTCTGGCGGCCGGGCGCTGGACGCTGGTGGCCACGGCCGGCACGACGGCGCTGCACGGACTGAGCCCCACGGTGCAGATGCTGCTGTCGGGAGGGCAGCCGGCGGCCGACATGCCGGGCGCGACGCTGGTCTTCGTCGTCGGCCCGCTGACGTCATGCCTGGCGATCGCCGCGGTGGTGGCGGCGCTGCGCCCCGCCGTCGCCCGCTGGTGCCTGGAGCGGCCGGCCGCGCTCCGGTGAGAGCGCGGCGGTGCCGGCCGGCCCGTCACGGGCCGCCGCTCTCCACCTGGTACGGCGCGTACGGCCGGCGGTCGGGGTCGATGGCCAGCCGTCCGCCGGCCGGCGGGCGGGCGCGCTGGGCGCAGTCGCGGCGTTCGCAGATCCGGCAGCCCAGGCCGATGGGGGTGGCCGCCTGCGGGTCGTTCACGGCGATGCCCCCGGCGTACACCAGCCGGTGGGCGTGGCGCAGTTCGCAGCCGAGCGCCACGGCGAACTCCGCGCGCGGCGCGTGGTGGCCGTAGCCGCCCCGGGTGATGGTTCTGGCGACCCAGAAGTACCGCTTGCCGTCGGGCATTTCGGCGACCTGGGTGAGGGTGCGTCCGGGCGCGGAGAACGCCTCGTACACCGTCCACAGCGGGCAGGTGCCGCCGAGGCGGGAGAAGTGGAAGTCGGTGGCGGACTGCCGTTTGGAGATGTTGCCGGCGCGGTCCACGCGCAGGAACGAGAAGGGCACGCCGCGCCGTCCGGGGCGCTGGAGGGTGCTCAGCCGGTGGCAGACGGTCTCGAAGCCGACGCCGAAGCGGGCGCAGAGCAGTTCGATGTCGTAGCGCACTTCCTCGGCGGCGGCGTGGAAGGCGGTGTAGGGCATCAGCAGGGCGCCGGCGAAGTAGTTGGCCAGGCCGATGCGCGCCAGCGCCGTGGACTCCGGTGAGGTGAGGTCGGCGGCGCGGTCGGCCAGCAGGCTCAGCAGCGGGCCGTGTTCGAGCAGGGCCAGCTGGGTGGCGAGCTGGAAGGCGCGCCGCCCCTCGCTCAGCCAGGGCGACAGGAACAGCAGACCGGAGTCCGGGTCGAAGCGGCGGGCGTCGGCGGCCGGCCCGGTCGCGGCCCGCAGCACCCGTACGCCGTGCCGCCGCGCCAGCCGTTCGGTGAGCGGGTCGGCTGCGCCGCCGGGGCGCAGTCCCAGGGCCTCGGCGGTCCGTTCGGCCTCGGCGTCCAGCGGCTCGAAGTGGTTGTGGTGGGCGTAGAAGAAGTCGCGGACCTCGTCGTGCGGCTCGGCCCCCGGGCGCAGTGTGCCGCCGCCGGTGCCCGGGGCGGCGACGGCGGCCAGCGCGGCGGCCTGTTCGGCCGTGTCGCGGTAGCGGCGGTGCAGGGCGACCAGGGCGCGGGCCACCTCGGGGTGGTCGCGGGCGGCCTCGGCGATGTCCTCGGGGGCGGGCGGCGGGCCTCCGCACGCCTCGTCCGCGAGCGCGGCCCGCAGTTCGGTGGCCAGCCGGTCCTCCCCCGCCGCCGAGAAGAACGCGGCGTCCACGCCGAAGACCTCGGCGATCCGCAGGAGGACGGGGGCGGTGAGTGGTCGCTGGCTCTGTTCGAGCTGGTTGGCGTAGCTGGTGGAGATGCCCAGCGCGCGGGCCATGTCGACCTGGTTCATGCCGTGTTCGCGCCGCAGCCGGCGCAGCTTGGCGTGGGCGTAGATCTTGTGGGGGTCGGGTCGGCGGGGCATGGCGGTGCCTCCTCGGCGCGCGGCAGCGGTGGCGAACATAGCATCCGCACGATTCGCAGAATTCGCAGATTCACCCCTTCGCGCGGGACGGATTCCGCACCGGGGAGCGGTGGCACCGCCCGGCCGGGGCGGGCAGTCTGCTGCGTACCGGCCCCTTGTCACGGCCGGCCCGCCCGCCCCCGTTCGAGGAGTGCCGTGATCGAGCACCGCGTCCGTGTCCACCCCAGCGCCGACCGGCTGGCGCGCGAGGACCAGCTCGCCTGGAAGCTCGCCGCCGTGGCCACCGCCACCGAGGAACCGGACGCCGACAGCGCCGCCATGGCCGTCAACCGGGTGATCGACAACGCGTCGGTCGCCGTCGCCTCGCTGCTGCGCCGCCCGGTCGCCGTCGCCCGCGCCCAGGCCACCGCGCACGGCCCCGCCGCGACCGGCGCCTCGGTGTTCGGCACCGGCGCCCGGGTCTCCCCCGAATGGGCCGCCTGGGCGAACGGCACCGCCGTGCGCGAACTCGACTTCCACGACACCTACCTCGCCGCCGACTACTCGCACCCCGGCGACAACATCCCGCCGCTGCTCGCCGTCGCCCAGCACACCGGGCGCACCGGCGCCGATCTGCTGCGCGGCGTCATCGCCGCGTACGAGATCCACGTCGCCCTGGTCAAGGGCATCTGCCTGCACGAGCACCGCATCGACCACGTGGCGCACCTGAGCGCCGCCACCGCCTGCGGCCTGGGCGCGCTGCTGCGCCTGCCGACCGCGACCGTGTACCAGGCGGTGCAGCAGGCGGTGCACACCACGACCGCCACCCGGCAGTCCCGCAAGGGCGAGATCTCCAGCTGGAAGGCGTACGCGCCGGCCTTCGCCGGCAAGGCGGCGATCGAGGCGGTGGACCGGGCGATGCGCGGCGAGAATTCCCCCTCCCCCGTGTACGAGGGCGAGGACGGTTTCCTCGCCTGGATGCTGGACGGCCCCGGCGCCGACTACACCGTCCGGCTCCCCGCGCCCGGCGAGCCGCGCCGCGCGATCCTGGAGACGTACACCAAGGAGCACTCCGCCGAGTACCAGGCGCAGGCCGTCATCGATCTGGCGCGGCGGCTGCGCGAGCGGACCGGGCCGCTGGAGCGGGTGCGCTCGGTGGTGCTGCACACCAGCCACCACACCCACCACGTGATCGGCTCCGGTGCGAACGATCCGCAGAAATACGACCCGGAGGCCAGCCGCGAGACCCTGGACCACTCGGTGCCCTACATCCTCGCCGTCGCGCTGGAGGACGGCGGCTGGCACCACGAGCGCTCCTACACCCCCGAACGCGCCCGCCGTCCCGGGACCGTCGCCCTGTGGCGCAGGATCTCCACGGTGGAGGACCCGGAGTGGACCCGTCGTTACCACGACCCGGACCCGGAGCGCCGTGCCTTCGGCGGGCGCGCGGTGATCACCCTGGACGACGGTTCGGTGATCGAGGACGAACTCGCCGTCGCCGACGCCCATCCGGCCGGGGCCCGCCCCTTCGACCGCGCCGCGTACGCCGGCAAGTTCCGCACCCTGGCCGAGGGGATCGTGACCGCGTCCGCCCAGGACGGTTTCCTGTCCACGGCCGGGCGGCTGGCCGAGCTGGCCCCCGGGGAGCTGGCCGGGCTGTTCCCCGCCGTCGACGAAGAATCCGTGGCCGCGTACGACGCGACGCTCCCGAAGGGCCTGTTCTGATGCTGCACACCCGCACCACCCCCGCCGGACGCCGCCGCGCGCTGCGCGAACGGCTGACCGCACCTGAGCTGCTGGTGATGCCCGGCGCCCTCAACCCGCTCTCCGCCCGCCTCATCCAGGACACCGGCTTCGAGGCCGCCTACCTGTCCGGCGCCGTCCTCGCCGCCGATCTGGGGCTGCCCGACATCGGCCTGACCACCTCGGCCGAGGTCGCCGCCCGCGCCCAGCAGACCACCCGGGTCACCGATCTGCCGGTCCTCATCGACGCCGACACCGGCTTCGGCGAACCGATGAACGCCGCCCGTACCGTCCAGCTGATGGAGGACGCCGGCCTGGCCGGGCTCCATCTGGAGGACCAGGTCAACCCCAAGCGCTGCGGCCACCTCGACGGCAAGTCGGTGGTGCCGCGCGAGGAGATGACCCGCCGGGTGCGGGCCGCGGTCGACGCCCGCCGCGACCCGGACTTCCTGCTGATGGCGCGCACCGACGCCCGCGCCGTGGAGGGCCTGGCCGCCGCGATCGACCGGGCGAAGGCGTACGTGGACGCCGGGGCGGACGCCGTCTTCCCCGAGGCGCTCGCCGACGAGGGCGAGTTCGAGGCGTTCCGCAGGGCCGTCCCGGTGCCGCTGCTCGCCAACATGACCGAGTTCGGCAAGGGCCGCCCGCTGAACGCCGCCACCCTCCAGGATCTCGGCTACGACATCGCCCTGTACCCCGTCACCCTGCTGCGCCTGGCCATGGGCGCGGCGGAGGAAGGGCTGCGCACCCTGGCCGCCGAGGGGACCGTGGAATCCCTGCTGCCGCGCATGCAGACCCGCTCGCGCCTGTACGAACTCCTGGGCTACCGGGAGTACACGGCCTTCGACTCCGCCGTCCACGACTTCACTCTCCCGCCCGGCACCTGACGCTCCGGAGGCACCCGCCCATGACCACCCTCGCGCCCGGCATCCACCGCGGCCTCGCCGGCGTCGTCGTCGACGCCACCGACATCTCCACGGTCATCCAGGAGTCCAACTCCCTCACCTACCGCGGCTACCCGGTCCAGGACCTGGCCGCGCGCCGTTCCTTCGAGGAGGTCGCGTACCTGCTGTGGCACGGGGAACTGCCCGACCCGGCCCAGCTGGCGGACTTCCGCTCCCGCGAACGCGCCCTGCGCCCGCTGGACCGCACCACCGCCGAGGTGCTGGCCCGGCTGCCGGAAACCTGTCACCCCATGGACGTGCTGCGCACCGCCGTGAGCTTCTTCGGCGCCGAGGACCCGACGGAGGAGGACGGCAGCCCGGCCGCCCACCGCGCCAAGTCGCTGAACCTGCTGGCGAAGCTGCCCACGGTGGTGGCGGCCGACCAGCGCCGCCGCCGCGGGCTGCCCCCGGTGCCGCCGGACCCCGCTCTCGGGTACGCGGAGAACTTCTTCCACATGTGCTTCGGCGCCGTGCCGGACCCCGAAGTGGTGCGCTGCTTCGAGATCTCCCTGGTGCTGTACGCCGAACACGGCTTCAACGCCTCCACGTTCACCGCCCGGGTGGTGACCTCCACGCTCTCGGACCTGTACAGCGCGGTCACGGCCGCCATCGGCGCGCTCAAGGGGCCGCTGCACGGCGGCGCCAACGAGGCGGTGATGCACATGCTGACGGAGATCGGCGACCCCGCGCGGGCCCCGGAGTGGCTGGCCGCCGCGCTGGCGGAGAAGCGCAAGGTCATGGGGTTCGGGCACCGTGTCTACAAGGACGGCGACTCCCGGGTGCCGATCATGCAGAACGCGCTGGACGCTCTCGTCGCCCGTGCGGCGGACCCGGAGACCGCCCGGCTGGCCGCGCTGCACGCCGCGCTGCGGGAGGCGATGCTCGACCACAAGGGCATCCACCCGAACCTGGACTACCCGGCCGGGCTCGCCTACCACCTGATGGGGTTCGACACCCCGGTGTTCACACCGCTGTTCGTGATGAGCCGCATCACCGGCTGGACGGCCCACATCACCGAACAGCTGGCGCACAACGCGCTGATCCGGCCGCTGGCCTCGTACACGGGGCCGGAACAGCGGGCGGTGCCAGCGGTCACCGGGTGAGCCGGGCGCCCGTCACCCGCCGGCCGGCGGGGCGGGCTGCCGGGCGGCGTGCGGACCGGGGTCGGGGTCCGGGCCGGGGCGCGTTTCCGGGTCTGTGCCGGGCTGCGGTCCGCGCGGGATCACCAGCACCGCCAGCGCGGTGACGGCGGCCAGGACCAGCCAGGGTACGGCGGGCGGCAGCCCCAGCTGGAGCAGCCCGCCTGTCGCCGAACTGCCCACCAGCACCAGCAGTCCGGAGACCGAGGACAGCGCGCCCATGTACAGGCCGAGCCGTCCCCGGGCCGCGAAATCGGGCACCCACGCCCGGGCGGCCGGCACGATCAGCATCTGGCCCACCGTCAGCAGGACCACGAATCCGGCAGCGGGCAGCAGCCCGGCCGCGCCCGTCCAGCCCGCCGGGCGGGCCACCGCCACCAGCGCGAACCCGGCCGCCACCAGCAGCAGTCCGGCCGCCATCGAGCGGCGCAGGTCGAGCCGGTCACCCACCAGGCGGCTGACCGGCAGCTGGGCGCAGACCACCAGCAGCGAGGAGAGCGCGAACAGCCAGGACAGCGGTGCCTGCGAGCCCGCCGCCCGCTCCACCTCCTGCGGCAGGGCGAGATACAGCTGGTTGTAGGCGAGCAGGTAGCCGCCGTACGCGCAGCACAGGGCGAGGAAACGGCGGTCGCGCAGCAGGGGCGCGAACCCGCCGCCGGCCGGGGGCCGTTCCCGGCCCGGGATGTGCTGGGGCATCAGCCGTGCGTGCCCGGCCAGGACGAGGACGAAGACGGCTGCGCCGCACAGGCACGCGGTGCGGAAGTCGACGGCGAGCAGCAGCCCGCCCAGCAGCGGTCCGACGAACGCCCCGGCCTGGCCGGCCGCCGAGAACAGGGCCAGCACCCGGGAGCGCGGGCCGTGCCCGGCCGCCTCCCACTCCACGGCCTGCCGGGCCACCTCGGATTCGACGGCCGGGGAGAACAGCGCGGCGGCGAAGCCGATCAGCAGCACCGCGCCGATCACCGCCCAGGTGGCCGTCGCGTAACCGAGCCACACGAAGCCGGCGATCCGCAGCGCGCACCCGGTCAGGACGGCGGGGCGCACCCCGTAGCGGTCCACCAGCCAGCCGCCGGCCAGGAACAGGCCCTGCTGGCTGAAGGTGCGCAGGCCCAGCACGAGGCCGACCAGCCAGCCGGCCATGCCGATCGCCGTCCCCAGGTGCGCGGCGAGGAAGGGCAGCACGGCGAAGAAGCCGAGGTTGAAGGCGAGTTGGGTGGCGATCAGCAGCCGCGGCAGGGGCGGCAGCCGCCGCCACACGCGCTCGCGCGGTGGGCGGGGTCCGGAGCGAGGGGGCAGCAGCCGGGTGAGGAGCCGGCTCATCGCGCCACCCGTTCGGCCGGGCCCCGGGCGGCGGCCACCGCGGCGGGAGCGGCAACCGGGGGACGCGGCACGGCCGGGGTCGCCCGCCGGCGGCGTACCCGGGGCAGCCGTACCCCGCCGGCCGCCGTCACCGCGAGGGCGCCGAGCAGGGCGAGCGCGGCGGCGGGCGCCAGGACCGCCCACGGCGCGCGTTCGACGTAGGGCAGGTTCTCGGAGAGCAGCAGGCCCCACTCGGGCGAGGGCGGCTGGGCACCGAGCCCCAGGAAGCCGAGGGCGGCGAGGCTGAGCGCGATGCCGGGCAGCCGGATCAGGGCGTGCCGGACCACCGGCGGCAGCACAGCGGGGAGCAGCACCCGGCGCAGCAGATGGCCGGGGCCCGCGCCCAGCGCGCGCGAGGCGGTCACGTGCAGGGCGGCGCGTTCCTGCCGCAGCAGGGCGGAGGTGTGCGCGGCCAGCGCCGTCCAGGCGACCGCGGCCACCGCCAGCGCCGGGACCCACGGCCCGCCGCCCAGCAGCCCGGTGACCAGCAGGGCGGCCGGTACCGGCGGGACGGCGTTGACCGTGTCCACCAGCGGCCCGGACAGCCGGGGCAGCAGCCCGAGCAGCACACCGGCCAGCAGGGCTGCGGCACTCACCGCCAGCGCGGTGCCCAGGGTGCTCAGCGCGCCGTGCGCGACCCGCGCCAGCAGGTCGCGGCCGAGGGCGTCGGTGCCGAACGGGTGGGCCCAGGAGGGTGGTTGGAGTCGGGCAGCGGTGTCGAGCGCCAGCGGGTCGCGGGGCAGGCCGAGGCCGATCACGGCGGCGAGGGCCAGCCCGTACCCGAGGGGCGCGAAGCGTGGTGCGCGGCGAGTGGGCCGGTACACGGAGTGCAGGGCGCCGTCGCGCAGCGCGGGCCCGATCAGTCGCTGTGCGCCGAGCCGGGCGAGCGCGGCGGCCACCGCCGCGAGGGCGACGAGGGCGAGCATGCCGGTCTGGAGCACGGGGAGGTCCTGGGCGAGGGCGGCGCGCAGGGTGAGCCGTCCGAGCCCCGGGATGTCGAAGATCTGCTCGACGGCGACGGCCCCGCCGGTCAGGCCGACGACGAACAGGCCGAGGTTGGGCAGCAGTCCGGGCACGCAGCGGCGCAGCGCGTGCCGGGCCACGGCGGCCGGCGGGATGCCGCGTGCCACGGCGGCCGGCAGCCAGGGTTCGGCGTACGCGGTGGGCAGCAGATCGGCGAGCAGCCGCCCGAGCACCGCGCCGGCGGGCAGCCCCAGGGCGAGCGAGGGCAGGATCATCCACTGCGGCCCGTACCAGCCGAGCGCCGGCAGCCAGCCCAGCCGCACGCCGATGACGGAGGCCAGGACGGAGGCGAGCAGGAACTCGGGGAGTGCGGCGAGCACGGCCGAACCCGTACCGCCGGGGCGCCGGGCGGCGAGCCGCCGCCGGGCGCCGTGCCACAGCGGGCGGGCGCAGATGGCCGCGACGGTGGCCAGGGCGACGGCGAGGGCGCCGGCCATCAGCAGCAGGGAGACGCCGAGGGCCTGTCCGACGGCGGGCAGGACCTCGGTGCCGGACACCCAGGACCGGCCGGCGTCGCCGTGCGCCAGCCCGCCGAGCCAGCTGCCGAGCAGGGAGAAGGGCCCGTCGTCCAGGCCGAGTTCGTTCCGGATGGCGTTCAGCGTCTCCGGGGTGGGCTCGCGTTCGGTGGAGCGGGCCTTGAGGACGGTGAGCGCCGGGTCGGTGCGGGACAGCCACGGGAGCAGGCCGATCACCCCGATCAGGGCGGCGAGCAGCGCGAGCCGCCACAGTGCGGTGGCGGCTGCGCGCCGCGCGGGCCGGTGGCGCGCGGTGGTCTTCACGGGTGTCAGCGCCGGGTTCCGAGGCCGACGATCTCCCGTTCGTAGGGGTCCAGGGCGACGCCGGTGACCCCGGCGGCGATGCCGGTGACGACCTTCAGATGGACGAGGGGGATCTCGGCGTCGGTGGCGAGGATGGCGGCCTCGGCGCGCAGCGCGGCGTCCTGCCGGGCGCCGGGTTCCGGCTGGGCGCGGGCCTCGTCGATGAGGCCGTCGACGTGGGCGTCGCACAGCGCGGAGAGGTTGAAGCTGCCCTCGCAGGCGTAGCCGCTGGCGAGGACGGTGACCGGGTCGCCGGTGTCGAGCATGACGTTGCGGGCGAGGACGGCGGCGTCGAACGTCCCGGCCAGCAGGTCGCTCTCCAGCCGGGCGTAGGTGCGTACCTCCAGCCGCACGGTGAATCCGGCACGCTCCAGCTGCTGCTGGACCACCTGGGCCGCCTCCGGCAGTTCGGGGCGGTCGCTGTAGGTGGCGATGGTGATGCTCGTCCCGGCGGGGTCGGTGGCCTCCGCACGGCCTCGTGGCGCGGTCCGCTTGCCCTCGGCCCAGCTCAGCGCGGGCCCGAAGATGCCCTGGGCGGGCTGGGCGTATCCCTCGTAGACGCCCTCGGCGACGGCGCTGGTGTCGATCGCCTCGCGGGCGGCGGCGCGCAGTCCGGCGTCCTCGAAGGCGCCCGCGGCGGTGTTGAGGAACAGGCTGGTGTTGCGGGCGGTGTCGACCTCGTGCGCGGTGCCCTCCGCCAGGGCGGCGACCTGGGCGACCGGGACGGCCTCGGCGATGTCGGCCTCGCCGGTGCGCAGGGCGTTGGCGCGGGCGGTGCCGTCCGAGATGTAGGTGGCGTCGATGCCGGACGCCTGGGCGCGGCCTCCCCAGTGGTCCTCGAAGCGGTCCAGGGTGGCGGCGGTGTCGCCGGTGATGGTGGTGAGTTCGAAGGGTCCGGTGGCGGTGCCGACCGGATTCACCGTGCCGTCCTCGCCGTAGGCGGCCGGGGCGAACACGGCCAGGCTCGGGTTGGTCAGCCGCAGCGGCAGCACCGGATCGGGCTCGGCGGTGCCGACCCTGACCTTTCGGTCGCCGACGGCCTCGGCGCTCAGCTCCACCCCGGAGATCGCCGAGGGGGCGGGGTCGGCGGCGGCGGCGCGGGTGAGGGCGGTGGCGACGGCCTGGGCGGTGACCTCGGTGCCGTCCTGGAAGGTGGCCTCGCGCAGAGTGAACAGCCAGCCGGTGCCGTCCGGTTCGGCGCTCCAGGAGGCGGCGAGCGCGGGCACGGCGGTGCCGTTGGCGTCCAGCCGGGTCAGTCCCTCGACGACGCCGAGCCGGGACAGGTCGTAGGCGTCCATCCCGTACGGGGAGTAGTTCTCGGCCGGCGGGAAGGCGAGCGCGACGCGCAGCCGGCCGCCGTCGCCCCGGCCGTCGGGGTCCGCGGCCTTGCCGCCGTCGGAGGAAGCGAAGCAGCCGGCGAGCAGGGGGACGAGCAGCAGCCCGGCTATCAGCCGCGGGCGGGGAGATCTCATGGTCCTCGTTCTGTCGTGCTGAGGCGGGTCAGAGAAGGGGTATCTCGAAGTGCACGACGTCGCTGCCGGCGCCGGGCAGCTCCACGCGCTCGTCGCACACGATCTTGCCCAGTGTCTGCCACAGGGCCATCGCGCCGGACAGGTGGGCGTTCGTGTGCAGGTACACGGAACGGTAACCGCCGTCCCGGACGGCGAAGTCGAGCAGTTCGGTCACCAAGCGCCCGGCGAGGCCGCGCCGCCGGTGCTCGGGGCGTACGTACACGCGCCGCAGCTGGGCCGTCTCGCCCGAGGGGTAGCGGTCGGCCAGCCAGCGCGGGTTGGGGGGATGCGCCGGTCCCCGGGCGTCGAGCGCGCCGGTGGCGGCGACCGTCCCGTCGTTCGCGTCCACGGCGACGAGCAGGGTGTGCCGGGGCGGGCGCAGGTAGAACGACCCCGGGTCGATGATGTCGGCGTGCCAGCGCGGCACGTATCCGGCACCGAAGTCGCGGTACACGGTGTCGAGCATCACGGCCCTGACCTCGTCGAGGTCCGCGTCCGTGGCCGTTCTGATGCGGTAATCATGCACTTGCGAATTATACGCAGAAGGGTCCCGGCGGCAGCGGCCCGGCCCCTGGTCAGGGGCGCCGGGCACGTCGGCCGTGCGCCGGCCGGGTACGCCGCGTCTCCGGCCCGCCCCCCGCCGGCCCGGCGTGGCGCGGCGTTGGGCGCGCCGGGCGGTGCGAGGGTGCTGGCGACAACGCGAGAAGTGGTGGTGGTATGCCCAAGGCGGTGCTGTTCGACGCGTACGGCGGTCCCGGGGTGCTGCGGGTGGCGGACGTACCCGTCCCCGAACCGGAAGGGGACCGGGTGCTGGTGCGGGTCCGGGCCGCGGCCGTCAACCCGGGCGAGGCGATGATCCGGGAGGGGTTCCTGCACGACCGGTGGCCGGCGACCTTCCCCTCGGGCCAGGGCAGTGACCTGGCCGGCGTGGTGGAGCGGACGGGCCCCGGCGCGGAGGGGGTGGCGACCGGCGACGAGGTCCTGGGCTACACCGACGAGCGGGCCAGCCACGCCGAGTACGTCAGCGTGCCGGCCCGGCAGCTGACCGCCAAGCCGCCGACCGTGCCCTGGGAGGTGGCGGGTTCACTGGCCATCGCCGGCAGCACGGCGTACGCGTGCGTGCGCGCCGTCGCCGCCGGCCCCGGCGACCGGGTCGCGGTGGCCGGAGCCGCCGGGGGCGTGGGCTCGATCGCCGCGCAACTGGCGCGGCACGCCGGGGCGGAGGTGATCGGCATCGCCGGCCCCTCGCACCATTCCTGGCTGAGCGGGCGCGGGATCCAGCCGATGGGCTACGGCGAGGGGCTGGAGGAGCGGCTGCGCGCCGCCGGGATCGACGCGCTGATCGACACGCACGGCACCGGCTACGTGCGGCTCGCCATCGATCTGGGCGTGGCACCCGAACGCGTCAACACCGTCGCCGACTTCACCGAGGGGCCGCGGTACGGGGTGCGGATGGACGGCGCGGCCGCCGCCACGGGCGCCGCGGTCCTCGCCAAACTGGCCGCGCTGGTGGCAGACGGCGCCCTGGAGGTGCCCATCGCCGCGACCTACCCCCTGACGGAGGTCAGGGCGGCCTACGAACACCTGGCCACCGGCCACATCGAGGGCAAGATCGTCCTGCTTCCCTGGGGAGACACAGCCTGACCCTCGCCGATCGACCTAGGTACTGTCCGATGGGTCGGGTGACCCGTCCACCCGAGAATCGACATGCGTGGGGCGAGGTGATCTGTCGGATCAGGAGTGGGCGCGGTTGGAGCCGCATCTGCCGATGAACGCAGGGCGGGGCGGTCGCTGGAAGAGTCACCGCAGGGTGATCAACGGCATCTCTTCCGGCAACGGACCGGGATTCCTTGGCGTGATCTTCCAGCGCGCTTCGGGAAATGGAAGACGGTGCATGACAGGCATCGGCGGTGGTCAGGGGACGGCACATGGGAGAAGATCCTGCGGGCCGTTCAGGCAGACACTGATGTGGACGGACGGATCGACTGGAGCATGGTCAGCGTGGACTCGACCTCCTGTCGTGCCCACCAACAAGCCGCCGGTGCCCGTGCTGCAGCGCCGCGTATCCCAGGTCGCCCTGGCCATCCTGTTGAGCATCGTTCCGATGAAGCTCTGGGCCGTTCTCGGGGCGGGCTGACCTGCAAGATCCACCTGGCTAGCGAGGGCGGCCGCAGGCCGCTCGCATTTCTGCTAACGCCAGGCCAGTGGGGTGATGCTCCGCAGATGATCCCAACCCTTGAACGCATCCGTGTCCCACGCACCAGTGGTGGACGCCGCGCACGCGCCCTGATCACGTGGGCGGCGACAAAGCGTACTCATCCCGTCAGAACCGCCGGTATCTGCGGCGGCGTCAGATCAAGCACACCATTCCCGAGCGCATGGACCAGCGGGCCAATCGCCAGCGACGTGGCAGCGCGGGCGCTCGGCCTACCGGCTTTGACAAGTCGATCTACAAACGCCGCAACGAAGTAGAGCGGACGTTCAATGCACTCAAGTGCTTCCGGGCCGTAGCCACCCGTTTCGACAAGCGTGCCTACGTCTTCCACGGAACGGTGACCGTTGCCTCGCTCCGCCTGTGGCTCCGCTCGTGACGCGTCCGCAGCCCTGTTAAGGCCCTGTCCTCCCGAAGCTGCCGCGAAGTGACAAGTAGCTCTCTGCCATCAGAGTGACGCTCGGTCAGACGGTACGGGGCGGGGCCCGGGGATGTCGTCGGCCCGGAGGGCGTCGAAGTCGGCGTGGGCCTGGGCGACGGCTTCGGGGTACGCCTCGCGCTTGGCGTGCTCGGCGAGGGCCCGGTAGACGCTGGCCACCGAGGGGTTGTGGCCCTTGCGCTTGCCGGTGGGGATGAACAGGTCGGGCTGAATCTGCTCGACGGACTCGCCGCCCGCGCGGCGCCGCAGCACGGTGTGGAGCCGATGCCGCGTCGCAGTCGACGTCACCGCTCACTGGCGTGCACGTGCGCGGCGTGGTCCAAGGGTTATCGGAGCAGGGGCATGAGAACGCCGTCGACTATCTGTGCGATGTCCTCGTCACTGATCGGGCGGTCGTGGATGGCTCCCCAGTGGACGAGGAGGGCGATGGCGGCGGAGACCGCGATCGCGTGTCCGCCCTGGGAGTGGTTGGGTCGGGAGGGCAGGTCGCCACGCTGCACCGCGTGGTCCAGCACGCCGGCGAGTGCCTGGTGCAGGGACTCGACGTAGCGCACTCGGATGAGGCCGCACAGCTCCGGCTCCTGGCGAGCGGTGTCCAGCAGGGCCGAGACCAGGTCGACCCGGGAGGTGTCCTGGTTGCCGATGGCGCTGGCCAGGGTGCCGAGGAGTTCGTCGCGCAGGTGCCCGCTGCCGAGGATGACCGGCGTGACGTCGTCGGTGAGTCCGGCGTGGCTGAGGGCTTCCGCGGCGAGTTCAGTGCGCGAGGGCCAGCGTCGGTACACGGTCGCCTTGCCCACCCCGGCTCGTGCCGCGGCCTTGTCCATGGTCATGGCCGGGTAGCCGCCTTCGGCGAGCAGTTCCGTCGCCGCGCGCAGGATCAGGGCATCCCGGGCGGGATCGCGGGGCGGTCCGGAGAGGCCGGAAGGCCGCCGCAGCTGTGCACCGGGTTGTGACATGGGGCTCTCCTCGCGAACTGGGACTGATTTGTTTCGAGTATAGCCAGGCTGTTAACGTCACTGAATACCCGGAACATCTACGTCTCGGGTTGGGGGTGCTCGATTCCGACAGTGAGGTGGCGCAATGAAGGCCGTAGGTTTCACCGAGTTCGGCGGCAGTGAGGTCATGCGGGTGCTGGAGCTGCCCGAACCGCACGCCGGACCGGGGCAGGTACGGATCAAGGTGGCCGCCGCCGCCGTCCACCCGGCCGACGTCAACATCCGCACCGGCCTCTCCGCCAAGTACAGCCCGGAGATGAACCCGCCCTCGGACGTGTACGTCGTGGGGTGGGAGATCGCCGGGACGATCGACGAGGTCGGGGAGGGAGCACGTCCGGAGTTGGCCCTCGGCACCGAGGTGGTAGCGGTCACGGAGCCGAAGCTGGACCTGGGGGGACAGGCACAGTACGTGGTCGTACCGGCGGAATCGGTGGTTCGCGCGCCGAAGGGCGTTGACCTGACGGCGGCCTCGACCTTGCTGATGGCCGCACTGACCGCGCAGATGGGCCTGGACGCGCTGGTCCTGGCGCCGGGAGCGACGGTGGCGGTGACCGGCGCCGCCGGCGGGATCGGCGGTTACGTCGTGCAGCTGGCCAAGGCGGCCGGGCTGACGGTCATCGCCGACGCGGCGGACAAGGATCGCGGCCTCGTCACGAGCCTGGGTGCCGATCACGTGCTCCCCCGCGGGGACGGGTTCCCCGACGCGGTCCGCCGGCTGCGCCCCGCCGGCGCGGACGGAGTCATCGACGGCGGTTCGGTGGGCGAGGCGGTGGCCGCGGCAGTGCGCGACGGCGGCGCGATCGCGACCTTCAAGGGGTTCACCGGTGCCACCGCCCGGAGGGTGAGCTGGTTCCCCGTCTTCGTCTACGACCGCATCCGGGACACAGCCACTCTGACGCGGCTGCGCGACCAGGCTGAATCCGGTGTCCTCACGCTCCGCGTCGCGGGGACCTACCCGCTCGAGCAGGTCACCGAAGCGCACCGGCTCATCGAAGAAGGCGGAGTGCGCGGCCGGCCCGTGCTCGTGTTCTGAATCGAGAACCCGGTACCCGGCCACGTCACTCCTGACCGGCTCGGCGATGCCGTGCCAAGTCCGACAGCCCCGTGCCCAGACATCAAAAAACAGGATCAACCGAAAGCAGGCTCGCCATGACATCCAACGACAAGGCCAAGGTGCTGGTCACCGGGGCGACCGGAATGCAGGGCGGCGCTGTCGCCCGCGCGCTCCTGCGCACGGGACACCCCGTCACCGCGTTGGTGCGCAGCCCCTCCTCAGCCCCCGCCCAGGCCCTGGCCGCACTGGGTGCCGTCCTGGTCACCGGGGATCTGGAGGACGTCGCCTCCCTGCACGCGGCCGGCGCCGGACACGACGCGGTCTTCTCGGTGCAGCTGGCCAGTATCGACCCGGCCGATCCCGCCGAGATCCGCCAGGCCAGCAACATCGTTACCGCGGCCCAGCGCGCCGGCATCACCCAGCTCCTGCACACGTCGGTATCGGCGACCGGGTGGCGTACCCAGCACCCGGACCTCGAGATCAACGATCCGGTGATGAAGGAGTACTGGAACCAGAAGGAAGCGACCGAGGAAGCGATCCGGCGCTCAGGGCTGCAACGCTGGACCATCTTCAAGCCCGCCTGGTACATGGAGAACTTCCTCCCGCCCCGCCGGGAGTACATGGCCCCCGAGCTGCCTCACGGCAAGCTGGTCACCGCCATGAGCCCGCAGACCGAGCTGGCGCTCATCTGCGCCGACGACCTGGGTGCCGCTGTCGCCGCCGCCGTCGCCGAGCCCGACAGGTTCCACGAAGCCGAGGTCGAGCTCGCCGGCGATGCGCTGACCTACCCGCAGATGGCCGACGTCCTCTCCCAGACCACCAGCCGCGAGATCACCACCGACTTCATCTCCCTGGAAGAGATGACACAGCGTAACGGTGCATCCGCAGCGTTCGGCGACCGCTGGAACGACCGCGTCGGCTACCCCGCACGCCCCCACCACGCCGCCGCCTACGGCCTGACCACGACGACCTTCGCACAGTGGGCAGCGCGTCAGGACTGGAGCACCCTGACTGCTGAACGCAACTGAACTGACGCAGCCCTCCAGCGGGCAGCCGGTCATCACCCGACTGAACACGCCTCGTCTTCGTCGTCGTCTTCGTCAGACCGTGGCCGGCGCGCCGCTGCGTGGGCCGGGCAGCCCGGACAAGAACACCCCAGCTTTGCTACAGAGAGCTACTTGTCACTTCGCGGCAGCTTCGGGAGGACAGGGCCGTTAAGGAATGTCCTGGCCGATCGCCCGCATCACGTCCGCAAGCCACACCAAGTGGTGAGGCACGGCCCGATCCTGGCGAGCAAGCAGATCCGAAACGTGCTCCCATGACTCCGAAAGCTGCCCAATCGTGAGGGCCAGGGGTTCGGCGTCAACGCTGTACAGCTCGTCGGCTGAGACGGACCAGGAGAGGTCTTCCCTGAGTGTCACGGTGGGTCCGGTTGACGCTTCAATGTGCCGAAGCGCCACGTCCAAAAGCACGACGAAGCTGATCGATAGGGCTCTGCACGGGTTCAGTGGCCATGGGCGCCATCGTTACTCAGTCACGCCGGCTACTACCCATCGGACAGGCCCTAAGCAGCGGTGATCTTCCACAGGAAGCCGTCGGGGTCGGCGAAGTGTCCGGTGTACCCCTCCCCGGTCTCGCGCGCCGCCACGGCGATCCGGCCGCCGGCGCCGGCCGCTGCCTCCAGGGTCGACTGGACCTCGGCCCGGGATCCGGCCCTGCGGTGCAGCACTGCGGCCCGGAAGCCGTCATCGCCGCCGTCCCGCGCTCCCACGTCCTTGGCGAGGGCCGACCGGGGCATGAGGCCCAGCCGGCAGGTGCCCGGCGCCGGGTGGAAGTCGGCGTAGTGCTTGTAGTTCTTGTCGGTGGTCATCCCCAGGGTCTGGTAGAAGGACCTGGCCGCCGCCATGTCCGAGACCCCCAACAGCGCCGCGGTCTCCGTCGGCATCGCCGGACGGGACACCGGACCCTTGTCCTTTCCGCTGGGCGCGGCGACCTTCCAGATCGCGCCGTCCGGGGCCCGGTACACCGCCGAGAAGGCGCCGAACAGCGACTTCTTCGCGGGCTTGAGGACCTCCGCGCCGGCGTCGACCGCCGCGAGCAGCACATTCCTGACCTCCGTGGGCCACCTGACGATGAAGGTCATCAGATAGCCCCGGAATCCGCCGGCGGTGGCAGGGTCGGTGTGCGCCTCCGCGGCGAGCGTCCCGGATCCGTACAGAGCCAGGTGGCCGGTTCCGTGCAGGTCGAGGCTCACGTGCCGACCGCGGTCCTCGGCGGTCGCCGCGAACGCGGCGGTGTAGAACGTCTGCGCGTCCTTCACCACGGGAACACCGAGACCCATCATGTCGAGCGAGAGCGTCATGCCGTGCCTCCTGAGCACACCGGGGGGAGCTTGTCCGTGGAACGTGGCCGGGCGGCCGGGGGCCCGCCCCGGCCGCCCGGCCGTGGTCTCCGGTGCGGCGGGGCGGGCCCGGTGCGGCTCCGTCCAACGGCCACCACGCTAGGACGTGCCCGGGCCCGGGTGCTTCTCCGATCCTGATCGACCGGGCCGGGCACCCGCGCGGTTTCCCCAGCGGCTCCCGGGGTGCTCAGCGGGCGAGGAAATCGATCAGGTCGGCGTTGAACCGGTCCTTGTCCCCGCGGACCATGGCGATGCCGTGCGAGCCGCCCTCGTACACCGTGAGGGTGGCGTCGTCGATCAGGTCGGCGGATTTCACGCCGGTGGCGGCGAAGGGCACCACCTGGTCGTCGTCGCCGTGCACCACGAGGGTGGGGATGTCGAACTTCTTCAGATCATCCGTGAAGTCCGTGTAGGCGAAGGCGTCCACGCAGGCCACCCCGCCCTGGATCGTCTCGTGCATCGCCATGAGCCAGAACGCGTCCTTGTTGCCCTGCGTGACCTTGTTGCCGGGCCGGTTCGCGCCGAAGAACCCCTCGGCCGTGTCCTTCCAGAACTGCGAGCGTTCGTCGAGGATGCCCTGCTTGATCTGGTCGAACACCTCATCCGGCACCCCCTCGGCGTTGCCGCGCGACCGGCTCATCAGCGGGGTGATCGCGGACAGCAGGACGGCCGAGCGGATCCGGCCGGTGCCGTGCCGGCCGATGTAGCGGGCGAGTTCACCGCCGCCCATCGAGTGCGCCACCAGCGTGACGTCCCGCAGGTCCAGGCCGGTGAGCAGATCGTTCAGGTCATCCGCGAAGGTGTCGAAGTCATAGCCGTCGAAGACGGGGGTGGAGCGTCCGTGGCCGCGCCGGTCGTGCGCGAGGCCCCGGAAGCCGGCGTCGGCCACCGCCTTCAACTGGTCCTGCCAGGCATCGCCGTGGAGCGGCCAGCCGTGGATGAAGACGACGGGCCGGCCGCTTCCCCAGTCCTTGTAGAAGATGTCGACGCCGTCGCGAGTGGTGCAGATGGGCATGACAGTCCCTTCCAGGTGCGCGCTGCGCGCTCGGTCTCGTGGGCCACCTCCCACCGTCGGCCGCTCACCCGACCGGCGCATCCGTACCGCCCGCGCACTGCTCCATCCGGGTGACGGCGGCGACCGCGCGTGGCCGGCGGCGACGGCACGCGCCCGGAACACGCCCGCCGGAGTGTCCTTGACCTGGGGTCGCCCGGCTGCTCCAGTGAAGACGCTTTTGTTCATTTTGTCCGGACATAGGACCGCGTCCGTCCCCGGCGACCCCAGGAGCCCCCATGCCCGAGCCCTCCCGCGCCGCCGCCGACGTGGGCGACCCGTCCGAGATCCCGGGACGACCCGCCTCCCAGCCGCCCTCGCCCGCCGAGCCCACGGAGGTACGGGAGCCCCTGTCACCCAAGCCGGATCAGCAGGGCCCCGAGACCGTCTCCCCCACCGGCCGGGCCACGGACACCGATCCAAAGCTGGTCTCCCAGGGCGGCGGATACCTGACGACGGCGCAGGGCGCCCGGTTGCCCGACTCGGACCACTCGCTGAAGGCCGGGCCGCGCGGCCCCATCCTGCTCCAGGACCACCATCTGCGGGAGAAGATCACCCACTTCGACCACGAGCGGATCCCCGAGCGGGTGGTGCACGCGCGGGGCGCCGCGGCCCACGGGGTCTTCAAGGGCTACGGCACGGCCGGCCACATCACCAAGGCCGCGTTCCTCGGCAAGGACGTCAGCACCCCGGTCTTCGTCCGCTTCTCCACCGTGCTCGGCTCGCGCGGCTCCGCCGACACCGTGCGCGACACCCGTGGCTTCGCGACGAAGTTCTACACCTCCGAGGGCACCTTCGACCTGGTCGGCAACAACATCCCGGTCTTCTTCATCCAGGACGCCATCAAGTTCCCCGACGTCATCCACGCCGGCAAGCCGCACCCCGACCGGGAGATCCCGCAGGCCCAGAGCGCCCACGACACCTTCTGGGACTTCGTGGGCCTGCACACCGAGGCCACCCACCACACCCTGTGGAACATGTCCGACCGCGGCATCCCCCGCTCGTACCGGATGATGGAGGGCTTCGGCATCCACACCTTCCGGCTGGTCAACGACCGGGACGAGACGACCCTGGTGAAGTTCCACTGGAAGCCGCGCCTGGGCGTGCACTCCATGGTCTGGGAGGAAGCCCAGCTGACGGGCGGGATCGACCCCGACTTCCACCGGCGCGATCTGGCCGACGCCATCGAGGCGGGCGCGTACCCCCAGTGGGAGCTGGGCGTGCAGATCTTCGCCGACACCGAGGAACAGCTCTTCGAAGGCATCGACCTGCTGGACCCCACCAACATCGTTCCCGAGGAACTCGCCCCGGTGCACCCCATCGGGCTGCTCACCCTCAACGCCAACCCGGTCAACTACTTCGCCGAGACCGAACAGGTGGCCTTCCACCCCGGGCACTTGGTGCCGGGCATCGACATCACCGACGACCCGCTGCTGGCCGGGCGGCTGTTCTCGTACCTGGACACCCAGATCTCCCGGCTCGGCGGCCCCAACTTCGCCCAGCTGCCCATCAATCGCACCCACGCGCCGGTCAACGACATGCTGCGCGACGGGATGCACCAGACGGCCGTGCACCGGGGAGTGGCCCCGTACCGGCCCAACTCACTGGACGGCGGCTGCCCGTTCCTGGCCGGGGCCCGTGAAGGGGCGTACATCGAGGTGCCGCGCGAGGTGCCGGCCGGCCGCACCGTGCGGCAGGCGGCGGCGAGCTTCGACGACCACTTCAGCCAACCGCGCCGGTTCTGGCTGAGCATGACCCCGGTGGAGCGCGAACACATCATCGCCGCCTACACCTTCGAGCTGGGAAAGTGCTATGAGCAGGCCGTCAAGGAGCGGATGCTGGGAGTGCTGGCCCGCATCGACCCGGTGCTGTGCGAACGCGTCGCCGCCGGACTCGGACTGCCCGCTCCCACGCCCCCGGCCGAGCTGCCGGCGGTCCAGGCCTCCCCCGCCCTCTCCCAGCTGGGGAAGGAATGGCCGCTGGACGGCCGGGTGATCGGGATCGTCACGGATGGAACGGACGGCCGGGTCCTCGAAGGGGTGCGGACGGTACGCCAGGCCGCGCTCGCGGCCGGACTGGTACCGCTCGTCATCGCCGCGACCGGCGGGGTACTGGACGCGGAGAACGACCCGGTGACGGTGCAGCGGACGTTCGCCACCGCGCGCTCCGTGGAGTTCGACGCCGTCCTGCTGGCCGGCGCCCCGGCCGGCTCCGGGCCCGACAGCGAGGACGTGGACCCACGGGTGCTGCTGCTGATCGCCGAGACCTACCGGCACGGCAAGCCGATCGGCGCCTGGGCCGGGGCGGACCCGGCCCTCGACGCGGCCGGCGTGCCCGCCACAGCACCCGGAGTGGTGCACGCCGCGTCACCGCTGGCGGTGTGGGACGAGATCACCCGGCTGCTGGCCGTGCACCGGGTCTGGGAACGTTTCCCGGCATCCGCCTGACGCTCCCCCCGCGACGCCGCCGCTGCGGTTGCCGTTGCCGCTGCCGCTGCCGTTCAGGGCCGGAGCACGACCTTGCCGGTCTCCTTGAGCTGGAAACGGTCGTACGCCTCCGGGGCCTGCTCCAGGGGCAGATGGTGGGTGGCGAAGTCGTCCACGCCCAGCGGATCGTCCTCGCCGAGCAGCGGCAGGATCTCCGGCACCCAGTGCTTCACATTGGCCTGTCCCATCCGCAGCGTGATCTGCTTGTCGAACACGGTGAGCATCGGCAGCGGGTCGGCCATCCCGCCGTAGACCCCGCTCAGCGCGATGGTGCCGCCCCGCCGCACCATGTCGATGGCCAGATAGAGCGCGGCCATCCGGTCCACGCCCGCCTTGCCCGCCATCCGCTCGGCCAGCGCGGACGGCAGCAGCCCGGCCAGTCCCTGGAGGGTGGCGCCCGCGGTCCCGCCGTGGGCCTCCATCCCGACCGCGTCGATCACCGCGTCAGGGCCGCGCCCCGCGGTGAGGTCGCGGACCGCCGCCGCGATGTCCTCGTGCCCCTCCAGATCGAGGGTCTGCACCCCGCGGGCGGCAGCCCGCTCCAGCCGGTCAGGCACCAGATCGATGCCGATGACCTGGCCGGCGCCCCGGAAGCGGGCGACACGGCAGGCCATGTCGCCGATCGGCCCGAGACCCAGCACGGCGACGCTGCCGCCGGCCGGGACCGCCGCCTGCTCCACCGCTTGCCAGGCGGTCGGCAGCACATCGGAGAGATACAGGTAGCGGTCGTCCGGCACCCCGTCGGGAACCTTGACCGGGCCGTACTGCGCCTGCGGGACACGCAGATACTCGGCCTGGGCGCCGGGCACCGACCCGTACAGCTTGGTGTAGCCGAACAGCGCGGCGCCGCTGTCCCGCCCGCGTACCTGGGTGGTCTCGCACTGGGTCTGCAGTCCGCGCCGGCACATGAAGCAGGTGCCGCAGGCGATCTGGAACGGCACCACCACCCGGTCACCGGGCGCGATGCCGGTCACCTCGGAGCCGATTTCCTCCACCACCCCCAGCGGCTCGTGGCCCAGGATGTCGCCCGGGGTCATGAACGGGCCCAGGACCTCGTACAGGTGGAGGTCCGAGCCGCACAGCCCGGTGGAGGTGACACGTATCAGGGCGTCGGTGGGCTGCTGCAGCACCGGGTCGGGGACCTCGTCGACCCGGACGTCGCGCTTGCCGTGCCATACGGCGGCCTTCATGGGCCAGCTCCTGTCGTCGTCGGTGCCGGAGGGGCGCGGCCGACGGCCGCCGGGGCCGCCCCTCCTCTCGGTGTGCTCGTTCCCCATCCCCCCGGGTACCTCGCACGGCGGAGATCACACCTGCCCGTCCCGCCTCCCCGCCGGTGACCGGAACCAGGACGAGGACGGGCGGCGGGCTGGACGCACCACGGGCCGGGCCGTGACCGCTCAGTCGCGGGGCAGCAGAGAGCCCAACGGCCCCAGGTCGAGGTTCAGGTCCTCGGGCCGCAGGCCGAAGGTGGTACGGAGCTCGCCCATCCGCTGCTCCAGCAGCATCAAGGTGGTGCCGATGCGGTCGATCTGCTCCTCGGAGAGTTCGCCCGAGTCCACCCGGCGCAGCGCCTGCCGTTCCATCAGCTGCCGCAGCAGCTCCACCACGGTCAGCACCAGCGCCACCAGGTCGCGGCCCACCGAGCCCTCGTCCAGATCCATGCGACGCTCCGGGGTCACCACGGCCCACCGTCCGCCCAGGGCGCCGGCATCCGGTCGCTGACCGAGGACAGCAGCGCGTGCAGGGACAGCCGCACGAGCGGCACCTCGGCGATCGCGATCACCACATCGCCGCTGATCACCACGCCGGTGGCCATCACCCGGTCCAGCAGGTCCACCAGCGGCACCCCGATCGGCCCGTACGGGCCTTGCTCGCCCTGCCACGGGACGGTCTCAGAGGACGGCATCGACGCGGTCCTCCTCGTCGCGTTGGTCCAGCTGGGCGAAGGAGTACGGGACCCACGGGCCGGTCACCTCGATCCGGGCGTGCCGGGCGATCGCCGGGTCGGCTGCCAGGGTGCCGGCCAGTTCGCGCAGTTCCGCCGCCCGGTGGTGGTCGAGCAGCAGGGCGGCGTTGAGGAGTTGGCGCGGTCCGCCGCCGGCGAGCACCGGATCCTGTGGGCGCAGCCGGCGGGCGGCCACCGCGGTGCGGCGCACCGCGGCGTAGACCCGCTCGGCGGTGCGCCAGGCCACTTCCTGCCGTTCCTCGCGCTCCTGCTGCCGCCCGCGTACCCGGGCGAGGTAGGCACGGCCGTCGGCGGGGGCGGCGGCCGGCTCCGGCGCGGCCGGGGCCGGGGCGCCGGGGGCCGCGCTGACCTTGACCCCCCACTCCGCGCGGTGCCGCAGCCGCTCCAGGACCCGCACGAAGTCCCGCGCCCGCTCGGCGACGGCCGCCACGGCCCGCTCATCGCTGAGGTAGAGCGTCGCGAGGGGGAAGGGCACGACGGGCGCGGTGCGGGCCACGGCGGTGATGACGGCGTGATGGGCCCGTGCGCAGCGCTCCAGTTCGGCCGGGTCGCCCAACCGCTCGGGCAGTGTCTCGGGGGCGAAGTCGGCGGCCGGTACGTTCTGGGCGACCACCGCCAGCGGCCCGGCCGTCAGCAGCCGCGTGGGCCCGCCGCCGGTGTGCCCCGCGACGCCGCTCAGCCCGGGAGCGGCGGAGGCGGGGCAGACCGCGAAGACGCAGACGGTGGAGCCGGATTCGTCGTCGGAGTGGTGCACCGTGGGCTCGATCATGCGGTCTCGGACTCCTTGCGCCGTTCGCCTCGGTGATCGCCGGTGGTCTCCAGTTCGCACAGCCGCTCCCGCAGCCGTTTGTTCTCGTCGTACAGGGCGTCACGGGCGGCCCGGGAGGAGAGCGCGGGCTCGGTCTCCCACCAGTCGATGCCGGCCTTGCGTGCGGTGTCGACCGAGGAGATGAACAACCGGACGCGGATGGTGAGCAGTTCGATGTCCAGCAGATCGATTTTGATGTCGCCCGCGATGACCACACCCTTGTCGAGGATCCGCTCCAGGATGTCGGCGAGGTTGGCGGTGCGGGGCGGGTACGGCTCCAGCGGCTCGTACGCCTCCAGGGGCTGAAGCGTCCGGCGGGTCGAGGTCATCGGCGGCCTCGCTTCCGGCCCTCGCGCTTGCCCTTGCCCTCGTCCTCTTCTTCCTCGTCGTCCTCGCCCTCTTCGCCTTCCTCTTCTTCTTCCTCCTCGTCCTCCCACTCCCCTTCCGCGTCCTCGTCCTCGTCCTCGTTCTCCTCCTGGTCCTCCGGCTCCTCGTCCTCGGGCCCGCGGACCACTTCGCCCTCCCTGATCTCCCCGCGCCAGCCCTCGGGTTCGTCCTCGGCGGCGGCGAGCGTCACATGGCTCTGGAACCGTTTCAGATCGAGCCGCAGCCGACGGCCCTGCGCGCGCCAGATGTTGGCGGTCTTCTCGAAGAAGCCGGCCGGGGTGTACTCGACGACCACCACGATTCTGGTGAGCCGGGGCGTCAGTTCGTGGAAGGACACCACACCCCGGGTGGTGCCCTTGGAGCCCTCCGAGGTCCATTCCACGCGCTCGTCGGGCACCTGTTCCTGAACGGTCGCCTTCCAGGTACGGGTGGACGGGCCGATCTTGGCCCGCCAGTCGCTCTCGGTGTCGTCCGAGCGCTCGACGTTCTGCACGCCCTTCATGAACTTGCCGAACCCCTCGAACGAGGTCCAGTGGTTGTAGCACACGCTCAGCGGCACGCCGACGTCGACGGTTTCGATGATGAAGGTGGACTTCATCCCATCGGCCTCGCCCTTGCCGCCCTCGCCGTCCCCCTTCTCGTCGTCGCCGCCGCCCATCCCCGGGATGACCTTCTTCACCGGATCCACCGCCGCCTTCTTCACCGAACCCACCGCCGCTTCCTTCACCAGATGCCGGGCGCCCGCCGCGGGGGATCCCACGACCCGGCCGGCCATGTGCTGCACCCGGTCGCCGGCTGCCCGGGTCAGGTGGTGGGCCTTGGCGCCCAGGTATCCAGTGAATTCCTCGCGCAGCCGTTCGAGGCTGCCGCTCATTCCACCGTCGCCCTTGTCCGTCTCTTGCTGGGACTTCGCCATCAGGAGTCCTCCGATGCCGTGGATCGACTGCTCTTGCTCTGTGACCGCTTCTTGGTGGGCGCCTTCTTCGCGCTCCCGGCCTTCGGCTTGGGCTTGGGCTTGGGCTTGGGCTTCTCCTCCGGCTCCTCCGGCTCCTCCTCCTGCTCCTCCTCGTCCTCCTCCTCGTCCTCCTGCTCCTCCTCGTCCTCCTCCTCGCCCTTCTGTGGCTCCTGCTCGTCCTGGACCTCTTCCAGGGCCTGGGCGCCTTGCCGAAGGGCATCGGAGAGCGCGTCGATGCGGCTGGTCGCCGCCGCCGTGATCGCGTTGCGGCCGGCCTCCAGGATGTCGCCCCGTACGTGTTCGCTCAGCTCTCCGAACCGCGGATGCTCCCGCAGCCGGCGGCCGCCCTCCTCCGCGAGATGCCGCGGCGTGAGCGGGAAGCGGCGGCCGATGACATAGGTGGCAATGGCGAAGGCCACTTTGGCCTTGCGGGTGCGGCCCAGCAGATAGCCCCCGGCGATACCGGCCGCCAGCGCGGCCTTGGTGTTGTCCATCGGTACTGCCGCCTTTCCTCGTATGTGGCTCAGTCGGTGATACGGGGCGGGGAAGGATGTTCGGGGTCCTGCCGCTGCTGGATGGCGAGCAGCAGCCGCTCTTCCCCGGCTTCGAACTCCTCCTGGCCGATATCGCCGTCCTCCAGGGCCCGATGGAGCTCACGCAGCCGCGCCATCAGCGGGCCGGGGTCGTACAGCTCCTCCTCGGCGGCGTCGGCGATACGGCCGGCGAACCAGGCGGTCGCCCGGACGGGGGCGAGCGGCAGCAGCAGGATCTCGGTGAGCAGGCCCATGGCGCTCAGGCCCGTCGGACGGTGGAGGCGGCGGACGGGGCAGAGGTGGCGGCCGGGTCCGGGGCGGGGCCGGTACGGGTGCCGATGCCCCTGCCGGGCCCGCCACGGGAGCGTGCCCGTTCCCGCACGGCCGGGGTCTCGGTGAAACTGAAGCAGGGCAACGGTCCGGAGACCCGCAGTTCGACGTGCCCGCGATACTCGGCGGCGCAGCTGTCGATCGCCGCCCGGAACGCCTCCTCCGTACCCGCACTGAGCAGGAACGACATGTTGAGGACGCAGCCCTCGATCTCCGGCCCGGCGGCGGTCGCCTCGGCGAGCGCCCCGACCCGTTCCAGAGCGCGGGCCGCTGCCCGGGCCGCGCGCCGGCCCAGTCCCTCGGCGATGGCCTGTCCGAGCCGGATGCTGCTCTCGTACCCCGGCCGGGATCTGGACTCCCGGTGCAGCCGGCGCACCTGGGCGTCCTCCCCCAGGAGTGCGGACAGTCCGTCCTCGACGACGAGGGCCTTCAGGTTCATCTCCACGCGGCCGTCCAGCCGTTCCAGGACGGTCAGTTGTTCCTGCGGGGATTCGGCCAGTCGGGTGCGTACGGTCTCCTCGTCCGGGGCGACGGAGCCGAACCGCATCGGGATGACGGGGCCTTCGGCCGTGAGACCCAGCAAGGTCTCCTGGTGGGCGAGCAGATCGCGGCGCCGGGCCAGCAGTCCCGCCGGTGCGGCACTGACGATGGCGGTCAGCGGTCCCACCGTCAGGGGCCGCAACGGCTCGGGCGGACTGCCCACTCCGTTCAGCCCGGCCGGCAGCCGGTGTCCGGTGCGGACGATGCCGTACGCGTAGACCTGGTCCATCTCAGTCAGCCTCACTCACTCAGTCCGCACCCGGAATGGCCTTCTTGACCTTCTCCTTGGCGCCGCCCGCCGCCTTCTTGGCCCGGCCGGCAACCCCCTTGACCGCCTTCTTGGCGCCCTGCTCGCCCGCCTTGCGGACCATGCCGCCACCGCCGCCGAACAGTTCGGGAACGGTACGGCTGTGGCTGTCCGTCTCCAGATCTATGCGGTTGCAGGCCTCGGCGAACCGCAGATAGGTGTCGACGCTGGCGATGACGATCCTTATGTCGATCTTGACGATCTCGATCCCGACCAGCGAGACCCGCAGAAAGACATCGATGACCATGCCGCGGTCGAGAATGATGTCGATGACGTCGTAGAGCGTGCCGGTGCGGGGCACGCACGCGGCATCCTCGCGATAGGTGGTCGTGGTCGTACTCATGGGCTCTCCCTCGGTCGTTCGTCCATGGGGGGGTCAGTCGTCGGTGGCGCAGCGCCGGTAGCGGCGCACCCGCTCGTACTGCACGAGCCGGCCGTCGTGGTCGAGATCGACCTCGTAGGTCGCCATGAGACTGGTGGTGTCCGGGATGCGGGGCACCTCGATCACGTCGACACGCACCCGCCACCCGTCCTCGAGCGGGCTGACGGCGGAGACACCGTCCACCGCGTGGCCGGTCAGGGCCGACAACCGTCGCCCGGCCCGCCGGGCCGCACCGATGGGCCCTTTGACCGGGGCTGAGCGCTGCTTTTCAGAGTGGTGAGACATGACCTCATCACGCCACGGTCCGGCCGTCCGCGCACCCGCAGTTGGGCTGTTGGGAGCGCGGGGAGCGGGCCGGTCGGGTGGCGTGGGGGCGCCGCCCTGCGCGTGCGCAGGCGCGGGGAGGCGGGCGTGGTCCGTGGCCGGCCGGTGGCTCCGGGGCGCGTCGGGTCGGCGGCGTGGCCGAGCAGCGCCTCGATCCGATGCCGTGCCACCCGATCGGGCACCGCCGGTGCGGCGAGGGCCTTCGGGCGCGGTTGTCGCGGGCGGGGGTGCCGCGTTGCCTTCCCGCGCCGTGGGCTCCGCGGTCGCCGGCCCGCGGGCCCGTGCGGGTGGTGCGGGCGGCGACGGCGGTACGGAGGGGGCGCCCGCCGCCGTCCTACGATGGCCGGGTACGACGGAGGTGGATCACCGGTGGGGAACTACACCGCACGACGCGGGGCGCGGACCGGCGCGCTCGTGTGGCGTGTGGTCCCGGACGGCCCGGAGCATCGCGTCGATCCCGATGGCGTGCTGGATCTGATGTGGTTCCGGGAGTGCCTGATCGTGGCGGGCCCCGATACCCGGAGCATGCTCGCGCGGACCCGTGCCGGTGAGGTCACCTGGGGCCTGCGGCTGGCTCCCGGCGTGGGACACGCGCTGTTCGGGGTGCCGGCGAACGAGCTGACGGACCGGCGCGTCGCGTTGTCCGACCTGGTGAGGCTTCCGGCGTACGGGGGCCCGTCGTTCGGTGACGACGCGGCCGGTGCGCTGGAACGGGTCTTCGTCGCCCTGTGGGCGCGGGCGGAGCCGGAGCGCCGTGGCCTGCGGATGGCGGCCTCGCTGGACAGCGCCGCTCGCGAGGGGCTGAGCGTGCGCGAGACGGCGGAGCTGCACGGTCTGTCGGTGCGCTCGCTGCACCGGCTGAGCAACCGGCTGTTCGGTTACGGGCCGAAGACACTCCAGGGGATTCACCGCTTTCAGCGCGGTCTCCACCTGGCGCGGGCCGGTACGCCGCTGCGCGACGCGGCGGCGACGGCCGGCTATGCCGACCAGGCGCACTTCACCCGGGAGACCAGGCGGCTCACCGGCCGGACACCCGGCGCGCTCACCCGGCCGGCCGTCGTCCCGCACCGCGGGGCCGCCGCACCCGGGGCCGCGGCCCGCGTGGAGCGGCGCGAGGAAGCCCGGAACGGCTGACCGTACCGGGTCCGGAACGGCCTGACCGTGCCGCTCACCTGCCGGGCGCCGACGGGGGCCCGGCGAAGGCGCCGGCCGCCGCGGCGAGGGTGGCGGTGCGGGCGGCGTGGCGGGGCAGCCGCGGGTCCAGCGGCGTACGCAGCAGCACCAGCTGGTGGTACAGCGGTGCGGTGGCGGCGATGAGCAGGCGCCGGGCGTCGGTGTCCGGGGGGAGTTCGCCGCGCCGGACGGCCCGGCCGACGACGATCTCGCATCGCGTGTACCGGTCCTCCCAGAGCCGCCGCTGGGCCTGGGCCGCCTTCTCGGAGCGGAACGAGGCGGCGATCAGGGCCTCCATGACCGGCGGCTGTGCCGTCATGGCCGTCTGGATCTCCTGGTTCAGCTCCGTCAGGTCGTCCTCCAGCGAGCCGGTGTCCGGTGGCTGCCAGTCGTCGTCGCCCGCGGCGTCGAGCACGTCGGCGAGCAGGGCGCCCACGTCCCCCCAGCGTCGGTAGACCGTAGTGCGGTGCACGCCGGCGCGGGCGGCGACGCCGTCGGTGGTGAGGCCGTCGTAGCCGTGTTCGCCGAGCTCCGCGCGGACCGCGTCGAGCACCTGGGCGCGGACCCGGGCGGTGCGGCCGCCGGGCCTGCGGCGTGGCGGCGACGGCCGGGTCTCCGCCGGCTCCGGCGGCGTTCCCGGCGCCGGACCCGCCTCGGGTTCCGGGTCTGTGGGTGTCGTCACGGGGCAATCCGTTTGCTCGGGAGACAGCGACGTGACACGATCTTAACGCATCAATTGTCGCACTAACGGAGCGGTCCATGTTCTTCCGAAGCGTTCACCCGGCCGCGCGGCCCCTCACCGCCGCCTCACCCACCCACGCTCCGGAGTCCTCGTATGCCCACACAGATCACCGCACGCTCCGTCGGCAAGTCCTTCGACGGCAGGACCGTCCTCGACTCGGTGACCTGCTCGCTCACCCCGGGCGAGCGCACCGGGATCATCGGTGAGAACGGATCCGGCAAGAGCACCCTGCTGCGTCTGCTCGCCGGGCGCGAACAGCCCGACGAGGGCGAGATCGTCGTCCGGGCCGCAGGCGGCGTCGGGTACCTCGCCCAGGACGAGCGGCTGGCCCCTCGCTCCACCGTCCAGCAGGTCATCGACCGCGCCCTGAGTGAACTGCGCGCCGTGCAGCGGCGCATGCGGCAGCTGGAAGCCTCGATGGCCGAGGGCGACACAGCGGGCCTGGCCGAGTACGGCGACCTGCTGACGGTCTTCGAACTGCGCGGCGGCTACGAGGCCGACGCCCGCGTGGAACGTGCCCTGCACGGCCTCGGTCTCGGACTGGTCGGGCGCGAGCGCACCGTGGGCACCCTGTCCGGCGGCGAGCAGGTCAGGCTGCGGCTGGCGGCCCTGCTGGCCGCCGCGCCGGAGGTCCTGTTGCTGGACGAGCCGACCAACCATCTCGACGAGGCCGCCCTGCGCTGGCTGGAGGACCACCTGCGCACCCGCCGCGGCAGCACCGTCGCCGTCTCCCACGACCGGGTCTTCCTCGAACGGGTGGCCACCAGCCTGCTGGAGGTGGACGCCGACCGGCGTCGCGTCGTCCGATACGGCAACGGCTACCCCGGGTACCTCGCCGAGCGGACGGCCGCCCGGCACCGCTGGGTCCAGGCGTACGACCGGTGGCGGGCCGACATCGACCGGCTCCGCGAGACGGCCGCGACCACGGCACGGCAGGTCGCCCACGGCCGTCCGATGAAGGACGGCAACAAGATGGCGTACGACCGGGCGGGCGGCCGGGTGCAGCAGTCGCTGGCCGGCCGGGTGCGCAACGCCGAGGAACGGCTGCGCCGGCTGCTCGCCGACCCCGTCCCACCGCCGCCGGAACCGCTGCGCTTCGCCCCCGTCCTGCGGACGGGGCGCCGGGAGGGTGTCGTCCTCGACGCCACCGACATCGCCGTCACCGGACGGCTCGACCGCACCCACCTCACCCTCACAGCGGGTGAACACCTGCTGGTCACCGGGCCGAACGGGGCGGGCAAAAGCACCCTGCTACGGGTCCTGGCCGGGGACATCGCGCCCGACGGCGGGAGCGTCACCCGCCGCGGCAGGGTCGGATACCTGCCCCAGGACCCGCGGCCCGGCGCACCGCGGGAGACCGTCCTGGCCGCCTTCGCCCGCGGCCGGGCGGGAGATGCCGACGCGCACACCGAACGGCTGCTGGCACTGGGCCTGTTCGAACGCGACCGGTTGACGGTGCCGGTCGGCCGGCTGTCCACCGGACAGCGGCAGCGCCTCGCCCTGGCCCGGCTGCTCAGCGAGCCGTGGGACGTTCTGCTGCTCGACGAGCCCACCAACCACCTCTCCCCCGGACTTGTCGAGGAGTTGGAGACCGCACTGCGCGGTTTCGAGGGGGCCGTCGTCATCGTCAGCCACGACCGGCGGCTGCGCGACCGCCACCGGGGCCGCCACCTGGCCCTGCGGGCGACCGCGCGGGCGGGGGCGTGAGTCACCGCCCCGGCCCTCCTCCCCCGCCGGAACCCGTCTCCTCCCGCCCGGACTTCGCAAAGGAAACAGCCATGCCACCCGTTCCGCCCGTCCTGCCCGACCCGACCGTCACCCACCCGATGCCAGAACAGCCCCGGGTGGTCCTGCTGAAGCCGCTGATCACCTCTCCGCTGATCGAGGCGGGCGAATTCTCCTACTACGACGATCCCGATGACCCCACCGCCTTCGAGACCCGCAACGTGCTGTACCACTACGGCCCGGAGAAGCTGGTCATCGGCAGATTCTGCGCGCTGGGAGCGGAGGTGCGGTTCCTCATGAACGGCGCCAATCACCGTATGGACGGGCCCTCCACGTTCCCGTTCCCCATCATGGGCGGCTCCTGGGCTGAGCACGTCGACCTCATCTCCGGACTGCCGGGACGCGGCGACACCGTGGTGGGCAACGACGTCTGGCTCGGCCACCGCTCACTGGTGATGCCCGGTGTCCGGATCGGCCACGGGGCGATCATCGCCTCCGGCTCGGTCGTCGTCGACGACGTCCCCGACTACGGCATCGTCGGCGGCAACCCCGCGCGGCTCATCCGCCGCCGGTACCCGGACGCCGACATCGACCGCCTGCTGGCCCTCGCCTGGTGGGACTGGCCGCTGCCGCATCTCACCGCGCACCTGCGCACCATCATGTCCGGGACGGTCGACGACCTGGAGGAGGCGGCTCCCGCCCCCCGTCGTCCCTGAACCCGCCGGAAGCCCCCGCCCGCATCGCACCGAGCCTCCCCTCACCCGCCGCCCGCCCGCCCGCCCGCCCCGAGAAATGAGTGCCCGTATGCCCGAACCGTCCCCCCACCGGCACGACGACCCGTTCACCCGCTGGCTCCGCGCCGACGCCGCCCCGCTCACCCACCTCGACCCGGACGCGCCGCTGGAGGACCTGGAGCCGCTGCGCGCCCTGATCGGCGACGCCCGCGTGGTCGCCATCGGCGAGAACTCCCACTTCATCCACGAGTTCACGCTCCTGCGCGAGCGCGTCCTGCGCTTCCTCACCGAACGCTGCGGATTCACCGTCCTGGCCTTCGAGTACGGCTTCAGCGAAGGGTTCCCCCTCGACGCGTGGGCCCGGGGCGAGGGAACGGAGGACGCGCTGTCCGGCCTCCTCGGCCCGGCGATCCCCGTGGGGGTCGACGCACCGCTGCGCCGACTGCGCCGGCACAACCGCACCGCCGCACCACCGGTGCGTTTCGCCGGCATCGACATCCCGGCGGCCGGTGGCTCCCTGCTGCCCGCCCTGGCCCCGGTCGCCGACTATCTGCGCGCCGTCGATCCCGAAACGGTGCCGCAGATCGAGGAGGCGATGCGGATCGCCGCGTCGTTCGCGGGCGGCTCGGCGGCCGATGCCGCGCCCGCGTGGGCCCGCCTGGAGGCCGCCGAACAGGACGCGCTCAGCGCGATCCTGAACCGGCTGCTCATCCGGTTCCGTTCCGTCGAGCCGCTCTACGTCTCGTGCGGCGACCGGCGCGGCTACGACATCGCCCGGCGACGTCTCGAAGGCGCCTGCCACGGCGACCACACCTTCCGCGCCATGGCCGGCCTCTTCTCCGGTACGGGGCTGACCGCCGACACCTCGGCCCGGGACCTCTACATGGCCGAATCGCTCCTGTGGCACCTGGAGCGCGGCGCGCCGGGCACCCGGGTCGTGCTGGCGGCCCACAACGCCCACATCCAGAAGACACCAGTCTCCTTCGACGGCCACCTCACCGGATTCCCGATGGGACAGCACCTGCACTCGGCCCTCGGCGAGGACTACATCGCCGTGGGCCTGACCAGCAGCACCGGACAGACGGGAGAGATGCGCCGCGACGAGAACAGCCGGTTCGGCTTCACCGTCGAGCCCACCCCGCTGGGCGCGCCCGAACTGGGAAGCATCGAGGCGGCGTTCACGGATGCCGGGCTCGGGCTCAGCCTGGCCGATCTCCGGCGGGCGCGCCGCCCGGACGCCGGCGGGGACATCCCCGTGCCCGGCCCCGACCGTATCCGGATCCAGGGCGCCCATCTGCACACTCCGGTCCTCGACGCGTTCGACGCCGTCCTCCACTCCCCGGTCTCCACCGTGATCGGCGGACTCGGCCTCGACGCCGTACCCCCCGGTCCCGCCCCGGTCGGCCACAGCGCCGGGGAGGGCGCCCGGTGACCGGCGGCGGTGGGCCGTTGCGGGGCGCCGGGGCCGGCTGACGGGCGGCGGCGTCCGGTCGCGGCAGGGCGGGCCGGCGGGGGCGCGCGGCGGCAGCCGCCACACGGCCGGTACGGGAACGGTGCGGGCCGTCGCGGGGTCGCCCGGAGGCGCGACGGGGGGCTGCCGCCGGGCCGGTCACCCGTGGCGCGCGGCCTCCGTCTCCCGGGCGAGGCGGTGGTGGCGGCTGCGGCGTCCCAGCACGACGGCGGCCACCAGGGCCGCGATCGCGGACGCCAGCAGCACGGCGCCCTTGGCATCGGTGAGATGGGCGGCGTCGGTGTAGGACAGCTCCGCGATCAGCAGCGAGACGGTGAAACCGATCGCCCCCAGGACACCGATGCCGGCGATGTCCGCCCAGCCCAACCGCGGGTTGAGCTGGGCACCGGTGAAGCGGACGGTCAGCCAGGCCACCCCGAGAATGCCCAGGAACTTGCCCGCCAGGAGTCCGGCGAGCACGCCCCAGGTGATGGTGGAGGTGAGGAAGCCGCCCGCGCCGGACAGCGACACCCCGGCCGCCAGCAGGGCGAAGACCGGCAGCGCGATCCCCGCGGAGAACGGCCGCAGTACCCGCTCCGCTCGGTGCGAGGGCGACACCGCCTCGCCGTCACGGGGACCGGTACGCATCAGCAGGCCCATCACGACGCCCGCGACCGTGGCGTGCACACCGGAGGCGTGGGTCAGCGTCCAGATCACCACCGCCAGGGACCCGAACAGCAGCCACCCCGGCACCGCCGCCCGGACCCGGGTCACGGCCCGGCCCGCGCCGTTCTGCAGGTGGCCGAAAATCGCCAGTCCCACCGCGGCGAGCACGAGGGCGACAAGATCGAGGCCGGTGGTGTACGCGATGGCGATCACCAGCACCGCGCCCATGTCGTCGACGGTGGCCAGGGTGAGCAGAAAGGTCCGCAGCGCGGCGGGCAGATGCCGCCCGACGACGGCCAGGACGGCGAGGGCGAAGGCGATGTCCGTGGCCATCGGGATGCCCCATCCTCCCGCTTCCTCCCCGGACGCGCCGGCGTTGACGGCCAGGAAGATCAGCGCGGGGACGGCCACTCCGCCGAGGGCGGCGGCGATCGGCAGTGCGGCACGGCGCGGGTCGCGCAGCTCGCCGTGCACCAGCTCCTGCTTGAGTTCGTTGCCGACGATGAAGAAGAACACCGCCAGCAGGCCGTCGGCGGCCCAGTCCCCGACCGACAGGTCCAGGCGCAGCGCGGCGGGGCCGAAGGTGAACGAGCGCAGCGACTCGTAGGAGTCGGACAGCGGCGAGTTCGCCCAGAGCAGCGCGATCAGGGCGGCACCGATGAGAAGCGAACCGCTGACCGCGTCCTGGCGCACGGCAGCGGTGATCCGCGAAAGTACAGACATGGGGGGAGGGGTCTCCAGCACGACGAAGGGGCGTGATGACGCGACCGGCCGCGGGCCGGCGCCGTGCCTCCGCGCGGGGCGGTCGGCTCAGCGGCCCTTCGGCGGGCACAGGCCCATGAGCGCGCCCCAGGTGCTGACATAGCCGTTCGTACCGATCGGACGCCGCTCCACCGGCTCCAGGACCCGGGAATGGGCCGCCGGCAGCCACGTGGCAGATAGGGCGAGGGCGTCACGCACGGGACGGCTCCTCTCCGGTCGGCCTGCGGTACCCACGCCACCCTAACAACAGCGCCGGCTCTGCCCCACGGCCCGCCGGCGCCGCCCGTCCGCTGCCGTCGCCGGCGTCACTGCCGTTCGGAGACGTCCGTGGGCGCCCGGCGGCGGGAGGGGGACGGGGACCCCGGCGTTCCGGTGCCGGTTCCGGTTCCGTTTCCGGGGCGCAGCCGCAGCACGACCGCCACCAGGGCCAGGGTGAGGGCGAGCAGGCCCGCCCAGATGATCCAGCGTTCGGGCCAGACCGCGGGTGAGGAGCCGCCGAGGTCCTCGGGGTCGCGCCCGCCGTCGACTCCCGTGACAATGACGGCCAGCAGACCGAGCACGGTGGCGACGACCGCGAGGCGGCCGGCCAGCCGTACGGTCACCGGCAGGGGGTGGCCGCGCAGCCGGAGGCGTTCACGGGGGCGGGCCGGGGCCAGCAGTCTCACCAGGACCAGCCCCGCGATCGGCATCTGGAGGGCCCACACCAGGGTGCGGAACGTGCCGTCGAACCAGACGTTGGTGCCGTACAGCAGGGTGTGCCACACGCTGAGCACGTACACCACGATGATGAACCGGTGGAGCGCCACCCACATCCTGCTGCCGGTCCGGTGGCGGAGGTAGAAGGCCAGGCTCAGCGGAATGGCGAGGTAGAGGGCGAGCAGCCCCAGCAGGATGGCGACGCGGCCGGTGCCGGTCGCGTACCCGCCGGGGACGAACACGTCCACGAACGCCGTCCACAGGCTCCGGCCCGTGCCCCACCGGGTCAGGTTGTCGCGCATCTGGTCGCCGAAGAAGAACGCCGCGTGCAGGAACATCAGCCCGATCGTCGTCAGGCTGGTGGTGCGGTGCCATTTCTCGGCCCGGGCCGGCGGCAGCCACGTCCAGCGCGGTCGCGGCCCGGACCGCAGCAGCCCGAAGATCACGGTGATGTACGCCCACAGCAGTGCCGACCAGCCGAAGGCCTGGCACATCCAGTACATCCACAGCTCGTTGGGGTCGTTGAGATGCGGCATGATCACGGTGGAGGGCGAGGTGCCGTTGGCCACCCGCGCGTACAGCAGCCAGTAGATGAGGCCGGTGGCGATCAGCGCCAGCGAGGCGTCGGGGATCGCACCCCGCAGGTCGGCTCGCAGACCGTGCCAGTCGAAGCGCCCGCGGACCCGCGGCTTGCGGGCGGGGGGCGACACCGTTTCGGAGACTTCGGTCATTCCAGGACACCGCTTTCCTGCGCCGTGACAATGTGCCGGTCCCGCTCCACCAGCGAGGGACAGTAATCGCGTTCGCCCGCGCGGGGAAGACATCCGTCCCGAGTTGGCCGATGACCCCGGGCGGGGAACCATTGGCTCTCCGGACCCGACGTCACGGCGGCGGCCCGACGGCTCGAGGCCAACGGGCCGCAAGCGAACCGATGTCGTGCGGGTCTCCGTCCTTGTGCCGCCGGATCTCCCGGACGCCGCGCCGGAAGCGCTGGTGGGCACGGGTTCAGGACGGGACGAGGGTTGGCCCCGGGCGGGCCGTACGGGCGACGCCCGGCAGCCGGGGCCGCCGCCGGCCCCTCCCCTCCCTTCAGCCCCGGCGCAGTGCGGCGTGGCCCGCGAAGCGCGCCTCGCCGCCGAGTTCCTCCTCGATCCGGATGAGCTGGTTGTACTTCGCCGTGCGGTCGGAGCGGGAGAGCGAGCCCGTCTTGATCTGACCGCAGCCGGTCGCCACCGCCAGATCGGCGATGGTGGTGTCCTCGGTCTCTCCCGAGCGGTGCGACATGACGGCCGTCCAGCCCGCCCGCTGGGCCGTGGTCACCGCGGCCAGGGCCTCCGTCAGGGAGCCGATCTGATTGACCTTGACCAGAACCGAGTTGCCGACGCCGGTACGGATGCCCTCGCGCAGCAGCGTCTCGTTGGTGCAGAACACATCGTCGCCGGTGAGCTGACAGCGGTCGCCGACACGGGCGGTCAGCTCGCGCCAGCCGTCCAGGTCGTTCTCCGCCATCGGGTCCTCGATGGACAGGACCGGATAGGCGTCGATGAGCGAGACCAGGTAGTCGGTGTGCTCGGAGGGGGTGCGGCGCACGCCCTCGCCCGCGTATTCGTACACACCGTCACGGAAGAACTCGGACGAGGCCGGGTCCATGACCAGGCCGATGTCCGCTCCGGGGCGGTAGCCGGTGCGCTCGATGGCGGCCATCACGAAGTCGAGCGCCTCTTCGGCGGTGCGCAGCGCGGGCGCGAAGCCGCCCTCGTCACCGACCCCCGTGGAGTGCCCGGCGGCCAGCAGATCGCGGCGCAGGGTGTGGAAGACCTCGCTCCCCATGCGGACAGCTTCGGCGAAGCTGTCCGCGCCCACCGGCACGATCATGAACTCCTGGAAATCCAGCGGATTGTCGGCGTGGGCGCCGCCGTTGACGATGTTCATCATCGGCAGCGGCAGCAGGTGCGCGTCGGCGCCGCCGAGGTAGCGGTAGAGGGGCTGGTGGTGGGCCGCCGCGGCGGCCTTGGCGGTGGCGAGGGAGACGCCGAGGATCGCGTTGGCGCCGAGCCGGGACTTCGTGGCGGTGCCGTCGAGGGCGACCAGCGCGGCGTCCAGGCCCGCCTGGTCCGCCGCGTCCCGGGCGCGCACGGCCGCTGCGATCTCCCCGTTGACGTGGGCCACCGCCCGGTCGACGCCCTTGCCGTGCCAGCGGGCGGAGTCTCCGTCGCGCAGTTCCACGGCCTCCCGGGCGCCCGTGGAGGCGCCGGAGGGGACGGCCGCGCGCCCCAGGGACCCGTCCGTCAGGACCACGTCGACCTCGACCGTGGGGTTTCCCCTGCTGTCGATGATCCGGCGGGCGGTGACGGTCTCGATGGTGGCGTCGACGGTCGCGGCGGTTTTCGCGGACATGGGAGGTCCTTCCCGTGGTCGGGTGCCGTGGCCCCGGCTGCGACGACCCTGGCGCTGGCCCGGCAAGAGCAAACACTACAGCAATGCTGTCCAGTTTTGCTGTTCAGTTTGCCTGTACAGCTTGGCTGCACAGGTAATCTGTGCAGGTCAGGTGCACAGACAAGGTGCTCAGCAATGCTGACCAACGGGGTAAAGTGCCCTATGCCCACCTCGGAAGCCGCCGCCCTCGCCGCCGAACTGCGTACCGCGATGGGCAAGCTCACCCGACGCGTCAAACACGAGGACCGCATCCCGCTGGGCCAAGTGGCCGTCCTCGGCGCTCTCGACCGGGACGGCGCCATGACCACCAGCGACCTCGCCGCCGATCAGCGCGTACGTCCCCAGTCGATGGCCCGGGTGGTGGGGCTGCTCATGGAACAGAACCTGATCACGCGCCGGGCCCACCCCACGGACGGCCGGAAGTCGCTGGTCGAACTGTCGGACGCGGGGCGGGCGGCGCTCGAAGCGGAGCGCGGCCGGCGGGCGGGCTGGCTCGCCCAGGCCATCGAGGCCGAACTCACCGACGAGGAGCAGGCGTTGCTGGCACGGAGCGCCACCCTGCTGGAGCGGCTCGCCACCCGGCACTGACACGGGTGGTGGGAGGGCCGAGCCCGGAGGGTTCCGTAGCTGTCACCGGGCAGCCCGCAGCCCTGACCGGGGCGGCCGGCCGGTCCACCCGGTGAATCCCGCTCCGTATCCCCCTGCCGACGGTCTCCCCCGCGCGGCCACCTGACCTCCCGGCCGGGCGCCGCGCGGTGATCCGGGCGGCGGTCCCGACCGCCGCGTCAGGGCGGGGGCGCCCGCGCACGACGACCCCCTCGGCACGACGGCCATCCCGCACCATCACGCCCGCACCTCGCGTACGGCACCCGCGCCGCCTCCGGACGATTCCATCCGAGGGTCCCGTACCGCCCGTTCCCCACCGCGCCCTGACGCCGTGTACCCGATCCGTACGGCCGCCCGAAGCCGCCCCGTACGGCTTGGCTACGCTGACCGGCACCGCACCACCACCGGGAATGAGGTGACGCACGTGCCGTCCGGCCGGGGCAGGACACGAGCCGGCGCGCTCGGCGCGCTGGGCGTGCTGCTTCCCCTGCTGAGCCAGGCGGGTACGGCCGGCTTCGTGCCCTCCGGGTGCGCGCTGTGGCTCTCTGTCGTGGTGGCGTGCGGCGGGATCATGTCCGCCGCGCGCCGGCCACTCCCCCACGGGCAGGCACTGGCAGCGGTCGCCGGCGCCCAGGCCGCACTCCAGGTCTGCTACGTCCTGCCGGGAGCGTGCGCGGCGGCCGGCGGGCGCGGTCCCGCCGGACTGCTGGCACAGATCGCACCGCAGGGCCACGGCACCGGTGAACTGCTGGCCGGGTACCTGGTGGCGATCGTCCTTACCGCCCGGCTGCTGGGTGTCGCGGACGGGCTGGCGGGGCCGCTGCGCGCGGTGCTGGTCGCGGCCATCGCCGCGCTGGCCGCACGCCCGGCCACCGTGCCCGGGCCGCTGTCCCGGCCGCGCCGTGCCGAGACCCCCACGGAGCCCGGCGTGTGGGGTACCTGCTGCGTCGTCTCGGGCCGTTCGGTTCGCGCCCCGCCGTGGGCGCCGGTGATCTCCCCCGCGCCCCGGCCGCTGCCGGGTGCCGGAACCCGCTGGGCCTGACCCGGCGGGCGACGGCTCGCCCCCGCGCGCCGTCATCCCCGACCGAACGACCCATCCTCCTCCGGAGTTCTCCGTGAAACGACAGCTGTACGCCGTGCTCGGGACCGTGGCGGCCCTCGCCGCCGCCTTCGCCGTTCTGCTGGCCCTCTCCCCCGACGACCGGCCGAAGACCGCCGATTGGTCCGGCTCCTCCTCCGCCGTGGTGCGCGAGGACAGCCACCGCCTGTCCGACCCCGCGAACAGCGAGTTGACGCTCGTGGAGTTCCTCGACTTCGAATGCGAGGCGTGCGGCGCCTACTATCCGGTCGTGGAGCGGCTGCGCGAGGAGTACGGCGACCGCGTCACCTTCGTCGCCCGGTACTTCCCGATGCCGGGACACCACAACGGGGAGACCGCCGCTCTCGCCGCCGAAGCCGCCGCCCAGCAGGGCCGGTTCGAGGACATGTACAACCGGCTGTTCACCACCCAGGCCGCCTGGGGCGAGTCCCGCGACTCGCACGCGGCGACCTTCCGCGGCTTCGCGGAGGACCTCGGTCTGGACATGGCCTCCTATGACGCCGCCGTCGCGGACCCCGCCACCGCCGAACGGGTCCAGGCCGACATCCGCGACGGTCTGGCCCTGGGGGTCCAGGGCACCCCGACGTTCTTCTTCGACGACCGCCCCATCTCGCCCCCCGCCTCCTACGAGCAGTTCGTCGCCCTGATCGAGGACGAACTGAACTGACCCGCCGCCCCCTCCCCCGGCGCGGCGCACCGCCGCGCCGGGGGCTGGTGGCCCGGGGACGCCGGAAGCGGATGAGATCCGCGAGCGGGTCGAGCCGGATCACAGGGACAGTGTGCCTGCGAACAGGGTGAGATGCGCCAGGGCGAACACCCAGGGGACCACGCGTTCGGGGGTGCCCAACTCGGCGTAGCGCCTGAACGGGCCGGGTGACGGGGGGCTGTTGAGCGCGTCCCACTCATCGGTGAAGATGCGCACCGGCAGGTGCTGCTCCAGATTGTTGATGACCTGGAGCTTCGCCGCCTTGAGGGTCCGGTAGCTGCGCAGCTGCATCCACCAGGCCAGCGAGAGGGTCACGCCGCCCAACGCCACGACCAGGGACACCCACCACGGCGACTCGGACAGGCGCGGCATCCCGAAGCCGATCAGGGTGACCAGCGCGGTCTGCAGGGAGAGGTAGTACGTGTTGGCCGCGCCGCGGCGTGAGGACACGCGGTCGGCCATCTCGACCGCGAGCTTGTACAGCTCCAGAAACTCCTGCCGTTCGGCGTCCGCGGTCGCCGGAACCGGCTCGCCCCCCGCGCGCGGAGACACGAGGCCCGTCCGCCCCGCCGCCCGGTTCTCTCCCGCACTGCCCGCCCCGTCCGCACCCATCCGGCCCCCATCGGTGGTGAACGCCTCCGTGCGAAGAGTAGCCGCGCAGCGAAGGGGGCGCGGCCCTGCCCCCGGGCACCGGGGCACTCGCCCCGGAGCACCCGGAGTTCCGTAGCGGGCTTCCCGCCGCGTGCGGCCGGTACGCCACCGCTAAGGTCCTACCGCCCGACACTCCGCCGGAGGGACCCCTACGTGCAACCCCACACCGTCATCGACGTCATGGTGATCCTCGAACGAGGCGACCGGATCCTCCTGGCCGAGCGCTCGGGCACCGGCTACGCCGACGGCATGCTCAATCTGCCCTCCGGAAAGGTCGACCCCGGCGAGAGCGTCATCGAGGCGGCGGTGCGCGAAGCGCGGGAGGAAGTCGGCATCGCCATCAATCCGTCGGCTCTGCGCACCGTGCACGTCATGCACCACCGCAGCCCCGAAGGCCGGGCACGGATCGGCTGGTTCTTCGCCACGGCCGACTGGGAGGGCGAACCGTTCAACGCGGAACCCGGGAAATGCGCCGGCATCGGCTGGCACCGCCCGGGCGAACTCCCGGCGCACACCGTCCCGTACAACGCCCACGGTATCGCTCACTACCTCACCGGGGAGAGCTTCTCAACTCACGGCTGGTGATGCGCGGGCGGGGCTCGGAAGGACGTTCACACCACACCGCAGCTCTCCGGACGGTGCTGGGTGCTTCTCCGCAGGGCTCTTACGGCCCGGTCGGCGCACCGGGCGGGGCGTCCTGCTCAAGGATCAGGCGGATCGCCTCATCCGGGTAGGGGGTTTCGCGGCTCTCCTGCTGGAAGGTGCGGATGAAGTCCCACATCACCGGGGCGAGCGGCGCATGGCGGGTGATGATCGAGGCGGCTGCCTCCGGGGTGCCCGTGAGCCGCTCGCCCTCGGCGCACGCGCGCACCAGCGCGTAGCGTTCGTCCCACCCGTAGCCGGCCCCGTACAGGGCGGTGATCAGCCAGTACACCAGGTAGGTGGCGGTGTAGGCCCGGTCGTAGCTCGCGTGCCGAACGGGGAGGGCGGCCTCGTCCGGGGACAGCTCGAAGCGGGAGGAGAGCGCGAGGCCGTAGTCGGCGAAGTACAGGCGGCGGCCGTCGGTCAGGATGTTCTGGAAATGGGCGTCGAAGTGCACCAGCCCGCGGGCGTTCATGAACGAGACGCCGGCCCGCAGTTCGTCGTCCACCGCGACACAGGCTCGCTCGGCGGCCTCGCCGCCCGCCCGGATGCGCTCACCGAGCCACTCGTGCAGGTTCTGCGGGATGTACTCCAGGAACAGCGTGAGACTGGCCGTGGACTGCTGGATCCCTCCGATCCGCCGGCGTACCTCCGGCCGGCCTCCCCAGTAGGCGACGGCCCCTTCCACATCGGCGAGTTCTTCGGGCAGTGGCCGGCCGGCCGTCGGGAGCACCCGCCAGTGGTGCATCAGGGGGAAGCCCTCGTGATCGCCGGCGATCACCCAGTTCGTCGTCATGGTGTGGACGGCCAGCTCCCGCCAGGCCCCGACGCCCGGGCCGCCGATGCTGCCGACCCCGTACTGGCAGAACGACGGCAGGCCGTACAGATTGGCCGTGGAGTGCACGTTCTCCGGCCGTCGCTCCAGATCGGTCAGGGGCACCTGCTTGACGAATACGGGGGCTCCGTCGATCTCCAGCAGTACGGTCCTGCCACCGATACCGGAACCGACCGACGGGGCGGCCTCGACCAGCTCCTGCAGGCTGCGGTCACTGCGCAGCGCCAGCGACGTGGCGACGGCACCATGGGCGGCCAGCCGCACACCGCGTGACCTGTCAGCGTTTCCCACCATGCCTCCAGCCGAGCCCCCCATCCCGCGCGGCCACTCCAACCGACGCCCGGACCGGCCCTGTTCGCCACCCTCTCACGGCCCACCTGCCGTGCGGAACCGAGCGTCACCCCTGCCCCGGGGTCCCTTGAAGCAGGGTTCCGCGCACCTGACCCGGTCCATTCCGTGGACAGCTCCGCCGTGGTGCCCGAGGGAGAACGTGGCCCCTACGTCCACAGATGCACCCCGTCGGCGGGCGCAACCACGCCGGCGCCGACCACGGCGGACGGGGACGGTCCGGAGGCGGAGGCGGAGGCGGAGGCGGAAATTCGTACGACGTATGTTGACTCATGTCTGGCCCTCGCTATCATCCGAGACGTTTGAAGGGTCAGTCGACGTTCGACGGGTCGGACATTCGAACTGGCCGCCGGTCCGTGTCCCCACACACGGACCATGACAGGACGTACGCGCACCATCCGTTTTGTTCCGGTGAGGTCCCCCCACACCCCGCTGTGCCGGACACCATGGCCAGGCGATGTTCGTGTGGTTGAGCCCACCGGCCGAGCCGACACGGAGTCTTTGATGCCTGCCTCAGTACGCCGTTCCCGCTCCCGGCCCCTCCACGCGGCCGTCGTCCTCCTGCTCGGTGTGGCGTTGGCGCTGGTCGCCGCGCCCGCCTCCGGTGAGCAGGCGGCCGACATCGCCCCCCAGGCCGACCCCGCCCAGCAGCAGTTACCCGACACCTTCCAGTGGTCCTCCGGCGGTCCCCTGATCTCCCCCGCGCCGAACCTCAACTCGGTCGCGGCCAAGGACCCGTCGGTGGTCCAGGACGATGACGGAACCTGGCACGTCTTCTTCACCAGGGTCGACACCAGCGGCGACTGGGGACTGGCCCACACGAGCTTCACCGACTGGTCACAGGCCGCGAGTGCTCCGCAGACCGACCTGGAAGCCGCTTCCGCCATCGGGCCCGGCTATCGCGCGGCACCTCACGCGTTCTACTTCGCGCCGCACGACGAGTGGTACCTCGTCTACCAGACCGGCCTGCCGTCGTTCTCCACCACGACCGACCCCAATGACCCCACCAGTTGGTCCGCGCCGCGGAACTTCATGGACAGCGTGCCCGAGGTGGTCCGGCAGAACATCGGCAACGGCAACTGGCTCGACTTCTTCGTCATCTGCGACGACACCATGTGCTACCTGTTCTCCGCGGACGACAACGGCCACGTCTACCGGTCCGAAACCACCATGGCGGACTTCCCGAACGGCTTCGACAACACGCAGATCGTCCTGGAGGACGGCGCGTACGACCTCTTCGAGGGCGGCGCCGTCTACCGCGTCGGCGACACCGACACCTATCTGCTGATCTGGGAGGCCATCGGCCCGGACGGGCGGCGCTGGTACCGCGCCTTCACCGCCCAGGGCCTGACCGGCCAGTGGACACCGCTGGCCGACACCCAGCAGAACCCCTTCGCCAGCCGCAACAACGTCACCTTCGCATCCGGTGCCTGGACGCAGGACATCAGTCACGGCGAGCTGGTCCGCGCCACCAACGACCAGACCATGACCATCGACCCCTGCGACCTCCGACTCCTCTACCAGGGCATCGACCCCTCCGCGAGCGGCGAATACTCTCAGCTCCCCTGGCGTCTGGGCCTGGCCACCAGCACCACGAACAGCTGCTGATCCGCGCACGGGGCCGGGCCCGCCCGGCCCTCAGCCGCACCTCCCCCACTCTCCCCCCATCCCCCACCATCCTCCACCATCCCCCACACAAGGAGTCACCCATGACGATGCGACGACGCACGCTCCTGGGTCTCGGCGCCGCCGGAGCGATCGGGACGAGCGCCGCGCTGCTCGGCGCCGCACCGGTCCAGGCGCTCCCCGCCCACGGAACCAGGCAGGCCCCCACGCAGGCCTTCGCCGTCGGAGTCCGGGAATACCACTGGGCGCGCGGCGGCCGTTCGCTGTTCACCAAGGTCTTCTACCCGGCCGCCGGCACCCCCGGCGGCCAGCCCGTCCCCAACGCGCCGGTCGCCGACGGGGTGTTCCCCGTCGCCGAGTTCAGCCACGGCATGGGGTGCAACTCCGACTGCTACTCCTCGCAGACCAACGATCTGGCCGCGGCGGGCTTCATCTGCCCCGCTCCTTCCTTCTCCGACAACACGAACCTCGGGAGCGTCTACGGCGGCGAATGGTCGAGGGACGTGTCCGAGGTCATCACCCGGACACTGGCGCTCGGCGACTCCTGGGACGACCCGATGGCCGGACACATCGACACCGGGGCCGGAGTCGGTGTCTCCGGCCACTCCATGGGTGGCATGACCACCCAGGGACTGGTCACCTCCTGGCCGGACGATCGCATCGCCGCAGCGGTGCCGATCGCCTGCGTGGACATGGGCGACCCGACCGGCGCGGTCGGGGCCAACGTGCTGTTCATCCACGGCGACCGGGACCCGACCTGTGACTACCAATCGGCCCGCGCCGCCTACGACAAGCTGGCCGCTCCCAAGGCCTTCCTCACCCATGTGGGGGCGGACCACGGCTCCTACCTGATCCCGGACTTCCCGACCTACCCGCAGACCGAGAACACCTTCCTCGACTGGTTCCGCTGGAGCTTGTACGGCGACACCGGTGCCCGTGACCGCCTTCCGGCCGGCGCAACGGCCGATGGCACCAGGTGGGAGGCGGTACTGGGGTAGTCCGGGTGACCGGCGCCCGCCATCGCCGTGCCGGCGGACGGCCGTACGGGTCCGTCCCGGGTCCCGCGGCGGTCGAGCCGTCACGACATCGTGTGGGCGCCTCCCGGGGCCGGCCGCTCTCTTCCTCCAGCGACGGCGGCCGGCTCCGGGCACCGGCCCGCGACGTCCGGCAGACCTCAGCGCCGCAGCCGCACCGGCTCGCCGGGGCCGCTGCGCCGGACCAGCCACGCCTCGGTGATGTGGGCGAACATCGCCTGGGCGGCGCCGGGCGGGTCTTGGGCGGCGATGCGTTCGTAGATGCGGCGGTGGCCCTGGTTGGACGCGACACACAGGGCTCGCTCGGTCTTCCCCACGTACCGGGCGGTGTTGATGGCCTGGCTCTCCAGTGAGCGCACCACGGCACGGGCGATGCGGTTCTGCGAGACCCGCATGATCGTGTCGTGGAAGGCGCGGTCGTGTTCCTCGTACGTGACGTGGTCGTCCACGAGTTCGTCCATCCCGTCGACGAGCGTGCGCAACCGGTCGACAACCTCGTCCGTGGCGAGCTGGGCGGCGAGGTTGGCCATGTCGGACTCCAACAGGCGCCGTGTGACGACGAGATCGTCGAGGATCGTCAGGCTCTCGTCCCCCTCGACGCTGGCCCCGAGCACCAGCTCATCGAGCATGTTCCACCGGGTCGACGGCGTCACCACGGTGCCGGCCCCCTGACGGACGTGGACCAGGCCCTTCTCCTGAAGGAGCTTCACCGCCTCGCGCACCACGGTCCGGCTGACCCCGAACGCCTCGCACAGCCCCGGCTCGGCCGGCAGAGAGGTGCCGGGCGGGTAATCCCCTCGGACGATGCGCACCACCAACTCCGCGGTGAGCGCCCTCGCGAGGCTGGCCGGTCGTCGCACCCAGGCCGGTGGCGGCGCAGCGCCCGAAGTGGCTTGCTGTGATGCCGTCATAGTCCCTCCGGTGGCCCGCGATCAGGCGGCGCCACGATTCCCGCCGCCAGTATACGCACCACCCCTTGACGCCAAACATCATACGACTTACGTTTCCTGACCATCTGGACCGACGGGCGGGCTGCCCCGGCACCCTCCGGAGAGTGAGCGGCGATGAAGCGGCGGGCACTGTGGTCGACGGCGCTGGCGGTGGCTCTGGCCCTGACCGGCTGCGGCAGCGCGGGATCGGGTTCCGCCTCCGGCTCCCGGGAGGACACGCTGGTCGTCTGGGACTGGAAGTCCGGTGACGAGGCCGCGGCCGCGTACATCGAGGAGGCGAAGGCCGACTTCGCCGAGCGACACCCGGATGTGACCGTGGAATTCGTGGCACAGCCCTTCGACCAGTACTACACCCTGCTCGGCACGGCCATGCGGACCGGTCAGGGCCCCGACGTGATGCTCTTCAACGGTGGCGGCCAACTCCGGGAGCGGGCCGATGACCTGCTGCCCCTCGACGACTATGTGGCCCAGGACCTGCGGAGGCTGGCGGGCTGGGAGGCGTTCTCCAGGGACGGCACCGTCTACGCGGCGCCGGTGACGCTCCAGGGACACCCCATCTACTACAACAAGGCCCTCTACGAGGAGGCCGGGCTCGACCCCGAGAACCCGGCCACCACGTGGGAGGAGTTCCTCGGGGACTGCCGGACCATCGCGCAGGAGACCCCGGCCACCTGCTTCGCCCTGGGGAACAAGGAGGGCTACGGCATCCAGTTCTTCCTCTCGGCTCTGGGATCGGCCGTCCTGCCGCCACAGCAGTACGCCGACTGGATCGCCGGGAACCGGGACTGGACCTCGCCCCAGGTACGCCGGATCTTCGAACTCTGGCAGGAGGTCGACGGCGCGGGCCTGAACAACGACGGCGTCAACTCCACCGCGCTGTTCAACGATTCCCTCGCCCTCTTCGCCTCCGGCAGCGCCGCCCACATCGCCGGACTCATGTCGGACGTGGGTCATTGGGAGGAGTTCGGCGAGTTCCTCGGCGAGGACAACGTCGGCGTGCTGCGCGCCCCGGTCCTCACGGAGGAGGCGGTTCCCAGCCTGCCCTACGACGGCGGCATCGGGTACGCGGTCGCGAAGGGGACCCAGAACCCGGACCTCGCCGCCGACCTGGTCCGTTCCCTGACGTCCACCGGGGCGCTGGCCGCCTTCCACGCCGACGCCGGGGCGATCGTCGCGGACACCACGGTGGACGTCTCCGGTGGCGGCCCCGCCCTGGCCACCATCGTGCGGGAGATCGAGACCGGCAGGCCCGCCCTGCATGTCGCGCTGTCGGCCCGGACGCTGGACCTGATGGGGCGACTGTCCCAACAGCTCCTCAGCGGGTCGGTCGGCGTCGATGACGCGCTGCGGCAGCTGGCCGACTCCGACCGGGCTGGCTGACCCTGTGCCCGTCCACAGTTCGCCGCCCCCTGCTCACCCGGCCACGGCCGGTCCGACCGGGCGTCCGGGCGCCGCCGGTACCCGCCGCGCGGCCCCGGGCCAGAGTGGGCCACGGTACGGGTCCGGTCGCCGCGCGGAACGGCTGGCGCCCTACGTCCTGCTCGCCCCGGCCATCCTGATCATCCTCGCGCTCCGGCTGTTCCCGCTGCTCCTGGGCGTCAACTTCTCCCTCACCGGCGACGGCGAGCGGGACGGGCAACCGGTCGGCCTGGACAACTACACGGAGCTGTTGCGGGATCCGCTCTTCCGCACCGCGCTGGAGAACGTCGGGCTGCTGGTAGTGCTGTTGCCGGTGGCGGTCGCGATCCCCGGCCTGCTGGCCACCTTCATCCACCTGCGCGTGCCGGGGCACCGGTTCTACCGCGGCGTCTACTTCTTCCCGGCCGTGCTCTCACCGGTGATCGTCGGCGCGATCTTCAACCTCCTGCTCGCCTTCGACGGCCCCCTGAACTCCGGGCTCGGGCAGCTGGGCATCGGCCCGATCGACTGGCTCGGTGACCCGGACATCGCCATGTTCACCGTCGTCGGCGTCCACATCTGGGCGACCTTCGGGATGGCGCTGGTGGTCTTCCTGGCCGGCTTCTCCACCCTGGACCCCTCGCTCCAGGACGCCGCCCGCGTCGACGGGGCGTCGCTGCCGCAGCTCATCCGGCACGTGATCGTCCCGGGCCTGTCCCGCACGATCCAGTTCGTCGTCGTCACCACGATGATCGGCATGCTGACCTCGATGTTCGGCCTGCTGTACGTGATGACGAGCGGCGGCCCCGAGGGCTCCACGTACCTGCCGGAGTACTACGTCTGGATCCAGCAGGGCCAGCTGAACCGGCCCGCGCTCGCCTCGGCCGCCTCCACCGTTCTGTTCGTCATCATGCTCGTCGTCGGCCTCGCACAGATCGCGCTGCTGCGCCGCTCGGGGAGGGAGAGCTGATGCGCGGCCCCCGTCTCGGCAGATGGCTGGTGGCCCTCCCCATGGCCGCCCTGGCCCTGGCGACGATCTACCCCCTGCTGTTCACGGGCAACGTCGCCATGAAGACCCGGCACGACTACGTCCTCGACCGGTTCACCCCGGCACCGTCCCCGAACCTGGACAACGTCGCCGCGGCGTGGACGAACGCCGGCATGGGCCGGTACGTCGTCAACTCCCTCGCCGTCGTGACCTGCGCCGTGGTGGTGCTCCTGCTCATCGGCTCGATGGCCGGCTTCGCCCTGAGCCACCTGCGGTTCCGGGGCTCACGGGTGCTCTTCCTGGGCTGCCTCGCGGCCCTGTTCGTACCCTTCCAGGTCATCATGGTCCCCCTGGCGCGGATCATGGCGGACGCCCAGCTCATGGACACCTACACCGGGCTGATCCTCGCCTACGTCGCCCAGTTCCTCCCGTTCACGATCTTCTTGATGACGAGCTACTACACCACCATTCCGCGCGAGATCGTGGACGCGGCCAGGATCGACGGGAACACGCCCTACGGCGTCTACCGGCGCGTCATGCTGCCGATGGGGCGTCCGGCCCTGCTGTCGGTCGGCATCCTCAACGCCCTGTTCTGCTGGAACGACGTGCTCATCGCCCTGCTGATGATGCCGTCCCCCGAACACCGCACCCTGATGGTCGGCGTCACCTCACTGCGCGGCCAGTACTCCGACAACATCCCCGTCTTCGCCTCCGGGGTGCTGATCGCCGCGCTTCCGCTGCTCGTGCTCTACGTCTTCTTCCAGCGCCAGATCGCCGACGGCGTCACCGCCGGTTCCACGAAGGGATGACATGCGGATCACCGGGTATCGCACCCTGACGACGGTGCAGAGGTGGGGCCGTCCCGTCGGGGACGCCAACGGCGTCTTCGCCGACGGTGTCGTCCCCGTCCCGATCATCCTCGTGGACACGGACGAGGGCATCACCGGCGCCGGTCTGGGATCACACGCGGAAGCGGACGTCCTCTTCACGGCCATCGAAGGTGAGGACCCGCGCGGCGTGACCGTGCTCTATGACCGCATGCTGCGGCAGACCTTCAAGGCCGGGCACGCCGGGGCCCGGTTCGGAACCATCGGCGCCCTCGACACCGCCTTGTGGGACATCAAGGCGCAAGCGGCCGGAGAACCCCTGTGGCGGCTCCTCGGCGGACTCGACCGGACCGTACCCGCCTATGCCTCCGGCCTCGACATCGGGCTGGGCGAGGACGAACTGATCGCGGTCTACCAGGAGTACGCCGAGCACGGCATCCGGGCGGCCAAGATCAAGGGCGGCCTCGACCCCGACCGGGACCGGCGGCGCCTGACCCTGGTCCAGGAGGTGCTGACCGAGGCCGCACGCGGCGTACGGCCCGGCCTGATGCTCGACGCGAACGAGTCGTGGACCCGTAAACAGGCCGTCCGTCACGTCGCCGAGATCGAACGCACCCTGGACCTCATCTGGATCGAGGAGCCCGTCAGGCGCTGGGACGCCGAGGGCCTGGCCGCCGTCCAGCGCGGTGTCCGCGCCTCAGTGGCGAGCGGGGAGAACCTGACGGGTCTGGAACAGTACCGGCCGCTGCTCACCGCGGGCGCGCTCGACATCGTCCAGACCGCCGCGGTCCACGGGGTGACGCATTTTCTGCGGGTCGCCGCCCTGGCCCACGCCCACGACCTCCCCGTCAGCCCGATCGGCAACACCCCCGTCGGGCTGCTGCACGCCGCGACGGCCATGCCCCATCACCTGGTCAGCGAGCTGCAAGACCTTCAGCCCCCGGCCGGCCTGTCCCTCGACCTGCACGTGGAGGACGGCGCGTTCGTCCTCGGCGACACTCCGGGACTCGGTCTGCGCGTCGACGCGGAAACGATCACCGCCCGCCACGCACCGCACACCGCCGCGCCGGGCACCCCGCACATCCGACCGGAGCAGGCCGGACGGCGCCTGCTCCCGGTGACCGGGAACGCGCCACGGCGCCCCGCGGGGTCCATGCTCCCGGCTCCGGTCATCCAGGAACCGCGCCCCGCACTCCACCCGGATCCCGCTCTCCTGGTAGCGCCCCGCCATGACGAAAGGACGTAAGCCGTGCCCCCACCACAGCTCTCGACCCGCCTGCGCATACCCCTCGCGGCGTGTGCCGCGGCCCTGTCCACCGCGGTGTTCACCGCCCTGCCCGTTCCCGCGGCACACGCCGTGCCCAGCGGCCACACCATCGTCGTCGCGCCCACCGGCGCCCAGCACGCCGCCGATGGCGGTCCCGGCACCGCCGAACAGCCGCTGGCGACCCTGGCGGAGGCGCAGCACCGGGCGCGGGAGCTCGCCGCCCGGGCCGACGGCGACGTCACCGTCACGCTCCTCGACGGGACGTACCGGCTCGGTGAGCCGCTGCGGTTCGACGCCGCTGACTCCGGACGGGACGGCCACACCGTGGCGTATCGGGCCGCCGAGGGAGCGCGGCCCGTGCTGACCGGGGCCGAGCCGGTCACCGGCTGGGAACTGGATGATCCGGCCACCGGCGTCTACCGGGCGGAGGTCGGCACGGGCTTCGACACCCGGCAGCTGTACGTCGACGGTGCCCTCGCCCAGCGCGCCCGCACCGGTCTGGCCCCGTCGGACATCAGCCTCAACGCCACCGGCTTCACCCTGGACAACCCGGACCTCGGCTATCTCGCGGACCTGCCCGACCAGCGGCGCATCGAACTCCAGGCGATGCTGTCGTTCACCAATCGCTTCGCACCGGTGGACAGCATCACCGGCTCCACGGTCGTCATGCGGCAGCCGGCGTGGGACAACAACACCTACGGCTACGACACGATCCAGTCGCCGTTCCGCGCGCCGGCGTTCTGGCTGCTGAACTCCAGGGCGTTCCTCGACGAGCCCGGCGAGTGGTACCTGGACACCACGGGCGGGACGCTCTACTACAAGCCGCTCGTGGGGCAGGACCTGGCGACCGCGCGGGTCGAACTGCCGCGGCTGGAAACACTGGTCGAGGTCGGCGGCAGCTACGACGAACCCGCCCACGACCTCTCCTTCGCAGGGCTCACCTTCACCGGTACCACCTGGCTGCACCCCGGCTCGCCCGACGGATACGCCAACCAGCAGACCGGCACGTTCCTCACCGGCGTCCAGGAGCACCGGCCCGCCGACGCGTTCACCTCCTGCGCGGCCGGGTGCAGAGGTTTCGAAGGAGCCCGCAACACCTGGGGGCAGGCGCCCGCCGCCGTGCAGGTGTCGGCGGCGCACGACATTCTCTTCGAGAGCAACACCTTCGTGAACCTCGGCTCGGTCGGGCTCGGCATCGGCAACGACGCCAACGCGCACGCCACCGGCGTCGGCCTCGGGGCACGGAACGTCTCCGTCATCGGCAACACGTTCACCGCCGGCGCGGGCGGCGGCATCGTGGTCGGCGGAGTGCGCCCCGACGCCCACCACCCCTCCGACGCACGCATGACCAACAGCGACATCCTGATCCGTCACAACCGCGTCTTCTCCACCGCGCTGGAGTACCTGGACCACGACGGGATCTTCGCCAGCTACGTGACGCGGCTGACCATTGAGCACAATGAGGTGTCCGACATGCCCTACACGGGCATCGGCGTCGGATTCGGCTGGGGCGCCAACGACCCCGGCGGCAATCCCGAATATCTCCACCGAGGGCTCTACGACTTCCAGCCGGTCTACGACACACCTACCACCCTGTCCGACGTCCGCGTGGTGGGCAATCACATCAGCGACGTGATCCACACACTGTTCGACGCCGGCTGCGTCTACACGCTCTCCGCGATGCCCGGCAGCACCATCGAGGGGAACTTCTGCGAGAACAGCGGCCAACTCGGGCTGTACTTCGACGAAGGCTCCCGGTACATCACCGCCACCCGCAACGTCTTCCTCAACACGGCGGCACAGTGGGCGCACGCCAACAACCAGAACGGCAACACCACCGGCGACCAGACCTTGACCGGGAACTACACGACCAACCCGGCCATCACCGGCCTGGTCACCGGCGAACGCGGCAACACCGTCGAGGGAACCGTCCTCTTCACCCCCGGCGACATCCCCGCCGAGGCCCGCGAGATCATCGCCGACGCCGGGCCTCCCGCGTCACACCGCGGCACGTCCTGAGGTACGGGGTGGCGAGGCCGCCGAGGGTTCGCCTTCGCACCGGGACAGGGTCGCCGCACCACGACGGAGGGGCGAGGCTCACCACGCGGCATCGACCACCCTCTCAAGGAGCGCGGCGTCCCGGGCCGGCGGCATCGTTCCGTGGGTCGCACGGTTGCTCACGCCGCGCCCCGGCGTCCGAGGAGGGCCTGGCCCCTCGGCCACCCTGGCCATGAGCCTCTGACCTGCTCTTCCCACCGGCCGGCGGGCCGGCAGGTCAGAGGCTCTTCACTCCTACCCGCGGATGCCTGCCAGTTCTCGGGCCGTAGTTCACGCGATGAACCATGGCTTGACGTCCAGCAGGGGCGCCGTCCACTGCGTCCAGGTACGGCTGCACGCCGGTCCAGTTCCGCCACGGCAGGGACGCCGCGATGACGCACTGGAGACAGGGCGCGTCCCGTACCGGATGCTGTACGCCGAGCGCGTGCAGAATGATGGCCATCCATGATCCGTCGACCGAAGCCCAGCGGATGGCCGTCGGTCGACGGACCGGGGCGCACGCCTCCCGGCGACGACCGGCTCCGTCAGGCCGTCTCAGCCGGCTCCGGCTCCTGCTTCGGCGCCTGGTGGCCGGTGGCCGGGGTGCGGCGCAGGGACACGGCGGCCAGCACGGCCGCGCCCAGGAGCGCGACGGTGGCGAGCAGCGCAGTGGCGTGCAGCCCGGTCGTGAACGCCTCGCGGGCCGCGTCGAGCAGCGCGCCGCCCAGCGGCTCCGGCAGGCCCTCCGCGGTGCTGACCGCGCCGCCGATGGTCTCCTGGGCGTCGCGCAGCGCCTCGTCACCGACGGCGTCCGGCGCGTGGTCCGACAGCTGCTGCCGGTAGACGGCGAGACCGAGGCTGCCGAGCAGCGCCATGCCCAGGGCCAGCCCGAGTTCGGCGCCGCTCTCCGAGATGGCCGAGGCGGCGCCGGCGCGTTCCGGCGGAGCCGAGCCGACGATCAGGTCCGTGGTCAGGGCGAGGATCGGGGTGATGCCGACGTACAGCACGGTGAAGCCGGTGACCGCCCACGCCAGACCGTCCTCGCCGTCCGCCGCGGTGACCAGCGCCGCGCCGACCGCGGCCACCACCAGGCACCCGGCGACCACGACGGCCGGCCGCACCCGGGCCACCACCTTCGGCGCGAGCAGCGTGCCGCCGATCCCGATGGCGACCGCAGGCAGCGTCCACAGCCCCGCCTCCAGCGGGGAGAGGCCGATGACGGACTGGAGGTACTGCATCAGCAGCAGCTGGGTGCCGGCCATCGCGCACACCGCCAGCGTCTGGGTGCTCAGGGCGGCGCTGAACGCCGGGAGGCGGAAGAGCCCCAGGTCCACCAGGGGCTCAGCGAGCCGCTGCTGCCGCCGCAGGAAGGCAGCGCCGACCGCGAGACCCAGCAGAGCCCACCCCAGCGGCGCCACCCCCGGCCCGGACTCCGACAGCTTCTTGACGGCGTACACCAGGGAGAGCACCGCCGCCATCGACATCGCGGCGCTGAGGATGTCGAAGCGTCCGGCCGATCGCTCCCCACGCTGCTCGGGCAGCAGCCGGGGCCCGGTGACGAGCAGCAGCAGCATCACCGGCACGGCGATGAGGAAGACGGAGCCCCACCAGAAGAACTCCAGGAGCGCGCCGCCCACCAGCGGGCCGATGGCCTCGCCGCTGATGAACGCGGTCATCCAGACCGCGACCGCGAACGTGCGCTGCGCCGGAACGGCGAACATCGTCGAGATCAGCGCCAACGTCGAGGGCATCAGGGTGGCGCCGGCCACCCCCAGCAACGCCCGTGCGGCGATGAGCATTTCGGCGCTCTGCGCGTAGGCGGCCAGCACCGAGGCGACGGTGAACGCGGCGGCGCCGACGAGCAACAGCCGACGGCGCCCGATCCGGTCGCCGAGCGTTCCCATGGTCATCAGGAAGCCGGCGATCAGGAAGCCGTAGATGTCCAGGATCCACAGCAGCTGACTGCCGGTCGGGGAGAGGTCCGCACTGATGGTGGGAGCGGCCAGGTGCAGCACGGTCATGTCCATCGCCAGCACGACGGTGGGCAGGGCGAGTACGGCGAGCCCGACCCACTCCCGCCGCCCCGCCCGCTGCGGTGCGCTGTCGCCGGTGGTCACAGGTGTCTCCTTTGCTCGCATCAGGGGAGATGAGGACGACGTCGCGTCAGCGGCACGTTAGGCTCTGACATCGGTGTGAGAGTCAAGTCGTGACCGAGTGTCAGAGGATGTGTCCGGTGCGGATCGGGGAGCTCTCACGCCGTACGGGGGTCAGCGAGCGGATGCTCCGCTACTACGAGGAGCAAGGGCTCCTGCACCCGTACCGGCGCCCCAGCGGGTACCGCGAGTACCAGGAGGGGGACGTCGAGGCGGTGCGCCGCATCCGGACCCTGCTGTCGGCCGGTCTGCCCACCGTTCTCATCGCGGAGGTGCTGCCGTGCATGCGGGACGACGGCCAGAGGCTGATCCCCACGTGCGCGGAGATGCTGGACGACCTGCGTGAAGCCAGGGCCCGGCTCAGCAGCGTCATCGACGAGCTGAGCGCCTCGCGCGCTGTGCTGGACGAGGTGATCGCCGCCGCCCCGCCGGTGGTGGACTCCGTGTGAACCGGGCCGCGGCCGGCTGACCCGGTCACGGCCCTGCCCGACCAGCGAGGCCGCGCAGGCAGGCCAGCAGGCTGCGTGCCTGCACGTTGAGGTAGTTGCTGTGCCGGAGCAGCTCCTGGACCTGGCGCACGGTCAGCCACCGGAAGCCGGGCGTCGAGGACATGGTCGAGGACGACCCGGCGGGCCGTGATCTCACCCGTCCGGTCGCAGCGAAGCAACAGGTGCTCTCCGCAGCCGGGCCGCGACCCCGGTTGCTCCACGACCCATGGGGACCGTGAAGGAACGAGAAAGTGCCGGCCGGATTCCGGCCAGCACCACAGAGGTACGTACGGTGAGTGTCCGAGGGGGGGACGTGAACTCTCCCCTCGGACACCGGGGTCATGAGTCTCTGACCTGCGGCAACGGCGCCTCAAGGAAAATCAGCGCCCCGGGCTATATCGGTGCTTCCGGCTGTTCCGGACCGCTACTGGTCACGCGCTGGTCATGCCAGAGAGCGTCTATCCTCGCTCCTCACGGCTCTCTCCGCGCCCACGTCCATTCATTCATCCGGTGGCTGACCCCCGAGTCGGTGAGCCCGACTGCTGGGGCCGGAACCAACTTTTACGGAGCCTTAGCCGGAAGCTCCGGGCTTGTCCTAGGTGGAGCACCCGGGGAAGGATCGCCCCATGCGAATTTTGTTGCTTGGTGGTACGTGGTTCCTCGGGCGTGCAGTAGCCGAGGAAGCGCTGAGGCGGGGATGGGACGTTGCCACCTTCAACCGCGGTCGCTCCGGTGTCGACGTTACAGGGGTGCAAGCGATCCGAGGTGATCGAGCGGTCGTTGAAGATGTGGTCCGGCTCGCTTCACATGGCCCATGGGATGCGGTGATTGATACGTCGTCCGCGGATCACGCTCCGGTGCGCATCCTGGCCGGGGCACGGGTATTGGAGCCTGCCGCGCAGAGCTACATCTATGTCTCCACCGTCAACGCCTACCGTGGCTGGCCGAATGAGCCGCTGACCGAGGCATCCGAAACCCTGGACGCCCCGGCCGAGGCCGACGAGGAGTACGGGAAGAACGGTGACGCTGCCGCGTACTACGGCCTTCAGAAGGCAGGGGCGGAGCGCGCGGTGCAACGAACTTTCGGGCCTGGCCGAGCGACAGTGCTGCGACCGGGCGTGATCGTCGGCCCCGGTGAGTATGTTGGCCGACTGCCGTGGTGGCTGAGACGGGCCGAGCGCGGCGGCCCGATGCTCGCGCCGGGAAGTCCGAACAGGACGATCCAGCCGGTTGATGTACGGGACGTGGCAGCGTTCGCGCTGGACAGAGCAGCGGTGGGCCAGGGAGCGAGCTTCAACTTGGCCGCACCGCTCCACCGGGACACGATGCGGGATTTCCTGTCGGCCTGTGTTGATGCCACTGGAGGCGGCGCAGAACTGCGATGGGCCCCGGACGAACTACTCCTTGAACATGGTGTTCGCCAGTGGACAGAGCTTCCGTTGTGGCGTACCCACCCGGGTGCATGGGCCGTGGACTCTTCTGTTGCCCGCAAGGCTGGATTCGTCAGTCGGCCACTGAGCGAGACAGTGGCCGACACCTGGGAGTGGATGCGCTCCGGCGGCATGCCTGTTGAGCATCCACGGTGGGCAGAGCACGGAATGTCAGCAAGCAGGGAGGCGGCCATCTTGGACGCGCTCCCGGCTAGCGGTCAGACCTCCAGCGCGTGATGGCTCCGGGCGCCCGCCCCTGTGATGGTGAATGCCTCGATCTGGCCGCCCAGGTCGAGGGCCACCGTCGCCTCGCGGACATCGACCGCGGTGAGATCCCGGCGCAAGTCCGCCAAACGCTCGCGGAGACCGAGGGTCCGCCATTCACTGGGGATGTCGAAGACCGGGCTAACGGCCTCGGACGCTCCATCCAGTTCGCGTCGCAGTAACCGGGCGCGGGCCAAATCGACTGCGGCTTTGCTTCCCCAAGACATGCGTTCCTCGGCCGGGTGCCCCTGAACCAGTTCGAGAGCTTCCTCGGCCGCCGACTCGGCTCGCGCGACATCCTGAATGAGCAAGCAGCTTGTCGCGTTCGACATAGCGACGCGAGCAGCCGACATGGCGAACTCACCGCCAACTGCATCGTGCAGTTCGTCGCGTCGACCAGTGGTGTACTGCTCGACCTGGGACATGGCTGTCCGGGCGGCGGAGCGATCGCCCATGTGGGCGTGAGCGCGCGCAGCGATGGTGGCCAGTCGGATGCGGCCAGTGTCGCCGACATCGGTGAAGGTGCCAGCGGTCTGAGCTAGGCGGACCGCGTCGCTTGGCCGGCTGTCCCAGTAGGCCAGGTATGCCAGCGCTCCGTGGGCGTACGCGCGCAGGGGATGGTGGTCAATGACCTCCCCGTACAGCGCCGCTGTACGGGCCAGCGAGACCGCGGAGGACAGCGAGCCGAGATCAAAAGCGGCGCTAGCCATGATCGCCGCAGTGGAGCCAGCCTGGAGGTACAGGCGGTCCCGTTGGCGAGGCCGCTGCGTCTGTTCCAGCATGGCCTGCGCCAGGCGAAGCAGGTCCAGACCCCGGCGGTATGACTCGCCCGATGGCGTACGGGGGTAGTCGCGGGCCAGGGCGCGTGTGTCGTCTTCCGCCTGGTCGAGAGTGAGGTCGGGCAGGGCCCTCGCTGCGGCTTCACCGGCGTGGCCGGCGGCTTCCCGTGCGGTCATTTGGAGTTCCCTCTCGTCTATCTGCGGCGTTCGCGGGCGAAGGGCCGTGGACTCGGGCTCTTCATCGCCGGGTGGAGCGAGCAACTCAGCGACCGGTCGGCTGAACATGTGCTCCAAGATCATGGATGCCGGAGATCTCGGCAGACTTCGGACCTTGCCGCCGGTCCACCGCCTGTACGTCTGCTCCGAGAGCGTCGCTCGGGCGATCTGCGGGTCTCCCTCGGCCTTAGCCAGTTGGACAGCCGCCTCCTCGTATGCCCGGCGGAAACGGTCGTACGGCCATTGCAGTTGCTGTGCCAACAGGTGCAGCAGCGTTCGGCTTGTGTTCTCCATCGCCCTCCCCTGGCGCCCCAGTATGGGTGTTCTCGAAGGCTTTCGCCCTGCACGGTCAGTTTCACCTGCCTGCCTGGCTCGACGCAGCTCCTACCCGGGAGTGGCATGCAAGTGGCATGCCAGCGACTTTCTGGAATCACCCCGGCCTCACCATGTGGCATGTGCCGGGGCATGGCCGTGGAAGTCGGTCTGCCTGGACGCTTATTACGGCGCTCACCTGACGGCTCACCTGGGTCCAGCGGTGTTGACCGAGCACCGAATTCCCGTCTGCGCCAGTCGGACCAGGAGGCAGCACATGAGCAGTTCTGTAGCCACGTACGGCCCACGAGCGCGCGAGTACCCGTTAACAGCGCGGGCCGCAGATCTTGAGCTGTGGCGGCGGGAGGCGGCCGGCGTGGCTCGGGAGTGGGGGCCTCGGCTTCGGTAGTGGACGTGGTGCGGTTGGGGGTGACTGAGTTGCTGTCGAACGTGATCAAGCACGTGGATGACCGGTGTTGTTCTCTGATGATTTACAGACTCGGGGATGCGCTGGTGGTGTCGGTCTCCGACCGTTCTCTGGTTCTTCCTGAGGTCTGTGGGGCGCCGGATTGGGATGCCGAGTCGGGGCGCGGGCTGTGGATGTTGCGGAGCATGGCCGCGTCGGTCGGTAGTCATCGCATGGACGGCCTCTTCAAGAAGTGTGTGTGGTTCCGCTGCGATGTGGGGGCGGGTGCGCGGTGAGCCGTCGGTGGGATGTGCGAAGGGTCCTGGGTCTGCTGGGTGACATGCGGCGCGGGGAGGAGGAGTTCCTCGCCGGGTCGAGGGTGCGGCGGGTGGTCCTGCCGGATGGCACGGAGTGGTGGACAGTGCCGGATGACTGGACCGCGGAGGAGGACGCCGCCCTGCGAGCGTTCGCGCGGCGGCAGGCCGGCCTCATGCGGCAGACGGCGCTCCTGGCCGAGCCTGGCAATCGGGGTGCGGGTCATGGGTGAGCCGACGACGCGGGGGGCGACGCTGTCGCGGCTGGCGCCCGCGCAGGCGCACGGGCTGGCGTGTGGGTGGTGCGCGAAGCCGCTGCCCGCGGACTGGCGACGGGCGAAACAGGCTGGGCGGGCCCGGGAGCAGTGGGGGCACGTGTTCGGGCTGTGGGCGTGTGCAGCACAGTCGTGCCGGGTGAGGCCGCTGCGTGCGGTCGCGGAGCGGCCGGCGCCGGGTGAGGTCGTTCAGCTGATGGTGGCGACGGAGGAGGTACGTGATGCACGGGCATGCGCATGAGGTCCTGACCCTGGTGGACCAGGCTCCGCTGGAGGAGATCACGCTCGATGTGAGTGCCGGTGGCGTGCGGCCGTGTGATCGGATCGAGATCGGTGGACAGGCGGAGCGGGTGCAGTCGGTGACGGAACTGTTCGGCGGCCGGCGGATTCATTTCATTCATGGCGGGAGTGTCACACTCGCCAACGGCCGGCTGCCGCGGGTGACGCGGACGGTCCGGCGCAGCGAGATATCGCAGGCCGTCGCCGAATTTCCGCCGCCCGATACTCCGGAAAGCAGACCGTCATGACCGCTCCGACCCCGCTGGCCTGGCTGCACGTCGACGGGTTCGCCGCCTGGGTGACACACGAAGGAATCTGCTCGATGTGCCAGAGCGAGAACGTGCCGGTGGTGTGGGCCGGATCGGTGGTGGCGTACGGGAGAGCGAAGCCCGTCCAGGCGTGCGCGGACTGCCTGCGGCGCCTGGCCGACTTCGTACGCGGCAAGGTGGCGGGGCCCTGCGGTCCGACCCGGCACGGCACCGGGGCATCGCCCCACCTAACCGCCTCGCCCACCGCGTCCCCGCCGGACCCGCTTGGCCGCGCGTACGCCATCGCCCTGCTGGGCCTGGGCGCGCTGGTCGCCGGACTCGCGCGGACCTGGTGGCCCGGCCACTGACCCCGGCCGCCCCTGAACGTCCCGCCGCCCCGCCCCTTTCCCACCCCGCGCGCGGCGGCGGGGCCCGATCTCCCGCACCTCGCTGGCTGGCCGAGGCGCGGGAGGGCGGCCCGGACAGGAGTACCAGGCCCGGATACGCCAACGGCTGAGCGGGCGCGCATAAAACGCGCTGGGTGCCGGTTCAAGTCCGGATCCGGGCACGCCGGGAACCCCGGCTTCACACCCTTCGAGGAACAGCGCCACGAACTGACATGGCTACTCCGCTCAACGGGGCGGAGTGAATCCCCAGAGAGGATCGATGCGATGCCCGAAATCGCGGGCGACTGGGACGGCTTCATCGACTTATCGGCAGACCTGGAAGAAGCTCTGATCGAAATCGGAAAGGCCCTTCCCCCCTGGACCGTGGATGGCACCTTCCTCGCAGAGCCCACGATCGAGCAGTACCGCACCCAGTTGAATTCGACCCCGCTGTTCGCTGCGTTTCGGGAGTCACTTCTCGGCGCGTTGAGCAGCGCGAACCCGGGCTACACCGTGGTGCGCCTGCGGAACATCGCTCAGATAATCGGAATGGACGACGCGTTCCGGCGCCTGGCCACGGCGATTCTCGCCGAAGTCGCGACCCCGTTTCAGCCCTTCCAGAGGTGGCCGCTGTGGAAGGAGATCGGGACCAATCTCGACGCCCACCCGGGCCTGTCCACTGGCACGGGGTACAACGCGTTTCACATGGACCTGGTCAACGCAACCCAGCCCCCCGACTACACGACCCTGCTGTGCGTCCGGCCGGACGCACTCGGTGCCGGCGCGAGCATCCTCTCCGATGCCCGCGCCGCCGTATCGCGACTGACGCCCTCAAGGCGAAGCCTCCTGGCCGACGCGGCCTACCGCTACGGATCCTTCTTCGCTCTGTCCGACGTCGGCGAGGAGTACAGCCCCTTCCCCATCCTGGACGGCGAACCCGCGGATCTGGGATTCGTCCGGTTCACCGCCAAGATGCTCGCTGAGTCCGGACTCGATGAGGCACACACCCGGGCCGCCGAGGAACTCGCAGACCAGCTGGTCGCCGGCCAGGTGTCCTTCACTCTCCAGCGCGGTGACTTCCTCATCGTGAACCAGCACCGCTGGGTGCACGGGCGTGAACCGCTGGGCACCGGCCAGCGCGACATCGTGCCCGAGGAACGCCGCCTGTTGCTCCAACTGTTCCTGCGCGATGCAGGAGTGGACGGACTCTTCACCGCGTAGGCCAGTGAGCGCGAACGGCTGCCGGGCCCCGCTGACGCTCTCAGATTCGCGATTTGCGCACCGAGTGCCAAGCCGCCCCAGCCAGCGCCCGAGTTGACTGGGGCACCGACAGCCGTTCGTGCTCGCGGTAGAGCGACCAGTTGTACCGGACAAGAGACAGTTTGTTCGAGGACAGAGACCCGGCCCGGCCAGCCCTGTACAGGGCCAGCGGCTCGGGCAAGGCTCGGGCCTCGATCCCGTCACGCATGATCGACAACCACAGCGCGTAGTCCTGGCGCTTGGGCATCTCCGGCATCAGCCTCGTGCCGAGCACACTGCGGTCGTACATGGCAGTCAGCGCACCAATGTGGTCCTGGACCAGCATCGCCCGGTAGTCGACGTGCTCTCGGGCCTCGACCACGCGCCCGTTAGGGATGAAGTCCGTGCTTTCGCCATCATATTCAGCATCCACTTTGAAGTAGGAAGTGAATGTCAAAGGCGTATCGACTGCCGCGGCGAAGTCGAGCTGCCGCTCCAGCTTGTCCCGGAGCCACATGTCGTCACTGTCAAGAAAAGCGATGTAATCCCCGCGGGCACGCTCAATAGCAAGGTTGCGGGCCCGACCAGCACCGCCCCGTTCGGGTGCTGCCTCCGGCAAAACCCGCGAGTCCTGCCCAGCAAATTCCATCAGCATGTCCATAGAACCATCGGAAGACGCATCGTCGGTGACCAGAATCTCCAGGTCTTCATGGCTCTGTGCGAGTACCGACCGGATCGAGGATCCGAGAGTGACGGCCGAGTTATACACAGGCATCACAACAGATACCAGGGGCACAGCGCTTCTCCTTGCTAGGCCAAAGACAACGGTCCATTCAAGCACTGAAATTGTAGTAGGAGCAGCCATGCATGTTGTTGTTGTCGGCCAGGGCTACGTGGGACTCCCGCTGGCCGTGCGAGCGGCCGAGGTCGGCCATCAGGTCGTCGGGTACGACATCGACCCACACCGGGTCGACAAACTGACCCGCGGTGAGTCGTACATCGAAGACATCACGACCGACCGGCTGCGTCTGGTCCTCGGGAGCGGGAACTATCAGCCGTCCGCCGACCGGGCCGACCTGGCAGGCTATGACGTAGGGGTGATCACCGTCCCGACACCATTGCACGAAGGGGTGCCCGATCTCTCCTACATCGAGGCGGCCGGCGAAGCGCTAGCCACGCATCTGAGGCCGGGGACCATGGTGGTACTGGAGTCCACGACCTACCCAGGCACCACCGAGGAACTGCTTGCGCCACTGTTGGAGAAAGGCTCCGGGCTGATCGCCGGTCGCGATTTCCACCTGGGATTCAGCCCCGAGCGGATCGACCCGGGCAACCCAGTCTGGCGTCTGGAGAACACCCCGAAAATCGTCTCCGGGATCGACCGGGACTCGCTGCATGCGGTGAACAGCTTCTACCGGCAACTGGTGGAGCGAACCGTGCCCACCTTCTCCTGCATGGAGGCCGAGCTGACCAAGCTGCTGGAGAACACCTTCCGGCACGTCAATATCGCTCTGGTCAACGAGCTGGCAGTGTTCGCTCACGACCTGGGGATCGACATCTGGGGGGCGATTGACGCGGCGGCCACGAAGCCGTTCGGGTTCATGCGGTTCGACCCGGGTCCGGGGGTCGGTGGACACTGCTTGCCGATTGACCCGTCGTTCCTCTCCTGGCGTGTGGAACGTGCGCTCGGTCGGTCGTTCCGTTTTGTCGAGCTGGCTAACGACGTGAACAGCCACATGCCGGACTACGTGGTGCGACGTCTCACCGAAGGGTTGAACCACCGGCGCCGACCGGTCAACGGCTCCCGGGTGCTCCTGCTTGGCCTGGCATATAAGGCGAACACCGGAGATGCGCGAGAAGCCCCGGCCGCTCGGATCGCCGAGTTGCTTCTCGACCTCGGCGCGGAGGTACGCGGTGCCGACCCACTGGTGGTGGAGGACATCCCCACCGATGCACGCTTGGTTCGAGTGGACGCGACTGCGGAGGAGATCGCAACGTCCGACGTCGTGGTACTGCTCACGGACCATGCGGAATTCGACTACGAGTCGCTTCTTGAACACGCGCCGTACGTGCTCGACTGCCGAAATCGCCTGTCCGGCGCAGATGAGAAAGTCTCGGCCCTGTAAGCGTCGGGGGCACGGAGCGGGACGAGGGTGCCCGGAAGCTGGCCGCATCCAGCGCCAGCCGGATCGGACTGGGCAAGGTCGCCCGACGACCAAGATCGTTTGCGGGCTGGTCACGGCTGCGCCCCGACAACACAAAAACCCCAGGTGAACTGGGGTTCCTGCTGGTGTCCGAGGGGGGACTTGAACCCCCACGCCCATAAGAGGGCACTAGCACCTCAAGCTAGCGCGTCTGCCATTCCGCCACCCGGACCGGTGTGTCGCTGTGACGACGACAACGATACCAAGCTCCACCGGGTGCTCCGCACACTCTTACCGCCCGTGGCCGGGTGGTGACTTTGGTGGGATTCAGTGGGGGTCTGCGCGATGTCTTGACGGCTTACGGGTGCGGTGGGTTCATGGGAGCGCTCCCAATGTTCCCCATCGTGCTCACTCTCTGGAGTCGCAGTGAGAACAGCAAGCAGCACCAGACGCAAACGTCCACTGACCGCGCTGCTGGCCGCCCTGGCCGGGATGATCGGGGTCATCGTGCTCGGCGGCCTCGGGCCGGCCACCGCGCAGGCGCAGGAGGAGACGGCCCTCGCCACCGGGCTGCACATCAGCGACGGCCGGCTGGTGGAAGGCAACGGCAACGACTTCATCATGCGTGGCGTGAACCACGCCCACACCTGGTACCCCGGCGAGACCCAGTCGCTGGCCGATGTGAAGGCGCTGGGGTCCAACACCGTACGGGTCGTGCTGTCCAACGGCTATCGGTGGTCCGAGAACAGCGCCGCCGATGTGGCCTCCGTCGTCGCCCAGTGCAAGGCCAACCGGCTCATCTGTGTGCTGGAGGTCCACGACACCACCGGATACGGGGAGGAGGCCGCTGCCGACACCCTGGACGGCGCCGCCGACTACTGGATCGGGCTCCAGAGCGTCCTCACCGGTGAGGAGGACTACGTCATCATCAACATCGGCAACGAGCCGTGGGGCAACACCAACCCCGAGGGCTGGACCGCGCCCACCATCGCCGCCATCGAGAAGCTGCGGAACGCCGGTTTCGAGCACACGATCATGGTGGACGCTCCCAACTGGGGCCAGGACTGGCAGGGCGTGATGCGCGCCACCGCCCAGTCCGTCTACGACGCCGACACCACCGGCAATCTGATCTTCTCGATCCACATGTACAGCGTCTACGACACGGCGCAGAAGATCACCGACTACCTGGGGTCGTTCGTCCAGGCCGGGCTGCCCCTGGTGATCGGTGAGTTCGGCGGGCCGCCGGACGAGTGGGGCGATCCGGACGAGGACTCCATGCTCGCCGCCGCCGAGCAGTACCAGCTCGGGTATCTCGCCTGGTCCTGGTCCGGCAACACCGATCCCATCCTCGACCTCGCGATCGACTTCGACCCCAGCCGGCTCAGCTCCTGGGGCGAGCGCATCTTCCACGGGCCCAACGGCATCGGCGAGACCGCCGTGGAAGCCACCATCTTCGACGGCGAGGGCGGCGGCGAGGAGCCCCAGCCGAACGCCGGGTGCGCGGTCGCCTATCGTGTCGTCGGCGAGTGGGGCGGCGGGTTCCAGGGGGAGATCGCCATCCGCAACACCGGCACGGCCGCCATCAGCGGGTGGACCCTGGCGTTCGTCTTTCCCAGCGGTCAGACCGTCTCCAGCATGTGGGGCGGTACCGCCACCCAGAGCGGGGGCGGCGTGAGTGTCGCACCGGCCGCGTACACCGCCAGTATCCCGGCGGGCGGGACCGTCACGGTCGGTTTCCTCGGCAGCAAGGGGAGCGCCAACGCCGCCCCCACCGGTTTCACCCTCAGTGGTGCCGCCTGCACCACCGGGTGACCCTCGCGGCCGGCGGGGGCGCCGCTTCTCCCCCGCCGGCCTCCGGGCCGGGCGTCCCGCACCGTCGAGCTGCGGAGGACGGTACGGGCGCCCGTCCTCGCGCGTGTCGGGGCCTCAGCCGTGGCCCGGCCGAGTGCTCCGGGGGAACCGCACACGGGCGGTCACCGGAGCGGTTGGGCCGCCCCGCACGTCGGCACCGACCGCCACGCGTACGGAGGCCGGCAAGGTGTGCCGGGCCGGGTCGAGCCGCGCCGTTTGCGAAGATCATCCCGACCCGGGCGCGGTGTCAGAGGCTCCCGATAGCGTGCCGGCAGTCAGCCTCGCCTCCTCCCCGGGAGAACCACCGTGGACATTCTGCTCATCGCCGGCCTGTGGCTCGATGGGTCCGCCTGGGACGACGTCGTCCCAGAACTCACCGCGCTCGGCCACCGTCCCGTGCCGCTCACCCTCCCGGGCCAGGGTGACGGCACCGCCTCCGCGACGCTTGGGGATCAGCTGGAGTCGGTACTCGCCGCCGTTGACGCGGCGCCCGGAAAGCCCCTGGTGGTAGGACATTCCGCTGCCGCGAGCCTGGCCTGGCTGGCCGCCGACGCGCGTCCCGGGAAGGTCGCCAAGGTCGTCCTGATCGGCGGTTTCCCCGCCGACGACGGGCGGGCCTACGCCGATTACTTCGCCATCGAGGGTGGCGCCATGCCCTTCCCCGGCTGGGGCCCGTTCGAGGGTGCGGACGCTGCCGACCTGGACCAGGAGGCGCGGGACCGTTTCGCGTCCGCCTCGGTTCCCGTCCCCGAGGGGGTCGCCAGGGGAATCGTGCGCCTGACCGACGAGCGGCGCTTCGAGGTGCCCGTCGTGGTGGTCTGCCCCGAGTTCACTCCCGCTCAGGCCAAGGAGTGGATCGCCGCCGGTGAGAGTCCTGAGCTCGCCCGCGCCACCCACCTCGCGTACGTGGACCTCGACTCGGGTCACTGGCCGATGGCCACCCGGCCCCGTGAACTCGCCCGCGTCCTGGCGGAGGCCGCCGGCTCCTAACGATGCCGGGGCCGGGCCATCCGGTCACCGCGCCGGTGGTCGGCCGCCCCGGCGGAAGCTCCCCAGGCCGGGCGGGGCCGGCCGCGTGGCAACCGATGAATTCCATCCCGGACGGTGTTCTCCGGGCGGGCACGGGCCGGGTGGGAGCCGGGGTGGGTGGCTCGCGGCCCCGGCCCCCGGGTGCGTCACTGACCGTTGATGTCGCTCTCCCCGGCGCGGCCGTCACAGCCACGGTCCGGGTCGAACAGCAGATAGGTGCCGGAGGAGCAGGTGATCGCCAGTTCGGCGTCGCCGCCCACCACCACGCTGCCGGAGAGGTTGGCGCCGCCCTGGACGATGGCGTTGTCCTTGACCACCACGTCGCCGCTGATGGTGGCGCCGGAGTTCACCCAGGCCAGGCCCTCGATCCGGGCGTTGCCGGTGACCGTGGAGTTGCCGTAGACGGCGGCGCGGGGGCCGACGTACACGCCGGCGGCGACATTGGCGCGGTTGTCGACCCAGCCGCCGCCGTTGGCGTGCCAGTGGCCGCCGCCGGTCGCGGCGGGCTTCTGGTAGCCGGGCTCGTGCCCGGACGGGGTGGCGCCCTGCACCTGGAACTCGTACGGGTAGCGGTAGTTCTTGGTGTACCCGTCGAGGAAGGCGTACCGGTGCACGGTGTCCGGGGTGCCGGTGACGACGAGGTAGACCTCGTTCTCACCTGGCTGGGTCTGGAAGGTGATCTCCCCGCTGGGGCTGTTGTGCAGTGGCCCGTAGCGCGGGACACCGTTGCGCAGGGCGACGAAGCCGTACGTCCAGCCGGAGCCGGCCGCGGGGTTGACCCGGCCCTGGAAGTTCAGCCGGATCAGGCCGCCGTCGGTGGCGGGCACCAGCTTGATCTTGTTGTAGCCGTAGTCGGAGGGGGCGATCCGGTCCGAGATGGCGTAGCGGCCCGCCGCCTGGTCGACGGCCTCCACCGGGACACCGTTGTAGGCGTTGATGAAGCCGGCGCCGTACATGGTGTTGATGAACGGCATGATCTGCGCGCGGTTGGAGTAGTCGTAGGTGACCTGCCGCTGGGCGTACTCACCGATGCGGGTGTTGAGCTGGGCCTGCGTCAGGTTGTTGATCCGCCGGTAGGCCTCCAGCGGGTGCTCGGTGTTGCGCGCCTGGTTCCAGAGGTCGTTGAAGGTCTGGATCCCGCCGTAGTTGTCGACCAGGTGCTGGACGAGCATCCAGTTGCCGTAGTGGTGACGGCTGGAGGAGTACGCCAGGTTCTCGGTGCGCAGGAAGCGGGTCAGATCGCCGGCGCCGCCGCCCGGGTACACCTGCATGGCCATGAACTCGGCGCTGGTCTCCCAGAACGTGCCGGCGGAGGCGTGGGTGAAGCCGAGGCCGCCGCCCTTGCCGAGGAAGGTGTAGTTCTGGAAGACATGGCCCAGTTCATGGGCGAGGCCCCAGGAGCCGGGCTGGGCGGCGGCGGGGGCGATGTTGATGATGCCGACCCGGCCGTCGACCGAGCCGCCGGTGGCCCAGGCGTCGAGCGCGGTGCGGTTCCAGGTACGGGTGACGATGACGATGATCTTGTGCTCGGCGAGCAGCCCGGTCTCCGGGGTGAACCGCATGTCGTTGACGTAGAAGGAGTACAGCGTCTCCAACTGGCTGAGGATGTTGGCCGGATCGAAACGGTACTCGCCCGGCGCGGTCTGCGGGTCCGTGCCGGACCTCTCTCCCCACAGGAGGATGAAGTTCTCCGATTCCTGGGTCCGGTCGGCGCTCCAGGGCACTTCGCCGGTGGTGAGCCAGCGTTCCGGCAGGTAGACGGATTTCGCCGCCGCCTGGGAGGCCGCCGGTGCCGGTTCGTCGGCGGTGGCGGGTCCGATCCCCACCGCCACCGTGGTCACGGCGGCCACGGCAACCACCACGCGGCGCCAGAATCTTGATCTGCGCGACAACACCATTCGCTCCTTCAGGCGTGGGGGGAACACGGCCGGTGGATCGAACGGTGTTCTAGTGACCGGCCGTTCCGGAATACGCGCCAGCGTCTCATGGAAGCGCTCCCAAGCGGCCGTGCCGGAGCGGCAGTTGCCCGTGCCAAGGGTCAATCCCGGTCTGATGGGGGGCCGTACGAGGTGCCCCGCGGTTCCCGGGTGGGCCCCGTCCTCCCGGACGGTCCGGTGCTGCCGCGCGGACGTTCCTCCGGGGTGGAGCCGGTCAGCCCGCCGTTTCCCGCTCGTGCGGTGCGGCGGAGGCGTCGGGCGCCCCGCCCACCACGTGCCAGGCGGTCGTGCCCCACAGGATCGTGGCCGATCCCAGGCCGGACAGGGTCAGGACCGTCGTCACCTCGGCCCCGGCGAGGGCGGTGACGCAGCCGGCGAGGCCCAGGACGATGAGCAGGGCTCCGGTCCAGCGGTACTCGGGACGGCCGAAGGGACGGACCAGCGGGAAGAAGTGGGCCCCGACCACGACCGTGACGAGGGCCGGAATCCACTGCTGCCCACCGGTGGCCACACAGACGGCGACGACGGCCGCGATCCCGGCCGCCTGGGCGGCGTTGGCCGTCCGGTAGGCCGGGGCGGCCCGCTCGTACGCCTCCCGGCCGCCGATGTTGTCCAGGCGGCGGACGGCGAGCACGGAGAGGGCCACGACCGCGGCCAGTCCCGCGACGAGGACGGCGGCCTCCCCCAGGGCGATGGCCCCCACGAGCCACCACACGGTTCCGAAGAAGAGGAGGATGACCCCCGAACCGAGGGTGCCGTGCTGGGCTCGTGGCGGGAGGAACGCATTCATGGTGATCATTCAAGCGGACCGGCTGTCGCCCCGAACACCGCGGTCGGCCCGGGACCGCCACGCCACTCCCGCCGCTACGCCCCCGGCGCCGCAGTCCGGCGGTCCGGGCCGCCGGACTGCGGCGCCGGGCCACCGCGCGGTGGCCGGTCAGGACGTCGTGCACCCGGCGCCGTTGAGGGTGAAGGCGGCCGGGCCCGCCGCGTTGCCCGTGTGGGTGGCCTGGTAGCCGAAGCTGACGCTCGCACCCGGGGCGATGGTGCTGTTGTGGGCCACCGGGGTGGCCGTCACGGTGCCGCCGGAGGTGCTGTAGGCGGCGTTCCAGCCCGCGGTGATGGCCTGGCCGGCCGGCAGCGCGAAGGCAAGCGACCAGCCGCTCACCGTCGTGCTGCCGGTGTTGGTGACGGTCAGCTCGGCGGTCAGCCCGGTGTTCCAGGCCTGGGTGGCGATCCCCACCCGGCAGGCGCCCGGCTGGGGGTCGGGCCCGGGGCCCGGGCCGGGATCACCGCCGCTCTGGTCGAGGCCGAAGAACTGGATCACCCGGGCCGCCATGCCGCCGCCGGGCACGTTGTGTCCGGTGCCCTGGAGGCTGATGGCCTCCACCGGGGCCTGGTCGCCGGTACCGCCGTAGCGGGTGCGGTTCCAGCCGGCCTGCGGCTGATCGCTGTACGCGGGTGTCTGGCTCACCCCGAGCACCTGCGTCCACTGCTTGATCTGCTCCGCGAAGTTCGGGTAGCGCAGCACGTCGTCCGTGGTGCCGTGCCATATCTGCATGCGCGGTCGCGGCCCCGTGTAGCCGGGGTGGGCGGCCCGTACGAGGTCGCCCCACTCCTGCGGGGTACGGCTGATCTGCCCCTGCGCACAGGCGCTGTTCCAGCCGGAGCCGTCGGTGGTGGCGAAGCAGCCGAACGGGACCCCGGCGAACGCGGCGCCCGCCTTGAAGACGTCGGGGTAGACGCCCAGCAGCACGTTGGTCATCATGGCGCCGGAGGAGGCTCCGGTCACGTAGACGCGTTCCGGGTCGCCGCCGTGGGTGCGCTGCACGTGGTCGACCATCGAGCGGATGCCGACCGGGTCGCTGCCTCCGTCGCGGCGCAGCGCCTGGGGCGAGGAGACGTCGAAGCACTGGCCGCTGCGGGTGGCGGACGGGTAGATGACGATGAAGCCGTGGCGGTCGGCGAGCGAGGCGAACTCGGTGCCGGAGTGGAAGGCGGGGCCGCTGCCGGTGCAGTAGTGCACGGCCACCAGGACGGCGGGGCGCTGCTGGACGGTGTCGGGCACGTACAGGTGCATCCGCAGGCCGCTGGGGTTGGCGCCGAAGCCGGTCACCTCGGTGAGGGTGGCGGCGGAGGCGGGCGGCGCGGTGAGGAACATCGCCGCGAGCAGCGGTGCGAGGGCGCCGAGCAGGGTGGCGAGTACGGTACGGGGCGGCCGTCGCCGCCGTCCCGCTGTGCGGGGCGAGGTGGTGGTCATCGGGGTCCCTTCGGCACGAGGAGTGGGGGCACGGAGCGGGCTCGCGCGGCGGTGGAGGCCGTGCGGCCGGCTGCGGTTCGCGGAGCGGCACGTCGTGCGGATGGTGACATGAACACGCCCTTCATGGAAGCGCTCCCACACCCATCGGGCCGATCGCGACCCCCGAACGCCCGTCAACCCCCGTGCGATGCTGGGCGGATGGCGGGTGATCCCATGACGGCGGACGGGGCACGGCGGAATCCGGAACTGCGGCGGGTGGCCATGCGCCGGCAGGTGGCCGAGGCGGGATTCGTGCGGGTGGACGCGCTGGCCCGGGAGTACGGGGTCAGCATCATGACGGTGCACCGCGACCTCGACGAGCTGGCCCGGCGCGGATTCCTGCACAAGGTGCGCGGCGGCGCGACCAGCGCCCCGACCACCACCTTCCACGGCGACCTCGAACACCGGATGCAGGCCCAGGTGGACGCGAAGCTGGCGATCGCCCGCGAGGCACTGGCCACCGAGGTCGAGTCCGGGCAGGTGGTGGCGCTGGACGACAGCACAACCTCCCTGGTGCTGGCCCGGCTGCTGCCGGAGCGGGCGCCGCTCACCGTGGTGACGCACTTCCTGCCGGTGATCCGGGCGCTGGCCGCCCAGCCGGGCATCGAACTGGTGGGTCTTGGCGGCCGGTACGACGCGGCGTACGACTCCTTCCTGGGCCAGGACACGGCGGACGCGGCGGCCGGCATCCGGCCCGATCTGCTCTTCGTGTCCACCACGGCGGTGGCGGACGGGGTGTGTTACCTCCAGTCGCTGCGTACCGCGATCACCCGCCGGGCGCTGGTGGCCTCGGCCTCCCGGACCGTCGCGCTGATCGACCACTCCAAGTTCGACCGCCGCGCGCCGCACCGGCTGGCGGCGCTGGCGGAGCTGGACCGGGTGGTGGTGGACGGCGGCACCGCGCCGCGTACGGTGCGCGAGCTGTGGGCGAGGGGCGCCCGGGTCGATGTGGTGGAGGACTGCTGACCGAAGGACCTGACGGCAGCCCAGTTCTGCTACGTCATGTGAAGTTCACCCGGTTGGTCGGCCACGGGCGGCAGCGGCTCGGCAGCTCCGAGCTGCCTCTTTTCCCGTTCCGCGCGACACGCGCCCCCAAGATCAATGTGAAAAGTTGCGAAATTCCGGGAGCGTGCGTGTAATACGCGTCACATCGGGGTCGGCCGGAATGAGGTGCGGCGAGATGGCGGTGCGGAACGAGGAAGTCGCGGTGTGCGTCGACGCCGGCACCACCGTGATCAAGGCGGTGGTGTTCGACGCCGCCGGACGGGAACTGACGGTCAGCCGACGCGAGACGCGGGTCCACCACCCGTACCCCGGCGCGGCCGAGCAGGACATGGACGAGGTCTGGAGCGCGGTGGCCGCCGCGATCCGTGATGCCGTGACCGAGGTGGCGCGCCCGGTCGGGCTGCTGGCCCTGACCGCCCAGGGCGACGGCGCCTGGCTGGTCGACCACGGGCACCGCCCGGTACGGCCCGCCGTGCTGTGGAACGACGCCCGCGCCGCCGCCGTCGTCCGCCGCTGGCGCACCGAGGGCGTGCTGGAGCGGGCGTACCGCGACAACGCCTCGCTCAGCAACGCGGGACTGCCGAACGCGATCCTGCGGGTGCTCGCCGAGCGGGAGCCGGAGTCCCTGCGCGCCGCGCACGCCGTACTGACCTGCGGCAGCTGGCTGTTTCTGCGGCTGACGGGGGTGCTGGGGCTGCACCCGTCCGAGGCGTCCGCGCCCTGGCTCGACATCCGCACCCGCGACTACTCCGACAAGCTGATCGAGTGGTACGGGCTGTCCGCGCACCGTGCGCTGCTGCCACCGCTGCTGAGCGGCGAGGAGCGGGTCGCGGAGCTGACCACCGGGGCGGCCGGTGAGCTGGGGCTGCCCTCCGGTACGCCGGTGGTGCTCGCCCCGTACGACGTGGTGGCCACCGCTCTGGGAACCGGCACCACCACCGCCGGGCAGGCCACGTGTGTGCTGGGCACCACTTTGTGCACCGAGGTACTCATCCGCCGGGCGGCGCCGGAGGAGGGCGAACCCGCCGGTCTCACCCTCGACTTCGGCGTACCGGACCTGCTCATGCGGGCCTTTCCCACCCTGGCCGGCACCGGGGTCCTGGACTGGACGGTGGAGTTGCTCGGGCTGCGCGACCACCGTGAGCTGTCCGAACTGGCCGCCCGCGTACCGCCGGGTGCCGAGGGGCTGCGCGTCCTGCCGTACCTCTCGCCCGCCGGTGAGCGCGCCCCGTTCCTCGATCCGGCGGCCAGCGGGCTGCTGACCGGGGCGCTGTTCAGCCACGGTCGCGCGCATCTGGCGCGGGCCGTCCTGGAGGGCCTGGCGCATGTCATCCGGGACTGTCTGGACGCCGCCCCGACCCGGCCCACCGAGCTGGCGCTGTGCGGCGGCGGCGCGGCCAGCGAGCTGTGGTGCCGGCTGATCGCCGACATCACCGGGCTGCCGGCCGTCTCCTCCCGGGACAGTCAGGTCGGCGCCAAGGGCGCGCTGCTGTCCGCGCTCACCGCGCTCGGCCGCTACCCGGATCTGACCACGGCCGCCGGTGCCCTGGTGCACCCCGGCCACCGCTACGAACCCTCGCCGCGACTACAGCAGTTCCACGACGACGAGCACCAGGAGTTCCTGGCCACCCGGGAGTTGGCCGCGACGCGCTGGGGCGGATGGCGGGCCGATGGCTGAGCCGGTGTGGATCGGGGTCGACCTGGGCACCCAGAGCGTGCGCGCGCTGGCCGTCGACGACGAGGGCCGTACGGTGGCCGCCGCCGCCCGCCCGCTGCGCGGCCGGCGCGACGGGGCGCGGCACGAACAGGACCCGGCCTCCTGGTGGGAGCGGACGGCCGAGGCGCTCGCCGAACTGTCGGGATCGCTCGGCGGGCGCCCGGTGGGCGCGCTCGCCGTGTGCGCCACCTCCGGGACGGTCCTGCTGACCGGTCCGGCCGGGGTACCCCGTACCCCGGGGCTGATGTACGACGACAGCCGGGCGGGCGCGCTGGCCGCCGAGGCGCAGGAGGCCGGATCGGGCCTGTGGCAGCACCTGGGGTACCGGATGCAGCCGGCGTGGGCACTGCCGAAGCTGCTGTGGTGGCGGGACGCCGGACTGCTGGCGGACAGCGGGGTGCGGCTGGCGCACCAGCCTGACGTGGTGGCGGCGGCGCTGGTGGGGCATCCGGTGGCCGCCGATTCCAGTCACGCGCTGAAGAGCGGCTACGACCTGCTGGGCGAGCGCTGGCCGGCTGAGGTGCTGGCACGGCTGCGGATCGATCCGGGGCTGCTGCCGGAGGTGGTGCGGCCGGGGGCCGTGCTCGGTGAGGTGTGCCGGGCGGCGGCGGCGCGTACCGGGCTGCCGTACGGCACCCCCGTGATCGCCGGGATGACCGACGGGTGCGCGGCGCAGCTGGGTGCCGGGGCGCTGGAGGCCGGTGAGTGGAACGCGGTGCTGGGCACGACGCTGACGCTCAAGGGGGTCAGCACGACGCTGCCGCACGACCCGACCGGGGCGGTGTACTCGCACCGCGCGCCGTACGGGGAGCTGTGGCTGCCGGGCGGGGCCTCCAGTACGGGGGCGGGCGCGGTGCGGGAGCTGTTCCCCGGCGCCGACCTGGCGGCACTGACCGGGGCGGCGGCGAAGGTGAACGTGGCCGGGGTGCCGGTGTGTTACCCGCTGGTGGGGCACGGTGAGCGGTTCCCGTTCGTGGCCTCGGGGGCGCGCGGATTCCTCGGGGACGGGCCGCTGGACGTCTCGACCGGGGACCGGGCGCGGGACTTCGCCGCGGTGTGCCTGGGGGTGGCGCACGTCGAGCGGCTGGCGTTCGGGGTGCTGGCGGCGTCGGGGGCCGATGTGGGCGGCCCGGTGACGTTCACCGGCGGGGCGGCGCGCAACCCGTGGTGGAACCAGTTGCGCTGCGACATGCTCGGGATGCGGGTGCGGCTGCCGGCGAACCCCGAACCGGCGCTGGGCATGGCGGTGCTGGCCGCCGGCGCGGTGACCGGCGACATCCCGGCGGCGGCGCGGCGGCTGGTACGGGTGCTGCGCACGCTGGAGCCGGACCCGGACCGCAACGCCCGGCTGACCCCCGGCTACGAGGCGCTGGTCGCCGCGCTCACCGAACGCGGCTGGCTGGCGGGCTGGACCGACCGCTGATGAGGGAAGGGACGAGGACCGTGGAGGAACCGATCCCGGTGCTGGCCGCCGGTGACGGATTCGTGCTGAACCGGCTGCTGACCGACGCGCTGCACGCGACGGGCGGCGGCCCGGACGCGTGGCGGGTGCGGGAGCTGGAACTGCCGTGGCCGCACGTGCCGTTCGGGCCGGTCGGGGAGGTGGTGGAGGCCTCGGGCAGCGAGGACGAGCTGATCGCGGCGCTGGCGGGGGTGCGGGTGTGCCTGACGCAGATGGCGCCGCTGACCCGGCGGGTGCTCCGGGCGTGCCCGGATCTGGAGCTGTTCGCCGTGTCGCGGGGCGGCCCGGTCAACGCGAACCTGGCGGCGGCGGCCGAGCACGGGGTGGCGGTGACGTTCGCGCCGGGCCGTAACGCGGCCTCGACGGCCGAGCACACCGTGGGGCTGATGCTGGCGGCGATGCGGCGGATTCCGCAGGCGCACGCCGGGGTGCTGGCGGGGCGCTGGGACAGCGCGCAGTACGCGTACGAGGCCACGGGGCTGGAGATCGAGGGCACCACGGTGGGCCTGGTGGGGGCCGGGGCGGTCGGCGGGCGGGTGGCGGCGGCGCTGACCGCGCTGGGTGCGCGGGTCCTGGTGGCCGACCCGTACGCGGATCCGGCGGCGCTGCCGCCGGGGGTGCGGCTGGTGGAGCTGCCGGAGTTGCTGGCCTCCAGCGGGGTGCTGTCGCTGCACGCGCGGCTGACGCCGGAGACGGCGGGCATGATCGGCGCCGCGGAGCTGGCGGCGCTGCCGCCCGGCGCGGTGCTGGTGAACTGCGCCAGGGGCGGACTGCTGGACTACGCGGCGCTGGCCGAAGCGCTGCGCCAGGGGCGGCTGTTCGCGGCGGCGCTGGACGTCTACGACGAGGAGCCGCTGCCGGCGGACCATCCGCTGCGCGGGGCGCCGAACCTGGTCCTGACCCCGCATCTGGCGGGCGCGAGCCGGGCGGTCGCACAGCGGGCGGCCCGGATGGTGGCGGCGGAGGCCGACCGCTGGCGCCGCGGCAAGCCCCTGCTGCACCGGGCGAACGGGGGCGGCTCATGAAATGGCGGCGGCTCAGGAGGGGCCGGGCCGCGCCGCTCCCCGGGAGCCGGCGGCCGGTCGGGGGCGGCAGCGGCGACGCCGGTCACCGGGGACGCGGTGCCGCGGTGCGCGGGGGGTGGCGGTGATGGCCGGCGCACCACCCCGGGGGCGGCTGCTGCTCGTACGGCACGCGCAGACCGTGTGGCACCGGGAGAACCGGTACGCGGGGGCCCGTACCGATCCCGCGCTGACCGAGGCCGGGGAGCGGCAGACCGCGGCGCTGGCCGTGGCCACCGTCGGTGAGGGGGTCGAGGTGGTGGTCAGTTCGCCGCTGGGGCGGGCGGTGCGGACCGCGACGCCGGCCGCCGAGGCGGTGGGTACCTCCGTCGAACGCGAACCCGGCCTGCGGGAGGCGGATTTCGGCACGCTGGAGGGGCGGACCCGGCAGGAGGCGGACCCGGAGCTGGTGGCGCGGTTCGTGGCCGACCCGGTGGCGCATCCGTTCCCGGGAGCCGAGCCGCCCGCCGAGGCCGCCGCGCGGGCCGCCGGGGCCCTGCGGTCCGTGCACGCGCGGCACCCCGGCCGCACCGTGCTCGTCGTCGCGCACAGCACCATCCTGCGGCTCGCCCTGTGCGACCTGCTCGGACTGCCGCTCTCCCACTACCGGCGGATCTTCCCCCGGGTGGAGAACGTGGCGTTCACCGAGATCGCCCTGCCCGCCGACCCCACCGGGCCCGCGGCCCTGCTCTGCCTCAACCGCACCGTCCCGTCGTGAAAGGACACACCGCCGTGCCCAGACGCCGACCGCTGACGCTTCTGACCGCCGCTCTGATAGCCCTGACCCTCGCCGCCACCGGCTGCGCCGCCAACGAGGCGGCCGACGGCAAGGGCAGCGGGGGCGGGGGCGGGGGCGGCAAGATCGCCTTCCTCATGCCGGACATCGCCTCGCCGCGCTACGAGCTGTACGACAGCCCGCTGTTCGAGGCCAGGATCAAGGAGTTGTGCGGCGACTGCGAGGTCATCTACCAGAACGCCAACGCCGACGCCTCCCGCCAGCAGCAGCAGGCCAACTCCGCGCTCGCCCAGGGAGTGAGCGCCATCGTCATCGACCCGGTCGACTCCAACGCGGCGGCCGGCATCGTCGGTACCGCCCGCGCGCAGGGCGTTCCGGTGATCGCCTACGACCGGCCGGTCCTGGGCACCGCGCCCGACTACTACATCTCCTTCGACAACGAGAAGATCGGCGAGTCCATCGGACTCTCCCTCGTCGAGGAGCTGCGGGCCTCCGGCGCGCAGGGCGGGCTGCTCCAGGTCAACGGCTCCCCCACCGACGCCGCCGCCGGGCTCATCAAACAGGGCATCCACAACGCGATCGACGACAGCGGCTTCGAGCTGCTGGCCGAGTACGACACCCCGGACTGGCAGCCGGCCAAGGCGCAGGAATGGGTGGGCGGCCAGATCACCCGGTTCGGCGACGGGATCGCCGGGGTGGTGGCCGCCAACGACGGTACGGGCGGCGGGGCGATCGCCGCGTTCAAGGCGGCCGGGGTGCCGGTCCCGCCCGTCACCGGCAATGACTTCGAGGTCGCGGCGGCACAGCGGATCGTGGCGGGCGACCAGTACAACACCATCTCCAAGCCCATCAAGATCGTGGCGGAGGCTGCGGCCGAGGTGACGTACCAGTTCCTCCAGGGCGAGGAACCGGCCGGAGAGACCACGCTCTTCGACACCCCGGCCCAGCTGTTCGAGCCCACCGTGGTGACGGTGGACAACCTCGCCGAGGTGCTGGCCGGTTCGGATCAGCTCACCGCCGCCGAGGTGTGCACCGGGCAGTACGCGGCGGCGTGCGAGGCGGCCGGCGTCACGGACGCGGGCTGAGGGGGGCGTGCCATGTCGGTGGTGCTGTCGCTGCGCGGCATCAGCAAGAACTTCGGCGCGGTGGCGGCGCTCAGCGGGGTCGACCTGGAGGTGACGGCCGGTGAGGTGGTCGCCGTCGTCGGGGACAACGGGGCGGGCAAGTCCACGCTGGTGAAGGTGCTGGCGGGGGTGCACCGCGCGGACAGCGGGACCGTCACCTTCGAGGGCGCCGAGGTGACGATCGGTTCGCCGGCCGGGGCGCACGCGCTGGGCATCGCCACCGTGTTCCAGGATCTGGCGCTGTGCGAGAACCTCGACGTGGTCGGGAATCTGTTCCTGGGCCAGGAGGTGCGGCGCTCGCGGCTGGACGAGGTGGCGATGGAGCTGCGCTCGTGGGAGCTGCTGCGGCAGCTGTCGGCGAAGATCCCGACCGTACGGGTGCCGGTGGCCTCGCTGTCGGGCGGTCAACGGCAGACGGTGGCGATCGCCCGGTCGCTGCTCGGCGACCCCAAGGTGATCATCCTGGACGAGCCGACCGCGGCGCTCGGGGTGGCCCAGAGCGCGGAGGTGCTGGCGCTGATCCAGCGGCTGCGGGACCGGGGCCTGGGCGTGATCATGATCAGTCACAACATGGCGGACGTCCGGGCGGTGGCGGACCGGGTGGCCGTGCTGCGGCTGGGCCGCAACAACGGCGTCTTCGACACCGCCGCCGTCTCCGAGCAGGACATCATCGCGGCGATCGTCGGTGCGGTGCCGGTACCGGAGGACCACAGGGGAACGCGTCAGGGGAGCCGGGACGATGAGTGAGATCAAGACCGCCGCGCCGCTCGATCTGCTGGACGAGCGGCTGCGGCACGGCGGCGGCCGGCGCGAGGTGCTGCGCGCGCTGTGGGAGCGGCTGCGGGCCGGGGACGTGGGCCCGCTGCCGATCATCGCCGGACTGGCCGTCATCTGGACGGTGTTCCAGATCCTCAACCCGGTGTTCCTCTCCAGCGCCAACCTGGTGAATCTGCTGATGGAGTCCGTGGCGGTCGGGGTGATCGCGCTCGGCGTGGTGTGTGTGCTGCTGGTGGGCCAGATCGATCTGTCGGTCGGCTCGGTCAGCGGGCTGTCCGCCGCGCTGACCGCCGTCACCTTCGTCAACTCCGGCTGGCCGCTGCCGCTCTCGCTGGCGGCGGCGATCGGGGCCGGCGCGGCGATCGGCTGGCTGTACGCGCAGCTGGTCACCCGGCTGGGGGTGCCCAGCTTCGTGGCGACGCTGGCCGGGCTGCTCAGTTTCCTGGGCGTCCAGCTGTATCTGCTGGGCAGCACCGGGGCGATCAACCTCCCCTACGAGTCGGGGCTTGTGCACTTCGCGCAGCTGGCGTTCGTCCCGGCGTGGCTGTCGTACGTGCTGGTGGTGGCCGCGGCGGTCGCGCTGTTCTGCACCGGGTCGGCGCTGGCCCGCACCCGGCGGGCGGCGGGTCTGTCGGCCCGTTCCAGCACGTTGCTGGCGCTGCGCAGCGCGCTGGTGCTGGCGGGCGGCGGCTTCGCGGTCTGGTACCTGAACCAGGGCCGGGGCGTGGGATGGATGTTCGTCGCCTTCGTGGCGCTGGTGCTGGTGCTCAACTACGCGCTGACCCGCACCGGGTGGGGGCGTTCGGTGTTCGCGGTCGGCGGGAACGCGGAGGCGGCGCGGCGGGCCGGGATCAACGTACGGCGCACGTACACCTCGGTGTTCATGCTGTGCTCGTCGCTGGCCGCGCTGGGCGGGGTGCTGGCGGCGTCGCGGCTGGCGGCGGCGAACCAGGCCAGCGGGGCGGGCGACGTCAATCTGAACGCGATCGCGGCGGCGGTGATCGGCGGCACGTCGCTGTTCGGCGGCCGGGGCAGCGCGTTCTCGGCGCTGCTGGGGATCCTGGTGATCCAGTCGATCTCCAGCGGGCTGACGCTGCTGGACCTGGACTCGTCCTTCCGGTTCATCGTGACCGGGCTGGTGCTGGCGCTGGCGGTGGCGCTGGATTCGGCGGCGCGCCGCTCCCGGGCGGCACACGGGCGGGCCTGACGGCGGTGCGGGCGGGCCCGGCCGGTCCTTCGCCCGCTCGCGCCGGCACCCGGCCCCCCGCTCCCCTCGCCGTTGAGGGGTCCGGGGGAACCGGGTGCCGGTGGTGCGGTGCGGAGGTGGCTCAGTCGGTCGCCGGGTTGCGCCGGCCGCGCACCTCCAGGGTGGCGGCGACCGCGAGCAGCACGACCGCGATCCCGGCCAGACCCAGCGGGGCCAGGACGCCTATCAGCCACAGCAGCCGCGCCGCCGCGGAGGCGTCGTCGGCGCGCTCGGTCACGCCCTCCGGGGTGCCCTCGATGGCCATGGTGTTGACCGGGGCGAGGGTGACCGGCTGCCCGTCGGGGCCCGCGGTCTGGGCCACGATGGTCTGCTGGAGCGAGCCGTCGAGCACCATGCCGGTCTCGGAGTCGATCCAGGCGGTGCGCTGCACGGTGGCCGCGTACGTCAGGGGTACGGGGTCGGGCAGCGCCTCCAGGGCCTCCGGCGGCGGCAGCTGGTCGGCGGGCAGGGTCTGGGCGATGCCGGCGAGCAGGTCCTTCGGCAGGGCCTGGGGCAGCCGTTCGGCGATGGCCGGGTCACCGAGCGGCCCGGCCGCGTCGATGACGTACACGTAGGCGGTACGGCCTTCCAGGTCCTCGGTGCGGTCGTGGACGGCCGGGGCCTCGGTGGCGGTGGTCGGGTCCCAGAAGGTGTAGTCCTTCTCCTCCGGCTCCAGCGGCCAGGAGATCACCAGGCCCTGGTGCTCCTCGGCCTCGCTGCCCTCGGGCGCCGGGCTGTTCACCAGGTCGGTGCGGTCCACGGCCCAGCGGTGGGCGGTGGCCGACAGCGGGGAGCCGTCGGGGCCGTTGACGGTCACGTCGTCGGTGACCACGGCCGTGCCGCCGTCGGTGTCCACGACCTTGACGTGCCGCTCGACGGACACCGGGATGTCGGTGAGGAAGGCGTTGGCCACGTCGCCCGCCTCCAGGGCCTCGGCGTTGAGCAGCGAGGCGGTTCCGGTGTACGCGAAGACGCTGTCGGTGTCGGAGGGCAGCTGGTGCACCTCCGGGTATACGGCGAACCGGGTCACGGCCGATGCGGCGAGCACGACGACGGCCGTACCGGACAGAATCCAAGTGCTTCTTCGCATGGTGTGTCTCCCGAGGACAGGCGCGTACGACGATGTACGACAGCCGGAGGCGGCGGCCGGGAAACCCCCCTGCGCCCACGCCCTCCGGTCAACCGCCCGGTCAACCTAGGGTTGTGGCAGTGAACCGTCAATAACTTCGGCAGTACTGGCGGGTAACAGTTGGGCACGCTGCCGGAAGCCGCACGTCGGACGGCGTCCCGGCGGCGCCGCACACCGTGTCACAACCGCTGCCCCGCGCGGGTCAACGGGGCAGGAGCGCGGTGCGCGAGGAGTGCGAGGAGAGCGGGCGATGGATCACCACGAGGCCCTGGCGGCACGGTTCGAGGAACACCGGCCCCGGCTGCGGGCCATGGCGGGGCGGATGCTGGGCTCGGCGGCCGAGGCCGAGGACGCCGTGCAGGAGGTGTGGCTGCGCGCGGCGCGCGCCGGGGACGCCGATGTCACCAACCTGGGCGGCTGGCTGACCACCATCACCGGCCGGGTGTGCCTGAACCTGCTGCGTTCACGCGGGACCCGGCGCGAGGAGCCGCTGCCCGAGGGGCACGAGCCGGCCCTCACCGCGCCCCGGGAGGCGGGCGCCGATCCCGAGCGGGCGGCGCTGCTGGCCGACTCGGTGGGAGCCGCGCTGGTGGTGGTGCTGGAGACGCTGAGCCCGGCCGAGCGCCTGGCGTTCGTGCTGCACGACATGTTCGCCGTGCCCTACGAGGAGATCGCCCCGATCGTGGGGCGGGGCGAGGCGGCGACGCGGCAGCTGGCGTCCCGGGCCCGGCGCCGGGTACGCGGTGCGGGGCCGGGCACGCGGGCGACCGGTGCGGGCCCGGCGGACGCCCGGCACCGGGAGGTGGTGACGGCGTTCCTGTCCGCCGCCCGCGAGGGGGACCTGCGGGCGCTGGTGACGGTGCTGCACCCCGATGTGGTGCTGCGCTCGGACGACGGCACGGTGCTGCGCGGCGCGGAGCGGCTGGCGCGGGGCGCCTCGCGCTTCGCCCGGGAGTACGGGGGCGCCCGGCTCGCGCTGGTGGACGGCCGGGTCGGGGCGGTCACCCGGGCCGGGGGCCGCTCGGTGGCGGTGGCGGTCTTCACGGTCGAGGCCGGCCTGATCACGGCGATGGACACCGTCGGCGATCCGGTGCGGCTGGCCACGATGGAGCTGTCGCTGCTCGACGGCTGAGGGCCGCTCCGTACACTGCCGGGCATGTTCACACTGGAACGGCTGCACGCGGACCACGCGTCCGCGCTGCTCGCCTTCGAACGGGAGAACCGCGCCTGGTTCGCGCGGTCCGTCCCGGACCGGGGCGACGCGTACTTCGCGGAGTTCGCCGACCGGCACCGGGCGCTGCTCGCCGAGCAGGAGACCGGGGCCATCCACTTCCACGTGGTGCTGGACGCGGACGGGGAGCTGATCGGCCGGGCCAATCTGGTGGACGCGGCGGCCGGCACGGCCGAGGTCGGCTACCGGATCGGGCAGCGCACGGCGGGCCGGGGCGTCGCCACGGCGGCGGTCGGTGAGCTGTGCCGGCTGGCGGTGAGCGCGTACGGGCTGCACACGCTCACCGCCGTCACGACGCTGGACAACGGGGCGTCGCGGGCGGTGCTGCGGCACAACGGGTTCGCGGAGGCCGGCGAGACCGAGATCGATGGGCGGCCCGGTGTCCGCCACCGGCGCGACCTGTCGGTGTGACCCCGGCCGGGGGCGGCGGGTGGCCGTGCCGCGCCGCCCGCCGCCCCCGCCCACGGGTCTGGATCAGGTGAGCTGACCGCGCTGGAGGCCGGCGTACGCCCCGCCCCGCTCCAGCAGTTCCTCATGAGTGCCGATCTCGGCGATGCCGCCGTCGCGCATCACCACGATGCGGTCCGCGTTGCGCACCGTGGACAGCCGGTGCGCGACCACGAAGGTGGTGCGGCCCGCGACCAGCCGGCCCAGCGCCTGCTGGACCAGCGCCTCGGAGCGGGTGTCCAGCGCCGAGGTGGCCTCGTCCAGGATCAGCACCCGGGGGTTGCGGATCAGCGCGCGGGCGATGGCGAGCCGCTGCCGCTGGCCGCCCGAGAGCCGGCCGCCGCTCTCACCGACCACCGCGTCCAGGCCGCCGGGCATCCGCTCGACGAACTCCAGGGCGTTGGCGTCGCGCAGGGCGGCCCGGACGGCGTCGTCGTCGACATCGTCCATGCCGTAGGCGACGTTCTCGCGGATGGTGCCCTCGAACAGGATGGACTCCTGGGGCACCACGGAGACGAAGCGCCGGTAGGTGCGCAGGTCCAGGGTGTTCATGTCGGTGCCGTCCAGCAGCAGCCGGCCGCTGGTGGGCCGGATGAAGCCGATGACGAGGTTGAGCACCGTGGACTTGCCTGCCCCGGACGCGCCGACCAGGGCGATGGTCTCGCCCGGCTGGACGGACAGCGTGAAGTCGCGCACCGAGGGCCGTTCGGCCTCCTCGTAGCGGAACCCGGTGTTCTCGAACTCGATGGCGCCGCGCAGCGAGGTCATCGCGGTCTTGCCCTCGTTCTCCTCCAGCGCGGGTGCCTGGAGGACCTCACCGACCGACCGCACCGATTCCAGACCCTTGGTGATCACGGGTGCCAGGCCCATCAAGGTGGTGGTGGAGTTGGTGAGGGTGGTGAGGAACGCGCTGAGCATCACCACGTCGCCGGCCGACACGTCCCACACCTCGTAGTAGGCGATGAGCGCGGAACCGGTGAGGAAGAGCACGCCCAGGGCGTTGAGGAACACCCAGGCCAGCGAGGCGAAGCGGCCGTTGAGCAGGTCGAGACGCAAGCCGGAGCGCAGCACGTTGCCCAAGGTGTGGTCCATGCGGCGCAGCGCGCTGGGCTCCAGGCCGTGGGCGCGGGTGACGGAGATCAGCCGGGTCATCTCGGTGACCCGGGAGGAGAGGTTCTCGACCTCGTGCCGGAACTCCTCGTTGTGCGTGCGCAGCCGGGTCCGCAGCCGCATCACGAGGAGGGCGGCGACAGGCACCACGATGAGGAAGACGGGCAGGAACTCGGGGGTGCGGATGCCGATGATGACCAGGCCGCCGATGAGGACGGTGATGGCGCCGAGGCCGGTGTCCGAGGACTGCTGCACCATCTGTTCGATGGTTTCGACGTCGCGGACCACCTTGGCCTGGAGCACACCGGCGCTGATCCGGGAGTGGTAGCCGATGGACAGCTGCTGCATGCGGGTGCACAGCGCCGAGCGCAGGGCGGTGCCCACCCGGCGGATGCTGCCGTACAGCAGCCGGACGTAGAGCAGGTGCAGCGGCGGGTTGATGATCAGGATGATCATCACGACGCCGGCGCTGCTCCACAGCTGGCTGATGGGCAGGTGCTGCACGACGGTGTCGACGATGGCGGCGGTGACCAGGGGCAGCAGCCATACGGGGCTGTGCTTGATCACGAAGACGACGAGGGCTCCGGCGACCTGGGGGCGGCTGCCGCGGAAGAGATAGGCGAGGGTACGTACGGGGTGTTCGCCACGGTAGTGGTGGTCGAGCGGCCCTTCGGGCGTTGCCATGCGGGAGGTTCCTCCGAACCAGGGCGGATCTCAGCATTCCACAGCAAGCGCAGTAAGCGCTTTCCGAGGGGACTCTACTCCTCGCCGAACCGGCCCGACAGGGCGTTCGGAGGGCGAACCGGACGCACAGGATTTTTGCCTGAGAGGCAAACGATTTGCCTCTGGGGCGAGAGGCTGCTTGCATCGGAGCCATGACCTCCGAGCTGCCGGCGATGGCTCCCCGGCTGCGCGAGCTGCGCAGCCGGGCCGGGCTGACCCTGGAGTCGGCCGCCGGCCGGGCCGGGCTCTCCCCCGCCCATCTGTCCCGGCTGGAGACCGGGCAGCGCCAGCCCTCGCTGCCGATGCTGCTGTCCCTGGCCCGGATCTACGGTACGACGGTGGCCGAGCTGCTCGGCGAGCTGCCCGCGGCGGCCGACCCCGTCGTGCGCGGCGGCCCGCACGCCGGGCCCGGTGCCCGCGAGGCGGACGGCTGGACGTACTGGCCGGCGGGCGGACCCGCCCGCGCGATGCAGGCGCTGCGGGTCCGGGTGCCGTACGGCGGCGGCCAGGACGACCTGGTCCGGGTGCACGCCGGCGAGGAGTGGCTGTATGTGCTCGGCGGACGGCTGCGGCTCTCCCTCGGCGAGGCGCGGTATCTGCTGGAGCCGGGCGACAGCGCGCACTTCGACTCGCTCACCCCGCACCGGATCGGCGCCGCCGATCCCGAGGGTGTGGAACTGCTGTTCGTGCACACCCTGCTGCGCAGCGGGGCCGCCCAGCTCTGCCTGGGCGGCGACGGAAGGGAGACGGTCCTGCCATGACGCCACGCGAGGAGCACGCGGCACCGGGCGAAGGCACGCCACCGGTGTCACCCGCGCCAACAGCACCGGCCGCACCGGCCGGGAAGCCCGCCAAGCGCGAGAAGAGCGGCGAGCTGCCGCCCGGCTTCCTGCCCCGGCTGTTCCTGTACGGGGTGCTGGGCCATGTGGTGGTCGCGCTGATCTTCCTCATGGTGTGGGCGGGTTCGCGCGCCCAGTGACGCCCGCGCGGTGGGCGGGGTGCCGCAGGCTGGTGCCATGACGACTCTCCCGACGCTGCAGGCCTTGCTCGAACGCCGGGTCGCGGACGGCACCGTGCCCGGCGCGGTGGCGCTGGTGTCCCACGGTGACCGCGTCGAGTTGGTCGTGGCGGGCCACGCCGACACCGCGGGCATCACCCCGATGACGCCGGACACCCTCTTCCGGCTCGCCTCGCTCACCAAACCGGTGGTCGCGGCAGCTGTGCTGACGCTGCTGGACGAGGGCGCCCTGGCCCTGGAGGATCCGGTCAGCACCTGGCTGCCCGAGCTGGCCGACCCGGTGGTGGTGCGTACCCCGCAAAGCCCGCTGGAGGACGTGGTGCCCGCCGCCCGGCCGATCACCGTCTTCGACGTGCTCACCTCCCGCACCGCTTGGAGCGCACCCAGATGACCGCCCGCGCTGCCGCCTGGCGAGGGGGCTTCGATCAGGCCGATCTCGCCGACGGCCGCGAGGCCCTTCAGGAGAAGGACCTCACCGAGGCCGCGGGCCAAGTACAGGCCGCCAGGCTGCGCCGCGCACGCGCGTCCGAGACCGAAGCCGCCCGGCTCAAGGCAAGCGGTGAAGTGCCCGCCCGCTGGTGGGAGGAGTACAAAGACCAGGCCGTCCGCGCACGCGCCATGGACGAGGCGAAGACCGCGCCCGCCGGTGATGCCGAACCAGGCCCGGGAGACGTTCCTCATCCGGCGGCGGAAGGCGATCGCCGCCCGCCCCGACCAGGTACAGCTCGGCATGGACCGCTACCGCGAACCCGGCCCCCGAACTGCCAGTGAAGGTCAGCCTCCACAAGCCGCTCCGAGCCCCCTGCACTCAGCCGCTGTCCACGCACACGCCGCCCCGGCCCAATCGCAACTGCACCGAATGCGGAAAGCCGATCGGCTTCGCCCTTTTCGCGACGTCCACCTCAGCTGTGACCCCGAGGTCGCCGCGCACTGGGAGGAGAGGGGGTCTCCGAGGACATCGTCTGACCCGCTCGGCGTGGTTGGCCTCTGCCGTCCATCATCTGCACCACCAGCTCATCCACCAGGCCTTCGCCGTACGGACCCCGCTGCCTGCGCTGGCCTGCGGTCACAGGGTCCTCTCCGAGGTCTGTGTGCCCTGGCAGGTGGCCCCCAGGAGGGTGCCGTCCATGTTGCCCAGATGGGGGGCCAATGAACTAGCCCATCACTCCGTCCGCATGCGCTGACCTGCGGTGATTCTGGGACCCTAAATTAGGGTCCTCCAGAATTCGGTGCAAGGGTAGGACTACGTGTTGGGCTGCAATTCGTGGGTAATCCAGGGGCGCTCGCCAGAACAGCCCCCCGTGCTACTGTAATTGGGCACTACCTGACTGCATGAGATCCAGCTGGGTTCATGTAGGAGGGGGGTGATGCGGATGCCTACTCACGCCGGTGACGGTCCTCCAGACGAGGGCGGTGCGCCGGGGTGGTGGACCTGGTTCCTTCGGGCTCAGCAGATGCTGTTGGCCCTGGCCCTGGCCGTGGAGATGACGGACACCGTGATCTCCTGGTTCGGGTAGAAGCGCAGGTGGGCCTGACCCCTGGCAGGGTCAGGCCCACTAGGTCCGGCACCCGTTGACCCCATGGTTTGGCTCTGCAGGGCTAGCCATGGGGTCCATCCATGTCACGGACCTTGCTTGCTGGAGCACTGCTCGCAAGCGTTCTGCACCAACATACTGTACACCAAATTCGCACCACAATGCAGCCCTGATGTCACACCTCTTCTAATTTTCGATGCCACACTTCGGCGCGGCCATCTGCGGCTGCAATTTATCAAATCAGAACCATAGTTCTTTGTTGGGCATGGAAATTCGACCACCTTTTTTCGAGGTTCCGTCATCCAGATGCTTGGGCTAAGTTTCGAAAGTGCATCGGGATTGGTAAGCTTTCAGGATAACCTTGCTTTGATAATTAATTTTCCCAATTGATGAAATCTTGGAAGATTCATTTGCGTTGCAAAAGATCTGGTTTTGCGTTGCACTTTGATACAGATGGATACACAGGAACACGCGTCGGGACAGTGTCCGGACACTGCTCCCAGACTGTCTGGACAGAGTCGTGGACGCATACTCGGTACTACGCGCAAGGGTTCCTGCGAGTAGCCCGGACCGCCTCTCCGCTCTCTGCCCGGACAGCCAGACAGTCTGTCCGGGCAGACCGTCTAGAACCTAGACGCAGTCTGCCTCATCAGTGCGGACAGGAAAGAGCTGGCCCAATTATTGCTATTTTTGACCCTTCTTCTAATTTCCCTATCCCGGGAATTATAATTAATTAGTAGCGTTCAGTGGCACATTTCCAAGAGGAGACGATCCTCTCTCGGTAAGTTCATTTTTCTTCTGCTGTTCAGCTGTGTAGCCAGAACATTTTTCTTTGCTGTGCAGGCAAGGAAGCTACTCGCTGTTGACCATCGTTTGGTGCTTGACTGCCGCAACATCACATTGCTCAACAGCTCACTGTTGCACCCGGTCCGGGTGCAGCTCATACCCGAGGCCCCTCGGCCGACCGGTCATCAACAGTTGCTCCGGTACCCGGCACACGTGAACTTGGCGTTCGCCAACGGGCGGCCCCGGTCGCACTCCTACGGTGGACCGCATGACCACGCATCAGCAGCTGTTCGTGCGCGCGGATCACGAGTCGGACCGGCACCTGTACGTCGACTGCCCCGAGCAGGGCCCGCTGGGCTGGTGCGCCGAGCACGATGGTGACGAGGTCAACGAGGAGACCGGCGAGTACTGGTGCGACCCGCTCGACGAGAAGCTGGTCGGCGACGTCCCGGCCCGCGACGGGTGGATCGTCACTGGCGAGTGGTGCGAGCCGTTTGACGGCGAGCCGTACCACGACGCGCCCTACGTCGCCCCGGCGGTGCGCGTCGAGCTGACCGCCCTCACGGATGCCCAGTAGCCGCCGGCCCCGGGCGGGGATCGGTGACTGTGTCCTGTCCGGGCCCGGCTCGTGCTGCTCCTGGTCGACGAGTCCGTCCAACACGGCTTGTGAATGCGTGAATGCAAGAGCTTCGACCGACCTGTCGCAGCACGTCTCGGTACGGACTGGCGGGCGGATTCGGTGACGCAGAGCGCCGTCCTGTCGAGATGCATGGGTGTGCTTGATCGCTGATCTGATCGGCGCTCACGGCCAGTGGAGCAGCCTGCCGGCGTTCCCCTCGGGCGCGGGCGGGCTGGTCTCGACGGTCCACGACTGGAGCGCGATCGCCCGGATGCTGCTGAACGGGGGCGCGGCACCGGACGGCGGGTCCCGGGTGCTGTCGCGGGAGGCGGTACGGCTGCTGATCACCGATCATCTGACGGCGCCGCAGCGCGCCGCGGCCCGGCTGTTTCTGGAGAGGCAGGGCTGGGGCTTCGGCGGCTCGGTCGATGTCGCGCAGACCGTTCCCGGGACGGTGCCGGGCCGCTACGGCTGGGTGGGGGGCACCGGCACGTCGGGGCACATCATCCCGGCGACGGGGACCGTGGCGCTGCTGCTGACCCAGCGGGCGATGACCGATCCCAGCCCGCCGCGGCTGACGCGGGAGTTCTGGCAGTACGCGGCGGCCGGCGCGCCGCGCGATGACACGTCCGGCATACGAACGGGGTGTCCGGTGACGGGGTGGACCGCTTAGGGTGGCGGACGCAGCTGGTTCGCCCTGCCCGCCAGGCAGACGCGTCGTAAGAGGGAACCCGGTGGGAATCCGGGACTGCCCCGCAGCGGTGAGCGGGAACGACCGCCGTCATACGCACTGGAGCCGATGCCCGGCTCTGGGAAGCGACGGCCACTAGGAAGCCTCGTCATCCGGCGAGCAACGCCCGCGAGTCCGAAGACCTGCCGCTGTCCGCGCGCATCCGTGCGCGGTTCCCGGTGACCCTCGAGGGTGGGTCGGCGTCACGCGTCGGGCGACCGGCGGGCTCCGTCCCGCGCACGCCCGGGCGATCGCCCCTTCGCGCCCCCGCAGTGGTCCACCGGACACCGGAGTGACACTCGCGAAGGAGAGTTCCGTGACCGCACAGTCCGCAGCCGCGGCAGCACGGGCCACCGTGTACGGCGTACCCCGGCAGGGGCCCGACCGGGAGCTGAAGAGGGCCATCGAGGGGTACTGGAAGGGCCGCACCGACGCCGCCGCCCTGCACGGTACCGCCGCCGCACTGCGCCGCGACAACTGGCGCAGGCTGGCCGACGCCGGCGTCCACGAGGTGCCCACCGGCGACTTCTCGTACTACGACCACGTCCTGGACACCGCCGTCATGGTCGGCGCCGTCCCCGCGCGGCACCGGGCCGCCGTCGCCGCAGACCCGCTGGACGGCTACTTCGCCATGGCGCGCGGCACCCAGGACGTGGCGCCGCTGGAGATGACGAAGTGGTTCGACACCAACTACCACTATCTCGTCCCGGAGCTGGGTCCTGACACCGTTTTCAGCGCCGACTCCGCCACTCAGGTCGCGCAGCTGAAGGAGGCGCTGGCGCTTGGGCACACCGCGCGCCCGGTGCTGGTGGGCCCCCTCACCTTCCTGCTGCTGGCCAAGCCGGCGCCGGGGGTGGCGGACGACTTCGAGCCGCTGACGCTGCTGGACCGGCTGCTGCCGGTGTACGCGGAGGTGCTGGCCGATCTGCGGGCGGCGGGCGCCCGCTGGGTGCAGCTGGACGAGCCGGCGCTGGTCGCGGACCGGACGCCGGCCGAACTGAACGCCACCGCCCGCGCGTACCGTCAGCTGGGCGCGCTGACCGACCGGCCGCAGCTGCTGGTCGCCTCGTACTTCGACCGGCTGGGCGAGGCGCTGCCGGTGCTGGCGAAGTCCCCGGTCGAGGGGCTCGCGCTGGACTTCACCGGCCCCGCCGCGGCGAACCTGCCGGAGCTGGCCGCCGCCGGCGGGCTGCCGGGCAAGCGCCTGGTGGCGGGCGTGGTGGACGGCCGCAATGTGTGGATCAACGATCTGGGTGCGTCGCTGAGCACCCTGGGCACGCTGCTCGGTCTCGCGGACCGGGTGGACGTGGCGGCCTCCTGCTCCCTGCTGCACGTGCCGCTGGACGCCGCGGCGGAGCGGGACATCGATCCGCAGCTGGCCCGCTGGCTGTCGTTCGCCGTGCAGAAGACCGAGGAGATCGTCACCCTGGCGCGCGGCCTGTCCGAGGGCACCGGGGCGATCACCGCCCGGCTGGCCGCCAACCGGGCCGATCTGGCCTCCCGGGCCAACTCGCCGCTGGCCCACGACCCGGCGGTGCGGGCCCGTACCGCCGCCGTGACGGACGCCGACGCGCGCCGCTCCGCCGCCTACCCGGAGCGGGCGGCGGCGCAGCACGACCGGCTGGGGCTGCCGCTGCTGCCGGTGACCACCATCGGGTCCTTCCCGCAGACCGGTGAACTGCGCACGGCGCGCGCCGATCTGCGGGCCGGGCGCATCGACGAGACCGCGTACGAGGGCCGGATCGCGACCGAGATCCACGAGGTGATCGGTTTCCAGGAGCGCGCCGGGCTCGATGTGCTGGTGCACGGCGAGCCCGAACGCAACGACATGGTGCAGTACTTCGCCGAGCAGCTGACCGGCGCGCTGACCACCCGGCACGGCTGGGTGCAGTCCTACGGCACCCGGTACGTGCGGCCGCCGATCCTGGCCGGGGACCTCTCGCGCCCGGAGCCGATGACGGTGCGCTGGACGCGGTACGCGCAGTCGCTGACCGAGCGGCCGGTGAAGGGCATGCTGACCGGTCCGGTGACGATGCTGGCCTGGTCCTTCGTGCGGGACGACCAGCCGCAGGCGGAGACCGCCCGGCAGATGGCGCTGGCGCTGCGGGACGAGGTGCAGGACCTGGAGGCGGCCGGCAGTTCGGTGATCCAGGTGGACGAGCCGGCGCTGCGCGAGACGCTGCCGCTGCGGGCGGCCGAGCGCGAGGAGTACCTGGCGTGGGCGACCGAGGCGTTCCGGCTGACGACGGCCGGGGTGCGTCCCGACACGCAGATCCACACCCACATGTGCTACGCCGAGTTCGGCGACATCCTGCGGGCGATCGACGAGCTGGACGCCGATGTGATCAGCCTGGAGGCGGCCCGTTCCCACATGCGGGTGGCCGATGAGCTGGGCGCGGCCGGCTATCCGCGGGAGGTGGGCCCCGGCGTGTACGACATCCACTCGCCGCGGGTGCCCGACGTGGCGGAGGCGGCGGCGCTGCTGCGCAAGGGGCTGTCGGCGATTCCGGCCGAGCGGCTGTGGGTCAATCCGGACTGCGGACTGAAGACGCGGGGTTGGACGGAGGTGCGGGCGGCGCTGGAGAACCTGGTGGCGGCGGCCCGTGAGGTGCGTGAAGGGCTGCCGGTGACCGGGGCCTGACGGTGCGGCCGGCGGGCGGGGAAGGAGCGTGGGCTCCTTCCCCGCCCGCCGTGCGTTCGCGCGGCGGTAGCCCGTGGGACACGAGGTCTTGACCCAACTGTCGTGCTGGACGCGCGTAGTGTGCGCCGTGTGGTGGCAGGATCACGACAACGTCCGTCAGGCCGGCGGACGGTCCGTCCTCCGAGAGGTCCCCCACATGCCTCAGAGCGCACCCCCCGCACCCGTCCCCGATACCGTCTCCGGCCCCGCGCGCGGGCGTGGGCGCGGCAGGCGGATCCTGCTGCCGGCCGCGATCGCGGCGCTGACGGCGGTGTTCGTCGCGCCGCTGCCGCAGGCCACCGCGGCCGACGACGTCTACTACCGTGACGCGCTGGGCAAGAGCGGCGAGCCGCTCAAGCAGGCGCTGCACGAGATCATCAGCGCGGACACCACCAAGCTGACGTACTCCCAGGTGTGGGAGGCCCTCAAGGTAACGGACGCCGATCCGAACCGGCCCGGCAACGTGGTGCTGATATACAGCGGCATCTCCCGCAGCGCCGCCAACAACGGCGGCAATACCGGGCAGTGGAACCGCGAACACGTGTGGCCGCAGTCGCACGGCAACTTCGGCACCGCGGCCGGCCCCGGCACCGACCTGCACCATCTGCGGCCCGAGGACGTCCAGGTCAACAGCGTGCGCGGCAACAAGGACTTCGACAACGGCGGCAGCGCCGTCTCGGGCGCGCCCGGCAACTACACGGACGCCGACTCCTGGGAGCCCCGGGACGCGGTCAAGGGCGATGTCGCCCGGATGGTGTTCTACATGGCGGTGCGGTACGAGGGCGGTGACGGGTTCGCCGATCTGGAGGTCAACAACACGGCGGGGAACGGCAGCGTGCCCTACCTCGGCCGGCTGTCGGTGCTCAAGGAGTGGCACGAGCAGGACCCGCCGGACGCGGAGGAGCGGCGCCGCAACGAGGTGATCTTCGAGGACTACCAGAACAACCGCAACCCGTTCATCGACCACCCGGAGTGGGTGGAGGCCATCTGGTAGCCGGGCCGGGACCGGTGTCCCGCCGGCCGCCCGGTCAGGAACCGTGGGCGTGCTCCAGGCGCTTGCCCTCGATGTCGGGGTCGGGCAGCCGGCGGAACCAGCGCGGGTGGGACCAGATGCGGCCCCCGACGATGGCCATCACCGCGGGCACCAGCGTGAGGCGTACCACGAAGGCGTCCAGCAGCACGCCGATGGCGAAGCTGAAGCCGATGGCCTTGATGGTGGCGTCACTGGTGAACATGAACGCGACAAAAATCGAGAACATGATGAGCGCGGCGGCGGTCACCACCCGTGCGGAGTGGGACATGCCGCGCACCACCGCGCCGCGCGCCTCGCCGGTGCGGGTGTAGTCCTCCTTGATGCGGGAGACGACGAAGACCTCGTAGTCACTGGAGAGCCCGAAGATGATCGCCAGCATGATGATCGGGAGGAAGCTGACGGTCTCGGCGGGTTCGATGTTGAACAGGTGCTGTCCCCAGCCCCATTGGAAGACCGCGACCTGGGCGCCGAAGGCGGCCAGGATCGACAGCAGGAAGCCGAGCACCGACTTGAGCGGGACGAAGAAGGTGCGGAAGGCGAAGGTCAGCAGGATGAACGCCAGGCCCACGACGACGATCAGGAAGACGGGGAGGGCGGAGGAGAGCTTGGCGGAGACATCGATGTTGGAGGCGGTGTTGCCGCCCACCAGGATGGCCGCTCCGGTGTCGCCCTCGATCGCGGTGCGGTCGCCGCGGATACGGTGCACGAGGGAGGTGGTGGCCTCGTCGTTCGGTCCGCCGCCGGGGGTGACCTGGATGACGGAGACGTCGTTGGCCATGGTCAGCGGCTGCACGGCGGCCACGTCCGGCAGTTTGCCCAGCGCCGCCATCAGCTGATCGGTCTGGCTCTTGTCCGTGACGTGGTCGGCGACGATCAGCAGCGGCCCGTTCGCTCCCACCCCGAAGCCCTCGGTGATCAGATCGTAGGCCTGGCGCTGGGTGTTGGATGTCGGCTGGGAGGCGCCGCTCGGCAGTCCGAGCCGCATGTGGGTGGCGGGCAGCGCCAGCAGCCCCAGCAGCAGCACCCCGAGGATCAGCACCGGCACCCGGTGCCGTACGACGAACGCGCCCCAGCGCGCGCCGCGATGCTCCTCGGGGGCGGTGGCGGCGGTGTGCGCGGTGCGCTCCAGGCGCGCGTGCAGCCGGCGCGGGCGGCCCGGGAACCTCACGATGTGCGGCCCGGCGAAGCCGAGCATCGCCGGCAGCAGCGTCAGCGCGATCAGCATGGCGACCAGCACCGCGCCGGCCGCGCACAGGCCCATGACGGCCAGGAACGGGATGCCGACCACCGACAGGCCACACAGCGCGATGATCACGGTGAGCGCGGCGAAGACCACGGCGCTGCCGGCGGTGCCCACCGACAGCGCGGCCGAGTCCTGCGGGTCCATGCCACGCAGGACGTGGTTGCGGTGCCGGTAGAGGACGAACAGGCCGTAGTCGATGCCGCAGGACAGGCCGAGCATGATGGCGACGGTGGTGGAGGCGGTGGCGACATTCACCACGGCGGCCAGGGCGGTCACCGACATGATGGTGATGAGGATGCCGAGGATCGCGGTGATGATCGGCATCCCGGCCGCGACGAGGGAGCCGAAGGTGATCAGCAGGATGATCAGCGCGACGATGACGCCGACGATCTCCGGTGTCTCGGAGGGCGCGGCGTTCCAGCCGGGGAAGACACTGCCGGAGTAGGCGACATGCACCCCGGCCGCCTGCGCCGGTTCCACCGCCTTCTTCACGTCCTCCAGGGTGGATTCGTCCACGCTGCCGGGCTGCACGCTGTACTGCACCGACCCCAGACCGATGGTGCCGTCCGGGGAGACGGCCCCGCCGTGGAAGGGGTCGGTGGCGACGGCGACCTGCGGCACCGCCTTGAGGTTCTGGACCGACTTCTCGATGGCGTCGCGCTGCCGGGTGTCGACGATCCGGCCGTCGCCCTCGGCGGCGAAAACCAGCTGGGTCTGTCCGCCGCTCAGATCCGGTACGCGCTCGCTCAGCAGGTTGGTGGCGCGCTGCGACTCGGTGCCCGGGATGGTGAAGTTGTCGTTGGTCTTGCCACCGCTGGCGGTGGCGGCACCGATCGCGACGACGGCGATGAGCAGCCAGATCGCCAGCACGATCCGGCGGTGTCCGAAGGACCACCTTCCGATGCGGAACAAGAACGTGGACATGGTGTTCCTTCCGGGCCGGAGAGATCAGAGGCGATCATCCCCGGCCGGGGACAGAACGGGCATTCACGACACGCAGGCCGGGGTCAGCCGCCCAGCCGCGCCAGGGCCTCCGCCAGGGTGCGGTCATCCCCCACATTGCCGGGGACCACCACATACGGCACGGTGCCCGATTCAGTAGCCAGGTCCCAGACGCTGACACCGGGCAGCACCTGGCCGCGTACCCGGGCCGTACCCGTGTCGAGTCCGGTACGCGCCACCTCCGCCGAGGTGATGCCGCCCTTGGCGATCACCGCCGCGACCCCGGGGGCAAGTTCCCGTACGGCGGTGGTCAGCGCCGTCATCACGCGCTCGCCGTGGTCCAGGGTGTTGTTGGCTGCCTGCCGCTGCCGCTCGCTGGCGATCACCGCGACCCCGGCCCCGGCCAGTTCGGTACGGGCGGCGGCCACCAGATCACGCCCCGCCGCCGCCGGGTCGGCCAGTGCCGCCGCCGTGTCCAGCAGCAGAGACCGGATGCCGCGCTCGCGCTCCAGCACGGCCAGCTGCGCGGTGGCGCCCGAGGTGTGCGAGCCGCACACGATCAGCACGGGGCCGGCCGGACGCTCCAGCGGCGCGGGCAGCAGCCCGGGGCTGACCGCGCCGGCGCAGCGGGCGGCCAGCGGCGCGGCGCAGCGGACGACCACGGTACGGCCGGCCGCCCACGCCTGCTCCAGGCCCCGGTGCACCAGGTCGATGTCGGCGTCGTTGACCGCGTCGGGGGCGATCACCGTGCCGGGCGCCGCGTTCAGCAGCGCCTCGGCCACCGTGGCGCCGCCGCTGTCCCGGATCCCGGCCAGGGGGACGGTCAGCGCCGCCCGGCCGCCACCCCGTTCGGCGACATAGGCGGTCATCTCGCTGGCGCCGAAGCCGAAGACCGGGTCGTCGGCGTACTCGGTCTCGGCGGCGGGAATGTCCGACTCACCGACCCGTACGTAGTGCACGCCGTCGCGCGTCGTCCGGCCGCCGGCCGGGAAGGCGGGCAGGAACAGCAGCACCGAGTCGGCGGTGGCGAAGGCGTCGGACTCGGGGAAGACATGGCCGCGCAGGGTGGAGTCACCGCGCAGCACGAACCGTATCCCGTCCTCGCCCAGCGCCCCGGCGGCGGCCTCGCCGGCCTCCCGGATGCGGGTGACGAGGTCGATGGCGGCGGCCTCGTCGATGGCGCGGCTGTTGGTGAGGACGTAGACGGCGTCGTCGTGGCGCAGCACCTCGGTGAGGCGCTTGGCCAGCCCCGGCTCCTCGGGGCCGAGCAGGACGGGTACGCCGGTCGCCGACTGGGTGCCGGTGGGGTCGTCGTCCAGGACGATGGTCTTCATCGGGTGGCTCCGCTCGCGGTCAGGGCGTGGATGATGGTGGTGGCCCGGTCGGTGAGGGCGGTGCGCCAGCCGGCGAGCAGCCCGTCCAGGTCGAGGCCGGCCGAGCGCAGCCGGGGTACGCCGTCGGCGAGGGTGTCGAAGACGGTCTGCCGCAGTTCGGTGTTGACGTTGACCTTGGTGATGCCTTGGCCGATGGCGAGCGACAGGTCGGCCGGGGGCAGTCCGGAGGCGCCGTGCAGCACCAGGGGGGCGTCGGTGCGCTCGCGTACGGCGGCCAGCCGGGCCCAGTCCAGCTGGGGTTCGGTGGGGTAGCGGCCGTGGATGTTGCCGATGGAGACGGCGAGCAGGTCGGCGCCGGAGCGGTCGAGGAATTCCGGGACGGTGTCGGGGTCGGTGAGGGCGCCGGCCGCGACCTGGGCGGCGACGACGGCGATGTCCTCGTTGCCCTCGATCCGGCCCAGCTCCGCCTCGATGGCGACGGGGCGCGCGGTGCGTCCGGCCAGCCGGGCCCGCACGTCCGCGACGAAGGCGGCGTTGGCGTCGAATCCGCCGCGCGATCCGTCGGCGAGTACGGAGTCGGCGCCGGCCTCGACCGCCGCCACGATGAGATCGGCGTCGGTGGCGTGGTCGAGCTGGACGCAGACCGGGACCGTGGAGTGGTCGGCGAGAGTGCGCAGCGCGCGGATCAGTTCCAGGCCGCCCGGGGCGGCGGCGGCCTTCGGGGAGACCAGCAGCGCCAGCGGGGAACCATGCTGCTCGGCGGCGGCCACCACCGCCCCTGCCGTGACCAGGTCGTAGCAGGTGAAGGCGGGCAGTGCGGCGCCGGCCGCTCTGCGTTCGGCGGTTATCTCGGTGAGCTGAGCGTGCATGGTTCCTCGCGCTGGCTGCTGGTGCGGTGGGGTGCAGTGGTGGTGGTAGGGGGACGGACGGGTACGGGTCAGCGGGCGCCGGCGGATTCCGGTTCCGGCTGCTGGTTGGGAACCGTATGGGCCGGGCTGGTCTCCTTCGTGTTGAGAACAGCGATCAGTCCGATCAGTCCGACGGCGCAGTACAGCACAGCGACTCCCTTCCAGCCCCAGGCCCCTGCCAGCATCGCGGCGATGAAGGGGATGAACCCGGAGATGGCGGCGGAGAACTGGTAGCCGATGGAGGCGCCGGAGGTACGGACCCGGGCGCTGAACAGTTCGGAGAACCAGGCGCCCTGGGTGCCGGCCAGCATGTCGTGGCACAGGGTCAGGCCGAGGATGAAGGCGATCACGATCATCGCCGGGTGGGCGGTGTTGACCAGCAGGAACAGCGGGAAGCCGTACAGCAGGGTCAGGATCGTGCCGGTGAGATAGACGGGCCGGCGGCCGAACCGGTCGGCAAGGTGGCCGAAGAGGATGGTCGCGCCGACGCCGAGCAGAGCGGCGGTGATCAGCGCCGTGAGGTGGACGGCCCGGGTGGAGAGGCCCTCGTCCTTCATGTAGCTGAGGAGGTAGGTCACGATGACGTAGAACCCACCGGTCTCGGCCAGCCGCAGCCCGATGACGCGCAGTACGGTGCGCCAGTCGTTGCGCAGGACCTCCAGGACGGGGGACTTGGCGACGCCCTCGGTCGCCTGCATCTCCTCGAACTCGGGGGACTCGGAGACCTTGAGCCGGATGATCATGCCGGCGGCGATCAGCAGGGCGGACAGGATGAAGGGGATGCGCCAGGCGAGGTGGCTGTCGAACTGTGCGGCGATCAGGAAGGCGACGTTGGCGAGCAGCAGACCCAGCGGCACGCCGGCCTGGGGTATCGCCGAGTAGCGGCCCTTGCTGCGCAGCGGGGCGTGTTCGTACGTCATGAGGATGGCGCCGCCCCATTCGGCGCCGAAGCCGATGCCCTGGACGAGGCGGAGCAGCACCAGCAGGGCGGGGGCGAGGATACCGACCTGCTCATAGGTGGGCAGGAAGCCGATGAGGGTGGTGGCGACGCCCATCAGGATGAGGGCGCCGACCAGGACGGGCTTGCGGCCGATGCGGTCGCCGAGGTGGCCGCCGATGATGCCGCCGATGGGGCGCATCGCGAAGCCGACGCCGAGGGTGGCGAAGGAGGCGAGGGTGGCGGCGAAGCTGGACTGGCCGGGGAAGAAGACCTCGTCGAAGTAGAGGGCGGCGGCGGTTCCGTAGGCGAGGAAGTCGTAGTTCTCGACGGTGGTGCCGACGGCGCTGCCGAGGGCGACGCGGAGCTTGTCGGGGGATCCGTCGGCGGATCTGCCGCGCGGGGCGGCGGCGGGGGCGGGGGTGGTGCTCATGGTGCGGCTCCGATACGTGCGGGCCGGGGGGACTCCGGCCGGTGTGCCCGGTGCGCCGTCCGGCAGCCGCCCCCGCCCCCGGGGCCGCCGTGTGAGCGGTGGGCGGCTAGGTGGTGGTGGTGCGGGATCCGGCGACGTTACCGATTCCGTAGATGTCTGCGTAGAAGTCAGTGATGTGGGCTCGTACGGTGGCGACCGCGCCTTCGGTGTCGTGGCGTTCGATCGCGTCGAGGATGCTGCGGTGCTCCTTCCGGACGGTGGTGGCGGTCTCGCGCCAGTCGTCCAGGCGTTCGTAGGCGTCGATCATCCGGCGCTGGATGGCGGTCCGGAGTGATCCCATGAGGTGGGCGGTCAGGACGTTGCCGGCCGATTCGGCGATGATCACGTGGAATTCGGCGTCGAGGCGGTTGAATTCCCGGGCGGTCAGCTCCGGGGCGTCCATCCGGTCGAGGATCGCTCGCAGCCGGTCGGTGTCTTCGGTGGTGGCGTGCCGGGCGGCTTCGGCGGCTACCCAGACCTCCAGGGCGAGCCTGGTCTGCAGGACGTCGGTGTCGCTGAAGTGCCCGAGGGCGAGTTGCAGTCGCAGCAGGTCGGCGAAGCCGGAGCCGGGGTGGCCGACGAAGACGGATCCGCCTTCGGGGCCGCCGCCGGTGCGGACCTCGACGATGCCGAGGGCTTGCAGGACGCGGAGGGCTTCGCGCAGTGAGGGGCGGCTGACGCCGAGCAGCTGGGAGAATTCCCGTTCGCTCGGCAGCCGGTCGCCCGGCCCCAGATGGCCGTCGGTGATCCGCTTCTCGATCTGGGCCATCACCTGCTCATAGGTGCGGACCTTGCGGACCGGTTCCCAGGGCTCCTGATGCGATGCGTTCACTTTTGTCCCTCACAGACGCGATGGTGCCGGGCGTTGATCCACCCTAGACGGGGCCGTCGCGTACCTTCCCGTTCCTTCCGCTCATGAGGGATCGCCCCTTACCTGGTGGTCCGGGCGGCGGCTTCCAGCTCGCGGCGCAGCCGGACGGCGGTGGCGGTCTCGTCGACCGTGACGTCGTCGTAGCTGACCACGGCGCCGGCGGGCACGTCGCGGGTGAGGGTGTTGCCGTGCGCCAGGCCCATGGGCAGGGCGCGGGACGCGAGGGAGGCGGCGGCCGGGGCGAGTTTGCCGAAGACCATGTAGCCGCCTTCGCCGTCGAGCACCTCGCCGGCCTTGAGGTCGCGTTTGGCGACGGAGACGACATCGCCGTGGAAGTCGCGGGCCGCTCCGGTGGCCTCGCCGCGCAGGACGGCGGAGGCGACGGAGACCCCGAGTTCCAGGCCGATCATGTGGTACGGGCGGTACAGCGATCCGTACCGGCCGGTCGGGTCTGTCTTCACGCCGTACTCGGCGAAGCACTGCACCGCGTAGTCGGTGCGGGCCTCGAAGGTGATGTACACGCCCCAGCGCAGGTCGCGGGCGAGGTCGGTGCCGTCGCGGTTGAGGGAGGAGATCACCTCGACGGTGCCCTTGCGGGTGAGGGTGCCGCCCAGTTCCCTGGGGCGCAGGAGGGTGGAGAGGTCGTCCACGTCGACGGGCGGGAAGAACAGCCCTTCGTCCTGGGGCTTGAGGCCGGTGGCGTTCGCCACGGCTGCCATCTCGATGGCTGACTTGGTGCCGTCGAGGAAGGAGTTGAACATCTTCGGGTTGAAGTCGCCGGTGGCGAGCTGCTCGGCGGTGAAGCCGTAGTAGTCCCAGACGGTGTCGGGGGTGGAGTGGTTGTACTCCGGCAGATACTTGGTGCCCTTGCCGGCGGCGACCACGTCGAAGCCGACGGTGCGGCACCAGTCGACCAGCTCGTTGATGAGGGCGGGCTGATCGCCGTAGGCCATGGTGTAGACGACGCCGGCCTTGCGGGCTTTTTCGGCCAGGACGGGTCCGACCATGCAGTCGGCCTCGACATTGACCATGACGACGTGGCGGCCGGCCTCGATGGCGCGCTCGGCGTGGTAGGCGCCGGCGAGGGGGTTGCCGGTGATCTCCAGGATGACTTCCAGGCCCGGCACGTCGATGAGGGCGTCGGCGCTGTCGGTGACGTGGGTGCCGCCGGTGCGCAGCGCCTCGTCGAAGGAGGCGGCGGCGTAGCGTTCGGCGGGCCAGCCGGTGCGGTCCAGGGCGGCGCGGGCGCGGTCCACGCTGAGGTCGGCGACGCCGACGACGTGGATGCCGGGGGTGCCCACGGCCTGGGTGAGGAACATGGAGGAGAACTTGCCGGCGCCGATGACCCCGACCCGGATGGGCCCGGATTCCTCGGTGCGCTGGGTGAGAAGGGTGTGCAGGTTCATGCGGCTCCGGCTCCTTTGACGTGCTCCGGTCGGTCGGTCGGCCGTTCACTGATCGGCCTCGACCTTGGTCTGACCATTTGACCGACTGTCCATCTGGCCGAAACTATGACAGCGGTCAATGGGGTGGTCAAGAGTGACGTGGGTCACATGGGGCGGGCAGAAGAGCGCCCCCGTACCGCAGGGGTACGGGGGCGGCGCGCGCCGGCAGGAGCCCTACGGCAACCGGGCCGCAGGGCCCGGCTGTTCGCCGGGGCTGGTGGTGGCGGCAGGGGTGGCGCTGGGTTCCTCGGTCAGCGGGGTGGTGCGGGTCAGGGCCAGGACGGCGAGCAGGCCCGCGGCGTACAGACCTGCCAGCAACTGGAACCCCAGCGTGAAGGACCCCGTGCTGTCCTTGATCGTGCCCAGGGCGGAAATGGCGGCGAAGCCCCCGGCGTTGGCACAGAAGTTTCCGAACCCGGAGCTGAAGCCCGCCGTGCGCTGCCCCAGATAGTGCAGCCCCACACCGAACAGCGGGCCGAAGTACAGCTGCACGAACAAGGCGTTCACCCCGATCACCAGCAGCAGCGGCAGCACCCCGTCCACCAGCGGCAGTACGGCCAGCGAGGCGCACAGCGCGCTCAGCGCGATGGTGATGACCAGCAGCGGGCGGCCCAGCCGGTCCGAGAGCCAGCCGCCCAGCAGATTGGACGGCGCGGTGATCAGCGCGCTGACGGCCGCGATCGCCCCCGCACCCGACAGGGACATGTCGTGCTCGGCCACCAGATAGCTCGGCAGCCAGAAGGCCAGCCCCTGCGCGGTGGCCAGCCGGGCGAACTGGATGACACCGATCAGCCACAGCGCCGGATGCCCGAACAGGCGCCGGATCTCCGTGAACCGGGGGAACGACCCGGGTTCGCGGTGCGGATCGGTGCCCACCCGGTGGTAGAGCACCGCCCACAGCACCCCGGTCGCACCGAAGATCACGAACAGCCAGCGCCAGCCGAGCGGGCCGACCACCAGCGGGCCCAGGGCGTTCAGCAGCACGCTGGAGGCGAAGCCGCCCGCCACGTACAGGCCCATCGCCGTGGCCTTGCGGTCGGCCGGGAACTGCTCCCTGATGAGCATCATGCCCGGGGCGAAGATCAGGGAGCGGAACAGTCCCGACACCGCCTGCACCGCCAGCAGCCAGCCGTAGGGGTGGAGGACCGCGAAGGCCAGCGCCATCGCGTTGGTGCCCACCACCCCCACGCAGAACAGCAGCTTCGGCGAGTAGCGGTCCGTCAGCCAGCCCGCGGGCACCTGCATCAGGGCGTACACGAGCGTCGCGATGGCGGCGAGCTGCCCGGCCTGGGCGAAGGACAGCCCCAGGTCCTCGCGGATGAGCGGAAGGAACAGGGCGATGCCGCCCATGCCGAGCGCCTGGCTGCTCTGCCCGAGCACGATCAGCCAGGTGTCCGCTCTGCCGCTCCCCCGTGCCATGCCGGCCCCTTGTCCGCTCGATCGCCGCCGGCGGCACGGATGCCGTGCCGCCGGCGCCCGACCCTACCGCGCGTCGTCCCCGCCGGTGCCGGGCAGCGGGGCGTGCGGATCGGCCAGCAGCCGCGCCAGCAGAGCGGCGAGATCACCTCCCCACGCCTCGATCGTGGCGGCCTCGAACAGATCCGTGGAGTACTCCAGGGTCACGGTGAGCCGGTCGGGGTGCGGGGTCAGCACCACGTACAGCTCGGTCCGCGCGGTGCCGGCGACCGGCAGCGGCCGTACGGTCGTGCGGACCCCGGGCAGCTCCACGGCGGGCGGTTCGGTGGTCACCACCGTGAACAGCACCGCGGGGAACGGTCCGGCCCCGTACTCCGGTGCCACCAGCCGCACGACCTCCGCCAGCGGCAGCGCCTGATGGTCCATCGCCGTGAACAGCGCGGGCCCCAGTCGCGCCACCAGGTGGGCGAACGTGTCCGCCTCGGGGAGCCGGGCGCGCAGCGCCACCGCCTCGCCCAGCATGCCGAACACCTCCTCGTGCTCCCGGCGGGCCGCCCGGTTGGCGCTGGACGCCGCCAGCACCACATCGGACCGGCCGCCGAGCCGGGCCAGCCATACGGCGAACGCTCCGGCCAGCACCGTGTACGGGGTGCCGCCCAGCTCCGTGGCCGTCTCCCGGACCCTGGCCGGCAGCTCGCCGTCCAGGGTGAAGGTGTGCAGCGCGCCCCGCCCCGACAGCACCGGCGGGCGCGGGCGATCGTAGGGGAGCACGGGCCGCAGCGGCACCCCGTCCAGTTCGGCGCGCCAGAACCGCTCCAGTGCGGCGCGGCGTTCCCCGGTCAGCTGTTCGGCCGCCCAGCGGGCGTACTCCGGGAAGTCGGCCGCCGGCCGCGGCAGGGTCCGGCCCGCGTACAGGGCGGACAGGTCGCGCCACAGGAGGCCCATCGACCAGCCGTCGCAGACGGCGTGGTGCAGCACCACCACCAGCAGCCAGCGGTCCGGGGCGATGCGGCCGAGCCGGAAGCGGAACAGCGGGGCCCGCTCCAGATCGAAGGGCTGCCCGGCGGCCTCCTGGCACCAGGCGTCGGCGTCCGTCTCGGTCAGGTCCGCCACGGGGACGTCGAAGGGAACGTCCGCCGGGAACTCGGCCCGCTCGCCGGCCAGTCGCAGCCGCAGCGCGGCGTGCCGCGCCACCAGGGCGCGCAGCGCGCCGGTCAAGGCGGCCGGGTCGAGGTCCCCGGTCAGCTCCAGGCGGTGGGCGACGTTGTAGACGGCCGGGTTGGGGTTCGCCCGGTGCCGCTGTGCCAGCCGCCGCAGCAGGGACGTCGCGGGCACCGTCTCCACCCCGCTCGGCCCTTCCTGCCCGGTCGCGACGCCGGTGCGCGGACCGGCGCCCGTCGCGATCGCGCTCCCGGCCGCGGCTCCGGTCTCGGTCTCGGTCTCGAAGTACGCGGCGGCGGCCCGGATCGTGGGGGCCCCGAAGAAGCCGGCCATCGTGAGCGTACGGCCGGTGCGGCCGTGCTCCTCGTTCATCCGGTGCACCAGCCGGATGGCGCCGAGCGAGTGGCCGCCGAGCTGGAAGAAGGACCGGGTCACGGAGATGCCGCCGGGCAGGTCCAGCTCGTCGCACCACAGGTCGTGCAGCGACTTCTCCAGCGGAGTGCCGGGCTCCTCGACCGGCCCACCGGGGTCCGCACCGTCGCCGCCGGTGGCCGGGGCCAGGTCGGGAAGCCGGTCCCGGTCCAGCTTGCCCGAGGCGTTCACCGGCAGCCGCTCCAGCGGCACCCAGTGCCGGGGCACCAGATGACCCGGCAGGACGTCGCGGAGCGCGGCCCGCAGCGTGCCGGTGTCCGTCCCCGCGTCCGTCACCACGTACGCGACCAGTTCGGCCTCACCGCGCCGGTCGCGGCGGGCGAGCACCGCCGCCTCCCGGACGCCGGGCAGCCGGGTCAGCGCCGCGCGCGCCTCGGCCGGTTCCACCCGGAACCCGCGGATCTTCACCTGGTCATCGGTGCGCCCCAGGAAGGCGAGGGTGCCGTCCGCCCGCCAGCGGCCGAGATCCCCCGTGCGGTACGTCCGCACACCGTCCGGACCGGTGGCGAAGACGGCGGCGGTCTCGTCGGGCCTGCGGTGGTAGCCGTGCGCCACCGCGGGGCCGCCGATCTCGATCTCGCCGACCGCGCCCACCGGGACCTCGGCCCCGGCGTCGTCCAGCAGCCGGATCCGTACCCCGGGGAGCGGACGGCCGATCGGCGGCCTCTCCTCGCTCACCCGGTGCGAGGTGACGACGATCGACCCCTCGGTGGGCCCGTACTGATTGAACAGTTCGCACTGCGGATGGGCGGCGCGGAAGCGCCGGAAGGCGGGGGTGAGCTCCAGGGGTTCCCCGGCCGAGAACAGCTCGCGCAGGGACGGCAGGCGGGGCTCCGTCTCCATCAGATAGCGCAGCGGCGTGCAGGGCATGAACATCCGCTCCACCGCGTGCTCGCGCACCGCCGCCGCGACGGCGGCCGGGTCGTGCCGTACCGCCTCGTCGATCAGGACGAGTTCGGCGCCGGACGCCAGGGTGGTGAAGATCTCCTGCACGCTGACGTCGAAGGCGGGCGAGGTCCACTGGAGGGTACGCAGCGCGGGATGCGCCGCCAGATGGCCGCGTACCAGCATGGCCGGGCCGCGGTGCGGCACGATCACGCCCTTGGGGCGGCCGGTGGAGCCGGAGGTGTAGAGGCAGTACGCCGGGTCGTCGGGGCCCGCGGGATCCTCCGGCGGCCCGCCGTGGGCGCCGGCCGTGTCCAGGGTCTGCGGCATCAGCAGCACGGGCACCCCGGTCTCCGCGGCGAGGGCACCGTACTGCTCGGTGGGCAGCCCCGCGCCGCTGAGCAGCAGCGTGGGCCCGCCGTCCCGTACGAGCTCCGCCAGGCGGGCCGCCGGCAGCGCCGGGTCGAGCGGCAGATAGGCGGCGCCGCTGCCCAGGACCGCCAGCAGCGCGGTGATCAGCTCGGGGCCGCGCGGCAGCAGCACGGCGACCCGCTCGCCGCGCCGTGCGCCCTGGGCGCGCAGCAGATGGGCGAGGGCGTGGGCACGGTCGCGCAGTTCGCCGTACGTGAGGGTGGTCCCGTCGGCCGCCGTGCGCAGGGCGGGGGCGTCCGGGGTCCGCCCGGCCTGCCGCTCGAACAGCGCGTGCAGGGTGTCGTCCGCGCCGGGGTGGGCGGGCGGTTCCGGGGTGTGGTGGGCGAGCAGTTCGGCCCGGTCGGCGTCGGTCAGTGCCGTCAGTTCGGACAGCGGCGCGTCCGGGGTTCGCAGGAGGTGGCGCAGTGTCTGCTCGACGGAGCCGATCAGGCGGCGCACGGTGCGTTCGGTGAAGAGCGCGGTGTCGTACTCGGCCATGAACCGCAGCCCGTCACCGTGGTGGGTGAGGTAGAAGCTCAGGTCGAACGGCGCGCGGTCGCTGGGGACGTCCAGCAGGTCGGACGCGGTCTGCCGCTCGTACTCCACCATCACCTGGAACAGCGGGTTGCGGCCCGGGTCGCGGCGCGGGTTCAGGGCGTGGACCAGGTCGTCGAAGGGCACCTCGCGGTGTTCGTAGGCGGCCATGCTGCGGTCCCGCACCCGGTGCAGCACCGTCCCGAAGTCGGGGTCGCCGGTGAGATCGACGCGCAGCGCGACGGTGTCGAGGAAGAGTCCGACCTCGTGCGCGGCGTCCGGGGGCCGGGCGTCGACCGCCGTCCCGAGGACGAGGTCGGTGGTGCCGCTGAAGCGGCCGAGCACCGCGCCGATGGCGGCGATCATGGCCATGAACACGGTGGCGCGCCGCTCGGCGCAGTACCGGCCCAGGTCCGCCATCAGCGCGCCGTCCAGCTCGTGGCTGAGCGCGGCCCCGGCGCCGGTGCGCACCGCCGGGCGCGGGTGGTCGGTGGGCAGCGTCAGGTCGGGCGCGCCGGCGAGTTCACCGCGCCAGAACTCCAGGTCGGCGGCGATCCGTTCGGGCCCCGGTGGCGGCGGGACGGCGGAGGGGGTGAGCGGTGGCAGGCCGGCGGGCAGCGGCCAGGACCGCAGTTCGGCGGTGAGGTCGCGGGCGAGGACGGCCGTGGAGGCGGAGTCCACGATCAGGTGGTGGACGACGAGGAACAGCAGGTGCCGGTCCGGTGCCAGGCGCAGCAGCCGTGCGGCCAGCAGCGGGCCCCGCGCGAGGTCGAGGACCTCGCCCGAGGTGCGGTCGAGGACGGCGCGCAGGGCCGCTTCCTCGGTGGCGCCGCTGTGGTCGTCCACCGGCAGCTCGATCGTGATCCGCTCCCGTACCTCCCGGTGGGGGACGCCGTCGGACTGGGGGAAGACCGTACGCAGCGCCGGCTGGCGGGCGATGACCCGCTCCAGGGCGCCCCGGACGGCGGCCGGGTCCAGGGGGCCGTCCAGGCGGATGGCCTTGGGCTCGTGGTACATGCGGGTGCCGGGCTGGAGTTGTTCCTGCACCCAGATCCGCCGTTGGGCCGGGGTCAGTGCCTGGCGTCCGGTGGGCAGGGAGGTGCGCAGCCGGTCGAGCAGCGGCAGTGCGTCGAGCACCCGCTGGGGGGCGACGCCGAAGTCGACGAAGCAGGCGATCTCGTCGGCGCCCGCGTCGGTCAGGGACCGGACGATCGCGGCGGCGCCCTGCTCGTCGCCGATCAGGGCGCGGTCATCGCAGTACCGCTCGTAGGCGCGGCCGAGCAGGAAGTCGACGTCCTCGGGGTCGGTGTTCTCCAGATCAACCTCGACGCCGAGGCTGTTGGTGACCTGGTTGAACAGGGCCAGCGAGGAACGCAGATAGGAGAGGAAAGGCTGGTACGCCTCGGCCCTGGCCGCCGCGGCGTCCTCGCCGAGGAAGGTGTGCACGAGTACCACGACGCGTCCGGCCGCCGGGTCCAGGCCGTGTTCGGCGCGGGTGCGCCGGTAGAGGGCGATGTTCTCGGCGAGCTGCTCGACGGTCTGCGCCATCAGGTTGGTGACGACGCCGAGGTCCTCGCGGGCGGCCCGGCGGTAGCTGTCCGGGTTGCCGACGACGGCCACGTACAGCGGTGGTTGTTCCTGGAGGGGGCGCGGGTGCAGCCGTATCTCGGTGGCTGTGCCGTCCCCGGCGGTGACCTCCACCGGGTCGCCGGACCACAGCTGCCGCACCGTCTCCAGCTGTTCGTACATCAGCTCGCGGTGCTTGCCGTAGTTCTGCGGTGCGAGCGCGAAGTCGCGGGCGTGCCAGCCGCTGGCGACGCAGATGCCGGCCCGGCCGCCGGAGATGTTGTCCACGACGGACCACTCCTCGGCGACCCGGGCGGGATGGTGCAGGGGCAGCACGACGGAGCCGGCGTGCAGCCGTACCCGCCGGGTCCTGGCCGCGAGTGCGGCGGCCAGCACGGAGGGGTTGGGGAACAGCGCGCCGAAGGAGTCGAAGTGCCGTTCGGGGAACCACAGGGCGTGGAAGCCGTGCTGGTCGGCGAACTCACCGGCCGCCATGATCAGTTCGTACTTGTCGCGCTGCTGCTCCTCGGGGTAGTCGCCGAAGAAGTACAGGCTGAAATCGGGCGCGCCGTCCGGGGCGGCGGTGGGGGCGGGGGCCGGGGCCCGGGTGATCGCGGGCGCGGGGCGGCCGGGTGCCGGTACCACGGGGGCCGGGGCGGCGGGTGGCGCCACGGGCTCGGGCGCGGTGGCCGGCACGGACGGGAGCGTGGCGGCCGGCTCCCGGTCGCGGGCCGCCGAAGCGACCGGCTCGGCCTGCGGCTCGCCCGGCGTGCTGCCGGCCGAGAGCAGGTCGAGCTGGCGGGACATCAGCTCGGTCACCTGGTCCACGAGGTGACGGGTGGTGCGCAGTTGCTCGACGACCACATCGGTGGCCGCCGTCGCGCCGGTCACCTGCGGCGACACCGCCGGTGCGACCTCGCCTCGCGGTGCGGGGGCCGCAGGCGCCTCACCGGCGGGGGCGGCGGCCGGCGGGCGGTGTGACCCGCTCGGCCGGTCCGGTGCGCCGGCCCCGTCGGCGGATATCGCCGCGGACGGCGTGTCCGCCGCAGGGGCGGTGTCCATGCCGCTCGACGGCGTGGACGGCGCTGAGGACGCGGGCTGTGGTGCGGTGCCGCCCCGGGCCGTGATCAGGGCGGCGAGGCGTTGCGGGGTGTCCGCGTCCGAGAACAGATCGCGTACGGGGATGCGTACGCCGTACCGCTGCGACAGTTCGGCCGTCATGCCCATGAGCGCGAGCGAGTCGGCGCCCAGGGTGAAGAAGGAGGAGTCCGGGCGGACGTCCTCGGCTTCCACGCCGAGTTTGCGCGCCGTCAGCTCGGCGACCACCGCCAGGACATCGGCTTCGGTGGACGGCCCGGCCCCGGGTGTGGGCGCGGGCGGCTGCGCTCCGTGCGGGGAGGGCCCGTTCCCTCGGGGCGCGACGGGTCCGTCCGCCCGGGCGGAGCCGGTCTGCGCCGCTCCTGCCGGTCCGGGCGATCCCGGACCGTCGACCGACACCTCGGGCACCGGTGCACGCTCCTCACTCAGGTTGTCCGGGGACGGCGCCCGGCCGGCGGCATCGCCCGGTGTCGGGGCCGAAGATGCCGGGCCACCGTGGGTCATGGCCTCCTCGGCCGGGGCCGGGGCCTGGGTCCGCACCGGTGGGGTGTCGCCCGGTCCTTCGGGCCGCCATGCCGGGAAGGTCCGGGGGCGGCGCGGGGGTCCGGGGAGGGGGACGCGGGTGCCTTCGGCGGGCAGGGCCCGCCAGTTCAGGGGGTGGCCCCTGCGGTACAGCTCGGCCAGGGCCGGCAGCAGTCCGGACAGCCAGCGGCTGTCCGGGACACAGTGGCGGCCCAGGCCCGCCAGGGTGGCGCCGGGGCCGATCTCCAGGAAGTCCCGGTACCCCTCGCGGGCGGCCGTGGCCATGGCCAGGTCGAAGCGGACCGGGCGGCGGGCATGCCGGATGAGGTGGTCCGCGTCGGGCACCCAGCCCACCGGCCGCACCTCGCCGTCCAGGCCGCTGATCAGCGGTACCCGCAGCGGCGTGAACGTGATCGTCTCGGCCCGCTCGCGGAACGCGTCCAGTGCCGCGTCCAGCGTCGCCGAGTGGAACGCCCGTTCCACCGGGAGGGCCTGCCAGCGGATGCCCTCGGCGTCCAGCAGTTCCCGTGTCCTGGCGATCGCGGACTCCGCCCCGGACAGCACGAGGGAGCGCGGGCCGTTGACGGCCGCCACCTCCACGCCGCCGGCCCGGGCGATCCGTTCGGCGGTGGCCAGGTCGGCGCGCAGCGCCACCGCCCCTCCGGGCGGGGCCAGCCGGTGCATCAGGCGGCCGCGTTCCGTCGTGAGGTACAGCGCGTCGGCCGCGCTCAGCCCGCCGGCCGCGCACAGGGCCGCGTACTCGCCGAGGCTGTGGGCCAGCACCACGTCCGGTCGCACGCCGAGCGACGCCCACCGTTCCACCAGGGCCATCTGCGTGGCGAACAGGAGGGGCTGCGGGGCGTCCTGGGTGACGGACAAGTCGGCCGCCAGGGCCTCCAGGGTGCCCGCCGGCGCGCCCTGGCCGGAGAAGGCGAAGGCCAGCCGGCCGGGAGCGGGGGCGGGCGAGTGGCCCGGCTCCAGGCTCTCCAGGGCGGCGACGAGTTCGTCGACGCTCTCGCCGATGACGGCCGCGCGGGCGCCGGTGTGGTGTGTCCGGCCCAGGGTCAGGGTCGTGGCCACGTCCGCCGGGTCGAGACCGGGGTGGTGCCGCAGGTGGGCGGCGAGTTCCGCGGCGAGTTCGGACAGGGCGGCGGTGTCCCGTGCCGACAGGGGCAGCAGGACGGGGCGTGCCGCCGCTTCCGCGCGCGCCGGCACCGGCGGCGCCTCCTCCAGGATCACGTGGGCGTTGGTGCCGCCCACGCCCAGCGCGCTCACGCCGGCCCGGCGCGGGATGCCGGGCCGGGGCTGCCAGGCCCCGCGTGCGGTGGCCAGGGTGAGCGGGCCGTCCGTCAGCGGCAGCGCCGGGTGCGGGGTGCGCAGGTGCAGCGTCGGCAGCAGGGTGCGGTGACGCAGCATCAGGACAGTCTTGATCAGCCCCGCCATGCCGGCGCAGGTGTCGAGATGGCCGATGCTCGACTTCACCGAGCCGACGGCGCAGAAGCCGGTGCGGTCCGTCCCCTCGCCCAGGGCGCGGGAGAGGGCCTCGAACTCCACCGGGTCGCCCAGCGCCGTACCGGTGCCGTGGGCCTCGACGTAGGAGACGGTGTCGCCGGTGATGCCGGCCGCCCGCAGGGCGTCGCGGACCACCGCCACCTGGCCCGCCACTCCGGGGGCGCTGAATCCGACCTTGCCCGCTCCGTCGTTGTTGACGGCCGAGCCGAGGATCACGGCGTGCACGGTGTCGCCGTCGGCCAGCGCCCGGTCGAGGCGCTTGAGCACCACGGCGGCGACGCCGTTGCCGCCCACCGTGCCGTCCGCCGCGGCGTCGAAGGGGCGGCACCGGCCGCTGGGCGACAGGATCGATCCGGGGTGCGAGCGGTAGCCGGCGTCCTGGGCGGTGTGAACGGCGGCGGCTCCCGCCAGTGCCATGTCGGCATCGCCGCTGAGCAGCGACTGCGCGGCGAGGTGCACGGCGACCAGGGAGGAGGAGCAGGCGGTCTGGACGCCGATGGCCGGTCCGGTGAGCCCGAGCCGGTAGGCGACGCGGGTGGCGAGGAAGTCGGGCTGGGTGCCCATCGCCCACTGCATCGCCTCCACCGGGTCACCGGCGGCGGCTCCGCTCCCGGGGCCGCTCTCCTGGTGGCCGTACAGCTGCATCCCGCTGCCGGCGAACACCCCGATCCGCTGGTCGCCCTCGTCCCCGGCGTGGCCGCTGTGTTCCAGCGCCCGGCGGCAGACCTCCAGGAACAGCCGGTGGGCGGGGTGGGTGGCGCCGGCCTCGCGCGGGGCGATGCCGAAGGATTCGGCGTCGAAGTCGTCGATGCCGTCGAGCGCGCCGATGACGGGGATCCGGTCGCCGTCCCGCCCGGCGAAGGTGTGGACGCTGTCGACGCCGTCGTACAGGTTGCGCCAGTAGGCGTCGGTGTCGGCGGCGCCGGGGAAGCGGGCGGCCATGCCGATGACGGCGATCCGCCGGTCGGGGGCCTCGGTGCGCACCGCTTCGGGGGCGGTCGGGGCCGGCACCGGGCCGGAGTCCTCGGCCAGCCGGGCGCCCAGCGCCGTCACCGTGGGGTGTTCGAACAGGGCGGTCTGCGGCACCGGCCGTCCCAGGGCCTCCTCCAGCCGGGCCCGCAGGCGCACCATGCGGATGGAGTCCAGGCCGAGTTCGTAGAACGGGGTGTCCTGCGCGCCCGTGACGGGCCGCCCCAGGACGGCCGCGACCTCGTCGGCGACCACGGTGCGCACGTCGGGGCCCTGGTGGGCAGGCCCCGTGGAGGTCCCGGGGCCGCCGTCGGGGGCCCCGCCGGGTATCTCCGGGCCGTCGAAGGCCCCGGCCAGCAGGCGTTCCAGCAGTTCCGCCCGCCGGATCTTGCCGGCCGGGGTGCGTGGGAAGTCGGCGGCCGGCACCGGGATCACCCGGTCCGCCGTGAGCCGCAGCCGCCCGAACAGTGCGGCCCTGATCTTCTGGGCGGTCGTGGCGTCCGTGGCCGGGTCAGGGCCGCCGACGAAGAACACCGCCAGGCTCTCCCCCCGGTCGCCCTCCCCCGGCACTCCGCAGGCGGCGACATCGCCGGTGCGTACTCCGTCGGCGGAGGCGGCGGCCTCCTCGACCTCCTGGGAGAGCACGTTCAGCCCGTTGAGGATGATCACGTCCTTGCGGCGGCCGGTCATCACGAGCTGGCCGTCCGCCAGATAGGCGAGGTCGCCGGTCTCCAGCCAGCGCGAGCCGTCCGGGAAGGCGATGGCGTCCGCCTCCGGGGCGTTGGCGTAGCCGGGGATGACCCGTGGCGAGGAGACCTGGAGCCGGCCGATCCACCGCTCGGGCAGGACCCGGCCCGCGTCGTCCACCACCCGGATCGCCGACCTGTGCGCCGGGGCGCCGCAGGCCACGAAGGTCAGGACCTCGCTCTCGGGGGCGTCCTGCGGCGCGGGGGTGACCTCGCCGGTCAGGCTGCCGCGCAGGACGCGCTGCACGGTGCCGGGCCGGTCCAGCCGCCCGAAGGTGATGGCGGTGGTCGTCTCGGCCATGCCCCAGGCGGCCGTGATGTGTTCGGCGCGCAGCCCGAAGGGGCCGGTCGCGGTGAGGAAGCGGCGCATGACGGGTTCGGCGATCCGTTCGCCGCCGCTGAGCAGGGAGCGCACCCGGCTCAGGTCCCGCGCGCGTGCCCCGCCGGGCGCCGCCAGCGCCTCGGTGACCAGGGAGAAGCCGAAGGCGGGGGCCCAACTGTGGGTGGCCCGGTGGGTTTCGAGGAGATCGAGCCAGCGCAGCGGATCTGCCAGCACCAGATCCGTTGGCGCGTGCACATTGGTCGCCCCGGTGAAGACGGCGAGCACGTGGTAGAGGAGGAAGGCGCCGCTGTGGTCCACGGGGAGCCAGTTGACGGTGGTGTCGTCGGGGCCGAGGTCCAGGATCCGGCGGCTGCTCGCGGCGAACAGGGCCAGGCCGTGGTGGGTGAGCTGTGCCGCCTTGGGGGCTCCGGTGCTGCCCGAGGAGAGCATCAGCACGGCGATGTCCGCGCCGTCCGGCACGACAATGCCGGCATCGGGGTCGGCGTCGGGGCCGGGGGCTTCGGGTCCCGTGGCGCAGTCCTCGGCGGCCACGGCCCGCAGGGCGGGGTCCGTACGGCTCAGACCGGCCGCTCCGCTCCGGTCGGTGAGCACCAGCGGAGCGTCCAGCAGGTCACAGACCTGGCGCAGCCGGTTCAGGGCCGGGGCTCCGTCCTCGGCGCGGTCGGCGATCGCCACCGGCCGGGCGCCGCCGAGCACACAGGCCCAGAACGCCGGGAAGAACGCGTCGAGCGGCAGTCCGCACAGCACGACCGGGTCGCCGGGGCGCACTCCGTGCGCGCGCAGTCCGCTCAGCAGTCGCCGGGCTCGCAATAACAATTCGGGATAGGTCTGGAAGGTGCTGCTCGTCCCGTCCGGGGTCAGGGTGATGACACCGGCGTCGGGGGCCCGCCGGGCCGCGCGCTGTAGCGCCCGCACCAGGTCCGGTGCGTCGTCCTCGGTGAACTCCAGTTCGGGGCCCAGGTATTGGGCGTCCCGTCGTGCGACGTTCATGTGCGTCCTTACGTTCCTGGATCACCACACACCCCGGCCGCGTCGGCCGGTCCGTGATCGGCGCGTGGTTGTTCCTGCATGATCCAGCACATCGGAGCGCAGATAAAGGTCTGGTCAAATCCGTGGTGGGCGGCCTATTCTGGCGGAGATTCCGTCTTTCGGGGGATCCATAACTTCATGCGTTGACGACCGAGGGAAGCCGGTGCAAATCCGGCACTGACCTGCAACCGTGTGCGACGTTCCGCGTCGCGAGTCGGATCACTCGGCTCGCCGGCGTGAACACCCGCTTCTCACTGTCACGGTCCGCAGCGTGGAGCCCTCAGCCCGTCCCGGCTGGTAGGCCCCTGCCGCTTTCGTCACCGAAACGCGCGCCAGGGGTCTTCTCGTGTGGGCGGATGCCGGGCCCCGCCACGCACCGCGCCGGTCCGATGGAAAGGCATCCGATGCCCGTCGCCCGCGTCCGGGGCCACGCCCGCGCCCGAGCACGTGTCATGGCCGCCTGCCTGCTGTTCGGCCTGCTGGCCGCGCTGGGCGGGCCCGCCGGTACGGCGGCGGCAGCGGCCCCGGCCGGCCGGGTCGCGCTCGCCGGCACCCCCGGGTTCTGCCCGGACAGCAGCGGCGTCACCGTGGTGGTCGACTTCCAGGGGCTGGGCGGCGGCCGGATCGTGCGCTGTGCCCCCGGGCCCCAGGCGGACGGTCTCGCGGCGCTGCGCAACGCCGGCTTCGAGGTCGGCGGCACCACCCGCTGGGGCGACGCGTTCATCTGCCGCATCAACGGCCGGCCGGGCGCCGACAGCGAGAGCTGCGTGGACACCCCGCCCGCCACCGCGTACTGGTCGTACTGGCACGCGCCCAACGGCGGTTCGTGGACGTACAGCCAGCGCGGCGCCACCTACCGCACCCCGCCCGAGGGCAGCATCGAGGGCTGGTCGTTCGCGCTGACCGATGACGAGGACGAGATGGCGTCGCCGCCCGGCGTCGCCCCGCAGCGCCCGGCCGACAACGGCGGCGGCGGTGACGGCGGCGGCAGTGGCACCCCCGGCGGGGGCGGCGGAGGCGCCGCCTCGGGCGGCAGCCCCTCCGGCGGCGGCGGCTCCGGGACGCCCGGCGGTTCGGGCGGCTCGCACGACGGCGGGTCCGGGGGCGACGCCGCCTCCGGCGGCTCGGCCACCGGCGGCCAGGACGGCACCGCCGCCGGCGCCCCCGGCGGTGAGCCCCCGCAGGACGCACCCGATGGCGACGCGCCGGACGCCGAGGGCCCCGACGCCCCGGACGAGGCCGAGCGGGAGGACGAGGACACGGACGCGGACCCGGACGGGGACGAAGCGGCCGGGGAAGACCCCGCCGGCGAGGAGACCGCCCCCGCTCCCGCCCCCACCGAGGCGGCCGAGTGGAGCGGCCAGGACGACGCCCACGACCCCTCCGCCACCGCCGGCTCAGGCGGCCCGTCCGCCGGCACCCTCGCCGCCATCGGCCTGGCCACCGCCCTGGCCGCCGGCGCGGGACTCACCGCCTGGCGCCGCCGCGTGGCCGCGAACGCCCCCACCGGTTCCACCACCCCCACCGGCACCACGGATACGGCCACCGACCAGTGATCACCCCCCTCCCCCGCGCCCTGCACCCCGGCGCCTGGTGGCTGTGGGCGCTCGGCCTCGCCGTCGCCGCCAGCCGCACCACCAACCCGGTGCTGCTCCTGCTGGTCATCGCCGTCGCCGGCTACGTCGTCGTCAGCCGCCGCACCGACGCGCCCTGGGCGCTGTCCTTCCGGATGTACCTGCTGTTCGGCGCGTTCATCGTCGTGATGCGGGTACTGTTCCGCATCGTCTTCGGCGGCGGCCAGGGCTCCACCATCCTGTTCACGCTCCCCGAGATCCCGCTCCCCGAGGCCGCGGCCGGCATCAGGCTGCTGGGGCCGGTCGCCGCCGAACAACTCCTGGGCGGGGTGTACGACGGCCTCCAGCTCGCCGCCATGGTGATCTGCGTCGGCGCCGCCAACGCCCTCGCCAACCCCAAACGGCTGCTCAAGTCCCTGCCCGGCGCGCTGTACGAGATCGGCACCTCCGTCGTGGTCGCCCTCACCGTCGCCCCGCAGCTGATCGAGAGCGTGCAGCGGGTGCGCCGCGCCCGCCGGCTGCGCGGCGCCTCCGGCAAGGGGCGCGGTGCCCTGCGCGGCATCCTCATCCCGGTCCTCGAAGACGCCCTGAGCCGCTCCCTCGCCCTCGCCGCCGCCATGGCTTCCCGGGGGTACGGGCGGCTGGGCGCCACCGCGCCCCGGGCCAGGCTGCTCACCGGACTGCTGGTCATCGGCGGTCTGCTGGGCGTGTGCGCCGGCCTGTACGGGACGCTCGACCCCTCCGCCTCCCGGCTGCTGGGGCTGCCACTGCTGCTGGGCGGCCTCGCGCTGGCCGTGACCGGTTTCCTCCTCGGCGGACGCCGGGTGCGGCGCAGCAGCTACCGGCCCGACCAGTGGCGCACCGGCGAACTCCTGGCCGCCGGCTCCGGACTCACCGCCGGTGCGCTCATGTACGTGAGCACCCGGGTGGACCCGGCCAACCTCTACCCCTCGCTCTCCCCGCTGAGCTGGCCCGAGGTGGCCGCGCTGCCGGCCGTCGCCGTCCTGGTGGGGCTGCTGCCCGCCTTCCTCACGCCCCCGCCCCCGCTCCCGACCCCGTCCACACCCCCGCAGCAGACCGCCGCACCGCAGGACGCGGCGGCCCGTGAGGAGAAGACCCGCGCATGATCACGTTCGACTCGGTGAGTTTCCGCTACGACGGCGCCGCCCGTCCCACCCTGGCCGGGGTCGATCTGCGCGTCGAGGAGGGCGAGCTGTGCCTGATCGCCGGGCGTACCGGCTCGGGCAAGTCCACCCTGCTGGGCGCCGTCAACGGTCTGGTCCCCCGGTTCACCGGCGGTGAACTGCGCCCTCGGGTGACGGTCGCCGGGCAGAGCACGCAGGACCGGCCGCCGCAGGAGTTCGCGCATCTGGTGGGCGTGGTGGGCCAGGACCCGCTGGCCGGGTTCGTCACCGACACCGTCGAGGAGGAACTCGCCTACGGCATGGAGCAGTTGGCGATCGGCCCGGACACGATGCGCAAGCGGGTCGAGGAGACCCTGGACCTGCTGGGCATCGCGGAGCTGCGGCACCGCCCGCTGCGTACCCTCTCCGGCGGCCAGCAGCAGCGGGTGGCGATCGGCGCGGTACTCACCGCGCACCCCTCCGTCCTGGTGTTGGACGAGCCGACCTCCGCGCTGGACCCGACCGCGGCCGAGGACGTGCTGTCGGCGATCCTGCGGCTGGTGCACGATCTGGGCACCACGGTGGTGATCGCCGAGCACCGCATGGAACGCGTGCTCCAGTACGCGGACCGGCTGCTGTACCTGCCGGGGGACGGCGGCGTGCGGTCCGGGACGCCCGCCGAGCTGATCGCGGAGTCCGACATCGCCCCGCCGATCGTTCATCTGGGCCGGATCGCCGGCTGGGACCCGCTGCCGCTGTCGGTGCGCGACGCCCGCCGGCACGCCGCCGGGCTGCGCGAACGCCTCGCGGGGCTCCAGCCGCCGCAGCCGCGCGCGGTGGGCGGCGGCGCGGTCGCGCTGACGGCGCGGAAGGTCACCGTGACCTACGGGGAGCACATCGCGGTGCGCGAGGTGGACCTGGAGGTACGGGGCGGGGAGATCATCGCGCTGATGGGCCGCAACGGCTCCGGCAAGTCCTCGCTGCTGTGGGCGTTGCAGGGCTCGGGCCCGCGCCGTTCCGGCGAGGTCGCGGTGGCGGCGAAGGGCACGGACCCGGGTGAGGTGTCGGCACGGGAGGCGCGGGCGCTGGTGGGCCTGGTGCCGCAGACGGCGGCCGATCTGCTGTACCTGCAGACGGTGGACGGCGAGTGCTCGCAGGCCGACGCCGAGTCGGAGGCGGAGCCGGGCACCTGCCGCGCGCTGCTCGACCTGCTGACGCCCGGCATTCCCGGGGAGCGGCACCCACGGGACCTGTCCGAGGGGCAGCGGCTCGCGCTGGTGCTGGCGGTGCAGTTGACGGCGGCGCCGGACGTGGTGCTGCTGGACGAGCCGACCCGGGGCCTGGACTACCACGCCAAGCGGCACTTCGGGCAGGTGGTGCGGGAGCTGGCCGCACAGGGCCGGGCGGTGATGATCGCCACCCATGACGTGGAGTTCGTGGCCGCCACGGCGGACCGGGTGACCGTGATGGCGGAGGGCGAGATCGTCGCGGACGGCCCGACGGCCGACGTGATCTGTTCCTCCCCGTCGTTCGCGCCCCAGGTGGCGAAGATCCTCAAGCCGCAGCCGTGGCTGACGCCCGACCAGGTGGCGCAGGCGCTCGCGCCGGTCCCGAGCGGGGAGGCCACCCGATGAGCGGGGCCCCCCGTACGGTCACGCGTGCCACCGCCCTGCGGGTCGGCCCCAGGGCCGCCGTCGTTCTCGCGCTGGCCTCGGTGATCGGGCTCGGCATGTTCTGCTGGCCGCTGCTGATGCCGCCGCAGCCCCAGGCGGTGGCGCACGCCGGGCAGGCCCCGCTCATGTTCGTGCTGCTGCTGCCGGTGATCCTGGCCGTCGTCCTCGCGGAGATCTCCGAGGGCGGCATCGACCCCAAGACGCTCGCGCTGCTGGGGGTGCTGGCCGCCGTCAACGCCGCGCTGCGCCCGCTGGGCGCCGGCACCGCCGGGATCGAGACGGTGTTCTTCCTGCTGATCCTCGCCGGGCGGGTCTTCGGCCCCGGCTTCGGCTACGCGCTGGGCACCATCTCGCTGTTCGCCTCCGCGCTGCTGACTGCCGGGGTGGGCCCGTGGCTGCCGTTCCAGATGATGGCCGCCGGCTGGGTGGGCCTGGGCGCCGGGCTGCTGCCGCGCCGGCTCACCGGGCGGGCGGAGATCGCGCTGCTGGCCGGGTACGGGGTGGTGGCGGCGTACGTCTTCGGCTTCCTGATGAACCTGTGGTTCTGGCCGTTCGCGCTGGGCGACGGCACCCAGCTGTCTTTCGACCCGGAGGCCGGCCCGCTGGAGAACCTGCACACCTTCTTCCTCTACACCCTGGCCACCTCCACCTTCGGCTGGGACACCGGCCGGGCGGTGACCAACGCGATCGCGCTGAGCGTGCTGGGTCCCGCCGTCCTGGCCACCCTGCGCCGCGCCGCGCGCCGCGCCGCCTTCGACGTTCCCGTCACCTTCGCCTCTTCGACCGATCAAGGAGCCATGACCCGATGACGACCCTGCGCAGACGCGCGGCAGCCGTGCTGCCCGCCGCGCTGATAGCGACCGCACTGGCGCTGCCGGGCGCCACCGCCCGCGCCGACGAGACGCCGCAGCAGCTGCTGTCCCCGGCCGAGGCCGCCGCCACCTGGGCGGTCGGCAAGCTCACCGAGGGCACCCACGCGTCCGCCGACCACGGGCTGACCGCCGACATCGTGATGGGCCTGGCCGCCACCGGCACCGCCGGCGCCACCGCCGAGCGGGCCACCGACTGGCTGGCGGCGAACGCCGGCGACTACATCCACCGGGGCAACCCGGACGCCGTCAACGCGGGCGGCACCGCCAAGCTGGCGCTGGTCGCGGCGATCGAGCACCGCGACCTGTCCGACTTCGGCGGCCACGACCTGACGGGGCTGCTGCTGGACCGGGTGCAGGACACCGGCCGGTTCTCGGACGCCGGGCCCGCCGGTGACATGTCCAACCAGTTCACCCAGTCCCTGGGCGTGCTGGCGCTGGCCCGCACGGCCGAGGGCGCCCCCGAGAGCACCGTGGAGTTCCTGGCGTCCACGCGCTGCGCGGACGGCGGCTATCCGCTGTCGCTGCGCCGCAACCCGGACCGCTGCACCGCGGACACCGACAGCACCGGCATGGCGGTGCAGGCGCTGCTGGCGGTGGACCGTACGGCGGACGCCGCGCCGGGCCTGGACTGGCTGGAGGCGCAGCAGCAGGAGAACGGCGGCTGGGGCTACAACGCGGCCAGCGCCGCCAACTCCAACTCCACCGCGCTCGCCGTCCAGGCGCTGGCGGGCGGCGGCCGGGACGCCGCCGCCGAGCGCGGCACGGCCTGGCTGCGCGGTGTGCAGGTGGGTTGCTCGGCCGTCGCGGCCGACCGGGGCGCGGTCGGCTACATGGAGCCGGTGGCCGACGGCATGGCGCTGCGTGCGACCGCCCAGGTGATTCCGGCGCTGGCGGGGGTGGCGCTGGGTGACATCGACGGCGCGGGCGGCGCGGCGGAGACGGCGCCCGTCGCCTGCGGCCCCGGTGAGGGCGGTGACGGTGGCGGCGACAGCACGGTCGGCGGCGCGGGCGGCGCGGCGGACGGTGGTGCGGACGCCGGCGGCGCGGATGTGACCGCGGGCGGCGCTGACGGCGGTGCGGACGGCGGCCAGGACGGTGGCTCCGAGGGCGGTGCCGACTCCGGTACGGACACCGGCGGTTCGGGCGACGACGCGACGGGCGGCGCTTCGGACGGCGACACCGGTGACCAGGGCGCCAGCGGCGGCCCGGGCGACACCGACGGTTCCGACGCCTCGGGCAGCGCCACCTCCGCCGCCGGCAGCGCCACCGCCACCGGCGGGGCGACCGGCGGGCTGACCCCGGACGGCGGGCTGGCGAACACCGGTGCGAACCCGGTGCCGCTGGTGGCTGCCGCCGCCATGCTGCTGGCCGCCGGATCGGGCGTGTATCTCCTCGCCCGGCAGCGGCGGCGCGGCGCGCTCCGCCCCTGATGCCTTCTTCTGTCCGTTCTATTCGTTCCGTACGTTCCGTTCGAGTTCGAGGGAGAACCATGTTCCGTACCGCCACCGTCACCGCGACCGCGGCCGCCGTACTGGCCCTGGTGGGTGCCGCTCCGGCCCCAGCCACCGGCACGGTCGCCGCCGCCGATCCGGTGACCGTGCAGCTGACCGTCACCGGCCCGGCCGGCACCGTCTTCTCCGACGAGGTGACCACCACCGGTCACACCGTCACCCCGCTGACCGGCGGGGCGCACCTGTGCGACGGCACCAACCTGGGCGCCAACCCGGAGCCGGGCGCCACCCCGACCGCCGCGCTGGACGACGCCGCCCAGCAGAACGGCTTCGGCTGGGACGGCGTGTGGTACGCCTCGTTCGACGACTACCTGGTCACCCAGATCGACGGCATCACGCAGACCGCCGACGAGTTCTGGCTGATCTCGGTGAACGGCACCGCGACCCCGGTCGGCGGCTGCCAGTTCCTGGTGTCGGACGGCGACGAGGTCGCGTTCACCTGGACCGAGATCGACTGATCCGGAGCCACCGCCGGGGCCCGGCAGTACCGCCACCGGGCCCCGGCGCCCTCCCGCCGGCCCGCGCTCAGCGCGCCGTGTGCGGGCGCGAGGCGAACAGCTGCCCGCCGGTGGCCAGTTCCAGCCGGGCAGTGACCGCCGGACGGCGGAAAGGACCGCCGCCGGCCGGGATCCGCACGGTGAACGCCGGCCACTGGTCCGCGTTCCGCTCCGGGCCGACCGCCCGGGGCGCCGGGTCCCCGGGGCGCGGCGGTGCCAGTTCGACGGGCATCGTGCGCGGCGGGCCGTCCCCGACCGTGACCCGCAGCCGCAGCTCGTCGGGGCGTACCCCGTAGACCCCGACCCGCCCGCGGACCACGAACTCCCGGCGGGACTCCGGGTCCCGGGCGCCCTCGGCCAGCAACAGCTGGCTCTCCGGGGTGAAGTAGATCCCGCCGGAGTCGATGGCGAGATGGCCGCTCTTGGTCATGTACGGGGTGACCAGCCGCAGCTGCCCGTCCCCGTCGCTCAGGGGCCGTACCCGCCACAGCTGTTCGGTGGTCAGCCCGGTGACGGCCCGCAGCCGGGTCTCCCGGGTGATGCCGGGGGCGGTCAGCCGCAGATGCAGGTCCCACACGCCGGGCGGCAGCGGGCTGCCGCCGTCGGCGGTCAGCGGGTCCACCTCCGCCGTGAAGCCGGCCTCGGCGGGGACGCCATGCGCGGGCGCGGCGTCCAGATCGGTCCGCGGTACGTGGGCCCGCCGGGTGGGCACCAGCACGTGCAGCTTGGACTGGCGTGAGCGCAGGATGAGCTGCGGCTCCGCGTCCTCGCCCGGCACGCTGTCGATCCAGCCGGCTCCGGTCCAGCGCAGGGCCTCCCCGTCCCAGCGCTGGTCCGTGATCATGCCCTGCGCGGCGAGGCCGCGCACGCCGCCGCCGATGTCGAGGGCGAACTTGCCGCCCTTGGTGCGGTACGGGACGACGGAGTCGCCCCCGGCGGCGCGGAGGCGGCCGGCGGGCATCGCCCACCGGCCGGGGTGGCCGGCCGGTGCGCCGAGCCGTACCTCGCGGCGGATGCCCTGGATGTCGACGACGGCCCACAGGTCCCACACGCCGTGCTCGGGCGGTCTACCGTCGGCCGCCGTCCCCGGGTCGAGTGCGGCCTCCCAGCCGGCGAGCCCGAAGTCGTAGCGGCCCTGCTTGCCGTGCTCCTCGGTGAGCTGCGGGGTGGCGGTGTGCCGGGTGGGGAGGTCGTACGCGCGCCGGCCGTCGCGGCTGCGCAGCTGGAGCCGGGTGCGGACGTCGCGGGTGGAGACGGCGTCGATGCGGGCGTGACCGCTGACCGTCAGGGTGTCGCCGTCCCAGCGCGCGCCGGTGACGGCGTGCCGGGCCTTGAGGCGGTGGGTCATCTCGAACAGTTCGTCGGGGAGACCGGCGGCCGGGTCGCGGAAGAAGGGGTAGGGGCGGAAGACCCGGCCGTCCTCGACGATCTCGGGGTCCTGGCTGTGCTCCTCGAACCGGGCGAGGACTTCGAGCTGCGCGTAGCGGCCTTCGAGGAAGCAGTACAGCCGCAGCCAGGTGAGGGCGGGGAGATGCGGGATCATCTCCGGTTCCCAGTAGGTGTCGCACACCTCGCGCACGTAGCGGTAGGTGTCGTCGCGGAAGGCACCGGCGAATTTCTCCGAGGCCGCTACGGGCAGCAGGACCTTGCCCATGATCTGCCGGAAGTGCCGGGCGAGCAGCTGGCGGCGGTTGTCCGTGTCGGTGACGCGCTCGGCGATCAGGTCCATCACCCGCTTGACGGGCTCCACCGATTGCCAGGCGCTTCTGTCGCGCAGGGTCAGATGCTGGCCGTCCTCGCGGCGCCGCGCGTAGTAGCAGTCGTAGTCGCCGACCACGGATATGACGTGGGCGGCGAGCATGGCCTCGGTGCAGAACATCTGGTCCTCGCCCAGCCACAGGTCGACCGGGAAGCGGATTCCGTGATCGTTGAGGAGGCTGCGCCGGAAGAGTTTCTGCGGGTTGAGGGAGCGGTAGACGTTGGACGTGTAGAGGTCGGCGCGGGCGGCGTGTTTGAAGGCGAGGACGGACACCTCGCGCCCGCCCAGGCCGGCCATCCGGCCGAGCACCACATCGCTGCTGTTCTCCTCGGCCATGCCCACCATGCGTTCCAGTGCCTCGTCACCGAGCACGTCGTCGGCGTCGGCGATGAAGACGTAGCGGCCCCGGGCCTCGTCGATGGCGAGGTTGCGCGGACCGCTGGGGCCGCCGGAGTTCTCCTGGTGGATGACACGCAGGCAGGGAAGGCGGCTGGTCCAGCGGTCGAGTTCGGCGCCGCTGTCGTCGGTGGAGCCGTCGTCGACGGCGATGATCTCCATCCGGTGCGCGCCGATGGTCTGCCGTTCCAGGGATTCCAGCGCCTCGGTGAGATACGGCATGCCGTTGTAGACGGCCATCACCACCGTCACCACGGGTGAGGTCGACGGTTTTTCCGCATCGGTCTTCTTCTGTATCGCGTGGAGCATCGCGGCTTCCTCCCGACCGGGAAGTCGTGGGTGAACAACTGACCCGGGCTGGAGGAGAGATGGGGTGTTCGCGGGTGCACGGCCGAAGCCGGACCACGGCCCCGGTCCCCGGCTCCGGCCTGGGGCGGGCGGCGGGCTTCGCCGCTGTTCGGTGGGGCCGGCGGGCCATGCGTTCCTGGAACAAACATTAACAGATAGTCAGCATACTGCGTATCTTTAGTGCCTTCTCCGTGCTCACCTCGTGCACGTCACGTGTGCATCAGGGCACGACGCGGGTACCAACGGTCCCTCATGTGGCTGCCCTTGACAGCCTGGCCCGGTGGCGGGATAGACACCGCATGAAGCGGGAAGAGCGAGGGACCACGGACACCGACGTGGCCGTCATCGGGGCCGGCCTCGCCGGTCTGGTGGCCGCCACCGAACTGACGGCGGCCGGCCACGCGGTCGTGGTCGCCGAGGCCAGGCCCCGGGTCGGCGGCCGGCTCGCCGGACTGCGTCTTGGCGGGGTGAACGTCGAACTGGGCGGCACCTTCATCGGCCCCTCCCAACAGCGGGTGACCGCCCTCGCCCGGCGACTGGGCGTCAGCACCACGCCCACGTACGACAGCGGCCGTCATGTGCTGCTGCGGCGCGGGCACCTGCGCTCCTACACCGGCACCATCCCCCGGCTGCCGCCCCTCGCGCTGCTCGATCTCGACCGGTTCATGCGGCACTTCGAGCGGCTGGCGCGCACCGTGCCGCCCGGCGAGCCGTGGCGCGCGCCGCGCGCGGACCGGCTGGACGCGCACACCCTCGGCTCCTGGCTGCGGGCCGTGCGCGCGAGCGCGACCACCCGCGCGATGCTCGCCCTGGTGGCCCGTACCACCTGGGGCTGCGAGCCGGGCGAGGTCTCCCTGCTGCACGCCCTGCACTACGTGCGCGGCTGCGGCGGCCTGCGGCCGATGCTGGATGTGGCCGGCGGCGCCCAGCAAGAACACTTCACCACCGGCGCGCACACCCTCGCCGAGCGGCTGGCGGACACCCTGGGCGACCGGCTGCTGCTGGACGCGCCGGTCACCGAAGTGGCCTGGGAGAGAAGCGGGGACGGCGCGGTGCTGCGCCTGGCGGACGGCCGTGGCACGCTCCGCGCCCGCCGGGTGATCGTCGCCGTCCCGCCGGCCCTGCGGCACGCCATCACCTTCACCCCCCGGTTGCCGTCGCCGTACGCGCAACTCGCCCAGCGCTGGCCGCAGGGCGTGCTCGGCAAGGCGTACGCGGTGTACGAGAGGCCGTTCTGGCGGGACGCCGGCCGCTCCGGGCAGGCACTGTCGGACACCGGCCCGGTGTTCATCACCTTCGACGTGAGCCCCGCGCCGCAGGGGCCCGGGGTGCTGCTCGGCTTCATCGGCGGCGACTACGCCCGGGCCTTCGACGCACTGCCCGCCGCAGACCGGCGGCGAGCCGCCCTGGCCTCCTTCGGCGCGCTGTTCGGTCCACGCGCCGCCCGGCCGCTCGCGTACGCCGATCACTCCTGGGGCGGTGAGCGGTTCAGTGGCGGCGGACCCACCGCCGCCGTACCGCCCGGCGCCTGGAGCGCGTACGGGCCGTGGCTGGCCCGCCCGGTGGGCCCCCTGCACTGGGCCGGTACGGAGACGGCGGATCGCTGGTCGGGTTTCATGGAGGGCGCGGTCCGCTCGGGCGAACGCGCGGCGGCCGAGGTACGGCGGGAACGGACGGAGCCGGCGCGGACACCGTGATCCGGCCCCCATCGGCTCCGTCTTCCCCCCTCACCCTCCCCGGTCGGTCCTCAGCTCACTTCTTCCGGTGCTTCCCGGTCGGCGGCGGAGGAGGTATCTGCTCCCCCTGGGTCCCGTTCGCCGGCTTCCCCGTGCCGAGCTCTGGCTCTGGCTTCGCATGCTTTCCCATGTATTGCCCCCAGTTTGTACGCGTTGCCACCACCATGGTGACGCCCCGCCACACTCTGCGGAAGGCGGCGCTCCCCAGCGCATTACCGGACGTACGCGCCCCATAGGGTGATGCCATGACGAGCGTATCCCCCACCTCACCCGTCACGGCCGACGACCTGGAACTGACCGTCCGGCTCGCGATCCGCACCCTCGGCGAGGCGCCGGACGACGCGTGGGGGCGCCCGGCGGGAGATCTGGACTGGGACTGCTGGGAGACCGCCGAGCATCTCGCCGACGACTTCTTCGCCTACGCCGTCCAACTCGGCCCGGCCGCCCCGCCACAGCACCACTACGTGCCCTTCGCCGCCCGGCAGACCCGCCCCGGCGCCCCCCACCAGAGCATCTACGCCGACCGCGCGGCCGGGCCCGCCGGGCTGCTCCAGGTCCTGGAGGCGTCCGGAGCGCTGCTGGTCGCCATGGTGCGCACCGCCGACCCGGGGCTGCGCGCGTACCACCCGATGGGCGTGGCCGACCCGGAGGGCTGGGCCGCGATGGGCCTCGTGGAGGCGCTGGCGCACACCCACGATCTCGCCACGGGGCTCGGCCTGGACTGGCAGCCGCCGGCCGGGGTCTGCGCGCGCACGCTGCACCGGCTGTTCCCCGACGCGCCGCGCGACACCGACCCCTGGCCGACCCTGCTGTGGGCCACCGGCCGCGGCACCCTGCCCGGCCGCCCCCGCCGCACCGAATGGCGCTGGCACGCGGCACCGGCCGACTGAGCACACGCCGGCGGAAGCGCCGCCCGGGCGCGCCCCGAACCGGCGCCGCCGTGGCGCCACAAGGTCGTGGCGCCACGGCGGGGGTTCTCTGACCGCGTGCGGTCGGTCAGCGCTTGAGGTCGGTGATCGTCCAGCGCTGGTTGGCACCCGAGTTGGGTGTCCACACCGTGACCGGCGCGCCCTCGTGGGTGGCCTGGCCGCCCACCTCCAGCAGCCGGCCGGTGGCCGCGTTCACCAGGGTGTACGTGCCGTCGCCGGTCGTCGACAGGATCCAGCGGGCCGCCTCGTCGGGGCGGCCCCGGTCCTTCTCCAGCACCGCGGCCCCGTCGCGTACCGCCAGCCTCTGGTTGCCCGAGCGGGTGCCGAGCGTGTACTGCTGCCGGTTGTCGTGGCCCTTGGTGTACGGGCTCAGGGTCCAGATCTGGTCCCGGTCACCGGCCACGGCCGTGCTGATCACGGCCCCGGTGCCGTCGTCCGCCACGGTCAGCGCCCGGCCACTCTGCACCCCGGTGAGCTGGTACGTGTGGCCCGGCTGGACCAGCGCGGCGTCCTTGGCGACGCCCGAGACCCCGTCGATCAGGAAGGTGGTCACCGACTCGGCGGGCACGGTCAACACGGCGCGGCCGTCCCGTACCCGTACCGCGTCCCCGGTCACCAGTGCGCCGTCCGCGCTGGTCACCACCGGGGTGACGGTGGCGTCGCGGGTGGTCTTCTTGAACTTCGACAGGTCCAGGGTGACGGTGCGCTCCTGCGCGCTCTGGTTGGTGTGCACCACGGTGGCGGCGTCGCCGTCGCCGGAGAGCGCCGCGACGCTCCCCGTGTCGGAGGTCCCGATCAGGCGGTCGCCGGGCTTGATGTAGTGCGTGAAGTTCCGGGCGGTGTTGAACTTCTGGTTGGTGTAGATCGGGCAGCTCTCCAGCGTGTCGCCCGCCGCGCAGTCGAACGGCAGCTGGATGCTGCCCCAGTTGCCGCCGAGCTCGGACTCACCGCCCGGCTTCATGTTGTCGTAGTCCTCCACCGGCTGCCAGAACACCCAGGCGGTGGGCTCCAGTTCCCGCAGGTCGCTGGTGATCCGCTCGGCCAGGCCGAGACCCGGGGCCATCGACTCGAAGTCCTGGCCGTTGCCCCAGTCGCCCTCGACCTCGCTCATCCACAGCGGCTTGTCCTCGCCCTTGGCGATGTCCCGCACCGTGGTACGGCCGCCCGTGCCGTAGGTGTGCACGTTCAGCTGCTCGACCAGCGCGCGCACCTCGGCCGGGTAGCTCTCCCAGTTGCGGGCGAACGTGGTCGGGTTGGTCTCGTCCATGGCGGAGATCACCGCGTCGGTGCCGGTGCCCTGCTGAGCGAGCCGGGTGGCCAGTGCCCGGATGACGTCCTGCTGTGCCTGGGGCCCGATGTGGGCGCCTTCCTGGCGTCCGCCGACCGGCTCGCCGTCGGGGCCGAGCCGGGTGCTCCAGTAGTTGGTGTTGGGCTCGTTGAACGGGTCGATGGTGGCGAACTCGATGCCGTGCGCGGCCTCCAGGCGGTCCACCGCCCCCACCAGGTAGGCGGCGAAGTCGTCCACCCGGTCGGGGCGCAGCTGTTCGTCGGTGGCGTTGAAGCCGCCCGACACGTAGCCGCTGACGGTCTGGAACCAGGGCGGGGAGTTGCTGAACGCCTCCCAGTGGTCGATGTCGTCCTTGATGCGCTCCACCCACCAGCGCTGGGTGGCGTCCGCGTCCTCGTTCCAGTGGTCGGGGTTGTCGGCCTGCCACCAGTCGGTGTCCTCGCGGGTGGTGCCCTCCGGTGCCTGCCACCAGCCCTCGACGGCGCCGCCGGCCCGCAGGTAGTCTGTGACGTCGGGGGCGTTGCCGCCGCCGATGTTGTAGCGGGCGATGTTGAGCGCCAGCCCTTCGTCGCCGAACAGCAGCTCGGCGAGGCGCTCGCGGATCTCGTCGGGGTAGTCACCCGTGGCGTTGGCGAACCACACCAGGCTGGTGCCCCAGCCCTCGAACTCCTGTCCCTGGTAGGAGGGATCGGGGGTGATGGTGTAGTCGGCGGCGGTCGCGGTGGCCGGGCCCGCGGCGACCAGCGTGCCGGTGGCCAGACTCACCACACCCAGTGCGGCGGCCAGCTTCCTCGTGCGGAGTGGGCTGTTCATTCCGGTGTGAACCTCTTCTCTGCTCGCTTCGTCGCGATGGGGAAAAGCGGAACTGCGGTGATGGTTCAGGGAAGGTCGCGGCGCAGGACGGCGACGCCGCGGGCGGGCAGCGGGGCGGTCTCCCCGGTGAGGAGTTCGCCCTCGATGCCGCTGAGGTCGACCGGCTCCTCGGTGCGGTTGATCAGGAACCAGTACGCGTGCCCCTCGTGGGCCCGTACGGTCAGTTCGACCTTGCCGCGGGCCGGCGCGGGCAGTTCGCCCTCGATGCCGGCGGCCTCCAGCAGCCGGGCCAGCACGCCGGGCAGCTGCTCGTGGCCGAGCCGGGTGGAGACGTACGCGGCCGAGCCGTTGCCGGTGGCCGGGGTGCGGCGGGTGAGGGCGGGGCGGCCGGCCAGCTCGCCGGAGCGGTAGGAGGCCAGGACCTCCACGGATGCCTCGTCGGTGATCTCGACGCGGTCGCTCCACAGGGTGCCGGTGGTGCCGTCGTCCAGCGCGACGCTCTCGCCGGGCAGCAGCGGTGCGAACTCCTCGATGCGGATGCCGAGCAGGTCGCGCAGCGGCCCCGGGTAGCCGCCCAGGTGGGCGTGGTCGTTCTCGTCGACGATGCCGGAGAAGTAGGTGGTGACCAGGTGCCCGCCGCCCGCGACGTAGTCGGTCAGCTCCTTGGCGAGCGGGGCCGGTACGACGTGCAGCACGGGCGCCACGACCAGGTCGTACCCGGCCAGTGCGGTGCCGGTGGGCACCACGTCGGCGCGTACGCCCAGCGCCAGGAACGCCGAGTACCAGTCGAGGGCCTCGGCCCGGTAGCGCAGCAGCTCGCTGGGGTGCGAGTCCTGCTCGCTGGCCCACCACGACTCCCAGTCGAAGAGAATCGCGGCGCGGGCGGGGGCGCGGTCGGCGCCGGCCAGCGGGGCGAGGTCCTTCAGGCGCTGCCCGAGGGTGGTGACGGAGCGGAAGACCTCGCTGTCGCGTCCGGCGTGCGGGACCATGCCGGAGTGGTACTTCTCGGCGCCGGCGGCGGACTGCCGCCACTGGAAGTAGCACACGGCGTCGGCGCCGTGGGCAACGTGCAGCAGCGCGTCGCGGGCCAGTTCGCCGGCGCCCTTGGCGCGGTTGACGGGCTGCCAGTTGACGGCGCTGGTGGAGTGTTCCATCAGGAACCAGGGCCGGCCGCCGGCGATGTTGCCGGTGAGGTTGGCGGAGAAGGACAGTTCGTCCTGGGCCTGCGGGGAGGGCAGGATGTAGTGGTCGTTGGAGACGAAGTCGACCTCGGCGGCCCAGTCCGCGTAGTTCATGCCCTTGGTCTCGCCCATGACCATGAAGTTGGTGGTGATGGGGATGTCCGGGGTGATGCCGCGCAGCAGTTCGCGTTCGGCGCGCAGGTAGTCCTTGAGCGCGTCGGAGGAGAAGCGCTTGAAGTCCAGTTGTTGGGTGGGGTTGGGATGCGAGGCGGCGAGCCGGGGCGGCAGGATCTGCTCCCAGTCGCTGTAGCGCTGGGACCAGAAGGCGGTTCCCCAGGCGTGGTTGAGGGCGTCCAGGCTCTGGTAACGGCCGCGCAGCCAGGCGCGGAAGGCGCGGGCGGCGTCGTCGGAGTAGTCGTAGAGGTTGTGGCAGCCCAGTTCGTTGGAGATGTGCCAGGCGACGAGGGCGGGGTGGTCGGCGTACCGCTTGGCCATGGCGTCCACCAGGCGCAGCGCGTGCTCGCGGAAGACGGGCGAGGTGGGGCGCCAGTGCTGGCGGGCGCCGGGTGACAGCGTCTCGCCGGTGCGGGTGACGGGGAGGATCTCGGGGTGCTTGGCGGTGAGCCACGGCGGCGGGGAGGCGGTGGCGGTGGCCAGGTCGACGGTGATGCCGCCGGCGTGCAGCAGGTCCATGATCTCGTCGAGCCAGCCGAAGTCCCAGCTGTCCTCGGTGGGCTGGATGCGGGCCCAGGAGAAGATCGCCAGGGAGACGACGTTGACGCCGGCCTCGCGCATCAGCGCGATGTCCTCGTCCCAGACCTCACGGGGCCACTGGTCGGGGTTGTAGTCGGCGCCGTAGCCGATGCCGGGCAGGCGCGGCCAGCGGTGGGCGGCGGGTGCGGGGGCGCGGGTCATCGTGCTCCTTGGTACGCGGTGATGCGGTGGGACGAGGCAGGGGCCGGTACGGGCGCGGGCGGGCGGTGCGGCCCGCGCCCGTAAGCGGCTGGGGTGGTGTCGGCGCTGGTGTCGGCGGGCGGTGGTCAGTCGTTGACCGAGAAGCCCTGCTCCTTGCCGTAGGCGATGGAGGCGTCCTGCCATGCCTTGAGGCCGTCGGCGAGGGTGGTGCCGGAGATGTACGCCTGGCCGGCGGTGTCGTTGAAGATGGAGTTGGCGTAGACCTGGTACGGCAGGTACGACCAGCCGGTGCCGACGTTGGCGGCGGACTCGGCGAAGATCTCATTGGCCTTCTGGCCGCCGAAGTAGGGGAATTCGGTGTTGAGGAATTCCTCGGAGTTGAGGTCGGCGGTGGTCGCGGGGAAGGCGCCGGCGTCGGTGCGGACCTTCACGCCGTCACCGACGTTGAGGTACTCGACGAAGGCGTAGGCGAGCGCCTGATTCTTGCCGGCGCTGGGGATGGCCATGGAGCTGCCGCCGTTCTCGGCGCTCGCGTTGGCACCCTCCTCCCACTGCGGGAGCGGGGCGGCGCGCCAGTCGCCGGCGGCGTTGGGCACACCGGACTCGAAGTTGGGCGGCATCCAGGCGCCGGTGGCGAGGGTGGCGAGGCTGCCGTCGCCCAGGCCCTGGTACCACTCGTCGGTCCAGCTGGTGATGGGGGCCAGCAGGTCCTCGTCCAGCAGCTGCTGCCACAGGTCGGTGTAGGCGGTGGTGCCCGCGTCGGAGAAGTCGATGGTGACGTCGGTGCCGTCGACGGTGTAGGGGCGCCCGCCGGCCTGCCAGATCATGCTGGTGGCGGCGCCGCCCTCACCGGTGTCGTTGGTGATGTAGATGTCCGGGTCGGCCTCGTGCAGGGCGCGGGCGGCCTCCAGGTACCCCTCCCACGTGGTGGGGACCTCGATGCCGTGCTCGTCGAAGACGGTCTTGTTGTAGAACAGCGCCATCGGGCCGGAGTCGGTGGGCAGCGCGTAGATGCCGTCGCCGGACTGCACGGCGCTCCAGGGGCCGGGCGAGAAGGTGCCGTCCAGCTGGTCGGCGCCGAGCGAGCCGAGTTCGGTCAGCGCCCCGGAGAGGGTGAACTGGCCGAGCGCGTAGTACTCGATCTGGGCCACGTCGGGGACACCGGAGCCGGCCGATATGGCGTTCTGGAGGGCCGTGTACTGGTCCTTGTTGGTGCCGGCGTTGACGACGTTCACCTTGACGTTGGGGTGTTCGTCCATGAAGGCCTGGGCGGCGGCGGGCAGGGTGGCCTCCCAGGACCACACGGTGAGGGAGCCGCCCTCTTCCAGGGCCGCCTCGACATCGGCCGGGGTGAGGCCGGAGGACGCGCCGCCCCCGCCGCCCGCTCCGTCGCCGTCGTCGGAGGAGCCGCAGGCGGTGACGCCCAGGGCCAGGGCGCCGACCACAGCGGTGGTCCGCACCAGACGGCGCACAGTGGTGTTGCTCATGGTGTCCATCTCACTTCTTTGTCAGATTTCACAGAACGGGGGGACGAGGGGGTCGTGCGGGAAGGCAGCGGGTGCCGGGCGCCGTTACTCCTTGACGCTTCCGGCGGACAGGCCCGACTGCCAGTAGCGCTGGAGCAGCAGGAAGGCGATGACCAGCGGGATGATCGTCAGCAGGGAGCCGGTGATCACCAGGTTGAAGATGGCCTCGCCGCCGGCGGTGGCGGCCTGGTCCTTCCAGGAGTTGAGGCCGACGGTCAGCGGGTACCAGTCCGGGTCCTTGATCATGATCAGCGGCAGGAAGTAGTTGTTCCAGGTCGCGACCATGGTGAACAGCAGGACGGTGACGATGCCGGGCGCCAGCAGCGGCAGGCTGACCCGGAAGAAGGTGCCGATCTCGCTGGACCCGTCGATGCGGGCGGCCTCCAGCAGTTCGGTGGGGATCGCCTCGGAGGCGAAGACCCACATCAGGTAGAGGCCGAACGGCGAGATGAGCGAGGGGATGATGACGGCCCAGGGGGTGTTGGTGAGCCCCATCTGGCTGAACATCAGGAAGGTGGGGATCGCCAGCGCGGTGCCGGGGACGGCGACCGCCCCGATGATGACGGCGAACACCCCGCGCTTGCCCGGGAAGGTGAACTTGGCGAGCGCGTAACCGCCGAGCACGGCCAGCAGGGTGGCGCCGCCGGCCCCCGCCACCACGTACAGCAGGGTGTTGAGCAGCCAGCGCACGAAGGCGCCGTCGTTGTAGCTGAGGGTCTTGCCGATGTTGTCCCACAGCGCGAAGTCGCCGCTGAACCACAGGCCGAAGGAGTCGAACAGGGACCCCTGGGTCTTGGTGGCGTTGATGAACAGCCACACCAGGGGGACCAGGGTGTACACCAGGACCAGGCCGGTGAGCAGGGTCAGGGTGAGGCTGCGGCGCGGCCGGTTGACGCTGTGGGGCGGGCGCGGGCGGCGCGGGGTGCGCAGCCGTACGGCGGAAGCCGGGGTTCCCATCGGGTGGCTCACGCTTCCTTTCGCATGCCGCGCAGCTGCACGGCGTAGGCGATGATCATGGTGAAGACGCCCATGATGATCGCGACCGTGGCGGCGTAGTTGTGCTGCTGGCCGGAGAAGGACAGCGAGTAGGTGTAGAGGTTGGGCGTGAAGTACGTGGTGATCGCGTTGGGGGCCAGCTTCTGGAGGATGGACGGCTCGTTGAACAGCTGGAAGGAGCCGATGATCGAGAAGATGGTGGCGATGACCAGCGCGCCGCGGATGGCGGGGAGTTTGATGGCGGTGATGACCCTCAGCTGGCCGGCGCCGTCGATCTCGGCGGCCTCGTAGAGGGAGTGCGGGATGACCCGCAGCGCCGAGTAGAAGATCAGCATGTTGTAGCCGATGAACTCCCAGGTGACGATGTTGCCGATGGCGGCGAGGATCAGCTCCGGGGAGAGCGGGTCGGGTATCGAGACCCCAAACGCGTCGTTGATGTTGCCGATCAGTCCGAAGCGGGAGCCGTACATGAAGCTCCACATGATGGTGGCGACGACGGCGGGCACCGCGTACGGCAGGAAGATCGATATCCGGAAGAAGTTGGTGCCGTACAGCCGGCCGCTGTCCAGGGCGAGGGCCACCAGCAGCGCCAGGAAGAGCATGATCGGCACCTGGACGGCCAGGAAGAGGCTGACCCGGCCGAGCGCGGACCAGAACTGCGGGTCCTCGAAGGCCCGCTGGTAGTTCTCGAAGCCCACGAAGGTGGTGCCGCCGACCAGTTGGTCGCGGAAGAGACTGAGGTAGATCGAGTAACCGATGGGTGCCAGGAACACCAGGGCGAAGACGGCCATGAACGGCCCGATGAAGCCCCAGCCGGTCCAGGAGCGCCGGTCGCGCTGCCGCCGGGGCGAACGGGCCGGGCTGGAGCTTCCCGCTCGTCCCGCTCCCCGGGGCGGTGACAACGTTGTCATGGCCGAATCCTTGTTCCGTCGTGCGGAATGTTTACGTAAACATGTTGGATTATGTTTACGTAAACATCAATGGCTGGATGCTTACACTGCTCCCTGATCGCCGTCAAGAGTTGATGTATGACGTCACAGCCGCGTAGGCAGTGCAGCAGCGCGGACGAGGCACGAGGGGAACGTGATCGCTCAGGTGGCCAAGGATCAGCCAGAGCCGGCGACGGAGCTGGCCGCCGCACCGGCGCCCGGGGCAGCCGCCGTACCGGCACCGCGGCGTACCCAGCGGGTGTCGATGGCCCATGTCGCCCGGCTCGCCGGGGTCTCCTCGCAGACCGTCTCCCGGGTCTCCAACGGCCACCCGGGCGTGGGCGAGGAGACCAGGTCGCAGGTGCTCACCGCCATGAAGCAGCTCGGCTACCGCCCCAACAGCGCGGCCCGCGCCCTCAAGCGCGGGGAGTTCCGGACCATCGGCGTCATCCTGTTCACCCTCGCCACCACCGGCAACGTCCGCACCCTGGAGGCGATCGCCGCCTCGGCCGCGAGCGAGGGGTACGCGATCACGCTGATCCCGGTCAGCGCCCCGACCCAGGACGGGGTGCGCGGCGCCTTCACCCGGCTCGGCGAACTCGCCGTCGACGCCGCCATCGTGATCATGGAAGTCAGCCTGACCGATGTCGAGGTCCTGCCGCTGCCCCCGCACGTCCAGGTCGTGGTCGCCGACTCCAACGCCGGCGACCGTTACAGCGTCGTGGACACCGACCAGGCCGGCGGCACCCGTGAAGCCGTCCGGCACCTGCTGGACCTCGGCCACCGCACCGTGTGGCACATCTCCGGGCCGCCCGAGTCCTTCGCCGCCCAGCGGCGGGTGCGCGCCTGGCGCACCACCCTGGAGGAGGCCGGCCGCGAGGTGCCCCCGATGGCGGCCGGCGACTGGAGCGCCGAGTCCGGATACCGTGCCGGACTGCTGCTGGCCCGCAACCCCGAGTGCACCGCCGTCTTCGCCGCCAACGACCAGATGGCGCTCGGCCTGCTGCGCGCCCTGCACGAGGCGGGCAGGTCCGTGCCGGGCGATGTGAGCGTCGTCGGCTTCGACGACATACCCGAGGCCGGGTCCTTCCCGCCCCCGCTGACCACCGTCCACCAGGACTTCGCCGAGGTGGGGCGGCGGTGCGTGGCCGGGGTGCTGCGCAAGATGCGCGAGGAGCACGCGCCCGAGCGCGGCACGACGCTGGTGCCCACGCACATGGTGATCCGGGAGAGCACCGCCCCGCCGCCGCGCGGCTGAGCCGCGACGGGAGCGAACGGGGGAACGCGGGGCCGTGGCACCGGGCAGCCCGAACCCGCTGGCGGCGCCGGGCCGCCCGGTGCTAAAGTGGCTGGGCCGCGACATGTGGGTCGCGCACCGGATGAGCTGAGGGAGGTGAGGTTGATGGCTGCGAACGAGACCGTTGCCGTGCGCAACGCCCGGACCATGACCACCCTCACATCCCGGGCCCCGGTCTGATTCCACGATTCTCCGCGTTTTCACACCACAGGGGCCCCTTGTCCGCAAGGGTTACCACCGTTGTCTGACGTTTTTCCCGACGTGCTCTCCGGCTATGGCTGGAACGCGTCACTCGAAGAGGATTTCACCCCCTACCGCACCGAAGGTCTGACCCCGGCCCGTATCGTCCGCGTGGACCGCGGCCGCTGCGAGGTCATCACCGGCGAAGGAGCGCTGCACGCCGACTCCCGGGCCGTCACCGCCCCCTGTACGGGCGACTGGGCGGCGCTGCGCGGCGACCGCATCGAGGCGCTGCTGCCGCGCCGTACCGCCATCGTCCGCGCCGAGGCCGCACGGACCTCACGCGGCCAGGTGCTGGCCGCCAATGTCGACACCATCGTCATCACCGTGCCGCTGGCCGACGCCATCTCCTCCGACCGGCTGGAACGGCTGCTCGCCGTGGCCTGGGAGAGCGGCGCCCGGCCGGTGATCGCCCTCACCAAGGCCGATCTCAGCCCGGACCCGGAGGCCGACCGGGCGGAGGCGGAATCGCTGGCACCGGGCGTGGAGGTGCTCCTCGTCGCCGCGCCCACCGGCGAGGGCATGGACGCGCTGCGCGCCGCGCTCGGCGGCACCGTCGCCCTGCTGGGCACCTCGGGTGCCGGCAAGTCCACCCTGGGCAACGCGCTGCTGGGCTCGGCGGTGCTGCGTACCGGAACGGTGAGCACCGCGCAGCACGGCAAGGGCCGGCACACCACCGTCAGCCGCGAGCTGGTGCCGCTGCCCGGGCCGGGCGGCGGGACGCTCATCGACACCCCGGGGCTGCGCGGCGTGGGCCTGCACGAGGCCGGCGCCGGGCTCCAGCAGGCGTTCGCGGAGATCGAGGAACTGGCACGTGCGTGCCGGTTCACCGACTGCGCGCACGACCGCGAGCCCGGGTGCGCCATCCAGCGGGCCATCGAGGACGGCGAACTGCCCGAGCGAAGGCTGGCCAGCTACCGCAAACTGGAACGCGAGGGCCGCCGTGCGGCGGCCCGGCACGACGACCGGCTGCGCGCGGTGCTGCACAAGGAGACCATCAACCGGCAGAAGGACATCAGCCGCCATCTGCGCGCGGTCTACGGCCGGGACGGAGGGCGGCAGAAGTGAGCGAGGACCTGAACACCACCGTGCGGGAGGCGTTCTTCGCCCTGCACCACGGTCTGCCCCGGCAGGGCCCCGGCTCCGACGCCACCACCCGCCGGCTGCTCGAACTGGCCGGGCCGCTCCCGGAACAGCCCCGGACGCTCGATCTGGGCTGCGGCCCGGGGCGTTCGGCGCTGCTGCTGGCGGCGGAGGCCGGGGCGCGGGTGACCGCCGTCGATCTCCATCAGCCGTTCCTGGACGAGCTGACGGAGCGGGCAGCCGCGCGCGGGCTCGGCGGCCTGATCCGCACCGAACGCCGCTCCATGTCGGAACTCCCCCACCCGGACGGCTCCTTCGACCTGATCTGGGCCGAGGGCTCGGTGTACAACCTCGGGTTCGAGGTGGCGCTGCGCGACTGGCGACGGCTGCTGGCCCCCGGCGGAGTACTGGTGGTCACCGAGTGCGAGTGGGCCACGGGCACCCCTGGACCACAGGCCACGGCCTTCTGGGCGCAGGCGGCCCCGCTGCGTACCGGGGACGAGAACACGGCCGCCGCCGAGGCCGCCGGCTACCGGGTGCTGGGTACCTACGAACTCCCTGACAGCGACTGGTTCGAGGAGTACTACGACCCGCTCGCCCGGCGTGCCGACGCCGCCGATCCGGCGCTGCCCGGCATGGCGGAGGCCCTCGCCGGTACCCGGGCCGAAATCACACTGCGCCGCGAGCACGGCGCCGACTACCGCTACCGGGGCTACGTCCTGACCCCGGCCGCCCCCGAGGAGAAGACCATGTGGACCACCCGAGCCGAACACCCCGGGGATGCCGGTACGGCGGACCGTGCGGCGATCCGCGACGTGCTGCTGGGGGCGTTTCCGACACCGCTGGAGGCGGACCTGGTGGAGGCACTGCGAGCGGACGAGACCGTGTGGCTGCCGGAACTCTCGGTGGTGGCGCAGGCGCCGGACGGCACGATCGCCGGCTATGCGCTGGTCACCCGTGGCTGGGTGGACGGTGAGCCGGTGCTCACGCTCGCCCCGTGTGCCGTACGGCCGGAGTTCCAGCGGCAGGGCGCGGGAGCGGCGGCGATCCGGGCGGTGCTGGCGGCGGCCGGCGCCCGGGACGGGGAGAACCTGGTGACGGTGCTCGGACACCCCGAGTACTACCCGAGGTTCGGCTTCACCCCGGCCTCGGAGTTCGGTATCCGGGTCGGTTTCGAGGTGCCGGACGAGGCCATCATGGCGCTCGCCCTGGACCCGGAGCGGCCGGTGCCGGCCGGAACGATCCGCTATCCGGAGGCATTCGGCGTGTGAGGTGCGCGGCCCGTTCCCTCCCGTGCGTACGCGCGGGGCGGAACGGGCCGCCGTGCCCCCGCCACTACTTCTTGGCCGCCGCCCGGGCGGCCTTGGCGGCCTGCTTCATCTCCTGCTTGTGGGAACGGACCTTGTCCAGGGACTCGGGCCCGGTGATGTCGGCGACCGAACGGTAGGCGCCGTCCGCCCCGTAGTCCCCGGCCGCCTCCCGCCAGCCCTGCGGCCGTACCCCGAACTGCTTGCCGAGCAGCGCCAGGAAGATCTGGGACTTCTGCTTGCCGAAACCGGGCAGTTCGGTGAGCCGCTTGAGCAGTTCCGCGCCGGTGGCCGCGTCCCGCCACACGCCCTCGGCGTCCCCGTCGTACCGCTGCACCAGGAACCGGCACAGCTGCTGGACGCGCCCGGCCATCGAACCCGGGTAGCGGTGCACCGCGGGCTTGGTGGAGAGCAGCGCGGCGAACTCCTCCGGGTCGTACGCGGCGATCTCCCGCGCGTCCAGATCGTCCCCGCCCATGCGGGTGGCGATCGTGTAGGGGCCGGCGAAGGCCCACTCCATCGGGACCTGCTGGTCCAGGAGCATCCCCACCAGGGCGGCGAGCGGGCTGCGGCCCAGCAGCGCGTCGGCCGCCGGCTCCTGTGCGAGACGGATCGTGACGTCGCTCATGGGGGGCACTCTACGGCGCGGCCCGCTCCCCGCCCGGTACATCCGCCGCGTCACCACCCGTCGCGTACGGGTGAATCGCGGGCCGGGGGCCGGTATGCCGCCCGGCCCGTACGCCCGTTCTCCCGTCCCATGGAGGGCGTGAGCGATGAGACCCCTCTGCGATATGACAACCTGCGCGCGCTGTATCTGAACTGCACGCTCAAACGGTCGCCCGAGACGAGCAACACCGGCGGGCTGATCGACATCAGCCGGGCCGTCCTGGACTCCCAGGGGGTGCGGACCGAGGTGGTGCGGGCGATCGACCACGAGATCGCCACCGGGGTGTGGCCGGACATGACCGAACAGGGCTGGGAGCGGGACGCCTGGCCCGCGCTGTACGAGAAGGTGCTGGCCGCCGACATCCTGGTGCTGGCCGGGCCGATCTGGCTCGGCGACAACAGTTCGGTGATGAAGCAGGTGATCGAGCGGCTGTACTCCTGCTCGGCGCTGCTGAACGACCGGGGCCAGTACGCCTATTACGGGCGGGTCGGCGGCGCGCTGATCACCGGCAACGAGGACGGCGTGAAGCACTGCGCCATGAACATCCTCTACAGCCTTCAGCACCTGGGGTACACGATCCCGCCGCAGGCGGACGCCGGGTGGGTCGGGGAGGCGGGGCCCGGACCCTCGTACCTGGACCCGGGCTCCGGCGGGCCGGAGAACGACTTCACCAACCGCAACACCTCGTTCATGGCGTGGAATCTGATGCATCTGGCCGCGCTGCTCAAGCGCGCGGGCGGGGTCCCGGCGCGGGGCAACATGCGCGCCGAGTGGGAGGCGGGCTGCCGCCCGGGGGCGGCCTCCCCCGAACACCGCTGAGCGGGCCGGGGCGGTGGCCTCTCCCCCGACGGGCCCGGTGAGGGGCACGGAGGAAAGGCCACCGCGGCCCGGGGTCAGAACCGGGCGCCGATCTCCTGTCCGTCGCGCGGTACCAGGAAGTCGGTGGCGGGGATCGAGCCGTCCGCCGCCCTGGGACCGGTCACCAGGGCGGTGTCGGTGGACAGGACCGAACCGGTGCCCCAGTCGCCGCCGATGTTCCAGGAGTTGCCGATGGCGGTGGAGTTGCCGAGGTTGACCGCGCGGGCATCCGCGATGGACAGGTTCGCGGTCAGGGTGGAGCCGGAGCGGTTGACCTGGTAGCCGGTGTCGCCGTTGCGGAACGTGGTGGTGCGGGAGATCGTCAGCGCCCCCGGGTTGCCGTTGTCGGTGATGCCGTCCTCCGCGTTGTCGAAGGCGATGGAGTGGGTGAGGGTGTGCGCGGCGGCCGGGCCCGGGCTGCCGCCGCCCATCTTGAAGCCGTTGCCGTCGCCCTCGAAGTCGGGGAAGTCCCAGTGGTTGAAGCCGTTGCCCCAGGCGAGGGAGTTCTCGATGGTGATCGCCGACTCGAACAGCCAGGCGTCGAACCCGTCGTCCGCGTTGCGCCACAGCCGGGCCCCGACCACCCGGTTGCCCTCGCCGCGGCCCTCCTTGATGCCCAGGCCGTCGGCGCTCTCCCCGTTCTTGCGCGGATCGTGGTTGTCGTAACTGTCGAGGTTCTCGATCAGGTTGCGGCTGGAGTCGCCCTGGAGCTGGAAGCCGGTCTCGTAGTTGTCGCGGGTGGTCAGGTTCGTGAACGCGTTGTCGTTGCAGCCGTCGCAGTAGACGCCGTACGGGCCCTTGGTGAGTTCGAGGCCGTGGATGCGCCACCACGACGCCTCCTGGTGGATGGCGCCGCGCTGCGGGCGCGGGATGCTGCCGCCGATCGGGGTGTGGCTGGCGGGCAGCAGATCGCCGTCGATGATCACCCGCTCGTCCTGGTACGGGCCCAGGGTGATGGGGGCGGCGGAGGTGCCGGAGGTGAGGATCTGGATGTTGGTGGTCAGGGCGTACGTTCCGCCGCGCACCGCGATGACGTCGCCCGGCTGGGCGCGGCCCACGGCGGCCTGAAGGGTACGGAGCGGGGCGGCGACCGTACCGGCCGCCGCGTCGTCGCCGTCGGTGGCGACGACGATGGTCGGGTCGGCGAGCGCGGCCCGGGCGGCGGCCGGCGCGGGGGCGGAGGTGGCGCCGGGTGCGGTGGCCGGGGCCGGGTCGGGGGCGGCGTGCACGGTCTGTGCCGTGACCACCAGGGCCGCCGCACCGAGCAGCGCGCCCACCGTCGTACCGAGCTTCATCTGGTGTCCTTCCGGAGCGGGAGGTTCGCGTGATCACCTCTGTGTCGCCGCCCGCCGGAAGAAGGTTGCCCGGCCACCTGCCCTTTCGTGGTCATTTCGTATTACGGTCAGCGCATGGTGACGATCAACACGCCCACGCGCAACTGGGCAGGCAATGTGACCTTCGGCGCCCGGCGGACCCACCGCCCGGCCACCGTCGGGGAACTGCGGCGCATCGTCGCCGGCTCGCCGCAGCTGCGCGTCCTGGGCAGCGGCCACTCCTTCAACCTCATCGCCGACACTCCCGGCGATCTGGTCCGGGTGGACGGACTGCCGCCCCGCACCGAGATCGACGCCGAACGCCACCGGGTCACCATCAGCGCCGGGATGCGGTACGCGGAGGTCACCGCCGCCCTGCACGCGGCGGGCTTCGCACTCGCCAACCTCGCCTCCCTGCCGCACATCTCGATCGCCGGCTCCTGCACCACCGGCACCCACGGCTCGGGCAACTCCCAGCCGGGCCTGGCCAATGCCGTCACCGCCGTCGAACTGATCGGCCCCGACGGAGAGATCGCCCGCCTGGAACGCGACGCCGACCCCGGCGTCTTCCCCGGCGCGGTCGTCTCGCTCGGCGCGCTGGGCGTGATCACCGCCATGGAACTGGAGATCGAACCCGCCTTCCGCGCCGCCCAGTGGGTCTACGAGAACGTCCCGCTCGATGGCATCGACACGGCACGGTTCGACGAGATCACCGGCGCCGCGTACAGCGTGTCCACCTTCACCCGCTGGGACGACGGACGCGGCACGGTCGTCCTCAAGCGGCGCCTGGACCGCGAGAGCGGCGCCCACCCCGGCGAGGGCTGGCAGGACGGCACCCTGGCCACCGCCCCCTGGCACCCGATCCCCGGCGCCCCGACCGAACACTCCACCCAGCAACTGGGCGTACCCGGCCCGTGGCACGAGCGGCTGCCGCACTTCCGGCCCGACTACTCCCCCAGCCACGGCGAGGAGCTCCAGTCCGAACTCTTCCTGCCGCGCTCCGCCGCGCCCGCCGCGTTCGCCGTCCTGCGGGAGCTGGGCGCGCGGATGGCGCCGGTGCTCCAGGTCTCCGAGGTCCGCACCATCGCCGCCGACGAACTGTGGCTCTCGCCGTCCTCCGGACGCGAGACGGTGGCGTTCCACTTCACCTGGACGCTGGAGGCCGAGCGCGTACTCCCGGTGCTGGGCGAGATGGAGGCCCGGCTGCTCCCGCTGGGCGCCCGCCCGCACTGGGGCAAGCTCACCACGATGCCGCCGGAGACCATCACCGCGAGCTACCCGCGCTTCGCGGACTTCCGGCGGCTGGCGCTCTCCCGGGACCCGGCCGGGGTCTTCCGCAACCCGTTCGTGGCCGCCCTGCTCGGTACGGACTGAGCCGCGCCCGCCGGGCCGACCGCCGCCGCCCCGAACTTCCGCCGCGCCCGGTCGGCCGCCGCCTCGGCCGCCCGGCGGCGTTCGTCGCGCGGATCGAGCGTCAGCTGCTGGTGCGCGCGGTCGGCGTCGGCGAGATCGTCGGCGCGCAGGGAGACCGTACGCACCCGGGCCCGCTGGAGACCCAGCACGTCGTGGAGGGCGTGGGCGGCGGCCGCCAGCACGGGGGTGTGGGCGGTCGGTTCGGGGAGGGTACGGCTGCGGGTGGTCGTGGAACGGTCGGCGTAGCGGACGGTGAGGGTGAGCGTGCGGGCGGTCTGCCCGCTGCCGCGCAGCCGGTAGCCGAGGTCGTCGGCGAGCGCGAGCAGGGCGCCGTGGCGGCGGGCCGGGTCGAGTTCGTCGTGCGGGAAGCGGTGATCGGCGCGCAGTGAACGGGGCGGGGCGGCCGGGGTGACGGAGGTCGGATCGACGCCGCGGGCCAGTTCGCGCAGCCGGCGGGCGGGCGCCGCGCCGAGAATGCGCTGGAGGGTGGCGGCGGGGGCGGCGTTGACCCGGCCGATGGTGTCCAGGCCGTACCCGTCGAGGGCCCGGGCGGTGGCGGCGCCGATGCCGTGCAGGGCGGTGGGCGGCAGCGGATCGAGGAACGCGCCGGCGTCCGTCACCTCATGCACCCCGCGGCCCCCGCCCTGCTGTCCGGCCATCCGGGCGAGCAGCGGGTTGCGGGCGACCCCGATGGTGACGTCGACCCCGTGCAGCGCGAGCGCGCGCACCCGGATCAGCTCGGCCAGCGAGACGGCTTCCCGCCCGAAGTACCGGCGGGCCCCGGAGACATCGACGAGCGCGGCGTCGGGCGGCAGCGCCTGGACGACCGGGCTGATGCCGTGCAGCAGATCGAGCAGCCCCGGGTACGCCTCCTCGGCGGCACCGTGGAAACGGACATACAGCACGGCCCGCTCCCGGGTTCCGGGGCGGTGGCCGGTGCCGGGGGCGCTTCCGCCGGGCGCCAAGGGGACGGAGCCGGGCGCGGTGGCGTCCGGGCTCTCGCCCGCCGGTGGCGTGCCCTGGTCGGCGGAGCCGTCCGCGTCGGTGTCCGGGGGCGCCGGACGGGCGTGCCGGGAGGGTGCGTCCCGCTCCGCCGGGTCCGCTCCGGTGCCCGCGAGGGCCGGGCCGGGCGCCACGGCGGGGGCCGCCGGGGCGCCACCCGTCCCGTCCGGGGCGGGACGGGACGTACGGTCCGGGGCGGGACCGGACGTACGGTCCGGGGCGGACTGTTCGTGCTCGTTGCCGTACTCGTTGCCGTACTCGTGTCCGTGCTCGTGCTCGTTTCCGTGGCCGTGGGGGACGTTGGTGTGGGCGTGGGCATGGGTGGGGCCACGGCCCGCGCGGTGGCCCGGGCGGCGGTGGCGGCGTTCCGTCGTGGTCATCCGGCGCTCCCCGGGCTGGCGTGCCACAGCTTGCGCGGGCCGGCGGCGTCGCCGGCCGGGCGCAGGTCGGCCCACGGGTGCAGCGCGTATCCGTTCTCCAGCTCGATCGTCCGTCCCCCGCCACGGGGAGACCGCTCGCCCTCCCCGTCCCGCTCCGGACGCGGCGCGAGGCGCCCGGCCACCGCCTCGAGCCCTCCGGTGCGGCGCAGTCCGGCCAGTTCGGCGAGGTCCCAGGCGGCTTCGCCGACCACGCTCAGGCTGCGCGGCCCGCGCCGCTGGACCGTCCCGCGCACCAGCAGCAGCCACGAGTGGAAGACCGTGTGCGCGCACGCCTCGTGGCTGTCGTCGAAGAAGGCCAGGTCCACCAGGCCCGTCAGATCGTCCAGCGTGGCGAAGATGACCCGCTTGCCGGACCGGATCGGCGGCGTCTGGGTGGCGGCCTTGGCGCCGGCGACCAGCACCGTGGTGCCGTGTTCGGCGTCGCGCAGCGCGCGGGCCGGTACCACTCCCAGCTCCCGCAGGAAGTCCTGGTGCGCGGTCATCAGGTGTCCCGAGGCGTCCATGCCCAGCACACCGAGTTCGGCCTCCGTGCGTTCCTCCGCGTCCAGGTCGGGCAGGCCGGCCGGGGCGGTGCGCGCCGCGTCCGCCAGCGGCAGTTGCCGCGCGCCGCGCGTCTGGCGGCTCTGCTGCCGGTGGAGTTCGGCGATGTGCAGCAGCAGGTCACGGCGTCCCGCGCCGAAGGCGTCGAGCGCTCCGGTGCGGGCGAGCCGTTCGGCGGTGGGCCGGGCGGGGCGGGCCCGCGCGTACAGGTCGCTGAGTGAGGCGTACGGCCGCCCGGCCGCGATCCGTTCCGCTTCCGCCTCGGTGATCCCCTGCACCTCGCTCAGCGCGAGCCGTACGCCCAACATCCCTGATTCGCACTCCAGTTCGATACGATAGTTCGCGTCCGAGTGGTTCACGTCCAGCGGCAGGATCGGCACCCCGCGCCGCCGCGCGTCCGCCAGCAGCAGCCGCTTCGGGTACATCCCGGGATCGTGTTCCAGCAGCCCCGCGTAGAAAGCCGCCGGATGGTGCGTCTTCAGCCACGCCGACTGGTACGTGGGCACCGCGAAGGCCACCGCGTGCGCCTTGCAGAAGCCGTAGCTGCCGAACGCCTCCACGATCTCCCAGGTACGGGCGATCACCTCGGGCGCGTACCCCCGTTTGCCGGCCTCCTCCGCGAACCACGCCCGCACCCGCCCCTGCCGCCGCGGATCGGACAGCGCGCGCCGCCCCTCGTCCGCCAGTCCGGGATCGCAACCGGTCATCACGCTCAGCACGCCGATGATCTGCTCGTGGAAGACCACCACCCCGTACGTCTCGCGCAGCACCGGCTCCAGGTCGCGGTGCGGGTAGCGGGCCGGCTGCTTCCCGTGCCGCGCGGCGATGAAGGGCCGCACCATGTCGGCGGCGACCGGGCCCGGCCGGAAGAGGGAGATGTCCACCACCAGATCGTGGAAGGTGCGCGGCTGCAGCCGGCCGACGAGATCGCGCTGGCCGGGTGATTCGATCTGGAAGCAGCCGAGCGTCTCGGAGGAGCGGATCAGCTCGTAGGTGGCCGGGTCCGGCGGGCCCTGGGTCACGGCGCCGTCGAGGTCGACGTGCTCACCGGTGGCGCGTTCGATCTCGGTCAGCGCGTACGCCATGGCGGACTGCATCCGCACCCCCAGCACATCGAGCTTGAGCAGCCCCATGTCCTCGACGTCCTCCTTGTCGAACTGCGACATGGCGAAACCCTCGCCGCTGGTGGGGACGACGGGGGTCCGGGCGCGCAGCGAGCGGTCGGAGAGCAGCACGCCGCAGGGGTGCATGGCGACGCCGCGCGGCAGGGCGTCCAGGGACTCCACCAGCTCCCACAGCCGCGGGTCGTGCTCCTCGGCGGCGATGCCGCGCAGCTCCGGCAGTTCGGCGAGGGCGGAACGGGCGTCGCGGGCGCGGATGTGCGGAAACGCCTTGGCGAGGCGGTCGGTCTCGGCCGGGTCGATGCCCAGGGCCAGGCCGACATCGCGGATGGCGTGCCGTACGCGATAGGTCTCGGGCATGGCGACGGTCGCCACCCGCTCCTCGCCGAAGCGCTCGAAGATGGCGCGGTAGGCGTCGAGGCGGCGGGCGGATTCGACGTCGATGTCGATGTCGGGCAGGACGGCGCGGCGGGTGGAGAGGAAGCGCTCCATGAGCAGGCCGTGCTCGACGGGGTCGGCGAGGGAGATGCCCAGGAGGTGGTTGACGAGGGAGCCCGCGCCCGAGCCCCGGGCGGTGACGCGGATACCGAGGTCGCGGACATCGTCGACGACCTGGGCGACAGTGAGGAAGTAGGAGGCGAAACCGAGCCGGCCGATGGTGTCCAGCTCCTGGTCGAGGCGTTCCCAGCGGGTACGGTCCCGGTCGTAGCGGCGGGTGACCATGCCGGCGGCGCAGCGGGAACGCAGCACGCGGTCGGCGGTGCGGGCGTGGGCGCCGACCAGGTGGGGCTCGGGGAAGTGGACGCTGCCGATGCCGAGGTCGTCCTCGGGGTCGACGCGGCACTCGGCGGCGGTGTCGGCGGTCTGCCGGAGGAGGCGGTGGGCGGCGTCGCGGCGCAGGCCGGCGGCCTCGGCGACGCGGAGGGCGGCGTCCGCCATGGCGCCGGGGTCCTTGAGCCAGTGTTCGCCGTTGTCGCGGCCGGCGCCGCGCGGGTCGATGGGAACCAGGCGGCGGGCGGAGTCCAGGACGTCGGCGACCGTGCCCTGGCCGGGGTCGGCGTAGCGGACGGCGTTGGTCAGCACGGGGACGACGCCCTGTTCGAGGGCGAACCCGAGCGTCCTGGCGGCGTCGCGCGTGGTGGCCGAGGCGTCGACTTCGAGCCGGAGTCCGGGCCCGAACCGGTCCCGCCAGGGGGCCAGGAGGCGGGCGGCGCGGTCGGGGCGGCCGGCGGCGAGGGCGCGGGCGACCTCGGAGTCGCCGCCGAGGAGGGCGAGGATCGCGCCGTCGGCCGACGCGTCCGCCGCCGTGGCGGTCAGGTCCTCCCGCAGCAGGAAGGGCCGCTTGCCGTCCCGGGCGTGGGCGGCGGTGACCAGCCGGCACAGCTGGGCCCAGCCGGCGGCACCGTTGCGGGCGAGGAAGAGGGCACGGGGCGCGGATTCGTCGGTGAAGGCACCGCCCCGGACGGGGGTACGGCGGCGGGCGGCGGCCGGCGCGCGGTCCTGCGCGCCGTCCGGGTGCAGGTGAACGGCCAGGTCGACCCCGTACAGCGCCCGCACCCCGGCCCGGCCGCAGGCCTTGGAGAACCGTACGGCGCCGGCCAGGGTGTCCCGGTCGGTGAGGGCGAGGGCGTCCATGCCGCGTTCGGCGGCGCGTTCGGCGAGCCGCTCGGGGTGGGAGGCCCCGTACCGGGCGGAGAACCCGGACACGACGCGCAGCTGTGTGAAGCCGCTGCCGTTCGTCGCCATTCCGCACCTCCTGCCTGCCCGTCCGGTCCACCATAAACCAGACATCGAACAAACGTCCGATTATCGTGAAGCGGCAGCTCACGGGGGCTGCGCGGGAGCGGGCCCGTGTCCGAAAACACCTCTTGCGGCGGGGTGAGCCGTCCGGCGACGGTGGAGGCGACACCAGAAGAGGGAGGCCATCGCATGGCGCGGGGGCGCGGAAACTACCGCCGTAACGACGATGACCGCGGAGGGCGGGCGGCCCGGGAGCGGCGCGAACGCGAACGCGACCAGCGGCGGGACCGCGAACAGCGCCGCGACATGGACCGCGGGCGCGAGTGGGACCGCGACCAGGAACGCCGCGCGGACCGCTCCCTGGACCGCGAGCTGGACCGCGACCGCCGCCGGGAGGACGAACGCGAACGCCGCCTGGACCGTGCCACCCGCCGCGACATCGACCGCGACCGCGACTACGCCCGCGCCGCGCGCCGGACGAGCCGCCGCGGCGGAAGCGGCGCCCCGGTGGCGATCGGCCTGGTCCTCTTCCTGGCGGCACTGCTGGCCCTGCTGGGCTGGCTGGTGGTCCGGTAGCCCCGCGAGGGGCGGGGAGCACCCGAGGCTGGCGAGGTGCCGCATCTCCTCGCCGGGACCATCCCCGCGCGTGCGGGGAGCACACCGTGTTGTCCCCGGTGCCGGCGTCCACCGCGGGACCATCCCCGCGCGTGCGGGGAGCACACCGTGTTGTCCCCGGTGCCGGCGTCCACCGCGGGACCATCCCCGCGCGTGCGGGGAGCACGGATGGCACCCCAACGGGATGACCACCAATCTGGGACCATCCCCGCGCGTGCGGGGAGCACCTCCGCAGGGCGGCGCGTGGGCGGTGTGGCGGGGGACCATCCCCGCGCGTGCGGGGAGCACAAGACGGCCCCCGGATTTCGTGCCTCGACTCAGGGACCATCCCCGCGCGTGCGGGGAGCACACGGCGATGAGCGCGCGCTGGTCGCCGAGGTCGGGACCATCCCCGCGCGTGCGGGGAGCACCCCCGGGAGGACTGGGAGGAGTTCAAGGAACTGGGACCATCCCCGCGCGTGCGGGGAGCACTCCAGCTCGCGCACCTTCGTTCGGTGTCCGGCGGGACCATCCCCGCGCGTGCGGGGAGCACTGGCACTACCGGCTGATCGCCTGGGGCTGCGCGGGACCATCCCCGCGCGTGCGGGGAGCACTCCACCCCGAAGTCCGCCTGCATCGGCTGCCCGGGACCATCCCCGCGCGTGCGGGGAGCACCCTTCGTGACCTGCCGCTTTAGGCTGGCCTGGCCCTGAATTCGTGCACCTTCGCCGACTCGGACAAAAGCCGTCTCTCGCCCATCAGTTCTCGCCCTCCTGCGAGCACTGTACCCACCGCACAGCACCCGATCCTTCCGGGCACAGGATGTCGGGTCCGGCACAGTGGTTCTTTCCTAGCGTGGTCGACACGAAGGAAGGAATCCGGGGTGCTGGAGCGGTTGAATCAGGCGATGGAGTACGTCGAGGGGCATCTCGATCAGCGGATCGAGATGCCCGAGCTGGCGCGGATCGCGCTGACGTCGGAGTACCACTTCCGGCGGATGTTCTCCGCGCTCGCCGGGATGCCGTTGTCCGAGTACGTACGGCGCCGGCGGCTCACGCTCGCCGGTGCCGAGGTGCTGGCCGGGGAGCGGACCCTGCTCGACATCGCCGTCCGTTACGGCTACGGCTCGGGTGAGGCGTTCGCCCGCGCGTTCCGTGCCCTGCACGGGGTCGGGCCGGGCGAGGCCCGCCGTACGGGGGCCGCGCTGCGCTCACAGTCCCGGATGTCCTTCCGCCTCATTGTCGAAGGGAGCAGCAGCATGCGCTATCGCCTGGCCGAGAAGGACGCGTTCACGGTGGTCGGCCGGAAGGCCCGGGTTCCGCTGGTGTACGAGGGCGTCAATCCGGCGATCGCGACGTTCATCAAGAGCATCGGTGCGGACACCATCGAGCGGCTGGAGGAACTGTCCGATCAGGATCCGGCCGGAATTGTCGGCGTGACGGCCAATTTCGAGGACCGTACCGGGCCGGAGGGCACGGAGCTGGATTACTACCACGCGGTGGTGACCGGCGCGGCGGCCCCGCCGGATCTCGATGTGCTCGCCGTCCCGGCCGGTACCTGGGCGGTGTTCGAGAGTTCGGGGGCGTTCCCGGCCGCTCTCCAGGTCATGTGGCGGGACATCTACACCCAGTGGTTCCCGTCCAACCCGTACCGGAGCGCGCCGGGGCCCGAGATTCTGCGGACCCGGCTCTCCCCGGACGGCACCACGGCCGACGCCGAGCTGTGGATCCCCGTGGAACACACCGGCGGCGCCGACACGGGCACCGGTCAGACGCCGGGCAACGTGTCCTGATCGACCTCGGTCACCCGGGGCCGGGGTGCTCCGCGAAGCCTCAGCTTCTCGCGGCACTCCGGCCCCAGCCCCCACGTACGGGCCTCGCGGCCGGTCAGCGGCCGGCCGCAGAGCCGGCAGAAGACGGGGGCCCGTTCCGCACGGGGGTCCACGCCCGGCAGCAGCGGTTCATCACTGGGAGACATGCGACAGGTCTATCACTCCGGCTCCGTGCCAGCCTTGTCCCCCACGTCCCGCGTCTCTCCCCCGGCGCAACGGCTCGCCGCGCGCCCGGCGGACGGCCCGGCCCTCACGCGCGGGCACGGATGAGCCGGTGGCACAGCACGCCGGGCGGCCGGGCCACGGGCGTGCCTGCTGACCGGACGACGGAGCACGACCGCACGCCCTTTCCTCACCTCCGCACGCCCGCCGATCGTGGGCATGGCAAGACAAGCGGCACGAAGGTGAGGACGATGGCGTACTGGAGGAAGCCCTACCAGCGCAAAGACGGCACGCGCGTGCGTGGACACTGGGTCACTCAGAACCCCCGGCAGCGGTCAGGCTCTTCTCTGGGGCCGGTTCTCATGCTGGTGGCGGTGGTCATCCTGCTGCTGGCGGTGGTGGGCTGACGCCGGAAGCAGCGGGCTGGACGCCCGGCAGCGTGCCCTGGTCCACTCCCGCCCGGCGGGGCCGGGGCACCTGCGCAGCCAGCTTCTCGCACTGCTCGGACAAAGGGCGATCGAGAACGTAAGAACACGTGCGCGCCCACACCCCTGAAGGGTGATTTGCAATCCGTTGCGATCCCCAGTGGGTTCTGGACACTCTCCACGGGGTACAGTCCTTAATGGAGCCCTTCGGTGGGCTGCCGGGAACCGGCCGGAACCAGGCAACTGGATCCTCCACCCCAGAGGTGGCAGTGGCCCCCGGAGCCCTCCAATGGGCTTCATCCGTGTCAGGCGACCTCCCATTTCTTCCACCAGCAGCGGTCGGTCACAAAAGAGTCCGCGCCTGTCGACCCCATGACCTTCACCCCGTAGCCATGAAGGCGCCCCTGGGGTGAGCGGTACAGCTGATGTTTGACCAACAGCAGGTTCGCCGCACATGCCTCGTCCTCGTAGGCGCCGCTCAACGCGGCGTTCAGCAGACCGGCGTGCAGGTCGGCAAGCTGGATGCCGTTCCAGTCAGTACCCGACCAGACCGGCGGCCAGGTGATTCTTTCCCACGGGGGCGGTCTCCACTTGTCGTGACGCCCCTGACGCACCAGATCGAGATAGTTCACGGTCTCGGTGTGGTCCATGCCCTTCACCGCACCGAGCCGCACTACCGCACGCCGAGGTCCGCCTTCCCACTGTTCCGCCGCCCACGCGACCCGCTCCAGCAGGTAGCGGGTGGTGTAGTTGTAGAAACGGCCACCATCGGCGAGACCGGGATAGGAACGTATGGCGTCCTTGGGAACGATGACATGGATGACCTTGGCCGAGGGCATACTCGCAAGCTCGATGGCAGCCATGGAGCGGCGTTGCGGATGCTTCTTCTTGAAGTGATCCACCCAGTGGAGAGGGGCCGTGGCTCCAGGGTGCGAGGCGTGAATGGCCGCGCGGAGACCGGCGGCAGTGGCGATGACGCTCCAGTTGTCCTCGAAGGGCACCAATAACCCCGTCATGGCGAAGAACGGCGAGGACTTGGCCGACAGCCCCCGGTCGCCGGTCTCATCGATATAAACGTTGAGGCCACGCGGGCCGGAAGCGGAACCCGGAAGGGCGGATCGTCGGCTCATGCCAACCTGCCTCGGCCGGCCGGACCGCACAACACCTCTGGGAATATGCACACCACGGGAGACGCCACGGGAGAGTCAGCCCTTCGATCCAGCCCTCGGGCTCTACCCCAGGGCACACTTCGTCGTGGTCCGGCTGCTCACACCCCCCGTTCGCGTCCGGACACAGCACGTTACACCCAGCTGCGGGCTTGTCGGTTATTTCATATGCACTGGGCATGGTCACTGCCGTGGTGTGTCTATCATCCCAGGTGAACTGCCCACCCATTACATGGAGTTCGTCTATACCTCACATGGTGTGCGCGGTGGCGTGAAGGGACCAAGGGGACGGGGGAAGCACACATGAGGCAGGGGCGGGCGCTCAGGCGGGCGCGAGCACGGGCGCAGGGTGGCCCGGGGTCGGCGGTCGAGGTGGTGCGCGAGGAGGGTACGGGGCGGGTGTACGAGGTGCGTGGCGCGCCGCTCGTCGTGAGTGCCGCGTGGGGCAGCGTCGCCGACATCCCGTTCGCCAACGCCGAACAGGCGCCCGCCGCCACGGTGATCCGGCGCAAGACGGACGGACGCTGGACGGATGTCACCGCCGCCGCCTTCGCCGCCGAGGTGCTGGCCGTCGCCAAGGGGCTGATCGCCACCGGCGTCCGGCCCGGGGACCGCGTCGCGCTCAAGGCGCGCACCCGGTACGAGTGGGCCGTCCTCGACTTCGCCCTCTGGGCGGCCGGTGCCCAGAGCCTTCCCCTCCACCCCGCCACGTCCGACGGGCAGACAGCCCGGATCCTGCACGACAGCGGCGCCGAACTCCTGCTCACCGACGACGATCTCGACGCCGGCCGCCTCGACGAGCTGGTACGTCTGGGCGCCGACGTCGGCGACGAGGAGGTGCACCGGCGGCGCACCGCGCTCACCCCGGAATCCACCGCCACCGTCGTCCACACCCCGGGTACCCCCGGCACCACCGGACGCCCCCAACTCCAGGCCCTCAGCCACGGCCAGCTGCTCACCGAGGCCGGCAACCTCACCGGAGTCCTGAGCCCCGCCCTCGACATGGCCGGCCGCCGACGCCCCACCATCCTCATCGTCCTCCCCCTCGCCCACCTCCTGGGCCGGACACTCCAGCTTGCCTGCCTGTCCGCGCGGATCGTCATCGGCCACGCGCCCGGCGCGCCTCCGGCCGACCTGCGCGCCGAACTCGCCGCCTTCCGCCCCACCTTCCTCGTCGGCGCGCCCCACCTCTTCGAGAACATCCACGCCACCGCCCGCGCCACTGCCGAACGCCCGCGCCGCGCCCCCTCCTTCGCCCGCGCCGAACGGCCGGCCGTCGCGTACCGGCAGCAATCCCTGCGGTACGGTCTGCGGCCGGCCCACGCCGTCCACGACCTGCTCGTCCACCGCCGCGTCCGCGCCGCGCTGGGGGGCCGGCTGCGGTACGCGCTGAGCTGCGGCGCGCCGCTCGACGCCCGCCTCCAGCACTTCTTCCTGGGCGCCGGTATCGCCCTCGACGAGGGGTACGGGCCGACCGAGACCGGCGCGGCGGTCACCCTGGTGCCCCCGCTCGCACCGCGCCCGGGCACGGTCGGGCAGCCGCTGCCCGGCACCGCCGTACGGATCGCCGCCGACGGCGAGATCGAGGTCAAGGGCCCCACCGTCGGCACGGACGGCTGGCTGGCGACCGGTGACCTCGGCGCACTCGACGCCGACGGCTATCTCACGGTCACCGGACGCAAGAAGGACCTGATCGTCACCAGCGGCGGCACAACCGTTTCCCCCGCCCTCCTGGAGAACCGGCTGCGCGCCCATCCGCCGCTCGGCCCCTGCCTGGTCATCGGCGACCGGCGCCCCTTCGTCGCGGCGCTGATCACCCTGGACCCCGACGCGCTCGCGCACTGGCTGCACACGCGGCGGCCCCCGTACCCGCCCGACACCCCCTTCGCCACCCTGCGCGAGGACCCCGCCGTGCGGGCCCACGTCCAGCGCGCCGTCGACGCCGCCAACGCCGCCGTCTCCCACGCCGGTTCGATCCGCGCCTTCACCATCATCGAGGGCACCTTCACCGAGGAGAACGGCCTGCTGACCCCGTCGCTGCGGATCCGCCGCCCGGCCGTCGCGAGGGCGTACGCGCGCGACATCGCCCGCCTCTACACGGAGCTTCCGGCCGTGCCCGCTACACGTAACTCCCCGCCGGTTCGACCGCCGTCCAGTCGATGATCTGTACGGCCGCCCCCGCCGCCTCAAGACCGCGGCACCGGGAGTGGTGCCGCTGGTGGATCTCCTCCAGCCGCAGCTGATCACGGAAGGCGGGCAGCGCCAGCAACCGGCGCGCGTACGCCCACAGCCACGGGTGACCGGCGATCCGCTGCACGGTGTCCGCCCCCAGGTGCCAGCGGTGCACCGTGTCCAACTGCACCAGCGTCACCCACAGCTGGACATCGGCGGCGGTGATCGACTCCCCCAGCAGATACGGGCCGCCCGGCTCGGCCAGCCGCTCCTCCACCCTGTCGAGCGCGGCCAGCAGCACCTCGACGGCGCCCGTGCCGGCCTCCCGCTCCCCGGCCCGCTGGGCGGCCCCGTTGATGCCCTCCTCGAACAGTTCGTCCAGCTCCGCGATCTCCGCCTCGGCGGCGGACGGGTACAGCTCGGGAGCGTCGCCGTCCCGGAAGCGGGTGGCGAGATCACGCAGGATGTGCGGCGCGTGGTTGCTGACGATCCGCCCCGTCCAGCGGTCGCGCAGCACGGGCGCGGCGGCCGGGCCGGTGTGGCCGTGCCGGGTGGCGGTGTACGCACCGTGCAGCGCCGTGTACCCGCCGCCGGTCCCGTCGGGGACGGCGGGGAGGGTGGTGAGCGCGACGGTGTCCGTCAGCCCCAGCAGTGCGTGGGTGATGGCGATGCGCAGACAGCTGGGACAGGCGAGTGAAAGGTAGAGGTGGTAGCGGTGAGGTGCGGCGTGGAAGCCGCTGCGGGCGTCGGAAAAGATCCGGCCCCGGAACTCCGGCGGCGTGTGGGACATGGCTCTCCTCGGGGGCGCGCGGGCATGCGGGCATGCGAAGAAGCGGCCCACTCACAGGAGGGGCCGCTCGCGGGGAGGGGTTACGCGGCGCTGGAGGTGCGCAGCAGATCGATGTGCCGGCGGGAAGTGAGCGGCGGACGCCGGATGGCGACGATGGCGGTGGCCGCGCAGAGAGTGCTCGTGCAGGGAATGGTCGTGCAGGTAGCGGTCGTGCGGGGAGTGCTCGCGCAGGTGGCGACGCCGGTCGTGGCCGGGCGCGTGGCACAGCCGGCCTCCGGACCACCACCGTTCATGAACAACCCCGCCCGTCCCGCTCGTTCCGCCGGTGTGCGTCCTGCGCCGGGACCAGCCCGGCACAGGACCATGACCTCAGTTCACGGCGAGCTGCGCATCGCGCTTGGCCACTTCCTCCCGGACGATCGGGATGACGTGGCGGCCGAAGTCGATGGCGTCACCGAGCAGGTCGTAACCCCGCGCCGAGATGATGTCCACTCCGAGGTCGTAATAATCCAGCAGGGCCTGGGCAACTGTCTCCGGGGTGCCGACGAGGGCATTGGAGTTGCCGGCCCCGCCGGTGGCGGCGGCGGTCGGCGTCCACAGCGCGCGGTCGAAGCGTTCGCCGCGCTCGGCGAGGGCGATCAGCCGCTGTGAGCCGGTGTTCTCGGGCGCCTGGCGCGGCGCGCGGTGGGCGCGGATGGCGCCGACCGTACGGTGTGCCTTCTCCCAGGCCAGTTCCTCGGTCGGGGCGATGATCGGCCGGAACGCGACCTGGATGCGGGGCACTTCCTTGCGCCCGGCGGCGGCAGCGGCCTGCCGTACGGACTCGATCTGCTGGGCGGTCTCGGCGAGCGGCTCGCCCCACAGGCAGTAGATGTCGGCCTCGGCGCCACCGGCGGCGTACGCGGCGGGCGACGATCCGCCGAAGGAGATGTCCGGGCGCGGCTGCCGCGCCGGGAACACATCGCTCACGTAGTCCCGGAAGCGGTAGAAGTCCCCTTCGTGGTCGAAGGGTTCGCGGCTGGTCCAGATCTTCTTGACGATCCGGATGTACTCGCGGGTGCGGGCGTAGCGTTCGTCCTTGGTGAGGGTGTCGCCCTCGCGCTGCTGCTCGTGGTCGTTGCCGCCGGTGATGAAGTGGACGGTGAGCCGGCCGCCGCTGAGCTGGTCGAGGGTGGCGAACACGCGGGCGGCGTAGGTGGGGTAGGAGATGTTCGGCCGGTGGGCCAGCAGGATCTGGAGCCGGTCGAGCCTGCTCGCGAGCAGCGCGGCCCCGGTGGCGGGGTCGGGTGAGCCGGAGCCGTAGGCGAACAGCACCCGGTCCCACCCGTGATCCTCGTGGGCGCGGGCGAGTCTGATCGTGTACTCGGGGTCGAACGCGCCGCCGGAACGCGGGGACGTCTCGGAGCCGTCATGGGTCGCGGCGATGCCAAGGAATTCCACGGGCATGGTGAAGAGGCCTCTCGGGGGAGGGAGAAGACAACGGTGAGGTGCAGGTGGGCTGTGTGCCGGGGTCCGACCACGCCATCAACAGGCCGCGGACCACACCCGACCGAAGTCGATATGTCCGCGGATCACCAACCGCCGCTGGGGCCTCATCCCTTCAGTTCACCAGCGCCTTCGCCGTCCGTCAACCACTCCACGGCCGGTGCCGGCCGCTGGGAGAGCTCCTTCGCCGCCTCGTCCCGGGCCTGACAGCCGAAGAGCAGCACGGCGAGACCGGCGGCAATCCACAGGCAGCGCTGAATGAAGAAGTACGTGTCCGTGCGCTCGTGATACTCGGGGTTGCGGTACTTCATGGGGCCGTACATCTTCCACACCCGCCGGGGCCCGATCGCCGCGACAACGAGCACCACGAACCCGACAAAAATGAAGCCGTCCCCGGTCTGCACTCTCTCCCCCGCCCCCATGGTCCTTACGACGCGCTCAGATTACCCGCCGGCCCACGAGCTGGACCGGGCTGCTGTTGGCGGTGGTCACGCATCGGCCGTGATCCACACCGACGGACCACCCGGGCGCCGAACTCCTCTTCCGGGTGCGGCGTCCCACAGCATCGCCTCCTCGGGTCATCCTTGGCAGGCGGTACTTCATCACACACCTCTGACATCATGGGCCGTGCTGCCGAATCCAGATGGTCAAGTACTTGCAAAGCCCCTCTAACGCCGCAGGTCAGGAAGTGTTCTCCCCGCGCAGGCGGGGGTGGTCCGGTCCGCCCCGGCCGGTGGGGATCCGGATCCCGGCTCCCCACCGGCCGGGGCGCCGGACGACACCACCACCGGGGACACCGCCTCCGTCGAGTGTCAGCCGGCTCCGGCGGGACGCGGTGGGGCGGGAGCGTCGGATGGCATGAACTACCTCCTGGCACATGAAATGTGGGGGTGTCAGGGTGACGGGAAGAGTACGGGGCCCGGCCGGAACCGGGTCAGGGCAGGCCGGGCCGCCGTCTCGTCATGGTCGTGGCGCGTGAAACATGGGGGGTGTTGTGCGCTCACCGTGTCTTGATGTGAGCGCGCCAGCAGTCACGCACACCAACCCGTCATGCCTAAAGGGAGTTCGGGATCTCTTAGTGGTACAGCCCACTGGCAACGCCGCTGACGTGGTGCAACGGGCCTAGACTCAGCGACCTTTCGGCGGCCGGAAACGACGTCGGCCGGGCTCAGCAGCTTTCGCAGGTGAAGTACAGCCCCTCCCAGTGGTCGCTCATCTGCGTGAAGTAGTTGCCCATGCCCGTCCAGTACCGGGGCACGTCGTCGTCGGGGCGATTCTCTATGAACCTGTAGTTGTCCACCACAAAGTCTTCGAGGCAGTTGTTGAACGAGTAGTCCAGCCGGAAGCCCTCCTCGTGGCTGTAGGGCTCGGACGGGTGGCCGCGTTCCGTGCCGCCGACGATATTGATGTCGCAGCCGCTGCGGAGCTTGAGGACTTGCGCCGCCCGGGCCGTATCCCAGTTGAGCTCCTCGAAGGACGTACACGCCTGGTCTTCACGGTCGGAACAGTTGCCGACGGACGACCAGGTGATGCCCACCTCCTCGAACATCTCGACGGCGCGCTCGTGCGAAATCTTGTCCGGGTGCACCGTCACCTCGGAGTCGGTGGCCGCCCCGGCCGTGGCCGGGGCGGCGACGAGAGCGGTACCGCTGAGCGCCAGGGCCGCAATAACCGATCGGATACGCATGAGTGGGAAACCTCCTGCTGTGGGGAGCGCCCGAAATGGGCGCGTATGCGTCAGATGGCCATGTGGCCAATTGGCGTGCAGGTGGTGCCCGGTCATGCTGCCCGAGAGCTCCGGGCATTCGCTATGCCAGCCCGGGCAGTCTGGCGGTGCCACCCCGGGCAGCCATGCGGGCAATGGCCCCGGGGGCGTTTGCCGGCCATCGGCCGGTGGTATTGGCCCGCGCCCCCAATGGGTCGGCGGCGCCCGGCCCGGGCGAGTCGGCCGGCCGTGCCGCGACCGGACTCGCCCGGCCCGCTTTCGTCACCCGAAAGCGCGGACGGCCTCAGCAGCCGCCGCAGTTGGCGATTCAGAGCGTCGACCGGTGAGCGGCGCTCGCGTCCGGTTACTTCTTCCTGGTGTCCCAGGGGTTGGCGCCGAAGGTGCGCAGCAGGACGATGAGCGCGGCGCCCAGCCGCCAGTCCACCTCCGGGGTGTGCAGATGCAGCTTGTCGCCACGGGTCCGGAACTCCAGCGGCATCCGCCCGCCCGCACGCCACCTGATCCTGCGGGGGCCGCGAGCGACGCCGCCCTCGTTGCCGGCGACGCTGTCGAAGATGGTCATCAGCAGGATCATGACTTGCAGCGGCAGCAGCAGCCACCACAGGCACCACCACAGGATCCGGCCCTTGAAGCCGACCGCCTCGGGGCCGCCGGCGGGCGTCACCGTCCAGCGGGTACGAAGTCCCCTGCCGCGCAGCGCCTTCTCCCGCTTGAACATACCGAGGTGCTCGCCGCCCGCGCCGAGCACCTGGAACGTCGCGACGCCACCGGCGGCGGACCGGGTGACCAGCGTGGCCACACGTTCCCGACGGTGCTCGTCCGCCCACAGGACGAACGAGCGAGTGCCGCTGCGGTGCGCCGCGAGGTACGCGGGTACGCCGCCCGGCGGCAGTTCGCGCTCCACGTAGGCGACGACCTGGGCCGGTCCGGATGCGCCGGTGAGCTCGACCACGTTCTTGACGGGCGCGGACGGGTCGCCGCTGTCCAGGTACGGGGAGATCTTCAGGGTCAGTACGTTGCTCATGCGGGGCGTCCTCCGTGGTCGGCCGGCTGCTGGATCCGGCCCCACCCACTCGACGCCGTTTGTGAGGGCCGTAGTTGCGGTGTGGTGCGGAAAGCCGAAGGATCCGCCGAGCCGGATCCCGCCCTGAAGCGGCCGGAACGGGTGAGGACCCGTCAGAAGGTGGCACGACGCGCGGATGAGATCCGTCGGTCTCCGTACGGAGACCGACGGGGGTGGAATCCGTGGTTGACCTTCACCTTGGGGCAGCCCGCAGCATCGGTGTGGCCGGGCGACGCGCTCGGCATGAGGAGGAACGAGCATGGGGTTGCTGACCATCGGGGCGTTCGCGAAGGCGTCCCGGCTGTCACCGAAGGCGCTGCGTCTCTACGACGAGCTCGGTCTGCTGACCCCCGCCCGTGTCGACCCGGTGACCGGCTACCGCCTCTACGCACCGGAACAGTTGGAACAGGCCCGACTGGTCGCCTGGCTCCGGCGCCTGGGCATGCCCCTGGCCCGCATTCAGCATGTCTGCTCGCTGGACGCGGGCCCGGCGGGCCAAGAGGTCCGCGCGTTCTGGGCCCAGGTCGAGGCCGACACCGCCGCACGGCGGGACCTGGCCACCTTCCTCATCGACCACTTGTCCCGGAAGGACCCCGCCATGCCCCCGAACGCCAAGTCTCTGGCCATCCGTTACGCCGCACTGTCCGACACCGGCCTCGTCCGCGAGAGCAACCAGGACACCGCCTACGCCGGTCCCCGGCTGCTCGCCGTCGCCGACGGCTGCGGCAGCCGGGGAGGCCCGGCCGGCGCGGCCGCCATCGGCGCGCTCAAGCACCTGGAGACCGGCAGCCTCCCGGCGGGCAATCTCCTCAACGTTCTCGAAGACGTCGTCGAACAGGCCAGGCAGGCCGTCCACAATGTCGCCGGGAGCGGATCTGCGGCCGAAGGCACCGGCACGACCCTCACCGCGATGCTCTGGACGGGGTCGCAGCTGGTCCTCGTCCACATCGGCGACTCCCGCGTCTACCTCCTGCGTGAGGGAGAACTGTTCCAGATCACCCACGACCACACCCTGGTCCAGTCGATGGTCGACGAAGGACGTCTGAGTCCGGAGGAAGCCGCTTCCCATCCGCAGCGGTCGCTGCTGGTCCGGGCCCTGGGTCAAGGCGCCGATACCACCCCCGACATGCGCCTTCACGACGCGCAGCGGGACGACCGGTATCTGCTCTGCTCCGACGGTCTGTCGACCGTCGTGCCGGCCCAGGGCATCCGCCAGGTGCTCACCGGGATCGGCGAACCCGAACAAGCCGTACGCGAACTCATCGCCCTCGCCAACGCCTCCGGCGGCCCCGACAACATCAGCTGCGTGGTCGCCGATGTCGTGGAGCAGCAGCGGTAGGAGTGAGCGGGCGGCGACCACACATCCGGCAAGGGGCCGAGACGCACGCCCGTGCTCGGCCGTCCTGGCCTTGAGGGCTCAGGGTGTGTGTTCTGTTGTGAGGGTTCCGTCCGGGTGGGCACCCTCGGTCCGGGCGTCCGGCTCGCCCGTGTGCGGCGCGCGCCGCTGCTGCCGCACCCGCTGCGTCATGACGGCCCCCGGGACGGCAAGCGCGATCAGGAGCGGCATCGCGGCGGCTATCGCGACCCAGAGAATGAGGGCGAGGTACCCGTAGGCGGCGTTCCCGGTGTCCCGGTCCGCCACCACGAGCAGGACGACGCTCGCCAGGAACGCGACCACCATCAGGGCGCCGAGGGCGATGGCGAGGCCGAGGAGGATGCCCGCCCACCGCCGGTAGGCGTCGCTGACGCCCCGGTCCTGCGGTGCCACGTACGCCATGGGCGCAGGGGTCACTGGGGCTGGGCGCGGGGCTGGCTGCTGGTCGGACATGAAGACCCATTCTCCTGTGCCCGGCCCCCGAACGCCAGCCTCGCCCCCTCGGCCCCGCACCGCTCACAGCAGGTGGTCGGCCTTGCCGGCCTTGATCTCCCGGATCATCGTGGCGAGGGCCTCGCGGGAGTCCGAGATGGACAGGTGCTCCTGCCCGGCGACCGCTATGTAGGCGTTGCCCTCGCCGTCGGTACCGAGCCGGAAACAGTTGTTGCCTTCCGCGCAGAACGCTTCTTCCCATGCGATCTCACTCATGAGGCCCCTTCTAGAGTTCGCGGACGACGGCGTGGATGAAGTCGCGCGAGGCGCTCTCGGAGAGCGTCTCCCGGTCCATCCATTCCAGGTGCTCTCGATACTTGGACAGATGCGGGTCCGAGTGCAGAAACTCCGGCCCATGCGCTGAGTCGAGCTGAGCTGTGTCCAACTGCGGGACGGGAGCCTCCGAGTAGAGCAGCGCGTGTCCGGCACCCGGGAAGTTGCCACGCTCCACAGGGATGACCCGGATAGAGATGGTGTCCCTCTCACTGTCTTTGAGCAAGGCATCGAGTTGGTCACGGGTCGTTTCACGGCCACCGAAAAGCATGCGCAGGGCCGCCTCGTGTATGAAGCTCACATACGTGACGGGATGCTCACGCGTCAGGACCTGTCGCCGCGCCATGCGGTGGGCGACACGGAGTTCGATGTCAAGGCGCGACAGTTCGGGGAGGCCCGACGCGAAGACGTTGCGGGCGTACTCCTCGGTCTGCAGCAGCCCAGGGACGTGCACCGTCTGAACGGTCTGGATACCGACCGAATGCCACTCCAGCTCGGCGATGTCCAACAAGCCGGGCGAGAGCTTGCCCCGGTACTCGTCCCACCAGTTCTTGCGTGGCAACTGCGTGAGTTCCGTCAGGGCGGACACGAACGCGTCATCAGTGCAGTCGCAGTGGGTGGCCAGAGTGCGCACCCGCTCGGGACTGATGTTGCGGATCCCGGACTCGATGTTGGAAATCTTGGCCCGGTCCGTGCCGAGCAGCCCTGCGGCGTACTCGGCGGACATACCCGCGTTCGTGCGCAGCTTGCGGACTTCGGCGCCGAGTCGCTTCTGTCGCTGACTGGGCATCGTCCGTGGAGGCATGGACATCCTTCCCGTGAACCTGGTGCTCAGGCTGCCGGTACATCACTGTACAGGGTGAATGTTGGGTACTTTTCCACCCGACTTCTGGAAATTGATGCACTTGATGCCCTACCTTGAGTGGCGTGACGCTCGCACTCCGCAAGCGTCACCTGCGCCCCCTGCGTATGGGGAAACGATCGATGATCCGCCGGGTGTTGCAGTGACTCACGCTTTCCACCAGCCATCCAGCAAGCGGAGTTGCCATGTCCGAATCTCAGACCCATGGTCTGGTCGCCGTTCCACCCGGCGGGCTCGTGCCGGTGAGTGTCAGGTGTCCCGTCGTGGGGGCCGATCAGGTGGAGCCCAGGGAAGGGGAGTTGGCCTACGGGTTCACCTTCCCGGCCTCCGCCGCCGCCCCGACGATCGCACATGAGGCCACCGAGGTCATCCTCGACGTGCACCGGGTCTATGCGCTGGCCGATCCCGCGCTGGAGCTGGTGCGGGAACTCGTCACCTATGCCTGCCGGTTCAGTGGCGACGGCCAGGAGGTGCACCTTTCCCTGCGGCACCGGGACAGGGTGCTCAGCCTGGCCGTGTACGACCCGCACGTCTGCCACTCCTGCCCCACCAGGCGGCCGGACGGGCTCCAGGCGGCCCTGTCCGTCGTGCGCCGTCATGACGGGGACTGGGGGCTGGAGTCGGGAGCCGGGACGCGGACCTGGGCGACACTCACCGACGTCCCGCGACGCTGGGCCGCCTGAGTCAGCGCAGGCGCAGGCTCTCGGGCGGGCCGAGGTAGCTGGGGCGGAGGCCGCCGGTGTCCGCCACCAGTTTCTGGACGACCATCGTGGGGTCCACCATCCACAGCTTCAGCGTGTGGCGGCCGGCGGTCGTGAGGGTGTGGTCCGTCGCCGTCAGGTTGATGTTGTCGGAGGTGTTGCGCGCCCACTGCTTGTTCATCGCCGTGTCGTCGGCGCCCGTGGCAGCCGTGATGTTCACCGACTGCGGCGGCTGGTCGTCGAAGGAGACCGCGTACGTCAGGCCGTCCGTCGGCAGGACGTTGTTCCTCGGGGAGGCGTACACCCACAGCCGCAGCCGCCCCGTGCTGAACAGCGTCAGGTCGTACTCCAGGCACGGCCCGGCGCCCGGCGCGAAGCGGGCGGCGGTCACCGGGAAGGGGGTCATCGCGGCGCCGGTGCGGCCCGCGTCCGGCAGGCGGTGCCAGCGGACGCCGCCCGCGCCCACCGCGCGGGTGTGGTGGTCGGCCTCCATGGCCACGTAGCCGCCCGCTTCGATGAAGCCCTTCAGCTCGTGGCGGTTGACCTCCGGCCGGTGGACAGGGGCCAGGACGCGGGCCGTCGCGCCGTTCGGGCCCCGCACCGTGATCGAGGCCCGCGTCCGGCCCCGGGGCGCCTTCGCCCAGTCGACCGTCACCGTGACCCGCAGCTGGTCGCCCACCGGTCCGCCGGAGTGGGAGACCTTCAGCCACTTCTCGGACGGCGTCACCGTGCAGGAGAAGGGCCGCTGCCCCCGGTTGAAGATCTCGATGTACTGCTCGGGGGCGGTCTGGTACGGGGAGAACTCCGGGAGGACCAGCGGTTCCGTCGCGTCCGGCCACCACGCGGTCGAGCCGTCCACCGCCACCCCCAGCTCCTCCCGTTCCGGCACGTCGATGCGGCGCGGCGCGGGGTGGATGGCGTCCGGGAGCACCTGGTGGTCGGGGGTCTGGGGCTGCTGCCAGCCGGCGTCGGGGCCGTACCGCTCCACGTCCCCGTAGCCGATCTTCGGCTGGGTCTGGAATCCGCTCCACTTCCCGTCGGCCAGCGTGGTGTTGTAGTAGTCCGACATCGCGCGGTCGTCCGCGAACCGGGCCTCGGCCGCGTCCGCCAGCGCGTTGGTGGCGGCCCGGCCCTGTCGGGCGTAGAGCAGGCCGGTGAACTGGGCGGCGCGCAGGGCGTACAGGTTCGCCGTGGCCTCCACCTGGTACTGGACCAGCTGGTAGTAGGCGTCACGCTGTTCGGCCGGGAGGGTGTGCGCGATGCGTTCCGCCCGGTCGTCCAGGTGTTCCCACTCGGCCGTGACGCGTTCCAGTTCGCGGTAGTTCTCCAGGGAGAAGGGGGTGGCCGCGTCGTCGTGGAGCACCTCCCCCGTGTGCGGGTCCACGGTGATGCGCCGGTTCAGCAGTTCCGGCTTGCGGCGGGACTGGAGGACCCCGTAGGTGTGCAGGACCTCGGCGATCTCCGTCGCGTGGCGCGGGCCGAAGTTCGTCTCCGCGTAGGCGCGTTCCCACTCCCCCAGCCGGTCCAGGGTCCAGCGGCCGGGGTCCCAGGCGTAGTCCAGGAAGAATTGCAGCGGGAGTTCCTCCGCCTTCATGTCGCCGCAGTTGACCACCCACAGCCGGTCGACGCCGTACTGGTGGGCCAGGTGCAGTTGTTCCCAGGTGGCGGCGAGGTTGACGGTGTCGACCCACTTGTAGTTGCGGCCGACGCCGACGTAGTCGAAGTGGTAGTACAGGCCGTAGCCGCCGGAGCGTTCGGGGAGGCTCTGGTCGGGGAGCTTGCGCAGGTTGCCCCAGTTGTCGTCGCAGAAGATGACGGTCACGTCGTCCGGCGGGCGCAGGCCCTGGTCCCAGTAGCGCTGCACCTCCTTGTACAGGGTCTGGACCTGCGGGACGTCCAGGTGGCCGGCGTCCTTCAGGATGGCGCGCTGCGCGGCCAGGATGGATTCCATCAGCTCGATGCCGTCGCCGTCCGGCAGGCTGACGTCGCCGTTGCCGCGCATGCCGAGGGTGACCACGCCCTCGAAGTCCTCCTCCTTCATGCGGCGGATGCCGTCCGCCCAGTAGCGTTCGACCGCTTCGCGGTTGAGGCGGTAGCTCCACTCCCCGTTGCCGCCGTACGGGTCGGTGCCGCCGCCGGCGTGCCGGTTCCACTCCTCAATGCCGCGCATCATCGGTCCCTCGTGGGAGGTGCCCATGACGATGCCGTACTCCTTGGCGGTGGCGTGGTTGGCCGGGTCGTCCTCGGCGAAGGCCCGGCCCCACACGGCCGGCCACAGGTAGTTGGCCTTCAGGCGCAGCATGACTTCGAAGACGCGGGCGTAGAAGGCGCTGGTGAAGCCGCCCGTGTGGCCGGGCGCGTGTCCCGGGCCGAAGTGCCGGGGTGCCCAGGTGCCCAGGGCCGGGTTCTCGTCGTTGATGAAGAAGCCCCGGTACTTCACGGCCGGGGTGCCCTGGGTGTGCCGGCCGGGGAGAATGTACGCGCGCTCGCGGCGCCGGGCGGGGACGTCGTTCCACCAGTACCAGGGGGAGACGCCGAGCTGGCGGGAGGTCTCGTACACGCCGTAGATGGTGCCGCGCTGGTCGCTGCCCGCGATGACCAGGGCGCGGTCCACGCCGGGGGCCGGGTTGTCGACGATCTGCTGGAGGCTGGTCTCCCAGCGGCCCTCGATGCCGCTCACGTCGAGCCGGCCGCCGGCGATCAGCCGGTCGACGAGGGGGCTGCGGCCGATGGTGCCGATGATGACGATCTCGCGGGCGGCCGTGGCGGGGAGGCCGTCGTGGTGGTGGACGGCGGGCACGGCGCCGGTGACCCGTTCGATGTCGTCCCGCAGGTCGCCGGTGACGCGCAGCACGCCGGGGTGGTCGGCGGAACTCACCACCAGCGGGGCTGCTTTGCCGCTCGCGGCCAGGGTGAGGGAGCCCGGCTGCCAGGTCGAGGCGATGAAGGTGGCGCTCCGGCGCCCGCTGGTGTGGGCGGGGGTGGCGGCGGGCACGGCGGCGGCTGTCGCTGCGGTCAGCGGAAGCAGGCTCAGAAACGCACGGCGGCTCGTCATGTACGCGATAATTTCCGGGATTCTTCCGGAAGGTAAGGGGGTGGGAGCCCTGAAAGTTTTCCGACGCCGCCCCCGGGAGGACGGGGGCGGCGGGGACACGTCGGCGGTGCGGGTCAGTGCTCCGACAGCATCGGGAGCGAGGCCAGGTACTCCTCCGGAAGCCCGAACGCGTCTCCCAGACACGCCAGATGAGGGGTGAGCCGGGCGATCGTCCGCTCCACGGCGGCCGGGACGTGCCGTACCTGGTCGGCCGTCAGATGGCCGTCCGCCAGCAGCTCCCCCGTGCGGCCCGCGAGGGTCCGCAGCAGGAACAGGCGGCGCAGATCGTTCAGTACGGACCGGGTCGGGCCGTGTCCGACGGTGGCCTCCGCCGCGGCGAAGGCGTCCGCCGCGCGGCCGGCGGCGTGCAGCGCGACGAGTTCGAGGACGGCCCCGGAGGCGCCGTTCCAGCGGGCCAGTGAATCGCCGCGCGGCCCCGACCGCAGATCGGCGCGGGCCCGCTCGTGCCAGCACGTCTCCGCCGCCGCGAGCAGCGCCCGCAGCACGTCCGGGTCCGCCACGTCCCTTGTACCGGGCGGGGCGGCCGGGTTGACGGAGGGGGTGGGCGCGAACAGCAGCTCGGCCCCGGCCTTGCACCAGATCGCCAGATTGTCGCCCTCGGCGGTGATCGCCCCCTCGGTGTTGGCCGCCTGCTCGGCCAGTCCGTTCACGGGGAACAGCCCCCGGGCGCCGCAGCGTTCGCGGGCCTCGGTGATGATCTGCCGTGCCTGCCAGGTGATCCAACCCTTGGCGATGGCCGCCTCCCGCTCCGCCTCGGCCCGTTCCGCGGCGGACGCGTCGATCGCGGCGGCGGTCGTCCGGCGGTGCAGGAACGTCATGGCGCAGGCGTGCGCCACCGCCTCCAGCAGCCGCCCGGTGTGGCTGCGGTGCGCCGCCAGGGGAACCCGGCGGCCGGCGGCCGGCGCGGAGATGTGGCGCTGGTGGGCGTGCCGGATGGCGATGGCGAGCGCCGCCCGCGCGCCGCCGAGGGTGGCGGCGCTCATGCACAGCTTTCCGGTGGTCACCCGGCCGATGGCCGACAGGAAGCGCCGGCGCGGGCTGCGTACGGCGCTGTCGAACCGGCCCTCAGGGGTGAGCGTGCCGTGGGCGCCCTGGAGCAGCGCGGCGTACGGCAGCCGCACGCCGTCGAAGGTGGTGGCGCAGTGGTCGACCGGGCTGCCGACGCGGTCGGGGAGTTCCTCGATCCGGATGCCCGGCAGCGGGCCGTCGGCGTCCGAGAGCGGGGTGAGGAAGAGGAAGACACCGTGGTCCTCACCGGCGGCCAGCAGCCGTGCGGCGACCACGGCGCTCTTGGGGCCGCCCGCGGGGCCGGTGTTGGGCATGTACTTGCGCGCGCCCCGGTCCGGGGTGTGCAGCACGAAGCCGCGCGACTCCGGGTCGTGGCGGGCGGTGGTGCGCAGCGCGGCGGCGTCGTTCCCGTGGTCGTACTCGGTGCACAGAAACGTTCCGACGCGGTCCATGGCGGTGATGTCCCGCAGGTCCCGGGGCTCGGAGCGGTCATCGTCCAGCAGGCTGCCGAGGAACAGGTTGTAGTGGATGCCGGCCACGGTCGCCAGGGCGCCGTCCGCCACGGCCAGCCACTCGTGGGCGGCGGCCAGCGCGCGGGGGTCCCGGGCGAGTGCGAGGGCGTCCCCGTGGCGCTCGTTGACCAGGCGCAGCCGGTCGTAGGTCTCGCGGTGGCGTTCCTCCCGCCGCAGTTCCGGGTGGTGGTGCAGGCGCTCGTCGCGCAGCAGGCCGCGCCAGAACGTGTGGGGGTCCCCCGGGCCGTCCCGCAGCAGCAGAGCGGTCAGCGCCCGGGGGTCGGGCAGCCCGGTTGCGCTGCCGGGTGCGGTGGGTGCGCGATACGGAGCGGGGACGACGGTGCGGAGCGGGCCCGTGGTGGCGCCGGTCATGGGCAGTTCCATTTCACGCAGAGCAGTGGGTTGCTTGCGTCAGGTTAAGGCCGTGATCCCTGTGCCCCCAACACGCCCTGGTGGAAGGGGAGTCGGGCGCTTCCGCCGGGGGCGGCCGCGGCGGGAACCGCGGCATGCGGCGGGGTGCGGCCGGCGCATCGTCGGGGTGGGGCCCCATGGGGCATGATGGCCGTATGGGACGGGTCACGGAGCGGCGGCGGGTGGTGCGGATCCGGGACGGGGCGGTCAGTGAGCGTCCTGACACTCTGGTGGGCGAGGAGCCACTGGAGATCCGGGTCAACGGGCGTCCGCTGGCCATCACCATGCGCACCCCGGGCGACGACTTCGCCCTGGCCACCGGCTTTCTCGTGAGCGAGGGCGTGGTGGCGGCGGCCGACGAGGTCGCGCGCGTCGCCTACTGCGCCGGGGCCACCGCGGACGGTTCGAACACGTACAACGTCGTGGACGTCCGGCTGGCCGACGGTGTCGCGCCGCCGGACGCGTCCCTGGAGCGGAAGGTGTACACCACCTCCTCCTGCGGGCTGTGCGGCAAGGCGTCGCTGGACGCGGTGCGCACCACGGCCCGCTGGCCGCTGCCGCTGGCCGGCGGCCCGGTGCTCACCCCGGCGCTGCTGTCGGCGCTGCCCGAGCGGCTGCGCGAGCACCAGCGGGTCTTCGAGCGGACCGGCGGGCTGCACGCCGCCGCGCTGTTCGACGGCGCGGGTGAGCTGCTGGACGTACGGGAGGACGTGGGGCGGCACAACGCCGTCGACAAGGTGGTGGGGCGGGCGCTGACCGCCGGGCGGCTGCCGTTGGCGGACACCGTGCTGCTGGTGTCGGGGCGGGCCTCCTTCGAGCTGGTGCAGAAGGCCGTGATGGCCGGCATCCCGGCGCTGGCCGCGGTGTCCGCGCCGTCCGCCCTCGCCGTGGAGCTGGCGGAGGAGGCCGGGCTGACGCTGGTCGGCTTTCTGCGCGGCACCTCGATGAACGTTTACTCGGGGAGTGAACGGCTGGTGCTCCCCGGCGACTCGTCCTCCTCCGACCAGCGGCGGGCCAGGAACGCGCACACCAGTAGCTGAAGCTGGTGGAAGAGCATCAGCGGGAGCACGGCCAGCGCCGTCTGTTCGGGGAAGATCACTCCGGCCATCGGCAGGCCGGCCGCCAGTGACTTCTTGGATCCGGCGAAGGTGATGGCGATCCGGTCGGCCCGTCCGAAGCCGAGACGGCCGGCGCCGTGGGTGGTCAGCAGCAGCATGATCGTCAGCAGCACCCCCTCGACCGCGAGCAGCGCCAGCAGCCGCCCCCAGCTGGCCTGGGACCAGATGCCCTCGTTCATGCCCTCACTGAACGCGGCGTAGACGACCACCAGGATCGAGCCGCGGTCGACGATCTTCACCAGTACCCGGTGGCGGGCGATGAAGCCGCCGATCCAGCGGCGCAGCAGTTGCCCGGCGAGGAACGGCAGGAGCAGCTGGGCGCCGATCGACAGCAGCGCGTCGGCGCTGAAGCCCGAGCTGGCGCCGATGAACGCGGCGGCCAGCAGCGGGGTGATGACGATGCCGGCCATCGAGGAGAAGGACCCGGCGGCGATGGCTCCGGCCACGTTGCCGCGCGCGATGGAGGTGAAGGCGATCGAGGACTGCACGGTGGAGGGGACCAGGCACAGGAACAGCAGCCCGGTGTACAGGTCGTCGGTGATCAGCCAGGGGGTGAGGCCGCGGGCGGCGAGACCGAGCAGCGGGAAGATCAGGAACGTGCAGGCCAGGATGGTCGCATGGAGTCGCCAGTGGCGTACGCCGTCCATGGCCTCCTGGGTGGACAGCCGGGCTCCGTAGAGGAAGAACAGCAGCCCGATGAAGATCTTGGTCGCCCCGTCCACGGCTTCCGCGGCGGAGCCGCCGACCGGGAACAGGGCGGCCAGGCCGACGGTTGCCATCAGCAGCAGGATGAAGGGGTCGATGAACCGGGTCAATGCACGCACTCGCGTCATTGTGCCCTCCGCCACTGGGGGCTGCGCCGCCGGGCCGGATCATGGACGATAGGCAAACGACTACCAAGTGATCGGTTCCCGATCAGAAGAAGGAATGATTCGTACGTGAGCAGCGTCCCCCATGTCACTCTGAACAACGGCGAAGAGATCCCCCAGCTGGGCTTCGGCGTGTGGCAGGTCCCCGACGACCAGGCGACCGACGCCGTGAGCAGCGCCCTGGAGGCGGGCTACCGCCACATCGACACCGCGGCGATCTACCGCAACGAGGCCGGCACCGGCAAGGCGCTGGCCGCCTCGGGGCTGCCGCGTGAGGAGCTGTTCGTCACCACCAAGCTGTGGAACTCCGACCACGGTTACGACGACGCCCTGCGCGCCATCGACGTCTCGCTGGAGAAGCTGGGCCTGGAGTACGTCGACCTCTACCTGATCCACTGGCCGACCCCGATGTACGACCAGTACGTCGAGGCGTGGAAGGCCATGGAGCAGATCTACGCCGACGGCAAGGCCAAGGCCATCGGTGTCTCCAACTTCCGCCCCGCGCACCTGCGCCGGGTCATCGACGAGGGCACCATCGTGCCGGCGATCAACCAGATCGAGCTGCACCCGAACTTCTCGCAGGCCGAGTCGCGCGGCGTGCACGCCGAGCTGGGCATCGCCACCGAGGCGTACTCCCCGCTGGGCTCGGGCAAGGGGCTGCTGGACGACCCCAAGCTGGCCGAGATCGGCGCCAAGCACGGCAGGACCCCCGCCCAGGTCGTGCTGCGCTGGCACCTCCAGCTCGGCAATGTCGTCATCCCCAAGTCCGTGACCCCGGCGCGGATCAAGGAGAACATCGACGTCTTCGGCTTCGAGCTGGACGCCGATGACATCGCGGCCATCGCGGCGCTGGACACCAACACCCGGGTCGGCGCCGACCCGGAGACCGCCGCCTTCCGGTAAACCCGGACCCATCCGGGCCGCCTCCGGCTCCGAATGACGGGTGGCACCCGCGTGCGGCGCGGGTGCCACCCGTTCTGTCCGTCTGTCACCGGAGACCACGTATGGAGCCAGTGCCCACCCCCCTGTCCGCTCCGGGCGGGCCCGCCCCCGACCTGGGAGAGCTGCTCACCCAGGTCGCGGCGGGCGACCAGGACGCCTTCGGCGCCGTCTACGACCGGGTCGCCGGCCCGGTCCACGGGCTGGTGCGCAGCGTGCTGCGCGACCCGGCGCAGTCCGAGGAGGTGACCCAGGAGGTCCTGGTCGAGGTCTGGCGCCGGGCCGCGTCCTACGCCCCCGAGCGCGGTTCCGCGATGGCCTGGATCATGACCCTCGCGCACCGCAGGGCCGTGGACCGGGTGCGCTCCGCGCAGGCCGCCAGCGACCGCGAGCACCGCGCGGCGCTGCTGGACCACACCCCCGCCTACGACGAGGTGACCGAACAGGTCGAGGCCAGCCTGGAGCGCGAACAGGTGCGCCGCTGCATGGGCGGGCTCACCGAACGGCAACGGCAGTCGGTGACCCTCGCCTACTACCGGGGCCTGACCTACCGCGAGGTGGCCGAAGTGCTGTCGCTGCCGCTGGGCACGGTGAAGACCCGGCTGCGCGACGGACTGATCCGGCTGCGCGACTGCCTGGGAGTGACGGCATGAGTGTCGAGGACGTGCACACCCTCAGCGGGGCCTACGCGCTGGACGCGCTGCCCCCCGTGGAGCGCGAGGAGTTCACCCGCCATCTGGACCGCTGCGAACCCTGCGCCCGGGAGGTGAGGGAGCTGTCGGAGACCGCTGCCCGGCTGGCCCGGGCGGTGGCCGTGCCCCCGCCGCCCCGGCTGCGCGAGAACGTCATGCGGCGGATCGCCACCGTACGGCAGGACCCGCCGCCCGGCGCCCTGCGCGCGCTGCGACGGCGGACCCGGCGCGTGCTGCCCGGCTTCGCGCTCGCCGCCGCGCTGGCCGCCGCCGTCCTGGGCGGCACCACCGTGTGGCAGTGGCAGCAGGCCCAGGACGCCCGCGAGCAGAGCCGTCACGCCCAGCAGCAGTCGGCCCTGCTCGCCCAGGTGCTCTCGGCACCGGACGCCCGGATCGCCGCCGGGGAGCTGCCGGGCGGCGGCACCGGCACCGTCGTGGTGTCCGCGGAGGCCGACCGCGCCGCGTTCGTGGCGTCGGGAATGCCGAGCCCGCCGGACGGCATGGTGTACCAGTTGTGGTTCGACGACCACGGTGCGATGCGGCCCGCCGGGCTGATGGACCCCGGGTCACCGGACGAGACCGTGCTGATGGAGGGGGCGCTGGAGGGCGCCACCGGCATGGGCATCACGGTCGAACCCGCCGGTGGCTCCCCGCAGCCGACCTCCGATCCGCTGGCCGTCATGGAATTTCCGACCGCCTAGCGAGGAGCGAACCGGACGATGAATGTCGCCGTGGTGGTGTTCACCAGTGATCTGCGACTGCGCGACCATCCCGCGCTGCACGCGGCCCAGCGCGCCGCCGACGCGGTGGTGCCGCTGTTCGTCCGTGACCGGGGCGTGGACGGAGCCGGCTTCGCCACGCCCAACCGGCTCGCGTTCCTGGCCGACGCGCTCACCGACCTGGACGCCGGGCTGCGCGAGCGCGGCGGCCGGCTCGTGGTCCGTGAGGGGGACGTGGTCGAGGAGGTGTGCGCGGTGGTGCGGGAGACCGGCGCGGGCGAGGTGCACCTGTCCGCCGGGGTGAGCGCGTACGCGCGGCGCCGCGAGGAGCGGCTGCGGGCCGCGCTGGAGGAACTGCGCTGCCCGCTGCGGGTGCACGACGGCGCGGTGACGGTGGTGCCGCCGGGCGCGGTCACCCCGGCCGGCCGGGACCACTTCGCGGTGTTCACGCCGTACCACCGCCGCTGGCGGGAGAGCGTACGGGACGCCCCGCTCGCCGCGCCGCGCCGGATCCGGGTGCCGGACACGGCCAAGGGCCAGGGGCCGCCGGAACGCGGCGGGGTCACCGGGGTCTCCCCCGGCGTGCCGCGCGGCGGTGAACAGGAGGGCCGCCGGCGGATGACGGCCTGGCTGCGCTCGGACGTCGACGCGTACGAGGAGCGGCACGACGACCTGGCGGGCGACGCCACCTCGCGGCTCTCGCCGTACCTGCACTTCGGCTGCCTGTCGGCGTCCGAACTGACCCACCGGGCGCTGCGGCACGGCGGGACGGGTGCGGAGGCGTTCGTACGGCAGCTGGCCTGGCGGGACTTCCACCACCAGGTGCTGGCGGCCCGGCCGGACGCGTCGTGGGCCGACTACCGGCCCCGGGGCGACCGGTGGCGGCACGACGAGCGGGAGCTGACCGCCTGGCGCGAGGGCCGCACCGGCTACCCGATCGTGGACGCCGCGATGCGGCAGCTCGCGCACGAGGGATGGATGCACAACCGGGGGCGGCTGCTGGTGGGCAGCTTCCTCACCAAGACGCTGTACGCGGACTGGCGCGAGGGCGCCCGGCACTTCCTGTGGCTGCTGGTGGACGGCGACATGGCGAACAACCAGCTGAACTGGCAGTGGGTGGCGGGCACCGGGACGGACACCCGGCCCAACCGGGTGCTCAACCCGGTGACGCAGGCCCGGCGTTACGACCCGGACGGCGCGTATGTGCGGCGCTGGGTGCCGGAGCTGGCGGGGGTGAGCGGCTCCGCGGTGCACGAGCCGTGGAAGCTGGACGCCGCGGAGCTGCGCGACAGCGGCTATCCCGCGCCGCTGGTGGACCTGGCCGTCTCCCGGGACCGTTTCCTGACGGCGCGGAACAAGGGGTGACACCGCCGGTGGCCCGGTACGGCGGGAGGAGGTGGATCTCCTTTCGCCGTACCGGGCCACCGGGTTCAGCCGCTCAGCCGGTCACCCAGTCACCCGTCCGCCGGCTCACGCGGGCGGCGCGGCGGGCGGGGGAAGAAGCCGCTGGTGCGGGCGGCGTACGCGGCCCAGCCGGGGCGGTCCGCCATCCGGCGCTCCAGCAGGGCCTTGCCGCTGCCGAAGATCAGCAGCGCGCTCATCACCAGCGGGGCGGGCAGCGCCACCAGCGCCGCCGTCCAGCTGGAGCAGGCGAGCAGGTACAGCCCCCACCACACGGCGAAGTCGCCGAAGTAGTTGGGGTGCCGGGTCCAGCTCCACAGCCCCCGGTCCATCAGCCGGCCCCGGTTCGCCGGATCGGCCCGGAACCGCGCCAGCTGCCGGTCCCCGACCGCCTCGAAGAACATCCCCAGCGCCCACACGGCGATGGCCGCCACGGTGAGCGGCAGCGGCGGTGCCCCCGCGTACAGCGCGATCTGCACCGGCGCCGACACCAGCAGGATCAGCACCCCCTGGAGCAGGTACACCTTGCGCAGCGCGTACACGTGCCGGTTGCCGGGCGCCTTGTCCAGCATCCGGGCGTAGCGCGGGTCCTCCCCGTGCCCCCGGCCGCGCCGGGCGATGTGCGCCGCCAGCCGCAGGCCCCACACCGCCGTGAGCACGGCCACCAGCAGCCGGTGGGCGTCCTCCCCCTGGCCGGTGGAGGCGATCCAGCCCGCCACGGCCAGCGCGGCGAAACCCAGGCCCCAGGCGCTGTCCACCACCCGGTGCAGCCCGCCCTTCGCCATGGCCACCGCGAAGGTCGCCGCCATGAGGAGCAGCAGGACGACGGCCGACAGCGCCGCGTTGCGGGCAAGGTCCGCCCAGGGGAGGCCGCTCACCGCTCGCCCGCCCGGTACCAGTCGGCGGGCGTCGGCTCCATGCCGCTGCCGCCGGCGTCCCCGGGGCGCACCGCGAGGATCTGGTCCACACCCATCCGCCGCTGTTCGAACGCCAGCGCTGCGCCGGTGAGATACAGCCGCCAGACCCGGCAGGTGCGCTCACCCACCAGGGCGGCGAAGTCGGCCCACTCGCGCTCCAGGGTGCCGAGCCAGGCGGCCACCGTGCGTACGTAGTGCTCGCGCAGCGCCTCCACCGAGCGCACCTCGAGACCGGCGGACTCCAGCATCCCCACGGTCTGCCCCACCGGCCGCATGTGCATGTCGGGCGCGATGTAGGTCTCGATGAACGGTCCGCCGGCCGGCACGTGCGACCCCCGGGACATCTGCTGGAGCAGCAGCCGCCCGTGGGGCCGCAGCATGCCGTGCAGCAGGGAGGCGAACCGCGGGTACTCCGCGTCGCCGACGTGTTCGCCCATCTCGATCGAGGTGACCGCCTCGTACCAGCCGCCGCGGATGTCGCGGTAGTGGCACAGCTGGACGTCCACCCACTCGGTGAGCCCGCGGCGCTCCACCTCCGCCCGTACGTGCCGGGCCTGTTCGGCGGAGAGCGTGACGGCGGTGACCTGGGCCTTGTACTCCTGCGCGGCGTACAGGCTCAGGGAGCCCCAGCCGCAGCCGATGTCCAGCAGCCGCATCCCGGGGCGCAACGCCAGCTTGCGGCAGATCAGTTCGAGCTTGTCGCGCTGGGCGTCGGCGAGGCCGTACGCCCGGTCCTCGGGGTGGCCGCGCCAGTAGCCGCACGAGTAGGCCATGGACGCGTCGAGCAGCCGGGCGTAGAAGTCGTTGGACAGGTCGTAGTGGTGGGCGATCGCCTCGCGGTCGCGCGAGCGGCTGTGCGGGATGCCGCGCAGCCGGGCCCCACCGGCGGGGGCGGGCGGCCGGGGGCCCAGCGCGCCCAGGGCGGCGAGGGTGCTCACCATCCTCGCCCGGTCGGCCACCGTCAGCCGCGGTGGTGCCAGCCGTTCCTCGCGGGCGGCCGTCCACACGGTGCGCAGGGAGACGCCGAGGTCGCCCTCCACGTCCAGGTCACCGCAGATGTAGGCGTCGGCGAGCCCGAGTTCACCCGGCTGCCACAGCAGTCTGCGCAGCGCCCGGCGATTGCGCAGGACCACCAATGGGGCGTGCGCGGGGCCGGTCTCCGAACCATCCCAGGCGCGCAGCCGGACGGGCGGCCGACCTGCGAAGAGCTGGTGCAGCAGCGGGGCGAGGCGGGCCGCAACGGTCATCGGGGTCCTCCCTTGAGGAGCTGGAACTGCTGGACGTCGAGGTAGCCGGAGCGGAACCCGGCCTCGCAGTAGGCGAGATAGAAGGTCCACATGCGGCGGAAGGTGTCGTCGAACCCCAGCCGCTCGACGGCCGGGGCCTGTTCGGCGAAGCGTTCACGCCACAGCCGCAGGGTCTCGGCGTAGTGCGGGCCGTAGCGCTCGCGGCGGGCGACGGTCAGCCCCGCGTGCCGGGCGGCGCCGTCCGTGATGGCCTCGGTGGAGGGCAGTTGCCCGCCGGGAAAGATGTACTTCTGGATCCAGGTGTGGGTGGTGTGGGAGGCCACCATCCGGTCGTGCGGCATGGTGATGGCCTGCAGGGCGATCCGGCCGCCGGGGGCCAGCACCCGGTCCAGGGCCCGGAAGTAGCCGGGCCAGCCGCGTACGCCGACTGCCTCGATCATCTCGACGCTGACGACCGCGTCGTAGCCCGCGCCGGGATCGGTGGACAGGTCGCGGTAGTCCTGGAGCCGGATCTCCACCCGGTCGGCGACACCGGCCTCGGCGACCTTGCGCAGCGCGAGATCGCGCTGGGCGGCGGAGAGCGTGATGGTGTCGACGCGCGCGCCGCGCAGGGCGGCGCGCACGGCCAGTTCTCCCCAGCCGGTGCCGATCTCCAGCAGCCGGGTCCCCGGTCCGGCCCCGGCCAGGTCCAGCAGCCGGTCGATCTTGCGGTGCTGGGCCTGCTCCAGCTGGTCCCAGCGGGCGGGCAGGGTACGGAAGACGGCCGAGGAGTAGGTGAGGGTGGGGTCGAGGAAGAGGGCGAAGAGGTCGTTGGACAGGTCGTAGTGACGGCGGATGTTCTCGCGCGCGTCGTCGGGGGCGTTGTGCTGCGAGGCCGGTTGCGGCGGGGCCCACCAGCCGCGCAGCCGCTGGAGCGGCGCCGGGATCAGGGCGCCGGCGTGGCCGGCCACCACGGTGAGCGCGGCGACGAGGTCGGGGGCGTCCCACTCGCCGGCGAGGTAGGACTCGCCGAAGCCGATGGTGCCGCCCGTGCCCAGGCGCCGGTGGAACGCGGCGGGGTCGTGGATCTCGATGCGCGGGCCGCCGGGGCCCGGCAGCGGGCCGTCCGGGGTGACGACGCGCAGCGGCAGCCGGGAGACGGCGCGCCGTACCAGTCGTGCGGTGACCGCGACGCGCGGCCGGGAGGCGGCGGGCACGGCGGCGACGTCCGGCCAGGTGGCGGGATCGACGGAGGGGGTGAGCCGGTTCATGTACTGCCTCGCTGGGGACGGCGGGGGTCGGGGTGGTGGGAGTGGGGCGGGCCGGCGCGGTGCCCGGCCGTGGTACCGCCGGGGGCGGGGCCGTACGGCGGGCCGGGCGGCGGGCCGGGCGCGGGCGATCGCTCCGGGACGGGGTCGTGCCGGCGTACCCGGAGCCCGCGCAGGTACAGGGTGATGCCGTGGGCGCGGATGGCGGCCGAGACGGCGAGCGTGGACCACGGGTGCCGGGCGGCGGCACGCAGCAGCCCCCGGGCACCGGCGGGCCGCCGGACTCCGGTGACGGCGGCGGTGAACGGCTTCTCGCCCGGCTGGTCGAGGGTGACGGTCAGCCGCAGCCTCGCGCCGGGCACCGGCAGCCGCATCCGGTACCGTCCGGCGACCGTGAAGAACGGCGAGACGGCGAGCCTCTTGTCCGTCACCGCCCGCCCGGCGCCGTCGGGGTGCAGCAGGTAGGCGTGCCGCTTCCCGTAGGTGTTGTGGACCTCGGCGACCACGCAGGCCAGGGAGCCGTCGCGGTGATGGCACCAGTAGAGCGTCAGCGGGTTGAACACGTAGCCGAACACCCTGGCGTGGGCGAGCATCAGGGTGGGGCCGCCGGGCAGCGGCTCCCCGTGGTCCGTCAGAAAGCGCTCAAGGCCGGCGGCGATGCTGGGGGCCGTCCCGTCGAAGTGGTCCCGCGGGTCGAAGCGCGCCAGAGCACGCAGCCCGCGGGGCGGGACCGGCACGGCCGCCGGGTCGATCAGCCACAGATAGGTGCGGTGCCGCAGGGTGTGCCGCAGCGGGGAGCGCCGGGCATGGCGGATCTCGCACCGGTACAGGGCGGGTACCGGCGGCGCCTCACGTGCCGGGTCCCCGGTCACCAGGGCACCCCCTGCGCGGCGGCGGCCATGACGCCCGACCGGCAGCCGTCCTCGTGGAAGCCCCAGCCGTGGTAAGCGCCGGCGTAGGCGGTCACCGGCCCGCTCAGCGCGGGCAGCCGCAGCTGCGCGGAGACCGACTCCGGGGTGTAGACGGGGTGTTCGTACACCATGCCGGCGAGGATCCGGCCGGGGTCGACCCGGTCCTCGGCGTTCAGCGAGACGACGTAGCGTTCCTCGCCCGGCTGCTGCGGCAGGCGCTGCAACCGGGTCATGTCGTAGCTGACCGTCACCCGCTCCGGGCGGGCCCGGCAGCCGGGCAGCAGATAGTTCCAGGAGGCCGACGCCGCCCTGCTGCGCGGCAGGACCGAGGTGTCGGTGTGCAGCACCGTGGCGTTGCGGGAGTAGGGGAAGGCGCCCAGCACCTCGCGTTCGGCGTCGGTCGGGTCGGCCAGCAGGCGCAGCGCCTGGTCGGCGTGGGTGGCGATGACGACGGAGTCGAAGGAGTGCGCGGCGCCGTCGGCGGTGGTGATCTCCACGCCCCCGCCGGTGCGGCGCACGGTGCGCACCGGGGTGGCGGTACGGACGGCGTTGATCCGTTTGGCGGCGCGCTCCACGTAGCTGCGCGAGCCGCCGGTGACGGTCCGCCACACCGGTGAGCCGGTGATGGACAGCAGGCCGTGGTGGTCCAGGAACTGGAAGAGGTACCGCGCCGGGTAGCGCAGCGCGGTCTCCGGGGAGCAGGACCACACGGCGGACACCAGCGGGGTCATGAAGTGTCCGGTGAAGTAACCGGAGAAGCCGCCGGCGCTCAGGAACTCCCCCAGGGTGACGGTGTCACCGGCGGTGGAGCGCAGCACGGCGCGGGCCCGGCGGTGGAAGCGCGGCACCTCGGCGAACATCCGCAGCGCGGCGGGGCGCAGTGCCGTACCGGGCCGGGCGAACAGGCCGCGCGGTCCGCGGGCCCCCGCGTACTCCAGGCCGCAGCCCTCGCACCGCACCGACATGCTCATCTCCGACTCCTGTGTGCGCACGCCCAGTTCGCGGAAGAGCCGCAGCAGATGCGGGTAGGTGCGGTCGTTGTGGACGATGAATCCGGAGTCCACCGCGTGCATGCGTCCTGGGCCCGCCACGTCGTGGGTGTGGGCGTGGCCGCCGAGCCTGCCGTCCGCCTCGAAGAGCGTCACCTCGTCCCGTTTGCTGAGCACATGGGCGGCGGTGAGTCCGGAGACCCCCGCTCCCACCACCGCGGTACGGCGTGCCGTGCCCGTCATCTCGCTCCTCCTGACCCGCGTTCGGCGCACTTGTCGCGTGACATTCGGAGCCGCTCGGCCCGCGGATGGGTCGCGGTCTCCGGTCTTCACTCTGCGGGGTGGGACTTTTCTTTTTCGCGCTCGCGACCCATCCGTCCGCCCGGTCGCACCGAATGGGGGATGTGAGCAACGAACGGACAGTGAGCGGGATGAGGGGCCTGGCCCGGCTGCGGGAGATCCTTCCGCCGGCCGGGGCCGGAGCCCTGTCCGGGCTGCTGGCCGCCGGCACGTCGCTGGCGGTGGCGGAACTGACCGCCGCCGCGGTCCGTGAGGAGGCGCAGCCGGTCAACGCGGTGGGCGGGGCGGTCATCGACCGCACCCCGGCCCCCGTCAAGGACTGGGCAATCGAGAACTTCGGCACCCACGACAAACTGGTGCTGCAGCTCGGGATCCTTCTCCTGCTCGGGCTGTTCGCGATGACGGTGGGCGTCCTGGCGCTGCGGTTCCGCCGCGCCGGGGCGCTCGCCGTGCTGGGCTTCGGGCTGTTCGGCGCCGTCGTGGCGGCCGGCCGGCCCGAGGGCGCCGGGCCCGACGCGCTCCCCTCGCTGGCGGGGGCCGTCGCGGGGGCCTCGGTGCTGTACGTCCTGGTGGGCCCGAGCCTGCGGATGGTGCCGGGCCCACCGGGACGGGCGGAGCAGGAAGGCGAGGCGCCGGTACGGGTGCTGGCCGGCTTCGAACGACGGCGGTTCGTCGTGGCGGCGACCACGGTGGCCGCGGCGTCCGCCGGAGCCGGCCTGCTGGGGCGGCGGCTGAACGCGGCGCGGCGCGCCCGGGCCGCGGCCTCCCGTACGGCGCTGAGCCTGCCCGCTCCCGCCTCCCGGGCGGGCACCGTCCCGGCGGGCGCCGAACTGCCGGTGCCGGGGCTGGGCCCGCTGATCACCCCCAACCGCGACTTCTACCGGATCGACACGGCCCTGACCGTGCCCCGGGTGGACGCGGAGAGCTGGCGGCTGACGGTGCACGGCAAGGGCGTCACCCGGCCGCTGGAGCTGGGCTTCGCCGATCTGTTGGAACGGGAACTGGTCGAGCGCCGCATCACGCTCACCTGCGTCTCCAATCCGGTGGGCGGCCGGTACACCGGCAACGCCTCCTGGATCGGGGTACGGCTGGCCGAGTTGCTCGCCGAGGCGGGGGTGCGTCCGCCGTCCCGGGGCGGCCCGGCCAATCAGCTGATCGCCCGGTCGGTGGAGGGCATGACGCTGGGCTCCCCGGTGGAGGCGGTGATGGACGGCCGGGACGCGCTGCTGGCCGTCGGCATGAACGGCGAACCGCTGCCGTTCGTCAACGGCTTCCCGGTGCGCATGGTGGTGCCAGGACTGTACGGCTACGTCTCCGCCTGCAAGTGGCTGACGGAGCTGGAGCTGACCACCTTCGAGGAGTACGACCCCTACTGGGTGCAGCGGGGCTGGGCCCGCGAAGCGCCCATCAAGACCATGTCCCGCATCGACACCCCGCGCGGCCTGGACACCCTGCCCGCCGGACAGGTCGCGGTGGCGGGTGTCGCCTGGGCCCAGCACACCGGCATCGACCGGGTGGAGGTGCGGGTGGACGGGGGCTCCTGGGCGGAGGCCGAACTCGCCCAGGAGGACAGCGTGGACACCTGGCGGCAGTGGGTGTGGAGGTGGGATGCCACCCCGGGCCGGCACTCCCTGGAGGTACGGGCCACCGACCGGTCCGGATCCACCCAGACCGCCGACCGGGTCGGCACGGTTCCCGACGGCGCGACCGGACGGCACGCGGTGGTGGTCAACGTGAACTGACCCGCGGCACCCGGGCGGACGACCCCGTCCCGCCCCCTTTCCCGGACTTCTGTCACCCCGACATCTCTCAAGGAGCGTTTCCCATGCGTATCAACCGAATCCGCCGCGCCGCCATCGCCGTCACCGCCGCCGCCGTACTGCCGCTGAGCCTGGCGGCCTGTTCCTCCGACGACAGCGACTCCGGCGACCAGGGCTCCTCGGAGAGCACCGAGGGCACCACGGGTGGCGGCATGGACGATCAGGACAACGCCGGTTCCGGCGCCGACGACTCGGCGCAGGAGGAGACCGGTGCCGCCGCGCAGACGTTCGGCGCGGCGTGTGCCGCCACTCCTGCGGACGGCCCCGGCAGCTTCGACGGCATGGCGCTGGACCCGGTGGCCACGGCGGCCAGCAACAACGAGGCGCTGACCACCCTGGTGAGCGCGGTGGACGCGGCAGGGTTGGTGGACACCCTGAACGACGCGGACGGCATCACCGTCTTCGCGCCGGTCAACGACGCCTTCGACGCGATCCCCGAGGAGGACCTGAACGCGGTGCTGGCCGACCAGGACATGCTGACCGGGATCCTGACGTACCACGTGGTGGGCGAGCGGCTGTCGCCCGAGCAGCTGGAGGACGGCTCCTTCGAGACGCTCCAGGGCGGCACGGTCACCACCACCGGCTCGGGCGAGTCCTTCACCGTCAATGACGAGGCGGCCGTGGTCTGCGGCAATGTGCAGACGGCCAACGCCACGGTCTACCTGATCGACACCGTGCTGATGCCGTAACGGAGCGGGCCCACGGGGCCTCAGTCCGCAGCGTGGCCCGCCGCGATCTCCTCGATCCGGCGGGCCAGTTGCGCGTCCAGCTCGGTGACCTTGCCGCCGACGCTGTGCGTGTTGAGCGCCACGCCGAGGCGGTTGTAGACCAGCGTCAGCTCGGCGTGGTGGTTCAGCTCCTCCTGGGCCACCGAGATGTGGACCAGCAGGGCGACCGCCGCCGGGTGGCCCGGCAGCGTGTACGAGCGCACCAGGTGGTCGTTCTCCACCCGCCAGCCGGGCAGTCCGCTCAGCGTCTCGGCGATCTCCAGCTCGGTCAGCGGCTGCGGCGCCATCGGCGCGCTCCCTTCACCCGGTGCGGTTCGTTCACGGCGATGGCCAGCCTAGTGCGCGGCCCGGTCCGATTGGGGGAACGGCCGGGTGTGGGCCGCGTTGGCCGGCGAGTGCGGGCGGGGCCGGGCACGGCGCTCCGCGCGCGCCCGTCCCGTACGCCCGCCCGTCACGCGGGTGACGGCGCGTCGGTCCGCCCGGACAGCCGCGCCGACTCCGCCAGCCAGCGGCGCAGCACCCGGTGCACCGACTCGGCACCGACCAGCTCACCGCCGGCCGCACCCTCCCCGTCCCCGGGCAGCGGGTCGGACAGGGCGTGCGGGGAGAGCAGGAACGCGTGGCTCTGCTCGCCGCCGAGGCCGCCGTGCGACCCGACCTGGTCCTCGAAGGCGTGGATGGCGCCGGAGACCGGGTCCACCGAGGAGTTGATCATCAGATCGGCGGCGTGCGGGAACCGGTCGGTCCGCAGCACCGCCTCCGCCGCGCCCGCCCCGAACGGTGCCAGCGGGTCGGGCCCGATGATCTCCCCGCTGACCAGCCGGTGTTCGCCGCCGCCCCCGCCCAGCACCACCGCCCCGTGCCGCTGGTCGCGCACCAGCACGAAGCCGATCCCGGGATGCTCGGCCAGGGTCGACAGCAGCGCCGGATAGCGGGACGCGATCTCGGCCCGCGTCGCCCGCCCGGGGATCTCCGGGAAGGACACCAGACCCAGATTGCCGGAACCCAGCACCACCGGCGCCCGCCGCCGCTCCTCCTCGGGACCGGCCGCCGCACCGGGAACCGGCTCCGGGGGCTCTGGTGGCTCCTCGGGACGGTGCAGCGCGGACCGCGCCACCGCCCGCGCCTCGGCACCGCTCTCCGCCCGCCGCTCGCGTCGCTTGTGCCGCGCCCGCCGCGGCTCCCCCGCCAGCGGCCGGCCGCAGCCGATCCGTACCAGTTCCTCCAGCGAGTGGCCGTACGCGGCCTCGAACGGCTCGCCCTGACTCTGCCCGTGGTCGGAGAGCAGCACCAGATGGTACGGGCGCGGGGCGTACGCGATGGCCTGCCCGATCGTGGCCACGCAGTCGTCCAGCCGACGCAGCACCTGCCGTACGTCGGGCGAGCGCGGCCCGGAGTGGTGGGCCACCTCGTCGTAGGCCACGAGATCGGCGTAGACGGCGGTGCGGCCGGTCAGGATGTCGCCGACGACGGAGGCGGTGACCACATCCCGCTCGACGACGGTGGCGAACGCCCGGATCATCGGGTACAGCCCGCCCCGCCCCACCCGGGGGGTGACCCCGCGCAGCCGGGCGCGTACCGACTGGCAGATCTCCCGGACCAGTTCGGCGGCGAAGGACAGCACGGTGCGGGCGGCGTGCGCCGGGTCGGAGAAGTACGCGAAGTACCCGGCGCGCGAACGCTCGCCCTTGCCGCGGCGGACGGCGATCGACACCACCAGCGCGGCCTGCCCGGCGCCGCCGGTGAACAGATTGCCGCGGCTGGCCCCGTCCGCCGCGAGCAGCCCGGGGTGTCCCGCGCGGGCGGCGGCACGCCGCTGGAGCTCGGCCGCGCTGGAGGGCCGGTTGCTGACGATGACCTCGCCGCGCTCCTTCTCGTACCAGCGGAAGGCCGGCACGTCCTCGTTGCTGCCGTGCAGGATGGCCAGCTGGGAGGCGCCGGTCTGGCTGGACCAGTCGGTGCGCCAGCGGGTGAGCCGGTGGCTGGTGCCGCACAGCGCGGCCACCGACGGCATGAGTGGGCGGTCACCGGCGATCGCCTCGCGCAGCAGCGCGTGCCCGATGCCGTCGAGCTGGAGGAAGACGGTGCCGGCGGGCCGCGGCACCCCCTCGGCGTCGTGGCCGCCGGCGTCGCGCCCCCTGCCCCAGCCGCCGGCCGGGTGCCCCCACGGGGCCATCCGGTGCAGCCGGCGGCGCTGCGCGCCCTGGTCGCGGACCGCGAGCCAGGTGCTGGTGGCGGAGGAGGTCAGCGACATGGCGGCGGCCACGATCACGGCGGTCTGCGGGCTGGCCTCGCCGCGCCCGTACGGGATGAGGCTGAGGGCGAACAGCAGCAGGGAGCCGTTGAGCAGGAAGACCAGGCAGGCCAGGGCCAGCGCGGGCACCAGCAGCAGGGTGCGCACCAGCCAGGGCCACACCAAGGCGGACAGGATCCCGAAGGCACCGGCGCCGAGCAGGGCGGTGGCGGCGACCCGGGTGAGGCTGTCGCCGTCCGGGGACTGGAGCCGGAAGTCGGGCAGGATCACGGCGAGCACCACCATGGTGGCGGCGCTGACGCCCCACACCACGAGCACGCGCAGCAGCGCCGCACCCCCGCTTCTCACCCCTGCCACCGTCCGGCCCTCCCTGTCACTGGTGTCGCTGCCTGCTCGGATGTCGCTCACGCCGCTTTCGTCCCGTCCATCCTGCCCGCCCGGTGCGGGCGCACCGGGCGGACGTCACCGGGCAAACACACGTAGGCTTCCGGTAACGGAACTACGTCCGGACGGGTGAGAGGAGTTCCTGGTGCCGGTGGACATCATCTGGTGGGGCCACGCCACCGCCACCATCCGGGACTCCGGCGTCGCGGTGCTGACCGATCCGCTGGTGACCCGGCGCTGCGCCCATCTGTGGCGGCGCCGCGGGGCACTGCCGGCGGCCGGGGCGCTGGCGGCCGATGTGGTGCTGATCTCCCACCTGCACGCGGATCATCTGCATCTGCGGTCGCTGGCGCGGCTGCCGTACGGCACCCCGCTGGTGCTGCCGCGCGGCGCGGTGCGGGCGGTGCCGGGGCTGCGGCGGCTGGCGGCGCGGCTGCCGGTGTACGAGATGACGCCCGGCGAGTCGCTGCCGTTCGGCCCGGTCACGATCCGGGCGGTGCCGGCGGCGCACGACGGGCGGCGGCTGCCGGTGGGGCCGCGCCGGGTCTCGGCGCTCGGCTACGTGGTGGAGGGCGCGTCGCGTACGTACTACGCCGGTGACACCGGACTGTTCGACGGGATGGCACGGGAGACGGGTCCGGTGGACACCGCGCTGCTGCCGGTGGGGGGCTGGGGCCCCGGCCTTGGCCACGGACATCTGAACGCCGAGCGGGCCGCGCTGGCGCTGGCCCGGCTGCGGCCGCGGGACGCGGTGCCGGTGCACTACGGGACGTTCTGGCCGCTGGGGCTCTCGGCGGTGCGGCCGCATGAGTTCCACGCGCCGGGGGACGAGTTCGTCCGGCACGCGGCGCGACTGGCGCCGGAGGTGCGGGTGCACCGGCTGGGGCACGGGGAGCGGGTACGGCTGTCGGCGGGGCCGGTCGGGCCGGCGGTCGCCGAGTGAGCCACGCCGCCGCGCTGCCCTCGCTGACGCCGCTGTCCTCCCTCACGTCGTGGTCCCCGCTGGTTCCGCTGGCGGCGACGCCGGGGGTGGTGGCGCAGGAGGGCACGGAGCAGGCGATCGGGCTGCCCTCGCTGTTCCTGCTGGTGCTGGTGGGGTCGCTCATACCGGTCGTGCCGACGGGCGCGCTGGTCAGTTCGGCCGCCGCGGTGGCGTTCCACCACAGCGACCCGGTGGTCTTCTCCGCGCTGGTGTTCGCCGCGGCGTCCCTGGCGGCGTTCAGCGGGGACGTGCTGCTGTACGCGCTGGGCCGGGGCGGCTCACGCTGGCTGGGGCGCCTGCGGGAACAGGCGGCGCCGGGCGCGGTGCGCCGCGCCCAGCGGCAGCTGGCGGAGCGCGGCACGGTGGTGCTGGTGGTGTCCCGGCTGGTGCCGGCGGGCCGCATCCCGGTGATGCTGGCGGCGCTGCTGGCACGGATGCCGCTGGCGGCGTACATGCGCGGCTGCCTCCCGGCGGCACTGGCGTGGACGGCGACGTACCAGCTGATCGGAACACTGGGCGGGGCCCTGTTCCCGCACGCCTGGCAGGGAGTGCTGGCGGCGGTGGTACTGGCCCTGCTCTTCGCGGTCACCCCACCCCTGTGGCGCCGCGCGACGGGGCCCCGCCCCTGATCCGTCTCTTTCGGATCTTCCCGGCTCGGGCCGCGTCTCCCCCGGCCGACGCCGGGAGGCGCCCCCGGGGCTGGTCCGGCCGATCATGTGACCGCTCCGTCTCGGGTCACCGTGGAGGACATGGAGCGGGGTGATCTGATCCGGGTGATGCGCGATGCCGTGACGCTGTGAGCTGTGACGCCGAGTGGAAACGGTCGCGGCGGCTCCTGCGGTCGGCAACGGTCGTTGTGGACGGCGGCGGGATCACCGGCGGCTGATCAACGGGATTGCGCACCGGGTGCGGACGGTCGCTGCCGTCCGCTTTCCCTTTTCCCCGCATCGCACGTCTGCTAGGGCCGACGGTCGGCAGCGCGCGGGCGGTGGTGTGCTCGGCCCGGGTGCGGTCGGCAAACCGGTGTCCGGTGCGCCAAGCCACCTTGACGGCCAATCAGCCACTCTAACGAGTTAATGCCTGACAGATCACCGGATAGTACAGTAGAGATGGCAGCGACGAGAGCACGTGACTGCGCTTCAGACATTCCTCTGTCCGAGCGCTCAACACGGTTGTCCAGTACCAGCAGCAGCATCGCGAAAAGGGGCCGACACGGCCGCTTCTGTTTCCCACCCCCACGGACATGACCGGCTGCGGGAACAGGCAGCCGGATGACGATCGACGTCATGTCGGCCACGGCCCGGCGTGCGGCCCGCCAGACGGTCTTCTTCCGCTCTCCGATCGCACGGCCGGCCTCAAGTCCGCCGGTACCCCTCAACGCGCCCGCCCAGCTCAGCTTTCCTCCTTCTCGGCGGACGCGCCGACGCACCACTCCCTCGCGTCACCACCGCGCAGAAGCGCCACGGCGCACACCGCCACTGCCACTGCCACCACCCCACTTCACAAGAGGAGTTGACCCATGAGTGGATGCGGCTGCGGGCAGCCCCCCCCTCACCATCAGCGGCTGTCAGCCCTCCAAGCCGGCCTGTCCGCCCGTTGCCTGCCCCGGCTCCAAGCCACGCGAGCACTGCGAGACGACCCCACTGCGCGACTCCGCGCCGTACCGGGTCGCGGCGACCGCGAGCAGCACCGACCCGACGCCGTACTACACCATCGCCAACACCCATGCCGCACTGGACCCTGCCGTCGCCCAGACCATCCTCGACAGCGGCACAGGCACGTTCCCGGCCGACGACGGGTCGCACAACGGCCAGCACACCTGGCTCGCCGGCGTCGTACACATCGACCCCGCGTCACTGCGCGGCAACCCCACCGACGTCACGATCAGCGCCTCGGTCCATGTCCACAACGACGGCGGGAGCACGGCCTGCCGGCTCTACGGCCGCTTCGCCCTGTGGAACGGCACGACCCCGATCCGCACCGATCTCCTGGGCCCACCCGATCTGCCGGCGGGCGGTGACGACAACGGTGTCATCCCACCGACCACCGTGTCCCTCGCGGACGTTCTCGCGGGAAAGATCGTCATCGAGCTCAACCTGGAAACGGGCAACGACGACGCCTGCCGGGTCGGACCGAAGCAGTGGACCGTCGACAGCTTCGTCCTCACCGTCCAGGCGTCCGCCCCGGGCTGCGGCAGGCCGTTCCTCCGTACGACCTGCCGCGACTGCGACGGCACGGTCACCTGCACGACCGACACCCTCGACGGCTCGACCCCCTACACCGCGGTCCCACCGGTCATCCCGGTCGCCTCCTGCCAGGACGGATGCACCCCAGCCCGCCCTCCGTGCCTCTCCACCGACCGGGGCAACGCCATCAGCCGGGGCAGCGACGGATGTCTGTACGCGCCCGACACGCCTGCTCTGGACCCGTCCCCGTGCAATGCCGCACGGAACACGACCGGTGGGCTCCTCGTGCCGCGCACCGACCTGACGGGCATCGCTCCCGGCGGCAACAGCGGCGGCGAACGGTCGGTGGACATCGACGTCACCGGGACGCCCGGCTGCCCCGACAGGTGGGAGATCGGCGCCCGCCTCACGCCGGTGAGCGCATTCCTCAACGCCGAGAGGCAGCACGCGGACCTCCTGGCCCGGGCCGGTACCGACGTGCCGATTCCCGAGTCCGACATCGTGCTCCCGGAAGCCGGCGTGTACCACATCGACAGCGATGTACGGTACGCGCTCGGTTCCGCCACCGGCGGCAGCGGCTACATCATCGGCTGGCTCAGGGACGAGACCACCGACACCCTCCTGACGAGCTTCACCCAGATCGCGGCGATCAACGCGGCGAGGCAGGAGCAGCAAGGCGGAACCACCCACATCATGACCGAGTACACGGTCGCCTCCGGCCCCCGGACGGTTCGCCTGCACCTGATGTTCGTCCTCACCGGCGGCAACATCTCCAACGCCGAGGCCGGCGGCACCGACAGCAATGGCGCGACCCGGATGCGCTTCCTCAAGGTCAGGGATTAGGACCTCACTTGGTTCGGCGAGTTGGGCGTCAGCCCAGTGACGGCCGGGGGCGGCCGCCTGCGGGATGCCGTGGAAGACGGCCGTGCCGTCCTCGTACCGGATGCCGGTGACCGCTCCCCGGTCGGTGCGCAGGGTTCGGGTGGAGGAGGGGACGGAGGTGGAGGGTGCGGTGACGGTCATACGAGCGGCGCCCATTGCCGGATGGCGAATCCGGGGCCGTTCCGTTCGACGTGCGCCGCCCCGTGGCCGCCCAGGTGCGCGGGGATGACGAGTGCGCGCCGGTCGGCCGCCCAGCCCAGGATGCGGCGCCGGGTGGCCCGCGACGCGGCCGGGTCCTCGCAGGAGCAGCTGTTGTGGTCGGGTTCCAGGATCTGTACGGGGCTGTGCAGCAGGTCGCCGACGAACACCGCCCGGTCCGTGCCGCTCTCCAGGGTGAGGACGCTGGAGCCGGGTGTGTGTCCCGGCGCGAGGTCCAGTCGCAGCCGGCTGTCGATGCGGTGGCTGCCCTCCCACAGCTTCACCTGTCCGGCGCGGTGCACGGGGGCGACGCTGTCCTCGAAGACGTTCTGGTTGCCGCGTCCCAGCACCGGGCGGTGGTTGTTCTCCGGGTTCCAGAAGTCGAAGTCGTCCTTGGCGATCAGATAGGTGGCGTTGGGGAACGTGGGGATCCATTCCCGGTCGTGCAGGCGGGTGTTCCAGCCGACGTGGTCCATGTGCAGATGGGTGTTGACGACCAGGTCGACGTCCTCGGGCGTGACGCCGGCCCGCGCCAGGCGGTCCAGGAAGTCGGTGCGCAGGTGTCCCCAGATCGGGGAGTACGGGCGTTCCTTGTCGTTGCCGGCGCCGGTGTCGACGAGGATGGTCCTGCCCTCGCTGCGCACCACCCAGGTCTGGACGACCGCGTTGATGAAGCCGGTGTCCGGGTCGAGGAAGTCGGGGGCGAGCCAGGAGGAGTGGGCGCGCCAGGTCTCCTCGGGGGCGGTGGGGAAGAAGGCGGCGGGCGTCATGCCGAGGGGGCCGGCGTACTCCGTTACGCGGGTGATGCCGACGCCCCCCAGTTCCAGGTGGTCCGTCCGGTGGGCGCGGGCGGGGCGATCGGCGAGACCGGGGCGGGGGTCAGGGTCGGGGGAGTTCATGCCGACCACCCTCAACGGGCGCGCCGGGGCGGGCCACTCCCTGCCGTGCCTACCCCCGGCAGGGTCAGGCTGCCACTGACCCGCCCGGGCACACTGGGGGCATGAGTGTGCGCGGACACGGCCGGCTCGGTGACTTCCTCCGTATCCGGCGCTCCCGGCTGCGCCCGGCCGATGTCGGCCTGCGGGACTACGGGGACCGGCGGCGGGTGACCGGGTTGCGCCGCGAGGAACTCGCCCTGCTGGCCGGGGTGAGCGCCTCGTACTACACCCGTCTTGAGCAGGGCCAGTCGGTGGGCGCGTCCCCCGGGGTGCTGGACGCGCTGGCCGGTGCGCTGCGGCTGAGCGCCGCGGAACGGCGCCATCTGCACGATCTCGCCGAGGCGGCACGGCGCGGCGGCGGGGGCCGGGCCGGGCGCCGTCCACCGCCCGAGCACGCCGGCCCCGCCACTCTGGCGCTGCTCGCCGCCCTGGAGGAGGTCCCGGCGCTGGTCACTGGACGGCGCGCGGACGTACTGGCCTGGAACGGGCCGGGCCACGCCCTGTTCGCCGGCCATCTGGACCCCGACGCCCCGCGGGACCCGGCCGCGCGGCCCAATGTCGCCCGGCTGGTGTTCACCGACCCGCACACCCGGGCGCTGTACGCGGACTGGCCCGCCAGGGCCAGGGACGTGGCCCGGAATCTGCGGATGGTCGCGGGGCGGCACCCCGATGACCCGGTGCTCGCCTCTCTCGTCGGTGAACTCACCGTCGGGAGCCCCGCGTTCTCGGCGATGTGGAACGACCACGGCGTCGGCCCGTGCGAGCCGGCCCGGTACGCGTTGCGGCACCCGCTGATCGGGCCGCTCACCGTCACCCAGCAGAGCCTGGCGATCCCGCAGGAGGAGGAGCAGTCGCTGGTACTGGCGGTCACCGAACCCGGCTCGCCCTCGCACGCGGCGCTGCGCCTGCTGCCCCACTGCGCCCCGCCGGGAACCGGTGCCCGTGGCTAGAAGCCGCGCGCCTCGCGGGCGCCGTCCTCCAGGACCCGGGAGGCGCCGATCGGCAGGTCCCACAGATCCTGGCGGGGCCGCCCGGCCGTCTCCCAGGCCGCGCGCACCCGGTCCAGGGGTTCCAGCGGAGGCTCGGTGGACAGCAGGAACGTGCTCCAGTGCATCGGGGCCATCCGGGTCGCGCCGACGTCCTGGCAGGCGGCGACGGCCTCCTCGGGGTCGGTGTGCACCTGCTGCTGGAGCCGGCGGGGCGCGTACGCCCCGATCGGCAGCAGCGCCAGATCGATCCCCGGGTAGCGGGCGCCGATCTCGGTGAACCAGTGGCCGTAGCCGGTGTCCCCGGCGAAGTACACGCGCCGCCCGGAGCGGGCGGTGAGCACCCAGCCGCCCCACAGCGTGCGGCAGGTGTCGGCCAGGCCGCGCCGCGACCAGTGGTGGGCGGGCACGAAGTCGAACCGTACGGCGGCGGTACGGCCGTCCGGTGCGGGCAGTTCGGCGGCCTCCCACCAGTCCAGCTCGGTGACGCGGATGAAGCCGCGGCGCCGGCACCAGGGGGCGAGACCGGCCGGGACGAACAGCGGGGTGGCGCGCGGCAGCCGTTTGAGGGTCGGGGCGTCGAGGTGGTCGTAGTGGTTGTGGGAGATGACGACGGCGTCGACGGGCGGCAGGTCCTCCCAGGCCACCCCGGGCGGGGTGACCCGGGCCGGGGTGCCGAGGATCTTGCGGGACCACACGGGGTCGGTGAGCACGGTGAGGCCGCCGACACGGATCACCCAGCTGGCGTGGCCGACCCAGGTGACGGCGAGCGCCCCTGTCTCCGCCTCCGGCAGCGGCGCCGGGGCGAACGGCAGCTCGGCGGTCTGCCGCAGGGTGTCCTGGCCCGGCCGCAGCCCGCCGTTCTGCCGGGCGGCGCGCAGCAGGGCGGTGAGCCCGGGGCGGGGGCTGGTGAGCCGGTCCATGAAGCTGCGCGGCCAGGTGCGGCGTTCGCCCAGCGGGCGCGGGGCCTGCTGGGCGGGAGCATGCGGTTCGGTCATACGGGGCCTCCCGGGTGCTGTCTCCATACAGGGCGAGGTCGCCCCGGACGGCAATTCCGGTGGGCCGTCACGGTGACCCCACCGACAGGGCGTCCATATTCCGGACGGATATGGCCCAGTATCCGAGACAGCGAGCAGACTGGCCGGCATGGCGAACGACGCGACGTACACCCATGGCCACCACGACTCCGTCCTGCGCTCGCACCGCTGGCGCACCGCCGAGAACTCCGCCGGCTATCTGCTGCCCGAGCTGCGGCCCGGCCAGCGGCTGCTCGATGTGGGCTGCGGCCCGGGCACCATCACCGCCGACCTGGCGGACCGGGTCGCCGGGGACGGCGGCGAGGTGGTGGCGATGGACGCGGAACCCGGTGTACTGGACCGGGCGAGGGCCGCGGCCGAGCAGCGCGGCACCGCCAACATCCGCTTCGCCACCGGCGACGCGCTGGCCCTGGAGTTCCCCGACGACGGTTTCGATGTCGTGCACGCTCACCAGGTGCTGCAACACCTCGCCGACCCGGTCACGGCCCTGCGCGAGATGCGCCGCGTGACCCGCCCGGGCGGGGTGGTGGCGGTGCGGGACGCCGACTACGCCGCCATGACCTGGTATCCGCGGGTGCCGGGTCTGGAGGAGTGGCTGGCGCTGTACCGGAGGGTGGCCCGGGCCAACGGCGGCGAACCGGACGCCGGACGCCGCCTGCTGTCCTGGGCGCGCCGGGCCGGTTTCACGGACGTGCGGTCCTCCGCCACGGTGTGGACCTTCGCCACCGAGGACGAACGCTCCTGGTGGAGCGGCCTGTGGGCGGAACGTACCGTCGCCTCCGCCTACGCCGACCGCGCGGTGGAGGGCGGGTACGCCACCCGCGCCGAGCTGGAGCGGATCGCCGAGTCCTGGCGGGAGTGGGGCCGGGCGGCGGACGGCTGGTTCGCGGTCCTCAACAGTGAGGCGCTGTGCAGGGGCTGACCGGCCGGAGGGGCCGCGCGGACACCGCACACGGCGGCGGTCAGCACCGGAGTCCACCGCCGATACTCTGATGGACGTATCGCCCGTCGCACATGGAGACGTCATGAAGCTGTTCATCGGGGCGCTCCTCGTGCTGCCGGCCGTGCTCCTGTCCGCCGCCGGGGTGGCCGCGCTCACCGGGGGCCGGGTGCTGCCGACGAGCCGCCGCGCGGTCCGCAGCCCCCGCCGCTACGGCTGGGGCCAGCTGCTCCTCGCCCTCGCGCTGTGCTGGCAGGCGGTCTTCCTGCTCGCAGTCGACGACATCGCCACCCGCCAGTGGGGCACCCTGTCCGGCAGCGTGCTGCTGCTGGCCGGGGTGCTGGTCGCGTTCACGGGCACCCGGCGGGCGCAGGCCGGGGACGGGGACGGGGACGTCCGGCCCGGGGGCGTTCAGGCCCTGGACGTCCGGGCCGCTCAGAGGTAGTCGGCGACCGGCCCCAGAGTCAGCAGACCGCTGCCCGCGCCGGCCAGTTCGCCGGCGGCGGGGGCGAGTTCGGCCCGGGCCCGGCGCAGCGTCTCCCGGTCCCCCAACAGTGCGGCGGCCCTCGCCGTCAGGCACCACATCGCCTCGTACAGCAGGTCGTAGGGCGGTGGTGGGAGGGTACGCAGCGCGGCGGCGGCCTCGGCGCGGCGGTCGCGGGCCAGCAGGAGCAGCGGACGGGTCCACGGCGCGTACGGGCCCCAGTCCGCCGCCCGGTACGGCGCGCCGCCCGCCGCCTCGGGCTCCAGGGGCAAGCCGTGCCGTAGCCGCAGGCCGAGCAGGGCCAGCGGCAGCAGGCCCGCCGCCAGGCCCGGCATTCCGGCGTCGGGCAGCCGGTCCGCCGCCGCCCGGTACGCCGCCTCCGCCTGGGGTACGGGGCCGGTCTCGGCGAGCTTCAGCGCCCCGTACCACTGCGTGAACACCCCGACCAGCGGCCGGTCGTAGCGTTCGGCGAGCCGTTCGGCCGCCGCCGCCTGGGCGTCCGCCCCGGCGAAATCGCCCCGGGCGCACCGCGCCTGGAGGCGGATCAGCCGGCCGAGGATCCCGTAGCTGGGCAACGCGTGGCGTTCGCAGAGCGTCACCAGCTCGGCGCCGATCTCCTCCCGCCGGCCGGCGAGCCCCGACCCCCGGCAGCTCTGCATGAACAGGCCGTTCAGCGCGAACGCCAGCAGCGGCGCGTCACCCAGCTCGCGCGCCAGTTCCACCGCTTCGCCCGCGGCCCGCGGGCCCCGCGCCGACCGTGTCCCGCGCGACTCGACGGCGACGGTGGCCAGCAGCCGGGCGCGCGCCGCCGGGTGCGCGTCCGGCGGCAGGGCGGCCAGGGTGCGCTCGGCGGAGGCCACCACCTGCGCGGCGTGCTCCGGGTCATCGACGCGGGTCCAGATCGCGGGGACGTCGTACGCGCCGATCACCCGCGCCGTCAGTTCGGGGTCGCCCAGTTCCTCCGCCGCCGCGACGGCGGCCGTCCGCTGGTCGCGGGCGGCCTCCAGGCCGCCGCCCCCGGTGACCGCCAGTTCGCGCAGCAGCCCCACCGTCGACTCCAGCCGGACCCGGGACCCGCCGCCCACCGCGCGGTCGTAGGCGGCGGCCGTGCGTTCCCACACCTGCTCCACCCCGCCCGCCGCGCCCTCCAGGTGCCCGGCCTGGGACAGAATGTCCGCCTCCAGGCGGCGCAGCGCGGGCCCGGGGTCCACCCCCAGCTGCTCGACCAGCAGCGCGCGGGCACGGCGCAGCACGGCCAGCGCGTCGCCCTGGCGGCCGGTGCGGTAGAGGGCCAGGGCCAGCAGCCGCCAGCCGTCCTCGCGCCAGGGGTGCTCGGCGGCGTGCGCGTCCAGGTCGGGGACGGCCTCGGCCGCACGGCCCCGGTCCAGCAGCAGCCGGGCTCGGCGCTCCACGGCCTGCAGCCGCAGTTCGCCCAGGCGGGAGCGTTCGGTACGGGCCCAGGGGGCGTCGGCGACGTCCGCGTAGGCCGGTCCGCGCCACAGGTCCAGGGCCTCGGTCAGTCCGTCGGGGGTGGTGGCGGCGGCGACCGCCGAGGAGAACCGCTCGGCGTCCACCGTCTCCGGGTCGGCGCGCAGCGCGTACCCGGGGCCCTCGGTGATCAGCAGCCGGGCGGGGGTGCGGGGCGGCCGGTCCGGTTCCAGGGCGCGGCGCAGCGCGGCGACGAAGGTGCGCAGGGCCGGTACGGCACCGGCCGGCGGCTCGTCCCACAGGTCCGCGACCAGTCGGGGAACGGGGACGACGCGGCGGCGGGCGACGAGCAGCCGGGCGAGGACGGCCCGGTGCCGTGGCCCCTTGAGGGCGATCGGACGCCCGCTGTCCGCGTCCCGTGCCGTGACCGGCCCCAGTACCTCGAACTCCACCCGCACCCCCTCACGGTACTCATCGGCCGCGCGTCCGCGCCCCGAAGGGTGATGGCACGGGCCCTTCCGAGCCGCGCGCTCGGCTCCACCCGCCGCGCGCCGGGGACTCAGTCGGCGTCGGGGGTCATCTGGGCGAAGGAGGTGACGAATGTGGTGATGAGCCGGGCGAACTCGGACCGGTCGGTGTCGGGCCAGTCCGCCATAACCCGCGCGAAGACCTCCTGCCGGAACCGGTGTGTGCGGTCGAGTTGTTCCTGCCCGGAGCCGGTCAGGGTGATCAGCGTGCGCCGGGCATCGGACGGGTCGGTCCTGCGCTCCAGCAATCCTTCCCCGGCGGCACGGAGCACCAGCCGGCTCGCCCTCGGCTGGTCGACGCCGAGCGCGGTGGCGACGTCCGTGACAGAGCACGGTGTGTCACGGTCCTCGATGACATCCAGCACGCTGAACAGCGTGGGGTCGATCGGCTTGCCGCCATCGCGTGGTGCCAGCCGCCCCAGTGACCGGCGGGTCTGGCTGCGGCGGATCGCCACCATGGCCCGTTCGACGGCGGCGACCGCCTTGTCCTGTTCCCTCTTCGACATGCATGCTAGATTACAACAGTTGTCAAAGGACATGCATAGGGGGGATGGTCATGACCGGCCTGCCCCAGCAGCCCAACGTCCGCGAGCAGCGGCCGTTCGGCTACTGGCTGAAGCACATCGACAGGGCGATCGAGGAGCACATGAGCCGGCTGTTCGCCAGGGACGGTCTGAACCGGCGGGGGTGGCAGGTACTGAACACCCTCGCGTACGGCCCGATCACCGTCGCCGAACTCGACGACACGATGGCCGTGTTCCTTTCTCCCGACGAGCCGACCACGCGCCCGTGCGTCGACCGGCTTGCCGAGCGTGGCTGGACGTCCACGGCTGACAACGGGGCTGTGACGCTGACCGGCGAGGGCCGACGGGCGCACCAGCGGATCTCCGAGCAGACCGGGGTGCTGAGAGTTCGGATGATGGAAAGTCTCTCGCCCGAGCAGTACACGGTGTTGATGGAACTGCTCCAGAGGGTCGCCACCCATCTCGACGCCCTGGCGGTCGAAACGCCCGGACGGTAGCCGTCATCGCACATCCCTCTCGCCGCTCGGGCCTGCCAACGGCCCTCCGCCGGGCATCACCGCCACCGAGAAGGCGAAGAACACGCCCGCCACGCAGGCTGCCCTCAGCGGTGCGCAGGGCCGGTACTGCGCCGGCGGGGCGGCTCGTCCCGCAGGTCGGCGACCAGCCGGGGGACGGGGACAACGCGGCGGCGGGAGACGAGCAGCCGGGCGAGGACGGCGCGGTGGCGCGGCCCCTTGAGGGGGATCGGGCGCCCGGCGGCGTCCCGCGCCGTGACCGGCCCCAGCACTTCGAAGTCGACCCGCACCCGTTCACCGTACTCATCGGCTGCTCGTTCGCGCCGTGGAGGGTCGCAGGGGTCGGCTGGGGTCACTTCATGGCCGAGGAGGCGCCGGCCGGGGTGGCGGCCCGGCTGCGGGAGCTGCTGGCCCGATGGACGCGATGGAGGGGCTCGGCCGGCCCGCCGGGCCCGCGGCGTGTCTCAGCGCGGGTCCTTGCGCATGCACCAGGTGCGGGGTCCGTCGTCGGGCAGGCGGACGTCGGCCGTGACCCGGAAACCGAGCCGCTCGTAGAAGGTGACGTTGCGCTCGCTCGATGTTTCCAGGAACACCGGCACTCCCGCCTGTCCGGCTTCCCGGAGCCCTGGGAGCAGCACCGCGCTGCCCAGGCCCCGGCCCTGCGCCTCGGGGGCGGTGGCCACCGTCTCCAGGAACCAGCCCGGTTCCTGCGGCCGGTGGGGTGCGAGGGCCTCTTCCGCCGAGGCGTAGGCGGCGGCCCGGTCGCCGCTGAGTTCGGCGAAGACGGGTGCGAGTGCCTCGAAGGCGGGTGACGGGTCCTGGCCGGGCACCGCCCAGACGGCCACGGCACGGCCGCCGTCGGCGGCCCACACGCGGCCGTACTCCCTGCCGATACGGGTCAGACACAGCTCCTGGAAGCGCCGGACCCGGTCCTCGTGGCCGTCCGCGGCGATGACGTGCCGCGTGAACGGGTAGTCGGCGAAGGCTCGGGCGAGGGTGTCGACGGCGGTGGGGACGTCGGCGTCCGTGAGGGGGCGTACGGAGGCGGAGCGGGGGTCGGGCGAGCTGATCACCGGACCATCCTCACCATGCCTCGTCGTGGCGGCAACCGTTTTTGCCGGCCGTGCCGCAGGCCCGGGTCCGGGTGTCCGGGCCGGGCCCGGCCGGGCTCGCGGCGCTGTCCGGCGCGCGCCGCTCATCCCGCGCGCCCGGCGGCGGGGCCGCGCGCCCACAGGTACAGGGCGAGCGCCGTCAGCAGAACGGTGAGCGCGCCGAAGGAGGCGCGCACCGTGTTCCAGGCCGTCCAGCGCGGCGCGTAATCGGCCCACAACCGGGCCGCGTGCCCGGCGGACTCGGGCGCGCCGGCCGCCGCCAGCACGTCGTTCAGCGGGACGTTGACGATCGCGGTGGGGGCGAACGCGCCCAGCACGTACGTCCCCGCCGCCGCGAACAGCGCGCACGCGGCGCCGCGTTCCCCCAGGAGCAGCAGCACGACGCCGCCACCCACCGCCAGCAGCGGCACGCCGACGAAGGCCCCGAGGAAGAGCGGGTTGAGGATGCGTTCGTTGACGCTCTGCATCGCCGTGACCGAGTGCGTGGGGTCCACGGCGTTCAGGCCGGGCATCACCGCCACCGAGAACGCGAAGAACACGCCCGCCACGCAGGCAGCCGTCAACAGGGTCGCGGCCAGCAGGGCCGCCGCCAGGATTGCCATGCCCGCCAGTCAAACGCGCGGAGCCGCGCCTCTCCATCGTCGAGAGGCGCGGCTCCATGCGTGAGCGTCCAGCGCGTTACGGGGTGACCACGATCTTGCGGCCGACGCCCTTCGCGAACTGGTCCAGCGCCTGCGGGTACTGGTCCAGCGGGAGGCGGTCGCTGATGAAGATCTGCGGGTCCAGGATGCCGCCGGCGAACAGGTCGGCGGCCCGCTCGTAGCTGTGCAGCACCGCCATGGAGCCGGTGATGGTGATCTCCTGGTTGTAGATCTTGTACGGCTCGATGGTGGCCGTGGTCGCGTAGTCGGCGACGCCGAACTGGAGGAACGTGCCGGCCTTCGCGACCCGGCCCAGACCGTCCTGGATGGCGGCGGCGTTGCCGGTGGCGTCGATGACGATCTCCCAGCCCTGCGGCCGGTCCAGCTCGTCCGCCGAGCCGGCCGCCGCGCTGACGCCCAGGGTGCGGGCGGTGGCCAGGCGCTCGGGGTTGATGTCCACGATGTCCACGCCGCTGGCGCCGGTGCGCTTGGCCAGCTCCAGCATCATCAGGCCCATGGTGCCCGAGCCGTAGATGAGCACCCGCGCGCCTAGCACGGAGTTCATCACGTCGTAGCCGCGCACCGCGCAGGACAGCGGCTCGATGAGCGCCGCGTCCTGGGTGCTGACGTGCTCGGGCAGCTTGACGCAGTTGGCGACCGGCGCGACCGCGTACTCGGCGGCCCCGCCCGGCACGGACACGCCGATGGCGCCCCAGCGCTCGCACATGTTGGCGTGGCCGTTGCGGCAGAAGCGGCACTCGTAGCAGTACAGCGACGGATCGACCGCCACCCGGTCGCCGATGGCGACCTCGGTGACGTCCTTGCCGATGCCGACGACCTCGCCCGCGAACTCGTGGCCCGGGATGATGGGCAGGGTCGGGGCGAACTCGCCCTGGAGGATGTGCAGATCGGTGCCGCACAGCCCGCAGGCCGCGACCTCCACCACCACATCGCGCGGCCCCGGGGTGGGGTCGGGAACGGTGGTCAGGGAGACCTTGCCCACGGACTCGATGAGTGCGGCTTTCACTTGACTGCTCCTAGCGACAGGCCCTGGACCAGCTTGTCCTGGGCGGCGAAGCCGGCGGCGAGCACCGGCAGGGAGATGGCGAGGGACGCGGCCGACACCTGGGCCAGGAACAGGCCCTGGCTCGTGATGAAGCTGGTCAGGAACACCGGCGCGGTCTCGGCCATGACACCGGTGAGCACCTTGGCGAACAGCATCTCGTTCCAGCTGAAGATGAAGCAGATCAGCGAGGTGGCGGCGATGCCGGGCGCCACGACGGGCCCCACCACCCGGAAGAGGATGACCGGCAGCTTCGCGCCGTCGATCTGCGCGGCCTCGATGAGCGAGGGCGGCACCTCGGCCAGGAAGGACTGGAGCATCCACACCGCGATCGGCAGGTTCATCGAGGTGTACAGCAGGACGAGCAGCCAGATGTTGTCCAGCAGACCGGTGTTCTTGGCGAACAGGTACAGCGGCAGCAGACCCGCGATGGCCGGCAGCATCTTCGTGGACAGGAAGAAGAACATCGCGTCCCGCCACCCCTTCACGGGGCGGATGGACAGCGCGTACGCGGCGGGCAGCGCCAGCAGCAGCACCAGCAGCGTGGAGGAGAGCGACGCGGTGAGCGAGTTGATCAGCGGCGGCCACGGGCTGGCGCCGTCCGAGCTGAAGAACTCCCGGTAGCTGTCCAGGGTCAGCGGCGCGGTCAGGGCCGGCGGGTTGCTGGCGGCGTCCGACTCCGCGTGGAAGGAGGTGAGCACCATCCAGGCCACGGGGAGGAAGAAGACCAGCCCGGCGAACCAGGCGAGGAACGCCGGGATCGCCGACAGCACCCGCCGGGGGCGGCGCGGGGTGCCGGTGGCCGGCTTGCGGGCCGGCGGGGGCGTCTTGGCCGGCGGAGTGGCTGCGGTCGGGGTTGTGGTCGTGCTCATGCTCGGCTTCCCTCCTCGCGGAAGAGCGAGGACACCACGCGCAGGGCGAACATGGCGATGATCAGGGAGCCGATGACCACCAGCACACCGGCCGCCGAGGCCACCCCGTACTCCTGCGCCTGGTAGAACTCCTGGTAGATCGCGAACGGCAGGTTGGCCGTGTCCAGGCCGCCCCGGGTGATGGTGTACACCGCGTCGAAGTTCTGCACGATGTAGATGGAGCCGAGCAGCGCTCCCAGTTCCAGGTAGCGCCGCAGGTGCGGCAGCGTCAGGTGGCGGAAGATCTGCCAGTTGTCCGCGCCGTCGAGCCGGGCCGCCTCGTACTGCTCCAGCGGGCGGCTCTGCAGGCCGGCCAGCAGGATCAGCGTCATGAACGGGGTCCACTGCCAGATCAGCGACACCGCGACCGCCGGCAGCGGCATCTCGGAGATCCAGTCGGGCTGCGGCGGGGTGAAGCCCAGCAGGTCGCCGAGCCACACCAGCATGCCGTTGAGCAGGCCGTACTCCGGGTTGTACAGGACGTGCTTCCACATCAGGGCGGCGGCCACCGGCACCAGCAGGAAGGGGGTGATCATCATGGTGCGCACCAGGCCCCGGCCGCGGAACTTGCGGTCCAGCAGCAGGGCGATGGCGAGGCCGAGCACGAGGCTGATGAGCACGACAGACGCGGTGAGCACGGCCGTGGTGACGACCGAGGACCGCAGCGCGTCGTCGGACAGCACGGTGGAGAAGTTGCCGAAGCCGTTGAAGGAACGGTCGTCGGGGTAGAGGGCGTTCCAGTCGAAGAGCGAGATCACCAGGGTCGCCACGAAGGGCAGCTGGGTGACCACGATCATGAAGATGAGGGCGGGCAGCAGCGGGGCGCGGAGGGCCCACGCCTTCGCCCGGGAGGAAGCCCCGGGCGAAGGCGTCGCCGCCGTAGCGGTCGGCGTGGTCATCGGTTGCGGTACTCCTCGGCCACTGCGTCGGCCAGGGTCTGGGACTTGGCGAGGGCCTGCTCAACGGTCTGCCGGCCGGCGATCGCGGAGCTGATCTCCTGGGAAACCTTGGTGCCCAGGTCGGCGAACTCGGGGATGGTCACGAACTGGATGCCGGGCACCGGGCGGGGCTGGACACCGGGGTTGATCGGGTCGGCCGCGGCGATGGCGTCGTGGGTCACCTGGTAGAAGGCGGCGGCGTGCTCCTGGTAGTCCGCGTTCTCGTAGGTGGAGGCGCGCTTGCCGGCCGGGACGTTGGACCAGCCGAGGGTCTCACCGACCAGCTCCTCGTACTCCTTGCTGGACGCCCAGGAGATGAACTCCCAGGCGGTGTCGGCCTTCTGGGAGGCCGCCTGGACGCCCCAGGCCCAGGTGTAGAGCCAGCCGGAGGAGTCGGTCTGCTCGACGGGGGCGGGCACGTAGCCGATGTTGCCGGCCACCGGGGAGTCGTCCGCCTCCAGGGAGCCGGCGCCGGCGGTGGCGTCGTACCACATGGCGGTGTTGCCCTGGACCATGTTGTTCAGGCACTCGGCGTAGCCTGCCTGGGCGGCGCCGGACTGGCCGTGCTCGCGCACCAGGTCGACGTAGAACTGGGTGGCCTCGGTGAACTCGGGCGAGTCCAGCTGGGCTTCCCAGTCCTCGGTGAACCAGGTGCCGCCGAAGGTGTTGACGACGGAGGTGAGCGGGGCGATGACCTCGCCCCAACCGGGCAGGCCGCGCAGGCAGATGCCCTTCATGCCGGACTCGGCCGCGTCCACCTCGGCGGCGAGTTCGGCGACCTCGGTCCAGGTGGGCTGCTCGGGCATGGTCAGCCCGTGCTCCTCGAAGACGTCGGTGCGGTACATCAGGAAGGAGGACTCACCGTAGAACGGCTGGGCGTAGAGCTTGCCGTCCTCACCGGTCAGCGACAGCTGGATGGGGGTGAGGATGTCCTGGACGTCGTAGGCCTCGTCGTCGCGCAGGTACGGGTCCAGCTCGTGGAGCCAGCCGTTGCGGGCGTAGATCGAGGTCTCGTAGTTGCTGATGGTGGCGACGTCGTACTGGCCGGCCTGGTTGGCGAAGTCCTGGCTGATCTTGTCGCGGACCTCGTTCTCCGGGAGGACGGTGAAGTTCACCTTGATCCCGGTGTCCTTGGTGAAGTGGTCCGCGGTGAGGCGTTGCAGCTGGGTCATCTGCGGGTTGTTGACCATCAGGACGTTGATGCTGTCGCCGTCGCCCGAGCCGGAGCCTCCTCCGGCTCCGGCGCAGGAGGCGAGGAGGGCCCCGGCCACCGTGACGGCGGCGGCGGTACGGATGGCGCGTCGGCTCTGACTGCGGCGCATGGTCGGTACTCCTGGTGATTCCGGGCGTGCGGCGTTGCACCGCCCGCGGGGGTGTGCGGAGAAGAGAGCGGGGTTCTCGTGGTTCAGACGCGGATGACCTGCGGGCCCTGGAGCGTGTAGCGGTGGGCCTCGGCGGTGGAGAGGCTGTTGCTGGTGACGATCACATCCAGGTCGGTGACGGAGGCGAAGCGGCAGAAGCTGGCGGCACCGAACTTGGTGTGCACGCCGGCGAACACCCGGCGCCGGGAGGCGCGTACGGCCTGCTGCTTGACTTCGCTGACGGCCGGATCGGGGGTGGTGAGGCCGTGTTCGCGGGAGATGCCGTTGGCGCCGATGAACGCCAGGTCGATGACGAAGCCGGACAGCATCCGGGTGGTCCAGTGGTCGACGGTGGCCAGGGTCCCGCCGCGCACCCTGCCGCCCAGCAGCAGGACGTTGAAGCCGGGCACGGTGGCGAGGGTGCCGGCGATCGCCAGGGAGGCGGTGACGATGGTCAGGGTGCGGTCCCTGGGAAGGGATTCGGCGATGAGCTGGGGGGTGTAGCCCTCGTCGATGAAGATCGTCTCGGCCTCGCCGGTGAGTTCGGCGGCGGCGGCGGCGATGCGCCGCTTCTCGGGGACGTGCATGGTGGAGCGGAAGGCGAGCGTGGTCTCGAAGCCCGCGCTCTCGACCGGGTAGGCGCCACCGTGGGTGCGGCGCAGCAGTCCGTGGGCCTCCAGGGCGCGCAGGTCGCGGCGTACGGTCTCCTTGGCGACGCCGAGTTCCTCGGCGAGGGCGCCCACTTCGACGGAGCCGGCCCGCCGTGCCGCGCCGACGATGGCGCGCTGGCGTTCCTCAGCGGTCATTGACGTCCACGCTCCTTACCCGCACAGCTGCGTTGCTGTCGCTGCCCGTTCGGGCCGCACGGAGAGTTCTACCGTTGGGAATGGGGCGCGGAACAGAGCAGCTGTTCGGGTTTTCCTGCCCGATTGTGCCCGTTCGGTCGCGTGGGTGGTCGCTTCGGGCCGTTCGCGGACAGCGCTTTCCATGTGCCGTACGGGCGCCCGTACGGGCACGGGGGGATGCCCGTTTCGGGCCCGTTCGGTTCGGCGGGACGTGCCCGTACGGTCGTTCAGGCGGGTTCCGGGCTCCCTTCGGGGCGCATCCGGAAGTCGTGGTGAACGGGCAGCGGGTCCTCGGTGAGGGCGGCCCAGGTGGTGTGCAGGGACTCCTCGCCCTCGCGCAGATCCGGGATCTCGAAGTCCTCGGCGAGGAGGGCGCGGGCGGTGTCGCGCTCGCCGAGGGCCAGCGCGGTGCGGGCGGCCAGCAGCCGCTGCCGGCCGCGGGCGCGTACGGGTTCGGGCAGCCGCTCCAGCAGGGCGCGGGCCGCGTCCGGGCGTCCGGCGGTCAGCAGGGCGGTGACCGCTTCGGTGACGAGGGCGGTCACGGCGCGCCCGGCGGGGCTGTCGGCGGCGTTGTCGGTGGTGGGGCCGGCGGGCGCGTTGTCGGCGGGCGCGGCCAGGGCGAGTTCGGCGGCGGTCAGGGCCCGTTCGGCGGCGCGGTCGTGCTGCCCGGAGCGGGCATCGGCAATGGCCAGGGCACGCAGCGGCCAGGGGCTGGGGCCTTCGGCCAGGGCCCGTTCCCAGCTGCGGGCGGCCTGGGCCAGGTCGCCGGCGTGCCATTGGGCGATGCCCAGGTGGTAGTCGGTCAGCGGTCCGCCGGGGGTGGCGCATTCGAGCTTCTCGCGCCAGGCGCGGGAGACCAGGGTGGGTCCGGGCGGGGTGGCGGGCAGGGCGTGACCGGGGAGCCGGCCGCTCTCCAGGAGTTCCAGCCAGGGGCACTGCTCGGGGCCGAGCGCGTCGGGGCCGAAGGGGGTGCCGGGCAGTTCGTAGCCGCCGCGGGCGACTTCCAGGGCGCCCCAGCCGCTGCCGGTGTGCAGCAGGTCCGCGGGGGCCAGGTCGGCGTGCGGGAGCCAGGCGGCGTGGGCGGCGTCGAGGGCGGCGGCGGGCAGCGCGGCGTCCAGGGCCCGTTCGGTGTGGGCGCGGGCGTCCGCCCAGTCGGGCCCGTGGGTGCGGGCCGGGTCGGCGTGCAGCGGGCCGTACGCCTCCAGCCAGCTGAGTTCCTCGCCCGCGGGGAGCGGGAGGTGTTCGAGCTGGGTACGGGCGAGGCCGGCCTGGATCTCGGCGTATCCGGGGGTGCCGGGTTCGGTGAGCCAGCGCTGCCAGCGGCGTCCGCCGGGTCCGGTGCCCCACACGAACAGCTTGCGGCCCGGGAGGGCGGCGGTGGAGGTCTGGACGAGGCCGTGGCCGTCCTCCCGCAGGGCGGCGATCCACTTCCGGGCGGCGGCGGGCACGTCGTAGAAGTAGTCGGCCGGGTGGTGATCGCCGTGGGCGGGGCGGGAGCGGTCGGGCCCGCCCGGGTCGCCGGGGACGGGGACCGTGCGCAGCGCGCGCCGGTAGCCGAAGTGCCAGGCTTCCTCGGCGGGGACCAGGACCCGGGTGCCGGGGTGTTCGGGGACGGCGGTGTTGGACCACCAGTAGACCGGTGTGGCGTTGTCCTGGGGGTTGCGGATGCGAACGCCGACGTAGAGGAAGTCGGATTCCCGCGGGAGCCACAGGTCGACCTGGAAGGGGGTGTCGCGCAGCCGTTCCCACTCCCACAGCCGCAGCATCTGTCCGCCGTCGGGGGCGGGTACAGCGGCGGCGTGCAGCGGGGCGCAGGACAGGGCGGTGTGGCCGGTGGCGCCGATGTTCCATTCGATGCCGCCGGAGAACCAGGCGCCATTGAGGGCGAAGTTGGCCGGTTGCAGCACCGGGTTGCGGTACAGGAGTTCGCGCCCGGTGGCCTTGTGGAACAGCGAGTGGACGCGCCCGCCCCAGCCGGGCAGCACGGTGGCGCGCAGCCGGTCGTTCTCGATGACGAGGGTGGGGATCTCGGTTGCGGCGCGGGCGCGGCCGTAGCCGTCGTACACCGGGGCGGGCAGCACGGAGGTCAGCGGCGCGTACGCGGCCTGCCGGGCGGCGTCGGGCGGCAGCACCGCCAACTCCGCCGGGTCGAGCCGGTGGGCCTCGTCCAGCGGGAGGAGCGCGGGCAGCGGGTTGGGCGGGCCCAGCGGCGCGGCGGGGAGCGTGAGCGTGCCGCGGCGGACGGTCGTCCCGGGTCCTGCGGCGGCGCCGGCCGTGCTTCCGGTTCCTGTCATGAAACCCCTCGCTCCCCTCACCCCCGGCCGGGTGACCGACGCTGTGATGACCATGGAACACGGTCACCCACCCGGGTGAAAGAGGGCCCTGGGGGTTTATCTTCTGCGGTGTGTCAGATACATGCCGAGGAACAGGCCGATCAGGGCGGTGGCCAGCAGCGCCAGCCACAGCGGCATGATGACCTCGGGGATGAGGACGCGGATTTTGGTGCGCCCGGTGTTCTGGAAGACGAAGATCAGGACGAGAACGGCGACCACCAGGGCGACGATCCGGCCGGGGGTGAAGAAGTCCCCCAGCGGGGTGCTGCCGCTGGCCTTCCGGGGTCTGGGGTTGGATGCCATGCTCCCAGCATGGCCGCCCCCGCCGCCGCCCGCCCGGCGAGCGGCGCGGCGAGGTGCGTCCCGGGGGTCTGCCGGGGGGGAGGCTCAGGACGTGGCGTAGACACGTTCGACGAAGGTGGCCACCTGGTCGTCGGTGAGCGTCCTGGCCACGTCGGCCTCACTGATCATGCCGACCAGCTGCTTGTCGCCGTCGACGACCGGCAGCCGCCGGATCTGGTGCGTCTCCATCTCGGCGAGCGCGTCCTCCGCGCTGGCGTCGGCGGATATCCAGCGCGGAGTGCCCTCGCACAGATCCCCGGCCCGGACCTTGGAGGGGTCGTGGCCGGCGGCCACACACTTCACGACGATGTCGCGGTCGGTGACGATGCCCTGCATGCGCTCGTTCTCGTCGCAGACCGGCAGCGCGCCCACGTTCTGTTCACGCATCAACTGGGCGGCGCGGTCCAGGGTCTCGTTCATCGGGACGCACTGGGCGCCTCGGCTCATGATGTCCGCAGCGGTGGTCATGGTGGGACTCCTTTGCGTTCGCGTTCGCGATGTCGCCACGCGGGCCGCGCGAAAAGGGAGCCCATCGCGGCGTTCCCTCCACCGTAGTCCGGCTTGCCCCGGTTCGCTACCTACTCCCCCATGACACCGTCCGCCAGCTCGCGTACGACATCCAGGTGACCGGCGTGCCGGGCGTACTCCTGGAGCAGGTGGAAGAGGATCCAGCTCAGCGCCGGAGCCTGGCCGACCTGGCCGAACCGGCCGCCCCCCTCGGCCCGCGCCTCCAGAGCGACATCCGCGGTGATCGCCCGGGAGTCCTCGACATACCGGTGGAAGGTCTCCAGCACCTCGGCGGTGCTCACCCCGTCGGGCACCGCCCAGCGCTCCCGGCCCGAGGGCCCGTGGAACCAGTCGGCCCACGGCTCGTCGACCTCCTCGCCCAGAAAGCCCCAGCGCAGCCAGCGGCGCTCCACATGGGCCAGATGCCAGATCAGCTCCACCGGGGCCCACCCGGACGGCAGCCGGGAGCTGCGCAGCTCCTCCTCCGAGAGCCCGGCCAGCTTCGACAGCACCACCTCCCGGTAGTAGTCGAGGTAGTCGAGCAGCAGCTGACGCGGGTCGGCGATGTGCTTCCCGGGCTCGCTCGGCACCGTCGGATTCTCGCTCATCGTTTCTCTCCTTCGCCGGAAGCCCCGGAGCGGGCCTCTCGGGGGTACGGCACACCGGCCGGAGCCGCACGGATCGTCCACACCCCACCGCCGCCGAGCATACGGACCACCCGTCCCCCGCCCGCGCGGACACCCCCTAGGGTCGGGGCATGGATCACGAGCCGATGCGACGCGTTGCCGAGTTCCGCGAGACGTTCGACGGTCAGGCCGTGAGCGGGCGCCCCGAAACGGCCGAGCACCGGCGGACGTTGCTGGCCGAGGAAGCGCACGAGGCCGCCGAGGCCCTCACCTCCCTCGCGGAGGTCCTGCGCACGGGCGAGGACCCGCTCGGCGCGTACCGGGCCGTGGCCAAGGAACTGGCCGATGTCCTCTACGTCACCTACGGCACCGCGGACGCGCTGGGCATCGACCTGCCGGCCGTCTTCACCGAGGTCCACCGGTCCAACATGAGCAAGCTCGACGCGGACGGCCGTGTCCTGCGCCGGGCGGACGGGAAGGTACTCAAGGGTCCCGGCTACCAACCGCCGGTCCTGGAGGGCCTCGTCGCGTGGCCGCCGGCCGGCTCCTGACCGTCCCACTCCGCGCCCGGCCAGGGAGGCACTCCGTGCACCACCACGAACCCGCCGGCTACCACTGCCCGTTCTGCCACCTGACCCCTGACCGGGAAGCCGACGTGGTCTACCGCGACGAGCGGGTCTTCGCGCTGATCTGCCCCCGCTGGTGGCCGAGGAACGCGGGCCATCTGCTGATCATCCCCGTCGCCCACCACGAGAACATCTACGACCTCCCCACCGCCGACGGCCACGCCGTCTTCGACGCCACCCGCGCGCTGGCCCGCGCCCTGCGCACCGCCTACGACTGCGCCGGGGTCTCCACCCGCCAGCACAACGAACCCGCCGGCGACCAGCACGTCTGGCACTTCCACCAGCACCTCTTCCCCCGCTACCCCGGCGACGACCTGAACGCCACCGCCCCACAGCCCGACTGGCTCCCCGCCGCCCGCCGCCACGCCTACGCCGAACGCCTGCGCGCCGCGCTCAACTCCTAGCCGGGGGGCGGAGGCCCCGCCAGGGTGCCGGACCGGTCGTGGGACCACTGCTGATAGAACTTCCAACAGGCCGCCCTGTAGCGGCAGTTGATGTCATCGACGAGGCTCGCGAGCCCGCGGGAAGGACAGCAGATCCATGACGGACGACGCCGAGAGCAGCGTGCCACCCGCCCCGTGCCCGGGCACCCCCCAGGAGTGGCGGGCCTATCTGGCCGAGTACAGCGAGTGGTATCTGAGCAGCCTCGACGAGGACGAGCTGGGCGACGTGACGCAGGAGCAGTGCGACGCGCGCTGGCTCGGGCACGACCCGGCGGACGAGCGGGCGATCGCCGCGTCGGAGGAGCGCCTCGGGGTGGCCCTGCCGCCGAGTCTGCGAGCCTTCCTGCTCACCAGCGACGGCTGGGGACGCGTGGCGGAATGGGTCGACTCGCTGCGTCCGTGCGCCGAGTTCGCGTGGTTCCGCGACGAACACACGGGCTGGGCGAGCGAGGACGGCGGCGAGGAGGACGACGTCTTCCGGTACGGCCTCAGCATCGCCCGTGGTGAGGATGTCTTCCTGCTGGACACCAGCGATGTCCTGGAGAACGGCGAGTACCGGGCCTACCTTCTCGCGGTGAAGTACGGCGAACTCTCGGACCCCTGCGACAGCTTCAGCGAACTGCTCACTCTGGGCCGGGAGGAACTCCAGGACCTCATCGACTAGCCGCCCGCGTCACCGGGTCGGCGGGCGGGTCCGGGGTCAGGGTCCCCCGGTCGGCGTCCAGGGTGGCCGGGACGCCGAGGGGGACCGTCCAGGGATGGGGGCCGTGTCCGAAGCCCAGTTCTTCCACGATCGGCACACCGAGTGGCACGAGGCGGTCCGCCAGGACGGCGCGGACCTCCTCGTACGGGCCGCACTCCCGCCAGGAGCCGAGGGCGATGCCGGCCACCCCGTCCAGCCAGCCGGCGTTCAGGAGTTGGGTCAGCGCCCGGTCCAGCCGGTAGGGCTCCTCGCCGGTGTCCTCCAGCAGCAGGATGCCGCCGGCCGCCGAGGGTCTGACGTACGGGGTGCCGATCCCGGACGCCAGCAGGCTCGCGCAGCCTCCCAGCGTGATCCCGCGCGCCGTCCCGGGGGCCAGGGCACGGGCCGCCGGGGAGCCGATCGGACCGAGGTCGTGCGGGGTGAACAGGGCGCGGCGCAGACGTTCCCGGGCCACCGCGTCGTGGGTGAAGGCCGCGGTGCCCGGCATCGGGCCGTGCCAGCCGGGTACGCCCAGGCGGCGCGCGAACGCCTCGTGCAGTGCGGTGATGTCGCTGTAGCCGAGCAGGATCTTCGGCACCGCGGCGGCCAGCGCGTCCCAGTCGAGCAGCGGAAGCAACCGCTGGGTGCCGTAGCCGCCCCTGGCGCAGATCACCGCCGCGTTGTCCGGGTCGCACCAGGCCCGCTGGAGGTCACGGGCCCGGTGGGCGTCGGCGGCGGACAGATGGGGCAGCGGGGCCGGGCCGCCGTCCACGGCGGAGGGGGCGATACGGACCGTCAGTCCCCAGCCGCGCAGGATCTCGGTGCCCGCCGTGAGTACGTCCCGTTCCACCGGGCCCGCCGGGGCCACCACCGTGACCACGTCACCGGGGCGCAGCGCGGGGATCACCGGCGCAGCTCAAGCAGCGGCGCGTCCGGCCGGGTGATGCCGAAGGCGTCCAGGTACAGGGCCAGTTCGGATTCGATGGCGGTCACGATGGTGTCGGCACGGCGGAAGCCGTGGCCCTCGCCCTCGAAGGTGAGGTAGGCGTGCGGCACGGCGGGCCCGGGGCGCTCGGCGAGCGCCGCCAGCAGCCGGTCGGCCTGTTCCGGCGGGCAGATCACGTCGTTCAGCCCCTGCAGCAGCAGGAACGGTACGGTGATCCGCTCGGCGTGGTGCACCGGCGAGCGTTCGTGGTAGCGCTCGGGGACCTCGTCGTACGGGCCGATCAGTGAGTCGAGGTAGCGGGATTCGAAGTCGTGGGTGCCCGCCCCCGTCCAGCTCGCCAGATCGAGGATCGGGTAGCTGATGGTGCCGCAGCGGTAAAGACCGGCAGTGCCGGGGTCGGTGAGGGAGGCGGCGGCGGTCCAGCCGCCGGCGCTGCCGCCCCGGATCGCGAGCCGGTGCGGGTCGGCGGTGCCCTCGGCGGCGAGTCCGCGGGCGACGGCGGCGCAGTCCTCGACGTCGACCACGCCCCACTGTTCGCGCAGCCGTTCGCGGTAGGCGCGGCCGAAGCCGGTGGAGCCGCCGTAGTTGACTTCGGCCACGCCGATGCCGCGCGAGGTGAAGTAGGCGATCTCCAGGTCGAGGACGACGGGGGCGCGGGAGGTGGGGCCGCCGTGTGCCCAGATGACGTACGGCGGCAGCTCGTCCCGCGACTGCGGGACGGCGGCCAGCGGATGGGTGGGCGGGTAGACGGTGGCGTGGATCTCCCGCCCGTCCGGGCCGGTGAAGGTACGGGCGGCCGGGTGCGGGTAATAGGCGGGGTCGACGGGGTCGTGGTGGCGTTCGGCGAGCACCCTGGTGCGTCCGGTGGCGGTGTCCAGTTGCACGATCTCCCAGCCGGTGTGCGCTCCGGCGGCGATGCCGGTGACCCGGCTGCCCTGCACGGCCAGTCCGGGTGCCCATTCGCCGTGGCTGCCGGGGGCGTCGGCGAGTTCACCGCTCGCGGGGTCCAGGATGCCCAGGCGCAGACCGCCGCGCCCGTGCAGGACGGCGATGAGCCCGCCGTCCAGCGGTGCGAACCAGCGCCAGCCGATGCGCCACAGCCCCTCGGCGAACTCCTCCTCGCGCGCGCACAGCGGAACGGCGGTGCCGGTGTCGGGGTCGACGCGGTGCGGGTTCCACCAGCCGGTGCGGTCGGTGGTGGCCAGCAGGGTGCCGTCCGGGGCCCAGTCGGCCTGGGCGATGGCCTCGTCGGGGCCGCCGGCCAGGGTGCGCGCCCCGGTCAGGCGGCCGTCCTCGCCCAGGTCGGCGATCAGCAGTTCGGTGCCCTCCCAGGGCATCCGGGGGTGGTCCCAGGCGAGCCACACGGCGCGGCGCCCGTCCGGGGACGGCCGGGGGGTGGTGACGAACCGGTGGGCGGCGGGGGTGAGTTCGCGCAGCGCGCCCGGGTCCTGGGCGGCGGATCCGTCCAGCGGTACGGCGACGGCGACGCGCCGTACGGTGCCCGCCCGGTGCTCCTCCAGGACGGCCCACACCTCGCCGTGCCCGGGGCGCGGGTGCAGGTCGCACCAGCGCAGCTCGCGGTCGGCGGTGGAGGGCGGGGTGAGCGCGCGCGGCGCCGGGCCGCCGGGGGCGTCGGGTTCGACGGCGTGGATCCGCTGGTCGCCCTGGTCGGTGAAGACCACCAGCGGGCCGCCGGCCGGGCGGGCGATGCCCGCCCAGGGGTGGCCGCCGTACTCGATGACGCGGTTGCGGACGTTCCACGGCGCGGGCAGGACCGTTTCGGCGACGCCGCTCCCGTCCGGGCGCAGCCGCACCAGCGCGCGGCGGCCGCCCTCGGCGGGGCGCGGCGCCGTCCACCACAGTTCCTCGCCGACCGCGCCCAGGAACTCGGGCTTGCCGTCGTGGGCGGCGACCAGGGCGGCGTCGATCGGCGAGGGCCAGGTTCCGTAACGGTCGTGCGCCATCAGCTGCCTCCAGGGCGGTGTCGGTGGGGTCTTCACCAGCTCACCCGGGGATCGTTCCACGACCTCGGCCGGTGCTCCAGCCGCCGGCCGGGTGTGTTTCGCCCGGGGTGGGCGCGGGGCGACAGGCGTGCGGTGGAGGCGAGTTGGGGCCGGGACCGGCAGGTCAGGCTCGGGGGCCCGCGGCGAGGCCGGCCCGCAGCAGCTGGAGGTAGGCGTCGGTGGCCGCCGGGCGGCGCTCCTCGGGGTGCTCGCTGATGGCGTGGATCAGCCCGCAGAACAGTTTCAGCAGGTTCTCGCCGGTCAGCGCCGGGGCCGGGTCGATCCGTCCGAGCAACTGTGTTGCCCTGGCGGCCAGTTCGCCCTTGGCCTCGCGCAGCGAGTCCGTTTCGTCGGTGAGGGTGATCAGGACGTTGAACAGGCCAGGGCGGGCGAGCGCGGCGGCCAGCGCGGAGCGCAGGAACTCCTCCAGCGCCCGGTGCGGGTCGGTTTCCGCCCCGGCCTCCTCGGCGAGCCGGATGAGGTCGCGGGCGGAGACCTCCAGGACGGCTTCGAGCATCGCCCGCTGGGTGGGGAAGAGCCGGTAGACCGTCCCGACGCCGACCCCGGAGCGGCGGGCCAGCTCGTTCAGGGTCAGCTCGGTCTCCCCGGCGGCGATCGCCCGGTGCGCCTCGTCGAAGATCCGCTCTCTGTTCCGCGCCGCGTCGGCCCGCATGTGTCTGTCTCCCCTCGCCGCAGCAGGTGGATAGGTTATCAATTCAGCTGCTACGGTGAAATGGATAGCCTATCCACTTCACCTCATGGAGCTGCCATGACCGTTGTGTTCGTGCACGGAGTGCCCGAGACACCCGCCCTGTGGAACGCCCTCCGCGACCACCTCGACCGGCCCAGCACGGCCCTGCGCCTGCCCGGCTTCGGCAGCCCGCGCCCGGCCGGGCCACGGGGCAAGGAGGCGTACGCGTCCTGGCTGGCCGACGAACTGCGGGCCATCGGCGGCCCCATCGATCTGGTGGGCCACGACTGGGGAGCGCACCTGACCATGCGGGTCGTCTCGGCCCACGACGTGCCGGTGCGCAGCTGGGTCGCGGACGTCGCGCACGGCTGGCACCCCGACTACCGGTGGCACGAGGCGGGCACGCTGTGGCAGCGCAGCCCGGAGGGCGAGGAGTCACTGGCCGGACTGCGGGAGTCGGCCTCCGGCAGCGGGCACACCTTCGGCGACCTGCTCCGGCCCCGGGGCATGACGCCGGAGCTGGGCAAGGAGGTCGACGCGATCCACGACGAGGAGATGAGCGCGGCCGTCCTGGACCTCTACCGCTCGGCGTGGCCCAACTTCGCCGCCGACTGGGGCACGGACTTCGACCGTCCCGCCGCCGCGCCCGGCATGGTCCTGGTACCGACCGGGGACCCCATGGCCCGGCCGGCCATGGACGCCGAGGTGGCACGGCCCCTGGGGGCCCGGGTGGTCGAACTGGACGGCCTGACCCACTACTGGATGCTCCAGGACCCCGGGCGCGGCGCCCGCGTGCTGCGGGAGTTCTGGGACGGTCTCGGCGGCTGACCCGCCGCCCCTCCCCCGCCGTGGGGCGGGCACGACGGGAGGAGGGAGACCGGGAACGCGCGCCGGCCCGCCCGCGTCTACAGGGCCAGCAGCGTACGGTCCAGAACGCGGGTGCCGAAGTGCAGCGCGTCCACGGGGACCCGCTCGTCCACGCCGTGGAACATCGCCTGGTAGTCGAAGCCCTCGGGCAGCCGCAGCGGCATGAAGCCGTAGCCCTGGATACCCAGCCGGGCGAACTGCTTGGCGTCGGTGCCCCCGTACATGCAGTACGGGATGACGTGCGCGCCGGGGTCGAAGTGCTGGAGCGCGTCACGCATGACGGCGAACGCGGGCGTGTCCACCGGGGCTTCCAGGGGCGGCTCGTGGTGGTAGAAGTCCCAGTCCACGTCGGGTCCTGTCAGCTTGTCGAGGGTGGCCCCGAACTCCTCCTCGGTGCCCGGCAGCAGCCGCCCGTCGATGTGGGCGGTGGCCGATCCGGGGATCACGTTCACCTTGTAACCGGCGTCCAGCATGGTGGGGTTGGTGCTGTTCCGCAGCGCGCCGGCCACCAGCGTGCCGGCCCGGCCCAGCTCGGCGACCAGGCGTTCGACGGCGGCGTCGTCGTCGAGGTCGGGCAGCGGCAGCCCGTACAGCGCCGCGAGTTCGGCGAGCGCGGCGCGCACGGTCGCGCTCAGGCGCAGCGGCCAGCGGTGCTCGCCGATGCGGGTGACGGCGGCGGTGAGCCGGGAGACGGCGTTCTCGTGGTTGATGCGCGAGCCGTGCCCGGCCCGGCCGGCGGCGGTGAGCCGCAGCCAGCCGGTGCCGCGCTCGCCGGCCGCGACCGGGTAGATGCGGCGGCCGTCGCCCGGGTGGAAGGTGTACGCGCCGGACTCACTGATGCCGATGGTGCAGCCGTCGAAGAGTTCGGGGCGGTGGTCGGCGAGGAAGCCGGAGCCGACGTCGGCCGAGTCCTCCTCGTCGGCGGTGAAGGCGAGCACGACGTCGCGGCGCGGACGGACGCCCGCGCGGGCCCAGGCCCGTACGGTGGCCAGCACCATGGCGTCGGCGTCCTTCATGTCGACGGCGCCGCGCCCCCACACCACGCCGTCCCTGATCTCCCCGGAGAAGGGGTGGACGGACCACTCGGAGGGGTCGGCGGGCACCACGTCCAGGTGACCGTGGACCAGGACCGCGTCGGCGGACGGGTCGGTGCCCTCGATGCGGGCCACCACATTGGTGCGCCCCGGGGCCTTCTCCAGCAGTATCGGGTCGAGCCCCGCCTCGGTCAGCCGCTCGGCGACGTACTCGGCCGCCGGACGCTCATGGCCCTCGCCCTGGCCCCGGTTGGTGGTGTCGATCCTGATGAGGTCGCTGGTGAAGGTGACGGCCTCCTCCAGCGCGATCTGGTCGATGTGGTGCGAGGCGCCGGGGTCGTGCGGGGCACGGGGGGCGCGTGGTGCGTGCGGTGCGTGCGGTGCCTGTGGGTGGTGCTCAGCCATACCATTCCTCAACTGCGTTGGATACCAGCGTGGTCAGCGCCTTGAAGCAGCGGATGCCCTCGTACATGGTCGGGGCGGTGTACCCGACGCGGCGCGGCCCGATCCGCTCCACGCCGGGGATGAAGGTGGCGGCCCCGGCCAGCTGTTCGGCGTCGAACTCCACCTCGATCGTCCGGTCCCTGGGCGGGGCGGGTTCGTGCCGGTGCGCCAGCACGGCGCCGCGCGCGGCGGCCGTCCGGATGTCGGCGGCGGTACGGGCGGGGGTGCGGCAGATCGCGGCGTACCGCGAGACGTGGTCCTTGACGGCGACGGCGGGCGCCCGCGGGGCGTACCCCTGGGCGTCGACACAGGTGAGGTCGTCGCCGGTGACCAGCACCACGGGGGTGCCGTACTCGGCGACGATCAGGGAGTTGAGCAGGCCCTCGCTGGCGCGCACTCCGTCGACGAAGACGCCGGTGATGCAGCTGCCGAGGTAGGTGTGGGCGAGTACGCCCTCGGCGCCGGCGGCGCAGTGGTAGCCGACGAACGCGATGCCGTCGATGTCGCCGCGCTGGACGCCCTCGACCATGCCCAGTTCCTTGTGGCGGCCGGTGAGCAGGACGGCGCGGTCATCGAGCTGTTCGACCAGGAGGTTGCGCATGGTCATGTGCGCCTCGTTGACGATGACCTCGTCGGCGCCGCCGTCGAAGAACCCGGCGACGGCCGCGTTCACATCGGAGGTGAAGACCGGCCGGAACCGCTGCCACTCGGGCCGCCCGGGCAGACAGTCGGCGGGCCAGGTGACGCCGGTGGCCCCCTCCATGTCGGCGGAGATCAAGATCTTCATGCCGCGTCAGGCTACGCGGTCGCCCTGCCCGGGGGAAGGCACTTTCGCGCGACGGGCCCGCGATGGCGCCCGACCGGCGCAGGAGCGGGTTCGGGGGGAGAGAGAAAGCCGCGGGCCCCCGGCGCCTTTCACCCCACCCCCGCCGCCCTCCCCCGCGCGCCACCGCGGCCCCCGGCCGGCAACGGCAGCTCGAACCACACCGTCTTGCCCCGGTCCGTACGGCTGGTTCCCCAGCCGGTCGCCAGCCGGCTGACCACCGACAGTCCGCGTCCCGCCTCGTCACTCTCGCGGGCGTTCAGCAGCACGGGCAGCTCGTGCCCGTCGTCGGCGACCTCGCACAGCAGCGCGTCGCAGCGCACCAGACGCAGCCGCACGGGCCCGGTCCGCGCGTGCCGTACGGCGTTGGTGACCACCTCGCTGACCAGCAGCTCGGAGGTGTCCACGAGGGCGGCCAGGCCCCAGCGGCGCAGCTGGTCACGGACCAGACGCCGGGCCCGTCCGGCCTCCTCGGGCGCGGCGGCCAGCCGCCACAGCGCGGTGTCCTCGGCGGCGACGCCGTTGAGCCGGGCCATCAGCAGCGCGACGTCGTCCCTGCGGTCCTCGGGGGTGGTGGCGGCGGCCAGGGTGCGGATGATGGTGTCGCAGGCGGCGTCCATGGAGGCCGCCGGATGCGCGGCGGACTCGCACAGCGCGGCGAGCCCGGCACCGATGTCCTGGCCGCGCACCTCGATCAGCCCGTCCGTGCACATGACGAGCCGGTCGCCCGGGCTCACCGGCACCGTGACCGACGCGAACGCGACCCGGCCCACGCCGATCGGCGCGCCGGAAGGCAGCTCCAGCAGCTCGCTGCGGCCGTCCTCGGCGCGCACCAGCACCGGCGGGATGTGCCCGGCGTTGGCGATCCGCAGTTCACCGCGGACCGGGTCGTACACCGCGTACAGGCAGGTGGCCAGATAGTGGTCGCCCAGGCGGTGGGCGAGGTCGTCCAGGGAGCGCAGCAGCCGCGCCGGCTCGGTGTCCATCGCCGCCATGGTCTGCACGGCGGTGCGCAACTGGCCCATCATGGCGGCGGAGTGCAGGCCGTGGCCCATCACGTCGCCGACGACCAGGGCGGTGCGGCAGCCGGGCAGCCTGATGGTGTCGAACCAGTCGCCGCCCACGCGGCCCAGGCGGGTGCCGGGGAGGTAGCGGGTGGCGGTGTCGCAGCCCGGCGTACGCGGTTCGACGCGCGGCAGCATGCTGTCCTGGAGGGTGTCGGCGACGTTCTCCTGGTACGTGTACATGCGGGCGTTGTCCAGGACGAGGCCGGCGCGGGCGGCGAGCTCGGCCCCGGTGACCCGGTCCATGTCGTGGAACTCGGGCCGCTCGCGGTGCCGCAGCAGGATCATGAAGCCGAGCACCACCTGCCGGGCCTTGAGCGGGACGACCAGCATGGAGCGGTGGGTGATCAGGGGACGGATGTCGCGCTTCTCGAACTGCGCGGCGATCGCGTGTCCCATCTCCTCGGTGACGCGCGGCACCAGGACGGGTTCGCCGGAGGTCATGCACTGGAAGAACGGGGTGTGCGCGGGGAAGGTCATGGACTCGCCGACCGGCACCACGTCGTCCCAGCGGCCCGGCTCGTCGGTGTGCTCGACGGCGACCCGGTGCCACATCGTGGAGGTGTCGGGCGGCCCATCGGGAAAGCCCTCGCCCGCGATGACCTGCTCGCGCAGATAGGTGCCGGCGACATCGGTGAAGCGCGGGACGACGGCCCGGCCGACCTCCTCGATGGTGCGGCCCAGGTCGAGGGAGGAGCCGATGCGGGAGCTGACCTCGTTGAGGAACTCCAGGCGCTCGCGGACGGCCGCGTACTCCAGGTCGGAGGCGAGATCCGCCTCGGCGGCGGCCAGGGCCCGCTCGTCGCGTGCCGCGCCCGCCTCGGTGACGGCGCGCAGCAGCCGCGCGCGGCGCGTGGTGCGGCGCGGGACGCCCCAGTCGGGCGTGACGGGGACCCGGGCGTGCCGGCTCAGCTCCAGGACGGGGTACCCCAGCTCCAGCACGCGTTCGACGATGACGCCGCTCTCCTGCGGGCTCATGCCGGGCATGATCTCCGGCAGGCCGCGGGCGAGGTCCTCGGCGCGGTCGAAGTCGGTGTGCCGGGCGAATCCGGCGCCGACCTTCTCGCCCGGCTCGTCGGCGGTGCCCTCGACGGCGCGCAGCGGGGTGGCGTCGGTGGCGAGGACGAGGACGGCGCCGGGCCCGGGTAAGGGGTAGGTCCACCACAGGATGTCGCCGCTGCCGCGCCGCTCGCCGCCGCCGTCCTGGCCGTGGGTGCGGAAGCGGCCCGCGGTGGGGTAGCCGGGGGCGTCCAGGACGCCGGTGACGGGGACGATCTCGGCGGCGAACCGGCCCAGGGCCTCGTCCCTGCCGACCCCGAACAGTTTCCCGGCGCCGCTGCTCCAGTGGGATATCCGGCCCGAGGGGTCGACGACGGCCACGGCGAGCGGGATCCGGCCGGACACCGTACGGGTGTCGGGAGGCGCGGGATCACGCTGCTGAGGGATTTCCGGCTCTGTGGCCACCATCTCTCCTTCCCGGGGAGGGGAGCGCTTCCACGGTATCCCCGGGCGGGGCTGTGGCGGGAGGCAATGGCCAAGCTGGTGGTGCGCCGGAGCGTACGCACGCGGGGCGTGTGCGCCCCCTGCGCTCGGCGCCCGGCGGGTGGATGCGCACGCACGTTCGACGATGCGGCCATTCACCGCGCACGATGCCCTGCCGGTGGTTAGCGTGGAAGAAGAGGAATATCTCGATTTTGCACGCCCATACTTCCTTGTGGAGGCGATACCGATGGCGGAATTCCCCGAAGGAGCACCGATCTGGGCCGATTGTGTGGTGGCCGATCTCGGCGCGGGAAAGACCTTTTACCGGGAGATGTTCGGCTGGGACTTCATGAGCGCGGGTCCGGATTACGGCGGATACACGATGGCCACCCTGGACGGGAAGCCGGTGGCCGCACTCATGCCCCCGATGCCGGGCCAGGAGCTGACCCCGACCTGGACGCTGTACTTCGCCACCACCGATGTGCAGGCGACCGCCGGGCGGATCCGGGAGAACGGCGGCACGCTGCTGATGGAGCCGATGAGCGTCGGCGAGTTCGGCCGGATGCTGATCGCCACGAGCCCGGACGGGCTCACCTTCGGCTGCTGGCAGCCCGGCACCCACGAGGGCTTCGGCCTGATGGGCCAGGAGGGCTCGGTGTGCTGGAGCGAGGTGGTGACCCGCGACGCGGCGGCGTTCGACGCGTTCTTCAGCGCGGTCTTCCCGGTGGAGATGCACGCGGTGGGCGACCCCGCGTCCTTCGACTACAAGACCGTGCGGGCGGCGGGCGAGTCGGTGGCGGGGCGGATGCCCATGCCCAGCGGCACGCCGGCCGGGAGCGAGACGTACGCGCGGCTGTACTTCGGCGTCGACCACTGCGACGACGCGGCGGCCACGGCGGAGAAGCTCGGCGGCCAGATCGTCAGCGAGCCGCAGGACAGCCCGTTCGGCCGGTGGGCCGAGTGCGCGGACGACAACGGCGCGCGGTTCACGGTGATCGACATGTCGACCACGAAGGGCGAGAAGCCCGCGATGTGAGCCGGGCCGGTATCGGTACGGCACGCGCACGCCCGGCCGCACGGGCGGCGGAACGGACCAGCGGAAAGGCGGTGGTGGGATGACCAGAGCGAAACGTCCACGCCCGCCGGAGCCGGACTACCCGGTGTACGTGGGCTCCTTCGGCGACGACCACCGCTACCGGCTGGTCTGGCTGCGCGGGATCGGCTGGGAGCCGTTGTCCGAGGAGGAGTTCGAGCCGCGCATCCGGCAGGTCTTCCCGGACATCGACCTGGAGGACCCGGAGCAGGTGCACTGGGCCGACCGCCCCCAGGAGTGGCCGGCCTGGCACCCGGGCGCCGCGTAGGCGCGGGCGCAGCGCGCGGCCCGCACACGGTCGCCGCCCGCCTGGCCGGCGGGCGGCGCGGTCGCGCGGCGGCGACCACTGGCTACTTGCCGCCGGTCTCCACTTCCTTGGCGAGATTGGCCAGGATCTGCTCGTAGAAGCCGTTCAGGCCACGCGGCGCGAAGATCCGCTCGAAGATCCCGCCGATGCCGGGCGCCCCGTCCCAGGTGCTGCGGATCGTCACGCTGGAGGTGTTCTTCACCGAACCGGGAACGGCGGTGAAGGTGGTGACCAGGGTGGAGTTGCGGTCGGTCTCCACGACGGTGTTGTCGTCCGGCTCGGTGACCTCCATCAGGCACTCACGGACCCGTTTGGCCGTGGCGTGCAGCCGGAAGAAGACCACCGTCCCCTCGCCGTCGCCCCCCTCCCGGACCTCGTAGTCGGTGAACTGCTCGGGAAGCAGACGGGGGTGGACCTCCCGGTAGTCCGCGATCGCGTCCAGCACATCGTCCGGCTCCGCATTGATCTCACGCTGAGTAACCACTTCAACCTGCGCCACTGCAATCCTCCTGGCGATCCACTGACTTGGCGGCAAGCCAACCATCTGGGCGGCCCTCCCCCAAAATCCGCGCTTGACAGACCAGAATCGAACCGGTGTTCTATTTGCATGCGCTGGAACAACCTGAGCGAGGACGGCCGGGCCGCCAGCCCTGCCCTCTTCGGCTCCGAAGTCGTCACCAGGACGTTCGACACCCCGGAGTTCCGGGGGATCACCTTCCACGAGGTGCGGGCGCGTTCGATCCTCAACCGGGTGCCGGGCGCCTCCCGGATGCCGTTCGAATGGACGGTGAACCCCTATCGGGGCTGCTCACATGCCTGCGTCTACTGCTTCGCCCGCAAGACCCACAGCTACCTCGACCTGGACACCGGCATCGGTTTCGACTCACAGATCGTGGTCAAGGTGAACGCCCCGCAGCTGCTGCGCAAGGAACTGGGCGGACGGCGCTGGCAGGGCGAACACGTCGCCATGGGCACCAACGTCGATTGTTATCAGCGTGCGGAGGGACGGTACCGGTTGATGCCCGGGATCATCTCGGCGCTGCGCGACTACGCCAACCCCTTCTCGATCCTCACCAAGGGCACACTGATTCTGCGCGATCTCCCCCTGCTGCGGGAGGCCGCCGCCGTCACCGAGGTCGGCGTCTCGGTCTCGGTCGGCTTCACCGACCCCGAGCTGTGGCGCACCGTGGAGCCGGGCACCCCGGCGCCGCAGCGCCGTCTGGACGTGGTGCGCGCGCTCGCCGACCACGGCATCGGCTGCTCGGTGCTGATGGCCCCGGTCATCCCCTACCTGGCCGACTCCCCCGAGCAGCTGCGCGCCACCGTACGGGCGATCGCCGCCGCCGGAGCCACCTCGGTGACCCCGTTGGCGCTGCATCTGCGCCCCGGCGCGCGCGAGTGGTTCATGAGCTGGCTGGCGCGGCACCACCCGGGCCTCGTACGGCGCTACGAGGTGCTCTACGAGGGCGGCGCGTACGCCCCCACCTGGTACCAGCGGCGGATCACCCGGCAGGTACACGAACTGGCCGCCGAGTACGGCATCGGCCCCGCCCGGCGCGGCGCCGCACGCGCCATTACGCCCGAGCCCGATCCCGTACCCGGGGAGGCGGCGGCGGACGGCGCCGCGCCGGTGGCCACCCAGCTGACGCTGCTGTGAGCGCTCAGCCGCGCACCGGCGCCAGTTCGAGGCGGTCGATGTCGGGGGCGGGGCCGGTGATGCTGGACAGCGTGAGGGTGTGGGTACCGGGGGCCAGGTCGATCGCGACGGCCTTGCCCCAGAAGTTCTGCCGCCCGTAGGTGTTGCGGAACGTCGCCGAGGTGGTGACGCCGTCCACGTGGATGTCCAGGGTGCGGGAGGCGATGTCCGCGTTGTAGGCGTGGCCGGTGTCGGCGCGCGTGTCGTGGGCGTAGTGCACGATCAGCAGGTGCGGGCCGCCGTGCCGGACCGCCACGGTGAAGGACGCGGTGTTGTCCGCCCCGCCGCCGAGCCCGCGCAGATACGTTCCCTCACTGGCGTGCGGGCTGCGCTCGCGCGCGGCAGCGCCGCTGAGCCGGGCGTCGGCCGCCCCGTACGTGGCCAGCCCCGTGCGGTCCCCGGCCCCGGCCACCTCCAGGGAGACCAGCGCCGCACGGCCCTGCGCGGTGGCGGTGATCCGGTTGTTGCCGGCCGCCAGCAGCACCCGGCACTCCTGACCGGCCGCGGCGGTCAGACGCTCGCCGTGGGCCGCCAGGGTCAGCGTGCCCCCGCCCGCGCAGCGCGGGGTGAGCCGGTAGTAGCCGTCGCGCGGCGCGTACACGTCGAAGACCGCGCCGTCGGCCGCCCCGTCCAGGATCAGGGCCCCGGTGCCGGTGGCCGTCGTCGCGCCGTAGTCGTACCCCGGGTGGCCGGTGGTGTCGGCGAGCGTCGCCTCGTAGGCGGTGAACGGCTCAGCGGCCGGGGTCAGCTCGATCTTGTCCAGGGTGGCCTCGCCGGTGCCCCTGGCCAGGGCGAGCGTGTGGCGTCCGGTGGTCAGCGTCACCGGCACGGTCACGGTGCCGCGCCAGGCCGGGTTCAGGGTGGCCGGGTACGTCACGGTGGTGGCCGCGCCGCCGTCCACCGTCAGCGACTGGGTGGCCGGGGCGTCGCCCTGGTTGCCGTGGAAGACGGTGAGGTCGTACGCGCCGGCCTCCGGCACCTCCACGGTGAACTCCACCCGGCTGTCCTCGCGGTCCAGCGCGCCGACGTCGCGGGTGCCCGAGGCGGCGTAGCCGTTGGCGTCCGCGACGGTGCCGTGGGTGCGGATCCGCCCGCCCGTGATGCGGGCGTCCTCCGCCTCGTACACGCCGCGCCACGGCACCGGCGCCGCGTCCGGGACGCCGGATCCGGCGGGGGTGAGCACCACGCGGTACGCCGACATCCGCTCCAGCGTCGTCAGCGGCACCGTGACCGTGCCGTCCGCGCCGACCGGCGCCGTGGTGCGCAGGATCACCCGGGGCGCGGGGTGCGCGCCCTCGTAGCCCGACCAGCGCGCCTCGGCGACGGTGACCGCGACGCGGTCCCCGAAGACGGTCGGGTCGATCCGCCGGAAGACGACGTCGGCGGGGCCGTCGGCGCCGCCCACCAGGGCCTGGGCCCGTCGCCTGGCGGTGTCGAGGCAGGCGAGCCCCTGCAGGGTGTCGACGGTGTCGGCGCGCGGCGGGGTGACGCGGACCGTCTCGCCGCTCAGCGCCGCGTACCAGCGGAAGAACCACCAGCCGCCGTTGGGGACGCTGTCGCGCACGACATTGCCGTCGAGGTTCCCGGCGATGTCCCAGTACGCCTGCTGGGCGAAGACCTTGTTGCGCTCGAACATGCCGACCCACTGCACGAGCTGGCCGGGCACCGACAGATCGCGGCGGTTGCCGTACTCGTCGATGTTGACGGGCAGCGGGCCGAAGCCGATCTCCCGTTCCAGGGCGCGGTAGTGGTCGTGGTGGCCCTGGAAGTCGCTCAGCGAGGCGGGCGACAGCTCGTGCCAGGTGGTGATGTCGGGAAGCACGCCATGGTCGTAGGCGTAGCGGTAGAAGTCGGGCAGGAAGCGGCGGTCGTAGCGCGCCTCGTTGGGCCCGGCGATGCGCAGCGTGGGGCTGATGGCACGGATGCGGGCGTGAACGGTGGACCAGTCGGCGAGGAACCGGTCGCGGTCGCGCTCGTACCGGTCGGTGTCGTCGGTGTCCAGCCGGTACCAGATCTGGTCGGGTTCGTTGAAGGGGACGACGACGAAGCGGTCGGCGCGCGGGTGGGCGGCGATCCGCCCGACGATGTCGTCGACCCGGGGGAGGTAGTCGTCCAGGCCGCGGTCCTCGTACGGCCACTGGGCGTAGCAGTCCTGCATCATCACGTAGAGGTCGCCACCGCCGTTGCGGAAGAAAGCGTCAGCGACGGTGAGGGCGTCGCCATTGGGGTGTTGGGCCCCGCCCTCCGGTTTCTGCGTGAGCGTGGTGATCCTGAGCGGGGCGAGGGCCGCGTCGGCGGGGACGCCGTCGTCGCTCAGGCCGTACAGCGCGCCGTTGGCCCCGTACAGCAGCGGGCCCTCGGCATCGCCGAGGTCGACGGTGAGGGCGGGGGCGGCGGGGTTCCTCGTCATCGTGGGCTCTCCTGGGGGCGGTGGCACCGGGCGGGCGGCGCGGGGGCGTCAGCGGGAGGGGCGCGGGGCGGGCCCGGTGCTCTCGCGGATGATCAGCTCGGGCGGGGCGACGGGGTGCGGGGTGACGGGCTCGCCCTCCTCCAGCAGGCCGTGCAGCAGCGCGAAGGTGGCGCGGCCCAGGCCGGTGAAGTCGAGGCGGACGGTGGTGAGCGCGGGGGTCAGGTACGCGGAGTGCGGGCCGTCGTCGAAGCCGGCCACGCTGATGTCGCGCGGGACGTGGCCTCCGGCCTCGTGCAGGGCGCGCAGCACGCCAAGCGCCAGGTCGTCGTTGCCGCACAGCACGGCGGTGACCTCCGGGTCGCGGGCCAGGCGTTGCCCGGCGGCGTAACCGTCGGCGGGTTCCCAGCCGGCGGTCAGTGGTTCGGGGACGGGCCGTCCGGCCTCGCGCAGCGCGTCGCGCCAGCCGGCGACGCGCTGGGAACCGCCGCCGGTGCCGGTGGTGGAGGGGATGGCGAGGTGGTGGACGGTGCGGTGGCCCAGGTCGAGCAGGTGGCGCGTCATGCGGTGGGCGGCGGCGCGGTCGTCGGTCCACACCCAGGGGCTGCCGGGCGGCGGGGCGGTGGCGGGGGTCTCCACGGCGGCCACCACCGGGGCGTCGTCGGGCAGGAGTTGCAGGGCGCGGACGCCGGGGCGGTCGTAGGCGATGACGATGAGTCCGCCACCGGTGTCGGTGGCGCGTCGCACGGCGTCGCGCACCACCTCGTCCTCCTCCGATTCCAGAACGGCGATGCCCACGGCGAAGGACGCGGCACGGGCCGCCTCCTCGATGCCGCGGAGGGCGGCGGCGTAGCCGTAGTGGGTGGTGTCGGAGGTGAGGACGGTCAGGGCCCTGGTGCGGCCGCTGGCGAGGGCGTGCGCGGTGGCGCTGCGCCGGAAGCCGAGTGCGGCGACGGCGGCTTCGACGCGTGCGCGGGTGGCGGGGCGCACGCTGGGGTGTCCGTTGATGACCCGGGAGACGGTCTGGTACGAGACCCCGGCGGCGTCGGCGACGTCGCGGATGCTGGCGGGGCGCCGCCCGCTTCTTGTGTGACCGGTCACAGGCATGCCAGGATTGTGACCGGTCACACGGGGGCCGTCAAGGAGCGGGAAGCCGCGAACTCACCAGGGGGATCGCTGTGTCGAGCCAGGAACAGGGCGCCGCCGGCCCCGACGACATCACCATCGTGTGGGGCCACTCGGCGCTGACGGCGGAGTTCGCGGCCGGGCCGGACGGGGTGCTGCGGACGGTACGGCTGGGGCCGCCGGGTGACGTGCCGGCCGTCCCGCTCGGCACCGCGCTGCCGGTGGTGGAGCTGCTGGCGGCGGGCACGGGCACCGAGTGGGCGGGACAGCGCGGCATCGACACCGCGGTGGGCCGGCGGCTGCGGCTGCGCTCGCACCGGGCCGAGGTCGCGGGGCGCTGGCACCGGCTGCGTCTTGACCTCGTGGACGAGGTCACCGGGCTGGCCGCCGCGCTGCTGCTGGAGTCCCCCGAGGGGACTGCGGTGGTGCGCGGCTCGGTCACCGTGACCAATGAGGCGGACGGGGTCCGCACGCTGTACGCGGTCTCCTCCCTCACCCTGGGCGGGCTGCCGGACCCGGCCGGCCTGGACCTGCACTGGGCGGAGAACGACTGGCTGGCCGAGTGCCGCTGGCGCAGCGAACCGCTGCGCCGCCGGGTCCCGGACCTCCACCACGCCCTGCACCGGCAGGACGCGCGCGGCCGGGTCGCGTACAGCAGCCGGGGCAGCTGGCCGACCGACGGTCATCTGCCAATGGGCGCGCTGACCGGGAGGCCGGACGCGGGGCCGGACGCCGCCGGGGCGGCGTGGCTGTGGCAGGTCGAGTCGCCCACCGGCTGGACCTGGGAGAGCGGCGAACGCGGCGCCGCCGGCTATCTGGCCCTGTGGGGGCCCAGCGACACGGAGCACCAGTGGAGTGAACGGCTCGCCCCCGGAGCCTCGTTCACGACGGTGCCGGCCGCGCTCGCCCTCTCGCGCGCCGGGTTCGAGGGCGCGCTGGCCGAACTGACCGCGTACCGGCGCGTGCTGCGCCGGCCGCACCCGGACCACGCGGCGCTGCCCGTCGTCTTCAACGACTACATGAACACGCTGAACGGCGATCCGACGACCGCGAAGCTGCTGCCGCTCGTGGACGCGGCGGCCACGGCGGGCGCCGAGTACTTCGTCATCGACGCCGGCTGGTACGACGGCGACGCCGGGGGCTGGTGGGACACGGTGGGCGCCTGGCAGCCGGCCGCCGCCCGGTTCCCCGGGGAACGCGGCATCCACGAGGTGCTGGACCGTATCCGCGCCCACGGCATGGTGCCCGGGCTGTGGCTGGAACCCGAGGTGATCGGCGTGCGCAGTCCCATCGCCCCGACCCTGCCGGACGCCGCGTTCTTCGCGCGGGACGGCGTACGGGTACGGGAGAACGGCCGCTTCCAGCTCGACCTGCGCCACCCGGCGACGCGCCGCCACCTGGACGCGACGGTGGACCGGATCGCCGGCGCGTGGGGAGTGGGGTACCTCAAGCTGGACTACAACATCTCCGTCCCGCCCGGCACCGACACCGGCGGCACCAGCAGCCCGGGGGCCGGTCTGCTGGCGCACGCCCGGGCGTACCAGGACTGGTTGCGCGCCGTACTGGAGCGCCATCCGCGTTTGGTGATCGAGAACTGCGCCTCCGGCGGCATGCGGATGGACGGCTCCTCGCTCGCGCTGACACAGCTGCAATCCACCAGCGACCAGCAGGACTTCCTGCGCTACCCGCCGATCGCGGCGAGCGCCCCCACGGCCGTGCCGCCGGAACAGGGCGCGGTGTGGGCCTATCCGCAGCCGGAGTTCACGGACGACGAGATCGCCTTCACGCTGGCCGGGGCGCTGCTGGGCCGGATCCATCTGTCCGGCCACCTGAACCGCATGACGTCCGGTCAACTCGCCCTGGTGCGGGAGGCGGTACGGGTCTACCAGGGGCTGCGCGCCGACCTGCCCGGGGCGGTGCCGTTCTGGCCGCTGGGCCTGCCGGACTGGGAGGAGCCCTGGCCCGCGCTCGGCCTGCGCGCGGCCGACGGCACCACGTACCTGACGGTGTGGCGCCGCGGCGGCGGCCCGGTGCGGACCCTGCCGCTCCCCGCGTGGCGGGGCCGCCCGGTCGAGCCCGAGATCCTGTACCCGGCCGGCACCGCGGGCACGGTCGCCTGGTCGGCACCGGAGGGCGAACTGACCGTCACCCTCCCCCGCCCCCCGGCCGCGCTGCTGCTGCGCCTGCGGGCGCGATGACCACGGTCCTGGTCAACGGCCTCCCGGGCGCGGGCAAGACCACCCTCGCCCGGGAACTGGCCGTCAAAGGCGGGCGGTGAGTTTCAGCTCGACCAGCAGTTCGGGGAAGGCCAGGCGGGGGGTGCCGATCATGGTGCTGGCCACCTGGGGGTCGGGGCGGCCGTACGCCTCCTTGCGCACCGGTCCCGCCGCGGCGTCGGCGGCGGGCACGTCGACGGCGTAGATGACCTCGTCCACGACATCGTCCAGCGATGCGCCGAAACGCTCCAGCAATTGGGCCGCGTTGGCGTAGCACTGGCGCAATTGGGCGCCGGTGTTGGTGACATCGGTGACCTTTCCGGTGGCGTCGACCGGGGCGGGGGCGACGAGTTCCGGTCCGTCGTGCGCGACCTGTCCGGAAAGGTAAATCGTGTCACCGTGCCGGACCGCCTGGACATATCCGTAACTCTCCTCCCAGGGGACGTGGTGGATTTCGGTGCGGCGTGCGAGGGGCATGGGGCTCCGATCGTGCGGACGGAATTCCGTCGGGCTGTACGGAAACCGTAGGAGCGCCGGGTCGGCGCCCACCAGAGGCGGCCGTGCCACGGGGCGCAAGGATCGTGCCACGCTCCGGGGCTGTCGTCCCTGCCCCGTACGCTGGGCCGGGAGGCGGGCTGACCAGGGAGGATCGTTGGGGACCACGGACGAGGCGCGGAGCGTGGCGATCCTCGCGGTGCCGCGCGCGTACACGCTGGACATCGGCATCGCCACGCATGTCTTCGGCCGGCACCCGGGTTACCGGGTCCTGGTGTGCGCCGAGGACGGCAAGGAGACCGAGGACACCGACCCCGGCACACCACCCGCCGGCACCGCCACCGGCCTCGGCCCCGCCCACCCGCTCTCCGCGGCGGAAAGCGCCGATGTCGTCGTCGTGCCGGGCTATGCCGATCCCCTTCTTTCCCTTCCCTCCGCCTGTCTGAGAACACTGCGCATCGCGACGGAAAAGGGAGCGCGCGTTCTCGCGATCTGCACCGGAGTGTTCGCCCTGGCGGACATCGGAGCGCTGAACGGAAGGTCCGCGACGACGCATTGGCGGCACACCGCCGAACTGCGGGAGAATTACCCGGAGGTCGGCGTGGTCGAGAACCGGCTGTTCGTCGAGGACGGCCCGTTCCTCACCTCGGCCGGCGCGGGCGCGGGCATCGACGCCTGCCTCCACGTCGTACGCGGTGACTTCGGCGCGGCGGTCGCGGACGGCGTGACGAAGGAGGTGGTGCTCCCGGCGGCCCGTGGGGCGCGGGAGCCGCAGTACGTGGACGGGCCCGCCGCCTCCCGCGAGGATCTGCGGGCGACCCGGGAGTGGGCGCTGGCGCATCTCGGATCGCCGCTCACCGTGCAGGGGTTGGCGGAGCGCAGCCTGCTGTCCCGCAGGACCTTCATCCGGCGGTTCGCGCGCGAGACCGGGATGCCGCCGATGCACTGGGTCGCCGTGCAGCGGATACTGCGGGCGCGCCGGCTGCTGGAGACCTCCGGCTGGACCGTGGAGAGGATCGCCGGGGAGACGGGGTTCGGCTCGGCGGCGAACTTCCGCACGGCCTTCCGCCGGGAGCTGGGCATGACCCCGAGCGCGTACCGCGCGGCACACGGCGGCCGGCAGGTGTCCGACACCCCCGGCAGGTCAACCCGTTGACGCGAGGGATCCCGTGCAGGTGAACCACGCCGGGAATGGCATGTTCGGCGTGCGCGCGATCACTAGGCTCGGGGGTATGGCCAAGCGCTGGGACTTCGAACTCGAACCGGAAGTGCTGGAGTGGGTGCACGCCCTCCCTCCCTCGCAGCATCGCGTGGTCGAGCGGCAGGCCGATCGTCTCGCCGACGCCCCGACCGCGCTGGGGGACCCGTACACCCGGCATCTGGGCGGCTCTCTGCGCGAGTTGCGGTTCGTTCTGGGCAACGAGCCGGTGCGGCTGACCTACTGGCTCGCCCCGGGCCGCCGCATCGTCTTCCTGACGGTCTTCCGCAGGGCCAGGCTGCGCGAGGAGGACCAGATCCGGCGCGCCCGGCAGAAGCAGAAGGAGTGCGGCACCGAGCATCCGCGTTCACGGCGTTCGGTCATCGCGTGGACGCGCACCGACGCCGGCGGGGGCCGCGGGTACCACGGGAGCTGGCGCATCCCCGATGAGCACCGCGCCGATCCCGCCTATGTGGAGGCCGGGGCGGCGGTCGCGCTGGGGCAGGCCGTGTACGACCGCCGTACGCAGCTGGGTCTGAGCCCGGCCGAGCTGGCGGTCCGGGCGGGTCTGTCGGAGGCGGACATCGAGTGCATCGAGGGCGGCGCGATCGCCCCGGCCGTGTCCTCCCTGCGCACCTTGACGACGGCCCTGGACGCCCGGCTGGATCTGCGCATCGTCTCCGACATGACGACGGTGGAGTTCATCACCCGGGCGGTGTGATGCCCACCCGGCCCGGGATGGCGGCGGCGGCCTCCGCCAGCGCCTTCAGACCGTGCTGGATCAGCGGGTGTTCCCGGCTGCCCTCGCGGACGCAGGTGAGGATGCGCCGGGTGAGGGCCGGTTCGCCGGCCAGGGGCAGCCGGACCACCGCGTGCTCGGGCGGGGTCGGGGCCATCCTGGGCACCAGGGAGACGCCGAGACCGGCGCCGACCATCGCCGAGATCGCCATCCAGTCCCGGACGTAGTGCGCGACCTTGGGGGTGAAGCCGGCCACCGCGCAGAAGACCACCACCCGCTGATGGTGGTCGCAGCTGCCCGGCGCCGCCAGGATCCACTCCTCGCGCGCGGTGTCCTCCAGCCGTACGCCCTGGGCCCCGCCCCGGGTGCGCCCCACCAGCGGGTGGCCGGCGGGGACGAGCAGGTCGAGCGGCTCGTCCAGCAGGGGGCGCTGGTCGAAGCGGGAGTCGCCGGGGTGCGGGAAGTCCTCGGAGGGGGCGAGTACGGCGATGTCGGCGTCGGTGGCCAGCAGCAGATCGAAACCGGTAGGGGTCTCGCACTCATTGATCTCGATCGTCAGCTCGGGGTTCGAGGCGCGCAGCAGGGCGGCGGCTGGGGCGATGAGCGCGGCGACGGCGCTGGGGAAGCCGCACATCCGCAGCAGTCCCGAGGTCCCCGAGCGGTAGGACTCCAGCGCGGCTTCCGCCCGCTCCCAGCGGGCCACCATGGCGTCGCCGTGCTCGATGACCACGTGCGCCGCCCCGGTGAGCCGGATCCGGCGGCCCTGCGGCTCGATGAGCCGGACCTTCAGCTCGCGGGAGAGTTCGCGCAGATGGTGCGAGACGGCCGAGGGGGTCAGATGGAGGGCCGCCGCGGCGGCGGTGACCGTGCCGTGCTGGTGGACCGCCCTGAGTACCTGGACCCGTCGCAGATCAATCATGCAGCGATTGTGCACATACACCTGGGGAAACATTCAATGGACGCGAACGGTCGGCCGGTCCAACACTGGTGCCATGACAACCTCAGTGAACCGCTCGGCGCAGGCCGAAGAGACCGTGATCTCCCGCCACCTGACCAGCGAGGGCACCGTCGTGTGGACCCGCGACACCGAGGGCCGCCCCCGCATGACGCTCTACCCGCACTCCCCCGGCGCCCGCCCCCGCACCACCATCGCCGGCGGCACCGCACGCGACGGCGGCCGGCTCCGCTGAGCCGTCAGCCGTCAGCCGTCAGCCTCGCCAGCAGCCCGGGCAGGGCGGTCAGGGTGGTGATCCGGTGCGGGGGCACCTCGGCGGCCGTGCCGGACTCCGCGCGGTCCAGCCAGATCCCGCACATCCCGGCCGCCGTCGCGGCCTGCGCGTCCGTGATCCGCTGGTCCCCGACGTACGCCACCTCCCCCGCGGGCAGGCCCAGCGCCTCGCAGGCCGCCGCGAACGCCTCCGGCGCCGGCTTGGCGTGGCCCAGCTCCTCCGAACACAGCAGCATCTCGAACCGGTCCCTGACGCCCAGCCGGCGCAGCTTGTCGTCCTGGTGGGCGAGGTTGGAGTTGGACAGCAGCCCGTGCCGGTAGCCCGGGGTGAGCGCCTCCAGTGCCGGCAGCACGTCGGGGTACAGCCGCCAGGCGGCCCGCATATGGACGCTGAACCGGTCGAACCACTCCTGCGCCGCCCCGTCCGGAAGGCCGGGGTCGCGCAGGAACGCGCGCACCCGCTCCCGGCGCTGCTCGGCGAAGGCTAGTTCGCCCGCCAGATAGCGGTCGTAGTGCTCGCGCATCAGCGCCGTCCAGCGCGCCACCTCGGCCGCGGTGGCGGGCAGCCCCTCGGCCGCGAAATGGGCGAGCGCGCCCGCCTCGTTGGCGCTGGTGTAGTCGAAGATCGTGTCGTCGATGTCCCACACGACGGCCCGGATGCCCGCACCTGTCAGCATGCCCGGGACCGTACCATCGGCTCGTGCGTTTCCTGACGTGGAATCTGTGGTGGAGATTCGGTCCCTGGGAGCGGCGGCAGGCGGCGATCACGGCCGTACTGCGCGCCGAACAACCCGATGTGTGCGGGCTCCAGGAGGTGTGGAGCACCGCGGAGGGGCATCTCGCGGAACAGCTCGCGGCCGAGCTGGGCCTGCATCTGGCCTGGGCCCCGGCGGCGCTGCCGCCGCACTGGGCCGAGCGGATCCCGGCGTCCGCGCCGCCCGGCTTGGGGGTGGGGCTCGCCGTGCTCAGCCGGTGGCCGATCGAGGAGTCGGCGGTGCTGCCACTGCCGCGCGGGGACGGCCCCGACGAGGGGCGGGTAGTGCTGTACGCGCGGATCGCCGCGCCCGGCGGCCCGGTGCCGTTCTTCACCACCCATCTGCACTCGGGCCCTGCCGGTTCCGGGGTGCGGTGCGCGCAGGTACGGGCGCTGGCCCGGATGGTGGCGGACCGGCGCGGCGCCGGGGCGTTCCCGCCGGTCATCACCGGGGACTTCAACGCGGAGCCGGACTCGGACGAGATCCGGCTGTTCGGCGGGCGGCTGACGGACCCCGCCGTGCCGGGGCAGATGCTGCTCGACGCCTGGCGGTACGCCGAGCCGGGCCAGCCGTCGGCCACCTGGGACACGGCCAACCCCTATCTGGCGGGCGGCCTGGGGCTGAACATCCGCGTCGACTACATCCACACCGGGCTGCCGGCCGCGGACGGCACCGGGCGGGTGCGCTCGGTACGCCGGGCGGGGGACGGGCCGGTGGACGGGGTGTGGCCCTCGGATCATCTCGCGGTGGTGGCCGAGCTGGAGGCGTAGGCGGCCGGGGAGACGCCCACGGTGGCGGTGACGTCCCGCTTGGGTGCCACCCCGACCCCCTCGGCGAACAGCGGTCGCCGGGTGCGGACAGGAAGACCGGTGTCCGCCACGAGAGTGGCCGCACGGCGCCGTCGGCGCGGGCGCGTTCGGCGAGCGCCATGGCGGCGTGTGCCCGGGGCTCGCGGTGCGGGCCGAGGGTGGGGCGGGCGCACTGCGGATGCCGGCCGCATCACATCAGAGCGGCATGGCGAAACGGCGGCAGACGTGGACGCGGGTGAACTCTCCTCGGAGCCGTTCTTCATCCGCGAGCTGAGCGTGTGCGAACACCATGAGAGGTCGCAGACCGGGCCGCGCCTCGGCGATGGCTCGGCCGGGCTCCGAGGAGTCACGGTAGTGGTTGGCGTAGACGTGCAGGTAGTGATCGCTTTCGGTGAAGCCCATCGCTCGATACCAGTTCAAGGTGTCCGGGTCGTCCCGGCTCCAGGCGTCCAGGGTTGCCGCGCCGAGCTTGCGGGCTCGGTTGCTGGTCCGTTCCAGCAGTTCGCGGGCCAGGCCGCGGCGCTGGTGGTCCGGGTGAATGGCGACGGTGTCGATCGTCGCCACGTCGCCCTCGATGCCGGTGTCCATGATTCCGACGACGCGGCCGCCCGCGTCGACAGCCACCAGGTCCAGGCCGGGGGCCGCTGTGGCGGGCTTGGAGCGTGAGACGTCGTCGAAGTACGCGGTCTGGAGGAAGGCAAGTACCCGGCAGCGGAGCCAGCCGGTCTCGTCAGCGGGGGTGAACGCGCGGATGGTGTAGCTCAAGGTTGTGGTCCTCTGCAGGCGTGGCGGTGTGTGGGCGGCGGCTGCGGAGTCCAGAGATCACAGCACGGATTCTGACGGCCCCGTGGACCGGTCGGCAAGCCATGTGGCGGCACGGTGTTGGTTCGGCGCGCGGACGAACCACTTCGCCCCCAGGCTCGGCCACCACTGAAGCGCCGACGACCCGGCCCTTCCACACCCACGTGGTGCGCTCGCGGCTGCCACGACTGACTCACGGAACGGGGCACCGGAGAACCGACCCCGCTGCTGGGCGCGTTCGACGGCAACGGGATCCCGGGCGATCGATCCGGAGCGCACCCGGAAAATGTCCGGCGCCGCCCCCGCCCGCACCCCAAGAATGGCCAGATGACCATACCGATACGGGAGATGACCGAGGCCGACACCGACGAGGTGGCCCGGCTCCGGGTGCTGGGCTGGCGGCACGCCTACCGGGGCATCATGCCGCGGCCGTACCTCGACGCCCTGGACCCGCTGCCGTTCGCGGCGGGGCTGCGGCGGGGCCTCGCCGGGCCCACGGCGCGCACCGGCCATCTGGTGGCGCCACGGCCCGGGGAGCCCGGGGAGCCCGGCCGGATCATCGGCTGGGCCTGCCAGGGCCCCTACCGGCCGTACGAGGCCGGCTGGGGCGAGGTACGCGCCCTGTACGTCCACCCCGAGTTCATCGGTACGGGCGTCGGCCGGGCCCTGCTGGAGGCCGCCACGGCCCGGCTGTCCGCCGACGGGCTGCCCCGCGTCCGGCTGTGGGTGGTGCGCGGCAACACCCGAGCGCTCCGCTTCTACGAACGCGCCGGTTTCACCCCCGACGGCGCCGAACAGTCCGAGGACATCCAGGGGGTCGCCGTCGGCGAACTGCGGTACCGGCGGGGCTGACGGCACCGCATCGGCAATGGTCAGCGGGGGGCGGGGGGATGGAGTACGTTCGCTTGCATGGTTCAGCCCGTGAAGTCCGACCGTCCGCAGATCTCCCAGCGCCTGAAGGTGCGCCGGGCGCTGGCCGCCGCCGCCATGGAGCTGTTCGCGACGAAAGGGTACGCGGCCACCACCGTCGACGAGATCGCCGCGACCGCCGGAGTGGCCCGCAGAACCTTCTTCCGGCACTTCCGTTCCAAGGAAGAGGCCATCTTCCCGGACCACGACGACACGCTGGTGCGCGCCGAGGAGGTCCTGGAGGCGGCCCCCGAGCGGGAGAACCCGATCGACACGATCTGCCGGGGCATCAAAGAGGTCATGAAGATGTACGCGGCCTCCCCCGCGCTGTCGGTCGAGCGCTACAAGCTGACCCGGGAGGTCCCGGCGCTGCGCGAACGCGAGATCGCCTCGGTCGCCCGGTACGAGCGGCTGTTCACCCGCTATCTGCTGGCCCGGTTCGACGAGAACTCGCACAACGGCGACGAACCGCTGCTCGCCGAGGTGGCCGCCTCCTCCGTGGTGACGGCGCACAACCACGTGCTGCGGCGCTGGCTGCGCCGGGGCGGGCAGGGCGATGTGGAGGCGGAGCTGGAGCACGCCTTCACGATCGTGCGCAGCACCTTCGGCGCGCTGCCGGTGTTCGCCGGCGGTGCCACGGCCGCGCCCGCGTCCCCGGTGGCGGCGGCCGAGGTAACGCCGGCGGGCGGGGGCGGCGGCGAGGTGCTGGTCACGGTGGCCCGTACCGACGCCCCGCTGAACGAGGTCATGCGCACCATCGAGCAGGCCCTGCGCGACTGCCGCCGCTGACCCCTCCCTTTCCACCCTGCCGTACGTCCCCGTCCCGTCCCCCGCTCTGGAGGCCCGTATGACCGTCCCCGGCTCCCCGGGGCAGCGCCCCTCGCGCTCCCGCCGCTCCGTGCTGGCCGTACCGGGCAGCAACCCGCGCTTCCTGGAGAAGGCGCAGGGTCTGCCGGCCGACGCGGTCTTCCTCGACCTGGAGGACGCGGTGGCGCCGCTGGCCAAGGAGCGGGCGCGGGACGCCGTCGTCGAGGCGCTCAACGAGGGCGACTGGGGCGGCAGAACGCGCGTGGTGCGGGTGAACGACTGGACCACGCCGTGGACATACCGGGACGTGATCACGGTGGTCGAGGGGGCGGGCGCCCGGCTGGACGCGCTGCTGCTGCCGAAGACGCAGAACGCCGACCAGGTGAAGGCGCTGGACCTGCTGCTCACCCAGGTCGAGCGGACGGCCGGCCTGGAGGTGGGGCGGATCGGCATCGAGGCGCAGATCGAGGACGCCGGCGGGCTGGTGAACGCGGACACGATCGCGGCGGCCTCACCCCGGCTGGAGAGCCTGGTGTTCGGCCCCGCCGACTTCATGGCATCCATCAATATGAAGTCACTGGTGGTCGGCGAACAGCCGCCCGGCTATCCGGCGGACGCCTATCACTACATCCTGATGCGGATTCTGATGGCGGCCCGCGCGCACGGACTCCAGGCGATCGACGGCCCCTATCTCCAGATCCGCAATCCCGACGGGTTCCGTGAGGTGGCCGGGCGGTCGGCGGCGCTGGGCTTCGACGGGAAGTGGGTGCTGCATCCGGACCAGATCGCGGCGGCGAACGAGATCTACTCGCCCTCCCAGGAGGATTACGACCACGCCGAGCTGATTCTGGACGCGTACGACTACTGGACCTCGGCGGCCGGCGGGGCGCGGGGCGCGGCGATGCTGGGCGAGGAGATGATCGACGAGGCGAGCCGGAAGATGGCGCTGGTCCTCGCGGGCAAGGGCCGGGCCGCCGGGCTGGCCCGTACCTCGGCCTTCACCCCGCCCTCCCCCTGAGCACGCGGCCGGCGACGGCGGGTGACGACGGCCCGCCGGTGCCGGCCGAGGTTTTGCCAAATGATGGCGGGCCGGGCCCGCGTCGGCCGCGCATCACGTTGCGCGTGTGGAAACTCACGCTGTGCCGTGGTACATCTCGGAATTCGCCGGGCGATCCACATTCCCCTCTCCCGTTCCGGCGAGTTCTCCCGTATGGTGGCCAGGGCTGAATGTCCTCTATCTGGGCATTATTGAGACACGCAGATCGACGCCAGAACAGGACTTATGGCCGTACTCGGCCTGCTGGCTTGCCGAGTTACCGTCCGAAGCCGCTAGCATCGGCTTAGTCGCGCCGCTTCGGGATGCGCGGCTTTCCCCGCTACGAAGGTCTCCCATGCCGCTCCGCTCCTCCTCCGTACGCCTCGCCCGCGGCGCCTCGCCGTGGCTGCTGCCGACGGTCGCCACGGCCGCCGTTTCGCTCGCCAAGGCCCGCCACTCCGGACGCTGGGCGGCGGCCGCCGTCCCGGCCACCGCGCTGGCGGCGGGCATGCTGTGGTTCTTCCGTGACCCGGAGCGGGAGATCGGTCAGGGCCGGGTGATCTGTCCGGCGGACGGCGTGGTGCAGAGCATCGTGCCGTGGGAGGACGGGCGCACCCGGGTCGCGATCTTCATGAGCCCGCTGAACGTCCACGTGAACCGCGCGCCGGTCGCCGGCACCGTGGCCTCCGTGGAGCACGTCCCGGGCGGTTACGTTCCGGCGTTCGACAAGGAGAGCGAGTTCAACGAGCGCGTCGTGTGGCGCTTCGACAGCGAGCTGGGCGACATCGAGATGGTGCAGATCGCCGGCGCCGTCGCGCGGCGGATCGTGCCGTACGTGCCGCAGGGCTGCAAGGTGGAGCAGGGTGAGCGCATCGGGCTGATCCGGTTCGGCTCGCGGGTGGATGTCTATCTTCCCGAGGGCATCGAGCCGGCGGTCGAGGTCGGCGAGAAGACCACAGCGGGGGTGACACGTCTTGACCGTGATTGACCGCGGCGCGCAGAGCGCTTGGGTACCGGAGGCGGACGAGGACGAAGCGGATGAGCTTCCGCTGTCGATGCGACTGTCAATAGCGGACACCCTGACCCTGTCGAACGCCATCTGTGGGTTCCTCGCGGTCTACTTCACCACCACCGGCGTCCTGATCCCGCACCTGACGGGCAGCGGCGACGTCGGGGTGGTACGCAACAACGCGGCCACCGCCGTCCTGCTGATGCTGCTGGCCTCGGTCTTCGACCTGTTCGACGGCCTGGTGGCGCGCAAGCTGCGCAGCTCGCCGATGGGTGCGGAACTGGACAATCTGTCGGACCTGATCAGCTTCGGTCTCGCCCCCGCCTACTTCGTTCTCGTCTGGGGCATGGTGGTGGGCGACGCCCACGAGCCGGTCGCGGCGCTGGCGGCGATCACCGTACTGCTGGCGGTGGTGCTGCGGCTCGCGCGGTTCTCCTGCGTGACCATGCCCGACGGGGTCTTCCAGGGCATGCCCAGCCCCTTCGGGGCGCTGACGGTGGTCTCCATCGTGCTGCTGGAGCTGCCGTTCTGGCCGACGCTGCTGGCGATCGTCGGGGTGGCCTGGCTGATGGTGAGCCGGGTCGAGTACCCCAAGCCGCGCGGGCCGCTGGCGGGGGCGATGCTCGCCTGGATCGTGCTGAGCATGGCGCTGCTGACCGCGTGGGCCTTCGACGCGCCGGGCGGTGAGCTGATGCTCCAGACCGGCTGCTCGCTCCAGCTGGTGCTGGGCGCGGTGATCCCGCTGTTCGCCATGGTGCGGCGGGTGTACAACTTCCGCGATCTGCGGCGCGAGGCACGGGCCGAGGCCCAGTCCTAGCGGACGGCCGGCGGCGCGGAGAGCGGGTCCGGGGGCCCGGGTGACCGTACGGTCACCCGGGCCTCCGGCGTTTCCGGTACGGGGGCGGCGCGGGGGCGCGGGGCCCGGGGAGCGTCGCGGCTGCCGCTGTCAGTGGGCCGTAGCACAATGGCGGGCATGCAGCTCACCAAGAAGGGCCACTCCTGCGTACGGCTCACCCGGGACGACGGACGGGTTCTCGTCATCGATCCCGGGCGGTTCAGCGAGGAGGACGCGGCGCTGGGCGCCGACGCCGTCCTGGTCACCCACGAGCACCCGGACCACTTCGACGAGGAGCGGCTGCGCACGGCGCTGGAGGCGAACCCCGCCGCCGAGGTGTGGACGCTGCGCAGCGTCGCCGAGCAGCTGAGCGCGGCCTTCCCCGGCCGGGTGCGCACCGTGGGGCACGGCGACAGCTTCACCGCGGCCGGCTTCGGGGTGGAGGTGCACGGGGAGCTGCACGCGGTGATCCACCCCGACATGCCGCGGGTCACCAACATCGGCTTCCTGGTGGACGGCGAGGTCTTCCACCCCGGCGACGCGCTGACCGTGCCGGACCGTCCCGTGCACACGCTGCTGCTGCCCGTCCACGCTCCGTGGAACAAGTTCTCGGAGATCGTGGACTACGCCCGCGAGGTCGGCGCGCAGCGGGCGCTGGCGATCCACGACGGGCTGCTGAGCGACACCGGCCTGGGCGTCTACGGCCGCAATCTGGGGCCGCAGGGTCCGGGCATCGGCGGCACCGCCTACACCCGGATGACCCCCGGCGATTCCACCACCGTCTAAGAGTCTGAGAGAGATCCCGAGCCGATGCGCATCGCCACCTGGAACATCAACTCGATCACGGCGCGCCTGCCGAGGCTGCTCGCCTGGCTGGAGAGCAGCGGCACCGACGTGCTGTGCCTCCAGGAGCTGAAGTGCGCCGCCGAGGCGTTCCCCACCGAGCAGCTGCGGGCGCTGGGGTACGAGGCGGCCGTGCACGCGGACGGCCGCTGGAACGGGGTCGCGGTGGTCTCCCGGATCGGGATCTCCGAGCCGGTGACCGGGCTGCCGGGCGGCCCCGACTACGACGGGCTCAACGAGCCGCGCGCGGTCGCCGCCACCTGTGACGGGGTGCGGGTGTGGTCGGTGTACGTGCCCAACGGGCGCGAGGTCGGACACCCGCACTACGCCTACAAGCTGCGCTGGCTGGCGGCGCTGCGCGAGGCGGTACGCGCGGACGCGGCGGCGGGGCGGCCGTTCGCGGTGCTCGGCGACTTCAACATCGCGCCGGCGGACGAGGACGTGTGGGACATCTCGGCGTTCGAGGGGGCCACGCATGTGACGGCGGCGGAACGGGAGGCGCTGGCCTCGCTGCGCGGCGCCGGGCTGAGCGATGTGCGGCCGCGCCCGCTGAAGTACGACCACCCGTTCACGTACTGGGACTACCGGCAGCTGGGCTTCCCGAAGAACCGGGGCATGCGCATCGATCTGGTGCTGGGCAACGCGGCGTTCGCGGGCGGCGTCAAGGACGCCTATGTGGACCGCGAGGAGCGCAAGGGCAAGGGCGCCTCCGACCACGCGCCGGTCGTGGTCGACCTGGAGGTGTAGGGCACCCGGGGGACGAAATTCCGCCACGAACAAGATGACGGGTGTGGCCCTGTGGCCCCCCGCGGGCCCGGGGTGGGACGCTGAAGCGCATGAACATCCCTTTCCTGGACAACTGGCGCAAGCGGGCCGATCCGCGGCTGGGGCCCCCTCCGGGTCAGCGGGCGGGGGACGGCGCGCAGGGCGCCTGGGCCGATACCGAGGGCGTGGCGCAACTGCTGTCGGAGTGCGAGCTGCTGCGGGCCAGGGCGCTGGCCGCCGGGGTGGTGCTCGGGGACACGCCCGAATCGCTGGAGGCGCTGGACCAGTTGCTGCCCCGGTGGCGGGACGACCCGGAGGAGATGGCAGGTCTGGGCACGGACGCGGGCCTGTATCTGGGCACGGTGCTGGTGCGGACGGTGCCGGGGGCCCGGTGGGTGCCGGGGGCGCACGGCGGGCCCGTGGTGGCGGTGGGCCCGGGGCTGCGGGTGGATGTGCTGACGGCCGGTCATGACTGGGCGGACACCGGGGTGCCCGAGCTGTCCCAGGTGTACGCGGAGAGCGCCGGGTTCTGAGCCGGTGCGCGCACCGGCGGCCCCCTCGGCCGCTTCCCGGCCGCCGAAGCTCAGCCGCGACGAGACTTGGCCGCCGAGGCTCAGCCGCCGAAGCCGATGGCGTACTCCAGGCGCCAGCGATCGCCCCGCAGCACGGTGTCGGAGGTCTCCACGGCGCGGTCGTGTTCGTCGTAGTGGGTGCGCTGCACGGCGGTGAGGCACTGACCGGGCGAACAGCCCAGCGCGTCGGCCTCCGCCCCGGTGGCGGGCCGGGAGGCGACGGTCTCGGTGGCGCGGACGATCCGGATACCGATCGCCGCGAACCGGCCGCGGACACCGCGCCGGGCGTAGGGGCCGCGTTCGGGGTGCAGGACGTCGGTGCCCTTGGTGAGGGCCAGCGGCTCCCAGCTGGTGGCGAGTTGCAGCGGGCGGCGGTCCGCCAGGTACTCGTACTGGGTGCACATCAGTGGTTCGCCGACGCCGACGCCGAGCCGGACGGCGATCTCGGGCGGTGCGGCGACGGCCGTGGAGGTGGCCTCCCAGATCAGGTCGGGCTGTTCGCCGGCCGGGCCCTCCTGGTGCCCCTCCCCCGGGCCGTGACCGTGACCGTGGGCGTGCTCACGCCCGCCGGACAGGATCTGGATGCGGGCGGCGAGCGGGCTGTCGACGGCCCCGGTGGAGCGGAGCAGGACGCCGAGCGGCTCGCGGTCGCTGACGAAGACGCCGCGCCCGAACTGGCCGGTGGCGTATCCGGCGGCCTTCAGCACCCGTACGGCGCGGTCCACCGTCTGGTCGCTGGCGGTGTAGGTGCGTTTGAGCTCGGCGCGGGAGGGGATACGCGCGCCCACCGCAAGCGTGCCCTCGTCGATCTGCTGCCGCAGATCGTCCGCGATGCGCTGGTATACCGGCCGGGCGTCGCCCATCCTCATCATCCTTTCCGCCGACGTCCAGGCTACGTCACTATGTCACGCGCGGTCAGAGGTCCTTACTCCTGGTGAGCTTGGGCTGGGGCACGGTCGCCACCCGGGTGACGTCCTTGACCAGTTCGACGACGTCGGGACCGTACGCCTGGGAGTTGACCACCTTCAGCAGCAGGACGAAGGTGCCGCCCGAGCCGTACTTGCGGCTGAGGCGGGCGTTGTGGCGGGCGAGGTAACGGGCGGCGGCCTGGTGGGTGATGGAGCGCTGGCCGCAGGCGAGGAAGACGGGGCGGCCCTCCTGCCCGGCGGTGAGGCGGGCGAGCAGGACGTGTTCGACGGAGCCGTTCTCCAGCCGGAAGCGCTCGCTGCCGATGACGAACGCCCCCCGGTCGGGTCCAGGATCGGCGTCCGTGTTGACGGAGACCCCCGGCAGCAGGCTGTGGAGGTGCGCGGCGGAGCGGCGGTTGGCCACCGGCGAGCCGAGGCAGAACTCGGTGCGCTCGCCGAAGCCCTGCCGGGCGGTCTCCCCGGATATCAGCTGGGCGCGGGCCCCGCAGTTGCGTATGACGGCGGAGAGTTCCAGCAGCGCCATGACGTCGTTGCGGGCCACGGCGCCGTCCGTGCCGGTGTCGCGGCTGACCACCAGCATGCACTCGGAGTTGTCCGGCAGGCCGAAGAACTCCTGGCGGCGGCGGTGGGCGAGCGTGCTGAGGCGGCTGCGAACGAACCAGCCCAGGGCGAGAGCGGCGAGGGCGGTCACGGCGATCGCGATCGCGAGGGTACGGGCGTCTTCGGTCATGGGCGGGGACTCTACCGGCGGGGTGTGACGTCCTCGACCCCCTGGGCGATGCGGTCCGCTCCCGGTGGGGCGGGAATCGCGGTGGGGTGGCAATCGCGGTGGATTCGGCGACGTAACGCTGATGCCCTTGCCACGGTGCGTGACGGATCCTAACGTCGCAACGGATCCGCTCCGCGTGTCCATCGCCCCATCCACAGGAGCAGCTGATGGCTGATGCTGATGTCGTGCGCGCCGCGTTGGTGCAGGCCGCCTGGACCGGCGACACCGAATCGATGATCACCAAGCATGAGGAGTACGCGAGGCAGGCGGCCCGGTCCGGGGCCCGGGTGATCGGTTTCCAGGAGGTGTTCAACGCCCCGTACTTCTGTCAGGTGCAGGAGGCCGAGCACTACCGGTGGGCCGAACCGGTGCCGCACGGGCCGACCGTCGAACGGCTGCGGTCGCTGGCCCGCGAGACGGGCCTGGTGATCGTGGCGCCGGTCTTCGAGGTGGAGGACGCCGGGCACTACTACAACACGGCGGCGGTGATCGACGCCGACGGCACGGTGCTCGGCAGGTACCGCAAGCACCACATCCCGCAGCTGCCCGGCTTCTGGGAGAAGTTCTACTTCCGCCCCGGGAATCTGGGATGGCCGGTGTTCGACACGGCGGCGGGCCGGATCGGTGTCTCCATCTGCTACGACCGGCACTTCCCCGAGGGCTGGCGGGCGCTGGGGCTGGCCGGGGCCCAGCTGGTGTACAACCCGTCGGCCACCTCGCGCGGTCTGTCGGCGCACCTGTGGCAGCTGGAGCAGCCGGCGGCGGCCGTGGCCAACGGCTACTTCGTGGCGGCGATCAACCGGGTGGGGACGGAGGAGTACGGCGACAACGACTTCTACGGCACCAGCTACTTCGTGGATCCGCGCGGGCGGTTCGTGGGCGAGGTGGCGAGCGACAAGGAGGAGGAACTGCTGGTGCGGGATCTGGACTTCGCGGCGATCGGGGAGGTGCGGCGGCAGTGGGCGTTCTACCGGGACCGGCGGCCGGACGCGTACGAGGGGCTGGTGCGGCCATGAGCGCGCGGACCGGCTCCCTGCACGAGCGGCACCTGGCCGTCCTGCCGCGGTGGCTCACGCTCTACTACGAGCGGCCGCTGGAACTCACGCACGGCGCGGGCCGGCACGTGTGGGACGCGGACGGCAACCGCTACCTGGACTTCTTCGGCGGCATCCTGACGACGATGACGGCGCACGCGCTGCCGGAGGTGGCGAAGGCGGTCAGCGAGCAGGCGCAGCGCCTGGTGCACTCCTCGACGCTGTATCTGAACCGCCCGATGGTCGAACTGGCGGAGCGGATCGCGGATCTGTCGGGTATCGAGGACGCCCGGGTGTTCTTCACGACCTCGGGCACCGAGGCGAACGACACGGCGCTGCTGCTGGCCTCGGCGTACCGCGGGGGCGCCAACCAGGTGCTGGCGATGCGCAACAGCTACCACGGGCGGTCCTTCTCCACGGTGGGGATCACCGGCAACGCGGCCTGGTCGCCGACCACCCTCTCGCCGTTGCAGACCCTGTACGTGCACGGCGGTGTGCGGACGCGTGGCCCGTACGCCGCGTTGCCGGACGGGGAGTTCATCGCGGCGGCGGTGGCCGACCTGGAGGACATGCTGGCGCACACCCGCCCGGCCGGGGTGGCGGCGCTGATCGCCGAACCGGTGCAGGGGGTGGGCGGTTTCACCTCCGGGCCCGACGGGCTGTTCGCGGCCTTCCGTGAGGTGCTGGCGCGGGAGGGGATCGTGTGGATCAGCGACGAGGTGCAGACGGGGTGGGGCCGTACCGGTGACCACTTCTGGGGCTGGCAGGCGCACGGGGCGGCCGGGCCGCCCGATCTGCTGACGTTCGCGAAGGGCATCGGCAACGGGATGTCGATCGGGGGTGTGGTGGGGCGCGCGGAGATCATGGACGCGCTGGACGCCAACTCCATCTCGACGTTCGGCGGCAGCCCGGTGACGATGGCGGCCGGGCTGGCGAACCTGGGGTATCTGCTGGAGCACGACCTCCAGTCGAACGCCCGCCGGGTGGGGGCGGAACTCCGCGAACGCCTGGTGGCGGGAACGGAACACCTCGCGCTGGTACGGGAGGTACGCGGGCGCGGTCTGATGATCGCCGTCGAGGTGGTGCGGCCGGGGACCGGTGAGCCGGATCCGGCGGTGGCGGCGCTGGTGCTGGAGCGGGCCCGGGCGGCGGGGCTGCTGATCGGCAAGGGCGGCGGGCCCGGCGGGAGCGTCCTGCGGATCGCGCCGCCGCTGAGCCTGACCGGGGAGGAGGCGCGCGAGGGCGCGGAACTGCTGGTGGCCGCCCTGGCCGGGGCGGACGCGGAACTGGCCGGGCGGGACGGGTAGGAGGCAGGGGGGGCGCCGCCGTAGGGTGAGCGCCCATGGATCAGTTGGTGGAACAGGAAGTCTCCGGCGGCCTGGGGCGGCTGACGCTGAACCGGCCGGCCGCGCTGAACGCGCTGACGGCGGAGATGGTGGCGGCGATGGCGGGGGCGCTGGCGCGCTGGGAGGACGATCCGGAGGTCGGCGGGGTGCTGCTGCGCAGCGCCTCGCCCCGGGCGTTCTGCGCGGGGGGTGATGTGCGGGCGGCGCGCGAGGCGGTGCTGGCGGGGACGCCGGAGGCGGCGGACGCCTTCTACGCCGCCGAGTACGCGCTCAACGGCCGCATCGCGCGGTTTCCCAAGCCGTACGTGTCGCTGATCGACGGCCTGGTGATGGGCGGCGGGCTGGGGATCTCGGTCCACGGCTCGGTGCGGGTGGTGACCGAGCGGGCGGTGTTCGCGATGCCGGAGACCAGGATCGGGTTCTTCCCCGATGTCGGGGCGAGCTGGTTCCTGCCCCGGCTGGGGCTGCCGCTGGGCCGGTATCTGGGGCTGACCGGGGCCCGGCTGGACGCGGCGCGGGCGCTGGAGTGCGGCCTGGCCACGCACTTCGTTCCGCAGGAGGAACTCCCGGGTCTTGAGGAGGCGTTGCGCGCGCCTACCGAGGGGGTGGTGGCGACGGTGGAGCGGTTCTCCCGGCCGGCGCCGCCGGCCGGAACGCAGTGGGCGGAGCAGCGCGAGCTGATCGAGCGGTGCTTCGCGGACGCCGACCCGCGGCGGATCCTGGAGCGGCTGGCCGCCGAGCCCGGTGCGTGGGCGCGGGAGGTCCGGCGGGAGCTGGCCGGGTTCTCCCCCACCAGTCTGTGGCTGACCTGCGAGCTGCTGGAGCGGGGCGCGGCGAGCGAGGACCTGGCGGTGTGTCTGGAGCGGGAGTTGCTGCTCGCGTCCCGGGTGGCGCGCGGCGCGGACTTCGCGGAGGGGGTACGGGCGCTGCTGGTCGACAAGGATCAGCGTCCGCGCTGGCGGCCGGAGCGGCTGGATGAGGTCGATGTGACGGGGTGGACGGCGGGCGTTCCCGGGTAGCGCGGCGGGCGGGCGCGGGCGGTGGGGCTTGCCCGTTCGTGCAGCGGACCGTGCCCCCGCCCCGCGCCGGCCGGGGTGCGGTGTCCCTGGACGGCGGCGGCCGGTGCGCCGACGCTGGAGGGGATGTCGAGGGGCCGACGAGGGCCGAGGAGCTGGCAATGCGCGCGCATGAGCAGGGGAACGAGTTCGACGACGGGGCGGCGGAGGCCCGGCGGGAGACGCCGTGGCACCAGGAGGCGCTGCCGAAGCTGTACGGGGCGGCGGCCGCCGGGCGCCCGGACGTGGTCGGTACGGGCGGCATGGGCGCCCTGCAGCGCGCCGTGGGCAACCACGCGGTGGGCGCGATGCTGCAACGGGAGGCGGACCGCTCGGGCGAGGAGGAGAGCGGCGGCCGGTCCTCGGTGCACGACGTGGTGGGTTCGGGCGGTGGCCAGGCGCTGGACACGGATACCCGCTCGGACATGGAGGCGCGGCTGGGAGCCGACTTCTCCGACGTCCGGGTGCACACCGACTCCCGGGCGCACGACTCGGCGAAGGAGGTGGGCGCGCACGCGTACACGGTCGGCAACGACGTGGTGTTCCAGCGCGACGCCTACGCCCCCGGCTCGGACGAGGGCCGCACCATGCTGGCGCACGAGCTGACCCATGTGATCCAGCAGCGCAGCGGTCCGGTGGAGGGGACGGAGGCGCCCGGCGGGATCCGGGTGAGCGATCCCTCGGACCGGTACGAGCGGGAGGCGGTCGCCAACGCCGAGCGGGCGATGGCGGAACCGGCGCCCTCCTCCCCCGCCGGGGCGGAGGCCGCCGCACCGGTGTCCGCGCCGGCTCCGGCGACGGCCGCGGCCGTGCAGCGGACGGAGGAGGACGAGGGCGAGGACGAGGAACCGGCGGACGTCCAGGGGGCCTTCGTCCAGCGGGCCGCCGAGGAGGAGGAAGAGGAGGAGGCGACCGGGGACGCCCCGTAGCCTCCGGACCGGGGCGGGGCGGGGCGGGGCGGCCGGGTGGGCCGGGGTTGGGCCGGCCGGGCCGGTTGAGGTCACCTCGGCCCGGCGCGTACGCCCCCGCACGTTCGGCCCGGCGCGCCCGGTCGGCGCGCCCGGTTGTCCCGCTCCCGCCCGGCGCGCCCCGGCCGGCCCCCGTCGGCTCAGCCCTCCGGCGGCGCGGTGAGCGTGCCCGACAGGAACAGCGCCTCGGAGCACTCGGAGGGCGCGCTGCTGGCCACCGGCCGCCCCACCTCGCGGCAGTTGAGCGTGATGGTGATCTCCTCGCCCGCCGGCACCGCAATCGGGGTGACGAAGTGGTAGTCGGTGTCACGGAAGTTCTCCAGGGCCAGGGTGAGCAGCGGCGCGCCCTGGCTGGAGATGGTCAGGTCACCGGCGTCGCCCTGCGGGTTCTGCACCACGATGTCGGTCAGCTGGAACGTCATGCCGGACGGCACCTCGTACGCGCTGCGGGTGGTGGCGCCACCGCCCGGGCCGTCCCGTACCTCCACGCGGGCGCTGGTGGGCAGGCCGGGGCCGCCCGGCTCGCCTGCGGCGGGTGAACCGCCGCCCCCGCCCGCTCCGTCGGCGCCGCCGTCCGCGCCGCCCGCGCCCTGACCGGCCGGGTCACCGCCGCCGCCGCCACCCGCGCCGCCCGCCCCCGCGTCGGGACCGCCGTCCTGACCCTGGGTCAGTCCGCCGTCGCGGGAGGCGTCGATCTCCTCCACGGCTTCCTGGACGGCGTCGGGCACCGCGTCCCGCGCGGCGGACTGCACGGTGGGCCGCAGCACGGTGAACCACAGCCCGGTGAGCAGCGCGCCGATGAGTACCGCGGCGATCAGGGCACGGGGCAGCCACTGCGGGATGATGGCCTGCTGCTCGTACACCCCGTCCAGGACGACGGGTTCGGCGCCGGCGGGTGGCGGGTCCGTGCTCCCGGCCGCCGCGGCCTCCCCGGCGGCGGCCGGGGCGGTGCTGACGACCGCCTGGAAGGGGTGGGTGACGGCGGCGCCGCGCCACACGCGCTTGGCGGGCTTGACCTTCAGCGTGGCGAACTGCGCCTGGCCGGGCGGGATCCGCAGGGTCGCTGGTTCGAAGACGGGGCGCACCCGGTCGGTGGACTGCTGCGCGGTGAGGTCGAGGGTGCTGGGGGTGTTGCCCCGGTTGTCGACGGCGATCCGGTGCCGGCCGCGCAGCCTGCCCTGCGAACCGCGCGGCAGCAGTTCGGCCGTGACCTCGGCGTACGGCTCGACGGTGACGGTGCGTTCGGGCACCTGCGGCTTGCCGTCGTCGCTGGTGTGGGTGACCCGCAGGCCGAGCGGGACGGTGCCGGGGGTGACGCCGGATTCGCGGGGCGGGCGCAGGCGGAGCACGGCGGTGCCCGTGGACCCCGGGTACAGGGAGAGGGTTTCCGGTTCGACCGTGGTCCAGGCGGCACACGGCCCGACCACCTCGAATCGGACCTCTTCGACGATGGTGCCGGAGTTCAGCACCCGTACGGGGAGGCCGGCCTCGTCTCCGGGTGACACGGAGAGGGGCGACTCGTCCAAGCTCGCTGACACGGTCATAACGGGCACGGTAGGGGGCGGTGAACGGGCGGGGAGCGGCCGTACAGGAACACTTTTGGGCAAGATGTGGTTCTCTCCAAGCCATCGTGGCTGCGCCGGTGATTACCCCTCCTGGCCCGGAAGCACCTCTTATGGGGGTGGGTGGGGCAATCTCCCGATTGGCATATGACGCGATCATGACATGACTTAATTCAACAGGGGGAGGACGACGCGACGTGCAACAAACAGTCACGGACCGCATCACCGTGGACCTGCGGGCCCAGGATCCGATCTCACAGGCAGGCATCGCCAGCCACCTCAGGACCCGGCCGGAGGTACGCATCGTCGACCGGGACGGATCCTGCGACACGGCGCAGGTGGTGGTCGTCGTGGTGGACCTCATCGACGACGGCGCCCTGCGGATCCTGCGACAGGCACAACGGACCGGCTCCCCGCGCGGGGTGCTGGTGGTCACCCAGATCGACGAACAGCAACTGGTGAGCGCCGCCGAGTGCGGCTTCGTGGGGGTGGTACGCCGCACGGAGGCCACCCCCGAACGGCTGATCGCGGTGATCGGCGCGGTGGCCAAGGGCGAGGGGTACGTGCCGCCGGACCTGCTGGGCGGCCTGCTGACGCAGGTGGGCCGCGTACAGGGCCAGGTACTCGCCCCGCGCGGACTGAACTTCACCGGACTCGCGGCGCGCGAGATCGAGGTGCTGCGGCTGGTCGCGGAAGGGTTCGACACGGCCGACATCGCCGTACGCCTGGCCTATTCCGAACGGACGATCAAGAACGTGCTGCACGCGGTCATGACCCGGCTCAATCTGCGCAACCGCTCCCACGCGGTGGCGTACGCGCTGCGCCAGGGCCTGATCTGAGACCGGAGGCGCCAACGGCCTTTCGGGAAGGAGCCCCTTCCCGAAAGGCTGGCTCCGCTCTCGCTGCGCCGCCCCCGCGCGCGGGAGACGGTGGGGATCCGAGCGATCACGAGTGAGGTGGACCGTGCGGGGGCTGGCACTGGGGCGGCGGGCAGCGGGGCGGCCGGGGGGAGCGGACGGCCGGTGGCGGATGGCGCTGAGTACGGTCCTGATGCTGCTGGCGGCATCGATCTCCGGTTCGGCGGCGGGCGGCGCGGCGTACGCCGCCGCGGTGGACCCCGGCCCGGGCACGACCCCGGGCGGCGTGACGCGCGAGGCCGACCCCGGCGGGACGATCGAGGCCGACAAGGAGATCCGTACCCCGGTGGTGCCCCCGCGGCCCGAGGTGGTGCTGCTGGTCGACGGCACGGGAAGCATGCAGCCGACCATCGACCGGCTGCGCGAGACCCTGACGGTGGTCACCGACCGGGTACGGCAGGAACAGCCCGACTCCCGGTTCGCGGTCATCAGCTTCGGCGACGACAACGACGAGACGGACGGCAGCCGGACCTTCGAGGTGCACACCCCGCTGACGTACGACCTGACGGCCGTCCAGGACGGTGTCGACGGCATCGAGGCCGACCGGGGAGGGTGGAGCGGCGGACCGGCCGAAGACTGGATCAACGCCCTGTGGCAGATCGGCACCGGCGCAGACGGGGCCACCGAGTTCCGGGACGGCGCGAGCCCCATCATCGTCCTGATCGGCGACGCGTCCAGCCACGACCCGAGCATGGGCCACCACCTCAGCGATGTGATCACCCTTCTGCGGAACATCGGCGCGCGCACCGTGGCCGTGGACATCGACACACCCGACGGCGACGGTCTCAACGGCGACGGCACCCACCCCGACTGGGGAACCGACCCACCGCACCCGCCGGGCCAGGCCGACGCCCTCGTGGCGGCGACGGACGGGCAACTCATCGAGGGCATCGACGCGGAACGGGTGAGTGAGGCCATCGTGCAGGGGCTCACCAACCTCTCCACCACCGTCACCCATCAGACGCTCGTCTGCGACCCGGCGCTGACCGTGGTCCTGACGCCCGAGACCCGGACGGTGACGAGCGGCGGATCGGCGGCGTTCGCCGAGACCATCACCGTCGCCGAGGACGCCCCGCAGGGCACCACCCTGACCTGCGTCGTCCAGTTCCTGCTCGACGGCCGGGCGCCGAACGGCATTCCACCGGAGCTCCTCGACCCGGACGCCCCGCCCCCGGCGGCCCCGGAGGACGACGAGGAGACCGACCCGGACTACCGCCAGACCATCACGATCACCGTCAACGACCTCGGCGCGCCCATCGTGACCATCGACGACCGCACGGTGCGGGCCACCGAGGAGGACGGGGTCCGGATCGAGTACACCGCCACAGCGGAGGACGCCGTGGACGGCGCACTGCCGGTGGAGTGCGAGCCGCCGTCCGGCGCGGTGTTCCCGGTCGGCACCACGGAGGTGGTGTGCACGGCCACCGACTCGGCGGGCAACACGGGCACCGGTACGGCGACGTTCACGGTCCTGCCGGTCCTGCCCGACCCGCCGGCACCGCCCCCGCCGCCCTCGGCCGATGTCGCGGTGACGGCTGCGGTGGATCCCGTACCGGGCTACACCGGTCTGCCCGTCACCACCGAGTTCACCCTCACCAACGCCGGCCCCGACACGGCCGAGGGCGTGGTGCTGGCGACGGCCTGGCCACGCCGCCCGGATCCGGCCGACCGCACGGTGGAGACCCAGTCCGCCTGCACGGCGTCCGCCCCCTGCACGGTGGAGCCGGGCGAACGCCTGACAGTGACCCAGACAGCGACGTACGGACTGCCGCTCAGCGGCGAACTGCGGGCCACCGTCAGCGGGACGACCGCCGACCCGGCGGGCGCCGACAACACGACGACCGCGCGGATCGACATCGTCCAGCCGGAACTGACCATCACCCCCGAGGTCGGCACCCCCGGCTCGGTGGCGATCGTGCGCGGCGAGAACTTCCCGCCTGGCACCCGGGTGACCCTGAGCTGGGCGCCCGGCATCACGGCGGCTCAGGCACCCGTACGGGCGGCGGCCGACGGCACGTTCGAAACGCAGATGCCGGTGCTCCGCAAGGACCAGCTGGGGGCGCGCGTCCTGCGGGCGGAGACGGCGGAGTTCGAACCGTTCGAGGAGGACTTCCTGGTGGTGCAGCGAACGCTGCGGCCACCGGACTTCATCGGGCGCAGCTGACGGCGGACGGGCGGAGCAGACGATGATCCATGAAGTGGACGAGGCGCTGCGCGGAATGCTGCGGACGGATGTGATCGCGGGCGCGCAGATCGCGATCGTCTTCGAGGCGCCGACCCGGGAGTGGGCGGCGAAGGTCAACGCCCCGACGGTGAACCTGTACCTGTACGACATCCGCGAGGACATGCGGCGGCGGGAACGCGGGCTGCACAACGAGTACAACGAGGCGGGCATCGTCGTGGCCCGCCGCCGGCCGCCGCGCTACTTCAAGCTCTCGTACCTGATCACCGCCTGGACCAAGCGCCCGGAGGACGAACACCGGCTGCTGTCCTCGCTGCTCATCTCGCTGCTGCGCCAGGACGCGCTGCCGGCTGTCCACCTGACGGGAGCGCTGGCGGAGTTGGGCATCGCGATCCCGATGACGATCGCGCTGCCGCCGCCGGAGGACCGGTCGTTCGCGGATGTGTGGAGCGCGCTGGGCGGCGAGTTGAAGCCGTCCCTGGACCTGGTGATCAGCGTGCCGGTGACCGAGTCCCCGGTGTACCCGGCGGGCCCGCCGGTCACGGACGGCGGGGTCAGCGTCGGGATGACGAACACGGCGGAAGCCGGCGGCGGGGCATGACGGCCGTTCATCTGCTGGGCCGGGCCCGCCGGGTGGAGCAGCGCATCCGGGAGGCGGTGGCGGAGCGCAGGCGGACCGATCCGGACCCGGACGACGCGTTCCGGGGCCTGTATCTGAGCGAGGACCGGATCCAGTGGCTGCTGGACGAGGGCCGCCCGGCGGGCGGATCCGCGCTCGGCGACATCGACGAGGACAAGGACGAGTACAAGGACGAGTACAACGAGCCCGCCGAACCCTCCCGGCTGAACGCGCTGCGCCGGACCTTCCGCCTCTCCCACCGGGAGGTGGACATCCTGCTGATCGCGCTCCTGCCCGACCTGGACGACCGCTTCGAGGCGTTCTACGGCTATCTGAACGACGACGTGACGCGCCGCCGCCCGTCGATCGGCCTGGCGCTGGGCCTGTGCGGCGCCTCACCTGCGGACGCGACGGCACGTGACCATTTCGCCTCCGGATCCCCGCTGATCGACGGCGGCTTGCTACTGACGGAGGACGCGGACCGCCCGTTCCTGACCCGGGCGCTGCGGGTCCCGGACCGGGTGACGTCCCACCTGCTGGGCAGCGACACCCCGGACCCGCGCATCGCGCACCTGCTGACGTGGGAGGACACGCCCTTTCCCGGCAGCGCGGCGGACGCGCTGACGACGGCCCTGACCCGGGGCGTGCGCCTGGTCCACCTGAAGTCGCCCCTGGGCGGAGCCGCCCACTCCATGGCCGCACAGGCGCTGACGGCGACGGGCAGACGAACCCTCACGGTCAACCTGCACCGACTGGCGGAGGACCCGGCACCGTCCCAGGCCGTCCGCACGCTGATCCGGGAGGCGCGGCTGACGGACGCGGGCCTGATCTGCTCACCCCTGGAAGCCCTGGTCCCCCAGCACGTCCCCACGCTGCGGCTGCTCACGCAGAGCGAGCCGCCCCTGATCCTGACGGGATCGATCCCGTGGGACGCGGACTGGTCGAGCGACCAGCCACTGCACCTCGCCGCCCCCCGGGTCGAACCGTCCCAGCGCGCCGACATCTGGACGGCGGCGCACGGAGGTCCGATCCCGGCGGACCTGAACCTGACGGACCTGCTGTCCCCGTTCCTCCTCACCCCGTCCCAACTGGCGGGGGCGGCCCGCACCGCGGCACAGTCGGCGCTCCTGACGGACGGCGTACTGCGACCGGATCACATCAGCGCGGGCGCCCGGGCCCAGAACGCGGCCGGCCTGGACCGGCTCGCCCGGCGCATCGAACCATCCGTCACCTGGGACGACCTGGTGCTGCCGGCGGACGCCCTGACCCAGCTCCACGAACTGGCGGCCCGCGCCCGGCACCGCGACCAGGTCCTGGGCACCTGGTCCATGCGCCCGGGCGGCGGCCGGGGCCGCGGGGTGTCGGCGCTGTTCGCGGGCGACTCGGGGACGGGCAAGACGATGTCCGCGGAGGTCATCGCGGCCGATCTCGGCCTGGACCTCTACACGGTGGATCTCGCCACGGTGATCGACAAGTACGTCGGCGAGACGGAGAAGAACCTGGAACGCATCTTCACGGAGGCGGCCGGCATCAACGGCGTCCTGCTCTTCGACGAGGCGGACGCCATCTTCGGCAAACGCTCGGAGGTCAAGGACGCCCACGACCGCTACGCGAACGTGGAGAGCGCCTACCTGCTGCAACGCATGGAATCCTTCGACGGCCTGGCCATCCTGTCGACCAACCTCCGGGCCAACCTGGACGACGCCTTCACCCGGCGCCTGGACCTGGTCATCGACTTCCCGCTCCCGGACGCCGAGGACCGCAGACGCCTGTGGGCCAAGTCCCTGGGCACCCAGGTCCCCCTCTCCCCCGACCTGGACCTGGACTTCTGCGCGGAATCCTTCGAACTGGCCGGCGGCAACATCCGCTCGATCGCCATCACCGCGGCCTACCTGGCCGCGACAGCTGGCACCGAGATAACGATGCCCCTGCTGATCCGCGCCACCCAACGCGAATACCAGAAACTGGGCCGCCTGACCCTGGCCTCAGAGTTCGGCATCCATCACTCACTCTTATCCTGAAACAAAAATAGCTCAAAATTTACCACGCTCCCCAGCCATAGGAGCGCAGACTTTAGCATCTATTCGATTCGATTACCCCTATCAATTTAGGCGCACTTCTAGATTTCATTCCCTTGAGCACTCCAATAACTTCAGTCCGCCCGACCCGCCATTGGATGGTCTTCAAGTATCTGGATAGCAAGGTCTCTAACCTCGCGAGAGGCATCATTTTTAGAAATGGACTGAACCGCCGAAACAATTTGCGCCCACGGCATATACAGAGTAGCAATCAGAGAAATCTTGCGAACATCTTCACACTCATGGGAAAGAATCAGGCAAAACTTCGCAAAAAAATCTTGTTGAAATGCCATCGGGGCGCTGGCTGCAATTAAATGAACCGCCTTTACCTGCCCCTCTGGATCACCTGCAGATGCGTTGAATATTTCTATCGCCTGCCCAGGCGATAGCATATCAATGGCATCACTCAGCGAGTGCGCAGTTTGCTCAATTGAATCCGAAGAATCCGCCAGCCCCGAGGATTCCACCATAATATACGGAAGGTTCAATACTGGATCGTAGACATATGATACGAGTACCGATCCATCCATTGTGATCCACGAATAAAAGATCGTCTGATCTTGGGATCCGTTTGAGCCACCATGAAATATCCAGCCAAAGGATTCACAGTATCGCGCAAATTCGTCGGGCTCGATTCGCATCTTCGGCAAAAGCCTCACAGTGCCCCCTCGAGACATGACGAGTAGCGTTGCTATCTGTACATATGCCCGTCCTGCTCGGCCATAAGCGCCGTCAGCCTCTCCACAAGCCTCGCCTTTGCCACCTCCGCCCTCCCAACAGCAGAGGCGGACTCGGTCTCAACCTCCACAAGCTGCTGAACAGCGCGAATGAGCGGCCCATAGTCACGTCCGTTGATCGGCGCAACGATAGCATTCTGCTCCATGTACGTTTGCGCCTGATGGTGAATAGCACGAAAAATCATACCTATTCGGGCAAGCTTCTCATCCTCGGCATTTCTTGATTTAGGCGACTCCCTCACTCGAGCAACATGTTGAGGTGTCATCGGACCCAACTGGCCACGAGGATCAATCGTGTCACTGATCTTGAAGCCCTTCGCGCCAGCCAATAAGTCACTTCTAACGGCAATTGCCGCGTACATTCCACCCGCCCGAGCGGTTTCGAACTCAGTACTCAACGCACGGATCGGACCAGAAAGCTCCCTATATTTGGCAAGCGCAGAATTCTCGGGAGCGGACGAATTCTCAGCAGGGCCACCGGGGCCAGCCAGCGCACCGACATCCTGCACAGCAGATGCCTCATCCACATCCGCATCCCTGGCCCTATCCCTCAACTCAGCAGCCATCTTGGCATACTTGTGCTTACCGCTAGGTATCTTGACCAATCCAAGCGCATGACGAGTTGTTCCCACACGTGCCTTCTCTCCCGGGATACGTCTGTCCATTGTCTCGTATGGAGCCGGCGAATGCCTTCCTGGTAGACCCCTCACGCGATCAACAGGCTGTATTGACCCGCTAGCTCTAGACAATGGCGATGAGAAGTATTCACTTGGCTGCCATGCGCCAAACATGCTGTTCATTGCCGTTATTGTAAGCTCGCCTGTAACTTGGAAATCCTTGAGATAGGGACGACTGTCAGCAGTGGCAACATTTGATGGAGATGGTATTGTTCTGAGTATCATAGCGCGCTCGAACGAGCTTAATGGCTCCAAACATAACGGACGGGCATGGCGATAATCGAGAATTGACTGGCGAATAACTTTCCCGCGCGACGTAGCTATCAAGTAATCCCAATATCGCTTCTCCGCCTGCTCAAGTGCCCCCACCAGCATCGCCCCGAATTCTCGTGGAGATATTCTCTCCATCTTTATGGAAGGCAGGTATATGCTTGGATTGATTACCGCTTTGATTCTTCCATCGCTTTCCAGGTACAAGCTGGAGAGCTTGTACCTGGAAATCCATCTCCTCAATCCTCCATCAAATGAGTGCAGATCAACTCCACTCTTTACAGTTGAATGAATCTCGCGTGCAAGTTTCCCAGATATTCGATCGAGGCGACGCTCCAGTACAGTTCTTTTTGAATTTTCATCTGTTTGACCAAGATGCTCGCTCGCTGCATTTGTTCTGGATTTTCTCCGAATTCTCATTGCCCTTTTGGCGATGCGGTCGATGATTTTGTCGATCGCGCGGCCGACCGGGCGGGAGACCTTTTGGAAGACGCTGCGGACCTTGTTGGCCAGGCTGCCGATGCCAAGGAGGGCGGCCAGGAAGCCGAGGAGGACGGGGATGCTCGTGGAGAGGGCGGATTCGATGAGTTTGGGGACGCCCGCTGCCGCGCCGTCGGCGATCGCGATGACCGCGTCGAGGATCGCGTTCATGAAGTCCGTGATCTGGGCGGCCTGGGTCACGATGAACGTGACGATGTCGATGATTCCCTTGACCGCTCGCACGAAGGCCGAGGCGGGCGTCAGGAGGGAGACGATCCAGGCGATGCCGGCCACGATGACCGTGGGGATCAGGTAGGACTTCAGGTCGTCCAGGATGGTCTTCTTCAGGTCGCCCGATTCGCCGGTGATGTCCTTGGTGAGGCCGGCGGGGCCCTCGCGTTGCAGGGCCTGGGCTTCCGGGATGGTTTTCTCGACCGTCGCCATGGCCTTGTCCGGGACGCCCTTGCGGACGATCTTGGCGCGGATGGTGTCCCAGGTGAGGCCGAGGAGGGAGGCCAGGAGCTGGACGATGCCCTTCGCGTCGAACTTCGCCGGGATCTCCAGGCCGGTCTTGACGGCCGTACCGAGCAGCCAGGAGACCAGGCCGGTCTTGAGGTGCTGCTCGATGTTCGCGGTGAAGAGGTTCAGGCCGTCGCCGACGAAGCGGACCACGTTGCCGAGGAAGCCGATGGGGTCCTTGATGATCTTGGAGACGGCGGAGGCCGCCTTGGCCAGGATGCCCATCAGGGCGTTGGTCAGCTCGATGATGGTCTGGATGACCCCGACCACCGCGTCCTTGATCCGGTCCCACAGGCCCTTGTTCGCCTCCTGGAGCGCCTTGATCTCCTCATCGATCGAATCCAGCGCCTCGGTGTACTTCTGGGCCAGGTCCTGGACGAGTTGCTCGGACTTCTCGTCGACCGTCGTCTCCAGGTCGTCGAACTGGCCCGAGAAGTCGGCAGCCGCCTCCTCACCGAACCGGCGCAGGTCCGCCGGGAGCTTCTCCACCTCCGCCTGAAGCTCCGTGCGCCCGCGCTCGATGCGGGTCTTGGCGCGGCCCAGTTCGCGGCCGATCGTGTCGGCGATGTCGGAGATGACGCCCTGCATCCGGTTGACGTAGAGCTTCCTCGACTCCTGGTAGAGGTCGTTGGCCTCATCAGGCAGGCCCGCGAACTTGTCCTTCACCCAGCGGGCCTTGCCCCGCAGACCTGAGTAGCGCTTGTCCTTGTACGCCTTCATCCGGCGTTCGTGATCCGCCGTGAAGGCGTCCCTGGCGCGCTTCTCGCCGTTCGTGAACTGGGTGTCGACCTTGCCGTCGAGGCCGTCCAGCGTCTTCTCCACGTCGGTCTTCGTGTCGTCGAAGACCTTCTGGAGCTTGGCCGTGACCTGTTCGCGTTTCTTCTCGTCCGCCGACTTGGTCTCGGTCTTGCCCGAGTCGACCTGCGCGCCCGTCTCCTGGCGGGTGGCGGTCAGGCCGGCCATGGCCTGGGCGCCGGCCGCCGCCGCACCCGACTTCGCGGTCTGGATCTCGGCGTTCTCGGCCGCTCTCGCCTGGCCGGGGGCCGCCGCGGTCTCTTCCTCGCCCTGCTTCTTCTCCGACAGGGCGTTGTCGAAGTCCGGTTCGTTGCCCCTGGCCAGCTGCTCCTCGGTGACGTCGGCGTCGGCCATCTGCTGCTCGGTGTCGCGTTGCCCCTCCGAGAAGTCGGTGACCTCCTCGGGCTGACGCTCGGGAACCGCGTCCGAGGCGTTCGGAGCTCCCGGATTCCCGGGTGGCTGGTCGGCGCTGAGGGGGGTGACCTCTTTGTCCGTGGCGGTGGAGGTGTCCGGGGTCTCCCCCGTCGTGGTCGCGATGTCCTCCGCCGAGGACTCGGCCCCGTCCGTGACCTGGCCGTCGACCTCGTCCTTGATCCGGTCGGCGTTGCCGGAGTCGGAGAAGTTGTCCGCCTCGTCGAGGTTCTTGGGCGCCTGTGCCTCGACCGCCTGGTTCACCGCCGTGATGAAGGCCGCCTTGTCGAAGTCGCCCGGCTCGGCGGCGTTCATCTTCTCGGCCTGCTGGGTCTTGGCCTGCGCCTGTTTGTCGTCCGGCGGGGCGACGGCCGCGTCCTGGGCCGCGCGGGACTCCGCCGTGGGGGCGGGATGGGCGGAGAGCTTCTGCCGCTTCGCCCCGATGTCCGCGTTCACCCGGCGCAGTCCGGGCGCCTGAGCCGGCGGGGGCTTCACGGGAGGCGTGTAGCGCTGCGCCACCAGCCGCGCCACCGCCGCGTTGCCCGCGCTGCGTTGCAGTTGGTGCAGGGCCGCGGCGGGAAGCGGTGCGGATGTGGCGGCTGGGGTTTTGGTGTGCTGCTGTTCCGGGAGGGGCTGTTTCCCGCTCTCCGTCCGCGCCATGTCCTCCACCGTGCCGCTCGGGGGCGGGGAGCGACAGACCGGCTCGGTGACGCGTTTCTTTCACCATGGGGCAGCCTCCTGTGCGCGCTTGGGCGGCCCTTTGGACGTTCCGCAAGATCCCTCGGACGGCGAAAAATCGGTGCTGTTTCCCCGGCCAAGGAGAGTGGTATGCCGTCGTACCTGTCCCCGGGTGTGTACGTCGAAGAGGTGGAGTCAGGGAGCCGGCCGATCGAAGGGGTCGGGACGGCTGTCGCCGCCTTTATCGGGTTCGCCCAGAAGGGGCCGTTCAACGAGCCCACGCTGATCTCCAACTGGAGTCAGTTCGTCAGCGTCTTCGGTGATTTCGTTGAGGGCACCTATCTCGCGTCCTCCGTGTACGGCTACTTCGCCAACGGTGGCGGTGTGGCGTATGTGGTGCGCATCGGGCAGGGCGGTGAGAGCGCGGAGCCGGCGCAGGCCCAACTCGGCCCCTACACCGTGCGGGTGCTGCCGGGGGTGACCGGGGAGATCGGTGTCGAGGTCGTCCATCCCGAGGACGAGGACACCGATGACGGCCTGTTCACGCTGGTGGTGAAGAAGGACGGCGAGGCCGCCGAGACCTATCCCGGGGTCAGCACGAAGCGGAACAAGGACAACGTCGCCACCCAGGTCAAGGCCCGATCCGCGCTGATCCGGCTGGAGATCGCCCAGCGCGGGGCCGTGGCCGTACGTCCCGAGGCGCAGTCCGTGACGCTGCCGGTCGCGTCGGCGGATCCTCCGCAGGAGCTGTCCGCCGACTCCTATGTCGGCGACCCCGACACCCGCACCGGCTTCGGCGGCCTGGAGGCCGTGGAGGAGGTCACCATGGTGGCCGTTCCAGATCTGATGAGCGCCTACCAGCGGGGCGTACTGGATGTGGAGTCGGTGGTCGCCGTTCAGCAGGGCCTCATCGCCCACTGCGAGGCCATGGGCGACCGGGTCGCGATCCTCGACGCGCTGCCGGGGCTGAGCCCGCAGCAGGTCAAGGCGTGGCGGACGGAGACCACCGGCTTCGACTCCAAGTACGCCGCGCTGTACTACCCCTGGATCAAGGTGCTCGACCTGGGGCAGGGACGGAACGTCTTCGTGCCGCCGAGCGGGCACATCGCCGGGGTGTGGGCCCGCAACGACGACTCGCGCGGGGTGCACAAGGCGCCGGCCAACGAGGTGATCCGGGGCGCCGTGGCCCTGCAGACGCAGCTCACCAAGGGCGAGCAGGATCTGCTGAACCCCATCGGCGTGAACTGCGTGCGGTTCTTCGCCGGTCGGGGCATCCGGGTGTGGGGCGCGCGGACGCTCTCCAGCGACCCGGCCTGGCGTTATCTGAATGTGCGCCGGCTGTTCAACTACCTGGAGGAGTCGATTCTCGCGGGCACCCAGTGGGTGGTGTTCGAGCCGAACGACGACGCGCTGTGGGCGCGGGTGCGGCGCACGATCCAGGCGTTCTTGACGAACGAGTGGCGCAAGGGTGCCCTGTTCGGGCTGACGCCGGACGACGCGTTCTATGTGAAGTGTGACCGCGAGACCAATCCGCCGGAGAGCATCGACGCCGGTCAGGTCATCTGTGAGGTCGGGGTGGCCCCGGTGAAACCCGCCGAGTTCGTGGTGTTCCGGCTCGCGCAGTTGTCGGGTGGTTCCGGCGCCGTGGACGAGTGATGTGAGGGGAGGAGACCGTTATGCCGCTGCCCGATCTTGACAGTTCCGTGGGGCATTCGTTCGGCCTGGAGTTCGACAGTGTGCTGATCCGGCAGATCACCGAGGTGAGTGGTCTGAAGATGGAGCAGGACGTCATCGAGCTGAAGCAGAACACCGCCGACGGCAAGTACGCCATCAAGAAGCTGCCCGGCCGCCCCAAGGCCGGGGAGGTCACCGTGACCCGGGGCCTGACGGAGGACAACAGTTTCGAACGGTGGGTGAAGGACTCGCGCTTCGGGCAGATGAGCAGCGCCCGGCGCAACGGCTCGATCATCGTGTACGACTACGAGGGCATTCCGATCAAGCGGTACAAGCTGGTCAACGCCTGGCCGAAGTCGCTGGAGATCAGCGCCCTGAAGGCCGGGGACACCTCGGTGCTGACCGAGAAACTCTCCATCACCTACGAGAGCCTGGACGTCGAGTGATGCGGCGCGGCATTCCCGCCGTGTCGGGCGGCGCGTCCTCCCCCACGGCGGTGCGGGAACGGGAGCGGGATCGGGACGAGGGCCTGTTGCGGACGGAGTTCGCGTTCGAGCTGCCCCGGGGGTACGTGGACGGGTCCGGGACCGTGCACCGGTCCGGTGTGATGCGGCTGGCGACGGCCCGCGACGAGCTGGTGCCGCTGCGGGACGACCGGGTGCGGGAGAACTCCGCCTACCTGTCGGTGGTGCTCATCTCCCGGGTGATCACGCGGCTCGGGTCCATCGAGGACATCCATCCGGGGGTGGTGGAGGACCTGTTCGCCTCGGATCTGGCGTTCCTCCAGGACTTCTACCGGCGGATCAACTCCGAGGGGCACACCCGGGCGTCCGTGACGTGCCCGTCCTGCCAGGAGAGCTTCGCCGTGGACCTGGCCGGCGGCGGCGGTGGTCGCCTGGGGGAATCGTGACGTACGCGGCGGACCGTCTCCACGAGGAGGTCGCGTACCTCGCTTACCACTTCCACTGGCCGCTGGACCAGATCCTCGATCTGGAGCACGCCGACCGGTTGAGGTATGTCGCGCAGGTCGCCCGGCTGGGCGGGAAGTGAGGCGGGGTCGTCGTGGGGCTGTTGTCGTGGCTGGGGTGGGGCCGGGGCCGGGAGAAGGGCCGGGCACCCGAGGCGGGTGAGGCGTCGCCGGCGGCTGCTTCCGGCCCGGGGTGGCGCGAGGTGCCGCCCGTGCAGCGGATGACGGGCGCGGGCATGCCGCTGGTGACTGATCCCGTTGGGTTCCGGGGCTCGTTGAGCACCTGGCAGAACGTCTCACTGACCGGGGAGCTGGGGCATCACGTCGACGAGGCGGCCCCGGGCGGGGTGGGGCACGCTCTCGCCACTCCGTCCGTGCAGACGTTCACTCCCCGGGCTTCGCACGTTCCGGTCCAGGCGGGCGGGGGCGACGACGGCTCGGGGGCGACGGCGACTCCGGGGTTCGGTCCCGCTCCGGGTGATGAGGCCGGGTCCGTGGTGGATGCCGATGCCGGTTCCGGTGCTCCGCCCGTTCCCGTGCAGCGGCTCGCCGACACCTCGGCGTCGGCGGTGGAGGTGCCGCTGCCGGTCGTACGGCGGCTGGCCGTGGTCCAGCCCGATCCGCCCGTGGCGCCCCGTGATCCGGGGCTGCCGCCCACGGTCGCGCGGAGCGGGCTCGGGCTGGGTGAGCCGCTCACCGCTCTGCCGCCCACCGCCCAGCGGGATGTGGTCGCCCGGAGCGCCGCGCCCGGCGCCGCTGTCGATTCCCCCGCCGACTCCGAGCCCGATGCCGGGGTGGTCGCTGACGGACAGGCTGGGGAGACCACCGCTCCGCTGCTCGGGGATGCCCCCTCCCTCTCCGTTCAGGGGTATGGGTGGGAGGGCGGCGGGGCGGAGGCGCCGCAGGCGGGCGAGGGCGGCGCCGGTGGGGTGGAAGGGCTTGATGCCGGAGTGTCCGGATCGCTCGGTGTCTCCCGTTCGGCTGGGCCGTCCGCCGCGTTCGGCTCGACCGCGTCCGGGGGTGCTTCCGGGCCCGCCGGTCTTTCCGGCTCGGCCGGTGGTGTGTCTTCTTTCTCCCCCGTTCCCCTGCAACGGCTGGCCGTCGACGACGCCACACCGGAACACACGCCCGCCGTGCTGCCGTTGGTCGCCCAGCGCTCCGTCACCGTGCTGCCATCCTGGGAGCATCCCGCCGCCGAGCCCTCCCCCTCCCCGCCCTCCGTACCCGTGCGGTGGTCGGAGGAAGGAGAGCGCGCGGAGCGTACGCCGACCGTGGAGAGCGCGGCCCGCAGGGCGGACCCCGCCCCCGCCGTCCAGCGGTCCTTCTCCGCCCCGGCCCCTCCCCCGCCGGCCCCGGCCGATGCCGGGTCCGTGGCGGTCGCCGCCGGGATCGCGCAGCGAATGGCGGACGGCTCCGTGGTGTTCCGGTCCTCCCCGCCCCCGAGTCCGTCCCCGGGCGCCTCCGCCGTGCCGGCGCCCCCGCCCGCGTCGCCGGGACCGGCCGTCCAGCGGGATGCCGACACCGCAGAACCACCGGTGCCCGAGGCGGAGTTCACCCCCAGCTTCGACACCGCCGAGCAGCCCGAGCCCGTAGCCGATCCCATCCCCGAGACCACCACCGCGTCCGGCACCGGGCCGCCCGCTCCCCCGGGCGACGGCGCCGGCGACGACGCGTCGCCCAAGGTCACCGACGAGCTGGTCCGTGCCCTGTTCGCCCCGCTGAGCCGCCTGCTGCGCGCCGAGCTGCGGCTGGAACGGGAGCGCTCCGGTCGTCTCATCAACACCCGGCACTGACGCACCGGGAGACCGAGCCCCCGAAGGAACGAACGACCGAACGACCGAACCGACGAAGCGACATGTGAGAAAGAGAGGTCCCGCCATGGCCGCGAGCGACGAGGATCCGGCGGTCAGTGTCTGTTTCGTCGTCACCATCGACGGGATCGAGCTGGGCTCGTTCAACACCTGCGACGGACTCGGCTGCGAGGTCGTCCTCGAACAGCGCGAGGAGGGCGGCAACAACGGCCACCTGTGGCAGCTGCCGACCCGTCTCAAGTACTCCAACGTCAAGCTCTCGCGCCCGCTCACCCGGGAGACGGAGAAGGTCGCCCGCTGGTTCGCGAGCATGACCACCGGCTTCACCCGTAAGACCGCGCACATCGAGGCCCGCAGCCCCGACGGCCGCACCGTCGCCCAGTGGGGCCTGCTGGAGGTCGTCCCGGTGCGCTGGACCGGCCCCTCCTTCAGCCCCGAGTCGCCCAAGGTCGCCATCGAGACGATCGAGATCGCCCATCACGGCTATGTGCTGGGGGACTGATCGGGGCCATGAGTTCACCCATCGCGTTCAGTGCGGCAGGCACCGGGACCGGGAGCACCGGCGGGGCCGGCGGCGGCGTACGGCCCAAGCTGGAGCACGCGTACCTGGAGTTGCGCACCCCGCCGCCCGGCGGCAGCCTCACCCCGGGCGCGCCGTGCGGCCGGATCGATTTCCAGTTCAACCCGAAGGAACTCAGCCTCACCAAGGCCGCCGCCTGGAAACGCACCCCGGCCAAGGGCGCCAAGAGCGCGGGCCCGCCCGAGTACCAGGGCCCGCAGCCCAGCAAGCTCACGGTCGAGATGTTCTTCGACGCCAGCGCCACTCAGGACACGAGCGTGGTGACCGCCGTGGAGCAGCTGTTCGCGTGCTGCGTGCCCACCAGCGAGACCCGGCAGGCGCAGCGCGCCTCGCCGCCGTGGGTGGTCTTCCACTGGGGCGGGCTCACGGGCTTCCCCGGGTACGTCGGCCAGGTGCAGGTGAAGTACACCCTGTTCACCACCTCCGGGGTGCCGATCCGCGCCACCTGCCAGGTGACGGTCGAGGAGATCAGCGGCGAGACGCCGGGGCAGAACCCCACCTCCGGCTCGCTGCGTCCGCGCCGCGTGCACCGGGTGCTGTCCGGCGACACGCTCCAGTCGCTGGCCTGGCAGGAGTACGGGGACCCGGCGGCCTGGCGGCTGATCGCGGAGGCGAATGGCATCGACGATCCGCTGCGGCTGACGCTCGGGCGGGAGCTGCTGCTGCCCGCGCGCGACGAAGCGGGGCGGTGAGGAGGTCCGATGGCGGGTCAGAGTGTGGCGAAGGCGCTGGTGGTGGAGTTCGGGGGCGCGCCGCTGTCGGCGGCGCTCACCAACACGCTGGTCGACGGGTACGTGGACGACAGCCGTACGCTGCCGGATCTGTTCGTGCTGCGTTTCCGTGACCCCTCGCGGGTGCTGCTGGAGCAGACGGGGCTGACGGTGGGGACACCCGTACGGCTGCTGGCTTCGGCCGGGGACGGCGGCTCGGTGGCGGCGCGGCCGCTGCTGACCGGGAGTGTCACCGCGCTGGAGATCGAGATCGACGACACGGGGACGTTCACGGTGGTGCGCGGCCTGGACGAGTCGCACCGGCTGCTGCGCGGGCGGCGGGTGGCGAGCTACCAGAACATGACGCTGGCCGACATCTGCGCGCAGGTCGCGCGGCGGGCTGGTCTCACGCCGGGGACCGTCGATGTCGCCGGACCGGTGCTGGAGCATGTGGCGCAGCCCAACTGCACCGACTGGGAGTTCCTGCGCGCGCTGGCCGCCGATGCCGGGGCGCAGGTGTACGTGGCGGACGGCAAGCTGCACGTGCTGCGGCCCGTGGAGGCCGGCGGGGCGCCGGACCCCTCGGCGCGGGCGCGGCAGAGTCCGCTGGTGCTGGAGGCCGGGGACAACCTGCTGCGCTGCCGGGCGGGGATCTCGGCCGCCGAGCAGGTGTCGGCGGTGGAGGTACGGGGCTGGGACGTGCGCACCAAGCAGCCACTGGTGGCGCGGGCGGAGGCGGGCACGGCGGCGACGCTGGACCTGGGGGTGACGGCGGGGCAGGTGAGCGAGCCGTTCGGGGCGGCGGAGTTCGTGGTGGCGGGGGCCTCGTACGGGACGCAGGCGCAGGTGGATCAGGTGGCGAAGGCGCTGGCGGCGACGATCGCGGGGTCGTTCGCGGAGCTGGAGGCGGTGATCCGCGGGAATCCGGAGGTACGGGCGGGGAGCGCGGTGACGCTGACGGGGGTCGGGGCGCCGTTCGAGGGCCGGTACACGGTGACGACGTCGCGGCATGTCTTCGATCCGCTGCGCGGGTACGAGACGTGGCTGACCGTGTCGGGGCAGCAGGAGCGGTCGCTGTTCGGGCTCACCGGCGGTGGGGCGGGAGGGGACGGCGTTCCGGGCGGTGGGAGCGCCGGGGGCCTGGTCAGCGGGACGGTGACGGACACCAAGGACCCGGAGGGACTCGGCCGGGTGAAGGTGTGTTTCCCGTGGCTGTCGCAGGAGTACGCGAGCGACTGGGCGCGCACCGCGCAGACGGGCGGCACGGGGGGCGGGGACGGCTTCATCCCGGAGGTGGGGGACGAGGTCCTGGTGGGGTTCGAACAGGGGCGGCTGGACCGTCCGTACGTGCTGGGCGCGCTGTACAACGGGCAGGACCGTCCCTCGGGGGGCGGCGCGGGTGACGGTGCCGGCGGCGTGAGCGGTGACGGGGACTCGGGTGCGATCGACGAGGCGAGCGGCGCGGTCACCAAGCGTTCCTTCGGGTCGAAGGGCGGCAACAAGCTGGAGCTGCGGGACGCGGCGAACGGCCCGCAGGGCGTGCGGCTGCTGACCGGGGACGGCAAGTTGCTGATCGATCTCGACAAGAAGGGCACGACGATCGTCATCGACAGCGAGGGCAACGTCGAGATCAAGGCCGGGCAGCAGGTCACCGTCACCGCGGGCAGCGGCGCCAGCATCGACGCCGGCGACGGTGTGCTCGAACTCAGCGGCGCGGGTGTCCGGCTGACGGCCCACCGGGACGGCGTGGAGGTGGACGGCGGCGAGGGCAGTCTGCGGCTGGCCGCCGGCGGCGCGGTGGAGGTACGGGGCGGGCGGGTGGAGGTCAAGGGCTCCCAGCGCACCGAGGTACGCAGCGACGGGTCGCTGACCGTGCAGTCCCCGATGGTGCGGATCAACTAGGGCGACGAGGCGTTATCCAGGGAGGGTTCATCATGTCCGCAGCAGGTGGCGGGGGCGCGGCGCACGCCGCGCAGGCCGCACGCGTCGGCGATCCGACCAGCCACCCGGGGGCCGTCGGGCCGCCGGGGCACGGCACGGTCCTCATCGGGGGCCGCCCGGCCGCCACCGTCGGCACCGCCCACCAGTGCGCCTCCCCCGCCGCGCATCCGGCATCGGTGATCACCGGGCCGGGCAGCCGCAGCGTCCTGATCGGCGGCCGTCCCGCCGCCCGCACCGGTGACCGGGCGGGCTGCGGCGCCACGATCACCACCGGCTGCGCGACCGTACTGATCGGCGGGTGAGGGCACGTCATGGGACAGCAATTCGTCGGCTCCGGCTGGGCGTTCCCGCCGCGCACCGATGCCACCGGCAGCATCGCCCTGGTCAGCGGGGCGCAGGAGATCGAGGAGTCGATCCGGCTGATCCTGGCCACCTCGCCCGGCGAACGGCCGATGCGCCCGGAGTTCGGCTGCGCGCTGAACGACTACGTCTTCGCCCCGGCGGACGCGGGCACGGCCGGGCAACTGGCGTACGAGGTGCGGCTGGCCCTCGAACGCTGGGAACCGCGCGTCACGGTGACGGACGTGGCGGTGCGCTTCGACCGGGTGAATGACGGGGTGCTGTACATCGACATCAGCTACTCGGTGCGGGACGCGAACGACCCGCGCAACCTCGTCTTCCCCTTCTATGTCATCCCGCAGCACGAGGAGAGCGCATGACGTCGTTGCCGAGCCCGAACCTCGACGACCGGCGGTTCCAGGGGCTGGTGGACGAGGCGAAGCGCCTGGTGCAGCAGCGCTGCCCGGAGTGGAGCGACCACAACGTCTCCGATCCGGGGGTGACGCTGATCGAGGCGTTCGCGACGATGGTCGACCAGCTCGTCTACCGGCTCAACCGCGTCCCCGACAAGAACTATCTGACGTTCCTCGACCTGATCGGGGTGCGGCTGTATCCGCCGACGGCGGCACGCGTCCCGGTGACCTTCACGCTGTCGGCGCCGCAGCCCGAACCGGTACGGATCCGGGCGGGCACGGAGGTGGCGACCGTGCGTGGGGAGACCGAGGAGGCGGTCGTCTTCACGACCGTCCGGGAATTGTCGGTGCCACCGTGCACCCTGGAACACCTGGTGACCTGGCAGGCCGGAGGGGAGGCGGTCGATCGCACCGGGGAGCTGGCGCTGGAGCGCGATGTGCCCTGTTTCAGCGGCTCGGTGACGGCGGGCGGAAGCGGCGGCGGGGCCACCGGGGTGGCGCCGACGCCCGGCGACTGCCTGTATCTGGGGCTGTCGGGGCCGGTGCCGGGCGGCGTGGTGGTGCTGCGCCTGGACTGCCGGGTGGACGGGGTCGGCGTCGATCCGCGCCGGCCGCCGCTGCGCTGGGAGGCGTGGGACGGCTCGGCGTGGGCGGAGTGCGAGGTGGAACGGGACGGGACGGGAGGGTTCAACAAGGCGGGCGACATCATCCTGCACCTGCCGGACGTGCACGCGCGCTCACGGGTGGCGCGGCACGAGGGCGGCTGGCTGCGTTGCCGGCTGATCGAGGCGGCGGAGAACCAGCCGGCGTACCGGGCCTCGCCGACCGTGCGCGGCGCCAAGGCGTTCACCATCGGCGGGCGGGTGGAGGCCGTGCACGCGGAGACCGTCGGCGAGGAACTGCTCGGCGTCTCGGACGGGCTGCCCGGGCAGAGCTTCCAGGTGGCCAGGCCGCCGGTGGTGCCCGGCGAGGAACCGTTCGTGGTGGAGGTGTCGGAGGGCACCGAGTGGCGCCAGTGGCGGCTGGTGGAGAGCTTCGCGCACTCCACGGTGTACGACCGGCACGTCACCCTGGACCGCAACGCCGGCCGTGTCGACTTCGGCCCGGCGGTGCGCGAGGCCACGGGCGGGCTGCGGCTGTTCGGCGCGATCCCGCCGAAGGGCGGCGGGATCCGGGTGCGTGCGTACCGCACCGGCGGCGGCCGGCGCGGCAATGTGGCGCGCGGCGCGCTGCGGGTGCTGCGCAGCTCGCTGCCGTACGTGGCGCGGGTGACCAACCGCGCGCCGGCGGTCGGCGGGGTGGACGGCGAGAGCGTGGAGAACGCCCGGGTGCGTGGCCCGCTCACGCTGCGCACGCTGCACCGTGCGGTGGTGCCCCGGGACTACGAGCAGCTGGCGCGCGAAGTGGCTCCGGAGGCGGCGCGGGTGCACTGCGTACGGGCCGGGGAGCAGGAGAGCGAGGCGCTGCGGCTGCTGGTGGTGCCGGGCGGGCACAGCGACGAACAGGGGCGGGTGGGGTTCGACCAGCTGACGCCAGGACAGGAGACGCTGACGGCGATCCGTGATCACCTGGACGAGCGGCGGCCGGTGGGCACCAGGCTGCTGGTGCAGCCGCCGCTGTACCAGGGGCTGACGATCGTCGCCTCGCTCCAGTCGGTACGGGGCGCGGCGCTGGAGCGGCTGCGGGAGACGGCGCTGACCGCGCTGTACACGTACTTCAACCCGCTGATCGGCGGCCCGGAGGGGCAGGGCTGGCCGTTCGGGCGGCCGGTGCAGTCCGGCGAGGTGTTCGCGGTGCTGCAACGGGTGGCCGGGGTGGACCTGGTGGAGGACATCCGGCTCTTCCCGGCCGACCCGCTGACCGGCGAACGGGCCGAGCCGGTGTCACGGATCGAACTCGACGCCCACGCCCTGGTGTTCAGCTACGAGCATCAGCTGCGGGTCCGGGAGGGCGGCTGAGATGCGCGGCGCGTACCCGCGGCTGCCGACGCCGCATCCGCTGGTGGAACTGCTGCCGGCCGTCTACCAGGACCAGGACTTCGTACGGCGGTTCACCGGTGCCCTGGACGAGGTGCTGGCGCCGGTGCTGCTGTCGCTCGACAACCTGCCCGCCCATCTGCATCCGCGCACCGCGCCGGAGGACTTCCTGCGCTGGCTCGCGGGGTGGGTGGCGGTCGAGGTGGACGAGGAACGCCCCGTCAACCAGCGCCGGGCGGTGGTGGCGGGCGCCGTGTCCCGGCACGGCCGGCGCGGTACGCGGGCGGGGCTCGCGGCGGCGGTACGGATCGAGACCGGGGCGGAACCGGAGATCGAGGAGAGCGGGTCGGCGGGCTGGTCCCCGTACCCGGGCGGCCCGGTGCCGGGGGCGGAACGGGCGACGGTGACGGTGCGGCTGCGGGTGCCGGACCCGGACGGGTTCGACCGGGTGGGGCTGGAGAAGCTGATCGCGCAGGAGGTCCCGGCGCATGTGCCGTTCCGGCTGGAGGTCCTGCCCGTGGCGGGGCGGGCGCAGGAGGGCGGTGGGCGCACGTGACCACCTGCCCGGAGTGCGGACACCGCAACGCGGAGGGGGCGCGGTTCTGCGCCGCGTGCCATGTCTTCCTGGACTGGGAGAACGACACGCACACGACGGGGGCGGCGGACGGCGGGGGCGGTGACCGGGCGGCGTCCACGGGCCGCCACCCGCAACCGGACGGCGCCGGGGCGGGCGCGGCCCGGGGGACGGGAGAACCGGCGGCGCCGGGCGGTCCGTACGCACCGCCCGGCGCTACCGCCCCGGCCCGTTCCCCCTCCGGGGCGGCACCGGGGGCGGCTCCCGGCGCGGGGCGACCGATACCGCCGGCAGGGCACGACGTACCGCCGGGACCTGCGGGAACACCCGGACAACCGGCCGACGGCGGGGGGCCGCTGTGGCCGCCGCCCCCCGGGCACGGGGCGGGCGGGGCCGCCGGGCCGGGACAACCGCCCTCCTCGCCGCCGGGAGCCCCCTACGCATCGCCCCCGCCGTCGGGGCCATCCGGCCAGGCTGCCCCCACGGCTCCCCGCTCCGGGCCCGCGCCGGGTGCAGGGCAACCGGTGCCGCCCGGGGGCCAGTACGCCCCACTCGGACCAACCACCCCCACCCGTCCACCGTCCGCACCCGCCCCGGGGCCCGCCCCGGGCGCGGGACAACACGCACCGGGAGCGCACGACCCGCCCCCCGGACCGGCGGGAACGCCGGGACAACCGGCTGGTACGCGGCCGGCGGCGTGGTCACCACCGCCCCCGGGCGGGCCGGGAGCGGCCACCGGCACCGGGCCGCCGGAGCCGCCCGCGTCGGCCGGGCAGCACGGCCCACCGCCGACAGCGGCCACCGGGCCGGCTGCCGCGTCGCCGTGGAGCGGGGCACCCGGCGCGGTGCCGGGTGACGCCGGAGGCGGACAACCGGCAACCCCAGCCGAAGGGCACGGTCTTTCACCGACCGGGCCGGCCCCCACGGCCGCGCAGCCGCCGCCCGCTGGGCAGCCCGCCGCGCCGCCTCCGCCGGTGGGCGGGCCCGTCCCACCACCGTGGCCGCCGCCCCCGGCCCGGCCCGGGCCGGCCGCCGGCGCGGCATCGTGGCCGCCCGGCGCCCCCGGAACGGCACGCTCGCCCGGGGACCCGGACGCCCCCCGCGACACGTCCTCGCCCCAACGCCCCGCCCACCCACCGTGGTCGGCGCGGGGGGAGAGTCCGGAGAGTTCAGCGTCCGGCCGCGCGGGCGAGCCGCGGCGGCCGGGGCCGTCGTGGGCGCGGGCGGACGACGGCGAGGCGGCGAAGGCCGCCCCGCGGCGGCCGGGCGAGCGGGAGGAACGGCCCGCCGACCGGGGCGCCGACGCCCCCGAACCCGAGGATCCGGCCGGGGCGGCCCCCGAGCAGGTCGCCGCCCCACCCCGGGACTGCCCGAGCTGTTCGGCGCGGAACGAGGCCGGGCGCCGGCTGTGCGAGCGGTGCGGAGCCCTGCTGACCGAGGCGCCACCCGAGGCTGTCGCGGCGCCGCTGCCCTGGTGGCGGCGGATCTTCCGGCGCGGGCCGCGCGCGCCGATGGACGCCGGTACCCGCCCCGCCGGACGTCGCAGGCGGCGGCCCCGGCTGCTGATCCCGGTCCTGATCGTCCTGCTGGCTCTGCTGGCCTGGTTCGGGCGCGACCAGATCGCCGAACTGTTCGACTCGGCCCGCGACCGTACCGGGGAGCCGGAAGCCCTGCACCCCGCCGCCGTGCGGGCCTCCAGTGAGGCCCCCGCCCACCCCGCGACCGACGCCTTCGACGGGTTCAGCAACCGTCACTGGTCGCCCGCCGCGACGGGTGCGGGCGAAGGGGAGTACCTGGAGGTCGATTTCGGGGATCCGGTCCGGCTCACCCATGTGCTGATCACTCCCGGCGCCTCCACCCACCAGGACGAGTTCCTCGCCCAGGGCAGACCCGAGAGCATCACCGTCACCCTCACCGGCACGGACGGTACGACCCACGAGCAGACGATCGACCTGCGCGACGAGCCCGGCGGTCAGAGCTTCGAGGTGACCGGCTCGGATGTCGTCGCCCTCCGCCTGACCACGGAATCCGCCCACGGGGCGCGTGATGACACCCGGCTCGCCATCGCGGAGGTGGAACTCTTCGGCCGCCGCTGATCCTTGCCCGCTCTCACCCCCGCGCCACGGCGGGGCGGCGGACAGCGGTGCGCCCGCGTTGCGTGCTGCGGAAGCCCTTCGGGAACTCACCGATGGTGGTCCCGGCCCGGTAGAGGCGGCCGTTGTCGTCGGAGGAGTACAGGTAGCACATGGTGGCGTCGCGGATGACCCGGAAGTCGACCCGGTGCCTGTTGCCGATGTCGGGGTTGGCGTCCAGGTAAGGGAGGCCGGCACTGGAGATGATCTTGTCCCCACCTGCCCCCCTGTCCGGGGGCGGGTCACGTACTGCTGAACAGCCGGTCCAGATGCACGTCGATCGCGGCGAGCGCGTCCTGGGGGTCGATCACGTCGAGTTCGATCAGGGAGGTGAAGCCGGTGAGGGCGAGGAGCAGGTTGGTCTCGGTCGCCGGGTCGCGGCCGGAGTCGATGTGTCCGTCGGCGATCGCCTGGCGGACCAACTGCTCGACGAGGGACCGCCCCTGGACGAGGCCGCGGCGCGCCTGCTCGTGGACGGTCTGGTCGTGCAGCGCCTCCAGGACGTAGGCGGCGCTCATCCGGCTGGTCGCGCGGGCGTCGGCATGCAGGGGGAGCATTTCCGCGAGCGTCAGTCGCAGCACGTCACGGGGGTGCGGACGGTCACCGAGCTTTTCGATCCCCCGGTGTACGCGCACCGCGGTCTGCTCGGACGCGAAGTCCATGGCGAAGGAGAGCATGGCGGTCCGGGAGGCGAAGTAGTGCTGCAGCTGCCCGAGTGACATGCCCGCTTCCTGCGCCACCACGCGCATCGTCAGCTGTGTGACACCGCGCCGCTCCACCACCCGCCACAGTGCGCGGGCGATCGCTTCGCGGCGTCCGCGGTGATCCACCTGTTTCGGCATCGCCGGCTCCTCCCTCGCGCCCCCGGGACCATTCCAATACACTCGACATAATACACCTGACCCATAACCTGGAGTCCCCTCGACGGAAGGAATGCGTCATGTCCGAACAGCCAAAGGTACGGACCACGGAAGGCGTGGTGCAGGGGCTCCGGCGGCAGGGGCACACGGTGTTCCGCGGCATCCCCTACGCCCAGCCCCCGGTCGGAGCGCTCCGCTTCGCCGCGCCCGCGCCGCCGCACCGCTGGGAGGGGACGAGGCAGGCGGTCGAGTTCGGCCCCGTGGTGCCGCTGTCCCTGCCGATCGACGTGCCCCCGCAGGGCACCGACTGGCTGACGCTCAACGTCGGCACTCCGGATCCCGGCGCGGCGGGACTGCCGGTGCTGGTGTGGATCCCCGTGGGCGGCTACCTCTCGGCGGCGTCGAGCGACCCGATGTTCGACCCGGCGGCGCTGGCCGAGGCGGGAGTCGTCGTGGTGACCATCAACTGCCGCGTGGGCGCGGAGGGCTTCGCGTTCCTCGACGACGTGCCGCCCAACCGCGGATTCCTCGACCAGATCGCGGCGCTGGAGTGGGTGCAGCGCAACATCGCCGCCTTCGGAGGCGACCCCGGCCGGGTCACCGTGGGCGGGGTGTCCGCCGGGGCGGGCTCGGTCGCCGCCCTGCTGACGATGAAGTCCGCGCGCGGCCTGTTCCGGCGGGCCATCGCCCATTCGGTGCCGGGGCTGCACAGCACCCCCGCGCTGGCCCGGCAGGTCACCGCCGCGTTCGCGGACCGGCTCGGTGCGGCGGCCCCCACCGCCGAGGCCCTGCGCGACACCGACCCATGGCACCTGGCCGCCGAGCTCACCTCCTTCAACGCCGGCCTCCACGCGCACCGGGAGAGCTGGGGACGCCTCACGGAGACCGGCACCGCGCTGTGCCCCGTCGTCGACGGCGAGGTCCTCCCGGAAACGCCCTGGCCCGCGCTGACCGGCGCGCGCGCAAGGGGAACCGAGCTGCTCGTCGGCCACACCCGGGACGAATTCCGGTACTTCAGCGTCATGAGCGGACGGTACGGCACCTTCACCGAGGAGGACGCCCACGCGGCCCTGGAACTGCACGCCCCGCAACCGGACGGCGCGCGGGCCTACCGTGCCGCGTTCCCGCAGGCAGGCCCGGAGGAGCTGGTGGAGACGGTGTACTCCGACGCCCTCTTCCGCATACCGTCACAGCAGCTGGCCGAGGCGAACGCCGCAGCCGGCGGCACCTCGTACCTGTTCGAACTGTGCTGGGCTGCCCCGGCCCTCGGCGGCATCCTGGGCGCCTGCCACAGCCTCGACGTGCCCCTGGCGTTCGGCACGCTGGACAGCCCCGTCGGCACCCAGCTCATCGGCGAGGAGCCTCCTCCCGAGGCAGTCGCGCTCTCCCGCGAGCTCCAGGAGGCATGGGTCCGCTTCGTCACCACCGGCGACGCGGGCTGGTCCGCCCACCGGCCCGGCGGGCACCTCACCCGTGTCCTGGACGCCGAGTCGAAGACTCTGCCCTACCCCGAACAGGCCTCCCGCCGGATCTGGGAAGGCCATTCCCCCGCCCCCTTCGATCACGCGTAAGGGTCCGGGGCGCCGCCTACGACTGCGACGCCGCCTCTCACCTGCCCATCGGGGACAGCACGCATGGGCGTACAGCCGGGCGACATCCAGCCCCCCGTGTGTCCGCGTCCCCCTCCGCCGACCGGTCCCGAGAATCACCGGCCGCGCGCGAACGCGGCGCGGTCCGGGGTGCCGCGGACGTTCCGGGCGCACGTTTCCCCGCGCCGCTCCGGCGGAATGAAACGTTTAACACCCTGCGCCGTACGTGCACGCCCTGCCCCACCGCCACGCCCGGCCCTTCTCCACCCGGGGCACACCGACCAACCCCTCGTGAAAGGCGTTGACTTGACCTCCGAAACCCGAACAGCACTGGTGGTGCGCGGTGGTTGGGACGGCCACCGGCCCGTGGAGACCACGGACCTCTTCCTCCCGTTTCTGCGGCAGCACGGCTTCCGGGTACGGACCGCGCACTCCCTCGACGTCTACGAGGACGCCGAACAGCTGGCCGCCACCGACCTGATCGTCCAGTGCTGGACCATGGGCGAGATCAGCCAGGAGCAGTGCGCGGGCCTGGCCGCCGCCGTGCGCGCCGGGACCGGCCTGGCGGGCTGGCACGGCGGCATCGTCGACGCCTTCCGGGGCACCCCGGAGTACGCGCTGCTGACCGGCGGCCAGTTCCTCATGCACCCGCCCGGCTTCACCGGCCACCGCGTCAGCCCGGTCGCCGGCCGCGCCGACCACCCGGTGATATCCGGCCTCGACGCCTTCGAGGTCCACACCGAGAAGTACTGGGTGGCCACCGACCCGCTGAACGACGTGCTGGCCACCGTCACCTTCGACGCGGACGCCAACCGGCCGCGCGCCGCCGTCGTCCCCGCCGTGTGGACCAGGACGTGGGGCGAGGGCCGGGTGTTCGTCTCCACCATCGGCCACAAGCCGGACGACTTCGACGTCCCGCAGGTCCGCACCCTCACCGAGAGGGGCCTGCTGTGGGCAAGCCGCTGAACATCGGCGTCATCGGGGCCGGAGCGATCAGCGGCGCCTACGCCGCGACCCTGAAGGACCTGGACAGCCTGCGCGTGACGGCCGTCACCGATCTCGACCGGGCACGGGCCGAGCGGCTGGCCGGCACACTCCCCGGAGAGGTGGCCGTCGCCGACACGGCCGACGCCCTGCTGGACCGTGACGATGTGGACGCCGTCCTCAATCTCACCCTCCCCGCCGTCCACGCGACGGTGAGCCTGGCCGCGCTGCGGGCCGGCAAGCACGTCTACAGCGAGAAGCCCCTGGCCGCCGACCGGGAAGAGGCCGACATCCTGCTGGCGGAGTCCCGTTCGCGCGGGCTGCGGGTGGGGTGCGCACCGGACACGGTGCTCGGCACCGGCATCCAGACGGCCCGCCGGGCGGTGGACGACGGGGAGATCGGCACGCCCGTGGCGGCCACGGCGTTCATGACCACGGCCGGGCACGAGAGATGGCACCCGGACCCGGAGTTCTACTACCGGCCCGGGGGCGGCCCGCTGCTGGACATGGGCCCGTACTACCTCTCCGCCCTCGTTCATCTGCTGGGCCCGGTCGCCCGGGTCGCCGGCGCCGCGTCACGGTCCCGGGCGGAGCGCCTCATCGGCAGCGGCCCGCGCGCCGGAACCCGCTTCCCCGTCGAGGTCGACACCCATGTGACCGGCCTGCTGCATCACGTGGGCGGCGCCGTGACCACGCTCGTCATGAGCTTCGACATCCACGCCGCGCGGCTGCCCCGCGTCGAGGTCTACGGGACGAAGGGCTCGCTGTCCGTCCCGGATCCGAACACCTTCGACGGGGTCACCTCCCTCAGCCGGGGCACCGGGGAGTGGGAGCCGCTGCCCGACTCCGCCGGATACCGGCCCGGGGCGCGCGGAATCGGTCTCGCGGACCTGGCCGACGCGCTGGGGACCGGCCGCCCCCACCTCGCCTCGGCCGAACTCGCCGCCCACGTACTGGATGTGATGCTCACGCTTCTGGACGCCGCGCGGCACGGCGGGACCCTGCCCGTCACCCGCGCCACCGGCCGCCCGGACGCCGTCCCGGGGCCGGTGACCACCTTCCGGCCGGTGAACTGAGCGGCGCGGCACTGTTTCTCGGCGTGCCGGCGGGTGCGCCCCGGGGAACGCACCCGCCGGCGGCCGGGTCGCTCAGGGGGTGCAGACGTTGGTCAGCTCGCCCACCGCGTCCCGCAGGGGCGTCATGTCGGGCGAGGTGTCCCCCTCGGCGACCGCGGTCTGCATGTTGCCCACGGCCTCCTTCAGGTTCTCGACCGCCTGGGACACATCGGCGTCACTCGTCTTGTCGCCGAGGTCGGTGAGGGTCCCGTCGATCTCGGTGAGCGAGGTGTCGAGCTGGGTGGGATCGTCCGACACCTGCTCGACGCTGCGCTGGAGGTCGTCCACCTGCCCCGCGATGGTGTCGGCGGCCCGGACACAGTCCATGGCCTTGTCGACGGCGGCACAGCCGGTGGTGGTGAGGGCAGCGACGAGCGCGGCGCCGGCCGCGAACGTCAGAGCAACGGGACGGGTCATTCGCTTCACCATGGATACCTCGATCCGGTCAGGTGTGATCACGATGGCGGCAGCATGACGGAAGGATCGCCGCTGCCGCTGTGGGGAGTGGTGCGGAGTGGTGCGGAGTGGTGTGGCGGGCCGGGGAAGCGGCGTTCACGACACGGGAGTTCGTGAACGGGATACCCGGGGCGACCCGGTCCCCGTCACGGTCCACGACGTGACGGGCGGGGCGGGAGAGCGGGACGGAGCCGCCCGGAATCCCCGGGGGCCCTCCTGCGGCCGGGCGGGTTCAGCAGCGCATGACCCGGGTCCCGGCGAGGGACGGCCGCTCGGGCGGCGAAGAAGGCGCCGGCCGGGCCTGTGCCGGGAAGGCGGCATGCAGGGACGTGCCGGAGGGTTCGGCGGCGCCCTGGTCCTCGATCGAAGCGGCGTTGTCGTCGCTCGTCTCGCGGTACCTGCGGTGTGCCGCGCCGTCCTTGTCGGTGCTCTGCGACTGGAGCAGATCCAGGTCGGCGTGCCGGGGGGAGGAACTGGCCGGGAAGGACGTCGCGGACTCGCCCGGCTGAAGCGTCGAGCTCATCCCGCCGAACAGGAAGACGGCGAACATGAAGAGCGCGGCCACGCCCCCGCACAGCGTGCGTGCTCCGCGCGCGTTCGCCTTCATGGCTGCCCGTCTTTTCGATCCGGTTCCGCTGCCGCCGGCAGCAGGACTTCCCGAGTCCTCCGGAATGTGCCTGGACAGGATATGCACCGGTTCTGAAGCCCACCTGAACACGAGGTGTGCAAACCGTGTGGGAGTCCCCCTGCGGCGTCACCGCCGTGATCCCCGACCCCTCGGTACGGTGCGACGGCCGGCGAGCGGTACGGCGGTACCCCACCACCTCGCGCCGGCCTCCCTCCGCCCGGACACGCCGGATTTGCCCCTGACGTCGACGTCAGGTTCTAGGGTGATCGGTGTCGGCGCCCACCGGCCATCTCACCCCCTTTGACCTTGCGAAACGGCCGGTCCCGGCCGCGCGGAGAGGCAGGACGTCATGCGTGCAGTCCGCTATCACGAGTACGGCGGTGTGCAGACCCTCGTGGTCGAGCACGTGCCGGACCCCCATCCGGGCCCCGGCGAGATCCGCATCCGCGTCACGGCGGCCAGTGTCAACCCGATCGACTGGAAGGTACGTTCCGGCGCGGCGCGCGAGCTGATTCCTGTGGACCTGCCCGCGATTCCCGGGCGGGACGCCGTCGGTGTGGTCGACGAGACCGGTGCGGGGGTGCGAGGGGTGAACGTCGGCGACCGCGTCTTCGGGCTGGGCGGCGTCACCGGCGCGACGGCGGAGCTGGCCGTGCTCTCGGCCTGGGCCCACGCCCCCACCACGTGGACCGACGAGGAGGCCGCCGGTGCCGGTCTGGCGTCCGTGACCGCGATCGGCGGACTGAACGCGCTGGGCGCCCTGCGAGGGCGCACCCTGCTCATCGAGGGCGCTGCCGGAGGTGTGGGCAGCGCCGCCGTCGAGATCGCCGTGGCTCGGGGCGCCACCGTGATCGGGACGGCAGGCGAGCGCAACCACGCGTTTCTCACCTCTCTGGGAGCCGTCGCGACCACCTACGGCACCGGCCTCGCCGAACGCCTCGCCGTCTTGGCCCCCGGCGGTGTCGATGTCGCCCTCGATACCGCGGCCTCCGGGTCCCTTGCCGATCTCGTCGCGATCGTGGGCGACCCGGCTCGCGTGTCGACGGTCGCCGACCACGCGAACGCGGAGCGTCTGGGTGTGCGTGTGGCCAACGCGGAGAACAACTCCTCGTTCCTCGCCGAGGCGGGCGAACTCGGCCGGGAAGGCCGCTACACACCGCGCGTCGAACGGAGCTATTCCCTCGATCAGGTCGCGGAAGCACACGCGTACGCCGAGCTCGGACACACCCGGGGGAAGATCGTGATCCGCGTCTGAGGCGGCCCGCTCCCCTCCGCGCGGGCGGTCACCGGTGGCGGCCCCGGCTCGGGGGAGCCGGGGCCGCCGGTGGGGTTCGGCGCCGGGCGGGCGCCGGTGACTCAGAGGAACAGGTCCTTGCGCCGGAACAGGTGGACCGAGACGGCCGAGACCGCCACGGAGGCGGCGGTCAGGCCCAGCACCACGGCCACGAAGACCCCGGTGTTGCCGACGTGCCGGTCGACGTCGAACAGGGAGAAGACGGTGAAGTACTGCAGGAAGGACAGGTTCGGGCTCAGCGGCTCCACCATGCTCAGGAAGTACTGGAATATGACCAGACCGGTGGAGCCCGCGAGCGCCTCGACACCGGTGTTCGTCAGCATCCGGATCAGGAAGACGACCGAGCCGAGGAAGAGGAACAACACCAGCAGATTGACGTTGAGCACGACCATGCCCCGCCATTCGATGGGGGACCCCCAGTCGAACACCAACTGGCCCAGCACCATGGAGACCAGCGAGACCACGGCGATCCCCACCGAGGCGAGCAGGAAGAACACCAGACGCGCGATCAGGTAGGAGGCCCTGGGCAGCGCCCCGTTGAGGAAATAGTTCAAGGAGGTGTCGTCGATCGGCTTGGACACCAGCCGGTGTCCAAGCAGCAGGACGAGCGCCATCATGAAGTAAAGATGGAGCGAGTTGTAGTAGTTGGCCGTCAGAAATCCGAAATACTGGGTCTGGTCCCCCGATACCCCCAGCGCCTGCCGCAGCTGCTCGGGGATCGTGTCCAGCATCTCCGTGTAGGTGGCGTCGGCGGACAGCAGCGGGAAGAGCCACGCCAGCGACAGCACCATCGAGCCGATCACCACCGCGGCGGCGGCCAGCAGCGGCGCGTTGGTGAGGAACGAGTACCTCAGAACGGTCCGGTTCATCACGCCACCTCTCCTCGGTACGCCTCACGGAAGTAGTCGCGGAAGGACTGGCGTTCGGTCTCCACGTCGGCAACGGGGTGCGGCGCCAGGGCTCTGACGATCTCGCCGGTGTCGCCGCGGGGCTGGAAGACCAGGGTGCGCGGGCCCGCCTGCTCCACCGCGAAGCCCGCGAAGGACGCCGCGGTCACGTTCTCCGTGAAGGTCACCTTCAGGGCGGTCCGCAGGGCGGTACGGACCGACTCCATCGTCTGGGTGGAGACGATGCGCCCGTCCCGGATGATGCTGATGCGGTCCGCGACCGCCTCCACCTCCTCGAAGATGTGGGAGGAGAGCAGGATCGTGGTGCCCGCCCGCTTCGCCTCGACGAGCAGCGCGATCAGCTCGTCCTGCATGAGCGGGTCGAGACCGCTGGCGGGTTCGTCGAGGATGACCACCTCGGGGTCGGTCATGAAGGTCGCGATGATGGCGAGCTTCTGCTTCATGCCCTTGGACATCTTGCCGATCGGTGTGTCCAGGCGCAGCCGGAGCCGGTCGACGAGTTCGTCCCGCCGCCGGGTGTCCGTGTGCCCCCGCAACTCCCCCTGCATCCGCAGAAAGGTCCGGGCCGAGACGCCCTGGGGGAAGCCGATCTCACCCGGGAGGTAGCCCAGGCGTGCCTTGGCGGCCACCGGCTCGTGCCAGCAGTCGTGGCCGTCGATCTCGGCCCGGCCTGCGTCCTGTTGGAGGTACCCCATCAGATGGCGGATGGTGGTGGACTTGCCGGCTCCGTTCGGGCCGATGAATCCCAGCACCTCCCCCCGTCCCACCTCAAGGTTGACCTCGAACACGCCCTGGAAGGGTGTGAAGCGCTTGGTCAGCCCTTCGACCTTGATCATCGTGTCTCCTTTCCTGCTGTCGTGTCCGGCTGCCGGCGAGGGCACCCGGACGGTGTACGGCTGCCCTCGCCGGGCCGGGCCCGGGCCGGCGAGCGCGGTGTGCGGCTCGCCGGCCCGGCGCGTCACCGTGGGGCGCCGCAGTGTTCGTCGAGGAGAGCGGCGACCTCGGTGACGTGCGGCGAGCGCAGCATCGAGGCGTGGTCGCCGGGGATGTCGACGAAGGTGACCTCCTGGGTGGTGTACCGGGTCCAGTCGGAGAACAGCCCCGCGACGTCGCTCGCGTGCTGTCCGGTGCGGAAGACGAAGACCGGGATGTCCAGCTTGCGGTCCGGCAGGGCCACGTCGCGCGAGTACATCAACTGGTGCATCTGCAGCCGCAGGAACCGGTCCAGGTACTCCGCGCTCAGGAACGCCGCGACCCGGGGGTCCTTGCGTGCCCGGTCGAGCAGAACCCGCTTGGCCTCCTCGTACGGAAGCTTCTGCAGGAGGTCGCGGTCCTGGTCGAGCATGCCGCCGATGCCCATCGCGAGGATGAAGACGCGGGTCTCCTCCTCCGTCAGGTCGGCGTCCGCGACCGGGATGTCCCCCAGGTTCGGCGGGGTGTCGAGGATGATCAGCCCCTTGGGCTTCACGCCCTTGTCGATGAGCGTGGCGGCCAGGTGGAAGGCGATGTGGCCGCCCAGCGAGTGCCCCCCGACGTATCCGCCGTCACCGAGCACATCCTCCGCCGCCTCGAAGCAGAAGTCGACGGCTTCCTCGAAGCTCGGCAGGACCAGGGACTCGCCGGCGGCGAGACCGGGTGCCTCCACGCCGTGGACCGCGCCGAACCCCCGCAGATGGCGGGCGAGTTCGATGTAGCCGAGCACCGTTCCGCCGGCCGGCGGGGCGAAGACGACGTCCGGCCCGTCCCCGGGGGTGGGCCGCAGCCGCACCAGCTTGGCGGCCGGCCGGCCGCCACGGGCGGTGACCTGCTGCTCGTGGTCCTCCAGGGCCGCGGCGAGGGTGCGCACGTCCGGGTAGAGGAACACCTGCTTGGGATCGACCAGGACGTCTTCCTCCCGGAGCAGCGCCACCAGCTTGATGGTGAGCAGCGAGTCGCCGCCCAGTTCGAAGAAGGAGTCGTCCGGGCCGACCCTCGGGAGGTTCAGCACCGACGCGTACGCGGCCAGCAGGCGCTCCGCGCGCGGCGAGAGGGGTTCGGTGGAGGCAGCCACCGGCTCGTCCGCCGGGGTGTCGGCGGCGGTGCGCAGCAGCGACACGTCCACCTTGCCGCTGCTCTTGAGCGGCAGCGTGTCGTAGACCTGGATCACGGAGGGCACCGCGTACGGGGGGAGCAGCCCGCGCACCCTGGTCCGCAGTTCGGCGGGGTCCGTCCCGTCGGCGGCGACGTGCGCGGTGAGCGCGCCGCCGGCCTCGGCGACGCTGAGGACGAACGCGTCGCGGACCCCCGGCAGGGAGCACAGCGCGGCCCGCACCGCGTCCAGTTCGACCCGGTGGCCGCGGACCTTGACCTGCCCGTCGCGGCGGCCCCGGTAGTGGACCACGCCGTCGGCGTCGAGGGTCGCGAAGTCACCGGTGCGGTACAGGCGTTCCCCCGGAAGGGCCGGGATCTCGGTGAACCGCCGGGCGGTCTCCGCCGCGTTGCCGACGTAGCCCAGGGCCAGTCCCTCCCCGCCGACGTACAGTTCGCCCTGGACGCCGAACGGCACCACCTCGCCGTGGTCGTCGACGACGAGGGCGGTACGGCCCCGGATCGGCCGGCCGATCGGCACGGCGCCGTGCACGGGGGCGGTCATGGTGTGCGTGGTGGTGAACGTGGTGTTCTCCGTGGGCCCGTAGCCGTTGGTGATCCGCGTTCCCGGGCACCGCTCCAGCACCCGGTTGACGTGCTCGGGCGAGACCACGTCCCCGCCCACCAGCAGGTCCGCCACCCCGGCGAACAGCGCGGCGTCGGCGTCGGTCAGCTGGTGGAACAGCGGGGCGCTCACCCACATGAGGGTGGGACGCGAGCGCTCGATCTCCGCGCGGAGCCGGGTGACATCGAGGATGTTCTCCTTGTCCGTCAGGACCAGGGTGCCGCCGTTGAGCAGCGGCGCCCACACCTCCAGGGTGGCCGCGTCGAAGGACAGCGACCCGGTCTGCAGGACCCGTGTTCCCTCGTCGAAGGTGATCCAGTCCGGATCGCGTACCAGGCCCACGATGCTGGAGTTGGCGATGGCGACGCCCTTGGGCACCCCGGTGGTGCCGGAGGTGAACATCACGTACGCCTCGCAGGACCCGGGGATGTCGCGGTCCGGCCAGGTGTCCGTGGTGGAGCGGAACGGGATCTCCCGCACCTCTCCTGCGGGCTCCCCCGCCGTGTCGACGGCGACCCAGCCGGTGGTGGTGAGGTGGCCGCGGATTCCGCCGGCCCGCAGGACGGCCGAGGTCACCGACGCCGGCTGGTCGGGGTCGACCGGTACGTAGGAGGCGCCCAGGCGCAGGATGCCCAGCATCCCCACGACCGTCTCGACCCGCTTGGCCGCGTCGAGCGCCACCCGGTCGCCGGCCGCCACGCCCCGCGCGGCGAGGTGCGCCGCGACGCCGGCGCTGTGGGCGTCCAGCTCGCGGTAGGTGAGCGCCTGTTCGCCGTGGACCAGTGCGGTGCGGTCGGCGAAGGCGCGCGCCGTGGAGGCGAACGCGTCGGCCACCGAGCCCTGTTCGGGTGTCTCGCGGGTGTTGCGGCCCAGCCGCAGGGCGGCTTCCCGTTCCCCGGTGGGGACGGCGGTCAGCCGGGACACCGCCCGCCGCGGGTCCTCTGCCATGGCCTCCAGCAGGGCGCGGAACGCCCGCTGCCAGCCGAGTACGGTCTCCTCCCGGAAGAGCGCGGTGGCGTACTCGAAGGCGAGGACCAGCCCGTCCTCCCGCTCGTAGGCGTGCAGCGACAGATCGAAGCGGGCGATGCGGTGCCGCAGTTCCAGCGGGGACCGGGTGGTGCCGGCGAACTGCGGGAAGTCCTCCGTGGGCACGTAGTTGAACATGGTCTGGGCCAGCGGCGGGCGGGAGGTGTCCCGTTCGGGGGCGAAGTTCGCCACCATGTGGTCGAAGGGGTAGTCCTGGTGCCGCAGCAGCTCCGTCATGCCCTGCCGGACCGCCGCGCACTGCTCCTGCACCGTCCGGTCGGCGGGCACCGACATCGGGTACGGCAGGGTGTTGACGAACATGCCGACGGCCTCGGCCAGTCCGGGGTCGTCGCGGCGCATCGCGGGCATGCCGAGGAAGAAGTCCTGCCGTCCGGTGAGCCGGGACAGCAGCACTCCGAACGCGGTGGCCAGCCAGACCGCCGTGGAGACGCCGACGCCGGCCGCCGCGGCGGTGATCCGCCGCACCTCCTGCGGATCGAGCCGCAGGAAGAGGGTGTCCCCCGCGTAGGACTGCATCTGCGGCCGGGGGCGGTCCAGGGGCAGTTCCAGCGGGGCGATGTCCCGTTCCAGCAGCTCGCGCCAGTGGTTCGCGGCGCTTACGGAGGCGGCGCCGGCCGCGTCCTGGCGGCGCACCGCAGCCGGGACGTCCGCCGGGACCGCCGGCAGGTCCGGCATGTCCTGCGCCGCCAGCGCGTTGTGGACCAGGACGAGGTCGCGCATGAAGACCCCGAGCGACCAGCCGTCGGAGGCCAGATGGTGGTGCGAGACGATCAGCACCGACCGTTCGCCCGGCAGTTGGGCGAGGGTGCAGCGGGCCAGCGGCGCGGCGGCGAGGTCGTACTTGTGCCGCAGTTCCGCGTCGAGGACCTCCGACAGCCGTGCCCGGGCCTCCTCCTCGTCCAGCGCCTCCAGCGGGACCCGGTGCAGCGTGACGTCGGGCCGGTCCACGACGCGGGTGACGGGAGTGCCGCCGACCGTGTCGAAGACCGTCCGCAGCGCCTCGTGCCGGCGGGTGACAAAGGTCAGGGCCTTCTCCAGCAGGCCGGCGTCGATGCCGCCGGTCAGCTCCCAGGCGGCCACGATGTTGTACAGGGCCAGGCCGGGTTCGACGTTCTCCGCGAAGAAGATCCGGCGCTGGGCTGCAGACGGTCCGTCCTCGGGCTCCGCGCCGGGCGCAGTGGCGGAGCCGGGGGCCGGTGCGGGGCGCGCCGACTTCTCGTCGATCACCCGGGCGATGGCCGCCAGGGTCGGGTCGTCGAACACCTCGTGCAGGGCGAGGGTGACGCCGAACTCGGCGCGGATGTCGTTCCCGAGCCGGGCCGCCATCAGCGAGTGCCCGCCGAGGGAGAAGAAGTCGTCGTCCCGCGCCAGTTCCTCGGTGCCCAGGATGCGTTCCCACACGGCCGCGAGCCGGCGTTCGGTCTCCGTCTCGGGGCGGGCGCCGGTGGCGCGGGTGCCGGCCGACTGGAGCAGCCGGACGGTGTCCACCTGCCCGTCGCGCCGCCGGGGGATCTGCGGCACGAGCGCGCTCTCGGCCCCGGCCGCGAGGGCGGCGATCGCGGCGGCGGGTATCTCGCCGTCGGCCACGTAGTAGTACGTGGGGACCAGCCGCCAGCCGGGCTTGTGCCGTACCTGCGCGGCGACGTCGGTGTGGGCGCCGTCCAGGCCGACATAGGTGACCGCGCGGTCGTGGCCGAGCGCGAGCAGCAGGGACTCCAGGGCCAGGTCCGGGTCCAGGGACAGGAAGCCGCGCCGTTCGATCGGCACGGTGTTGCCCCGCGACATGCCCAGGCCCGTCCACGCACTCCAGCCGAGCGAGACGGCCGCACGGTGGCCCTGGGCGCGCAGGACGCGCACCGCCTCGTTGAGCGCGCTGTTGGAGGCGGAGTACTCGGCGTGCCCGACGCCGCCGAAGTAGGCGTTGACGGAGCTGAAGGCGATCAGCGGGGCGGCCGGTCCCGCCACCTCGGCGAGGGCGAACAGGCCGCCCACCTTCACCGCCGTGTACCGGGCCAGGCGTTCGGCGTCGACCGTCCGCTGCCCGTCGAGGTCCTCCAGCGCCTGTGTGCCGAAGGTGCCGAGACCGGCGAGGTGGAACGCCCCGTCGACGGCCCCGGGTCCCGCCGCCTCCCGCAGCCGCGCGGCGGCGTCGGGCGCGGCCAGGTCCACGGCGAGGTAACGCACCTCGGTCCTGGCCGCCAACGCCTCCAGCTCCCGGCGGCGTTCGGTGTCGAGACGCTCCAGCGGGGTGCTGCCCACCAGGATCAGCCGGGCCTGGTGGCGGTCGGCGAGGAAGCGGCTCACCTCGCGGCCCACCCCGCCCAGACCGCCGCTGACCAGGTACGTGCCGCCGGTCTTGAGGACCGGGGCGGCGGCCCCGGGCGTGCCGGGGGCGGCGGCGGGCGCGGGGGCCAGGACGCGCTCGGAGCGGACACCGGCGCGGTGGGCGACCACCGCCGCGCCCGAGGGGGCGGTCAGTTCGGCGGCCAGCGCCGCCGCGTTCGCAGCGTCGAGGGTGTCGAGATCGCACCAGATGACCGCCGGGTCGTGGGCGTCGCCGTTCACGCTGCGCACATAGCCCTGGAGGGCGCCGAGGTGGGCGCGGGCGGCGGCGTCGCGGCCCCGGTCACCGACGCTCACCAGCAGGATCTTCCGTGCCCGGCCCGCCGGTTCGCCGGCCGGCCGCTCGGCGGTGGCGGTGGCGGTGATCAGCCGCAGCACGTCCGAGGCGTCCCAGCCGTCCCGGGTCAGCGTCAGGTCGACCACGGCGTCGAGGGTCTCGGCGGGGTGTTCGGCGGCCGGCCCCGAGACCACGGTCAGGGTCTGCGCCAGGGCGCGGCCGACCGCTTCCCGGTCGGCCGGTGAGCCGCCGGCCAGGGTCAGGTGCACCGGCCGGCCCGCGGGGGCCGGCAGGACGCGTGGGTGCGTGGTCTCGGTGAAGAACCACGGCGGGATCACGCGCTGCCGGGCACCGCGCAGCTGGCCGGTCGCCCGCAGCTCCTCGTCGTACTCGCCGGCCGCGAGCCGGGAGACGAGCTTGCCGCGCTGGATCTTCCCGATGCTCGTCTTGGGCACCTGCTCGGTGCGCAGCGGCACGACGTAGCGCGCGGAAAGACCGAACTCGCGCCGCAGGACGGACTGGATCTCCTTGATCTGGTCGGCGGCACCGGCGGGGCCGGTCTCCTGGGGGACGTAGAAGACGGCCAGATGGTCGGTCACATCGTCCTCGTCGCGCACCGAGCAGGCCGCGGCGAAGGTGGGGACCACCCCGGGGACCGTTTCGACCAGCGCCTCCAGGTCGACGTTCTGGTAGTTGAGCCCGTTGACGATGATCCGGTCGGCGCCGCGTCCGGTGAAGGTGATCTTCCGGTCGCGGACGAACGCCAGGTCACCGGTGTCGAACCAGCCGTCCTCGCGGAAGAACCGGGCGTTGGCCTCCGGGTTGTTGAAGTACTCCAGCAGCCGGGTGGCGCCACGGACCTGGAAGGTGCCGATGCGGCCCTCCGGTACGAGGGCACCCTCCTCGTCGACCACCCGGGCCTCCACGCCGGGGTACACGCGTCCGCACTCGACGAACCGGCCGGCGGTTCCGCCGGGGCGGTCGGCGAAGTCCAGGGCGCCGTCCGGATGGATGCGGCGCACGTCCTGCACGCCGGTGGTCCGGCCCCGCTCCAGGGTGTCGGAGACGATCACCATATTGCAGGTCTCCGACATGCCCCACTCGGGCTTGATGGCGCCCGCCGGCAGACCGTGGGGTTCCAGCAGCGTCAGCAGCCGCTGGCAGGTGCCGTAGTGCACCTGCTCGCCGGCGTTGATCCAGCGGCGCACGGCCGACAGGTCCCACCGCCGCTCGCCGCCGTCCGCCACCGCGTCGGCGAGCAGCGCGAGCATGGAGTTGGGGCCCCAGGTGTTCGTGGCCCGGTGGGCGCTGGCCAGGTCGGCCCACCGGGTGGGCTCGCCCAGCACGTACGCGGTCGCGGCGTGCACCTGGGCGGCGCCCAGGTAGACGGGCAGCAGATGGGCGTGGACCAGCCCCACCACGTGCTCGATCGCGAGCCAGTTGAGGAAGACGTCGTCGGCCGCGTAGCCGCTGTGCTGCACGGCGGCCCGCTGCTTGTTCAGGAGGTTCGCGTGCGACTGCACCACCCCCTTGGGGGTGCCGGTGCTTCCCGAGGTGAACAGGATCAGCGCGGGGGACTCCGGCACGATGTCGACCGGCAGCGTCGCCCCGTCGTACGCCTCGGCCTCGGCCAGGGACAGCAGCGTCGCGCCCTCCAGCAGCCGCTCCGCCTCCGGGAGCAGGCCCGGGGTGGCCAGCACCCGGGGCCGGTGCGCGGTGGTCCAGATGCGGCGCAGGGCCTCGGCCTCGGTGCGCCGCTCCCGGTAGTCGGCGGAGGGGGTCACCGGTACGGCGGTCGCGCCGCACAGCAGCGTCCCCCACAGGGCGACGGTGAACTCCTCCTGGCTGCCGGCCAGCAGCAGCACGAGGTCACCGGCGGCCACCCCGCCCGACTGGAGCCGGGCGGCGACCCGCTCGGCCCGCGCCAGCAGGCGGGCGTAGGAGACGAAGACGGTGTCGCCGGCGGCGTCCACGAAGTGGCAGCCGGTGTCCTCGCCGCCGCGCGCCGCGCGGTGCAGCGTGGCGGGCAGGGTCCGGGCGTCGCCGGGCACCTCCAGCAGGGGCGGGCCCTGGACGTAGGCGGGGACGGCCGGGCGCGGGCTCGGCTGCGGGGCCGTACCGCCCGTGGTGCCGTCGCCGGTCGCCGGGGCGGACGGCGTCACCGGGGAGCCGTGGTCGTAGACCTCGCGGTGGAGCAGGACGCTCTCCCGCAGCCCGTGCGTTTCCCGCCAGCCGGCCTCGTGTTCGCGCAGCGGCTCGCGGTCCAGGACGGCGGCCTCGCGCAGCAGCGCGTAGTCGACCCGCCCGTGCCGGTCCAGCGGCAGACTCGTGAGGGTGATGACCTCGTCCACGGGTACGCCGGGCAGGTCATCGGCCGTGACGGCACGGCCGGAGGAGGTGCGGACGAAGGCGACGGCCCGCGGGGAGCCGTCCGCCGTGCGGCACTGGACGGCGGCGCACTCGGCGACGTCCGCGGCCCGCAGGGCGGCGGCCTCCACGGTGGCGACCGGGTAGCGGCGCCCCCGGTGGCGGATCAGTTCGGACGCTCTCTTGGCATGACGCGTGGTCATGGTGAATCCCCCGATTCCTGGTGATCAGTCGTCCAGCTTGATGGTGGTGCCGTCCACCCACATGCCACCGTCTCCGGTGGGGTAGAGGAACGGGCTCGGTGAGGGGAAGCCGGGTGCGATGACGCCCTCGGCCATCCACTGCGCCCACTCCCCGTCGGCCGGCAGCGCGGCCGGGGAGTCGGCTCCGACGTAGATCTCGCCCCGGACACCGGCCGGGCACGGGCGCCCCTGCGGGTCCAGCACGTAGACCGGGCCGGTGAAGCGGGCGAAGAACTCCCGCTGGTCCTCGTGTGCGGCGATCACCGTCGGCGCGTTCTCCGAGCGGCGCAGCAGTTCGGCCACCTCGCCGGGGTCGCTGCCGTCGATGTCGGCCACGGTGGCCCGTCCCTCCGCGATCTGCGACAGGCAGGAGCGGAAGACGCGGGCGAACACGGCGACCCACTCGGGGTCGACGGCTCCGGTCGTCGAGGAGAACCGGACGGTGAGTTCGTCGCCGGGCACCGCGACGACGGTGAGCCGGTAGTTGGTGCGCTCATGGCTGGCGAACTCCCCGATGCCCAGGCGCCGCGAGCTGAGGTGCTCGGGGCCCAGCGGGTAGTTCTCCAGGATGAAGAGCACGTCGAACAGGGAGCGTCCGGCGCCGACGCCGGCGCTCTCCAGGATGTGGGTGGTGGCCAGGTCACCGTGTTCCATCGCGGCGAAGCCGTCGCGCTGGAGCCGGTGGAGCAGTTCGCCGACCTTCTCGTCGCCGGTGGTCTCCACCCGGACCGGCAGGGTGTTGATCAGCAGGCCCACGATGCGTTCCACGTCCGGCACCTCGGGGGTGCGTCCGGAGACGGTGGTCCCGAAGAGCACCTCGTCGGCGCCGGAGACGATGCGCAGGGACAGCGCCAGCGCGGCCTGGAGCACCGTGCCCAGCGTGCAGCTGGAGGCGGCGGCGAAGGCGCGGACGGCGGTGGTCTCCTCGGATCCGAGGACCAGGTTCAGCTGGCTGAAGCGGTCCTCTCCCCCGCCCTGCGGGGCGGCTTCCGGCGGCAGGGCCGAGGCCTTGGCGCCGTTCAGGTGCTCCGCCCAGTAGGCGCGTGCCGCGCTCAGGTCCACGCCGTGCTGCCAGCGGACGAAGTCCCGGAAGCCGGGTGCCGGGGCGGGGACGGCCTCGGCGGTGTCCGCGTCGTAGAGCTCCATCGCCCGGCTGAGCATCCGGAAGACGCTCCAGCCGTCCAGGGACAGATGGGGGAAGCTCAGCACGAACGCGTGCTCCTGGGCGCCGGTCCGCAGCAGGGCGATGCGCAGCAGCGGTCCGTTCGCGAGGTCGAAGCCGCGCGCGATGTCCTCGGCCAGGGCCCGGTCGAGCGCCGCACGCGTCCCGTCGGGGCCGCCGTGGGCCGTCAGGTCGCGGTGGGTGATCTCGAGGTGCGGGTCGCGCAGGACGACCTGGACGGGGTGGGGGAGGTTCTCCCAGCTGTAGACGGTCCGCAGCATCTCGTTCTCGGCGACGACCGTGCGCCACGCGGCCTCGAACCGCTCCCGGCGCAGGTCGCCGCTGAGGGTGGTGACGATCTGTCCGAAGTAGTCGCTGCCGCCGGGGTTCATCAGCTCGTGGTAGAGCAGCCCTTCCTGGGTGGTGGTCAGCGGCAGCACGTGCTCGGCGCGGTCGCCGTACCGTTCGCGCAGCAGCTCCCGTTCGGCGTCGCCGAGGGCCGGCTCCCCGGGGGCCTGCCCGGAGTCCGCCCCGGTGGGGGCCGCCTCCAGCAGCCGGGCGAGGTCGAGCAGGCCCTGCTCGTAGCCGGCCAGCAGCCGGGCCACCTCCGGCCGGTCCGCGAAGCGCCGGTCCACCCGTACGGAGACCTTGAGTTCGTCGCCGTAGCGGAAGATGTTGACCTCGATGGCGCACTCGCGCCGCGAGTCGGGGGCGCGGAAGAGGCCGTAGGCGGCGTCCGCCAGGACCATGCCGGCCGGCATGGCGCCCAGGTAGTTGAACGCGACGGGGATCGCGGCGGCGGGGTGGCGGACCGCGCCGGTGAGGAAGGCGAGGGCCCCGTAGTCGCGGCCACCGGCCGGGATGCCGTCCAGATGGGCGCGGCAGGCCAGGACGGCGGCGATCGGGTCCTGCCGGGGGTCGCTGGGCAGCACCGTGGGGTAGATGCTGGTGAACCAGCCGACGGTGCCGGACAGGTCGAGGTCGTCCACGACATCGGCCCGGCCGTGGCCCTCCAGCAGCACCGGCAATTCCCGCGTGCCGAACGCCTCGCCGTACGCGGAGGCCAGCGTCGCCAGCAGCGCGTGCTGGAGTTCGGCGCCTGGGAAGCCGCGCCCGATGCGCGAGAGGGTCTCGGTGGCCCGCTCCGGGAGACGGAACTCCCGGTCCACGGTGGCCTCTTCGGTGAGCACCACGTGCGGGAACGGGCTGCGTACCCGGTCGGTGACATCCGACCAGTAGGCCACCTGGTCCCGTCGCGGCGCGGAGTCGGCGCGCAGGTGGGTGGCGGCGATCCACGAGGAGTAGGTGGCGGTGCCGGTGGTGGCGGGCAGCGCGCCGGTCTCCTCCCGCAGGGCCGTGCGCAGGTCACGGGCCAGGATCCGCAGGGAGACGCCGTCACTGACCAGGTGGTGCACCGCCAGGACGAGCTTGTGCTCCTCCCCCACGGTCACCTTGGCCGCCTGGAGCATCCGCCCGCGCGCCGGGTCCAGCGTCCGCTGGAGTTCGGTCAGTTCCGCGGTGATCTCCGCGAGATCGGTCACCGCCCAGGCCCGGACGGGGATCCCGGCGGCGGGCAGGTCCTCCTCGTAGTGCCAGACGCCGTCCACCCGGCGCAGCCGGGAGCGCAGCGCGGGATGGTGGGCGGCCACCGCGCGCAGGGCCGCGGCGATCCGCTGCGGGGGGTGGTCCTCGTCGAGGTCCAGCACCAGCGGCAGGTTCCAGTGGTCCAGCCACTCCTCCTCGCCCAGGGCGTCGAGGATCCAGGCGTGCATCGGCGCCAGTTGTGCCGTGTCCTGCCGTTCGACGACGGCCGCCGCCGTCCGGCCCGGGCGCAGGACGCGGGCCAACTTGCGGATCGTCTGGTTCTCGAAGACGTCCTTGGCGGAGACGTGGTAGCCGGAGCCGCGCAGCCGGTTGGTCATCTGGATGACCTGGATGGAGTCCCCGCCGAGGCTGAAGAAGGTGTCGTCGGCGCCGAATGCCTCCGTTCCGAGGAGTTCGGCCCACACCCGGCGCAGTTCGGCGGCCTCGGGGCCGAGTTCGTCCACGGCGGAACGGTCGCCCGTGGCGCTCTCGGGCCGGGCGGGAGTGATCTCGACGCCGGCCAGCGCACGGCGGTCGACCTTGCCGTTGCGGTCCAGCGGCAGCCGCTCCAGCGGCACCAGGACGGAGGGGACCATGTAGTCGGGCAGCAGCCGTTCCAGGTCGGCGCGGATGTCGCGGTCGCTCTCGCCGGACCAGAACCCGACCAGCCGCAGTCCGCCGCTCGCTCCCTTCCGGGCCTCGACGACGATCTCCCGCACGTACGCCAGGGAGCGTGCGACGCGTTCGATCTCCGGCAGTTCGACCCGGAAGCCGCGGATCTTGACCTGGTGGTCGACCCGTCCGATGAACTCGATGTCGAGGTTCTCGTTGAGCCGCACCAGGTCACCGGTGCGGTACATGCGCCCGTTCGCGGTGAAGGGGTCCCGGGAGAACGCGGCGGCGGTGAGGTCGGGGCGGTTCAGATAGCCCAGCGCCACCCCCCGGCCGCCCACGTACAGTTCGCCGGGGACGCCGACCGGCTGGAGCCGGCCCGCGCCGCTGAGCACGTACGCCGAGGATCCGCCGATGGGGCGCCCGATGGGGACGGGCCGGTCATCGGGGTGGTCGGCCGGGATCGGGTGTGTGGTGGAGAAGGTGGTGTTCTCGGTCGGGCCGTAGCCGTTGATGACGCGCACGCCGGGGTCGGCGTCCAGGACGGCGCGGATGTGCCGCGGTGACAGCACGTCGCCGCCGACCAGCAGTTGCCGCAGCCCGGTGAAGGCGGCCGGGTCGGCGTCCACGATCTGGTTGAACAGCGGGGCGCTCGCCCACATCACGGTGGCGCCCGCGTCCTGGACGGCGGCCCGCAGGGAGGCCGCGTCCAGCAGCACGTGCTCGTCCACCAGGTGCAGTTGCGCCCCGTTGAGCAGCGCTCCCCACACTTCCAGGGTGGAGGCGTCGAAGGTGAGCGATCCCGTCTGGAGGACCACGTCCCGCGCGTCGAGGGTGACGAAGGTGGGTGCGTGCACCAGGCGCAGGATGTTCTCGGCGGAGACCACCACGCCCTTGGGACGGCCGGTGCTGCCGGAGGTGTACATGACGTAGGCGGCCGTGGTGGCCGGGTCGCCGGCGTGGTCGGGCCGCGCGGCGGCGCCGTCGCCCGGCGGCACGTCGTGGACGCCCAGCGTCAGCTGCGGCACGGCGGTGTCCGGGTGCTCGATCTCGTCGAGCAGGAGCACCGCCTCGGAGTCCGCCAGCACCAGGTCACGGCGCTCCGGCGGGTCCGAGGGCCGCAGCGGTACGTAGGCGGCGCCCAGGCGCAGCGCGGCGACCATGGCGATGATCACGTGCGGCGAGCGGCGGGCCATGACCGCCACCCGGCTGCCGGCCCGCACGCCCCGGGCGCGCAGCCGCTCGGCGCAGGCGCCCGAGCGGTCCCACAGCTCCGCGAAGGTGAACCGCTCCGCGCCCATCACCAGTGCCGTCGCGTCCGGCCGTTCCCGTACCACCTCGGCCAGCCGGGCCGGAATGGACGCGGGCAGCGGGCCGTCGAGCGGGCCGTTGACCGACAGGACGCGCCGCCGCTCGGCGGGGCCGGCGATCTCGATGGCGCCGACCCGCGGGTCCCGCAGACCGGGGAGGTCGCCGAGCACCGTCAGATAGGCCTCGCTCCAGCGCTCGACGTCGCGGCGGGCGAACAGGTCGCGGCGGTACTCGAAGACCAGGTCGAGACGCCCCTCCCGCTCGAACGTCTGGACCGACAGGTCGAACTTGGCGGTCTCGCTCTCCCAGATCCGCAGCCGCCACGACGCCTCGGGGGTGGTCACCTGCTCGATCTGGGCGTTCTGCAGCGCGAACAGCACCTGGAAGAGCGGGTTCTTGTTGTGCGCCCGCTCCGGTTGCAGCACCTGCACCAGGGAGTCGAACTGCACGTCCTGGTTGTCGTGGAGGCCGATCACCTTGGCCTTGACCTGGTCCAGCAGCGCCGAGAAGGGCTCCGTGTCATCGACCCGGACGTCCAGCGGCAGCGTGTTGGCCAGGAACCCGACCATTCCGGCGGTGTCGCCGAGCCCCCGGTTGGCGACGAGCGTGCCGAGCCGGACGTGGTCGCTCAGGGTCAGCCGCTGGTGCAGCACCGCGTAGGCGGCCAGCAGCAGCACATAGAGCGAGACGCCGTGTTCGCGCGCCAGCCGGCGCAGGCCCGCCAGGACCTCGGGGTCCACGACCGTGGTGATGTGGTCGCCCGCCGAGCCGGCCGGCTCGGCGCCGGTCACCCGGCCGGGCAGCTCCGCCGGGACGGTGACGTCCCCGAGCTGCTCCGTCCAGTAGTCGAGTTGCCGGCGGTGGGCCGGGGTCCCCTCGTACGCGGTCACCTCCGTCACGTACCGGGGGTAGAGGCCACGGATCGGGTCCAGCCGCACCACGCCGTGGTCCAGCAGGTCGCGGTGGATCGCGGCCAGGTCGGACAGGATGACGCCCATCGACCAGCCGTCGGACACGATGTGATGGATCGTCAGGACGATGGTCGCCCGGTCCTCGCTCTCCCGGACGACGGCGGCCCGCACCGGCGCCTCGGCAGGCAGGTCGAAGGGGATCGCGGCGGAGTCCGCGATGATCCGCTCCACCCGCGCCGCGCGCTCCTCCTGCGGCACCGCGCGCAGGTCGTGCTCGGTGAGTTCCAGGCCCAGTTCCTCCACCGGGACGAGCCGCTGGACGATCTCGCCGTCCTCGCCGGCGCCGAACCGTACCCGCAGCGCCTCGTGCCGGTCGATCAGCTGCATCACCGCGACCTTCAGCAGCGGCGCCGCGACCTCCCCGGTCACCGTGATGGACACGGTGTTGTTGTAGTACGGGCTCTGCGGGTCGGCCTCGAACAGGAACCACAGGCGGCGCTGCTGCGGGGTCAGCGGGCTGTCGCCGTCCGCCCCGGTGTGCGGCGGTGCCGGCTCGGCGGCCCGCTCGGGCGCGGTGTGCTCCGCACCGGCCGCCGCCGCCTGCTCCGCCAGGTGCCGGATCGTCGGCTCCGCGTAGAACGCCTGGTGGGAGACCTGGACGACGTTCTCGTCACGCAGCCGCGCCAACAGCTGGATGGTGGCGATGGAGTCGGCGCCGACATCGAAGAGGTTCTCGGTCACGCCGATGGTATCCACCCGGAAAACCGCGCGGCAGATGTCGCGGATGCGCTCCTCCAGGGGGCCGCGCGGCCCCTCGACGGTCACCTCGCCGCGCAGCACGTCCAGCCGGCTGAGCACGGCGGAGCGGTCGACGGCGCCGTTGCGGTCCAGCGGCACCTCGTCGAGGAGCGCGTACCGCGGGGGCCGGTCGCCGTGCTCCGGCCGCAGCACGTCGGCGATCTCCGCCGCGCGGGGGGCGAACACCTCCTCGAAGGTGGCGAAGTCGGTGACCACGCACACGTCGTCCAGGTCGGGACGGTCCTCCCGCACCGGCAGCGCGGACGGCAACCGGGCCCCGTCCACCCCCAGATGGACGCCGGACGCGTCGGTGCCGACGGCACGGGACAGCGCGAGCAGGGCCCGCAGCGGGTCCATCGTCGCGATGCCGCGGCGGCTCAGCGACCGGTTGACGCGCAGGTTGCGGCTCATGCCGGTCTCGTCCCACACGCCCCACGCCACGGAGGTGGCCGCCAGCCCGCGCGAACGCAGCCAGGCCGCGTGGTGGGCCGCGAAGTCCGAGCCGGAGACGTAGCCGGAGACGGTGGTGCCCGGGGCCAGGCTCCGGGCACTGGCGAAGGCGACCAGGAACGCGTCCGGGTGCCGCTCCAGCAACAGGTCGCCGAGCAGGTGCAGGGCGCGCACCTTCGGTGCGTACACCGCCCGCAGATCGGCGACCGACTGCTCGGCGATCAGGGCCTCGTGGATCACGCCCGCGAGGTGGAACACCCCCTGAAGGGGCAGGCCCGAGGACGCGGCGTGTCCCTCGACCGCCGCCCGCAGCGCGCTCGCGTCGCCCAGGTCGCACCGGCGGTAGCTGAACGCTCCGCCGTGCTCCCGTGCGAGCGCCCGCAGTTCGGCGATCTCCCGCTCCGCCCGTTCCGGGTCGCGCCGCCCCAGCACCAGGACGTCCCGTTTGAAGTGCCGCAGCAGGAACGCGGTCAGCAGCCGGCCGATGCCGCCCAGACCACCGGTCACCACGACGAAGCCGTCCCGCAGCGCCAGCGGTGAGGGCCCCTCGGGCAGTGGCAGCGCCTCCAGACCCTGGAGGTGGCGGACACCGTCCACGTACGCCACCGACGTGCCGTCGGCGGCGGTGGTCTCCTCGCGGCGGACGATCTCCACCACATCGCCGCCCGTTCCGGACAGGTCGAGGTGCAGGGCGCTGTGCCCCTCGGCGACGGCGCTGCGCACGAACGCGGAGACCGCGGCGGCCCGGTAGCCCGGGTTGGCATCCAGGGGGCCCAGCGCGGCGCGGGTGACCACGGTGGTACGGGTGAGGGTGATACCGGCCTCGGGCAGCAGCCGCCACAGGTTCTGCAGGCTGAAGACGCCCCGCTCCTGCGCGTCGAGCACGTCACGGTGCCCGTCGTCCCCGCTGGTGTCCATGGCCCACAGGTGCGCCACGGCGACGGTGTCGGCGCCGGCCGCGCGCAGCGTCGAGGCGAGCGAGCGGTACGCCTCCTCGTCGCGGGGGTCGACCTCGGTCACCAGGACGCTGGGCGGCACGACGGCGGAGTCCGCCCCGGGTGCCTCCGGGGTGTGTGCCCAGACCACGAGGCGGGCCGGGGCGGCGGCGAACCGCCCCACCACGGTGGGGTCATCGGTCAGTACGAGCAGCGTTGTCGCCTCGTCGGGCGCCGCCTGCTCGGGCGGGCCGGACGGCACCAGGATGTCGCGGTAGGCGCCGATCGGCGCGGGGACCGCGCCGACGAGCGGGCCCGGGGCGCCGGGTGTGGTGAGCGCGGTGAGCAGATCGCCGTCCGGGTGGTCCGCCAGACCGCTCCCGAAGGCCATCTCGTGGACGGTCACGCCCGAGCGTCTGAGCCGGCGGGCGAGGCGTTCGCGGACCGCCTCGCGGTAGTCGGGGTGGTCTAGCCGGGTCTCCACGGCGGCCAGCGCGCCGCGTGTCCCGGGCAGCAGCACCTCGGAGGTCCACACGCGTACGTCCACCACACCGGGCAGACCGCGGACGGCGGCCTCGACCGCCTCGTCGCGGGTCCACTCGCTGCCAAGTCCGCCCAGCACGGGTACGGGCGCGGGTCCCGGGGGTACGGCGCGGGCCGCCTCCGCCTCCTGCGGGGAGGCCGTCAGATAGCGTCCGGGGCCGACCAGGGAGGCCAGCGCCTCACCGGCGCGCGCCCGGCCGCCGCCGGACTCGCCCACCGCGCGGTCGGCGAACTCGCCGTCCCGGAACCGCGCGCCGAGCTTGGCGCGCTGGATCTTGCCGAGGTTGGTCTTGGGGATGTCGCGGCGCCGTACGGGGACGACCGCGTGCAGCCGTACGCCGATCCTGCGCAGCACCTGGGCGCGGATCTCCTCGACGGGCAGGTCCTCCATGCGCTCGTCGCGCGGCACGAAGAAGACGATCGCCCGGTCCTCGCCCGAGGCGGGGTCGGTGTGCGCCCAGGCGGCGGTGAAGCTGGTCTCCACGCCGGGCAGTTCCTCGATCGCGGCCTCGACCTCGGACAGGTCGACGTTGAGGCCGTTGACGACGAGGATCTGCTTGGCGCGGCCGGTCATGGTGACCTCGCCGTCCAGGATCCGGGCGAGGTCGCCGGTGCGGAACCACCCCTCGGCGGTGAACGCCTCCTGGTTGACCTCGGGGTTGCGGAAGTACGCGGGGGTCACGCACGCGCCCCTGACCACCAGGTGGCCCACCTCGCCCTCGGGGAGGATGTCACCGGCCGCGTCGAGGACGGCAACCTCAAGTCCGGGAATGGGGCGCCCCAGGGAGACGAACTGCGCGGGGCGTGCGCCGTGTTCGCCTTCCGCAGCGGGCGCGGCGGCGGCGAGCGGGCGGAAGGTCCGGTTGTAGAGCACTCCGGAGCAGGTCTCGGCCATGCCCCAGACCGGGACGAAGACATCGGGCCGCAGACCGTGGCCGGCCAGCGCCTCGCACAGCAGGCCGGTCAGCCGGGCGTTCACCATCTCACCGGCGTTGATGACCTGGCGCAGGCACGACAGGTCCCAGTCGGCGTGTTCGCGGGCCCGCACCAGATTGTTGAGGAGCGAGTAGGCGAACTGCGGCGCCCAGGTGTAGGTGACGCGGTGCCGGTCGACGAGGTCGAGCAGCGTGAGCGGGTCGGCCAGGATGTGCCCGGGAGCGACCTGTACCTGTTCGCCCAGCCGGAACACGCCCCGCAGATGGGACATGAGGATGCCCGCGGCGTGCTCCAGCGGCATCCAGTTGAGCTGGATGTCGGTTCCCGGGCCGTCGTCCTGCAGGACGGCGGCCTCCCGCGCGAGCATCGAGCGGTGCGTCTGCACCGCGCCCTTCGGTGTCCCGGTGCTGCCGGAGGTGAAGAAGATGACCGCGGCGTCCTCGGACGCGGTGGCGGGCGCGCTCTCCGGGTCGGGCGCTGCGGGCAGCTCGGCGGTCTGAGGGAAGGTCAGCACCGACCCGGGGTCGTGCCCCAGGAGCGCCAGGACCGGGGGGTACTCCTCGGCGATGGCCGTTCCCACCAGGATGCGGCCGGTGCCGAGCGTCTCCAGGACCCGGGAGACCCCTTCGAGAGTCTCGCGCCGCAGGACCGGGGGGACGCTCATCGGCACGGCGACGACGCCGGCGTGCATCGCCGCCCAGAACAGGGGCAGGTATTCGTGGCCGTCGGGTATCTGGAGGACCAGATGGTCACCCGGCCGCAGGCCGGCCGCGCCGGTCAGCCACCGGGACAGCCGCAGTGCCTCGTCGCGCAGACCCGCGTAGGTCGTACTGCGGTACGCGCCCTCGGCGTCGTAGAAATGAATCGTGGTGTCCGGCGCCCGGTGGGCCGCGTCCTGCAGTGCGGCGAAGACATGGGTCCAATTCGGCGCATGAAGAATCTCGCCGCCCGAGACATGTGAAATCCCGGCGACGCTGAGGTGATCAGCCATCTTTCTTTTGTTCCCCCGAACTTGTTTTACGTTCTCGCCGCTATCAGTTGAGTGATGCCGTGGAGATTCTCGTCGATGAAGAAATGACCGCCGGAATACATGCGGAAGTCAACGACGGATGAGGAGATCCTGATCCAGTCGGCGTGACACACCGCGTTGGCGGTGTCGTCGTCCTCGCCGTTGAGAACGGTGAGGGGGCTGCGAACCGGAACGGTTTCGTCGGCCGTCGCCGCGCCGTCCTCCAGAAGCCGGAAATCGGCGCGGATGACGGGCAGGAACAGCGTGGACATGAGGTCGTGCTCCGCGAGGGGGGCCGGCAGGCCGCCGAAGGCCGCCAGCTCCGACAGCAGACGCGCGTCGTCCAGCGCGCTCACGGGCGCGCCGAGCACGTCGCGGTACCGCGGTGAACCGCGCCCGGAGAGGTAGAGGTGCCGGGCCTGCAGTCCCAGGGACTCCAGGCGCCGTTCCAGCTCCAGCGCGAGGTAGGCGCCCATGCTGTGCCCGAACAGGACGAAGGGGTGTCCGGTGGCGAGCAACGGCAGGGTGCGGTGGGTGAGATCGTCCAGCGCCTCGGCGAACGAGGCGTACAGGGGCTCGGAGACGCGGTCACCGCGTCCGTTCAGCTCCAGCGGCACGACGTCGAGGTGTGCCGGAAGCAGGGCACGCCAGCGGTGGTACCGACTCGCGCTGCCCCCGGCGTGGGGCAGGCACAGCAATTTCACGTTCATGAACGAAAGACCCCCGTTGCCGCACGCCGCCGGCGTACAGCAGTCTTTGCACCCCCGAAGGGCGCGAACGCCCCATTTACCAAACAGCACCGCAGAGTCCTGCGAAGCCCCGCATCCCGCTGGATGCGGCTCACAGGAAACCCCATGGAGAGGACCGCGACAATTCCAACCACCGCGTTCCGCTTGCGCCGTGACGGATACTAACAGAGCCCCGCTTCGGAGCGCCAGCATCAGTTTTCCGCACCCCCGGTACCGCCGCTCACCTGCACGGAAGAACTCCGGACGCATTCTTTACCAGCGAGTAACCAATAGCCGCGCGAAAGAAAAGCAATGCGCGTCGCAATGCACGAACGAGTGTCTTATTCGGACGAGGGGTCGCTTGCCATGCCCGGCGCCACGACCGGCTGCGGGAGCACGGTCACGGCGCCCGGCGGGCAGCGCGGGTCCCGCGGCAACACGCCGCTCGGGCCCGCCGGCTGACCGCCCGGCATCTCTGCCCTCACACACGCGTGATCGCCCGCGACCGGTTCCCGCCGTTCCCCACTCCTTCCGCACCGGCCCCGGCCGGCCCGGCCCGCGGTGGGCGTTCAGCGTTCCGTCATTACCGCCAGTGCCGCGTCGAGCGCGGCCGGCGTGGTGGTGGCGTGCACGCTGAAGCGGATGCGGTCCGCCCCGTGCACGGTCACCGTCACCCCCGCCGCCCGCAGCCGCTCATCGACCGCGGGGGCGTCGCCGTGCGCGATCCCGGCCACCACCAGGCCCGCGCGCTCCCGGGGCGCGACGGGCGACAGGACCGGCACCCCCGCGGCGCGGAGCCGGTCGATGAACACGGTCACGGTGTCCTCGATACGGCGCCGCACGGCGGCGACCCCGACCGACTCCAGCTGGGCGAGCGCCGTCGCGAGCGCCCCGGAGGCGAACGGCGATCCGTTGGTGACCGACAGACCCTGGGCGCCGGGAAGCGGTGCGTGGAGCACACCGTCGTACCGGGAGGGGTTCTCGACACCGGTCCAGCCACCGAGAACGGGCCGCAGACGCTCCGTGCCCCGGGCGGACAGCGCCACGAAGCCCGTGCCCCACCCGGCCCGCAGCCACTTCTGACCGCCGACCACCAGGGCGTCGGCCACGGTCCAGTCGGTGTCGAGGACACCGAACCCCTGGATGCCGTCCACCACGAGGAGCCGGTCGCCGATCACCGCACGGATGCCGGCCAGATCGGCACGGAACCCGGTGCGGAAGTCGACCGCGCTGACCGCCACCGCGACGGTGTCCGGGGTGAGCGAGGCCGCCACCCGGTCCGGGGTCACCGGGGCCAACGCGTCGCCGGGCACGGCGGGCAGGGCGCGCACGGTGGTGAGCCCCGCGTCCTGGGCCCGCCACCACGCGTAGAGGTTCGAGGGGAACTCCGCGGTGCTGACCAGCACCGCGCCGCGCGGCAGGCCGAAGGCGATCTGCAGCAGGCCGAACGAGGTGCTGGGCGTCAGCACCAGTCCGTCGCGGTCGAAGCCGGTCAGCCGCGCGAGCGCCGCGAGGGCGTTCTCGTCCTCCGCGTGCAGTCCCGCCGAGGGGACACCGGCGGCGGCGTCCGCCGCGAGCCGGCCCATGGTGTCCACGACGGCGCGCGAGGGCGGCCCGTAGCTGCCGAAGTTCAGATAGCCGGCCGGCTCGGAGAAGGAGGCGAGATAAGCGTCGAACTCCGCCGTCATGAAGGTACCTTCCGCGTCATCGGTGCCGCGGTGGCGGCCGGGGCACCCGTGCACACGGGTCCGGCCGGCCGCCGCCGGCGATCGTCAGCAGGGTGATATCCGGGCACGCGCCGATGCTACGTGCCGCCCCCTCACCCGCCGGGGCCGGCCAACACCCGGCGGGTGACCGGCGGGTTCGCGGTGCGGCCGGTGCCCCGCGGGGGGGGGTACGGAACACCGGCCGGACGCTCACCGCAGCGGCGGCAGCACTACCCGCTGGACCTCCGTGGTGTTCCCGGCCCGGTCGGTGGCGGTGAACTCCAGGGTCTGCGGCTCCTCGCGCAGCGCCCTGGTGAACGGCTCCTGATAGACGCCCCAGAACGTCTCCGGGGTGCGCCACCGCACCCGGTCCACGCCGGAGACATCGTCGTCGGCGTAGAGGGTCACCTCGACGTTGCTCGGCCCCAGCGGACGGACCTCGGCCCGTACCGACGGGGGCCGGGTGTCCACGGCGACCTCGCGGGTGGCGTGGACGGTGCGGCCGGCGGAGTCGGTGGCCCGGGCCCGGATCACCTGCCGCCCCTCCCGGACGGGGGTGCTCGCGCCCGTCGCGGGCTGCCACGGGCCCTCGCCCACCGCGACCTCCACGGTGGCGGACGCGACCGAGGTGACGGCGCAGCGCGGCTCGCGGGTGTACCACCCGGACGGGGCCCGGTCGCCGGTCACCTCCACCCGGACCACCGGCAGCGGATCCCCGCGCCCGATGTCCGCCGGCAGCGACCAGTGGACGATGTCCTCCACCGGCTGCCCGGCCGCGGAGGCCGGCCGGGTCACGCGCGGCGCGTCCGCCGAGTCCGGTCCGAGCTCACCGCGGCGCGGCACGGTGGGGTTGTCGAGGGTGCTGGAGGCCGCCGCCATGAGCACAGCCACCGCTTCCTCCCGGCTCAGCAGCCCGGAGCGGGCCGCCCGCACCACTCCCCGGTGCACGGCGGTGAAGAACGCGTCGGCGTCGGCGTAACCGCCGTCCGCCCACAGGCCGGTGAGGAAGGACCAGCCCTCGGCGTCCTTGCGGTCCGGGACCCCGGGCGCGCTGCCCAGGAAGGCGATCTCCGGCTCGGTCAGCCGCAGATACATGTGGTGCCGGTGGTCGCCGCCGGACCAGGCGGGTTCGAAGGTCCGGCCGAACACCGAGACCAGGTCGCCCTCGGCGGTGTGGCCGGCGATGGTGCCGTCCAGACGCCGGTGGGCGGCCGCCGCGACCGGCAGCGTGGTGGTGGCGTCGTCGCGGGCCAGCAGCACCGTGGGGCCGAGTTCCACGCTCACCAGGGTGGGGTCGTCGGGGGTGGGCACCAGCCGCAGTGGCAGCGGCAGTTCGAGTGCGACGGCGTCGCCCGGGCGGAAGTCGCGCCGCAGGGTCACGAATCCGGACTCCGGCACCGGCACGGCCACGCCGTCGACCCGGGCACCGGCGGCCCAGGGTGGTATACGCAGGCACAGTTCACCCGAGAAGGCCGTGCCGAACTCGACCGCCACCTTCCCGTCGCGCGGCCAGCGGGTCCGCAGCGTCACCTCCCCGCCGGCGAGGCGCAGCCGGGAGGGCACGTACTGCGTCACGTACAGCTGCCCGGGCGCGTGGAACCACACCGATTCCTGGTGCTTGACGTGGCTCTCCAGACCCGTGCCGCCGCAGCAGGTGCCGACGTTGTCGTACTCGCGGACCGCGCCCGGGTCCACCGGGTACATGTACAGGACCTCGGGGCTGGTGTCCGAGGAGACGTCCGCGCGGGAGCCGACGATGTGGTTGAGCGAGGCGCGCTCGGCGTAGTCGGCGTACCGGGCGTCTTGGGTGTGCCCGAACAGCGAACGGGCGATCTTCAGGAGGTTGTAGGTGGCGCAGGTCTCGGCATTGCGCCGTTTGACGAAGCCCGCCACGGTGTCGGCGGGGCCCCACAGTTCGCCCTCGCCGGTGCCGCCGTGCGCGAAGGTCCGGCCGGGCACGATCTGGTCCCACAGGGCGAGGACGGCGTCGAGGTAGCGGCGTTCGCCCGTGGCCTCGTACTGGTGCAGGTGGCCGACGAGCATGGGGAGGTGCTGGTTAGCGTGCATCCCGTCGAGCACGTCACGGCCCGCGACGGCGGCGTCCAGCAGGCTGTCGAGTTCGAAGGCCCCGGCGGCGCGCAGGAACGAGGGGTCGCCGGTGATCCGGTGCAGGGCCGCCATGGTCTCGTTCATGCCGCCGAACTCGCCGGCGATGTAGAGCGACCACATGCGCTGCAGGTGCGCGCGCTCCAGCCGCAGCACGCGTCCGGCCACCCAGTGGCCCATGCCGGTGACGAGGTCCAGCGCCGGCCCGGAGCCGGTCAGCTCGTAGGCGTCCAGCAGCCCGGCCATGATCTTGTGGCAGGTGTAGTACGGCGCCCAGATCTCGCCGTACGGGGCCAGGTCCTCCAGGCGGGCGAACTGCCACTCACCGTACGCCGCCAGGAATCCGGGGTGGCTGTAGCGCCCGGTGGCCGCCAGCGCGTCGCGGACCTCGGCCAGGCCGGCGACCATCTCGTCCGTCTTCTTCCGCAGGGCCTCCTCGCCGGTCGAGGCGTGGGCCAGCGACAGCATCGACAGGAAGTGCCCCGCGTAGTGTCCGCGCAGCAGGCTCGCGGTGGGTGCCACGCCAGGCCCGGGGTAGTCGTCCCCGGACCAGGCGCGCTCGTCGGGGTGGCCGAAGTCCTCCCAGGTGCCGGGCGGCAGGGCGCCGCGGGTGTCGAGTCCGGCGTTGGCGCGGAAGACCGCGAGAAGCCGGTCCACCGGGAACTCCCGTGCCAGGTGCAGCATCTGGTCCCGGGGCCGGGAGTGCACCCCTTCCAGGAGGTCCACGTCGCGCAGCGGGAAGGGGTGTGCGCGGGTCATCGGGCGGCCCATTTCTCGAGTCCGGTGGCGTCGATCGGCAGCGCGCCCGACAGCACCTCGTGTCCCGTGTCGGTGACCAGCAGGTCGTCCTCCAGGCGTACGCCGATACCGCGCAGTTCGGGGGGCAGGGTCGCGTCGTGGGCGTGGAAGTAGAGGCCGGGTTCGACGGTGAGCACCATGCCGGGCCGCAGCGGGGCGCCCTGGTACCGCTCGTACGAGGACGAGCCGCAGTCGTGGACGTCCAGGCCGAGGTGGTGGCCGATCCCGCAGACGAGGTACCGGCGGTGCTGCTGGCCCTCGGGGGCGAGCGCCTCGTCGACGGAGAGCGGCAGCAGCCCCCAGTCGTGCAGGCCGCGGGCGAGCACCTCCATGGCGGCGAAGTGGAAGTCGGTGTAGGTGACTCCGGGGCGTACCCGCTCCATGCCGGCGCGGTGCGCGGCCTCGACGAGGTCGTGCACCTGGCGCTGGGCGGGGGTGAAGGTGCCGCCGACCGGGATCGTGCGGGTCACGTCCGCGGTGTACAGCGAGTTTGCCTCGACGCCCATGTCCAGCAGCAGCGTCTCGCCGGGCAGCACCGGGCCGTCGCAGCGGACCCAGTGCAGGATCGGCGCGTGCTCGCCGGAGCCGACGATGGTGCTGTAGCCGGGGCCGTTGCCGAAGGTACGGGCATGCCGGTCGAAGGTGCCCTGGAGCCAGCGTTCCCCGAGTCCTTCGGCGACGGCGCGCGGGATCTCGTCGGCGACGGCGGCGAATCCGGTGACCGTGTGGTCCACGGCCTCGCGCAGCTGCCCGATCTCCCAGTCGTCCTTGATCATGCGCAGGTCGGAGAGGACCGCGCGGAGGTCGTCGGGCGGGCCGTCGTGCGGGTCGGCGAGGTCGCCGATCGGACGCACCGGCAGGTCCAGCGCCGCCGACCACGCCGCGAGGCCCGCCGAGGGGCCGACCCACAGTTCGCCGTGCGTCGCGCTGGCGTGGAAGTCGCGTTCGCCGGGCCGGGCCGGGGCGGGCAGGTACAGCACCGCGTCGTGACCGCCCGGACGGGGCGTCATCACCAGGACGGCGCCCTCGACCTGGCACGAGGTGGCCCACAGGAAGTCGCTGTCCGCCCGGAACGCGTACTCCGCGTCGCCGTTGCGGCGCGGGGCCCGGCCGGCGGCCAGGACCACGGTACGGTCCGGCAGCCGGTCGCTCAGCCGGGCCCGGTGATCGGCCGCCGCCCGCGCGGCGGCCCGCGTCACCGGCGCCGGGATGTCGCGCTCGGCCCAGCCCTGCCCGATGCGGGCCAGGAAGCCGGGGCTCTGGTCGGCCAGCCGCGGCGGCCTGGTCCCCGCGTACGGCGCTCTGGTCGGCTCGGTCAACGCCTTTCGCCTCCTTGGTCGCGGACCATCTCCCGCAGCCGGCGGAAGACCCGGCCGTCGGTGATGCCGTCGTGTTCGTACTCGTTGGTCACCCAGGTGTGCGTGTTGCCGACCCGGGTCAGGGTGTCGCGCTGCAGCCCGGCGTCGACGAACACGTCGTCGGCGTACACGGCGGCGGCCAGCGGGACATCGTTGGCCGCGAGCCGGGCCGGATCGTAGAGCGGGCTCCACACCCGCTGTTCGGCGAGTTCGGCCATGGCGGGCGCGAACGGCCGCAGGGCGCGGATCTCCTCGAACATCCACGGGAACGTCATCTCGGAGGTGAACAGCAGCGGCCGGCGGTCCTCGGCGAACCGCGGGCGCCTCTCCCGTTCGCGCTGGGCGGCCCAGCGGAAGGGGCCGTTGGCGCCGTCGCCGTAGATCGACTCCTGAAGCGTCCAGAACAGCGGGTTCCCCGCGTTCGACGTCCGCACCAGCGCCGTCTCCAGGAACGCGTCGGAGAGCCTGCCGTCCGGGCGGATCGCCTCGCCGACCAGCCAGTGCAGGCGCTGGTGGCCGGCTCCGAAGCCGAGGTCCCCGCCCAGGGTCTGGAACCGGCGCACCGACAGCGGCGAGCCGTCGGGCAGCGTCACCCCGCCGGTGGCGAGCCGGTCGGCGATCGCGGCCACCGCGGCGACGTCCTGGGGGTAGCGCCGGTAGAAGTCGGCGGTCTTGCCGGCCACCCGGTCGAACGTGCGCCGGTAGACCTCCTCGGGATCGGGCGGGGTGCCGGGGATGCCGCCGCACACGTAACAGGCCGTCAGCGCCTCGGGGGCGTGCGACAGATAGGTGAGGGTGATCCAGCCGCCGAAGCTCTGCCCGAGGGTGGCCCATCGCCTGCCGTCGTAGCAGTGGGTCCTGACGTGTTCGAGGTCGCGCACGAGGGAGTCGGCGCGGAAGCGCAGCAGGTGGTCGGCCGCCGCACGGGCGTCGGGGAAGGCCGCGATGGCGATTCCGTCGAGCGGGGTGCTGCGGCCGGTGCCGCGCTGGTCGACCATGACGACCCGGTAGCGCCGCAGGGCCTCGGCCAGCCAGCCGCCGACCGGGGCGGGCCGCGGGTTGGCGCCGCCCGGGCCGCCCTGGAGGTAGGTCAGCAGCGGCAGGTCCTCGTGGCGGCGTTCGGGGTCGCTGAACTCCCGGACGAACAGCTCGATGCTCTCGCCGCCGGGAGCGGACCACCAGTCCAGTGGCACGGTGACGGTGAACTCCCGCACCCAGGCTCCGGGCAGCGGGTACTCGACCGGGTTCATGCGCGTGCTCCTTTCGCCCTGCGCCGGCGCGCCTCCCACTCGGGACGGATCCGCGGCACGGCGGCCAGCAGGGTGCGGGTGTACTCGTGCTGCGGATTCTCGAACACGGCGTCCCGCTCGCCCGCCTCCACCACGCGCCCGGCCGTCATCACCGCGACGCTGGTGGCGATCTGCCGCACCACGGCGAGGTCATGGGCGATGAACAGGCACCCGAAGCCCTCCTCGCGCTGGAGTTCGCGCAGCAGATTGATGATCTGCGCCTGGACCGAGACGTCGAGCGCCGAGACCGCCTCGTCGCAGACCAGCACGCGCGGGCCCACGGCGAGCGCGCGGGCGATGCCGATGCGCTGCGCCTGCCCGCCGGAGAACTGCGCGGGGTAGCGGTCGATGTGGTCGGGGTCGAGCCCCACCCGTTCCATGAGCGCGCGGGCGACCGTCCGGGTGCCGCCGGGGATCGGGCGTTTCTGGTAGCGCAGGGGCGCGGTGACGATCCGTTCGACGGTGTGCCGGGGGTTGAGCGAGGAGAACGGGTCCTGGAAGACGACCTGGACCTGGCGGCGTACCTCGCGCAGCCCGGGCCCGCGCAGGGCGGTGATGTCGCGGCCGTCGAGGTGGACGGTGCCCGAGGTGACGTCGATGAGGCGGGCGGCGAGCCGCGCGGTGGTCGACTTGCCGGAACCGGACTCCCCCACCAGGGCGAGGGTGCGGCCCGCGTGCAGGTCGAAGGAGACGGAGTCCACCGCGGTGAACCGGCGCGCGGGGCGCAGCAGCCCGGCCGTGCCGGCGACGGGGAATTCCTTGACCAGGTCCCGGGCCCGCAGCAGTGGTTCGGGGCTCATGTGTCCTCTCCCAGGGTCTGGAGCGCGCCGATCTCGTCGTCGATCCGCGGGACCGCGTCGAGCAGCGCCCGGGTGTACGGGTGTCGCGGGTCGGAGAAGATCTGCTCGGCGGTGCCGGACTCGGCCACCTTGCCGTGCCGCATGACGATGAGGCTGTCGGCGACCTCGCTGACCACGGCGAGGTCGTGGGTGATGAGGATGAGGGCGGCCCCGGTGTCGCGGCGTACCTCGGCGAGCAGACCGAGGATCTGGGCCTGGACGGTGACATCCAGTGCGGTGGTCGGCTCGTCGGCGATGATCAGGTCGGGCTCGGTGCTGAGCGCCATCGCGATCATGACGCGCTGGCGCATGCCGCCGGAGAACTGGTGCGGGTACTCGTCGACGCGGCGGGCGGCGTCGCGGATGTGGACGCGTTCCATCGCCTCGATCGCCGCCCTGCGGGCCGCCTTGCGGCTGACGCCCGAGCGGTGCGCGCGGTAGGCCTCGGTGATCTGGGCGCCCACCGTGTAGTAGGGGTTGAGCGAGGAGAGCGGGTCCTGGAAGACCATCGCGATCCGGTCGCCGCGTACGGAGCGCATCCCGCGTTCGGTCAGGGCGGTGAGTTCGTCGCCGTCGAAGGTGACGCTGCCGTCGCGGGTGGCGCCCTTGGGCAGCAGCCCCATGATCGCCAGGCTGGTCATCGACTTGCCCGAGCCGGACTCGCCGACGATGCCGAGGGCGCCGCCGCGCGGCACGGCGAAGTCGATGGCGTCGACCACGGGCACGCCGTCGAAGGCGACGGTCAGGCCGCGCACGCGCAGCAGGTCGTTCATGCGGCCACTCCCACTCTGACCCGCGGGTCGATCGCCGAATAGACCAGGTCCACCAGCATGTTGCCGACGACGACGAAGAACGCCGCGAGCAGCGTCACCGCCAGGATCACCGGCTGGTCGTTCTTGGTGATGGAGTCCGCCGCGAGTTTGCCGACGCCGTTGATCCCGAAGACCGATTCGGTGATCAGCGCGCCGCCGAGCAGGCCGGCGAAGTCCATGCCCGCGATCGCGACGACCGGGGTGAGCGCCGGGCGCAGCGCGTGCCGGCGCCACACCAGGCTCGGACGCAGGCCCTTGGCCCGCGCGGTGCGGACGAAGTTCTCGTCCAGGGTCTCGATCACGTTGGCGCGGGTGAGGCGGGTGTACGAGGAGGCGTAGCCGATCGCCAGGACCGTCCAGGGCATGATGAAGTTGAGGAACCACTGGCCCGGGTCGTCGGCGAACCGTACGGTCTGCGGGAACGGCAGCCACTGGAGCCACACCACCAGCACGTACTGCATCGCCAGGGCGAGCACGTAGTTGGGGACCGCCATGCCGCCCAGGGTGAGCCCGGTGATGAACCGGTCGGTGAACCGGCCCTCGCGCACCGCGCTGAGCAGGCCGCCGATGACCCCCATGAGCAGCCAGAGCACGGCCGCGCCGAAAGCGACCACGACGGTCACCGGCAGCCGCTGCACGATCATGTCGGTGACGAACTGCGAGGTCTGGAACGAGTAGCCGAGGCACGGCGCTTCGCAGAAAACGGTGGCCGGTCCGCTGCCGTACTCCCGGCCCACGAACAGTCCTTGCAGGAAGTGCCAGAACTGGGTCAGGAACGGGTCGGTCAGGCCGAGGTTCTCGCGGATCTGGTCGATGCGCTCGGGGGTGCAGTTCTTGCCGCAGATCTGTACGGCCGGGTCGGGCGAGAGGGCGAAGAAGATGATGTAGGTGAACAGGCAGACCAGGAACAGCACCAGCACCATGCACAGGAGGCGGTGCACGACGTAGCGGGTCATGAGCGGCCCCCCGGCTCGACGGCGGTCCTGACGCGGTCGCCGAGGACCATGAAGGAGAGCACCAGCAACGCCAGGAAGGCGCCCGGCACCAGGAAGTACGTGGGGACCACCGCGTACCAGTTCACCGAACTCGCGATCATCTGGCCCCAGGACGGGGTGGGCGGTGCCAGCCCGACGCCGAGGAAGGACAGGCCGGCCTCGGTGCCGATGTACCCGGGGATCGCCAGGGTCACCATGACCAGGATCGTCGAGCGCAGGTTGGGCAGGATCTCGGTGAACACGATGGTGGTGCGGGAGGCGCCGGAGGCGCGGGCCGCCTCGACGAACTCGCGTTCCTTGAGCGACATGGTCTGGCCGCGCACGATCCGGGCCAGATAGGGCCAGCCGAAGACGGAGATGACCACGATCAGCAGGTACTGCCGGTCCTCGGCGGGCAGTGCGGACAACACGGCGATCATGAAGATGAGCGCGGGGAACGCCATCAGGAACTCCATGACCCGCGAGATCAGCATGTCGGTCCGGCCGCCGAAGTAGCCGGCCAGCAGGCCGAACACGACACCGAGCGTCGTGGTGAGCACGGTCGCGCCGAGGGCGATGACCAGGGAGGAGCGGGCGCCGTACACGATCCGGGCGAACACGTCCCGGCCGCTGCCGGGTTCGACACCGAGCCAGTGCGATCCGGAGATGCCGCCCCAGGACCCGGCGGGGATGCCGCCGAGGTCGGAGTCGATGGCGGTCTGGTCGAACTCGTAGGGGTTCCATCCGCTGATCCGGACGATGAGCGGTGCGCACACCGCCATCAGGACGATCAGGGCGATGTAGCCGAGGCAGGCCACGGCGACCGGGTCGCGCAGCAGGGTGCGGGTCACGCCGCGGCGGGGGGCGGGGGCGGCCTCGGCGGTGCCCGGTGGGGACACCGCCGTCGGCCGGGGGCCGGTTGACGGGATCGTCATGTCAGCCCTTCGCCGGGTCCTTGAGACCGATGATCCCGTAGTCGAGGTCGCCGCTGGGCGCGACGGCGCCGGCCACGTTGGTGCCCGGCAGGTAGATGCGGTTGTCGACGTTCAGCGGGACGATGGGGGCCAGGGTCATGATCGTCTTGTCGAGTTCGCCCCAGGCCGCGTTGGCCTCGGTCAGGTCGGTCATCGCGCCGATCCGGTCGATCTCGGCGTTGATGGCGTCGTCGTCGAGCTGGGCGAGGTTCTGGTTGCCCTTGTCAGTGATGTCCCGGCCGTCGAACAGGGGCGGCAGGAAGGTGGAGGCGCTGGACGCCCAGTCCGGGCACCAGCCGGTGATCGCCGCGTCGTGCTGCTGCGAGGGGGTGCCGATCGTCTCGTAGTAGGTCGCGGCGTCGATCACGTTCAGCTCGACCGTGATGCCGGCCCGCCCGAGCGCCTGCTGGATCGCCTCGCCCTTGCGCTGCTCGACGTCGCGCGCGCGGACGTCCACGGTCATCGTGAACCCGTCGGGGTGACCGGCCTCGGTGAGCAGCCGCTTGGCCTCGGCGACGTCACCGGCGTCGTCCTCGCTGGGGTAGGGGTTGTAGTCGGTGTGCCCGGAGACCGTGTGCGGCAGGATGCTGTGGGAGATCGTCGTGAACTGGCTGCCGCCGGTGGCGTTGAGCACCGAGCCCTTGTCCACCGCGTAGTTGATGGCCTGGCGCACCCGGACGTCGTCCAGCGGTGCCTTCGTCGTGTTGAGCCCCATGTAGGTGAGGCAGGTCGAGGGCGCCTTGAGGATCCGCTCCTGGAGCTGCGGTGTCTGCAGGCGGGCGATGGTGGCCGGCTGCACGCTGCCGGCGATCGCGTTGATGTCGGCGCCCTGGCCGGCGATGAGCCGCTCGTCGATGGTGGCGCCCTCGATGCCGATGCTGAAGCGCCACGCGTCGGGGTAGGCCTCGCGGACCGCGTCGGTCCCGGCGTCCCAGTGCGGGTTGCGGGTGAGCTGGATGAGGCTGCCCGGGGTGAACTCCTCCAGGTCGTAGGGGCCGGAGGAGACGACGTCGTTGATGAACTCGTCGCCCGCGCCGGTGCCGACCGGGAACGGGGTGCCGCTCGGCTGGGAGAGCGCGGCGTCGAACTCGGGGAAGGGGGCCTTGAGATGGAAGACGATGGTGCGGTCGTCCGGGGTCTCGATGGTCGGCAGATCGCCTGACCGGTAGGGCCCCTCGTAGTCGTCCGGGGCGTCGATGAGCTGCTTCATGTACGGCGAGCCGATGCCTATCTCCGGGTCCCAGCTGCGGCTGATGCCGAACTTGACGTCCTGGGCGGTGATCGGGGCGCCGGTGTCGAACGCGATGCCCTCCTTGAGCCGGTAGGTCCAGGTGAGGCCGTCGTCGGAGACCTCGCCGAGGCTCTCGGCGAGGTCGGGGACCATCGCGTTGGGGTCCTCGGCGTCGTTGGGGGCCTTGGTGACCAACTGGCGGTACAGCAGGCGGTACAGCGCGTTGACGCCGCCGTCCCAGCCGCGGGAGGGGTCGAGATAGGAGAAGTCGGTCGACTGCAGGACCTGGACGGTCCCGCCCCTGACCGGGCTCCCGTCGCCGGTGCCGGTACCGGAGCCGGCGGGCGAGGTGCCGCCCCCGGAACAGGCCGTGAGCGTGAGTGCGCCGGCCACCAGCCCAGCGAGTGCCGCTGAAGACGAGGTTCTCTTCATGGGGTCCTACCTTCCGGTCGGGTGCGGGCAGCCCCGCCGTCCGGGAAGGGGACGGGGGAACGGGCCGGCGGGCCAGCGACGATGAGGGGAAGCGGTGAGCAGATGCACTGCGGGTCCGGTGGGCCGGCGGGCGGAGCGGCCACGACCGGGACCACGGAGCGGTCAAGATCGCTGCGATCCCGACCACGAGAGGGACAGTAGTATGTGACACCTCTCTGGAGAAGAGTTTGCGCGAGAATTTACCGCGCCGACATTCCGGCCCCGGGCAGCACGAAGCCCGCCCGGCTCAGCCGGGCGGGCTCGTTCACCGCGGTGGGTCAGTCCTCCGAGCGGCCGTTCCACCAGCCGAGCACGTGACCGATGTGAGCGGTGAGCAGCGTTTCCGCGCCCCGTCCGTCACGCGCCTCCAACAGGTCGACCAGGCTGTGGTGTTCGGCGGCCGAACGGGCCAGCTCGGCGGTGCCGATCATGTCGGCCAGGCCGACCATGCGCGTCTGCTGCCGCAGGTCCTTCACCATGGCGACCAGCCGGCGGTTGCCGTGCAGTTCGAGCAGCCGCAGGTGGAAGGCCATGTCGGCGGCGAGGTAGGCCGCCAGGTCGGCCGCCGCCGCCGCGTCGACGATGGTCTGGGCCCGGCCCCGCAGGTCGGCGACGGCCTCCGGTTGCAGCACCCGCGCGATCTCGCGCATCGGCGGCGCCTCCAGCATCTGGCGCAGCCGCACGATCTCCCACAGGTCCTGCTCGCTGACCTCGGTGACCCGGAAACCCTTGTTGCGCACCACGTCGACGAAGCCGCGCTCCTGCAGATTGAGCAGGGCCTCGCGGACCGGCGTGGCGGAGATGCCGAACCGGGTGGCCAGCGTCGGCGCGGTGACCAGGGTCCCCGGGGGGAGTTCGCCCGAGACGATGGCCGCGGCCACCGCGTCCTCCACCGTGCCGCGCAGGCTGGCCCCCACCGACACCGGGCCGATGATGAATGAACTCACCGTGCGCCGCCCTCCCACGACTGGAATGTCACACCCCACCGGTCCTCGTCGGCCGATGCGGTGCTGAAGTATCGCATTCGACGGTCGTCGCACGTGCGGGAGACATCGACAGTGGTGTCCACTGCCGTGTCACCGGCTGCTGGAGGCACGCGTAACAGTGCGTGGCGGTGCCGATCGGAACGACCTGCGCCCAGCGTAACCCGGCGGCCGAGAGCCGCGCGACGTCCGTCATCGCCCTCAGAACTCGAAACCGGCCGGGTAGGGATCGGTCGGATCCAGCATGTACTGGCCGATCCCGGTCACCCAGGCCCGGCCGGTGATGGTCGGCAGCACCGCGGGCCGGCCGGCGACCGTGGTCTCCCCCACCAGACGGCCGGTGAACCGGCTGCCGATGAACGACTCGTTGACGAAATCCTGGTGCAGCCCCAGCTCGCCCCTGGCGTGCAGTTCGGCCATCCGGGCGGACGTGCCGGTGCCGCACGGCGACCGGTCGAACCATCCGGGGTGGATGGCCATGGCGTGCCGCGAGTGCGCGGCGTCCGAGCCGGGCGCGATGAACTCCACGTGGTGGCAGTGCCCGACACCCTCGATCTCCGGGTGTTCGGGCGGCGCCGAGGCGTTGATCGCCCGCATGATGGCAAGCCCGGCGCTCAGGATCTCGTCCTTGCGCGCCCGGTCGAACGGCAGCCGCACCGCGTCGAGGTCCACCATCGCGTAGAAGTTCCCGCCGAACGCCAGGCTGTACCCGATCTCGCCGAGGCCGGGCACCTCGACGCTCGCGTCGAGCCGCTCGCAGTAGGCGGGCACGTTCTCCAGCGTGACGCTCTCGGCGTGCCCGTCGCTGACCGCCACCCGCGCCACCACAAGACCGGCCGGGGTGTCCAGCCGGATCGTGGTCACCGGTTCGAGGACCTCCACCATCCCGGTCTCCACCAGCACCGTGGCCACCCCGATGGTGCCGTGCCCGCACATCGGCAGGCACCCGGAGACCTCGATGTACAGCACACCGAAGTCCGCGTCGGGGCGGGTCGGCGGCTGCAGAATCGCGCCGCTCATCGCGGAGTGGCCGCGCGGCTCGTTCACCAGCAGCCTGCGGACGTGGTCCAGGTGCTCGACGAAGTACAGCCGCCGCTCGTTCATAGTGGCGCCGGGGATCACCCCGATGCCACCGGTCACCACCCGCGTCGGCATGCCCTCGGTGTGCGAGTCGACGGCGGAGAACAACCGTGACGTGCGCATCTCAGGCCGCCACCGCGCGGCGCGCCTCCAGAGCGGAGACGGCCCGCCGCATGTCGGCGCGCACCTGGGCGTCGTGCTCGGCGGTCAGCGGGCCGCGCGGGGGACGGCACGGGCCGCCGTACCGGCCGACCATGTCCATGCCGAGCTTGATGGCCTGCACGAACTCGGTGCGCGAGTCCCAGCGGAACACCGCGACGAGCTGCTTGTACAGCTCGCGGGCCTCCTCGAAGCGGCCGGCCACCATGTGGTCGTAGATCTCCACCGATTCGGCGGGGAAGGTGTTGGGGAAGCCCGCGAACCAGCCGACCGCCCCGTCGGCCATCAGCTCGAAGAGCACGTCGTCGGCCCCGGCCACCACGTCGATGTCGCACCGCTCGGTGATCTCGAACAGCCGCCGCACGTCCCCGCTGAACTCCTTGATGGCGGAGACGTGGGGCAGCCGGGCGATCTCGGCCACCAGATCGGGGACGAGATCGACCTTGGTGTCGATCGGGTTGTTGTAGATCATGATGGGCAGGCCCACCTCGTCGATCTTCGCGAAGTGCTCGACGACCTGTGCACGGTTGGCCCGGTACATCGTGGGCGGCAGCGCGAGCACGGCGTCCGCGCCGTCCTCGGCGGCCAGTTCGGCCCAGTGCTTGGCCTGGTGCCACCCGGGCCCGTGCACCCCGGCGACCACGACGCCGCGCCCGCCGACCGTCTCGACGGCCACCTGGACGACCTTGCGGCGCTCCGCGTCGGTCAGCGCGGAGTACTCGCCGAGCGAACCGTTGGGGCCCACGCCGCGGCAGCCGGACGCGATGAGCCAGTCGCAGTGCTCCGCGTACCGGTCGTAGTCGACTTCGAGGCCGGCGGGGGCCGAGGGGTTCTCCTTGAAGGGCAGCGCGGTGGCGACGATCACGCCGCGCAGATCGGTCGGTGCGGTACTCATGGGACGTCCTCTCGGTTGCAGGTCCTGGTCGAATCGGAGAGTTCACCCAGGCGTACGGGGATGGCGATCGGCCGGTGGGCGGTGCGGCCCGGGTCGAGCAGCCGCACCCCGTTCGCGCCGGTGAGCAGGTCCTCGACCGTGCGGCCACAGGTACGGCCCTGGCACAGGCCCAGGCCGGCCCGGGTGGTCAGTTTGAGCGAGCGCAGCCCGCGGGATCCGGTCAGCTCGGCGGTCCGGCGCAGGGCCCCGGCGGTGACGTCCTCGCAGCGGCACACCACGGTCTCGTCGTCCACCCAGGCCTGCCAGCCGGGGCGGATGCCGTGCGCGGCGGCGAGCCGCGCGGCGAACTTACGGAAGACCGCCCGCTCGCGGACCGCGCCCGGTGCGGGCGTGCCGCCGGCGGCGACGGCTCCGGCGATCTCGCCCTCGACCAGGGCCAGGTCGACCCCGCCGATGCCGGTCAGTTCACCGGCCGTCAGGACCCGGGGTACGGAGGTGAGCTGCCGTGCGTCAACGGTGACGGCGCCGTCCGCGTCCACCGCGCAGCCGGCCGCGGTGGCCAGCTCGGTGCGCGGGAGGAAGCCGTGGCTCACGCAGACGGCGTCGACCTCGATGCGCCGTTCGGTGCCGGGGACCGGCCTCCAGTCCCGGGTCAGGCGTGCCACGGTCACCGCCTCCACCCGATCGGTACCGTGCGCCGCGACGACGGCCGCCCCCGTCCGGTACGGAACCCGGCGGGCGGCCAACTCGCGTGCGTAGCCGGCCAGCTCACCGGCCTTGCGCCGGGCGGCGAGCAACTCCCACGGCCGGGTCGCCCAGCCCGCGGCGAGCTGCGCGGGGCGGGCCGCCTCGACCACTCCCGCGACCTCGGCGCCGATCCGCAGCAGACTGGAGACGACGGGCAGCAGGAACGGCCCCGCGCCGGCCACCAGGACCCGGCGGCCCACGGCCACCCGCTCGCCCTTGGCCAGCGCCTGCGCCGCCCCGGCGGTGAAGACGCCCGGCAGGTCCCAGCCGGGGAACGGCAGGGTGCGCTCGTACGCCCCGGTCGCCAGTACGAGGGCCGCCGGGTCGTAGGTGCGCGGTTCGCGCCCCTGCCCGTCCGGCTCGCCGACGACCACGTGCACCAGCGGCGGGGCTCCGTCGCGCCGGTCGACCGACCAGACATGGGCGCCGGTGACGATCTCGCAGTCCGCGTCGCCCCGCAGCGCCTCGCGCATCGCGAGGAAACGGTCCCAGCCGTGGTGCCAGTGCCGCTCGCCGGCGTCGGCACGCCCGTCCGGCAGATGCCGCCAGTACTGGCCGCCGACGTCGTCGCCCGCTTCGAGGAGGACGACACGGGCGCCGTGGCGGCGGGCGGCCAGCGCCGCGGCCATCCCGGCGGGCCCGCCGCCCACGACGAGTACCTCAGTCACGATCGTCCTCCTGCAGGTCGACCTTGTCGCCGTCCACGGCGCGCCGCTGGCAGGCCCGCACATCGCGCAGCCCGTTGACCGTCACCAGGCAGTCGAAGCAGGCGCCGATCCCGCAGAAGACCCCGCGGGGGCGGCCGGCGCGGGTGCGGCGCCAGGCCGCCCGCCCGTCCGCGAGCAGCACCGCGGCGATGGTCTGCCCGGCCACGCCGGGGACCGGGTCGCCGTCGACCTCGATCCGTATCCGTGTCATGGGGCGCTCCCTTCGAGATGCGGCAGCAGGGTGGGACGGTCCAGGCGGAACTCGGCGGCCGCCGGGTCGGGTTCATCGGCGGCGCCGCCGAGCAGTTGGTCGCGCAGCAGGTCCGCGGTGGCCAGGCTCAGGCCGATCCCGGCCCCCTCGTGCCCGGTCGCGTGCCACAGCCCCGGCAGCCTCGGGTCGGCACCGATCACCGGCAGATGGTCGGGGACGAACGGGCGGAACCCGCCGTACGCCCGCATCGCCTGCACGTCGGCGAGGAAGGGGAACAGCAGCAGCGCCTTGGCGGCCAGCGCGGCGAGCACCCGGGCCTCGATCCGCTCGTCGAAGCCGCGGCGCTCGCGGGAGGAACCGATCAGCATGGTCCCGGCGGCGGTGGACTCGACCACGCTGGAGACCTGCAGGTCGGCGGAGCCGGAGCCGACCGCGCCCACGTAGTCCGCGTCGTACACCTTGTGCCGGACGCGCGCCGGCATCCGCGAGGTGACCAGCACCGTGCCGCGCCGGGGGCGCACCGGGAGAACGACGCCGAGCCGCTCGGCGACCAGGCCGGACCAGGGGCCTGCGGCCAGCACGACGGCGTCGGCGGGCAGGGTGGTGGAGCCGGCCCGGACGCCCGCCAGCCGGCCCGAGGACAGCACGGGCCCGGTGACCTCGACGCCCTGCCGTACACGTGCCCCGTGCCGGCGGGCCGCCGCCAGCAGCGCCTCGGTGGCGGCCACCGGCTGCACCTGAAGGTCCTCCGGGTAGTACACGGCGGCGGTGTGACGGGGCGTCAGGTCGGGTTCCAGCTCACGGGCCCGGCCCCCGTCCACGGTCTCGGCCCGCACCCCGGCGGCGCGCTGGGTGTCGGCGAAGGCCAGCAGGTTCCGCGCGCCCGCCTCGGTCGTGGCGACCACCAGGCCGCCCTTACGCTCCAGTTCGAGGCCGGGGAACCCGGCGGGGAGCTCCTCACGCAGTTCGTCCCCGATGCGCGCCCAGGCGGCGAGCGAACGCTGCGCCAGCCGCAGTTCGGGGCCCGGCTCCTTGTCGGACACGAGCAGATTGCCCTCGCCGCCGGCGGACGTGCCCCCGGCGGTGGCGCCACGGTCGACCACGGTCACCTCGCAGCCGGCCCGGGCGAGGACACGGGCGACCGCCGCGCCGACGATGCCGGCGCCCACGACGACGACTCTCAGAGCAGTGGACACGCGCAGTACTATGTCACATGTTGCTCAGGAGCGGGAGACCCTTGATCCATCGATCCCGGGCCGGCTGTCCCGCACCCGCGCCTGTCGCAGCGAGCCCGCCACAAGTTCCCCGCACATCATCGGAACTTCGCCGCCGGTGCCCCCGACGATTCCCCCATGAGCTTCCGCACCATCCCGTCGACCGCTGCCCTGTGCCTGCTGGGGCTGACCGCAGCGTGCTCGAACGGCACCACCGATCCGGACACCACCGCGACGCCCACGGCCCAGGGCCCCGCGTCCCGCACGGCCTACCCCCTGACGATCGACAACTGTGGCCGCGAGATCACCTTCGAGGAGCCGCCGAGCCGCGTGCTGCTGCTCAACGGCACCTCCGTCGCCGAGGTCGAGTCCTTCATCGCGCTCGGTCTCGAGGACCGGATCCTCGCCAACAGCCAGTCGTACGGGGTGTCCGACGACCCGGACATGGTGGAACGGATCGACGCCCTGCCCACCGGGGACCTGAGCCTGAACGAGAACTTCGAGGTGCCCCGCGAGCAAGTCCTGGACCTGGCGCCCGATCTCGTCATCTCCACCTGGGCCGGCGGCTTCGACGCCGCGACCGGGTCGGCCACCCGCGACCAGCTCGCCACGGCCGGCATCAACAGCCTCGTCACCCCGGCCAACTGCGCCTACGGCGACCCCTCGGCGCGGCCCGAGGACCAACAGCGCTACGACACGCAGTCGGTGGAGTCCTCCTTCGAGCTGCTGTACACCCTCGGGGAGATCTTCGACGTGTCCGACCGCGCGGCCGACCATGTGGAGCAGGCCCGCGCCGACCTGAAGGACATCGCCGAGGCGGTGGAGGGAGCGGAGCCGGTCAACGTCCTGGTCGTCTATCCGGGCATGGCGATGATGAACAACAACGGGCTGCCGGCCGTCTTCGCCGGCGGTCTCTTCGACGACATCGTCGAACGCGCCGGGGCGGTCAACGTGTTCGCGGGCAGTACCGGCCCGGAGCTGGCCGACATCAACATCGAGGCGCTGGCCACCGCCGACGTCGATGTCCTGGTCATCGGCCTCTTCGAGGCGGACGAGGACGGCGACGCGTACGCCCGGGACCTGTTCGAGGGGTTCCCCGCCTGGGACGCCTCGCGGACCGGGACGTACACGACCGTCTCCGACAGCTTCTACCTCGGCCCGCTGAACGCCCTCGCCGTCGCCAGGATCGCCGATGCCGCGCACGACCTCCCGTAGCCCCCACCTGATATCGGGCCGCCGCTATCCGCCGGCAGTCGCCGCACTGGCGGGTGCGCTGCTGCTCTCCATCGCGGTGGCGATCTCGGTGGGCACCGTGCACGTCCCGGTCGGTCAGGTCCTCGACGTACTCATCGCGAACCTGACCGGCGGCGGCCGGGAACTGGACCCGCTCACCCAGCAGATCGTCTGGGACTTCCGCACGCCGCGCGTGCTGCTGGCGGCGCTCGCCGGGGCCGGGCTCAGCCTGGCCGGGGTGTGCCTCCAGGCGCTGGTGCGCAACCCCCTCGCAGACCCGTACGTGTTCGGGGTGTCCGCCGGAGCCTCGCTCGGCGCGGTCCTCGCCATGACCACGGGCGTCACCGCCATGGCCGGACTCGGCGTGACGGGGGCCGCCTTCGCGGGTTCGCTGCTGAGCCTGCTCGTGGTGTTCGCGCTGGCCCAGCACAGCGGGCAGCTGCTGGGCTCCAGCCTCATCCTGGCGGGCGTGGCGATCGCCTACCTCGGCAACGCCGTCACCGGCTACCTCCAGCTCCAGGCCAACCCCTCCGAACTGCGCGCCGTGATGTTCTGGCTCCTGGGCTCCGTGGCGGGCGCCTCCTGGCAGGACCTCCTCATCCCGGCGGTGGCCGCCGCCGTGTGCACCGTCGTCCTGCTGGCCCAGGCGCGCCCCATGAACGCCCTGGCCACCGGGGACGACACCGCCGCCGGACTCGGCGTCGGCGTGCACCGGTTGCGCTTCCTGCTGCTGATCGCCTCCTCGCTGCTGACCGCCGTCATCGTCAGCGTCGCCGGCGGGATCGGCTTCGTCGGCCTGGTCGTGCCGCACGCCGTACGGCTCCTCGTCGGCCCCGACCACCGCAAGGTCATCCCCGTCTCGCTGCTGCTCGGAGCCGTCTTCCTGGTGCTCGTGGACCTGCTCACCCGCACCCTGGACCGGCCGAACGAGATCCCCATCGGCATCGTCACCGCCCTCCTCGGGGCCCCCTTCTTCCTGGCGCTGCTCCGCAGCCGAAAGCGGGTACTGCGATGAGAGTCGACATCCACGGCCTGACCGTGCGGATCGAGGACCGCGCGCTCCTCGGCGACGTGTCCCTGACCGCCGAACCCGGCACCGTCACCGGCCTGATCGGGCCCAACGGCTCGGGCAAGAGCACGCTGCTGCGCTGCGTCTACCGCGCCCTGCGCCCCACCGGCGGGCGGGTCCTGATTGACGACGACGAGGTATGGAAGCTGTCCTCCCGGGTCGCGGGGCAGCGTACGGCGGTGGTCACCCAGGAGCACGACCTGGACAACAGCTTCTCGGTGGAGGAGATCGTGGCCATGGGGCGGCTGCCCCACAAGCGGTTCCTGGAACGTGACAGCGCCTCGGACCACGACACCGTCCGCGCCTCACTGGCCAGGGTCGGCATGGAGTGGGCTGCCGGGCGGGTGTTCGCCGGGCTGTCCGGCGGCGAGCGGCAACGCGTCCTGCTCGCCCGTGCGCTGACGCAGCGGACACCGGTGCTGCTGCTGGACGAGCCGACCAACCACCTGGACATCGGCTCCCAGCTGGAACTGCTGGAACTCGTACGGGCGCTGGACCTCACCGTCGTGGTCGCGATCCACGACTTGGGCCACGCGGTGGCGTACTGCGACCAGTTGGTCCTCCTGCATGAGGGTCGGCTGCGAGCCGCCGGTACGCCCGAGGAGGTGCTGACCGCGCGGACGGTGGCCGAGGTGTTCGGCGTCCGCAGCGCCATCGTCCCGCACCCGCTGACCGGCAGACCACACCTGGTGACCGCGCCCGCTGCCCCCTGAGGACGGCGGCGGGCCAACACCCGCCGCCCTCCCACTCCTTGCCCAGCGGTCAGCAGTCGGCGTCCTCGCCCTGCTCGGGCGGGCCGGCACCGGCGTGCGACGCCAAGGACCGCGCCCGGGCGGGCGACCCCCGTCATCGACGGGGATGCCTTCCCTCCGCTCCGCAGGTCACAGAGGATGGCGCGATGCAGCATCGTGACTCCTCCCCCTCCAGCACCTCCCCCAGCACGCCGCGCCGGATCGCCGACACCTACGTCGACCAACTCGCCGAGCTCAACCCCGTGATCGGCACCCTGTTCGGTGTCAGCCCCGGTGCGGACGGTTTTCCCGACTACTCGCCGGACGGCCACGCCGCCCTCGCCGCCCTCGAACGCGCCACCCTGGCCCGGCTGGACGCGGTGGGCGACCCCGGCGACGTGCACGAGCGGCGCGCGGCCCGGCTGCTGCGGGAACGGCTGGGCGCCTCGCTCGCCCTGGAGGAGGCGGGCGAGAATCTGCGGGAGGTCAGCAACATCTTCTGCCCGGTGCAGCAGCAGCGTGCCGTCTTCCAGCTGATGCCCACCGCCACCGACGAGGACTGGGCGGTGGTCGGCCGCCGCCTCCGTAACGTCCCCGCCGCACTGCGCGGTTACGCGGACTCACTGCGGGCCGGCACGGCACGCGGTCTCAACGCCGCCCCGCGCCAGGCGGAGACCGTCGTCGAGCAGCTGGACGCCTGGCTGGAGTCCGACTGGTACCGCACCTTCGTGGCCGGCGGCCCCGAGGCGCAGCGTACGGAGCTGGCCGCCTCGGCCGACGCGGCGACCGCCGGTCTCGCGGAGCTGCGCGCCTATCTGAGCGACGACTACCTGCCCGCCGTCGCCGGTACCCCGGACGCGGTGGGCCGTGAGCGCTATCTGCGGTCGGCGCGCCTCTGGACCGGTTCGGACCTGGATCTGGAGGACGCGTACGCCTACGGCTGGGAGGAGTTCCACCGGCTGGAGCGCGAGATGCGCGCGGTGGCCGCCGAGATCCTGCCGGGCGAGTCGACGTTGGCCGCGATGCACCACCTGGAGAAGAAGGGCCGGGCGATCGACGGCGAGGAGGAGATCCGGGTCTGGCTCCAGGAGCTGATGGAGCGGGCGATCCGCGATCTGGACGGTACGCACTTCGACCTCGCCGACCCGGTCAAGCGGGTGGAGGCCCGGATCGCCCCGCCCGGCAGCGCGGCGGGCCCGTACTACAGCCGCCCCTCGCTGGACTTCACGCGCCCGGGCCAGACCTGGCTGCCGACGCTGGGCGCGACCCGTTTCCCGGTGTGGAACCTGGTCTCCACCTGGTACCACGAGGGCGTTCCCGGGCACCATCTCCAGCTGGCGCAGTGGGTGCTGGTGCAGGAACGGCTCTCGCGCTACCAGGTGAGCGTGGGATCGGTGAGCGCGGCGACCGAGGGCTGGGGGTTGTACGCCGAGCGGCCGATGGATGAGCTGGGGTATCTGGCGGACCCGGCGCACCGTCTTGGCTATCTGTCGGCCCAGATGCTGCGCGCGGTGCGGGTGATCATCGACATCGGCATGCATCTGGGGCTGAAGGTCCCGGCGGGTGAGAGCTACCACCCGGGCGAGGTGTGGACGCCGGAGCTGGCCGGCGGGTTCCTCATGACCCATACCGGGACGGACCCGGAGTACACGCGCTCGGAGCTGACCCGCTACCTGGGCCAGCCCGGGCAGGCCATCAGCTACAAGCTCGGCGAGCGTGCCTGGCTGGCGGGCCGGGACGCGGCCCGCGCGGCGCGGGGCGAGTCCTTCGACCTGAAGGCGTGGCACATGGCGGCCCTGTCGCTCGGCTCGCTCGGCCTGGACGACCTGACGGACGAACTCGCCGCGCTGTGACGACGCGATGACTGTTCCCCTGCCCAAGGGGACCCGGTGCGGGTCCGCTGGGGCGGGGTGACCGGCTGGGTGGGCGGTGCCGGCGGGCGGAGGAACTCGCCGGGATCCGGTGGCTCGCCTGGTTTGCCGGTGCGGTCCCCGGGTGCGTCACTCCGAAGGTGCCCGCCGGGTGGTTCCCGGCCCGGGCCACGGCACGGCTCACGTACGGAGCGCGCCCCGGCCGGTGGGCCCGCCCGCCGGGGCCGGTGAGAGCATGAGCGCACCATGCGATTGGACGGAGCGGTGCGCGGCATCAGGGCGGCGGTGTTCGCCGGTGTCTGCGTGGTGCTCGCCCTGTTCGGCCACGTCCAGGCGTCCGGCGCGCCCGTGCCGGCACCCGTCGCTCTCGTGGCCTTCTCGGCCGTCGCCCTCGGCGCCTGGTGCTGCGCCGGCGCCGACCGCCGGCCGGTCACCGTCACCCTGGCGGCCATCGGGGTCCAGACCGGGCTCCATCTGGCCTTCTCCGCCGGGCAGCAGACCACCGTGGCGGCGGGGGCGGCGCCCGGCTCCTCCGCCGTGCAGGACCTCGCGCGCGCTCTGCTGTGCGGTGACGGTCCGTGGACACCGCTGTCCCGCGACCGGGCGCACGAGGTGATCACGGCCGCCGGCCTCGCCGTGCCGGGGGACGGTCACGGGGGTCTGGGTCACCACGCGGCGCAGGCGGGCGCGCACGCCGCCCACGGCGCCGGGGAGCACCACTCCGCCGGCATGCTCCTCGCCCACCTCGGCGCCGCTGTGCTGTCGGGGCTGTGGCTGGCGTGGGGCGAGCGGGCCACCTGCACGGTGCTGGGGCTGCTCGGCCTGTGGCTGGTCGCGCCGCTGTGGCTGGTCCGCCTGTGGTCGGCGCCCGTGCCGTGCCTTCCCGGGCCCGCGTGCCTGCCCGCGGCGGAGGTCCCGGTGCTCCGGGCCCGCCTGTTGCTGCACACGATGATCTCGCGGGGGCCACCCCGTCACCGGGCTGTCGGCTGACGACAGCGGGGAACCGCGACGCGCTGCCGCGTCGCGGGGCCGGGCCGCACGGCGGTCAGGCGAACACCGGGACGAGCCGGCCACCGGCCGTCCTCCTCTCTCACCTGTGACGAGGTCATTTCATGATCACCCCTGCCCTGAGCAGCCATGACCCGGGACCACCCCTTCGGGGCCCACGGCTGCACGCGGACCGCTCCGCCGACGCGAGCGCCGCGCCGTCCCCCGGCCCGGTGGACGACCACAGAACCCGGCTGGCACTGACCGCCGCCCGTTCCGGGGATCCGGAGGACACCGCCCGGTTCGTGGCGGCCTTCGCCCCGGACGTGGCCCGCTACATCGCGTTCCTGCGCCCCGACACGGACGGCGTGGAGGACTTGGTGCAGGAGACGATGCTGCGCGCGATCGTGGCGCTGAAACGGTTCGAGGGCCGGTCCTCGGCCCGCACCTGGCTGTTGTCCATCGCCCGCCGCACCGTGGTGGACAGCGTCCGCCGCGCCGCGGTCCGGCCCCGGCTCAGCGACGGCGAGGGCTGGGAGCGGGAAGCCGAATGCCGTCAGGCCGACGGCGTTCAGGGGCTCGACGAGGCCGTGGCGCTGCGGGGTCTGCTCGGCACGCTCACCGAGGAACAGCGGCTGGCCTTCGTCGCCACGCAGGTGTGGGGCATGTCCTACGAACACTGCGCCTCGCTGAGCGGTTGCGCGGTGGGAACCGTCCGTTCCCGGGTCTCCCGGGCCCGGGCCGATCTGGCGCGGACGCTGCGCGCCGCCGAGAAGGTCTGAGGCTCCGAAAAGTCACCACGGGCCCGGGCATCCGCCGTCGCGGGTGCCCGGGCCCCGGGGTCGTGCCTCAACTGCCGGGCCGTACGACCACGGCGGAGACCGGGACATCACCGGCCTGGCGGAAACGCAGTACGAACTCCACCTGTTCCCCCTCGACGAGCGGGCGGTCCGGGGACAGCATCACGTTGGGCGTGAACGGGCTCATCTCCAAGGTGGTGCCGGCGGGTACCGCGATCCGGGGAATCATGATCATCCGGCCGGCGCCCGTGGTGAGTTGCCGGTCGGAGAACATCGCCCGTCCGATCTCCGTGCGGACCTCCAGGAGCTGGTCCTCGGAACCGCCCGTGTTCGCGATGTCGAAAAAGGCTCCGGTGGTGTCCTGGGTGTCGAGGATGGGCAGGAAGATCCGGCCCTCGCCGACCCCGATCTCGGCCGGGCTCCCCGCCCTGCCGCTCGCGGTCCACAGGCTCAGGCAGACCAGCGTCAGCAACCCCGCCGCCAGCGGGGCGAGAGCCGGCCGCAACCGGCCCGTCCAGCGGGAGAGAAGCGCGGGGCCCGGCCTGCCCGGGGCCACCGTCGGCCCGTCGTTGTGTCCGGCGCTCATCCGAGACTCCTCGCTGCGGGGCGGTGATTGCGCTGCGGAGTCGGACTCCAGGCCCGCAGCCGCAGACTGTTGAGGACGACGAGCAGCGAGCTGACGGACATCGCCGCCGCGGCGACCATCGGATTGAGCCAGCCGGTGGCGGCCGGCGGCAGCATCAGGGCGTTGTAGGCGAACGCCCAGACGAGGTTGGCCCGGATGGTGGACAGGGTCCGGCGGGCCAGCGCGGCGGCGTCGGCGAGCGCGGCCAGGTCGCGGCGTACCAGGGTGATGTCGGCGGCGCCGATCGCGGCGTCCGTGCCGCTGCCCATGGCGATCCCCAGATCGGCCGAGGCGAGCGCGACGGTGTCGTTCACGCCGTCGCCGACCACCGCCACCCGCCGGCCCTGCCGGCGCAGATCGGCCACCAGACGCGCCTTGTCCTGCGGGGTGCACCGCGCGTGCACCTCCTCGATACGGAGTTCGGCGGCCACGGCTCTGGCGGTCCCCGGTACGTCCCCCGTCGCCAGGACCGGACGGATCCCCAGCCGCCGGAGCCGGTCCACCGCGCGGTAGGCCCCGCTGCGGACGACATCGCCGATGCCGACCACCGCCTCCGGCACACCGTCCAGCCGGATCAGGACGGGGGTCAACGCCTCGGCCTCCGCCCGCGACACCGCCTTCTCCAGTTCCGGCGGCAGACCGGTCACGGCGGCAGCGGCACACACCTCCACGCGGCGCCCTGCCACGCGTGCGACGACACCGTGGCCCGGAACGGCGGTGAACTCCTCCGCCTCGGGCAGCGTTTCGTGCAGGTCCGTGACGTGGGCGACCAGGGCCCTGCCGAGCGGATGTTCCGAGGGTCCTTCCGCGGCGGCGGCCAGCCGCAGCACCTCCGTCGGCGCCGTACCTCCCTCGCGCCCCACGCACCGCGCCACCGTCATCCGGCCGGTGGTCAGCGTCCCCGTCTTGTCGAGGACGACGGTGTCCACCTGCCGCAGCGCCTCCAGGGACTGGGGCCCCGAGATCAGCACGCCCAGCTGTGCGCCGCGCCCGGTGGCCGCCAGCAACGCGGTGGGGGTGGCCAGGCCCAGGGCGCACGGGCACGCCACGACCAGCACGGCGACGGCGGCGGTGAGCGCGGCCTGCGGGTCGGCTCCGGCACCGGCCCAGAAGCCGAGCACGGTGACCGCGACAGCCAGGACGGCGGGCACGAAACCGCCCGCCACCCGGTCGGCCACCCGCTGGGCCCGCGCCTTGCCGGCCTGCGCGTCGGCGACCAGACGCGCGATGCGGGCCAGTTGCGTCTCGCTGCCGACAGCGGTCGCCCGCACCCGCACCAGGCCACCGCTGTTCACCGAACCGCCGAGCACCGCCGAACCGGGGGCCACCTCGACCGGTTTGCTCTCGCCGGTCATCAACGAGGCGTCCACCGCCGACCGGCCGTGCACGACGACCCCGTCGGCGGCGACGCGCTCGCCCGGCCGCACCACGAACACGTCGTCCACGGCGAGTTGGGCGGGCGCCACGGTCCGCTCGCCGCCGTCCGCCGCCCGGATCGTCACCTCGGTGGGAGCGACATCGGCCAGCGCCCGCAGCGCGGCGCCGGTCCCGGCCTTCGCCCGGCTTTCAAGGGCGCGCCCCAGCAGCACGAACAGCGGCACCGCGACCGCCGCCTCCAGGTAGATGTGGGCGACACCGTCGGAGGCGGACGGCAGAAAGCTGAACGGCATCCGCATGCCAGGCTCTCCGGCCCCGCCGAAGAAGAGCGCGTAGGCCGACCACAGGAAGGACGCTGTCACTCCGAGGGAGACGAGGGTGTCCATCGAGGCGGAGGAGTGCCGCAACCCCCGTACCGTCGCCGCGTGGAACGGGTGGGCGCTCCACACCACGACCGGTGCGGCCAGCACGAAGCACAGCCACTGCCAGTGGGTGAACTGCCACGCCGGCACCATCGACAGCACGATCACCGGGAGGGACAGCGCCGAGGTAACGGCGAGGCGGCGCAGTTCGCCGTTCGCGTCGGGCGCCGTGGCGGACGGCGCGGGTTCCCCGTCGACCGGTGTCGCCGTGTATCCGGCGCTCTCGATCTGCCGTACGAGATCGTCCGCGACGATCTCCTCCGGGTGCGTGACCCGGGCGATTCCGGTAGCCAGGTTCACCGTCGCGTGCACGCCGTCCAGTCCCGCCAGCCGTTTCTCGACCCGGCCCACACAGGCGGCGCAGGTCATGCCGGTCACGGTCAGGTCGGTCGTCACCGTGGTCCGGGTGCTCACCGGCCCGCCCCGTGACCGTGTCCGCTTTCCTCGCCCACGGTGGCGGGCTGTCCGGCGCCGGGGTGCATCCCCGGAGCGACGGGGCCCAGTTGGGTACCGGTGGCGTACGCCCCGGCGAAGAGAGCGAGGAGCAGCACGAGGAATCCGGCGGCCGGGGCGCGCTGCGCCGTGACGCGGGAGGCCGGGCGGCGGGTGGTCAGCAGGTTCATGAGCGGTCTCTCGGAACGAGGTCAGGGGTCGCCTGCCCTGGGGCCGGACGGCCTGCGGGACAGCCCGTCCGGCGCCCCAGCGGCGTGGCGTTACGTGGGTCGGACCGGGCCCCGGCCCGGTTCCCGGCAGTTCTCCCCGCCACCCGCACCGGCTGCCGGACGGCACGCCGCCCGTGACCGCCCTCCGGATGCCACGCCCCCGATCACGCCCGGCGTGAGCCGGGGCCACGGGCTCAGGTGCGGACGAAGACCGACCAGACCATGCGGATCGGCCGCAGCCGGGAGATGAAGCGCAGTCCGTGCCGGGCGGCGGCCGGTTCGGTGGTGAGCGCGAGGTCGTGGCGGTGCTCGGCCACGGCCTGGGCGGCCTGGCTGGTGGAGTCCGCAGTGGCGACCTCGGACAGCTGGTAGGCGGCGGGCAGCAGTTGGTCCAGCAAGGGGCGCGGCGAGGGGTGGGTCACCACGCTCGGGCGGTCGGGCAGCGGAGCGCCTTCGGCGCGCCGGGCGAGGCCGTACAGCGGGGTGTCCATGACGAAGACACTGGCCAGCGCGATGTCGTCGGCCATGTAGAAGGGGTGGATGTCCCGGTAGGCGTTGGCGACGACCACATGGCTGACCGTGCCGGCCGTCACGTCCGCCAGGGCCTGTTCGTAGGTCCTTCTGAGCACGATCGGCGGTCTGCCGGCCAAGCGGGTCCGCAGCAGCCGCGCGGCCTGCTCGCTGCTCGTGCCCTCGGGGCCGAGCGTTCCGATGGCGGGCGACCCTGCCGGTGCGGGCCGGACGTCGATCCAGCCCAACTCGACGGTCATGTCTCACTCCTCGATATCGGCGACGACCCAGGTGCTGATGGCGCTCCACAGGGCGGCGGATTCCTGGTGGAAGGGATGGTCCAGATAGCGGCGCAGGGTCTCCTGGTCGGGCAGCAGGCCGATCGCGGCGAAGTCGTGGGCGATCGGACGGTCGGCGGTGTTGCGGCCCACCTGCCAGTGGAGAAGGCCGGGCACGCGTTCGCCGACGAGCTGCGAGGATCGCTCGGCGGCGAGGGCGGCGGGGTCCCGCCAGTCGACGCCCGGCTTGAATTTGAACAGCACGATGTGTCTGATCATCGGCATCCTTCTCGGGGCGCAGGGGCAGCGCGTCACCGTGGGACGGCGCGCGGGCGGTCCGGGGAGAACGCGCCGCCGCGGCGGCGTGCTTTCCCCGCGGAGGCGAGGGGGATTCCGTACCGGCCCACGTCTCCCTCGGGTCGGCTGTCGAGCGTGCTCGCGTGTTCCACCCGGACGACGGGTCGCCGGATCGGCTTTCCGGCCGGAGCGGAGGCCGGCTGTCAGGCGGCGGAACCGACAGCCCGGGACCCGGCCGTCACGAAGGAGGCCAACCGGTCGAGTCCTTCGTCGATGGACGCGTCGTCGAGCAGACTGAAGGACAGCCGGATCTGGCGTGAGGAGGTCATGCCGTGGTGGAAGTGGTGCATGGGCGTCCACAGGACGCCGTGCTCGCGCGCCGATCTGCGCAGCGCGTCGTCGTCCACGGTGAACGGCACGGTGAGGACGACGAAGAACCCGCCGGAGGGGGTGTTCCACGTCACCGGACCACTGGCCCCGAAACGGGCGGTGAGGCCGGCCAGCACGCGCCGCAGGTTGGCGCGGTACACCTCGATCTCGCGCTTGTTCGCGGCGACCATGCTGCATCCGTGGCGCAGAAGTTTGCCTCCGATGACGGCCTGGGCGACGGGTGAGGTGTTCAGCGTGACGTTGCTCTTGATCAGCGACAACTGGTCCGCGAGGGTACCGGCAGGTCGGCCGCCCCTGACGACGGGCTGGTCGGCCACGACGAATCCGACGCGGGCGCCGGGCAGTCCGGTCTTGGCGAAGGAGCCGACGTGGACGACCTGGTGGCGTGTGTCGAGCGCCTTGAGATTCGGTGGCCTGCTGCCGGGGTCGGCCTGGAAGACGCCGTACGGGTTGTCCTCGATGATCAGGAGATCGAGGTCGGCCGCGAGGTCGAGCAGGGCGACCCGGGTGGCCAGGTCCAGGCTCACTCCGGTGGGGTTGGAGAAGTCCGGAACGAGGTACAGGGCGCGCGGTCGGTGTCCCCGGGCGCGCGCCGCTGTCACCCGGCGCTCCAAGTCGCCGAGGTCGAGGCCGCCCTCGGCGTCCCCGACGTCGAGCACGGGCATGTCCAGCAGGCGCGCGGCGCCGGTCAGCCCGAAATACGTGGGCGCGACGGCGAGGACGACGTCCTGCGGGGAGGCGCGCAGGGACCGCAGCGTCAGGAACAGTGCCTCCTGGCTGCCGACGGTCACCACGATCGTGTCGGGGTCGACGGCGATGCCCTCGTCGATCTCGAGGTAGCGGGCGACCAGGTCGTGGATGATGCCCTTCGTCCGCCCGTACTGGAAGACGGTTCTGCGGGCCTGCTCAGCCGTCAGGCCCACCACGTCGGTGAGGTGTGCGACGAAGGTGCCCAGATAGTCGTGGAGCTGCTCGACCCGGAAAAAGTTCTCGTACGGCCGGCCGGCGGCGAAGGACACCGCCCGCGGGTGATCCGAAGCGATGTCGTTCAGCAGGTTCATCGAGAGCAGGACGGGATCGTCCAGTGAGGGGTGCAGGTGTGTCAGAGCTAATTCGGCCACGTCGGTGAGTTCCCTTTTCCTCTAGCGTGCGCACAGCGTGCTCGGGCGGGTCGCCGTCGACAGGGCCGTACGCTTCCGCGCAACGGCTCCTGAGGCCGGGCCATGTCACTGAGCATCGGCTGCGTCGCTTCAAGTAGTTGACTCATCATCCATACTACGCCGAGCAGTTGATTCGTCAACCAAAGCAGGGGGGGTGGCGGCGCGACGGTTCCCCGACCGTTGATCACCGGCCGTGCGAGGGAGAAGCGGACTCACGCGGCCGTCATCAGCAGCCGGCGGATCGGCGGAGGACGCCCGGTGGGGTCGCCGCTCCCCTCCACGGATGCCGCCCTCCGGCCGGCCCGTGCCGGTCAGGAGCTGGAGCGCGTGACCAGTTCGGTCGGCAGGATCAGGGAGCTGGGCTCCTCGCCCGCGACGAGCCGCACGAGCAGGGCCGCCATCTCGCGCCCCAGAGCCTGGATGGGCTGGTGGACCGTCGTCAGCGACGGTTCGGTGATCTTCGCGATGTCCAGGTCGTCGAAGCCCACGATGGCGACGTCACCGGGGACCGACCGGCCGGTCTCGCGCAGCGAACGCAGGGCGTCGGACGCCATGTTGTCGTTCGCGGCGAAGACCCCGTCGAGGTCCGGGTGCCGGTTCAGGAGTTCGGCCATGGCGACGGCGCCGCTGGACCGGGTGAAGTCGCCGCACTCCGGCGGGAGAGGGTCGAGGCCGGCGAGGATCATGGCCTCCCGGTAGCCGCGGTACCGCGCTCGGCTCACCTGGGTGTCCAGGGGACCGCAGATCATGACCACCCGCCTCCGACCGCGGGCGATCAGGTGTTCCACGGCCTGGCGCGCACCACCGACGTTGTCGACGTCCACGTACCACGGCGCCTCGAACCCCACCGGGCGCCCGCCGAAGACCACCGGCAGCTCCGTCTCGCCGACGATGCGCAGCACGGGGTCGTTCTCCCGCACCGCCATCAGCATGACGCCGTCAACGCCTCGGGCACGGAGCAGTTCCTCCAGGCGCCGTCGGCTGCGATCGCCGGCCGCGAGACACAGCATCAGATGCAGACCGGCCTCCTCCAGGGCGGCGGACGCACCGACGATCACCCGGGCGAAGAACGGGTCCGCGAAGATCGACGGGGTCTCCCCCGAGATCACGAGAGCCGCCACGTTCCGCCGGCTGGTCGCCAGCGCCCGGGCGGTGGTGTCCGGTACGTAGTCGAGTTCCCTGATGGCACGCTGGACGGCCTCGCGCTTGTCGCGCCTGACGTGGGGCGCGTTGTTGAGCGCCCGGGAGGCCGCCGAGCGGGAGACGCCGGCGCGCTCGGCCACCTCGTCGAGGGTGGGCCTGCGGCGCGGCGCGGCTGTCATGGATCGCGGGACCTTCCCTCTCCGTCGCGAAGCACCCCGGAAAACTGGGAGCGCTTCCAGTTATCGGCCCCAAGTCTCCCACCGGAGCCCCGCCGAGGGTAGCCCCGCGACAGCCCTTGACAGTCTCCAACAGCGCACACACCATACCGAGGGAGCTACCTCGGGGCGCCCTTCGAACTGGGAGCGCTCCCAGAACCAGCGGCACGTCCCGGCGCGCCAGCTCGGGTACGGATGCCGCAGCCCCGGCGCCATCACGCGCTCAGGACGAGAGCCGCGTGGCGCTTCCCGCCCTCCACGAAGTGAGGTACATCCGTGCGCAAGCTTCTCCGCGGGGCCGTGGCAGCCCTCTTCGCCCTGCCACTCTTCCTGACGTCGTCGCCCGCGCAGGCGGCACCGGCGGCCGATCCGCTCGCGATGACCAGCGGCTTCTACGTCGACCCCAACTCCAGCCCCGCCGCCTGGGCAGCCGCCAACCCCGGTGACGGACGGGCCTCCGCGATCCGGGACTCCATCGCGCGCACCCCCATGGCCCGCTGGTTCGGCTCCTGGAGCGGCGACATCCGTTCCGCCGTCAACTCCTACACGTCGGCGGCCCAGTCGGCCGACAAGCTGCCGATCCTCGTCGCCTACAACATGTACGGCCGGGACGCCTGCGGCGGGCACTCGGGTGGCGGCGCCGCGTCCCCGTCCGCGTACGCGAGCTGGATCTCCGCCTTCGCCGGCGGGATAGGCAACCGTCCGGCCGTCGTCGTGCTGGAGCCCGATGCCCTCGGCGACTACAGCTGCATGTCCCAGGGCCAGATCGTCGAGCGGCAGAACATGCTCATCAACGCCCTCTCCCAGTTCCGCTCCGCCGCGCCGAACGCCTGGGTCTATCTCGACGGGGGCAACCCGGGCTGGATCGACGCCTCGACGATGGCCGAGCGGCTCAACTCCTCCGGGCTGAGCCTGGCGAGGGGCTTCTCCCTCAACGTCTCGAACTTCTACCGCACCGACGAGGCCGCGTCCTACGCCGGCCGCGTCAACCAGACCCTGAGCCAGCGCTACGGCTACTCCAGGGCGTTCGTCGTGGACACCAGCCGCAACGGCAACGGCTCCAACGGCGAGTGGTGCAACCCGGCCGGCCGCAGGATCGGCACGCCCACTCAGCAGGGTGGCGGCGGCGCCGAGATGCTCCTGTGGATCAAGACACCGGGTGAGTCCGACGGCAACTGCGGCGTCGGGTCGGGCTCCACCGCCGGGCAGTTCCTGCCGGAGGTCGCCTACCGGATGGTCTACGGCTACTGACCCCGCACGTCAGCGACCCGGCTCCGGCACGCCCCGCCGGGGCCGGGGCCGGCCGTGGGGGCCCGGAGCCTGCGGCCACCGTCGGCCCCTCCCTGAACGCCGCCATCGGCGGCAACACGCCCACCCCTCATGGAACGTGACATCGTTGCCACATTCGGTGACATCGGTCTACGGTCGTCCCCTTCCATGCCGACAGCGGTGAGGGAAAGGTGAGGCACGTGGCACGGACGATCGTCCGCGGCGGGCTGGTGGTCACCGCCGCCGACGAGATCGAGGCCGACGTCCTCATCGAGGACGAGAAGATCGCCGCCCTCGCCACCCGGGACAGCGCGGCGGGCGAGAGCTGGAGCGCCGAGCGCGTCATCGACGCCACCGGCAAGTACGTCATCCCGGGCGGCGTCGACGTGCACACCCACATGGAGCTGCCCTTCGGCGGCACGGCGGCCTCCGACACCTTCGCGACCGGCACCGTCGCCGCCGCCTGGGGCGGAACCACCACCATCGTCGACTTCGCCGTCCAGGGGCGGGGGCAGGCGCTGCGCGAGGGGCTGGACACCTGGTTCGCCAAGGCCGAGGGGCAGTGCGCCGTCGACTACGCCTTCCACATGATCCTCTCCGACGTGAACGACGCCTCCCTCCGGGAGATGGACCGTCTGGTCGCCGAGGGCATCACCTCGTTCAAGCTCTTCATGGCCTACCCGGGGGTCTTCTACAGCGACGACGGCCAGATCCTGCGCGCCATGCAGCAGGCCGCCGGCAACGGCGCGCTGATCATGACGCACGCCGAGAACGGCATCGCCATCGATGTCCTCGTCGCCCAGGCCCTCGCCGCCGGCCGCACCGACCCCCGGCACCACGGTGAGGTGCGCGCGGCCCTGCTGGAGGCCGAGGCCACCCACCGTGCCATCGCGCTGGCCCGGGTCGCCGGCGCCCCGCTGTACGTCGTGCACGTCTCCGCCCGGGAGGCCGTCGCCGAACTGGCCCGCGCCCGCGACCTGGGGCTGCCGGTCTTCGGCGAGACCTGCCCGCAGTACCTGTTCCTGAGCACCGATCAGCTCGCCGAACCCGGCTTCGAGGGCGCCAAGTACGTGTGCAGCACCCCGCTGCGCCCCCGCGAGCACCAGGCGGCGCTGTGGCGCGCGCTGCGCACCGACGACCTCCAGGTGGTGTCCACGGACCACTGCCCGTTCTGCTTCAGCGGCCAGAAGGACCTCGGCCGCGGCGACTTCTCGAAGATCCCCAACGGCCTGCCCGGCGTGGAGAACCGCATGGACCTGCTCCACCAGGCCGTCCTCGACGGGCACCTCACCCGGCGCCGCTGGATCGATCTCGCCTGCGCCGCGCCGGCCCGGATGTTCGGGCTGTACGGACGCAAGGGCACCCTCGCCCCCGGCGCCGACGCCGACCTCGTCGTCTATGACCCCGCCGCCGTCCAGACGCTGTCGGCCGCCACCCACCACATGAACGTCGACTACTCCGCGTACGAGGGCCACCGGGTCACCGGCCGGGCCGAGACCGTGCTCTGCCGGGGATCGGTCGTCGTGGACCAACGCCGCTTCACGGGACGGGCCGGGCACGGCCGGTTCCAGCCGCGCGGCCTGAGCCAGTACACGGAGCACTGAATGGACTTCGGACTCGTCCTGCAGACCGACCCGCCCGCCACCGAGACCGTCACCCTGATGCGGCGCGCCGAGCAGCACGGCTTCCGCTACGGCTGGACCTTCGACTCCGCCGTCCTGTGGCAGGAGCCGTTCGTCATCCACAGCCGGATCCTGGCCGAGACCGAGCGGCTGATCGTCGGCCCGATGGTCACCAACCCGGGCACCCGTACCTGGGAGGTCACCGCCTCCACCTTCGCCACGCTGAACGAGATGTACGGGCCGCGCACCGTGTGCGGCATCGGGCGCGGCGACTCGGCGATGCGGGTGGCGGGCCGCAGCCCCAACACCCTCGCCCGGCTGGGCGAGGCGATGACGGTGATCCGCGATCTCGCCGAGGGCCGGGAGGCGGCGGTGGACGGCGTCCCACTGCGGCTGCCGTGGGTACGGGGCGGCCCGGCCGCGCGGCTGCCGGTGTGGATGGCCGCCTACGGGCCCAAGGCCCTGAAGCTGGCCGGTGAACGGGCCGACGGGTTCATTCTCCAGCTCGCCGACCCGTTTCTGGCCGAGTGGATGATCAAGGCCGTGAAGTCGGCGGCGGCGGAGGCCAGGCGTGATCCGGACGCGGTGACGATCTGTGTGGCGGCCCCCGCGTACGTCACCACCGACGACTCCCGTGCCGCGCTGGAGTACGCCCGCGAGCAGTGCCGGTGGTTCGGCGGCATGGTCGGCAACCACGTCGCCGACCTGGTGGCGCGCTACGGGGAGCACTCCGGGATGGTGCCCGGGGAGCTGACCGCGTACATCAGGGAGCGGCAGGGCTACGACTACGCGCACCACGGCCGTTCGGGGAACCCGGACACCGCGTTCGTCCCCGACGAGATCGTGGACCGCTTCTGCCTGATCGGGCCGCCGGAGGCGCAGGTGGCGAAGCTGCGACGGCTGCGCGATCTGGGCGTGGACCAGTTCGCGGTGTACGCCATGCACGACGCCCGCAAGGAGGTCATCGACGCCTACGGCCAGGCGGTGATCCCCGTCCTGGTCTGAACCGCGCTCCGCCGGCCCGGCCGGTGCCGCGCGGCGCTGCGCGTACGCTTCGCCGCATGGTCACCACACGCCCCACCCTGCAAGGCACCTTCGGCATGGTCTCCAGCACCCACTGGCTGGCCTCCTCGTGCGCCATGGCGGTCCTGGAAGACGGCGGCAACGCCTTCGACGCCGCCGTGGCGGCCGGCTTCGTGCTGCACGTCGTCGAGCCGCATCTCAACGGCCCCGCCGGGGACGTCCCCATCATCCTGGCGCCGGCCGGTGGCCGGATACAGGTGCTGTGCGGGCAGGGTCCGGCGCCCGCCGGTGCCACCATCGGCCACTACCGGGACGCGCTCGGCCTGGACCTGGTGCCCGGCACCGGGCCGCTGGCCGCCGTCGTGCCCGGCGCGGTGGACGCCTGGCTGACGCTGCTGCGCGACCACGGCACCAAAAGCCTGGCCCAGGTACTGAAGTACGCCATCGGCTACGCGGAGGACGGCCACCCGGCGGTGGACCGGATCGGTCTCACCGTGGAGTCGGTGCGGGAACTGTTCGAGAAGGAGTGGACGTCCTCGGCGCAGGTGTACCTGCCCGGCGGCGCCGCGCCGAAGGCGGGCGGCATGCTGCGCAACCCGGCGCTGGCCGCCACCTGGCGCCGGCTGCTGAAGGAGGCGGCGGGCCCGGGGCGCGGCCGGGAGGCGGAGATCGAGGCGGCGCGGCGGATCTGGCGCGAGGGCTTCATCGGCGAGGCGATCGCCGCGCACGCCGCCCGGCCCGCGATGGACTCCTCCGGAGAACGGCACGCCGGCGTCCTGACGGGCGACGATCTGACCGGCTGGTCGGCCGGGTACGAGGAGCCGGTCAGCTACGACTGGCAGGGCTGGACGGTGTGCAAGGCCGGGCCGTGGACCCAGGGCCCGGTGCTGCTCCAGCAGTTGGCGCTGCTGGACCCCGGGCTCGACGCGGCGGCGTACGGCACCCCGGAGTACGTCCACACGCTGATCGAGGGCGGCAAGCTCGCGATGGCCGACCGCGAGGCGTGGTACGGGGACAGCGGTGACGTACCGCTGGAGTCGCTGCTGTCCGCGGAGTACAACGCGCGGCGGCGCGAGCTGATCGGCGAGCGCGCCTCGTTCGAGCTGCGGCCGGGGTCGCCCGGTGGCCGCGGGCCGCGGATCGCGGCGGCGGCGCTGGCCGGCGCGGAGCGCTCCGGCGGCGCGCCGGTGGCCGGCTCCGGCGAGCCGACCGTGGACCGCAGCGGGGAGACCCGGGGCGACACCTGCCACGTCGATGTCGTGGACCGCTGGGGCAACATGATCAGCGCCACGCCGAGCGGCGGCTGGCTCCAGTCGAGCCCGGTGATCGGGGAACTCGGCTTTCCGCTGGGCACCCGGCTCCAGATGACGTGGCTGGAGGAGGGCCTGCCCGCCTCGCTGACGCCCGGCCACCGGCCCCGTACCACGCTCAGCCCGTCGCTGGCGCTGCGCGACGGGGAGCCGGTGCTGGCGTTCGGCACCCCGGGCGGGGACCAGCAGGACCAGTGGCAGCTGCACTTCTTCCTGGCGGCGGCGCTGCGCCCGGCGGTGCGCGGCGGGCTGGACCTGCAGGGCGCGATGGACGCCCCCAACTGGCATCAGGACAGCTTCCCCAGCTCCTTCTACCCACGCGGCACCCGGCCGGGCAGCGTCACCGTCGAATCGCGGATCGGCGAGGAGACGATCGCCGAACTGCGGCGGCGCGGGCACGAGGTGACGGTGGGCGGGCCCTGGACGGAGGGCCGGCTGTGCGCGGTGGGCCGCGACCCGGAGCGCGGGGTGCTGCTGGCGGCGGCGAATCCGCGCGGTGCGCAGGGGTACGCCGTGGGCCGCTGAGGCCGGCGGGCACCGGCCGGGAGCCGCCGGTGGCCCGGCCGGGGCCACCCGCGGACCGGGACGTTCCGGGCACGGCGCGCACCGCAGAGAGCGATCGGAAAAGCTCCCGTAGCGCGCAGGTAACACGATCCGTAACACGGTTGGATTCAGTAGCGGCTATGGCAGATGCGCCCATGGCCCAGCGGGAAGCGGCGGCCGGACTGGCCGCGTTCACCGGCGAGCTGCGGAGGATCACCGCCGCGCTCGACCCGGCAGCCGGATGGTACGCGGCCTTCTCCAGACGCGGTCCCGAGGAGTTGGCCGGCTGGCTGGCGGGCCGGGAGCTGCCGCCGTGGGACGTGGTCGCCGATCTGCTCCAGGATCTGGCGGTGCGCAGCGGCACGGGCGCCGCCGAGCACACCGGCGGCCGGCTGCGGGCGCGGTACGAGAGCGCGGCGCGCGCCCTGGACGCGCTGCCCGGCGGCCGGGCAGCGCTGGAACAGGCGCTGGCGGCGGCGGACACGGCGCGGCGGGCCGCCGCCGGCCGCTCCGCGCAGCTGTCCGACGCCCTGCACCTGGCCCGCCGGGTGGGGCAGAACGGCGAGGAGGAGCGGCTGGCCGCGCAGCGGCTGTGGGCCAGGGACGACGAGCACCGGGCGCGGGCCCGGGAGGCCGAACTGCTCGCCCGGCTGGCGGCGCTGCCCGCCCCGCGCCCGGCGGCGCCCGAGCCCGGGACGTCCGGCGCACCCGTGGTGAAGGCGCGGAAACGCCCGCCGCGCGGGGCGCGGTTCGCCGGGATCGAGGCGGAGGACGAGGTGGTGGTGCCCGCGCCGCCGGCCGCCGGTGACGCCGTGGAGCCACCGGCGGCGCCGCCGGGCGGCTCGCGGTTCGCGGGGGCACTGCACGAGTCCCGGCAGGAGCGGCGGCAGCGGCTGACCGAGGAGGACCGGCAGGCGGCGCTGGCGATGGCCGCCCGGCTGGCGGAGCTGCGTGCGGCGAGGGCCAGCGGTCCGGCGCACATCGTGCTGAGCGAGGCCGTCGGGGGCCCGGCGGCACGGCTGCCGGTCATGCTGGAGGCGCTCGAACGCATGGGCCTGGCCTCCGACGTGGCCACCTTGCTGTGGGAGGCGGCGTCGCTGCCGCCGGGACCGCTGGCGGCGGTGGCGGAGGCGCTGGCCGGCGCTGGCCGCGAACGCGACTGCGCCGCACTGCTGCGCCAGGCCGCGGCCCGCCCGGCGGCCGAGGCCGGGGTGATCGCGGCGGAGTTGTGGCAGGCGGGCCGCTCCGAGGAGGCGGTCACCCTGCTGACGGCGCTGGTGGGGGCCCGCTCGGCGGAGGAGGCGGTGGGGGCGACCGTACCCGCCCCCGAGGTGGTGGTCCCGCTGCTGGTGACGGCGGCTCAGGCACTCTCCCCCCGCCACCACTACGCGATCACGAGCGAACTGCGCCGCGCGAACCTGGCCTGACCCGGGCCCTCCCGGACCCCCCAGTAGGCTGGTGATCATGGCTGCTTGGGGGGCGGCGAACCGCCGCGTGCTGGATCGATGGCTCGGACCGCTGGTCTCACTCGCGCTGCTGCTCCCGCTGGCAGGGACGGTGGCGTGGGTCTCCTGGCGCGAGGAGTGCTGGGACGTTCCGACGGAGATCCAAGCCTTGGCCGACGATCCACAGGCCGCCGTCGACTACCTCGTTCCCGGTGCCGACCCCGCTTCCGGATCCGGTGACGCGTCCGGCGTGGGCAGCCGCGTCGCCGAGCTTCTGTCACCGGAGCACTGGACCACCTGCCAAGGGCCGGCGGGACCCGACCTGCTGGGTTCCATCCTGCTGGCTGCCACCACCGGGCAGACCGCGGCGGAACGGTCCGGGCCCGCCGTACCGCACACGCTCCCCATGTCCGTGGTCGTCCACGAGACGGTGATGGTGCTGGGCGCCGAGCGGCCACGGGCCGCGAACCTGCTCCCCTGGCGAGACCCCGGGCCTCAGGTGCCGCCGGGCCTGGAGCCCTATCTGGCGACCATGCTGGCCGCCTATGTGAGGGACGTGAACGACGGGGCGGGAGATTTCTACGCCCTTCAAGAACTGCCCGACGACGCGGGACCGGCCCTCACCCATCCCGACACGGGCGAGTGGCGCCCGGTGTTCCACTACGACAACGACAGCCGGCGGCCGCTCCAACGTCTCCTGGGCCGGATCACGGTCGATCCCGTCGCCTATGCCACGCTGCACGACGCCTTCCGCGCCCACTACGCGGATTATCTGGACCGGTTGACGGTGGACGGGGACGGCGTGCTCCGGGACCCCGAGGACCGGGCTCCCGCCCTCACCTCGTACAACCGGTTCCGCGAACTCACCTACGGCACGACGGTCCTCGCCCAGTTGCGGGCCCTCCATGTCCGGGACGGCAGGATCGAGGACGTGGACGCCTTTGACGAGACCGTCCTGGACTCCTCCCGTGGAGTCTTCAGGACCGGGGCCAGGGCCGGGACCGGGGCCGACACACCGGAGCCGCCCCTCACGGGTGATGTGGCCCGGCGAGCCCCCGACTCCTCTGTGGCCGAGACCGGAATACTCGACGGCCGGCAGCATCTGCTCGGCGTGCTGGCACACTGGGCCGAGGAGCACGGCCTCTCCGAGTCCGATCTCCTCGCCCTCAACGCCGCGCTGGAAGAGGGATACTTCAACGCTGTCCACGACGCCCGGTCCGACTATGCCTACTTCTGAGGCAGTTCCACCCCGGTGCAGCCGCGCCGTTGCGCCTGGTCGGTGGCGAAGGCCGTCAGGACCTCGCGGATCTCGGTCTCGGTGAAGAGATCGTCCCGGTCGTGCACGCGCACCTGGAACAGGGCGTGTTCGCCGTCACAGGTGGCGGTCGCCGTGGCCTGACGAGCATCGGCCGTCAGCTCCCGTTGCTGAGCCGGGGGCAGGTCGTAAACGCCGGACCACTGCCCCAGCGCCACCCGCAGCGACTCGCTCCAGCCCCCGAACCAGCCGTTCACCAGGAGACTGCCGCCCTCGGGCGCGCTCACCTCGCAGAAGCTCGCGGGGCCGGCGTCCGCCGAAGCCTCACGGATGCGCCAGCCCTCCGGCGCTGCCGCTGCGGGGAGCTCCGGGACGATCACCGCACAGGGTGTCGCGGCTGCCGCGACGGGCACGCCACCCTCGTTCCACCCGATCCGGGTGGTGGGCTCCGGCAGGGGGGATGCTCCGCAGCCCAGCAGCTCCGCCGTGGAACGGGTGGCCGTGAGCGCGACGGCGAGCAGGTCGTCGGTGGTGCGCGTGCCGAGGAGGTCGGTCCCGTCGCTCCCCGTGTACTCGGTCCTCACCAGCGCACTGCGCGACCGTCCGGCGGCATCGGTGCCGAGGTCCGGGCAGGGCAGCAGCAGGACGATCGCCGGCCGGAGGCGCCAGCCTTCGAGGAGTACCCCGGGCAGCGTGTCGGGGAGCGGCAGCCAGCGTTCGCGCGTCGGATCCTGCAACGCCTCGCGCAAGGCGTACTCCACATCGTCCGGCTCGACGACTGCCTGGACCGTGAGCCAGGGGACGGAACCACCCGAATCCGCCGCCCGCGTCAGGGTGCAGGTGTACCGCCCCAGATCCGGATGGTGGGACAGCCGCTGGCCGACCGTCTGCGGCCCGTCGGGCAACGCCGCGACCTCGTCCCCGTTGAGCACTCCCGCGCACGGCTGTTGCCTGGCCAGATGTCCGGGTGCCGCTGTTCCGGCCGCCGAGCTTTGCAGCGCCGCCAGCAGCATCACCAGCACTCCGAGCGATATCCACCGTTCCCGCGCCCAGCCCCGCAGTTCCCGCCCCAGCGACCGCACCGGCATGCCCCCGATCTCCGTGTTCGCGATCTTCCTCGCCCCAGTGTGCCGTGTCACGGAGGTCTGCTCCCGGCCGGGTGCGAGCGCGTGCTGCGGTGCTGGAACCGCCCGGCACCCCCAGTAGGCTGCTCGGCATGGCTGCTTGGGGGGTGGCGGGGTTCCGTCGCGGGGTGGGGCGCGGGATCGGGCCTGTGGTGTCGCTGGCGTTGCTCGTGCCGATGGGGGTGGCACTGTGGCGGGCGGAGCCGACGCGTACCTGCTGGGACGTTCCGGAGGAGATCGCCGCGCTCGCCCATGACCCGCGGGCCGCCACCGCCCATCTCGACCCGGGCCCCGACACGGGCAACGGTACCGGCGCGGTGGCCGACCTGCTGGCGCCGCGGCACTGGGTCACCTGCGCGGGCCCCTCGGGCCCCGAGCTGCTCGGCTCCATCCTGGTGGCCGCCACCACGGGCCAGACCGTGGACGATCAGGACGGTCCGGCGGTCGTGCACACCGAGGCCATGGCGTCCGTGCTGTACGACATCGTGGAGGTGCTCGGCGCGCCCGGGGACGACGCGGTCCCACCACCGCGCCTGCGGCCCTGGGACGACCCCGAACCCGTCGTTCCGGCGGGCCTGGAGCCCTATGTGGCCACGGTGCTGGCCGCCTATGTGCCGGACCTGGTCGATCCCCAGTTCTCGGACCTGCCCCTGCGGGCCATGCCCCGCAGCGACGGCACAGGAGAGGCCCGGTCGTTGTTCGCGTCCGCCGGTGCGCGGGTGGTCGAGACCGATGCGGCAACCGGAGCGACCGGCGAGTCCTGGGCATCTCCGCTGCCCACGCTCATGGCCCGGATCGCTTCCCATCCGCAGGCCTTCGCCATCCTGCACGACGCCTACCGCGCCTACGCCGCGCACTACCTGGACCAACTGACGGTCGGCGAGCACGGTGAACTGAACGCCGGGGTCGGTGACGCGCCGGGCCCGGTCAACTTCGATCCGTTCGAGGAGATGACGGCCGGTCTCGCGGAGCTGGACCACCTGCGCGGCCGGTTCTTCGCGGACGGCACCGTCGAGGATCCCGCCGCCTTCGACACCGCCGTGCGGGAACACAGCCGGGGCACCTTTCTGGCCGTCGCCGATCCGCCCGCGCTGCCCGTACTCGCCGGTGATCTGGCCCGCCGCTCACCGGCCCCCGTGACGGATGCAGACGCCGTGTCGATTCTGGACGGGCGGGAGCATCTCTTGGCGGTGTTGGTGCGTTGGACGGGACTGCGCGAGCTTCCGGAGAGCGAGTGGGTGCCACTGCGGGCCCTGCTGACGTACAGCTATGCCGACGCCCTGTATCTGCACCGGATCCTCTACCCCTGAGCGGGAGGCAGCACGGGCGGCTCGCATCCTCGCCGGGACGCCTGGTCCGTGGCGAAAGCGACCACGATCGCCCTCAGCTCCTCCTGGGTGAACACGTCGGGACCCAGCCGCGCGACGCGTGCCTCGAAGTACGCGAACTCACCGTCACAGTAGGTGAACGCGCTCGCCACCGTGCGCTCCGTACTCGGCAGCCAGTACGCGGAGAGCGGCGCGGGCTGCCCCCGGGACTCACCGTCCGGCGCTGCCATCCAAGGGCGGATCGCGTTCCGTGTCTCGGCCCACGACCCGTAGGAGGCGCTGACCACCAGCACGTCGCCGGCGCTGCCGAAGGGCGCGGCACAGACGCCGAACGGGCCGGTGTCCGAGGCCGCCTCGTGGATGCGCCAGCCGCCGTCCGGAGCGTCCTGCGGCAAGTGCGGGATGATCGCCCCGCAGGCGGACTGCGGTGCCAGCAGTGCCGCGGGGGTCCCCTCGGGATGGCGGCGGATCGGCTGCTCCGGGAGCGGCACGGGCGCCCCGTCGCAGCCGGTCATGACGGAGGCTGAGTTGGCCGCGGCCACAGCGGCGCGCAGCAGTTGGTCATCCTCTCCCCGCGACCGGGATGTCTCCAGGGTCACCAGCATCCGGCGGTCCGGCGCGGCGCAGGGCGGCAGGAGCACGATCCGGAATGCCGTCGGTTTCTCCTCGAAGAGCATCCCCGGCACGCCGTGCGGCAGCGCCGCCCAGCGACTGGACGGATCCCAGCTGACGGCCCTGAGCAGCCCGGCGTCCACATCCTCGGGCCGGCCGCTGACCGACAGACTCAGCCACTCCTCCTGTCCGCCCGCGCTCTCGCGCAGCAGGGTGCAGGTGAGCCGGTGCAGGTGCGGGGTGTGGGCGAGGCGCTGGGAGCGGACCTCGTCCCAGCCGGACATGGCGCTCAGCTCCGCGCGGGGCAGAAGCCCCGCGCAGGGCTGGAGACGGACGGCGTCGGCGGCGGTGAACCGTCCGCCGGTGCCGGTCTGCAGGCCGGCGAGCAGGATCACCACCAGGGCGATCGCGATCCAGCGTTCCCGTGCCCAGCGGCACAGTTCCCGTGCGCGTCCCATGGCCCCCGCCCCCGATGCGGCCTCGTGTCCCGTCCCCGACCTGCCTCAGTGTGCCCTCCGCCACGGGACGCTGACGCTCCGGGGTGGCGGGTGGCGTGTTTCGATGGGGGCATGATCGATGAACAGCTCGCCAAGAAGGTGGAAGAGGCCGTCCGCACCGTCGCCGCCGAGGAGATCATGCCGCGCTGGCGGCGGCTCGCCGCCGATGAGGTGGAGACGAAGTCGGCGCCGCACGATCTGGTCACCGTCGCGGACCGCCGGGCCGAGGAGCGGCTGACGGAGATACTGGCGGAGCTGCTGCCGGGGTCCGTGGTGGTGGGCGAGGAGGCGGTGGCGGCCGACCCGGCCGTGTACGGGGCGCTGGCCGGTGACGCGCCGGTGTGGATCGTGGATCCGGTGGACGGGACGCGGCAGTTCGTGGAGGGGGACGAGGGCTTCTGCACGCTGGTGGGGCTGGCCCACCGGGGGGTGCTGGAGGCGTCGTGGACGCACGCTCCGGCGCTCGCGCTCACCGCGCACGCCCGGCGCGGGGTGGGGGCGTTCGTGGACGGGGAGCGGGTGTTCGCCGGTTCGCCTGAGCCGGGCAGGCCGCTGACGGTGGCGCACGCGCATCCGAACTACACGTCGGAGGAGGAGAAGCGGGTGCTGGCCCGGCTGGAGGTGGCGGGTGTCGCGCCGCGCGAGTGCGGGTCGGCCGGCCTGGAGTACGTGCGTGTCGCCCGTGGCGAGCTGGACGCGGTGGCGTTCAACTGGGAGTCGGCCTGGGACCACGCGGCGGGGCTGCTGATGGTGCTGGAGGCCGGAGGGACGCACGAGACGGTGGCGGGGGTTCCGTTCGCGATCGCGGGCGGCAACGCACTGCCGTTCACCGCGGCGCGGGACGAGCTGACGGCACGGCGTATTCTCTCCTTGCTGAACGGAGCGTGAACTCACCGGCGAGGGGAGCCGTAACGTGCCGACCATGCGGGACGCGGTGGTGGTGGGGGCCGGCCCGAACGGGCTGACCGCCGCCGTGGAACTGGCCCGACGGGGGATGTCCGTCGAGGTCTTCGAGGCCAAGGAGACGGTGGGCGGCGGGTCGCGCACCGAGGAACTGACGCTGCCGGGCTTCCGGCACGACCCCTGCTCGGCGGTGCATCCGATGGGTGCGGGATCACCGGCATTCAAGGCGATGCCACTGGAGCGGTACGGCCTGGAGTGGCTGCACGCGGAGCTGGCGCTGGCGCACCCGTTCCCGGACGGCAGTGCGGCGGTCCTCGCCCGTGAGGTGGGGGTGACGGCGGCTTCGTTCGGGCCGCGCGACGCGGAGGCGTACCGGCGGCTGATGGCCCCGTACCTGGGCCGCTGGGACACGCTGGCCGGGGACTTCCTGAAGGTGCCGTGGGACGGGCTGCCCCGGGGGCCGCTCACGCTGGCCCGCTTCGGGCTGACGGGTCTTCAGCCGGCGGCGTGGGTGGCGCGCACCCGGTTCCGGGACGAGAAGGCACGGGCGCTGTTCCACGGTCTGGCGGCGCACGTGATCTCGCCGGCCGCCACGACGCCGGCGACCACCGCGATCGCGATGGTGTTCGCGCTGGCGGCGCACGAGGGCGGCTGGCCGATCGCCCGGGGCGGCTCGCAGTCGATCGCGGACGCGCTGGCGGGTTATCTGGCGGCGCTGGGCGGCACCGTGCACACGGGCGTCGAGGTGCGGCGGCTGGACGAGCTTCCGCCGGCCAGGGCGTACATCTTCGACACCTCCCCCACGGCGATGGCGCGGATCGCGGGCCTTGGGCAGGCGTACCCGCGGTTCCGTTACGGGGCGGCCTCGTTCAAGATCGATTTCGCGATGGACGGTCCGGTGCCGTGGACGGCGCCGGAGGCGCACCGCGCGGGGACGGTGCATCTGGGGGCGACCAGCGCGGAGATCGAGACGGCGCTGCGGGCGGCCACGGTGCGGGGGGAGGCCCCCGAGGTGCCGTTCATGATCACCTCGCAGCCGACGCTCCTCGACCCGTCCCGGGCGCCGGCCGGCAAGCACGTCTTCTGGGCGTACGGCCATGTGCCCAACGGCTGGGACGGGGACCTGACGGAGGCGCTGGAGGCGCAGATCGAGCGGTTCGCGCCGGGCTTCCGGGACCGGGTGTTGGCCCGTGCGGTGGCGGGCCCGGCCGAGCTGATGCGGCGCAACGCCAACTACGTGGGCGGGGACACCGCGTGCGGGGCGTTCAGCGGTCTGCAGACGATGTTCCGGCCGCGCCCGGCGTGGTCCCCGTACACCACCGCGCATCCGGCGGTCTTCCTGTGCTCGCAGGCGGCGTGGCCGGGGCCCGGGGTGCACGGGATGTCGGGGCACAACGCGGCGAAGGCCGTGTGGCGGCGGCTGCGGCAGCGCTGAGGGGAGGACGGGGCGGCCAGGTGGCCGCCCCGTTGTCTCACTGGTCCTGCGGCGGGTTCTCGGGAGGCCGGCCCGTGCCGTCCTGCCGGTCGAGCACATTGCCGGCGGTCCGGCGCAGCCGCCAGTGCCGTGGACCGCGGGTGCGTTCCTCGACGGCCTCCCCGACCATCGTGCGTACGGCCTCGCGCAGCCCGTGCAGCGGCATGTGCCGGGGGGCTCCGGCGCCGGGGTCGGTGCGCAGTTCGGTCACCAGCGCCCAGCACATCGCGAGCATGACCACCACGAACGGCAGGGCCACCAGGATGGTGCCGGAGCGCAGCGAGTCCAGGCCGCCGGCCACCAGCAGGACGGCGGCCACCGCGCCCATCAGCACGCCCCAGGCGACGACCAGCCATTTGCGCGGGTGCAGGGCGCCCCTGCTGGTGAGGGAACCCATCACCAGGGAGGCGGAGTCGGCGCTGGTGATGAAGTAGAGCATCACCAGGATCATCGCGACGAAGGCGGTGAGGGTGCCCAGCGGCAGCGCGTCCAGCAGCGCGAACAGGGCGGCCTCCTCACCGCCGTTGTTCACCTCGCCCGTCAGGTCGGCGCCGCCGGTGGAGTCGATGCGCAGGGCGCTGCCGCCCAGGATCGAGAACCAGAGGATGGAGGCGCCGGAGGGGATGAGCAGCACCCCGATGAGGAACTCGCGGATGGTGCGGCCCCGGGAGATCCGGGCGATGAAGGTGCCCACGAAGGGCGCCCAGGACATCCACCAGGCCCAGTAGAAGATGGTCCAGGTGCCCAGCCAGTCCTCGCTGCCGAACGCCCCGGTGCGTGAGGAGAGCACCAGCAGTTCTTCGAGGTAGACGCCGACACCGGCCGGGACGACGCCCAGGATGTACACGGTGGGTCCGACCACGAAGATGAACAGCGCGAGCGAGATGGCCAGCACGATGTTGATGTTGCTGAGCCATTTGACGCCCTTGTGCAGCCCGCTGAAGGCGGAGATGACGAAGGCGGCGCCGAGCGCGCCGATGATGATCATCCGCAGGGTGAGGGTGTCGTCGATGTCGGTGGTGATGTTGAGGCCCTTGGAGACCTGGAGGGCGCCGAGCCCCAGACTGGTCGCGGTGCCGAAGACGGTGGCGAAGACGGCGAGCAGGTCGATGAGCCGGCCGGGCCAGCCGGCGCTGAGCCGGGAGCCGATGAGCGGGACGAAGACGGCGCTGATCTGGTTGCCGCGCCCCTTGCGGAAGGTGGCGTACGCGAGGCCGAGTCCGGCGACGCCGTAGATGGCCCAGGGGTGCAGCGTCCAGTGGAAGAAGGAGTACTCGAGGGCCGCGCGGGCGGCCTCGGGACTGCCGGGCTCGATGTCGCCGAAGGGCGGCGGGTCGGCGAAGTGGAGCAGGGGTTCGCCCACGCCGAAGAACATCAGGCCGATGCCCATGCCGGCGGCGAACATCATGGCGATCCAGGACAGGGAGGAGAACTCCGGCTCGTCGTCGTCGCGGCCGAGCCGGATCCGGCCGAAGCGGCTGAAGGCGATGACGAAGCAGGTCACCAGGAAGACGTTGCCAGCGATGATGAACAGCCAGGAGAAGTTTCCGAGGACCCAGTTCAGGGAGTGGTCGGTGACGGAGGAGAAGTTGTCCTTGCCGAACGCCGCCCAGGCCACCACCCCGAGCACGGCGGCCATCCCGATGACGATGACCGTGGCGTCGGGTGGCGGGTCGGGCCGTCTCCGCTCCCCGGTCCCGGTGTCCGGGGGCTCGGGCGGGGAGTGCGCATCCGTGGTCATAGTGCACCACTATGTGGTGAATCACCGCGTTCACCCGGTCGGCACGCCGCGATGTGACCGTCCCGGCAGCGGACAGGCATGGTCCCCGGCGGCGCACGGCGGGTAGGGTCGCCCGGGCATGACCGCCCGGACAACATGCAACGAAGCGACCACAACAGGGGCAGAACATGGCTCAGACGGCGCGCGTACTCATCGCCGCGGACAAGTTCAAGGGCTCACTCACCGCGGCGGAGGTCGCCGCCCATGTGGCGGCAGGGCTGCGCCGGGCCAGGCCCGGCGTGACGGTGGAGGCGCTGCCGGTGGCCGACGGGGGCGACGGTACGGTCGCGGCGGCCGTGGAGGCCGGGTTCACGCTCCACGAGGTGGAGGTGACGGGCCCGCTGGGCACCCCGGTGACGGCCGGGTTCGCGGTGGGCGGCACGACCGCGATCGTGGAGATGGCCGAGGCGTCGGGGCTGCGGCATCTGCCGCCCGGGGTCTTCGCGCCGCTGATCGCCACCACGTTCGGCACCGGCGAGCTGTTGAGCGCGGCGCTGGACACGGGCGCGCGCACCATCGTGCTGGGGGTGGGCGGTTCGGCCACCACGGACGGCGGGGCCGGGATGCTGGTGGCGCTGGGGGCGAAGCTGCTGGACGTGGACGGCGACCCGCTGGCGTACGGGGGCGGGCCGCTGCGTGAGCTGGTGAGCGCCGATCTGACCGGGCTGGACCCGCGGTTGAAGGACACCGACATCATTCTGGCCAGCGATGTCGACAATCCGCTGACCGGTCCGCAGGGCGCGGCGGCGGTGTACGGGCCGCAGAAGGGCGCGGACGCCGAGGCCGTCGAGGCGCTGGACGCGGCGCTGGGCCACTTCGCCGAGGTGCTGGGCCGTACCGATCTGGCCGGCGCGCCGGGCGCGGGCGCGGCGGGCGGTGTGGGCTACGGCGCGCTGCTCGGACTGAACGCCGTCTTCCGGCCCGGCATCGAGGTGCTGCTGGAGGTGCTGGGCTTCGGCCCGGCGCTGGAGCGGGCCACGCTGGTGATCACGGGCGAGGGTTCGCTGGACGAGCAGACCCTGCGCGGCAAGGCACCGGCGGGCGTGGCGGCGGCCTCGCGCGCGGCGGGCCGCCCGGTGGTCGCGGTGTGCGGCCGGCTGGCCATCGACGCCGCGAGCCTGCGGGCGGCGGGCATCGCGCAGGCGTACCCGCTCTCCGCGCTGGAGCCCGATCCCGCCACCTCGATGCGCAACGCGGGGGCGCTGCTGGAGCGCGCGGCGGAACAGCTGGCCCAGGACCACCTGTAACCGCCGCGCGCGAGCGCCGGATTCAGCCGGACCGTACCCGCCCGGCCCGGGGCAGCAGGGCGAGACCGGCCGCGAACACGGCGGCCGACACCGCCCAGGCGGCCTCGTCCCCGGGCGGCATCAGGAGCACCGTCCAGAGGTAGGGGTGGCCGAGGCTGCTGTACCCGAAGAGGGTGATCAGCACGAGCCACAGCACGGGTACGGCGCCGGCCGCGCGGTCGTCGGCGAGGCCCCGGGCCAGCAGCATCAGCAGGGTGCGGCCGGTGGCCGCCAGGGGCGGGAAGTCCAGCCACTCGGCGAGGAGATACCCCAGCGGCGCGGCCGGTGCGACGGCGGCGGCGCACAGCGCCATGTCGTACCGCCACGTGCGCCGTACGCCGGTGCTTTCCTGGCCGTGCAGTCGCCGGCCGAGGCAGTGCAGCAGCGTGAGGACGATCAGCAGCGGTACGAACAGTGCCAGAGCGGTGGCGGGCGGCGAACCGGAGAGCGCCGGCAAGAACACTCCGCGGTCGTCGAGGAGCACGAGGACGAGCGCGTACAGCGGGAGTGCGAGGGCGAGCAGCCACAGCTGCCGGGCCCGGGCCCAGAGCGTCACAGGACCTCCGGCACGCAGGTGGTCAGCGGCTCCTTGAGCCCCTGGAACCATGCCTGTTGCCCGGCGACGGGCAGCTTCCGGATCTCCTCGGCCACGGCGAGGGTCTCGTCCTCGTACCGGTCATAGCTGCGCGGCGCGCCGGCGGTGAGCCACAGCCAGGCGTGGGCCAGCTCCTCCGCCTCCCAGTCGGTGGTCATGTCGAAGGCGCAGCCGGGGCGCGGCGGCAGCGGGCTGTAGGCGATCGACGTCCGGTGCTCCTCGTCGGTCAGGTGGGGGTAGGAGTGAAAGAGCCAGGTGTTCTCGGGCAGGGACGCCCGGTCGGACTGCATCACGATCCGTTCCGGGACGGTGAACCCGGCCGCGGCCAGCAACGGCACCACCTCATCGGCGGCCTCCCGGGCGCCGGGCAGCGCCGCGTGGAACTCGGGCGGCACACAGACGGCGGGCGCCTCTCCGGCGCACACGGGGGTGACGGCGCGCGGCACCGTCGGGGGGCTGTACTCCCAGTCCGCCACGATGGCGTACGCGCCCAGGGCGGCGGCGGTGACGCAGCCGGCCGCGGCCAGCGCGCGCATTGCCATGCCCCGCAGGACCGGGGCGACCGCCGCCATGGTGCCGGCGATCAGGCCGAGAGCAAGCAGCCCGGGGGCGGCCCAGCTGCCCACGGCGAAGGTCTCCGTCACCCAGATCGAGCCGATCGGCAGGCCGTTGAGATAGCGCAGCGGCGGCTCCATCGCGCCGGGGAGGCCCATCCACAGATAGCTCGCCAGGAGCATCAGCGGGGTGGCGAGGAGGCCGGGCAGCAGGCTGCCGAGCAGAAACCCGATCGCGCTGTGGGAGATGAGGACGAGGACGCCGGTGAGCAGCATGGGCACGCTGGCGAGGTCGGGCAGCGCGCGCACCTCCACCCAGGCGCAGGCCAGCGAGACGAGCAGACCGGCGGCGCCCAGGAACGCCACCGGGGCGAGGGCGTTGGCCGCGATCAGATAGCGACCGCGCCCGTGCGGCAGCCGCCAGATCCCGGCCCGCCGCAGCCGCCACGCCTCCCAGGCCGCGCAGCCGGCGCAGGCCGCAGCGGGCACGAAAATCGCCTCCAGTGCGGAGGTGGCCGCCGCGGCCCCGTATCCCTCGGTGGCGAACCGGCTCCGGTCCTCCGTCATGATCCAGGAGACGAGCAGGGTCGGCAGCAGGGCCCAGGCGACGCTGGAGATCCGCAGCGAGGTCAGGAAGCGCATGCCGCCTCCGGTGCGGTGAGGGCGTGGAAGGCTTCCTCCGCGCGGCGGGCGGCGGGGGTGCCGGCCGGCGCGTGGTCGAGGAAGTCGGCGACGGGTCCGGTGAACAGCATCTCACCGGCGTCGAGTACGACGACCTGCTCGAAGTCGGTCTCGACATCGGCCACGTCGTGGGTGGAGACGATGGCGTGGACGTGCGGGGGCAGCTGGTGCAGGACGTCCTGGAAGACCCGGCGCTGGCGCAGGTCCAGCCCGGCGGTGGGTTCGTCCAGGAGCAGCACCTCGGCGTCGTGGACGAGGGCCTGGGCGATGGCGACGCGGCGCAGCTGGCCGCCGGACAGCTGGGTGGTCCGGTGGTCCGCGAACTCCTCCATCTCGACCTGGGCCAGCGCCTGCGGCGCCCGCTGCCGGGCATCGCCCTGGCGCATGCCCTTGAGCCAGCCGGCGTAGGCGACCTGTTCGCTGACGGTCAGTCCGGGCACCGGGGCCACCTGCTGCGGCAGCCAGGCGACCCGGCGCCGGTACGTGCGCAGATCGGCGCGGCGGTCGGTGCGCAGCGCGCCGTGCCGGACGTGGCCGGCGGCGGGCCGCAGGACGGTGGCGGCGAGGGAGAGAACGGTGCTCTTGCCCGCGCCGTTGACACCGAGGAACAGGGTGCGCCCGGTGGGGAAGGTGAGCGTGAGGTCATGGAGGACGGGCCGGTTCCGGCGGTAGCCGAAGGCGCAGTCCTGAAAGGTGATCGGCATGATCACCAGACCTTATGATCAACCCGTCAACGCTTCAACACGAGCTATACATAGGTGAGTTGACAGTGTGGCGGATTCGGGAACATGCGGTGGGAGCGACGGGTCGCGGGGAGTCCCGTCATGGGCGAGATCCAAAGCGATCCACCGGTGGGTGCCCCCGCCGGTGCAGAGCCGGCTGTGACCGGCGGCATTCCCCAAGACCATCCTCGGACGGTTTCCGGGTGGCCGCCCGGTGGTTGGGTAGGGGCCCGGCGGGTGGACCCGTGCGGGTCGGGCACGAGGAGGGGGCGCGATGGAGCCGCTGGCGGCGGGGGATCCACGGCGGATCGGCGCGTTCGTGCTGCGGGGCCGGCTGGGCGCGGGGGGCATGGGCGAGGTGTTCCTGGGCCGGTCCCCCGGTGGTCGGGCCGTGGCGGTGAAGGTCGTTCACCCCCATCTGGCCCGACAGCCGGAGTTCCGGCGGCGCTTCGCCCGGGAGGTACAGGCGGCGCGGGCCGTCAGCGGGGCGTTCACCGCGCCGGTGGTGGCCGCCGGACCGTCGGACGATCCGCCGTGGCTCGCCACCCTCTACATCCCCGGGCCGGATCTGGCCACAGCCGTGACCAGCGCCGGGAGACTGCCGGAAGAAGCGGTGTGGCCGCTGATGGCCGGGCTCGCCGAGGCGTTGCAGACCGTCCACGCCGCGGGCCTGCTCCACCGGGATCTCAAGCCCTCGAACGTGCTGCTGGCCACGGACGGGCCCCGCGTGATCGACTTCGGGATCGCCCGGACCCTGGAGAGCACCGCGCTGACCGGGGCCGGTCAGATCATCGGCACGGCCGGCTTCATCTCCCCCGAACAGATCGAGGACCGGCCGGTGGGCCCGGCCAGTGACGTCTTCGCGCTCGGAGCCGTCATCGCCTTCGCCGCCACCGGCTCCGAGCCGTTCGGCCAGGGAATGCCGCTGGCCGTTCTCCATCGTGTCCTCCACAATCCGCCGGGACTGGCCGGCCTGCACGGGGCGCTCCACAAGCTGACCGCCGCCTGCCTGGCCAAGAACCCGGACGACCGCCCCACGCTCAGCGAGTTGCTGGACCGGATTCCCGCCCACTGGGATCCACCGGAGGACGTCCGCGCCGACTCCCCCTGGCCCGACGCCGTCACCACCCTCATCCATCACCGTGCCGCGTCTCCCACCGCTGCCTACACCCAGCCGGCCGGCCCCACCCCGGACCACGCCGCGCCGACGGCCACCGCCCCGCGCCCGGGCGACCCGGCAGACGGCGCGGCGCACCCGACTCCCCCGGGCGACGGCGACCCCGGTGGCACCACACGGCAGATGACTCAGCTCATCGCCGACCGGGAACGTGACCTGGGACCCGATCACCCTCAGACGTTCACCGCCCGGTACGACCACGCCTTTCACCTGGGTGAAACGGGAAGGCCGGCCGAAGCCGCCGCGTTCTTCGCCCAGTTGGCCGAAGACCACACACGTGTCCTGGGCCCCGAGCACCCCGGGCCTCTCATCGCCCGCAGCGCCCACGCCTACTACCTGGCCATGGCGGGGGATGACGTCGAGGCCACGCGTCTGCTGGCTGAGCTCATCACCGACCGCGAACGCCTCCTCGGGCCGGACCACCCCGAGACACTCGCGGACCGTCTCGTCCACGCCCACTACCGCGCCCTGTCGACAGACGCCGTCGAAATCGCCGCGATTTTCGCCCGGTTGGCCGAGGATCACGTGCGCGTCCTGGGCCCGGACCACCCCGACACCCTGACGGTCCGCAGAGCCGGCGCACTTCACCTGGGGAAGGCCGGAGACGCGGTGGGATGCCTGCGTCTGCTGTCCGAGGTCGTCACGGACGAGGAACGGGTCCTGGGCCCGGACCACCCCGACACCCTCGAACTCCGCATCCTGATGGCTGAGTTCACGAGCGGGTTCAATGGCCCGGCGATGGGGCTCGCCGCGTTCACAGATCTGCTCACGGACTGTGAACGCGCGCTGGGGCCGGACCATCGTCAGACACTGAAGGTGCGTGGCGAGCTCGCACGCCTGCGGGGGGAGACGGGCGACGCCGCCGGAGCGGTCGCCGAACTCGCCGCCCTCCTCCGCGATCACCTGCGGGTCCTGGGCCCCGACGACCCCCGCACCCTCGAACTGCGCGAGCGGCTCGGTTCGATGAGGGCGCTGGCGGGGGATCACGCGGGCGCCCGGGCGGATTACGAAGACATCGTCGCGACCCACCTGCGGAAGGGAGGGCCCGACCATCCGGACACGCTCCGGGCACGCCGCCGCCTTCTCGACCTCAGAAGGGAGCTGGCCTGGGTTCGGGACGAGGAGGACGCCCCCCGCCGGATGTTGCGGGAGTACGCCCGCCAGCTCTCCGACCACCAGCGCGTGCTGGGCCGCGACAACCTCGACAGCCTCGACCTGTGGGGAACGCTCATCTCGCTGCGGAGCGAGGCGGGCGACCCCGTCGGAGCGGTCCTCGCCTACCGCGACTTCCTCGACAAGCTCGCACAGGTGGCGGGCGAGGACCACTTCGCCACCGTCAAGGCCCGCTCCGACTTCGCCGACCTGCTCCTGGAAGCGGGAGAGTTCGGCGAAGCGGCCACCGTGTACGAGGACACGCTCGCCTTTGCCCGCCGGATGTGGGAGGGCGAGCATCTCCTCACGCTCATCAGCCGCGCCGGCCTGGCCGACGCACGGGGACGTGCGGGCGAGGACGTCACCGTGACCGCCGCGGTGTTCGAGGAGCTGCTCACCGACTGCCTGCGACTCGTCGACGCGGACAACCCCCTCGTCCTCGCCGTCCGTGACTATCTCCAGGGGCTGCGCGAACACGCCGAGGACCCGGGCACGCACCGGCACCCCGCGTTCGACAAGCTTTACGAGCTGCACGAGCGGGCCGCTCGGCTGCGGGCCGAGGGAACCCCCCACGCCGCCTCCGACGTGAGGTGATGCCCGCGTACGGGCGCGCCGGCCGGGGGCCCGGTCAGGGTTCCGTCGTGGAGACCACGTAGACGCGGGGGTTCTCGTCCTTGGTGATGTCCACCGTGATCGTCACCTCGGGCTCGGAGGCGGAGCCCGGGATCACCGTGCTCGCGAAGGTACGGCCCGGGTCGTCGAAGGACCAGCCGATCACGTCCGCCTGGCTGGGGGCGATGGCGATGGTGCCCTCCCGCAGCGCCGCCCGCTCGGTGCCGGCCTCCTCCAGGAAGACCGCCAGCTGGCCGGGCGTGGTGCGGAACTGCACGTACATCGTGCTGCGCTGCCAGGCGTTGGTCTCGTAGTAGCCGACATAGGTGGAACCGTCCGGGATCGGGACGTCGTAGATCCGGCGCTGCACCTTGCTCGGCCACTCGTAGATCAGCGCCCGCGCGGACGCCGATCTGGCCTTGTCCTCGCCGCTCTCCCGGCTCTGCCACGCCGACATCGCGAGATAGCCGGCCGGGATCGCGATCAGCAGCACCACCACGATCGCCGCGAGCCAGCGGTGCCGGGGGCGGTGCGGCGGGCGCTCGGTGTCGGTCGCCGTGCTCATGAGCTGATCGACCACGATCGTGGCAGGCTCAGGTCGAAGCCGCCGCCCCGGTGGATGCGCTCCGCCCGGCGGCGGTTGGCGCGGCGGAAGCGGCGGGCCACCAGACGGGCCAGGTCGGCGGCGCCGACCATGCCGGCGTCGGTGCCCAGCTGGGCCCGGACGATCCGGGCCTCCGGGCGGTAGCCGCGCCCGGTGAGCTGGCGGCGGAACGCGTCCCGCGCCGGTCCGATCAGCAGATCGTCCGCCTCGCTCACGCCTCCCCCGATGACGAAGCAGGAGGGGTCGAGGGCGGCGGCGAGGTTGGCGATGCCCACCCCGAGCCAGTGCCCGATGTCCTGGAGCAGCTCCACGCACATCGCGTCGCCGTCCCGGGCCAGCTCGGTGATCATCGGCCCGGTGATCTCGCTGATCTGGCCGCTGACCCGCTCCAGCGTGTGATGCGCCACCGGGGAGTCGGCGGCGGCCAGCTCGCGGGCCTCGCGCACCAGCGCGTTGCCCGAGCTGTACTGCTCCCAGCAGCCCCGGTTGCCGCACGGGCAGCGGTGCCCGCCCGGCACCACCTGCATGTGGCCGAACTCCCCCGCCACCCCGTACTGGCCCCGCTTGACCCGGCCGCCCTCCAGTATGGCGCCGCCGATACCGGTACCCAGCGTGATCATCACCAGCTGGTCCTGGCCGCGCCCGGCGCCGAAGCGCCACTCCGCCCAGGCGGCGGTGTTGGCGTCGTTGTCCACCATGACCGGGACCGCCAGGCGCGCGGTCAGCGCGTCGCGCAGCGGCTCGTTGCGCCACGCCAGGTGCGGGGCGAACAGCACCTTGGAGCGGTCCGCGTCCACCCATCCGGCCGCGCCGATGCCCACCGCGTGCACATCGTGCCGGTCGGACAGGTCCAGCACCAGCTCGGCGATGGTGTCCTCGACGACCTTGGGGCTCTTGGACTTGTCCGGGGTCTCGGTGCGCACCCGCTCCAGCACGGTGCCGTCCGCGTCCACGACCCCGGCCATCACCTTCGTGCCGCCGATGTCGATACCGACGGTGGGCACCCTGGGCGCCGACAGATGCGAGCGGCGCTCACGGGTGGCGATGGTGCGCAGCACCGTCGCCCTCGCCGATGACCGGTGCACTCGCTCACGGTAGGTACTCATCGGCTTGATTCTGCCTTACCGCGCCCTAGGCGGCGTCCGTGGGATCTCCCCGCCGCAGTTCGTGCCCCAGCTCCGCCAGCTCGGCGCCGCCCGCCATCTGCCGGGTCAGCTCGTCGAGGGTGATCTCGTCGGCCCGGTGGCTGCCGGCCATCGTGCCGCGCTTGAGCAGCACGAACCGGTCCGCCACCAGATGGGCGTGGTGCGGGTTGTGGGTGATCAGGACGACGCCCAGCCCCGCGTCGCGGGCGGCGGCCACGTACCGCAGGACGACCCCGGCCTGCTTGACACCGAGGGCGGCGGTCGGCTCGTCCAGCACCAGCACGCGGGCGCCGAAGTGCACGGCGCGGGCGATGGCCACGCACTGCCGTTCACCGCCGGACAGGGTCCCGATCGGCTGGTCCACGTCCCGCAGGTCGATGCCCATCCGCGCCAGGGCCGTACGGGTGGTGGCGCGCATGGTCGCCACGTCCAGGCGGCGCAGCGGGCCGCGGCCCTTCACCGGCTCCGAGCCGAGGAAGAAGTTGCGCCAGATGGGCATCAGCGGGACGACGGCGAGGTCCTGGTAGACGGTGGCGATACCGCGGTCCAGGGCGTCGCGCGGGGAGCCCAGGTGCAGCTCGGTGCCCTCCAGGCGGTACGCGCCGGAGTCGTGCCGGTGCAGCCCGGAGATGATCTTGATGAGGGTGGACTTGCCGGCACCGTTGTCCCCCAGGACACAGCTCACCCGCCCCGCCTCGACGGTCAGCGAGACATCGGTGAGCGCCCGGATGTTGCCGTACAGCTTGCTGACCCGCTCCAGCTCCAGCAGAGGTGCGTGGTCCGTCATGGGGTGGCCTCCGCCCGCTTGCGGATCCAGGCGTTCAGCAGCGTGGCCAGCAGCAGCATCGCGCCCAGGAAGAACTTGAACCAGTTGGGGTCCCACTGGGCGAAGACGATGCCCTTGTTGGTCATCCCGAAGATGAACGCGCCCACCGCGGCGCCGATCGCCGAGCCGTAGCCGCCGGTGAGCAGACAGCCGCCGATGACGGCCGCCGCGATGTAGATCAGCTCGTTGCCGATGCCCTCGCTGGACTGGATGACGTCGTAGCTGAAGAGCAGGTGCTGCCCGGAGATCCAGGCGGCGAACGCCACGCCCAGGTAGAGGCCGATCTTGGTACGGGTCACCGGGACGCCGACCGCGCGGGCCGCCTCGGGTGCCCCGCCGACCGCGAAGATCCAGTTGCCGGCGCGGGTGCGCAGCAGGATCCAGGTGGCGAGGGCGATCAGGCCCAGCCACCACAGGACGGTGACGTTGATGCTGGCGCCGCCCACCTCGTAGCGGGCGGCGAAGACGGAGCGGGCGGAGTCGAAGCCGTCCATGTCGCCGATGCTGCGGGTGGTGACGGTGCCGCTGATGACCTTGGTCAGGCCCAGGTTGATGCCGGTGAGCATCAGGAAGGTGCCCAGCGTGATGATGAACGAGGGCAGCTTGGTGCGCACCAGCATGAAGCCGTTGAACAGGCCCACCGCCAGGGTGACCAGGAGCGAGACGCCCACGCCGACCCACACGTTCGCGGTGAACTGGTAGCTGACCATCGAGGAGACCAGCGCCGAGGAGGTGACCAGCACCCCGGTGGACAGGTCGAACTCGCCGCCGATCATCAGCAGCGCCACCGGGACGGCCATGATGCCGATGGTGGAGGACGCGTAGACGATCGTGGACAGCGAGCCGAGCTTCAGGAAGCTGTCGGCGACGATCGCGAAGAAGACGAACAGGGCGGCGGCGCCGATCACCGCGCCCAGTTCGGGGCGGCCCAGCAGCCGGCGCGGCAGCGAGCGGCGTATGAGGCGGTCGTCCCCGTCCGGGCGCCCTGCGGCGGGCGGCGGGGTGGCGGCGGTCGTGGTCTCGGTCACCGGGTGCCTCGCTGGGCGTACTCGATCAGGGCCTCGGCCTCGTCCTGGGTGACGATCTGCGGTCCGGTGAGCACCGGCTCGCCGCCGCCCAACATGTTGCCGTTCGTCAGGTGCAGCCACAGCAGGTCGACCGACTCGTACCCCTGGAGGTAGGGCTGCTGGTCCACGGCGAAGGCGATGGAACCGTCCTGGAGGCCGACCGCGACCTGGGCGTTCAGGTCGAAGGTGACGATCTCGGCGTCGCTGCCCGCCTGCTGGGCGGCCTTGGCGGCCACCGGCGCGAACGGGGCACCGAGGGTGATGACGGTGTCGAGCGACGGGTCGGTGATCAGCTGGGCCTCCAGGGTGGACTCCACCGCGGGCATGTTGGTGCCGTCCGCGTAGAGGTTCTCCACGCTCCCCTCGAACGTGTTCCGGACACCGTCGCAGCGCTGTTCGTGGCCGACATTGCCCTGTTCGTGGAAGAGGCAGACGGCCTTGGCGGCGCCGCGTTCGTTCAGCTGCTCGCCGACCGCCTCGCCGGCCAGCACCTCGTCCTGGCCGATGTGGGCCAGCGCCCCGTAGCCGGCCGAGACCTCCTGGCCGGAGTTGACGGTGATCACCGGGATGCCGGCGGCGACGGCACGCCGTACGACGTCCTCCATGGCCTCCGGCTTGGCGAGGGTGACGATCAGCCCGTCGACGCCCTGGTCGATGGCGGTCTGCACCAGCTGGGCCTGCTGCCCGGCGTCGCTGTCGTGGGAGTAGAGGAAGTTGACGTTGTCCTTCTCTGCCGCCACCTCGGCCCCGCTGCGCACGATGTCCCAGTAGGTGTCGCCGTCGCCGGAGTGGGTGACCATGGCCAGGGTGTAGCCGCCCGCGCCGGTACCGGCGGCGCTCCCGCCGCCACCACCGCCGCCGCCCCCGCCGGAAGCGGTGCCGGCGTCCGCGGTGGGATCGGCGTTCTCCGCCCGCCGGCCGCCCGTGGAGCTGCATCCGGCCGTCGCCAGCAGAATCGAGGTGAGCAGCAGCACGGCGGTGGCGGCCCGGCCCGTGTGCCTGCCTCGTCGTCGGCTCATCCGCACCTCACCACGCGGCCCCGTCTCCTTCATCGTCTGTTTCATCCGGCATGTATCCGGCTGAGGGTCCCGGCCAAGTATCCGCCACGCCGTCCGGAACGGTACCGGCGGGATCCCGCCATGCGCATGCCGCCCCCCGTACCCGCTCTCACGCGGACGGGGAGTCCGCCGGGAGCAGGCGGTTCACCAGGGCCTCGATCAGCTCCTGCTCGCGGTGGCCGGCGAGCAGTTCGGGGACGGTCAGTTCGTTGACCATGAGCCCGAGCATGGCCAGGTACAGCAGGAACGCCCCGCCGCGCCCGCCGGGCAGCCGGTGGTCGGCGTAGAAGCCGGTGATCGCGGTCACCTCGGCGCCGAGGAAGCTGCTCAGTTCGGCGGCGAGCTCCGGGCGGCGGGTGGCTTCCAGGCGCAGTTCCAGCATGGCGAGATGGGCGGAGCGGTCGGTGCGCAGCAGTTCCATGAGCCGGCGCATGAGGACGGCGACCGCCTCCCGGGAGGGTCCTGCCTCCAGGGTGTGGGCGAGCTGCGCGGGGTCGGGGGTGAGCCGTTCCTGGACCCGGGCCATGAGCTGGCCGAGGAGCTGGGAGCGGTTGCTGAAGTAGTTGGACGCGGTACCGGTGGGGACGCCGGCCGCCTTGTCGACGGCGCGCAGGGTCAGGCCGCGGGAGCCCTCGCCGGCGAGCACCTCGATGGCGGCGTCCAGGAGCGCGGTGCGGCGTGCGGGGTTCTGGCGCATATGGATCTCCCTTGACACCACTACAAGTGCAGTACTACGTTCACACCACTTCAAGCAGAGTACATCAACGGACAGGAATGCCGGTGCGCCGTCTCACCTACTACATCGCCGCCACCCTGGACGGCTACATCGCCGGCCCCGGCGGAACGTTCGACTTCTTCCCCATCGAGGCGGACGTCTCGGAGGCGATGACCCCCGAATACCCGGAGACCCTCCCCGGGCAGCTCCGCACCCTGCTGGACCTGGAGGACGCACCGCACCGCCACTTCGACACCGTGCTGATGGGCCGGGGCACCTACGCCCTCGCCCTCGACGGGGGCGTCACCAGCCCCTACCCACACCTGGAGCAGTACGTCTTCTCCCGCACCCTGACCGGCACCGACCCCTCGGTGCGGGTCACCGCCGAGGACCCGGTGAGCGTGGTGCGGGAGCTGAAGCGGCGCGAGAGCGACCTGGGGATCTGGCTGTGCGGCGGGGGCAAGCTGGCCGCCGCGCTGCGTGAGGAGATCGACGAGATGGTCATCAAGCGCAACCCGATCGTGCTGGGCTCCGGCATCCCGCTGTTCGACGGCCCCTTCGCCCCGTCCCCCTTCACCCCGGTCGCCACCCGCGCCTTCGACTCCGGTGTCAGCGTGACGCGATACCTGCGCGCCGCCGCGGCCCGCTGAGGGGCCGCGGGGCCGGCGGTCACCCTGCTCGGCGCACCGGCGGCTTCCAGCGGACCGGGAGCCGTACCGGGCCGCGGACCAGGGACCCGTCCCGCCAGGCGATCGCGGCCGGGTGGATGTCCAGGGTGAGGTCGGGGGCGCGGTCGAGCAGCAGGGCGCGCAGCGCGATCCGGCCCTCCATGCGGGCCAGCGGGGCGCCCAGGCAGTGGTGGATGCCGTGCCCGAAGGCGAGGTGGCCCCCGCTGTCGCGCCGCCTGATGTCGAACCGGTCCGGGTCGGCGAAGCGTTCGGGGTCCCGCCCCGCGTCGGCGATGGCCGGCAGCACCACTTCACCGCCGCCCGGAATGACGGTTCCCGCGATCTCGTACGGCTCGCGGGTGAAGCGGTAGGTGGGGGTGCTGATCGGGCCCTCGTACCGCAGGATCTCCTCCACCGCACCGTCCAGCAGGGTGGGATCCTCGCGCAGCAGGGCCAGTTGATCGGGGTGCTGGAGCAGTGTCAGCACGCCGTTGCCGATCAGATTGACGGTGGTCTCGTGCCCGGCGATCAGCAGCAGCCAGGCCATGCCGATGAGTTCGGCGTGGGCGAGCCGGTCGCCGTCCTCGTCGGCGGTGTGGATCAGCCCGCTCATCAGATCGTCGCCGGGATCCTCGCGTTTGGCGTCGATGAGCCCCTGGAGATAGCGGCTCATCAGCGACACGGTCTCCTGCTTGGCCTCCCGGTCGAGCGTGGCGCCGAGCAACTGGTTCGACCAGCCGCGGAACCGCTCGCGGTCCAGCGAGGGCACGCCCAGCAGTTCGCAGATCACGGTGATGGGCAGCGGGAAGCAGAACGCGTCCACCAGATCCGTGGCGCCGTCCGGAGCGGCCAGCATCGTGTCGAGGAGTTCGTCGGTGATGGCCTGGACGCGCGGCGCCAGGGCCGCCACCCGGCGCGGGGTGAACTCCCGCGCCACCAGGGCGCGCATCCGGGTGTGGTCCGGCGGGTCGGCGCCGAGCATGTGGGTGGCCGGGGAGACCCGGGCGCTGCGCAGCCGCGGGTGGGCGTACTGCCACTGCTTGGTGAGCCGGCTGTCGGACAGCACGGCGCGGGCGTGCCGGTGGCCGACGACCAGCCAGCCGTCCGTGCCCTCGGGAAAGCGCACGTGGTGGACGGGGCCGCGTTCGCGCAACGCGGCGAAGACGGCGTACGGATCGCGGGTGAAGTCGGCGCCCACGGCCTGCTGATCGACGAGATCGATGACGTCATCGTCTGGGGTCATGCCTGAGACTTCACTGTCGCACACAGCCGTAAACGTGCTTTCCGGCCGGGTGACAGCGCCGGGGCGCCGCGCAGATGTGGGGTACGCGGGCCCCGGCGCCGTCTGTGGGGGGACGGCGGTCTGGGGGGTTCGGCCCGGTTCAGCAGCCGTAGTTGATCAGGCGGAAGGAGGCGTAGTGGTCGGCGGTGTAGTAGTCCTCGCGCGAGGAGTTCCCGGTGACGATGCGCCGGGCACCGCGGGTGCTGCTGCCGGGCGTGATGACCGTGTACTCCTTGTAATACCCACTCGACTGGGGCGGCAGCAGTCCTTCACGGTTGTAGAAGGTCGTGCCGTCCTGCGGGAAGGGGTACGGGCCGCCGCGGGCGATGAGGTTGAGGGTGTCGTACGCCTGGGAGGGCAGCGCGCTGTAGCAGACATTGCCCACGGCGGTGGGGGCGATGTCCGAAGCGGTGGGGGTGGTGGGGGGTGTGGGGGAAGCGGTGGCGCCTGCCGTGGCCGCGCCGCCGCCGATGAGCAGCCCGGTGGCGAGGGCGCCCATGGCGCCGGTCCGGACGATCCTGGAGATGAGGTTCATGCCCATGCCAATAGTGTGACGCGCGTAGCGTGACGGCCGTCAACCGCGCCTGCCGTAATTTTCCCAGGAGTTCACAAGCGCGCCGAGCAACTCCACAGCATCTCCCGGTCAGGTGAGCGAACCGTACAGACGCAGCCTGGCGACCCCGCCGTCCGGGAAGACATCGAGCCGGGCGTGGGTGGCCGCCGGCGCGCCGGGCAGGACGAACCGGTGCACGGAGTCCGGCAGCAGCGCCGTACGCGGCAGCGCCTCACGCCACTCCCCCGTCTCCCCCTCCCGGACCGAAAGCGCCGCGTGGCCGGGCGCGTTGCCCTTGTAGCAGCCGGTGTCGATCTCCACGGCGCGCACCACGGACCGGCCGGCGAGCCGGTAGCGCACCCAGTCGTGCCCGTCGTCGCGGCGCCGTCTGGTCTCCCAGCCCTCGGCCATGGTGCGTGAGCGGCCGGGGGTGATGGTGTTCAGCGGCGAGGAGTAGAAACGGTCGGAGGCGTCCTCGGCGAACCCGCCGTTCTCCAGCGCCACCAGGTCGAAGGTACCGAGGGCGGCCAGCCACGCCGGATCGGGCCGGACCTCCCCGAACACCCGCAGCCGCGCGATGCCGCCGTCGGGGTACTGCCGCAGCCGCAGATGCGTGAACCGCTTCCCCCGGGCGGCGGCGTCGACCGCGAAGACGTTGGCGGCGTGCCCGCCCACCTCGGTGCGCGGCACCAGATCGGTCCACCGGGTGGAGCCGGCGAGCAGCGTCGCCGCGTCCGGGTGCCCGTCGACCTCGGCCGCCTCCACCCGGACGGCCTGCGGATGGTTGCCCCGGAAGTGGGCGGTGTCCACCAGCACTCCGTGCACCACACCGGGCGCGCCGAGCCGGATCAGCGCCCAGTCGTGCTCGCCGGGGACGGCGCTGCGGCGGCGCCGGGACTCCCAGCCGTCCATGATCTTGCCGCGGACGCCGAAGGCCGCCGGGTCGAAGTGGGCCGGCTCGGGGGCGAGCAGATGGTCGCGTTCGGCGAAGAACTCGTCGGAGGCCGCCAGGACGGTGCCACCGATCCGCCGGTCGGCGAGATCGGCGAGCTCGGTGAACGGCAGCGTGGTGGGGTCGGGGGTGCGGTAGTCGGCGTACGGGTCGCCGCCGGCGTACGGGGCGGCGGGGCCGGTGAAGTGGACGGGGTTCATGGGGTGACGGTGCTCCTCACGGGGATGTCGGCCGGTTCCCGGGGGCGTTCGATGAGCTGTCCGGTTCTGGCCAGGACGCGGCCGCGCACGGCGATGAGTTCGCCGCGCAGCCAGGTCTCCCGTACCACCCCGTGCAGGGTGCGGCCGGCGTAGGCGGTGACGGGGTTGCGGTGGTGCAGGGCGGTGGGGTCGACGGTGAAGGCGGCCTCGGGGTCGAGCACGGTGAGGTCGGCGTCCATGCCGGCGGCGAGCGCGCCCTTGCGGCTGCTCAGGCCGGCGAGGGCGGCCGGCCCCGCCGCCATCCAGCGGGCGACGTCGGCCAGGCCGAACCCGCGGGTCCTGGCGGCCGTCCACACGGCGGGGAGGGTGAGCTGGAGCGAGGAGATCCCGCCCCAGGCGGCGCCGAAGTCGGGCACCTTGAGGTCGGCGGTGGACGGTGAGTGGTCGGAGACGACGGCGTCGATGGTGCCGGCGGCGAGCGCGGCCCACAGCGTGTTCTGGTTGGCGGTGTCCCTGATGGGCGGGCAGCACTTGAACTCGGTGGCTCCGTCGGGGATCTCCTCCGCGCTGAGGGTGAGGAAGTGCGGACAGGTCTCGACGGTGACCCGCGCTCCCCCGGCACGGGCGGCGGCGATGGCGGGCAGGGCGGTCGCGGCGGACAGATGGAGGATGTGGACCCGGGCGTCGTACCGGCGGGCGAGGGTCAGCAGCAGCTCGACGGCGGCGTGTTCGGCGGCGGGCGGGCGGGAGGCCAGGAAGTCGGCGTACCGGCGGCTGCCGTCCGGCGCGGGCGCGGCGGCGAGGTGGTGCGGGTCCTCGGCGTGCACGATGAGCAGCGCGCCGAGGGCGGCGGTCTCGCGTACGGCGGCCTCCAGCGCCACCGGGTCCAGGTGCGGGAACTCCTCGACGCCGGACGGCGACAGGAAGCACTTGAACCCGAACACCCCTGCGGCGTGCAGCGGTGCCAGGGCGCCGAGGTTGCCGGGCACCGCCCCGCCCCAGAAGCCGATGTCGACGTGGGCCTGTTCGCGCGCGGTGGCGCGTTTGACCGCGAGGGCGGCCGGATCGGTGGTGGGTGGCAGGCTGTTGAGCGGCATGTCCACGAGCGTGGTGATGCCGCCGGCGGCCGCCGCCGAGGTGGCGGTGGTGAAGCCCTCCCAGGCGGTGCGGCCGGGGTCGTTGACATGGACGTGGGTGTCCACGAGCCCCGGCAGCAGGGCGGCGTCGCCGTAGTCCCGCAGCACGGCGCCGGAGGCGAGAGCGGCGGCGTGGTCGCGTACGGCACGGATCCGCCCGCCGGCCACCTCGACGGCGGCGGGCCGTACCCCGTCGGGCAGGACGACGCGGGTGGAGCGCAGCACGACATCGGGACCGGTGCGCACACCGGTGACGCCGGGCATCCGGGGGACAGCGGACAAGGGGCATCCCTTCGCCGTGGCCTGCTTCAACGCTTTGTTGAAGAGATCTTCGGCGGGCCCGGGCAGCGCGTCAAGGACGGGTAGGCTGCGGTCATCGGCTGGGAAAGGAACGCGACGTGCCGCCGTCCGACGTGCGCAAGCCCTCCGCCAACAGTGGCGGGGTCCAATCCCTCGAACGGGCTTTCGGCCTCCTTGAGCACATGGCCGACGCGGGCGGAGAGATCGGACTGAGCGAGCTGGCCACCACCAGCGGGCTGCCGCTGCCCACCATCCACCGGCTCATGCGGACGCTGGTGAGCTGCGGATACGTACGGCAGCAGGCCAACCGCCGGTACGCGCTGGGGCCGCGGCTGATCCGGCTGGGCGAGAGCGCCGCGCGCCCGCTGGCCACCTGGGCGCGCCCGCAGCTGGCACGGCTGGTCGAGGAGACCGGCGAGACCGCGAACATGGCGCTGCTGGACGGCGACGAGGTGGTGTACGTGGCGCAGGTGCCCTCGCGGCACTCGATGCGGATGTTCACGGAGGTGGGCCGCCGGGTGCTGCCGCACACCACCGGGGTGGGCAAGGCACTGCTGGCGGATCTGCCGGAGGATCAGGTGCGGGCCCTGCTGGCGCGCACCGGGATGCCGGCCTCGACGGAGCGGACGATCACCACGCCGGAGGCGTTCGTGGCGGCGCTGCGCACGGTGCGGGAGCGGGGCTACGCGGTCGACGACAACGAGCAGGAGATAGGGGTGCGGTGCATCGCGGTGCGGGTCCCGGACTCCCCGACCGCGACCGCCATCTCCATCTCGGGCCCGGCGGGGCGGGTGACGGAGCACTCGACGGAGCGCTTCGCCCCGATCCTGAGAACGGTGGCCGCCGAGCTGTCGTCGGCGCTGGCCGGTCCGTAAACCGGTAGATCGGGATGACCCGATCGGCTGACAAAACCACGCAGTATCGATTCGCCTTCGCACCCGGTCCGTAGCGTTCGGATGGGTCGCTTGCCCGCGACCGACCGACCGCCCAGACTACGGAGGAGGTGTCCCGTGACGACCGCACTCACTTTGGAGGCCCCGGTGAACGTTCCGACAACGGAACCCCCGGAAGCGAGCCTTGCCGAAGCGCTGTGGCAGGCGTGGATCTCCCTGGAACTCCCCGAGGGCTACCGCGCCGAGATCATCGAGGAGTCCATCGAGGTGTCCCCCACCGGCCGTTTCCGCCACGCCGCGGTCAGCAACCGCCTGCGGCGGGCCCTGGAGGACTACCTCCCCACCCCCCATGTCGTGTACACCGATGTCAATGTCATCCACGACCTGCAGGTCTTCATCCCGGACCTGCTCATCGCTCCCGAGGACGACAAGGCGGAGCTCACCGCCGATGGACTCGGACTCGATGTGTCCTGCGTGGAGCTCGTAGTGGAGGTCGTGTCGCCCGGGCGGGCGAGCACCGTGCGCGACCGGGAACGCAAGCGGGCCGCCTACGCCCGCGCTGGGATTCCGGTCTACGTCCTCATCGATGACCATGACATCCACGGCACCGTCTCGATCCTGACCTCACCCTCGCCCACCGAGGCCGTGTATCAGGCGTCGACCCGCGTTCCCTATGGCAAGGAGGCGGCGATCCCCGAGGGAGCCGCGAAGGGCTTCGTCATCACCGAGGCCATCACCGGGCCGGCCCGGGACTGACGGGGACAGGGGCGCGTGTCCTGAGTACCGTCGGTGTCCTGCTCGCCGCGGGCGGCGGCCGGCGGCTGGGCGGGGGTGGGAAGGCGCTGCTGCGCGTCGGGGGGCTGCCGCTGGTGGAACGGGGGGTGCGGGCGCTGCGGGGCGGGGGATGCCGGCGGGTGGTGGTCGTTCTGGGGGCGCGCGGAGATGAGGTGCGGCGGCTTCCGGCGCTGCGCGACGCCGTGCTGGTCGACAATCCCGACTGGGAGACGGGGATGGGTTCCTCCCTGCGCGCCGGGCTCGACGCCGTCACGGCGGCCGGCGGTTCGGCCGCCCTCGTCACGCTCGTGGATCAGCCCGGGATCGGGGCCGTGGCCGTGGCACGGGTGCGCGCCGCCCACCGGTCGGCCGCCACGCTGGCCTCCGCCGCGTACGGGGGGCGGCGCGGGCATCCGGTGCTCATCGGCGCCGATCACTTCGCCGGGGTGCGGGCCGCCGCGGTGGGCGACCGGGGGGCCCGGGACCATCTGCGGGCCCACGCGGCCACACTCACGCTCGTCGAGTGCGGCGACGTCGCCGACCCCGCCGACATCGACACCCCCGGGGACCTTGCGGCGTTCGAAAGACGTCATTGAGGTTCCGCGATGAGGAAACTAGTATCCGTTTTCCATGCTGGTAGCTCGTCGAAGGAGTGAGTGCCATGGCCGTCACGGCTGTTGTCGACCGGCAGGAGGAGGTGCTGACCGGTGAAGCCCTGGCCTTCCTCACCGAGCTGCACCGCAGGTTCACCCCCCGGCGGGACGAACTGCTCGCCGCGCGGGCCGAACGGCGGGCCGAGATCGCCCGTACCGGCACGCTCGACTTCCTGCCCGACACCGCCCACATCCGGCAGGGCGAGTGGCAGGTCGCACCCGCCCCCGAGGCGCTGCGGGACCGGCGGGTGGAGATCACCGGCCCCACCGACCGCAAGATGACCGTCAACGCCCTCAACTCCGGGGCCCGGATCTGGCTCGCCGACTTCGAGGACGCATCCTCCCCCACCTGGGCGAATGTGATCGGCGGTCAGCTCAGCCTCGCCGACGCCTACCGCCGCCGCATCGACTTCACCGACGAGCGCGGCAAGCACTACGCGCTCAAGCCGGACGCCGAGCTGGCCACGGTCGTGGCGCGCCCGCGCGGCTGGCACCTGGACGAGCGGCATCTCGTCCTGGACGACCGCCCCGTGCCCGGTGCGCTGGTCGACTTCGGCCTGTATTTCTTCCACAACGCGGAACTGCTGCTCGAACTCGGCAAGGGCCCGTACTTCTACATCGCCAAGCTGGAGTCGCACCGCGAGGCACGGCTGTGGGACGACGTGTTCACCTTCGCCGAGGAGTACATCGGCATCGACCACGGCTCGATCCGGGCCACCGTGCTCATCGAGACGATCACCGCCGCGTTCGAGATGGAGGAGATCCTCCACGAACTGCGCGCGCACGCCTCGGGCCTGAACGCCGGACGCTGGGACTACCTCTTCTCCCTCATCAAGAACTTCCGGGACGCCGGCCCCGCGTTCGTGCTGCCCGACCGCAACGCCGTGACGATGACGGCCCCCTTCATGCGCGCCTACACCGAACTGCTGGTGCGCACCTGCCACAAGCGCGGCGCCCACGCGATCGGCGGCATGGCCGCGTTCATCCCGGCCAAGGACGCCGAGGCGAACGCCATCGCCTTCGACAAGGTCAAGGGCGACAAGGACCGCGAGGCCGCCGACGGGTTCGACGGCTCCTGGGTGGCGCACCCGGGCCTGGTGCCGGTGGCCCGGGCGTCCTTCGACGCCGTGCTCGGGGACCGTCCGCACCAGAAGGACCGGCTGCGCGAGGACGTGAAGGTGAGCGCGGCCGATCTGCTGGACATCGGCTCGCTCGACGCCCGCCCCACCGAGGCCGGGGTGCGCAACGCCGTGCAGGTGGGCACCCGTTACCTGCAAGCCTGGTTGGCGGGCCGGGGCGCGGTCGCCGTCTTCCACCTCATGGAGGACGTCGCCACCGCCGAGATCTCCCGCTCGCAGTTGTGGCAGTGGATCGACGCGGGCGTGGAGCTGGCGGACGGACAGCGGGTCACCCGCGACTACGTGCGGACGGTCGCCGGTGAGGAACTGGCCGCCATCCGTGAGGAGGTGGGCGAGGAGGGCTTCGCCTCGGGCGGCTGGCAGCGGGCCTTCGATCTGCTGCTGCGCATCGCCCTGGACGAGACGTATGTCGACTTCCTGACGCTGCCCGCCTACGAACTGCTCGACTGACAGCCACTGTTGCGGGGGACGATTGGCGGGTACACATCACGCCATGCGTCTCACCGTTCCCCTCGCCGCACTCCTGGCGCTCGCGATGACCGCGCTGCTGACCGTCACGGCCGCTCCTCCGGCGGCCGGGGCGGCAGCGGCGGTCGGCTCGTACACCGTCTTCAACATGCCGGCCGACGGTCAGCCCGACCACACCATCGAGAACCATCTTGTGGACCTGATCGACGGCGCTCCCGCCGGGTCCTCGATCCACGGCGCGATGTACACCTGGACCCGCACCCCGGTGGCCGAGGCGCTGGCCCGCGCCCAGGCGCGCGGCGTCGCCGTGCGGCTCGCCGTGGACAAGGAGGGCGAGGGCGGCAGCAACTCCGCCCCCGACAACGCCGCCATCGGCGTCCTGAAGAACGCCGGGCTGACCCGTCTCGTGCTGTGCGGCAACAGCGCCGTCGGCAACTCCTCCTGCATCGCCAACCGCTCCAACTCCCTCAACCACAACAAGTTCTTCACCTTCTCCGCGACCGGCGACCTGTCGCAGGTGGTGTTCGTCAGCTCGGCCAACATCACCAACCCGCAACTGCGGCTGTTCAACAACGCGGTGGTGATCCACGGGGACGCGGAACTGCGCGGCGCGTTCCTGCGGCACATGGACAATCTGCTCGCCCAGCGCCGCGACAACAACTACTACACGTCCGCCGACGGGTACTTCGCCTCACCGGTGAGCGACATCCGGGTCTTCTTCCCGCCGCGCGCCGACTCCTCGGGCGGCACCGGGGCCGAGGCGTCCACCGACCTGGTCGTCGGGCGGCTGCGCTACATCACCCGCTACCAGTCCGGCTGTTCCCTGGATGTGGCGCACGCCCAGTTCACCGGGCCGCGCGCACCGGTGGCGGACGAGCTGATCCGGATCGCGAACCTCGGCTGCCGGGTGCGCGTGGTCGGCGGCGACAACATGACCGACTACATCCGGAACCGGCTGGCCGGCCACGCCAACATCACGGTGCGCGGATTGGACAGCCTGCACTCGAAGTACATCGTCTACACCGGTAACTACAACGGATCGGCCGGCCGCTCCCTGGTCTTCACCGGCTCGCACAACCTCACAGGACCGTCGCTGCGCGCGCACGACGAGACGATGATCCGGGTGGAGCTGCCGGGCATCGCCGACAGCTACCGGGCCAACTTCACCCAGCTGTGGTCCCGGGCCGGCTGACCGCTCACCTCGCCCCGTGGCGGGTCAGGCGACCGTCACGGGATGGCGCACCACCGCGTCGAAGAGATAGCCCTGGGTGTTGTGCGCGGTGCGCTCCGGCTGGGTGGTGCCGTCCACGTCGGTGGCCCTGGCCAGCAGTTCGGTGCGGCCCGGGGTGCGCGGGGTCCAGCGCAGGGACCAGCGCACCCAGCCGCCGGGGCGTGGCGCGTCGTGGAGGGTGGCGGGGCGCCACGCGGTGCCGCCGTCGACGCTGATCTCCACGGAGCGCACCCCGCGCCCGCCCGACCACGAGCGGCCGGTGAGCAGTTGGGCGCGGCCGGCGCTCAGCGGTGCCTCCCACGGGAGTTCGAAGGCGCTCTTGAGGGTCTGCCGGCTCAGCGGCGCGCTGCCCTCCTCGGGGTGTCCGGGGCCGAAGAGGCGGTAGAGGTCGGTGTTCCAGGGCGAGTAGAGCGGGGTGGCCGACACCTCGATGTCACCCAGCCATTTGATCGAGGAGATGCCGATCCAGGACGGCACCAGCAGCCGTACGGGGTGGCCGTGGTCGGGCGGCAGCGGCGCGCCGTTCATCTCGTACGCCAGCAGGACGTCGTCCAGTGCCTTCGCGACGGGCAGCGGGCGGCGTACCCGGCCCAGGTTCACGCCGCCGGAGAAGAACGCGTCGTCCAGGCCGCGCGGCTGGATGTCCACCGCGTGCGGGGACAGGCCGGCCCGGCGCAGCACCTCCGCCAGCCGGACGCCGCGCCAGCGGGCCATGCCGATGGCGCCCAGCGACCAGGCGGTGCCGGAGACCGGCTCGCCCTGCTGCCGGTCGAAGAAGCTGCGGCCGTTGCCCGCGCACTCGACGAAGACGGAGCGCTCGACGGCGGGCAGGGCGCGCAGGTCGTCCAGGGAGAACGCGGCGGGCCGGGCGCCGCGCAGCCCGTCGCCCCAGATCCGCAGCCGCCAGGTGGCGGCGTCGAGGGCGGGGGTGACGGTGTGGTTGCGGACGAAGAAGAGGTCGTTGGGGGTGTGGTAGCCGGTGCCGCGCAGCGCGGACCAGCGGGTCTCGGCGTTGGTGCCGTGGATGACGAACCGGTCCGCGGGCAGGGGCTTGACGATGCCCGCCGCCGTCGCGCCGGTCGCCGCCGCGGCCGGTCGCGCCGCCGCGCCGACCGTGGCCGCCGTCGCCGCCCCCACCCCGGCCGCCGCCAGCAGCCGCAGCAGATCGCGTCGTTCGATGCCCTCGGCCCGCGCCGTACCGGCCAGCCACTGGCCGAGCCGCCCGCGGTCGTACGCCCGCTCGTCGTTCGTCATGGGACCGATCCTGGTGGTGATCGGCCCCACTCACCATTGACGCACTATGAACAATCCGCCAGCCGCCGGGATGCGGTGCGCGCGGCGCGGGCGATCTCGTGCTCGTCGGCGGTCAGCAGCCGCCCGTGCTCGACGACCGGCCGGCCGCCGATGAGGGAGAGGGTGACGGGGGCGGGCGGGCCGAGCACCAGGGCGGCGACCGGGTCGGCGATGGTGGAGTGACCGAGCCCGTCCAGTTGCCACAGCACCACGTCGGCGAGCTTGCCGGGCTCCAGCGAGCCGGTCCCGTCGGTGCGGCCGAGCACCTGCGCGCCGCCGTACGTGGCCAGCCGCAGTGCCTGGCGGGCGCTCAGGGCGGCCTCGCGGTGCGGTCCGAGGCGGTTGATCAGCAGGGCGTTGCGCAGTTCGGTGTGGAGTTCGCCGGATTCGTTGGAGGCGGTGCCGTCCACGCCGAGGCCGACCGGGACGCCGGCCGCCAGCAGATCGGGCACGCGGGCGATGCCGGCGGCGAGCCGGGCGTTGGAGGAGGGGCAGTGGGCCACGCCGGTGCCGGTGCGGGCGAAGGCCGCCACGTCGGCGTCGGTCATGTGGACGCAGTGGGCCATCCACACGTCCTCGCCGAGCCAGCCGGTGGACTCGAAGTAGTCGGTGGGGCCCATGCCGAACCGTTCGTGGCAGAACGCCTCCTCCTCCACGGTCTCCGAGCCGTGGGTGTGCAGCCGCACCCCCTTGCGGCGGGCGAGTTCGGCGGCCTCGCGCAGGAGCTTCGTGGACACGGAGAACGGTGAGCACGGGGCGACCGCGATCCGCAGCATGGCCGAGAAGCCCGGGTCGTGGTGGGCGTCGATCGCCGCCTCGGTCGCGGCGAGGGCGTCGTCCGTGCTCTCCACGGCGAAGTCCGGGGGCAGTCCGCCGTCCGAGGCGCCCAGGTCCATCGAGCCGCGGGCGGCGGTGAAGCGGACGCCGATCTCGCGGGCGGCGGCGATCTCGGCGCCGAGCAGGTCACCGGTGCCGCGCGGGAAGATGTAGTGGTGGTCCACGGCGCTGGTGACCCCGCCCCTGACCATCATGGCGAGGGAGGCGCGGGCGGCGGTGTGCACCATCTGCTCGTCGATGCGGGACCACCGGGGGTAGAGGGCGACCAGCCAGTCGAAGAGGTGGGCGTCCTGGGCCAGGCCGCGGGTCAGCCACTGGTAGAAGTGGTGATGAGTGTTGATGAGTCCGGGCGTGGCGAGGGCCCCGGAGGCGTCGACGCGGCGCAGCGGGCTCCCGTCGTCGGGGAGTTCGCGGGGCGCGGGGCCCGGGCCGACCGCCTTGATCCGGTCGCCGGCGATCACCAGGTGACCGTCGGCGTACTCGGTGCCGGCCGCGTCCACGGTGGCGATGGCGCAGTGCTCGATGACCGTCGTCATGGCGGTGGCGTCCTCAGAGGTTGGTGGCGTCGACGGGGATGCGGGCGGTGGCGCCCTCGCGCAGCACGGTCGCCTCGATCAGGCCGTAGGGCCGGTCGGTGGCGAAGTAGACGGCTCCGTCCGCGGTCTCGTTCTCCATCCCGAAGGGGGTGAGGTCCGCGAGGAAGTGATGCTTGTTGGGCAGGGAGAGGCGGATCTCGTCGATCTCGGGACGGTGGTCTATCACCCGGGAGCCCATCGCGAACAGCGTCTGCTGGAGCGAGTAGGAGTACGTGCGGGCGAAGGCGTCCAGCAGATGGCCGCGGGCGGCGGCGTGGCTGGCGTCCCAGTCGGGGGTGGCGTCCTGCGGGCCGCTCCAGCGGTGCCGCCACAGCGCGGTGACGTCGGTGGCCAGGACGCGGTCCCGGGTTTCGGGGAGTGTGGTGTAGCGGTCCTTGAGGAAGCCGTGGAACTCGGAGTCGGTGGAGTTCAGCACGGTGAGCGCGGTCAGTCCCGACAGGGCCTCCCAGCCCGCTTCCCGGTCGTGGGTGATCTGCGCGGTGCGCACCCCGCGTCCGTCGCGCAGGAAGGAGTGTTCGCCCTCGCCCGGGGTGGCGATCCGTTCCCAGGCGTAGCACTCCATCCGGATCCGGGCCCGGGTGAGGGTGGGCTGGGACTCGGTGAAGTGCCGGGCGAGCAGAGTGCCGAAACGTTCCGGCGAACCGATGCCGTACTCCTTGGCGAAGGCGAACACCGTGTTCTTGGTGGCGTCGGTCGTCAGCACGGTGGCGTTGGAGCCCGAGTAGTGCACCTCGTCCATGTCGCCCGACAGGGCCACGGAGACCTTGAGGTCCTCCAGGTGGTGGGTGGCGCCCTCCCGGGTCACCTTGACGATCCGGGTCTCCGCCTTGCCGTACTGGTTCTGGCCGAGTGTGGGCATGGCGGGTCAGCTCCCTCGGTAGACGGAGTAGCCGTACGGGCTCAGCAGCAGGGGTACGTGGTGGTGCTCGCCGGGGCGCACCGTGAACGTGGTGGTGACCTCGGGGAAGAACGGGCCGCTCACTGCGAAGCGCAGCCGGGCGGCGGTGACGCTCCCGGGCAGCGGGGCGAGTTCCCCGCAGCGGCCGTCCGGGTCGGTGACGGCCGTGGCGTGCACCGTCCAGCCGGTGCCGGTGCCGGTGGCCGAGGGCTCCCCGTCGTCGTCCGGTACCGACAGTTCCACCGTGACGCCGGCGGCCGGGCGGCCGGCGGCGGTGTCGAGGATGTGGGTGGAGACGGTGGTGGCGGCGGGGGCCGGAGTGGCCAGCAGCCGGGTGAGCCGGAGCCGGTTGATTTTCGCCAGCTCGGTCCGTACCGTCTCGCCCTCCTCGCCGGAGGTGTTGTCGAGCCGGGCGCGGAGCGCGTCCCGCAGCTGTTCACCGCTCAGTCCGGTGGCACAGATGAGGAAGACCTGGCCGAACCGGTCCTGGTAGGCGAGGTTCAGCTCGTGCATCTCGGCGGCGAGTTCGGGCGTGGCACCGGCCATGCCGCGCTGTTCGCGCGCCGAGGTGGGATCGCCCGGGGCGGGTGCGCCGATCGGGGGGTGTGCGGCGAGCGCCTGGCCGATGCCGGTGGCGTCCAGCTCGGCGGTGGCGGCGTCGGAGGCAGCCAGCAGCCGGTCCACTCCGGGGTACGGGCGCCCCGACACCAGTGCCCCGGCCCACGACGGCGCGGCACAGATGTCGTGCAGCGCGTCGAGCGCGGTGCGCTCCGGCGCGTTGTTGAACCAGTCGAGGCGCGTGGGGGGCGCGGACGGCGAGGGGAGGGGCATGGCCCCAGCTAACCGGCCACTCCGAGTGACGTCAACAGTTTGTTGAGCTTCCCCCTTGTGGGGGACGTCTGCCGACGTCAGCCGCCCTGCTCGCGGTTGAGGTAGTTGTATACGGTGAAGCGGCTCACGCCGAGGGCGCCCGCCACCGTCTCCACCCCGTGCCGCATCGCGAACGCGCCCCGTGCTTCCAGGGTCCGCACCACCTGCTGCTTGGCCGTACGGTCCAGGTCCGCCAGTGGCATGCCGTGCCGACGGCGCAGCTCGGACAGCAGGTGGTCCAGGGAGCCGGACAGATCGGGCAGCCGTACGGCCACCGCCTCCCGCCCCGCCCAGGACAGCACGACGTCCTCGGGTCCCGCCGCGGCGGGGGCGATCAGCTCCCCTCCGATGGCGTCCACCAGCGGCGCGACCCCGGCTATGAAGGCTTCGGCGTCGGTGCCGGTGCCGGCACCCGTGGCACCGCGGTCACTCATGAGGCGGTGTCCTCCGGGGCGCGGGCGCCACTGCCCTCGACCACGTTCAGCTGGAGCGAGATCCGGGTGGCGCCGACGGCCAGGGACTTGCTGAGCAGCTCGCTGACCAGGGTGAGCACCTCGTCGGCGGTGCCCTCGACCGTGTTGCCGAACGGGCCGACGTCCACGGTGTCCAGCGCGGCGCCCAGGGCCACCTCGCGCGCCATCACGGCGTGCGCCGGGGGCTCGTCCAGATCGAAGGGCTCGGTGGTGAACTCAAGTTTCAGTCGCACCCCGCCAACCTAACCCGGCCGAGCCCTCCCGACCGTGGGTCAGGGGGCGCCGTGCCGCACGTGCGGCAGCACCCGGTGCCGCGGCACGCCGAACAGCTCGACCGCCTCCCGCAGCTGGCTCACGGCCGGCGCCAGCGCGCTGACCGATCCCACGGCCGCCGCGATCCGCAGCAGCGCGGTGCTCAGCGGGGCGCCCTCGGGAACCCCCGCGTCCAGCAGTCCGAGCAGGCCCGTCAGCTCACGCTCGGCCACCTCCCGGTCCGCCAGCGGGGCCTGATAACCGCTCAGATCCACCCACAGCCGCTCCACGGCGGCACGCAGGGACATGAGGCGGGGATCTTCCCCATCGGCCACCGCGCCCGCGGTGACCCGCGCGACCTCAGCTTCGCCTGTCGCCACTCGGCCCTCCCCTGCCGTCCACACCACCCAATGCGCCCGCGCCCGCCGGGGCGCATGCTTGGCGCCCGACCGCAACGAACGACGACAGTAAATATCACTGTCCGCACATTGCGCCATACGGAGGGCGAAAGTCCCGGTCACATTCACATGAACGCTCGCGACACCTTCGGCGCACCCGGATGACGTACAGCCACCAACGGTGAGCATACTCCTGCGTGATCAAGGGGCCATAAGGAACACTGAGATGGCCCAGTGCCGGCCCGGGAGCGATCCATGACGAACAGCAGGCCCGTACGGTGCCCGGCGTGTCGCCGTGAACACGTCTATGTGCCCCCGGAGTACCCATGCTCCTGCGGGGCACCCGTGTCCGTGCCGGTCCGGTGGGACGGTGCCCCCGCCCAGATACACCACCGGTCGTGGGCGGCGTCCTGGGCCCAGCTGGACTGCCCCGCCTGCGGCCGGTCGGGGCAATGGCCGCAGCCGGAGTTCGACTGCCCGTGCGGGGTCACGGTGCGGCTGTCCGCCGACCACCCGGAGCCGGGCGCCGGGCGCGAGGAGCCCGGCGAACGGCGGCCGTTCCAGCCGCTGACCATCAGGACCGGGTACGACGCCGTGGCCTGCGCGGCACAGTTCCTGCGCTGGCTGGGGTTCCGGGACGTGCGCACCGCCATGCCGCGCCCGGAGTCGGGGGTGGATCTGCACGGCGCCGGTGTGGTGGGCCTGGTGGACACCACCACCGAGCCGACCGGGCCCCGGGAGATCGAGACGCTGTGGATGCACGGTCTGCTGGAACCGGCCCGCGCGGTGGCGTTCTCGCTGGCCGGGTACGACCGGCGGGCCCGGGCCCGCGCCGATGAGCTGCGACTGCCGCTGTTCGTCCTGGATCTGACGGGTACGCCGCAGCCGGTGAACGATCCGGCGGCCGGGCTGCTGCGGGACGGCGCGGGGGCCGGCTGACCGGCCGGCCCGCCGACGGGACCTCCGCACCGCACCGGGAACCGTCGATGAGAATGGCCGGAACCGGACGATCCACCGGTACGTCGCGTCCCCGTGCGCACCCCCCGAGCCGGCGCCGCGCGGCCGTCAGCCCGTGCGCAGCGGCCGGTGGATGCGGGGCGCATGACCACCGGTCAGCGGATGACCCGAGGCACGTTCACGGGTGGCCACGATCTCGGCCGTGATGGACAGAGCCGTCTCCTGCGGGGTTCGGGCCCCGATGTCCAGGCCGATCGGGGAGCGCAGCCGGTCGAGTTCGCGCTCGGTGAGCCCGGCCTCCCGCAGCCGGTTCATCCGGTCGGCGTGGGTACGCCGGGACCCCATCGCCCCGATGTACGCGACGGGCAGCCGCAGCGCGATCTCCAGCAGCGGTACGTCGAACTTGGCGTCATGCGTCAGCACGCACACCGCCGTCCGCTCATCGAGCCGCCCGGCGTCCGCCTCCGCGGCCAGATAGGTGTGCGGCCAGCGGACCACCACCTCGTCCGCGCCGGGGAACCGGGCCGGTGTGGCGAAGACCGGGCGGGCGTCGCACACGGTCACCCGGTGGCCGAGGAAGGATCCGGCGGTGGCCAGCGCCGCCGCGAAGTCCACCGCGCCGAACACCAGCAGCCGTGGCGGCGGCACCCTGCTCTCCACCAGCAGATCCAGCTGAGCCCCCAGCCGCAGCACCCCGGTGCGCCCGGCCCGCAGCATCGCACCGGCGCGGGCCGCCGCCGTACGGTCGGCCTGCGCGCCGTGCCCCAGCGACCCGCACGCCTCGCCGCGGGCCGGTACGTACAGCGCGCCACTGCCCGTCAGCGGCCGGACCAGCGCGCCGTGCTCCGTCGTCACCGCCCGCGTCAGCGGCGTGCGCAGCGCGGAGCGCTCCGGGACCGGTGTGATCAGCACCTCGATGCTGCCGCCGCAGGTGAGTCCGGCCGCGAAGCCCTGCGCGTCGCTGTAGCCGAAGCGCTCCACCCGCACCGCGCCGTCCGCCAGGGCGGCGCGGCACAGCTCGTACACCGCGCCCTCCACGCAGCCTCCGGAGACGCTGCCGATCACGGTGCCCGCGCCGTCCACGGCCAGCGCCGCGCCGGGCGGGCGCGGAGCGCTGCCGTGCACCGCGCTCACCGTGGCCACCGCGAACGCCCGCCCGTCCGCCAGCCACTCCCCCAGTTCCGGGGCGATCTCCAGCATGCCGCTACGCCGTACCGGTGAGGTGTTCCGGGCGCACCGGCACCCGGGCCAGTTCGAGCCCGGTGGCCTGCCGGACGGCGGCCACGATCGCCGGGGTGGCGGAGAGGGTGGGTGCCTCGCCTACGCCGCGCAGGCCGTACGGGGCGTGCGCGTCGGCCAGTTCGAGGATGTCCAGCGGCATGCTGGGCACGTCCAGGATGGTGGGGATCAGATAGTCGGTGAAGGACGGGTTGCGGACCCGGCCGTCCGGGCCGACCACGATCTCCTCCAGGACGGCGAGGCCGAGCCCCTGGGCGCTGCCGCCGTGGATCTGCCCGGCGACCGACAGGGGGTTGAGCGCCTTGCCGACGTCCTGGGCGGCGGCCAGTTCGATGACCTTCACCAGGCCGAGCTCGGTGTCCACCTCCACCACGGCGCGGTGCGCGCAGAAGGAGTACTGCACATGGCCGTGGCCCTGCCCGGTGCGCGGGTGGAAGGGCCGGGTGGGCCGGTGCCGGAACTCCCGTTCCAGCTCGATCGCCCCGTCGCCCAGCACGTCGGCCAGGCTGGCGATCACCGCGCCGTCGGCCGCCACCACCTTGCCCGCCTCCAGACGGACCGCCGCCGCGCCGAAGCGTTCCCGCGCCCGGTGAAGGACCTGCTCCCGTACCGCCTCGCAGGTGTGTTTCACCGCGCCGCCGGTCATGTACGTCTGGCGGGAGGCGGAGGTGGAGCCGGCCGAGCCGACCGTGGTGTCGGCGGGCAGCAGGGTGACGCGGGTGACGCCGAGTTCGGTGCGGGCGATCTGGGCCTGGACGGTGACGCCGCCCTGGCCGACCTCGGCCGCCGCCGTGTGCACCACGGCCACCGGTTCGCCGGCCACCACCTCCAGGCGGACCCGGGCGGTGGAGTAGTCGTCGAAGCCCTCGGAGAAGCCGACGTTCTTGATGCCGACGGCGTAGCCGACGCCCCGCACGACGCCCTCCCCGTGGGTGGTGTTGGACAGTCCGCCGGGCAGTTCCCGTACGTCGGCGGTGCCGGTCGCGGTCTCCCACCGGCGGGGCGGCGGGAGCGGCCGGGCGGCGACCGAGGCGAGCAGTGCGGCGACCGGGGCCGGGGAGTCCACCGGCTGTCCGGTGGGCATCACGGTGCCCTGCCGCATGGCGTTGCGCTGCCGCAGCGTCACCGGGTCCATGCCCAGTGCGGCGGCGAGCTTGTCCATCTGGGCCTCGTACGCGAAGCACGCCTGCACCGCGCCGAAGCCGCGCATGGCGCCGCAGGGCGGGTTGTTGGTGTAGAGCGCCAGGGCCTCGATGTCGGCGTTCGGGATCTCGTAGGGGCCCAGGCCCAGTGAGGCGGCGTTGCCGACGACGGCCGGTGAGGAGGAGGCGTAGGCGCCGCCGTCCAGCACGATGCGGCAGGTGACGTACAGCAGGGTGCCGTCGCGCAGCGCGCCGTGCTCGTAGCTGAGCCGCGCCGGGTGGCGGTGGACATGCCCGAAAAAGGATTCCTCCCGGTTGTAGACCATTTTGACGGGGCGCCCGGTGCGCAGGGCCAGCAGGCAGGCGTGGGCCTGCATGGACAGGTCCTCGCGGGCACCGAAGGCGCCGCCGACGCCGGAGAGGGTCAGCCGTACCTTCTCGGCCGGCAGGCCCAGTACGGGGGCGATCTGCTTCTGGTCCACGTGCAGCCACTGGGTGGCGACGTAGAGGTCGATGCCGCCGTCCTCGGCGGGGACGGCGAGCCCGGACTCGGGGCCCAGGAACGCCTGGTCCTGCATGCCGACCTGGTAGTCACCGCGCACCACGACCTCGGCGCGGGCGCGGGCGGCGGCCACGTCGCCGTGCCGGATCGGCTGGCGGTGCACGATGTTGGGGTGCGGGGTGTCGGCGGCGTGGTGGTCGGTGCGGTCCGGGTGGAGCAGCGGGGCGCCGGGGGCGATGGCGGAGGTCTCGTCGTGGACGACGGGCAGTTCGCGGTACGCGACGGCGATGGCGGCGGCGGCGCGGCGGGCGGTCTCGGGGTGGTCGGCGGCGACGACGGCCACGGCCTCGCCCTGGTAACGCACGACGTCCCGGGCGAGGACGGGCTGGTCGGAGAACTCCAGGCCGTAGTGGGTGGCGGCGGGCAGGTCGTGGTGGGTGAGGACGGCGTGCACGCCGGGGAGCGCGAGGGCGGCGGCGACGTCGATGCCGAGGATCTCGGCGTGCGGGTGCGGGCTGCGCAGGGTGTGGCCCCACAGCATGTCCTCGTGCCACAGGTCGGAGGAGTAGGCGAACTCGCCGGTGACCTTGAGGGTGCCGTCCGGGCGGCCGGTGGATTCGCCGATGCCGCCGGTGGTGCCGTGGGCGCTGCGCTGGCTGAGGGTTCCGGGACGGATCGTCATGCCGGTCAGCCCTCCACGCCGGTGCGGCGGGCGGCGGCCAGCCGGACCGCGTCCATGATGTGCTCGTAGCCGGTGCAGCGGCACAGATTGCCGGAGAGCGCCTCGCGGATGTCGGCGTCGGAGGGTTCGGGGACCCGTTCGAGGAGTTCCTCGGTGGCCATCAGCAGGCCGGGGGTGCAGAAGCCGCACTGCACGGCGCCCGCGTCCAGGAAGGCGCGCTGGACGGGGGCGAGCGCGCCGTCCTCGCCGGCCAGTCCCTCGACGGTCCGCAGGTCGGCGCCCTCGGCCTGGCCGGCGGCGACCAGGCAGGCACAGACCAGGTCGCCGTCCATCCGGATGGTGCAGGATCCGCATTCGCCCTGTTCGCAGGCGTTCTTGGAGCCGGGCAGGCCGAACCGCTCGCGCAGCACGTACAGCAGGCTCTCGCCCTCCCAGACGTTGTCGGCCACGCACGGCCGGCCGTTGACGGTGCAGGTCACGCGCACGGTGTCAGCCCCTTCCGGTAGGCGTCCCAGGTCCAGTCCAGGGTGCGGCGGGCGAGTACGCCGATGGCGTGCACCCGGTAGCGGGCGGTGCCGCGTACGTCGTCGATGGGGCGGCAGGCGGCGCCGGCCAGTTCGGCGAAGCGGCGCACCACCTCGGGCGCCAGCGGCCCGGGGCGCTCCCACGCCCCGGCGCCGGCCAGCGCGCCGGTGAGGAAGTCCTCCGCGTCGTGGGCGCGGACGGGGGTGGGGGCGGCGGAGCCGATGCCGGTGCGGACGGTGCCGGCGCCGGGGTGCAGTGCGAGGGCGAAGGCGCACACGGCGATGACCATGGCGTTGCGGGTGCCGACCTTGGCGAACTGCTGTGGTCCGGTGGCCCGTTCGATGTGGATGGCGCGGATGAGTTCGTCGGGGGCGAGGGCGTTGCGTTTGACGCCGGTGTAGAAGGCGTCGATGGGGATGCGGCGGGTGCCGCGCACGGAGGCGGCCTCCACCTCGGCGCCGGCGGCCAGCAGCGCGGGGTGGCTGTCGCCGGCCGGGGAGGCGGCCCCGAGGTTGCCGCCGACGCTGCCGCGGTTGCGGATCTGCGGGGAGCCGACGGTGCGGGCGGCGAGCGCGAGCGCGGGCAGTTCGGTGGCCAGATGCTCGATGACGGCGGCGTACGGGACGGCGGCGCCGAGCCGTACGGTGCGCTCGCCGGTCTCCCAGGTGCGCAGTTCGGGGATGCGGGACAGGTCGAGGAGCCGTTCGGGGCGGCGCCGGTCGAAGGTCAGCTCGACCATCACGTCGGTGCCGCCGGTGAGGGGCACGGCGTCGGGGTGGGCGGCCTTGGCGGCCAGCGCCTCGGCCCAGCCGGCCGGGCGGAGGAAGTCCATGCGGCGGTTCTCCCTGTCTGGTGGTGCAGCCAGTACAACGGTCGTTGCGCGCCGGGGGCAGTCACGGAAGGGCCGAAGCACCCATTCGCCGGACCCCCCACATCTTGTAGGTTCGTACGAGGAAGCGGCGCGGGCAATGGGGCGGCAGCCCCCGGGCAACACGGACGACATCGGCGGACGGACATGCGACTGCGCACACTGCTGGCGGACGACGCACTGGGGTTGCGGCTGCTGCACGGCGCGGGCCGCCTGGAGACCCGGGTGCGCGGGGTGATGACGACCGATCTGCGCGATCCCAGCCGCTATCTGCACGGCGGCGAACTGGTGCTGACCGGGCTCGCCTGGTGGCGCGGCCCCCAGGACTCCGAGCCCTTCGTACGGATCCTGTCCCGGGCGGGCGTGACCGCGCTGGCGGCGGGCGAGGCCGAACTGGGCTCGGTCCCCGACGATCTGGCCGCCGCGTGCGCCCGGCACGGGCTGCCGCTGTTCGCGGTGGCGCAGGAGGTCGCGTTCGCCGAGATCACCGAGCGGGTGGTGCGGCGGATCTCCGGGCACCGGGCCGGGGATCTGGCGGCGGTCGTGGACCGGCACCGGCGGCTGATGGCCGCGGGGCCCGGCGGGGACGGGCCGCAGGGCGTGCTCGATCTGCTGCGCGCCGAACTGGATCTGCCGGCCTGGCTGCTGTCGGCCACCGGCCGGGTGATCGCCGGTTCGGGGCGGGCACCGCTGCCCGCGGCGGTGGCGGCGGAGTTGGCCACCCACCGGATGACGGCGGCGCTCGCCGGCCGTCCGGGACCGTACCGGGTGCCGTCCGGCGCCGGTGACGGAAGCGGGTACGCGCTCTTCCCGGTGCCGGGCGACGCCCGGGGGCGGGCCGCCGCGCTCACCGGCCGGCAGCTGGTGGTACGCGCCGATGGGGGCGAGTGGCCGGACGAACGCCACGATCTGCTGGCGGGCGTGGCGGAGCTGATCGCCGCGGAGCACGACCGGCACGAGGCGTCCCGTACGGTGCGGCGCCGCCTGGCCCGGGAGATCGTACGGCTGCTGCGGGACGGGGCGGCGCCCGCCGAGGTGGCGGCGCGGCTGCGGGTGGCCGGGCCGGTCCTGGGTCACGCGCTCGCCGACCCGCGCTGGCAGGTGGTGGTGGCCCGGGTGGAGGGCGCCGGCGGGGGCGGAGCCGGGGACGGGGAGGGAGACGCGGGCGGCGGGGTGGCGGCGGCGCTGCTGGAGGAACTCCTGACCGATCCCGGCGGCACCGAGCCGGCCCTGGTGGCGGGCGTGCCGCCGGACGGCGGGGCGGTGGCCCTCGTCCCGCTGCCCGCGCTGCCCGGCGAGGGCGCCGCGCTGCGGGCCGAGAGCGTCCTGGCACCGGTGCGTGGGGTCCTGTCCGCGGGGCTCGGCGACGGCGGCCGGCTGACGCTGGGGGTGAGCGCCCCGGTCGGGACGGCCGGCGGGCTGCGCGGCGCGCTGGAGGAGGCGCGGCACGCGCAGCGGGTGGCCGCCGCCGGGAACGGGGCGGTGCGCGGGGCCGGTCACGACGAACTGGCCTCGCACGTCCTGCTGCTGCCGTTCGTCCCGGAGGAGGTACGGCTCGCCTTCACCGCGCGGCTGCTGGATCCGCTGCGCGCCTACGACCGGCGGCACCGTGCGCGGCTGATCCCCACCCTGGAGGCGTTCTTGGCGTCCGACGGCTCCTGGACGCGGTGCGCGGCCCACCTGCACCTCCACGTCAACACGCTGCGCTACCGGATCGGCCGGATCGAGGCGCTCACCGGCCGGGACCTGAACCGGCTGGAGGACAAGCTGGACTTCCTCCTCGCGCTGCGGCTGAGCCGGTGAGGGACGGGCCGCGCGCCGTGGTGGCCGGCCTCCGCGCTCGGTCAGCGGGTCCAGGGTCTGATGCCGAGGAAACCGCCGTCCGAGACGGTGCGGTAGGGCATCTCCTCGTTCCATCTGCGGCGCCCGCCCAGCAGCGAGGCCAGAAGCGTCACCACCACCCCGGCGAGTGCCCAGATGCCCAGCACCACCAGCGGGTTGGTGAGGGCGTGGCCCTGGAAGTACGCGATGGACCGGGTCGCCCACGTTCCGGCGCCCGGGATCATCGCCGAGCCGATGCCGCGCCAGAAGGTGGGCAGCAGGGAGGTGCCGATCGCGCCGCCCGCGCTCGGATTGCCGAGGATCACCACGATCAGCAGCGTCAGCCCGATGCCGGCGGCCCCCAACAGCGCCTGCAGCGCCAGGGTCAGCGCCCCGGTCGCGAACACCACCAGCGCGCCCACCAGCGCCAGCGCCACCAGCCGCCCGGGCAGCGCGTCCAGGACCGGGCCCACGATCACCGCGCCGCCGAGCCCGGACAGCAGCGAGAAGATCAGCAGCGCGCCCAGCCGGAACAGCGCGCGCGACACGGTGGAGGCCCGGCTCCCGGCACTGATGGCGAGCACGGCCGCGCACAGATAGCCGCCCACCACCCAGCCGATGACCAGGAAGAAGGAGGTCAGGCCGCGCGCGTCACCGGCCGCCGTGGGGGCGACGTCCCGCACATCCAGCGTGCGGTTCTGCGCGGCCTCCACGGACAGCATCAGCTGCGCCAGCGCCTCGGCGGTCGAGGTGCCGCCGCCGGTCGCCACCAGCAGGGTGTCCTGGGTGCCGGAGCCGTCCACGATCAGCGCGCCGTCCACGTCCCGGTGCCGCACCATGCGCAGCCCGTCCGCCTCCTCGGTCGAGGTGTGCTTGACGTGGAGCGGGTCGCCCGGCAGCCCGTCCAGCTGGGAGACCAGCTGACCGGCCATCTCCTGCGGAGCCACCAGCGCGATCGGGACGCGGTGCGGCTCGGGGCGGTGCAGCGCCCCCACGTACGAGGCGATGAACGCCCACTGCAAGAGCAGGGCGCCCAGCACCAGCAGCGCGGCGCGCGGTGTCACGGCGCCGCGCAGCGAGGTCCACAAGCCGCCGCGCGCGTATCCGGATATCGGCTCCATACCTCGCATCGTGCGGGCGGGGCGGGGCGGACGCCCAGCGGGGATGGGCCATTGGGTGGCCGCCGGGGGCCCGGCCCGGATTTGTGAACTGATTCACGCACGCCTCTTGGCCGGGCCCGGTGGCCCGTGCTGAGATTCCTCCACAGTCACGTACGCACATGCACGAGTGCACCATCGGCTCAATGACGCGCCTGGAGGGCAATGTGGCGGACACCGCCATACCACCGACCGTTCCCCTGGACAGCGCGGTATGGCGGCTTCGGTCGCGTGGCTGCTGGCAGGACGCGGCGGCGCTGCTGGAGACGACCGCGGCCGCCTCACCCGCGGCGGCGTTGCACCGCACCGCGCTGCTGGTGGAGTGCTGCATGTTCACCGGCGAGGGGTGGGAGCGGGCGGAGGACGCGCTGCGCGCGGTCGAGTCGATGCCGCTGACGGACGAGGAGCGGGGCGCGGCGGCGGGCGAGCGCGGGTACCTGGCGTACGCCTCGACGTTATTGCGGGTGCGCGATCGTACGGACGAGGCGCGGGCCGCGCTGGGCCGCGCCGCCGCGCTGCTGGCCCCCGACTCGCCGGGGCGGGCCCTGTTGGACTTCCGGCGCGGGCTGATGGCCCAGCATGTGAGCGGCAACGCGGAGGCGGCGGAGGCCGGTTTCCGGCGGGCGCACGTCGAGGCGGTGGGGCGCGGGGACGCGCTGCTCAGCTCGTACACCTGGCGGCATCTGGCGGCGCTGGCGCAGGAGAAGGGCGATCTCGACCGGGCCAGGGAGGGTTTCACCCACAGTCTGCGGCTGCGCGAGGAGACCGGGTTCCTGGTGGGGATCGCCCCGGCCCTGGTGGCGCTGGCGGAGGTTCAGCCGGAGCCGGAGGCGGCCCGGCTGCGTACCGAGGCGAGCCGCCTGTTCCACCTGCTGGACCGGGTGCCCCGCTGGCTGGCTCCCCACTTCGCGCCCCGTGCGGCGGCGGACTGAGCCGCCGCGCCCGCGTGACCCGGGGCTCCGCGCCCCGGTCGCCCCGGCTCCGTCACCGGTCCTGGACGCCGGTGAAGTGCTCGGTCGCCAACTGCTCCGCCGCCGGCACGTCGTGGCGGCGCAGCGCGTCCAGCAGGGCGGCGTGTTCCAGGGCGTCGGCCAGGAGTTCGGCGGTGCCCGGCAGCGGGCCCTGCGAGGCGGGGCTCTGGGAGCGCCGGTGCAGATCCTCGGCTATCAGCACCAGTTGACGGTTGCCGGTCAGATGCAGCAGGGCGCGGTGGAAGCAGCGGTCGGCCTCCGCGTAGGCGGCGCGGTCCCCGCGCGTGGCGGCGGTGACGGTCGCCTCGGCCAGCGGGCGCAGCTCGTCCCAGCGTTCGGGGGGCAGGGTGTGGGCCAGCCGCATGATGGCGGGCACTTCGAGGGCGGCGCGCACCTCGGCGAGTTCGGCGGCGTCGCGCGGGGTGTGGCCCGCGATCCGGAAGCCCCGGTTGGGGACCGTCTCCACGGCGCCCTCGCTGGCGAGTTGCTGCATCGCCTCACGCACCGGGGTCGCGGAGACGCCGTACCGCTCGGCGAGCACCGGCGCCGAGTACACCTCGCCCGGCGCCAGTTGGCCGCTGGCCAGCGCGTCGCGCAGCGCGGCGAGCACCTGGGCGCGTACGGAGTGGCGTTCGGGCAGCGACCGGGGCCGTACGGGAAGGGGCGGCCGGTCGGGGCGCACCACCGGCGCGGCAGGGGCCGTCGCTATGTACGCATCCACGCGGGCGCCCCCTCCACCGGAAAAAGTGATGCCGAGCACCCTAGGCCGATATGGGCCGAGATCAAACCCCCTCCTTGATCGGGTAAGGTAAGCCTTACCTCTCCGTTTCGCCCTTGCACTTGATTCGGTGGCACCATGCACGTCTCCGCTCTCGCCCCGGCCCTTCCGCTGGCACCCGCACTCGATCGTGCGAATGATGTCCTGAGCACCCTCCGGTTCACCCAGGAGGAGCCGCGCGGCGGCCCTGGCTGGGTGCGCGGCAGCGATCTCGCCGAGGCGGGGCCGGTGCTGGAGGACTTCCTGACCTGGGACGACGAACGCATTCTCGCCGACTACGGACAGCGGGGCCGGCCACAGGTCGTGGCCAGTTTCGCACTGCACCGGTACGCGTGGCCCGCCGCCGTCCTGTTCACGCTCCCCTACTTCCTGCTGCGCCGGGTGCCGTGGCTGGCGCCGGAGGATGTCGCATTCCATCGCGCCGATGGCCTGATCACGGCAGCCGCCGGCACCTTCAGCTGTCTGCCCGACGATCCGCTGGCCGGTCATCCGGACGCCCGGGTGGTCGCGGACGAGGAGGCGCTGCGGGCGGCGGTGCGCGAGGCGGCGGCCGCCCATCTGGGGCCGGTACTGGAGGGGTTCCGGCCGCGGATGCGCCGGGGCAGCCGGGCGCTGTGGGGCATGGCGACCGATGAACTCACCGAGAGCCTGTGGTACCTGGGTTCGCTGCTCGGCGAGGAGGAGCGCGCGCTCGCCGAGGCGCGGTTGCTGCTGCCCGGTGGCACCACCCCCTATCCGGGTGGTGCCGCGTTCCGGGACCTCACCGGTCCGGATGGCGCGGTGCTGCGCACCCGCGACCGGGTGAGCTGCTGTCTCTTCTACACACTGCGTCCCGAGTCCACGTGTGTGACGTGCCCGCGCATGTGTGACAGCGAGCGGATCGAACGGTTGACAGCCGTTCGCTAAAGGTTTCGCAACAAATAGCACAACCCCTTTCCGCGCCTCACCCATTGGTGGGGCCGGGTTGTCAACCCCACCAGCACACCCCCCCGTTGACGCAGGATGCTGGCGGAAACACAGCCGCGAAAGACGGCCTCCCGAGCCGGGTAAGGTGCTCCGCTATGACCGACATAGAGTTCAGCTGGGTGATCGCAGGAGCCGTGCTCCTGGCGGGTGCCCTTGTCGCGGTGACCCTGATGAGCAAGGGACGCAAACCTGCGGCAGCGGCTGCCGACGGGGTGCAGAGCGACTCGTGGGAAGTGATGGAGGAGCGCCGCCGGCGCAAGGAGCGCGCGTACGCGACCGCCTCCTACCTTCTGCTCTTCTGCTGCGCCGGAGTGGCGGCGGCGCTGTCCTTCCAGGGGCTGGTCGGCTTCGGCCGGGAGAACCTGAACCTCTCGGGCGGCTGGGAGTACCTGGTCCCGTTCGGCCTGGACGGCGCGGCCATGTTCTGTGCGGTGATCGCGGTGCGCGAGGCGAGCCAGGGCGACGCGTCGCTGGGCTCGCGGATGCTGGTGTGGCTGTTCGCCGGTGCCGCCGCCTGGTTCAACTGGGTGCACGCGCCGCGCGGTGAGATGCACGCCGGTGCCCCGCAGTTCTTCGCCGGGATGTCGCTCTCCGCGGCCATCCTCTTCGACCGCGCGCTCAAGCAGACCCGCAAGGCGGCGCTGCGCGAGCAGGGCCTGGTGCCGCGTCCGCTGCCGCAGATCCGGTTCGTCCGGTGGATGCGGGCGCCGCGCGAGACCTACGGCGCCTGGTCGCTGATGCTGCTGGAGAACGTCCGCACCCTGGACGAGGCCGTCGAGGAGGTCCGCGAGGAGCGCCGTACCAAGGAGCTGGAGAAGGCCCGCCGCAAGGAGCAGCGCAAGCTGGAGAAGGCGCGGATCAAGGCGCTGGGCCGGCAGCAGCGGGTCGAGGTCGCGGTGGAGCAGGCCGGCGGGGACCGTACGGAGCCGGCGGCGCTGGAGTCGGGTCAGGCTCCCGGCGGACGGCGGGCGCTGGACGCCCCGGGCAGCGGCGGCACCGCCACCGCGACGGCCGCGTCCTCCCGTACCGACCTGTCCGGCGCGGACGGCCGGCTCAACTCTCTTGAGGAGAAACTGGCCCAGATCGAGCGTCAGTTCGGCTGAACCCGGACCCGGATGCGGCGCCGCTGATCGATATGCGGCAGCCTAAGGCCCATGGGGATATGGCAGCTGTTGCTGGTGGGCCTGGTGATGCTGTTGGGTCTGCTGGGCATCATGGTGCCCGGGGTGCCGGGATCACTGGCGGTGTGGGCGGCGGTGTTCTGGTGGAGTTCCGCCGAGGGCACCTCGCAGGCGTGGTGGGTGCTGGTCGCCGCCACCGCGTTATTACTGGTTCATCAGGTGGTGCAGTGGCTGCTTCCGGCCGCCGGCCGGCGGGAGGCCGGGGTACGGAAGCGTCAGCTGCTGTTCGCCGGGGGGACGGGGATCGTCGGTTTCTTCGTCCTGCCGGTGGTCGGGGTGGTGCCGGGATTCATCGGGGCCCTGTACGGGTGGGAGCGGGTCCGGCTCGGTGACCACGGCGCGGCGGTGGCCTCCACCCGCGTCATCATGCGCTCGGTCGGGCGCCGCATGCTGGTCGAACTGGCGGCATGTCTGCTGGTGACGGGGTTGTGGCTCGGCGTGCTGCGGTGGGGCTGAGGCCGGGCCGTGGCAGGCTGCGGCCATGACGGAGCAGGTTGAGTTCAGCCCCGCCGAGCGCGCCTACCTGGCCACCCAGCGGCTGGCCCGGCTGGCCACGGTGGATCCCGCCGGACGCCCGCAGGCCAAGCCGGTGGGCTTCTTCGCACAGGACGACGGCACGCTGCTGATCGGCGGCCAGGCGATGGGCGCCTCGGTCAAGTGGCGCAACCTGACGGTCAATCCCCATCTGTCGCTGGTCGTGGACGACCTGGCGAGCGTCACCCCCTGGCGGGTGCGCGGGGTGGAGATCCGCGGGGTGGCCCAGCTGCTGGTGGGCGAGGTGGATCTGGGCCCCGGTTTCAGCCCGGAAGTCATCCGGGTGCATCCGCGCCGCATCCTCAGCTGGGGACTGCCCGACTGAGTCCAACCCGGCTGACACCGGCCCGCCCGATCCGTGCGCCCGCCGCCCCGGGCCGGGGCGGGCGTCAGTCGCGATCGCCGGTCCGCGCCGCCGGGGTGACCTGCCACAGATGGTGGACCGCGTACGAACGCCACGGCCGCCAGCCCTCGGCGTCGGCCGCGGTGGCGCCGATACCCGCCAGACCGTGCCGCACCCCGGCGTCCCCCGGCAGGAAGACATCCGGGTCGCCCAGCGCCCGCATCCGCAGATAGCCGGCGGTCCACGGCCCGATCCCGGGCAGCGCGAGCAGCGCGGCCTCCGTCGCGTCACGGTCGGCGCCGGGGTCGAGGGTCACGGTGCCGTCGGCGAGCGCGGCGCACAGCGTGCGCAGCGTGCGGCGCCTGGCCCCGGGCATGCCCAGCTCGCCGAGCGGGGCGTCGGCGAGGGCGTCGGCGGTGGGGAAAACATGGGTGAGCGCGCCGTCGGGGGCCGGCAGGGGCTTGCCGTACGCGGCGACCAGGGTGCCGCCCAGGGTCCGGGCGCCGGACACCGTGATCTGCTGGCCGAGGACGGCGCGCACCGCCAGTTCGTGCGGCTGGGCGGCGCCGGGGGACCGCAGCCCGGGGCGGGCGGCGGCGAGCGGCCCCAGATGCGGATCGGCGGCGAACCGCTCGGCGACCGCGTACGGATCGGCGTCCAGGTCGAACAGCCGGCGCAGCCGCTGCACGGCCGTGGTGAGATCCCGCAGATCCGTCAGCAGCAGCCGGGCGGGCAGCCAGCCCTTCCCGTCATGCTCGCCCACCTCGGCGATGCCGCTGCCGTGCGGCAGGTCGAGGGAACGACGGTAGAGACGGTCGCCCGGCTCCCCCGTCATCTCCTCGATGCCCGTGATGGCACGGCGGCCCAGGAAGTCGAAGATCTCCCGGGCGGCGTACGGGCCCCGGTGGGCCAGCCGCAGCGGGACGCCGGCCCGGTCCTGGGGCGGGGCGGTACGGCCTCCGCGCACCTCGGTGGGGGTGCGGGCGTAGACCTGCCGGATCGTGTCGTTGAACTGCCGGACGCTGGAGAACCCGGCCGCGAAGGCGATCTCGGTGATCGGCAGCGCGGTGCTCTGGAGCAGGATGCGGGCGCTGTGCGCGCGCTGGGCGCGGGCCAGCGCGACGGGGCCCGCGCCGAGTTCGGTGGTGAGCTGGCGCTGCACCTGGCGGGGGCTGTAGCCGAGCCGGGTGGCGAGCCCGGTGACGCCGTCGCGGTCCACGACACCGTCGGCGATCATGCGCATGGCACGCCCGACCGCGTCGGCGCGGACGTTCCACTCCGCCGATCCGGGGACGGCGTCGGGGCGGCAGCGCCGACAGGCCCGGTAGCCGGCGGCCTGGGCGGCGGCGGCCGAGGGGTGGAAGGTGACGTGGGCCCGCTTGGGGGTGACGGCCGGGCAGCTGGGCCGGCAGTAGATGCCGGTGGTGCGCACGGCCGTGTAGAAGACCCCGTCGAACCGCTCGTCGCGGCTGCGGACCGCTTCGTACCTGCTGTCGTCGTCCATCACACTGCCCAGTGTGCGCCCGGCGCGGTCCGTCCACTGGCGGAAAACGGACACGGCCGTCGGGGCCGGAAACGCTATGGGTCGCGGCGGGCGGGGCCCGCCCCGGGACGGCGTGTACGGGCTATGGCCCGGCGGGCGCACCGGGGTGCGGGGGGCGGTGGTGCTCGTGCAGGACGGTGAGCAGGTGCGTGAATTCGTCCCGCTGTCCGGGGGTGAGGGGAGCGAGGAGTTCCTGCTGGGCGTCGGCGATGAGCCGTTCGAGGCGCTCCAGCCGGCGGCTGCCGGCCGGCGTGAGGGTGATGACATTGCGGCGGCGGTCGGCGGGATCGGGGGCGCGGTGGATGTACGAGGCGCCGGCGAGGTCGTTGAGGACGGCGACCATGTCGCTGCGGTAGATGCCGGTGCGGCGGCTGAGTCCGGCCTGGCTGGCGGCGCCGGTCTCGGAGAGTGCGGCGAGCACGGCGAAGTGCCACTTGTGAGCGCCTTCGGCCGCCAGGCGCTCGCCGACGAGCCGGTCGGCGACGATCGTGATCCCGGCGAGCAGGCGGCTGGGGATCGCGCTCAGGCGGGCCGGCGTGGGTTCTGGGGTCGGGCTCATCCATCCTCCTTGCGTTAGTGCCACTAACGGTTTAATTTCGTTAGTGGCACTAACGTTCATGTCGCACATGATTCCTCATGGAGTGAAGATCATGATCCAGCCGTTCCGCATCGACATACCCCAGAGCGACCTCGACGATCTGATGGACCGTCTCTCCCGCACCCGCTGGCCCAACGAGGTCGCCGATGCCGGGACGGACTACGGCTTTCCGCTGGCACGGCTGAGGGAGCTCGCCGAGTACTGGCGCACCGGCTACGACTGGCGCGCGCAGGAGGCCACTCTCAACGAACTTCCGCACTTCACCACCGAGATCGACGGCCAGAACATTCACTTCGTCCACGTCCGGTCCACGAAGCCGGACGCGCTCGCGCTGATTCTCACCCATGGCTGGCCCGGATCGTTCCTGGAATTCCTCGATGTGATCGAGCCGCTCTCGCGCGACTTCCACCTGGTGATCCCGTCCCTCCCCGGCTACGGCTTCTCGGGGCCGACCCACGAACGGGGCTGGGACATCCTGCGCGTCGCCCGGGCCTGGGCCGAGCTGATGCGCCGTCTCGGCCACCGGCGCTACGGTGCGCAGGGCGGCGACTTCGGCTCGGCCATCTCGCTCACCCTCGGCGCGGTCGCACCCGAGCAAGTCGTCGGCGTCCACGTCAACTACCTGCCGACCGCGCCGGACCCAGATGCCGGAATCGCGTTGACGGAAGAGGAGGAAGCCCGGCTCGACCGGGTGCGGCAGCTGATGGCCGCCCGTCCCCCGTACCAGGCCCTGCAGGCCACCACCCCGCAGACCCTCGGCTACGCCCTGACCGACTCCCCGGTCGGTCAGCTCGCCTGGATCGCGGAGCGCTTCGCCCAGTGGTGCGACCCGCGCACGCCGGTCGGCGACGAGCGGATGCTCACCGACATCTCCCTGTACTGGCTGACCGCGACCGCGGCCTCCTCGGCGCGGTTGCACCGCGAGGCGCCGCGGCGGATCCCGTCGTGTCCGGTACCGCTCGGCGTCGCGGTATTCGCCCACGACATCACGCAGTCGGTGCGACCGCTGGCCGAGCGGCTGTACGACATCAGGCACTGGTCGGAGTTCGAGCGCGGCGGCCACTTCGCGGCGATGGAGGTGCCCGAGCTGTTCGCCCGGGACGTCCGGGACTTCTTCCTCACCCGCCTCGCGCCCTGACCGGGCACATCCACGGACCGAACGACACGGCCGGCCCCGGGGCCGATCCGGCCGCCGGTACCGGCCGGAGCGGCACCGGTCGTCAGGCCAGCCGGGCCGGGAAGCCGCCGGTGGCGATCGGGCCCCAGTGGGTGGGGGTGATCCGGATCAGGGACTTGCCCTGCCGGGTCATCGCCGCGCGGTACTCGTCCCAGTCCGGGTGCTCGCCGGCGATGTTGCGGTAGTAGGTGACGAGCGGCTCCAGTGCCTCGGGCAGGTCGAGCACCTCGGCGGTGCCGTCGACCTGGACCCAGGGGCCGTTCCAGTCGTCCGACAGGACGATCAGGGAGACCCGCTCGTCACGGCGGGCGTTCCTCGTCTTGGCGCGCTCGGGGTACGTGGAGACCACGATCCGGCCGTCGTCGTCCACCCCGCAGGTTAGCGGGGAGCCCTGCGGGGTGCCGTCCGCGCGCCGGGTGAGCAGGATGGCGCGGTGCCTGGGGCGGACGAACTCCAGCAGTCCGGGCAGTTCGACACGGGTGTTGGTGGCGATGGAGGGACTCATGGCGCCCGACCCTAGCCGACCGCGGCCCCTCCCCCGGCGGATGCCGGGGGAGGGCGTGGCATCAGGCGGCCATCGCCACCTCGGCGCCGGCCGGGGTCAGCGCCAGCTCCAGCACCTGGCGGACATCGGTGACCGGGTGCACCTCCAGGTCCGCCAGCACCTCGCGGGGCACGTCGTCCAGATCGGGCTCGTTGCGCTGCGGGATGATCACCGTGGTGATACCGGCCCGGTGCGCGGCGAGCAGCTTCTGCTTGACGCCGCCGATCGGCAGCACCCGGCCGGTCAGCGAGACCTCACCGGTCATCGCCACGTCCGGCCGCACCTGGCGCCCGGACAGCAGCGAGGCCAGCGCGGTGGTCATGGTGATGCCGGCGCTGGGGCCGTCCTTGGGCACCGCCCCGGCGGGAATGTGCAGATGGACGCCGCGTTCCTTGAGGTCACCGACCGGCAGTTCCAGTTCGGCGCCGCGCGAGCGCAGGTAGGACAGGGCGATCTGGCCGGACTCCTTCATGACGTCGCCCAGCTGGCCCGTGAGGCTCAGCCCGGCGCCGCCGGTCTCCGCGTCCGCCAGCGACGCCTCGATGTACAGCACGTCGCCGCCGGCGCCGGTGACCGCGAGCCCGGTGGCCACGCCGGGGACCGCCGTACGCCGCTGCTCGGGCGACTGGGCCGCCTCGGGCGTGTGGTGCGGACGGCCGATGAGGCCGCGCAGATCATCCTCGGTGACGGTGTACGGCAGGGTCAGTTCGCCCAGCTCGTTGCGGGCGGCGACCTTGCGCAGCAGCCGGGCAAGGGAGCGTTCCAGGGAACGCACGCCCGCCTCGCGGGTGTACTCGCCGGCCAGCTTGCGCAGCACGCCGTCGGTCACCCCCACCTCGGCGGGGTCCAGGCCCGCCCGCTCCAGCTGGCGGCGCAGCAGGTGCTCCCGGGCGATGGTGACCTTCTCGTCCTCGGTGTAGCCGTCGAGCTGCACCAGTTCCATCCGGTCGAGCAGCGGCTGCGGGATGCCCTCCAGCATGTTGGCGGTGGCCAGGAAGACCACGTCGCTGAGGTCGAGTTCGACCTCCAGGTAGTGGTCGCGGAAGGTGTGGTTCTGGGCCGGGTCCAGGACTTCGAGCAGCGCGGCGGAGGGGTCGCCCCGGTAGTCGCTGCCGACCTTGTCGATCTCGTCCAGCAGGATGACGGGGTTCATCGACCCGGCCTCCTTGATGGCGCGCACGACGCGTCCGGGCATGGCACCCACGTACGTACGGCGGTGGCCGCGGATCTCGGCCTCGTCGCGGACGCCGCCCAGCGCGACCCGGACGAAGCTGCGGCCCATGGCGCGGGCCACGGACTCGCCCAGCGAGGTCTTGCCGACGCCGGGCGGGCCGACCAGGGCGAGGACGGCGCCGCCGCGCCGGCCGCCGATGACGCCCAGGCCCTTGTCGGAGCGGCGCTTGCGCACGGCCAGGTACTCGGTGATGCGTTCCTTGACGTCGGTGAGCCCGGCGTGGTCGGCGTCCAGGACGGCCTTGGCGCCGGTGATGTCGTAGGCGTCCTCGGTGCGGTGGTTCCAGGGCAGTTCGAGGACGGTGTCCAGCCAGGTGCGGATCCAGCTGCCCTCGGGGGAGGCGTCGGAGGAGCGCTCCAGCTTGTCGACCTCCTTCAGGGCCGCCTCGCGGACCTTCTCGGGGAGGTCGGCGGACTCCACGCGGGCGCGGTAGTCCTCGCCCTCGTCGGCGGCGTCGCCGTTCAGCTCGGCCAGTTCCTTGCGGACGGCCTCCAGCTGGCGGCGCAGCAGGAATTCCCGCTGCTGCTTGTCGACGCCCTCCTGGACGTCCTTGGCGATGGACTCGGCGACATCCTGTTCGGCCAGGTGATCGCTGAGCAGGCGCAGGGCCAGCCGGAGCCGTTCGACCGGCTCGGTGGTCTCCAGCAGTGTGAGGCGCTGCTCGGTGGTGAGGAACGGGGAGTAGCCGGCGTTGTCGGCCAGGGCTCCGGGGTCCTCGATCTGCTGGAGCCGGTCGACGACCTCCCAGGCGCCGCGCTGGCGCAGCCAGGCGGTGGCCAGGGCCTTGTACTCCTTCATCAGCTCGGTGACGGCGCCGGGCAGCGGGGTCGGCTGCTCCTCGGCGACGGGGGTGCCCTCGACCCACAGCGCGGCGCCGGGTCCGGTGGTGCCGGAGCCGATCCGCACCCGGCGCAGGCCGCGGATCAGGGCGCCGGGGCCGCCCTCGGAGAGCCGTCCGACCTGTTCGACGCGGCCGGCGACGCCGGTCGCGGCGTAGGAGCCCTCGATCCGCGGCACCAGCAGGACGCGGGGCTTCTCACCGGCGGGGGCCGCCGCCTGGGCGGCCTCGACCGCGGCGCGGACCTCGGGGTCGGACAGTTCCAGCGGGACGACCATGCCGGGCAGCACGACCTCGTCGTCCAGGGGCAGCACGGGCAGGGTGAGTGTGTCGGATGACGATGTCGGTGCCATGACCTCTCCCTCAGCAGACAAGTTGAGTTCACTGCACTCAATGCCGGAGGGCGGCGGGATGTTCCCCGGAGGGCGGGCGTTCGCTGTGAGCGATCAGAGCGGGACCCTGTGCGTCCCCGTGCGGGCGCGCGGGCGTGCTTCGGCCACCGCGCGGGTGGCCGTGCCCGGACGGGCGGGCCGGTCAGCCCTCCCGCAGCAGCCGCTGCAGGAAGGCGGCGGTGGCGGTCGGCGGCTCGGCCCGGAGCACGACCTGGTTCATCACGTGCCGGTACAGCTCTATCTCGGCGGGCTTGTCCGGGTAGACGCCGCCGGTCAGCTGCTCCAGGTACACCACGTCGGGCAGCTCGGCGCCCGGCGGGCGCAGCACCGTCACCGGGCCGCCCACCGCCGCGTGCCCGCCGGCCGAGAACGGCAGCACCTGGATGCTGACGTGCGCCAGCCGGGAGATCTCCAGCAGATGCCCCAGCTGCTCGCGCATCATCGCCGCGCTGCCCATGGAGCGGCGCAGCGCCGCCTCGTCGATCACCGCCCACAGATGGGGCGGGCCCGGCCGGTGCAGAATGCGCTGCCTGGCCATCCGCAGCTCGACCCGGCGTTCCAGCAGCCCGTCCTGCGGCTCGGGGGTGAGCCGGTGCACGGCGCGGCTGTACCCCTCGGTCTGGAGCAGCCCCGGAATGAACTGCTGCTCATACGTACGGATGACCACGGCCGCCTGCTCCAGGCCGAGGAAGACGTTCAGCCAATTGGGCACCACATCGTGGTACGCGTGCCACCAGCCGGGGGTGTTGGACTGCCGGGCCAGAGCCAGCAGGGTGGCGCGCTCGGCGGAGTCGGTCACCCCGTACAGCGTCAGCAGATCATCCACGTCGCGCAGCTTGAACCCGGTGCGGCCCATCTCCAGCCGGCTGATCTTGGAGTGCGAGGCACGGATCACCTCGCCCGCCTCCGCGCCGGTGATCCGGCGGGCCTCGCGCAACTTGCGCAGCCTGGCACCCAGGATCATGCGGGGGACGGTGGGCCCGGATCTGCGGTCGTCCAGGGGCGCCCCGGCGCGCTCACTCACGGCTCTTGTCACGCCCATGTCCGCTCCCATGCCGTAGCCGCGAACGCCTCACTGTACTAGAACCCTTACCCCGCGATCCGGCGCGCACCGTGACCGACTTGGCGCCCCGGCGGTCGGTGCCCCGGATGCGCCGGCGGCGGTCGTCGCCCGCCCGGCGCAGGCGCTCCAGCTCCTCCCGCAGCTCCCCGCGCTGCCACGCCTTCGCCCAGCGGCGCGCGGTCACCATGGGGTCGTCCGGCTCCGGGATGCCCTGCGCCTCGGCCCGCGAACGGCGGGACTTGACGGCCGCCGCCATCGCCGCCCCGGCGGCGGCGCGGGCCCGCTCACTCTCGGCACGGGCGGCGGCGGTGGTGGCGGTGGGCCAGATCCGGTCCACGGCGGCGTTCAGCGCGGCACCGACCAGCACGGCGAAGGCGGACAGCGCCAGCCACAGCAGGATCGCCACCGGCACCGCCAGCGACCCGTACATGCTGGGCCCCTCGACGGTCGCGCGCAGATACGCCTTGAGGGCGTACGCGCACGCCGCCCAGATGGTCAGCGCCACCAGCGCGCCGGGGATGTCCTCGCGCCAGGGCGACCGCACCGGCACCGACACGTGGTACAGCGTCGTGAGGAAGGAGACGCACAGCAGCAGCAGGAGCGGCCAGTACGTGTAGCGCAGCGCGCCGGACAGCTGCGGCACCCACTCGGCGACCACACCGGGGCCGATCACCATGGCGGGCACGGCGATCGCGCCAACCACCATGCTGACCACGTACATGGAGAACGCCAGCAGCCGGGTGGTGGCCGGGTTGCGGTGGCCATCGAGCCCGTACATGACGGTGATGGTGCCGACGAAGACGTTCATCGCCCGCGAGCCGGACCACAGGGCGACGATGAAGCCGAAGGACATCACGTCGGGGCGCGGCCCGGAGACGAGATCGTTGATCAGCGGCGTGATGACCTCGTCCACACCCCGGTCGGAGAGCATCGCCCCGGACAGCTCCAGGATGTGGCCGCGCACGGTGGGCAGGGCCGTGGTGCCGGCCACCGCGTCCAGGCTGGAGAGCAGCCCGATCAGGCCCAGCAGCAGCGGGGGCAGGGAGAGCAGGGTGAAGAACGCCGCCTCGGCGGCCATGCCCATCACCCGGTGCTCGGAGCAGGAGGTGACGGTGTCCTTCAGCAGCAGCCAGGAGAGTCTGCCCTTGGGGATGTTGCGGTAGACGGCGCTGCGCGAGGGGCGCCCGCGCCGTCTGCGCTCCCGTTTCTCCTGCTTCTTCTCCTGCTTTCTGTCGTTCCCGCTGTCCTTCCTGCTGTCATTCCTGTCGTGCTGGTCGTGCTTCCTGCCGGGCGCGGGGTCCGGTGTCCGGCTCCCGGCCCCCTCCCCGGTCGTGCCCCGTGCTGCTTCCCCCCGCCGCGCCGCGCGCTGCCTGCGCTGTCCCTCCGGTATGGGTGCTGACTGTTCGGCGTTCACGCGCATAACGTAACCGCATGACCTCCACCTCCAGCACGCACAGGGTGACCAACCAAGTTCCGCCCCTGGTGGGCCACGACGTCTTCGGCGCGGACGCCGCGCTGCGGGAGGCGGTGGAGCGCCACAGCGGTGATCCGGGGCAGGCGGCGCGCAGCGCGGCGGAGTTGAGCGAGCTGGGCCGGGCGGCCGGCTCGCGGGAGGCGCAGGAGTGGGGGCGGCTGGCCAACGAGAACCCTCCGGTGCTGCGCACCCACGACCGTTACGGCGAGCGGATCGACGAGGTGGAGTTCCACCCGTCCTGGCACCGGCTGCTGGAGCGCGGGGTGGCCGCCGGTCTGACGGCGGCGTGGCCGCGTACGGACGGCCACCTGCGGCGCGCCGCCGCGTTCGTGGTGTGGTCGCAGGTGGAGGCGGGGCACGGCTGTCCGCTGTCGATGACGCACGCCGCGGTGCCCGCGCTGCGCGCCGAGCCTGCTCTGGCCGCGGCGTGGGAGCCGCTGCTGACCTCCACGGTGTACGAGCCGGGGCTGCGCCCGGCGGCCGGCAAGGCGGGGGTGCTGGCCGGGATGGGGATGACGGAGAAGCAGGGCGGCTCGGACGTGCGGGCCAACACGACCGAGGCAGTACCGCTCCAGGAGGACGGGGCGTACGCGCTGCGCGGTCACAAGTGGTTCTGCTCGGCGCCGATGTCGGACATGTTCCTGGTGCTGGCGCAGGCGCCCGGCGGGCTCACCTGCTTCCTGCTGCCCCGGGTGCTGCCGGACGGCAGCCGCAACACCTTCCTCATCCAGCGGCTGAAGGACAAGCTGGGCAACCGTTCCAACGCCTCCGCCGAGGTGGAGTTCGACGGTTCAACCCTGGCGTGGCGGGTCGGCGAGGAGGGGCGCGGGGTGGCCACCATCATCGAGATGGTGGCGGCGACCCGGCTGGACTGCGTGGCCGGGTCCGCGGCGATCATGCGGCAGGCGGTGACCCAGGCGGTGCACCACGCGGCGCACCGTTCGGCCTTCGGCGGCGCGCTGATCGGCAAGCCGCTCATGCGCAACGTCCTGGCGGACCTGGCGCTGGAGTCGGAGGCGGCGACCGCGCTGACGATGCGGCTGGCCGCGGCGCAGGACCGGGCGGCGGCGGGCAGCGCCTCGGAGCGGCATCTGCTGCGGCTCGCGGTGCCGGCGGCCAAGTACTGGGTGACCAAGCGCTGCACCCCGCTGACGGTGGAGGCGCTGGAGTGCCTGGGCGGCAACGGCTACGTGGAGGAGTCCGGGATGCCGCGGCTGCTGCGCGAATCGCCGCTGAACTCGATCTGGGAGGGCGCGGGCAATGTGCAGTCCCTCGATGTGCTGCGGGCGTTGCAGCGTGAACCGATGGCGCTGAACGCGTTCCTGACCGAGGTGGGGCAGTCCTCCGGCGCCGACCACCGGCTGGACGCGGCGATCAAGGACGTGCTGACGGAGCTGTCGGACCTGGAGGGCATCGAGGGGCGGGCGCGGCGGCTGGTGGAGCGGCTGGCGCTGGTGCTACAGGGGTCGCTGCTGGTCCGGTACGCCCCGGCGGCGGTGGCCGACGCGTTCTGCGCCTCGCGGCTGGGCGGGGAGGGCGGGCTCGCCTTCGGGACGCTGCCGAAGGGTCTTGACCTGGAGGCGGTGGTGGAGCGGGCGCTGCCCCGGTAGGAGTGGGACGCCTGTGATGGATTGACTTTCTCCCCCTCGTGGACGAGGGGGATTCCTACGGCTCGCGCCGGGGGGTTTTCTGCTTCGTCGCCGAGTGCCCGCCCGGAGTTCTCCGTTGAGGTCTTACACCGGCTCCACAGACCGATGCCGCCAGCCCGGCGGCCTTGAGGTTGCGTGCCGCGTTCACATCCCGGTCATGGGAGGCGCCGCAGCTCTCGCACGTCCATTCCCGGACGTGCAGCGGCATGGCCCTGGCGAGGGTGCCGCAGGCGGAGCACAGCTTGGAGGAGGGGAAGAAACGGTCGACCGCGATCACTTCCCGCCCGTACCAGGCGGCCTTGTACTCCAGAAGCCCCCGGAATTCGGCCCAGGACGCGTCGCTGATGGCGCGGGCCAGGCTCCGGTTCTTGACCATGTTGCGCACGGTCAGGTCCTCGATCACGATCGTTTGGTTCTCACGAACGAGCCGAGTAGACAGTTTGTGCAGGTGATCCCGGCGCCGGTCGGTGATCCGGGCATGGATCCGGGCCACCTTCCGCCGGGCCTTGACCCGGTTCGCGCCATCGCCCCTGGCCTTGCGGGACAACGCCCGCTGGGCCCTGGCGAGCCGGGCCCGGTCGCGGCGCTCGTGCCTCGGGTTGGTGATCTTCTCCCCGGTCGACAGGGTCAGCAGGTGGTCCAGGCCGACATCGACCCCGACCACCGCGTCCGTGGCCGTGAGCGAACGCACCGACGCGTCCTCGCACAGCAGGGATACGAACCAGCGCCCCGCGGCGTCCTGGGAGACGGTCACCGTGGACGGCGCGGCCCCCTCAGGCAGCGGACGCGACCACACAACATCCAGCGGATCGGACATCTTCGCCAGGGTGAGCCGCCCCTCACGGAACCGGAAACCACTGGTGGTGTACTCGGCGGACCTCCGCGACCGCTTCCGCGACTTGAACCGCGGATACCTCGCCCGCTTCCCGAAGAAGTTCGCGAACCCAGCCTGCAAATGCCGCAGCGTCTGCTGCAACGGCACCGAGGACACCTCATTCAGGAAGGCCAGCGCCTCGGTCTTCTTCCACACCGTCAACATCGCCGAGGTGGCATTGTAGTTCACCCGCTCACCCCGCGCCCACGCCTCCGTCCGGGCGGCGAGCGCCATGTTGTAGACCTTCCGCACACACCCGAACGTGCGCGACAGCTCAGCCGCCTGCGCATCACTCGGATAGAAGCGGTACTTGAACGCCCGCTTCACCCGGCCCATGCCCATACTCACAAACTAACTGGGGGCAATCGGTAAAATTCAACTGCGAGTCAGAACACCGCGATCCACCCTCACGGCGCATCGCGGTCCCTCGCCCCGCTCCACAGGAGCCCGCTTCCTCCCCTGCCTGAAGGCAGGGGTATCCACGGAGGAATCAGATGAGTACCTCGCCGTCCCCGGACCCCGCCCACGACGCCGCCGCCCCCGCCGCCCGTGTCACCGTCACCACCTGGTACCTGGAGCAGACGGAGCCGCGGGAGCCGGGCCCGGCCCGCCGTCCGGCGCCCGGCGCGGAGGTCCGGATCGAGCGGGCGGCGGTGCCCAGCCCCGAGTTCAGCCGCTTTCTGTACACGGCGGTGGGCCAGGACGTCGCCTGGACCGACCGGCTGCCGTGGGGCCTGGCCCGCTGGCGGGCGCATCTGGAGCGGCCGGGGGTGGAGACCTGGGTGGTGTACGAACGCGGCACCCCCGGCGGCTTCGTCGAACTGACCGCCCAGGACGCCGGGGTGGTGGAGATCAGCTACTTCGGGCTGCTGCCCGCCTTCCGGGGCCGTGGCCTGGGCGGGCTGCTGCTGGCCGAGGGCACCGCCCGCGCCTGGGACCTGGCCGGGCGGTGGCCGGACCGCGAGCCGACGCGGCGGGTGTGGGTGCACACCTGCTCCCAGGATGGGGAACACGCCCTGGAGAACTACCGGCGGCGTGGTTTCCGGCTGTACAACACCCGGGTCGAGGAGGAGCCGTACGCGGCGCAGCCCGGCCCCTGGCCGGGCGCATAACGGGGCCCTCACCAGCACGTCTCTGCATATGAGACTCATCCGTCCACATCACGGACGACTCTGGACTGCCCGACAGCGCCCGTGCGACGCTGACCGGCATGTCGCGAGCTGGAACCGCCCTGGTGAGCAGGCGCCACATCGACCTCGGTCGCATGTGCAGCGCCATGTGTCCGCACTGCTGAGCGCCACCGCGCGCCGGCCGCCCTTCCCCGGTGCGTCTCCCTGACAACCGGCCGCCCGACGTCGACTCTGCCCCGTTCCGCCACGTTTCCGTGGACCCCCGTGGGTCAGAGCCTCTTTGCTGCCTGCCGAAGGACGAAAGAAGCATGTCCGAGCCCGCGAAAAAGCCCGCTGCCCCCCACCGTCGCAAAGCCGGACGCCACCGCGGCGAAGGCCAGTGGGCCGCAGGACATTTCACCCCGCTCAACCCGAACGAGCAGACCAAGAAGGACGACGACGGTCTCAACGTACGGACGCGCATCGAAACCATCTACGCGCAGCGCGGGTTCGACTCCATCGACGGCGCCGACCTGCGCGGCCGGATGCGCTGGTGGGGGCTGTACACGCAGCGCCGCCCCGGCATCGACGGCGGCAAGACCGCCGTCCTGGAGCCGGAGGAGCTGGACGACGAGTACTTCATGCTGCGGGTGCGCATCGACGGCGGCCGGCTGACCACCGCCCAGCTGCGCGTGATCGCCGAGGTCTCGCAGGAGTTCGCCCGCGGCACGGCCGACATCACCGACCGGCAGAACATCCAGTACCACTGGATCCGCATCGAGGACATGCCGGAGATCTGGCGCCGCCTGGAGGGCGTGGGCCTGTCCACCACCGAGGCGTGCGGCGACACCCCGCGCGTCATCGTCGGCTCCCCGGTGGCCGGCATCGCCGCCGACGAGATCGTCGACGGCACCCCCGCCATCGAGGAGATCCAGCGCCGCGTCATCGGCAACAAGGCGTTCTCCAACCTCCCGCGCAAGTTCAAGGCCGCCATCTCCGGCTCCCCCCAGCAGGACGTGGCGCACGAGGTCAACGACATCGCGTTCGTCGGCGTCCAGCACCCCGAACGCGGCCCCGGCTTCGACCTGTGGGTGGGCGGTGGCCTGTCCACCAACCCCAAGATCGGGGTCCGGCTGGGCGCCTGGGTGCCGCTGGAGGAGGTCGCCGACGTGTACGAGGGCGTCGTGGGCCTCTTCCGCGACCACGGCTACCGGCGGCTGCGCACCCGGGCCCGGATCAAGTTCCTGATCGCCGACTGGGGTCCGGAGAAGTTCCGGCAGGTGCTGGAGGACGAGTACCTGCTGCGCCGGCTGGCCGACGGCCCCGCCCCGGCCGCCCCGGTGGACCAGTGGCGCGACCACATCGGGGTGCACCCGCAGCGCGACGGCCGGTACTACGTCGGCTTCGCGCCCCGGGTGGGCCGGGTGGACGGGACGACCCTGGCGAAGATCGCCGACCTCGCCGAGTCGCACGGCTCGGGCCGGGTGCGGACCACCGTGCAGCAGAAGATGCTCATCCTCGACGTCCCCGAGGACCGCGTCACCTCGCTGACCGAGGGTCTGACGGCGCTGGACCTGGCCGCGCAGCCCTCCCCGTTCCGGCGCGGCACCATGGCCTGCACCGGCATCGAGTTCTGCAAACTGGCGATCGTGGAGACCAAGGGCCGCGGCGCCTCCCTGATCGACGAACTGGAGCGCCGGCTGCCCGGCTTCACCGAGCCGCTCACCATCAACATCAACGGCTGCCCCAACTCCTGCGCCCGCATCCAGATCGCCGACATCGGGCTCAAGGGACAGCTGGTGACGGACGCCGAGGGCCGGCAGGTCGAGGGATTCCAGGTGCACCTGGGCGGATCGCTGGGCCTGGAGCCCGGCTTCGGCCGCAAGGTGCGCGGCCTGAAGGTCACCTCCGCCGAACTCCCGGACTACATCGAGCGGGTGCTGCGCGCCTTCGAGGAACAGCGCACCGAGGGCGAGCCGTTCGCGAAGTGGGCGGCGCGGGCCGACGCGGAGGCGCTGTCATGAGCGAGCGGGCCGCCCCGTACTACTGCCCCTACTGCGGCGACGAGGACCTGCGCCCCTCCGAGGAAGGGCACGGCGCCTGGGAGTGCGCGGCCTGCAACCGCGCCTTCCGGCTGTCGTTCCTGGGACTGCTGGCGAGCGGGCTGCGGCAGCGACCGCCGGGAGAGGAACCGATATGAGCGCCCCCCGTACCGCCACCGAACTGCGCGCGCTCGCCGAACGGGCGGGCCGGGAGCTGGAGGAGGCCCCGGCGCTGGAGATCCTGCGCTGGGCCACCGGCACCTTCGGCCCGCGGTTCTGCGTGACCTCCTCCATGGAGGACGCCGTCGTCGCCCATCTCGCCTCCCGGGCGCGCTCCGGCGTCGATGTGGTCTTCCTCGACACCGGCTACCACTTCCCGGAGACCATCGGCACCCGCGACGCGGTCGAAGCGGTGATGGACGTCCGCCTCATCACCCTCACCCCGCGCCGCACCGTCGCCGAACAGGACGCCGAGTTCGGCCCCGCGCTGCACGACCGCGACCCCGACCGCTGCTGCGCGCTGCGCAAGGTGGCCCCGCTGGAGCAGGGACTGGCCGGGTACGAGGCGTGGGCCACCGGGCTGCGCCGCGACGAGTCCCCCACCCGCGCCGGCACGCCGGTGGTCGGCTGGGACGAGCGCCGCGGCAAGGTCAAGGTCTCCCCCATCGCCCGCTGGACCCAGGACGACGTGGACCGTTACGTCGCCGAACACGGGGTGCTCACCAACCCGCTGCTCCAGGACGGCTACGCCTCCATCGGCTGCGCGCCGTGCACCCGCCGGGTACGCCCCGGCGAGGACGCGCGGGCCGGGCGCTGGGCCGGGCGCGGCAAGACCGAGTGCGGGCTGCACGGCTGATGGCGGCGCACGACACAGGGACAAGCGCAGGCACGGGACAGGGACAGGAGGAGAGGACCCGATGAGCGAGCAGGGTCACGGCCGCGGCAGCGGCGGCGCCACCGTGTGGCTGACCGGACTGCCCAGCGCCGGCAAGACCACCATCGCCCGCGCCCTGGCCACCCGGCTGGGGCACGAGGGCCGCCGGGTGGAGGTGCTGGACGGCGACGAGATCCGTACGTTCCTCTCCGCCGGGCTCGGCTTCGACCGCGCCGACCGGGACACCAACGTGCGGCGCATCGGCTTCGTCGCCGAACTCCTCGCCTCGCACGGGGTGCTGGCCGTGGTCCCGGTCATCGCCCCCTACGCGGACAGCCGCGAGGCCGTGCGCAAGCGGCACGAGGCGGCCGGGACGGCGTACCTGGAGATCCATGTCGCCACGCCCGTCGAGGTCTGCTCGCAGCGCGATGTGAAGGGCCTGTACGCCCGGCAGGCGGCCGGTCGGCTGTCCGGCCTCACCGGCGTCGACGACCCGTACGAGGAGCCGGCCGCCCCCGACCTGCGGCTGGCCACCGAGGGCCGGAGCGTCACGGAATCGGCGGACGTGGTGCACGCGCTGCTGACGGAGCGGGGGGTGCTGGCATGAGCGGCGGCGAACCGTACACGCTGACCCACCTCGATGTGCTGGAGTCGGAGTCCGTGCACATCTTCCGCGAGGTGGCCGGGGAGTTCGAGCGCCCGGTGATCCTCTTCTCGGGCGGCAAGGACTCCATCGTCATGCTGCACCTGGCGCTGAAGGCGTTCGCCCCGGCGCCGGTACCGTTCTCCCTGTTGCACGTGGACACCGGGCACAACTTCCCCGAGGTCCTCGCCTACCGCGACCGCGTCGTGGCCCAGCACGGACTGCGCCTGCACGTGGCCTCCGTGCAGGAGTTCATCGACCGCGGCGAGTTGCGCGAGCGCCCCGACGGCACCCGCAACCCGCTGCAGACCGTTCCGCTGCTGGACGCCATCCGCCGGCACCGCTTCGACGCCGTCTTCGGCGGCGGCCGGCGCGACGAGGAGAAGGCCCGCGCCAAGGAGCGGGTGTTCTCGCTGCGCGACGAGTTCGGCGGCTGGGACCCGCGCCGCCAGCGCCCCGAGCTGTGGCAGCTCTACAACGGACGGCACGCCCCCGGCGAGCACGTCCGGGTCTTCCCGCTGTCCAACTGGACCGAGCTGGACGTGTGGCAGTACATCGGCCGGGAGAAGATCGAGATCCCCGCCATCTACTACGCCCACCACCGCGAGGTGTTCGCCCGCTCCGGCATGTGGCTGGCCCCCGGCGAGTGGGGCGGGCCGCGCGACGGCGAACGCACCGAGCACCGCCAGGTGCGCTACCGCACGGTCGGCGACATGTCCTGCACCGGCGCCGTCGAATCGGACGCGGAGACCATCGAGCAGGTCATCGCCGAGATCGCCGCCTCCCGCCTCACCGAGCGCGGCGCCACCCGCGCCGACGACAAGCTCTCCGAGGCCGCCATGGAGGACCGCAAACGCGAGGGGTACTTCTGATGACCGACACCACCTCACTGCTGCGCTTCGCCACCGCCGGGTCGGTCGACGACGGCAAGTCCACCCTGGTGGGCCGGCTGCTGCACGACTCCAAGTCGGTGCTCTCCGACCAGCTCGCCGCCGTCGAGGCCGCCTCCCGCAACCGGGGGCAGCAGACGCCCGACCTGGCGCTGCTCACCGACGGGCTGCGCGCCGAGCGCGAGCAGGGCATCACCATCGATGTCGCCTACCGCTACTTCGCCACGCCACGCCGCCGGTTCATCCTGGCCGACACCCCCGGGCACGTGCAGTACACCCGCAACATGGTCACCGGTGCCTCCACCGCCGAACTCGCCGTGGTCCTGGTCGACGCCCGCAACGGCGTCGTGGAGCAGACCCGCCGGCACGCCGCCGTCGCCGCCCTGCTGCGTGTCCCCCATGTCGTCCTCGCCGTCAACAAGATGGACCTCGTCGGGTACGCCGAGCCGGTCTTCGCCGCGATCGCCGGGGAGTTCGCCGCGTACGCCGCCTCGCTGCGCGTCCCCGAGGTGACCGCGATCCCCATCTCGGCGCTCGCCGGGGACAACGTGGTCACCCCCTCGGCGCACATGGACTGGTACGGCGGCCCCACGGTGCTGGAGCACCTGGAGACGGTTCCGGTGGGCCACGACCCGGCCGCCGAGCCGGCCCGCTTCCCGGTGCAGTACGTCATCCGGCCGCAGACCGCCGAGCACCCCGACTACCGGGGGTACGCGGGGAGGCTGGCCTCCGGGGTGCTGCGCGTCGGCGAGCCGGTCACCGTCCTGCCCTCCGGGCGGACGAGCACGGTGGCGGGCATCGACGCGCTGGGCACCACGGTGGACGTGGCGGCGGCGCCGCAGTCGGTGACCGTGACCCTCGACGACGATCTCGACATCTCGCGCGGCGATGTCCTGGTGCCCTCCGGCGGCGGGCCGCTGCCCACCCAGGACATCACCGCCACCGTGTGCCATCTGCACGACCGGCCGCTGGCCCCGGGGGCCCGGGTGCTGCTCAAGCACACCACCCGCACGGTCAAGGCCCTCGTCAAGGAGATCCCCTCGCGGCTGACCCTGGACGATCTCTCCCAGCACCCGGCGCCCGGCGAGCTGGCCGCCAACGACATCGGCACGGTGGTGCTGCGCACCTCGGAGCCGCTGCCGCTGGACCCGTACGCCCTCTCCCGGATCACCGGTTCGTTCCTGCTGATCGACCCGGCGGACGGCTCCACCCTCACCGCCGGCATGGCGGGCGACGCCTTCGCGGACCCGGCCGGCGACACCGCCGGCACCGGCGCGGCGGCGGACGAGGAGGGGTGGGACTTCTGATCATGGTCAAGGACGTCTTCTCGACCTTCGCGAAGGAGGGTGGCCGGGTCGGCAGCGGCGCGCTGGGCGCCGGCCACGGCGGGATCGCGCGATGTGCGGGCCACTGAGCTCCCACGCCGCCCGTCCCGCACGACCCTCCGCCGGCCTCCGGCCGGGAGGTTTCCCCACCCGACCGGCGCTGCCCCGGCACGTCGTCCGGTCCCCCGAGAGGACTCCCCCTTGACCACCGCGCGCCGCTCCCTGCTGACCGCCGCCGTCGTCGCCCCGCTGCTCATCGGCGCGACCGCCTGCGGCTACGGCTCCAACTCCTCCGACGAGGGCGACAAGACCTCGCAGGAGAGAACCGGCGAGAAGCTGTCCACCGACAACGTCAACATCGGCTACTTCGCCAACATCACCCACGCCACCGCCGTCATCGGCCTCCAGGACGGCGGGCTGATCGACCAGGAACTGGGCGGTACCGGCTTCACCCCGTCCGTCTTCAACGCCGGACCCTCCGCCATCGAGGCGCTCAACGGCGACTCCATCGACGTGACCTTCATCGGCCCCAACCCGGCCATCAACGGCTGGGCCCAGTCCGGCGGCCGCAACCTGCGGATCGTCTCCGGGGCGGCCTCCGGCGGCGCCTCCCTGGTCGTCAACCCCGACCGGGTCGCCGGGCTGGATGACCTGGCCGGCAAGACCCTGGCCACCCCGCAGCTGGGCAACACCCAGGACGTCGCGCTGCTGAGCTACCTCGCGAACCAGGGCTTCGAGGTCGACGCGGAGACCGGCGCCGGCGACGTGGACGTCGTCCGTGTCCCCAACGCCGAGATCCCGGCCGCCTTCGAGGGCGGCGACATCGACGGCGCGTGGGTGCCCGAGCCGACCGCCGCCCGGCTGGTCGCCCAGGGAGCGGTGGAGATCCTGGACGAGGGCGAGCTGTGGGAGAACGGCCAGTACGTCGTCACCCATGTCATCGCCTCGCAGAGCTTCCTGGAGGAGCACCCGGACGTCGTGGAGGCCATCATCCGCGGGGTGGTGCGGACCAACGCCTGGATCAACGAGCACCCCGAGGAGGCCAGGGAGCAGTTCAACACCGCCATCGCCGCCCTGCCCGGCGGCAGTGAGCTGCCCCAGGAGGTCCTCGACCCGGCCTTCGACCATGTGGAGTTCCTGAACGACCCGCTGGCCGACTCGCTGCGCGTCAGCGCCGAGAGCACGGTCAACGCCGGGCTGCTGGACGAGGTCGACCTGAACGGGATCTACGACCTCTCGCTGCTGAACAAGGTGCTGTCCGAAGAGGGCCAGGAGCCGGTCAGCGACGGCGGCCTCGGTGTCGAGTGACGACCCCTCCCACAGATTCGACGACCACGAGGTGACAGCGATGGCCACCGCACTCAACACATCGGACGCACCGGCCCCCACGGGCCGGGAGGGGGCCGCGGACACCCCGGCCGTACGGCTCGACCAGGTGTCGAAGTCGTTCGGCCGGGCGGGGCGGGCGCAGCTCGTCCTGGACAGCATCTCACTCGATGTCGCACCCGGTGAGTTCGTGACCCTGCTCGGGGCGTCCGGCTGCGGCAAGTCGACGTTGCTGAACCTGGTCGCCGGGCTCGACGCGCCGACCTCCGGGACCATCTCGGTCCCGGGGGGCCGGCCGGCCCTGATGTTCCAGGAACACGCGCTGTTCCCGTGGCTGACGGCCGGCCAGAACATCGAGCTGGCGCTGCGGCTGCGCGGCCTGCCCAAGGCGGAGCGCCGCCCGGAGGCCGAACGGCTGCTGGAACTGGTGCGGCTGAGCGGCTCCTACGGCAAGCGGGTGCACGAACTGTCCGGCGGTATGCGGCAGCGGGTGGCGCTGGCGCGGGCGCTGGCCCAGGACAGCAGCCTGCTGCTGATGGACGAGCCGTTCGCCGCGCTGGACGCCATCACCCGCGACGTGCTGCACGAGGAGCTGACCCGGATCTGGTCCGAGACCGGCGTCTCGGTGCTGTTCGTGACGCACAACGTCCGGGAGGCGGTGCGGCTGGCGCAGCGCGTCGTACTGCTGTCCTCCCGGCCCGGGCGGATCGCCCGTACCTGGCGGGTGGACATCCCGCAGCCGCGGCGGATCGAGGACGCCGAGGTGTCGGCGCTGTCCGTGGACATCACCGACCAGCTGAGGGGGGAGATCCGGCGCCATGGTCAGCACTGAGAAGACGGACGGGACCGGGAAAACCGCGAAGACCGCGGAGCCGGCCGAGCCGGCCGGGGGGCAGCACGGCGACCTGGCGGGCCTCGAAGCGGGCCTGGACGCCCTGGACACCAGGGCGGCGGACGAACGGCCCCCGCTGGGGCGGCTGCTGCTGAGCAAGCTGGTGCCGCCGCTGGTGGCGGTGGCGCTCGTCCTGGCGGTGTGGCAGCTGGTGTACGCGGCGGAGATCAAGCCGGACTACATCCTGCCGGGCCCGCTGGATGTGTGGGCCGCCATCGAGAAGATGTGGCTGGACGGGGTCCTGCTGGGATACATCTGGACCAGCGTCTCGCGCGGGGTGCTGGGCTTCGCCATCGCCATCGCGGTCGGCACCCCGCTGGGGCTGCTGGTGGCGCGGGTGAAGGTGGTGCGGGCGGCGATCGGGCCGATCCTCACCGGGCTCCAGTCGCTGCCGTCCATCGCCTGGGTGCCGGCCGCGCTGATCTGGTTCGGGTTCACCGACGCCACGATCTACACGGTGGTGCTGCTGGGCGCGGTGCCCTCGATCGCGAACGGCATCGTGGCGGGCGTGGACCAGATCCCGCCGCTGTATCTGCGGGCCGGGCGGATGCTGGGCGCGCGCGGGCTGACCAGTGTGCGGCACATCCTGCTGCCGGCCGCGCTGCCCGGCTATCTGGCCGGTCTCAAGCAGGGCTGGGCGTTCTCCTGGCGCTCGCTGATGGCGGCGGAGCTGATCGTGAACTCGGCGAAGCTGGGCACCGGGCTCGGCCAGCTGATGGACGGCTTCCGGCAGATGCAGAACATGTCCGGGGTGCTGGCCACCATCATCCTGATCCTGCTGGTGGGGATCGCGATCGATCTGCTGTTCTTCTCCCCGCTGGAGCGGCGCGTGCTGCGCAGCCGCGGTCTGCTGGCGAGGAACAACTGACCGGCGCGGCCCCGCTGCTGCTGATCGCCCACGGCAGCCGGGACCCGGGGCACGCGGCGACCGTGCACGCGCTGGCGGCGCGGATACGGTCGCTGCGCCCCGGGCTCCGGGTGACGGTGGGCTTCCTGGAGTTCAACGGCCCCCCGGTCCGGGAGGCGCTGGCGGGTCTGTACGGGGACGGCGAGCGGGAGGTGACCGCCGTCCCGCTGCTGCTCACCCGGGCGTACCACGCGAAGACGGACATCCCGGCCGCCCTGGCCGCCTGCGCCGGGGCGTTGCCGGGCATGACGGTGCGCCGGGCGGAGGTGCTGGGCCGCGATCCCCTGCTGCTCGCGGCGCTGGAACGGCGGCTGGCCCGGGCCGAAGTCCTGGGCCACGGCGTACGGGTGCCGGACGTCACCGGCGCCGCGATCCACGGCGCGTGGCGGTCCGGGCCGGTGACGGTTGCGGACACCGCGCGGTGCCCCTCGCCCGGTCACCGCGCCCGGTCCCGCACGGGCATTGTGCTGGCCGCCGCCGGATCCTCCGATCCGGCGGCGATCGAAGCGGTCGCCTCCCTCGCGCGCCAGTGGGCGTGTACCGGAGGCTGGGGTGCCGTGCGGCCCGCGTTCGCGGCCGGTGCGCCGCCCGGCACGGCCGATGCCGTCCGCGCGCTGCGCGCGGACGGCATCGAACGGGTGCTGGTCGCCCCGCTGGTGATCGCGCCGGGCCGGCTGCCGGCCCGGATCGCCGCCGGGGCCCGGGAGGCCGGCGCGGACGCCCTGGCGCCCGTGCTGGGTGCCGCCCCCGAGCTGGCGGCCCTGCTGCTGCGCCGGTACGACGAGGCGAACGCGGTCGCCTACTGCGCGGCGGGCACGTACTTGTAGCCCACCCGCCGGACCGTCACGATCCGCTCCCGGTACGCCGCGCCGAGCTTGCGGCGCAGCCGCGCGACGTGCACGTCCACGGTCCGCTGGTCGCCGACCGGGCCGTAGCCCCAGATCGTGGAGACCAACTGCTCGCGGCTGTACACGCGGTGCGGGTGCCGCATCAGATGGGACAGCAGCTCGAACTCCAGGTAGGTGAGCTCCAGCAGCGTCCCGTCCACGCGGGCGGTGCGCTCGTCCTCGTCGATGGTGATGCCCCGGCCGCGCTCGGTCCGGCCGGTGGGCGCGGCGGCGTGGGCGGCGGCGGTGGGCAGGGAGATCAGCTCGGACAGCTGGGTGCCCGCGGGAGCGAGGACCAGGTAGCCGACCAGCGGTACGGAGCTGTCCACGCCTTCGGGGACAACGGTGATGGTCATGTCGGACAGGTCTGACAGGGGTGTGGTCAGCTGCGGCATGATCGGCTCCTGCACGGATATGGGGCGGTCGAAGCCTTGAACGGTCATGCGGTCGGTGCCTTTCCAGAGGTCACTGAGGTCACTGCGGCAGGGGCGCGGAACCGGCGGCGGTGGACGCGGGGAGCGCTTCGATGAAGTCGTCGATCGCGTCGAACAGGCGCAGTTCGGCCTCGGGACGGATCTGCGCGGATCCGTCGGGGCGGCGGGCTATGTCGTCCTCCAGCTGGTAACAGCCGCCGACCACGTGCCGGGCGCGCAGTGCGGTGAGCACCGGGCGCAGCGCGTAGTCGATGGCCAGGACGTGGGCGTAGCCGCCCCCGGTGGCCAGCGGCAGCACCGTCTTGCCCGCGAGACCCGACTGCGGCAGCAGATCGAGGAAGGTCTTCAGCAGGCCGGTGTAGGCCGCCTTGTACACGGGGGTGGCGACGATCAGCCCGTCCGCGACGGCGACATCCTCCAGCGCGCGCCGCAGCACGGCGCCCGGCCGGCGGATGCCCAGCAGTTCCTCGGCCGGCAGTTCCCGCAGTACCAGGTGCCCCGCGTCGAATCCGGTGAGCGAGAGCCGGTCGATGGCGTGCTGCACCAGTGCGGCGGTGCGCGATTCCCTGGTCGGACTGGCCGATACCGCGAGAATGTGCGTCATGAATCACTCCGGGTTCATCGAAAACCAGAAAAGGGCCGGGGAAATCGGGCATGGCGAGGCAGGGCTGGGTGGCACGGTGGCGCGATTTCCGGTTGGAGCCGCAGAAATGACGGGATACCGCCCGCCGGCGGTGGGGATTCAAAGACGCGGCTGGTGCCGGAGATTCACGGCCACTGCGGGCCGGAGAAGGTCAGCTGTGCTGTGTTCAGTGGCCGTTGGCACAGATAGCGCTGGCCTGCCGTCGCAGATCGACGTGCAGGCGCGTCACGAGAACGTCAGCTTGACTCACAGTACGTGAGCTTGCCAGCAACCTCCGGTCGGCGTCAAGGTATTGCCGCTCCGTCTCAATTGCTGGAACAACGGCAAACGGGCGGGGGTCATATTTCGCCGGATGACGTCCGTGAAAACTCGGGGGCCGCTTGACCGGGGCGCGGGTGGGCTGCCAATGTGGCCCTCATGTCGACCGGCAAGCGCTTCTTCTCCAGGCAGCACGTGGACTTTGTCCGCGTGGCCAGCGCGCTGTGTCGCCGCGGCCGTCCCTGACGGTCGCGCCCGGTGTCAGCCGTGGGCGCGGCGTCCCGCATTCCGCCCACCGCATCCGGCACCGCGCACGAGGTCATCCATGTCTGTTTTCTCTGCCACGCCCCGCTCCTCCGCAGCCGACGAAGTCCCCTTCTCCCCCGCCCGGCTGGCCGAGACCGTGCGCCGGGTCGCCGCCCGGCCCGAGTCGTGGCGGGCGCTGGCCCGCTTCACCTCGTCCGAGCGCTGGTACCACCGGCTGCACCGCGCCGAGGGGTACGAGGTGTGGCTGCTGACGTGGCTGCCGGGCCAGGGCACCGAGATCCACGACCACGGCGGCTCGGCCGGGGCGTTCACGGTGGTGGAGGGGACGCTGAGCGAGGAGACCTTTCCGGGGGCGCGGCGGCTTCCGGTGGGCGGGCTGCGGTCGTTCGGCCCGCGCTATGTGCACCGGGTGAGCAACCGCGGCACCGAGCCGGCGCTCAGCGTCCACGCGTACGGCCCGGCGCTGGCCTCGCAGAACTACTACCGGCTGGGGGCGGACGGCGCGCTGCTGCTGGACCGCACCGACACGATCGACGACTGAGACCGGGAACGCACAGGGAGTTGGGGCTGAGCCATGACGACGATCGACGAGCATCTGGCGGCGGTGCGCGAGGGCCTGGACCGGCTCGACCCGCGGGCGGCGCAGGCGGCGCGGCGGGCGGGCGCGGTCCTGGTGGACACCCGGCCCGCCTTCCAGCGGGAGGCGGACGGCACCGTCCCGGGCGCGCTGATCATCGAGCGCAATCATCTGGAGTGGCGCTGCGACCCGGCCAGTGGGGCGTCGGTGCCGGAGGCCACGGGGCGTGATGTGCACTGGATCGTGCTGTGCGACGAGGGGTACGCCTCCTCGCTGGCGGCGGCCTCGCTGCGGGCGATCGGGCTGCGCAGGGCCACCGATCTGACCGGCGGTTTCCAGGCGTGGCGGCGGGCCGGGCTGCCCGTGACCGTCCCAGACCCGACCGGCGATTCCCCCCTACGCGGCGACACGCAGCTCAACCACCGGCCGGGTCCCTCTCCCACCCCGGCGGGTCCGTCATCGTAAATGGTACAGACCGATTACCGCCAGTGGGCGCCCTGATACAGCGGGACCGGGCAGGATGACCGGCATGCCCGCACGAGCCGAACGCCTGCCCTTCTTCGTCTACGGCACTCTGCGCGCCGGGCAGCGCCACTACGCGTGGACGCTGCGCGGCCGCACCGTCCGGGAGGAGCCCGCCGTCCTGGCGGGCGCGATGCTGTACGAGGGGCCAGGCTTCCCGTACGCGGTGGCCGTCCCGGACGGCGGGCACGAGGAGGCCCCCGCCCGAGGAGCCCGGGCCACCATCACCGGGGAGCTGATGTACGTCCCGGAGCCGGCCTTCGACGAGGTACTGGCCACCCTGGACCGTCTGGAGGGCCCGGACTACGACCGGCTGGTGGTCCGCGTCCTGGACGGCACTCGCGCCTGGACGTACCTGGCGGCGGACCCCCTGGCCACCCGGCTGCGCACGACGGGCACCCCGATCCCGGGGGGAAATTGGCTCGCCCGCTGACGCCGGGCGCGGCTACCGTGCGCCGGTGACCACCACATGGCTCACCACGGACGGCGGACTGTCGCTGCGCCCGTGGGCCGACTCCGATGTGCGCGCCGTGCGCGAGGCGTTCGCCGCGCCGCTGATGATCCGGCAGTTCGGCTCCGTACCGCCCGGACCGACCGTGGACGACGCGGCGGCGGCCGACTGGATCGCGCGGCGCACCGCCGAACGGGCGGCCGGCACCGGGTACTCCTGGGCGGTGACCGGGGACGGCGCCCTGCTGGGCTGCGTCGCCGTCTCCCAGCTCGCCCCGGCGCACGACGGCGGCTGGGTGTCGTACTGGACGCTGCCCGCCGTCCGTGGCCGCGGGGTGGCGCGTGCCTCCCTGCGCGCCCTGACCGCCTGGTGCTTCACCGATCTCGGCCTGCACCGCCTGGAACTGGGCCACCGGACGGACAATCCGGCCTCCTGCCGGGTGGCCGGCGCGGCCGGGTTCGCGGTGGAGGGGGTGCAGCGCGAGAAGCTGCGGTACGACGGGGTGCGGCACGATGTCGAACTGCACGCCCGGCTCGCGACCGACCGCTGAGCCACCGGCGTCACCCTCCCCAGGGGGTGAGGCGTCGATGCTGCGGCCGGCCGCGCCGGCCCCCGGGGTGACCCGCCGCAGGGCCGCGATCACCGAGGCGGAGGACGCCCCGGCCGGGGTCAGCCCGGCTCCGCCGCCGCCAGCTCCAGCAGCTTCCCGACGGTGCGCCAGTTCCGCCCGGTGGCCACATGGCCCTTCAGCGCGCCGACGAGGGCGTCGCCGAGCTTGCTGCGCCCCATGCCGTCCGGGAAGTACGCGAAAACCTCCCGCTCACCGGCCCGGAAGGTGTCGGGGGCGTAGCGCCCGGGGTCGAGGCGGTCCAGGGCGGCGGGGTCGGGGGCCCGGTCGAGGAAGAGCACCAGCAGCTTGGCCGGGTCGAGCCCGTCGGTGTCGTACGGGCAGCGCCGTACGGCGGCGCGCAGTTGTTCCGCGCTGAGCACGAGGGTGTCCACGGCGAACCCGAACCGCCGCTCCAGCGCCGCCGCCACCTCCTGGCCCAGCGCGGCGGGGTCGGCGCCCGGAGCCGCCGTGAAGACCGCGTTGCCGCTCTGCAGATGCGTGCGCGGTGCCCCGTACCCCAGTTCCGTGAGCACCGCCCGCAGATCGGCCATCGGGACCTTGCGGTGCCCGCCGACATTGATCCCGCGCAGCAGTGCCACGAACCGGGCGGCCCCGGGTTCGGTACCTTCCGTCATGCCCGCAGCTTAGGAGCCGCCACCGACAATGCCCCGCAGCCGGACGAGCGCACTGCCGTACCCGGCCAGCCAGATCACCCACAGCAGCCAGCCGATGAGGCCGAGCAGGCCCAGCGGACCGTCGCCGCCGGTGATCAGCGGGGTGAGGGTGGCCGAGGCGAAGTGGAGGGTGGCGGCCAGCAGTCCGAGCCCGCCCAGCCGGCGCCCGATCACTCCGGCGCGCACCCCGGCGAGGGAGAAGCCGGTCAGCGCGAGGCCGACCAGCGACCAGGCGGTGGCGTGGACACGCTCGGCGCGCCACAGCACGGCGACGGCCGCCGCCGCGAAGACGGTCGAGAGCGCCCAGGTCAGGGGCCCCAGGGCCAGGACGGCCGGCAGGGCGGCGGGGGCGGCTCCCGGATCGCCGAGGCCGCGCGCCGGCTGTTCACCGGCCAGGGCTGGGCCGCCACCACCGTGCGGGCAGTGGCGGACGAGGCGGGGGTCTCCGTGCCGACCGTCTACGCGGCCTACGGCGACAAGACAGGGCTGATCCGGGCGGTCGCGGACGCCGCCGACCTGTCCGCCGGGGTGGACCGCCTGGTGGCCGAACTGGAGGCGGCGGAGGGCGATCCCGTACGGCAGCTGGCGGCGATGGCGGGCTATGACCGGCGGCTGTACGAGCGGGCCGGTGAGGTTATCCTCCTGCTGCGCGAGGCGGGCCGCACCGAGCCCGAGCTGGCGACGGCGTACGAGGAGGGGCGGCGGCGCGGGGACGCCACCCGGGCGCAGGTGTTCGCCGCGTGGCCCGACGGCACGCTGCGCGCGGGCCTCGACATCCCGTCGGCCATCGACATCTACGCCGCCCTGTGCACCATCGACGTGTACACCACGCTCACCGCCGAACGCGGCTGGCCGCCCGAGCGGATCGAGGAGTGGTGGGGCGCGGTCCTGGTCAGGGAGCTGCTGGCAGCTCCGCCTCGATGAGGTCGGCGGCGTGCGGGGTGCCGCCCTCGGCGGCCATCCCCCGCCGGATCTCCCGCAGCCGGGCCGCGACCTCCGGATCACCGGCGAGGTCGAGCACGGCGGCACGCAGGGCCTCGGCGCTCGCCTCGGCCTTCGGGAGATGCCGGGCCACGCCGAGCCCGGCGAGCAGCTCGGCGTTGCCGAACTGGTCGGCGCCCTGGGGCACCGCGACCATCGGGACGGCGTTGGCCAGTCCTTCCTGACTGCCGCCCATGCCCGCGTGGGTGATGAACGCGTCGGCCTGCCGCAGGATGGACAGCTGCGGCACCCAGGAGTGGGTCTCGATGTTCCCCGGGAGCTTCTCGCCCTCGTCCACCAGTTGCTCCGCGCTCACCCTGGAGCCGATCTGGAGCACCACGTACCAGTCGGGCAGATCGCCGAACGCCCGCACACAGGCGCGGTAGAACTCCGGCTCGTCGGTGTAGGAGGAGCCGAGGGAGATCAGCAGCAGCCGCTTGCCCCCGGCCGCCGCCGGGCGTACCCACTCCTCCTGATGGGCACGGGTCCCCTGACAGGCCCCGACGAAGGTGGCGACATCGGTGTCCACCAGGTCGGCGTTCGGCTGCATGGCCCGGGGAATGAGCGCGAGCGTGCGGCCGGGGCTCGCCATGAACCGCAGCGGCGTGAAACCGGTGAAGCCGTTGGCGTCCAGCCAGCCCTGGAAGCGGTCCAGGTAGGCGCGGCCTCGCTCGCTGTCCCTCAGGTCCTTCTCCTGCTGGGCCACGACCTCTTCCAGGCCCTTCCAGCCGACCATGCACGGGGAGAGCTGGACGGCCGGCACCTGCCAGCGGCGGGCGAGTATCCGGGCGCAGAACGGGGCGATGTCGAAGAGCACCAGATCGGGCTCGTCACCCGCGTACGCCTCGGCCAGCTGGGGGAGCATCCGGATGTTGTCCTCCAGGAAGGGCTCCACCTGGTCCAGGTACTCCTCGCCCCACTCCTGTTCGACGCTGAGGAGCGAGGAGTACGTCTTCGGCTCGGCCCCCGTTCCCGCGACGGTGTCGGCGAAGGACTCGGGGATGGCGTAGGTGACACGGTGGCCCCGGGCGACGAGTTCACGGATGACCTCAAGGCTCGGGAAGATGTGGCCCGGGGCCGGGATGCTGAACATGGCGATGTGGGCGCGGCGGGCCGGCGCGGCTGCGGTCATGCCGTCAGCGTAACGAGACGATACGTCTCGTGCAACTGGAGGAGAGGGGTGCGGTCGCTCAGCCGGCCACCGGTGCGCCGGACTCCGCGGCTTCCTCCTCCTGGGCACGCCGCCGGCTCTCGGCCGCGTCGAAGGAGTCCAGGGTGCGGGCGAAGTCCCGGGTGGACAGCAGCAGCTTGTAGATGATCGCCAGCTCGAAGACGAGCAGCAGCACGCCCGCGCCAATGGTCACCGGGACCACGGCGTTCAGCGCCGGGGCGACGATGAACACCGCCATCTGGAACTCGATGCCGCTCACCAGGTGGGTACGGATCCGGTGCCGCAGGAGGAAGGCGCGCAGGCGCAGATAGCCGGGGAACCGGGAACGGAACTCCCGGTGCAGATCGACGATGGCGGTCACCGGACGGCCGGGGCGGGCGTCCCCCTGCGGGGCGGGAACGGTGACCGGGACCACGGCGGAGGGGGAGGCGGAGGCGCGCTGGGCGGGCACCGCCCGCTCCTCGGCGGCCTCGGCCGCCGTGTCCGTTTCGCCATCGTGGTGAGCGGCGACGGCATCGGTGTCGGCCTCCGGATTCTCCCGCAGGAGATCTTCCATGAAGGCCAGTTCGGTGGCGTTCTCGGCTTCCCTGGCGCGGCGGGCACGGGCCTTGATCTGCTTGCGCATCCCGTGCCGGATCTTGAAGATCTGGAGCGCGTCGATATACCGCAGCATGTCGAGGAAGACCACCGCGAGCGCCAGCCAGAGATAGATCACATCATCGGTGCGGGAGAATTGGCCACCCATGAGGGCGACCGCGCACACCAATACCCTGATCCGGTCAAACACATAATCGAGCCAGGCGCCGAATACCGAGCCGGTCCCGGTCAGCCGGGCGAGTTTCCCGTCCATACAGTCCAGGACGAAACTCACGTGATAGAGCAGGGCGCCGACCAGCAGCCAGTTCCAGGTGCCGAAGGCAAAACAGCCGGCGGCGCCGAGACCGAAGAACAGGGCCAGCCAGGTGATCTGATTCGGCGTGATCCTGGTCCACAGCGCGGTCCAGCGCACGAGGGGGGTGGCGAGCGGGTCCACCAGCAGGACGGTCCACCACGCGTCCCGTTTCTTCTGCGTGGTCCGGCGCACCTCTGTCAGGGGGGGAATGTCGTGACGCATGGTCTGCTTCCAGGCGGAAATAGGACCTGAAAGACGCTACCACTTTCACACGGAGCGTGATGTCACGAAACGGGCCGGGAATTCTCCCAGGCCCATTCGAACTCTTCACGGTAGGTTTCGAAAAGCGTGATTTCGCCATCCGCTGCCGCGTCCGTTCGGTGCGGTATCTCCCGACCCGCGCGCCGGAGAACGAGAACCGGGGTTTCCATTCCCCGTATTCTCCTTAGATATGACTGAACCACGGCCACCCCGTCCGGGCTGTCACCGTCCACAAAATAAGCACTGAATCGGGGGATCTCATCGAACACATGAATGTCGAAAGCCTCGGGATCGCGCACCTTGCTGCGCACCCGGCGCACCTGGAGGATGTTGGTCTCCACCGAGCGCCCCAACTCCCCGCGCTTGAGCCCCAGCTCGCGCTCCCGGCGCCGCATCGCCCCGCTCGCCGGGTTCAGGAACAGCAGCCGCACCCGGCACCCCGAGGCCGCCAGATGCGCCAGCCGCCGACCCGGGTAGTTCTGCACCAGCAGCCCCAGCGCCGTCCCCATCGCGTCCAGCCGCCTGGCGCCCCCGAACAGTTCCTCCGGCGGCAGCTGCCGCTGCAACCGCACCCGGTCCGGATGCACCCCCGCCACATCCGTGAACCGGTCCCCCACCAGCCGCTCCACCGCGTCCGCCGGCAACCGCCCGGCGTCCGCGGGCACCCCCGAGTCCAGCAGCCGCAGCAGCCGGGAACAGCCGCGCTCGGCCTGTTCCAGCACCGCCCGGCTCATCCCCCGGTTGCGGCTGACCGCGCTGCGCGCCACCTCCAGCTCGTCCAGCGTCAGTTCCAGCTCGCGACGATTGTCCAAATACGGGGCGAAACAGGGCCAGTGCTGCACCATGAGTTCACGCAACTGAGGCAGCGTCAGAAAGGCGAGCACCGTGTCATCGGCCGGATCAAGCACCAGCCCCTTGCGGCGGCTCACCTCCCGCAGCGCCGCCGCCCGCTGCACCCACTCCTGCCCGGCGGGACCGGCCGCCGCGATCTCCCACTCCTCGCCGTGCACCGGCTCGTACACCGGACGCAGCACCGCGGCCACCACCGAACGCAGCCGCTGTTCGACCAGATTGAGCCAGACATATGCCCGCCCGGCACGCTCCACCCGGGTGCGTACCTCGGACCAGTCCGCCTCGGTCCAGCCCAGATCGGCCCCGATCTCCACGGGACGCGGCACGGGCACCGCCTGGGTCGGCGCCTCCGCGGTCTCACCCCCGTTCCCCGAGGGCAGCTCAAGCCCGGACGAGCTCACCGCCTGCACCGCCTTCCACCCCGCCGTTGGATCAAGGAAGCCTACTGCGCGCGCGGCCGGCCGCGCAGCACGGTACGGACTCAACCACGCCGTGGGACACGGCAGTCGGAGCGGGCGGCGGTCATGACACAGGTGCCCCGGACCCCCACCGCGACCTACCGCCTCCAGCTGGAGCCCGGCGCCGGATTCGCCGCCGCGGCCCGGCTCCTGCCGTACGTCGCCTCGCTCGGCGTCTCCCACCTGCACCTGTCGCCGATCCTCGAGGCCGTGCCCGGCTCCCGGCACGGCTACGACGTGACCGACCACACCCGGGTGCGCGCCGAACTCGGCGGCGAGAAGGACCTGTGCGACCTGGCCGAAAAGGCCCGGGCCCGCGGGCTGGGAATCATCGCCGACATCGTGCCCAACCACATGGCGTTCCCCGCCGACACCCGGCTCAATGCCCCGCTGTGGCAGCTCCTGCGGGACGGCCCCGGTTCCCCCGCCGCCGCCTGGTTCGACATCGACTGGGCGGCGGGCGGCGGACGGCTGCCCCTGCCGGTGCTGGGCGCGCCCCTGCGCGAGGAGTGGGACGCGCTGCGGGTGGAGGGGGGCACGCTGTGCCACGGCGACCACCACCGCTTCCCGCTGCGCCCCGGCACCGAGTCCCTGCCGCTGCCGGCGCTGCTGGACGCGCAGCACTACCGGCTGTGCTGGTGGCGCACCGGCCTCGCACGGCTGACGTACCGCCGGTTCTTCACCGTCAGCGACCTGATCGCGGTACGCGTGGAGGACCCCGCAGTCTTCGAGGCCACCCACGCGACGGTGCTGCGGCTGGTCGCGGAGGGCGTGATCGGCGGACTGCGCGTCGACCACCCCGACGGGCTGGCCGACCCCGAGGGCTACCTGCGCCGGCTGCGGCAGCGCGTCGGCCCGGACGTGTGGGTGGCGGCCGAGAAGATCCTGGGCACCGGCGAACACCTGCCCACCGGCTGGCCGGTGGCCGGCACCACCGGCTACGACGCGCTGCGCCACGTGGACGCCGTCCTCACCGACCCGGTGGGCGCCGACCGGCTCACGGACGACCACCGCCGGTTCACCGCCGCCCCGGCCGATCTCGGCGGCGCCTGGGAACCGACCGTACGGCGCGCCGCACGCGAGATCCTCGCCGCGGACCTGTGCGCCGAACGCGACCGCCTCCTGCGCACCGCGCAGCGCCTGTGCGGCGGCCTGCACCCGCCGGAGGCGCTGCGCGCCGCCCTGACCGAACTCCTGGTGCACCTGCCGGTCTACCGGCCCTACCTCGCGGCGGACCGCCCGCCCTCGCGGCAGGACACGGCCCTGCTCGCGCGCACGGCGGACAGCGCCCGGGGCGCCGTCACCACCCCGGCGGAGGCCCGCGCGGTGGACGCGCTCCACGCGCTCCTCCAGGGACCCGACGCGGCTCCGGGCGGCCCGGCCGGCCCCCCTGGCCGGACCGCACCGGGCGGGCCGGGCGGGCCGGTAACCGATCCGGCGGACCGGGCGGACCCGGCCCGGCCTTCCGCCACCGGGCCGGACCGGGCGGCCGGAACCACCACGTCACGGAGGCTCCGTGACCGGGATGACGCCGGACCCGACGCGGCGGATGCGACGGGCGGCGGGACCGGGTCGCTTTCGGAGCCGGACGCGACCACACACGCACGGGCCACCCACCGGGTGGCCCCGGGCGACGGCGGGTCCGGCGCCGAACCGGCCGTGCGGCCGGCCCCGCAGATCTCCCGGTGGGCGCCCGAAGGCTCCGGGCAGCCGAACCCCGGCGGCCGGACCGGCGGCGGCGCTTCCCCGGCCGAGGCGCCTCCCGTCCCCCACCCGGCCGGGCGGGCGCGGACGGCCGTGCCCGACGCCGGGCGTCCCGCACCCGTCGCCACGTCACCTGCCGGCGCGGACACCGGCCTCGGCACCCCCACCGACGGCGACGGCGATGCGCAGGACTTCCGGGCGCGGTTCGGCCAGGTGAGTTCCGCGTTGCGGGCCAAGGCCGTCGAGGACTGTGCCGGATACCGGTTCACCCCACTGCTGTCCGCCGCCGAGGTCGGCGGCGACCCGGGCGAACCCGCCCTGCCGGTGTCCGCCTTCCACGCGCACTGCGCCCGTGTCCAGCACGCGTGGCCACTCACCGGCACCGTGTACGCCACCCACGACACCAAGCGCAGCGGTGATGTCCGCGCCGCCCTCGCCACGCTCACCGAACATCCGCTCGGGTGGGCGGAACTGCTCACCGAGGTGACGGAACGCGCCGCGCACGCCGGGGTGTCCGCCCCGGACCCGCACCTGGCGTGGAGTTGCTGGCAGACGGCGTTCGCGCTCGCGCCGGGCCCCGACCCGGCCCGGCTGCTGGACGCCACCCTCAAGGCCGCACGCGAGGCTGCCCTGCGCACCACTTGGACCGACCCCGACACCGAATACGAGGCGGCGGTGGACCGCTTCGTACGGGGCGGCCCCTGCGGCGCGCCCGGGTACGCGGTGGCCCGGTTCGCCCAGGAGCTGGCGCCGCAGATCCGGGCCAACGTCCTGGGGGCCGCGCTGCTGCATCTGACGATGCCCGGGGTCCCCGACGTCTACCGGGGCGGCGAGAGCGTCTACCGGGCCCTCGTGGACCCCGACAACCGCCGCCCGCCGCGGCTCCCGGACCGCCCGCTGTCCGGCGCGGCCGACCCCGGCTCCGCCACCGCCCCGGGGGCCGACGCCGGCCTGCCCGCCGAGAAGCTGTGGCTGACCGCGGTGGCGCTGCGGCTGCGCCGCGCACACCCCGAGTGGTTCGGGGCGCGCGCCGGCTACGAGCCGCTGACCGCCGAGGGGCCCACCGGGGACCACGCGCTGGCGTTCACCCGGTCCGGGCAGGTGCTCACCGCCGTCAGCCGCCTCACCAGGACGCTGGAGGCCGCCGGCGGCTGGGACAGCACCGTGCTGCCGCTGCCGCCAGGACGCTGGGACGACGCGCTGGCCGGCCGGGGCACGGGCCGGACGGCGCGTCGTCCCGCGTACCAGGGCAAGACCCGGCTGGCCGAGGTGTTCGCCGACCGCCCGGTGGCCCTGCTGGTGCGCAGGGACGGGTTCTGACGCGCCGTCTTTACAAGCCGGTGCTCTGCCCCCACACTGGGAGCGCTCCCACGGGCACGATCACCCACGGAACTCCGGTCTGCCGACCCACACCACCAGCCCCCGCTCGGGCGGCAGACCGGCTTCCGCGGCCGGGTCGGGCCACGGCGCCACCGGCTTGCCTGGCACGGGTTCAGCACCCACTCACCGCGGACTCACCCGCGACTCACCGCACGCTCACCGCACGCTCACCGCAGGCTCAAGCGGTACGAGACGGCGCCGAAGCGCACCTCGTCCCCCGGCCGCACCGGCAGCGTGTCGGTCACCCGCCGGCCGTTCACCCAGGTCCCGTTCGCCGAGCCCAGATCCCGTATCAGCCACCCTTCCCGGTCGGCCGTCAGCTGCGCGTGGAAACGCGAGACGCTCCCGTCGTTGAGCCGCAGCGCCGAGCCCGGCGCCCGGCCGATCGACAGCGGGTGCGGCCCCGGGGTGGGCAGCACCAGTTGCGGCAGCCGCTCGGCCCGCCACGCCGCGGACATCCGGTGCTGGAAGGACGCGATCCGGCCCACCGTCTGCACCAGCCAGCCGGTGCGTTCGGCCGGGCTCTCGCACGCGGGCAGATCCCGCAGCGCCAGGGCGAGCTCCTCCGGACGCCTGGCCCCCATGACCTGTTCCATCCGCCGTTCGAAGGTGTCGTGGGACAACCTTCCGTCCACCATGCCCTCGCGCAGCGCGCCGAGGGCACGCTCACGATCCGCGTCGGATATCCGCGGAGAGGGCACACCGGACTCGATCGAGGTCATGAAACAAAGTTTCCGGGACGGGAGTTGGTTCTGTCCAGATAACTCGTTGGCCCTCCCCCGGTGCACCGGGGTACGGTGCTGGCACGCCCACGGACCAGGAAGGAGGCGTTTGCCATGTGTGTCACCGAATCGCGCGTGTCCCGCTTCCGCCTCCTCGTTCCCGGGCGTGCTCTCTGACCGGACGGAAGCCACGCGCACTCCGTATCCGGAAGGACCCCTTTCCCTCATGACCGATCTGGTCTTCCGCTGCCTCGCCGAGGGCGAGAGCAGCACTCTTTTCACCTCGCTCCCCGACGCCGGTCTGGTCGGCCGCGCGCTGCTCGACCCGCCGCACAACGTGGTCCGTACGATCGCCGAGGGTGGCGAGTACCGCCCCGAGTGGGTCTGGATGGCGCTGCGAGACGGGGAGGTCGTGGCCCGCGCCGCCTACTGGGGCGGGCCGGACGACACCAAGCCGGTCGCCCTGGACTGGTTCGACTTCACCGACCCCGAAGCGGGCACGGCCCTGCTGCGGGCCAGCGGTCTGCTCCCCGAGTACGAGCTGATCCTGCCGCCCGGCTGGCGCTCGGACCCGCTCGCCCGGGCGGCCGGCGGGGCACGGATCTCGGCGGCGGTCGAGGCCGGCTACGAGCCGCTGGTGGAACGTTTCCGCTACACCTGGACCCCCGAGTGCGGGATTCCCGACGCGCCGGGGCGGCTGGTGTTCCGGCCCGAGCCCGACGACGACGTGGTCCTGGACATCGTGCGCCGCATCCACAGCACCACGCTGGACGCCCACGCGCTGCGGGCGATCGCGCAGGACGGCCCCGACGCCGCCGCCCGGCAGGAGCTGGAGTTCCTGAACTGGTGTCCCTCACCGCGCGAGTGGTGGCGCGTGGCGTACACCCCGGAGGGTGAGCCGGTCGGCTTCCAGGCGCCGGCGCGCAATCCGAACGGGCCGGTGGTCGGCCTCATCGGCGTGGTCCCGGAGCAGCGCGGTCACGGCTACGCGTACGACCTGCTGGTGGAGTGCACCCGGCAGCTGGCCGCCGAGGGCGCGCAACGGATCCACGCCGCCACCGACACCGGCAATGTGCCGATGGCCAAGGCGTTCGCCCGGGCGGGCTATCCGGTGACACAGCACCGCTACTGCCTGGCGTGAGGCCGGGGCGGGCCCGAGCATGGTGTCCATGCGCTTCGAGGTGTGGGCACCACGGGCCCGCCGGGTCTGGCTGTGGCTGGAGGGTACGCGGCTGCCGCTGCGTGAGGACGCGGGCGGCTGGTGGCGTACGGACGCGGCGGCCGGGCCCGGCGCCCGCTACGGATTCGTGCTGGACGACGCCCGGGGCCCCGTGCTGCCCGACCCCCGGGCCCGGAGGCTGCCGGAGGGCCCCGAGGGCCCTGCGGCGGTGACGGACCCGGGGGCGTACCCCTGGCGGCATCCGTGGGCGGGGCGCGGGCTGCCGGGGGCGGTGCTGTACGAGCTGCATGTCGGTACGTTCACGGCCGAGGGCACGTTCGACGCGGCGGCGGAGCGGCTGGAACGCCTGGCGGAGCTGGGCATCACCCATGTGCAGCTGTTGCCGGTGAGCCCGTTCCCGGGGCGGCACGGCTGGGGGTACGACGGGGTGGCGCCGTGGGCGGTGCACGAGCCGTACGGGGGCCCGGAGGGGCTGGCGCGGCTGGTGGACGCGGCGCACGGGGCGGGTCTTGGCGTGGTCCTCGATGTGGTGCACAACCATCTGGGGCCCTCGGGCAACCGGCTGCCGGAGTTCGGCCCGTACTTCACCGACCGGCACCACACGCCGTGGGGTTCGGCGGTGAACCTGGACGGGCGCGGTTCGGACGAGGTGCGGGCGTACTTCGCGGGCAGCGCGCTGGCGTTCCTGCGGGACTTCCGGCTGGACGGGCTGCGGCTGGACGCGGTGCACGAGCTGGCGGACGACCGGGCGCTGCCGTTCCTGGCGGAGCTGTCGGCGGCGGTGGACGCGCTGGCGCTGGAGGTGGGCCGGCCGCTGTTCCTGATCGCCGAGTCGGACCGCAACGATCCACGGACGATCGCGCCGCGTGAGCGCAACGGTCTGGGCCTGCACGCGCAGTGGACCGACGACTTCCATCACGCACTGCACGTGGCGCTGACGGGTGAGGCGGGGGGCTACTACGCGGACTTCGCGCGGGCCCCGATGGCCGCCCTGGCCAAGACCCTGACCGGGGGCTTCTTCCACGACGGCGGCTACTCGGCGTTCCGGGGCCGGGGGCACGGGCGGGCGCTGGAACGGGCGGCGACGCCGGCGTACCGGCTGGTGGGGTACGCGCAGACGCACGATCAGATCGGCAACCGGGCGCTGGGTGACCGGCTGACGGCGCAGGCCGGGCCGGCGCGGGCGGCGCTGGGGGCGGCGCTGGTGCTGTGCGGGCCGCTGACGCCGATGCTGTTCATGGGCGAGGAGTGGGGGGCCGGCTCCCCGTGGCAGTTCTTCACCGATCATCAGGACCCGGCGCTGGCGGAGGCGGTGCGGCAGGGGCGGCGCGCGGAGTTCGCGGCGCACGGCTGGGCCGCCGGGGACATCCCGGACCCGCAGGACCCGGCGACCCGCGACCGTTCCGTGCTGCGGCATCCGGCGGGGGAGGACCACCGGGAGCTCACGGGGTGGCACCGGCGGCTGATCGGGATCCGCCGCGCACTGCTGACGCCGGGGCAGCCGCTGTCGGCGGTGTCGGTCCGGTACGACGAGGACGAGCGGTGGCTGACGGTGTGCCACGGTCCGCTGGTGGTGGCGGTGAATTTCGCGCCCGACCGCCCGGCGACCGTGGCCGTCCCCCGGTATCCGCTCACACTGCTGGCGGCCACCCACCCCGTGCCCCCGGCGGCCCCGGAGGCGGGCCTGCGGCTGCCGCCGGAGTCGGCGGCGATCCTGACCCCGGCCGACGGCCGGGAGGTGCCCGGCGCGTGGTGAGCGCGCCCGGAAAGGGGCCGGCGGCGTCGCGCCGCCGGCCCGGGACGACAACCCTCAGGCGACCAGCAGGCCGAGGTCGGCGAAGATCTCCTGGCACCGGGCGAGGGACGAATGCAGCGTGTCCCACTGGTCGTCGCCCCGCTCCAGGAACGGCAGGACGTACGGTTCCTCGATGCCGTCCGGCAGGTCGTCGTGGTAACTGGTGAAAGGGGAGTAGGCGAACTGGTTGTCCTGGAGCAGCCGGGCCACTTCCTCGGGCGCGGTTTCCCAGACGCCGTGCCACAGCCTGCGGAGCATGGCGGGATGGGCCAGGGCGAAGATCAGCCGGCCCATGTCCAGCGGTTCGGCCGGGGAGATCACCCGGGCGACGGCGGCGGCGCGGGAGTCCGCCACGAGGCCGCCGAAACCGGACCAGATCTCCACGCTGTGACCGGCCATGATGATCGACGAGCACAGCGCGCTCAGGGCCAGCCCTCGGTTACGGATCACGTGGTGCGGAACGCGGTGCGAGTACGAGGCGGGGATGAGGAAGGAGACCACCCGGCCATGCGTGGTGGCGCGCTGCGGTACGGCGTCGATCATGCACTCGGGTTCACCGGCGAGATACGCGCCGATGTCGACCTCGCTGCCCGTGACGTCCCACTGGGGCACCAGCACGGTCGTCCGCATTCTGCCGGAACGGGTGCGCAGAGCCGCGACACTGACCTCGATGTCGGGAATCTGCGCCGACCACCCGTCCCTGGCCATCCGGAGCGTCTCCTCCCAGCCGGCGTCGGCGAAGGTGGTGTCCTCCCGGCGCGCGCGGCTGACCGGGACCCGGAGGGGCGCCCGGGCGCGGTCCACGAACTCCTGCCAGGACCACATGGGTGGCAGCTCGTACCGGGTCTCGGGCCGCTTCTCCTGGGTGTCCGGGGCGCTCACCACGCGTCCGCTCCCAGCGCGGACCGGTGGGCCTGCGAGATACCACGCAACACCCGCCACTCCACGGCTTCTTCCACACAGGCGCCGGCCTGGATCAGTTTGGCGGAGTCGATGCTGGCACGCGGTGAGAACATCACCGGCAGTCGCTTCTCGCGCGCCGTGGCCCGCAGCTTCCGCACCAGTTGCAGGACCTCCAGCGCCTCCGCTTCGCGGGTCGGTGCCTGGGAGAGCGCCAGGCGTTCCTCCAGCGCCTCGTCCACGGGGACGTCGAGGATGACGAAGCGGTCGAGTGTCGCCGCGTCCAGCGCCTGACGGCCCGTGTACTGCCGGTCGGGGCCGGTGCCGTAGGTGTTGGCCGTCGCGATCACCCGGAAGTCGGGGTGGGCCGTGACCATGTCGTCGGCGAAGGCGCACACGCCGAGGGAGAGCGCCTGGTTGAGTTCGGAGAGCAACCCCGGGTGGCCGCTGTCGAGTTCGTCGAGCAGCATCAGCCCGCCCTCCTCGAAGGCACGGCGGAAGGGGGTGTCGTGGTAGGTGCCGTGGGCGTCGTAGTAGCCGAAGATCTTGCTCATCGGGGTGGTCGGCCCGAGCGACAGAGCGTGGAACTCCAGGTCCAGTGTCCTGGCCACCTGTTGCGCGATCGTCGACTTGCCCGTTCCCGCCGGGCCCACCAGCAACGCGTGGCAGCGGGCCTTGAGCACCAGGATCACGTCCGGCAGGACCTCGTGCGAGTTCTCCGTCACCTGGACGGGTGGGGCGTGGTCGATCTGCACGCTGATGACCGGTGGTACGGAATCGTGGAAGATCTTCCGGGCCTGCTCCTTCGCCTGCTCCAGGTATGTCCGGTTCGCGTCCTCCAGTGTCTGACGTGTGCGGTCGAGCACGGCCTCGGTGGCCTGCTTCACCGCCGTGTCGCGGATGGAGTGGAGCCTGTTGTCCATCCTGGACCGGTAGGTCTCGATCGCTTCGTGGGCAGCGGCTTCCCCGATCCGCTGCGCCTCCCGGTGCACCGCTTCCCGTATCCCCGGAGACCGCAGTTCGGCGAGCTCGGTCGCCATCTCCTGTACGAGGCGCTCCACCTGTTCACGGGTCTTCCTCCGCATGGCGGTTCCCCCTTCCCCCTGTTGTTCGGCGCCGTGACCTGGCCGTCATGGCTACCGAGCAGTATTCCGGACCTCCGGCCGGCGCCGTCGGAGAGGGGAGAGCCACCGCCGCACCCCGGCCGCCGCTGCCTCGCCCGAGCCGTTTCGCTGGCATCATCGGTGACATGGGCAACACGAACGAACCGCCGTACGACGTACTGGTGGTGGGTGCCGCCGGGGTGGACACGATCGTCCGGGTGCCGCGTCTGGAGGTGCCGGACGCCGACCTGCTGCACGTCCCGCCGATCCGCGACTACGTGGCGCACACCGGGACCGGCGCCGCACTCGGTTTCCACGCGCTGGGGCTGCGCACCCACTTCCTGGACTTCCTCGGCGAGGATCTCCAGGGCGACCTGATCCGGCGCCGCTTCACCTCCGCCGGGCTCGGCTTCGATGTGCTGCCCGCGCCCCACGGCACCCCGCGCAGCGTAAACCTGGTGGACGAGGCGGGGCGCAGGTTCTCCTTCTACGACGGCCGGCATCCGGCGGATCTGCTGCTGCCCCCGGAGTTCGTGGGGCCGCATCTGGACCGGGCGCGCCATGTGCACGTGTGCCGTTCCGGGTTCAACCGGGAGCTGTTCGGTGAGCTGGAGCGCCGCGGGCTGCCGTCCTCGACCGATCTGCACGCCTGGGACGGGGTCAATCCGGACAGCCATCCCTGGGCGTTCCGCACCGACTACGTGTTCCTCAGCGCGGCCGGGGTGCGGGGCCGGATCGAGGAGACGCTGCGGCTGATCCTGGAGCGGGGCAAGGCGCGGCTGGCGGTGGCCACGGACGGGGAGCGCGGCTGCCATGTGCTGAGCCGGGAGGGGGACGGGGCCGTACGGCACTTCCCGGCGGTGACACCGGCGGCGCCGGTGGTGGACAGCAACGGGGCGGGCGACGCGTTCGTGACGGCGTTCCTGTCCACGCTGTTCGCGGGCGGGGATCTCGGTCGGTGCGCGCGGGCGGGCACCGTCTCGGGGGCGTTCGCGTGCACCCAGGTGGGCACCCACGAGCGGCAGATGACCGCCGCCGAGCTGGCGGCGGAGCTGGCCGGCGGGGGTGGCACGGCGGCCGTCAGTCCAGCGTGAACACCCGGCCGCGCGCGCTGCCCTCCACGGCCTCCAGGTAGCACACGGCGACCTCGTCCAGCGGGGTGCCGGGGGCCGGGTCCATCTCCAGGGCGATCAGGGTCTCGCGGATCCAGCCGGGGCTGACGGTGTTGAGCCGTACGCCGCGCGGCAGCTCCCTGGCGGCGGCCGGGACGAAGGCCTCGATCCCGGCGTTGATGAGGCGGCCGAGCGCCGCGTCGCGCAGCGTGTCCGGGATGCTGCCGCTGGTGAGGGTGATCGAGCCGCCGTCACGCAGATGGGGCAGGGCCCTGCGGACCAGCTCGACCTGCCCCGTGAGCTTGCCGTCCAGGCCGCTGAAGAACGCGGCGTCGGTGGAGCCGGCCACCGGGGCCGTGCCGCCGCTGGCGGCGCAGCACACCACGGCGTCCACCGGCCCGTGCGCGGCGAGCAGCGCGTCGATGGTGGCGGGCTCGGTGAGGTCCACACGCGCCGGGCCGCGCCGGGAGGCACGGACCACCCGGTGGCCGTGTGCCTCCAGCGCGCCGGCGACGGCGGCACCCACGGTGCCGCCCGCGCCGATCACGATGACGTCGAGCGTCACCCGGCGTCCGTCCCCGCGTCCGCCTCCACGTGCCGGATGGCGATGGAGTTGATGCAGTACCGCAGGTCGGTGGGGGTGCCGTAGCCCTCGCCCTCGAAGACGTGGCCCAGGTGCGAGCCGCAGGTGGCGCACAGCACCTCGGTGCGCGGGCGGCCCGGCAGGGAGGTGTCGACCCTGGTCTCCACGGCGTCGCTGTCGGCCGGGTCGTAGAACGAGGGCCAGCCGCAGTGCGACTCGAACTTGGTTCCGGAGCGGAACAGCTCGGCGCCGCAGGCGCGGCAGTTGTAGACGCCGACGGTCTTGGTGTCGGTGTACTCGCCGGTGAAGGCCCGCTCGGTGCCCGCCTCGCGCAGGACCCGGTACTCCTCGTCGCTCAGTTCCTCGCGCCACTGCGCGTCGGTCTTCTCGACCTCGTAACCCATGGTTCCGCTCTCCTCATTCACAAACGATTACCGCGCCAGCCGGTCCAGGATCTTCGGTCCCAGGTCGGTGACGTCCCCGGCTCCCATGGTGAGAACGAGATCGCCGGGCCCGGCCATTCCCGCGATGACCTCGGGGACGGCGTCCTTGCCGCCCTCCGGTTCGGGGTGCACCCGAGCGCCGTGCCGGGTGGCGGCGTCGGTGATCAGCGCGCTGGTGACGCCGGGGATGGGGTCCTCGCGGGCGGGATAGATCTCCAGCACCACGGAGGCGTCGGCCAGGGCGAGGGCCTGGCCCATCTCGGTGCCCAGTTCCCGGGTGCGGCTGAACAGGTGCGGCTGGAAAACGACCAGCACCTTGCCCTCGCCCGCCGCGCCGCGCACCGCTTCCAGGTCGGCGGTCATCTCGGTGGGGTGGTGGGCGTAGGAGTCGATGACCTGCACTCCGGCCGCCTCGCCCTTGAGCTGGAGGCGGCGGCCGACGCCGGTGTAGGAGCCGAGCGCGGTGGCCAGTGCGGCGGCCGGGACCCCGGCCGCGATGCCGGCGGCGAGCGCGGCCACCGCGTTGTGGGCGTAGTGGCGGCCGGGTACGGAGACGCCGAAGGCCAGCTCGGAGCCGTCGGCCAGTCGTACGGTGACGGTGCTGGTCAGGCCGTGCGGGACGACGTCCAGGACGCGGACGTCCGCCTCGGCCGACTCGCCGTAGGTGACGATCCGCAGGTCCTCGCGGCCGCGCAGCCGGGCGGTGAGGACGCGGGCGCCTTCCTGGTCGGCGTTGATGATCAGGGTGCCGCCGGGGCGCACGGCGGCGGTGAACGTCTCGAAGGACTCGTAGATCTCGTCCATCGAGGCGTAGTTGGCGTGGTGGTCCAGCTCGACGTTGAGGATCACCGCGACCTCGGGGGTGTAGCGGTGGAAGCTGCGGTCGCTCTCGTCCGCCTCGGCGACGAACAGCTCGCCCTTGCCGTGGTGCGCGTTGCTGCCCGGGCCGTCCAGGTCGCCGCCGATGGCGTAGGAGGGGTGCAGGTCCAGTGTGCCGAGCGCGACGGCGAGCATGGAGGTGGTGGTGGTCTTGCCGTGGGTGCCGGCCACCGCGATGGCGCGGCTGTCGGTCATCAGGGCGGCGAGCGCCTCGGAGCGGTGCACCACGGGGATGCCCTGGGAGCGGGCGGCGGCCAGCTCGGGGTTGTCGTCGCGGATGGCGCTGGAGATGATCACGCAGCTGGTGCCGTCGGCCAGGTGCGCGGCGTCGTGGCCGATGCGGACGGTGGCGCCCAGCTCGCGCAGGGCGGCGGCGGTGGCCGATTCACGGAAGTCGCTGCCGGCCACGAGGGCGCCGCGCTGGGTGAGGATCTTCGCGATGCCCGACATGCCCGCGCCGCCGATGCCGATGAAGTGGGGCCGTTCCATGGCGGGCGGGATCGCCGGTGTCATGCGTGTGTCTCCCTTGTCCCTGATCATCCCTGGTCTGCGCCGATCATCCCTGGTCCGCGCTGCCGCTCGATTGTCGCACTCCGGCCCGGGGGCGGGCGCACCGCGCGGGTCACTCCGCGTGGGCGAAGAGTTTGAGGACCGGCACGTCGACCTTGTGCCGGGCGCGGGAGGCCCAGTCGCGGTGGAAGAACTCCTCGACCAGGTGCGGTGCGGTCAGGACGATGACCTCGTCGGCCGAGGTCTCGGCGACCACGGCGGTGAGCAGTTGCAACGGGTGGCTGTCGACGAGTTGCCCGACCGCGTGGGCGCCGGCCTCGCGCAGGGCGGCGATGGAGTGGTTCAGCGCCCGTTCGGCCGGTTCGCGGGCGGCCTCGTCCTCGGGCTCGTCGGCCTCGCGTCCGGCGTCGCCGAATTCGCCGAGGGCCACGTCGTCGAGGGCGCGCAGCAGCCGGTCCTGGTCGCCGCGCGGCTGCATGAGGACGATGAAGGACATCTCCTCGTCCCCGTGCAGCGTGGTGACGAGTTCGACATCGGTGGGCACCAGTGGCTTTTCGATCATGAGGATGCTCGTGAACATGGTCAGCGCCCTTCTTCGCGGCCGGGCCCCGCCCGGTGCAGCAGAAACCATCCTTCCCCGTGGACGCACGGGGTGTCGCGCCATCAGTCTGCCCACATCAGGATAAGCGGAACGTTCCATTCCGCAGATTGTCAGACCCTCCGGTATCGCCCGAACAGAAAGCCGGACTCCTCCAGCAGCGAGGTCAGCTCCAGCTCGCGCGGCACCTCGATCCCCGGGCCGCTCATCACCCGCCCGGCGGTACCCACCGCGTACCGCGGCGAGGTCGTCAGACACAGCTCGTCCAGCGCCCCGGCCTCGGCGAAGGCCCCCAGCAGCCGCGGGCCGCCCTCGGTCAGCAGCCGGGTGTAGCCCCGCCTGACCAGCTCGGACTTCACCCGCAGCGGATCCACCTCGGCCCCCTCCCCCACCGTGATCACCTCGGCGCCGGCCGCCCGGGCGGCGTCCAGGCCGTGCCGCGGGGCGGCGGGACCGGTGATCAGCATCGTGGGCACCAGCGGCTCCGTGAACAGCGGCAGCGAGAAATCCAGGTGCAGGCTCGCCGAGACGACCGCGATCGCCGCCACCGGCGTCTGCCCCGCCTCCGCCCGGCGCGCGGCGAACTCCGCACGCTCCCGCGCGGGCCGGTAACGCTCCTGCCGTACGGTCTCGGCGCCCACGATCACGACATCGGCCAGCGCCCGCAGCACCCCGAAGATCCGCATGTCCGCCGGGTGGGACAGCGGCTGGGAACGCCCGCCGTGATGGGCCGCGCCGTCCACCGAGGTGACCATGTTGGCGCGCAGCCAGCCCTGCCCGTGCAGATGCTCCGGCGGGTAGGCGTAGACCCCGGCCAGCTCGGCCGGCTCCCACGGACGGTCGAGGGCGTCATCCGGGACATCGAGGGCGGGAGGCAGCAGGCGTCGCATGGGGCGCAGTGTGACATACGGTCCCAGCACGGCCGGCGCGCACGCCCCGTAAAATGGAGGATTGTGTCCAGCACCGCCATACCCGAGTCCAGCAGCGGGACGACCGCCCCCGCCGCGCTTGCCGACCGCGCGCCCCAGGTGCCCGCCGACCGGCTGGTGGCCGAGCTCGTCCCGCCGCCGCGCTTCGACGCGGTGCGCTTCGCCACCTACGTACCGGACCCCGGGCAGCCCTCCCAGGCCGCCGCGGTGGAGGGGCTGAGTGGCTTCGCCGCCGGGCTCGGCGCACCGGCCGCCAAGGCCGGCGGGCGGCGTGGCCTGTGGCGGCGCGCTCCGCGCACCCCGGCGCGCTCCGGCGCGCGCGGTATGTACCTGGACGGCGGCTACGGCGTCGGCAAGACCCATCTGCTCGCCTCCCTGTGGCACGCGACCGACGCCCCCACCGAGCTGAAGGCGTTCGGCACCTTCGTGGAGCTGACCAACCTGGTGGGCGCGCTCGGTTTCCAGCAGACGGTGAAGACCCTGTCCGGGCACCGGCTGCTGTGCATCGACGAGTTCGAGCTGGACGACCCGGGCGACACCGTGCTGGTGTCCTCGCTGCTGGGCAAGCTGGTCGGCGAGGGCGTGGCGCTGGCCGCCACCTCCAACACGCTGCCCGGCAAGCTGGGCGAGGGCCGGTTCGCCGCGGCTGACTTCCTGCGCGAGATCCAGGGCCTGTCGGCGCACTTCACGCCGCTGCGCATCGACGGCGAGGACTACCGGCACCGGGGGCTCCCCAAGGCACCGGAGCCGCGCACGGACGACGAGGTGACGCGGGCCGCGTACGCCACCCCCGGCGCCTCGCTGGACGACTTCGGCGATCTGCTGGACCACCTGGCCCGGGTGCACCCCAGCCGGTACGGGGCGATGTGCGAGGAGCTGACGGCGGTCGCGCTGACCGGCGTACGGCCGGTGGACGACCAGTCCACGGCGCTGCGCCTGGTGGTGCTCGCCGACCGGCTGTACGACCGGGAGGTCCCGGTGCTGGCGTCCGGGGTGCCGTTCGACGAGCTGTTCGGCGAGGAGATGCTGCGCGGCGGGTACCGCAAGAAGTACTTCCGGGCCATCTCCCGGCTGACCGCGCTGGCCCGCGACGCCGGACGCCTGGTGCCCACCGCCTGACCGCCACCGCCACCGCCCGGCCGCCACCGTCCGGCCCCGGTGGCGGGCCCGCGCGGGCGGGCCCATCATCGGGGCATGGCGACCCAGCTGCGTGATCTGCTGCGGGTGACGCCGGGCGGCACGGCGGAGCTGGCCGGCCGTGACCCGGACGACACCCCCGGATTCCAGGGCAAGAAGGCCAAGGCGCGCACCGAGCTCGACGCGATGGCGCCGGTCCTGGCCGACCTCCAGGAACGGCTGTTCGCGGCAAGCACGGGCGGCGACCGGCACCGGGTGCTGCTGGTGCTCCAGGGCATGGACACCGCGGGCAAGGGCGGCACCGTCAAGCATGTGATCGGGCATCTCAACCCGGCCGGCTGCCGGATCAGGGCGTTCAAGGCGCCCACCCCGCAGGAGCTGGGGCACCACTTCCTGTGGCGCATCAGCAACGGCCTGCCGGGCGCCGGGGAGGTCGGCATCTTCGACCGCTCGCACTACGAGGACGTGCTGGCGGTGCGGGTGCACCACCTGGTCGACAAGGACGTCTGGTCGCGGCGGTACGCGGAGATCAACGCCTGGGAGGAGGCGCTGACCCGCGACGGCCTGGTGCTGGTGAAGGTCTTCCTGCACATCGGACGGGACGAACAGCGCGACCGGCTGCTGCGGCGCCTGGACCGCACCGACAAGCACTGGAAGTTCAGCCGCAACGACCTCACCGAGCGCGGCCTGTGGCCGCACTACCGCAAGGCGTACGAGGCGGCGCTCGAACGCTGCTCGACCCGGGCCGCGCCCTGGTACGTGGTGCCGGCCAACCGCCGCTGGTACCGCAACTGGGCGGTCAGCCGGCTGCTGCTGGAACATCTGCGGGAGATCGACCCGCGCTTCCCGCCCGGCGACTTCGATGTGGAGGAGGCCCGGCGCCGGCTGCTCGCCGAGTGAGGCCGGGCGGGTGGTGCGGGTACGGGGTGACGCGGCCGGTTCAGCCAGCGCGCTGCGCGGAGCGCCGGGCCACCGCCGCGAACACCGCCGCCGCGATCAGGGCAGCGAGCAGGGCGGGCAGCAGTGGCAGCCCCACCCGGCCCTCCCGGGAGCCGGTGACCAGGGTGCCCACCGCCGCGTTGGCCGGGGAGGCCGAGGAGACCAGCAGGACGAGCGCGCCGATCGACATCACCGGAACGGACCACACGGCGCCGCGCGGCAGCCGCTGCCCCAGCACGCCCACGGCCGTACCGAGCAGCGCACAGCACACCACGGCGAGCAGCGCGGCGAGGGCGGCGGAGCCCAGCGGGATGGCGGTACGGCGGTCCGCGCCGTGCGCCGTGCCGGACCACAGCACGACGGCGCAGGCCACCACCCCGAGGGAGGCGGAGGCCAGCAGCCCGGCCAGCGCGGCCCCCAGCCGCACCCGTACGGCGCCGGCCGCGGCCACCGCGCAGGCCCGTGCGGCGGCGGGCTCACCGGTGAGGCACACCCAGGTCAGCCACACGGCCACCGGCAGCAGCGCGGCGGCGGCGAACCCCAGGCCGTCCAGCACCGGCTCGCCGGGCCACACGCCGATGACCAGCAGGATCGCGTAGAGCAGCAGCGGGGGCAGCCAGCGCTGCGAACGGAGCAGCAGAGCCAGCTGATAGCGCGTCAGGGCGATGAGGACGCTCATCGTTCTCCTCGGGCGGGCGCGGGGGTCAACGGTGGTGCCGTACGGCGCGGATGTGCCAGCCGGGTGCCGCGGTGAGCAGGGTGCGCAGCAGCGCGTCCGAGTGGGCCGCGGACACCGTCAGATGCAGGGTGCCGTCCGGCAGCCGGCGCAGGTCCGGGGCGCCGGGCCAGGCGGCGGTGAGCGGTGCCGCCCCGGGCGGCGCCTGGGCCTCGATCGTCACCCGGCCAGGCTCTGCGGCGCACCCCTCGGAGGCGGGGTCACCCTCCCCGGTCCGCTCCGCCAGGGCGCTCAGGGCGCCCCCGGCGAGCCCGTACCGCAGCGGTCGCGCCGCCGTCAGGCGGGCGGGGTCGTGGTCCACGAAGACCACCGTCGCGCCGGCCGCCCCGCGTTCGCCCACCACCTCGTCCAGGGTCCGCCGGGCCGCGCGGTCCAGGCCGGTCCAGGCCTCGTCCAGGACCAGCAGCGCGGGTTCCGCCAGCAGCGCCTGGGCGACAGCGATCCGCTGGGCGCTGCCCTTGGACAGCTCGCGCAGTGGTTCGTCCGCGTAGGGGTCCGCGCCCAGCCGCTCCAGCCAGTGGTCGGCGGCGCGGGCGGCGGCCCGGCCGCGCAGTCCGTGGACGCGGCCCAGGTGCCGCAGATAGCCGCGCGCGGTCAGGGGCAGGGTGGGCGGGAAGCGTTCGGGAACGTACCCGGTCCGCGCCGGCCGGCCGGTGATCCGGCCCGTGGTGGGGAGGTCGACGCCCGCGATCAGCCGCAGCAGGGTGGACTTGCCACTGCCGTTGCCGCCCTCGATGCGGATCAACGTGCCTGCCGGCAGTGCCAGTTCGACCTCACGCAGGGTCCAGGGCCCCACACGTCCCCGGCGGCGCCCCACCCCTTCGAGTCGCATGGCGGAACGGTACGCCATCGCGCTGCCCCGCCTACACTTCCCCCTCGTGCGGGAGATCGAATATCAGCTGCGGCAGCGCCGGTCCTCACTGATCATCGCCTGGGTGCTCGGCAGCGCCGGGCTGCTGTCGCTCGCGGTGATCACCGTGCTGCTGGCCACGGGGCGGGAGCGGGAGTGGCCGGTGGTCCTGGTCATGTGCAGCTTCCCGGTGATGATGAGCCCGGCGATCCCGTGGATCATCTGGCTCGCGCTCGGCCGCACCGTCGTCGACGCCCACGGCATCCGCACCTCACGCCCGCTGCGGCACCGCTTCTGCCCCTGGCAGGACGTCGCCCACATAGGGATCAGGCGCAGCGGGTTGCCGGGGCGGGAGGAGCTGAAGATCGTCGTCACCCGCACCGACGGCCGGCCGCTGAAGCTTGCGGCGCCGCGCGACTACACCGCCGCGCCCGATCCCGGTTTCCCGCAGGCGTTCCACGAGATCGTCCAGCGGTGGCGGACGGCCACCAACCCGTACCGGCGGCCGTCCCCCTGACGTACGCCGCTCAGGCGAGCGAGGCCACCAGCTCGGAGACCGACTTGCGGCGCCCGGTGTAGAACGGGATCTCCTCACGCACGTACAGCCGCGCCTTCGAGCCGCGCAGGTGGCGCATCAGGTCGACGATGCGGTGCAGTTCGTCCGCCTCGAAGGCCAGGATCCACTCGTAGTCGCCCAGCGAGAACGAGGCGACGGTGTTCGCCCGGACGTCGGGGTAGCCGCGCGCCATCTTGCCGTGCTCGGCCAGCAGCGTGCGCCGCTCCTCGTCCGGCAGCAAGTACCAGTCGTAGGAGCGCACGAACGGGTAGACGCTCACGTAGTCGCGGGCCTGCTCGTCGGCGAGGAACGCCGGGATGTGCGACTTGTTGAACTCGGCGGGGCGGTGCAGCGCCATGTTCGACCACACCGGCTCCAGCGCGCGGCCCAGGCGGGTGCGGCGGAAGAGGTTGTACGCGTCCTGGAGGGCGTCCGAGGTCTCGGCGTGCCACCAGATCATCACGTCGGCGTCGGCGCGCAGCCCGGAGACGTCGTACGTGCCGCGTACGGTGATGTCCTTGCCGGCCAGCTGCTCGAACAGCTCCGTGACCTCCTCCGCGATGCCGCCGCGGTCCTCGGGCAGCACGTCGCGCAGCCGGAACACCGACCACAGTGTGTAGCGGATGACCTCGTTGAGGTCCTTGGCGCGCTTGCCCGCGTTGGGGGTCTTGTCGGATGCAGTCGTCATGTCCGTCATCTCCTACTCTCCTGTGTCCTCGCGCGGGCCGCCCGGATCCACGGTGCGCAGCAGTTCCTCGGCGGCCCGTGTCCCGCCCGCCACGCACGCCGGGATGCCGATCCCGTCGTACGAGGCGCCGCACAGCCGTACTCCGGGCAGTGCCGCCAGATATCCGCGCACCCGGGCCGCCCAGGCCACATGGCCGACCTGGTACTGCGGCAGCCCGTCGTACCAGCGGGTGACCAGCGAGTCGACGGGTTCGGCCGCCAGTCCGGTCGCCGCGCCGAGGTCGGCGAGGGCGGCGCGGACCAGGTCGGCGTCCTCCCACTGGAGCGGCGCGCTCTCCCCGTAGCGGCCGATGGAGGCGCGCAGGACGAACAGTTCGGGGTCCGCCGCGGCGGCCCAGCCCCATTTGGCGCTGGTGAAGGTGGCGGCCTTGATGGTGCGGCCGTCGACGGCGGGCACCAGGAAGCCGCTGCCGCGCGGCAGCCGGGCCAGGTCGGCGCGCCGGAAGGCGAGGGTGACCAGGGCCATCGACGCGTAGTCCAGGGCGGCGAGTTCACGGCCGGCCGCCGGTGCCTCGGCGGCCAGCAGCCGGGCGGCGGCGCTCGCGGGCACGGCCAGGATCACGCCGTCCGCCGTCAGCGAGCGGCCGTCGGCGAGCTGGGCGGCCCAGCCGCGCGCGGTACGGCGCAGGCCGGTCACCGCGACGCCGCTCTCCAGGGTGGCGCCGGCCGCCCGGCAGGCGGCGGCGACGGCTTCGGGGAGCCGGCCGACGCCGCCCTCGATGCCGTTGAAGACCGGGCCCGCGGGCTTGCCCTCGCGGGCCTCCTCCTGCCGGCGCTGCACGGCGCGCACGGCGGCCAGCAGCGAGTCGTGGGTGCGGGCGGCCTCGTAGAGGTGGGGAACGGCGGCGCGCAGCGAGATGCGGTAGGCGTCGCCCGCGTAGACGCCGCCGAGCAGCGGCTCGACCAGCCGGTCCACGACCTCGGGGCCCATCCGTTCGGCGACCAGGGCGCCGATGCCGACGTCCTCGCCGACCCGCAGCGGTGGCAGTTCGCTGTCCCGGGCGATGCGGGCCAGACCGGTGTCGGAGAGCACCCCGGTGAGGGCGGCGGCGGTGCCGGGCACGCCCATCACATGGCCCTTGGGCATGGGGCGCAGCGCGCCGCCGGTCCAGATCGCGGCGCCGACGGGGGCGGGCGGGTGCAGCGCGCCGCCCAGGCCGGCCGCCTCGGCGAGGTCGATGGCCTCGGGGCGGCGGGCGAGGATCGATTCGGCGCCCAGGTCGACGCGCAGGCCCGCCACCTCGCCGGTGCGCAGTTTGCCGCCGAAGCGGCTGTCCGCCTCCAGGACGGTGACGCGGACGCCGGATCCGCTGAGCCGGTGCGCGGCGGCGAGTCCGGCGATGCCGCCGCCGATGACGATCACCTGCATGGTCAGCGGGCGGTGCGCTCGTGGACGTACTCGGTCAGCCGGGTCAGGGCGTCCGGGTCGGTGTCCGGCAGGACGCCGTGGCCGAGGTTGAAGATGTGGCCCGGCAGCCCGGCGGCGGCGTCCAGCACCCGCTGTGCCTGGGCCTCGACGGCGGCGCGCGGGGCGAACAGCACGGCGGGGTCGAGGTTGCCCTGGACGGTCTTGCCGCCGCCGATGCGGCGGGACGCCTCGTCCAGCGGGATGCGCCAGTCGGCGCCGACGACATCGGCGCCGGCCTCGCTCATGAGCCCGAGCAGTTCGCCGGTGCCGACGCCGAAGTGGATGCGGGGCACGCCGTGGTGCTCGACGGCCCGGAAGACCTTGGCGGAGTGCGGCAGCACGTGGGCGCGGTAGTCGGCGGGGGACAGCGCGCCCACCCAGGAGTCGAAGAGCTGGACGGCGGAGGCGCCGGCCCTGATCTGCACGTCGAGGAAGGCCGAGGCGATAGTGGCGAGCCGGTCCAGCAGCGCGTGGAACAGCTGCGGGTCGCCGTACATCATGGCCTTGGTGTGCTCGTGGTTGCGGGAGGGCCCGCCCTCGATGAGGTAGCTGGCGAGGGTGAACGGCGCTCCGGCGAAGCCGATCAGCGGGGTGGCGCCGAGCTCGGCGGTGGTGAGCCCGATGGCCTCGGTGATGTACGGGACGTCGTCGGGCTCCAGGGGCCGCAGCTGCTCCAGGTCGGAACGGTCCCGGATGGGGCTCGCCACGACGGGGCCCACGCCCGGCTTGATGTCGAGGTCGACGCCGATGGCCTTCAGCGGGACGACGATGTCGCTGAAGAAGACGGCGGCGTCCACGCCGTGCCGGCGCACCGGCTGGAGGGTGATCTCGGTGACCATGTCGGGCCGCGCGCAGGAGTCGAGCATCGTGGTGCCGGCCCGCAGCTTGCGGTACTCGGGCAGCGAGCGCCCGGCCTGGCGCATGAACCACACCGGGGTGTGCGGCACCGGTTCCCGGCGGCAGGCCCGCAGAAACGGGGAATCGGTCAGGGCGCGGTCCTGCGACTGGCTGCTGTGGGTCACACGGGAAAGTTTCGCACGACGCGCGGATTGACCCGCACCCCCGGGGTGTGCTTCGCGGTACGGGGCGCGGGCGGCGTGGCCTCGCGGTGATCGGCGCGGCGAGGACCTAGGGTTACCGGCCATGGCAGCGTCACGAATTGAGCCGACGGAGGATTCCGGAGACATGAACGGCCCCGGCGCTGAGGCTCCTTACGCGTTCCGGCGGGCGGTGGCGGCGCTCGGCGCCGCACGGCCGCGGCCCGAGGTGCGGCTGGCGCCGATGCCGGCCCCGCGCCGGCTGGCCCCGTACGCGCACGCCCTGGAGGCGGAGGTGACGGTCGACGGCGCGGAGACGGCGGACGGCCGGTTCATCCTGCTGCACAGTCCGCAGGGCGACGACACCTGGCGCGGGGAGTTCCGGGTGGTGACCCTGGCCCGGGCCGATCTGGACCCGGAGCTGGGCGCTGATCCGCTGCTGCCCGAGGTGGCCTGGTCGTGGCTGATGGAGGCGCTGGAGGGGCGGGGTCTGGCCCCGCTGGAGGAGAGCGGCACGGTGACCCGGGCCGGCTCGTACTTCTTCGGCGGGCTCGGTGACCGGCCACCGCGTACCGAGGTGGAGCTGCGGGCGTCGTGGACCCCGCGCGACCCGGAGGAGGCGGGCGGCCATCTCCTTGCCTGGTGCGCGCTGTTGGCGCAGTGCGCGGGGCTGCCGCCGGAGACGGCGGGGGGCACGGTGGCGGCTTTTCCCCGCCGGCGGGGGCCCCGCCCGGTGTAGGGAGGCAGGAAAGCGCACAACGGGCCGTATGACAAGGAGAACCGAAGGAGAAACCGACGAATCACCGGTTCGTGATCATTCTCTAAAGGACCAAGGAGTTCATGCCGAAGGAGTCAATGACCCTTCCATCCGGATCGCCCCGGCTTCACCAGATAAGTCGGCTCCGTCCCCATCCAGCCCGGAGGCCCGGTGTCAGTTCTCCTCGAGCACCCCACAAGCCTGGTGGCCTACCGCCCCAACAAGCCCACCGCGATGGTCGTCGTCGCCGACCCGCGTGTCCGTTCCACCGTGACCCGCCATCTGTGGGCGCTGGGGGTGCGCGACGTGATCGAGGCGTCGTCCATCGCGGAGGCGCGCCCGCGGGTGGCCAATCCCCGTGACATCTGCGTCGCCGATGTCCACCTGCCCGACGGTTCGGGGCTGACCCTGCTGTCGGAGACCCGGGCGGCGGGCTGGCCCAATGGCCTGGCGCTGTCCGCCGCCGACGACATCGGCGCCGTCCGCAACGCGCTGGCCGGCGGCGTCAAGGGGTACGTCGTCACCGGCACCCGCAACAACCTGGGCCCGCCGGCCCGGCACGGCGCGGCGCAGATCGGCGCCGCCGCCCGGATGCACCACCACCGCCGACCGCCGGGCGCGCCCGCCCACCAGGGCGGCTACCGCGAGCTGTCCGGGCGTGAGGTGGAGGTGCTGCGACTGGTGGCGGAGGGCCAGTCCAACAAGGCCATCGGTGTCTCCATGGGCCTGTCGGCGCTGACGGTCAAGAGCCACCTGGCACGGATCGCCCGCAAGCTCGGCACGGGCGACCGGGCCGGGATGGTGGCGGTGGCGCTGCGCACCGGCATCATTCACTGAACATCCGGCGGCCCGGCCGCCGGCCTTCGCCCCGCTGCCCGCGGTGTCCCGGTCGGGACGCCGGCGGGCAGCGGGGCGTTTGCGGTCGGATACGGTCCGACACCGCGCACCGTACGCACACCGTTACCCTTGACAGGTGACCGACGCTCAGCAAACCGCCGATGACGCCGCCCCACCGACCACCGAGGAGACCGGTCCGGCGGCGGTGCCGTTGCTGGCCCCCCGGGAGGGTGTTCCCGAGGTCACGGCCGAGGACGCGGCGCTGGAGTCGGTGGTGGCCGCCTTCGCGGCCGGGAGCGGGCCGGTGGCAGTGGACGCGGAGCGGGCGTCCGGCTACCGGTACGGGCAGCGCGCGTATCTGGTGCAGCTGCGGCGCGAGGGCGCGGGTACGGTCCTGATCGACCCGGTGGCCTGCCCCGATCTGAGCGCGCTGGGCTCGGTGCTGTCCGGTACGGAGTGGGTGCTGCACGCCGCGACCCAGGACCTGCCGTGCCTGCGCGACATAGGAATGGTTCCCGAGCAGCTGTTCGACACCGAGCTGGCGGGCCGGCTGGCCGGGTTCGCCCGGGTGGGTCTGGGCGTCATGGTGGAGAACGTGCTCGGCTACAGCCTGGAGAAGGGGCACTCGGCGGTGGACTGGTCCTCCCGTCCGCTGCCCGAGCCGTGGCTGCGGTACGCGGCGCTGGACGTGGAGCTTCTCGTCGATCTCCGCGACGCGCTGGAGGAGGAGCTGACCAAGCAGGGGAAGCTGGAGTGGGCGCACCAGGAGTTCGCGGCGATCGTCGCCGCTCCCCCGGCGCCGCCGCGCAAGGACCCCTGGCGGCGCACCTCGGGGGTGCACAAGGTGCGGCGCCGCAGACAGCTGGCGGTGGTGCGGGAGCTGTGGACCACCCGCGACCACGTGGCACAGCGGCGTGATCTGTCCCCGGGCAAGGTGCTGGCGGACGCGGCGATCGTGGCGGCGGCGCTGGCGGTGCCGGCGGATGTGACGGCGCTGGCGGCGCTGCCCGGTTTCGGGCACCGGATGGGGCGGCGGCAGCTGCAGCAGTGGCAGGCGGCGGTCGACCGGGCGAAGCGGCTGCCGGAGGCGCAGCTTCCGCAGCCGGGGCAGCCGGTGACGGGGCCCCCGCCGCCCCGGTCGTGGGCGGACAAGGATCCGGCGGCGGCGGCGCGGCTGGCGGCGGCGCGGGCGGCGGTGACGGCGCACGCGGAGGAGCTGCGGCTGCCGCAGGAGAATCTGCTGGCGCCCGACACGGTGCGCCGGCTGTGCTGGGAGCCGCCGGCCGGTGCCGAGCCGGAGCTGGTGGCGCAGTCGCTGCGCTCGCTGGGCGCGCGGGAGTGGCAGATCGAGCAGACGGTGCCGCTGCTGACCCAGGCGCTGGCGGCCGGCGCCTGATCGGCGCGCGCCCCCGGCGCGTGCGGCTCTGACGGCGCCCGAACGCGCTCCCGTACCCCGGGGCGTGTCGCCGGCCCGGCGTTCCCGGGGATCGCGGATTCCGTGGGCATTGAGGTGCGGATCGCCCTTGCCAGGCAGTTACCCGCGAGTAGCATGGGTGGTGGACCGCACACTCCCGCCGGGGCACGTCGCCGAGCCCCGTACTGGCTGACCCCGGCCGGGATCCCACGCGTGGAGGAGAGCCAACGTGCCCCGTACCGTCAGGGATGTCGTCTTCGTCGACGGCGTCCGCACCCCGTTCGGCAAGGCGGGCCCGAAAGGGATCTACCACGAGACCCGCGCCGATGACCTGGTGATCAAGTGCATCAGGGAACTGCTGCGGCGCAACCCCGGGCTGCCGCCCGAGCGGGTGGAGGAGGTGGCGATCGCCGCCACCACGCAGATCGGCGACCAGGGGCTGACGCTGGGCCGCAGCGCCGCGATCCTGGCCGGACTGCCCTCGTCCGTACCCGGCTACTCGATCGACCGCATGTGCGCGGGCGCGATGACGGCGGTGACCACGGCGGCCGGGGCGATCGCGTTCGGCTCCGCCGACGTGGCGGTGGCCGGCGGCGTGGAGCACATGGGCCGGCACCCGATGGGTGAGGGCGTGGACCCCAACCCGCGGTTCGTCTCCGAACGGCTGGTCGACGAGTCGGCACTGTTCATGGGCATGACGGCGGAGAACCTGCACGACCGCTTCCCGCACCTCACCAGGGCGCGGGCGGACGCGTACGCGGTGCGCAGCCAGGAGAAGGCGGCCAAGGCGTACGCGGACGGAAAGATCCAGGACTCCCTGGTGCCGGTCTCGGTGCGCCGCACCAGCCCGGAGGGCGGTGAGCTGGGCTGGGGCCTGGCCACCGAGGACGAGCCGATGCGCCCGGGCACCACGCTGGAGGGGCTGGCCGGGCTCAAGACGCCGTTCCGCCCGCACGGCCGGGTCACCGCGGGCAACTCGGCGGGCCTGAACGACGGGGCGACCGCTTCGCTGCTGGCCGACGAGGACTCCGCGCGGGAGCTGGGGCTGACCACGCGGATGCGGCTGGTGTCGTACGCCTTCGCCGGGGTTGACCCCGAGGTGATGGGCGTGGGCCCGGTCCCGGCGACCGAGAAGGCGCTGGCCAAGGCGGGCCTGTCCATCGGGGACATCGGGCTGTTCGAGGTCAACGAGGCGTTCGCGGTGCAGGTGCTGGCGCTGCTGGACCACTTCGGGATCGCGGACGACGACCCGCGGGTCAACCAGTACGGCGGGGCGATCGCCTACGGTCATCCGCTGGCGTCCTCGGGCGTCCGGCTGATGAACCAGCTCGCCCGGCAGTTCGAGGACCAGCCGCAGGTCCGGTACGGGCTGACCACCATGTGCGTGGGGCTCGGCATGGGCGGCACCGTGATCTGGGAGAACCCGCTGTGGGGGGTTGAGTGAGCGCCGCACGCCGGGCCGACAGGAGTCAGACGACCGACATGCCGTACCTTCGCCCGGCGGGCGGAGAAGCGAACAGGGAGATGCTGTGAGCACCACCGTCGCCACGTCCGAGCTGCTGAAGGGCGCCGCGGAGCGGTTTCCGGGTGAAGTGGTCACCCAGGCGCAGGTACGTCATCTGGATCTGCCGTCGAACGGCGGCCGGTTCGCGCTGATCACGCTCGACAACGGCTTCGACCACAAGAAGCCCACCACCTTCGGGCCGCGTTCGCTGGCGAACATCGACGCGGCCATCGACCAGGTCGCGGCGGAGGCCGCCGACGGCTCGATCGTGGGGGTCGGGATCACCGGCAAGCCGTTCGTGTTCGCGGTGGGCGCCGACCTCAAGGGCGTGAGCGAGCTGCGCACCCACGAGGAGGCGCTGGCGATCGGGCGCGGCGGACACGAGGTGTTCAAGCGGCTGTCCGCGCTGCCGGTGCCCACCTTCACGTACTACAACGGCGCCGCGATGGGCGGCGGGGTCGAGATCGGGCTGCACTGCACCTATCGGACGGTCTCCCGCGCGATCGGCGCGTTCGCGCTGCCCGAGGTCTTCCTCGGTCTGGTGCCCGGCTGGGGCGGCTGCACGCTGCTGCCGCAGCTGATCGGCGCCGAGCGGGCCGTCTCGGTGATCATCGGCAACGCCCTCAACCAGAACCGGCAGCTGAAGGGCCCCCAGGTCCATGAGCTGGGGATCGCGGACGCCCTGTTCGACGCCGCGGACTTCCTGGAGCAGTCGCTGGTGTGGACCTCGGCCGTGCTGCGCGGCGAGCTGGTGGTGGCGCGCCAGGAGCCGGACCGCGGCGAGGCCTGGGACGAGGCGGTGGCGGGGGGCCGGGCGCTGGCCGACTCCAAGGTGCACGGGGCGGCGCCGGCCGCCTACCGGGCGCTGGACATCATCGACCAGGTGCGCGACGGCGACATCGCCGCCGGGTTCGACGCCGAGGACCGGGCGCTGGCCGACCTCATCCAGGGCGACGAGCTGCGCAGCGGGATCTACGCCTTCAACCTGGTGCAGGGCCGCGCCAAGCGGCCGGCCGGGGCACCGGACAAGTCGCTCGCCCGGCCGGTCACCAAGGTCGGCGTGGTGGGCGCGGGGCTGATGGCCTCGCAGCTCGCACTGCTGTTCGCCCGCCGTCTCGAGGTGCCGGTGGTGCTCACCGACATCGACCAGGAGCGGGTGGACAAGGGTGTCGGCTGGGTGCACGAGCAGATCGACATGCTGCTGCTCAAGGGCCGGCTCACGCAGGATCGGGCGAACCGGCTGAAGGCCTCGGTCACCGGGTCACTGGACAAGGCCACCGCCTTCGCGGACGCCGACTTCGTCATCGAGGCGGTCTTCGAGGAGATGGGCCTCAAGCAGCAGGTGTTCGCGGAGCTGGAAGCGGTGGTGCCGCCGCACGCGATCCTGGCCACCAACACCTCCTCGCTGTCGGTCACCGAGATGGCCGCCAAGCTGGAGCACCCCGAGCGGGTGGTGGGCTTCCACTTCTTCAACCCGGTCGCCATCCTGCCGCTGCTGGAGATCGTGCGGGCGGAGCGTACCGATGACGCGGCGCTGGCGACGGCGTTCGCGGTCAGCCGGAAGCTGAAGAAGACCTCGGTGCTGGTGAAGGACGCGCCGGCGTTCGTGGTGAACCGCATCCTGACCCGGTTCATGGGTGAGGTGCTGCGGGCGATCGACGAGGGCACCGAGGTGCCGGTGGCCGACCGGGCGCTGGCGCCGCTGGGGCTGCCGATGTCGCCGATCGAGCTGCTGGAGCTGGTGGGCCCCGCGGTGGCGCACCATGTGGCGGGCACCCTGGAGCGGGCGTACCCGGACCGGTTCACGGTCTCGGCGAACCTGGGCCGGGTGGTGGAGGCCGGGAAGAAGACCTTCTACCGTCACGAGTCGGGCAGCCCGGAGCTGGACCCGGAGGTGCTGGCCCTGTTCGAGGTGGCCGACGCGGCGCTGACGGAGGAGCAGGTACGGGACCGGGCGCTGGACGCCATCGCCGAGGAGATCGGGCTGATGCTCGACGAGGGTGTGGTGGCCGAGCCGCAGGACATCGATCTGTGCCTGATCACGGGTGCGGGCTGGCCGTTCCACCTGGGCGGCATCACCCCGTACCTGGACCGGGCCGGGGTGTCCGAGCGGGTACTGGGGCGGCGGCTGCTGCCCCGGGGCGTGGCCTCGGTACCGCAGTAACGGGAACGCGCGAAGGCGCCCGGCCGGTCCGCGGACCGGCCGGGCGCCTTCGCGCGTGGGGCCTGGCAATCCGGCGAGCCGGACATATCATCGGTTGACATGCCATACCTCACGTTCCGTCTGTCGCGCAGGCTGCGTCACATCCTCGGCTGGTCCCTGGCCGGGCTGCTGGTGGTCGCCGCAGGCACGGGGTTCTGGCTCTACCGCCAGATCAACGGCAATCTGCGCAGTGTCGACATCAACGCCGAGCTCGGCGAACAGGACCGGCCGCAGCCCGACCCGGAACAGCCCGCCCAGGACATCCTCGTGCTCAGCGCGGACTCCGAGGCCGGCCGGCAGTCCGCCATGGTGGTACATCTGCCCGACGACGGCGGCGCGGTCACCGTCGTCGCCCTGCCGGGCGACGCCCTCGTGCCCCGGCCGCACTGCGCCGGAACGGACGGGCAGGCGGCCGGCGGGGAACTGGAGTTCGGGGACATCTACGCACTCGGCGGCCCCAGCTGCGTGGTCCGCAGCGTCGAGAAGATGAGCGACATCCGGATGGACCACTATCTGGAAGTCGATTTCGCGCGCTTCGGTCAGCTCGCCGACGCGGTCGGCGGAGTGACGCTCGACCTCCCCGAGCCGGTGTACGCGGCGGACGGCGGCCTCGTCCTCGACAGCGGCACCCACACCCTCAGCGGCGCGCAGGCGCTGGAGGCCGCGCGCGCCGCGCAGCCGGCCGAGGGCGACCCCGAACTGCGCGAACGGATGCTGCTCGCGCTGCTCACCGAGGTCGACTCGGAAGGCATGCTCTCCAGCCCCGCCAAGCTCTACCGGCTGGCGGACGCCGCCACCAAATCGCTGACCACCGACGCGGAGCTGGGCTCGCTCACCGACCTGCTGGACTTCGCCCAGCGGCTGAGCGGGGCGAACACCGGCGAGCTGCGCACCGTCGCCCTGCCCGCCCCCGGCGCGGCGGCCGACAGCGTGTGGGAGGCACTGCGCACCGGGGCCCCGGTGGAGGAGGACACCGCCGGACAGGCGCCGTGACACCGGCCCCAGGAGGGCGGCCGGGAAATCCCCCGGTGCGCGGCGATGAGTTCCGCGCTGCGCCCGGGTCTGTACTCACGAGGGCCGCACCGCGGCACCACGACCGCACGATTCAGGAGGCAACGGCCATGGCCAACACGAACATCTTCGTCAATCTCCCGGTCCAGGATCTCGACCGGTCCAAGGAGTTCTACAAGCGGCTCGGGTTCACCCAGAACGAGCAGTTCTCGGACGAGAACGCGGCCTGCTTCGTGATCGAGGAGAACAGCATCTACGTGATGCTGCTGGTCAAGCCGTTCTTCGCGAAGTTCACCGACAAGGAGCTCGCGGACACCGAGCGGACCGCGGCGGTCATCACCGCGCTGTCGGCCGACACCCGGCAGGGAGTGGACGACCTGGCCGACCGCGCCCTGGCGGCCGGCGGGAAGCACTCGAAGGACCCGATGGAGGAGGGCCCGATGTACGGGCGCAGCTTCCAGGACCCCGACGGTCACCTGTGGGAGGTCATGTGGATGGACCCGGCGGCCCTGCAGAACGGCTGACCGGTTCACCCGCGACGGGAGGCGGGAGGCTCGCGGTGGGACCTTTCGAAGGGCCTCACCGCGAGCCTCCCGAACGGCTCAGGCCCCGGCTCCGGCCGGGTCGTAACGGCCGTCGACACGCGCCACCAGACCGGTGACCTGCCGGGCGATGTCCGGGCCGGTCAGCCCGATCTCGGCCAGGATCTCCTTGCGGGAGGCGTGGTCCAGGAAACGCTCGGGGATGCCGAAGTCGCGCAGCGGGATGTCCACGTCGGCGTCGCGCAGCGCCTGCGCGATCGCCGAACCGACACCCGCGGAGCGGCTGTTGTCCTCGACGGTGACGACCACCCGGTGCTCGGCCGCCAGGCCGGGCAGCGCCGCGTCCACCGGCTTGACCCAGCGCGGGTCCACCACGGTGGAGGTGATGCCCTGCTGCTCCAGCAGCGCCGCCGCCTCCAGGGCGACGGGGGCCAGCGCGCCGATGGACACCAGCAGCACATCGGGGCGGTCGGTGCCGGCGTGCCGCAGCACGTCCATGCCGCCGACGGTGCCCACGGCGGGCACGTTCTTGCCGACCGAGCCCTTGGAGTAACGGACCACGGTGGGCGCGTCGGAGACCTGCACCGCCTCGCGCAGCTGGCGGCGCACCTCCTCGGCGTCGCGCGGGGCGGCGATCCGCAGCCCGGGCACCACCTGGAGGATCGACATGTCCCACATGCCGTTGTGCGAGCCGCCGTCGGTGCCGGTGACTCCGGCGCGGTCCAGCACGAAGGTGACCCCGAGCTTGTGCAGCGCCACGTCCATCAGCAGCTGGTCGAAGGCGCGGTTCAGGAAGGTCGCGTACACGGCGAACACCGGGTGCAGTCCGCCGGTGGCCAGGCCGGCGGCGGAGACCGCGGCGTGCTGCTCGGCGATGCCGACGTCGAAGACCCGGTCCGGGAACTCCTCGGCGAACGCCTGGAGGCCGACGGGCCGCAGCATCGCGGCGGTGATGGCCACGATGTCCTCGCGCTCGCGGCCGAGCTTGACGATCTCCTCGCCGAAGACGGAGGTCCAGTCGGCGCCGGGGGCGGCCACCGGCAGGCCGGTGTCCGGGTGGATGACGCCCACCGCGTGGAACTGGTCGGCCTCGTCGTCACGGGCGGGCTGGTAGCCGCGGCCCTTCTCGGTGATGCAGTGCACGATCACCGGGCCGCCGAACCGCTTGGCGCTCTTGAGGGCCGATTCCAGGGCGGTGATGTCGTGGCCGTCGATGGGGCCGACGTACTTCAGGCCGAGGTCCTCGAACATGCCCTGCGGGGCGATGACGTCCTTGAGGCCCTTCTTGGCGCCGTGCAGCGTGTCGTACAGCGGCTTGCCGACCACCGGGGTGCGGTTGAGCATCTCCTTGCCGCGGGCCAGGAAGCGCTCGTAGCCCTCGGTGGTGCGCAGCGTGGCGAGGTGGTTGGCGAGGCCGCCGATGGTCGGGGAGTACGAGCGCTCGTTGTCGTTGACGACGATGACCAGCGGGCGGTCCTGGGCGGAGGCGATGTTGTTCAGCGCCTCCCAGGCCATGCCGCCGGTGAGCGCCCCGTCGCCGGTGACCGCCACCACGTGCTGGTCGCGGCCGCGCAGCTCGTTGGCCTTGGCCAGGCCGTCCGCCCAGCCCAGCACCGTGGAGGCGTGGCTGTTCTCGATGATGTCGTGCGGGGACTCCTCGCGCGAGGGGTAGCCCGACAGACCGCCCTTGGCGCGCAGCCTGGAGAAGTCCTGGCGGCCGGTGAGCAGTTTGTGCACGTAGGACTGGTGCCCCGTGTCGAACAGGATCGAGTCCGCCGGCGAGTCGAAGACCCGGTGCAGCGCGATGGTGAGTTCCACGACGCCCAGGTTGGGGCCGAGGTGGCCGCCGGTTCTGGCGACGGACTCGATGAGGAAGGTGCGGATCTCCTGAGCCAGCTGGTCCAGCTGCTCCGGAGTGAGCCCGTCCAGATCGCGCGGTCCCGTCAGACGGGTCAGCAGCGCCACCGTTCCTCCTAGCTGTCGAGCGTTCGACGGTTCAGCCTGATGCCGGTACGTCAAGCAGTTTATGGTCCCCTGCCCGCAGGCAGGGGTCCCAGTATGCGAGATACGTCACCGGGCCCCGGGGGTGATCGTCCATGGGGCGTACCGACCGCGCAGAGCCCGGTGATGATCCGCTCACCTTACGGCGTCAGGTGCGCCCCGCGGTGCGCTGGGTGCGCCGGGACACGGAGTCGAGGACGACCGCCAGCAGCAGCACCGCGCCGGTGATCATGTACTGGATCTCCGCGGCCATGCCCAGCAGGTTCAGTCCGGTGGTGATGGACTGGATCACCAGGGTGCCCAGCAGGGCCGACCACACCCAGCCCCGACCGCCGAAGAGGCTGGTGCCGCCGATGACGGCGGCGGCGATGACGTTCATCAGGAGGTTGCCCGAGCCCAGGGACTTGGACGCGCCGCCGGCCTGCGCCGCCCAGAACAAACCGCCGAGAGCGGCCAGCGAGCTGGCGATGGTGAAGACGGTCATCCGGACCCGGACGACGTTGATGCCGGCCCGGCGGGCGGCCTCGGCGTTGCCGCCCACCGCGTAGATCTGCCGGCCGTAGGTGGTGTGCCGCAGGACGAAGTGGCCGGCGAACAGGATGCCCAGGAAGATCACCAGGGCCAGCGGCAGGCCGCGGTGCTGGTTGAGGGTGTACGCGACGGTGAAGGAGGCCAGCGCCACCAGCGCCCCGCGCAGCACGATCTCGGCGACCGGGCGGGTGGCCAGGGCGGCGCGCTCGCGGCGGCGCTCGGTGCGCAGCAGGGCCAGGACGTAGCCGGCGGTGATCAGCGCGGCGAGCCCGTACGCGAAGGCGATGTCCGAGAAGTAGTGCGTGGTGAAGTCGCGCACCAGGGAGTCGCGCGGGATGTTGATGGTGCCCTCGTTGCCCATCACCCAGATCTGCAGGCCGCTCCAGCCGAGGAAGCCGGCGAGGGTGACCACGAACGCGGGCACGCCGATCTTGGCGAAGAAGAAGCCGTGGAGGGTGCCGACGGCGGCACCGGCGGCGATGGCCAGGGCGATGGCGAGCAGGTCGTGCACGCCGTGGGTGACGGACAGGACGGCCCACAGGGCGGCGGACAGGCCGGCCATGGAGCCGATGGACAGGTCGATCTCGCCCAGCAGCAGCACCAGCACGATGCCGACCGCCATGATGCCGGGGCCGGCGATGTAGACGGAGATGTTGCTGAGGTTGCCGGGGGTGAGGAAGGTGCCGGTCTGGATCTCGAAGACGACGGCGATGATGATCAGGCCGACGACGACGGGCAGCGAGCCGAGTTCGCCGCCGCTGATCCGGCGGCGGAACTCGGTGAGGTAGCCGGCCAGGCCGCGTTCGCGCACCAGCAGCCGGGGGTCGGGGGCGGGCTGGGTCATCGAATGCCTCCGAGGAGACTCCCGGCTTCGGCCGGGAGAGGTATTGGACGTCCCGCGAAGCACGGTTCCCTCACGGTGTGTAGGTGCGTCCGTACGGGTGGTAGGGTCGTGGTGTCCGGGCGGTGATAACCAAGCCGTCCGGGCCTACCTCCGGGCTGGAGGGATGTCAGGTCTGTGGAGCTGGCGTAAGACCGATGGTTGGCACTCCAACCCCTGCCGTTTGTGCGGGTCGGCTGCTGTCGATGAAGCAGAAAGCTCAACCCGCGAGGGGTGAATCTCCTGCTTCGGATGAGGAGAGAGGTCAAGACTGTTCCTCCTGCGGCCGCTCGTCCGGCTCGGGCGTGGCGAGGCGGTCGCGGCGGCGGCTGACCGCGTTGTCGGCGGCGCCGGTGATGGCGGCGATGATCGTCTCGTGCGAGGTGCCGGACACCGGGAAGACCCCGTTGTTGCGGCCCAGGCGCAGCACCGCCACCCGGTCGGCGACGGCCTGGACGTCGGCCATGTTGTGGCTGATGAGGATGACGGCGAGGCCGCGTTCGCGCAGCCGCTCCACCAGGTCCAGGACCTGGGCGGTCTGTTCGACGCCGAGGGCGGCGGTGGGCTCGTCCAGGATGACCACCTCGGGCGAGCCGACCAGGGCCCGGGCGATGGCGACCACCTGCCGCTGGCCGCCGGAGAGCGAGGCGACCGGGATCCGCACCGAGGGGATGCGGATGGAGAGGGTGTCGAGCAGCTCGCGGGAGCGCTGCTCCATGGTGACGTGGTCGAGCATCCCGTGGCGGCGGATCTCGCGGCCCAGGAAGAGGTTGGCGACCACGTCGAGGTTGTCGCACAGCGCCAGGTCCTGGTAGACGGTGGCGATGCCGAGTTCCTGGGCGTCGTGCGGCCGGGTGATCCGCACCGGCTCGCCGCGGAAGAGGAGTGCGCCGGAGTCGATGGGGTGCACCCCGGCGATGGTCTTGACGAGCGTGGACTTTCCGGCACCGTTGTCGCCCACCAGGGCGGTCACCTCGCCGGGGCGTATCTCCAGATCGACGTCGGTGAGCGCCTGTACGGCGCCGAACCGCTTGGAGACACCGCGCAACTCCAGTACGGGGGCGGCGGTCATGTGAGGGTCGTTCTCCTTGGTGATGGGGCCGGGCGCGGGTGCGGCCCGGCCCCGGGTGAGGATGAGGCGGGTACGGTCAGCCGATGCCGGCGGCGGCGCAGGCGTCGGCGTAGTCCCGGGTGCAGATGGCCTCGGGGGCGTAGAACTCGTCCGCGATGACCGTGTCGTTGATGTTCTCGACGGTGACCGTGACCGGGGTCAGCAGCGCGCTGGGCACGCCCTCGGTGGTGGGCGAGTCGATGGCGTCCGGGGTGAGGTCGGAGAAGTCCTCGCCGCGCAGCACCCGGACCGCCACCTCGGCGGTCAGCTCACCCTGCGGGACGAGCGCCTTGTAGATGGTGAAGGTCTGCTCACCGGCGATGATCCGCTGGAGGCCGGCGAGTTCGGCGTCCTGGCCGCCGACCACGAGGTCGTGCAGGTTGGCGGCGTGCAGGGCGGTGATGATGCCGGCCGCCATGCCGTCGTTGGCGGAGTACACCGCGTCGATGGCGTCGCCGCCCAGGGACTCCACCGCGCCGGTGACGTCCTCGTTGGCCAGGGCGGCGTCCCAGCCGTCCACGTCCGACTCGTAGACGATGTCCACGACCCCGTGCAGGACCTCGTGGGCGCCCGCCTTGAACATGGCGGCGTTGGGGTCGGTGGGCGAGCCATTGATCATCACCACGCCGGCGCCCTCGGCGTCGTCGCCCAGCGCCTCGATGAGCGCCTGGCCCTGGAGCCGGCCGACCTCGAAGTTGTCGTAGGAGACATAGGCGGCCACGTCGCCCTCGGCGAGCCGGTCGTAGGCCACCACGGGAACGTCCTGGGCGGCGGCCTCCTCCACCCACGAGGCGGTGCTCGCGGAGTCCACCGCGTCCAGGATGATCACGTCGACGCCCTGGGTGAGCATCGCGTCGAACTGCTGCTTTTGGAGCGCCGTGTCCTCGTTGGCGTTGTTGTACTGGACCTTGCAGTCCGGACACAGCTCGGCGATCTTGCCCTCGATGGACGGCCGGTCGAAGGACTCGTAGCGGGTGGTGGAGTTCTCCGGCAGCAGCAGTCCGATGGTGCCGGACTCCTTGCCCTCCCCACCGCCCTTGCCGTCGCCGTCGCTTGAGCCACCGCCGCCGCCCGCCTCGCCGCAGGCGGTCAGGGCCGCCGCAAGACCGAGGGACACGATGCCCACGGCTATCGGGCGCAACTGCATACGCATGATGTTCTCGCCTCCCTGTCCCGGCTGCCACGGTGCGGCCGGTGTCGGCGCAAGAGATAACTCCGCGAATTCGCCGCCGTCAATACTTAAAACAGGCATCTCGCAAAACGATACGGATTCGCCGTCCGGCCCGTGGGCGTGGTTTCAAGAGGTGAACGCGTGTTGCCCGTTCGGGCGATTTTCCGGCCTTCTTCTGTGGTTTTCCGGACCGCTTTCTCAGTGGTCCACCAATGCCGCGTCGCCCACTTCGCTCAGCGCCAGGGCCAGCGCGCCGAGAACTTCCGCGCGCCCGCCGAGCGCACCGGGGACGAGGGTGAGGTTACGGGCGGCGGAGGGGATCGAGTAGCGGCTGACCGAATCGCGGATCGGGGTGAGCGCGACCTCGCCCGCCTCGGCCAGATCGCCGCCGAGCACGACCCGGGAGGGGTTGAGGAGGTTGCACAGATGGGCGACGCCCGAGCCGATGTGGCGGCCGATGTCGGCGACCACCCGGCGGCAGCCCGGATCCCCCTCGCGGGCCAGTTGCACCACCCGGCGCATCGTCAGATCGGGGCCGTGGCTGGCGTGCAGCAGCGGCAGGACGTGGCGGGCTGCGGTGAAGGTCTCCAGGCAGCCACGGTTGCCGCAGCGGCACACCGGGCCCGATTCGTCCAGGGTGATGTGGCCTATCTCCCCGGCGGTGCCGCCGGGGCCCCGGTAGATGCGGCCGTCCATGACCAGGCCGGCACCGACCCCGGAGGCCACCTTGATGTAGGCGAGGTCGTCGCAGCCGCGCCCGGAGCCCCACACGAGTTCGCCGAGCGCGCCGAGGTTGGCGTCGTTGTCGACATGGACGGGTACGCCGGTCCTGGCGGCGAGTTCCTCGCGCGGGTTGGTGCCGCGCCAGCCCGGCAGGATGGCGGTGGAGCCCAGGATGCCGGTCGCCACGTCGATGGGCCCTGGCACGCCCAGGCCCATGCCGAGGATCTTGGCCCGGTCCACCCCTGCGGTGCCCAGCAGCCGGGACACCAGCTTCTCGGCCCGGTCGAACCCCTCGGCGGCGGAGGCGTCCACGTCGAACGGCTCGGCCTCCTCGGCGAGCACCTGGTGGGAGAGGTTGCCCACGGCCACCCGCAGATGCGAGTGGCCGAAGTCGATGCCCACCACGATGCCGGCGTCGGCGGCCAGCGAGACGCTGCGGGCCCGGCGGCCACCCGCCGAGGTGGTGCGCACCTCGACGTGCCCGCCGTCCTTCAGCTCCCGCACGATATTGGACACGGTGGCCGCCGACAGTCCCGTGGTCCGGGCGATGTCCGCCTGGGTCAGGGCTCCGGCGGTGCGCACCGCGCGCACCACCCGTTCCAGGTTGGCACGGTGCAGTGACGACTGCGACCCCGGAGTCTGCACGGCTCACGCTCCCCTTGTCTCACCGCCCGCGTACACTATTTGACCGCATGCGGGGCCGGAGGGGAAGCGGCCGGTTACCGCACGGCTCCTGCGGTCAGGCCGGACTGCACCTGCCGCTGGAAGGTCACGTAGACCACCAGGACCGGCAGCATCGCCATCGAGACGCCCGCGTACAGGGCTCCCCAGTCGCCCTCGTACTGCTGTTGCACCATCAGGGCGGCCAGGCCCTGCGGGAGCACCGCGTCCTCCGGGGAGCCGATGTTGAGCACCTTGGGCAGCACGAACTGGTTCCACTGACCGAGGAAGTTGAAGATCCCGATGCTGATCAGCCCCGGTTTGGCCATCGGCATCATGATCTGGAAGAAGATCCGGGTGTGGGAGGCGCCGTCCAGCAGGGCGGCCTCCTGGACGGCGCCGGGCAGGGTGCGGAAGAAGGACACCAGAAAGAAGACGGTGAACGGGAGGGAATAGGCGATATAGACCAGGATCAGGCCCTGCCGTGTGTTCAGCAGTCCGAAATTGTCGAGGACGAAGAACAGCGGCACCAGGGCGAGAAAGACGGGGAACATCAGGCCGCCGGTGAACAGCAGATGCACCGCCCGGTTGCCGCGGAAGTCGTAGCGGGCGATCACATAGGCGGCCATCGCGCCCAGCAGCATGGTGCCGGTGAGCGAACCGGAGAGGATGATCAGCGAATTGAGGGTGTAGCGGCCGATGTTGGCGGTGGTCCAGGCGTTGGTGAAATTCTCCCAGTGCAGCGCGGTGGGCAGCCCGAAGGGGTCGGAGACGATGTCCACGTGCGGGCGGAGGGCCGCCAGCAGCACCCAGATGAGCGGGCCGGCCGCCAGCAGGGTCCACAGCACCAGGAAGGAGTGGGCGAAGACATTGAGCGCCCCGCCCTCGGTGCGGCGGGTGTCGCCGCGGGTTCGGCTCATGGTCTGAGGCTCCTTCACAGCTCGATCCGCTCCCTCCGCGCCAGGCGCATCATGAGGCCGGCGAACAGCAGGGTGACGGCGAACAGCACGACGCCGACGGCGGTGGCGTAGCCGGCCTGGCCGTCCCGGAACGCCTTGTCGTACAGGTAGCTGGGCAGCACGTCCATGCCGTGTTCGGGGACCATGATGGAGACCAGCGCGAAGGCGTCCAGGGCCTGGATGCCCATGTAGATCCAGCCGGTGCGCACGGTGCCCCAGGTCAGTGGCAGGGTGATGCGGAAGAACGTCACCGGCCGGGTCGCCCCGTCCAGCAGCGACGCCTCGTAGATCTCGTGCGGGATCGAGCTCATCGCGGCGGAGAACAGCACCACGTAGAAGCCGACGAAGGCCCAGCACAGCACCGCCAGGACGCAGAACACGGCGAATCTGCCGCCGAGCCAGTCGTTCTGCCGCAGCGAGTCCAGACCGACCGTGCGCAGCCCCTCGTTGAGGATGCCGCTGCGCGGTGAGTAGATCCGGGACCAGATCACGGCGATGATCGCGATGGACAGCACCTGCGGGAAGAAGTAGAAGATCTTGTACAGGCGGGTGCCGGCCACCCCGGCGATCGCCTGGCCGCCGCGCCTGCGCCCGCCCGCGTTGAGCATGAAGGCGAAGAACAGGCCCAGCGACAGGGTGATCAGCGGGGCGAGCACGAGCAGCAGCAGGCTGTTGCGCAGCGCATCCCAGAACTTGGCGTCGTTCCACAGCCGTTCGTAGTTCTCGGTGCCGGTGAAGGTGAACTCGGCGCTGTAGCCGGTCCAGTCGGTCATCGAGTAGAAGAACGCCTGGGCGAACGGCGAGACCACGAAGACCGCGAACACCAGCACCGGGGCGGCCAGGAACCAGCCGATGAAGCGGTACTGGTCGATGGTGCGGTAGTGCCGGCTGCCGCGTATCCGCCGCGGGGTCAGGCGGGGCGGCAGGAAGAGCGCCGCCCCCAGCAGCAGCCGGTCCCCCCACCCCATCAGATGTGCTCGAACTTGACGAGGGAGTCGTCCGCGGCGGCGGCGTCCGCCGCGCGCTGGCAGCGGGTGATCGCCTCGTCGGGGTCGATGTCGCCGGCCATCATGGCGGCGATGGCGCCGCCGATCTCCTCGTTGTTGAGCTGCCGGTACCAGTCGGGCATCCGCGGGGTGACGAGGTGGTCGCCCGCGGCGGTCAGGGTGTCGTTGGCGGAGGTGAGGCCGGGCGGCAGGTCCAGGCCGTCGACCGAGTCGCGGACGCAGGTGAGGGAGGACACCAGCTGGGTGAAGTTCCGGGCGGACTCCCGGCCCAGCATGATGCGCAGGAACTCCATGCCGCCGGCGACGTTGGCGGCGTCGGAGGGGACGAAGAAGGGCTCGCCCGGGGAGGCCCAGATGGTCTCGAAGGGCATGGCGTCGGAGGCGTCCAGCGAGGTGGGCGGGCCGACCGCCATGTCGAAGTCGGCCGGGGTGTTCTTGGCGGCCTCGTTCTCCACCCAGGAGCCGTTGGGGATGAACAGGGCGCGCCCGGCGCACCATTCGTCCTGGGACTCCTCGTGGCTGAGCCCCGGGCTGCCCTCCAGCACGTAACCGCGCGCGGTCAGTTCGTGGTACGCCTCGAAGGCGGCGCGGACCGCCTCGTGGCGCCAGGCGTTGGGCTCCAGGTTGTCGATGGCGCGCAGCACGTCGGCGCCGCCGATTTTGGCGATGAACGGGTACAGCGTGAAGTTGAAGTAGTACGGGTACTGCCCGGCGTACGTCCAGCCGGCCATGCCGGCGCGCTTGGCCTTCTCGCAGACCGCGATCATCTCGTCCCAGGTGCGCGGGTACTCGGCGTCCAGGCGGTCCAGGGCGGTGCGGGAGTACCACTGACCGTATACGTGGTAGGCGTAGTTGATGCGGTAGACGGCCTGGGTGCCGAACTGGCCCATCTCCACGGTGCCGGGCTGCAGGGTGTCGCGGACGGTGACGGACGGGTCGTCCAGCGAGGGGGCGTCCAGGAGTTCGGTGAGGTCGTGCACCTGGTCGTTGCGGATGAGCGCGGCGATGTCCATGGCCTCGGCGCCGGAGTTGTCGATGACGTCCGGCGGATCGCCCTTGACCATGCGCGGCTGGATCCGGGACTGGATCTCCTGGGTCTTGACGTGGGTGACGGCGCCGAAGCGCTCCTCGTAGAGCTTCTCGGCGTCGATGGCGTACTGGTCGCCGAAGCCGCCGTCGAAGATGACGACCTCGATCTCGCCGTCGGGGTGGGCGCCCAGCGGGTTGTCGGCGGTGGGGTCGACGCGTTCCACGTTCGTGTTGCCGCCGCTTCCGCTGCCGCCGCTGGCACAGGAGGTCAGGGCGCCGAGCGCGGGGATGCCGAACAGGGAGGCGGCCGCGGTACGGGTCAGCAGGGTGCGGCGGCCGACGTACCGGGGGTGGGGGGTGTGCGGACTGTGCGGACGTGACGTCATGGCTCAAGTCCTCGCCTTCATACGGAACTCGGGCGGCGGGCCCCGCCCGGGTGCCGACAGGTATAGTCCAATCGCCGCGGCCGGGGAAGGTCGCCAACGGTGCTTGTGGGAAGGCTTTTCCGAGTTGAGATCTGCGGGATACACGCGAAAGGGCCGCCCTTCCCCCGATCGGGGGGAAGGACGGCCCGTCGACGCGTGGCCCTCGTGGGTCACTTGCGCAGCAGCGACCTCAGGACGTACTGCATGATCCCGCCGTTGCGGTAGTAGTCCGCCTCGCCGGGGGTGTCGATCCGCACGGTGGCGTCGAACTCCACGCCGGTGTCCGTGGTGACCTTGACGGTCGCCGGGACGCGGCCCTCGTTCAGCTCGGTGACCCCGGTGAAGGAGAAGGTCTCCTCGCCGGTCAGCCCCAGCGACTCGGCGCTGGCGCCGGCCGGGAACTGGAGCGGGAGGACGCCCATGCCGATGAGGTTGGAGCGGTGGATGCGCTCGTAGGACTCGGCGATGACGGCGCGCACGCCCAGCAGCGCGGTGCCCTTGGCGGCCCAGTCGCGGGAGGAGCCGGAACCGTACTCCTTGCCGGCCAGGATGGCCAGCGGGGTGCCGGCGGCCTGGTAGTTCTGGGAGGCGTCGTAGATGAAGGAGACCGGCCCGTCCGCCTGGGTGAAGTCGCGGGTGTAGCCGCCCTCGGTGCCCGGCGCGATCTGGTTGCGCAGCCGGATGTTGGCGAAGGTGCCGCGGATCATCACCTCGTGGTTGCCGCGGCGCGAGCCGTAGGAGTTGAAGTCACGGCGGGTCACGCCGTGCTCCGTGAGGTACTTGCCCGCCGGGGTGTCGGCCTTGATGGCGCCGGCCGGCGAGATGTGGTCGGTGGTGACCGAGTCGCCGAGCTTGGCGAGCACCCGGGCGCCGGTGATGTCGGTGACCGGGGAGGGGTCCATCGTCAGGCCCTCGAAGTACGGGGGCTTGCGGACGTAGGTGGACTCCGGGTCCCACTCGAAGGTGGAACCGGTGGGGATCGGCAGGGAGTTCCACTGGGCGTCGCCGGCGAAGACGTCGGCGTAGCTCTGGCCGAACATCTCCTGGCCGATCGCGGACGCCACGACGTCCTCGATCTCCTTCTCCGTGGGCCAGATGTCGGCCAGGTAGACCGGCTTGCCCTCGGAGTCGGTGCCCAGCGGCTCGGTGGTGATGTCGATCTTCATCGAGCCGGCCAGCGCGTAGGCGACCACCAGCGGCGGGGACGCCAGGTAGTTCATCTTGACGTCGGGGTTGATCCGGCCCTCGAAGTTGCGGTTGCCGGAGAGCACCGAGACGACGGCGAGGTCGTTGTCGTTGACCGCCTGCGAGATCTCCTCGGGCAGCGGGCCCGAGTTGCCGATGCAGGTGGTGCAGCCGTACCCGACGAGGTTGAAGCCGAGCTTGTCCAGGTACGGGGTGAGGCCGGCCCGGTCGTAGTAGTCCATGACGACCTTGGACCCGGGCGCCAGAGTGGTCTTGACCCAGGGCTTGCGGGTGAGGCCGCGCTCGACCGCCTTCTTGGCCAGCAGCGCCGCGCCGACCATGACGGACGGGTTGGAGGTGTTGGTGCAGGAGGTGATGGCGGCGACGGTGACGGCGCCGTGGTCCAGCTCGAAGGTCGAACCGTCGGCGGTGGTCACGGTGACCGGCTTGGAGGGCACACCGTTGGAGACGGCGGGGGCGTCGGAGGCCGGGAAGGACTCCTTGCCCGCCTCGTCGATGTCGGCGGCCGCGACGTAGTTGCGCACGTCCGCGCCGAACTTCTGCTTGGCGTCGGCCAGCGCGATGCGGTCCTGGGGGCGCTTGGGGCCGGCGATCGAGGGGACGACCGTGGCCAGGTCCAGCTCCAGGTACTCGGAGAAGACCGGCTCATTGTCGGTGTCCAGCCACAGGCCCTGCTCCTTGGCGTACGCCTCGACGAGCGCCAGCTGCTGGGCGTCGCGGCCGGTGAGCCGCAGGTAGCTGATGGTCTCCTCGTCGATCGGGAAGATCGCGGCGGTGGAGCCGAACTCCGGCGACATGTTGCCGATGGTGGCGCGGTTGGCCAGCGGGATGGAGGAGACGCCCTCGCCGTAGAACTCGACGAACTTGCCGACCACACCGTGCTTGCGCAGCATCTCGGTGATGGTGAGCACCAGGTCGGTGGCGGTGGTGCCGGTGGGCAGCGCGCCGGTGAGCTTGAAGCCGACCACGCGCGGGATGAGCATGGAGACCGGCTGGCCGAGCATGGCCGCCTCGGCCTCGATGCCGCCGACGCCCCAGCCCAGCACGCCCAGGCCGTTGACCATGGTGGTGTGCGAGTCGGTGCCGACCAGGGTGTCGGGGTACGCCTGGCCGTTGCGGACCATGACGGTGCGGGCCAGGTGCTCGATGTTGACCTGGTGGACGATGCCGGTGCCGGGCGGGACGACCTTGAACTCGTCGAAGGCGGTCTGGCCCCAGCGCAGGAACTGGTAGCGCTCGCGGTTGCGGCCGTACTCCAGTTCCACGTTCTGCTGGAAAGCTTCGGGGGTGCCGAACTTGTCGGCGATGACCGAGTGGTCGATGACCAGCTCGGCGGGGGCCAGCGGGTTGATCCGGGCCGGGTCGCCGCCCAGCTCACGGACCGCCTCGCGCATGGTGGCGAGGTCCACCACGCAGGGCACGCCGGTGAAGTCCTGCATGATCACCCGGGCGGGGGTGAACTGGATCTCCTGGCTGGGCTGGGCGTTCGGGTCCCAGGAACCGAGCGCGTTGATGTGCTCGGCGGTGATGTTCGCCCCGTCCTCGGTGCGGAGCAGGTTCTCCAGGAGCACCTTGAGGCTGTACGGGAGGCGGGCGGCGCCCTCCACCTTGTCCAGCCGGAAGATCTCATACGACTCGTCGCCCACTCGCAGCGTGGCGCGGGCGTCGAAGGTGTTGGCCGACACGACTTTCTCCTTCAGGGACCCTACTAGATATCTCGATGTCGAGATAACTCTAGTACATCGGGCCTGGACCCACACGTTGAGGGGCCCGTGTTGAGCGGACCCGGCGCGGACACGCCGAAGAGGCGGCCGGTCGGGGCCGCCTGAAGGCTGCGGAGAAGGGTGCGTGGGGGTCGGCGCGCTACAGGCCCGTCCTCCCCGTCGCCCAGTACGGCTGGGTGCGGATGGTACGGCGGTCCAGGCCGTGGGCGGTGCGCAGCAGATCGCGCTGGGCCTGGACGGACTGGCCGTGCCCGGCGAGATACACGGCGTCGGGGGCGAGCCGCGCCACGGCGTCAGTGGCGCCGGTCAGCCACCCGGCGAGCGCGTCACCCGGCTGCGGCCCTGCCGCCAGCACCACTGCGCTGGGCAAGAGTTCAGCCACCACGGCGCGGCCGGGCTCCTCGACCTCGATGACCGCGAGCAGCTCGGCGCCGTCCGCGCGGGCCCGGTCGGTGAGCGAGACCAGCAGCCCGGCCGTGGAGGCGTCGCCCAGGGCAAGCACCCGGCGCGGCGCGTCCCAGCGGAAGCCGCGCGCCGAGGCCAGCCCGCACCAGGTGACGGCGTCCCCCGGCGCCAGTGCCTCCACCATGGCCAGGCCGGGGGCGTCCGGCTGCCCGTGGCGGTGGAAGAGGACGGTGGCACGGCCGGCGGCGGGATCCAGCGTCTCGGGGGTGTAGTGCCGGAAGTCGTTGGCGGCGATCCGGAAGGCGGTGACGTCGCAGGGCCCCGGCTCCACGGCCCGCAGCCCCTCCCCCGCGAAGGCGATCCGCAGCAGCCCTTCACCGACCGGCTCGACCGCGTCCACCCGGGTGACGAAGCCCCGCCGTTCCGCGTAGTCGGCGAAGAACTTCGGGATGCGTGCCATCGATGATCTCCCGCGGTCGGCCGGACAGTGAAAGGAAGGTTAGCCTAACCTAACTGTCTCGGCGACGCCCGACCCCCCGATCCGGGCACGCGCCGGCGTTTCGCCGGGCCATGGCGGGCCTCTCACCCGAATGGCCCCCGCCCGGATGCCTCATCTCATATCTGAGATAGGGTCGCTCACATGACCGATGACTACCTCGCCCGGATCGGGCAGCTCATCCGGGACGCCCGCCAACATCGTGGCTGGACGCAACTGCAACTCGCGGACGCGCTCGGCACTTCGCAGAGCGCCGTTAACCGGATCGAGCGAGGGAACCAGAACATCAGCCTTGAGATGATCGCGCGCATCGGGGAAGCCCTCGACAGCGAGATCGTCTCCCTCGGATACGCCGGGCCGATGCATCTGCGGGTGGTGGGCGGACGCCGGCTCTCCGGGAGCATCGACGTCAAAACGAGCAAGAACGCGTGCGTCGCCCTCCTGTGCGCCTCGCTGCTCAACTCCGGCCGCACCGTGCTGCGACGGGTGGCCAGGATCGAAGAGGTCTTCCGCATCCTGGAGGTCCTCAACTCCATCGGCGTCCGCACCCGCTGGATCAACGGCGGCGCCGACCTGGAGATCCAGCCCCCGGCCCAGCTCGACCTGAACGGCATGGACGCGGACGCGGCCCGCCGCACCCGCAGCATCATCATGTTCCTGGGCCCGCTGCTGCACCGCGAGACCCACTTCAAGCTTCCCTACGCGGGCGGCTGCGACCTGGGCACCCGCACCATCGAGCCGCACATGACGGCGCTGCGCCGCTTCGGTCTGGAGATCACCGCGACCGAGGGCATGTACCACGCCACGGTCAACCGGCAGATCAACCCCGAGCGCCCGATCGTCCTGACCGAGCGCGGCGACACCGCCACCGAGAACGCCGTCCTGGCCGCCGCCCGGCGCGACGGCGTCACGGTCATCCGCAACGCCTCCTCCAACTACATGGTCCAGGACCTGTGCTTCTTCCTGGAGGAACTGGGCGTCCGCGTCGAGGGCGTGGGCACCACCACCCTCACCGTGCACGGCGTGCCCGACATCGACCGCGACGTCGACTACTCCCCCTCCGAGGACCCGGTCGAGGCCATGAGCCTCATCGCCGCCGCCGTCATCACCGAATCGGAACTCACCATCCGGCGCGTCCCGGTGGAGTTCCTGGAGGTCGAACTGGCGGTCCTGGAGGGCATGGGCCTCAACCACGACCTCTCCGCCGAGTACCCGGCCGACAACGGCCGCACCCGGCTCGCCGATCTGACCGTGCGCCCCTCCAAGCTGGAGGCGCCCATCGACAAGATCCACCCGATGCCGTTCCCCGGCCTCAACATCGACAACGTGCCGTTCTTCGCCGCCATCGCGGCCTCGGCGCACGGCTCGACGCTCATCCACGACTGGGTCTACGACAACCGCGCCATCTACCTCACCGACCTCAACCGCCTGGGCGGACGCCTCCAGCTCCTGGACCCGCACCGCGTCCTGGTCGAGGGCACCACCCGCTGGCGCGCCGCCGAGATGATGTGCCCGCCGGCCCTGCGCCCGGCGGTGGTCGTCCTCCTGGCGATGATGGCGGCCGAGGGCACCTCGGTACTGCGCAACGTCTACGTGATCAACCGCGGCTACGAAGACCTGGCCGAACGCCTCAACTCGGTGGGCGCCCAGATCGAGACGTTCCGCGACATCTGACTGGCGGCTGCCCCCGCGCCCCGTCCGCTCTCCAGACGTCTGGACGCGTGTGCGGGGACCACGGCTGCCAGTCGGGGGCGTCGGCGCTGCCCATGGGACCATCCCCGCGTGTGCGGGGAGCACGCTGAGGGCGGCGTACACCCGCACCATGCGGCGGTCGTCCCCGCACCTGCGGGGGTGTTCCCTCCGCTTCCGACCGCGCCCGCCCGATCGCCTCGTCGTCCCCGCACCTGCGGGGGTGTTCCCCTCGGCGATCTGCTCCGCGACGGCAGGGGATGGTCGTCCCCGCACCTGCGGGGGTGTTCCGAGACCGGCCCCCGGGAGTCTGCGCAGGTGAAGGTCGTCCCCGCACCTGCGGGGGTGTTCCCGAGCCCGACGCCAGCGCTGCCGAGCTGATGTCGTCGTCCCCGCACCTGCGGGGGTGTTCCGGGATACGACGCGACCGCCATCCAGTTCTTCGGTCGCCCCCTGGGGAATTCCCTGATTCCTACGCAGTCAAGGCTGGTTTAGGGTCCAGCACCGGTCACCGGGCGCTAACGTGCGCCTCTTGGCTGTCCGGGCCCGGGGTTTCCGGGCGGCGGGCAGGCCGAGCCGTCTGTTCAGTGCTGGGCCGCGAACCGTACGAATGGGGCCCAGGCTGGGCGGCTGATGGTGAAGGGCGCGCGGGTGGTGTCCTTGGAGTCCCTGACGTGGACGGTACGTTCGGCGATCGCGATCTCCACACAGTCGTCGCCCTGCGTGCCGCTGTAGCTGGACCTGAACCAGGCGAGTTCTTTCGCACCGCTGCTCATAGTTCTCCTCGCAGTCGCTCCAGCAGGTCCCGCGATTCGTTGGGGTTGAGGGCCTGCGAGCGCAGTGTGTCATAGCGTCGGCACAGCACACTCATCTCTTTCAGGTCGGAGATGAGCCTCCCGTTCTGTTGTCCCTCGGAGTACCCGAGTCGCCGCCCCTCAGCGGTTTCCAGGATGCGCATGGGTCCGTCCAAACAGCCGTGAAGCTCTGCCTCCAACGGCACCACCTGCAGGGTCACGTTGCGGGAGGCGGTGAGGTCCAGCACGTGGTCGAGCATGGATGACTGCACCTGTACTCCGCCCAGCCTGCGCCGGAAGACAGCCTCCTCCACGATGAAGTCGAATGGAACGGTGGGCCTGTCCCGCAACATGTCTTGTCGCGTCATGCGAGCCGCGAGCTGTGCCTCTGTCTGCTCATCCGTCAGCAACGGAATACTGTTGTGAAACACCGCCCGTGCGTACGTCTGCGACTGCAACAGCCCCGGCACCAGTCGACATTCGTACGTGCACAGGCTCACCGCCTCCCGTTCCAGGCGTGCCCAGCGGCGGAACCATGCCGCCAACCCGGCCTCCCCCCGGGTGAGGTGGCGGGCGGCGCGGCGGAGGGCGCCGGTGTTGCCGAGGGCTTCTTCCGCGCGTTCCACGAACGCCTCGTCGGGCATCCGGCGGCCCAGTTCCACGGATTCGACGGTGTGCCTGGAGTACCGCACCCGTTCGGCGAGTTCGACGCGACTCAGTCCGGCGTGTTCGCGCAGGGCCTGGACGACCGCGCCGAAGGTGCGGAGACTGTCGGAGGGATGGGGTTCGCGTTCGTACTCCCCCGCCGGAGCCGGGAGTTCTCCCGCGACCGTGGCCGGGGCCTGGTTGTCTTCGGCGATGTCCATGCGCCGCCTTCCTCTCCGCGCCGCTCCGCGACGTGCTCCGAGCGCTCTCCCACGCGCCTCCAGCCTGATGACACCGCCCGCGTACTGTCCACTCCGCGTGTGCGTACGTTGACGCCGTGTACGGGGCGAAGGGATCGCGGACGCGCGGAACGGCCGCCAATCTGGCGGCATGAACCGAGCGACTCCACACGTCGGCACCTCCGTCCGTACCTCCACCCAGCTGTTCTCGTCCACCTGGCGCGGGGCGCGGCTCGCGCGGCTGCTGGGTGTGGATGAGCTGCGGTGCTGGGGCGCGCCGGAGGATCTGGTCGAGCGGGCCGAGATCGTCATCGCGGAACTCGCCACCAACGCCGTGCTGCACGGCCGGGTGCCAGGACGGGACTTCCGGCTCGGGATGGTCTTCGCCCCTGCGGCCGGCTGTCTGCGAGTCGAGGTCACGGACGCCCGGGGGGATGTCTTCCCGCAGGCTCCCCCGGCGTGTGCGACGGTCGATGAATTGCTGCCGTCCGGGCGTGGTCTGGCGCTGGTCGCGGCGCTCAGCGATCACTGGGACGCCGTTCCGTATCCGCCGAGTGGGAAGACGGTCCGGGCGGTGCTCTCGACGCGAGGGGATGGTGGCTGACGCGCGCCCGCCGGGCGGGGAGTGGTGTGCTCCCGCCCGGCGGGGGTGGCCGGTGGTGCGACGCCCGGTGGTGTCCGTTGCCGTGAACGGTCAGGCGTCGCTTAAAGGTCTTAAGCGATGGGTTCCCTCGTGGCTGACCTGTTAGGGGCTGCCGTGGCGTTGTTCTCCGGCGTGCGCGGGCCGTTCGCCGCGAGGCGTGCGGCGAGTGCCTCGCCCTCGACGTCCACGGTGGGCACGAGGCGGTCCAGCGCGCGGGGCATCCACCAGATGCGCCAGCCGATGATGAACATGACGGCGGGGACGATGAGCATGCGCACCAGGAACGCGTCGACGAGGACGCCGACCGCGAGGGCGAAGCCGATGGTCTTGAGGATGATGTCGTCGGTGAGCGTGAAGCCCGCGAAGACACCGACCATGATGAGGGCGGCGGCGCCGACGACGCGGGCGCTGTGGGTGAATCCGTCGATGACCGCCTGACGTGCCGGGGTTCCGTGCACGTACGCCTCCCGCATACGGGTCACGAGGAAGACCTCGTAGTCCATCGCCAGGCCGAACAGGATGCCGGTGAGCAGGATCGGCAGCAGGAACAGCACCGGGCCGGTGGCATCGAGTCCGACGAGTTCGTTCAGCCAGCCCCACTGGAAGACCGCGACGGTCGCACCCAGTGAGGCGCCGACGGAGAAGAGGAAGCCGAGGGCGGCCTTCAGCGGCACCCAGATGGAACGGAAGACCGCGATCAGGAGGATGACGGCCAGTCCCACGACGACGGCGAGGTAGAGCGGGAACACGTCGATGAGTGCGTTGGAGATGTCGACATCGACGGCGGTGAGGCCGGTGACCATCGCACGGGCGCCGGTCTGCTCGGGCAGGTCCGCCAGGGTGGTGCGGAGGTCGGCGACGAGGTCCTTGGTGGACTGGTGCGAGGGGCCGGCGACGGGAATCACCGTGAGGGTCGCGAGGCGGGCCGTGGTGAGCTGCCGCGTGTAGGCCTGTACCGCTTCGGGGTTGTCGCTGGTGAGAGCCGGGATGACGGCGGCGACGGCGGAGTCGTCGCGGGCGGCCAGCGTCGCCAGGGTCTGCGTGGCGGTGTCGACCGCCGAGGCAGGGTCGGGGGCCTGGTCGGTGTCGATGACGACGAGCAGCGGGCCGTTGGCTCCGGCGCCGAACTCGTCGGAGATGAGGTCGTAGGCGACGCGGGCGTCGCTGTCGGCGGGCTTGGTGCTGTCGCCGGGAAGCGCGAGTTGCAGGGAGGCCGCGGGGAGGGCGGCGACGGCGGCGATCGCGATCCCGGCCACGAGTGCCGGCCAGCGGTACCGGGCGAGGCTTTCGACCCAGCGGCGGCCGAGGGTACGGGGGTGGGTGGCGGAGGTGTCGTCGGTGCCGGGTGGGGTGGTGGAGTTCTTCGGGGAGCGTCGTCCGGTGACGCGAGTGCCGGCGAAGCCGAGGAGTGCGGGCAGCAGGGTGAGGGCGACGAGTACGGCGATGGCCACGGTGAACGCCCCGCCCAAGCCCATCTCGGTGAGGAAGCCAATGCCGCACACGGAGAGGCCGACGAGCGCGATGATGACGGTGAGTCCGGCGAAGACCACCGCCGAACCGGCGGTCCCCACGGCGCGGCCCGCCGCCTCCTCCAACGGACGGCCCTGACGCGCCTCGCTCTGGTAGCGGGAGAGGATGAACAGCGCGTAGTCGATGCCGACGGCCAGACCGAGCATCGTGCCGAGCGCGGGAGTCGTGGTGCTCAGCTCGGTGAAGCCGGTCAGGGTGGCGATGGCGGCGACGCCGATGCCGACGCCGATCAGCGCGGTGAGCAGCGGCATTCCGGCCGCGAGGAGCGATCCGAAGGTCAGGGCGAGCACCACGAGGGCGATGGCGATGCCCATCAGTTCGGCGAGGGCCCCGTCCATCTCCACACCGAGTACGTCGCCGCCGACTGTGGCCGTCAGGCCGGCCCGCTCGGCGATGTCGCGGGCGGTGTCGAGGGCTTCTCGGTCCGCCGGGGTGAGGTCGGCGGCGCTGTGGGCGTAGCTGACGGAGGCGTAGGCGGTGTGTCCGTCCTCGGTGATCGTGCCGGTGGTGAACGGGTCGAGGACCGCGATGACGTTGTCGGTGGTCAGTGCGGCGAGGGCCTCGGTCACCGCCTGTTGGCCAGCCGGGTCCGTCAGGGAGGTGTTCTCCGGTGCCTGGAAGACGATCCTTGCGGTGGCGCCGTCGGGGGCCGCCTCGGGGTCGCGTTCCTTGATGAGGTCGAACGCCTGGGTCGATTCGAGGCCGGACAGTTCGAAGTTGTCGTTCGTCTTACCGGAGAGGGTCGCCGCTCCGACGGCGATGGTGAGGAGCAGCAGGGTCCAGATTCCCACCACGGTCCAGCGGTGCCGGAACGACCAGCGTCCGAGCCTGAACAACTGCCATGCCATGGCCATTCCTCCTGTGTGTGCCCGTCCGAGCCGCGTGTCGGCGGGGTGCGGCACCCGTGAAGTCACCTTCGTGAGCGGCCGGTGGGACGACCGTACCGCAAAAATATCCAGGTGGATATTTTCACGGTCGCGGTCATAGGATCGGGCGGAACCGCGCCGCACCGGCCCGGCGAGCGCAGTGGAGGTGTGCCATGACCGACCAGGGCCCATCGGGCGTCCGGCCGCCCCGGCAGGACGGCGAAGCGGCGAAGCGGGGGAAGTACGCCAAGGGCCTCGCCCGGCGGCAGCAGATCATCGACGAAGTGCTGGCGGTCTACGACCGGCTGGGGTTCGAGGGAACATCGCTGCGCGCCGTAGCGGAGGCGATCGGGGTGACGCATCCGGTGCTCAAGCACCACTTCGGCACCCGCGAACAGCTCTTCCTGGAGGTGCTCCAGGAGTACGACCGGCGCTTCCTCGACGCCACCGACGAGGGCGGCGGCTCCTTCATCGACCTCGTCCAGCGCTCGGCCGAGCACAGCCTGCGGGTACCGGGGCTGATGGCCCTGCTGAACAGCATGGTGGCGCACGCGCTGGAGGCCGGGAACGATCGCTCGCGGGCGCACTTCTCCGAGCGGTACGCCCATCTGCGGGGAGGGATCCAGGCGCTTCTCGAAGAAGGCCGGGCGGCGGGAACGGTACGGTCTGACATCCCGCTGGACGAGGCCGCCTCGCTGGTCCTCGCGGCGGCCGACGGCCTCAGCACCCAGTGGCTGCTCGACGGAAGCGCCGATCTCAAGAGCGGTCTCCTGCTGCTGGAACGTCTTCTCGCGCCGCCGGCCGGCCAGGTGCCGGCGCCCTGACGGGACCGGGAAAGGACGCCGGCGGATCCGGCACGGCGGCGACGGAGGACAGTTCGCCTCAACCTCAGAAGCGACGCCCTCTGATTCTTTAGTGAATCTTTGAGCCATAAGACAGCGCTGGAGACGTGAGGCATCACCTGCACATCCCGCCGCTTCAACCCGCTATTTCATGATTTGGCACCGGCTTGATATGTGCCGATCAAGCCAGGCTACTCACTCCTCATTTTCACTAAAGATTGACTCTCTCCGAGTGACGCCGAATGATGCTCCTGCGTGACCAGCCGTCACATCTGCACCGGGCGTCCACACAAGCCCCACCCAACGCGCGGGTCACGCGCTGGTCCCGCCAAGCGGGCGGGACCAGCGCTTTCCGACATCTGTCACACGGGGAGTACCAGTCATGTCCACCAAACACGCCCTGAACCGCGCGCTGGCCGGTACGGCCGTCGCCCTGCTGTTCGCCGGGGGCCTCGCCGCCGCACCGGCGTCCGCCTCGGGCGACGACGTTCCGCTGTCCGCCGCCGACATCGCGGCCATCGACAAGGGCGGCGCCGGTCAGGGCGCGCCCGCCGAGTTCTCCACCTTTGCCGTCGGGCCGCAGATCACCCGTACCGAGGTGATCAACCGGGCGGCGAACTGGGTCGGCAGAGGACTCCAGTACAGCTGGACCAACACCTACCAGGGGTACCGCACCGACTGCTCCGGCTATGTGTCGATGGCCTGGAAGCTCGGCACCCCCGGGCTCGACACCACCAGCTTCGTCCCCAGGGGTTACGCCTCCTGGATAGGCAAGGACGCCCTGAAGCCCGGCGACGCCCTGCTCAACGACGCGGCGGGCGCCAGCGGTCACATCGTGTTGTTCGCCGGCTGGACGGACGCGTCGAAGAGTTCGTACCGGGGGTACGAGTTCACCGGCAGCGGAGTGCACTACCGGACCATTCCGTACCCCTACTACTCCGGGTACGGGACGTTCAAGCCGGTCCGCAACAACAGCATCGTGGATGACGTCACCCCGCCGGCGCCGGTGGATCCGGGGCCGGACAACGTCGGAATCTACCGGCCCAGCACCAATGAGTTCCACCTGCGCAAGGACGACGGCAGCCTCCAGAAGATCAAGTGGGGGACGACCGGAGACATCCCCGTCTCCGGGAACTGGGACGGCGGACATCTGGAGAACGTCGGGATCTACCGGCCCTCCACCAGCACCTTCCACCTCCGCAAGGACGACGGCGGGCTGATCGAACTCAAGTACGGCACCACCGGTGACGTGCCGATCTCCGGTGACTGGGACGGCGGCCACGCCGGGAACGTCGGAATCTACCGGCCCAGCACGGGTGAGTTCCATCTGCGGATGGACGACGGCAAGACACGGGTGATCAAGTACGGCACCACGGGTGATGTGCCGATCACCGGGAACTGGGACGGCGGCCACGCCAGCAACATCGGCATCTACCGGCCCAGCACCGGTGAATTCCACCTCCGGATGGACGACGGCAAGACCACGGTGATCAAGTACGGCACCGCCGGCGACAAGCCCGTCTCCGCCAACTGGGACGGCGGCCACGCCGGCAACATCGGGATCTACCGGCCCTCCACCAGCGAGTTCCACCTCCGCCTCGACGACGGCAAGACCCGCGTCATCAAGTGGGGCACCACCGGCGACATCCCCGTCGCCGGCAACTGGGACGCACGCGGCTGACACCACACTCCCCGGTGGCGTGACTCCCCCCGCCACGCCACCGGGGCCTCCCACCCCACCGTCATCCGACCGGAAGCCGAGAACCTTCTGTGAACCGCACTGTGCGTCACCGCTTTGCCTCCGTCGCCGCCATCACGGCCATCGCCGCCGCGCTGCTCGGCGCCGCGCCGGCCGCACACGCCGACGAGGACGAGTTCGACCTCTCCAACCCGACAGCCTTCGCCCTCGCCGCCCCCGACTACTCCTGCGGCACGATCGTCGCCGCCGACTCCACCATCGCCCAGCAGCTCAGCAGCACGCTGACCGGCACCCTGCGCAACTATCTGACGGCCTACCGGGTGTCCTGCGCCCGGGCCATCGTCCAGGCGGTTCAGGCCCGGGGCCTTCCCCAGCGAGCCGCCGAACTCGCCGTGACCACCTCGATCGTCGAAACCACGCTGCGCAACAACCCCAACATGGAGGACCACGACAGCGTGGGCCTCTTCCAGCAGCGGGCCAGCTGGGGTTCCTTCCAGAACCGGATGAACCCAACCTGGGCTACCAACGCCTTCCTCAACGCACTGCTGAACGTGCCGAACTGGCAGACCCGGCCGATGGGCGAGGTCTGCCAGGCGGTCCAGCGCTCCGCCTACCCGGACCGGTACCAGGTCCAGGCCGCTGACGGCCGGCGCATCGTCGCCGCGCTGTGGACCACCCCGCCGGTGGATCCGGGGCCGGACAACGTCGGGATCTACCGCCCGTCCACCAGCGAGTTCCATCTGCGCAAGGACGACGGCAGCCTCCAGAAGATCAAGTGGGGCACGACGGGTGATGTCCCGGTCTCCGGGAACTGGGACGGCGGTCATCTCGAGAACGTCGGGATCTACCGGCCTTCCACGAGCACCTTCCATCTCCGCAAGGACGACGGTGGGCTGATCGAGCTGAAGTACGGCACCACGGGTGATGTGCCGATCTCGGGTGACTGGGACGGCGGCCATGCCGGGAACGTCGGCATCTACCGGCCGTCCACGGGTGAGTTCCATCTGCGGATGGACGACGGCAAGACCCGCGTCATCCAGTACGGCACCACCGGCGACGTTCCCGTCGCCGGGAACTGGGACGGCGGGCATGCCGGCAACATCGGGGTCTACCGGCCCTCAACCGGTGAGTTCCACCTCCGCATGGACGACGGCAAGACCACGGTGATCAAGTACGGCACCACCGGCGACAAGCCCGTCTCCGCCAACTGGGACGGCGGCCACGCCGCGAACGTCGGCATCTACCGACCCAGCACCAGCGAGTTCCACCTCCGCCTCGACGACGGCAAAACCCGCGTCATCAAGTGGGGCACCACCGGCGACATCCCCGTCGCCGGCAACTGGGACGCACGCGGCTGAGTTCAGCCCGGCGCACCGTTCACCGGTGCGCCGGGCACCGTGTGCAGCAGTTCGGCGGCGGCCACCACGGCGGGCAGTTCCAGCGCCGCCGCGACCTCCTCGAACCAGCTGATCTCGGCCTCCAGGTCCAGCGTTTCCCGGACGGCGGACCGCCCCCCGTGCGCCCCCTCGCGACCGGACAGCCGGGCCGAGACCGCGTACCGCATGAGCACCGCCTCCACCGCCGGGGCCATCCCGGCCCCGTCGAACCCGGCTGCCCGCAAGGCGGCCTCGGCGGCCGGCGGGTGGCCGGGGCCCAGGTGGGTCTCCACGGCCAGCGCGCTGTCACGGATCTCGATGACGTACCGGTACAGCCGCAGCCGGGGGTTCCTCCGGCGTACTTCCGCCGGCAGCGGCAGCACCACACCGGGGGTCGCGGTCTGCAGCAGCCGCCACAGCGGCGCGATCCGGTCGGCCTGCCGGGCCGCCGCCCGCTTCAGCTGGTGTTCGGCGTGTGCCGGCCAGATGACGGCGAGCGCGAACAGCAGCAGCATGACCGCCAGCAGCACCTGGGTGGCCCCGGTGATCAGGCGCGCGTCCGGCAGCGGCCACTGGGCGAACCGGGCCGTCACATAGCCGAACCGGTGCAGCAGATAGGCGGCGCCGAGCAGGGTGGCGATCCGCATCAGCCGCAGTGAGGTGCGGGCGGGGCCCGGCGAGGCGTGGCGTCCGTCGATCCAGCAGATCCGCGCGATCGTCAGCAGACCGAAGGCGGTGTAGCCGGTCAGCACGGCCCAGTAGGTGTAACCCGCCCAGGAGGACCGGCTGTACGTCAGCAGGTCGATGTCCCCGTGCGGGCGCGGCATCAGCGCGAACGCGGTGGTCAGCACGATCGCCCCGGCCGCCAGCGTGGCGAGGTTCGGCCGCGAGAGCCGCCCCCGGGCCCGTCCCGTCATCTCGCGGACGAACTCCACCAGGGCCGCCGCCCCGGTCAGTCCCAGCAGATGTACCAGCAGGGCGGTGACGCTGTTGATGCCGATCAGTGCGTCGATCATCCGCCGCACCGCCGGTGTGCCCAGCGTCGCGGAGAGCGCCAGGCAGGTCCAGCCCGCGGTGAGGACCCGGTTGCGCCGCGGCGCGGTCCGCCATCGGCCGAGGTTGTACAGGGACAGGCTCCAGAGCAGCGGCAGCACCGCCATCTCGTACGGCCTCAAGCGGTCGGTCCCTTCCACTCGTAGACCTCGGCGAAGGTGCACATCACCAGGGAGAGGGTGTCGGCCGAGGCGCGCGAGGCGCCCGGCCGGGTCGCCGGAAGGGTGTCGAAGTGCTGCCACATCAGGGAGGCCAGCAGCTCGGCTTCCTGCTCCTGGTCGGTGGTCGCCCGGGTGCGGTCACGGGCCAGCAGCCGGGCGGCCATGGCGGGGTCGAGGTCGGGGAAGAGCTGCCGCAGGCTCGCGTGGTCCGGTGCGCCGTCCTGCCGGTGCTCCAGCAGGATGTGCGCCAGTTCGTGCAGCACGATGTGGGCCTGGTGGACGGGGCTGGTCACCACTGAGTAGTAGACGTGATCGGCCCCGGCGAAGGCGATCCACACCCCGCAGACTCCCGATCCGCCGGTGTCCGTTTCGGCCAGCGGGATCAGCCGCAGCGGCCGGCCGCGGCGCCGGGCCACCGCCTCGGCCAGGGCCTCGATCGTGAACGGTCCCGGGACGGCCAGCCGGCCGATCAGGCCATCGCAGCGTGCCGTGAACGCACGCCACTGCCGGTCCTCCATATGTGCCCCCGTGTCAGCACAGTTCCCCGTCCCCCACGGTCCCCTCCGGCACCCGGACGGAGTTTAGACGACCGGCCCCGGCGGATCCGGCCGGCCGGTCCCCTCCGCCTCGGCCTCGGCCTCCGCCTCCAGCCTCGCGCTGCGTTCGACCAGCGAGCGCACCGTGTCCACGCCGTGCGCCGACATGGTCGCCACGGCGGCGGCCCGCAGCGCCACCGACCGTACGTCGTTGGCCCGCATCGCCGCGATCAGCTCGAGCTGGGCGGCGACCCGGTCGGCCACCTCGTCGTCGATGAAGTACGACTGCGGGACGCCGAAGAAGTCGCCCAGCGCGCGCAGAGTGCCGACGGTGGGGTTCCCGGCCCGTCCCTTGAGGAGCGTCCACAGCCGGCCGACCGAGATCTTGGGGTCCCCGGGCCGGGCCGATGCGCGGATCCCGTCCACCACTTCCTTCAGTGTGTACCGCCGCCCCAGCGGTTGCACATAGGTGAAGAGGAACTCGATCCGCCGCCCGAGCCGTTCGCCCTCCGGCTCCACCGCCGCGTCCTCGCCGTCTCGCTCGTCCACGTTCTTCGCCCCCTCCGCCACCGGTCGCCCTCAGTATCGTCCACCGTCGGCCGCGCCCGGCGCGGCAGGCAACGGCGACATCACAAAAGTGTGTGATCGGTGCGGACATCCGTGCATGATCGTGTGCGGGACCGGGGAACCATTCCTCACCGGACGGTCAACCCTCTGACTGTGCTGAGGAGTTCCGCGATGAACCAGACGACGAGCCGGACGACGACGGATCGGGCGACGGGCCGCAACACCATGGACCATCGCACCGCCCGCTGGACACTGGTGCTGTTCTCCGTGACGGGCCTGCTCGCCCTGGCGGTCTCTCCGGCGTTCGCGCTGTACGGGCTGCTGTCCGGCGCGGGTGGGCTGGTCGCCACCGGGGTGCTGGCCCGGCGGCACGACAGTGTCGCGACGACGGCCGCCACCGTGATCTTCGCCGGGCTGCTGGCCGGGAGCCTGCCCTATCTGCTGGCCGGGGCCTTCCTGCCCTGACCCGCGCGGCCCTGCGCCCCGTGGGCGTCACAGCCAGTCGTTGCGGCGGAAGAGGACGAACAGCAGCACGGTGACGCCCACGATCAGCGCGCTGGAGGTGATCAGCCCCAGGTGGTCGCTGAAGCCGGGGTACGGCAGGTTCTGGCCGTAGAACCCGGTGATCGCGGTGGGCACGGCGATGATCGCCGCCCAGCTGGTCACCTTCTTCATGATGAGGTTCATCCGGTTGCTCTGGATGGAGAGGTTGGTCTCCATCACCGAGGCCACCATGTCGCGCAGTGACTCGGTCCACTCGGCGGCGCGCAGTACGTGGTCGTAGATGTCCTGGTAGTACGGCATGAGCGGATCGGTCACCACCCGCAGCCCGGGGCGCATCAGGGTGTTGACCACCTCGCGCATCGGCAGCACCACCCGGCGCAGCCCCACCAGGGACTTGCGCAGCTCGTACGCGTCGCGCTGCACCTGACGGATCCGCCCCGGGTCCTCGGCGAACAGCAGTTCCTCCAGCTCCTCGATGGCGTCGTCCATCTGCTGGACGGCCTGGAAGTGCCCGTCCACCAGATGGTCGAGGAGTCCGTGCAGCAGAAAGCCGACGCCCTGGCTCGCGAGGTCGGGGCTGTCGTCCCAGCGGGCGGCGACGTCGTCGATGTCGAGCAGGTCGTCCTGGCGCACGGTGATCAGGGCCTGGCGGGTGATGAAGGCGGCGATCTCGGTGGTCCGCAGCCGTCCGCCGCCCGGGTCGACGGTGGCCGCGTAGCCGCTGAAGAACTCGTGCGCCCGGTAGCGGTCGAGCTTGGGCCGCTGGCCGGCGGTGGCCGCGTCCTCCAGGGCCAGTTCGTGGAGGCCGAACTCCTGACCGACCCGGGCCAGCTTGTGCGGGGTGGGCCGGAAGAGGTCGAGCCAGATCAGCGCACCGGGTTCGGTCAGGTGCTCGGAGATGTCGCGGACCGGGAAGTTCTCCAGGACCAGGGAGCCGTCACGGTAGAGCCGGGTACGCGCCATGATCCGACATTAGGCCGCTTTCCGGGCACTCACCATGGCAGTTCGATCACCTCGTGGACGCACAGCACCACGAACAGCAGGGCGGACAGCGCCAGCATGGCGTTGCTGAGCGGACCGTTGCGCCATTCGCGTGGCGCGCGGTCGGTGTTGAGCATCCACAGCAGGGTGATGGCCAGGAACGGCATGAAGAACGCGCCGAGGACCCCGTACGCCAGGATCAGCTGGATCGGCCGGTCGAGGAAGAGCAGGCCCATCGGGGGGAAGGTCAGCCACAGCAGGTAGGCCCGGAAGGGCAGCGAGCGCTCCCGGGCGCCGCGGGTGACCTGCTCGGTGGCGCCGGCCTCGGGGTCGCCGTCCCCGGCGCGCTGCCGGGCGACGAAGTCGGCGAACAGCAGGCTCACCCCGTGCCAGACCCCGATGAGGGAGCTGAAGGAGGCGGCGAAGAAGCCGATGAGGAAGATGGTGGAGGTGGCGGCGCCGAAGCGGTCCTCCAGGACGTTCCCCAGGTCCAGCAGGCCGCGGTCACCGCTGGTGAGGGCGACATCGGTGGCGTGCAGCAGTTCGGCGCCGATGATCAGCATGGCGACGACGAAGATGCCGGTGGTGAGGTAGGCGACCCGGTTGTCCAGCCGCATCATGGCGATCCAGCCGGGGCCGTTCCACCCCTTGGCGTTGACCCAGTAGCCGTACGCGGCCAGCGTGATGGTGCCGCCGACGCCGCCGATGAGGCCCAGCGTGTAGACCATGGAGCCGTCCGGCAGGGTGGGCGCCATTCCGGCGATCAGGGCGCCGGTGTCGGGGGCCACCCGCAGGGCGATGCCGACCACGACGACGAACATCACGCCGATCAGGACCATCATGATCTTCTCGATCACGGCGTAGCGGTTCAGCCAGACGAAGACCAGGCCGATGAGCCCGCAGAGGATGCCCCAGGTGGACAGCGCGAAGGTGTCCGGGAAGAGCGAGGCGAGCGGCAGCGCGCTGGCCGTCATGGCCGTGCCGCCGTAGACGAAGCCCCAGACGACGATGTAGATGCCGAAGTACCACACGGTCCAGCGGCCGAGCGAGCGCCAGCCGTCGAAGATGGTGCGGCCGGTGGCCAGATGCCAGCGGCCGGTGGCCTCGGCCAGCGAGATCTTGATCAGGCAGCCGACCACGGCGGCCCACACCAGCGTGTACCCGAATCTGCTGCCCGCCACGGTGGTCGCCACCAGGTCGCCGGCGCCGACCCCGGTGGCCGCCACCACGATGCCCGGACCGATGGAACGCCAGCGCCGCTTCACGGGCGGCTGGGGCTGGGCCTCTTCGCGCGTCGTCGTCACCGCAGGAGTCTGCCCAGAAACTCACGTCACAATACGCACACCAGAACGATTGTCAGGAACCTGATCGCGCAACAGGAGGGGCGGCATGGGACGGATGACGCAGGATGGGGACATGACCTTCCATGTCGACTCCGAGACCGGGCGGCTGCGCCGCGTCATCCTGCACCGGCCCGGTCTTGAACTGAAGCGCCTCACCCCGAGCAACAAGAACGACCTGCTCTTCGACGACGTGCTGTGGGTGCGCAGGGCGCAGCAGGAGCACGACACCTTCGCCGAGCTGCTGCGCGAGCGCGGCGTCACCGTGCATCTGTTCGGGGAGCTGCTCGCCGAGTCGCTGGCGATCCCGGCGGCCCGGGGCCTGGTGCTCGACCGGGTCTTCGACGAGCGCGAGTACGGGCCGCTGGCCACCGACGAACTGCGCTCGGTGTTCGAGGGACTGCCGGACGAGGAGCTGGCCGAGGCGCTGATCGGGGGCATGACCAAGCGGGAGTACCTGGCCGCGCACCGCGAGCCGTCCTCGGTGCGGTTCCACGTGATGGAGCAGGACGACTTCCTGCTCCAGCCGCTGCCCAACCACCTGTTCACCCGGGACACCTCGGCATGGGTGTACGACGGGGTGGCCATCAACGCCATGCGCTGGCCGGCCAGGCAGCGCGAGAGCGTGCACTTCGAGGCGGTCTACGGGCACCACCCGCTGTTCGCCGGCCCCGGGGCCGGGCCGTTCCACCGCTGGTCGGAGGGGCAGGGCGGGCATCCGTCCACCATCGAGGGCGGGGACGTGCTGGTGATCGGCGGCGGCGCCGTGCTGGTGGGGATGAGCGAGCGGACCACCCCGCAGGCGGTGGAGCTGCTGGCGCGGCGGCTGTTCGCGACCGGTTCGGCGCGCACCATCGTGGCGCTGGACATGCCCAAGCGGCGGGCGTTCATGCACCTGGACACGGTGCTGACGATGGTGGACGCGGAGAGCTTCACCCAGTACGCGGGGCTGGGGATGCTGCGGTCGTACACCATCGAGCCGGGCTCGGACGACGGCGGGCTGAAGGTGACCGACCATCCGCCGGAGCACATGCACGGGGCGATCGCGGCGGCGCTGGGCCTGGACTCCATCCGGGTGCTGACCGCGACGCAGGATGTGCACGCGGCGGAGCGCGAGCAGTGGGACGACGGCTGCAACGTGCTGGCGGTGGAGCCGGGGGTGGTGGTGACGTACGAGCGCAACGTGACGACCAATACGTATCTGCGGCGCAGCGGCATCGAGGTGCTGGAGATCCCGGGCAGTGAGCTGGGGCGGGGGCGGGGCGGGCCGCGCTGCATGAGCTGCCCGGTGGAGCGGGATCCGGTGAGCTGAGCCGGCCGGGCCCGACAGCCCTTGCATAGCCATGAGAGGGCCCGTATAGACTTCCAGTCATCGAACACCGTCAGTCATCTTTTCGGATCAGGAGCCCTCTCATGGCGACAGAACTCACCGGCCGCCACTTGCTCAAGGAACTGGACCTCACCCCGGAGGAGTTCCGTTCCCTGATCACCCTGGCCGCCGAGCTGAAAGCCGCCCGGCGCGCCGGGACCGAGGAGCGGCGGCTGGTGGGCAAGAACATCGCGCTGATCTTCGAGAAGGCGTCCACCCGTACCCGCTGTTCGTTCGAGGTGGCGGCGGCCGACCAGGGGGCCGCCACCACCTACCTGGACCCCTCGGGCACCCACGTCGGGTACAAGGAGTCGGCCAAGGACACCGCCCGGGTGCTCGGCCGGATGTTCGACGCGATCCAGTACCGGGGCTCCGCCCAGCAGACGGTGGAGGAGCTGGCCGCGCACGCCGGGGTCCCGGTGTACAACGGCCTCACCGACGACTGGCACCCCACCCAGATGCTCGCCGACGTGCTGACCATGACCGAGCACAGCGACCGGCCGCTGGAGGAGATCTCCTACGCCTACCTCGGCGACGCCCGCAACAACATGGGCAACTCCTACCTGATCACCGGCGCGCTGCTCGGCATGGACGTACGGATCGTCGCGCCGCGCGCGCTGTGGCCCGAGGACGCGGTGGTCGCCGGGGCGCGGGAGCTGGCGGAGCGCACCGGGGCCCGGATCACGCTGACCGAGGACGTGGACCGGGGTGTGGCGGGCGCGGACTTCGTGGCCACCGACGTGTGGGTCTCGATGGGCGAGCCGGTCGAGGCGTGGGAGGAGCGAATCGGGCTGCTGACCCCGTACGCCGTCACCATGGACGTGCTGCGTGCCACCGGCAACCCGGACGTCCGTTTCCTGCACTGCCTGCCCGCCTTCCACGACCTGGGCACCCAGGTGGGCCGTGAGCTGCACGAACGGTACGGCCTCAGCTCGCTGGAGGTCACCGACGAGGTCTTCGAGTCGGAGCACTCGGTGGTCTTCGACCAGGCCGAGAACCGGATGCACACCATCAAGGCAGTGATGGTGGCGACCCTGGGCTGACGCCCCGGTGACCGCCCGCGCCGGGAAATGCGTTGAGCGCGGGCGGGGTTGGCTGGTATCTGTCAGGGATGCTGACCGGAGATCTTGTACGACTGCGGGCGATGGAGCCCGACGATGCCGAGGCCCTGTGGCGCTGGAACCACGACCCGCAGGTGATGCGCTGGCTGGACACCTCCTACCCCCAGTCACTCGCGCAGACCCGCCGCCGGATCGAGGAACGGGAACCCAACAGCAGCTACGAGCGGCTGCTGCTGGCCGTCGAGACCCGGGACGAGGGCCGGCTGATCGGAGTGACCGATCTGCGCGACTTCGAGGCCGAGAACGGCATGGCCGTGCTGGACATCTATCTGGGCGAGAAGGACTCCTGGGGCCAGGGCTACGGCACGGACGCCGTCCGCACGCTGTGCCGTTACGGCTTCGACCAGCTGCGACTGCACTCCATCACGCTGTGGGTGGCGGCCGACAACGCCGCCGCCCGCCGCGCGTACGCCAAGGCCGGTTTCACCGAGGACGGCCGGCAGCGCGACGGCTTCCGCCGCGACGGGCGCTGGTACGACCTGATCCTCATGACCGTGCTGGAGAACGAACTGCGGCCCCCGGAGTACACCGGCTGAGCCATCGCCGGGCGGCGGACGGGGGCCCTCGAGGCGCCCCTCCGCCGCGCTGCGCCGCAGGACAAATGGCCATAGTCTCCCGGTATCGCTTCCCGTGGAGGTGCTCATGTCCTATGGATCGATCGCCGGGCCCGGCGGAACCCTCGCCGCCACCGGGCTGGCCGCCGGACAGCTGTGGCTCGTGGTGGCCAGTGCCGCCTTCGTCCTGGTGGGGGCGCTCGTGGTGCGGGTGTCCTTCCGGCGGCGGCGCGGGGCGCTCTCGCCGTGACGCACCGGGCTGCCGGGGGCGGCCGCTGGCCGGGCGTCCCCGTACTGCACCGGGCCTGGCACCGTTCCCCCTGGTTGCTCGTCCCGCTGGGCCTGGTACCGCTGACCGGCTTCGCCGCCTGGGTCATCGCACACGCCGTGACCACCGTGCGCGAACTCCTGGGAGCGCACCCGGGCGGCCTGGCCGTTCCCTGGCTCGTCTCCTTCGTCCTGCTGTGGTGGGTGCCGCTCTCCTGGCTCGAACGCCCCAGGAGACCGGCACCCGCCGCCGGCCATCACCCGGATGCCCTCACGGTGACGGTGCAGATCCCGGTCTACAACGAGGACCCGGCCATCCTGCGCGCCTGCCTGCACTCGGTGCTCGTACAGTCCAGGCCGGTCACCCGGATCCGCGTCGTCGACGACGGATCGGCGCACCCGGACGGCACTCCCCTCACCTACGACGGCGTCCGCGACGCGTTCCTGCGGCGCGCGGCGGCCCGCGGCATCACCGCGACCTGGGACCGGACCCCCAACCGGGGCAAACGGCACGCCCAGATGCACGTCCTGGCGCAGGACGACGCCGACATCTTCGTCACCCTCGACAGCGACTCCGTCTTGGACCCGGACGCCGTGGCGGAAGGTCTCAAGCCCTTCGCCGACCCCGCGGTGCAGTCCGTGGCGGGCCAGGTGCTGGTGCTCAACCACGACGCCAACGCGCTCACCCGGCTGATCACCCTGCTCTATCTGCCGTTCACCCGGGGCCTGCGCAGCGCCCAGTCGGTGCTGCGCCGGGTCACCATCAACTCGGGCACCCTCGCCTTCTACCGCGCCGGTCCGGTGCGCGCCGCCGCGGGCGTCTACGAGAACGAGCGGTTTCGCGGGCGGCCGATGCAGATGAACGACGACTCGATGCTCACCTTCTACGCGCTGCTCGCCGGGGACACCGTCCACCAGCCGTCCGCGCTGGTCTTCACCCTCGTGCCGCAGCGCTGGTCGCACTATCTGCGCCAGCAGATGCGGTGGATGCGCGGCACCACGGTGCGGCATCTGTGGTGGCTGCGCTACATGCCGGCCGGTGGCGTGGTGTTCTGGACCACGGTCGCCGAGTATCTGCACATCCTGCTCGGCCTCGTCATCCCGGTGGCCCTGCTCGCGCACCCCGGCTACCGGCCCCATCTGGGCACGATCGTGACGCTGGGTCTGCTCATCGGGGTCGCCATGAGCTATCTGATGACCCTGCGCCTGTTCACGGTCGGGCGCACCGACATGACCGGGTGGCAGACCGCGCTGCTGTTCGCCGCCGCCCCGCTCGCCGCCGCCTGGCGCACGGTGGTGCTGCGTCCGCTGTACCTGTACGCCATGGCCACCTGCCACCGGGTGAACCGCTGGGGCACCCGCTCCGCCGTGGAGGTCGACCTCGTCACCCGCCGGGAGCCGGCCGGGACCTGAGCCTAGGCGGTGTCCGACGGATGGCGCCGGGTCCCCACCACGGCGGCCAGGCCGGCGGCGAGGCGCAGTTCGGTGGCGCGCAGGGCGGGGTGGGTGAGCCAGTGCAGGCGGGCGTGGTCGACGGCTCCCCCGTGGGTGGGCGGCCAGGCGGTGGACGGCGTGAAGTCGTCGATGACCACCGTGCCGCGCGGGGCGAGCAGTTCTCGCGGATCGGCCGGGGTGTCCCCGGGCGCCTTGCCCTGGCCGCCGCCGTCCAGCACCAGCAGGTCGAACGGGCCGTGCGCGGCGAGGGCGGTCCAGTCGGCGTGCACCACGGTGACCCGCGCGTCGTCCGCGAACACCTCGGCCGCCAGCGCGGCCCGCCGCGCGTCGCGTTCCACACTCACCAGCCGCACCCCGCGCCCCGCCCCGGCGGCCAGCCAGGCCAGCCCGACGCCGCAGCCGGTACCGGTCTCCCCGATCGCCGCGGTGGCCCCGCCCGCCAGCGCGTACAGCAGCCGGCCCTGCTCCGGGCGGCACGAGAAGGCGAAGCCCGCCGCCCGTGCCGCCCGTACGGCCCGCGCCACCGGTGGGGGCACATCGGTGAGTTGCTTGTAGGCGTTTGTCCCACGCTCCGTCATGGGGTGATGATGTCCCTGACCTACTCCTCGTGAACGAGGGGATTCACAGGGTTCCGCAACGAAGGAATCGGATGAGCCACCCTTATCTCTCCCATGATGTTGCAGGAGAAGGACCGGCGGTGCTGTTGCTGCACTCCTCGGTCTGCGACCGCCGGATGTGGGACCCGCAGTGGCGGGTCCTGATCGACGCGGGCTTCCGGCTGATCCGGCCCGACTTCCGGGGGCACGGTGACAGCGCGGCCCCGCTCGGTCCGCACAGTGACGCGGAGGACGTCCGGGATCTGCTCGATGAGCTGACCGTGGACCGGGTGGCCGTGGTCGGCTCCTCCTTCGGGGGGCGGGTGGCGCTGGAGTTCGCCGCCCGCTGGCCCGAACGGGTCGGCTCGCTCGCCCTGCTGTGCGCGGGCGCCCCCGGCCACCGGCCCTCGCCCTCGCTGGCCGCCTTCTCCGACAAGGAGGAGCAGCTGATCGAGGCGGATGACATCGCCGGGGCGGTCGAGCTGAACGTGAGCACCTGGCTGGGCCCGGACGCCGACGGCAACACCCGGGCGATGGTGCGGCTGATGCAGCGGCGGGCGTTCGATGTGCAGCTGGCGGCCGAGGAGTTCGACGCGCTGCCGCCGCCGGAACCACTGCGGCCGGCTCGGATCGGCGCCATTCCCGTGCTGGCGGTCTCCGGCGCCCATGACTTCGCCGACTTCCGCGAGATCGCCGCGTCCCTGCCGCACGAGCTGCCCAACGCCCGCCACCTGGAGCTGCCCTGGGCCGGCCATCTGCCGTCCCTGGAGCGCCCGGCGGAGGTGGCCGAGCTGCTGGCGGGTTTTCTGCGCGACCCCTTGTGAGGAGGGCCGGAGCGCGGGCCGGACGGGCGGGGAAGCGATGGCCGGCGCGCGCTCCGGAGGTGGCGGCGCACCTCTGCCCTGCACGGCGGAGGTTCGCGGCACCGGTGGAATTCTGCCGGAGTACCGCACGGCCCGCGCACCGTGACACCGTGATCAAGTCACCACGTGTAGCCCAACCACTACGTACTGTTAAAGATTCAAGCTCAGCGCGACGGTGCTCACCTGGGCTTCTGTCCGCCCGCGCACCACAACCGGGCCGCCGCCCGCACCCACAACACGGCTGGAATTCACACCCGCAACACGGCTGCCAGCTCGGCGATCCGGGCCGGCCCCACCCGGCAGCAGCCACCGATCAGCCCGGCCCCCGCCGCCCGCCACTCCCGGGCCAGCGCCGGATCGAACCGGTCGGGGCCGTACCAGCCGCCCCGCGCCGCGTCCCACAGCTCACCGCTGTTGGGATAGGCAACCGCCGGTTTGCCGGTGAGCCGCACCGCCAGCCGTACCGCGTCCGTCACCTCGTCCGGCGCGCAGCAGTTCACCCCGGTCGCCACCACCTGCTCCTCCTCCGCCGCCAGCGCGAACGCCTCCGCCAGCGGCTGCCCGGCCCGGGTGCGCCCGCCGGCCACCGTGTACGACAGCCACACCGGGATGCCGCAGCCGCGCGCCGCCCGCAGCATGGCCCGCGCCTCGGTCACCTCCGGCACCGTCTCCAGCGCCAGCAGATCGGGCCCGGCGGACGCCAGCGCCTCGATGCGGCGCCGGTGGAAGGTGGTCAGCTCGGCCTCCGTCAGCCCGTACCCGCCCCGGTACTCGCTGCCGTCCCCCAGCACCGCGCCGTACGGGCCCACCGACGCGGCCACCTTCCCCCGGCCTTCGGCCGGGAGGTGCCCCCATTCCGCGCCGGCCGCCTCGCGGGCCAGGGCCACGCTGTCGCGCAGCAGCCCGGCCGCCGCCGGAGCCGCGATGCCCCGGCGTGCGAAGCCCTCGAAGGACGCCTGATAGCTCGCGGTGATCAACACCCGCGCCCCGGCCCGCGCGTAGGCGCGGTGCGCCGCCAGCAACTGCCCCGGATCGTCCGCCAGCAGCCGCGCCGTCCACAGCTCCCCGGACAGCTCGCACCCCTGGTCCCGGAGCCGGTCGGAGAGACCGCCGTCGAGAACCAGGGGCGCGGGGGGCGGCATCAGAGCTGGCTCTGCACCTGGGAGGCGATCAGCTCCAGATGGTCCAGGTCGGACAGGTCCAGGATCTGGAAGTAGATCCGGGTGGCGCCGAGTTCGGCGTAGCGGCCGATCTTGTCGACCACCTCGGCGGGCGAGCCGGCCAGTCCGTTCTCGCGCAGCTCGTCCGGCTGGCGGCCGATCGCCGCCGCACGGCGGGCGACCTCGGCGTCGTCCCGGCCGACACAGGCCACCAGGGCGTTGGAGTAGATCAGCTCGCCCGGGTCCCGGCCGATCTCGGTGGCGGCCGCCCGGACCCGGTCGAACTGGGCCGCGCTGTCGGCGACCGAGGCGAAGGGGATGTTGAACTCGTCCGCGTAGCGGGCCGCCAGCGCCGGGGTCCGCTTCGGACCCAGGCCACCGAGCAGCACCGGCACCTTTGCCTGCGCGGGCTTGGGCAGCGCGGGCGAGTCGGCCAGCTGGTAGTAGGCGCCGTCATAGGAGAAGGTGTCGCCCGGCTGGGTCTCCCACAGGCCGGTCACGATGGCCAGCTGCTCCTCCAGGCGGGGGAACTTCTCCTTCGGGAACGGGATGCCGTACGCGGTGTGCTCCTCCTCGAACCACCCCGCGCCGAGCCCCAGTTCGACCCGGCCGCCGGACATGGCGTCCACCTGGGCCACCTGGATGGCCAGCACGCCGGGCAGCCGGAAGGTGCCCGCGGTCATCAGGGTGCCCAGGCGGATACGGCTGGTCTCGCGCGCCAGGCCGGCCAGCGTGATCCACGCGTCGGTCGGGCCGGGCAGCCCGTCCACACTGCCCATCTTCAGATAGTGATCGGACCGGAAGAAGGCGTCGAAGCCGTATTCCTCCGTGGCCTTGGCGACGGACAGCAGGGTCTCGTAGCTGGCGCCCTGCTGCGGTTCGGTGAAGATACGCAGATCCATGGGCCCCATTGTGTCCCCTGGAGATCACTGAACGGGAAAGCGCTCCTCGTTGCGGTCGATCTTGGCGTCGAGCGCGGCCAGCGGATTCACGCCGAGCACCGTGCACAGCTGGAGCAGGTAGGCGAGCACGTCGGCGATCTCGTCCTCGACCCGGGCGGCGCTCTCGGAGTCCTCCATGACGGTCACGGACAGCTCGGGGGTGAGCCACTGGAAGATCTCCAGCAACTCCCCGGCCTCCACGTTCAGGGCGGCCGCCAGGTTCTTCGGCGTGTGGTACTGCCCCCAGTCCCGGGCGGCGGCGAAGGCCGCCAGCCGGTCCTGGAGGGCGGCGATCCGGTGAGGGTCTGCGGAGTCGGTCACGCCCATGGGTCTATCACCGTCCGGCCGGGCGGCGGGCACCGGGCCCGCCACCGGGCGGTACGGAGCGCGGGGACGGGGCCGGTCAGCCGCCGCGCCGTGCCGCCGGTGCCCCCGGGGTCAGCAGCGCGCTCTCCCCCGGCGACACATCGGGGCGCAGCACCTCCGCGCTGCCGGCGGCGGGCCGGAACAGGGCGATCTGCCCCGGCGCCAGGGACGCGGTGAGCCGGCCCGCCTCCTCGCCCAGCACCCGGGCGGCCATCGGGGCAAACTGGGCGTCCAGCGCGAGGACGGCGTCCGCCCCGCCCCAGAACGCCGAGTGCCGAGGCACCGCGCGGGTCACATGGAGCACGGTGCGCCACGGGCCGGCGGCGCACGCCACGGGCGGCGGGCGGCGGCGGTCGCTGATCAGGGCCTGCGGACCGGCCTCCACGGTGGGCGGGGCGGGGGTGTGGGCGGGCCAGTCCCCGGTGCCCTCGCCCTCCGCGAACTCCAGTCGGTCACCGGCGGCGTGGCGTACCCCGGACCACTGGTCCGGCACCCGGGTGCTCGCGGTGACCCGGGCACCGGCGGCCAGCAGCCGCAGCGCGAAGAGCCGGCCGAACAGCGACTCGCCCAGCACCCCGATCCGGATGCCGGTGGCGCCGAGGGCGGGCACCGACACCGGCTGTCCGGCGCGGTCGGTCCCCAGATGGATCCCGGCCCGTACCGGCAGCGGGTGAATCCCGCCGCGGCCCTCGTCCCGCCACCGCTGGGCGGGGATGACCGCCGGGGTGGCCCCCTGACTGCGCACAGCCTGCTCCTTTCGCTTCGTCCCGGTCACCGCGCGGCCCCGGACGGGACCAGGCCCGCCGCCTCCCACACGGAGCGGGCCGGGTGGGCCAGGGGCAGGGTCGCCATCAGGCCGGCCCGCTGGTCCGCCGCCGGGGGGCCGACGACGCCGGTACGTACCAGGCGGTCGCGTTCGGCCGCGGCGTGCTGGGCGACGGTGGACACCAGCCGTACCGCCGTCCGCACCCGGATGCCGTCGTCGTGGGTGAGGGTGGCCGCCGTCACCACCCGGTCCGCCGCGCAGCCGCCCAGCGCGGTGATCAGCCGGGCCCAGTCGGCGGCGGCGGCGACCGGCACGGTCATGGTGCAGTGGGTGGCACCCTTCCCCGCCCAGCTGCCGGGCAGCGCCCGGCCCTCGCCGGTCGCGTCGCCCATCTGCCGCAGCAGGGCGGCGGTCTCCTGCGGCCCCAGCGGATCGGACCGCATCCCCTGCGCCGCCAGCCGGGCCCGGAGCCGGGCCAGCGCGGCCACCACCGCGGCCCGTCCGCCGGCCGCGCCGCCGCCGCGGCGCAGCGCCGCCTGCGGCGCGTCCAGCGGCTCGTAGCGCAGCACCAGATAGGCCCGGACCGCGACCGGCCGCCCCCCGGAGGGCAGTTGCCGGTAGGCGACGGTGGGCTGGTAGCGGTAGTGGAAGTCCCACGGCGGCACCCCGAACTGCTCCACCAGGATCTGGGCGGCGGCCGGCCGCGCCGGGTCCTCGGTGAGCGCCCGCGCGATGAGGTCCACCGGCAGCGAGGGCACCGTGCCGCCGGGGAAGGCCAGCACGGCGGCGTGGCCCCGGCCGTCCGCGAGCACCCCCACCGGCGGGCCGTTGCGGTCCGCGACCGCGGTGATGTCCAGGGCGGGGAGCAGCGTCCGGGCCAGGCCCAGCGTCCCGCGCCCGTACGGCGCGTCCGGGTGGTCCGGCTCCGGGGCGTCGTCCCCGGCCGTGACGCGGTGCCCGCCGTCCTGCCGCAGCCGGGCGGTCACCAGTTGGTCGGCCCACCGGCCGCGCCGCCGCAGCAGCGCGCCGGTCAGGGCCACGACGCCGCCGCCCACCAGCGCGCCGCCGGCGATGCCACCGACCGCGACGCCGGTCGCCGCCGCGCCGAGGCCGGCCTGGACGGCCACCCAGCGGGCCCTGCCGAATCCCCTGATCATTCCTGGTTTCCCTTCTGCTCGACCACGGCGGCGAGCGGGTCGAGCACGGGCCCGGCCGGCAGCAGCCCGACGAAACTGGCCGGCACGGTGGGCGCGGCGCCCGGCGCGTACCGCAGCCGTTCCACCGCCTCGGGCGAGGCGAACGGGTACGCCAGGCCGCCGTCGGTCACCAGGGTGTACGTGCCGCCCGCGCCGGCCGAGGTGGTGGCGCGCACGACCGCGCCGGAGCCGGCCGGTACGTAGATCTCGTCCAGCAGTCCGAGCCGTCCGTCCCCGGCCCGGACCGGGGTGAGACCGCCGGGCTCGGGCAGGGTGGCGGGCAGGTGCACGGTGGCCTGCCACGGCGCGTCGCCGGGCTGGCCGCCGGGCGGGGTGCTGACACACACCGGCTGGTTGCGGCCGGGGTCGGTCGCCACGGGACGGGCGTCGGGCCACGAGCGGTCACCGGGGACGGATTGCGCCGAGCGCGGTGCCCGGGCGGCGGCGGTGGCGGTGATGGTGTGGTCGGTGGTGGCGTGCGCGCCCAGCAGGGTGTGCACGAGTTCCGGTACGGAGACCAGGCCGTCGGGACGGACCAGGAAGTACTGCGGGCTGCCGCCGCCGGGGTCGGTGTGCGCGAGGTCGTTGACGCCGGCGGGGAAGGGCAGTTCGGCGTCGGGGGCGTCCCCGGTGCCGCTGCCCGGTTCGGGGATGGTGATCCCGGGGCCCTCGGGCAGGGTCGCGATGATCCGCAGCGGCAGCGGGACGGGGTCCCGGGTGAGGCTCAGCAGATCGCGGATGCCCTGTTCCAGGGAGTGACGGCGGCCCTCGGTGAGGAGCCACAGGTCGCCCTCCTCGTCCTCGGCGAGCACCGTCGCGGGGTGCTCGGCGGTGGCGGCCGCCTCCGGGACGGAGACGTACAGGGCCGTCCTGGCCGGGTCGCCGCCGTTCTCGGCGGGGACGGCGCACAGCGTCCACACCTCGTCGACGAGTGCGTCGGCGCCGGGCAGCGCGTCGGGCGCGCCGGGGATGCCGACCGGGAGTCCGCGGGGGGCGGCGTCCAGGACGGACTGGCGTACCGAGGTGACCTCCCCGCCGCCGGCCAGCAGCGCGGAGGCGAGGTTGAGCGCCGGGTGGACGGTGCCGTCGCTGACGACGTAGCGGTCACCGCTGCCGCCCGCGACGACGGCTCCGGTGGCGGGCAGTCCTGGGCCCCGGCCCGCGCCGAGCATGCCGGCGATGCCGAAGCCGGCCATGATGAGGACGCCGACCGCGACGCCGCTGCCCAGTGCGCGGTTGAGGCGGCGCCGGGGGTCGGTTCTGGCCTCGTCGGTGCCCCGGAAGAGGCTGGTGGTGCGGCGGCGGTTGTCGTAGGCGTACGCCTCGGCCTGTTCGCGTGTGGTGGCCATGTATCAGGTCCGGTTCCGGGTGGGGGGCGGGGCGGTGGTGGCGTGCCTGCCGCGGGGGAGGCGGCCGGCCGGGGTGCCGGTGGAACGGGCGGCGGCCGGCGGGAGGTCGGTGCCGTCCAGCCAGTCGAGCCGGGTCCCGGCCGGGGGGCGGGGCGGGGGGTGGCCGGCGGGCGGGCCCTCGGGCGCCGTGTCGAGCGGTCCCGGGTGCCAGCCGCGGCGGGCGGCGCGGCGGACCGCGGGCGCCGCCAGCAGACCGAGCACCACGGACAGCAGCAGCCCGCCGCTGACCGCCAGCGCGGTGACGGCGGTGCCGGAGAGTGCCGGCTCGGGGCGCGGCACCGCCTGGACCGGGATGCGGCCGGGTGTCGTCTCCCCGGTGTCGCCGGCCGCGCCGCCCCCTTCCAGGCCAAGACCGGTCACCGCGCCGAACGGGTCGACGATGCCCGCGCCCGTCAGGTCGTTGCGTCCGCCGCCGACCGGCGAGGCGGAGGCGATGAGCCGCTGGGCGACCTCGTCGGCGCTCATTTCGGGGAAGCGGGACAGGACCAGGGCGGCGGCGCCGGAGACCTGCGCGGCGGCGAAGCTGGTCCCCGACTCGCCCCGGTAGCCGGAGCCGCCGGGCGCCACCACGGGCAGGTTCTCGCCGTAGGCCGCCAGGTCGACCCATTCGGCGGCGTTGGAGGACTGCATGGGCGCGCCGGTGCCGTCGACGGCGGCCACCGCGAGCACGCCGTCGTAGGCGGCCGGGTACATGGACTGGGACGGGTCGCGGTTGCCCTCGTTGCCGGCCGCGGCGATCACCAGTACCCCGGCGTCGACCGCCCGCTCGACGGCTTCGCGCACCGGTTCGCGGTCGCCGGGGATGGCGAAGGAGAGATTGACGACGGCGGCGCCGGAGTCCACCGCGTCGTCGATGGCGGCGGCCAGCGTCTCGAAACTGGCCCGGTCCACGCCGTCGGCCACCCGGACCGGGTAGACGGCGGCGTCGGGGGCGACGCCTGTCATCCGGTCCCCCTCGGTGCGGTCGGCGGCGATCAGACCGGCGACGGCGGTGCCGTGCCCCTCGCAGTCCTGTTCCGGCGCGGGGGTGGAGCGTGCGAAGCCCTGCTCGGCGGGGACCATGACGTACTCGCTGCCGGTGACGACGGCGTCCGCGAGGTCCGGATGCCGGGCGTCCACGCCGGAGTCGACGACGGCCACGGTCACCCCCGCGCCGGTGGCCAGGTCCCAGGTCTGGCGCAGGCCGAGCAGATCGATCAGCGGGTGGGGGCCGCCGTCGGGCAGGTCGGCCCCGGTGACCTCCTGCCGGCACGGTTCGGCAGCCAGAGCCGTGCCGGGCGGGGCGAGCGGGGTCAGGGGGGCCAGGGTGAGCGCGGCGGTGAGGCCGAGCAGGACGGCCGCCCGGCGCCGTGCCGCTGCCGCCGCAGTGCCACCCCGGGCCGGGTGAGCGCTGGTCATCCGGGCCCTCACACCTTGAGGTTGAGCAGGGTGGAGTAGACCTGCCAGACCGCCAGCACCAGCGGCACCACGGACACCAGGACGACCGTTTCCAGCATGTCCAGGCCGCGCAGCAGCCTCGGGTTGACCCGGACCCGGCCGGCGGCGACCGCGACGCTGCCCGCCACCAGGGCGGTGACCAGGGCCAGCGGCAGGGCGATGCCCAGCAGCGCCAGGGTGTGGCCGGCCTGGCCCAGGACGAGGGCGGCGGCGCCTCCCAGCGTGGCCAGCAGGGCCGTGACCAGGGAAACCGCTGCCTGGCGGGTCTCCTTGAACAGCCGGGCCCGCAGCATCATCACCAGCACCAGCACGCCGCCGAGCACGGTCGGGTAGACCCCGCCGGAGGCGAACAGCACCAGGGCACCGGCCCCGGCCACCAGGTGACTGCCCAGCAGCATGCCGAGCAGCAGCCGGCGGGCCTGTTCGATCCGGGCCCGCAGCCGTTCGTGCTCCAGCTGGCTGGGCAGCTCCTCCAGGTCCTCGGCCGAGGCGGCCACGTACGGGGCGGGGATCCGGGCGAACCGCAGCGCGAGCGTCGGCCACACGGTGGTCAGGGCCAGGGCGAGGGGCGCGGCGACGGCGGCGCCACGGGCGGGCTCGGCGTCCCACAGCACTGCGGCGAGCGGGGCGACGGCCCCCAGCGGACCGGCCGTGACCAGCGCGGTGAAGGTGCCCTCGCCGCCACCGACGATCAGGGGCCCCACGGCGCCGATGACCGCGATGGTGGCGCAGCCGAGCAGCACATGGCCGGCGCCGAGACCGCCGAGGTCCGGATCGGTGCCCAGCAGCCGGACGGCGCCGAGGACGGCGAGCGGCGTGGCGAGGGCGGCGGCGAAGGTGCCCGCCTCGCGGTCGGCGAAGGCCCGGGACATCAGCACGCCGACCGCCAGCGCGAGCAGCGCCGTGGCCAGCCCGAGCCAGCCCGGCAGCCGGCCGGGGGCGGCGACCAGCGCGCCGCATGCGGCGAGGGTGGCGACGACGGCCATCCCGGCGGCGGTGCGGCGGGTGGCGGAGGACGGCCAGGGCCCGCGCACCCCGTGGTCGCCGATGACCTCGACCACGTCGTCGTACAGCGGCGGGGTGGTGTCGTCGTGGCCGTGCCCGAGGAACAACAGGTCGCCCTCGCGCACGCCCTGTGAGGTCAGCGAGTCGGCGGCGTCCAGGGCGCTGCCGTCGTCCCGGCGCAGGATCCAGCCGCCGTGCCGCACCCCGCCGTCGGCTCCCGGCTCCTCGCCGGTGTGCCGCAGGAGCGTGGGCAGCAGCCGGGCCAGCGGCACGGTGGCGGGCACCGCGAGGTCGGCGCGGCCGGCGGGACCGGCCAGGCCGATGCGGACGAACTCGGTGGTGCGGGCGGTGGGGGACGGCGTGTGCCGGGGCGGCACGGTCGCCGGCCGCTGAGTGGTGGGGACGCTCATGGCTGCTTCCCGGGAGTGGTGTCGTCGGTGGCCGGGGCGAGGGGTGAGGGGGTGCGGATCAGCTGGACGGGGGTGTTGCCGAGGCGGCGGTGCAGCAGCAGGCCGCGGCCCTTCTTGCGCTGGGCGGGACGCACGCCCCAGATCGGCATCTCGTCCTTGGGGACGCTCATCAGCACGGCGGGGAAGTTGAGTTCCTTCATGCGGCCCAGCACCGGGTCGCCGACGGCGCGGGAGGCGCCGCCCGCCTGCCGGGTGATGTACAGGTGCAGCCCCATCTGGCGGGCCTGCGGCAGGTAGTCGATCAGGGGGCGCAGCGGGTTGCCCCGGGAGGTGGCGACCAGGTCGTAGTCGTCGACCAGGACGTAGATCTCGGCGCCCTTCCACCAGGAGCGGTCGCGCAGTTGCTCCGGGGTGACGTCGGTGCCCGGGATCCGCTTCTTCAGCCCTTCGGCCACGCCGGCCAGGACCTCCGTGGAGCGTTCGTGGGTGGTGGAGTAGCCGAGCATGTGCGGGCCGTCGAACTCCCGCAGCAGGGACATCCGGTGGTCCAGGATGATCAGCCGGGCCTCGTCGGGGGTGCGGGTGGTCACGATCTGGCGGGCGATGGCGCGCAGCAGCGAGGTCTTGCCGGATTCGGTGTCGCCGACGGCGATCAGTCCGGGGTCCTCGCCGGGGCTGAAGACCACCGGCTCCAGGCGGTTGCCCTCCAGTGCCACGGTGACTCCGGGGCGGTCGGGGGCCGTTGCCTCCGCCAGGGTGAAGGACGTGGGCAGCAGCCGTACGCGGCGGGCCCGTTCGCCCTCCCACGCGCCGTCGATCCGGCGGACCAAGTCGGCGACCCCGTCCGAGACGCCCGCGTCGGAGTGGACGCCGTCCACGCGCGGCACGGCCGTGAGGAAGTGCAGCTTCTCGGCGGTGATGCCGCGGCCGGGGCGGCCGGCGGGGATGCCGCGCTGCGCCTTGCGGTCGACCTCGGAGTCCAGGGCGTCGCCGAGCTTCAGCTCCACCTTGGTGCCGATGAGGTCGCGCAGGCCCATGCGCATGTCCAGCCAGCGGTTTCCGGTGATGACGAGGTGCACGCCGTAAGTGAGCATCCGGGCGGCGGCGCCCATCAGGGCGGCCTCCAGGTCGGGGTAGCTCTGCCGCAGCACCTGCCAACCGTCGACGACCAGGAAGACGTCGCCGAACGGGTCGTCGGTGATGGTGCCCTCGGCGCGGGCCCGCCGGTAGTCGGCCATCGACTCCACACCCAGGTCCCGGAAGCGGCCCTCGCGGCTCTCCATGACCTCCAGCACCTCGGCGACCGTGCGGTTCACGGTCTCCGAGTCGAGCCGGGAGGCCACGCCGCCGGTGTGCGGCAGCTTGCCGAAGGGGAACAGGGTGCCGCTGAAGTCCAGGCAGTAGAACTGAACTTCGGCCGGGGTGTGGCGCAGGGCGAGCGAGGCGATGAGGTTGCGGACGGCCGTCGACTTGCCGCTGTGCGGGCCGCCGACGACGGCCACGTGACCGCCGGCTCCGGCCAGGTTCAGCTCCAGGGGGTCCCGGCGCTGGTGGAAGGGGCGGTCCACGATGCCGATGAGCGCGGTGAGTTCGGGGCGCGCGGGGGAGCTGCCGAAGCCGCGGCCGGGGCGTACCGCCAGGTCGCCGTGCAGGGCGTCCAGCGGCTCCGGGTGGTCCAGCGGCGGCATCCACACCTGGTGGGCGCGCGGGCCCTGGCCGGTCATCTGCTCGACCATGACACCGAGCACGGTGCTGCCCAGCTCCTCGCTCTCCGCGAACTCATCCGCGTCCTGCTCCGGTTCGGGCTCCGCGGGCCGTTCGTCGGCGGGGACCGGTACGTAGCCGGCGGGGAACTCCCGCACGCCGGTCGCGCCGCCGAGGGCCGGGCCGCCGCCCTGATCCTCGCTGCGGTAGGGGCCGGAGACATAGGCGGCCCGGAACCGCTTGAGGGTGGCGGTGTCGGTCTTGAGATAGCCGTGTCCTGGGGCGCTGGGCAGGTGGTTGGCGTCGGGCACGCCGATGGCGGTGCGGCTCTCGGACTCGGAGAAGGTGCGCAGGCCCACGCGGTAGGACAGATGAGCCTCCAGGCCGCGCAGCCGGCCTTCCTCGAGCCGCTGGGAGGCCAGCAGCAGATGCAGCCCCAGGGACCGGCCGAGCCGCCCGATCTGGACGAACAGTTCGGCGAAGTCCGGCTTCTGGGTCAGCAGTTCGGAGAACTCGTCGACCACCACGAACAGGCTGGGCAGCGGCAGCAGATCGGCTCCGCGCTGCCTGGCCCGCTCGTAGTCCCGCACCGAGACGAGGTTCCCCGCGTCCCGCAGCACCTCCTGGCGGCGGTTCATCTCGCCGGAGAGTGCCTCCTTCATGCGGTCCACGAGGCTGAGGTCGTCCTCCAGGTTGGTGATGACGGCGGCGACGTGCGGCAGTTCCGCCATCCCGGCGAAGGTGGCGCCGCCCTTGAAGTCGACGAGCAGGAGATTGAGCTGCTCGGAGGAGTGGGTGGCGGCCATCCCGAGGACGACGGTGCGCAGCAGCTCCGACTTGCCGGAACCGGTGGCGCCGACCAGCAGGCCGTGCGGGCCCATGCCGTTCTGCGCCGATTCCTTGATGTCCAGGCTCAGGAGCCCCCCGTCGGCCGACACACCGATGGGCACCTGCAGGCGGTCGCGCATCGGGCGCGGGCGCCACAGGGTGTCCAGGTCGAGCCGTCCGGGGTCGGGGATGTTCAGCAGGGCGGGCAGGGTGTTGACGGCGGTGTCCAGGTCCTGGCTGTCCGCGACCGGGGAGGCCGTGTCCATCCGGTAAGGCGCCAGCAGCCGGGCCAGGGCCTCGGTCTCGGCGAGGGTGAGACCGTCGGCGGCGCCGAGACCGTCGCGGGTCTCGCCCGCGAGCACCGCCAGGGACTCGCCATCCAGGTCCAGCCGCACCCCGTGCGCGTCGGCCAGCGGCAGGGCGCGGCCGTCCAGGTCCAGCAGGGTGACGCCCTGCATGCCGTGCGGGTCGAGCAGCGCCTCGGCGCCCGTGGCGAGGCCGCCGTCGAGCACGACGAGCAGGTGCGGGACGTCCGGATCGGGCTCGGCCGTGCGGCTGAACCGGGTGCGGCGGGTCAGTTCGGCGCCCAGCCAGTCCTCCAGGACGGCCAGCGAGGGGTGCAGCATCCGCACCGGGCCGACATGGTCGGCCTCCTCGGGATGGTGGGCGTGCGGCAGCCACTTGACCCAGCCCCACCGCTCGCCCTCGATGTCGGGGGTGCACACCACGACACGCAGGTCCTTGGGCGAGTGGAAGGTGACGGCGTGCGCGAGCACGGCCCGTACCAGGGCGCGGGCGTGGTCCCCGTCCTCGCTCCCGGAATCGGTGACGTGCACGGCGGCGAAGCGGCGCAGCGCCAGCTGCACCGGCAGTGCGGGCACCACCGAGTGGGTGTCGACGAAGCGCTTGAGCGCCACCGAGGACAGCGGGTCCAGGTCCTCGACGGGCGCCGACTCACCGGGCACCAGCGGGGTGGCCAGGTAGCGGGGGCCGGTGCCGATCCGCACGACGCCGAAGTCCGGGTCGGCGCTGCGCCGTTCCCACAACCGGCGGCTGGTCGCCACCGCCCACAGCGCTCCGGGCGCGGGCGCGTCCCACTCCAGGGCGATGCGCTGCGCGTCGGCGGTGCGCCGTACGTCGGTGCGGGTGCGTTCCAGATACCGCAGATACTCGCGCCGGTCGTTGCGGGCCTGGCTCTTCCCGGCGCCGCGCTGGCGCACCACCGAGCCGATGACCATGGCGAGGCAGGAGACCAGGAACATGGAGCCGACGACGTAGCCGATGGGGCCGCGGCCCATGGTCAGCATGTACAGCACCGAGCCGAGCCCGCTGAGCGCGGGCAGCGCGGTCATCCAGACGTTGCTGTCCTCCGGCTTGGGCAGCTCGGGCGGCGCCTGGAGCACCAGCTCCTTCTCGGGCACCTGGGGCCGGCCCTGCCGGGCCGGCCTGCGCATGACGACCAGGGGTCCGGTCGAGGGGCGATCCCCGTTGTGACTCATCATGATCCATCGTCTTTGTTCCGGTTGAAGGGGTCAGCCCCGATGATGTCCGTGCGTGGGTCGAGGTAACTCGAGTTGTCCCAGGAGTAATCGCTGGCCCGGAGGTCGCTCCCGCCGCTCTCCACGCCTTCCTGCATCTCCACGGCCTTCAGGGCCTCGTGGAAAGCCCTGCTTTCGTAGAGCGGAGCGGTCTCGCTCGACGACGCGCTGTGCAGGTCCGGGATCTCCAGCCGCTCCATGTCCTGCCGGGCGCTCCCGTAGTCGGCGTCGGCCGCCGCCTGGACGAAGACGTGCCGCATGGGCGCACCCGTGTTGAAGACTTCCTCGTACTGCGCCAGGTTCAGGTTGTTCTCCGCTGTCGGCGTCGGCGGCGGGATGATCGCCTGCATGACCGAGTTCCCCATGCCGGTCCAGGTGGCGGCCGTGGAGAGGCCACCAGTGGCGATGGCGCCCACCGCCGAGATCCCCACCGACGTACCGGTGCGCCACATCGCGTTGATGTCGGCCGCGCGCTTGTCGTCCTGCTTGTCCTCGGAGAACTGGTGCAGGATCTGTTCCCGCTCGAAGACTCCGGTGATGACGCCCATGCGCTCCATCGCGTTGTCGATGGCCGTGCCGCTGCCGGATTCGAATGCCTTGAGGGATTCGGTGTATCCGTAGGCCTGCATACCGGCGATGTGCGACATCTGGACGTCCTCGCTGGTGCGCGCCATGAACTGGTAGAAAGCCTCGCGCTCCTCCCCCGAGATGTTGAATCCGGAGATCGGTTCGCCGAAGATGTCCTTGACCTGACCGTGCTCCTCCACCGCGACCAGGGAGTCGAGGTGGTAGATGCCGACGTCCGAGATCGCGTCCTGGATGTCCACCGCGATGAGCATCGCCCGTCCGCCGTCCGGCTCGGACGAAGCCGCCATGATGACGTTTCTCGCGGCGTCGAGCTGTTCCTCGTTCGGCTCGCCGTCTTCGGGCATGGTGCCCGCCCGGATGAGACTGGCCGCCCCCGGCGCGTCGCCCCACTCGGCGTCGAGCACCCGGTTCAGATAGACGTCGTCATTGAGGAGTTGCGTGGACACACCGCCGTTCAGGGACACGGACTGCAGCAGGTCATCACTGCCCGTGTTCCACACGCCGGAGGGGTCGGGGTTGATCTGTGTGTAGTCCCACCAGTCCATGGCGGCGTTGGCCATCTTGAAGGCGTAGTCGTCGCCGGGCGCGACGGTGGCATGTGTCATTGTCTCCGCGAAGCCGTTGAACGCGGTGATGCCAGGGCCGTCGGGGTCCGTATGGGAGCCGCCTCCCCAGGGGTCGAAGAACGGGGCGATGGACGCCGGGATGTACGCCTCGTCCCCACGGAACCGTGAGTTCTCGTCGAGGAGTTCCGGGTTCGTCACCATGTTGATGCCGTTGGCGAGGGCGAGCTGCGCACGGTGGAAACCGGCGTTGAGCTCCGCCCGTTGGACCGCGCCCATGCCCACGCCCAGCCCGACTTCATCGGCCGGCATGTTTCCGCTGAGCAGTTCGAACACGTCGGGGCTCAGCGTGTCGTAGTACGTCTGCAGGTATTCGTACTGCCAGTCCTCCAGCGTGCCCGGCGGATCCATCGGGGGGTCGCCGTAGACCGACTCCGCGATCCGTCCCAGGTTGCTGGTGTACTGGTCGAGCTTCTCCGGGTCGGGGTTCTCCTTGTTCAGCTCGATCTCGAGCTGCTCCGCCTCGTACTCCGCACGACCCGGCGTGAACCAGAAGTCCAGCGGACTGTCGACGGTGTTGTAGCCGTAGTCGCCGAGTTCGGATTCCTTGCGGTAGAGCAGGCTGTAATAGTCCTCGATCCGCTCCGTGATGCCCTCGTGGACCTCCGTAGCGAAGTCGGCCAGCAGATCAAGATGGGTCTTCTTGACGTGGTCGCGCACCTTGTCGACGGGAAACTTTCCATAAACCGAGGTGAAGGTGCAATCGTAGATCGTGTATTCGAGACTCGAGCCGACGCCGTAGACCTGGGCGGCCAGCCAGGTCTCGAAGCTGTCGAACGCGGAATTGGCATCGGACTCGTGGCGGTCCATCTCCCCGTTCATGCCCATGTCGCCGGTGATGGCTTCCTCGTTCTGTTCGAGAACCGTTTCCACCTCCTCGGCGACTTCACCGAGGATCCGCGCGATGACTTCGAGGTTCTCGCCGCCCAGGTCCGCGTGGGTCTGGACGAGGTGCTCCGCCGCGCTCTCATAGATGGCGTTGCTGCCCCGGGTACCGGCACGCTCTTCGAGATCGGAAGCGTACTGAGCGACGGAACCCGTTTCCTCGGCCACTTCCGAGCCGTTGCGGAAGACGCTGGAGAGGGTGAAGATCTCCTCCGCGTCGGTCTCGTTCTGGAAGTCGGTTCTCTCTTTCCACGGATCGCAGCCGGCCTCGTCGGCCACCTCTTGGCGGGTGAAGCTGATGTCGGACATGCGCAAGGGCCCCCGGACGGCGACGTGTGATCAGTGGCGGTCAGATGCTGTCGGCGATGCCACGGCTCACGTCTGTGGTGGTGATGGTCAAAAATGTGTTGGCGTCGGCGTCCGCTTCCTCTCCGTAGGAGGAAGCGGCGACCGCTCCCTCGCCGATGGAGGTGCGGTCTTCCCCGGCGCGCTGCGCCCGTTGGCTGCGGTCGCCCGCGGCGGCGGTCAGCGACGCGCTGAACATCGCCGCGCCGGCGCCGCCGAACTGGGAGGCCGAGGCGGAGACCGATCCCAGGCGGCGGGAGAGCGCGTCGGCTCCGTCCGCGGCGTCGTGGTGCCCTCCGGCGCTGGTGCGGAACTGTTCGGGCAGGTATTCCAGGCTGTCGTCACTCATTGCCTCTCCTCTCACTCCTGCGGCCGGGGCGACCGCCCCTGCCGTGTCCCACCCGGGCGATCCGCGGCCCCGGCGGCCCCGTCCCCCTCAGCGCGGGGCCGCCGGGATATCGGGGATGGTCAGTCCCCGAGGACGCCCTGCGTCGCAGTGCCGCTGGGCGCCCAGACAGTGGGGTCCTCCGTCAGGCGCGTGGGCTTTCCCGTGTTCTTCGGCTCCTCGCGCGGGAGGGCCCGGTTGGCCGGCGCGGCGGGCGGGGCCAGGCGGCGGGCCGCCTCGCCGGAACCGGGGGAACGCCAGGTGGCGGCGGGCTCCCGGAGCCCTCCCGCCCCCGTGCGAGCGGCCCCGCCGGCCCCGCCCGCGGGCCGGCCGGCGGCGCCCGCGCCGGGTGCCGGAGCCGGCTGGTGGCCCCCGAGGCGCCCGGCCGCCGCCGCGCCGGTGCCCGACCGCCAGGTGGCGGCCGGCTCGCGCAGCGCCGTGCCGGCCGCGCCGGGCCGGCCCGGTCTGCCCGCGCGGGCACCGCCCTGCTGCCCGCCCGCCGACGCCCCCGGCGGCGGGCTGTACGGGCGGCCGCCGGTGGCCGCCTCGCGCATCGCGAAACTGTTGGCGACGGCGGCCCGCTGGCCGAGGTTCCGCATCGCCTGTTGCGCCATCTGCGGACGGGCGGGCCCCGCGTTCCCCACGCTCGGCGGCACGGTGCCGCCGTAGAGCCCTGCCAGACCGGCCGTCGCCGCGCCGCCCCCCACGGCGGCCAGCCCGGCGCCACTGACCACCGTGCCCGGCCCGGTGCCGAGCCCGGAGAGCCGGGCGGCGTACTCGGTGACCTCACCGAACGGCCGCCCCGTCACCGGGTCGATCCAGCGGCCGGTCACCGGATCGAACTCCCGGCCGGTGGCCGGGTCGACGAGGAAACCGGTGTTCGGGCTCTGCACCCAGCCGGCGAAGTCCCCCCGCTCGGGGCCCTGGACGGCGGCGTGCGGATACGTGCCCGCGCCGACCTGGCTGCCGTTGGCGGCGGCGTACGAGGCGGACCCCGCCCCCGACGCTCCCGCCCCGGCGGATCCGGCGGCTCCCCCCGCGCCCCCCGCAGCGGTGCCGACGCCCCCTCCGCCGCCGGCACCGCCGCCTCCCCCGCCCCCGCCGGTCACCTCTCCCCCGGTGACCTGCGAGATGCTCGTCCCCAGCCTCGCCAGCACCGTTTCGGCCTCGGCGATCAGCTCCCGCTTCGCCTCGCGCTGCCGCTCGTAGAAGGTGACCGCGGCCATGCCGACATCCTGGGCCGGCTGCTCCTCGGTCACGGCGTGGTACGCGAAGAGCAGGTTGATCGCCTTCTCCGTCGCCTGGGCCGACGCCTCGGCGGCGGCGGACAGCTGACCCGCGATCCGGCCGGCGAGCACCGCGATCTCCTGTGCGGTGGCGGCGCTGCCCTCCATCCGCTCCGCCAGCTCGATCAGCCCGACCCCCGGTTCGGCCGCCGTGTCGGAGGCCGCCGAACTGAGCCAGTCGTCGGAGGAGGCGGAGAGCGAGGCCATCGCCAGCCAGGCACCGGACGCACCGTGGATCCGCATGTGCTCCGCGCTGAAGATGTGGTCCAGCAGCGCGGCCATCTCATCGTCCGTGGACATGATCCGCTCAGATCCTTTCCACGGTGTTCAGTTCCTCACCGTTCATCATCCGCTCCGTGTAACCGAACGCTGCCTCGGCGGCCGAGGCCGTGATGGCGGCAGCCGTCTCGTCGGTCTCCTCCGCCAGATCGGCCACGGTGTGTGCGCTGGCGCTGATGTCCTCGACGCTCACCTCGTTGGCGATCCAGGCATCCAGCACACTGGCGGCCGCTGAGGCCAGCGCGCTCTCGGCCGCCGCCCCCTCCGGCACCGAACCGAACAGCCCCTGTGCCGAGGCGATACGGATCAGCGCGTCCGACGCGCTCTCCCCACCGCTTCCCGTCGTCTCCCCCGCCCGGCGCGCCGCCGAGGCGTTGAGGATCTGCTCGCCGTCCGTCACCCTGCTCCCCGTCCCCTCGGGTCTCCCGCGTCAGTTGGACCCGGAGGCGGCGCGCCGCATCAGGTGGCCGCCCTCGATTCCCGCGTTCTTGACGCCCTCGCCGGCCCGCTTCGCCGACTCGACTTCGTCGTCGAAGCGGTTGGACTGCCGGCGGAACTCCTGGTCGCGCTCCTCCAGCACCCCGCCGAGGCTTGCGTCGACCTCGCCGCGCTCGATCAGGCCGAGCAGTTCGGAGTGGACGCCGTCCCAGATCTCCCGGTACCGGTCCTGCTGGGTGTTCGTCTGCCCCCGCACGTCGTCGAGTGCTTCGGGCCGGAAGGAGACATGGTTCTTTCCGTACGACATGGTGTGACCTCTTCCTCGTGTGGATGCTCAGCCGAACGCGCGGTCGTTGGAGATCGACTGAGACCCCGACGCCTGGGTGATCAGCGTCTCGGCCTCCTCGTCGGCGTTCTGGCCGTGGCTGAGGGTCTCGCCCAGGTCGGTGGCCAGCCCGTCGAGGGCGCGCGCCAGGGCGTCTCCGTTGCGGCCGAGGTTCTCGTAGTTCTCCACGCCGCGCGCGGTACCGAGGCCGTTGTACCCGGCGGCGAAACCCTCCCCCTGCCCGCTGATGCCGAGCGCGACCTCCTGCATCTCGGTGTAGGCGTCGTTGACGATGCCCATCACCCGGCTCAACTCGTCCGGTGAGAGCTTGACTTCGTCGCTCATGGTTCCCCCTGCACGATGTTTGCGTCTGCGACCAAGGGGAAGGCTACCGCGCCACCTGACGTCACGTACCGTCCAGGCGTAGCAGCTGCGTATCAGATCCGTAGCAGCGGCCCCCTGGGACGTTGGGGCCGCGCATTTCGCGGGGCTAACCGATCGAGTAGCGGTCCTCGGTTCGCACCCGCAAGTGAATGTTCTCGCGGCTGTTGAGGTCGTCGAGCATCACCTGGGCCCGCAACTCCTCCGCCTGCGCGCTCTCCTCGCGCCCCAGTCCGCGCAGCGCCGCCGCCAGCCAGGTGCGCTGCTGCGCGGCCACGAAGGGGTCGAAGGGCTGCTCCGCCGCGTGCCGCAGCGCCCGGTCCGCCCAGCGCGCCGCTTCCTCGAACTCCCCCACCTTCAGGTGGTACTCGGCCAGCAGCCCGGCCGAAATGGTGCGCTCGTACGGCACCGTGACCGCCTCGTAGTTGGACATGAACAGCCGGTGCGCCTGACCGTGCTCACCGAGATAGAGGTGGCAGCGGCCGAGGTTGTTGATGATCTGGGCGCGGGAGTCCGTGTTCGCCAGGTCCTCCGCCTCGGCCAGCGCGCGGCGCCCCACCTCCACCGCCTCCGCCAGCCGGCCCGCCGAACCGAGGGTGGGCACCATGTTCATCATCGTGCCCAGCGCCTCCCCACGGTCCCCCAGCGAACGGAACAGCGTCGTCGCACGCTCCAGCAGCGCCATCCCGCGCGAGGCATCGCCCTGCTGGCCGGCTGCCTTGCCCAACTGCCCGTAGGCCACCCCCTGAGCGAACACATCGCCCTGCCGTTCGCCCACCGCCAGGGCCAGTTCGCACAGCCGCCGCTGGGCCCGCCAGCTCAGCCGCAACCCGATGTACGTCTCCAGCGCCCGGACGCTCTCCAGCGCGAAGCACGACAGCGGACGCCCGGCCAGCTCCTCCCCCGTGTCGAACTCCGGCGCCGACAACTGTGCCGCCAGCGCCAGGACGTCCTCCAGCACCTCATCCATCCACGGCAGCGACTCGTCCACGGAACGGAACGTGCGGCCCTGCGTGAAGCGCGCCTCCCCCCGCGCGTACCGCTTGGCGAAGTGCTGTGCCAGTGCCAGCGGTGCGTTCGAGCGGTGCAGGGATCCCACACACCACCCGGCCAGCCCGGCCAGCGCCTCCCGCGTCCGCTCCGGGGGCAGCCGGTCCGCCTGCCACGCCGCCGCCGACCGCACCAGATCGTGCAGGACGTACACCCCGGGCCTGGGGCAGGTGGCGATCTGGGCGTCGGTGAGCCGCTCCAGTGCCTCCCGGGCACGGCGCACATCGCAGCCGGCCAGTTCCGCCACCGCCTCCGGGCTGTAGGAGAGCACCGCGGCCGTGCCCAGCAGCGGGAAGATCCGGGCGGCCGGTACGTCCCCCAGCTGATCGATGCTCACCATCACACTGGTGCGCAGGTCCAGGTCGTCCACGGACAGTTCGTCCATCCGCCGCCGCTCGTCGCGCAGGACCGCCGTCCAGTCCGCGACGCTCCACCGGGGCCTGGCCGCCATCCGGTTGGCGATGATGCGCAGCGCCAGGGGCAGATGCCCGCACAGCGTGACCAGTTCCTCCCACTGCGCGGGGGTGCCGCGCTCGGCGGCGCCCTCGGCGATGGACTGGACGAAGGTGATGGCGTCCGCCGTGGTCAGGGTGGACAGATGCAGATGGTGCCCGCCGTGCACCCCGGTCAGCGCCGCGCGGCTGGTGACCAGTGCGGCGCAGCCGGGTTCGGTGGGGAGCAACTCGGCGACCTGCGCGGCGTCCAGCGCGTTGTCGAGCAGAACCAGCACCCGGCGGCCGGTGAACCACTCCCGGTAGTACGCGGCAGCCGCCTCCGGGTCACCCGGGATCTCCTTGCCCGCGGCGCCCAGCGACGCCAGCAGCCGCTGCCGTGCCTCGGCGGGCGCCAGCGGCGCGTTGCGCGGATCGGCGCCGCGCAGATCCACGTACAGCAGTCCGTCGGGGAACCGGTCGGCCACCTCCCGGGCGGCGCGCACCGCCAGCGCGGATTTGCCGACCCCGCCGGGGCCGTCGATCAGGCAGACGGCCGGCGCCGCCACCGCGTCACTCAACCGGGTACGGATCCGGCCCAGTTCGACGGCGCGGGCGACGAAGGTGGCGATGGCCGGCGGGAACGCCGCCCGGCCACGCGCGGGGAAGGTCACCTGGCCCGGCGCCGGCGGTGCCACCGGCGGGGCGGGTTCCCGCACGGGCGCCGGAACCGCCAGCCGCGCGTCCCCGCGCAGGATCAGCCCCTCCAGCTCCCGCAGTTCGCCGCCCGGCTCGATCCCCAGTTCGTCCACCAGCCGGCGTCGCGCCTCCCGGTAGACCGTCAGCGCCTCCGCCGTGCGCCCGCCCCGGTACAGCGCGAGCATCAACTGCCGTACCAGCCGTTCACGCAGCGGATGGGCGCGCGCCGCGGCGGCGATGTCGTCCACGACGGCGCCGTGCTCCCCGAGATCCAGCTTCAGCCCGAACCGCTCCTCCACCGCGGTGAGATACAGCTCCGTCAGCCGGGCCCGCTCCACGGTGCGCAGCGGACTGTCCGGCAGATCGGAGAGCGGGGTGCCGCGCCACAGCCGCACCGCCCCGTCCAGCAGGGCCGCCGCGCCGTCCGGCTCCCGCCCGGCCAGTTCACGGGCCCTGCCGAGCGCGGCGCGCAGCCGTCCCAGGTCGGTCTCCTCGTCCCGGACGTCCAGCTGATAGCCGCCGGACACGGTGCGCAGCCGCTCCCCGGGGAGGGCCTTGCGCAGCCGCATGACGTAATTGCGCAGCGTGGTACGGGCGCTGGGCGGTACGTGGCCGCCCCACAGCCCCTGCCCCAGCTCGTCCACCGGAACCACCTGCCCGGCGCGCAGCGCCAGGGCGGCGAGCGTGGCGCGCAGCATCGGAGCGCTCACGCCGATCTCGGAACCATCGTCGGCCCGCACTTCCAGCGGGCCGAGCAGCCGGATGTCCATGGAGCCCCCAAGCGGTCACCCCCACCGCGCTGGTCGGACGCGGCGGAGCCTGCTGCTGTACCGGGCCATTCTCCCGTACCCCGGCGACAACACCACCCCCGTCCCGGCGCGGTGGCCACCGGCTCCGCCATGACCGGGGGGAACCACGGGGCGTCAGGGGGTTCTTCGGCCGCCCGGCCGGTGGGTGAGCGCCCGGATCCTCGAAGGGGCACCACGGCCACACGGCGGCGCCCCGGGCCGCAGGTGACGGGGGCGCCCTCGTCTCATGCCTCGCCCGGGGAGTCGGGTGGGCCGGCGGCGCGGCGGTGTTCGGCGTTGATGCGCTGGGCCTCTTCGAGCTGGTCCTCGAGGATGACGATGCGGCAGGCGGCCTCGACGGGGGTGCCCTGATCGACGAGTTCCCGGGCGCGGGCCGCGATGCGCAGCTGGTAGCGGGAGTAGCGCCGGTGGCCGCCCTCCGAGCGGAGCGGGGTGATCAGCCGGGCCTCACCGATGGCGCGGAGGAACTGGGGCGTGGTGCCGAGCATCGCGGCAGCCCGGCCCATGGTGTAGGCGGGGTAATCGTCGTCGTCGAGACGGCCGAAGGAGTCGTCTGCTGTCATCTTGCCTCTCTGTGGAACGCCTGGAGGGCCCTGGTGCCATACCGGCACCAGGGCCCTGAAGGAACTGCTACACCATCTGCCGGCCTCTGTTCAGCACCGGCCTTCTTGTTCCACGGGCCCACCCGGGAGGGGGCGGGGAACACGGAGATCGCGGATGTGTGACCGGAGATCACCTGTCTGTCGGTGTCCCGCGGTACCGGGCTCATGTCTGCCGCCCGGGCGATCCCGATGGCGCCGAAGTCCTCCGTTCTTCCCTCTGAATCCCTGACTCGTCAAACGGACACTGCGTACTGCCCTGTGCTGCTGCAGCGGCGACGCCGAGGATGAAGCGCCGCCGCTCAGCCAATTTACCGCTCGCGGTGGCCCCTGATCACCGCGGGCCACCCGGTCCGGTCGTCAGCCCCGTCACCCTGCGACAACTCCGGCTCCGACGCTCCACCACCGCACCGTCCTGCGAACTGCGTGTACAGCTGCCCGGCAGTTCGTGTCTGCCGGGCTTCCCTGATCTCCGCTACAAGAGAAACCATAGCGGCGCTGCCGTCGAAAAGCTACTCCAGCCGACATAGATTTTCTGTCTGCCCGAAGGGGAGAAAACGTGCTGCCCGATCCCGGGACGCGAAGCGGCTCCGCCGCCCCGGCCAGCTGCCCGGGTGCCCTGCGGCCGGTGGAAGCGATGCGCCGCATGCCGAAGCCCGGCACACCGCTGATCGACGTGGTCGATCCGGGAGGCCGGGCCGGAAGGCAGGGGCGGGTGGGGGCGCCACGCGCCCCGGGACGTTACGGGAGCGGGCCGCTCGTGGGCGCGGGCACCGCGTCGGGAAGAGAACGGCAGGTGAAACCGAGCCGCGTCATGGCCCGGAGGACCTCGCCCGCGCTGAAGTCACGGCGGTCCTGGCGGGTGATGACCTGGCCGACCTGCTTGACCGGGTAGTGGCGCCGGCCGATGATCACCGATTCCCCCGTGATCGGTTCGGGCTTGACGCCCTTCATCGATTCCAGCACGCCCTCCTTGGTGAGCTCGAAGGGGAAACGGGCGATGACGCAGCGCATGTGACCTCACAGCGAGAAGGAGAGGGGAGGGGTCCGACCGGAGACATGACGGGTTCAGCGCGCCGCGGCGGTCACGGCTGAGGCTTGCGCGCGGACGCGCGCCGGGCCGCCGCGGTGGGACGACGCCGACCCCGGGAGGAAGCGCTGCTCCTGGGGCGTTCGGCCGCCACCGGTGCCGCGACGACGACCGGGATGCCGGACGGCGCCTGGGCTCCGGTGATCCGGCTCAGCGCCGCGTCGCCCGAGCGGACCTGCGTGGTCTGCGGCTGGATCCCGGCGTCCGCCATGAGCTTGGCCATGGACCGGCGCTGGTTCGGCGTGACGAGGGTGACGACACTGCCGGACTCGCCGGCGCGGGCGGTACGGCCGCCTCGGTGGAGGTAGTCCTTGTGGTCGGCCGGCGGATCGACGTTCACGACGAGGTCCAGGTTGTCCACGTGGATGCCACGCGCCGCGACGTTGGTCGCCACCAGCGCACTGACGTCCCCCGCCTTGAACTGCGCCAGCGTGCGGGTCCGCTGCGACTGTGACTTGCCGCCGTGCAGCGCGGCGGCACGGACTCCGCTCCTGAGCAGATCCCTGGTCAGCCGGTCCACGGCGTGCTTGGTGTCCAGGAACATGATCACGCGTCCGTCACGGGCGGCGATCTCGGTCGTGGCCGCGTGCTTGTCGGCACCGTGGACGTGCAGGACGTGGTGCTCCATGGTCGTCACCGCACCGGCCGAGGGGTCGACCGAGTGCACGACGGGGTCGGTCAGGTAGCGGCGCACCAGCAGATCGACGTTGCGGTCCAGGGTGGCGGAGAACAGCATCCGCTGCCCTTCCGGGCGTACCTGGTTGAGCAGCGCGGTGACCTGCGGCATGAATCCCATGTCGGCCATCTGGTCGGCCTCGTCCAGCACCGTGATGTCCACCTGGTTCAGCCGGCAGTCGCCCCGGGCGATGAGGTCCTTGAGCCGGCCGGGGGTCGCGACAACGACCTCGGCCCCGCCGCGCAGGGCACTGGCCTGCCTGCCGATCGACATCCCGCCCACCACCGTGGCCAGCCGCAGCTTGACGGAGCGGGCGTACGGCGTGAGCGCGTCGGTCACCTGCTGTGCCAGCTCACGCGTCGGCACGAGGATCAGCCCCAGCGGCTGGCGCGGCTCGGCACGCCGGCCGACGGTGCGGGCGAGCAGGGCGAGACCGAACGCGAGCGTCTTGCCGGAACCGGTGCGACCGCGCCCCAGTACGTCGCGGCCGGCGAGCGAGTTCGGCAGCGTCGCGCTCTGGATGGGGAACGGGGCGGTCACACCCTGCTTCCCGAGTTCGGCCAGGAGCTGCCGCGGCATGTCGAGATCGGCGAAGGCCGCGGCGGCGGGCAGCGCGGGGGTGATCGTCTTGGGCGGAGCGAACTCACCCTGTGCCGCGGCGTTCCGGTGGCCCTGACCACCGGAGCGGGCAGGTCTGTCGGAACGGCGCGGCGCGGACACGCCGAAGCGGCCGCCGCCTTTTCCGGTGCCCGAACCGGTGTGCCGGGTGCCGGCGGAGCGGTCTTTCGTACGGGTGCGGTTCATGCGGAATCCTCCTCGATACGGCACATATCAAGGAATCCCGCGGCTGTGAGCAGCCCGGAGAATACAAGTATGGACCGATGGCAGAAAAAGCCCTGACAGGGCCGGATGACGTTTGTACCGGCGCGGGTGCGAAATACGTGAGGCGATGGGGGCGTCATATCGGTGCGCCCAGAATTCTGGGGAAAATCCCGCACAACGCTCCGGTTCGCCGAACGGATGAGCACCGGCTCGGAAAAACGCACGGAGCTGGGCCCGTACCCCGAAGGATACGACCCCAGCTGCGTTGAGTGCGTCGGTGTCAGGCCGGAACGATGTTCTCGGCCGTCGGGCCCTTCTGGCCCTGCGCGATGTCGAAGCTCACCTTCTGACCCTCGAGCAGCTCACGGAAGCCCTGGGCCGAGATGTTCGAGTAGTGGGCGAACACATCGGCGCCGCCACCGTCCTGCTCGATGAATCCGAAGCCCTTTTCCGCGTTGAACCACTTCACGGTGCCAGTAGCCATTTCATATCTCCTTTGGGCAGTATATCGAGGCCCGCATTGCACGGACTCCGTATTGCCGCAATGATCAACCCGCCCGGAAATGACCGGAAATATAAAAGAGCTCTCGCCCGGCGAGGCCGGGGAGGGCACTTGAAGTTTCGGGAACCACAACTGCAACTGGGACCGACAGTAGCACACGGGAACAGCGCGTGCCGGGTGAGTAATTTCCCGTCACCCGTTGCGGCAAAAAGCCTCGCCGCACGGCCCGTGAAATTCTTACCTCACGGACACAGATATTGGTTCACGCGGAGTGCAGCGTCGCCGTGACGGCGATCGCCGGAGTCCGCGCGGGCACGCGACGGACCCCGGCGATCACCGCGGCTCAGGCGCTTTTGGCAGCGGGCTCCAGGATCGCCACGCACTCCATGTGATGCGTCATCGGGAACAGGTCGAAGGCCCGCAGGAAGCGCGGGACGTAGCCGACCGCGCGGAAGTGCGCCAGGTCGCGGGCGAGGGCGGCCGGGTCGCAGGCCACGTAGCCGATGCGGCGGGCGCCCAGGGTGGCCAGGTGTTCCACCGTCCGCTTGCCGGCACCCGCCCGGGGCGGGTCCAGCACGATCAGGTCGGCGCGGGTGATTCCGGTGCGCGGCAGCACCTGCTCGACCCGGCCGTGCTCGATCCGGACGCGGGGGGCGTCCGCCAGGTTGTGCCGGGCGTCCTCCACCGCACGCTTGGAGGACTCGATGCCGACCACCGCGCCGGTCTCACCCACGCGGGCGGCCAGCGCGCCCGCGAACAGGCCCACGCCGCAGTACAGATCGAGCGCCGTCTCGCCCTTGCGCGGGGTCAGCCCGCGCATGAGGGCGTCCACCAGCAGCTCGGCGGCCTGCGGGTGCACCTGCCAGAAGCCGCCCTCGCCGACCCGCCAGGTACGGCCGTCGGCCCGCTCCCGTACAAAGGTCCGCCCGTGCACCGGGTGCAGGGTGCGCTGCCCGGGGCCACCGCCCTTGCCGCGCTTCTCCTGGGCGCGCATCACGGACACCGGCCGGTCCAGCTCGACCAGCGGCAGCCGCCCGCCGGGACGCGGGGTGAGCACCACCATGCGGTCGTTGGAGCCGGTCGCGGCGATCGCGTCCACGGAGGCGATCTGCGGCCAGCTGCGCGCCTCGACGCCCAGCTCGCTGACGCCCTCGGCCGCGATCAGGCAGCGGTCGATCGGCTCCACCTCGTGGGAGCGGCTGCGGCGCAGTCCGGCGCGGCCCTCGGCGTCGATCGCGTACTGCACGCGGGTGCGCCAGGCGGGCACCTCGCCGGGGGCGACCTTGTCACCGGGGGCGGGCTCGACCGTGCCGTCCCAGCTGACCTCCTCGGGGGTGACCCCGGCCAGCTGGCCCAGCAGCTCGGTGAGAACCGCCGCCTTGAGCTTGCGCTGGGCACCCGGCTTCACGTGCTGCCAGTCGCAGCCTCCGCAGCGCCCGGGGCCGGAGAAGGGGCAGGGCGCCTCGATGCGTTCCTTGGCGGGGTCGAGCACGGTGACCGCGTCGGCGCGCAGGAAGCGCGAGTCGGCACGCCCGTCGGTGACGCGGGCGATGACCCGCTCGCCGGGGAAGGTGTGCCGCACGAAGAGGACCTGGCCGCCGGGGGTGCGCGCCACGCAGTGGCCGCCGTGGGCGACCGGGCCGATCTCGACCTCGTACTCCTCGCCGACCAGCGACGCCGCCGTGGGGGTTGATTCAGGCATGGTGGCGACGGCTCCAGAGCGCGAAGAGGGGGTGAGGGAAACAACGGCCGCCCAGTCTACGGTCTCCCCCGCCGCCCGCCGAACGGCAGTGCCCCGCCTCCCCGGCCGCCGGCCGGGCGCCGTCGCCGTGCCCGGCGGCCCGTACGTGAGCGGCTTCCCGCGTGCCGGGCGCCCGGCCGGACAGTGCGGGGGCGGCCGGGTAGCGTGGTGCCGACGGGCCGGGTAACGGGTACCGGCCGGCGGAGAGAAGGTGCGGGCGCAACGGCTATGCACATCGTGATCATGGGCTGCGGACGCGTCGGTGCGACCCTCGCGCAGACCCTTGAGGAGCGGGGGCATTCGGTCGCGGTCATCGACCAGGATCCCAAGGCGTTCCGCCGGCTGGGCTCCGGGTTCGGCGGCCAGCGGGTGACCGGCCTCGGCTTCGACCGGGACATCCTGGCCGAGGCCGGGATGGCGGACGCGGGGGCGTTCGCCGCCGTCAGCAGCGGCGACAACTCCAACATCATCGCCGCCCGGGTGGCCCGCGAGGTGTTCGGCGTGGAGAACGTGACCGCCCGGATCTACGATCCGCGCCGCGCCGAGGTGTTCGAGCGGTTCGGCATCCCGACGGTGGCCACCGTGCGCTGGACGGCGCACCAGATGCTGCGGCGGCTGCTGCCCGCCGGCGCCGAGCCGCTGTGGCGCGACCCCAGCGGCGGGGTGCAGCTGTCCGAGGTGCACATCACCCCGGCGTGGGTGGGGCACAAGGTGAGCCACTTCCAGGAACGCACCGGTGTCCGGGTCGCCTTCCTCACCCGGATGGGTGAGGCGATGCTGCCGATGTCGCGCACCGTTCTCCAGGAGGGCGATCTGGTGCACGTGATGATGTACAGCGATCAGGTGGCCGATGTCGAGGCGGCCTGCCTGCAGGGTCCCGACGAGGGGCGGCAGGCATGAGGGTGGTGATCGCCGGGGCCGGCGCGGTGGGCCGTTCCATCGCCGGGGAGCTGCTGGAGAACGGCCACGAGGTGCTGCTGATCGACAACGCGCCCGAGGCGGTCGCGGTGGAACGGGTCCCGGAGGCCGAGTGGCTGCTCGCCGACGCCTGTGAGATCGCCACCCTGGACGAGGCCGCCCTGGAGCGCTGCCAGGTGGTGATCGCCGCCAGCGGCGACGACAAGGTCAACCTGGTCGTCTCCCTGCTGGCCAAGACGGAGTACGGGGTGCCACGGGTGGTGGCCCGGGTCAACAACCCCAAGAACGAGTGGCTGTTCAACGACGCCTGGGGCGTCGATGTGGCGGTCTCCACGCCGCGGCTGATGTCGGCGCTGGTGGAGGAGGCGGTGAGCGTCGGCGATCTGGTGCGGCTGCTGCGCTTCAGCCAGGGCGAGGCCAGCCTGGTGGAGCTCACCCTGCCGCAGGGCGCGGCGCTGGTGGGCACCCGGGTCGGCGAGGTGGCGTGGCCGCAGGACACCGCGCTGGTGACGATCATCCGCGGGGTGAAGGTGCTGATCCCGGATCCGGACGACGCGCTGGCGGCGGGCGACGAGCTGCTGTTCGTCGCCGCGCCCGCCCGCGAGGCCCAGTTGCAGGCCCTGCTGTCGCCGCGCCCGCCCAAGGAGGGCCAGAAGAACACCGGGTGAACCGGGCCTGTCCCGTCCCGGCCGGGACGGGGCCGGGGAGGCTAGGGCATCTTCTCCGCGGCGGCGGCCCGCTTGCGCTCCGCCTCGCGTTCCTTCTCGGCCTTCTCCTCGGCCTCCATCTCGGCGACCACATCGATCGGCGCCGGGGCCTTCACCAGGATGATCCAGGTCAGATAGACGGCCAGCAGGAACGGTGGAATGCCCAGTGCCACCCGCAGCCAGCCCAGCTGGGTGGCGTCCCCCCAGAAGTAGATGGGGAAGGTGATCGCCGACTTGGCCAGCAGGATCGCGCCCCACACGTAGCTCGCCTTGACGTAGGCGGCCTTGCGCCCCGGGTTGCGGGTGCGCCAGGAGAGCATCTCGCGGAACACCGGGCCCAGGATCAGCCCGAGCAGGGGCACGCCCGCCGCCGCCGTGGCCACATAGGCGACGCCCAGGCCCAGGGTGTAGAGCATCCCGGGCAGGTAGAAGTTCTTGGCGTCACCCGACATCATCGCGAAGACCGCGCCGAAGGCCACCCCGAAGACGCCGCTGAAGGCGTGCTTGACGGTGTCGCGCTGGATCAGCCGGCTCACCGCGAGCACCGCTGAGATCGTCAGGGCGGCGATCGCGGAGATCTTGATGTCGCGGTTGATCGTGTAGCTGAGGACGAACACCAGGCCGGGCACCGTGGTCTCCACCATGCCGCGCACGCCGCCGAACGCCTCGAAGAACGCCGCCTTGGTGGCCGCCTGATCGGGTGCCTGCGGGGCCATGGGCGGTCGTCCGTCCGGGGACTGCTGGTCAGGTGGGGTCACCTGGCTACTCCTTGTCGAGGGGTCGCAGCTGGTATCGGGGGTTGAACAGCACCGGACGGCCGTGGGACAGCGCGATCCGCCCGGAGGCGACCAGCTCCCGGCCGGGCACGATCCCGGCGATGGCGGCCCGGCCCAGCCAGATCACCTCGAGCCGGGCGGAGCCGTCGTCCAGCTCGGCGGCCAGGGCGGGCAGCCCCGCCACCGTACGTTCACTCACCGAGCGCAGCGTACCGGTCACGCTGACCACCGGGCGGCCCGCCGGGCCCTCGGCGCAGTCCCTGATGGGGGTGCAGCGCGCCCGCTCGGCCTCCTCGGCTGCCCGCTCGGCGCCCTCGGCGGCGGCGTGTGCCTCGGCGGCCGACCTGCCGGGCCACCACCGTGGCCGGCCCCGCCGCCTGCCGGGGTGTTCCCCGGCCCGTTCACCCGCGCTCATGCCTTCAGCGTAACGTCCCACGCGTCCCGCTCAGCGTTCGAAGCGGTAACCCATGCCCGGCTCGGTGACGAAGTGCCGGGGGTGGGCGGGGTCGGCCTCCAGCTTGCGGCGCAGCTGGGCCATGTAGACGCGCAGATAGTTGGTCTCGGTGCCGTACGCGGGGCCCCACACCTCCTGGAGCAGCTGCTTCTGGCTGACCAGCCGGCCGCTGTGCCGGATCAGGACCTCCAGCAGATGCCATTCGGTGGGGGTGAGCCGGATGTCGCGGCCCTCCCGGTGGATCTTGCGGGCGGCCAGGTCGACGGTGAAGTCGGCGGTGTGGATGACCGTGTCCTCCTCGGCGGCGGCCGGCTCCGCGCGGCGTACGGCGGCCCGCAGCCGTGCCAGCAGCTCGTCCATGCCGAACGGCTTGGTGACGTAGTCGTCCGCGCCCGCGTCCAGCGCCTGCACCTTCTCGTCGGAGGTGTGCCGGGCGGAGAGCACGATGATCGGCACCCGCGTCCAGCCGCGGAGCCGGGCGATGACCTCGGTGCCGTCCATGTCCGGCAGCCCCAGGTCCAGGATGACCGCGTCGGGGTGCCGCTCGTGGGCCAGCCGCAGCGCGGTGGCGCCGTCCGGGGCGGTGTCCACCTCGTACTGGCGCGCCTTGAGGCTGATCACCAGGGCACGGAGTATCTGCGGCTCGTCATCGACCACGAGTACCCGGTGCATGGGCTCCCCCCTGTTCCCCTTGTTCGGATTCTCGTTCTGCGGGTGTCCCGGCTCCCGCGGCGGTCTGGGCGGGGATGTCGGTGGGCAGGGTGAGCACCATCGTCATCCCGCCGCCCGGGGTGTCCTCGGCGTCCAGGGTGCCGCCCATGGCCTCGCTGAAGCCGCGGGCGACGGCCAGGCCGAGCCCCACCCCGTTGCCGCGCGGGATGTCACCGTGCCGCTGGAAGGGCTCGAAGATCCGGCCCTTGTCGGCGTCCGGCACGCCGGGGCCGCGGTCGACCACGCGCAGTTCGACCTGGTTGCCCAGCGCGCTGCCGCGCACCAGCACCCGGGTGTCCGGCGGGCGGTACTTCACCGCGTTCTCGACGATGTTGGCCACCGAGCGCTCCAGCAGCCCCGGGTCGGCGGCCACCCACGGCAGCGATTCGGGGACGTCCAGGTCCACGACGTCCACGGGCACCCCGGCCAGGGCCCGCAGCACCACCTCGTCCAGGCCGGTGCGGCGGATCAGCGGCCGTACGGTGCCGGTGTGCAGGCGGGACATGTCCAGCAGGTTGCCGACCAGCTGGTCCAGGCGGTCGGCGCCGTCCTCGATGCTCTCCAGCAGCCCGGCGCGGTCCTGCGGGGACCACTCCACGTCGTCCGAGCGCAGCGAGGACACCGAGGCCTTGATGGCCGCCAGCGGTGTGCGCAGATCGTGCGAGACGGCGGCCAGCAGCGCGGTACGGATGCGGTTGCCCTCGGCGAGCTTGTGCGCGCGGGCGGCCTCGGTCAGCAGCCGCTGCCGGTCCAGGATGGTGGCGGCCTGCGCGGCGAACGCGCTGAGCACCCGCCGGTCCTCGGCGGGCAGCACCCGGCCGGAGAGCACGAGCATGGTGTGCTCGCCCACCGGCACGTCGACGTCGGCGTCCTGGGGCCGCAACAGCGGGCGGGGGTTGTCGGCGATGGCGGAGACACTTCCCACACAGCGCCAACGACCGCCGTCGTGATCGCGTTCCAGCAGCGCGGCGCAGTCCATGCCGAAGGTCTCCCTGGCCCGGCCCAGCAGGGCGCGCAGGGTGTCCTCGCCGCGCAGCACGCTGCCGGCGAGCACGGTGAGGGTCTCGGACTCGGCGCGCAGCCTGGCGGCCTGCTGGGTGCGCTGGGCGGACATGTCGACCACCGAGGCGACGGCCAGCGCGATGGCGAAGAAGATCACGACGGTGATCACGTCGTGGCCGCTGCCCACGCCCCACTCGTGCAGCGGTGCGGTGAAGAAGTAGTCGAGGAGCAGGGTGGCCAGCGCGGCGGAGACCAGGCCCGGGTAGAAGCCGCCGACCAGGGCGGCCAGCACGGTCACCGACAGGAACAGCAGCACGTCGCTGGCGAACTCGGCCAGCGGTTGCGGGGGCGCGGCCAGCAGCACGGTCAGCAGGGGCGGGCCGGCCAGGCCGATGAGCCAGCCGGCGACGGTGCGGGAGCGGCCGAGCCGGGCGCCCCGGGCGCTGGGCAGTCCGCGCCCGCGCGCCACCTCGGCGTGGGTGACGATGTGGACGTCGAGGTCGGGTCCGCTGTCGCGGGCGACGCTGGCGCCCACGCCGGGCCCGAAGGCGTACTGCCAGGTCTTGCGGCGGGAGGAGCCGAGCACGATCTGATTGGCGTTGACGCCGCGGGCGAAGTCCAGCAGGGCGCTGGGTATGTCGTCGCCGATGACGTGGTGAAAGGTTCCGCCGAGCTGTTCCACCAGGGTGCGCTGGCTGGCCAGTTCGCGCGGCGAGACGGCGGTGAGCCGGTCGGCGCGCGAGACGTGGACGGCCAGGATCTCGCCGCCGGAGCTCTTGGCGGCCATCCGGGCGGCCCGCCGGATGAGGGTGGAGCCCTCGGGTCCGCCGGTCAGCGCCACGACGATGCGTTCACGGGCGTACCAGGTGGAGCGGATGCCCTGCTCGGTGCGGTAGCGCTGGAGGTACGCGTCGACCCGGTCGGCGGTCCACAGCAGCGCGAGTTCGCGCAGCGCGGTGAGGTTGCCGGGACGGAAGTAGTGCGAGAGGGCGGCGTCCACCTTGTCCGGGGCGTAGATGTTGCCGTGTGCCATCCGGCGGCGCAGCGCCTCGGGGGTCATGTCGACCAGTTCGATCTGGTCGGCGCGGCGCACCACGGCGTCGGGCACGGTCTCGCGCTGCCGTACCCCGGTGATGGCGGCCACCACGTCGGCCAGGGATTCCAGGTGCTGGATGTTGACGGTGGAGATGACGTCGATGCCGGCGTCCAGCAGGGTGTCGATGTCGCGCCAGCGCTTGTCGTGCCGGGAGCCGGGGGCGTTGCTGTGGGCGAGTTCGTCGACGCAGACCACGGCCGGGGCGCGGCGCAGGACGGCCTCGGTGTCCATCTCGCCGCGGCCGGCCCCCGGGGGCGCGGGCGGGGTGCGGCGCGGGACGGTCTCCAGACCGCGCAGCAGGGCCTCGGTGCGGGGCCGGTCGTGGGTCTCGACGAAGCCGACGACGATGTCGGTGCCCCGCTCGGCGCGGCGGTGGGCCTCGCTGAGCATGGCGTACGTCTTGCCGACCCCGGGGGCCGCCCCCAGGTAGATGCGCAGTGTGCCGCGGCGTGCCATGGATCCATTGTCGGTGTCCGGCAGGAAAGCACGGCCGGGCAGGTGGGTGGGGCGGGGTGCGGGTGGTCAGCGGCGGGCGGCGCGCTCCTCGCGTCTGCGGCGCCTGATGATCAGCAGGTCGAGGAACGCGATCAGGGTCAGGACGCCGCAGACGATCGCCAGGGTGATGAGCGCGGGGCGCCCCGGGCTGGAGCCGGAGGTGGAGTTGCCGGCCCAGATCGCGAACAGCACCGTGGCCGCGGCGAACACCGGGATGAAGATCGTCGACAGCAGCTGGCGCAGCGGCAGATCGCTTTTGGCGGTCACCGGCTCGGTGCCGGAGCGCCGCCGCGGATCGCGGTTGTCCATGGTTCGGCCTCCTCACAGTCCCGTGGCGGGTACCCGCGAGGAGGCCGGTGACACGGACGTCCGCGCGCCTGGGCCCGGCCGTCGTACCAGCGCAAGCGCTAGCGGACCTCGGAGATCTCCGGGCCGCGGCGCAGGTGGTCGAGGCCGCCGGCGAAGCGGGAGGTCTCGGTGGGCTCGCCCGCCGGCTCCTGCTTGACGCCGTCCGGCACCATCTGGGCGTTCTCCGGCAGCTTGAGGACGATCGGGTCGCGCGGAGCCATCGGGCCGTCGCCGCGCGCCACGACCGTGTCGCGGAAGATCCCCTCCAGGACCCCGGCGGCCTGCGGCTGCACGGCACCCTGGCCGGAGATCACGCCGCGCAGGAACCAGCGGGGGCCGTCCACGCCGACGAACCGCACGGTCTGCATGCCGCGCTTGCCGTCGGGCAGCTGGACGGGCACCTGCGCGCGCAGTTCCCAGCCCAGCGGGCCCTCGGTCTCGTCGATGACGCCGCCCTGCTGGGTGATGCCGGAGGCGATCTCCTCGCGGACCTCGGACCAGATGCCCTCCCGCTTGGGCGCGGCGAACGCCTGGAGCTGGACGGCGCTGTCCTTGAGGACGACGGTGGCGGCGACGATCGCGTCCCCGGCGACCTCGACCCGCAGCTCCATGCCCTGGACACCGGGGACGTACAGACCGCCCAGGTCGACCCGGCCCTCGGCGGGGCTGCCGACCTCGCTCAGATCCCAGGGCCCCTCGGGGCGGGGCGCGGGCTCCAGCTTGACCCGGCGCACCTCGGCCTCGTCGGGTGCCTCCTGCGCGGTCGCCTCGACCGCGTCCTCGGGCTCCTCGTTCTTGCGACGACGTCCGAACACGTCACTGTCCTTTCCGGCCGGCGATCCCGCCGGAGCCGACCGCAGCATAGGGGTTGTCCAGGCCGGAATGACCGCCCGTGGAGCCGAAACCCCCCGTGGCACGTACGGATTCCGGCAGCTGATCGACCTCGTGGAACCGCACGGTCTCGACCCGCTGGACGACCAGTTGTGCGATGCGGTCGAATCGTTCGAACCGCACGCTCTCCCGCGGATCGAGATTGATCGCGATGACCTTGATCTCACCACGGTACCCGGCGTCGATGGTGCCGGGGGAGTTCACCATGGACACCCCGCACCGGGCGGCGAGACCTGAACGTGGGTGCACGAAGGCCGCGTACCCCTCGGGGAGGGCCAGGGAAACCCCGGTGGGCAGGACGGCGCGCTCGCCGGGGGCCAGTTCCGCGGGCTCGGTGGTGACCAGGTCGACGCCCGCGTCCCCGGGGTGCGCCCGGGAGGGGATCGGGACCTCCGGATCGATACGCCTCAGGGGGACGTCCAGGGCGGCTGGGTTCACAGGGTCACCTCGGGGAGGGTACGGCGAGCACTCACGGTGCAGACCCTACCGCCGCCCGCGAGCGCCGGGGGCTGCCTGCCATGCTTGGCCGTATGAAGCCGTACGACGAACGACTGACCGTGCCCCGTTCCTGGTGGCTGATGGCCGCCGGGGTGGTGGCGCTGCTGGCCATCTCGCTGCTTCCGCTGGGCACGGCGGGGCTCATCGCCGGTCTGGTGGTGGGGATCGCGGTGGCGGGGGTGGCGCTGAGCAGCTACGGGGCCGCGCGGATCCGGGTGGTGTCCGGTGCACTGGTGGCGGGCGATGCCCGGATTCCGCTGTCGGCCCTGGGTGAGGCCCGGGCGCTCGACGCCGATGAGGCGCGCGCGTGGCGCACCCATCATGCGGATGCCCGGGCTCATATGCTGCTGCGCGCCTACATCCCCACGGCGGTCCGGGTCGAGGTGACGGACCCCGAGGACCCGACGCCGTATCTCTATCTGTCGACCCGGCGGCCGGATCGACTCGCCGCGGCGCTTTCGGCCCGCCCGGACGTGGCCTGACGCCTGGGTCCGGGCGGACACTCACTCGCAGTCGCGGCAGATCGGCTGACCGTTGCGCTCACTGGCGAGCTGCGAACGGTGGTGCACCAGGAAGCAGCTCATGCAGGTGAACTCGTCGGCCTGCCGCGGCAGCACCCGGACGGACAGCTCCTCGTTGGAAAGGTCCGCCCCGGGCAGCTCCAGGCCCTCGGCCTGCTCGAACTCGTCGACATCGACCGTCGAGGCCGACTTGTCGTTCCGCCGGGCCTTGAGTTCCTCGATGCTGTCCTCGTTGACATCGTCATCAGTCTTGCGTGGACTGTCGTAATCCGTAGCCATGATTCTCTCCCCCTCTGGGTTCTGTGGTCTCTCCAGCGCAGGTAACGCGGGAGGGTCGAACTTTGTGCCCGACCCGAGGCGGAGATTTTGCCTCACATCAAGTCCTGTTACTCAATCGACACCCGATCGAACGCCTGAAGAGGTGATCATCTCCGCCCGTCGACCGGGCTCAGGACAGCGGACAAGCCAGTAATAACCGCCGCGATCCCCGAAAAATGGGGCTTGCTTATGCGATATATCACATATGGCTTATTTCCGCTCAATGCCGACCGAGATCCCGCCCGTGCATGATCTCAGACCGGCAGGGTCACCCGCATCACGAGCCCCCCACTCTCCCGGGGCACGGCCACCACATGGCCACCGTGCGCCCTGGCCACCGAGCGGACGATCGACAGGCCGAGCCCGACTCCCTTGTCGCTGCCGGTGCGGTCCTTGCCGAGCCGCCGGAAAGGCTCGAACATATTATCGACCTCGTAGGCGGGCACCATCGGCCCGCTGTTCTCGACGATCAGCACCGCCTGTCCCGGCCGGGCTTCCGTGTCCACCCGGACCCAGCCGCCCTCGGCGAGATTGTGCCGCACCGCGTTCTGCAGGAGGTTCAGCGCCACCCGCTCCAGCAGCACGCCGTTGCCCTGGACGTACACCGGGGGCCGTATCCCCGACAGCTCCACGCCCTTGGCCTGCGCCTCGCCACGGGTCTGCTCCAGCGCCTGCCCCGCCACCTCGGCGAGGTCCACCGGCTTGCGCTCCACGATCTGGTTGTCGCTGCGGGCCAGCAGCAGCAGGCCCTCCACCAGCTGCTCACTGCGCCGGTTGGTGGCCAGCAGCGTGTTGCCCAGCTGCACCACCTCGGGGGACGCCTGCGGATCGGAGAGCTGCACCTCCAGCAGCGTGCGGTTGATCGCCAGCGGGGTGCGCAGCTCGTGCGAGGCGTTCGCGACGAACCGCTGCTGGGCGGTGAAGGCCCGGTCGAGGCGGTCCAGCATCTCGTCGAAGGTGTCCGCCAGCTCCTTCAGCTCGTCGTCCGGACCGTCCAGCTCGATCCGCCGGTGCAGATCCGACCCGGCCACCTGACGGGCGGTGCGGGTGATCCGGCCCAGCGGGGACAGCACCCGCCCGGCCATCACGTAGCCGAACGCGAACGCCGCCACCGCGAGCCCCAGCAGCGCCATCAGCGACCGCCGCAGCAGCGCCTTGAGCGCCACGTCCCGCTGGATGTCCACACAGCCCGACAGCCAGTCCTTGAACTGGTCGCTGGTGACGTTCCCGGAGATCCCCTGGCAGGAGTCGGAGGTGATCTGCACCCGGGTGTCGCTGGTGATCAGGAACGGCAGCGCGTTCCCCTTGTGCAGTGCCTCGGCCGCCAGCAGATAGATGATCGTCAGCAGCAGCATTCCGGCGAACAGGAACATGCCGCCGTACAGCAGCGTCAGCCGGATCCGGATCGTGGGCCGCAGCCAGCTGCGCTGCGGATCGGCCTCCGGCGGGTCGAAGTCGGGGCGGGGCGGCGCGGCCGGCCGTCTGGGCGCCGGGCGGCCGGAGGCGTGCGGCGGCTGAGAGGGCGGTGGCGGTGGCGGCGGGGAGGAGGGGGAGGAAGCGGCGGCCATGGCGGTCAGATCCGGTATCCGGCGCCCGGCACGGTGGTGATCACCGGAGGCTCGCCCAGCTTGCGCCGCAGGGTCATCACGGTCACCCGGACGACATTGGTGAACGGGTCCGCGTTCTCGTCCCAGGCCTTCTCCAGCAGCTGCTCGGCGGAGACCACCGTGCCCTCGCCGCGCATCAGGACCTCCAGCACGGCGAACTCCTTGGGCGCCAGATGGATCTCCCGGCCGTCCCGGAAGACCTCCCGGCGGTTGGGGTCGAGCCGGATGCCGGACTGCTCCAGCACCGGCGGCAGCGCGGCCACCGAACGGCGCCCCAGCGCCCGCACCCGGGCCACCAGCTCGGTGAAGGCGAACGGCTTGGGCAGATAGTCGTCCGCCCCCAGCTCCAGGCCCGACACGCGGTCACTGACATCGCCCGAGGCGGTCAGCATCAGCACCCGGGTGGGCAGCCCGAGCTCCACTATCCGCCGGCACACGTCGTCGCCGTGCACCAACGGCAGGTCGCGGTCCAGGACGACCACGTCGTAGTCGTTGAGATCGATGCGCTCACCGGCCGCGGCGCCGTCGTACACCACGTCCACCGCCATGGCCTCCCGGCGCAGCCCGGTGGCCACCGCGTCCGCGAGCAGCTGCTCGTCCTCCACGACGAGTACGCGCACGTCCTTGATCCTTCCCTCGCACAGCCCGACGGGACCCCGACGGGGCTCCCCGCTCCATCCTGCCTCGCCCACCGGTAAACCGGTGGTAAGGGACCCGGCCGCCCCCGGTGGCGCGCGGGCGACCCGCGGGCGAATCGCGGATGGCGTCCGGGCGGCGCGGGGACTTTTCCCGGGGCGCAGGTTTCCGGGCGGCGGGCGCCGGGGAAAAGCCCTCCAACCCCGCGATCACCCCCGTCAGGCAGCAAGCCCACGCGTGCTGCTGACCGGTCGGGCCCGCCGTGACCGCACCCACCCGGCACCTCCCCAGTGCCGCCGATCGAAGACGAGGGGGCGCACCATGGACGCGTTCACCACTGGAATCCTGCAGCGCATCGAGAGCACCGAGTCCGATCTGTACCGCGCTCGCGAGGCAGGAGATGTGTTCACCGTGGATGTCGAGCAGGCCGAGCTGGACGATCTTCGCCGGCTGGCCGCGGAACACGGTGTGCAGGTCGGCTCCGCCGTCTGACATTGGACAGGGCGAGGGCCCCGGGAGCAGCTGCTCCCGGGGCCCTCGTTCGTGCCGGTGCCGTACGGGTGACGGTGCCGGTGACCGTACGGCTGTCGCGGTGCCGGTGGGGCCGGCCCCGCGGGCTCAGTCGTGCCAGGCGCCCAGCTCCTCCAGCAGCGGCTGGAGCAGGTCGAAGACCGCCGGGGTGGCCGCCACCGTGAGGTCGCCGTCCGGGCCCTGCCCAGGGCGTCCGCCGGTACGGGCGCCGCTCTCCCGGGCGATCAGGTCACCGGCCGCCAGGTCCCAGGGGAACAGGCCGCGCTCGTAGAACCCGTCGAGCCGGCCGCCTCCGACGTCGCACAAATCGATGGCCGCAGAGCCCGAGCGCCGGATGTCGCGGACCTGCGGGATCAACCGCTGGGCCAGGGCGGCCTGCGCGGTGCGCACGGTGGTCACGTAGTTGAACCCGGTGCCGATCAACGCCTGTTCGAGCGGAGCGGCCGGACGGCAGCACATCTGTTCGGGGTCGTTTCCGGCGCGCACCCGGAAGGCGCCCCCGCCCCGTACCGCGTAGTACGCCTCGCCGCGCATCGGCGCCTCCACGGCGGCGGCCACCACCTCGCCGTCCAGCTCGGCGGCGATGGACACCGCCCACTGGGGCAGCCCGTAGAGGTAGTTGACGGTGCCGTCCAGCGGGTCGATGATCCAGCGGACCCCGCTGGTGCCGGTGCTGGTGCCGCCCTCCTCGCCGAGGAAGGCGTCCTCGGGCCGGTGCTCGGACAGATAGCCGGTGATCAGCTTCTCGGCGGCGATGTCCATCTCGGTGACCACGTCGATGGGGCTGGACTTGGTGGCGGCCACCCCCAGATCGGCGGGCCGCCCGTCCCGCAGCAGCAGACCGGCGCGCCGCCCGGCCTCCCGGGCGAGAGCGAGCAGTTCGGTCGGGGACACGGACTCGGGCATGGGCCGGGGCTCCTTGGTGGGTCGGTGATCAGGCATAGGGGCTGTCGGCGCCCGCGGCGGCCGGGCGCGGGGTGCGGGCGGCGCAGCAGCCCACCGGGCACAGGTCGTGGCCGGGGCCCAGCGTGCCGAGCGCGCAGCGCCGCGGGTCCTCCCCGCGCTCGGTGGCGGCCCGCTCCAGCACCAGGTCGCGGACGCCCTCGACGAACCGGGGGTCGGTGCCGACGGTGGCGGAGCGCACGGCGGGCAGGCCGAGCTCGGCAGCGACCGCCAGCGCCTCGGTGTCGAGGTCGTACAGGACCTCCATGTGGTCGGAGACGAACCCGATCGGCACCATCACCACGGCGGGGGCGCCCTTGTCGTGCAGGGTGCGCAGGTGGTCGCAGATGTCCGGCTCCAGCCAGGGGATGTGCGGGGCGCCGCTGCGGGACTGGTAGACCAGCTCCCAGTCGCGGGTGACGCCGGTGCGTTCGGCCACGGCGTCGGCGATCCAGCGGGCGGCGTCCAGGTGTTCGGCGACGTAGGCGCCGCCCGGGCCGTGTCCCTCGGGCGGGCCCGAGGTGTCGGCGGCCGCGGTGGGGATGGAGTGGGTGCTGAAGGCGAGGACCGCCCCGTCCCGCACTTCGGCGGGCAGCGCGTCCAGGGCGGCGAGCACCCCGTCGGCCATGGTCTCCAGGAAGCCGGGATGGTTGTAGTACACCCGCAGCTTGTCCACGTGCGGCAGCTCCAGGCCCTCCTCGGCGAGCGTGGCCAGCGCGGCGGCGAGGTCCTCGCGGTACTGGCGGCAGCTGGAGTACGAGGAGTAGGCGCTGGTGGCCAGGGTGAGCACCCGGCGGTGGCCGTCCCGGACGATCTCGCGCAGGGTGTCGGTCACATAGGGCGCCCAGTTGCGGTTGCCCCAGTAGACCGGGAGATCCAGGCCGTGGGCGGCGAAGTCGGCGCGCAGCGCGGCCAGCAGGTCGCGGTTGTGGCCGTTGATCGGGCTGACGCCGTCGAAGAGGTGGTAGTGGGCGCCGACTTCGGCCAGCCGTTCGCGGGGGATGCCGCGGCCCCGGGTGACGTTCTCCAGAAACGGCAGTACGTCGTCCGGGCCCTCCGGACCGCCGAAGGAGAGCAGCAGCAGGGCGTCATAGGGGCGGGGGTCGGTCGCGCGATCCATGACACCGATCCTGCCACCCACCCGGCAGGATCGGGGGCCGAGGTTCCCCCGGGTGCCGCACAACGGTGTACTCCACCCGGGAAGACGGGGGACGGCGGCGGGACCGGCCGCACGGGCCATCCGATTTCACCGTCTTGGAGGGGATGACACCCGGAATGCCATGTTTTGCTCGGCGACCAACTCCCTTGTCCCGGGAGAAGTTCCACGGCGCGGCGCCCCACCCCCGTGGCCCAAATGGAGTAGTGTGAACATTCCTGGCTTCAGCCCCTGTCCGGACCGCTCGGATCGCCACATCCGCGCCGGTCACCACACGTGGCAAAGTGGTGACTGTGCCACAACGGACGTGTCGGGCCGTGGCCCGACACGCCGGGCGGGTCGGCAAGGTTGTGGCAGGCTGCACCCGGGCAGGTCACACTCGTCCAGCGGGAGCAGCGACGTACGTGACGTCGGCAGGCACCACCGGGAGGTCCTCGTGCCCGAACTGCGTGTCGTGGCCGTGAGCAACGACGGCACACGTCTGGTGCTCAAGGCTGCCGACAACACGGAATACACCCTGCCGATCGACGAACGGCTGCGCGCCGCGGTGCGCAACGACCGTGCGCGGCTGGGGCAGATCGAGATCGAGGTGGAGAACCACCTCCGCCCCCGGGACATCCAGGCCCGCATACGAGCCGGGGCCACGGCGGAAGAGGTGGCCCAGCTCGCCGGCATCCCGGTGGACCGGGTACGGCGCTTCGAGGGTCCGGTGCTGGCCGAGCGCGCCTTCATGGCGGAGCGCGCCCGCAAGACCCCCGTACGGCGGCCCGGCGAGAGCGCGGGGCCGCAGCTGGGCGACGCGGTCGCCGAGCGGCTGATGCTGCGCGGCGCGGACAAGGACGCGGTGCGCTGGGACTCGTGGCGCCGGGACGACGGCACCTGGGAGGTGCTGCTCGTCTACCGGGTGGCCGGGGAGATGCACTCCGCGAGCTGGATGTACGACCCGCCGCGCCGGCTGGTGCAGGCCGTGGACGACGAGGCGCGGGCCCTGCTCGGCGAGAGCGAGGATCCGCCGGAGCCCAGCACCCCGTTCGTGCCACGGATCGCGCGGCTGCCCCGGGAGGGCAGCGCCCCGCCCCGGCAGCAGCCGGAGAGCGAGCCGGACTCGCTGACCAGCCTGCTGGAGGCGGTGCCGAGCTTCCGCGGCGATCTGGTGGTGCCCGAGCTGACCTCGGGCGCCGAGGACCCGCCGCAGGAGGCGGAGGCCGAGGAGACAGCCGTGGAACCGGCGGCACCGGCGGCGAGCGCCGGTTCGGCGTACGCGGATGTCCTCATGCCCCGCACGGTGGCCGGTCACCGCGACCGGCTGACGGGCAGCACGGACCGGCAGGCCGAGGCGGACGGCGTCCGCCCGGGCCGCCGGGCGGCCGTCCCCAGCTGGGACGAGATCGTCTTCGGCACCCGCCGCAAGAAGAAGGACTGACCGGGGCGGGCGGGCTGTACCGGGGCCCGCCCTCCGCCGCGTCGTGCTCAGCCGGGGAGCGGGCCCGTCGCCACCGGCCGGGTGGGGTCGGCCGTCCACGCACTCCAGGAGCCGGCGTACAGGGCGGCCTCGACACCCGCGGTGGCCAGGGCCAGCACCGTGTGCGCGCCCGAGACCCCCGAGCCGCAGTAGACGCCCACCGCTGTGCCCTCCGCCGCGCCCAGGGCCGCGAAGCGGTCCCGCAGCTCCCGGGGCGCGCGCAGCAGCCCCGAGGCCGCCACGTTCTCGGTCGTCGGCGCCGACACCGCGCCGGGGATGTGGCCTCCCACGGGGTCGATCGGCTCCACCTCGCCGCGGTACCGCTCCCCCGCCCTGGCGTCCAGCAGCAGCCCCTCGCGGGCCAGCCGGGCGGCGCCCTCCGCGTCCAGCAGCGGCAGCCCGCCGGGGCGCGGCGTGAAGTCGCCGGGGGCCGGTCGCGGCACCTCGCTCGTCAGCTCGCCCTCCCAGGCGGCGAGCCCGCCGTCCAGCACCCGCACCCGCGGGTGACCGGCCCAGCGCAGCAGCCACCAGGCACGCGCCGCGGCCCAGCCCTGCCCGCCGTCGTACACCACCACCGGCCGGTCCGCCCGTACCCCCGCCCGCCGCATCGCGGCGCCGAGGTCCGCCGGGTCCGGCAGCGGATGCCGCCCGCCGCTGCCCGCCGGCCCCGCCAGCTCGGTGTCCAGGTCCACGTACACCGCGCCCGGCAGATGTCCGGCCTCGTACGCGGGCCGTCCGGGCGGTCCGCCCAGCTGCCAGCGCACATCGAGCAGGGTGGGGGTGTGAAGGTCTGCGGCGAGCTCCGTCGCCGTGATCAGCACGCTCATACGGCCATTCTCGCGCCCGGCAGGCATGGCGAGGCGCCATAGCGGTAGGGACCTTGATCAGGGGACACTGGAAGTGAGCGGCACCGGCGTACGCCGGACCGCATCGATGAGGGTCACAAGGAGACGAGCATGACCGTAGGAACGCCGCCACCGAGACCGGGTACCCCGTGCTGGGCCAGTCTGATGGTGCACGACCTGGCAGGCAGCCAGGAGTTCTACCGGAGCCTGTTCGGATGGGAGTTCGAGGAAGGGCCCCGGCAGCTGGGCCTGTATGTCCGGGCGCTGCACGAGGGGCGTCCGGTCGCCGGGGTCGGGGAGATCGCCGCCGATCTCCAGCGTCCGTCCGCCTGGCTGCCGTACATCGCCACGGGCAACGCCGACGCCACCACCGCCATGATCCGGGACTGCGGCGGGACGCTGGCGGTCGGGCCGATGGACGCCCAGCAGGTCGGCCGGCTGGCCATCGCCGCGGATGTGTGCGGGGGCGCGTTCGGCATCTGGGAGGGGCGTACGTACCACGGTGCGCCGTTCCGGGAGACCCCGGGCGCCCCCGCCTGGACGGAGCTGATCACCCCGGAGACCTCGCTGGTCAGCAAGTTCTACTCGATGGTCTTCGGCTATGAGGCGGTACCCACCCAGGCACTGCCCGCGGGCTCGGACCACCTGACCCTGCGGCTCGACGGCCGCTCGGTGGCCGGGATCGCCGGCGTGGGCTCCGAACTGCCGCACGACCGCGGGCCGCACTGGATGACGTACTTCTCGGTGCGCGACATCGACCGGGACGCGGTGCGGGTCGGCGAGCTGGGCGGGCGGTTGCTGAAGGAGCCGCACGAGACCCCGTTCGGGATCGTGGCGGCGGTGGAGGACCCGGAGGGCGCGCCGTTCGCCCTGGTGGACCCGAGCCGCCGGGAGAACGGCTAGCGACGAGCCGGGGGGGCGCTGTCGACCGGAAGGACCTCGGGAGACAACGCCCCCGCGCCGGCCGTGGCCGCGGTCAGCCGGCGCCGGTGATGGCGCCGGCACAGCACCTCGTAGCCGATCTCGCCGCGCGCCCCCGCCGGGTCGCCGACGTCACCCACCACCACTTGGGCTCCCTCGATCACCATCCGGCCGCCCACCGTACGGGCGTTGTGGGTGGCCCGGGCGCCGCACCAGCACAGCGCCTCCACCTGGAGCACCTCCACCCGGTCCGCGAGCTCGATCAGCCGCTGGGAGCCGGGAAAGAGCCGGGTACGGAAGTCCGTGGTGATGCCGAACGCGAAGACGTCGATGCCCAGATCGTCCACCACCCGGCCCAGTTGGTCGACCTGGTCCGGGGACAGGAACTGCGCCTCGTCCGCGATCACGTAGTCGACCCGGCCACCGGCCGTGAGGTGCTTCACCAGATGCACGTGGAAGTCGAACTTCTCGTCCGCCTCGACGGCGTCCGTCACCAGACCGAGCCGGGAGGAGAGCCGCCCCTCCCCCGCCCGGTCGTTGCGGGTGAAGATCATGCCCGACAGCCCGCGCGCGGACCGGTTGTGCTGGATCTGGAGTGCGAGAGTGCTCTTCCCGCAGTCCATCGTGCCGGAGAAGAAGGCGAGTTCAGCCACGGATCAGTTGTTTCCCGTCAGGTGCGTACTTCAAGGAGCGGAACGAACTGCTCGGCGGCCGTGAGTGAGCCGTGCATGCCGATCAGTGCGGACTCCTTGGGTTCGGTGCGGGTGGCCGTGACGGCGTGGTCGCCGGTCATCGCCACCACCACATCGCCCATCCGGCCCGCGACGCGCGGCGGGATCGGCTCGCCCGGCGGCCCGAACCAGCCCAGTTCCACGGCCTCCTCGCGGGTGACGACCCAGGCGTGATCGGCCAGCACCTCGCGCCACACGGCGTACACGTCGGCGGCGGCGCCGGGCACCGCGTACAGATGGCGGGCGCGGGGCTCCCCGCCCAGCAGCGCCACTCCGGCGCGCAGTTCCCAGTCCTCGTCGAAGTCGTGCCGGAACTCCTCGCCGGGCGGCACGTCCACCATGCCGTGGTCGGCGGTGATGTACAGCGCGCTGCGCGGCGGGAGTTGCTCGGCGAGCCGCTGGGCGAGCGAGTCGGCGTAGCGCAGCTGACCGCGCCATGCCTCGGAGTCCATGCCGAACGGGTGTCCCGCGCCGTCGAGTTCGGCGTAGTAGGTGTACACCAGCGTGCGGTCGGCCGCCGCCAGCCGCTGGGCCGCCACGTCCATCCGCTCCCCGGCGTCGAGCCGGCCGAGGAAGGTGCCGCCGCTGAGCGCCACCTGGGTGAGCGGGGTGTGCTCGAAGTGCGGTGCGGAGACCTGGGAGGTGACCACCCCGGCGTCCTGGGCCCGTTGGAAGGCCGTGGGGTGCGGCTGCCAGTGGGTGGGCTCGGTCCAGGGGTTCCAGCGCAGCTGGTTCATCAGGACACCGCGGTCGGGATCGCGCACCTTGTAGCCGGCCAGGCCGTGCGCGGCCGGCGTCAGCCCGGTGCCCACCGAGGCCAGCGAGGTGGCCGTGGTGGAGGGGAAACCGGCGGTGATGGGCGCGCCGGTGCCGCCGCGGGAGGAGGGCAGCAGGGAGGTGAGGAACGGCGCGAGATGCGGATGGTCGAGCAGCGCCCGCCAGCCGAGGCCGTCGATGAGGAAGACGGCGACCCGGTCGGCGGGCTCCAGCGCGAAGTCCGCGCCGGTGGCACCGGACGCCAGCTCCGGGACGGAGGCGGGCAGCAGATCGGCGAGCGACCCCGCGCCGTACGCCGGGGCAGGGGCCTGCCGCGGGTCCAGGGGGACCGGGTCCGGCGCGTGCTGATGGACGGGGACGCGCGTCACCTGCCGGCCGCCGCGGTGGCCTCCGACAGCGCCTGGGCGAACTCCAGGGTCTGCCGGACGGTTTCCGGGCCGTCCCCCGCCTCACTGATCCGCAGCGAGAGATCATCGGCGGTGGTCGAGCCCGTATAGCCGTGGTCGGCCTCGCAGTTGGGATCGCCGCAGTTGGCGGGCTCCATGTCGATCCGGGAGACGGCGCCCCAGCCGATGGTGAGCACCACCTCGCGGGGCAGGGTGCCCGGCTTGTAGGACTGCGGGTCGGAGACGACCCGGCTGAGCACCACGGAGGAGATCCGGTCGAGCTTCACGGACTCGGTGGAGGTGGTGGCGTACGGCGCGGGCGCGGTGCTGTCGGCGGACTGCTCGTCGGTGTGGCTGACGATGAACCGGGTCCCGGTCAGCACCAGGACGGTGGCGTGCCGGCGCACCTCGTTGCTGTCGAACGTCGTTTCCTGGTGCACCACATAGGAGGCCACGGCCTCCCGGCCGACGGCGGCCTCCACCGCGTCGGCAACCAGCGCCGGGTAGTAGCCGCTGCGCTCGATCGCCTCCCGCAACCCCTGGGATGTCGTACCGGTCTTCGCCATGGAGTCCATCCTACGGGGCGCCACCGACACCCATGGGCCCCTTGCCCGGGTACGTGCCCGGGTGCGTGCCCCGGTCCCGGGCGCCGGGTCAGTACGCGGGAAGCCGGCGCGGGGCCAGGTCCGGGCTCGGGGGCGGTGGCGCCAGCGCGACGGTGGCGGCGAGCACGCTCAGTCCGCGCGGGGCGACGACCACCGGTTCCAGGGTCACGGCGGCGATCTCGGCATGGTCCTCGACCAGCCGGCCCAGCCGCAGCAGGAGTTCCTCCAGGGCATCGGTGTCCACCGGGCTCGCGCCGCGCCAGCCGAACAGCATGGGGGCGGCACGGATGGACCGCACCAGGGCGGCGACGTCGCGGTCGGTGACCGGCAGCAGCCGGTGCGCGATGTCGCCCAGGAGTTCGGAGGCGGGCCCGGCCAGGCCGAAGGAGAGGACGGCGCCGATCGCCGGGTCGGCGACGGCGCGCACGACGGTGTCCACACCGCGCGGGGCCATCGCCTGGACGACGGGGCGGGGCGCGTCGTGCGAACCGAGTGCGGCCAGTTCGGCGTGGGCCCGGCGCAGTTCGCCCTCGGTGGCGAGACCGAGCCGGACGCCGTCGAGGTCGGCGCGGTGCCGCAGCCCGGGGGCGGTGGCCTTCAGCGCGACCGGGAAGCCGAGACGGCGGGCGGCGCGGACGGCGGCGTCCGGGCCGGGGGCGGCAAGGGCGGGCAGCACGGTGATGCCGTAGGTGGCGAGCAGCCGCTGCGCGCGGTCGGTGGCCAGGGGGTGCCGGCCGGCCGCCTCACCCGCGCTCGCGGCGGCGATGATCCGGGTGGCGGCGTGTTCGTCGATGTCGTCGAAGGCCGGGACCGATCCGGGGAGGGCGGCGTCGGCGCGCCAGCGGGCGTGCCGCACGGCGTGCGCCAGCGCGCGGACGGCGCGCTCGGCGGAGGGGTAGCCGGGGATCCCCCGGGCGCTGAGGGCGGTGGCGAGCCCGTCGATGGCCAGATGGGCAACCACCACGGGTATCCGGCGCCCGGGCACGGCGGTGATCGCGGCGTGCAGGGCGTCGGTGAGGGCGGGCGCGGTGAGCCCGGCACCGCCGGTGGGGACGGCGGTGACCACGACGGCGTCGGTGTCGGGGTCGGCGAGTGCGGCGCCGAGCGCGCGCCGGTAGTCCTCGGGTCCGGCGCCCGGGGGCAGCGCGGTGGTGGGCAGCGGGCTGAGGTCCTGGGCCCGGCAGGCGTCGTGCGCGACCAGGCCCAGGGCCTCCGCGTTGCCGAGGACGGCGATCCGGTGTCCGGGGGGCAGCGGCTGGCCGGCGAGCAGGACACCGGTGTCCACCAGTTCGGTGACGGTGTCCGCCTCGATCACCCCGGCCTGCCGGATGAGGGCGGCGGCGGTGTCCTCGGGGGTGCTGGTGGCGGGGACGACATGGCCCGGTGGCAGCGCGCCGCCGCTGTGCCGGCCGCCGCGCACCACGACCACGGGCTTGCCCGCGGCGGCGGTGCGGCGGGCGAGACGGGTGAACTTGCGCGGGTTGCCCAGCGACTCCAGGTACATCAGCACGACATCGGTGTCCGGGTCCTCGTCCCAGAACTGGAGGGCGTCGTTGCCGGACAGGTCGGCGCGGTTGCCGGCCGAGATGAAGCTGGAGAGTCCGGCGCCCGAACCCTCCAGTTCCTCCAGGACGGTGATGGCGATGGCCGCGGACTGGGTGAAGACCCCGATCCGCCCGGGCGGCGGCAGGTACGGGGCGGGGCTGGCGTTGAGCCGGACACCGGGGGCGGTGTTGAGCACCCCGAAGGCTCCGGGGCCGATCAGCCGCATCCCGTACGAGCGGGCTCTGCGCACCAGCGCGCGCTGGGCCTGTCCGGTGTGGCCGGTGGAGAGCACCAGCAGGCCCTGGACGCCGTGCTCCCCGCAGTCGGTGAGCACCTGGTCGACCCGGTCGGCGGGCACCGCGAGCACGGCGAGGTCGACGGGCCCGGGTATCTCGCGCAGCGAGCGGTGCGCGGGGATTCCGTCGATCTCGGTGGTGTCCTCGGGCAGGGCGCGGTTGACGGCGTACAGCGGCCCGGCGAAGCCGCCCTCCCGCAGCCGGTCGAGCACCAGCCGGCCGGCGCCGCCCGGGGCGCGGCCGGCGCCGACGACGGCGACCGAGCGGGGCGCGAGCAGCCGCTGGAGGGACCGGGCCTCGGCGCGCTGCTCGCGGGCCCGCATGACGGCGAGCGAGGCGGCGGTGGGTTCGAGGTCGAGGGTGAGGTGGACGGATCCGCCGGCGAAGCTGCGCCGCTGGGAGTAGCCGGCGTCGGTGAACACCTTGATCATCTTGCTGTTGGCGGGCAGCACCTCGGCCTCGAACCGGCGGATGCCGCGCTCGCGGGCGACGGCCGCGATGTGCTCCAGCAGGACGGAGGCCAGCCCCCGGCCCTGGTGGGCGTCCTCGACGAGGAAGGCCACTTCGGCGCGGTCGGCGACGGGGGCGCCCCCGGCCGGGGGGTGGGAGCGGGAGGCGGGGCTGCCGTGCCGGTCGACGCGGTCGTAGCGGACGGTGGCCAGGAAGTCGTCGCCCACGGTGGCGGCGAGGCCGACCCGGTCGTCGTAGTCGTGATGGGTGAAGCGGTGCACGTCCTTGTCGGACAGCCGGGGGTGGGGGGCGAAGAAGCGGTAGTACTTCGCCTCGTCCGAGACCCGCTCGTAGAAGCGGACGAGCCGCTGGGCGTCGGCGGGGGTGATGGGCCTGATCCGCGCCGTGCCGCCGTCCCGCAGCACGACGTCGGCCTCCCAGTGCGCGGGATAGACAGGCTGTTCGGGTGTCCGCATGGCTTCACAGTACGGTTGAGGGCAGCCGTGCGGGATGCCGAACGTCCTCGGGCGGCCTTGATCCACGCATGACAGGCCCGCGAGGGCCGTTCCGAGCTTGAAGGGCAACACCATGGCTGAGCGCCGCGTCACCATCGGCTGGGCGGAAGGGCTCCACGCCCGGCCCGCCTCGATCTTCGTCCGTGCCACGACGGCCGCCGGCGTCCCGGTCACCATCGCCAAGAAGGACGGTGCCCCGGTGAACGCCGCCTCAATGCTGGCGGTGCTGAGCCTGGGCGCCGAGGGTGGCGACGAGGTCGTGCTGACCTCGGAGGCGGACGACGCCGAGGCGGTCCTCGACCGGCTGGCGAAGCTGGTCGCCGAGGGGCTCGAGGAGCTCCCGGAAACCGTCTGAAGATTTGCCTTCTTTTTGCGGCGGAGCGGTTTTCGCGCAGGATGCGCGTGCCGCTCCGCCGACTTTTGTGACCGGGATATGAAATCCGGGCAGCAGAAAGACGTCCCGGGAATATCACCGAGGGAATTCCCGAGGCTGACGACCAGGTGTATACGGCCGCTGTTAAATCTGGCCGCGCCCCGTGTTGACGGCAGGTTTCAGCACCCGCGCCCCGGCGGCGCGCGTGACCTTGCGGGCCGGGGCCGTACGCTCCAGCTGCGTCGCCGTCAGCACCCGCGCCCGCTCCGCGTCCCCGCGCGCGATCGCGTCCACCAGCGCGCCCCGCTCCTGCCAGGAGACCACCGCCCGGCCCACCGGCTCCGCCGCGTACAGCCAGGTGATCTTGCGGCGCAGCTGCACCAGCATCGAGGTGAGACCGGGGCTTCCGGTGGCCTGGGCGACCGTCTCGTGGAACCAGTCCCCCAGCGACCGCAGGTCCGCCTCCTGCCCCTGACCTGCGCGCTGGCGCCCCAGCCTGACCAGCCCGCGCAGCACCTTCAGATGCGCCTCGGTGCGCCGCTGGGCGGCCCGCGCCGCTCCCAGCGGCTCCACCAGTGCCCTGATGTCCAGCAGGTCGGCGGCCTCCCGCTCGCCCGGCTGGGCCACACACGCCCCGGCATGCCGCCTGGAGACCACGAACCCCTCGGACTCCAGGGTGCGCAGCGCCTCGCGCACCGGCACCCGGGAGACCCCGTAGCGCTGCGCCAGCTGCTCCTCGGCCAGCCGGGATCCCGGCGGCAGCACACCGTTGACAATGTCGTCACGAATCGCCGTGCATACCGTGTGCGCGGAGATACGCATCAAAACCCCCATTGCCATAACCGGCAAAGCCTTCTGCATTGCCACCGGTACTCAACCGAACTGTATGACAAGGGCGTCGGAATGCCGATAGGGCCCTGGCAAAGGCGGTGGCTTTCGGCCCGCCACAGGGGAATTCAGGACACGGAACGGCCCCGGCGCCGTGCGGGCCGCCGGGGCCGTCCTGCCTGCTGTGTGCCGCGCCGTGCGGGATCAGGCGTCGTCGTCGGCCTCGGCGCCGCCGTCACTGAGGACGGTGACCTCGCCGATGCCCAGCTCCCGAACCGGTCCCTCGATCTGCTCGCGGTCGCCGACCAGAACGGTGACCAGGCGGTCCGCCGGGAAGGCGTTCACCACGGCGGCGGACGCCTCCACGGTGCCGGTCTCCGCCAGCCGCAGGTACAGCTGCGCCTGGAAGTCGTCCGGCAGCTCCTGCTCGACCTGGTCCGCCAGGGTGTTGGCCACCGCGCCGGCCGTCTCGTAACGCAGCGGGGCCACGCCGACCAGGTTCTGCACGGCCTGGTCGCGCTCCTCGTCGGTGAGGCCCTCGGCGGCCAGGGTGCGCAGCACCTGCCACAGGTCCGCCAGCGCGGGCCCGGTGACGTCGCTGGCCACCGAGCCGTGGATGGCCAGCAGCGAGAGCCCGGTGCCGTCAGCGGCCGAGCGCAGCACCTGGGCGCTGGCCCGCACGCCGTACGTGTAGCCCTTCTCCTCGCGCAGCACGCGGTCGAGCCGGGAGGTGAGGGTGCCGCCCAGGCAGTAGGTGCCGAGCTGCTGGGCGGGCCACACCCGGTCGTGCCGGTCGGTGCCGATCCGGCCCAGCAGCAGCTGGGTCTGCACCGATCCGGGGCGGTCCACGATGACGACCCGGCCGGTGTCGTCCGCGGTGACCGGCGGGATGGCGAACGGTACGGCGGGCTCCGCCTGCCAGGCACCCAGCGTGTCGGCCAGCACCGCGTCCAGGTCGATGCCGGTCAGGTCGCCGACCACCACGGCCGTGGTGGAGGAGGGGCGCACATGGGTCTCGTAGAAGGCCCGCACCGCCTTGGCGTCGATCCGCTGCACGCTCTGCGCCGTGCCCTGCCGGGGCCGCGACATGCGGTGCTCGGCCGGGAACAGCGAGGCGGACAGGGCCATGGCGGCCCGCCGCGAGGGGTTGGCCAGCTCGTGCGGGATCTCGTCGAGCCGGTTGCGCACCAGCCGCTCGACCTCGTGCTCGGGGAAGGCCGGGACCCGCAGCGCGTCGGCGAGCAGCCCCAGCGCCTTCACCAGCCGGGAGGCCGGCACCTCCAGGGAGACCCGTACGCCGGGGTGGTCGGCGTAGGCGTCCAGGTTGGCGCCGCAGCGCTCCAGCTCGGCGGCGAACTCCTCGGCGCTGAGCGTGTCGGTGCCCTCGGACAGGGCGCGGGCCATGATGGTGGCCACGCCCTCCTGCCCGGCGGGCTCGGCGGTCAGCGGGGCGAGGAGGTTGACCTCGACCGCGATGACCTGCTGGCCGGGGCGGTGGCTGCGCAGCACGGTGAGCCCGTTGGGCAGTGTGGAGCGCTCGGGGGCCGGGAAGGCCCAGGGCTTCGGCTCACCGCCGGCGGGCTGGGGGTGCTGGTCCATGGTGGGAGTGATCGCGTCCGTCACCGGTCCGCCCCTTCGCTGTCGTCGTCGCTGTCCGCCCGGTCGGTGGTGGGCTCGTACACCAGCACGCCCCGGTTGTCGCGGCGCAGCCAGGCGGCGGCCGCCTCCCGCACCTCCTCGGGGGTGATCTCCAGCATCCGCCGCACACCGCTGAGCGCCAGCTGGGGGTCGCCGAACAGCACGGCGTACTTGCACAGTTCGTCGGCGCGCCCGCCGACGGTGGCCAGCCGGTCCAGCCATTCGCGCTCCAGCTGGGCCTGGGCGCGCTCCATCTCCTCGGGCGTGGGACCCTCCTCGGCGAAGCGGGCCAGCTCCTCGTCGACGGCCGCCTCGATCTCGGCGATCTGCGCGTCGCCCGAGGTCTTCACGTCCAGCCAGCCGAGCGAGGGCGCGCCGGCCAGCCGCATCATGCCGAAGCTGGCGGCGACGGCGGTGCGGTCGCGGCGCACCAGCCGGTTGTGCAGCCGGGAGGACTCACCGCCACCGAGCGCGGTGAGCGCCAGATCGGCGGCGTCGGCGGCGCCCCCGCCGTCCTGCGGCAGCCGGTAGGCGGCCATCAGGGCGCGCGAGGGCACGTCCTCGTGCAGGGTCTCGCGCAGCTCGGTGCCGATGACACCCTCCAGCGCCCCGTCGCGCGGCGGCTGCTTGCCGTCGTGCGGCGGGATGGAGCCGAAGTACTTCTCGATCCAGGCGAGTGTCTGCGCGGAGTCGATGTCACCGACCACCGAGAGCACCGCGTTGCCCGGCGCGTAGTAGGTGCGGAAGAACTCCCGGGCGTCCTCCAGGGAGGCGGCGTCCAGGTCGGCCATGGAGCCGATGGGGGTGTGGTGGTACGGGTGACCCTCGGGGTAGATCTTGGCGACCAGCCGCTCGAACGCCGTGCCGTAGGGCACGTTGTCGTACCGCTGGCGGCGTTCGTTCTTGACGACGTCGCGCTGGTTCTCCATGGACTCCTCGTCCAGCGCGGTCAGCAGGGTGCCCATGCGGTCGGCCTCCAGCCACAGGGCCAGTTCGACCTGGTGGGCGGGCATGGTCTCGAAGTAGTTGGTGCGTTCGAAGCTGGTGGTGCCGTTCAGCGAGCCGCCCGCGCCCTGGACGAGCTCGAAGTGGCCGTTGCCCTTGACCTGCGCGGAGCCCTGGAACATCAGGTGCTCGAAGAGGTGGGCGAGACCGGTACGGCCGGGGACCTCGTGGCGGGAGCCGACGTCGTACCAGAGGCAGACCGCGGCGACCGGGGTGAGCCGGTCCTCGGAGAGCACCACCCTGAGCCCGTTGGCCAGCTTGTGCTCGGTCGCTGTCAGCCCGCCTGTGGTGTCCTGCGGGATGGCCGTGTGGCCCATGGGCATGAGGTCCCTTCGCTGTCGAGGGTGGAGACATGTGTCACCTTATGCAAGGTAGGCCGCGAGGTGTGAAGTTCCCGTACGGTACGGGACCGGCGGCCGGGTCGGATTCGGGCTGTCGGTGGGTCGGGCCACAATGGTCCGCAGCACCATGCCTGTTCACGGCCCGTTTGGTCGTTGGTTCGTACGTTCTGTTCAGTTCACACTAAGGAGCCCGCGCCCGATGGCCCGCCGCAGTTCGAAGACCCCGCCCGGCAGGGGTTCCGCCGGAACATCGTCCGGGGCCGATGTGGAGGAGCGCATCCTCGACATCGACGTCGTCGACGAGATGCAGGGCTCGTTCCTTGAGTACGCGTACTCGGTGATCTACTCCCGGGCGCTGCCCGACGCCCGGGACGGTCTCAAGCCGGTCCACCGCCGGATCCTGTACCAGATGCACGACATGGGGCTGCGCCCCGAGCGCGCGTACGTGAAGTGCGCCCGCGTGGTCGGCGAGGTGATGGGCAAGCTGCACCCGCACGGGGACTCGGCGATCTACGACGCGCTGGTGCGGATGGCGCAGCCGTTCTCCATGCGGCTCCCCCTGGTGGACGGTCACGGCAACTTCGGCTCGCTCGGCAACGACGACCCGCCCGCCGCGATGCGCTACACCGAGTGCCGCTCGGCGCCGGCCTCCTCGCTGATGGTGGAGTCCATCGACGAGGACACCGTCGACTTCGCGCCCAACTACGACGGCAGCGAGCAGGAGCCGGTGGCGCTGCCCGCCGCGTACCCGAATCTGCTGGTCAACGGCTCCAGCGGGATCGCGGTGGGCATGGCCACCAATATGCCGCCGCACAACCTGGTCGAGGTGATCCAGGCCGCCCGGCATCTGATCCGGTACCCGAACGCCGACCTGGACGCGCTCATGCGGTTCGTGCCGGGGCCCGACCTGCCGACCGGCGGCCTGATCACCGGCCTCGACGGCATCCGCGACGCCTACGAGAAGGGCCGGGGCACCTTCCGGATCCGGGCCACCGTCGCGGTGGAGACGGTGACGGCCCGCCGCAAGGGTCTGGTGGTCACCGAGCTGCCGTTCGCGGTGGGCCCGGAGAAGGTCATCGCCAAGATCAAGGACCTGGTCAACGCGAAGAAGCTCCAGGGCATCGCGGATGTGAAGGACCTGACCGACCGTGAGCACGGGCTGCGGCTGGTCATCGAGGTGAAGAACGGCTTCAACCCCGAGGCCGTGCTCGCCCAGCTGTACAAGCTGACGCCGATGGAGGAGACCTTCGGCATCAACAACGTGGCGCTGGTGGACGGGCAGCCGCTCACCATGGGTCTCAAGGAGCTGCTCGAGGTCTACGTCGACCACCGCTTCGAAGTGGTGCGCCGGCGCAGCGAGTTCCGCCGCACCAAGCGGCGCGACCGGCTGCACCTGGTGGAGGGCCTGCTGGTGGCCCTCATCGACATCGACGAGGTCATCCGGCTCATCCGCTCCAGCGACAACGCAGCCCAGGCCAAGGACGCACTCATGGAGCGGTTCTCGCTGAGCGAGATCCAGACCCAGTACATCCTGGACACCCCGCTGCGCCGGCTGACCCGGTTCGACCGTGTCGAGCTGGAGTCGGAACGGGACCGGCTGCGCGAGGAGATCGAGGAGCTGACGCAGATCCTGGACTCGGACTCCGAACTGCGCAAGCTGGTCTCCCACGAGTTGTCGCAGGTCTCCAAGAAGTACGGCACACCGCGCCGCACCCAGTTGCTGGAGGGTGACGGGGCGCCGGCCCAGGCGGTGCCGCTGGAGGTGGCGGACGATCCGTGCCGGGTGCTGCTGTCCTCCACCGGGCTGCTGGCCCGTACCGCGGACGGGGACACCGACTTCGCCGAGCCGGCCGGGCGCGCCAAGCACGATGTCATCGTCTCCTCGGTGTCCTCCACGGCGCGGGCCGAGATCGGGGTGGTGACCTCGACCGGGCGGCTGCTGCGGGTGGCGGTGATCGATCTGCCGCAGCTGCCGGCGTCCGCCACCGCGCCCGCGCTGGCCGGCGGCGCCCAGCTGTCGGAGTTCGTGTCGCTGACGGCGGACGAGCGGGTGATCTGTCTGACCACCCTGGACGAGTCCTCGCCGGGGCTGGCCATCGGCACGGAGTCGGGTGTGGTGAAACGGGTGGTGCCCGACTTCCCGTCGAACAAGGAGGAGCTGGAGGTCATCGCGCTGCGCGAGGGCGATGTGATCGTGGGCGCGGTCGAGCTGCGCACGGGTGAGGAGGACCTGGTCTTCATCACCGACGAGGCCCAGCTGCTGCGTTATCAGGCCGCGCAGGTACGGCCGCAGGGCCGGCAGGCGGGCGGCATGGCCGGGATCAAGCTGGGCGAGGGCGCCCGGGTGCTCTCCTTCACGGCGGTCGATCCCGCCGCGGAGGCCGTGGTGTTCACGGTCGCGAGCGGCGAGGAGACGCTGGACGGCTCGCACGGCTCGGCCAAGGTGACGCCGTTCGACCAGTATCCGCGCAAGGGCCGGGCGACCGGCGGGGTGCGCTGTCAGCGCTTCCTCAAGGGCGAGGACCACCTGGTCTTCGCCTGGGCGGGGGCGACCCCGGCCAGGGCGGCGTCCAAGACCGGCGCGCCGCTGTCGCTGCCGGAGATCGACCCGCGCCGGGACGGCTCCGGGGTGCCGCTGGAGAAGGCCGTGGCGGTGGTGGCCGGCCCCGTGTGATCTCCCCCGGCTCACGCCGGGAGGTGCCCCCATGGGGGCGCCGCCGTCCGATGAACCGCGCACCGCTTCCGGCCGGGGTCCCTCGTGGAGGGGCGCCGGCCGGTCGCGTGGGGCCCGGCCGGTCGCGGGGCTCCGGTGGCCCCCGGGCCGGGTGCGGCGGGAAAGGTTAGGCTCACCTGTGTGAGCATGTGCGCGACCGCGTCCTGGACGCGGGAGGAACCGCTGGCGGGCACCGCCGCCACCGCCACCACCTGGCTGCTGCTGGAACAGCCAGGACCCTGGGGCCCGCAGGCGCTGACCGGCAGCCGGCTCGATCCCGTGCTCGGGGACGCGCTGGAGTCGGCGGCCCGGGGCACCGGTGTCCGGGTGGCGCTGATCCGCCGCCCCGGCCGGCCGGCGGCCGACGCCGCCGACCCGTCACGCCGGGTGTATCTGGCCCACACCCGCCCCGGGCGCTCCTGGCTGCGCGAGCTGCGCGTCCAGGACCCGCGGCGGCTGCTCGCCCTCGACTTCACCCGGCTGGGCGCCGGAGAACACGACGGCACGGGGGACCCGTACCACGGTGATCCGCTCGCCCTGGTGTGCACCAATGGCCGCCGGGACCGCTGCTGCGCCCTGCTGGGCAGGCCGCTGGCCGCCGAGCTGGAGGCCGGCGGCGGCGTCTCCGCCTGGGAGATCACCCACATCGGCGGCCACCGGTTCGCCCCGACCCTGCTGATGCTGCCCCACGGGTACGCCTACGGCCGGGCCTCGGCGCCGCTGATCAAGGAGGTGGCCACCGCCCTGCGCGAGGACCGGGTGGTGACCCGGCACTGCCGTGGCCGCTCCGCCTGGGACCGCCCCGGCCAGGCCGCCGAGCTGGCGGTGCGCGAACTGACCGGCGAGGAGGGCCCGGACGCGCTCACCGTCGAGGCGGGCGGTACGGACGGGGCGACGGCCGCGGTGACCGTACGGCACACCGACGGCCGCCGCTGGGCCGTCACGGTCGATCAGGCGGCGGACGGTCCAGCGCTGCCCGCGAGCTGCGGGGCGGCACCGCAGCCGCAGAGCCGGATGACCGTCACCGCCGTCCGTCCGCTGCCCTGATCTCCCCCGGTCAGGTGTCGATCCGCGACCGGTCCAAGGTGGCCGCCGAATTGGTGATGAACTCGCGGCGCGGCGCCACCTCGTTGCCCATCAGCAGGCTGAACGCCGTCTCGGCCGCCTCCAGGTCGGAGATGTTGATCCGCCGCAGGGTCCGGAAGCGGGGGTCCATGGTGGTCTCCGCCAGCTGGTCGGCGTCCATCTCGCCGAGCCCCTTGTAGCGCTGGATGGCGTCCTTGTAGCGCGTCCCGCGCCGCTCCAGGTCCAGCAGGGTCTGGCGCAGCTCGTTGTCCGAGTAGGTGTACAGGTACTTGTCCTGGCCCTTCTTCGGATTGCTCAGCTCGATGCGGTGCAGCGGCGGCACCGCGGAGAAGACCCGGCCCTGCTCGACCATGGGCCGCATGTAGCGCTGGAAGAGGGTCAGCAGCAGACAGCGGATGTGCGCGCCGTCGACGTCGGCGTCCGCGAGGAAGATCACCTTGCCGTAGCGGGCCTGGTCGATGTCGAAGGTGCGCCCGGACCCCGCTCCTATCACCTGGATGATGGCGGAGCACTCGGCGTTCTTCAGCATGTCGGAGACCGAGGACTTCTGGACGTTGAGGATCTTGCCCCGGATCGGCAGCAGCGCCTGGAACTCCGAGTTGCGGGCCAGCTTGGCGGTGCCCAGCGCGCTGTCGCCCTCGACGATGAACAGCTCACTGCGGTCCACGTCGTCGCTGCGGCAGTCGGCGAGCTTGGCGGGCAGCGCGGAGGACTCCAGGGCGGTCTTGCGGCGCTGCGCCTCCTTGTGCTGCCGGGCGGCGATCCGGGTTCGGGAGGCCGCGACGACCTTCTCCAGGACGGTGCGGGACTGCTGCTTGTCGTCCCGCTTGGTGGAGGTCAGGAACGCCTTGAGCTCCTTGGAGACCACCTGGAGCACGATCCGGGCGGCGGCCGAGGTGCCCAGCACCTCCTTGGTCTGGCCCTCGAACTGCGGCTCGGCCAGCCGTACGGTGACCACCGCCGTGAGGCCCTCCAGGGCGTCGTCCTTGACGACGTTGTCCTCGGCCACCCGCAGCAGCTTGGTGGACCGCAGTACCTCGTTCACGGTCTGGGTGACGGCGCGCTCGAAGCCGGAGACGTGGGTGCCGCCCTTGGGGGTGGCGATGATGTTGACGAAGGACTTGACCGTGGTGTCGTAGCCGGTGCCCCAGCGCAGCGCGATGTCGACGTCCAGGTCCCGCTTGACCTCGGTCGGGATCATGTGGCCCAGGTCGTCCAGGACGGGGACGGTCTCCTTGAAGGTCCCGGAGCCGCGCAGCCGCTGGACGTCGCAGATCGGCTTGTCCTGCGCCAGGTACTCGCAGAACTCGCTGATGCCGCCCTCGTAGTGGAAGGTCTCCTCGGTGGGGGCCGCACCGTCGATGCCGCGCTCGTCCCGGACGATGAGGGTGAGCCCCGGGACCAGGAAGGCGGTCTGCCGGGCGCGGGCGTGCAGGGTCTCCAGGGACAGCTTGGCGTCCTTGAGGAAGATCTGCCGGTCGGCCCAGTAACGCACCCGGGTGCCGGTCCTGCTCTTCGGGATCTTCTTGCCCTTGCGCAGGCCGCTGCCCGGATCGAAGGGGGCCTCCGAGCCGGACTCGGTGAAGATGCCCGGGGTGCCGCGCCGGAAGCTGATGCTGTGGGTGGCCCCTCCCAGGTCGACCTCGACGTCCAGGCGGGCGGACAGGGCGTTGACGACGGAGGCGCCGACGCCGTGCAGGCCGCCGGAGGCCGCGTACGCGCCCCCGCCGAACTTTCCGCCGGCGTGCAGCTTGGTCATCACGACCTCGACGCCGGACAGGCCGGTCTTGGGCTCGATGTCGACGGGGATGCCGCGACCGTTGTCGCGGACCTCGACCGATCCGTCCTCGTGGAGGATGACCTCGATCCGGTCGCCGTGGCCGCCCAGGGCCTCGTCCACGGAGTTGTCGATGATCTCCCACAGGCAGTGCATGAGCCCGCGGCTGTCGGTGGAGCCGATGTACATACCGGGGCGCTTGCGCACCGCCTCAAGGCCCTCAAGAACGAGCAGGTGCCGCGCGGTGTAGTTGCCACCGGTGTCACTTCCGGTCAGCAGTGCGGTGGACGGCACGGACGTGTCGGCGGTCACGCAGTTCGCTCCTCGCTGAATTCTTCTTTCGTGGCGGGTTCGCCGCTCAGAGGGTACCGAGGCCCTGTAGAGCGGTTGTGCACTCCCCGGGGGAGTGTCCGGAACCGTCCGAAATCGATCCCATGTTCGATAACTCTATCGGGTGACGTGTACATCACGTTCCCTTCGGGGCATGAACCATTTAGGCTCCGGGCACGTCCTCCTGAACAGAGCAGGACCCGATACACCGAAGCAGCCGACCACCATCCACGACTGTCCACACGCACTGCAATCCGGCTCATTCGCCGCCACCCGGCAGCGTTCGGCCACCTCGACCGGCGAATTTCGGGGAAGAAAGCCGCGAGCGGGAACGTTTTCGGCCTGGTTGGATGTTGACCCTGGTACGACAGCTCGTCGAGCTAGAGAAGAGGCGACGTGACTACTGTTCTGACTCCCGCGACCCCGCTGACGGCTGGGGACCGCTGCGACCGCTGTGGGGCCCAGGCGTATCTGCGCGTGGTCCTCACCAGCGGTGGCGATCTTCTGTTCTGCGCCCACCACGGCCGCAAGTTCGAGCCCGAGCTCAAGAAGATCGCGGCGGAAATACAGGACGAGACGGAGAAGCTCACCGCGACTCCGGCCACCGCGGGCGACGACGAGCGCTGACTCGTACGCCGTATCGCGTCCCCCGCCCTCACGACGGGCCGGTCCGGCCTTCGGACGGACCACGGGCGGCCTTCCCGGTGACACCGGGAAGGCCGCCCGTTCCTGTCATGAATCCGTTCAATCGCTGACGCGGCCCTCCTGGTCGAGCAGTTCCGCGATCAGCGAGCCCCTGGTGTAGACGCCGGGGTAGGCGGGATCCCCGCAGCCGTTGCCCCAGGACACCAGGCCGACCAGCGCGCCGGCAGCCACCAGCGGGCCGCCGCTGTCGCCCTGACAGGCGTCCTGGCCGCCCTGCGGGGCCGCCGCACACACCATCGACTCCGCCTCGAAGCCGCCACCCACGGCCTCGTAGGCACGGGCACAGTCGTCGTCGGCGATCATCCGCACGCCGGCGGCCCGCAGCAGATTCTCGTAGCCGCCGCTCCCGGTCGTGTCACCCCAGCCGTGCACCAGGGCCTCGGTACCGGGGGCGTAGCCGGGATGCCCGGTGCCGGCCACCCGGATGGCGTCATCGGCAGGCAGCGATTCCGTCAGCGTGAGCACGGCGAGGTCGCCGGCGTTGGTGGCGGGGTCGTAGCCCGGGTTGATCCGGACCTCGCCCACCGCCACCTCGCGACCCGCGTCCTGACCGAGATCGTCACGGCCGGCGATCACCCTCAGATCACCGGGATCGTCGGCGCTGCGGCCCAGCACCTCGGGGCTGACGCAGTGCGCGGCGGTGACCACCGTGTCCGGGCCGACCAGCGCGCCGCCGCAGAACTGCCCGGAGCGGGCCTCGCCGTACCGGTCCCGGCTGGCCAGGGCGACCACCCAGGGGTGATCGGTCACTGACACGGAAGAGCCGCCGACGATGTGTTCGTCGGCGGCGGCAGAGGCTGGCAGCAGCGTGGCGGACAGGGCCGTGAGCGCGGAGAGCAACAGCGGCCGATGAAAGTACGACATGGGGACTCCTGACCGTACGAGGTCGTTTCGTCGCCCAGCGTCATCGCGGTGGCCCGTTCGCGCATCCGGAACGGGCCACCGGACGGTGTGTCAGTCGAGGTAGTCCCGCAGCACCTGGGACCGGGACGGGTGCCGCAGCTTCGACATGGTCTTGGACTCGATCTGGCGGATCCGCTCCCTGGTCACGCCATAGACCTTGCCGATCTCGTCCAGCGTCTTGGGCTGGCCGTCGGTGAGGCCGAAGCGCATGGAGACCACGCCGGCCTCGCGCTCGCTGAGGGTGTCCAGGACGGAGTGCAGCTGTTCCTGCAACAGGGTGAAGCTGACGGCGTCGGCCGGGACCACGGCCTCGGAGTCCTCGATGAGGTCACCGAACTCGCTGTCGCCGTCCTCGCCCAGCGGGGTGTGCAGGGAGATCGGCTCGCGGCCGTACTTCTGGACCTCGACGACCTTCTCGGGCGTCATGTCCAGTTCCTTGGCCAGCTCCTCCGGGGTGGGCTCGCGGCCCAGGTCCTGGAGCATCTGCCGCTGGACGCGGGCGAGCTTGTTGATGACCTCGACCATGTGCACCGGGATACGGATGGTGCGGGCCTGGTCGGCCATGGCGCGGGTGATGGCCTGCCGGATCCACCAGGTGGCGTACGTGGAGAACTTGTAGCCCTTGGTGTAGTCGAACTTCTCCACCGCGCGGATCAGACCGAGGTTGCCCTCCTGGATCAGGTCCAGGAAGAGCATGCCGCGGCCGGTGTAGCGCTTGGCGAGCGAGACGACCAGCCGGAGGTTGGCCTCCAGCAGGTGGTTCTTGGCGCGCCGGCCGTCCTCGGAGATGATCTCCAGCTCGTGCTTGAGCTTGGGGGCGATCTTGTCGGACCCGGCGAGCTTGTCCTCGGCGAAGAGACCGGCCTCGATGCGCTTGGCCAGCTCCACCTCCTGCTCCGCGTTGAGGAGGGGGACCTTGCCGATCTGCTTGAGGTAGTCCTTGACCGGGTCGGCGGTGGCACCGGCGGCGGCGACCTGCTGGGCGGGGGCGTCGTCCTCGTCCTCGTCGGAGAGCACGAAGCCCTCGTTCTCGGGCTTGCCGTCGGGGCCCTCGACGAGCTTGCCGCCCTTGGCCGCGCGCTCGGCCGCCGACTCCTCCAGACCTTCCTCGTCGCCCTCGAGGAGCTCGTCGACGACCTCCTTCTTGGCGGAGGTCTTCTTCGCCGCGGTCTTCTTGGCGGTGGTCTTCTTCGCGGGCGCCTTCTTGGCGGCGACCTTCTTCGCGGTGGTCTTCTTCGCCGCGCTCTTCTTGGCGGCGGCCTTCTTCACGCCAGCCGGGGACTCGTCCACGGAGTCGGCACCCTCGGTGTCGGTGACCGTGGCACCCGGGCGGGCGGTGGCGGTGGCCTGATGGACGGAGACGGTCTTGGCGGCGACCGTCTTGGTCGCCGTGCGCTTGGCCGACGTCTTCGCGGCGGCACTCTTCCGGGTGCGCTTGGGGGCCTCGGCGGCACTCACCATCAGCGTCACGCCCTCCTCGTCGAGGATCTGGTTGAGGCTGCGCAGAACGTTCTTCCACTGGGTTGACGGAATCTGGTCGGCCTCGAAGGCCCGGCGCACGTCATCGCCGGCGATCTGCCCCTCGGCCTTTCCCCGCTCGATGAGCGCCATCACAGAATTGGATTCGGCGATCTCCGCGGGGAGAGTACGGGAAGTGCTGGCCGACACGAACAACCTCTCGGAAACTCTGGAAAACGGCTTGGGCACCACTCACGGGAAGCGGAGGCCCGACCGGCGGCCGGACGGGCCACCGGTGGCGGAAGCGGGGCGGTCCTCAGGACCGGCCACCGCTGCTACCTCTTGAATCATCGCGCTGCTTCCCGAAGTGTTACGCCGCTTTCGCGTGTCCCGAGTCACATCGCACTCCCGACTGTATCGGGCGGAGGCCGCGACGGCGCCGGTGGCCTGCCCGGACCGGCCCCGGCGACGCCGCGGGGGCCTGTCCGACACCTGTCCCCGGCCGGACGGGGTGTGCCGGACAGGCCCTGCACCCGCTCAGTGCTCGCGGGGGGCGGGCACCACATGGTCCGCGGATCCGGCCGGTGCGGCCGTCTCGGAGTGCACGGCGAGGAGCTGCCGCATGGCGGACTCGGCGGCGACGGGCTCCCCGGCGCTGATCGCGTCCAGGATCCGCTGGTGCAGGACGAGGGACGCCTCGGAGGGGTGCTCGCACCCGGAGACCGCGCCGCCGGAGACCTGCAGGGCGGCGGCCACGATGCCGGACAGGTGTTCCAGCATCCGGTTGCCCGCGCCCTGGAGCAGCAGCGAGTGGAACTCGGCGTCGGCCCGCGAGAAGGTGAGCGCGTCGCCCTGGCCGAGCGCGTGGTTCATGATCTCCACCATGTCGGCCAGCCGCTGGCGCACCTCCTCCCGGATGTCACCGGCGGCCAGCCGGGCGGCCAGCGGCTCGATGGTGAGCCGCAGCTCGCACAGCTCGCGGCGCTGGTCCTCGCGCTGCGGGCCGAAGGCGCGCCACTCGATGATGTCGGGGTCGAGCAGATTCCAGTCGCCCACCGGGCGGACCCGGGTGCCCACGTTGGGCCGGGCGCTGACCAGCCCCTTGGCCTCCAGGACCCGCAGGGACTCGCGCACCACGGTGCGGGAGACCTCGAACCGCTGCCCGATCTCCTCGGGCACCAGCGGACGGTCGGCACCCAGGTCGCCGGAGACGATCATCTGGCCGAGCTGCTGCACGAGTTGACCGTGCAGCCCGCGGCCCCTGCTGCCGGCGGCGCGGCGGCCGACACGGCCGAGATCGGTATCAGTTCCTTCCCACACGGGGGCGTTGGTGGTGCGGGCCGAGCCGGTGGACTCGGCGTAGGAGTAGCGGTCGAGGCCACCGGGACCGGCCGGGCCGGAATCGGTGGAACGGGTGGCGGTCATCATCGAGTGCGCAAGGGTAGTCACGCCTCCTTTGTCGGCGGACCCCGCAACCACCTTGAGGTCTTTGGTGAAAAGCACACGAAAGGGTGATCGGCGACTCCCACATAATTGACGCCTAATCGGACGGAAATGGACTTCTCGCTGGCAATGCCGGGAGGCTCCGACCAGTTGGGCGCACGCCCGGCGCCGCGCACGCCCCCAGAAGCGGGCAACTCCCCATCCTCCCGCGGCCCGGGGCGCTGTTCCGGAAGACCGGCCCTAGACCTCGGGGCGCAGCATCGGCGGGTTGAGGATGGTGGCGCCGCCGGCCCTGAACAGCTGGGCCGGACGCCCTCCCTGGCGCGTGGTGGTACCGCCGACCGGCACCAGGAAGCCGGGGGTGCCGGTCACCTTGCGGTGGAAGTTCCTGGGGTCCAGGGAGACTCCCCACACCGCCTCGTAGATCCTGCGCAGCTCACCCACGGTGAACTCCGCGGGGCAGAACGCGGCGGCGAGCGAGGAGTATTCGATCTTCGAACGGGCGCGCTCCACTCCGTCGGCGAGGATGCGCGCGTGGTCAAAGGCCAGTTCCTCATCGGGACCGCCGCTCGCGTCACCGAGCAGCGAACGCACCGGCTTCCACTCGGCGCCGCCCGCGTCACCGCCGGCGACCGGGGCCGGCAGGTCAGGAGCCAGCACCAGATGCGCCACGCTGACCACCCGCATGCGCGGATCGCGATCCGGATCGCCGTAGGTGGCCAGTTGTTCCAGATGCGCGCCGGCCAGCCGGCTCCCCTCGCCGTGCGCCCGCAGACCGGTCTCCTCGGACAGCTCACGGGCCGCCGCCGAGTCGAGGCATTCACCGGTTCTGACAAATCCGCCGGGCAGCGCCCACCTCCCCCGGTACGGTTCCTCGCCACGCCGCACGGTGAGCGCGCACAGCGCGTGCCTGCGGACCGTGAGCACGACCAGATCGACGGTGACGGCGAACGGCGGGAAGTCGGACGGGTCGTAGGGCATGCCGTGATCATAGGGCTCCCCATGACGCCACATCAGAGCCTTGGGACGGAGCGCTGCCCGCGCATGCAGCGGCGCAGCGGCTCGGGGTCCATGCCCTCGTTCATCGCCTGGTGCAGCAGCGCGGCGAACAGATACTCCGGGTCCGTCTCCAGGGCCTTCATCAGGGCGATCCGGGCCCCCACCAGGTCCCCGGCGCACCAGGAGACCCAGCCGGCCAGGGTGAGCGGCGGGGCGGCGTGCCCCTCGTAGGCCGCGACGCAGCGGCGGGCCAGCGCCCGCCACAGCCGCAGGGCCGGCGCGGCGTCCGGGCCCTCCATCCACTCGGCGAGTGTGTCGCGCAGGGCCAGGTCCTGGAGCCCGAGGATCATCCGGGCGGCTTCGTCCGAGGTGATGAGCGCGTCGTCGCGGTCGTCCGGCCGGGCCGGCCGGTCCTTCTCGGGGCGCTGCTCGTGATCACCGCCCGCGGTCCGCTGGGCGGGCACGAGGGCCGGGCCCGGGGCCCGGCGCAACCGGCTCACCAGCCGGCGGGCCAGCTCCAGCGTCTCTTGGCGCACCGCGGGCGCCTCGGGGCCCAGCAACCGGGGCATCAGCGTCCGTGCCGCCGCGTCCAGCTCCCTGATCTGGCGGCCGGCCGCCGGTCCGCGCAGGGGACGGAGCCGGCGCTCCAGTTCGCGCTGGGTGCCCTGGACCCGGATGCCGCTGACGGCCGAGGCCGCGGCCAGTTCGGTGGAACCGGCCTCGGGCAGCGGGGTGCCGTCGGCGTCGCAGCAGCCGCCGCGGACGCAGAGGTAGGACCAGAACCGGCGGTCGGTGATGAACAGGGCCTCGCACACCGGGATCTCCCGGGCCCCGCAGGCGGTGCGGAGCAACTGGGCCAGGGGACGCAGCCGTTCCATGCCCTCGCGCCCGGTGCCGGGGTCATCGGCGTTCGGGCACAGGTAGACGACGGCGCCGGTGAGCGGCTCGGGGCCGACCGGGCCGCCGCTCACCAGGGCCGCCGCCAGCGCGTCGGCCTGGAGGGGCCATTCGGCCGGGTCGGCGGGGAGTGCGGCGCGGATGCGGCCGACGACCCGGCCGCGCGTTCCGTAGAGACCGGCGATCACGATGCAGTCCTCGGGGTGGTAGCCGAGCAGATAGGGAAGGGCGTCCGCGAGGTCGCCGGGGCTGCGCAGGGTGACGTCGGAGTCGAGGGCGGTGACGGGCTGCGTGGTGTTGCCGTGTGGAGTCATGCGATGACTGTGCCTGACATCACGCGATCCGTGCCGAAAGTTATCCACAACCCTGGACATACTGCTTTATTTGCGGATTGTCGGCCCGGTTTTCCACAGCCCGCATTCGCATCCGGCCGCCCTTTCCGTTTGCATGGGGCGCATGGAGCAGCAGACCACCGCGGGGCCCGCCCCGCTCTCCCCGTCCGAGACCGAGGACCTGCGCACGGCCGCCGACGCCGTGCTCGCGCGGCTGGTGGCCGACACCACCGGCACCGCCCGGCTGCGCCCCGATCAGTGGCGCGCCGTGGAGGCGCTGGTGGCCCACCGGCGCAGGGCCCTGGTCGTCCAGCGCACCGGCTGGGGCAAATCGGCCGTCTACTTCGTGGCCACCGCCCTGCTGCGCGAGCGGGGCCGCGGGCCCACCGTGATCATCTCCCCGCTGCTCGCGCTCATGCGCAACCAGATCGACGCCGCGGAACGGGCCGGTATCCGGGCCCGCACGATCAACTCGGCCAACCCGCAGGAGTGGGCCACCATCCGCGCAGAGGTGGCGGCGGGCGACGTGGATGTCCTGCTGGTCTCTCCCGAACGGCTCAACTCCCCCGACTTCCGTGACGAGGTGCTCCCCGAACTGGCCTCCTCCACGGGTCTGCTGGTGGTCGACGAGGCGCACTGCATCTCCGACTGGGGCCACGACTTCCGCCCCGACTACCGCAGGCTGCGCACCCTGCTGACCGAACTTCCCACGGGGGTGCCGGTGCTGGCCACCACGGCCACCGCCAACGCCCGGGTGACCGCCGACGTCGCCGAACAGCTGGAGACGAGCGCCGACAGCGACGGCGAGACCCTGGTGCTGCGCGGGCCGCTGGAGCGCGAGAGCCTGCGGCTGTCCGTCCTGCGGCTGCCGGACGCCGCGCACCGGCTCGCCTGGCTGGACGGACACCTGGAGCAGCTGCCGGGCTCCGGCATCATCTACACCCTCACCGTGGCCGCCGCCGAAGAGGTCACCGCCTATCTGCGCGCACGCGGCCACCGCGTCTCCTCCTACACCGGACGGACCGAGAACGCCGACCGCGAGGCCGCCGAGGCCGACCTGCTGGCCAACCGGGTCAAGGCGCTGGTCGCCACCTCCGCGCTGGGCATGGGATTCGACAAGCCGGACCTGGGCTTCGTCGTCCATCTCGGCTCCCCCTCCTCCCCCATCGCCTACTACCAGCAGATCGGCCGCGCCGGGCGCGCCCTGGAGCAGGCCGAGGTCCTGCTGCTGCCCGGGCCCGAGGACGAGGCCATCTGGCGCTACTTCGCCTCGCTGGCCTTCCCCGCCGAGGAACAGGTACGCGGCACCCTGCGCGCGCTGGAGGGCGCCGGCGCGCCGATGTCGCTCCCCGCGCTGGAGCCTCTGGTGGATCTGCGCCGCTCCCGGCTGGAGATGATGCTCAAGGTCCTCGATGTGGACGGCGCGGTACGGCGGGTGCGTGGCGGCTGGATCGCCACCGGGCAGCCCTGGGAGTACGACACCCGGCGCTACGCCTGGGTGGCCCGGCAGCGGACGACCGAGCAGCAGGCCATGCGCGACTACGTCTCGGCGGACGGCTGCCGCATGGAGTTCCTGCGCCGGCAGCTGGACGACCCGGAGGCCACCGCCTGCCGCCGCTGCGACAACTGCGCGGGCGCCCGCTTCGACGCGGTCGTCGCCCCGGGGTCCCTGGCCGCGGCGCACGGCGAACTGACCAGGCCCGGAACCGCCGTGGAGCCGCGCCGGATGTGGCCCACGGGGCTGCCCTCGATCGGTCTCGACCTCAAGGGGCGCATCCCGCAGCAGGAACAGGCGTCCACGGGGCGGGCCCTGGGGCGGCTCTCCGACATCGGCTGGGGCAACCGGCTGCGCCCGATGCTGACCCCGGACGCAGGGGACGGCCCGGTGCCCGACGATGTGGCCCAGGCCGTGGTCACCGTGCTCGCCGACTGGGCCAAGGGCCCCGGCGGCTGGGCCTCGGGCGACCCGGATGCCCCCGCCAGGCCGGTCGGGGTGGTGGTGCTGGACTCCAGGACCAGGCCGCGCCTGGTGCACTCGCTCGGCGAACGGATCGCCACCGTGGGCCGGCTCCCCCTGCTGGGCACCGTGCACCACAACGGCTCGGCGGGGCCGGTCGCACCCGGCAACAGCGCCCAGCGGCTGCGGGCGCTGCACGGCTCACTCGAACTGTCGGGCTCGCTGGCCGAGGCGTTGCGCTCGGCCGGTGGCCCGGTTCTGCTGGTGGACGACTACACGGAGTCGGGATGGACGCTGGCGGTGGCGGCCAGGCTGCTGCGTACCTCCGGCGCCACCGCGGTCCTGCCGCTGGTGCTCGCCGTGCAGGCGTGAGCGGGCGCCGGTGTCAGAAGAAGCCCAGCTGGCCGGCGTCCTCCAGCGACTCACGCTCCGGAGCCTCCCGGTGCGGCGGCAGCTTCAGATGGCGCCAGCGCGGCAGTTGGTCGAGGTAGGCCCAGGAAAGGCGGTGGTGTTCGGTGGGGCCCTGCTCCTCGAGCGCGGCCCGGTGCACCGGTGAGGGATAACCGGCGTTGCTGTCGAACCCGAAGGCGGGGTGCTCGCGGCCCAGTTCGGCGAGCATCGCGTCCCGGTGCACCTTGGCGATGACCGAGGCCGCCGCGACCGCCACGCAGGACAGATCGCCCTTGATCACCGTGCGGACCTGCCAGGGCAGGCCCAGATAGTCGTGCTTTCCGTCGAGGATCACCGCGTCGGGTCGTTCCGGCAACCCCTCCAGGGCGCGCACCGCGGCCAGCCGCAGCGCGGCCGTCATGCCCAGCGCGTCGATCTCCTGCGGCGAGGCGTGGCCCAGCGCGTGGGACGTCACCCAACCGCCGAGCACCTCGGCGAGCGCGACCCGGCGGGCGGGGGTGAGCAGTTTGGAGTCCGTCAGCCCCTCGGGCGGCCGGCGCAGCCCGGTGACGGCGGCGCACACGGTGACCGGACCGGCCCAGGCACCGCGGCCGACCTCGTCCACCCCAGCGACGATCCGCGCTCCGGTGGTGGCGCGCAGCGACCGCTCGACACGATGAGTAGGAGGTTCGTAGGCCATGGCACTTCCCAGCCTAGTCGGCGCCCGCGCCGGCGCCGTACCGCGGGGCCCCGGCGGGCTGTTCAGGGACGGCTGGGCGGCCTCATGCCGGCGTTCTCGAAGGGGCGTTCGGGAGTGTGCCAGTGCTCGAAGGGACGGTCGATGTGGTAGCGGCCGTCCCGCCCCAGACGCAGTTCCCTGGTCTCCCCGTTGCCCGGGTTGGACAGCGACTCGAACTCGGCCACCGACCAGTGCAGCCAGCGCATGCAGAACAGCCGCATGGTCAGCCCGTGGGTCACCAGCAGCACATTGGGCGGATGGTCGGGCGACTCGAAACTGCGCCACAGACTCTCCAGAAAGGCACCCACCCGGTCGTACACATCCGCGCCCGACTCCCCCTGGGCGAAGCGGTAGAAGAAGTGCCCGTAGGCGTCCCTGGCGCGCTTCTGCCGCCGTACGTCCTCGCGGTCCTGCCAGTTGCCCCAGTCCTGCTCCCGCAGCCGGGGCTCCTCGCGCACCCGCACCAGCGTCGGGTCCAGCCCCAGCAGATGGAAGGTCTGCAGGGTGCGCCGGTAGGGGGAGACGTACGCCGAGACGCCCTCCCCGTCGAAGACCTCCCGCAGCCGGGTGCCGGCCTCCGCCGCCTGATGGCGCCCCTTCTCCGTCAGTTCCAGGGCATGGTCGGGGATGCGCTCGTAGACCGAGTCGTCGTAGTTCCCCTGTGACTCTCCGTGCCGGAGCAGAACAATGCGCCTGGGCTGTGCCATACGGTCAGCCTAGTTCCCGGCGGGCCGTGCCGCCCGTACCGCCCGAACGGGTCACACCGTCCAGGACGGCTCCACATCGATGACGTCACCGGTGAGCGAGGCGATGTCGTCCCCGGTCTGGGCGCGCACGCCCAGCCGTTCCACCCGTTCGGCCCGGTACTTGGCGCGTTCGGCCGCCGAGTTCCACATCGACAGCACCAGGAACTCGTGATCCTGCGCCGCCTCGGCGAAGACCCCGCGCAGCATCCCGGGCGAGCCGGCCATCGCCGGGTTCCACACCCGCTCCTGCATCAGCGCGAAGTGCTCGGCGCGGTCCTCGTGCACCCGGCAGTGCGCCACCCGCAGCAGGTCGGCGTCCGTGAACCTGGGCTCGAAGCCCATCTTCACGTCGAAGCGGTACTCGAACAGCCGCACCGCCATGTCCCGGTAACTGTCCCGCTGCGCGGCCTCCAGGCGCTCGTGGGAGTGCGCCATGAAGGAGTCGTACTGCGAACGGCTCTCCCAGAACGCGAACAGATGCACCACCCCCGGATCCCGCCGGCTCCAGCCGCCGCCCTGCCCCCGGAATCCCGGCTCACCGGGCAGAACCGCCCATCCCTGCTGCCCCCGATGAAAGCCGCTTCGGTCGATCACGGTGCAGCGCATCCACTTGACCAGCACCGCGCCATCGTACGGCCATCCGGGGGACCCTCACCGCATCGCGCCCCGCGCGGCCAGGAACTCCTCGAAAGTGCCGCGCCCGTCCGCGTGTTCCGGCGTGAGCAGCCCGCCCCCGCGCACCGCGCCGACGACCTTGCCCGGCAACCGCAGCGGGACCACCGGCCGGTGCCATCCCCGGGCCCGCACCGTCAGGCCGGTCAGCTCCCGCAGCGTACGGATCTGCGGCCCGCCCAGATCGGTCACCCGCCCGGCCGGCTCCCCCACCGCCAGCTCCGCCAGCCGCTCCCCCACCTCCCGCACCTCCACCGGCTGCAGCCGGACCTCCCCACCCAGCGTGAACACCACCGGCAGCAGCCGCTGCGCCGTGGTGAGCCCGGCCACCAGATCGTGGAACTGCGTGGCCCGCAGGGTGGTCCACGGCAGCCCCGACTCCTCGACGAGGCGCTCGCACGCCAGCTTGCGCCGGTAATAGCGCAGCGGTACCCGGTCGACGCCCACGATGGAGATGTACACCAGATGCGGCCGTGTGCCGCGCCGGGCCGCCTCCAGCAGATGGCGCGTGGTGACCCTGTCGTCCTTGGCCGGGGCGCTGGCGCAGTGCACCACCACGCCCGCCCCCTCCAGCGCGGCGTCCAGTCCCTCGCCGGTGGTGAGGTCGCCCACCGCCCACTCCCTGGGCGTCCGGTCGGCCCGCGGATGCGGGTGCCGGCTGAGGACGCGCACCTCGTGCTCGTCCTCCAGCAGCCGCCGCACCACCTGCCGGCCCAGCGTTCCCGTCCCCCCGGTCACCACGATCGCCCCGCGCTTCGCCACCATGGCGCCATTGTGGGCGCGAACGCGCCGGGGCCGGGGAAGAACCGCCGAACGGTCCTTCCCCGGCCCCGGGGCGGATCAGCTGCAGCCGCTGGTGGAGCCGCAGCCCTCGCACAGGTAGCAGCTGCCGGCGCGGCGCATCTTCGTACCGCAGGAGAAGCACAGCGGCGCGTCCGCGTTCAGCCCCAGCTGCATCTCCAGCAGCTCGGTGGAGCTGTGCGCCTCACGCGGCGCCGGGCGCTCCTCGGCCGCGACCTCGGGCTCCGGGCGCGGCGGGGAGGTGTCCAGGCCGCGCGGGGCGGACTGGGACAGCGCCTCGATGTCCAGCTCGTCGTCGCCCGGCTCGTAGGAGCCGGTCTCCAGGTGCCGCTGGCGTTCGGCGGCGGTGTGGATGCCGAGCGCCGAGCGCGTCTCGAAGGGCAGGAAGTCCAGCGCCAGGCGGCGGAAGATGTAGTCCACGATGGACTGCGCCATCCGGACGTCCTGGTCGTCGGTCATACCGGCCGGCTCGAAGCGCATGTTGGTGAACTTCGAGACGTACGTCTCCAGCGGCACCCCGTACTGCAGGCCCACCGAGACCGCGATGGAGAAGGCGTCCATCATGCCGGCGAGCGTGGAGCCCTGCTTGGACATCTTCAGGAAGACCTCGCCCAGACCGTCGTCCGGGTAGGAATTGGCGGTCATGTAGCCCTCGGCGCCGCCCACCGTGAACGAGGTGGTGATGCCCGGACGGCCCTTCGGCAGCCGCTTGCGGACCGGGCGGTACTCGACCACCTTCTCCGGCTCGGCCGACGCGGCGGGCTGCTCCGCCTCCTTCTCCTTGGCGGAGGTCTTCTTCGCCGACAGCGGCTGTCCGACCTTGCTGTTCTCCACGTAGACGGCCAGCGCCTTGGTGCCCAGCTTCCAGCCCTGGAGGTAGATCTCGGCGACGTCGTCGACGGTGGAGGTGCTCGGCATGTTGACGGTCTTGGAGATGGCCCCGCTCAGGAACGGCTGGGCCGCCGCCATCATCCGCACATGGCCCATCGGCGAGATGGTGCGCTCGCCCATGGCGCAGTCGAAGACCTCGTAGTGCTCGGTGCGCAGCCCCGGGGCGTCGACCACATTGCCGTGCTCGGCGATGTGCGCCACGATCGCCTCGACCTGCTCGGGCTGGTACCCGAGCCGCTTGAGGGCCTTGGGCACCGTGTTGTTCACGATCTGCATCGACCCGCCGCCGACCAGCTTCTTGAACTTCACCAGCGCCAGGTCGGGCTCGATGCCCGTGGTGTCGCAGTCCATCATCAGGCCGATGGTCCCGGTGGGGGCCAGCACCGATGCCTGGGCGTTGCGGAAACCGTTCTTCCTGCCGAGCCGCAGGACGTCCTGCCACGCCTCGGTGGCGGCGGCCCACACCGGGGTGTCCAGGTCGTCCATCCGCCGCGCGTCGGTGTTGGCCCGGGCGTGCTGCTCCATGACGCGGTTGTGCGCCTCGGCGTTGAGCGCGTACCCCTCGTACGGGCCGACGATCGCGGCCAGCTCGGCGGAGCGCCGGTAGGAGGTGCCGGTCATCAGCGAGGTGATCGCACCGGCCAGTGCCCGGCCGCCGTCCGAGTCGTAGGCGTGGCCGGTGGCCATCAGCAGGGCGCCCAGGTTGGCGTAACCGATGCCCAGCTGACGGAAGGCGCGGGTGGTCTCACCGATCTTGTGGGTGGGGAAGTCGGCGAAGCAGATGGAGATGTCCATCGCCGTGATGACCAGCTCGACGACCTTGACGAACCGCTCGGCGTCGAAGGACTGGTGGCCCTGGTCGTCGTCGCGCAGGAACTTCATCAGGTTGAGCGAGGCCAGGTTGCACGAGGAGTTGTCCAGGTGCATGTACTCGCTGCACGGGTTGGACGCGCTGATGCGGCCCGACTCGGGCGAGGTGTGCCAGTGGTTGATCGTGTCGTCGTACTGGATCCCGGGGTCGGCGCAGGCGTGCGCCGCCTCGGCCATCTTGCGGAACAGCGCCCGGGCGTCGATCTCCTCGACGGTCTCCCCGGTCTTCCGCGCCGTGAGCGCGAACGTCCCGCCGCTCTCCACGGCGCGCATGAACGTGTCGTTCACCCGCACCGAGTTGTTGGCGTTCTGGTACTGCACCGACGTGATGTCGTCGCCGCCCAGGTCCATGTCGAAGCCGGCGTCGCGCAGCGCCCGGATCTTCTCCTCCTCCTTCACCTTGGTCTCGATGAAGGCCTCGACGTCGGGGTGGTCGACATCCAGCACGACCATCTTGGCGGCCCGGCGGGTGGCGCCGCCGGACTTGATGGTGCCGGCGGAGGCGTCCGCGCCGCGCATGAAGGAGACCGGGCCCGAGGCGTTGCCGCCGGAGGAGAGCAGTTCCCTGGAGGAACGGATGCGGGAGAGGTTCAGGCCGGCTCCGGAGCCGCCCTTGAAGATCATCCCCTCTTCCTTGTACCAGTCCAGGATCGACTCCATCGAGTCGTCCACGGACAGGATGAAGCAGGCGCTGACCTGCTGCGGCTGCGCGGTGCCGACGTTGAACCACACCGGGGAGTTGAAGCTGAAGATCTGGTGGAGCAGGGCGTACGCCAGCTCGTGCTCGAAGATCTCGGCATCGGCGGGCGAGGCGAAGTAGTCGTGCTTCTCGCCCGCTTCGCGGTACGTGCGCACCACGCGGTCGATGAGCTGTCGCAGGCTGGTCTCGCGCTGCGGGGTGCCCACCGCGCCCCGGAAGTACTTGCTGGTGACGATGTTGACCGCGTTCACCGACCAGGTGTCGGGGAACTCGACGCCACGCTGCTCGAAGTTGACCGAGCCGTCGCGCCAGTTCGTCATGACGACGTCGCGGCGCTCCCAGACCACCTCGTCGTACGGATGCGTGCCGGGGGTGGTGTGGATCCGTTCGATCCGCAGCCCCTTTCCGGTCTTGCCTCCGACGCCCTTGCCGCCCTTTGCGCGGGAGCCGCCCCGTGCCGGGCCGCTCGTCGTCTCAGTCATTCCGCCTCCCTGTCGGGCACAACGCCCTGGTGTGACCGGATTGTTCCTCGGTCACGGTGTCTGTTCCGCCGACCGGGGCGCGGCTGTGCGCTCCGGCCGGTCTGTTGGGGTCCCGGTGGCGGGCGCCGGCTATCCGGCGGCGGGCTCCACCGCGACCTCGGTGCCGGCACCGCCGGCGGGGTCCCGCTCGCGCAGCTCCGCGATGGCCGCCTCGAAGTCCTCCAGCGAGTCGAACGCCCGGTAGACGGACGCGAACCGCAGGTAGGCCACCAGGTCCAGCTCGCGGAGCGGGCCCAGTATGGCGAGGCCGACATCGTGCGTGGACAGCTCCGCGCTGCCGGTGGCCCGGACGGCCTCTTCCACGCGCTGGCCGAGCAGGGCCAGGGCGTCCTCGGTGACGGGACGGCCCTGGCACGCCTTGCGCACCCCGGCGATGACCTTGGTGCGGCTGAAGGGCTCGGTGACGCCGCTGCGCTTGATCACCATGAGCGAGGCGGTCTCCACCGTGGTGAAGCGCCGCGAACAGCTCGGGCACTGGCGGCGCCGCCGGATCAGCGTGCCGTCGTCCGCGGTGCGGCTGTCGACGACCCGGCTGTCCGGGTGCCTACAGAAGGGGCAGTGCATGCCGCCTCTCCCTTCTCCTGGCCGCGATGACGCAGCGTGCTCGCCAGCTGCTCTCCGACATGGCGCATCAAGCCTCACGGGGGCCACTGGCGTACCCCCTGAGCACTCCCCAGCATAGGCGATCCGCTGCGCCGACGATGACGGGGGACCACAACTTGTGGGATGCCGCGCATCATCAAACCACTAGATCTAGGGTTACGGCGCGAACGCGCCGGGGCCGCGTGTCGTGCGGCGAAGGGGGTGGGCGGCGATGCGCGGCGGACGCGCGCATGGGAGGCTATCGCATCAGCCTGTGACCGGTTGCCGTCGCATACACCTCGGTGACCAATCACGTCAGCTGATCAGCGATATTTCACTCGAACGTGTGTTTGGCGCAACCTTTCGATAGCAACTACCGTTGTGTGACTAGGGAGTACCACCACGAAGGGGCCGACATGACCACCGCAGCAGACGACGCCATCGCCGCCGCTGAGCGCCGCCAGGAGCGGCTGTCCGTACAGCACGGCGCGACACTGCGCCCGGAGAACGGCGCCGCACGGTCACTGCCCGGCCGGCCACCCGGCATCCGCGCCGACAGCTCGGGGCTCACCGACCGCCAGCGACGGGTGATCGAGGTGATCCGTGACTCCGTGCAGCGTCGTGGCTACCCGCCGTCCATGCGTGAGATCGGCCAGGCCGTGGGGCTCTCCAGCACCTCCTCGGTGGCCCATCAGCTGATGGCGCTGGAGCGCAAGGGCTTCCTGCGCCGCGACCCCCACCGGCCGCGCGCCTACGAGGTGCGGGGCGCCGAGACCCCCACCCCGCCCCCCGCCGACACCGCGGGCAAGCCCGCCGCCTCCTACGTGCCGCTGGTCGGCCGGATCGCCGCCGGTGGCCCGATCCTGGCCGAGGAGTCCGTCGAGGACGTCTTCCCGCTCCCCCGCCAGCTGGTGGGCGACGGAGAGCTGTTCGTGCTGAAGGTGGTCGGCGACTCCATGATCGACGCCGCCATCTGCGACGGTGACTGGGTCACCGTCCGCCGCCAGCCGGTCGCCGAGAACGGCGACATCGTGGCCGCCATGCTCGACGGCGAGGCCACCGTCAAGCGCTTCCGCCGTGAGGACGGCCAGGTCTGGCTGCTGCCGCACAACCCCGCGTACCAGCCCATCCCCGGTGATGAGGCCACCATCCTGGGCAAGGTCGTCGCCGTCATGCGGCGCGTCTGATCCGAGCCCGCGCCGCACCCTTCTCCCTCCCTGGCCCGCCTCAGGACGCGGCAGCGTTCCGCGCTGCCGCGTCGATCGCCGCCAGGGAGCGCCGCACCTGATTGCGGTCCGTGGTCGTCCAGAAGTCCGGCATCGACGACCGCAGGAAGCTTCCGTACCGCGCCTTCGCCAGCCGGGGATCCAGTACCGCCACCACTCCGCGGTCCCCGGTGGCCCGCACCAGCCGGCCCGCGCCCTGGGCCATCAGCAGCGCCGCGTGGGTCGCGGCCACCGCCATGAACCCATTGCCCCCCGCCTCCTCCACGGCCTTCTGCCGCGCGCTGAGCAGCGGATCGTCCGGCCGGGGGAACGGGATGCGGTCCATGACCACCAACTGACAGCTGGGCCCGGGCACATCGACGCCCTGCCAGAGCGACAGTGTGCCGAACAGACAGGTGGGCGCGTCCTCGGCGAAGGCCCGGATCAGCTCCCCCAGTGTCTCCTCGCCCTGGAGCAGAATCGGCATCTCCAGCCGCCCGCGCAGCTCCTCGGCCGCCGCCTGCGCCGCCCGCATCGAGGAGAAGAGAGCCAGCGTGCGCCCGCCCGCCGCCTCGATCAGCTCGGCCAGCTCATCCAGCATGTCCCCGCGGCTGCCCTCCCGGCCCGGGGTCGCCAGATGCTTGGCCACATAGAGAATCCCCTGCTTGGGATAGTCGAAGGGGGAGCCCACGTCCAGGCCCTTCCACTCCGGGGACTCCTCGCCGTGCGCTCCCTCGGGTGCCAGCCCCAGCGAGGCCCCCACCCCGTTGAAGTCCCCGCCCAGCTTGAGGGTGGCCGAGGTCAGCACCACCGACCGTTCCGTGAACAGCTTCTCGCGCAGCAGCCCCGACACCGACAGCGGCGCCACCCGCAGCGAGGACCCGTACCGGTCGTGGCGCTCGCACCAGATGACGTCGAACTCCGAGCTCTCCACCAGCCGCTCGGCGACCTCGTGCACGTGCTCCACCGAGGCCAGTGCCTGCTTGCGCACCGCGTCCTCGTCGCTCAGCGAGCTGTCCCGGGTGGCGCCCAGCACCGTGATCACGGTGCGCGCCGCGTCCCGCAGGGCCACCAGGGCGTAGGCCAGGTCCTCGGGCAGCTCGGTCAGCCGGCCGGGCTCCGCCGTCTCCATCAGCCGCTCGAAGGTCTCGGACGCGGTGAGCATCGCGTCCGCCGCCTTCTCGTCCACGATCTTCGCGGCCCGGCGCACCGCCCGGCCGACACCGCCGGGGTTCAGCTCGCCGGTGGCCACCCCGGTGACCCGGGAGACCAGCTCGTGCGCCTCGTCCACGATCAGCACCTCGTGGCCCGGCAGCACCGGCGCGCCCTCGATGGCGTCGATCGCCAGCAGCGCGTGGTTCGTCACGATGACATCGGCCACCTTGGCGCGCTCGCGCGCCGCCTCGGCGAAGCACTCGGCACCGTAGGCGCACTTGCTCGCCCCCAGGCACTCCCGGGAGGAGACCGACACCTGCGACCAGGCACGATCGGAGACACCCGGGGTCAGCTCATCCCGGTCGCCGGTCTCGGACTCGTCCGCCCAGTCCCGCAGGCGCAGCAGATCCTTGCCCAGCTTGCTGCTGGGGCCGCCGCCCCCACGCTCGGCGGCAGCGGCGGCGGCCTCGAAGGGGTCGAAGAGACCTTGGTCCTCCTCCTGCGGCACCCCCTCGTGCAGCCGGTGCAGGCACAGATAGTTGGCCCGCCCCTTGAGGGTGGCGAACTCGGGGCGGCGGCGCAGCAGCGGGCGCAGCGCCTCCACCGTGCGCGGGAGATCGCGCTCCACCAGCTGCCGTTGCAGCGCCAGCGTGGCCGTGGCCACCACGACCCGGTCACCGCCGGCGAGCGCGGGCACCAGATACCCCAGGGACTTCCCGGTGCCGGTGCCCGCCTGCGCCAGCAGGTGCGTGCCGCCTTCGATCGCTTCCGCGACGGCCTCGGCCATCGCGATCTGGCCGGGCCGCTCGCTGCCGCCGACGGCGGTCACGGCAGCGTGCAGCAGGTCGGTGAGGGCCGGCCCCCCGGATGTGACAGTCATAGGCCAGCCACCTTACGTGGCACCACTGACAGTGCCGTCGGACATCGGCCTCAGCCGGTGTGCAGCGGGTTCGCCACCGTGCCGTCGATCGCGGCGTGCGGCCGCTGCGCCCGGTCCCGGTAACCGTCCAGATGGAGCCGGTTACGGTTCAGGCACAGCCGCTGGATCCGCGGGGCCAGCAGCTCGAAGGCGTCGAAACGGTTCTTCAGTTCGGGGAAGCGCTGCTGGTAGCGGAGAATTTCCGCCCGTACGAGTGACCAGAAGTCGTCCTCGCGCACGCCGAGCTGTTCCTCGCACAGGGGCGCCAGATAGCGGAAGACCCCGACGAACAGCCCGGAGTGGATGAACTGCGGCAGGAAGTCCGCCGGTTCGGTCAGCAGCACCTCGCGCACCTCGTGCGGGATGTCGTCGAACTCCGGCAGCGGCTCGGCGCTGAGGTTCACGTCGTCCACGAAGTCCTTCACCGCCAGCCGCACCGGCGCCTCGTGCTCGTCGAAGACCACGATCGCGTTCTCCCCGTGCGGCGAGAAGACCGTGCCGTACCGGTACAGGAAGTGCAGCAGCGGGGGCAGCAGCGCCGCGAACAGCCGCTGCAGCCAGACGTCCGCGGGGAGACCCGAGCGGCCCACCAGCTCCGCCGTCAGCGCCCGGCCGTCCCGTCCCCGCTGGAGCAGCGCCGCCAGGGTGCGGGCCCGCTCTCCCGCCGCCAGCTCCGGCCCGATCGGCTCCCGCCAGATGCAGCCCAGCAGCTCCCGGAACTGGTAGGGCACCTGCGGCAGCCGGTCGTACAGCGGGTGCGCGACGGTCACCGAGGCCGTCTCGCCCAGCAGGATCACGCGTGTCTCGCGCAGATACGGGTCGGTGTCCCGGACCGTGTGGATCCAGTCCGTGACGGCGGGCGCGGCCAGCGTCCGTTCGGTGGGCAGCCCGCGCCACACCAGGGTGTTGAGGATGGACAGCGGCAGTTTCACGCTGCGCCCGGTGGGCCTGCTGATGTTGAGGAACGTTCTGATCGACTGCTGCGGCAGCCGCAGTTCCCCGTCGCTGGGCAGCTCGATCAGCAGGCCCGCCGCGAGCTGCGGGGCGTACAGCGGGGCGATGGTCTCGTCCCACTGCCAGGGGTGGACGGGCAGCCACAGGTAGTCGGACGGGTTCCTTCCCGCCCCGGCGATGGTCTCGGTGAAGGCGCGGCGGACCGGCTCGGGCAGTTCCTGCGCGTACAGCGTCCCGGGGTCGGCCAGCGCCGGCACCCCGCGGTAGCGGGCGAGGTCCCGGTGCACCGCGAGCCAGGGCAGCGCGCGCGGGGTGCGCGCCTCCGGCGCCCAGCGGGCGGCGTCCCCCGCCGAAAACCCGACCCGGCCCTTGTTGGCGACCAGCCACGGATGTCCTCCCTGGCGGCCCTCCAGCGCGGCGTAGTCCAGATCGGCCAGCTCGGCGGCGGTGAGCGCCTCCTCGGCGAGCACCACGTCGGCACTGAGGGTGGCGGTGAGTTCGCGCAGCAGATGACCCAGGGTGTCGCCGCTGAGGCCGAGCACGGTGTCGTGGGCGGCGGCGACGAAGGCGAGCGGGTCGGCGTCGGCGGGCAGCGAGGCGGGATCGACGCGCCAGTGGCCGTACGCGCCGCGGTCGGCACGGAAGCGGTAGACGGTGCCGGGGGCGACCGGCAGCCGGTACGCGCCGGGGCCGGCCGCGCCGTCCGGCTCCGGGGTGATGATGCCCTCGTAGGCGAACTCGGCGAGCATCTTGGCGAGCAGCTGTCGCGCGGCGTCGTTCCAGGCCGCGGGGGATATGGGCAACGGAACTCCTCGGTCGGGGACATGGACGGCCGGGATCCGCGCTCAGCGGTCCCGGAGCATGATCACGGCGCGTTTGTCCGGCAGGTCGGCCTCGGCCGTCTTGCGGAAACCGGCGCCGCGGAAGGCCGCGATGGAGGCGGCGTTGCGGACATCGGGCTCGGCGACGATCCGCCCGCTCCGCGGCCGGTTCCGCAGCACCAGCTCGCACACCGCGCGCAGCAGTTCGGCGCCGAGTCCGCGCCCGCGGTCCCGGCCCGCGCCGATCAGCAGGTGCAGGCCGGTGTCCTCGGGCAGCGCCGGGTAGTGGCGGGCGAGCGGATCGAGGTCCGCCCGGTAGATCTCCCAGTAGCTCATCGGCCGCCCGTCCAGCAGGCCCAGGCACGGGACGCTGCGGCCGTCGCCCGCCAGCTGGGCGCCGACGTGCGCGGCGGTGCGCTCGCGCGGGCCCGCCAGCGCCCAGTAGCGGTCCACCGCTGGGTCGTTCATCCACCCGGTGATGAGCTCCAGGTCGCGCTCCGGGTCCACCGGCCGCAGCCGGAACTCTCCGCCCGCGGTGCCGGCCGGGCCCCAGTCACCGATGGCACCGACCGGTGGGGCGGGCGCGGCGGGGCGCGGCAGCTCCAGTTCCAGGGTGTCCTCGCAGCCCGGTTCGCGGATGGACACGGGCGCCTCCTAGCAGGTGATGAGGGGGTTGGGGAGCGTGACGTACACGGACTGGCCGTCGACCGGGCCCACGAGTTCGTCCAGGCCGCGCAGCCGGGTGAGCAGATTGCCCTTGCAGCGCAGGGTGGCGCTGTCCAGGAGGTGGCCGGCGAGCCGGGAGACCGGCTCGCCCCGGCCGGTGGCCAGGCCGCCGAGGAAACGGCGGAACGCGGCGAGCAGCAGCGCCTCGTCCGCCAGGCGCTGGGAGCCGAAGGCACCGATCAGGCCGAGCACATTGTTGATGCCGAGGTAGTAGGCGAAGCGCTCATCGGTGACCTGGTCGCTGACGAAGGTGTCGGACCGCTCACCGATGCCGGGCAGCCGGCGGTCGAGTGCTTCCCGGGCCGACTCGCGGAAGTAGTAGCCCTGATTGTCGCGGTAGCGGCCGCCCACCGGCCAGCCCTCGGCGTCCAGCAGCACCAGGGTGTTCTGCTGGTGGGCCTCCAGGGCGACGCCGGCCTGCGCGTCCAGCCACAGGATGGGCCGGACCACCGTCTGCAGATAGCGCAGGAACCACTCGGCGGAGACCGAGGCGACGCCGCGGCCGGTGCGTTCGGCCAGGGTGCCCACGACGTCGGCGAGCCGGGAACGCAGCCGGTACGGTCCGGCGCCCGGCCAGGGACGCGGCGCGGTCAGCCCGGCCAGGCACACCGGGTCGTCCCCCGGCGTGAAGGGGTTGTGCCGCAGCAGGGTGTCCAGGCCCGGTACCGGGGTGCCGCTCTCGTCGTCCACCGCGAGGTAGGCGGGGTCGCGCACGATGTCGAAGCCGGGTCCTTCGGGGAAGGCCGCCCGCCACTGGTCACCCAGGCCGCTGCCCAGCAGCCGGTGCACCTCCACGCCCCGGTGCAGTTCCTTGCGGAGGTTCTCCCGCCGGGAGTTGGTGATGCTGAGCCCGAGCGAGAGCTTGAGCATAAACGGCGCGCCGGGGCGGTGCACCGTACGCACCGAGGAGGTCGGGTGCCACGGGGCGCCGTGTTCGCCCAGGTCGTGCAGCGCGCCGGCGGCGACCAGCGCCGCTACGGCCGGGCGGTGCAGCACGTCGCGGGCCTGCCAGGGGTGCAGCGGCAGCGGTGCGGTGCCCTTGGGCAGCGGCAGCGCGGAACCGGCGAGCCGGGCGGCGAGTTCGGGCGCCGCGGTGATGGTGCCGTCGCCCGCGTGCCAGGCGGAGTCGGTGGCCAGCAGTTCCCGGTCGACGGCCAGCCAGTGCAGCGCGAAGGAGCCGCGCAGTTCCGGGGAGTACCGCCGGGACTCGGCACCGGCGAGCCCCTCGCGGCTCTTGGGTGTGGGGTGCAGCGGATGGCCGAGCAGCAGGGCCTGTTCGCCCTCCAGGAAGGCGTCCGCGTGGGCGGCAGGGCCGGGTTCCGCGCGGCGCTCGGTGAGGAAGACGGCGGTGCGCTGTACGGAGTCGGCGACCCGGCCGACCAGCGCGATCGACTCGCGTACGCCCCGCGCGCCGTGCGCGCCGGCCACGCCCTCCCGGGCGAGCAGCGCCGCGAGGGTGGCGGAGTCCACCGGGGCGCCGCCGGCCGGGGCGGGGTCCAGCGCCGCGGGGCCGAAGCGGTGCCAGCCGGTGGGCGACCAGTAGCGCACGGGCACCCGCAGGGTGCTGCCGGAGGCGGTGAGCGGCAGCCACAGTTCGCCGTCGGCCGGTCGCTCCACGCCGGTCTCCCGTACCCAGCAGCGCAGCAGGTTCTCGGTACCGGCGGCGTCGGCGGCCAGTTCGGGGTCCGGCTGCTCCAGCGGGTCGGCGGTGAGCGAGGGGGGTACGGCGGCGCCCGGCCCGGTCTCGGAGTCCAGCGGGCGGCGGTGCCCCGGGATCGCCGGCTCCATCAGCCGGGCCAGCCGTTGGCGCACCGGCTCACGCTCGCGGTCCGGGCTGCGCTCCGGGCGGGGGCGTGCGTTCATCGGTGTTCGGCGCGCGCGAGCCGGGGATGAGCCGCCGCGCCTCCCTCCTTCGGCCATTGGTGTCTGTCATGTCTGCGGCATCCAGCCGCATAGGGAGTAACGACGCGACGGCGACCTGAACACGGCCTGCGACAAGATCATTTACGCGGAACCGGCAGAACGGCTCGTCGCGCCCGCACAGGTGGCCGGAACCGGGGACCCCGTGACCGCCGTCTACGGGAGCACCTGCATAGTGGGGGTGTTCCCGCGCTGTCGCGGGGCACATGACAAAACGCACCAAGCCACATGACTCCGGGGGAGTTCACGCATGTCATCGATACGCGGGCGGTTCGGACGCCGCCGCACCACCCTGGCCGCCACGGCCATGGCGGCCGCACTCGCGCTCACCGCCACCGCCTGCAACGGCGATGACGACGCAAGCAACGACGCCAAGCCCAGCGACGGCACCGAGATCCAGGACCTGCTGGACAACCTGCCCTTCGACGTCGACCTCGAAGCCTGGATCAACGGTGGCTGGGAGGACTGGGACACCGACACGTGGGTGCGCGACATCGGTGAGTTCTTCAACCCGATCATCGAGGGCCTGTGGGACTCCGACCGCATGGAGGAGGCCCAGGACCCCGACCAGGCGATCGACGACGACGAGATCCAGGAAGACGTCAACCCGCCGCAGAACGACGACCCCGAGTCCGACCGCGGGATCACCGACTCCGAGCCGTTCCCGGTGGAGGCCGAGCAGGTCGCCTTCCCCTACACGGACAACGCGGCGCCGATCGGCAAGGTGTTCTTCGACGCCCCCGAGGGTTCCATGGTCTGCTCAGGCACCGTGGTGAAGGACCCGAACCGGCCCGGTCAGTCCAACCTGGTGGCCACCGCCGGGCACTGCGTGCACGCCGGCACCGAGGGCGGCTGGTTCCGCAACATCGCCTTCGTCCCGGCCTTCAACAACAACGGCACCCCCGACCCGTACAGCGCCGCGTACGAGGAGATGGCTCCCTACGGCGTCTACTGGGCCGACTACGTCTCCACCACCCAGTACTGGATCGACAACGGCACCGCGATGGGCGGCGGCGGCGCGCCCGGTGACTTCGCCATCCTCGAGGTGACCAACGAGAACGGCTCCGAGCAGTCCCTCGAGGAGACCGTCGGCAACGCCATCGAGATCGACTTCGGCGCCCCCGCCGTCTCCGGCCTGGGCGATGTCACCCTCTACGGCTTCCCCGCCGCCGATCCCTACGACGGCAACCTCATGTACAACTGCACGGACACCCCCTCGCGGCTGTCCCTGGACGACACCATGCCCGGGATGTACTGGGCCGGCTGCACCATGACCGGCGGCTCCTCCGGCGGCCCCTGGATCCGCTGGGACGCGAGCAACGACCCCAAGCTGATCTCCGTCAACTCCATCGGCCCGATGGAGAGCACCTGGCTGGCGGGCCCGCGCCTGGAGAGCGAGGCCCAGGCGGTGCTGGACCACGTGAGCAGCGGCGCCGGCCGCTGACCCGGCACACATCGAAAGGGCCCCGTGCCCTCCGCAGCGGCGGAGGGCACGGGGCCCTTTCCTGTCCTGGGCGGCTCAGCCGCGCGGCACGGCCAGCGGACCGCGTACGGCGTCCCCGCCCGGCACCGGCTCCGAGGGGTCGGCGCCCAGGGACACCACCCGGTTGTCCGCGTCGACGTGCACCACGCGGGGTCGCAGCGACCGCGCCTCGGCGTCGTCCACCTGCGCGTACGAGATGAGGATCACCAGATCGCCCGGCTGCACCAGATGCGCCGCCGCCCCGTTGATCCCGATGACGCCCGAGCCGCGCTCGCCCTCGATCACATAGGTCTCCAGCCGGCTGCCGTTGGTGATGTCGACGATGTGCACCAGCTCACCGGCCAGCAGATCGGCGGCCTCCATCAGCTCCGCGTCCACGGTCACCGACCCCACGTAGTGCAGGTCGGCCTGGGTCACCGTGGCACGGTGGATCTTGGACTTGAACATGGTTCGCAACATGAAGGGACTCCTGGAGCTCGGCTCCCTGCCTGCGCTGATGCGGGTCAAGGGCTCTGGTGCCACTCTACGACGCGCCACCCCCGTGCAGCACCGCTGCGGGGGCGACGACGCCCCAGCCTACGCAGCGCCCCCACGGGGCGGCGCGGCCCCCGGCCGGCCGACGTCGAGCCGCTCGGGAGGCCGCGCTCCCCGAACCGTACGGCGCGCCCGGCCCGTTCACCCCGGCGCCGGGTTCAGCCGCACCTCCCGTCCCCGCCAGCGCCCGCGCAGCCAGCGGTCGTGGCTGGCCACCACGACCGCGCCGGGTCCGCCGCCCAGCGCCTCCTCCAGCTCGTCGCACAGCCGGGGCGACAGATGGTTGGTGGGTTCGTCGAGCAGCAGCAGCTGCGGTGACCGCGCCACCAGGAGGGCCAGGGCCAGCCTGCGCCGCTGGCCGGCCGACAGCCGGTGGACCGGCAGCCCCACGTCGGCCTCACCCAGCAGCCCCAGCGAGAGCAGCGGAACCTCCTCCGCGCGCCGCGCCCCCAGCACGCGGGCGTAGATCTCGCGCGCGGTGCGCTCCGGATGAGCGAACCCGGTGTCCTGCGGGAGCAGTCCGATGGTCAGCCCCGGTCTGCGGTACGTCTCGCCCCGCGCCGGGAGCCGGCCCGCCAGGACCCACAGCAGGGTGGACTTGCCCGCGCCGTTGCCACCGGTGACCAGGAGCCGCTCGCCGGGATCGATGTCCAGCCGCAGGCGGGCCAGGCGGCCGGGTACGTGGACGTCGTGCAGCGAGACCAGGTGGGCCGTGCCCTCCCCGGGGTCCGCGCCGTGACCCCCGGCTGCCTCCGTCCCGACGGTCACCGGCCCCGGCCGGAAGGAGAGCGGGCGCGGCGGGGCGGCGATCGCGTCGCGTTCCAGCTCGGCCAGCCGCCGGTCGGCGTCCCGCACCCGGCGGGAGATCTGCCGCTGCACCCGGCCGCCGCGGTGCCCGTAGCCCATCTTCTCGTGATCCGTCCGGCCCCGGTCCGGCGCCAGGCGGTGCGCGGTCACCCCCGCCGCACGGCGCAGGCCCTCCAGTTCCTCCTGTTCCTCGGCGTACCGCCGTTCCCAGCGCCGGTACTCGGCCCGCTGGGCCGCCCGGTAGTCGGTGTAGTTCCCGCCGTACCGCACGGGGCCGCCGCCGGGCGCCGGATCGAGGTCGATCACCTCGGTGCACACCGCGTCCAGGAACGCGCGGTCGTGGCTGGCCAGCACGACGGCCCCGGGCAGGTCGCGCACCCGCCGCGCGACGAAGTCCGCCGCGTCGTCGTCGAGGTGGTTGGTCGGCTCGTCCAGCAGCAGCGCACCGGGGCGCCGTACGAGCAGCGCGGCCAGGGCCAGCCGGCCGCGCTGTCCGCCGGAGAGCGCACCGAGCGTACGGTCGCGCGGGACGCGGTCCAGGCCGAGCCCGCCCAGGATGATCGCCGCGCTCCGGTCGGCGTCCCACGCCTGCATCTCCTGGGCGTGTTCGAGCGCCCGGGCGTAGGCCTCCAGCAGGGCGGCGTGGTCCGGGGAGCCGTCCGGCGTCCGGCCCAGCAGTGCGGTGAGCTGGTCGAGTTCGGCCAGCGCGGCGCGGGGCTCGCGCAGCGCGTCGTCCAGGACGTGCGCCAGGGTCGCCCCGGCGTCGAAGGGCATCTCCTGGTGCAGGAAGCCCACGTCGTCCGGGCGGGTGACCCGACCGGAATCCGGTTGGTCCACCCCCGCGAGCAGCCGCAGCAGCGTGGTCTTGCCCACGCCGTTCTCGCCGATCAGGCCGATACGGCGGCCAGGAGCGGCGGTGAGGGAGAAGCCGTCGAGGATCCGGCGGCCGCCGCGGATCCGGACGAGGTCGTGCGCCAGCAGCGCGGGTCGGGACATGACGATCCACCTGGGGTGAGGGACGGACGGGGCCCGCCGGGCGTGCCGCCTCGGGCGCGGGCCGGAACGTACGCCGGGGTCACCCCTGGGGTGCCCCCGTCTCCGTCAGGGTGCCGTCGGCCAGCAACAGCCGGCGGCCGACCCCGATCCGGGCCAGGAACGGCTCGTCGTGGCTGACCACGACGAACGCGCCCCGGTACGCGGACAGCGCGCTCTCCAGCTGGCCCGCGCTGAGCAGGTCGAGGTTGTTGGTGGGCTCGTCGAGCAGCAGCAGGTGCGGGGCCGGCTCGGCGCACAGCACGCAGGCCAGGGTGGCGCGCAGCAGTTCACCGCCGGAGAGCACCCCTGCCGGGAGGTGGGCCCTGGCGCCCCGGAAGAGGAAGCGGGCGAGGAGGTTCATCCGCTCCGCCTCGGTGCGGTGCGGGGCGAACGCGGTGAAGTTCTCGGCGACGGTGCGCCCGGCGTCCAGCAGGTCAAGCCGCTGCGACAGGTAGGCCACCCGGCCATCCGCCCGGGTCACCTCCCCGGCGTCCGGTGCCAGACCGCCCTCCAGCAGCCGCAGCAACGTGGTCTTCCCGGCACCGTTGGGGCCGGTCAGCGCGATGCGCTCCGGGCCGCGGATGGACAGGTCGACGCCTTCGGCGCCGAAGAGCTGCCGCTCGCCGCGGCGTACCCGCAGGCCGTGGCCGAGGAAGAGGTTGCGCCCGGCCGGTACGCCGGTGTCGGGCAGGTCCAGGGTGAGCCGCTGTTCGTCGCGTACGGCGCGGCCTGCCTCGTCCAGCCGGGCCTGCGCGTCGCTGACCCGGGAGGCGTGCATCTGACCGGCGCGGCCGGCCGACTCCTGTGCGCCGCGCGCCATGTTGCCCGCGAAGATCCGGGGCAGCCCGGCGTTCTTCAGGTTGCGGGAGGCGTTGCTCGCCCGGCGCTCGGCGCGTTCCCTGGCCTGCTGCAGCTCGCGCTTCTCGCGCTTGAGTTCCTTCTCGGCGTTGCGGAGGTTCTTCTCGGCTGTCTCCTGTTCGGCGCTGACCGCCTGCTCGTAGGCGGTGAAGTTGCCGCCGTGGAAGCGGAGCGCGCCGCGGTCGAGTTCGGCGATGCGCTCCATGCGGTCCAGCAGCGCGCGGTCGTGACTGACCAGCAGCAGGCAGCCGGTCCAGTCCTCCAGGACGTCGTACAGCGTGCGCCGGGCGTCGAGGTCGAGGTTGTTGGTGGGCTCGTCGAGCAGCAGGATGTCGGGCCGCTTCAGGAGCTGGGCCGCCAGCCCGAGGGAGACGACCTGCCCGCCGCTGAGGGTGCCCAGGTCCCGGTCGAGGGCGAGTTCCGCGAGGCCGAGCCGGTCCAGCTGGGCCCGGGTGCGCTCCTCGATGTCCCAGTCGTCGCCGATCGTCGCGAAGTGCTCCTCGGCCACGTCGCCCGCTTCCACGGCGTCCAGCGCGCGGATCACCTCGGCGACGCCGAGCACCTGGGCGACGGTGAGGTCGGCTGCCAGCGGCAGGCTCTGCGGGAGGTATCCGAGAGGGCCGGAGACGGACACGGTGCCGGCGGTCGGGCGCAGATCGCCCGCGATGAGCTTCAGCAGGGTGCTCTTGCCGGAGCCGTTGGGCGCGACCAGTCCGGTGCGGCCGGCGCCGAGGGTGAAGGTGAGGCCGTCGAAGACAGGGGTGTCATCGGGCCAGGAAAAGGACATACCGGTGCACGTGATGAAGGTGTCGGACATGAAGAACCTCGGTGAGGGAGAGGGCGCGTCACAGCGCGGCCCGGAGGACGGGTGTCAGGGAACGACAACGAAGCCACCCCGGTGCGCATACGCACCGGCCGGCGGCCTGCCCATCCGGGTATCACCCCGAGATGTCGTCTTCACCCACCACGTCTGTGTCTCCCTGGAACGGTTCTCGACCCGATCGAGCCTACACGGTCCGCCCCGGCGGGGCGCGGGAAAATCCCGGGCCGCGCGGCGTGGCCGTCGCTGACAGGATGGGCGGATGACATCGCTGCGCGTCATCCAGGGGGATGCGACCGATCCGCAGGCGGCGGGGCCCAAGATCATCGCCCATGTCTGCAACGACCTCGGGGGCTGGGGCAAGGGCTTCGTGCTCGCGGTCTCCCGCCGCTGGCCGGAACCCGAGCGGGCCTACCGGCGCTGGCACCGGGAGCGGGCGGACAACGATTTCGGTCTGGGGGCGGTGCAGTTCGTGGAGGTACGCCGGGACATCACGGTGGCGAATATGATCGGCCAGCACGGGATGCGGACCGGGAGCCAGGGCAAGCCCATCCGCTACGAGGCGGTGGAGCAGTGCCTGCGGACGGTGGCGGCGGAGGCCGTCGCCCGCAAGGCGTCCGTGCACATGCCGCGCATCGGCTGCGGCCTGGCCGGCGGGACGTGGGCGCGCATCGGACCGATCGTCGAGGAGACCCTGTGCCGGTCCGGTGTCCCGACCACCGTCTACGACGTGGGCTGATCGCGGGTACGGCGCGCCCCGATGTGCCGGGCCCACCCGCGTACCGCCGCCGGGCAAGGGGTGCGTGCCCGGCGGCGGTACGGGGAGGCGGGGCCGGGGTCAGCCCTTGAGCCCGGTGTGGGCGAGGCCCTCGACGAACTGACGCTGCATGACGATGAAGAACACCAGCACCGGCAGCGCCGTCATGGAGGCCGCCGCCAGTTGCACGTCCCACATCGGGCCGCCGTAGGCGTCGACGAAGTGGGTGAGCGCCTGCGGCAGCGTGAACTTCTCCGGGGTCGACAGGAAGACGATCGGCTCCAGATAGAGGTTCCAGCTGTGCAGGAAGGTGAAGATGGCCACCGCGCCGAGCGCCGGCCTGGCCAGCGGCATGGCGATCCGCCGGTAGACGGCGAACTGGCCGAGCCCGTCCAGCCGGGCCGCCTCCTCCAGTTCTCTGGGGATGGCGATGAAGAACTGCCGCATGATCAAGGTGGCCAGCACGCTGGGGGCGCCGAGGATCGGCACCAGGATCAGCGGCCAGTGGGTGTCGATCATGCCCCACTCGTTGAACATCTGGAACAGCGGGACGATCGTCACCTCGCTGGGGATCAGCAGGCCGGTCAGCACCACGAGGAAGAGCGCGTTCTGGCCGGGGAAGCGGATGCGCGCGAAGGCGTACCCGGCCAGGGAGGAGACCGCGAGCGTCCCGAGGGTGACCACCAGCGCGATGTACATGGAGTTCAGGTACTGCGCGGCGAACGGCTGCACCTCGAAGACCCGTTGGTAGGCGTCCAGCCGGGGGCTGTCCGGCAGCAGCGAGGGCGGGAAGGCGAAGATCTCGTTGGCCGGTTTCAGGGAGGCCGTCACCATCCACCAGGTCGGGAAGAGGAAGGGGACGGACAGCAGCGCCAGCGTCCCGTAGACGATCAGCGCGCCGCGCCACGATCCTCCGCGTTTCGGCTTCCGACGGGCCGGCTCGTCGCGGTCCTGGTTGTTGCCCCCGGCGCCACGGGGGCGGCGGGTTGCGACCTCACTGCTCATGGAACACCCACTTCTTGCGCAACTGCCACTGGACGAACGTCAGCACGAAGACGATCGCGAACAGCAGCACCGACAGCGTCGCCCCGTATCCGAAGTGGTGGAACTGGAAAGCCTGCTGGTACAGGTAGTAGACGAGCACCGTGGTCGAGGTCCCCGGTCCGCCGCTGGTGAGCACATCGATCTGGGCGAACACCTGCAGGGAGCCGACGACCGTGATGATGGAGGTCAGCAGGATCGTCGGGCTGATCATCGGCACCGTGATGCGCACGAACCGCGTCCACCGGCCCGCCCCGTCCATCGTGGCCGCCTCGTACAGCTCCCGGGGCACGCCCTGCAGGGCGGCGAGGAAGAGCACCATGTTCAGACCGACGTTCTTGAAGACCTGCACCACGATCACCGAGAGCATGGCGGTGAACTCACCGCGCAGCCAGTTCGGCCCGGTCATCCCGAACACGTCGAGCAGCCCGTTGACGCCGCCGTTCTCCTGGAGCAGGAAGCGCCACACGATCGTCCACGCCACCAGCGAGACGACCACCGGGGAGAAGAACACCGTGCGGAAGAACGTCGTTCCGGCCAGCCGCCGGTTCAGCATCAGCGCCAGCCACAGCGCCAGGCTCAGGTTGAGCAGCACCAGACCGATGGAGAACACGGCGGTCGCCGTCAGCACCCCCGGCAGCGAGGGGTCGTTCAGCAGCTGGTCGTAGTTGTCCGTGCCGGTGAACTCGAAGGAGCCCGCCAGCACGTTCCACTCGTGCAGGCTGTACCAGAACACCAGGATCAGCGGCAGCAGGACGAACACGGCGCTGCCGATCAGCTGCGGGGCGACGAAGAGGTATCCGGCGAGCGCCTCACGGCGCCGGCCGGTCCAGAACGGGCGGCCGGGCGGCCCGGAGCGGTCCGCCCGCCGCCGCTCCTTCGGCACCGGGCCGCTCATCCGGGAACTCACCGGTCCAGCAGGGGCTGCACGGAGGCGCACACGTCCCCGAGCACCGCCGGTACGTCCGCGCCCGGCTTCCACAGCGCGTCCAGCTGGGCGCGCACGGTCTGCGCGATCTGCTCCTGCCCCAGATGGCTGGGCTTGACCACGCCGCCGGCGATGCCGGCCACCACGGTGTCCTGCAACTGCTCGGCACTGAGCAGCGGGTTGGTCTGCGCCAGGGTCTCGGCGGTCAGCTGGGACTCGCGGGGCGGCGGGAAGTACTCGGCGAGCCGGGCGGAGTTCTCCGGTGCGGTGAAGTGGGCCAGGAAGTCGGCGGCGATCTCGGGGTGGTCGCCGACCCGCAGCACGCCGAGCCCGGCCTGCCCGATCACCGCGTACTCGCCGGCCGGACCGGCCGGCAGCGGCACCATGTCCCAGGCGAAACCGGCCTCTTCGAGGAGCGAGGCGCGGGAGATCTGGGTGACGGTGTAGGCGGCCTCACCGGCGAAGAAGTCCGCGCTGGTCCCCGGCCCCGGCATCGCGCCGCGCTCGAAGACGGCCTCGTGCAGGAAGGTCATCGCCCCGACCATCTCGGGCCGGTCGAAGCCGCACTGGGAGGACGCGTCCCAGGCCTGGGCGTCCCAGCCGGTCCACAGGGTGGCGAGGTAGTCCCAGCCGGTGTAGTCGAAGTCGCGGATCACCATGCCGGAGGCGTCGGTCTGCCCGGCGACGGTGGACGCGGCGCCGATGACCTCGTCCCAGGTCCACTCCCCCGCGCCGGTCATCTCGCCGGGCGTGGGGACCCCGGCCTCGGCCAGCAGGTCGAGGTTGGCGAAGACCGCGAAGGGCGAGGTGGAGAACGGGTAGGCGAACAACTGGTCGTCCTCGCGCCAGAGTTCGGTGGTGGCGGGCAGCAGGTCCTGGAACTCGTAGCCCTCGGTCCCGGTCAGCACCTCGTCCAGCGGCACCAGCGCGCCGGAGGAGACGAAGTCCGGGGCGGAGCTCTCGAAGATCCAGGCCAGGTCGGGGGCGTTGCCGCCGGCGATCTGGGTGGTCAGCGCGGTGGTGTACCCGTCGAAGGGCAGCGGGTCGAAGGTGATCTTCTCGACCCGGGGGTGCTCCGCGATGTAGGCGTCGGCTATCTCGTCGAACAGCTCCAGGTGGGCGTCGTTCGCGGTCCACACGGCGACGCGCAGCGAGACCGGCGCGTCGGGGTCGCCCCCGCTGCCGGAGCCGCCGCAGGCGGTGAGGGTCAGCAGGCCGGCCAGCGTGGCCGCTGCCATGGGCCTGCTCATGGAAGGCTTCATTGCACTTCTCCTTGAGTCGTGCCTGGTGTCGTGGATGTCCGGTGGGTCGGTGGCGTCGCCCTCGGCGGCGTTGCCCGTCGGTGGCGTCGCCGGGTCAGTAGCCCGCGATGTCGGGCCAGCTCAGTTCGACGCCCTGGGCGGTCAGCCGGTCCTGGAAGGACGCCAGTTGCGCCGGGTCGTTGCGCACGGCGCGCGGGGTGGTGGACTGCTGGAGACAGTGGGCGGCCAGGGTTCCGGCGGCCTCACCGATGTTCCATTCGACCGGGTGCAGGCGGTAACAGCCATTGGTGATGTGGGTGGTGCCGATGTTCTTCCCGGCCGGCAGCAGGTTCTCCATGCGGACCGGGATCAGCGCTCCGAGCGGGATGCGGAACGGGCTGGCGGCGACGTCGATGTAGTTGTCGCCGCCGGTCGAGGGGTGCAGGTCGATGCGGTACATCCCGACGCCGACGGTGTCGTGGTAGGGGACGGCGCCCCGGTCGCCGCGCACCGCCACGGACAGGTCCTGTTCCACGACGGTGTACTCGGCGGCGATCCGCCGCGACTCGCGGTAGTACGGCGCCTGTGCCAGGCCGTCGGCCGAACCGGTGATGTCGCCGCGCAGCCGCAGCCCGGGGAAGCCGGTGCCGCCGTCGGGGCGCGGTGCCTCGGTCTGCAGCCAGTACAGCACGCTGTACGACAGTTGCCGGGCCGCCGCCAGCCGGGCCGCCGCGTCCGGGACGTCGATGACCGGGGCCAGGAAGTAGTCGATCATCGGCCAGTTGACCAGGCAGATGTCGCTCTCGTAGGCGCCGGGGGTGAAGTTGCGGCGGGCCGCGATGCGGCGGAACGTCCACAGGTTGGCGTCGCCGCCGGACAGCCGCTGGTCGGCGACGACCGCGTCCGGGTCGTCGTCCGGGTTGGGGGTGAAGCTGCGCGTGCCGGTTTCCAGGGTGCGGGGGTTGGGGGTGTTCCAGCCGAGCAGGTTGCCGCCCCAGAAGTCCGTGCGGAACTCCCGCCAGAACCCGTAGTCGGCGGGCCGGTCGATGGTGTGGTCGCCGTCCACGTGGTCGACGGCGAAGCAGACCGAGACGGCCTGCATGTTCATCGGCTGGGCCTCGGCGGGGGCGCTGGGTTCGCCGGTCACCTCGCGCGACTCGAACCCGGTGACGTACTCGGTGCCGGTCAGCGGCAGCAGTTCGCCGCTCTCGGTGGCGTCGATGACGTACCGGCCGGTGACGGTGATCTCCTCGCCGCCGTCCCGGTGGGCGAGCCGGACGGCGCTCACCCGGTCGCCTTCGGTCTCCGCGCCGACCGGCCGGTAGGGCTGGAGCACCCGCAGCCGCCCGCTGCCTCGGTGGGGGGCGAGCATCTCCTCGATGACGGCGACGGCCACGCGCGGCTCGTGGCACAGCCGGCTGACGTGCCCGGCGCCGGGGTTCAGGTCGCGGCGTGCCCTGGCCCGCGGCGTCAGGGGGTAGTTGCGGCGGTAGTACGCGCGGATGCCGTCCCGCAGCTGCCGGTAGGAGGCGGTGACGCCGAACTGCTCGACCCAGGAGTGCTCGTCCGGCGGTACGGCCTGGCTGGTCAGCTGGCCGCCGAGCCAGTCGTACTCCTCGGTCAGGATGACCCGTTGGCCGGCGCGCAGGGCGGTGAGGGCGGCGGCGACGCCGCCGAGGCCGCCGCCGACGACCACGAGGTCGGTGTCCAGTTCCGTCATGTCTCGCCTCTCATCAGGGGGTACGGGTGTGCGGGTGCAGCGGGGTCCTCGGGGAGGGGTGGTACGGGGCGGGCGCGGGGTCATCCGGGCGGCGGTGCGAGGCTCGCGCCCCGGTGGCTCGCGCAGCCGAGCAGACGCTGCGTCGCGGTGCTCTCCTCCTCCAGCAGGGCGCTGAGCACCTCCACGGCCTGCCGGCCCATCTCCCGGCGGGGGATGCGGAATCCGGTGAAGTCGATGTCGGCGGTGGCCGGCCAGGTCGGGTCGCCCAGCGCCACGATGGAGATCCCGACCGGTACCGGATGCCCGAGTTCGCCCAGCCGGTCGGCCAGTTGCTGGCAGTCGGCGGGCTCCTCGACGAACAGCGCGGTCACGCCGTCGGCGAGCAGCCGAGGCAGCCGGGCGATCAGCTCGGCGGTCTCCCCCGCGAGTACGGTGCCCGTGGCGCCGGTGGCGGTGAGCGCGGCGGTGAAGCCGTCCCGCCGGTCACCGCGCGACTCGGCCCGGCTGCCACTGCCCAGGTAGGCCAGCCTCCGGTGTCCGCTGTCCACCGCCTCGGCCACGAGTGCGGCGACCGCGCCGGGGTAGTCGGCACCGACGTAGGGCACCGGGCCGCCGGCGTCCGCGCGGCGGCCGACCGAGACGAAGGGGTAGTCCTCGGCCACCAGCCGGGCCAGTTCGCCGGAGTCGGTCTCCCTGCCGAGCAGGATGCAGCCGTCGGCGAGCCGGAAGCGGTTGCCGTCGTGGAAGATGCGCCGCCGTCCGTCCACCACCGGGGCGCTGGTCAGCAGCAGCAGATCGCAGCCGAGTTGTTCGGCGCTCTCCTCGATGCCCGCCAGAAAGGGCTGGTAGAAGTCCCGGGTTCCGCTGGGGAAGACCGCCTCGTAAGTGAAGACACCGATGATCCGGTTGCGCCGGGCGACCATGCGCCGGGCCACCGGGTCGGCCACGTAGCCGGTCTCGGCGATGGCCTCCAGCACCCGTTCCCTGGTCTCCGGCGCGATCCGTACCCCGGCGTCGAGCCGGTTGTTCAGCACCAGGGAGACCGTGGTCTGGCTGACGCCGCTGATCCGGGCGATGTCCTGCTGGGTCACCCGGCGGCGGGGTCCGGTCACGGCCGCCTCCTCTCGACTGCCATCCATGGCGCCATGGTTGAGCCGCACGGCCTGTCCATCATCACTAATACGTATTAGTGGCCGGTGCGTTCCGCCATGCTGCATTCCCGGCCGAGGGCCGTCAAGAAGGTAATTCGTATTAGCACCTTGACGCTGCCGCGGGCGACGCGGAAGCTGTGCTGCCATCGGCTCCCCGAGCGGGAGGACCGAGCACCACCGTCGTCAGCCATCGGCACATCCCCTGTACCCCGCCCCTGTCACTCCTCTCACTCTGGAGTCGTCATGACGGACGAAGTGAGCCCCTCCCCCACCACCCCCCTGAGCCGCCGCAACCTGCTGCGCGGCACCGCGGCGCTGGGCACCGCGACGGCGGCCGGCGGGCTGCTCTCGCTGGCCGGGGCCTCATCCGCCCAGGCGGCCGTCCCCGGTTTCCCCACCTTCAGCCACTACGGCGTGGTGCTCGACAAGAGCCGGCTGAAGTACAACCCGAGGAACGAGCTGATCTTCCCCTCCGTGCGGTACGTCGCCGGCCGGATCGCCAACCCGCTGGGCCGCTGGTACATGTACTACGCCCCGCACGACGCCCCCGGCGGGATCTGCCTGGCCTACGCCGACACGGTCACCGGCCCGTGGAAGGAGTACCCGAACAACCCCATCATTCCGCGCACCTGGGCGAGCTTCGACGTCTCCCACGTCTCCAGCCCCGACGCCTTCTACAACCCCGCCGACCGCAAGATCTACCTATTCTTCCACGGCGAGAACCACACGACCCGGGTGGCGAGTTCGTCCGACGGACGCAGCTTCCAGTACCACAACAGGGTGGTGGGCACCTACATGCTCCCGGGCGTCAGCGAGACGTCCTACGCGCGGGTCTTCCCGCACCCGACCAAGTCGGACATGTACATCATGCTCTTCATGGGCAACCACGGCGGCACCCGCAAGATCTACATCGGCTGGTCCCAGTCGCTGACCTCCGGCTGGCAGGTCAAGCCGAACCCGCTGATCTCGCCGCGGGCGGGCGAGGGCGGTCAGCTCTCCGGGGCGCACTACTGGTCACGCAACGGCGGCGGGCACGTGGTGTACCACTCCGGCGCCGGGAACATCCATGTCGCCCGGGTCGGCACCGGCTTCGACCGCGAGGACCACCTCGGGGTGCTGTACGACTCCCGGTCGGCCGCCCCGGACAACGGACGGGCCGCCGCGCCCTCGTTCGTCGAGGCGGACGGACGGCTGCACATGTTCTACGAGGCAGGACAGCGCGGCTCGACCAACATCGCCCTGGCCCGCGCCAACTGATCCCACGCGAGTGGGGCTCCCCCGGCCGGGGAAGCCCCACTCGTCAACACGCGATTCAGCCCTGGGTCGCCAGCGCGTACGGCTCCAGCAGCGCACCCAGCTCCGGGTGGACCCGCGCGGTCAGCAGCGTGCCCTCACCGGTGTGCTCCTCGCGGAGCACCTCACCCTCGGAGTGCACCCGCGAGACCAGCGCACCCTCGGTGTACGGCACCAGCGCCGCCACCTCCACGTCGGGGCGCGGCAGCTCGTCGTCGATCCACGCCAGCAGCTGCTCGATGCCGAGCCCGCTGTGCGCCGACACGGCGATCGCCCGCCGCTCCGCGCGCAGCAGCCGCTGGAGGGTCAGCTCGTCGGCGGCGTCGGCCTTGTTGATCACCACGATCTCCGGCACCTGGGTGGCACCGACCTCGCGGATCACCTCGCGCACGGCCGCCAGCTGCTCCTCGGGCACCGGATGCGAGCCGTCCACCACGTGCAGGATCAGATCGGCCTCGCCGACCTCCTCCATCGTGGAACGGAACGCCTCCACCAGGTGGTGCGGCAGGTGCCGGACGAACCCCACCGTGTCCGCCAGGGTGTACAGCCGCCCGCTGGGCGTCTCGGCCCGGCGCACCGTCGGGTCCAGGGTGGCGAACAGCGCGTTCTCCACCAGCACCCCGGCGCCGGTCAGGCGGTTCAGCAGCGAGGACTTGCCGGCGTTCGTGTATCCGGCGATGGCCACCGACGGCACATGGTTGCGGCGCCGCTCGCCCCGCTTGATCTCCCGGCCGGTCTTCATCTCGGCGATCTCCCGGCGCATCTTCGCCATCTTCTCGCGGATGCGCCGCCGGTCGGTCTCGATCTTGGTCTCACCGGGACCACGGGTGGCCATGCCGCCACCGCCGCCGCCACCCATCTGCCGCGACAGCGACTGACCCCAGCCGCGCAGCCGGGGCAGCATGTACTGCATCTGGGCGAGCGAGACCTGCGCCTTGCCCTCACGGGACTTGGCGTGCTGGGCGAAGATGTCCAGGATCAGGGCGGTGCGGTCGACCACCTTGACCTTGACGACGTCCTCCAGCTTGATCAGCTGGCCGGGGCTGAGCTCACCGTCGCACACGACGGTGTCGGCGCCGGTCTCCAGCACCAGATCACGCAGCTCCTGCGCCTTGCCGGAGCCGATGTAGGTGGCCGGGTCGGGCTTCGTGCGGCGCTGGGTGACGCCCTCGAGCACCTGCGCGCCCGCGGTCTCCGCCAGCGCCGCCAGCTCCGCGAGGGAGTTGTCCGCGTCCTGGGCGGTACCCGAGGTCCACACGCCCACCAGCACCACGCGCTCCAGGCGCAGCTGGCGGTACTCGACCTCGGTGACGTCCTCCAGCTCGGTGGACAGCCCGGCGACGCGGCGCAGCGCGGCGCGCTCCTCGCGGTCGAACTGCTCTCCGTCCCGCTCTTCGTCGAAGGTGCTCCAGTCCGCGTCCTCATCCATCAGGGCGTCGGCCCGGCGGCTCGCGGCGGGGCGTGAGTTTTCCTGAGGAAGGGATGAAAACGTCAATGCGATCCTTAGTCGTTTCGGCGAAGCGGCTGTGACAGCCGTCTGGATGTCAACAAGAACGCCGGGGCACTTCGGAAGATTCCCGCTTTCCCGGACGGGTCCATAGTGGCACGGCGGGATCGGAGCGTCACCCGGTTTGCGGCGCGCCGCTCAGCGCCGCGGCCGGGCCGCCCGCGAGACGTCGTACACGCCGGGCACCTCGCGCATCGCGCGCATCAGCCGGGGCAGCCCCGAGGCGTCGGGCAGTCGCAGCGTGTAGGTGTGCCGTACCCGCTGCTGGCGCGGCGGCTCCACCTCGGCCTGGAGGACGGCGGCGCCGTGCGCGGCGAGCGCCTCGGTCAGGTCGGCCAGCAGGTGCGGACGGCCCAGTGACTCCGCGTACAGGGTGACGCGGCAACCGACGGACGGTGACCGCCAGCCGACCTCCAGCGCCCCGCGGCCGGCACCGGTCATGCGTACCGCGGTCGGACAGCTCTCCCGGTGCACGGTGACGGCACCGCCGCTGACCAGGAAGCCGCGCACCCGGTCCGGCGGGACCGGGGTGCAGCAGCGCGCCAGCCGCACCGGGGCGCCGGGGGCCTCCGCCACCAGCGCCACGGGCTCGGGGGCGGGCTCGGTACGGCTGGGGGCCGGGGCGGCCGGGGACCGCGGGGCGGCGGCGGCCGGCGCGGGGGCGGGGCGTTGCTCGGCCGTCCGGGGCGACTGAGGCGGCTCCCCCTCCAGGCGGCGCCGGATCGGGATCCGGGCGGCGGGCGTGGTCGCGTACTCCAGCCATTCGGCGGCGGGCCCCGCGCCCGGACCCGGATCCGGGTCGAGCAGCAGCCGTACGGTGTCGCCGTCGCGCAGCACGGTGCGCAGCGTGGCCAGCCGGCCGTTGACCCGGGCGCCGATGCAGGTGTGGGCGAGCTGCCCGTGCCGGGCGTAGGCGGCGTCCACGCAGGTGGCTCCGGCGGGCAGCTGGAGGGGTCCCTCGTCGTCGGCCTCGGCGAAGACGGTGATCTCGCGGTCCTGGGCCAGCTCGGCGCGCAGTGAGGTCCAGAAGGTGTCCGGGTCGGGCTCCTGCCGCTGCCAGTCCAGCAGCCGGGAGAGCCACCCGGGGCGGCCGGGATCGGCCCGCTCGCCGTCCTCGCCCGCGGTACCCGGTGCCTCCGGCTCCCCCGCGCGGTGCGGGTCGCCGAGCGCGATCACGCCGGCCTCGGCGATCCGGTGCATCGCGTGGGTCCGCACCAGGGCCTCGGCGACCAGCCCGTCGCGGTCGGCGAAGGCAGTGTGCAGGGAACGGTAGAGGTTGAACTTGGGGGCCGCGATGAAGTCCTTGAACTCCGAGACCACCGGCGTGAAGCAGGTGTGCAGCTCGCCCAGCACCCCGTAGCAGTCGGCGTCCTCGGCCACCAGGATCAGCAGCCGCCCGAAGCCGCCGGGGCCGAGTCCGCCGCGTTTGAGCAGCGCCCGGTGCAGCGAGACGACGTGACGGGGCCGGATCATCACCTCGGCCGTGATCCCGGCGTCCCGCAGGATGTCGCGGACCTGATCGGCGACCCCCTCCAGCGGCTCGGGGCCGGCGCGGTGGGCACGCAGCAGCTCCAGGGCGTGCGCGTGCTCGGCGGGGTGGAGGATGGCGAAGACCAGGTCCTCCAGCTCGGTCTTGAGCGCCTGCACGCCGAGGCGCTCGGCCAGCGGGATCAGCACCTCGTCGGTGACGCGGGCGATGCGGGCCTGCTTCTCGGGACGCATCACCCCGAGGGTGCGCATGTTGTGCAGCCGGTCCGCGAGCTTGATCGACATCACCCGCACATCGGTGCCGGTGGCCACCAGCATCTTGCGGAAGGTCTCGGGCTCGGCGGCGGCGCCGTACTCCACCTTCTCCAGCTTGGTGACGCCGTCGACCAGCAGCTCCACCTCGGCGCCGAACCCCGCCCGCACCTGGGCGAGGGTCACCTCGGTGTCCTCGACGGTGTCGTGGAGCAGGGAGGCCGTCAGGGTGGTGGTCTCGGCGCCGAGTTCGGCGAGGATGAGCGTGACGGCGAGCGGGTGGGTGATGTACGGCTCGCCGCTCTTGCGCATCTGGCCGCGGTGGGCGGACTCGGCGAGCAGATAGGCGCGGCGCAGCGCGTCGATGTCGGCGCGCGGATGGTGGCGGCGGTGCACCTGGGCGATGTGCTCGATCGCATCGGGCAGCCCGTGCCGGGGGGCCGAGGGCCCGAAGACGGCGGCACGCCCGAGCCGGCGCAGTCTCAGCACGTCGATCCGGTGGCCGCGCCGTGTCCTGGCGGCCTTGCTCGGTCCGATCGCCTCTGCACTCAAGGGGCACCTCCCGGCTGCGTCACCGGACCGCGTGGCTCCCGTGACAATCCCCTCAGCGGCGCCGGTGCTTGATGGTACCGAGCTGATCACCCCCGCCCGCCCGCCCGTTGCCCCTTCCCGCCCGGATCACCCGTTCGAGCGACGAATGTCCCGGCCAACCTGTCCGAAATCCAGCCCCTTGCCGGGGAGTTGACGGGGCGTGTGGGGGCAGGGAGGGGCGGGGCCGGGGTCACGGAAGCCGGCGCGAACGGCTCTCACCGCGCACCGGGAGCGCGGGCCCGAGCGCGCGGCGGGCCACGGTCAGTGGCCGGGAAGGGCCACCGTGCCCTCAGCCACGATCTCCGCCGGGCCCGTCATCGTGATGTCGCCGTCCGGGTGTTCGGTGATGTGCAGGGTGCCGCCGGGGACGTCCACCGTGTACGCGGCCGGCTCGCCGTCCAGCACGGGGTTCAGTCCGTCGCGCCGGGCGGTCGCGACCATCACCGCGCAGGCGCCCGTCCCGCACGAGCGGGTCTCGCCCGAGCCGCGCTCGTGCACCCGCAGCGCCACATGCCGGGGCCCGCGATCCACCACGAACTCCACGTTCGTCCCGTGCGGATACACCTCCGCCGGCCGCACCTGCGGCGGGCTCAGCAGCGGACCGGCATCCGCCAGCGCCGTCACGAACGCCACCGCGTGCGGGTTGCCCATGTCCACGTGGCGCGCGGGCCACGACCGCTCCCCGACCCGCACCGTCACGGAGTCGCCGTCCCCGCCGGGCAGCCGGGCGGCGCCCATCGACACGGTCAGCGGACCGTCCCCGGCGACCCGTACCCGCCGCACCCCGGCCCGGGTGGCGACCGGCACCTCGCCGTCCTTCACCAGCCCGGCCCGCTGCAGGTAGCGCACGAAGACCCGTACGCCGTTGCCGCACATCTCGGCGACGCTGCCGTCCGCGTTGCGGTAGTCCATGAACCACTCCGCCTCGTCCGCCAGCTCCCGTGCCTCCGGGTGGGCGGCGGAGCGCACCGCCCGCAGCAGCCCGTCGCCGCCGAGCCCGGCGCGCCGGTCGCACAGCCGGGCGACCTGGGCGGCGGACAGGTCCAGCACGCCGTCGGGGTCGGGAATGATCACAAAGTCGTTCTCCGTGCCGTGGCCCTTGAGGAACGGTACGGACTGCCGTGCGGTGCTCATCTGCCCGATCGTATCGGCCGGGCCCCGGCCCCGCCGTTCCGGCTCGGCGGCGCCGCTCAGCGCAGCAGCGCCACGCGGCTGACCGCCAGCGCGGCGAGCAGGGCGAAGCCGAGCCCGTAGAGCGTGATCAGCCGCCAGTCGGGGCGGCGCCCGGAGCCCCGGGCGGGCAGCCCCGGCAGGGTGTAGCCGACCCGCAGGGCGGCCATCATGCCCAGGCCGGCGGCGCTGCATCCGATGAGCAGGCCGGTCATCGCGACGACGGCGCCGCCGTCGTCGAAGGTGAAGGCGAGCGGGAACGCGAACATCAGGGAACCCAGCAGGCCGAGCAGCACGATCGGCACGATCTGCAGGGCGCGCAGCCGCCGGGGCGGGCGCAGTTCGCCATAGGACTCGGCGCGGTCGCCGCTCTCCTCCGGGGTGTCCTGCGGCCGCTGCGGCGCCGCGGGTTCGCCGGCGCGCGCCGGCACCGGCTCACCCCGGTGCTGCCGGGGGATGTCTCCGGTGGTTCCGTCTGTCTCGCGAGGGCCGGCCTCCATTGCCACGTGCCCTCCTAGCTGAACGGTATTCACGGCTGCGGCATCGCTCGATGATGGCACGGGAGGCGGCCGGGACCGGCCTCATGGAGCGTCCCGATGCCATCACGTGATCAGGATGTGACCGTCCGTTCGAGCAGCTCCCAGGCCCGCTCCTCCAGGGGCGTGCCGGAGGCGTCCGGGGCGGCGCTCAACCAGCGCACCCGGGCGTCGCGCCGGAACCAGGTCTCCTGGCGCCGGGCGAAGCGCCGGGTGGCGCGTACCGTCTCGGCGCGCGCCTCCTCCTCCGTGCACTCACCCGCCAGCGCCGCCAGCAGTTGCTGGTAGCCCAGCGCGCGGGAGGCCGTACGCCCCTCGCGCAGTCCGGCCGGTTCCAGCGCGCGCACCTCGTCGACCAGGCCCGCCGCCCACATGCGGTCCACCCGGGTGGCGATCCGCTCGTCCAGGGCGGGGCGGTCGGTGGTGATGCCGATCTGGAGCGCCCGGTAGTGGCCGGTCTCCTCGTCCGGTCCCGGCAGATTGGCGGTGAACGGGCGGCCGGTGATCTCGATGACCTCCAGCGCGCGCACGATCCGCCGGCCGTTGCCGGGCAGGATCGCGGCGGCGGCGGCCGGATCGGCGGCGGCGAGGCGGGTGTGCAGGACGCCGCTGCCGCGCTCGGCCAGCTCCGCCTCCAGCCGGGCCCGTACCGCCGGGTCGGTCCCCGGGAACTCCAGCTTGTCCAGCGCGCCCCTGACGTACAGTCCCGAGCCGCCCACCAGGACGGGGGTGCGGCCGGCCGCCAGCAGGCGGTCGATCTCGGCGCGGGCGAGCCGCTGGTACTCGGCGACGCTGGCGGTGACGGTGACGTCCCAGATGTCGAGCAGCCGGTGGGGCACTCCCCCGCGTTCGGCCTCGGACAGCTTGGCGGTGCCGATGTCCATGCCCTTGTACAGCTGCATCGAGTCGGCGTTGATCACCTCGCCGCCCAGCCGCCGGGCGAGGGCGGTGCCCAGGTCGGACTTGCCGGCGGCGGTCGGGCCGACCACGGCGATGACCTGGGGGGTTGGGGCTGCGGTGTTCATCCGGTGCAGTCTCGCAGACCACCGGGCGACACCACGAATGAGCGACGTGACGTGATGCGGCCGGGGTCGTTTGCACCTCGGGGGCATGCCAGGGACACACGGAAGATCAGGAGCAGCTCATGGGTGTGGTCAGCAAGGTTTTCGGCCGTTTCCGCCGCCCGACGGACGAGGCGGGGCAGGCGTCGGCGACCGCCCCGGACGCCGGGGCGGCGGAGGCGCAGGACACGGCGACGGCGGTGGTGGACGTGGTGGCGGCCGCGGACACCACCGATGCCCCGGAGACGGACCGGGGCGCCGGGCAGCCGGGCGCCGCGGACGCCGTCGACATCCCGAAGCAGACAGCGGCCGGCGAGGCGGCGGATAATGAGGCGGACGAGGGCGCTCGTCAGCAGCAGTAGGCAGCACGTCGAGAAAGCAGGTGGCCGGGATGGGCTTCATGGACAAGCTCAATGTCGACAAGCTGAAGCAGACGCTCAGCCAGAACCGCGACAAGGTCGAGATGGGTCTGGACAAGGCCGCCGACGCCGTGGACTCCCTGACCAAGGGCAAGTACAGCGACAAGATCGACAGCGGCACGGACAAGGCGAAGGACGCCCTCGGCAAGCTCGGGGACGACGAGGACGGCAAGGACCAGGGCAAGGGCGCCAAGAGCGGCTCCTGATCACCGCCTTCGCGGTGCCGGTACGGAGCAGGCCCGGGACATCCGTCCCGGGCCTGCTCCGTTCGCGTTCACGACCAGGTGGCGACGAAGTAGCCCACGCCGTACGGGGCCTCGTCGTACAGCAGGGCGCCGCCGAGGCCCGCGCCCCGGCCCGCGCCCGCGAGCAGCTGCCAGCCCGAGCGGCCGGCGACCCGCAGTTCGCGGGCCAGCTCGGCGTCGAGCCCGTCCAGGGCCGCGGTGTCGGCCCGGCCCAGCGCGGCGGCGGCGTCCGCGTCGAACGCGGCGGCCCGCTCGTCGAAGGCGCCGGGAGCCTTGGGGGTACGGCACGCGCTGCCGTCCCCCATGATCAGCAGCGCGAGCCGTTCGGTGCGGGTGGCCAGCTGCGCGCCGGTGTCGGCGCAGGAACGCCGCTCCAGCGTCTCGCCGATGCCGAGCCCCTCGGCGGGGGCGGCGTTCCAGCCCTGCTCGGTCAGCAGCCAGGCCGCCACGGCGAGGGAGGGCGGCAGTTCGCGGCCGTCCTCGGGTGCGGGGACGGCGGCCCGGCCGAGCCGGACGCCGAGGTCCACGCCGAAGCCGTGGAAGGAGCCGGGCGAGCCCTCCGGGTACGCCCCGCGCGCCTCGCTCAGCGCGGGGCCGACCACCACGAGCCGCGAGGGCCGGGCCGCGGCCAGCACCCCCAGCGCGTCGGCGCAGGCGGCCCGCGCGCCGTCCAGCTCCCCGGCGGCACCCCCCGCCACCTCGGGAACGAGCAACGGCGGGCAGGGGCACACGGCGGCGGCGACAAGCATGCCGGTCAGCCTAGCGGCGGCGAGGAGCGCTCACCGGAGTCCCACACCAGCTCCCGCGCCACGAACCGGCACGGGTACGACGTCCCCATGGCCCCCGTGAGCGCGGCGTCCCACCAGCGTGACGGGCAGGCCCCCACCACCGTGGCCTCTCCGCCCGGTACGGGTCAGCAGACGCTGCACCCGCCGCCGGGCTCCGCCGCCGGGGCGGCGGGGGCCGGGGCGCCGATCGTCGGGAGGCCCAGCATCACGCCCTGCGGCTTCGCCGCGGCCTGCGGGGCGGCGTTGCGCAGTTCCCAGGCGTCGCCCGCCCGGGTACGCCGCACCGCGCTCGGCGGGGCCTCGGCGAGCAGGTGGTGCGGGGCCGCGTAGCTGATCTCCACGGTGACCATGTCACCGGGCCGCACCGGCTGCCCGGGCCGCGCGAAGTGCACCAGCCGGTTGTCGGGGGCGCGCCCCGACAGGCGGCGGGTCGCGTCGTCCTTGCGGCCCTCGCCCTCCGCGACGAGCACCTCCACCGTGCGGCCGACCTGCCGCTTGTTCTCCTCCCAGGAGATCTCCTCCTGGAGCGCGACCAGCCGCTCGTACCGCTCCTGGACGACGGCCTTGGGCACCTGTCCGTCCATCTCGGCGGCCGGGGTGCCCGGGCGCTTGGAGTACTGGAAGGTGAACGCCTGCGCGAACCGCGCCTCGCGCACCACGTGCAGGGTCTCCTCGAAGTCCTCGTCCGTCTCCCCGGGGAAGCCGACGATGATGTCGGTGGAGATGGCGGCGTCCGGCATCGCGGCGCGCACCTTCTCGATGATGCCCAGATACCGTTCCTGCCGGTACGAGCGGCGCATCGCCTTCAGCAGCCGCGAGGAGCCGGACTGCAGCGGCATGTGCAGTTGCGGCATGACGTTCGGGGTCTGGGCCATCGCCTCGATGACGTCGTCCGTGAAGTCGCGCGGATGCGGCGAGGTGAACCGCACCCGCTCCAGGCCCTCGATCCGGCCGCAGGCGCGCAGCAGCTTGGAGAACGCCTCGCGGTCACCCATGTCGGAGCCGTAGGCGTTGACGTTCTGCCCGAGCAGGGTGATCTCCAGGACGCCCTCGCCGACCAGGGCCTCCACCTCGGCCAGCACATCGCCCGGCCGGCGGTCCTTCTCCTTGCCGCGCAGCGCCGGGACGATGCAGAAGGTGCAGGTGTTGTTGCAGCCGACCGACACCGACACCCACGCCGCGTACGGGCTCTCCCGCCGGGTGGGCAGGGTGGAGGGGAACGCCTCCAGCGACTCGGCGATCTCCACCTGTGCCTCGCGCTCCACGCGGGCGCGCTCCAGCAGCACCGGGAGCTTGCCGACGTTGTGCGTGCCGAAGACCACATCGACCCACGGCGCGCGGCGCGTGATGGTGTCCCGGTCCTTCTGGGCCAGGCAGCCGCCGACGGCGATCTGCATGCCGGGGCGGGCGGCCTTCTTGGGGGCCAGCTGGCCGAGGTTGCCGTACAGCCGGTTGTCGGCGTTCTCCCGGACCGCGCAGGTGTTGAAGACCACCACGTCGGCGGTCTCGGCGTCCTTCCCGGCGCGGACGTAGCCTGCCTGCTCCAGCAGCCCTGACATGCGCTCGGAGTCATGAACGTTCATCTGACAGCCGAACGTTCTGACTTCGTATGTGCGCGCGACTTCCGGCATGCGAGTGCTCAATCCAAAGAGATCCGGGACCTGATATTGCGGATCACCCAGTTTACGTGCCGCCGCCGACAGCCCGCCCTTGCCTCCGGGGGCGGACAACCCGCAGGATCTGCCGCATGGTCTCCCTGCGCCTCCCGCCCCCGCTGCGCCGCCGTCCGGTGCCGGTCCTGCTCGGTGTCGCCGTCGTGCTCGCGCTGCTGGGGGTGGTGCTGTGGGCACCGGCCACCCGGGGCCAGGAGAGGCTGAGCGGCTCGCTGACGCTGAGCACCGGGGCGCCGAGCGGGGTGTACGCGCGGTACGGGACGCTGCTGCAGAGCCAGCTGGCCCGGGAGGCCCCGGATTTGGAGATCACGCTGCGCGGCAGCGCCGGGTCGGTGGAGAACATCGAGCGGCTGGTGTCGGGGGAGGCGGACTTCGCCATCGCGACGGCGGACTCGCTCGCCTCGTACCAGGCGGCGGGCGGCGAGGGCGCGGACACGCTGCTGGCGTGCGCCCGGCTGTACGACGACTACATCCAGCTGGTGGTGCGGGCCGATTCCCCGGTGCAGAGCGCCGCCGACCTGGCGGGCCTGCGGGTCGGGGTGGGGCAGGACCAGTCCGGGGTGCAGCTGGTGACGCGCGAGCTGCTGGCGGCGGCCGGGCTCGACATGGACCGGGACATCACGGCGGTGCGGCAGGGCATCAACACCACGCCCACCATGCTGGAGGCGGGGCGGATCGACGCGTTCTTCTGGTCCGGCGGGCTGCCGACCTCGGCGGTGGAGCGGCTGGCGCAGCACTCGGACGTCCGCCTGGTGCCGCTGGGCGATCTGGTGCCGGCGCTGCGCGGCGAGGACGGCTCGTACCGCGACCACTACCGGGCGGCGGTGCTGCCGCCCGACGCCTATCCGGACATCGCCGGCAGCCAGGTGATCGACACGGTCGCGGTGGCGAATCTGCTGGTGACCACGGACCGGGTGGACACCGCGCTGGCGGAGCAGATGACCCGGTCGGTGATCAACGGCCGGGACCGGATCGGTTCGCAGGTGCACGCGGCGCAACGCGTCGATCTGCGCACGGCGATCTACACGCAGCCGCTCCCGCTCCATCCGGGGGCGCGGGAGTACTACCGCTCGGCCAAGTCCTGAACGCCGGCCCCTCCCCGGCCGTGTCCCGCGCCCCCTCGTGCGCGCGGCGGAAGTGATCTAGCCTCGGTGGGCGCGCAGTCCTGGTAATCCCGGTAGTCCGGGAAGTCCCGGTCATCCCGGTTCGACGACGAGCCTTCGGAGCCCGCCATGCATGACGACCGCAGCATTGTCGAAGACCGGCTGCGGCGCGTTCTCGATGAACGCGTCCGGCCCGCCGTCCACCGGGACCCGGTGCCGCTGACCGTGGAGCGCTGGGACGCTCCCGGCGAGCCCGTCCCCGTCGCCGAGGCGCTGGCCGCCCCGTACGCGCCGTGTGCCGGGGCCGGGGAGCGCTGGGGCCCGGCGTGGGGCACCACCTGGTTCAGGGTGACCGGCAGCGTTCCGCGGGGCTGGGCCGGCCGCAGCGTGGAGGCGGTGCTGGACCTGGGTTTCGACCGCGGCATGCCGGGCTTTCAGTGCGAGGGCCTGGTGCATCTCCCCGACGGCACCGTGGTGAAGGGCCTGAACCCCGACAACTCCTGGGTGCGGCTGGCTGACTCGGCGGCCGGCGGCGAGGAGGTGGTGCTGTACGTGGAGGCGGCGGCCAACCCGATCCTGAACGACCCGCGCCCCACCCGCCAGGGCGATGTCCGCACGGCGGGCGACGAGCCGTTGTACCGGCTGGCCGCGATGGACCTGGCCGTCTTCGAACCGCAGGTCTTCGAGCTGGTGGCGGATCTGGAGGTGCTGGGCGGGCTGATGACCCAGCTGCCGGTGGAGGACGCGCGGCGCTGGGAGTTGCTGCGCACCATCGAGTCGGCGCTGGACGTCCTGGACCTGGACGATGTGCCGGGCAGCGCGGGCGCCGCACGCACCCGCCTCGCGCCGGCGCTCGCCGCCCCCGCGCGCGCCTCCGCGCACCGGCTGAGCGCCGTGGGCCACGCGCACATCGACTCGGCGTGGCTGTGGCCGCTGCGCGAAACCGTGCGGAAGGTGGCGCGTACCACCGCCAACGTCGTCGCGCTGATGGACGAGCACCCGGAGTTCGTGTTCGCGATGTCCCAGGCGCAGCAGCTGGCCTGGCTCAAGGAGCACCGGCCCGAGCTGTTCGCGCGGGTGAAGAAGAAGATCGCGGCCGGCACCTTCGTCCCGGTGGGCGGGATGTGGGTGGAGTCGGACACCAACATGGTCGGCGGCGAGGCCATGGCCCGGCAGTTCCTGTACGGGAAGCGGTTCTTCCTGGACGAGCTCGGGATCGAGACCGACGGGGTGTGGCTGCCGGACTCGTTCGGCTACACGGCGGCGATGCCGCAGCTGGTGAAGCTGTCCGGCTCCAGCTGGTTCCTGACCCAGAAGATCTCCTGGAGCCAGACCAACGCCTTCCCGCACCACACGTTCTGGTGGGAGGGCATCGACGGGACCCGGGTCTTCACCCACTTCCCGCCGATCGACACCTACAACTCCGATCTCGGGGGCGCCGAGCTGGCCCGCGCGGCGCGCAACTACCGCGAGAAGGGCCGCGGCACCCGTTCCCTGGCGCCCTTCGGGCACGGCGACGGCGGCGGCGGTCCCACCCGGCAGATGCTGGCCAGGGCCCGCCGGCTGGCCGATCTGGAGGGCTCGCCCCGGGTGCGGATCGAGGAGCCCAGCGCGTTCTTCGACGCGGCCCGGGCGGAGTACGAGGACGCCCCGGTGTGGGTGGGCGAGCTGTATCTGGAGCTGCACCGCGGCACGTACACCTCGCAGGGCAAGACCAAGCAGGGCAACCGGCGCGCCGAGTCGCTGCTGCGCGAGGCCGAGCTGTGGGCGGCCACCGCCGCGCTGCGGGTGCCCGGCTACGCGTACCCGTACGAGGATCTCGAACGGCTGTGGAAGACGGTGCTGCTGCACCAGTTCCACGACATCCTGCCGGGCTCGTCCATCGCCTGGGTGCACCGCGAGGCCCGGGCCACGTACGAGCGGGTGCACGGTGAGCTGGCAGCCCTCGCCGGGGCCGCCCAGCGCGCACTGGCCGGAGACGGCGCGGGCGGCGGCGCGGACGGCGGCGCCGACGCCGTGACGGTGTTCAACGGCGCCCCGCACGCCCGCGGCGGCATCCCCGCGGGCGGCGCCGCCCCGCGCCCGCCGCGCGCCACCCCGCCCGTCACCGTGGCCGAACGCGCCGGGGGCGGTTTCGTCCTGGCCAACGGCCTGCTGCGGGTGGAGATCGACCACCGGGGCCTGCTGGTCTCAGTACGTGACGGCGACGGGGAGGGCGTGGGCCGTGAGGCCATCGCCCCGGGCCGGGCCGGCAACCTCCTCCAGCTCCACCCGGACCTGCCCAACCACTGGGACGCCTGGGACATCGACGCCTTCTACCGCCACAACACCACCGATCTCACCGGTTTCGACGAGTTCGAGCTCGCCGAGGCGGACGAGGACGCCGCCACCGTGCGGGTGACCCGCTCCTTCGGCGCCGGCTCGGCCGTACGGCAGCGCATCACGCTGCGCTCCGGCGCCCGCCAGGTCGATCTCGACACCGAGATCGACTGGCAGGAGAGCGAGAAGATCCTCAAGGCCGCCTTCCCGCTGGATGTGAAGGCCGACCACTCGGCCGCCGAGACCCAGTTCGGGCACGTCTTCCGCCCCACCCACACCAACACCTCGTGGGAGGCGGCGAAGTTCGAGATCTGCGCGCACCGCTGGCTGCACGTCGGCGAGCCCGGCTGGGGCGCGGCGCTGCTGAACGACTCCACCTACGGACACGACGTCACCCGCGAGGTACGGGCGGACGGCGGGCAGACCACGACCGTACGGCTGTCGCTGCTGCGCGCCCCGCGCTACCCCGACCCGGAGACCGACCAGGGCACGCACCGGCTGCGGTACGCGCTGGCGCCCGGTGCGACGCTCGCCGACGCGGTACGCGAGGGGCACGCCCTGAACCTGCCCGAGCAGTCCGTCCCCGGGAACGCCACCGTCACGCCGCTGGTGAGCGTGGCACCGGAGGCGCCCATCGTGGTCGAGGCCGTCAAACTGGCCGAGGACCGCAGCGGTGACGTGGTGGTGCGGCTGTACGAGTCGGGCGGCGGCCGGGCGAGCGGCCGGCTGCTGGCGGGCTTCCCGCTCGCCTCGGCGACCGCCACCGATCTGCTGGAGCGCCCCCTGACCGACGCCCCCGGCTACCCGGTGGGCCGGGACGGCGGGGTGGAGCTGACCCTGCGGCCCTTCGAGATCCTCACCCTGCGGCTGGTGCCGGCCGCCGCTGCGGGCTGACCTCGGGCGCGTGCCGGGGCACGGAGACCAGCACGCGCAGTCCGTGCGGCTGGTTGTGGGCGTAGGCGATGGTGGCGCCGCCCGCGGCCAGCAGCACGTGCACGATGGACAGGCCGAGACCGGATCCGGCGACGTTCTGGTGGCGCCCGGCCCGCCAGAAGCGGTCGCCGATCCGCTCCAGCTCCTCGTCGTCCAGGCCGCGCCCGGTGTCGGCGGTCTCGATGGTGACCCGGTCCCCCTCGGCGGTGACGGTGACGGTGACCTCGCCGCCGAACGGCGTGAACTTCAGCGCGTTGTCGACCACCGCGTCCAGCGCGCTGGAGAGCGCCACCGGATCCGCCCAGCCGGTGACCGCGCCGGCCCCCGCCTGGCGCAGCAGCACCCCGCCACGGCCCGCCACCGGCCGCCAGGAGCCGATCCGCTCGGCGACCAGCGCCGCCACATCGGTCAGCCGCAGGTCGGCGGCGGCGTGCTCGGCCAGCGCCAGGTCCAGCAGGTCGTCCAGGACCCGCGCCAGCCGCTTGCCCTCGGCCTGCACGGAGGCGAACTCCGCGCTGCCCTCGGGGAGGTCGAGACCCAGCAGCTCGATGCGCAGCAGCAGGGCGGCGAGCGGGTTGCGCAGCTGGTGAGAGGCGTCGGCGACGAACGCCCGCTGCTGTTCGAGGATCTCCTCGACGTGGTCGGCCATCTCGTTGAAGGACCGCGCCAGCCGTTTGAGCTCGGGCGGCCCGCCGCCGGGCGCCACCCGGGCGGTCATCCGGCCGGTGGAGATCTCGTGGGTGGCCCGGTCCAGCACCCGCACCGGGCGCAGGATCCAGCCGGTGAGCTGGTAGGCGGCGGCCAGCGCCAGCAGCATCGCGGCGGCCAGACCGTACCCGATGGGCAGCCAGCCGGACAGGATGCGCGAGCGCAGCGGGCCGGTCGGTGACTCGGTGACGACCACCGCGATCACATCCCCGTCGCGGATCACCGGGGAGGCGACCACCAGGGTGCGCTCGTCGTCCCAGGGCCACACCTGGCCGGGGCCGCGGCTGCGTCGCCCGGCCAGCGCCTCGGCGAAGGCGTCGCCGTCCTCCTCCCCGCGCGGCGCCGCCCAGCCGTCGGGCGCCACCGCCATCGGCTCCCCGTCCCGCTGGAAGACGCCTGCCTTGATCCCGTACACCTCGTGGTAGCGCCGCAGTTCCTCCTGGAGGGTGCCCAGCGGGTCGGCGGCCCCGTCGCCGTCGGGCGACTGGCCGGCGGCGAACTGGGCGAGCGAGGCGAAGCGGGCGGTGTCGTCGATGCGGTCGACGACGACGCGCTGCTGCTCGGTGCTGGCCTGGCTGGTGGCCAGAGGGATGCCGAGTGCCAGCAGCACCGTGGCGAGCAGCACGGTGAGCAGCAGGAGGAGGCGCGAGCGCATGTCGGGGCGGGTCTCTCAGCGGGGCGGCAGGGCGAGCCGGTAGCCGACGCCGCGCACGGTCTCGACGAGTTCGGGGCGGCGCAGCTTGGAGCGCAGCGAGGCGATGTGCACCTCCAGGGTGCGGCCGGTGCCCTCCCAGCTGGTCTGCCACACGTCGGAGATGATCTGCTCCCGGCGGAAGACCACCCCGGGCCGGTGGGCCAGCAGTGCCAGCAGGTCGAACTCCTTACGGGTCAGCGCGATCCGTTCGCCGTCCACGGTCACCTGGCGGGTGGCGTGCTCCAGGGTGACCGGGCCCAGGGACAGGACGCCGGCGGGGCCCTCGGCGCGCTCGGGCTCCTCGGCGGCCTTGCGGCGGCTCACGGCGTGGATGCGGGCCAGCAGCTCGCCGGTGTCGTACGGCTTCACCACGTAGTCGTCGGCGCCGATGTTCAGGCCGTGGATGCGCGAGCGTACGTCGGCGCGCGCGGTCACCATGATCACCGGGATCGAGGTGAGGCGGCGGATCCGGCCGCACACCTCGAAGCCGTCCAGGTCGGGCAGGGTGAGATCGAGCAGGACGACGTCGAAGGAGCCGTTCCGCAGCCGGGTCAGTGCGTCCTCGCCGCCCCGGGCGTGCGCCACGGAGATGCCGTGGCGGCCGAGCACCGCGATGAGGGCGGCGGCCACGTGCTCGTCGTCCTCGACCAGGAGGAGTCTCATCCCGCTCCGCGACCTCCCATCCGCTGCGCTGCCGGTGTGCTTCCTATCTGCATCCATCACGCGGGCGGACCCGGAGTCAAGGGGCTTCCGGAGAGCTGAACTGTTCCGTTATCCGGAAAACGGGGAACGCATACCGACAGCGACCGGGCGTCACCGTACGCATTCCGCGCGATCGGATCGTGATGCTCAATTTCCGCTCAACTCTGCTGACGCTGCCCCGCGTGCTGGCTAGTGTCCCTGCAACCGACGAGGACGGAGCAACCCCACGATGAGCGAGACGTCGCTGACCAAGGAACCCGAGGACGCGTCGCCTGCGACGGGAGACCTGGTCGTCCTGGACAGCGTGAACAAGCACTTCGGCGCGCTGCATGTGCTTCAGGACATCAACCTGACCATCAAGCGCGGCGAGGTCGTCGTCGTCATCGGTCCCTCCGGATCCGGCAAGTCCACGCTGTGCCGTTCCATCAACCGGCTGGAGACCATTGACGCCGGAACGATCACCATCGACGGCGATCCCCTTCCGCAGGAGGGCCGCGAGCTGGCCCGGCTGCGCGCCGATGTGGGCATGGTCTTCCAGTCCTTCAATCTGTTCGCGCACAAGACCGTGCTGCAGAACGTGATGCTCGGCCCGATCAAGGTGCGCCGCAAGGACAAGGCCGAGGTCGAGACCCGGGCCCGGGCCCTGCTCGACCGGGTGGGCGTCGGCAACCAGGCCGACAAGTACCCGGCGCAGCTCTCCGGCGGCCAGCAGCAGCGCGTGGCCATCGCGCGTGCCCTGGCGATGGAGCCGAAGGTGATGCTCTTCGACGAGCCCACCTCCGCCCTGGACCCGGAGATGATCAACGAGGTCCTCGAAGTCATGCAGCAGCTGGCTGCCGAGGGCATGACCATGGTCGTCGTCACCCATGAGATGGGCTTCGCCCGTTCCGCCGCCAACCGCGTGGTGTTCATGGCGGACGGCCGGATCGTCGAAGAGGCCGACCCCCACCAGTTCTTCGACAACCCGCGCAGCGACCGGGCCAAGGACTTCCTGTCGAAGATCCTCGCCCACTGAGCCCGGCACGCCGCACGCAACCGATACGCACAGCACGTTCGACGAAGAGGGAAGTACAACCATGAAGCTCCGCAAGGCAAGCGCGCTGGCCGCCTCCGTTCTCGCCCTGTCCCTGACCGCGACCGCCTGCGGTTCGAGTGACGACAGCGGTGACGGTGGGGGGGACAAGATCACCGTCGGTATCAAGTTCGACCAGCCGGGTCTGGGCCTGAAGACCCCCGACGGCTCTTTCGCCGGCTTCGACGTCGACGTGGCCACGTACGTCGCCGGTGAGCTGGGCTATGAGCCGGGCGACATCAACTTCGTCGAGTCCCCCAGCCCCGAGCGCGAGAACCTGCTCAAGCGCGGTGACGTCGACTTCATCGTCGCCACCTACTCCATCACCGACACCCGCAAGCAGGAGGTCGACTTCGCCGGCCCGTACTTCGTGGCCCACCAGGATCTGCTGATCCGCGCCGACGAGGACGTCACCAGCGAGGACGACATCAACAGCCTCACGCTGTGTTCGGTCGCCGGCTCCACCCCGGCGCAGCGCATCAAGGACGAGATCGCCCCCGACGCGGGTCTGCACGAGCAGGCCACCTATTCCGAGTGCCTTGCGGGCCTGGAGAACGGCACGGTCGACGCGATCACCACGGACGACGTCATCCTGGCCGGCTACGCCGCGCAGGACCAGCACCAGGGCAAGTTCAAGCTGGCCGGCCTGAACCTCTCCGACGAGTTCTACGGTGTGGGTGTCCAGAAGGGCTCCGACCTGCGCGCCGACATCAACACCGCCATCCAGAAGATGATTGACGACGGCGAGTGGGACGCGGCCATCGAGAAGAACGTGGGCCCCTCGGGCTACGCCGCCGAGGGCGCCCCGGAGATCACGGAGACCAACTGAGCGTCCGGGCCACGGGGAGGGAGCGCCGCCGCTGACATCCGGCGGCGGCGCTCCGCCCCACCTCCTCATCCCACTCTCCGCCGAGACTGCGAGATTCCGTGTTCGAATTCCTTGATCTCGAACGGTATGACCTGTTCGGGGCGTTCTGGGTAACGGTGCAGCTCACCTTCTACTCAGCCGTCGGATCCCTCATCTGGGGAACCATCCTGGCCGGGATGCGCGTCAGCCCGGTCCCGATCATGCGTGCCTTCGGTACCGCCTATGTGCATATCTTCCGCAACACCCCTCTGACCCTGATCATCCTGGCCTGCTCGCAGGGCCTGTACTTCACCCTGCAGTTCGACATGGGGGCCAACGGCGACCTGAAGACGCTGGGCTTCCGGCTGGCGGTCCTGGGCTTCGTCGCCTACACCGCCACCTTCGTCTGCGAGGCGGTGCGCTCCGGCATCAACACCGTCCCGGTGGGCCAGGCGGAAGCCGCCCGCGCACTGGGGTTGAACTTCTTCCAGGTGCTGCGACTCATCGTGCTCCCCCAGGCGTATCGCTCCGTGGTGGCGCCGCTGGCCAACGTGCTGATCGCGCTGACCAAGAACACCACGATCGCCTCCGCCATCGGCGTGGCCGAGGCCTCCGCCCTGATGAAGGCCATGATCGAGAACGAAGCCCAACTGATTCCGATCGCGGCGATCTTCGCCCTGGGATTCATCATTCTCACTCTCCCCATGGGGCTGTTCCTCGGCTGGGTGAGCAAGCGCGTGGCGGTGAAACGATGAGCGACCTCTCCGTTCTGTACGATGCCCCGGGCCCCCGCGCCCGTCAGCGCAACGTCCTGATCGCCGCCGTCTTCCTGGTCCTGCTCGCCGCGGGCGCCTGGTGGCTCTACCGGACGCTGGACGACAACGGTGAGCTGGAGGCCCGCAAGTGGGAGCCGTTCGTCACGGACTCCCAGGTGTGGACGACCTACCTGCTGCCCGGTCTGCAGGCCACCCTGACGGCGGCGGCGCTCGCCATGGTGATCGCGCTTCCGCTGGGCGCGGTCCTGGGCATCGGCCGGCTGTCGGACCACTGGTGGATCAGCAAGCCGGTCGGCGCGATCGTCGAGTTCTTCCGCGCCATTCCGGTGCTGCTGCTCATGCTGTTCGCCAATGAGGCGTACGCCATGTGGACGGGCGTGGACCGTGCCGACCGGCCGATGTACGCGGTGGTCACGGGCCTGGTGCTGTACAACGCCTCGGTCCTGGCCGAGGTGGTCAAGGCCGGCATCCTTTCCCTGCCCAGGGGCCAGCGTGACGCCGCTCAGGCGATCGGCATGCGCAAGAGCCAGATGATGACCTTCGTCCTGCTGCCGCAGGCGGTCACGGTGATGCTGCCGGCGATCGTCAGCCAGCTGGTCGTCATCGTCAAGGACACCGCACTCGGTGGTGCCCTGCTCGGCTACAGCGAACTCATGCGCAGTGTCGGTCTGGTCAGCGCGAACTACGGCAACGTCATCGCCAGCTTCGTGGTCGTCGCGGTGATCTTCATCGTGGTGAACTTCCTCATCACCAGCTTCGCCAGCTGGCTGGAGGGCAAGCTGCGGCGTGGCAAGCGCAGCACCGGGGCGACGGTGACCGTCGACCCGGGCGACCAGTTCGGTGCCGGCGAAGCCGGCGGCATCTCGGGCGTCAGGGTGAAGGGGCCCGAGCCCAAGGATGGCGGGGACCGGATCGCCTGATCCGGCCGACTCCCGACTGGCTTGGCTTCAGGCCGACTTGACGCAAGAACAACCGCTGGGTTGCATACATGATGTGCTGCCCGTGATCATTGCCGGCGCGGGCCCGATCGGGCTCGCGCTGGCGCTTGCCCTGGCCGGGCACCGTGTTCCCACCATCGTGCTCGATGGTGCCGACGGCCCCCCGCCGCCCCGCCTCGCCCGTACCTGCGTCCTCTTCCCGGACCTCGCCCACTGGGCCAGGCTGCCGGGCCTGGGCCGGGAGACCGCCACCCTCAGCGGCTGGCACACCCGGCAGCGCGGCCGCACGGTCGCGCACCGTCCCTTCACCGCCGGTGAGGCGCCGTTCCACCTTCCGCAGCACGCCCTGGAGGGTGCGCTGCGCGCGGCGGTCGCCGGCCAGGAACTGATCCGTGTCCTCACCGGCACCCGCGTCACCGCCGTGGAACAGAGCGACACCGAGGTCGTCGTCCGCAGCACCGAACTCACCGAGCAGACCCTGCGCGGCAGTTATCTGGTCGGCTGTGACGGCGCACGTTCCACCGTGCGCAAGCTGCTGGGCATCGGCTTCCCCGGCCGCACCGCCGTCGAGCGGCACGCGGTGGCGGCGCTGCGCACGGAGCTGCCGTGGCCCGGCGAGGGCGGGGTGCACCGGGGCGGCCCCGGCGGCGAGGTGACCGTCCGGCCACTGCCGGGTAACCGCTGGCGGCTGGATTGGCCGCTGCCCGACGAGGACGGGCTCATCACCCCGGACGCGATGCTGGAACGGGTGCACACCACCCTCGGCGGCTGGCATGACGGCGACCTGCCGCCGTACGAGCTGCTGGATGCCGGGGTCCAGGTCTGTCATCAGCGACTGGCCCTGCGCTGGCGCTCGGGGCGGGTCTTTCTCGCCGGGGACGCCGCCCGCCTGCTGGGCGCGCTCGGCACCCAGCAGATCGCCGAGGGCCTGCGGGACGTCGAGAATCTGTCCTGGAAGCTGGCCGCCGCCTGTCATCACGCGACGGCCGCGCATCTGCTGGACAGCTATGAGATCGAGCGCCGCGCCGCGGTCGCCGACCGGCTGCGGGCCGTGGACCAGGCGCTGCCCCTGGTACGCGGCCGGCGCGGGCTGCTCACCCGGCTCGTGCGCGGCCGGGGCAAGGGGCGGCTGCGGCTGCTCACCGACGGCCACACCGGCGACGGGGCGCTGGGCGCGCCCGGCCGCTACCCGGACTCGCCACTGACCTTCGTCTCTCGCCGGGCCACCAGCGCCACCCCGCCCGGGTCCACGGTGCTCGATGTGCCGGTGACCGCGCTGGACGGCACCCGCACCCGGCTGCGGCACTGCCTGGGCGGGCCGCTGCTGCTGATGCTGACCGCCCCCGGCTCGCGGGTGTGGGACGCCAAGCACTGGCTGTCGGCGGGGCTGATGCCCCGGCTGGCGGTGGCCGCCCGGGCGCTTCCGGTGCCCACCGAGTTGCTGGTCACCGAGGAGTATCCGGGCGCGGCGGCGCACACCCTGCTGGTGATCCGGCCCGACGGCCATCTGGCGGCGACCCTGCCCGGCGCGGACCGGGAGGAGCTGCTGGCCTTCATAGCGCGCTGGCGTGCGGAGGCGGCGGCGGGGCCGGAGGGCGGGACGGACGCCCGCGCGGACACCACGGCTGCCTGAGGACCCGGGCGGTCAGTGACCGGGCCGCGGCCCGGTCACTGACCGGTGGCGGGCGGCGGCCAGGCCGCGGAGTCCTCCCATGCGTCCTCCTCCTGGTGGCCCTCCGCCTCCAGGGCCTGCCGGACCACCCGCAGAGCCATCCCCTCCGGGTAGCCCTTGCGGGCCAGCATCCCGGCCAGCCGGCGCAGCCGTTTGTCCCGCTCCAGCCCCCGGGTGGCGCGCAGCTTGCGCTCCACCAGTTCGCGGGCGGTGGCCTCCTCGCGCTCGCTGTCCAGCGTGCCCACGGCCTCCTCGATGACGGCCGGGTCCACCCCCTTGGTGCGCAGCTCCCGCGCCAGCGCCCGGCGGGCCAGGCCCCGGCCGTGGTGCCGGGACTCGACCCAGGCGCCGGCGAACGCGGCGTCGTCGATGAACCGCAGTTCCTCGAAGCGGTCCAGGACCTCTTCGATCACCGGGTCGGGGATCTCCCGCTTGCGCAGCGCCTCCGTCAGCTGCTGCCGGGTGCGCGGGGCCCCGGTGAGCAGCCGCAGGCAGATCGCCCGCGCCCGTTCCGCAGGGTCCCGCGGCTCCCGCTCCTTCTGCGACGCCCCCGCCCCGGCCCTCGACAGGGAGGGGGCATCGCCGCTCTCGGTGCGCCGGGTCACCGTCAGCTCTTGGCCGCGGCGGCCGCGGTCTTGGCCGTCTTGGTGGCCTTGGCCGCCGGCGCGGGCACGGTCTTCGCGGCGGCGGTGGCGGACGCCCCGGTGGCGGCCGTCTTCGCCGCGTCCTTGGCCGGCTCGCCCTCGCTCGTCCCGGTCTTCGGGCCGATGCCCAGCTTCTCCTTGATCCGCCGCTCGATCTCATTGGCGAGATCGGGGTTGTCGCGCAGGAAGTTGCGGGAGTTCTCCTTGCCCTGCCCCAGCTGGTCGCCCTCGTAGGTGTACCAGGCGCCGGACTTGCGGACGATGCCGTGCTCCACACCCATGTCCAGCAGCCCGCCCTCGCGGCTGATGCCCATGCCGTACAGGATGTCGAACTCGGCCTGCTTGAACGGCGGGGCCACCTTGTTCTTGACGACCTTGACGCGGGTGCGGTTGCCGACCGCGTCGGTGCCGTCCTTGAGGGTCTCGATCCGCCGGATGTCCAGGCGCACCGAGGCGTAGAACTTGAGCGCCCGGCCACCCGTGGTGGTCTCCGGCGAGCCGAACATCACCCCGACCTTCTCCCGGAGCTGGTTGATGAAGATCGCGGTGGTCTTCGACTGGTGGAGCGCACCGGTGATCTTCCGCAGGGCCTGGCTCATCAGCCGGGCCTGGAGACCCACGTGCGAGTCGCCCATCTCACCCTCGATCTCGGCGCGCGGCACCAGGGCGGCCACCGAGTCGATGACGATCAGGTCCAGGGCTCCGGAGCGGATCAGCATGTCCACGATCTCCAGCGCCTGCTCGCCGTTGTCCGGCTGGGAGAGGATCAGCTGATCCACGTCCACGCCCAGACGCTTGGCGTACTCCGGGTCCAGCGCGTGCTCGGCGTCCACGAACGCGACCGTGCCGCCCGCCTTCTGGGCGTTGGCCACCGCGTGCAGCGTGAGGGTGGTCTTACCGGAGGACTCGGGGCCGTAGACCTCCACCACCCGCCCGCGCGGGAGACCGCCGACGCCCAGGGCCACGTCCAGGGCCGTGGAGCCGGTGGGGATGATCTCGATGGGCTCGTCAGGGCGCTCCCCCAGGCGCATCACCGCGCCCTTGCCGAACTGTCGTTCAATCTGTGCGAGAGCGGCGTCGAGCGCCTTCTCGCGGTCCGTACCTGCCATGGGAGCCACCCGGTCCGTCTGATTCGATCGCTTCACACTCACGGACGCTAGTGCCTGCCACTGACAATCGACGCCGACACCCGGCCGGGGCACCGCTCCGCACCCTCATAAGAATGGATGTTCGATTTTTGTGTCAAGCGCCCCCGCCCGACCTGTGGAAAACCTCATCTCCGCAGTTCAGCGCAGGTGCGCGGGCACCTCGACCGCCGCGCAGACCCCGCGCCAGACGTCTTTGACCGCCCATCCGGCGTCCAGCGCCTCGTGCACCGTCCGCCCGCCCAGCTCGGACATCACATGGTCCCGGGCGAACGATTCCGCGTACGCGGGCCCGAAGTTTTCCCGCATCCGCGCCCAGAATTCCGTCAACCGCATGGTTCCAGTATCCCGCCCCCGCGCGGCCGGTCCCGGCAACCCTCGCCACGGCCCCGGCCGGCCGCCGCCCCCGCCGCCACCCGGCCGTTTGTCAGTGGCCGGGTGCACGATGGTCGGGTGAGCACTTCCAGCGCCCTGAGCGGATTCTCCCCGGCCACCCGCGCGTGGTTCACCGGGGCCTTCTCCGCGCCCACCCCCGCCCAGGAGGGCGCCTGGCACGCGATCGCCGCGGAGTCCGACGCGCTGGTGGTCGCCCCCACCGGCTCCGGCAAGACCCTGGCCGCCTTCCTCGCCTCCCTGGACCGGCTGGCCGCCACCCCGCCCCCCGCCGACCCCCTCAAGCGCTGCCGGGTGCTGTACGTCTCCCCGCTCAAGGCCCTTGCCGTCGACGTCGAACGCAACCTGCGCAGCCCGCTGACCGGCATCCGGCAGGAATCCGTCCGCCTCGGCCTGCCGGAGCCGGAGATCACGGTCGGCATCCGCTCCGGCGACACCCCGCCCGCCGAACGCCGCGCCATGTCCCGGCGCCCCCCGGACATCCTGATCACCACCCCCGAGTCGCTGTTCCTGATGCTGACCTCCGCCGCCCGCGAGGCGCTCGCCGGCGTGGAGACGGTGATCCTGGATGAGGTGCACGCGGTGGCCGGCACCAAGCGCGGCGCCCACCTCGCGCTCTCCCTGGAACGGCTCGACGCCCTGCTGGAGCGCCCCGCCCGCCGCATCGGGCTGTCCGCCACCGTGCGCCCCGTCGACGAGGTGGCCCGCTTCCTGTCCCCGCGCCGCCGCGCCACCATCGTGCAGCCGCCCAGCGGCAAACAGTTCCAGCTGTCCGTGGTCGTCCCCGTCCCCGACCTCGGCGAGCTCGGCGGCTCCCCCGTCCCCGACGCCCCCGGCTCCGGCGAGAAGCCCTCCATCTGGCCCTCCGTCGAGGAGCGCATCGTCGACCTGGTGCGGGCGCACCGTTCCACCATCGTCTTCGCCAACTCCAGGCGGCTGGCCGAGCGGCTGTGCAACCGGATGAACGAGATCGCCCACGAGCGCGACACCGGCACCCCGCTCCCCGAGGAACACTCCCCCGCCGACCTGATGGGCGGCTCGGGCGCCGCGAAGGGCGCCCCGGCCGTCCTCGCCCGCGCGCACCACGGCTCGGTCTCCAAGGAGCAGCGCTCCCAGATCGAGGAGGACCTCAAGGCGGGCCGGCTGCCCGCCGTCGTCGCCACCTCCTCACTGGAACTGGGCATCGACATGGGCGCCGTCGACCTGGTCATCCAGGTGGAGTCCCCACCCTCGGTGGCCTCGGGGCTCCAGCGTGTGGGCCGCGCCGGACACCAGGTGGGCGCGGTCTCCTCCGGCGTGGTCTTCCCCAAGTACCGGGGCGACCTGGTGCAGTCGGCGGTGGTCACCGAACGGATGCGGGCCGGTGCCATCGAGGCCCTGCGCGTCCCGGCCAACCCGCTCGACGTCCTGGCCCAGCAGCTGGTCGCGATGACCGCCCTGGACACCTGGGACGTGGACGAACTGCTCGCACTGGTGCGCGGCGCCGCCCCGTTCGCCGCGCTGCCCGAATCGGCCTTCCACTCGGTCCTCGACATGCTCGCCGGCCGCTACCCCTCGGACGCCTTCGCCGAGCTGCGGCCCCGCCTCGTGTGGGACCGGGTGGCGCACACCGTCACCGGCCGCCCCGGCGCCCAGCGGCTGGCCGTGACCTCCGGCGGCACCATCCCCGACCGCGGCCTGTTCGGGGTGTTCCTGGCCGGCTCCGACCCGCGCAAGGGCGGCGGCCGGGTCGGGGAGCTGGACGAGGAGATGGTGTACGAGTCGCGGGTCGGCGACGTGTTCACCCTCGGCACCACCTCCTGGCGGATCGAGGACATCACCCGGGACCGGGTGCTGGTCACCCCGGCACCCGGGGTGCCGGGGCGGCTGCCGTTCTGGAAGGGCGACCAGCTGGGCCGCCCGCTGGAGCTCGGCCGCGCCCTCGGCGCCTTCCTGCGCGAGGTCGGCGCCCTGGAGCCCGCCGCGGCCCGGGAACGGCTGACCGCGGCCGGCCTGGACACCTGGGCCGTGGACAACGTCCTCGGCTACCTGGACGAGCAGCGCCGGGCGTGCGGGCACGTCCCCGACGACCGCACCATCGTGGTGGAGCGGTTCCGCGACGAACTGGGCGACTGGCGGGTGGTGGTGCACTCCCCCTTCGGCGCGCAGGTGCACGCCCCCTGGGCGCTGGCCCTCGGCGCCCGGCTCACCGAACGCTTCGGCGTGGACGCCCAGGTGCTGCACGCGGACGACGGCATCGTGCTGCGGCTGCCCGACATCGATCTGCTGGGCTTCGACCCGGACAGCGCCGCCCCCGACGCCGGCCTCGACCCCGCGCGGTACGCGGCGGACGACGGACAGCCCCCGGTCACCGCCGCCGATGTGCTCTTCGAGGCGGGCGAGGTCGACGACCTCGTCACCGAACAGGTCGGCGGCTCCGCGCTGTTCGCCGCCCGCTTCCGCGAGTGCGCGGCCCGCGCGCTGCTGCTGCCGCGCCGCGACCCCGGCCGCCGTACCCCGCTGTGGCAGCAGCGCCAGCGCGCCGCCCATCTGCTCTCGGTCGCCAGCGAGTTCGGCTCGTTCCCGATCGTCCTGGAAGCCGTGCGCGAATGCCTGCAGGACGTCTTCGACGTGCCGGGGCTCGCCGAACTCATGCGCGACATCGCCGGACGCCGGGTCCGCCTGGTGGAGGTCACCACCCGCGAACCCTCGCCCTTCGCCCGCTCCCTGCTGTTCGGGTACGTGGCGCAGTACCTGTACGAGGGCGACTCGCCGCTGGCCGAACGCCGCGCCGCCGCCCTCTCGCTGGACTCCCGGCTGCTGTCCGAACTGCTCGGCAAGGCGGAGCTGCGCGAGCTGATCGACCCCGGCGTCCTGGAGGAGCTGGAGCGCGAACTGCGCTGGCTGACCCCGGAACGGCGGCTGAAGGACGCCGAGTCCGTCGCCGACGCGCTGCGCGTCCTGGGCCCGCTGACCGACGCCGAGCTGACCGAACGCGGCGCGGAACCGCACTGGGCCGAGCAGTTGGAGCACACCCGCCGCGCCCTGCGGGTGCGCATCGGCGGCCGGGAGCACTGGGCGGCCGTCGAGGACGCCGGACGGCTGCGGGACGCCCTGGGGGCGGCCCTCCCGGTGGGGGTACCCGAGGCGTTCACCGAGCCGGTGCGCGATCCGCTGGGTGACCTGCTGGCCCGCCACGCCCGTACCCACGGCCCCTTCACCTCCGCGCACGCCGCCGAACGGTTCGGGCTGGGCACCGCCGTCGCCGACGGCGCGCTGCACCGGCTGGCGGCCGAGGGGCGGCTGGTCCAGGGCGAGTTCCACCCCCAGGGGCGGGGCCAGGAGTGGTGCGACGCGACGGTGCTGCGCCGGCTGCGGCGCCGCTCGCTGGCCGTGCTGCGCCAGGAGCTGGAGCCGGTGCCGCCGACCGCGCTGGCCGCCTTCCTGCCGCGCTGGCAGCACGTCGGCGACCCGTCGGGCGGCGGGGGCGGCCTGCGGGGCGTCGACGGACTGCTGCGCGCCGTGGAACAGCTCCAGGGCGCGCCGGTGCCCGCCTCCGCCCTGGAACGGCTGGTACTGCCCTCCCGGGTGCCCGGGTACGGCCCACATCTGCTGGACGAGCTGACCACCTCGGGCGAGGTGGTCTGGGCGGGCGCCGGGGCGCTGCCCGGCAAGGACGGCTGGGTGGCGCTGTATCCGGCGGACAGCGCCCCGCTGCTGCTGCCTCCCGCGCACCCGCTGGAGCTGACCCCGGTTCACCAGGCGGTGCTGTCGGCCCTGGAGGGCGGCTACGGGCTGTTCTTCCGGCAGATCGCCGACCGGGTCCATCAGCAGGGGTCCGACACACCGGAACCCGCGCTGGCCGAGGCCGTGTGGGAGCTGGCCTGGTCCGGGCGGCTGACCAATGACTCGCTGGCCCCGCTGCGGTCACTGCTGGGCTCGGGGCGCACGGCGGGTTCCACCGCCCACCGGGCCCGGCGCAGCACCCCGCGCGGCCGGTACGGCTCCCTGACGGTGGCGGCGGGCCCCGGCCGCAGACCGCCGGCCTCGCGCGGCGGACCGCCCACCGTGGCGGGCCGCTGGTCGCTGCTGCCGCCCCGGGAGAGCGATCCGACGGTCCGTGCGCACGCCCTGGCCCGTACGCTGCTCGACCGGCACGGGGTGGTGACCCGGGGCGCGGTGTCCGCCGAAGGGGTGACGGGCGGCTTCGCGGCGGCCTACCGGGTGCTGTCGGTGTTCGAGGAGAGCGGCCAGGCGCGGCGCGGCTACGTGGTGGAGGGCCTGGGCGCCGCCCAGTTCGCGATGGAGGGGGCGGTGGACCGGCTGCGGGCGATCGCCACCTCCGGGGAGCATCCCGGCCCCGGGACGGCGGGCAAGGCGGTGGTGCTGGCGGCGGCCGACCCGGCCAACGCCTACGGTGCCGCGCTGCCGTGGCCTGAGCCCCCGCAGGACGCCGGCCACAAGCCCGGCCGCAAGGCGGGCGCCCTGGTCGTCCTCGTCGACGGCGCCCTGGTGTGCTACCTGGAGCGCGGCGGCCGGTCCCTGCTCGCCTGGCGGGACGCGGACGACACGGAAGCCCTGCGGGCGGCGGCCGGGGCGCTGGCGGCGGCGGCCGGACACGGCGCGCTGGGCACCATCACGGTGGAACGGGTCAACGGCACGGCCGTGCTGTCGGACCCCACTTGGGTGCGGCTGCTGGAGGAGGCGGGCTTCCACGCCACCCCGCGCGGATTGCGGCTGCGCGGTTGAGCCGGCCGGAGGCGCGCTCCGGAAAGACCGACCGGGAAGGGCCCTGACGGCTCTCCCCGGCGGTGTGGTGCCTGTGTGCTCAGGCCGCTACGACGTCCACGGCCTCGGCCGGCGCCTTGATCGTCACATGCTCGTCCGGACGGTGCGTGACCGAGGTCACGCGGACCGGGTTGAGCATCGGGCGCATCGGGGCCGGCACCGCGTCGCTCGCGGCGGACGCGGCCAGCTCGGCGAGTGCCAGCTCGTCGCTGACCTCCCGCATCAGTTCCGACATCCGCAGCTCAAGAGCGTCGCAGATGGCAGCCAGCAGCTCCGAGGACGCTTCCTTCTGCCCGCGCTCCACCTCGGAGAGGTAACCGAGCGAGACCCGGGCTGACGAGGACACTTCGCGCAGAGTGCGGCCCTGTCGTTGGCGCTGCCGACGCAGCACGTCACCCAGTAGGCGACGGAGCAGGATCATCGGTGGCTCCCTCCTCGGACCGTTGGCCTCGCTTGCTTCATGCCCCACCGTACCGCCTCGGACTCCACCCGTGCGGGGAGCGATGTCTTGTTCACTCAGGGCTGCAAACATCCATCCTCTCCGTTCTGTTCCGTATCTCGACCCGCCGCTCGGGCGGTATGGACGAGTTCTTCGCGCAGCAGAGCGAGCACCGCCCGTACGCTCCCGGCCCGGATCGCGGCCCGGTCCCCACTGAGCTGAATCCGCTGAGCGACGACTCCCCCGGATCCGGGAGGCGAAACCGCTACGTAGACGGTGCCCACCGGCTGACCGTCCTGCGGATCAGGACCGGCCACCCCGGTGGTGGCCACGCCCCAGTCGGCGCCGAGCCGCTCGCGCACCCCGGTGGCCAGTTGTCTGGCGACCTCCGCGTCGACCGCGCCGCGCTCCGCGAGCAGGGCTCCGTCGACGCCGAGCGTCCCGCGCTTCACATCGGTGGCGTACGCGGTGACCGAGCCCCGGAAGACCCGGGAGGCCCCGGGGATGTCCGTGAGCGCCGCGGCCACCAGCCCGCCGGTGAGGGATTCGGCCACCGCGAGAGTCTGTCCGCGCCCGGCCAGCAGGGTCAGTACCTGGGCCGCGGGGTTCCCCGCCGTGCCGCCGTCACTCACCGTTCGCTCTCCTCCCGCTCCGCCGTACGCCGCCCACCGCGCTCGCGCGCCAGTCCGGCCCGGCGCAGCACGATCGCCTGCCGTATGTAGTCGAGACCGGTGCCCACCGTGAGCACCACCGCCGCCGCCATCACCCACCAGCGGGCGGTGGCCAGCAGTCCGGGCAGCACCAGGATGTACATGCCGACCGCGACGCCCTGGGCGAGGGTCTTCACCTTGCCGCCCCGGCTGGCCGGGATCACCCCGTGCCGGATGACCCAGAAGCGCAGCGCGGTGATGCCCAGCTCACGGGCGAGGATCACCCCGGTCACCCACCAGGGCAGCTCGGCCAGCAGCGACAGACAGATCAGCGCGGCGCCCATGATCGCCTTGTCCGCGATGGGGTCGGCGATCTTGCCGAAGTCGGTGACCAGGTTGTAGCGCCTGGCCAGCTCCCCGTCGAACAGGTCGGTGATCATGGCGATGGTGAACGCGGCCCATGCCCAGGCCCGCCAGACCGGGTCGTGGCCGCCGTCGGCGAGCATCAGCAGCACGAAGCCGGGCACCAGCAGCAGCCGGATCATGGTCAGCACATTGGCGATGTTCCACAGTCCGGGCCCGGCCGCCGTCGCCGCGGCCCGCCCGCCGGCCGGCCGTCCCTTCCCGGCCGCCGCGGCCGGCACATTGCTCATCTGTCGGCCCCGGCGGGTACGGGGACGGCGGCCGGGCGCGGTGCGGCGAACAAGTCCACTCCCTCGGCGCCGGTGATCTCGGTGTCGACGAACTCCCCGACGCCCGGCACCGGGGCGTCCGGGGAGCCGGTGATCAGCATCTGGCCGTCGGTCTCGGGCGCCTGGTGGGCGGCGCGACCCACCGCGATGACCCCGTCCTCGGCGCCGTCCTCGGCCGCGACGGACTCGATAAGCACCCGGGCCGGCTCACCGATCCGGTCCTCGGCACGCTGCGCGGTCAGCTGTTCCGCCAGCTGAGTGATCCGGTCCAGCCGCTCGGCGATCACCTCCGGAGCGTTCTTCCGCTCGTAGGAGGCCGCCTCGGTGCCGTCCTCGTCCGAGTATCCGAAGACACCGATCGCGTCCAGGTCGGCCCCGATCAGGAAGCGCTCCAGTTCCGCCACGTCGGCCTCGGTCTCACCGGGGAAGCCCACGATGAAGTTGGACCGCACCCCGGCCAGCGGCGCCTTGCCCCGGATGGTGGCGAGCAGTTCGAGGAAGCGGTCGGTGTCCCCGAACCGCCGCATGGCGCGCAGCACCGCGGGCGCCGAGTGCTGGAAGGAGAGATCGAAGTAGGGGGCGACCTTCTCGGTGCCGGTCAGCACGTCGATCAGCCCGGGCCGCATCTCGGCGGGCTGCAGGTAGCTGACCCGGATCCGCTCCAGGCCGTCCACGGCGGCGAGTTCGGGCAGCAGGGTCTCCAGCAGCCGGATGTCGCCGAGGTCCTTGCCGTAGGAGGTGTTGTTCTCGGAGACCAGCATGATCTCCTTGACGCCCTGCTCGGCCAGCCAGCGCGCCTCTCCCAGAACGTCGGAGGGCCGCCGGGAGATGAACGAGCCCCGGAAGGACGGGATCGCGCAGAACGAGCAGCGCCGGTCGCAGCCGGAGGCCAGCTTCACCGACGCCACCGGGCCGTCGCCCAGCCGGCGCCGCAGCGGCGCCCGCGGCCCGGAGGCCGGCGCCAGACCGGCCGGCAGGTCCGCCGGGACGCTCTCCCCGTGCCCGGGCAGCGCCACCTCGGCGCCCTGCCTCTCCACGGGGCTGATCGGCAGCAGCTTGCGCCGGTCGCGCGGGGTGTGCGGCACGTGCCCGCCGCCGGACAGGATGCTGCCGAGCCGCTCGGAGATGTCCGCGTAGTCGTCGAAGCCGAGCACGCCGTCCGCCTCCGGCAGGGCCTCGGCCAGTTCCTTGCCGTACCGCTCGGCCATACAGCCGACCGCCACCACCGCCTGGGTGCGGCCCTGGCCCTGGCCGGCCGCCGCCTTCAGGTCGCCCGCCTCCAGCAGCGCGTCGACCGAGTCCTTCTTGGCGGCCTCGACGAAGCCGCAGGTGTTGACCACGGCGACGTCGGCGTCCGCCGCGTCCTCGACCAGATCCCAGCCGTCTGCGGCCAGCCGCCCCGCCAGCTCTTCCGAATCCACCTCATTACGGGCGCATCCAAGGGTGACCAGGGCAACGGTACGGCGATCGGACATGGGCTCAGCCTACTTCGTCCCCACCGGCCCGCCCGCCCCCGGCCCGGCAACAGAGCCCGCACGCACGGTCGTGCGACCCCGCGGCGGCTCCACCAGGCGCCGGCTCAGCCTTCCTCGGGGTCGCCCTTGGTGTACGTCAGCCGCTGCACCTGGCCCGAGTCGCCCACGCTGTCCAGGGGCTTCCCGTTGACATGCAGCTGCACCGCGCCGGCGTTGCCCAGCACCAGGTCGATCTGCTCGTCGTCCACGAAGGTCTGGGAGTCGCCGTCGCTCAGCACCCCTTCGAACAGAAGTCGGCCGCTGCTGTCCTTGGCGGAGATCCAGCTCGATCCGCCCTCCACCGTGGCCATCACCGTGACCTTGTCGGCCGGCACCCCGGCCACCGCCTCGTCCGACGGGTCGGGCTCCGGGTCGGCGGGCGGCAGCGGCTCGCTCTCCTGTTCCGCGCCCTCCGGGCCGCCCTCGGCGGTGGGTGAGGGCGAGGGGCTGTCCTGGGCCACCGAACCGGCCGAGTTGCCGCCGCCGGACAGGAAGCTGAAGCCCACGAAGGCGATCACCGCGACGATCGCGGCGACCATCGCGGCCGTCCAGTTGGGGCGCCGGGGCTCGGGCCGGATGCGCTCCGCCTCGAAGACGGGCGCGGCGGGCGACGGTGGCGGCGCGGCGCCCTCCTGATCCGCGTACAGGGCGATCACCTCGGCCGGGTCGAGCCCGACCGCGCGCGCGACCATCCGGATGTGCCCGCGCGCGTAGACGTCACCGCCGGAGCGGGAGAAATCGTCCGCCTCGATGGCATGAATGATCGGAGCCCGCACCCGAGTCGCGGAACTGACCTCATCCACGGTCAGGCGCGCATCGATCCGGGCCTGCTGAAGGGTGCGACCGACGGAAGGCCGGTCCTTGGCGGGGGAATTGCCGTTGGACACGGGCGGGCCTTTCGAGCGTGATACCGCGTGCTGTGCGGACAAGTCTAGGGGGGACGCCGAAGGAACGGGCAAGCGGGCCGGTGAACTTTGTCCGCCAACCGAATGGTCCCGCCCGCGCCCCCTCCCGGCCTCACACGGCGCACCGGATTACGCCTTACGGGTGAGGTTCACCCCGGATCACCGCCAGCACCCCCGGCAATTCGTCCGGCTTCACCAGCACGTCCCGCGCCTTGGACCCCTCGCTCGGCCCCACCACGCCCCGCGACTCCATCAGGTCCATCAGCCGCCCGGCCTTGGCGAAGCCCACCCGCAGCTTGCGCTGGAGCATCGACGTCGAACCGAACTGGGTGGTCACCACCAGCTCCGCCGCCTGGCACAGCAGATCCAGATCGTCGCCGATCTCCTCGTCGATCTCCTTCTTGCGCCCGCCGCCGCCGACCGTGACGTCGTCCCGGAAAACCGGGTCCATCTGCTCCTTGCAGTGCCGCACCACGGCGGCGACCTCGGCCTCGGTGATGAAGGCGCCCTGCATGCGGGTGGCCTTGCTGTCGCCCATCGGCAGGAACAGACCGTCCCCCTTGCCGATCAGCTTCTCCGCGCCCGCCTGATCCAGGATCACCCGGCTGTCGGCGAGCGAGGACGTCGCGAACGCCAGCCGCGAGGGCACGTTCGCCTTGATCAGACCGGTCACCACGTCCACGCTGGGCCGCTGGGTGGCGAGCACCAGATGGATCCCCGCGGCCCGCGCCAGCTGCGTGATGCGGACGATCGCGTCCTCCACGTCCCGCGGCGCCACCATCATCAGATCCGCCAGCTCGTCGACGATCACCAGCAGGTACGGGTACGGGGCCGGCTCGCGCTCGCTGCCGGGCGGCGCGGTGACCTTGCCCGACCGCACCGCCGCGTTGAAGTCGTCGATGTGCCGGAACCCGTACGCGGCCAGATCGTCGTACCGCAGATCCATTTCGCGCACCACCCACTGGAGCGCCTCGGCGGCCCGCTTGGGGTTGGTGATGATCGGGGTGATCAGGTGCGGGATGCCCTCGTACGCCGTCAGCTCCACCCGCTTGGGGTCCACCAGCACCAGCCGGACCTCCTCCGGGGTGGCGCGCAGCATGATCGAGGTGATCAGGCAGTTGATGCACGAGGACTTGCCGGATCCGGTGGCACCGGCCACCAGCAGATGCGGCATCTTCGCCAGGTTCGCCGCCACATAGCCGCCCTCGACGTCCTTGCCGAGCCCCACCAGCAGCGGGTGGGTGTCCCCCACTGAGTCGGCGGTGCGCAGCACGTCCCCGAGGTTGACCATCTCCCGGTCGCTGTTGGGGATCTCGATACCGACCGCCGACTTGCCGGGGATCGGGCTGATGATCCGCACATCGGGACTGGCCACCGCGTACGCGATGTTCTTGGTCAGGGCGGTGATCTTCTCCACCTTGACCGCCGGACCCAGCTCCACCTCGTAGCGGGTGACGGTCGGGCCCCGGGTGAAACCGGTGACCGCCGCGTCCACCTTGAACTCGGTGAACACCGTGGTCAGCGACTCCACCACCGCGTCGTTGGCGGCGCTGCGGGTGCGGCCGGGGCCGCCGCGCTCCAGGAGGTCCAGGGAGGGCAGCGCGTAGGTGATGTCCCCCGCCAGCTGGAGCTGTTCGGCGCGCCGCGGCAGCGACTCCACCGGCTCGGGGGCGGCCTTGGTCAGATCGGGCACACCGCCGCTCGCACCACGCTGCGCGGGCGGCGCGGCGGCCCCGCTGTCGGCGGCGGAGGCGGTACGGGAGCGGCCGGTGGACACCCGGCTGCTGAGATCGGCGACCAGCGGCGAGGGCTGCACCCCGTGCAGCACGGCGCCGTCCAGGGCGGCGGCGGTCGCCGCTGCCACGTCGATGGGGTCACCGTCCCGCTCCCGCGCCCCCTTGCGGCCGCGCGGCGCCCGGCGGCGCTCCAGCTCCTCCTGCTCCGGGCCCTCGGCGTCCTCGCCCCGCTCGGAGCCCTCGCCACGGCGCGGCCGGCGCGGGCGCACCGGGCGCTCGGTGCCGCCGTACGGGGTGTCGGAGGGGTACGGGTCCCCGTCGTCGTCCTCGGTGTAGACCCGCAGCCGGACGGCTGCCTGCCGCACGCGGCGCGGGATGGCGTTGACCGGGGTGGCGGTCACCACCAGCAGTCCGAAGACCGTCAGCAGCACCAGCAGTGCCACGGCCAGCATCTCACCCAGCGTCAGGATCAGCGGGCGGGAGGCCGCCCAGCCGATGTAGCCGCCCGTGTCCCGCAGCGCCTGGGCACCGTCGCTGCGGCCGGGCGCGCCGGTGGCGACGTGCACCAGGCCGAGCACCCCGATCACCAGCGCGGTCAGCCCGACCACGATCCGGCCGTTCGCCTCGCGTTTCTCGGGGTGCGCGAACAGGCGCACCGCCATGAAGCCGAGCAGCAGCGGGAAGACCAGATCCAGGCGGCCCAGCGCCCCGGTGATGATCAGGGTGATCAGATCGCCGACCGGGCCCTGGAGATTGGCCCAGGTGCCGGCCATCACGATCAGCGCGAGGCCGAGCAGCAGCAGAGCGAGCCCGTCCTGCCGCAGATCGGGGTCGAGCCCCTTGGTGCCGCTCCGTATGCCGCGCATCATGGCGCCCACCGAGTGCGCGACACCCAGCCACAGCCGGCGGGCGACGCGGACCACGATGTTGCGTTTGGGCGCGGCCTTCTTCTTGGCCGGCGGCTTGCGTGCCGCCGTCTTCTTCGCGGGCGCTCTCCTGGCGGGCGCCGTCTTCCTGGCTCCCCCGCCGCTGCGCCCGGCGCCTGCGCTGTGGGAACTCCTGCCGGACGTACCTGAAGCCATGAGGGGCAGATTACCGGGGACTTCGCGCCGGAGCACGGACACCGCTCCCGGGCGCCGCCAGCGGGCGGGTGCCGAACGGGTAGTGGGAGCACGCGCCGCGGGGCCGCGAGCGCGCCCGGGCCGCCGCCACGGCGGGCGGCAGCGGCCGGCCGTCCACCACCGGAACGGGCCCGGCACGTCGCACGCTCCGCCACCGGGCCCGGCCCCTGTCTTCCGCTACGGCGACTCGTCCGCCTGGCCGGCTTCTCCCGACCCCGGCTCCAGGGCGTCCAGCGCCCTGCGCAGCCCGGACAGTTTCCGCTCCAGATGCGCTGCCGTGGACACCGCCGCCGAGCCGCCCGATTCGGCCAGCTCCTTGGACAGTGCCTCGGCCTGCTCCTCGACGGCCGCCAGCCGCGCCGACAGCTCCGGCAGCAGACCGCCGGGGCCGCGCTCGGTGTCGGCGGGCGAGACGCCGCCCTCCAGCTCGCGGCGCAGCAGCGCCGCCTGCTCCCGCAGCTGCACGTTCTTCATGTGCAGCTCGACGAACACCGAGACCTTCGCCCGCAGCACCCACGGGTCGAACGGCTTGGAGATGTAGTCCACCGCGCCCGCCGCGTAGCCGCGGAAGGTGTGGTGCGGGCCGTGATTGATCGCGGTGAGGAAGATGATGGGGATGTCCCGGGTGCGCTCCCGCCGCTTGATGTGCGCGGCGGTCTCGAAGCCGTCCATCCCCGGCATCTGGACGTCCAGCAGGATCACCGCGAAATCGTCTGTGAGCAGCGCTTTGAGCGCTTCCTCCCCTGACGATGCCCGGACCAGTGTCTGATCGAGCGCGGAGAGGATCGCCTCCAGCGCCAGCAGATTCTCGGGCCGGTCATCGACCAGGAGGATCTTGGCCTTCTGCACCATGGCCCGTCCTCCTCGCCCCTTGCGGCGTCGCCGTGGCGCGCCGCTGTCCAGGACGGCTGTTGTGCACGCCGCCCACTCCTGTGCCGGACATGTTGGCACCCACGCGCGCGGGACCGCCAGCGATCCCGGTCACCAGCCCAGGGGGCGGCGGCCTACGGTGGGCCCCGCTTCGTCACGGGAAGCCGAAATCACTTTCGGCCAGCTCCCCGCTCCACGGGCGATTACCCTGCCCGCCGTTCAGCAACCGACCGCGCACGGCGCCCGGTGATCAGCGCATTGCGCTGCGTCACCATACCATGTGCGCTCGGGAGCGGCGAACAGAGTGAACCGCACACCGTCAACGCCCGCAACCCCGGGATGGTTCCGTCAACACCGGCCGTGGGAAAGGTCACTTCCTCTCGATCCACTCCTCCATCACGGCCACCAGATGATCGGTGTCCACCGGCTTGGTCACATAGTCCGAGGCGCCCGACTCGATGCTCTTCTCGCGGTCGCCCTGCATCGCCTTCGCGGTGAGCGCGATGATCGGCAGCCCGGCGAACTGCGGCATCCGGCGGATCGCCGCCGTCGTCGCGTAGCCGTCCATCTCCGGCATCATGATGTCCATCAGCACGAGCACCACGTCCTCGTTGGACTCCAGGACCTCGATGCCCTCCCGCCCGTTCTCCGCGTAGAGCACCGAGAGCCCGTGCTGCTCCAGCACGCTGGTCAGCGCGAACACATTGCGCACGTCGTCGTCGACGATCAGTACCTTGCGGCCCCGGAAGTCGTGGAACTCCCGCCGCCTGCGGACCGCGTCACGGCCCCGCTCCGCCTCGCGGTCCCCACCGCCGGACGGCACCTCCGGCTCGCGGAACCGCCGCGTCATGGTGGCCGCGGCCCGCTCGGCCGCGGAGGACGCCGCCGTACGGTTCCCGGACCCGTTCTGCGCGTGGTCCTCGCTCTCCCGCGCCCGCGGCAGTGCCGGCGGTACGGCGGGCGCGGAGTCGGCCGCCGGTACGGGGCCCTCCCCGTTCCGTGCGGCGCCGGTCACCCCGGCGTCCGGCTCGGGCAGGCGCGCCGCCTCCAGGGCCCGGCGCTCGGCCGCCTTGCGCGCGATCGCCTCCCGGGTCTGCGCGCTGTCCAGGACCGGGGCGCCCTCCGTCAGCTGCCGGTATCCGGGCGGCGGCAGCTCGGTGGGGTGCAGCGGCAGGAACAGCGTGAACGTCGATCCGCGCCCCGGCTCGCTCGCCGCGTGGATCTCACCGCCCAGCAGCCGCGCGATCTCCCGGCTGATCGACAGACCCAGGCCCGTACCCCCGTACTTGCGGCTGGTCGTGCCGTCCGCCTGCTTGAACGCCTCGAAGATCACCCGCATCTTGCTCGCCGCGATCCCGATCCCGGTGTCCGAGACCGAGAACGCCACCAGCGGCGCGTCCCCGTTCTCGATCGACCCGTTCGCCAGCATCTGCTCCCGGATCTCGTACGGCGCCTCGGTGCCGGCCGCCCGGATCACCAGCTCCACCGAACCCGTGTCGGTGAACTTCACCGCGTTCGACAGCAGGTTCCGCAGCACCTGCAGCAGCCGCTGCTCATCGGTGTGCAGCGTGGCCGGCAGCTCGGGCGAGACCCGCACCGACAGCTCCAGGTTCTTCTCCGCCGTCAGCGGCCGGAAGGACGCCTCCACATAGTCCACCAGCTGCACCAGCGCGATCCGGGCCGGCGAGACGTCCATCTTGCCCGCCTCGACCTTCGACAGGTCCAGGATGTCGTTGATCAGCTGCAGCAGGTCCGAACCCGCCCCGTGGATCGTCTCGGCGAACTCCACCTGCTTGCGCGAGAGATTGCCCTCGGCGTTGTCCGCGAGCAGCTTCGCCAGGATGAGCAGCGAGTTCAGCGGCGTGCGCAGCTCGTGCGACATGTTCGCCAGGAACTCCGACTTGTACTTCATCGACAGCGCCAGCTGCTCGGCCCGCTCCTCCAGGACCTGCCGGGCGTCCTCGATCTCCGAGTTCTTCACCTCGATGTCCCGGTTGGTGCGCGCCAGCTGATCCGCCTTGAGGACGAGCTCCTCGTTGGAGTTCTTGAGCGCCCGCTGCTGCTCCTCCAGCTCGTTGCGGGTCACCCGCAGCTTGTCCGCGGTCTCCTGCGTCTGGTCCAGCAGCATCTTGGTCCGCGTGTTGACGCTGATGGTGTTGACGCTGCCGGCGATCATCTCCGCCATCTGGTTGAGGAAGTCCCGTTCGATGACGGTGAACTCGCCGAACGTCGCCAGCTCCAGCACACCGAGCACCCGGTCCTCGAACACCACCGGCAGCACGATCACCTGCGCCGGCGGGGCCTGCCCCAGACCGGAGGAGATCGCCAGGTAGCCCTCGGGCGTCGGCCCGAACATGATCGTCCGGCGCTCGGCCGCGGCCGTGCCGATGAGCGAGTCACCCGGCCGGAACGAGGTCGGATGCGCCCCCGCCGCGTAGCCGTACGAGCCGATCAGCCGCAGCTCGAACCCGTCCCCGTCGTCGGGCCCCGCCACCACCGGCGACTCCGCGTCGGCGGGCATCGACAGGAAGAACGCGCCGTGCTGCGCGGAGACGGCGGGCGCCAGCTCGCTCATGATCAGCCCCGCCACGTCCTTCAGATCGCGACGGCCCTGCATCAGCGCCGAGATCCTGGCCAGATTGCTCTTGAGCCAGTTCTGCTCGTCGTTCGCCTTGGTGGTGTCCCGCAGGTTGGTGATCATCGTGTTGACGCTCTCCTGGAGCGCGAGGATCTCGCCCTCCGCGTCGGTCTCGATCCGCACCGTGTGATCCCCGCGGGTCACCGCCGTCGCCACCCGGGCGATCGTGCGCACCTGCTGGGTCAGGTTCCCCGCCATCTCGTTGACGGAGTCCGTCAGGTCCTTCCAGGACCCGGCCACATCGCGCACCACCGCCTGACCGCCCAGTTGTCCGTCCGTACCCACCTCGCGGGCCACCCGGATCACCTGATCCGCGAACATCGACAGCTGATCGACCATCGTGTTGATCGTGCTCTTCAGCTCCAGGATCTCGCCCTGGGCGTTGATGTCGATCTTCTTCGTCAGATCGCCGCGCGCGATCGCGGTGGTCACATCCGCGATGTTGCGCACCTGGAGCGTCAGGTTGGTGGCCATCTGGTTCACCGACTCGGTCAGGTCCCGCCAGGTCCCCGACACCCCCGGCACACTGGCCTGGCCGCCCAGCTGCCCCTCGGTGCCCACCTCGCGCGCCACACGCGTGACCTCGTCCGCGAACGAGGACAGCGTCGTCACCATCTTGTTGACGGTGTCGGCGAGCTGCGCCACCTCGCCGCTGGCCTCGATCGTCACCTTCTTCGACAGATCACCGTTGGCCACCGCCGTGGCCACGTCGGAGATGCCGCGCACCTGCATCGTCAGGTTGCTGGCCATCACGTTGACGTTGTCGGTCAGGTCCTTCCAGGTGCCCGACACCCCGCGCACCCGCGCCTGGCCGCCGAGCTGGCCCTCCGTACCCACCTCGCGGGCCACGCCGCTCACCTGGTCGGCGAAGGAGGACAGCTGGTCCACCATCGTGTTGACCGTGGTGACCAGCTCCAGGATCTCGCCCCGGGCGTCCACCGTGATCTTCTTGGTCAGATCGCCGTCCGCGACCGCCTTCATCACCTCGGCGATGCCCCGCACCTGATCGGTCAGATTGTTCGCCATGCTGTTGACGGACCGGGTGAGGTCCTTCCAGGTGCCGGAGACCCCGTCCACCCGGGCCTGCCCGCCGAGGCGGCCCTCCGTGCCCACTTCCTGGGCGACACGTGTCACCTGGTCGGCGAAGGACGAGAGCTGGTCCACCATCTGGTTCAGGGTGTCCTTGAGCTCAAGGATCTCGCCCTGCGCGTCGACGGTGATCTTCCGCGACAGATCACCCCGGGCCACCGCCGTGGCGACCTCCGAGATGCCCCGCACCTGGCTGGTCAGGTTGGTGGCCATGTCATTGACCGAGTCGGTCAGGTCCCGCCACACACCGCCGACCCCGGCGACCATCGCCTGACCGCCCAGGCGGCCCTCCGTACCCACCTCACGGGCCACCCTGGTGACCTGGGCGGCGAACATCGACAGCTGATCCACCATCGTGTTCATGCTGTTCTTCAGTTCGAGGATCTCGCCGCGGGCGTCCACGGTGATCTTCCGCGACAGGTCGCCGCCGGCCACCGCCATCGTGACCTGCGCGATGCCCCGCACCTGATCGGTCAGATTCGTCGCCATGTCGTTGACGGAGTCCGTCAGCTGCCGCCAGGTACCGGAGACGCCGTCCACCCGCGCCTGGCCGCCCAGCCGGCCCTCGATGCCCACCTCGGTGGCCACCCGCGTGACCTGCTCCGCGAACGAGGACAGCTGGTCCACCATGGTGTTCACGGTGTTCTTCAGCTCGGCCATCTCACCCGAGACATCGACCGTGACCTTCTGCGACAGGTCACCGTTGGCCACCGCCTTCGTCACCTGCGAGATGTCCCGGACCTGCGCGGTGAGGTTGCGGAACGCCGTATTGACCGAGTCGGTCAGGTCCCGCCACTCCCCGGCCACGCCCAGCACGGACGCCTGACCGCCCAGCGCGCCCTCGTGGCCGATCTCCCGGGCCACCCGCGTCACCTCGGACTGGAACGACGACAGCTGGTCCACCATCGTGTTCACCGTGGTCTTCAGCTCCAGCATCTCGCCGGAGACGTCCACGGTCACCTTCTTCGACAGGTCGCCGATGGCCACCGAGGTCGTCACCTCGGCGATGTCGCGCACCTGCGCCGTCAGGTTCCGGAAGGCGTCGTTGACCGTGTCGGTCAGCTCCTTCCAGGTACCGGCCACCCCGTGCACCCGGGCCTGCGCGTCGAGGCGGCCGTCCGTACCGATCTCCGAGGCCGCCCGCGTCACCTCGTCCGCGAAGTTGCGCAGCGTGCCGTTCATCTCCGTGACGGTGCGCGCCAGCTGCGCCACCTCACCGCGCGCGCTCACCCGGATCGTCTGCGACAGGTCACCGTTGGCCACCGCCGTCGTCACCCGGGCGATGTCCCGCACCTGGGCCGTGAGGTTCGTGGCCATCGTGTTGACGTTGTCGGTCAGGTCCTTCCAGACACCGGCCACGCCCTCCACCCGCGCCTGACCGCCGAGCTGCCCGTCGGTGCCCACCTCGCGGGCCACCCGCGTCACCTCGGACTGGAAGGAGGAGAGCTGATCCACCATGGAGTTCACGGTGTTCTTCAGCTCCTGCATCTCCCCTTCCACATGGACGGTGACCTTCTGCGACAGATCGCCGTCCGCCACCGCCTTGGTGACCGTGGAGATGTCCCGCACCTGCGCGGTCAGCCGCAGCACCATCTGGTTGACCGAGTCCGTCAGGTCCTTCCAGGTGCCGGCGACGCCCGGCACGTGCGCCTGGCCGCCCAGCTTGCCCTCGGTCCCCACCTCACTGGCGACCCGGGTCACCTCGTCGGTGAACTCCGACAGCTGATCCACCAGGCCATTGACGGTGCGCCCGACCTTCAGGAACTCGCCGCGCAGCGGACGCGCCGAGCCGTTGCCGCCCGGCGCCTTCAGCTCCATGCGCGGCTCCAGATCACCGACGGCGACCGCCGACAGCACGCGCCCCACCTCGGCCATCGGCCGCGCGAGATCGTCCACCAGCTCGTTGGCGTCGTCGATCGCCTTGGCCCAGGCGCCGTCGCTGACCCCGCTCTCCATCCGTTCCGTGAGTTTTCCCTCACGGCCCACGACCCGGCGCACCCGCGACAGCTGCCCGGTGAGATGGAGATTACGGTCCGCGACCTCGTTGTAGACGGCGGCGAGCTCGGCCATCGGTCCTTCACCGGCCACGGTCAGCCGCCGCCGGAAGTTCCCGTCCCGCATCGACTCCAGCGCAGAGAGCAGCCGGCCCAGCGCCACGGCGTCCACTTCCACCGTGCCGCTTCCCCGAGACTTCCCGCCGCGCCCACGCGTTCCGGTGCGCGCCACTGCTCCCTCAGACACCACTGTGTCCCTCCTGCGGTTCGACCATTTCGCCCGGGCTTACCTCAACGAGCCTTCCCAGTGTTTCACTCTCGAAGAACCGGGCGATAACAGTTCGGCAGCATCGCACACCCGGGTATCCCGGTCGGGGGGAAATCACCGGATCCGACGCCCGCGCGGGCGGTCAACGTCAGTAATCTGGCTTCCGGCCGTCGATGAGGCGTCCGGAAGCGACGAGAGACCTTTTGGGGGAGTGACGTGATCACCGCGCGAGCCGCTGCCACCTTCGAGCCGGTTGGGCGCTCCGTCGCCACGGCACGCGGCTTCGTCCGGGACACACTCCAGGGCTGGGGACTGGCGGAGCTGATCGAGGACGCGGTCGTGCTGACCAGCGAGCTGGTCACCAACGCCGTCATCCACGCGGGGACCGCCGCCGAGGTCCGCTGCCTGCGCGACGACACCGGCGTCCGTTTCGAGATCATCGACCGGCACCCCGAGCGCGAACTCCCCATCGGCGACGTCAGCCGGGGCCGGGACCTGAACAGCGAGGGCGGCCGCGGGCTCATGCTCTGCGCGGCCCTCGCCTCCCGCTGGGGCGTCGACTACACCAGCGCCGACAAGTGCGTGTGGTTCCGCCTCGAACAGCAGACCTTCCCGGCCGGCACCCGCTCCGCCGGGCCCCCGCTGCCCAGCGAGGCGCTGCCGCTGGCCGAGACCCGGGTCAAGGTCGCCGTCATCCAGGTCGACCGCGCCGACACCGTCACCTCCTGGAACGCCGACGCCCAAGCCCTCTTCGGCTACCCGCCCGAGCAGGTCATCGGCAAGCCGCTGGCCGACCTCGCCGCCTGGCCGCAGACGCCGGGCACCGGCACCGGCATCGCCGAGGCGCTGTCCCTGTCCCGCTGGGAGGGCAGCTACGGGCTGCGCGACTCCGAGGGCCGTACGGTCCCGGTCTACGCCTGCCACCTGCGGGTCCGCGACGCCCGCGGCGAGCCGTCCACGGTCTGCCTGATCGTGCACGACCGCGAGCGCGCCATCCTCCAGACCCCCACCCGCGGCTCCGCACGGACCACCGCGGGCCCCGAGGGCAACGAGCGGCCGCAGAGCGACCCGCTGGACGCCCTCATCGGCTCTCCGCCGCCCGATGACCTGGACGGCCTCCTCCAGCGCACCGTGGAGCGCGCACGCGACCTCCTGGACGGCGACGCGGCCTTCCTGCTGCTGGCCACGGACGACGAGACCGAGCTGGAGGTACGCGCCTCCACCGGGCTGCCCGGCGCCCGCCAGCGGTTCGCCCGCGTCCCGGTGGAGGCCGGCAGCGGACGGTACGGCTCGGCCCGGATGCCGTCCGTCCACGAGGACCTGTCCGCCTCCCCCGGCGCGGTGCCCCTGCTGTCCGGCACCGGCATGCACGCCGTGGTCACCGTGCCCCTCAAGGTCGAGGGCCGGCTCACCGGCTCCCTGGGCGTCGCCTCCGAGACCCCGGGCCGGTTCTCCAACGAGGAGGCGCTGCGTCTCCAGTTCGCCGCCGACCGCATCGCGCTGGCCGTCGAGTCCGCCCGCCTGACGGAGCTGGAGCGGCTGCGCCGCAACTCGCTGTCCTTCCTGGTAGAGGCGTCCGAGCTGCTGGCCGGCACCCTGGACCGCGATCAGACGCTGGCCCTGATGGCGCAGATGATCGTGCCCACCCTGGCCACCTGGTGCGGCGTCTACACGATCCCGGAGGCGGGCGCCGAGCCCGTGCTGTCCTACGTGCTGCACGAGGACGAGGACCGCATCGACGGCATCAAGGACCTGCTGGCCCGCGTCGATCCCCCGGACCCCGACATCCGGCTCGGCGTCCGCACCTGGACCGCCCCGGCCGACGCCGCCCACAACACCGCGCTGCGCAGCTCGCTGCGCAGTCTGGCCATGGGCCGGCTGCCCGCGCCCCGTACTCCTGGGCCCAGCCTGGCGACGGCCGCCGCGGTGGGCGGCGAGACGGTGCTGCTGCCGCTGATCGCGCGCAACCGCGTCATCGGGCTGCTCGCGCTGGGCCAGCCGGCCGACGAACGCTTCCGCCAGGACATCCTGGAGCTGGCCGAGGACCTCTCCCGGCGGGCCGCCCTGGCCCTGGACAACGCCCGGCTCTACAGCGAGCGCACGGCCACCAGCCAGTCCCTGCAGCGCAGTCTGCTGCCGCCCGAGCTGCCGGAGATCGACGGCGTGGACGTGGAGGTCATCTACCGCGCGGCGGGCGAGGGCAACGAGGTCGGCGGCGACTTCTACGACGTCTTCCCGATCCGTGAGGGCGCCTACGGCTTCGCCATAGGGGACGTGTGCGGTACGGGTCCGCTGGCCGCGGCGGTCACCGGCCTCGCCCGGCACGCGCTGCGGCTGCTGGCCCGTGAGGGCCTGGGCGGCCCGGCGGTCCTGGAGCGGCTCAACGCCGCCATCCTGGACGAGGGTTCCCGCTCGCGCTTCCTGACGCTGCTGTACGGCGAGCTGTGGCCGCAGCCGGGCGGTGGCGCGCTGCTGAAGATGGTGTGCGCCGGCCATCCGCTGCCGCTGCGTCTGACCCCGGACGGCCGGGTGGAGGCCGCCGCGGACCCGCAGCCGCTGCTCGGTGTGATGGAGGACCTGGAGCTGTACGAGCAGCACACCACGCTCAATCCGGGCGACGTGCTGCTGTGTGTGACGGACGGCGTCACCGAACGCCGTGAGGGCACCCGCATGTTGGGCGACGACGGCCTGGCCGAGGTGCTGAGCAACTGTACGGGGCTGACCGCCGGCGCCGTCGCGGCCCGCGTGCTGCGCGCCGTGGAACGCTTCGCCTCCGACGCCCCGTCCGACGACATGGCGATTCTGACCCTGCGCATCCCCGAGTAAGACGGGCCGGCCGGGCGGCATCTGCCCGCTCGGCCGGCCCGCCCCGGAGCAGGGCAGCGCGCATCCGCACACGGCAACGCAAAAAGGCCCCCACCATCAGGCGGGAGCCTTTCATATATCTTGCTGCGGAGCCCCAAAACGGAATCGAACCGTTGACCTTCTCCTTACCATGGAGACGCTCTGCCGACTGAGCTATTGGGGCATTGTTCGGCGGCGACCTACTCTCCCACACGGTCCCCCATGCAGTACCATCGGCGCTGAAAGGCTTAGCTTCCGGGTTCGGAATGTAACCGGGCGTTTCCCTTTCGCCATGACCACCGAAACTCTAAATGGTTGTCATTCGAAAAAAAATCACAGTGGACGCGAGCATCTGAGGACAAGCCCTCGGCCTATTAGTACCAGTCAACTCCACCTCTCACGAGGCTTCCATATCTGGCCTATCAACCCTGTCGTCTACAGGGAGCCTTACCCCATCAAGTGGGTGGGAGTCCTCATCTCGAAGCAGGCTTCCCGCTTAGATGCTTTCAGCGGTTATCCCTCCCGAACGTAGCCAACCAGCCATGCCCTTGGCAGAACAACTGGCACACCAGAGGTTCGTCCGTCCCGGTCCTCTCGTACTAGGGACAGCCCTTCTCAAGACTCCAACGCGCACAGCGGATAGGGACCGAACTGTCTCACGACGTTCTAAACCCAGCTCGCGTACCGCTTTAATGGGCGAACAGCCCAACCCTTGGGACCAACTCCAGCCCCAGGATGCGACGAGCCGACATCGAGGTGCCAAACCATCCCGTCGATACGGACTCTTGGGGAAGATCAGCCTGTTATCCCCGGGGTACCTTTTATCCGTTGAGCGACGGCGCTTCCACAAACCACCGCCGGATCACTAGTCCCTGCTTTCGCACCTGCTCGACCTGCCAGTCTCACAGTCAAGCTCCCTTGTGCACTTACACTCACCACCTGATGACCAACCAGGCTGAGGGAACCTTTGGGCGCCTCCGTTACTCTTTAGGAGGCAACCGCCCCAGTTAAACTACCCACCAGACACTGTCCCCGATCCGGATCACGGACCCAGGTTAGACATCCAGCACGATCAGAGTGGTATTTCAACAACGACTCCACCTGAACTAGCGTCCAGGCTTCACAGTCTCCCACCTATCCTACACAAACCGAACCGAACACCAATATCAAGCTATAGTAAAGGTCCCGGGGTCTTTCCGTCCTGCTGCGCGAAACGAGCATCTTTACTCGTAGTGCAATTTCACCGGGCCTATGGTTGAGACAGTCAAGAAGTCGTTACGCCATTCGTGCAGGTCGGAACTTACCCGACAAGGAATTTCGCTACCTTAGGATGGTTATAGTTACCACCGCCGTTTACTGGCGCTTAAGTTCTCAGCTTCGCCACACCGAAATGTGACTAACCGGTCCCCTTAACGTTCCAGCACCGGGCAGGCGTCAGTCCGTATACATCGCCTTACAGCTTCGCACGGACCTGTGTTTTTAGTAAACAGTCGCTTCTCGCTGGTCTCTGCGGCCACCCCCAGCTCAGAGAGCAAGTCTCATCACCAGAAATGGCCCCCCTTCTCCCGAAGTTACGGGGGCATTTTGCCGAGTTCCTTAACCATAGTTCACCCGAACGCCTCGGTATACTCTACCTGACCACCTGAGTCGGTTTAGGGTACGGGCCATTGTGAAACTCGCTAGAGGCTTTTCTCGACAGCATAGGATCATCCACTTCACCACAATCGGCTCGGCATCAGGTCTCACCCTCGTGTGGAACGGATTTACCTGCTCCACGGGCCACACCCTTACCCCGGGACAACCACCGCCCGGGCTGGACTACCTTCCTGCGTCACCCCATCACTCACCTACTACAGGTCTGGACCACCGACTCCACCACTCCACCCACCCCCGAAGGGACAGATGGCGGCTTCGCGGGCTTAGCATCGCCTGATTCAGCGTTGGCGCTCCACAACGGGTACCGGAATATCAACCGGTTATCCATCGACTACGCCTGTCGGCCTCGCCTTAGGCCCCGACTTACCCTGGGCAGATCAACTTGACCCAGGAACCCTTAGTCAATCGGCGCAAGAGTTTCCCACTCTTGTATCGCTACTCATGCCTGCATTCTCACTCGCATACCGTCCACAACTCGTTTCCACGGCTGCTTCACCCGGCACACGACGCTCCCCTACCCACCACAACCTTCGTTAGAAGTATTGTTGCAGTGACACGACTTCGGCGGTGTACTTGAGCCCCGCTACATTGTCGGCGCAGAATCACTCGACCAGTGAGCTATTACGCACTCTTTCAAGGGTGGCTGCTTCTAAGCCAACCTCCTGGTTGTCTCTGCGACTCCACATCCTTTCCCACTTAGCACACGCTTAGGGGCCTTAGTCGATGCTCTGGGCTGTTTCCCTCTCGACCATGGAGCTTATCCCCCACAGTCTCACTGCCGCGCTCTCACTTACCGGCATTCGGAGTTTGGCTAAGGTCAGTAACCCGGTAAGGCCCATCACCTATCCAGTGCTCTACCTCCGGCAAGAAACACACGACGCTGCACCTAAATGCATTTCGGGGAGAACCAGCTATCACGGAGTTTGATTGGCCTTTCACCCCTAACCACAGGTCATCCCCCAGATTTTCAACTCTGGTGGGTTCGGGCCTCCACGAGGTCTTACCCTCGCTTCACCCTGCCCATGGCTAGATCACTCCGCTTCGGGTCTAGGGCATGCTACTCAATCGCCCTGTTCGGACTCGCTTTCGCTACGGCTACCCCACACGGGTTAACCTCGCAACACACCGCAAACTCGCAGGCTCATTCTTCAAAAGGCACGCAGTCACGGCACACAGAGCAAGCTCTGTGCACGACGCTCCCACGGCTTGTAGGCACACGGTTTCAGGAACTATTTCACTCCGCTCCCGCGGTACTTTTCACCATTCCCTCACGGTACTATCCACTATCGGTCACCAGGGAATATTTAGGCTTAACGGGTGGTCCCGCCAGATTCACACAGGATTTCTCGGGCCCCATGCTACTTGGGAAACCTTTAAGTGAGCCATGCAGATTTCAGCTACGGGGGTCTTACCCTCTACGCCGGGCCTTTCGCATGCCCTTCGCCTATCCACACAGTTTCTTACTCACCGACCGTCCGGCAGAACGATCAAAAAAGCTCCCACAACCCCGCATGCGCAACCCCTGCCGGGTATCACACACATACGGTTTAGCCTCCTCCGGTTTCGCTCACCACTACTCCCGGAATCACGGTTGTTTTCTCTTCCTGCGGGTACTGAGATGTTTCACTTCCCCGCGTTCCCTCCACACCGCCTATACATTCAGCAGTGGGTGACAGCCCATAACGACTGCCGGGTTTCCCCATTCGGAAACCCCCGGATCACAGCTAGGTTGACAACTCCCCGGGGACTATCGCGGCCTCCCACGTCCTTCATCGGTTCCTGGTACCAAGGCATCCACCGTGCGCCCTTAAAAACTTGGCCACAGATGCTCGCGTCCACTGTGCAATTCTCAAACAACAACCGAAGATTCGACCTTTCACAGCCGTACCTTCAGACACCCAACAGCGAACCAAATGTTGCAGTCAATGTTCCACCCATGAGCAAACCACCGCCGAACACTCGCCGGCGTAGTGGCTCTGGACCGCTATCGCGGTCTAGAAGCTCCTTAGAAAGGAGGTGATCCAGCCGCACCTTCCGGTACGGCTACCTTGTTACGACTTCGTCCCAATCGCCAGTCCCACCTTCGACAGCTCCCTCCCACAAGGGGTTAGGCCACCGGCTTCGGGTGTTACCGACTTTCATGACGTGACGGGCGGTGTGTACAAGGCCCGGGAACGTATTCACCGCAGCAATGCTGATCTGCGATTACTAGCGACTCCGACTTCATGGGGTCGAGTTGCAGACCCCAATCCGAACTGAGACCGGCTTTTTGAGATTCGCTCCACCTCGCGGTATCGCAGCTCATTGTACCGGCCATTGTAGCACGTGTGCAGCCCAAGACATAAGGGGCATGATGACTTGACGTCGTCCCCACCTTCCTCCGAGTTGACCCCGGCAGTCTCCCGTGAGTCCCCGGCACCCCCGAAGGGATCCGCTGGCAACACAGGATAAGGGTTGCGCTCGTTGCGGGACTTAACCCAACATCTCACGACACGAGCTGACGACAGCCATGCACCACCTGTACACCGACCACAAGGGGGCGACCATCTCTGGCCGTTTCCGGTGTATGTCAAGCCTTGGTAAGGTTCTTCGCGTTGCGTCGAATTAAGCCACATGCTCCGCCGCTTGTGCGGGCCCCCGTCAATTCCTTTGAGTTTTAGCCTTGCGGCCGTACTCCCCAGGCGGGGCACTTAATGCGTTAGCTGCGGCACGGACAACGTGGAATGTTGCCCACACCTAGTGCCCACCGTTTACGGCGTGGACTACCAGGGTATCTAATCCTGTTCGCTCCCCACGCTTTCGCTCCTCAGCGTCAGTATCGGCCCAGAGATCCGCCTTCGCCACCGGTGTTCCTCCTGATATCTGCGCATTTCACCGCTACACCAGGAATTCCGATCTCCCCTACCGAACTCTAGCCTGCCCGTATCGACTGCAGACCCAGGGTTAAGCCCTGGGCTTTCACAATCGACGCGACAGGCCGCCTACGAGCTCTTTACGCCCAATAATTCCGGACAACGCTTGCACCCTACGTATTACCGCGGCTGCTGGCACGTAGTTAGCCGGTGCTTCTTCTGCAGGTACCGTCACTTTCGCTTCTTCCCTGCTGAAAGAGGTTTACAACCCGAAGGCCGTCATCCCTCACGCGGCGTCGCTGCATCAGGCTTTCGCCCATTGTGCAATATTCCCCACTGCTGCCTCCCGTAGGAGTCTGGGCCGTGTCTCAGTCCCAGTGTGGCCGGTCACCCTCTCAGGCCGGCTACCCGTCGTCGCCTTGGTAGGCCACTACCCCACCAACAAGCTGATAGGCCGCGGGCTCATCCTGCACCGCCGGAACTTTCCACACACGAGGATGCCCTCATGTGTCGTATCCGGTATTAGACCCAGTTTCCCGGGCTTATCCCAGAGTGCAGGGCAGATTGCCCACGTGTTACTCACCCGTTCGCCACTAATCCCCGGCCGAAACCGGTTCATCGTTCGACTTGCATGTGTTAAGCACGCCGCCAGCGTTCGTCCTGAGCCAGGATCAAACTCTCCATGAATGCTTCATGTAAGAGCAAGGAAAATCCTCGCTAATTGCTGCACCTCAGACGAGGTCGAGATGCAGACTCAGTAAATAATCTGGCATTGACTATTTGGCACGCTGTTGAGTTCTCAAGGAACGGATGCTTCCTTTGGTTCCCTCTCGGGCCCCTCCGGGCTTTCCCTTCGTGTTTCTCACCTTATCAGAGGTAACTTCCGTGCCTTTCCAGGCACTTGAGTCTGCTCTCCGACGTCCCGGTTTCCCCGGCCAGTTGGACTGTCCGGCGTTCCCGTTGCGGCGATGACGTAAACGTACTGGAGCGGGGCGCCCGGATGCAAATCCTGGCGCCCCGCAGGCAGATGACGGGGTCCTCGCGGGCCCGTCCGCCTCAGACCTCGACCACGACCGGCATGATCATCGGGCGCCGGCGGTACACGTCGGAGACCCACTTGCCCACCGTGCGGCGCACGAGCTGCTGCAGCTGGTGCGCCTCGACCACGCCGTCCTGGGCGGACTTGGCGAGTACCTCGTCGATCTTCGGGATGACCTCGGCGAAGGCCGCGTCGTCGATGCCCGAGCCCCGCGAGTGGATGCTGGGACCGCTGACGATCTTGCCCGTACTGCTGTCGACCACCACGAACACGGAGATGAAGCCCTCGTCCCCCAGGATCCGCCGGTCCTTCAGGCTGGACTCGGTGACGCCGCCGACCGACAGGCCGTCCACGTACACGTAGCCGGCCTGGACCTTGCCGACGATCTTCGCCTTGCCCTTGACCAGGTCGACGACGACGCCGTCCTCGGCGATCACGATCCGGTCGGCCGGTACCCCGGTGAGCGCGCCGAGTTCGGCGTTGGCGCGCAGATGGCGCCACTCGCCGTGCACCGGCATCAGGTTCCGCGGCTTACAGATGTTGTAGAAGTACAACAGCTCACCGGCCGAGGCGTGCCCGGACACATGGACCTTGGCATTGCCCTTGTGGACGACGTTGGCGCCCCAGCGGGTCAGTCCGTTGATCACCCGGTAGACCGCGTTCTCGTTCCCGGGGATCAGGGAGGAGGCCAGGATGACCGTGTCGCCCTCGACGATGCGGATCTGGTGATCACGGTTGGCCATCCGGGACAGGGCCGCCATGGGCTCGCCCTGGGAGCCGGTGCACACCAGCACCACTTCCCGGTCCGGGAGGTCGTCCAGCGTCCGTACGTCCACCACCAGGCCCGGCGGGACCCGCAGATAGCCCAGGTCCCGCGCGATGCCCATGTTGCGGACCATGGACCGGCCCACGAAGGCGATCTTGCGCCCGTGCTCCTGGGCGGCGTCCACGATCTGCTGAATGCGGTGCACATGGCTGGCGAAGCTCGCCACGATGATCCGCTTGTCGGCCCGCGCGAAGACCTGGCGCAGCACGCCGGAGATCTCCCGCTCCGGGGAGACGAAGCCGGGCACCTCCGCGTTGGTGGAGTCCGACAGCAGCAGGTCGATGCCCTCCTCGCCGAGCCGGGCGAAGGCCCGCAGGTCGGTGAGGCGGCCGTCCAGCGGCAGCTGGTCCATCTTGAAGTCGCCGGTGTGCACGGCCATGCCGGCCGGGGTGCGGATGGCGACCGCGAGCGCGTCCGGGATCGAGTGGTTGACCGCGACGAATTCGCAGTCGAAGGGGCCGATCCGCTCGCTGGTGCCCTCCGCAACCTCCAGGGTGTAGGGGCGGATGCGGTGCTCCTGGAGCTTGGCCTCGATCAGGGCGAGGGTCAGCTTGGAGCCGATCAGCGGGATGTCCGGCTTCTCGCGGAGCAGGTACGGCACGCCACCGATGTGGTCCTCGTGGCCGTGGGTGAGGACGATGCCCTCGATGTCGTCGAGACGGTTCCGCAGGGACGTGAAGTCCGGCAGGATCAGGTCGATGCCGGGCTGCTCCTCCTCGGGGAAGAGCACCCCGCAGTCGACGATCAGCAGCCGGCCGCCGTACTCGAAGACCGTCATGTTGCGGCCGATCTCGCCGAGGCCGCCGAGCGGAGTGACCCGCAGGCCGCCTTCCGGGAGTTTCGGCGGCCGGCCGAGTTCTGGATGGGGATGACTCAAGAGACTCTCCTGACCACGCGCGCCGGGCGCCCCCGTGGAGGCCGCGGGCACGCGTGTGGGGTTTCGTATGTTGATCTGTTGATATGTCGGAGTGTGTCGACGAGTCGACGCCACTCCGGTGGTACTGCCGTGCCGGGCGGACCTGATCGGTGCCGCTGGTTGTGCTGGTGTTGCTGGTCTTGCGAAGTCTGGGTTCTCAGATCTGTACCCCGCCGGCGGCCAGATCCCGCTTGAGCTGTTCGGTTTCCTCGTCGGTGAGCCCGACCATCGGCAGCCGCAGCGGGCCGCCGGGCAGGCCCTGGAAGCCGAGGGCCGCCTTGGAGGTGATCACACCCTGGGTGCGGAACATCCCGGTGAAGACGGGGAGCAGCTTCTGGTGGATCTCCGTGGCCTTGGCGACGTCACCGCCGGTGTAGGCGTTCACCAGGGAGCGCAGCTCGGGGGTGACCACATGGCCCACCACGGAGACGAAGCCGACGGCGCCCACCGACAGCAGCGGCAGGTTCAGCATGTCGTCGCCGGAGTACCAGGCGAGACCCGTGGTGGCGATGGCCCAGCTCGCCCGCCCCAGGTCGCCCTTGGCGTCCTTGTTGGCCACGATACGCGGGTGCTCGGCCAGCCGCACCATCGTCTCGGTGTTGATCGGCACCCCACTGCGCCCGGGAATGTCGTAAAGCATCACCGGCAGCTCGGTGGCGTCCGCGATGGCGGTGAAGTGCTGGACCAGGCCCTCCTGCGGGGGCTTGTTGTAGTACGGGGTGACGGCGAGGATGCCGTGCGCCCCGGCCTCCTGGGCGGCGCGGGCCAGCGCCAGGCTGTGCCGGGTGTCGTTGGTGCCCGCTCCGGCCACCACGTGGGCGCGGTCTCCGACCGCCTCGACCACGGCGCGCACGAGCTGGGCTTTCTCCGCGTCGGACGTGGTCGGGGATTCGCCGGTGGTGCCATTGACGATCAGGCCGTCATTGCCGGCGTCCACCAAGTGGGCGGCCAGTCGCTGCGCACCGTCGAGATCCAGCGAGCCGTCCGGGGTGAACGGCGTGACCATCGCGGTCAGCACCCGTCCGAAGGGTGTGAGGGGTGTGGAGGTCGGAGCCATGGGAACCACGCTACTCGCAGCTCGGCGTCCCGCGATCCACCGGGATGCCCTACATGTGGATCCCGGCGCTGCCTGCTCGGGGGTTCAGACAGCGCCGGGGTCCGTTCAATCACCCTAAATGAACTTCTCGAAATGTCGCAATACGGACACTTCGCTCAGCTTTTCGGGCAGCCGGGCGCCCCATGGGCCGGGGCTACGGGGCCACTCGGCCATTGGCGTTGAAGGCCGCGTACGTCAGTGGCATCAGCCGCGCCCACTCCGCCTCCATCTTCTCCGCGACCATCTCGATCTCACGCTGCGGGAAGGAGGGCACCCTGGCCTGTTCGTGCTGGGTGCGCAGCCCGAGGAAGTGCATGAGTGAGCGGGCGTTGCAGGTGGCGTACATCGTGGAGAACAGCCCGACCGGCAGCGTGGCCCTGGCCACCTCGCGGGCGACGCCGTCGGCCAGCAGTTCCTGGTAGGCCGCGTAGGAGTGCCGGTAGGAGTCCTCCATGGTCTTGCCGAGCGCCGCGTGCTGTTCGGGGGTGCCGTCGACGAACTCGTACTTGCCCGGCCGACCGCGCTGCACCAGCTTGCGGTCCTCGCCCGGCATGTAGAACACCGGCTCCAGCTCCCGGTACCGGCCGCTCTCCTCGTTGTAGGAGTTGTGGACGACCACCCCATTGGCGAGGAAGTTGTGCCACGGCCCCTCGACCGACAGGTCGTAGGTCATTTCCTCGGCGTCGGGCGCGACGGAGACGATCGGGTCCGGCTTGGCCACCGCGATCTTGCCGCCTCGCCGAGCCAGCCCCTGTTCGGTAGCACTCTTGCGCGCATGGCAGTCCTGGCAGGCCGGCGCCAGGTTCTTCTCGTCGAGGGCAGCCCGCAGGTTCTCCGCCACCGGGACGACATGGTCCAGGGCGAGGGCCTCCCTGGGGAACGCCTCGCCGCACAGATGACACCGGTCCGTGTCCGCGATGAGCCGGTCACGCTGCATCGAGGTCCACACTCCGATACCCCGGCGCAGACTGGGCGGTACCAACCGCTCCGACGGCTTGGGCACGGTGCCCGCCACCATGACCGCGTCACCCACCGCCAGCTCTCCGGCCTTCGCCCAGCCGTCGGGGGTAAGAATGGCGTGATCGACGGAGCAGCGGAGGCTGCGGCCGCTCGCCGTGGAAATCTTGATGAGCTGCTTCACACCCGACTCGATCACGTCGGTGATGGGCGCACGCTGGGCCAACAGGGTGTCCTCGTCGTAGCAGCGCACATGATTGCGCCGCACGGAGTCGAGTTTGCGCAGGCGAGTGGTCGGGTGCTGCTCACGAAATTCCAGCACCGCGCTCTGGGCGGCCTCACGGTTCTCATACAGCCCGAGGTAGTGCTGGGTGCCCTGATGTCCGACCTGGGCCATCCACTTACCGGCCTTCGCGTGCCAGGTGACCCCGCCCGCCGACCACGGCAACCGGTCCTGGACCCCGTGGTGCCACTGCTGGTAGAGATCGCTGATCTTCCGGCGGCGAAGATGACCGGCCTCGCTCTCCAGCGTCACTTCCGTATCACCGGCCAGGCACCAGCCGACCCGGTGCCGATGGAACTCGCGGAAGACGAAGATCGGCGCACTGACGAAGAAGGTCATGGAGTTGTGCTCGAACGGGCTGCCGTGCCGGTCGCGCATCAGATAGTTGATCAGCCCCTTGGACCGCTCGGGGTCCTTGCTGACCTCTTCGAGTGACTGCTCCCCCGCGGTGGAGACACGGGCCGCCCACAGCACATCGGTGTCGGAGGCGCTGTGCTTGACCAGTTCGACGGTCACATCACTGCGGAAACTGGGTGTATCGGTCACCGGCGGGCCCTTTCAGGAGCGTGCTGCGAGTAGCGGGGCCCACCCTACGGGCCGCCGCCGACAGCCCCATCGGCGACCGGACAGATCAGGACCGACGGGCCGAGTCGGACTGTTCAGCTGATATTTTTGATTTGGGGCCATTTGGGGGAAGGAGAGGGTATGCGACAGCTGACGATCGGCGTCCTCGTCACCCGCGCACTCCTGGGCCTCGCCCTGGTGTCCGCCCTGGTCGGGGCCGTCCTGCTGGCCAGGCCTGCCCTCGACGTGGAGCACGGGACCACCTCCGTGACACCGGAGGCGGCCGAGGGTTCCTGAGCGCGATAACCTCACCCGTGCACTGCCAGCGGCGAACGTGACACGAACGAGGACGAGCCTTGCCCCTGCCCTTTCTCGCGGCCGACCGTGACTTCGACTCCACCACGTCGGACGCATCCCTCCCCCACGCCGGAGCCGATCAGTGGCGCCGCCCCTACCGGCTCGGCCCGCAGCGGGTGGCGGTCTCCGCACTGGCCCTGCTGCTCTCGGCGTACCTGCTGATCTCCGCACTGATCATCGCCATCGCCGGCACCGTCGGCGCGGCCGGCGTCACCCTGGTCATCGCGGCCGTCTCCATAGCCTTCGCCCTGCGCGTGCTGCGCATGGGCATCTGGGTCAGCCCGCGCGGACTGCGCCGGGTGGGCCTGCTCAGCACCCGGACCCTGCGCTGGCGGGAGATCGAACGGGTCTCCACCGTCCAGCAGCCGGTGCGCTGGCTCGGACTGCCGCGCACCGTACAGGGCCAGTCCATCCACATCGAGCCGCGCCGCGGTGAGCCCCTGCGGCCATTGCTCACCGACCACAGCGCGGACTTCCTCAGCCGGCGGAAGGCCTTCGAGCGCGCCGCCGACGTCCTGGAGGCCTGGGCCGCCGAGCACCGCCACTGAACCCCGCCCGGCACGCGGACCGCGGCCCGGTACGGCACACCGCCGTACCGGGCCGCGGTCCTTCCCGTCTCAGGCCCGGCCCGCCCGCAGCGCGATCGCGTGCTCCATGGCCTTGCGGGCACGCGGGGTGTCCCGGGCGTCGTGGTACGCCAGGGCGAGGCGGAACCAGCACCGCCAATCGCGCGGATTCTCCTCCGCCTCCGCCTGCCGCTCCGCGAACGCGGCGTCGGCCGCCGCCTGCTCGACCCGGCCGCTGGGGGTACGCGGCAGATCGTCCACCGGCAGCCCGCCCTCGGCCTCCAACTCCTTGGCCAGCTTCCCGGCGTCCCGCGCGAAGCGGGTCGTCCGCCACAGGAACCAGGCACCGATCAGCGGCATCACCAGCACGGCGATCCCGAACGGGACCGTCACCCAGGTGCCCTGCCCGATGAGCACCACCCCACGGTGCCCGGCCAGCACGAAATAGCCGACGAGCAGCACCGACACCAGCGCGTAGCCGATCTTTCCCGCCATCGCTAGCCGTCCAGATCCATGAAGTGCTCCAGGCCCAGGGTCAGGCCCGGCGCGCCCGTGATGCGGCGCACGCCCAGCAGCACCCCGGGCATGAACGAGCCACGGTTCATGGAGTCGTGGCGCAGGGTGAAGATCTCCCCCTCGTCGCCGAACAGCACTTCCTGGTGGGCCACCAGGCCGCGCAGCCGGACCGCGTGCACCGGCACCCCGTCCACGTCGGCGCCGCGGGCACCCTCCAGCGCGGTGCTCGTGGCGTCGGGCTGGGCCGGCAGCTTCGCGTCCGCACGGGCCCGGGCGATCAGCTGGGCGGTGCGCACCGCCGTGCCGCTGGGGGCATCGGCCTTGTGCGGGTGATGCAGCTCGACGACCTCCACCGATTCGAAGAAGCGGGCGGCCTGCTGGGCGAAGTGCATGGTGAGCACGGCGCCGATGCCGAAGTTCGGCGCGATCAGCACCCCGGTGCCGGGGGATCCGGCCAGCCAGGTACGCAGCAGGCCGAGCCGTTCCTCGGTGAACCCGGTGGTACCGACCACACCGTGGATGCCGTGCCGGACGCAGAACTCCAGGTTGTCCATCACCGCGTCGGGGTGGGTCAGGTCCACGGCGACCTGGGCCCCCGTCCCGGTCAGCGTCTCCAGCCGGTCCCCCCGGCCGAGTTCGGCGACCAGCTCCAGATCATCGGCGGCCCCGACGGCCCGTACCGCCTCGGACCCCATCCGCCCGTGGGCACCCAGGACGGCGACGCGCAGCTTGCTCATTCGCTCTCTTCCGCTCTTTTGCTCTCGTCCGCTTCTCGCGCTCAGGCCATGGCCTCGTGCAGCTTGGCGGTGTGCTTGTCCTTCAGCGGACCGATGACGGACAGCGACGGCTTGTGGCCGAGCACCTGGGCCGCCACCTCCCGCACCTCGTCCGGGGTCACCGCCCGGTACCGCTCCAGCAGACCGGTCACCGACAACTGCTCGCCCCAGCACACCTCGCTCTTGCCGAGCCGGTGCATCAGGGCGCCGGTGTCCTCAAGACCCAGCACCGTGGAGCCGGCCAGCTGACCGATCGCCCGCCGGGTCTCCTCCTCGCCCAGTCCGTGCTCGGCGATGTCCGCCAGCGTCTCGCGGGAGATCGCCAGCACATCGCCCAGCCGCTCGGGGCGGCAGCCGGCGTACACCCCGAACAGGCCGCAGTCGGCGTACCCGGAGGTGTGCGCGTACACGCTGTAGGCCAGCCCGCGGCGCTCCCGTACCTCCTGGAACAGACGCGAGGACATGCCGCCGCCCAGCGCCGTGGACAGGACGGCCAGCGCCCAGCGCCGCTCGTCGTGCCGCGAGACGCCCGGCATGCCCAGGATCAGGTGCGCCTGTTCGGTCGCCCGTTCCTGGACGTCGACGGCGCCCGCCGTACGGATCAGGCGTGTGCCGCCGCGCGGGTCCAGCGGGCTCGCGTCCGCCGCTCCCAGCGCGCCGGCGCGGTCGAAGGCAGCCCGCACCTGCTCGACGACGGTGTCGTGGTCGAGGTTGCCGGCCGCGGTGACGACCAGCCGGGTGGGGTCGTAGTGCCGCCGGTAGAAGCGGGCGATCTGGTCCCGGGTGAGGGCCCCGACGGTCTCCTCGGTGCCCAGCACCGGGCGGCCCAGCGGGGTGTCGCCCAGCAGGGTCCGGGCGAACAGGTCATGGACGCCGTCGCCCGGATCGTCGTCCGTCATGGCGATCTCTTCGAGGATGACGTTCCGCTCGGCCTCTACCTCCGCCGGGTCGATGACCGAGGAGGTGAGCATGTCGCACACGACATCGACGGCCAGCGGCAGATCGCTGTCCAGCACCCGGGCGTAGTAGCAGGTGAACTCCTTCGTGGTGAAGGCGTTCATCTCACCGCCGACCGCCTCGACGACAGAGGAGATCTCCAGCGCGCTGCGCCGCTCGGTGCCCTTGAACAGCACGTGTTCGAGGTAGTGGGTGGCGCCGGCCAGCGCCGGGGTCTCGTCCCGGGAGCCGACCGCGGCCCAGATGCCGAAGGAGACCGAGCGCACGGAGGGCACGGTCTCGGTGACGACGCGCAGGCCGCCGGGGAGCACGGTCTTGCGGACGGCGCCGCCGCCCCCGGTGGGGGCACCCCCGGCCGGAGGCCGCGGGAGGGTCACGGCGTGCGGACGGGGCACGGCCCGCCCCACCGGTGCGGTGGGGCGGGCCGTCCTGGTACCAGGGGTACGCGTCACTTGTCGGCAGCGTCCTTCTCGGCGGTGTCCTCGGCGGCCTCGTCCTCCAGGACGGGGATCAGCGAGAGCTTGCCGCGCTGGTCGATCTCGGCGATCTCGACCTGGACCTTCTGGCCCACGCCCAGGACGTCCTCGACGTTCTCCACGCGCTTGCCACCGGCGAGCTTGCGGATCTGCGAGATGTGCAGCAGTCCGTCCTTGCCGGGGAGCAGGGAGACGAAGGCACCGAAGGTGGTGGTCTTCACCACGGTGCCCAGGTACCGCTCGCCGACCTCGGGCATCGTCGGGTTGGCGATGCCGTTGATCGTGGCGCGGGCGGCCTCGGCGGCCGGGCCGTCGGCGGCACCGATGTAGATGGTGCCGTCGTCCTCGATGGTGATGTCGGCGCCGGTGTCCTCCTGGATCTGGTTGATCATCTTGCCCTTGGGGCCGATGACCTCACCGATCTTGTCCACGGGGATCTTCACCGTGATGATCCGCGGGGCGTTCGGGGACATCTCGTCGGGCACGTCGATGGCCTCGCCCATCACATCGAGGATGTGGAGGCGGGCGTCGCGGGCCTGCTTGAGCGCGGCGGCCAGGACCGAGGCCGGGATACCGTCCAGCTTGGTGTCCAGCTGGAGCGCGGTCACGAACTGCTTGGTGCCGGCGACCTTGAAGTCCATGTCGCCGTAGGCGTCCTCCGCACCGAGGATGTCGGTGAGGGTGACGTAGTGGGTCTCGCCCTCGATCTCCTGGGAGATCAGGCCCATGGCGATACCGGCGACGGGGGCCTTGAGCGGCACACCGGCGTTCAGCAGCGACATGGTGGAGGCGCAGACCGACCCCATGGAGGTCGAGCCGTTGGAGCCCAGCGCCTCGGAGACCTGCCGGATGGCGTAGGGGAACTCCTCGCGGGTGGGCAGCACCGGCACCAGCGCGCGCTCGGCGAGCGCCCCGTGACCGATCTCGCGGCGCTTGGGGGAGCCGACCCGGCCGGTCTCACCGGTGGAGTAGGGCGGGAAGTTGTAGTTGTGCATGTAGCGCTTGCGGGTCACCGGGGAGAGGGTGTCCAGCTGCTGCTCCATGCGGAGCATGTTGAGCGTGGTGACACCCAGGATCTGGGTCTCGCCGCGCTCGAAGAGGGCCGAACCGTGCACGCGCGGGATGGCCTCGACCTCGGCGGCCAGCGTACGGATGTCGGTGACACCGCGGCCGTCGATGCGGACCTTGTCCTTGATGACGCGCTCACGGACCAGCTGCTTGGTGAGCGAGCGGTACGCGGCGGAGATCTCCTTCTCGCGACCCTCGAACTGGGGCAGCAGCTTCTCGGCGGCCACGACCTTGACGCGGTCCAGCTCGCCCTCGCGCTCCTGCTTGCCGGCGATGGTCAGCGCCTGGGCCAGCTCGTCGCGGACTGCGGCGGACAGCGCCTCGAAGACGTCGTCCTCGTAGTCCAGGAAGACCGGGAACTCACCGGTGGGCTTGGCGGCCTTGGCGGCGAGGTCGGACTGGGCGCGGCACAGCACCTTGATGAAGGGCTTGGCGGCCTCGAGACCGGCGGCGACGACCTCCTCGGTCGGCGCGGCGGCACCGCCCTTGACCAGCTCGATGGTCTTCTCGGTGGCCTCGGCCTCGACCATCATGATCGCGACGTCACCGTCGGGCAGCACGCGGCCGGCGACGACCATGTCGAAGACGGCGTTCTCCAGCTCGCTGTGGGTGGGGAAGGCCACCCACTGGCCCTGGATCAGCGCGACACGGGTGCCGCCGATGGGGCCGGAGAAGGGCAGGCCGGCCAGCTGCGTGGAGCAGGAAGCGGCGTTGATGGCTACCACGTCGTACAGGTGGTCGGGGTTGAGCGCCATGATCGTCTCGACGACCTGGATCTCGTTGCGCAGGCCCTTCTTGAACGAGGGGCGCAGCGGGCGGTCGATCAGCCGGCAGGTGAGGATGGCGTCCTCGGAGGGACGGCCCTCGCGCCGGAAGAAGGAGCCGGGGATCTTCCCGGCGGCGTACATCCGCTCCTCGACGTCGACGGTCAGCGGGAAGAAGTCCAGCTGGTCCTTCGGCTTCTTCGAGGCGGTGGTGGCCGACAGCACCATGGTGTCGTCGTCCAGGTAGGCCACGGCGGAACCGGCGGCCTGCCGCGCGAGGCGGCCGGTCTCGAAGCGGATGGTGCGGGTGCCGAAGGCGCCGTTGTCGATGACGGCCTCGGCGTAGTGGGTTTCGTTCTCCACCTGGGATGTCTCCTGTTTCTCGCCCCGCCGGGTGTGACCGGGCGGGACGTCAATCGGTGGAGCACCTCCGTACGGGCCGGCCATCGATCGAAGCTCCCGGGAAGTCGCCCGGGGGCCACTACCGAGGACCGGCGACGGATAAGAAGGCGCTCCGCCTCATGCTCTGTCGTTGTGCAGTGGTGGGACCAGCCTACAAAGGCATCGGTCCGGGGGCCCGGTTTCCGCGTCGGGCGGTCGCCCGCCGGGGTGCCTGCCGGGCCGGATACGGCGAAGGGAGCGGCCCCGCCAGCGGTGGCCGCTCCCTCTCCGACGTCTTAGCGGGCGCCCGCCGCGCCGCGGCGGATGCCGAGACGCTCCACCAGGCTGCGGAAGCGCTGGATGTCCTTCTTGGCCAGGTACTGGAGCAGCCGGCGGCGCTGGCCGACCAGCAGCAGCAGGCCGCGGCGGGAGTGGTGGTCGTGCTTGTGGGTCTTCAGGTGCTCGGTCAGGTCCGAGATACGGCGGGACAGCAGCGCCACCTGGACCTCGGGGGAACCGGTGTCACCCTCCTTGGTGGCGAAATCCGCGATGATCTTCTGCTTCGTGGCGGCATCGAGCGACGACACACGTACTCCTCATGGAATCGGCCCGGAAGCGGCCCCTGGTCTTCTTCACAGGGGCACAGGGATGGTGAAAGACAACTCACCGGGCGCACGACACCCTATCAGCCGGGCCGGGGTGGTCCTGACCGGTTGTTCCCCTTGTGCGGCCTTCCCCCGCGCCCAACCGGTTCGTCAGTCGCTGGTCAGCCCGCGCGCGCGGGCGTAGATCCCGAGGACGGCCAGGCACAGCGGGATCAGGGACAGCAGCAGCGCGGACTCGGTGAGGTCCAAGGCCCGTCCCCAGAAGGGGGTGAGCCCGGCGCGCGGCACGATGAGCGCGATCGCGGTCAGGACGGCAGCGGCTGCGGCGAGGACGGCGGTCAGCCACAGGGTGCGCAGGTCGAGCGCGGTGCTGTCACCGGCCAGCAGGTCGCGCACGGCGCCGGCGGGCGGGTGCAGCAGGAAGCCGGTGACCAGCAGGGCGAGCGCGGCGAGGCCGGCCGTCAGCAGCACGGACACCTGGACGGCGTACCGGAAGAGCCGGGAGCGGGTCAGCAGGGTGCCCGCGGTGGCCAGGGCGAGCAGCTGGCCCCAGCCGCTGGAGGAGAAGCCGAGGACGGCGACGGCGGTGGTGGCGGCGATGGCGCAGCCGGCGGTGAGGCCGAGCAGGATCTGGTGGCCGAGGCGGGCCTGGGCGGCTATCCGCTCGGCGTCGACGGGGCTCTCGGGCGGCGCCGCCTGGTCGGGGTCCGCGGTGTCGAAGTCGGCGCGCGGGGCCTCGTAGCCGATGGGCAGCCGGACGAGCGCCGCGGACAGTCCCGGCAGGAAGCCGAGGGCGCCGATGGCGACGGGCGCGGTGAGCGCGGCGGCGGACACCGGGCGGGCGTCGGCCACGATCGCGGCGAAGGTGGCGAGGGTGCCGATGAGGGCTGCGGTGGTGGTGGCCACGAACGGCGCGGCGGCGTCGGGCAGGGCCGCCGCGGCCACGACGGACAGCACCAGGACGGCGACGCAGCCCAGCAGCAGTTCGAGACGGCCCACGCCGTGCCCGTCGGCCAGCGGCAGGGCGCCGGTGCCGGCGATCAGTCCGTGCGGGAGGGCGGCGAGGCCGGACGCGACGGCGGCGGGCCGGTCGCCGTACACCCGGGCGCGCACCACGCTGAAGGAGATCAGCAGGACGGCCAGCACGCCGGCGATGATGCCGGGCAGGCCGTGCAGGTCGTGGCGCACCGGGTCGGCGTACCACAGCACGGCGGCGGCCAGGGTGGTGAGGACGGCGGCGCCGGTCAGCCCGGCGGTGCGCAGCCGCTCGTCCTGCCACAGGGCGCGGTCGTGGGTGACGGCGTCGGCGACCGCTTCGCTGACGTCGTCGTGCACGGGGGGCGGCAGGGCGTCGGCGACCGGGCGCAGGACGAGCACCTCGCCGTCCAGGATGCGCTGCGCGGCCAGGGTGCGGGAGCCGTCCAGAACGCTGCCGTCGCGTCGCACGAGGTGGTAGCCGACGGGGGCGCCTTCGGCGGGTGCCTGGCCGGTGAGCTGGAGTAGCTGTGCGTAGAGGTCGGCCAGAGGCATGTCCTCCGGCAGCGCCACGTCGATCCGGCTGTCGGGCGCGGCGACGGTGACGCGGCAGAAGCCGGTGGCCGCTGTCGAGTTCACGTGTGATTCCCCCAAGATGCGCGCGGGACGGGCTTGCGCACGGACTGCGTTGGTCACCCTACCGGCTGTACTCCTGGGGCCGGTCAGTAGGATCGGGCGGCGCCGAGGGGTTGCCGGATCGGGGGGCCGTATGAGCCAGATCATTGTGAAACGTCCGCCGCGTACGCTGCCGGCCGAGGTGCCGGGCGAGGAAGTGGCGGTGCAGCCGCCGCCGGAACTGCCCAAGGGGCAGCAGGACGGTGTACTGATGCAGCTCATGCCGATGCTGGGCATGGGCTCCTCGGTGGTGTTCTTCTTCATGCCGAACGCCCATCCGTTCATGCGGATCATGGGCATGCTGATGATGGTGTCAACGGGCGCCATGGTGGTGGCGATGATCATCCGCCACCGGCGCGGCACCCAGGGGCAGATGGGCCAGCTGCGGCGGGACTACCTGCGGTATCTGGCGCGGACCCGGCGCGCGGTGTGGGGCACGGCCCGGGCGCAGCGCGACGCGCAGCTGTATCTGCACCCGGCGCCCGAGCAGTTGTGGGCGCTGGTGGCCGAGGGCAGCCGGCTGTGGGAACGGCGCCCGGGGGACGGGGATTTCGGACAGGTGCGGCTGGGTCTTGGCGAACACGGCCTGGCCACGCCGCTGGTGCCGCCGCAGACCGCGCCGGTGGACGAGCTGGAGCCGCTGACGGCGGGCGCGATGCGGCGGTTCCTGGCGACGCACGGCACCGTGTCGGGGCTGCCGATGGCCGTGTCGCTGCGTGGCTTCTACCAGGTGGTGCTGGCGGGGGACGTGGAGGCGGCGCGGGGGACGGCGCGCGCGCTGGTGGCGTCGCTGACGGCGCTGCACTCGCCGCAGGACGTGACGGTGGCGGTGGCGTGCTCGGCCGGCGCGGCGGACGCGTGGGAGTGGGCGAAGTGGCTTCCCCACGTCCAGCTGCCGTCGGTGGACGGGGCGGGTTCGCGGCGGCTGATCGCCCGCGGGGTCACTGAGCTGGAGGAGGAGCTGACCGAACGCCTGGAGGGCCGGGGCCGGTTCTCCGCGAACGGCAAGCCGGTGCTCGACCAGCCGCACGTGGTGCTGGTCCTGGACGGCGTACGGGTGCCGCCGCATTCGGCGTTCGCGTCGGCGGAGGGGCTGCAGGGCGTCACGGTGGTGGAGGTCCTGCCGGGCGAGCCGGAACCGGCCAGGGGCCGGCTTTCGGTGCGGTGCGCCGCGGGGTCGCTGCGGTTCGACGCGGGGGACGGGGTGTCCTTCGACGGCGAGCCCGACCAGCTGCCGGTGGCGGCGGCCGAGGCGCTGGCGCGGCAGCTGGCGCCGCTGCGGCTGAGCACGGGAGCCGAGGAGGACGAGCCGCTGCTGGCCGAGCTGGACTTCGGCGACCTGCTGGGGCTCGGCGATCCCGCGGCGGTGGACGTCTCACGCACCTGGCGGCCGCGGTCGGCCGGGGAGCGGCTGCGCGTGCCGATCGGGGTGGACGAGAGCGGCCAGCCGGTGATGCTGGACCTGAAGGAGGCCGCGCAGGAGGGCATGGGCCCGCACGGCCTGTGCGTGGGCGCGACCGGCTCCGGCAAGTCGGAGCTGCTGCGCACGCTGGTGCTCGGTCTCGCCGTCACCCACACCTCGGAGACGCTGAACTTCGTTCTGGCGGACTTCAAGGGCGGCGCGACGTTCGCGGGCATGGCGCAGCTGCCGCACGTCTCGGCGGTGATCACCAACCTCGCGGACGACCTGACGCTGGTGGACCGGATGGGTGACTCCATCCGGGGTGAACTCCAGCGCCGCCAGGAGCTGCTGCGGGCGGCGGGCAACTACGCGAACCTGCACGACTACGAGAAGGCGCGGGCGGCGGGCGCGCCGCTGGCCCCACTGTCCTCGCTGGTGCTGGTGATCGACGAGTTCTCCGAACTGCTCACGGCGATGCCGGACTTCATCGACATGTTCATCCAGATCGGCCGCATCGGCCGTTCGCTGGGCGTGCACCTGCTGCTGGCCTCGCAGCGCCTGGAGGAGGGCCGGCTGAAGGGCCTGGACACCTATCTGTCGTACCGGATCGGCCTGCGGACGTTCTCGGCCGCGGAGTCCCGTACGGCGATCGGCGTGCCCGACGCGTACCACCTGCCGCAGATCCCGGGCTCGGGCATCCTGAAGTCGGGCACCGAGGAGATGGTCCGCTTCAAGGCCGCGTACGTCTCGGGCGCCTACCGCGAGGGCCCGGCGAAGCCCGCGCCCTCGGGCCCGGCCCCGGTCCAGCGCCACCCGGTGCTGTTCACGGCGGCCCCGGTCCCGGTCCGCCACGCGGAACCCGACCCGCGCACGGCGATGGCGGCCACCGAACCGGCCCCGCAGGACGACGCCCTGGCGGACACGGTCCTGGACGTGATCGTCCGCCGCCTGGAGGGCCAGGGCCCCTCGGCCCACCAGGTCTGGCTGCCCCCACTGGACTCGGCGGCGACGCTGGACCAGTTGGTGACCCGGGGCCCGACCGGCACGCTGGTCGTCCCGCTGGGCCAGGTGGACAAGCCGTTCGAGCAGCGCCGCGAGACGCTGTACCGGGACTTCTCCGGGGCCGGCGGGCACATGCTGATCGTGGGTGGTCCGCAGTCCGGCAAGTCCACGCTGCTGCGCACCCTGATCGCGTCCTTCGCTCTCACCCACACGACGCAGGAGGTGCAGTTCTACGCCCTGGACTTCGGCGGCGGCGGGCTGTCCTCGCTGTCCGGGCTCCCGCACGTGGGCGGCATCGCCTCGCGTCTGGACCCGGACCGGGTGCGTCGTACGGTCTCCGAGGTGGCGGGGGTGCTGGCCCGGCGCGAGGAACTCTTCCGCCGGCACGGCATCGACTCGATCACCACCTACCGCAAGATGCGCGCCGCCGGACAACTGGCGGAGGAGCCGTGGGGGGATGTCTTCCTGCTCGTCGACGGCTGGGGGGCGTTCAAACAGGACTACGACATGACGCTGGAGCCGGTGATCAACGATCTGGCGTCGCGGGGACTCGGGTACGGCATCCACGTGGTCGTCACGTCCTCCCGGCAGATGGAGATCCGTCCGGCGCTCAAAGATCAGCTGACGAACCGTCTGGAGCTGAAGCTGGCCGAGGCCCTGGATTCGGACTTCGACCGCAAGATCGCCCGAGCCGTCCCGGCGAACATGCCGGGACGCGGCCAGATCCCGGAGAAGCTGCACTGGATGGCGGCGCTGCCCCGTCTGGATGGCCGGCCGTCCTCGGAAGACCTGTCCGAAGGCACGGCGGCCCTGGTCGCGGCAGTGGCCGAGAAGTGGCAGGGCAGCACGGCCCCGCAGGTCAGGATGCTTCCGCGGGTCCTCCCGGCCGCCCGCCTCCCGCACGGCGCCGTCCGCCCCGAGGCGGGCATCCCGATCGGCATCGGTGAGAAGGATCTGGAGCCGGTCTACCTCGATTTCGAAAAGGACCCGTTCCTGCTGATCTTCGGCGAGAGCGAATCGGGCAAGTCAGCCGCACTCCGCCTGATCATGCAGAAGATCACCGAGCGCTACTCGGCTGAGCAGGCACGCTTCATCATCGCGGACTACCGGCGTTCGCTGATGGCGGCGGCGCCCGGGGAGTACGTGGCGGACTACGCCATCATGGAATCGAAGCTGGTCGAGGATGTGATCGGACTGCGCTCGGTGTTCGAGAAGCGCAAGCCGAGGGAAGACATCACCATCCAGGAACTGCGGGCCCGCAACTGGTGGACCGGGCCGCGCATCTTCCTCATCATCGATGACCACGATCTGGTGGCGGCGAACTCCAACAACCCGCTGGCCCAGTTGGCCGAACATCTCCCCTACGCCCGGGACGTGGGAATCAACTTCATCATCGCCCGTAACTCGGCCGGCGTCGCCCGGGCCTTCTTCGAACCGTTCATGCAACGGCTGCGCGACCTCGGTTCCCAAGCCCTGGTTCTGTCCGGCGATCCCAAGGAAGGCGAGATCCTGAGCGGAGTCCGCGCCCGCCCGCAGCCGCCGGGACGCGGAACCCTCACCACCCGCAAGAAGGACCATATCCAGGTCCAGCTGGGCTGGATCTCGGAGGACTGACCTATTCGCCGACGGGCTGCGGAATTCCCTCGACGAGCCCGGACTCGTCGAGGCAACCCAGCCCTTCGGCAACTGCCCGAGAGACGGAGTTGACGATGGTCATCTGACCATCAGCTTCCCTTGTCCAGGAACGAACGTTCAAATTCCCCAGCAGGACTTTGTCGTGCGGATAATTCTCACCTTCACATTGGAATGCGATGATTGCCGCATTCGGCAGCGCTGTCGCAATCATTCCCGTTTGGTAGCGATCACCCTCGCCCGAGAAGTTTGGCAACACCCAGGAGAAAGAAATCGTTGCAGATGGAACATCAGCATCGGGTGGCGCATAAATCCGACACAGTTCTGCCGTATCCCCTGAACGTAGACGCTCGATGGAATCGGAGAATTCATCGGACGGCACCTCTGACAACTCCCCGAACCGCGTCATGCCAGACAGTCGCTTCAGTGCAGCCGCCGCATCAGCCGAAAGAATGCCAGCGCAAACTTCCTCTGCCGCAACGCCCGAAATTTCAGGCCCCTTCGGCGCACTGTCACAAGAAGAAATCATAAGAATTCCGACGCCGAAAGCGGCAGCCCTGAGCGCAGAATTGGAAAAGAATCCTTCACGAACGCGCTGCAGTCCTCTAGTGCGGCGAATATCCAAGATCTTCATCGCTCCTTCTGCCGTTAACATAAGAATTTCCCACAAAGTTTCTCTGGCTGGAAATACTTTCCTGATCAACGTACGCACCAGCCGAATCCATATAAGCATCCAACAAGGTAGCGATATCCCCCTCCCCTGCCTCATAAAACTCTTGCCGGGAAATTTGGCCCGCCTTTTCCGCTTCACCATCCGAATCGGAACCGTCGTCGATGAACCCTTCGAAGAAGGTACTCAGAAATTCACCGCCCATATCGGCTCCAATGGGAACCAGAAATCCACTCAGCCCACCTGTAACAGGGGCAGTCAGAAAGGCAATACCAGCGCCGACTCCAGCACCGACCGCCGCGCCTTTCCACTCCGCAGAACTTGCCAAGGCAGCCTGAGCGGCTTCTGAATCTTCAATATAATCCGCCGCGACCTGCTCCGCTCGCGCGTGGTCAAGAATACCCCGCACCTCGCCTCCGGCTATGAGGACCTGAGATCCGGAAAGAAAGTTTTCTTGGCTGGTCGGCGGGAATTCGTCCAGCTTCCCCAGCATGTAAACGTGCTGGAGCAGAGTGGCGCTCTCATAAGCAACCTCGTCCTTGCCGATCACACTCAGAAAGCGAATCGTGGAATGTCTCCCGGATTCGAGAGTGTCACCGTACGAAGTGGCAAAGATATCGGCGTGATCCGGATTCTTTTCGTCCCCTATTCCGGAAACACCATAGTTGATGTCATCCATGTACATGCCGGCCATGAATCCAAGTGCGGAGCTCATTTCTGGTTGATTATTGAGAAGTTCGGGGTCAAGGGTTCCATACAGATGAATGACCTGATCCATCACCCTCGCCGAATCCACCGTCCGGAAGTCTCCGACAACGCCTTCGTCCAGACCGGCCGCGTCCAGACCGTCGGACGAGATGCCCGTCGTGGCAGCCATCAAGGCCTCTCCCACGATCGGGTGAATATCGATCATGTCGGGGGCGAAGCCGTCGCGGCTGGTCCACCACGTGCGGTCCTGGGAGAGATAGGCGAGGCGAGGGTTGATCTCGGATTCCCGGTCAGAGGGATCAAAATCTTCGGGAGCCGCGAAAAAGGCTGTGGAAGCTTCCGGATTGTTACTCAAGGCGCTCAGATAGCCGACGACAGGATCCAGGCCCAATTCGTCCTCGTCTCCGAAGCTGAGCTGCGTGTCCGACTGCCACAATCGCCAGTTCGGTGACCCCGCAGATCCAAGGACTGGGTCCGATCCGCCGTACTGGGTGACGAACTCCATCTCGAAGTCCATCAGGCCCTCGCCGTAGTCGAGAAGAAACTCGGTCTCATACTCACCGTCGCGCATGAGAGCGCTCATCACCTGATAGCCGAGGGGGCCACCGTTGATGGATTGCTCTCCGAGTTCGAGCATTTCCTGTTCCCATTGCTCCATCGCCGCGGAGTCGGAGCGCGTCGCCGTGCCCAGGAGGTTGCCAAGGTTCGTCTGAAGGCCGTCCAGGATCTGCCACCGCTCGGAATCCGGATGCCAATTCCCCGAGCTGAGATCAACCCAGAGCTGCAGTGTGCCTTCCGGCCCGAGTCCCAATGTCACACGTTCGGCGAAAACCGGATCATCGGCGTAATATTCGGCCAGCCAGCTGAAAGTACGAAGTTCTTCGCCACTCAGGTCGGATCCGCGCTCGGCCAACTCGATGAAGTGTTGTGCGTCGGCATAGGCCGTCTCGGCCTGCGAGAGGTTCGCGTACTCGACGGGATTGAAGGCGTATGGGTCCGTTCCCTTGGCATCCCGGAGAGCCTGCGCGACACTCTGGTCCGCTTCCGCCGCGGACTGCAGAACGCTTTCGATGCTCTGCGAGACCGCCAGCGCACATTCCTGCCGAAGCCGGCGCGTCTCACCGTCCAGGTCGGACAAGCGCCCGTCCACCCGGCCCGCCCCATCGACATGCACGCCCTCCGCTGCGGCTTCCTCGATCAGTTCACTGAGGCGATTCTGGTATCCCTTGAGCCGGTGGTAACCGTCTCTGCAGATGTTCCGGATCGAGGTCGCCTGCAACAGCGCCGCTTCGAACTGTCCTGCCTGGGCGAGGACATGCGGCACGGTAACTGTCGCGTTCTCGCCTTCCCAACTGGCGGACCGTGCCTGGCCGGCCATGGTCTCCGCTGGTTCCTGCATCTCCGTGAGGCGCTGAACCTGTTCGTCCCAGCCCTGTCTCGCCTGGTGCAGCTTGTCCAGCGACGCGTTGAAGAGGTCTTCGAATCCCAGGCGGCCGCCGCCATCCATGCTGGTTGTCTCCTCAGGCCATGTTGCTGATGTGGTGTGCGGCAGGAGATGTCTGAGCCCTGATCATCTCGGCCTGGTTCTCCAGCTCGCCCCCCGCATGAGACGTCAAGGTGTATCGAAGGTGCTGGGAGATACCAAGACAGGACTCCTTGAGTGTCTCCACCTGGGACTGCCAGGCGTCCGCCACATCCATCAGTGCCCGGCCGGTTTCGAACCCGGGAGTTCGCAGAAGGATCCCTGCTACCCGTGTCGGGTTATCGGCCGCCAGGCCGTGTTCCTGGAGAGATGTTGCCAGGCCATCCGCCTGCTCGCCGATCGGCCCGACGTCTTCACCATGGAGAACGAGTCGCCCTGATCCCCCGGCGGCTTCCGGAGATCCGTTGAGCCGGGTGCGAGCGATCTCATCACGCGCCTCGGCCTTGGCCTGGGCCCACTCCTCGTCAAACCCCACTCGGGCCACGTCCTCTCTTGATACGCGAATCTCCTTCGGGGGACAGGCTTTACCTGTCCCCCGAAGGAGAATTCGTCAATCGATGTTCAGATGGGAGCGATCAGGTTGGCGCCCCGCTGATCCGTGCGGTGGTAGTTGGCACCCACAGTCCCCAGCGCACGACCTGTCGCGGCCGTGACGCCCCGGAGCTTCTCCAATTCCGCGTCGAACACCAGCATGTTCTGGTCCAGCGCGGTTTTGGCCTCACCCGACCACCCAGCGGAGACCCGGAGCATTGCACCCTGGATGTCCTCCAGCGCCTTCTGCAGCTCACCTTCGATGCTCCCCATCTGCTGGGAGCCCGATTCCAGGCCGGCATAGCTCACGGAAATACGGTCATCCATCATCGTCTATCCTCTTCTCACAGTCGAGTTCAGAAGTGCGCAGGACCGCGCTCAGAGACCCGCGATAGTGGGATTGCCGCTGCCCGACAGGGGCGCGTATACGTTCTTCAACGCCGAAGCCTGCTCCTGCTCCTCCGCGGTGAACCCGTCCCGGCTCATCCTCACCAGTTCGGAAAGGTTCTCCAGGGCGGCGGACAGCCGGTGGATGTCGAGACCCAACTGCTCCTGACCCCGGCTGAACTCCCCCGCACTCATGCTGCTCCAGGTGGCGCGAACCGCCTGCCGAGCCTCCTCCGTCCTCCCGCTCATCCGGGAAATGATCTCCTGAGCATCGGTGAACTTCTGGAGCAGGCTGGTAATCTCACCACTGCTTACTGTGAGGTCACTGCCGCTAGCGTGTTCTTCCGCCATGCTGCCTCCTTCTTCTTGTTGATCATCCCCGCTGCCGCGCAGAAAGCATCACGGCAGAGGCCGAAGTCCCGGTCGGCCATAGAGATCCTCATCGGTAACCGCCGGCGGTGGCGTGTAGTCGTCCGCCAGATGGGCCATGATCTGCTGAAGACGTTCCAAATTCTCCGCCTCGACGTTCTCGTAGCCCCGTTCCGAGATCAGTGTCGCGATACCCAGGGCCTCGATCAGGTCCTGCTGGATCCGCACGAAGGCCTCCAGCCGGTTCACGGCATGACCGAACTCGTGGGAGATCTGCGTCATCCCGGGAATGAGTCCGCCGTAGTTGGCCTGGTCCATGCGCAGGTCGGCCATCAGCGAGGGCGTCAGACCCGCGGTCTGCGTGTTCGTCAGGACGTCGTCCAGCCGGCCGCGGAATTGGCCGAGTGCCTCGGTGGACACCACCAGGTCGGCCGACGGGCTGCTTTCGTCAGGCATACCCCACCCCCATCGTTCTCTACCCCCCGTGCCCCCTCCATCGCCGTTCGTAGCTCATCTTATGCGGGAGCTACATCGGGCAGACACGTGGGTAACCACGCGAGTGAGACTAGTGACGGTTCCCGCACCGGACATCCGTGCGGATACTCATCCACGGCACTGAGTACCGAGGCACACCGAACGTCTATGCTCTTGACGTGACTTCGACACCACAGGGACTCACCCCACGGCAGGCCAGACGGCTTCGCATGGGCATCGCCGCGGCGGCGATGACCGTGATGGCGGTGGTGCTCGTCATCCAACTCGGTGACGGTTCCTCCCTGGTGTCCCTCGGACTGTACGGGGCAGCCTTCGTCCTGTCGGGCGCCGTCATCGAGATGAGCCGCCGCGGCCGGACCCGGCTGGGGATGGCGGTCCTGGTGACCGGCTTCGTCCTCGTCCTGCTCGCCGAATGGCTCCTGCGCAGCCGATAGTCCGCGCGCGGGTGCGCTGCGTTACGATCGCCCTCAGACCACAGCGTTGAGGGAAGAAGGGAGCCTCCGCCGATGTCCGGGACGGAGACCGAGGCCGAGATCGCCGCTCGCAAGGAGCGCGAGAAGAACGAGCTGTACGCGCTGGACATCTCGGGTGTGGAGTGGCTGAGCGCCCCGGGCAGCCCGGAGGAGGAGCGGGTCGAGATCGCCTACCTCCCCGGTGGCGGCGTCGGCATGCGCAACTCCAGCGACCCGGACACCGTGCTGCGGTACACCGCCGCCGAGTGGGAGGCCTTCGTTCTCGGGGCCAGGGACGGCGAGTTCGACATCGAGTAGGAACGGCCCCGTGGGTCAGCGGTAGGCCAGAAGGGATGCCTCCGGCAGGCGGGCACTCTCGGAGATCTCGGTGGCAGCCATGACCAGGGTCCGGGTGGGCGTGTCCCACACCAGGCGTACGCCGTAACCGGCGATCCCCCACATGTCGTGCTCCAACGCGGCGTCCTCGTCCAGCGTCATCACAGTGTGCTGCGTCATCGTTTGCGGGTCGATCGCCACCACCATGCCCGGATGGTCTTCCCACTCCCCCCGGTAGACGAGGAACTCGTCCTCCACCATGGCGATCGGCCGCATCGACCGTCCCTCGGGAGGGACATCACCCACCAGCTCGCCCGTGGCCAGATCGAAAACCGACAGCCCCACCGTGTCCATCCCCGACACAGCGAGATAGTCGCCGCCGACGACGGCGTCGGCGCACCACCACGTGGCCAGCACCGTGCAGGGCGGCAGGTGCCGGTCCTTCTGGTAGCCGACCTCCCTGAGCACGGAGTTCCTGGTGTCCTCGACCACGAAGATCCGATGGACACCACCGAACGTGCCGTCCAGCCGGGCATGGATCACCAGCGGGTCGACGGAGATCACCCCGATGATCTCCAGCTGCGAGCCCTCCACCTCGTGATCGAATTCCCACCGCCACAGCTCTTCACCGTTCTCCGTCGTCGCGCGCAGTCCGGTGGCCGCGTACCCGTAGCCACAGATGCCCAGATCGTTGCAGCCCGTTCCGCAGGCCACCTCGGAGACGAGGATGTCGTCCAGCACCGTGTAACCCGTCTCGACGCAGCGTCCCCCCGGCTCGTGCCACCACAACTGCTCGCCGTCACTGATCCGGAAGCCGGCGCCGCCCAGGGGGGAACCCACGGCGACGGTGTCGCCGAGGAGCGCCGGTTCCTGGTAGGGAACTTTCAACCGCGTGGATGTCAACGAGATGGTGGCCCGGTCCTCGCCGGTCGCGAGATCGACCACGACGAGATACTCACAGTTCATTCCCGAAAGAACGGCGATGCGGCCGGCGTCGATCTGTGAGGAGGAGGTGCAACCGTTGCTTCCCGCCGCCAGCGGCATGCTCCACCGTTCACTGCCGTCGGCCAGTGCGTAGGACACCAGGGCTTCGGGCATGACGCGCACCACCGTGTCCTCGTACAGCCAGACCCCGCCTTGCTGCACCCGTTCGTCGAAGGTACTCAGATCGGGTGCGGGTATGTGCCACGCCGCTGTCGCCTCGATCGGCTCCGCCGGCAGCGGTGCGGGGGCAGCCGGTTCCACCGGGGCCGTAGCGGTTCTTTCCGCGCCGAGCCGCTGTCCCACCGCCCACACCAGGCCACCGGCCGACGCCAGCACCGCCAGGGAGAGTGCGATCAGCAGCGCGGCCGTCCAGCGGGGGTGCCCGCCGTGGTGGGGGCGCGGTGGGACGGGCGGACCGAAACCGCCGTGGAGGTGGGACACCTGGAACTCCCGGGCAGATCAGGGCGTGGCGGAGTCGGTGGGGCGGCGTCGGCGGCGGTCGCGGAGGATCAGGGCCGTGCCGGCCACCGATGCCGTCACGACGGTGCCGGTCAGCAGGACATAGGTGCCCAGGCGTTCGGCACGGGCGGCGTAGGACTCGCCCAGCTCCAGCTCCGGGATGTCCGGTGCCGGGGCGGGCGGGGCCGGCTCGTCCGGGACCGGCGCGTCACCGGGGGCGGTGGGGTCCGTCAGCGCGCGGACCGGGTCCACCACGCCCCAGCCCAGGTACGGGTCGGGTCCCGGGATGCCGCGTTCCGCCGTCTGCTGGAGGTGGGTGACGACTTGCGACGCCGTCCAGTCCGGGTACTTGGCGCGCAGCAGCGCGGCGACACCCGCGACGTACGGGGCCGCGAAGCTGGTGCCGTTGTCCACGCACTGGCCGCCGCCGGGGACCGTGGAGACCATGTCCACGCCGGGCGCCGCGATGCCGACGAAGTCGCCGGCCTGGGAGAAGAAGGCCCGCTCGTTGTTGCGGTCGGAGGCGGCCACCGCCAGGACGCCGTCGTACGCCGCGGGGTAGGTCTCCTTGAACTCACCGTCCGCGCCCTCGTTGCCGACCGAGGCGATCACCACGATGTCCGCGCCCAGCGCCCTGTCGATCGCGGCCTTGAGCGAGGTCTCATCGCTCAGCGCCTCCTCGCTGTCCTGCGAGATGTTGATGATCCGCGCGCCCTGGTCCACCGCGTGGTCGATCGACCAGGCCAGCGATTCGACGGTGCCGTTGCCGTACTCGTCGTTCTGCCGCACCGGGATGATGACGGCGCCGGGAGCCAGTCCGACGAAACCGCTTGACTCGTCCGGCCGGGCCGCGATGATGCCCGCCACCTTCGTGCCGTGACCGACCGTGTCCGTCGTTCCGTCCCCGTGGCTCGTGCGGCTGGGCTCGTCGTCCTCGCGCGGGTCCTGCGGGGTGAAGTCCGCGCCCGCCGCCTTGTCGACGGCGCCCGCCAGCTGCGGATTCGCCGCGTCCACACCGCTGTCGATGACGGCCACCCGCACGTTCTCGCCCTTGGTGTCCTGCCACAGACGGTCGAGCACGACGCGCTGCAGCGACCAGGGCTGCTCCACGATCGGTTCCGAGGGGAAGGTGCAGCGCCGGTCGTCGGCCCGCGCCGTGGCCACGGGGCCGTACGGCACGTACAGGATCCCGGCGCCGGCCGTCAGGGCGAGTGCCGCCGCTGTGGCGTTCAGCCGTCTCATCCGCGCTCCCCCGCTCATGAGCCCTGCGGCTGCTGCGCGCTCGCCCGGTCCAGCCGCGGTCCGACCGGCAGGAACTGCGACCAGTGGGCGGGCACCGGCACCGGGGCGACGTCCCGGTAACCCAGCCTGATCTGCGCGTCTTCGGCGCTCTTGTCGGTGGTGGCACCGGCGTCCACCGCGTACCGCAGTCCGGTGTCCGTGACCAGGTACAGGCCGCCGGCCTCCGCCTGTTCGCCCTGTACCTGGCGGTAGAGGAGCCCGGATCCCGGGGTGACGTACGCGCTGCCCGCCTCGTTCACGATCGTGGCCGGGTAGCCGGTGCCGGCCCAGGTGCTCAGTTCGGTGCTTCCGTCGTCCTCATCCACGCCCCGCAGGACGGAGCACACGGTCTCGCGCGGAGGGTCGTCGCCCGCCAGGGCGTTGACCTGTTCGGCGGCGGCGGCCGGCCAGTCGTGATCGCGGTCGATGCTGTCGGCCGCGGGGGCGGGCGTGAACGTCTGGGCGCCGACCTCCAGCGCGCCGCTCGCCTGGCCCAGCGAACCCGCGTCGGGGCTGTCCAGCAACAGCCGTGCGGTGAACTCCGAGACGGGCACCACCTTTCCGGGCAGCACCACATAGTGCTGCGGGCCGGCGCCGGTCGGGGCGAGCAGCACCATGCCGACACGGTCCGCGTCCGGGTCGAGCCCCGGCACCCCGGCGCGTTCCCCGATGGGGCCCTCCAGCTGGGGGAAGACGATGGGGCTGCCCTCGTTCAGCGTGGCCAGCCACTCCTCGGTGACGGGCTGCGGATCGTGTTCGCTGCCGACCAGAGAACGGTGCAGCAGCTCGGTCTCGTCCCCGGCCATGTCCGCCCAGTCCGGGCCGCCGATGAGGTACTTGGTGCCCGTGCCGTCGACGAGGTAGCGGGCCTGGTCGCGGGTGGAGGCGACGTACAGCACCTGCCCGTCGCGCAGCCGCTGCCGTCCCTCGACGCGGTCGGCGTCACGGTCGCCCAGGACGAACACCGCCTGCTGCACATGGCCGGCCTCGGCGCCGCCGGATCCGCCGGGCCGCTGGCACACCGCCCACCGCTTGGCGGTCCCGGCGTCGTCGGCGGAGGGCAGCCGGTCGGGGGCGTAGGGGATGCCGAGGGTGGCGCCGTGCGGGATGCGGCCGTTGTCCAGTTCGCGTTCGTTGACGCTGACGATGTCGAAGGAGTCGGGGTCCAGGAGCAGCCGGGCGGAGGAGAGGTTGAGCACCGGGTGCAGCTGGTCGCGTCCGTCGGTGGTCAGGACGACGTACCGGGTGGTGGATTCGCTGCCGATGATGACGTTCTTGTTGGGCTTGTCCCACTGCGCCGGGACGGCCGGCTTGAACATCCCCCACGCGCCGAAGCCGGCCAGCACCAGCGCGCCCACCACCATGCCGGGCACCACGGCGCGCAGGGGGCGCGGGGCGCCCTCGTCGCTGCCGGTGGGAGAGGGTTGCACAAAGGCGGCGACCCTCCGCTTCTTGGCGTACGTATACGCGTTCAGCTCGTCCTTGCGCGAGGCCATGGCCGGGCGCTCCTCCCCCATGCGGCTGGTTCAACTGTCCGGGTCGGCTGTGCCGACCGTCGGAGTGGACATCTACTATGCCGGGTGACGGTCTGATCACCGGGAGGAGGGGGGCGTTGACGATGGCGACCACGGTGACGGGGGCGCGTACGGCGGGACCTGCCGCGACGCCGGAGCGTGCACGACCGGTGGTGCCCAGGAGTACGCGGGCGTCCTCGGGTGGTGCGGGCGCGGCGGCGGGTCCCGGGTGCGCGGTGTGGCCCCTGGTCTGTGTACAGGCGGCGGTGGCCCTGCTGTTGAGCGGCTGGGTGGCGGACAGCTGGGTACTGATGGCGGCGGCGACCGTGCCCGCCGCCGCTTTGACGCTGATCGCGGTGGGCAGGCGGCGCGGCCGGCCGCTCCCGGCGTGGGCGGGCGCGGCCTGGGCGCTGCGCCGCCGCCGGAAGCGGGCGATGGGCCCGCTGCCCCCCGGTGTCGATCCGCTGCTGTCACTGGCCGCCGAATGCGAGCCCGGTCTGCGCAGTTACGCGTTCCAGCGCACCCGGCCCGGCAGCGCGGCGGCGTCCGGCGCGTGGTCGGCGGACGTGGGCATGGCCGGTGACGGCAGCCGGCTGACCGCCGTGCTGCGGGTGGAGGCGCCGCGCTCCCCCCTGCAACCGGGGCGGGAGGGCAGCCCGTTGCCGCTGACGCTGCTCGCGGACGCACTGGAGACGGACGGCGTGCTGCTGGATTCGGTGCAGTGCGTGCAGCACACCCAGCCCGCGCCGTCACCGCAGTTGCCGCAGCAGGCGATCGCCGGGCGCAACTACGCCCAGCTGCTGGGCAACGGGGCGCAGGAGGGGCACGAGATGGCGCCCGGGCTGCGCCTGACCTGGGTGGCGCTCCGGCTGGATCCCGAACGCTGCCAGGAGGCCGTGGCCGAACGCGGCGGCGGGCTGAAGGGCGCGCAGCGCGCGCTGACCCGGGCCGCCGATCAGCTCGCGAGCCGGCTGACGGGAGCGGGGTTCCGGGCCACGGTGCTGTCGGAGGCGGAGCTGTTGTCCGCGGTCGCCGCCTGTGCCAGCTCCAACCCGGCGACCACCACGCTGATCGGGCAGGGGGACGGCCCCAGGCCGCGGCGTACGGCGGAGAGTTCGCGGGCGTGGCGGTGCGACGACCGCTGGCACACGACGTTCGAGGTGAGCCGCTGGCCGGCGCTCGGGGCCGGCGCGGCGCCGCTGTCGGGTCTGGTGGCGCTGCTGACCGCCGGTCCCGCTTTCGCCACGACCTTCGCGCTGACGCTGCGCCGGCACGCCGCCGGTTCGGTGTCGGTGGCCGGGCACGTGCGGGTCACCGGGCACGGTGAGGATCATCTGCGGGCGGCGGGCGAGGCGTTGCTGCACGCGGCGCGGGGGGTACGGGTCGGGCTGACCCGGATGGATCACGAGCAGTTGCGCGGGGTGCGGGCCACCCTGCCGCTGGGAGGCGGGCACTGATGGGCCGGGGCGGCGGGCATGTGCTGACGGCGGACGAACTGGCGGGGCTCGCGCTGCCGGTCGGTGACGACGGTGTGGTGATCGGGGTCGATGTCCGCGGTCGTCCCGCCGTGCTGGGCATCCATCATCCGGTGCCGTACGAGATCGTGCTGATCGGCGGTCTGTGGACGGCGCAGGTGCTGGCACTGCGCGCGGTGGGCACCGGCACCCGGGTCGCGGTGGAGACGGGGCGGCCCCGGCTGTGGACACGGCTGGCCCAGGCGGCCGACGGCGGCATGGAGTTGATGACGCTGCACGAGGTGGGCAAGGTGCCGCCGCTGGGGGCGACGCTCGGCAACCCCGTGCTGGTGGTGCGGGACTGCGGTATCCGTCCACCGCGCGGCCGGGTGGTGTCGGCGCCGTGGCAGCCCGTGCTCACCCTGCTGCCCTATCTGAGCCCGGTCGCGCCCCGGCTGGCCGAACACGCGGCGCTGGTGGGGGTGCAGCGCGTCTCACCGGAGGAGGCGGGGCGTATCGGCCCGCTGATGGGACTGCCCGCCCAGCAGACGGAGGCCCTGTCGACGCTGGCGGAGGACGCCACGGTGTGGTGCACGCGGCGGGCGCGGCAGTTGGTGCGCCTGGTACCCACCGACGGCGAGGCCGGGCTGCTGGGACATGCCAGCCGACTGGACGCCAACAGCTGAATGCGCACACGGGGAAGGATGAGCGGATGACGTTCGGCGGACCGCCACCGGGGCCGAACCCCTACCAGGACCCGTCATACCTGCGGGCGTTTTCTCCTGGCGAACCGACCCCCGCCCCTGCGGGCGGTACGAACCGCACCGTACGGTCTGTGGCGTTCGGTCTGGGCGCCACGGCGCTGACCTTGGCGACGATCACCGCCGTGCTGCTGCTGACCGATCCGGGCCGCGCGGCGGGCGGAGACGCGCGGGCCTTGGCGGGAACGAGCAACCGTCAGGGGGCGACGGACACCGAGGAAGCGAGCCGGGCGCTCGCGGTGGATCTTCTGCTGGCGAACATGTCGCGGAGTGAGGGCGACCGGCTCGACGTGACCGACACGGAGCCGTTCAGCAACGAGCACGGCGTCGCCGGTCACATCACCACCGCGACGGTCACGGGTCTCCCGAACGATCCCGACGCTCGCTGTCCGGTGCGGGACGGACTCGTGATCGGGATTTCCTATCTCAGCCCTGACAACAACCTCGTGGGGTGGGGGCTGATGACCGACATCGGGTATGAGGACGAGCTCCCCGATGAGACCATTGAGCGCATGGTGGGCAGTATCCGGTACGACAACGCCGGTTGATACGGCGCCGGGCGGCCGGCTTCTTCCCCTGTCCGGCTCGCGCCGGTTTCCGCTGTGATGCGCGTCGCGCGGTGGCGGGGAGCGGTGCGGGGTTCTTGGCTGTGATGATTAGGCTGAGAGTGGTCGCGGCGGGAGCGCCGCCGGGCCATCCACCCCGGTCCATGCCGAGGGAACCGCACGGGGGCTCAAGTCCGTCATCCGCGTAACGGTCCCAATGATGCCCGGACCAGAAAGCAATACCAGCAGCGGGAGGCGTCGTGAACACCGATCGGGACAAGGTTCGCACCGGGGAGGAGAACTCCTCCCCCGACGAACGGCCCGATGATGAGCTCCTCGACGAGGAGCCCGAGAACACCGGGCAGTTCACCATCGACTACACCCCGCCCGCCTGGTATTCGGGCGGCGCGCCGGGGGGTGGGGCGGCCACGCCTCCGCCCCCGCCGGTGAGTTCCGTCCCGCCCGCGCCCCCGGCTCCGGCCGCGCCGCCGGCCGCCGTTCCACCGCCGGCCGCCCCCATCGACCGGGGACCGGTCCCGGAACTGCATCCGCAGGACGTCTCCGTGCCGGATCCGACGCCCGCGCAGCCGGCGGCCGAACCCGCCCGCGGCGAGGGTGAGCCGCAGAACAGCACGACGCTCCAGTTCTCGGCCGCCGCCGTGCGCAAGGCCATCGGGGAGCAGCGGCCGCCGCAGCACCCCGCGCCGGCCGCCGGGCCGGGGCCCGTCCCGCCGGTGCCGCCGGCCGTGCCGCCCGGTGGACTGCCGCCGCTGCCGCCGGACTTCCAGATCAAGCCCCCGGTACCGGCCGAGGCGCCGCCGGCCGCGCCGAGCGAGCCGGACGTCCCGGTTGAGCCGGGCGCGTCGAGTGAGCCGGGTGAGCCCGCCGCCTCGCAGGAGCCGGAGGAGATCACCGCCGCGCCCACGGACGCACCGGAGCCCTCCGCCCCCGAAGTGACCGGCGGCGCGGGGGAGATCGCGGACGCCACGTTCGTCTTCACCCCGAAGGGTGCCTCGGGCTTCGCCCAGGACCAGCCGCCCGTCCGGGTCGAGTTCGCCCGCGCGGAGCCGGAGACGCCGATCCCCGTCGAGGAGGAGGCGGAGGGGGCCCCGGAGCCGGAGGAGGAGCCGCAGGACGCCATTCCGCCGGCCTTCCTCCAGCAGGCCGCCCAGGCGGAGCAGCAGGACGCCGGACCGGCAGCCGCGAGCGTTCCCGCTCCGCAGCAGCCCGCGCCCAGCGCTCCGCTCCCCCCGTACGCGCCGCCGGCGGCCCCGCCGGCCGGGCCGCAGCCCGGGGGCGGGGCCGGCGGTGCTCTCGCGCCGTACGCCCAGCCCGGCCCGCAATCACCCGCGCCGTCGCAGCAGGACCCACAGCCGGTCCCGCCGCAGAACGGGCCGCCCGCACCGCAGCCGGGCGCCCCGTTCGTCCAGCCCGGGCAGCCCGGACAACCTGGTCAGCCCGGCGCGGGCGCGGCGCTCTCCCCGTACGCGGGTGGCCCGCCGCACCAGCAGCAGGTGCCCGGCGGCGGCGCCCCGTACGCGCAGCCCCCCGGCCCGCAGCCCGGCGCCCCCTACGCGCAGCCCACCCCGCCCGGACAGCCGGGCGCGTACCCGCAGCCCGCCCCGGGGCAGCCGTACCCCCAGCCGCCGCACCAGCAGCACCCACAGCACCAGCAGCCCGGCGGCATGCCCTACCCGCTCCCCCACCAGGCCGCCGCCCAGCCGGGCCAGGACGATCAGAGCGACCGGCCGGGCCCGCCCCCGTACGGGCAGCCCACCGGGCCGCAGTTCGCCCAGCCGCAGCCGCAGCCGGCCGACCCCGCACAGCAGCAGCCCGTACCGCCCGCGCAGCACGGTCAGCCCCACCAGCCGCCGCAGGACCCCCGCGCCGTGCCCGGCTGGCCCGGCACGCAGCCGTACGAGGGTGCCCAGCCGGGCGCGCTCGGCTACACCGCGTCGGTAGAGCTGTCCTCCGACCGGCTGCTGCAGGACAAGCGCCGCAACAAGCAGCGTTCCCAGCCGGCCAGCAAGGCGGGTTCACGGTTCCGGATCGGTGGCAAGGCGGCGGAGGCGGAGAGGCAGCGCAAGCTCGACATCATCCGCACCCCGGTGCTGTCCTGCTACCGGATCGCCGTCATCAGCCTCAAGGGCGGCGTCGGCAAGACCACCACGACCACCGCGCTGGGCGCCACGCTCGCCAGCGAGCGGCAGGACAAGGTGATCGCGATCGACGCCAACCCGGACGCCGGTACCCTCGGCCGCCGGGTGCGCCGTGAGACCGGTGCGACCATCCGCGATCTGGTCGGCGCGATCCCGTACCTCAACAGCTACATGGACATCCGCCGGTTCACCTCGCAGGCCCCCTCAGGTCTGGAGATCCTCGCCAACGACGTGGACCCGGCCGTCTCGACCACCTTCAACGACGAGGACTACCGGCGCGTCATCGACGTGCTCGGCAAGCAGTACCCGATCATCCTCACCGACTCGGGCACCGGCCTGCTGTACAGCGCGATGCGCGGCGTCCTGGACCTCGCCGACCAGCTGATCATCGTCTCCACGCCGTCCGTGGACGGTGCCAGCAGCGCCAGCACCACCCTCGACTGGCTGGCCGCCCACGGCTACGGCGAGCTGGTGCAGCGCAGCGTCACGGTGATCTCCGGGGTGCGGGAGACCGGCCGGATGGTGAAGGTCGAGGACATCGTGGCCCACTTCCAGACCCGCTGCCGCGGCGTGGTGGTCGCCCCGTTCGACGAACACCTGGCGGCCGGCGCCGAACTGGACCTGGATCTGATGCGGCCCAAGACCCGGCAGTCCTACTTCGACCTGGCCGCACTGATCGCCGAGGACTTCGTCCGCGCTCAGCAGCAGCAGGGGCTGTGGACCCAGGACGGCGGGCTGCCGCCGCACATGGCACCGCCGCTCCCGGGCCACGGCCAGTCGCCGGGGCAGGTCCCCGGGCAGCCGCCGCAGGGATACGGGTACCCGCCGCCGCACCAGCAGCCGGGATACGGATACCCCCAGCAGCCTCCGCAGCAGCAGCCCCCGCAGCACCCGGGGTACGGCTTTCCGCAGCAGCCCGGCGGCTGGGGCGCGCCTCCGCCGCCCCAGCGCTGACACACCACGACGGCCGCCGCCGACCTCTCGGTCGGCGGCGGCCGTCGTGCGTGCGGTCCCTGTGGTCCGCGAGCGCTCAGGCGGGCAGTTCGCGCACCCGCTGCTTGTCCTCCTCCAGCCGCGCCAGGAAGGCGTCCAGGCTGTCGAAGGTCTCCTGCCCGCGCACGTAGGAGTGGAAGTCCACCGCCACCCACTGCCCGTACAGATCGAGGTCGGTACGGTCCACGACATGTGCCTCCACCGAGCGCACGGTGCCCTCGAACTGCGGATTGGTGCCGATCGAGATCGCCGCCGGCCAGCGCTCCCGCCCCGCCGTCAGCCACCCCGCGTACACCCCGTCGGCCGGGATCGCGGTGCCGGGCACCACGTCCAGGTTGGCGGTCGGAATGCCCAGGTCGCGCCCGCGCGCCGCCCCGTGCACCACCTCGCCCTCCACCCGGTGCGGCCGGCCCAGTACCGCCGCCGCGCCCGCTACATCGCCCTCGGCGATCAGCCGGCGCGCCAGTGAGGACGAGAACGGCTCGCCCTCCCCCACCGCCCCGCGCACGTACAGATCGATGACCCGCACGTCGAAGCCGTAGCTCTCCCCCAGCTCCGCCAGCGTCGCCACGGTGCCCGCCGCCCGGTGTCCGAAGCGGAAGTTGGGCCCCTCCACCACGGACCGCGCGTGCAACTTCTCCACCAGCACCTTGACGACGAACTCCGCCGGTGACAGCCGCGACAGCTCCTTGGTGAACGGCAGCACCAGCACCGCGTCCACACCCAGCCGCTCCATCAGCTCGGCGCGCCGCGCGTGCGGGGCCAGCAGCGCCGGCTGGCTGCCCGGCCTGATCACCTCGCTCGGATGCGGGTCGAAGGTGATCACGACCGCCGGGACGCCCAGTTCCCTGGCGCGTTCCACCGCCTTGCCGATGATCAGCTGATGTCCGAGGTGCACGCCGTCGTACGACCCGATGGTGACGACGCTGCGCCCCCAGTCACCGGGGATCTCCGCCATGCCACGCCAGCGCTGCACCGTTCTCGCTCCTCGCCGATTCCTTGCGCGTTTTCACGGGCCGCCACGGTGGCCCGCCGCGGCTCCAAGGTACCCGGCCCCCGGACGGGGGCGTCACGACGGGGACGGTGCCTGCGCCGGTGCGGCGAAGACCGCCAGGCTCTTCGCCCGCGCGTCCCCCTCGCCGACCCGCTCGACCAGTGCGACCAGGTGCCGCTGCGGGCCGAACACCGCTACCGGACCGGCCGGCAGCTGCGGCGCCGCGATCCGTACGCCGTTGCCGATCAGGCGGGCCCGGCGTTCGTCCACGTCCCAGCGCGGGAACGCCGCCGCCGCGGCCTCGTCCAGCGGCAGCACGCGCAGTTCGGCGCGGAGCGCGTCGAGCGTACGGGCACCGCCGGGTCCGCCGAGCCCGTACGGGCCGACGCGGGTGCGACGGAGCGCGGTCAGGTGCCCGCCGGTGCCCAGGGCCGCGCCCACGTCGCGGGCGAGCGCCCGGATGTACGTGCCGGAGGAGCAGACCACGCCCACGGTCACATCGGTGACGGGGGTGCCGTCCGGCGTCGCCGTCGTGGTCACGTGGTGCACGTCGAAGGACCGCACCGTCACGGGCCGGGCCGGGAGTTCGACGTCCTCGCCCTCCCGCACCCGCTTGTAGGACCGCTTGCCGTCGACCTTGATGGCGCTGACGCTGGCCGGGACCTGGAGGATGTCGCCGGTCAGCGCCGCCACCGCGGCGTCCAGGGCGGCCCGGTCGACGGCGGGGGCGCCCGCCGTGCCGGTGATCTCGCCCTCCGCGTCATCGGTGACCGTGGTCTGGCCGAGCCGGATGACGCCCAGGTACTCCTTCTCCGTGAGCGCCAGGTGTCCCAGCAGCTTGGTGGCCTGGCCCAGGCCCAGCACCAGGACCCCGGTGGCCATCGGGTCCAGGGTCCCGGCGTGCCCGACGCGGCGGGTGCGGGCGATGCCGCGCATCTGCGCCACCACGTCGTGCGAGGTGTGCCCGGCGGGCTTGTCGACGACGACGATCCCGTCCGGGCCGCCGCTGGCTTTGCTCATCGGTCGGTACGGCCCTCGGTGCTGTCCGTGCTCTCCGTGCTGCCCGGGCCGGCGCCGTCCGCGCCGTCCGCGGTGTCCACGGTGTCCGCGTCGCCCTCGGCGCGCTCACCCTCCTCCCGGTACGGGTCGGCCTCCCCCGCGTACTGGGCACCTGCGGAGGTACGGCGCACCTCCTCGTCCCGCTCCCGCGCCTGATCGAACAGGTGCTCAAGGTTGCGGGCGGTCTCCGGCAGCGCGTCGGGGACGAACTCCAGGCTCGGGGTGTGCTTGACCCCGGCCGCCGCGCCCACCGCCGAGCGCAGCATGCCCTTGGCGCTGTTCAGTCCGGCGGCGACCTCCTCGCGGTCGCTCTCGTCCCCGTACACCGTGTAGAAGACGGTCGCTTCCCGCAGGTCGCCGGTCACCCGGGTGTCGGTGATGGTGACCCTGGTTCCCAGCCTCGGGTCCTTGATGCCCCGCTGCAGTTTCTGGGCGATCACCTCGCGGATGAGGTCCGCCAGCCTCTTCGCCCGCGCCTTGTCGGCCACTGGTCCTTCTCCTTGCCTGCTGTCCGGCCTGCCCCGTGGGGGGCTGCCGCTCGCTATTCGTCGTGCTCGCCGTGGATCCGCCGCCGTACGGACAGCAGTTCCACCTCGGGGCGGGCGGCCACCAGCCGCTCGCAGTCGTCGAGGAGTCCGGACAGGTGCCCGTGGTCCCCGGAGACCGCGGCCAGGCCGATCTCGGCCCGGCGGTGGAGGTTCTGGTCACCGACCTCTGCGGCGCTGACCGCGTACTTGCGCTGCAGCTCCGCCACGATGGGCCGGACCACGGAGCGCTTCTGCTTGAGGGAATGCACATCCCCCAGCAGCAGGTCGAACGACAACGTCCCGGTATACATGCTGGTGATCGTAACGGGAACGGCCGGGGCCGATCGACGGAGTTTCGCACCCCGCCGACCGGCCCCGGCCCACCGCGCTAGACGCGCGGCTTCTCCCGCATCTCGTACGTCGCGATGACGTCGTCGATCTTGATGTCGTTGAAGTTCCCGAGGTTGATACCGCCCTCGAAGCCTTCGCGGATCTCGGTGACGTCGTCCTTGAAGCGGCGCAGGCCCTCGATGTTGAGGTTCTCCGCCACGACCCGGCCGTCGCGCAGCAGTCGTGCCTTGGTGTTCCGCTTGACCTCGCCGGAGCGGATGAGCACACCCGCGATGTTGCCCAGCTTGGAGGAGCGGAAGACCTCGCGGATCTCCGCGGTGCCCAGCTCGACCTCTTCGTACTCCGGCTTCAGCAGGCCCTTCAGGGCCGCCTCGATCTCCTCGATCGCCTGGTAGATGACCGAGTAGTACCGGACGTCCACGCCTTCACGCTCGGCCGCCTGCGTGGCACGCCCCTCGGCGCGCACGTTGAAGCCGATGATGATGGCGTCGGAGCCGGCCGCCAGGTCGATGTCGGTCTCGGTGACCGCACCCACCCCGCGGTGCAGAACCCGCAGGTCCACACCCTCGCCGACATCCAGCTGGAGCAGCGAGGACTCCAGGGCCTCGACCGAACCGGACGCGTCGCCCTTGATGATGAGGTTGAGCTGCTGGAACTCGCCCTCCTTGAGCACCCGGTCCAGGTCCTCGAGGGAGACCCTGCGGACGCGCTTGGCGAAGGCCGCGTTGCGCTCCCGCGCCGCACGCTTCTCGGCGATCTGCCGGGCGGTACGGTCCTCGCCGACCACCAGGAAGTTGTCGCCGGCGCCCGGCACATTGGTCAGACCCTGCACCAGGACGGGCGTGGACGGACCGGCCTCGTAGACGTTCTTGCCGGAGTCGTCCAGCATCGCCCGCACTCGGCCGTGCGCGTCGCCCGCCACCATGGTGTCGCCGACGCGCAGCGTGCCGCGCTGGACCAGCACCGTGGCCACCGCACCGCGACCGCGGTCCAGGTGGGCCTCGATGGCGATGCCCTGGGCGTCCTGCGTGGGGTTGGCCCGCAGGTCGAGGGCGGCGTCCGCCGTGAGGATCACGGCCTCCAGCAGACCCTCGATGTTGGTGCCCTGCTTGGCGGAGATGTCGACGAACATGGTCTCGCCGCCGTACTCCTCGGCGACCAGGCCGTACTCGGTCAGCTGACCGCGCACCTTGGTCGGGTCGGCACCCTCGACGTCGATCTTGTTGACCGCGACGACGATCGGCACCTCGGCGGCCTTGGCGTGGTTGAGCGCCTCGATCGTCTGGGGCATCACACCGTCGTTGGCCGCGACCACCAGGATCGCGATGTCGGTCGACTTCGCACCACGGGCACGCATGGCGGTGAACGCCTCGTGACCCGGGGTGTCGATGAAGGTGATCTTCCGGTCGTCGCCGTTGACCTCGGTGGCGACCTGGTACGCACCGATGTGCTGGGTGATGCCGCCGGCCTCACCCTCGATGACGTTGGTCTTGCGGATCGCGTCCAGCAGACGCGTCTTGCCGTGGTCGACGTGACCCATGACGGTCACCACCGGCGGACGCTTGACCAGGGCCTCTTCGCCGCCCTCGTCCTCACCGAACTCGATGTCGAAGGAGCCGAGCAGCTCGCGGTCCTCCTCCTCCGGGCTGACGATCTGAACCGTGTAGTTCATCTCGTCACCGAGGAGTTGGAGGGTCTCGTCGGAGACCGACTGGGTCGCGGTGACCATCTCGCCCAGGTTGAACATCACCTGGACCAGCGACGCCGGGTTGGCGTTGATCTTCTCCGCGAAGTCGGTCAGGGACGCACCGCGCGACAGCCGGATGGCCTCACCCTTGCCGCGCGGCAGCATCACGCCGCCGATCGACGGGGCCTGCATGGCCTCGTACTCCTGGCGCCGCTGCCGCTTCGACTTGCGGCCACGCCGGGCCGGGCCGCCGGGACGCCCGAAGGCACCCTGCGTACCACCACGGCCACCGGGGCCACCGGGACGGCCGCCGAAGCCCGGACGGCCGGCGAAACCGCCGCCGCCACCGGCTCCACCGCCGCCACCGGGACGACCGGCGAAACCGCCGCCGCCACCGGGACGACCGGCGCCGCCCGGACGGGCACCGCCGCCGCCACCGCGGAAGCCGCCACCGCCGCCGCCACCGGGGCGGGGACCGCCACCGGCACCACGGCCGCCGGGGCCACCGGGACCGCCGCCCGGACGGCCACCGGCCGCCGGACGCTGCGGCATCATGCCGGGGTTCGGACGGTTACCGCCGCCGGGACGCGGGCCACCGGGGGCCGCACCCTGCGGACGGGGCATGTTGCCCGGAGTGGCGCGACCGCCACCGGGCGCCTGGGGGCGCGGACCGGCCGCACCCGGCTGACCGCCACCGGGACGCGGACCGCCCTGGCCCTGGCCACCGGGACGCGGAGCGCCACCGGGACGAGGGGCCTGCGGACGGGCCATGCCCGTGGAGCCACTGGTCGTGAACGGGTTGTTACCCGGACGCGGGCCGGCGGGACGGGCGCCCGGCTTGGGGCCACCCGGCTTGCGGGCCTCACCCGCGGGCTTGGCACCGGCCGGCTTCGGCGCGGCGGCACCCGGCTTGGGGGCCGGACGCGCACCCGGCTTGGGCGCGTTGCCACCAGGACCGGCCGCGGGGCCGGGACGCTGGGCGGCGGGACGCGGCGCCGGCTCGGGGCTCGGCGGCGCGGTGAACTCGGGCGCCGCAGGGCCCGGCTTGGCGCCGGACGGCTTGGGCGCGGCAGGCGGCGGGGTGGGACCCGGCCGCGGCGCGTTGCCCGGCTTGGGGGCCGCCGCACCCGGCTTGGGCGCGGCAGGTCCCGGACGGGGACCGGGGGCACCCGGCTTGGGCGCGCCACCCGGCTTGGGGGCGCTCCTGCCCGGCGCACCGGGCTTCGCGGACTTCCTGGCACCGCCAGAACCCGCGCTGAGCGCATCAGTCAGTTTACGGACGACCGGCGCCTCAATCGTCGAGGACGCCGAACGGACGAATTCACCGAGTTCTTGGAGCTTGGCCATGACGACCTTGCTTTCGACTCCAAGCTCCTTGGCGAGCTCGTATACCCGGACCTTAGCCACTTCGCTCCTTACGGTCCGGGGTGGGTCGTCCCTCGGACCTTCGCTATTTCACGGGCGTACTCATCGCGTACTCATCGAGTGCTCATCGCAATCTCGACCTACTTCCGACTCGCGAGGTACCTGGACCGCGTGGTGACCACCACGCGGCGCTTCTTACGTTTGGTGCGTTTCCTGCGCTTGCATCCGGCCGACCAAGCGTGCCAGCTCTCCGGTGTCAAGCGGCCCCTGGGTCCGATAGGCCCTGGGGAACGCCCGACGGCGGACCGCCAGCTCGACGCAGGCCGGTACGGGGTGCACATAGGCGCCCCGACCGGGCAGCGTACCGCGTGGATCAGGGACACAGTGCCCCTCGACCAACACCGCACGCAGCAGATCATCCCGGGCCGCGCGTTGCCTACAGCCCACGCACGTCCGCTCCGGGCATGCCTGGACATGTGTCCGGCCAGACACAGTTGATTCTACCTCCCCGTACGTACCGCTCCCCTACCCGGGTCGGCACGATCTCCGCCCCGTCGCACGGGGCGGCGGTTGTCACAACGCCACGGCCGCCAAGGTCATTCCCCGGCGTCCGGCTGCCGCTGCTCGGTGTCGGGGCGGATGTCGATGCGCCAGCCGGTCAGGCGGGCCGCCAGCCGGGCGTTCTGCCCCTCCTTGCCGATGGCGAGCGACAGCTGGTAGTCCGGCACGGTGACCCGCGCCGAGCGGGCCGCCGCGTCCACCACCTCGACCCGGCTCACCCGGGCGGGCGACAGAGCGTTGGCGACCATCTCGGCCGGGTCGTCGGACCAGTCCACGATGTCGATCTTCTCGCCGTGCAGCTCCGCCATCACGTTGCGCACCCGCCCGCCCATCGGGCCGATGCAGGCGCCCTTGGCGTTCAGCCCTGATCTGGTGGAGTGCACCGCGATCTTGGTGCGGTGCCCGGCCTCGCGGGCGATCGCCGCGATCTCGACCGAGCCGTCGGCGATCTCCGGGACCTCCAGCTCGAACAGCTTCTTCACCAGGTTCGGGTGGGTGCGCGAGAGCGTGACGGACGGGCCGCGCGCCCCCTTGGCCACCCGCACCACGTAGCAGCGCAGCCGCGAGCCGTGGGTGTACGACTCGCCCGGAACCTGCTCCTGCGGCGGCAGCACGGCCTCCATCTTGCCGATGTCCACCAGCACGCTGCGCGGGTCACGCCCCTGCTGGACGACGCCGGCCACCACGTCGCCCTCGCGCCCGGCGTACTCGCCGAAGGTGACATCACCCTCCGCGTCGCGCAGCCGCTGGAGGATGACCTGCTTGGCGGTGGTCGCCGCGATCCTGCCGAACCCGTCCGGGGTGTCGTCGAACTCGCGCGGCTCGGGCCGCTCGCCGTCCTCGTCCGGTTCGAGGTCGGCCGCGTCCTCCTTGGCCCACACCGTCACATGGCCGGTGCCGCGGTCCAGCACCACGCGTGCGCGGCGGCGGCTGCCCTCGGTGCGGTGGTACGCAATGAGGAGAGCCGATTCGATCGCCTCCACGAGCAGATCGAAGGAGATCTCCTTCTCCCGCACCAGTCCCCGCAGGGCACTCATATCGATGTCCACGACTACGCCTCCTTCTGGCTCTCGTCACCGTCGGTGTCTGTAGGTGTATCTGTGTCTGTGTCGCTGTCCGTGTCAGCGTCCGTCTTGCGGCTGAACTCGATCTCCACCCGGGCGGAGGCGATCTCGTCGAACCCCACCCGGCGGGCGGTCGGCCGGCGTCCCTTGACGCCCGGGACCTCCAGGTCCAGGCCGCTCCCGTCCACGCCGACGACGCGCGCGGTCAGCTCGCCGCCGTCGTGCAGCCTGGCCTTGATCAGCCGGCCGGTGGCACGCCGGTAGTGGCGGTGCTCCGTCAGCGGCCGGTCGGCGCCGGGCGAGGAGACCTCCAGGACGTACGGGGTCGCTCCGAGCACATCCGCGGCGTCGAGGGCGGCGGAGGCGGCGCGGCTCAGTTCGGCGCAGGCCTCCAGGCCCACGCCCTCGTCGGTGTCCACCACGACCCGCAGCACGCGGCGCTTGCCCGCCGGCGTCAGCCGCACCTCTTCGAGGTCCATCCCCCGTTCCCCGGCCAGCGGCTCCAGCAGCTCCCGCAGCCTGTCGATCTGGGTCGTGCTCATCCGGGTGACTCCTCGGCCGCGTCTGCTGTTGTGGGGATCGGGGGGTGGGGGCGCGGGGCTCAGACCCGCCGCCACAGCCTATCGCCTGTGGCACCGTACGCCGACCGCGTTGTCGTGCGGTCCTGGCACGCCGCGAACCCGGGGTCGCGGGCCGATGAGCTGACTGCACGGGTACGCTCACCCTGCGGTGATCTCCACTGGAGATACCGCTGACGCATCATCAGATGAACTCACTCGCGGGAAGTACGGGGAAGCCATGTCCAGCGGCCCGCCCATCGAGCTGCCCAGACGTACCCTTCTGCTCACCGGCGGCGCCCTCGTCGCCCTGACCGGCGTGCTCAGCGGCTGCTCCGGGGCGGACGACGCCGGCCCCGAACGTTCCGGCGAGGCCGCCGCCACCCCCGAGGGGCTGCGCCGGCGGGCGGCCCGGGACAACGCCAAGCTGCTCGCCCGCTACGACGCCACCACCGCGGCCCACCCGGACCTCGCCGGAACGCTCACCCCGCTGCGGGAGACCGTCGCGGCGCAGCTGACGGCGCTTCAGGAGGACGGTGCGCCGTCCCCCGGCTCCGCGCCCGGGGTGCCGTCCGACGCCGACGGCGCGCTCGCCGGGCTCATCGAGGCCGAACGCGCCCTGGCCGACGAGCGACTGCGCACCCTCGGCGACGCCCCGCCCGAGCTGGCCCGGCTGCTCGCCTCGCTGTCGGCGGCCGGTTCGGTCCACGTCTATCTGCTGGGAGAGGCCCGCGCATGACGCGCACGACACGGGGGACCACGCGGCGGGCCCAGGACTCCGCCGAGGTCCCCGACACCCCGGCGCTGCGCGCCACCCAGGCGGCGCTCGCCGCCGAGCACGCCGCGGTGTACGGCTACGGCGTGGTCGGCGCGCGGATCGGCGCGGATCGGGACGCGGAGGTGCGTGAGGCCTACACGGGACACCGGGCACGCCGCGACGCGCTGCGGCGCACGGTGTTGGACCTGGGCGCGGTGCCGGAGGCGGCCGCCGCGGCGTACGCGCTGCCGTTCGAGGTGAGCGACGCCGCCACGGCGCAGGCGCTCGCCGCCGATCTGGAGGCGCGGCTGGCCGGTGCCTACGCGGATCTGGTGCTGGTCGCCACGGGGGCGTCGCGCCGGGACGCCGCGGCGGCGCTGCGCGAGAGCGCGGTCCGGGCGGCCCGGTGGAGCGGCACGGGAACGGCCTTCCCCGGCCTCGCCGAGTACGCCGGCGGTGGCGCATGACGGCGGCACCCGATCTGGCGCCCCCGCTGCGCCTCACCCGCGCCCAGCCCGCGGCGGCCGAAGCATGGCTGGCCGGGCTGCCGGAACTGGTGGTGCGGCTCACCCGGGAGTGGGAGCTGAGGGTGGAGCGGGTGGCCGCGCCGGGCGGACGCACCAGCATGACCGTGCTGGTGCGGCGCGCGGACGGCACCCCGGCCGCGCTGAAGCTGTGCGCGCCGGGCCACTCCGCCGCGCTGGAGGCGGCGGCGCTGGCGCGCTGGGACGGCCACGGCGCGGTGCGGGTGCTGGAGGCGGCGCCGGACGCGGGCGCGCTGCTGCTGGAGCGACTGCACGGGGAGACCTCGCTGCGGTCGCTGCCGGAGACCAAGGCGATGCTGGAGGCGGTCTCGGCGCTGCACCGGCTGTGGGTCGGCCCGGGCGCGGAACACGCCTTCCCCACGGTGGCCGAGCGCACGGCGGGGCTGACGGCGGACGCCGAGCTGCCGGAAGGGGCGGGACCGCTGATCGCGGAGGCGCTGGCGGCCCGCGCCGAACTGCTGGCCGGCCCGCCGGAGGAACTCTTGCTCCACGGGGACTTCCGCCAGGGCGCGGTGCTGGCCTGTGACACCGGGCGGGCGCCGTGGCTGGCGGTGGGTCCTGACCCGGTGGTGGGCGAGCGGGCCTACGACCTGGCCCGGCTGTCCCGGGACCGGCTGCACGATCTGACCGCCTCCGCGGGCGCTCCGGCCATCACCCGGCGCCGGATGACGAAGCTGGCGGCGTCGGTCGAGGTGGATCCGGAGCGGCTGCGCGGCTGGACGCTGTTCCGCGCCGTGGAGTCCGGCGTCCGTGCCCATGCCGAGGACCGCCGCAGGGACGCCGAGGCGCTGCTGGAGTTCGCCACCTGGCTGTGACGGCTCCGCGCGGCGCGGCTACCGTGCCGCCATGCGAGAACCGGATGCCGACCCCGTACGTTTCCCCGCGCCCACCCGCTACGAGGGCGGGTCCGGCCGCGTCGCCCTGGTGCTGCCCGGGATGGGCTATTCGCCGGCGCGGCCGTTGCTGCACTTCGCCCGCGCCGCGCTGCTGGCGGCGGGCTGGACGGTGCGGGAACTGTGGTGGCAGGCCCCGGACGGCCTCTCCCCCGCCCGGTCCGCGGCGTGGGTACGGGAACGGGCCGAGGAAGCGATCGCGGCGGAGGACGGCGCCTGCGGGTTGCTGGTCGGCAAGTCGCTGGGCACCATGGCCGCCCCGCTGGCCACGGAGCGGGGCCTGCCGGCGATCTGGCTGACGCCGTTGCTGCGGGACGCCGGCGTGGCCGCCGCGCTGGCCGGGGCCACCGCGCCCGCGCTGCTGATCGGCGGCACCGCCGACGAACGCTGGTGGGACCCGGCGATCGCGGCCTCGCTGCCGCACCAGGTGGTGGAGTTCCCGGGCGCGGACCACGCCCTCGAACTCCCCGGCGACCCGGCCGCATCGGTCCTGGCACTGCACCGGGCGGTGACGGCGATGGAGACCTTTCTCGGGCGGCTGCGGGTGTGACGGTGAGGACCCCGTCCGCCGCCCCGCCGCCTTCGACCGGCAAAACCGCCGCGCCGCGTGGCCGGGCGCGGCGTTGCGCCCTCCGCCGCACCGCGTGGACGGAATGCGCGCGGCGTCCCGCCCTCCGCCGCACCGTGTGAACGTGCGCGGCATCCCGGCCACCACCGCGCCGCGTGGACAGGCGCGGCGTGCCGACCTCCGCCGCGTGCGCGGCCCACCCGCCCGCCGCCCCGCCGCGTGGGTGCGGCGGAGCGGCGTGGTGGTCCCGTCGGGGCGGGCCGGGGTGCGCGGGGGGGTCAGCCCAGCTGTTCGGTCAGGCGGGCGATCGCCTCGTCCACCGTCAGGTCCTCGCGCTCGCCGGTGCGGCGGTCCTTCAGCTCCACCCGGCCCTCGGCCGCGCCGCGCCCCACGATCAGGATCGTGGGAACACCGATCAGCTCCGCGTCGGTGAACTTCACGCCCGGGGAGACACCCGCGCGGTCGTCCGCCAGCACGCGCACGCCCCCCGCGCCGAGGCGGTCGGCGATCGAGAGCGCCAGCTCCGTCTGCACCGCCTTGCCCGCCGCCACCACATGGACATCGGCCGGCGCGATCTCCCGCGGCCAGCACAGGCCCTGCTCGTCCGCCGTCTGCTCGGCCAGGGCCGCCACGGCGCGCGAGACGCCGACGCCGTAGGAGCCCATCGTCACCCGCACCGGCTTGCCCTCGCGGCCCAGCACCTCCAGGCCGAAGGCGTCCGCGTACTTGCGGCCCAGCTGGAAGATGTGGCCGATCTCGATCGCGCGGTCCAGGTTCAGTCCGGCACCACAGTTCGGGCACGGGTCGCCGGGCTCGACCACGACCACGTCCAGGTACTGGTCCACCTCGAAGTCGCGGCCGGCCACCACGTTGCGGGCGTGCGCGCCGGCCTTGTTGGCGCCGGTGATCCACGAGGTGCCCGGCGCGACGCGCGGGTCGGCCAGGTAGCGGAACGCCTTGCCCGCCATGCCCTGCGGGCCGACGTAGCCGCGCACCAGGTCCGGCCGCTGCGCGAAGTGCTCGGCCGTCACCAGCTCCACCTCCGCCGGGGCCAGCGCCTCGGAGAGCTTGCCGAGGTCGACCTCGCGGTCACCGGGCACGCCGATGGCCGCGATCTCGCCGTCGATGGTGACGAGGAGGTTCTTCAGGGTGGCGGAGGCGGGCACCTTCAGGTGCTCGGCCAGGGCCTCGATGGTGGGGGTGTCCGGGGTGTCCAGTTCCTCGATGCCGGGGTGCGCGACGCCCTCCACCGGCGTCAGCGCGAAGCTGACCGCCTCGGTGTTGGCGGCGTAGCCGCACGCCGGGCAGTCGGCGAAGGTGTCCTCGCCGGCCGGCGCGGGGGCCAGGAACTCTTCGGAGGCGGAGCCGCCCATCGCGCCGGAGACGGCGGAGACGATGCGGTAGTCCAGACCGAGACGGGTGAAGATCTTGATGTACGCCTCGCGGTGCAGCCGGTAAGACTCGGCCAGCCCCTCGTCGGTGGCGTCGAAGGAGTACGAGTCCTTCATCGTGAACTCGCGCCCGCGCAGGATGCCGGCCCGGGGCCGCGCCTCGTCACGGTACTTGGTCTGGATCTGGTACAGCGTGACCGGCAGGTCCTTGTACGAGGTGCACTGGTCCTGGACCAGCTGGGTGAAGATCTCCTCGTGGGTGGGGCCCAGGACGTAGTCGGCGCCCTTGCGGTCCTTCAGCCGGAAGAGCAGATCACCGTACTCCTCGTAGCGGCCGGTGACCTCGTAGGGCTCCTTGGGCAGCAGGGCCGGCAGCAGCACCTCCTGGCCGCCGATGGCGTCCATCTCCTCGCGGACCACGCGCGCGACGTTCTCCAGGACCTGCTTGCCCAGCGGCAGCCAGCTCCAGATGCCGGCGGCGGAGCGGCGTACGTATCCGGCGCGTACCAGCAGCGCGTGGTTGATCGTCTCCGCGTCGGCCGGGGCGTCCCGCAGCGTCTTGAGCATGGATCGGGACAGGCGCTGTACTCGGGCTGCCATGGGAATTCGTGACTCCTGCGTGGGATGAGCGATTGGGCCCGAGAGTAGCGGGTCGCGGGCCGCGCGCGCCAAGCGGAGGGGTCAGCGGCGCAGCGGGAGCTCGGCGCCCATCACGGCGTACGGGCTCGGCGCGGAGGGGAAGTGCACCCGGCGGGCGAGGTCCTGGTAGCCGAGCCGGCGGTAGAGGCGTCGCGCGGGGCTCTCGATGTCGATGGCGGACAGGATCGAGCGGGGTTCGTCGGCGGCGTCGGTGAGCGTGGTGATGAGACGGGTGCCTATGCCGCGGCCCTGGTAGGCGGGCAGCACGTGCAGTTCGGTGATGGTGAAGGAGTCGTCCAGCCAGCCGTCGTACCCGGCGCGGCGCAGATACGGCTCGACGACGGTGGACCACCACTGCGCGCGGTCGTTGGGCATCCCGTAGATGAAGCCGGCCAGCGCCCCGGTGGCGGTGCTGACGGCGCCCAATGCCCGGGCGCCGGGGTGGGCGAGGTGGCGCAGCACGATGTGCCGGCGGACCGCGATCTCCTCGGGGCTCAGTCCGAACGCCTGAGCCTGGACGGCGAGTGCCTCGTCCACCCTGGCCGCCAGATCGATGGGGCCCACGGCGATGTCCTGGGCGTCGGGGGCGGCTCCCGAGGCAGATGGTGTCATGCCGGGGAGGCTAACGCGCATCGCTCAGAACAGCACGCTCATCAGCGCGCCCGAGCTGGTGAAGCCGAGGCGGCGGTAGAGGGCGAGGGCGGGGGCGTTGTAGTCGTTGACGTAGAGGCTGACAACGGGGGCGCAGGTGTCCAGGGCGTGCCGGATGACGGTGGCGAGGCCGGCGGCGGCGAGGCCGGTGCGGCGGCGGTCGGGGGCGGTCCACACGCCGGTGAGCTGGCAGGCGTGGGGGGTGACGGCGCCGATCTCGGCCTTGAAGACGATGCGGCCGTCCTCGACGCGGGCGAAGCAGCGTCCGGTGCCCACCGTCTCCGCGACCCGGGACTGGTAGGCGAGGCCGCCGTCCTGGGCGGTGAGCGGGGAGACGCCGACCTCCTCGGTGAACATGGCGACGGCGGCCGGCAGCACCAGGTCCATCTCGTCCTTGCGCATGGGGCGCACCAGGGGGTCGGGGGTGATGGCGGGCGGCGCGGTGCTGGTGGCCATCAGTGGCTGGTGGGCGCGTACGGCGCGGGCGGGGCCCCAGTGCGGCTCCAGGTGGGCCCACAGGGCGGCGGTGGCGGGTTCCGGGCCGACGATGGAGGTGCAGCGGCGGCCCTCGCGCAGGGCGCGTTCGGCGAAGGCGCGCAGGGCGGCGGGGGCGGCGTCGACGGGGACGAGGTTGGCGCCGGAGAAGCACAGGGAGCGCAGCTGCCCGCGGTGGTACCAGCCCCACAGTTCGCCGCCGAGCAGCCGGGGGTCGAGGCCGGATTCGATGACCCGGGCGGTGACGAAGGCGTTGGCGAGCGGTTCCCGGGCGAGGAGGGCCAGGGCGTCGCCGAGGTCGCCGGGGTCCAGGGGGCGGGTGGCGGGCGTGGTGAGCACGAGGTGGCCTTGGAGGTGAGCGGTGAGCGGGTTCCGCGCACTGTACCGCCCGCGGTGGCGGGGGCGCCGTGCGTTCGCCGGGTGGGTACGCGCCCTCCGTACGCCCTGCACGTACGCCGCACACACGTGCCGCCGCCGGTCCGGGCTCGGGGCCGGAGCGGCGGCGGTCGGGTGCCGGGGGGTGCGGGCGGACGGGGTGCGTCGCGCCCGCGGGGCCGTTCAGCCGGCGACGGAGACGGTGGGCTCGCCGGAGGTGATGCCGTCCTTCTCCATCTGCTCGGCGATCTTCATCGCCTCGTCGATGAGGGTCTCCACGATCTTGGACTCGGGAACGGTCTTGATGACCTCTCCCTTGACGAAGATCTGGCCCTTGCCGTTGCCGGAGGCGACCCCGAGGTCGGCCTCGCGGGCCTCGCCGGGGCCGTTGACGACGCAGCCCATGACGGCGACGCGCAGCGGCACCTCCATGCCGTCGAGCCCGGCGGTGACCTCCTCGGCGAGCTTGTAGACATCGACCTGGGCGCGGCCGCAGGAGGGGCAGGAGACGATTTCCAGGCGGCGCTGGCGCAGGTTCAGCGATTCCAGGATCTGGATGCCGACCTTGATCTCCTCGGCGGGCGGGGCGGAGAGCGAGACCCGGATGGTGTCGCCGATGCCCTCGGCGAGCAGTGCGCCGAAGGCGACCGCCGACTTGATGGTGCCCTGGAAGGCGGGACCCGCCTCGGTGACGCCCAGGTGCAGCGGGTAGTCGCACTGGGCGGCGAGCTGGCGGTAGGCGTTGACCATGACGACCGGGTCGTTGTGCTTGACGGAGATCTTCAGGTCGGTGAAGCCGTGCTCCTCGAAGAGGGAGCACTCCCACAGCGCGGACTCCACCAGCGCCTCGGGGGTGGCCTTGCCGTACTTGGCGAGCAGCCGGCGGTCCAGCGAGCCGGCGTTGACGCCGATCCGGATCGGGGTGCCGGCGTCGGAGGCCGCCTTGGCGATCTCCTTCACCTGGTCGTCGAACTTCTTGATGTTGCCGGGGTTGACCCGGACCGCCGCGCAGCCGGCGTCGATGGCGGCGAAGACGTACTTGGGCTGGAAGTGGATGTCGGCGATCACGGGGATCTGCGACTTGCGGGCGATGACGGGCAGTGCGTCGGCGTCGTCCTGGGTGGGGCAGGCGACGCGCACGATCTGGCAGCCGGACGCGGTGAGCTCCGCGATCTGCTGGAGCGTGGCACCGATGTCCGAGGTACGGGTGGTGGTCATCGACTGCACGGACACGGGGGCGTCGCCACCCACCGCTACGGAGCCGACCTGGATCTTCTTGCTGACGCGGCGATCAGCCAGCTTGATGGGTACGGAGGGAATTCCCAGCGAGATGGCGCTCATGATGTTCGTGCAACCCCAGTGCGGATCTAGGTCCCGGGAAAGGCGGGCTCAAGCCCTTGACATTACCCTTCCCGGGTGATGGTCGGTTAACCGGTAAGCCGTACCGGTGTGACGATATCCGCCGCCAAAACCAGCAGCGTGAAGCAGATGAAGACCCCCGCCACCACATAGGCAACGGGCATCAGTTTGGCCACGTCGAAGGGGCCCGGGTCCGGGCGCCTGAGCAGCCTCGCGGTGTGCCGGCGCACGCTCTCCCACGCCGCCCCGGCCATGTGTCCGCCGTCCAGCGGCAGCAGCGGCAGCATGTTGAACAGGAAGAGGGAGAGATTGAAGCCGGCGACCAGGAAGAGCGCGGTGGCGATCTGCTGGCTGGCCGGGATGTCGAGGGTGAAGATCTCCCCGCCGACGCGGGCGGCGCCGACGACGCCCATCGGTGAGTCCTGGGCGCGCTCGCCGTTGCCGATGGCGGCGTTCCACAGGTCGGGGACCTTGGAGGGGATGTTGACCAGGGCCTGGACGCCGGTGGTCATGATGTCGCCCATCCGGTCCACGGCCTGCGGAAAGTCCTGCTTGACGATGCCCGAGGCCGGGGAGAAGCCGAGGAACCCGGCGCTGACGTACTCGCCCTCGACGTAGCCGCCGCTGCCGTCCGTCTTGGCGACCTGGTTCTCGATGAGGTCGGCCCGCAGCACCTGGGTGCTGCCGTCCCGCTCCACGGTGATGGTGGCCGGGCCGATGGTGTTGCGGATGCGCTGCTGGAGGGTGCCCCAGTCCTCGACCGGCTCGTCGTTGAAGGCGACGATCGTGTCGCCCGTCTTCAGCCCGGCGGCGTTGGCCGGGGCCAGCGGATCGTCCGCCCGGCAGTCGCGCTGCTCCTCGCTCTGCGAGATGACGCACTGGGAGACGGAGGCGACCGTGGTGGTCTGGGTGTTGATCCCGAAGAACATCAGGACGCCGAGGAAGATCGCGACGGCGAGGATGAGGTTCATGGCGGGGCCGGCGAAGAAGACGACGATGCGCTGCCACGGCTTGCGGGTGTACAGCAGCCGCTTCTCGTCGCCCGGCTCCAGTTCCTCGAAGGAGGCGGCGCGGGCGTCCTCGATCATGCCGCGGAACGGCGAGGTGGAGCGTTTCCTGAGGCTGCCGTCGTCGCCGGGCGGGAACATCCCGATCATGCGGATGTAGCCGCCCATCGGGATGGCCTTGATGCCGTACTCGGTCTCGCCCTTCTTCCGCGACCACAGGGTGGGGCCGAAGCCCACCATGAACTGGGGAACGCGGACGCCGAACAGCTTCGCGGTGCTGAAATGCCCCAGCTCGTGCCAGGCGATGGAAAAAAGCAGTCCGAAGACGAAGACAAGTATCCCGATCAGGAACATCAAGCCCGTCATGCCGTCGTTTCTCCATTCGCCACGGGTGCCGCGGACGTGTGTCGCGGCAGTCCGGCCAGCTCGCGGGCGCGGACGCGCGCCCGGGTCTCCGCTTCGAGGACGTCGGGGAGGGTCAGGGAGGTTCCGGCGAAGGCATCGCCCTGTTCCTCGACCACCTTGGCCACAGTGTCCACGATCCCGGTGAACGGCAGCAGTCCGGCGAGGAAGGCGTCGACGCACTCCTCGTTGGCCGCGTTGTACACCGCGGGCGCGGTACCGCCGAGGCTACCCACATGGCACGCGAGCGGCACCGAGGGGAAGGCCTCGGTGTCCAGCGGGAAGAACTCCCAGGTGTGGGCGCGGGTCCAGTCGACGGCGGGGGCGGCCCGCGGGACCCGGTCGGGCCAGCCGAGACCGAGCGCGATGGGCGTGCGCATGTCCGGCGGGGAGAGCTGAGCGAGGGTGGAGCCGTCCATGAACTCGACCATGGAATGAATGTACGACTGCGGGTGGACCACGACCTCGATCCGGTCGAACGGGATGCCGTAGAGCAGATGGGCCTCGATCACCTCAAGCCCCTTGTTCACCAGGGTCGCCGAGTTGATGGTGATGACCGGGCCCATGTCCCAGGTGGGATGGTTCAGTGCCTGCTCACGGGTGACGGCGGCCAGCTCGGCGCGGGTACGGCCGCGGAACGGCCCGCCGCTGGCGGTGACGATCAGCTTGCCGATCTCGGCGCGGGTACCGCCCAGCAGCGCCTGGAAGAGGGCGGAGTGCTCGGAGTCCACCGGGATGATCTGCCCCGGCTTGGCCAGTGCGGCGACCAGCGGACCGCCGACGATCAGCGACTCCTTGTTGGCGAGCGCCAGCACCCGCCCGGCGCGCAGGGCGGCGAGGGTGGGCGCGAGCCCGATGGATCCGGTGATGCCGTTGAGGACGGTGTGGCACGCGCTGCCGGCCAGGTGGGCGGCGGCGTCGGGACCGGCGAGGATCTCCGGCAGCGGCTCCCCCACCCCGTACCGGGTGCGCAGCGCCTCGCGCAGCTCGGTCGCCTTCGCCTCCTGGGCGACGGCCACGGTACGCACCTGGAGGCGGTGGGCCTGCATGGCGAGCAGTTCGACCCGGCCGCCCGCGGCGGAGATCCCGGTCACCCGGAACCGGTCCGGGTTGGCCAGCACCACATCGATGGCCTGGGTTCCGATCGAGCCGGTCGACCCCAGAATGACCACCTCACGCACCCCCTCGGGCGGTGCGGCGGAATAACGCAGACGCGGATCAGCGAGGACCCCGGAAGTCTCGGTCATTCCCCCATTGTGGCCGCTCCACCGGGCGCCGCGTCCCGGGGCTGCCCTTGCAGGCACAGTTCTGCCCGTACCAGCTCCAGCAGCCTGCCTGCCCAGTTGCGTCCGCGCCCGCCGTTGTCGCCGAAGAAGTCCGAACTCATGTCGTCATAGATGAGCGAGGCGTCACCGGTGGCCAGCAGCACCGCCGCGAGATCGGGATGGCGGGCGAACTTGGCGCGCAGCAGCTCCGCCATCACCCCGGCACGCACCCGCGTCCAGTCGCTACGCAGCCCCGCCTCGTCGGCGAGTGTCCGCGCGGCGTACCCGCCGGACGCGGCGGCGATCGCCGGCCGTACCGCGGGGTCGGCGACGGACAGCGCGCAGTGGGCGTGTGCGACGGAGGGGTACAGCACACCGTCCACCTCGATGGGCGCGGGATAGTCGTTGCGCAGCGCCACCTTGCCCAGCGCCTCGCCCTCGCGCACGCCCACGCTCGACTGGTACAGCTGCACCGCCGCGGGCTGCGGCTCCTCCCGCTCCGCCGGCGCGCCGGCCTCCCGCGCACGCTCTTCGAAGTAGGCGAGACCGTACGCGTACTCCTCGCCGGTTCCCTCCAGCAGCGCCCGCAGCGGCTCGTCGCGGTGGTCCATGTCGCCGAGCGCGTACAGCCGCTGCGACTCGGGGATCGCGTGGTAGGCGGCGAGCGCCAGGGCCCGCTTCTCCTCCGTGCGGTCGGCGAGGTACGCGTCGACGGCGGCCAGGCAGCGGTCGGTCGAGTCGGGACGCTCGTTCAGCTGATCGATGGTGTCCCGCACCTCGGCGAGCAGCAGCTCGGGCGTCAGCCAGCTCTGCGGAGCGCCGAGCTTCCAGGAGACCAGCCCGTACGCGGAGGCATCGGCTGCCTCCTCGAACGAGGTGGCCACCCACTGGCTGCGCAGCTTCGCGGCGAACTCCTCCACGGTCACCAGCTCCCAGCAGTCGATGAGCCCGTCCGCGTAGATGAACAGATCGGTGAGGTGGTACCGCCCGCCGTTGCGGATGAAGGCATGCCGCCAGGTCCCGGGTATCCGGACGCCGTCGGCGGTCCGGTGAACGATGCGTGTCGCACGGAGCATCCCGCCATTGTGCTGCCCGCCGGGGCGGGCGGCGGCACGGTCGGTCAGGGGATGGGGCGGTGGAGGTTGGGGTGTGCGGAGGGACCGGGGGGTGTCTCGGCGATCCAGGGGCCCTCGAGGGAGGGGTCGAGCACGCCTTCCTCCAGCCAGGTGTACGCACCGTCCAGCACGCCGCGTGCCAGCGCGCGGTCCGCGGCGTCCGCGCTGTGGTGGAGATGGACGAACAGGTCCTCGACGCGGACCCGGGCCTGCCGGCAGAAGGTGTACGCCAGTTCGTACGCCTCCTTGCCGTTGTCACGGTGGCCACGGGTGCGCAGCCGCTCGGCGTGCACGCAGGCGGCGCTCATCGCGCACAGCTCCGCCCCGATGTCCACCAGCCGCCCGAGGTAGCCCTGCTTGCTCTCCATGGCGCCCTGCCAGCGCGCCATGCCGGAGAACGTCGCGCGGGCGAGACGCCGCGCGCTGCGTTCGACGTAGCGCAGTTCGGCGGACAGGTCACGGTGGCCGGGGACCCGGAAGTCGCCGTACGACAGGGGAAGCTGTCCGCGGCCCGCGGTCAGGGACGGCAGCCAGCGGGCGTAGAAGCCGCTCGCGGCGAGGGCGGCCCTGCGCTTGGCGGTGAAGTTCTGTTCCGGGTCGATCAGCGCGCCGGCGACCTTGAGGTGGGTGTCCACGGCCTCGCGGGCGATCATGAGCCGCATGATCTCGGAGGAGCCCTCGAAGATCCGGTTGATCCGCATGTCGCGCAGGAGCTGCTCGGCCGGGACGCCGCGCTCGCCGCGCGCCGCCAGGGACTGGGCCGTCTCGTAGCCGCGTCCGCCGCGCAGCTGCACCAGTTCGTCCGCCATCCGGCCGGCGAACTCGCTCCCCAGCAGCTTGGCGACCGCCGCCTCCAGGCGGATGTCGGCCCGCCCCTCGTCGGCCATCTCGCTGAAGACCTCCAGCAGCGCCTCCATGGCGAAGGTGGTGGCGGCGATGTACGAGAGCTTCGAGCCGATCGCCTCGTGCTCCCCGATCGGCTTGCCCCACTGCACCCGCTGCCCCGACCACTGGCGGGCGATCCGCAGGCACCACTTGCCGGCGCCGACGGCGACCGCCGGGACGGCGAGCCGCCCGGTGTTGAGCGTGGTGAGCGCGATCTTGAGGCCGGCGCCCTCCTCGCCGATCCGCCGGTCGCCGGGGACCCGGACCCGGTGGAAGCGGGTGACGCCGTTCTCGATACCGCGCAGTCCCATGAAGCTGTTGCGCTGCTCGACGGTGATGCCGGGCGAATCGGCCTCCACGACGAACGCCGTGATGCCGCCGGGGTGGTCGCCGATGCCGGGTACCTGGGCCATCACCACCAGGAGTTCGGCGATGACCCCGTTGGTGGTCCACAGCTTGACGCCGTCCAGGATGTAGTCGTCGCCGTCCGGCTCGGCGGTGGCGCCCAGCCGCGCGGGGTCGGAGCCGACGTCGGGTTCAGTGAGCAGGAAGGCGGAGATGGCGCCGCGCGCGCAGCGCGGCAGGTACGTCCGCTTCTGCTCGTCGGTGCCGAAGAGGGCCAGGGGCTGCGGCACACCGATCGACTGGTGGGCGGAGAGCAGCGCGCCGACCGCGGGGCTGGCGGAGGTGAGGACGGCGAGGGCGCGGTTGTAGTACACGTGGTTCAGGCCAAGGCCGCCGTACTCCTCGGCGATGTTCATGCCGAAGGCGCCCAGCTCGCGCAGGCCGCGTATCACCTCCTCGGGGATGCGGGCCTCGCGTTCGATGAGGGCGGCGTCGATGTGCTCCGTACAGAATTCGCGCAATCGTTCGAGGAAGTGTTCCCCGATCCGTACGGCCTCCGCCTCGGGCTCCGGGCGGGGGTGGATCAGCTGGAGCCGGAGGCGGCCGAGGAAGAGCTGGCCGGCGAAACCGGGGGTACGGGCGGCCGCGCCGCGCGCGGCCTCGGCCAGCCGCCTGGCCTCCCGTTCCGCCTCCGAGGGGTCGCTGGGTGCGGTCATCTCCGCTCACCTCGCTGTGGGGGCATGAGGGATCGAGACCTGGTGTTGTACAGGTACCCGATTCAGCGGTCGCGTACCACTGTGCGGTACCCACGAAAGCTCCATCGAAGCGCTTCGATACATCTATGGACACAAACCATTGCCCGGTCTAAGGTCAACGCGGTTCCATCGTTTGGAGCGTTCGAATCTGCCCGGCGAACGGACGATCGAAGCGCTTCACCCAGGTTTCCACGGAGGCGCGTCTATGGTCACTCTCGCCGAGGTCGCCCGGCACGCCGGAGTCTCAGCCAGCACCGTGAGCTATGTGCTCAGCGGCAAGCGGACCATCTCGGCCCCCACCAGGGAGCGGGTGGAACGCAGCATCCAGCAGCTCGGCTACCACCCCAACGCCGGGGCCCGGGCCCTGGCGAGCAGCCGTTCCGACATCATCGCCCTGATGATGCCTCTGCGCACCGACATGTACGTGCCGGTGATGATGGAGATCGCCATGGCGGTGGCGACCACGGCGCGCGAGCACGGACGGGACGTCCTGCTGCTGACCGACCAGGAGGGCCCCGAGGCGGTGCGCCGGGTGATCGGCAGCGGCCTCGCCGACGCGATGATCCTCATGGACGTGGAGCTGGAGGACGCACGTCTGCCGCTGGTGCACGAATCACCGCGTCCCTCCGTACTCATCGGGCTGCCGGCCGACACCGACGGACTGACCTGTGTCGATCTGGACTTCGTGGCGACCGGCCGGCTGTGCGTGGACCATCTGGCGGAGCTGGGCCATCAGGAGCTGGCGGTCATCGGCGAGGCTGCGGCGGTGTACGAACGGCACACCGGCTTCGCCGAGCGGACGATCAACGGCGTGCGGGAGCGGGTCGCCGAGCTGGGGCTGCGGATGCTGCACCGGCCGTGCGAGGGGAGCTTCGAGTCGATGGCGGGCGCCCTGGCCCGGATCTTCGACGAGCGGCCGGGGACGACGGGGATCATCGTGCAGAACGAGAGCGCGGTGGGGCCGCTGCTCTCCCTGCTGCGGCAGCAGGGCAGGGCGGTGCCGGAGGACATCTCGGTGGTGGCGATCTGTCCTGACCAGGTGGCGACGCAGACCTCGGTGGCCCTGACCTCGGTGGCGATCCCGGCGCACGAGATGGGGCGGCGGGCGGTGGAACTGGTGATGGCCAAGCTCGGCGCGGCGGGGACCGGGGCCGGCCGGGCCAGGGCCGCGGCGCCGCGCGAGACGGTGGTGCGCCTGCTCTCCCCCCGGCTGACCGTCCGCGCCAGTACGGGGCAGGCTCCGCGCCTGGTGCGCTGAACCCCGCGCGCCGCCCGCACGCGCCCACCGCCGGGCCGCGGCCCTCGCGTACGCCGGACAGGACGTGCGCGGGTCGCGGCCCGGCGCCGTCGCGACGCTGCGCCGCGTGGGGGCCCGGGCGGCGGGCCGTACCGCGCGTGGCCGCGCCGCCCGGGCGTGTGGTGCGGGGCGCGTCAGCTGTGGCTGACGCTGAATTGGTTGGTGCGGAACGTCAGACCACCCGAGGACGAGGTGATCTCGTAGCCGAACTGGACATCACCGATCACCTCGTTCTGGCTGATCCAGCCCTGGTTGGCGATCCAGCGCAGGATCGGCAGGATGTCCACCGTCCCGGAGCTGGTGTTGCCGGTGCGCAGGAACGAGTACACGTTGTTGTGCCCGTTGCTGCCCCGGTAGATGTCCCAGGTGTGGCCGCCCAGGCTCACCCGGGACTGGTAGCTGCCCAGCGGTCCCACGGGGCCGTACCAGTTGGTCCACAGCATGATCTCGTGGTTGTAGTTCTGGTCCCAGATGTCATAGGCGGTGTTGTACGCGCCCGCCTGCGGCACCGTGACGTTGAAGGTGCTGTTGAGCGAGTTCAGCTGGTTGAGCGGGCGGTTCACGATGCGCTTGGCGTTCGGGTAGGACTTGATACCGCCGGTGTTGGGGTGGTTGGCGGTCACCGTCCAGCTGGAGGAGGAGTCGGCGGAGATGCACTGGCTGCCGCCTCCCGAGCCCCAGATGTTGTTGTAGACGATGTAGCCGTCCGGCGCCGTCCAGTTGCCCCACTGGTCGCAGGACTCCCAGACGGCCGCCGCCTGCGCCGTGGAGGCGCCGTAGCCGAAGAAGGTCAGAAACGCGACCAGCGGTGCCAGGACTAACGTGCGTGCTCTCCTTGCGTGCTGCATGTGCGGCTCCCTTGTGTTGGTGTGGGGGAAAGCACGGCCACCCCGTACCGCTCCAGCCGTACGTCGGCGGCGTGGGGGTGACCGGTGAGCAGATCGCTGTGCGGGACGTCCAGGGGCACGGTGATCGGCTCACGTGTGTGGTTGAGGAGGAACAGCAGCCCGCCGCGGCGGACGGCCTCCACCCCCTCGGGTGCGCCGGGCAGCGCGGGGGCGGCGCCGGCGGCTTCGGCGGCGCGGGCCAGCAGGGCGCGCAGGGCGGCGGGTTCGGGCAGCGTGGAGACGTACCGGGCGGTGCCCTCGCCGTAGGTGTGGCGGGTGAGGGCGGGGCGGCCGGCCAGCTCGCCGGCGGCGTAGGACGCCTCCGCCCGCGCCCCCGCCGGCGTCAGGTCCTCGCTCCACAGGCTGCCGGTGGTGCCGTCGTCCAGGGCGACGGTCTCCCCCGCCGCCAGCGGCCACCACTCCTCGATGGTGGCCAGGCCCAGGACGGCGCGCAGGCGCGCGTCGGTGCCGCCCTCCCGGATCCGGTCGTCGGGGTCGGCGACGCCGGTGAAGAAGCCGCACACGACGTGCCCGCCGCCGCGTACGTACGCCGCCAGGCCGTCCAGCGCGGCGTCCGAGAGCAGATACAGCTGCGGGATGACGATCAGCTTGTAGCCGCTGAGGTCGGCCTCGGGGTGGGCGAGGTCGGCGGTGAGGTTCTGCTGCCACAGCGCGTGGTGCCAGGCGGCGAGGATCGCCGGGTAGTCCAGCTCGGCCGAGGGGCGGCCCGGCTGGTTCGAGGCCCACCACGCGGGCCAGTCGTGCAGGATCGCGATCTCGGCGCTCACCCCCGTACCGGTGACGCCGGCCAGCAGGTCCAGTTCCGCGCCCAGGTCGCGGATGCGGCGGAAGGCGCGCGAGGTCTCGCCGGCGTGCGGCAGCATCGCGGAGTGGAACTTCTCGCTGCCCTGCCGCGAGGCGCGCCACTGGAAGAAGCACAGGGAGTCCGCGCCGCGCGCCACCGCCTGGAGGGACCACAGCCGCATCAGGCCCTCGCCCTTGGGCTTGTTGACGCCGCGGAAGTTGACGGCGGAGGCGGCCTGTTCCATCAGCATCCACGGGCCGCGGGCCTGGGAGCGGGTCAGGTCGGCGACCAGCGCGCCGTGCGCGGGGCCCGCCGGGTTCTCGCGGCCGACGGCGGGGTCGGGGTAGATGTCGACCGAGACGACGTCCTCCTCCGCCGCCCAGCGCCAGCCGTCCAGACCGCCGAACAGCGGCATGAAGTTGGTGGTGACCGGGATGCCGGAGGGGCTGTGCGCGGCCACGATGTCGCGTTCCGCGGTGAAGCACTCCAGCAGCGCGTCGCTGGTGAAGCGGCGGAAGTCCAGTAGCTGGGCGGGGTTGTTGAGGTACTGGGCCCGGCGCGGCGGGATCAGCTCCTCCCAGGAGTCGTAGCGCTGGCTCCAGAAGGCGGTGCCCCAGGCGTCGTTCAGGGCGTCCAGGTCCTGGTAGCGCTCGCGCAGCCAGCGGCGGAAGTGCCGGGCGCTCTCGTCGCACCAGCAGTGGGTGCCGTACTCGTTGTTGATGTGCCACACGCGCAGGGCCGGGTGGTGGCCGTAGCGGCGGGCGAGGTCGGTGGTGATGCGCTGCGCGTACTCGCGGTACAGGGGCGAGGAGGCGCAGAACTGGTTGCGGGCGCCGTACCAGACGGTGGCGCCGTTCTCGTCCTGCGGCAGCGTCTCGGGGTGCCGGGCGCCCAGCCACGGGGGCGGGGACGCGGTCGGTGTGGCCAGCGCGACGCCGATGCGGGCGTCGTGCAGGAGGTCGAGGACCTCATCCAGCCATCCGAAGTTCCGCGCCCCCGGGCGGGGTTCGAGTGTCGCCCAGGAGAAGACGCCGACGGTGGCGAGATTGACTCCGGCCTCCTTCATCAACCGGATGTCCTCGCGCCAGATCTCGGGCGTCCACTGCTCGGGGTTGTAGTCGCCCCCGAACAGCAGCCGGCCCCGGGTGGCGTCGTTCAGCCCTGCCATCGAATCGATTCTCCTCACGACACAAAAAAATGCCCAGCCATCGCCGTACGCGGGGTTCAGCCCTTGACGGCGCCGATGAGCATGCCCTTCTTGAAGTGCTTCTGAACGAACGGGGACAGCACCGCGACCGGGATCAGCGCCAGCACCATCACGGCGGTCTGCACCGCGAGGCTCGGGATCTGGCCGGTGCCGATGGCCGCCGACATGCCCATGGGACGTTCACCCTTCACCACGATCTGCTGCAGGACGTTCTGCAGCGGCAGTTTCTCCTGATCGGTGATGTAGATGAAGGCGGCGAAGTAGTTGCCCCAGTACCCGACCGCGTAGAACAGCGCGATCACGGCCAGCACGGCGCGCGACAGCGGCAGGACGATCTGCCACAGGATGCGGAACTCGCCGGCGCCGTCGATGCGGGCGCTGTCGATCAGCTCGGTGCCGATGTTCATGAAGAACGCGCGCAGCACCAGGATGTTGAAGACGTTCACCGCCATCGGCAGGATGATCGCCGCGTAGCTGTTCATCAGGCCCAGGGTCTGGATGAGCAGATAGGACGGGATGAGCCCGGCGCCGCCGAAGAACATCGTCAGCAGCAGGGTCATCAGCAGCGGCCGGTGCCACAGCGAGTTCATCCGGGACAGGCCGTACGCGGCGAGCACCGAGGTGGTCATCGAGAACAGCGTGCCGATGACGGTGATGCACACCGAGATCCACATGGCGTTGGCCACCTGGCCGCCGCTGAGCAGTTCGCGGTACGCGTCCAGGCTGATGCCGTCCGGGATGATTACCAGCCCGCCAGTCCGGGAAATCGTTTCTGCATCGGACAGGCTGGTGGCGACCACGATCCACAGGGGGAAGAGGATGGCGAGCAGGGCGATGGCGAGGATGACGCCCTTGGCCGCCAGGCCGATCTGAGTCGGCGGTTCCTCCCATGACGGTCTGGTGCGCTTCCCCTTGGTCTCTTCGTCGTCGTCGACGAGAACACTGGCGTCACTCATTGCTTCTTGTACACCCCCTGCTCGCCCATCGCGTGGGCGACCCGGTTGGCTGCCAGGACCAGCGCCAGGGAGAAGATCCCCTTGACGATGCCGACGGCGGCCGCGTAGCTGAACTGATGGTTGGCGATGCCCCGGTCCCACACATAGGTGTCGAGGACCTCGGAGGCTCCGACCCCGACCGCGGTGCGCTGGATGAGGAACTGTTCCATGCCCACGGTGAGCATGTTGCCGACCTGGAGGACCAGCAGCAGCGCGATCACCGGCCGCAGCGCGGGGAGGGTGATGTGCCAGATGCGGCGCCAGCGGTTCGCGCCGTCGACGGCGGCGGACTCGTACAGCTCCTGGTTGACCATGGACAGCGCCGCCAGGAAGACGATGATGCCCCAGCCGGCGTCCTTCCAGATCACCTGGAAGGTGATCAGCCACTTGAAGAAGCCGGGGTCGGTCATCAGGTCGAAGCCGTTGCCCCAGTCGTTGTCCCGCATGATCTGGGCGATCAGGCCGGCGCCGCCGAAGATCTGCTGGAAGACGGTGATCACCAGCACCCAGGAGAAGAAGTGCGGCAGGTACAGCACCGCCTGGGCCCAGGCCCGCACCTTGTTGTGCAGGATGCTGTTGATCAGGATCGCCAGCCCGATGGGGATCGGGAAGAAGAACAGCAGCTGGAGCGCGGAGAAGACCAGGGTGTTCTCGACCGCTTCCCAGAAGTAGCGGTCGTTCACCATCGTCTGGAAGTGCTCCAGGCCCACCCAGGCGCTGTTCGCCAGGGAGCCGAAGAAGCCGTCCCCGGCGTACGGGCTGAAGAACTGGAAGGCGATCACGTTCCCGGCGATCGGGATGTACGCGAAGACCACCAGCAGGCCGATGACCGGGAGGGTCATCAGGATCAGCGGATAGTCGCGGCGCAACCGGTTCCGCCAGGCCTCGGTGCCCCCGCGTGCCTGCGGCGGTCCGTCGCGGCGGCCGGCGGCGGCGCGCAGGACACCCGGCTTTCGGTGCTTCGTCGGCGGCGGAGCTTGTCCGCCGCCTCCCTCCCGCGGCTTGGGGGAACGCGGGACCGTGCTCTGTGACACGGCATTCTCCTTGTTTCACGCGACCGGCCCGGCCGGGCATCATGCGCCCGGCCGGGTGGCCGCCTGCTTATGTGGTGTGGAGTGGTAGTCGGGTCAGGGGTGGTGGTACGGGGGCGGCGAGGGGTACCTCGCCGCTGTCACGCGTCCGCGTTGTCCAGCAGCTCCTGGTACCAGTCGCGGAGCTGGTCGCCGCCATTGCGCCGCCAGTCGGTGACGGCCTGCTGCATGTCCTTGATCGACTGGTTGCCCCGGACAACGTCGTCCTCCAGCGCCTCGAAGCGGTCGGCCAGGTTGGCGAAACGATCCGGCTCCTGCACCTGCCGGCCGTAGAACAGCGGCTCCTGGGCGAAGGGCAGCATGCGCTTCTGCCAACTGGTCAGGTCCTGGACCATCTGCGGAGTGTCGGGGTAGGCGAAGAACGAGCCCGGGGAACAGAGGAAGACATAGGTCTCGGGCGCGACCTGCTCCTCGCCCAGCGGAGTGCGCACCTGCACACCGTTCTCGATGGTGTAGTGCACGTCCTCGACGCCGTAGTTACGCATCCGCTGCTCGATGGTGCCGTACGGGGCGGCGCAGAAGTTGGCGATCTCCAGGGCCTCGCGGATGCGGTCCGGGCTCAGGCTCTTGTTGATGAACGTCCAGATGTTGGAGCCGTTGGCCCGCCACAGCACCGGGTCGCCGTCGGCGCCGAAGAAGTCGAAGGCGTTCATCCGGAAGTCCGGGTTGGCGGCCTGCTGTTCGGCGACCAGGTTGTGCCAGGTGCCGTCACCATCGTTGAACATCAGGGACTCGCCGGCGGTGAAGCGGTTCTTGCTGTCGCCCTGGACGGCGACCGCGTCCGGGTGGACGACGCCCGCGTCGTACAGCTTGCGGGTCCACTCCAGGGCCTCGAGGAAGGCGTCCGTCTCGTAGCGGTTGACGAGTTTGCCGTCCACCATGGCGAAGTAGTTGGGCTTCTCCGGCAGCACACCGTGGATGACGAAGGCCGACCACTTCATGTCCTCGCAGGCCCACACCCGGTTCTTCGCCGAGGTGACGTCCTTGGCGAAGTCGATGAACCCCTGCGGGTCCGTCGGCGGGGTCCAGCCGTTCTCCTCGAAGATGTCCTGCCGGTAGTAGGGCACCACGCCGCCGACGGGCGCCATCGGCATCGGAAGACCGCGCAGCGCGCCGCCGAAGACCGAGGACTGCCAGGCGGCGGTGGGGATCGCCGCGAGGTTCGGGAAGTCGAGGACCTTGTCACCGGAGAGGTATTCACCCAGGTCCGCGAAACGGCTGGAGATGGCCTGGGGTATCTGGCCGCCCAGTTCCCAGCCGGGAACACACACCATGTCCGGGATGTCGCTCCCGGCCAGCACGGCGCCGAGCTTCTCGCCGTAGGTGTTGCCGTCCTGGGTCTGCCAGTTCATTTTGACGCCGATGGCCTCATCCATCGCCGTCCAGTACTCATTGCCGCTCCTGGGCGGAGTGCCCCACAGCGGGGTCATGGCGGTGAATGTCCCGCCGTTCCCCTTGGGCGTGGGAACGGAAACGCCGAGTTCCGCGGTGGGAATAAAGGTCGTGTATCCCGGGCTGGAGCCATTTTCACTCGGGATGTCCGGCTCAATCGCCGTATCCGACTGCCGATATGTCGGAAGTATGCTCTTCAGGTCCTCCTGCGAGGCCCGTCCCTCGCCTCCGCCGCTCCCCCCGTCGGAGCCGCATGCCGTCAGCAGCGGCACGCCCCCCACCGTCGCCGCCGCGGCGACCGCCGTGGAAGCGAGGAATTTTCTCCGACTTGGAGCGGAGCTTGAGTTCGGCATTCGTCAACCCTTCGTGGCTCTTTGCCATCACACGACCGTTGTGCGAGGTGGTCGAAGCGCTTCGATGTGGCGCCGACATTAAGACCCGTCCGCTGGGGGCACAACCCCTGCTTCAAAGAAAGTTCGACTGTATTTCGACAGGCTGGGTAGCCTGTATCTTCTTGGGGTTCAGCAGTCGTTGCCAAGCCGTGTCTTGACAGGAGACCTGTCGGAAACACAGCATCGAAGCGCTTCGAACGTGTGGGAGAGCCGCCCCGTTACCGCGTTACCGTATCGGCCCGTGGCGCCGCCCCGATACCGCCGTCCCCAAGGGAATCACCTGTGACAGCCCATCAGCCGGCCTTCCGCAACCCCCAGCTGAGCGTCGCGGAACGGGTCACCGATCTGCTGGACCGGCTGAACCCGGCCGAGCGGCTCGCGATGCTCCATCAGTACGCCCCCGCCGTCGAACGACTGGCGGTCCCGGCCTTCCGCACCGGTCAGGAAGCCCTGCACGGCGTCGCCTGGATGGGACCGGCCACGGTCTTCCCGCAGGCGGTCGGGCTCGGCGCCACCTGGAACCCGGACCTGGTGCGGCGCGTCGGCGAGGCGGTGGGCCGTGAGGTGCGGGCCATGCGGGCGCACGACGACCGGGTCGGGCTCAACGTCTGGTCCCCCACCGTCAACCTGCTGCGCCACCCGTTGTGGGGCCGTAACGAGGAGGGGTACGCGGAGGACCCGCACCTGACCTCGGCCATCGCCGTCGCGTACACCCGCGGGCTGCGCGGCGAGCACCCCGTGTACTGGCGTACCGCGCCGGTGCTCAAGCACTGGCTGGCGCACAACCACGAGGTCGACCGGGACACCGCCTCCACCTCGGTGCGGGCGCGGGTGCTGCACGAGTACGAGCTGCCCGCCTTCCGCGGCCCGGTGCGGGCCGGCTCGGTGGCCGGGGTGATGCCCGCGTACAACCTCGTCAACGGCCGTCCCAACCACCTCTCCCCGCTGCTGGCGGAGCACCTGCGCACCTGGAGCGAGCAGCCGCTGGTGGTCTGCTCGGACGCCGGCGCGCCCAGCAACATCGCCGGTTCCGAGGCGTACTACCCCAGCCACGAGGAAGGCCTGGCCGCCGCGCTGCGCGCCGGGGTGGACAGCTTCACCGACCACGGCGAGGACTCCGCTCCGACGGTGGAGCGGCTGAGCGCCGCGCTGGAGCGCGGGCTGATCGGCCAGGACGACATCGACGAGGCGGCGCGCCGTCTGCTGGACATGCGGTTCCGGCTGGGCGACTTCGACCCCGAACTCGACCCGTTCGCGGCGGAGGCGGCGTTCGACACCCCCGAGCACCGGGAGCTGGCGCGGGAGGCCGCCGAGCAGGCCGTCGTCCTGCTGAAGAACGACGGGCTGCTGCCGCTGCGTCCGGGGCTGCGGATCGCCGTGGTCGGCCTGCTGGCGGACGAGGTGAAGCTCGACTGGTACAGCGGGACGCTGCTGCGCGCGGTGAGCCCGCTGGACGGGCTGCGGGAGCACCCTGCGGTGGGCTCGGTGACCTTCGCGGAGGGCACCGACCGGATCCGGCTGCGTACGGCGGAGGGCTGGGTGAGCGTACCCGCAGCCGACCCGGAGGTCGCGGTCGGCGACCGGGCGGCGGCCGGGGCGCTGGACCCGGCGCTGATCGCGGGGCGCACCGACCTGGCGCCGCTGACGGTGACGGCCGGCTCCGACCCCGAGCAGGGGTCCGTGCTGGACCTGATCGACTGGGGCGAGGGCGTGCTGACGCTGCGCGCCGCCGACGGGCTGTACGTGTCGGTCGCCGAGGACGGACTGCTGCGGGCGTCGGCGGCGCAGCCCGGTGGCTGGGTGATCCAGGAGGCGTTCACCCTGGAGCCGCACGCCGACGGGCAGGTGCTGCGGCACCGCGGCACCGGGCGGCTGGTCGCGGTGACCCCGGGCGGGCTGAGTGTCGCGCAGGACGCCGGCGAGGGCGCGGTGTTCACCGTGGAGACGGTGCGGCGCGGCGTGGACGAGGTGGCCCGGGCGGCGGCGGACGCCGACGTGGTGGTCGTGGTGGCGGGCAACGACCCGCATCTGAACGGCCGCGAAACCGAGGACCGGCCCTCGCTCGCGCTGCCCCCGCAGCAGGAGGCGCTGTGGCGGGCGGCGCACGCCGCCAACGAGCGCACCGTGCTGGTGCTCTCCTCCTCCTACCCCTACGCGGTCGACGCCGCCGACGCCGCGCTGCCCGCGCTGCTGTGGACGGCGCACGGCGGGCAGGCGGCGGGTACGGCGCTGGCCCGGGTGCTGCTGGGCGACGTCTCCCCCGCGGGGCGGCTGCCGCAGACCTGGTACGGGGCGGACGCCGAGCTGCCGGGGCTGCTGGACTACGACCTGATCGGCTCGCGCGCCACGTATCTCTACTACGACGGCACGCCGCTGTATCCGTTCGGCCACGGGCTCTCGTACACGTCCTTCGGCTACGCGGACGCGTCGGTGCGGCAGGACGGCGAGACGCTGACCGCCGAGGTGGCCGTCCGGAACACCGGCACGGTGGCCGGCGAGGAAGTGGTGCAGGTGTACGCCGTGGCCACCGCGCCGAGCGTGCCCCGTCCGCACCGGGCGCTGGTCGCCCACCGGCGGGTGGCGCTGGCGCCGGGCGAGGCGCGGCGGCTGACGTTCGAGGTGCCGCTGGCGGAGGCGCTGGGCTTCTGGGACGTGGCGCACGGGCGGTGGACGGTGGAGCCGGGCGGCTACGAGCTGCACATCGGCTCCTCCAGCCGGGACATCAGGGAACGCACCCATCTGACGCTGGACGGTGAGCCGGTGCCGCCGCGCCCGGTGCGGGCGGCGGGTCTCGCGGCGGCGGACTTCGACGAGGCGGACGGCGTGGAGATCGTCGATCTCTCCCGTTCGGCGGGCGACGCGGTGACTGCTGCGGGCGGCGAGCCCGGCCGGCTGCTGTTCCGGCGCTGCGATGTCGGTACGGGCGGCGGCCCGGCCGTCGTCGCGGTGCGGGTGGCACGCCAGGAGCCGGGCGAGGGCGTTCTCTCGCTGCGGGTTCCGGGGGCCGGCGGCGCGGAGCTGACGCTCGCGGTGCCCTCGACGGGCGACCGTTACACGTACACCACGGTGCGCGGCGAGCTGCCCGTCCCGCCGGACGGGGTGGCCGACCTGGAGCTGACCGTGGGCGCCGGGGTGCGGGTGGACCGGCTGGAATTCGGCTGACGCCGCGGCGGCTAGACTCCGGCGCGATGAACGCGATGCACACCTACGGTTTCCTGCTGCTGCCCTCCCACAACCGGCTGTACGCCGCCGGCGCCGCCGACCTGGCGCGCGCCGAGCTGCTGGTCCTCAGCGACGCGGTGCTGGATGGCGCCGTGCGGGAAGTGGCCGCGGCCGAACTGGGCGGGGTGCCGTACGTGACGTTCCGCGCGCCGGAGCTGACCGCCGGGCAGCTGCGCCACGTGGCGAACCTGTCCTCCCTGTACGCGCTGTTCCTGATCGAGGGGGAGCCGGACGCTCCGGCGCTGCGCCCGGTGCCGGTGGAGCGTCTTGACCGGTTTCCCAGTGATCTGATCACCATCCAGAAGTACCCGGGGAAGACCAACGAGGACTTCACCAAGCTGCTGCTGAATGTGACGGCGATGGCGTGCGACGCCCCACAGCGGCTGCTCAGCGGCGGGCTGCGGGTGCTCGACCCGCTGTGCGGGCGGGGCACCACGCTCAACCAGGCGCTCATGTACGGCCTGGACTCCGCCGGGGTCGAGCAGGACGCGCGCAGCGTCGAGGCGTACGAGACCTTTCTGCGGCACTGGCTGAAGGCCGGCCGCCTCAAGCACCGCGCGGAGAGCGGGCAGGTGCGCCGGGACAAGCGGACGCTGGGGCGGCGGCTGTCGGTGGAGATCGGCGAGAACAAGGAGCTGTACAAGAAGGGGCAGTCGATCGGGCTGACCGTGGTGCAGGCGGACACCGTGGCCAGTGATCAGTTCTTCAGGCCCGGCTCGTTCGACCTGATCGTGACGGACGCGCCGTACGGGGTGCGGTACGGCAGCAGGACCCGTGGCGAGGGTGGCGGGCTGACCCGTTCCCCGCTGCCGCTGCTGAGCGAGGCGGTGCCGGTGTGGGCGCGGCTGCTGCGCACCGGCGGCGCCATCGGCATCTCGTGGAACATCTATGGCGCCTCCCGCGCGGAGCTGGCGGAGGTGCTGGCGGACGCGGGCTTCGAGGTGCGGGACACGGAGCCGTACCGGGGCTTCGAGCACCGGGTGGATCAGGCCATCACCCGGGATCTGATCGTGGCGCGGAAAACGGCCTGAGCAGCAGCCGAGCCTGAGTGCCGGAACGCCCCGCGCCGTGGACGGCGGGGGGCGTTCCGGCGCCGGGCCGTTCCGCTACAGCTCGATGCCGGTGAGCACCATCACCCGCTCGTAGGTGTAGTCCTCCATGGCGTACCGCACGCCCTCGCGGCCGACTCCGGAGTCCTTGACGCCGCCGTAGGGCATCTGGTCGGCGCGGTAGGACGGCACGTCGCCGACGATCACGCCGCCGACCTGCAGGGCCCGGTGGGCGCGGAAGGCGGCGCGCAGATCGTGGGTGAACAGGCCCGCCTGGAGGCCGTACCGCGAGTCGTTGGCGGCGGCGTAGGCGGCTTCCTCGTTCTCGACGGTGGTGACGGTCATGACGGGGCCGAAGATCTCCTCGTGGCTCACCAGGGTGTCGCCGGGGACGTCGGCGAGCACGGTGGGCGCGTAGCTGGCGCCGTCCCGGGTGCCGCCGGTGAGGACGGTGGCGCCGGCGTCCTTGGCCTGCTCGACCCAGGACTCCACGCGGCGGGCGGCGTCCTCGCTGACGAGCGGACCGACGTCGGTGGCGTCGTCCGCCGGGTCGCCGGTGACCAGGTTCCGTACGGCGTCGATCAGCCTCGGGAGCAGCCGGTCGTGCAGGGTGGCGTCGACGACGACGCGCTGCACGGAGATGCAGGACTGGCCGCCCTGGTAGTTGGAGAAGGTGGCGATGCGCTGGGCGGCCCAGTCCAGGTCGGCGTCGGAGGAGTAGTCGCCCAGGACGATGGCCGCGCCGTTGCCGCCCAGTTCCAGGGTGACGCGCTTGCGCGGCACGGAGTCGCGGATGGACCAGCCGACCGGCGCGGAGCCGGTGAAGGAGATGATCGGCAGCCGCTCGTCGCGCACCAGGTCGGGCATGGCGTCGTTCGGCACCGGCAGCACGCTGAAGGCTCCGGCGGGCAGGTCGGTCTCGGCCAGCAGTTCGCCCAGCAGCAGCCCGGAGAGCGGCGTGGCGGGGGCGGGCTTGAGGATGATCGGCGCGCCGGCGGCGATGGCGGGGGCGACCTTGTGGGCGCACAGGTTCAGCGGGAAGTTGAAGGGCGCGATGCCGAGCACCGGGCCGTAGGGGATGCGGCGGGTGAGCGCGAGCCGGCCCTCGCCGCCGGCGTCGGCGTCCAGTCGCTGGCCGGTGCCGCCGTTGAAGCGGCGCGCCTCGTCCGCGGCCCAGCGGAAGACGGAGCGGCAGCGGGCGACCTCGGTCCTGGCCCACTTGATGGGCTTGCCGTTCTCCGCGCTGATGAGCTGGGCGATCTCCTCGGCGCGTTCGGCGAGCCGGGCGCCGACGTGGTCGAGCGCGGCGGCGCGTACATGCGCGGGGGTGGCGGCGAACTCGGCGGCCACGGCGGCTGCGGCGGCCACGGCCGCCTCGGTCTGTTCGTGCGTGGGCACGCTCACCGTCGCCAGATGCCGGCCGTCCCAGGGGGAGGTCACCTCCAGGGTGTCCGTGCCGGTGGCCTGCTGCCCGGCCAGCCAGAACGCCTGGGTGGCAGTCGCTGTCGTCATCGCGGGTCCCGCCCTTCCGAAAGGGGTGGAATTGGGTGTCCGGGCTCCACCGTAGGGGTTCGGGCACTCCTGCTTACTTGTACGCCGCGTAGGGGTGGCTGTTTCCATTCTTACGCCTTGGCCGGGTGGGACCGGAAAGGCGTTATTGACCGGAGCATGCCATGTTCGGGACCATGGCGCCGCCCCCACCCGTCGCACTGGAGAACCCAGGAGCTGCGATGCGCACATCGCGTGCACCACAGGAACCACGCACCACCCGCCGCACCCGGCGGACCCGCAGGTACGGTGCGGCCGGCGCCGCCGTCCTGTCCCTGGCACTGGCGCTCACCCTCGGCGCCCAGGCCACCGCCGTACCCGGCCCGGCCGCGACACCCGACCCGGCCGGCTCGGCGGATCCGGCCCTTCAGCAGATCCGGCAGTACGAGGTGACCGGACTGCGCACGGCCCAGGACCGTACGGCGCTGGCCGGCACCGGCACGGCCATCGACGAGGTGCTGCACAGTTCGGTGCTGATCACCGCCGACGCCGGCGAGGCGGATCGGCTGCGGAAGCTCGGCTACGACCTGACCCCGCTCGCCGACACCGACGAGGGCGCCGACTTCCAGGCCGCCGCGCCGTCCGACTACCACACCTACGCGTCGATGACGGCGGCCATCAACGACACCGTGGCCCGTCATCCCGGCCTGGTCAGCAGCCGGGTGATCGGCCGCAGCCACGAGGGACGCGACATCGTCGCCGTCAAGGTGAGCGCCAACGTGGCCGTCGACGAGGACGAGCCGGAGATCCTGTTCACCCACAACCAGCACGCACGCGAACATCTCACCGTCGAGATGGCGCTCTACACGCTGGACGAACTGACCTCCCAGTACGGGCGCGACGCCCGCGTCACCGAGCTGCTGGACACCCGGGAGATCTGGCTGATCCCGTCGGTCAACCCGGACGGCAAGCACTACGACACAGAGTCCGGCGCGTTCCGTTCCTGGCGCAAGAACCGCCAGCCCAACGCCGGTTCCAGCGCGATCGGCACCGACCTCAACCGCAACTGGAACCACATGTGGGGCTGCTGCGGCGGCTCCTCGGGCAGCACGAGCAGCGCGACCTACCGGGGCGCGGCGCCCGAGTCGGGGCCGGAGACCAGGGTGGTCGCCGACTTCGTCCGCAGCCGGGTGGTCGGCGGCGAGCAGCAGATCACCGCGCACATCGACTTCCACACCTACGGCGAGCTGATCCTGTGGCCCTACGGCTACACCTACGCGGACACCGCGGCGGGGCTGACGGCGGACGACCGGGACGCCTTCGTCGCGGTCGGGCGCGAGATGGCCGCGAGCAACGGGTACACGGCGCAGCAGTCCAGCGATCTGTACATCACCGACGGATCCATCAACGACTGGCTCTGGGCGAACCAGGGGATCTTCTCGTACACGTTCGAGATGTATCCGCGCGGTGCGAGCGGCGGTGGCTTCTACCCGCCGGGCAGCGTGATCGACCGGGAGACCGCCCGCAACCGGGAGGCCGTGCTGATCCTGCTGGAGAACGCGGACTGCATGTACCGCTCGATCGGCAAGGAGTCCCAGTACTGCTCGTGACCGATCAGGGATGATCAGTAACGATCGTCCACTGGCAAATTCTGACCGGATCTGATGGGTCCCGGCTTCCCTCGGGGGAGGCCGGGACCCCGTCCGTACCGGCTCAGGCGCCGGTGGCCTTCAGCGCCAGCCACAGCTCCATCCGGACATCCGGATCGTCCAGCGAGCGGTCCAGAATCTCCTCCACCCGGCGCATCCGGTAGCGCAGCGTGTGCCGGTGCACGCCCAGATCGCCGGCCGCCGCGTCCCACTGACCGTGCCGGGACAGCCAGGCCCGCAGCGAGGCGACCAGATCACCGCGGCCCTGCGCGTCATGAGCCCGCAGCGCGCGCAGCCGCCCCTCGGCGAAGGCCCGCACGGCGTCGTCCGCCAGCAGCGGCATGACGGAGCCGGCCGCCACGTCGTCGTGCTCCACCAGCGGGCGACCGCGCCGCCGCGCCACCACCAGGGCCGCCCTGGCCTGCTGGTAGGCGGTGTCCACGGTGGCGGGGCCGGTCGGCGCCGACAGCCCGAGAATCACGGCGGGCCCCGGGGCCGCCGGCGGCTGCTCGGTACGGGCGAACGCCGCCCCCGCCGCGACCGCGGCCCCGCCGTCCGCCGCCAGCACCACCAGCTGCTGGCCGTCCGCCAGCGCCAGCACGGCCTCCCCCGCCCGGGCTGCGGCGGCCTCGATGGCCGCGCCCAGCTCGGTCAGCGCCTCCGGCTCCCCGCCCGTCTCGGCGGCCAGCAGCCGCAGCGGGGCGTCCAGCAAGCCCCCATACAGATCGCCGGCCACCGCCCGGGCGTGGTCCGGCTCGCCGCTGAGCAGCATCCGCAGCACCGCGCCGCCCAGCCGCGCCTCGGCCGCCTGGTACGCCTGGGACCGCTCGGTGACCAGCGTCAGCACCGCGACCGCGGACTGCACCGCGTAGCGCTCCGCGGTGCCCGGCGGCGCGGCGGTGCCGACCGCGAGCACCGCCCGCGCGCTGCGCCCCGAACCCACCGACTGCAATTCCACCCGGTCCTCCCCCGCCCCGCCGCCCGTGGCGTCCGGGCCGGCCTCGGGCGCGCAGGAGCACACCGCGCTGGCCGGGGCCGGGCGGTCGCGCAGCCGGATCACCTCCGGCGTCATCCGGGCGGCGCGGCGCGCGGCCCACGCCGGGGCGACGGCGGTGACGGCGCCCGCCACGTCGTACAGCGCGACCCAGCCGTCCAGCTGCGCGGCGAGCCGGTCGAGCAGCGCCTGGCGCCCGCCTGGGGCCAGCGCCGCGCGGGTCAGCTCCCGCTGCGCGGCGAAGCCGGCGCCGACCGACCGGTACTGCTCGGCGGCGATGGCGGCGGAGACGAACTTGCCGATCGCGATGAAGGGGGTACGCCGCGGCACCTCAAGCAGCGGCATCCGTACCTCCTGCACGGCCGCCAGCAGCTGCGGGGTGACCGCCGGGTGGTGCACCCCGACGCCGAAGCCCAGGCCCACCACCCCGGCGGCGCTCAGCCGGCGGACGTACTCCGTCATCTTCGCCGCGTCGTCGATGTCGAGTTTCAGCCCGGTGGTCAGCAGCAGCTCGCCGCCGTCGAGATAGGGCACCGGATCGGCCAGCTCGCTGGCGTGCGCCCAGCGGACCGGGACATCCAGCCGGTCCTCCCCCGTGAGCACGCCCAATTTGAGCGCCGTGTGCTGAACGAGTGAGGAAAGCGTCGGGTACATGGACCACCTTGGGAGACCATCTGGATGACCGGGGGAACGACACGCGCCGACATCACGGTACAGCGCTTGTCATATGCGCCAGGGATACCTTCGGCCATCCCCATCGGGGCTCCCGAACGGACGGACCCGCGCGGGCCGCCGGGGCACCGGTCCGGGCGGGCCGCCGCCGGCCACGCCGGGCGCAAAGGCACTGATCCGGACCCCGGCATCGCCGCGCGGCACCGGGCGAGGCAGCACAAGCACCGCCCCCGCCACGGGCACCACCCCCGGGACGTCGCACCCGCTCCGCCGCGGACCGCCCCGCCCCCGCCGCACCACCGCTCCTGGCGGCGGCGCGCTCCGGCGGCGCGCTCAGCCCAGCCGCACCAGCACCGGCGGCCCGGACTCCCCCGCCACCGTGGTCAGCGACAGCACCGCGTGCCGCGGCGGCACGCGGTGCGCCAGCTCGGAGGCCGACCAGCGTTCCCGCTCCACCCGCCGCACCGTCACCGACTCCGTGGTCGCGTCCCGCCCCGTGAACAGCTTGCGCACCCCGCGCGTGAACCGCCGCACCACACCGCCGGTGCGGTCCGGGGTACTGGTGACATCGCGGTCCTCCGTCCACGCCGTGCCCCACGCCCGCGCGAAGTGTTCCGCGTCCCACGTGGTGATCCCGGAGAACGCCATCCGGCAGCCCACCGCGCCCAGCAGCCCGCTGCGCAGCGCGGCGGGCACATCGTCCAGGGTGCGCAGCGAGAGCACCGCGCCCGCGTTCGCCGGGCGCAGATGGGTCAGCCCGCGCACCGTGCCGGGGGTGATCGCGGCCGTCGCGTCGTCCAGGACCAGGGCGGCGAACAGCGTACGGTCCGGCCGCGCGGTGACCGCCGCCGTGAACTGCGCCAGCAGCAGCCGTGTGATCACCCGCCCCGCCTCCGCGTGCCCGGTGGCCGGCAGATCGATCCGTACCCGCAGCGGGTGTTCCAGCGAGCTGAGTGAGAACGGCCGCGTGCGGCGCTCCGCCTCACCCTGCGAGAAACCGGCCCGGTCCAGCAGCGCCAGCTGGTCGGCCAGCCGGGGCCCGATGTCGTCGGGCCGCTGCGCCTGCCGGGCCCGGGCGTCCAGTTCGCGCTGCTGGTCCCACGCGCCGGCCAGCCCCAGGTCCTCGCGCAGCGTGGCCAGCAGGGCCGGGGCCCCGTCGAGCATGGCGCGCAGCTCCGGTATGCCGGGGAAGTGTCCGTACGCCGCCTGGAAGGGGCCGATCAGCTGGGCCAGCGCCGCGGCGGCCGTACGCGGCTCGGTCTCGCTGCCGCCGATCAGCGCCTCCGCCAGCAGCGCCGCGGCCTCGTCGGTGTCGGCGGCCCCGCCGTACGGGTCGAGCACATGGGTGGAGCGGACGTCGCCGACCCGCACGATGATGTCGAAGGCGTCGTCGGGCCCCAGCGCGCTGCGCGCCGTGCCGACCGCCACCACCGCGGCCTGCCCGGTGAGCGCGTGCAGGCACAGCGCCTCGGTGACCGGCCGGATCACCCGCCCGGTCTTCCCGGAGCCCGGCGGCCCCACCGCCAGGAGCGAGGTCCCCAGAACGGCGGGGTCCAGGGCGATCTCCTCGCCGCGCTGCTCGTACGGGTTGCGTTCCTCGTCCACGGCGCGGCCGATGCGCACCTGCCGGGTCAGCAGATCGTGCTGGGCCGTACGCACCGTCAGGTCACGGCTGCCGGAGGGGTGGACGAACGCGCCGGCCCCGTCGTCGAGCGCGGAGCGGGTGAACTGTTCCAGGGCGGTGGGCCGGGCGCGCACCGCCTGCCAGGCGTGCTCGATGCGGGCGTAGTCCAGGTCGCTCATGGCGCCCGAGCGCATCTCCTCGGCCAGCCGGTCCGCGGCGGGCACCGCGCCGGCCTCGCGCAGTTCGGACCACTCCGCCAGCCGCTCCCGCTCGCGCTCCCCCCGCGTCACGGCGCCGTCCCCGCCCAGCCACGCCGGGCGGTACCGCCGCGCGATCGCGCCCCAGCCGCCGGCCCGGCCCAGGAGCAGCGCCAGCAGCAGCGCGTAGAGCGCGTAGTGGACGTTGTACGCGACGGTGTACGCCGTGCTGTCGCCGTCCTCCCACCAGGAGTCGGGCACCACCGCGTACAGCGGCTCGAGCCAGAACGTCCACACGCCGCGGAAGCTGAGCGTCCACACCACGTACGCGGCGACCGCGGCGGCCGTCGCGCGCAGGACCACCGCGCGCTCCAGCGGCTCGGTGCCCGCGGGCAGCCCCAGCAGCCGCAGCAGGGCCGGCCGGTGCCGCCGCCACAGCGCGGGGGCGTGGCCGAGCCGGCCGAACACGTAGGCCAGCAGGCACACGAACAGCACCTGGTAGGTGTGGATGACGCTGATCCCGCCGGTGCTCGGGCCCCAGGAGGCGGCGCCCGCCCAGTCCAGCGGCCAGTCGACCGCGCGCAGATAGCGGTTGTCGTACAGCGACCACACCAGCCATCCGGCGAGCAGCGCCAGCAGCGCGGTGCCGTGCAGTTCGCGGTCGCCGAGCCGGTTCGGGTCCTGCGGCGGCTTGGGCACATGGCCCAGGCGCCAGATGCCGGCCCCGGCGGCCGGCCGCGGGGTGCGCACCCAGCGCACCAGCGGCGGGGCGGCCGGTTCGGCCTCGGGCGCCTGGCGGGGCCGCGGCGGGGCGCCGTGCGGCGGCACGGCGGGGGTACGCCGTACGTCGCCTCCCGCCGCCCGCCCGGTGCCGTCCGTACTCATCTCTCCCAAGCCCCCTGACCGGCCGGATGGCTGACTGTGCGTCGCCATCAATCTAATCGAGCACGCTGATCGCCGGGAACGCCGTCCGCACGGCGGATCCGCGCCCCGGCCCCCGCCCCGGGCCCCGCTGTCCATCACGGCCAAGTGGTCGGGGCAACTGCTACGTGGCGGTGCATGCCAGGCCCTGGCGGCTGGCCCTAGCCTGCACAGCAGAGCGAGAAAAGCAGCCCCTTCGTACCGAGGAGTGCGCACATGAGCAGCTTGACCGAACTGTCCGGCGGCCCCGCCCTGCGCCAGGAACGGCGCGTCGTCACCGAGATTCCCGGGCCGCTGTCCCGGGAACTGCTGGCCCGCAAGCAGGCCGCGGTCGCCAACGGCGTGGGCACCGTGCTCCCGGTGTTCGTGCGGCGGGCCGGCGGGGCCATCGTGGAGGACGTCGACGGCAACGCCCTGATCGACTTCGGCTCCGGCATCGCGGTCACCTCGGTGGGCAACAGCGCGGAGGCCGTGGTGCGCCGGGCCACCGAGCAGCTGACCCGGTTCACCCACACCTGCGCGATGGTCACCCCGTACGAGGGCTATGTGGAGGTGTGCGAGGAGCTGGCCCGGGTCACCCCCGGGGATCACCCGAAGAAGTCCGCGCTGTTCAACTCCGGGGCGGAGGCGGTGGAGAACGCCGTCAAGATCGCCCGGTACGCCACCAAGCGGCAGGCGGTGGTGGTCTTCGAGCACGGCTACCACGGCCGCACCAACCTCACCATGGCGCTCACCGCCAAGAACATGCCCTACAAGCAGGGCTTCGGGCCGTTCGCGCCGGAGATCTACCGGGTGCCGGTGGCCTACCCGTACCGCTGGCTGACCGGCCCCGAGAACTGCGCCGAGGAGGCCGCCGCCCAGGCCATTGACCTCATCAGCAAGGACATCGGCCCGGAGAACGTCGCGGCGATCCTCATCGAACCGCTGCAGGGCGAGGGCGGCTTCATCGAGCCCGCGAAGGGCTTCCTGCCGCGCATGGCCGGCTTCGCGAAGGAGCACGGCATCGTCTTCATCGCCGATGAGATCCAGTCCGGGTTCTGCCGCACCGGACAGTGGTTCGCCAGCGAGGACGAGGGCCTGGTGCCCGATCTGATCACCACCGCCAAGGGCATCGCCGGCGGGCTGCCGCTGGCTGCGGTCACCGGCCGCGCCGAGTTGATGGACGCCGCGCACACCGGCGGGCTGGGCGGCACCTACGGCGGCAACCCGGTCGCCTGCGCCGCGGCGCTCGGCGCCATCGAGACCATGCGGGAGATGGATCTGCCGGCCCGGGCGCGGCGCATCGAGGAGATCATGAAACCCCGGCTGCGCGCGCTGGCCGAGCGGTTCGATCTGATCGGCGAGGTACGGGGGCGGGGCGCGATGCTGGCCATCGAACTGGTCCGCCCGGGCACCAAGGAGCCCGCGCCGCAGGCCACCGCGGCGGTGGCGGCGGCCTGCCACCGTGCGGGGCTGCTGGTACTGACCACCGGCACCTACGGCAATGTGATGCGCTTCCTGCCGCCGCTGGTCATCGGCGAGGACCTGCTGAACGAGGGCCTGGACATCCTGGAGGGCGCCCTCGCGGAGCAGTGACGCGGTGCCCGGCCGCCGCGCCGGACAGGGCGGGAGAGGGCGGGGGGTGTGCGGCCCGGCTTCGCGTGATGAAGAAGCTGGGTGGATGTGATGCGGATCCGGCGGCGCGGGGCGTGTGGCCGCCGCCGCTGTCGTACCGTTCACAGCGGTGGCGAGCCATCGACTCCCGCCTTCTTGGGACCGGTTCCGCCCGCCCCACACCCCCCGGGGCGTGCGGCCGGTCAACCGTTCCCCGCCGGGCGGCGCGCCCTGGAAGCCGCCGCCTCGTGCATCGCCAGTTCCAGGACCGCCGGGTCGTTCAGCGTCCCCGATCCGTCCGGCAGCACCAGCCAGCGCACCCCGTGACCGGTACGGCCCGGGTGCGGGACGGCGACCCAGCTGCCGCGCCCGGCGGCACGTACCCCGGTGCCCAGCCAGCGGTCGGCGGTGCCCGGCGGCACGAAGAAGCCGATCCTGGTGTCCCCGTGGTCCGCGAGCACCGGGCCCGGGCGGCCCAGCAGCCCGGTGAGCACCTCCAGCGTGGGGTGCCCCAGCCCGCCGTCGAGGATCAGCAGATCCCATAACCGGCCGGCCGGGAGCAGCGCCACCCCCAGCGGGTGGCGCTCCCATTCCCACCGGCAGGCCCTTGGATCGGGTGCCGCCGATGCCAGCCAGCGCATCGCGGACCTCACCCCGACTGTGCCGCTCACTTGTGCTCTCCTCCCTGATGCTCCGGGGCCCCCGGGCGGGGGCCGTGCGGATCACCGGGTGAGAGCGGCGAGTAGGTGGATCCTTACACCGTTTCGCCGGGTTTTCGCGTGCTGTGCGTCACATCGCCCGAAGAGTTCGGTACGCGGCGTGAGCGGGGGCGGGGTGAGGCGCGGTCAGACGTCGGCGGTGTCCTCGTCGTCCCGGTCACGGTCACGGTCCCGCTCGCCGTCGCCGCTCTCCTCGCCGGCGCCGCCGGGCAGCGGCAGCCGCCAGTAGCCGAACGCGTAGTCCCGGCCCGGGGCGTAGTCCACCCCGAACTCGCCCGCGCCGGAGGGCACGGTGACGGTGTACCGGGCGGTCCAGCTCTGGCCCGGATCCAGGCTGCCGGGAAGCGGGGTCTCCAGCCGTACGTCACGGCCGGGCAGTTCGCGCTCACCGACCAGGACGTACAGCTCGGCGCCGCCCAGGTCCGCGGCGTCGCTGCCCTCGTTGCGCAGCCGTACCTCGACGGTGGCGATCGCCCCGCTGGCGGAAAGCTGCGGCTCGGGCATGGTCACGGTCAGACCGTCCTCGAACCGGACCGTCACACTGGCTCCGGCCAGCAGTTCGGAGCCGGCCTCGGACTCCACCTCGATCACCTGGAGCAGATGACCGACCAGCAGCGCGGACAGCACGGCACCGATGACCGCCGCGCCCGCTCCCGTCCACAGGCCGCCGAGCGCCGCGCCCCGGTTGGTGGCGCCGCCGCCGCGTGCGCGGGCGGCACCCAGCGCGCCGAGCACCAGGGCCAGGACGCCCAGGATCACGGCCAGCGGGCTGAGGTAGAACGTCCAGCAGACGGCGGCGGCGATCACCCCGAGGACCAGCGACGCGGTGCCCAGACCGTTGCGCGGCGGGCCCGGCTGCATCATGGCGTAGGGCGCCCCGTACGGCGCGTTCACGGCGTACGACGGCGGCCCGTACGGCTGTTGCCGCGGCAGGGGCACGGCGCCGGTGGCGGGCCCGGGGCCCGGCACCGGAGCGGGGGACAGTACGGGTACGGGGTCCGGTACGACGCCCGCCGCGGGTGGCTGCGGCGGCGCGGCGGGCACGGCCGTGGGCGGGGGAACCGGCGCCGCGCCGCCCGGTGGCTCCCAGCCCGTTCCCCGCCCCGTGGGCCCGCTCTCCTCCGGTACCCGGAACGGATCGGGCTCCTCCATCGTGGTCACACTTCCTCCCCTGAGTCCCCATACCCTATGGGCCGCCGCACGCGGCGAGGCCCCTGCCTACCATGAACGGGCCCCACCAGCCCGCACCGGAGGCCCCCTTGTCCGACCTGACCGCTTTCATCGCCCGGCTTCCCAAGGCTGAGCTGCATGTTCACCATGTGGGCTCAGCCTCTCCGCGTATTGTCGCGGAGCTGGCGGCCCGGCATCCCGACTCCTCGGTCCCCAAGGATCCGGAGCTCCTCGCCGAGTACTTCACCTTCCGGGACTTCGCGCACTTCATCGAGGTGTACATCTCGGTCGTCGACCTGATCCGGGACGCCGAGGACATCCGGCTGCTGACCTACGAGGTCGCCCGGGACATGGCCGCCCAGCACATCCGTTACGCCGAGCTGACGCTCACGCCCTACTCCTCCGTGATCCGTGACATCCCTGCCCCCGCGTACATGGAGGCCATCGAGGACGCCCGCGTCGCCGCCGAGCGCGACCTGGGTGTCGTGCTGCGCTGGTGCTTCGACATCCCCGGCGAACTGGGCCTGCCCGCCGCCGAGGAGACCGCCCGGCTGGCGACCGAACTGCCGCCGGACGGGCTGGTCTCCTTCGGCCTGGGCGGCCCGGAGAAGGGCTGGCCGCGCGGGCTGTTCAAGCCGGCCTTCGACCGCGCCATCGCCGCCGGGCTGCACAGCGTCCCGCACGCCGGGGAGAGCACGGGGCCGCAGACCGTCTGGGACGCGCTGACCGAGCTGCGCGCGGAGCGCATCGGGCACGGCAACAACGCCGTCCACGACCCCGCCCTGCTGGCGCACCTGGCGGAGCGCGGCATCCCGCTGGAGATCTGCCCCACCTCCGAGGTCGCCACCCGCTCGGTGTCGTCCATGGCGGAGCACCCCCTTCCGCAGCTGATCGACGCCGGGGTCACGGTGACCATCAACTCCGACGACCCGCCGATGTTCGGCACCGACCTGAGCACGGAGTACGCGATCGCCGCGCAGTTGCTGGGCCTGGACGCGGCGGGGGTGGCGGCGCTGGCGAAGAACGCGGTGACCGCCTCCTTCCTCGACCCGGCCGGCAAGGCCGCCCTGGCGGCGGAGATCGACGCGCATCTGGCGGCGTGGCCCGCATGAGCACGGTTCTGGCGGTGGCGCACCGGGGCGACCCGTACCGCGCCCGGGAGAACACCGTCGCCTCCTTCCGGTCCGCGATCGCCGCCGGCGCGGACATGGTGGAGCTGGACGTCAGGCTGACCCGCGACGGCGTGCCGGTGGTGCTGCACGATGCGACCCTGGACCGGCTGTGGGGTCATGACCGCCCCGTCGCGGAGCTGACGGCCCAGCAGGTACGGGAACTGACCGCCGGCGGCATCCCGACGCTCGCCGAGGTCCTGGCGGTGACGGCGCCGGTGCGCACCCTGATCGATCTGCCGATGCGCGACGCGGCGCCGGCCCGCGCGGCGGTGGCGGCGGTGCGCGAGGCCGGCGCGGGCGAGCGGGTGGGCTACTGCGGCGATCCGGCCGCGCTCAAGGCGGTGCGGGCGGCGGACGAGGCGGCGGAGATCGGCCTCACCTGGAAGCGCACGGGCCCGCCCCGCCCCGCCGTGCTGCACGACCTGCGCCCCGCCTGGCTGACGTACCGCTTCGGTCTGCTGGACCACGCGCTGGTGGAGCGGGCCCACGCGCGGGGGCTGCGGGTGATGGCCTGGACGGTGGACTCGCCGCGCGCCATGCGCCGCCTGCTGGCGATGGGCGTGGACGCCATCACGAGCAACCGCGTCACCGAACTGCGCCGCGTCATCGGGCCGTTGTCCGGTCACTGAGCCGAACCACCGTTGCCCCGGGCCGGATTGTCAGTGCCTGGCCCTACGGTTCGGGGCATGGTGGCGATGACTCATTCCTATCGGTATCTGCGGCCCTCGGTGGTCGATGCCCCCGGCCGCCGGGTCGGGCTGGCGACCTCGGGCGGGACAACCTCGCGCGGGCCACAGCCGCATCCGCGGTTCTTCAGCGGAAAGCTGACCCGTCCCGAGGCGGCGGCACGTGGCCTGCTGGCGGTCGCCGCAGTGGCACGTACCCGCTACTTCCGGCCATCTCTGGACGCGCTGCGCGACCCGGTGGTGACCTGCGACGGGGAGCGGCTGCGCTTCGAGTCGTTCTCGGCGTGCTGCGGGGTGCACGCCCGGCTGGACGTGCTGCCCGGCGGGCTGGACGGCGAGGTCCTGGACCGCGGCACCACCAACGTCGATGTGAACGACCCGCTGCGCGAGGCACTGGCCCGGGTGCGCGGCGAGGACCCGCTGCGGCTGTCCGTCGGCGCCGACGAGCTGACGGTGACCACGGCCGACGGCGCGGTGGTGGAGAAGAAGGTGCCCCTGCCGGAGCGGTGGCTGCGGGGGTTCGCCGAACTCCAGGTGATCTCCGCGCCGTTCGACCTGCGGGCCGAACTGCCGGCGGCGGAGGCGGTACGGCTGCTGCGGTCCTTGCCGGCCGGCACGGAGGTGCTGTGGATGGTGCCCGCCGGACGGACGCTGCGCCGCTCGGCGCGGCCGGTGCCGGGCGCGGTGGCGCTGGCCGGGGCGCGGCGCCTCGAGGTGCTGACGCCGCTGCTGCGCTTCGCGCGGGCGCTGCGGGTGTACGGCCCGCCGGTGGGGGCGGGGTCGCTCCCGGTGGCCTCGGCCTGGGAACTGGAGCTGCCCGGCATGCGGCTGGTGCTGACGCTCTCCCCCGAGGTCACGCGCGGTTTCAGCGGGGAGGGCGCGGTCCTCGACGCGCTCGCGGCGGACGAGGTCGAGGCGGACGCCGAGCTGATCGGCGCGCTGGTGGACTTCGAACCCGCCGTGGACACCGGGGAGCTGGCGCGGCTGTCCGGGCTGCCACTGCCCCGGGTGAAGGCGGCGCTGGGACAGCTGGGAACGGCCGGCCGGGTCGGCTACGACGTGGCGGAGGCCGCGTACTTCCACCGCGAGCTGCCGTACGACGCGGCGGGCGCGGAGCGGCTGAACCCTCGGCTGCGCGGGGCGCGGGCGCTGCTCGCGGACGACGTGGTGCGGCTCGCGGAGGGCGGCGACACGGCGACCATCGCCGTGCCGGACCACGTCCACCGGGTGCGGCTGTCCCCGCAGGGCGCGGCGCTGGGCTGCACCTGCCCCTGGTGGTCGCGGTACCGGGGGACGCGGGGCAAGTGCAAGCACGCGCTGGCGGCGGAGCTGAGGGCGCGGCGCGGGCGCGGTGGCGGGAACGACTGAGAGCGGCTGGGGAGAAGCGGGATCATGACGGATGACGCGTTCAGCCTTCTGGAGAAGGCGCTGGAGGCCGCCGACCACGCGGCGGTGCGGGCGGCGGTCTCGGGGCTGGGCGACCGGGAGCGGCGGTCCATGGTCAAGCCGCTGAGGGCGTACCGCCGGCGGTGGGAGCAGGAGCGCGATGAGGCGGATCAGTGGCTGTGGGGCCGCGGGGCACGGGAGCGGCGCGCGGCCCAGGGGCGCCGCCAGTTGGTGTACGACCGGGGCCCGGCGCTGCGGCTGGCCGGCGCGGGGGTGCTGCGCGGCCCGGAGGAACTGGCGCGCTGGCTGACCGACCGGCGGTTCTTCCAGGGCCCCTACCGGGAGGGCTTCACGGCGGAGCTGGAGCTGCTGCGGGAACGGGAGGCGCCGTGGCTGCGGGAGCTGACCGAGCGGCTGGCGGCGCGGGTCGACGACGCCACCCGGACGGACTGCCGGCTGGCCGTGCTCGATCTGCTGGCCGAGACCGGCGTGACGCCGCCGCCCCGCGCCGAGCTGGTGCGCTCGTGGGTGCACCGGAGCCACAACCGGGACGTCGCCGCGGCGGGGCTGGGGAAGGACCCGCTGCTGAAGGCGATGGTGCCGCTGCTGTTCGCGGTGGACGAGGTGGGCGAGCTGCTGGAGAACGGGCCGTTCGCCCAGCGGCTGGTGGCGGCCGCCGACGGCGACGGCGGCGCGCTGCCCCGCGCCGTCCTGCTGGACGGCGTGCTGCGCCGGCTGCTGCGCGGCGGCGGCCGGGCGGGGGATCTGCGCGGACCTCTGCGGCTGTACACGCTGCTGGAGGTGACGACGGCGGAGGCCGCCGGGCGGGTGCGGGAGCTGACCCTGCTGCTGTCCGACGCGCCGTCCGCGGTGGCGGCACTGGCGCAGGCGGAGCTGCGCCGCCTGGAGGAGGCGGAACGGTTCACGGCGGGTGAGCTGTGCGAGATCACCGAGGTGGTGCTGTTCCGGCCCGAGCGGAAGCTGGCGGACGCCCAGCTGTCCTGGCTGGCCAAGGCCGTTCCGCGGCATCCGGAGCACGCGGCGGCCCTGCTGACGGCGGCGGGCGCGGCTTTCGCCCACTCCTCCACGCAGGTCGCGCAGCGGGCCACCCGGCTGGTGGTGCGGCACGCCGGGGTGCTGACCCCGGCCGCCGCCGAGGAACTGTCGGTGCGGGCGGAGTCCCTGCCGGCGGATCTGCGCACGGTGCTGGGTCCGGCGCTGGGCATCGAGGTCAGCGCGCCGGACGGCGCACCGCCGCCGCCCCCGCCCGCGCCGCCGGCGCGGACCTCGCGCGCGCCGATCGGCTCGCTCGCGGAGCTGGCCGAGGAGACGGCGCAGTTGCTGTCGGTGATGAGCGACGGCGTACGGTTCTCGCATCGCGCCGAGGTGGATCCGCCGGCGCTGGAGCGGGTGCTGGCGGCCGTGGTGTCCGCCGCGCACGAGGACCGGCCGGGGCTGATCGCCGCGCTGACGCCCGTGCTCGACCGGCACGGCATCGGTCTCGGGGAGAGCGAGTCGTATCTGCGCTCGTACACCGATCCGCTCGGCGAGCTGCGCGATCTGCTGGGCGCGGCGACCGGGGCGGTGCGGCGGCGGGACAGCGGGCTCCGGCGGTTCTACGGGCACGCCGCGGCGGAAGAGGCCCCCGACCCGGACCCCTTCTTCGGCACCCGGCTGGGCCAGTGGCGCACCAACGCCGAGCGCTGCCCCGGGCCGGTGCGGGTGCTGCTGCACCGGCTGCGGGAGATCACGTTCGGCCTGGCGCACGCGCCGGTGCCGATGCTGGTGGCCACCCCCACGGAGCCCGACGGCACGCTGGCGGCGGCCCGGCTGACGGAGCGTCTGGAGCGGGCGGCGCGTGCGGGATGGACACCCTGGGAGTACGACCTCCAGCTGGCGCTGCTGCGGCTCGCGCCGGAGCCGGAGCCGCGGCTCGCGGAGCACGCGAACGCCATCGGCAGCCCGGCCGGGGACCGGCTGGCGGACTGGCTGAGCTTCGGCGCCGCGCGGGCGACGGTGCAACGGCCGCGAGGTCTGCGCGCCATCGGGCTGCGGCCCGCCGCGGTGCCCGCGCGCTCCGGCGTCCCGGCGGCGGGGAGCGACGCCCTGCTGTCGTGGCTCACCACGCCGCCCGATGTCCGGCGTCCCCTGTATCCGAGGGCGCAGCTGGCCAGTTGCTGGCCCGCGCTGTGGCCGGCCCAGCCGGAGCTGATGGCGGCGTTCGTGGTGTCCGCGCTGCCCGAGCTGGTGGACAACAGGTCGAACGAGGGTTCCGGCATGATCGCCGCGCTGGCGGAGACGCCCGGCTCCGGTGGGCCGGTCCTGCTGCTCGCGATCACCCTGACCCTGAGCGCGACCCGCGCCGAGGACCGTGCGGTCGCGGTGGACGCGCTGCTGGCCCTGGCGGCGGGGCGGCGGCTGGACGGCGCGACGCTGGGCGCCGAACTGGCGGCCCGCGCCCGGCAGGGCGAGGTCAAGCTCAGCAGGGTGGTGCCGGCCCTGCGGGAGGCGGCCGGATCCGGTGCCTACCGGGAGATCTGGGACGCGGTGGCGGCGGCGCTGCCGTCCACGCTGGCCGATCCGCCGCACCGACTGGCGGATCTGGTGGCGCTGGGCACCGAATGCGCCGCCTGGGCCGGGGCGGGCGGGGAGATTCCCGCCCTGACCGAGTACGCCGCGCGGCCGGGCTCCACCCGGCTCCTGACCGAGACCCGCCGGCTGCGGGACGTCCTGGCGCGGGATTCCTGACCGCCCGCACGGGCGGACGCCGCCGGCCGCCGCGCACCGAAACGATCGGGGGCGCGGCGGCCGGCGGCGGTCATGGCCTCACAACGCGGTCATCACGTGCTTGACGCGGGTGTAGTCCTCCATGCCGTACGCGGAGAGGTCCTTGCCGTAGCCGGACTTCTTGAAGCCGCCGTGCGGCATCTCGCCGACCAGCGGGATGTGGGTGTTGATCCACACGCAGCCGAACTCCAGCTCCTTGGAGAGCCGCATCGCCCGCGAGTGGTCCTTGGTCCACACGGAGGAGGCCAGGCCGTACTCGACGTCGTTGGCCCACCGCACGCCCTCGGCCTCGTCGGTGAACTTCTGCACGGTGATGACCGGGCCGAAGACCTCCTGCTGGATGATCTCGTCGTCCTGGCGCAGTCCGCTGATCACGGTCGGGGCGTAGAAGTATCCGCGGTCGCCGACCTGCTTGCCGCCGGTCTCGATCCGCGCGTGGGCGGGGAGCCGCTCGATGAAGCCGGCCACCTTCGCGAGGTGCGCGGCGCTGTTGAGCGGTCCGTAGAAGCAGTCGGGGTCGGTCACGTCGCCGGTCTTGACCTCCTGCGTCGCCTTGGTGAGCGCGGCGACGAAGTCGTCGTGCAGCGACTCGTGCACCAGGACCCGGGTGGCGGCCGTGCAGTCCTGCCCGGCGTTGAAGAAGCCGCCGTCCCGGATGCCCGACACCGCCGCCTGGAGATCGGCGTCCTCGAAGACCAGGCAGGGCGCCTTGCCGCCCAGCTCCAGGTGCACCCGCTTGAGTCCGGCGGCCGCGCCGGCCGCCACCTCACCGCCGGCCCGTACCGAGCCGGTGATCGACACCATGGCGGGGGTGGGGTGATCCACCATCAGCCGGCCGGTGTCGCGGTCGCCGCAGACCACGTTGAGAACGCCGGGCGGCAGGATCTCCCCCATCAACCCGGCGGCGTACACCGTGGAGGCCGGCGTGGTGTCCGAGGGCTTGAGCACCACGGTGTTGCCCGCCGCCAGGGCCGGGGCGAACTTCCACACCGCCATCATGATCGGGTAGTTCCAGGGCGCCACCTGGGCGCACACGCCCACGGGTTCGCGGCGTACGAAGGAGGTCATGCCGGCCATGTACTCCCCGGCGGACTTGCCCTCCAGCATGCGCGCGGCACCGGCGAAGAAGCGGATCTGCTCCAGCATCATCGGCAGTTCTTCCTGCCGGGTCAGTTCCAGCGGCTTACCGGTGTTCTCGCACTCGATGGCCAGCAGTTCGTCCGCGTGCCGTTCGAAGGCGTCGGCGATCTTCAGCAGCGCCAGCTGGCGGGTGGCGGGGGTGGCGTCCCGCCAGGCGGGGAACGCGGCCTCGGCGGCGGCCATGGCATCGTCCACATCGGCCCGCCCGGAGAGCGGGGCCAGGGCGTACGGGGCCCCCGTCACGGGATCGACCACCTCGGTGGTGCGCCCGTCGTGGGCATCGCGGTACGTACCGCCGATGTAGTTGCGCAGCCGACGCGGTTCGGTGGTCACAACAGCCTCCTGCTCACTGTCCTGGGGAGGGCGGGACACCTCACCCTATGCCCGCAGGCCCCTGTGGCAACACCGCCGCAGTCGAGAAATCCACACCCGACACCGCGCCTCATCGGGAAAAACGTCGAACACATGACATGAACGAGGGAGATTTTGCGGTCACCCGCATCCGGCTTCCCCCGTCCGGCCCCCACCGCGACCGCGACCGAACCCCCATCCGTACGACCGGCCGCGCGCCTCGCCGACCCGCTCCGCTATGTCCTGATTCGCCGCCCCGCGTTGTTAGCATCGCCGCTCCGGCGGCAGCAGCCCCTGTGACCGATACCCCGGCCACACGTTCACCCGGCCGGGGGGAATCAGACCCCATGAGCGGAGGTCCCGGCAAGGATGGCCCCACCCGACGACGATGTGCTGTGGGCGCGCGACCTGCACTACTCCCACGGCGGATCCCCGGCATTGCTCGGGGTCTCCCTGGGCATCCAGGAAGGCGAGATCGTGGCCGTCACCGGCCCCCGGGGCTGCGGCAAGACCACGCTCCTGGGCTGTCTGTCCGGGCAACTGGTGCCCGCCGGCGGCGAGGTCTGGTTCAGCGGCATGCCCGTCCACACCCTCACCCCCACCTCCCGCGAGCGGCTGCGCCGCGACAAGTTCGGCTGGGTGGGCGACCGCCCGCACCTGGTTCCCGAGCTGACCGCCTGGGAGAACGCCGCCCTGCCGCTGCTGCTCACCGGCACCGGCCACCGCGCCGCCAAACGCGCCGCGCTGGAGTGGCTGGAACGCCTGGATGTGCGCGACTGCGCCCGCAAGCGCCCCGCCGCACTGCTCCAGGCGCAGCGGCAGCGGATCGCCATCGCCCGCGCCCTGGTCCACACCCCGGACGTGGTCTTCGCGGACGAACCCACCGCGCCGCTGCACCAGGCCGACCGCGCCCAGGCGCTGCGCACCCTGACCAGCGCCGGACGGTCCCACGGCATCACCGTCGTGCTGGCCACCCACGATCCGGAGGTCGCCACGCTCGCCGACCGCACCCTCACTCTGCTCGACGGCCGCCAGCCCGACTCGACGGCCGAGCCGGCATGCTCGCTCTCCGCCTAGCCCGCGGCTCGCGGCCGCTGGCCCTCGCCCGCCGGCTGCTGCTCGCGGCGACGGCCGGCGGGGTCGGGTTCCTGCTGCTCAGCGGCCTGGGCTGGGCCAGCGCCCACCCCGGGGACGGCGACCAGGCGGTGCTGCGGCTGGCCTGGTGCGTGCTGCCGATCGCCGCGACGGTCCAACTGGCGGTGGCGGTGGCCCGCGCGGATCCGGCGGGACGGCCGCGTTCGGGACTCGACTCGGCGGGCCTGGGACCGGCCCGGCTGCCGATGCTGGCGGCGGTGTCCACGGCGGTCGCCGCGCTGTTGGGCAGCGCGCTCGCCCTGCTGGTCTTCCTGCATCTGCGCGGCGACATCTCGGGTATGCCCTTCGACGGGGCGGCGGCCGGCCTGCTCGCGGCGGACCGGCCGCTGCCCCTGGCCGCCGCGCTGACCCTGCTGACGATCGTCCCCGCTGCCGCCGCCGTCGCCAGCGCGCTCGCGCTGCGCGGCAGGACGGCGCCGGTACGGCACTCCGCACCCCTGCCCCCGCCGCCCGCGCCCCCCACCGCTCCCTCCGCCACGGCGACCGGGCCGGCCGAGGAGCCGGTGCAGGTGCCCACCGGGCTGCCCTGGGGGGCGGCCCTGATCGGGGCCGGGATCGCGTTCAGCGGCTACGCCGGCTTCACGGAGCGGCCGCCGAGCGACGCGGAGGGGGCGCTGACCCTGCCGGGCGCGCTCAGCGGGCTGACGCCCGGCGTGGTCGCGGGCTGGCTGCTGATCGCCACCGGCGTCATCGTGGCGGCGCCCTCCCTCACCCATCTGTGCGGCAGGATGCTGGCGGTGGGCCGGCCGGGCGCACTGCGCCTGCTGGCGGGGCGCGTCCTGCAGAGCGAGGCGGAGCGGCTGGGCCATCCCCTGGGGGCGCTGTGCGTGGCACTGGCGGCGGCGCTGGCGGCGCTCCATCTCGACGGACCGCGGCTGTTCGGGCCGCTCAGCGCGCTGGGTACCGGCATCGTGCTGGTGTGCGCGCTGGGCACGATCGCGGCGGCGGTGCACGAGTCCCGCACCGCGCGGGCCGCGGCGACCACCTCACTGCTGCGGCTCGGCGCGCCCCGCGCGCTGATCCGCCGCGCGGCGCTGCTGCGACTGGCGGCGCTGCTGCTGGTGTTCGCACCGCTCAGCTGGCTGGTCTTCCAGACGCTGGTGCTGCCGATCCGCGCGTAGCCGGTTGGCCGCGGCGCGGGCCGCGGCCAACCGGAAGGACGGGTCAGCGCACCTGCCAGAACGGGCCGAACGGCGCCTGGGTGATACGGCCCTCGCGCACCTCGACCGCGGAGACCGGGACGCCCACCACCCCCGAGGGCAGATCGACCGTCAGCAGATAGCGCCCCGGGGCCGCGTGCACGAACCCGAACCAGCCGGAGCCGTCCGTCACCGTACGGACCGCCTGCGGCGCGCCCCCGCCGCCCGAGCCACCGAGCGGCCGCAGCGTGATCCGGGCCTGATCCAGCGGCGTACCGTCGCGCAGCGCCAGCTGACCCGTCACATGTCCGTCCCGCGGCGCCTCCTTCCACGCCATGCCGGGTACGGCGGCCGGATCGGCGAAGGGGGCGTCGGGGCCGGTGGTGAGCGCGGCGGTGAGCCGTTCCCGTTCCGCCGCCGCTCCGTCGGCCGCCACGTCCATGCTCGGCGAGGCGTAGGAGTAGCCGCTCCAGCCGGCCGCCACATTGCCGGAGGCGGTCGGCGTGAGCGCCTCGCGCACCTGCGCCAAACTGCCCTCGACCGGGTTGAGGTAGAGCGCGGGCCCGGTCACCCCTTGCCGCCCGGCCTGTGAGTCGGCCAGGAACTCGGTCCACTCGCTGTACATCCGCGCCTGGTCGGGGTTCCAGTCCCGCTTGTAGTTCATGGTGACCACGGTGTCGGTGATGCCCTCCGCCAGCCAGCCGGACCAGTCCTGGAGCACCTCCGCGTAGGTGCGCGTCGCCTCCCAGCCGCCCACCGACTGGGGGCCGAAACCGTACGTGATGGCGTTGACGGACAGCCGCGCCGCCGGATCCTCCTCCCACATGCCGAGGTAGATCCGCCGCACCAGGGAGGTGATCTGGTCCCGGCGCCACTCGCTCCACCGCGCGTCGTCGGGCGCGGGGGTGCCGGTGCGCCCGGTGGCCTGCCGGAAGCGCTCCAGCGCGACCTCGTTGTACCCCCAGTCGCTGTGGGTGGTGGTGGAGCTGCCGTCGGGGTAGCGGATGTAGTCGAGGTTGATGCCGTCCACGTCGTACTGGCGGACGAGGGAACGGATGGCGTCCACGATGTACGCGGCGGCGTCCGGGTGCCCCGGGTCGATGTAGGCGTTGACGCCCTGGAGTTCGGTGCCGTCCGCCTTCTTGTTCAGCCAGCGGTCGCGGCCCTGCGCGGTGGGCCCGTGCCGGTTGAAGACATGGTCGGCGGCGCGGGGCGGGGTGGCGCTGTTCCACAATGTGTTGACGTTGACCCAGGCGTGCACCTGGAGCCCCGCCGCGTGCGCCTGGGCGATGACCTCGTCCAGCGGGTCGTACGGGGCGGGGGCGATCGCGGCGTCGGTGCGCGGGTACAGCGCCCGGTTGCAGAAGCAGTCGTAGCGGCGGGCGGTCTGGACGATGAGCACGTTGGCGTTGACGGCGCTGGCGTCCTCGACCAGGGTGCTGACCTGATCAGGGGTGTAGATGCCGTCGTTGAAGGCGTCGACCCAGTAGCTGCGCCACTGTTCGGGGACATCCTGCTCGGCGCGGGCGGGGCCGGCCAGCGCGACGCTGCCCAGCAGCAGACTCAGCGCGACAAGCCAGGTGGCGACGATCCGTCTCATACGGCCCCTCCAGGGGTTGTTGACCGGACGCCGACAATTTACTTCGCCGCCCGGCCGACGTACAGACAGAAACTTTCACCCGTCGCCGGGTTCGGCACCCGCCAGCGGCACCACCTCGCGCGGATCGAAGACGAGCGTCACCCGCTCGCCCTCCGCCGGCGCCAGCCGCAGCGGTACGGACGCTTCCAGTCGCGGGCCGCGCTCGGGATCCAGGAGCAGCACCACCCGCTCGCCGCGGAACGTGCGCGCGGCGACCGTGCAGCGCGGACCGCTGCCCTCACCCGCCAGACCCACGCCGGAGGGGCGGATGAGCAGTTGCCCCACGCCCTCGGGGGTCCCGGCGGGCACCGGCACCTCGCCCCACGGGGTCTGCGCCGTTCCGCCCCGTACGGTCGCCTCCGTCACATTGCGGAAGCCGAGGAACCGCGCGACGAACTCCGAGGCCGGACGCTGCCACACCTCGGCCGGGCTGCCGCTCTGGGCGATCCGGCCGGCCCCCATCACCACGACCCGGTCCGCGAGCGCGAACGCCTCCCCCTGATCGTGGGTGACCGCCAGCACGGTGGTGCCCAGTTTCCGGAACAACTGCCGCAACTCCACCACCAGGCGCTCCCGCAGCCCCCGGTCCAGCTGACCGAGCGGTTCGTCCAGCATCAGCAGCCGGGGGCTCGGCGCCAGCGCGCGGGCGAGCGCCACCCGCTGCTGCTCTCCCCCGGACAGCGAACCCACCGACCGGCCGGCGGCGTCCGGCAGCCCGACCAGGTCGAGGAGTTCCGCCACCCGCCGCGCCGCCGCGTGCCGCGGTACGCCGCGCATCCGCAGGCCGAAGGCGATGTTGCCCCCCACGTCCCGCTGCGGGAACAGCTGATGGTCCTGGAACATCAGCCCCAGGCCGCGGCGGTGGGTGGGCACCGCCGACTGGTCCTGCCCGCCGAGCGTGACCGTGCCGGCGTCGGCGGGCCGCAGCCCGGCGACCGCCCGCAGCAGCGTGGACTTGCCACTGCCGCTGGGACCCAGCACACTCACGATCTCGCGTTCGGCGACGGCGAGGTCGACGGCGTCCAGCGCGGCGTGCGCGCCGAACCGTACGGTCAGCCCGTCCAGGCTCAGCAGAGGCATCGGGTTGTCTTCCTTCACAGCTCCCCCGTACGGCCGGGGCGCAGCCGCTCCAGGAGCAGCAGCGTGGCGGCGCACACCAGCATGAGAATGGTGGACAGGGCCATCGCCTGCCCGTAGTTGAGTTCCCCGGCGCGCCCCAGCAGCCGGGCCACCGCGACCGGCAGCGTGGGGGTGTCGGCCCGGGCGATGAAGACCGTGGCGCCGAACTCGCCCAGGGACACGGCGAACGCGAACCCCGCCGCGACCAGCGCCGCCCGCCGCACCAGCGGCAGATCGACCTCCCGCCACACCCGCAGCGGGGAGGCGCCCAGCACCGCCGCCGCCTCCCGCAGCCGGTCGTCGACCGCGCGCAGGACGGGCAGCAGCACCCGCACGACGAACGGGACTCCGACCAGTGCCTGGGCGAGCGGCACCAGGATCCACGAGGACCGCAGGTCCAGCGGCGGTTCGTCGAGCGCGATCAGGAAGCCGAAGCCCACGGTGACCGCCGAGGTGCCCAGCGGCAGCATCAGCAGGGCGTCGAAGCCCCGGGTGAAGCGGCCGGCCCGCCGGGTGAGCGCGGCGGCGGCCAGCCCGCCCACGGTCAGGGCGATGAGCGTGGCCACCGCGCCGTACGCCAGGGAGTGCCCGATGGCCTCCCACGGTGCCACCACGAAGGTGCCGCTGTCCGTATTGGTCAGCGCCCGGTAATAGGCGAAGCCATAGCCGTCGGGACCGGACAGGGACCGTTCGACCAGCACCGCGAGCGGCAGCAGGAGCAGCAGCGCGATGGAGAGCAGGACCCCGGCGAGCAGCGACCACTGGGCGGCGCCGCGCGGCCGGTGCGCCGCGGAACCCGCGTCCACCAGCCGCAGCGAGGTCTCGGCGCGGCGTACGGTGCGCGCGTGCACGAGCAATAGCGCACCGACCGCCGCGAACTGGAGCAGCGTGAGCACGGCCGCGGTCGGCAGGTCGAGCAGTTGCGCGGTCTGCCGGTAGATCTCCACCTCCAGCGTGGCGTAGCGGGGCCCGCCGAGGATCTGCACGACGCCGAAGGAGGTGAAGGTGAAGAGAAAGACCATCAGCGTGGCGGAGGCCACGGCCGGGGCCAGCGCCGGGAGGGTGACCCGCCGCCAGGCCGCCGCCGGGCTCGCACCCAGGACGCGGGCGGCCTCCTCCTGGCGGGGATCGAGCTGTGCCCACAGCCCGCCCACGGTGCGGACCACCACCGCGTAGTTGAAGAACACGTGCGCCAGCAGGATCGCCCACACGGTGGTGTCCAGGCGTATCCCCCACAGGTCCTCCAGCAATCCGCCGCGGCCCAGGAGCGCCAGGAAGGCGGCGCCGGCCACCACGGTGGGCAGCACGAAGGGCACGGTGACGGCGGCGTGCAGCAGCCGTTTGCCGGGGAAGTCGAGCCGGGCGAAGACGTACGCGCCGGGCAGCGCGAGGGCGAGGGTGAGGGCGGTGGAGGCGGCGGCCTGCCACAGCGTGAACCACAGCACCTTGCGGATGCCGGGGTCCGAGAGCACCTCGGCGGCCGGACCGAGTTGCCAGGCTCCGCCGTCGCGCAGTCCGCGGCCGATGATGGCGGCGACCGGGTAGGCGAAGAACAGCGCGAAGAAGACCAGCGGCACCGCCAGCAGGGCCAGCCGCACAGCGGTGGAACGGCGCCGCGCCCGGGGGGCCGCCGGGGAGGACGGGGCGGGCGGCGGATCGTGCTCCGCCGCCTCCTGTTCGCGAACTACCTGATGACCAGCGAGGTCCACGTCGACACCCAGTCCTCACGGTGCTCCGCGATCCGCTGCGGCTCCATCGTCAGCGGCGTCTCGATCGTCTCGCCGTAGGTGACGAACTCCTGCGGCAGTTCGGCGTCGGGGTGCACCGGGTTGACGAACATCTGCAGCGGCAGGTCCTCCTGGAAGTCCAGGCCGATCAGGAAGTCGAGCAGCGCCTGGCCACCCTCGGGATTGCCGGCCCCGGCCAGCAGCCCGGCGAACTCGATCTGCCGGAAGCAGGTACCGCTCGACACCCCGGTCGGACCTTCCTCGGGCAGCTCGCCCTCGCCGTAGATGACCTCGGCGGGCGGGCTGGAGGCGTAGGAGACCACCAGCGGCCGGTCACCCGCGCCGCCGCCCGCGCCGGAGAAGCGCTCGTTGTACGCCTGCTCCCAGCCGTCGACGACCTCCACACCGTTGTCGCGCAGCGCCTGCCAGTACTCCTGCCAGCCGTCGTCCCCGTAGGCCGCGACGGTGCCCAGCAGGAAGCCGAGGCCGGGCGAGGAGGTGGCGGCGTTCTGCACCACGAGGAGGTCCCGGTACGCGGGGTCGATGAGGTCGTCGAGGTCCTGCGGCGGTGCCAGGTCGTGCTCGGCGAAGTACGCGCGGTCGTAGTTGACGCAGATGTCGCCGCTGTCGACGGGCGTCACCCGGTGCTCACCCGCGTCCAGCTGGTACGTCCCGGGGACCGCGTCGAGGCCGGCCGCCTCGTACGGGGTGAACACGCCCTCGTCCAGAGCGCGGGAGAGCAGGGTGTTGTCGACCCCGAAGAGCACATCGCCCTGCGGGTTGTTCTTGGAGAGCACCGCCTGGTTGACCATCACCCCGGCGTCACCCGCGCGCAGCACCTGGACGCGGTAGCCGGTCTGCTCGGTGAATTTCTCCAGCACCTCGGGCGAGACGTTGAACGAGTCGTGGGTGACGAGGGTGACCTGCTCGCCGCCGGAGCTGCCGGAGCCGTCGGAGTCTCCGCCGCTTCCGCAGGCGGTCAGGGTCACCGCCGCCACGGGGAGGGCGAGGGCCGCCGCGATCCGGCGGGCACTGCTGCGCGTCATCGTGCTGCTTTCTCAAGGAGGGCACACGCGGGCAGCACGAGAGACATCGACTTCCTACCCAGCATGACCTGGGCGAGGTTCGAGGGTCTGCGGCCTGGTGCCGCACTCTCAGCGCTGCGAGCGCTCCCCTGTCGGAGTAATGCGTTTGTTCGACGTCACGATAGCAGCAGGTCCGGACAGAACCGCCCGGACCGCTGAAGACCGACCGGACCGGCCCGGACCGCCCGGGACCGCCGCTATCGCTCCGCCGCCGCCAGCTGTCCGCAGGCGCCCTCGATCTCCTGGCCACGGGTGTCCCGTACGGTGACCGGCACCCCCTGCGCCTGAAGGGCCTCGACGAACGCCGCCTCGTCCTCGGGGCGGGAGGCCGTCCACTTCGAGCCGGGCGTCGGGTTCAGCGGGATGAGGTTGACGTGCGCCCGGTGTCCGCGCAGCATCTTGCCGAGCAGATCGGCGCGCCACGCCTGGTCGTTGATGTCCCTGATCAGTGCGTACTCGATGGAGATGCGGCGCCCGGAGCGCTCCGCGTACTCCCACGCCGCGTCCAGGACCTCACGGACCTTCCAGCGGGTGTTCACCGGCACCAGGGTGTCGCGCAGCTCGTCGTCCGGGGCGTGCAGCGAGACCGCCAGCCGGCAGCTCAGCCCCTCGTCGGCGAACCGTCGCATCGCCGGGACCAGACCGACGGTGGAGACGGTGATGCCGCGCTGGGAGAGCCCGATGCCGTCCGGCTCGGGGTCGGTCAGCCGGCGGATCGCGCCGATGACGCGGTTGTAGTTGGCCAGCGGCTCGCCCATGCCCATGAAGACGATGTTCGACAGCCGCGCCGGGCCGCCGGGTACCTCGCCGTCCCGCAGTGCGCGCATCCCGTCCACGATCTGGTGCACGATCTCGGCGGTGGACAGATTGCGGTCGAGCCCGGCCTGGCCGGTGGCGCAGAACGGGCAGTTCATGCCGCAGCCGGCCTGTGAGGAGATGCACATGGTGACCCGGTCCGGGTACCGCATCAGCACGGACTCCACCAGTGTCCCGTCGTGCAGCCGCCACAGGGTCTTGCGGGTGGCGCCGTCGTCGCAGCTGATGTGCCGGACCACCGTCATCAGCTGCGGCAGCAGCCCGCTCGCCAGCCGCTCCCGGGCGGCGGCCGGGACGTCCGTCCAGGCGGCCGGGTCATCGGTGAGGCGGGCGAAGTAGTGCCGCGACAGCTGCTGGGCGCGGAACGGCTTCTCGCCGAGGGCGGCCACCGCCTCGCGGCGCTCCGCGGGGGTCAGATCGGCGAGGTGGCGCGGCGGCTTCTTGGCTCCGCGGGGCGCGACAAAGGTGAGTTCTCCGGGCTTAGGCATGGTTCTGCCAGTGTCGCAGATTCACCCGCGTGGGCTCACCCGGCGCCGGTGAAGGCCAGGTAGAGCAGCCAGGCCACGGGAGCGGTGGGCAGCAGCGAGTCGAGCCGGTCCATGATGCCGCCGTGGCCCGGCAGCAGTGTGCCCATGTCCTTGATGCCCAGATCGCGCTTGATCATGGACTCGCCCAGGTCACCGAGCGTGGCGCAGATGGCGACGGCGAGCCCCATCAGCAGGCCCTGCCACCACACGGCGTCCTCGATGAGGAAGGCGAAGCACAGGGCGCCGCCCACCATCGCGAAGGAGATGGCGCCCGCCAGCCCTTCCAGGGTCTTGCCGGGGCTGATGCGGGGGGCGAGCTTGCGCCGGCCCAGCCGCCAGCCGACGGCGTAGGCGCCGGTGTCGCTGAGCACCACCAGCACCAGGAAGGTCAGCACCCGCCACGCGCCGTCGTCGGCGGCGAGCATGAGTGCCACGAACGCGGCCAGGAAGGGAACGTAGAACGCGGCGAAGACCGACGCGGTGGCGTCCCGCAGGTAGGTCTCGGGCGAGAACGCCATCCGCCACAGCAGCACCACGAGCACCGTCAGCCCCAGGGCCACCCAGGCCCCCGCCGCACCGCGCAGGTACCCCGCCACCACGATGGCGGCGCCGCCGATCGCCAGCGGCACCATGGGCACCTGGATCTGCTTGCGCTCGGCGAGCCGGGAGCACAGCTCCCACACGCCGACCATGACGGCGACCGCTATCACGCCGAGGAAGACCGGCTTGTAGATGAAGAGCGAGGCGATGATCACCGCGCCCAGCGCCAGCCCCACCCCGACGGCGGCCCGCAGGTCGCGTCCCGCCCGCTTGCCGCCGCCCGATCCGCCCTGCCCCTGGGGGCCGCCGCCACCCGCGGCGACGCCCGGCGCGGACCCCGCCGGCGCGGCGGAGGCGGGTGGAGTGCCCGCCCCGTCACGCCCGTGGCCCCGGCTCTCACCCTCGTGACCCGCCGCGTGGGGACGGGCGTTCGCCGGCGGTTCCCCGTAACCGGCGGCGGGCTGGGGCGGGCGCCAGGATGGTTCGTTCACGGGTGGCGGTGTCCTTCGTCCTTCGGTGGCGGCGGTGCGGAGTGACAACGGGAGCGGCGACGTGGGGACGCCGCCCGGCGCTCAGATTTCGAGCAGCTCGGCTTCCTTGTGCTTGAGCAGCTCATCGACCTGGGCGACGTACTTGCTGGTGGTGTCGTCCAGTTCCTTCTCCGCCCGCCGGCCCTCGTCCTCGCCGACCTCGCCGTCCTTGACGGACTTGTCGATCGATTCCTTGGCCTTGCGGCGCACCCCGCGGATCGAGATCTTGGCGTCCTCGCCCTTGGTCTTGGCGACCTTGATGTAGTCCCGGCGCCGTTCCTCGCTCAGTTCGGGAAGGACCACCCGGATGATGTGACCGTCGTTGGTGGGGTTGACGCCCAGGTCCGAGTCGCGGATTGCCTGCTCGATGTTGCGCAGCGCGGTCTTGTCGAACGGGGTCACCACCGCCATCCGGGCCTCGGGCACCGAGAACGAGGCCAGCTGGTTGATCGGGGTCATCGCGCCGTAGTACTCGGCCACGATCTTGTTGAACATCGCCGGGTGGGCACGGCCGGTACGGATCGCGGCCAGATCCTCCTTGGCGACGACGACTGCCTTCTCCATCTTCTCCTCAGCCTCGAGGAGGGCTTCTTCGATCACCACGTGCTCCTGGTTCGATGTGTATGACGTGACGTGACGGGCGGTCAGGCCCGTCGGCCCTGGCTGTTCACGAGCGTGCCGATCTTCTCACCCTTTACGGCGCGGGCGATATTGCCTTCGGCCAGCAGTTCGAAGACCAGAATGGGGAGCGAATTGTCCCGACACAGCGTGATGGCCGTGGCATCGGCGACCCGCAGATCGCGCGTGATGACCTCGCCGTAGTCGAGGGCGTCGTACTTCACCGCGTCAGGGTTCTTGGCCGGGTCGGAATCGTAGACTCCGTCGACCCCGTTCTTGCCCATCAGCAGCGCCTCGGCGTTGATCTCCAGCGCACGCTGGGCGGCCGTGGTGTCGGTGGAGAAGTAGGGCATGCCCATGCCGGCTCCGAAGATGACGACCCGGCCCTTCTCCAGGTGCCGCACCGCACGCAGCGGAATGTACGGCTCGGCGACCTGCCCCATGGTGATCGCCGTCTGCACCCGGGAGTCGATGCCCTCCTTCTCCAGGAAGTCCTGGAGCGCGAGGCAGTTCATCACCGTGCCCAGCATGCCCATGTAGTCGGACCTGGCCCGGTCCATGCCGCGCTGCTGGAGTTCGGCCCCGCGGAAGAAGTTTCCGCCGCCGATGACCACGGCGATCTGAGCACCGTCCCGGACCACGGCGGCGATCTCCCGCGCCATCTTGTGGACGATGTCGGGGTCGACGCCGAGCCCTCCATTGCCCGCGAATGCCTCTCCCGAAAGCTTCAGGAGAAAGCGGGGAGGTGTGACGTCCTTGCCGTCCGTCCTCTCGGCGGCGGCGGCGCCCTGGTTCATGGAAATCTCCTCGTGCGCATGCTGAGGAGGCCATTGCCCGTGGATCCTTGACGGTCCTGTTCGGCAATGGCCTCCTCGTCACAACTGCGGCCGGCCGGGTCCTGACCCGGCTCGGCCGTACGGCCTGCCGCCCCCGACAATAGCCGGGCGCGGTCCCGTCCGCCGCCGATGGCGCGGGACGGATTCCGTGATCAGGCGCCGACGCGGAAGCGGGCGAAGTTCTTGACCGTGGCGCCCGCCTCGGTCAGGACCTTCTGCACCGTCTTCTTGTTGTCCTTGGCGAAGGCCTGGTCAAGGAGGACGTTCTCCTTGTAGAAGCCGTTCACCCGGCCCTCGACGATGCGCGCCAGGGCGGCCTCGGGCTTGCCCTCCTCGCGGGCGGTCGCCTCGGCGACGCGACGCTCGGAGTCGACCAGCTCGGCGGGCACGTCCTCGCGGGACAGGTAGCGCGGGCCGAACGCGGCGATGTGCTGCGCGACGTCCTTGACCACCTGGGCCGCCTGGTCGCCGGCCTCGGCCAGCTCCACCAGCACACCCACCTGCGGCGGCAGGTCGGGGTTGGTGCGGTGCAGGTAGGAGCCGACGTAGCCGCCGGTGAAGCGCGCGAAGCGGTCGAGAACGATCTTCTCGCCCAGGGTCGCGTTGGCCTCGTCGACGTACGCCTGCACGGACTTGCCGGGCTCGATCTCCGAGGCCAGCAGGGTCTCCAGGTCCGCGGGGGCGGTCGCGGAGACGTGCTGCGCGATGGTGGCGAGGGCGGCCTGGAACTTCTCGCCCTTGGCGACGAAGTCCGTCTCGCACTTGAGCTCGACCAGCACACCGGAGGTGGCGTCGTCGGAGATCAGCGAAGTGACGGCGCCGTTCTCGGTGGTGCGGCTCTCACGCTTGGCCACACCCTTCTGGCCCTTGACGCGCAGGATCTCAACGGCCTTGTCGACGTTGCCCTCGGCCTCGTCCAGCGCCTTCTTGCAGTCCATCATGCCGGCGCCGGTCAGCTCACGGAGCTTCTTGACGTCAGCGGCGGTGTAGTTCGCCATGGTTGTCTGATTCTCTTCCCGGAATGTCGATGAATCGCTCTGCGGCTCGCGTCAGCCCTGCTCGGCGGGGGTGTCCGCCGCGGGGGCCTCGGGGGCAGCCTCGGGGGCGGCCTCGGCGGGGGCCTGCTCGGCGGGCTTGTCCTCGGCCTTGGCCTCGGCGGACTCACCGCGCTCCAGCAGCTCGCGCTCCCACTCGGGCAGCGGCTCGGCGGCCGCCTTCTCGCCGCCCTTGGCCGCCTCGGCGGCACCGGAGCGGGAGATCAGGCCCTCGGCGACGGCGTCGGCGATGACCCGGGTGAGCAGCGTGACGGAGCGGATCGCGTCGTCGTTGCCGGGGATCTTGTAGTCGACCTCGTCCGGGTCGCAGTTGGTGTCGAGGATCGCGACCACCGGGATGTTGAGCTTGCGGGCCTCGCCGACGGCGATGTGCTCCTTCTTGGTGTCCACGATCCAGACGGCGCTGGGCACCTTCTGCATGTCGCGGATACCGCCCAGGGTCTTCTCCAGCTTGGCCTTCTCGCGGGAGAGGACGAGCAGTTCCTTCTTGGTCAGGCCGGAGGCGGCCACGTCCTCGAAGTCGATCTGCTCCAGCTCCTTGAGGCGCTGGAGGCGCTTGTGCACGGTGGAGAAGTTGGTGAGCATGCCGCCGAGCCAGCGCTGGTTGACGAAGGGCATGCCAACCCGGGTCGCCTGCTCCGCGATGGCCTGCTGGGCCTGCTTCTTGGTGCCGACGAACATGACCGTGCCGCCGTGGGCGACGGTCTCCTTGACGAACTCGTAGGCGCGGTCGATGTACGACAGCGACTGGAGCAGGTCGATGATGTAGATGCCGTTGCGCTCGGTGAAGATGAAGCGCTTCATCTTCGGGTTCCAGCGGCGGGTCTGGTGCCCGAAGTGGACGCCGCTCTCCAGCAGCTCCCGCATCGTGACGACGGCCATGGCCGTTCTCCTCGTGGTACTCGGTTGTCAGCACCGGCCGGGCGGCCGGCGCTCCTGACGCCCCTGCGCGCTGTGCCGGGGAAGCCGGTGAAGGCCGTCCCGCGGACCGAGAGTCGCGGCCACCTCAGCGCTTCGGCTGCGAGGCCGGGACGCGGCGGTGGCGGGGCATGCGAGGTCGATCCGGGTCCCCGGATCGCCACCAGAAGTGTACGGGACCCCGGGCATGCGGGGCGACAGCCCATCGGCCGCTGTCCCGGCCGCCCCCGGGCCCCCCACGACGGGACCCCGTTCACCCGCAAGGGTGAACGAGTTGTCCACATCCCCGGGGTTGTCCACAGGCTCCGGCAGGCTTCCGCCGGCTGGGGCACCGTCCGGGGCGGAGGTGATGCGCGATGGCGCGTGCGACGGGACGCACCGGAGGACAGCGAGGAGCGCTGGGCCGGTTCGGAGAGGACCTGGCGGTACGGCGGCTGGCGGCCGCGGGCACGACCGTGCTGGAGCGGAACTGGCGCTGCCGGGCCGGGGAGATCGACATCGTGGCCCGGGAGCCCGGCCGGGCCGGGGCCCTGCTGGTGTGCGAGGTGAAGACCCGCAGGGGTGCGGGGTTCCAGCACCCGATGGCGGGCGTGACGCCGAGCAAGGCGGAACGGCTGCGACGGCTGGCCGAGTGGTGGCTGAGCGAACGCTGGCTGCCCGCGTACGGCGCCCCGCCGGCCGGCGGAGTACGGATCGATCTGATCGGGGTACTGCTGCCCCGCCGGGGTGCCCCGGTCGTGGAGCACGCCAAGGGGGTGGCGTGATGGGGTTCGCGCGCACCGGAGCCGTCGCCCTCGTCGGGGTCGAGGGCGTCGTGGTGGAGGTGCAGGCGGATCTCGAACCGGGGCTGGCGGCATTCACCCTGGTCGGCCTCGCCGACCGAACGCTGAACGAGAGCCGGGACCGGGTGCGGGCCGCGGTGCTCAACTCGGGCGCCGAGTGGCCGCAGAAGAAACTCACCGTGGGGCTCAGCCCGGCGGCGGTGCCCAAGCGCGGCAGCGGCTTCGATCTGGCCGTGGCCTGCGCCGTCCTGGCGGCGGCCGAACGCATCGACCCCAAGGCGATCGCGGATCTGCTGCTGATCGGGGAGCTGGGCCTGGACGGCGGGGTCCGTCCGGTACGCGGGGTGCTGCCCGCCGTGCTCACCGCGGCGGACGCCGGATACCGGCAGGTGGTGGTGCCCGAGCAGACCGCCGCCGAGGCGGCGCTGGTGCCGGACGTGGCGGTGCTGGGAGTGCGCAGCCTGCGGCAGCTGATCGCGGTACTGGCCGGTGAGCCGGTGCCGGAGGAACCCGCACCCCGGCCCGGGCCCGGGGGAGCCGACCCCGGGGCGCGGGGCGCGAGCTGGGGCTGTCCACGGCCGGGCGGCCTGTATCGCACCTTCGACGGAACGGAGCGGCCACCCGATCTGGCGGAGGTGGCGGGCCAGCGGCTCGCCCGCCGGGCGCTGGAGGTGGCGGCGGCCGGGCGGCACCATCTGTTCCTCAAGGGCTCGCCCGGTGCGGGCAAGACCATGCTGGCCGAACGGCTGCCGGGGCTGCTGCCGCCACTCACCCGGCAGGAGGCGCTGGAGGTCACGGCGGTGCACTCGGTGAGCGGTTCGCTCCCATCGGACCGGCCCCTGGTGGACCGGCCGCCGTACTGCGCCCCGCACCACTCCGCCTCGCTGCCCGCGCTGGTGGGCGGCGGCAGCGGACTGCCCCGGCCAGGTGCGGCCTCCCTCGCCCACCACGGGGTGCTCTTCCTGGACGAGGCGGCCGAGATGAGCAGCCAGGTGCTGGACGCGCTGCGGCAGCCGCTGGAGTCCGGGCAGGTGGTCGTGGCGCGCTCGGCCGGGATGCTGCGGATGCCGGCCCGGGTGCTGCTGGTGCTGGCCGCCAATCCCTGTCCGTGCGGGCTGCACGGTTCGCCGGGCGGTGAGTGCGAGTGTCCGCCCAGTACGGTGCGGCGCTACCGGGCCCGGTTGTCCGGCCCGCTGCTGGACCGGATCGATCTGCGGGTGCCGGTGGAGCCGGTGGGGCGGGCCGAGTTGACGTCGCCGGGCGGCGGCGAGTCGACCGCCGTGGTGGCGGCACGGGTGAGTGCGGCCAGGGAACGGGCCGCGGCCCGCTACGCCGGGATGGCGTGGTCCACCAACGGTGAGGCTCCGGGTCACGAGCTGCGGACCCGCTGGGCGCCGGCCCCCGGAGCACTGGCCAGGGCCGAGACGGACCTGGATCGCGGCACGCTGACGGCCCGGGGCCTGGACCGGGTGCTGCGGGTGGCCTGGACGGTGGCGGACCTCGCCGGGCACGACCGGCCCACGGCGGACGACGTGGATGCCGCGCTGGAGTTCCGCACCGGGGTACGACGGGGCTCCGGGGTGGCGGGGAGTCTGCCGTGAGCGGCGCGGTGTCGCACGAGGAACGACTGGCGCGGGCGGCGCTCACGGGGGTGATCGAGCCCGGGGACGAGCTCATGGGCCGGCAGCTGGCCCGGCTGGGCGCCGAACCGGTGTGGCGTGCCCTGGAGCGGGACGAGCCGCTGCCGGAGGTGCCGGCCGGCCGCTGGGCCGGCCTGCGGCTGCGGGCCGAGCGGGCCACGCCGGGCCACGATCTGGAGGAGATGGCCCGGTGCGGCGGCCGGCTGGTGTGCCCCGGGGACTGGGAGTGGCCCGGACAGCTGGACGATCTCGGGGAGGCCCGCCCCGTGGGGCTGTGGGTGCGCGGCGGCTGCTCACTGCGGTTCGTGGCGCTGCGGTCGGTCTCCTTGGTGGGGGCGCGGGCGTGCACCGACTACGGGGGACACATGGCTGCGGAGCTGGGAGCCGCGCTCGCCGAACGAGGCTGGACGGTGATCTCGGGTGCCGCGTACGGGATCGACGGCGCGGCGCACCGCGGTGCGCTCGCGGTGGCCGGCCCCACGGTGGCCGTTCTGGCCTGCGGTCTGGATGTGGCCTATCCGGCCGGCCACCGGGAACTGCTGTGCCGGATCGCCGAGTGCGGGCTGCTGGTCAGCGAGCTGCCACCGGGGGAACGTCCCACCCGGGGCCGGTTCGTGCAGCGGAACCGGGTGATCGCCGCGCTGAGCCGCGGGACGGTGGTGGTGGAGGCCGCGCTGCGCAGCGGTTCGCTGATCACCGCCCGGCGGGCGGCCGGGCTCGGGCGGCATCTGATGGCGGTGCCGGGCCCGGTGACCTCAGGGCTCTCGGCGGGGGCCCACCGGCTGATCCGTCAGGAGGCGACCTTGGTGGGCGGGGCCGACGAGGTCATCGAGCTCGTCGGTGACATGGGGGAGGTGGCGGACACGGAGAACGGCCCGGCGGTTCCCCGGGATCTGCTGGGTGAGGCGGCGGCTCGCGTGCTGGACGCGCTGCCGGCCTCGGGAGCGGTCACGGTGGCGGAGGTCGCCCGCGGGGCCTGCATGCCCGCCGACACGGCTCTGGCCCGGCTGCTCGAACTCGGCTCCCTCGGCTTTGTCGAACATGTGGCCGATCGCTGGCAGTTACGGCATTGCCACGGCCGACACGCCCTCCCCTCCGTGTCACACGTTGGTGCGGGGGCGTAACACGACGGCGCGGCCAGCGGAACGTATCTGCGCATCGGTCAACTTCGGCCACCTGCACAAAGCGACCCACCAGTCACGCTACGCTCACAGAGTTCGCCATCCCGGAACTCCGCATCACCCGCTCAGATCCCTGCAGAACGGCTCAAGACACCGCATGCCCCAGCACTCTCCCGGGCCCGCGCACCCGGCGCCGGCCGCACCGGCCGTGGTGGAGAGCGCGACGCTTCCCGCCGCGCCCACCTCGCTCGACGGGCTGTGGCGCACCTACAAGGCCACCGGCGACGAGCGGCTGCGGGAGCAGCTGATCCTGCACTACTCCCCCCTGGTGAAGTACGTGGCGGGCCGGGTGAGTGTGGGGCTGCCACCCAACGTGGAGCAGGCCGACTTCGTCTCCTCCGGGGTGTTCGGCCTGATCGACGCGATCGAGAAGTTCGACCCCGAGCGCTCCATCAAGTTCGAGACCTACGCCATCACCCGGATCCGCGGCGCGATGATCGACGAACTGCGGGCCCTGGACTGGATCCCGCGCTCGGTACGGCAGAAGGCCCGCGCCATCGAGCGGGCCTACGCCACCTTGGAGGCGTCGCTGCGCCGCACCCCCTCGGAATCCGAGGTGGCCCGGGAGATGGACATCACCCTGGAGGAACTCCACGCGGTATTCAGCCAGTTGTCACTTGCCAATGTGGTGGCGCTGGAGGAGTTGCTGCATGTGGGAGGGGAGAGCGGCGACCGGCTGAGTCTGATGGACACGCTGGAGGACACGGCCGCCGACGATCCGGTGGAGGTGGCCGAGGACCGCGAACTGCGGCGGCTGCTGGCCCGGGCCGTCAACACCCTGCCGGAGCGGGAGAAGACGGTGGTGACGCTGTACTACTACGAAGGGCTGACGCTGGCGGAGATCGGCCAGGTACTGGGGGTCACCGAGAGCCGGGTCAGCCAGATCCACACCAAGTCCGTGCTCCAGCTGCGGGCGAAGCTCGCCGATGTGAGCGGTTGAGGCACCTCTTGCGTGCAGGGCTGAACCGCGCCGCCGCACGCTCTACAGTGGTCTGGTGCCCAGGATCCAAGCGGCCTCCGTGGCCGAGCACCGCTCGCTGCAGCGCGGCGCCCTGCTGGACGCCGCCCGGTCACTGCTGTCCGAGGGCGGAGCGGCCGCACTCACCTTCCCCGCGCTGGCGGCCCGTACGGGCCTGGCGCGTTCCTCCGTCTACGAGTACTTCCGCTCCCGGGGCGCCGTGGTCGAGGCGCTGTGCGCGGTCGACTTCCCCCTGTGGGCCGCCGAGATCGAGGCGGCGGTGGCCGCGGCGGACTCCCCGCGCGGCCAGGTGGAGGCTTATGTGCGTGCGCAGCTCGCGCTCGCCTGCGACGGTCGGCACCGAGCGGTGGTGGCGCTGTCCGCCATGGAGCTTGACGCGGCGGCCCGGGAGAAGATCAAGGCGGCGCACGGCGGCCTGTTTGAGCTGATCACCGAAGCGCTTCGCGGCCTGGGGCACACCGAGCCGTGGCCGGCGGCGGCGCTCCTCCAGGGCGTGGTGGACGCCGCGGTGCGCCGGGCGCTGTCCGGGTTCGACGACCCGGCCGAGATCGCCGGTACCGCCGTGCGGATCGCGCTGGACGGGGTGGCCGGGGCCGTCCCCGGGGAGCGGGACGCCGTGGACGGGCAGCAGCCGGGAGGGGCCCGGGCGTAGCAGCTCGGTGGGCAGCAGACTCAGCGGGTCCTGATAGCGGCGGGTGCCGGTCTCCTTGAAGCCCCAGTGCAGACAGGGCCGATCGCAGTGGTACCGCCCGCTCTCCAGGATCCCCACCGGCTGACCGGCGGTGACCTCCTCCCCAACGGCCACGGTCGCCCGCACCGGCTCGTAGGTGATGCGCATCGGGGGGCCGTCGTCACCGGCGAGTTCGATGCTGATCACCCCGCGGCCCCCGACCTGACCCGCGAACACCACGGTGCCCGGAACTGCCGCCACCACGGTGGCGCCCGGGTCGGTGTGCAGGTCCACTCCGCGGTGGCCTGCGCCCCAGGGGGTGGCGGGAGGTTCGAAGAGCCGGAGGATCAGCGGCCGGGACGCCCCTTGGGCGCCGGGGACGGGCCAGGCACGGTCGGGCGGTGAGCCGCCACCGGCCAGAGCGAGCAGAAGACAACACAGAGTGATCGGAGCCATGCGGGCAGGCTGCCCGATACGGGCCGACCATGGTGCCGGGCAGCCGGAATCTGTGGAAAACAGGGCTGCTGTGGATAACTCCCTCACTCGTCCGAGTGAGTCTGTGGTGCGGTCACTGCCCGTGCGATCCGCCGAATCCGGAGTCTTCGGGGAGGTCGAGGTCGCTCTTGTTGAGCTCCTCGATGTTCACGTCCTTGAAGGTGAGGACACGCACCTGCTTGACGAAACGGGCCGGACGGTACATGTCCCACACCCAGGCGTCGGCCATCGACACCTCGAAGAACACCTCGCCCTGGACCGAGTGCACCTGCATCTCGTAGTCGTTGGTGAGGTAGAAGCGCCGCTCGGTCTCAATCACATATGTGAACAGACCGACGACGTCACGGTACTCCCGGTAGAGCTTCAGCTCCATCTCGGTCTCGTACTTTTCGAGGTCCTCGGCGCTCATGGCGTGATCCCCTTCAGCCGTGCTTCCCTCATTGTGCGTCACCCGTCGGTTTCGGCACCCCTCGGTGGCCCGATCGGGATGAGCGACGCGCCAGCGGGCCGTACAGGGCCCCGGCGAGGATCAGCAGCAGGCCGGCGCCGATGGCCCAGCACAGCAGGAGAAACGGTCCTGTACCGGATATGCCGCCGGGCTGGTCGGCGAACCCGGTGGGGCGCGACAGCAGCCCCACGGAGCTGGGCGGCCACAGTGTGGCCTCCACCCGGGCGGTGACCGCCTGCACGGGCACGCTGCCCGCCGTGGCCTCGCTGATCTGATCCCGGGAGTCGATGGAGGCCAGCCGCTGGTCCCCCAGCAGAAACAGCTCGCCCTCCGGGATCCGGACCTCGTAGGCCGTGGGCGACTCACTCCACCGCGGATCCAGGTACGGCTCGTGGACCGGCTCGCCGTTCACCAGCAGCAGCCCGTCCGGGTCGCAGCAGACCACGGTGTCCCCGCCCAGGCCCACGACGCGCTTGATCATCGGGGCGTCCCCCCAGGTCGCCTCCCGGAAGACCACGACGTCCCCGCGGCGTACCTGCTCGCCCTCGATGCGCTGGGCCAGCACCCGGTCCCCCGCCGCGACCGAGGGGTGCATGGAGTCGGTGGGCACGGCGTACGGCTGATAGAGCAGGGCACCCACGGCGAAGCCGCCCACGAACAGCACGCAGCCCAGGGCGACGGCGATCTGGGACAGCCGATGCCCCACGCCCGTGGGACGGCGCGGCGCTCCGTTCATCACACCCTCCAGATTTTTGGTCCGGAGTGACTCTACCCAGCGCCGGGTGTCCCACGATCAGCGTTGTGCCGACTCCTCCTTGCGGAGCAGCGTCCGGCGCCGCCACAGCACCAGCGGGACGGCCAGGGCCAGCCCCAGTCCGGCCGGGCCGGCCGCCGTCGCGACGGCCGTGGCCATCGCCGCGCTGGGAATGTCGTCGTAGCTGGAGGGGACGGGCAGTGTGGACCAGCGGTTCACCGGCCAGGCGACGACGATGGCACGGCCGACGACCTTGCTCTCCGGCACGGTGCCGCCGCCGGGGAGGTTCTGGTGGTAACGGGAGTCCAGGGAATCCTGCCGGTGGTCGCCCATCACCCACAGCTCGCCGTCCGGGATGGTGATCGGCCCGAACTCCTGGTCGTCACAGGCGGTGTTGCCGGGGAAGAGGTACTCGCTCTCGTCCAGTTCCCTGCCGTTGAGGATCACCGGACCACCCTTGCGGCACGAGACGGTGTCGCCGCCGACCGCGATCACCCGCTTGATCAGGTCCTGGTCCTCGGCGGAGGGCATCAGGCCGATCCAGCTCAACCCCTGCTGCACGGCGGCGCCGAAGCCGCTCTGTTCCGGGCTCTCGCCCAGCCAGCCACCCGGGTCGTTGAAGACGACGACCTCGCCGCGCTCGGGAGTGGACCCGAACCAGGGGGTGAGCTTGTCGACCAGCACACGATCGCCCCGCTGCAAGGTGTTCTGCATCGAGTTCGAGGGGATCGAGAACGCCTGCACCAGGAAGGTCTTGATCAACAGCGCCAGCACGATGGCGATGCCGATCAGGATCGGCAGCTCCTTCCAGAAGGAGCGCTGCTTCTTGCCCGGTGCCGGCGTGCTCTCGCCGTCGTCGGGCTGGTAACCGCCCTTGCCCTGACCCTCGGAGTCAGGACCGTCGCCTGGGGGCTCCTCGCCAGATGCTCCGCCGCCGGGACTCACCGGGGATTCCTCCGGATCGTCCGCGCCGGACCGTGCACCGACTGCCACATCCCCCACATCCACTCCTCACGCTGCGTTTCTGCCCATGCGGTATCCGCCACAGGCCCACTACTCCCATAACGAGCGGAAGTTCCACAGGGATCGGGAGTGGCGCCAAAACATTGTTCCCGAGCGTGGCCCGTTCCGGCGGAGCGGCCCGCGCCTCAGCATCCTCGACCGTCCCGTCCGTCTCGGCCGGGTCCGGCACCGCCGCGAATACGTCGGTGGCGTCCAGCCGCTGCCAGTGGGAGAACGGCCAGGCGATGACCACGGCACGGCCCACGACCAGCTCAGTGGGAACCGTACCCTGATCCGGCCCCTCCAGGTGGTACCGGGAGTCCGCGGAGTTCGAGCGGTGGTCACCCATGACGAAGATGTGCCCCTCGGGCACCGTCACGTCGAACTCGATCCGCGAGGGCGGATTCCCGGGGTAGAGGTAGGGCTCGTCCACCGCGACGCCGTTCACCGTGATCCGGCCGGCCTCCTCGCAGCAGACCACCCGGTCCCCGCCGATCCCGATCACCCGCTTGATCAGATCCTGGTCCTCGGCGGAGGGCAGCAGTCCGATCCAGGTCAGCCCGTCCCGCAGTTGCTTGATCCCGGCCGGCGGATCGCCCGCGGCGGCCTGCGGGTCCTGCTCCAGCCAGCCGCCCGGGTCCCGGAAGACGACCACCTCGCCACGCTGCGGCTCCCAGCCGAACCAGGGGGTCAGCTTGTCCACCAGCACCCGGTCGTCGATCTTGATCGTCTGTTCCATCGACCCGGATGGGATGACGAACGCCTGGACCAGAAAGGTCTTGAGTACCAGCGCGATCAGAAGCGCCACTCCGATGAGGATGGGTATCTCACGGGTGGCGCGCAGCCGCCGTCGCCGCCTGATCCGCTTCGCCGCCCGCCGCCGGTCCGCGCGGCCCTCACCGGGCCCGCGCAGCGTCGGCCGGTCCGCCGCCTCCCCCGCCTGTTCCCCGGGCTGCCCGTCCAGATCCTCCGACGCGTCGTGCTCCGCGCCCCGCGGCTCCTGCGGTGTCCCCCGGCCCAGCCGTCCGCGCCCGCTTCTGGGCTTCCCCCGCTCACCCATCGCCGGACCGCAGTGAGCTCATTCTGCGGGGCGGCCAGCCGATCCAGTCGGCACGGCCGATCACCTTGTCCTCGGAAATCGTGCCACCCCCTGGGGCCCCCAGATACTCCCGGGAGTCCGCCGAATCGGAACGGTGGTCACCCATTACCCACAACCGTCCCTCCGGCACCTCGATGTCAAACCTGACCGTCGACGGCTCGTCCCCCGGATACAGATAGGGCTCGTCGAGCGGTTCCCCGTTCACCTCGATCCGCCCCTGGGCGTCGCAACAGACCACCCGGTCCCCGCCGATCCCGATCACGCGCTTCACATAGTCGGTACCGGACGCGGGTGCGAGACCCACCACGGCGCCCGCCGTGCGCAGCAGGCCGCCGAACAGGCCGGGATCCTCCGGCTCGGCGGCGAAGGTGCCGGCGCCGTCGAAGACGATGACGTCGCCGCGCCGGATCTCCCCGCCGAAGCTGTACGCGAGCTTGTTGACCAACACCCGGTCACCGACCTGGAGCGTGCCCTCCATGGAACCGCTGGGGATGACGAAGGGCTGCACGACGTAGGCGCTGGTGAGTCCGAAGATCAGCACCGTACTCAGCAGCGAGACGGTCCAGACACGCACGGAGCGCGACCGCCACCACCTGCCCCCTTCGGAGCCGGAGGAGCGGTCGCGCTCCGGAAGTTGTGCGTCGGATTCGGTCACGCCTGATGGTAACCGGCCACCGGGCGGGGCCGATCAGCGCTCGCGCTTCTCCTTGATCTTGGCGGCCTTGCCGCGCAGCTCGCGGAGGTAGTACAGCTTCGCGCGGCGGACGGCGCCACGGGTCACGACCTCGATCTTCTCCACGACGGGGGTGTGCACCGGGAAGGTACGCTCCACGCCCACGCCGAAGCTGACCTTGCGGACCGTGAAGGTCTCGCGGATGCCGGAGCCCTGGCGGCGGATGACAACGCCCTTGAACTGCTGCACACGGGAGCGGTTGCCCTCGATGACGCGCACGTGGACGTTGATGGTGTCACCGGGCCGGAAGGCCGGGACGTCGTCGCGCAGCGACGCGGAGTCGACGGAGTCGAGAAGGTGGGTCATGTCTGGCTGCTCTCCTCGCGGATGCCACAGGTCATCAGCGGTTCTGGTCATGGTGGGGACACTTCGGTGCGCTCTCCGCCGGCGGGCGTCGATCCCCCTGTGGCAGGGTCGCGCGCGGGCGGGGTGAGCCGGGCTATTCTTCCACGTCCGGTGACCCGGGCCCAAATCGGCCGTCCGGCCGCGGCCACCAGCCCTCGTCCGCCAGGGTCGCGCGGTCCCGTTTGTCGAAGGCCCCCGGCTCGGCGCCGGCGATCAGATCGGGACGGTGGGCGATCGTACGGCGCAGCGCCTCGTCCCTGCGCCACCGGGCGATCTTCCCGTGGTGTCCGCTGACCAGCACGTCGGGCACCTCGCGCCCGCGCCAGCTGGGCGGCTTGGTGTAGACGGGCCCCTCCAGCAGGGCCGCCATCGTGCCCGGCGCGAAGGAGTCGTCCTGGTGGGAGGCGGCGTTGCCGAGCACGCCGGGGAGCAGCCTGGCGATGGCCTCGGTCATCACGAGCACCGGGGCCTCGCCGCCCGCCAGGACGTAGTCGCCGATGGAGACCTCGCGCACCGGCAGCCGGGCGCCGTACTCCTCGATCACCCGGCGGTCGATGCCCTCATACCGGGCGGGGGTGAAGATCAGCCACGGCGCGGCGGACAGTTCCACGGCGAGCTGCTGCGTGAACGGCACTCCGCTCGGGGTGGGGACGATCAGCTCGGGGGTGCCCTCGCCGTCCGCGATGATCGCGTCCAGCGCCTCTCCCCAGGGGTCGGGCTTCATGACCATGCCGGGGCCGCCGCCGTAGGGCGTGTCGTCCACGGTGTGGTGCCGGTCGTGCGTCCACTGCCGCAGATCGTGCACCCGGACGTCGAGCTGTCCGCGGGCGCGGGCCTTGCCGACCAGGGAGACGTTCAGGGGCTCCAGGTACTCGGGGAAGATGCTGACGACGTCGATCCTCACCGCCGGCCGTCCTCCGCGCCGTCGCCGTCGGCGTCCGCCGGCTCCTCCAGGAGCCCGGGCGGCGGGTCGATGACGGCGCGCTGCTCGGTCAGATCGATCTCGGGAACGATCTCCTCGACGAAGGGGATGAGCGCCTCGCCGCCGCCGGGACGGGCCACCACGAGCAGATCCTGGTACGGCAGGTGCGAGATCTCGGTGATCCGCCCGATGTGGGTGCCGTCACGGGTGACCACGTCGAGGTCGATCAACTGGTGGTCGTAGTACTCCTCCGGGTCGTCCGGGGTCTCCTCAGGATCGACCTCGGCGATCAGCAGGGTGTTGCGCAGCGCCTCCGCGCCGCTCCGGTCGCTCACCCCGGCGAACCGCAGCAGCAGCCGCCCGCTGTGCACCCGGCCGGTCTCGATCGTCAGCGGTCCGGTGCCGGGCGGATCGGTGGCGAGCACCGTGCCCGGTGCCAGCCGCGCCTCCGGCTCGTCCGTCCGTACCTCGACGGTGACCTCGCCCTTGATGCCATGGGCACGCCCGATGCGGGCTACAACCAGCTCCACGGTGACTGTTCCGTCTCTTCCCTCAGTGCTGCGCGAACAGCCGAAGGCCGGGGGCGCTGTGCTCGGCCCCCGGCCTTCGGTGTGATGCCATCGCGACGGGTCCTAACGGACCTCGTCCACGTCGACCAGATCGACCCGGATGCCCCGGCCGCCGAGCGCGCCCACGACCGTACGCAGCGATCGGGCGGTCCGGCCATTGCGGCCGATCACCTTGCCGAGGTCGTCGGGGTGCACCCGGACCTCCAGCACGCGCCCACGGCGCAAGGTGCGCGAGGCGACCTGGACCTCGTCGGGATTGTCGACGATGCCCTTCACCAGGTGCTCCAGGGCCTCCTCAAGCATCTCAGCCCTCGGTCGACTCGGCCGGAGCGTCGGTGCCCTCGGCGTCGGCCTTCTTGTCGGCCTTGTCGCTCTTCTTGGCCTTCTGGGTGATGGCCTCGCCCTTGGGCTCGCCACCCGACTCCTTGGCCGCGGCCTCGAACAGGGCGCGCTTGTCGGGCTTCGGCTCGGCGACCTTCATCGGCGGCGGGGCGGGCAGACCCTTGAACTTCTGCCAGTCACCGGTGACCTTCAGAATGGCCAGCACGGGCTCGGTCGGCTGGGCGCCGACCCCCAGCCAGTACTGGGCACGCTCGGAGTCGACCTCGATGCGCGAGGGGTTCTGCACCGGGTGGTACAGGCCGATCTCCTCGATCGCACGGCCGTCACGGCGGGTGCGGGAGTCGGCGACGACGATGCGGTAGTGCGGCGAACGGATCTTGCCCAGTCGCTTCAGCTTGATCTTGACTGCCACTGCTGTGGTGTCTCCTGAGTCTTGACGTATGGGCCACAGCGTTCTGCCACGTGGGGTTGCGGCTCAGGAGGGCCCGATGGACGCGCCAGCCGAAGGCGAGAGGGTCCTGTACGACTGTCGAGTTCAGCGTTTCATTCTGCCACATGGGCACAGGGCCCGAAGCACGCCCGGGAAAAGGTGGGGGGACCGGCGCTCGGCGCCGCCCCGGGGGCGTCTCAGGAGACGGGCCCGATCGCGTCACACGGACGCGGCGACCGCCATCGTCTTTCCGGCCACTGCCGTCTCGGCGATCTGGAAGGGCTTCTTGCAGGCGCCGCACATGATGGGGGCCTGTGCGAGGACGGAGGGGACGACTCGCACATTGCGTCCGCATTCGCAGACGGCCTTGACCCGTACGCCGCCACCGGAGGAACCGTGGCGGGCGGCGGGCCCGCGGAAACTGCGCTTGGTGTCGGTGGCGGTCGCCGCCAGGTGGGCCTTGAGGGCTCGCTGGAGGCGCTCGGCCGTGGGTCGGTAACGCCTGCGGGCCTCGGCGTTCATGGTCACCAGGGAGAATCCGCTGCTGGGATGCGGATCCTCTGCGTGGTCGAGACCGAGCTCCTCGGCGATCGCCAGGAAGCGGCGGTTGTGATACCGCCCCGCCCGGGAGGTGTCCCGCACTCCGCGGGCGGCGGCGATGCCATGCACGGCCTCGTGCAACAGTCGTTCGAAGGAGAGCTCGTGTCCACAGGCGGACGACGACTCCCCGATCAGGGATTCAGGGGCGGCCAGGTCTGGCAACTCCGGGTGGTGCCGTTGAATGTCGGCCCACGCGTGCGCCAGCTCGGCGGCGAGAACTGGTGGTGTCGTGCTCACGTCGTGTGTAACGAGCAAGGCCCACCGGGTGTTCCGATTCCGGTGCCAAGTCCGCGAATTTGCACTTACCCGTCAGTTCATGGCGACGCCGAAATCCCCGGAGATCTCGGTCAGTAGGCGCGACCCACCACTGCGACGGTACCGGGTGCGTCGTCCGAGGCCGGCACCGACCCGTCCGCCGCCACCAGTACCCGCACCGACACGGCGTCCTGCGCCAGGCGCGCCTCACCCTCCGGGCCGAGATCCGCCCAGGGGATCCGCGCCCAGCCACCCGCCGCGGCCGCCGCCACCGCCTCCTCGACGCCGGACACCTCGGCGGTACGGGCCTCACGCCGCTCGCGCGACTCGCGCAGCAACTGCGCCTGGTCCTCCTCCAGCAGGCCCGGCAGCAGCCCCGGCAGCGCCGCCAGCGCCACCGGATGCTTCCCGCCCGGGATACGGCGCACCAGGGTGGCCGCGCCGTCCACCAGATCGCGCGGTCCGATCTCGACCCGGGCCGGTACGCCCTTCAGCTCCCAGTCCACGGCGCGCCGTCCGAAGGGGATCTCCACGCGCTCATCGGTCTCCACCCGGACCCCCGCCGCACGCAGTGCCGCGGCGGTCTCGCTCACCGCCGTCAGCACCGCCTCGTCGCCCTTGACGGCGAGCACCACGGCCTGCACCGGCGCCAGCCGCGGCGGCACCCGCAACCCCTGGTCGTCACCGTGGGACATGATCAGCCCGCCCACCATGCGGGTGGAGGCGCCCCAGGAGGTCTGCCACACCAGCTGCCGCGCGCCGTCCGGACCGAGATAGCGGGTGTCGAAGGCCTTCGCGAAGTTCTGGCCCAGCTCATGACTGGTGCCCAGCTGCAGCGCCTTCCCGTCGCGCATCATGCCCTCCAGGGTGAGGGTGTTGATGGCGCCGGCGAACCGCTCCGCGGGGGACTTGCGGCCCAGGACGACGTCGATGGCCAGCACATTGCGCAGGAAGTCGGCGTACACCTCGCGGTGGATGCGGGCGGCGTAGTCGCGGGCCTCCTCGTAACTCGCGTGCGCGGTGTGCCCCTCCTGCCACAGGAACTCGGTGGTCCGCAGGAAGACCCGCGGCCGCATCTCCCAGCGCACCACATTCGCCCACTGGTTGATCAGCAGCGGCAGGTCGCGGTAGCTGTTCACCCACTTGGAGAAGTACTCGTTGACGATCGTCTCCGAGGTGGGCCGGACCACCACCGGCTCCTCCAGGCGCTTGCCGCCGCCGTGGGTGACCACCGCCAGCTCCGGCGCGAAGCCCTCCACGTGCTCGGCCTCGCGGCTGAGATAGGACTCGGGGATGAACAGCGGGAAGTAGGCGTTACGGGCTCCCGCCGCCTTGATCCGGGCGTCCAGCTCCTGCTGCATCCGCTCCCACAGCCCGTACCCGTACGGTCGGATCACCATGGTGCCGCGCACCGGCCCGTTGTCCGCCAGCTCGGCCTTGCCGATCAGGTCCTGGTACCAGCGGGGGAAGTCCTGGTCCTGCGGGGTGAGTACGGGAGCCTTGGCCATGGCGGACATGGTACGGCGCCCGGAGACGTGCGGTACGTCTCCGGGCGCCGTGGGCACCGCTTCGGTCACTTGGGGGGCAGGATGTCCCGGAACTCCTTGGGCAGTTCGAAGTCGCCCGGGTCCTGGCCCGCGCCGGGGACGCCGAACGCCGCACCGCCGCCCTCGGCCCTGCGCTGGGCCTCGGCGCGCTCCTGCTGCTGACGCTTCATCGGGTTGCCCGACTGGCGCTTGCCCTTGCTCTTCTTCTGCTGCTTGCCCTTGCGCTTGCCCGCGCCGCCCATGCCGGGGATGCCGGGCATGCCGGGCATCCCGCCGCCCTGGGCCATCTTCGACATCATCTTGCGGGCCTCGAAGAAGCGCTCCACCAGGCCCTTGACCGTGGAGACGTCGACCCCGGAGCCGCGCGCGATACGGGCCCGCCGCGAGCCGTTGATGATCTTGGGGTCGGCGCGCTCGGCCGGCGTCATGGACTTGATGATCGCGGCGGTGCGGTCCACCTCGCGCTCGTCCAGGTTGTTGATCTGCTCCTTCATCTGGCCCATGCCCGGCATCATGCCGAGCAGCTTGGAGATGGAGCCCATCTTGCGGACCTGCTCCATCTGGGCCAGGAAGTCGTCGAGGGTGAACTCCTTCGGGCCCTTGGCCAGCTTGGAGGCCATCGCCTCGGCCTCTTGCTGGCTGAAGGTGCGCTCGGCCCGCTCGATGAGGCTGAGCACGTCGCCCATGCCCAGGATCCGGGAGGCCATCCGGTCCGGGTGGAAGGCGTCGAAGTCGTCCAGCTTCTCGCCGTTGGAGGCGAACATGATCTGCCGGCCGGTGACCTGGGCGATCGACAGCGCCGCACCACCGCGCGCGTCACCGTCCAGCTTGGAGAGCACCACACCGTCGAAGCCGACGCCGTCGCGGAACGCCTCCGCGGTCGTGACCGCGTCCTGGCCGATCATGGCGTCGACGACGAAGAGCACCTCGTCCGGGCGCACGGCGTCCCGGATGTCGGCGGCCTGCGCCATCATCTCCTGGTCGATGCCCAGGCGGCCGGCGGTGTCGACGACGACCACGTCGAACTGCTTGTCGCGGGCGTGGACCAGGGAGTCCTCGGCGACCTTGACCGGGTCGCCGACGCCGTTGCCGGGCTCGGGGGCGAAGATGCCGACCCCGGCGCGTTCGGCGACGACGGCGAGCTGGTTGACGGCGTTGGGCCGCTGGAGGTCGGCGGCGACCAGCAGCGGGGTGTGGCCCTGCTCCTTCAGCCAGCGGCCGAGCTTGCCGGCGAGGGTGGTCTTACCGGCACCCTGGAGGCCGGCCAGCATGATCACGGTGGGCGGGTTCTTGGCGAACCGCAGCCGCCGGGTCTCGCCGCCGAGGATGCCGATGAGCTCCTCGTTGACGATCTTGATGACCTGCTGGGCGGGGTTGAGCGCCTTGGAGACCTCGGCGCCCCTGGCCCGCTCCTTGATCTGCCCGATGAAGGCGCGCACCACGGGCAGGGCGACATCGGCCTCCAGCAGGGCGATACGGATCTCGCGCGCCGTGGCGTCGATGTCCGCCTCGCTGAGGCGGCCCTTGCCCCTGAGGTTCTTGAACGTCGCCGCTAGGCGGTCGGAGAGTGTGTCGAACACGGCGCTGGCGGATCCCTTATGCGTCGGCGGTCTCGGATGAGCGGTGCCCTCCAGCGTATCCGTATGGCACGGGTACGGTCAGCCCGCGGGTTCGGCGGCTTCCTGATCGGGGGTGGGGGCGAGGGCGCGTTCCAGGTCCTGGGCGAGCTCCGCGGCCTGTTCGGCGGGCAGTGGGCCGCCGGTCGGGCGGGTCACGTAGAAGGCGTCGACCGCGTTGGCGCCGAGCGTGCTGACGTGGGCACTGCGTACCCGGACCCCGGCACCCTCCAGGGCCCGGCCGATGCGGTGCAGCAGCCCGGGGGCGTCCTGGGCCCGGACCTCGATGACGGTGGCCAGGGCCGAGCCGAGCGGTGCGACGGTGACGCGTGGCGGCGGGCTCTGCGGCGTCCTGCGGCGCGGGCGGCGGTAGGCGGCCTCGCGCTCGGCGAGCCGGCCGGTGATGTCGAGGGAGCCGTCCAGGGCGCGGACCAGGTCGGCGCGCAGCCGTTCGGCCTGCGGCAGGGAGCCGTACGCGGCGGCGACCCGCCACTGGAGCAGCAGCACCTCGCCCTGTCCGGCGGGGTCGACGCTGCTGAGTTCGGCGGAGCGGACGGTGAGCCGGTGCAGGGCGAGGACGCCGGAGACGGCGGGCAGCACTCCGGGCTGGTCGGGCAGGGCGACGACGAGTTCGACGCCGACGGGCTCGGGTCCGGCGGCGTCGCCGTCCGCGAGGTCCGGGGACGGCGCGGCGTCGGCGCGGCCCGGTTCCCGCCCGCTGGGCGGCGTGGCGGGGTCGGGGCGGGCGGTGTGCAGGGCGAGCACCGGGGCCTGGGTGCGGAAGGCCTCGATGGCCAGCCGTTCGGCGGCGACGGTGGCCCGGGGCGGGACGGCGCGCGGCGAGGGGCTGCCCTCCTCCAGTGCGGCGGCGACCCGCGCGGTGAGGTCGTCGACGAGGGAGGCCCGCCAGGTGGACCAGGCGGCGGGGCCGGTGGCGAGGGCGTCGGCCTCGGTGAGGGCCTGGAGGAGTTCGAGGGTGCCGGTGGAGCCGACGGCCTTGGCGACGTGGGCGATGGTGGCGGGGTCGGCCAGGTCGCGGCGAGTGGCGGTCTCCACGAGCAGCAGGTGGTGCCGTACCAGGGTGGCCAGTACCTCGGCGTCGGCGGGGCCGAATCCGATGCGGGCGGCCATGTCGCGGGCGATGGTCTCCCCGGCGACGCTGTGGTCTCCGGGCCAGCCCTTACCGATGTCGTGCAGCAGGGCGGCGACCAGCAGCAGGTCGGGACGCTGCACGCGGCGGGTGAGTGCGGAGGCGCGGACGGCGGTCTCCACCAGGTGCCGGTCGACGGTCCAGCGGTGCACGGGGTTGCGCTGGGGGCGGCAGCGCACGCGTTCCCAGTCGGGCAGCAGGGCGTCGATCAGCCCGCCGGCCTGCAGGGCCTCCCACACCGGGACGGTGTCGGGCCCCGCGCCGAGCAGGGTGATGAACTCCTCGCGGGCTTCCGCCGGCCACGGCGCGGGGAGCGGGGCGGCGCCGGCGGCGAGCGCGTGGACGGCGGGCATGGCCAGCGGGAGCCCCGCCTGGGCCGCCGCCGCGGCGGCGCGCAGCGGCAGCACCGGGTCGCGGTCGGGACGGGCGGAACGGGCCAGCACGACCTCGCCGTCCACCTCGACCACGCCTTCGGCGAGCGGGGTGCGCTGTTCGGCGGGGTTGACCCGGCGGCCGCCGCGGGCGCCGAGCAGGTGTCGCAGCCGGGGCCGGGCGGCGCGCGAGCGCAGCACCCGGCCGACCTCGCGCCAGGTGACGTCGGAGGCGTAGGAGATGGTGCGGGCCGCCTCGTACACCCGGCGCAGCAGGGCGTCGGCGTCGAGCATGCCGAGGGCCTTGGCGACCTGATCCTGGTCCTCCAGGGCGAGCCGGTCGGTGGCGCGTCCGGTGGTCAGGTGGAGGGCATCGCGGATGTCCAGGAGGGTGGAACGGGCGGCTTCGAGGCCGGCCCTGGGGGCGTCGGCGATCCAGGAGGCGGCGACGGCGCGCAGCGCGGTGGCGTCGCGCAGGCCGCCGCGGGCCTCCTTGAGGTCGGGTTCGAGGAGGAAGGGCAGTTCGCCGTGGCGGCGGGCGCGTTCGCGGCCGAGTTCGTGCAGGGCCGGGAGGCGGGCGGGTGCCTGGGCGCGCCACTGCGCGAGCAGGGCGGTGCGCAGTTCGGTGGTGAGGGCGGCGTCGCCGGCGACGTGCCGGGCGTCCAGCAGGCCGAGATGGACCTTGAGGTCGTCCGCGGCGGTCGCGTGGGCCTCGCCGAGGGTGCGCACGGAGTGGTCGAGGGCGATGCCGAGGTCCCACACGGGGTACCAGACGCGGTCGGCGAGGGCGGCGATCTCGGCGGTGCTGCCGGTGCCGTCGTGCAGGAGGAGCAGGTCGAGGTCGCTGCGGGGGGACAGTTCGCCGCGTCCGTAGCCGCCCACGGCGACGAGGGCGACGCGGGGGCTGTGCGGCCGGGGGCCGAGCAGGCCGGTGAGCCAGGTGTCGGTGAGCTGGGCGAGTTCGGCGCGGCGCGGCGGCCCGGGCCGGGTCTGCTCGGCGAATGGTTCGCCCAGCAGACGCAGCCTGGCCGCCGCGTACCCGCCGCTGGGGCCCGTGTCCGTGCCGGTGGTGGATGTCGACTCCGCCGTCATGCGGTCCCCAGCTCCTGTTCAGATGGTCAGGTGGTGCCTTGTCGCGGTGCCCGGTGTCACAGGGCGTCGGGGCCGCGGTCGCCGGTGCGGACCCGTACGGTCGTCTCGACCGGCACGCTCCAGACCTTTCCGTCACCGATCTTTCCGGTGCGGGCGGCCTTGACCACGACATCGATCAGCTGCTCGGCGTCGTCGTCCTCGGCGAGGATCTCCAGGCGGATCTTGGGGACGAGGTCGACGGTGTACTCGGCACCCCGGTAGACCTCGGTGTGTCCGCGCTGCCGGCCGTAGCCGCTGGCCTCGGTGACGGTCATGCCGTGCACGCCGAAGGCCTGCAGGGCCGACTTGACCTCGTCGAGACGGTGCGGCTTGATCACCGCGGTGATGAGCTTCATGCGTCCACCTTCTTCTCACCGGAGGCCGTCTGGGCGGTCGCCGGAACGCTGCTGGCCACGGACACCGAACCGGTGCCGGTCTGGCTGAAGTCGTACCCGGTCTCCGCGTGGTAGACCTGGTCGAGCCCGGCGGTCTCGTCGTCCTCGGTGGAGCGGAAGCCCATGGTGGAGTCGATGATCTTGGCCAGGATCCAGGTGACGACGAAGGAGTACGCCATGACCGCGGCCGCGGCGACGGCCTGGAGGGCGAACTGGGCGAAGCCGCCGGCACCGTCGATGGCCAGGAAGCCGACCAGCAGGGTGCCGATGATGCCGCCGAAGAGGTGGACGCCGACCACGTCGAGGGAGTCGTCGAAGCCCAGCTTGTACTTGAGGCTGACGGCCCAGGCGCAGACCGCGCCGGCGACCAGGCCGATGAGCAGGGCACCCATGGGGTTGACGTTGGCGCCGGAGGGGGTGATGGCGACCAGACCGGCGATCGCGCCGGACGCGGCGCCGAGCGTGGTGTACGCGCCGTGCCGGATGCGCTCGTAGGCCAGCCAGCCCAGGACGGCGGTGCCGGTGGCGACCATGGTGTTGAGGGCCATCAGGGCGGTGGTGCCGTTGGCGGCGAGTTCGGAGCCGGCGTTGAAGCCGAACCAGCCGAACCACAGCAGGGCGGCGCCGAGCATGACCATGGGCAGGTTGTGCGGACGCATCGGGTCCTTCTTGAACCCGACGCGCTTGCCGATCACCAGGACGGCGGCGAGGGCCGCGACGCCGGCGTTGATGTGGACCGCGGTGCCGCCGGCGAAGTCGATGACCTCGCGTCCGTCGATCTCCAGGCCGCCGATCCAGCCGTTGTCGCCCCAGACCCAGTGCGCAACGGGGAAGTAGACGATGGAGACCCACAGTGCGATGAAGACGGCCCAGGCGCTGAACTTGACGCGCTCGGCCAGGGCACCGCTGATCAGGGCCGGGGTGAGTACGGCGAACATCAGCTGGAACACGGCGAAGGTGAGGAGAGTCTCGGAGCCCTCGACGCCGAGCATGCCCTTGAAGCCGATGAAGTCCAGGTTGCCGATGATGCCGCCGCCCTCGCCGTTGACGCTGTCACCGAAGGCGATGGAGAAGCCGTAGAGCACCCACAGCACGCTGGAGATGCCGGTGGCGATGAAGCACATCATGAGCATGTTCAAGGCGCTCTTGACACGGATCATGCCTCCGTAGAAGAAGGCGAGGCCGGGGGTCATCAGCATGACCATAGCGGCACAGATCACCACAAAAGCGATATCTGCTGCTTCCAACGTGAACGTCTCCTCAGAATGACGACCCGTGCGGGCAGGATCTTGGGCGGGTCAGGATGCGCCACAGGCTCTCGGAGGGCCGTTTCCGGTGATGGCCGCCCATGTTTCGCAGGGGTGACGATGAGTAGCCGCATGTTAAGCAGAGATGAAATGGACCTGACCGTCACCACGCCCGTACTACGGTGTGCCGCACTGTCCTCCCGGCGTGCGGACAGGGAACCGGCCGCGGCGGGCCGACCCGGAGACGACCTGGCGTGAATGCCGGGTCCGGCGCTCCGGGCCGGCCGCCGCGGCCGGGGATGAGCGGAGTGCGACGGGCGCGCTCAGCAGGCCCGTACCACCTCGTTTTCCGGGAGTTCCGTGGTCAGCCGCTCGGTCAGACCGCGTACGGCGGACACTTCGCCGAAGTCCCGCAGCGCGTTGGCGGAGGTCTTGCGCAGCCGGGTGTTGACCCGCTCCGAACGCAGCCGCCGGGCCAGCGCGATGGCCTGCTCGGCCCGCTCCGCGGCGGCCTCCGGGTCCCGCTCCAGCAGGTGCACGGACGCCATGCCGATCAGGTTGAGTGCATACGACCGCTGGTGGCCGCCGCTCTCCTTGCCCTCGCACTCCGCGGCGAACAGCTGCACCGCGCGCTCCATCGCCGGGCGGGCCAGCGAGACATAGGAGGGGCTGCGCCCGGCGACATAGGCGAGATCGCGGTAGGAGTGGGCGTTCTCCGACTTCAGTTCGGCCTCGGAGAAAAAGCGGATCCACGGTGGGTCCTGGTCGCCCCGGCCCGCCTCCACGAACGTCTCCTCGGCGGCGCGCGCCGCGCGATGACACTTGGGCGGGGCCCCCATGGTGGCGTAGGCACGCGCCTCGATCGCGTACAGCATCGCCTGGGTACGGGCGGTGGCTCCCTCGCGGCTGCCGTACTGCGCGAGATGGATCAGTTCCAGGGCGTCCTCGGCGCGGCCCAGATGGATCATCTGCCGGCTCATCTGGGACAGGATGAACGCTCCCAGCGGCCGGTCCCCCGACTCCTTGGCGGCGTGCAGCGCGAGGACGAAGTACTTCTGCGCGATGGGTTGCAGCCCGATGTCGTAGCTCATCCAGCCGGCCAGCTCGGACAGTTCGGCGGTGATCCGGAACAACCGCCTGCGCACCGGCTCGGGGTGGTGCTCCTGGAGCAGGTCCGTGACCTCGTGCAACTGGCCGACGACCGCCTTGCGGCGCAGCCCGCCGCCGCACTGCGCGTCCCAGGCCCGGAATTCGGCGGTGGTGGCCTCCAGCTGTTCCAGCTCGGGCACCGAGATATTTCTGCGCCGCCCTTCGGGGCCGGCGGGTGCGGGCAGCGCGATGACCCGGGCGCCGCCGCCCGAGGCCCCGGGGGTGGGTGCTTCGGCGGAGGTGGGCACCAGCCAGCGCTGCATGGGCTCTATCAGCGCGGGACCCGCCGACATCGACAGCGAGGTGCCCAGGAAGCCGCGCCGGCCCAGCATTAAGTCACTGCGGGAGAACTCGTTGATCAACGCCACCGTCTGCGGGCCGGCCCAGGGCAGGTCGATGCCGGAGACGGCGGCGGACTGGCGCGCGGAGCGCAGCCCCAGGTCCTCGATGCCGACCACGCAGCCGAACCGTTCGGAGAACAGCTCCGACAGGATGCGCGGTATCGGTTCGCGCGGCTGTTCGCCGTCCAGCCAGCGGCGCACCCGCGAGGTGTCGGTGCTGATGTGGTGGGCGCCCAGCTCCCTGGCCCGGCGGTTGACCTGGCGGGCCAATTCGCCCTTGGACCAGCCGCTGCGCTGGAACCAGGACGTGAGCCGTTCGTTGGGAACCTTCTCGGAGGTGCCGCCGTCAGTGCCCACAGTTACGCCCCCATTCCGGCCCGCATCCCGCGCGGACCGATGGCCGTCGCCTCGCCGTACCGATCTGACGCGCCGTCTGCTGACATCCCGTCTATGAATCTACCGAAAGTAATCCTATGATCACCGACGCGCTGGAGGTGCGGCGGGTAATCGCCACCATTCGCCACCCCTCCGATTGAACCTATTGCCCAGCGTGCGCGCTTCACTGGTACGGGGGATGTACGGCCTCGGGCGGAAGGAAGCACAGCGGGGGCGCGCGCTGCGGAGAACGTGCTCCCCCCGGCCTCAGCCCGACGATCGTAACTATCCGTATACCCGACCCGTTGGAGAGTGCATGGGCTTCACGATCGACGGACTGCGGGAGATCCGGGAGCTGCGGCTGACGGGCAGGTTACCGCGCCGACTGGTCCGGAACCCGGTCCGGATGGCGGTCGCCGAGTACACCGGACTGTGGGGCTGGGACGTGACGCCCGGTGCGCGCGCCGTGCGGCGCGGGCCTGGACCCGGGCGCCCCGAGTGCTCCTGCGGGCGCCCCGACTGCGCCTCCCCGGGCGCCCATCCGCTCAGCGACGACCTCACCATCGCGGCGGGCACCTCACTGCGGCAGGCCCTGGCCGACTGGGACCGTACCCCCGGCGCCACCGCCCTGCTGCCCACAGGGCGCGACTTCGACGTCATCGAGGTCCCGCGCGGACCCGGGCGCCGTGCCCTGCTGCGCCTGGAACGCATCGGGCTGCCACTGGGGCCGGTCGCCGAGGCGCCGCACGGTCGCGTGTGGTTCCTCGTCGCGCCCGGCGCCGCCGCCGAGCTCCCCCAGCTGCTGTACCGGATGGGGTGGGACGACGCGCTGCCGCAGCTGCGCTGCCTGGGGCCCGGGGGGCACATCACGGCGCCGCCGTGCGAGCACGGCGGGCTGGGCCCGGTGCGCTGGCTGCGCCCGCCGGACCTGGAGAGCTCCGTACCACCACCGGCTCGGCTGCTGGTCGGCGCGCTGGCGTACGTGTGCCACCGCGCCGCCGGCTGACCCGCCACGCGGGGCGGGGGCGGGCCCGCCGGGCCGGTCCGTCCCCCGGTCGCCGGCTCCGGCCGGCCGCCGGCCCCCGCGACCGGCAGTCCTTCAGCCGATCAGCGCGTCGACGAACGCCTCGGGCTCGAACGGCGCGAGATCGTCCGCGCCCTCCCCCAGGCCCACCAGCTTCACCGGCACCCCCAGCTCCCGCTGCACGGCGATCACGATGCCGCCCTTGGCGGTCCCGTCCAGCTTGGTCAGCGCGATCCCGGTGATGTCGACGACCTCGGAGAAGACCCGCGCCTGCACCAGACCGTTCTGGCCGGTGGTGGCGTCCAGGACCAGCAGCACCTCGTTGACCGGGCCCTGCTTCTCCACCACCCGCTTCACCTTGCCCAGCTCGTCCATGAGGCCGGTCTTGGTGTGCAGCCGGCCCGCGGTGTCCACCAGCACCACGTCGGCGCCCTCCGCGATCCCCTCCTTGACGGCGTCGAACGCCACCGAGGCGGGGTCCCCGCCCTCCGGGCCGCGTACCGTACGGGCGCCCACCCGTTCGCCCCAGGTGCCCAGCTGCTCGGCGGCGGCGGCCCGGAAAGTGTCGGCGGCGCCGAGCACCACCGACTTGCCGTCCGCGACCAGCACCCGGGCGAGCTTGCCGGTGGTGGTGGTCTTGCCGGTGCCGTTGACCCCCACGACCAGCACCACGGCGGGGCGCTCCTCGCCCTCCACCGAGACGCCGCCCTCGGTGTGCACCGCGCGGTCCAGGTCGGGACCGATGACCGCCAGCAGTTCCTCGCGCAGCAGCGCGCGCAGTTCCTCGGGGGTGCGGGTGCCCAGCACCCGCACGCGTTCCCGCAGCCGTTCCACCAGCTCCTGGGTGGGCGTCACGCCGACGTCCGCCGAGAGCAGGGTGTCCTCGATCTCCTCCCAGGTCTCCTCGTCCAGCCGCTCCCGGGAGAGCAGGCTGAGCAGCCCCTGGCCGAGCGCCGACTGCGAGCGAGAGAGCCGGGCCCGCAGCCGTACGAGGCGGCCGGCGGTGGGCTCGGGGGTCTCCAGCGGCGGCGCGGGGGGCGGCGGGGCGACGGGCGGCAGCACCACGTCCTCGACCGTGCGCCGGGCCTCCTCGGTCGTCGCGGGCTCCGCCTCGTCGCCCAGTTGCGGCTCGGCGGGCGGCGCGGTGCCGGTGCCTGCGGTGCCACCGGTGCCGGTCCCGGTTTCGGTGCCGGTCCCGGTGCCTTCCTCCTTCGTCCGGGGCAGCGCCTTCTTGCGGCGACTGCCGACGACCAGCCCCGAGATCGCGGCGATGGCGACCAGAGCGATGACTACGACGAGAATCACGGTTTCCATAACGCGACTCAGTATCGCGGATGGCCCCCGCCACCGGCGCGGGACTCAGCCCATCTCCTCCAGAGTCTTCCCCTTCGTCTCCGGGACGCACAGCCACACGAAGGGGATCGAGAGCAGGGCGAAGACCGTGTACATGACGTACGCGCCGGACAGGTTCCAGTCCGAGAGCGAGGGGAAGCTCTGGCTGACGGCGAAGTTGGCGACCCACTGCGCGGACGCCGCCACGCCGAGCGCGGCGGCCCGTACCCGGCCGGGGAACATCTCGCCCAGCAGCACCCACACCACCACGCCCCACGACAGGGCGAAGAAGAGCACGAAACAGTGCGCCGCGATCAGCGCCGCCGTGCCCTGCGCGTGCGGCATGTGGATGGCGTCTCCGGTGCCGGTGCGGAAGGAGAAGGCCCACGCCGCCACGCCCAGCGACACCGCCATCCCCACCGAACCGACGAGCGCCAGCGGTTTGCGGCCGATCCGGTCCACGAAGAGCATCGCGATCACGGTGCCGACGATGTTGATGATGGAGGTGGTGAAGGAGTAGAAGAACGAGGTGTCGGGGTTGACGCCGACCGACTGCCACAGTGAGTTCGAGTAGTAGAAGATCACATTGATGCCGACCAGTTGCTGGAAGACGGACAGCCCGATGCCGATCCAGACGATCGGCAGCAGTCCGGCCCGGCCACCCAGCAGGTCCCGCCAGCCGGACCTGTGCTCACGGTGGATGCCGGCGGTGATCTCGGCGACCCGGGCCTGCAGATCGGTGCCCCGGGCCTCCACGTCGGCGAGCACCCGTGTGGCCTCGGCGTCGCGCCCGCGCAGGATCAGATAGCGCGGTGATTCGGGGATGCGCAGCGACAGCAGCCCGTACGCCAGCGCCGGCAGCACCTCGATGCCCAGCATGATCTGCCACGCCTCAAGACCCAGCAGCCGGCCGCGCTGATCACCGTTCGCAATGGTGACCACGCCCCAGTTGACCAGCTGGGAGACCGCGATGCCCAGCACGATGGCGCCCTGCTGGAACGAGGCCAGCCGGCCCCGGTACTCCGCCGGGGAGACCTCGGCGATGTAGGCCGGCGCGATCACCGACGCCATCCCGATCGCGACCCCGCCCACTACCCGCCAGAAGGCCAGGTCCCACACCGCGAACGGCAGCATCGAACCGAGACCGCTGATGAAGAACAGCACCGCGGCCAACTGCATCACTCTGATCCGGCCGATCCGGTCCGCCAGCCGGCCCGCGATCATCGCGCCGAGCGCCGCGCCCAGCAGCGCGATGGCGACGACCGTGCCCAGCGTTCCGGAGGCGACCCCGAATCTGCCTCTGATGCCCTCCACCGCGCCGTTGATGACGGCGGAGTCGTAGCCGAAGAGAAAGCCGCCCATCGCGGCGGTGGCGGCAATGAAGACGACGAAGGTCAGATGCGGCGGCCGGCCCTGCGGGGCCTGGTGTTCCGCCGAGGCGGTACTGGTCAGGCACGTCTTTCCGGAGCGGGCCGACGGCACCCGTGCCGTCGGCCTCGAACGACACTGTCGCCAACAAGTCCCGCACACTCGCGCCGCTCCCACCACCCGGGGAGGCCCGCCGCAGGTCAGGCCAGGCGCTGGCTGATCACCTTCGAGACGCCGTCGCCCTGCATCGACACGCCGTACAGCGCGTCGGCGACCTCCATGGTCCGTTTCTGGTGGGTGATCACGATCAGCTGGGAGCTGTCCCGCAGCTCCCGCATGATGCGGATCAGCCGCTGGAGGTTCGTGTCGTCCAGCGCCGCTTCCACCTCGTCCATCACGTAGAAGGGGCTGGGGCGCGCCTTGAAGATCGACACCAGCAGCGCCACGGCCGTCAGCGAACGCTCACCGCCGGACAGCAGGGACAGCCGCTTCACCTTCTTGCCCGGCGGCCTGGCCTCCACCTCCACGCCGGTGGACAGCATGTCGGCGGGGTCGGTGAGGACGAGCCTGCCGTCGCCGCCGGGGAACAGTCGCGAGAAGACCCCCTCGAACTCCCGGGCCGTGTCGTGGAACGCGTCCGTGAACACCTGCTCGACGCGCTCGTCGACCTCCTTGATCAGTCCCAGCAATTCGGTCCTGGTCTTCTTCAGGTCCTCCAGCTGCTCGCTGAGAAACTGGTGCCGCTCCTCCAGCGCCGCGAATTCCTCCAGCGCCAGCGGATTGACCTTGCCCAGCTGCTTGTACGCGCGCTCGGCCGCCTTGAGGCGCTTCTCCTGTTCCCCGCGCTGGAAGGGGCGCGGCTGGTTGCGCGGATGCGCGGGGTCATCCGGCAGCGTCTCGCCCTCCGCGGGCGGTGAGGGCGGCACCGGCTGGTCCGGGCCGTACTCCGCGAGCAGCGCCTCGGGTTCGACGCCCAGTTCCTCCAGCGACCGTTCTTCCAGCTGGCGGATCCGCAACCGCTTCTCCGCGCCGAGGACCTCCCCCCGGTGAACGGAGTCGGTGAGCTTGTCCAGTTCCGCCTTCAGTTCGCGTCCGGCGGCGCGGGCGGTGGACAGGTCGCCCTCCTTGGCCGCGCGGGCTGTCTCGGCTGCGGCGCGGTCCTGCTCGGCGCGGGTGAGTGATGCCTCGACGTGGGCGAGCAGCTGGGCAGCGCCGTCGGCCACCGCGGTGGCGACGGCCACCTCGTGGCGCAGCCGGGCGCGCCGCTGCTCGGCGCGGGCCCTGGCCTCGCGTTCGGCCCGGGCGCCCCGGTCCAGGGCGTCCGCGCGGCCGGCCAGCGCCTTGACGCGCTCCTCGTGGGTGCGGACCTGGAGCCTGGCCTCCATCTCGGTCTGCCGGGCGTTGGCGCCGTCGGCGGCCAGCCGGTCGCGCGCGGTGGTGTCGGGGTCCTCGTCGTCCTGCGCCGCGTCCTCGGCGACGGCCAGCCGTTCGGCCAGTTCCTCGGCCTGCGCGGTCGCGGTCTCCAGTGCCTCGCGGGCGCGGGCCACAGCGGCGGCGGAGCGCTCTGCCTCGCCCTCGGCGGCGCGGGCGGCGCCGGCCAGCCGGCCCAGGTCCTGGCCGACCCGGGACCGTTCGCGCTCGGCGGTGGTCAGGCGGCGGCGCAGGTCCTCGGTCTCCGCCGCGCGTTCCCGGCGTCCGGCCTCGGCCGCCGCGCGGGCCCGGGTCAGTTCCTCGCAGTGTGTCTCCAGCTCACGCAGCCGGGCGGCGGCCTCGTCCACCGCCGCCTGGACCTCCAGCAGGCTTGGGGCGGTGGCCGAACCGCCCTGGGCAAGACCGCGACTGAGCACGTCGCCCTCGGCGGTGACGGCGGTGAGTTCGCCGGCGCCGGCCAGCAGGTCCGCAGCGTCGTCGAGGCCGGCGACCACGACGGTGTCGCGCAGCAGCCAGCGGACGGTGGCGAGGATGTCCTCGGGACCGTCCACGAGATCGGCGGCGGCGCGCCGGGCGGTGGGTTCCGTTGCTTCGACGGCCCGGGCGGGGGGCGCGCCGGGCCCGGGGCCGGGGCCGCCGCCTGAGCGGGCGGTGGGCAGCGGCCCGCCGCGCGGCTGCCCGGGGGCACGGTCGTCCCGCGCCGGGTCCTCGGCGAGGGCGGCCCGGACGGCCGGCCCACCGGTCCGCCCGGCACCGGCCGCGACGGCACGCTCCGCGCCGCCCGGCCGGCCCGGACCCTGTCCGTCACCGGGGTGCTCCGGTCCTGCGGCGGTCCCGGCGGCGGTGGGTGCGGTGGACGGGCCGCCCGCGAACCGGCCGGCCCGGGGCTGCTCCCGCTCGCCCACGGGGCCCCGTTCAGCCGGCTCCACGGGGTGCGGGGCCGGTGTCCTCGATGCCTCACCGGCGGGGGCTCCGACGGCGGGGCGTTCCGGGGCGGCGTGTGGCGGGCCGGCCGGGTCGCCGGAGGCCCGGCCGCCGCCCGCAGCGGGGCCGGGGTGGTGTCCGGCCCGGTCCCCGGACCGCGCGGCGGCGGAGTGTCCGTGCTCCCCGCTGGCGCCTTCGGCGGGCCTGGCGGCCCGCGCCGCGGGGACGGCCTTCGGCGTCGTGACCAGGAGGGCGGCGCGGCCCGCGTTGGTGGTGCGGAGGAGTCTCAGCGCCTCGACCGCCGTGCCGGGGCCGTCCACCGCGACGGCATCGGCGGCGGCGCCGAGAGCGGCGGCGACCGGGACTTCGAAGCCGGGGGTGACGGTCAGAAGTTCCGCGGCGGGGCCCAGGACGCCGCCCAGGGTGACCGCCGCCGCCAGCAGCGCGCCGGAGCCGTCCTTGCGGCGCAGCCCGAGCGAGAGCGCTTCGTGGCGGGCGTCGAGGGCGGCGCGTTCGCGTTCGGCGAGGGTCAGGGCGTCCCTCGCCGCGCTCAGGGCGGCGTCCGCCGCGGCGAGGCGTTCCCCGGCGCGCTCGTGCTCGGCGGCCAGTTCGCCGTCTCCGGCGTCCTTCCCCGCCACTTCGTCGCCCAGTGTCCGGTGTTCGTTCCGCGCGCTCTCCGCGCGCCGCGTCGCGTCCTCGTGCGCGGCGGTGAGCCGGTCGATCTCGGCCTGGGCGGCGGCGGCCCTGCTGCGCGCGGCGGCGGCCTGACCGTGCAGCCTGGCCAGTCCCTCGCGGCGGTCGGCGACCGCGCGGGCGGCGTCCCGCAGGCGGCGTTCCTCGGCGGCCAGCTCCCGTTCCAGCCCGGCGCGGTGCTCGACGGTGTCCTCCAGGGCACGCCCGGCGGCCTCCAGGGCCGCTTCGAGTTCGGCTTCCTGTTCCCTGATCCGTGCCGCCTCGCGCGCCATGTCCTCCGGGTCACGGCCGCGGCGTTCCTCCGGCTGCCCGTTCCCCGCGCTGGCGATCCGGGCCTGGGCCAGGGAGCGGGTGCCGCGTACGCGCTCGGCCAGCTGGGAGAGTTCGTACCAGGTCTGCTGGGCGCCCTGGAGCCGCGGCGTGAGGGCTCTCACCTCTTCCTCCAGCGCGGTCTCGGCCCGCGCCGCCTCCCGCAGCCGTCGCTCCGCCGTCTCCTTGCGCTCCTTGAGGGCGCTCTCGTCCGCGATCTCGGCGGCCAGCGCGCGGCGCTGCGTCGTGAGTTCGTCGGCCAGCAGCCGCAGCCGGGCGTCGCGCAGGTCGGCCTGGATCACGGCCGCGCGGCGTGCGACGGCGGCCTGCCGGCCCAGTGGCTTGAGCTGGCGGCGCAGTTCGTCGGTGAGGTCCTGGACCCGGGCGAAGTTGGCCTGCATCGCGTCGAGCTTGCGCAGGGCCTTCTCCTTGCGCTTGCGGTGCTTGAGGACACCGGCCGCCTCCTCGATGAAGGCGCGGCGTCCGGCGGGGTCGGCGTGCAGCACGGAGTCGAGTTGCCCCTGCCCGACGATGACGTGCATCTCGCGGCCGATGCCGGAGTCGGAGAGCAGGTCCTGGACGTCCAGCAGGCGGCAGGTGTCGCCGTTGATCTGGTACTCGCTGCCGCCGTTGCGGAACATGATGCGGGTGATCGTGACTTCGGCGTAGTCGATGGGCAGCGCGCCGTCGGCGTTGTCGATGGTGAGGGAGACCTCGGCGCGGCCCAGCGGCGGGCGGCCGGTGGTCCCGGCGAAGATGACGTCCTCCATCTTCCCGCCGCGCAGGGATTTGGCGCCCTGTTCGCCCATGACCCAGGTCAGCGCGTCCACCACGTTGGACTTGCCCGACCCGTTGGGACCCACCACACAGGTGATGCCGGGTTCGAAGCGCAGCGTGGTGGCCGAGGCGAAGGACTTGAAGCCGCGCAGGGTCAGGCTCTTGAGGTGCACGCCGTCGGACTTTACTCCCCGGCCTTGGCGGATTGGCCGTTTCGACGCGGGGGATGGGGGGCACATCAGTAGTTGAGCCAACGCGGTCCGTAGGCCGGCCGGGAGGCGGCCGGGCACAGAGCAGAACAGCAGAGGTGGTCCGCACATGACGAAGGGACGCCGAAGCGTCCCTCGCATGATCCGCAGGCGGTCAGTGAGCCGTGGTGCCCTGCCCTCATCCTTGAGGTCAGGTCAGAGCGGGCTCCGCCTTGTGCACATCGATGCCGTCGAGCACCGGGTCGCTGTGCCGAGTGGCGGCGGCCAGCGCGTCGTTCTCCGCCTGTACCCGCAGAAGCTGCGTCTCCAGGTCCTGTACGCGCTGCTGAAGCCGTCGCATCTCGGCAAGGACTCGGGGGTCCGAGCCACCGATGTGACCGAGAAGCGCCTTTGCCATGATGGATGGTCCTCCACACTGAGTGACCGACCGAAGCCGTGGTAGGTCGTGAGGGATAACGTCCGCGATGGGTGTTCGACACCCTGTTCTCAAGGCCACATAGCTGAGATGCGCGGGGATTTCAGAGTCTCACCAAAAAGTGGGACGGTCAACACGATCACACCGCGTATCGCCGGGGGTGCCGGGCCCACGAAGACCGGACACCGCCGGGGGGTGGGGCGCTCGCACAGGGCGCCGACGCGTACACCGACCGGTGATCGGTTGGCAGCCTTGCACGTGGGGGCGGGGTTGGCAACCACTTTCCGGCACCGGACCCGCTTCGTGTCGATCACCCGATCAGCGGATGGCGAAGTCGGGGTAACGGTCCCGGGGTGTGTCCCAAATCTCGGTGACGCCGTCCACCCTGCCGGGCGTGTCGCCGGCCCTGGCCCACTCCAGCAGTCGCTCGCAGCGTTCCCGGGGCCCCTCGGCCACGATCTGGACCCGGCCGTCGGCGAGGTTCGAGGCGAATCCCCGCAGCTCACCGATGGCGAGCGCCTGCGCCCGGGTGTACCAGCGAAAGCCCACTCCCTGTACGTGGCCGCGCACCCATGCCGTCATCCGGACGTGCTGGGACGGGTCGTTTTCGTGGGGTGTGGGTTCCTTCATGTGACGCACGCTATCCGGCCATCCGCACACGGGGCAGCCACGCCGCGCTCACGATGCCGTAAAGTCACGCCGCAGTAACGACCACTCGTTCGAGTGATCTTTAAGTTGTCGAGTTGACGAGGACGGTGCCACCGATGGGTCGCCATCGCCGCTCAGCGCACACCCCAACGCCCCTTCCCGCCCCGCGCGAGGAGGACGGGCACCGGGGCACGCACCGCAGAAAGAGCCCCGCCCGCGCCGGCCTGCTGGGCGCTTCCGCCGCGCTCACCGTGGGGGCCATGGCCGTCGGCTCCGGGCTGCTGCCCGGCATGGCGGACCGCTTCACCCTGACGGACTCGGACGATGTCCAGGCGCGCCCCGGCCCCACCGAGGACAAGCTGATCCTCGGCTCCCCGTCCGCCTCCCCCACCCTGGAGCGCGGCGCGGCCGCCGAGGAGCGCGAGGAGGCCGCCAGCCGCGGACAGGGCCGCACCGCGACTCCGGAGGACTCCGCCCCGTCGCAGGACGAGGAGAGCGAGCCGGAGAGCGAGGAACCGTCCGCCGAGCCCTCCTCCGAGGCCCCCGCCGAGGAGCCCAGCCCCTCGGCGACGCCGGAGACCGCGGAGCCCGACCCGACCACACAGGCGCCGCAGCCCACCCAGAGCGCCCCCGCGCCCGATCCCGAGCCCTCCCCGTCCCAGGACGCCGCCTCCGCCTCGGCCGACGCCGTGCTGCGCCTGGTGAACGAGGAACGCGCCAAGGCCGGCTGCCGGCCCCTGGTCCGCGACGCCGCGCTCGCCACCCTGGCCACCGACTTCAGCCGGGACATGGCCCAGCGGGGCTTCTTCTCCCACACCGACCCCGACGGCCGGACCCCCTGGGACCGCGCCCAGGCGGCCGGCATAGCGAACATGGGCGGCGAGAACATAGCCCGCGGCCAGCAGGACGCGCAGGCCGTCATGGACTCGTGGATGAACAGCGAGGGTCACCGCGCCAACATCCTCAACTGCGACTTCACCACCCTGGGAGTCGGCGTCCACCTGGGCGACGGCGGCCCCTGGTGGACACAGAACTTCGGCTACTGAGCGGGACCGCACAGCCGCGAACCCCGGCCGGCCGGCCCCGCACCGTCCGTCAGACGACCGAGGCCGGCCTGCGCTGGCAGCGGGGGCAGAAGTAGCTGGACCGGTTCATCCACGGGCGGCGCCGGATCGGCGTGCCGCAGCGGCGGCACGGCTCGTCCTCGCGCCCGTACGCGTCCAGCGAGCGGTCGAAGTACCCCGACTCGCCGTTCACATTCACGTACAGGCTGTCGAAGCTGGTGCCGCCCTGCGCGAGCGCCTCGTTCATCACCTCACGGATGTGGGTGACCAGCTCAGCCGTGCGCGGCCGGGTCAGCGAGGCCGTGGGCCGCTCGTAGTGCAGCCGGGTGCGCCACAGCGCCTCGTCCGCGTAGATGTTGCCGACCCCGCTGATCAGCGACTGGTCGAGCAGCGCCCGCTTCACGGTGGTACGCCGGCGGCGCAGCGCCGCGTGGAAGGCGTCCTCGTCGAAGGCGGGGTCCAGCGGATCGCGGGCGATGTGCGCGATCACGTCCGGCAAGCCGTCCGCCGTCACCGGATGCAGTGACAGACCTCCGAAGGTGCGCTGGTCGACAAAGCGCAGCTCGCCCTCGCCCGGGTCGGTGAACGTCACCCTTATCCGCAGATGCCGCTCGTCCGGTGCCGTCGCCGGCTGGATCAGCAGCTGGCCGCTCATTCCCAGATGGGCCAGTACGGCCAGCTCGCCGTCCGCCAGCGGCAGCCACAGATACTTGCCGCGCCGCCGCGCCGCCGCCACCCGGGCGCCGGTCAGCCGCGCCGCGAAGTCCTGCGCGCCGAGCTGGTGGCGGCGTACGGCGCGCGGGTGCAGGGTCTCGACCGAGGCGATGACGCGGCCGCTGACCCAGCGGTCCAGGCCACGTCGTACGACCTCGACCTCCGGCAGCTCAGGCAACGGACCGCCCCGGTGCCGGGCCGTCCCCGCCGCGGCGTACCGCCGCCGCGCGGATCTCCCGCCAGGCCGTCTCCGCCGCCTGCTGCTCGGCTTCCTTCTTGCTGCGGCCGGTGCCGGTGCCGTAGGTCTCGCCACCCACGCGGGCCGCAGCGGTGAAGGTCTTCTCGTGATCGGGCCCGGCCTCGTTGATCACGTACTCGGGAACGCCGAGGCCCTCGGCCGCGCTCAGCTCCTGAAGGCTGGTCTTCCAGTCGAGACCGGCGCCCAGCTTCGCGGAACGCTCGATCACCGGGTCGAAGAGCCGGTGCACCATCTCGTCGGCGGCCTCCAGGCCCCGGTCGAGATAGACCGCGCCGATGACCGCTTCCAGGGTGTCGGCGAGGATCGACGCCTTGTTCCGGCCGCCGGTCCCCTCCTCGCCCCGCCCCAGCCGTACGAACGCGCCCAGGTCCAGGCCGCGCGCCACATCGGCGAGCGCCCTGGCATTGACGACGGCCGCGCGCAGCTTGGCCAGCTGCCCCTCGGCCAGTTCGGGATAGGTGCGGTACAGCGTGTCGGTGACGATCAGCCCGAGCACCGAGTCCCCGAGGAACTCAAGTCGCTCGTTGGTGGGCAGACCGCCGTTCTCGTACGCGTACGAACGATGGGTCAGCGCACGCACCAGAAGGGCGGACTCCAGCTGATAGCCGAGCCGCCCTTCCAGAACCGCGTGGGACGAGGCCACCTCCGCCGACGCCTGGGTCTTGGACCGGTGGGCGTGAGACATGGAGCCTGTCACCCGCCGATCAGACGTCGATGACCTGACGGCGGTTGTACGTGCCGCAGTTGGGGCACGCGATGTGCTGCAACCTCGGCTCCTGGCAGCGCTCGCAGCTCACCAGGTTCGGGGCAGTGGCCTTCCACTGCGACCGGCGGTGGCGCGTGTTGCTGCGCGACATCTTCCGCTTAGGAACAGCCACGGCTACTTCTCCTGTGGATCGTCCCCGCGGGTGCGGGGTGTCTTCTTGTGGTCCGCGGGCGTGTAGTCCCGCAGTGCCGCCCAACGGATGTCGACGGCAGCGTCGTGATGGTGCTCCGGGTCCTCCGCGAGCCGTGCTCCGCATTCGGGGCACAGACCCGGGCAGTCCTCGCGGCACACCGGTTGCAGTGGCAGCGACAGCACCATCGCGTCCCGCAGTACGGGTTCGAGGTTGACCAGGTCGTCCTCGAGGAAGAGCCGCTCCTCGTCCTCGGCGTCGTCGCCCGGCTCCGCTGAGCGGATCCAGTCACCGGCGTCGGGGTAGGAGAACAACTCCTGGAACTCCGCCTCGGCCTCTTGGGCCAGTGGCTCCAGACACCTTACGCACTCCCCCGCCAGCGGTGCACGGGCGGTACCGGTGACCAGTACCCCCTCCATGACCGATTCCAGCCGAAGATCCAGCTCCAGCGGAGCGCCTTCCGGCACTCCGATCACTTCGATGCCCAGGCCCTGGGGGGCCGGGACACTGCGGGTGATCCGCTTGAGCGCACCGGGACGCCGCCCCAGCTCGCGGGTGTCGAACACCAGCGGGGCACGGTGGTCCAGGGGGGCGTTCAGGGCTCTCTGCTTTCTACGGGGCAGGACAGGACGTGAGGGGCGCGACCCGGTGAAGTGGGCCGGCGGGCAGCCGTGATCACTGATGCGGTACGGCCGAAGAGACAGCATACGTCACGGTCGGCGCCCCTCCCAATCGGCGGTCTGCGGGGCCGCTCAGGGGCGTCCCTGCTCGTAACGGCGCAGTTGCTCGGGGTCGATCATCCCGGTGTCGAAGAGGCTGGTCTCATCCAGCGTTCCCGATCCCTGGTAGCCGAGCGCGGGCTGCTGGTAGCCGTAGCCGGGGCCGTCCTGCCCCTGCGGCTGGCCCTGGCCCTGGCCCGCGGCGTACGGGTCCGCCGGGTAGGCGGCGGCCGGGGCGTACGGGTCCTGGCCGTAGCCACCGGCGCCGTAGCCGCTCTCCCGCGCGTAGGCGGCGGTGTCCTGGGGCGCGTACGGCGCGGGCTCCGCCGCGGGCAACTGCGGGTAGCCGGGCTCACCGCCGCCGCCCGTGCCGCCGTCGCCGCCGGGCGCGGTCATGCCCAGGTAGCCGTAGGTGTCCTGCTCGGTGTCCCGTGGGCCGTAGTACGCGCCGGCGTCCGGCACCGTACCGGCGCTGTCCTGCTGCGCGACGTGCTCGGCCAGCTCGTCGATGGGACGGTGCCCGGTGAGCTTCCGCCGCCCGCGGCCGACCGCCTCCAGGGTCTTGCGCAGCACCGCCTCGATCGCGGCGAACTGCGCCTCCACGTAGGCGTCCGCCTGCTGCGGCAGGTCGCCGCCCGGGTCCCGCTCGGGGCCCAGCAGCTTGTCACGGCCGCGCTCCACCGAGCCGATGGTCTTGCCCAGGACGACCTCGAAGTTGGCGAGCTTGCTGTCCACATAGTCGTCGGCCTCGGCCTTGATCTCGTCGGCCTCCTGCCGGGCCCGCTCCAGCAGCTGGGCGGCCTCGGCCCGGGCCCGCTGGACGATCTCGGTGCTCTCGACAAGGGAGCCGCGCTCGGCGTGCGCGGCCTGCACGATGCGCTGGGCCTCCTGCTGGGCGTCGGCGACGACGGCCTCCCGGTCGCCCAGCACCTCCTGGGCCTGGGCGAGGGAGCCGGGCAGCGCCTCGCGCACCTCGTCCAGCCGGGCCAGCAGGTCGGCACGATGGATCACACAGGACGCCGACATGGGCATGCTCTTGGCGCCGCGCACCGTGTCGACGATCTCATCCAGTTTCTGCGTAACGTCCACGGGTTGACTGTACGGCCAACGGCGCGCGGCGGTGGGCTCAGGCCAATTTGCGTTCCAGGGCCCGCATCACCGGGTCGGGGACGAGGTGGGAGACGTCGCCGCCCCAGGTGGCGACCTCCTTGACCAGGCTGGAGGAGAGGAAGCTGTAGGTGGGGTTGGTGGGCATGAACAGGGTCTCCACGCCGGTGAGACCGTTGTTCATCTGCGCCATCTGGAGTTCGTAGTCGAAGTCGCTGACGGCCCGCAGACCTTTGACGATGGCGGGAATGTCGTGCTGCTTGCAGTAGTCCACCAGCAGGCCGTGGAAGGCGTCGACGCGCACGTTGCCGAACTCACGGGTGCACTCACGGATGAGCTCGACGCGTTCCTCGGTGCTGAACAGGCCCTGCTTCGACTTGTTGATCATCATGGTGACGTGCACCACGTCGTAGAGCTTGGACGCACGGCCGATGATGTCGAGATGGCCATGGGTGATGGGGTCGAAGGACCCCGGACAGACGGCGCGGCGCAACGGTGACTCCTCGGGCTGTGATGGGGTTCCGGTCATGACCGGTCGCTGTCGTGCTCGGTCCCGGGTTCCGGCGCGTACGCCTGCCCGGGCTGCTGCTCGGCCCCCGCGGCGAGCCGGCCGTACCACAGGGTGCCCTCGCCGTAGCGGCGCGAGCGCAGGGCGGTGAAGCCGGCGGGCCAGGGGAAGGGCCCTCCTCTGGTGCCGCGCTCCACGGTGGCGAGCGCGTCCTCGGCGAGCCAGCCCCCCGCACGGAGTGTGAGGAGGATCTCGTGGAGTTCGGCGTCGGTCACCGCGTAGGGCGGGTCGAGGAAGACCAGGTCGTAGGGGTCGTCGGGGGCCGGGCCCCGGACGAGGGCCTCGGCGCGCCCGGTGCGCAGTTCGGCGCCGGGCAGCGCGAGGTCGCGGATGTTGGCACGGATGGTGCGGGCCGCACGGCCGTCGGCCTCGGTGAGCAGCGCGTGGGCCGCGCCGCGGGAGAGCGCCTCCAGGCCGACGGCGCCGGAGCCGGCGTACAGGTCCAGTACCCGGGCGCCGTGCAACGGGCCCCACAGGGCGGTCCAGGTGGAGAAGAGTCCTTCCCGGGCCCGGTCGGAGGTGGGCCTGGTGCCGCCGCCCGGCGGTACGGCCAGCCGCCGCCCGCCGGCGGTCCCGGCGATCACGCGGGTCATCACGGTCCTTCGCGGCGCTCGGTCATCAGCTGTCACGCACCACGCTATACGTGGCGGTGCGCCGGCCGTGCGCCGAGGTGGGGCGTGGGGAGGTGGACGGGGGCGGACCGGGAGCGCGGGCGGCGCGGCGGGCGGGGACCGGGGACGGTGCGCGGTGGCTCAGCCGGCGGCGGCCAGCGCGTGGGCGTGGCGGCGTGCGGCGCGTCCGGCGGCCACCTCGTCGCGGTAGACCTCGCAGACCAGGCGGCGGTCGGGGGTGAGGTCGTGCTCCAGCTCGTAGAGGCACAGTTCGCTGTCGTCGGCCAGGAGGAAGGCGTGCTCGTACACGGAGCACCAGCGGCGGCGCTCCCCCGGCACGGCGGAGCGGGGCTCGGGCAGCCGCTCGATGCCGTAGCCGCGGGCGCCGAGCAGCAGGCGCAGGATGTCCTCGCCCGGGCGGTCGGCGTTCTCCGCGCGTCCCAGCAGGCGCCGTGCGTGCCGGGAGGAGTCCTGTCCGGGGTAGCCGCGCGGGGCGGGTACCTCGATGTCCAGCACCGTGAAGGTGTCGGCCGCCGTCGCGGCGGCCGCTTCGTGCTGGTCGGTCATGGCGGAATCCTCCCGGTACGACGGCTGGTTTCAGTCCCCGCGCGCACACACCGTAATGCCACGACTGCGTGCCGGGGAGGGTTTTGGGGAAACCGGATCGGTCCCCGCGTCACTGGGGTTTGTAGTAGACGCTGAACCGGCGGGCGCCGGAGGCTCCGGAGGCGAACCCCATGCACAGCCGGCGCGGGTTGCTCAGCCGGATGGCCACGCCTTCGGGCTCGCGGAAGCTCAGCGAGTACGCGGCTTCGGTGCGCGAGCGCTGGGTGACGGTGCCGGTGCTCAGGTCGAGGCGGGTGAGGTAGGTGTTGCCGCGGCCCGAGGGCGGGTTGCTGCCGCTCTCGGACGTGTAGGAGGTGCCGGTCATCTGGTAGGCGTGCTCGCCGAGCACGGCGAAGCCCTGGAAGACCTCGGAGGCGGAGACGCCGGCCTGCGGGACGTCGTACAGGGCGGTGAACCGGCCGGCCTTGACGTCGGCGAGGTGCATCAGCCGGTAGCGGGCGACGCCGCTCAGCCGGTAGCGGAGCAGCAGCAGCTGGTTCAGGTTGTCGATGGACACCTGGTTGCTGGTGGAGCCGGGCACCGGGCGGATCTTGGCGAGCGAGGAGGAACCGCTGTCGAGCACGGTGCCGTGGGCGAACCGGAAGCGGCTCAGGGCCCGGCCGTACCCGGAGGACGGGTTGGCGTCGGACTCGGTCCACAGCCAGGGGTTGGCGCCGGCGTGCTCGACGCCGATGGCCACGCCGTGGCCGAAGCCCCGCACGTACATGTGGCCCAGCTTGGCGCCGGCCAGGGTGAGCTTGGTGATGCACAGGTCGCCGCGGGCGGCGCGGTCGGCGCCGGAGACGGCGGCGGACTCGCCGGACAGCCGCAGGCCGCCCTGCATCACCTGGATCGCGTAGAGGTGACCGTTGACGTCGTCGAAGGCGAAGGACTGCATCACGGTGACGTTGTGCAGCACCTGCTCGCGGATCCACCGCTCGGCGGCGACGGAGAGGTTGAACGTGCCGCCCGCGGCGGCGGCGCTCACCCCCTCGCCCGCGGCGGCGAAAGCGGGAGTGCTCAGGGCCAGACCCGTGGCGCCGGTGACGGCCGCGGCCCCCGCGCCGAGGACGAAACCGCGCCGGTTCAGCTGTGCCGCACCCTGCTTGCTGCGTGCCATAAAGCGACCAACTCCTGAAGGAAAAAGCCGTGTTGGCTCGAAACCGAACACCGCCACCGTAGTACGCGGTGGCGGTGTCCGCTCCAGCCGTGCCGGTCGGTCGGTGAGGTTACGGGGCGGCGGTGCCCGCCGCCGGCTCCTGCGCGGCCCCGAGCATCGCGGGCGAGGCGTAGCGGGACCAGGACAGGCAGCCGTCCGGCGGGCAGTGCTCGGGACGGCGCGGGTCATGGCCCAGCTCGCGCAGCTTGGTGCGTACGGAGTCGGGGGTGCGCCCGAAGCGCGCCGCGATCCGGGCGATGGTCTCCCCGGCGTGGAACCGCTGGGTCAGATCCTCCTCGTGCTGGGGTATCCAGGGGGCGCCGTGCCCGGGGAACAGCTCCCGCAGGATGTCCCGGTCGGGGATCGGCTCGGCCACGTCGGCGGCCAGCGCCAGGGCGCGCAGTCCGCGGTTGAGGGCGATGCGCAGGGTGGGCACATCGGCCAGGGGCATGGTCAGGGAGCCGCCGGCCAGCGGCGTCAGCGGCGCCGCCTCCCGCCAGCCGGTCAGGGTCAGGGTCAGGGTCACGGTGATGTCGTCGTCGCTCGCCAGCTCGACGCGGAAGATCTTGTCGCCGAGCGGCAGTTCATTGATGTGGCGGAATGCCATCAGACAACCCCCAGTGGTTCGACCGCCCGCAATCCCGGATGGATTGGCGCGGACTGGTTCCATTCTCCCAGCCACCACTGACAATTCCGGGGGCGCCGGACCCGTGCCTCAGCCCTTGTCGAGGTACTCCTCGCGGTCGGAGTCCAGCAGCGCGTCGAGGGCGGCGCGCAGCTCGGGGGCGGCCTCCAGCGTGGGGTCGGCGGCGACCAGCGCGGTGGCCTCGGCGCGGGCGGCGGCGATGATCTCCTCGTCCTCGATGACCGCCAGCATCCGCAGGCTGGACCGGCCGCCGGACTGCGCCTGCCCCAGAACGTCGCCCTCCCGGCGCTGCTCGAGGTCGATCCGGGAGAGTTCGAAGCCGTCCTGGGTGCCGGCCACCGCGTCCAGCCGGGAGCGGGCCGGACTGCCCTCGGGTGCCTCGCTGACCAGCAGGCACAGCCCGCCGGCGGTGCCGCGCCCGACACGGCCGCGCAGCTGGTGCAGCTGGGAGACGCCGAACCGGTCGGCGTCCATGATCACCATCACGGTGGCGTTGGGCACGTTCACGCCGACCTCGATCACCGTGGTGGCCACCAGCACCTGGGTCTCACCGGCGGAGAACCGGCGCATCACCTCGTCCTTGGCGTCCGGGGTCATCCGGCCGTGCAGGCTCTCCACGGCGAGCCCGGACAGCGGTCCGCCCCGCAACTGCTCGGCGATGTCCAGCACCGCCAGCGGTGGCCGCCGGTCGCCGTCGGCGCCGCCCGCGGCCCCGTCCTCCCCCGCGCCCGTGTCCTCGTCCGGCTCGGCGGTCTTCTTCGTCTTCTGCGGCCCCTTGGTGCCCTTGGGGTCCTCGTCGCCGATGCGCGGGCACACCACGTACACCTGGTGGCCGGCGGCCACCTCCTCCCGTACCCGTTCCCAGGCCCTGGACAGGAAGTGCGGCTTGTCGCGGGCGGGCACCACGTGGCTGAGGATCGGGGCGCGCCCGGCGGGCAACTGGTCCAGGACCGAGGTCTCCAGGTCCCCGAAGACGGTCATGGCCACGGTGCGCGGGATCGGGGTGGCGGTCATCACCAGCAGATGCGGCGGGCGGTGGCCCTTGCCGCGCAGGGCGTCGCGCTGCTCCACGCCGAACCGGTGCTGCTCGTCGACCACCACCAGGCCCAGATCGTGGAACTTCACCACGTCCTCGATCAGCGCGTGGGTGCCGATCACGATGCCCGCCTCGCCGGTGACCGCCTCCAGCAGGGCGCGGCGGCGGGCGGCGGCGCCCATGGAGCCGGTGAGCAGGGTGACCCGGGTGCCGTGTTCGGCGCCGCCGATCAGGCCGCCCTCGGCGAGGTCGCCCATCATCTCGGTGATGGAGCGGTGGTGCTGCTGGGCCAGGACCTCGGTGGGGGCCAGCAGCGCGGACTGGCCCCCGCTGTCGGCGACGGCGAGCATGGCCCGCAGCGCCACCAGGGTCTTGCCGCTGCCGACCTCGCCCTGGAGCAGCCGGTGCATGGGGTGTTCGGTGGCCAGGTCGGCGAAGATCTCCGCGCTGACCGTGCGCTGCCCCTCGGTGAGGGTGAACGGCAACCGGGCGTCGAAGGCGGTCAGCAGGCCGTCCTCGGCCGGGCGGCGGGCGGTGGCGGGCAGCTGGCCCTCGGTGTGCCGGCGCCGGGCGAGGGCGACCTGGAGCACGAAGGCCTCGTCCCACTTCAGCCGGGCGGTGGCGGCGGCGATGTCGGCCTTGGTCCGGGGGCGGTGCACCTTCTCGAACGCCTCGGGCAGCTCGATCAGGCCGCGTTCGCGGCGCAGCTCCGCGGGCAGCGGGTCGATGAGCCCCGCCCAGCCGGAGGCGGCCAGCGAGTCGAGCACCAGGGCGACGGCCTTGGCGAGCTTCCAGGACTCCAGCTGTTTGCAGGCCGGGTAGAGCGGCAGCAGCCGGCCCGCGAACTCGCGGGCCGCGGCGGCACCGGCCTCCGGGACGTCCCCGCCGTCGGCGGCCAGCAGTTCGTAGGCGGGGTGGGCCAGCTGGAGCTTGCGGTTGAAGACGGAGACCTTGCCGGCGAACATGCCCCGGCGGCCGGGCACCAGCTCGCGTTTGTGGTGGTGGACGCCGCGGCCGAAGAAGACCAGCTGGAGCCGTCCGCTGCCGTCGGTGAGGGTGACCTCCAGGCGCTGTCCCTTGCCCCGGTTGAACGTGTGGCTGCGGGCGTCGGCGATCTCGGCGACGACGGTCACGTGTTCGTCCAGCGGCAGTTCGGCGAGCCGGGTCAGCTCGCCGCGTTCGGCGTAGCGGCGGGGGTAGTGGTGCAGCAGGTCGCCGACGGTGCGCAGATCGAGGTGGTCGGCCATCACCTTGGCGGTGGTACCGCCGACGACCTTGGCGAGGGGTTCAGACAGCGCGGTCACGCTGCCCATTGCACACCATGGGGCTGACAGCGCCGCGCAGTGGCCGGGCCCGGGTGGTCCGGCCCCGGGCTCGTCACCGGATCAGGCGGCTACTCGACGCCGATCAGCAGCGGGGCGGCCTGCCGGCCCTGGTAGACGACGGTGTCCACGCCGAGGTGGCCGCGGCGCACCTGGCGTTCCAGCCGGTCGGCGAGTACGGCGGGGGTGTGCTCGCCCAGCACCAGGGTGACCAGCTCGCCGCCGGCCGACAGCATCCGGGCGAGGAGTTCGGCGGCGACCCGTTCGGTGTCCGCGCCGATCACGGCGACGTCGCCGTCGATCAGGCCGAGCACGTCACCGGCCTGGCAGATGCCCCCGGCGGTCCAGTACTCGCGTTCGGCGACGGTGACCTCGCCGAAGCGGGTGGCGCCGGCCGCGGAGGTCATGGCGACCACGTCCTCGTCGAAGCGGCGTTCGGCGGCGTGCACCGCGAGCGCCGCCAGGCCCTGCACCGGGGAGCGGGTGGGGATGACGGCGACCCGGATGCCGCGCTCGCGGGCCTGCTCCGCCGCGGCGGCCGAGACGTGCCACAGGGTGCCGTCGTTGGGCAGCAGCACGATCTCCCGGGAGCCGGCGCGGTCGATCGCCGCGGCCAGTTCGTCGCTGGCGGGGGTCACGCCGGGCCGTACGGTCAGGGCGGTGGCGCCGGCCTCGGTGCACAGGGCGGCCAGGCCGTCGCCGGGCATCACGCACACCACGGCGCGCTCGGCGGCGCCGGGACGGGCGGGGGTGGCGGTGGCCAGCTGGGTGATCCGGATGTGGTGCGGACGGCCGGCCTCGATGCCCGCCTCGACGGCGGGGCCCGGGCGGTCGGTGTGCACATGGACGTTCCACAGGCCCTCGCCGCCGACGATCACCAGCGAGTCGCCGAGGCCGTCCAGCGCCCTGCGCAGGGTGGGGACGGCGGCGTCCTCGGCGTCCAGCAGGTAGATCACCTCGTAGCCGCCGCCCGCGCACCCGTGCGTCCCGGCGGTGTCCCCGGCCGCGCCGTGCCGGTGTCCGGCGGGACGGCCCAGGCCGTGGTGTGGCAGGAGGTCGGGGGCGCGGCCGGAGAGCGCGGCGTCCAGGGCGTCCAGCACGGTGACCAGGCCGGAGCCGCCGGCGTCCACCACCCGGGCGCGGGCGAGCACGTCCAGCTGCGCCGTGGTGGCGGCGAGCGCGGCGCGGGCGCCCGCGCAGGCGGCGGCGGTGACCTGCGCGGGGTGCCGGCCGGTGGCGCGCTCCGCGGCGTCCGCGGCGGCGGCGGCGACCGTGAGCATGGTGCCCTCCACGGGGTGGCTGACCGCCTCGTAGGCCAGGGTGGCGGCGCGGCGCAGCGCGCGGCGCAGCGCGTCGGCGCCGGCGTCCCCGCCGGGGGCGGTGGCCAGTTCCTGGGCCATGCCGCGCAGCAGCTGGGCGAGGATGGTGCCGGAGTTGCCACGGGCGCCGATCAGGGCGCCGCGGGCCATGGTGCGCACGGTGTCCGCGAGGTCGTCCCCGGCTCCAACGCCGCCACCGGCATCGCCGTCGTGCGCGGCCTGGGTCAGGGCGCGGTCGGCGGACTCCATCGTGAGGTAGAGATTGGTGCCGGTGTCCGCGTCCGGGACGGGGTAGACGTTGATGGCGTCGATCTCCGCGCGGTCCCGGCCCAGGGTGTCCAGGGCGATCCGGCACCAGCGCCGCACCGCGTCGGCGTCCAGCGGTTGCGGCACGGTGGTGACCTCGGCTCTCTCCTCGGCGGTCGGCGGGGTGCAGCTTATGCGGACCAGGGCTGATTTCTCCGTTCGGGAAGCCCCGGGGTATGCTGCTGCGGTTGCTCGGTACGGGTGTTCTCCCGGTTGTCGAGCACATCCCCGAGGGTCCTGGCCCCGGGATCCCACATTCGTTTCCGTCACTCCGCGTAAGCGGGGTTGACCTGTCTTTGGAGTGACCCGTGGCTGCCAACTGCGACGTCTGCGGCAAGGGGCCGGGCTTCGGTAACAGCATCTCCCACTCGCACCGCCGCACCCCCCGCCGTTGGAACCCCAACATCCAGCGGGTGCGTGCCGTGATCAATGGGACGCCGAAGCGCCTGAACGCCTGCACCTCGTGCATCAAGGCGGGCAAGGTCGCGCGCTGACGCCTTCGGCACGCGGTTTGCTCGTTAGCCGTTGAGCCGGTCCACCTCGTGGTGGGCCGGCTTTTTGGCGTTTCCGCAGCCCCGGCCCGGCGTCGGAGGCCGGGGCGGGCGCGGCGGGCTTCAGATCCGGTAGCCGTGGTGGACGGGCCCGATGCCGGCGCCGAGCGGGAAGCCCGCGGCGATGGCCCCGGTGACGTACTCCTTGGCCGTCCGCGCGGCGTCGGGCAGCGCGGCGCCGCGCGCCAGTTCGCAGGCGAGGGCGCTGGCCAGGGTGCATCCGGTGCCGTGCGTGTGCCGGTTGGAGTGCCGTGGGGCGCGCAGCCAGTGTTCGGCGCTGCCGTCGGTGAGCAGGTCGACGGCGTCGCCGCCGGGCAGATGGCCGCCCTTGATCAGCGCCCAGCGCGGCCCGTACGCCAGGATCGCCTCGGCCGCCGCCCGCAGATCGGACTCGCTGGTGACGCGTACGCCGGTGAGCTGGGCCACCTCGTCCAGGTTCGGGGTGACCACGGTGGCGGCGGGCAGCAGCGCCTCGCGCACCGCGTGCACGGCGTCGGCGGCCAGCAGGCGGTCGCCGTGCTTGGAGACACCCACCGGGTCCACCACCACGGGGACCCCGACGCCCTCCAGCAGCGCGGCGACGGTCCGCACCGTCTCCGCCGTGCCGAGCATCCCGGTCTTGACCGCCTGCACCCCGATGTCGTCGGCGACCGAGCGGAACTGGGCGCGTATCGCCTCGGCGGGCAGCGGCCAGGCGCCCTGGACGCCCAGGGAGTTCTGCGCGGTGACGGCGGTGAGCACGCTCATGCCGTGCGTGCCCAGCGCCAGCATGGTCTTCAGATCGGCCTGGATGCCGGCGCCGCCGCCGGAGTCGGAGCCGGCGACGGTCAGCACCCGCGGCGGGGGCGCGGTGGTGGCGGCGGACGCGGGGGCGTGCGGGGCGCGGGTCATGGCCCCGACCCTATTCAGCCGCCGGAGCCGAAGTGATCCCAGCCCCCGTCCCGTTCCCAGGGGGCCCCGTCCACCGTCACCTGGGGCCGTACGCTGCCCCGCGCGGGCAGCACCTGGCCGATCACCCGCCAGCGGGCGGGGAGTTTGGTGTCGGCGGGGAAGGTCGCCACGATCGCGTGGTCCTCGCCGCCGGTGAGCACCCACTGCAGCGGGTCGACGCCCACCGCGTGCCCGATGTCGGACATCTGGGCGGGTACGTCGAGCGACTCGGCGTGGATGTCGATCCGTACGCCGCTGCTGTGCGCGATGTGCCCCAGGTCGGCGATCAGTCCGTCGCTGACGTCGGTCATGGCGGTGGCGCCGAGCGCGGCGGCGGCGGGGCCCGCGTGGTACGGGGGTTCGGGGCGGCGGTGTGCCTCGACGAAGGCGCGCGGGGAACGGAAGCCGCGGGAGAGCACGGTGAACCCCGCGGCGGACCAGCCGAGCCAGCCGGTGACGGCCAGCAGGTCGCCGGGCCTGGCGCCGGAGCGGGTGACGGGTTCGCGGTCGCGCAGGTCGCCCAGGGCGGTGATGGACACGGTGATGGCATCGCCGCGCACCACGTCGCCGCCGGCCACGCCGGCTCCGGCCACCTGGCACTCGTCGTGGATACCGTCCATGAGTTCGGTGGGCCAGGTGACGGGCAGTTCGGCGGGGACCACCAGGCCGAGCAGGATGGCGGTGGGCACGGCGCCCATGGCGGCGATGTCGGCGAGGTTCTGGGCGGCGGCCTTGCGGCCGACGTCGTAGGCGGTGGACCAGTCGCGGCGGAAGTGCCGTCCCTCCAGCAGGATGTCGGTGCTGGCCACCACCCGCCGGTCCGGGGTGGCGATCACCGCGGCGTCGTCGCCGGGGCCGAGACGTACGGCGGGAGTGTCGCCGATCCGGGAGGTCAGCTCCCGGATCAGCCCGAACTCCCCCAGTTCCCCCACACTGCCCTTCACTCGGCTCTCCTCAGCTCTCTTCGGCGCCGCCGCGGTCACTCCGCGGCGATCGGCACCGGACGACGTCTCCCGGTGCAGGTCATGACGCGCTACGGTAGCGCCCCCGCACCTCGTAGCCGCCGTGGAGGACCTGTGGTACAGGCGTACATCCTGATCCAGACCGAGGTGGGCAAGGCGTCCGCCGTGGCCGACGTCATCTCCGAGGTTCCGGGGGTGATCACGGCCGAGGACGTCACCGGCCCCTACGACGTCATCGTGCGCGCCGAGGCGCCCTCGGTCGATGACCTGGGCCGGCTGGTGGTGGCTCAGGTGCAGCAGGTACCGGGGATCACCCGCACCTTGACCTGCCCGGTGGTGCATCTGTAGGGCACCCTATGCTGGCGGCGTGAGCCTCACCGTACGTACCGCCGGCGCCGTGCCGACCGCCCTGGCCGCGCTGTTGGCGCTGACCGGATGCGGCGGCGAGGGCGACGGAGGCGGCACCGCCGTGGTGGCGCCGACCCCGGACGCGGCGGCGGCGCGGGTGTGCGACGCGGTCGCCGCGGCGCTGCCGGAGCGGGTGGAGGACCAGGGCCGGACGGACGACGGCGCGCTCGCCCATGTCGCTGTGTGGGGGGACCCGGGGATCGTGCTGCGCTGCGGAGTGTCGCTGCCGCTGCTGCTGACCCCGGGTGAGCAGGGTTACGACCCGCTCGCCGACGCGGTGGACGTCAACGGGGTGTCCTGGCTGCTGGAGGACGCCCCGGGCGGCGGGAAGCTGTTCACGACCACCCACCGCACGGTGTTCGTGGAGGTCACGGTGCCGGCCGCGTACGCGCCCGAGGTGAACCCGCTGGTCGATCTCGCCGCGGCGATCGCCGGAAACGTACCGCTGGACGAGCTGTACGCCGAGCAGCCGCCCGGCTCCTGACCCGCGCCGCGACCCCCGCCCCGGAAGGGACCGGGCCGGGGCCGTACCCGCGAGCGCGTGTACGGCCGTCCGGCCAGCACTCCGAGGACAGGACCTAGCGCAGCCCCGTGGAGCGGCGCAGCGCCGCCTGGATGAGCCGGTCGATCAGTTCGGGGTACGTCACCCCACTGGCCTGCCACATCCTGGGGTACATCGAGATCGGCGTGAACCCGGGCAGGGTGTTGATCTCGTTGATGACGAACTCGCCGTCGTCGGTGAGGAAGAAGTCCGCCCTGACCAGGCCCTCGCAGGAGACCGCCTCGTAGGCGAGCACGGACAGCTCCTGCACCCGGGCGGTCTGCTCGGGCGTCAGCGGCGCGGGCACGATGCCCTCGGCCGAGTCCAGGTACTTGGCCTCGAAGTCGTAGAAGTCGTGGTCGGAGACGGGCGGGATCTCGGCGGGCACCGAGGCGCGCGGGCCCTCCTCGAACTCCAGGACGCCGCACTCGATCTCCCGGCCGCTGAGCAGCGACTCCACGATGATCTTGGGGTCGTGGGCCTGTGCCTCGGCGATGGCCTCGTCGAGACCGGCGAGGCCGTCCACCTTGGTGATGCCCATGGAGGAGCCGGCCCGCGCGGGCTTGACGAAGACCGGCCAGCCGTGGTCGGAGGCGAAGTCCACGATCTTCTTGCGGGCGGCGGCCGGGTCGGCGGCCCACTCGCGCGGGCGGACGACGGTGTACGGGCCGACCGGCAGCCCGAAGGAGGTGAAGACGCGCTTCATGTACTCCTTGTCCATGCCGACCGCCGAGGCCAGCACGCCGGCGCCGACGTAGGGCACGCCGGACAGCTCCAGCAGCCCCTGGAGGGTGCCGTCCTCGCCGTACGGGCCGTGCAGCACCGGGAAGACGACGTCCACGTCGCCGAGGTCCTTGGGCACGGAGCCCGGCTCGCAGTAGACGACCTCGCGGCCCGCGGGGTCGACCGGCAGCAGCACCGAGCCGCCACCGGGTTCGGCGATGGCGGCCACGGTCGGGAGTTCACGGCCGCTGAGGGCCATCCGCTCGGGGTCGTCGGCGGTCAGCGCCCAGCGGCCGTCGGTGGTGATGCCGATGGGCAGCACGTCGTAGCGGTCACGGTCGATCGCGCGGAGCACGGCGCCCGCGGTCAGGACCGAGATGGTGTGCTCGGAGCTGCGGCCGCCGAAGACGACGGCGACGCGGGGCTTGGGGCTCTGGGGTGTGGAGTCGCTGCTCATAACCCCATGAGGCTACTCGCACACCTGCCCGGCAGTCAGCGAACCTCGGCCTTGGCGCTGCGCGCCATCAGCTCCTTGAGCGCGGCGGCGGGCTGCACCCCTTCGTGGACGATGCCCACCACCGTTTCCGTCAGCGGCATGTCGACATCGTGGCGGCGCGCCAGATCCCGTACGGAGCGGCAGGATTTCACGCCCTCGGCGGTCTGCCGGGTGACGGCGATGGTCTCTTCGAGGGTCATGCCCCGGCCGAGGTTGGTGCCGAAGGTGTTGTTGCGGGACAGCGGCGAGGAGCAGGTGGCGACGAGGTCGCCCATCCCGGCGAGCCCGGCGAAGGTGTGCGCGTCGGCGCCCATCGCCAGGCCGAGCCGGGTGGTCTCGGCCAGGCCACGGGTGATGAGGGACGCCTTCGCGTTGTCGCCCAGGCCCATGCCGCCGGCGATGCCCACGGCGAGCGCGATGACGTTCTTGACGGCGCCGCCGAGTTCGCAGCCCACCACGTCGGTGTTGGTGTACGGGCGGAAGTACCCGGTGTGGCAGGCGGCCTGGAGGCGGCGGGCGACGTCCTCGTCGCGGCAGGCGACCACGGAGGCGGCGGGCTGCCGCTCGGCGATCTCGCGGGCGAGGTTCGGGCCCGACAGCACGGCGATGCGCTCCGGGCCGGCGCCGGTCACCTCCGCGACGACCTCGCTCATGCGCTTGCTGGTGCCCAGTTCCACGCCCTTCATCAGGGAGACCAGCACGGTGTCCGGGGGCAGCAGCGGAGTCCAGGCGGCGAGGTTCTCCCGCAGTGTCTGGGAGGGCACCGCGAGCACGGTGAACTCGGCGCCGTCCGCCGCCTCGGCGGGGTCGGCGGTGGCCCGCACGCCGTCCGGCAGCCGGACGCCGGGCAGATAGTCCGGGTTGACCCGAGTGGTGTTGATGGTCTCGGCGAGAGCGGGGCGGCGGCCCCACAGCGCCACCCTGGCACCGGCGTCGGCCAGCACCATGGCGAAGGCGGTTCCCCAGGAACCATTGCCGAAGACGGCGACGCGCGTCACTCGCTGATCTCCTTGATGTCCTTGCTCTGCTTCAGGGACGCCGGGGCGGCGGGCCCGGTGCTGTCCGGCCGAACGGCCGCCGGCCCCGCGGGCTCCGGGTGCTCCAGGTGCTCCGCGGGCTCGGTACGGTCCCGGTCGTACACGTAGCGGCGGTCCGGCGGGGGCTGCTTCCGGATGACGGCGAGTTGTCCGGTGACGGCGTCCATGATCCGTTCGGTCGCCGTGCGCAGCACCTCGGCGGAGGGCTCGCACTCGTACAGGTCGCTCAGGTCCACCGGGGGGCCGGCCACCACGGTGAGGGTCTTGCGCGGGAACAGCCGTACCTTGTGGTCCTTCGCGTACGGCGGCATGGCCTCGTTCGCGCCCCACTGGGCCACCGGGATCACCGGGGCGTGGGTGAGCAGGGCGACGCGCGCGGCGCCGGTCTTGCCCGCCATGGGCCACAGGTCCGGGTCGCGGGTGAGGGTGCCCTCGGGGTAGAAGGCGACGCATTCCCCGCTGTTGACGGCGTCGACGGCGGCGCGGAAGGCGCCGGCGGCGTCCGAGCTCTCCCGGTAGACGGGGATCTGGCCGGTGCCGCGCATCATGAACCCGACGAAGCCCCGTTTGAACAGCCCGACCTTGGCGAGGAAACGGGGCACCCGCCCGGTGCTGTACTGGAAGTGGGCGTAGGAGAGCGGGTCGAGATAGGAGTTGTGATTCACGGCGGTGATGAATCCGCCGTGGTCCGGAATGTTTTCCTGGCCCCGCCAGTCCCGCTTGAACAGGATCAGCATCGGGGGCTTTACCAGAAACGCGGCGCATCGGTAATAGAGGCCGATTCTGCGGCGGGACACTCGGACACCATCTCCTCTTGCACTGCTCCGGCACGGCCTTGCGGGAGCGCCGGACAAGTGTCGCTCCAGGCGGTTTGGCTGTCCAGCGGGGCACTGTGACCCCGTGGGCATCCTGTGACCTTACGTCCCGGGGCCCGCGACGGGCAGGCAGACTGGTCGGACAGGCGGAAGCCGGGGAGGGAAACGTCATGCCACAGCAGGTCGGATGGTCGCTGATCGTGCCGCTGAAGCCGCTGGGACGGGCGAAGAGCAGGCTGGTGGCGGTGAGTGCCGGGGAGCGGCGATCGGCCCTGGTCCTGGCCTTCGCCGAGGACACGGTGGCCGCGGCGCTGGCGTGCGTGGCGGTACGGGATGTGGCGGTTGTCACGGATGATCCGCTGGCGGCGCGGCGGCTGGCGCGCCTGGGGGCGCGCGTCGTGCCGGACGCGCCGCGTGGTGGCCTCAACGCCGCGCTGGCGCACGGGGAGCGGGTGGTGCGCGAGCGGGGCGCGCCCGCCGCGGTGGCGGCGCTCGGCGCGGATCTGCCGGCGCTGCGTCCGGCGGAGCTGGCACGGGTGCTGACGGCGGCGGCCGGGCATCCGCGGGCGTTCGTGGCGGACGCGGCGGGGGTGGGCACCACGGTGCTGACGGCGGGCCCCGGAACGGCGCTTGCGCCGGCGTTCGAGGGCGCGTCCCGGGCGCGGCACCGTGATTCGGGTGCGGTGGAGCTGACGCTGGCCGGGGTGGAGAGCGTGCGTCAGGACGTGGACACCGGGGCGGATCTGCGGCGGGCGCTGGCGCTGGGTGTGGGGCCGCGCACGGCGGCCGGAGTCCGCGCGGTCACAGTGTCTGGAGTGTCACCAGGGTGATGGGGGCGGCGGGGGTGCCGTCCTCGGTCTCGACGCGTACCCGCTGGCCGGGGCGGAGCAGCAGCAGCCCTCCGGCGTCGAAGGCGTCGGGGCCGAAGTCCAGTGGGGTGCCGTCGTCCAGCAGCACGCTGCCGCTGCGGGTGCCGGAGTCGTAGGTGTACGCGGTGGCCTGCATGCGGGCATCGTAGTGCGGCGGGCGGGGGCCGGACACAAGCGCGCGGGCCGGGCTCCCCGGTGGGGGAGTCCGGCCCGCGGGACGGAGGCTTGGGCGCCGTGGCTCACCCGCGGCGCGCGGTGGCCTTCTTGGCGGTGGTCTTGCGGGCGGAGGCCCGCTTGGCCGGGGCCTTCTTGGCGGTGGTCTTCTTGGCCGGGGCCTTCTTCGCCGTGGTCTTCTTGGCGGTGGCCTTCTTGGTGGTGGCCTTCCTCGCGGTGGTCTTCTTGGCGGTGGTCTTCTTCGCCGTGGTCTTCTTGGCGGTGGCCTTCTTCGCGGCCGCCTTCTTGGTGGTGGTGCCACCCGAGAGGCTGCCCTTGGGGGCCTTCTTCACGGCGACGTCGTTCTTGGGGAGCTTCTTGGTACCGGCGACCAGGTCCTTGAAACCCTGGCCGGCGCGGAAGCGGGGGACGGAGGTCTTCTTGACCCGCACCCGCTCCCCGGTCTGCGGGTTGCGCGCGTAGCGGGCGGGGCGGTTGACCTTCTCGAACGACCCGAAACCGGTGACCGAGACGCGCTCGCCGGCCACCACTGCCCGGATGATGGCATCGAGGACGATGTCCACCGCGTCCGCGGCCTGCTGGCGGCCGCCGAGCTTGTCTGCAATCGCTTCTACGAGCTGCGCCTTGTTCACGTCTTCCCCTTCGCAGGCATGGCTGGAACGAATCTGTTCAAGCTTTTTCGCACGTTAGGCAGATATATTCCGCAAATCAAACGTGAAACGGGCTAATCACCCTTGTGTCGCAACGAACTCGACCATCACGCGGTTCCATCGCGGCCGTGGCCGGGTGGATCGGGCGGCATCCGCCCCGCGTCGATGTCCGCGATCAGCCGTTCCAGACGGCGGGCGGCGCCCGGCAGGTCCTGTTTGGCCGCCGCCGTGATCACCAGCAGCTTCCGGGTGAGGGCCTGCCGTACGGGCTCGGGCACTTGTGCGGTGCGCACCGCACGGTGCGCCTCTTTCAGCCGAGCGGCGACGAGGTCGTACAGCTCAGGTTGACCGTCGCGTTCCATACGCCGATTGTGCCACTTTGCATCCGCTCTCGCCCGGTAAGCCCCCAAAGGCCGTGTCCTGACGTGTCGTTCGGTGCCGGAACGACCACCGCCCCCATCCGGCGGGCCGGTTGGGGGCGGGCGGTTGCGGGCCGTGGTGAACGGGGCCCGGCGGGGCGGGAGTCAGTGGGTGAGGGTGCGCGGCTTGTACCCGGGCCGGCGCGCCTCGAAGGCGGCGATCGCGTCCTCGTTCTGGAGCGTGATGCTGATGTCGTCGAGCCCTTCGAGCAGCCGCCAGCGGGCGTTCTCGTCCAGCTCGAACCCGGCCTCGACGCCCTCGGCGGTCACGGTGCGGGTGACCAGGTCGACGGTGACGGGCGCGGCCGGGTCGGACTCGGTGAGCCGCCACAGCGCCTCGACGGTCTCCTGCGGGAGCACCACGGTCAGCAGACCGTTCTTCAGGGAGTTGCCCCGGAAGATGTCCGCGAAGCGGGAGGAGATCACCGTCTTGAAGCCGTAGTTCTGCAGCGCCCACACGGCGTGCTCACGGGAGGAGCCGGTGCCGAAGTCGGGGCCGGCCACCAGCACGGTGGCGCCGGAGCGTTCCGGCCGGTTGAGGACGAACTCCGGGTCCTTGCGCCACGCCTCGAACAGGCCGTCCTCGAAGCCGTCCCGGGTGACCTTCTTCAGCCAGTGGGCCGGGATGATCTGGTCGGTGTCGACGTTGGAGCGGCGCAGCGGGACGGCCCGGCCGGTGTGGGTGGTGAATGCTTCCATGGCTCAGACCTCCACGGGGACGGGAACGCCGGCCAGATCGGCCGGGGACGCGAGGGTGCCGGTGACCGCGGTGGCGGCGGCGACCTGCGGGGAGACCAAGTGGGTACGGCCGCCCTTGCCCTGCCTGCCCTCGAAGTTGCGGTTGGAGGTGGAGGCGGAGCGCTCGCCGGGGGCCAGCTGGTCGGGGTTCATGCCCAGACACATGGAACAGCCGGCGTGCCGCCATTCGGCGCCGGCCGCGGTGAACACCTTGTCCAGGCCCTCGTGCACGGCCTGCAGCGCCACCCGGACGGATCCGGGGACCACCAGCATCCGTACCCCGTCGGCGACCTTGCGGCCCTTGAGCACGGCGGCGGCGGAGCGCAGGTCCTCGATGCGGCCGTTGGTGCACGAACCGACGAAGACGGTGTCCACGGAGATCTCGCGCAGCGGCATCCCGGCGGACAGGTCCATGTACTCCAGCGCCTTCTGAGCGGCGAACCGCTCGCTGGGGTCGGTGAACTGCTCCGGGTCGGGTACGGCGGCCGACAGCGGAGCGCCCTGTCCGGGGTTGGTGCCCCAGGTGACGAACGGCGCCAGGGCGGTGGCGTCGATGACGACCTCGTGGTCGAAGACGGCGTCCTCGTCGGTGCGCAGCGTCTTCCAGTACGCGACCGCCTCGTCCCACTCGGCGTCGCGGGGGGCGTGGTCACGCCCGCGCAGGTAGCCGAAGGTGGTCTCGTCCGGGGCGATCATGCCGGCCCGGGCTCCCGCCTCGATGGACATGTTGCAGATGGTCATGCGGGCCTCCATCGAGAGCTTCTCGATGGCCTCGCCGCGGTATTCGATGACATAGCCCTGGCCGCCGCCGGTGCCGATCCGGGCGATGATCGCCAGGATCAGGTCCTTGGCGGTGACGCCCTCGGGCAGCTCGCCCTCCACGGTGATCGCCATGGTCCGGAACGGCGCCATCGGCAGCGTCTGGGTGGCGAGCACGTGCTCGACCTGGCTGGTGCCGATGCCGAACGCCAGCGCGCCGAACGCCCCGTGGGTGGAGGTGTGACTGTCACCGCAGACCACGGTGGTGCCCGGCTGGGTGAGCCCCAGCTGCGGGCCGACCACGTGCACCACGCCCTGCTCGTCGTCGCCCAGCGAGTGCAGCCGGACGCCGAAGTCGGCGCAGTTCTTGCGCAGGGTCTCCAGCTGGGTGCGGGAGACCGGGTCGGCGATCGGCTTGTCGATGTCGAGGGTGGGGGTGTTGTGGTCCTCGGTGGCGATGGTGAGGTCGGTGCGGCGCACCGTACGGCCGCTCTTGCGCAGCCCGTCGAACGCCTGCGGGCTCGTCACCTCGTGCAGGAGATGGAGATCGATGAAGAGCAGGTCGGGCTCTCCCTCCGCACGCCGGACGACATGGTCGTCCCAGACTTTCTCCGCCAGTGTCCGTCCCATCGCATTCCCTCCGCTCCACATGGCCGCCGTCCGCTCCCCGCGTACCGGACGGTGGCCGGGTCCACCCCTTTGCGGACCCTGGCAGTCCAGGGTGGCGCCTTCTCGGAAAAAAGGAACTTGCGTTTCACAGTGTGAGACGCGAGTATCGTTGCATGGACAATTCACGTGGCGACTCCAGCGGAGTGGGTGTACTGGACAAGGCGGCCCTGGTGCTCGGCGCGCTGGAGTCCGGTCCGGCGACGCTCGCCGGTCTGGTGTCGGCCACGGGACTGGCCAGGCCCACGGCGCACCGCATGGCGGTCGCCCTGGAACATCACCGGCTGCTCGCCCGTGACATGCAGGGCCGCTTCGTCCTGGGCCCGCGCCTGGCCGAGCTGGCGGCGGCGGCCGGCGAGGACCGGCTGCTGGCGGCGGCCGGACCGGTGCTGACGCATCTGCGGGATCTCACCGGGGAGAGCGCTCAGCTGTACCGCAGGCAGGGCGACATGCGCATCTGCGTCGCGGCGGCGGAGCGGCTGTCCGGACTGCGGGACACCGTGCCGGTGGGCTCCACCCTCCCGATGAAGGCCGGTTCCGCGGCGCAGATCCTGCTGGCCTGGGAGGAGCCCGAGCGGCTGCACCACGGGCTGCAGGGCGCGCGGTTCACCGCCACGGCGCTGTCCGGAGTGCGCCGCCGGGGCTGGGCCCAGTCGATCGGCGAGCGGGAGCCGGGGGTGGCCTCGGTGTCCGCCCCGGTCCGCGGCCCGTCCAACCGGGTGGTGGCGGCCGTCTCCGTCTCCGGGCCCATCGAGCGCCTGACCAGGCACCCGGGCCGGATGCACGCCCAGGCCCTGATCGACGCCGCCGGACGCCTGACCGAGGCGCTCAAGCGCGGCGGGGGCCACTGACCGCCCACGGCGAGACCATCGGGGCGCGCACCGCCCCACCCTGCCCTGCCCCGACCTGCCTCGCGCCGACGGCCGCGCCCCGTCTCCGGGCCCGGGTGACCGGTCAGACCCGGCCGAGGCGCTCGGCCGCGCTCTCCCCACGCCGCTCCACGGGTATCACCCCGCCCGCGGCGCCCAGGCCGAACGGCGGCATGTTCCGGTAGATCGACTCGTGCGCGCCGGCCGGGACCACATAGGTCTCGTGCCAGAAGCCCACCCGGCCCCGGCCCTGCCGTATCCGCCGGTTGAACGCCGCCCAGGCCGGGCGGTGCTCCCCGTCCGGCGCCGAGGCGTACGCCATCAGCCGCTCGTGGGAGGACCAGTACTGCACCACGTAGATCAGCCGCGGCCCGCCCCACAGCAGCCGGTACCCGAGCAGTCCACTGTCCGGATCGCGGGACAGCTCGCTCAGCATCCTGGGCATCGCCCTCAGCACCGGCCCCCAGTGGCGCACCCGCCAGAAGCTGTTGATCCGCATGCCGATCAGGAACAGCGTGACCTCCCCCGTGGCCGCCGCCGTCATCCGGCCCTCAACGATCTTGCCGCTCATGCCGTCCCCGCTCTCCGAGTCAATCCATCCACGCAGCATTGGATAGTCGCGCTATCCATGATTGGATAGTCGCACTCTCCAACGCATCCTGGCAAGGGGATCCCGGAAAAAAAGAGGAGCTGGGGCCGTATGCGGCTCGCGGAGCTGAGCGAGCGCAGTGGAGTGACCACCGCGACGATCAAGTACTACCTGCGGGAAGGGCTGCTGCCACCGGGCGAACGGATCACCGCCACCCAGTCCGAGTACGGCGAGGAGCATCTGCGCCGGCTGCGGCTGGTCCGGGCGCTGGTGCAGGTCGGCCGCATCCCGGTGGCCACCGCCAGGGAGGTGCTCGCCGCCGTCGAGGACGAGGAGAGCGATCAGCTCACCCGGATCGGCACCGCCATCGCCGCCCTCCCCCACCCCGCGCCGCCACGGGAGAACGACGAGACCGTCGCCGCCGCCCGCACCCTCGCCGAGGAGCTCCAGCGGCGGCTGGGCTGGCGCGTCGTGCCGGGCAACCCGGCCCACCAGGCGCTGGTTTCCGCCCTCACCGCGCTGCTGCGGCTCGGCTACCCGTGCACCCTCGAGCAACTGCTGCCGTACGGCGAGGCCGCCGGCCGGCTCGCCGGGCACGAGGTGGCGCTCATCGGTGAGTTCAGCTCGCCGACCACCCAGCTGGAGGCGGCCGTCGCGCTCACCGTGCTCTACGAACCCGTGCTGCTGAGCCTGCGCCGCCTCGCCCAGGCCGAGACCGCCTCCCAGCACCTGGGGCACCGCCCCTGAACAGCGAAAAGCCCCCCTTCTCACCGAGGTGAGAAGGGGGGCTCTGTTCGCGTACCCCCGACCGGATTCGAACCGGCGCTACCGCCTTGAGAGGGCGGCGTGCTAGGCCGCTACACAACGGGGGCCCACACAAGATCCCGAAGGATCCGTACCCCCGACCGGATTCGAACCGGCGCTACTGCCGTGAGAGGGCAGCGTGCTAGGCCGCTACACAACGGGGGCTTTGATCTGCGAACAGATCGCGCTGGGCTACCAGGACTCGAACCTAGACTAACTGAACCAGAATCAGTCGTGCTGCCAATTACACCATAGCCCACCAAATCGCAACTTCCGGAAGAAGTTTTGCTTGGCGTCCGCCGGTCTGTCCCGGCGACAGGAAGAACATTACCCGATCGGCGACGGTGCTCCAAAACGAGTTGTCCCGCCCGCCAGTTCTCTCAGCAGCAGGTACGCCCGCTGGATGAACGCGCCGTTCAGCGCGGGCGCGCTGTTGGCCACCGCGACCAGCGCCACCCGCCGCTCGGGGCTGAACCCCACGAACGCCGTGCTGCCCCGGGTGCCCCCCGAGTGGAAGCACAGCACATGCCCGGGGCGCTGCCTGGCGTTCCAGACCAGGGCGATCCGGTCCTCCCCGGGACGCACCACGAGACGGGGCCTGGCCACCTCCGCCAGCGCGGTGGCCAGCGGGCTCCCGCCGACCGCCCGCTCCGGGTCCAGCAGCGCCTCCAGGTAGCGCAGCAGCTCGTCCGCCCCGGCGTGCAGCACCCCGGCCCCGGCCAGCCCGGGGATCCGCCAGGGCGGCCTGGCCCGGCCGTGCCAGTAGCCGGTGGCGTCCTCCGCCGCCGCGCCGTCCCCGCCGGTGCGCAGCAGACCCAGGGGGGTGAGCACTCGCGCCGCCAGCACCCGCTCGTACCCGCCGAACGGCTCCCCCGCCGCGCGGGCCAGCAGCATGCCCAGCAGCCCCACGCCGAAGTTCGAGTAGCGCACCCGGGTACCGGGGGCGGCGAACGGCCGGGTGTGCGCCAGCGCCGCCAGCAGATCACCCGGCCCGTACTCCGCGTAGGGATTGGAGAACCAGCGCGGCAGCGCCCGGCGCAGCAGCCCGGGCGGCAGCCGGGGCAGCCCCGAGGTGTGGGTGGCCAGGTGCAGCAGCGTGATGGGAGCGCCACCGATCCGCCGGTACGGGGCCGCGCCGGGCGGCAGATAGCGGTCGATCGGGTCGTCGTACCGGACGTCGCCGCCGGCCACCAGCTCCGCCAGCAGCAGTGCCGTGTAGGTCTTGGTCACCGAGCCGAGGGCGAACCGCGTCTCCGGGCCGGCCGGAAGGCCGGCGGCGCCGTGGGCGGTGCTGCCGCCGACCGCCAGCAGCCGCTCCCCCGCCAGGTGCGCCGCCACCGCCACGGCGCTGGCGCCCGGCGCGGCGGCGGCCAGCGGCGCGAGCAGCGGCCCGGCCACCGCCCGCGCCTGCCGCCGCACCCCGCTCACGCGAGCGTGCGGGAGACCGCGATGCTCCCGGCGACGGCCGCGACCACGGCGGTGTGCTGGTGATCGGCGAACCGCCGCGCCGGGTCCTCGCTGACCGGATCGCCGTCGCGCGGCACCAGACCGTCCGGGTGCTGGACGGCCGCCAGCGCCGCCCAGTCGGCGGGGTCGCACACCGGCTCCGGCAGACAGGAGCCGACGATCATCAGCTCGGCGACCAGGTCCCACTGGGCGACCTCGCGCCAGATGTCCGTCCACACCGGCAGCCAGGTGGTGAGGTAGCTCGCGATCTCCTCCGGCAGGCCCTCGGGGCGGGCGCCCCAGTCGGTGAGGTGGAAGACCGTGTGGGTCATCGAGTAGGCGGTCATCCAGTCGATGGCCCACGGCTCGGGGGTGGCGCCCAGCCAGGTGGCGCGGGTCAGCGCCGCCCAGTCGAAGCCGTAGTCGAGTCCGGCGAGCCGGGCCGCGTTGGCGATGGCCAGCCGGCGGTTGGGCACCACCTCGGCGGCGCGCACCGAGCGCAGCGCCGCGTTGTGCCGCAGCAGGGCGTCCATCCCGTCGTGGCGGTAGCCGGCGCGCGTGAAGTGGGCGTACATCTCCAGCGGGTCGGTGAGCAGCGCGTGGCGCAGCTGCCGCTCGTACAGCAGGTCGCCCTCGCGCAGTTGCCGCCAGCCGAAGTCGAGCAGTTCGCGTGCGGCGCGCATGCTCTCGCTGCCGGCGGCGGATTCGCGCAGCACCAGGGAGCCGGCCAGGGCGGCCTCGCCCAGCGGCTTGTAGACGCTGTTGGGGTCCCCGAGGTCGGCCGTGGTGCCCTCGGGCAGCGCGCCGTGGTCGCGGTGCGCGAGCAGCCAGCCGAAGGCGCGGGTGGCGACCTGGTGGGCGATCGGGGTGACGGCGGCGGTCATGCGGTCCTCCCCAGCAGCAGCCGGGCCACCGCCAGATCGAGGGCGAGGCGCGGCTCGCCGGCGGCGTGCAGGGCGATGTGCTCGGTGATCCGGTCGGGTTCCAGCGCGAGGGTCACCCCGTCGCGCTGGGCGGCGGCCAGCCAGCGCAGCAGCCGGGCCGCGGTGGGGTAGTCGCGGCGCAGCAGGGCGCGGGTGGTGGCGCGGGCCAGCGGTACGGGGTGGCTGCGCACGGCGGCCGGCACGGGCCCGCCGACGCCGGGGAGGGTGAGCGGGGCCAGCCGGGCACAACCGGCGGCCCAGCGGGGCCAGTCGGTGGCGTCGGTGAGGGTCTCCCCGGTGGGCGGCCGCGGGCTCTCCCGGGCCGCCGCGTCGCCGAGGGCGGCGATGAGCCGGTCGGTGGCCCAGTCGCGCCAGGCGATGGCCCAGTTCTCGATCGGGCCCTCGGGGGGCGGCGCGGTGAACACGGGTGCGGGGAAGACCGCGGCGGCCTGGCTGATGACGGCCAGGTCTCGCGGGTGCGGGCTGCCGCCGGTGAGGGCGTACGGGGCGAGGACGTCGGCCCCCAGGACGCGTACGGCCGCCAGTGCCGCCTTGGGGTCGCTCGCGGTTTCGGCGAACCGTGCGAGCGGGGCTGTGTCCCCGACGCCCCGCAGGGCATCGAGGACACAGCTCGCCAGCGCGGCGGTCGCTTCCGTGTACGTGGCACGGGCGGTGCGTTCGGCGGGTCCCGTCGTCACGGGTGCTCCCTCCGTCCGCCGTGCGCCGGCATCCGGCTCACTTGTCGCCCGGCTCCATGGGAGTCTTCGGCGAGAGCAGCAGGAGGAGCAGGAGGAACCCGGCTGCCTCCGGCGAGTACAGCGGGGCGTCGCTCAGCGGCGCCTCCGGTTCGGTCATCAGGGCCTGGGCGGCGGCGGCCTCGGCGGGGTCGGCGACGAGCGGGAGTGTCTTCTGCGCGAGCATGCATTGCCTCCTCATATCGGGTGCGTTGCTATGTCAGCGATACTGACGAAGCAAAACGCTACGGCATCACCCGATATGTCGCATTTTGAGGAGCCGGCCCGCTGCGGCGGACGCGCACGCCGCCGCACGCGCGCGGGCCCCGCCGCGGCACTCACCGCGACGGGGCCCGCCCGTCCTTGCCCGTACTCAGCCCACGCTCAGCCCGTACTCAGCCCGCGAGCCTGACCAGCGCCGCCTCGACCCGCGCCAGCGTGCGCTCGCGCCCCAGCACCACCAGCGACTCGAACAGCGGCAGCCCGACCGTGCGGCCGGTGACCGCCACCCGGACCGGCGCCTGCGCCTTGCCCAGCTTCAGCCCGTGCGCCTCACCGGCCGTCTGCACGGCCTCCTTCAGCGACTCGGCCGAGCTCCAGTCGGCCTCCGCCAGCCGGTCCCGCGCCGCGGCGAGCACCTGCTCCGCGCCCGGCTTCATCGCCTTCTGCCAGGACTTCTCGTCCTCCACCGGGGCGTCCAGGAACAGGAAGTCGACATTGGCCGTGATGTCGGAGAGCACCGTCAGCCGGGTCTGCGCCAGCGGCGCCAGCTCCTCGAACGCCGCCCGGTCGAACGCCTCGGGCTTCCACGGCGCGTACGGCGCCGCCAGCCACGGCGCGCACGCCTCGACGAACGCGGCCTGCGGCAGCTCGCGCAGGTGCACCGCGTTGATCGCCTCGGCCTTCTTCAGGTCGAAGCGCGCCGGGTTGGCGTTGACGTCACCGATCTCGAAGGCCTCCACCATCTCCTGGACGCTGAAGATGTCCCGGTCCTCGGCGATCGACCAGCCCAGCAGGGAGAGGTAGTTCAGCAGGCCCTCGGGCAGGAAGCCGCGCTCGCGGTACAGGTTGAGCGAGGACTCCGGGTCGCGCTTGGAGAGCTTCTTGTTGCCCTCCCCCATGACGTACGGCAGATGCCCGAAGGCGGGGGTGTGCCCGGAGCCGACGCCGATCTCGGCCAGCGCCGCGTACAGCGCGATCTGCCGCGGCGTCGAGGACAGCAGGTCCTCGCCGCGCAGCACGTGGGTGATCTCCATGAGCGCGTCGTCCACCGGGTTGACCAGGGTGTACAGCGGTGCGCCGTTGGCGCGCACGATGCCGTAGTCGGAGACGTGCTCGGGCGCGAACGTCAGCTCGCCGCGCACCAGGTCGGTGAAGGTGATCCGCTCGTCCGGCATCCGGAAGCGGATGATCGGGGTCCGGCCCTCGGCCTCGTACGCGGCGATCCGCTCCGCGCTCAGGTCGCGGCAGTGCCCGTCGTACCCGGAGTGCTTCCCGGCGGACCGGGCGGCCTCGCGGCGCTCGTCGAGCTCGGCGGTGGTGCAGTAGCAGGGGTACGCCCGCCCCGCCTCGCGCAGCCGGCGCGCGACATCCGCGTACAGGTCCATCCGCTGCGACTGCCGGTACGGGGCGTGCGGGCCGCCCACTTCGGGGCCCTCGTCCCAGTCGAGACCCAGCCAGCGCAGCGAGTCCAGCAGCGCCGTGTAGGACTCCTCGGAGTCACGGGCCGCGTCGGTGTCCTCGATGCGGAAGACCATGGTGCCGCCGTGGTGGCGGGCGAAGGCCCAGTTGAACAGGGCGGTGCGCACCAGGCCCACATGGGGGTTGCCCGTCGGGGAGGGGCAGAAGCGCACACGGACGGAGGGGGTGGTGGGACTAGTCACGCCTTGACGACCTTGTTGGTGAGAGTGCCGATGCCTTCGATGGAGACGGCGACCTCGTCGCCGGCGTGCAGCGGGCCGACGCCGGCCGGGGTGCCGGTGAGGATGACGTCCTGCGGGAGCAGCGTCATCGACTCGGTGATGTGCACGATCAGGTCCTCCACGGTACGGACCATCTCGCTGGTGCGCCCGAGCTGCCGCTGCTCGCCGTTCACGGTGCACATGATGGCGAGGTCGGCCGGGTCCAGGTCCGTCTCGATCCAGGGGCCGAGCGGGCAGGAGGTGTCGAAGCCCTTGGCCCGCGCCCACTGCTTCTCGCGGTCCTGGACGTCGCGCGCGGTCACGTCGTTGGCGCAGGTGTAGCCGAGGATGACGTCCTTGGCGCGTTCGCGCGGCACGTCCCTGCACATCCGGCCGATGACCACGGCCAGTTCGGCCTCGTGATGGACGTTCTGGGAGATCGAGGGGTACCGGATGGCGTCGCCGTCGCCGATCACCGAGGTGGAGGGCTTGAAGAAGGCGACCGGAACGTCCGGGACCTCGTTGCCCAGCTCACGGGCGTGCTCGGCGTAGTTGCGGCCGATCGCGACGACCTTGCTGGGGAGTACGGGCGGCAGCAGCCGGACCGCCTTGAGCGGGACCCGGTGGCCCGAGCGCTCGAATTCGGCGAAGGGGTGGCCCTTGATGATGTCGAGTACGAGCCCGTCCTCGTCGGTGGGCTCCCCCTCCACCACACCGAACCCGACGGTGCCGTCGATGGAGAATCTGGCGATGCGCACGGCTGCGTTGCCCTTCACTGGCTGCTGGGATCTTTGTCCTCAGACTAGCCAACCGCCACGCGGCGGTGTCTCCCCAGCACGGGGAGACCACCGGGCGTGGCGGTGGGTGAACACGGGGTTCAGCGCAGGCGGGCCATGAGGGCGTGTTCGACGAGGGTGATCAACGCCGACTTCGCCTCCGCACGATGCCGCGCGTCCGTCACGATGATCGGAGCATCCGGACCGATCTGCAACGCCTCCCGCACCTCCTCCGGAGAATACGGCTGATGCCCGTCGAAACCGTTCAACGCGATCACGAACGGCAGACCACTGTTCTCGAAGTAATCCACCGCCGGAAAACAATCCGCCAGACGACGCGTATCCACCAGCACCACCGCACCAATGGCACCACGCACCAAGTCGTCCCACATGAACCAGAAACGATCCTGCCCCGGCGTACCGAAGAGATACAGAATCAGATCCTGATCCAACGTGATACGACCGAAGTCCATCGCCACCGTCGTGGTCGTCTTACCACCGGTGTGCGTCAGATCATCAATACCGGCGGACGCGGACGTCATCACGGCCTCGGTACGCAGCGGATTGATCTCCGACACGGCACCGACAAACGTGGTCTTCCCCACACCAAACCCACCCGCGACCACAATCTTCGCAGAAGTAGTGGAACGGGAAGGAGCCGAACGGCCCGCACCGCTAGAGCTTGCGAAGTCCACTGAGCACCCTTTCGAGCAGTGTCACATCAGGCTGACCGCCGGGCTCCCCCTCATGGCCCGGCTGGTGAATCGCGACAAGCCCAGCCTCAGCCAGATCGGCCACCAGAATCCGGGTGACACCGAGAGGAATGGAGAGGAGGGCGGAGACTTCGGCGACGGACTTGACCTCGTAGCACAGCTGGCAGATCCGCTGGTGCTCGGGAAGCTGGCCGCCGAGCTGTGCGGGGTCGGCGCTGGTGGACACCAGCGCCTCGATCGCCAGCTGATAACGCGGCCTGGTCCGGCCGCCCGTCATGGCGTACGGACGCACCAGCGGCTGGGGCTCACTGTCGAAGGAGCGCCGCCTGGGCTGTTCGGGCTGCGGCTGCGGCTGAGACTGCGGCTGCCGCTGCGGGGGCGCCGCCTCGGCACGCCGGTCCGGCGCCGGGCGATGGTCCGGCGCGGCGCGCCGGTGACCGCCGCTGGGCGCCGAGGGGAAGTTGAACCGTCCGGACTGCCCGCCGCTGTGCGGCTGCGCCGGAAAGTCGTTGCCGTACTGTCCGCCTGGGGGCGTTGTCACGTGTCCTCCTCCGACTGCCTTCGTCGACCCGCGCGAAACGCGCTCACCGCTTCGCCATCACCCCCGCACCTTATGGTGCGCGGGCCCAATCCGCACAAGCAGCCCGCTACTTGAGCAGGCTGCCCTGGAGCTCGGCACGCAGATCCGGCGTCAGTACGGTACCGGCGCGGTCGACGAGAAGGGCCATCTCATACCCCACCAGACCGATATCCGCATCCGGATGCGCCAGCACCGCCAACGACGAACCATCCGAGATCGACATGATGAAGAGAAAACCACGCTCCATCTCCACCACCGTCTGATTCACCGCACCACCCTCGAAGATCCGCGACGCACCAGCCGTCAACGACGTCAACCCAGACGCCACCGCAGCCAACTGATCCGCACGATCCCGGGGAAAACCCTCGGACAACGCCAGCAGAAGACCGTCAGCCGACACCACCACCGTATGCGACACCCCAGGAGTGTTCTCCACAAAGTTGGTGATCAACCAGTTCAGGTTCTGCGCCGCCTGGCTCATCGGGCTCACACTAACGCTCCTGATCGTATGTGTTACCAGGGCCGGGGCCCTGCGGTTCGTTCCGGCCGGTGCGGTCACTGCCGCCCCGGCCCTGTCGTACACCGCGGTGCAGGTTGCTGAGCCTGCCGCGGACATCTTCCGGATCACGGGACACCTGCGGCCCGTCGGCCGCCCCCGGCTCCGCCGGCGCGTGCTCGGTCAGATTCGCCCGGGGCACCCGCTTGGGGAGTCCGGCGGAGGTGGTGCCACCGGGCCGCGCCTCGCGGCGTGGCCCACGGTCCCACTGCGCCTCCCCGGATGCCGGTGTCTGCGCCGGAGCCGCTTCGGCGTGGTCGTGCCGCTGCGTTCCCGGCGGTGTGCGACGGGGCAGCCCCGCCCCGGTCGTACCACGGAATTCCGCCGTACCCGGCTCCGGTGCAGTGAAGCCTACGCTCTGCCCGGGGCCCGCGGGACCATCCTGCGGAGATTCTGTGGGCGCCGGGTAGCCCGTGAACTGCTCTCCCTGCGCCGAGAGTTGATCGTACGCCGGTTCGACGGGGGGCGTCCGGGGGGGCTCGTACCCACCCTCGTACCCACGGTCGTACGGGGCCTGTGTACCGGTTTGCGGGAGTTGGGGGAGGGCCGGTTGTGCCGGTACGGGCGCGACGGCGGGCGCCCCGTACCGCGAGTCGTCGAAGCCCAGCTCGGCGGCGGTCCGCAGACCTGCCTGCCGCTGTGCCTCGGTGATGTGGGCGTCCTGTGCCGGTGTAACGATCCGGGAAACGGTGAATTCCTCGCCCGCCGCGGCCGGTTCGGCGCCCCCGCCCCGGGTGACCGACTCGGGGAGCATCACCAGGGAGGTGGTGCCCGAGCGTTCCCCCGAAGGGCGTAGCTGGACGCGGATGCCGTGCCGCTCGGCCAGCCGGCCGACGACGAACAGACCCATGCGCTGGGAGACCGACGCGTCCACGGAGGGCGGATCGGCCAGTCGCTTGTTGATCTCCGCGAAGTCCTCCGGGGTCAGACCGATACCCTTGTCATGGATTTCGATCATGATACGACCGTCGGGCAATCGGGTCGCTGTCACCCGCACCTTGGTCTGCGGCGAGGAGAAGGTGATGGCGTTCTCCAGCAGCTCGGCCAGCAGGTGCACCAGGTCGGTGACGACCGCGCCGTGGATGTCGTTCGCCGGGACGCCGGACATGTCGATCCTGGCGTACGACTCGACCTCGGAGGCCGCGGCCCGCAGCACGTCCACCAGCGGCACCGGCTCGGTCAGCCGCCGGCCGGGCTCCTCCCCCGCCAGCACCAGCAGGTTCTCGCCGTTGCGGCGCATCCGGGTGGCCAGGTGGTCCAGCTTGAACAGGTGCTCCAGCTGCTCCGGATCGGCCTCCCGGGACTCCAGCTCGCCGATCAGGCCCAGCTGGCGCTCGATGAGGCCCTGGTTGCGGGTGGAGAGGTTGGTGAAGATGGCGTTCACGTTGCCGCGCAGCAGGGCCTGCTCGGCGGCCAGCCGCACCGCTTCACGGTGCACGTGGTCGAACGCCCGCGACACCTCGCCGATCTCGTCGCGGCTGCTGATCGGCAGTGGCTCGACGCGGGTGTCCACGGAGCCGGGCTGGGTGCGCGAGAGCTGTTCGACCAGGGCGGGCAGCCGGTCCTCGGCGACGTTCAGCGCGGCGGAGCGCAGCTGGGTCATGGAACGGCTCATGGAGCGGGCCATCAGCATGGCGATGACGAAGGCGAGCAGCAGCGCGGTCACCACGATGCCGGCGCTGATGATCATGTCGCGGCGGGCGGTCGAGGCGATGTCACGGGCCTCGCCGACGGCCGTGTCCACCAGCTCCCGCTCGATGGTGTGGTAGGCGTCGAACCGGTCGGTGGAGGCGGCGTACCAGTTCTGCGGGGTCAGTTCGGCCGCCTCCAGCTCGGACCCGTCCGTGCCGGAGGCGATCAGCGCGACCATCCGCTGCAGCTCGGAGTCGGTTCCCGCGCCGCTCTGGGTGAGCACCTCGGTCAGCCGGGCGGCGTCCGCCTCGGTGCCGGCCGCGGAGTACTCGTTGCGGGCGATGTTCTCCAGGTAGGCGTAGCTGCTGAAGGCGGTGAGCTGGCGCTGGGTCTGCGCGGCGCCGGGGCCGGGGTCCACCAGCAGATGGGTGCCGATGGCGCGCTGGAGCGAGCTGGCCGACTTGGCCAGGGAGATGGCGTAGACGGTGCGGCCGTAGGAGGTGATGTTGCCGGTGCCAAGACCCAGTTCGTTGGCGAAGGACATCAGGGGGTGCTGGACGGCGATGTACCCCTCCTCCGTCTCCACACCGGGCAGGTCCTCGCCGTACGCGGCCGAACGCAGCGCCGGCAGTGTCGGCTCGGTGGCCTCCACCAGGGCGAGGCGGCGCTGGAGGCTCTCCGTCCGCGGGGCGTCCTGGACCAGGGCGCGGAACTCCGCCGCCGCCTCATCGGTGAGCCGGCGCGCCCGTTCGATGACCGGATCGTCGGGGCGGCCCTCCAGCAGCGGGCGGGCGGTCGCGTCGCGCTCGTCGATGAGGGCGTGGGCGTAGGCACCGGCGGCGCGCACGAGTTCGGCGGTGCGCTCGGCGGCGTCGGCCTCCTGCCAGGTGTCATAGGCGTCGTAGACACGCAGGCCGCCGAAGATCAGGGCGAGCAGCGCGGGGATGAGCAGGATGGCGTTCAGCCGGGTGGCCACCCGCCAGTTGCGGGGCGCGAAGCGGCTGCCGCTCGGGCCGGGCGCCGCGCCCTCGTCCCGCTCGGGCACCTCTCCCGCGCCGGAGGGTGCGCCGGCGGTGGGCGGGGTGAAGTTGCCGCGCCCTGACATGCCCGGGGCGTCCGGCGGATTCGGAAACGGGGGCGTCGCTCTGCTGCGCCTCACTGGCCTCTCACCTCTCGGCATCGGCACACCGTCCGGATGGCCGCCACGACTGCGGAGTTGCTGTGGATTCCAGCACGTTGTGGGGGCACTTTCCAATCCCCCCGGGCCGGTGGATCCGGACGCCGGGCGGGATGGACATTCAGGTCACGGTGGAGCAAGAAGCGACATAGCCGCACGAAACCTGGGCACGGCGTGGAGCAGCCCGCTCGCTGCCCGTGCAGACCGTGCGCGGAAGGTGTGTGGAATCGTGATCGACTTGGGGAGACGACGTGTTCAATGCCACAGTGCGGCGCGGGCCTTCGGGCGGCCCGATTCAGCCCAGGCGGGCCATGAGGGCGTGTTCGACGAGGGTGATCAACGCCGACTTCGCCTCCGCACGATGCCGCGCGTCCGTCACGATGATCGGAGCATCCGGACCGATCTGCAACGCCTCCCGCACCTCCTCCGGAGAATACGGCTGATGCCCGTCGAAACCGTTCAACGCGATCACGAACGGCAGACCACTGTTCTCGAAGTAATCCACCGCCGGAAAACAATCCGCCAGACGACGCGTATCCACCAGCACCACCGCACCAATGGCACCACGCACCAAGTCGTCCCACATGAACCAGAAACGATCCTGCCCCGGCGTACCGAAGAGATACAGAATCAGATCCTGATCCAACGTGATACGACCGAAGTCCATCGCCACCGTCGTGGTCGTCTTACCACCGGTATGCGTCAGATCATCAATACCGGCGGACGCGGACGTCATCACGGCCTCGGTACGCAGCGGATTGATCTCCGACACGGCACCGACAAACGTGGTCTTCCCCACACCAAACCCACCCGCGACCACAATCTTCGCAGAAGTAGTGGAACGGGAAGGAGCCGAACGGCCCGCACCGCTAGAGCTTGCGAAGTCCACTGAGCACCCTTTCGAGCAGTGTCACATCAGGCTGACCACCCGGTTCGCCCTGGTCGGGCTGGTGGATCGCGATGAGGCCGGCCTCCGCGAGGTCGGCCACCAGGATGCGCGCCACACCCAGCGGCATCGAGAGCAGGGCCGAGACCTCGGCCACCGACTTGACCTCCATGCACAGCTGGCAGATCCGCTGGTGCTCGGGCAGCAGCCCGGAGAGCTGCATCGGTTCGGCGCTGGTGGACACCAGCGCCTCGATCGCCAGCTGATAACGCGGCCTGGTCCGGCCACCCGTCATGGCGTACGGACGCACCAGCGGCTGATCGCTGTCGTCATGGTGACCGTAGGGCTGATGGCCTGCGCCGTAGGCGCCCTGCGAGGGTGGCGTATTCATGGCTCCTCCGAGCGGGACATGAGGTCGGTCATGCGGGTGGTGGTACTCATGCGGGGGGAGCTGGGGATCAGTTGAGCAGGCTGCCCTGCAATTCGGCCCGTAGCGCGGGGGTCAGTACGGTACCGGCGCGGTCGACGAGAAGGGCCATCTCATACCCCACCAGACCGATATCCGCATCCGGATGCGCCAGCACCGCCAACGACGAACCATCCGAGATCGACATGATGAAGAGAAAACCACGCTCCATCTCCACCACCGTCTGATTCACCGCACCACCCTCGAAGATCCGCGACGCACCAGCCGTCAACGACGTCAACCCAGACGCCACCGCAGCCAACTGATCCGCACGATCCCGGGGAAAACCCTCGGACAACGCCAGCAGAAGACCGTCAGCCGACACCACCACCGTATGCGACACCCCAGGAGTGTTCTCCACAAAGTTGGTGATCAACCAGTTCAGGTTCTGCGCCGCCTGGCTCATCGGGCTCACACTAACGCTCCTACTGGTATCTGGGGCCGGAGCCCCGATCGGTCCGGCCGGCCGTGGAATTGGCCTGGCGCCCCTGCTGAATTCCCCGGCGGAGATTGGTCAGCCGGCCCCGGACTGCGTCCGGTGCGCGGGAGACCTGCGGGCCGGTCGGGGCGGCCTGCTGCTGCGACTGCTGAGCGGCGCCCGCCACCAGATTGGCGCGTGGCACCCGCCGGGGCAGACCCGAGGTGGTGACCCCGCCGGCGCTCGGCTGACGCAGTTGCCCGGCCTGACGCCCGAGCTCGTCGTTGGGTGAGGGCCGCCAGCTGGGCGAGGCGCCCGGCGTCGCGGCGGCCGGTTCGGTACGGGGGAAGTCGTCGCGCGGCGCGGCGCCGAAGCCACCGCCGGCCGGTGCGGCTTCCGGTTCGGTACGCGGCGTGCTCTGGCCGCGTACCGGCAGCCCCGATCCGGTGGCGGGCGCGGGGCCCGCGGCCGGTTCCGGCGCGGCGGGAGCCGCGGGGGCCGGAGGTGCCACCCGCCGGGTCCCGAACCAGGTGGACTCCATCTCCTCGAAGATCGGAGTGCGTTCCGAGGTCGTGGGGCCACCGGTGGGCAGCGGGTCGGTGAACGCGGCCGGCTGCGCCGGCTGCTGCGGCTCGTACCGCTCGGGCCCGGCGGCGGGCGCCTGCGTGCCGAAGGCGGGGAACTCGCCGGTGTCGGCGGGGTATCCCGCGGCGCCCTGGTCCTGGCCGAGGGCCGGGAACTCCCCGGTCCCGTCCGGGTAGCCGCCGCCGGATGCGGGGCCCACCGCGGGGAAGGCGCCGGTGTCGGCGGGGAAGCCCTGGCGGGACTGGTCGGGCCCCTGCCCCAGGGCGGGGAAGGCGCCGGTGTCGGCGGGTCCTGACGGGTAGCCGCCGGAGCCGGCGTCCTGTCGGCCCTGGCCCTGGTTCTGACCCTGGCCCTGGTTCTGGCCGATCGCCGGGAACTCGCCGGTGCCCGGGTAGTCACCGGGGCCCTGCCGGCCGGCGCCGGGCCGGCCCGTACCGAAGTCCTGGCCGCCCACCGCGGGGAACTCGGCCGTGTCGGCGGGGTATCCCGCGCCGGGGCGGCCGGGGCCGGGGCCCTGGGCGGTGGGCGAGCGGAACTCGCCGGTGTCGCCGAAGGCGTCGAACTGCTGGGAGCGGCCGGACGAGGCCGCCGGGCGCGGCGCGGGGCCGCTGGCGCCGGTGAAACCGGGGCGGGCGTACTCGCCGGTGTCCGGCTCCTCGTGCCCGCGCGGTCCCTCACCCTGGTCGCCGACCACGGGTATTCGGCCGCTGTCCTCGACCCGGCTGGCCCAGCTCGGCCGGCCCGAGCGGTCGGACGCGCCGTCGCCGGGCGCACCGGTCAGCGGGTCACGCCCCGGCTCGGACGCGGCGGGGTTCGCCGGGGCCGCCGGGGAGCCGGAACCGGTGGTGGGGAAGGAGGTGTTGCCGGGGCGCGGCGGCAGCGCGGGGCGTTCCTGGCCGCCGGCCACCTGGCCGCGCGAGGCGGAGGGGCCCTTGCCCAGGTTCGCCAGCCCGCGCCCGCGGCCACCGGGGGCCTGCGGCCCGCCGGGACGCCCGGGCGGGGTCTCCCGCTGCACGGTGGTGGTCGGGGGTGCCGCGGCGGGGGCACCGGCGGCGCCGCCCGGCATGCCGGTTCCCGGCATGCCCGCGGCGCCCTGCCCCGGACGCGGACCGCGCCCGGCGCCCTGGGCCACCTCGGCGGGCAGCATCACCAGCGCGGTGGTGCCGCCGGAGTCGGAGGGACGCAGTTGGATGCGGATGCCGTGCCGCAGGGACAGGCGGCCGACCACGAACAGACCCATCCGGCGCGAGACGGAGACATCGACGGTGGGCGGGTTGGCCAGCCGGTCGTTGATCTCGGCCAGGTCCTCCGGGGAGAGCCCGATGCCGGTGTCGTGGATCTCCACGAGCACCCGGCCGTCGGGCAGCGCGTGACCGGTGACCTTGACCTTGGTCTGCGGCGAGGAGAAGGAGGTGGCGTTCTCCAGCAGCTCGGCGAGCAGGTGCACGAGGTCGTTGACGACCCGGCCGGCCACGTCCGTCTTCGGTACGGCGCTCAGCTCGATGCGCTCGTACTGCTCCACCTCGGAGGCCGCGGCGCGCAGCACGTCGACCAGCGGCACCGGCCGCGTCCAGCGGCGGCCCGGCTCCTCACCGGCGAGAACCAGCAGGTTCTCGCCGTTGCGGCGCATGCGGGTGGCGAGGTGGTCGAGCTTGAACAGCGAGGACAGCTGGTCGGGGTCGGCCTCGCGGGACTCCAGTTCGGAGATGAGCGACAGCTGACGCTGGATGAGGCCCTGGCTGCGCCGCGAGAGGTTGGTGAACATCGCGTTGACGTTCCCCCGCAGCAGGGCCTGTTCACCGGCCAGTCGGACGGCTTCGCGGTGCACGTCGTCGAACGCCTCGGCCACCCGGCCGATCTCGTCGCGGGTGTGCACACCGACCGACTGCACGGAGGTGTCGACATCCTCGGGCTCCGCCTCGGACATCTGGCGGACGACCTCGGGCAGCCGCTTGTGGGCGACCTCCTGCGCGGTGTCCTGGAGGCGGCGCAGCGAGCGGACCATGGAGCGGGCCACGACGAAGGCGCCGACCAGGGAGATGCCGAGCACCAGCACCACGATGGCGCCGTTGAGGATGGCTTCCTGCTGCGCCTCGTTGCGCAGGTCGCGGGCCTGCTCCTCCATCTCGGTGATCAGGGTCCGCTCGATCGCGTTCATCGCGTCGATCTTGGTGCGGTCCTGGTCGAACCAGTCGCGGTAGGACCGTTCCTGGCGCTGGATGCCGTCCAGCGACGCGAAGACCATGTCGCGGTAGGTGTCGGCCGAGACGACGTTGACGATGCCGCCCTCGAGGGGGTCGAGCAGGCCGCTGGCGCCGAGGTCGTTGCCGTAGATCTGGGTGAAGCTGTTGAGCGAGGCCGCCTCACTGGCCGCGTGCGTCTTGCCGTACCGCCAGTCACTGGGTGACAGGCCCATCTCGTCGCCGTCGCGTTCGCCGCGGGCGAGGCCGGCGGTGATGACGGCGCGCTGGATGGAGGCGTGTTCCTTGGCCGCCGAGAAGGTGGCCAGGGCGCGGGTGGAGCGGATCATCTCGCTGTTGCTGGTGGCCTGCGCCATGTCCTGCGAGAGCGAGAGCAGCGCCTCGATCAGGTCGTTGTAGCGCATGATCGTCTGCGAGACGTAGTCCGGGTCGGCGTACGCCTCGTCCCGGATCTCCTTGATGCCGGTCAGCTGCCGGCTGATGTCCAGGACGGTGGCCTGGACCCCTCGCATGACGTCGTCGTCGGCCGTGATCGCGTTGGTGGCGTCACTGAACGCGCCCCGCGCGTCGTCCGTCCGCTCCCGGGCGGTCGCGATCTCGTCGCTCTTGGCGCTCATGCCCGCCACCAGCGGGCCGGCCGAGCGGTCGCGCTCCTCCTGGAGGGCGGCGGCCAGCAGGGTCGCCTGCTGGGTCATGTCCGTGAGCAGCTGCATCGTGTCCAGCTGCTCGATGTCGTCCATCGAGGACTGGATACGCAGGCCGCCCAGCACGGTGGCGGCCATCACGGGGAGGGCGATCAGGGAGACCAGGCGGGTGCTGATGCGCCAGTTGCGCAGCGCCAGCCGGGAACCCGCCCGGCTGGGTCTCGCCTCGGCAGCGGCCGTGGGGTCGTTCTGGGCGGTACTCCGGTCGGCCGGGGCCTCCCCGGAACCGGGCGCGTTCCGCGCCGGGTCGCCGCTGGAGGCAGGTCCGCCGGAGGAGCCACGCTGCGTGGCACCACCCTGCTCCGGTTCTCCCGCAGCGCTGCCTTCCCTCTTGAAACGTCCCTGCACTATGCGTCGCAACCTCTGGACCAGGCGTCGCGCCGCGATGCGGCGTGACGGTATCGAGCCAGGGGCATACGACCCCCCGGCGGTCGTCGTCGTCGGTAACCGGCGTGTCCGGTGTTCAGCCAGCACGTGACGCTTGGGGCGCGCCCTGCACATGAGCTCGTGTCACGCGGCGGTCCGTGGAATTCCAGCACAGTGGCCGATCTCCAACAAGGGCCCGGAATGGTCCCGTGACATCTATGACGCTCCGCACGCGCCTCACTACCTGCCGTGGAAGCGGGGAGCAGGCATAGCGGACTTTTCTCCACACCATCGCCATCGAATCGATACACCGGAGGGTGCGTCAACCGAGGTGCTACGTACGGTTTCATCCGCCCTGTCCCCCTTTCACACCGTCAGATTCCCGTCCCCTATGCGGCTTTTGCCCCTAAGCTCGTGAGGAAAATCACATGAGGGCGATGGCCGATAAGGAACGCTCGCGGGTATACGGCACCTAGTGTCAGGCTTTACAAGCAGCAGCTCTACCTAAGGCAGATCCTCCGTGAAGAGCACCCTGAGCGTCCGCTCCACCGCCAACCCCCGGCGCACCACCCTCGCACATCTGCGGGACGCGCAGGAGCTGGCACCGGCCCCGGTCACGTACACGGTCTCGGAGGAGCTGCCGGGGCAGACCGCCAACCCGCGCCGCACCATCCTCATGAAGCTGCCGGACGCGAGCTGACGCACGGTCACCCCGTACGCCGCACACAGCAGGGCGGGCCGGACACCGATCCACGGTGTCCGGCCCGCCCTGTGACGTACGCGCGGCGGCACGGGCGGCGTACGGCCGCACGGTGCGCCGCCGCCCGCCCCGCGCGGTCAGCCCTGCCAGCTGTGCGGCGCCCGGAAGCCCGGGGTGCGCTCCAGCCGGCGCCAGCCGGCCGTGCTGCGGCCACCGGCCGCGTGCCCGGCGCCGGCCGACGGGCTCTGGGCGGCCCGCGCGATCAGCAGCGCGGTCACCGCCGCCAGCTCCTCGTCGCTGGCGGCACCCTTCTCCACGCGGACCAGCTTGGTGTCCGTCTCCGTGCTCATCTGCGGTGTCTCCTCGGTCGTCACTGACGTCACTGGGGCGGGTTGCCGTGCTTGCGGGCCGGCAGATCGGCGTGCTTGGTGCGCAGCATCGCCAGGGACTGGATCAGCACCGCGCGGGTCTCGGCGGGGTCGATCACGTCGTGCACCAGACCGCGCTCGGCCGCGTAGTACGGGTGCATCAGCTCGGTCTTGTACTCCTTCACCAGCCGCGCCCGGGTGGCCTCGGGGTCCTCGGCGGCGGCGATCTGGCGGCGGAAGATCACATTGGCCGCGCCCTCCGCGCCCATGACCGCGATCTCGTTGGTCGGCCAGGCGTAGGTGAGGTCGGCACCGATGGTCTGGGAGTCCATCACGATGTAGGCACCGCCGTACGCCTTGCGCAGCACCACGGAGATCCGCGGCACGGTCGCGTTGCAGTAGGCGTACAGCAGCTTGGCGCCGTGCCGGATGATGCCACCGTGCTCCTGGTCCACGCCGGGCAGGAAGCCGGGGACGTCGAGCAGGGTGACGATCGGGATGTTGAAGGCGTCGCACAGCTGGACGAAACGGGCGGCCTTCTCGGAGGCGTGGATGTCCAGCACCCCGGCGAGCGACTGCGGCTGGTTGGCGACGATGCCGACCACCTGGCCGCCGAGCCGGCCCAGCGCGCAGATGATGTTGGTGGCCCAGCGCTCGTGGACCTCGAGGAACTCCCCGTCGTCGACGAGCTCCTCGATGACGGCGCGCATGTCGTAGGGGCGGTTGCCGTCCGCCGGAACCAGGTCCAGCAGCGCGTCGCCGGAGCGGTCGGCCGGGTCCTCGGTCTCGGAGGCGGGCGGGTTCTCGCGGTTGTTGGAGGGCAGCAGCGACAGCAGGAAGCGCACCTCCTCCAGGCACGACTCCTCGTCGTCGTAGGCGAAGTGCGCCACCCCGGAGGTCTCGGCGTGCACATCGGCACCGCCAAGACCGTTCTGGGTGATCTCCTCGCCGGTGACGGCCTTGACCACGTCGGGGCCGGTGATGAACATCTGCGAGGTCTCGCGGACCATGAACACGAAGTCGGTCAGGGCCGGGCTGTAGGCGGCGCCGCCCGCGCAGGGGCCGAGCATGACGGAGATCTGCGGGATGACGCCGGACGCCTTGGTGTTGCGCTGGAAGATGCCGCCGTAGCCGGCCAGCGCCGAGACACCCTCCTGGATGCGGGCGCCCGCACCGTCGTTGAGGGAGACCAGCGGGGCACCCGCCGCGATGGCCATGTCCATGATCTTGTGGATCTTCTGGGCGTGGGCCTCGCCCAGCGCCCCGCCGAAGATCCGGAAGTCGTGCGCGTAGACGAAGACGGTACGGCCGTGCACGGTGCCCCAGCCGGTGATCACACCGTCGGTGTAGGGGCGCTTGGTCTCCAGGCCGAAGCCGGTGGCACGGTGCCGGCGCAGCCCTTCGACCTCCTGGAAGGAGCCTTCGTCCAGCAGCAGCTCGATCCGCTCCCGGGCGGTCAGCTTGCCCTTGGCGTGCTGGGCCGCGGTCGCCTTCTCACTGGGACCGCGGCCGATCTCTTCGCGGATGGCGCGCAGCTCCGCAACGCGCCCCCGCGCGTCGGGGGCGGCCACGGTCGTCAGGGACTCATCGGTCATGTATAGACCCTATGAAACGCCAGGAGCGAACGCTCTCGTCAGATCCGTACAGTCTCCGCCGCCATTTCGTGGTCGTCCTGTACAGAACCACCGGGTTACGCGGTAAAGGTGCAGCGAAGTAACACAGCAGACCCGGGGGGAACTAGAGGAACCCTATAATTCCTCCCGCTCCCCCCGGCCCGGCTCAGTCCGTCGGCCGCAGTCCGGCCCGCAGCAGACCGTAGGTGTAGGCATCCTCCAGCGCCTGCCACGAGGCGGCGATGACGTTGTCCGCCACCCCCACCGTGGACCATTCGCCCGTGCCGTCCCCGGTGGTGATCAGCACCCGGGTGGTGGACTGGGTGCCGGAGCGCCCGGCCAGGATACGGACCTTGTAGTCCACCAGCTGGAGTCTGGCCAGTTCGGGGAAGGTGCGTTCCAGGCCGCCGCGCAGCGCGCGGTCCAGGGCGTTGACGGGCCCGTTGCCCTCACCGGTGGCGACCACCCGCTCGCCCTTGGCCCACAGCTTGACGGTGGCCTCGTTGTCGACGGTGCCGTCCGGGCGCTGGTCGGTGATGGCCCGCCAGGACTCCAGCCGGAAGAAGCGGGAGGCGCGGCCGGTGACCTCGTCGCGCAGCAGCAGCTCGAAGGAGGCGTCGGCGGCCTCGTACGTGTAGCCCTTGAGCTCCTGCTCCTTGACCCGGGCGACGATCCGGCCCACCAGCTCGCGGTCGCCCTCCAGGTCGTAGCCCAGTTCGCGGCCCTTGAGCTCGATGGAGGCGCGGCCCGCCATGTCGGAGACCAGCATCCGCATGGAGTTGCCGACCAGCTCCGGGTCGATGTGCTGGTAGAGGTCGGGGTCCACCTTGATCGCCGAGGCGTGCAGGCCCGCCTTGTGGGCGAAGGCGGACAGGCCCACGTAAGGCTGGTGGGTGCTGGGGGTGAGGTTGACGACCTCGGCGATGGCGTGCGAGATGCGGGTCATCTCCTGGAGCGCGCCGGGCGGCAGCACCCGCTTGCCGTACTTCAGCTCCAGGGCGGCGACCACCGGGAAGAGGTTGGCGTTGCCGACGCGTTCGCCGTAGCCGTTGGCGGTGCACTGGACGTGCGTGGCGCCGGCGTCCACGGCGGCCAGGGTGTTGGCGACGGCGCAGCCGGTGTCGTCCTGGGCGTGGATGCCGATGCGGGCGCCGGTGTCGGCGACGACGGTGCGTACGGTGGCCTGCACCTGGGCGGGGAGCATGCCGCCGTTGGTGTCGCACAGGATGACGACGTCGGCGCCGGCCGTGGCGGCGGTGCGCACGACCTCCAGGGCGTAGCCGGGGTTGTCGGTGTAGCCGTCGAAGAAGTGCTCGCAGTCGACGAAGACCCGGCGGCCGGCGGCGCGCAGGTGGCGCACGGTGTCGGCGATCATGGCGAGGTTCTCGTCGGGGGTGGTGCGCAGGGCGAGTTCCACGTGCCGGTCGTGGGACTTGGCGACCAGGGTGACCACGGGGGCGCCGGAGTCCAGCAGGGCGCGTACCTGGGGGTCCTCGGCGGCGGTGGTGCCCGCCTTGCGGGTGGCGCCGAAGGCGACCAGCTGGGCGTGGCGCCAGGGCAGCTCACGGGCGCGGCGGAAGAACTCGGTGTCGCGGGGGTTGGCCCCGGGCCAGCCGCCCTCGATGAAGCCGACGCCGAAGTCGTCGAGGTGCCGGGCGATGGCCAGCTTGTCGGCGACGGTCAGGTTGATTCCTTCGCGCTGGGCGCCGTCGCGCAGGGTGGTGTCGAAGACGTGGAAGCCGTCATCGGGTGCGGCGGAGGTGTCCGGTGCGGTCATGGTGGCTGGCTCCTGCGGAGGGTGCGGTTGTGGTCGGCTCCACTGCCCTGCTCCCGTCCGGCCGTGGTGGGGCCGGAAAACGAAAAAACCCCTCGCGGATGCGAGAGGTCTGCGCGCGGGTCGAGGCACGGTGGCCGCGTCACCCGGGGTGGGGTGGGGCGGCGATCACTGCGGACCGGCGCGCTCGTCACCCATAATCATGGCGAACGAGAGCACGTGCCCAGTGTGGCACAGGATGTCCGCACCGACGGGTGCGTCTCACGATTCGGACGATAGTCGGGCGGTATGCCCATGCCCGTCCCGCACCGGCGGCGGCCCGCGCCGGTGCGGGACGGGCCGGGGGCCCGCACCGTACCGGCGCGGCGGGGATACGGGGGGTCAGCCGACCCGGTGCATCCAGCCGTGCGGGTCGGGGGCCTGACCCCGCTGGACGGACAGCAGCGCCTCACGCAGCCGCAGGGTGACCGGGCCCGGCTGCCCGTCGCCGACCGTCCACGCGGCGTCGGAGGACTTCACGGAGCCGACCGGGGTGATCACCGCGGCGGTGCCGCAGGCGAAGGTCTCGGTCAGCGAGCCGTCCGCGCAGCCGCGCTCCCAGTCCTCGGTGGTGATCCTGGTCTCGCCCGTGGTGTAGCCGAGGTCGGCGGCGATGGTCAGCAGCGAGTCACGGACGATGCCGGCCAGCAGGGTGCCGGTCAGCTCCGGGGTGACCACGGTGGCGTTCTCGCCCGAGCCGCGCACGAAGTACAGGTTCATGCCGCCCATCTCCTCGACCCAGCGGCGTTCGACCGCGTCCAGCCACACCACCTGGTCGCAGCCGTGATCGACGGCCTCCGCCTGGGCGAGGAAGGAGGCCGCGTAGTTCCCGGCGAACTTGGCCGCGCCGGTGCCGCCGGGGGCGGCGCGCACGTACTCCTTCGACAGCCACACCGAGACCGGCTTGACGCCGCGCGGGAAGTAGGCGCCGGCCGGGGAGGCGATGAGCACGAAGAGGTACTCACCGGCCGGCTCGTTGATGCCCAGGCCGGACTCGGTGGCGAACATGAAGGGCCGCAGGTACAGCGACTCCTCGCCGCCGTGCGCGGGCACCCAGGCGCTGTCGTGGGCCAGCAGCAGGTTGATGGCCTTGATGAAGGTGTCCACCGGCAGCTCGGGCATCGCCAGGCGGCGGGCCGATTCCTGGAAGCGGCGGGCGTTGGCGTCGGGGCGGAAGACCCCGATGGAGCCGTCGGGCTGCCGGTAGGCCTTGAGCCCCTCGAAGATCGCCTGCCCGTAGTGCAGCGTCTTGTTCGCCGGGTCGAGCTGGAACGGCGCGTACGGGGTGAGCTGCGCGTCGTACCAGCCCCGGCCCTTGCTCCACTTGATGGTGACCATGTGGTCGGTGAAGTAACGGCCGAAGCCGGGAGCGGCGAGCAGGGCCTCGCGCTCCGCGTCCGCCAGCGGCGCGGCGGAGGGCTTGAGGTCGAATTCGATCGGCGGCGTCGTCATGGTGAGCGCGTCCTTCGCTGAGTGATGTGGCGGACCGCCGGCCCGTCCCCCCGATGGACGCGGTACTAGGAAGTCCGAGCATCGGGAGACAGTTCGGCCCCGCGTCCGATTATCGCGCGGGGAGGTTCGGCATGCGCACGGGATGCGGTCCTGATGGTGATGGTGGCACCCAGCGGCGGGTAAGCCCAGCCGCCGGGCAGAATGTGTGCCCGGCGGCGGTGGGGGTGCGTGTGGCGTGAGCGGTGCCGCGGGCTAGCCGGTTACGGAACCGGCTACGCGTACCGCGAGGGCGTCCCCGATGGTGTCGGTGTCACGCGGTGTGCCGTCGCGCTCCGCCAGGTCGGCGGTCACGGCGGCCTCGATCCGGGCGGCCTGCTCCTGGTAGCCGAGGTGGCGCAGCAGCAGGGCGACGGAGAGCACGGTGGCGGTGGGGTCCGCCTTGCCGGTGCCCGCGATGTCGGGCGCGGAGCCGTGCACCGGCTCGAACATCGAGGGGAAGGCGCCGGTGGGGTTGATGTTCCCGGAGGCGGCGAGCCCGATGCCGCCGGTGATGGCGGCGGCGAGGTCGGTGAGGATGTCGCCGAAGAGGTTGTCGGTGACGATGACGTCGAAGCGCTCGGGCTGCGTGACGAAGAAGATCGTCGCGGCGTCGACGTGCAGGTAGTCGGTGGTGACCTGCGGGTACTCCTGGGCGACGCGGTCCACCGTGTTCTTCCACAGGTGGCCGGCGTGCACCAGGACGTTGTTCTTGTGGACCAGGGTCAGCTTCTTCGCCGGGCGGGCGGCGGCGCGCTCGAAGGCGTCGCGGACCACGCGCTCGACCCCGTAGGCCGTGTTGATGGAGACCTCGGTGGCCACCTCGGCGGGGGTACCGGTGCGCATCGAACCGCCGTTGCCGACGTACGGGCCCTCGGTGCCCTCGCGCACCACGAGGAAGTCGATGGCCGGGTTCCCGGCCAGCGGGGTCGTGGTGTTCGGCAGCAGGACGGAGGGGCGCAGGTTCACGTAGTGGTCGAACGCGAAGCGCAGCTTCAGCAGCAGGCCGCGCTCCAGCACCCCGGAGGGGACGCCCGGGTCGCCGATGGCGCCGAGCAGGATGGCGTCGTGGCCGCGCAGCCGCTCCAGGTCCGCGTCCGGGAGGGTCTCCCCGGTGGCGTGCCAGCGCTTGGCGCCCAGATCGTAGGTGGTGGTCTCCAGCTTGACGTCGGAGGGCAGGGCGGAGCTGAGGACCTTGAGGCCCTGGGCCACCACCTCGGGGCCGATGCCGTCGCCGGGGATTACTGCGAGATCGATACTGCGCGCCATGGAGGGGACCTTACGTCGGGTCCGGGGAGCGGACGTACGGCGTCCACGATCCGGACAGCGGGCGGGGGAACGCGCGCACCCCGGTGGGATCAGTGGGCGGCGGCCGGGGCGCCGCCGTTGTCCCGGCGGTCCAGGGCGCGCTGGAGCGCGTCGGCGGCGAACCGCCGGGACGCGTCGTCGCGGACGGCGACGGAGGAGGAGGTGCGCGGGACTCGGGGGGTGCGCCGGGCGGTCTGCTCGGCTGCGGGCACGGTGAGCGTGTCGTCCATGGCGGATCGGCTCCAGGGAGTGGGGGTACGGCGAGGGCTGCCGCAGGGGGTGGGGCCCGGCGCGGCGGGGGTCGCCCGCACTGCTGCACCTGGCCGCGACCGCCGCACGCTGGATGGAGCGTCACTGTCGGCTTCTACAAAAGTAGCGGCCTTCAGCAGTGATGTCCCGCCAGATACTCGACCGTCCTAGTATGTGAGACGAGAACGGCCCCGGCGCGCACTTTCCGTGCGCACCGGGGCCGTTGCCGATCGTTTCCCGACCGCTCCCGACCGGTCAGCCCATGTGGGGGTAGCGGTAGTCGGTCGCCGGTACCTGGGTCTCCTTCAGCGAGCGCGGCGAGGTCCAGCGCAGCAGGTTGAACTTCGAGCCGGCCTTGTCATTGGTGCCCGAGGCCCGGGCCCCGCCGAACGGCTGCTGCCCCACGATCGACCCGGTGGGCCGGTCGTTCAGATAGAAGTTGCCGGCCGCGAACCGCAGCTTCTCGCTCGCCGCGGCGGCCACCGCCCGGTCCCTGGCCAGCACCGCGCCGGTCAGCGCGTACGGGGCCACCGACTCCATCTGCTCCAGCATCGCGTCGAAGGAGTCGTCCTCGTACACGTGCACCGCGACGATCGGGCCGAAGTACTCCGTGGTGAACACCTCGTTCTCCGGGTCGGAGCAGGTGAGCACCGTGGGCCGCACGAAGAAGCCGACCGAGTCGTCACAGGTGCCGCCCGCCACGATCTCGCAGGTCGGGTCGGCCTTGGCCCGCTCGATCGCCGCCTTGTTCTTGGCGAAGGCCCGCTCGTCGATGACGGCGGCCATGAAGTTCGACAGATCGCTCGGATCACCCATGGACAGACCCTCGGTCTCGGCCGCCAGCGCGTCACGCAGCCCGCCCTCCCACAGCGAGCGCGGGATGTACGCCCGGGAGGCCGCCGAACACTTCTGGCCCTGGTACTCGAAGGCGCCCCGGGTGATCGCCGTCTTCAGCGCCGCCGGGTCCGCGGTCGGGTGGGCGACGATGAAGTCCTTGCCGCCGGTCTCCCCCACGATCCGCGGGTACCCCTTGTACCGCTCGATGTGGGTGCCGATCTCCCGCCACAGGTACTGGAAGGTGCCGGTCGAGCCGGTGAAGTGCACCCCGGCCAGGTCCGGGTGCGGCAGCGCCTCCTCCGAGACCTCCTTGCCGTCCCCCGTCACCAGGTTGATGACCCCCGGGGGCAGCCCGGCCTCCTCCAGCAGCTCCATCAGCAGCACCGCCGCGTGGGTCTGCGTCGGCGACGGCTTCCACACCACCACATTGCCCATCAGCGCCGGGGCGGTGGGCAGATTGCCGGCGATGGCGGTGAAGTTGAACGGCGTGATCGCGTAGACGAAGCCCTCCAGCGGGCGGAAGTCCAGACGGTTCCACACCCCCTTGGGCTGCACCAGCGGCTGCTCGGCCAGGATCTCCCGGGCGAAGTGCACGTTGAAGCGCCAGAAGTCGATCAGCTCGCACGGCGCGTCGATCTCCGCCTGCTGCACCGTCTTGGACTGGCCCAGCATGGTGGAGGCCGCGATCGTCTCCCGCCACGGCCCGGACAGCAGCTCGGCCGCCTTCAGGAAGACGGCGGCCCGCTCGTCGAAGGGCAGCTCCCGCCAGGCGGGGGCCGCCGCCAGCGCGGCGTCGATCGCGTCCCGCGCGTCGGCCCGGGTGGCGTTGCCGTAGGTGCCGAGTCGGGCCCGGTGGCGGTGCGGCTGCACCACGTCGAAGCGGTCACCCCCGCCCATCCGCCGGACCCCGTTGATGGTCATCGGCAGCTCGATGGGGTTCTCGGACAGCTCCTTGAGCTTGCGCTCCAGTCGGGCGCGCTCCGCCGAACCGGGGGCGTAGGTGTGCACCGGCTCGTTCACCGGCGGCGGCACCTGGGTCACAGCGTCCATGGCCGTGGGTCTCCTTCGGAAAGAGGCGGGGCACTCAGCCCCGGGTCAGCAGGGAACGGGCGAAGAAGCCGAGATTGGCGGGCCGCTCGGCGAGCCGGCGCATGAAGTAGCCGTACCAGTCGGTGCCGTACGGGACGTACACCCGCATCAGATGCCCGGCGCGGGCCAGCCGCAGCTGCTCCTCGGTACGGATCCCGTACAGCATCTGGAACTCGTAGCTGTCGGGGGCGCGCTCCAGCCGCCGCGCCAGTTCCTCGGCGATCGCGATCAGCCGCGGGTCATGGGTGGCGATCATCGGATAGCCCCCGCCGGTCAGCAGGATGCGCAAGGCCCGCACATAGGCGAGATCCACCTGCCGCTTCTCCTGGTGCGCCACGGAGGCGGGCTCCCGGTACGCGCCCTTGACCAGCCGCACCCGGCAGCCGGTGGCGGCCAGCGCCCGGCAGTCGTCCTCGGTGCGGTAGAGGTAGGACTGCACGGCCACACCGGTCCGCGGGAACCGGCCGCGCAGCGCGCCCAGCACGGCGAGGGTGCCGTCGACCGCGGTGTGGTCCTCCATGTCGAGGGTCACCATGGTCCCGGCCTCGGCGGCGGCCGCCACCACCGGCTCCACCGCGCGGTGTGCGAACTCCTCGCCGCCGCCCGCCAGCCGCAGCCCGAAGGCGGACAGCTTCAGCGACAGCTCGGCCCGGTCCCCCAGGCCCTCCGCGCGCAGGGCCTCCAGCAGCGCCAGATAGGCGTCCCGGGCGCGTACCACCTGCGCCTTGTCGGTGACGTCCTCGCCGAGATGGTCCAGGGTGACCGCGAGCCCGGCGCCCGCCAGCTCCCGCACCGCCGTCAGCGACTGGTCGAGCCGCTCGCCGGCCACGAAACGGTCCACCACCGGGCGGGTCAGCGGGGTGGCGGAGACGGCCCGCCGGATGACATCGCTGCGCGCGGCCGCGAGAAGCACGGGTCCCAGCACGGGCACCTCACCTCCGGATACCAGGAAGAACTCAGTTATCCGCAACCTAGGCAGCGCCCGGCCCACGGGCTATCAACAGATGTCTGCCGCCGGGGGCACCCGCGTCAGACATCTGTATGAGAATGGTGCGCGCAACGGCGGCCGGATGCGACGCGGAGACGGCGGGAGAGGGACGGTAGGCCGGGTGGAACCCGATTACCAGGAGCTGATCGACGAGGTCTCGGCCCGTCTGGGCACCCCGGCGACGCTGGAGGGCCGCGACTTCGCGCTGATCGCGTTCGGGGCCCACGACAGCGCGGACGACCGGGTGATGGACCCGGTGCGCACCCGCTCGATCCTGCACCGGCGCTCCTCGGTGGAGGTACGGGCCTGGTTCGAGCGGTTCGGCATCGCCAGGGCGCGCGGCCCGGTGCGCATCCCGCCCGACCCGGCGGCCGGGGTGCGCACGGGGCGGATCTGTCTCCCCGCCCGGCACCACGGGGTGGTGTACGGGTACATCTGGCTGGTCGACGACGGCGCGCTGGAGCTGACCGACCCGCGGCTGGCCGACGCCCAGGCCACGGCGGAACGCATCGGCAGCCTGCTCGCCCGCTCGGCGGGGCTCGGCGGCCGGCTCGGGGCGCTGCTGCACACCCTGCTGACCACGCCGCAGCGGGAGGCGGCGGCCGGGGAGCTGACGGAGGCGCTCGGCCCGGCGGCCACCGGGCCGCTGACCATGGTCGCGGCGCTCCCGTGGAACGACGGCGCCCCCGCGCTGCCCGGGGCCCTGGCGCTGTGCCCGCTGGAGGGCACCCTGGCGGCGCTGGTCCGTCCGGCCTCGGCGCGGGTGGTGGCCGGGCGGCTGAGCGGGCCCGAGGCGACGGTGGGCATCGGCGCGGACCGCGCGGTGGCGGCGGAGCTGCCCGCCGCCTGGCGGGAGGCGCTGGGCGCGGCGCGGGCGGCGCGGGCCGAACCGGCGCTGGGCCCCATCGCCTCCTGGAACGCGATCGGCCCCTACCGGCTGCTCACCACCCTCCCGCCGGCCGCCCCCGACCCGGCTGTGGCCCCGCTGCTGGCCCCGGCCCACCGGGAGCTGGCCCGCACCGCCGAGATCTTCCTGGACCAGGCCGGCTCCCCCGCCCGCACCGCCACCGCCCTGGGCATACACCGGCAGACCCTGTACTACCGCCTCACCCGGGTCGAGGCCCTCACCGGCCTGGACCTGGCCGACGGCGAACACCGGCTCCTCCTCCACCTGGCCCTGAAGGCGGCCCGCCTGCGGGACACCGGGTGACGGTGGCGGGTCGGTCCCCGACGACCGCCCCCGGCGGCGGACAGTCGGCGCGGGAGCCGGGGACGGGCCCCCTGCACTGGAAGACCCGGACGCTGGTCGACACGGCGGCCGGGCGGCCGTTCGTCTGGCTGGACGACGAGATCACCGGGCGCGACCGCGACTGGGTGGCGGCGCACCATCCGGGGCCGGCGCTGCTCCACCGTGTCGACGCCGGGGCCGGCCTCACGGCTGCGGACTTCGCCGATGTCGGGGCCTGGCTGCACGCGGTGACGGCCGGCGGGGGGCCGGGGACGTCCGTCAGTCGACGCCGGTGATGTCCGCGAGCTCCAGGTTGTCGTCGCCGCCCTGGACCCGCTGGGAGCGGATGAGCCCCAGCTCCTTGCCGTAGTACTTCTCGGTGATCACCTCGGGGTCCAGCCGGCTGGTCTCCCGGATCTTCAGCACCTCGCTGAACCGCCCCAGGCTGATCGCCAGGTCCTCGTTCAGGCTGATCACCTTGGCCTCGTTCTCCGCGACGTCGGGGGCGAACTGCTGCTGGTAGATCTCGCCCACCATCGGGTCGGCCAGCATGACCACACCGGGCTGCGCACCGTCCATGCCCGCCCGCCAGCTGCCGTGCGCGGTGCCGGTGTCGCGTCCGAAGTACCAGACGTTGCCGCCCTCGTCCTGGGCGTAGAAGTGCCGCAGCTCGGTGGGCTGTTCCCCCTGGCAGTGCTGTCGCTCGCGGACCACCAGCGTCGAGACGCCGAGGATGTTCTCGCGGTCCTGGGTCACCTCGGTCACCATCGTCTGCTTCCCGTGGGTGCAGATGCCGTCGAAGTGGTGTCCGGTGCCGGGGGCCAGCGGGAGGTACGGGTTGTCGATCTCGTCGACGAAGTTCGCCGGGTCGATGGAGGGGGACGGCGCCGGGCTCGGGGACGCGCTGGTCTCCTCGGCGGCCCGTTCGGCGTCCCCCGGGGAGGACGAGCAGGCGGCCAGCAGCAGCGGAAGCAGGGGAAGCAGCAGCGTCGCCCGCAGAGCGCGCGCCCCGCGCCGCGTGGTGGTGGTCACGATGCGTCACTCCCCAGGTCTCGGCACTCCGGCAGGCCCATGATCGGACGTGCCCGGGCGCCGCGCGGCCAGCCCCGCCCGGCCGGCCACCCGGACGGCGCAGCGCGTTCGCCGGGGGGCCGCCGGGACGGTTTACGGAAGCCGCCCGAGCCGCTAGCTTCGACAGCACCTTGGGAGCGCTCCCATAGCCCGCGTCCCCCACCGCGACCCCTTTCCATCCCCTCGTTGTGAGAGGAACGATTCACGTGCGCACCCCCCACGCCCCCCACGCACGATCCCGCACCCGGCCCCGGCTGCTGTTCGCCGCCGCGGCCGCGGCCCTGGGCGGTCTGCTCTCCTTCGGCCTGCTCGCCCCGGCGCAGGCCACGGCGCCGCAGGAGACACCGCGCGAGGACGCCGCCGAGCTGCCGGCCGGCACCGTCTTCCACAACCACCCCGGCGCCGTCCACGACTGGGTCGCCGCCAACCCGGGCGACGCCCGGCGACAGCTGATCGAACAGCGCATAGCCGACCAGCCGCAGGGCATCTGGTTCGCCACCTACCAGCCGGCCTCGGTGACCCAGGACGTCGCCGCGGTCACCGGCCCCGCCGCGGCGGCCGGCGAGGTGCCGGTCCTGGTGCCGTACGTGCTGCCCGACCGCGACTGCGGCGGCGCCTCCGCCGGCGGCGCGCCCGACTTCCCCAGCTACCTCGCCTGGACGCAGGGCTTCGCGGCCGGCCTCGGCTCGGATCCCGTGGTGGTGATCCTGGAGCCGGACGCGATCGCGCTGACCGACTGCCTCGACGACAGCCAGGTCGCCCAGCGGTTCTCCGCGCTCGGCGAGGCGGCCGGCATCATCCACGCCGCCAACCCGCAGGCCCGGGTGTACTTCGACGCCGGGCACTCGGGCTGGCACAGCCCCTCGGCGATCGCCCAGCGGCTGCGCGACGCCGGTGCGGTGGCCCAGGGCGACGGCATCTACACCAACGCCTCGAACTACCGCACCACCGCGGACGAGACGGCGTTCGCCGAGGCGGTCCTCGGGCAGCTCGGCGACCCCGCTCTCCAGGCCGTCATCGACACCAGCCGCAACGGCAACGGGCCGAGCGGCAGCGAGTGGTGCGACCCGGCCGGGCGGCTGGTCGGCGAGAGCCCGACCGCGAACACCGGCAGCGCGCGGGTGGACGCCTACCTGTGGATCAAGCGCCCCGGTGAGCTGGACGGCTGCGCCGGGCCGGCCGGGCAGTTCTCCCCCGAATACGCCTTCGAGCTGGCCGGCGGCTGACGCCCCCACGGGCCCGCGGCGCCCCGGTGGGTCACCGGGGCGGCGCGGGCCCACGCGCGTCCGTACGGGTTGCGCCGGTACGCGCCCGGCCCGACCGTGGGAGGACGGGGCCGGCGCAGTCGAGGAGGTCGGGCATGAGAGCCGTGCAGTACCGGGAGATCGGTGCCGCGCCGCAGGTGGTCACCGTTCCCGACCCCGAGCCCGGGCCGGGACAGGTGCTGCTGAAGGTGTCGGCGGCCGGGGTCTGCCACTCGGACATCGCTGTCATGGAGTGGCCGGCCGAGAGCTTTCCCTACGCGCTGCCCCTGACGCTCGGCCACGAGGGCGCGGGCGTGGTGGCTGCGCTCGGCGAGGGCGTCACCGGGCTCACCGAGGGCGACTCCGTCGCCGTGTACGGACCACAGGGCTGCGGGCGCTGCGCCAAGTGCGCCCACGGCAAGGAGAACTACTGCACCCGCGCCGCCGAGCTGGGGATCTTCCCGCCCGGGCTCGGCGCGCCCGGCGCCATCGCGGAGTACCTCCTGATCGACGACTCCCGCTTCCTGGTGCCGCTCGGCGATCTGGACCCGGTGACCACCGTGCCGCTGACGGACGCCGGCCTGACCCCGTACCACGCCATCAAGCGTTCGCTGCCCAAACTGGTGCCCGGCAGCACGGCGGTGGTGATCGGCACCGGCGGGCTCGGCCATGTGGCCATCCAGCTGCTGCGGGCGCTGAGCCCGGCCCGGGTGGTCGCGCTGGACGTGGCGCGGGAGAAGCTGGATCTGGCGCGCGAGGTGGGGGCGCACGAGGCGCTGCTGTCGGACGAACGGGCTGCCGGACGGGTACGGGAGCTGACCGGCGGCCTCGGTGCCCAGGCGGTGTTCGACTTCGTGGGGGCGCAGCCCACCGTGACGGCGGCTGGGGCGATGGCGGCGGTGGAGGCGGATGTGACGATCGTCGGCATCGCGGGCGGCGCCCTGCCGGTGGGCATCGGCTCCACCGCGTTCGAGGTGACGGTCTCCGCGCCGTACTGGGGCAGCCGCGGTGAGCTGATCGAGGTGCTGGAGCTGGCGCGGGCGGGCAGCGTCGAGGTGACGGTGGAGACCTACGGTCTCGACGAGGCACCGCGCGCCTATGAACGTCTGCACCAGGGCAAGATCAAGGGCCGCGCGGTGATCCTCCCCAACGGCTGATCACGCCCACGGCGCGGCCGGCGGGCCGGTGGGGCCCGCCGGCCGCGCCGCGGTGAGCGATCGGGTCAGCCGTCAGTCGGTGAGGTTGACGCCGCGCGCGGAGGTGGCGCCGATCTCCTGGGCGATCTCCGCGAGCACCTGCGTGGAGACGGTCTCGTCCAGGGTGAGCGCGATCAGGGCCTCGCCGCCCTCCTCGGCGCGTGCCACCTGCATCCCGGCGATGTTGATCGCGGACTCGCCCAGGATGCGGCCGAGGGTGCCGACGACGCCGGGGCGGTCGGTGTAGCGCAGGAAGGCCATGTGGTCGGCGAGGGCCAGGTCCACGGTGTGCTCGCCGATGCCGACGATCTTCTGCTGGTGCTTGGGGCCGGCCAGGGTGCCGGAGACCGCCACCGTCTCACCGCCGGTGAGGGTGCCGCGCACGGTGATCAGGTTGCGGTGGTCGGGCGACTCGGAGCTGGTGGTGAGCCGCACCTCCACGCCGCGCTCCTGCGCGAACAGCGGGGCGTTGACATAGGAGACCGTCTCGGCGACGACATCCTCGAAGACGCCCTTGAGCGCGGAGAGTTCCAGGACCTTCACGTCGTGCTGGGTGATCTCGCCGCGCACCTCGACGTCGAGCCGCATGGCGACCTCGCCGGCCAGCGCGGTGAAGATCCGCCCGAGCTTCTCGGCGAGCGGCAGCCCGGGGCGTACGTCCTCGGCGATCACGCCGCCCTGGACGTTGACCGCGTCCGGGACCAGCTCGCCGGCCAGCGCCAGGCGGACCGAGCGGGCCACCGAGATGCCGGCCTTCTCCTGGGCCTCACCGGTGGAGGCCCCCAGGTGCGGGGTGCACACGACGCTGTCGAACTCGAACAGCGGGGAGTCCGTGCAGGGTTCGCTGGAGTAGACGTCCAGGCCCGCGCCGGCCACCCGGCCCTCCTTGAGGGCGGACAGCAGGGCGCTCTCGTCGACGATGCCGCCACGGGCGGCGTTGACGATGCGCACCGACGGCTTCACCTTGTGCAGCGCCTCGTCGCCGATCAGGCCCAGCGTCTCGGGGGTCTTGGGGAGGTGGACGGTGATGAAGTCCGAGATCTCCAGGAGTTCGTCGAGCGGGAGGAGCTTGACGCCCATCTGCGCGGCGCGGGCGGGCTGCACGTAGGGGTCGTAGGCGACGATCTTCATGCCGAACGCGGCCATCCGCTGCGCGACCAGGACACCGATGCGGCCCAGGCCCACCACGCCGAGGGTCTTCTCGGACAGTTCGACGCCGGTGTATTTGCTGCGCTTCCACTCGCCGTTCTTGAGGGCGGTGTTGGCCTGCGGGATGTGGCGCGCGGTGGCGACCAGCAGGCCGCAGGCGAGCTCGGCGGCGGTGATGATGTTGGAGGTGGGGGCGTTGACGACCATGACGCCGGCCTTGGTGGCGGCGGCCACGTCCACGTTGTCCAGGCCGACCCCGGCGCGGGCGACCACCCGCAGCTTGCGGGCCGCGGCGATGGCCTCGGCGTCGACCTTGGTGGCGCTGCGGATGAGGATGGCGTCGACGTCGGCGATGGCGCTCAGCAGCTGTGCGCGGTCCGCACCGTCACAGTGCCGGATGTCGAAGTCCGGGCCCAGCGCTTCGACGGTGGCGGGGGAAAGCTCTTCGGCGATGAGTACGGCGGGCTTGCTCACTGGGTCTCACTGTCCTTTGCGGAAGGCCGCGTCCCGACGGCCGAGGCGGTGGAGTAGGCAGCCGCGTGGAGACGCACGACGCTGTGAGCCTGTGACGCGCTTGGTGCTGGGTGCAGTGTATTCGGCGCGGTGCCGCCACGGGACGGGTTGGCCGGGGCGGCCGCTCGATCGAGCGAATCCCCGCGAACGGGGGGGTGGTACGGGGCGACGCGAGGAGGAACGGGGCGGGCCGCGGCGGGGTCGGGGTGGGACCTCCGCCGCGGCCGTGCCGATCCGCTCAGTCCTGGTCGTCGACCCAGCTCATCAGCTTGCGCAGGTCGCGGCCCGTGGTCTCCAGCAGGTGGTCCTCGTCCGCCTTCTTGTACTCGTTGTACTTGGGCAGACCGGCGTTGTACTCCGCCATCCAGTTGTTGGCGAAGGTGCCGTCCTTGATGTCGGCCAGCACGCGGCGCATCTCGGCCTTGGTCTCCTCGGTGATGATCCGCGGGCCGGTGACGTAGTCGCCCCACTCGGCGGTCTCCGAGATGGACCAGCGCATCTTGCCCAGGCCGCCCTCGTACATGAGGTCCACGATGAGCTTCAGCTCGTGCAGGCACTCGAAGTACGCGATCTCCGGCTGGTAACCGGCCTCGACCAGCGTCTCGAAGCCGGCCTTCACCAGCGCGGAGGCGCCGCCGCACAGCACGGCCTGCTCACCGAAGAGGTCGGTCTCGGTCTCCTCGGTGAAGGTGGTCTTGATGACGCCGGCGCGGGTGCCGCCGATGGCCTTGGCGTAGGAGAGCGCGAGGGCGAAGGCGCTGCCGGTGGCGTCGTTCTCGACGGCGGCGATGCAGGGCACGCCGCGGCCTTCCTCGTACTGGCGGCGCACCAGGTGGCCGGGGCCCTTGGGGGCGACCATGCACACGTCGACGCCGGCCGGGGGCTTGATGAAGCCGAAGCGGATGTTGAAGCCGTGGCCGAAGAACAGCGCGTCGCCGTCCTTCAGGTGCTCACGCACGGACTCCTCGTAGACCTTGGCCTGGATCGGGTCCGGGACCAGGATCATGATGACGTCGGCCTCGGCGGCGGCCTCGGCGGGGGTGGTCACGCGCAGGCCCTGCTCCTCGGCCTTGGCGCGGGACTTCGAGCCCTCGTGGAGACCGACGCGCACGTCGACGCCCGAGTCCCGCAGGGACAGCGCGTGGGCGTGGCCCTGGCTGCCGTAGCCGAGAACCGCGACCTTGCGGCCCTGGATGATGGACAGGTCGGCGTCGTCGTCGTAGAACAGCTCGGCCACTTCGGTTTTCTCCTTGTTGTTCCTGCTGCGGCGGTCGCGGCGTGCGTCCACCGTAGGTGGTGCGGTGATGGGATGGGTGCGGATCTCGCTGTACGGACCGGTTCCCGCTAGGCGGATCGCTCCAGGGCGCGCAGGGAGCGGTCGGTGATGGACCGGGCTCCGCGTCCTATGGCGATGGTGCCGGACTGCACCAGTTCCTTGATGCCGAAGGGCTCCAGCATGCGCAGCATGGCTTCGAGTTTGTCACTGCTGCCGGTGGCCTCGATGGTGACGGCCTCGGGTGCGACGTCGACGGTCTTGGCGCGGAAGAGCTGCACGATTTCCACGATCTGGGACCTGGTGTCGTTGTCGGCCCTGACCTTCACCAGAACGAGTTCCCTGGTGACCGCCGACGCGGAGTCGAGTTCGACGATCTTCAGGACGTTGACCAGCTTGTTGAGCTGCTTGGTGACCTGTTCCAGGGGGAGGGCCTCGACGTTGACCACGATGGTGATCCGGGACACCTCGGGGTGTTCGGTGGTGCCCACGGCGAGGGAGTCGATGTTGAATCCGCGGCGGGAGAACAGGGCGGTGATGCGGGAGAGCACCCCCGGCTTGTTCTCGACCAGGACGGAGAGCGTGTGCTTGGACATGGGTGGCTTCGTTCCTCTACCTGTACGGCGATGGCTCTCGTCGGTCAGTCGTCCCCGTCGCCGAAGTCCGGGCGCACCCCGCGGGCGGCCATGACCTCGTCGTTGGAGGTTCCGGCGGCGACCATCGGCCAGACCATGGCGTCCTCGTGGACGATGAAGTCCACGACGACGGGGCGGTCGTTGATGGAGTTGGCCTTCTCGATGACCGCGTCCAGCTGCTCGGGTGTCTCGCAGCGCAGTCCGACGCAGCCCATGGCTTCGGCGAGTTTGACGAAGTCGGGGATCCGGGTGCCCTGGCTGGTGGCCGTGGGGTCGGCGTCCGGACCGTCGCGCAGCACGGTGTTGGAGTACCGCTGGTTGTAGAAGAGGGTCTGCCACTGGCGGACCATGCCCAGCGCGCCGTTGTTGATGATGGCGACCTTGATGGGGGCGCCGTTGAGGGCGGCGGTGGTCAGTTCCTGATTGGTCATCTGGAAGCAGCCGTCGCCGTCGATGGCCCACACGGTGGACTCGGGGCGGCCGGCCTTGGCGCCGAGCGCGGCGGGGACGGCGTAGCCCATGGTGCCCGCGCCGCCGGAGTTGAGCCAGGTGCCGGGGCGTTCGAAGGCGAGGAAGTGGGCGGCCCACATCTGGTGCTGGCCCACGCCCGAGGTGTAGATGGTGTCCTCGGGGGCCAGCGCGCCGATGCGTTCGATGACCTGCTGCGGGGAGAGCGAGCCGTCCTGCGGCAGGTCGTAGCCCAGCGGGTACGTCTCGCGCCAGCGGTTGAGCAGCTGCCACCATTCGCGGTAGCGGGTGGCGGCGGCCTCGCCCTGGTGGCCGGCCTCGGTCTCGGCCCGGAGGGCGGCGGCGAGGTCGGTCAGCACGTCCTTGGCGTCGCCCACGATCGGCACGTCGGCGGTACGGATCTTGCCGATCTCGGCGGGGTCGATGTCCGCGTGGATGACCTTGGCGTGCGGGGCGAAGGAGTCGCTGCGGCCGGTGACGCGGTCGTCGAAGCGGGCGCCGAGGGTGATCAGCAGGTCGGACTTCTGGAGCGCGGTGACCGCGGCGACCGAGCCGTGCATGCCGGGCATGCCCAGGTGCTGGGGGTGGCTGTCGGGGAAGGCGCCCAGGGCCATGAGGGTGGTGGTGACGGGGGCGCCGGTCTGCTCGGCGAGGGCCAGCAGCTCGGGGGCGGCGCCGGCCTTGAGGACGCCGCCGCCGACGTACAGCACGGGGCGCTTGGCCTCGGAGATCAGCCGGGCGGCCTCGCGGATCTGCTTGGCGTGTGGGCGCGAGGCGGGGCGGTAGCCGGGCAGGTCGATAGCGGGCGGCCAGCTGAAGGTGGTGCGGGCCTGGAGGGCGTCCTTGGCGATGTCGACCAGGACGGGTCCGGGGCGGCCGGTGGCGGCGATGTGGAACGCCTCGGCGATGGTGCGCGGGATCTCCGCGGGGTCGGTGACCAGGAAGTTGTGCTTGGTGACGGGCGTGGTGATGCCGCAGATGTCGGCTTCCTGGAAGGCGTCGGTGCCGATGACGGAGCTGGCGACCTGGCCGGTGATGGCGACCAGCGGCACCGAGTCCATGTAGGCGTCGGCGATGGGGGTGACCAGGTTGGTGGCGCCGGGGCCCGAGGTGGCCATGCACACGCCGACCTTGCCGGTGGCCTGGGCGTAGCCGGTGGCGGCGTGGCCCGCGCCCTGCTCGTGGCGGACCAGGATGTGGCGCACGGAGGTCGAGTCGATCATGGGGTCGTAGGCGGGGAGGATCGCGCCGCCGGGGATGCCGAATACGGTGTCCGCGCCGACCGCTTCGAGAGAGCGGATGAGCGCCTGGGCGCCCGTGACGTGCTCGACGGTGGCGGCGGGCTGCTGGGTGCCGCCACGGGGGGCCCGTGGCTGCGGCTTGGGGGCCCCGGTGGCCTGTTCGGTCATCGACATTCTCTTCTCGGAGATGAGGGTGATGCGCTGGTGCGGGTGCGGGTTTCGGTATCGGTGCAACAAAAAACCCCCCGTGCCGGATGGCATGCGAGGGGAGCGCGTCGCTGGTCCGCGGGGGTGTCCCGGGGTCAGCCGACGCGCCGTCCAAGTACGAGAATTCGGGTCTGCATGGTGATGACCCTCCACCTATGGGCGGCCCTGTGTCAAGTGGGCGGAATCCACGTCTCACTATGTGGGCGCCACCGGGGACGGGGCGGGCCCGGCGGCGGTCGGGTCGGTGCGGCCGTGCAGCCGGGGCGCCGGAACGGTGGCCAGATCGGCGGCCGGCTCCGGGGGCTGCCCGGCCGGCCGGGGCGGCCGGCCGCTCTCCAGCAGCCGGTGCAGGCGGATCGGGTCCAGGGGCTCACCGAAGACAGGGCCCTGGGCGTGGCTGCACCCCAGGGCGCACAGGGTGGCGGCGAGGTCGGGGTGGTCGACGCCGTCGGCCAGGGTGTGGACGCCCAGGTCCGCGGCCATCCGCAGCAGTCCGGCGGTGATGGTGCGCAGGGAGGGGGAGTCCAGCAGCCCTTCGGTAAGCTCACGGTCCAGGCGGACGAGGTCGACGGGGAGCCGGTGCAGCACGGCGGGCGGGGTGGCGGCGCCGCCGAAGCCGTCCAGCGCGATGCCCACGCCGAGCCGGCTGAGGTCGGACAGGCGGCGGCGCAGTTCGGGCGCGGCGAGCGCGGGGGCGGACTCGGGGAGTTCCAGGACGAGGGCCTCGGCGGGCAGGTCGTGCTCGGCCAGGAGGGCCTCGATGCCGCCGGCGCCCAGGGCCCGGTCCGCGAGCCGGCCGGCGGGCACCCGCACGCTGACCGGCAGGGTCAGTCCCGCCGCGTGCCGCCGCCCGGCCTCGGCGACGGCCTGCTCCAGCAGCCAGCGGGTGACGTCGGTGGCCCGGTCGGCGCTGCCGTGGTGGTCGGCGAGGCGGGCGAACGGGGGGCCGTACTCGCGGCGGGGGCGCAGATGCTCCAGCGGGGTGGACAGCGGCGGGTGGGCGGAGCGCCGGCGGGCCTGGGCGCTGAGGGCGGCGATCCGGCCGTCGGCCAGGGTGACGACCGGTTGGTGGAGCAGGGTCAGCTCACCGGTGTGCAGGGCGGTGCGCAACCGGGCGGCGAGCTGGGTGCGGCGCACCGCCTCGGTGCGCAGGTGGGGCGCGTAGAACTCGACGCGGGCCTTGCCCGCCTGTTTGGCGCGGTACATGGCCAGGTCGGCGTCGCGCATCAGGGTGGCGGGGGTGCTGCCCGGCTCGGCGAAGGCCACGCCGATGCTGGCGGCCACCCGCACCTCGCCCTCGCGCAGGTGGTAGGGGCGGGACAGTGCGGCGCGCACCCGTTCGGCGATCTCCGTCATGCGCTGTTCGCGGGGGGCGGGCGCGGCGCCCGGGTCCCCCGTGATCAGCGCGGCGAACTCGTCCCCGCCCAGCCGCGCGGTCACATCGCCCTGTCGCACGGATTCCCGCAGCCGCCGGGCGGCCCGGACCAACAGTTCGTCGCCCGCCTGGTGGCCGATCGAGTCGTTGACGGCCTTGAAGCCGTCGAGGTCGATGAAGAGCACCGCGATCTCGCCGGCCGCCACCGGGCCCTGGCCCAGCGCCGCCTGGACGCGTTCGGTGAACAGGGCGCGGTTGGGCAGATCGGTGAGCGCGTCGTGGGAGGCACTGTGCCGCAGCTGTTCCTGGAGGCGTACCCGGTCGGTGACGTCGCGGCTGTTGAAGATGAGGCCGTTGAGATGGCGGTTGACGCTGGACTCGATGTGCATCCACCGCTCGTCCGGGCCGCCGTGCCGGATACGGCACTCGATGCGGGTGGCCGGCTCGACCTCGGGGGCGGCGGCCAGGAAGCGGCACAGCTCGTAGAGCACGCGGTCGGCGTCCTCGGGGTGGATGAGGCTGTGGAACGGCTTGCCGATGAGCCGGTCGGGGTCCCGTCCGTAGACGCCGGCGGCGGCCGGGCTGACGTACCGGAGCTTGCCGTCCGAGGCGGAGATCATGATCACGTCGCTGGAGCCCTGGACGAGGGAACGGAAGTGGTTCTCCTGCCGGGCCAGTTCGCGGGTGAGCTTCGTGTTCTCCATGAGAGTGATGCCCTGCCGGGCCAGCAGCGCCACCACCACGGTGGCGGCGGTGACCACCACCACCGGGTCCGGCCGGCCGCCGCCGGTGTTGTAGGTGAGCAGGATGCTCAGGAAACAGACGGCGGCGGCGAGATAGGGCATCAGAGAGGTGAAGGAGCCGAGCCGGTCGGGCGGCCCCTCGCCGTCCTCGTCCTCCGGGAGGGTCGCGCCCGTGCGCGCGGTGACGGAGGCCGCGGGGGCGAGGGGCGGAACGGCGGTGAGCGGAGGGGGCGGGGTGAGTGGGATGAGCGAGGTCGTGGACGGGGCGGTGGACGCGGTGTCCGGGGCGCCGTCGGCGACGGCCGCGCTCCCGCGGCCCCGCACGCCGGGCTGCTCGTCCTCCCCGGGCCGCCCCGACACCCAGGGGGCCAGCGCCAGCAGCAGTGACCCGGCGAACCAGCCGGCGTCCAGCAACTGGCCCGAGCTGTAGTGCTCACGCAGCATCGGGGAGCTGAACAGGGCGTCGCACAGCACCGTGACGGCGAGCCCGCCGACCGCCATGTTGACCGCGGAGCGGTGTTCGGGGCCGCGCCGGAAGTGCAGCACCAGCAGCATGGACACCAGGGCGATGTCCAGGAGTGGGTAGCCCAGGGCGAGCGCCGCCCTGGCCACCGACTCGCCCTGCCGTTCGGCGGTGTGGACCAGCGCCACGCTCCAGGTGAGCGTCAGCAGCGAGCCGGCGACCAGCCAGGCGTCCAGGCCGAAACAGAACCAGCCGGTGCGGTTCAGCGGGCGTTTGGCGAGCATCAGCAGGCCGACGATGGCCAGCGGCGCGAACAGCAGGTAGCACACATCGGCGGCCGAGGTGCGCGGGACGGGGACCCGCAGCACCACCTCGTACCAGCCCCAGATCGCGCTGCCCAGGCCCGTCATGGCGGAGGAGAGCCCCAGCAGCACCCAGGCCGGGCGCAGGGATCCGGCGCGGGTGCGCGCGTACCACAGGCAGGATCCGCTGGCGAGCCAGGCGGCGGCGCTGAGCCCGAAGTCGCCCATGACGGCGGCGACCTGGGGCGTTCCCCAGCCGAACGCGGCGCCCACCACATAGGCCCCGCACAGGGCGGCCAGCGCCAGCTGCGGCAGTGGCCCGCCCAGCAGGGCCGGCCGCGGTGGCGGGGCGGTCGGGGGCGTGGTGCTGTCCCCGGTGCTCATCGGCTCGTCCGCCACGCGGTACCGCGGCCGTGCTGAAGTCGGCATTTCGTCCATGGACCGTGCATCCGCCTGTCGCCCCCTGCTCCGCTGAACTCTCCCCGGCAGGGACGATACACCAGCACCGTCACTCAGCGCCATAGCCATTCAACCCAGAGTGATAATGAGGGGGACCCTCTGCACGATGCGTAGCGGACTCATCTCACTGTGTGATTGATGTGACTCCTGTGATCTATTCGGCTTCGGCCACCACGTGATCGAGGGTCTCCCCCGCCGCGAACCGTTCCAGCTGGGCCCGGACCAGACGTTCGGCGCGCGGCCTGAACGCCGTGGAGGGGCCGCCGACATGCGGGGTGATGAGCACCCCCGGCGCCTGCCACAGCGGATGCCCGGCGGGCAGCGGCTCGGGGTCCGTGACATCGAGCGCCGCCAGCAGCCGGCCCGACTCCAGCTCCGCCAGCAACGCCTTGGTGTCCACCACCGCGCCGCGCGAGACATTCACCAGCAGCGCGCCGTCCGGCAGCGCGGCCAGGAACTCCGCCCCGACCAGACCACGGGTCCCCTCGGTCAGCGGCGTCGCCACGATCACCACCTCGGCCCCCGGCAGCAGACCCGGCAGATCGGTGGAGGCGTGCACCGGGCCGCGCGGGGAGGTACGGGCCCGGCCGGCGACCCGTACCACCTCGGCCGGTTCGAACGGCAGCAGCCGCTCCTCGATGGCCGCGCCGATCCCGCCGTACCCGACGATCAGCACCCGCCGGTCGGCCAGGGAGGTCCACATCCGGGAGTCCCAGCGCCCGGCGTCCTGGTCGCGCACCGCCTTCGGGACGCCGCGCAGCGCGGCCAGCGTGAGGGTGAGGGCGAGTTCGGCGGTGGAGGTGTTGTGCAGCGGTCCGGCGTTGCACAGCAGCGCTCCGGTGGGCAGCGTCGGTACGACGGGCAGCATGTGGTCCACACCCGCCGTCAGGGTCTGCACCACGCGCAGCCGGGGCATGTGCGGCAGCGGGCGCACCGCCACCTCGGGGCCCTTCATGTAGGGCACCGTGTAGAACACACAGTCGGCCGGGTCGGCGGGGAACTCCTCCTCGCCGTTCCAGTGGACGTAGCTGAGCGAGGCGGGCAGCGGGGCCAGTTCGGCGGGGGGCAGGGGCAGCCAGACATCTCCTGTGGTCATGACCGCCAGGCTACGCGCGGCCGTTGGACGGCCCTCCGGCGAAGCTGTCGGCCGCGCCGGTTACGTTGGAGGACGCGGACGGCGGGACGGCGGGGACCGGGCACGACGGGGCACAGCGGGGGAACAGTGGGGAAGGAACGGTTCGGTGCGGTACAGGACGATCGGCACGGGGGCGGTCCGGGTAGGGGCCATCGGCCTGGGCTGCATGCCGATGAGCTGGGCGTACTCGGCCTCCCAGCGGGACAGACAGGGCTCGCTGCGGACGGTGCGGGCCGCGCTGGACGCGGGGTGCACGCTGCTGGACACGGCGGACATGTACGGCCCGTACACCAATGAACTGCTGCTGGGGCGGGTGCTGAAGGAGCGCAGGGACGAGGTGTACCTGGCCGCCAAGTGCGGGCTGCTCGCCGGCGACCGGCACATCGTGGCCAACGGCCGCCCCTCCTACATCCGGCGCGCCTGCGACGCGTCGCTGCGCCGGCTGCGGACCGATGTGATCGATCTGTACCAGCTGCACCGGATCGATCCCGAGGTGCCGGTGGAGGAGACCTGGGGGGCGATGGCCGAGCTGGTGGCGGCCGGAAAGGTGCGGGCCCTGGGGCTGTGTGCGCTGGAGCCGCGCGGGCGGCACGGCCGCGGCGTACGGGGCGGCGCGGTGGCGCCGGACCGGTACGACCGCACGGTGCGGGTGCTCGGCCGGATCCAGCAGGTGTTCCCGGTGAACTCCGTCCAGGCGGAGCTGTCGGTGTGGTCGCCGGAGGCGCTGCGCGGGCTGCTGCCGTGGTGCGAGGCGCGGGGGATCGGGCTGCTGGCGGCGATGCCGCTGGGCAACGGCTTCCTCAGCGGCACGCTGACGCCCGGCGTCGGCTTCGAACCGGAGGACCTGCGGGCCCGGCATCCGCGCTTCACGGCGGAGATGATGGCGGCCAACCAGCCGCTGGTGGCGGGGCTGCGCCGGGTGGCCGCCCGGCACGAGGGGGCAACGGTCGCCCAGGTGGCGCTGGCGTGGCTGCTGGCGCAGGGGCGGCACGTGATACCGATACCCGGCACCAAGCAGGAGCACTGGGCGCGGGAGAACGCGGCGGCCGACGAGGTCCGGCTGACGCCGCAGGACCTGAAGGAGATCGCGGCGCTGCCGGCGGCCCAGGGCTCCTGGGAATGACGTCCGTGCCCAGGGGCGGAAGGTTCCGCGCGGATCCGGGCGAGCCAGCCCCGGGGCGGCGGAGAGCCGGGCGGCGGCCCCTCGGCGGTCCCCGGTCAGCCCTGCGGGGTGACCCGTTCCTCCCGCAGCAGGCCCAGCCGGTGCGCCAGTGCCGCCGCCTCCCCGCGGCCCGACACCTCCAGCTTGGCCAGGATGTGGGAGACATGGACGCTGGCCGTCTTCGGGGAGATGAAGAGCTCCTCCGCTATCTGGCGGTTGCTGCGGCCGGCCGCCACCAGGGCCAGGACGTCGCGTTCGCGGCGGGTCAGCCCCCGGTCGTCCCGCCCCGCCGTCCCGGGGTCAGCGGCGGGAGCCAGCGGCAGCCGGGCGCGCTGGGCCAGTTGTTCGACCCCGCGCATCAGCGGTGCCGCACCCAGGGCGCGGGCCGCCTCGTACGCCTGGACCAGCAGCGCGCCCGCGCCTTCGCGGTCGCCGTCCGCCAGCAGTGTCTCCGCGCCGTGCGCGCGGGCCTGCGCGAGCAGGTAGGGGCGCTCCAGCCCTTCCAGCGCGGCGATCACCGCGGCCCAGTCGGCCGCCCGCACCGTGCCCTCGGCCCGCCGCAGTTCCGCCTCGACCAGCTCCGCGTGGGCCTGCCACACCGGATAGTGGCGGCGGAGCCCGGCCGCGTACGTACGGATCAGGCCGATCGCCTCCGCCCGCCCGGGCGCGGCGGCCGGCACCCCGGCCGCGTCCGCCTCGGCGACCGCCGCCGCGTGCACCAACGGCCAGGTGTAACTGCCGGCGCCGGGCGGGAGCCCGGCCGTCACGGCCCCGGCGAACAGTTCCCGCGCGTCCAGGATCCGGCCCCGGGCCGCCGCGAGCAGCAGCTTGCAGCGGGCCGCCGGGTGGGCGTGCTGCACCGACCGGTCGTACGCGTTGTACTGCTCGGTCATCACCGCGATCTCGGCCTCGGCGACCTCGTACTCGCCGCGCGCAAGCGCCACCTGGGCGACGAACTCGGCCGACAGCGCCCGGTTCACCGGGGACGCCGCGTCGGCGGCGGCGGTGCGCCCGGCCGTCGCCGCGTCGTCCCAGCGGCCCAGGGAGTACAGCGCGTCACCGCGGTTGCGGTGCAGCCACACCGCGGTCTGCCGCAGCCGCCACCGGTCGGTGAGCTTCAGCGCCTCCTCGCCCACCTCCAGGGACTCCCGGGAACGGCCCACGGTCTCCAGGACCGACTGGAGATTGACGTGGCTGCGGGTGAAGACATTGACGTGGTGCCCGGCCTGCACCCGCTCGGCAGCCGCCCGCATCACGGCGATGCCGTCCTCGCCCGCGCCGGTCTCGCTCATCAGCCCGCCCAGACTCACCAGGGCGTGCAGCTCGGCCTCCTCGTTGCCCATGGCGCGGGCCAGGTCCACGGCCTGCCGTGCCGTCTCCAGCGCGTCCGGCCCCGCGTCGAACAGCACCCCCCAGGTGGCGGCCTCGGTCAGCACATGGGCGTGGGTGGGGGACGGGTCGAAGCCGGCCAGCAGCGCCTGGGCCCGCTTGAGCTCCTCCCAGCCGGTGCCCCGGGCCAGATGACGCAGCAGCCGTGACGTCTGGCTCCAGAACCACGCCGCGCGCAGCGGATGCTCCGGCTCCACGATGATGCGCAGCGCCCGCCTGGCCACCGACAGGCCCCGCTCCGGCTCCCCCGCGAGCCGGGCGGTCAGCGTGATCTCGGCCAGCAGGTCCAGGTGGGCCAGGGTCTCGTCCACGCAGTCGCACAGCGGGTACGACTCCACGTCCCGCGCCGGGCGCTGCGCGGTCCTGATCTCCGCCGGCACGCTGTCCCACAGTTCCAGGACGCGTTCCAGCATCCTCAGCTGCTCGGCGTACGCGTGCCGGCCGCGTGCCGCGTCCGCCGCGCGCAGCGTCGCGGGCAGCGCCTTGACGGGGTCGTTGGCCTGGTACCAGAATCCCGCCAGCCGGGCGGGGCGTTCGTCGGCGCACACCAGCGCCGGGTCCGCCTCCAGCGCCTCCGCGTAGCGGCGGGAGAGCCGTGACCGCTCCCCCGGCAGCAGGTCGTCGATGACGGCCTCCCGTACCAGGGCGTGCCGGAAGCGGTAGCTGTCGTCCTCGTCCACCCGCAGCAGATTGGCGCCGACGGCGGTGCGCAGTGCCTCGATCAGCTCGTCCTCGTCGCCGGGGACGACCGCGCGCAGCAGGGCGTGTTCCACCCGGGAGCCGCCCCTGGCCGCGATCCGGATCACCCGCTGGACGCTCTCCGGCAGCGCCTCGACCCGGACCAGCAGCAGATCGCGCACCGAGTCGCTGATCATGCCGGGCGGCTCGTTCCCCCGCAGACAGCCGGCGAGTTCCTCGACGAAGAAGGCGTTGCCGTCCGAGCGGGCGTAGACCTGCTCGACCACCCGGGCCCGGGGTTCGCTGCCGTGGATGCCGGCCAGCTGGCGGCGGACCTCGTCGACGGTGAACCGTTCCAGTTCGATCCGCCGCACCGTGCGCAGCCGGTCCAGCTCGGCGAGGAAGGGGCGCAGCGGGTGGCGGCGGTGGATGTCGTCGGAGCGGTAGGTCATCAGCAGCAGGACCCGGCCGCGCGGCAGGGAGCGGAAGAGGTAGCTGAGGAGTTCGCGGGTGGAGCGGTCCGACCAGTGCAGGTCCTCGATGGCCAGGACCAGGGTGCGGGTTTTGGCGAGGGTTTCCAGCAGGCGCGCGGTCAGCTCGAAGAGCCGGCCGCGGCCCTCCTCGGTGCCGGCCGGGGCGGGGTGGGCGGTGGGCTCGCCCAGTTCGGGCAGGAGCCGGGCCAGCTCGTCGCCGAATCCGGCGGCGGCCTGGGTGAGCTCGTCACCGAACCGCCGGTGCAGGCCGCGCAGCAGTGTGGACACGGGGGCGAACGGCAGGCCGTCGGCCCCCGCCTCCACGCAGGCGCCGACGACGGTGAGGGCGCCGGTGTCCCGGGCGGCACGGGAGAGTGCCTCTTCCAGCAGCCGGGTCTTGCCCACCCCCGCCTCGCCCCCGATGAGTACCGCCTGCGGGGCGCCGTCGTCCGCCTCACGGAGTGCGCGGTCGAGGGCGGCGCTCTCCTTGTCGCGTCCGACGAACACCGGGCTGACGGATCTGATCTGCATGTTTCGCAGGATCGCACATCCGTCCGACAACCTCGCGAGAGTTTCGGGGGCGGAGCCGGGGGCGGGAGCGGCAGGGGTCACGCGCGGGCCCGCAGCCAGCGGCGGGGTACGGACGCCCGTACGCTCGGTTCCTCCCCCTCGTCCGCCTCCGTGACGGCCGGGCGGGCGGCGCGGGCCGCCCGCCGTGCCCGGCCGGCCTCGCGCAGCAGGCGCTCGTGGCGCGCTTCGCGCTGGAGGCTCTCGATGCGTTCCCTGACGATGTCGATGTTGAGGTCGCCGTACATGGGGTCCCCGCCTTCGCCGTGGTGGCTGATCTCTGGTTGCCTCCACACTCCTCGGGCAGGCGGCGGCGGCACATCGGGCAGCCTGCGCATCTGCGCGTACGGCGGGGTCCTTAGGCGGGCGGACGTGCGGGGGCGCGGGCGGGCGCCGGCGGGTAAGGCCCCGGCGGCGGAACTCTCGGACCCCTGCTCATCGTCCTTTCCGATGAGACGAGGATCGGTTCTCGACTTGGGAGGCGAGGATGCCCAATCCGTTCAGTCTGATGGAAGCGCTGTTCCGGCCCAGTGGCTACTACACGGAGGAAGAGGCCTGGCGGCTGGAGTTCGACCGGGTCGACGAGGGCAGCAACGCGCCCGGTGGCGCCGGCCCGATCGACCTGGAGTCGGGCCGGGTCACCGTCAGCGTCCCGGGGTCACCTTCGCCGGCAGCCTGAGCCGGTGTGCCAGGGCCGCGGCCTCACCGCGGCTGGTGACCGACAGCTTGGCCAGGATGTTGGAGACGTGCACACTCGCCGTCTTGGGCGAGATGAACAGCCGCTCGGCGATCTGCCGGTTGCTGCGCCCCTCGGCGACCAGCGCCAGCACGTCCCGCTCCCGGGGAGTGAGCCCGAACGGGTCCCCGGGAGCGGACGCCGCCGCCGGCAGCTCCGGCGCGGTCGCGGGCCGGGGCTCCAGCACGACCCGGGTGCGCGCCGCCAGCTGATCGACCCGGGCCACCACCGGCGCCGCGCCCAGCTCGGCCGCCACCGTACGCGCCTGCCGCAGCAGCCGGACCGCTCGTTCCCGCTCCTCCCCCGCCGCCGACGTGTCCTGGGTGAGCAGCGCCTCCGCCCAGCACACCCGGGCGTCTGCCAGGTGGTACGGCAGCCCCAGCGGTTCCAGGCCGGCCACCGCCTCGGCCCAGCGCCCCGCCGAGTCCCGGCTCTCCGCGCGCAGCAGTTCCACGTCCACCAGCCGGCCGATGCCGGCCCACAGCGGGGAGCGCCGGGATACCGGTGCCATGGCCTCGCGGATCACGCGGACCGCCTCCGGGCGGCCCCCGTCCGCCTCCGGCAGCCCCCGGGTGTCCGACTCGGCGCGGGCCGCCGCGTGGAACAGCCCCCACAGATAGCTGGCGTTGAACGGCGGCGCGCCGCCTGCCACGGACACCCGGAACAGCTCCCTGGCCTGCCGGATGTCACCCGCCCGCACCGCCAGCTCCAGCTCCACCCGGTTCAGCCCGATCAGGAAGTCACGGCGCAGTTCCGGGGTGCGGAAGCCCGCGTGCACCGCGGCCAGTTCGGCGCGGGCGGCCGGCACATGGCCGCGCAGCAACGCCAGCTGGGCCGCCATCACGCGTGCGGCGGCCCGGGGCGTGTCGGTACGGGTCCGTTCCACGACCGTCCTGAGCGAGGCGGCGGCCTCCGCCCAGCGGCCCCGGTGCAGCATCACCATCGCCCGGTTGCAGGCCAGCCAGCTCGTGGTGTCGGCGAGGCCGAAGCGCTCGGCCAGCGCCAGCCCCCGTTCCGTCGTCTCCAGCGCCAGGTCCAGCCGGCCCGCCTCCGCCACGGTGACGCCGAAGTTGACCAGGCAGCGGCCCAGCAGACTCACCTCGCCGCGGGCCAGCACCCGTTCCAGCACCGCCGTCATCTCGGCGATGCCCTCCTCCGTGTCGCCGGCCTCGGTGTGCAGACAGGCCAGGGTGAAGCGCGCGTACAGCTCGATGGACTCGGCGTCCACCAGGCGGGCCAGCGACACCGCCCGCTCGGCCGACTCGAACATCCGCGGGCCGACCGGCTCCCCCGACGACTGCCGGGCGGCGTCCAGCGCCATCACCTGGGCGTGCACCACGGACGGCGGCAGTCCGCGGACCAGCTCCCGCGCCCTGAGCAGTTCGGCGCGGCCGTCGCTGCGCTCGGGGCCGTTGTCCATCCGGGAGCGCTGGAGCCAGAACCACGCGGCGCGCAGCGCATCGCGGTGCTCGTCCAGGGCGCGCAGCGCGCGGCGGCTGAGGGACTTCGCCCGGTCGAACCGCTCGGAGAGCAGGCTCGCCATGGTGGCCTCGGCCAGCAGATCGACGAAGTCCAGGCCGCCGTTCCCGGAGGCGGCCGGATAGGCCCAGACGTAGTCCACCGGGCGCAGCGAGTCCCGTACCGGCTGCGGCACGCCTTCCCACAGTTCCAGGGCCCGTTCGAGCAGTCGCAGCTGCTCGGCGTAGGCGTAGCGGCGGCGGGCGTGGACCGCGGCCTCCAGCACGGCGGGCAGCGCCTTGTCCCGCTGACCGGCGTGGTACCAGTACCCTGCGAGCCGGGCGGCGCGCTGATCCTCCGGTACGGCGTCCTCGGCCCGCTCCAGACCGCGCGCGTAGCGGAGGTTGAGCTGGGCGCGCTCGCCGGGCAGCAGATCGTCCAGCACCGCCTCGCGCATGAGTGCGTGCCGGAAGGCGTAGCCGTCGCCGCCCTCGGTGGGAACCAGCAGGTGGGCGCCGACCGCCGTGCGCAGCGCGGCCAGCAGCTCGGCCTCGGAGCAGCCGGCGACCTCGGCCAGCAGGGCGTGCTCCACGAAGGAACCGCCCGCGGCCACCACACGCAGCACCTCCTGGCTCTGCTCGGGCAGGGCCTCCATCCGCACCAGCAGCAGATCGCGCAGCGTGGAGCTGAGCGCCGCGCCGGCCGCGCCGCCGTCGGCGGTCAGCTCCTCCACGAAGAACGGGTTGCCCTCGGACCGCTCGAAGACCGACCTGGCCAGCGCGGTGTCCGGCGCGGACCCGGTGATGGCGGTCATCTGGGCAGCCACCTCGTGCTCGGTGAACCGCGCCAGGTCCAGCCGCCGTACGGTGCGCAGCCGGTCCAGTTCGGCGAGGAAGGGGCGCAGTGGATGGCGGCGGTGGATGTCGTCGGCGCGGTAGGTGACCAGCACCATCAGGTGGGAGCCCTGGAGGGAGCGGAAGAGGTACCCGAGCAGTTCCCGGGTGGACCGGTCCGACCAGTGCAGATCCTCCACCGCGATGATCAGGGGGCGGCCGGCCGGGGCCAGCCGTTCCAGCAGCCGGGCGGTGAGTTCGAACAGCCGGGCCCGGTCCGGCTCGCCGTCGCCCGTGGCGGGTGCCTCGCCCAGTTCCGGCAGCAGCCGGGCCAGCTCGGTCTCCCGGCCGCCGGCCGCCGCGGTCAGTTCACCGCCCAGCCGGCGGTGCAGGGATCGCAGCAGCGTCGCCAGGGGGGCGAAGGGCAGTCCGTCGGCGCCCAGTTCGACGCAGCCGCCGACGGCGGTGACGGCGCCGCCGTCCCGGGCGGCGGCCAGGAACTCCTCCAGCAGCCGGGTCTTGCCCACCCCCGCCTCTCCGCCGATGACGACGACCTGCGGCTCCCCGGTGCCGGCGCGCTTCAGCGCGGCGGTCAGGGCGGCGCGTTCGGCCGCCCGGCCGATGAACACAGGGCTGATCCGAGGGCTCTCCACCTGCCCGAGCATCGCACGAGCGATCCGGGCCACGACACCCGATATCGCGTCGGGGCCGGCGTTCACGCCGCGGTCGACCATCCTCCGCGCGCCGCCGGCTGCGTGGCGGGGGCGGCCGGCTTCCGGCGACCGGTGGGGGCGGTCCGCTTGGCGCGGCGGCGTTCGGCGGCGGCCCGTTCCAGTTCGGCGGCCCGCTGCTTGTGCAGTTCGTACTCCATGGTCATGGCGTCCCTCCCGGATGTGCGTCGCGCCGGCCGGTGCCGAGCGATGCCTTCACTGTGCGCCGACAGCCCCTGACGGCGCATCGGGAGAACGCCGCGTTACGCGCCCCGGGGTGCCTTATCCCGGCCCCCGGGGGTCCTTAGGCGACAGCGGGGGACGGCGCGCGGCGCCCTACCCGCGCGGCAGCCGACCCCGTACCGGACACGACGGTGGGGGCGGCCCCGTCCTCATCGGACGGGGCCGCCCCCACCTGGTGCCTGCCGCGCGGAGCGGGTGCTCAGCCCTGGACGCCCAGGCGTTCCAGGATCAGCTCCCTGGCCCGCCCCGCGTCCGCCTGGCCACGCGTGGCCTTCATGACCGCGCCGACCAGCGCGCCCGCCGCCGCGACCTTGCCGCCGCGTACCTTGTCGGCCACGCCCGGGTTGGCGGCGATCGCCTCGTCGACGGCCGCGCCCAGCGCGCCCTCGTCCTTGACGATCTTCAGCCCGCGCGCCTCGACGACCTCGTCCGGCGAGCCCTCGCCCGCCAGCACGCCCTCGATGACCTGCCGGGCCAGCTTGTCGTTCAGCGAGCCCTCGGCCACCAGCGCCGCGACCCGCGCGATCTGGGCCGGCGTCACCGGCAGCGCGGCCAGCTCGGCGCCCGCCTCGTTCGCCCGCCGGGCCAGCTCGCCCATCCACCACTTGCGCGCGGCGGCCTGATCGGCCCCCGCCTCGATGGTGGCGGTGATCAGATCGATCGCACCGGCGTTGAGCACGGACTGCATCTCGTGCTCCGAGATGCCCCACTCCTCGCGCAGCCGGTTGCGCCGGGCGCGCGGCAGCTCGGGAAGCTCGCCGCGCAGCTCCTCCACCCACTCCTTGGGCGGGGCCACCGGCACCAGGTCGGGCTCGGGGAAGTAGCGGTAGTCCTCCGCCTCCTCCTTGACCCGCCCCGAGGTGGTGGAACCGTTCTCCTCGTGGAAGTGCCGGGTCTCCTGCACGATGGCGCCGCCACCGTCCAGCACCGCCGCGTGCCGCTGGATCTCGAAGCGCACGGCGCGCTCGACGCTGCGCAGCGAGTTGACGTTCTTCGTCTCGCTGCGGGTGCCGAACTTCTCCCGCCCGTGCGGGCGCAGCGACACGTTCACGTCGCAGCGCATCTGGCCCATCTCCATGCGGGCCTCGGAGACACCCAGCGCCTTGATCAGCTCGCGCAGCTCGGCGACGTACGCCTTGGCCACCTCCGGCGCCCGCTCCCCCGCGCCCGTGATCGGCTTGGTGACGATCTCGATCAGCGGGATGCCGGCCCGGTTGTAGTCCAGCAGGGAGTGCGAGGCGCCGTGAATGCGGCCGGTCGCGCCACCGATGTGGGTGGACTTGCCGGTGTCCTCCTCCATGTGGGCGCGCTCGATCTCCACCCGGAAGATCGTGCCGTCGTCCAGCTGTACGTCGAGGTAGCCGTTGAAGGCGATCGGCTCGTCGTACTGCGAGGTCTGGAAGTTCTTCGGCATGTCCGGATAGAAGTAGTTCTTCCGGGCGAAGCGGCACCACTCGGCGATCTCGCAGTTCAGCGCGAGACCGATCCGGATGGCGGATTCCACGCCGACGGCGTTGACCACCGGCAGGGCGCCGGGCAGCCCCAGGCAGGTGGGGCAGGTCTGGGAGTTCGGCTCCGCGCCCAGGGTGGTGGCGCAGCCGCAGAACATCTTGGTCGCGGTGCCGAGTTCGACATGGACCTCAAGGCCCATGACGGGGTCGTAGGACGCGAGGGCGTCCTCGTACGACACCAGGTCGTCAGTCACGGTCACGGGTCGTACCTCTCACACACGGTCAGTGGGCTCGGGGAGGGCGAGCTCCGCCTCCCGGTTGATGCGGCGCACTTCCCGGCTCAGCAGGGCGAGGCCGGTGACGATCGCGGCGGCCGAGATGACGGCGTCGGCCAGCTCCAGCGCGTCGCGCTCCTCACGGGCGGTGCGCAGCTGCTTGACCACGCCGATCGCCCCGAACAGGGTGGTGCCGATCGACAGATACGTACTGGCCTTGGACTTGGTCTTCTTGCTCATAGCGCGGGTGCCTCCTCCAGCAACGGGTGTCCCCAGCGTGCCTGGAAGCCGGCCTCGACCGCCGCTCCCACGCGGTACAGCCGTTCATCGGCCATCGCGGGGGCGATGATCTGCAGGCCCACGGGCAGGCCGTCCTCGTCCGCCAGGCCGCAGGGCAGCGACATGGCGGCGTTGCCCGCCAGGTTGGTGGGGATGGTGCACAGGTCGGCCAGGTACATGGCCATCGGGTCGTCCACGCGCTCGCCGATGGCGAAGGCGGTGGTCGGGGTGGTCGGCGAGATCAGCACGTCGACGTCGCCGAACGCCCGCTCGAAATCGCGGGTGATGAGGGTACGGACCTTCTGGGCGCTGCCGTAGTACGCGTCGTAGTAGCCGGACGACAGGGCGTACGTACCGAGCATGATGCGCCGCTTGACCTCGTCGCCGAAGCCCTGGCCGCGGGTGAGGGTGGTGACCTCCTCGGCGGAGTGCCCGCCGCTGTCGCCGACCCGCAGCCCGTAGCGCATGGCGTCGAAGCGGGCCAGGTTGGAGGAGCACTCGGAGGGCGCGATGAGGTAGTACGCGGCGAGCGCCTTGTCGAAGGACGGGCAGGACACCTCGACGACCTCGGCACCCAGCTCGCGCAGCAGCTCCACGGCCTCGTCGAAGCGGGCCATGACGCCGGGCTGGTACCCCTCGCCGCGGAACTCCTTGACCACGCCGACCCGCAGCCCGGCCACCGAGCCGTTGCGGGCCGCCTCGACGACGGCGGGCACCGGCGCGTTGATGGAGGTGGAGTCCAGCGGGTCGTGCCCGGCGATCGCCTCGTGCAGCAGCGCCGTGTCCAGCACGGTGCGGGCGCACGGGCCGCCCTGGTCCAGGGAGGAGGAGAAGGCGATCATGCCGTAGCGGGAGACCCCGCCGTAGGTGGGCTTGACGCCGACCGTGCCGGTGACCGCGGCGGGCTGCCGGATGGAGCCGCCGGTGTCGGTGCCGATGGCCAGCGGCGCCTGGTAGGAGGCGATCGCGGCGGCCGAGCCGCCGCCGGAGCCACCGGGGATGCGGGTGAGGTCCCACGGGTTGCCGGTGGGACCGTACGCGCTGGTCTCGGTGGAGGAGCCCATGGCGAACTCGTCCATGTTGGTCTTGCCCAGGATCACCACCCCGGCGGCCTTCAGGCGGCGGGTGACGGTGGCGTCGTAGGGCGGGATCCAGCCCTCGAGGATCTTGGAGCCACAGGTGGTGGGGACGCCCTCGGTGGTGAAGATGTCCTTGAGCGCGAGCGGGACGCCGGCCAGCGGGCCGAGCTTCTCGCCGGCGGCGCGCCGCTGGTCGACGGCGCGGGCCTGGGCGAGGGCGCCCTCGCGGTCCACGTGCAGGAAGGCGTGCACCTTCTCGTCGACGGCGTCGATCCGCGCCAGGTGCGCCTCGGCGACCTCGGTGGCGGTGACGGAGCCGGCGGCGATCTGTGCGGCGGTCTCGGCGGCGGTGCGGTGGATCACGTCGGTCATGCCTCCTCCCCGAGGATCTGCGGCACCTTGAAGCGCTGCTGGGCGGCGGCGGGCGCGCCGGAGAGCGCCTGCTGCGGGGTGAGCGAGGGCCGTACCTCGTCCGGGCGCATGACGTTGGTCAGCGGCAGCGGGTGGGAGGTCGGGGGCACATCCTGGTCGGCGACATCGGAGACGCGGGCGACCGCGCCGATGATGTCGTCGAGCTGCCCGGCGAAGTGGTCGAGCTCTTCGTCCGTCAGCTCCAGACGTGCCAGCCGGGCGAGGTGGGCGACCTCCTCGCGCGTGATGCCTGGCATGCGGCGATCCTCATTGTTGGTCGAGGGCTGGTTTCGGCCCCAATCCTATGGGTCCGGCGAGGGCGCCCGCGCGCGCGTTACCGGCGGGGGCCCGGGGCGGGCCGCCGGGCGGGGTGCGCGGCGGGTACGGGAGGGGGCGCCGCGCACCGTGCGGGCGGGGTGCGGGTCAGCGCACCGGCTGGTGGTTGTGCGGGAGTTCCCCGGCGCCGGTGGGCCGCGCCGCCTCGGCGGGCGGCGGGTCGCTGTCCCGCCCGCGCAGCCAGGCGGTGGCCTCGACGGGCGGCAGGGCGGCGGACACCAGCCAGCCCTGGACGGCGTCGCAGCCCATGTCGCGCAGCCGTTCCCAGGTCTCGTCGTCCTCCACGCCCTCGGCGACGACCACCAGGCCCAGGGAGTGGGCGAGTTCGATGGTGCAGCGGACGATCTCGGCGTTCTGCGGGTCGGCCGCCAGGCCCGCGACGAAGGAACGGTCGATCTTGAGTTCGCTGACCGGCAGGGTGCGCAGGTAGGACAGGGAGGAGTAGCCGGTACCGAAGTCGTCCAGGGAGATCTTCACGCCGTGCGCGGTGAGCCCGGCCAGGGTGTCGGCGGCGTGCTGCGGGTCCTCCAGCATGACGTGCTCGGTGATCTCCAGCTGGAGCGAGCCCGCCGGGACCCGGTGCCGCGCGAGGCGGGCGGCCACCGCCTCGGTGAAACCGTCGGTGTACACGTCGCGGGGTGAGACGTTCACGGCCACCGGGACGGTCAGCCCGGCGGCCCGCCAGTGCGCCACCTGGCGCAGGGCGGTCTCCAGGACGTACTCGGTGAGCTGCGGCATCAGCCCGGAGGTCTCGGCGATGGCGATGAACTCGTCCGGGGGGACCCGGCCGCGCTCGGGGTGCTCCCAGCGGATGAGGGCCTCCAGTCCTGCGACGGCGCCGTCGAAGCCGACCTTGGGCTGGTAGTGCAGTTCGACCTGGCCGCGTTCCAGGGCGTGACGCAGGTCGCCGAGGAGTCCGAGCCGGTCGGGGGTGTGCTCGTCGCGGCTGGCCTCGTACACCTGGACGCCGCACCGGTCCCGTTTGGCGGCGTACATGGCGACGTCGGCGCGGCGCAGCAGGTCCTCGGCCTCGCGGGCGTGGTCGGGGGCGACGGCGACGCCGGCGCTCGCCTCCATCAGCAGGGTGAGGCCGTCGAGTTCGAGCGGGGCGCTGAGGGAACGGATGAGGTCGCGGGCGGTGTGCCGGGCGGCGTCGGCGGACGCGACGCCGGGCAGCAGCACGGCGAACTCGTCGCCGCCGAGCCGGGCGGCGGCGGCGTCCGGGGGCAGGCCGGCGCGTATCCGGTCGGCGATCTGGAGCAGCAGCCGGTCGCCGGTGAGATGACCGAGGGTGTCGTTGACGTCGCGGAAGCTGTCGAGGTCGATCAGGACCAGGGCGCAGCGGGCCGGGGCGGCGGCCGGCCCGGGCGTGGGGGCCGCTTCGGGGGTGGCCTCCTCCAGGGCGGCGCGGGTGCGGTCCAGCAGCCACTGGCGGTTGGGCAGTCCGGTGAGCGGGTCCAGGAGCTGTTCCTCGGCGCGGGCGTTGGCCAGCCACAGGGTGCGGTCCAGGGCGATCAGCGGGACCGCGAACAGGGGGATGAGCAGCGGTACTTCGGCGGCGACCACGACGATGAGCGGGGCGAAGCACAGCAGGGCGAGCGCTATCGTGCCCTGCCGCAGCAGCGCGGCGGCGGTGACCGCGGAACCGGCGGCGGGCAGCGCGGCGGAGGGGGTGTCGCACAGCCAGTGCAGGGTGCGCGAGACCACCAGGTAGGCCACGGCGCCCAGCAGCAGCTGGAGGAGGATGGCCGGGGTCCAGTCGTCGGGGTGCCACGGGTGCGCGACGCTGGGCCGCACGCCGAAGACGGCCAGCGTCAGTCCGGCGGCGCCGACTCCCAGGATGTCGATGGACCCGTGGACCAGAGCTTGTTGGCGCCGGTCGCGGCGGGCGGCGCCGACGAGGGTGACCACGGCGAGGCTGATGAGCAGGGCCGGGACCCAGCCGTACTGGAGCAGCATGGACAGCGCCAGGGCGGCGCCCGAGCCGGAGCTGCCCCACCAGCGGTCGCCGCGTACGGCCACCAGGTGGGTGACCACGACGCCGGTGAGCAGCGCGAAACCTAATCCGGCGCGGGCGCCCGGGAAGAGGGCATGTCCCTCGGCGACCACCCGGCTGACGCCGATGAGCAGGGCGATGGCGGCGGTGATGAGGACGGCGGGCCGGGTGTACCGGGCCAGCCACGCGCAGTTGCGCCGCTGGGTCGGTCTTCCCGTGGGGGCTGACTGCATGCGGGTCCCTCTCACGGCTTCCTTGCCCGCGCCAGGGCAGGCACACCCCCCACACTAGGCCGCGGTCCGCCCCATCGTGCGCGGGGTGGCGGAAAGTCGGGCGTTTTCTTCACACCTTGCGGGCGGAAGCCACGTTCCCTGCTATATGCCGTCGCCCCGCGTCACCCACACGTCATCTTCTGTTGCCTCCGCGTCATTTCTTCTCTTTCGCCGCTTCCTGCCCGTTCTTCCCGGCGTTTTCGCCCGCTTCCTCCGCTTCCTCCCCCACGCCCAGGGCCACTTCACGCGCCGCGTCGGCGCCCTGATCCAGCAGCACCGCGAAGCCCGCCTCGTCCAGCACCGGCACCTTCAGCTGGACGGCCTTGTCGTACTTCGAACCGGGGCTGTCCCCCACCACCACAAAACCGGTCTTCTTGGAGACGGATCCGGTCACCTTGGCGCCCCGGCTCTGGAGCGCTTCCTTGGCCCCGTCACGGGTGTGCGAGCCGAGCGTGCCGGTGACCACCACCGTGACCCCCTCCAGCGGGCGCGGTCCGGCGTCCTGACCGGCCCCCTCGTCCTCCATCCGCACCCCGGCGGCCCGCCACCGTTCGACGATCTCGCGGTGCCAGTCGACGGCGAACCAGTCCGTGAGCGAGGCCGCGATGGTCGGGCCCACCCCCTCGGTGGCCGCCAGCTCCTCCTCACCGGCCGTCATGATGCGGTCCAGCGAACCGAATTCACGCGCCAGCGCCTGCGCCGCCACCGGCCCCACGTGCCGGATGGACAGACCGGTCAGGATCCTGGCCAGCGGCCGCTGCTTGGCGGCCTCGATCGCCTCCAGCATCGCCAGGGTGTTCTTCTTGGGCTCGCCCTGCTGATTGGCGAAGAAGGTGACGACCTTCGGCTCGCCGGTCTCCGGGTCGCGCTTGGGCAGCCCGGTGTCCTGGTCCAGCACGTAGGAGGTGATCGGCAGCAACTCCTCGACCCGCAGATCGAACAGCCCGCCCTCGTCGGCCAGCGGCGGGGTGGCCGGCTGGATCGGCTGGGTGAGCGCGGTCGCCGCCACGTACCCGAAGTGGTCGATGTCCAGGCACTTGCGGCCGGCCAGGTAGTACAGCCGCTCCCGCAACTGTGCGGGGCACGAGCGCGCGTTGGGGCAGCGCAGATCGATGTCCCCCTCCTTCATGGGCCGCAGCGCCGTACCGCACTCGGGACACTCGGCGGGCATCACGAACTCGCGCTCGCTGCCGTCCCGCAGGTCGGCCACCGGCCCCAGGATCTCGGGGATGACATCGCCCGCCTTGCGCAGCGCGACGGTGTCCCCGATCAGCACCCCCTTGGCCTTGACCACCTGCTGGTTGTGCAGGGTGGCGAACTCCACCTCCGAGCCGGCCACGGTGACCGGCTCCACCACGGCGTACGGGGTGATCCGGCCGGTGCGCCCGACGCCGACCCGGATGTCCACCAGCTTGGTGTTGACCTCCTCCGGCGGGTACTTCCAGGCGATGGCCCAGCGCGGCGCCCGCGAGGTGGAGCCAAGCCGCCCCTGGAGCGGGATCTCGTCCAGCTTGACGACGACGCCGTCGATCTCGTGCTCGACGGCGTGCCGGTGCTCCCCGTAGTGGGCGATGAACTCGCGCACCCCGCTCAGCGAGGTGACGACCTGGGCGGCCCGGGCGGTGGGCATGCCCCACTCGTGCAGCAGCTCGTACGCGTGGGAGAGGCGGTCGATGTCGAAGCCCTCGCGCGCGCCGATGCCGTGCACCACCATCTGCAGGGGGCGGGAGGCGGTGACCTTCGGGTCCTTCTGGCGCAGCGAACCGGCCGCCGCGTTGCGCGGGTTGGCGAACGGTTTCTCCCCCGCGTCCACCAGGCGGGCGTTCAGCTCCTCGAAGCGCTCCATGGGAAAGAACACCTCACCGCGGATCTCCACCAGCGCCGGGATCCGGTCCCCGCTCAGCCGGGTGGGGATCTCCTGGATGGTGCGGACGTTGGGGGTGATGTCCTCCCCGGTCCGGCCGTCGCCACGGGTGGCGGCACGGGTGAGGCGGCCGTGCTCGTAGGTGAGGTTGACGGCGAGACCGTCCACCTTCAGCTCGCACAGGAAGTGGTACGGGATGCCGTCCAGTTCGTCGGCGACCCGGTCCGCCCAGGCGTCGAGTTCGGCGTCGTCGAAGGCGTTGTCGAGCGAGAGCATGCGTTCGGCGTGCTCGACGGAGGTGAACTCCGTCTCGTACACCCCGGCCACCTTCTGGGTGGGCGAGTCGGGGGTGCGCAGCTCGGGGTGGGCCTCCTCCAGCACGTGGAGTTCGCGCAGCAGCGCGTCGAACTCGGCGTCGCTGATCACCGGCGTCTTCACGTAGTAGCGGAAGCGGTGCTCCTCGACCTGCTCAGCGAGCCGGGCGTGCCGCTCCCGCGCCTCGGCGGGCACTGCTGACTGCTGTTCGACCGACACCGTCTTGTCTCCGTCCTCACTCAGGGTTGTCCGCGAGGGATCTCGCCGCCCGGACGCAATGCGCCAGCGCCGCCCGGGCGTACGCCGGGGAGGCGCCCGCGAGACCACACGTCGGAGTGATCACCACGGACTCGCTGAGCAGACCGGGTGAGAGCCCCAGCCTGCGCCACAGCGACCTGACTCCACTGACCGTACCGGCCGGGTCTGACAATTCCGCGGCCCGCTCGCCGGTGCCGGGCAGCACGCCGAGGAAGAGAGCCGTGCCGCCTTCCGCCGCCTCCCCGATCGCCTCGTCCTCACGCTCGGTGAGCAGCGAGAAGTCGAGGGAGACACCGTCGGCGCCGGCCCGGCGCAGCAGCGGGAGGGGCACGCCGGAGGCGCAGGAGTGCACGACGACAGGGGCGCCCGCCTCGTGGCCCACCGCGATCAGTTCGCGCAGCGCGCCCTCGGCGACGGCGCGGTCCACGGCGCGGTGGGTGCGGTAGCCGCTGGCGGTGGGGACGGCGCCGTGCAGCACGGCGGTGAGGGAGGGTTCGTCGAGCTGGAGGACGGGTTGGGCGCCGGGGACGCGGCGGCGCACCTCGGCGAGGTGGCCGCGCAGCCCCTCGGCGAGGGAGGCGGTGAGGTCACGGCAGGCGCCCGGGTCGCCGAGCATGGCCTCGCCGGTGCGGCGTTCGAGGGTGGCGGCCAGGGTCCAGGGGCCGACGGCGGAGATCTTCAGCGCGCCCCGGTGGCCCTGGGTGAACTCCTCCAGGGTGTCGAGGTCTTCGCGCAGCCAGGCGCGGGCGCGGCGGGTGTCGCGTCCGGGGCGGTCGCTGATCCGCCAGCCACTGGGCTCCAGATGGACGTACAGCTCGGCCAGCAGCCCGGCGGTGCGGCCGGTCATGTCGGCCCCGGGGCCGCGGGCGGGGAGTTCGGGCAGGTACGGCAGGGACTCCAGGGAGCCGGTGACGGTGCGCACCGACTCCCTGATGTCCTCGCCCGGCATGGAGCCGATCCCGGTGGCCGCGGCGGGGCCCCAGGGGTGTCGCGGTGCGTTCGCCGCGTCGTCGTTCGCCGTGTCGTTCACCCCGGCAGCCTACGAGTTCCGCCGGGGTGCGCCGGCCGCCCGGTCAGCCGGTGGGGCGTACGGACAGGTCGGTGATCTCGGTGCCGCGCGGCAGGTCGAGGGCGGTGAGGAGGGTGGTGGCGACGGATTCGGGGGTCATCCAGCGGTCCGGGTCGTACTCCTTGCCCTCCTGCTGGTGCACCTTGGCCTGCATGGGGGTGGCGGTGCGGCCCGGGTAGACGGTGGTGACGCGGACGCCGTGGCCCGCCTCCTCGGCGCGCAGCGCGTCGGCGAGGGCCTTGAGGCCGTGCTTGCTGGCGGCGTAGGCGCCCCACTGGGCGTTGGCGCGCAGTCCGGCGCCGGAGTTGACGAAGAGCACGTGGCCCTGGGCGGCGCGCAGCTGGGGCAGCAGCAGGCGGGTGAGTTCGGCGGGGGCGACGAGGTTGGCGGCGAGGGTGGCCTGCCAGACCTTGGGGGTGAGGTCGCCGATGCCGCCGAGGTCGACGACTCCGGCGATGTGCAGGAGGGAGTCGACGCGGTCGGGGAGCGTCTGGTGGCCCAGGGCCCAGGAGAGCCGGGCGGGTTCGGCGAGGTCACCGACGAGGGTGCGGGCGCCGGGGAAGCGGTCGCGCAGCTGGGCGGCCCGGCCGGCGTCGCGCGCCCACAGCCACAGCTCGTCGCCGCGTTCGGCCAGTCGTTCGGCGACGGCCGTACCGATTCCGGAACCCGCGCCTGTGATCACATGCGTTGCCATACGAGCATGGTCTCGTACGGACAGGAACGGCTCGGCAGTGGGAGGCGGCGGCATGACGGACGGTGCGGGAGCGAACGTGGACACGGACGCGGGCGGGAACGGGGGCGCGGGCGCGGAGGGGTCCGGGGCGACGGTGCGGATCGCGGTGGGGCAGGTGCTCTCGGGGACGTCCCCGGCGGAGAATCTGGCGCTGCTGGCTCAGACGGCGGAGCGCGCGGCGGAGCGGGGCGCGCGGGTGCTGGTGTTCCCGGAGGCCGCGATGGCGCGGTTCGGCATCCCGCTGGGACCGGTGGCGCAGCCGCTGGACGGGCCGTGGGCGGCGGGGGTGCGGGAGATCGCGGCGCGGCACGGACTGCTGGTGGTGGCGGGGATGTTCACCCCGGACCCGGACGGGCGGGTGCGCAACACGCTGCTGATCACGGGGCGGGGGGTGGACACTTGGTACGACAAGGTGCATCTGTTCGACGCGTTCGGCTTCGCGGAGTCGCGGACGGTGGCGCCCGGGGACCGGGTGGTCACGGCGGACGCGGACGGGGTCAGGTTCGGCTTCGCGACCTGCTACGACGTGCGTTTCCCGGAGTTGTTCGTGCGGCTGGCCGGGCTGGGGGCGCGGGTGATCCTGGTGCCGGCCTCGTGGGGCGCGGGCGAGGGCAAGCGGGAGCAGTGGGAGCTGCTGGTGCGGGCCAGGGCGCTGGATTCCACCTGCTGGGTGGTGGCGGTGGGGCAGGCCGATCCGGCGGCGGTGGGTGAGGATCCGGGGACCTCGGCGCCGACCGGGATCGGGCACAGCATGGTGGTCTCGCCGCTGGGTGAGGTACGGGCGCGGCTGGGGGCGGAGCCGGGGCTGCTGGTGGTGGACGTGGAGGTGGGGCAGGTTGCCGCGGCGAGGTCATCCGTTCCGGTGATTGCCAACCGGCGACCGGAGACTTATCGTTAATCGATAGCATCGATAAACGATAAGGGGGGTGCCTCATGAAGGCTGCCATGAAGGCACTGATGAGGTCGGGCGGGGGACGGCCGGCCGCCGCCGAGGGGGGCGGGGCGGGTGCGGCGGGTGCGGCCGGCAAGTCGGGGAAGGACCCGCTGGAGCCCATCGAGGCGGCGGTCACCGCCGTGTGCACGCTGGGCGTGCTGGTCCTGACGCTGTGGGCGGTGCTGGCCGTGTTCGTCGACGGGGTCGGCTTCTACCTCCCCGACCGGGTGTGTGTGACCGACGCGGCGACGAGCGGCAGCGGCACGCCGATGGACGGCATGTTCGGCGCCGGGCCCGACGTCGAGGTGGTGGCACAGCCGACGTTCTGCTTCGACGGCAGCACGGGGCAGCGGGCGCTGTTCATCGCCGCGACGCAGCTGGCGCTGCTGTGGCACGTGGGGGCGCTGGTGATGGCCTGGCTGCTGATCCGGCGGGCCCGCAGGCACGGCCCGTTCACCCGGCGCACGGTGCGCGGGCTGACCCTGATGGGCTGGTATCTGGCAGGCGGAGCGGTGGGGTTGCACCTGATCCAGGGGCTGGCCTACGGCACACTGATCTCCTACGCGACGGACTACTGGGGCTACGCGCGGCTGATCGATCCGACGCAGGTCCGCTGGTGGCCGATCTTCATCGGCCTCGGGCTGCTCACCTTCGCGCGGCTGATACAGCTGGCCACGGATATGCGGGAGGACCTGGAGGGGGTGGTGTGATGGCGGCGGGCGACGCCGAACCGCACGGGATCGAGGTGCATTTGGACCGGCTGCTGGCCGAGCGGCGCATGACCCTGACCGAGCTGGCCGACCAGGTGGGCGTGACCAACGTCAATCTGTCCGTGCTGAAGAACGGGCGGGCCAAGGCCATCAGGTTCTCCACCCTGACCCGCCTGTGCGAGGTGCTGGAGTGTCAGCCGGGGGACCTGCTCAGCCACCGGCCGAAGTGACCGGGGCGACCGAGGCGACCGCGCGCTCGGTGGCGGCGATGGTGGCCGAGCCGACCACACGCGCACCGTCGTACAGCACGATCGCCTGGCCGGGAGCCACCCCGCGCACCGGCTCCGCGAAGCGGACGCGCAGCCCGTCGCCGTCCGGCTCGGCGGTCACCGGGGTCTCCCCGCCGTGGGCCCGCAGCTGGGCGGTGTAGCGGCCGGGGCCGGTCGGTGCGGCACCGCACCAGCGGGGGCGGATGGCGGTCAGCGCCATGATGTCCAGCGCCTCGGCGGGGCCCACCGTGACGGTGTTCTCCACCGGGGAGATGTCCAGGACGTAGCGGGGCTTGCCGTCGGCGGCCGGGTGGCCGATGCGCAGTCCCTTGCGCTGGCCGATGGTGAACCCGTGCGCCCCCTGGTGGGTGCCCACCCGGCGGCCGTCCTCGTCGAGGATGTCGCCCTCGGCGGAGCCCAGATGACCGGCCAGGAAGCCCTGGGTGTCGCCGTCCGCGATGAAGCAGATGTCGTGGCTGTCCGGCTTCTTGGCCACCGCCAGGCCACGGCGCTCCGCCTCGGCCCGGATCTCGTCCTTGGTGGTACGGGTGTCGCCCAGCGGGAACAGGGCGTGGGCCAGCTGCCGCTCGTCCAGGACACCGAGCACATAACTCTGGTCCTTGGCGAGGTCGGTGGCCCGGTGCAGCTCGCGACCGCCGTCGGGGGTGGTCACCACGGTGGCGTAGTGGCCGGTGCACACCGCGTCGAAGCCCAGCGCCAGCGCCTTGTCCAGCAGCGCGGCGAACTTGATCTTCTCGTTGCAGCGCAGACACGGATTGGGGGTGCGGCCCGCCCGGTACTCGGCGATGAAGTCCTCGACCACGTCCTGGCGAAACCGCTCGGCCAGGTCCCACACATAGAAGGGGATGCCGATGACGTCGGCGGCCCGGCGGGCGTCGCGGGAGTCCTCGATGGTGCAACAGCCCCGGGCGCCGGTGCGGAAGGACTGCGGATTGGCGGACAGCGCCAGATGGACGCCGGTCACCTCGTGCCCGGCCTCCACGGCACGGGCGGCGGCCACGGCGGAATCAACGCCGCCGGACATCGCGGCGAGAACACGAAGACGCGGCCCCGTGCGGGGGCCGGAGGGAGCACCGGGGAACTCATTCATAGCACCACCACCCTACGGGGTGCCCCGCCCGGGCGGCGGGCCCGATCCGGCACGGGCTGCGGACAGCCAGGTCAGGGACGGACGCGGGGCCCGGACGACCGGGCCGGGGACGGGCGCGGGGGCTCCGCGCCCGGCTGCGGTGGCCGTCCGGGCCGGGTCCCAGCGGGCCCTCCCGGCCTGCCCCACCGCCTCCGACCCGGACGGCCCGGCCGGTGGCGCCGCGGCACGCGCCCCGGCGCTTGCCGCCCTCAGGCCGTTGGACCCGACCCACGTACTCCTGTCCAGCGGCCATGGGCTCCGGACAGCCCGGGCGAGGGCCGGGACCCGCGCCCGCTGCGCCGGCAGATCACACGGCGTACCGGCGGGCCCGGCAGGCCGCTCCGGGCCGCGCCGGTCCCCCGTGCGGCGTCAGCTCAGGCCGGCCGTACGGGCCCGGGAGACGGCGGGGCCGATCGCCTTCGCCACCGCCTCGATGTCCGCCCGCGTCGTGGTGTGGCCCAGGGAGAACCGCAGGGTGCCACGGGCCAGTTCGGGGTCGGCGCCGATCGCCAGCAGCACATGGCTGGGCTGCGCCACCCCGGCCGTGCAGGCGGAGCCGGTGGAGCACTCGATGCCCAGCGCGTCCAGCAGCAGCAGCAGCGAATCACCCTCGCACCCGGGGAAGGCGAAGTGGGCGTTGCCCGGCAGCCGCCCGGCCGGGTCCGGGTCACCGCCGAGCACGGCGTCCGGCACCTCCGCCCGTACCGCCGCGATCAGCTCGTCCCGCAGCCCGCCGATCTCGCGGGCGAAGCCGGCCCGGCGGGCGGTGGCCACCGAGGCCGCCGTCGCGAAGCCCGCCACCGCCGGAACGTCCAGCGTGCCCGAGCGCACCTCGCGCTCCTGGCCGCCGCCGTGCAGCACCGGCACCGGCGTCCACTGCCGGCCCAGCAGCAGCGCGCCGATGCCGTACGGGCCGCCGATCTTGTGGGCGGACACGGACAGCGCGGCCAGCCCCGAGGCGGCGAAGTCCACCTCCAGCTGACCCACCGCCTGCACCGCGTCCGCGTGCATCGGGATGCCGTACTCGGCGGCGACCGCGGCGAGTTCGGCCACCGGGAAGACGGTGCCGATCTCGTTGTTGGCCCACATCACCGTGATCAGCGCCACATCCCGCGGGTCCCGGGCGATGGCCTCGCGCAGCGCGCCGGGGTGCACCCGGCCCACCGCGTCCACCGGCAGCCACTCCACCAAGGCGCCCTCGTGGTCGGCCAGCCACTGGACCACGTCCAGCACCGCGTGGTGCTCCACCGGGCTGGCCAGCACCCGTACCCGGCGCGGGTCCGCGTCCCGGCGGGCCCAGTACAGTCCCTTGACGGCGAGGTTGTCGGCCTCGGTGCCGCCCGAGGTGAAGACCACCTCGCTGGGCCGGGCGCCGAGCGCCGCGGCCAGCTCCTCCCGGCCCTCCTCCACCGCGCGCCGTGCCCGCCGTCCGGCGGCGTGCAGGGCGGAGGCGTTCCCGGTGACAGCCAGCTGTGCGGTCATCGCGGCGATGGCCTCGGGGAGCATCGGCGTGGTGGCGGCATGGTCGAAGTAGGGCATGGTGGGGCCGATTCTACGAGCCGCCCCCACGGGGCGGCCGATGGAACCGGATGCCGGACAGTGGCGTTCTTTCCCCTCGGAGGATGAACATGGGTGAGCACGCGGGGCCGGATCAGCGACGGCGGGGGCTCGGGCGGCGCGCCCTGGTCCTGGGCGGTGGTGCCGCCGCCGTCGGGGTGGGCGCGCTGGCCGCCCGGGACACGCTCGAACGCTGGTGGTGGCGGCTGCCGGGGATGGAGGAGCCGCGTACGCCGGGTGAGGTGGACCACGTGGGCGCCGAGTGGGTGCCGGCGGCGCGGGCGAACTACCGGCGGGCGAGCCGGCCGCGCGACTACGGCATCGACCGGGTCGTCATCCATATGCCGGAAGCCACGTACGACATCACGCTCCAGGTCTTCCAGGACCCCGGGCACGGCGCGTCCACGCACTACGTGGTGCGTTCGGAGGACGGCCATGTGGCGCAGCTGGCCAGGGAGCTGGACGTCGCCTTCCACGCGGGGCACCGCGGGTTCAACGAGCGCAGCATCGGCATCGAGCACGAGGGCTGGGCGGAGGATCCGGCGTATCTGACGGACGCCATGTACGAGTCGTCGGCCCGGCTGGTGGCCGGGATCTGCCGGCGTTACGGCATTCCAGTGGACCGTGAGCACATCGTGGGGCACAACGAGGTGCCCGACGTCATACGGGTGTGCCCGGGGCCGCACTGGGACTGGGACCGCTATATGGAGCTGGTTCAGCAGGCGTGAGCGGGCGCGGCGGGTGAGGATCGTTCCAGCAAGGTCCTGCCGTGACAGGGGAGAGCCCCACCATGACCGAGAAGACCGAGTTCACCAGCTGGATCGACGACACCTACCGGGAGGTGGGGCGGCGCCCCGTACCCGAGGGCGAGGCCCGCACCATCTTGATCCGCCGCCACTTCCCGGCCTGGGTGGTGGACGTCTGGGACGCGGTGACGGACCCGGGGCGGCTGTCCCAGTGGTTCCTGCCGGTCAGCGGTGAGCTGGAACTGGGCGGCGCTTTCCGTATCGAGGGCAACGCCAGCGGGGAGATCCTGCGCTGCGAGGCCCCCAACCTGCTGGCGGTGACCTGGAACTTCGGCACCGGCCCCAGCAGCGAGCTGATGCTGCGGCTGGCCGATGTGTCGCGGGGTGAGACGGCCCTGGAACTGGAGCAGGCGCCGATCCCCGATCTCATCGACATGGACGGCCGGCGGCTCGATCCGGTGCTCAACGACTATGAGACTGGTCTCTTCGGGCTGGGCACCGGATGGGAACTCGCGCTGATCTCGCTGGCCCGATTTCTCGGCGGCGACCCCATCACCGACCCGGCGACCTGGGAAGAAGCACCGGAAGTGCAGAATTTCGCGGTCCGCAGCGGTGACCTGTGGGCGCAGCTCGCCGCGGAGGAAGCACGCGAGCGGCCGTAAACCCGGTCGGCGCTGTCAGTGTCGCCCTCTACTCTGGAGGGCATGATCGTGACCTGCGATGACGCCCCGACCACCGCCACCACCGGTGCCGATGACGCGGCGGCGGCGAATGAGGCCATCCGCCGCTATGTCCGCGCACACGGCAACCGGCCGTGGGGGGAGCGGGAGGCCGCCGAGCTGGCGCGGCTGCGCCGCATGTGGCTGGCCGCGATACGCGCGGCGGCCTGAGCCCGCCCCGCCCCGGTGGGTCGCGCGCGGCGCCGGTCAGGCCGGCCAGTACAGCGATTCGGCGCGCGCCCACTCCACGGTGACCGGTTCGGAGCCGTGGTGCTGGACCTCCACCCGCAGTCTGCCCTTGTCGGCGGCGGGCACGTGGCCGGTCCAGGTGTAGACGAAGTGGCCCTTGCCCTGGTCGTTCACCGGTGAGTCGGTGGGCATCGCCGAGGCCCGTACGTACTTCCCGTTCTCCTGCCGGTAGCGGGCCACCCGCACCTTGAACTCCTGGCCGGTGGCCAGCCCGGTGACCTTCACGGCGACCGAGGCGGTGTAGTAGCAGGGGCCGAGCAGCACGGAGGGCTCGGGATCCTTGTCCACCCACTTCTTGCCGTCGTAGTACCGGTTGAAGTTGAGGGTGGTCCAGGTGTCGGGCTGCACGGTCCGGGTGTAGGAGTTCGTCTCGTATAACGACCGCTTGGGCATATCGTCCTCCTCGGGGCTGCTGGGGCTCCATCCGGCCGACTGCTTGAGCCGGGCGGCGACCCGCTTGCGGATGTCGCTCATGGACACGCCCGGCCCGCGGGGGTCTATCTTTCCGGGCTGCCATTCGAGATGGCCGATCACCGAGGTGTCGCCGGACTTGCCCCAGCCGTGTGCGCGGAGCAGCGCGGCGGCGGCCCGCACGATGGCCTCCACCTGCTCGGCGGGCCACGGGTCCTTGCCGTCACCGAGGTTGACGCACTCGAATCCGTAGAAGTGGGGGTTGCCGTCGGTGTCCGCCGTGTTGTCGGGCGGCAGCTTCTTCTCGGCGATGACGGCGTTGAGCACGGCGCCGTCCCCCTTGCCCGCGTGGTTGGCGCGCCCGTGCCCGACCATGTGGACGGTGCCCGCCTTGTCGATCACCCCGTGGCACAGCGGCCCCGGCAGATCGGAGCGGCCGGCGTAGCACAGCTCCACCGAGGCACTGGTGCCGGAGGTGACGGTGTGATGGACCATCACACCGTGCACCGGGCCCCATGCCCCGGCGCTGTTGCGGTTGTGGGTGCGCCAGGACTTGTACTCGACGACCTTGACGCCCTCGGCCTTCAGCGCGGACAACACCTTGTCAGCGCTCAGTGGAGTGGCCATGAAGGACCCCCGTTCGCTTACGACGACGCAGTAGCCTCCCCATCAGTGGTACGTCGCATGCCCCCGGGGCGCAAGAGTCCCCCACGGCGGTCTCGCACCTTTCAACACTCCTGGGACTCCCGCCCGTTCGCCGCCCCGTGTGCGGGGGGGCCGTTCCGCTACCGGCGTGGCCGGTAGGCGTGGCCGGCCTCCCGCAGCGCGCTGTGCGCGTCCCGGGTGCGGGCACGTCCGGCGGCCAGCCGGGCCTCCACCTCGGGAGTGAACCGGCGCCGCCGTACCGGCCCGAGCGTGATGTCCGACAGCGTGATGGCATACCACGCCGCGGTGGAGGCCGCCTCGAGCAGCGTCCGGTCACCGGTCGTCAGCGCCAGTTCGTCCAGTGCCTCGGTGACCTCCGAGCGGGCCCGGTAGCGCGCCACGCGGTGCTCGCGCGTCTCCCGCTTTCCGTCGCGGACGTCCTGGACGAACAGCCAGTACAGCTCGCGGTAGCGCAGGACGGCCTTCAGCAGCCGGCCCACCTGGGCGCGTACCTCCCGGTCGTGGTCGCGCCGGCGGGCCCGCCGGTCGATCCACTGCTGGGTGAAACCGGTCAGCCCCACGCCCGCCAGTGTTCCCGCCACGGCGACGATGCTCGCCCACATACCCCCGCCCCCTCGCTCGCGGCGGCCCGGCGGCCGCCCCGCGCGTCACGGTAGCCCGGACCGCCTCGCGCCGTTCGCCCCCTACCCGTGGCGCCCGGTGAGCGGGCGGGCGCGTGCGGCCCGCACCCGGCGAGGCCCCCGACCCGTGACGGGTCGGGGGCCTCGCGCTTCCGGATTCCTTCCGGCCGGAACAGGGGGCAGAGCCGCTGGTCGCTCGGATGCCCGCGCGGATACCCGTCGGTGGGACGGCGCGTCCGGGACGGTGCGGGTCGGCGCGGTGCCGGGCTTCCGGCGTCAGCTGCCGTTCTCGGCCTGGAACATCCAGTGGTGCTTCTCCAGCTCCTTGACCAGGGCGATCAGGTTGTCCTCGGTGACCCGGTCGACCTCGCCCACCGCGACCATGCGGTCGCGCATGCGGACGATGCAGGAGCCCAGCGCCTGGGTCAGGATGTCGACCGCCTCGGTGTCCGGCAGCCAGCCCTCGGGGACGGTGGCGATCCCGCTGCTGCCCGCGACGGTGGCGGCGCGGCCGTCGGGGCTGATGCCCAGGGCGGAAGCGCGTTCGGCCACGATGTCGGAGTGGGCGCGGGCGGTCTCCACGACGTCGTCCAGCTGGAGGTGCACGGTGCGGAAGCGAGGTCCGATCACGTTCCAGTGGACCTGTTTGGCCACCAGGGACAGATCGATGATGTCCGCCAGCGCGCCCTGCAGGGCGTCTGCGACGACCTTGAGCGCGGGCTCGGGCAGTGTGCTCTTCACGGCATACATGAATCGTCCACTTTCATCCGAATGTGCGGCTTTCCTTTCACGGTACCCCTGCTACCCGGACCCGGCAGCGCAAACCGTGATGGCAGCATGAACGCCATGACTGCCGCCGGAATCCGCTTCGCGACCGCCGAGGATCTGCCCGCGGTGTGCGCCGTGGTCAACCACTACATCGAGACCACCGCCGCCAACTTCCGCACCGAGCCGCAGCAGCCGCACGAGTGGCTGGAGCAGTGGGAGCAGGGGCACCGTACCCACCCCTGGCTGGTGGCCGAGGTGGACGGCGAGGTCGCCGGAATCAGCTACGCGTTCCCCTGGAAGGCGCGTGCCGCCTACGCCTGGACCGTGGAGTGCGCCGTGCACCTGGCGCCCGGGCAGCACGGGCGGGGCCTGGGGCGGGCGCTGTACGAGCGGCTGTTCGCGCTCCTCACCGAGCAGGGGTTCCACTCGGTGATCGCCGGGGTCGCGCTGCCCAACCCGGCCAGCGAGGGGCTGCACCGGTCGCTGGGGTTCCGGCAGGTGGGGACGTTCCGGGAGAACGGCTACAAGATGGGGTCCTGGCGCGATGTGAGCTACTGGCAGCGGCCGCTCACGGCGCACTCCGGCGCGCCGGCCCCGACCGTGCCGGTGCCCGCCGCTCAGGAGGCGGTGGGCGCCGAGTAGAAGGGGCGGGCCCTGGCGCGCAGCCACAGGGCGACCGGGTCGTACGCGTCGGCCATGGCCACCGTGGCCACCGCGAGCCCGTCCGGGACGGCCTCGACGGCCCGCGCCATCATCCGCCGCACCGACTCGGCCGCCGCCTCCCCCGGGTCGTCCACCTCCAGGCCGATCACCAGATAGGCGCCGCCCACGGCGGGCCGCACCCAGCCGCGCCGCAGGCTGCGCAGCACGGGGGTACGGCGTGCCTCGTCGGTGAGCCGCCGGTAGAAGGGCTCCGCGGGCGCGGTCGGCTCGGTGATCACCAGCGGGCCGGCCGGCAACCGGTCCAGGCCGCCGGCGATCCGGCGCAGATCGGCCCAGGGGATGCCGAGGCCGCCGCCGGGGGTGTGCGGGTTGAGCCACAGCCCCCAGTGGTCGGGGTACAGGGCGGCGGCGATGTCCCGGCCGCCGATCACCTCGTGGTCCCGGGGCCAGCCGCTGGCGGCCAGCTCGGCGGGCGAGGTGACGGCCGGCGCGTAGCCGTGGCCGGCGACCTCGACGCTGCCGTACTGGGCGTCCGGGTCGCCGGGCCTGCCGTGCCACAGCAGCATCCACACCTCGCCGCGCGCGAGCGCGCCCAGCAGCGTCTCGTAGATGTCCGGGCGGTCGGCCGTCACCCGGGGAAGCAGTTCCTCGATCGCCCCCTGGGCTTCGGTCATGCGTCCCGCCGGTAGAACGGCTGCACGCTGTGGCGCAGCCAGTCCACGACGGGGTCGGTCACCGCGTCCAGCAGCACCAGCTGGACCGGCCAGGGCACCGCGCCGCGCGCCAGGGCGCGGCCCAGCGCGTCGTGGCTGCCGATCCGGTACTCCTCGGCCAGCTCGTCCAGCTCCAGGCCGATGAACAGCGCCGGGGCGCCGCCCTCCGCGCTGGCCAGGCCGCGCCGCGCGGTGCGCACGTACGGCAGCGCGGACAGCTCGCCGGCCGCCGCCGCCAGGAAGTCGACGGGCTCCTGCTGCCAATCCGGCTCGAACAGGCGCATCCGGGCGCCGGAGGGCGCCCCGGGCACGCGCTCGCCCGGGGTGTCCCGGCACAGCTGGGCCACGCCTTCCGGCGGGACCGGGACGCCGACGGTGCCGCCGGGGTTGACGGCGAGGCCGGCCTGCGGCGGCAGTCCGCGGGCGAACTCCTTGACCGGGGCGACGGTGAAGGACATGTGGGTGCCGACGACGAGCCGGAACTGTTCCGCGGAGCTGAAGACCGGGACGTACACCCCGCCGTCCAGCTCGATCGTCGGCAGGTCCAGGCTGCGGCTGTCCGGGCCGCCGCCTTCGGGCAGCGGCACCCACACCGGGCTGCGGCCCAGTACCTGGAGCAGCCGGGGCGCGGCGTCCGGCACGCCGACCGAGGCGGCCAGCGCGTGCTCCAGCTCATTGCCGGGCCAGCCGCCCCCGCCGGCCGCTCCCATGTCCACGCCGCCGTCCTGTCCGGGCGCGGAGCCCTGCCAACGCTCGTTCATCTCGTCCCACCACCATCTGATCCGGATCTGTAGGGCACCCTAATGGCTCAGTGAGGGCCGTCATGCGATGATGAGCCGCACAACAACCGCAGGACAATCGAACAATGGCCGTTCGACCACGCGCGGGAGAGTTCCCGGTCCACGACCGGGGCGCCGAAGGAGCAAGTCCTCCCTTGAATCTCTCAGGCCCCGATACCGCGCGCGGAAGGCGAATCTGAAAAGCGGGCCCCCGAACGGGCCCCACCCACGGTGCAAGCCGCAAGGCGAACCTCTCAGGTGCCGATGACAGATGGGGAGGGCGAGCCGTATCCGCGCGACCGCGCACCGCCCGCCGCCCGTACCCTCTGGAGCCACCTCATGACGTCCCGTATCACCGCGCTCGACGCCCTCCACCGCGAGCTGGGCGCCACCATGACCGACTTCGCCGGGTGGCAGATGCCGCTGCGGTACGGCAGTGAGCGTGCCGAGCACCAGGCGGTGCGCACCGCTGCGGGCCTGTTCGACCTCTCCCATATGGGGGAGATCGCGGTCACCGGGCCGCAGGCCGGGCGGCTGCTGGACCACGCGCTCGTCGGCAAGCTGTCGGCGCTGGCGGTGGGCCGCGCCCGGTACACGATGATCTGCGACGCCGAGGGCGGCATCCTGGACGACCTGATCGTCTACCGGCTGGCGGACGAGCACTACATGGTGGTCGCCAACGCCGCCAACGCGCAGATCGTGCTGGACGCGCTGACCACCCGCGGCGAGGGCTTCCAGGCGCAGGTGCGCGACGACCGGGACGCGTACGCGCTGATCGCCGTGCAGGGCCCGGCCTCGCCCGCGATCCTGGGCTCGCTCACCGACGCCGACCTGGCCGGCCTGAAGTACTACGCGGGCCTGCCGGGCACCGTCGCGGGCCGGCCCGCGCTGATCGCCCGCACCGGGTACACCGGCGAGGATGGCTTCGAGCTGTTCGTCGCGCCGCGGGACGCCGAGCCGCTGTGGCGGGCCCTGACGGAGGCGGGCGCCCCGTACGGCCTGGTGCCCTGCGGCCTGTCCTGCCGCGACACGCTGCGCCTGGAAGCCGGGATGCCGCTGTACGGGCATGAGCTGACCGCCGCGACCACGCCCTTCGACGCGGGGCTCGGCCGGGTGGTGAAGTTCGACAAGGACGGCGACTTCGTGGGCCGGGCGCCGCTGGAGGCGGCGGCCGAGCGGGCGCAGAGCGACCCGCCGCGCCGCCTGGTGGGCCTGACCGGCGCGGGCCGCCGGGTGCCGCGGGCCGGCTACCAGGTGGTGGACGCGGCGGGCACGGTGATCGGCGAGGTCACCTCCGGCGCCCCCTCCCCCACCCTGGGTTCGCCGATCGCCATGGCGTACGTGGACGCCGCGCACGCCGCGCCGGGTACGGAGGTCGCGGTGGACATCCGTGGCGCCCGGGAGCCGTTCGCGGTCGTGGCGCTGCCCTTCTACCGGCGCGAGAAGTAACGGCCGGGGCGCGCCCCGGCGCCGCCCCCCTCACCCGTACGCCCCGCGCCCCCTCATCCCCGCTTTCCTCCCGCATTGTCACCATCGAGGAGAATCGATCCCATGAGCAACCCTGTCGAGCTGCGCTACAGCAAGGAACACGAGTGGCTGTCGGCCGTCGAGGACGGTGTCGCCACGGTCGGCATCACCGCCTACGCCGCCGACGCGCTGGGCGATGTCGTCTTCGTCCAGCTCCCCGAGGTGGGCGACACGGTCACCGCCGGTGAGAGCTGCGGCGAACTGGAGTCCACCAAGTCGGTCAGCGACCTCTACTCCCCGGTCACCGGTGAGGTCACCGAGATCAACGGCGCGGTCAGCGACGATCCGGCGCTGGTGAACTCCGCCCCCTTCGAGGGTGGCTGGCTGTTCAAGGTCCGCATCGACGGCGAGCTGCCCGGCGACCTGCTGGACGCCGACGGCTACGCCGCCTTCACCCAGGGCTGAGGGGAGCCGCTGTCATGTCGTCCGTACTGAACCGGTCCCTGCACGAGCTGGACCCGGAGGTCGCCGCCGCCGTCGACGCGGAGCTGCGCCGCCAGCAGTCCACCCTGGAGATGATCGCCTCGGAGAACTTCGCTCCGGTGGCGGCGCTCGAGGCGCAGGGTTCCGTGCTCACCAACAAGTACGCCGAGGGTCTCCCCGGGCGCCGCTACTACGGCGGCTGTGAGCACGTCGATGTCATCGAGAACCTGGCCCGCGACCGCGTGAAGACGCTGTTCGGGGCGGAGGCGGCCAATGTGCAGCCGCACTCGGGTGCCTCGGCGAACGCCGCCGCGATGGCCGCGCTGATCAAGCCGGGCGACACCATCATGGGCCTGGACCTGGCGCACGGCGGGCATCTCACCCACGGGATGAAGATCAACTTCTCCGGCCGGCTGTACAACGTCGTGCCCTACCACGTCGCCCCCGGCACCGGCCTGGTCGACATGGACGAGGTCGCGGCGCTCGCCGCCGAACACCGGCCGCAGCTGATCATCGCCGGCTGGTCCGCGTACCCCCGGCAGCTGGACTTCGCCGCCTTCCGCCGCATCGCCGACGAGGTCGGCGCGCTGCTGATGGTGGACATGGCGCACTTCGCCGGCCTGGTGGCCGCCGGGCTGCACCCCAGCCCCGTCCCCCACGCGGACGTGGTGACCACCACCACGCACAAGACGCTCGGCGGCCCGCGCGGCGGAGTGATCCTCTCCCGCAAGGAGCACGCCAAGAAGATCAACTCGGCGGTCTTCCCCGGGCAGCAGGGCGGCCCGCTGGAGCACGTGATCGCCGCCAAGGCGGTGGCGTTCAAGATCGCCGCGGGTGAGGAGTTCGCCGAGCGGCAGCGCCGTACCGTGGAGGGCGCCCGGCTGCTGGCCGAGCGGCTCGTCAAGGCCGACGTGGCGGGCGCGGGCATCTCCGTGCTGACCGGCGGCACCGACGTCCACCTGGTGCTGGTCGACCTGCGCGACGCCGCGCTGGACGGACAGCAGGCCGAGGACCGGCTGCACTCCATCGGCATCACCGTCAACCGCAACGCGATCCCCAACGACCCGCGTCCCCCGATGGTGACCTCCGGGCTGCGCATCGGCACCCCGGCGCTGGCCACCCGCGGCTTCGGCGCCGAGGACTTCCGCGAGGTCGCCGACATCATCGCGCAGGCACTGCTCCCCGGGTACGACGAGGGCACCGCCGCGAAGCTGGCGGCCCGGGTCACCGCGCTCGCCGACCGTCACCCGCTCTACCCCGGCCGCTAGGCCCGTGGTGGGACGCGGCCCGCACGGGTACGCGTCCCACCACCCCGTCCCCCTGTAAGGAGTGGACCCCATGGCTCTGTCCGCCTTCGATCTGTTCTCCATCGGCATCGGCCCCTCCAGCTCGCACACGGTCGGCCCGATGCGGGCGGCGCGGATGTTCGCGCACCGGCTGAAGAAGGAGGGCGCGCTGGCGCCCACGCACGCCGTACGCGCCGAGCTGTTCGGCTCGCTGGGCGCCACGGGGCACGGACACGGCACGCCGAAGGCGGTGCTGCTGGGCCTGGAGGGGTACGCGCCCGACACCGTCGACGTGGCGGGGGCCGACGCGCGGGTCGCGGACATCCGCGCCGAGCGGCGGCTGCGGCTGCTGGGGTCCGACATAGGGGACAGCCACGCCATCGTCTTCGACCCGGACACCGACCTGGTGCTGCACCGGCGCACGTCACTGCCCTACCACGCCAACGGCATGCGGCTGACGGCGCTGGACGCGGCCGGCGCCGTGGTACTGGAGAAGACGTACTACTCGGTGGGCGGCGGCTTCGTCGTGGACGAGGACGCGGTGGGCGCGGACCGGATCCGGCTGGACGACACGGTGCTGCGGCACCCGTTCCGCACCGGCGACGAACTGCTGCGGCTGACACGGGAGACCGGCCTGTCGGTCTCCGCGCTGATGCTGGAGAACGAGAAGGCGTGGCGCGGTGAGGCGGAGATCCGCTCCGAACTGCTGCGCATCTGGGGCGTGATGGACGCGTGCGTGGCGCGCGGCCTGACCCAGGAGGGCATCCTGCCGGGCGGCCTGAAGGTCCGCCGGCGCGCGGCGGGCGTGGCGCGCAAGCTGCGCGGGGAGGGCGCGCGGGCGGAGTCGGCCCTGGAGTGGGTGACGCTGTACGCGATGGCCGTCAACGAGGAGAACGCGGCGGGCGGCCGCGTCGTGACCGCCCCCACCAACGGCGCGGCGGGCATCATCCCGGCGGTGCTGCGCTACTACCTGGACTTCGTGCCCGGCGCGGACGAGGACGGAGTGGTGCGCTTCCTGCTGGCGGCGAGCGCGATCGGGATGCTGTTCAAGGAGAACGCCTCGATCTCGGGCGCCGAGGTCGGCTGCCAGGGCGAGGTCGGCTCGGCCTGCTCGATGGCGGCCGGCGGGCTGGCGGAGGTGCTGGGCGGCACGCCGGAACAGGTGGAGAACGCGGCGGAGATCGGCATCGAGCACAACCTGGGCCTGACCTGCGACCCGGTGGGCGGCCTGGTGCAGATCCCGTGCATCGAGCGCAACGGCATGGCGGCGGTCAAGGCGATCACGGCGGCCCGGATGGCCCTGCGCGGGGACGGGCGGCACCACGTCTCGCTGGACAAGGCGATCAAGACGATGAAGGAGACGGGGGCCGACATGAGCATCAAATACAAGGAAACGGCCCGCGGCGGCCTCGCGGTGAACATCATCGAGTGCTGAGCCCCGGGCGGGCGGCGCCGGCGGGTGTGGCGAGCCCTTCCGGTGGGACGGACACTCGGCGGACGCGAAGCGGCGCCGGACAAGACCTCGCGGTCTTGCGCCATCCCCGCGCGGGCGGGGGAGCAGCCGACCTTGAGCCAGTGCCGAGGCGAGTCCGGGGGACCATCCCCGCGCGTGCGGGGATGGTCCCTACAGCCGCCACCCACCCCACGCACTGTTCGCGTGCTCCCCGCGCGTGTCGGGATGGCGGCTCGTGGTGGCCGGTGGGTGGCGGGTGTTGTGGGGGTGGTGTGGGGTGGAAGGGCTGGGCGCCGCCATGGGGTGTTGGGGTGGGTGTTTCTGGTGGTGCGTTGTCCCTCTGATGGGATGACAGGCGTACGACAGGAATGCGAGGGGGTCATCGTGACGCTTGTGGTGATGGATCTGCCCACGCCCGGACAGTTGCGCGGGCGGTGGGCCGCGTGGGCGGCCGTGAACGGTGCGCTGCGGTCGGGGCGGGGTTGCTGGGCGCGGGACGGGGTGTGGCACTACGACGACGCCGGGGGGAACTGGGGTGGACCTGCACCATCTCGGTGACGGGCGCGCCGTGCTGGTCGGCCACGACCACGAGTGCTCGCCCGAGCCCGAGGAGGGTTTCGACCCGCTGGTGGGCACGCCGGACTGGTGGGCGCCCCCGGCGCGGGAGGCCGTCCGGTCCTACGATTTCATCGGCTTCGTCTACGGCTTCGACGGGGTGCGGTGGCAGCGCGCCGACTACGCCATCGAGGACGGTTTCCGCGCCATCGGTCTTCCCGCGCTGAGCCGGGAGCGCACCCACCGCCGGATCACCGGCGCGCTGGACCGGGAGCCCCAGGCCCCGGCCGCCGCCATCGACGCGCTGATCGACGCCGACGCCGATCTCACCGAGGAGCTGGTGGCCGCGGTGACCGGCACCGTGGGGGACCCGGCAGCCGGGGCGCGGCACGGCCGGGCGTTCCTCGGGGTCTGAGCCCTCCCCCGCCGTCCGCTCAGGGTTCCGCCCCCGGCGGCGGGGCTCGGCGGCTGGCCCGGCGGGTGGCGGCCCAGGAGGCGGCGAGGAAGAGCGGGAGTGTCAGGCCCAGCAGGGCGAGCGTGCCGGTGACCGCGTGCAGCACGAAGGACGGGTTGTGGCGGGCCAGGCCGCCGTAGTAGCCGACGATCACCACCATGAGCAGCAGCCAGCCGCCCACGTACGTGCCGATGACCTGGCGCAGGAATTCCCGCCGGCCGCGGCGCTCCGGACGGCGGCGGCGCGGCGGGGCCTGGGGTTCGGCGCGGAGAATCCGCACGCCCGTCGCGAGGTAGATCATCAGCAGTACGTAGACGACACAGACGATGCCGATCGCGATCCTGTCCGCCATGGCGTCCGGTTACAGCTCCGGGCCGCGGAGCAGGAAGTGCCAGCCCTGGACGAACGCGTGCCAGCCGAACCAGAGCCAGGCGGTGAACAGCACCCAGCGGCCGATCTGGTAGCGCATCACCGCTTTCAGCGTCTGGCTGAGGGTGGGGAAGGAGTCGGTGGGGTTGATCAGGCCGATGGCCTCCCACGCGAACAGGCAGGCGAAGAGAATGGCCCACACCAGATAGCCGGCCTGGGCGTGATGTGGCATTTGAGGCATGTGGCCATCGTTCCGCACCCTCCGCGACGGGGCCGGGACGCGCGGCCGAAGCCGCGCCCCGCACCGTCGGTCAGCGTCTGGTCACCATCGGTACCAGCGCGCCCGGCGCCCGTGCGCCGTCAGGGGGCGGACGATGAAGCCCGCGAGCCACACGATCAGCACCAGGACCGCGATCCACCACAGGACCTTCGCGGCGAAGCCGATCCCGAACAGGACGAGAGCGAGCAGCAGCACCAACAGCATCGGAACCATGAATCATTCCTCCTCGTGATCCGCTCCGGAGTCGTTCGGGTACCCCGGGCTCCCGGGTGGTTTAAACCCGGGTGGTCCGGGTGAGGCGGGAGGGAGTACCCGTTGTCGAGCTGTACGAGCAGCACAGGAGGTGCGGCACCGTGAGCGAGAAGTCGGATGCGAACAAGCAGAAGGCCAAGGCCAAGGCCGAGCAGGTGAGCGGCCGGGCGAAGGAGACGCTGGGCCGGGCCCGGGAGAAGGTCGCCGACCAGCGGGCCAAGCGCGCCGGGAGCGACGAGCGGTCGATGCGTGAACGGCTCAAGGACGCGAAGGACGCGTTCAAACGCTGACCGGGTTCCCTCCGCCACCCGGAGCGGAGTCCGTCGTGGGCCGTGGCGCGAGCCCGCCCCCGGCGGCGATCAGGACCGGCGGTGACCGACCGGCCGTCCCGTGAGCGTTCAGCGGCGCCCCCTCCCGGGGGGCGCCGCTTTCGCGTGTTCCGGGGGCGGCGGCAGCGTGGCGCGCCGAGCCGGTGGCCGGATCTCGCCATCGTCCGCCCATCACGCGCCGCCCGTCGCCCCGTCGTGTGGCAGCCGCCGCCGTCCCGCCGCGCCCCGCACCCGCTCACCCTGCGGAAACATCCGCAAGGCCGGCCCGAGGCCGGTTCAGGCAGCTACCGGCCATTCGCCGAGCGTTCATCACCTGCCCCCAACGGGCAGGAGTTTTCTTGGCCTTGGGCGACCACCGTCACAGTTTGCGCCTTTACTCTGAGACCAGGTCTCCTCATGTCCCCCACACCAGGAGGTTCAGTTGTGCATGCCCACGAGATGGCGGTCTTCGGAATCTCCGCGGCGGATGAGACCGTGTACCGGCATTTCCTCCGCAACCCGGACACGACCCCGGGCCATCTGCACCGGCTGCTCGACCTCGGCGAGGAGACCGTCCGCGCCGCACTCGACAAGCTCGCGGGGCTCGGCCTGCTGAGACCCGGGACGGCCCCGGGCCGTATCACCCCCGCCGCCCCCGAGACCGCCGTCGCCCGGCTCGCCGAACTGCGGTTGCGCGAGCTGTACCAGGAGGTGCAGCGGCTCACGCAGAATCAGCACATTCTCGCCACACTACGCGCGGAGACCCCCGTACGGCACAACGCGCCGCGCGGCATCGAGCAGTTGGACGGCTGGCCGCAGATCCGCGACCGCATCGACGACCTGGCGTTCTTCACCCGCCACGAGGTCCTGTACGCCGAGCCGATGGGCGAGGTCCCCGCCGAACGCGTCGCCTACTGCGAGCCGCTGGCCCTGCGCGCGCTGCGCCGCGGCGTGCGCATCCGCGCCGTCGTCCCGGCCGCCGCGCTGGACCATCAGCCGACCGCCGCCATGCTGAGCAAGCTGGTCTCGCACGGCGCGCGGATGCGGATCGCGGACACCGTCACCGAGCATGTGCTGGTCTTCGACGGCCACTCCGCCCTCATGCCGCTCGACCCGTGGGACTCCATCCGGGGCGCGCTGCTCACCCGGGGCACCACGCTGGTCGCCAACCTGGTCGGGCTGTTCGAGAAGACCTGGGAGGGCGCCGAGGACATCGGGGTCCGCCTGGAGCGGCCGGGCGAGGAGGTCGCGCCGCTGTCGGACGGTGAACTGCGCGTCCTGCAGCTGATGTGCACGGTCGGCAAGGACGAGGCCGGCGCCCGGGGTCTCGGGGTGTCGGTACGTACCTACCGCCGCTACATCGCCGATGTGATGCGCCGGCTCGGCGCCACCAGCCGCGCGCAGGCCGCCCTGCTCGCCCGCGAGCGCGGCTGGATCTAGCGCGCCGACCGGACCGCCCGGCGCCCGCACCCACCCGTACCCCGCCCGGCTACTCCTGGGCCCAGCCGCGCAGCGCCGTGTCCGCCAGCGCCCGCCGCACCGCCTCGCGCGCCGCCGCCGCGTCCACGTCGAACCGCAGCCGTACCCGGTCCGGCTCCACCCGCACCGCGTGACAGGACAGTTGCGCGGGCAGCAGCCACAGCAGCCGCAGGGCGGTCGTCTCACCGCCGGGGGCCCGCTCGTCGCGGCGCACCGCGATGACGTCCACGGGGTGCACGGGGTGTTCGCGCCCGTGCCGGCGCTGCTCATGCTCACGGAACATGCTGTTCGATGCCTCCGACCGTCTCCCGGGAGTGCCGCAGAGCACACCGGAACGCCCCGGTCATCGCCCCGATGCCGGTCGGCAGGGCGGTACGGACGTCCGGGGCGAACCGCGGCGAGTGGTTGGGCGGCGGTGCGACGGGCTGATCCGTCCCACCGGCCGGGGCGAGGACGGCGCGCCACTGCGCGGCGCCGACCGTACCCAGCATCCAGTACGCGCTCCGGATGCCCCGTCCCCCGTGCAGCCCGGCGCCCGCGCCAGCGGGCCCGAACCACGGAAAGTCCTCGGTCGCGGTCCCCGGCGGCAGGCCGGACACCCTGGACTCTCCGAACAACTCCCCGTGTGCGGCGCGCAGCGCCGCGGTCAGCCCCGCGTCGGGGGCCAGCACCGGTGACCGTGAGGTCTCGGTGAGATCAGGTGGCCGCGGCGCCCCCGACGCATCGCTCTCGGCCCGCAGCACGCGCCGTACGGCGGCGGTCATCCGCTCCAGTACGGGTTCGCCGAACGCCCGCAGGCTGATGCCGAGTTCGGCCCGGTCCGGCACCACGTTGGCGCGGTCCCCGGCGCGCAGCCGGCCGACCGTCAGCACCGCCTGCTCCGCCGGGGCGATCTCGCGCGCCACGATGCCCTGCAGGCGCAGCACGGCGGCCGCCGCCGTCAGCACCGGGTCCACCGTCAGCTGCGGGGCCCCCGCGTGGCCGCCGAGTCCGTGCAGCACGGCGTCCAGGGTGACGCTGCCCGCCAGCACGGGTGCGCCGGGCACGGCGTGGGCGAGGTGTCCGGCAGGGAAGGGCGCGGCGTGCTGGGCGAGTACGGCGTCGGGCGGGCCGCCGATGCGCTCGTACAGGCCGTCGGCGAGCATGTCCCGGGCGCCGGTGAGGGTTTCCTCGGCCGGCTGTCCGACGATCACGGCGGTGCCGCCGTGCCAGTCGGTACGGGCCAGGGTGCGGGCGGCGCCGGCGAGCGCCGCCAGGTGCAGATCGTGGCCGCAGGCGTGCATGACGCCGGGCACGGTGCTGGCGTACTTCAGCCCGGTCTCCTCGGTGACCGGCAGGGCGTCGAGTTCGGCGCGCAGCATGACGACGGGGCCCGCGCCGCGCCGCAGCACGCCGGCCACGCCGTGGCCGCCGATGCCCCGGGTGACCGTGTAGCCGTCCTCGGCCAGCCAGTTGGCGAACAGCGCGGCGGTGCGGTGCTCGGCGCCGGAGAGTTCGGGGTGGCTGTGCAGGGCGAGATACAGCTCAAGCGCGGGGCGGAGCACATCGGGCGCCACGGTGGGCGGTACGGCCACGGCGGCTCCCTCCTCACTCAGCGGGGCATCGATCATCGCGGTGCGGCGCCACAGCGGCCGGTCAGGCCACCGACAGAAGGTGTCAGCGTACTGACAGCGGTTGGCGGGCCCATCTGCCAGCGGGTGCGGCTGGAATGAACAGGTGCCCAAGCGTACCGCCGTGACCGGCGGTGCCACGGGGTCGAATGCCGCTTTCCCCGAAGGAGATTCCCATGTCGAAGAAGCCCGAGCTGGCCACCCTCGCCGACGAGATCCTGGAGCTGGAGTCGGAGACCTTCGAGATCTCGGACTACTCGGACGAGTCCGAGGTCGTGCTCGCCGGTTCGACCTCCTGCTCCTCCACCTCGACCTGTTCCAGCACCACGAGCACCACCTCCTGCTCCGCCTGATCCAGGGCACCGAGCGGTCCGGGCGGCTCCCCGCGGGGGGCCGCCTTTCGCGTGTGCGGCCGACGCCGCCACGGTCGTGGTCGTCGTAAATCCGTTGCCCGGGGGCCGGATCGCCGGTCAGACTGCCGCGATGGCCGACCGACAGTTCGAGGACGAGAGCCTCGCCGCCCTGTACGACCTGTTCTGCCCGTGGGATCCGCGCGGCGACTTCTCCTACTACTTCCCGCTGGTGATGGCGGCGCGCAGGGTGCTGGACGTAGGCTGCGGCACCGGGATGCTGCTGCACCGGGCCCGCGAGGCGGGGCACACCGGGCGGCTGACGGGGCTCGACCCGGCCCACGGGATGCTGGAAGTGGCGCGCGCCCGCACCGACATCGAGTGGATCCACGGCGATCTGTCCACGGCCGCGCCCGAAGGCGCGTTCGATCTGGTGGTGATGTCGGGCCATGCCTTCCAGGTCTTCGTCACCGATGACGAACTGCGCGCGAATCTCGCGGCGATCCGCTCGCTGCTGAGCGAGGACGGCCGGTTCGCGTTCGACACCCGCAACCCGGCGGATCGCGCCTGGGAGCGCTGGACGCCCGAGCACGGCCGCGAGGTGACCGGTCCCGGCGGCGAGCTGATCCGCTCCGAGCACCGGGTGAGGGCGGTCGGCGGCGGCACGGTCAGCTTCACCACCAGCTACACGACCGACGGCGGCCCGCCCGAACTCAGTCACTCCACCCTGCGTTTCCTGGAACGCCCGGAGCTGGCCGCCTTCCTCTCCGAAGCCGGCCTGGAGATCGTTACCCAGCACGGCGACTGGGACGGCTCCCCGGTGACGGAGACCAGCGTCGAGATCATCACCACGGCCCGCCGCGTGTAGCGTTTGGCCACGCCCCCTGCCGGACACGCTGTCCCGGGACGACGGTCCGAGGGGGCATCGTGGCCTATCAGGGGCTCATTCTTGACTTCGCCGGTGTCCTGACCTCGGGCACGGGCACATCGCAACGCGCTTGGTGCGTTTCTCAGGGGCTGCCACCGAATTCTTGGCGACACGCATTGGTGGAACACCCGGAGGGACGGGAATGGTACGGAGCGCTGGAGTCCGGTCGGATGTCCCAGACCGAATGGAACCTGCGCACCTCGCAGTTGCTCGGTCTGGACGACGGCACGAATCTGATGGGCCGCGCCTGGGCACACGTGACCCCGGCCCAGGAGATGATCGACCTTGCCGGGTCCGCCCGTTCGGCGGGAATGACCGTAGCCATGTTGTCCAACAGTTTCGGCCTGGACCCGTACGATCCCTACGATCACATGGGGGTCTGGGACCTTTTCGACGTGGCGGTCATCTCCGAACGTGAGGGCATCGCCAAACCCGACCCCCAGATCTATGAACTCGTTCTCGCTCGCATGGGCCTCCCTCCCACCGCATGTGTCTTCGTCGACGACGCCCCCGCCAACCTCCCCCCGGCGGCGGCACTGGGCATCACCACCCTGCACGCCGCCGAATCCGACAACACCGTGCGTCAGCTCGCCCGACTTCTCGCCATCGGCTAACCGACCGCGGATTCCAGCGCGGTGCGCAAGCGATCGGATTCCGGTGTGCGGGACACCAACCGCAGGACAGCTGTGGCGCGCGCGTGGGTCAGACCGTCACGATAGGACGGTGGCAGTGCCTCGAAGGCATCCGCCGCAACAGACACCGCTTCCTCCGTCTCCCCGTCCTGAGCGAGACACGATGCTCGGTCGAAGGCGATCAGGCCACGCGTCATGACGCTGGGGCTGCGCGACAGTTCCAGGGCCCGATCCTGCTGGGCGTAGGCACGTCGTGTCTCGCCGAGCAAAGTGAGGGCCTGCGACAGGTGCACATGATGCTTCTGAGGCGGGTACCCGAACCAGGAATCGGCACGGTCTCCAACGCCGAGTCTTTCCACTGCCGACTCAGCTTCGTTCACAGCGGTCAGCGCGCTCTCCCGGTCACCGGTTGCCGCATACGCGCGAGCCGCCACGGCACAGCCCAGCACACGAGCGGCGGACGTGTGGCGCGTGCCCAGGGCGAGGACCGGTTCGACCAGGCTCCCGGCGAGTGCGGGGGCACCGAAGTTCAGTGGAACCATCGCTCCTCTGGCCCTCACCCACACCTGCAGGTCCCCGTCTCCGCTCTCCTCAGCAGCCCGACCGGCGGCATGGAACCACTGAGTGCTCTCCCGATGGTCGCCGAGATCATGCAGCACGATGCCCGCCACCCCGGCCAGTCTCGACACGACATGGCACAGTCGGCTGCGCGCGGCGACTGTCCTGGCGTGACTCAGCACAGGCCGCAACTGCCCCAGATCCACCGCGATTTCCGCCAGTATCCCGGCGGGAGCACGACCGTTGTATCCGTACGCGTAGCGCTCCGCGACGGACTCCCAGTACGCGATGTCCGCTGTGCTCTCGTCGGACAACGCCGCGTCAAGTTCCTGCCGGGCCGAGACGAGTGCGGCCACGGCGGGAGCGGCCACACCGGCCGCCACAGCACCACGCATCAGAGAACGTCTCTTCATCTCCTCCTCCTCTCCCTGGTCCTGTACCTCCGGTGTGGAACGGCAACCATCAGTAGCGCTCGGGCATTGCTCCCCGGTCTCCCGCTGCCCTTCTTCGTCAGGCGTGCCGACGGCCGAGTCCAGTAGCACAGCGAACCGTTCATGGACATCGGCGGCCGCAGACGCGAGAGAGGTGTCGAGTGCGGCCTGATTGACAGGGCGAGGGGTGATCGCCGGACCACCCGCTTCCCACTTGGAGACCATGCGCTCGCTCACGCCCAGATGCTCGCTGAAAGCGCGCAGGCTCATCCGCTGGGCTTGACGCAGTGCCCGGATCTCTCGTCCGCTCCAGTGAACGATCGCTGCCATGCCTTACTCCAACGGCTCACCCGCCTCAGAGGCGTACCGGGCACAGTCTGGCAGTCGATGGGGGACGGCCCCGCTGGATCGGGGACGAAGTTCGGTGGAAGTTCAGCGATGCGGCGGCACAAGGACCTTGGGAGGACACGGAGCGTCGCGGGACGATTACGCCCACATGGGCCGGTCGCGAAATGAGGAGAAAGAATATGACAGACACATCCAGGGGGGCGGCCTGGCTCCGCAGAGGAGCGATCGTCTACGACCGGCGGCTGGAACAACTGGGGCGGGTGATGGATGTCGGTTATCCGCCCGGGGAGGACGAGCAGGTGCGGCGTGCGTGGGTGCGTCCGCTCGGTGGTGGGCGGGAGTGGAATCCGCTGGTGGAGGATCTGCTGCCCCGCGAGCCCGGTGGTGTGCGGTGAGGGGCCCGGGGCGGGCCGTGGATGTCACGGCCGAGACGGTGTTGTGCGGGGACGTGTTCACCGTCGGCGGGCGACTGCTGGTCGTGGTGGATCTCGTGCGGCTGCGAGAAGGCGGGCGACGGGTGCTGTTCGCAAGCGGAGAGGCACTCACGATGAACCGGGGATCGTGGATGACCGTCACCCGGACGTACGGCGGAGCCGGGCGATGAGTGGTGTGCCGGCGCGAGGCGCCGTCGTCGGGTTGCTCTGCGTGACCGCGAACAGGGTTCGTTGCGGGGATCTGATCAGCATCGGCGGGACGACGCGGCGGGTCGAGTCATTGCGGCATGTTCCTCCCGGAAAGAAGAAGTTGATGCTGGATACCGGTGAATCCGTCGTCCTGCACAGCGGGACGGCCATCGATGTGACCCGTTATCTGACGCCCGATGTCAGCGGTCGGGAGGCTAGGGGAAGGGGTGCGGGGCCGGGTTGAGGTCCTTCGTGCCTGCCAGTCGGTGGAGTCGGGGCATCAGCGGGGCGCGCTGGCGCCGGTGGCCGAAGTCCAGGGGGAGCAGGCCGGGGACGAGGGTGGCGACGGTGTGCAGGCCGATCGCCGCCTGTTCCGGGGTGGTCTGGTCCACGGCGATCACGTCGTGTCCGGCGGTGGCCAGCGCGTCGCGCAGCACGTGCAGATCGTCCAGCAGGTCGCCGGTGCGCGGCCGGACCGCCTCCCAGTCGGCGAAGGCGTCCGCCAGGGGGACGGCCGTGGCGGGGGCGAGGAAGTGCTGGGCGTGCTCGGCCATCTCCGGCAGGCCGTACAGCTGGGCGTGGTCCTTCAGATGCTCGACCTTCGTGTAGTCCCGTGCCATCGCCCGCAGTTCCGCCAGCCGCTCCCCCACCTGGTAGGGCAGGTGCGGGATATAGGTGAGGACCTCGGAGAGCGCGCTGTCCACCGCCGACTCCGCGTCCAGGGCCGCCGCCGCGCCGAAGGAGAGGTAGCCAGGGCCGCCGTCGCGGCGTACCGCGAGACCCGTGATGACCGGTACCGGCAGGTCGGCGCGGGTGTCGAAGGCCCGTACCTCGTAGCCGAGCAGTTCCGCCCGGTCCAGGGCGGTGCGGATGGCCGGGTCGCGGCAGCTGTCGAGGTCGATGCGGGTCGGGCGGGTCCGCCCGTACCAGGCGACCAGGAACGCGTCGCGTTCGATCAGTTCCAGCAGCCCGAACAGGATCGCCTCGGTCAGGGTGCCGCCGGTGGCGCAGCCGTTGGAGCATTCGAAGACGAAGTTGTCGGCCCGCTCCCCCGCGCCGTAGTGCGCCAGCCGGGCCGGCACCAGGACGGGGTGGTCCTTGCCCAGCGAGTGCCCCCACAGCCAGGGGATTTCACGGTCCGGGTCGAACGGGGAGAGCAGCGGGTCCTCGCGGTAGGTGGTCTCGGCGTACAGGCCGCAGTCCGCCGGGTGCAGGACCTGGCGCTCCCCGTGGGCGCGCAGCAGGTCGTGGTACGAGCCGCGCACCGGCTGGAGGCCGCGCCGCGCGTGGGTGCCGGCGTACCGTTCCAGGCCCTCCAGGAAGGCGAGCCGGCGGCTGGTCTCGTAGCGCGAGGCCTGACCGCTCCAGGTGACGTCGTTGAGACCGGCGTACCCGCGCACGAAGTGGCTGCCGGAGACGGGGGCGGTGGTGGTGGAGACGGGGTTGAGTTCGGTGCGCGAACCGAGCGCGCCGCACACCGGGTTGGCGAGGGCGTTCTCGGGCAGCGGGAACGAGGCCAGCGGACGGGTACGGTGCCCGGCCGTCCGGGGTGAGGGGGTCAGCCGCATCCGGGCGCGCTCGGCGGACGCGGGGGCCGGCCGTACGCAGTGCGGGCACAGCGGTTCGGGGAGCAGCGGAAAGGTGGCCAGGGCTAGGGTGTTCAGGTCGATCCGGGTGACGCGGGCGGGTTCGCCGGGCGGCAGTGCGCGGGGCGCGAGCGCCGTGCGGGCGGCCCGCACCGCGTCTAGCGCGTACGCGGTGAGCACCGGCCAGGCGGTGGCCCCGTCGGGGTCGAAGCCCAGTTCCAGCGCCTCCCGTTCGGAGCGGGAGCGCAGCCGCTGCCAGCGGATGGCCAGGCAGTGGCCGCAGCCGCCGCCCGCGCCGGGGCGACCCCACGGCCCGAGCAGGACGGCGCGGGAGCTGAGGTGCACGGTGGCGGCGGGCCGCTCGGCGGCGTACGGGTCGGGCCCGGCGGTCTGGAGCGCGTCGCCGGCGCCCAGCGGGACCACGGGGGTGCCCAGGGCGGTGGCCAGCTGGGCGCGGGCCGCCTCCAGCGGGGTGGCGGTGGCGGTGGGGAGACGCATGTGGGTGGCCCCTTCTCAGGTGCGGTCGCTCCAGCGGAAGGTCTTCAGGGCGAGCGCGCCGAACACCACGGCGAACCCGGCGAGTCCCGCGGCGCCCACCGCGATGTCGGTGCCGCCGCCGGAGCCGGTGAGCGCGGCGGAGACGCCGTCGTTGAGGTACTTCAGCGGGAAGATCCACGACAGGGTCTGCATCCAGGACGGCATCGCGTCCAGCGGGAAGAACGAGCCGGACAGGAACGCCATCGGCACCATCAGGCAGTTGGCGACCGCCGCCACCGCCTCGGGGGTACGGGCGAAGCTGCCGACGATCACGCCCAGCGCCAGGAACGCCGTGATGCCCAGCACCAGGACCGGTACGGCCAGCGGCCAGCCGCCGTCCAGTTCCAGGCCGAAGGCGGGCAGCAGGGCGACGGCGACGAACAGCACCGCCTGGACGAGGCCGATGCCGATGGACAGGACGTAGCGCGAGCCGAGCACCGTGGTCAGCGGGGTCGGGGTCATCCGGATGACGCGCAGCAGATCGTCGCGCCGCCACTGCATCAGCACGAAGCCGACGCCGAAGACGGCGGCGTTGGCCACGCCCCAGGACAGCACGCCGGGCGCGATGTAGGAGATGTAGGGGCGCCCGCTCTCCTCCACCGTCTGGCCGCTGAAGATCAGCCCGAAGACCACCAGGAAGAGGAGCGGGAAGGCGAAGGTGAAGAAGAGGGTGGTCTTGTCCCGGGTGTAGGCCCGGTAGCCGGCCTCGCTCAGGGCCGCGTAGGCGCTCATGGTGTCGTACTCCGTCGCTTCAGGGCTGGTTGGTCAGCTGGAGGTAGACGTCCTCCAGGGTGGCGGTGCGGGTCTGTACCCCGTGCAGGCCGCCGGCGGCCTTCTCCACGGCGGCGAGCAGCGGGCCGGCGTCGGCGGTCTCCAGGACCACGGCGTCGCCGTCGAGCGTGGCCGAGATGACGCCGGGCAGGGCGCCGGCCGCCTCCAGGGTGAGCCGGTCGGCGGGGACCACCAGGCGGGTGGCGGCGGAGCCGGCGGCGATCAGCCGGTTGGGGGTGTCGAGCGCGGTGATCCGTCCGTCCACCACGATGGCCACCCGGTCGCACAGCGCCTCGGCCTCGTCCAGGTGGTGGGTGGTGTAGACGATGGTGCGGCCGGCGCCCTTGAGTTCGCGCAGCACCTGCCACAGTTCGCGGCGGGCCTGCGGGTCGAGGGCGGCGGTGGGTTCGTCCAGGAAGATCAGCTCGGGGTCGTGGACCAGCGCGGAGGCGATGGCCAGGCGTTGCCGCTGGCCGCCGGAGAGGTCCTCGACGCGGACGTCGGCCTGGGCGGTGAGCCCGACGCGGGCCAGGGTACGGTCCACCGCCGCGCGGTCGGCGCGGTAGAGGGCGGCCACGGTGCGCAGGTGTTCGTGGGCGGTGAGCCGGACGAAGAACGCCGAGCTCTGCGTCTGGAGCCCGATGCGGGGCAGCAGGGCGATGTCGCGGGGCCAGGGCCGGTGGCCGAGGACGGTGACGGTGCCCGCGTCGGCCTGCCGCAGGCCCTCCATGATCTCGATCAGGGTGGTCTTGCCGGCGCCGTTGGGCCCGAGCAGGCCGAAGAACTCGCCCTGGGCGATGGTGAAGGAGATGCCGTCCACGGCACGTTTGGCGCCGTAACTCTTGTGGATGTCCGACAGTTCGACGGCCGGGTCGGGGGTGGGCACGGGGGGATCTCCTTCGGGCGGTTCGGTGTTCGGTGGTTCAGCGGGTGAGCGTGGCGTGGGCGAGGAGGGCGATGACGGCGAGAGCGGCGGCGACGGAGGCGAGGGCGGCGGCGGCGTAGGCCCCGTACACCCGGCGGGCGCGGGGCGGATGGCCGGCCAGCGCCGTTCGGTCGCGGCGCAGGACGGCGGTGAGGTAGGTGCGGCTGGAGCCGGCGAGGCCGGTGGCGCCGACCGCTTGGCAGACGATGGTGTAGCCGTCCAGTGGGGGGAGCGGGATGAGCATGGTGAAGGCGTGCAGGGAGCCGAGGAACAGCAGCCCGGCCAGGGCGTCGGAGGTGGCGCCGTCCGGGGCGAGCAGCCACCACACGAAGAAGGGCAGCAGAAACAGGGCGTTCATCACGGCCCCGGCCGCCGCGACATGGATACGGCGCCAACGCGTCGCCAGATAGCGGTAGTTGTCAACCGTGCAATACATGATCACCATCGGTAGCCGCCAGCGCAACCCGATCTCGCCGACTGTTCCGCCGTAGTGGCGGGCCGTGATGCCGTGGGCGAGTTCGTGGGCGGCGGTGCTCAGCCACAGCAGGGCGAAGACGGCGGCGAGCAGCACCGGGTGGGTGAGGACGGCGACGGCGCCGTCCAGCAGGGCCCCGGCGTGCAGGGCGAGGGTGATCTCCATGGCGGCGATCAGGACCAGCAGCGGCGCGATCCAGCGGGCGGCGAGCAGCGGGCGTACGGCGCGGTGCAGCCGGGTGGCGGTGGCGTCGGCGTCGGCGACCAGCGGGAGGGAGCCGCGCAGCAGCCGGTTGGCGGGGCGCTGCGCGGCGGGCGGGGCGGGGCTCTCGGGGGCGCCCGCCAGCAGGCCCCTGGTGCCGAGCAGGGCCAGCAGTTGGCGCCAGTGGGCGTCGCCGAGCCGCCGGCCGTACTCCCGCGCGTACGCCGTGCCCAGTTCGTCCAGGGTGCGGTGGCCGTCCATCCGGGTCAGCAGGAAGTGTTCGCGGACGCCGATCTCGAACGACTGCTCGCTGCCCGGGTGGTGCACCAGGTGGACGGTGCGCGGCCCGTACAGCAGGGGTTCGCTCAGCAGCACGCCCGCGCGCAGCGCCGGGCGGTAGTCGGCCGTGGCGGCGGCCCCGGTCATGAGGTCATCACCCATCCGCGCAGCGCGCGGCCCAGGACGTGGGAGAGGTACGCCTCGTCCTGGATGGTGACGTGCAGCCGGTTGTTGGTCATGTGCATGTACGGGGAGAGCAGCCGGACCAGGGCCTCGTCCGGGTCGGTGACGCGCTCCTCGCGGTCCCCCTCCCAGGACCGGAACACCAGGTCCCCGGAGAGCGCCAGCGCGTGCGCCCGCTCGCGCAGTTGCACGCAGTGCGTCGCCCAGCCCGCCAGGAACCCGGGCAGCCGGTCCGGCTCCCCGGCGGCGAGCGCCGCGCGGATACGGGTGTACCAGCGGGCCAGCTCCGGCCCGACGTCGTCGGCCTTGCGCTCGTACTCGGTGGAGCCGATGAACCCGGTGCCCGGGAACGCCCGGTGCCAGAAGGTGTAGTAGTCGTCGAGGTACGCGGCCAGCTCCGGCTCGCCGGGGATGAACGCCGCCGACATCACCGTCATCAGCTGCGCCGAGGTGCCCAGCAGCACGGTGCGCAGATGCAGGTTCTTGGTGCGGAACGCGTCGATGACCAGGTCGCTGGAGTGCCGGAAGTGCCACTCGGCCAGCTCGATCCCGGCCGGGCCGCCGTACTTGCCGTACTCCGGCTCGTAGGGCATCGGCGCGTGGCTGTTGTTGGGGCGCAGATTCATCTGCCCCTCGGGGTTCAGATAGGCGCCGCGCTCGTCCTCGGGGAACTCGATCTCGAAGAGCTGGTTGTAGAAATCCTTGAGGAAGCCGGCGTCCACCTCGTACAGGGCGGGGCGCTCGGCGAGGAACGCGTCCACGGCGGCGGCGGTGCGGCGGCGCACCTCGGGTTCGGCGGCGGCGTCGACCGGCTTCAGGCGCAGCCGCACATGCGGGCCCTCCAGCCAGTAGTTGATGAAGAACCAGTTGGCCAGCAGCCCGTCCGCCTCCAGTGCGGCGACCAGCGGGCGCACGCAGTGCAGCAGCAGGGGGCGCGGGTTGGCGGCGTAGTGGATGTGGGTGGCCTGCCAGGCGCCGCCGGTGGTGGCCGGGGGCGTCGTCGGTGTCGTCGGCGTCGTCATCAGAAGGTCTCCACGGACAGCTCGGCGACATGGGTGCCGCGTTCGGTACGGGTGAGGGCCGCGTCCTCGCCGGGCAGCGCCTCGCGGAAAACGGCCTTGGCGGACGGCGCCTTCAGCAGGGCCTCGAAGGCGACCAGCGACAGCGGGCTGTCGAGGTCCAGGTACTGCGGTTTGGCGCCGGTGGCGCCGCGCGCCCCGCTGTCCGCGACGGTGACGAAGGTCTGCGCGGGCAGCCCGTGCCGGCGCCGCCAGCGGTGCCAGCCGAGGAACCACTCCTGCTCGGAGGTGCCGGGCCCGCGCAGCGGCAGGACGGAGGCGGGCGCGCTCCAGCGGCGGCGGGACAGCACCAGCTCGCCGTGGCGCACCCGGGGGCGGCGGGTGACGCCCTCGCGCGGCTCGGACTCCGGGACCCCGCCCCACACATCGACCGGGGCCATGGAGCTGGGGGACAGCAGCAGCAGGGTGCGCGGCACCTCGGGGAGGGCGAGCGGGACGAGGTAGCCCAAGTAGACGGGGATGACCTCGGTGCCGCCCAGCCGGGTGGAGCGCAGCGCCAGCCGGTCGGCGGCGGGGTCGTGCTCCAGATAGAGGTCCTCCAGGTGGAGCCGGTGTTCCTCGGGGGCGGAGCTGGTCTCCCCGGGGCACACGATCTCGTGATCGGTGAGCCGGGCGTGCAGATTGAGGTTGGAGGTCACCGGCCCGCCGGTGACCTCGGCGAAGACGGCGCCGGGCGGCTGGAGGGCGCGGTTGCGCTCGCGCAGCGCCGTGGTGGTCTCAGCGCCCAGCGCGTGGGTGAAGCGGCTGAAGGGGAAGGACAGACCGCCGTAGGACCGGTTGAGGACGGCGCGCGAGCCGGCGAGCTGGACGTGGTGGCTGTAGTACTGGCGGCCGTGCGCGGCGGGCCCGAGGGCGTCGGCCACCTCGTCGAGGAGCGCGCCGTCCAGGACGAGGTCCTCGTCGGGGCCGGTGTCCTGGTGGCGGTCCCAGCGGGCGCGGACGCCGTCGGTGAAGGCGCGGCGTGCGGCGTCCAGGGCGCCCAGGGCGGGCAGGCCGAGCCAGTTGGGCTCGGGGACGTAGCGTCCCTGCGCGTCGAAGGGGGTGCGGCGGGCCGAGAACGACAGGTACTGGTCGAAGAAGTCCTCGTGGAAGTCGTGGACCAGTTTCAGCAGGTCGTCGCAGCGTCCGCCACGGCCGTAGCGGGCCAGGAAGAACCCCTGGAAGGTGATGCGCTGCGGCAGCGTCAGGTCGAAGGCGGGCAGGACGCGTTCGACGGCGCGCAGACCGGTGCCGAGGGGCCGCTCCCAGGCGGCGCGCGGGGTGCGCACGGCGGGCGCGAGGGCGTCCTCGTACAGGAGCGTGCGCGGTACGCGCGCGGTGGTGGCGCCCAGGCCGGTCTGCACGGCGGCGAGGTGGGCGCGCAGTTCGGCGAGCAGGGTACGGCGCTCGGCGGGGTCCGCGTCCGGGTAGCGGTCCAGGGCGGCGGCGGGTGCGTCGAGGGCTGCGGCGACGTCGTCCGCCCAGGCGCGGCCCAGGGTGCGCAGGGAGTCCTGGAAGGCGCGCAGCGGATCGGTGTCGTGGGCCTGGGTGCGCAGCGCCGGGATCTGCACCATGCCGACGTCGAGCAGGGCGCCCAGGTAGCGGTCCACCTCGGCGGCGTCGGCGCCGCTGACCTCGGCGAGCCAGGCGGCGAGTTCGCCGTGCCGCAGCTCCGGGCGGCGCTCGAACAGGCCGAGCATCCGCTCCAGGGCGCCGCTGCGGCGCAGGAAGAACAGCCGGTCCTTGACGGTGTCGAAGGTGACGGCGGTGTCGTCGTCCCCGGCGGTCACCCAGCGGCGGACGTAGCGGACCCGGTCCTCCTCGCGGCCCCAGCCGGAGGCGAGGGCCACCGGGAGGTCGGCGCGGCGGGCGGGGTCGGCGGTGATCGCCTCGGCGATACGGCCCAGGGCCAGCACGTTGAGACGCGGGTGACTGTGCCAGGGCCCGGCGGCGTGCAGCGTACGGTCGGTGGCGGTGGCGTCCTCGTCGGTGAACTCGCCCGGGGCCACGCCGGTGAAGGTGGCGAACGGGCTGGTCTTGCAGGCGGTGCGGTAGAGGTAGGCGAGCAGCGACCGTTCGATCTTCCGCGACCGCTTGTCGTCCCCCGGGGCGCGCAGATAGCCGTCGAGCTGGGCGTCGAGCGCGGGCGAGGCCAGCAGCAGGCCGGAGCGCAGCCGCTCCTCGGCCGCCAGTGCGCGCAGCGCGGCGCGCGCCGCCGCGGTCTCGGCGGACAGCAGAGCGGCGCCCTGCTCCGTACGGTCGGCGAGCGCGGCCCGGTCGCCGAGCCAGGACTCCAGGGCCCGGCCGGCCGCCGGGTCGAGGCCGCCGACCAGCGCGAGACCGGCGGCGGGGTCACGCGGCAGCCGGTTGTTGAACACCTCGCGCCGCAGCCGCAGCAGGGCACGCCGGGCGCCGCCGTCCTCCGCTCCGGTCCGCGCGACCAGGTCGTGCAGCAGATCCCCGATCCGCTCGCCCTCGGCGGCGAGCCGCTCGGTGCGCTCCAGCACCTCGTCCGCCCACGCGCGCGACGCGGGAGCGCGCAGCCCCCGCACGCTCTCGACGGGCAGCCCGCCGACCCGCACCATGAAACGCCGTCCGAGCGTCATCGCCCGCACCTCCCGGGGTGACGCGGGGAGCCGGGTACGGCGGCGCCGGCCCGCACGGCCGGTGCCGCCACCGGCGCGCGCCGGGCCGGGCGCGGGGGTGGCGGCGTCCGTCGCGGGGGCGCGGGTGGGCCGGATCCGGCCCGGCGGTGGCTCCTGGGGGAACCGTCCGCCGTCGCCGGGGCCGGGGGCGGGGGGTGGGGAGTGCTCCGCACGGGGGTGGTCTCCTTCGGTCCGTCAGGCGATCTCGTAGCGGAAGTCGGCGGGTGCGGGGCGCTCGTGGCCGAGGAGCATGATCAGCAGCGGGGCCTCGTCGGTGCCCAGCAGGTCGAGTTCCTCGCGGTAGGAGATGTTGTCGAAGCCGAGCGCCACCCCGCAGCCGATGCCCAGCGCCGCGGCGGCCGTGTAGGTGGCCTGGGCGATGGCCCCCACCGTGGCGTTCACGACGCGGTAGCCGCGGTCGCCGACGGCGTCCAGGACCGCGTGGGTGCGCAGGGTGGGCACCAGGACCACGCCCGCCTGTTCCAGGTTGTAGTTGGACAGGAAGTAGTTCTTCTGGAGGAACGGTCCCGGCGGCCCGGCGCTCACCAGGCGCAGCGCGCCGCGCTGCGGGTCGTAGGCGTACGCCCCCGGCTCGACCCCGTCCACGTGGTTGACGAAGGCGTACAGCGTGGCCAGTTCCGGCCCGCCGCCCGCCGCGCCCGAGTCGCCGCCGAGCGAGGCGCCCGCGTGCGCGGCGGCCAGCGCCGCCGTCAGCTGGGCGGCGCTCAGCGGGCGCTGGGCGGCGAACCGGCCGAAGCTGCTGCGCCGGGCCCGCAGCGCGCCCCGTACGGTCATGGTCAGCGGTGCGGCCGGCGGCAGTGCGCACACCGCGCCGTCGGCCGCCGGCGGACGCGCGGCGGCCGGGGCGAGCGCGCCGGGTGCCGGACGGTCCGTGGCCCCCGCCGCCGTGGCGCGCTGCATCTTGCGCAGCGCGTCGAAGCTGAGGACGGTGCGGGAGCGTTCGGCGTCCCGGTGGCGCACCGCCACGGAGCCCGGTGCGGGAGCGGACGGCTCGGGGCGGCCTCCGCCGCCCGCCCAGGACAGCGGCACCACGGCGAAGACGCCCTCCGCCTCCGCCTCGACGCCCAGCAGCCGTTGCAGCCGCGCCTCGTCGAACCACAGCGCGGGCTCGATCTTCAGGCCCCGCGCCCGCGCCCACATCCGCCAGGTGCCGAGCAGGGCACCCAGGTCCATGCTCACCGCGTGGAAGGAGAAGCTGTTGTACTTGAACGCGTTCTGCCAGTACTTGATGCCCAGCAGCAGGTAGCTGTCGGCCGCCGGGGCGTCCGGGCCGAGCGCCGCCCGGATCTCCCCCGTCACATCGCCGGTCAGCAGCCGCCGCATCCCGTGGTGCCGCGCCGAGTAGTAGTGCAGGCCCGGCAGTCCGGGGCCGTGCGCGCCCGGAGCCCAGTAGACGGCGACCGGGTAGAGCCCGCCGCCGGAGGCGGTGCCCCGTGACCAGTTGGCCATCGGGTAGCTGGGCAGCGCGCTCAGGTCGGTGTTGGCCTGGACCCCGAGCCGCCGCCCGGTCAGCCCGTAGGAGTCCCGCAGCAGCCCGGACAGCGCGGGCAGCGTGAAGCCCGCGCCCCCCTGGACGCTCCCGGTCAGGCCCCGCGCCAGCGTCGCGTCGTCCGGGAAGCCGTCGTCCCGCGGCAGCGGCAGGATCTCGGTGCCGGGGTAGAACTTGGTCTTGCGCGGCCCGTCGCTCCAGTTGGGTACGAAGTCGGCCGGCTCCATCGGCACCCGGCCGCGCGACATGATCGCGTCCGCGTAGTCATGGGCGTACCCCATGGTCTGCTCCGATCAGGGGAAGGGGTGGGGGGCGGGGTTGAACTCGGCGGGCGTCAGGTCGGTGGCGCGCAGCCCGGCCTCGCGCAGCGCGGTGCGCATCCGCGGCATCCCGAGCGCCCGCTGCCGCGACCAGCCGAAGTCGATGGGCAGCAGGCCGGGGACGAGCACCGAGACCGTGGTCAGGCCCAGGTCGCGCTGCTCGGGCATGGTCTGGTCCACGACGACGACATCGAATCCGGCACCGGTGACGGCGGCGGTGCAGGCGGCCAGGTCCTCGCGCAGGTCGTCCGAGACGGCGGGCACCGTTCCGTCCCCGAACCGCTCCCCCAGCGGGTGCAGCGGCCCGCGCGGGCGATCCAGCAGGAAGCTCGCGTGCTCGCCCATCTCCGGGACGCCGTACACCAGGGGGTGGTCGTGCAGCGCCCGCACCAGGCCGAAGTCGGCGGCCATGGCGCGCAGCCGCTCCTCGTCGCGTTCGGTGCGGCCGGGGAGGTTGACGGCGTCGGTGGCGATCTCGCACAGCGCGGAGTCGAGCGCCGATTCGGGATCCAGCCCGGCGCCCGCGCCGAAGCACATCCGGCCCATGCCGCCGTCCGGGCGGACGGCGACGCCGGTGACGACGGGGACCGGGAAGCTCACGCGGGTGTCGAAGAACCGCGCCTCGTAGCCGTACATCGCCAGCCGGTCCACCATGTGGCGGGTGGCGGGGCGGGTGCTGCTGTACGGGTCGAGTTCGGGGAGCGCGGCGCGGCCGTACCAGGACAGCAGGAACGCGTCGCGCTCGATGACCTCCATCAGCCCGAAGTAGATGGCCTCCTCCAGGGAGCCGCCGGAGGCGCAGCCGTTGGAGGACTCCTGGACGAAACGGTTCTCCAGACCCGGCGCGTGGTAGTACGTCAGCACCTCCGGCACCAGCAGCGGCCGGTGGTCGCGCAGCGAGTGACCCCACACCCACGGGATGACCCGGTCGGCGGTGAACGGCGGCACGTGCGGGTTGTCCCGGTGGAAGGCGTCCGAGTACAGGCCGCAGACGCGCGGGTCCAGGGCGGGGGTGCCGCGCTCGCGCAGCCCGTCCAGGCTGTCGCGGACGGCGGCGGTGCGGCCCCTGGCCCGCATCCCGGCGTACCGCTCCAGGCCCTCCAGGATGCCGATGCGCACGCTGGTGCCGAAGCTGTCGGCGTGCCCGCCCCAGAACGTCTCGCGCAGGTACTCCCCCGACCGCATGGAGAAGCAGCCGATGGTGGCGGAGGTCGAGGTGGAGGACACGTCGTACACGACGGTGGAGCCGAGCGCGCCGCACACCGGGTTGGCGTAGGCGTCGGTGGGCAGTTCGTAGGCGTCGAGGGGGCGCACCCGGAAGGTGCCCGGCCGGTGCTTGGGCGCGGGGCGCAGGGTGAGCGTGGCCGCCTGCGCCGTGTCGGGCTCGGTACGGCCGCAGGCCGGGCACTCGGGGTCGGGCAGCAGGGGGTAGCGGCGTACGCCCAGGGTCTGCAGGTCGACGAGGTGCACCACCGCGTGCGGGCCGCCGTCGCGCTCGCGGGCGCCGATCAGCGCGGTGAGGGTGTCGGCGGCGAACGGCGTCGCGTACGGGTACGCTCCGGCGGCGCGGGTGGGGTGCGCCGGGTCCAGCTCCAGGGCGTCCCGCAGCGCCACCGATCTGACCGCCTGCCAGCGGCGTTCCAGGCAGCGGGCGCAGGGGCGCGGCCGGTCGCCGCCGGGCGCGGGGGTGGGGCCGACGATCGCGTACCGGCCGTAGAGCCGCACGGGGGTGCCGTCGGCGGCGACCGGTGAGGTGTCGGTCAGGGCGTTGTGCAGGCCCAGCGGTGCCACGTCGGTCTCGGGGCGGTCCTGCCGGATCAGGGCGGCCAGTTCAGCGGTGTGCATCGGCCGCCTCCCGGGCGCGGGCGGGTACGGCGCGCGCCGGGGCGTCAGCGCTGGGCATCGGCGGTGGCCTCCGTCAGCAGGACGCGGGCGGTGTACAGGCCGCCGGAGCGCAGGTCGGTGGGGGTGGTGTCGGTGTACAGGACGTCGCGGCCCGCCGCGCGCAGCCGGTCAAGGACGGCTTCGAGGGTGGTGTCGGGGGCGGCCGGGGCGGCGGTGTCCGTGGTGGCGACAGTGCCGGGGGCCAGGTCGGGCAGCAGCGGGTCGCCGAGGTCGGCGCCGGGGAGCTGGGCCTGGCCGAGCAGGTCGCGCAGCGCGGTGACGGCGGCGGCGCGGCGGCCGGTGTCGGCCCCGGCGGCCCAGCGGCCGTCGGCGGCGCGGGCCAGCACCACATGGGCGCCGGAACGTTCCGCCTCGCCCAGGTCCAGCAGCTCCACCGCCAGGTCGAGCCGCCCGGCGGCGGTGCGCAGGAACGTCAGCTCCGGGTCGGCGTCCTCCTCCGCAGGCGCGAGCGGGCCGACCCGGGTGGTGCCGCGCACCGCCCGGATCAGCGCGTCCTGCGCCAGCGCGGACAGCAGCGCGTGCCCGGCCGCCTCGGCCGGCGTCTCCCCGGCGCCGGTGCCCCCGCTGCCGGTGAGCCGGTGCCGGTCCCGGTTGTGCGGGCCGTACGGGCGCAGCGCGGCGGCGGGTACGGCCGCCCGCTCCTTGGTCAGCAGCGAGGTGACCGCGCTCCACGCCGCCACCTCCCGGTCCGCGCCGGCGAGCAGCGTCGGCAGCGTGCCGGGACCGCCGGGCAGCAGCGGCGCCGGGACGACCCGTTCCACGTACACCGCCGCCGCCGTGCGCAGCGCGCGCAGCCGGGCGCCGGCGAGGTGGTGCACGTCGAAGGCGGCGATGGTGCGCGGGCCGCCGGCCGGGCCCAGCGGCAGTTCCACCCGGGCCACCTTCAGCGGCAGCTGGGTCAGCGACTCGTCGTCGTAGCGGGCGAAGACCCCGGCGTGCGGGCGGACCAGTGCGGTGGCCAGGCCGTTGAGCCGGTCCACCAGTTCCTCGGCGTCCCGGGCGGATTCCACCGTCGCGGTGCGGGCCACGGTCAGGGCGTCGGGCAGGTCCTGCGGCGGGCCGTCCGCGGCGGGGGCGGTGGGCCCGCACAGCTGGCAGCGCGGGTGGGGGCGCAGCGGTTCGGCGACCACGTCCAGCGATTCCAGATCCTGGATCAGGATCTGGCCGTCCGTCTCGGCCGGCAGCGCGCCGGTCGCCGACCGGAACACCTCGTAGCCGAGCAGGTTCCCGGTCATCGCCGCGACGGGGCCGGTCAGCGGTCCGCCGCCGGGCGTGCCCGGCTCGGCCACCGCGCCGGCGGCGATCTCGCTCCACCGCTCGGCGGCGGCTCCCGCGTCCACCGAGGCGCCCAGCCGCAGCAGCGCGCAGGAGACACAGCCGCTGGTTCCCGCCGCCGCGCGCGGCCCGGTGATGACGCGCTCGCCGAAGGTCCACACCGGGATGACCCGCTGCCCCTCGGGCAGGCTGGCGGCGAGCAGCGCGTGGGTACGGATCAGCGCGTCGTCGCCGGTCACCAGCACCACGTCGGCGCCGGCCGGGTCGGTGCCCTCCCGCACCTCGACCGGGAGTGCCGCGGCCTCCTCCCGTACCCGCCCGCCCACCCGCTCCGCGGTGACGGCGGCGGCGCCGTTCCTGATCAGGCTCAGCTGCGCCCACTGCGCGCACTCGCCGGTGCCCAGCACCAGGACCCGGGTGGCGCGGAAGGCCGCGAAGCGGCGCCGCGCGTCGTCCGCGTAGTGGTCGATGTAGGCGATCTGCGCGGCGAACCGTTCCGCGATGTCCTCGGGCAGCACGTCCGCGTCACCGGCGGCCGGTTCCTTCGCGTCGCGGGCGAAGTCCCGTTCGTACAGCGAACCGACGAGCGAGGCGACCATCGCGCGCTGCTGCTCGCCCATGCCGGCGCAGATGTCGCGCAGCGGCGTCCCGCCGTCCAGGTGCGGCACGATCAGCGTGGCGAACCGGTACGCGGTGCGCCCGGCGAGATGGAAACCGCCGTCGGCGTTGTGGAACAGCACCCCGCCCGGGGTCTGGGTGTACAGCACGTCGCGCCGGATGCGCGGGCGGGTGCCGGCGATGGTGTCGAACGCTGCGGCCATGCCTGTCTCACACCTTCTGTGGGTCTCGGTCGGGGTAGCGGGTTCTGGCGTAGCCCCGCAGCAGTGGATGCATGCGGTACGGGCCCGGTGGCCCGTCCTCCAGCAGGCCGGCGTCGGCCAGCCGCTCCAGGGCGCTCTCGGTCTCGGACGGGGTCAGGGGGGAGGTCCCGGCGGCGTCCACGGCGGTGGCCGCGTCGGCGGGGTGGAACCGGTCGTGGCCCAGCCGCCCCAGCGCGGCGAACACCGCGGGCAGCGGCGGCGCCAGCCGCTCCAGCGCGCCGTCCAGCACCCGGGGTACGGACAGCCGCGGGTCGTCGGGCAGGGCGAGGCGGGTGAGCGGGTCGTCGGTGAGCCAGCCCACCGCGTCGGCGAGCCGCAGGGCGGGGCGGGTGAGCAGCCGGGCGGCGGCGATCCGCAGGGCAAGCGGGTGGCGGCCGCACAGCAGGGCGAGTTCGGCGGCGGCGCCGGGCTCGGCGGCGACCCGCTCGGTGCCGAGCGCGGCGCGCAGCAGGGCGTGGGCCTCGGCGGCGGTGAAGAGGTCGAGCCGGGTGACGCGCCCGCCGTGGGTGGCGACGAGGGCGGCGAGGCCGCGCCGGCTGGTGATGAGGGTGGCGGCGCCGCGCCGGGCGGAGAGCAGCGGGCGGACGTGTCCGGGGTCCTCGACGTCGTCGAGGACCAGGAGCTTACGGGGGTCGGCGTCGATCGGCTCCTCCGGCCCGTCACCGGCGCCGGGGGCGGCGGCGTCGCGGTCCGCCATGTCGATGACCCGGCAGCCGCCGGGGAAGTGGTCGCGCACCAGGTCGGCGACGTGGCGGGCGAGCGCGGTCTTGCCGATGCCGGGGGCGCCGCACAGGAGTTCGGTGCCGGGCTGGGTGGTCAGCCGTGCCACCAGGGCGGCGACCTCGGTGGCGCGGCCGGTGAAGGAGGGCACCGGCGTCCAGGCGGGCGGCGCGGCGGCGCACGCGGCGGGCGACGGGTCCAGGGGCGGGCCCGGGGCGAGGGGCACGCCCGGGGCGGCCGGTGCGCTCGGTGCGGCCGGGGCGGGCAGCGCCGCCGGAAGCACGGCGGGCGGCAGCGCCGGGGGCTGTTCGCTCTCCGGCGCGGGTCCCAGGCTCTCCCCGCGCAGGATGGCCAGTTCCAGCTTCTGGAGGGCGGGCGAGGGGTCCACGCCCAGCTCGTCACGGAGGTACTCCTTGAACCCCCGGTACTCGCTCAGCGCCTCCGACTGCCGCCCGGTGCGGTACAGCGCCTCGATCAACTGCTCGCGGAACCGCCCGTGGCTGGGGTGGGCGCGGGTGGCGCTCCACAGTTCGACCAGCGCGGCACCGCAGTTCCCGAGCGTCAGCTCCAGGTCGCAGACCCGCTCCACGGTGCGCAGCCGTTCCTCCACCAGGCGCGGCACCTCGTCGCGGTGCATGGTCTCGGAGCGTACGTTGGCCAGCAGAGCGCCCTGCCACAGCGTCAGCGCGTGCCGCAGCGTGGCGAGTTCGGCGGCCGGGTCATCGGCGAGCGCGGTGCCGTGGCGCACCCGGGCGCGGAACTCGATGAGATCCAGCGTCCGTTCGTCGGCGGTGATCCGGTAGCCGCCGGGGGCCGCCTCGATGGGGGTGTCCAGCACGTGCTGGCGTTCGAAGAGCCGGCGCAGCCGCAGCACACAGGTCTGGAGGGCGGCCTTGGCGGTGGCGGGCTGTTCGTCGCCCCAGATCATCTGCTGGAGGTAGCCGGCCGAGACGATGCTGTTGGACCGCAGCAGCAGCGCGGCCAGCAGGTTCGTCGGCTTGGAGGGCCCCAGGACGACGGTGTCGGTGCCGTCGGTCATGCTCAGCGGGCCGAGGAGCTGGAACCGCACGGCCACCGCGTCCCCCTCCCCGTCCGTTCGCCCCGCCCGCCCGTCGGGGCGTCGTGTTCGGTGTTCCGAACGGTACGGACGGGGCGGCGGGCCCGGGGAGGGGCGGCGGCGTCAGCATCTTGCAGGTGTGCCGCTCAGGTTGCTGTCAGAAGTGGCACAGCGGTCAGTTCCGCCAGGGGTCGTAGTGCGGGTTGTCGACGCACTGCGCCATGATCTCGGTGTGGGTGGTCCGGTCGATCGGACAGGCACCGGCGATGAAGGCGCGGTCGATGCCGCCGGGGAAGGCGACCTCCACCTGGCCGGCGTACTTGTGGTCGTCGCCGATGGTCAGGTTCACGTCGATGCCGTTGGGGGCGTCGATGTAGTAGTTGTAGAGCGTCCTGCGGAAGTCCTTGTACAGGTCGTGGTCGTAGGTCGCGCTGACGAACGGCGAGTGCTGGTTCTCCAGCACGTACGCCTCCAGGTCGTACTGCCCGTCGACCGTGTCCCAGGGCAGGAAGCCCTCCTCGAAGATGACCTCGGGGGCGCGGCCCTCGGCGCGGTACAGCTGGCGGCAGTTGTCGCGGTAGACCGGGTCGGGGGTGATCCGGTCCAGGTCGACGTCCGTGACGGCGGCGGCGTACAGCTTGTCGTCGACGACGGGGCAGACCACGGCGGTGGCGGTGGTCGAGCCGGTGACGGCGCCGGCCGAGGTGAACAGCAGGGCGAGGGGCAGCGCAACGGCCGCGGCTCGGCGGGTGATTCGCTTGAGCAACATGCCGCACACCCTGCTGCCCGGGGGCCGCCGCGCCGCGCAACATCACCCGATCGGGGGCGTGTCGGCGCCGGGGGGCAGGGCACGCAGCAACAGGACCGAGCGGGCCGGCAGCAGCAGTTCGCCGCCGCCGTCGTGGTGGCTGCCGGGCGGGGCGCTCTGTTCCTCCCGCGAGGTGTCGACGAGCAGTTCGTACCCGGTGGCCCAGGGCGGCCCCGGCAGCGGGAAGCGGGCGGGTTCGGCCCCGGCGTGCAGCAGCACCAGGAAGCTGTCGTCGGTCACCGGGCGGCCCCGCTCGTCGCGTTGCGGGATGTCGCGGCCGGACAGGAACATGCCCAGCGTCTTGCTGGGCCGGTGCCAGTCCTCCTCGGTCATCTCCTCCCCGCTCGCGGTGAACCAGCCCAGGTCGCGCATGCCGCCAGGACCGTGCCGCCGCCCGGAGAAGAAGGCCCGGCGGCGCAGCACCGGATGGGTGCGGCGCAGCGCGATCAGCCGCCGGGTGAGGTCGAGCAGCGGGCGCCAGGCGGGGTCCCGGGAGGCGCTCCAGTCGATCCAGCCCAGTTCGTTGTCCTGGCAGTAGGCGTTGTTGTTGCCGCGCTGGGTGCGGCCCATCTCGTCGCCCGCCACCAGCATCGGCACGCCGGTGGACAGCAGCACGGTGCTGAGCAGATTGCGCAGCTGGCGGCGGCGCAGCGCGGTGATCTCCTTGTCCTCGGTCTCGCCCTCCGCGCCGCAGTTCCAGGACCGGTTGTCGTCGGTGCCGTCGCGGTTGTCCTCGCCGTTGGCCTCGTTGTGCTTGCTGTTGTAGGAGACGAGGTCGCGCAGGGTGAAGCCGTCGTGGGCGGTGACGAAGTTGACGGAGGCGTACGGGTGCCGGCCGCCCCAGGCGTACAGGTCGCTGGATCCCGCCAGCCGGGAGCCGAGGTCGCGCACGTCGGGCAGCGCGCCGCGCCAGTAGTCGCGCACGGTGTCGCGGTAGCGGTCGTTCCACTCGGTCCACAGTGGGGGGAAGGCGCCGACCTGGTAGCCGCCGCTGCCGATGTCCCAGGGTTCGGCGATGAGTTTGACGCGGCGCAGCACGGGATCCTGGGCGATGACGGCGAGGAACGGGGAGAGCATGTCCACGTCGTGCATGGAGCGGGCGAGGGCGGCGGCGAGGTCGAAGCGGAACCCGTCGACGCCCATCTCCTGCACCCAGTAGCGCAGGGAGTCGGTGATCAGCCGCAGGACCTGGGGCTGGACGACGTGCAGGGTGTTGCCGCAGCCGGTGTAGTCGGCGTAGTGGCGGGGGTTGTCGGCGAGCCGGTAGTAGCCGGGGTTGGCGATGCCGCGCAGGGAGAGGGTGGGGCCGCGTTCGTCGGCCTCGGCGGTGTGGTTGTAAACGACGTCGAGGATGACCTCGATGCCGGCGGCGTGCAGGGCGGCGACCATGTCGCGGAATTCGCCGACCTGCTGGCCGCGGGTGCCGGTGGCGGCGTATCCGGCGTGCGGGGCGAAGTAGCCGATGGAGTTGTAGCCCCAGTGGTCGCGCAGGCCGCGGCGCAGCAGGTGGTCCTCGTGGGCGAACTGGTGGACGGGCAGCAGTTCGACGGCGGTGATACCGAGCGAGGTGAGGTGTTCGAGGGCGGCGGGGTGGGCGAGTCCGGCGTAGGTGCCGCGCAGGTGCGGGGGGACGCCGGGGTGGCGCATGGTGAAGCCGCGGACGTGGAGTTCGTAGATGACGGAGTCGGCCCAGGGGGTCTTGGGGCGGCGGTCCTCGGCCCAGGGGTCGGTCCACGGCGTCTCGCGGTCGTCCGTGACGACGCCCTTGGGGACGTACGGGGCGGAGTCGCGGTCGTCGCGCACGGTGTCGGCGGCGTCCTGGCGGGGCCAGTCGCGGACGTGGCCGTAGACCTCGGGGGGCAGGGCGGCGAATTCGCCGTCGATGGCACGGGCGTACGGGTCCAGGAGGAGCTTGGCGGGGTTCCAGCGGGCGCCGGCGGGCGGGTCCCAGGGGCCGTGCACGCGGTAGCCGTAGCGGGTGCCGGGCCGTACCCCGGGGAGGAAGCCGTGCCAGATCTCGTGGGTTACCTCTTCCAGGGGATGGCGGGTCTCGCGGTCGGTGTCGTCGAAGAGACAGACCTCGACGGCCTCGGCGCCGCCCGCCCACAGGGCGAAGTTGGTGCCCTCGGTGCCGCCTGGGCCGGTGTGGAAGCGGGCGCCGAGGGGCTGGGGGCGGCCGGGCCAGACCTGGGTGCGCCGTCCGTCCTGGGGTGTCAGGGACACGTCCGGCCTCCCGAAGTCGCGTGGTACTGCTGTGTGCTGACGGTGTTCCGGTGCCGTGGGAGCCCTGCGCGAACGGGCCCCCTTTTGCCCGGATTAGGGCATTTTGCCATGGCGCTCGGCAGGACTGTTGACATCAGGGCGCCGAACTGCGACGGAACGGTGACAATCCACGGCGGTTCCCCTCTGCACAGTGTGATTACCTGGCCGGAAAGGGGATTTCCATCGGGCGTGGCGTCCCCGGGGTGTGTGGGTTTGAGTGAGGGAGAACGCAAGCATGGTGCGTAGGCGGCCGGGCGGCAGATTCGCTTCCAGCGGGGTCGCGGCGCTACTGGGAGTGGTGCTGCTGGCGGTGTCGGCGTGCAGCGGAAGCAGCGCGGCCGACGACAAGAGCGGTGAGGACGGCAAGGGCGGTGACGCCGGGAACGCGATATCCCTGGCCATCACCCCCGAGGACGGCGCCGCGGACGTGGCGACCACCGGTGAGATCGCGGTGGCCGTCGACCACGGCACGCTCACCGCGGTCAGCGTCACCGACGCCGAGGGCACCGAGGTCCCGGGCGAGCTGATGGACGACAACTCGGGCTGGCAGGCGCAGGACCACCTCGCCAACGACACGGCGTACACGGTGACCGCCACCGCCGAGGACAAGGACGGCGCCAGCGCCACCGAGACCTCCACCTTCACCACCGTGGCGGCCGGCACCACCTTCTCCACCTCCTGGACGGTCGTCGAGGGTTCCGAGTACGGCGTCGGCATGATCCTGTCGGTCACCTTCGACGCGCCGATCGAGAACACCTCCGCGGTCGCCGACGCGATCCGCATCACCACCGAGCCGGCCGTCGAGGTCGAGCCGCACTGGTTCGGCAGCCACCGGGTGGACTTCCGCCCCCAGGAGTACTGGGAGCCGGGCACCGAGGTCGGCGTGCAGTTCCGGCTGCGCGGCGTCGAGGGCTCGCAGGGCGTGTACGGCACCGCCAGCCAGGACGTGAACTTCACCATCGGCCGCAGCCAGATCACCACCGTCGACGACGCGAAGCTGACCATGGACGTGGTGCGCGACGGCGAGAAGGTGAAGACCTTCGACGTCACCACCGGGGCGCCCGGCATGACGACCTGGAACGGCAAGATGGTCATCTCCGAGAAGTACAAGGAGACCCGGATGGACGGCGCCACCGTCGGCTTCGACGGTGACTACGACATCCCGGACGTTCCGCACGCCATGCGGCTGAGCCAGTCCGGCACCTTCATCCACGGCAACTACTGGGGCGGCGACATCTTCGGCAACGGCCGCGCCAGCCACGGCTGCATCGGCCTGCGCGACACCCAGGGCGCCGGTGACCCCTCCACCGACGGCGCGTGGTTCTACGACAACTCGCTGGTCGGCGACGTGGTCGAGGTCATCAACTCCAACGACGACATCCTCGCCCCGGACAACGGCCTCAGCGGCTGGAACATGGACTGGAGCGAGTGGGGCGCGGGCCAGTAACCCCGCACCGCTCCCCCGTGTGGGCCCCGGCCGCTCCGGCCGGGGCCCACACGCGTTCCGCCCCAGCCCTTACTGTGGCGGGCATGACTGTGGACACCGCACACCTCGAAGTCACGGACGGCGTCGGCACGGTTCGGCTGAACAGGCCGCCGCTGAACGCCCTGGACAGCGCCCTCCAGGACCGGCTGCGGGAGCTGGCCGCCGAGATCACCGGGCGCGAGGACATCCGCGCGGTGGTGATCTGGGGCGGCGAGAAGGCCTTCGCGGCGGGCGCCGACATCAAGGAGATGCGCGCCATGGACCACGCCGCGATGGTGGACCGCGCCCGCGGCCTCCAGGAGGCGTTCACCGCGGTGTCCCGCATCCCCAAGCCGGTGGTGGCGGCCGTCACCGGGTACGCGCTGGGCGGCGGCTGCGAGCTGGCCCTGTGCGCCGATGTCCGGTTCGCCGCCGAGGACGCCAGGCTCGGACAGCCGGAGATCCTGCTCGGGCTGATCCCCGGCGCCGGCGGCACCCAGCGGCTGTCCCGGCTGATCGGCCCCTCCCGCGCCAAGGACCTGATCTTCACCGGACGCCAGGTGAAGGCTGCCGAGGCGCTCGCCCTGGGCCTGGTGGACCGGGTGCTGCCCGCCGACGAGGTGTACCGGGAGGCCCACGCCTGGGCGGCCCGGCTCGCGAAGGGCCCCGCGATCGCCCTGCGTGCCGCCAAGGAGGCCGTGGACGGCGGCCTCGACAGCGGGATCGACGCCGGCCTCGCCCTGGAACGCACCTGGTTCGCAAGTCTGTTCGCCACCGCGGACCGTACCGAGGGCTTCCGCAGCTTCATCGAGGAAGGTCCTGGCAAGGCCAGCTTCGGCTGATCCGGCCCGGGTCGGGCAACCGTGCCCTGGTGCCGCCGGAACACCCCGTCCGGCGGCAAACCCCGACCGCCCCGGTCATCGCACCTGGTGGGGCCTCATCTGCTGTTGGCATATGTGCGAAGTCACCGCTGGATCAGTCACCCCACCAGGGACACTTACCCCGGAACCCCCCACGCGCCCGGCATATGCGCGTCATGATGGGCCCATGGCAGCGACGGCGGACACCCCGATGCGGGACGTCATGGGCGTGAGCGGACCGAGCGGAGCGGCGGTGGACATGACCTCCGATCCGTCGGCCGCCGAGGTACGGCTGCCCGCCCGCCCCGAATCGGCGGCGCTCGTGCGCCGGCTGACCCGCGACCTGCTGCGGGACCGCTGGCTGTTGTCGCGGCAGCTCACCGAGGACGCCGTGCAGCTGGCCGCCGAGCTGGCCGCCAACGCCGTCCAGCACGCCGGGGCGCACAGCTTCGGGCTGCTGGTACGGCGCCGGCGCGGCTGGATCCGGGTGGAGATCCGCGACCCCTCGCGGGCGCTGCCCTGTCTGCTGCCCCCCGGCCGCGAGCTGGACCTCAACGGCCGCGGCCTGTTCCTGGTCGACGCCCTGGCCGACCGCTGGGGCGTGGACCTGTTGCCACGCGGCAAATCCACCTGGTTCGAGCTGCGCCTCACCGGCCGTTAGGCACGGCCCCCGCCCGCCGTCTGGTGCCCGCCCGGCGGCGGCGGTCGTTGCACAGCAGGCACTTCCCCCAGCCCGCCGGCAGCGGATCCTCCCGGTCCCCGTACAGCGGATCCACCGCCCCGCGCGGATGCTCACGGCAGCCCGTCTCCCCCGGCCCGTCGCTCAGCGACTGCGCCGCCACCAGCGCCCGGCGCAGCGCGTCGACCAGCACCTCGGCCTGCTCCCCCGCCGGGCTCTCCTGGTCGAAGGCGACGTCGTACGCGGTACGCAGCGCGGCTTGGAGCTCGCGCACTTCGGTTCGACTCATGCCCGCCACCGTAACGGCCCCCACCGACAGGCGCCGCCCCCGCCCGGCGCGGGACGATGACCGCGACGGCCTCCGTCCCCGGTCGTAGGACCAAAAACCCGCTGGGAAGTGTCAGTGGCTAAACGTAGGCTCGGTGATGATGTCTGCCACAGCCCCCGCCCCAGCCGCCCCTGCCGCCAAGCGCTCCGTCGTCCGTTCCCTGCTGCGGCTGTGGCCGTACGTGCGGCCGGTGCGGGTGCGGGTCTTCGGCGCGGCGGCCGTGGCCATCGCGGCGGCCACCCTGGGGCTGACCATGCCGCTGATCCTCAAGTGGATCGTGGACGGCCCGGTCGCCGACGGGGACACCACCGGTGTGTGGCTTGGCGGCACCGTCCTGCTGGTGGTGGGCCTGATCGAGGCGCTGCTGTTCGGGCTGCGGCGGTGGCTGGTGGCCAGACCGCTGACCCGGGTGGAGGCCGCGCTGCGCGCCGACCTCTACCAGCACGTCCAGCGGCTGCCGGTGTCCTTCCACGACCGGTGGGCGACCGGGCAGCTGCTCTCCCGGGGCACCGGAGACCTCCAGCTGCTGCGCATGTGGCTCGCCTTCGGGCTCACCTTCCTCATCGTCAACACCGCCACCATCGTCATCGGCTGCGTCATCCTGCTCTCCCAGCAGTGGACGCTCGGCCTCGTCCTGATGGCCCCGGTGCCGGTGCTGATCATCCTGTGCATGGTCTTCGAGACCAAGTACTCGGTGGTGGCCCGCCGCGCCCAGGACCAGATGGGCGACCTCACCACCCTGGTGGAGGAGTCGATCCTCGGTATCCGGGTCATCAAGGGCTTCGGCCGGCACCGCAGCCAGGCGCAGGCGTTCCAGGCGCTCTCCCAGCGGCTGGTGGACACCGAGATCCGCAAGGCCAAGCTGCTGGCCTGGATCTGGACGTTCATCATGACGCTGCCCGAGCTGTTCATGGGCGCCATCCTGATCATCGGGGTGCTCCAGGTCGCCGACGGCGGGCTGACCGCCGGCACCCTGGTGGCGTTCATGGCCACCGCGATGGCGCTGCGCTGGCCGGTGGAGTCGATCGGTTTCCTGCTGGCCATGACCAACGACACGGCCGCCGCCACGGACCGGTTCTTCGAGGTGATGGACGTCGAGGTGCCGCCGGAGCGGGCCCGCGAGCCGCAGGCGGGCGGGGGCGCGGGGACGGACGAGGGCATCCGCTTCGAGCGGGTCGTCTTCCGCTTCCCCGACGCCCCGCCCGAGGCCCCGGCCGTGCTGGACGGCATCGACCTGCACATCCGCCCCGGCGAGACCATGGCGCTGGTCGGCGGCACCGGCAGCGGCAAGACCGCGCTGACCGCGCTGGTTCCCCGGCTGCACGAGGTGACCTCGGGGCGGATCACCCTGGACGGCACGGACGTGGCCACCCTGCCGCTGCGCGAGGTGCGCGAGCGGGTCGCGGTGGCCTTCGAGGAGCCGACCCTGTTCTCCGCCTCCGTCCGGGAGAACATCCTGATGGGCTCCCCCGACGAGGGTGGCGAGACGCCGGACGCCGAGCTGGAGCGGGCGCTGGGCATCAGCCAGGCCGGCGGCTTCGTCGGCGCGCTCCCGCAAGGCGCCGGCACCGAGGTCGGTGAGCAGGGCCTGAGCCTGTCCGGCGGCCAGCGGCAGCGCCTCGCGCTGGCCCGCGCCGTGGTCGGCCGCCCCCGCTTCCTGGTGCTGGACGACCCGCTGTCCGCCCTCGACGTGCACACCGAGGCCAAGGTGGAGGCGGCACTGCGCGAGGTGCTGGCCACCACCACCGCGCTGGTCGTCGCCCACCGGCCCTCCACCGTGCAGCTGGCCGACCGGGTCGCCCTGCTGTCCGGCGGCCGGATCACCGCCGTGGGCACCCACACCGAACTGCTGCGCGACAACGCCGAATACCGGCTGCTGATGACCGGCACGGCCCACAGCGGACCGTCCGAGCCAGAAGAGGTCACCGTCCGATGAGCACCACCACCGTCACCACCACCGAGGAGAGCCCCGGCGATCCGCGCCGGACACCGTCACCGGCCGCCCCCGACCCCATCGCCCAGGACCGGCTCCCCGCGCCCCGCACCGCGCCGCGTGAACTGCTGTTCTCGCTGCTGCGTCCGCACAAGGTGCGGGTGGCGCTGGCCGCGATCGTGCTGCTCGCCCAGCAGGCGGCGGTGCAGGGCACCCCGCTGCTGGTCGCCTACGCCATCGACCGGGGCGTTCCGGCCGTCCGCGACAACGACAACTACGGCCCGCTGATCGCGGTGGCCGTCGCGTACCTGCTGTGCGCGGTGGGCGGCGGTGCCCTTCAGCACATCTTCATCCGGATGGCGGCCCGGATCAGCCAGCGCGTCCTGCTGGATCTGCGCGGCCGGATCTACCGGCACGCGCAGGCGCTCAGCCTGGACTTCCACGACCGCTACACCTCGGGCCGCCTCATCTCCCGCGCCACCACCGATGTGCAGTCGCTGCGCGAACTCCTGGACGAGGGGCTCCAGGAGATGCTGATGGTGCTGGTGTCCGTGGTGTACATCGGCGCGCTGCTGTTCTATCTGGACCTGGGCCTGGGCGGGGCGGCGCTGCTGTCGTTCATCCCGCTGCTGTTCCTGGTGCAGAACTACCGGCGGCGTTCGGCCGAGCGGTTCAGCCGCCGCTCCACCGCGATCGCCAAGGTGATCGTGAAGTTCTCCGAGACCCTGAACGGCATCCGGCCGGTGAAGGCGTTCCGCCGCGAGTCCGTGAACGACGCCGGCTTCGCGGTGCTGAACCGGCAGCACGAGCGGGTGAACGGGGACACCATCCTGGAGATGGCGCGCTTCGTCCTGCTGTCGCGGATGATCGCGGCCACCGGGGTGGCGGCGATCGTGATGTGGGGCGCGTACCGGGTGGCGTCGGGCGACATGGAGCTGGGCGCGCTGGCGGCCGGAGCGCTGTACATCCGCCGGCTGTACGACCCGATCGACCGGTTCGCGATGATCCTGAACAACTACCAGTCGGCGACGGCCTCGCTGGAGAAGATCGCCGGGCTGCTGCACCAGCGTCCGGACGTGCCGGAGCCCGACGCGCCCCGCACCCCTGCGGAACGGCCGGCCGGACAGCCGGGGCGCGAGGTCGTCTTCGAGGGCGTGCGGTTCGCGTACCGCACGGGCGGCGAGGTGCTGCCCACCTTCGAGCTGACCCTGCCCGCCGGGCAGACCACGGCGCTGGTGGGGACCACCGGGGCCGGCAAGTCGACGCTGGCCAAGCTGCTGGCGCGGTTCTACGACCCGACCGAGGGCCGGGTGCTGCTGGACGGTACGGACCTGCGCGATCTGACCCTGGCCGAGCTGCGGCGCGGGGTGGTGATGGTGACGCAGGAGGCGTTCCTGTTCTCCGGCACCGTCGCGGAGAACATCGCCATCGGCAAGCCGGACGCCGACCGCGAGGAGATCGAGCGGGCGGCGAAGGCGATCGGCGCGCACGACTTCATCACGGCGCTGCCGGACGGCTACGACACGGATGTCCGCAAGCGGGGCGGCCGGATCTCGGCCGGGCAGCGGCAGCTGGTGGCGTTCGCGCGGGTGCTGCTGGCCGACCCCTCGGTGGTGATCCTGGACGAGGCGACCTCGTCGCTGGACATCCCGGGAGAGAAGGCGGTGCAGGACGCCATGGAGACGGTGCTGCGCGGCCGTACGGCGGTGGTGATCGCGCACCGGCTGTCGACGGTGGAGATCGCCGACCGGGTCCTGGTGATGGAGGGTGGCCGCGTCGTGGAGGACGGGAAGCCGGCCGATCTGATCGCGGGCACCGGCCGGTTCGCGGACCTGCACCGGGCCTGGCGGGACAGCCTGGCCTGAGCGGCGGCGCCCCGCCCATGCGGGACGACGGGACCGGGGCGCGAGCGACACCGCTCGCGCCCCGGTCCTTTTCGCTGTCCCGTGACGACAGGCCCTAACGCAGCAGGATGCCCGGCTCCTCCCGGGAGGCGGCGTCCGGGAGGGCGGTCAGGCCCAGTTCGGAGGCGCCGGCCAGCAGGGGGTGGCTGGGCAGCACCCGCACCGTGTAGCCGAAGGGCCCCGGGTGGCGCAGCGGCAGGTCGGCCGTGTAGGTCCAGTGGCCCTCCAGGTCGGGGCCGCCGTCCGGCTTCAGGGTGACGGGCTCGGCGTTCAGCAGCTGATCGCTCTCGTCCACCGTGCCGGTGATCGCCTGGACCTCCACCTCGGCCGGCTCCAGCTCGCCGAGCAAGACGCTGGCCCGCAGCGGCAGCGCGCCGCCCAGGACCGGGGGCTCCTCCCCGGTCTCCACGTGCTCCACGGCCACCTTGGGCCACTCCCGCTGTACGCGTGCGGCGTAGGCCGCCAGTTCCGCCGCGGCTGCCGCGTCCATCGCGCGGTGGGCGCGGGCGGCGGGCGCGTACAGCCCGGTCACGTACTCGCGCACCATCCGCTCCGCCAGCACCTTGGGCCCCAGCCGCCCCAGTGTGGCCCGGACCATCTCCAGCCAGCGGCCCCGCCCGCGCGCGTAGAAGCACGGGGCGACCTGTTCCTCCAGCAGCCGGTACAGGGCCGCCGCCTCCACGGCGTCCCGCCGCTCGGGGTCACCGCCGCTCAGGCCGTCCGCCGTGGGGATCTCCCAGCCGAAGTCCGGGTCGCACCACTCGTCCCACCAGCCGTCGCGCACCGACAGGTTGAGGCCGCCGTTGAGCGCGGACTTCATGCCCGAGGTGCCGCACGCCTCCAGCGGGCGCAGCGGGTTGTTCAGCCAGACGTCGCAGCCCGCGTACAGGCCGCGTGCCATGGCCATGCCGTAGTCGGGGAGGTAGACGATCCGGTGGCGCACCTCGGGGTCGTCCGAGAAGCGCACCAGCTCCTGGATGAGCCGCTTGCCGCCCTCGTCCGCCGGGTGCGCCTTGCCGGCGACCACCACCTGGATGGGGCGTCCGGGGTCCAGCAGCAGTGCCTTGAAGCGTTCGGGGTCGCGCAGCATGAGCGTGAGCCGCTTGTACGAGGGGACGCGCCGTGCGAAGCCGAGCGTCAGCACGTCCGGGTCCAGGACGTCCTCGATCCAGCCCAGCTCCGACTCCCCCGCCCCGCGCTGCCGCCAGGAGTCGCGCAGCCTGGCCCGCACCTCGTGCACGAGTGTCTCGCGCAGTCCGCGCCGCACCTCCCACAGTTCGGCGTCGGTCAGCCGGGCCGGGTCCTCGACCCGGGTGAGCGCGTCGGCGGTCCAGGTGGGGGCGTGCACGCCGTTGGTGACCGAGGTGATCGGCACCTCGTCGGGGTCGAAGCCCGGCCACAGCCCGGCGAACATGTCCCGGGCCACCGCGCCGTGCAGGGTGGAGACGCCGTTGGCGCGCTGCGCCGTACGCAGTCCGAGCACGGCCATGTTGAACTGCGCCTGGTGCCCGGGTTCCGGGACGTCCGGCTCGCGGCCCAGCGCCAGCAGCGCGCCGCTGTCCAGCGTGTCCAGTTCGCCGCCGGGCCCCAGGTGCCGGGCCACCAGCTCCTCGGGGAAGCGGTCGATGCCGGCCGGCACGGGGGTGTGGGTGGTGAACACGGTGCCGGCCCGCACCATGCGGGTGGCGGCGTCGAAGCCGATGCCGAGCGCGTCGAGTTCACGGATGCGCTCGGGGCCCAGGAACCCGGCGTGGCCCTCGTTCATGTGGAAGACCTCGGGCTCGGGGTGTCCGCTGATCCGGCAGTAGGCGCGCAGCGCCCGCACGCCGCCGATGCCCAGCAGCATCTCCTGGAGCAGCCGGTGTTCGCTGCCGCCGCCGTACAGCCGGTCGGTGACATCGCGTTCGGCGGGGGCGTTGCCGTCCACGGCGGAGTCCAGGAGCAGCAGCGGGACCCGGCCGACGTCGGCCCGCCACACCCGGGCGGCGAGGGTGCGTCCGCCGGGCAGTGCGAGGGTGACGCGCACGGGGGTGCCCTCGGCGCCGGTCAGTTCGGTGAGCGGGAGTTCGCGCGGGTCCAGCACCGGGTAGCGCTCGCACTGCCAGCCGTCGGCGTCCAGGGTCTGCCGGAAGTAGCCGTGCCGGTAGAGCAGGCCGACGCCGATGACGGGGGCGCCGAGGTCGCTGGCGGCCTTGAGGTGGTCGCCGGCCAGGATGCCGAGGCCGCCCGAGTACTGGGGCAGGGCGGCGGTGATGCCGAACTCGGGTGAGAAGTAGGCGATGGAGCGGGGCAGTCCGTCCTCGGCCCGCTGGTACCAGCGGGGTTCGGTGAGGTAGTCGCGCAGGTCGCCGGCGGCGACCTCCAGGCGGCGTACGAAGCCCCGGTCGGCGGCGAGCGCGGCGAGCCGGTCGGCGGTGACGGTGGCCAGCAGCCGCACCGGGTCGGCGCCGGACCGCCGCCAGCCGTCCGGGTCCACGGATCTCAGCAGCTCACGGGTGTCGGGGTGCCAGGACCAGCGCAGATTGAACGCCAGTTCCCGCAGTGGTCGCAGCGGCTCGGGGAGGACGGCTGTCACGGAGAAACGACGGATGGCCTTCACAGCATCCGACGGTATCCGGGCACCGGGGGTGGTAGCGGTGGTTTCCGGCGCAAGACGCAGGAAACCGTCACCAAACCACCCCCGGGGACCATCAGGACGGTACGGTCGCGGCCGGTTCGTCCTCCTCGCCGTCACCGGCGGGCGGTCCCGCCTCGACGTCGACGAGGACCGGCGGCGCCAGCTCCGAGGTCGGCCGCAGCGAGCCGTCCGCGATCTGCGCCGCGTAGTGGCAGGCCACCCGGTGGCCGTCGCCGGTGTCGGTCAGCTCGGGCCGCTCGGTGTCGCAGCGGGTCGGCTGCCGCCACGGGCAGCGGGTGTGGAAGCGGCAGCCGGTGGGCGGGTTGGCCGGGGACGGCAGGTCGCCGCGGAGCAGGATGCGTTCGCGGCGGTCCTCCACCTCCGGGTCGGGCACCGGTACCGCCGACATCAGCGCGCGGGTGTACGGGTGGCGCGGCTCGGCGTACAGCGCGTCGGAGGGCGCCTCCTCCACCAGCGCGCCCAGGTACATCACGCCGATGACGTCGGAGATGTGCCGCACCACGGCCAGGTCGTGGGCGATGACCAGATAGGTCAGGCCCAGCGACTCCTGGAGTTCCTCCAGCAGGTTGATGACCTGCGCCTGGATGGAGACGTCCAGCGCCGAGACCGGCTCGTCGCAGATGATCACATCGGGTTCCAGGACCAGGGCCCTGGCGATACCGATGCGCTGCCGCTGCCCGCCGGAGAACTCGTGCGGATAGCGGGAGAGCGCGGAGTGCGGCAGCCCGACCCTGGTGAGGATCTCCTTGATCCGCTCGCGCCGCTCGTTCCGGTCCGCGCCGATGCCGTGCGCCGCCATGCCCTCGGCGAGGATCGACTCGATGTTCTGCCGGGGGTTGAGCGAGCCCAGCGGGTCCTGGAAGACCATCTGGAGCCGGCGCCTGGCGCGCCGCATCTCCTCCTCGGGCAGCTGGGCCAGGTCCGTGCCGTCGAAGACGACGGAACCCGAGGTGATGTCGTTCAGCCGCAGCACCGCCCGGCCCAGGGTGGTCTTGCCGCAGCCCGACTCCCCCACCAGACCGTAGGTCTGACCGGCGGTCACGGACAGCGAGACGCCGTCCACCGCGTACACATGGCCCACGGTGCGGTCGAAGAGGATGCCGCGTTTGACGGGGAAGTGGACCTTCACGTCGTCGAGTTCGAGCAGGCTCACCGGTCCGCTCCTTCCTTGCCTGTCGCCGCCACGGGGTGGACGCAGCGCACCTGGTGGCCCGCGGAGTGCGGTTCGGTCAGCTGGGGGGTGCCGTTCAGGCACTGCTCGGAGTAGAAGTCGCAGCGCGGGGCGAAGGCGCAGCCGTCGCTCCAGGCGATGGTGTCGCTGATGGAGCCGCGGATCGGGTTCAGCGGCTCGCCGCGCGGCGCGTCCAGCCGCGGTATGGAGCCCAGCAGCCCGTGCGCGTACGGGTGGGTCGGCGCGGCGAACAGCGGACGGCGTTCGGCGGCCTCCACCACCTTGCCCGCGTACAGCACGTTGACCCGGTCGCACAGGCCGGCGACCACGCCCATGTCGTGCGTGATCATCAGCAGCGCGGTGCCCTGCTGGTCGACGAGTTCCTTGAGGAGTTCGAGGATCTGCGCCTGGATGGTGACGTCGAGGGCCGTCGTCGGCTCGTCCGCGATGAGCAGCTGCGGCGCGCAGGCGACGGCCATGGCGATCAGCGCGCGCTGCCGCATCCCGCCGGACAGCTGGTGCGGGTACTCCTTGAGCCGCCGGGTCGGGTCGGGGATGCCGACCCGCTCCAGCAGGGCGGCGGCCTCCTTGCGGGCGGCCTCGCCGCGCAGCCCGCGGTGCCGGGTGAGGATCTCGGTGACCTGGAGCCCGATCGGGATGACCGGGTTGAGGGAGGACAGCGGGTCCTGGAAGATCATCGCCAGCTTGCTGCCGCGCAGATCGCGCAGTTGCTCACGCCGCAGGCCCAGCAGGTCGGTGCCCTCGAAGGCGGCACGGCCGCCCACGGTGACGCCCTTCTTGGGCAGCAGGCCCATCAGGGCGAGCGAGGTGACGCTCTTCCCGCAGCCCGACTCGCCGACCAGGCCGGTGACCTGGCCGCGCGCCACGTCGAAGGAGACCCCGGAGACCGCGCGGACGTCGGTGCGGCCCCGGCCGGTGAAGGTGACCGTGAGGTCCTCCACGCTCAGCAGTGGTGGTTCCGGTGGCATGCTCATCAGCTCCGCAGTTTCGGGTCGAGGGCTTCGCGCATCGCCTCGCCCAGCAGGGTGAAGCCCAGTGCGGTGATGATGATGCCGAGCGCCGGGTAGAGCGCCATCATCGGCGCGTGGTCGAAGTACGGCTGGGCCTGCACGAGCATGACGCCCCATTCGGGCTGGGCGGCGTCCGGGTTGCCCAGACCGAGGTAGGACAGGGCGGCGGCCTCGATGATGGCGGTGGCCAGCGCGAGGGTGGACTGCACGATGACCGGGCCCAGCGAGTTGGGCAGCACGTGCGCGGTGACGATGCGCCGGCGGCGTACGCCCAGGGAGCGGGCGGCCAGCACGTAGTCGGAGTTGGACTGCGCGAGCATGGAGCCGCGCAGCAGCCGGGCGAAGATCGGGATCTGCGCCACCCCGACCGCGATCATCACCGTGGTCAGCGACTGGCCCAGGATGGCCGCGATGCTGACGGCCAGCAGCAGCGAGGGCAGCGCGAGCACCATGTCGATGAAGCGCATCACGGCGGTGTCGATGCGCCGGCCGATCTTGCCGCCGAAAGCGAGCGCGGCGCCGGACAGGCCGCCGATCAGCGCGCCGGCGGTGAAGCCGAGAAGGGTGGCGACGATGCCGACGAGCAGCGTCTGGCGGGCGCCGACCAGCATCCGGGAGAACTGGTCGCGGCCCAGGTGGTCCAGGCCCAGCCAGTTCTCGGAGCGGGAGCCGACGAAGATGTTCTGGTTGAGGAACACCTCGCCGCGCCACTGCAGGATCGGGTTGTGCGGGGCGATCCAGGGGCCGATGATCGCCAGCACGATGAAGACGGCGATGATGACGCCGCCGATCAGGGCCATCTTGGAGGAACGCAGCCGGCGCAGCGCCTCGGTCCACAGGCTGGCGCCGGCGGTGGACTCGCGCTGGGCGGTCAGCTCGGCGAGCCGGTCGATTTTTGTGGTCTTGGTACTCATCAGTGCACCCGCACCCTCGGGTCGATCAGGCTGTACGCCAGGTCCACCAGCAGATTGATGACGACATAGAGCAGTGCGATGAACATGATGAAGCCCATGAGCACGGGATAGTCACGGCCGTCGATGGCGGTGCGCAGGAAGTTTCCGATGCCGTTGAAGGCGAAGACGGATTCGGTGAGCACGGCGCCGGACAGCAGTTGTCCGGTGAGCAGGCCGATGGTGGTGACGACCGGCAGCAGGGCGTTGCGCAGCACGTGCCGGGCGCGGACGACCTGCCGCTTGAGGCCCTTGGACTCGGCGGTGCGCACGTAGTCCTCGCTGAGCACCTCCAGGACGGAGGCGCGGGTCATCCGCACGATGATCGCCAGCGGGATGGAGGCCAGCGCCAGCGAGGGCAGGATCAGGTGGGTGATCGCGTCCCAGGAGGCGTCGAACTCGCCGGTGAGTATCCCGTCCAGGATGCGGAATCCGGTGACCTCGGTGGCGTTGATGTCGTTGGATTGCCGTCCCACGCTGGGCAGCCAGCCGAGGTTGACGGCGAAGACGGCCTTCAGGAGAAAGGCGAGGAAGAAGACGGGGATGCAGATGCCCAGCAGGGAGCCGGAGACCGCGCCGACGTCCAGCCAGGTGCCGCGGCGGGCGGCGGCCAGGTAGCCCAGCGGGATGCCGACGATGACGGCGATGAGCAGGGCGGTCAGGCCGAGTTCGACGGTGGCCGGGAAGCGGGTGGTGAACTCCTCCCACACCGGGCGGCCGGTCTGGACGGAGGTTCCGAGGTCGAGGGAGACGAGACGGCGCAGGAACCGGCCGTACTGCACCAGCACGGGCTGGTCCAGGCCGAGGGCGGCCTCGATCTGCCGGCGGTCGGCCTCGGTGGCGCGCTCGCCCAGCAGGGCGGCGGTGGGGCCGCCCGGCAGGCGGTTGAGCCACAGGAAGAGCAGCACCGACAGGCCCGCCAGCGTGGGTATCAGCTGGAGGAGCCGGCGCACGATGAGACGCAACACCTTGAGGTCAACGCCCCTTTCTTGCTTGTCGGACCACACCGCCGCCCGGCCACGGGTGATGACGCGTGGCCGGGCGGCGGGAGGAACCGGCTGTCGGGTCCCCTACTTGAAGGACGCTTCGGAGAATTTCTCCTGCGTCAGCGGGGAGACGGTGGGCGGGTTGACATCGGCCGAGAAGGCGATCGACGGCGGGGAGGAGGAGATCGGCACGCCGGGCAGGAAGTCCATCACGAACTCGTTGGCCTCCTCGTACAGGGCGGTGCGGGCCTCGACGTCCGGCTCGGTGGAGGCGCGCTCCAGCAGGTCGAAGAGGTCCTGGTTCTCGAAGCCCCACTCCTTCTGGTACCCGGCGAACCAGGTGCCCAGGAAGTTGTAGCCGTCGTTGAAGTCGCCGGTCCAGCCGAGCAGGTACAGGTTGCAGCCGCCGTCACGGGTGACCTCGGTGTAGTCCGGGTTCCACTTGAGGGCCTTGGGCTGAACGGTGATCCCCACGGCCTCCAGGTCGGCGCGCAGCAGCTCGTACAGGTCGGCCGGGGACGGCATGTACGGGCGGGTGACCTCGGTCGGGTAGCAGAAGGTGAAGGTCAGGTCCTCCTCGCCGGAGTCAGCGAGCAACTGCTGGGCCAGCTCGGGGTCGTAGTCGTAGGTGGTGACGTTCTGCGAGTAGCCCTCGACGGTGTCGGGCATGAACTGGGTCGCCACCACGCCGCCCTCGGGCAGCTGGCTGTCGACGAGGTTCTGCCGGTCCAGGGCGTGCGCCACGGCGGTGCGCACGTCGGGGTTCTCCAGCGCCGGGTGGCTGTCCTGGGTGAACGCCAGGTAGAAGATGTTGAAGACGTCGCGGGTCGGGACCTGGAACCCGGCGTCGGAGAGGGTCTTCACATCGGCGGGCGCGACCAGGTCGTAGCCGTGGATGTCACCGCTCTGCAGCGCCTGGCGGCGGGCGGATTCCTCGGGGATGGTCTGGAAGACGAGCTTCTCGACGCCCGCCTTGTCGCCCCAGTAGTCGTCGAAGCGCTCGAGGGTGACCTCGCCGTTGCCCTTGTTCCAGCCGGTGGCCTGGAAGGGGCCGGAGCCCACGACGGTGCCGGCCTCCTGGCTGTAGCCGGGGAAGGTGATGGCGTCGCCCTCACCGCTGGCCTCGTCGGCGGCGTACGCCTCCAGGGCCGGGCCGGAGTGGATGCCGAACGCGGCGAGCGAGAAGCCGCCGGGGTAGTTGGCGGAGGGCTCGGCGACCTCGATGACGGCCGTCAGGTCATCGGGGGCGGTGCAGCCGACGTAGTTCGGGTCCGGCGTCTCCTCGTTCTCGTTGTTCGCGAACCCACCGAAAATCGTCTGCCAGTAATAGGACAGTGTGGTGTTCTGGTAGGTGCCGGTCCAGTTGTACCAGCGGTCGAAGTTCGCGCAGACGACCTCACCCGTCAGGTCGGAACCGTCGTGGAACGTCACTCCGTCACGGAGGTTGAACGTCCACTCGGTGCCGGCGTCGTTGCTTTCCCACGTGTCGGCGAGGCCGCCCTCCATCTCGGAGGTGCCCGACTTGTGGTCGATCAGTGTTTCGAAGACCTGCCGGGTGATCCGGAAGCTCTCTCCATCACTGGCCAGCGAGGGGTCAAGGGAGGCGGGGTCGCCCGCGGCGCCGAAGACGAAGGTCTCGGTGGAACCGGACCCCTTGGAGTCTCCGTTGTCGCGGTCGCTGGAGCAGCCGGTCGCGATCACGCTGATCGCGAAGATGGCCGCAAGCATCCGCACGGCCTTGGGTCTTGCTATGGACATCGTCCACCTCGAAGGGTCGGTGGTGGTATGGCGTTTCGGTGGAGCGCACATTACTGCGCTAGTGCATAGCTGTGAACAGTGGAATGAACGGCGATACAGAGCTGAGACTTCACGCCCACTCACCCCCACACGGGTGAACGCGCCCCGGGGGCCGCCGGACGCGAACCCCCCAGCAAGTCACGAAACATATAGAAAGGACAAAGACACGAAGAGAACAGTAAATACCCACCTCCAACGCCTATGAGGTGATTCGCAGATGATCGGTCGAATTCCCGTACTCGACGTCCAGCCGCGCATCGAATGCGGCAGACGGCCCGTCAAGGCCGTACCGGGCGAGACATTCCAGGTCAGCGCCACCGTCTTCCGGGAGGGCGCGGGCGCCGTGGGGGCGAATGTGGTGCTGCGCGACCCGGCGGGCCGCGGCGGCCCGTGGATCCCGATGCGCGAACTGGCGCCCGGCACCGACCGCTGGGGCGCGGACATCACCCCGGACGCCGAGGGCCGCTGGACATACACGGTGGAGGCGTGGGCCGACCCGGTGGCCACCTGGCGGCACGCCGCGAAGATCAAGATCCCGGCCGGCATCGACACCGAACTGACGTTGCTCGAGGGATCGGCGCTGCTGCGCGAGGCGGCGGCCGGGGTGCCCAAGAGCGAGGGCCGGGAGATCATCGCGGTGGCCGCGGACGCGCTGGCCGACACCACCCTGTCCGGCGCCGCCCGGCTGGCCGCGGCGCTGGCCCCCGAGGTCACCACGGTGCTCGGCCGGCATCCGCTGCGTGAACTGATCAGCTCGGCGCGCCCGATGCCGCTCATGGTGGAGCGCGAGCGGGCGCTGTTCGGGTCGTGGTACGAGATGTTCCCGCGCTCGGAGGGCGCGGTGGTACGCCGGCACGCGCCCCCGGTCTCGGGCACGCTGCGCGGCGCGGCCCGCCGGCTGAAGGACATCGCGGCGATGGGCTTCGACGTGGTGTACCTGCCCCCGGTGCACCCGATCGGGACGGCGTTCCGCAAGGGTGCGAACGGGGCGCTGACGGCGGGCCCCGACGATGTCGGCTGCCCGTGGGCGATCGGTTCGGGGGACGGCGGGCACGACGCGATCCATCCGGATCTGGGAACGCTGGAGGATTTCGACCACTTCGTGGCGACGGCCCGGTCGCTCGACATGGAAGTGGCCCTGGATTTCGCACTCCAGTGCAGCCCCGATCACCCGTGGGTGAAGCAGCATCCGGAATGGTTCCACAAGCGCGCCGACGGCTCGATCGCCTTCGCCGAGAACCCGCCCAAGAAGTACCAGGACATCTACCCGATCTCCTTCGAGCAGGATTTCCGCGGCCTGGTGACCGAGACGCTGCGTGTGCTGCGGTTCTGGATGGCGCACGGGGTACGCGTCTTCCGGGTGGACAATCCGCACACCAAGCCGGTGGTGTTCTGGGAGAAGGTCATCGCGGAGATCAACCGCACCGACCCGGACGTCATCTTCCTGGCCGAGGCGTTCACCCGGCCCGCGATGATGCGCACGCTGGCGCAGATCGGCTTCCAGCAGTCGTACACCTACTTCACCTGGCGCACCACCAAGGCGGAGCTCACCGAGTACCTCACCGAGCTGAGCGGCGAGTCGGCCCCGTACATGCGGCCCAATCTCTTCGTGAACACGCCCGACATCCTGCACGCCTATCTGCAGACGGGCGGGCGCGCGGCCTTCGAGATCCGCGCCGTGCTCGCCGCCACGCTCTCCCCTTCGTGGGGGATGTACGCCGGCTACGAACTGTGCGAGGGCACGGCCGCCGGTCCCGGCTCCGAGGAGTACGCGGACTCGGAGAAGTATCAGCTGCGTCCACGGGACTGGGCCGCGGCCCGTAAATCGGGCAACAACATCATCCCTTTGATCGGGGCGCTCAACCGCTTGCGCCGGGCGCATCCGGCGTTGCGCCAGTTGCGCGATCTTCACTTCCACCGCACCGACAACGAGCACATCCTGGCCTACTCCAAGCGCACCCGGACACCGCACGCCGACACCGTGCTCATCGTGGTCAACCTCGATCCGCACCACACCCACGAAGCGACGGTCTCGTTGGACATGACGGAACTCAAGGGGTGTGGTCTCACTTTCGCTCAGGAGAGTGGAGCCGAGCCCTTCCCGGTGTGCGACCAGCTCACCGGTGAGACCTATTACTGGGGCAGGGAAAATTATGTGCGGCTCGGTCCGGAGCGTGCGGACGCGCACACCCCGTCGGCGCACATTTTCGCCCTGCGACCGTCCTCACAGACCGGAGGGTCACCCAAACATGAGCGTCAATGAGCCGGTCCTCGACACATTCGAGGACACGCCAGCCCGCGACCGGGACCCTCAGTGGTTCAAGCGCGCGGTGTTCTACGAGGTCCTCGTCCGCTCCTTCCAGGACAGCAACGGGGACGGGGTCGGAGATCTCAAGGGCCTGACGTCGAAGCTCGACTATCTGCAGTGGCTCGGCGTCGACTGCCTGTGGCTGCCGCCGTTCTTCGCGTCACCCCTGCGGGACGGGGGCTACGACGTCTCCGACTACGGGGCGGTGCTTCCCGAGTTCGGCGATCTGGCGGACTTCGTGGAGTTCGTGGACGCGGCCCACAGCCGCGGCATGCGCGTCATCATCGACATGGTCATGAATCACACCAGCGATCAGCACCGCTGGTTCCAGGAGTCGCGCCGCGATCCGCAGGGCCCGTACGGCGACTACTACATGTGGGCCGACGACGACAAGGGCTATCCGGACGCCCGGATCATCTTCGTCGACACCGAGGCGTCCAACTGGACCTTCGACCCGGTGCGCAAGCAGTACTACTTCCACCGCTTCTTCTCGCACCAGCCGGATCTCAACTACGAGAATCCGGCGGTGCGCAAGGAGATGATCTCCGCCCTGCGATTCTGGCTCGACCTGGGCATCGACGGCTTCCGGCTCGACGCGGTGCCGTATCTGTACGCCGAGGAGGGCACCAACTGCGAGAACCTCCCGGCCTCGCACAACTTCCTCAAAGAGGTGCGGGCCGAGATCGACCGCGACTATCCGGACACGGTGCTGCTGGCCGAGGCCAATCAGTGGCCGGAGGACGTCGTCGACTACTTCGGCGACTACGCCAAGGGGGGCGACGAATGCCACATGGCGTTCCACTTCCCGGTGATGCCGCGCATCTTCATGGCGGTGCGCCGCGAATCGCGCTATCCGGTCTCGGAAATCCTCGCCAAGACCCCGCAGATCCCCTCCGGCTGCCAGTGGGGGATCTTTCTGCGCAACCACGACGAGCTGACCCTGGAAATGGTCACCGACGAGGAGCGCGACTACATGTACGCGGAGTACGCCAAGGACCCGCGGATGCGCGCCAACATCGGGATCCGGCGCCGGCTGGCCACCCTGCTGGACAACGACCGCAATCAGATCGAGCTGTTCACGGCGCTGCTGCTGTCCCTGCCCGGCTCACCGATCCTCTATTACGGGGACGAGATCGGGATGGGGGACAACATCTGGCTGGGCGACCGGGACGCGGTGCGCACCCCCATGCAGTGGACGCCGGACCGCAACGCCGGCTTCTCCACCTGTGACCCGGGGCGGCTCTTCCTGCCGACGATCATGGACCCGGTGCACGGGTACCAGGTCACCAATGTCGAGGCGGCGATGAGTTCACCGTCCTCGCTGCTGCACTGGACGCGGCGCATGGTGGAGATCCGCAAGCAGAATCCGGCGTTCGGTCTGGGGACGTACGCCGAACTGCCCTCGTCCAACCCCTCGGTGCTGGCCTTTCTGCGCGAGCACGGGGACGACCTGGTGCTGTGCGTGCACAACTTCTCCCGCTTCTCGCAGCCCACCGAGCTGGATCTGCGGATGTGGGAGGGGCGGCATCCGGTGGAACTCATCGGCGGGGTGCGGTTCCCCGCGATCGGCTCGCTGCCGTACCTGCTGACGCTGGCCGGGCACGGCTTCTACTGGTTCCGGCTGCGGCAGGGGACGGAGCCGATCTGAGCCGGCCGCGCGGGCGGGGGCGGTGTGCCTCCGCCCGGCGGTTCCGACCCGGTTCCGACCCGGGGCCGGCCCCGCTGCCGGCCCGGTTCTGACACCCGCACGGCTGTTCCTTTCACGTCCTTTCGCGACACGTCCCGCTCCATCCCGGCAACAAAGGCGTCAATACGGGACACTTCAGCACATAATCAAGTGTGCCCGGGGAAAGGATGCCATGTCGGAAAGCTCCTCAACCCGTGCTGCGGCCTCCTCATTTCCGTGGGGACCTCCCCGGAACGACTCCGGGCAGGGCGAGGCGCTGCTGCGTTCGCTGACCGGGCCGCTGGCCCGCTGGCTGCCACGGCAGCGCTGGTTCGCCGGCAAGGGCCGGCCGCTGGCCGGGCTCAGTCTCCTGTCCGTCACCGAACTGCTGCCGTGCGACGCGCCGGGGTACGCGCCGGGGCTGCTGCATCTGCTGGTGCGCACCCGGCAGTCGGGCCCGGTGGCCGCGGCGGGCGACTGCTACCAACTGCTGCTGGGGGTGCGCGCGGCGCTGCCCCCGGATTTGATGCCCGCCCTGGTGGGCCGCCCCTCCGAGGGCCCGTTGCAGGACCGGGCGGTGTACGAGGCGCTGTACGACCCCCTGCTGGCCGAGGTGCTCCTGGAGCGGTTGCGGACGCCGGGCCGGCTGGGCGCGCTCCGCTTCGACCGCGCGCCCGGCGCCGATCTGCCCTCGGGGCCCGGCGCGCGGGCGCTCACCGGTGAGCAGACCAACTCCTCCGTGGTGTACGGCGAGAGCCACATCCTCAAACTGTTCCGCCGGGTCGCCCCCGGACTGCACCCCGATCTGGAGCTGCCGCGCGCGCTGGCGGCGGCCGGCTGCTCCCGGGTGCCGGCGCCCTCCGCGTGGTTCGAGGCGTCCTGGCCGGGCGGGGAGAGCGAACCGCTGACGCTGGGGGTGCTCCAGCCGTATCTGGCCGGGTCCAGCGACGGCTGGCAGCTCGCGCTGCGCTCGCTCAGCGGCCGGGCCGACTTCAGCGCGGCGGCGCACGCGCTGGGGCGGACGATGGCGGAGGTGCACACCGCGCTGGCGCAGACGCTGCCGACCTCGACGCTGGACCGGGGTCAGCTGGAGCAGGCCGCGACCGCCATGAGTGAACGGCTGGCGGAGGCGGCCGTCGCCGTGCCGGCCCTGCGCCCGTACCGCACCGGCCTGGGGCGGGCCTACGAGGCGCTGGCCGGGTACGCCAGGGGCGGCGGCGCCTGCGTGGCGCAGCGGCTGCACGGCGATCTGCATCTCGGGCAGGTGCTGCGCTCGGGCGAGACACCGCACTGGTCCGTCATCGACTTCGAGGGCGAGCCGGCCAGGCCGCTGGCGGACCGGCGCCGCCCGGGCCCGCCGGTGCGGGACATCGCGGGCATGCTGCGGTCCTTCGACTACGCCGCCTGTCAGCAGCAGGACGGCGGCTCGTGGGCGGCGGACTGGTCGCGGGCCAGCCGGAAGGCGTTCTGCCGGGGATACGCGGCGGCCAGCGGCGCCGATCCGCTGAGCACCCCGGAACTGCTGCGCGCCTATGAGACGGACAAGGCCGTCTACGAGGTGCTGTACGAGGCCAGGCACCGTCCGCACTGGCTGCATGTGCCGATGACCGCGATCCGCCGGCTGGCCGCCGCCACCCCCTGACCGGCCGCCAGCGCCGCGCCTCCCCTTCTCCCGTTCCGCACCCCGAACCGCCCTGCCCCGATCCTTTCTGCCTGAGGAGCACCCGCCGTGGAACGAGACCGCCTGCTGACGGGCGCGCACCATGATCCGCACGCCGTGCTGGGGGCGCACACGGCGCCCGGTGGGGTGGTGATCCGCGTACTGCGCCCGGGGGCACGCACGGTGACGGTGGTGGCGGCCGGAGTGCGGACCGCGCTGAAGGACACCGGCGACGGCCTGTTCGAGGTGGTGCTGCCACTGCCCCGGCCGCCCCGGTACCGGCTGCTGGTCGCCCCGGCCACCGGGGGGCCGGCACGGGAGACGGAGGACCCGTACCGCTTTCTGCCCGCGCTCGGCGATCTCGATCTGCACCTGATCGCCGAGGGCCGCCACGAGCGGCTGTGGGAGGCGCTGGGCGCCCGGGTGATGACGCATCAGGGGGTGCGCGGGACCCGGTTCACGGTGTGGGCACCGCACGCCCGCGGGGTACGGGTGGCCGCGGACTTCAACGACTGGGACGGCACCGGACATCCGCTGCGCTCGCTGGGCGCGAGCGGCGTGTGGGAGCTGTTCGTGCCCGGCGTGCGCGCCGGAGCGCGCTATAAGTTCGACATCTGCCGCCCGGACGGCAGCCACACCCTGCGCGCCGACCCGATGGCACGGCGCACCGAGTGCCCGCCCGCCAACGCCTCGGTGGTGCACGAGAGCCGCTACCGGTGGGGCGACGAGCGGTGGATGGCGCGGCGCGCCGGGCACGCCGCGCACAGCGCGCCGATGTCCGTCTACGAACTCCACCTCGGTTCCTGGCGCCCGGGACTGAGCGCGCGGGAACTGGCCGAGCAACTGCCCCCGTACGTCCGCGATCTGGGCTTCACGCACGTGGAACTCATGCCGCCCGCCGAGCACCCCTACGGCCCCTCCTGGGGCTACCAGGTGACGGGCTTCTACGCGCCCACCGCCCGGCTCGGCTCACCCGACGACTTCAAGCACCTGGTGGACGCGCTGCACCGGGCGGGCATCGGAGTGCTGATGGACTGGGTGCCGGCGCACTTCCCCAAGGACGACTGGGCGCTGGCGTGCTTCGACGGCGCCCCGTGCTACGAGCATCCGGACCCGGCGCGGGCCGAGCACCCGGACTGGGGGACGCTGGAGTTCGACTACGGGCGGCGCGAGGTGCGCAACTTCCTGGTGGCCAACGCCGTGTACTGGTGCGAGGAGTACCACCTCGACGGGCTGCGGGTCGACGCGGTGGCCTCCATGCTCTACCTGGACTATTCGCGCGCCGAGGGCGAGTGGACCCCCAATGAGCACGGCGGCCGGGAGAACCCGGACGCGGTGGCCTTCCTCCAGGAGATGAACGCCGCCGTGTACCGGCACTGCCCCGGGGTGGTGACCATCGCCGAGGAGTCCACCGCCTGGGACGGGGTGACCCGGGCCACCGACCGGATCGGCGAGTCGGGGTTCGGCGGCCTGGGCTTCGGCTTCAAGTGGAACATGGGCTGGATGCACGATTCGCTGGTCTACGTGTCCAGGGATCCGGTGCATCGCGCGTACCACCACCACGAGATCACCTTCTCGATGGTGTACGCCTACGCCGAGAACTACGTACTGCCGATCTCCCACGACGAGGTGGTGCACGGCAAGCGCGCGCTGGTCAACAAGATGCCGGGCGACTGGTGGCAGCGGCGGGCCAACCACCGCGCGTACCTGGGCTTCATGTGGGCCCACCCCGGCAAGCAGCTGCTGTTCATGGGGCAGGAGTTCGCGCAGGGCGCGGAGTGGTCGGAGGCGGAGGGCCCGCAGTGGTGGACGCTGGACCCCGGCTACGCGGCGGCCGGGGACCACGGCGGGGTGCGGGATCTGGTGCGCGAGCTGAACACGGTGTACCGGGCGACGCCCGCGCTGTGGGAGCGGGACACCGAGCCGTCCGGGTTCGCGTGGATCGAGGCGGGCGCGGCGGTGGACAACGTGGTGGCGCACTTGCGGTTCGCGGCCGACGGCAGCCCGCTGATCTCGGTGAGCAACTTCTCCGCCGTGGTCCGCGAGGGCTACCGGCTGGGCGTGCCGGGGCACGTCCCGGCCTGGTCGGAGGTGCTCAACACGGACGAGCGCCGGTACGGGGGCGGCGGGGTGGTCAACAGCGAGCCGGTGAAGGCGGAGGCGCTGCCGTGGCACGGCCGGGAGAGCAGCATCGCGCTCACCCTGCCGCCGCTGGCCACCCTGTGGCTGCGGCCGGTGCCCTGATCCGGGGCCCGGTCCGCGGGCGCCGCCCAGGGCTCAGCGGGCCGGTGGGCGGCGGTGGCCCGCTCCCTCGTCCGCCCCCGGGCCCCCGGTGGCGCCGCGACCTGGCCCGTATGGCCGACTCCCTGCCTACACTCATGCAGAGGTTCGATATTTCGGCAGGTGCCCCAGCATGCGCGATTCCCGTGCCAGACGCTCACGGATGAGTCTGGCGCGACAGCTCTTCGCACTACAGATCGTGCTGATCCTGCTGCTGGTGGTCACCAGCGCCGCCCTCGTCTTCCTCCAGGTGCGCAACGACAACCGCAAGGACACCGAGCACCAGGTCATGACGCTGGCCTCCGGCCTCGCCGAGCTGCCCGAGGTCCGGCGGGCGGTGGCCGGGGACGATCCGTCCGCCGTGCTCCAGCCGCTGGCCGAGTCGGTGCGGCAGTCGACCGACACCGACTTCATCGTGTTCATGGCGCCCGACCGCACCCGGTACTCCCACACCTACCCGGAGCTGATCGGCGAGCGCTTCATCGGCAATATCGACCGCGCCCTGGCGGGCCAGCCCTTCACGGAGAGCTACGAGGGGATGCTGGGCCCGTCCATCCGGGCCGTGGTCCCCATCACGGACGACCGGGGCGAGGTCAGCGCGCTGCTGTCCATCGGGGTCCTGCAGAAGAAGATCGGTGCCGAGCTGAGCCGGCGCCTCACCCCCGTGATCCCCATCTCGGTCGGCGCCCTGATGCTGGCCGGGGCCGGGTCCTGGCTGATCAGCCGGCGTCTTGACCGCCAGACGCTGGGCCTGGGCGCCGAGGAGATCACCAGGCTGTACGAGCACCACGACGCGGTGCTGCGCACCGTGCGCGAGGGCCTGCTGATCGTCTCCCCGCGCGGGAAGCTGATCCTGGTCAACGACCACGCCCGGCAGTTGCTGGGGCTGTCGGCGGACGCCGAGGGGCGGCCGGTGCAGGAGCTGGGCCTGTCCTCCCCCGTCGGGCCGCTGCTCACCTCGGGGGCCCCGGTGAGCGACCGGCTGTGCGTGTACGGCGACCGGGTGCTGGTGCTCAACCAGGAGCGGATCGAGAAGAACGGCCGCCGGCTGGGCACCGTGACCACGCTGCGCGACCACACCGAGCTGGAGGTGCTGGCCGGCGAGCTGGACTCGGCGCGCGGCTTCGCCGAGGCGCTGCGCTCCCAGGCGCACGAGTCGGCGAACCGGCTGCACACCGTGGTCACCATGATCGAGCTGGGCCAGCCGGAGAGGGCGGTGGAGTTCGCCACCGTGGAGCTGGCCTCGGCGCAGGCGCTCGCCGACCGGCTCACCGACGAGGTCCAGGAGCCGGCGCTGGCCGCGCTGCTGCTGGGCAAGGCGGCGCAGGCGGCGGAGAAGGGCGTCGAGCTGGAGATCACCGACGACACGGCCGTCACCGAGGCCGGGATCGCGCCGCGCGACCTGGTGACGCTGGTCGGCAATCTCGTGGACAACGCCATCGAGGCGGCGCTGGCCGCCCCGCCGCCGCGCCGGGTCACCGTGACCGCGCGCACCGAGGAGGACTCCCTGCTGGTGCGGGTCTGCGATTCGGGCGCCGGGCTCGACGGGGAGGCACTGGAGTCCATGTTCACCCGCGGCTGGACCACCAAGACGGCCAGCGGGGCGCGCGGGCAGGGCCTGGGCCTGGCGCTGGTGCGCCAGGTCATCGACCGGTACGGCGGGGACGTCGAGGTCAGCGGTCACGCCGGGGCGGTCTTCACCGTACGTCTGTATCGAGGAACCACATCATCATGATCAGCACCCTCGTCGTCGAGGACGACCCCCGTATCGCGGACGCGCACGCCCAGTTCGTGGGGCGGGTGCCGGGCTTCGTGGTGGCCGGGACGGTCCACCGGGGTTCGGAGGCGCTGGACTTCGCGGAGCGGCATCCGGTGGATCTGGTGCTGCTGGACTTCTATCTGCCGGACATGACGGGCCTGGACGTGTGCCGGGGGCTGCGGGCCCACGGGCAACTGGCGGACATCATCGCGGTGACCTCGGCCCGGGACGTGCAGATCGTGCGCTCGGCCCTGGCTTACGGGGTGGTGCAGTACCTGCTGAAGCCGTTCACGTTCGCCGCCTTCCGCGACAAGCTGGAGCGGTACGCGGAGTACCGGCGGCAGTTGGCGGGGCACGGGCGCACCACGGCGCAGCAGGATCTGGACCGGGCGTTCGGCGCGCTGCGCGGCTCGGTGGGCGGGCCGCTGCCCAAGGGGATGAGCAATCAGACGCTGTCCTCGGTGGTGGACGCGCTGCGCGAGCACGCGCCGCGCGGGCTGACCGCGTCCGAGACGGCGGACCGGCTGGGCATGGCGCGGGTGACGACGCGGCGCTATCTGGAGCATCTGGCGGACCAGGGCCTGGTCACCCGGCATCCCCGGTACGGGACGCAGGGCCGCCCCGAACATGTGTACCACTGGAGCGATCCGGCGTAGCGTCCCAGCGCAGGGCGGCGGTGACGGGGACGGCGGCGGCCGGGCGGCCGCGCGGGTCCCGGTAGGGGGCGAGCAGTTCACGTATCCGCGCGGTGAGTTCCCGGCTCTCCTCGGGCGTCACGTGGAGCACGGCGCTGAACGACGTCTCGTCCACCGGGTCGGCGCCGGGTTCCGTGTCCCGCACCACCTGGGGGAAGCCGTCCCAATTCTCCCAGCGCAGCCGCCAGGGTCTGGCCCGCCCGCCCGGGTGCGGGGCCTCCTCGATGAGCCGGTAGCGGGCGAGTTGCCGCAGGTGGAACGAGCACAGGCCGGAGCTGTACCCGAGCCGCCGCGCCGCCTCGGTGGAGGTGACGGTGCCGGCTTCGGCGAGCAGGTCGAGCAGGGCGATCCGTACGGGGTGGTCGGGGAGCGGGGAGGCGGGGCGGTCCTGGCCGTTGTCACTGGTGCGCACTTTGCAAAGTCTGCTATTTTGCAAAGTCCTGGGTCAAGTCATCGCGCGACGAAGGGGAATGACCTGCCATGACGGGGACGACGGTGCGCAGGATCACCGTGCTGGGCGAGGAGATCCTGCGCCGCGACTGCCGGGAGGCCGGCCCTGAGTTCGGCACGCCGGAGCTGAGCCGGCTCATCGAGGACATGTTCGCCACCCTGGCGGTGGCGGAGGGCGCGGGCCTGGCGGCCAATCAGGTCGGGGTGGATCTGCGGCTGTTCATCTGGGACATGGAGGACGAGTGGGGAACCCGCCACCGCGGCCACGTCCTCAACCCCGTGCTCGCCCCGCTGCCGGCCGCGCGGCGGCGGCTCGCCGAGGAACCGGAGGGCTGCCTGTCGGTCCCCGGCCCCTACATGACCGTGGCCAGGCCGGATCTGGCCGTGGTGCGCGGCAGGGACCGCGACGGCGAGCCCCTGACGGTGGAGGGGCGCGGCTACTTCGCCCGCTGCCTCCAGCACGAGAGCGACCATCTGAGCGGGCGGCTGTACGTGGACCGGCTCTCCCAGCGGGAGCGCAAGCGGGCGCTGCGCGCGATGGAGGAGCAGCGGGAGGGCGTATCCGCGCGCCGGGCGGCCCGGGAGGAGGCATGGCGGGCGGAAGGGCGCACGCAGGAGGGGCGGACGCACACATAACAGCGCCCCCACACGCCCCCTCTTCACAACCTGTTCGCCGCCAAATCGCTGCCGTGCTCCGTACGGTCGCGGTACGGTTGCTCTGCGCCACCACAAGTGTCGCCCTCGCGAGGCCGCTTCCCCCGCTCACCGGAGAAGGGCACCCCCCGGCATGACCCCCGCACCAACCCCTCCCCCCGCCGCTCCCCCCGTCACCACCCGCACCTCGGACAAGCTGCGCGCCCAGGTCAGAAGGGCGAACGCGCTCAGCGCCGCCAACCGCCTCAGCAAGGAGGGCGGTGCCAAGTGACCCGCGCCGTACTCCAGTTCCAGGCGTGGAGCGTCGCCCCGGACGAGGAACCGGACGCCGAGCCCATCACCTTCGGTGCACAGTGCGCGGTGTGCCTGCGCACGTCCTCCCGCTCGACCCTCCAGCAGGACGTGGCGGACTGGGTACGTGACCACGCCGCCCGCAACCCCTCCCACCACAGCTACCGGGAGCTGATCCAGCGCCCGCTGCGCGCCTGGATGCCGCACACCGTCAACCCCTGACGCCCTGGACGGGGTGCGGGCGGCGCTGTCAGGCTGATCCGATGCTGCTGCGACTGACCGCCACCGTCCTCGAGGCCCCCGACGCCAATGAACTGGCGGCCTTCTACCGCCGGCTGCTCGGCTGGGCCACGGTCCAGGAGGAGACGGGCTGGGTCCGGCTGGCGCCCCCGGGCGGCGGCGCGGGCATCTCCTTCAACACCGACCCCGACTTCGTCCGCCCGGTGTGGCCGGCGGCGCGGGGCGACCAGCGCATGACGCAGCATCTGGACATCGAGGTCGAGGACCTGGCCGCCGCGGGGGCACACGCCCGCTCCTGCGGCGCGGTTCCGGCGGAGTACCAGCCGCAGGAGGACGTACGGGTCTACTTCGATCCGGCCGGTCACCCGTTCTGTCTGTGGGTGGAGCGCAGCCGCGCCAGCTGACCGGTCTCCAGGGCCACCCACAGCGCGCCGTCGCCGGTGCACGCCAGCCCGTGCGGCTCGGACGCCGGGTCCGGCAGCGGGTGGAGGCGGAACTCCCCGCCGGGTGTGATGTGTCCGATCCGCCCGGCCCCCCACTCCGTGAACCAGCAGCCGTCGCCCGCCGGGTCGGCGGTGATCGCGTGCGGCTTGGCGCCGGGATCGGGCAGCGGGAACTCGGTGATCTCCCCGCCGGTGGTGATCCGCCCGATCCGGCCGGCGGCGATCTCGGCGAACCACAGGGCACCGTCGGGCCCGGCCGTGATGCCCACGGGGCCGGCGGCCCCGGTGGGCAGGGTGTGCAGGGTGACCGCGCCGTCGAGCGTGATCCGGGCGATGGCGCCCGCCTGGTTGAGCGTGCACCACAGCGCGCCGTCCGGGCCTGCGGCGAGGGCGGAGGGGGCGGCGCCGGAGGTGCCCAGCGGGAACTCGGTGATCCGCCCGTCCGTGGTGATCCGGCCGACCAGGTCCGCGTTCATCGCCGCGTACCACAGCGCGCCGTCCGGGCCCGCCGTGATGCCGTACGGGCCGCACGCCGGAGTGGGCAGGGTGTACGAGGTGCCACGGCCGCCGGTGGTGATCCGGCCGACGCGGTGGTCGCGTCCCCGGCTGAACCACAGCGCCCCGTCCGGCCCCGCGGCGATGATCATGGGCCCGGCCCCGGCGGAGTCCAGCGGATGGCGGTCGAGTGCGCCGGTGGCCGGGTCGAAGCGGGCGATCTCCCCGCTGCCGGTGAGCGTCACCCACAGCGCGCCGTCGGGTCCTTCGGTGATGCCGTACGGGGCGGTGCCGGCGAGGCCGGGCGCGAACAGGTCAACGGTGGTGGGCATGGTCACAGGGCCTTGATGATCGCGGCGAGGGTCGCGGGATGGGCGGTGGGGATGTTGTGGTGCGAGTCGAGTTCGATGAGGGTGCGGTCGGGCCGGGCGGCGGTGAGCGCCACGATCTCCTCTTTGCGGTGGGCGTAGAAGCCCCGGGTGGCCAGCACCACGGTCAGCGGGCAGCGCACCCGGTCGTAGACGTCGACGGTGGGGTAGACGGTGTCCGCCGGGTTCGGAGTGTTGATGGTGACCATTTCCTCGACCGTCGGGCGGCGCAGCCAGCGCGTGCCGTGCGGGTCGTCCGGGCTGAACGAGCGGGACGTCAGCTCCCGTACGAGACCGGCCCTGGCCCCCGCGTTCAGCCAGTCGGTCGGGGCGTCGCGCACGGCCTGCTCGATGTGGGCGTCGCGCTCGGCCGTACCGGCCCGCCAGCCGTAGTGGAACATGGTGCGCAACTCCTGCTGCGCGGACGGCCGGTGCCAGCCGGCGTGGCGGCGGGCCGCGGTGGGGCGGTCGTCCAGGACCAGGCCGTCCACCGTGCACACGGCGGCCGGTTCGATCAGTCCGGCGGCGGTGACGGCGGTGACGGCGTAGCCGCCCAGGGAGTGCCCGACCAGCACGGGGCGGCGCCAGCCCAGCGTCGCGACGGCGTCGCCGAGGTCGCGCCAGTACTGGTCGGCGCGGGTGGAGTCGAGGGTGGTGCGGCCGTGCCCGCGCAGATCGACGGCGACCAGCCGGCCGCAGTACGGCAGCAGATGGGCAGCGACATCGGTCCAGGCGGCGGCGTTGTGGCCGCTGCCGTGCACCAGCAGCACCTCGGGGCCCTCCCCGGAGCCGCCGAAGTCGATCCCGGCCAGTGTGTCTTCGCCGCCGCCGAGCGGCAACGCAATCTCCCGTGGCTCCACGGTCACACCCTTCCCCGTCCGCATACCGATGGCAAACGTAATACTCCCCGGGGTCGGGAGGAATGGCGCGGGGCGGTGGCGGGCGGCGGCCGGCCCCGGGGCGGGGCCGGCCACCGGCCGGCGTCAGGCGTCAGGCGTCAGGCGTCAGGCGGTCGTGGCCTCGCGGTAGTACGGGTCGGCGACGGTACCCGCGCCCCTGGCCTCGTCGTACGTGTAGACCTCGCGGCCCTCGATGAAGACCCGCCGGGCCCGGCTGAGCACATCGAGCGGGTCACCGTCCCAGATCACCACATCGCCGTCCAGGCCGGGGGTCAGCGAACCGACCCGGTCGTCCAGGCCCAGGATTTCGGCGGGGTGGGTGGTGATGGTGCGCAGCGCGGTCTCCCGCGCCAGGCCCTCCTTGACGCACAGGGTCACCTGGTGCACCAGGAAGTTGATCGGCACCACGGGGTGGTCGGTGGTGATGGCGACCTTCACCCCGGCGCGCTCCATGATGCCGGGGCCGGCCAGCGTGCGGTGCCGCAGTTCGACCTTGCTGCGGGTGGTGAACAGCGGGCCGGTGATCACCGGGACGTCGCGGCGGGCGAGTTCGTCCGCGATGAGGTGCCCCTCGGTGGCGTGGTTGACCACGACCTTGTAGCCGAACTCGTCGGCCAGCCGCAGCGCGGTGGCGATGTCGTCGGCGCGGTGCGCGTGCTGGCACCACGGGAGTTCGCCGTCCAGCACCTTGGCGAGGATCTCCAGCGTGTTGTCGCGCTCGAAGGGGATGCCCTCGGCCTGCGCGTGCGCCCGCTTGGCGGCGTAGTCCTGCGCCTTGGTGAGCGCGTCCCGGATGACGGCCGCGACGCCCTGCCGAGTGGAGGGCAGCTGCTTCTTCTCGCCGTAGACCCGCTTGGGGTTCTCGCCCAGGGCGCTCTTGACGCTGACCGGCTCGCGGATCAGCATCTCCTCCACCGTGCGGCCCCAGGACTTCACGGCGACGGTCTGCCCGCCTATCGGGTTGCCGGAGCCCGGCTTGATGACGGCGCTGGTGACACCGCCCGCGAGGGCGTCGGCGAAACCGGTGTCCGCCGGGTTGATGGCGTCCAGGGCGCGCATCCGGGCGCCGACGGGGTCGGTCATCTCGTTGGTGTCCTGGCCCGCCCAGCCCTCGGCCTCCTCGTGGACGCCGATGTGGCCGTGCGCCTCCACGAAGCCGGGCAGCACCCAGGAACCGGCCGCGTCCACCGTGGTGACGCCCTCGGGGACGGTCACCTCGGCGTCGGGGCCCACGGCGGCGATCTTGCCGTCGATGATGAGAACGGTGCCGCCGTCGATGGGCTCGGCGGCGACGGGGACGACGTATCCGGATCTGATCGCGATATCCATGGATCGTGAACCTATCTCATGCCGGACGGGCCGCCAGGGCCACGGAGTGGCAGGTCAGCGCGGTACGGTCCACTGCTCACGGTCAACCTGCCCTGTACGGAAGGGGGTTGGGATTGGTCAGCGCGGACGGGTGAGGTCCCGCGGCCGGCCGGAGTCCGCTCCCGCATCCCGGACGCCGGGAAGGTGCGATCCGTGCCGTCCTGTCCATTCCTCCCGCGCTGCCAGGAAGGTGAGCACCGGCTTCAGCCAGCCCCCTGGGTCCTCCACCATGGCGACGTGATCGGTGGGCAGCTCCGCGTACGAGGCGCCGGGAATGCCGTCGGCCAGCACGCGGGAGTTGGCGGGGGGCACCAGGCTGTCCCGGGTGGTGGCGATCACCAGGGTGGGGACGGTGACCCGGGGCAGGTCGGCGGTGGTGTCCAGGGTGGGGACGAGATCGATGTGCGGGTGCAGCCGGGCGGGTTCGGACGCGCGCCAACCGGGCAGCAGCCCGAGCAGGTGGTCGTCGGCGCGGGCGAGACCGGCGGTCAGCACCAGGGCGGTGACCCGCTCGGGGTGGCGTACGGCGGCGCGTACCGCGACGGTGGTGCCGAGCGAGAAGCCCAGCACGGCGAACCGCTCCACGCCGCGGCTCACGGCCGACGCCACGACGGCGTCCGTGAGCGCGTCCAGGTCCAGCGGTGCCGGGGCGGGCGCGGTGCCGCCCGAGCCCGGATAGTCGGGGGCGACGACGGTGTGGGCGGCGGCCAGCTCCGGCAGTACCGGGGCGAAGTTGTCCGCGATGGAGCCGGTGGCGCCGTGCGCCAGCAGCAGGGCGGGGCCGTGGCCACTGACGGTGGTCGACAGGGCGGGGAAGGAATCACTCATGCCGCTACGTTGACCTGTGACATCAGTGTCAATGTCAAGAAAGGGCCGGACCCGCCATGCTGATCGGGGAACTGTCTCGCCGCACGGGGGTGCCCGCCCGGCTGCTGCGCTACTACGAACAGCGCGGGCTGCTCACCTCCCGCCGGGACACCAACAACTACCGGCAGTACGCGGAGGACGCCCCGCGCACGGTCGTCCGCATCCGCGAGATGCTGGACGCCGGACTGCCGACGGAGGCCATCCGGGAGCTGCTGCCCTGCACGGACGGCGCGGACAGCGGCGCCGACCCGTGCCCCGAGGTGCTGCGCACCCTGGCCCTGGAGCTGGAGCGCCTGGAAACCACCCTGGCCACCCTGCACGACCGCCACACAGCCCTGACCGCGTTCCGTACCGCCTCCCTGGACCGCGCCACGGCGGACGGAGCCGGCCGGACCTCAACCGGATAGCCGCCCCGGGTCGGCCTTGATCGCCCTCAGCAGCCCACGCAGCGCGGCCGGCCGGACCGTGAGCGTCGTGCCGGGGTCGGTGCTTTCGCGCAGCCGCAACAGACCGCCGGGGGCGGCTGCGACGTTGACGCAGTTGGCGCCCTGTGCGCTGTAGGACGACTTCTGCCACTCGAAGGCGCTCATCGCTGAGCCCTCCGCAGCGGAAGGCGGTCCTTCTTGATCGCTGTCAGCAACCCACGGAAACGGCCCGACCCGGCGGTAAGTATCTCCTCGGGTTCGGTACTTTCCCGCAACCACAGCAGGCCGTCCGGCCCTGCGGCGATGTTGACGCAGTTGGCCCCTTCCGTGCTGTAGGACGACTTCTGCCACTCGAAGGCCCTCATGGCTTTCCCCTCAGGTTTCCTTGGCGACGCGGCGGATGAAATCCCTGCTCTTCCGCGGCGTGAGCGCACAGCTCTCCATCCGATCAAGGATGGACCGGTAGCGACTCACCTGAGCCGCCGCGTCCAGGAAGGTACATCCGTGGTCCGAATCCAGGATGACCGTATCCAGCTCGGGAACCGGTCCGCTGACATAGCTGATCGGCTGTCCGGAGGCCGGATAGTCGCCCAATCCGAAGGGGACAACAAGAATCTTCACGTTCTCAAGTTCGCTCGCCTCGACGAGGAACCGCAGTTGCTCCCGTGTGACGTCAAGGCCACCGAAGCCCATCCTGAGAGCCGCCTCATCGCCGCACCAAGCACTCGACCTGCCCCGTCCTGAGTGGTTCGAGCCATCGCTCAAAGCCCTCGGCTGGGCCGGAGCCTAAAGCCCAGTTCCGCTGCCAGGCGATCTCGGTGTACAGCGCGAACATGGCGCCTTGCGGGCACCGCCGGTCGTCCATCAGCTGCAGGCCCGGTGACCGCTCGGGCCGCTTCGGCAGCAGCGGCCCGAGCACCACCCAATCCACGGCCTATTGCTCACACCTTCAGGAACGGCTCAATCCTCACACGGACACGGCCACCAGCCCCGCACCACAAGATCGCGTTACGAGCTCTGAGGAACTATCAGCCCAGCCAGCCAGAATCACTAGGCGGGAACAGAACCCAATGAGCGCTCAGCACCTTCGATAAGCTCTTTGTAAGTGAGTACCTCTACACGATTTATGTGAGTATTGAGAGTGCGAAGCGCTTCATACACCGCCGCTTCGGGCACCGAAGGCTGAATCGAAGGGTGCCCAATCAACACGAGCGCACTGGCTCGACGGGTTTCTATACCGAACTCCTCTCGGATGCGAAGACGATTCTCGTCCAGACCAACTAGATAATTCACTGCCTGCCCAACAGCATTGTGAACATCTGCGGTAGGCACCCATGATCCACGGTACTTTTTCACCAAGTTCCCGGATAGGCTCATGGCACGTTTCAATTCGACCACGTGCAGAGCCCCGTCTCCGCGAATCAGCGGAATATCGGCTTCGTCACCTGGCACGAGTCGGCGACGGGCAGCTTCTCCCACAAAACGCCCGCCAAAAATCCAGTGCTGCCCTTGCAGGGCAACCTGTAGATCATGTTCAGAAGCCTTGCAGTCTTCGACGACAGCGCGCAAGGCAGCCAGGCCAGTCGATCGCCGGTGCCACTCAGCCGCCCTGATGACTAGCTGCCCATGCGTATCAGCGGCAAGCAAGGCAATGGCTTCCGGCGAGGTGACAATTCGCCGCGCGGCTTCGGCGGCATCTTCTACATCCACACGCTCTTGGAGTACACGCTCCAACCACACAGCTCTCTCTGCCCGGCCACGAAGAAGGCGATAGCGTCCAGGGCGATCCTCCGGCGCGTCAAGGAATCGAGCATCCTCTCCGAGCCCGCCAAAGTGGGACATAAGATCCGCTATACTCGCGTCAGGATGCTCGTTTAGGTATTCATGGCCAGCGTCAACGATATACCTGAAGTTGATCGAAAGAATATTTCCGACAAATTTCCTCAACAGCTCATTGCGCACGCCATCCTGAAAAAGGCGATATCGTTCGGTGAAGTCAGGTTGCAGAATTCTCCCTTCGGCATAATCCAGAGAGTCCTGAACCAGCCGTACAACCTGCCATTCACTGACATCTGCCGCACGTTGGCGAGCACCTTCGAGAATCTCTACGAGGACCTTCCCTCCCCTTCGGTGCCTTCCACTTCCACTTCTCATGTGCTTGAGTGCCGAGGCAAGGGCAGCCCTTACCTCAGGATGGCTGGCCTCCTCCAGCACCTTGACTAGCTGCAACTCCAGCGAAAAGTCTGATCGGATACTCATGCGGGGATTGTGTCCCAAGGGTCTGACACTCAGGCGGAGTTGAAGGCGTCGACAGGCGCCCGCGCACCACCTAATCCCAAGCCGTCGGGGGTGCTGCGCCATGTCCCTTCCGTGCCCAGGGACACCTGGACGACCGCCGGGGCGGCGGCCGACTGGATGCGGCAGCAGTGGGACGCGCACACCCCTACCGTCACGCACGAGGACCCGGACAACCGACGCCGGTACAGCGAGACCACCCTCTCCCACGGGGAGGACAACGTATGGCGCTGGTGGCATCCGGCCCCGCCCGGGCCGGGCATGGTGCACGTCGCAGTGGTTCGCTGCCCGCACAAGTCGGCGGCGGGCCGGGCCATTCCGTGCCCCGGACCACCGCCGGACGGTTCCTCGAACATGTAGAAGTCCGCGCAAGTAGCTGGCGGCGAAGAGGAAACCGAGTGCAGGATCATGGCTACGGATCGTCACTCAACGCAGTGGAGGAAACATGGCGTTGCGGAAATTGGGCAAGGACCCGGAGAGTCCCGATGGCGGCTCACCCACGGTGTATCTGAACGAAGAGAGCGGGAACTACATCCTTCAGGGCTGGCGCGTGTCCGATGCCAAGCATCTCGCTCAGATGGACATTCCGGATCGCGAAACGGTGATCGAGTTCCCCCGTCGCATGATGCAGTTCTTCCCGGAGGTGACCGGTGGCCGGTGAGTCGCCTTTCGAGGGGCTGCTGAACAGCGCCCAGCTCAGCGCGTATCACCTGGAGATGCGCGACGGTTACATGCTGGATGAGGACTACCGCGCATGGGCTTCGGGAGGTACGTACGACGAAACGGACCCACGGTGGTCGTGGTGGACGAGCCTGGTCTCCAGCGCGGTGTCCCGTGGCGTGCGGGTGCATCGGGCCCGGATCGTCTCCGAGCCGATCTCCCGTTACATCCGGTACGAGTACGAACTCACCGGTCCGCTCAACATCAAGGCGGGCGAGGACGTACGCTGGCTGCCGCGCAGGCAGGCGTCAGACCTCGCGCTCCCGGGAAATGACTTCTGGCTCATCGACGGAACGACACTGCTCCTCAATCACTTCGACGGGGACGGAAACATGACCGGGACGGAGCTGGTCACGGATCGCGAAGTGGCGACGCTGTGCGCCACCGCATTCGAGGCCGTCTGGGAGCGGGCCATCCCGCATCAGGATTATTGGCCAGACTGACCGCGTGACCAGCTCATGGAACAGTAAGCAGGCCCGCACGGCACTGGCCCGGCGACTGCGGGAGATCCGGAAGGATGCCGGGGGCCTCGGCGCTTTGCTTTCCTGCTGGAGGAGAGCGTTCTTCGGAACCGCATCGGCAAACGTGAGGACATGGCGGAGCTGCTGCGCAACCTGCTGCGATTGGCGAAGCTTCCGAACCTCAGCCTGGGAGTGATTCCGCTGGACGCGGACCGTACCGGCATGTGGCCCGTCGAAAGTTTCTGGCTGTTCGACGACGCCCAGGTCAATGTCGAACTGGTCGCCGCCTATCTCACCGTGACCCAGCCGAACGAGGTCGCCGCCTATGCCCGTACCTTCACCGCTCTCGCCGACATCGCCGTGCACGGGCCCGCAGCGCGGACGTTGATCGAGGAGGCCATCGCGGCGTTGTCAGCGCCTCGTCAGGCGCCCTGACCGGACGGGTGCCGGCCGGCCGGGCGGCGTCACCCCCCGGTGACGCCGCCCGGGGCCGTCATGCGGGGCCGTCAGGCCGGGCAGCTCAGGTCGCCCGCCGGCAGGACGCCGGTGCGCAGGTAGTCGTTGACCAGGTCGTCCACGCAGGCGCTGCCGTACTCCCCGTACACCGCGTGGTGCGCGGCGCCCTCCAGGGTGAGGAGCCGGGAGGCGGGCCACTCCTGGCGCATCTCCACGGTGCCCTCGTAGGGCGTGCGCGGGTCGCCGGTGGCGGCGACCAGCAGGGCGGGGATGTCGTTGTTCAGCACGGTGGGGGCTTCCAGCGGCTCGTCCCAGAACTCGCAGGGGGTGATGTTGTTGGCCAGCGGGCCGGCGAAGGGGTGGACGGCGCGGGCGCGTTCGATGTCCTGCCAGTAGGCGTCGACACCGCGCTGGGCGGCCACATCGCCGCAGATGATCGCCATCTGCGCGCTGCCGTAGGCGGAGCCGGCGCCGGTGGTGAGGTAGGTCAGTTCCTCCGCGAAGTCCGGGTCGGGGGTCACCTGTTCGCCGGCCGCCGCCCGGGCCAGCAGCCCGACGGAGGTGGCCAGCCGGTCGCGCGACGCGTCGACGCCCGAGCCGATGCCGCTGAAGAGCAGCAGCGGCACGGTGTGCGCGTCGACCGTGTGCGCGCCGACCCGCAGCGGTGCCCGTTCGGCCGCCGCCCGGATCGTGTCCACGACGTCCAGCACCTCCTGGCCGGTGGCGCCCAGACCGTAGCGGTCCTGGCGCTGCGCGGCCCAGTCGGCCCACTCGGCGAGCGCCGCCTCGTTGGCGGCCTCGGTCCCCCGCAGCAGGGTCGGTGTGTAGCGGTCGGGGTTGATGACCCCGTCCAGCACGACCCGGTCGGTGCGGCCGGGGAAGAGCTGGGTGTAGACCTCGCCGAGGTAGCTGCCGTAGGAGTAGCCGAAGTAGGAGATCCGCCGCTCGCCCAGCGCGTGCCGGATGACATCCATGTCGCGGGCGGTGTTGCGGGTGGTGAGGTACGGCAGCACCTCGCCCTCGGTGGCCCGGCAGCGCTCCGCCAGCTCCCACTGGGCGGCGGCATGCCGCAGATAGCTTCCCCGGTCAGGGCCGGGGCCGAAGATCCCGGAGCCCACCGGCCAGCCGCAGTCCACCGGGGTGCTGCGGCCCACTCCGCGCGGGTCGAATCCGATGAGGTCGTACCGTCCGGCCAGGTCCTCCCCCATCGACCCGGCGACCTGCACCGGCATGTCGAGCCCGGTGCCGGCCGGTCCGCCGGGGTTCATCAGCAGGGCGCCGATCCGCTCGCCCGTGTCGTCGGCGGGCAGCCGGGAGATCGCCACCGTGAGGGTGGGCCCGTGCGGATCGGAGTAGTCCAGCGGGACGGTCACCTCCGCGCACTGGGCACCGGCGGCGGCGAGCGCCCGGCCGGCCGCGTCGCCGTCGCTCTCGGCGACGCAGGGCTGCCAGCGCAGGTGCTGGGAGTGGTAGGCGTCCAGGTCACGCTCCGTGGCCGCCGCCCCGGTGGGGGCGGTGATCAGCACGGCGGCGGCGCAGGCGGCGGCACCGGCGGCCACGGCCCTCTTCCCTCGCGTTGTGGTTCGCATGGCAGGGACGCTAGGCGCGGGCGGTACCCCCGCTGAATGGGGCGGCCCCGCCACCCTGTCCGGGGGTTAACCCCCGGACAGGGCATCCGGGTTGAGGATCAGAAGACGGCTTCGGTCTCGTCCATCCGGAACTGCGGCACCCGCTTGAGGTCGGCGGTCGCGCTGGCGAGGGGCGCCATCACGATCTCGGTGCCGCGCAGCGCCGTCATCTTGCCGAACTCGCCGTTGTGCGCGGCTTCCACCGCGTGCCAGCCGAAGCGGGTGGCCAGCACCCGGTCGTACGCGGTCGGTGTCCCGCCGCGCTGGATGTGGCCGAGGATGACCGGGCGGGCCTCCTTGCCGAGCCGCTGCTCCAGCTCGATGGCGAGCCGGTTGCCGATGCCGGCGAACCGCTCGTGGCCGTACGGGTCGATCTCGCCCTTCTCGTACGGCATGGAGCCCTCGGCCGGGCGGGCGCCCTCGGCAACGCAGATCACGGCGAACTTCTTGCCGCGCGCGAACCGTTCCTCGACCATTTTGCACAGATCATCGACTTGGAAGGGCCGCTCTGGGATACAGATACCGTGCGCTCCACCCGCCATGCCGGACTCCAGGGCGATCCAGCCCGCGTGCCGGCCCATGACCTCGACCACCATCACCCGCTGGTGCGATTCGGCGGTGGTCTTGAGGCGGTCTATGGCCTCGGTGGCGACGCCGACCGCGGTGTCGAAACCGAAGGTGCGGTCGGTGGCGGAGATGTCGTTGTCGATCGTCTTGGGAACGCCGACGACGGGGATGCCGGCCTCGGCCAGCATCCGGGCGGCGGTCAGGGTGCCCTCGCCGCCGATCGGGATGAGCGCGTCCAGGCCGAGCTTGTGGCGGAACGCCTCGGCGTTGTCGCACGCCTCGGCCAGCCGGGCGCGCTCCAGGCGGCTGGAGCCCAGGATGGTGCCGCCGCGGGCGAGGATCCCGGAGACGGCGTTGATGTCCAGCTCGCGGTAGCGGCCTTCCAGCAGGCCCTTGAAGCCGTCCTCGAAACCGATCACCTGGTCACCGCGGTCGACGACGGCCCGGTGGACGACCGAGCGGATCACGGCGTTGAGGCCAGGGCAGTCACCGCCCGCGGTGAGAACTCCGATACGCATGGGGATGCTCTCCTCTTCGGGGATCGGGAGGGTGGCGCGGGGCCGCTTCTTCGAGGCCGCCCGAATTGTTTCACGCCCACGGCCCCCTCCTCACTCCCCTGCTCACATCGTGAACGGATCGGCCACCCCGACCCACCGCGCGGGTTACTCAGCGTCATAGGTATTGTCAAGACCATAGATATAAACGATTGGGTGACGATGAGATCGGCAGTGATGGCGCCATGACCCGCAGCGTGTACGTGACCGGCATCGGCCGCGGCGACGGCCGGCAGGTGATCGAGCTGGGGGTCATGGAGCTGCTGACCCGCCAGGTGGACCGGGTCGGCGTCTTCCGTCCCCTCGCCCACCCGGGCCCCGATCCCGTCTTCGAACTGCTGCGCGGGCGCTACCGGCTCTCCCAGTCCCGCGAGGACGCCCGCGGCATGGAGTACGCGGAGGCCGCCGCCCTCCAGGCCGAGCACGGCATGGACGAGCTGGTCACCGCCCTCGTCGAGCGCTACCACAACGTCGCCCGCGACTACGAGGCCGTACTCGTCCTGGGCACCGACTACGCCGACACCCAGCTGCCCGCCGAGCTGACCCTCAACGCCCGGCTGGCCAACGAGTTCGGCTCCGTCGTCCTGCCCGTGGTGGCCGGCCTGGACCAGAGCGCCGAATCCGTGGTCGCCGAGGTCCGCAACGCGCACCACGCCTTCACCTCGCTGGGCTGCGAGGTGATCGCCACCATCGCCAACCGGGTCCGCGACTCGCACGCCGCGGCCGCCGCCCGCGAGCTGGGCACCCACCTCCCCGAGCCGGTGTACGTCCTGCCCGAGGAGCCGGCGCTCTCCGCGCCCACCGTGACCCAGATCGCCGAGGCGCTGGACGCCGAGGTGCTGCTCGGCGACCGCACCGGTCTCGCCCGTGACGTGCGCGACTTCGTGATCGGCGGCGCCATGCTGCCGACCTTCCTCACCGCGCTGCGCGAGGCTTCCCTCGTCGTCACCCCCGGTGACCGCGCCGACCTGGTGGTGGGAGCCCTGGCCGCGCACTCCGCCGGCGCCCCGCCCATCGCCGGGGTACTGCTCACCCTCGGCGAGCGGCCCGGCGCGGAGACCATGGCGCTCGCCGCCCGGCTCGCCCCCGGCACCCCCGTCCTGTCGGTGCCCGGCGGCACCTTCCACACCGCCGCCGCGCTGTCGGGCCTGGAGGGGAAGCTGACCGCCGCGACCCCGCGCAAGGCGGAGATCGCGCTCGGCCTGTTCGAGACGCACGTGGACACCGCGCAGCTCACCGAGCGGCTGTCGGTGGTGCGCAGCGAGCGCGTGACCCCGATGATGTTCGAGCACGAGCTGATCGAGCGCTCCCGGACCGGGCGCCGCCACGTCGTCCTCCCGGAGGGCACCGAGGAGCGGGTGCTGCGCGCCGCCGAGGTGCTGCTGCGCCGCAACGTGTGCGATCTGACGCTGCTGGGCGAGGAGGGCGCGGTCCGCAAGCGGGCCGCCGATCTCGGCATCGATCTGCGGCTGCACGGCGCGGCCGAGCCCGTCGACATCGACCCCGGCGCGACCACCACCGCCTGCGTGGCCCGGGTGGTGGACCCGCAGACCTCCCCGCTGCGGGAACGTTTCGCCGAGCTGTACGCCAAGCTCCGCGCCCACAAGGGCGTCACCTACGAGCTGGCCTGGGACGTGGTGTGCGACGTGTCCTACTTCGGCACGCTCATGGTCCAGGAGGGGCTGGCGGACGGCATGGTCTCCGGCGCCGTGCACTCCACCGCCGCCACCATCCGCCCCGCCTTCGAGGTGATCAAGACCAAGCCGGACGCGGCGATCGTCTCCTCGGTGTTCTTCATGTGCCTGGCCGACAAGGTGCTCGTGTACGGCGACTGCGCCGTCAACCCGGACCCGAACGCCGAGCAGCTCGCCGACATCGCCATCCAGTCGGCCACCACCGCCGCCCAGTTCGGCGTGGAGCCGCGGATCGCCATGCTGTCCTACTCCACCGGCACCTCCGGGTCCGGCGCGGACGTGGACAAGGTGCGGGCGGCCACCGAGCTGGTGCGGGAGCGGCGCCCGGATCTGCTGGTGGAGGGCCCGATCCAGTACGACGCGGCCGTGGAGCCCTCAGTGGCCGCCACCAAGCTGCCGGGCTCGGAGGTCGCCGGCCAGGCCACCGTGCTGGTCTTCCCCGACCTCAACACGGGCAACAACACGTACAAGGCCGTGCAGCGCTCGGCGGGCGCCGTCGCGGTCGGCCCGGTCCTCCAGGGCCTGCGCAAGCCGGTGAACGACCTGTCCCGCGGCGCCCTGGTGCAGGACATCGTCAACACCGTCGCCATCACCGCCATCCAGGCCCAGCGCCAGAACCCGCACCACCCCCAGCAGCGGCCCCAGCAGAAAGTGAATTCGTGAGCGACCACCCCTCCCGCGTCCTCGTGCTGAACTCCGGTTCTTCCTCGGTGAAGTACCAGCTGTTCGACATGACCGATCACTCCCGGCTCGCCGCCGGCCTGGTGGAGCGCATCGGGGAGAAGGGCGCCCGGCTGACGCACACCCGGGCCGGCGGTGAGCGGCGCGAGGTCACCGACGCCCCGCTCCCCGACCACGCCGCGGCCCTCAAGGCGGCGGCGCGGGAGCTGGCGGCGGACGGCTACGGCCTGGACGACCCCGGGCTGGCCGCCATCGGGCACCGCGTGGTGCACGGCGGGAAGCGCTTCACCGAACCGACCGTCATCGACGACGCCGTGATCGCCGAGATCGAGCGTCTCGTCCCGGTCGCCCCGCTGCACAATCCGGCCAACCTGACCGGCATCCGCACCGCGCTGGAGCTGAACCCGCGGGTGCCGCAGGTCGCGGTGTTCGACACGGCGTTCCACACCACCATGCCGGAGCACGCCGCCCGCTACGCCCTGGACATCGCGACCGCCGACGCGCACCGGGTGCGGCGGTACGGCTTCCACGGCACCTCGCACGCGTACGTCTCGCGGCGCACGGCCGAGCTGCTCGGCAAGGACGTGGCGGACGTCAACGTCATCGTGCTGCACCTGGGGAACGGGGCCTCGGCCTCGGCGGTGGCCGGCGGGCGCTGCGTGGACACCTCCATGGGGCTCACCCCGCTGGAGGGTCTGGTGATGGGCACCCGCTCCGGCGACATCGACCCGGCGGTGATCTTCCATCTGTCGCGGGTGGCGGGGATGTCGGTGGACGAGATCGACGACCTGCTGAACAAGCGTTCGGGCCTGGTCGGGCTGTGCGGCGACAACGACATGCGGGAGATCACCCGCCGGATGGCGGAGGGCGACGACGCGGCCCGGCTGGCGTTCGAGATCTACACCTACCGGCTGAAGAAGTACATCGGCGCGTACTACGCGGTGCTGGGCCGGGTGGACGCCATCGCCTTCACCGCCGGGGTCGGGGAGAACGCCGCGAACGTGCGGGCCGCCGCCGTGGACGGTCTGGTCGGCTTCGGGGTGGTCGTCGACGAGAAGCTGAACACGACACCTGGCAGCGAGCCGCGGTTCATCTCTCCGCAGTACGCTTCCGTGGCGGTCGCCGTGGTTCCCACGGATGAGGAACTGGAGATCGCGACGCAGGCGTTCGCGCTGGTCAGCCCCTGACGCGACGGGCAGCGGGGCCGCCATTATTCCGCTACGGAACAAAACGATAGGATCGTCTGCATGCGCCGTTCCAAAATCGTCTGCACCCTGGGCCCCGCTGTCGACTCCTATGAGCAGCTCAAGGCGCTCATCGACGCCGGTATGAACGTGGCCCGTTTCAACTTCAGCCACGGGAGCCACCAGGAGCACGAGGAGCGGTACCACCGCGTACGCAAGGCGAGCGAGGACACCGGCGTGGCCGTCGGCGTCCTGGCCGACCTCCAGGGCCCCAAGATCCGCCTGGAGACCTTCGCGGACGGCCCCGTCGAGCTGGAGCGCGGGGACGAGTTCACGATCACCACCGAGGACGTCCCCGGTGACAAGACCATCTGCGGCACCACCTACAAGGGGCTGCCCGGGGATGTCGCCAAGGGCGAGACCATCCTCATCAACGACGGCAACGTCTCGCTCCAGGTGCTGGAGGTCGACGGCCCGCGGGTGCGGACCATCGTGATCGAGGGCGGGGTGATCTCCGACCACAAGGGGATCAACCTCCCGGGCATCGCGGTGAACGTCCCGGCGCTGTCCGAGAAGGACATCGAGGACCTGGAGTTCGCGCTGCGGCTCGGCGTCGACATGGTGGCGCTGTCCTTCGTGCGCGACGCGGACGACGTGCGGGACGTCCACGAGGTCATGGACCGGGTGGGCCGCCGGGTTCCGGTCATCGCCAAGGTGGAGAAGCCGCAGGCGGTGGAGAACATGGAGGCGGTCGTCCTCGCCTTCGACGCCGTGATGGTGGCCCGCGGTGACCTCGCCGTGGAGTACCCGCTGGAGAAGGTGCCGCTGGTGCAGAAGCGGCTCATCGAGATGTGCCGCCGCAACGCCAAGCCGGTGATCGTCGCGACCCAGATGATGGAGTCGATGATCACCAACTCGCGGCCGACCCGCGCGGAGGCCTCCGACGTCGCCAACGCGATCCTGGACGGCGCGGACGCGGTGATGCTCTCGGCGGAGTCCTCGGTGGGCCGGTACCCGATCGAGACCGTCAAGACGATGTCGAAGATCGCGATCGCGGCGGAGGAGCAGCTGCTCGCCCGTGGCCTCCAGCCGCTGGTGCCCGGCAAGAAGCCCCGTACCCAGGGTGGTTCGGTGGCCCGCGCGGCCTGCGAGATGGCGGACTTCCTGGACGGCAAGTCGCTGGTGGCCTTCACCAAGTCCGGCGACACCGCGCGGCGGCTCTCCCGTTACCGGGCGGCCCAGCCGATCCTGGCCTTCACCACCGAGCCCTCGACCCGCAACCAGCTGACGCTGACCTGGGGTGTGGAGACCTATGTGGTGCCGTGGGTGAGCCACACGGACGAGATGGTGGAGCTGGTGGACGCGGAGCTGCTGAAGCTGAACCGCTATCACCGCGGCGACACCATGATCATCACCGCCGGTTCGCCTCCCGGGGTGGCCGGCAGCACCAACATGGTGCGGGTGCACCACCTGGGTGGTCAGCAGGGCGTCTGAGTCCCGCTTCCGCCGGAGACTTCCCGGCCCCGTGGCGTCGCGTCACGGGGCCGGTTCGCGTTCCGGGGCGGGCGAGGGGGCGGGCGGTGGGGCCCGCCGGGCAGCGGAGGGCTTAGCGATCAAGTGGTCAGGAAAGCTGACCATATGATGACGACCGCCGTTTCCCCGCCCCACGCGAAGACCGCGGATCCGCCCTCCACCCCCTCCGGCGCCCGCCTCGTCGGGGTGGATCTCGCCCGCGGCCTCGCGGTGTTCGGCATGTACACCGCCCACGTCGGCCCCGACCCGGCCGACGGCGGGGTGGGCGGCGTCCTCCTGGAGCTGACGCACGGCCGCTCCTCCGCGCTCTTCGCCCTGCTGGCCGGCTTCTCCCTCGTCCTCATCATGGGCCGCACCACCCCCAGAACCGGCCGGGACGGGCGGCAGGCCGCCGTCCGCGTCCTCGTCCGGGCGGCGATCCTGCTGGCCGCGGGCACCGCCCTCACCATGACCGGCACCCCGGTGGCCGTCATCCTCGCCTCCTACGGCCTGTACTTCGTCCTGGCGCTGCCGCTGTACCGGCTCGGCGCCCGTGCCCTGGCCGGCCTCGCGGCGGCCGGGGCGCTGCTCATGCCGCAGCTGCTCTTCCCGCTCCAGGACTCGGCCCGGGAGGGCGCGTGGGCGGAGCACGTCACCGCGCTCGACCCGCTCGCCGCGATCAGCGGCACCGACGGCTTTCTCGGCCTGCTGGTCACCGGCGTCTATCCGGCGCCGACCTGGCTGCCGTTCGTCGTCGCGGGCATGGCCGTGGCCCGCCTCGACCTCGGCTCCGCGCGGATACGCGGGCGGCTGGCGGCGCTGGGCGCGGGCCTGGCGATCCTCGGGTACGGCTGCTCCTGGCTCGCCCTGCGCCTGCCCGGTGTCGTGGAGCGGCTGACCGAGCACGCCGGGCCCACCGAACGGGACCTCGCCTCCCTGTGGTGGTCGGACGTCGGCGGCTATCCGTCCGGCGGGACCAGCGCCTGGCAGCTGGTGGCCTCGCCGCACAGCGACACCACCCTGTCCGTCGTGGGCAACACCGGGGTGGCGCTGCTGGTGCTCGCGCTCTGCCTGGCGGTGACCGGCGCGCGGGCGACGTGGCCGCGCCGGGTGGTCGCGCCGGTGTGCGCGGTGGGTTCGATGTCGCTGACCGCCTATGTGCTGCACATCGGGGGGATCGGGCTGCTGGGCATCGAGGAGCTGCCGGGTTCGCCGCCGGGGGTGCTCGCCGGGTTCGTCGTGCTGATGACGGCTCTGGCGGCGGCGTGGACGCGCTTCTTCCGCCGGGGTCCGCTGGAGCAGCTGCTGCACAGCGCCACCGGGGTGGCCCGCCGGGTGCGCTGATCCGGGCATGCTGATCGGGGGGGCGGCGTGGGCTGCGGCCCGCCGCGTGTCCCGGTACACGGCGGGACCGCTCAGCCGCCGGTCATGTACTGGCGCATGCCCGTCATGGTCAGCGTGCCGCCGAACTGCGCGGCCTGCGTGAGGCTGACGCCGGTGAAGTGCGCGTACGGGATGTCGAGCGGCGGCTGGTGCTCCGCGTCGTACTCCACCGGGATCACCCCGAACAGCAGGCCCTTCAGACGCTCCGTGTACATGGTGACCGTGCCCCCGCGGAAGGTGGAGGTGCTGCCGGCCGCCGTGGCCACGTGGTGCCGCAGCCCGTCCGAACCGTCCACGATCTGGTGCAGATCGCCGATGTCCACCTCGCGGGCGGTGAACTTCAGGGCCTGCTTGACGGAGCCGTTGGCGGTGGTGACATTGACCACGCCGTGGTACTCCAGGCCGCGCAGCGTCAGCGAGCTGGCCTCCAGGTACCAGGGGTTGTCGGCGATGACGACGGGGGTGCGCTCGTCGGTGCCCGGCACCCGCAGCTCCACCGGGCAGGGCAGTCCCGGCTTCTCCTCCTCGGCCGCCGGGTCGTGCACCACCTCGCGCTCGGGCTCGGCGGGGGGCGGCTCCTCCTCAGGTGCCGGCGGCGCGCCGCCCGCTTGCTCCTCGGCCGGCTCCCCCGCCGCGTCCTCCTGCGGGTCCCCCTCCGGCTCGTCCGGCTCGTCCGGCGGCTCCGGGCTCAGCTCCGCCGTCCCCGCCTCCTCCTTGGGGTCGCGGGCGCGGTTCTGCGGGCGGTCGCTGTCCTGGGAGGCGTCGGACTCCTCGGTCTCCGGGGGCGTCTGCTCCCCTTCCCCGGACTCCGGCTGCTCCTGCGGCTCCTGGGGCGTCTGCTTCCCCGCGCCGGGTGTGAAGAAGTCCACGATGTCCCGGCCGAGCTGGTCCAGGGCCGGGCCCAGACCCAGCGGGTCGAGCGGGTTGAACTCGGGGCGCTGCGGTTCCCCGGGGTCCGGCTCCGGTGCGGGCTCGGGGTCAGGCTCCGGCTCCGGTGCGGGCTCGGGGTCGGGATTCACGGCGGATTCGGGTTCGGTGGCCGCCCCCTGGTCCGCTCCGGGGTCGGTGACCGCGCCGTGCCGCTCGGCGACCTCCTCGTCCCCGTCCCCGTCCTCCTCGATCGCCCCCGCGTCCTCGGCCTCGTCCTCGGCCTCGGCCTCGTCCTCTTCGGCGGCGGTGGTGTCCGGCCCGGCCGGCGGCTCCTGCGGTTCCTCCTCGGGCGGGTCCTGGACCTCGGTGACCTGCCGCTCGGGCAGTTCCACGCAGGCCGTGCCGGAGAACGGGTTCTCCGGCTGCGGGTCCGCCTTGGCCAGCGAGGAGGTCAGGCCCATGCCCAGCAGGGCGGCGGAGGGCATCGCGGCGAGAGAGAGCGGCATGCGGAACCGCTGCCGCAGACGCTTGCGGGGAGCCGCGTGACGCGCGTTGCCCGCGTCGTCCGGCGCGGATATGTCCTCACTGGGCTCACTCGGCACGGCTTTCCCCCTTCTCCGGGTCCGTCCCCCGCTCCGTCACCCGTCCGGCGAAACCGGCGAGGGCGCTGCCCGTTCCGGGGGCCGCCTCCGGCGTGGTCGTGGCGGGTGCGGCCGGCACCGGCGCGGGGTCCGGTGCGGCGTTCCGTGTCCGGGGCGGGACGGTGGCGGCCGGCGGGCCGGCCGGGCGCGTGCCCGGGGCGGCGGCACCCGGGGCGGCCCCGGGTTCGTGCTCCTGCGCCGGTTCTCCCGGTGCCCAGGCGATGCTCATCCCGCCGCCGATCAGCCCCAGCAGATAACCGAGCAGGAAGCCTCCGACGTTGGAGACCACCAGCGAGACCAGCACCAGCATGATGGAGGCCACGCCGGCGAATATCCGGGAGTGCGGCTGGAACCACATGGTCTGGCCCAGCACGATCAGCAGCACCCCGATGACCAGGGAACCGGCCCCGGCCGTGGTGGCCATGCGGATGGTCAGATCCGCGATGGTGACCGTCGCGTACGGGAAGTACACGATCGGCAGCCCCGCGAGCGTGGTGAACAGCCCGGCCCAGAACGGGCGGCGCCAGCGCCAGTGCCGGAAGGCCACTCTGGCCCTGACCAGGCGCGACGTCTGAATCTCTCCCTGGGTGGTGGTGCTCATGTGCGCGGTGCTCCCCTGGCGTGACACCGGTCTGCGGCCGTCCGCTGGGCCGGACCCGGTGGGGTTGTCTAGGTGCTTCGGCGGGCCAGCCCGGGGCAGGAGCGGTACGGCCTCCTGCCCCCGGCGGACCTCACACCGTCAGAAGCACTCGGCGTCCTTGCCCCGGTGCAGGCTCAGGCTGAGCCCTGGCAGCTTGAAGGTACCTGCTGAGGTGGCCCACGCCGTCTGCTCGACGTTCGTCAGCACGGCACGGTCGGCCTGCTGTGCGAACGAACCCGGCACGTACGCGTCGCCGTCGGCAGGACCGGGGCCCTTGCTGGTGTGGTCGACGCTCACCCCGATGTCGATGTTGGTGAACGTGGCGTTGGCGTCCAGATTGCTGATGTCGATGAAGAGGTTCTGTGCCTCCACCGGCTTGGAACCGTTGCCCGCCGTGAGTTTCACCGTGATGTTGCCCAAGGGGGTGGGCACCACGACGGATTGGCACAGGCCGGTGATCGTCGCCTTGTCGAACGACGAGACCGCGACCGGAATGCGTTCTCCGTTGTGCTTGACGTCCAGCGCTCCGTACTGGGTGAACCCGGTACCGTCCAGTACCTCCGTGGTGACCTTGAACTGCTGTCCGGAAACCGCGAATGACGCCGCGAGCGCCCCCTGGGCGAACGCGATGCCTATCGCGGCGGTGGCGGCCACGCTCGGCACCATGACCAGACCGAATCGCTTCCATCTGGTGCCGCCGCGAGGCTGTGACTCCATGAATTTCCTCCTTCTCGGACGAACTGCTCCGGCTCCGGCGCCCGATGGTCCGGGGGTGCCCCCTCTCGGGGAGGACCGCCTGGAGGCCAGGAGGGAGAAGCAATGCCGCCGGACTGCACCCCGGCGACAGCCACTGACCGCCCCTTTCACGGTCTCCCCGGGAACCAGGACCCGCCGTCGTGACGGCGGGTACCCCCCTGATTCCCGGTCCGGCGCATGGCTCCACCGGTCTGGCCGATCGTGGTGCATCTCACGGAAAGGCACAAGGGGTTGGTTACCAGCCGGTAAATGCCTTATCGCACAGGGTTGTTGACCATCCTCCCCGTTGCACGGAGAGTGAGTCCCCCAACTGCGCCCGCAAGGCCCCGAACTGGACATCGACCCAGTCAAACCGTGATGCACGCCACAGAAGGTAGCGGCGGCCGTGAATGCCAAGTTTTGGCAAAACACGACCGCCGCTACCGCTAAGCAGATGACCAGACTATGACTCAGAAGAGCACGCGCGCCAGCGCCCCCCGCGCCACCGTGACCCGGGGATCGTCCGGGCCGACCACCTCGAACAGTTCGAGAAGACGGACCCGCGCCGCGTCCCGGTCCTCCCCCGCCGTACGCCGCACGGCCTCCACCAGCCGCCCGAAGGCGTCCTCGACGTGGCCGCCCACCAGGTCCAGATCGGCGGCGGCGAGCTGCGCCGCGACATCGTCCGGCCGGTCGGCCGCCTCCTGCCGCACCCGCTGCGCGTCGGCACCCTGCACCCGGTCCAGCAACCGCGCCTGGCCCAGGCCCAGTCGGGCCTCCTCATTGGCCGGCTCGTCGGCCAGCACATTCTCGTAGGCGCGGATCGCGCCCCCCATGTCCCCGGCGTCCAGGGCGGCGTGCGCCGCCGCGAGCGTCGGGTTGGACGGCGGCTCCGGGACGGTGGGACGCGGCTCGCCGCCCTCGCCCGGCGCGACCGGCGCGCCCACGATCCCGAACCGCTCCTCGGCGGCCTGGATCAGCTGATCGAGCACCTGCCGGATCTGCTGCTCGGGCGCCGCCCCCTGGAACAGCGGCAGGGCCTGCCCGGCGATCACCGCGAACACGGCGGGGATGCCCTGCACCCCGAACTGCTGGAACAGCATCTGGTTGCTGTCGACATCGATCTTGGCCAGGACGATCCGGCCCGCGTACTCCTCGGTGAGCCGCTCCAGGACCGGGCTGAGCTGCTTGCAGGGCTCGCACCACTCGGCCCAGAAGTCGATGACGACCGGCACCTCGGCGCTGCGCTGCAACACCTCCTGCTCGAAGGTCGCCTCGTCGACATCGATCACCAGCTGGGCGCCGGCCGCCGCGCCGCCCTGCCCCTCCGGCTGGGCCGCCCGCTGGGCCCTGGCCTGCTCGGCCTTCTGCTTCGCCTCGGCGGCGGCCTTCACCGCGGAGAGATCGACGGCTCCGCTCATGGACATATTGCGTGGCTGCATGGGACCAGTCTCCCCCCTCCGCGCCCCGTGGTGGTACGCGGGCGGGGAGGGACGGGTAAGGAAGTCCGCCCGGAGGCCGCCGACGGGTCAGCCGGACGCTCCGGGGCGGGCCTCGGCCGGCGTCCGGCCGTGGTCGGGGGAGTCCGCCACCGTGTAGCGGTCGGTGCCGGTCGCGTGCCAGTGCAGCCAGCCCGCCACCACGGAGGTGAGGGCCGTCGCGCAGCGGTTGACGGCGGCGGTGCCGGGCGGCACCCGGCGCAGGGCCCGCAGCAGCTCGGCGGACCGCTCCTCGATGAGGGCGCGTACGGCCTGCCGGGCGGCGTCCCGTCCCAGGCCGCGTTCGTGCTCCAGCACCAGCACCAGATTGGTGACCATGCCGCAGGCGACCTCCTTCTCCAGGGAGTACAGGTCGTTGGTCCAGGTGTTGACGTCGATGGCGGCGGTCAGCACGTCCCGGTAGGCGGGTGAGGCGTAGACGTCCGGCGGCAGTTCGGCGTGGTGGCACAGCTCCATGATGTCGAGGGTGGGGACGAAGCCGCTGGTGTCGCGGCGCAGTACCCGGTACTCCGCCAGGGTGGGCGGGACCCCTGCGTTCCTCAGTTCGATCTCGCGGCGTACGGCGGCCAGCGCATCGGTCATGTGTCCGGCGAACCGGTGCTGCCAGTGGGGGGAGGCGAGGGCCCGCAGCCGGGTGACCAGGTCGGCCAGGGCGAGGATCAGCGGCGGGGAGCCGGGGGGCGGATGGCCGCCGGCCAGCACGGAGCGTACGGCGCCGGTGGTGGCCGACCAGGCGCGTTCGGTGCCGCCCGATCCCTCCTCGTACTGATCGTCGAGGAAGAAGGTCCAGGTCATCCAGCAGGCGGCCAGTCCGGCGCCGGGCTCGGCGGCGTCCGGCAGCATCGCGGCGGCGAGGGTGGCCGGGCCGCCACGGGCCAGGGCCCGGGCCTGTTCCTCGCCGCGGATCAGCGCGAAGCGCTCGGCCCACTGCCGGGCGGCCTCCGCCATCCGCCGTGCGTGGGGGTGGCGGCGGGCCGTGAAGGGCGGCGGGGCCGGCGGGAGGAGGTGGGGAGATGCCACGGCGGGCCGCTCCTGTCTGGTGGCGGACGGGACCCTTACGCCTTTCCGCCCGGACTCCCTTGCGCAAACCACTCCGGAGAGTGAAGCGGCGGCTTCGCCCGAACGGTGGCGGGTCCCCGGAGTCCCGACGCCACCCCCGTGCGCACTCATCACCTGTCGGGCGGTTGCCGCAAGCTGGCGCAGAAGGCGCTAAAGTGCCCATGACTGCGTAGGGAATAGGGCGATGACCGCTGCTTTGCTGGAAGCGCATCGGGCCATCCGGAAGTACAGCACGACCTGGTACGTGCCGGTGACCACGATGCCGGCGGGACTGAACGAAGCACTTTCATCGGCTTATCTGCTCATGCGGGCCATTGACGAGATCGAGGACCATCCCGAACTCCTCCCCAAGGAGAAGGACGTTCTCCTGTGCGGCATCAGCTCCGTCCTCCAAGAGCGCTGCCGCCCCGAGGACTTCAAGGCCGTCCTCGCCGACACCTCGGTGCCGCTGCCCGAAGTCTCCCTGCGCATCGGTGAGTGGGCGGCGCTGGCACCGCCCCAGATCGCGCCCCGCATCCGCGAGACCTTCGCGACGATGGCCGAACGGATGGGCGGCTGGGCGCTGCACGGCTGGCACATCCACACCGAACGCGACCTGGACCGCTACACCTACGCGGTGGCCGGCACCCTCGTCCTGCTGCTGAGCGACCTGTGGAGCTGGTACGACGGCACCCGCTCGGACCGCACCCTGGGCGTCGGCTACGGCCGGGCGCTCCAGGCCGTCAACATCTACCAGGACAAGGGCGAAGACCTGGGCCGGGGCGTGGACTTCTGGCCGGACGGCTGGGACGCGGCCCGGCTGCGCGGGTACGCCATGCGGGAGTTGCACCGGGCCGATCGCTACCTGGCCCAACTGCCCGCGCACGGGCCCGCGTTCCGGTTCTGCTCACGGCCGCTGGCGGCCGCCTGGCGGACGGTCCGGGCCGGCCCAGGACCCTGACGTGCGACAGGGGCGTGCCCCCAGCCGTACGCGCCCTCCCCAATGCTCCTGTGCGCGGGGGGAGAAGGGGTGTGGGCACCGATCCGGTGGAGCAGGGGTGCATCCGTGACAGTTGTAGCCTCTCTCCCCCTCGCCCCGGGCGCCCTGCCGCTGCTCGGGCACGCCGTGCCGCTGGTACGCCGTCCGCTGGACTTCGTCTCCTCGCTGCCCGCGCACGGCGGACTGGTCCGGATCCGGATGGGTACCCGCTCGGTGGTCATGGTGTGCGATCCCCAGCTCACCCGGCAGGTCCTGCTGAACGACAGCGTCTTCGACAAGGGGGGCCCGCTGTTCGAGCGGGGCCGTGAGGTGGCGGGCAACAGCCTGCTGAGCTGCCCGCACGACATGCACCGCCGCCAGCGCCGGCTGTGCCAGCCGGCTTTCCACACGGACCGGTTCCCCGGCTACAACGTGGCGTTCGCCGATCTCGCCGAGAACCTGGCCAAGTCCTGGCAGGACCGCCAGATCGTGGACGTCACCGAGTCGCTGACCCGGCTGACGGCGGAGGTCGCGGTGGAGACGATGTTCGCCCGCTCGCTGCCGCCGGCGATCGCCTCCCAGATCCTGGACGACTTCATCATCCTGAGCGAGGGCATCTTCCGGCGGGCCGTCACCCCGTCCACGCTCAACCGGCTGCCGGTCCCGGCCAACCGCCGCTACCGGCGGGCGCTGAGCCGCCTGCAGAGCACGGTCTTCGAGATCATCGCCGCCCGCCGCTCGGCCACCACCGACCACGGCGATCTGCTGTCCTCCCTCGCCAACGCCGTGGACCCCGACAGCAAGGGCGGGCGCTACTCGCTGTCCGACGAGGAACTCGTCGACCAGGTGATCATCTTCCTGTACGCGGGCTCCGACACCACCGCCGCCGCCGTCGCCTGGGCGCTGCATCTGCTCGCCCAGCGCACCGACCTGGACATCCTGCTGTACGAGGAGGCCCGCAAGGCGCTGCGCGACACCCCGCTGGTGCTGGTGGACCCCAACAGCCTGGAGATGGCCAACCGGGTGCTCGCGGAGAGCCTGCGGATGTACCCGCCGGCCTGGCTGACCACCCGCACCGTGGCCAGCGACACCGAGCTGGGCGGGGTGGTGCTGCCGGCCGGGACGATCGTCGGGTACAGCCCGTACCTGGTGCACCGGCTGCCCGACCTCTACAAGGAGCCGGACACCTTCGACCCGGACCGCTGGCTGTCGCCGCTCGCGGACCGCAGCGCGTACATCCCGTTCGGGGCGGGCGCCCGCAAGTGCATCGGGGACCGCTTCGGGATGGCGCAGGCCGCGCTCATCCTCACCGCGATCATCTCGCGCTGGCGGCTGATCCCGGCCGGCGGGCGCCCGGTGCGGGCCGCCGCCAAGGTGACGCTTATGCCGAAGGGACTGCACATGCGGGTCCTGGCCCGCGAACGCCCGTACTGAGCTGCGGGGCCGTGCGGAGCGGCGGGCTCCGCACCGGCCGGCGGGCGGCCCCGCCGGGACGGGCCGCTTCAGAAGCCGGGCGGCTCGGTGTAGATGCCCCACTCGTCCTTGAGTACGCCGCAGATCTCACCCAGCGTGGCCTCGGCGCGTACGGCGTTCAGCATGGGCTCGATCATGTTGTCCTCGGTGCGCGCCACCCGCACCAGCTCCGCCAGGGCCGCGCGGACCGCCGCGTCGTCCCGCGCGGCGCGGCGGGCGCCCAGCACCCGTACCTGCTCGTGCTCCACCTCGTGGCTGACCCGCAGGATCTCCAGCTCGCCGGTGACCGATCCGGTGTGGCAGTTGACGCCGACGATCCGCTTGTCGTTCTTCTCCAGGGCGCGCTGGTACTGGAACGCCGCCTCCGCGATGTGCCCGGTGAACCAGCCGTCCTCGATGCCGCGCAGCAGCCCCGAGGTCATCGGGCCGATGGGGTGCTCGGCGCGCTCGGCTCCCAGCTCCCTGATCTGCTCGAAGATCTTCTCGGCGTCCGCCTCGATCCGGTCGGTGAGCTGCTCCACGTACCAGGAGCCGCCCAGCGGATCGGCGACGTTGGTGATGCCGGTCTCCTCCATGAGCACCTGCTGGGTGCGCAGCGCGATCTCGGCGGCTCGCTCGCTGGGCAGCGCCAGGGTCTCGTCCAGGGCGTTGGTGTGCAGCGAGTTGGTGCCGCCCAGGACGGCGGAGAGCGCCTCGACGGCGGTGCGCACGACGTTGTTGTACGGCTGCTGGGCGGTGAGGGAAACCCCGGCGGTCTGGGTGTGGAAGCGCAGCCACAGCGCCTTCTCGCTGGTGGCGCCGTACACCTCGCGCATCCAGCGGGCCCAGATCCGGCGGGCGGCGCGGAACTTGGCGATCTCCTCGAAGAAGTCGAGGTGGGCGTCGAAGAAGAAGGAGAGGCCGGAGGAGAAGGTGTTGATGTCCAGGCCGCGGCTGAGGCCCAGTTCGACGTAGCCAAAGCCGTCGGCCAGGGTGTACGCCAGCTCCTGCGCGGCCGTGGCCCCGGCCTCGCGGATGTGGTAGCCGGAGACGGACAGCGGCTTGTAGGCGGGGATGGTGCGGGTGCAGTGCTCCATCAGGTCGCCGATCAGCCGCAGGTGCGGCTCGGGCTGGAACAGCCACTCCTTCTGGGCGATGTACTCCTTGAAGATGTCGGTCTGGAGCGTGCCGTTGAGGATCGCCGGGTCCACGCCCTGGCGCTCGGCGGCCACGATGTACATGCAGAAGATCGGGACGGCCGGCCCGGAGATGGTCATGGAGGTGGTGACCTCGCCGAGCGGGATGTCCCGGAAGAGGATCTCCATGTCGGCGGCGGAGTCGATGGCCACCCCGCAGTGGCCGACCTCGCCGAGCGAGCGCGGGTCGTCGGAGTCGCGGCCCATGAGGGTGGGCATGTCGAAGGCCACCGAGAGCCCGCCGCCGCCGGCGGCCAGGATCATGCGGTAGCGCTCGTTGGTCTGCTCGGCGTTGCCGAAGCCGGCGAACTGCCGGATGGTCCAGGTGCGGCCCCGGTATCCGGTGGGGTGCAGGCCACGGGTGTACGGATACTCGCCGGGCCAGCCGATCCGCTCGAACCCCTCGTAGACGTCACCCGGACGGGGGCCGTAGACGGGGTCGACGGGGTCGCCGGAGAGGGTGGTGAAGTCGGCGTCCCGCTTGCGCGCGGCGTCGTACCGGTCCTGCCAGCGACGGCGGCCGGCGGCGATGGCATCGGCGTGGGTACCCATGACGCCAATTTACTAGGACGTCCAAGTAAATGTCGAGTGAAGTGCGCCGGTGCGCGGGGCTCGGGCACCGGCGCGGACTGCCGCGCCCCTCGGGGCGGGAGGTCAGACCTTGCTGAGCGAGGTGGACGCGTCCTGCGCGTCCTCGTCCTCGTCCGCCGCGATCAGCGGCTTGACCTCGGCGACCACCTTCGGCTCCACGAAGAACGCGGCGAACGGGATGCTCCCGGACACCAGGATCCACAGCAGCTTCCCGAACGGCCAGCGGGCCTTCTGCCCCAGGTCGAAGGCGAACACCAGATAGATCATGTACAGCAGGCCGTGGGCCTGGGAGACCACGAAGGTGATGTCCTCACCCTTGCCGAATCCGTACTTGAAGACCATGCAGGTGCTCAGCACCAGCAGCATCACAGCGGTGACATAAGCCATGACCCGGTAGCGGGTCAGCACGCTCTGCTTCATGCGGCGCAGCCTATCGGGTCATACCGGGCGCCCCGCACCCGCCCTCCGCGCCCGCGCCGCTCCCCGCCCGGTGCGGCTACTCGGCGGCGAAGTCCCCGGAGGCGACGCGCAGCGGGCGCAGCATCGCGAAGATCTCCGCGCACTCCTCGGCGTCGTACGCGCCCAGGCCGAAGTCCATCGCCATGAGGTCCTCGGTCGCGGCGTCGCACACCTCGCGCCCCTTGTCGGTGATCGAGGCGAGGGTGCCGCGTCCGTCGTTGGGGTTGGGGCGCTTGGTGACCAGACCCGAGCGCACCAGCCGGTCGATGGTGTTGGTGACCGAGGTCGGGTGGACCATCAGCCGCTCACCGATCTTGGACATGGGCAGCTCCCCCGCCTTGCTGAAGGTCAGCAGGACGAGGGCCTCGTAGCGGGCGAAGGTGAGGCCGTACGGCTTGACGATGGCGTCGACCTCGGCGAGCAGGATCTGCTGGGCGCGCATGATCGAGGTGATCGCGGTCATGGCGGGTGCGGCGCCCCATCGGCGCTTCCACAGTTCGTCGGCGCGGGCGATGGGATCGAACGGAAGGCTGAGCGGCTTCGGCACAGCAAGACCCTACCCGCTGGTCACATCCGGCACCGGGGCGTCTCAGTCCTCGGCCGGACAGGACCATTCCTCCTTGACGAACGGCACGCCGTCGGCCATCAGCACCGCGAGACAGTCGTGCGGTGTCCGCTCCGCGTCCAGCGGCGCCTGCGGTACGCCGCCTCCCTCCCGGTCCGGGCCGGCCACCTGTGCGGCGGTCTCCGAGGTGAGGTCGAGCAGGGTGCGCAGCACCGCCACCCGCTCCCCGCGCCAGGCGACGACGAGGGCCGCCTCGTACAGGGGGTCGGCTTCCAGGAGCACCTGGTGCAGCGTGACGGTCGACTCGTCCAGGAGCCGCACCGGGTCGGAGGCGGGGCCGCCGGCGGCGTACAGCGTGCAGTACTCCGGGTTTCCCCTCAGGCGTGCGAACGCCTCGCCGGCCGCCTTCCGGTCCGCGAACTCCATCACCTCGTAGGAGGACCAGGCGCCGCCCCGCGCCTCGGTGTAGACGGTGCGCTGCCCGGAGTCGGCCTCCAGGACCTGCCCGGTCAGCGGCCATCCGCAGTCCAGGTCCCCGGTGAACCCCTGCAGCCGGTCCTCCACCGCGACGCGGTCGGCGGCGATCTCCCACTCCCAGCCGCGCCAGACCCCGGGCAGCGCGGCGAGCGGCATGTTCGGGGGCGGGGCGGCCGTGGTCGCGGAGTCCGTCGGGGTCGGGTCGGCGGCGGCCGGGGGAACGGGCTGCTCGCCGCCCGGCCGGGGCGCGAGCGCCCAGGCGCCCAGTCCGACGACCCCGGTCAGGACGACCGACAGGGTCACGGCGGCGGTGCGCCGCCGGGCCCGGCGGCGCTCGCCGCGGCGCCGGGCCGCGGCGGGGCCGGCCGGGGCGACGCCCGGTTCCAGGTGTTCGCGCAGGGCCCGGAGCTCGGTGCCGAGGCCGTCGTCGCTCATGGGGACGGGAGTCCTTTCCGGTTCTGGCGGGTGGGGGTGGGGCGCCGGGCCCCGGCGGGAGGTGCCGGGCCCGTCGCGGGGCCGTCCAGCCGGACGGCGAGTGCTCTGCGGGCGCGGCTGAGCCGGGTCCTGACCGCCACCTCGGTGGCGCCCAGTTCGCGGGCCACCTGTGCCACGGGCAGATCGAGCAGATGGTGCAGCACGATGGCCTTGCGCTGGTCGGCGGGCAGCGCCCGCACGGCCTCGATCAGCGCCACCCGGTCGGGGGCGAGCCCCGGTACGTCCGGCGGCGGGCCGTGCCGGAACTGGGCGCGCAGCCGGTTGCGGGCCTTGCGCCAGGTGCTGACGGCCAGCCGCAGCGCGACCGTGCGGATCCAGGGCGCCGGGTCCCCCTCGGCGCACAGCGTGTCCCAGCGCAGCCAGGCCCGCGCGTACGCCTCCTGCACCGCGTCCTCGGCGTCGGCGAGGTTCCCGGTGACCGCGTACACGGCGGAGATGAGGCGCGCGGCCGAGGCGGTGTAGTAGGCGTCGAACGACTCCTGGGCCTCCCGCTCCCGCCGCTCGCGCGCCGCCGTCATCCCCGTCCTCCCGCCGGGCGCGGGCCCCTGGTCACGACCGGCTTCCGGAGCGGCGGCGGACCATGCCGCCCACCCGGGCCGTCAGGGCGCCGACCTCGGTGACGCGCAGCGGCCGGGCGAGCAGCAGCACGGACGCGGCCAGCAGCAGCCCGCCGCCGAGCAGGCCCGCCGCGTCCGCCACCGGCCCCGGGCCCAGCCGGTCCGCGCTCAGCCGCGCCAGCGCGTACGCCGCCGCCGCGCCCGGGGCGGCGGCCAGCAGCAGGCGCGCCTGCATCCCCGCCGTGCCGGGCCAGCGGCCGATGCGGCGGGAGAGCACCCGCACCGTGCACACCAGCCCCACCGTGCAGGCCAGCGCGTACCCGGCCGCCATGCCGGCCACCGCCCAGCGGGCCGGCAGCCACAGGTACGAGGCGACGGCCGCACCCGCGTTGATCGCCGCGATGACCACGTTCAGAAAGAAAGGGGTACGGGTGTCGCTGAGCGCGTAGAACCCCCGGGCCAGCAGGTACTGCGCCGCGAAGGCCGGCAGCCCCGGCGCGAACGCGATGAGGATCCAGGCCAGCGCCCGGACGTCCCCCTCGCTCGTCTGCCCGTGCCCGAAGACCACGCCCATCAGCTGCGGCGCCAGCGCCATGAACCCCAGCACGGCCGGGATGATCACCACCGCGTTGCCGCGCAGCCCGCGCGCGATGTCCCGGCCCACCGCCGCCAGGTCGCCGTCGGCGGCCCTGGCGCTCATTCTCGGCAGCATCGCGGTCACCAGCGAGACGGTGATGATGCCCTGCGGCACCACCCACAGCAGATAGGCGTTGGTGTACGCGGTGAAGCCGACGCCCTCCGCGACCCCTTCCGCGGCGGCCCGCACCCCGGCGGAGGTGGACAGCCGGGTCACCACCCAGTACGCGGCCTGGTTGACCAGGACCAGCAGTACCGTCCAGACGGCCGCCCGGAACGGGGTGCCGAGCCCGGAGCCGCGCCAGTCGAAGCGCGGACGCCACCGGAACCCCGCCGCGCGCAGCGCCGGCAGCAGGGCCAGCACCTGGACGGCGATTCCGGCGGTGGAGCCGAGCCCCAGCAGCAGCGCCTGCCCGTCGGTGATCGCGCCCGCCTCGGTGACCTCGCCGGCCACGGCGATGAACAGGCCGAAGACCGCGATCACCACGAGGTTGTTGAGCACCGGCGACCAGGTCATCGCCCCGAACCGGCCGCGCGCCGTCAGCACTTGTCCCAGCAGCGTGAACAGCCCGTAGCAGAGCACCTGGGGCAGGCAGTAGCGGGCGAGCGCCACCGTCAGGTCGCGCTGCGCGCCGGTGAAGCCGGGGGCGTACGCGCTCACCAGCCACGGCGCGGCGAGCACCGCCGCGGCGGTCAGGAACAGCAGGGCCAGCACGCAGGCGGTGAGCAGCCGGTCGGTGTAGGCGGCGCCGCCGTCCCCGTGTTCCTTGGCGGCCCGCACCAGCTGGGGCACGAACACGGCGTTCAGCGCCCCGCCGATGAGCAGGAAGTAGAGGATGTTGGGCACTGTGTTGGCGACGTTGAACGCGTCGCCGAGCAGCGTGGTGCCCAGCGCCGCCACCACGACGGCGCTGCGGACGAACCCGGTGGCCCGGGAGACCAGCGACCCGCCGGCCGAGATGGCGCTGTCCCGTGCCAGTGAACTCCTCGGCCGCGGCGGCGGCTGCCCCTGCGCGGCCCGCTCGGCCGCCGTCCCCGTGTCTGCTGCTTCGACGGTCACTGCGACCGGTCCCCCTCCAGCTGATGTGCGCAGCCAGGATTGTGCCCGATGCGCCGCGCGCCCGCCGCATCGCACGGCTGTCGGAAAGATCTCTGTCACAACTCCCCCGCCCCGGACGTGACACCGGATGAACGGGCGGAGCGCATCCGCGCGCCCGCCATCCGGAAGGGGAATGACCATGGCGATCACCACCGCGACGCCCCGTCCGGCGGCGCCGGCAGGCACCGCCGCCGCGCTGCGCGTACGGCCGCTGCCGCCCGCCGAGCACCTGGCGTTCCTGCGCGGCCGGCGCGCCCTGACCGACGCGGGGCACGGGGGTCAGGTGAGCTTTCTGCAGACCCCGGCCTGGGCGCGGGTCAAGGACGGGTGGACGGCGGAGGGTCTGGGCTGGTTCGACGAGCTGGAGCGCCTGGTGGGCGCCGCCCTGGTGCTGCACCGGGAGGCGCCCGGGGTGCGGCGCACGTTCGCGTACCTGCCGGAGGGCCCGGTCATCGACTGGTCCGCGCCCCGGCTGGAGGGGTGGCTGGATCCCCTGCTCGCGCATCTGGAGGCGTCCGGGGCGTTCGCCGTACGGATGGGGCCGCCGCTGGCGTACCGCCGCTGGTCCGCCGCCACCCTCAAGGACGCCACCGGTCCTGGCCGCTCGGTGCACGAGGTGCTGCCGGACCGGGTGGAGCCGGTCGGGGCGGTGGTCGCCGACCGGCTGCGGACGGCCGGCTGGTCCCGCTGCGACCCCGGGCAGGGCGGCGGGGGCGGGGACGCGCAGCCGCGTCTGGTCTTCGAGATCCCGCTGGCGGGCCGCGACCCGGAGCACGTGTGGCAGGGCCTGAACCAGGAGTGGCGGCGCAACATCAGGAAGGCGGCGCGGGCGGGCGTGGAGACCGGGGTCGCGGGCCCGGCGGAGCTGCCGGTCTTTCACCATCTGCTCGGCATCACCGAGCGCCGCGACGGCTTCCGGCTGGGACGCTCACTGGAGTACTACGAGCGCCAGTACGCCGTGCTCAACGAGGAACAGCCGGAGGGCGGCATGCGCCTGTACACCGCGCGGTACCAGGGGGAGGTGCTGGCCGCGCACACCATGCTGCGCTCGGCGGACGGGGCCCGGGTCTGGTACCAGTCGGGCGCCTCGGCCGATCATCTGCGGCAGGTGCGGCCCAGCAACGCGCTCCAGTGGCGGATGATCCAGGACGCGCACATGGCGGGTGCCTCGGCCTACGACATGCGCGGTGTCCCGGCGACCCTGGACCCGGACGCGCGGGCGTTCGGGCTGCTGCGCTGGAAGCTGGGCACGGGCGGGGACGCGGTGGAGATGCTGGGTGAGTGGGAGCGACCGCTGCCGGGTGCGGTCAACCGGTCGCTCCACAAGGCGATGCGCGGTTATCTCGCCCGGCGCTGACACGCGCCGTACCGGGGGGCGCCGGGCGGGGTCCTTCGAACGGGCGAAATCCGGCCCGTCAGGCGTTGACGACGCCCTCGCGGCGGGCGCGCAGCGCGATCAGCGCGTTCTCCTCGGTCCGGCGCAGGCTGCGCTCGGCGAAGAACCCGCCCAGCGGGATCACGGACATCAGGAAGTACCAGGCGGCGGTCTTCAGCGGCCACTTCGCCCGGTTCCAGGCATCCGCCCAGAGCAGGACATATGCCACGAAAAGGAAGCCGTGCACCGCGCCCATGACGGGTACGGCGTTGAAGTCGGTCGTGCGCTTCAGTACGGAGCACACGAGAAGCACCAGGAAGGAGATCGCCTCTGGGGCGGACACCAGCCGGAGCCGTCGCAGGGCGGAGACGGTCTTGAGGTCCATGACGGAATTCTCGCAGCCGCCCTGACGATCATTCCGGGCGGGGGCGGGGTCGGGCGGCGCGGCTATTCTTCGAGCTTATGGACTCCGACACCGGCACCCGCTGGCTGACCGAGGGGGAGCAGCGCGTGTGGCGCGCCCACCTGGACGTCAGCAAGCTGCTCATGTACCAGCTGGAACGCGATCTCCAGCCGTTCGGCCTGACCATGAACGACTACGAGATCCTGGTGAACCTGTCCGAGTCCGAGGAACGCCGGATGCGGATGAGCGATCTCGCTGCGGCCACGCTCCAGTCCAAGAGCCGGCTCTCGCACCAGATCACCCGGATGGAGAAAGCCCAGCTAGTGCGCAGGGAACACTGTGACTCGGACAAACGCGGCCTGTTCGCGGTGCTGACCGACCAGGGCTGGGACACCATGCGCACGGTCGCCCCGCACCACGTGGAGTCGGTGCGCCGGCACTTCGTCGACCTGCTGCCGCAGGGGTCACTGGACGAGCTGTACGAGGCGCTCGCCCCCGTCGCGCGGCACCTGCACGGCGAGCGCGCCGGCCGGCCCTGACGGCACGGGCGGCGGCCCGGCCGCGCGCCTCAGCCGGCGGGGGGCGGGGTGGCCGGTCCGGACGGGGCGGACGGCGGCGGCACCGGCAGCGTCAGCCGGAACAGGGCGCCGCCCTCGGGGGCGTCCGACACGGTCAGCGTCCCCTGGTGCCGCACCGCCACATCGCGGGCGATGGCCAGACCCAGCCCGGCACCCCCCGCGTCCCGGCTGCGCGCGTCATCGAGCCGGACGAACCGCTCGAAGATCCGCTCCCGCTGCCCGGCCGGCACCCCCGCGCCGTCGTCGGCGACCTCCAGGACGGCCGCGGCCCCGCCCTCGGGGCGCAGCGACACCCGTACCGTCCCCGCCGCGTGCCGCACCGCGTTGTCGATGAGGTTGCCGACCACCCGGCTCAGCTGCCCCCGCGACCCCTCCACCGTGACCTCGGCCAGCTCCGTACGGGCGGTCACGCCCGCCGCCGCCAGCAGCGCCCCGCGCTGCGCCAGTTCCTCGCGGGCCAGCTCCGCGAGGTCCACCCGCCGCCCCGCCGCCGGCTGCTCCCCCGCGTCGAGCCGGGCCAGCAGCAGCAGATCGGCGGCCAGGTCCTGGAGCCGTACGGTGTCCTGCACCGCGCCGCCCAGATCCAGCAGATCCGGGTGCGCCTGGCCGACCTCCAGCTGGGTGCGCAGCGAGGCGATCGGGCTGCGCAGCTCGTGCGAGGCGTCCGCGACGAACCGCCGCTGCCGCTCCACCGATGCCTCCAGCGCGGCGAGCGTCTCATTGGTGGTGACGGCCAGCCGCCCCACCTCGTCCCGGGCGGACGGCTCGGGCACCCGGCGCGAGAGGTCGGTGGAGTGGGTGATGGCCGCCATCTCCCGGCGGATTCCCTCCACCGGGCGCAGCGCGCGCCGCGTCATCAGCCAGGTGATGGCGGCGACCACGGCCAGCAGCACCGGGATGCCGACGAACATGGAGGTACGGACGCTGTCCAGCGCGGCCTGCTCCACATCGGCGGGGGCACCCGCGTAGACGGTGGTCTCGGTGCCGTCCGGGGTGGTGACGTCCACGACGGCGAAACGGTACGGGCCGGCCGCGCCGTCCACGGTGGCGTGGCCGTCGGCGTAGTCGATGTCCTCGTCCACCTCGCCGGGGCCCAGCCGGTTCCCGTCGTCGTCATCGTCATCGTCGTCATCATCGTCGTCGTCGAAGAAGCCGGGGTCCCTGGCCGGGGGCTCCTCCCGCACGGTGACCTGGTCGCTGCCCGTACCGCTGATCGCCTCAAGGCCCTCACTGGCCGCCAGCAGCCGGTCCTCATCGGCGTCCAGCACCTGTACGGGCCGGCTGCGGTCCAGGTCGAGGTCGTCGAAGGCGGTGCCGGTGGCGAGCTGGCCGGCGACGTCGCGGGCGGTGACCTCGGCCTGGAGGTCCACCTGCTCGACCAGGTTCCCGCGCAGCGCCACCAGCATCAGCAGCCCGGCGGCGATCAGTGCGACGGCGACCACGGCGGTGGCGCCGGTGGCGGCTTTCGCCCGGACGCTAGCCACGGGGGTCCGCCGCCAGCCGGTAACCGGCGCCGCGCACGGTGTGGATCAGGCCCGGGCCCAGCTTGCGGCGCAGCGCGCTGATGTAGACCTCCACGATGTTGGGGTCGCCGTCGTAGGCGAAGTCCCAGCCGTGTTCGAGGATCTGCGCCTTGGAGACCACCTCGCCGGCCCGCGAGGCGAGATGCTCCAGCACGGCGAACTCCTTCGCGGTGAGCGTCACCTCGACCCCGGCCCTGGCCACCTGCCGCTTCACCCGGTCCACGACCAGCTCCCCCACCCGCAGGGCGGGCGTGGCGCCGCCGGTGGAGCCGCGCCGGCGCAGCAGGGCGCGGACCCGGGCCACCAGGACGACGTAGGAGAACGGCTTGGTGAGGTAGTCGTCCGCCCCGGTGTCCAGGCCCTCCGCCTCGTCGTACTCGCCGTCCTTGGCGGTCAGCATGAGGATCGGCGTCTCGTCGCCGGCGGCGCGCAGCGCGCCGCAGACCCGGTAGCCGTTCATGCCGGGCAGCATGATGTCGAGAATGATCAGGTCGTACGCGCCCTCGGTGGCGCGGTGCAGACCGTCGGTACCGGTGTGCACGACATCGACGGCGAAGCCCTCGGCCTTGAGTCCCTGGGCGAGGGAGCGGGCGAGCCGCGTCTCGTCCTCCACAATCAGCAGGCGCATGGGGTCAGCTTCGCAAATCGTTCCTGAAGAAGGCTTCAGGTGGCTTCAGCTCCGCTTCAGCAAGTGTGCGCGAGAGTACGGAACGTCAACGCGACACCGTTAAGTCACTTGATCGGGGAGAACCTCATGAAGCGCAACACCATCATCGCCGTGGCCGCCGCCGGGGCCGTCATCGCGGGCGGCACGATCGGCGGGGTCGCCCTGGCCTCCGGCTCCTCGGAGAAGGACCAGGGTACGCAGGCCGCCGCCCTCACCCCGGCGGGGCAGAGCGAGTCGCAGGTGGCGGTGCGGGGCGACGACGGCGACGACCGGGACGACCGGGACGGCGACGACCGCGACGACCGCGACGACCGCGACGACGACCGTACGGAGGCGGACGCCCCCGCCGCCCCGTCCACCGCGTACACCCAGGTGACCGCGCTGGCGCTGACCGAGGTGCCCGGCTTCGTCACCGACCTGGACCGCGACCGGCGCGACGACGGCACGGTGGTGTGGGAGGTGGACATCTTCGGCGACGACGGCCGCTGGTACGACGTCGAGATCAGCGAGGACGCCACCCAGGTGCTGCGGGCCAAGCTGGACGACGATGACGATGACGACGACCAGCAGGTGATCCCGGACGCGGGCATCGACATCGTCGAGGCCATCCTCATCGCCGAGGAGCACACCGGCGCCCACTTCAACGAGGTGGACCTGGACGACGACGGCCGGCACTGGGAGGTCGAGCTGCGCGGCGACGGCTTCGAGCACGAGGTGAAGATCTCCGTCGCGACGGGCGAGGTCACGCAGTACGAGAAGGACCAGGACGACGACTGATCCCCCGGAACCCGGAACCGGAGCGGCGGGGTGCGGTGCACCGCACCCCGCCGCTCCTCCCGCGCTATCCGGCGGCGACCGGCGGGAACGGCACCACCGCCAGCGCGGGCAGCAACGTGGACTCCTCGTGGTCAAGATGCGCGGTCAGCTCGTCCGTCATCCGCTCCAGCGCCGCCCGGAACCCGGCGGGGTCGGCGTCGCCGATCCCGTTCAGCAGTGCCAGCAGCTCCGACTGGATCCGGGCGACGGTCACATGCTCGGCCCGCAGCCGGTCCAGGGTCTCGCTCAGTTCGGGGTGGCTGCGCTCCAGCGCCGGGAAGGCACCGTGTTCCTCGCTCATGTGGTGGAACTCCAGCGACTCGCAGAAGGCCAGACAGTGCTGCCGGATCTGCATCCCCAGGCCGGGGACGGGATGCTCGGCCCGGCCGGCGAAGTACGCCTCGGCCTCGGTCCGTACCGCGCGCAGCTGAGCCCGCAGCCAGGTGTGGATCTCCAGCAGCTTGTCGGCGAGATTCGCCACCTCGGCCGGACCCTCCCCCTCCTCCGGGCCACTGCGCCGCAGCACGACGACCGGGAGCGTGCGGGAGGTCTGCCGCTGGTAGTCGGCGTAGCCGGGGGCCGCCCGGACCACCTCGGCGAAGAGCCGGTCACGCCGCTCGCCCTCGGCGGGTACCGCGATGGCGTAGTAGTCGTCCGTGCCGACCTCCACCCGGACCATGGGGTGGGCGAGGAGGTTGTGGTACCAGGCGGGATGCCGGTCGGCCCCGGCGGCGGAGCCGACGACCAGCAGATCGCCGCCGTGCCGTACGTAGCCGAGCGGAGTGGTGTGCTCCTGCCCTGACCTGGCGCCGGTGGTGGTCAACAGCAGCAGATCGCCGCCCTCGAAGGGCCCGCCGACCTTGCCGCCGTGGGCACGGAACTCGTCGATCACGGATTGGTTGAAGGACATGGGTGTGGTGTCTCCCGGGAATACGCATGCGTCCGTGAACCGCCCACGGCAGAGCGGGCGGCACGGTGAAAGTGACGAAAGAGGGCGCGTCGGAGCGCGCGACGATGACGCGAAGAGAACTGCGCGTGGGAGCGGGGCTGAATCAGCCGCTCAGGACGCTCAGATGACCCGGGGCGCGGAGTGAGTACTCATGGCGGAAGCCCTTCGACTACGGTGCTCGCCCGGCTGCCGGCCTGCCCACTGCTCTCCGGCCGGCGCCACGTGGCACGTCGGCCATGCAACAGGGCCCCTCGCGCCGCTGTCAAGACGGATCCCGCCCGCTCAGGGGCTCCGTGCCGAACGGGGGACGACGATCGCTGTCATGAAGGATCCGCCGGTCCACCGCTGTGGGGGAAGCTGCTCGCCTACGGCGATACGACGCCCTTTCACCTGCTGATGACTCCCATGAACGATCGGGCAGTTCCGGTGTGCCACCACATACCGATCGTCGTGGATCACCGGTCTCGCCCCGTGCCCGGCGGCATCGGGAAGAATGAGCCCGCGGCTTGGGGCACCGGTCAGCTCGTCGGCGTAGCGCTCCAGGTCAGGGCTCACCACGAGGCGCAGCACCGAAGGGAGCGATGTCCCGGTGACATCACACCGTTCCGTGGCCGTACTGGCGGCGGTCATCATGGTCACCACAGGCGGCTGCTCGTCCGGCTCCGGTCACCGTGGGCCGCTGTCGGCCGGGGACGAAGCCGGTTCTGCGTGTGGGCCGGGGGACGGGGAATCGGTCTTCACCTTCGGATCCGACTGGCTGACCAATGAGTCGGACAGCCCGGTGACGGTCACCGGGGTGGAACTGATCGACGCCGAGAACATCGAACTCGTGGAAGCGGTGTTCCTGCCGCCCCCCTCGGACGCGCCTCCACGCGCGTTGATCGGTCTCGACGAGGGGTATCCCCCGCGCGAGTACACGGATCATTCCGACGGTGGCGCCTACTGGGAACTGCGGGAGGCTGTGGGGGAGGCGACGGTCGAGGGCCGCGAGTCGGTCAATCTCCTCATGGGGCTGAAGGCCGACGGCGCGGCCTCCATGGAGGGCGTCGTCGTCTCGTACGAGTACAAGGGCGATTCCTATCGCGTGGAAACGATGAACCGGTTCGGTGTCAGGAAGCAGTGCGAAGGCGATGACTGACGCGCCGTCCGGGTTCGGACTCTGCCGGAGACGTAGCTGAACCCACGTCGCCCGGGAAGCGGTCCTTCGCGAACGGCGCCGCCTGCGCAGGACTTCCGGTGCGTCAAGGCGGTTGGGCAGGTCGGCTGTTCCGTGGTCCGGCTGGTGTGCTTGTTTTCAAGGCCGGACTCCAGACGTGGTGTTGGTGAACGGAGAGGCAGCGACGTGACGGTAGTGACGCGTTTGGTCACTCACGCTGATGTGGATGAGGGCGCGACGACCGATCGAATGATGTCGGTGTCGGCGCGGCTTGAGGCTGTGCTGGAGGACGGCCGCAGCCTGGTGCTGCTGGACGATCGCGGCTGGAGCTTCTCCGGCGCGCCGGGAATGCGGGCGAGGGTCTCGGCCGGGGAGGTCGAGAGCACGGCCCGGGTGGTGGTCGGACCGGACGAGCCGTTCGAGGGCAGGACGCAGAGGCAGATGGCGGACGACCACTGGAGCTGGCTGGCCGAGAGCCTCAGACGGCGGGGTGTGGACGTGGAAGCGCACGAGTTGGAGCGGCTGCCCCATGATGTCGTGCTGAGTGAACGCCTTCGTACATGCCTCACCGGCGAGTGAACCGGGAGCGGCCGCGTGTTTCTCCGCTCCCCTCGGGAGCCACCGGGAACGCCGGTCCTACGTCATGAGGGTTGAGGCGCCCGGGCCGGGTGGGAGGTGGACCGTCATGATCAGGTGGCAGGTCGTGGTGCCCGCGCCCCGGTAGGTGTGCGGGGTGTCGGCGTCGAAGGTGGCGGTCTGCCCGGCCGCCACGGCGTGTTCGGTGCCGTCGACGATCAACGTCATCCGGCCCGAGGTGACGCTGACGGTCTCCACCACCCCGCCCTGGTGCGGGTGACTCGGGTACTCCTCGCCCGGCTCCAGGCGCCAGCGCCAGACCTCGACCGGCGCCGGCCCCGAGGTCGTCAGCATGAGCCGCGCCTCGCCGCCCGCCTCCCCCGTCCACAGCGGGGCGACGGCATCGGCGGCGACAACGCGGACGCGGCCCTCGGCCGGTCCTTCCAGCAGGGCGGAGACCGAGACGCCCAGGGTGTCGGCGAGCCGGACGAGGGTGGCGAAGTTCGGGTTGCCCTGGGCCTTCTCCAGGCCCACCAGGGCGCCTTTGCTCACCTGTGCGCGGCGCCCGAGTTCGTCCAGGGAGAGTCCGGCGCGGGTGCGGGCCGTTCTGACGTTGCGTGCGAGGGTCCGCAGGGCCGCATCGGTCTCGGTCATCGCTCACCCGTTCTCGCCGCGCCCGCCAGTGGTCCACTGGAATGTACCATTCGGTCGTTTGGCTGGACCGGTCGTTCCGTTGTACGGTGCAGTCGTTTCACTGGAGAGAGGGAGGGGTGCCGTGTTCGCGCTGCTGCTGGCCCTGGGCAGTTCGCTGGCCTACGGCTGCGCCGATTTCCTCGGCGGCCTCGGCGCCCGCAGGGCCCATGTGCTGCGCACCGTGATGATCGCCGCTCCCGCCTCCCTCGCCGTCGAACTCCTGCTGTGGCCGGTGCTCGGCGCGTCGTTCAGCGCCGGTGCCCTGGGCTGGGGTGCCGCCTCCGGGCTCGCCTCGGCCGCCGCCTTCACCCTGCTCTACCGCACCCTGGCCATCGGCCCGATGAACGTACTGTCCCCCGTCACCGCGCTGGTCTCCGCCGCGCTGCCGGTGGGCGTGGGCCTGGCGCAGGGCGAACGGCTGGGAACGGCCGGGCTGGTGGGGCTGCCGCTCGCCCTGGTGGCGGTGGTGCTCGTCAGCGCCGGCGCGGGAGCCCGTACGGCACGCGCCTCCCGTACCGCGCTGTTGCTGGCTCTCGGCGCGGGCGCCGCCATCGCACTCCAGCTGATCTTTCTGCACCGCGCGCCCGCCGACAGCGGCGTGGCCCCGCTGATCATCGGCCGCGCCGTCTCCTCCGCCGTCACCCTCACCGCGGCCGGACTGCTGTACCGCAGGCTCGGCCCGGAACGCCCCGCCGTCGCGTTGTCGGCGGCGGCGGGAGCGCTGGACTCGGTCGCGAACCTGTTGTTCCTGCTCGCCGCCCGCAGCGGCGACCTCGCCGTCGTCGCCGTGCTCACCGCTCTCTACCCGGCGGCCACGGTCCTGCTGGCGCGCGGCGTGCTCGCCGAACGCGTCCACCGCGGCCAGCTCGCCGGACTGGGCACCGCCGCCGTCGCCGTCAGCCTGCTCGCCCTCACCCCCTGAGGCGGGCGCCGGTCGCCGGTCCCGCCGCGCGCCCGCACCCGTCATCCCCGACCGAACGGAGCTCCGCCCCATGACCGCCTTCCACCTCTCCCCCGCCGTCGCGGCGGCCTTCCCCGGCACCCTCATCGCCGTGGTCACCGCCACCGGGCTGCGCGGCCGGGAACCCTGGCCCGGCACCACGACCGCCGTCGCGGAACTGGAGCGGCAACTCGCCGACGGCACCTGGCACCCGGCGGATGACACCGACCCGCGCGTCGAGGCGTGGCACACCGCCTACCGCGCCTTCGGCACCAACCCGCGCCGGGTCCGCCCCAGCGTGGACGCGCTCGGCCGCCGCCTGGCCAAGAAGGGCGCGCTGCCGCGCATCAACCCGGCCGTCGACTCCTACAACGCCGTCTCCGTACGGCACGGCCTGCCCGCCGGGGCCTTCGACCTGCACCACGTCAGCGGCGACATCGCCATCCGGTACGCGGAGGGCACCGAGGGCTTCACCCCGCTCGGCGAACCGGACACCACCGAGACCCCCAAGGCGGGCGAGGTCATCTACGCCGACGCGGCCGGGGTCCTCACCCGCCACTGGAACCACCGCGACGCCCACCGCACCCGCGTCACCGAGGACTCCACGCACGTCGCCTTCCTGCTGGAAACGCTGCACGCCGACCGTGACGGCACCCTCGTCGAACAGGCGGCGGTGGAACTGCGCGCACTGCTCGCCCCGCACGCCGACGCCACCGCGACGCACTGGATCAGCCCGGCGGACCCCCGGGCCACCACCGCCTGACCGCCGCTACTCCCCCGCCGGGCCGTCCCCCGCCGCGCTCTGCGGCACCCGCAACCCCTGGAGCAGCCGGTCGAGCGCGGCCTGGGCGGCAGGGAGGTCGGCGGGCCGGGCGGCGGGCGAGGAGAGCCACAGGGCCGCCTCGTTCATGGCACCCGACAGCAGGTGGACGAGCGGCGCGACGGGCTGGGCCGGGATGACCCCGGCCTCGATCAGGGTGGTGAGGGCCTCGCCCAGGTGCCGGGCGGAGGCCGCCGCGTCCATCGCCCGCCACGCGCTCCAGCCGAGTACGGCGGGCCCGTCCACGAGCATGATCCGCCGCACGTCCGGGGCGGTGGACGCGGTCAGGAACTCCCGGCAGCCGGCGGTCAGCTGGTCCCAGGGATCCCCGTACTCGTCGGCCGCCGTCGCCACCCGCTCCCCGACCTCCCGCTGCACCTCTTCCAGGACGACCCGGAAGAGGTCCTCCTTGCCGGAGAAGTGGTGGTAGAGCGCGCCCTTGGTCACCCCGGCGGTCCGCACGATCTCGGCCAGCCCGACACCGGTGTAGCCGAGGGTGGCGAACAGCGTCCGGCTCTCCCGGACCAGCGTCGCCCTGGTCTGTTCCCGCTGCTGGGCCCGGATCCCCTGCTGCGCCATCGCACTCCCCATTTGACGTACCGACGGTATGCGAAATACCTTGTTCGCATACCGATGGTACGCGAAAGGGCCGCACCATGAACCTGACCAGCTTCTATCCCGTGATCGGCACCGCACGGATCGCCGCATCCCGCGACTTCTACACCCGGCTGCTCGGCTTCGAGATCACCTTCGAGGCCGACTGGTACATCAGCCTGCGCCGACCCGGGGCCGCCGCGGTCGACGGGGAACCGGCAGCCCCCGGATACGAACTGGCGCTCCTGGACCACACCCACCCGACGCTGCCCGAGGGCTACCGCGCCCCGGTCCGGGGGCTCCTGCTCAACTTCGAGGTCACGGACGTCGACGCGGAGTGGGAACGGCTCGTCACCCGCGAAGGGCTCACGCCCGCGCTGCCGCTGCGCGACGAGGACTTCGGACAGCGGCACTTCATCGTGCCGGACCCCAACGGGGTCCTGATCGACGTCATCACGCCCATCGCCCCCACGGCGGAGTTCGCGGCGCAGTACGCCTGATCCGGGAGTGGCGACAGGCCCGGTCCGGACCTCGACGGAGTCATGGGCCGGGCCTTTCGCGCCCGGCGCACGCCGCGCACGACGCGTCGTCACGTGCGCCCCGGGGGGACTCCGCACGCTCTACCGGCGCCCAGAAACGGCCTCAATGATGAGCACACCCGTAGATCAATCAGGTGATCCGCACCCCCGGCCACGGGCCGGGCGGACGTGCGGCGGAAGGAGCCCACGGTGTTGCTTCTCATCTCCCCGGACGGCGTCGAGGAAGCCCTCGACTGCGCGAAGGCGGCGGAGCACCTCGACATCGTCGACGTCAAGAAGCCCGACGAGGGCTCGCTCGGCGCCAACTTCCCCTGGGTCATCAGGGAGATCCGCGACGCGGTCCCCGCGCACAAGCCGGTGTCCGCCACGGTGGGCGACGTTCCGTACAAGCCCGGCACGGTGGCGCAGGCCGCCCTCGGCGCGGTCGTCTCCGGCGCCACGTACATCAAGGTCGGCCTCTACGGCTGTACGACGCCCGAGCAGGGCATCGACGTCATGCGCGCCGTCGTCCGGGCGGTCAAGGACCACAACCCGGACGCGCTCGTCGTCGCCTCGGGCTACGCCGACGCCCACCGCATCGGCTGCGTCAACCCGCTCGCCGTACCCGACATCGCCGCCCGCTCCGGCGCCGACGCGGCCATGCTGGACACCGCCATCAAGGACGGGACACGGCTGTTCGACCACGTGCCGGAGGACGTGTGCGCCGAGTTCGTGCGCCTCGCGCACGCCTCCGGGCGGCTCGCCGCCCTCGCGGGCAGTGTCAAGGCGGCCGACCTCGGCCCGCTGACCCGCATCGGCACGGACATCGTGGGCGTACGCGGCGCGGTCTGCGAGGGCGGCGACCGCAACGCCGGACGGATCCAGCCGCACCTGGTGGCCGCCTTCCGGGCCGAGATGGACCGGCACGCCCAGGAGCACGCCGCCACCGCCCCGGCCACTGCCCCGGCGGTGGGCTGACCACCGGCATGACGATCTCCGAGGCCGCCCGCCCCACCGGGAGCCGGGCGGCACCGTTCGCCGTGCTCGACCCGGCCACCGGGGAGCCCTTCGACGAGGCACCCGACCAGCCGCCGGACGAGCTGGACGCCGTCGTCGGCCGGGCCCACCGGGCCTGGTACGGCTGGCGCGCCGACCCCGCCGCCCGTACCGCCGCGCTGCGGGCGGCGGCCGACGCCGTACACACGGCCCGCGAGGACCTCGCCCCGCTGCTCACCCGGGAACAGGGCAAACCCCTGGCCGAGTCGTACGCGGAGGTCGACCGTACGGTGGCCCGCCTGCGGCACTTCGCGGACCTGGCCCCCCGGACCCGGCTCATCAGCGACGACCGGCCCGTGCCCAGCGAGATCCGCTGGCGCTCCCTCGGACCCGTCGCCGCGATCGTGCCGTGGAACTTCCCGCTCCAGCTCGCGGCGGCGAAGTTCGCGCCCGCGCTCGCGGCGGGCAACACCGTGGTCCTCAAACCGTCCCCGTTCACCCCGCTCTCCACCCGGCTGCTCGGCTCCCTGCTGTCCGCCGTGCTCCCCGAGGACGTGCTGACCGTCGTCACCGGCCGCGAACCGCTCGGTGCCCGCCTCGTCGCCCACCCGGGCATCCGGCACGTCACCTTCACCGGCTCGGTGCCCACCGGGCGGGCCGTCGCGGAAGCGGCGGCGGCCTCCCTCGCCCGGGTCACCCTCGAACTGGGCGGGAACGACGCGGCCGTTCTGCTGGACGACGTGCAGGTGGAGCGGATCGCCGACCGGCTGTTCTGGGCCGCGTTCCGCAACTGCGGGCAGGTCTGCATGGCGGTCAAACGCGTCTACGTCCCGGCCCGGCTGCACGCCGAGGTCGTCGAAGCGCTCGCCCAGCGCGCGAGAACCGTCGCCGTCGGGCCGGGACTCGACCCCGGCACCCGGCTGGGGCCGGTCAACAACGCCCCCCAACTGGCCCGGGTGGAGGCGGTCGTGCGGCACGCCCTGGCGGTCGGTGCCCGCGCGGCGGCCGGCGGCCACCGGCTGGAACGGCCGGGCTACTTCTTCGCCCCCACGATCCTCACCGATGTCCCCGCCAGCAGCCCGGTGGTGACGGAAGAACAGTTCGGTCCTGTCCTGCCGGTGCTGCCGTACCGGACCCTGGACGAGGCCATCGACGCCGCCAACGGCACCGGCTTCGGCCTGGGCGGCTCCGTGTGGGGCACCGACCCGGAGCGGGCCGAGGCGGTCGCCGAACGGCTCGAATGCGGCACGGCCTGGATCAACCACCACGCCGAACTCTCCCTCGCCCAACCCTTCGCCGGCATCAAGAACAGCGGCGTCGGCGTCGCGGGCGGCGCGTGGGGGCTGTACGGGAACCTGCGGCCGTTCGTCGTCCACCGCGCGCCGGAGGCGGGGCGGTGAGGTTCCGGGCAGCCGTACTGCGCGCGAACGAGGGCCCGTTCACGGTCGAGGAGGTGGCGCTGGGCGCGGAGCCCGCCGCCGGCGAGATCCTGGTGGAGATCGCGGGCGCCGGAATGTGCCGGACCGACCTCGCGGTCCGGCGGTCGGCCGGCCGCAGCCCCCTGCCCGCCGTACTGGGCCACGAAGGCGCGGGCGTCGTGGTGCGGACCGGCGGGGGTCCGGACAACGGGATCGGCGTCGGCGACCACGTCGTGCTCAGCTTCGACTCGTGCGGCCACTGCCCCAACTGCCGGGGCGCGGCCCCCGCCTACTGCGAGTCCTTCGCCTCCCTCAACCTCTTCGGCGGGCGGAAGGAGGAGCTGCCCCGGCTGACCGACGCGGCCGGGGGAGCCCTGGCCCCCCGGTGGTTCGGCCAGTCCTCCTTCGCCGAGTACGCGCTGGTCCCGGCCCGCAACGCCGTCCGGGTCGACCCCGCGCTGCCGCTCGAACTGCTCGGACCGCTCGGCTGCGGCTTCCTCACCGGCGCCGGAGCCGTACTGAACACCTTCCGCGCAGGACCCGGCGACACCCTCACCGTGATCGGCGCGGGAGCGGTCGGCCTGGCCGCGGTGATGGCGGCCACCGCCGCGGGCGTACGGACCGTGGCCATCGACCGGCACCCCGGGCGGCTGGCCCTGGCCGAACGGTTCGGCGCGGTCCCGCTGCCCGCCACCACGTCCGGACTACCCGAACGAATCCGGCGACTGACCGACGGCGGCACCCGCTACGCGCTGGACACCACGGCCTCGCCGCCGCTCATCAACGACGCGCTGCGGGCGCTGCGCCCCACCGGCGTCCTCGGCCTGGTGGCACGGCTGCACACCCCGCTCGCGCTCGAACCGGGGACGCTGGACCGGGGCCGTTCCATCCGCCACATCTGCGAGGGCGACGCCGTCCCCGGACTGCTGATCCCGCTGCTGACCGGACTGTGGCGGGACGGGCGCTTCCCCTTCGACGCGCTGATCCGCACGTACCCGCTGGCCGCCGTCAACGAGGCCGAACGGGACTGCGAGGCGGGCCGCGTCGTCAAACCCGTCCTGCTCCCGGAGAGAGCACGCCATTGAGCGGGGCCGGCGGGCGGCGCCGGCCTACCGCTGCCGGCCACCGGCACCCTCGCCACTCCCCTTCACTGACTCCCCGATACCGCATGTCCCCTTTCCCGCTCCCGTTCTTGGAGGAACGATGTCCGACACGGCGACACAGCACACCGATGTGGAAGGCGTGGACGGAGGCGTCGGTCTCACCGCGCTCCTGGTCGCCGCCGCACGGGCGATCGAGACCCACCGCCACGACAGCCTGGCCCAAGACAGCTACGCGGAACACTTCGTGCGCGCCGCCCCGGGGTGCGCGCAGTGGCCGGTACGCATCGAGCAGGCCACGGACGGGGACGCCAACCCGCTGTGGGGACGGTTCGCCCGCTACTTCGGCCTGCGGACCAGAGTCCTGGATGACTTCCTCCTCACGTCCGTCGGCACGGGCGCCACTCAAGTGGTCCTGCTGGGAGCCGGGTTGGACACCCGCGCCTACCGGTTGACGTGGCCCTCCGACTGCGTCGTCTTTGAGATCGACCGGGCGGGCGTCCTGGCGTTCAAGCACCAGGTGCTCGCGGACCTGGTGGCCACCCCCAAGGTGAAGCGCGTCCCCGTACCGGTCGACCTGCGCGACGACTGGGTCACGGCGCTGACCGGCGCCGGCTTCGACCCGGCCGCACCGAGCGTGTGGCTCGCCGAAGGGCTCCTCTTCTATCTGCCGAGCGCCGCCGAGACGTACCTGATCGACACGGTGGACCAGCTCACCACCGGGGGCAGCGCGCTGGCCTTCGAGGCCAAGGTGGAGAAGCACCTGATGCAGTACCGCGACAGCGCCACCTACACGGCGACGCGGGAACAGATCGGCATCGACCTGCTCCAGCTCTTCAACAAGGACCCACGGCCCGACTCCACCGGCGACCTGCGCGCCAAGGGCTGGTCGGCCCGGATGCACACCCCGTTCGAGTTCACCCACCAGCACGGACGCGGCCCCCTCCCGGAGGCGAACGACGCGCTGGAGGGCAACCGCTGGGTGTTCGCACACAAGCCCCGGCCATGACGCGGGCGGGGCCGGGCCCGGGGAGGCGGCGGGCGGCGCACGCCCGCCGTCGGCGGGAGACGTGACCGCTGATCCGGACCCGCCCGTCGTACTGGAGTGACGGGCACCGCCCGGTGGACAGCATGTCGATGCCGATGCGCGCCGGGCGGGCGGAACGCGACGCCCGGGGTACGTAGGCACGGGGCACCGCCCCTCCCTTGCCCGGCTATTCTCTGCCGGCCGTCTCCGCCGGGGCGTCACCGGGGAGCGGCATCGTGGTGGACCGGCTCACGGACTCGCCCAGTGCCCGACACCCGTTCGCGGAGCGCGGTCACACAGTCCTGGCAGCCGAAGAGGTGCGCGGACCGCCCGGCCACCCGCGCCGAACCGATCCAGTGCACGGCCACCCCCGTGTGCCCGCACAGCGCGCACTCCCCCGTCCGGTACCAGCCGTCGCCCTGCACCGTGGTGATCTCCACCCCGATGGTGGCGGCCTGCCGTTCGGTGCGCCACGGCCGGGTCAGGATCTCGGTGAACTGCCGGTGCCCCGGGTTGCGGGCCGCGTGGTCGAGCTGCCAGTCCTGTACGCGCCCGAACTCGACGCTCGCCTCCGACTTCTTGCGGCACAGATCGCACCGCATCCGGTGCGACATCGGCGCGGCGTCGGCCCGGCGGTCACGCCGGCTGAACCACATGCCCACGGCCCTCTTCCTCCTTCAGGTCGAACTCGGCCCACACGGTCTTGCCGATCACCAGCGGGGTCACACCCCACCGGGCGGCCAATGCGGCGATCAGCAACAGCCCACGTCCGCAGGTCGGTTCCCCCACGACGGGCCGCTGCACGGGCAGCCGCTCCCCCAGCGCGTCGGTGACCTCCACCCGCAACACGGCGGGCAACAGCATCAGATGCACCCGGAACATCCGCCCGGGAACGCAGGCGTGCAGCAGCGCGTTGCTGGCCATCTCGCAGACCACCAGCGCGGCATCCCCGGCCAGCCCGGGGACACCCCCACTCCCCCACGAGCCGCGCGGCCCGCCGCCGGGCGAGCCGGACACTGCCGGGGACAGGGGTGTAGTCGAGGCGGTCCTGACGGAGCACCAGGGAGGGATCGGGAGTCGGGGGTGAGGCGGCAGCAGCGGCAGTCATGGACGGTCACCTTCCACGAGAGTGAGCGGTCAATGACTGACGGTAGGTCCGCCACCGTCAGGAGTGCAATCGGACTCAGGAATAATTTCCTGAACGAGTGAATGTGGTCGACCCATAGCCACGGAAAGAGGTATGACTGTCACCGTGAGTCCACGCGTGAAGTCAAGCGGCCAGACGTCAACTGTCCTGGGCCGGAAGCTTGGTGCGGAGTTGCTGCGTCTGCGCGATGCCGCCGGCCGAAAACAGCAGGAGGCGTCGGACGTCCTGAGTGCGACGCCGAGCAAGGTCGTCAAGATGGAACGCGGCTGGGTGCCCGTCCGCGATCCTGACATCAAAGCCCTGTACGAGTTCTACGGCGGCAACGACCCCGGCGCGCTCGAAGCGCTGCTACGACTGGCCCGTCTGGACCGCGAACGCCGCAAGGCAAAGGGTTGGTGGGGATTCGTCTCGGAGAGCAGTCCACTCTCCCAGTACATCGCCATGGAGGACGCGGCCACGAACATCCGATCCTGGGAACTGTCCTTCGTCCCCGGTCTGTTCCAGACAGCCGAGTACACCCGCGCCCTCGTCGTGGGTCACGGGGAGTGGGAGGACCCGGAGGAAGTCGAACCGATCGTGGAGGTCCGGCAGAAGCGGCAGCAGAGGATCCACGGCGAACGGCCCGTGGAGTTGTACGCGGTGGTGTGGGAAGCCGCCTTGCGACAACTCGTCGGAGGGTCGGAGGTCATGCGCCGCCAGCTGACCCATGTTCTGGAGGTTGCCGAACTTCCCCACGTCCGCTTGCAGGTCCTCCCCTTCCGGGCGGGCTCCCACCCGTGTGCCACCGGCCCGTACCAGATCCTCTCCTTCGCGGAGTCCGAGGCCATCGATGTGATCTACACGGACACCATCAGTGCCGCCCTCTGGGTAGAAAATGAGGAAGAGAGCGCCAAGTATCGGAGGTACTTCGAGCACACCTCCAGGCTGAGCCTGTCCCAGCACGACTCGCTCCGACTCATCAATGACATCCGCCAGGGGATCTAGGGCATGACGACGTACACGTTCCGCAAGTCCAGCTACAGCAACGGCAACGAGCACGGCGCCTGTGTCGAAGTTGCCACCAATGTCCCGGACGTTGTGGCGATACGCGACTCCAAGCAACCCACCGGCCCCAGCCTCCGCCTCACACCGGCGGCCTGGAGCGCTTTCCTCACCTCCAGCCTGGAGCCCAGCCCGTAACAGACGAGGAAGCCGCACCATGACGAAGTACGCCTTCCACAAGTCCAGCTACAGCACAACGAACGGGGAGTGCGTCGAAGTCGCGACGAACATACGGACCACCGTGGTCATACGCGACTCCAAGAACCCCACGGGCCCCAACCTGTACCTCACCCCCACCGCCTGGGCCCGCTTCCTCGCCGGGCTCAGCTGATCCGGCCGCCTTCCGTGACCAGCCACTCGCCGGTCTCCCAGACGTTCGGCCCCTCCTCGATCCGGTAGCTGAGGTCGAAACGGATGGCCAGACCCGGCCACGGGGGGCGGACCGGGACGGTGCGGAAGATGTCTCCCAGGCCCGGGAGGGTGAGCCCTTCGGGCTCCGGGAACATCCGCTCCAACTCCGCACGGGTCAGGTCGGTCCACAGCGCGAACTGCACCTGCGACTGGCTGAGCCACCGGTCGTGGACCAGCTCGAACCGGGGTTCGCGGCCGATCACGAAGTCGCTGATCCCGGCGGCGAACTCGGCCTCCGTCGAGGGAAGGACGAACGGCCACTCCTCCCCCTCCGGGTAGCGGTACATCGTGGACGCCGACGCGAGCGCGGCCACCAGTTCGTCCCACCCCACGGAGGCGGCGCCGGTCGCGGGAACGCTCACCCCCAGGTGGTCCACCCGCCGGATGTGTCCGGTGAGGCGGCGGGTCAGCTCGTCCATCCCGATCCGGGGCACAGCCGCGCGGGGGTCGGGGGTCTCCCCCACCCACACATCGACACAGTGCCCGGTGTCGAAGGCGATCCGGGGGGTGGGGACATCGGCCAGCGCGACCACGGTCACCGGCAGAGACCCGGCGGGCCGGGGCGGAGTGAGGGTCAGGCGGTGGTCCGCCGCGCCCGCCGCCGTATCGGCGTACGTCACCTCGGCCAGCAGTGAGCGCAACGCGTGAAGGAAGTCGTGTGCGTCCGGCGTAGCAGGCGCCAGCAAGGTGATCTCGGACAGGCGTTCCATGCGTCGGACCGTAGCGGATTCCGGACCGCTCGCGAACGGCGCCGAGGACCCTTGGCCCGCCCTTCCCCGGGGCGACCATCCGCCCTGGCAATAATCCCTGGAGGCGTCACCGACCCGCCCCTAGGATGACCCGATGGCGTCGATCAAGCAGATCCAGATCACCTTCGACTGCGCGGACCCCGTGCGGGTCGCCCGTTTCTGGTGCGAGGTGCTCGGATACGTTCCGCCCGCGCCTCCGGAGGGGTACGACACGTGGGAGGACTTCGACCTCACGCTGCCGCCCGAGGAGCGCGGCGCGTGGTTCGCCGCCTCCGACCCCACGGGGGTGGGGCCGCGCCTGTTCTTCCAGCGCGTTCCGGAGAGCAAGGTCGTGAAGAACCGGGTGCACGTCGATGTGCGGGCCGGCGCGGGGCTTGTCGGTGAGGAGCGCGTGGCCACGCTGGAGGCCGAAGGCGCTCGCCTGGTCGCGCTCGGCGCCACCCGCGTTCACCTGCTGCCCGCCGATGACGAGAACGAGTCGTGCCTGGTGATGCAGGACGTCGAGGGCAACGAGTTCTGCCTCGACTGAGCGGTCCCGCGTACGAGACGGCGCCCTGCGCGCCCTAGTTCCGTACATCGCGGTCGGACGCGGCAGCTCATCAGTCTCACGGAAGAGGGCTCGGGCGAGGATGCAGACATCGGAGATCACCCGCGCGGTGGCCACGGCCACGTCGATCGCCGCCTCGCTCGGCCTGGCGGCCGACGACGCGATCGTGCTGCACGACTCGAACAAGCTCACCCTGCGCCTGCTGCCGTGTGACGTACTGGCCCGGGTGGCGCCGGACGCGCAGCAGCTCGCCCGGTTCGAGATCGATCTCGCTCAGCGGCTCGCCGCCGCCGACTGCCCCGTGGCCACCCTGGACCCCCGCGTGGAACCGCGCGCCTACGAGCGCGACGGCTTCGTGGTCACGTTCTGGACCTACTACGAACCCGTCGGCACCCAGGAGCCTTCCCCGGCCGACTACGCCGACGCGCTCCAGCGGCTGCACACCGGCATGCGCCCGCTCGACGTCCCGGCGCCGCACTTCACCGAGCGGGTCGCGTACGCCCTCGGGCTCCTGGCGGACCGCGAGCGCACGCCCGCGCTCACCGACGCGGACCGGGACCTGCTCGTCGGCACGCTGCGCAGCCTGCCGCGCGTGATCGGCGAGCGGGGCGGCGCCGAGCAACTGCTGCACGGCGAGCCGCACCCGGGCAATCTGCTCGGCACCGAGCGGGGGTTGCTGTTCATCGACTGGGAGACGTGCTGCCGCGGGCCCGTCGAGTTCGACCTCACCCACGCCCCCGACGAGGTCGGCGCGCACTATCCGGGTGCCGACCCGGAGTTGCTGCGCGCCTGCCGGATCCTCGTGCTGGCGATCATCACCACCTGGCGCTGGGACCGGGACGACCAACTCCCCGACGGGCGGCGCCTGGGCGGAGAGTGGCTCGGTCAGTTGCGGGCCGCTCTGGACAGCAGCGGCTTCGACATCGACCGCTGACCGCCGGCCTCCCGGATCGTGGATCGCGGCCGGGCGCGACCACGGTCCTCGCGAAGCCTGTGCGGGCACCCCGGGCACGTCCGGGAGGGCGTCCGGTTCCGGCCGGCAGGGCGACGCTCCATGACCGGGCCTACGGGGCCACGTCGACGGACAGATGCGCCGAGAGCGACCGCAGGAAGTCCCGGGCGTCGAAGACCGCCCCCGCCGAGGCCACTCCGGTCGCGCGGGTCTGCCCGGTGAGGATCCGGTGGACCGCCTCCACCGCGAGCGGGGCGGTGAAGGCGTAGATGTCCCGGCCGCTCGCCGAGGCGCGGCGTTCCTCGCCGCCGCGCCGCACGCGGACATCTACCAGAAAGGTCTGGGCGGAGCGACCCCGTTCGTCCGTGGGTTCGGGTGCGGGTGTCGCGGGGGACGCCAGGTCGTTGGCGGCCTCGGTCGCCATGTAGACGTGCACGTCGGGGATGGGCAGGTGGCTGGGGATGGTGACGGCGTCGGCCATGGTGAAGTCCCCGATCACGCTCCGCTCCCCCATGGGCTCGGGGAAGGACCAGGTCAGAATGGGCGACGCCTCGTCGTGGTACGAGAGCTCGCCGTCGCGGTAGCGGACGTGGCGGCCGGCGCGGCGGGCGTGGGAGACCTGGCCCGCCGCGCGGGTTCCCGCCGTGGGGTGCCAGCTGCTCAGCCCGTACGCGACGTGCGCCTCGTCGGCCGTCTTCCAGTCGCCCATGGCGGCGGTGGCGAGGAGATCGCCGAGGCCGCCGTAGAAGGCCATGGCCGGGACGATCACCGTTCCGGCGCTGCGGGCGCGGTCCGCGAAGTGGGTGAACGTGTCGTGGTTGGCCTCGATCTCGGCCGCCACGTCCCCGTACGGGATGCCGGCGCGCAGGGCCGCCTCGATCAGCGGGGCGGCGGTGGTGGCGAAGGGGCCGGCGCAGTTGATGACGGCGTCCGCGCCGGACAGCGCGCGGTCCAGGGCGGCCGGGTCGTCGACGGACGCCGGGCGGATTTCCAGGCCGGAGGACCCGGCCGACGCCGCCAGCTTCGCCGCGTCCCGGCCGGAGAGCACCGGGGTGAACCCCCGCTCCAGCAGTTCCGCCACCACGAAGCGGCCGGTGTGACCGTACGCGCCGAACACGGTCACCTGCGGGTTCGTCGTCTGTGCACTCATGGGGAACAGCCTGGCGTCCGGCAGGCGCCCGGCGTGAGTGTCCGGAACGACACGACCCATACACTTCCGGACATGAGCACTGTCGCGCTGGCCGTCACCGACGGGATGCTGCACTTCGAACTGTCCCTGGCGTACGAGGTGTTCAGCGATCCCGCGTACGAGGTCACCGTCTGCGGGCCACGGGCCGTGCGCGTGGACCGGTTCCTGCTGGAGCCGGACCACGGCCTTGACCACCTCCCGGCGGCCGGCCTGGTGATCGTGCCCGGCTGGGCCGATGTGGACGTGGAGCCGCCCGCCGAACTGGTCGACGCGGTACGCGCGGCGCACCGGGCGGGCGCGCGGGTGGCGTCCCTGTGCACGGGGGCGTTCGTCCTGGCCGCGGCCGGGCTGCTGGAGGGCAAGCGCGCCACGACGCACTGGGCGCACACCGAGGCCTTGGCCGCGCGTCATCCGAGGATCGAGGTCGACCCGGACGTGCTCTACGTGGACAACGGCAGCGTGCTCACCTCGGCGGGCAAGGCCGCCGCGCTGGACCTGTGTCTGCATCTGGTGCGCCTGGACCACGGTTCGGCGGTGGCCAACTCCATCGCCCGGCGGATGGTCGTTCCGCCGCACCGGGCGGGCGGTCAGGCGCAGTTCGTCAGTACGCCGGTACCGGAGCGGGAGGACCATCCGCTGGCCGACGTGCTGCCCTGGGCGATGGAACGGCTGGACCAGCCGCTCACGGTGGAGGACCTGGCCCGCCGCGCGAACCTCAGCTCGCGCCAGCTGGGCCGCCACTTCAGGACGGTGACCGGCACCACCCCGCTGCAATGGCTGCTCAACCAGCGGATCCGGCGCGCCCAGGAACTGCTGGAGGCGACCGGCGACAGCGTCGACGCGATCGCGGCGGCCACCGGGATGGGCACCGCCACGACGCTGCGCCGGCACTTCCGCCGCGCGCTGGGGGTCCCCCCGGACAGTTACCGGCGCACCTTCCGGGGCAGCCGGGTGCCGTCGCCCCGGGACGAGAGGGTTCGGCGGGGCGACCGCTAGAGGCCGGTGTCGCGCGGGGCCGGTGGCGGCGGTCGGGCACCGGGCCCCGGCCGCCCGCCCGCCGGGAGCGCTCCCCGACGGCCCCCCGGTGGGCGCGCCCGCTGACGGGCGCTCACCCGCCGGTAAGGTGAACACCATGCTGTGACGCCGCTCCCGCTGCCGGGGGCCTCCGCCGACTCCTTCGCCACGTGTCACCGAAACGAACTCGCGAAGGAGCCACACCACATGAACCCATCGTTCCGCCCGCACGTCCCCGACACCTTCCGGGCGGCGCACCATCGGCATGCCGCCTGGGTGGACGGACTGCCGGGGGTGATCGAGCGTCTGCTGGAACTCTGGTCGCTGCGCCCCGACGGCGACCCCGGCCACGGCATGGCCGGGATCGTGCTGCCCGTGCGGCGGCGCGCCGACGGGCTGCCCGCCGTGCTGAAGGTCCAGCGGAAGACCGAGGACGGCGCAGGTGTCGTCCCCGGGCTGCGCGCCTGGGACGGACACGGCATCGTGCGGCTGCTGGCGCACGACACCGACGCGGACACGGACACGCTGCTGCTGGAACGGCTGGACGCCGCCCGGCCGCTGTCCACGCTCGCCGCCGAGGACGACACCGCCGCCACGCACGTACTGGGCACCCTGCTGGCGCGGCTCGTCGCCCTGCCGGCACCGGACGGGATGCGGCGGCTCGGCGACATCGCGGCGGCGATGGTGGCGGAGACACCCGACGCCGTACGGTCCCTCGCCGACCCGGACGAGCGGCGTCTGGTCCGGATCTGCGCGGACGCCGTCGCCGAGCTGACGGACGAGGCCGGGGACCGGCTGCTGCACTGGGACCTGCACTACGCGAACGTGCTGGCGGGCGGACGCGAACCCTGGCTGGCCATCGACCCCGAACCACTGGCCGGTGACCCGGGGTTCGATCTGTGGCCCGCCCTGGATTCGGCCTGGGAGACCGTGGTGGTGCCGAGCGGGAACGTACGGCGGACGGTGCTGCGCCGCTTCGACCAGCTGACCGAGGCGCTGGACCTGGACCGCCGGCGGGCGGCCGGCTGGACGCTCGGCCGGGTGCTCCAGAACGCCCTGTGGGACATCGAGGACGGCAGGGCCGCGCTGGAACCGGCGCAGGTGGCACTCGCCGAGGCCCTGCTGGCGGACCGGATGCGGTAGCGGGCGTCAGCCGGCCGGCCAGTGGGCGGGGCGGGTGAGGGTGGCGGGGACGCGGGTGGCCGCGTCCCCCCGCGCGGCGTTGAGCTGTGCCTGGGTGAGGAAGAACGCCCCGGTCAGATCGGCGCCGTGCAGGCGGGTGTCGCGCAGGTCGGCGCCGATCAGGTCGGCCCGGGTGAGGTCGGCCGAGCGCAGATCGGCGGCGATGAGGAGCGTGCCGCGCAGGTTCGCGCCGCGCAGGTCGGCGCCCTTGAGCTGCGCGCCGATGAGGTCGGCGCCCCGGTGGTCACGGGAGCGGTCGCCGGTGCAGCCCCGGCCCCGGTCCCGTTCACGGCCCCGGTTCCGGTTCCGCTCACGCCCGCGCTCAGCGCCCCGCTCCCGGGCCCGGCCGCCGGCCTCGGCCCGTACCAGTTCGCTGGTGCGCAGCAGCAGCGCGTTGACGTCGGCGCGGTGGGCCGCGAGGTCCAGGGCGCGCAGTTCCTCCGGGGTGCCGGCCGCGAGCCGGTCGGTGGCGGCCACGGCGCGGCGCAGCTCGGCGTACAGCGGCTCGGCGGGCGGCAGGGTGAGGGCCTCGGCGAGGTACCACAGCAGTTCGTGCAGGTGCCGCACGACGGGGAAGGCGGCGAACATGGCGCGCGCGGTGTCCGCGTCACCGCGCCAGTCGCGGCCGGCGAAGGTGCGCTGCGAGACGCGCTGCCCGGCGCCGAAGCAGTCGTAGACGGTGCAGCCGGTGAACCCGGCCGGACGCAGTCCGTCGTGGATGCCGCAGCGGAAGTCCTGGCGCAGGTTGGCGCAGGGGCGACCGGCCGGCTTGTCGGTGGCGAAGTCGGCGGAGGCGGCGAAGGGCAGGGCCACGCAGCACAGGGCGAAGCAGTCGGCGCAGTCGGCCGTGAGCAGCGGAAGGGGGGTGGTACCGGGCACCGGGGCAGTGTGCCAGGGCCGATAAGGGGGGGCCACCGGATTTCTTCCCGACGACAATGGGGGGATGCAGCACCACTATCGGGTCCTGGGCACCGTACGGGTCTTCCGGGCGGACGGGACGGAGATCGCCGTGGGCGGGGGCCGGCGGCTGCGGGCGCTGCTCGCCGCGCTGGCCGTCGCGGGCGGGCGGCCGGTGACGGCGGACGCGCTCGTGGCGCGGGTGTGGTGGGAGGACGCGCCGCCGGCCGAGCCGGTGGCCGCGGTGCAGGCGCTGGTGGGGCGGCTGCGGCGGGTGCTGGGGGCGGCGGCGGTGGAGTCGGTGCCCGGCGGGTACCGGCTGGCGGCGGGGGCGGGCGACATCGATCTGTTCCGGTTCGCGGAGCTGGCCGAGGACGGGGCGGCGGCGCTGGGTGCCGGGGACGCGCGGCGGGCGTCCGTTCTGCTGGCGGAGGCCCTGGCGCTGTGGGCCGAACCGGTGCTGGCGGAGCTGCCGGGCCGGGAGGACGAGCCGCTGGTGGTGGACGCGCTGCGGCGGTACGGGCGGGCCCGGCGGGACCGGCTCGCCGCCGAGGTGGCGCTGGGCCGTCCGGCGCGGGCCCTGGACGAACTCGCCGAACTGGCGGCGGCGGCGCCGCTGGACGAGCCGCTGCACGCGCTGCGCATCCGGGCGCTGCTGGGGGACGGCCGCCCGGCGGAGGCGCTGGGCGCGTACGAGGAGGCCCGTGCCGCGCTGGCGGAACGGCTCGGCACCGATCCGGGCCCGGAGCTGCGCGCCCTGTACGCGGGGCTGCTGGGCGCGCCCGGGGACGGGGCGGCGACGGAACCACGGCCCGGGACGCGCCCGGCCGCGGGCGGGGTGAACGGGGCGCGTGCTGCGGGGAGCCGTAAGGCCGGGGGCGGCGCGCCCGGCGGCGAGCACCCGTCGCCTCCGCCTCCCGCCGCCGAGACGGAACGCCGCACCTCAGGGGGCGCGGTGCGTGAGGCCGTACCGCGCGAGGGCCCGGCCACCGGGGGCCGGGAACCCGCCGGTGGCCGGGACCGGGACGCGCCCGTCAGCGCCCCGGGGTGGGTCAGTTCCTTCGTCGGGCGGGAGACGGAGCTGCGCCAGGTGCGGGAAGCACTGGACGGGGCGCGGCTGGTGACCCTGCTGGGGCCCGGCGGGGTGGGCAAGACCCGGCTGGCGCTGGAGGCCGTCGCCGCACCGGCGGCGCGGGTGCGCGTGGTCGAGCTGGCCGGGGTGCGGGACGCGGCGGATGTCGCCGAGGCCGTGCTCCAGGAGGTGGCGGCCGGGGCCGGTGACGTGCAGGCCGCCGCACTGGGCGGCGGGGGCGGTGCGACGCGTGATCCGCTCGGGTTGCTGGTGGAGTCCTGCGCCCGCCGCCGGCTGCTGCTCGTTCTCGACAACTGCGAACACGTACGCGCCGCCGCGACCGACCTCACCGAGGCGCTGCTGACCCACTGCCCCGGCGTCACCGTGCTGGCCACCAGCCGTGAACCGCTCGGGCTGCCCGGTGAGACGGTGCTGCCGGTCGGCCCGCTGCCGCCGGCCGACGCGCTGCGGCTGTTCGGCGAACGCGGCGCGGCGGCCCGCCCCGGGTTCGCGGTCCAGGAGGACCCCGCGGCCTGCGCCGAGATCTGCCGCCGGCTGGACGGCCTGCCGCTGGCCCTGGAACTGGCGGCGGCCCGGCTGCGCGCGTTCACCCCGCGTGAGCTGGCCGACCGGCTCGACCGCCGGTTCGTCCTGCTCGGCGACGGCGGAAGCGACCATGACGGCAGCGGAAGCGATGACGGCAGCGGCGGCCACCGTCGCCGCCGTACGCTGCGCGCCGTCGTCGACTGGTCGTGGGACCTGCTGACCGAGGCGGAACGCACCGTGCTGCGCCGGTTGTCGGTGTTCTCCGGCGGGTGCTCGTTCGGCGAGGCGGAGGCGGTCTGCGGGGCGGACACGCTCGGCGCGCTCCCCGCCCTGGTCGACAAGTCGCTGCTGACCGCCGTCCCCGAGCCCTCCGGCGGCGGGACGCGCTACCGGCTGCTGGAGACCGTCGCGCAGTACGCCGCCGAGCGGCTGACGGCGGCGGGCGAACGGGACGCGATCGCCCAGCGGCACCTGCACACGTACCGCGAGCTGGCCCGCGCCGCCGAGCCCGGGCTGCACGGCCCGCGCCAGGCGCACTGGATGGCGCGGCTCACCCGCGAGCACGACAACATCCGCACCGCCGTGCGGCACGCCCTCGACACCGGCCAGGAGCAGGAGGCGCTGTGCCTGGTGCTGGCCATGAGCTGGTTCTGGCGGCTCCACTTCCACATGGGGGACTTCCGCTCGGCGGCGCGCGGCGCGGCGGAGCTGGGCCCCGACCCGTTCGCCGCGCCGGTGCGCCGCGCCGCCCCGCTGAGCGGCCGGGTCACCGACCTGCCGCCGCCGTGGGACGCGGAGCGGCGGTGGGAGGCACGCCGCCAGGTGCGGATGCTGCTGCTGGCGGCCGGCGAGGGGGAGTACGCGCACCCGGACCGGCTGGCGGCGGTGATCGCCGCCTACCGGCCGGGGCTGCCCCAGTTGTGCGGCCAGCCCGGGCAGATGTGGTACTTCGCGAAGCTGATGGTGGGCGAATACCCGGACGTCGAGGCGACCATGGACGCGGTGCTGGCCGACTGCCGCCGGCTGGGCAGCACCTGGGATCTGGGCTCCGCGCTGCTGATGCGGGCCACGCTGCTGACCTCGGTGGAGGTGGCGCAGGAGGCGCTGGAGCAGCTGGAGCGCACCGGGGACCCGCTGGCCATCGCCCAGGCGCTGTGGGTACGCGGCGACGCCTGGCTGCTGGGCGGCCGGCAGGAGCGGGCGGTGGCGGACTTCGGGGCGGCGCTGGAGTGGGCGGAGCGCAGCGGCACACCCGCGCAGGTGCCGCTGTTGCGGGCGGAGTGGGGGGCGGCCCGGCTGGCGGTGGATCCGGCGGACGCGGCGGCGGAGCGGGAGCTGCGGCGCGCGGTGGCCGACTCGCGGGAGTTCTCGCTGAGCGCGCCGGGGCTGCCGGCGCTGCTGCTGGCGGAGTTCCTGGGCCGTACGGGGCGCCCGGAGCAGGCGCGTGAGCCGCTGCGCGCGCTGGCGGAGGACTTCTCGGAGCACACGCCGGCGCTGGTCCGCGCGCTGTGGGCGGGTCTGCACGGCTGGCTGGACTGTCAGCTTGAGGCGTACGGCACGGCGCTGGAGTGGCTGCGGGAGGCCGTGGAAGTGCTGGCGGGATCGGGCAGGATGATGGCGCCTCAGATGGTGGCGCACGAACTGCTGCTGGCGGCCTGGGCCCGGGCGGGCCTGGGCGGGCACCGGGAGGCGGCGCTGCTGCTGGGCGCGTACGACCGCTACCGGCCGGTCCCCGGCATGGGCTTCCGTCCGATGCCCACGGACCCCGCGCTCGCCCCCCGGGTCCGGGCGCTGGTGCGGGCGGGCCTGCCGGAGGCGGTGTACGAGGAGCGGTTGGCGGCCGGCGCGGCGCTCACGCTGCCGGAGGCGATCGCGGTGGTCACGGGGCGCGGGTGAGGACTTCGCAGCCGTTCTCGGTGATCAGGGCGGTGTCGGAGAAGGCGTGGGTGCCCAGCGGGGTGTCCAGCAGCCAGGACTGGATGTGCAGGGTCATGCCGGCCCGCAGTTCCATGGTGTTGCCGGGGCGCAGGGTGCGGCTGCCGCCCATCCAGCCCGGCGGGAAGCCGATGCCGACGAGGTAGCCGCAGTGGTGGCGCTCGTAGGGGCTGCCGGTGGCCCGCTCGATGACGGACCGCCAGGTGTGGAAGGCGCGTTCGGCGGTGGTGCCGGGGTGCAGCGCGTCGCGCAGGGCGTCCATCGCCGCGTGCGCGGTCTCGGCGGCGCGGCGGTCGCGGGCGGCGCCGGCCGGGTCGAGGTGGTGCAGGCGGGCGAGGGGCGCGTGGTAGCGGCCACGGGCGGCGGACAGTTCGAGGAAGACGGCGTCACGCGGCCCCAGTCGCCGCCGTGACCAGGTGAGGTGTTCCTGGTCGAGGCGGTGGGTGTCGCGCACCAGGGGGGCGAAGGCGGGGAGGTCGCCGCCGGCCCGCAGCATGGCGGCGTACACGGCGGCGGCGATCTCGTGCTCGCCGGCTCCGGCGGTGGCGGCGTCCAGTCCGGCGGCCATGGCGATGCCGGAGAGCCGGGCGGCCTCGCGGACGCGCTCGATCGCGCGCGCGGTGTGCACGAAGCGTCCCTCGGTGAGCAGGCCCCGGCAGTCGGCCCAGGTGATGCCGGCCGTGCCGCGCAGCCGGTCCCAGACGGCGGGCGGCAGGCTGAGGGAGTCGGCCTGGTAGCCGACGACGGGGGCGTCCGGCAGGAGCGGGGTGAGCGCCTCCAGCAGCGCGCCGGCCGGGTCCTCGGCGTCGCCGTAGCCGTGATGGGCGACGCCGTGGGTCTGGGCCGCGGCGGTGGGGGTCTCCATGTCCCGTTCGACCAGCACCGGTTTGCCGTACAGGGGCACCAGCAGGGCGGTGACGGCGAAGTGGCCCTGGTGGTCCAGGCCGCACAGGTGGTGGACGTCCTCGGGCGCGGAGACCAGCAGGGCGTCGAGGCCGTGGCGGTCCATGGCGGCGCGGACGGTGAACAGCCGCTGCGCGTACTCCTCGGGCGGGAAGTCCGGTTCGGGGAGGGTGGGCGCCGTCACTGGCCGGTCACCTCCGCGAGGAGCTGGTCGGCGGCGGCGTACGGGTCCAGGTCGCCGGTGACGATGCGGGCGGAGAGGGCGGCCAGCCGGCGGTCGCCGCTCAGGTCGGCGATGCGGGCGCGCAGGGCGGTCAGCGCGACGGTCTCGATCTCCTTGGCGGCGCGGCGGGTGCGCCGGGCGGTGAGTTCGCCGTGTTCCTCCATCCAGGCGCGGTGCTTCTCCAGCGCCGCCACCACGTCGTCCACGCCCTCTCCGCGCGCCGCGACGGTCTTGGTGACGGTGGGGCGCCAGTCGCCGGGGCCGCGCGGGGCGCCCAGGCCCAGCATGTGGTTGAGCTCGCGCACGGTGGCGTCGGCGCCGTCCCGGTCGGCCTTGTTGACGACGAACATGTCGCCGATCTCCAGGATTCCGGCCTTGGCGGCCTGGATGCCGTCGCCCATCCCGGGGGCGAGCAGCACCACGGTGGTGTCGGCCTGGGAGGCGATCTCGACCTCGGACTGGCCCACCCCGACGGTCTCCACCAGGACGATGTCGCAGCCGGCCGCGTCCAGGACCCGGACGGCCTGCGGCGCGGCCTCGGCGAGGCCGCCGAGCCGGCCCCGGGTGGCCATGGAGCGGATGTAGACGCCGGGGTCGGAGGCGTGGTCGTTCATCCGTACCCGGTCGCCCAGCAGCGCGCCGCCGGAGAACGGGGAGGAGGGGTCGACGGCGAGCACCCCGACTCGCTTGCCGGCCCTGCGGTAGGCGCTGGTGAGGGCCGAGGTGCAGGTGGACTTGCCGACGCCGGGCGAGCCGGTGAGCCCGATGACGTACGCGCCGCCGCTGTGCGGGGCGAGGGCGGCCATCACCTCGCGCAGTTGCGGGGCGCCGCCCTCCACCAGCGAGATCAGCCGGGCGACCGCGCGCGGCTCGCCGCGCCGGGCGCGGGCGACCAGGTCCGGCACGTCCACCGTCCGCGCCGCGGGGGCGGGGGCCGGCGCGTCCCGCCCGCCGGGGGTGGGCCGGGTGCCCTCCGTGCCCTCGGTGCCGCTCATCAGCCGTCCTCCCGCGCCCGGTCGTCCGCCCGGGCCGTCGTCCCTGCCGTCATCGAGGCGGGGGCCGTGACCCGGTCCCCGCCGTCCCGCGGTTCCTGCTCCCCGGTCACGTCCCGGCCGCGCTCCGTACGATCGTGCGCGCGGCGGCCCCGCGTCCAGCCCGGGGACCGCGCCCCGTGCTCCGTACCCGGCCGCGCGCCGCCCTCACCGGCGCGGTACGCGCAGGATCAGCGCGTCGCCCTGACCGCCGCCGCCGCACAGGGCGGCGGCACCGGTGCCACCCCCGCGGCGGGCGAGTTCGAGGGCGAGATGGAGGACGATCCGCGCCCCGGATGCCCCGATCGGGTGACCCAGGGCAATCGCTCCGCCATTCACATTCACCCTTTCGTGGCCAATCCCGAGATCCTTCATTGACTGGGCCGCCACGGCCGCGAACGCCTCGTTGATCTCCACCAGATCCAGGTCGCCGGCCTCCAGAGACTCCTTGCGCAGCGCGTGCAGAATCGCGTGGGAGGGCTGCGAGTGCAGCGAGTTGTCCGGCCCGGCCACGTTGCCGTGCGCGCCGATCTCCGCGATCCACTCCAGGCCCAGTTCCTCGGCCTTCGCCTTCGACATGACCACCACGGCCGCCGCGCCGTCCGAGATCTGCGAGGCGGACCCCGCAGTGATCGTTCCGTCGGGGCGGAACGCGGGACGCAGCCGCCCCAGCGACTCGGCCGTGGTCTCCGGGCGGATGCCCTCGTCCTCCTCCACGATCACCGTCTCGCCCTTGCGCTGTGCCACCGTGACCGGGGTGATCTCCTGCGCGAACACCCCGTTCTCGCGGGCCTGGGCCGCCCGCTGGTGGGAGGCCGCCGCGAGGGCGTCCTGCTCGGCGCGGCCGATGCCCAGCCGGATGTTGTGCCGCTCGGTGGACTCCCCCATGGCGATGCCCTCGAAGGCGTCCGTCAGCCCGTCGTGCGCCATCGCGTCCAGCATCTCGATCGCGCCGTACTTGTAGCCCGAGCGCGACTTCGGCAGCAGGTGGGGGGCGTTCGTCATGGACTCCTGGCCGCCCGCCACGATCACGTCGAACTCGCCCGCCCGGATCAGCTGATCGGCCAGCGCGATGGCGTCGAGCCCCGACAGGCACACCTTGTTGACGGTCAGCGCGGGGACGTTCATCGGGATGCCGGCGTGCACGGCGGCCTGCCGCGCGGGGATCTGACCCGCCCCCGCCTGGAGGACCTGGCCCATGATCACATACTGCGCCTGCTCACCGGTGATCCCGGCCCGCTCCAGCGCCGCCCGGATCGCGAAGCCGCCCAGTTCGGCCCCGCTGAAGTCCTTGAGCGAGCCGAGCAGGCGGCCCATGGGGGTGCGGGCTCCCGCGACGATCACGGAGGTGACGGGGGAAGCGTTGGCAGACATCATGCGGCTCCTTTGCCCTGGAACATGTCCTCGCGAACCTGCCGTCGTGAACGCGCGTTCACATCACGGTGTAGTCACTGTACGCAGCGCCCCCTCCACCGGTCACCGTCACGGAAATGTGACGGTGGGCACGTTGCGCGGTCACCGCGCGTGGCGGTGCACTGGACCCATGCTGACGCGTATCGATCACATCGGAATCGCCTGCGCCGACCTGGACGCCACCGCCGCGTTCTACCGCGCCACGTACGGCTTCGAGGTCTTCCACACGGAGGTCAACGAGGAACAGGGGGTGCGTGAGGCCATGCTGCGGATCAACGGCACCGACGACGGCGGGGCCTCGTGGATCCAGCTCCTCCAGCCCCTGGACCCGGAGAGTCCGGTCGGTAAATGGCTGGCGAAGAACGGTGAAGGAGTGCATCACATCGCCTTCGGCACCGCCGACGTCGACGCGGACGCCGAAACCGCCAGGCAGGCAGGGGTACGGGTGCTCTACGACACCCCCCGCAACGGCTCCATGGGCTCCCGGATCACCTTCCTGCACCCGAAGGACTGTCACGGAGTGCTCACAGAACTGGTCACCGCCGCCCCTCCCAAGGGTGTTGAAGGCCCCTCGGGCCACTGACGCAAGCTGCCCCGGCCGGTAGAGTGGCCGAGCCGGGGCATGGGGCTCACACCTGACGCCTCTTCCCGGCGAACAACTCCGACCGGCGGCGACCCGTACTGGCGCTCCACTCCACGCTCCGCACGGACAGCGGCCGGACCCGGATCACCCTTAACCACGACCAGGGGACGGATGGGACCGCGCGGTGCGGGGCTACGACAGCGTGCAGGCTGACGACCACCTCTCTCGTTTCGAAGCCGAGATGGAACGGCTGAAGAAGGAACGGGAGAAGGCGGTCGACCATGCCGACGACCTCGGCTATCAGGTCGAGGTGCTGCGCGCCAAACTGCACGAGGTGCGCCGCGTGCTCGCCGTGCGACCCGCCTACGCCGACCCGGCCGGCCACGCCGAGCAGGTGCTGCGCAACGCCCAGCACCAGGCCGACGCCATGCGGGTGGAGGCCGAACGCGAACTGCGCGAGGCCAGGAGCCGCTCGCAGCGGGTGCAGCAGGAGCAGTCCGAGGCGCGCGCCCGGCTGGAGGGCGAACTGCACGCCGAGGCGGTCGCCCGCCGCCAGCGCCTGGACGAGGAGCTGGCCCAGCGCCGCTCCACCGTCGAGTCCCACGTCAACGAGAACGTCGCCTGGGCCGAGCAGCTGCGCGCCCGTTCCGAGGCGCAGGCCCGCCGGCTCATGGAGGAGACCAGGGCCGAGCACGAGCGCACCATCGCGCAGGCCCGCTCCGAGGCGCACCGGCTGACCGAGGAGTCCCGGCAGCGCGCCGCCATGGAGGAGCGCACCGCCCGCGCCGAGGCCGAGGACCTGCTGCGCCGGGCCCGCACGGACGCCGAGCGGCTGCTGGCCCAGGCCACCACCCAGGCGCAGGAGGCCACCGAGCACGCCGAGCGGCTGCGCACCGCCACCGCCCAGGAGGCGGAGACCGGGCGGCGCGAGACCACCGCGCTGGTCCGCAAGGCCGAGGAGCGTCTGGAGCAGGCCAAGTCGGTGCTGCGCACCGCCAAGGAGGACGCCGAACAGCTGCTCGCCGAGGCCACCGAAGAGGCCGAGAAGCGGCGGGCGGCCGGCGAGAGCGAGTACGAGCAGCGCTCCGCGACCGCCAAGGCCGAGGTCGCCCGGATGGTCTCCGAGGCGACCCGGGACGCCGAGCGGCGCCGCACCGAGGCCGAGCAGGTGCTGGCCGACGCGCAGACCAAAGCCGAGCAGCTGACGTCCGAGGCCGCGGAGGAGGCCCGTTCCAAGGCCGCCGAGGAGTACGCGGCGCAGCTCGCCGAGGCCGCCCGCACCGCCGAGGAGGTCCTGAACAAGGCCGCCAAGGAGGCGCAGGAGACCACCAAGGCCGCCACCGAGGAGGCCGAGCGGCTGCGCGAGAGCGCCGAGGCGGAGGCCGACCGGCTGCGCGCCGAGGCCCACGACGTGGCCGAGCAGCTCAAGGGCGCCGCGCAGGACGACACCAAGGAGTACCGCGCCAAGACGGTCGAGCTGCAGGAGGAGGCGCGGCGGCTGCGCGGCGAGGCCGAGCAGCTGCGTGCCGAGGCCGTCGAGGAGGGCGAGGCCATCCGCGCCGAGGCCCGCCGCGACGCCGCCTCCAGGATCGAGGAGGCCGCCGCCTCCGCCGAGGAGCTGCTGGCCCAGGCCAAGTCGGACGCCGAGGAGACCAGGGCCGGCGCCACCGCCGAGAGCGAGCGGGTCCGCACCGAGGCCATCGAACGCGCCACCACGCTGCGCAACCAGGCCGAGCAGGTGCTCACCCGGGCGCGCGCCGAGATCGAGACGCTCACCGCCGAGGCAGTCGAGACGGCCGAGCGCACCACCAAGGACGCCGAGGACGCCGCCCGCAAGCTGCGCGAGGAGACCAAGGAGGCCACCCGCGCCGAGCGGGAGGCCGCCCAGGCCGAACTCGACCGGCTGCGCGAGGAGGCCGAGAGCCGGGTCTCCGCCGCCGAGGAGGCGCTGGCCGAGGCCAGGGCGGAGGCCGAGCGGCTGCGCGTCGAGGCGGGGTCCGAGGCGGAGCGGCTGCGCGCCGAGGCCGCCGAGCGGATCCGGCAGCTCACCGAGCAGGCCGAGGCCGCCGCCCAGCAGTTGCGGGACGAGGCCGCGGCCGACGCCGCCCGGGCGCGCGCCGAGGGCGAGGACTACGCGGTACGGCTGCGCGGCGAGGCCACCGCCGAGAGCGAGCGGCTGCGGCAGGAGGCCGAGACCGCCGCCGACCGGGTACGTGAGCGGGCCGCCGCCGCGGCCGAGCGCACCGCGACCGAGGCCGCACAGGCGCTGGCCGCCGCCCAGGAGGAGGCCGCCCGGCTGCGCGCCGAGGGCGAGCGGCAGCTGGCGGAGGCGCGCGACGCCGCGCACCGGGAGCGGGCGCAGGCCCGCGAGCAGAGCGAGGAGCTGCTGGCCGCCTCCCGCGCCAAGGTCGACGACGCCGAGCGGCGTGCCGAGACCCTGGTGGCCGCGGCCGAGCACAAGGCCCAGCAGGAACGCGACTCGGTCGCCGGGCTGCGCGAGGCCGCCGAGGCGGAGATCGCCACCCACCGCGCCGAGGCCGAACGCGAGGTGGCCCGCGTGCTGCGCGAGTCCGCCGAGGAGAAGGAAGCCGCCTCGGCGCTGGCCGAACACACCGTCAAGGAGGCCATCGCGGAGGCGGACCGGGTCCGTACCGAGGCGGAGGCCGCCGCCGAGCGGACCCGCGCGGACGCCGACGCGCTCGCCGACAGCGCCCGCCGGGAGGCCTCCCGCAAGCGCAACGAGGCCGCCGCCCAGGCCGACGAACTGCTCTCCAAGGCACAGGAGGAGGCGCAGCGGATCAGCGCCACCGCCGAGGAGCAGTCGGACACCATGGTCGGCGTCGCCCGCAAGGAGGCCGACCGGCTCATCGCGGGCGCCCGGGAGAGCGGCAGCGAGCTGGTGGAGACCGCCCGCGCCGACGCCAACACGCTGCTGGAGGAGGCCCGCCGGGACGCCGCCGCGATCCGCGAGCGCACCGAGGAGCTGCGCACCCGGGTCGAGGCGGAGGTCGAGGCGCTGCACGACCGGGCCCGCCGGGAGTCGGCCGAGCAGACCAGGGCCGCCGGCGAGCGCGTCGACAAGCTCATGCGCGCCGCCGACGAGCAGCGGGCCGAGGCCCGCCGGGCGGCGGAGAAGCTGCTGGAGGAGGCCAACTCCGAGGCGGGCAAGGTCCGTATCTCCGCGGTGAAGAAGGCCGAGGGGCTGCTGAAGGACGCCGAGCGCAAGCGCTCCGAGGTGCTGCGCGAGGCGCAGAAGGTACGCACCGACGCCGACCGGGACGCCAAGCGTGCCGTCGAGGAGAGCAAGCGCGAGCTGGAGAAGCTCAGCCGCCGGCGCGAGGACATCAACGCCGAGATCTCCCGGGTCCAGGATGTGCTGGCGGCGCTCGATTCCTTCGGGGAGCCCAAGGGCGCCGCGAAACCGGGCGGGAAAACCTCCGGCGGCGGGGGCAAAAGCGGTAAGGGGTCCGGTGGTTCGGGCGGGCACGGTCCGCTCGGCACGGTGACGGCCGGCGCCGGCTCGTCGCCCCGGCCCGGCGGCGGAAAACCCTCCCGGGGCTGAACCGCCATGAATTGCTCACCACTCGATCGAGCGTTTGGGGCGAACATTCTCCACACCAAAGCCCGGATCCACTCGAAGACACGCCGCTTTGCCCCCTAGGATTGCTGAACGCCCAGGCCTATCCCCTGGGCCTGGCCGGCTGATCCGAGAAGACCACGCGGCCAGGCCCGAATCTGACGCACCCGTCTGAATCGACAGGAACCCCATGAGCGACACTTCCTCCCCCTTCGGCTTCGAGCTCGTGCGGCGCGGCTACGACCGCGGGCAGGTGGACGACCGGATCACCAAGCTCGTATCGGACCGCGACAGCGCGCTGGCCCGTATCACCTCTCTGGAAAAGCGGATCGAGGAGCTGCACCTCGAAACGCAGAACGCCCAGGCCCAGATCACGGATTCCGAGCCGTCCTACGCCGGTCTCGGCGCCCGTGTCGAGAAGATCCTGCGCCTTGCCGAGGAAGAGGCGAAGGATCTGCGCGAGGAGGCCCGCCGGGCCGCCGAGCAGCACCGCGAGCTGGCCGAGGGCGCCGCGCAGCAGGTGCGCAACGACGCCGAGGCCTACGCGCAGGAGCGCAAGGCCAAGGCCGAGGACGACGGCGCCCGCATCATCGAGAAGGCCGAGGACGACGCGGCCGCCACCCGCGCCGAGGCCGACAAGAACGCCGCGGCCAAGCGGGAGGAGGCGGACGCCCTCTTCGAGGACACCCGCGCCAAGGCCGCGCAGGCCGCGACCGACTTCGAGACCAACCTGGCCAAGCGCCGCGAGCAGTCCGAGCGCGACCTGGCCTCCCGCCAGGCCAAGGCCGAGAAGCGGCTCGCGGAGATCGAGCACCGCGCCGAGCAGCTGCGTCTGGAGGCCGAGAAGCTGCGCACCGACGCGGACCGCCGGGCCCGCCAGACGGTGGAGACCGCCTCTCGCCAGGCGGACGACATCGTGGCGGACGCGAACGCGAAGGCCGAGCGGATCCGAACCGAGTCCGAGCGTGAGCTGGCGGCGCTGACCAACCGTCGCGACAGCATCAACGCCCAGCTGACCAACGTCCGCGAGATGCTGGCCACCCTGACCGGTGCCCAGATCGCGGCGGTCTCGCTGGACGACGACGAGGACGAGGGCCTGAGCAAGGGCGTCCCCGCCCAGCAGTCCCGCTGATCCCGCGCGCACCGCGCACGGCACGCATCACCTGAACGGCGCAGCCGCCGCCGCCCCACCGGGCGGCGGCGGCTGCGCCGTTCTAGCGTCGATCCATGATCGAGCTGGCGGGGCTGACCAAGCGGTACGGCGGGAAGACGGCCGTGAACGATCTGACGTTCTCGGTACGGCCCGGCATCGTCACCGGGTTCCTGGGCCCGAACGGGGCCGGCAAGTCCACGACGATGCGGATGATGCTGGGTCTTGACCACCCCACCAGTGGGGAGGTCCTCATCGACGGCGAGCGGTACGACCGGCTGCGCGATCCGCTGCTGGCGATCGGGGCGCTGCTGGAGGCGAAGGCCGTGCACCCGGGCCGTACCGCGTACAACCATCTGCTGTGCCTGGCGCAGAGCAACGGCATCGCGCGCGAGCGCATCGATGTGGTGCTGGATCTGGTGGGTCTCGGCGCGGTGGCCCGCAAGCGGCCCAAGGGGTTCTCGCTCGGCATGGGGCAGCGGCTGGGGATCGCGAGCGCGCTGCTGGGCGATCCGCGGATCCTGATGTTCGACGAGCCGGTGAACGGGCTCGACCCGGAGGGCATCCACTGGATCCGGAATCTGATGAAACGGCTGGCCGCCGACGGCCGTACGGTCTTCGTCTCCAGCCATCTGATGAGCGAGATGGCGCTGACGGCCGAGCATCTGGTGGTGATCGGTCAGGGCAGGCTGCTCGCCGACACCTCGATGGCGGACTTCATCCGGGAGAACTCCCGCAGCTTCGTCCGGGTGCGCGGTCCCGAACCCGAGCGGCTGCGGGCGGTCCTGGAGCGGACCGGCGGCGGGGTCACGGTGACGGAGGCGGCGGACGGCGTCCTGGAAGTGGAGGGCACCGAGGCGGCCCGGATCGGTGAGCTGGTGGCCGGTCAGGGCCTGGTGCTGCACGAGCTGAGCCCGCAGCAGGCGTCGCTGGAGGAGGCGTTCATGCGGCTGACGCACGGCTCGGTGGAGTACGAGGCGCACAACGGCGGGCAGGGGCCCGGTGCGCCGGACCCGCCCGGGGCGCCGCCGGCCGCCGGCGGCTGGGGCGCGCAGTGGGACTCCCGGCGCGGAAAGGGCGCGTGAACCATGGCACAGACGGCCCGGGTGCTGCGCTCGGAATGGACCAAGATCCGCTCGGTGGGGTCCACGGTGTGGACGCTGACCGCCGCCGTGGTGGTCACGGTGGCGCTGGGCATGCTGCTCAGCCTGGTGGTGCGCAACACCTTCACGGATCTGTCGGCGCGGGACCAGCTGACCTTCGACCCCACCCTGACCAGCTTCGCCGGGATGATCCTGGGTCAGCTGGCGATGATCGCGTTCGGCATCCTGGTGGTCTCCAACGAGTACAGCACCGGCATGATCCGGGCCTCCCTGGCGGCGGTGCCGCAGCGCGGGGTGTTCATGGCCGCGAAGCTGGCGGTGGCCACCGTGCTGGCGCTGGTGGTGGGCATGATCACCAGCTTCGCCGCCTTCTTCACCGGCCAGGCGGTGCTGGGCCAGTACCGTACGACGCTGGGCGCGCACGACGTCCTGCGGGCGGTGATCGGCGGGGGGCTCTACATGGGCCTCATCGCGCTGTTCGCGATGGGAGTCACCTGGATTCTGCGCAGTCCGATGCTGTCGTTCGGGATTCTCATCCCGTTCTTCTTCATGATCTCCAGCATTCTCTCCAGTGTGAATGCCACGAAAAAGGTCGGTGACTATCTCCCGGATGTGGCGGGGCAGCGGATCATGACCGTGGTGGACACCGGTGACCGGCCTTACGGACCGTGGGGCGGAATGCTCATCATGCTGCTGTGGGTGGTCGCCGCGTTGCTCGCCGGATACGGGGTGCTCAAGAAGCGGGACGCCTGAGCCGGCGGGAACCGAAAGGGCCCCTGCCGAGGTCTTAGTGCGGAACAACCGACCGAGCAGGGGCACCCAGCATGATCGAGGCCGTCGGCCTGACGAAGAGCTATGGCTCGAAGACAGCCGTGTACAACCTTAATTTCCAGGTCCAGCCGGGGAAGGTCACCGGATTCCTGGGCCCGAACGGCGCCGGCAAATCGACCACCATGCGGATGATGCTGGGCCTTGACCGGCCCACCAGCGGCACGGTGACGATCGCCGGCCACCCCTACCAGCGGCTGCCGAACGCGCCGCGCCAGGTCGGTGCCCTGCTGGACGCCAACGCCAAGCACGGCGGCCGCAGCGCCCGCTCCCATCTGCTGTGCCTGGCGCAGCTGTCCGGGATACCGGCGAGCCGGGTGGACGAGGTGCTGGGCATCGTCGGCCTCCAGCAGGTGGCGGGCAAGCGCTCCAAGGGCTTCTCGCTGGGGATGGGCCAGCGGCTGGGCATCGCGGGCGCGCTGCTGGGCGATCCGCAGGTGCTGCTGTTCGACGAGCCGGTGAACGGTCTGGACCCCGAGGGCATTCTGTGGGTCCGCAATCTGATGAAGCGGCTGGCGTCCGAGGGCCGCACCGTCTTCGTCTCCAGCCATCTGATGAGCGAGATGGCGCAGACCGCCGACCATCTGATCGTGATCGGACGCGGCCAGCTGATGGCCGACCAGCCGGTGGCGGACTTCATCGCGCACAACTCCACCGGCTTCGCGCGGGTGCGCACCCCCGACGGCGAACCGGAGGCGCGGGAGAAGCTGACGCGGGCGCTGGCCCAGGCCGGCGGCCAGGTGCTGCCCGAGCAGGACGGCGCGCTGAAGGTCATCGGCGTGGAGCTGCCCAGGATCAGCGATCTGGCGCACGCGGCGGATGTCCGGCTGTGGGAGCTGTCGCCGCACTCGGCCTCGCTGGAGGAGGCGTACATGCGGATGACGCAGGGCGCGGTGGACTACCGCTCGACCGACGACCCGCGCGCCGCGGCCGCCGCGGCGGCGGCGATGGCGCAGCAGCAGCCGCCGCAGTTCGCCCCCGGCCCGCACGTTCACCAGCAGCCCGCTCAGCCCGCGTACACCCCCGAGGACGCCCGATGACCACCCCTCCCCCGCCGCAGCACACCCCCCATCAGGCTCCGCCGCAGCCCTACGCGCCGCCGCAGGGGCAGCCGTACCAGCAGCAGCCTCCGCAGCCGTACCAGCAGGGCCCGGTTCCGCCGCAGGCGGCGCCGCACCAGCAGCAGCCCGCGCAGCAGCACGCGTACCAGCAGCAGCCGGCCGGGTACGCCTCGGCGATCCCGGTGCGCACCGCGCACCTGGGCCACGCCCTGCTGTCGGAGTGGACCAAGATCCGCACCGTGCGCTCCACGATGTGGACGCTGGCCGTCATGTTCGTGCTCACGGTCGGCATCGGGTCGCTCTTCGCGCTCGCCCTCAGCGGCGAGGAGTACGTGGGGCTGCCGCTGCTGTCCGGCACCTTCTTCGGGCTGATGCTGGGCCAGATCTGTGTGATGACCCTCGGCGTGCTGGTGATCAGCTCCGAGTACGGCACCGGCATGATGCGCACCACCCTGACCGCGAGCCCGCAGCGTGGCCGGGTGCTGCTGGCCAAGGTGCTGGTGTTCTTCGCCGTCTCCTTCACCATGACGCTGCTGGCCACCGGGCTGAGCGGGCTGATCCAGTCCTCGCTGCTGGGCGACCAGACGACGACCGACCGCTACATCGAGTCCTACATGGAGAGCTCGATCGAGAACGGCACCGTGGTGGCCACCGGCGAGCACTGGATGGACGCCACCGTGGGCGCCGCGCTGTTCGTCTCGCTGCTCGGCGTGCTCGGCCTGGCCATCGGCGCCCTGCTGCGGCACTCGGCGGGTGCCATCACGACGATGATGGCGCTGGTCCTGGTGCCGCTGATCGCCGCCATGTTCATGTTCAGCGAAAGCCTCGCCTCGCTCCAGGAGTTCCTGCTGGAGTACTCGGCGCTCAACGGTCTGGCCACCCTGTTCGGCATGCCGATGGGCAACGAGGACGCGATGTCCGGCTGGGGCCTGCTGGGCGTGCTGGCCGCCGTCACGGTGGCGGCGCTCATCGCCGCCTACGCCAAGCTCACCACGACCGACGCCTGAGCACGGCGCCGCGCCGGCTCAGTAGCGCGGCGCGTTGCGGGACCGCTGGGTGCGCACGCCCCGGCGGTCCCGCGCCTCCCAGCACGAGCGGTGCCAGTGCCGCCGGTCGTCCACCGCCCCGGCCCGCGGCCAGCTCACCACGTGCGGCACCCCGGGCGGGATCTCCTGATCGCAGCCGGGGCAGCGGTAGTGCTTGACCGCGGCGCCCCCGCTGATCCGGCGCACCACCCACTCCTCGCCCCGCCAGTCCTCGGTGCTCTCCAGGCCGTACCGGTTCCCGCCCTCCTCCTCGCCTGACCGGCGAGCGGGCTGCTGCTGACCGCGTGAGCGGTTGCGACGCGGGGACACGTTCAACACCTCGGAGTGGATCGGCACCGTCCTGGGGACAAAGTCTACGCATCCCCCACGGCCGGGAGATCATCGGAAAAACCTCCCGCTGGACCGTGCCTTTGGCACGTGTCAGGCGTTAATGCCCACAGGGACCGAGCTCCACCGGACGAAGGGCAGGACCATGCGGATAGGCACCTTTGTACTCGCCGGCCAGTACCCCGGGCAGTCGGAGAGCGAGGCCCTCCAGCGCGCCGTGCGCTCCGCCGAGGTCGCCGAGGAGGCCGGGCTCGACGCGGTCTGGCTCGCCGAACACCACTTCGTGCCGTACGGACTGTGTCCCTCGGCGGTGACCCTGGCCGCGCTGCTGCTGGGCCGCACCCGGCGGATCGGGGTCGGCACCGCCATCTCCGTCCTGCCCACCGCCCATCCGGTGGCGCTCGGCGAACAGGGCGCGCTGCTGCACCTGCTCACCGGCGGACGCTTCACCCTGGGGGTGGGCCGGGGCGGGCCGTGGGTCGACCTGGAGGTCTTCGGCGCCGGGGCCGACGCGTACGAACGGGGCTTCCCCGAATCACTGGACCTGCTGCTGCGCTGGCTGGGCGAGCGCGAGGTCGGGGCGGACGGCGACCGGTACCGCTTCCGCGAGGTCTCGGTGGTCCCCTCGGTGTGCGGCGCCGGCCCACCCGTGGTGGTGGCCTGCACCTCGCCCGGCACCGTACGGCTGGCCGCCGAGCGCGGACTGCCGATGCTGCTGGGCATGCACATCGGGGACGAGGAGAAGGCGCAGATGGTGGACCTGTGGCGCACCGCGGCGCGGGAGGCGGGGGTCGACGGCGAGGTCATCGCCACCGCCGGCCATGTGTCGGCGGGGGTGGCGCAGGTCGCCGACAGCCACACCGAGGCCGTGCAGACGCTGCGCCGGACGCTGCCCGGCTGGCTGCGGCAGGGACTCGCCGCGCACCGCACGCTGGACGGAGCCCCGCGCCGGATGCGGGATCCGCTCGCCTACACCGAGCTGCTGTGCGAGCTGCACCCGGTGGGCACGCCGCAGCTGTGCGCGGACCGGCTCGCGGCCACGGCGGAGCGTACCGGCATCAGCCGTTTCGCCCTGGTGGTGGAGGGCTCGGGCCAGACGGGGGCGACGGAGCACAATGTGCGGCGGCTGGCCGCGGATGTGGTGCCGCTCCTCCCGACACCCCCGGGAGGAGCGGCAGCACCCGGCGGTCCGGCCAGCACCTCAGCCGGGCCGTCCGTGGCGCCGGCGTTCAGCAATCACGCAGCTCCGGCGACTGGTTGAGCAACTGTCCGCGTACCGAGGTGAACTTCTCCAGCCGGTCGTCGGCGGAGGCGTCGAGCGGGAAGACGGCGACCCGGTGACAGTTCTGGAAGGCCAGGCGGACGCCGAAGTGCCGCTCCAGGGCGCCGCGAATGGCGTCGGAGGCGAGGGCGCGCAGCAGCTGGCCACGGGCCTGCTCATCCGGCGGCGGCGTGGTGTTGTCCGCGAACTCACCGCCGTCCACCTTGAGCTGGGCCACCAGGGAGCTGATCATCTGCCAGGCGAAGGGAAGGGAGGTTCGGACGCAGTCGACGAAGTCGGCCTCGTCGACCTCGCCTCGCTCGGCCTGCTCGAGCAGCGCCGGTGAGACGTCGAGCGACATGGATCTCTCCTTTCGCGGCCCCGGGAGGGGCCGGGCGAACGGGACACAGGGGCCCCGCCACCACCGCCACCGCGTCTGAACCGAGGTGTACCCGGACGGCGACGCCCCCTGAGGACCACCGTATGCCTGCTGACCCGCACACGTCAGTGGAATGAGCACATAACCGGCCACTCACCGGATCCCAAGAATCCCTCCCATACCGTCAGCCATCGCCTGCCCCGAGGACCACGTCGCGAGCTGCCCCTCCGGCCCGGTAGCGTGATCGACCATGCGTCTCGTCATTGCCCGCTGTTCCGTCGACTACGCCGGCCGGCTCACCGCTCACCTTCCGTCCGCGCCCCGGCTGATCCTCGTCAAAGCGGATCAGTCCGTGTCGATCCATGCCGACGACCGGGCCTACAAACCCCTGAACTGGATGTCGCCGCCGTGCGTGCTCAAGGAGAGCGACAGCAACGGTCACACCGTGTGGACGGTGGAGAACAAGGCAGGCGAAAAACTCATCATCACCATGGAGGAGGTCTTGCACGACTCCTCCCATGAGCTCGGGGTGGACCCCGGCCTCATCAAGGACGGGGTGGAGGCGCACCTCCAGGAGCTGCTGGCGGACCGCATGGAGACGCTCGGCGAGGGCTGGAGCCTGATCCGGCGGGAGTACCCGACGGCGATCGGCCCGGTGGACATCCTGGGCCGGGACGCGGACGGTACGACGGTGGCCGTGGAGATCAAGCGGCGCGGCGAGATCGACGGGGTCGAGCAGCTGACCCGCTACCTGGAACTGCTGAACCGGGATCCGCACCTGGCGCCGGTGAAGGGCGTGTTCGCGGCGCAGGAGATCAAGCCGCAGGCGCGGGTGCTGGCCACCGACCGCGACATCCGCTGTGTGACGCTGGACTACGACGGGCTGCGCGGCATCGAGGACGACAAGCTGCGGCTGTTCTGACGGGCGGGAACGGGAGCGGGGCGGGGCGGATCACCGGATCCGTCCCGCCCCGCTCCCGTTCGCCGTCTCAGGCCGTGCTGGTCGCGCTCGGCGAGGGGTCGGGGTCCTCGGTGGGCGGGGGCGAGGAGGCTGTGGCGTTGTCCCCCGCGGCACCGTCGGTGGGGTCGCCGTCGTCGCCGCCCGTCGGGTCTCCGGAGTCACCGCCGCCGCCGGCCGCGTCGTCCCCGCCGCCGTCCGTCTCGCCGGTGCCGCTGTCCGCACCGCCGTCCTGACCGGCGTCGGCGCCGCCGTCACCAGGGCCGGGGCCGTTGCCGTTCCCGTTGGAGACATTGCCGTTGCCGCCGGGGCCGCTGCCGCCCGGACCGCTGCCCGCACTGCCGCCCGAGGCCGGGTCCTCGCTGGTGGGCGGGGGCGGCTCCGGGCTGCCGGTGGCGTTGCCGTTGTCCGGGGTGCCGCTGGTGGAGGGGTCCACCGGCTCGCCGGTCTCCGGGTCGGTGGGCGTCTCCTGCGGCGGTTCCTCGCTCTCCGGGTCCGCGTCGGCGGTGGGGGTGCCGGGGTCGGTGGAGGGCTCCTCGCTCTCCTCGACCGGCTCCCGGTCCCGGTCGGTGACCACGGGGCGGGTGGTGCGCTCGTCCTCGGGCCCGGCGGGGTCCTCGTCCGAGGACATGCCGAGCGCGACCACGGTGCCCAGGACACCGATGAGCAGCACCCCGGCGCCCGCCGCGGCCATGGTGCGGCGTCCGCCCCGGCCGCCGCCCCGGGCGGGGAGCGGCTCGGCCGGCTGTTCGCCGTGCGGCATGAGCGGGGGCAGCACGGCCGTCAGTTCGCCGGTGGCGGCCAGGTCGGCGTGGCGCGGGATGGCCTGGGTGCTGGCCTCGTCCGCGGCCTCCTCGCGGACCGGCGCGGCGGGCAGGCCCAGCGGCGGGGTGGCGGCGCCCAGCGCGGTGGGGGTGGGTCCCGCGGTCAGCGCGGGCGGCCCCGACAGGTCACGGACCAGGGCCAGGGCGCGGCGGCCGGCGGTCACGCCGCCGGCGTCGGCCAGGACGCCGCGCAGCGCTATCGACGCCTCCAGTTCGGCGCGGGCCCGGTCCAGGCGGCCCTCGCAGATGGCGTGGATGCCCAGCTCGTGGTGGAAGTACGCCTGCTGGTCGACCTCGCCGGCCGCGCGGGCGGCCTCCTGGCCCGAGCGCAGTACGCGTTCCCACACCGACCAGCGGCCCGCGGCGGCCAGGGTCGGGGCGGCGCTGTGCGCGAGGTTGGCGGCGGCGGCGGAGTGCCCGCCGCGGTGGGTGGCCTGGATGACGGCGAGCAGCACGTCGCCCTCGGCTGCGGCGCGGGCGGCACCGACGGAGGGGTCCACCAGCCACCAGGTGTAGTGCTGGGCGGTGGCCAGGCCACGGGAGCCGGCGCCTTCCTCGAAGCCGATGGCGGCCAGCGCGGGTGCCACTCCCTCGGCGAGGCGCAGCCGGCCGCCGGCGGCGGTGAGCAGCCCGGTCTCGGCGAGTTGCTCGTGGCCGGTGACGGCGCCGCCGGTGAGGGCGGGCAGTTGCTCGGGGCCCGGCAGTTCACCGGCGAGGGCGACCGCGAAGCGCAGGGTGTCCCGGTCGGGGTCCGGCAGCGCGGCGGCCAGGGAGGCGATGAGCATCTCCTCCTCCGGCAGCGGTCCCGTGGGGGCGCCGGAGGCGGCGGTGAGGTCGCGGGCGCGCAGCAGGGCGGCGGCCTGGACGAAGCGGCGCGGGCGGCCTTCGGAGGCGATCCACAGGTCGGCGGCCCAGTCAGTCTCCGCGTCGGTGAGCGGGCGGGCGGCGGCGAACTCCAGGAGTTCCAGGGCGGCGGTGCGGCTGAGTCCGGAGAGGAAGACCTCTTCGATCCGGGAGGTGCTGGTGGGGGCCGCGGTGCCGGGGTGGGCGGAGAGCAGGAACGCGCACTCGGGGGTGGCGTCGAGCAGTTCGTCCAGGGCGGTGCCGCCGAACTCGATGTCGTCGACGATGACGACGGCGCCGATCTCCCGCAGTCCGGCGTGCAGTTCGGTGGGCCCTGGCCGGTAGCCGGGGGTGTGCCGTACGGCGGCGTACAGCTCGTGCTGGAGGTCGGAGGGGGTGCGGCGGTGGCCGCTGAGCCGGATGACGCCGTCGGGGGCGAGTTCGGCGCAGTCCTGGGCGAGGGCGTTCAGCAGCGCGGTGCGGCCGGTTCCGGTGGGCCCGGTGAGGCGGACCGAACGGCCGCGGGCCAGCAGCCGGTAGAGGCGGCGGCGTTCCTCCTCGCGTTCCAGCAGGGGCGGGGCCAGCGGGTCGCGGGTGGTGTCCTGGCCGGTGCCTCTGGGTGCCTTGCGCGGGGATATGGGGCGCCGGCCGGGCGGGCAGGAGGCGATCTCGCTGCCGTCCACCGGGTTGATGGTCAGCAGGAAGTCGCCCGCGACCAACTCGGTGGTGCGTCCGGTGCCTCCGGACTCCCGGGGCTGGTCACCGTGCGGGGCCGGCTGGCTGGACTCCATCAATGTGTCCTCTGGGTGCGGCGGGGGCGGGATGGGGTGCGGCGTGGACGCCGGGCAGCTTCCACGCTACTGGCCCGGCTCCACCGGCATGGTAGGCGGCCCCGCGCACCGGCCTCATCCGTCCCACCGGACCCGGGCGTCCCGGACGTCTCGGGCGTTCCGTGGCGCGCGGGGCGTCGTGGCGGGGCCGCCGGGGCGGCCTCCTCCCGGTGTCGCGGGGCTGTGCGACCCGTGAACCGTGACCGTGACCGGTGGTGTGATCGGTGACCCGTGACCGGTGATCGGTGCCCCGTGATCCGGGAGGAGGCTCAGGACGCGATGGTCAGGATGCGGTGCAGCCGGGTGGCCACCAGGACCCGCTGCATTTGCGGGGGCACATCGCGCAGCACCAGCCTGCGGCCGCAGCGGCCGGCCCTGCGGTGCACCCCCATGATGACTCCGAGACCGGTCGCGTCCCAGGAGTGCAGGGCCTTCAGATCGAGCACGAGGTCCCCCTGCCCGGAGTCGACGGCGTCGTGCAACGCCGTACGGGCGTCCGCGGCGCTGCGGACGTCCAGGCGGCCTTCGACGACCAGCTCAGCGTGGTCGCCTTTGATGTGCATATAACACTCCCCGGAATTGCTTTCGTGTTGACTTCAACTGTCTCTCCACCTGACGGCTTCTATCCCCCGTCCGGTTGCCCTGGGTAAGGGATCTGCAGCGAATTCACCCATGGGGGTGAGTGTGCGAAGAGCGCGGCCCGCGGCCCCCGCCCGCCCGGACCGGGTCAGTAGCTGTGGAATCCGCGCCCGGTCTTGCGGCCCAGGTCACCGGCGTCCACCATGCGGCGCATCGACTCCGGCGGGGCGAACTTCTCGTCGCGGGACTCGGTGTAGATGTTCTCGCTGGCGTGGGTGAGGACGTCGACACCCGTCAGATCGGCGGTGGCGAGCGGCCCCATGGCGTGGCCGAAGCCCAGCTTGCAGGCGATGTCGATGTCCTCGGCGGTGGCCACGCCCGACTCGTGCAGCTTGGCGGCCTCCACGATGAGCGCGGAGATGAGGCGGGTGGTGACGAAGCCCGCCACGTCCCGGTTGACGACGATGCAGGTCTTGCCCGCGGACTCCGCGAACTCCCGGGCGGTGGCCAGGGTCTCGTCGCTGGTGTGCCGGCCGCGCACCAGCTCGCACAGCGCCATCATCGGCACCGGGGAGAAGAAGTGGGTGCCCACGACGCGTTCGGGGCGGGAGGTGGCGGCGGCCAGCTTGGTGATGGGAATGGCCGAGGTGTTGGAGGCCAGCACGGTGGTGTCCTTCACCAGGCCGTCCAGGGTGGCGAAGATGTCGCGCTTGATGTCGGCCTGCTCGAAGACGGCCTCGACGACGAGGTCGGCGTCGGCGGCGGCGTCGAGTTCGGTGCCGGTGCTGATGCGGCCGAGCGCGGCCCCGGCGTCCTCGGCGCTGATCCTCCCCTTGGCCGTGAACTTCTCCAGCGACGCCTCGATGCCGCCGCGTCCCCTGGCCAGTGCCTGCTCGGTGGTGTCCACCAGCGTCACGGTCCAGCCGCCCTGGGCGGCGACCTGTGCGATGCCCGAGCCCATGAGTCCGGCTCCGACGACGGCGAGGTTCCTGGCCACGTGTGATCTCCTTTGATCCTCAACGACGACCCCCTCAGGGTCGCGTTCCCGGGGACCCTAGACCTTAGTGTCCGTCAGGTACCCCGTGGGGATGAAGAGACGCGCATCACGCCGGGGCCCCCGGTGCGGCGGCTGCCGTACCGGGGGCCCGTGGTGCGGGTGGTGCGGATGGTGTCAGAGATGTGGCTGGGGTCGGTGTGTCGTCAGTTCCGCCGGGTCAAAGAAGCCTCGGCGAGGCAGAAGGTGTACGGCTGGGCCTGGCCGCCGAGCTGGAAACGCAGCCGGGCGGCGTCCAGTGAGTCGGTGGGGCTGAAGACGTAGGTGTAACGCCGCTCCTCGCCGGTGAGCCGGGGATAGGCGTCCAGCTGGGTCGGATGCGGGAAGACGGTGCTCTCGACGGCGGCACGGATGGTGTGCGCCGCCGCTGCCGAGGTGCTGGCGGTGAAGCTCAGCGCGTACTGGCCGCCGCTGGTGAGCGGGATGTTGTCCTGGCCGATCAGGGCGTCCCAGGTCTGGGTGGTGCCGCCGGCCACCGCGGTGCACAGCTCACCGCCCGCCGGGGTGCCGGGGGTGGCCTGGCCGATGCTGTACCAGGGGTCGAGACCGGCCGCGAAGTCACCGTTGACCAGCAGTTCGTCACCGGTGCCGGGGTCGGTGCCGTCGGCCGGCTCGAAGAGCACCGCGTCGGCGATGGTGTAGCCGGGGCTGTCGGCCGACAGGGTCAGCTTCTGTCCGGCGCCCGCGGCGAAGTCGTACGTGCCCAGCAGCCCCCAGTCGCAGCCGCCCGTGCGCTGATCGACCGTCAGCGCGGCGGTGCCACCGGCGTGCGTGATGCTCACCGGGGCGGCCGCGGTGCGGTTGCTGTTCGGGGACCACCACATGTAGACGTTGTAGCGGCCGGAGGCGGGCAGGTCGGGGGTGAAGGTCGCGGTCTTGGCGGAGGCGGTGCCGGAACCGTCGTGCTTGTAGTCGATGCCGTGGAAGCCGTGCGCGGTGTCGGCCGTGGTCCAGTCGCCGCTGTCGCTGTAGCCGGGCGAGGTGTTGTCCACCACGACGCCGGTGCGGGACGGCGGCACACCCAGGTTGTCACCGGCACCCGGCGGGTTGTCGGTGCCCGGCTGGTTGTGGTCCTTCAGCTGGCCCAGCCAGTCCTTGACGAACTGGCCCTGGTGGTCGCCGCCCAGCAGATTCCAGTTCTTGTCGAACATCTGGGGCTTCCAGTAGTTGTCGAAGACCCAGGCGGTCCAGCTGATCCAGGGACGCTCGTCCAGATAGTTCCGCAGTCCGTTCCCCCAGCACTTGGTGGTGCCCTGGGTGACGGCCGGGTCGGTGAACTCACCCGCCGGGTTCCAGCCGAACTCGGTGAGGATCACCGGGATGGACCGGGACGCGTTGCCGAACTTCTGGTCGAGGTTGGCGACGCTGGAGGGCCCCTGGTTGGGGTAGAGGTGATAGACGTACGCCGTGTTGGCGTCGTCGATCGGGTCGGCGGCGGCCTCATTCACCATGGTGGACCAGTTGGGGCTGCCCATCAGGATGAGGTTGTCCGGGGCCACCTGCCGGATGGAGTCCACCACCGGGGTGATGTAGCTCTTCCAGGTCGCCCAGTTGGTGGGCGCCAGCGGCTCGTTGTACACCTCGAAAATCACATTGGGGACGCCGGCGTACTTGGGCGCGACATAGTCCCAGAACTCCTTGACGATGGACTGCGGCACGCCGCCGTTGCCGTCGCCGTAGTTCTGCACCCGGTGGAAGTCGACGATGACATAGATGCCGAGGTCGATGGCCTGCTGGACATAGGGGTCCACATGCCGGGCGAAGTTCTCCGCCAGCGGCAGCGAGTCGTTCGGCGCCCATTCGGTGACCGGCAGCCGCAGCACCTTGGAGTGCCAGCCCCCAGCGGCGTCCACCGACATGTCGATGAGTTCGGAGATGGGCTTGGGGTTGCAGTCGCCGCACTCGGCGTTGTGGCGCGGGGCCAGCACCGAGACCCCGCGCAGGGTGACGGGACGGCCGTCCTCGTCCCGTATCTGATTGCCGTCGACGGACAGCCACTGGATGGCGTCGGCGGCGGGCTGCGGGGTGGGCTCCTCGGCGCGCGCGGCGGAGGCCGGGCCGGCGAGGAGGGTGAGCGGGATGGCGAGGGCGGTCAGGGTTCTCAGAAGCTTCTTCGCTGTACTGAGCACGCGGCTCTCCTTGTGGAGTGGGGGGTGTGTGCCGGGTGGTGCGGTTACGCCTCCTCTTCCGTGATGGTCAGATCGACGGCCAGCGGCAACTGCCGGCTGTCGAAGCCGAGGTGGGCGCGGAAGGCGCCGGGTTCGGTGCGCCAGCCGCCTCCCCCGGACTCCGTCTGGGAGGTGCCCCCACAAGCCCAGTGCTGGAAGGCGCGGGCCGGCAGCCGCAGGGTGACGGTGGACTCCTCACCGGCGCCCGCGCGTACCGGTGCGAAGCCCGCCAGCCAGCGCACCGGGCGGTCGATCGCCGACTCCGGACGGGAGAGATAGACCTGGACGACCTGCTTGCCGGCCCGCCGGCCGGTGTTGCGTACGGTCGCGGTCAGCTCCGTACCTTCCGCGTGCGCGCCGGTCAGCTCCCAGTCGGTGTAGCCAAGGCCGAAGCCGAAGGGGTACGCGGGTTCGGTGCCGGCCTTGAGCCAGGCGCGGTAGCCGAGGTGGATGCCCTCGGAGTACGGGAGCGCGCCGTCGCGCGGGGTGGTGTCGAGGACGGGTACGTCCGTCTCGCTCTTCGGCCAGGTGGTGGGGAGCCGGCCGCCGGGCTCGCGCAGGCCGAGCAGCACGTCGGCCAGCGCGTGGCCGAACTCCTGGCCGCCGAACCAGGTGAGCAGGATCGCGGCCACCTCGTCGCGCCAGGGCAGCAGTACGGGGGCGCCGGAGTTGACGACGACCACGGTGCGGGGGTTGACGGCGGCGACCGCGCGTACCAGTTCGTCCTGGCGGCCCTGGAGGGCGAGAGTGGTGCGGTCGAAGCCCTCGCTCTCCACCTCGGCGCTGGTGCCGACCACCACGAGAGCGACCTCGGCGGCGCGGGCGGCGGCCACGGCGTCCGCGATGAGCCGGTCACCGTCGGCGGTCACCAGGTCGAAGCCGGCCACCAGGGTGACGCCGGACTCGGGACCCTCGCGCTCCGGGATGGTCAGCTCGACGGTGAGGTCGAGGGGGGTGCCCGCGGTGAGCTCGACGGGGGTGGCGGCCGACGGCGGGGCCACCAGGCCGCCGCCGAATTCCTCGCCGTCGTGGGTCAGCTCGGTGGCGACCGCCTCGGTGCCGTCCACCAGCAGCCGCAGCCGCCCCGCGGTGGCGACGCCGATCCGGGCGGGGCCGCTGTGGGTGGGGGTGTAGCGGGTCCGCAGCTCGATGCGGGTGGCGTCGGCGAGCCGGGCGGTGCCGAGCCGTACCAGGTTGGCGTCCCGGCGGCGTTCGTCGATGACGACGGTGCCGTCCGCGCGGCGGGCGATCAGCCGTACCCCACGCTCCCCGCTCACCGGGTCGGTCAGGTCGGTGCCGGCGAACGGGGCGATGCCGCGCTGCGCCTCGGCGCCGATGTGCCAGGAGATGTCGGCACCGGGCAGGGCGGCGCGCAGCCCGTCCAGCGGAGAGATCACATGGTCGGGCTCGACCGAGGCGCTGCCGCCGCCCTGGGTGCGGGCCAGATAGGCGTTGTGCCCGATGACGGCGACGGAGCTCAGGGAGCCGGGTGCCCAGGGGAGTTCGCCGCCGGCGTTGCGGACGAGCACTATGCCCTCGGCGGCGGCCTCCCGGGCCAGTGCCGGGCCGTCCTCGGCGGCGGGCGGGGTGGTGACGGCGGGGGTGAAGCCGTCCAGGGCGCCGACCCGGGCGGCCATCCGCAGGACGCGCAGCACCTTCTCGTCGATGTCGGCCTGCGGGACCCGTCCCTCGCGTACGGCGGCCACCAGCTTCTCGCCCCACGGCCCGTCGGGCCCCGGCATCACCAGGTCCTGGCGGGCGAGCGCGGCGGGCTCGGTGGTGCGGGCGGCCCACCAGTCGGAGCAGACCACGCCGTCGAAACCCCATTCGCCGCACAGGGGTTCGGCGAGCAGCGGGTTCTCGGTCATGGTGTGGCCGTTGACGGAGTTGTAGGCGGACATCACCAGCCAGGGGCGCTCGTGGACGACGGTGTCCTCGAAGGCGGCGAGATAGACCTCGCGCAGGGTGCGTTCGTCGATGCGGGCGTCGTAGGTGAAGCGGTCGGTCTCGGAGTCGTTGGCGATGTAGTGCTTGGGGGTGGCGCCGACGCCACCGGCCTGGACGGCGCGGACATAGGCGGCGCACAGCCGGGAGGTGAGCAGCGGGTCCTCGGAGTACGCCTCGAAGTGCCGGCCACCCAGCGGGCTGCGGTGCAGGTTGATGGTGGGGCCGAGTACCACGTCGGCGCCCATCCGGCGGGCCTCCACGGCGAGGACGGCGCCGTAGCGGGCGGCGAGGTCCGGGTCCCAGGAGGCGGACAGGGCGGTGGCGGAGGGCAGGTTGAGGGCGGAGAAGCGGCCGTCCCAGCTCTCGCCGCGGATGCCGCTGGGGCCGTCGGAGACGACGATACGGCGCAGTCCGATGGCGGGTTCCGCGTGCAGGCTCCAGCTGTCGGCGCCGGTCAGCAGCCGGACCTTCTGCTCCAGGGTGAGCCGGCCGGCGAGGGCGCGCAGCGCGGCGGTGTCGGTCGCGTCGGTCGTATCGGTCGCGTCGGTGGTGGTGCGGGGCGTCATGGTGTCGGGGCTCCTGTCGGTTCGACGCCGGTCAGTTCGAGTTCGGTGGTGCGGTGGCAGGCGGCGAGCCGGCCTTCGCCGCCCAGGGCCGGCGGTGCTCCCGCCACGTCGCAGACACCGGGCACGGCGTAGCGGCAACGGGTGTGGAAGGAGCAGCCGTTCGGCGGATGGGCGGGGTCGGGCAGGTCGTCGGTGAGCCGGATGCGGCGCCCGGTGTCGCGCAGCCGGGGGTCGGGGCGGGGCACGGCGGACAGCAGGGCCTCGGTGTACGGGTGGTGCGGCCGGGAGTACAGCTCGCCGGTGTCGGCCACCTCGGCGATCTTGCCCAGGTACATCACGGCCACGCGGTCACAGACGCTTTCGACGACGGACAGATCGTGCGAGATGAAGAGGTAGGTGAGACCCAGCTCCTCCTGGAGGTCGCGCAGCAGATTGAGGATCTGGGCGCGGACGGAGACATCGAGGGCGGAGACGGGTTCGTCGGCGATGACCAGGCGGGGGCGCACGATGAGGGCGCGGGCGATGTTGACGCGCTGCCGTTCGCCGCCGGAGAAGGCGTGCGGGTAGCGGTGCAGATAGCGCGGGGAGAGCCCGACGCGGCGCAGCATCGCCGCGACGCGGTCCTCCAGTTCGCTGCCGGTGGCGATGCCGTACGAGCGCAGCGGGTCGCCGATGATCTGGAGCAGCGTCATGCGGGGGTTGAGGGAGGAGAAGGGGTCCTGGAAAACGACGCGGACCTCGCGCTGGAAGTCGCGCAGGGCGGTGCCGGAGAGGGTGGCGACGTCGACGGAGGTGCCGTCCGCGCGGCGGTAGGCGACGCGGCCGGCCGTCGGGGCGAGGATGCGGGCCAGGGAGCGGCCCAGCGTCGTCTTGCCGCAGCCGGATTCGCCGACCAGGCCCAGGGTCTCGCCCTCCTTGACGGCCAGGTCGATGCCGTCGACGGCGCGGATGTGGCCCACGGTGCGCCCCAGCAGCCCGCGCTTGACGGGGAAGTGGACCCGTACCCCCTGGATGTCGAGCAGCGGCGCGGTCATGCGGGTGCTCCTTCGGTGAGCGGGTGCGGGGCGTGCAGCACGCAGCGGACCCGGCGGTCGGGCGCGGTGCGGATCTCGGGGGGTTCGGTGGTGTCGCACAACCCGGCGCGGACGCGGTCGCAGCGGGGGTGGAAGGGGCAGCCGGCGGGGCGTTCGGAGGGGTGCGGGACGTTGCCGGGGATGGTGGTGAGGCGCTGTCCGGTGCCGGCGCCCATGCGGGGGACGGAGCCGAGCAGGGCGCGGGTGTACGGGTGCTGCGGGTCGTGGAAGATCGCGTCGACGGGGCCCTGTTCGGCGACCCGGCCGAGGTACATGACGACGACCTCGTCGGCGATCTCGGCGACGACGCCGAGGTCGTGGGTGATGAAGAGGACGGACATGCCGGTGTCGGCCTGGAGTTCGCGCAGCAGGTCGATGATGCGGGCCTGGGTGGTGACGTCCAGCGCGGTGGTGGGTTCGTCGGCGATGAGCAGGGCGGGGTCGCAGGCGAGCGCGATGGCGATCATGGCGCGCTGGCACATGCCGCCGGAGAGCTGGAAGGAGTAGGCGTCCATGCGCTCCTCGGGGCGCGGGATGCCGACCTTGCGCAGCAGGTGCACGGCGCGTTCGCGGGCGGCGGCGCGATTCAGCGGCAGGTGCAGCTGGATGGCTTCGGTGAGCTGGTCGCCGATGGAGTACATCGGGGAGAGCGCGGCCATCGGCTCCTGGAAGACCATGGCGATCTCCCCGCCCCGCACGGCGCGCAGTTCGGGGCCTGTGGGGTCGAGGGCGGCGAGATCGACGGCGCGTTCGCGGCTGCCGGGGTGCCAGTGGATGGTGCCGGCCTCGATGCGCCCTGGTTCGTCGACGAGGCCGAGGACGGAGCGGGCGGTCATGCTCTTGCCGCAGCCGGATTCGCCGACGACGCAGACAATCTTGCCGCGCGGGACGGTGAAGCTGACGCCGTCGACGGCGCGTACGGTGCCCTCCCGGGTGTGGAAGTGGGTCTTGAGCCCGGCGATGTCCAGCAGCGGGGTCTCGGCGCTTGGCTTCTGCGCGGTCGTCATGGTCGTACTCCGCTATTTCTTGTAGGGGTCGGCGGCGTCCCGCAGTCCGTCGCCGGCGAAGTTCAGCGCGAGGACGGCGAGGATGACGGCGAGGCCCGGGATCATCAGCCAGGGGGCGGTGGACAGCACCCGGATGTTCTGGGCGTCCTGGAGGAGGACGCCCCAGCTGACGACGGGTGACTGGAGGCCAAGGCCCAGGAAGCTGAGGGAGGTCTCGGCGAGGATCATCCCGGGGATGGACAGCGACAGGGACGCGATGAGGTGGCTGGAGAAGGAGGGCAGCATGTGCCGGAAGATCACCCGGGGTTGCCGGCAGCCGTCCAGCCGGGCGGAGGTGACGAAGTCCTCGCCGCGCAGGGAGAGGAACCTGCCGCGTACCACCCGGGCCAGATCGGTCCAGCCGATGATGGCGAGGATGACGGTGATGGCGAAGTAGCGCTGGACGGGCCCCCAGTCGTACGGGAGGGCGGCGGCCAGGCCGAGCCACAGCGGCAGGGTGGGTACGGACATGAAGAACTCGACGAGGCGCTGGATGACGGTGTCGGTCTTGCCGCCGAAGTAGCCGGAGACGCCGCCGAGGGCCACCCCGAGGGCGAAGGCGAGGGCGACGCCGACCAGGCCGATGGTCATCGAGACGCGGGTGCCGTGGATGAGCAGGGAGAGCAGGTCGTGGCCGGTGCGGTCGGCGCCCAGCAGGTAGACGGGGGCGCCGGGTTCGGTGGGGCCGATGAGGTGGCGGTCGAGGGGGATGAGGCCGAGGATCTTGTACTCCTCGCCCCGGACGAAGAAGCCGACGGAGATCCGCTGTCCTGGGTCCTCGGTGTAGGTCTGCTCGTAGGTGTCGTTGTCGATGGTGGCGGTGTAGCCGTTGACGTAGAGGCCGTCGCCGTCGAGGTGGAGTGTCTGGGGCGGGGCGTAGGTGTAGTCGCCGTTGAAGTGTTCGGTGCCGTAGGGGGCGAGGAACTCGGCGAACAGGGCGACGAAGTAGAAGAGCAAGGTGACGACGGCGCCGGCCATGGCGAGCTTGTGGCGGCGGAACTTCCACCAGATGAGCTGCCACTGGGAGGCGGTGAACCGCTTGTCGGCGGTGTCGTCGGAGTTCTGGGCGGCGGGTGTGGACAGATCGGCTGACATGGCGGGCCCCCTACCGCTGTCCGAGCCGGACCCGGGGGTCGAGCCAGGCGAGCAGGATGTCGGAGAGCAGTGTGCCGATCACGGTCAGCACACTGACGATGAGGATGATCGAAGAGGCCAGGTACATGTCCTGGCTGCGGAGCGCGCCCAGCAGCAGCGGTCCTGTGGTGGGCAGGGAGAGCACCTGGGAGACGATGACCTCGCCGGAGACCAGGCCCGGCAGCACCCAGCCCACGGTGGAGACGAAGGGGTTGAGGGCGACCCGCAGCGGATATTTGCGGACCAGTCGGCGTTCGCTCATGCCGCGGGCGCGGGCGGCCACCACGTACGGCTTGCGCAGTTCGTCGAGGAGATTGGCGCGCAGGATGCGGATGAGCCCGGCGGTGCCGGCGGTACCGAGCACCACGATGGGCACCCACAGATGGCCGAGCAGATCGAGGAATTTGCCGAGGTTCCAGGCGGCGTCCTCGAATTCGGGTGAGAAGAGGCCGCCGACGCTCATGCCGAAGACGCTGTAGCCCAGATACATGAGCACCAAGGCGATCATGAAGTTGGGGATGGCGAGTCCGAGGAATCCGATGGTGGTGGCGAGGTAGTCGCCGGCCGAGTACTGCCGGACCGCCGAGTAGAGCCCGATGGGGAAGGCGATGATCCAGCCGGCGAGGAGGGTGGTGACGGCCAGCAGGATCGTCATCGGAAGCCGGTCCATCACCAGGGAGGAGACGGTCTTGCTGTATTCGAAGGACTGGCCGAAGTCACCGTGGAAGAGGATGTTGCCGATCCACTTCAGATATTGCTGGTAGATCGGGTCGCCCAGGCCGTAGCGTTCGCGCAGGGCCGCCATCTGGGCCTGGTCCATGCGTTCGCCCTGGTTCTCCATCCGGGCGACCAGTGTGGTCAGAAAGTCGCCCGGCGGCAGTTGGATGATGGCGAAGGCCACCACCGATATCCCGAAGAGCGTCGGGATCATATAGAGGCACCGTCGTGCCACATAGCTCAGCACCGCAGACCGTCCCGTCAGTCTTTCCGGATGTCAGGTGTCAGGAGTCGGAATCGAGGTAGTACTGCTCGGGGTTGGTGACACCCGGATAGGGGAACTTGCCGGCGAAATAGGTCTGCTGGACCATGTTGCGGAAATGCTCGCCGACGATGCCGTAGCCGGGCAGCGCGGTGGACACGCCGATCGTCCAGAACTGCTCCTTGGCGATGGCCAGGATCTGCCGCATCAGGGCGTTGCGGCGCTCGCGGTCCGGCTCGGCGGCGATCTGCTCGTGGTAGATCCGGTACTGCTCCTTGGCCGGCTCCGGGGGTTCCTGTCCATCGGCACCGTCGGTGGCCAGCCAGGTGAACCAATCCGGGCAGAATGCCGAATTGTCGCCCCATTCCGGCATGAAGAAATTGGGGGTGTTGACCGTGTCGAGGCCGCCGTCACCGTCCCAGACCAGCGCCTGGTGCTCATTGGCCTGGATGAGCTGGGTACGCAGCGTCTCGTCCTCGTTCTGGACCCGCATGTCGACCCCGACCGCGCGCCAGCCCGGGCGGATCAGTTCCAGCGCGTCCGCCAGCTCCGGCTTGCCGGCCCCGGTTCCCACCAGCACCCGGAACGAGATCGGCTTGCCGTCCGGGCCGAGCCTGATGCCCTCGCCATTGCGCCGGGTCCAGCCGGTGCGGTCCAGATACTCATTGGCGAGATCGAGATCGAATTCGGTGTACTGCTTGGCCATTTCCTCGTCGAAGAGATCGGATTCCCGCAGCGGCGCCACCTGCCAGGGCTCGCCCTGCCGGGCGTGCACGGTGGTGATCAGCTCCTGCCGGTTGATGGCGTGCGAGAGCCCGATCCGGAAGTCGCGGTTCTGGAAGACCTCCCGCCGCGCCTCGTCCTGGCAGGTGAGATTGAGCATGATGGTGAGGGTGTTGAGCTTGTCCGGCACCAGATCGAAGAACCGGTAGCCGCCCGATTCGCGTTCGGCGGCCAGCACCGGCTTGTTGCGCGTGGTGTTGACATGCCGGTCCAGCATGTCGATCTCGCCCTGGAGAACATTGAGCAGCAGCACCTCGGAGTCCTGCACCATGGCGAAGTCGATGCCGTTGAGATACGGCAGCTGATTGCCCGCCGTATCCACCTTCCAGTAGTACGGATTGCGCCGGAACCGCATCTTGGTGCCGTCGCCGACCGCGTTCCCCGGTATCCAGGCGTGCAGCCGGGGCAGCGCCGGATTGGTCCACAGCGCGCCCGCGTACATGGCGTCCTGGAGCAGTTCCATGGCGCCCGAGTAGTCCAGGTCCCTGGCGGCCTGCTCGGCGTCCTCGGCGTAATCGGGGTGGAATTGGCTCAGATAGTGCTTGGGCAGCCGGGTGAGCATGTCGCTGGGCCCGCTCGCCAGCTGTTCGAGGAACAGCGCCCGGGGCGCGGCGAAGGTGAACTCCAGGGTGAGGTCGTCGATCCGCTCCAGCCGGGCGGGTTCGCCGTCCACCGACAGATGGCCCGGGGTGTCGGGGACGACGGCCTTGTTCATGGCGATGTCGTGGAAGGCGAACAGCACGTCGTCCACCGTGAACGGCTCGCCGTCGGACCACTTCATGCCCTCCCGCAGCACGAAGGTGAACCGGGTGGCGTCCTCGTTGACGGTCACCGACTCGGCGACATTGGGCACCGTCGCGTTCCAGTCCAGGTCCCAGCGCACCAGGTTCTCGTAGCCGAGGGTGAACTGGAGCCGGAAGGTGTCGCCCGCACCGATCAGCGCGTTCCGCCAGGTGCCGCCGTACCGGCCCACCTCGTCCACCGGGGTCACCACCAGCGGCTTTGCGGGGATGCGCTCGGCCAGCGGCGGCAGCTCGCCCTCGTCCACCAGCCGCTTCAGCTCGGGCGCCTCGCCCTGTGCGTCGGCCGTGCCGCCGCCGTCCCCGGAACCGCCCTCCGGGGAGAGGGTGCAGGCGCTGAGAGCACCCAGCGCGCCGGCCCCCAGGGTGACGGCGCCGCCGGCGGCGAGGAATCTTCTTCGGTCGAACTGCCAGGACTTACGCGTCATTGCGTTCATGTGCTGTCTCTCCCAGGTGGGACGGGGGGTTGCTCAGTAGCCGTGGACCTTGGGCCAGGCGAGTTCCACACCGTGGCCGGTCAGCAGGCGGCGGTAGTCCGCGAGATGGGTGGCATCCTCGCGGACCTGGTGCGGGGTGGCCCGCTCACGCAGGCAGTAGACCGCCAGCAGCCCGGCGGCCTCGCCGATGTTCCACTCGACGGGGTGCAGCCGGTAGCAGCCGTTGGTGATGTGGGTGGTGCCGATGTTCTTCGCGGCCGGCAGCAGATTGGTGATCCGCCGCGGCAGCAGCGCCCCCAGCGGGATCTGGAAGGGGCAGGAGCCGACATCGATGTAGTTGTCGCCGCCGGTGGAGGGGTGCAGGTCGATGCGGTACGAGCCGATGCCGACCGAGTCCGGGTGGGTGACGGCGCCGTGCGCGCCGCGTACCGCGAGCGACACCTCCTGCTCGGTGATGGTGTGCACGGCCTGGATACGGCGCGACTCGCGGTGGTACGGGCCCATGGTCAGCCCGTCCGCCGTCCCCACCACATCGGGGCGGGTCCGCAGCCCGGGCAGCCCCGTACCGCCGTCGGCGCGCGGCAGTTCGGTCTGCATCCAGTACAGGAAGCTGCGGCTCATGGCGCGGGCGCCGGCCAGATGGCGGGCGTCCTCCTCGGGGCCGCCGCCGAACAGCGGGCCCTCGACGTAGTCGATCATCGGCCAGTTGACGATGATGACATCGGACTCCAGGGCGCCGGGGGTGAAGTTCTCCCGGGCCAGGATGCGGCGGAACGCCCACAGATCGAGGTCACCTGCGATGGGCGGCGGCGGGGCGGCCAGGTCGGGGTTGGGGTCCAGCAGCCGCCGGGTGGGCTCCAGGGTCTGCGGCTTGGGGGCGAGCAGGCCGAAGAACGGGCCGGGCCAGTACGGGGGCTGGTAGTCGCGCCAGAATCCGTAGTCGTCGGGCTTGTCGATGGTGTGGTCCTCGCCGGCCCGGTGTTCCAGGGCCAGGCACCAGGAGGCGGCCTGGATGTTGTGCGGCTGGGCGGTGGCGGGGGCGCTCGGCTCGCCGGTGACCTCGCGGGACTCGAAGCCGGTGACATGCTCGGTGCCGGTCAGCGGCAGCAGGTCACCGGTCTCGGTGGCGTCCAGGATGTACGGGGCGGTGACGGTGAACGGCTCCCCCTCCCGTACCGGATCGAGCGTCACACTCGTGACCGTGTCGCCGTCGGTGGTGGCCGCCACCGGCCGGTACCCGGTGCGCAGGTCGAGCCGGCCGGCGGCCTGGTGCGGGGCGAGCAGCGCGCGCAGCACGTCGTGTGCCACCCGCGGCTCGGCGCACAGCGCGCTGACCCGGCCGTTGCCGGGGTTCAGGGCGCGGTCGGCGCGAGCCTCGGCGGTGAGCGGGTACCAGCGCCGGTAGTAGTCGCGGATGCCCTCGCGCATCGCCCGGTAGGAGGCGGTGGAGCCGAACTGCTCGATCCACGGGTGCTCGTCGGGCGGGGTGCCCTGCACGGTGAGCTGGCCGCCGACCCAGTCGTACTCCTCGGTGAGCACCACCCGCAGCCCGCTGCGGGCGGCGGCGAGGGCGGCGGCGACCCCGCCGAGGCCGCCGCCGATGACGGCGATGTCGGCACTGATCCGGGTCATGACACTCCCTGGCGGGTGGGCGGCGCGGCGATGGTGGAGGGCGCGGGCGGTGCGCAGGCAAGCAGGATCTGCCGGGGGCGCGGGGTGTCGGGCTCGTGCAGCGTCTCGACCAGCAGCCGGACGGCGGCGCGGCCGATAGCGTTGCGCGGAATGCCCAGCGAGCTCCAGGAGGTGCCCGGGTACGGGCCGCCGCTGGTGTCGCGGAGGGTGACGACGGAGAGGTCGGCGGGGATGCGCAGGGCGCGGTGCGCGGCGAACGCGGCGATCCGGTCGGTGAGGGACTCCTCCTCGGCGACGAAGGCGGTGATACCGGAGCCGATGGCGAGGTCGAACCACTCCTGTTCCAGGTCGTGCGGGTTCATCAGTACGGGCAGCGGCGGGATGCCTGCGGCGGCGCAGGCGGCACGGTAGCCCGCCTCGCGGTCGGCGAGCGGTTCGGTGCGGTCGGTGAGCCCGAGGTATCCGATGCGGGTGTGGCCGGCTTCGATGAGGTCCTGGACGGCGTCCCGGGTCCCGGCGGTGTAGTCCGCGCTCACCCAGGCGATGTCGGCGCCGGAGACGGCGCGACGCCCGATGTGGACGAAGGGGTAGCCGTCGCGGCTGAGCCGGGCCACATCGGAGTGGTCGTGGGTGATACCGAGCAGCACGCTGCCGTCGGCGACGTTCAGGCGGTTGGTGCCGTCGCGGTAGAGGCGGCGTTCGCCGTTGTCGTCCTCGGTGGAGGTGAACAGGACCAGGTCGTAGCCCTCGGCGACGGCCTGCTCCTCCACTCCGATGAGGAACCCGTGGTAGAAGTCGCGGCTGCTGATCGGGAAGACAGCCTCGAAGGTGTGCACCCCCAGCAGCCGGTTTCCCTTGCCCTTCAGGGAGCGGGCGGCGGGATTCGCCGCATAGCCCAATTCGCGGATGGTGTCCTTGACGAGCCGTTCGGTTTCGGCCGGGATACGGCTGCTGGCTGCCCGGCCGTTGACCACGGCCGACACGGTCGCCTGCGACACCCCTGCACGGCGCGCCACATCCGACTGCGTCGGCGCCTGCCGGTGGCGTTTGACTGGCACTGCGTCCCCTTGCTGTTTCGTATCAGCAACTGATAAGCAGCAACAATGAGTTGTCTGCTGATTCGTTGCAGCGACCGTAGGGACCGCTGTGATGAGCGTCAAGGGAGCGGACCGAAAAAGTTTCAGGCGGATGACAAGAGGGATGCTTGCCCCACTCGGAGGCTCATCGCCGCTGGCTGGAACCGCCCGCTCGCACATCCGTGAGGAACCCATGACCCGGCAGCAGGAATTGACGAAAGCGAATACTCAGCGCGTGGATCTCTTCCATGACTTCCCCTTCGATCCGACCTACGGCTACGACCTGGACGCCCTGCTGGCGGTGGGCGCCCCGCCGGCCCCGGAGGACTTCGCCGGCTTCTGGCGGGCGCGGCACGCGGCGGCGATGGAGGTGCAGGTGGCCCCGCGCCTGGGCCCGGTGGAGCACGAGGGGGGCGGCATACGGGTGCACCGTCTCGACTACCTCTCGGTGGGCGGCCGGAGGATCGGCGGCTGGCTGACCGTTCCGGCAGACGGGCGGGTCACCCGGGGCTGTGTGGCCACCCATGGCTATGGCGGTCGCGAATTCCCTGAACTCCGGCTGCCGCCGCCCGGCGCGGCGACCATCTGGCCGGTACTGCGGGGCCTGGGCACCGCCAGCCGGTTCCCCGACATCCCGGAGCGGGGCGGCGCACACGTGCTGCACGGCATCGACGCGCGCGAGACCTATGTGCACGGCGACTGCGCGGCGGACATCTGGTGCGCGGCGACGGCACTGCTGGAGCTGATCCCGGAGGCGGCGGCCGGACTCTCGTACCACGGGGCGAGCTTCGGCGGCGGGATCGGCCCGCTCGCCCTGCCCTGGGACGACCGCTTCCGGGCGGCGACCCTGGTCGTACCGAGCTTCGGCAACCATCCGCTGCGGCTGACCCTGCCGTGCGCGGGCAGCGGGGAGGCGGTGCGGGAGCGGCACGTTGGTGATCCCCGGGTGGCCCGGGTGCTGTCGTACTTCGACGCGGCGACGGCCGCCGGCCTCCTGGACATCCCGGTGCACGTGGGCGCGGCGATGTTCGACCCGGTGGTCCCGCCGCCGGGCCAGTTCGCGATCCACAACGCGCTGCCGGGCACCCGGGAGCTGTTCGTGCTGACCGCGGGACACTTCGGCCATCCGGCGGCGGAGGTGGAGGCGAGCGCGCTGATCGCGGCGCAGCACCGGTTCCTGGACGTCCACCGCCAAGAGGGCTAGCACAGGCATCCCGCTCTTCCCCCGTGCGGGCGACACACACCCACAAGGGGACGGCCGGGCCGCGTGCGTCGGGTACCTCTGAGGCTGTCTCATCCCCACCTCGGAGAATCGGGAGAACCCCCATGACGCACGCCAGCCTCCGCGCCGGTGTTCTGGGCGCGGTCGCCACTGCCGCCCTCACCCTCGGCGCCGTTCCGGCCCTGGCCCTCGCGCCGGTGGCCGCGGACGCCCCGCGCACCCTGCCGATCGCCGACCCGGGCATCGTGCAGCCGGCGGAGGGAACGATCGAGGAGGCTGCCGTCGAGGCACACACACTGCCGATCGCCGACCCCGGCATCGTCCGGCCCGGGCGCGGAGCGGTCCACGGGGCCGGCGCCACCGAGGTGCCGCGTACCCTGCCGATCGCCGACCCGGGCATCGTCCAGCCGGCGTGGGCGACGTCCGCCGCGCCGCACGGCACCGGTGTGACGGGGGCCCCGCACGTGGCGGTCCACTCCCTCGGCTGAGCCGTGCCGTGGCCGCCCCCGGTGCACCCGGGGGCGGCCACGGCACGTGTGTGCCTCAGACCGTGAAGCCGATCCAGGTGTCCGGGGGCGACTGCGGCCGGCCCGGAACCGGGCGGTGCTCCTCGGTCCAGTCCCGGCCGGCGAGTTCACCGGCCACCCGGCGCCAGAACCTTGCGGCGGTGTGGTTGTCGTCCTGGAACGGGATCTCCCAGCGCCCCGGGTGCTGGGCCACCACCTCCCGGACGGCGGTCATCCCCACCCCGGAGCGGCGTACGCCGCGTACCACGAAGAAGGCGTTGAGCACCCGGACCGGGGTCTCCAGCGCCCGGACGAGGGCGAAGCCGGCCGGCCGGTCCCCCCACAGCGTCAGATAGGCGGCCCAGCCGGGGTCGCGGAACGCGGCCGTCAGCCGGTCGCTGCGGAAGGTGCCGTCGGGGCGGGGCAGTTGACCGCGCACCTCGGAGAGGTCGTGGCGGAACATCGGCCACAGGCGTTCCAGCACGGGAAAGTCGTCGGCGCCCGCGCGGCGCACGCGCACATCAGGTGTTTCTGTCATGAAAGAAAGCCTCCCGGCCGGAGAATAACCGGCCGGGAGGCTTGCACGCTGCCGTCATTCTACCGGGTGCCGATGACCACGGTGGCGGTCCCGTCCTCGTCGGCCGCCGTGCGGGCCGTCAGCCCGTGCGCGGCGAACACCGCCGAGGCCCGCGCCGCCTGACGCTCCGTCGTCTCCACCAGCAGCCGCCCGCCGGGGGCCAGCCACTCCCGCGCGCCGGCCGCCACCCGGCGCAGCACGTCCAGGCCGTCGGCGCCGCCGTCCAGCGCCACCAGCGGCTCGTGGTCGCGGGCCTCGGCCGGCAGCAGGCCGACCTCCCGGCTCGGCACATAGGGCACATTCGCGGCCAGCACGGCCACCGTGCCGCGCAGCCGGGGCGGCAGCGGCGCGTACAGATCGCCCTCGTACACGCGCCCCGCGGCAGCCGCCACATTGCGCCGGGCGCACCGTACGGCGGCCGGGTCGATGTCGGCGGCGTGCAGTTCGACGCCCGGTACGGCGGCGGCGATTGCGGCCCCCACAGCCCCGGAGCCGCAGCACAGATCGACCACCACGTCCCCGGCCGCGACCGCGCCGCCGGCCACGGCCTGCCGCACCAGGAACTCGGTGCGCCGCCGGGGGACGAACACCCCCGGCTCCACCACGATCCGCAGGCCGTGGAACGCGGCCCACCCCACCACCTGTTCCAGCGGCAGCCCGGCGAGGCGCCGGTCCACCATGGCGGACAGCTCGGCGGCGCCACACGCGGCGCCCATGATCAGCCGCGCCTCATCCTCGGCGAACACACAGCCGGCGGCGCGCAGCCGCTCGACGATCTTCCCGTCCGGCATCATCAACAGACGACCTCTCGGAACACCCCGGGGGCGCCCACGGCAACACCCCACCTGCCACTGCGGTCACGGGGGTCTCACCTCCTTCGTCCGTCGTACCGGCTCTCAGTATGCGCCGGGCGGGGACCGTTCGCTCAGCCCGTGCCGCCGGGGCCGCCCCGCGGCGCGTCCGGGCCGGCCGGGCGGCGCGCGTAGTCGAGCAGCCGCTCGGACAGCAGCGACTCGGCGGCGTCCAGCTTCTCCAGCGCCAGGTCCGCCACCTCGTCCAGCGGGCGCCCCTCGACCATGCAGTGCCCGGCGGTGCGGAAGATCATCGCCTGGATGGCCAGCAGCTGGCCGGCGATCAGATCGGGCAGGTGGTCGCGCTCGTCGGCGCCCGCCGCCTCCCGCAGGGTCTCGGTCAGGCGTTCCCCGGTCCGCTGGTTGACCTCCATCATCCGGCGCCGCAGCGACTCGGAGCCGAACATCACCTGGATGAAGCGGCCCATGCCCTCGGCCAGGCCGATCCGCACGCTGCGGCTGATGATCTCCTGCCGGATCGCGCCGAGCACCGCCTCGGCCGCCGACTGCCCCGGGGCGCGCTCGCGCACCAGCAGGGAGGGGTGGTCGATGACCTCCTCCTGCCGGTCCAGGAACAGGTCCTCCTTGGCCGGGAAGTAGTTGTAGACGGTGTTGACGGAGACGTCCGCCGCCTCCGCGACCTCCGCCACCGTCACCTCGTCGAAGCCCCGTTCCAGGAACATCCCGGTGGCCACGTCGGAGATGTGCTGCCTGGTCTGCTGCTTCTTGCGTTCCCTGAGCCCGGCCATGACGCCATCCTAAAGGTTCCTTGACCAACTTAAAACTTGGGGCGATTGCATTTTTTAAGCGGCTCTGCTTTTGTGTCCGGCATGGCACCGATCCTCACCACGCACGACCTGGCCCTCACGTACACCACCAAACGCGGCACGGTGGACGCCGTGCGCGGCATCGACATGAGCGTCGAACCCGGCGAGATACTCGGGTTCCTGGGCCCCAACGGCGCGGGCAAGTCCACCACCCTGCGGATGCTCACCACCCTGCTCGCCCCCACCCGGGGCACCGCCACCGTCGCCGGGCACGACCTCGCCACCGAGCAGGCCGCCGTACGCCGCGCGATCGGCTACGTCGCCCAGTCCGGCGGCACCGACCCCAACGAGACGGCCGGGGACGAACTCACCCTCCAGGCCCGGCTCTACCGGCTCCCCAAGGCCGCGGCGAGCGCCCGGGTCGCCGAACTGGCCGAGGACCTCGGCCTCACCGACCTCCTGGACCGCAAGTGCGCCGCCCTCTCCGGCGGCCAGCGGCGGCGCCTGGACATCGCCATGGCGCTCACCCACCGCCCGCGCGTCCTCTTCCTCGACGAGCCCACCACCGGGCTCGACCCCGGCAGCCGCGCCGACCTGTGGGACCTGATCCGGCGTATCCGCTCCCAGGACGGCACCACCATCTTCCTCACCACGCACTACCTGGACGAGGCGGACGCCCTCTCCGACCGGCTGATCGTGGTGGACGACGGCCGCGTCGCCGCCGAGGGCACCCCGGCGGAGCTGAAGACCCGGTACGGCGGCTCCCCCGACGCCACCCTCCAGGACACCTTCATCTCCATCACCGGACGCGGCCCCCAGCCGGAGCGGGACCCGGCCCCCGTCGCCGTCTGACGGAACCGGCATCAGGACCGCGCCACCCACCCACACCGAACACAGACAGGAACTCCTCCCCACCATGTCCACCGTGCTCTCGGACACCGGACTGATCTTCCAGCGCTACCTGCGGCAGACCCTGCGCTCCCGGATCAGCGTCGTCTTCGGGCTGATGCAGCCCCTGCTCTTCCTCGCCTTCTTCGGCCCCCTGCTCCAGGACATGCCGCTCGGCGGCGAGGGCGACTCCTGGCAGACCCTGGTCCCCGGCCTGCTGATCCAGCTCGGACTGTTCTCCGCCGCGTTCGCGGGCTTCGGCATCATCATGGAGAAGCAGTTCGGCATCGTGGAACGCATGCGGGTCACCCCCGTCAGCCGGCTCGCCCTGCTGCTGGGCCGCATCCTGCGCGACGCCCTGCTGCTGCTCGTCCAGTCCTGCCTGGTCGTGGCGGCCGGGCTGCTGTTCGGACTGCGCGCCCCCGTACTCGGCGTGCTCATCGGCTTCGTCATCGTCGGCCTGCTGGGCATCTCGCTGGCCTCGCTCTCCTACGCCCTGGCCATGCGGGTGACGACCATGCAGGAATTCGCCCCCGTCATCAACTCCATCAACCTGCCGATGATGCTGCTCTCCGGCATCCTGCTGCCGATGGCCCTCGCCCCCACCTGGCTGAACGTCATCTCGCACGTCGTGCCGTTCCGCTACCTGGTCGAGGCCGTCCGCGCCGCGTTCGTCGGCAACTACGGCGACGGCACTCTCCTGCTGGGCACCGGCGTGGCCCTGGCACTGTCCGCCCTCACCCTCACCCTCGGCACCCGCCTCTTCACCAAGGCCGGTGCCTGAGCGCTAGTCTCGGCCGCATGGTCAATCTCACCCGGATCTACACCCGTACCGGAGACAAAGGCACCACGGCGCTCGGCGACATGAGCCGCACCGCCAAGACGGATCTGCGGATCGCCGCCTACGCCGACGCCAACGAGGCCAACGCGGTGATCGGTGCGGCGCTGGCCCTGGGCGCGCTGCCCGAGGAGGTCGGCGCCGTGCTGATCCGGGTGCAGAACGATCTCTTCGACGTTGGCGCCGATCTGTGCACCCCGGTCGTCGAGAACCCGGAGCACCCGCCGCTGCGCGTACTGCAGAGCTACATCGACAGGCTGGAGGAGGACTGCGACCGCTTCCTCGCCGATCTGGAGAAGCTGCGCAGCTTCATCCTCCCCGGCGGCACCCCCGGCGCGGCGCTGCTGCACCAGGCCACCACGGTCGTACGCCGCGCCGAGCGCTCCACCTGGGCGGCGCTGGCCGAGCACGGCGACACGATGAACGAACTGACCGCCACCTATCTCAACCGGCTCTCCGACCTGCTGTTCATCCTCGCCAGGACGGCCAACAAGGAGCAGGGCGACGTGCTGTGGGTGCCGGGCGAGAACCGCTGAACCGCCACGGCCGCCGGGCCCTACACGGCCCGCAGCCTCTCCCCCGCCGAGGTCAGGGCGGCGAGCCCCGCCGCCGTGGCCTCGTCGGCCGGCAGATACACCAGCAGCCGCTGATCGTCGTCCACCGGCAGCTCCAGCGTCTCGTACGCGAGCCGCAGTTCGCCGCTCAGCCCCGGATGGACCATCCGCAGCACCCCGGAGGCGCGCGGCGGTCCTGACACCGACGCCTCACGTTCGGTGAACCCGGCACCGGCCGTCACCGTCAGCTCGTCGGCCAGCCGCGCCAGATGCGGATCGGCGCGGAACGGGCCGTCCTTGAGCGCCGCCACCTGATCGTCCGCCAGCCGCCCCCAGTCCGGGAACGCGGTGCGCGCCCGCTCGTCGGCGAAGACGTAGCGCACCATGCTGGCCGGTGAGCCCTCCAGCATCCCCACCGGCCCGGCCAGCCGCTCGAACCCCCGCGTCCAGGCGAGCAGCTCACCCAGCCGGTTCATCAGCACGGCCGCGCCCGGCTCCAGCTGATCGAGCAGCGCGCGCACCGGGGACCGTACGGTGCGGGTCGGCGTGGTGCCCTCGGCGCCGCAGGAGAACCCGGGCTCGGCCGCCTTGGTCAGCCGGTGCAGATGGATGCGCTCGGCCATGCCCAGACCCAGCACCTCGGCCAGCGCGGAGAGCACGGAGGCGGACGGCCGCCGGTCACGGCCCTGTTCGAGCCGGGTGACGTACTCGACGCTGACCCCGGCCAGCATCGCCAGCTCGGAGCGGCGCAGCCCCGGGGTGCGCCGCCGGGGCCCGGTGGGCAGGCCGGCCTCCGCGGGGGTGACCGCCTCACGGCGGCTCCGCAGGAACCGGCCCAGCTCGTTCTCGCTCACCCAGCGAACGTAACAGCACGCGGCGGGGCGGATCGTGGCCCTGTCACTACCGGTCTCCGCCCGGTCTCCCCGGCGGCGCGGTGGGCGGGCACGGTCGGGGCATGACCTCACAGCACACCACCCCGCTGCGTCTCGCCGTGATCACCGCCAGCGTCCGGGAGGGCCGGTTCGCTCCGGTGGTGACCGACTGGATCACCGCGCAGGCCGCGGACCACGGCCGTTTCGCGGTGGACACCGTCGACCTGGCGGACCACCCGCTGCCGCTGGCCCTGCCCGCCGTCCCCCCGGCGCTCGACCCGGACATGGAACGCCCGGCCGCCATGGCCGGGCTCACCGCGCGCCTGCGGGACGCGGACGCGTTCATCGTGGTGACCCCGGACTACAACCGCAGCTTCCCCGCCTCGGTCAAGGCCGCGATCGACTGGCACTACACCGAGTGGCGGCACAAGGCGATCGGCTTCGTCGGCTACAGCGGGGCCAGCGGCGGCCTGCTGGCCATCGAGCAGTTGCGGCAGGTCTTCAACGAACTGCACGCCCACACCGTCCGTGACTACATCGCCTTCCCGCGCTACTACACGCTGTTCGAGGCGGACGGCGGCCTGAAGGAGCCGAAGGAGCCCGCGGAGGCGGCCCGGACGATGCTGGACCAGCTCCACTGGTGGGCCTCGATCCTGCACGACGCCCGCCGCGACCGCCCGTACCCGGGCGCCTGACGGGCCACGGGCGCTCAGGCCACCGGTGCCTCCCGCCGCTCCGCGGCCGGGGCGGCGGGCGCCGGGGGGTTCTTGCGCCAGATCGTGTAGCTGAGCGCGATGATCCCGTGGATGCCCAGGATCCGCACGGCCGCCCACTGGGCGCCGTGCAGGGGCTCCGCCGCCGCTGGACGGTCGATCAGCCAGAGCATCAGCTGCGCCACCACCAGCGACAGGCCCATCCCCACCAGCGTCATCCGCCACAACCGCCATTCGTGGCGGGCCCGCGCCCAGCCGTACCGCGGCGGTTTGGCCGGGCGCGGCGCGCCGCCCCAGCGGTGCGCGGCCCAGCCGTCCGCCCAGTGGATCAGATAGTGGCCGTAGCCCACCGTGAAGCCCAGATACAGCACGGCCAGCGCGTGCGACATCGCGGGCTCCGCGCCACCGCGCAGGTCCAGCACCGTGGCCGTCAGCAGCAGCACGTCGATCAGCGGCACGCACAGCAGCAGCGCGCCGCCCGCGCGGGGCCGGCGCAGTCCGTACCGCACCGCGAGACCGGCCGCCAGGACCACCCAGAAGGCGATCTCGGCAGCGATGATCAGGTACACGATCACGACAGGGGCTCCTTCCGCACCCCTCAAGCCTGCCGCCCGCCACCCCGTCCCCGCGTCGTCATCCGTGAGGAGATCGGACTCGCCCGGCTACACACTTCGATGTAAGAGCGCGGGCCGCCGCCCGGCGCGTCAGCCCGGGAGGCGGTAAGCGCTGAGGTGGGCGATCGGGTGCCCGGCGGGTGTTCCGGCGGCCGTGATCGTGTAGAGGGTGTCCTCGCCGGCGACGGCGGCGATCACCGGGTCCGTGCGGAAGCGGCCCTTCTCGGTCGCCTTCCCGTTGGCGGCGGCCACGTACGACAGGCGGTACTCGCCACCGGCCTCTTCCCGATTCTCGTGCGCCCCTGCCTCGGCACCGCCGGCCGGAGAGACCAGCAGAACGTGCTCTTCCACGGCGCCCGCCGGCACGGAGCCTTCCGGCCCCAGGTGCACCCACTCCGGGTCGGAGCCGAACGGGATGCCGCGCCATCCAGACCCCGTGCCGTCCTCCTCCGGAGCCACCAGCACGGACCCGCCCACCACCTCCGGCGCGCCGCCCAACCGGCCCTCGTACTCGACGTGACGGATCGGTGCTCCGGACGACCCGTAGACCGTCGCCCCGGTCTCGGTGGTCACGACGAATGGAGCGTCGGCGACGGCGACGTACCAGCGCAGCACGGACCAGCTGTACGTGGTGGGCGCGGTCCAGAGTTCTTCCCCGCTCTGGGTGGCGAAGGCGGTGATGCTGTACTCCTCGCACAGATGGAGGTGCAGCGTCAGTTCACTGCCCTGGATCCATCGTGTCTCGGAGCACGGGTCGCTGCCCGGGCGCACCGGCAGCGGCAGTGCCGTGCCGTCGAGGGTGAACCGGTGGCTGGACCACTCCTCGACGTCCGCGGTGATCACCTCGCTGCCGGCGGTGAGCAGCGTCGCGGACCGATGGTCCGGGCCCGGGCCCCAGTCCAGCCGCTCACTCCAGAGCAGTTCGCCGGTGCGGGTGTCCAGCGCGCCCACGGTGTCGCAACGCCCACCTTCCCCGTCGTTCGACGGTTCCGCGACATCCTCGAAGAGGAGGGCGGCGATCCCGTCGGCGTTCGGTGCCGGGGAGGCCGCGCAGGGCACCAGCCCGGTCTCCCGGACCGGCAGCTCCCACCGCCTCTCCCCGGTGGCCGCGTCGAACGCCCACGTGCCGACCCCCGTGACGGCGACGACGGCGCCATCCGTCAACCAGGTCGCCACCACATCGCCCGGCTCGTGCACACCGGCCATCGAGCCGGAGACCCAGCGTTCGGCGAGCTCCGGCGGGTCCGGCGTGTGATCGGACGTCAGCAGTGCCACCCCGCCGACCACGAGGACCGCCCCCACCAGCACACCGGCCCGGAGCAGCTGACTTCCACGCATCCCGTTCCCCTCACATCGCGCCGGTCCACGACACCGTCCCGCGCTCCCCCACAAGATGCCCGGCGTGCTGTGATGGTTCCATGCCCCTGCCACTGGTCCGCCCGCACCGCTACGACATCGGTATCGCCGTCGTCGGACTGGCCGGCGGGCTGACCGGGGTCCGGTACGACGTCTTCTCGGTGGTCAGCGTCGGCCCGTACTCGCCGGTGGCGCTGATCGGGCTGCTCGTCATGTGCGGCGCGGAGCTGCTGCGTCGCAACGCACCGGGGTGGTGTCTGGGCATCGGCGCCGCCGCCGTGCTGTGGGACTCCCTGACGGGCGGACTGCTGGCGGTGCTGCTGATGTTCACGGACGTGGTGTACGCCGCCGTGCTGTACGGCGGACCGCGGCTGAGCCGGGCGGTGCTGCGCGGCAGCGTCGCCCTCACCGTCGCCGTCACGGTGGGCGCCCTGGCCTGGCTGCGTGACCCGCAGGCGCTGGCGCTGGGGGTGCTGGCCGCCGCGGTCACCGCCACCCCGGCCTGGACCGCCGCCATCGTCCGCGGCCACCGCGAGAGCGCGGCCCACGCCCGGCTCCGGGCCGAACAGACGGCGCTGCTGGCCGAGATGGACCGGGTGCAGGCCATCACCGACGAACGCGCCCGGATGGCCCGCGAACTGCACGACGTGGTCGCCAACCATCTCTCGGCCATCGCCATCCACTCCACCGCCGCCCTCACCCTGGACGATCCGGACGCCGGCCGCGACGCGCTGACGATCATCCGGGAGAACAGCACCCAGGGCCTGGCCGAGATGCGCCGGCTGATCGGCATCCTGCGGGCGGACGACCCGGAGGCGGCCCCCGAGGCGCTGCCCGGACTCGACTCGCTCGACGCGCTGATCGCCCGCGCCGCCCGCAGCGCCGCCGGCCGGCTGCGCGTCACGGCCGAGGACCGGCGGGCGGACCGTCCCCGGCCGCCCGCGCCGGTGGACCTGGCCGCGTACCGTATCGTCCAGGAGTCGCTCACCAACGCGCTCAAGCACGCCACGCCCGGCGAGGTCCGGGTCCGGCTCGACCAGGACGACGCACAGTCCCTGACGGTGTGTGTCACCAGCCCCAACGCCGCCGCCGGCCAGGACACCTCCCGCCCCCGCGCGCCGGGGTCGGGTGCCGGGCTGACCGGGATGCGGGAACGCGTGGCCCTGCTGGGCGGCACGTTCAGCGCGGGTCCGTACGGCGAGGGTGACCGCTGGCAGGTGCTGGCCCGTCTTCCGCTCACCGAAGGGACCACCACCGCGTGACCATCCGGGTCGTCATCGCCGAGGACCAGGCGGCCGTCCGCCTGGGCCTCGTGCTCATTCTGCGCTCCGCCCCCGACATCGAGGTGGTCGGTGAGGCGCCGGACGGTGTGGAGGCCGTCCGCCTGGCCCGCGAACTACGCCCCGACGTGGTGCTGATGGACATCCAGATGCCGCGCCTGGACGGGGTGTCGGCGACCCGGGAGATCACCACCGAGGGCACCTCGGACGTCCTGGTGCTCACCACCTTCGACCTCGACGCCTACGTCTTCGGCGCGCTGCGGGCCGGCGCGGCCGGTTTTCTGCTCAAGGACAGCGACGCCGCCACGCTCATCGAGGCGGTGCGCACCGTACGGGCGGGCGAGGGCATGATCGCCCCGGCCGTCACCCGGCGCCTCATCAGCGAGTTCGCCCGGTCCGGCGAGCCCCCGCGCGGTCCTTCCGTGGACCCGGCGGCGCTGGCCTCTCTCACCCGCCGCGAGCGCGAGGTGCTGGCGCAGCTCGGCGCGGGCCGTTCCAACGCCGAGATCGCCGCCGAGCTGCGGCTGGCCGAAGCCACCGTGAAGACCCATGTCAGCCGGCTGCTCGGCAAACTCGGGCTGCGCAGCCGGGTGCAGGCCGCCGTACTGGCCCAGGAATCGGCCCTCCGCCCCGGCCCCAACCCGCCGTCCTCACCGCGGTCTTAGGGGCACGCAGCCTCGGCTTTCGCCAGGTACGGGTCCCCTTGACCACTGGTCCAGACCTTCCTACGCTCCCTGCTCAGTTCCCCCCACTTCTCCCTCTTCAAGGAGCGACCTGTGAGCAAGGGGTTACACCGCACCCTGAGCAGCACCAAGCGCAAGGTCGTCGCCATCACGGCGGCCCTGACCCTCCCGCTGGGCGGCATGCTGGCCTTCGCCTCCACCTCCCAGGCCGGCGAGGATCCCACCACCCCCACCGTCACGGACGACACCGGCACCACCGCGGCCGGCGCCATCAACGTCGGCTACTTCACCGAGTGGGACGTCTACCGCGGCTACCACGTCAAGAACATCGTGGACTCCGGCTCGGCCGACAAGATCACCCACCTCAACTACGCCTTCGGCTACGTGCAGCACGGCGAATGCAGGATGGGTGACGAATACGCCGCCCACGAACGCTCCTACAGCGCCGCCGAGTCCGTCTCGGGCGAGGACGACACCGGCGCCCTGCGCGGCAACATCAACCAGCTGCGCCAGCTCAAGGAGGTCAACCCGGACCTGAAGGTGCTGTGGTCCTTCGGCGGCTTTACCTGGTCCAAGAACATCGGCGAGGCCATGCAGAACCCGGACCGGTTCGCCCAGTCCTGCTACAACCTGGTCAACGACCCGTACTGGCACGGTGTCTTCGACGGCATCGACCTCGGCTGGGAGTTCCCCAACGCCTGCCGTGACAACTGCGACGCGTCAGACCCTGACGCCTTCGCCGACATGATGCACGCCTTCCGCAACGTCTTCGGCGACCAGCTGGTCACCGCCGCCATCACCGCCGACGCCTCCGACGGCGGCAAGATCGACGCCACCGACTACGCGGCCGGCGCCGAGTACGCCGACTACCTCACCGTGAAGACGTACGACTACTTCGGCGACTGGTCCCCCACCGGGCCCACCGCACCGCACTCCCCGCTGGAGAGCTACGACGGCATTCCGGTGGACGGCTTCAACGGCGCCGCCGCCATCAGCAAGCTGAAGGCCCAGGGTGTGCCCTCCGAGAAGCTGCTGCTGGGCATCAGCTTCCACGGCCGGGGCTGGACCGGCGTGAGCGACGCCGCACCGGGCGGCGCCGCCTCCGGGCCCGCACCCAGTACGCGCCAGGCCGGCATCGAGGACTACAAGGTGCTCGCCGCCACCTGCCCCGCCACCGGCACGATCGCCGGCACCGCCTACGCGCACTGCGGCAGCCAGTGGTGGAGCTACGACACCCCGCAGACCGTCACCGACAAGATGGCCTGGGCCAAGGAGCAGGACCTGGGCGGGGCCTCCTTCTGGGACTTCTCCGGTGACAGCGCGGACGGCGCCCTCGTGAACGCCATTCACACCGGTCTGAACGGCTGACCCACCGAGCACCCGACATGAACGCGGCCGGGTGGACGGTGATCCGTCCTCCCGGCCCCTCGGACGTGGCGGTGCTCGCGCGGGAGTCCGGGATTCACCCGGCCGCCCCCGACCGGCCCTCCTCAACGCAGACTTAAGGGCACCGCAAGCCAGACTTTCTTTGGTACGGACCCCATTGACCACTGGTCCAGACCTCTCTACGCTCCCTGCTCAGTTCCCCCCACCTCTCCGCGACCAAGGAGCGACCCGTGAGCAAGGGGCTACACCGCACCCTGAGCAGCACCAAGCGCAAGGTCGTCGCCATCACGGCGGCGCTCACCCTCCCCCTGGGAGGCATGCTGGCCTTCGCCTCCACCTCCCAGGCGGAGGAGGACAGGACCCCCACCCCCGTCGCCGAGACCACCGCGGGTGACGTCAAGCTCGGCTACTTCGCCGAGTGGGGCGTCTACAACCGCAACTACCACGTCAAGAACATCGTGGACTCCGGCTCCGCCGACAAGATCACCCACATCAACTACGCCTTCGGCAACGTGCAGAACGGCGAATGTACGATCGGCGACTCCTACGCCGCCTACGACCGCTTCTACAGCGCCGCCGAATCCGTCTCCGGTGAGGCGGACACCTGGGACACCGGTGCCCTGCGCGGCAACTTCAACCAGCTGCTCCAGCTCAAGGAACTCAACCCCGACCTCAAGGTGCTGTGGTCCTTCGGCGGCTGGACCTGGTCCAAGGGCTTCGGCGAGGCCATGCAGAACCCCGAGCGGTTCGCCCAGTCCTGCTACAACCTGGTCAACGACCCCCGCTGGGAAGGTGTCTTCGACGGCATCGACCTGGACTGGGAGTACCCCAACGCCTGCGGTGACAGCTGCGACACCAGCGGCCCCGCCGTCTTCGGCGACATGATGCGGGCCTTCCGCGGCGTCTTCGGCGACCAGCTGGTCACCGCCGCCATCACCGCGGACGCCTCCGACGGCGGCAAGATCGACGCCGCCGACTACGCGACCGGCGCCGAGTACGCCGACTACCTCGCCGTCATGACCTACGACTTCTTCGGCGCCTGGGCGGCCACCGGACCCACCGCCCCGCACTCCCCGCTGGAGAGCTACGACGGCATCCCGCAGGACGGCTTCAACAGCGCCGACGCCATCGCCAAGCTCAAGGCCCAGGGCGTGCCCAGCGAGAAACTGCTGCTGGGCATCGGCTTCTACGGCCGCGGCTGGACCGGCGTGAGCCAGGCGGCACCCGGCGGCACCGCCTCGGGCGCCGCACCCGGCACCTACGAGGCCGGCATCGAGGACTACAAGGTGCTGGCCGCCAACTGCCCCGCCACCGGAACGGTCGCCGGCACCGCGTACGCGCACTGCGGCAGCCAGTGGTGGAGCTACGACACCCCGCAGACCGTCACCGACAAGATGGGCTGGGCCAAGGACCAGGGCCTGGGCGGCGCGTTCTTCTGGGAGTTCTCCGGTGACTCCGCGGACGGCGCGCTGGTCGACGCCATCCACACCGGCCTGAACTGACCCACCGGCACGGCAGGCGCACAAAGCGGCCGGGGGAACGGATCTCCGTTCCCCCGGCCGCTCGTGCCGGGTCCTACGCGACGTTCACCCGCTGGCCGGGCGGCGCCGCCTCCAGCCAGGCGAGGAAGCCGGTCAGCGCGTCCTCGCTCATCGCCAGCTCGACATCGTCCCCGTCGTGCCGGCAGGAGAGCACCACGGCGCCCGAGAGCAGCGCCAGCTCCTCCTCGCCCTGCGGCTCGCGCCGTTCCCGCACCTGGATGCGGTCGCGCTGCAGAGCACGACGGGGCCGCACCGCGTACGAGAAGACCCGGAACCACTCGACCCGGTCTCCGTTGTAGCGTGCGACCCCATAAATCCAGCCCTTGCCCAGGGACTGGCCCGGTTTCGGCGCCCGGAAGCGCGCCGAACAGTCGAAGGTGCCACCCAGCCGCTGAATCAGCCGCCTGCGCACCCCGAAACCGAGCAGTCCCAGCACAACCAGCGCCAGCACGGCGCCGACCACAACCAACGCGAGGACCATCTCAACCGACCTCCTCGCCCCGTTGTGTGTCCGTTGTGCGGATCAGCGCCCCGCCGCCACGGTACGCAGCCGGACATCCGCGCGCCGTTCGGCGTGGGCGTCCGCGTCCGCCTTGGCCTGCTCCAGGGAACGCTCCGCACGCTCGACGTCGATCTCGTCCGCAAGCTCCGCGATCTCCGCGAGCAGCGACAGCTTACCGTCGGTGTACGACAGGAATCCGCCGTGCACCGCCGCGACGACCGTGCCGGTCCCGCTCTCACCCGTGGTACGGATGGTCACCGGGCCCGATTGCAGCACACTGAGCACCGGCTGATGCCCGGGCATGATCCCGATGTCACCCGAAGTGGTGCGCGCGACGACCAGGCTGGCCTCGCCCGACCAGACCTTGCGGTCCGCGGCGACCAACTCGACGTGCAGCTCAGCCACGATGGCTCCTCATCCCCTGGATATGTGAAGAATAGATGGCCGGTGCACCGGAGGCGGGGGCACCCCCCGCCTCCGTGCGCACCACGGGCGTACCAATCAGGAGACGCCCAGCTCCTTGGCCTTCGCCTTCAGGTCGTCCAGACCACCGCACATGAAGAACGCCTGCTCGGGGAAGTGGTCGTAGTCACCGTCGGCGATGCCGTTGAACGCGGCGATCGACTCGTCCAGCGAGACGTCCGACCCGTCCATGCCGGTGAACTGCTTCGCCGCGTGGGTGTTCTGCGACAGGAAGCGCTCGATCCGCCGCGCGCGGCTGACGGTGAGCTTGTCCTCCTCGCCCAGCTCGTCCATACCGAGAATGGCGATGATGTCCTGGAGGTCCTTGTACTTCTGGAGGATCCCCTTGACCCGCATGGCGGTGTCGTAGTGGTCCTGCGAGATGTAGCGCGGGTCCAGAATCCGGGACGTCGAGTCCAGCGGGTCCACCGCCGGGTAGATGCCCTTCTCGGAAATGGGCCGGGACAGCACCGTGGTGGCGTCCAGGTGGGCGAAGGTGGTGGCCGGCGCCGGGTCCGTCAGGTCGTCCGCGGGCACGTAGATCGCCTGCATCGAGGTGATGGAGTGACCACGGGTCGAGGTGATGCGCTCCTGGAGCACACCCATCTCGTCCGCCAGGTTCGGCTGGTAGCCCACGGCCGACGGCATCCGGCCCAGCAGGGTGGACACCTCGGAGCCGGCCTGGGTGAAGCGGAAGATGTTGTCGATGAAGAACAGCACGTCCTGCTTCTGCACATCGCGGAAGTACTCCGCCATGGTCAGACCGGCCAGCGCGACGCGCAGCCGGGTCCCCGGCGGCTCGTCCATCTGACCGAAGACCAGCGCGGTCTGCGGCAGCACGCCCGAGTCGGCCATTTCCTCGATGAGGTCGTTGCCCTCACGGGTACGCTCACCGACACCGGCGAACACGGAAACACCCTCGTGCAGCTTCGCCACACGCATGATCATTTCCTGGATCAGCACGGTCTTGCCGACACCGGCACCACCGAACAGACCGATCTTGCCGCCCTTGACGTACGGGGTCAGCAGGTCGACGACCTTCAGGCCCGTCTCGAACATCTCGGTCTTCGACTCGAGCTGGTCGAACGCCGGCGCCTTGCGGTGGATCTCCCACCGGTCGGTGACCTCGGCCTCGGCCTCGGGCTCGTTCAGGATGTGGCCCAGGGTGTTGAACACCCGGCCCTTGGTGACCTCACCGACGGGCACGGTGATGCCCTTGCCGGTGTCGGTCACCGGGGACTGGCGGACCAGACCGTCGGCCGGGCCGAGCGCGATGGTGCGCACCATGCCCTCGCCGAGGTGCTGGGCGACCTCGAGGGTGAGGGTGTTGGTGGTGCCCTTGATCGCGGGGTCCTCGACCTCGACGGTCAGCGCGTTGTAGATGTCGGGAATCGCGTCGACGGGGAACTCCACGTCGACGACCGGGCCGATGACCCGTGCGACCCGTCCCGTGGCGGTGCCCTGCTGGGGGGCCGCCTCAGCAGCAGTAGTCATGATTATCGGTCACTTCCCGCGGTCGCGTCGGCCAAGGCGCTCGCGCCACCGACGATCTCGGTGATTTCCTGGGTGATTTCGGCCTGACGGGCCGCGTTGGCAAGCCGCGACAGCGACTTGATGAGCTCCTCCGCGTTGTCGGTCGCCGACTTCATCGCCCGCCGGGTCGCCGCGTGCTTGGACGCGGCGGCCTGGAGGAGGGCGTTGTAGATACGGCTCTCGACGTACCGCGGGAGAAGGGCGTCAAGCACCTTCTCGGCCGTGGGCTCGAAGTCGTACAGGGCGTGCGCCTGCGCGCCCTTGGCGAAGACCGCCGCGGACTCCTCCGCAGACTTCTCGAAGGTCAGCGGAAGCATCCGCCGCTCGACGGGGGTCTGCGTCATCATCGACACGAACTCGGTGAAGACGATGTGCAGCTCGTCGACCCCACCCTTGTCGGAGTCCCGCTCGATGGCCTCGATGAGCGGCTCCGCGATCATCTTGGCGTCGGCGTACGTCGGGCTGTCGGTGAAGCCGGTCCAGGAGTCGGCGATGGCCCGCTCCCGGAATCCGTAGTACGCCACACCCTTGCGGCCGACGATGTACGTGTCGACCTCCTTGCCCTCACTCACCAGTTCGCTGGTCAGATGCTCCCCGGCCTTGATGGCGTTCGAGGAGTATCCGCCTGCCAGACCGCGGTCGCTGGTGATCAGCAGGACCGCGGCCCGTCGCGGGCGCTCCACCTCGGTCGTCAGCGGGTGCTTGACGTCCGAGCTGTGCGCCACGGCGGTGACCGCGTTGGTCAGCTCGTCTGCGTACGGCGCGGACGCCGCCACCTTGCGCTGCGCCTTGACGATGCGCGAGGCGGCGATCATCTCCATCGCCCGGGTGATCTTCTTGGTGGCGGTGACGGACTTGATCCGGCGCTTGAGGACACGAATCTGAGCGCCCATGATCAGCCCTCGCCCAGCAGCTTGCCGCCCGAGGTCTCGAACTGCTGCTTGAAGGAGGACACGGCGCCGGCGATCGCCTGGAGCGTGTCGTTGCTCATCTTGCCGCCCTCACGGATGGAGGTCAGCAGATCCTTCTTCTCGCGGCCGAGCCAGTCCAGCAGCTCACGCTCGAAGCGGCGGATGTCCTCCACCGGGATGTCGTCCATCAGACCGTTGGTACCGGCCCAGATGGAGACGACCTGGTGCTCGGTCGGGTACGGGTTGTACTGCTCCTGCTTGATCAGCTCGACCATGCGCTTACCGCGCTCCAGGGCGGCCTTGGAGGCAGCGTCCAGGTCGGAACCGAAGGCGGCGAACGCCTCCAGTTCGCGGTACTGCGCGAGGTCCACCCGGAGCGAACCGGTGACCTGGCGGATCGCCTTGTGCTGCGCGGAGCCACCGACACGGGAGACGGAGATACCGACGTTCAGCGCCGGCCGCTGGCCCGCGTTGAACAGGTCGGACTCCAGGAAGCACTGGCCGTCGGTGATGGAGATGACGTTGGTCGGGATGAACGCCGACACGTCGTTCGCCTTGGTCTCCACGATCGGCAGGCCGGTCATGGAGCCGGAGCCCATCTCGTCGGACAGCTTGGCGCAGCGCTCCAGCAGCCGGGAGTGCAGGTAGAAGACGTCACCGGGGTACGCCTCGCGCCCCGGCGGGCGGCGCAGCAGCAGCGAGACGGCGCGGTAGGCGTCGGCCTGCTTCGACAGGTCGTCGAAGATGATCAGGACGTGCTTGCCCTCGTACATCCACTGCTGGCCGATGGCCGAGCCGGTGTAGGGGGCGATGTACTTGAAGCCGGCCGGGTCGGACGCGGGAGCGGCGACGATCGTCGTGTACTCCAGCGCGCCGGCCTCCTCCAGGGCGCCGCGCACGGAGGCGATGGTGGAGCCCTTCTGGCCGATGGCGACGTAGATGCAGCGGACCTGCTTCTTCGGGTCGCCGGAGCGCCAGTTGTCGCGCTGGTTGATGATCGTGTCGATCGCCAGAGCGGTCTTGCCGGTCTGCCGGTCGCCGATGATCAGCTGACGCTGGCCGCGGCCGATCGGGGTCATGGTGTCGACGGCCTTGTAGCCGGTCTCCATGGGCTCGTGCACCGACTTGCGCTGCATGACGTCGGGCGCCCGCAGTTCCAGGGCACGGCGGCCCGAGGTCTCGATCTCGCCGAGGCCGTCGATGGCGTTGCCGAGCGGGTCGACGACCCGGCCCAGGTAGCCCTCGCCGACGGCGACGGAGAGCACCTCACCGGTGCGGCGCACCGGCTGGCCCTCCTCGATGCCACTGAACTCGCCGAGGACGACGGCGCCGATCTCCCGCTCCTCAAGGTTGAGGGCGAGGCCGAGGGTGCCGTCCTCGAACTCCAGCAGTTCGTTCGCCATGGCCGAGGGCAGGCCCTCGACCTTCGCGATGCCGTCACCGGCAACGCTGACCGTCCCGACCTCTTCCCGCGAGGCCGCGTCCGGGGTGTACGACTGGACGAAATCCTCCAGTGCGCTCCGGATCTCATCCGGCCGGATCGTGAGCTCCGCCATCTGGGTTCCCTGCTCTCCTTGTTGGGCCCGTAAGTTCGTGCGCTACGGCCCAACTCGGGCCGCTCGTCATGCTTCTTGAGTTGGTGGTGTGCCACGGGCGCCGGGCGCCCGCGGCGGAGTCAGCCGCCCAGCCGCCGGGTGACCTCGTCCAGACGGTCGGCGACGGTGCCCTGGATGGCCTCGTCCCCGATCCTGATCGAGATCCCGCCGAGGACCGCCGGGTCGACGTCGAGGTTCAGCTGGACCTCGCGCCCGTACAGCTTCGCCAGCGCCCGGCCGAGCCGGTCCCGCTGGGTGTCACTCAGCGGCACCGCCGAGGTGACGACCGCGACCGAACGGTTGCGGCGGGCGGCGGCGAGCGTGTAGAGCGCCTCCAGCCCCTGGTCCAGGCTACGTCCCCGCGGATGTTCCACGAGGCGGAGGATCAGCCGCTCGGTGACCTGGTCGGCCCGGCCGCCCAGCAGCCGGCGCACCAGCTCCTTCTTGGCCGTGAGGGACCGCTCGTCCTTCGTGGCGATCGCGGCGCGCAGCTCCGGGGAGCCGGACAGGATCCGGCTGAACCGGAAGAGCTCGTCCTCGACCGTGTCCAGGTGGCCCGCCCGGTCGGCCGCGATGAGGTCGGCGGAGTCCGCCAGCTCCTCGACCGCGTCCACCAGGTCCCGGGAGGCGGACCAGCGGGACCGCACCAGGCCGGACACCAGGTCGACGGTGGGGCCGCCGACCTGTCCGCTCAGCAGGCGGGTCACCAGGTCGGCCTTGCCCTCGCCCGGCTGGGCCGGGTCGGTGAGGACACGGCGCAGCGAGACCTCGCGGTTCAGCAGCGCGGTGACGGCGGCCAGGTCTTCGGCCAGGGCGGCGGGATCGGTGGCCGTACTGTCGGTCAGTACGTTCAGCCGCTCCCGGCCGCCCTCCAGGGCCTCCCGGCTGGCGCCGATCACCGCGCGGCTCCGGCGGCGTCACCGGAGGGAGCCGCGGCGGCCTTGCCCTCCAGCTCCTCCAGGAAGCGGTCGATGGTACGGCTCTGCCGGGCGTTGTCCTCCAGCGCCTCGCCGACCAGCCGGCCGGCCAGCTCGGTCGCGAGCCGTCCGACATCCTGGCGCAGCAGCTCGGAGGCCTGCTTGCGGTCCGCCGCGATCTGGGCGTGCCCCGCGGCGATGATCTCCTCGCGCTGGCGCTGACCCTCCTCGCGCATCTCGGCGATGAGCGCGGCGCCCTGCTCCTTGGCCTCCTGGCGCAGCCGGGCGGCGTCGTGACGCGCCTCGGCCAGCTGCTCCTTGTAGCTCTCCAGCGTCTGGCGGGCCTCGGCCTGGGTGGCCTCGGCCTTCTCCATGCCGCCTTCAATCGCCTCGCGACGCTCGTCCAGCACCTTGTTGATGGAGGGGAGGAGCTTCTTGTAGAAGGCGAAGAAGATGATGCCGAAGCAGAACAGTCCGATGAAGACCTCGGGCCACACCGGCAGCAAGGGGCTCTGGGGCCCCTCGGCAGCCATGTTGATCATGATTGTGGACCTCTCGTCGGTAAGGGCTTCGATGGGACGCTCAGCTGAGGGCGAACGCCAGCACGAAGCCCATCAGCGCCAGCGCCTCGATGACGGCGAAGCCCAGCAGCATGTTCTGCCGGATGAGGCCGGCGGCCTCGGGCTGGCGGGCGATCGCCTGGACACCGTTACCGAAGACGATACCGACGCCGACACCGGGGCCGATCGCCGCGATACCGAAGCCGATGGTGTTGATGTTGCCGTTGACGGCGGCGAGGGTGTCGAAAGCTGCGGACATGTCCGTTGGTTCCTTCTCTGTGGTGGGCCGGCGGAGGTGTGTCCACCGGTGTCATGCGGTCGGTCGTGAGGGTCTGTGTGCTCTCAGTGCGCTTCTTCGAGCGCCTGGGAGAGGTAGGTGGCGGTCAGCACGACGAACACGTAGGCCTGCAGGGCCTGGATGAACATCTCGAAGACCGTGAGGACCAGCGCCAGGGCGAACGACGTGATCGAGTAGAACGTGCCGACGACGGTGCCCAGCGTGTACCAGGTGCCGATGATGAACAGCAGCAGCAGCAGGTGGCCCGCGAACATGTTCGCGAAGAGCCGGACCGCCATCGTGAAGGGCCGCAGAAAGACGTTGGAGATGAACTCAATGGGCGTGAGGATCACGTAGATCCCCTTGGGCAGCCCACTGGGCACACACAGATTGCGCAGGCCGCCGACGAAACCGTTCGTCTTGAAGGTCACCGTCATGTAGGTGACCCACACCACGACGGCGAGGCCGGCGGGGAACGCGATGGCCGAGGTCACCGGGAACTGCGCGAGCGGCACGACCGCCCACAGGTTCATGACCCAGACGAAGAAGAACAGCGAGACCAGCAGCGGGACGTACGGCTCGCCCTTCTTGCCCATGATCTCGCGGGCGACGCCCTTGCGGACGAAGTCGTACCCCGCCTCCGCCACCATCTGCAGCTTGCCGGGCACGACCTTCGGCCGGGCGAAGGCCGCCCAGAAGAAGGAGAGGATCGCCACGGTGCCGAGCAGCGCGAGCAGCATGGCCTTGTTGAACTCGATCGGCCCGACGCTGAAGAGCGGATCGAAGATGAACGACCACACGGACGGAGCGGGGAAGCCGCATTCCTGGAAAAGGTGACAGTCGGTCTCGAAGGCGAGCACCTGGTCATTCATCACCGTGAGCTCCTTCGGCGTGACGCATGGATACGGCAACCTCGGTGTGTCGGCGTGACCGCAGGCCACAGGACGGCACTGGACTGGTGGGGACGGGAGAGAGACCGGTCCGGCGGGGTCCGCGCGGTCCGGCGGGATTCAGGGCGAAGTGCTCGGCTGTCCCGCACAGCCGGCACACCGCGATCCACTCAGCTCTCGGCGAGGGACGATAGCAGTCCACGATGACAGCCCGTATGCCGCCCCCGGTTTGACCGGACTGCCGTACGGCACCGGAGATCACATCGGACCGCCGGATGACGACGAGGAGGATTCCGGTACCACATAAAGGATCTTGAGATTCATGTGCGCGCGCACCTGGCCGGCCAGCCACACGGCCGTTCCGACCAGCACTCCCGCCGCGAAGGCCCGCCCGTGCAGGAAGGCCGCGTCCCGGAGCAGTATGAGCACCACGAACAGCACGCCCATCTGCGATGTGTATATCACCATGGCGGCGCCGAAGAACAACTCGGGCCAGCGGTGGTTGACATAGCCCAGGGCCAGCAGCCCCAGAGCGAAGAAGGCGGCGGCGATGAAGACCCCCAGGGCGACGCTGTACGCGCCTTCCGCCCCTGAGAGAAAGGCTCCTGTCGCGGTGGCCAGTACTCCGGCCACGGCAGTGGGAACCGCGGCGCCTCGGAGTATCCGGGCGTCGTTGGACTGCATGGAAATGTTCTCCGGCGGGGGCTTCAGGGACTGTCGTCATTGACGAGTGAGCGAACGTCCCGTCCCGGACACAGAGTGCTCGGGCCGAGTACTCGTGAACGCTATCACAAACTTTTTGATGAGGTCTTTACTCATTTCGTGTGTAGGGCCTCACACAAGTGGGTGAATCGGGCACTCTCCACTTGACCACGTCTGTGTGGGGTCAAAACCTGGTATCGATCTTGCGGCGCCGTGCGAAACGCTGCCGCTCACCCACCGCGGTGGCCCCGTTCAGACCGTGCTCGCGGGTCGCCGTGGCCACCGCGGAGCCCTCGGCGACCGGAGCCGCGCCCGGCTCGTCCGAACCCGCCGCTTCCGCGCCCGGCGTCTGCGGGCCCGCCACCGCGGCGCCGGCCTCGCCCTCGCCGCCCCGGGGAGCCGGTGAGACGGCACCCGCCGGCTCCGGACGCCGCCACCGCGCCGGCGGCTTGAGCGGGAACCGGGGCAGCAGCAGCACGATCAGCCCGAGCGCGCTCAGCCCCACCACACCCGGCACGATCCACGCGCCGACCCCCTGCACCGAGAACCCCACCACGCCGAAGGCGATCAGGCCCGACCAGAAGTACATGACCAGCACCGCACGGCGGTGCGAGTGGCCGATCTCCAGCAGCCGGTGGTGCAGATGCCCCCGGTCGGCGGCGAACGGCGAATGCCCGTTCCAGGTGCGGCGCACGATCGCCAGCACCAGGTCCGCGAACGGCACCGCGATGATCGTCAGCGGCAGCAGCAGCGGAATGTAGACCGGCACCATCTCGTGGACCGCGCCGCGCACCGAGCCGGTGAACAGCTTCATCGCGTCCGGGTCCACCTGGCCGGTGATGGAGACCGCGCCGGCCGCCAGGATCAGCCCCAGCAGCATCGACCCGGAGTCACCCATGAAGATCCGCGCCGGATGGAGATTGTGCGGCAGGAAGCCCAGACACATGCCCATCAGCACCGCCGCGAACAGCGTGGCGGGCGCCGCCGCCTCGATCGCGTAGCCGTACCAGACCCGGTACGCGTACAGGAAGAACGCCGCCGCCGCGATGCACACCATGCCCGCCGCGAGACCGTCCAGGCCGTCCACGAAGTTCACCGCGTTGATGGTCACCACCACCAGCGCCACGGTCAGCAGCGTGCCCTGCAACGGGGTCAGCGCCACCACCCCGACGCCCGGCACCGGCAGCCACAGGATCGTCAGCCCCTGGAGGACCATCACCCCGGCCGCGACCATCTGCACGCCCAGCTTGACCAGGGCATCCACGCCCCACTTGTCGTCCAGCACCCCCAGCAGCCAGATCAGCGCCGCCGCGGACAGCAGCGCCCGCGGCTCGTCCGACAGCCGGAACACCTCGGAGGTGTTCGACAGCTGGGAGGCGACCAGCAGCCCCGCGCACAGCCCGCCGAACATCGCGATGCCGCCCAGCCGCGGTGTCGGCTCCCGGTGCACGTCACGCGCGCGCACCTCGGGCATCGCACCCGCCGCGATGGCGAACTTCCGTACCGGTCCGGTCAGCAGATACGTGACCGCAGCCGCGACACAGAGCGTCAGGAGATATTCACGCACAGGCTGCCCCAGAAGTCTCGCCGGTCCTCAGCGCCATACCTTCTCATGCCCGCTGACCTCCTCCGGCGCTCAGGGCCCGTCCTACGGGGCCGGGACCCCGGTCAGCGCGGTGACCACCGGATCCAGCGCGGCCCTGATCTCCTCGCCGATGCTACGGAAGTACGGGATCGGGGCGCCATAAGGATCCTGCACCTCGTCCGCCTCCGCCGTCGGCGCCAGCAGCCAGCCGCGCAGCGCCGCCGCCGCGCTGGACAGCGCCCGCGCACGGTGCACCAGCGCCTCCGGCGACCCGCCGGCGGGCAGCGTGCTGACGTCGATCGCCCGCACCAGCCGGGTGAACTCCTTGAGCGTGAACGTACGCAGGCCCGCCGAGTGCCCCATGGCGATCACCTGCTGCCGGTGATCACGCGTGGCGGTCAGCACCAGATCGGCGTGGATGACGTGTTCGTCCAGCAGCTCACGGCCGAAGAACCCCGCGGCGTCCGCCCCGTACTCGGACAGCACCTGAGCGGCGTGCTCCTCCATCGGGGCACCCTCGTGCCCCCACGTGCCCGCGCTCTCCACCACCAGGGAGTCGCCGAACCCGCCCAGGCGCTGGTCGAGCGCCTGCCGGGTGAGGCGTTCGGTGATCGGTGAGCGGCACACATTCCCCGTACTGACATGCAGTATCCGGAAGACCGGGCGGACCCCGCCGGCCGGCTCGGTCGGCTCCGGCTGCCGTATGCCACTGTCCGCAAGCGCGGTCAATGGGAGATCTCCAGGTCGGGCACGACTTTGCGCAGTTCCTCCTCGCTCACCGCACCGGCGCGCAGCAGCCGGGGAACCGGCCGGGTGACATCGATGATCGACGAGGGCACGATGTCGGGCGTCGGGCCGCCGTCCAGGTAGACCGCGACCGAGTCGCCCAGCATCTCCTGGGCGGCGTCGCAGTTCTGGGGCGCCGGGTGGCCGGTGAGATTGGCGGAGGAGACCGCCATCGGGCCGAAGTCCTTGAGCAGTTCGAGGGCGACCGGGTGCAGCGGCATCCGCACCGCCACCGTCCCGCGGGTCTCCCCCAGGTCCCAGGTGAGGGACGGCTGGTGGCGGGCCACGATGGTCAGCGCGCCCGGCCAGAAGGCGTCCACCAGCTCCCACGCCTGCTCGGAGAAGTCGGTGACCAGGCCGTGCAGCGTGTTCGGGGAGCCGACCAGCACCGGGGAGGGCACCCCGCGGCCACGGCCCTTGGCCTCCAGCAGATCGCCCACCGCGGTGGTGCTGAACGCGTCCGCGCCGATCCCGTACACCGTGTCCGTCGGCAGGACGACGAGATCGCCGCGCCGCACGGCGGAAGCCGCCTCGCGCAGCCCGTGCTTGCGGTCGACCACGTCCGTGCAGTCGTATCGCCGTGCCATCAGTGAACGTCCTCCTTGGTCATCGATTGACCCTGCGGGCGGTGGCGAACCGCGGCCTGTTGTTGAGATCGGGGTGGTCGGCGGCGTCCGCCCAGCCGCGGTCCTCGGTGAAGATCCACGGCACCTGACCGCCCTGGGTGTCGGCGTGCTCGATGACCACGATGCCGCCCGGCCGCAGCAGCCGGTGCGCGGTGCGCTCCAGGCCCCTGATGGTGTCCAGGCCGTCCTCGCCGGAGAACAGCGCCAGCTGCGGGTCGTGGTCGCGCGCCTCGGGCGCCACGTGCTCCCACTCGGTGAGCGGGATGTAGGGCGGGTTGGAGATCACCAGATCGACCTGGCCGCCGAGCTGCGGCAGGGCGCTCAGGGCGTCCCCCTGGTGCAGGACGACCCGGGACCCCTCGGCGTTGCGCCGCGCGTATCCCAGGGCCCGTTCGTCCAGCTCCACGCCGTGCACCCGGGAGCGCGGCACCTCCTGGGCCAGCGCCAGCGCGATCGCTCCGGAACCGGTGCACAGATCGACGATCAGCGGCTCGGCGACATCCATGGCCCGTACCGCGTCTATCGCCCAGCCCACCACCGACTCGGTCTCCGGGCGCGGCACGAACACCCCGGGCCCCACCTGGAGTTCCAGGTACCGGAAGAACGCCCGCCCGGTGATGTGCTGGAGCGGCTCGCGCGCCTCGCGGCGGGCGATCGCCTCCCAGTAGCGGGCGTCGAACTCGGCGTCCGCGACCAGGTGCAGCCGGGAACGCTCGGTGCCGTGCACGTACGCCGCCAGTTCCTCGGCGTCGAAGCGTGGTGAGGGCACCCCGGCGTCGGCCAGCCGCTGGGTGGCACGGGCCACCTCGGCGAGCAGCAGGGAACGGGGGTAGGAGGAAGGCCCGGTGGCGGATGACCCGGATGATGACGTCACGTTCCCCACCCTACGATCACTGCGCCGCCGCGAGCTTGGCGGCGGAGTCGGCATCGACGCAGGCCTGGATGACGGCGTCGAGCTCGCCGTCCAGGACCTGGTCGAGGTTGTACGCCTTGAAGCCCACGCGGTGGTCGGAGATGCGGTTCTCGGGGAAGTTGTAGGTGCGGACCCGCTCGGAACGGTCCACGGTGCGCACCTGGCTGCGCCGGGCGTCCGAGGCCTCCTTGTCGGCCTCCTCCTGGGCGGCGGCCAGCAGCCGGGCGCGCAGGATGCGCAGCGCCTGGTCCTTGTTCTGCAGCTGGCTCTTCTCGTTCTGGCAGGAGACGACGATGCCGGTGGGCAGGTGCGTGATGCGCACGGCGGAGTCCGTGGTGTTGACGGACTGGCCGCCGGGCCCCGAGGAGCGGTAGACGTCGATGCGCAGCTCGTTGGGGTTGATCTCCACGTCGACGTCCTCGGCCTCGGGCAGCACCAGCACGCCGGCCGCCGAGGTGTGGATGCGGCCCTGGGACTCGGTGGCGGGCACCCGCTGCACGCGGTGCACCCCGCCCTCGTACTTCAGGCGGGCCCACACGCCGGTGCCGGGCTCGGCGTTGCCCTTGGTCTTGACGGCGACCGAGACGTCCTTGTAGCCGCCGAGGTCGGACTCGTTGGCGTCGATCAGCTCGGTCTTCCAGCCCACGCGCTCGGCGTAGCGCAGATACATGCGCAGCAGATCGCCGGCGAACAGGGCCGACTCGTCGCCGCCCTCACCCGCCTTGATCTCCAGGATGACGTCCTTGTCGTCGCTGGGGTCGCGGGGCACCAGCAGCAGCCGCAGCCGTTCGGTGACGGCCTCGCGGGCGGCGGTCAGTTCCTTGACCTCGGCGGCGAACTCCGGATCCTCCTGGGCGAGTTCCCGGGCGGTCTCGATGTCCTCGCCGTACTGCTTCCAGGAGTGGTACGCCGCGATGATCGGAGTCAGCTCGGCGTACCGCTTGCTCAGCTTGCGCGCGGTGGCCTGATCGGCGTGCACCGCGGGGTCGGCGAGCCGCCGTTCGAGGTCGGCGTGCTCGCCGATCAGTTCCTCGACCGCCTCGAACATCGTGTACTCCTGGGAGAAGGATGGGACCGGGGGACAGCGGGTGGAGCGGAGACATGAAAGGCGCCGGTCCGGCCGCCTCCGCGAGGGGGTGTGACCGGGCCCGGCGCCAGGGGTGGGGCTACTTCTTCGCGGCCCCGGCGTTCTTGCCGAAGCGCGCCTCGAAGCGGGCCACGCGGCCACCGGTGTCGAGGATCTTCTGCTTGCCGGTGTAGAACGGGTGGCACTCGGAGCAGACGTCGGCACGGATGTTGCCCTCGGTCATGGTGCTGCGGGTGGTGAAAGACGCCCCACAGGTACAGCTGACCTGGGTCTCGACGTACTCCGGGTGAATGTCGCGCTTCATGGTCTCTCCTTGCGTTCTGGAGGGCGCCGGGTCGGCACGCCCGATGCGTGCCGTGAACCGGAGCCAGCGGCTCAGTCTGCCAGCACTGTCCGCTCCGTCCAAAACGAGGGTGCCGGGACCGTTATTCCCCGCCCCCCGGCGCCCCCGGGGTGACCTGGGTGGCGGGCGGCTCCTGCTCGGCCGCGGAGCCCTCGCGGGCGGCCTGCGGCACCGGCTCGTCCCGCCGGAGCGCCTCCCACAGCTGCTCGCCCTGCGGCGACAGGGGCACCACCCGGTTGGGGTCGTGCTCGTCGTGGGCGACCGGCAGCGTGATCATGTCCAGTTGGTCGGGCCCGATGTTCTTGAGGGTACGGGCCAGGCCGGTCAGCTCGGAGACGGAGGCCAGGGCGGAGTCGGTGGTGAGGGAGGAGGTGGCGGCGTCGGCCAGGTCGTACAGCTTCTTCGGGTTGCCGAACAGGCCGATGCTGCCCACCTGTTCGGCCAGGGCGCGGACGAAGGTGTGCTGGAGCCGGATGCGTCCCAGGTCGCTGCCGTCGCCGATGGCGTGCCGGGTGCGGACCAGGGCCAGGGCCTGCGCCCCGTCCAGGGTGTGGGTGCCGGCGGCGAGGTCGAGGCGGCTGTCGGGGTCGTGCAGATCCTCGCGGGTGGTGATCTCGACGCCACCCAGGGTGTCGATGATCTTCTCGAAGCCCTTGAAGTCGATCTCGATGTAGTGGTCCATCCTGATGCCGGTCAGCGACTCGGTGGTCTTGACGGCGCAGGCGGGCCCGCCGATCTCGTACGCCTCGTTGTACATGGTGCGCGGGGCCTCGGGGACGGTGGTGCCGTCGGCCCGGTCGCAGGCGGGCCGGGTGACCAGGGTGTCGCGGGGGATGGACACCAGGGTGGCGGCGTCGTGCTCCTCGTTGATGTGCACGATCATCGCGGTGTCGGCGCGGGCGCCGTCCTCGGAGCCGTAGACGCCGTTCCCGCCCGCCCGGGAGTCCGAGCCCAGGACGAGGATGTCCAGGGAGCCGTGCGGGGCGTCCTCGGGCCGGTCCCCGCCCAGTGCGGAGTCGATGTCGAGGCCGGCGATGTTGCCGTCGAACTTCACGTACAGGGCGACCCCCGCCGCGGTGGTCACGGTGAGCGCCGCGGCGGTGGTGAGGGCCGCGACGCGCAGCCTGCGGCGCCTGCGGCGCGTGTGTGCGGTCAGGGCCGACGCGCCGGGCGGCAGAGCGTCATCCGCGGAGTCATCCGCCATTGCCCCAGTTTCACCCGATACGGCGAGGGCCGCATCACCACAATGGGTGATGCGGCCCTTACGCGGGGGATCCGGATCCGGGTCAGTCCTGACCGTTGGGGGTCGGGGTCGTCTTCTGGATCTGGAGCAGGAACTCGGCGTTGGACTTGGTCTGCTTCATCTTGTCCAGCAGCAGTTCCACGCCGGCCTGGGAGTCCAGGGCGTGCAGCACCCGGCGCAGCTTCCACACGATGGCCAGCTCGTCGCTGCCCATCAGCAGGTCCTCCTTGCGGGTGCCGGACGCGTCCACGTCCACCGCCGGGAAGATCCGCTTGTCGGAGAGCTTGCGGTCGAGCTTGAGCTCCATGTTGCCGGTGCCCTTGAACTCCTCGAAGATCACCTCGTCCATCCGCGAGCCGGTCTCGACCAGCGCGGTGGCCAGGATGGTCAGCGAGCCGCCGTCCTCGATGTTGCGGGCCGCGCCGAAGAACTTCTTCGGCGGGTACAGCGCCGCGGAGTCGACACCACCGGACAGGATGCGGCCGGAGGCGGGCGCCGCCTGGTTGTAGGCGCGGCCCAGACGGGTGATGTTGTCGAGCAGCACCACCACGTCGTGCCCCAGCTCCACCAGCCGCTTGGCGCGCTCGATGGCGAGCTCGGCGAGGGTGGTGTGGTCCTCGGCGGGGCGGTCGAAGGTCGAGGAGATGACCTCGCCCTTGACGGCCCGCTGCATGTCGGTGACCTCTTCGGGGCGCTCGTCGACGAGCACGACCATCAGATGGCACTCGGGGTTGTTGCGGGTGATGGCGTTCGCCACCGCCTGCATGATCGTGGTCTTGCCGGTGCGCGGCGGGGCCACGATCAGACCACGCTGGCCCTTGCCGATGGGCGAGACCAGGTCGATGATCCGGGTGATCAGCTGGCCCGGCTCGGTCTCCAGACGCAGCCTGTCCTGCGGGTAGAGCGGGGTCAGCTTGTTGAACTCGGAGCGGGCGCGGCCGTGTTCGGCGGCCATGCCGTTGACCGAGTCCAGCCGCACCAGCGCGTTGAACTTCTCGCGCCGCTCACCGTCGCGGGGCTGGCGGACCGCGCCGGTGACGTGGTCGCCCTTGCGCAGGCCGTTCTTGCGGACCTGGGCGAGGGAGACGTACACGTCGTTGGGCCCGGGCAGGTAGCCGGAGGTCCGCACGAAGGCGTAGTTGTCGAGGATGTCGAGGATGCCCGCGACGGGGATCAGCACATCGTCGTCGGCGACCTGCGGCTCGTTGAAGCCGGACTCCTCGCGCCCGCCGCGCCGGCCGCGCCGGTCGCGGTAGCGGCCGCGGCGCCCGCGCCGCCCGCCGTCGAAGTCGTCGTCGCCGCCACCGCGGTTGTCTCGGTCGCGGTCACGGTTGCCGTCGCCGCGCCCGCCGTCGCCACGGCCACCGCCGTCACGGTCACGGTCGCGATCCCGGTTGCCCCGGCCGCCGCTCTGGCCCTGACCCTGGCTCTGGCCCTGGTTCTGCCCCTGCTGGCCCTGGCCGCCGCTGTTCTTGCCGCGGCGCTCGCGCTCCCGCTTGGCGGGGCGCTCACCGCCGGAGCTGTCGTCCTTGCCCGCGGTGTCGGCGTCCTTGGCGGGAGCGGTACGGCCGCTCTTGCCGCCGCCGTTGCCGCTGTCCGCGGTGGCGGCGGAGCCCTCGGCCTGGCCGGGGATGTCGATCTGCTGCTGCCGCTGCGCCTCGGCGGCCTCACCCGTACGCGCCCGCGAGGTGGTGCGGCGCTTGGGCTTGTCCGTGCCGTTGGCGTCGGACGCGGTGTCGGCCTGCTTGGCCTCCGCCGCGGGGGCGGAGGCGGGGGCGCCGCCGCCCGAGGAGGCGGCCTGCTTCTCCTTGATGACCTCGATCAGCTGGCTCTTGCGCATCCGCGCGGTGCCCCTGATCCCGAGGCCCGAGGCAACCTGCTGCAACTCGGCCAGCACCATGCCGTCGAGGCCGGTGCCGGAACGCCGGCGCCGGGGCGCGGCGGAGGCGGCGGGAGCGTCCGTGGCGGAGGCTGTGGCATCACCGGCGGTCTTGCCGGCGCTGTCGGCACTCACACCCATCAGATCGGTGGTGTCGCTCACGAAGGGTCCTTCCCTGGAGCGGGCGTCGGCCTGTCTGGCTCGGCGACCGGTTGTGCTGTCCGGCTGCGGTCCCCTTGGCGCGGGCCGGCCGGGCGGTGGTTCCGCCGATGCGACATGGCGGAAGGAATCAATGCAACGTGCGATGCGGGGGAATCACGGAGAAGCACGGGGAATCGCCGCGAAACGACGCCGCACCCATTCCGGAGCGGACTCGACATGCCCGGCAGGCTGCTCAGGCAGATGAGTGAAGGCTCCCGGAAGAATCGGATGGTCCCGTGGACGGGACCCCGGAATACCGTGCCCCTGGAGAAATCCATCGGGACGGTACGTGCAGACTTGAGATTAACACTACCGGATACTGCCTTCATTCCCCCACTCCTGGTACGGAAATCCCGTGCCCGGCGTCCGTCACCGCTCGGGCCCGGCGGATCCGGCGAGCGGCAGCACACTGGCCCCCGACAGATCCAGGGCCAGCCGGTTCGCCGTCCAGCCCGCACCGGCCAGCCGCGCCGTCTTGTCCGCCGCCTCGTCCCCCACCAGGGCGAGTACGGTCGGCCCGGCGCCCGAGATCACCGCGGCGACGCCGTCGGCGCGCAATCGCTGCACCAGTTCCATGCTCTCGCTCATGGCGGGCGCGCGGTACTCCTGGTGCAGCCGGTCCTCGGTGGCGGGCAGCAGCAGCTCGGGGCGCCGGGTCAGCGCCTCGACCAGCAGCGCGGCGCGCCCCGCGTTGAGCGCGGCGTCCGCGTGCGGCACCGTGCGCGGCAGCAGACCGCGCGCGGTGGCCGTCAGCAGCGGCTTCGACGGAACGAACACCACCGGCACCAGGTCCTTCGCCGGCTCCATGCGGATCGCCCGCACCGCGCCGGTGTCGCCCCAGGCCAGCGTGAAACCGCCCAGCAGGCAGGCGGCGACGTTGTCCGGGTGGCCCTCGATCTCGGTGGCCAGTTCCAGCAGCGCGGCGTCGTCCAGCCGGCTCTCACCGCCGGAGGTCACCGCCCGCGCCGCCATCAGACCGGCGCAGATCGCGGCCGAGGACGAGCCGAGGCCCCGGCCGTGCGGGATGCGGTTGGCGCACACCACCTCCAGGCCGCGCGGCTGGCCACCGAGCGCCTCGAACGCGGTGCGCAGCGAGCGGACCAGCAGATGCCGCTCGTCGCGGGGCAGCGTGTCGGCGCCCTCCCCGGCGATGTCGATGTGCAGCCCGGACTCCGCCACCCGGACGACCACGTCGTCGTACAGCCCCAGGGCCAGTCCGAGGGCGTCGAATCCGGGGCCGAGATTGGCGCTGGTCGCCGGGACCCTGACCCGGACGGCGGCGGCGCGGAAGGCGGGATGGGCCATCGCTCGATGACTCTCCTTGGTGAGATGTGCGGCATGCCCCGGAGGCCGACCTGTCTCGCGATCGCGCTGCACGGGGTTGAATACCAGCCTATCGAAGGAAGGTTCAGACGCGATACAGGGAGGCGGAAGTGTCGCCCCCGGGATGTACGGTGCGTGACGGCCACGGGCCGGAAGCCGGGCGGAACCCGGCCCCGGCCCGCGCGGAATCAGGCCAGCCCGAGCCGTTCGGCGGCGGCGTCCGCGTCCACCGGCACCGTGACCGGCTGCGGCGCGCCGGCCACCGCCCAGTCCGGGTCCTTCAGGCCGTTGCCGGTGACCGTGCACACGATGCGCTGCCCCGGATCGACCTTGCCCTGCTCGGCGGCCTTGAGCAGACCGGCGACCGAGGCGGCCGAGGCCGGCTCGACGAACACGCCCTCACCGGCGGCCAACAGCCGGTAGGCGGACAGGATCTGACGGTCGGTGACCTCGTCGATGAACCCGCCGGACTCGTCCCTGGCCCGCTCGGCGAACGCCCAGGAGGCCGGGTTGCCGATGCGGATCGCGGTGGCGATGGTGGTCGGGTTCCGTACCGGCGCGCCGCGCACGATCGGCGCCGAGCCGGAGGCCTGGAAGCCCCACATCCGGGGGGTGCGGGAGGCCGGCCCGTCGGCCGCGTACTCCTGATAACCCTTCCAGTACGCGGTGATGTTGCCGGCGTTGCCGACCGGCAGGACGTGGATGTCGGGGGCGTCGCCCAGCATGTCGACGATCTCGAAGGCAGCGGTCTTCTGCCCCTCGATGCGCACCGGGTTCACCGAATTGACCAGCGCCACCGGGTACTTCTCGGACAGCCCGCGGGCCAGCTCCAGACAGTCGTCGAAGTTGCCGTCGACCTGGAGGATCTTCGCCCCGTGGACGAGGGCCTGGCCCATCTTGCCCAGCGCGATCTTGCCCTGCGGGACCAGCACCGCGCTCACCATGCCCGCCCGGACCGCGTAGGCGGCCGCAGAGGCGGAGGTGTTGCCCGTGGAGGCACAGATGACGGCCTGCGCGCCGTCCTCCTTGGCCTTGGAGATGGCCATGGTCATCCCGCGGTCCTTGAACGAACCGGTCGGGTTGGCACCCTCGACCTTCAGATGCACCTCGCAGCCCGTGCGCTCGGACAGCACCTGCGCGGGTACGAGCGGCGTGCCGCCCTCGCGCAGCGTCACCACGGGCGTCGCCGCGGTGACCGGCAGCCGGTCGCGGTACTCCTCGATGACCCCACGCCACTGACGGCTGGTGCTGGTCGCGTCCAAGATGCTCACGGTCGTGTCCTGTTCACTTGCGGAAAAGAGGCGGCTACTCGCCCTCGACGCGCATGATGCTCGCCACATCATGCACGGTGTCCAGCTCGCGCAGGGCCGCGACGGTGGCGGTCAGCGCGGCGTCCGGGGCCCGGTGGGTGACGACGACCAGCGAGGCCTCGCCGTCCTTGCCGGACTGCCGGACGGTGTCGATGGAGACGCCGTGGTCGGCGAAGACCAGGGCGCACTGGGCCAGTACACCCGGTTTGTCCGCCACGTCCAGGCTGATGTGGTAGCGGGTGACAACATCGCCCATCGGGCTCACCGGCAGCTGGGTGTACGCGGACTCGCCCGGCCCGCGCCCGCCGCCCAGCTTGTTGCGGCACACCGCGACCAGGTCGCCGAGCACGGCGGACGCGGTGGGGGCGCCACCCGCGCCGGGGCCGTAGAACATCAGCTGCCCGGCCGCGTCGGCCTCGACGAACACGGCGTTGTAGGCGCCCTTGACGGAGGCCAGCGGGTGGCTGAGCGGGATCATCGCCGGATGCACCCGGGCGGTCACCGAACGGCCGTCCCCGGCGCGCTCGCAGATGGCCAGCAGCTTGACGGTGCAGCCCATCCGGCGGGCGGAGGCGATGTCCGCGGCGGTGACCTCGGTGATGCCCTGCCGGTGCACGTCGTCCAGCCGCACCCGGGTGTGGAAGGCGATCCCGGCGAGGATGGCGGCCTTGGCTGCGGCGTCGAAGCCCTCCACGTCGGCGGTCGGGTCGGCCTCGGCGTACCCGAGGGCGGTGGCCTCGTCCAGGGCCTCGCCGTAGCCGGCACCCGAGGACTCCATCCGGTCCAGGATGAAGTTGGTCGTGCCGTTGACGATGCCGAGCACGCGGTTGACGGTGTCCCCGGCCAGCGACTCGCGCAGCGGGCGCAGCAGCGGGATGGCCCCGGCGACGGCGGCCTCGTAGTAGAGGTCGGCGCCGTGCTCGGCGGCTATGGCGTGCAGGGCCGGGCCGTCCTGGGCGAGCAGCGCCTTGTTGGCGGTGACGACCGAGGCGCCGTTCTTGAACGCGGCCTCGATGAGCCCGCGGGCGGGCTCGATGCCGCCGATCATCTCCACGACCACGTCGACGTCGTCCCGGGTGACCAGGCCCTCGGCGTCCGTGGTGACCAGCGCCGGGTCGATGCCGGCCCGGACCCGGTCGGGGCGGCGCACGGCCACCCCGGCGAGTTCGAGCGGGGCGCCGATCCGGGCGGCGAGATCCTCGGCGTGCGTCGTCATCAGGCGAGCCACCTGGGAGCCGACCACGCCGCAGCCCAGCAGTGCCACCTTCAGCGGACGCGTACGCACCATTCGACCTCGCCTTTCCATGTGTCTTCCGGTCCTCAGTCTTATGCAGGCGGGGGCCGGCCCCCGCCTGCGTTCAGTATGCGGACTCGGCGGTGGACTCAGCCAACGTCGAGCCGCAGCAGATCTTCCTCGGTCTCCCGCCGGACGATCACCCGGTCCTCACCGTCGGTGACGGCGACGACGGGCGGGCGGGGCACGTGGTTGTAGTTGCTCGCCATGGAGCGGCAGTACGCGCCGGTGGCGGCGACGGCGATCAGATCGCCCGGCGCCAGGTCGGCGGGGAGGTACGCGTCGCGCACCACGATGTCGCCACTCTCACAGTGCTTGCCGACGACGCGGCTCAGCATGGGCAGCGCGTCCGAGTTCCGGGAGACCAGCGCCACCGAGTACTCGGCGTCGTACAGGGCGGTGCGGATGTTGTCGGACATCCCGCCGTCGACGCTGACGTACGTCCGCAGCCCCTCCAGCGGCTTGACGGTGCCGACCTCGTAGAGGGTGAACGCGGAGGGCCCGATGATCGCGCGCCCGGGCTCGACGGACAGCCGGGGGGCGTCCAGGCCGGCCGCCGCGCACTCGCGCTCGACGATGTCGCGCAGCGTCCTGGCGATGTCGAAGGGCTCCAGCGGGTCGTCGGTGGAGGTGTACGCGATGCCGAGGCCGCCGCCGAGGTCGATCTCGGGCAGGTTCACCCCGAACTCGTCGCGGACGGTGGCCAGCAGCTGCACGACGCGGCGCGCGGAGACCTCGAACCCGGCGAGGTCGAAGATCTGCGAGCCGATGTGGGAGTGCACGCCCAGCAGTTCCAGGCTCTGGGGCTCGGCCAGAACGCGGCGCACGCCGTCCAGGGCGGCGCCGCCGGCCAGCGCGAGGCCGAACTTCTGGTCCTCGTGGGCGGTGGCGATGAACTCGTGGGTGTGCGCCTCGACGCCGACGGTCACACGCACGAGCACCGGCTGCCGTACGCCGTGCTCGCCGGCGATGCGCGCGACGCGGTCGATCTCGTCGCAGGAGTCGACGACGATGCGCCCCACGCGGGACTCGACGGCCCGGCGGATCTCGTGCTCGGACTTGTTGTTGCCGTGGAAGGCGATGGACGCCGCGGGCATCCCGGCCGCCAGGGCCGTGGCCAGTTCGCCGCCCGAGCAGACGTCGAGGTTGAGCCCCTCCTCGCGCAGCCAGCGCACCACGGCCCGGGACAGGAACGCCTTGCCGGCGTAGAACACGTCGGCGCCGTCGCCGAACGCCTGCCGCCAGGCACGGCAACGCGCCCGGAAATCGCCCTCGTCCAGGATGTACGCGGGCGTTCCGTGGGTGTCGGCGAGCCGGTCGACGCCGACGCCGGCGACGGTGACCACGCCGTCCTCGCCGCGCCGCACGGAGTGGGCCCAGACCTTGGGGTCCAGGGCGTTGAGATCGGTGGGCGGGGCGCTGTAGTGGCCCTCGGGCAGCACATCGGCGTGGCGGGGCCCGGCGGGGTGGGCGGAACGGCTCATGGAAGACCTCTGGTGGTGCGAGAGCTAAAGATGACGGGGGGCACTGACACCCAGCCGGGACAGACCGCCGGCGAGCACCGTCGCGGTGGCCTGGGCGAGGGCCAGCCGCGCGCGGTGGGCGGTCCCGGGTTTCTCGTCCCCGACGGGCAGGGTGGCCCGTACGGACTCCGCCTCCAGCCAGGCGCCGGCTATGGCGACCAGCCGCTGCGGGCTGTTCCCGGCGGCGGCCCACTCCCCGAGGGCGTCGAGCAGGGTGCGCTCGGCGGGGTGCGCGGCGGGGGCGGGCTCGGCGCTCAGCCCGAACCGTGCGGAGTGCCGCAGCAGGTGGTGGCACCTGGCGTGCGCGTACCGGACCCGGAACAGCGGGTTCTCCACCCGCTGCACGAGCAGCGCGGCCCGGTCGCCGCCGGTGGCCTCGCTCCAGCGCGCGATGTCGCGCCCGGTGTCCTCGGGTACGGAATCGGGTGCCGGATCGGCGGTCAGCGCGCGCAGCAGGGCGGTGTCACCGTCCCCGTGCAGCTGGACGGTGAGAAACCCGTCGCGTACCGACGCGCCGGTGATCCCGTCCTGCGCCAGCAGGGCGTCCCGCAGCAGCGCGGCGACCTCGGCGGCGGGCCGCCCGGTGGGGCGGGCGAGCTGGTGGGCGACGGCGGTGGACCATCCCGGCTCCCCGTGCGGGGCGCGCCGGACCACCACCCGCGCGGGGACGGCGGCACCCGGCAGCTGACCGCTCTCGACGGCCCGGCGCACACAGCGCAGCACGACGCGGGACAGCTGGTCGGGAGTCACCTGGTCAGGGTACGAGAGGAGGCGGGCGCCCGGTGCCCCCGCCCCTCGTCGCGCAGCCGCCGTACCTCGCGGACCAGCGCGGTCGGCTCGAAGGGCTTGCCCAGCACGGCGTCCACCTCGGCGGGCGGTTCCTGATCCGTGCTGGCGCTGACGAGCACCAGCGGGATGTGCCCGGTGCGCGGGTCGGTCCGCAGCCGGGAGACGGTGCGCAGCCCGTCCAGACGGGGCATGGCCACATCGAGGGTGATGACGTGCGGCCGGAATCGGTGCACGGTCTCCAGGCACTCGGCGCCGTCGGACGCGGTCATGACCTCGAAGCCGTCGAGTTCGAGGTTGACCCTGATGAGCTGCCGGATGACCTGGCTGTCGTCGACGACGAGGACCCGGCCGGTAGCGCCTGGCACCCCGCCAGGGTAAGCGCGTACCCCGGTCCCCGTCCGGCCCTTTCGCAAACTCCCACCCCGTGGGGCCCGGTACGGAGGTCCGCCGGGGAGCTGGTAATGTTCTCGATGTCGCCAAGGCGACGCCAAGCCCCCGTAGCTCAGCGGATAGAGCATCGGCCTCCGGAGCCGTGTGCGCAGGTTCGAGTCCTGCCGGGGGCACAGCGTGTGAAAGGTCAGCACCGAGAGTGCTGGCCTTTTCTCGTGCTCGCCCCCCACCGCCGCGTGCGGGGAGCGGCGCCCCGCGCGAGCGGGTGAGGGCCCCGGCGCGGTGCCGCGGCCGGCGCCCCCGGTTCATTTCTTCTCGTTCGCCAGCGCTTTGTAGTACTCGTACATGGCGGTCTGCGGCTTGATCGCCGTATCCCAGACGAGCTTGAGCCTTTCGTGCATCTCGATGGCTCCCGCTCCTCCCTCGCCGACCGCGGCCGAGATCCGCCGGGTGCTTCCGTAACGGATGTCTCCGACGGCGTGGATTCCGGGTGCCCCGGTATAGGTCAGTCCCGTTTCACCGGTCCGCACATATCCGTCCTCCAGGGTGACCTCCGGGACGCCCTTCAGCCAGCCGAGATCGGGATCGGCGCCGATCAGGACGTAGAGGGAGGACAGGCTGCACGGTTCGAGCAAGTCCTCGGGGGGTTTCGGGTCGGCGTCCCCGAATCTCACCCCGTCGAATTTCCCCTCGTACTCCACGCATTCATAGACGGCCTTTCCCTCGCGGACGTCGATGATCCCGAGGTCCGCGTATTTCTTGACGTTGTCCAGGTTCGCCCGGACCATGTCCTTCGCGAGATAACTGCGCACGAACATGATGACCTGGTGGTAGGCGTCCCCGAGCTTCTCCTTCTGCTGGGCGAACAGGGTCGCCGCGACGGCGGCGGTGTCCCCTCCGCCGACGATTCCCACGGGGCCGTCCGCCGCCGCGGCCTGCTCGACATCGGCGTACAGGGCTCCGTAGTAGACCCCGCGGCCCAGGAACTGCTCCTCGCCGGGGCAGTTGAGCAGCCTGGGCTTGCGGCCGGTGGCGATGAGCACCATTCCGGCGTGGAGTTCTTCGGTGGTCCGCCCGTCGCGGGAGGCGATGGTCACCTTGTACTCGGCGTACAGGGAGGCGGGGTCGTCCGGCTCACGGTGGTCCGCGTCGGCGTGGGCCAGCTCGGTGACCTCGTAGCCGGGGAGCCACTGGATGCCCCAGTCGTTGATCTGCCGCATCCAGGTGTGCGCGAGCTCGGCTCCGAGCGGCCCATGGCCGCTCTTGTCGTCCGGGGGAACGCCGAGGTAGTTGTCGATGGGATTGAGAACGGTGCCGGCGGTGCCGCCGGGGGCGTTGTTCTCGACGATGAGCGTCTCCCAGTTGTACAGCGTCCTGGCGTTCAGCGCCGCGGACATGCCCGCCGGGCCGCCTCCCACCACAATGAGGTCGTAGTACTTCTGGTTCTCCTTGCGCGTGGACAGCCCCAGCTTCGCGATGAGTTCGGCGATCACTCCCTCGCCCTTGACCGTGGCGACGACGTCACCGTCCTGGAGAAGGTCGACGACGACCTTCTCCTGCCCCTGCGGTTCCCGGAGTTCGTAGGCGATGTCGTTGAGCTGAAGAAATCTCTCGACCCGGAGCACTTCTTTGGTGTGGTGATCTCCGTGGACTCGCGCGGTCCAGTTCGGCATGGGTTCTCCGTTCGGAAGCGATGACGGTGCGCCGGCACGGAGGCGGCCATGTCGGGGAATCACGCATTTCCGCGCCTGCCAGGAAGTATGAAGCGGTGTGCGCACACTTCCGGTCCGACACGCAGTTTTCCCACGGCCCGGTGAAATATCGTAGTGCAGAACGGAATTGACGCCTGCGCCGTACGGTGCCCGCCGAAACGTTCCACCCCGGGCCGTGTCCCGGCCGGGCACGCGGTCCGGCGGCCGGCGGTCTCGCGGCACCGGGGGCCGTCGTCCCGGGCCCGGGTCGGCGGACGGCGGGCCCGGGGGGGCGGTCGGCGCCGTCCCGGAGCGCCGTTATTTGTTCCTCTGATCCACTTCGCAAGGCGACCCTCGCACCATAGGCTTCGCTCTGTCGCTCGCGACTCGAACGCATCTTGCGCCGAACGTTCACGGGGAGGGCGTATTGCACGCATACGCGATGTCGGTGCTCGGGCTGTCGGCGGCCGAGGAAGAGATCTACCGGCACTTCCTTCGCAACCCCCGCACCTCACCGCGTGAGATCCACATCGTGCTGCGCGCCGGCCGGAGCGAGGCGCAGGAAGCGGTGGACCGGCTGCGTGAACTGCGGCTGCTGCTCGGTGATGACGAGCACACCTGGGCCGCCGAGCCGGACAGCGCGGTGCCCCGGCTCGCCGAGGACCGCCTGGAGCGGCTCCACCAGGAGATGCGGCATCTGACCCAGACCAGGACCATCGTCGACTCGCTGCACCGCGAACGGCCGGTGCCCGCGGCGCCGGACACGGCGGCGGGCGGCATCGAACGGCTGGAGGATCTGCGGCTGGTGCGCAGCCGCATCGACGATCTGTCGTTCTTCGCGCACTCCGAGGTGCTCTCGGCCGAGCCGTACACCGCGCTGACCAAGGAGAACATCGAGCACGCGCGGCCGTTGGACCTGCGCTGCCTGCGGCGCGGGGTGCGGATCAGGAACCTGGTGCGGGCCGAGGCGCTGCGGGACGCCCCCACCCTGAGCTATCTGCGGGAACTCACCGCCCACGGGGCGCAGATCCGCATCGCGGAGGACTTCTCGGAGCTGATCCTGGTCTACGACCGGCACACCGCGCTGGTCCCGATCGACCCGGACAACACCTCGCGCGGCGCGCTGTGCGCCCGCGAGAGCGCCCTGGTCGGCAACATCATCACGCTCTTCGAGCGGCTGTGGGACGCCGCGCAGGACTTCGGCGCGCTGGTGGACTCCCCCGACCGGCAGAACCCCGAACTCTCCGAGGCGCAGCGGCAGGTGCTGCAGCGGATGTGCACCGTCAGCAAGGACGAGACGGGGGCCCGGGAGGTGGGCGTGTCGCTGCGCACCTACCGGCGGCACATCGCCGACCTGATGCAGTTGCTGGCGGCGGAGAACCGCGCGCACGCGGCGCTGCTGGCGCGCGACCGCGGCTGGATCTGAACCGGCCGCGGCCCCGTCAGCCGCCGTCCGGCCGCCACCCGCGCAGCGCGGGGTCGGCCAGCGCCGCCCGGAGCGCGGCGTGCACGGCCGCCCGTGGTGCGGGCCGCCCGCCCGCCGGGGCGCGGACCCACAGCAGGATGCGGGAGGCGGACACCCGGTGCCGGTACGTCCAGTGGCCGGGCAGCAGGCTCAGCAGCCGGACGAGGGCGATCTCGCCGTCGCGGGCGTGCGCGGCGGTCAGTGTCAGTGCGATCTCCCCCTCCCCGTGACCCTCCCCGTCCCGCCCGTCCCCGTGCCCCTCCCCGTCCGTCATCGGCCCCCCGTGCCGGGCAGGGCGGCCCGGGCGGGGGCGGACGGGCCCGCGCCGCCGCCCCCCTTCGCCCCGTTCACGCGCGGGGCCTCACTGCCAGCCGTTGGCGCAGGGCTGCTGCCAGTCCTCGCGGTTGCACTTCTCCGGGTCCGGCTGCGGCGGCCGGGGGGTGCCGGGCTCGGGGACGAGCCGGTCGGCGGGGTCGGTGAACGCCGTGCCGGCGACCTGCGCCCAGCCACCGGAGGCGCCGCCGCCCCCGCTGCTCCCACCGCCGCCCTCGTACGCCGTCGCCGTCGCGGCCGTTCCGCCGGCCGCCAGCAGTACGGCCACGGCGAGTGCCGTGACGCGTGCGGCCGTACGCCGCCGGTGCGGTGTGGCGTTCATCTACCGACCTCCTCAACTGTGCTGTCGGTGCGCCGCGTTCGTGCGCACCCGGTGAATCTGTCACGCGCCGGACGGCGCCGGGGAGGCGCGGGCTGGCAACTCACTGCACCCGCCCCGCAGGATCCTGTCGTCCGGCCGCCGGTGCCGCTTCCGCGACCAACTGGGTGGTGGCCAGCCGCCGGTACAGCTCATCGCGGGCCATCAGCTCCGGGTGGGTGCCGCGATCGCGGACCCGTCCGCCCTCCAGGACCACGATGTGGCCGGCGTCCACCACGGTGGAGATGCGGTGGGCGATGGCGATCACCGCGCACCGTTCGGCGACCCGGGCCAGCACCTCGCGCAGCGCCGCCTCGGTGTCCGAGTCGAGGTGCGAGGTGGCCTCGTCGAGCAGCATCACGGCGGGCCGCTGGAGCAGCGCGCGGGCGATGCACACCCGCTGCCGCTGCCCGCCGGAGAGCCCGGTGCCGCCGTCGCCCAGGACGGTGTCCAGGCCCTCGGGCAGGTCCGCGACCACCTGGCCCAGGCCCGCCATCTCCACGGCGTCCCACAGTTCGGCCTCGGTGGCGTCGGGGGCGGCGTAGGTGATGTTCTCGCGCAGGGTGCCGCGCATCGCGGCGCTGTCCTGCTGCACGTAGCCGACCCGGCCACGGACGGCGGACAGCGGGAGGGTGGCGATGTCGCGGCCGTCCACCAGGACGGCGCCGCCGCGCGGCCGGTAGAAGCGCTCGATCAGCTGGAAGGCGGTGGTCTTGCCGGCGCCCGACGGGCCGACCAGGGCGGTCAGTCCGCGCGGCGGGACGGCGAAGGAGACGCCGTCCAGCACGTCCCGGCCGTCCTCGCCGTATCCGAAGCGCACGGCGCGGAATTCCACGGCGGGGGGTGCCGTACCGGTGAGCGGGTCGGGCCCCGCGGCCGCTTCCGGGGCCGTGGCGGGGCCGTCCTCCTGCGGCAGGTGGACGAGTTCGTCGACGCGGGCCATCGCGGCCCGGCCCTGCTGGTAGGCGCCGATGCTCATGAACACCAGCACCAGCGGCGACACCAGATAGAAGAGGTACATCACGAACGCGGTGAAGTCGGCCAGGCCCAGCGAGCCGGTCGCCGCGCGCGCCATGCCGGCGCCGACCACGGCGGCCAGCGAGGCCTGGAGCCCGACGTTCATGGTGGGGGTGAGCACCGAGGCGTATGCGGTCACCCGGATCCCCGAGCCGCGCGCCCGCTCCGTCAGCAGGCCGATGCGGTGCTGCTCGCGGTCCTCGGCGCGGGCCGCCTTCACCGTGGTCAGGGCGCCGAGCACCCGGTGCAGGTCGGCGCCGAAGTCCCCGGTGTCCTCCCGGTTGCGCACGGCGGCCACCCGCAGTCTGCGGGCCAGCCACAGGGAGACGGCGCTGGCCACGCCGATGCAGCCCAGGGCGATGAGCAGCAGCCAGATGTCGATCCACGCCATCATCACCACGCAGCCGATGACCACCAGGCCGTTGACGATGATCTGGGCCAGGCTCTGCGACAGCGCGATCTTCACCAGGGAGGTGTCGGACACCAGCCGGGTGTGGACGTCGCCCTGCCGTCTGGCCTGGTACGCCGCCAGGTCGGCGCGCAGAACCCGGCCGGTGAGGAAGGTGCGGGAGTCGCGCACGATGTTCTCGCCCGCCCGGCCGATCAGATAGCCCTGGGTGGCGGAGAGCGCGGCGTCCGCCAGCAGCAGGGCGCCGAGCAGCACGATGAGGAAGGCCACCGCCTCGCCGGCTCCGGCCGCCTCGATGAGGTCGGAGACGATCACCGGCTGGGCGAGGGTGGAGGCGACGCCCACCACGCCCAGCAGCACGCCGGCGCCGAGCAGCAGCCGGTGGCGGCGGGCGATGCCCCAGATGGTGCCGGGTCCCGGCCCGGCGGTGGCGCGCTCGGCGGCGGGTGCTGTCGCGGGTTCCGTGGCGGGCCCCGTCGTGGGCTCAGCCGTGCTGACGGTCGTCATGATCCGCACCACCCGTTCCCCGGTCGTCGTGCACGTAGCGGCTGATGCACAGCGGGCTGTCCTCGCGGAACGGGCCACCAAGCCAGTCGGCCTGCCGTCCGGCGGGCACCAGTCCGGCGGCTGCGGCGTACCCGTCGGTCTCCTCCGGCGTCGTCAGCCGGCTGATCTCGGTGCCCACCCGGGTGCCGCTCGGCTCGTGCCACAGATGCTGGGCCTGCCACAGCGAACTGCCGGGGACGAGGGTGGAGTACGTCTGGAGTCCCGTGTCGGGCTCCGGGTAGGGCGTGAACCAGGAGGTGGAACGGCGGCCCTCGTGCAGGGCATGCACGTACGCCGGGTTGTGGGTCTCCACCACCAGCGTGCCGCCGGGTGCCAGCCGCTGCGCCGCGCGGGCGACGGCCGCCCGCTGCTGCTCGGGTGTCAGCAGGATCGAGAGGGTGGCGCACACGCAGTAGACCAGCCCGTACCGGCGTTCGTCGGTGTAGGTCCTGATGTCGCCGGGCACCCCGGTGACGGGCACGCCGCGCTCGTTGACGGCGGCGCGCAGCAGGGCCAGCATCTCGGGCGAGGAGTCCACCCCGGTGACGGGTCCGGCGAGGGCCGCCAGGGGGATGGCGATCCGTCCGGTGCCCACCCCGAACTCCAGGGCGCCGCCGCCGGGGTGCCAGCCCGCCAGGACCTGGGCGCTGAGGGCGGCGTACGGGTCCTTGGGGAAGATCCGGTCGTAGAAGTGGGCGAAGGCCCGCCCGTACGCGAGGCTGTTGTCGGTGCCGCCGCCGGGTCCGTGCTCGGCCGTGCTCGTCATCGTGCCGCCTCCCGGCTGTCCCGCAGGGGGTTGTAGGGGGAGACGAAGACGATGTCCGGCTCCTCCGCCTCGTCGTACCCGGCCACCCGGACCATCGTGAACTGGAAACCCTTGACGGTGTCCGCCTGGGCCGAGCGTTCGATCCGGTCCCGGAAGAAGGCGCTCAGCAGCCGGTAGGCGGGCTGCCGGGTGACCACGTCGAATCCCTTGTCGAGCGCCATCATGATCTCGCTGCCGACGTCGAAGACCGCCTTCTCCGGGCGCCGCCCGGGGAACCACACGATCTGCCGCGGGTGGCGGCCCTGGATGACGTCCACCGGCTGCCAGGAGGAGGTCTCCCCCGCCTCGTCGAGCGTGCGGTAGAAGAACTCGAAGTCGTGCTGGGCGGGGTTGGGGGCGAAGAAGCGCCAGTTGGGGAACGCGGAGCTGAACCGGTCCTTGCTCATCACCCGGTGGAAGGACATGTGCGGGTGCTGGCTGGCCAGGGTGCCCAGCAGCATGAGGCCCACGGCGACCCGGACCGCGCCGTCCGCCGCTCTCATGACAGCTCCCGGGCGGCGTCGGCGCGGACGGCGGCCGGAGCCAGACCCGGATCCGGGGCGGTCTCGCGCAGGAAGTCGAGCAGGTGGTCCCCGGCCCGCAGCGCGAACTCCGCCTTCGTCAGCAGGGTGTCGTGGTCGGATCCCTCGATCACCAGCTCGCGGACGACGCGCCCGGCACCCCGGTGCGCGTCGGCCAGCTCGCGGTGCATGAGCAGCTGTTCCGGATCGCGGTCCACGGTCTGCTGCGCGGAGACCACCAGGGCGTGCGCGGCCAGGGGCGGCAACCCTCCCTCGTGGCCGCGGAAGTCCTCCTCGGTCGCCCGCCATTCGCGCATCCCGGCGGTCCACATCCGGGCGTCGGCGTAACTGTGCATGGCCTTGGCCCGGAACGGGCGCGGCAGGTGGTCCACCCACTCCGGGCGGGTCAGCAGCACCCCGAGACCGGCCCGCAGGCTGACGGTGAACGTCCGGATGGCGCTGGTGAGCCGCTCGGCGGACTCGCTCTGCTGCTCGGAGCGGGACAGCTCCCCCGGGTGCGAACTGTCCAGATAGACCAGGGCGTGCAGCCGTCCGCCCAGCGTGGTGGCGGCGCGGCGGGCGAGTTCGCCGCCCAGCGAGTGCCCGGCGAGGACCACGGGGCGGCCGTCCGGCACCGTCTGGTCGATCAGGTCCAGCAGGTCCTCGACGGACTCCTGGAGGGTGTACGGGCGGGCGCCCGCGTACCGGCTGGGCCCGTAGCCCGCCCTGCTGTACGTGAGCAGTTGCGGTCCGCCGCGGGTGCGCAGCGCCTGGGTGAGCCAGCCGAAGTGCTCGGGTAGCGCGGTCAGTCCGTGCACGAAGACCACCACGGGGCCGCTGCCCCCGGGGGTGATGGTGGTGTCGTAGGCGAGGGTGTTGCCGTGCCGGGTGCGGACCGTACGGGTGCCGTACCAGCCGTCGGTGACGCGCATGCGGCGGGTGGCGGCGAGCGCGCCCGCGACGGCGACACCGCCGGCGGCCACCGCGGCGACGGCGCGCAGCACGCGGTCGTCGCGGCCGGCGATGGCGGGGTGGTCCTTGGGGGCGCTCGTGTAGGCGACCATCGGGTGCATGGCGGCGAAGGCGGTGACGAACCGGCCGAGGCCCATGACGAAGCCGTTGGCGACGTGGAAGGAGACGGTGGCGGCCAGCACGGGCCGGGCCAGCACGCCGCCCTTCAAGTAGATCACCGGGAACAGGCACTCCAGGGCGAGCACCCCGTGGGCCAGGGCCCGGCCGGTGCGCGGGTAGCGCTGGGTGAGCCGCCACAGGTGTTCCTCGCCGTACGTCCTGGTGCGCAGGACGCCGCCGAGCGCCGTGCCGCTGCGCCAGTCGGCGCCGAGCAGCTTGACCCAGCCGGAGACCAGGTAGGACATATTGGACTGGAGCGCCACGTACCACAGCAACGCGTCCTGGGTCCGCTCGGAGGTGGCGAGCCGCGCGAGCCCGGTGGCCGTCTGGACCATGCCGGACGCCTGGTCCGAGCCGTCCGAACCGAGCCGGTGCAGCGGGTACATGGCGGCACCGGACAGCCCGAGGAAGAGGTTGGCGGCGCCGCGCCAGCGCCCCTCGCCGGGCAGCATCAGCGCGGCGCTGGCGGCGGCGCGGGCGGCGTACAGGGCGGTGGTCGTCCGCTCGTGGGCGAGGACGTCGAGCATTTTGCGGGTGGGGCGCGAACAGTCCGCGTACAGCTCGCGGTTGATCGACCAGTCGCTCAGCCCGCCGCGCCGGTGGTGGCGGCGGTCGCTGAGGAATTCGAGCGAGGCGACCAGGGTGGTGGCCGCGGACAGCCGTTCCGACAGACCCATCGCCCGCCGGCGTCCGACGGTGACGGGCCCCAGCAGTGAGGCGAACAGTTTCTTCGGCTTGGTGGAGGGGAGTCTCATCAGCTCATCAGGGCCTTCCGGGGGTGGAGGGGCCCGGCCGGGCGGGGGCCACGGGGCACCGGCCCGGCCGGGGCACGACCTGGTGTCGGAACGGTCAGGTCATGATCGGTTCGGTGGTGCCGCCGGCGGCGGTGCGTCCCGCCTCGAAGGCGGCGACGATGGCGCTGCCCGCCGCCACCCCCGCTCCGAACGCGACGATGGTCACCGGGGTGGCCAGCACGGGCCGGGCGGGCGAGAGCCTGCCGGTCCGGTCGAGCACCGGGATGGCGGCCAGCACGGGCGAGTCATCCAGATAGGCGGCGATGCGCGACATGGGGATGCGATGTCCTTCCTGACCGGCCTGACCGGTCACAGCGAGGGGAGCGAGGGTTCGGTGTCGCCCACCACGGACACGGCGATGTAGGCCGAGGTGTGCAGGCAGAGCACGACGGCGCGCGGCGCGCTCGCCCGGCCCCCGTCCTCCTCGGTCAGCTCGCCGATCTCCGCCAGGACGGCGGGGATCCGGTCGGTGGCCGTCACTGGATCACCGGCTCGGTGGTGCCGCACACCATCCGGCCGACCTCGTACGCGGCGTACGCGATCACGATCATGGCCACCGGGGTCGGCGTGGCCAGTACGGCCGTCGCACTGCCGGGCGCCTGGCCGGGGGAGTTCTCGGTCAGGGGGCTGAGGTCCCGCAGCGCCGGGACACGGTCGGCGGCGGTCACTGGATCACCGGCTCGGTCTCGCTGCCGATCATGCGGCCCACGACGTACGCGCCGACGACGATGCCCATGCCGGCCGCGAACGCGGACGGCGTGGCCAGGACGGGCGAGGCCGCCCCTCCGACCTCCCCCGGGGAATTCTCGTGCAGCGGGCCGAGATGGGCCCACTGTCTCGCAAGGCTGGGTCCCGCCATGGGGATCCTCCTCCGTCTTGTCGGCGGCGGCCTGTCCGCCGCCGACAAGACGATCCCGTGCCGGGTGAGCCCGTGGGCGGCTCGGGGATGGCACGAGGCTGCAGCCGAACGGCAGCATCGTGCAGGGCGGTCGCGTACGTTCCGGCGCTCCCGCGGGTGCGGTGGCGCGCTCCGCCGGGCCTCTCGGTGGACCGCGCCGGTGGGCGGCTCACCCGGGTGGCCGCCCGCGGCCCCGTCCATCCCTACGGCGCCGCAGGCCCGGCCCGTCCCCGGTCGGCGGCCCGGCGCGCGCGGTCACCGGCGGGAGCACCAACCTGCGAGAACCTCGTGCCCGGGGTGCAATGGGGGCATGGGTGATTTCATCGGCTCATGGGCCGCGCGGTTGATCGAGTGGTCGAACGGGACCATTGACGAGCAGCGCGCGCGGACCTTGGTGACGGAGATCTACGAGGCGGCGGCGGAGCGCGCCGTGCGCCTGCACGAGGAAGAGGTCGCGCTGCGGGAGGCCGAGCGCGAGGAGTGAGGCGCGGGCGGCTCAGGGCACGTACGTGGCGCCCTCGGCGGTCGCCACCGCGCGCGCTCCATCCGCCGCGCTCAGCAGTCCCTCGCGCACGGCGCCGTCCACGGCGGCCCGTACCCGTTCCACCAGCGCGTTCTTGTCGGGGAACGGGGCGCCGGCCCAGATCTCGTCGAGCAGGGTGCTGCCGTCGGGGCGGGCCGGGTTGGCGACGCCCGAGTCGGTGCCGCCGAAGAACAGCCGGGGTTCGTGGCGCCGCAGATAGGCGTGGGTCCGGTCCTGGGTCCCCTCGTGGAAGGGCACCAGCGCGACGCCGTCCAGGGTGTGGTGGAGCGGCGTGCCGGGCACCGGCGTGAGGGTGGGCAGCAGGTCGCCGGAGAGCGCCGCGTCGCGGTACAGGCCGACGGGCAGTTCACTTGTCCGGTCGTCGCGGGCGACGAGGTTGACCGGTCCGAGGAACAGGCTCTGGAGCCCCGGATCGTCGGGGGTGCTCTCGGTCCGCAGCCGGAACGGGATGTCGATCCGTACCGTGTCGCCCTGGCTCCAGGTGCGGGAGACGGCGAAGTAGCCGCCGGGCTCGGGGGTGCCGGCCGCCTCGGCGCCGTTGACGGTGACGCGGAAGCCGGGGCCGGCCCAGGAGGGCACCCGCAGCAGCAGCCGGAAGGTGACCGCGCCCCGGGTGACGGTGAGGGTGGAGCCCTGTTCGCGGGGATAGCCGGTGGTCTGGGTGAGGGCGACGCCGCGCTCGGCCCACTCCAGGGTGGAGGCGAGGTAGAGGTTGACGTAGAGGTCGCCGCCGTCGGCGCTGCCGAAGTACACCGTGTCCTGGTACTTGGTGGCGCTCTCGATGCCGGTGCCCTCGCAGCAGGTGGTGCCCTGCTTGGGGGTGTAGTCGCGGGCGTGGCCGGGGGTGAGGCCGATGAAGTAGGTGACCAGCGGCTTCTCGGCGTCGGGCCGGTCCTGCTTGGAGCCGAGGATCTGGTTGTACAGGGCGCGCTCGTAGTAGTCCATGTAGCGCGGGTCCTGGTCGTGGAGGAACAGCGCGCGGCTCAGCTTGAGCAGGTTGTACGCGCAGCACGTCTCGGCGGTGCTCTCGCCGAGCGTGCCGGCGATGACGTGCGGAGCCCGCCAGAACTCGGCGCTGCTGGTGCCGCCGATCCCGTACATGCGGGTGGGCACGACCATGCCCCAGAAGTTGCGGGCGGCGTCCAGGTAGCGCTGCTCGCCGGTGACGTCGTGCAGGCGCAGCAGACCGGTGAAGATGGGGATGTGCTGGTTGGCGTGCAGCCCGTCCAGCACGTCGGTGTCCGCGGCACACGCGTCGATGAGGCGGTCCAGGTCGAACAGCTTGGCGAGCGCGAGGTGTTCGGGGCGGCCCGTGCGGGTGTACAGCTCGACGATCGCCTCGACGATGCCGCCGAACTCGCCGCTGGAGAAGATCCCCCACATGCGCTGGAGCGTGGCGCGGGGCAGCGGGGCCAGCCGGGAGTGCATCCAGTCGCCCAGGCCGGCCGCGAGGTCCAGCGCCCGTGCGTCGCCGAGGTGGGCGTGGGCGTCGAGCAGCCCCTGGAGGATCTTGTGCGCGGTGTAGTACGGGGCCCAGACGGTGTGATAGTCGGATCCCGTCATGGACTCCAGGGTGATGAACTGGGTCTCGGGGTACGCCGCGAGGAACCCCGGATGGCTGGGCCCGCCCCAGGTCCGCCGCACTTCGGCGTGCAGACCGCGCCCCGACCCGTCGGCGAACGTCCCGCCGGTGGTCTCGGCGAACCCGTAGGAGACGAGGTCCCCGCCGCCGGTGCCCTCGTGCAGGGCCCGTATCTCGTCGGCGGTGAGCGCCCGGGACCAGAGGTCGAAGGCGTCGAACGCCCCGGCGAACACCGGGTCGGCGGCGAACGGTGACCGCCCCAGCCAGGCGTGCCGCACCGTGCCGAGCGAGGCGGGGGTGAGCGTCATGGCGGTGTTGCGCCCGGCCTCGACGCCGTTGACGTACAGCACCCCCGTACCGCCACCGATCGTCACGGCGAGGTGGCTCCACTGCCCGAGCGGCAGCGGCGCGGTGCCGTCGATGGCCTGCTCACCTGCGGGCCCGCCGGTGGTGAGGGCGAATCGGGGCACGCCGGCGCCGTTGCGGGCCGCCAGGTAGAGATACCGGTCGGTGCCCTCCCCGGCGTCGAACACCCGGGCCCAGTCCCCGTCGTGGGCGGGCCGTATCCAGGCGGCCAGGGTGACGGCGGTGGCGCCGCCGAGCACGGCGGGGGGCAGTTCCATGTACTGGTAGGACCCGCGGTGGTTCTCCGCGGCGGCCCCGGTCCTGCCCGGGACGCTGAGCACGGCGGGCGCGCCCCGCAGCGCCTCCCGGGCCTCGGTCAGCGCTCCGACGATGGCGCGCGCCTTGTCGGCGAACACCCGCTCGCCGGTGCCGGCGTGGGCCTGCGCCAGCATGGTGAGGAAGTGCCCGGTGTAGTGCCCGCGCAGATTCCCGTTCGCCTCCCCGTCCAGGCCCTCCCACCCGCCGGGCGCCACCGCCCCCCGGGTGTCCAGACCGGCGTTGGCCCGGAAGACCTGCACCAGCCGGTCGACGTCGTAACCGCGCGCGTGATCGAGCATCAGCGCGCGCTTATCGGCGAAGATCCCCTCCCCCAGCGCCACATCCCCCAGCGCGAACGGCCGCACGCTCCACGCGTCGGGCACCGCGGCGCCTCCCCCGCCCACGGCCGCCGCCGGCCCCCCGCCCACCACGCCGGACACCAGCGGCGCGACCCCCAACCCACCGGCGGCCCGCAGCACGGCCCGCCGCCCCGGCGTGGCTCCCATGACGACCCCTCATTCCGTTCGACATGCCGACCACAGTCCGGTCAGCCGATCAGAACGTAGGAGCGCGGCAGGGAATCGTCAATGCCCGCGCCGTGGCCGGGCGAACGGTCAGGTCTCCGGGGTCAGCAGCACGAAGTCCGCGCCGTTGGGGTCGGCGCAGACGGAGAGGCGGCCCACGCCCTCGGCCGTCTCCGGGCCCATCTGGACCGTGCCCGCGTTCTGGGTGACCGTGGCCGTGGCCGCGTCGCAGTCCGTCGTGGTGAAGACGGGGTGCCAGTACGCCGCGCCGTTCGTCAGGGTCAGGGCCGTGGACGGGAGTTGCATCAGGCCGCCCTGCATGCGGCTCTCGTCCGCCGTGGGCGGGGTGATCAGGGAGTACGTGCCGCCGTCGCCCGGCAGGGGCATCTCGGAGTACTGCCAGCCGAAGACCGCGGTGTAGAAGGTCTTCGCCGCCGCGCCGTCCGGGGTGTACAGCTCGGTCCAGGACAGGGAGCCGGGGACGTCCACCGCTTCCACGCCCTGATCGGTGCGGGGTTCGAAGACCGCGAACTGGCCGCCCTGGGGGTCGGTGAACTGGGCCATGCGGTGTTCGTCGTCCATGCCGGTGGGGGCCACCCGGACGGCGCCGCCCGCGTTCGTCACGGCGTCGGCGGTGGCGTCCGCGTCGGTGGTGGTGAAGTACAGCATCCACGCCGAGCGGGCGCCCTCCTCCGTGAGGCGGCCCAGGGCGGCCACCGTGCGGCCCTCGCTCTGCAGGACCCCGTACCCCGCCGCCTCCGGACCCATGGGCCGGAAGGTCCAGCCCAGGACCGCGCCGTAGAAGGCGGCGGTCGTCTCCGGGTCCGGGGCGCCGAGGTCGAGCCAGCAGGGGGAGCCGGGGACGAAGTCGGTGGTCAGCACGGAGTCCTCCCTTGTCACGTCAGCCTCATCAGCCAGCGTGACACCGGCCGCCCCCGGCCGCCACCGCTCGGCTCACAGGCGGACCGGCGCCGAACAGTCCGTCGCGTTCTCGGTGCCCCGGCAGACCCGCAGGGTGTAGGTGGTGGTCGGCATCCCGCTCGCCTGGAATCCGACCGCCGCGGTGTCGGTGCCGCAGACGGTGGCGTTCTTGATCAGCGGGCCGGGGGCCAGGTCGCTGATCACCTGTATCCAGGCCGCGTAGCAGGCGCCGTCCGAGCTGCTCAGTTCGCCCTCGACGGTCGCCCTGATGAGGATGCCCTCGGAGGTACGGGTGGTGGTGCCCGAGGCGGTGCCGGTGTCGTGGGTCGCCGTCCACGCGGCGGCCGGGGCCGGGCCGGTGGCCGTCGCCGCCGGGGCACTCAGGCCCAGGGCGGCGAGGGCGAGGACGGGGACGGTGAGCTTGCGCGGGAATCCATGGACCATCGGGTCGCTCCTTCGTCGCGGTGAGGCGTGACGGAGCGAGAGGTTACGGGCCCGGGGCGTGCCGCGACACGGCGCGCTTACCGGGTCGGTCAGCGGTAGACCTTGCCCGGTTCGGGTACCCCCGGGGCCATCAGCTGGGAGACGGTGACGAAGGTGTACCCGTCGGCCTTCAGCGCCTCGATGATGCCGGGGACGGCCGGGACGGTGCCCTCGTAGATGTCGTGCAGCAGGATGATGCCGTCGCGGTCGACCTGGTCCAGGACGCGTTCGGTGATCAGGTCCGAGTCGTTGGTCGAGTAGTCCTTGGCCGTGACGGACCACAGGACCTGCGCCAGGCCCAGTTCCTCGCAGACCTCGGCGACCGTGTCGTCGGTGCGGCCCTGCGGCGGGCGCATGAGGGTCGGGGTCTGCCCGGTGAGTTCCTCGATGGCCTCGTTGGTGCGCAGCAGCTGGTCGCGCACCTCGTCCCGGTCCACCTCGGTGAGGCGGGGGTGGGTCCAGGTGTGGTTGGCCAGCTCGTGCCCTTCCTCGGCCGAGCGCACCACGAGTTCGGGATAGGTGTCGATGTGCTTCTTGCCGAGCAGGAAGAGCGTCGCGGGGACCTCCTCCTCGGCCAGGATGTCCAGCAGTTCGGCCGTGTACGGTCCGGGGCCGGCGTCGAAGGTGAGGGCGACGCACTTGGCCTCGCGGCAGTCCACCGAGCCGAACGCGCCGCCGGACTTCTCGTCGGCCTTGTCGCGCACACTCTCGGGCGATATCCGCTCCGCCGAGCAGCCGGTCAGGGCGAGCGTCACGGTCAGGGTCAGGGCCGCCGCGACGGCGGTCGCCGGCTTGTTGAGTCGCATGGAACGGGAATCCCCCAGGTGGAACGGTCGTCTTCTCCCCCACGCCCGGGCCTGCCGGACGATCGAACAACTATACGTCCCGTGTATAGCGGCACCGCGGGCGGGACGCCTTACCGCTCCGCCGGATCCCCTCGGGTACCCACCGGGGGTACCCCTGTAGGATGGCGGGCGTGAACCGGGTCCGTGGCGCGCTGCTGATCCTGGCGGTACTCGCCGGGGTGTTCGCCATGCACGCGCTCGCGCCGGGGGTCGTCATCTCCCCCGCGCATCACACGGAGGCCGCCGCGCCCGCGCACGACGCCGGTGGCGCGGCGCATCTCGACCACGCGGACCCGGACTGTGTGGCGGGTGGGGTCGGCGGGACGCCGATCCCGGTCGGCGCCGGGGCGGAAGCAGCCGGCGCAGCCATGGTGCACCCGGTCTTCGTCGCGCCGCCGACAGCCGGTCGCGGACCGCCCAATGGGGCACCGCCTTCCCTGAGTTCTCTGCAGTCGCTGCGCATATAGGCGCGTCGTGCACCGACGCGTCCAACACCTCAGCACTGCACAGAAAGCTGTTTCTCCACCATGACCTCGTACCGTTTCGCGGCGCGGGCGCTCAGCGCCGCCGCCGTCACCTCCGCCTTGCTGTTCACCGCCGGCTGCGGGAGCGATTCCGATGAGCCGGGCGGACATTCCCAGCACGGTGGCGCGCCGGTCTCCGACGCCTTCAACGCGGCGGATCTCGCCTTCGTCCAGGGCATGATCCCGCACCACGAGCAGGCCATCGAGATGTCCGAACTCGCCGCCGAGCGCGCCGGATCGGATGCGGTGCGGGATCTCGCCGCCGTCATCGAACAGGCCCAGGGGCCGGAGATCGACACGCTCCGGTCCTGGCTGTCCGACTGGGACGCCGAGCCGGCGGACCACAGTGGGCACGACATGACCGGCATGATGTCGGAAGAGGACATGGGAGAGCTGGAAAGCTCCTCCGGCGCGGAATTCGACGCCGCTTTCCTGCGCCTGATGATCGTGCACCACGAGGGCGCGGTCGAGATGGCGCGGGAGCTGGAGCAGCACGGGTCCTTCGCGCCCGCCCTGGAGATGGCGCAGGACATCATCTCCTCCCAGTCCGCTGAAATCGATCAGATGACCGAACTTCTGAACTGATATTCGCACCCGAGGGGTGGGCGATCCGAAATCCGGAACGCCCACCCCTTTTGTATGACCGGTAGCGCGCAAAGGTGCTCCGCGCGCCCCCCGCGTAACCCTATTGGCCTATTCGATCTTCATAAGGCAGGCTTCAACCGCGCAGCCGCAACACACAATCCCCATAAACACCTACGGGGCTGTCATCGGCCTGCGCCTGTCCACAAGGGGGGTTCTCGTTCCGCGTTCCACCATGCCGTTCGTCATCGGCATTCGCATATCTGTTCTTCAGATTTTTCTGTCCTTACCGCGGCGCTGTCCCCCAACGGGCTGACCGGGATTCCCGCTCGAATCGCCTGATCCGCCCCCACGCGCCATCACCCAAGGATTCTCACGATGGATTCCATGCACCACCCTGCCCCCGTCCCCGTACCCGAAGTCCCCGCGCCCGTCCCGTCCCAGGACGACGCGTTCGCCATCGTCGGCATCGGCTGCCGGCTGCCCGGCGGCGCCAGCGACTACCGGACCTTCTGGCGCAACCTCCTCGACGGCAAGGACTGCATCACCGACACCCCCGCCGACCGCTACGACACCCACACCCTGGGCAGCGGCGACAAGGCCAAGCCCGGCCGGCTGGTCGGCGGACGCGGTGGATACATCGACGGCTTCGACGAGTTCGACCCCGCCTTCTTCGGCATCAGCCCGCGCGAGGCCGAGCACATGGACCCCCAGCAGCGGAAGCTCCTGGAGGTCGCCTGGGAGGCGCTGGAGGACGGCGGCCTCAAGCCCGCCGAGCTGGCCGGCACCGATGTCGGGGTGTACGTCGGGGCGTTCACCCTCGACTACAAGATCCTGCAGTTCGCCGACCTCGGCTTCGAGACCCTGGCCGCGCACACCGCCACCGGCACCATGATGACGATGGTGTCCAACCGGATCTCGTACTGCTTCGACTTCCGCGGACCCTCGGTCTCCGTCGACACCGCGTGCAGCGGCTCCCTGGTCGCCGTCCACCTCGCCTGCCAGAGCCTGCGCCGCGGCGAGACCTCCGTCGCCCTGGCCGGCGGCACCCTGCTGCACATGGCGCCGCAGTACACCATCGCCGAGACCAAGGGCGGGTTCCTCTCCCCCGACGGCCGCTCCCGCGCCCTGGACGCCTCCGCCAACGGCTATGTACGCGCCGAGGGCGTCGGCATGGTCGCCATCAAGCGCCTCACGGACGCGCAGCGCGACGGCGACCCCATCCACGCCGTCATCATCGGCAGCGGCGTCAACCAGGACGGCCGCACCAACGGCATCACCGTGCCCAACCCCGACGCGCAGGTCGCCCTGATCGAGCGGGTCTGCGCCGCCGCCGGCGTCACCCCCGGCAGCCTGCAGTACGTCGAGGCGCACGGCACCTCCACCCCCGTCGGCGACCCGCTGGAGGCCAACGCCCTCGGCCGCGCGCTCTCCATCGGCCGCGAGCCGGGCGCCAGGACGTACGTCGGCTCGGTGAAGACCAACATCGGGCACACCGAGTCCGCCGCCGGCATCGCCGGGCTGATCAAGACGGTGCTCAGCCTCAAGCACAAGGTCATCCCGCCGCACATCAACCTGGAGAAGCTCAACCCGCAGATCGACGAGGCGTCCCTGCCGTACGAGATCCCCCGCGAGCCCACCCCCTGGCCCGAGCACAGCGGGCCGGCCCGGGCCGGCGTCAACTCCTTCGGCTTCGGCGGGACCAACGCCCACGTCCTGCTCCAGGAGGCACCGCCGACCGTCGAGGAGCCCGCGCCACCGGCCACCGACGGGTACTCCGTACTGCCGCTCAGCGCCCGCGACCCCGAAGCCTTTCCCGCCATCGCCACCGGCCTGCGCGAACGGCTCGCCGAGGGCCTGCCGCTCGGCGACGCCGCCTACACCCTCGCCCACCGGCGGCAGCATCTGGAGCAGCGGCTGTCCGTCGTGTACGACTCCCCCGAGGCCCTCGACGAGGTGCTCGGCGCCGTCGCCCGCGGCGAGAGCCACCCGCGTGCGGTCGCCGGCACCCAGCGCGAGGGCCTGGACCGCAGGCTGGTGTGGGTCTTCACCGGAATGGGCCCGCAGTGGTGGGCCATGGGCCGCCAGTTGTACGCGAGCGAGCCCGTCTACCGCGAGGTCATCGACCGCTGCGACCAGGAGATCGCCGCGCTCACCGGCTGGTCCCTCACCCAGGAGCTGAACGCCGACGAGGCCGACTCCCGAATGAGCGAGACCTGGCTCGCCCAGCCCGCCAACTTCGCCGTCCAGATCGCCCTGGCCGCCCTGTGGCGCAGCAAGGGGATCCAGCCCGACGCCGTCACCGGGCACAGCACCGGTGAGGTGGCCGCGTTCTACGAGGCCGGGGTGTACACCCTCCCCGAGGCCGTGAAGATCGTGGTGCACCGCAGCCGGCTCCAGCAGAAGCTCATCGGCACCGGCTCCATGCTCGCCGTCAGCCTCACCGAGGCGGAGGCCGCCCGCCGGGTGCGCCCGCACGGCGACCGGGTCTCCATCGCCGCCGTCAACAGCCCCACCTCCATCACCCTGGCCGGGGACACCGAGGCGCTGGAGGTGATCGCCGCCGAGCTGGGCGCCGAGGACATCTTCGCCCGCTTCCTGGAGGTCGGCGTCCCGTACCACAGCCCCCGCATGGAGCTGATCAAGGACGAGCTGCTGACCTCGCTCGCCGATCTCAAGCCGCAGCAGGCGAAGTTGCCGCTGTACCTCACCGCGCTGCCGGGCACCGTCGCGCAGGGCACGGAGCTGGACGCCGACTACTGGTGGCGCAATGTGCGCGAGGCCGTGCACTTCCGGGCCGCCGTGGACCGGCTGCTGGACGACGGCTACGGCGTCTTCCTGGAGATCGGCCCGCACCCCGTGCTCGCCCACTCCCTGCGCGAGTGCTGCGAGGCCCGCGACGCGCACAGCGTGACCCTGGCCTCCATCCGCCGCAAGGCCGACGAGCGCGAACGCCTCACCCTGTCGCTCGCCGCGCTGCACAGCCTCGGCTTCGCCGTGGACTGGCACGCCCTGCACCCCGCCGGGCGCCCGGCCGAGCTGCCGCGCTACCCGTTCCGGCGCGACCGCTACTGGGTCGAGCCGGCCCCGGTCGCGCAGATCCGGCTCGGCCACCGCGACCACCCGCTGCTGGGCCGCCGCACCGCGAGCGCCGAGCCGGTGTGGGAGGTGAAGCTGGACGCGGAGGCCGCCCCGTATCTGGAGGACCACCGCATCCAGGGCACCGTGCTGTTCCCGGCCGCCGGCTATCTGGAGATGGCCGCGCAGGCCATGCGCTCGCTGACCGGTGGTGAGCACAGCACCGCCGCGCTGGCCGGCATCGAGCTGCGCAAGGCGCTGTTCCTGCCGGACGGCGAGCCGCAGACGGTGCAGTTGTCCTTCTCCTCCGACGCCGCCGCGTTCTCCATCGCCACCGTGGGCGCCGCCGGCGCCGAGCCGACCGTGCACGCCACCGGTACGGTACGGGCCGCCCAGCGCCGCCGGCTGACCGCGCCGCTGGACACCGTCGCCGTCCGGGCCCGCGCCGCCCGCCACCTGAGCGGCCCCGACTGCTACGCCGAACTGGCCGCCCTCGGCTACCACTACGGCCCCGCCTTCCAGGGCATCGAGGAGGTGTGGATCGGCGAGGGCGAGGCCCTGGCCCGGATCCGGCCGCCGCAGGGGCTCGCCCCGGACGCGGCGGCGCACCACATGCATCCGGTGCTGCTCGACTCCTGCTTCCAGTCGCTGCTGACCCCGCAGTTGCTCACCGCGCCCGCCGGGCCCGGAGGCACCGGCATCCGACTGCCGCTGTCCATCGCCGAGGTACGGCTGGACCCGGTCGGCGACCGCGAACTGTGGGTGCACGCCACCGTCACCGGCGACGACGAGGACGAACTCACCGGTGACATCGCCGTGTACGACGGCGCCGACGGTACGCCGCTGGGCCGCGTCGCCGGCTTCCGCGCCGCCGATGTGGAGAAGGCCGCCACCACCGTGGGGCTGTCCACCATCGACAGCTGGCTCACCGAACCGAGCTGGGTGCCGTGCCCACTGCCCGAAGCGGCGTCCGCTGCGCCGGCGGCCGGGCGGCACGTACTGTTCGCCGACGCGGGCGGGGTCGCGCAGCGGCTGGCCGCGCTGATCGGCGAGGCCGGCGGCGAGGCCCATCTGGTGCGGCCCGGTGCCGCGTACGGCCTGGACCGCACGGCGAGGACCGCCACCGTCGTCCCCGGATCCGCGGATGACCTGCGGCGGTTGCTCACCGATCTCGGCCGGGTGGACGGCGTCGTCCACCTGTGGAACCTGGACCGGCCGGCGCTGGCCGACGCGCCGCGCGGACGGTTCGCGGACATCGCCTCCACCGGCGCGTACGCCCTGATCGCCCTCACCCAGGCGCTGCTCGCCGACCCGGAGCGGCACGGCGGCACCCCGGTGCACATCGTCACCAGAGCCGCCCAGTGCGTGGTCCCCGGTGAGCCGGTGGAGCCGCTGGGCGCGCCCGCCTGGGGCATCGGTCGGGTGCTGTGGCAGCAGGAACTGGCCGGGCGCGGCGGCAAGCTGATCGACCTGGCGCCCGACGGCGGCGTCGAGGAGGACGCGTACGCGCTGCTGCGCGAGCTGGCCGACCCCACCGGCGCGGCCGAGCGCGAGGACGAGATCGCGCTGCGCGCCGGGGAGCGGCACACCAGCCGGCTGGTGGCCGCCGAGGGGCTGAGCAGGCCGCTGCCGCTGCGGCTGCGCCCGGACGGCAGCTATCTGGTGACCGGCGCGTTCGGCGCGCTCGGCAGGCTGCTGTGCCGCACGCTGGTCAGGCGCGGGGCGCGGCGGCTGATCCTGGTGGGCCGCACCCGGCTGCCGGAGCGCGAGCGCTGGGCCGACCAGGACCCGCACTCGCCCGCCGGGCGGCATGTGGCCTTCCTCAAGGAGCTGGAGGCGCTGGGCGCGCAGCCGATTCTCGCGCCGCTGGACATCACCGACGAGGACGCGCTGGCCGGCTGGCTCGCCGGGTACCGGCGCGCCCAGGGGCCGCCGATCCGCGGGGTGTTCCATCTCGCCGGGCAGGTGCGCGACACCCTGGTGCCCGAGATGGACCGGGAGGTGTTCGACGCCGTCCACGACCCAAAGGTGGTGGGCGCGGCGCTGCTGCACCGGCAGCTGAGCGGCGAACCGCTGGAGCACTTCGTGCTGTTCGCCTCGGTCGCGGCCTGGCTGACGACGGCCGGGCAGACCAACTACGCGGCGGGGAACGCCTTCCTGGACGCGCTGGCGCACCACCGCCGCGCGCAGGGGCTGCCGGCGCTGGCGCTGGACTGGGGCCCGTGGGCGACCGGCATGATCGAGGAACTGGGCCTGATCGACCACTACCGCAACAGCCGGGGCATGTCCTCGCTGGCGCCCGAGGCGGGCATGGCGGTGCTGGAGCGGGTCATCGGGCAGGACCGGGCGCAGCTGCTGGTGGCCACGGTCGTGGACTGGCCGGTGTTCATGTCCTGGTACGCGGCGCCGCCGCGGCTGGTCACGGAGCTGGCGGCCACCGCCCAGGGCCCGGGGTCCGAGGGCGACGGCAGTTTCCTGGACGCGTTCCGGGAGGCGACCGCGGACAAGCGGCGGCTGCTGCTGACCGAGCGGTTCACGACGCTGGTGGCGGGTGTGCTGCGGGTGCGGGCCGAGCAGGTGGATCCGGCGGTCAGCCTGAACCTGCTGGGGCTCGACTCGCTGCTGGCGATGGAGCTGCGGGCCCGGGTGGTGGCCGAGGTGGGCATCGCGCTGCCGGTGGTGGCGCTGCTGTCCAGCGCGCCGGCCGGGGACCTGATCACCCAGTTGCACGAGGGCCTGGAGGAGTTGCTGGCCGAGGAGGGCAGCGGCGCCGCGGTGACGGCGGTGGAGCGCTTCGAGGACGAGGCCGAGTTCCCGCTGACGCAGAACCAGAAGGCGCTGTGGTTCCTGAAGCAGCTGAACCCGGACGGCTTCGCGTACAACATCGGCGGCGCCGTCGAGGTGCGGGTCGAGCTGGACCCGGACCTGATGTTCGAGGCGTTCCGCCGGCTGCTGGCCCGGCATCCCGTGCTGCGGGCGAACTTCCTGCTGGTGGAGGGGCAGGCGGTGCAGCGGATCTCCCCGGAGATCAAGGAGGACATCGCGCTCTTCGATGTCGAGGACCGCGCGTGGGACGACATCTACCGGATGATCATCGAGGAGTACCGCAAGCCGTACGACCTGGCGACCGATCCGCTGATCCGGTTCCGCCTCTTCCGGCGCGGCCCGGACCGCTGGGTCATCACCAAGGCCGTCCACCACATCATCTCGGACGCCATCTCCACCTTCACCTTCATCGAGGAACTGCTGTCCCTGTACGAGGGGCTGCGGCAGGGCCACGACGTCGAACTGCCGCCGGTGTCCGCCCGCTACCTGGACTTCCTCAACTGGCAGAACGCGTTCCTGGCCGGCCGCGAGGCGCAGAAGATGCTCGCGTACTGGCGGGGGCAGCTGCCGGACGAGGTGCCGGTGCTGGCGCTGCCCACCGACAAACCGCGCCCGGCGGTGCTCACCCACAATGGGGCGTCCGAGTTCTTCGCGCTGGACGCGGAGTTGAGCGCCCGGGTGCACGCGCTGGCGCGGGAGCACAACGTCACCGTCTTCATGGTGCTGCTGAGCGCGTACTACCTTCTGCTGCACCGCTATTCGGGGCAGGACGACATCATCGTCGGCTCCCCCGTCACCGGCCGCACCCAGGAGGAGTTCGGCTCCGTCTACGGGTACTTCGTGAACCCGCTGCCGCTGCACGCCTCGCTGGCCGGTGACCCCACGGTCGCCGAGTTGCTGGACCAGGTGCGCACCACGGTGCTGGGCGGCCTGGACCACCAGGAGTACCCGTTCACGCTGCTGGTGGAGCAGCTGGGGCTGGCCCACGACCCGAGCCGGTCGGCGGTCTTCCAGGCGATGTTCATCCTGCTGCACCACAAGGTAGCCACCGAGAAGTACGGCTACAAGCTGGAGTACATCGAGCTGCCCGAGGAGGAGGGCCAGTTCGATCTGACGCTGTCCGCGTACGAGGAGGAGGCGGACGGGCGGTTCCACTGTGTCTTCAAGTACAACACCGACCTCTTCGAGGCGGAGACGGTCCGGCGGCTCGCCGGGCACTACACCCAGCTGCTGAAGTCGCTGACCGCGGCGCCCGCCGACGCCGCCACCGGTGGACTGCGGATGCTGTCGGGCGGCGAGCGGGAGCGGATCCTCACCGAGTGGAGCGGGGCAGGACAGCGCGGGGAGGACGCGCCGGTGCCGGTGCACCGGCTGATCGCCGAGGCGGCGCACCGTACCCCGCAGGCGATCGCGGTGGCCGCGCCCGCCGAGAGCGGGGAGACCCGCCGGCTGACGTACGGCGAACTGGAGGAGCGCGCCGGCGAACTGGCCGGGCGGCTGCGGGCGCGCGGCGTGCGCGAGGGCACCGTCGTCGCGCTGTGCCTGGAGAAGTCGCCCGAGCTGATCACCGCTCTGCTGGCGGTCCTCAAGGCGGGCGGCGCCTATCTGCCGCTGGACCCGGACTATCCCGCCGACCGGCTCGCGTACATGGTGCGCAACGCCGGGGCCACGCTGGTGATCGGCGGGACGGGCGGCGCGGCCGAGGGGCTGCCGGGCACCGTGGTCACCCTGGAGGAACTGCTCGCGGGCGAGGCCGGCGAAGCAGGTCTGGACGCCGAGCCGGGGCCCGACTCCCCCGCCTACGTCATCTACACCTCGGGCTCCACCGGGCGTCCCAAGGCGGTCGCGGTCAGCCACCGCAACCTGGCCTCCGTGTACGCCGGATGGCGTGACGCCTACCGTCTGGAGGAGGGCGGCATCCGGGTCCATCTCCAGATGGCCAGCCCCTCCTTCGACGTCTTCACCGGCGACCTGACCCGCGCCCTGTGCTCGGGCGGCACGCTGGTGCTGGTCGGCCGGGAGCTGCTGTTCAACACGGCCCGGCTGTACGAGACGATGCGCGCCGAACAGGTGGACTGCGGCGAGTTCGTGCCCGCCGTGGTGCGCACCCTGGTGCGGCACTGCGAGGACACCGGGGCCCGGCTGGACTTCCTGCGGCTGCTGATCGTGGGCTCGGACTCCTGGAAGGCCGAGGAGTACGAGCGGCTGCGCGCGCTGGGCGCGCAGCGGCTGGTGAACTCGTACGGGCTCACCGAGGCCACCATCGACAGCGCCTGGTTCGAGGGTCCCGCGGATGACCTGGAGGGCGGCCGGATGGTGCCCATCGGGCGGCCGTTCCCGGGCAGCGCGCTGTACATCCTGGACTCGCGCGGCGAGCCGGTGCCGCCCGGTGTCCCCGGCGAACTGTGGATCGGCGGCACCGGGGTGGCGCTCGGCTACCTCGGCGACGAGGCGCTGACCGGGGAGCGGTTCCTCACCCGCGCCCTGGCCGGCGACGCTCCGGTACGGCTGTACCGCACCGGTGACCTCGCGCGCTGGGACGCGGCCGGCACCGTCCATCTGCTGGGCCGGGCCGACTCGCAGATCAAGGTGCGCGGGCACCGCATCGAGATCGGGGAGATCGAGTCGCACCTGGCGGCCTGCCCCGAGCTGGCCCAGGCGCAGGTCACCGTGCGGCCGGACGCGGGCGGCGAGAACGTGCTGTGCGCGTACGGGGTGGCGGCACCGGGCGCCACGCTGGAGTGGCGCGAGGTGCGCCGGCGCCTGGCGGACTATCTGCCGACGTTCATGATCCCCACCCACTTCACCGAGCTGCCGGCCCTGCCGCTCACCCCGAACGGCAAGGTGGACGTGGCGGCGCTGCCCGCCCCGCGCACCGGCGACGGCGCGGACGGGCCGGTGTACGAGCCCCCCGTCACGCTGTACGAGACCCGGATGGCCGAGCACTGGCAGCGGCTGCTGGGCATCGAGGCCCCCGGGCCCGGTCTGGGCCACGACTTCTTCGAGACCGGCGGCAGCTCCATCCGGCTGATCGAGCTGATCTACCACCTGCAGGCCGAGTTCGGGATCTCCATCCCGGTCAGCCGGCTGTTCCAGGTGACGACGCTGCACGGCATGGCCAAGACGGTCGAGCGGATCGTCACCGGGGAGATCGAGGGGTCGCTGCCGTATCTGCGGTTCAACGAGAACGCCGCGGCGGGCACGGTGTTCTGCTTCCCGCCGGCCGGCGGTCACGGCCTGGTCTACCGGGAGTTCGCGGCGCGGCTGCCGGAGTTCGAGTTCCTCGCCTTCAACTACCTGATGGGCGAGGACAAGGTGAGCGGGTACGCCGACCTGGTGGCCGGGCACCGGCCGGAGGGCGAGATCGACCTGCTCGGCTACTCGCTGGGCGGCAACCTCGCCTTCGAGGTCGCCAAGGAGCTGGAGCGGCGCGGCCGCACCGTGCGCCACATCGTCATCATGGACTCGCTTCGGGTGACGGAGTCCTACGAGCTGGGTCCGGAGCACCTGGCCGTCTTCGAGCGCGAGCTGGCCGAGCATCTGCGCAAGCACACCGGCTCGGCACTGGTCGCGGAGAAGACGCGCGAACAGGCCAAGGACTACCTGGAGTTCACCGGCCGCACCGCCAACCCCGGCACCACCGGTGCCCGGATCGCGGTGATCAGTGACGAGGAGAACGCGGCCGCGTACGACAGCGGCGCCGAGGGCAGCTGGCACGGCGCCTCCCGTACCGGAACCGACGTGCTGCGCGGGGTGGGCCGGCACGCCGACATGCTCGATCCGGGGACGGTCGAGCACAACGCGCGCCTGGCGCGCGGCATTCTCACCGGCGGTGATGGCGAGGTATGACGCCTTTCGTTCAGCCGGCGGTCGACACCAAGGAGCACAGCGCCATGTCATCCCCCACCACCTCCGGCACCCCGGGCAGGCAGTCGATGATCATCATCGGCGGCGGCCTGGGGGGCCTGTCCACCGGCTGCTACGCGCAGATGAACGGCTACGCGACGCGGGTCTTCGAGATGCACGAGATCCCGGGCGGTTCCTGCACCGCCTGGGAGCGCGGGGACTTCACCTTCGACTGGTGCGTCAGCTGGCTGCTGGGCAGCGGTCCCGGCAACGAGATGTACCAGATCTGGATGGAACTGGGGGCGTTGCAGGGCAAGGAGATGCGCCAGTTCGACGTCTTCAACATCGTGCGGGTGCGCGGCGGCCAGCCGGTGTACTTCTACTCCGACCCGGACCGGCTCCAGGCGCACCTGCTGGAGATCTCCCCGGCCGACGCCCGCCGCATCAAGAACTTCTGCGAGGGGGTGCGCACCTTCCAGAAGGCGCTGTCGGTCTATCCGTTCCTCAAGCCGGTGGGGCTGATGGGGCGGTGGGAGCGGTGGAAGATGCTGGCCTCGTTCCTGCCGTACTTCAACGCCATCCGCAAGTCCATCACCGAGCTGATGACGGACTACGCCGACAAGTTCCAGCACCCGGTGCTGCGCGAGGCGTTCAACTACGTGCTGTACGAGAAGCACGCCGACTTCCCCGTCCTGCCGTTCTGGTTCCAGCTGGCCTCGCACGCCAACGGCTCGGCGGGGGTGCCCGAGGGCGGCTCGCTGGAGCTGGCCCGGTCGGTGGAGCGGCGCTACCTGGGGCTCGGAGGGGAGATCACCTACAACGCCAAGGTGGAGAAGATCCTCGTCGAGCACGACAAGGCGGTGGGGGTGCGGCTCACCGACGGCCGCGAGTTCCGCGCGGACATCGTGGTGTCGGCGGCCGATCTGCACACCACCGCCATGGAGATGCTCGGCGGCCGGTACCTCAACGACACCTGGCGCAAGCTGCTCACCGAGACGATCAACGAGGTGGGCACGATCTCCCCCGGCTATGTCTCGCTGTTCCTGGGGCTGCGCCGGCCGTTCCCCGAGGGCGAGCCGTGCACGACGTACGTGCTGGAGGACAGCATGGCGGCGAAGCTCACCGGCATGCGGCATCCCAGCATGAACGTGCAGTTCCGCAGCTGCCACTACCCGGAGCTGTCGCCGCGCGAAACCACGGTCATCTTCGCCACGTACTTCTCGGAGGCCGAGCCGTGGCGGGCGCTGCGCGACGACGTGCCGGAGCAGGCGGGCCGGGTGCGGCGCGGTCAGGTGCTGCACACCCTGCCGGTGAAGCACGGCAAGGCGTACACCCAGGCCAAGCGGCAGGCGCGGATCACCATCGAGAACTTCCTGGACGAGCGGTTCCCCGGTCTCAAGGACGCGGTCGCCGTGCGGGACGTGTCCACGCCGCTGACGCAGGTGCGCTACACGGGCACCTACAACGGCGGGTTCCCCGGCTGGCAGCCGTTCGTGGACGGCGGCGAGACCGTGGAGGTGGAGATCAACAAGAACGGCCCGGTGCTGCCGGGGCTCTCCAACTTCTATCTGGCCGGGGTGTGGGTCACCGTCGGCGGACTGATCCGGGCGGTGGCCTCGGGCCGGCAGGTCACGCAGGTGATCTGCCGGGACGACGGGCGGGAGTTCACGGCCAGCGTCGACGAGAGCGCGCCGCCGCCCACCCAGGTCGCCATCGCGGTGGGCAAGCAGCCGGGCGTGCCGGATCTGGCGGCCGGGTTCCCCGCCCAGACCACCGGCGGCGACACCGCCACCGGCGCCAACAACACCGTCACATCGTCGAGGAGCGTGTAGTGCAGGTACACACATGGGTGATCGCCGAGCACATCCCGGGGGTCCCGGACACCGACCGGATCTACCGGAAGGTGACGCGGGAGTTCGATCCCGCCTCGCTGGCGGACGATCAGATGCTGCTGCGCACCCGGTACGTGTCGGTGGACCCGTATCTGGTGGGGCTCTCGCTCCAGACGCCGATCGGGGACACCGTGCGCGGTGACTCGATCATGGAGGTGGCCGTGGCGGGGCCGCGCGCCCGCTTCCAGGTCGGGGACCTGGTGCAGGGGTACGGCGGCTGGTGCAGCCATCTGGTGTCCACCGGGGGGCCCAGCGGGTGGGACGACGACGGCGCCGAGTTCGCCGTCCAGTTGCCCCCGTTCCGCAAGCTGGACCCGCGGCGGTACGACGAGGCGCTGCCGCTGTCCACTGCGCTGGGCGTGATGGGCACCCCGGGCATCACCGCGTTCGGCGCGATGAAGACGTTCCTGACCGTGGGCTCCGAGGACACGGTGGTGATCAGCGGGGCGTCCGGGACGGTGGGCACCCTGGTGGGCCAGCTCGCCAAGCGGGCCGGGGCCCGGGTGGTGGGCACCACCTCCTCGCCGGGGAAGGCCGCGTACCTGACGCAGCTGGGCTTCGACGCGGTGGTGAACTACCGGCAGGGCGACGACACGGACACGGTGCGCGAGGCCCTGGCGGCGGCGGCGCCCAACGGGGTCGACAAGTACTTCGACAACCTGGGCGGCACCGTGACGGACGCGGTGTTCACGATGCTCAACGTGCACTCCCAGGTGGCGGTGTGCTGGCAGTGGGCCACCACGGTCAACGGGGAGTGGACCGGGCCGCGGCTGCTGCCGTACATCATGTTCCCGCGCACCACGATCCGGGGCATCTTCGCCGACGAGTGGTACACGGAGGAGATGGTCGACGCGCTGCACGAGGAGGTGGGCGGGCTGATCCGCAAGGGTGAGCTGGCCTACCACCAGACCATCCACCAGGGCTTCGACGCCCTCCCGGACGCGTACCGCTCCCTGTACACCGGCCAGGAGGGCAACCGCGGCAAGGTCCTGGTCGCGCTGTAACGGCCGGCGCCCGTACGGCGACCCGACGCCATGGCCCCTTCCGCGTTCTGTGAGCGCGGAAGGGGCCAGCGGTGTGCGCTGCCGACCGCGCGGATGTGGTGTCGTGCACAGGATCGCGGTGAGGCACCCGACCTCAAGCAGGTTGTGCGGGGTCGGGGATGACGGAGAGACCCGTGAAGTCCGATGCGAGGGCGTCCATGATGATCTCGTCGCACGGCTTGCCTCGCCAGTACCCGGCCTGACGAAGTCGGCCGGCCGGTTGGAAACCCGCCTTCTCGTAGGCGCGGATCGCGGCGGCGTTCGGGGCGAGGACGGAGAGCCAGACCATCCGCAGGTTCGTGACGTGCCAGGCGTAGTCCAGAACGAGCCGGGTGGCGGCCGACCCCAGGCCGTGCCCGCGGAACTCGCTGCCGAGCATGACGACGTACTCCGCACAGCGGACGCTGTGGTCGGGCAGCAGGGTGGCCACCCCGGCCGGCGTCGGCTCACCGCCGGTGGCGAGGTCGTAGAGGGTGAAGCGGATATTGTCGCCGGCCTGCTGCCGGCGCATGCCCTCGGTCCTGGCGTCGAGACTTTCGGGGGCCTGACGGCCGTATCCGATCATGAGGGCGGGGTCCTGCTCCCACCGCCAGTAGGTCTCGACGAGGTCGGTACGGTACGGGCCGAGGCCGCACTTCTCATTGCGCAGCCACAGAATCGGGTCAGTCGGGATGCTGATGGCGGTCTCCGATGGTGAGGACGGGGGTGTAGGCGCCGGTGGACCCCGGCTCGGCGACGGTGGCGCCGTCCACAGTCTGCACCCAGGCATGGAGCCGCACCGGGTCTGGCGCGACGCCATGACACCACCGGACCCTGCGGCCCTGGGCGGATCGCCGCAGCGCTACGCGGAACGCCCCCGCGCGGTCGGGCGCCCAGCCGGTTGGCGAGTTCGGCTGCGGGTGCACCAGAGCGGTGCCCGTGCGTCCGCAGGTGACCAGATTCCGCAACGTGCCTCTCGGATGCCCAACCGGCGGGAGCTGTTTCGCTGTTCCCCGCCCCTACACGGGGGTACCGTCTGAATGTCGCGTTCAGAACGGAGGCGCCCTTATGCCGCAGTGGTCCGACTACAGCACCGGCGCGCGGATCAAGATTCTCCGGGGGAAGGAACTGCGCCAGCAGGGCCTCGCCGATATGACGGGTCTGTCACTCGTCACCATTCAGAAAGCTGAGCAGGACAAGGCGTTGTCGCTGCCCACGCTGCTGAAGATCTCGGGGGCACTGGGTGTGGACCCCAGTGTGATCCTCGGGCACCAGCCGCCCCGGCGTACGATGCACCAGGGTGACCGGACGATGATGCGGGACCTCTCCCGTGCGGTGCACGACACCCGGGCCGGGATGCTCCCGGAGACCGTCACCGAGGCCGGCGCGGACGAGGTGGAGGCCGGCATCTCACGGTGCTGGGCAGCGTATTGGCGCGGGGCGTACGCGGGGGCCGGCGCCTTGGTCACGCCGCTTCTGGTGGCGGCTGCCGCTCATCTCCGCGATCAGCCGGTGGGCCATCAGGCACGCGCATGGGGTCTGCTGTCCGACGCGTACCGCCTCGCCGCCTACGTCAGTAACCTCATGGGCAGCCGTGACCTGGCCTACGCCTCCATCGGGCACGCGCAGGAGGCCGCTCGGGAGGCAGCGGACGATCTGCGGGTGGCGTTGGTGGAGTCGGGGCGGGCCTGGGTGTACCTGCGGGACGCGCGCTTGCATGACGCGCTGGCGCTGGCGGAGAAATCGGCGGCCGACATCGAGCCACGGTTTTCCCGGGCGTCGTTGGAGGAGCTGACGGTGTACGGGTCGCACGTGAACTTCGCGGCCGTCGTCGCTTCGCGGCTGGAGGACCAGGACCGGGCCGAGCTGCATATGTCGCAGTCGCACGCGGTGGGGGCCAGGATGGGCTCGGAGTTCCGGGCTCACGGGACGCTGTTCGGGCCGGTGTCGGCGACGACGCAGGCGGTGGGGATCAACGTCGCGATGGGCTCCACCGGCACCGCGCTGGAGCTGATCAAGTCCATCAACGATGTCTCGGATCTGTCCGAGGCAGCGCAGAACCGGTACGCCATGGACAAGGCGATGGCGCAGGCCGACGCGAAAATGTGGGACGCCTCGTTGGAGACGTTGGAGGAGACGTTGGTCGCGGCGCCGGTGTGGGCGCGACACCAGGCCCTGCCGAGGGTGATCTACGAGCGGGTGAGCAAAGGGAGCACAGCCCGGTTGCGTCGGGTCGCTCAGCTCGTCGGGGCGTCGGACGAAGGAGGGGGTCCGGGGTACTTCGCTCGTGCTGATGAGCGATCAGCGCTGTAAGAGTCGTCCGCTGCGGACGACTCTCGGACGAGTGCCCCTCAGGAGTCGTCCGGAGCAGCCGACTTGAGGCCTTGTCAATTCACCGAGTCGTCCGTCTCGTTTCTTCACTGTTGCCGCTTGTAGCGGCACGGTTACGTACATGACGCGTAGTGCTCTCGCCTCGCAGCGCCGCCGCATGCTCGCGGACGCCGCCGTCGGCCAGTTCCCGGCTCCCGTATCGGTCGTGCTCTATCTGCGCGCGGCCACTCCTGCGACCGCGCGGCGGTCGCTGTCCCGGCTGGTCGCCCACGCGCAGGCCCGGCACTGGGTAATCATCGGCAGCATCACCGATTTCGCGCAGGCTCCGCCCCCCGCCGGCCCGTCTGGGTGGGAACGAGTCCAGGACCTCGTGAGCAGCGGCCAGTGCACGGGCGTCGTGGTCGCACTGGGAGAGGACGCCGGGCCGTGGCGCGAAGAGGCGCGCGGCTGGCTGATGGCTCGCGGAGCGTTTCTGTCGGTGCCGGGGCCGGACACCATGGCGACGGAACGGTGAACGGGGACCTGCCGGTCTGGATCCCCTCCCCGGGATCCGGTGCGCGGGCGGTGCCGTGTGGGCGGTGGTTCGACGCCGTGCAGGTATCCCGGACGACAGCCGCCGTGCTGCTGACCCTCGTGCCGTCGCGCGGCGTTGTGGAAGACCAGACGAACGACACGATGGCCTGGTTCATCCCCGTGAGCGCGCGTGCCGTGCCGGTCGGGGGCCTGCGGGTGCTCGGGATCGGTGACCTCGTCCACGTTCCCCCGGCGGACCGGGGGCCGCTGCGGGGCGGGGTGTGGCGCTGGGCGGCACCGCCGCGTGGTGACTGCCTGACCGACACAGCGCCGTTGTGCGCGTCGCTCGCAGCACTGGAGGGGTGCCGGGCGGAGCGCTGTGTGCGGTGTGGGGGCGTGGCGTATCCGCCGGCGGTCATCACGGCGTCCGGACCGCGCGGACGCCAGGTGTCGGTCACGGCGTGCCAGGAGCACGCCGACGATACGACTGCGTGGCTGCGCTGTGCGGCGGCGATCGCCGGTACCGAGCGGGAGCCCGGATGAGCAACCCGATGTGCGGGTTCGGGTCTGAGGCGTGCGGCGAGGTGCCGGCGCGGTTCATGCTGACGGTGGCCGTCACCCCGGCGGGGCCGGTGTACGGGTGCCCGCGGTGCGTGCGGGTGTACGAGCTGGTGCCGGTCGAGGAACAGCCGCCGGGCATGGCCGACCTGATACGACGCGAGGCCGGCGGTGACGGCTGATGGACCATTTGGCCATGGTCACGGCGATGTGCCGGGCTGCTGACGACGGGGGCCTGCCTGTCTGGGCGCACTGGAACTGCCTGGACGCACCCGCCCCCGATACCCCCAGCTACCTGCGCACGGACTGCACCTGCCGGTGCCACACGCCCGGCGGCGAGGCCGCGCTGCCTCCCGTACCGGAGGCGTACCTTGCGCAGGTACCTGCACACCGACGCCCCACCGCCGAACGAGAGGCGCAGCGGACGGATGTCGCGTGACGGCGCTCGACCTGCGGCGGTTGTCCGCACGGCAGTTGATGGGGCTGGCCTGCGCGGTGTGCGGCGCGGCCCTGCGTTCCACAGACCGGCCGCGCACGGTCGACCGGCCCTTACGGGACCGGTACGGCTACCTGTTCACCTTGTGGGCGTGCGCGCCGGTGTGCCGCCGCGCTGCGACCGTTCCACCGGCTGGCACGGACCCGGTCCGCGCCTGATCGGCAGGACCGCGCCCCCCTTCCCGCTCCGTGGACCGGATGCGCCACCCCCACACCACCCTTGTTGAGACACCCATGACTCCCCCATCCCCCACTCCGGCCCCGCAGTTGCGCGGGGCCCGCTGGTGGCACCCCGGCACCTGCACCGGCTGCCGCCGCCAGGCCCTGGTCACCTGGGCCGGGCCGCCCGAGCACGGCGGCCGGTACGTACCGAACCTGCTGTGTGCGGACTGCCTGCCCGGCAGCCGGCCCCGCCGGGTGCTGTACGTCCTGGGCACCGCCGGCCTGTTGCTCACCGCCGCCGCCTCCGTGGCGGCGGCGGTGAACGCCTGGCGCTCCCTGTGACCGCTCCCGGGGAGACGACGCTTCCTGAACTTCAGCCCACAGGCGGGGTGGTCGTCCGCAGCCAGGAGCGCGGCGTCGGCTGCGCACTGGGCATGCGCAAGCTCGGTTCACCGCCCTTCGGGCGTGTGATGTCGCTCTCGGCGCGCCGACGAGGGCCGCAATTCGCCCAACCGTCTCTCACGCCGAAGCGCGGGACCACGCGCAGCACCGCTGACGTCGGACGCTCCGATGGGCCAAGCTGCTCTACCCATGAGCACACGACCTGCATCTCCCTGCGCCGGCCGTGGGACGCTGTCGCGGGGCCCTCGACGCACAGACCGCACTCCCGCCGACGCTTCCGCAGGCCCGGCCATGTGGCCTGGAATTTGGGCTGTCCGACGCCTCGCCCGTGCCTGCCCGCCGTGCCGTATCCCGATCCGTTGGCGGTGGTCCCGGCGCGCCTTGACGGCCCGGCCGGAGGCCCGGACAGCACTCGAATAGTTCAGTCACCCTCACGCGCTGAATCCTGAGGAGAACACGGATGTGAAGCCCAGCGGCCGGCACCTGCTCCCCGTCCGGGAAGCGTGGCGCTGACGAGGCCGACCCCAGCCGGTCGACTCCATTCGCCCCCTGCTTGAGGCGGTCGTGCATGGCTCCGCTTCCACGCCGATGTTCCGGCAGAAGCGTCAACTCGACCGCTGGGTCGCCGCGCCCGGTGCGCCGGGTGCGCCCGATGCAGCCGTCGCCCGTGTTTTCCGGGTGTGGCCCGTTCGAATCAATTCTTCCTACACAATGTGCGCCCCTTGCGATTCCCAGGTAAATTTTCAGGGAACCGACCGCACTTTGACGGAAACGGAAAGGCAGACACGCCGCCGACACGCGTGCCGCGACCTGCCAGTAGACGATCAACCAGCCATGGCCTAATGGGCCACCAGTCCATTCAAGTTGAATCTTGGCACAGATCAAATAGAGGCACCTCACCCCTCGTTGATCATTTTTCGCATGCTCGCGTGGGGCGACACACCGAGGACGACTCCGTAAGGATCACGCCGTTCGAAGCGGCAAATGCTCCGGGGTCACCCGTTACGTCCTTTCCATCCGAAAGGCCAGGAGGTCACCATGTCCGACACCGAGGACGACTTCGAAATCGGAGAGAATGAAGCAAACAAAAACGATGACGACATGCAGCGTGAAATTGAGGAAGACGCGGCCTCGACGGTCACGAGCCTCTACGAAAACGTGACCGTGCAGGTGGAGACTGCGGTCAAGCAGCTGGCTCCACTCCGTCAGGATATTTCACAGCAGCTCCAAAAGGTGACGGCGTTCGATCTGCTGGACGCCCGATTTGCTCCCATGACAGAAGCGATGGAGAGGATCGCGGCACATTCGACCAGGCAGGCGGAACTCCTGGCGCTCATGGAACAGAGGGTGACGAACGTCCAGGAAATCGCCCAGCAGAAACAGAAGGGGCGCATCTTCGCCCGCTGGAAGGGCTGGGCCTACCTGTGCACGATCGTCGGGGGGACGGCCGGCCTCATCGGACTTCTCTGGGCGGTCCTGGACCACTTCGGGGTGTTCTCGTCATCGAAGGCCGCCGGTGGGGATGAGGGCGGCGGGAGCCAGCTCACGGAGGAGCAGAAGGCCGCACTCGAGCAGTTGGTCAAGTACTGGGGCGAGGTGGAAGACAGCAAGGTGTGGACCCACGCGGCGAACGTGTGCGAGAAGAACAAGCCGTCCCTTCAGGGGCAGGTTCTCATGCTGACCATGATGAAGCAGCTTCCTCCGGACCCGTCGCAGCCGTTCGTCTGGAAGGACGACGGGGACAAGGTCGACGCCGTCAAAGCCTGCGTCGCGGCCTTCAAGGCCCGCTCGCAGGCGTACAAGTCGCCTGCCCTGTACACGTTCGTCCGCGACTACCGCTACCAGGGCGAGCCGCTGTCGCGGAAGGTCGCGGCGGATGTCGTCGAGCTGGCTCTGCACCAGCTGATCCACGAGGGCAAGAAGGTCGCGAAACCGCGGCTCCATTTCCCCGACCAGCCCACCCGGGCGGAAGCCCTCATCTACGCCAGCCGCTACCTGCAGAACGCCAACATCGATGGCGCTCTCCATGGTCGGCCGGAGTTCGCCGACCAGCTCGACAAGCGCACCGGCCCGATCCCCCTGCTGGAGGCCGAGGACTTCACCGCATGGCACCAGGCCCTGCCTGACGACCAGAAGGACACGGTCACCGGCACCATCGCTCAGCCGTCGGCCTGGCAGCGGGAGTACCCCCTGCAGAACGGTGAACGACTCGTCGAGGAACGGGTCACCTCGCTCACGGAGGCATGGAACGGCAACGACCCAGACACCCTGGTCTACCTCCGCACCACCGATCAAGGACAACTCGCTGTCGTCTTCCAGGGCTCACCCCGTTACCCCCGAAGACTCACCAGGGCCGGCGCGCGTCCCACCGCCGCACCCGGCGATGCCGACAGCAGCCTGCTCGACATCGTCCAGCAGGCCACCAACACCTTCAGCATGATCTCGTTCGCCTGCGGTCCCGCCGGAGCCGTCGTGGGGGCGGGCGGGCTGATCCTGAACCTGATCATCAGCATCATCTGCCCAAAGCAGTCGATCAACCTGCCCAAGGCCATCGACCAGATCATCAAGCAGGACCTCGCCATCTTTGAGGTAAAACAGGACCTCACCAAAATCCTCACCTACACCGACTGGCTCGCCACCCAGTCCGAGTACTACGTCTCCCACAAGTACACGGACAAGGACTCGCAGACGTACAAGGCCACCCTCGACCAGCTCGGCGCCATGATCGTGGAAACCACGAGCCCCAACGCGCCCCTCCTGCAAACCCTCAGCGATCTCAGGAACGGCGACTACGAATCCTTTCCCGAGTTCAAATTTCTGGCTCTCCCCGCCTACACCTTCGGAGCGGCCATCCATCTCACCTTCCTCCAGGCCAAAATCCTCTTCAACCAGGGCCAGGACAACACCACGTGGCATTCCCCCGCCACTGCCGAGCTTGTCAACGCGGCAATTCTGCACCGCGATCACATCGCGAAACAGGACGCGGCCATCAGAGACCAGCTCTTCGGCCGAATCTACGGCCTCGACGTGGACTTCAACGGGATGAAAGTTCATGTCAATGCGCTGGAGGCTCGGGAGATTTCGCATCAGGTCTGCGGACTCTGGTGCGAGGATCACCCGTACACCATTGTCCAGGACCATCTGGCCAATTTGTTCCCGAAGCGGAGCACAGAAAACTTCTGGGCGAACTGGCCCGACACCGTCTGGAACTGCACTGGCCACGATCTCCCACGCGCCACCCTGTGGATGAAAAACTACCGAGCTGAATTGGAGGATGAGTTCCGAAAAGAATACAACTTTATTTTCGATCGAGACCGCGACTACCTCAAAGCGGTGGCTGAGATCAACAAGATCATCGACACGTACAAGCCCCTGGTACCGGATAAATAGGCCACCGTGCGTCAGCCCGCGCACGGGGTGACGGTGTCGGAGATCGGCTGATCGAAGCGGTCACGCGATCGGGCACCACCACAGTGAAGCTCGCGGTGCTCCCGCGAAACGCGTCCGCCATCGCCCTCTACCGACGCAACGGGTTCGTAGCCACCGAAGAGTTGGGGGAGCTGTTGCCCGACGGCGTAACCAGGGAGCAGGTGTGGGCCAGGAGACTTCCCTGATCCGCGTCACTTCCAGTCACCCCCATGGCACCGTTTCCCGGTGCCCCGCCCCGCCGACCATGCGGTCGGCGGGGCCCTCTCCGCTACCAGCTGACGGGCAGCTCGTGCAGGCCGTTCATGAAGTGGCCCTGCTTCCACTTGAGGGCGTTCTCGGGAACGCCGAAGCGCAGGTCGGGGAAGCGCTCGGTGAGGGCTTCGAGGACCACCTGGAGCTCGACCCGGGCCAGATGGGCGCCGATGCAGAAGTGCGGGCCCTGGCCGAAGCCCAGGTGCGGAAGCCCGTTGCGTTCGAGGTCGAGGCGGCCGGCGTCCGGGTAGACGTCGGGGTCGCGGTTGGCGGCGGCGATCACCGGGATGACGGCCTCGCCGCGGCGGACGGTCACCCCGCTCATCTCCAGGTCCTCGGTGGCGTAGCGGGGGAAGGAGAAGCCACTGAGGATCGGCACGTGGCGCATGAGTTCCTCGACGGCGGCCGGGATCTGCTCCGGCTTGTCCACCAGGGGCTGGAGCCGTTCGGGGCGGGCCAGCAGCATGGCCGTGAAGTTGGCGATCTGGTGGGCGGTGCTGACGAAGCCGGCGCTGAGCAGGTCGGAGGCGAGCGCGTGCATCTCGATCTCGGTGATCCGGCCCTCCTCGTCGCAGGCCCGCACCAGCATGCCGAACATGTCGTCGGTGGGGCGGGCGCGGCGCTCCTCGACCATGCCGCCCATGTAGGCGGTGAACTCCTGGTAGCGCCGGATGAGGTCGTCGGGCGTGGTGTCGTTCGACAGGATCGTCTCGGCCCAGCCCCAGAACAGGTGGTGGTCGGGCTCGGGCACGCCCATCATCTCGCAGACCACGGCGGTGGGCATCGGCACGGCGAGGTGGGCGACGAGATCGGCGGGGGACCCGGCCGCCTCCATGCGGTCCAGGCACTGGTCGGTCAGCTCCCGCACCCGCTCGCGCAGCTTCTCCACCCGGCGCGGGGTGAAGTCCCGGCCCAGGACGGAGCGCAGCCGGGAGTGCTGCGGGGGGTCGAGGGAGAACAGGCCGTTGCCGACGCGGGCCCCGGCCCGGGTGCGCGGCTGGTCCTGGCCGAGGGAGGCGACGATGGAGAACCGGGAGTCGGACAGCACGGTCTTCACATCGGCGTACCGGATGGCGAGATAGGCGTCGTCGCCGTACGGGAGCCGGACCTTGGTGAGCCGCTGCTGGTACAGCTCGTGGTAGACGGGGGGAAACTCCAGGCCCGTCGAGGGGAAGGGGAAGGTGAGGAGTTCCTGCTCCGGGTGCTCCGACGGTGCCTGCTGTTCCTGCTGTCCGGGCATGGGGGCGGTGTGGCCTTTCGTGGCTGGGACATGATGAGGGCGTGTGCCGGCCTGCACGGTGGCGGAGGGGGAGAGGCGCCGGTGCCCGTGGGACGACGGGCCGGCTGGGGTGCCGGGCGGCACACGCCCTGTCCAGCATGCGGTTCCGGGCACCGCCGACGGGTGCCAGGACCACCAAGATCACTCCATTGAGCGAGCGCGCGCATACATTGCGTTACGCGCGCCGGTGCTTCACAGTCCTATTTCCCGCCCGGCGCGCACATAGCCGGGGAACTCCTCCGGCCCGCACCGCACTTCCCGCCACCCCGGCCCCGTCAGGGAGCCCCCGCCCAGCAGTTGCCGCCACTCCCCCGGCGGCACGTACAGGTCGCGGCGCCCGCCCCGCTCCAGCACCGGGGCCACCAGCACGTCAGGACCGAGCAGATACTGCAACTGCGCGTCGCGGGCGCACCGGTCCTCGGGGAAGGCGAGCGGCATCGGCCGCATGAGGGGCAGCCCGCCCTCCGTGGTGGCCTCGGCGGCGCAGCCGGCGATGTACGGGGCGATCCGGCGCCGCAGCCGGCACGCCGCGATGGCGGCCGACCGTACCGGCTCCGGGTAGGCGGTCGGCTCCCTGCGCCCCATCCCGTGGAACCGCATGATCGGGGAGAACGCCGCCCACTGCGCCCACCGCCCGTACAACTCGGGCTCCACGTCCGTGGGGACGGCGTCCGGCGTCATCCGCTGCCGCACTACGGAGGCCGCTTCGAAGGAGTCGGGCGTGTAGTAGCCGCCCGCGTCGTGGGTGACCACCGAGCAGCCGCTGAGCGCCATGGACTCCACGGCGCGCACCGTGGACGCCAGTCCGCTCCAGCTGGAGGGCATGTCGCCCGCCCAGTGCGCGGGGTTGCGCTGCGAGCCCGCCGTGCCCGAGCGGGCGATCGCCGTGAAGTCCCCGGCGCGGGCACGCAGTCCCGCCTCGCGCACCACCTCCTGGTAGATCAGCCCGTAGGCGTTGCGGCGCTGCGAGCCCCGGCTGCCGTCGGCGAAGACCGCGTCGGCGGGGATCTCCTCGCCGAAGTCGGCGAGGACGGCGCTGGCGTGTTCCTCGCGCAGCGCGGCGGCCAGCCGCTCGCACCACCATTCGCGGGCCTCGGGGTGGGTGAAGTCGACCACGAGGGAGTCCGGGTTGTCGGCGGTCGGCGCCGGGGCGCCGTACACGTCCCGGACGAGGTAGCCGCGCCGGGTCAGTTCGTCGCCCAGCGGAGTGCCGCGTTTGACGTACGGGTTGATCCACAGGCTGGTGCGCACCCCGCGCTGGGCCAGCTGCCGGGACCAGTCCCGCGGGAAGCGGCGCCGGTCGGGCCCGTACGTCCAGGCGGCGGCCTCCAGGACACTGCCGGCCAGCCACTCGTCGACGTGCATCACGTCCACCGGGCAGCCGGCGGCCTGGAGTTCGTCGACGGTGCGGACCATCTCGTCCGCGGTGAAGTAGGAGGAGCGGCTCATCCACACCCCGAACGCCCAGTCGGGCAGCGGGTGCGGCCGGCCGGTGAGGGTGAGGTAGCGGTCCAGGATGGTGGGGGCGTCGCCGCTGATGAGGAAGAGGTCGAGGTCATCACCCTCGATCTCGATCCGGGCGGCCTCGGCGTGGGTGGCGCCGATGTCGGCGTCGACGGGCCCGCCGGTGTGCGCGAACAGGCCCCAGCCGGCGTCCGACCACAGCAGCGGCATATTGAGGTAGGCGGTGTCGCGCCCGGCGGCCCGGTTCTCCTCGGTGTTGCGCAGGGTGCGGCGCCGACCGCGCAGGTCGATGCCCTGGTAGCTCTCGCCGCCGCCGTACACGCAGTGGCCGGGGTTGAGGTGGACGGTCTCCACCCAGGAGGCGGTGCGGTGGTGCCGGGTCGCGGGCCGGTAGCCGGAGCGGAACGGCGCGATGCCCGCCTCGGGCTCGCTGAAGCGGTGGTAGGTGCCGAAGTGGAAGCCCTGCCCGGGCCCGCGTTCCCACAGCGCCCGCACCCCGGGCCCGGTGATCTCCACCCCCTCGGGGGTGGCGTGCAAGCGCGCCGGGCGGCGCGGGGCGTCCAGCAGCACCGGCGAGTCGTGGTGGTGGACGGTGTCGGGCCGGTCGGCGAGCCGCAGCCGCAGCACCCCGTCCAGCGGAACGGTGCACTCGACGCGGACGGTGGCCCCGGAGGCGAGCGTCACCCGCAGGAACGGGCCGTCCGCCTCCGGACCTGCGGCCGCGTACGGGTCGGTGTGCCTCGACATCCGCCGCGGGTACCCGGCCCCCCGGGGGCGAAACGGGCGTTTGGGGGCGCCCCGGTCCGGCTACCCGGCGCGCATGACACTCACGGTGGAACGGCGCGCCTCCGTCCTGGGCGCGGACGAGCTGGCGGCCCTGGACGCGCGCTGGCGGGCGGCGAACTATCTGACCGCCGGGCAGCTGTACCTGCTGGACAACCCGCTGCTGGCCGAGCCGCTGCGGCCCGAGCACATCAAGCCGCGGCTGCTGGGGCACTGGGGCACCTCGCCCGGCCTCAACCTGCTGCACGCGCATCTGAACCGGGTGATCGACGCCCGCGCCCTGGACGCGATGTGCGTGTGGGGCCCCGGGCACGGCGGCCCGGCGGTGGTGGCGGGCACCTGGCTGGACGGCACCTGGAGCGAGATCTACCCGGACGTGCCCCGGGACGGGGCGGGGATGGCGCGGCTGTTCCGCCAGTTCTCCTTCCCCGGCGGGATCCCCAGCCACGTGGCCCCCGACGTTCCCGGCTCGATCCACGAGGGCGGCGAGCTGGGCTACAGCCTGGCGCACGCGTACGGGGCGGCGCTGGACAATCCGGGGCTGCTGGTGGCGTGCGTCATCGGGGACGGCGAGGCGGAGACCGGGCCGCTGGCCGGCTCCTGGCACGCGAACAAGTTCCTGGACCCGGTGCACGACGGGGCGGTCCTGCCGGTGCTGCACCTGAACGGCTGGAAGATCGCCAATCCCACGGTCCTGGCCCGGCTGCCCGAGGAGGAACTGGCGCAGCTGCTGCGCGGGTACGGCCACGACCCGCTGTTCGTGGCCGGCGACCGGCCCGAGCTGGTCCACCGGGAGCTGGCCGGGGCGCTGGACGAGGCGGTGGAACGGATCGGCCGGCTCCAGCGCGCGGCACGCGGCGGGGCGGCCGGCGGTGTACGCGAGCGCCCCCGGTGGCCGATGATCGTGCTGCGCACGCCGAAGGGCTGGACCGGGCCCGATGAGGTCGACGGGCTGCCGGTGGCCGGCACCTGGCGCTCCCACCAGGTGCCGCTGGACGGGGTGCGCGAGAACCCGCGCCATCTGCGGCAGCTGGAGACCTGGCTGCGTTCCTACCGCCCCGAGGAGCTCTTCGACGAGCTGGGCCGGCCGCGCGAGGCGGTGCTGGCGCAGGTGCCGCACGGCACGCGGCGGCTGGGCAGTACGCCGCACGCCAACGGCGGGCTGCTGCTGCGGGACCTGCCGGTGCCGCCGTTGGAGGACGCGGCGGTGCCGGTGGAGCGGCCCGGTCGCACGCTGCACGAGCCGACCCAGGTGCTGGGCACCCTGCTCACCGAGCTGATGCGGGCCACCGCGGCGCGCCGCGACTTCCGCATCGTGGGCCCGGACGAGACGGCGTCCAACCGGCTGGACGCGGTGTACGAGGCCACCGGCAAGGAGTGGGAGAGCGCGGTGCTGGGCGTGGACCGGCATCTGGAGCACGGCGGCCGGGTGATGGAGGTGCTCTCGGAGCATCTGTGCCAGGGCTGGCTGGAGGGCTATCTGCTCACCGGGCGGCACGGCCTGTTCTCCTGCTACGAGGCATTCGTGCACATCGTCGACTCGATGGCCAACCAGCACATCAAGTGGCTGCGCTCCGCGCGGCGGCTGCCCTGGCGGGCCCCGGTCGCCTCCCTGAACTATCTGCTGACCTCCCATGTGTGGCGGCAGGACCACAACGGCTTCTCGCACCAGGACCCGGGCTTCGTCGACCATGTGCTGAACAAGAGCCCCGAGGTGGTGCGGGTCTACCTGCCGCCGGACGCCAACACGCTGCTGGCGTGCGCCGATCACGTGCTGCGCAGCCGGGACTACGTGAACGTGGTGGTGGCCGGGAAGCAGCCGTGCTTCGACTGGCTGGACCTGGAGAGCGCGCGGGCGCACTGCGCGCGCGGCGCCGGGATCTGGGAGTGGGCCGGTACGGAGTCGGCGGGCACCGGGCGCGAGCCGGACGTGGTGCTGGCCTGCGCCGGGGACGTCCCCACGCAGGAGACGCTGGCGGCGGCGTGGCTGCTGCGCCGGGAGCTGCCGGGGCTTTCGGTGCGGGTGGTCAACGTGGTGGACATCGCGCGGCTGCTGCCCGCCGAGGAGCATCCGCACGGGATGGCGGACGGCGAGTACGACGCGCTGTTCACCCGTGACCGGCCGGTGATCTTCGCCTACCACGGCTATCCGTGGCTGATCCACCGGCTGACGTACCGGCGGGCCGGGCACGACCAGCTGCATGTGCGCGGCTACCGCGAGCAGGGCACGACCACGACGCCGTTCGACATGGTGGTGCGCAACGATCTGGACCGCTACCGGCTGGTGATGGATGTGATCGACCGGGTGCCGGGGCTCGCGGTGCGGGCGGCGGGCGTACGGCAGCGGATGGCGGATGTGCGTTTCCGGCACGAGCGGTGGATCCGGGAGCACGGCGACGATCTGCCGGAGGTGGCCGGCTGGCGGTGGGACGACGGCGAGGGCGGCGAAGCGGATGGCGGGACGGGCGGCGGACCGTGACCGGCGGGCCGGTCAGCGGAGTCACAGGACGTTGCCCGCCTCCTTGATCAGCCGGAGCGACTGCTGCTGGTCGAGGGCGCTGGAGAGCAGGTCGCTGAAGGCGTCCCCGTACTTCTCCACGTCGTCGGGGCGGCGGGTGATGCCGGAGCCGGCGAGGTTCTCCAGGTAGACGATGGGGCGCATGCCCGGCTGGCGGAAGCGGATCACTACGAACGGGCCGCTCATCCCGGCGTGCGCGCCCGCGCTGAACGGGACGACGAGCACCCGGATGTGCGGCTGCCCGGCGGCCAGCGCGGCGATGTGGTCGAGCTGGGCGCGCATCACCTCGCGACCGCCGACCGTACGCCGCAGCACCGCCTCGTTGAGGATGGCGGTGAGCTTGGGGGCGCCCTCGCGGCACAGCACGTCGCCGCGGGTCATGCGCACGGTGGTGAGACGCTCGACCTGGTCGGCGGAGAGGTCGGCGGGGCCCAGCCGGTGGACGGCGCGGCTGTACTCCTCCGTCTGCAGCAGCCCCGGCACGTACTCGGACTGGTAGCTGTGCAGCTGGGCGGCGCTGGCTTCCAGGGCCAGGTACGCCTGGAAGCCCGGTGAGATGACCGAGCGGTACTCGGGCGACTGCCACCAGTCCTTCTTGGTCTTGGTGACGACGGCGTAGCTCTCCAGGCGGGCGGCGGTCTCGGCGTCGGCCTCGTACAGGCGGCACAGCAGCATGACGTCGGAGGGCTTGACGACGCCGTCGCTGCCGGTTTCCAGGCGGGTCATCTTGGAGGCGGCCCAGTGGAAGCGGCGGGCGACCTCGCCGGCGGTGAGGCGGGACTCCTCGCGCAGCCGGCGCAGTTCGGTGCTCAGGTGCAGCCGGCACAACGCGGGTGACGCGGATTCGATGGTGCGGACCATGCGGCCTCCTCGGTACGTGCCGGGCGGGCATCGCCGTCGCGATACGGAATCCGCGCCGGAGTGCTTCCGGGAGTATGCCGAGACGCCCCGCGATACTTCCAACGGATCGCGCTGGAACAGCAGTTCAGGTGTGATGCCGGGGTGGCCCGCCGGGACGCCGGGCACGGAATTCCGTGCCGTGCATTCGGCGGCGGTGCGGCGGGCGCGGCGGCAGCCGTCGGGCGAGCACGGCGGGCAGCAGCAGCCACAGCCCGGTGCACGCGGCGAGGGCGCCCGCCGCGGTGATCACCCCGGCCGTACGGGAGACCACCACGTCCACCACCAGCAGGAGCGCGCCGGTCAGGGCGAGGGCGAGCATCACCAGGCCGAGGGCGGCCAGCCGGGAGGAGACCTCGACGATGCGCCGCTTGGCGCCGCGCCGGAACAGCGCCCGGTGCAGTGCGGCGGGGGCGGTGAACAGGATGCTCGCGGCCATCGCCAGCAGCAGCGTGGTCAGGTACGTGCCCCGCTGGAAGCTGTCGAGCACCGGGAAGCGGGCGGTGAAGGCGAGGGTGAGCAGGAAGGCGAAGAGGATCTGCACGCCTGTCTGGGTGACCCGCAGCTCCTGGAGCAGCTCGGCGAAGTTGCGGTCGTCGCGCTCGCGCGGGGTTTCCCTCCTGCTGTGGGCCGGTGCTCCCTCCATGACAGCCATTCTTCCGTCCGCGGGACGGGCCCGCAGGCGGAGCGCGCGGCGGGCTGCGGCAGGATGCCTCGCATGCGTATGCGGATTCTGGTGCTGGGCGGGACGTGGTTCCTGGGGCGCGCGGTCGTCGCGGAGGGCCTGCGGCGGGGGTGGGAGGTCACCACCTTCAACCGGGGCCTGTCCGGGGCGGATGTCCCCGGCGTACGGCCGGTGCGCGGGGACCGCGGGCGGGTCGAAGATCTGCGGCGGCTGGCGAGCGAGGGGCCGTGGGACGCGGTGATCGACAGCTCGGCCGCCGACCTCGACCCGGAGGCGGTGGCGGCGGGCGCCGAGGCGCTGGAGCCGGTGGCCGGGCGGTATGTGTTCGTCTCCTCCGTCAACGCCTACCGGGGCTGGCCCGCCGAGCCGCTCACCGAGTCCAGCGAGCTGTTCGCGCCCACCGGGACGGGGTACGGGCCGCGCAAGGCCGCCGCCGAGCGGGCGGTGAGCGCCCGGTTCGGTACCGGGCGCACCGCCTTGCTGCGGCCCGGGGTGATCCTGGGCCCCGGCGAGTACGTGGGCCGGCTGCCGTGGTGGCTGCACCGGGCGCACCGGGGCGGGCCGATGCTGGCGCCCGGCAGCCCCGGGCGGACCATCCAGCCGGTGGACGTACGGGATGCCGCCGCCTTCGCGCTGCGGCTCGCGGGCGCCGCGGGCACGGTCGGCGGGGCGTACAACGTGGTGGCGCCGATCGGGCGGGAGACGATGGGCGGGCTGCTGCACGACTGTGTGACGGTCACCGGGCGGCGGGCCGAACCGCGCTGGGTGGCGAGCGAGGTGCTGCTGGCACACGGGGTGCGGCCGTGGACCGAGCTGCCGCTGTGGCGGGCGATCGACGGCGGCTGGGAGGTGGCGTCGGACGCGGCGCAGGCGGCCGGGCTGATGTGCAGGCCGCTGGCGGAGACGGTGATGGACACCTGGGCCTGGCTGAACGGCGGCGGTCATCCGGTGGACCATCCGCGCCGGGCGCAGCACGGGATCGACCCGGCGAAGGAGGCGGCGATCCTGGCCTCGCCGGGCGGGGCCGGCTGACCGCTCCACCCGGGCCGGAGCCCGCAGGCCGCGCCGCCCCTCTCCGTGTTTCTCCCCGCACCGTGCCCGCCGATGCAACCTTTCCGGCGGGCGCTCCGTGGAGGGGGTGAAAGGGGGGCCTGAATGCGCCGCCACGAAGAACAGCACTTCCGGGACTTCGCAGCACAGGAGGCCGCCGCACTGCGCCGCACCGCCTACCTGCTGTGCGGGGACTGGCATCTGGCGGAGGATCTGATGCAGAGCGTACTGATCAAGGTGTACCGGCACTGGTCACGGCTGGAGCGGCGCGACGCGTTGCAGCCCTTCGTCCGGCGGGTGCTGCTGCGTACCTGGCTGGACGAGAAGCGCAAGCCGTGGCGCCGGGCCGAGCAGAGCTTCGCCACCCTGCCCGAAGCCATCGACCCGGCGCCGGGCCCCGATCAGGCGGCCGACCGGTTGCACACCCGGGCCGTGGTGCGGCACGCGCTGCTCCAACTGCCGCCGGGGCAGCGGGCCGCCCTGGTGCTGCGGTTCTTCGACGATCTGTCGGTCTCCGACACGGCCGCCGCGATGCGCTGTTCGGAGGGCAACGTCAAGAGCCAGACGGCACGCGGTCTCTCGACGCTGCGCCGGCATCTGGGCCTGAACCGCAACCCGCAGCCGGCGGGCGTGTGGCAGCACGGGTGGGCGTCATGACGGAACGGGGTCAGGAGGAGGTCCGCCACATCCTGGCGAACGCCACGACGGACGAGCCGCCACTGCTGCTGGACATGGACGCGCTGGTCGGACGGGCCCGCCGGGAGCGCAGGCGGCGGCGCACCCTGCTGGGCACGGTGGCGGCCACCGCGGTGATCGCCGTGTCTGGCACGCTGCTGCCCGCCCTGCTGTCGCCGTCCCCACCGCTGCCCCCGCCGGGGCCGGCCGGCCCGCCCGCCGCCCCGACGACGGCCCCGACGGCCACCCCCGATGCCGCCGAGCCGGATCCGGTGGACCGGGAGCCGGCGGAGCGGCGGGCGGCGGTCCCGGAGTCGGTGGCCGGGCTGTGGCCCGCAGCGGCGCCGGTGGACTACGACCGGGACGCGTACACGCTGGTGACGGCGTTCGCCACGCACCGGCTGGCGTCGGTACCGGAGGTGGACGGGGAGGGGGACCGAGACGGGGAGGGCTTCTCCCTCGGCGCGCTCACCGAACGCAGCGCGTATCCGGGGCAGGGACAGGAGGTCTTCTCCTGGCACTTCACCGCGGCGCTGCGCACCGCGGAGGGGGAGTTCACCCTCGACATCCGCCTGGACAGCCACTCCAGCGGCTTCCCGGAACCGCTGTCCTGCGCTCCGGGGACCAGCAAGGACGGGCCGTGCCGGGTCGAGGAGCCGCCGGCGCACTCCCTCGCCGACCCGACGGCGGAGGGGGGCCGGGCCGAGCCCTCGTCCCGGATGGAGATCGTGGGGGCGGTGTCGACCCTCGAATTGCGGCTCAGCGACTTCCAGAGCGTGACGGTCACCGTCACCGGCGACAAGTGGACCCCGGCGCCGCTCACCGAGGGCCAAATGGATGACATCGCCCGCCGTCTCATCGCATAGCGCTACCAACGGGCAGTCGACAAAGAAGAGTATCGGTGACGGCTCGTCGACCGAGGGACGGTGAACGCCCCCCATGAAAACCCCTCAGCGCAGACTGCGGATCGGCTGGTTCCTGGGTGCCTCGGCGGCCTCTGCGGTGATATTCCTCGCCCTCGCGGGGCCCTCCGCGGGGCTGCTGCCCGAGGAGTCGCACGGCGCGAAGAACGGCACCGGGGACCGTACCGTCGAGGCGTCGGCGCCCCGGCCCGGCCCCCAGGGCGGCGCCACCCCGGCCCCCGGCGGGCAGGACCGCGCCGGGCAGGAGGACGCCGACGGGGCCGGTTACGAGGAACTGCTGGAGTCGGTCATCGAGATCGACCCGGAGCTGACCGGTTCCGGCCGGCTGGACCCGGTGTCCGGCAGCGACCCGGCGGCCGAGCCGGACGCGAAGCGGGTCTACCGGTACCGGGTCGATGTGGAGCGGGACCTGCCGGTGGACCCGGAGTTCTTCGCCGAGGTCGTGCACCGCACCCTCAACGACCCGCGCAGCTGGGGCAACGACGGGCAGCGCGGCTTCGCCCGGATCTCCGCCGGCTCCCCGGACTTCGTCATCACCCTGGCCAGCCCGGGGACGACCGCCGAGTGGTGCGCCAAGGTGGGCCTGGACACCTGGGAGGACAACGTCTCCTGCGACGTGGCCTACACCGAGCGCGTGATGATCAACGCGTGGCGGTTCGCCCAGGGCTCGGAGAGCTTCGGCGAGGACATCGCCGGCTACCGCCACATGGTCATCAACCACGAGGTCGGTCACCGCCTCGGCCACGGCCACCACACCTGCACGAAGGAAGGCGCGCTCGCTCCGGTGATGATGCAGCAGACCAAGACCCTGACCACCCCCGGCACCGGGGTCAGCTGTCGTCCGAACCCGTGGCCGAACCCGGGGAACTGACCAGCAGCATCGCGAAACGGTCCTGCGGATCGGTCCACCAGTGGTCCACCGCCAGACCCGCCGCCAGCAGCTCCTCGGTGAGGGTGACCCGCCGGAACTTGGTGGAGATCTCCGTGCGCGTCTCCTCGCCGCGGCCGAAGTCCACCGTCATGCCCAGCGCCGGGATCCTGACCGTCTGGGAGAAGCGGGACCACAGCCGCATCTCCATCCGCTCCTCCTCCTCGTTCCACACCGCGCGGTGGTCGAAGTCGTTGAGGTCGAAGTCGGCCCCCAGCTCCCGGTTGAGGACCCGCAGCACGTTCTTGTTGAACTCCATGGTGACGCCCTGCTCGTCGTTGTAGGCGCGGCGCATCGTGGCCGGGTCCTTCACCAGGTCCACGCCGAGCAGCAGGGAGTCGTCCGGGCGCATCAGAGCGCGCAGTTCGGCGTAGAAGGCGGCGCGGCGGTGCGGGTCGAAGTTGCCCAGGGTGCTGCCGAGGAAGGCGATCAGCCGGGGCCCGGGCAGCTCGGGCAGCACCAGTCCGGTGTCGAAGTCGGCGACGGTGGCGTGCACCCGCAGCTCCGGGTAGTCCCGGCACAGCGCGTCGCCCGCCTCCTGGAGGGCGCTCTCGCTCACATCGATGGGGGCGTACAGCTCCAGCGTCCCGGCGGGCACCGCCGGCGAGTCGGTCGCCGGCGCGGCGCTCGCCCCGCTCCCAGCGCCGTCGTCGGCGCCCGGTGCGTCCGCGGTCATGGTGTCGGTGCCCGGGGCGGCCGGCTCCGCGCCGCGCCCCTCCGCCGCGCGCCCCTCCCCGGCCAGGCCCTTGCGGCGTTTCCGCCCGCCCCGCCCCATCGCCCGCGGCAGCCCCATGGCCACGTCCATGGCCGTGCCCAGGTGCGGCCCGGCCGGGCCCGCCGCGGCCACCCCGCTCAGCGCGTCCACCAGCATCCGGGTCTTGCGCGAGGAACCCGAGCCCAGCTCCACCAGGACGCGGGCCGCGGTGAGTTCGGCGATCTCGGCGGCGCGGGCCCGCAGGATCTGCCGCTCCGCCCGGGTCAGGTAGTACTCGGGCAGCCGGGTGATGCGGTCGAAGAGTTTGCTGCCCCGTTCGTCGTAGAACCACTTGGGCGGCAGCGTCTTGGGCGTGCCGGACAGGCCACCGCGGACGTCCTCGGCCAGCGAGGTGGACCAGTGGTCGGCGGGCAGCAGATTCTCCAGGGTGAAGCGCGGAGTCTCCATCACGGGTTCGTCCCTTCCACGGTGAGCAACGGTTCGGGTGCCGGGGCGTGCGCGCCGGGGCGGGCACCGCCCCGGCCGGTGGCGGGCCCGGGCGGCAGCGGGGCGCTGCGCACCCCGGCGCGGGTCGCCAGCACCAGCGAGCCCTCCGGGATCTCCCGCCAGTCCCCTGCTCCCCCGCTGGTCAGCCCGGGGGTGGGTTCGGAGGCGACCAACACCCGGCCCGGGGTCTGCGCGTACCACAGCGAATCGCCGTGCCGGGTGGCGATGACGGTGTCCCCGTCGGTGAGCAGCAGGTTCAGCCGGGCGGTGGGACGTACGGCGGCGACGGCGGTCACCAGCTGGGCCACCGCGTCCACCGGCGGCCGGCCCGCGTTCAGGGCGCGCGCCAGCAGGGTCCACAGCAGGGCGGAGTCGCAGCGCCCGGCCCCGGCGAGCAGATCGGCGGTGGTGATCGCCCCGGCGGCCGGGCCCAGATCCCCGGGCAACCGCTCCCAGGCATCGACGGCCCCGTTGTGGGAGAACAGCCAGCGGCCCGAGCGGTACGGGGCGGTCACCGCCTCGTCCGGGCTGCTGCCGGGGGTGGCCGAGCGCACCGCGGCCAGCACGGCGGTGCTGGAGATGGCGGCGGTCAGTTCGGGCAGGTTGCGGTCGTTCCAGATCGGCAGCGCCCGCCGGTAACGGGCCGGCTCACCGCCGTCGTGCGGATCGCCCGGGTACCAGCCGATGCCGAACCCGTCGGCGTTGACCGTGCCGTGCAGCTGCTTGCGCGGCGCCCAGGACTGCTCGTACAGGCTGCCCGGCGGGGCGGTGAGCAGCTCGGCCAGGGAGATCGGGGCGATGCCCAGATAGGCGAGGTGACGGCACATCAGGGTCTCCCCTCGTCGGCGGGCGCGGCGTCCCGGCAGGTGCGGAAGCCGGCGAAGATCTGCCGGCGGACCGGGTGGTCCCAGTTGCGGAAGGTGCTGCGGCAGGCGACCGGGTCGGTGGCGAAGGAACCGCCGCGCAGCACCTTGTAGGCGCTCGCCGCGCCGGGCGCGGGGAAGAACACCTCGCTGTACTCGCGGTACGGGAAGGCCGCGAACCCCGGGTACGGCGTGAAGTCGGACGCCGTCCACTCCCACACGTCGCCCAACAGCTGGCGCGCCCCGCTGGGCGCCGCGCCCGCCGGGTACGAACCGGCCGGCGCCGGCTGGAGATGGCGCTGGCCGAGCCCGGCCTGGCCCGGCTCGGGGCCGTCGTCGCCCCACGGGTAGCGGGTGCCGCGCCCGGTGGCCGGATCGTGCCGGGCGGCCTTCTCCCACTCGGCCTCGGTGGGCAGCCGGCGGCCGGCCCAGCGGGCGTACGCGTCGGCCTCGTACCAGCACACGTGCAGCACCGGCTGCTCGGGCGGCACCGGCTCCACGCGGCCGAAGCGGCGCCGGTACCAGGGCCCCGACGCGCCCTCCCGCCGCCAGAACCGGGGCGCCTCCAGCCCTTCGCGCCGCCGGTGCTCCCAGCCGTCGGGGTGCCACCAGCGGGCGTCGTGGTAGCCGCCCTCCTCGATGAACCGCTGGTAGGCGGCGTTGGTGACGGGCACGGTGTCGAGCCAGAAGGGCGGCAGTTCGACGGTGTGGGCGGGGCGTTCGTTGTCCAGGGCCCAGGGGTCGGTGCTGGTGCCCATGGTGAACGGGCCGCCGGGCACCAGGACCTCGGCCGGCAGGGTCGCGGCGTCGGAGGGGGCCGGCGGGGGCGGCGGCGCGTCCAGGACGGGCGGGCCCGAGCGCAGCTGGTGGGTGGCGAGCATGGTCTCGTCGTGCTGCTGCTCGTGCTGGGCGATCATGCCGAAGACGAAGCCGCGGCGCAGCAGCGGGTCCTGGTCCCGGTCCGCGTCGGGCCCGGAGGTGGCGTCCAGCACCTCCAGGGCCTGTTCGCGGACCTCGCCCAGATAGCGGCGGGCCCGGTCGGGACGGAGCAGCGGCAGGGCGGGCCGGTCGGCGCGCGGATGCCGGAACGCGTCGTACAGGTCGTCGAGGTCCGGGCGCAGCGCGGGGCGGCCGCCGGCCCGGCGCACCAGCCAGATCTCCTCTTGGTTGCCGATGTGCGCCAGGTCCCAGCCCAGCGGCGACATGAGCGGCGAGTGCTGGGCCATGAGCTCGTCGTCGTCCAGGCAGTCGGTGAGCGCGAGGGTGCGGCGCCGGGCGGCGTCCAGGACGGCCTGCGGGGCGAGGATGTCGGCGTCGTGCGCGCGGTCGCGGGGCAGGGTGTACTCGCTCATGGCCGGAACTTCCCCTCGATGGGCGGATCGGCCGGCCGGTCGGCCTGGTGGGTGGCGTGGTGCCGGTGGACGCGGCGGGCCGGGGCGGCGGCGGGCCGGTCGGGGTCGAGATGGTCGTCGGCGGGGCACCGGCCGCGCCGCGGGTAGCGGTCGGCGAAGTCGGCGACCACGCGGCGCAGCCCGGCGGCGTGCGGATCGCGGGCCAGGGCGTGGTCGGCGGCGGCGAAGCAGGCGCGGGCGGCGCGGCCGAGTTCCGGGTCGGCGGGGCCGCGCTGGGCGGCGCGCAGCCACACGGCGGCCGGCGGGTGCGGGCGGCCGCCGGTCAGCGGCTCGGTGGCGGCGTACGCGGCCTCGGCGGCGACGGGGTCGTCCATGAGCACGGCGGCCAGGACGAGCGGGACCACCCAGCGGTCGCCGCTCTGCGCGTCCACCATGCGCAGTTCCAGCCAGCCGCGCGGCCGGACCGGCGGGAACAGGGTGCTGAGGTGGTAGTCGAGGTCGTCCGCGCGCGGCCGGTGCTCGCCGAGCGCGCCGCGCAGCCAGGAGCGGAACGTCACGCCGCCCGGCGCGTCCCAGCCGGCGGGCGGGGTACGGCGTACGCACATCAGCTGCGCGTCCAGCGCGTAGCGGGTCCACACGGCGCGCGGGTCGGCGTCCGTGGGGTGGGTGTCGGGCGCGCGGGTCCTGGTGGGGTCCATCCGGGCCCACACCGCCTGCCGGGTCGATACCCAGCCGGTGCGGCGCCCGCGCCACAGCGGGGAGTTGGCGAACGCGGCGAGCAGCACCGGGCCCAGCCGGTGGGCCAGCCGCCACCGGTAGCGGTAGCCGGCCGGGCCGGCGGACTCGTCCCCGGCGTCGAGGTTGATCTGTACGGAGGCGGTGGCCCGCATCATCAGCCGGCCCCACGGGCCGACCCGGTCGAAGTAGGACTCCATGGCGCCGTAGCGGGGGTCGTGCAGCACCCGGGGCGGGTCGCGGAAGGGCTCCAGGCCCAGGCTGCCGGTGGTCAGTCCCTCGCCGGACAGGGCGGAGCGCAGCGCGGTCAGGTCGGTGGCGGTGGCGCGCACCGCGTCCAGGAGGGAGGCGGCGGGCGGGGTGGACAGTTCGACCTGGCCGCCGGGCTCCCGGGTGAGCCTGCTGCCGCCGGGCAGCCCGGTGGACCCGGGCTGCTCCAGCGCGGCGAGCGCGGCGTCCACGCGGCGTGCGGGGACGACGCGGCGCGGCTCGATGCGGTCGTGGACGAGCCACTCCAGCTCGACGCCGACGCGTCCGGGTGGGCCGGTGGTGAAGCAGGCGCCGCCGATGCGGGCCTCGGCGTCGGCCTCCCGCAGGGGGACGGCGGCGGGTGCGGTGGTCATGACGTCTGCCCTTCGTCCTGGTGCGGCGGGTGCTGATGCGGGTGCCGTTCCTCGTCCCGCTCCCGGTCCCGGTCCTGGTCCTGGCCCTGGTCCTGGCGCAGATCCCTCCGGTGGAGATCGGCGGCGCGCCGGCGCAGCACCGCGCAGGTGGCGACCGTCGTACCGAGAAAGGCCAGGGCGGCCAGCCGGGGCCGGTTCAGGCGGTGGCCGGTGAGGTGGTCGGCGGAGTACCGGCCGGGCCCGGCGACCCCGAGCGCGGCGGCGGCCCAGCCCAGGAACGCGGGGAACTCGTAGCCGCCGGCGAGCGCGAAGAACCCGGCCGGCGCGTGCACCGCCGCGGCCCCCGCCATCGCCCCGGCGGCCACCGCGCCGGCGACGGGCGTGGCCAGGCCGGCCGCGAGCAGCGTGCCGCTGACCACCTGGCCGCCCCCGGCCACCAGCGCGCTGGGGCGGCCGGGCCGGAACCCCATCCGTTCCATGCCGACGGAGCTGGCGGCGAGACCGGGCCCGCCGAACCAGCCGAACACGATCTGCGCGCCGTGTGCGAAGAGCACCCCGCCGGTACCGGCCCGGAGGACCAGCAGCCCGGCGTCCTGCCGCCGCGAACGCCCCATTTCCACTCCTTGTCCGACAAACCCCCCGCTCAGTCTCGGCGCCGCCACCGCTCGGCGCCGCCGTAGCTGACCCATCCGGGCGGGGTGTGCGGAAAGGGGGCCGGAGTGGTGCCATGGAAGGGAGGGGAGTGCGAGGAGGTAGCAGCCATGACGTTCGTGGACCGGCTCGACGCGGGCCGGCGGATGGCCGCCGCCGTGGCCCATCTGCGGGACGAGGACGTGGTCGTCATCGGCCTGTCCCGGGGCGGGGTGCCGGTCGCCGCCGAGGTCGCCAAGGCCCTGTGGGCGCCGCTTGACGTGGGGGTGGTGCGCAAACTGGGCGTGCCGTTCCAGCCGGAGGTCGCCATGGGCGCCATCGGGGAGGACGGTGCCCGGGTCATCAACGACCAGGTGATCCGCGGCGCGCACATCACCGAACGTGAGCTGGCGGACGTGGAGCGTACGGAGCGCGTCGAGCTGGAGCGGCGGGCCGGCACCTACCGGGGCGGAGCGCAGCGGGTGTCGCTGCGCGGCCGGACGGCACTGGTCGTGGACGACGGCATGGCCACCGGGGCGACCGCCCGGGCGGCCTGCCGCTCGGCGCGGGAGCGCGGGGCGGCGCGGGTGGTGCTCGCGGTGCCGGTGGCGCCGCCGGACTGGACGAGCCGGGTGGGGCGCGACGCGGACGAGATGATCTGCCCGGAGACTCCGGTGGACTTCGCGGCGGTCGGGCAGTTCTACGAGGACTTCGCGCCGACGACGGACCGGGAGGTCATCGCGTGCCTGCGGCGTGCCCGTCCGGAGCCGGGCGGCATCCCGGTGGAGGACCTGGCGGGCGGACAGCGCACGTTGAAGGGTGAACTGCTGGTCCCGGTGGGCGCCACCGGGGTGGTGATGTTCGTGCACGGCAGCGGCAGCAGCCGGCTGAGCCCGCGCAACCGGATGGTCGCCGAGGCCATGCGGCAGGCCGGCTTCGGGACCCTGCTGTTCGACCTGCTGACGGGTGAGGAGGAGTCCGACCGCGCGAACGTCTTCGACACCCGGCTGCTGGCCCGCCGGTTGCGCGAGGCGACCGACTGGCTGCGGGAGCGCCATCCGGAGCTGCCGATCGGCTACTTCGGCGCCAGCACCGGCGCGGCGGCGGCGCTGTGGGCGGCGGCCGAACGGGACGACGGCGCGATCGCGGCGGTGGTCTCGCGCGGCGGGCGCCCGGACCTGGCGGGGCCGCGCCTGTCGGCGGTCAGGGCGCCGACGCTGCTGATCGTGGGCGGGCGGGACGAGACGGTGATCGAACTGAACCGCCGGGCGCAGGAGCGGTTGCGCTGCGAGACCCGGCTGACGGTCGTCCCCGGCGCGACCCACCTCTTCGAGGAACCGGGCGCCCTGTCGGAGGTCGCGGAACTGGCCCGCGACTGGTTCCTGGCGCACCTCCCGGACGCGGCGGCGGGCGACGGAACGGCCCGGGCCGCCTGACCGAAGTGCTGCACCCCGCCCGCCCGGTGATCACCCGTTCCCACCATCGCCCGAGGGCCGTCCGGGGCCGCCGGTGCCGTCCCCGCCGATATCGGATGGGCGCGGGCCGGGGCGGACCGGCGGCGCCGATGTAGAGCGTACGAGCACTCGGCGAACAGGCCGTCGCCACCCTGAAGTCCTGGCGGCTGCCGCGGTAGCTGCGGTGCAGCACCACCCGAATGACCAGGCTGGTCAAAGCCATCCTCACCCTCCACCTGGCAGCCTCAAGCTGAGGTTGGCAAGGGACTCAGTGACGTGCTGTCGGTGGCTGCTTTCTACTGTTGCCTCATGGGGAACTATTTTCAGACCGTCGTCGACCTCGACGCCACGCATGCGAACGTCCGCACTCTGGCAGACAGCGGACTCGACTGGCTGGTCGGGGAGGGGATCGTTCGGGCCGAGCTCACCGACTGTGTGCTCGGGGCGCCGTCGGGGCATCCGCCCGGTCCCTCCTGGGCCAAGGCGGTCGGTCAGGAGGATTGGGAGCCCAGCGACGGACTCAGGATCGAGACCAGCCGCACCGTATTCAACTGCGGTCAGGGCGAACCCAGGTTCGCGGTGTGCCCCCATTGTGCCGGGCGGGCGGATTTCTCCACCGACCGGCTGGAGGAGATCGAGGGTGCGTGGGAACCCTTCGGTGAGGCCATCAGCGACTGGAGCGACACAGGCAGCGCGGCAGTCGCCTGCCCGCATTGTCGGCGCCCTGGTGACCTGACCGCGTGGACCTGGTCGGATGACTACTTCGCCTTCGGGTATCTCGGTTTCGAGTTCTGGGACTGGCCCGACTTCAGCCCCGGGTTCATCGAAGGTCTCTCCCGCGCGCTCGGGGGGCATCGCACGGTTCTCATGGAAGGCAAACTCTGAGGGAGCCGGAGTTCGTACGTCCTCCCTCCCCCGCTCAGCCCGGGAGATTCGGGTGGCACCGGGCTCATGCTGGTAAGTCGTGTGTCCTACCAGTACGTGGCCGGTCCCGCGACGACCCAGCCGGCGTCGGTGGGCTTGATCCGGAAGCCCAATGCCACCTCGATGATCTGCGCACGGCAGGTGATATCAGCGGATGATGCGCAGCTCGCTCTGGACCACCTCCGATGAGCTCACCGAGTCCGGGTACGCCGGGCTGACCATGGACAAGGTCGCCGCCCGCGCCGGCACCAACAAGAACGCCCTCTACCGCCGCTGGCCCAACCGCCTCGCGCTCGGCATCGCCGCCTACCGACGGCTGGCCACCGCCGTGCAGTCCCCCGACACCGGCACCCTGCGCGGCGACGCCCTCGGGCTGCTGCGCGGCGCCAACCGCCACTGGGGCTCACCGCTCGGCGCCATCCTGCGCGAACTGTTCGCCGCCGCCGGCGGCACCGCCGAGTTGCTCGCCCAGCTCCAGGACCAGTCGGCGGACGCCGTCGCCGCCCCCTGGCTGACCGTTCTGGGGCGTGCCGTCGCCCGGGGCGAGGCGGCCCCGGAGGCACTGCATCCTCGGGTCGCCACCGTGGCCCTCGTGCTGCTGCGCAACGAGTTCGTGGTACGCGGCGCCCCCACCGCCCCCGACGAGGTGCTCATCGAGATCGTGGATGAGGTGTATCTGCCCCTGGTGCGGGCCCGGTCCGGCGGCCCGGCCGCCCAGTGACTCCCGGGTCAGCGCCGCTTAGCCGTCAGGAAACGCTTCAGCCGCTGCCACGTCCAGGTGTTGATCACGTCGTCCGGTGTCAGCCAGCCGCGCTGGGCGGTGCCCACGCCGTAGCGGGTGTGCGACAGGTGGGTGGTGGAATGGGCGTCGCTGTCGATCGCGAAGACCGCTCCGTAGTGCTTGGCCCGCAGGATGTGCTCGTCGTTCAGGTCCAGGCGGTGCGGGTGGGAGTTGACCTCCAGCGCCGTCCCGGTGCGGGCGCACGCCTCGAAGACCGCGTCCAGGTCGGCGTCGATGGGCGGCCGGCGGCCGATCTGCCGGGTCGTCGGGTGCCCGATGATGTTGACGTACGGGTTCTCGCACGCCCGGATCAGCCGCCGCGTCTGCGCCGCGCGGTCCAGGGTGAAGTGCGAGTGGATCGAGGCCACGCACAGGTCGAAGTCCGCCAGGAACTCCCCCGGCCAGTCCACTTCGCCGTCCGGGTCGATGTTGAGTTCCGTGCCGTGCAGCAGCCGCAGCCTCTTGTGGCGGGCGGCCAGCGCGCGCAGGTCTTCGCGCTGCCGCAGCATCTTCTCGTCCGTCATCCGCTGCATGTACAGCTTGGGGGCGTGGTCCGTGACCGCGTAGTACGTGTAGCCGCGCCCCGCCGCCGTGGCGACCATGTCCTCCAGGGCGGACAGCCCGTCCGTCAGGTCGGTGTGGGTGTGCAGGTCGCCGCGCAGGTCCGCCTCGGTGACCAGGTCGGGCAGTTCGCCGCGCAGCCCCGCCGCGACCTCGCCCCGGTCCTCGCGCAGGGTGGGCGGAATCCAGGGGAGGTCGAGCGCGGCGTAGATCTCCTCCTCGGTCCCGGCGGCCTTTCTGCGCCCCGACTTCGCGTGGAACAGGCCGTACTCCGAGAGCTTCAGCCCTTTGCGGACGGCGATTTCCCGGGTCCTGATGTTGTGGGCCTGCGAACCGGTGAAATATTGCAGCCCGGCGCCCCAGGATTCGGGGGGCAGCACGCGCAGATCGAGTTGCAGGCCCTTCACGGTACGGACCGACGTCTTCTTCTCGCCGTGCGCGATCACCTCGGCCGTGTGCGGCAGCGCGATGAACGCGTCCATGACTGCGGCGGGTTCCTCCGAGGCGACCAGGATGTCGATGTCGCCGATGGTTTCCCGCATCCGCCGCAGCGAGCCCGCGTACACGCACCGCCGCGGGTCACAGCCGGTCGCCTCGCGCAGTGCCGCCACCGTCTCCTCGGCGATGTCCGTCGCGGCGCTCAGCAGGATGCGGTCCCCGGCCTGCTGCATGAGTTCCACGCCGTGCAGGATGTTGTCCTGGGTCTTCCGGCCGAAGCCCTTCAGGTCCCGCAGCCGGTCCTGCTCGATGGCCCCCACGAGTGCGTCGATCGAGGAGATGCCCAGTTCCTCGTAGAGCAGCATGGCCTTCTTCGGGCCCAGGGTGGGGATGGTGATGAGTTCACGGACGCCGCCGGGGATGGCGGCGCGGCGTTCGTCCACCGTTTTCATATGGCCGGTGCGCAGATATTCCTCGACCTTGTCCGCGATGGATTTACCGACACTGGGAATTTCCCGCAGCCCTTTGCCGTCCAGCCGCGAGATGTCGGTGTGGTAACCGCCGATGGCGCGCGCCGCCTTCTCGTAGGCGCGTGCCTTGAACGCGTCTCCGCCGGTGATGGCGAGGAGGTCGGCGTACTCGTAGAGCAGCGCCTCGACCTCCTCATTGGGCCGGGCCACGTTTCCGAGTCTAGGCAGGCGCGTGGGTTTCCGCAGCGCGGGTACCCGGCCGCTTCCTGACCGGGGACGGAAGGAGGCAGGCCGTGCGGGCGACCTTCCCGCTGGGGCGGATTCTCGGGGTCAGGGTCGGAGTGCACTGGAGTGTGGTGCTGATCTTCGCCCTGATCGCGTTCGGGCTCGCGGCCGGCCGGCTGCCGCAGACCCATCCCGGGCACGCGTGGCCCCTGTACACGCTGATCGGCCTGGTCACCGCCGTGATCTTCTTCGCCTCGCTGCTCGCGCACGAGCTGGCGCACGCGGTGGTGGCCCGGCGCAACGGGGTCGCCGTCGACGACATCGTGCTGTGGCTGCTGGGCGGGGCCACCCGGATCCGTACGGAGGCGCCGAACCCCGGCGCCGATCTGCGGATCGCCGGGGTCGGGCCGCTGGTGAGCCTGATCCTGGGCGGGGTGTTCGCGCTGCTGGCGTGGCTGCTGTACGCCGTGTCCGGGTCGGGGCCGGTGGTGGAGGGCGTGGTCTGGCTGGCGGCGATCAACATCCTGCTCGCGGTCTTCAACGCCATCCCGGCCGCCCCGCTGGACGGCGGGCGGCTGCTGCGGGCGTTCCTGTGGCGGCGCGGCGGGGACCGGCTGCGGGCGACGGAGGGCGCGGCAAAGGCCGGGCAGGTCTTCGGCTGGCTGCTGGTGGCGTTCGGTCTGGTCTCCTTCCTGTTCACCACCTACTTCGGGGGGCTGTGGCTGGCGCTGATCGGCTGGTTCCTGGTGATGGCCGCCTCGGCGGAGGGCCGTCAGGCGCGGCTGCGGGAGGTGCTGGCGGGCGTGCCGGTGCGGCAGACGATGTCCCGCGAGCCGGTGACCGTACCGGCCGGAATGCGGGTGTCGGAGTTCCTGTCGGACGTGCTGATGCGCTCGCGCCACTCGGCGTTCCCGGTGGTGGAGGTGGTGCCGGAGGGCGGGCCCGGCCGGCCGGTGGGGCTGGTGACCCTGGAGCAGGCGGGTCAGGTTCCGGCGCAGGAGCGGGAATCCACGACGATGGCGGAGATCATGCAGTCGATGGAGGACACCCAGGTGGTGGGGCCCGATGAGCCGATCTCCGACGTGCTGCCCCGGATGGAGAACGGTGCCGCGCGGCGGATCGTGGTGGTCGACGACGGGGTGGTGGTGGGGATCCTGTCGCCGTCGGACGTGAGCCGCATGGTGCGGATGCTGACCTCGCAGCAGCGGCATCCGGCGCCCGGCGGGTGGGGTCAGGGGCCGGCTGGCTAGCCAGCCGGGGACGCGCAACGCGCCGTCAGGATGGGAGCGCTTCCATCCCGGATGCCCCGTCAGGTCACCCCCCGCGCGGTCACGTCGGGGAAGAGGGGCCCGCCGGTTGCGCCGGGGATCGGGACCGGGACCCGTGACACCCTTTCAGCGGACTACTCTTCAGGTTATGAACAGCCGCCCCGCCCTCACCGGACCGGCCTATCGCAGACTCAGCGTCGAGGAGCGTCATGCACAGCTGATCGCCAGCGCCCAGCGGCTGTTCGCCCGCGCCCTGCCCGAGGATGTCTCGCTGGACGACGTGGCCCGGGAGGCCGGCGTCTCCCGGCCGCTGGTCTACCGCTACTTCCCCGGCGGCAAACAGCAGTTGTACGAGGCGGCCCTGCGCAACGCCGCCGAGCAGTTGGAGGAGTCCTTCGCCGTACCGCAGGAGGGGCCGCTCAGCCGGCGGCTCGGTCAGGGCCTGGACCGCTATCTGGCGTTCGTCGACCAGCACGACGAGGGCTTCGTCGCGCTGCTCAAGGGCGGCAGCGTGGTGCGCACCTCCCGCACCTCCGCGATCGTGGACCGCGTACGGCTCGCCGCCGCACGGCAGTTACTCCTGCACATGCAGGTCGCCGAGCCGGGGCCACGGCTGCTGATGGTGGTGCGCACCTGGATCACCACCGTGGAGGCCGCCTCGCTGATCTGGCTGGACGAGGAGAAGGAGCCCGAGCTCGATGAGCTGCGGGACTGGCTGATGGACCAGTTCGTGGCCCAGTTGCTGGTGACCGCCGGCCGGGACGAGCAGACCGCGGGCGTGCTGCGCGGGGCCGCCGCGCTGGAGCCGCCGGGCGGCCAGCTGGACGGGCTCATCGAGCGGACGTTCAGCGTCATGTCGCCCAGCGGCTGAGACCGGGACACCGGCCGGGGGCGCCGCGGCCGGGGCCGGACGCCGCCCCCACGGTCCGGGGTCGGGTGCGAGGTCGAGAGCGACGTCGAGGCGGGAATCGGCCCCGGAGTCGGGACGGATCCGGAACCGGTCACCGACCCCCGTTCCCCCGTTCAGCAGACGCTGTCCTTCGGCCGGGGGTTGGCCAGGCCGAACACCGGCCGCAGCTTCAGCCCGGCCCAGGTGCCCAGCAGGGCGACCGCGCCCCAGATCCAGCCGTGCAGACTGCCGGAGGCGATGCCCGCCAGGTAGGCCCCGATGTTGCAGCCGCCGGCCAGCCGGGCGCCGATGCCCATCAGGATGCCGCCGAGCACCGCCGCCAGCGCCGTCCGGGCGGGTATGCCCCGGTGCAGGGCCCAGGTGCCGCCGAGCGCCGCCGCCACGCCGGCGCCGAGCATGATGCCGATGTCGGTGAGGCTGTTCTTGTCGGCGAGCACGGGATTGCCGTACGTGCCCTGCTGCTGCCAGAAGCTCCAGTTCTCCGGGCTCCCGCCGAGCGCGCCGACGATCTTGGAGCCCCACAGGGCGAAGGCGCTGGTGATGCCCCAGGCGCCGCCCGAGACCAGCAGCACTCCGGCGCCCAGCACCGCCAGCACCAGGGCGCCGGCCGCCAGCGGCCACGAGCCGCGCACCGTACGCGCCAGGCCCCTGGAGGTGGGCACCACGCCCACCGGCGGCGGGTTGCGGCGGGCCTGGACGAACCGGGTGAGGGCCACGATCCCGCCGAGCGCGGCGAGGGTGACGGCCCACGATCCGAGCCAGCCGACGTGGTCGGAGAGCAGCACCGCGTCGTAGGCGGGCAGGTCGCGCCACAGGTCGAACTGCCAGGCGGCGAGGGTGGAGCCGACGATGAAGCCGCCGAGGGTGAGCACGATGGAGGACTGTCCCGAGCCGACCGCGAAGAGCGTGCCGGAGGCGCAGGCACCGCCCAGCTGCATGCCGATGGCGAAGACGAACGAGCCGATCAGCAGCCCGAGCCCGATCTTCCCCGCCGACGGCGCGGGCACCGAGCCGAACAGCCCGGTGCCGGTGCCGATGATGATCGCGAACAGGGTAGCGGTGGTGCCCAGCAGCAGCGCGTGGGCCCGCAGCCCCGCGCCGTTGCCGACCGCGACCAGCTGGCGCCAGGCGGAGGTGAAGCCGAACCGGGAGTGGAAGAGGGCGAAGCCCAGGCCCAGGCCGAGCAGCAGCAGGACGGCCTGCTGGGCGCCGTGCTCGGACCACACGTAGGCGGTGAGGGCGGCGCCGATGACGCCGAAGGCGGCCAGCGGGCCGCGGCGCACCGCCGGGGCCTCGGGGGCGGGCGGCGTGGGGAGGGAGGTGGGGGCGGGGGCCAGCCAGGTGGTGGCGGGGAGGGTCCGCGGTCCGGGTTCGGCCTCGGGCGGGGCGGTGGTCACAGGTGATCTCCGGGTCGTACGGGGCGCCCGCGCCGCCGCGCGAGGGCGGCGGCGGTTGCGAGGGGAGCGGGGCGCGAAAGGAGCGGTGGGGGGCGCGCGGGAGCCGGGAAGGCGTCAGCGGCTACACAGACCGTCGTCAACGCACCAGGCCGAGTTCGCGAACAGCGCGAGGCGCAGTTTGCGGGCGGGTGCGGACATACGGACGAGGGTAGGCTTCGGCGCCCGCTCAGGGGAAGGGGTGGTGACGGTCATCACCCCGCACGGAAAGGAGCTGGTCACCCTCTATGCGCAAGCCCCGTACGGTCCGCCGCCGGATGGTGGCGACCCTCCTCGCGGTCACGGCGTTCACCTCCGCCGGTGTCACCGCGCTCCCCGCCACCACCGCGATGGCGGCATCCGCCACCGCATCGGCCGCCTCCCTCGCGGATTCCTTCCACTATCCGTGGCGGGGCGACAACCCCCGCAGTACGGACGGGCACGGCTACTACCGGGCGTCCTGCGTCTCGTTCACGGCCTGGGCGATACGGTCGGACGGCCTGGCGCGCCGGGCCTCGCCCGACTTCCTGGGCGACGCCGGTGACTGGACGGCACCGCGCACCACGGCCACGCCCCGGGTGGGGGATGTCGCGCAGTGGGCGGCGCACCACGCCGGGGCCGGCTCGGCGGGGCATGTCGCCTATGTGACGGCGGTGCACGCGAACGGCACGGTCGAGGTGCACGAGTACAACTGGCGCAGCTCGTTCAACAACCAGCAGCCGAACCGGCTGAACATCCGCACCATTCCGGTCTCCGAGCCCACCCGCTATCTGCGGTTCTGAACCGGGACGGCCGGCTGGGAGACTGGCCGGTGTGAAGAGCGAGGAGACCGCGTTCGTCGGTGGGCCCCTGGACGGCCGTACGCTGCCCGTGCTGCTGGGGCCCACCGGCAAACCGCCGAAGACGTACGAGGTGCCGGTGCCGGACGCGGACGGCGGGCCGACCGTGGTGCACGTCTACCGGCTGGAGGCCGCCGGGTACACCAAGCGGCTGCGGGTGCCGCGCGGCTGGATGTACGTGTACGACCCGGAGGGCCGTCCGTCCGGCGGCCCGCGCTGGCCGTGGCGGCGCCGCTCCGCCTCCTGACGCACCGTAATCACATGCTCACTCAAGTGGACCCGTCCGGCGGGCCGCGCCCGCCCCGGCGGCCGATGATCGGGCCATGACGCTCAGGTTCCGGCCGCTGTTCTCCCTGGTGCTCGCCGTTCTCACCCTGGCCGCCCCGGTCGCCCGGGCCGAACCGGTGGACGCCGGTCCGCCGGGTGTGAGCGCGCTGCTGGCGGAGCTGCGCACGCTGTACGAGCGGGCGGGTGCGGCCACCGAGGCGTACAACGCGACCGAGGAGCGGCTGCGCGACCAGAGCGAACGGGTCGCGGAGCTGTCCCACGAGCTGGCGGACACCCGTACCGAGCTGGCCGCCACCCATGAGGCGATCGGGGCGCTCGCCCGCGAGCAGTACCGGGGCGGTGGTCTGGTGCTCCCCGCCCCTTTGCGGCTGCTGCTGGGCGCCGACCCGGAGCGTGAGCTGGCGGGCGCGGCCACCGTGGCCCGGGCGGCGGATCAGGCGGCGGCGACGCTGGAGCGGCTGGAGAGCGGCGAGCGGCACGAGGGCGCGCTGGCCGGCGAGGCGCGGGCGGCGCTGGACGCCCAGCAGGCGCTCGCCCAGGAACGGGAGCGGCAGCGTGACGAGGTGACGGAGCGTCTCGACGAGGTGGAGGCGCTGCTGGTGGGGCTCTCGGGTGACGAGTTGTCCGAACTGGGGGCGCTGGAGCGTGCCGAGACGCAACGTGCCCAGGAACAGCTGCTGGCCGGTGGCACGCTGGGCGAGGATCTGGGGCGGGCGCCGTCCGCCGGGGGTGCGAAGGCGCTGGAGTACGCGATCGAGCAGCTCGGCAAGCCGTACGCGTGGGGCGCGCAGGGCCCGGACTCCTTCGACTGCTCGGGGCTGACCATGCAGGCGTGGACGCTGGGGGCGGGGCGGGGGATTCCGCGTACCTCGCAGCAGCAGTGGGAGGAGCTGGAGCGGGTGGAGCTGGACGCGCTGCGGCCCGGTGATCTGGTGGTGTACTTCGAGGACGCCACCCATGTGGGGCTGTACGCGGGGGACGGCATGGTGATCCACGCGCCGCGGCCGGGGGCCGAGGTGAAGGTGTCGCCGCTGGCGGCCAATCCGCCGCTGGGCGCGGTGCGTCCGGATCCGGGGGCGGAGCCGTTGTCGTCGTGGACGCCGCCGCACCTGCCCGCGTGGGCGAGCGAGGGTGCGGACGGCGGCTACGACCACGCGTGAGGCGCGTCGGGTGAACGTTTCCGCGGCCCGACCGGGCGGGGAGACCGGCCGGGGCGCGGGCGACCGTGCGGCTGTCCCGGCCGGGCCCCGTTCGCCGGTTTACCTGGCCGTGGTGCCGGGGGCCGTGCTCGCGCGGAGTTCGGCGCGCAGCTGGGGGGTGAGCAGATGGCCGGCGCGGCCCACGAAACGGGCCATGTGGTAGGTCACCATGCTGATGTCGGCGTCCGGTGCCGCGTAGACCCCGAGCAGCGAGCCGTCGCTGATGGACATCACCACCAGGCTGCCGCCGGCCATCGCGACCAGGGTCTGCCGTACCTCACCGCCCTCCATGAGGGAGGCGGCGCCACGGGTGAGGCTGCCGAGTCCGGAGACCACGGTGGCGAGATCGGCGGTGGCGCCGTACGGGCCGGCGTAGCCGCTGCGTGCCGCCGCGTCGGGCTGGCTGGACAGCAGCGGCAGGCCGTCGGCCGAGACCACGGCCACCGAGCGCATGCCCGGCACCTCTTCGACCAGCCGCGTCAGCAGCCAGCGCAGATCGCTCATCGGGGTTGTCGGGGTTGTCATGCGGGACCGTCCTCCTCCGCGGCGGCATCCCGGTGCCCGGCGCGGGCGCCGCGCTGGAAGCCGCCGAGCCGCCGCCGTAGTTCCTCGGCGTCCGTGCCCCGGCTGGGCGTGAGATCCGGCGTTTCGGACGCCGGCAAGGAGCCTACGGGGGTGACACCTCGGGTGCGCACCGGCAGGCCGTTCTCGGTCTTCTCCGGGGTCCAGGAACCAGCTCCCGGGGCGGCCGAGTCCGGCGCCCTGGTGTGTTCCTGGTGGCTGGGGTGAGTGGGGGGAGCGGGCGCCACCGCCGAGTCGTCGCGCTGGGCGGGTACCGGGGCGACGGGGTCGGCCGGCGCGGCCGGGGCCGTCGCCGGTTCGGCGGGGGCGACCGTGGGGATCGCCTGGGTGCCGGCCACCGCGGGGGTGGCGCCGGTGCCGTCGACCGGCGCGTAGCCGGTGGGGGTGGACTCCACCAGCGCGGCCGGGACGATGACCTCGGCGACCGTGCCGCCGCCGGGGCGGGCGTGCAGCCAGCAGCCGAGCCCGTGCCGGGCGGCGAGCCGCGCGACCGTGTACAGGCCCATGCCGATGCCGGGGCCGAGGTCGGCGCCGGCCGGCGGGGTGGTGGAGTCACCGAGGCGGGCGTTGAGTTCGGCGATGCGCTGCTCGGACAGGCCGGGGCCCTCGTCCTCGACGTGCAGGGTGAGCACCTGGCCGGCGCCGGGGCACCAGCCGGTGAGCCGGACCCGGGCCCCGGAGGGCGAGAAGGCGGTGGCGTTGTCGAGCAGTTCGGCCAGCAGGTGGCTGAGGTCGCGGGCGGCGACGCCCAGGATGCGGACGGCCGGGGGCGGGGTGGTCTCGACCACCTCGTACCGCTCTATCTCGCTGACCGCCGCCCGCAGGACGTCGATCAGCGGCATCGGCTCGGTCGGCATGACGGCGGGCTCGGCGCCGGCCAGCAGCAGCAGGTTCTCGCCGTGCCGCCTGACCCGGGCGGCCAGGTGGTCCAGGGAGAACAGGACGGCCAGCTGGTCGGGGTCGGTCTCGTGCTCCTCCAGGCCCTCCAGGACCGAGAGTTGTTCGCTGACGAGGATGAGGATGCGTTCGGCGTGGTCGGCGAACATGCCGTGGACGGCGCCGTGCAGCTGGTGCAGCTGGGCGCCGAGCTCCTGCTGTTCGGCGAGGAGCCGGTCGCGTTCGGCGCGCAGTCCGCCGCTGTCGCGGGACGCCTCCAGGGCGCGCTGGTGCAGGTCCAGGGCGCGGGAGTGCAGCGCGTTGACGGCGGCGACGACCTCGGCGAACTCGTCGTTGCGCCCGGTGTACTTGACCGGTTCCTGGGTGGTGGGGTCGGCGGCGACCCGGCTGCTGCCCAGCCGTACGGCGGCCAGCGGGCGGGTGAGCGAGCGCGCGGTCTGCACGGAGACGGCGAGGACCAGGGTGAAGGCGACCAGCACCACACCGGACTTGATCTGCAGGGCCATCAGCTCGCTGTCGCGGGCCTTGGCGAGCCGGACGGTGTGTTCGGCGCTGAGGTCGGCGAGCACCGTGCGCTGCGCGTCGGTGCGGGCGGCGAGGGTGTCGTGGATCTCGACGCGGTCCAGGGCGCGGTCGGTGGCGGTGAAGCCGCTGCCGGCGGCCAGGACCGCCAGGTACTCCTCGGCTGCGTCGATCTCGTCGCCGGCGACGGCCTCGGCGTAGGCGTCGCGGGCGCTGGGCCCGGCCAGCGCGGTGAAGTCGGCGAGGGCGGCCTCCTCGCGGGCGCGGGCGGTGTGGATGAGGCGGGCCAGTTCGGCCTGTTCACCCTCCTCGACGAGCGCGGCGAGCAGCAGGCCGCGGGTGGCGGCGGAGGAGTCGACGGCCCGGATCAGGTCGGGGAGCGCGTCGGCGGTGGGGTCGGCGGCGTCGGGCGGGGTGGCGCGGGCCGTGTCCCGGGTGATGTCCTCCAGGGCGGCGATCATCACGGTGTAGCCGGCGTTGATGTCCAGCGGGGTGGCGTCACCGGCCTCCGCCGCCTCGCGCAGCGCGGTGAGGTCGGTGAGGGCGTCGCGGGCGGCGGTGGGGAGTTCGGCGCGCAGCTCGGTGATCTTGCGGTCGGCGCGGGCCCGGTTCTCGGGGGTGAGGGCCGCGTCCAGGGGCTGCCGGCTGCCGCTGACGGAGGCGGCGGCCACCGCCGCGGTGAGGGTGTCGCGCTCGTCGGCCAGGGTGTGGGCGAGGGCGAGGGCGCGTTCGGCGACGTCGGTCTCCTCGGCCAGCCGCTGGGCGTCCTTGTAGTCGGTGCCGGCCGAGATGACGGTGGGGGCACCGGCGCCGAGCACGGCGATTCCGCTGAGGAAGACCCCTATGAGCAGCCTGCTGCGGACACGGCTGCCGCGCCGTCGGCGATTGCCGCGGGGGGATGCCGGGTCGGCGGGATCGCGCAGTGTCGTGTTCCGCACCTGTGCTCGCATTCTCATCCTGGCGTCCGGCGAGCGGCCGGCTGGGTGGTCCAGCGTGTCGGGGGGTACGCCGGCCCGCGTGGGGTCAGCACGACCTTGCCAGCGCTGACGGGGCGGAAAGGCGGCGTCCCTGAACCGGCCACCCGAAGGAGTGAACAACACCCGGGGTTGGTGGACAAGCTGAGGATAAGGCCCCATCAGGGCAACGCACGATTCGACTGGAATTCCGCCGGGGGTCCTGACAAGATCTGCTGGAGCCAGGGTACTTAACGGTTCTTTGCGCCAGATGGGCCGACAAATCCCGGACCACGGACGGCTATTGCCATGTACATTCAGTCAGCATCCGAACCGGGTGATTCCGGCCGCCCCAATGAGGACTTCTGCGGAACGGCTCAGCCCGCCTCCGGGCACGGGGGAACGCTGGTACTGCTGGACGGGGTGACCCCTCCCCCGGGTGACGACGGCTGCGCGCACGGGGTGCCGTGGTTTGTCGCGCGGCTCGGCGGGGCGTTGGTCGAGCTGTCCGGTTCACTGGCGGATGTCCCGCTTTCCGAGTGTCTGGCCCAGGCCATCACCCGTACCGCGGCCCTTCACCACCGCACGTGTGAACTATCTCACCCACGCACCCCGCAGGCCACGGTGGTCTGTGCGCGCTGGTCGGCGCGCACCGTGGAGTACCTGGTGCTGTGCGACTCCCCGCTGCTGATCAGGAGTCAGGGCGGCGTGGTGCGGCCGGTGCTGGACGACCGGCTCGACCAAGTGCTGCGCGCGGCACGCGAGGCGCCCGCCGGGCGGCGGGCGGCCCGGATCGAGGGGCTGCGCAACGCGCCGGGCGGTTTCTTCACGGCCGCGGCCGATCCGGAGGTGGTGCGGCGTGCGGTGACCGGGGAGCTGCCCCGGCCGGAGGTGCGCGGGCTGGCGGCGCTCACCGACGGAGCGAGCCGGTGGACGGAGACCTTCGGACTGGGCGACTGGGCCGCCCTGTTCGACGCGCTGGAAAGGTCAGGACCACGGGCACTGATCGGTCAGGTGCGGGCGGCCGAGCGGGCCGACCCCGCCGGAACCGCCCACCCGCGGGGCAAGGCCCACGACGACGCCTCGGTGATCCTCGCCCTGTCCTGAGCCCGCCCCTTTCCGGCGTCTCCCTTTCGCCGCCCCTCTTCCTCCCCGCACCGCCCGCACCGTCCGGCATCCGGTGACGCACGCCCGCCCTCCGGCGGGCCGCCCCACCGCGCGGGCCGCTGCGGGAGGATGGGCCTCATGACTGATCACCGCCACGACAGCCACGACGACCGGCCCCGGGTGCTGGACCGCCGGGTGGGCCCGTACGGCGAGGTGGTGCTGCGGCGGCACGGCGAGCTGTTCCAGATCATCGCCAACGGCACCTTCTTGATGGACACCTCGGACGGCCGCTCCGAACGCCTGCTGATCCGCGCCGCGCTCGCCGCCCTGGACAGCGCCCGCACCCCCACGCCCGCCCTGCTGATCGGCGGACTGGGGGTCGGCTTCTCCCTGGACGAGGCCGCCGGTTCACCCCGGTGGGGCTCGATCACCGTCGTCGAACGCGAGGCCGCCGTCATCGACTGGCACCGCGAGGGGCCGCTGCGCCCGCTCACCGCGACCGCGCTCGCCGACCCCCGTACCGAACTGGTCCGCGCCGACCTGCTGGACCAGCTGCGCGCGGCCCCCGGCCGCTACGACGCGCTCTGCCTGGACATCGACAACGGCCCCGACTGGACGGTCACCGAGGACAACGCGGGCCTCTACTCCCCCGCCGGGCTCGCCGCCTGCCGCGCCGCCCTCACCCCCGGCGGTGTGCTGGTCATCTGGTCCGCCCAGCCCTCGCCCGTATTTGAGCGACAGCTGCGCGATGCCGGATTCACGACGGTAAGGACCGAAGAGGTGGCGGTTGCCCGAGGCGTCCCCGACGTGCTCTTTCTCGCCAGCCATCATTACGCCAGCCCATCCGCGTAGCCGCATGTCAGGTCCGGGCTCTACGCTGCACGTACTACCCAGCGTTTCACCTGAAGACAGCGACACCCATATGAGCGCCGGCACCAGCCGGCCGGCAACGGACCTTTCCGGGGGCGGAAAATGACCCAGACACACACCCGTACGGCCGACCGGACGACGACCGGTGAGCCGGCGCACGAGGGCGGCACCCCCGAGCAGGACGAGCAGACCCACGAGCGCGCCGCCGGCCACACCGCCGCCACCGCCAGCACCCCCGGCGCCCAGCGCCGGGTCCTGGTGGTCGAGGACGATCCGACGATCGTGGAGGCGATCGCCGCCCGGCTGCGCGCCGAGGGCTTCCTGGTGCAGACCGCCGCCGACGGCCCCGCCGCCGTCGAGACCGCCGCCTCCTGGCACCCCGACCTGCTGGTCCTGGACGTCATGCTGCCCGGCTTCGACGGCCTGGAGGTCTGCCGCCGGGTGCAGTCCCAGCGCCCGGTGCCGGTGCTGATGCTCACCGCGCGGGACGACGAGACCGACATGCTGGTCGGCCTGGGCGTCGGCGCCGACGACTACATGACCAAGCCGTTCTCCATGCGCGAACTGGTCGCCCGCACCCATGTCCTGCTGCGCCGCGTGGAGCGGGCCACGGTCGCCGCCACCACCCCGCGCCCCGGCAGCGTACGGCTGGGCGATCTGGAGATCGACCGCACCCAGCGCCGGGTCCGCGCCGCGGGCAAGGACGTTCACCTCACCCCCACCGAGTTCGACCTGCTCATGTGTCTGGCCCGCTCCCCCCGGGCGGTGCTCACCCGCGAACAGCTGCTCGCCGAGGTCTGGGACTGGGCGGACGCCTCCGGCACCCGTACGGTGGACAGCCATGTCAAGGCACTCCGCAGAAAGATCGGAGCCGAGCGGATCCGCACCGTCCACGGTGTCGGATACGCCCTGGAGACTCCCCCCGGATTCGCCGCGGAACCCACGGTCGCCCGGCAGGCGCCCGTCGAGGGCTGAGCCGGTGCCCGACCCGGCCTCCGCGCCCGGGGTACCGCTGGCCCGCCGGGCCTGGTCGCTGCTGCGACCGCTGGACCCGTACCGCTCGGTCAAGGCCGCCCTGGGCTGGCTGGTGATCGTCTCGGTCGGCATCACCACCGTGCTCATCCTGATGGCCTACCGCTCGGACATCGAGCTCCAGGTCATCGCGATCATCGCGATCATCGCCTCGCTGCTGGTCACCCAGTTCGTGGCGCACTCGCTGGCCGCGCCGCTGCTGGAGATGACGGCCGCCTCGCGGGCGATGGCGCGCGGCGACTACGGGCGGCGGGTGCACGTGGCGCGCCGCGACGAGCTGGGCGACCTCGCGGACGCCTTCAACCGGATGGCCGCCGACCTCCAGGCCGTGGACCGGCACCGCAAGGAGCTGGTCGCCAACGTCTCGCACGAGCTGCGCACCCCGATCGCGGGGCTGCGCGCCGTGCTGGAGAACGTGGTGGACGGCGTCTCGGAGGCCGATCCGCAGACCATGGCCACCGCGCTGCGGCAGACCGAGCGGCTGGGCCGGCTGGTGGAGCAGTTGCTGGACCTGTCCCGGCTGGAGAACGGGGTGGTGCCGCTGGCGGCCCGCTCCTTCCAGGTGGAGCCGTATCTGGACGCGGTGATGGACGGGGCGCACATGGCGATGGGCCGCGGCCACTCTCGTACGGATGTGCGGCTGCGGCTGGAGGTGGCGGCCGGGTTGCAGGCGCACGCCGATCCCGAGCGGCTGGATCAGGTGGTCACCAACCTGGTGGACAACGCGATCAAGCACAGCCCGCGCGACGGCACGGTCACCGTGCTGGCCAGGCCGGGGCAGCAGCCGGGCGGCCTGGTGCTGGAGGTGCTGGACGAGGGTCCCGGCATCCCGCCCGCGCAGCGCGATCTGGTCTTCGAACGGTTCGGCCGCGGGACCAACGGTGTCACTCAGCGTGACGGCGGTACGGGTCTGGGGCTGGCCATCGCGCGCTGGGCGGTGGATCTGCACGGCGGCACGATCGGTGTGGCCGAGTCCATACGCGGCTGCCGCATCCGGCTCACTCTCCCGGGTAATAGCCAGGTAAAGGGTTGACGTAGGCTCGCCCTGGGCGGAGCGGCCCGAACACCCATCGACCGCAGGTCGGGTGGGGTGGGGCGGCTCCGGTCGGAAAACGTAGGAGAACGGAGTCGCACCGCGGCGGCAGCCGTCACTTTGTCGTTCCCGGATCGTGCCGAACTTGGTTCGATTCCCGCACAATCGAGTGCCGAAACCCGACCGGGAATGTGACGTACGCGACTGCTGGCCCCACAGGACTGCGGAGGAGGCCCTTTCAGGCGTAGCCTTGATTCCCGCTGTCCATTACCTTGCGAAGCGGAAGAGGGCGGTTGCCGCCGTGTCGCCACAGTCCACGGACACCTCGGGTGTCGAGACCGAACAAGCCGGATCTCAGAAGAGCCCTGCCGCCGGCTTCGGTGCCAACGAATGGCTCGTCGACGAGATCTATCAGCAGTACCTCCAGGACCCGAACTCAGTAGACCGGGCCTGGTGGGACTTCTTCGCCGACTACAAGCCGGGCCAGGCCAAGCAGACCGGGGACGGCTCGCCCGCCCCCGCCAAGGCCCCGCCGACGACCGCGGGTCAGGCCCCCGCGGCGCCCGCGGCTCCGGCCGCACCGGCACCGGCCGCTGCTCCGGCCCCGGCGGCACCCGCCGCCAAGCCGGCCGCCGCGGCTCCGGCGAAGGCACCGGCCAAGGCCCCGGCGAAGGAGGTGTCCGAGGGCCCCGAGCTGATCACGCTGCGCGGTCCGGCCGCCGCGGTCGCGAAGAACATGAACGCCTCCCGCGACCTGCCGACCGCCACATCGGTCCGTGCCGTCCCGGTGAAGCTGCTGTTCGACAACCGCATCGTCATCAACAACCACCTGAAGCGCGCGCGCGGCGGGAAGGTGTCCTTCACGCACCTCATCGGCTACGCCATGGTGCAGGCGCTGAAGGCGATGCCGTCCATGAACCACTCCTACGCGGAGAAGGACGGCAAGCCGACCCTCGTCAAGCCGGAGCACGTCAGCCTGGGCCTGGCCATCGACCTGGTCAAGCCCAACGGTGACCGGCAGCTGGTGGTGGCCGGCATCAAGAAGGCGGAGACGCTCAGCTTCTTCGAGTTCTGGCAGGCGTACGAGGACATCGTGCGCCGGGCCCGCTCCGGGAAGCTGACGATGGAGGACTTCTCCGGCGTCACCGCCTCCCTGACCAACCCCGGCGGCATCGGCACCGTGCACTCGGTGCCGCGCCTGATGCCCGGCCAGGGCGTCATCCTGGGCGTCGGCGCGATGGAGTACCCGGCGGAGTTCCAGGGTTCCTCGCAGGCCACGCTCAACCGCCTGGGCATCTCCAAGGTGATGACCCTCACCAGCACCTACGACCACCGGGTCATCCAGGGTGCCGCCTCCGGTGAGTTCCTGCGCCAGATCTCGCAGTTGCTGCTCGGTCAGCACAACTTCTACGACGACATCTTCGAGGCGCTGCGGATCCCCTACGAGCCGGTCCGCTGGCACCAGGACATCGACGTCAACCACGACGACGAAGTCACCAAGGCCGCCCGGGTGTTCGACCTGATCCACTCCTACCGGGTGCGCGGCCACCTCATGGCCGACACCGACCCGCTGGAGTACAAGCAGCGCAAGCACCCCGACCTGGACATCACCGAGCACGGTCTCACCCTGTGGGACCTGGAACGTGAGTTCGCGGTCGGCGGCTTCAACGGCAAGTCGATGATGACGCTGCGCGACATCCTCGGCGTGCTGCGCGACTCGTACTGCCGCACCACCGGCATCGAGTACATGCACATCCAGGATCCCAAGGAACGCAAGTGGATCCAGGACCGCGTCGAGCGCGGGCACACCCCGCCCGAGCGCGAGGAGCAGCTGCGCATCCTGCGCCGGCTGAACGCCTCCGAGGCGTTCGAGACGTTCCTGCAGACCAAGTACGTGGGCCAGAAGCGGTTCTCGCTGGAGGGCGGCGAGACCGTCATCCCGCTGCTCGACTCCGTGCTGGACGAGGCCGCCGCCGCGTCCCTGGACGAGGCCGTGATCGGCATGGCCCACCGCGGCCGGCTGAACGTGCTGGCCAACGTCGTCGGCAAGTCCTACGCGCAGATCTTCCGGGAGTTCGAGGGCAACCTCGACCCGAAGTCGATGCACGGCTCCGGCGACGTGAAGTACCACCTGGGCACCGAGGGCACCTTCACCGGCCTGTCCGGTGAGCAGATCACCGTGTCGCTGGCGGCCAACCCCTCCCACCTGGAGGCGGTCGACCCGATCGTCGAGGGTGTCGCGCGTGCCAAGCAGGACATCATCGGCAAGGGCGGCAAGGACTTCACCGTCCTGCCGATCCTCATCCACGGTGACGCGGCGTTCGCGGGCCAGGGCGTGGTCGCCGAGACCCTGAACATGTCGCAGCTGCGCGGCTACCGCACCGGCGGCACCGTGCACATCGTCATCAACAACCAGGTCGGGTACACGGCGACGGCCGCCGCCGCCCGTTCCTCGATGTACTGCACCGATGTGGCGCGGATGATCGAGGCCCCGATCTTCCACGTCAACGGCGACGACCCGGAGGCCGTGTGCCGGGTGGCGCGGCTGGCCTTCGAGTACCGGCAGGCGTTCAACAAGGACGTCGTCATCGACCTCGTCTGCTACCGGCGCCGCGGGCACAACGAGACGGACAACCCGTCCTTCACCCAGCCCCTGATGTACGACCTGATCGACAAGAAGCGTTCGGTGCGCAAGCTGTACACCGAATCGCTGATCGGCCGGGGCGACATCACCCTGGAGGAGGCCGAGCAGGCGCTCCAGGACTTCCAGGGCCAGCTGGAGAAGGTCTTCAAGGAGGTCCGCGAGGCCACCGGTTCGCCGGCCCCCGCCGAGGTCCCCGCCCCGCAGGCGGAGTTCCCGGTGGCGGTGGAGACGGCCGTCAGCTCCGAGGTCGTCAAGCGGATCGCCGAGTCGCAGGTCAACATCCCCGACCGGATCACCGTGCACCCGCGTCTGCTGCCGCAGATGCAGCGCCGCGCGGCGATGGTCGAGGAGGGGACGATCGACTGGGCGATGGGCGAACTGCTCGCGGTCGGCTCGCTGCTGATGGAGGGCACGACCGTCCGCCTGGCCGGCCAGGACTCGCGGCGCGGCACCTTCGGCCAGCGGCACGCGGTGCTCATCGACCGGCACACCGGCGAGGACTACACCCCGCTGCTGTACCTGAGCGAGGACCAGGCCCGGTTCAACGTCTACGACTCGCTGCTGAGCGAGTACGCGGCGATGGGCTTCGAGTACGGCTACTCGCTGGCCCGCCCGGACTCCCTCGTGATGTGGGAGGCGCAGTTCGGTGACTTCGTCAACGGCGCCTCGACCGTCGTGGACGAGTTCATCTCCTCGGCGGAGCAGAAGTGGGGCCAGACCTCCGGGGTCACCCTGCTGCTGCCGCACGGGTACGAGGGCCAGGGCCCGGACCACTCCTCGGCCCGCATCGAGCGGTTCCTCCAGCTGTGCGCGCAGAACAACATGACGGTCGCGGCGCCGACGCTGCCGTCGAACTACTTCCATCTGCTGCGCTGGCAGGTGCACAACCCGCACCACAAGCCGCTGGTGGTCTTCACCCCGAAGTCGATGCTGCGGCTGAAGGCGGCGGCCTCCAAGGCGGAGGAGTTCACCACCGGTGGCTTCCGGCCGCTGATCGGTGACGCGACGGTGGACCCGGACCAGGTGCGCAAGGTGGTGTTCTGCTCCGGCAAGGTCTACTACGACCTGGAGGCGGAGCGCGCCAAGCGCGGGGTCACGGACACGGCGATCATCCGTCTGGAGCGGCTCTACCCGCTGCCGACGGACGAGATCCGCACCGAGATCGCCCGGTACCGCAACGCGGCCACCTACGTGTGGGCGCAGGAGGAGCCGGCCAACCAGGGTGCGTGGCCGTTCATCGCGCTGAACCTGGTGGACCACCTCCAGCTCATCATCGGCTCGGACTCCGTGGCGGGCGCCGACCGGCTGCGGCGGGTGTCGCGTCCGGCGTCGTCCTCGCCCGCGGTGGGTTCGGCCAAGCGGCACCAGGTCGAGCAGCAGACCCTGCTGAACGAGGTGTTCGAGCTGTAGCAGCGGCTCGCCCGGCACGGCGCCGGGCACGCGGACAGCGAGGCGGCGCCCGTCCCCTTGAAGGGGGCGGGCGCCGCTTCGCTGTGCCGTCGCGGGCTGTGTCCCCTCAGGGCAGCAGCGGCTCGAAGTCCCAGTAGACGCGGGAGCGGGAGCGGGCGGCGACGGTGTGGGTGTGGTGGGTGCCCAGGGAGGAGATCAGCCCGCTGAGCGCGGCCTCCTCCACCTGGTCGGCCTCCTGCCGGCGGCGCAGTCCGCGCAGGTCGGAGGCGAGCGCCAGCTGGCTGGTCAGCGACAGCGGGTGCTCCCGGCCCAGGACGGCGGCCGAGCGGCGGACGTTCTCCCGGCTGAGGTCGGCGGCCCGTTCCAGGTCGTCCTCCAGGTTGCGCCCCACGGCGGTGTTGAGGGCGATGCCCAGGGTCCACGGATGGTCGGCGCCGACCGCGGTGGTCATCTCCTCCAGGCAGCGCTCGATCAGCCACTGGGACTCGCGCCGCTCCCCCGCCACCCGCAGCACCAGCGCGTGGTTGGCGGTGGCGCCGATGGTGTACGGGTGCCGGCTGCCCTGGAGCCGCTGGTAGCTGTGCATGGCGAACTCGCCGATCTCGCGGGCGTGGTCGAGGTCGCCGGTCTCGCGCTGCACGAAGGCGTAGTCGGTGGCGACCTTGAGGTGCAGCGGGGCCTCCCCGCCGAGCACCGCCTCGGTGCGTTCCAGCAGCCGGGCGAGCAGGGCTCGGGAGCCGGCCCGGTCCCCGGTGCGGTGCAGGCACAGCGCCAGGTTCAGCTCGGTGGTGAGGGTGCGCGGATTGTCGGGGCCCAGCACCAGGCGGTGGGATTCGACGTTGCGTTCCTGGAGGGAGAGCGCCTCGTCGTAGCGGCCCAGCAGCCGCAGGTCCAGGGCGCAGCTCAGCTCGGAGGACAGCGTCCAGGGGTTGCGGGAGCGCAGCACCTCGCGGCGCATCTCCAGTGTCTTGCGGTCGAGTTCGAGGGCCTCGCCGTAGCGGCCGAGCAGCCGCAGGGTGACGGCGATGTTGTTGTGGGTGTTGAGGGTGCGCACGTCGCTGTCGCCGACCAGTTCCTGGTACAGCTCCAGGGCCCGGCGGTCCTGGTCGAGCGCCTCCTCGTAGCGGCCGAGGCCGCGCAGGTCGGCGGCGAGGCCGCCGTGCGCCCGTACCACGCCCAGGTCCTTGGGGCCGCGGGCGGCGGAGAGCCTGTCGATGATCTGCCGGTTCATGCGCTCGGTGAGGGTGTACTCGCCGACGGCGCGCAGCAGGGTGGTGTGCTGGGAGGCCAGCTCCCACAGCAGCGGGTCGTCCTCGCCGTAGATCTCGCGCCAGGCGGCGTCGGTGGCCTCGGCCAGCTGGATGCCGGCCCGGTACTCGCCGGAGCGGTAGAGGTAGGTGAGGGAGTGGAAGACCAGCCTGCGGGTCTCGGCGTGGGTGCTGCGCAGCGCGCCGGACGCCTCCAGGTGGGGGACGAGTTCGGCGTAGCGCGACCACAGCCGGGTGTCGTCGGGGCGGCGCGGGTCGGCGGCGGTCAGGGCGCGGCGCACCACGCGGGAGAACGTCTCGGCGTCGGCGTCGGACATCCCGGCGCGCACCGCCTGGTGGACCATGCGGTGCAGGTGGATGGTCTCGGTGTCGGGGACCAGCGCGTCCTGGCCGTGCCGGCTGCTGCCGTCCGCGTCGGTGCCGGGGTCGTCGGGGCGGATGACGGAGTACTGGACGAGCTTGCTGAGGGCGGCGTTCCACAGCAGCGGGTTGTCGATGAGGTGGGCGAGGCGTTCGGGCAGGTCGCGGGCGGGGACGTCGCGCAGCAGCCGCAGCGGTACCGGCCCCGGCGCGAACCAGGCGCACAGCCGCAGCAGGTCCACCGCGGCGGGCTCGGTCTCGCGCAGCCGGTTCAGCACTATCGAGAACGCGGTGAGGTACGTCATGGGGAAGGCCGCCGAGACGCGCAGCCCCATCTCGATGTCCGCGCCGGAGCGCAGCAGCTGGATGTAGTCGGTGACCGCCATGGGTGAGTCGGACAGGGCGCCCGCGGTCTGGTCCAGGGCGAGCGGCAGGTCCTCCAGGGCCTCGGCGAGTTCGTCGGCCTCGGTGGTGGTGATGCGGCGGGCGCGGCGGCGGACGAAGGCGATGGATTCCTCGCGGTCGTAGACCGGGACCTCCCACACGGCGGTGTTGTGGTCGCCCCATTCGCGGTTCTGGGAGGTGATGAGCACGTGCCCGGTGCCGGTGGGCACCAGGTCGGCGATGGCGCCGGGGTCGTCCGCGCCGTCCAGGATGAGCAGCCAGCGGGAGTAGGGGTCGCCGCGGCGCAGCGCGTCGCGGACGGCGCGCAGCCGTTCGCCGTACTCGATGCCGGTGGTCAGGCCGAGCGCGGGGGCGAGTTCGGCGAGCCGCTGGCGCAGGGTGCCGCGGGTGTCGGCGGGCACCCACCACACCACGTCGTACGCGGATCCGAAGCGGTGCACGTACTCGGCGGCGGCCTGCGTCTTGCCGACGCCGGACATGCCGAGCAGGGTGACCACGGCGGAGCCGGCGTCGGCCTCGGAGAGCCGCTGGTAGACGGTCTGGAGGGTGGTCTCGCGGCCGGTGAAGCGGATGTTGCGGCGCGGGACGCCGCCCCACACCCGGGGCTGGTCGTACGGGAAGCGGGCGCCGGAGCGCAGGCCGACGGTGGTGGAGGAGTCCGTCTCCTGGGCGGCGAGGCCGAGCAGGTGGGTCAGCCGGCGGTGGGCCTCGCGGGCGCCGACGCCCCACAGTTCGGCGGCGCCGCCGAAGGCCGCGACGGCTGGCGGCAGCGCGGCGGAGGTGACGGAAACGGCCGAGAAACGGCGGTGGTTGGGGGCGACGACCGCGCGCAGCGCCTGGTTCCACTCCTCGGTGGAGCGCGGCCCCATCTGGAAGTACCAGTCGCTGAGGACGACCAGCACCCGGCCCTCGGTCAGCAGCAGGTCGCTGAGGGCCTCCACCAGCGGGACCTCGGTGGCCGGGTCCCAGCGCTGGAGCGCCACGTCGCAGCCCTGCTGCTCCAGGCGGTCGGCGATCCAGGCGGCCCAGGGCCGGTTGAACCCCGCGAAGCTGATGGTGATCTTCTGCCGCTCGGCGGGTGTGGTCCTGCGCAGTCCGGCCATCCGACAGCTCCCCTTCGTTGTGGAAACGGACCCCCGCGCCGTGCCCGCGTCCCCTGGCGGCCCGTCAGATGTTGATGGTCTTCAGGCTAACCGCTGGCGTGGGTCATTGCGGGTGATGGCGGTGCCACAGGGAGCGCGCCGTGTCCACGTAGGCGGCGGCCCGCACCCGGTGTTCGCGCGGCGGCGGGTGGTCGGCGAGCCGGGAGTGACGGGCGGTCATCGCCTTGACGAAGGCCCGGCCCGGGTCGGTGAGGGGGCGTGCGCCGCGCAGGGCCGGGAGTACGGCGCCGACCTGGGCCGCGCAGCGGGCGTGGGCGGCCCAGGCGTCGTCGCGGGCGAGAGGGTCCTCGCGGGTGAGGGCGAGCCGCTGCCACAGGGCGGCGAGGGCGAGATGGGCGTACGCGCCGTGCAGCAGGCCGTCGAAGGGGCGCGGGTCGGGGCGCCAGGGGGCCCAGTGGCGGGGGGTGTCGTCGGCGGTGTGCAGGGTGACGAGTTCGGTGAGGGCGGCGAGTTTGGCGTGCTGGAGTTCGTGGACGAGCCCGGCGGCGAACAGTTCGGGGCTGGGGGGCGGGCTGGCGAGGACGGCGCCGAACGCCCCGTCGCGGGTGTGGCTGGTGTGGCGGCCGGTGGCGGTGGGCCCCGGCAGGGGGACGACGCAGTCGAGCAGGGCGAGATCGGCGGCGCGTGCGGCGCCGCCCAGGCGCAGCAGCGGCAGGGCGCGCCGCCACATGGCGCGCCAGTGGGCGCGCTGGTGGGGCGGCCCGGCGGGGGTGGCGGCGCCGGGGGTGGCACGGCAGGGGTCGAGGTCGTCCAGGAGGACGGGGCGGGGGCCGCCGGACAGGGTGGGCAGCGGTGACCAGCGCGGGTCGCGGGAGTGCCAGTGGCCGGCCGCGTCACGGCGCAGTTCGGCGGGGCGACCGCCCAGGGGGCGGATGGTCAGGGTGTCGCGCCGGCCGTGGAGTTCGGCCCAGCGGGCGGGCCCGGTGTGCCGCAGCAGGCCCAGGGTGGGCAGGGCGATGCCGTCGTCGTGCGGGGTGACGCGGGTGCGGAAGGTGAGTCCGGCGCGGGCGGCGGCCGCGGCGGCGACCGGCCCGAGGTGCCCGATGTCGCGGTGGTCGGGGGTGCCGCGGTCCAGTTGCCGTACGCAGGTCTCGGCCCAGGGCCCGGTGAACGGGTAGAACATCACCCGGCGGGCCTGCCGGGGGGCGGCGCGGTCGGCGGCCTCCAGGAGCGCGCCGTGTTCGCGGGCGGCGGCGCGCCGGTCGGGGGGCAGGGCGTCGCTGTCCAGGGCGTCGAGCAGCACCCGGAAGAGCAGGAGCCGCCGGGTGTGCGCCCCGTCGGACAGGGCGCCGAGCGCCTGCGCGCCGGCCTCGGTGCTGCCGAGTTCGGCGATCGCCGCCTCCGACAGGGCCGTTCCCGGGGCGGGCCCGGTGGGGGCCCGGCCGGGGGTCGGGGTGCCGCTCAAGCGGACACCGCCGTGGCGGTGGCCACCCGGTGGGCGATGTGGTGCAGGAGCCGCTGGAGGTCGGCGCAGTAGACGGAGGGGTGGAGGAAGCCCTCGCCGGCCCGGTAGCGATGCGCGTAGTTCCCGCCGCCGCAGACGGTGACCAGGGGGCAGGCGCGGCAGGTGGCGGACAGGGCGGCGAGTCCGGCCTGGCGGGCGGCGACGCCGGGGTGGTCCAGGGCGGCGTCCAGCGGGTGGCGGTGGATGTCCAGGCCGGTGGCGGCGGCGCCCTCGTAGGCGGTCTTGAGGGCGTCCATCTGCTCGATGGCGCCGTCGGTCTCGATCACCACGGCGGTCACGGGGCGCAGCCCCAGGGACTCGGTGGCGGCGGGGGCGCCCAGCAGCAGGGCGATGGCTTCCTGGAAGAGCCGGATCCGGGTGCGGCGGCGGCCGGCGTCCCACCACAGGTCGAAAACAGTGGCGAGCCAGTCGCCGTACCGGCCCGGTGGCGGCGGGTCGCTCCAGTTGCCGTGCGGCAGCAGGAAGTTCAGGGCGGGCGGGTCCAGGTCGAGGAGCGAGCGGTAGACCTGCTGCGGGTCGGTGGCCGGGTCCACGACGCACAGCACGCCGCCGTAGGTGTGCCGGTACGGCCCGGCGAGCAGCGCGGCGGCGCGGCGGATCGCGGGCCAGGCGGGGCGCCCGGCGTGGTCGGCGCGCTGGGCGTTGTGCTCCGCGAGCCCGCCGTCCAGGCTCAGTCCGACGCCGATCCGCGCGGCGGCCAGCTCCCGCAGCCGGGCGGCGGTCAGCAGGGTGCCGTTGGTCTGTACGGCGGCGTGCACCGCGCAGCCGGCGGGCACCAGCGCGCGTATCCGGGCGACGAACCCGGCGAGGGTGGCGGTCCCGGCCAGCAGGGGCTCGCCGCCGTGCAGCACGACGGAAACGGCGGGCAGCCGGTGCGCGGCGGCGTGTTCGGCGATGCGCCGCGCGGCCCGCTCCAGCACCCCGGGGCTCGCGGTCACCGGCTGGCGGCGCCATCCCCCGTCGGCGGCGAAGTACATGTAGCAGTAGCGGCAGGCCAGGTTGCACCGGCTGTGCACCTTCACCACGAACTGGTCGAAGGGCACCGCCGCCACCCCACGGTCCCGCAGCCGCGCGACGGAGAAATCCGTCAGCGGCCAGGGCGCGAACACGTCCGGTTCCGGGCCCACCGGGGCCGGAATCCGCTGGTTCACGCGGGGCCCCCGGATTCGTCGCCGGGCGCGAACTCGTCGAAGGCCCACAGGGCCACCGCGGACCGTCCGCTGACCCGCGCCCGCAGATCGGCCAGCACCTCGCTCAGCACCGGGTGCTGGAGAGCGCGCAGGTCAGCGAGGTCCAGGGTGAGCAGGTCGGGCAGTTCGGGCAGCTCGGCGACACCGGCTGATTTGTCGGAGCACATCGTCGTCCCACCACTTCTCACGCGGTCATCCGCCCGGTCGGCCCACACGGTCCCCCCTCGCCGACCGGCCCATCCGGGATTCCCTGCGCTACCCCCGGGGAAACGTCAGCTCCGCCAGCGCCTGGGCGCTCCGCTCGCCGTCCTCCCCCTTGGGCAGCCGCCGCCACTGGGCCAGCGCGGCCCGGAACGCGTCCTGCGCGGCCCGCGGCCGGCCCGCCGCGCGGTAGACCGTGCCGCGCTGGTGCTGTGCGGTGGCGGCCAGCCGGATCGGGACGGCCGCCCGCTCGGCGGGGGCGCCGTCCGCCACGCGCAGCGCCTCGGTCGCCGCCCTGCGGTACGCCTCGGCCGCCTGCTCGGGCCGCTCGGGGCTGCCGCTGTGCCCGAAGATGTGCTGGTGCGCGCCGCCCAGTTCGTACCAGCCCCACGCGCGGGTCAGGGCGTCGTCCGCGCCGTGCGCCGTGAGGGAGAACAGGTGCTCGGCCTCGCGCAGATCCACCAGGTCCACGGTGGCGCGGTAGCGGACCATCAGGGCCCGCCCCAGCATCAGCAGCCGTCCCGGCAGCCGCGGATCACCGGCCGGGGTCTCCATCCGGCAGTCCCGCAGCACCCGGATGGCCTGCCCGGTGTACGGGCCGCCCTCCGGCAGCTGGGCCCTCTCCAGCAGCACCTGGCCCCATTCGGCGATCAGATCGCTGTAGTCGGGCCGGTCGCGCGGCACCGCCCGGGACGCCTCGGCGAACCGCAGCGCCGCCTCCTCCAGATGGCCCGCGCCGCTCTCGTTCGCCGAGACGTCCCGGGCGTGGAAGCGGCGTACGCTCAGCCGCCCGGCGCGCATGAGCGCCTCGGCCCGCTGCCGCCGGTCGTCCGTGAGCTGCTGGGCCAGGGTGATGTGCCGGCCGGCCTCCTGCCAGCGGGTGGCCGTGAGCAGCAGCGCGTCGACGAGTTGCAGCGCGGTGCGCACCCGCGCGGGCACGGGGGCGGATTCGGCGCGCTGGGCCGCCCCGGCGCGCTCCAGCGAACGGGCGGCCTGTTCGGCGTACACGGCGGCGCCCTCGGTGTTCTTCCCGCGATCCGCCGCCTCGGCGAGCCGCAGCAGCACCCGGCCGTGCGCCAGCGACAGTCCGCTGGGCTCGGCGCGGCCGGCCGGCCAGGCGTCCGCGATGGCCTCCAGCATGCCCACGCACTCCTGGAGCAGCGCCGGGTCCCGGCCCAGACGCCACTGTTCCTCCAGCACCCGCACCCGTTCCAGGGCGATGCCCAGGGCCTCGTCGGGCGGCAGCCCGGGGGTGGCGCACACCGCGGCGAACTCCCGGTCCGCGCCGCGCCACAGCTCCAGCGCGGCCCCTTCGTCCCCGGCCTCCTTGCGTTCGGCGGCGGAGGCGTGCAGGACGCGGGCCAAGATGGTGCGGGCGGGCAGCGAGTCGAGGTGGGAGGCGGCGGTACGGGCGGCGCGGCGGGCGCGTTCCAGCAGTCCGGCCTCGCCCTGCTGGCGCCACAGGCGCAGCAGTTGGGCGGCGAGTTCGCCGTACAGCTCGGGGTCGGTGGAGCGGCCGGAGAGCCACTGCTCGTCGGTGGCCCGCTCCAGCTGCCACACGGCGTCCAGCAGGTGCTGGAGGGCGCCGTCGTCCTCGAAGCGGCGGGTCAGCTCGCGGGAGCGGCGCAGCGCGTCGGTCACCGCCTTGGGCGGATCGGGGCGCGGTCCGCCCTGCGGGGTGCCCGGCAGGAAACGGCGCAGCACCTTGGCGGCGACCTCGGCGAACGGCTGCGGTGAGCGGCCCTGACCGGCCTCGCCCGCCTCCCCCTCGCTCTCCGGGTCACCGCCGGCCACCGGTACAGGGGTGAGCCGGCCGCCGGAGAGCTGGGCGAGGGCGAGCGCGGGGAAGTTGGGGCCGCCCTTGCCGAACCGGGCCTCGACGTAGGCGGAGCAGTGCTTGAGCACCAGCATCGCCTCGTCCTGGCCGAGTGCCTGGAGCAGTTCCTCCTGGACCCCGTCGGCGAACTCGTACCACAGGCCGTCCGCCCCGGCGCCGGTTCCGGCGCGCCGCAGCAGCCCGCTCAGCAGCACCTCGGAGAGTTCGGCGGGGCCGGTGCCGGGCAGCATGGTGCGCTGTATGAGCTGCATGACCGGCAGAAAGAGCGGGGCGGCGGCGAGGTGGACGGCGAGCCGGGTGGCGCCGGGTGAGGCGGTGGCCCGGAAGCGGGCGATGAGTTCACCGGCGGGCCGGGAGCGTACGCCGGGGTGCGCGGGGGGTGCGGCGGGCTGGTCGGGGCGTACCCAGCCGACGGCCGCGGGGACGGCGGCCGAGCCGCCGCCGGACAGCAGCCGGGCCCAGGCGCCGAGCGCGGCGGCGGTGGGCGGCAGCACCGGCACCGGGACGGCGCCGGACGGGGGCCGCCGGCCCGGGTCGTCGGGGGTGAAGCCGAGCCGGGCGCCGGCCGCCGGACCCTCGGCGCGGGTGAGGACGCCGTGGCTGGCGGGCAGCCGGGTGCGCGCCCACAGCCGGGCGGGCAGCGGCTGCACCACGGCGGCCGGGGCGTGCCGGGTAATGCGGTGCAGCAGCCGGTGGGCGGCGCCGTCGCGCCACAGCGGGCCGACGCAGTCGCTGACCACGACGGTCAGCCGCCGCCCGGTGGGGTCCAGGAGGCGGCGTTCGGGGTGCAGCACGGCGTCCGGCCCCGCCGGGTCGGTGTCGAAGTGGCCGCTGACGCCGACGGAGCCGTCCGGCAGGGCGTGCAGGTAGTGGACCTGTATGTCGCGGAAGGCGCCGACCCTGCCGAAGACATCGGTGAGCTCGCCCAGCAGCCGCTGCCACACCCGCATGGCGGAGGTGGCGTCCATGAGCAGTTGCAGCTCCATGTCGCGGCGGCCCGTGGCGCGGAAGGCGGGCAGCAGCAGGCCGCCGGCCCGGGCGGTGTCCTCGGCGGTGCGGCGCTCGTCGAGCGTGAGGTGGGCCGGGCCCGGGGCGGGCCGGGCGGCGGGGCGGCAGCGCTGGAGGGGGCGCAGGGCGCGTTCGAGTTCGAGGAGGGAGGGCAGGGCTCTGGCCTCGGGCACGCCGACGCGCAGGGCGTCGCCGGGCCCCGGCCGCTGGGTGGTGGCCTGGGCGTGGTCGGGGTAGAGCGGCACCGGCTCATCATCCCGGTAGGCCCGGCGCTCGGCGCGATTTCCGGCCTCGGGCGGAGGGTCGCCGCTCGCCGGATCGTGGCGTCCGCCGGCCGTGGTCCCGCGGTCCCACAGGGCTGCGGCCTCCCGCGGCGCGCCGTCGGCGGTCTCCTCGGGGCCCCGGTCGGCCGGGGCCGGTCCCGACTGCAGATGGGTGGCCAGCCACAGGGCCTCGGCCAGCTCCCGGGAGCCGGGTTCGAGGCCGGCCCGGCGCAGTGAGCCGATCAGCTCGGCCAGCTGGTCGCGCCGGCGGCCGCCTCGCTTGTTCCCCATGACGTCACCTCGGCCGGTCGAGGCGCTGGATGAGCAGGTCGGCGAGCCGGTCGCGGGTGGGCTGCTCGGCGTGGTGGGTGAGGTAGATGGCGTTGAGCAGCTGGTCGGTGGCGAGTTGTTCGCTGCGCGAGCGCTCCAGGAAGCGGGTGATGATGTCGTCGCCGAGGTGCGCGAGCCGGTCGCCGAGCTGGGCGCGGACGACGGAGGCGAGCCGCTCGTGGTCGGGTTTGCTCAGCTCCAGGTGGATGCAGCGGCGCAGCAGGGCGGCGGGGAAGTCGCGTTCGCCGTTGCTGGTGAGTACGACGAAGGGGAAGGCGTTGCAGCGCACCCGTCCGTCGCGCACGGTGACCTTCACGTCGTCGTCGTTGAGGACCTCGACCTCCGGCTCGCGGTCGGCGACCCGCTGGAGTTCGGGGATGTCGTAGGAGCCCTCCTCCAGGACGTTCAGCAGGTCGTTGGGCAGGTCGATGTCGCTCTTGTCGAGTTCGTCGATCAGCAGCACGCGGGGGGTGGCGGTGGGCAGCAGGGCGGTGCCGAGGGGGCCGAGCCGCAGATAGCTGCCGATCCCGCCGACGCGGGGGGCGGGCACCCCGGCGGCGCGGCTGCCGGCGGCGATCTGGGTGTCCTGGAGCCGGGCGATGGCGTCGTAGTGGTAGAGGCCGTCGCCCAGGGTGGTGCGGGAGACGATGGGCCAGTGCAGCACCCGGCCCAGGCCCAGTTCGTACGCCACGGCGTGCGCGAGGGTGCTCTTGCCGGTGCCGGGGCTGCCGGTGACCAGCAGCGGGCGGCGCAGGTAGAGCGCGGCGTTGATGATCTCCAGTTCCTCGGCGCTGGGCCGGTGCATCTCGGCGAGATGCCGGTAGGCGCCCAGCCGGCGGGTGGAGACGCTGTCGGTGTCGGGCCCCGGGGCGACCAGCGGCTGGCCGTCGAAGTCCCGCCACGGCGGCGGCTTGGGCAGCGCCCGGATGCGGTCGTGCGGCTCACCGGCCCCCCGGTAGATCAGCCATTCGCGTTCGGGGGCGGGGGTGGAGTCGGTGGCGGCCACGGCACTCTCCTCGTCACGGTCACTCGGTCGGCCAGATGATGTGCTGTGGGGGCTGCGTCCCGTGGGCAGCCTGCGGCCGCTCACGGGATCTCCAGGGGTTCGTCGTACCCGGCGTGGCCGGGGTCGGAGTACAGGAGGGCGAGCCCCCGCGACCATTCGGCCTCGGGTGCCTCGGCGGCGGCCTGCGCGCGCAGCCGCCACAGTGCGCTGGGCAGCGCGGCGGCCCGGCGGACGCCGGTGACCGTACGGGTGACGCCGCCGTGGAAGTCCGTGCAAGTCAGCTCGCGGGCGGAGATCTCGCGGCGCCACAGCACCACGTCGTAGCCGGCGGCCAGGACGTGGTGCAGGTCCTGCGGGTCGCCGTCGGGTGCGCCGGTGCGGCACAGCACGGGGACGGTCTCCGGGGGCCGGCCGCCGAGTGCGGCGGGGGTGGGCAGCGGGGCGGGGCGGTGGTCGGCGCAGTCCATCACGTGCGGGCGCATGGGGCCGCTGTGCACGGCGGCCCAGCGGGTTTCCCGGGTCAGGCCGTGCTCGTGGCCGGTGTCGGGGTCGGGGGCCGGGGAGGGCCGGTCGGCGCAGCGGACGACGACCGGGCGCTGCTCACCGAGCTGCGGGCCGTCGTAGGGCAGCCGCCACTCGTCCACCGGGAAGTCCAGCAGCGGGTAAGGCAGGGAGACCTGGAGCGGTACGGGGCGGCCGGGTTCGTCGCCGCGCCGGAACGCCTCGGTAAGCACCGAGCGCAGCCGCGCGGACGGTTCGCCGGGGCCCAGGACGCGGTCCTCGCCGTCGATGGGGGTGCGTTCGCCGGTGGGCCCGGTGACGCACACCCGCCAGTCGTAGCGGTTACGTTCCCAGCCCTGCTGGACGATCTCCAGCAGGACGTACGGGCGCGGGGCGTCGTCGGCGGGGTCGGGCAGCGCGGTGGCGGCGGTGGTGTGGGAGCCGAGGTCGGCGGGCCAGGGGTCGTGCTGCCAGGCGCGGCGGGTGCTGAGGCGCTCGGTCCACTCCTCGCGCAGCCGGCGGCGGGACCAGCGGTCGAGTTCGGCGCCGGCGGCGGTGGAGCTGATCCATTCCCACAGCCGGCGCTCGCTGCCCCGGGGCGCGGGGTAGGGGCGGTCTGCGGTGGCGGCGTACACGGCGTAGCGCAGCACGGCGTCGAGTTCGCGCAGTCCGGGGCGGGGGTCGTAGAGCATGCCCAGGCCGTCGCGCCAGCCCCGGGGGGCGGGGAGTATGTCGTCGTAGCGGCGGCCGGCGATGTCGCCGATGATCTCGCCGAGCCGGGCGGTGGACAGCGGGGGCGGCAGTTCGGCGAGCAGGCCCAGCAGTTCGGCGCGGCGGCCGGCGGTGAGGGCGCGGTGGGCGGTGGCGCGCAGCGGGCCCTGGAGGTCGGTCCAGGTGTCGCGGGTGGTCTCGTCGTCGCGGTGCCGCTGGGCGTGGTAGCGGTCATGGGCGTGCATGACGTGCTGGTAGGTGTCCTCGGTCTCGGCCGCGAGGGTGCCCGAGGGCTGGGTGATGTGGCGTAACTGGAGGATGGAGGTGGCCAGTCCGCCGTCGCGGCCGGCCGAGCGGGACGCCTTGACGACGCCGATGACCTCGCCGCGGTTGAGGTCGACGACGGGGCCGCCGGAGACGCCGTGCGGGATCTCGTCCTGGTTGCCGAGCTTGAGCCAGCCGTCGGCGCCGTACTGGCCGGTGACGGTGCAGCGGCCGTCGACCGGGCCGACCGGGCTCGCGGAGCCGGCCAGTTGGCCCCAGCCGAAGAAGTAGACGTCCTGGAGGGTGAAGCGGGCGGTGCGCTCGCTGAGCCAGACGCAGGGGTGGGGCGGCGGGTTGAGCACGCGGACGAGAGCGAGGTCGGGGCCCGGCCAGATGTCGCCGGCCGGGCTGTGCTCGGGCTGGGCCCACTCGACGATCCCGCGCACGGTGTGCGTGGCGGTGGCTCCGCCGTCGCCCATCTCCTCGAAGCTCAGGCCCACTTCGCGTTTGCCTCCCTCGCCGCTTCCCCCGCGAAGTGCGACATGGGCGCAGGTGAGCACCCATCCCGGGGCGACGAAGAAGCCGCTGCCCCAGGGTGTCGCGCCGGACACGCCCTCGGCATACCCCTCGGACGCGGCATGGATGCGTACGGTGGCGGAGCTGAGCAGCCGGAACAGGGTCTCGATGCGGGGTACATCCTCGCCCTGTGCGCCCCCCGTGCTGTCGTAGGGGCTCATGGGGCCTCGCCCTGGCGCTGGGCGGGCGGTACGGGGGCGGGCTCGGGGCCGGCGGGCGGGGTGCCGTGCCAGGACAGGGTGACGGTGAGGGAGCCCTTGGTCTCGCCGTCGGCGAGCAGTCCGACGATCTTTCCGGCGCGGGCGGTGAGTTCGACGCCGAAGGTGACGGAGACCTCGTCGGGGCGCACGCCGCGCAGTCCTTCGGCGAGGGAGGCGGCGACGCCGCCGATGAGGCCGCGCAGGCTGTCGAGCTGGGCGGCGGCGCGGTCGGCGATGCCGGTGTCGACGTAGCCGGTGTCGGTGTAACCGCCGGGCGCGGTGGGGCGGTGCAGTTCCTCGATGCCGGAGACGCGGGCCAGGACGGGGGTGCCGTCCGGCAGGCTGATCTCGGTGATGCCGTTGCTCATCGAGGCCCCCCGTGGTCGCTCGCGACTGCTGGTGCCTTGCAGGTTAGCGGCCCCCACCGACAGGCGCGAGTGGCTTGGGGAAGCCCGCCTATCCTGGTGGTTTCGTTCGGTTTTTCTCTTGTCTTCTTTCTTTCTCTCACTGGAGTGGGCGTGTACTTCACCGACCGGGGCATCGAGGAGCTGGCGCGGCGGCGCGGCGAGGAGGAGGTCAGCTTCGAGTGGCTGGCCGAGCAGTTGCGGACGTTCACCGATCTGAACCCGGACTTCGAGGTGCCGGTGGAGCGGCTGGCGACGTGGCTGGCCCGGCTGGACGACGAGGACGAGGACGAGTGAGCCGGCGGGTTCGGGGGCGGACGGGTCGCTGAGCCGGGTGGTGTCTCGCGACAGGTCTTGACTTCCCCCCAACGCGATATATCGTGTCTGGAGTAGCGACACGATATATCGTCGTGCGCCGTGATGCATGGAGGAGGGCCCATGGCCGCCACATCCCGGTGGGAGGTCTCCGGTGCGCAGACCCTCACCTTCGAGGAGCACCCCGTCCGCGAGCTGCGCGTCCGCCTCGTCGGCGGCACCGTCAACGTGGTGGGGACGAGCGACCCCACCGCCGAGGTGGAGATCACCGACGTCCGGGGCGAGCCGCTGATCGTCGAACAGGAGGGCGGGCTGCTGACCGTCGGCTACGAGGACCTGCCCTGGCAGAGCTTCCTCAAGGGCTGGCCGAAGCGGCCCAGGAAACTCATGAGGCGCGAGGCCGTGGTGTCGATCAGGGTGCCGGCCGACTGCCGGCTCTCCGCCGGCACCGTGAGCGCGGCGGCCGTCGTCAGCGGCCTCACCACCGACGCTGAGGTGCGCGGCGTCACCGGGCAGACCACCCTGGTCGGCCTGGCCGGCGCCGTGACCGCCGACACCGTGTCGGGGCACGTGGAGGCCCAGTCGCTCGGCGGCCCCCTCGCCTTCACCTCGGTCTCGGGCGGCCTGACGGTCGTGGAGGGCCGCGGCGCCTCGCTGCGCGCCGACACCGTCAGCGGCGAACTGACCCTGGACCTCGCCCCGCCCGGCGACCTCGCCGACATCACCATCACCTCGGTATCGGGCGACGTGGCCCTGCAACTGCCCGACCGGATCAACGCCGCGGTCGCCGGGAACTCCGTGAGCGGGGCCGTCTCCAGCGCCTTCCCCGAGCTGTCGGCCCACGGCCCCTGGGGCCCCAAGCAGCTCACCGGCATCCTCGGCTCCGGCGGCGGGCGGCTGACGTGCAGCACCGTCTCCGGCGCCATCACCGTGCTGCGCCGTCCCCCCCGCGCCCACGAACAGGGCCCCTCCCCCGCCCCCGCTTCCGCTTTCCCCGCGTAAAGGACCCCCCCTCATGCCCCCCGTCTTCGGTCACGGCCGCCTGCGGCTGTACCTGCTCAAGCTGCTCGACGAATCACCCCGGCACGGCTACGAGGTCATCCGGCTGCTGGAGGAACGCTTCCAGGGCCGGTACGCCCCCTCCGCCGGCACCGTCTACCCGCGCCTGGCGAAGCTGGCGGCCGAGGGCCTGGTCACCCACACCGAGGAGGGCGGACGCAAGGTCTACTCCCTGACGGAGGAGGGCCGCCAAGAACTGGCGGACCGGGCCGATGAACTGGCCGCGCTGGAGCGCGAGATCAACGCCTCGCTGACCGCGCTGGCGGACGGCATCCGGGAGGACGTCAGCGGCTCGGCGCACGACCTGCGGCAGGAGATGCGGCAGGCCACGGCCCGGGCGAGGGGGGCCGGTGCGGGCGCGGGTGCCGGCGCGGGCAGCGCGGCGGGCTGGCGGGACGAGGCCCGCCGGGCTCGCCGGGAGGCGAAGCAGGCGCGCGAGGAGGTCCGCACCGAGTTCGAACAGGCCGCCCAGCGCCTCCAGGAGCAGGTCCGCTCGCACGCGGCGGCCGGCGACTGGCAGGGCGCGGTCCGGGTGGGCCTCGACGGCCTGAGCCACGGACTGAACGGCTGGGGCCACGGCTTCTCCACCGGGCGCTCCCCGTGGATGGGCGGCCACGAAGCGCCCTCCGGCCCCGCCGACAGGGAAACCGCGGCGGGCACCGAACGCGAGAGGTCCGAACACGAGGAACCCTCCCCGGAGGCGGCACGGGAACTGGAGCGCCTCCTGGACAAGTTCCGCGACGACATCCGCGACGCCGCCCGCGACCACGGCGTCACCCGGACCCAACTGGCCACCGCCCGCACCCACCTGGCGGACACGGCCGCCGAAGTGCTGTCCCAGCTGCGCCAACCGGACGCAAGCCGCGACGAAGCACGTGAGCTCCGGGATACCTCCGACGACCTGTGACCTTGGCCCCGAAACCGTTGCCGTCCTGGGTTCTCGCGAAACGGGCCGCCATGGCAGCTGAACGGTTTCCCAGGGCAGCCGGCGGACGCACGGCGGCCCGCGCGTACGTGCCCTCGGGCAACCGGGCGCCGACGGGCACAGTGCCGGCCTTGCCGTCGGCGAACGCGCCCGGCCAGAAGTCCATCGAGGTCAGCCGGGTAGGTTCCAGGTCACCGCGGAGCCCTCTTCGTTCCGGCACAGTGTGTGCAGCCCCCCACTGCTCACCTCCAGTTTGTAGGCTCCCGGATCCGGTCGCCCCGCACGAATCCACCCGTCCAGGAGGCGGATGCGGTCGACGGCCATCGTGGTCAGTGGACCGCCGTGCCGAACGACCAGTGCGCTCTTCTGCACGGTGATGCGCGCCCAGGACTGGGAGCCAGGGTGAACGAGGAGGCAGTGCTGCATCCCAGTTTCCGGCGTGAGCATCAACGACAGCACCTCCGACTGGTGGAGATGGAGCTCCATGGCGTCGCACAGCACCATCTCGCGCAGGAAGGTGTGAGGATCTCCCCCGGATTCCGGGAGGGGGAGGACTGTCCTGTCCCCCTCCGACCCCATGGCGAGGTCCATGTGTTCTGCTGCTCTGGGTGCCCGCTCATGGGGAGTGGATCTGGCAGTCATGAACATGTAGGGGTCGTTCAGGAACCCACCGGCGGCACCTCCATCGGGCCGACTCCTCAAGCACGCGATACCACTTCCGATATTGACCACGATGAGAGACGCGGCCCCCAACTGCCGAAGCCATGCCGTGGGAATCCTTTTCACGGCGCACGTAGCGAGAACACCCCCGTACCCACCCTCTCGGGGGCTTCCCCGCCGGCCGTCTCCTGTCCGGAAGGCGGGCTTGTGGCCGAGGCGGTTCAGGTGTCGCCGGGCACTCTGGGTCAGAACAGGATCGATGTCGATCGTCGTCACCCGCTCTCCCCCCAGAGCGTGACAGAGCAGCGCCGTGTTGTAGCCGGTTCCTGTACCTACTTCGAGCACATGGGCATCGTCTTCGACCGCGAATGCCTCAAGCATGTGAGCCATCAGGCTGGGCATGGTCGAAGAACTGGTCGCCGTGCCACCGGCGTCGATCTGCGTGATGAGGGAGTCGTCCGCGTAGAGCGCATCCAGATAGTCCGCGTCGCCGCCGGAACACGTGCGACGCACCCTGCCGTCGTCGAGAACGAAGCTGGGAACGAAGACCTCACGCGGGGTTTCGTTGAACGCGGCGATCCAGCGCGGCGAACGCAGAGCACCGGACGTCACCAATTCACCGGTCAGACGACCCCGGGCGCGCTCGGAGTGCGCCGGATCGATTCCACGAGCGGGCTCACTCATACGGACTCACCTTCCAGAAGATCCACCAGAGACCGGGCGATGGGCTGAGCCAGCTCAGGGATGAAGCCGAACTGACCGTTCGGATTCAGGTCGACGAAGTGCCACTCGCCCTCAGGTCCAACGAGGAAGTCCATCGCCGCGTAGCGGAGATCGAAGACAGACATCAGGCATCGCACTCCGCGTACAACAGCTTCCGGCACTGAGCACACCGTGTAGGTGAGCGCACGGTAGTCACGCCTGAAGTCAATCCGGGCCTCGTCGGAATGGGCGTGGATCGCGCCCGCGAACAGGCGATTCCCCACCACCGTCAGCCGGACCTCGAACTGCTTGGCTATCCACTCCTGGAACAGATGGGCGGTGCAGGAGATCTCATCGGTGAGTTCGTCCGCCGTCAAGGGTGGGCTCGTCCAGACCGTGGCTGTCGCACCCCGAAGTCCGATGGGCGGCTGAGGGGCGATGGGTTTGTAGACAGCCAGACGCCCCGGCAGGGATGAGATGAAGTCCCGGGCCTCCCCGGGATCATTGGTGATCAGGGTGGAGGGGATACGGAGCCCGGATCGGACAGCGGCGGCAAGCGCTCTTGGTTTCGAGTCGGCGATGATGTTCTGTCGCGGGTGATTGACCCAAAGGCACCTCAGGGATTCGACCAGCCCGGTGAAGCCGGCCCGGGCCTCCGCACGAGCCCACACCGCGTCTTCCCCGGTGAGAGCCGGGTCGACCTCGACCAGGCCGGGGCGCCGGTAGTAGACGGCGGTGACATCGTCGAACCTCAGGTCCCGGTACTGACCACGCCAACCACCGGCCCAGTCGGCCTGGCCCGGTCCGATCCGTGCCCCGAGCTTCATCCGCCGAGGGAATTCCGCCGGATCGACGCGGTGCACGGGGACTCCCCGACGGTTGAGCTCGTGCACTACGAGATCGGCGGGGCCGTCGAGCAGTTGCCGGGTCAGCACCAGCACCGTCATGCGCTACTCCTCCTCGGGAGCGTCGGTGTCGTCGACCGAGTCGGTGTCCTGCATCCACTGCATGTCGTGACGGGTCTGATCGGCGGTGGCGGCGGATGTTCCGGTTGCGGCCATCACCATCGGCATGCCGTCGTCCCTGAGGGATAGCTGACGCTGGGGACAGTACGTGGTGGGCGGAATCGCCACCGTGTTGCCTTCCGTGATCGCCCTCGCGGTACGGAGGCCGAACGGACGCCTGCGTCCCTCACTCTCGCTCGCATCGATGTGAGTCCGTGTGACCGAGGTGTGCACAGCGTTCTTCCTTTCAACTTGGTCACTGCTTGCCGTGGGCCCAGCCCGGATGGGCCTCTCATCAGTCCGGGGAGCGAGACCCGCTCCGGGCGAGGTCGTGTAACGGGAGCGCCCTGTGGTCTCCCCGCGCTTCACCGCAGGTGGTTTTGCGGGGTGTTGCATGCCCTTCGAGGTTCCCGTGGGTGAACGGCGGCCGTTCTCCTGACGGAGCCGGACCGGAAGGGAAAGCGGGTGCAGTTGCGTGATACCCGCGAATCCACACAGAACCCCGACGCGCGGCCGTGTCTGTGCAGGCGTCAGAACCCTCAGCTCGACGTGGGATCGCGGCCGGTGATGAGGCGGTGCCACAGGCGGCCGAGCACGGTACGGGGGCGACGGTGGCGGGAGCGGCGGTAGAGCGGCGGGCCGGGCCGGGGTGGGTCCTTGGGGCTGAGGTAGAGGGGGATGCGAATGCCGGTGGTGTCGATCGGGGCGTCGGTCATGGCTTCGCTGTAGTCGATGATCGTGTGGTGCAGCCGGTCCACGCAGTGCTCGCACGCGTAGAGCGACGCGTGGTGCCCGGTGGTCGCCGCCGGCCCGAGCCACAGCACCCAGGTGTGCCGGTTGGCGCACCACAGCCAGCAGCGGCCGAGCACCCAGTCGGAACCATCACCCAGGCGCGGCGGAACGGGCCGGTCGTCGGCGTGCTTCAGGTCGGGCAGCCGGGGCACGGGGGTCACCGGTCGGTCCTCCGCCGTCGATAGGCGCGGACCGGCGGCGGGCCGATGCGGGAGGCCGAAAGTTCGGTCCGGGGATGCAGCGTCAGCAGCTCCCCGCTGCGGAAGCGGAGCATCTTGCCCGCGCCGCCCGGCAGCTCGCACAGATCGGCGACGATCAACGTCCGGCCGCCGACGCTGATCGCGTCTCCCACCCGCACGGTGTCGGCCGTGATCGGCACCGACCACACCCACCCGCCGCTCACCGGCCGGACTCCGGCCGCGTGTAACCGATGGCCACCAGCCACGCCCGCGCGGCGGCGATGACAGTGACGACCTCCTCGTCGGTCGGGGTGTCAGGGTTCGGCGCTGTCGGGGAGGTCGTCGCCGACAGAGGCGGGTCGAACGGTTCGGATGGCTCGGGCGGCTGGTCGGGAATCACGGTGGTCATAAGTCACCTGCCACGGTTGGGGCCTGCTGGCACCGGGGTGCACTTCCTGTGACCAGAGCAACACAGAAGCACTATGATGGGTGCACTTGACTAGGAATCTGGCAAGTTGCACCGCCACCCGAATTCGCTTGCCACCAGCATGAGTGGAGTTCACGAACTTGGATGAGCAGGAAGAGGCGACGTACTTGACTCCGGCTCAGCGGTTCGGCCGGGAGGTGAGGGAGGTGCGCTTGGGTCGCAGGCTGACGCAGAAGAACCTAGGCCTGGGCACTGGGTATTCCGAGGGCTACGTCAGCAAGGTTGAGGCTGGCAAGAAGCAGCCGAGCAAAGAGTTCATCGCTGGATGTGACAAGGTCTTCGCGACGGGTGGGTTGTTCGCCCGACTCCATGCAAGCCTCCAGGAGAGCAGCTCACCCACTTGGTTCGAGCCTTACCTGGATCTGGAACGCCGTGCCCTGTGGATCCTTGATTACGCGGTGGCGTGCGTACCGGGACTGCTGCAAACTGACCAATATGCCCGAGCGATCTTCCGAGCGGGCCATCCGCGCGATGACCCTGCCGCCATCGAGGGCAAGGTCGAGGCAAGACGACGTCGACGCCAAGTCCTCGAATCACCCGATCTGAGCCTATGGCTCGTGCTGCACGAAACCTGCCTTCGGGCAGCCGTCGGAGGAAGCACCATCATGAGAGGTCAGCTTGATCACCTGCTCGACGCCGCGTCGGGCCCTGGTGTGGACATCCAGGTGTTGCCCTTCGCGACAGGTGCTGCCGCCGTTCACACCCTCTCCTTCACCATGCTGGGGTTTGCCGATTCCGAACCAGTACTTTGGACGGATGATGCAGCCGGTGGCAAGCTCCATCAGGCAGCCTCAACCGTGGCGTTCCAACAGGCCGCGTTTGATCGACTGCGAGCTCACGCGCTCTCCCCGGACGCGTCCCTCACGATGATCCGGCAGGTACAGACGGAGGAGTATGGCCGTGACTGATCTGAGCACAGCGGAGTGGGTCACTTCCTCCTACAGCGGCTCAAACGGCGGCACCTGCGTGGCAGTGGCCCGAGTCGGGAGCCACGTGGCGGCCCGCGATACCAAGCAGGGCAGCTCCGGCCCCACTCTGATAGTTCCGGCTGCCACCTGGAAGGCGTTTCTTCTTGGCATAGCTCGCTGACTCATGAAGGAGCACAGCGGTGACTGATTTCAGCACAGCGAAGTGGGTCAGGTCGTCATACAGCGGTTCGAACGGCGGCCAGTGCGTGGAAGTCGCCCGGATGGGCAACCGGGTAGCCGTCCGTGATGCCAAACAGGCCAGTGCAGGGCCGGTCCTAGTCGTTCCGGCCAGCGCTTGGACAGGGTTTCTCACCGGCATGCTCTGGGGCTGAACGTGCCAGGGGTCCTCGCCGGTGGAGCCGCTTGTCGGCGTCCTCCACGAACCCGCAAGATCGCGTGTGCTGGAGGAGTCGCCCGTGGCCGGTACGGCTTGCTCGCTACCTCGATCACGAACGCCACCAGCAGGCTGGGTACCTCGGGGAACAGCGGCAGTCGATGACGAGAGTCCACCGATAGAGCGCCGGTTCGTACACTGGCGAGGGTGGAAGACCTTACGGCCACCAGGATCGTTGCCCGTCCGGCGCCCGCCCTGCGACGTTACGTCGGCTCGTATGTCGGCTTCGACCTTCGCGGGTTCCCCGCGGGGGTGCACTGCGGTCCGCCGGGTCGCGGGCTCACCGCCGTGATCAGCCTGTCCGACCCCTTGGAGATGGCGGCGGGCGTCGACGACGGGTCGCCGGTCACCCGGTTCGACAGCGTGGCGGGCGGTCTGATGTGCCGGTCCGTCGCGATCCACCATGACGGACGCCAGCACGGCGTGCAGGTATCGCTGACCCCGCTCGGGGCTCGGGCCGTCTACGGCATGCCCGCCGTTGTCCTCGCCCACCGACTGGTCCCACTCGATGAGCTTCTCGGAGCGCTCGGCGCCGAGCTGGTCGACCGGCTCCGGGCGGCGACGACCTGGGCAGCGCGGTTCGCCGCGCTGGACGCGTTGCTCCTGCGAGCCGTGGGCCGCAGCGCCGGCGGCGACCGCGTCCCCCGGGTACGCCCCGAGGTGGCCGAGGCCTGGCGGCGCCTCGTCGCCGCGCGCGGCCGCGTCCAGGTGGGGGCGGTCGCCGCGGAACTGGGCTGGAGCCGTCGCTATCTCACCGACCGGTTCCGCGGTGAGGTGGGCCTGTCGCCGAAGACCTTCGCCCGGGTTCTCCGTTTCGAGCACGCGCACGAACTGGCGACGGCGCACGAACCGCTCCCGTGGGCCGATGTGGCGACTGTCTCCGGCTACGCCGACCAGGCCCATCTCGTCCGGGACTGGGGCGCGTTCACGGGCCGGTCGCCCACGGTCTGGCGTCGCGGCGAAGTCCTCCTCGGAACCGGGTAGGCGACGGCCGGCCGTCGCGTCGGCTTCCGTTCCCATTCCTTCAAGACCACCCGATCGCCGTCCTGTGACGATCGACGGCATGAGACTCGTCAACCACGAACGCAACGCCATCGCCCTGCGGACCACCCCCGTGCACCTCGGGCTGGGCTCGACAGCGAAACCCATCGAGGGCTTCGCCTGGGACCCTCAGGTGCTCCAGGCCTACAGCGCCGCCGTCGCGGCGGACGGCGCCGAGGGCCGGATGGTGACGATCTTCGACGGCGAGGGCCCCGGCGACCACTGGGAGTGCCACCCCGCCGGCGATGAACTGGTCGTCTGCCTCAGCGGCTCGGTGACGGTCATCCGCGACGTGGACGGGGTGCCCGACCGTGTGGTGCTCGGACCGGGCGAGGCCACCGTCAACCCGGCCGGTGCGTGGCACGCCGTCGACATGGCGGGGCCGGCGACCATCCTGACCATCACCCCCGGTCTCGGCACCGACCACCGGCCCCGCACCGAACCCCGCCCCACCGGGCACGTCGGCACGCCCGGCCCGCAAGCGCCGTGACGACACGCGTCGCGTGCCTGGGCGACAGCCTCACCCGTGCGCAGCTCAGCGTCGACTACCTGGAGCTTCTCGAACGGCGCCACGCTGCCGACGACGTGCGGTTCGCCCGCTTCGGCGTCAACGGCGACTTCGCGTACAACCTGTTGCGGCGCCTCGATGCCGTCGTCGCGGACCCTCCGGAGGTGATCACCGTGTTGATCGGGACCAACGACGCGCGGGCGAGCCTCGCCGGCTACCTCGTCGAGCGGGCCATGCAGCGCAAGCGACTGCCCGAGCGCCCGTCTGCGGGTTGGTTCCAGCAGTGCCTGGGAGCCGTCGTCGAACGGCTGCGCACGGAGACCGACGCGACGATCGGTCTGCTGTCGCTCCCGGTCCTCGGCCAGCAACTCGACGGACCGGCGGCGCAGGCGGCGCGGACGTACAGCCGGCTGGTCGCCGAGGTCGCCACCACCCACCGGGCGGCCTACCTGCCGCTCCACGAACGCCAGACCGAGGAACTGCGGCAAGCGGACCCGCCGCCGATCCCGTACCGGGAGCCGACGCCGGTGGCCGGCCTCGGTGTGCTTCTCCGGCACACCGTGCTGCGCCGCAGCTTCGACACGATCTCGCGGCGCAGGGGTCTCGTCCTCACCACCGACCACATCCACCAGAACAGCCGTGGCGCCGCCCTGGTCGCCGAGGTCATCGACAGCTGGCTGCCCACGGGAGCGGCTAGCCGGTTCCGGCGGCGGGGCCCCGTCCCGGGCGGGGTGTCCACGCGTCGGTAGCCTGCGGTGTCATGCAGCGCACCTGGGTCTGGCCGATCGTGTACCTGCTCGGCGGGGCGGCCCTCGCGACGGCGCAGTTCGTGGACGGGAGCCCCGTCCGGGCCGTGGTCACACTGCTGCTGTTTCTGCTGCTCGCGGCGGTGTTCTCGCCGTTGGCCTTCCCGAGGTCGGTCGGTGCGGCGGAGGCCCGGCGCCGCAGCGCCGCCGATGGCCGGCCGGTCGTCTACTGGCGGCCCGGCTGTACGTACTGCCTGCGGCTGCGTCTTCGGCTGGCCTGCCGGGCCCGGCAGCTGCACTGGGTGAACATCTGGCGCGATCCGGAGGCCGCCGAGGCGGTGCGGGCGGTCAACGACGGCAACGAGACCGTGCCGACGGTCGTCGTCGCGGGCCGGCCGCACACCAATCCCGCCCCCGCCTGGGTGCTCCGGCAGCTCTCCGCCACCGGCTCCTGACGCCCGGCACCCGGCTTCCGGCGGCGTGCCGCCCGTTGGACCGGGCGCCCGCGCGGCGAGGGACGCGGTGCGCGGGCGCCCGGGGTTCTCAGTGGGTGTCGGCCAGCGACTCCCGTGCCGCCCCGGCCACGGCCTCCGCCGTGAAGCCGTACTCGCGGAACAGGGTCGCGCCGTCCGCCGAGGCACCGAAGTGCTCCAGGGAGACGATCCGGCCCGCGTCGCCCGTGTACCGGTGCCAGGTCAGGCCGATGCCCGCCTCCACCGCGACCCGGGCGCGTACCGCCGGGGGCAGCACCGCGTTCCGGTAGGACCGGTCCTGCTCCTCGAACCACTCCACGCACGGCATCGACACCACGCGGGTGGCGGTTCCCTGGGCCTCCAGCAGGTCGCGGGCGGCGACCGCCAGCTGGACCTCGGAGCCGGTGGCGATCAGCACCACCTGCGGCGTGCCGCCGCTCGCCTCGGTGTGGACGTAACCACCGCGCGCCGCGTCCTCGTTCGGCGCGTACACCGGCAGACCCTGGCGGCTCAGCGCCAGCCCGTGCGGGGTGCCCCGGCGCAGCGCCTCGCGCCAGGCGATCGCCGTCTCGTGGGCGTCGGCCGGGCGGACCACGTTCAGGCCGGGGATGGCCCGCAGCGAGGCGAGGTGTTCCACCGGCTGGTGGGTGGGACCGTCCTCGCCGAGTCCGATGGAGTCGTGCGTCCACACATAGGTGACCGGCAGCCCCATCAGCGCGGACATCCGCACCGCGTTGCGCATGTAGTCGGAGAACACCAGGAAGGTGCCGCCGTACGCGCGGGTGTTGCCGTGCAGCGCGATCCCGTTCAGCTCCGCGGCCATGGCGTGCTCGCGGATGCCGAAGTGGATGGTGCGGCCGTACGGGTCGGCCTCCGGCAGCGGGTTGCCCGCCGGGAGGAAGGACGAACCGGCGTCGATCGTCGTGTTGTTCGAGCCGGCCAGGTCGGCGGAGCCGCCCCACAGCTCGGGGATCACCGCACCCAGCGCCTTCAGTACGGCACCGGACGCCGCGCGGGTGGCGATCTTGCTGCCCACCTCGAAGGCCGGGAGTGCGGATTCCCAGCCCTGCGGGAGGCCGCCCGCCGTGACGCGGTCGAACTCCGCCGCCCGCTCCGGCTGCGCCGTGCGCCAGGCGGCGAGGTCCTTCTCCCACGCCAGCCGCTGCTCGCGGCCCCGCCCGACGGCGCCGCGCGCGTGCGCGATCACCTCGTCCGCGACCTCGAAGGACCGCTCCGGGTCGAAGCCGAGCACCCGCTTGGTGGCGGCGACCTCCGCCGCGCCCAGCGCGGAGCCGTGCGCGGCCTCGGTGTTCTGGGCGTTCGGCGCGGGCCAGGCGATGATCGTGCGCAGTGCGATGAGCGAGGGCCGGTCGGTGACGGCCTGCGCGGCGCGGATGGCCTCGTACAGCGCCGCCGGGTCCAGGTCCCCGTTCTCCCGCGGTTCCACGCGCTGCACGTGCCAGCCGTACGCCGCGTAGCGCAGTTCGGTGTCCTCGGAGACGGCGGTGACGGTGTCGCCCTCGATCGAGATGTGGTTGTCGTCCCACAGCATGATCAGGTTGCCGAGCTTCTGGTGCCCGGCGAGCGAGGACGCCTCCGCCGCGATGCCCTCCTGGAGGCAGCCGTCGCCCGCGATCGCGTAGATGTAGTGGTCGAACGGGGAAGCACCGAGGGGCGTCTCCGGGTCGAACAGGCCGCGCTCGTAGCGGGCGGCCATGGCCATGCCCACCGCGTTCGCGACGCCCTGCCCCAGCGGCCCGGTGGTGGTCTCCACCCCGGCCGTGTGCCCGTACTCCGGGTGACCGGGGGTCAGGGAGCCGTGCCGCCGGAACGCCTTCAGGTCCTCCAGCTCCAGGCCGAACCCGGCCAGGTACAGCTGGATGTACAGCGTCAGCGAGGCGTGGCCGGCCGACAGCACGAACCGGTCGCGGCCCGCCCACGCCGGGTCGGCCGGGTCGTGCCGCATCACCTTCTGGAAGAGGGTGTACGCGGCAGGCGCCAGCGTCATCGCCGTACCGGGGTGGCCGTGACCCGCGTGCTGCACGGCGTCGGCGGCCAGGATCCGGGCGGTGTCCACCGCCCGGCGGTCCAGGTCGGACCAGGTGAACTCGGCAGTCATCAGCGCTTGATGTCCTTGATCTTCAGCATCCGCGTGATGACCTTGTCCAGCTCCTCGTCCTCGAAGACCTTCTTCCAGTCGTCACGGACGATCGACTCGCGGCCGTAGTCCATGGCGATCAGGCAGGCGTCCGAGAACGGGTTGGAGCCCTTGAGGGTGTTGGCCAGCGCGACCTGGGTGTGGCCCAGCAGCATGGCGCGGGCGGCCTTCTCCGGCACGCCGACGGTGTGCACGGTCTCGTGCAGCGCCTCGGTGAGCAGCGCGCCGACCATGCAGGCGATGGTCTCCACCAGGGTCGGCTCCAGGACGGCGAGCTGCTTGACCGTCACCCAGTGCACGTCCACGACCGGCGCGTACATGACGCGGATGACGGCCTCGGCCAGTTCCTGCTTGGCGGCGTCGCCCCCCTCGTACGCGGCGACGACCTCCTGCGGGGCGGCGATCCCGCCGAAGGTGTCCTGCCACTCCTCCTTGGTGGTGCGCTCCAGGAAGACCGAGGGGTGGCAGGGGTGCGCACAGGCGTAGTGGATGTCCTCGCGCTCGTGCAGCAGCCCGGCGTAAGCGGCGGCCGGGTCCAGGGTGAGGACGATGGTGCCCGGCTTCATCAGCGGGACGAGTTCGGCGGAGACGGTGCCCAGGACGACGTCCGGCACGGCCAGGATGACGACGTCGGCCTGCGCGGCGGCGTCGGCGGACTCGGTCAGCTCACGGCCCAGGCCGGTGATCAGCTCCTGGCCCTTGGGGGACGCCTCGCTGAACAGCACCCGGAAGTCGCTGCGCACGAGGTTGTTGGAGACGCGCTGGCCCATCTTGCCGGCGGCCCCGATGACGGCGACGGTACGGGTGGGGGTCTCGATGGTCATGACGCGCTCCTCAAAAGGGTGGTGATGCTGTGCCGGGTCCACCGCTCCTCGATGCGGGCGGTGGCGTCGAAGCCCTCGTCCTGCCAGGGGAGCCAGTGTTCGACGATCTGGTTTATGCCGCGCTGGTGCGGCTGCACGGCGGCGATCATGCCGTCGTAGTCCAGGAGTCCTTCGCCCAGCGGGCAGCCGGCGTAGGTAAAGCCGACCCAGCCGTCGCGGCGGGTGAAGGAGAAGTCCTTGACGTGGATGTTGACGACGTAGGGGGCGGTGGCTGCCACGACGTCGACGGGCCGCTCCAGGCGGGCCACGCTGTTGCCCGGGTCGAGGACGACGCCGAGCTGGGGGCGGTCCACGCCGCGTACGACGGTGAGCAGGTCGTCGGTGGAGACCTGCTCGTACGTCTCCAGGCCCAGCGTCACCCCGGCCGCCGCGTACCGCTCGACGGCGGGGCGCAGCAGGGCGATCGCCTCGTCGGTGGAGGGCTGGTGGTCGGCGGTGTTGAGCATGGAGCGCACCAGGGTGACGCCGAGGGCCTCGGCGATCTCCAGGTAGCGCGCCAGGTGTGCGGTGCGGACGCCGCGGGTGCCGAGTTCCAGGGTCAGGCCCAGGTCCTCGGCGGTGGCCCGCAGGTCGGCGAGGGCCGCCGCGTCGTACTCCTCGATGAGCGGGTAGTCGCAGATCTGGAAGACCTGCCCGCCCAGGGCGCGGGTGTCGGCCAGCATCTCGGGGAGGGTCAGCGGGCGCGGGGCGCGCTGCGAGATGCGCCAGAAGTACGCGTAGGTGCTGATGCCGTACGCCATCACGCCACCTCCGTCAGTTCGTCGAGGATGCGCTCGATGGCGGTGACGTCGTGGGCGAAGCGGCCCAGGAACAGGCCGCCGGCGGCGGGCGCGATGCGGGTCAGCAGGCCGGGGCCCGCGCTGCCGCCGTAGATGACGGTGGAGCCGGCGTGCTGCGGCTGGGCGTCCAGCCACTGGCGCAGCGCGCCGCACACGGTGGTGATGTGGGTGGCGGAGGCCGGTTCGGGCGCGCCGATGGCCCACTGCGGCTCGTACGCGACGGTGACGGGTCCGGTCAGTCCGTGCAGCAGCCGCTGGGTCTCGGCGACGGTGCGGCGGGCGGCTTCGGCGGGGTCGGCCTCGTCGCGTTCGCCGACGCACAGCACGGGGGTGAGGCCGTTGCGCAGCGCGGCGGCGGTCTTGGCGGCCACGACGGTGTCGCCCTCGCCGTACAGCCGGCGGCGTTCGGCGTGGCCGACCTCGGCGTAGCGGCAGCCGATCTCGGCGAGGGAGGGGCCGCCGACCTCGCCGGTGTACGGGCCGCTGTCCTCGGTGGCGATGTCCTGGGCGCCGACGGCGACGCCGCTGCCGGCGAGGAGGTCGGCGACGGGGACGATCGCGGGGAAGGCGGGCAGCACGAACAGCCGGGCGGCGCCGCTCGTGGTGACCGGGTGGCGGGTGGCGAGTGCGGCGACCTGTTCCGCCCAGCGCAGCGTCTGCCGGTGGCCGAAGTACATCTTCAGGCTCACCCCCAGCAGTACGGGCGCGTCAGGGGTGGTCATCAGGCGGCCTCGCTGCCCTGCTGGTCCTCGTAGTCGCACATCAGCTGGACCTTGCCGGCCGACGCCGAGGCGGTGTCGAAGCGGTAGGTGAGCCATTCGCGGGCCAGGCGGCGGGCGAGTTCGAGGCCGATGACGCGCTGGCCGAAGGTGAGGACCTGGGCGTTGTTGGAGAGGATGGCGCGCTCGACGGAGAAGGAGTCGTGCGCGGTGACGGCGCGGATGCCCTTGACCTTGTTGGCGGCGATGGCCACGCCCAGGCCGGTGCCGCACACCAGCAGCGCGCGGTCGGCGTCGCCGCGCGCGACGATCTCGGCGGCGGCTATCGCGATGGTGGGGTAGGCGGTGTGTCCGTCGGCGTCCACGCCCACGTCGGTGACCGAGGCGACCAGGCCGGACGCCTCCAGGTCCTTCTTGAGGGCTTCCTTGTACTGGTAGCCGGCGTCGTCGCAGCCGACGACGATGCGGAGCTTGTCGGTCATCTCAGTTTTCCTCGGTGGTGTCGGTGAGGACGCCGTGCACGGCGCGGACGATGAGGGCGAGTGAGTGGGCGCCGGCGTCGGGGGTGCCGAGGGACTTCTCGGCGTGCGGGCGGGCGCGGCCCATCTGCGGCAGCAGATCGGCGGTGGCGGCGGCGGCCGTGGTGGCGGCGGTCGCGGCGCGGTCCCAGGCGTCGGCGGTGCGGGCACCTGCGGCGGCTTCGGCGGCGAGGGTGGCGGCGAACGGGACGAGGACGTCGACCATGGTCTTGTCGCCGACCTGGGCGCCGCCGATCCTGCGCACCTCGTCGCTCGCGCGGGTGACGCCGGCGGAGACGGTGGCGGCGGTGGGCCGTTCGGTGTCGCCGAGGGCGTCGCCGACCGCGTGCAGGATGGTGCCCCACAGGGCGCCGGAGGTGCCGCCGGCCCGGTCGGCCCAGGCGTCGGCGGCGCGGTGCAGGACGGTGCCGGCGCCCGCGCCGCGCTCGTGCGCGGTGCGGGCGGCGGTGTCGGCGGCGGTGGCGCCGCGCAGCATGCCGATGCCGTGGTCGCCGTCTCCGGCGACCGCGTCGATGCGGCCGAGTGCGTCGGCGTGCTCCCGGGCGGTGGCGGCGATGACGCGCAGCGCGGCGGCGGCGGTGGCGGCGGTCTGCCGGGAGGCGGGGGTGGCGTCGGGGATGACGTCCTCGGCCTCGGGCCTCTCGGCGGGGTGCGCCGTCGCGGCGGGCTCCGTGGGGGCGGCCACGGCTCCCTTGCGGTAGGCGGGGGTGTCGGCGGGCGCGGTCCACAGCGTTTCGAGCCGCTCGTCGAGCCAGGTCAGGGTCAGCGAGACGCCGGCCATGTCGAAGCTGGTGACGAGTTCGCCGACCTCGGGCTCGACGGCGGTGACGCCGGCGTCCTCCAGGAGCTGGGCGACGCGGTGGTAGACAACGAACAGTTCCTCGTACTTCACCGAGCCGAGCCCGTTGAGGATGACGGCGGCGCGCTGCCCGCGCGGGGCGTCGACGCCGTCGGGGAGTTCGTTCAGCAGGCTGGCGACGAGCAGTTCGGCGGCCCGGTCCGCGCTGGGCAGGGCCTCCTCGCCGATGCCGGGTTCGCCGTGGATGCCCAGGCCGACCGCCATCCGCCCCTCGGGGACGGTGAACAGCGGCTGGTCGGCGCCCGGCAGGGTGCAGCCGGAGAAGGCGATGCCGAAGGAGCGGGTGCGGGCGTTGGCGTGCGCGGCCACCGCGATCACCTCGTCCAGCGGCAGCCCGGCCTCGGCGGCGGCGGACGCCGCCTTGAAAACGGGCAGGTCACCGGCGATGCCGCGTCGCTTGGCGCGCTCGGCGGCCGGGGCGCTGGAGATGTCGTCGGTGACGGCGAAGGTCTCGGCCCGTACGCCCTCGGCGGTCAGCCGGTCGGCGGCCTGCCCGAAGTGCAGGACGTCCCCGGCGTAGTTGCCGAACATCAGCAGCACGCCGGCGCCGCCGTCCGCCGCCTTCGCGACGGTGCGGATCTGCTGCGCTGAGGGCGAGGCGAAGACGTTGCCGACCGCCGCGCCGTGGGCCAGGCCCGCGCCGACCAGGCCGGAGAAGGCCGGGTAGTGGCCCGAGCCGCCGCCGATGACGACCGCGACCTGCCCGGCCGGGGTGCCGCCGGCCCGGACCACCCCGCCCGTCACCGGGCGTACCCAGCGGCGGTGTGCCGCGACGAAGCCGGCGAGGGCCTCGTCCGCGAAGGCGGCGGGGTCGTTGAACAGTCGGGTCATCGGGCGGCCTCCACGGGCTCACGGTCGCCGCCGCCGTCCCCGTCGCCGGCCACCTGGTCGGTGGTGCGGCCGTCGCGGGCGGCGAGGGAGATGATCAGTACGGCGGACAGCAGCATGAAGAAGCCGACGACGTACAGGGACGCGTAGTAGCTGCCGGTCCAGTCCCGGATCCAGCCGGTGAAGTAGCTGGCGCCGAAGCCGGCGATGTTGCCCATCGTGTTGATCAGCGCGATGCCGGCCGCGGCGGCGGCACCGGTGAGGAACCGGGAGGGCACCGACCAGAACACCGGCAGGGCGGCGAAGATCGCGCAGGCGGTGATGGTGATCACGGCGACGGTCGCGGCGGGCGAGCCCATGTACAGGGCCAGCGGGATGGAGACACCGCCGACGATCGCGGGTCCGGCGATGTGCCAGGTGCGGGTGCCGTGCTTGGTGGCGTGCCGGGTCCAGAAGAACAGCACGACCGCGGCCGGCAGGTACGGGATGGCGGTGATCCAGGCCTTGTCCATCACGGAGAAGGTGGTGTCGTACTGCTCCTGGAAGCCGCTGATGATCGTCGGCAGGAAGAAGGCGAGCGCGTACAGGCCGTAGATGAAGCCGAAGTAGACCAGGCCGAGCACCCACACGCGGGCGTTGGTGAAGGCCGCCTTGAGGGCGTCCTTGCCGTGGTTCGCCTTGGCGCCGGTCTTGCCCTCGCTCTCCTCCTCCAGCTTGGTGGTCAGCCACTCCTGCTCGGCGGGGGTGAGCCACTTGGCGTCGGCGGGCCGGTCGCTCAGGTAGAACCAGGCGACGATGCCGAGCACGATGGCGGGGATCGACACGAACAGGAACATCACGCGCCAGCCCTCGAGGCCGAACAGCCCGTGGTGGCCGATGAGCCAGCCGGCGAGCGGGGCGCCGAGCACGGTGGTCAGCGGCTGGGCCAGGTAGAACAGCCCGAGGATCTTGGTGCGGTGGCGGCCAGGCACCCACTGGCTGAGGAAGAGGATCGCGCCGGGGAAGAACCCGGCCTCGGCGACACCCAGCAGGAAGCGCAGCACGTAGAGCTGGCCGGTGCTGTCCACCCAGGTGAACAGCAGCGAGACGACGCCCCAGGTGACCATGATCCGGGCCAGCCAGCGGCGGGCTCCGAACCGGTGCAGGGCCATGTTGCTGGGCACTTCCAGCACGATGTAGCCGAGGAAGAAGATCCCGGACGCGAAGCCGAACTGGGCGGCGGTGAGGGCCAGGTCATCGCCCATGCCGTTGGGCTCGGCGAAGGATATGGCCGTCCGGTCCAGATAGTTCACGAAGAACATCAGTGCCACGAAGGGCACCAGACGGATCGAGATCTTCTTGATCGCAGATCTCTCCACTGGCGTGGTGTGGGCGTCAGCACCCATGGTGACTCCTCGGCTCGCCGGACAACTCCGTCCGGGTGGGTCCTTCCGGCAGTGCCATGAGCGGCGGCGCTCTGCCGGACTGCGGACACGCTAAGCCTCAACTGGTAAATTGGTCACCAATTCATCGGAGTGATGAATATCACATAACGGGCTGTATCCCCACACTTGACGTTCTGCTGAACATTTCGGATGGATCGCCGCCGTCGCTGCGTACGCCGTCCATCTGGTGTACTGGTGTGCGTGACCACCCAGTCAGATCAGCAGCCCGCCGCCACCCCCGACTTGGCCCAGCTCCTGCGCCCCGTGGTGCGGGAGTCCTCCGTCAGCGAGGTCGCCAAGCGGCTGCTCGACCATCTGACCTCCGGCGACATCCGGCCCGGCACCAGGCTGCCCGCCGAGCGCCAGCTCGCCGAGGCGCTGGGCGTCGCCCGCTCCAGCGTGCGCGGCGCGCTGTCCGCGCTGGACGTGCTCGGCATCATCGAGATACGGCCCGGCTCCGGCTCATACGTGCGCGAGGGCACCTCGGAGTTCCTGCCCCGCGCCATCAACTGGGGGCTCATGCTGGGCCAGCGGCGTACCCGCGACCTGGTCGAGGTCCGTACCCACATGGAGGCCGTCTCGGCCCGGCTGGCCGCGCAGCGCACCTCGGACGCGGACGTCGTCCTGCTGGAGGAGCACCTTCAGCACATGCGGGACGCGGGCGGCGACGCCAAGGCGTTCATCGAGGCGGACATCGCGTTCCACCTGGAGACCGCGCGCATCGCCGGGAACACCGTCCTCAGCGACATCCTGCACAGCATCCGGGCGCTGCTCCAGGTGTGGATGGAGCGGGTCAGCGACATCGAGGGCACCGTGAGCGGCACCCTGTGCGAGCACGACGCCATCCTCAAGGCCATCCGCGACCGGGACCCGGAGGGCGCCGACCGCGCCATGGCCGAACACATGCGGATGGCCAACGAGCGGCTCAGCGCGGCGATGGAGCACGCGAGCTGACGGCGGGGCCCGCCCGGCACCGCCCCGCCGCGCACGGCCTCAGACCGTGAACACGATCTTCCCGTAGAGATCACCGGCGGCCATCCGCGCGAACCCCTCGCGGGCCCGGTCCAGCGGCAGCACTGTGTCGATGACGGGCCGCACCCCCTTGGCGGCGCAGAAGCTGAGCAGTCCCGCCAGCTCCTCCCGCGTGCCCATCGTGGAACCGGCCACCGTCAGCTCCAGGAAGAAGATCCGCTGCAGTTCGGCGGCCGGCGGATTGGCCCCGCTGGTGGTCCCGGAGATCACCACGGTCCCCCCGGGCCGCAGCGACTTCAGGGAGTGCGACCAGGTGGCGGCGCCCACCGTCTCCAGCACCGCGTCCATCCGGTGCGGCAGCCGGACACCGGGCTCGAAGACCGCCTCGGCGCCCAACTCCAGCGCCCGGCGCCGCTTGTGCTCCTCCCGGCCGGTCACGAACATCCGCAGCCCGGCCGCCGCGCCCAGCACGATCGCGGCCGTCGCCACTCCCCCGCCCGCGCCCTGCACCAGCACGCTGTCCCCCGGCCGTACCCCGGCCTTGGTGAACAGCATCCGGTACGCCGTCAGCCAGGCCGTGGGCAGCGCCGCGGCCTCCTCGAAGGACAGCGCGGACGGCTTGGGCAGCACATTGCCGGCCGGCACCGCGACCCGCTCGGCGAGCGTGCCCTGGTACTTCTCGGACAGCAGAGTGCGGCGCGCGCCGCCAATCACCGGGTACACCACCACCTCGTTGCCGTCCTCGTCCACACCGGCGCCGTCGCACCCCAGGATCATCGGCAACAGCCCGGCATCCAGGCCCACCCCGCGCAGCGACCACAGATCGTGGTGGTTGAGCGCCGCCGCCCGCAACCGCACCACCGTCCAGCCCGGCGGCACCTCCGGCTCGGGCCGCTCCCCCAGTTCCAGGGCGGACAGCGGATCTTCGGCATCCAGGCGTGCGGCGTAGGCGGCAAACATGAGGTCAACGCTATCCCCCGGCCGTTCCGCAGGGAGGTACTTCGGTGCGACGATGAGAGGTCGCCTCCGACCAGGAGGCCCACAGCAGTTCGGGGAGGCACAGATGGGCATGGTCTTTCTGCGGCGGCTCAGCCGGTGGCAGGCGGAGTCCCAGCGCGAGCAGATCGCCGACATCCACAACGCGTCCTACCGCGACGCGTTCGGCGAGGTGCCGCTGGAACGGCAGGAGTTCATCCGGCGGCTGACCGACCACGACGTCCAGCAGGAGGACTTCGACCTGCTCCTGGCCAGCGATCCGGCGCTGGTGGGCGCCGCGTACGGCTACCGGGTGGAGCGCGACTCGGCCTGGTGGCAGGAGTTCGAGGACGTCCCCGTCGAGATCGACGAACTGGCGGGCTCCCGCCAGGTCTTCGTGGTCGCCGAACTCATGGTGATCCCCTCGCGCCGCCGGGAGCGGGTGGCCTCGCGCATGCTGAGCGACCTGCTGGCCCGCGCCACCCCCCAGGTGGCGCTGGCCCTGCTGGAGCCGGGGGACACCGTGGCGCGCACCGCATACCAGTCCTGGAACTGGACCAAGACCGGTCAGCTGACGCCGCACGACGCGCCCCCCAAAGAAGTCTGGTCCACTACCCGTGCAGCTTGAGGCCCTTGATCACCTTGTCGGCCGGGGTGCGCGGTCCGTAGAGCCCCAGCCCGACGAGGTTCAGCTTCTCGGCCTCGACGGAGCGCACCGCCGCCCGGTTGTCGGCGTCGTTCCCGGTGGCGAACATGTCCTCCGTGTACACGGCGACGGCCAGGCCCCGGGAGAGCGCCCGCGCGTGGGTACGGGCGAGCGCGGCGCCGTCCGCGGCGAAGACGAGCAGCGGCTCGCGCAGCAGCCGCAGGTACTGGTTGCCGGAGGCGTCCGCGTACGGCTCGGAGCCCATGACGTCGTCGGTGGCGTGGGCGATGCCGGAGGAGAGGAAGGCGGTCACATTCAGCTTCTGCCAGTCCGCGAGGTCCGCGCGGACCACCACGGCTGCCTTGGTGTCGAAACGCATGACGGTGATCCTGCGCCGTCCACCGGCCGGACGTCTTGAACGCTGGTGCGCGCCGGGCGGCACACTCGGAGGATGAGCACGACCCCGACCGGCGCGCCGGAGCAGGACTGGGCCCGCTACTGGCGGGACCCCGAGCGCCCGCTGGAGGCGATGCGGGCCCACTTCACCCGGCACGTCTTCCACCGGCACAGCCACGACGCGTACTCCTTCGCGATCACCGAGTCCGGCGCGCAGCGCTTCCGCTGCCGGGGCGCGGAGCACACCAGCAGCGCGGGCATGGTGATGGCGTTCAACCCGGACGACCCGCACGACGGGCGGACCGCGGCGGAGCTGGGCTTCACGTACCGGATCATGCATCTGCACCCGTCGGTGGTGCGCGAGGTCCTGGCGGACGCCGGGGGCGGTACGGAGCGCGGACTGCCGCTGTTCGACCGGCCGGTACGGCACGCCCCGGCGCTGTACCGGGCGCTGCTGGGACTGCACCACGCGCTCGTCGCCGGTGCGGGAACGCTGGTGCGCGAGGAACGGCTCAGCTCGGTGGTGACGGCGCTGGTGCGCGAGGCCGCGACCGCCCGACCGGGGATCGCCACCGCCCGGGTGGGTACGGACGCGGCGCGCCGGGCCAGGACGCTGCTGGACGACAGCTGGGAGCGGGACCTCGGCGCGGACGAACTGGCGCGGGCCGCCGGGTGCAGCCGGTACGCGCTGTACCGGGCGTTCCGCGCGGCGTACGGGATGCCGCCCAGCGACTACCAGCGCCTGTTGCGGCTGCGCGCGGCCCGCCGCCTGCTGGCCACCGGCACCCCGCCCGCCGAGGCGGCGGCCAGCTGCGGCTTCGCCGACCAGCCGCACCTGACGCGCTGGTTCACCCGCGTCTACGGCATCACCCCGGCGACGTACCGCGCGGCGGCGGGCTGAGGACTGCCGGAAGCGGACGACGATGCCTTCGGGTACGGGCGCGCGCCCGCTACTTGTGAAGGCCCGCATCGTTAAACTCGACGGCACCGGAAGGAGGATGCCATGGCCCCCATGACCGTTGAGCCAGGGATGACCCCGCTGCGCCGCGCCGCCGAAGCGGCGGAGGACGCCTCTGGCCTGCGTGCAGAGATCATCCGAGGAGTTCTCATGATGTCGCCGACCCCTCGAGGGAAGCACGCCGGGATCATCAACAAACTCTACGACCAGCTGCGACCGGCTCTCCCTGATGGCTTGCAGCCCTTCCAGATTGCGTCGATTGCGCTGCCGCACGACCCTGACGACTATGCCAGCCCTGATCTGCTGGTCTGCGATGCCGGCTTCGAGGACTCCGACAACTGGCTGGCAGAGCCCGGCACCGTTGAGCTGGTGGTCGAGGTCGTGTCCAAGGGCAACAGCAGCAAGGACACCCGTGACATGGTCGCCTGGTACGCCGACGCCAACATCCCCGTATATCTGTTGATCGATCCCCGCAAGGGCAGCTGGACGCGGTACACGGTGCCGCGCGACGGTGAGTACCAGGGGGTGCTGCACGGTCTGTACGGCGAGGATGTCGAGCTGGCCGGTCTGGGGCTGAAGATCACGACCGGCGGCTTCCCCACCTACGCCTGAAACCCGTTGCGGGAACGCGGCGCGCTGGGGCAGCGTGCTGGGCATGATCGATACCGGACTCCGTGACAGCGTCGTTCTCGTGACCGGGGCGCACCGCAACATCGGGCGGGAGACCGCCCTCGCCTTCGCCGAGCAAGGGGCGGCGGTCGCCGTGCACTACTACGCGGGGAGCGCCTCCGGCCTGCCGGAGGGGGTGGAGGCGGAGCACTACGTGGGGGACGCCCGGGCCGCCGAGGAGACCGTGGCGCGGCTGCGGGAGGCCGGGGCGCCGGACGCGTGCGCCGTGGCCGGCGATCTCGCGGCGCCCGACGCGCCCCGCGCCTTGCTGGACGCGGTCGAGGCGCGGCTGGGGCCGGTCGGGGTGCTGGTGAACAACGCCGCGCACACCGAACTCCCGGACGGGGTGCTGGACCTCACCGCGGACAGCCTGCACCGCAACTACACCGTGAACACCTTCGCCCCGGCGCTGCTCACCGCCGAACTCGCGCGCCGCTCCCCCGCCGGGGCGGCCGTCGTCAACATCTCTACCGACGCCGCCCGCGCCTTCCCCGGCCAGCTGGGATACGGCACGTCCAAAGCGGCGCTTGAGGCGTTCACCCGCGCCGCCGCCCTCGATCTGGGGCCGCAGGGGGTACGGGTCAACGCGGTGGCGCCCGGGCCGGTGCAGACCGGGTGGATGTCGCCCGAGGTGATCGACCGCGTGCTGCCGGACATCCCGCTGCGCCGGGTGGGCACCCCGCGCGACATCGCGGACGCGGTGGTCTTCCTGGCGTCCCGGCAGGCCACCTGGATCACCGGGCAGGTGATCCAGGTGGCCGGCGGGCACGCGCTCTAGGGGGCCGGAGCTACAGGACCTTCGACAGGAACGCCTGGGTGCGCTCGTGGCGGGGGTTGGTGAGGACCTCACGCGGGTTGCCCGACTCCACGACCACGCCCTCGTCCATGAACACCAGGGAGTCGCCGACCTCGCGGGCGAAGCCCATCTCATGGGTGACCACGATCATGGTCATGCCGTCCTCAGCGAGGCCGCGCATCACATCGAGGACCTCCCCGACGAGTTCGGGGTCGAGCGCCGAGGTCGGCTCGTCGAACAGCATGAGCTTGGGTTCCATCGCCAGCGCCCGCGCGATCGCCACCCGCTGCTGCTGTCCCCCGGACAGCTGCGCCGGGTAGTGGTCCGCGCGGTCGCCGAGCCCGACCCGCTCCAGCAGTTCCTGGGCCTGCTCCCTGGCCTGCGGCCGGGGGACGCCCTTGACCTGGACCGGCGCCTCCATGACGTTCTCGGCGGCGGTCATGTGCGGGAAGAGGTTGAACCGCTGGAAGACCATGCCGATGTCCCGGCGCTGGGCGGCCACCTCGCGCTCGCGCAGCTCGTACAGCTTGTTGCCGCGCTGCCGGTAGCCGACCAGCTCGCCGTCCACGTACAGCCGCCCGGCGTTGATCTTCTCCAGGTGGTTGATGCAGCGCAGGAACGTCGACTTGCCCGAGCCCGAGGGCCCGACCACGCAGAACACCTCGCCGCGCCGCACCTGGAGGTCGATGCCCTTGAGGACCTCGACGGAGCCGAAGGACTTGTGGACGCGCTCGGCCTTCACCATGGGAAGGTCCGTGGTCGTGGCCTCGGCCGTCGCCACCGCGGTGGCCCCGTCCGTGCCGGTCGCCTCGTCGCTCATACGGTCTCGCCCCCCACCTTGCTCTTGGTACGGAAGGAGGTGAGCTGCTGACCGATGCGCCGCAGCGGGGTCGGCGGCTGCTCGCGGTCGGTTCCCTTGGCGTAGTACCGCTCCAGGTAGTACTGGCCGATGCTGAAGACCGTGGTCAGCAGCAGGTACCAGACGCTCACCACCATCATCATCTCCATCACCGCGAGGTTGCGGGAGGAGATGGTGTTGCCGGCCCGGAAGAGTTCCTCGAAGTAGATCACCGACGCCAGGGACGACGTCTTGAGCATGTTGATGAACTCGTTGCCGGACGGCGGGATGATCACGCGCATCGCCTGCGGCAGCACGATGCGGCGCATCGTCTTGGCGCCGTTCATGCCCAGCGCCTGCGCGGCCTCGGTCTGGCCGCCGTCCACCGACTTGATGCCGGCGCGGGCGATCTCCGCCATGTAGGCGGCCTCGTTCAGGCCGAGCCCCAGCAGGGCGGCCAGGAACGGGGTCATGACGTCGTTCATCTCGTTCTTGTAGAAGCCGAGATTGAGCGTGTCGAAGATGTAGGAGAGGTTGTACCAGAGCATCAGCTGCACCAGTACGGGCGTGCCGCGGAAGAACCAGATGTAGGCGTACGCGACCGAGGACAGCACCGGGTTGTCCGACAGCCGCATGACCGCGAGCAGCATGCCCAGGACCAGGCCGAGCACCATGGCGCACACCGTGATCCACAGGGTGTTGAGCGCGCCCTCCATGATGCGGTCATAGGTCAGGTAGTCGCCGACCACACCCCAGTTGATCTTGGCGTTGGCGAAGGCCCACACGATGAGACCGAGCACCGTGAGCACCAGGACGGCGCTGATCCAGCGGCCCCAGTGACGTACCGGGACCGCCGTGATCGCTTCCGGCGGGACCTCACCGGCGGACGGGCCGCCGGGGTCCTTGTCGAGATCGAGGGACACGGATCCGTCACTCACCCGCGTTGACGGTGGCCTCGTCGATGGCGCCGGTCTCGGCGTTCCACTTGGCCAGCACCTCACCGTAGGTGCCGTTGTCGATGATCTCCTGGACGGCGGCCTGGAGGGCGTCGCGCAGCTCGGTGTTGTCCTTCTTGACGGCGATGCCGTACGGGGCGGCGTCGATCTGCTCGCCGACGACCTCGAAGAGGTCACCGCCGCCCGCGTTCAGCTCGTTGTAGAGCGCCACGGGGAAGTCGGTGATGACGGCCTGGGCGCGGCCGCTCTGGAGGGCGGTGATGGAGTCGGAGTCCGTCTCGTTGATCATCGGGCTGATCGCCTCGTCGCACGTCTCCTGCTGGGCGTCCAGGAGGTACTCGTTGGCGGTGCCGCGCTGGGCGGCCACGGTCAGCCCGCACAGGTCCTCCACGCCCGCGACGCCCTCGGGGTTGCCCTTGGCGACGAGGATGGCGGAGCCGGCCTGGAAGTAGTTGACGAAGTCGGCGCCGCCCTCGGCGTCCTCGCTGATGCCGTTCTGGCGGTCCTTGGTGTCCGTCATGGCCGACATCACGATGTCGTGGCGGCCGTTGTTCAGGCCCAGGACCAGGCCGTCGAAGGTGCCGTCGCTGAAGGTGAGGTTCACACCGAGGACCTCGCCCAGGGCGGCGGCGATGTCCGGGTCGATGCCGGCGATCTCGTCGTTCTCGTCGAAGAACTCGATGGGCGCGTAGTCGATGTTGGAACCGACCTTGATCTCGCCCGCCTCCTGGATCGCCTCGGGCAGCAGGTCGAACAGCGGGGCCTCCGCGTTGGCGCCCCCGCCTCCGCCCGCGCCGGAGGAGCCGGATCCGTCCGACCCCTTGTCCCCGTCGGTCTGGTCACCGCAGGCGCTCAGCAGCAGCACCGAGGCGGCGGCGAAAGCTCCCAGGACCGTACAGCGGGAGCGGCGGGTGAGGCTGGTCATGGCGTGGTCCTCCTGGGGGTGGGGAGTATCCGAGGCCGGGCACACGTCTTCGAGTGTCACGACTGTGTTGGTGATTTGTGCATGGGACGAGTAGGCATCCTGCCATCCGCAGGTCGAGTTGCGTCCACCGCTGCGTCCCGATCGGATAACGGACATCCCGTACCGGTCACCGGGAGTGACGAACTGCCCCGCCCTCGTGGCCCCGTGACCTGCGTGTAACACGGGTGAGAGATCCGTCACCCAGGATGGTCGCCGGGTCCGTGGCCAACGATCGGGCGTGCGCACGGACCAGCCATCAGGTAGAACGATCCGTTACACCCCTCACCCGGGGACCTGGGCGCGTGTGCGGCGCGTCCGGCGTCCGCGCCACCCCCTACGGCGGCCACTCGCCGGCCGGGACGCGGACGTGGTGCCCGCCCGCCTCCCGACCGGAAGGCGGCCAATCCTCGTGAACTCGCAGCAGTGCAGCAATAAGGGGTCAACTCTCGTGACATCGGAGATCATCAATCCTCGCGCCGCGACCGCCGTGACCGGTGTGCCCGGCGTGGACAGCGACGACAACCTCCTCGACCCGGTCTTCGCCCTGCACCGGGGCGGCAAGATGGCCGTCACCTCGACCGTGCCGGTGCGCGACGCCGCCGATCTGTCCCTCGCGTACACCCCGGGCGTCGCCACGGTGTGCGCGGCGATCGCCGAACAGCCCGAGCTGGCACACGACTACACCTGGACCTCGCAGGTGGTGGCCGTGGTCACGGACGGCAGCGCGGTGCTGGGCCTCGGGGACATCGGGCCGGCCGCCTCGATGCCGGTGATGGAGGGCAAGGCGATCCTCTTCAAGGAGTTCGGCGGGGTGGACGCGGTGCCGCTCGCGCTGGAGTGCCGCGAGGTGGACGAGATCGTGGAGACGGTGGCGCGGCTGGCGCCGTCGTTCGGCGGCATCAACCTGGAGGACATCGCGGCGCCGCGCTGCTTCGAGATCGAACGCAGGCTCCAGGAGCGGGTGGACATCCCGGTCTTCCACGACGACCAGCACGGTACGGCGGTGGTGACGCTGGCGGCGCTGCGCAACGCGGCGCGGCTGAGCGGGCGCGGCCTGGCCGAGCTGCGGGTGGTGATCTCGGGCGCGGGCGCGGCCGGGGCGGCGATCGCGAAGATCCTGCTGGGCGCGGGCATCGGCGATGTGGCGCTGTGCGACCGCAAGGGCGTGCTGTCGGCGGACCGGCCGGATCTGAGCGGGGTGAAGGCTGAGCTGGCGGCGGCGACCAACAAGGCGGGGCTGAGCGGCTCGCTGGCCGACGCGCTGGCCGGCGCGGACGTGTTCGTCGGAGTCAGCGGGGGGACGGTGCCGGAGGAGGCGGTGGCGACGATGGCTCCGGATGCCTTCATCTTCGCGATGGCCAACCCGACGCCGGAGATTCACCCGGAGGTGGCGGCGCGGTACGCGGCGGTGGTGGCCACCGGGCGCAGCGACTTCCCGAACCAGATCAACAACGTGCTGGCCTTCCCCGGGATCTTCGCGGGCGCCCTCCAGGTGCGGGCGGCGCGCATCACGGAGGGTATGAAGCTGGCGGCGGCGGAGGCGCTGGCCGCGGTGGTGGCGGACGAGCTGTCGGCCGACCACGTGATCCCCTCCCCCTTCGACCCCCGGGTGGCCCCGGCGGTCGCGGCGGCGGTGGCGGAGGCGGCCCGCGCCGAGGGCGTGGCCCGCAGGTAGGAGCGGCCCGGGGCGTGCGGGGAGGCGCGGAGGCGCACCCCGCACGCCCCGGCGGACCGGCCCGCGCGTGGGGCCGGGCGGGGACACCGGTGCCCGGTGCACCGCCCGGCGAGGGCTACCGCAGCGCCAGGACCGCCGCGTCGGTCAGGGAGGCCCAGGCCGTCGTGGCCTCGGCGAAGCCGACCTCCCGCAGGGTCCTGATGTGCCAGCCGATGGGGTGGGCGCCGGCGTCGTCGTGGTCGCCCTCGGCCTCGGCCGGGTTGCCGAAGATCGCGAACCGTTCCGCGACCACGTCCTTGAGCTGCGGATCGGCGGCCAGGTCGGTCCACCACTGCGGCCAGTCCACGGCGCCGGCCGCCTTCGCGCGCTCCTGCCGGGTGCGGGTGAAGGCGTGCTCGGCGGCGTTGATCCGGGGTGCGTCGGGGTTGGGCATGTGGTCGGCGTTGACGAACACCCCGCCGGCCCGCAGCACATCGGCGAGCTGGGCGTACAGCGCGCGCAGCTCATCGGCGCCCAGCCAGTGCAGGGCGGTGGAGGTGAGCACGGCGTCGTACGTCTCGTACGGGAGCTTCTCGGTCCACCGCTCGTCGCGCAGATCAGCGGTGACGAAGGTGATCCGGTCATCGCCCTCGAAGGAGCCGCGCGCGATGGTCAGCAGGGCCGGGTCGAGGTCCACGCCGGTGCTGGTGGCGCCGGGGAAGCGGCGCAGCAGCCGGGCGCTGATGCTGCCGGTGCCGCAGGCCAGGTCCAGGACCCGCGGTTCGGTGCCGGTGAGGGCCTCGACCCCGTCCAGCATGGTCCGGAACCGCTCCTCGCGGTCCGGGAGGTACCACTCCTGCTGCCGGTCCCAACTCTCCTGCCACTGCTGCCAGGACACCATGCGACACTCCCCTGGTAACGGGTCACACCATCTGTGACCCTTACAAGTACAGTGTCACCCTAAAGGGGCGCAGGTAAGGAACACAAGTGGAACTGACCTATTACTCAGACTTCGCGGTGCGGCTGGTCAACAGCGAGGAGCCGTTGCGCAACAAGGACTCCCTCACCTCGGTGGAAGCCGTCCGCGTGCTGTTCGGCCCCATGCAGACCCTCGCCCGCCGGGCCGGCGACGCCGACGTCACCCGCCTCAAAGGGGTACGTACCCGGCTGCGCGCCGTCTTCACCGCCGCCGCCGCGGGTGACGAGGGGCGGGCGGTGGATCTGCTGAACGCCCTGCTACTGGAGTACCCGGCCAGCCCGCAGATCTCCGGGCACGAACACCGGGACGACGACACCGGCCGCCCGCTGTGGCACCTCCACCTGGCCGAACACCCCTCCAACGCGACCGCGGGCTACGCCGCGATCGCCTGCATGGGGCTGACCTTCCAGCTCACCGACCTGGGGGTGGACCGGCTCGGCGTCTGCGAGGCGGAACCCTGTCGCAACGCCTATATCGACACGTCAACAAACCGCTCCAAACGCTACTGTTCGGACCGCTGTGCGACGCGCGCGAACGTGGCCGCCTACCGGGCCCGCAAGCGGCGCGAACGCGAACTGAGCGGCCGCACCGCCGACGGCAGCCAGCCCAGCAGCGCCAGCGGCGAACGCTGAAGCCCGCGCGGCGACCGCAGCCGCAGCAGCGCCCGCGCCACCACCAGCTCGTCCGGCACGGCCCCGAACTCCCGGCTGTCATTGGTGACTGCCGGGTTGTCACCGACCACCCACCAGCCCGTGCCGCGCCGCTCCACGGCACGCTTGACGATCAGCAGATCGTGCTGGAACGGATGCCGCAGCACCACCACGTCACCCGGCCGCACCCGGGACCCGTACCGCAGCAGCAGCTGATCGCCGGCCCGCAGGGTGGGCAGCATCGAGGGGTTGTACACCTCGGCCAGGCCGATCCGCCCCGTACCGCCCGTACGCCCCTGTGCCCGCTCCGTCATCCCGCCGCTGCCTCTTCCTGTGCTCGACCGGCCGCCGCGCTGGGCCGGTTGGCCCGCTCGCATCGGACTTTGGATGTAAGCCGGACCGGGTGAACGGGGTCAACCGAGAAATGCCGCCCCTCACGGAGTAATGTCGCACGGGAGAAGACGATCACGAGGAAGGACGGCCCCATGCTCTCCCGCCTTTTCGCCCCCAAGGTGAAGGTCAGTGCCCACTGCGATCTGCCGTGCGGTGTCTACGACCCCGCCCAGGCGCGCATCGAGGCAGAATCCGTCAAGGCCGTACAGGAGAAGTACCAGGCCAACGAGGACCCGCACTTCCGCGCCCGCGCCACCGTCATCAAGGAGGAGCGGGCCGAGCTGGCCAAGCACCACATCTCGGTGCTGTGGAGCGACTACTTCAAGCCGCCGCACTTCGAGAAGTACCCGGAGCTGCACCAGCTGGTCAACGAGACCCTGAAGGCCCTCAGCGCCGCCAAGGGTTCCACCGACCCGGCCACCGGCCAGAAGGCCCTGGACTACATCGCCCAGATCGACACCATCTTCTGGGAGACCAAGAAGGCCTGATTTCGCGTCAGCCCTCGCACCGGTCCGCACCCGGCCCGCCGGACGCCCAACGCGTCCCGACGGCCCGGGTGCGGACCCGTTTGTACGGCCCCCCGTGCGGTGCGGGCGTCACCCCGTGAACAGCTGCGTCGCCTTGCGCACCAGCTCGTACAGCCCGTACCCGAGCGGAATCACCACCCACAGCCAGGAGAAGGCGATCAGCGGCCGCCGGTCGGGCTCACGCGGACTCGGGCTGCTGGGAACGGGGGTGTGCTCCATGCGCGGCCTCCTTCGGTGCGGTGGGGGCGGGCAGATGGTGGCGGGGGTGCACCGGGCGGACCAGCTCGTTGGCGATGAAGCCGACCACCAGCAGCCCGGTCATGATGGACAGGGACAGCACGTACAGCTCCGGGCCGTCCTTGCCCGCCGCCGCCTCGCGGTCGGCGAGCCAGTTGACGATGAGCGGGCCGAGCACCCCGGCCGTGGACCAGGCGGTGAGCAGCCGGCCGTGGATCGCGCCCACCTGGTAGGTGCCGAAGAGGTCCTTCAGATAGGCGGGGATGGTGGCGAAGCCGCCGCCGTAGAAGGACAGCAGCACCAGCGCGCAGACCACGAAGACCGGCTTGGACGCCCCGCCGAACAGCACGATCAGCAGATACATCAGCGCGCCGACGCCCAGGTAGAGCCGGTAGACGTTCTTGCGGCCGATCAGGTCCGAGGTGGCGGACCAGCCGATCCGGCCGGCCATGTTCGCCGCCGAGAGCAGCGCCACGAAGCCCGCGGCGGCGGAGGCGGAGACCGGGGCGCTCGATCCGGCGAAGAAGTCCCTGATCATGGGGGCGGCCTTCTCCAGGATGCCGATCCCGGCGGTCACGTTCATGCACAGCACCACCCACAGGCACCAGAACTGCGGGGTGCGCAGCGCGCTCCGGGCGGACACCCGGATCTCCTGGGCCGTACCGGGCGCCGGGGCCGTGGCTGTGGCCGCCGCCGGTGAACCGGCCGGGGCGGGGCGCGGCACCCGGATCAGCAGCACGCCCAGACTCATGAACACGGCGTACGTCAGCCCGTGCACCAGGAAGGCCGCCGCGATCCCGGTGTGGTCCTCGCCGAAGGACTCCAGCATCCGGGCCGACCAGGGCGAGGCGATCAGCGCACCGCCGCCGAACCCCATGATGGCGATGCCGGTGGCCAGCCCCGGCCGGTCGGGGAACCACTTGATGAGGGTGGAGACCGGGGAGATGTAGCCGATGCCCAGGCCGATGCCGCCCACCACGCCGTACCCGAACACGATGAGCCAGAACTGCTGCGTGGCGGCGCCGAGCGCGGACAGCAGGAAGCCGGAGGAGAAGCACACCAGGGCGACGGTCATCGCCCAGCGCGGCCCGCGCCGTTCCACCATGGTCCCGCCGAAGGCGGCGGACAGCCCCAGCATCACGATGGCGAGCTGGAAGGGCAGCGCGCTCTGGGTGCCGCTGAGGTCCAGGGCGGACTCCAGGGGCGGCTTGAAGACACTCCAGGCGTAGGCCTGGCCGATCGAGAGGTGGACCGACAAGGCGGCGGGCGGCACGAGCCAGCGGCTCCAGCCGGGTGGGGCGACGGGGGCGCTCATGATCCGCAACGGTAGGAACGTGTGAGCCCCTTGGGAAGGGATCGGACGGAAAAGCACGGCCCGGGCAGCACAGACGTGCGAAACGGGCACGACCGGGCGGCGTCCCCACCCCCACGGGCCGGGTGCCCGGACGCCCGGCCCGCGCACCCCGACCGGCCCTCTGCGGTTGTCGGCCCCCTCACCGGTGCCCCAGGCTGGGGACGTGAGCACTGGCGACCCGGCGCGGCCCTCCCGGGGCGGGGACGACCCCTGGGGCCTGGTCCCGGACGAGGCGGCCACCGCCCGCGCCCTCCTGGACGACTCCGGCCGGATCACCCACTGGAACGACGGCGCCCGCCGGCTGCTGGGTCACACCGCGGCCGAGACGCTGGGCCGCCCGGCCGCCGAACTGCTCGCCGACCCCGTCGCCACCACCGCACCGCCCGACGACGAAGGGCTGCTGCGCTGGAAGGGCACCGTGGACCTGCGGCACCGCGACGGCCGGCGGCTGACCGTACGGCTGCTGGCCCACCGGCTCCAGCAACATGAAGGGCACCCGGACGGGTGGCTGCTCGTCAGCCCGCTGACCGGCACCGAGCGCACCGAGGAGGACGAACAGCTGCCCCGCTCGGCGTTCCTCTACGCGCCCAACGCCCTCGCCCTGTACGACACCGATGTGCGGCTGCGGCGCGCCAACCGCGCGATGGAGGAGGTCATCGGGCTCACCGAGGACGAGGCCCGCGGCCTTCGGCTGTCGGAGATAGGCGGCAAGCCGCAGAGCATCGAACTGGAGGAGCAGCTGCGCCAGGCGATGGAAAGCGGCAAACCCAGGGATGTCCGCACCCGGCTGCGCACCGGCGGCGAGTCGCGCGAGCACGCCTGGCTGGGACGGATCGCGCCGGTGTGGAACGCGGAGGGCGAGCTGGTGGCCGTGGCGCTGGCCGCCGTGGACATCACCGGGGAGGACCGGGCGCGGCTGCGGCTCCAGCTGGTCAACGACGCCTCCCGGCGGATCGGCTCCACCCTGGAGGTCGGCCGCACCGCGCAGGAACTCGTCGATGTGTGCGTGCCGCGGCTGGCCGACTTCGGCAGCGTGGACCTGCTGGCCACCCCGCACCCGCACGGGGACGCGCCGCCCACCCCGGAGGACGGGGTGCTGACGCTGCGCCGCATCGCGTACCGCTCCGCCACCCCGGGCGCCCCCGAGGCGCTGGTGGAGGTCGGGCAGTTGTGGGACCACGCCGTCTCCGCCTCCCCGGTGCGGGCGGTGCTCTCCGGTGAGGTCGTGGTGCTGAACCGGGACGACCCGGACTTCCTGGCCTGGGTGGAGCAGGATCCGCAGCGGGCGCGCCGGGCCAGGGAGCTGGGGGTGCACTCGGGCCTGTCGGTGCCGCTGTCGGCGCGCGGGGTGACGCTGGGGGTCGCGCAGTTCGTGCGCTACCGGCGCCCGGATCCGTTCGCGCCGGACGATGTGCTGGTGGCGCGGGAGATCGTGGCGCGGGCCGCGGTGTGCCTGGACAACGCGCAGCGGTTCACCCGGGAGCGGGAGACCGCGCTGGCGCTCCAGCGCAGCCTGCTGCCGCAGACGCTGCCGCAGCGCAGCGCCGTGCAGGTCGCCTCCCGCTATCTGGCGGCGGCCGGGCAGACCGGGGTGGGCGGCGACTGGTTCGACGTGATCCCGCTGTCCGGGGCGCGGGTGGGGCTGATCGTGGGCGACGTGGTGGGGCACGGGGTGCAGGCGTCGGCGACCATGGGGCGGCTGCGTACCGCGGTGCGCACGCTCGCGGACGTCGACCTGCCCCCGGACGAGCTGCTCACCCACCTGGACGACCTGGTGCTCCGGCTCTCCGAGGAGACCGGGGGCGAGGAGACGGCCGGGGACATCGGCGCCACCTGTCTGTACGCGGTCTACGACCCGGTGACCGGGGGCTGCACGGTGGCCAGGGCCGGACATCCGCCCCCCGTCCTGATCGACCCGGGAACGGGCGGGGTCACCACCATGGAGCTGCCCGCCGGGCCGCCGCTGGGCCTGGGCGGGCTGCCGTTCGAGTCGGCGGAGTTCTCGCTGCCCGAGGGTTCGGTGCTGGCGCTGTTCACCGACGGCCTGGTGGAGCGCCGCGACCAGGACATGGACGAGGGCTACCGGGTGCTGCACGAGGCCGTGGCCGCCCCGGCCGTCTCGCTCGACGCCCGGTGCGAGGCGGTCATCGAGGCACTGCTGCCGGGCGGGGCGCCGGGCGACGACGTGGCCCTGCTGATGGCGCGCACCCGGGTGCTGGACGCGGCGCACGTGGTGACGTGGGAGATTCCCGACGACCCGGCGAGCTGCGGGATCGCCCGCAAGGACGTCGCCGGGCAGTTGTCGCGGTGGGAGCTGCCGGAGGCGGTGTTCACCACCGAGCTGGTGGTCACCGAGCTGATCGCCAACGCCATCCGGCACGCGTCCGGGCCCATCCGGCTGCGGCTGATCCTGGACCGCACGCTCATCATCGAGGTCTCCGACACCAGCAGCACCGCCCCCCATCTGCGCCGGGCGGCCGGGTTCGACGAGGGTGGGCGCGGGCTGATGCTGGTGGCCCAGCTGACCCAGCGCTGGGGCACCCGGCACTCCGCCGGCGGCAAGACCATCTGGGCGGAACTCCAGCTGCCGGACGGCTGACCCCGCTGCCGGCCGGCAGCGGGGTCAGCCGGCTGTCTCCCGCGCCCCGGTGCGCTCAGCCCAGCACGGCCAGCAGCTCCTGGCAGGCCTCCTCGCAGCGCCGGCAGGCGTCCGCGCAGATCCGGCAGTGTTCGTGCATCGGCGCGTGCTTGGCGCACTCGTCGCCGCACGCCTTGCAGGCCGCCGCGCACGCGGTCAGCTGGGCGCGGGTGACGTTGGCGTCGTAGCCGGTGTGCCGGGACAGGACGCGGCCGGTCGTCTCGCAGATGTCCGCGCAGTCCAGGTCGGTGCGTACGCACTTGCCGAGGTCGGCCACCCGTACCTCGGACAGGCAGGCGTCGGCACAGGCCGTACAGCTCTGGGCGCAGGCCACGCACTCCTCGATGCAGCGGGCGAGCGCCTCCCGGTCGACGTGCCCCAGGTCGGCGGGGTAGCTGCGCAGCATGCCCCGGACCATCGTCTCGTGTGCGGTGGTCATCGTCGTTCACCTCCATGCGATCGCTGCGCTGCGGGTAGCCGGTGGGCGGGCGGGGAAACCGGATTAGGCTGCCGATCATGGTGAATTCAGGGGCGGCGCCGCCGTTGTCGGCGGCCGTGGTGGTGCACGACCGGGAGCGGGGCCGGGTGGTGCTGCTGCGGCGCGGCGCGGGGGCGAGGTTCGGGGCGGGACTGTGGGACCTGCCGGTGGGCAAGTGCGAGCCGGGTGAGCCGGTGACGCGGGGGGCGATCCGCGAGCTGTACGAGGAGACCGGGCTGCGGGTGGCGGCGCGGGACCTGCGGCTGGCGCACGTGGTGCACGCGGCGCCCGGGGTCGGCTCCGCCGCCGGGTTCCTCACGGTGGTGTTCGTGACCGAGCGCTGGAGCGGCGAGCCGGTGAACCGGGAGCCGGGCAAGCACGAGGCGGTGTCCTGGGTCGCCACGGACGCACTGCCGGCCGGTGAGATGGTGCTGTCCACCGACCGGATGCTGACGCGGGTACTGGGCGGGGAGACCGAGGTCAGTCTGCACGGCTGGGAGTGAGCAGCCCCAGCCGCTGGGTGGCGCGGGTCAGCGCGACGTAGCGGTCGGCCGGGGCCATGGAGTGCGGGTCCACGACGATGACGATGTCGTACTCCAGGCCCTTGGCGGTGCGCGGGTCCACCACGCTCACCCGGGGCAGGGCGCCCGCTGCCGCGGTGAGGGCGGGCAGCCACACGGGCGGGGCGATCACGGCGGCGGTGCCGGCGGGGTGGGCCGCCCGTTCGCCGGCCACGGCGCGGGCCGCCTCGGCGGCGAGAGCGGCGGCGGGCACGGTGCGGTGCCAGGGCGGCACCCCGGTGGAGCGTACGGCGCGAGGGGCGCGCAGGTCCGGGTCGATGGCGTGCAGCACCTCGGCGGCCGGAGCGGCGATCTCGGCGGGCAGCCGGTAGTTGACGGTCAGCTCGGCGGTGCGCCAGCGCCCGCCGAGGTGCGGGTCGAGGGTGTGCGCCCAGGAGCGTGCGCCGCCGGGGGCGCTGGTCTGGGCGATGTCGCCGACCAGGGTCATGGAGCGGGCGGGGCAGCGGCGCAGCAGCAGCCGCCAGGTCATGGCGGACAGTTCCTGGGCCTCGTCGACGACGATGTGGCCGAAGGCCCAGGTGCGGTCGGCGGCGGCGCGTTCGGCGGGGGTGCGGTGGTCCTCCTCGGCGTACCGGTCGGCGAGGGTCTCCGCGTCGAGAACGTCGAAGGCGTGCAGGGACTCGGGGTCGCTGCCGTCGTCGTGTTCGGTTTCGCGGGAGCCGTAGGCCACGTCCAGGGCTTCCTGGGCGAGCCGCAGCCGTTCGGCGTGCTCGGCCGCCGCCGCCTCGCGCTCGGCACGGTCGTCGGTGCCCAGGAGTTCGGCGGCCTCGTCCAGGAGGGCGACGTCGGAGGGCGACCAGCCGCCGCCGGGGGCGCGCAGCAGCAGCTCGCGCTCCCCGGCGGTGAGCTGCGGCGCGGCGGTGGCGAGCCGGTCGGGGGAGGCGAACAGGTCGGTCAGGAGCCGTTGCGGGGTGAGTGGGGGCCACAGCCGGCGCAGCGCGGCGCGTACCCGCGGGTTGTCGCGCAGTTCGGCGCGGATGTCCTCGAGTTCGTCCTCGGAGATCAGCGGCGTGTCCCTTTGTGGCGCGTCCCCGTACGGGTGATCCGCCGTCTCCGGGAGATCCGCCGACTCCGGGAGGTCCGCCGCCAGGACGCCGGCGCCGAGCCGGTCGGCGATGCCGTGGGCGAGCGCGTCGATGACCAGGGCGCGGTGCAGCGGCGCGGCCTCGTTGTGCGGCAGCCCCTCCTCCCGGACCCGCCGCCGCAGCCGTTCGGCGGTGGCCCGGTCCAGGCGCAGGGTCTCGCCCTCGTGGTCGATCTCCAGCACGTCCTCGGGGAGCCACTGCCGCTCGTGGAGGGCGGCGGCGATCACCCCGGCCATGGCGGCGGTGCCCTTGATCGCGGCGGTACGCGGGTCCTCGGGGCGGTCGGCGGTGATCCCCGGGTACAGCTCGGCGGGGGTGGCGAGCAGCATGCCGCTCTCCCCCAGCGAGGGCAGCACCTCCCCGATGTAGCGCAGAAACGCGGTGCCGGGGCCGACGACGAGGACCACCTCGCGGGCCAGCCGTTCGCGGTGGGTGTACAGCAGGTAGGCGGCGCGGTGCAGGGCCACGGCGGTCTTGCCGGTGCCGGGGCCGCCCTGGACGACCAGCACACCGGCCCGCGGGGAGCGGATGACGGCGTCCTGTTCGGCCTGGATGGTGGCGACGATGTCGTTCATCCGGCCGGTTCTGGGCGCGTTCAGGGCATCCAGCAGCGCCGCGCCGCCGCTCTCCCCGGCGACGGCGCCCGCCCCGAGTTCCTCGTCCCGGACGGCGGTGACGGTGCGGCCGCTGGTGAGCAGATGGCGGCGGATCCGTACCCCTTCGGTGCGGGCCCCGGTGGCGGCGTAGAAGGGGCGGGCGGCGGGCGCGCGCCAGTCGATCAGCGGCGGGTCGCTCTCGTGGTCCTCCGCGAGGATCCCGATGCGGCCGATGGCCAGGCGGCGGCCGTCCGTCATGGTGAGCCGGCCGAAACACAGGCCGTTCTCGACGGAATGCAGCTGCCCGAGACGACGGGAGAGTTCGGCGGCGGCGGTGTCCCGTTCGGCCAGCCCCTGGTGGCCGAGGCCGGCGGCGCGCAGCACCTGGTCGAGGCGGTCCTGGGTGTGCTCCCGCAGCTGGTCGAGGCGGGCGTACAGCGCGGCGAGGTATTCCTGTTCACCCTTCACGGCGGTTGACAAGCGATTCCCCTATTCGCTAGAATTCCTTTATCAGTGCGCTTTCCCATTCCCTTTGTTGCGCACAGAACCAAGCAATATAGCGTTTCTTTCCCCGCATTCCAAGGCGGGGTTTTTTTATGCGCGCGAACCCGGCCGCGCCGCCCGGTGCGTACCCTGTGGATCATGACCGAGAACGGCGGCGAGCGGCGCGCGACTCCATGACGACCGACCCCCCGGCGACCGCCGCCGTCCCGCTCGCCACGCCACCGCCCTCCCCGCTCCAGGAGGTGCACGACGAGCGCTTCACCCGGCAGGGAGTGCGCCTGCTCCTCAAGCGGGACGACCTGCTGCATCCCGAACTGATCGGCAACAAGTGGCGCAAGCTCATGCCCAATGTGCGCGCCGCCCGCGCCGAGGGACACCACACGCTGCTGACGTTCGGCGGCGCGTACTCCAGCCATCTGCGCGCCACCGCCGCCGCCGGGCGGATCACCGGTCTCGCCACCGTCGGCGTGGTGCGCGGCGAGGAACTGGCCGGCCGGCCGCTCAACCCCTCCCTGGCCCGCTGCGCCGCCGACGGCATGCGGCTGTACTTCGTCAGCCGCTCCGCGTACCGGCTGCGCGAGGACCCGGAGCAGCGGGCGGCGCTGCGCGCGCGGTTCGGCCCCTGCTACGTCGTCCCGGAGGGCGGCAGCAACGCGCTCGCGGTGCGCGGCTGTGCCGAACTCGGCCGCGAACTGCGCGAGGCACCGGATCCGCCCGATGTGGCCGCGGTGGCCTGCGGCACCGGCGGCACCCTGGCCGGCCTCGCCGCCGGGCTCGGGCCGGGGCGCCGGGCGCTGGGCATCCCCGTTCTGCGCGGCGGCTTCCTCGGGGAGCGGGTACGCGCCCTCCAGGAGGAGGCGTTCGGAGCACCGCGCGGCGCGTGGACGCTCGACGAGCGCTTCCATCACGGCGGTTATGCCCGGGTACCGCCCGTACTGCGGGATTTCGCCGCCGACTTCGCCGCCCGGCACCGGCTGCCGGCACTCGAATCGATCTACGTGGCCAAACTGCTGTTCGCGCTGACCGCGCTGGCCGGCGAGGGGGCGTTCACGCCCGGCACCGCACTCGCCGCCGTCATCACCGGAGCCCCCGGACCGGAAACCGTAACGAATCCCACCGGGCCCGCCACAGAACGCACTTGATGCATTACGATGAGTAATACCGCTGAGGTGGCCGCAAAGATCCAGGCGACAGCACGCCAGTGATCGCGGTAGCGTCACTGGGCGTACGTTTCGTGTTGGCGCGCGGCACCCTCGGTGGTGCCGGGCAGCGCTCAATCAGTGACAGCCACTGTGGAGGTGAGGGTGTCCCAGTTCCCAGGTGAGCCAGGAGCGCAGGACTTCGTCGAGGTCCGGCTGCCCGCGGCGGGTGCCTATCTTTCGGTACTGCGCACGGCCACGGCCGGCCTCGCGGCCCGCTTGGACTTCACCCTCGACGAGATCGAGGATCTGCGCATCGCGGTGGACGAGGCCTGCGCGATCCTGCTCCAGCAAGCCATCCCGGGCAGCGTGCTGGAGTGCGTCTTCACGCTGGTCGGGGATGCCTTGCGGGTCACGGTCTCGGCGCCCACCACCGAGGGCCACGCCCCCGAGCGGGACACCTTCGCCTGGACCGTCCTGAGCGCGCTGGCCGGTGAGGTCGAATCGACCGTCAAGGACGACAAGACGGTGAGCATCAGCCTGCACAAGACGCGCGGCGCCGCCCCCGGAGCGCCGTGACCGGCGAACCGGGGCCGCCACCTGACGAGGGGGCCGACATGAACGACGTGGAAGCCGTGGAAGCCGTGGCGCGGGATCGAGCCGCCGCGATTCCCGGCCAGCCCGAGCCATCGCCCGTACCCCCGGCCGCGACCGCCCCCCGGCGGGCGCTGCCCGACCCACAGGACCGCAGCGCGGCCCGCGAGCTGTTCATCGAGCTGCGCGAGCTGCCGGACGGCTCGCCGCAGCGCGCCGAGCTGCGCAACGCCCTGGTCAGAATGCATCTGCCGCTGGTGGAGCATCTGGCGCGGCGGTTCCGCAACCGCGGTGAGCCGCTCGACGATCTGACCCAGGTCGCCACCATCGGGCTGATCAAGTCCGTGGACCGGTTCGACCCGGAGCGCGGGGTGGAGTTCTCCACCTATGCCACGCCCACCGTGGTCGGCGAGATCAAGCGGCACTTCCGGGACAAGGGCTGGGCGGTACGGGTGCCGCGCCGCCTCCAGGAGCTGCGGCTGTCGCTGTCCACGGCGACCGCGGAGCTGTCCCAGCAGCACGGGCGGGCGCCGACGGTGCATGAGCTGGCCCAGCGGCTGAACATCTCCGAGGAGGAGGTGCTGGAGGGCCTGGAGTCGGCGAACGCGTACAGCACGCTCTCCCTCGACGTGCCGGACACGGACGACGAGTCGCCGGCCGTGGCGGACACCCTGGGCGCGGAGGACGACGCGCTGGAGGGTGTGGAGTACCGCGAGTCCCTCAAGCCGCTGCTGGAGGAGCTGCCGCCGCGGGAGAAGAAGATCCTGCTGCTGCGCTTCTTCGGCAACATGACCCAGTCGCAGATCGCGCAGGAGGTCGGGATCTCGCAGATGCACGTCTCCCGGCTGCTGGCGCGGACGCTGGCGCAGCTGCGGGACAAGCTGCTCGTGGAGGAGTGAGCCGCGGCGCACACCGCGGCGGAACGGTACGGGGCGGCCGGCCCCGTACCCCTCCGTACGTCTTTCTCCTCTTACTCCCCGCCCCGGTGCCGCTCAGGCGCGGTCGGCGCCGATGCGCAGGGCCTTCGCCGATGACTGGTTCATCAGGCAGATCAGCACCGCGAGCGCCGAGCCGCCCAGCCCCAGCGCGGCCGCCGGCCAGGCCCCGCCGCTGGTGGCCAGCGTGCCGGCCACCGGCAGCATCAGCAGCTGGGTGATCACGGCCGGGCCACGGCTCCAGGACCGCAGCCGCCACAGTCCGTGTCCGGCGGCCAGCGGAACCACGGCCAGCGCGAGCACGGTGAGGGCGATGGTGAGGGCCTGCAGCGGGTTCTCCGGGTCCCCGGTGACCGCCAGCAGCAGCATGGAGCCGCCCAGGGCGGCGGCGACCAGCCCCTGGATACCGGTGAGTGCGGCGGCCGTCGTCACCGGACGGGGCCGCTGGTCCTGCTGGGTGCTGTTCTCGCTCACGCGGCCAGGGTATAGGGCCCGCGTCGGCCCACCCGTGGCGCCCGGAACCTCCCGCGCTGGGTACGCTGCACTCCATGCGCGCGCTTCTCGTGGTCAATCCGGTCGCCACCACCACCAGTGTGCGGACCCGTGAAGTGCTCACGCACGCACTCGCCAGCGATCTGAAGCTGGAGGTCGCCGCCACCGAACACCGGGGCCACGCCAGGGAGCTGGCCCGGCGGGCGGCCGAGGAGGAGAGCGCGGACATCGTGATCGCGCTGGGCGGCGACGGCACCGCCAACGAGGTGGTGAACGGGCTGCTGCACCACGGCCCCGAGCTGGACCGGCTGCCGCGCCTCGCGGTGCTGCCGGGTGGTTCCACCAATGTCTTCGCGCGGGCGCTGGGGCTGCCCAACGACGCGGTGGAGGCCACCGGGGCGCTGCTGGACGCGCTGCACAACGGGTCCGAGCGCACGATCGGTCTCGGGCTGGCGTCCGGGACGCCGGATTCGCGGGACGCGGAGGTGCCCAGGCGCTGGTTCACGTTCTGTGCGGGCCTGGGCTTCGACGCCGGCGTGGTGGGCCGGGTGGAGCGGGAACGGGAGCGCGGCAAGCGGTCCACGCACGCGCTGTACGTACGGCAGGCGCTGCGGACGTTCGTGCGGCACCCGCACGGGGAGCGGGGGCCGATCACCTTGCTGCGGCCGGGCCAGGACCCGGTGCGGGAGCTGGTGTTGGGCATAGTGTGCAACACCGCGCCCTGGACGTATCTGGGCAACAGGCCGGTGTACGCGGCGCCGCGGGCGTCGTTCGACACCGCGCTGGACGTGATGGCGATCTCCAAGATGTCTTCGACGGGTATGACCCGTTATGTCACGCAGCTGCTGCGCTCCTCCCCCGAGCGCGGGCCGCAGGGCAAGCATGTGGTCTCCCTCCACGATGAGACGGAGTTCACCTTGCAATCGCAGGTGCCACTGCCGTTTCAGCTTGATGGTGACCATCTCGGGGTGCGCACGAGTGTGACCTTCACAGGCGTTCGCCGTGCACTGCGTGTGATTGTGTGAGCGGAACAGCTAAAAGTCCTTACAGTCGAACGTTTAGCCCAGACTCCACCCGGGAGAAGTAGGGCTGTGAGCAACACGACACCAAGGATTCAAAAAAAACTTTCCGGAAGGGGTTGTATCCGCCGCTGAGGTTTGCGAACCTCTACATGGCGATCGGGACGGCCGAGACCTCGGCCCCCTTGAGAGCCCGAATCCTTCTTCCCCACCCAGTGGGATCCCTTCGAAGACATCCACCGCGGCGCAAGCAACGGCTCGTCTTTGTCGGGGGGTTCGTGAAAGCGTTCACATTCACAAGCAATGTAACTGCAACGTGCAGGAGATGGAGCAGACATGGACTGGCGTCACAACGCCGTTTGCCGCGAGGAAGACCCCGAGCTGTTCTTCCCCATCGGCAACACCGGTCCCGCGCTGCTGCAGATCGAGGAAGCCAAGGCCGTCTGCCGCCGCTGCCCCGTCATGGAGCAGTGCCTGCAGTGGGCGCTGGAGTCCGGCCAGGACTCCGGCGTCTGGGGTGGGATGAGCGAGGACGAGCGCCGCGCCATGAAGCGCCGCGCCGCTCGCAACCGGGCACGGAAGGCCACCGCCTGATCCAGGCCGGCCCAGGCCACGCCCGGCGGAAGCCACCCCGCCATTGCTGCCCCGAGCCGCAGCACAGCGCACCGACCGAAGGTGCCCACGCGAATACGCGATGAACGCGACCGAGCCCCGGACCACTTCAGGTCCGGGGCTCGGGGCGTTCCGGGTTCGGGCGTTCCGGGGGCGCGCCGTCGCGTGGGTGCGCCGGCGCGCGGCCGGGCGGTTCAGCGTTTGTGCGGCTCCACGGGGAGGTCGAGGACGGCGCGGGTGCCGCCGCCCTCGGCCGGGATCATGTCGAAGCGGCCGCCCAACTCCCCCTCCGCCAGGGTGCGGACGATCTGCAGCCCGAGGCTTCCGTCGGTGTGCGGATCGAACCCCTCCGGCAGACCGCGGCCGTTGTCGGTCACCGTGACCAGCAGCCGGGCGGAGCCGCGACGTACCTCGGTACGGGTGGCGCCGACCTCGATCCGGCCCGTCTCGCCGGGGCCGAAGGCGTGCTCCAGGGCGTTCTGGAGGATCTCGGTCAGCACCATGGACAGCGGGGTGGCGGTCTCGGCGTCCAGGATGCCGAAGCGGCCCTTGCGGCGTCCGGTGACCCGGCCGTCCGGGGACAGCTCGGCGACCATCGTGATCACCCGGTCGGCGATCTCGTCGAACTCCACCCGCTCGTCCAGGTTCTGCGAGAGGGTCTCGTGCACGATGGCGATGGAGCCGACCCGGCGCACCGCCTCATCCAGGGCCGCCCGGGCGTTCTCGTCGCCCGTGGCGCCGATGCGGCGGGCCTGCAGGCGCAGCAGGGCGGCGACGGTCTGGAGGTTGTTCTTCACCCGGTGGTGGATCTCCCGGATGGTGGCGTCCTTGGTGATGAGCTCGCGTTCGCGGCGGCGCAGTTCGGTCACATCGCGCAGCAGTATGAGCGAACCGATGTGCTCACCCTTGGGCTTGAGCGGGATGGCACGCAGCTGGACCACGCACTCGTTGCCCTCGATCTCGGTCTCCCGGGGGGCGTAGCCGCTGGCCAGTTTGACCAGGGACTCGTCCACCGGGCCCCGGGTGGGGGCGAGTTCGGCGGTGGTGGGCCCGAGCGGCAGGCCGACGAGGTCGGCGGCCAGGCCCAGGCGGTGGTAGGCGGAGAGCGCGTTGGGGCTCGCGTACTGCACGATGCCGTCCGCGTCCAGCCGCATGAAGCCGTCGCCGACCCGGGGGGCGCGGTCCATGCCCACCTGCTGGCCGGGGTAGGGGAAGGTGCCGCCGGCGATCATCTGGGCGAGGTCGGAGGCGCTCTGCAGATAGGTGAGTTCGAGGCGGCTGGGGGTGCGGACGGTGAGGAGGTTGGTGTTGCGGGCGATGACACCCAGGACCCGGCCGTCGTGCCGCACCGGGATGGACTCGACCCGGACCGGGACCTCCTCGCGCCACTCGGGGTCGCCCTCGCGGACGATGCGGCCCTCGTCGTGTGCGAGGTCCAGCAGCGGGCGCCGGCCGCGCGGTACGAGGTGGCCGACCATGTCGTCCTGGTAGGAGGTGGGGCCGGTGTTGGGGCGCATCTGGGCGACGGAGACGTAGCGGGTGCCGTCCCGGGTGGGCAGCCACAGGACCAGGTCCGCGAAGGAGAGGTCCGAGAGCAGCTGCCATTCGGAGACCAGCAGATGCAGCCACTCGAGGTCGCGTTCCCCGAGATCGGTGTGCTGGTGGACGAGGTCGTTCATGGAGGGCACACGGGGGAGCTTACCGGCGGGTGTCCGGATGGCGGGCGGCGCGCACCGCGTGGTGTGCGCCGCCGCGATCAAGAAACGTCGGCATACGGGCAGATGACGGCGGTGGGGAGAGGAAATGCGTTCAGAGCATGGACACCCGCGACACGTGCGGTCAGAATGGAGCGGACCGCAGCTTTTTCTGCCTCTGCCTTCCCCGCACAGGAGGGCAGACGCGAGGCCCCGGTGCTCTCTGCCCTGACGGCGCCCGGGTCCGCGATCGCTCCGGGCTGCGGTGCCGGGAGGGTTGAGGGTCCCTCTCAGGCGCCGCGGCCCTGGGTGCGAGTCGCCTCGCGCGCCGGCCCCACGCGCCGTTACGGCTTCGGGTCGCCGGTGGCCGGCCAGGCCCGCAGGGCCGTTTCCGCCACCGCCTCCAGTTCTTCCCTGCTCGCCCCTTCGCGTGCCTGCTGGCTCATGCCGATCACCACCGACTGCACGAACCGGGCCAGCCCGTCGGTGTCGGTGTCCGAGGGCAGCTCCCCGGCGGCGACGCCCTCCCGGAGCCGGCGGCCCAGGACGGTACGGGTCCACGCACGGCGCAGCCGCAGCTCGTGGGCGGCGTCGCGGGAGGCGTCGGCCTGGGCGGTGTCCGAGAGGATCAGGCAGCCGGCGGGGCGTCCGGGCTCGGTGTACTCGGCGGCGGCCTCCCGCAGGACGCGGGCGATGGCGGCGTACGCGGTGGCCTCCTCGTCGAGCGCCCGCGGGACGAAGCCGTACCGGTCGGTGTAGAGCCGCAGGACCTCCTCGAACAGCGTCTTCTTGTCGCCGAACGCCGCGTACAGGCTGGGGGCGCCGATGCCCATCGCGCGGGTGAGGTCGGCGATGGACGTGGCGTCGTAGCCGTGCTCCCAGAAGGAGAGGAGCGCGCGTTCCAGTGCGGTGGCCCGGTCGAAGGAGCGGGGGCGACCACGCGTTCGGGTGACCATGGCCCTCATTCTATAGCGGGCGCTTCAAAACTCGTGCTACGTTCCTTTCTGTAGCGACTGCTAGAGAAAGGTGGGGCGGCAGATGCGCGCGCTCTCGGGGAAGACGGCACTGGTCACGGGCGGCAGCCGGGGTATCGGGCGGGCGGTGGCGGAGCGGCTCGCGCGGGACGGCGCCCGCGTCGCGGTGCACTACGGACGGGACGAGGCGGCGGCCGAGGAGACGGTCGCGGCGATCGAGGCGGCGGGCGGCAGCGCGTTCACCCTCGGTGTGGAGCTGGGGGTGACGGGCGACGCGGAGGCGCTGTGGGCGGCCTTCGACGCCCGGGCGGACGGGGTGGACATCCTGGTCAACAACGCCGGGATCAGCGGATCGGGCGGGGGGGTCGCGGGCACCGGGGCCGAGGAGTACGACCGGCTGTTCGCGGTCAATACCCGGGCGCCGTTCTTCATCGCGCAACTCGCGCTGTCCCGGTTGCGGGACGGCGGGCGGATCATCACGCTGTCCACCGCTCTCACCGCGGGGGCGGCGGGGATGCCGGGGCTCGTGGCCTACTCCATGACCAAGGGCGCCCTCGACCAGTTGACCCCGGTGCTGGCCAGGGAGCTGGGCCCGCGCGGGATCACGGTCAACGCCATCGCGCCGGGCGCCGTGGACACCGATATGAATGCCGGCTGGCTGCGCTCCGACGAGGGAGCCCGGCGGGCCACGGCCGAGCGGTCGGCGCTGGGCCGGGTGGGCGAGGCCGACGACATAGCGGATATCGCCGGCTTCCTCGCCTCGGACGACAGCCGCTGGGTGACCGGGCAGTGGATAGACGCCTCCGGGGGCGCTCTGGTGTGACCCCCGGAGGCGGGGCGGGTCAGCTCGTCTCGGTGACCTTCGCCAGGGCGCGCGGGGCGTCGGGGTCCTGGCCGCGGGCCAGGGTGATCTCGTGGGCGAGCATCTGGAGCGGGATGATCTCCAGGATGGGCTGGAGGTTCTCCGGCACCCCCTCGGTGGCCAGGGCGAAGCCGGCCGAGGCGGCGTCCACCTGGGGCTTGGGGCCGACCACCATCAGATCGGCGCCCCGGTCCCGCAGCCGGTCGAGCACCGGTTGCAGCGCCTGGCCGCCCTTGCCGTCGGTGACGATGGCGATCACCGGGGAGATGTTGTCGACCATGGCCAGCGGGCCGTGCAGCAGATCCGCCCCCGAGTAGGACAGGGCCGGGATGTAGCTGGTCTCCATCAGCTTCAGCGCGGCTTCCTTGGCCGTCGGGTAGCCGTAGCCGCGCGAGGTGAGGACCATGCGCTCGGCGAAGCGGTAGCGGGCGGCGAGGGTGGTGATCTCGGCGCGGCGCTGGAGGATCCGCTCGGCCAGTTCGGGCAGTGCGGCGGCGGCAGCCGTCCCGTCGGTGTCGCGCAGCCCCTGCACCAGGAGATACAGCGCCAGCAGTTCGGCGGTGTAGGTCTTGGTGGCCGGCAGGGCCTGTTCGGGGCCGGCCAGCACATCGATGTGGAACTCGGAGGCGGCGGCCAGCGGGGAGGAGGGGTTGTTGGTCACCGCGAGGGTGATCGCCCCGGCCGCGCGGGCGGCCCGGGTGGAGGCGAGCAGGTCGGGTGAGCCGCCGGACTGGCTCACCGTGATGACCAGGACATCGGTCAGGTCGGGGGTGGCCGCGTAGGCGGTCGTGGTGGACATGGAGGTGAGGCCGCAGGGCTTGCCCAGCTCGATCTCGAGGAGGTACTTGGCATAGAGCGCGGCGTGGTCGGAGGTGCCCCGGGCGGTCAGCAGGACGAAACGGGGGCGGCGCGCGGCGATCGCGCGGGCCGTCTCCCGGATGGCGGGGGCGCCCTCGGTCAGCAAGCGGCGCAGCACGTCGGGCTGCTGGGCCATTTCGCCGGCCATGATCCGGCCCGGCTGGTCGCTGGTCACTGGTCGCGGTCCTCCCCCACCGGTGCCCCGGCGATGACCTCGGCTGCGGCCCGGCCGCAGACGCGGGCGGCACCGTGGGTGGCGATGTACAGGGCCCCGGCCGGCGGGGACTCGGGCACGCCCATCTCCACCACCGTGGTGTCGGGCCGGGCGGCGAGCAGTGCGGTCAGGGTGTCGGCCATCCACGGGTGCCGGTGGGCGTCGCGGACCACGGCGACCACCGGGTGCTCCCCGGCTTCCTCCAGGATGCCGGCGGCCAGGGCGGCGGGCCCGGCGGCCCTGGCCTGGTCGGCGGTGTGGTCGGCGGAGCGGGTGCCGGGCAGCAGCCGTTCCAGTTCGGTGGCCACGCCCCAGGGGGTGTGATGGCCCACGGCGATGTTGGCGACCGGATGGAAGGAGGCCACGTAGGGGGCCAGAGTCGGCGGGGCGGTTGCGGGGCTGTCCTCGGGACGGGTCAGCCGCAGGGCGCGGCGGGCCGCGGCCAGGCCGATGTCCTGGGCCGGGCCGGAGCGTTCGGCGGGCTCGGCGGCGGCCTCGGCACGGGCCCGGGCGGTCCAGCGGCCCAGGGCGCGGACGCGTTCGGCGGCGTCGTGGAGCCGTTCCTCGGACAGTTCCCCGTCCCGTACCGCCTGGATGATCGCGTCGCGCAGCCGCAGCACCTCGGCCTCGTCGGAGGGGGTGCCGCCCACACAGATGGCATCGGCCCCGGCGGCGACGGCGAGGGCACAGCCGCGGGCCAGGCCGTGCACGGCTTCGATGGCCTTCATCTCGATGGCGTCGGAGTAGATGACGCCGTCGAAGCCGAGGCCGCCCTCCGTCTCGGGGGCGCGCAGCAGTCCGGCGAGCACGCTGGGGCTGAGGGTGCCGGGGCGGTCCGGGTCCAGGGCGGGCAGCAGGATGTGCGCGCTCATCACGCAGCGGGTGCCGGCGGCGATGGCCGCCTTGAAGGGCACCAGTTCGCGGGAGTGGAGGGTGTCGAGGTCGATGTCGATCCGCGGCATGGCCAGGTGGGAGTCGACGCTGGTGTTGCCGTGCCCGGGGAAGTGCTTGACGCAGGCGGCGACGCCGGTGCTCTGGAGCCCTTCGACGAAGGCGACGGTGTGCCGGGCGACCAGGGCCGGGTCCTGGCCGAAGGAGCGGACCCCGATCACCGGGTTGCCGGGGTCGGTGTTGATGTCGGCCGACGGTGCCCAGTTGACGGAGATGCCGCACTCGGTGAGCCGGTGGCCGATGGCGGTGGCGACCGCGCGGGTGAGGTCGAGGTCATCGGCGGCGCCCAGGGCGAGGTTGCCGGGGAAGGAGGAGCCGCCGATCAGCTCCAGGCGGGTGACGTCGCCGGCCTCCTCGTCCGTGGCGACCAGCACCTCGGGGTTGGCGGCGCGCAGTTGTCCGGTGAGAGCGGCCAGCTGTTCGGTGCTCTGCACGTTGCGGCCGAAGATCCCGACCCCGGTCATGCCGTTCTCCAGCTGCCGCAGCAGCCAGTCCGGCGCCCGGGTGGTCCCGGCGAAGGTGGGCTGGAGGACGGCCAGGGCGTCCCGGGTGAGGGTGTCGGTGGCGTGGTGGGCGGTGGTCATCGCGGGTGCTATCCCTTCACGGCACCCGCGGACAGACCGCCGGTGACCCTTCGCTGGAGGATGACAAAGACAATCAGCACGGGGACGGTGAACAGGGAGGAGGCGGCCATGGTGGCGCCCCAGTCGTTGCCGAAGTTGGTCTGGAACTGGGTGAGCCACAGCGGCAGGGTGGCCATGTCGGGGGCCTTGTTGAGCACCAGGACCATGGCGTATTCGTTCCACGCCATGATGAATCCGAAGAGCGAGGTGGCCATCAGTCCGGGGGCCAGCAGCGGGAAGATGATCCGCAGGAACGCCTGGGTGCGGCTGCAGCCGTCGATCAGGGCCGCTTCCTCCAGTTCCTTGGGCACGGCGGCGATGAAGCCGCGCAGCGTCCAGATGGTGAAGGGCAGCGCCATCACGAAGTAGATGACGGTCAGGGTGACCAGGCTGTTGAGCGCCTGGGCGTCCCGGGCGTTCAGGTACATCACGATGATGAGGATTTCCCAGGGGGCCATCTGGGCCATCATCACCACGAGGACCATGCCGCGCCGGCCGCGGAAGTTCAGCCGGGCGATCGCGTAGCTGGCCGCCAGCGCCACGAGCAGGGCCAGGAACACGGCGGCGAGCGTCACCACCAGGCTGTTGCGCACATAGGTCCAGAACAGGTCCACGCCGGTGGCGGTGGTGTAGTGCTCGAAGGTCGGGGTGAAGAAGAAGACCGGGTCCTTCACGAGCACCTGGGAGTTGCTCTTGAAGGAGGTGGAGAACATCCAGTACACCGGGAAGAGGAACACCACGGTGAGCATGAGGGCCACCGCGTTGAGCCCGGCCCGGCTCAGCCGCTTGGCGCGGCGCGCGCGGGCGGAGGCGTTGGCCCGTACCGGGGGGCGCCCGGCTGCCGGGGCCTGCGCGACTGCCTTGTCGGTGGCGGTCATGACTGCGGCTCCTTCTCCTGCTTGAGGATCAGGCGGAAGTAGAAGGACAGGGCGACCAGCAGGATGATCAGCGTGAGCACGGAGATGGCCGCCGCCGTGCCGTACTGGTTCTGGCCCATGCCCTCGATGTATGCCATGACCGGCAGGGTCTCGGACTCCCGGCTGGGGCCGCCGGCGTTCAGCGCGTAGATCTGGGTGAACGCCTTGAAGACCCAGATGATCTCCAGGAAGGTGGTGATGAGGAAGAACGGCCGCATGATGGGGGCCGTGATGGACCAGAAGATCCGGGGGCCCGAGGCGCCGTCCATGCGGGCCGCCTCGTAGATCTCACCGCTGATGGTGGTCAGTCCGGCGTACAGGTTGAGCGCCACGAAGGGCACCGAGGCCCACACGATCAGCAGCGTGACGATGGCCAGCGTGGAGAAGCCGCTGCCGAACCAGTTGTGCTGCTCGTAGCCGGAGAAGCCCAGACTGCGCATCGCCCAGTTGGCCACCCCGAACTGGGTGTCGAACAGCCAGCGGAAGACGGTGGTGCTGGCGATCACCGGCATCGCCCAGGCCGCCACCAGAGCGATGGACAGCACCAGCCGCATGGGCTTGCCGAGCCGGTACAGCAGCATCCCGATGAGCGTGCCGATGGCCATGATGAGCACCACGTTGGCCGCCATGAAGACGAAGGTGCGCACCAGGGAGGCCCAGAAGCGTTCGTCCTCCAGGACCCGGCGGTAGTTCTCCAGGCCCGACCACTCGGTGGTGTGGGAGATCAGCTGGCGGCGGCCGAACTCCTGGAAGGAGATGAGGAGGTTGCGCACCAGGGCGTAACCGAGGATGCCCGCGATCGCCAGCACGGCGGGCGTGATCAGCAGATACGGGAGCCAGCCGCCGGGCGGCGCGAACCGCCGGCCGGTCCGGCCGGCGGTCTTCACCGCCGAGCCGGGACCGGGTTCCTCGGTGTCCACGGTCAACATGGTGTGTCTTTCCTCATCCTTCGCTGGGAGGGCCGCCGCCGGGCTGACTACTCGCGGTTGATGCGGGTGGTGATCTCCGCGTCGGCCGCCTCGGCGGAGGAGGCGTAGTCGTCACCGTTGAGCGACTTGGTCATCAATTCCTTGATCGGATTGGGGACGGTCTCCACGTTGGCCCATCCGGTGGTCAGCGGCGGAAGAAAACCGACATCGGCGGAGGCGACCATGGCCTCGGCGAAGGAACCGGCCTCCGGGCTGGCGGTCACATCGGTCCGGTTGGGCACCACGCCGCCGTTCTGGGCGTCGACGAACTTCTGGGCCCACTCCTGGGAGGTCGCCAGCGTCAGCCACTCCTCGGCCAGCTCCGGGTTGCCGGCGCGCTGGTTGATCGAGAGGTTCGAGCCGCCGAGGAAGACGTGGCCGAGCTGGTCGGCGGTCTTGCCGGGGACCGGGAAGTAGCCGAAGTCGGCCTCGTCTCCGGCTTCCTCGATGGCGGTGATGGCGCCGTTCGCCTCCCAGCCCAGACCGATCCACGAGGCCACGTTGCCGCCCGGCACGATGTCGATGGACTGCTGGGGCGAGGCCTCGTCGTTGTCCTTGGGCGAGTCGGAGAAGGACTGGAGTTCGGCATAGAAGTCCATGCCGGCCTGGCCCTCGGGGGTGTTCAGCGAGCCCTTCCAGGCGTCACCGTCCTCGACGGCGAAGCTCCCGCCCTCGTCCGCGATGAAGCCGCCCAGCACGTAGTAGCTCTGGCCAGGCAGGTAGATCGGCTCGGCGTCGGTGTTGTCCCGGATCGTCTCCAGGGCGGTGACCCACTCGTCCCGGGTGGTGGGGACCTCGGCGCCGGCCTCCTCCCAGATCTTCTTGTCGTAGATGACCACCCGGTTGGCGCCGTACCAGGGCACGGCGTACAGGGTGTCGTCGACCTCGGCGGCGGCCAGCATGTTCTGGTTCCACGGCTGGTCGGCGAAAGCGTCCAGCTCGGCCAGGCCGCCGGTGTTGGCGTAGCCCACCGTCTGGGTGTTGCCGATCTCCATCACGTCCACCGTGCCCTCCTCGGAGAGGGCGGTGGTGAGGCGTTCCTGGATGCCGTCCCACTGCTGGATCTGAACATTGACCTTGACGCCGTGCTCGGCCTCGAACGCCTGATTGAGCTCGGTCACCCACGAATCGGGCGCGGATCCGTCCATCAGCCAAACGGTCAGGGAGTCGGACGAGCCGCCCCCGCCGCTCGAACCGCTGCCGTCGTCGCCGGTTCCGCAGGCGGCCAGCGCGGCGGTCATCGCCGTCACCGAAACGGCGGCCATCAGCGTGCGCTTCACGTGACCCTCCTCGGGGCATCCGCCCCTTGACACCCGTGCCGGGAGCGGTGGTTAGTAGTGAAGGAACAAGAGGTGTAGACCAGTTGCACGGAGCCTGGACTAGACCAAGGAGAGGTGTCAAGGGTCCACAAGCGGGCCTCGTCCGTCCGTTATCGGACCGACACCTGTCCGCCGACACCGCGTCTGTTCGGGCCGTGCCACGATGTCAGCTGCGAAAAACGGAGGAGCCGGTGACACCACCGCACCACTACGGGGAAGGACGGGCCATGGCGGGCGAAGGAAGCACGGCACCGGCCGCCGGAACCGAGGGCACCGACCGGAACCGTACCGCGCGGGTCCCCAAGTACTACCGGCTCAAGCGGCATCTGCTGCGGATGACCGAAACCCTGCCGCCGGGCACCCCGGTGCCGCCGGAGCGATCCCTCGCGATCGAGTTCGACACCTCCCGCACCACCGTGCGCCAGGCCCTGCAGGAACTGGTCGTCGAGGGACGGCTGGAGCGGATCCAGGGCAAGGGCACCTTCGTGGCCAAGCCCAAGGTCTCCCAGGCGCTGCAACTCACCTCCTACACCGAGGACATGCGCGCCCAGGGTCTGGAACCCACCTCCCAGCTGCTCGACATCGGCTACGTCACCGCCGACGAACGGCTGTCCCGGCTGCTCGGCCTGCCCGAGGGCGGCCGGGTGCTGCGCATCGAGCGGCTGCGGCTGGCCAGCGGCGAGCCGATGGCGCTGGAGACCACCCACCTGTCCCAGGAGCGGTTCCCCGCGCTGCGCCGCTCCCTGGTGCGCTTCACCTCGCTGTACACGGCGCTGGCCGAGGTGTACGGGGTGCACCTGGCGCGCGCCGAGGAGACCATCGAGACCTCGCTGGCCAATCCGCGCGAGGCGGGGCTGCTGGGCACCGATGTGGGGCTGCCGATGCTGATGCTGTCGCGGCACTCCTTCGCCACGGACGGCGAGCCGGTGGAGTGGGTGCGCTCGGTCTACCGGGGCGACCGCTACAAGTTCGTGGCCAATCTGGAGCGGCCCGCCCCGACCTCCCCCACTCCTCCCCCGGCGCCGTCCGCGTCATGAGTTCATGATCACGACGCGATGAGTCGGTGAAGACGCTCCGCAATCCCGTACCGCCCCATGGTCATCCGGCCGCCGCTGCCCTAGATTCGCCCTCTGTCGGGCGATGACGGCCGGCACGGCGGCGCAGGGAGGCACGACGGTGGTGCGACAACTACGGCAGGCACGACCCCGTACGGTCGTCATCTGGACCCTGGTGTCCGTGGTGGCCGCCTGCGGCTGGGCCATGCTGGCGCTCTCGCGCGGCGAGGAGGTGTCGGCGGCCTGGATGGTGGCGGCGGCGCTCGGCTCGTACGCCATCGGCTACCGGTTCTACTCGCGTTTCATCGCGCACCGGGCGCTGGGTGTCGACAAGCGGCGGGCCACTCCGGCGGAGCGGCACAACGACGGGCTCGACTACCACCCCACCGACCGCCGGGTGCTGCTGGGCCATCACTTCGCGGGCATCTCGGGCGCCGGCCCGCTGGTGGGCCCGGTGCTGGCCGCCCAGATGGGCTATCTGCCGGGCACCATCTGGATCGTGGTCGGGGTGATCTTCGCCGGCGCGGTGCAGGACATGGTGGTGCTGTTCGCCTCCACCCGGCGCGACGGCAAGTCGCTGGGCCAGATCGCGCGCGAGGAGATCGGCCCGGTGGGCGGCGTCGCGGCGGTGATCGCGATCTTCACGATCATGATCATTCTGCTCGCGGTACTGGCCCTGGTGGTGCTGAACGCGCTCGCCGAGTCCGCCTGGGGCACCTTCTCGGTCGGGATGACCATTCCGATCGCGCTGTTCATGGGTTTCTACCTGCGCCATCTGCGGCCCGGAAAGGTCGCCGAGGTCACCGTCATCGGCGTCTCGCTGCTGATGTTCGTCATCGTGGCCGGCCGCTGGGTGGCGAATTCCTCGCTGGGCGAGACCTTCACCCTGGAGCCGGGCACCCTGGTGATCTGGCTGGCGGTGTACGGATTCGCCGCCTCCGTCGTCCCGGTGTGGCTGCTGCTGGTGCCGCGGGACTATCTGTCGACCTTTATGAAGATCGGCACCATCGGGCTGCTGGCTGCGGCGATCATCATCACGCTGCCCGGCCTGAAGATGGACGCGATCACGGACTTCGCCTCCAACGGTGAGGGCCCGGTGTTCGCGGGCTCGCTGTTCCCCTTCGTCTTCATCACCATCGCCTGCGGTGCCCTCTCCGGTTTCCACGCGCTGATCTCCTCGGGAACCACTCCGAAGATGATTCAGAAGGAGACCCAGGTACGCAGCATCGGCTACGGCGCGATGCTGATGGAATCCTCCGTCGCGGTCATGGCGATCACCGCGGCCTGCGTGCTGGATCCGGGTATCTATTTCGCGATGAACGCGCCGCCCGCGGTCATCGGGGACACCGTCCAGTCGGCGTCCGAGATCATCACATCGTGGGGATTCACCGTCACCCCGGACCAATTGACGGCGGCGGCCGAATCGGTGGAGGAGGGCTCACTGCTCTCCCGGACCGGAGGGGCACCGACGCTGGCGCTCGGCCTCGCCGCGATTCTCGCCGACATCCTCGGCGGCGAAGCGATGATGTCCTTCTGGTATCACTTCGCGATCATGTTCGAGGCGCTGTTCATCCTCACCGCGATCGACGCCGGAACCCGCGTGGGCCGCTTCATTCTTCAGGACGCCATCGGCGGCGTGCACCCGCGGCTGGCGAAATTCCGTTCCACCCACTGGTGGCCCGGGATCTGGATCACCGGCGCGCTGGTGGTCGGCCTGTGGGGCGGGCTGCTGTGGATCGGCGTGCACGATCCACTGGGCGGCATCAACACGCTCTTCCCGGTCTTCGGCATCGCCAACCAGCTGCTGGCCGCCATCGCCCTGGCCATCTGCACGGTATTGCTCGTCAAGGGCGGCCGCTCCCGCTACGCGTGGGTGACCGGGGTGCCGCTGGTGTGGATCTCGATCGTGACGCTGACCGCGAGCTGGCAGAAGGTGTTCTCCGGCGACCCGGCGGTGGGCTTCCTCGCCCGCCGCTCGCAGTACCAGGACGGGATCGCGAACGGAGAACTGCTGCCGGGCGCCAAGGACATGTCCGACATGCAGACCATCGTGACCAACGCCACCATCACCGCCGCCATCACCGGGCTGCTGGCGGTCCTCGTCCTGGTCGTCTTCGCCGACGCCGCCCGCATGATCGTCAAGGCGCTGCGCGACCCGGGCTCGGTCTCCCTCCAGGAGGCCCCGTTCGTGGAGTCCCGGCTGATCGCCCCCGCCGGGCTGATCGCCACCAAGGAGGAGAAGGCCGAACTGGTGGCCGCCGGACTCGGGCCCGAGGGCGGCATCCCGGCCGCCGGGGACGGCGAGGCGGGCGGCGAGCGCACCCCCGAAGGGGCCAGGGAATGACCGCCACGGACGGCACGACCGGCGCGGTACGGACCACCACGGTGGCCCGTACCGCGCGCCGGGTCGGCGGCTGGCTGCGCTGGTACGTGCGCGAGGTCACCGGCGAGAGCGCGTACGACCGCTATACGGCCCGCGCCCGGGCCCAGGACCCGACGGTACAGGTGCTGAGCCGGCGCGAGTTCGAACGGATGCGGATGGACGCCAGGGCATCCGAGCCGGGCGCGGGCGCCGGCTGCTGCTGACCCGCACCCCGCCCGCCCGCGGGCCCCGGCCGATATCGCCGTGCGGGGCGTCGAACAGGCGTCACATACTGACGCCATGGACACCCTGATCAGAGCCGCCGAGCCCGCTGAACTGACCGAGATCGGCGAGCTGACCGCCACCACCTACCTCGGCGAGGGCCTGCTCACCTACGGAGCCGACGACCCCTACCTCAAAGTGCTGCGCGACACCACACACCGGGCGGCGCACACCCGGATCCTGGTGGCGGCGGACGCCGACGGCACGCTGCTGGGCTCCGTCACCCTCGTCCTGGACGGCGGGCCGTACGTGGACGTCGCCGCCGCCCCCGAGGAGGCCGAGTTCCGGATGCTGGTCGTACGGGGCGAGGCGCGCGGCCGGGGGGTCGGCGAGGCCCTGGTGCGGGAGTGTCTGAGCCGGGCGCGCCGAGCCGGGAAACGGCGTGTCGTCATCTCCAGTTCGTCGCAGATGCACACAGCGCACAGACTCTACGGGCGGCTCGGCTTCGTTCGGGCCCCGGAGCGCGACTGGGACCCGTTCCCGGGGGTCACACTTCACGTGTTCGCATGTGAGCTGTGACCGTAAGTATGACGACGAACACTACATATGGGGGTGCTCGCTTCCCTCGGCACAAGATGTATGCTCGTGCTCGCTGTCGTCGCAGGGGAATCCGGCGTGATTCCGGAACTGTCCCGCAACGGTATGTGATGGGCTGATTCCAGATGGTCCGTCACGAGTCCGAACACCTGCCGTCAGTATCGAGAACGTCCGGGCCTCGTGGGCTGGGCCGGCGGACGCTGCGCGGTATACGTCACGTGAGCCTTTGCCTTGCTACACGTATGCCCGCATGCGCCCGTCGTGCGTAGCCCCTGTAGGTGTCCCTGCGATATGAGGGAGAGCATCGCGTGACCATCGCACCCGTCGCCCCAGCGGAGCCGGCCTCAGCCGAACTGCTGCGCACCGTGAGCGACCTCACCGCCGATCTGCCCGCCACCGACCCCTCGCGGGTCACGGCGGCCGTGATCCGCGGCCGGGCGGCCGACTCCGACGCGGCCGAACTCCGCTCGCTCGCCATCGAGGCCGCCGCCGGCCTCATCGGCGAGGAGCCCGAGTACTCGCGGCTCGCCGCCCGATTGCTCACCCTCGCCGTGCGCGAGGAAGCCGCCGGGCAGGGCGCGGTCACCTTCTCCGACTCGATCGCCACCGGGCAGCGCGAGGGCCTGATCGCCGACACCACCGCCGAGTTCGTCGAACTCCACGCGGAACGGCTGAACGCCCTGGTGGAGCAGGCGATCGCGGACGGCGCGGATGACCGGTTCGGCTACTTCGGGCTGCGCACCGTCGAGTCCCGCTACCTGCTGCGCCACCCGCACACCCGCAAGGTGATCGAGACCCCGCAGCACTTCCTGCTCCGGGTGGCCTGCGGCCTCGCCGAGGACCGCTCCGAGCGCGCCCTGGAGGAGGTGGCACGGCTGTACGGGCTGACCAGCTCGCTCGCCTACCTGCCGTCCTCCCCCACCCTGTTCAACTCCGGCACCCGGCACCCGCAGATGTCCTCCTGCTACCTGCTGGACTCGCCGCTGGACGAGCTGGACTCCATCTACGAGCGCTACCACCAGGTCGCGCGGCTCTCCAAGCACGCCGGCGGCATCGGCCTGTCCTACTCCCGCATCCGGGCCAGGGGCTCGCTGATCCGCGGCACCAACGGCAAGTCGAACGGCATCGTGCCGTTCCTGCGCACCCTGGACTCCTCGGTCGCCGCCGTCAACCAGGGCGGCCGGCGCAAGGGCGCGGCCTGCGTGTACCTGGAGAGCTGGCACGCCGACCTGGAGGAGTTCCTGGAGCTGCGGGACAACACCGGTGAAGAGGCCCGCCGCACCCACAACCTGAACCTGGCGCACTGGATCCCCGACGAGTTCATGCGCCGGGTGGAGGCGGACGCCGAGTGGTCGCTGTTCTCGCCGTCCGAGGTGCCCGAGCTGGTGGACCTGTGGGGCGACGCGTTCGACGCCGCCTACCGCAAGGCGGAGGCCGAGGGCCGCGCCGCCAAGCGGGTGCCCGCCCGGCAGCTGTACGCGCGGATGATGCGGACCCTGGCGCAGACCGGCAACGGCTGGATGACGTTCAAGGACGCCGCGAACCGTACCGCCAACCAGACGGCCGAGGCCGGCTCGATCGTGCACTCCTCGAACCTGTGCACCGAGATCATCGAGGTCACGGACGACGGCGAGACCGCCGTGTGCAACCTCGGCTCCATCAACCTGGCCGCGCACCTGGGCGCCGACGGTGACATGGACTGGGAGCGGATCGACGCCACCGTGCGCACGGCCGTGACCTTCCTGGACCGCGTGGTGGACATCAACTTCTACCCGACGAAGGAGGCCGCCGCCTCCAACAGCCGCTGGCGGCCGGTCGGCCTGGGCCTGATGGGCCTCCAGGACGTCTTCTTCCGGCTGCGGCTGCCCTTCGACTCCCCCGAGGCGAAGGCGCTGTCCACCCGGATCTCCGAGCGGATCATGCTGGCCGCGTACGAGACCTCCGCCGATCTGGCGGAGCGGCACGGCCCGTTCGAGAACTGGGAGAAGACCCGGACCGCGCGCGGCGTCCTGCACCCCGACCACTACGCCGACGCCCAGGTGACCTGGCCGGAGCGGTGGGAGGCGCTGCGTACCCGCATCGCTGGTACCGGCATGCGCAACTCGCTGCTGCTGGCCATCGCGCCGACCGCCACCATCGCCTCGATCGCCGGCGTGTACGAGTGCATCGAGCCGCAGGTGTCGAACCTGTTCAAGCGCGAGACGCTCAGCGGCGAGTTCCTCCAGGTCAACACCTACCTGGTCGAGGACCTGAAGCGGCTGGGCCTGTGGAACGAGGCGACCCGGGGCGCGCTGCGCGAGGCGAACGGCTCCATCGACGGCATCGAGTCGCTGCCGGCCGAGGTGCGCGACCTGTACCGCACGGCGTGGGAGCTGCCGCAGCGGGCGCTGATCGACATGGCGGCCGCCCGTACCCCCTTCATCGACCAGGCGCAGTCCCTGAACCTGTTCATGGCCTCGCCGACCATCGGCAAGCTCAGCTCGATGTACGCGTACGCGTGGAAGAGCGGCCTGAAGACCACGTACTACCTGCGGTCCCGCCCGGCCACCCGGATCGCGGCGTCGGCGCGCGGCGGCTCCGCCGCGGCCACCGCGCCCGCCCCCACCATCCCCGTGCAGCAGCAGCCGGCCGCCGTCACCGAAGCCGACGCCGTCGCCTGCTCCCTGGAGAACCCCGAGTCCTGCGAGGCATGCCAGTAATGACCACCGAGGCACAGAAGACGAAGAACCTGCTCGACCCGGGCTTCGAACTGACCCTGCGGCCCATGCGCTACCCGGACTTCTACGAGCGGTACCGGGACGCCATCAAGAACACCTGGACCGTGGAAGAGGTCGACCTCCACTCGGACGTCGCGGACCTGGCGAAGCTGTCGCCGGGCGAGCAGCACATGATCGGCCGGCTGGTGGCGTTCTTCGCCACGGGCGACTCGATCGTGGCCAACAACCTGGTGCTCACGCTCTACAAGCACATCAACTCCCCCGAGGCGCGGCTGTACCTGTCACGGCAGCTGTTCGAGGAGGCGGTGCATGTCCAGTTCTATCTGACGCTGCTGGACACGTACCTGCCCGACCCGGACGACCGGGCCGAAGCCTTCGCGGCGGTCGAGAACATCCCGTCCATCCGGGAGAAGGCGCAGTTCTGCTTCCGCTGGATGGACTCGGTGGAGAACATCGACCGGCTGGAGACCCAGGCCGACCGGCGGCGCTTCCTGCTGAACCTGATCTGCTTCGCGGCCTGCATCGAGGGGCTGTTCTTCTACGGGGCGTTCGCCTACGTGTACTGGTTCCGCTCGCGCGGTCTGCTGCACGGCCTGGCGACGGGCACCAACTGGGTGTTCCGCGACGAGACCATGCACATGAACTTCGCGTTCGAGGTCGTCGACACGGTGCGCCGGGAGGAGCCCGAGCTCTTCGACGAGGAGCTGGAGCGCCAGGTCACCGACATGCTGAAGGAGGCCGTCGAGGCGGAACTCCAGTTCGCGCGTGACCTTTGCGGCGACGGCCTGCCGGGCATGAACACCGAGTCGATGCGCCAGTACCTGGAGTGCGTCGCCGACCAGCGGCTGCTGCGGCTGGGGATCAAGCCGGTGTTCGGCTCGGAGAACCCGTTCTCGTTCATGGAGCTCCAGGACGTCCAGGAACTGACCAACTTCTTCGAGCGCCGGGCCTCCGCCTACCAGGTGGCGGTCGAGGGGAACGTGTCGTTCGACGACGACTTCTGACACGGACACGAGAGCGCCGCACCGGCGCTTTCGTATACAAGAGGCCGTCTGGCGTTAATTGATCGCTGCATCAGAAGACGGTTTGTGCTCGCTCCGGCTGCTCCTCTCGGATGAGGACTCATCCCATCATCCGAGAGGAGCAGACCCATGATGAGCGTGCGATGGCACATCAGCAGCTACAGCAGCACGGGCAACAACTGCCTGGAACACGCCCCCCTGCCGACCGGCCTCCAGGCCGTACGCGACACGAAGGCGCGCACCTGCGCCACATTGCTCCTGTCGGCGGCGTCCTGGCAATCCTTCGTCACGGCCACCAGGACCGACTCCTTACGCCCCCGCGGACGCTGACCGCCGCCGGACCACCGCCCACCCGGTCACGGAGGCGACCAGGACGACGGCGGTGCCACCGAGGATCCAGGGCAGCGGGCTGGTGTCGTCGCTGGTGGCGGCGGCTTCCGCCTCGGGCCCGGGGGCGGCGTCAGCGTCGGTTTCGGGGGCCGTCTCGGCCTCCGGTTCGGGGACGGGGGTGGCAGCGGGATCGAGGGCGGCTTCCCAGTCGCGGAAGATGGGCGGGCTGTCAGGGTCCCCTGGGTCGCCTTCCCCATCCACGATGACGCGGTCGGGCCGGACGATGCCGTACCCGGTGTAGTCATCGCGTCGCTGGTCATCGGGGCGTTCTGCGGTGTTGAGCATGACGCGCAGGACCTGGTTCTTGGTCCAGTCGGGGTGCTGCGACCAGATGAGCGCGGCGGAGGCGGAGGCGAGAGCGGTGGCGGAACTGGTGCCGCCCGACTCCCAAATGCAAGCGGGACCCGAGCGACCGTCGCAAGGACCAGGCACGTCCTTTCCGGGAGCTGCCAGGGAGACCTGCGGACCATACGTCGAATAGGCGGCGCGCTCGCCTCCAGCGTCGACGGCGGCAACCCCGATCACGCCTGGATGCGATGCCGGGTAATTGGCGGGATTGCTCCCGTCCCCATCATTGCCTGTTCCTGCGAAAATCAGAACGTCGCTTCTTGCCGCAACCGCCAATGCTTCCGCCATGACCTCCTGCACAACACCGCTATCGGTACCGCTCACGGACATATTGATGATCTGAGCGCCCTGGTCGACCGCGTATTCAATGCTCGCGGCCCACCTCTCCGCCTGATCAAGATCCGGACTCTCGTCATAGATTCGAACGGGCAAGATTTGGACACCGGGAGCCAGTCCTCGAACTCCCTGCCCTCCACCAGTGCCCGCAATCAATGAGGCCATGTGGGTGCCGTGGCCATCGGCGTCGCTATGCGCTCCCTCAGGCGACTCGGTGAGGTCCGTGCCCTCAAGGACTTGACCCTCCAGTTCGGGGAGAGAGCTGTCGACGCCGCTATCGAGAACAGCGACGGTGATGCCTTCGCCGGTGGCATGTTCCCACATTTGTTCGACGCGGAGGGTGTCGAAGTACCAGGGGTGTTGGGGGGTGTCGGCTGCTTGTGCGGTGGTGGGTGCGGTGGCCAAGGCTGCGGTGAGGGCAAGGGTGGTGGCGAGGGCCCGGCGGGTGGGGGTCATGGCTGCTGCCTGTCGTCCTTGCTCTCGTTCTTCTTTTTCTTCTTCTTGCTGCTCTTGCCTCGGCCCGGAAGTCCGATGACACCGGTGGGTTTGGGCAGCGACCGTCCGCGCTCCCCACGACCGGTGGCCGGCCGTCCGTCGACCGTCGCTTTGCCGTAGGTGCCGCGAGGGGTGTTGTTGGGTTGATCGTTCTTGGAGGGAGTGAGGCGGGAGTTGGCGGCGTTCATGCCGGGCTGGATCACCCCACCCGGCGGGATCCTCGATGCCACGGTCGGTTTCGCGTTCGGCACCGGCTTACCCCCGAGCAGACCGTAGTTGTTGGCACGCGCCCAGGGGTTACCCCCACCGGAACCAGAACCGGGACCGCCGCCACTCATGGGAGGGCGCCCCAGGGGAGGCTGCTGGCCTCCCGGCATCCCCGGCCCGGCAGGCCGCCCCAGCGGTTGCTGTGAACCCGGACCGGACGGCGGACCAGAGGGCCGCACGGGCAGCGCCTCACCCGGACGCAGAGCCGGGCCGCGCACAAGCGGCACCTGACCCCCACCACCACGACCGGGCCCCTGACCGGGCTGGACCGGTGACGGCCACCCCGGCACCGGACCCACCACCAGTTGCTGCGGAGGACCACCACCCACCGGACGCTCCGTCATCACCGGCGGAGGAGACCCCGACGGAGCCACCGGAGGCGCCCCACCATTCGGCACCACCCCCACCGAATCCAACGACGTCCCCACACCGGCCTTCTCACTTGTGCCGGGCACCGACTCCACTCCGGCTACCGCGCTGGGGTCGATGGCACTCGGAGCTGTGTAGCCGGGGCGGTCCTGCCGTGGGTCGACCCGGCCCCCCACTGGAAAGGGCTCCTGTACCTCTCCCGGTGTTCCCCCGGACACAGAACGGGATGGATCCCAGATCCCCGGTCCCCCGCCCCATTCCAGTGGCGTGAACGTTGGTTCCGGCGCGGTCTGCATGACCGTGGCCTCCCACGCGTACACCGAGCCGAGACGACTGATCACACCGGCCGCCTCCGAGCGCAGTTCCTCCGCCTCCATGAACGTCGGAGCGTTCCCCATCCGGAAGGACTCCTGGTCAGCGATCTCGCGGCTCGTCGTCAAGATGGTGTCCGGGACCGGTGGCATAGATGACTTGGCTTCCCGTAGAGCCGCACCCGCCTGCTTGATGGACGTCCCGACGCGATCGGCGTAGGTCTTGAGATCCTCGGACTCCTGCTCGAATCGAGCCACCCACTCTCGCAGCATGTTCGCTGTCTGGCCCTCCCACTCCAGCTGGCGCATCTCGCGTGCTACCGCCGTGCCGACGTGGGCTACAGCCCGAGCCACTTCCTCCAGGACATCGCCCCGCTGAATCAGCACGTCCGGATTGGCGCTGTTCAGCAGCGCCACCAATTCCGCATGCGACATCGACCACAGGTCCTGCGTCATCAACGGCCCCCCTTCCCCGCCCCGGCCAAGTGCATACCGGGACAGGATACTTACCGCCCGCAGCGGCAACTCAACAGGTTGCTACCGTGGGTATCCGAACGTCAATCATCGGGGGGGTCATGTCCATACCAGCAGACTCCGCGTCGACCCGGCTGAACAGCACGGTGGTGCCGGACGGTGAGACCTTGCAGGACTGGGATCAGCCACAGGCGGATCTGGTGGTCGATCCTGAGGAGTTGCGGGCCATGGGTGAGGACGCTCACGCGCTGTCCCGCATTCTGACGGCGGGCCCACAAGCCTCCGGCACCACCTACTCCGCCGCCGCGGCGCTCAGCAACGACGGATTCGCCACCGGCTCCGCGCTGCACCACACCATGGCGCGTTTCTTCCGGCAATCGATGAATCTGCACAACGACTGTGTACGCGTCGGAGATCACCTCACCGGCACCAGTACGGCACATGCCACCCTTGAGGAAGACATCTCGACCCAGCTCCGGTCGGCCACCCAGGACCTCCAATATCCGGGCACTCCGTCGATCGTTGCTCTCGCCGATGTCCAGCCCACGGAGATCGCCGGCGTATGGGGCGGCGAAGGCGGTGCCGATGCCCGGGTATGAGCAGTTGAACAACGTCGACTTCCGCTCGCTGGACGCGGCGATCGAGGACTGGCGGCAGACGAAGGGGGACCTGGACGCGCTGGCCGCCGAGGCGGCCCAGGGGCTGTTGTCCAAGATCGAGGCATCGCAGTGGAGGGGCGAGAACGCCACCGTCAGCCGGGAGTTCATCATCCGCGCCGGCTCCGAGTTCGAGTACGCCTATCAGCAGGCCCAGGCCGTCTTCACGATTCTCACGGAGTTCCGCGCCGTCCAGGCGGCTCACCAGCGGTCTCTCCAGGAAATCGCGCAAGAGGCGAGACAGCAGGGTCTGTACGTCCAGGCCAACGGCACGGTCATCGAGCAGCCGGACGGTCCGTACAGCGACCTGGGTCTGGAGCAGTCCGGCCCGTTGCTCGGCCCCGGAACCTCGTCCCGCCAGGCTGACATCGACCACTTCGCCGCCCGGATCCAGGCCGTGCTGGCCGAAGCGGCCACGCAGGACGAGACCACCGCTCGCGCGCTGCGCGAGAACATCGGCGAAGAGCGGGACCACTTCGCCCCCGTCACCGCGGAGAACCTGTTCGACGGTGAACGGGCCCAGGGCATCGCGGATGCCCAGGAGTATCTGGACCTCATCGAGTCGGAGGCGTACAACACCCAGGAAGGCATTGACCGTCTCAACGAACTGGCGGCGGCCCAGAGCCACAATGAGCACTTCGCCACCTACCTCGCGACGGGTCTCGGCGCGGAGGGAACGCTGGAGTTCTGGGCGGACGTGCTGGACGGGCCCGAATCCGGCGAGGTCAGTGACGCCTACCGGGAGTCGGTGCTCCAGCTCCGGGAGAACCTGGGCGTGACGTTCGGCACCGCGTCGGAAAGTCATCGCGACGGGATGGACGCGTGGCGGAACGACATGATCGCGCTGGGGTCCGAGCGGATCGGTACCGGCGCCGCCATGAATCCTTATGGGTTCCAGATCATGAGTGATCTCATGATGCACGGAAACTACGACAAGGACTGGCTGGTCGACTACGGTGCCCGCCTGGTGAATGCCGAGCAGGAAATGGCCTTTGACACGGCGCAGTTCTGGGCCAATGCGGCACCCGTCGAAGAGTATCGCCGGGTCATCGGTGATGAGTACCGCGCCGACCCGTTCACAGGCTTCATGCGCGCCCTGGGCAACAATCCGGACGCGGCGACCGCTTTTGTCCTGACTGAGGACCCCCAGGACTACGCGGAGTACATCGTCACGGTGCGCGAGACTCCGAGGACCGACGGGGGCGCTGTCCACGAGGAGACCGGTCAGGCCCTGTTCGCCGCCGCCACCGGTATCAACCCGCATGATCCGGCCGCCCTGTACGTCGAACACACCGCCGACCACGACGCGGCCCGCGACCGCGTACTCGCACTGGGCTCCGCCCTCGGCGACGACTTCCCGCCGGAGTTCCGCGACCCCATGGCCAAGATGCTGGTCAACCATGGGGACGCCGTCATCGACACGGCTGGAAGTCAGCTGCCGGAGAAACCTTTGGACCACAGGGATCTGTCGAATGTGGCCACTCAGATCTCGCGTGACCCCCAAGCGTACGGCGCGCTCAACGAGGGGATGAATTATCTGCTCGTCGACTCCCTACAGGCAACGGAAAGCACAACGGGACACGTGCTGGAGCCTGAGGACACGCTGGCCCGGGCAGGACAGACCGTCGGCTTCCTGGAGCAAGCACGCAACGACGCACTGTACGGGGAGATGGCGCAAGAGGAATCGGATGCCGCGTGGAACGCGCGTTGGAAATATCACGCCCTGGGTGCAGCCTTCAACTTTATTCCGGAACTCGGTGACATGGTGCAGCGGGGAGTTGATGTTTATACACAGGCGTGGCTGGACGACGAGCTGGCAAGGATCGAAGGAAAGTATTCCGAGGAGGAGTATATCGTCACGCGCTCCCGGGCCAATCAACTAGCCGCACTGGCCGAAGCCTGGTACGAGGTCAATTCGACATGGGCAGACGGGGAAACCGACTACCGATCCGAAACCGGGCGCGCCAACAAAATCGGCGAATCGGCACTGTTGGGGAGGGACACCAAGTAGATGGACCACATCCGACGCACATCACCGGGGGCAGCCGCCGCCTTCTGCCTGTCTCTATCACTGTTCGCCTCCGGCTGCTCAAGCGGAGAAGAACGCCAAGAATACTCAATCCAGGAGAAGATCTGCGGAATACGCGTGGATCCCTCGCTCTCGAAGGGAATATTTCCCCCTGGAGGCGAATTTTCCATGACTGTCGACGATTCCATGGAAGGTCGCCTTCTCTGTTCCATTCATATCGACTCAAAAAGGACCGCAGAGTTCAGCACATACATGCTGGAAACGCTCTCTCCGCCACCTGGGCCGGCCTTCAGCGACTGGGGCACACTGCTGGAAACGGTTGATATCGAAGGAGAGGCGCTCCTGTGGGAAAGGGGGGCTGGCATCTCCTTTCAGTGTGCAGCAGACGACGAAAATCTCTATGCCTACGCGAAGATCTCCATCGACTTCTTCGACACCCCCATCGACGACGACGAGGAGCGCAAGGACGCCATCGAAGCCTTCGCCCGCAGCTACGTCGAAGGCGTCAAGGAGTACCAGCAGTGCGACTACGCCTAAGGGGCGGACCGGGAGTCGGTCCGCCCCTCAGGGGGTGCGCTCGGTGGTGGGAGGTCAGGCGTTGGGGACCGTCTCGTAGCGGGGGGTCCCCTCCTCCATCATCTTCAGGGCCTTCTTCCGCTCCCGCTTGGAGAGGCGGTCGATGTACAGGCGGCCGTACAGGTGGTCCGTCTCGTGCTGGAGGCAGCGCGCGAAGTAGCCGGTGCCCTGGACGCGGATCGGCTCGCCCGCCGCGTTCTGGCCGGTGACCACCGCGTAGTCGGGGCGGGCCAGCTCCGCGTAGGCGGTCGGGACCGACAGGCAGCCCTCGTTGTTGTCGTCGAGCACCCGCGACTCGGCCGGCAGCTCCTCCAGGACGGGGTTGCACACCACCCCGACGTGCCGCACGCCCTCGTCGTCGTGGCAGTCGTACACGAACACCTTCAGATCGACACCGATCTGGTTCGCCGCGAGACCGACACCCTCCGCAGCCCGCTGGCTGGCGAACATGTCGTCGATCAGCGCCGCGAGACCGTCGTCGAACTCGGTGACGTTCCGGCACTCGGAGTGCAGTACGGGGTTCCCGACGACCGTGATGGGGCGGGCGGTGCCGCGCGCCCGGTACGCCTGCTCCCGCTCCTCGCAGTCCTGCGTGTCATCGATGAACTCATCCACACGCTGATCGATCTCTTGCGTCATGTCTTACAGCTTACGGTCCGATCCGGACAGCCTCAGCAGACCTCTTCCAGGTCCCGCCATTCCCGGGTGTCCGGGCTGTCCGCGACCCAGCCGTCCAGCAGCCCGCGCACCAGCGGCTCGGGCGCCGCCAGGCCGCACTCGCGCTCCGGAGTCCACAGCCCGTCCGGGGCCACGTGCCCCAGCGGCCCGGGGCTGCCCGGCACGCTGTGGTCGTGCGGGTCGTGCCGCACCGCTCCGTCACCGTCCTCGGTGGGCATCCGGGACTCGGAGCAGGCCCGGCACAGCAGCCGCACCGAGGAGGACCAGTCCTCCGCGGCGTACCCGGCGTCCGCCGCCAGCCGCTCCAGGGCGTCCCGGTCCCGCGCCGAGGCGGCCTCGATCAGCACCACCCAGGTGGGAATCGCCGAGGGCGCCCACAGCTCGATCTCGTCGAAGACCGGGAACACGGCGTCACCGGTGCTGCGCTCCCCGTGCGGGACGCCGTCGTGCAGCACGACCTCGCCCCAGCGCCGCCCGGAGGACGGCAGCGGGATGTTCTGCACCTCGATGCGCGCCGGGTCCAGCCGCCGGCCCCACACCACCTCGGCCTCGCCCTCGGGGGACAGCCGTACGGCCGCCCCGCCCAGGTCCATGCCCAGCGGTTCGTCGGCGACGGTGCCCGCGCCGGGGACGGCGAGCCCGTACGCCTGCCACGCCCGGCGGGCCAGTGGCCAGTCCTGGAGGGCGGTGGCGGCGATGCCGACGTTCCACCAGTCCGGGGCCCCGGTGTCCCGCTCCAGCAGCGCGACGGCCCGCAGCCCGGCGGAGCGCGCCTGCTCCCAGTCGTGCCGGAACTTGTGCAGCAGCGCCAGGTTGAACCAGGACTCGGACAGCCATGGCTCCAGGTCGGCGGCGCGGGTGAGGAGCGCGCCGGCGTCCTCGTAACGGCCGTCGTCGATGAGGGTGAAAGCCCGGTTGGTGGCCAGCCGCCAGTCGGTGGACGGCCGCTGCCGGACCCTGCCGAAGATCCTCACGATGTCCTGCCCGATTCCCGCTTCGTGGTGTGCACGTCGTCGTTCTCCTGTCCGCCCTAGGCCGCATCCAACCATGTACGGGCCAAGGCCTGCTCACAGCATGGGTCAGCCGACCGTCCCGCGCGAGACGATCTGTTGGAGGGCCCGCACGACCTCGGGGTCGTACTCCGTGCCCGTATCGCGTTCCAGCGCGCTCAGGGCCTGCCCCGGGCCGGGGCGGTCCGGGGGGCTCAGGTCGGCGTACGCGTTGGCCGTGCGCACGATGCGGGCCGCCATCGGCTGGTCCCGGTACGGCTCGGCCTGCAGCTCCAGGGTGTGCGCGATGGTCTCGCCCGCCCCGGCCTCGCGGGCCACGCCCGCCCCCAGCGCCGCGATGGCGCGGCGCCGGGCGGCCGGCAGGGCGGTGGTGGCGCCGTCGGGCAGCGGTTCGAAGAGGGAGAGCTGTCCGATGTCATGGAGCAGGGCGGCGTACTCCAGTGCGGTGAGTTCCCGGCCGGGCAGCCGCAGCGCGCGGCCGGTGGCGCGGGCGAGCGCGGCGACGCGCTGGGCGTGGCCGGGCGGGGTGTAGCCGGCGACCTCGGTGGCGAGGGCCAGCGCGGTGACCGTCTGGCGGTAGGTGGCGCGGACCACGGCGTAGCGGCGGAAGACGAGGGTGGTCAGCAGCAGCGGCCCGCAGCAGAACGGGAGCGCCCACCAGTGCAGGTACGCGGTGCCCAGGGCCAGCGCGATGACGCCGCCCGCCACGGCTGCGGCCAGGGCGGTGGCGGCGGGCGGGTCGGCGCGCAGCAGCCGTAACGCGGACCAGTTCATGTGCGCGCGCCCGGCTGCTCGTCGGGTACCTGCCGGTCGGTGCCGGAGCGGCCGGCGGGGATGGTCCGGCTCGTCGCCTCGGGCGCCGGGGGCTCGGTGTACGGCCAGCCGTACCGTTCCAGGGCGGTGCCCAGGGCCGCCACCATCCGCGGGTCGAACTGGGTGCCGGCGCAGCGGCGCAGTTCGGCGAGGGCCTCGGGCACCGGGCGGGCGCGCCGGTAGCTGCGGGTGGAGGTCATGGCGTCGAAGGCGTCGGCGACCGCCACGATCCGGGCGGCCTCGGGGATCCGCGGGCCCGCGAGCCCGGCCGGGTAGCCGCTGCCGTCGTAGCTCTCGTGGTGGTGGAGGGCGGCGTCCACGGCTTCGCCCAGGACGCGGATGCCGCGCACGATCTGGTACCCGTACTCGGGGTGCCGGCGGATCTGGCGCCACTCCTCGTCGCTGAGCGGGCCCTCCTTGCGCAGGGTGCGGGTGGGCACGGCGAGTTTGCCGATGTCGTGGAGGGCGCCCGCGGTGCGCAGGGCGTGGACACGCTCCGTGTCCACGCCGAGTTCGCGGGCGATGAGGGCGGCGGCGTGGCCGACGCGTTCGCTGTGGCCGCGGGTGTAGCGGTCCTTGAGGTCGACGGCCTGGACGAGCGCGGCGACGGTGGCGCGGTGCGCGGCGTCCAGCTGCCGGGAGCGGGCCATGATCCAGCAGCAGATGTAGCCGGGGGCCAGGACGGGGAGCGCGCCGAGCAGACCCGGCCCGGGGACGGCGTGCCACAGGGTGGCGGCGAGCAGTCCGAGCAGACCGTAGGGCAGGTGCCCGAGCAGGACGGCGGCGGCGCTGCGGCTGCCGCCCAGCGCCCGGTCGGCGGCGGCGCAGGTGAGCACGGCGATGAGGGCGGGCAGCAGCGTGATGGTCAGCGGCGCGGCGGCGGGCTGGGCGTGCCCGGGGTCGGCGCCGGTGGCGGGCAGCGCGTCGCCGAGCAGCCCCTCGGTGAGCAGCCGGAAGCAGTACGCGGCGGCCGCGGCGGTGACCATGAGGCGGATGGCGTGCCGGGTCCTGCCCTCGGCGGGGCGGTGGCCGAGCAGGGCGCCGGGCAGTGGGGCGAGCGCGGCCAGGCCGGGGGGCAGCAGGAACACGCCGGTGAACAGCAGTGCCCCGTAGGCGCCGGTCTCCCGTGGTACGCGGTGGCCCAGGAAGCGGCAGCGGGGCAGGTAGGCGCACAGGGCGCCGAGCAGGGCGAGCGGAAGGAACTGGGTCCACGGCAGGGCCGCGACGGCCTCCCCGAATTCCCGCATGGTGGTCCTCCTCCCCTGGGTGTCCCGGGGAGGATAGAGCGCGCGCCGGAGGACGCGGGGGGAGTTTGCGGGTCAGTCCTGGCAGAACGCCGCCATACTCACCCGATCGAGTGAAAGGGGGGTGAAGGAAGTGAAAGTAGGGCGGAGGGCGCGAGGGACGCGCCCCCGGGGTTCCCGGGGTGCCTGCGCCGCGCGGGCCGCACGGCGCGAGCGCGTCAGTCCGCGGTCGTCGCCGGCGGTGCGGCGGCCCCACCCGGCTGCGCCGTACCCGCGACCGAACCCGCGGCGCCCGTGCCCGTGCCCCTGATCAGATCGATCCGGTCCAGCACCTTGGCCCGCAGGTCGGCGGGTACCTCGTCCTGGCCGCAGCAGCGCTTGACGAGCTTCTTCACCGACTCCTCGAGGCCGTACTCGGCCAGGCACGGCCGGCACTCCTCGATGTGCTCCTGGAACTTCGCGGAGTCGACGTCGGGCATCTCCTTGTCGAGATACTCGTACAGATGGCCCAGGACCTCCGAACAGTCCGTGGGGCGCGACGGGTCGCCACTCATGAGCCTGAGCCTTCCTGTGCCCCGCCCGTGCCGGCCGGGACGAGGCCACGCTCACGGGCGTAATCACTGAGCATGTCGCGCAGCTGCCGACGGCCGCGGTGCAGCCGGGACATCACCGTGCCGATGGGGGTACCCATGATGTCGGCGATCTCCTTGTAGGCAAAGCCCTCGACATCCGCGAGATAGACGGCGATGCGGAATTCCTCCGGGATCGCCTGGAGTGCCTGCTTCACATCGGAGTCGGGCAGGTGATCCAGCGCCTGCGACTCGGCCGAGCGCAGCCCGGTCGACATGTGCGACTCCGCCCGCGCCAGCTGCCAGTCCTCGATGTCCTCGGCGGCGCTGCGCTGCGGTTCCCGCTGCTTCTTGCGGTACGAGTTGATGAAGGTGTTGGTGAGGATGCGGTACATCCACGCCTTGAGGTTGGTGCCCTCACGGAACTGGTGGAACGAGCCGTACGCCTTCGCGTAGGTCTCCTGCACCAGGTCCTCGGCATCGGCGGGGTTGCGCGTCATGCGCAGCGCGGCCGAGTACATCTGGTCGAGGAAGCCCAGGGCGTCCCGCTCGAAGCGCGCGTTGCGCTCGGCGTCCGTCTCCCGCGCGGCCTCGTCCCGCGACGAATCGTCCGTACCGGTGACCTGACCCACCTCCTCCTTCCGAAAGGCGACGAACCCGGGCATGGGCCCGTCCGTTTCGGAGGATAGACGACGGATGGGCCCGTCCGCCGGTCGGGAGGACCGGTCGGAGGCCAGTGCCAGCGTCGCCCAGTCCACCTCGGCGGCGGCCGGCCGCCGCGGTCGGGTCGGGCAGCTGATGGATCCCATGGGGGACGTCTCCGCTCTCTCGTCTGCCGTGCGTGCTGTACAGCCCGTACGCATGGCACAACACGGCGGGTGCGCGCCGCATTCCTGGGCGCCGCGGTGATCACTGCCGCTGTGAGCACGCTCACGCGGGCGGAGCGGCCCGTGCGGGGCCCGGCGCCCGCGCGCCCCGGCTCAGAAGAGCGTCTCCTCCTCGGGGGCCGGCAGCGCGGCGACCAGCTCGGGGCCGTTGTTCCGTACATTGCTGACGTCCGTGGTGACCGGGTACGCGCGCACCGTGCCCGGCGGGGGCGGCGCCAGCAGCTCCCGGATGTCCTCGGGGTCGGTGCGGGAGGGGTCCAGCCAGGCGTCCCAGCGGTCGGGCAGCAGCATGAGCGGCATCCGGGGGTGGATGTCGGCCAGCGACCTGGGGCCCTTGGCGGCGGCGCCCACCGCAGGACCGGCGGGCTGCGGCTCCCCCTGCGGCGCGTCCGCCAGCGGGGTGTCCTCCGCGTCGGTGGTGAGCACGGTGCACGTCACCCACCAGGCGCGCGGATGGTCCTCGGGAAGGGTGCTGTCGCGCCAGAACTCGTACAGTCCGGCCAGCGCCATCACCGAGCCGTCGGCCGGGGTGACGAAGTACGGCTGCTTGCGCTGCCGCTTGCGTTTGCCCTTCTCCTCCTCGGCGCGCTCCTCACCGCCGGTGGCCCATTCGTAGTAGCCGTCGGCGGGGAGCAGGCAGCGGCGGGCGGCGAAGGCCCGGCGGTAGGAGGCGCGCTCGTGGACGGTCTCCGAGCGGGCGTTGATCATCTTGGCGGCGGACTCGGGGGACTTGGCCCAGGAGGGCACCAGGCCCCAGCGCAGCACCCGCAGCTGGCGCACCGGCTCGGGGCCGCCGCCCTTGAGGGGGCGGTCGAGGACCGCGTACACCTCTTTGGTGGGGGCCACGTTCCAGTCGGCGGGCAGCGCCTCGGACGGCTCCCAGCGCTCGATGTCGAAGATCGTCGCGAGATCCTCCGGGCTTCTGCTGGCCGCGTACCGTCCACACATGTGATCAAGCGTAGTGCGCCGGGGCCCGTACGGTGACGGGCCCCGGCGCATCGTGATACGGCGGTCGGAGCGGACCGGTACCGGGCGGTCCCGGCCCGGTCAGACCGGGTCGGGCCGCGTCACGGGATCGGTCACAGGGGCGGGTAGGCGTTGGCCATCAGCTCCTGGAACTGGGCGGAGAACCAGTGTCCGGAGACCGGTGCGTTCGGCAGGGCACCGGACATGTTGTTGTTGTTGCGCGGGTTGCCCTCGTAGGTCGGGTCGCACATGCGGTCGAAGCCCTTGCCCTCGTCGTTCGGGATCTCCGAGCTCGAACCGTCCGACTCACCCGGCGGCTTCATCCACACGTACGCGTCGATCCCGGTGGCGGGAGCGGCGGTCGGGCGCTCGCCCAGGCCGGCGCCGGCCTGGTTGCACCAGTTGCCCTGGTGGATACGGCCATCCACGCGGCTGCCCTCGACGAAGGCGTCCAGGCTGGTGCGCGGACCGGGGCCGGAGGGCCGGTCGGAGCCGCCCCAGCCGCTGCGGGAGGTGTCGATCAGCATCCCGATACCCGAGTCGAAGCCCTGCCGCACCAGCTCGGCGCGGAAGCCCTGGGCAAAGCTCTGGTTGTCGACGTAACGGTTCCAGTCGACCCACTTCGACTCACGGACCGAGGCGCCGTTCACGGAGTCACTTATGGAGTAGTACGGCTCGACCGCCGGCCCGAAGTTGGCCGTGTTCACGATGAAGCCGTGGACATCGTCGACAGAGGCACCAGCGGTGGTGGCGGCCGTCTTGAACAGCTCGGCCGACGCGGTGAAGTTGTCGTCCCAGCCGATCCAGCCGTAGTGCCCGGCGTCGACGTAGTTGTAGACGTTCGGGATGGCACCGAGCTTGCCCAGCGCGTACCCCACGCCCTCGACATAGTTGCCGTTCGCCTTCATCACGTCGCACTCGGGAGTGGCCGTGGGCCGCGGAGTGACGTTGGTGACGAGGTTGGGCAGCGAGTCGATCTCGATCGTCGTCACGATCCGCAGATCCGCATAGGCGGGATCAGCGAGGATGGCAGCGATCGGATCGATGAACTCGGACTTGTACCGGTCGATCTCGGTCGCACCCAGCTCACCGTTGGACGCCAGAGCCGAACAGTCACGGCCCGGCAGGTTGTAGACAACAACCTGGAAGACGAACTCGCTGTGGCTGCGGGCCTGGACCACGGCGGCGTCGAGATGGTCGCGCAGACCCATCGTGCGGCCGGCGCCCTGACCCGTGCCGTTGATGGCGGCGGTCCGGTCCAGCCACACACCGGTCGGCTGGTTGGCGATCCGGCTGCCACCCGGTTCGGCGGCGGCATTCGCCGACCACTCCGGGTTCACATAGACACCGGCGCCCACGTACGGGTTGTCGACGCGGTCACCGGGCGGGTTGCCCGGCTCACCGGGCTCGCCCGGCTCACCCGGGTCCTCGCCGCAGGTGACGCCGTTGACCGCGAAGCTGGTGGGCGCCGCGTTGGAGCCGCTGTAGGTGAACTGCGCGCCGGTGCTGACACTGCCGCCGTTGGCGGCGATGCCGGCGTTGTGGGCGGCGTTGCGGACGGTGATGTTGCGTCCGGACTGCGACCACTGGCCGTTCCAGCCCCCGCTGAGGGTCTGGTTGCCGGCGTAGGCATAGCTGAGGGTCCAGCCGTTGACGGCCGTGGTCCCGGAGTTGGTGATGGTGACATCGGCGGTGAAGCCCGAGCCCCAGTCATTGGTGCGGTAGTCGACGGAGCAGCCCACGGCGGCGGCGGAGGCCGTGCCCTGGAGCATGCCGCCGGTGCCCAGCGCCGTGGCGATCAGCGCCCCTGCTGCCAGCAGGGCACGGCCGCGTCTGCGCCGGCGGGGAAGTGGGGGGGTGCTGCGGCTCATCGGAGTCCCTTCGTCCTTGAAAGGTCCACACCCCGCGGCCGGTGGCCCGGAGTGCGGTGCGATGCGATGCGGTGCATGGAAGCGCTCCCACTAGCTGAGGGGAAGGTAGCGCCTCCGCCCCCGGTCCGCCAGATGTCTGTTCAGAAATTGTGGCCATGAAGTCACCAGAAGGTCACGTACTGCACGGAAATCACCGGACGGTCATGACCTCACGTCCAAGGTCTTGACACATACGCGTCATGGGCACATGGTTGGGAGCGCTCCCACTAGCCATGGAGCTCGCACCACTTTGCTCCCCCACAGAACCGCCCGTACCGCCCGGCACGTCCACGTCGCTAAGGTGTCTCGCGCACCACCCACCCCCTCTCGCACGAAGCCGGGTAAGCCCGTGGACTACTGCATAACCTGCCGTCGGCATCTCAACGGAGCTTTGACATGTCCAGGATGTGGCGAAGTGACCTCCCGGCAGCAGCCGCACCAGGACCCTCCCGCGTCACCGATGGCGGTCGACGGACACGGCAGTGACCACGCCACGCCTGGCCGGCACTCCGGCACGGCCTCCGGCTCCGGCTCGCAGGACCGGCGCATTCCGCAGGACGGCCACGACGGGGGCGGCGACCCGGAACGCCCCGAACACCCGGACGACTCCCCCGCCACGCCCCCCGCCGGCGGTCGGCGCGCCGAGCGGCGCGGCAAACGCCACGCCTCACGTCCCCGCAAGGGGCGCCGCTACGTGCTCGGCGCCGTCCTGGGCATCGTCGCCGTCGGGGTGCTGGTCGCCGAGGTCGGCGAGGTACGACTGCCCCTGCAGCGCGAACAGCCGGCCGACTCCGACCGCGTCACGGACGCGGCCTCCGAGTCCTCGGGAGCGGAGGAGGACGGGGAGAGCACGGACGACGCCTCCGGGGGCGGCGACACGGCGGCAGGACCGAGCGGCGACGCCACCGCCACCGCGGGCGAAAGCGGCTCCCCGACGGACGGGGACGACGGCGAGGCCGCGGGCCGGGACGAGGACGATCCGGACGCGGACGAGGACGCGCGGGACGGTGCCGAGGAGAGCGCGGGTGAGTCCCCGCCCCCGGACGCCTCCAGCTCGGGCCGGGTGAGCCCTCCCCCCAGTGATACCGGTGCCCCGACCGAGGGAGCCTCCCCCGATCCGACCGAGACCGCGCCGGGCGAGGAGGAACCCTCCTCCCCGCCGCCGCCGGACGACAGCTCCGGCGGTGGTGACGGCGACGGGGACGACGACGGAGACGACGGCAACAACGGGGGCGGCGGCAGCTGCTGGCTGTGGTGGTGCTCCTGACTCCGGGCCCTGCCCCGGGCCCGGGCCACCGCACGGCGCCCCGCCCGCACACGCCGGAAGCCCCGGCCGGCGCTGTGGCGCCGACCGGGGCTCCGGGCGTGGGTGCGTGGGTGGGGTCTCCCGTGGTGATCCTGCCCGCTACGCGCCGTCCCCGAACAGTTCGGAGTACGTGGCCATCGCGATGGCGATGTCCGCCTGCGCCCAGAAGCGGTGGTACTCGAAGGTCGGCGCGGGGCCCCCGTCCAGGTGGGCCTGCACCTTCCCCCAGTCCGGGTCGTCCTGGTAGAAGGACCGGATCGACTCGAAGGTGGCACCGGACTCGATGACGTCCCCGTTCGGCATCTCGCCGCTCCAGCCGGACGGAAGGTACACCGGGTCGTCGAAGCGCGAGAAGTCCCCGCGCTCCTCGGGCACCGCGATGCCCAGACCGTCAGAGTTCTCCCACAGCGCGTCCAGCAGCCCGGCCGCCGCGTCCCGCGCGGCCGTGTCACCGCTGGCCGCGGCGTAGTACGACAGGGCGTTGGCCAGCGAACCGGTCACCCCGACGTCCTGGGTGTACTCGGTGACCGTCACATGCAGCCCGGAGTTGCTGCCCGGGTTGGAGGGGTTCCAGGTGTCGGGGCTGCCCGACCACGACAGGGTGGACGGGATCTGGAAGTCCCCGCCGCTGCCGATGGTCACGTGGTCCAGCACCCAGTCGACCCACTTGTCGAGCACCTCGCCCGCCATCGTGTCACCGGACTCGTGGTAGTACTCGGCGAGCCGCTGCATCGACCAGGCCTGCATACCGAACCACTGGTTCGACGGCGGGTCCCGGTAGACGGGCGCCTCGTCGTAGAACAGCCCGTAGAAGGTGGGGGTGCCGGCCGGCGGGGTGGCGTAGGAGCCCTCCCAGCTGTTGGTGGCACCGCCCGCGATGCCGCCCTCGGCCGACTGGAGCCAGCGGTAGAACTCCACCATCCGGTCCAGCGACTGTCCCCAGTCCTGCCCGGCGCTCGGGGAGTTGGGGATGAGCGCGGAGTCGGTGCTCAGCGCGTAGGCGGCCAGCGGGTTCTGGTAGCCGAAGTGGGAGTGGCTGCTGCCGATGCGGTACGCCCAGCCCGCGTTGGGGTCCAGCGCGCCGCCCCAGCTGTAGTACCAGGACATCAGGTAGTGGGCGCTATTCTTACCGCTGCCCGCCGGGCAGGAGGTGGCGCCGACGCAGTTGCCCGCCTGCTTGAAGTACTTGTCGTACATCGAGTAGCGCAGGTAGTCGCCCATCTTGGACGCCTTGTCGACCGTGCCCGCCACGGCCGAGGCGTTGCCCTGCTCGGCGGCCCACTGGTTGGCCCAGTACGCGGCCTGCACGGCACGGGCGTCGGCGTCAGGCGCGTTGGTGTAGCGCCACTGCTCCGCGTACCCCTGGTCCCCGATGAACAGATCGAGGTAGCCGTTGTCCCCGCCGTAGGTGAAGTCCTCGCAGGAGGGGTGGGGCACGGTTTCCCACACCGACTCCTGCGAGCCGCGCTGGAAGGTGTTGATGAAGGACGGCCCCTCGGTCTCCGGGCCGCCACCGCAGGGATTACCGGGGCTGTTGCCGAACCCGTAGACGTTGTCGACGTCCTGGAGCCAGTGCATCCCGTAGATGTCGGCGGTGCCGTACGTGTTGGTCAGCTCGCCGGCGATCGGGTCCTGGCCCACGGACACGCCCTGGTCCAGGGGGGACGGGTACGCCGAGGGGTCGGTGTGCTCCGCGGCGTACGTGGCCGGGCTCGACGCGTTGTAGAAGCTGTTCGTCGGCTGGTCGACGGAGCCGGGGATCATGTACTGCTCCATCAGCTCCCAGGCGTCGTTGAACGGCGCCCAGTCGCCGGTGACCTTGCCGTACTGCGCCTCCAGCCAGATCAGGTACGAGTACGCCTCGGAGGTCGTCTCGTGCCCGTGGTCCGGAGCCTCGACGATCAGCGTCTCCACGGAGTGGTACGGGATCCCCTCCGGTGAGAAGTACCCGTTCGCGGGGTCCTTGATCGTGGCGTAGAGGTCGAGGAACTGGCTCTCGAAGCGCAGCGCGCCGGGGCCGTCCGCGAGCGGGACGGGCGCGGCGCTGCTCTGCGCGGCGGTGGCGGTCAGCCCCAGGGGAAGGGACAGCGCCACCAGGCCGGCCATCCACAGCCGGCGGGTTCTGCGCGCGGCGCGCGGCGGGTGGGGGTCTTGTGGTCTCGCTCTGGTCGGGGTCCCGATGGGTGATCCGGTCCGGATACGCATCGTGCCTCCTCGCGGCTCAGTGGGGGGTGAGAGGCCGTGCTGTTCGTGCTGAGGTGCTTGATGAACCAAACCAGTGGGAGCGCTCCCAAGGATTCTGTCTACGAGGTGTGCACGTCAACCCCCTGGAGTACCGCCTCTGACGGTTATTTCTCGAACGCCCCCTTGGCGAATGGGGGTTTCGTGGCCTACGGTCCCTTCAACCAGTGGGAGCGGTTCCAAGCCGATGGGCGCCCTGGACGACGCGTCACGAGGCAGCGGACACCGTTCCGTACCCCCCACCTCACCCCCACTACCCCACACCCCCCACAACCCACCCGCCGCACCCGTCACGCCCACACCGGCCCCGCGCACCGCGGGACCACCGGCGGCGGGCCGGCCACCGGGCACGACCCTCGCGGTCGCGCCCCCGCCGAACCGGCACAGGCACAGGCACACCTTTCAGCAGAACACTCCAACCCCCACAACGGAGGAAGACTGCGATGAGCCGCACCATGAACCCCCCGCACGAGCATCCCCCGCACCGCCGTGACCGCCGCGGACGCCGGATCGCCCTGGCGACGGGCGCCCTTCTCGGCGCCGGCGCACTGACCGTCGGCACCCTGGGCGCCGCCTCGGCCAACGAGGACCCCAGCACGCTGGACCGGGTCGACAATCCCTATGTCGGCGCCGATGTCTATGTGAACCCGGAGTGGTCGGCGAATGCCGCCGCCGAACCGGGTGGCAGCCAGATCGCGGACCAGCCGACCGGTGTGTGGCTGGACCGGACCGCCGCGATCGAGGGCGACGGCCAGGGCGCCGGCCGCACGATGGGTCTGCGCGACCACCTCGATACGGCGGTGGAGCAGGCGGCCGGGAGCGACGCGTTCGTCTTCCAGGTCGTCGTCTACAACCTGCCGGGCCGTGACTGTTCCGCTCTCGCCTCCAACGGTGAGCTGGGTCCGACCGAGATCGACCGGTACAAGTCCGAGTTCATCGACCCGATCGCGGAGATCCTCGCCGACCCCGCCTACGCGGATCTGCGGATCGTGACGACGATCGAGATCGACTCGCTGCCCAACCTCATCACCAACGTCACCCCGCGGCCCACGGCCACCCCCGAGTGCGACGTGATGAAGGCCAACGGCAACTACGTCGAGGGCGTGGCCTATGCCCTTGACCAGCTCGGTGCCATCCCGAACGTCTACAACTACATCGACGCCGGGCACTACGGCTGGATCGGCTGGGACGACAACTTCACCGCCTCCGCCGAGCTGTTCAAGACGGCCGCCACCACCGGCGGCGCCACCGTCGACGATGTCCACGGCTTCATCGTCAACACGGCCAACTTCGGGCCGGCGGTCGAGCCGTACTACTCCATCGACGACTCCATCAACGGCACCTCCGTCCGTGAGTCGAAGTGGGTCGACTGGAACCGCTACGTCGACAACCAGGGCTTCGCCCAGGCCTTCCGCACCGAACTGGTCAGCCTCGGCTTCAACTCGGACATCGGGATGCTGATCGACACCTCCCGCAGCGGCTGGGGCGGCGCCGACCGGCCCAGCGGTGAAGGACCGCGCAGCAGCGTGGACGAGTTCGTCGAGGGAAGCCGCGTCGATGGCCGCATCCACCAGGGCAACTGGTGCAACCAGGCCGGCGCCGGCCTCGGCGAGCGCCCGACCGCCGCTCCCGCCACCGGGATCGACGCCTACGTGTGGATGAAGCCCCCGGGCGAGTCCGACGGTTCGAGCACCGAGATCCCGAACGACGAGGGCAAGGGCTTCGACCGCATGTGCGACCCGACCTACGAGGGCAACCCCCGCAACAACAACAACATGTCCGGCGCCCTCGCTGACGCCCCCGTCTCCGGGCACTGGTTCTCCGCCCAGTTCCAGGAGCTGCTGGCGAACGCCTACCCGCCCCTGTGATCTGATCGCACCCCGCACCACCGGTGTCACCCCCTCCTGAACGCACCCGCCCCCGGCGCCCCCTGCGGCCCGGGGGCGGGTTGCTGCCCGCCTATCCGGGCGGCGCACCGACCCGCACACGATTCCCGTCCGGATCGGTCAGCTCCATCTCGCGCCCCCACGGCTGTTCCGAGACATCGACCCCGAACTCGGCGGCCACGGCGTCGATGTCCCGCAGCCGCAGATGCACGAGCCCGCCGGGCGGGGCGTCACCGGTGTGCTCGGACAGAAACACCTTCACCCGCCCGCGCGCCACCTCCACGAAGGGCGGAAACCCCGGCTCGAACCGGTGCTCCCACACCTTGGCGAAGCCCAGCCGCCCCCACCACCGGACCGCGACACCGGCATCGGCCACCCTCAGCACCGGCACGATCTCTTCCGCCATCTCCTCCATGCCCCCGATGGTGGCACCGGCCACTGACAATCCGTGACGAACGGTCCCGGCACACCTCCATGGAGCGGGGCCGGTGCCGGGCACGGCTCCCGTACGGGTTCCTCCAACGGGTGCGGCACCCGCCCCGGAGCCGGCCCGCCGGTCTGTCAGTGTCTCCGCGTAGGTTCCTGGCATGACGTCATCACTGCGGGTGGAAAAGGTCGGCCCCCACAATGTCGACGCGGCGTGCGACCTCGTGGTGCGCCCCGAGCAGGAGGGCGTGGTCGCGCCGGTCGCCAGGTCGCTGGCCGACGCGTATGCCCACGGCGACAGCGCCTGGCCCCGGCTGGTCTTCGACGGCGACCGGCTCGTGGGCTTCGTCATGGGCGGTTTCGACCCGGCCCACCCGGTGGACGCCTTCCGGTGCGGCATCTGGCGGCTGAACATCGCGGCGGATCAGCAGGGCCGGGGGTACGGCCGCTTCGCGGTGGAGGCCGTGTGCGCGGAGGCCCGCCGCCGGGGAGAGCGCCGGGTCACGGTGCTGTGGGTTCCGCACGCGCACGGACCGGAGGACTTCTACCTGCGGCTGGGCTTCCGTCCGACCGGTGAGAAGATCCACGGGCAGGTGCTCGGCGCACTCATGCTGGAGTAGCGGCACCGGTTCCCGGCCCGCGCGCCCCTTGGACCGGGCCCGCACACCGCCCGCTTGCGTTCATTTCTTGAACAGTGACCCCACCGCTCGTCCCGGAAATGGCAACGGAAGTTGTCGGCGGTGCATCGCGCTTCGCATGCTCGGTCGCGGAGGTGGTCACGATGACCGACGAGGCGTACGACGCGCTGATCATGGGGGGCGGTGCGGCCGGGCTCAGCGCCGCGCTGGTGCTGGGGCGGGCCCGCCGACGGGTGGCCGTGGTGGACGGCGGGGCACCCCGCAATGCCCCGGCTGCCCACATGCACGGCTTTCTGTCCCGGGACGGCCTGCCCCCGGGTGAGCTCCTGGCGATCGGCCGGACCGAGGTCGCCGGGTACGGCGTGGAGCTGATCGATGCCCTGGTGGAGGACGTGCGGGCCGCGGGTGACGGGTTCGCGGTGCGGCTCGGGGACGGGCGGCGGCTCACCGCTCGCCGGCTGATCCTGGCGACCGGGCTGCGCGACGAACTGCCCGGCATCCCCGGTGTGCGGGAGCGCTGGGGCAAGGAGGTGGCGGCCTGCCCGTACTGCCACGGGTACGAGGTCAGGGACCGCCCGATCGGCGTCATCGGCAGCGTGCACCTGGCGCTGCTGCTCGGTCAGTGGTCGGGCGACATCGCCTACTTCCCGCACGACGTGCCCGTTTCGCCCGAGGAGCGGGAGCAGTTGGAGGCGCGCGGGGTCCGGATCGTGACGGGCCGGGTCAACCGGCTGGCCGTCGAGGACGACCGGCTGCGCGGGGTGGAGGTGGACGGCAGAGGTTCGGTGCTGCGGGAGGCCGTGTTCGTGATGCCGGCGTTCGTTCCCCGGGACGAGATCCTGGCCGCGCTCGGCGCGCGGCGGCAGCCGAACGGCTTCATGGCGGTCGACGCGAACGGCCGCACCGACGTGCCGGGGGTGTGGGCGGCGGGCAATGTCGTCGACCCGCGCGCCCAGGTCATCACGGCCGCCGGGCAGGGCTCGGTGGCGGCGGCGCAGGTCAACGCCGATCTGCTCGCGGAGGATGTCACCGCGGCCGTGGCCTCCCGGCGCGCCGCCTCAGCCCTGTCCGGGGCGGGCGAACGCGCGGCCCACGCGGCACGCCACCGCGCCGCCGATCCGCTCGGGTAGCCCGCCGGGGGTCGCGCAGGTGGTACGGCCGGGCCCGGGCCGGCGCCGTACGACCCGGGCCGCCCGAGGGTGCCCAGCCGGGCACCCCCGGGCGGTGGGCGCGGCCAACCGGGCAGCCGGGGAAGGCAGAAGCGGGCTTCCCCCCACGCCGCGGGGGGCGACCCGACTCACCAAGGTCGGGCACCCATGGTGCAAGGGGAATGACGCCCCCGGCCCCGTTGCCCCGCGTACGGTCCGGCCGCCGAGCCTGTCCGCGCGGCCATGACGGCACACCACGCGGTGCCCGCGAGGGCCACCGGCCGCTGCCCGCACCGCTCACACGAACGGTCATCCGGCCACCATGGGACGCCCCATACGGGCATCCGCCCACGCCCCCTAGGAGGACGAGCGGCGCACCAGCTCGGTCGGCAGGACCGTGCGCGGCCGCTCCAGGCCGCCGTCCGTGATCTCCGCGAGCAGCGCCCGCGTCATCGCCCGCCCCATGCCCTCCATCGGCTGCCGGACACTGGTCAGCGGCGGGTCCATGTGCCGCGCCATGGAGGAGTCGTCGAACCCGACGAGGGCGACGTCCCCCGGCACCGTACGGCCCATCTCCCGCAGCGCCCGGCGGGCACCGATCGCCATCAGGTCGGAGGCGCAGAACACCGCGTCCAGGCCGGGGCGGCGGCGCAGCAGCGCGCGCATCGCCGCGTGCCCGCTCTCCTCGGTGAAGTCGCCGTGCGCGATCAGCTCGTCGTCGGCCTCGCGCCCGGCCGCCCGCAGCGCCTCCTGGTAGCCGGCCAGCCGGCACTGGGCCGCGTACATGTCCAGCGGTCCGGTGATGGTGGCGACCGTGCCCCGGCCGCGCCCCAGCAGGTGTTCGACGGCGAGCTGGGAGCCGCCGAGGTTGTCGCAGTCGACGTGCGGGAAGGACTCCTGGGCCGAGCGGCGGCCGTTCATGACCGCGGGCATACCGATCTCGGTGAGCAGGTCGGGCAGGGGGTCATCGCCGTGCACGGAGACCAGCAGGACGCCGTCCACCCGGCGGCTGGAGGCGTACTGGCCGAAGCGCTGGCGTTCCTTCGGGGTGCGGATCAGGGTGAGCAGCAGCTGGATGTCGGTGTCGGCGAGTTCGGCGGTGACGCCGCGGATGATGCCGGAGAAGTACGGCTCGGCGAACAGCCGGGCCTCGGCCTCGGGGATGACGAGCGCGATGGCGTCGGCGCGGTTGGCGGCGAGGGCACGGGCCGCGCGGTGGGGCACGTAGCCCAGGTCGGCGATCGCCGCCTCCACCGTGGCGCGGGTGCGGTCGCTCACCCGTGGGGAGCCGTTGATCACGCGGGACACCGTGCCCCGGCCGACGCCCGCGCGGGCGGCGACCTGTTCCAGGGTCGGTCTGCCGTCGCGGCCACTGCCGCGTCCTGTACGAACCATCGCTTTTCCTCCCGTTCGCCCGCCCCGTTCCAACTACATCACGGAAACCGAGTCGTCGTGTCCGATGCCTTGACACCCGCCAAGGGCTCGGGGAGCCTTCAACCCATCACAACTGGGAGCGCTCCCACACATCAGAAACCCTACAGACCCCGTACGTTCCGAACCCAGGCCCCACCCCCACACACGCGCGCCGCACCACCCCGGCCGGGAAGGCAACGTCAGTGCGCCAGGAGGACGACCCGCTATGCGCAACACACCCGAAGTCCAAGTGTCATACCGCCGGCGCGGCCGGACGGCCAGAGCGATGGCGATCGGCCTGACCGCCACCCTCGCGACCGGCCTGCTCGGCGCGTGTTCGAGCAGTGGCGACGATGGTGACGACGGCCAGGTCACACTGACCGTGGGCGTCTTCGGACAGTTCGGATACGAGGAGGCCGGCCTGTACGACGAGTACATGGAGGCCAACCCCCACATCAAGATCCAGCAGGACTCGATCACCGAGAACAAGGACTACATAGCCCAGCTGCTCACCCGCCTCTCGCAGGGCAGCGGACTGGCCGACATCCAGGCCATCGAGGTCGCCAACATCGCCGACATGGCGGGCGACCTGAACACCCGCTGGGTGGACTTCAACGAGTACGAGGACGTCGACACCGGCCACTTCGCCCCGTGGAAGCTGGTGCAGTCCACCAGTGCGGACGGCCGTCTCATCGGGCTCGGCACCGACATCGGCCCCACCGCCATCTGCTACCGCAAGGACCTCCTGGAGGAGGCCGGGCTGCCCACCGACCGGGACGAACTCGGCGCGCTGTGGGCCGGCGACTGGACCGCCTACGTCGAGGCCGGTGAGCAGTTCCAGGAGAACGCCCCCGACGGCGTCTCCTGGGTGGACTCCCCCGGCGGCGTGTACAACGGCGTCGTCTCCAGCTACGAGGAGCGCTACTACGACGGCTCGGGCGAACTGGTCTACGAGACCAGCGAAGCCGTCCAGGCCGCCTGGGAGCTGGGGGTGCGCACCGAGGAGAGCGGTCTGAGCACGCGCCAGAAGCAGTTCACCCCCGAGTGGGAACGCGCCATGGCCAACGGCGACTTCGCCACCATCTCCTGCCCCGCCTGGATGCTCGGCTACATCCAGGAGAAGGCCGGGGACGCCGCCGAGGGCCTGTGGGACGCGGCGCCCGCGCCCGTACCGTCCAACTGGGGCGGCGCCTTCGTCGGCGTGCCCGAGGCGGGCAAGAACCACGAAGAGGCCGTCAAGCTCGCCGCCTGGCTGACCGCCCCGGAGCAGCAGGCCAAGCTCTTCACCGAGCGCGGCAGCTTCCCCTCCTCCCTGGAGGCGCAGAGCACGCCCGAGGTCCAGGACGCCACGCACCCCTACTTCGAGGGGATGCCGATGGGAGAGATCTTCTCCGGCGCCGCCGCGGAGATCCCGCCCACCATCATCGGTCCGCGTGACCAGCTGATCCAGGAGGCCTTCGCCGACGGTCTGCTCCAGATCGCGCAGCAGGGCGAGTCGCCGGACGCCGCGTGGAGCAACACCCTCAGCAGGATCCAGAACGCCCTCGACGAGTAATCGGAACAGGTGCGGATCAATGACGACCGATCACGTCCCGGCCGCGCCCCCCGTTTCCACGGGGGGCGCGGCCCCGCCCGGCGACGCTGCCAAGGAGCAGCGCCGGGCCAACCGCCGTTCCCGCCGCTATCAGCGGGACACCAAGTGGAGCCCGTACGGCTTCATCGCGCCCTTCTTCGTCTTCTTCGCCGCCTTCGGGCTCTTCCCTCTGCTGTACACGGGCTGGTCCGCCCTGCACCGGGTGTCCCTTCACAACCCGAACGAGCTGGAGTGGGTGGGGTTCGGGAACTTCACCCGGCTGTGGGAGGACGAGTTCTTCTGGAACGCCCTGGGCAACACCTTCACCATCGGCGTCATCTCCACGGTGCCGCAGCTGCTGATGGCCCTGGGCATCGCCCATCTCCTCAACTACAAGCTGCGCGGCTCGATGATGTTCCGGGTCGCGATGCTCACGCCGTACGCCACCTCCATCGCCGCCGCCACCCTGGTCTTCGCGATGCTGTACGGCCGGGACTACGGTCTGATCAACTGGGCCCTCGGCCTGGTGGGCATCGACCCGGTCTCCTGGGAAGCGGGCAGCTGGAGCAGCCAGTTCGCGGTCTCCACCATCGTGATCTGGCGCTGGACTGGCTACAATGCGCTGATCTACCTCGCCGCGATGCAGGCGGTCCCGCACGATCTGTACGAGTCGGCCGCGCTGGACGGCGCCAGTCGCTGGAAGCAGTTCATCCATGTGACGATCCCGTCGCTGCGCCCGACGATCATCTTCACCGTCGTGGTCTCGACCATCGGCGCGACGCAACTGTTCGGTGAGCCACTGCTGTTCGCCGGGTCGCCCGCGGGTGGTTCGCAGTCCCAGTACCAGACGCTCGGTCTGTACATGTACCAGATGGGCTGGTTCAACTTCCATCTCGGCCGGGCCGCCGCGATCGCCTGGACCATGTTCATGCTGCTGATCCTCATCGGCCTGGTCTATTGGGCGATCACCCGCTGGGTGAACCGCGACACCGCCGGCAAGGAGGCGTGACCGTGTCAATCACTGAGGTCGAGGCGGGCGCCGGGTCGGCGTCGCCGGCCACGGACACGAAGGGTCCGGGCGGGAACGGCACGGGCCGTTCCGCCGGGCGCGGGCGCGGTCGGCGGGCCGGCAGTGCCGGCCGGCAGATGCACGGCGGCTGGCTCACGTACACCATCCTGATCATCTTCACGGTGGGTTCGCTGATCCCGCTGGTGTGGCAGATCATCGCGGCGTCGCACTCCTCGGGCCGGCTGGCGCAGACCCCGCCCCCGCTGTGGTTCGGGGACCGGCTCTTCGACAACCTGGGCAGCGCCTGGACCGACGCCAACCTCGGTCTGGCGCTGCTCAACACCACCTTCGTGGCGGGCACCATCACCTTCTCCACGGTGCTGTTCGCGACGCTGGCCGGGTTCTCCTTCGCCAAGCTCCGCTTCCGGGCCAAGAATCTGCTGTTCCTGCTGGTGATCGGCACCATGATGGTGCCGCCGCAGCTGACGGTGGTGCCGCTGTTCATGGCGGTCTCGGAGGTGGGGTGGACGGATCACCTCCAGGCGGTCATCCTGCCGATGATGGTGAGTGCCTTCGGGGTGTTCTTCATGCGGCAGTACCTGTCGCAGGCGCTGCCCACCGAGCTGATCGAAGCGGCCCGGGTGGACGGCGCGCACAGCCTGCGGGTGGTGTGGCACGTGGTCTTCCCCGTGGCGCGGCCGGCGATGGCCGTGCTGGGGATGCTCACCTTCGTGGCGGCCTGGAACGAGTTCTTCTGGCCGATCATCGCCCTCACCCAGCGCAATCCCACCGTTCAGGTGGCGTTGACGAACCTGGGGCGTGGGTATGTCCCCGATCAGGGCGTGATCATGGCGGGCGCGCTGCTGGGCACGCTGCCGCTGCTGATCGCGTTCGTGCTGTTCGGCAAGCAGATCGTGGGCGGCATCATGCACGGCGCGATCAAGGGCTGAGCATCGGCCGCGTACGCGGTCGGGTGGCGGCGCCGGTTCCTCCGGCGCCGCCACCATCAGCACCGTCCGGCGAGGTCAGTTACCCTCTGAACAAGCAAAAATGGGAGCGCTTCCATGACTGAAAACAAACCACGAGTGTTTCCACCGGACTTCCTGTGGGGAGCGGCCACGGCCGCCTATCAGATCGAGGGAGCCGCTCGCGAGGGCGGCCGCACGCCCTCGATCTGGGACACCTTCAGCCATACGCCCGGCAAGGTCCTGGCCGGCGACACGGGGGACGTGGCCTGCGACCACTACCACCGCTTTCGCGACGACCTGGCGCTCATGTCCGAGCTGAACCTGCGCTCGTACCGGTTCTCCGTCTCCTGGCCCCGGGTCCAGCCCACCGGGCGCGGACCGGCCGTGCAGGCCGGGCTCGACTTCTACCGCGAGCTGGTGGACGGCCTGCTGGAGCGGGACATCACCCCCATCGTCACCCTCTACCACTGGGATCTGCCCCAGGAGCTGGAGGACGCGGGCGGCTGGCCGGAGCGGGAGACGGCCGAGCGGTTCGCCGAGTACGCGGGGATCGTCGGCGAGACGCTCGGCGACCGGGTGCAGCTGTGGACCACGCTCAACGAGCCGTTCTGCAGCGCGTTCCTCGGCTACGGCTCCGGCGTGCACGCCCCGGGGCGCACCGACCAGGAGTCGGTGCTGCGCGCCTCGCACCACCTCAACCTCGCGCACGGTCTGGGCACCCAGGCGCTGCGCTCGGTGCTCCCGCGCTCCGCCGAGGTGTCGATCAGCTTCAACCCGGGTGTGGTCCGTCCGCTGGACCCGGCCTCGGAGGCGGACCGCGACGCGGCGCGCCGGATCGACAACCTGCACACCCGGATCTTCTCCGACCCGGTGCTGCACGGCTCGTACCCCGAGGACCTGAAGCGGGACACCGCGCGGGTGAGCGACTGGTCCTTCGTGCGCGACGGCGACGAGGCGATCATCCACCAGCCGCTGGACTCGATCGGGCTCAACTACTACACGACCACCATCGTGTCGGGCCCGCTGAACGAGGAGCTGCCGGAGAGCAAGCTCTCCAGCAACCACGGCAAGTCCGAGCACTCCATGTGGGTGGGCGCGGAGGATGTGGTCTTCCACCGGCCGCCGGGCGAGGTCACCGAGATGGGCTGGACGGTCGACTCCTCGGGGCTGACCGATCTGCTGCTGCGCTTCTCCCGCGAGGCTCCGAAGCTGGGCCTGTACGTGACCGAGAACGGCGCGGCGTACGACGACAAGCCGGACGCCACCGGAGCGGTGCACGACCCGGAGCGCATCGCCTATCTGCACCAGCACTTCGCCGCCGTGCACGAGGCGATGGAGCAGGGCGCGGACGTCCGCGGCTACCAGGTGTGGTCGCTGCTGGACAACTTCGAGTGGGCCTTCGGGTACAGCAAGCGGTTCGGGGTCGTGCACGTGGACTTCGACACCCTGGCGCGCACCCCGAAGTCCAGTGCCCGCTGGTACGCCGGGGTGATCGCCGCCGGTGAGCTGCCCGCGGAGCCGGCCACAGGCGCCCCCCAAAGCGACTAGCCGCCGCCCGTCGTCTGGCGTCGCTTTCCCGGAAGGGGGGACGGGGGAGCCTGGTGCCTGGTCCGCCGCCGTGTTGCCGCACGGCGCCGGGCCGGGCCCGGGTTCGTCCCGGCGTCGCCGGCCGGGCCGCCCAGGGCCAGCCACAGCCGGATCTCGGCGCCGCCCAGCACGGAGCGGCCGATCCGCAGATCGCCGCCGGTGGACTCCGCCAGCCGGCGCACGATGTCCAGGCCCAGCCCGGTGGATCCGGGCCCGCCGTGGCCGTGGCCGCGGCGCAGCGCCGCGTCCGGGTCGGCGATCCCCTCCCCCGCGTCGGAGACCAGCACGATCACGGCGTCGTCGGTGCTGGCGTGGTGCACGTCCACGGCGAAGGCGGTGCCCTCGGGGGTGTGCCGGAAGACATTGCCGAGCATCGCGTCCAGGGCCGCGGTGAGTTCGGCGCGCGGCACCGGTACCCGTACGGGCTCGTCCGCCCCGGACAGCCGCACCTCGCGGCCCTCGTCCTCGGCCAGCGCCGACCAGAAAGCCATCCGGTCCCGGATCACCTCCGCCGCGTCGACCTCGCCGCGCTCGGCCGCGGTGCCTCCCGCGGGGTGGTGGGCGCGCTGTTCGCGGACGGTGCGGATGATCTGGTCGATCTCCGCCTCCAGCTGGTCCACCGCGTGCCGGGTCTGGTCGGCGGCGTCGCCCTCGCCGAGGGTGGCGGTGTTCAGGCGCAGGACGGTGAGCGGGGTGCGCAGCCGGTGCGAGAGGTCGGCGGCCAGTTCGCGCTCGTTGGCCAGCAGGCGGGCGACCTGGTCGGCCATGGAGTTGAACGCCACGGCGGCCTCCCGCAGTTCGGCGGGCCCGGCCTCGGGGACCCGTACCTCCAGCCGGCCCTGGCCCAGTTCGCGGGCGGCGCCGGCGAGTTCCTCGGCGGGGCGTACGGTGCGGCGGCCGAGCCGGTCGGCGATCACGAGGGAGCCGGCCACCAGGGCGATGCCGACGGCGGCGAGCACCAGCCAGGCGGTGGTGACGCCGGTGGCGAGTTCGGCGTCGGGGACGAACACCTCGACGACGGCGATGCGTTCGCCGGAGACGGCGGTGGGCTGGAGCAGGATGACGCCGCCGGGGGTCTCCAGGGTGGCGGCGCGGGCGAATTCGGTGAAGGAGCGGAACTCCTCGTCGCTGGTGTGCGGTTCGCCGATGACGATGGCCTCGTCGGTGGGTCCGGTGGCGGCGGGCAGCCAGATGGCGATCCGGCCGGCGGCGCCCGCCTCCGTGCTGGCGACGGCCCGTTCCAGCTGGTCGCGGTCGCCGGTGATGGCGAGGACGGGGCCGATGGCGGCGGCCTGCCGTTCCGCGTTGCCGATGGCCCGGTCGCCGGCCATCTCCTGGACGACCAGGCCGAGCGGGACGGCGAAGGCCAGCACCACCATGGAGGTGACGGCGAGCGAGATGCGCACCAGCGCCCATCTCATAGGGGCGCTTCCAGCTTCACTCCGACGCCGCGCAGGGTGTGCAGGTAGCGGGGTTTGGCGGCGGTCTCGCCCAGCTTGCGGCGCAGCCAGGACAGATGGACGTCGATGGTCTGGTCGTCGCCGTAGGACTGCCGCCACACCTGGGTGAGCAGTTCCTTGCGCGGGACGACGACGCCTGGGCGCTGGGCGAGGAAGGCGAGCAGGTCGAACTCGCGCCGGGTGAGGTCGAGTTCCATGCCGTCGAGGCGGGCCCGGCGGCGCAGCGGGTCCACCGACAGGCCGCCGACGCGCAGTTCGGCGTCCTGGGGTGCGCCGGGGCGCCCGCCCCCGGCGCGGACTCGGCGCAATACCGCCGCCATCCGGGCCGAAAGATGCTCTGCGGAGAAGGGTTTGACGAGATAGTCGTCGGCGCCGTCGTTGAGGAGCCGTACGATCTCGGTCTCGTCGTCCCGGGCTGTGGCGATGATCACGGGCACGTCGGTGATGCCGCGCAGCATCTTCAGGGCTTCCCGGCCGTCCAGGTCCGGCAGGCCAAGGTCGAGAATCACCAGGTCGAAGCCGATCTGGGCCACTTCCCGCAGCGCTTCGAGCGCGGTGCCCACGCTGCGCACGGTGTGTGCGGCATCGGTGAGCTGACGGATTAAGGCTGACCGTACGAAGGGGTCGTCTTCCACCACGAGCACATGCGCCATGCGCGGCACCGTACGCCATTAGGGTGATCCTGATGCAACGTCTCCTGGTGCGCGCGGGTGTGTGGGCGGTCGCGACCGGCTTGGCCGTCACGTTCTCCTGGTTCGGGGTGTATTCGGTGCTGCGCGGGACGGTGTACGACCCGCCGCGGGCCGTTCCGGTACGGGACGCCTCGGTGTGGACGGAACCGGCCGCGTCCTCCACGCACCGGCCGCCGCAGGAGCCGGCGGGGGCGGCGGGAGCGGAGGGGGCGCCGCCGGACGGGTCACGGCCGGACCCGGAGCCGGAGCCCGCTCCGGATCGCGCACCCGGCTCGGGGTCGGAGTCCGGATCCGACCCCGGTCAGGGAGGCGAGGGGGAACCGCCGCCGGAAGCGGACCCGGAGCCGGCGGATCCGCCACCGGCCGGGGGCCGGGTGGAGACGGTGACGCTGGACGGCGGGCGGGTGGTCTACGAGCTGACGCCGGACCGCTGCGAGTTGGTGTCGGCGACCCCGGAGGCGGGCTGGGAGATGCAGGTGTGGACCACCGAGTCGTATCTGCGGGTGACCTTCGCCGGGCACGGCCGGGAGCTGTCGGCGTTCTGCACCTGGCACGGGTACGAGCCCGTGGTCGAGGTCCACGAGCAGTGACGCGCCACGAGGTGCCGGGGGCGCGCGGTGTCCCGCTCAGTCGAACAGGCCCTCCGGCGGGGCCGGGGACGGCTGGGCCGTGACGTCGGTGACCACCGGGGCGCCGGCGGTGAAGTCTTGCAGTGCGGTGTCGGTGAGCAGGCGGGTGGGCTGCGGCTCGCGGGCCAGGCGCTGGCGCAGGGCGTCCAGGGGCAGCGGTCCGTCGGCGGCGAGCAGGATGCCGTTGCCGTAGCGGCGGCCGCGCAGCACGGCGGGGGCGATGCTGAGCGCGGCGGTGCCGAAGCGGCTGAGCGCGGTGGCGGTCTGGCCGCGCAGATGGGTCAGCGGGCCGCCGTCGGTGATGTTGGCCGCGTACGTTCCACCGGGGGCGAGCACCCGGCGTACGGCGTCGAGGAATTCGGCGCTGGCGCAGTGGGCGGGGGTGCGGGCGTGGGCGAAGATGTCGGCGATCACGAGGTCGGCGGAGTGCTCGGGCAGCCGGCCGAGCGCCTCGCGTGCGTCCAGGGCGCGCACTTTGACGCGCGCGCCGGCGGGCAGCGGCAGGTGCCGGCGTACGAACTCGGTGAGCGCCGCGTCGGGCTCGGCCACCTGCTGCCCGGAACGCGGCCGGGTCACGGCGACGTAGCGGGCCAGGGTGAGCGCGCCGCCGCCGAGATGCACGACCCGGAGCGGGACGCGGGGCGGGGCCAGCACGTCGATCACATGGCCGAGCCGGCGCTGGTACTCGAAACCGAGCCGGGTGGGCTCGGCCAGATCGACGTGCGACTGCGGCGCGCCGTCCAGGAGCAGTTCCCACGCCTCGGCGCGATCCGCGTCGGGCAGCAGCTCCGCGCGCCCGCCCGCCACCTGCGCGGTGGTCGTCTCCGCCGCCTGCCGTCCTCGTCGTGCCATCCGACCAGTATCGCGCGGGTACCGGTCAGGGCTGACAGCGGTCGGCCGCCGCGAGCAGCCGGGCCGCGTGCCGCAGCGCGGTGCGCAGCCGCTCGGGCGGGGTGGCGTGCGGGACGGAGCCGTCCGGCGGGACCAGCCAGCCGGTGCCGGTGACCGGCGGGTGCCCCACCCCCTGCGGCTGACCGTAGGTGGGGGTGCAGGCGCTGCCGGGCAGATCCCAGCGCTCCGCGGTGCCCGGCGGTACGAGGAAGCCCAGGGTGTCGCCATTCCTGTCGTGCAGGACGGGACCGGTGCCGTTCAGCAGCCGCACCATCAGGTCCACGGCTTCCAGGCCCTCCCTGGCCGGTACCGTGACCAGATCGCACGGCTGTGCTCCGCCGCCGTTCACCATGGGGATTCACTCCTCACGTCACATCGGTGTGTGAGGTACAACGCCGCACAGGCGTCAATGGCTACGGGCATGTGCCGCTGAAACGAGTGGCAGTTCATGGCAGATCGCGGGCGGAATATCCGATCTGTACGTACATCGACGTCCCTTGGACGCTATGCGGCGGGTACGGTCCCGATATGGCCACGTCACCGAACCGAGCCTTCCGGGCGCTGCGCGGCACCCGTTCGGCCGCGGAGTTCGCCACGGCGGTACGGCGGGCGGCGCGGGAGATCGGCGAGACCGTCAGCTGCGACGCCCGGTACATCGGGCGGGTGGAGTCGGGTGTCATCCGCTGTCCGAACTACGCCTATGAGCGGGTATTCCGCCATATGTTTCCCGGCCGCACCCTCGCCGACCTGGGCTTCGCCCCCCGGGACACGGTGCGCGGGCGCGGGGCGCGCGCCGGAGTAAGCACATCAGTACGAATGAGTGGGTACACCACCAGGGACAGCACCGGCACCGACCACTGTGAGGAGAGCGACGTGTTGCGCCGAGCGTTCATGGCCGGCGGCCCGGCCGCCGTGGCGTCCCTCACCCCCCTCGCCGCCCTGACCACCGCCGCGGCCGCCGGCCCGGCCGCCGCCTCCTCCTCCGCGACGCCGCATCACGTCGGCGCCACCGAGGCCGCCGCGGTGGAACAGGCGGTCACCGACATCCGGGACTTCGACGACCGCTACGGCGCGGACGAGCTGTACGGCCCGGCCGGTGAAAGGCTGCGCGCCGCGCAGGAACTGCTGGACGCGGGCACCGCCCGCGCCGCCGTCAGCGCCCGGCTGCACGCCGCCGCCGGCGAACTGGCGCTGTCGGTGGGCTGGCTGGCACACGACTCGGGGCGCCACGCGGACGCGCGCTCGCACTACGCCGAGGCCCTGGCCACGGCGCGCATGAGCGATGACCGCGCGCTGGAGGCGCACGCCTTCTGCAACACGGCCTTCCTCGCCCGCGACACCGGCCGCCACCGGGAGGCGGTCCGCGCCGCGCAGGCCGGCCAGCAGGCCGCCCGCGCGGCCGGCTCGCACCGGCTGCACTCGCTGCTGGCGCTGCGCGAGGCCGGCGGCTGGGCCGGCCTCGGCGATCGCCGCGGTTGTGAACTCGCCCTGGCCCGGGCCCACACGGCGTTCGGGCACGGCCCGGACGACACCGACCCGGCCTGGATGACCTTCTTCAACGAGGCGGAGCTGGCCAGCCAGGAGGCGCACTGCTGGGCGGCGCTGGAGGACTGGGAGCGCGCGGGCGACGCGGCGCGCCGGGCGCTCACGGCGCAGGAACCCCACCTGGTACGCAACCGGGCGCTGTACCTCGCCGAACTGGCGGACCACCTGACACACGGCGGCCACCCCGAAGAGGCCGCCTCGGCCGGCCGCCAGGCCCTCGACCTCCTGGACCGCGTCCGCTCCTCCCGCATCAGCACCCTCCTGCGCCGCACGGCACAACGCCTGGCCCCGTACGACAGCACCCCGGAGGTCGCCACCTTCACCGCCCACGCGGCATAGCCCGCGGGAGAGGCGGGCGGGCGTCAACGGCGGGTACCGCCGGAGGCCAGCCCCGTGCAGGGAGCAGGGACAAGCACCTACACACGTGCGTAGGTGCCGGACCATCCCCGCCCATGCGGGGAGCACCCGCGCAGCAGGCGGGCGACGAGGGCGGTGCGGGGACCATCCCCGCGTGTGCGGGGAGCACAACAGCCGCATGTTCGGCACGAACTGGTACGGCGGACCATCCCCGCGTGTGCGGGGAGCACCCTTTTTGAGCTGTGGTTTTGTCCTGGCCCAGGCCGGTTTTCGTTCACCTCGTGCAGCGTGCCGCGCGCGGGTACGCGCTCAGTGTTCCAGGTGGCCCGTGTCGTTCCAGCGGGCCAGGACCGGTTCGCCGTGGGCCCAGCCCAGTTCGGACAGTGACGCCGCCGCGAGGCGGATGCGGGAGGCGAAGTGTACGTCCTGGCCCAGCCAGCGGGCCGCCACCGAGCGCAGGATGTGGCCGTGCGCGAACAGCACCGCGTCGCCCTCGACCTCCCGCGCCCACGCCACCACCTCGTCGGCCCGCGCCGACAGCTGCGCGAAGGTCTCGCCGCCGCGCACCCCGTCGCGCCACAGCACCCACTCACCGCCCCGGTCCTCGGCCATCTGTTCGCCGGTGCGGCCCTCGGCGTCGCCGTAGTCCCACTCCTTGAGCGCGTCCCAGTCGCTCGCCCGGTCGCCGAATCCGGCCAGTTCGCAGGTCTCCTTGGCGCGCGACAGGGGCGAGGTGCGCACCTGTGCGCCGCGCAGCCCGTCCCACGGCGCGCGGTGCAGCCGCGCGCCCAGCGCCTTGGCGTCCGCCCGGCCCTCGTCGAGCAGCGGAACGTCGGTGTGCCCGGTGTGCCGTCCATCCACCGACCAGGCGGTCTGCCCATGCCGTACCAGCAGAATGCGCGCGGTCATGATTCTCACTTCTCTCACGGTGTACCGGGTGATACGTGGCTGATTTTCCCATCCTCCCGCATGGAACCATGGGTACCGACCGAGCGTCTGTTCCCTTACGTCCCGCCGTCCGCGGGGTGAACTGTCCCTGCCCGAACACTGGAGTCCGACCCCATGCCCCGAGTCCGGCCCCGCTGGTGGACCGAGCTGCTGCTGATCGTGGTTGTCTATGGGGCGTATTCCGGCGCCCGCCTGCTGGCCAGGGGTGATGTCAGTACGGCGGTGGAGAACGGGCTGTCGATCCTGCGTCTGGAACGGGCCCTGTTCCTCAATCCGGAGGAGCCGCTCAACGACCTGTTCACGCAGGAGGCGTGGCTGGGGATTCCGTCCTCCTTCGCGTACGCCTCCCTGCACTATCTGGTCACGCCGGCGATCCTGGTCTGGCTGTTCAGGCGCCGCGCCGCGCACTACCGGCTGATGCGGACCTGGCTGATGGGGTCCACCCTGATGGGGCTGATCGGGTTCACCCTGATGCCCACCTCGCCACCCCGGCTGCTGCACGACCGGCACGGTTTCACCGACAGCCTCTCCCAGTACAGCGAGTACGGGTGGTGGGGTGACGAGGCGAGCGCGCCCAGCGGGATGGGCGACATGACCAACCAGTACGCGGCGATGCCGAGCCTGCACGTCGGCTGGGCGGTGTGGTGCGGGGTCGCACTGTGGTACTTCGGGCCGCGCACCTGGTGGATGCGCGCCCTCGCGGTCGGTTACCCGCTGATCACCGTGATGGTGGTGATGGGCACCGCCAACCACTACTTCATCGACGCGCTGGCCGGCATCGCGGTGATGATCGCCGGGCTGCTGCTGGCCCGCCCCCTCATGCGGCTGGCCGAGCGGTTCCAGGAGCGTCTGGGGCTGGTGCGGAGCGCGTCGGCGTCCCGCGGCGGGGCCACGCCCGCGGGACCGTACGCCCCGGAGCGTACGGACGGCGCGCGGAGTGCCGACCGGAGCGAAGCGGAACTGGCCCGGACCTCGGGTGGCTCGCGGACGTAACCTGGGGAGGATTCCCGCGTCCCCACGTCCCCGATCCGACGCAGATCCCGCACTCGTACTCGCACTCGCATCCGATCGCGCGTCCCAGCACCCCCCCTCATCCCAGCACCCCCCGCGTCCCAGCACCCCCGCACCCGCCGCTCAGCAGCCGTGGAGGCTCCCGCATGACCGATTCCGGACCGGCACCCGAGTCGCCCCGCTTCCGCCGCCCTGCCGGGCTGTTCTTCGAACCGCCCACGGACGCCCCGGAGGAGGAGCACTTCTTCGATCTGGAGTCCATCTCCGAGCCGGATCTGCTCCTGTCACGCGCCACCGAACTCGCCGTGGCCTTCCAGGCGGCGGCGGACCGGGCGGTGGAGTACCAGGCGGTCGCGGCCGCCCAGCTGGCGGACCCGCGCCGCTTCGACCGGCTGTCGGCGGCCCAGATCGCCGAGCGGGCGGAGTGGACCGAGGACTACGCGGTGAAGATGATCGAGTTCGGCCGGCGGCTCCAGCGGCGGCAGGCGCCGCACGGTACCGGAGGCCACCCCCCGCTGTCCTGATTTCCCGGACATGCAGCGGGCGCGGTACCCGATCCCGTACATCTGGGTGTCATGACGGAACCCGCGGTCCTCCCGACACCCGCCCCGGCACCTGTGCCCGCACCGACACCGACCCCCTCCGGAGCCCGGTGGCTGGCCTCGGCGCGCTGCGGCACGGACTTCGATGTGATCAGCGCGCCGGGTCTGTTCGGGCGCCGCGTGCTGGAGCAGCTGTGGTCGGCGGGGCCCGGCCGGGGCCCGGTGGCGGCGTACCGGGGCCGGCTGCTGCTGTTCGCGGCGCCCGGCACCGCGGCCAGACTGCCGGCGCTGCTGCGCTGGGAGGAGTGGAGCCGCGGCACCCGGCTGATCCCGCCGCTGCTGTGCCACGGCGTGGGGGACGTGGTGACGGTGCCGGACGGCACGACGGCGGCGGACGGTCACTGGCTGGTGGCGCCCGAGAGCCGTCATCCCTGGCTGCCGGGTCCCGAGGTGCTGCTGTGGGCCTGCGTCCGGGCGGCCAGGGAGGGGGCCGGGCGGGGGCGGGAGAAAGCGATTTTTGCTGATGACCGGCGGGGTGCTAATGTCTACGACGTCAGCAGGCGCCGCTAGCTCAGTTGGTTAGAGCAGCTGACTCTTAATCAGCGGGTCCGGGGTTCGAGTCCCTGGCGGCGCACCGACACGGAAGGCCCCTCGCAGCAGCGGGGGGCCTTTTCCGTACCCCCCGACCGCCCGGCTCCTACCCCATCCCGGGGTGGTACGGAAGGGGGCGCGCGGGGTGCTAATCTTTAGGACGTCAGCAGGCGCCGCTAGCTCAGTTGGTTAGAGCAGCTGACTCTTAATCAGCGGGTCCGGGGTTCGAGTCCCTGGCGGCGCACCGACACGGAAGGCCCCTCGCAGCGGCGAGGGGCCTTTTCCGTACCCCTCGACCGCTCGGTTCCCCCCACCCCCACCGCACCACCTCACTCCTTGACGATCTTGAGATTCCAGCCGCCCGAGGGCGTCCGGTCCCCCACCTCCACCCGTACGCCGTGTTCCTCGTCGTGGTAGCTCTCCCCGGTCCCCAGCGGCGCGTCCGCCAGCCGTGGGTGCACGGAGCTGCCGTGGCAGGCGCCGGTGCCCGGGTGGCCGTCGATGACCTGGATCGGGCCGTCGGCCGAGGCCACGTCGCTGCGCACCTTGTAGAGCAGGACACCCTGGGTGCAGGCCCGCTTGTCGTTGCCCTCCCGGGTGCGGGCCTCGGCGACCAGGACCTCGGTGCGGCCGAGGCGGATGACGGCGAGACGGGTGTCGGCGGCGGGGTTGGCGGCGTCCAGGGGCGCGGTGAGCGGCTGGAGCGTGTGCCGGGTGGTGCCGGGCGCCCGTACGCAGTCGACGTGCTCGGTGGTGAGCCAGCCGAGTTTCCACTTGTGCCAGCCGAAGGGCTCGGGGGCGAGTCCGAACTGGCTGCCCATGAGGTCCCAGTCGCCCACGTGGGTGTCCCAGTCGCCGTAGTCGCCGACGGGCCGGTTGTACAGGTCGGGCAGGTCGAAGATGTGCCCGGTCTCGTGGGCGAGGACGTTGCGGTCCGGCGGCCGTTTCTCGAAGACGGTGACGACCCGGCTGATCTCCGTGTCGCCGACCCGCAGCGGCTCGTGGAAGTTGACGACCTTGGTGGCGTCGGAGTCCACGCCGGGCGCCTGTGGGTCGGCGACCAGGTAGATGACGTCGTACGCGCCGAGGTCGTCGACGACCGGGGCGAGGACGGTCAGGGCGTCGCGCAGATAGGTGGTGCGCAGCCGGGCGTCCCAGTCGCGCTGGACGGCGTAGTGGGTGGACGGGACGGGCATCTCGGTCCACCGGGGCACCACGTCCATCGCCAGTTCGAATTGGCCGTAGGAGGCGCGCCGGAAGAAGTCGTCGGTGGCGGGGGTGTGGTCGGCGGCGATGTCGGCGGGGTCGGGGAGGTCGCCGGAGTCGGGGAAGGAGAGGAAGACCATCACCGCGTCGAGGGTGCCCACCGGGCGCGGGTAGGCCGCGTTCCAGGTGTCGAGTCCTTCGGAGTGGTGGTGCGCGGAGCGCGGCAGGCCGCACGGCTCGTCGGCGAGCGCGGCCGTGCCGGGTCCCGCGGTGAGCGTGCTCCCCATCAGGGCGGTCAGCGCGGTGAGGACGGCGGCGGGCCGCCGGAGGGCGCTCCGTGACACGTCTGCCTCCCATGGGGTCTGCGGGAGCGGGGAGATGCCCTCACCACTGTGTTCACTTCTGTCCCGCTGTGCCCCATGGAGTTGGGCCGGCTGGCGTAACGAGCAGTACGATTACCCTGCGTATATGTCTTTCGGGATCGATCGCGACCTCGCCCCGGGTGTGCAGAATCGATCAGCTCCTCGCAAACGTGTGCGGGACGGTGGGGGCAGGGATCGAGACAGGCCCGGAAGGAGCTGGCTCCGGCCACGGATCAGCCTCTATGATCGGCACATTTCCAGCGGATTCCCCCGGCCGGCAGCCCAGGAGCGATCGGTGAACGGACCCATCCCAGGACCGGGCGGCCCACCCGGCGGCGCCCAGGACATCTCCCGGCCGGTCATCACGGAGCGTGATGTTCAGGCCGGCTACCGGGCCGACCAGCAGACCGGTTCCCGGACCGATCACCGGGCCGACCACCGGGCCGACTACCGAGCCGCGTTCCGGATCGCCTCCGCGCCGATGGCGCTGATCTCCCCCGCCGGCCGGATCACGGCCGCCAACACGGCGCTGGAGACCCTGCTCGGACACGGCCCCGGCGAGCTGGCGGGCCTCCCCGCCGACGCCGCCACCGGACTCGACCTCGGCCTGGACGGCGACACCCGGGGCCCGTACCACGCGGTGCTCAGCGGGCGGCGCGAGCAGCTGCGCTGCACACGGCGGCTGAAACACGCCGACGGGCACACCGTCTGGGCGGAGGTCACCGTGCGGCCGTACGGGCCGGACGGCGGCGCCCTGCTGTCGGTGCTCGACATCACCGAACGGCGCGAGCTGCGCGAGAAGCTGTGGCACCTCCAGATGCACGACCCGGTCACCCGGCTGCCCAATCGCTCGCTGTTCGTGGAACGCCTCACCGCCGCCCTGAACGACTCCGCCACCGGCCGGATCGGCCTGTGCTACCTGGACCTGGACGGCTTCAAGGCCATCAACGACACCCACGGCCACCGGGTCGGCGACGAACTGCTGAGCGCCGCCGCCCGGCGGCTGAGCCAGTGCACGAGCGGCACCACCGGGACCGGCACCCTGGTGGCGCGGCTGGGCGGCGACGAGTTCGCCGTACTGGTGGAGAGTTCGGCCGGCACGGATCAGCTCACCGGGCTGGCCCAGGCGATGCTCGCCGCGCTCCAGCGTCCCTTCGACGTGGCGGGACAGCGGCTGTCCGTCTCCGCGAGCATCGGCGTCGTGGAGCGCGAATGCGCCGGCGTCAACGCCACCTCCCTCATGCAGGCCGCCGACACGACGCTCTACTGGGCCAAGGCGGACGGCCGGGCCCGCTGGACCGTCTTCGACCCCGAGCGCAACGCGCACCGCATGACCCGCCAGTCGCTCACCGCCACGCTGCGCCCCGCCATCGAACGCGGCGAGTTCGTCCTCGAATATCAGCCGATCGTGGCACTCGCGGACGACACCCTGCGCGGCGTCGAGGCGCTGGTGCGCTGGCAGCACCCGCAGTTCGGGCGGCTCACCCCGGACCGTTTCATCGGCCTCGCCGAGGAGAACGGCGCGATCGTGCCGCTGGGCCGCTGGGTGCTCACCGAGGCGTGCCGGCAGGCCCGCGCCTGGCAGCTCAGCCACCAGCACCGCCCGCCGCCGTTCGTCAGCGTCAATGTGGCGGTGCGGCAGATGTGGGACTCGGACGTCGTCGCCGACGTCACCCGGGTGCTCGCCGAGACCGGGCTGCCCGCCGGGCTCCTCCAGCTGGAACTCACCGAATCCGCCGTCATGGGCCCGGCCGGGCGGCCCCTCCAGGCGCTCCAGGAGCTGTCCGAGATGGGGGTGCGGATCGCCATCGACGACTTCGGCACCGGCTACTCCAACCTCGCCTACCTGTCCCAGCTGCCGGTACGCGCCCTCAAGCTCGACGGGACGTTCGTCAAGGGGTTCAGGACCGCCCGCCACCTCAACCCGGCGGACGAGACCATCGTGACCGCCCTGGTGGACCTCGCGCACAAGCTGGGCCTGACCGTCACCGCCGAATGCGTGGAGGGCCAGGCCCAGGCCGACCGGCTGCGCCGTATCGGCTGCGACACCGGTCAGGGCTGGCTGTACGCGAAGCCGCTGCCGCCCGAACGGATCACCGCCATGATCGGCGGGACGACGGGGTTCGCAGACGGTCCCTGACCGGCTGAGCGGCCGACCGGCCGGGGGCCGGGGGCCGGGGTGCGCTTCCTGCGGGCCGGGCGCCTCGTCGGACGCCGGACGCCGTACGCCAGTCGTTCAGGCCCGGTCGAACAGTGCGCCGAGCGCGGGCACCCGCACCGTACGGCCCAGCAGCCGCAGGCCCTCCCACGCCGTCACCTGGTTCGCGGTGAGCACCGGCTTGCCCAGCTCCGACTCCAGCTCCGCCACCCACGCCGCCGTGTGCAGCGCCGTGTCCGGCAGCAGCACCGCCTGCGCCGCCGGGTCATCGCCCTCGCGGGCGATCCGCAGCACGTCCTCGCGCCCCCAGGTACCCACCTCGGCGGCTGTGATGATGCCGCTGCCCCGGGTGCCGACCACCTCGGCGCCCGCCACCTTCAGGAACTCGGCGAACAGACCGGCCACGTCCTCCGGGTACGTCGCCGCGATCGCCACCCGGCTCACCCCCAGCTCGGCCACCGCGTGCGCGAAGGCGAAGGAGGTACTGGAGGCGGGCAGCCCGGCCGCCTCGGAGAGCGCCGTCACCTGCTGGCCCGCGCCCTCCCAGCCGTATACGAAGCTGGCGCTGGTGCAGGCCCACACCACCGCCCGCGCGCCCGCGCGCTTCAGCTCGCCGACCCCCGCCGCCAGCCGGGCCACCGCGCCCATCTCCAGCAGCGCGTCCACGCGGTGGGCGTCCGTCCCCATGTCGGTGTGGACCAGCGGCAGCCGCACCCCCGCCGCCCGGGGGTCACCGCTGTCCCGCAGCAGGGCCTCCATCCGGGGGTAGTCGTCCTCCGCCGAGTAACCGGGGTAGAGGAATCCGACGGTGCCGTCCCCGTCGTCCGTCACGTCCGTGCCGACCGTGAGGTCCCTGCTGTCGTCCATACGGCGCTCGCTTCCTGCTCGTGCTCGTCGTGGTCACCCTCAGCCGGGCTGCCGGCCACCGCCGAGGTCGTCCGGGAAGACCGGGAAGACCGTCCCGCCGGTCGTCTCCAGCGGGCTCTCCTCCCCCGCCGTCGCCGCTGCGGCGGTCGGCTCCGGCGCGGTGACCGTGGGCAGCGGCGGCAGGGCGGACAGCGCCTCCAGCGAGGCCCGCGCGGCCGGGTCGAGCAGCGCCTGGTACGGGCCCACCGCTTCCTTGCCGATCATCCGCAGCGCCTTCCAGACCGTGACCTGGTTCGCCGACAGCACCGGAATGCGCAGTTCCGCCTCCAGCTGCGGGATCACATCGTAGGTGGCGAGGTTGGTGCAGCTGATGAACAGCGCGTCCGGGGCGTCGGCCGCCGTCGCCTCGCGGGCCATGTTCACCACGTCGCGGTAGCCGACCCGCCAGATCTCCCGGGTGAGGCCCAGATAGCTGCGTCCGCTGACCTCGACCCCGGCCGCGTGCACGAAGTCCTCGAGGGAGTCGGTGACCGAGCGGGTGTATGGGGTGATCACCGCGACGCGGCGCACACGCAGTTCGCGCAGCGCCTCCAGCAGCGCCCCGGAGGTGGTCATGGCGGGGGCTTCGCCCGCCTGGGTCATCGCGGTGGTCATGGCCATCTCGCCGGCCACCCCGCCGACGAAGCTGCCGGAGGTGCAGGCGTACGCGATGACCTCGGGGGACACGGCGGACAGCGCGCGTACCGCCTCCCGCAGGGTCTCGTGCTCGGAGACCATCCGGGCTAGGTCGAGGCTGACCTCCACCGGCACGAACGGGGTTCGTGTCACATGCAGGGAGATGTCGTCGGGCACCCACCGCCACAGTTCGCGATCGAGCGCGAAGTCGAACGGCGCCACGACTCCGACCCCACGCTGCGGCTGCGGGCCACCCAGGAAGGAGACATCCATTTCACACCCCATATTCAAACGCAGGGGCGGCGCAGAACCAGTCTGGCCGGACGATGACATATACAGAAACGCACAACCGGTCGGCGAATCTTCCGGTACCGGGACGCCGGGAGGCGATGGCCTTCGTTGACGAAGGTAGTTTCTTCTCCCTACCGTGGTCAATCCTTGGCCGCACCTCCATTGGCGCCACCTTCTCCCCAGCCAAACACGCCCTCGTTTCGAAACGGTTTCGCCGGATGCCCGAATCCTGTGTCCTGGTCCTTGACGCCGACCCCCTGCCCCGCCTCGACCGGCTCGCCGGGCGGGCGCGCGTCCTGCACGCCGACGGCGCCGCGGCCCTTGCCCGGCAGCTGCCCCAAGCGGATGTACTCCTCGTGTGGGACTTCGGCTCCGACGCGGTGCGCGAGGCCTGGCCCGGCGCCGGAGCGCGCCCGGCGTGGGTGCACACCGCGAGCGCCGGCGTGGACCGGCTGCTCTTTCCCGAACTGCTGTCCGCCCCGACGATCATTACCAATGCCCGGGGTGTCTTCGACCGGCCGATCGCCGAATATGTTGCGGGCCTGGTCCTGGCCATGGCAAAGGATTTCCTGGGCAGCTGGAAATTGCAGCAGGAGCGCCGCTGGCGGCACCGGGAGACATTCAAGGTGTACGGAAGCCGGGCGGTTGTCATCGGATCAGGTCCGATCGGCCGGAGAATCGGTTCGACGCTCATGGCACTGGGTGTCGATGTGACACTCACCGGCCGCCGTGAACACACCGGCGATCCGGAATTCGGCCGGGTGCGGGCCGCCGACGACCTGCCCGTTCTGCTGCCGGAGGCCGACTGGGTGGTGTGCGCGGCACCGCTGACCGAGACGACGAGGGGCCTGTTCGACGCGGACGCGTTCGCCCGGATGAAGCCGACCGCGCACTTCATCAACATCGGACGGGGCGGCCATGTGGTGGAACCCGACCTGGCGGCGGCCCTGCACGCCGGGGCGCTGGCGGGCGCCGCGCTGGATGTCTTCGCCACCGAACCGCTGCCCGCCGACAGCCCGCTGTGGGACGCGCCGGGGCTGATCGTCTCGCCGCACATGAGCGGGGACACCTTCGGGTGGCGCGATGACCTGGCGGAGCAGTTCCTGGACAACTTCGACCGCTGGTCGGCGGGGGAACCGCTGTTCAACGTGGTCGACAAACGGCTGGGCTACGTGTCGGGCGACGGCCCGGGCACCGGCGCGGCCACCGGCGGAGGGGAAGGGAAGCCCACGTGAGCGTGGACGAGGAACTGACCGGCTGGACGGCGACGGAACTCACGCGGGCGTACGCGGCGGGCGAGGTCTCCCCCGTGGACGCGACGCGCGCCGCGCTCGCCCGGGCCGAGGCCGTACAGCCCGAACTGAACGCGTTCGTCCTGCTCGATCACGACGGCGCCCTGGAGCAGGCGCGGGCCGCCGAGGACCGCTGGCGGCGCGGCGCGGCGGCCGGTCCGGTGGACGGTGTCCCCGTCACGGTGAAGGACATCCTGCTGATGCGCGGCCACCCCACACTGCGCGGCTCGGCCGCGCTGTCGGCCGAGGGCGTGTGGGACGAGGACGCGCCGGCGGTGGCCCGGCTGCGGGAGTCGGGGGCGGTGTTCACCGGGAAGACGACCACGCCCGAGTTCGGCTGGAAGGGTGTGACCGACTCGCCGCGCCACGGCGCGACGGGCAATCCGTACGCCCCGGAGCGTACGGCCGGCGGATCCAGCGGGGGCAGCGCCGCGGCGGTACGGGCCGGGGCCGGGCCGCTGAGCCTGGGCACGGACGGCGGCGGCTCGGTACGCATCCCCGGGTCGTTCTGCGGGGTCTTCGCGCTGAAGCCGACGTACGGACGGGTCGCGATCTATCCGGCGAGCGCGTTCGGAACACTGGCACACGTTGGCCCGATCACCCGGGACGCCCGCGACGCGGCGCTGCTGATGGATGTGATCGCCCGCCCCGACCCGCGCGACTGGTCCGCGCTGCCCGCAACCGGCGGCGCCCACGGCTTCCGTACGGCGGTGGCCGAGGCAGGAGACACCGTCCGGGGGCTGCGGGTCGCCTACTCGCCACGGCTCGGCCTCGACGGGGTGCGGGTCGAACCGGCCATCGCGGCGTCCGTGCGGCGAGTGGCCGAGAAGCTGGCCGAACTGGGCGCGGTCGTCGAGGAGACCGACCCGCCGCTGCCGCCGCTGGAACAGCTGCGGGAGGCGTTCCACGTGCTGTGGTTCGCGGGCGCCGCGCGGGTGATCCAGCCCTTCGACGAACGGCGGCGGGCGCTGCTCGATCCGGGGCTGCGGGAGATCTGCGGCCAGGGCGCCGGGTACGGGTCGCTGGACTACCTGGCGGCGGTGGACGTGCGGATGGCCCTGGGCAAGGCGATGGGCGGCTTCCACGAGGCATACGACCTGTTGCTGACACCGACGATGCCGATCGCGCCGTTCGCGGCGGGGGCTGAGGTGCCGGCGGCCTCCGGCATGACGCGGTGGACGGAATGGACGCCGTTCACCTACCCCTTCAACATGACGCAGCAGCCCGCCGCGACCGTGCCGTGCGGCACGGACGCGGACGGACTGCCGATCGGCGCCCAGCTGGTCGGGGCGCGGCACGCGGACGAACTGGTGCTGGCCGTCGCCCACGCGCTGGACGCCTCGGGCGCCACCCGGGTCGAGGACCCCTACGCGCGCCGGAAGTTGAGCGACTCACCGAGCGCGCCGGCCCGCCACAGGTCCTGACAGGCGTCGGCCATCCGGTCGAGCCCGTCGACCACGGTCCCCCACACGATGCCGGGCACCCAGCCGGCGTCGCCGTTGATGAGGAGGTTGTTGCGCTCGTAGAACAGCGCGAGATCGACGACGGTCGCCTTGCCCTGGTGGGCGGCGTGCGTCTCGTACCCGTAGGCCTTGGTGCCCAGCTGGGTGTCGGAGAAGGTGAAGTAGCACAGGTCGCCGGGGATCGGCGTGATGGTGGGGTTCTCCAGCGGCGGCTCCTCGGGGGCGAAGGGCGGCACGAGGGTGTAGATCTCGTTGCGGGCGTACTTGGCGTGGTAGACGTCGCCGCCCAACGGCAAGGCGTCCCACACGGCATGGCAGGTGATGGGCGCCCGGTCACTGAGCAGCTTGGCGGTACAGCTGACCCCGCGCTTGTCCAGCGAGACGGTGATGAACCGCTCCGAGTCCGACATGGGACATCCCTCCTGATCCGCACACGATGTTCTGCTGCTGGCATGGTGGCACACCGGAGCGTGTCGGCAGCGGAACGTATCCTGAGGCTCGAACGTCTTGGCGGGGAAAGGTCGACGGGGAGGGGATCGGACCGTGGAAGACGCCGACGGCTATTGGCACACATACCAGGGCGACAGCGCTGCGGAACAGCAACTGCAAGCCATGACCCACCAGCAACTGGCAGCCCTGCTCGCAGGGGCGAACCCCCAGGCTCTGATCGACCGGGGCGCCGCACTGGAGTCGGCGGCCGAGACTGTGGACTGGGTGGGCGAGCAGATCTGGGGCAGAGCCAACGAGCTGGAATGGGAAGGCCAGACGGCAGAAGAATTTCGGTCGTGGGTCAGTGATTTCCGGCGTGAGTCCGGCGCGCTGAAGACATACGCGACCTTGGTGAGCACAGCGATCACCAGGGCGGGTGAAGCCCTCCGCCAAGCCCAGAGCGAGATTCCGCCGGTCCGTGAGGTCAGTATGACGGCGACACCTGAACAGGCGTCGCAGGAGATGTTCCGGACGGGCGGACCCATGGTGACCCCGCTGGAAGCGGAGGCGGATCGCCAGGAAGCCGTGGCGGTTCTTCGTCGGCTGGCGTCCGTCTACCAGTTGTCGACGTGGACGATGCAGGACGCTCCGGAGCCGCGGTTCCGAGCGTTTGGCGAGACGCCTGAGTTCCCCGTGGACACGTCGCCGGGATCGCCCGGCGGTTCACACCGCCCTCCTGGAGGTCATGCTTCGCCACCGGGAACATCCGACACTCCCCAGCAGACGGCCACCGTGCCGGTCGCGCGAACAGGTGGTCAGCCAACTTCGCCCGTCGACAGCCCAGGTGCGATCTCCAACCCGGGGTGGGGCGTTGAGGGTGATGGTGTGGGGACGTCGTTGGATTCGGTGGGGGTGGTGCCGAATGGTGGGGCGCCTCCGGTGGCTCCGTCGGGGTCTCCTCCGCCGGTGATGACGGAGCGTCCGGTGGGTGGTGGTCCTGTGCAGCAGCCGGTGATGGGTCCCGTGCCCGGGTGGCCGACACCTGGCCAGCCCGGGCACGGGCGTGGCGGTGGGGGTCAAGTGCCGCCGGTGCGCGGCCCGGGTCTACGTCCGGGTGAGGCGCCCCCGGTGCGCCCGCCGTCCGGTCCGGGTTCACAGCCGCCAGTGGGACGACCCAACGCGACCACGCCAGGAGGCCAGCAGCCACCCGTGGGCCGCCCGCCCATGAGTGGCGGTGGTCCCGGTTCTGGTCCTGGTGGGGCTAATCCCTGGGGCCGGGCGAACAACTACGGCCTGCTCGGCGGTAAGCCGGTGCCGAACGCGAAACCCACCGTCGCATCACGCATCCCGCCCGGCGGGGTGATCCAGCCCGGCATGAACGCCGCCAACTCCCGCCTGACACCGTCCAAGGGCGACCAGCCCGCAGTACCGCGCCCCACCTATGGCAAGGCCACAATCGACGGACGGCCCGCAACCGGCCGTGGGGATCGCGGACGGTCCCTGCCCAAACCCACCGGCGTGATCGGCCTGCCCGGCCAGGGCAGGAAGAACAGCAAGAAGAAGAAAAAGAAGAACGAGAGCAAGGACGACAGGCAGCAGCCATGACCCCCACCCGCCGGGCCCTCGCCACCACCCTTGCCCTCACCGCAGCCCTCGCCACCGCACCCACCACCGCACAAGCAGCCGACACCCCCCAACACCCCTGGTACTTCGACACCCTCCGCGTCGAACAAATGTGGCAACACACCACCGGTGAAGGCATCACCATCGCCGTCATCGACACCGGAGTCGACAGCTCGCTCCCCGAACTCCAAGGCCAAGTCCTCGACGGCACCGATGTCATGTCAGATGGGGCAGGATATGACGTCGACCTCGACGCCCACGGCACTGATATCGCCGCGCTGATCGCTGGAACGGGATCAGCCGAAGGAATTCAAGGGATTGCCCCGGGCGCCAAGATTCTCCCCATTCGCAGCAGTAGCCGAAGTTCCATCTTCTCGGTCGATAAAATTCCGGGTGCAATTGAATACGCCATTGATGCAGGCGCCCAGATCATCAATATTTCTCTGGGTGGCCCGGACCTTGGAAACGAACAGGAAGTATTCCACGCCGCACTCACTGCGGCCGCCCGGCATGATGTCCTCATCTTTGCATCGGCTGGAAACAGCGCCCAGGAAGGAAATGTGCCCTCCTCACCTGCCTCCCTCGATGGGGTCGTGGGCGTGGCTGCGGTGGGCGACGGAAATCAGCGGGCGTCGTATTCCGCGCACGGCCCGCATGTCACTCTCGCCGCCCCTGGTGACGATGTCCCAGGCCACTGCGGTGATCTCACCGGCCCGGCCTGCATCCGCGAGGAGGGTGGCACCAGTTCCGCCACCGCTCTCGCCTCCGCCTCCGCCGCGCTCATCTGGTCGCAGCACCCCGACTGGACCAAGAACCAGGTCCTGCGCGTCATGCTCAACACCGCAGAACGCCCCGACGACCAGCGACGCGATGACTACACCGGGTACGGCATCGTCCGCCCCGACCGGGTCATCGTGGATGGGGAAGGCGACCCAGGCGACCCCGACAGCCCGCCCATCTTCCGCGACTGGGAAGCGGGCCTTGTGCCGCCCGTCACACCCGAGCCGACGCCCGAAACGACTCCGGACGACAGCGCCGATCCCGCCCCCGGGCCCGAGGCGGAAGCCGCCGCCACCAGCGAGAACAGCAGCTCGCTCCCGTGGATCCTCGGCGGCACCGCCGTCGTCCTGGTCGTCGCCGTGACCGGATGGGTTCTGTACCGGCGACGCGTCTGATCGGATGATGTACCGGAAAGGAGTCGCATAAGTTCGTTGAGGCTGGGTAGCCGCGCCGCCATGGCTCCACCGCAACGGACAAAATCGACACCTTACGAAAGACGGACGTCAAACGGCATCAGTCGGCGATCACTCCTCGCCGGTGCCGCCGCCTTCGGCGCCTTCGGCTCCCTGGCTGCCGCGTGCAGCAGGATCCCCCCGGAGGGCAGCGTCGAGGGCGGCGATCTGCTGGAGCGGCTCCGCTCCCGTGGCTCCGTCAAGGTCGGCATCGCGAGCGAGCCGCCGTTCGGCTACATCAACAAGGACGGCGAGCCCGACGGCGAGGCCCCGGCCATCGCCAAGGTGATCTTCACCAGGCTCGGGATCGACAACGTCACCCCGGTGCCCGTCGAATTCGGCGCGCTCATTCCCGGGCTCAAGGCGCAACAGTTCGATGTGGTCTCCGCCGGGATGTACATCAATCCCACCCGGTGCGCCCAGGTCCTGTTCTCGGACCCGGACTACCTCATGCTGGACTCGTTCATCGTGCCCGCCGGTAACCCGCACAACATCCAGCGGTACGAGGACATCGCCGAGCAGGGCCTCGTCCTCGCCACCGGCACCGCGTACGCCGAGATCGACTACGCGCTCGCCGCCGGCATCCCGGACAGCAAGCTGCTGATCCTCCCGGACCAGGTCGCCGGCCTCGACGCCGTCGTCCAGGGGCGGGCCGCCGCGTTCGCCGGGACCAATGTCACCGTCACCGGCGTCGTCGAGAATTCCCCCCGGGCCGAGGCCACCGAACCGTTCCAGCCCTATGTGAACGGCGAGCCGGCCTACGGTGCGGGCGGCTTCGCCTTCCGTCGCTCCGAGAAGAATTTCCGCGACGCCTTCAATGTGGAACTGCACAAACTCAAGGACAGTGGCGAGCTGCTCGAAATCGTCAGCCCCTTCGGGTTCACCGAGGCCGAGATGACGGACCTCACGGCCGAGGAGCTTTGCTGATGATGACCTCAGGAATGTTCCACAACTATTTCCTCCCGGGGATCTGGATCACCGTCCAGGTGACCCTGTACAGCGCCGCGCTCGCCGCGGTCGTCGCGTTCACGATCGGCACGCTGCGCACGTCGCGCCTGTGGATCGTCCGTTTTCTCGCCGGCGCCTATTTCGAGATCTTCCGCGGGATGTCCGCGCTGGTGATGCTGTTCTGGCTGGCGTTCTCCCTGCCGCTGATCCTCCAGTGGCAGCTCGTCCCGATGTACGCCGGCGTGCTCGCGCTCGGCCTCACGTACGGGGCGTACGGGTCCGAAGTGGTACGCGGCGCGCTCGCCGCCGTGCCCGTCGCCCAGCGCGAGGCGGGGGTCGCGCTGGGCTTCTCCCGGGCCCAGCGGTTGCGCCGGATCGAGATTCCGCAGGCCTGGCCCGAGATGGTCCCACCGTTCAACAACCTGCTGATCGAGCTGCTCAAGGGCACCGCGCTGGTCTCCGTCATCGGCGTCGCCGACATGACGTACGCCGGCAACCTGGTCCGGCTCGGCAGCAATGAAAGCGCGCCCGTGTACACCCTGCTGCTGGTTCTCTACTTCGCGATGGCGTTCGTCCTCACCCGCGGCATGCGGGTCGTGGAGCGGGCCGCCAAGGCGGGGGTGGGTCAGGCGCCCGCCCTGAAGTTCCCGCTGCGTGTGGGGGGCGGTGCACGATGAGCTGGAGCTGGGACGTCGTCTCCGACTTCATGCCCGACTTCTGGAAGGGCCTGCTGGTCACCCTCCAGGCACTCGCCCTGGGGACCCTGATCGCGTTCTCCCTCGGCCTGGTGTGGGCGATAGCGCAACGTTCGCGCTTCCGTGCCGTGCGCTGGCCGGTGAACGCGGTCACCGAGTTCATCCGCAACACGCCTCTGCTGGTGCAGTTGTTCTTCCTGTACTTCGTGGTGCCCGAGTGGGGTCCGTCCATGTCGGCGCTGACCACCGGCATCGTGGGCCTGGGGCTGCACTACTCGACGTACACGGCCGAGGTGTACCGCTCCGGCATCGGCGGCGTGCCGCCCGGCCAGTGGGAGGCGGCCACCGCGCTCAGCCTGCCGCGGGTGCGCACCTGGACCGCGGTCATCCTGCCGCAGGCCATCCGGCGGGTGGTCCCGGCGCTGGGCAACTACGTCATCGCCATGCTCAAGGACTCGCCCATGATCGCGGTCATCGGCGCCCTGGAGATGCTCGGCGAGGCACGCAGCTTCAGCAACGCCACCTTCACCTCCGAGGCGTACACCATCGTCGGCATCGCGTTCCTGGTGATCGCCTACCCGGCCTCGCTGCTGATCCGCGCCCTCGAACGCCGGCTCGCGCTCACCACCTGATCCGACTGCATTGAGAGACCCCAAGCCATGAGCAACGATCCCAGCCGTGCGAACGGCACCGAACTCGTCCGGTTCGACAAGGTCACCAAACGCTTCGGCGAGGTGACCGTCCTCGACGAACTCGACTTCTCCGTCGCCACGGGCAAGCACGTCACCCTCATCGGCCCCTCAGGATCGGGCAAGACCACGATCCTGCGGCTGCTGATGACCCTGCTGCGGCCCGAAGAGGGCACCATCACCGTCGACGGCGACCTGCTCACCCATGAGGAGAAGAACGGGAAGCTGGTACGCGCCGGGGAGCGGCACACCCGCGAGGTCCGCAAGAAGATCGGCATGGTCTTCCAGCAGTTCAACCTCTTCCCCAACATGAAGGTGCAGCGCAATGTGATGGAGGCGCCGGTCCATGTCCTGGGCATGGACAAGGACGAGGCGGCGCAGCGGGCCAGGGAACTGATCGAGCTGGTCGGGCTGACCGAGCATCTCGACAAGTACCCCAGTCAGCTCTCCGGCGGTCAGCAGCAGCGGGTGGCGATCGCCCGCGCGCTGGCGATGCGCCCGCAGGTGCTGCTGCTGGACGAGGTCACCTCCGCTCTCGACCCGGAGCTGGTGGCCGGCGTGCTGGACGTGCTGAGCGACATCGCGCACAGCACCGACATCACGATGATCTGTGTGACGCACGAGATGAGCTTCGCGCGCGACATCTCCGACCGTGTGCTGATGTTCGACAAGGGCAAGATCGTGGAGTCGGGGTCGCCGGAGAAGATCTTCAGCGATCCTGAGAACGACCGGACCCGGGAGTTCCTGAGCACCGTGCTGTGATCGCGGGGTGGTCCGGCACCGGGGGAGTCACTTGTGCCGGACCGCCTCCCTGGTGGCCGCATCGTCGCTACCCTGGGTCCGAGCTGGCACAACTCCCCCTCCAGGAGGACGAAGTGGCGATCACACCCGGGCTGACCGCCCCCTTCCACTCCGTGCAGTACGCGCTGCGGCTGCTGGAGACCGTCGCGGGCCACCCCGACGGCATCCCGGAGAACGAGATCGCCGAGCACATCGATCTGCCGCCCGGTCAGCTCTCCCACCTGCTGCTGATGCTGACCCGCGAGGGGTACGTGCACCAGCTGCGGGACGGCGCGTACCTCCCCGGTGAGGCGCTGATCCTGCTGAGCCGGGGCGGTGACCGGCAGCGGGCGCGGCACGAGAAGTTGCAGGAGGCGCTGGACGCGCTGCGCGTGGCGCTGGGTGCCGCCGTGTACATCGGGCTCTACCGGGACGGCGAGCTGGAGGTGCCGCACGTCTCGGACGCGCCGGAGACGCCGCCGGTGCACCAGTGGGTGGACTTCCGGTCGGCGGCGCACGCCACGGCCATCGGCAAGTGCCTGCTGAGCCAGCTCGATCACGACGGGCGGCAGGACCACTTCTCGCGGCACCGGGCGGCGCGGCTGACCTCGCGGACGATCACCGACGCCCGGGTCCTGCTGAACTCGCTGGAGCGGCAGCCGGCCACCATGCCGGTGCTGGATCTCCAGGAGTACGCGGTGGGTACGCTGTGCGCCGCGGTGCCGCTGACGGCCGGGGCGACGGTGGGCTGTCTGGCGCTGTCGCTGCCGGTCGGTGAGGCGCACCGGCTGCGGCAGGCGGCGGAGACGCTCAACCGCAAGGCGGCCCCGGCGCTGCTGTCACTCGCGTTGTAGCCGGCGGAAGGCGCGTACAGCGGCTGAACGCGGTGAAGGAGCCGGCCGTCTCGGCCAGGCAGACCAGGATCAGCGGTGGGTCGGCGGACACCGAGCAGAACGAGGTGGCGGTGACGCCGCGGCCGCGGCCCTCGGCATCCCAGGTGGTGACGACGACGACTCCGGCGGCGTGCCGGGCCATGGCGGCGCGGAAGGCCGCCGGATCGACGGCGGTGGCCCCGGTCGGGTCGGCGGGCGCGGTCATGGCAGCACCACCGTGAGGGCCGCGTAGTTGAGGCCGGCGCGCCAGGCTGAGCTCCACCAGGACCTGGGGCTTGCGAGAGCGTTTGGTGCGCGCCACCACACGGGGCATGAGCAGCAGCAGGGTGCGGACCCCGTCATCCACGCCGGTGCCGTCGTTCTCGGGCACACCATCGCTTGACATGCCTCCGCCTCCAAAATAGCTTTGCCTCCAAAGCAAATTAGTGTTGCTTTTTAAGGTACGCCTATCGGAGGGGTCCTTGGCATGACTGGCCAAGCGTTAGCGGACGAGAGAGAAGCGGCGCGCTACAGCCCACGCCGCTGGGCGGCACTCGCCATCACCCTGTTCGCGGTCCTGATGGACATGGTGGACAACACGGTCCTGAACGTGGCCCTGCCCTCGGTCCAGGCCGACCTGGGGTCGTCCTCCTCCCAACTGGAGTGGGCCGTCGCCGGGTACACCCTGGCCTTCGCCGCAGCGATGCTCACCGGCGCCCGGCTCGGTGACCAGTTCGGCCGCCGCCGGATCTATCTCCTGGGCCTGGCCGGCTTCGTGGTGGCCTCCACCCTGGCCGGCGCCGCCGTCAATCCGGAGATGCTCATCGCCTCCCGGGTGTTCCAGGGCGCCGCCGCCGCCATGATGGTGCCGCAGGTCCTGGCGATGCTCCAGATCGAGTTCCCCAAGTCCGAACGCCCCAAGGCCATGTCGCTGTACGGGCTGACCTTCGCGGTCGGCGGCATCGGGGGCCCGCTGCTGGGCGGGGTGCTGCTGGAGGCCGACCTCTTCGGTCTCGACTGGCGGCCCATCTTCTACATCAACATCCCGATCGGCGTGGCCGCGTTCATCGGCGCCCTCCTCCTGACCCGTGAATCGCGCGGTGAGAAGCTGCGCGGCTTCGACGGACGCGGCACCCTCATCGCCACCGCCGGTCTGCTGTGCCTGCTCTTCCCACTGGTGGAGGGCCGCGAACTGGGCTGGCCCTGGTGGACGTTCGCCCTGATGGCCGCCTGCCCGGCGGTGCTGTGGCTGTTTATCCGCTACGAACAGCGCATCAGCGATCTGGGCCGCTCCCCCATCATCGCTCCCAGCCTGCTGCGGCACCGCGGCGCCGTCGGCGGGCTGCTGGTCGCCATCCTCTTCTTCTGCGGCATGGCCTACCAGCTGGTCATGACCGTCCACCTCCAGGTCGGCGAGGGCTACTCCCCGCTGCGTACGGGCCTCACCATGGTCGCCTTCACCGTGGGCGTCGGCATCGGCTCCGGCTTCGCGCCCAGGCTGATGCCGCTGGGCCGCCGGGTCGTCTTCCTCGGCTGCTCCATCATGGCCGTCGGCATGGTGATCATCACCGTCACCGTCGACCGGTACGCCGGCTCGCTGGAGCCGTGGCACCTGGCCCCCGGCATGATCGTCTCCGGGCTCGGCATGGCGATGGTGGCCGGCACGCTGGTGAACATCGTGCTCGCCAAGGTCCCGCGCTCCGCCTCGGGTTCGGCCTCCTCGCTGGTGAACACCGCCATCCAGGTCGGGGTCGCCACCGGCGTCGCCATCGTCGCCACCGTCTACTTCTCGGTGCTGGACGGCGGCAACCCGCCCGCCGAGGCGGCCGTCACCGGCCTGTGGACCGTCGTGGGACTGTACGTCCTGGCCGGCCTGTCCGCGTTCGTGCTGCCGCCCGGCCGGGTCGAACTCGTCGAGGACGACGGCGAGGACGTGAGCGGCTCACCGACCACCTCCACCGGGGACCGGCCCGCGGTGTCCCGGGAGGAAGCCGCGGTCCGTCCCTGAACCCGGGGACCGCACCGTGGCCGCGGCCGGCTCAACCGTGACCGGGACGATCTCCGCTGACCGGCGCCGCCTGCTGAACCACCTCGAAGGACCACAGCTCGGAACCGGAGGCGGCGGGCTTGCGTCCCTCACCGCCGGAGCCGCCGGAGCCGCCGGAGCCGCCGGAGCCGCCATGCGCCTGCCGCATGGACCCCTGCATCCAGTTCTGGAAGTCCTCCTCGCTGCGCCAGCGGGTGTACACGAGGTACGTGTCCGTGCCCTCCACCGGCCGCAGCAGCTCGAACCACTCGAACCCGTCCTGCCCCTCCACCGCACCGGCCCGCGCGGCGAACCGGCGCTCCAGTTCCTCGCGCTGCTCGGCGGGAACGGTCAGAACATTGATCTTCACCACGCTGGCCATCGGCGGACGCCTCTCTCCGGGGGTACGAACCACCGCCCAGCGTACGGCGGCCCCGGCATCCTGGGATGCCGGGGCCGCACGCGTCGGATCAGGCCAGCAGCTCGGCTTCCAGGGTGATCGTGACACCGGCCAGCGCCTTGCTGACCGGGCAGTTCTCCTTGGCGGTGGTGGCCGCCTCCTGGAACGCCTCCGCCGACAGACCGGGCACACGCGCCTTGACGTTCAGCACGATGCCGGTGATCCCCTCACCCGGCTGGAAGGTGACGGACGCCTGCGTCTGCACGGTCTCCGGCGGCGTGCCGGCGCCGGCCAGGCCGTGCGAGAGGGCCATGGAGAAGCAGGAGGAGTGCGCGGCGGCGATCAGTTCCTCGGGGGAGGTCCGCCCGTTGGGCGTCTCGGCCCGCGAGGGCCAGTTCACCTCGAACGTCCCGATCCCCGAGGACTCCAGCGCGACAGTCCCCGACCCCTCCATGAGAGAGCCGGCCCAATTGGTCGTGGCGACACGGGTGGTTGCCATGGTCGATCCTCCAGAGAATCAGCTGAAGCAATACCCCCACACGCTATCGGCACGCACAGCGGATCGCCCGGATCGACCCCGGACACGACGATGGCCCGGCTCCACCGCGGGAGCCGGGCCATGGTCCGATGTCACCATGGGTACGGCCGACGGGACTCGAACCCGCACGGGCTTTCGCCCACGAGCACCTAAAGCTCGCGCGTATAACCATATTTCGCCACGGCCGCTTGATCTGTCTCATGGTACCGGGGCGTCCCTCGGTTCGATACTTCCGCGATCAGGCCGAGGCGCGCCGTGCGGCTCCTCCCCGACACCAGGTATCCGTCACCGCGTGACAGTTCGGACACAGCAACCGCAGGTTCTGCTCGCGGTCGTCGCGCCAGTCGCCGTTCCGGTGATCCACCTACAGCGTCATGGGTTCCCCGAGCCAGACCGGCCCCGTGCCGCACTCCGCGCAGATCTCCGGGCGGCCGATGTCGGCCAGCGCACGGCGCAACAGTACGGTCGTGGTCCGGCGGGCACCCGCGTGCTTGGCCAGGATCTGTTCGGCCGGGCGACGCGCCGGGCTGCGGTGCCCGCGACCGTGGGCCTGGCCGAGCAATCGCGAGGTGTCGCAGCCGGAATCCGTGAGTGCCCGTCGGAACCGCGCCCTCATGCGGCCCGCTTGCCCCGGCCCCGGTAGGCCGCCGTCGTCGCGTGGCAATTGGGGCACAGCAAACGGAGATTGGCCGCCTCCGCGAGGCGCTCCCGTGTGTCCCGGCTGGCCATGAGTGCTCCCCTTCGACCGTCCGTCCCGGTCTCGTACGGATCAACGATCCGGGTGCCCGGCGGTGACGCCGGTCAGGTGAGGAGCTGGGTCGCCGTGTGGATCACCAGGCCGGCCAGGGAGCCGATGATCGTGCCGTTCAGGCGGATGAACTGGAGGTCCCGGCCGATGTGGAGTTCGATCTTGCGGGAGGTGGTGCGGGCGTCCCAGGAGGCGACCGTGTCGCTGATCAGCGAGGTGATCTCGCTCCGGTAGCCGGACACCACGTGCAGCGCCGCGTCCGTCACCCAGCCGTCCAGCTTGGTGTCCAGGCGGTCGTCCGTCGCCAGCCGCTCGCCCAGGGAGAGCAGCGCCGCCCGCGCCCGCAGCCGCAGCGCGCTGTTCTCGTCCTCCGCCGCCGCCATGATCATCGCCCGGACCGCCGCCCAGGCGGAGGCGATCAGGTCCTGCACCTCGGGCCGGCGCAGCAGGTCCGCCTTCAGCCGCTCCACCCGCGCCCGGGTGTCCGGGTCGTCCTTCAACTGCTGGGCGAAGTCCGTCAGGAAGCGGTCCAGGGCGCCGCGTGCCGGGTGCTGGGGGCTGTCGCGCATCTCGGTGACGAAGCGGAGCAGCTCGCGGTAGACACGTTCGCCGATTCTGCGGTCCACGAACCGCGGGGTCCAGCCGGGGGCGCCGCCCTCCACCGCTTCCATGACCGCGTCGCGGTGCAGGATCAGCCAGTCGTGGGCGCGGGCGCACACGAGGTCGACCATGCGGTGGTGGGCGCCGGCCGCGACGGTGCGGTCGAGCAGGTCGCCCAGCTGCGGGGAGATCTCGCGGCGGCCGGCCTGGCGGGTGATGGCCTCACCTATCACGGCCTGGACGTCGGCGTCGCGCAGCACGGTCAGTCCGCCCCGCACGGCGGTGGCCAGTTCCGCGGTGACCCGGTCGGCGTTCTCCGGGCGGGCCAGCCAGGTCCCGGCACGCCGGGACAGGCCCAGGGAGCGGAGCTTGTCGCGCACCACGCCCTCGGAGAGGAAGTTGTCGCCGACGAAGTCGCCGAGGGACTGGCCGAGCTGGTCCTTCTTGGTCGGGATGATGGCGGTGTGCGGGATGGGCAGGCCCAGCGGGTGGCGGAAGAGGGCGGTGACGGCGAACCAGTCGGCGAGCGCGCCCACCATGCCGGCCTCCGCCGCGGCGGCCACGTAGCCCGCCCAGGCGCCGGCTCCGCTGTGCTCGGCCCAGGTGGCGAGCGCGTACACGACGGCGACGGCCACCAGCAGGCCGGTCGCCACGCCCTTCATGCGGCGTAGGGAACGCTGTTTCGCCACATCTGCTGCCGTGAAGCTCATGTCCCCCATTGTCGGGGGTGGGGTGATCCGAACGGACGAGCCCGTGCCGTCCGATCGTGGGATCATGTGCGGGTGGGTGTGGGAGTGGTGGGTGTACGGCGGGCTCCGGCGTGGTGGGCGGCCGGGGTGGTGGCGTTGCTGGTGATCGTGTCGGCGGTGCTGTCGGGGCTGCCGGGTGATGAGGGCCGGCCGGTACGGGCCGCCCCGGGTCCGCCGGGCGCGGTGGTGCCGGCGTCGCAGGGCGCGTGGGTGGGGGCCTGGTCGGCGGCGCCGACGGGGTCGGAGCCGAGCACCCGGGACGGTCTGGGCGGGCGGTCGCTGCGCAACGTGGTGCAGGTGTCGGCGGGTGGGACGGCGGTGCGCGTGGAGCTGTCCAACCGGTACGGGAGCCAGCCGGTGACGTTCACGCGTGCCTCGGTCGGGCTCGCGGTCGAGCCGGGCAGCGCGGAGGCGGTGGCGCACAGCGTGGTGCCGCTCGCGTTCGGCGGCGGGGCCGCGGTGACGATACCGGTGGGGGGCGTGGTGCTCAGTGACGCGGTGGCGCTGGCGGTGGAGCCGGCGACGCGGCTGCTGGTGTCGGTGTACGCGCCGGGCCCGTCGGGGCCCGTGACGTATCACCGGCACGCCCGGGAGACGAACTTCTCGGCGCGCGGTGAGCACACGGCGGACGTGTCGGGGGCGGCGTACACGGCGACGACGGAGCACTGGCGTTATCTGACGGGAGTGCAGGTGTTCTCCCCCGCGTCGCCGGGCGCGGTGGTGGTGCTGGGCGATTCGCTGACGGACGGCATCTCCTCGACGCCGGGGGCGGGGCATCGCTGGACGGATTTCCTGGCGGCGCGGCTGGAGGGGACGCCGGTGCTCAATCTGGGGATCAGCGGCAACCGGCTGCTGCGCGACGGTTCGCCCGGCAGGTCGTACAACGGGGCGAGCGGGCTGAGCCGGCTGCACTCGGACGTGTTGCGCCAGGAGGGCGCGACGGTGCTGGTCGTGCAGCTGGGGATCAATGACATCCTGCGGGCGCCGCGCGAGCCGGACGCCGGGGAGATCGTGGCGGGTCTGGAGCGGCTGGCCGCCGGGGCCCGGGAGAACGGGCTGCGGGTGGTCGGGGCGACGCTGATGCCGTACGAGGGGCACTACGCGTGGAGCGAGCGGGGTGAGGCGGTCCGGCAGGAGGTCAACGAGCGGCTGCGGGCGGGCGGGGTCTTCGATGGCCTGATCGATCTGGACACCGCGCTGCGCGATCCGGCGGACCCGTCGCGGCTGCTGCCCGCGTACGACTCGGGTGACGCGCTGCACCCGACGGACGCGGGGTTCCGGGCGATGGCGGAGGCGGTGGATCCGGCGCTGCTCCTGGGAGTGGAGCCGGCCGCGGTGCTGTAGGCCGTTCGGGGGAGCCCGGGGGCGTACCGGTGGTGTGCGGGGGGCGCGCGGGGGCCGGGTTGCGACAGTGTGCCCCATGGGCGTTGACCGATGGCCGGGGTGGCCGGCGAAGAGCGCGGGGGCGCGCCGGCCGCGTCGCAGGGGTCTGCGGCGGCTGCTGCCCAGCTGGCGGATGCTGCTGGCCGGGCTGATGGGCGGTACGGTGCTCGGGCTCGGCGCCCTGGTGGCGGGCTACCTGCTGGTGGAGATCCCGGAGCCGAAGTCGGCGGCCGCCGCGCAGGCGAATGTCTATCTGTACGCGGACGGTTCGCAGCTGGCGGCGGTCGGTGAGGTGAACCGGGCGAACGTGTCGCTGGATCAGGTGCCGGAGCCGGTGCGGCACGCGGTGCTGGCGGCGGAGGACCGGGACTTCTACGACTCCTCGGCGGTGGATCTGTCGGCGATGGTGCGGGCGGGCTGGAACATGCTGCGCGGCGGGGGCCGGCAGTCGGGTTCCACGATCACGCAGCAGTTCGTGAAGAACTACTACCTGGATCAGCGACAGACGGTGACCCGCAAGGTCAAGGAGCTGTTCATCGCGGTGAAGCTGGGGCGGGAGACCAGCAAGGAGGAGATTCTCCAGGGGTATCTGAACACCAGTTACTTCGGCCGCAACGCGTACGGCATCCAGGCGGCGGCGCAGGCGTACTACGAGAAGGACGCGGCGCGTCTGGACGTGGCGGAGGGCGCCTATCTGGCGGCTCTGCTCCAGGCGCCGAGCGCGTACGACGTGGTGGCGGATCCGGGCAGCGCGGGGCGGGCGGTGGCCCGCTGGGAGTACGTGCTGGACGGCATGGTGTCGCAGGGGTGGCTGGACGCGTCGGAGCGGGCGGGTCTGGAGTTCCCGCAGCCGGGCCCGTACGAGCCGTCGGATCTGCTGTCGGGTGAGCGGGGTTATCTGGTGGAGGCGGTGAAGGGGCATCTGACCGGGCGGGGCATCGTGGGCGAGGACGAGCTGGCGGCGGGCGGGTACCGGATCACCACGACGATCGATCCGGTGCGGCAGGAGGCGCTGACCCGGGCGGTGGGCGAGCAGCTGCTGGACGGTCTGGGCTCGGAGCCGCCGGACACCTTCGTGCGGGTGGGGGCGACGTCGGTGGAGGTGGCCACGGGCGAGGTGGTGGCGATGTACGGGGGCCGGGACTACACGGAGCAGTTCGTCAACAACGCGACGCGCCGTGACTATCAGGCGGCGTCGACGTTCAAGCCGATCGTGTACGCGGCGGCCCTGGAGCACGCGGCGCTGACGGTGAACGGGGAGCGGATCGGGCCCGCGACGGTGTACGCGGGGGACAGCGGCCGGGAGGTGGTGAACCGGGACGGTACGGGTTCGGGCTGGTCGCCGCAGAACGAGGGCGGGAGGGACTTCGGCGCGGTGTCGGTGGCCGAGGCGATGGACCAGTCGGTGAACGCGGTGTTCGCGCAGCTGGGGCAGGACGTGGGGGCGGACCGGGTGCGGGAGACGGCGGTGGCGCTGGGCATTCCGGAGGACGTGCCGGGTCTTGCGGAGGCGCGCGGCTCGATCTCGCTGGGGACGGCGACGCCGAGCACGCTGGATGTGGCGCAGGTGTACGCGGCGCTGGCGGGGCGGGGGACGCACCGGGAGGCGGTGCTGGTGCGGGAGGTGAGCCGGGACGGGGAGCCGGTGCCGGTGCCGGGGGCGGCGGAGCGGCGGGCGGTGTCGCAGGAGGCGGCGGACGGGGTGACGGCGGTGCTGCGCGGGGTGGTGGAGCGGGGTACGGGGACGGCGGCGCAGTCGGCGGGGCGGCCGGCGGCGGGGAAGACGGGGACGGCGGAGGAGGACCGGGCGGCGTGGTTCGCGGGGTTCACGCCGGAGCTGGCGACGGTGGTGGCGGTGTTCGGCCAGGACTCGGAGAGCGGGGAGCAGCAGTCGCTGTACGGGGCGGCGGGGCAGGAGCGGATCAGCGGCGGGGGGTTTCCGGCGCGGATCTGGGGTCAGTACACGGCGGCGGCGTTGGAGGGGCGGCCGGTGGTGGGGTTCGAGGGGGCGGCGGAGCCGGTGCCGTCGGCGACTCCGGACGGGGAGCGTGAGCCGGAGCCCGACCGGGAGCAGCAGCGGGAGCCGGCGCCGGACGGGGAGCGGGAGGACGGCGGGCGGGAGGGGTCCGGGGAGCCGGAGGCCGAGCCGGGCGGGTCGGCGGTGCCGGAGGCGCCGGGTTCGGCGGCGCCGTCGACGGGGCCGCCGCCGGCCGATCCGTCTCCCCCGGCGCCGCCCGGGGAGCCCTCGGTGGTGCCGTCCGGGACGCGAGAGCCGGACGGGGAGCAGGCGCCGGGCCGCTGAGCGGAGTCAGCGGCCCGGGTCGGCGGCGAGATCAGCGGCGCGAACCGGTGGCGCGGTCCGGCGGTGCGGATCGGGGCGTCGGGCCGGGTGCCGGGGTCAGAGGTAGAGCCCGGTGGAGTCGTCCGACCCCTGGAGCCGTTCGGCGGCCACCGCGTGCAGATCGCGTTCGCGCATGAGGATGTAGGCGACGCCGCGCACTTCCACCTCGGCGCGGTCCTCGGGGTCGTACAGCACCCGGTCGCCGACTTCGACGGTGCGGACGTTCTGTCCCACGGCCACCACCTCGGCCCAGTCGAGCCGGCGGCCGACCTGGGCGGTCGCCGGGATGACGATGCCGCCCGAGGAACGGCGTTCGCCGCCCTCGCCGTCCGCCCGGACCAGGATCCGGTCGTGGAGCATGCGGATCGGCAGTTTGTCGTGGGTGGGGTTCGAGCTCACGGGGATGACCGTATCTCAGGTGGTTGAACGTTCGGCTACCGGTTCCGCCGCCGGTCCTTGGGGCGCTCGGCGTCCGAGGAGCGGGAGGAGGTGACCAGCAGGCCCACCACGACCACCGCCACGGCGAGCGGGATGACCCGGCCCATCCGGTAGCTGCCGTCCTCGTGGGTCAGCTTCTCGCGGAAGCCGCCGACCGTGCGGTCCACGCTGGCGGCGGCGCGGGCCTTGGCGTCGCCGACGATGGTGCTGGGGTGGACCCGGACGCCGATCTCTTCGAGGGTGCCCCGCAGGCTCTCCCGCCGCCTGTGGATCCGCGCCTCGATCGCCGCGGGGTTCTCGGCTGCTTGCGACACGCTCACGCCTCCATCGTCCAATCCCGGATCGGGTTTACGGGACAGTGTGTCAGCTCCGCCGGGCCACTGCCTGTCGCAGGCCACGATTAGGCTGGGTGGCGCAGTGCTGGAAATGACCGAACCGTGAGGATCCGCGATGAGTGAGCGCCTTCAGCCGGGGGATCCCGCCCCCGCCTTCTCCCTGCCCGACGCCGATGGCAAGCGGGTGTCGCTGGCCGATCACGCCGGACGCAAGGTCATCGTCTACTTCTACCCGGCGGCGCTGACCCCGGGCTGCACCAAGCAGGCGTGCGACTTCACCGACAACCTCCAGCTGCTGGCCGGCGCCGGCTACGACGTCATCGGGATCTCGCCCGACAAGCCGGAGAAGCTGGCGAAGTTCCGGGAGAAGGAGAGCCTGGGCATCACGCTGCTGAGCGACCCGGACAAGGCGGTGCTGGGCGCGTACGGGGCGTTCGGCGAGAAGAAGCTGTACGGCAAGACGGTGACCGGGGTGATCCGTTCCACGGTGATCGTGGGCGAGGACGGCAAGGTCGAGCGGGCGCTGTACAACGTGAAGGCGACCGGCCATGTCGCGAAGCTGATCCGTGACCTGGAGCTGGCGGCGGGGGGCGAGCAGGGTGAGTGAGCGCAAGCCGATCGAGTCGTGGCTGACCGACATGGATGGGGTGCTCATCCATGAGGGCGTGCCGATTCCGGGCGCGGACCGTTTCCTGAAGCGGCTGCGGGAGTCGGGCCGGCCGTTCCTGGTGCTGACGAACAACTCGATGTACACCCGGCGGGATCTGCACGCGCGGCTGTCGCGGATGGGTCTTGAGGTGCCGGTGGAGAGCATCTGGACCTCGGCGCTGGCCACCGCGCAGTTCCTGTCGGAGCAGCGGCCCGGCGGCAGCGCGTACGTCATCGGTGAGGCCGGGCTGACGACGGCGCTGCACGATGTGGGCTATGTGCTCTCGGACTCCGGGCCGGACTACGTGGTGCTGGGTGAGACGCGGACGTACAGCTTCGAGTCGCTGACGAAGGCCATCCGGCTGATCAACGACGGTGCGCGGTTCATCGCGACCAACCCGGACCACACGGGTCCCTCGACGGAGGGGGCGCTGCCGGCGACGGGTTCGGTGGCGGCGCTGATCACCAAGGCGACGGGGCGTGAGCCGTACTTCGTGGGCAAGCCGAATCCGCTGATGATGCGGGCCGGGCTGAACGAGATCGGGGCGCACTCGGAGACGAGCGCGATGATCGGTGACCGGATGGACACCGATGTGCTGGCGGGTCTGGAGGCGGGGATGGAGACGTTCCTGGTGCTGACGGGGCTGACACGGCCCGAGGAGATCGACCGGTATCCGTTCCGGCCCTCCACGGTGGTGGACTCGATCGCGGATCTGGTGGACCGCGTCTGAGACCTCGGTGACGCGCCCGGGTGATCCGGGTCCCCCAACGGCGTAAGGGGCGGGGCCTGCGGGTGCGGCGGTGCGGGTGGCGGGTGACCTTCGGAGGGAGCGATCCGGAGGTTCCGCCATGAGCATCGTCAGGCCCGCGGGGCTCGCCTTGTGCACGTTGTCGATGACGCTGGCCGTGCTGGCGCCGGCCGGCGCGGCGTTCGCGACCGGTGGGGGTCAGGAGGGGGAACGGGAGCGGGGGCACGGCGAGGTACGGATCTCGCCGGCCGCGCCGCGCCCGGGTGAGGAAGTGGTGCTGCGGGTGACGGGGTGCCGGGAGAAGAGCGGCACGGCGCACTCGGAGGCGTTCGTGGCGGAGGCGGTGCTGGCGCCGTCCGCCGAGGGCGGGCTGTTCGGTGAGGCGCGGGTCTCTTCGACAGTCGCGGACGGTACGTACCGGGTGGATGTGTCGTGCGACGGCGACGACCGGGCGGTCACGGGCGAGCTGACGGTCGCGGGGAGCGGCGGGGGCAGCGGCGGGGGCGGCCATGACAAGGAACGCGAGCACGAGCGGGAACACGAGCGGGAGCAGGGCCGCGAGGACGAACGCGAGCGCGACCACGGGCAGGAGGCGGCTCCCTCGCTGCCGTCGCGCCCCTCGGCGCCGGTGCGGGCCGGTGGCGGCGGTACGGCGACGGCGGTGGCCGGCGAACAGGACCGGGTGCCGACCGCGCCCACGGCGCTGACCGTGCTGTCGGGGGTGCTGGCGGCGGCGGCCGCGCTGACCGTGCGGCGGCTGCGCGCCCGGGAGAGGTGATGGAGGACGAGCCGAGCGCCTCGGGCACCGGCCGTCTCGTCTCCTGTGTCGCCTGGACGCTGCTGCTGGCGGGACTGTGGCTGTGGGGCCGTCAGCTGACCGAGGGCGGCGGCTGGCTGCCGGGGTCCTCGCCCGGCGCGGCGCAGGCCCAGGCGGCGGGGGCGCGGGGGTCGCTGCCGCCGGCCGCCGATCCGCTGGCCGCCGGGGTGGATCCGGCGGTGCTGGAGATCGAGGCGATCGGGGTGCGCGCGGACATCATGGCGCGTGGCGTCGACGAGGGCGGCGGGGTGGCGCCGCCGCCGTACGGTGAGCCGGGTCTGGTGGGCTGGTACGCGGGCGGCCCGGCGCCGGGCGCGGAGGGGGCGGCGGTGCTGGTGGGGCATGTGGACACGGAGACGGATCCGGCCGTGTTCTACGCGCTCAGCTCGGTGGAGCCGGGTGACGGGGTGCGGGTGGTGCGGGACGACGGCTCGGTGGCGGCGTTCACGGTGAGCGGCACCGAGGTGGTGGAGCGGGCGGACTTCGACCCGGACCGGGTGTACGGCCCGCGGCAGGACGGGGCGGCGGAGCTGCGGCTGATCACCTGTGGCGGGACGTACGACGCGGAGCGCCGGGAGTACTCGGCGAATGTGGTGGTGTCGGCGTATCTGACGGACAGCGACGGCGGCCCGTCCGCGGACGGCGGCGCGGGCGCGGCCTGACGGCGCGTCCGGCCTGTCCGGCCGCCGCTGTTTGCCGAGCGGTGCCGGTCGGGCGCGGGCGCCCAGGCCGTGGTGCGGACGGTCCGGGGCGCCGCCGGGCGGTGTCAGCGCAGCAGTTCGGCGACCACGGGGGCCAGTGCCTGGAAGGCGTGGGCGCGGTGGCTGATGCGGTTCTTCTCCTCGGGGGTGAGTTCGGCGACGGAGCGGGTGTCGCCGTCGGGGGTGAGGATCGGGTCGTAGCCGAAGCCGCCGCTGCCGGCCGGGGTGTGCCGCAGCGTGCCGCGCAGCCGGCCCTCCACGACGCGTTCGGTGCCGTCGGGGAGGGCCAGCGCGGCGGCGCACGCGAAGTGCGCCGCGCGGTGCGGGTCGGCGATGTCGGCGAGCTGGGCCAGCAGGAGTTCCAGGTTGGCCCGGTCGTCGCCGTGCCGGCCGGCCCAGCGGGCGGAGAAGATGCCGGGTGCGCCGCCGAGGACGTCCACGCACAGCCCGGAGTCGTCGGCGACGGCGGGCAGACCGGTGGCCCGGGCCAGGGCGTGTGCCTTGAGCAGCGCGTTCTCGGCGAAGGTGACGCCGGTTTCCTGCACGTCGGGGATGTCGGGGTAGGCGTCGGCTCCGATGAGTTCGACGTCGAGCCCGGCTCCGGTGAGGATGGCGCGCAGCTCGGTGACCTTGTGGGCGTTGCGGGTGGCGAGGACGAGACGGTGCATGGCGGTGATTATCCGTGTTCGGCGAGGACGCGGACGTCCCAGGGGCCGAGGTCCAGTGCGGTGCCGGCGGGCAGTTCCTGCCCGGAGAGCACGTCGCGGGCGGCGGCGGGCAGCGGGAAGGTGCTGGGGGTGAAGGACCAGTTGTGGACGAACCGCAGCCGGGTGCCGTCGCCCGCGGTCGCCCCGGTGACGGTCTGGCTGTCGGCGGCCGGGCGCCAGGCGCCGTGGGGGCCGGGGCTTTCTGCGGCGGCCCATTCCAGGACGGCGGCGGCCAGCGCCGGGTCGGGCACGGTACCGACGTAGGTGATGCGCCCGGCGCCGTGGGCGCGGGTGGTGACGGCGGGCCAGCGGGAGAAGTGCGGGTGCCGGTAGGCGGCGAGCACCTGGGCGTCGTCCACGCGCAGGCCGTCGGCCCAGCGGGTGGCGGTGGCGTGTCCGGGCAGCCGCAGCGGGGAGCTGTCGGGGGCGTGGACGGGCAGCGGGCCGCGCAGGGTGGAGAACTCGTCGTAGCGCACGCCGGCCGCCTCGCCGAGGTGGGCGGGTTTGCGTTCGGTGCGGGCGCGGGCCTCCTCGTCGCCGTAGCCGGTGTGGATGCCGAGCACCAGGTGGCCGCCGGCCGCCGCGTATTCCCGCAGCCAGCGCAGCTGGTCGTCGTCGGCGGTCATCAGGGCGGCGGCGACCAGGACCGGCTGGGTGCGCGCGTACGCGGCGGGGTCCTGGGTGAACAGCTGGCCGGGGTGGATGAGCCGGGCCTGGAGGCCGCTGTCGAAGGCGCCGCGCTGGAAGGACTCCAGGACGGTCTGGTACGAGCGGCGGTCGGGGCCGCCGTCCTCGGCGGCGAGCATGGGGTGTTCGGTGAGCGCCCATTTGCTGTCGACGCTGTAGAGCAGGGCGAGGTCGGCGTCGGGGGTGAGGGCGGCGACGAGTTCCCCGGCGCGGTCGAACTCGGCGCCGAGCGCGGCGAGCTGTTCGTAGGTGCGGCCGGGTTCCTGGCTGTGCGGCAGGATGCCGCCCCAGAAGGTCTCGGCGCCGTAGTGCAGGGTGTGCCAGTGCCAGTACTCGATCATGGTGGCGCCGCGTGAGACGAGGGCCCAGGCGGCCTGCCGCCACTGGCCGTCGTAGGCGGGTTCGTTGATCCAGGTGGGGCCGATGGCCTGGGCGTTGGTCTCGGTGACCAGGAAGGGTTCCTGGCGGGAGGCGTACATGCGGTCGGCGGTGGCGTACAGCGCCCAGGTGCCGTGAGTGGTCCAGGTCTGGCCGGGCTCCTGGGGGTCCGGGGGCAGTTGGAGGCTGTCCTGCATGCGGTAGTAGGGGTTGCCCGCGGTGACGTCGAGGCGCGCGGTGAGGGCGTCGTCGCGGACGCCGGGGCGTTCGTAGGAGATGCAGGTGGTGACGAACTGGCCGGGGCGGGCGTACTCGCGCACGATGTCGGCCTGCCAGCCGATGAACTCGGTGGTGAGGCTGTCCTGGAAGCGCCGCCAGGCGAGGGCGTACTGGGGCTGGGCGTTGCCGTCGGGGGTCCACAGGTCGGCCCAGGTGGACAGCCGGTGGGACCAGTAGGTGAGGCCCCAGGCACGGTTGAGTTCCTCGACGGTGCCGTACCGGTGGCGCAGGTGGTCGGTGAAGCGCTGGAAGACGCCGTGGTTGTGGAAGATCTCGTTGCCGGGTTCGTTGTCGACCTGGAAGCCGATGACGGCGGGGTGGCCGGCGTAGCGCTCGATGATCTTGCGGATGACGCGTTCGGCGTGGAAGAGGAACGCGGGGTGGGTGTAGTCGATCTCCTGGCGGGCGCCCCAGCCGGCGCGCTGTCCGGTGCGGCGTTCGGTGTTGATCTCGGGGTAGGCGCGGGCGAGCCAGGGCGGGGCGGCGTAGGTGGGGGTGCCGAGGATGACCTGGATGCCGCGCCGGTGGGCACCGTCGAGGACGGGCAGGAGCCAGTCGAGGTCGAAGACACCGTTCTCCGGTTCCCAGGTGGACCAGACGGATTCGCCGACCCGGATGACGGTGAAGTGGGCCGCGGCCATCAGGTCGAGGTCCTCGTCCAGGCGCGGGGTGGGCTGGTACTCGTGGTAGTACGCGGCGCCGAAGAGGACCCGGTGGGGCAGGACGGACATGCGGAACCTTTCTCGGGTGCGGGTGGTGCGGTGCCGGTGGGGTGGCGGTGCTGTGGCGGTCAGCCTTTGACCGCGCCGGCGGAGAGTCCTTCGAGCAGTTGTTTGCGCAGCAGCAGGAAGACGGCGATGGTCGGTACGGAGGCGAGGACGGCGCCGGGGAGGACCAGGTCGAAGGCGCGGGACTCGGCGCGGAAGAGGATGTTGAGGCCGAGCGGCAGGGTGTACTGGTCCGTGTCGGAGATGAGGACCAGGGGCCACAGGAAGCTGTTGTAGCTCTGGAGGAACTGCCACACGCCGAGGGCGCCGAGGGAGGGCCGCAGCAGCGGCAGGACGACGCGGCGGAAGATGCCGAACTCGCTGTTGCCGTCGAGGCGGGCGGCTTCGAGGATCTCGTCCGGGATGGACTGGATGATGTACTGCTGCATCATGAAGATCCCGAAGGCGGGGGCGACCCAGGGGACGATCAGCGCGAACCAGGGGTTGGCGAGTCCTGACTTGACCACCAGGATGAACAGCGGGACCAGGATCACCGCGAACGGCACGGACAGCGAGCTGAACATCACGTTGAACAGCACCTTCTTGCCGGCGAACCGGTATTTGGCGAAGGCGAAGCCGGCCAGGGCGCAGACGAAGACGGCGATGGTGGTGGCGATCAGCGCGGTGACGACGGAGATGGCGAACCAGTTCCAGAAGGGCTGGCCGCTGAGCAGGTTGCGGTAGTTCTCGGTGGTGGCGGGGTCGGGGACGAGGGTCGGCGGGTAGTCGAAGATGTCGCCGCGCGGCTTGAACGAGCCGGACAGCGCCCACAGCAGCGGGGCGGCGAAGACCAGCAGGAGCAGGCTCAGGGTGCCGTACAGGGCGATGCGGGCGGGCAGGGAGCGGCGGCGGCGCGGCCTGGTGGGCGGGGCGGTGCGGGTGGCGGCGGGGGCGGTGGTGGTGCCGGTGGCGCTCATGCGGTCCTCCCGATGCGCAGCAGCCGGTTGAGGAGTTGGCTGAGGCCGAACACGATGAAGAACAGGACGAGGCCGGCCGCCGCCGCGTAGCCGAACTGCTGGCGTTCGAAGGCGGCGCGGTACACGAACTGGGCCACGGTCAGGGTTGCCTCGCCGGGTCCGCCGCCGGTGATCAGGTAGGGCTCGTCGAAGAGCTGGGCGGCGCCGATGAAGGAGGTCACCACGACGAAGGCGGTGACGGGACGGATGGAGGGCAGCGTGACGGTGGTGAACTGCCGCAGTGTGCCCGCGCCGTCCAGTTCGGCGGATTCGTACAGTTCGCGGGGGACGGCCTGGAGGGCGGCGAGGAAGAAGATGGTGAGGTAGCCGGTCCAGCGCCACAGCAGGACGAAGCCGATGGAGACCTTGGCGAGGGTGGGGTCCCCCAGCCAGTCGGCGCCGCCGAAGCCGAACAGGGCGCGCAGCACGGAGTTGACCAGGCCGTACTCGCGGTCGAGCAGCAGGCTGTACAGCAGCGCGATCACGATGGGTGACAGCACCATGGGGAGGAAGAAGGTGACCCGGAACAGATCGCGGGCCCGCAGCCCTCTGGTGTTGAGCAGTTGGGCGATGAGCAGGGCGCAGGGCACCACGAGGAAGAGCGAGACCAGGACGAAGATCAGGGAATTACCGAGTGCTTTGTGGAAACTGGTGTCGCGGGCGAGGTCGGTGAAATTGTCGAATCCGATGAAGGTGGGTGTGCCGAGGCCGACCCATTCGGTGAGGCTGAGATAGCAGGCGACGCCGATCGGCACGACCATGAACAGGCCGTAGAGGACGTAGAAGGGGGCGATGAACGCGTACGGCGCGAGTTGTCTGCGGGAGGTCATCGGGTTCCTCCCCGGGTACGGGTCTGGCCGGCGAAATCGCGCGCCGCGGAGCGCAGTGCCTCGCGCGGTGAGGTGCGGCCCTGATAGGCGCGCAGCAGATATCCGCTGAGGACGGTGTCGAGAATGGAGCGGTCGGCGCTGAGGTAGAGCACGGGCGCTTCGTCGATGACGTCCCGGTAGACCTCGAACATGCGCTGGCCGCCGCAGTATTCGTCCTCGATGAGGGAGAGCGCCGGGTCGTTGAAGACGGAGCGGAGGCTGGGGAGGTAGCCGAGCACCTGGTAGCGGCGGATCTGTTCGGCGGGGTTGAGGTAGGCGGCCTTGACGAGTTCGACGCCGGCGAGGGTGTTGCGCTTGCCGCGCAGGGCGGCGAATCCGGTGCCGCCGGCGAAGGAGGTCCGTCCGCCGCCGCCGGTGAAGACGGGCAGCGGGCGGATCCGCCACTCCCCCGACTGTTCGGGCACGTTGGCGATGAGCCCGTACACCTTGTACCAGCTGGCCATCCACTGGCCGATGACCTTTCCGGTCTTCAGGGCGGCCTGCATGCTGGGGCCGTAGTAGTCGGAGACGGCGGTGAGGTAGCCGCGCTGGACGCCCTCGGCGAGGAAGCGCAGGGTGTCCTCGGCCTCGGGGGTGTCCAGGGTGAGGGTGCCGTCGGCGTCGAAGAGCCGGCCGCCGCGCTGGAGCAGCAGCATTTCGAAGGACTGGAGGATCTGCGGCAGGTCGCTGCCGGTGGGGACGGCGGCCAGCGCGATGCCGTGCCGGTCGGCGAGGCGGGTGCCGGCTTCGGCGAACTCCTCCCAGCTGCCGAGGTCGGTGGGCACTCCGTACCGGGCGAACTCGGGCTCGCGGTAGTAGTAGACGACCAGCGGGGCGTCGGAGTCCAGGGCGTACAGGGCGCCGTCCTTGCTGAAGGGTTCGGTGCGCACCGTCAGCAGGTCCTCGCGGACGGCGGGGTCGAGGTGTCCGGTGAGGTCTTCGAGGAGTTCGGGGGCGATGTCGCCGCGCAGCAGGCGGGTGAAGGCGCCGAGTTCGAAGCCGGCGACGTCGGGGGTGCCGCGTCCGGCGATGGCCTGGGCGATGGTCTTGGTGACCACGTCGGCGGCGCCGGCCCGGGTGGGCCGCAGGTTCCAGGTGAAGGGGGAGCCGGTGGCGGCGTCGGCGGCGGCGCGGAAGAAGTCGACGTAGGCGTCGTCGTGGGTCCAGAAGGAGATGTCGGCGCGGCCCGAGGTGAGGGGCTCGGCGGTGGGCGTGGCGGCGGCGCAGGCGCCGAGGGCGGGGGCGAGCGCGGCGGCGCCCAGGCCGCCGGCGGCGCGCAGCAGGTGGCGGCGGGAGATGCCGGGGGGCGGTGGGTGGGGGCCGGGGGTCGGGGCGGGCCGTCGGCCAGGGGTTCGGGTCATCGTCGTCCCTGTTCCTGGTGGCTGTGCTCAGGCCGGTCCGGCCCCGGGCGGGGGCGCGGTGGAGGCACGGTGGATGAGCTGGGCGGGGATGGTGGCGCCGCCGGGGCCGGGGTCGGCGGGGCGGGCCGTGGTGCCGATGGCGGCGACCAGCCTGTGCATGCCCTCGGCGGCGATCCGGGCGAAGTCCTGCCGGACGGTGGTCAACGGGACGGAGAGGTAGGCGGCTTCGGGGATGTCGTCGAAGCCGATGACGCTGACGTCCTCGGGGACCCGCCGGCCGCTGCGTTCGATGGCGTGGACGGCGCCGATGGCCATCTGGTCGTTGGCGGCGAACAGGGCGGTGAGGTCGCCGTCCGTGAGCAGTTCGCGGGTGGCGTGGTAGCCGGAGGCGGGGCTCCAGTCGCCGCGCCGTACGTCGGGGCAGGGTGCGCCGGCCAGGTCCAGGGCGGTGCGCCAGCCGCGTTCGCGGTAGCCGGTGACGGCCCAGCGGGGCGGTCCGGCGAGGTGGTGCACGGTGCGGTGGCCCAGGCGCAGCAGGTGGGAGGTGGCCTCGGTGGCGGCGGAGATGTCGTCGTTGCCGACGAACAGGACGTGGTGGCTGTCGGTGCCGGTGCCCTCCGGGGTCTCGGGGAGGTCGACGCGCAGGACGGGTATGTCGTGGGGAATGTGCCGGGCGATTTCGGCGGAGCCGATCGGGCCGCACAGCGCGATGGCGTCGATGCCGTGGCCGACCAATTGCCATACGGCGCGGCCGGCTTCTTCCGGGTCGTGTTCATCGGCGTGGATGACGCTGACGTCATAGCCTTCGGCGTGGGCGGCGCGCTGCAATCCGCTGAGGAGTGACGCGGGGCCGAAATAGCCGCTGCCGGTGGAGATGAGGCCGATTCTGCGGGACCTTCTGGTGACCAGCGCGCGGGCGAACGTATTGGGCCGGTAACCGAGTTGTTCTATCTCCTGGCGGACGCGTTCCCGCAGTTCCGGGGAGACGTGGGGTTCGTCGTTGACGACACGGGAAACGGTTTTCTGGGACACCCCGGCCCGGCGGGCGACATCCCTCATGGATATGCGGCTCGTCATGCACCAGCTCCTTTGCCAGCGACCCCCGTTGACTGCGCAGTCAAGCGGTGCCGGATACGCTAGGGAGAGCCGATGGGGGCGTCAAGACTTTCTGCCGGATTGTGTTCGGAATCCTGAAATTCGTTCGGAATACCGGACAGCGGAAAGGGGCAGCCGCCTCACCCTCACTGTGGGTAGCCGCCCCTTCGGCGGAGAGCGCGCTCGCCGGCGCTCAGTCGGTGGCCAGCGCCGCCCGCTGCGCCGTGTCCAGCTCGGCGCAGCCGGCCACCGCGAGGTCCAGCAGCGCGTCCAGCTCGTGCCGGGCGAACGGCACCCCCTCGGCGGTGCCCTGCACCTCGATGAACCGGCCGTCCCCGGTGCACACCACGTTCATGTCGGTGCCCGCCCGCACGTCCTCCTCGTAGGCCAGGTCCAGCATCGGCACCCCGCCGATGATGCCGACGCTCACCGCGGAGACGGTGCCGGTCAGCGGCTGCCCCTTGCCCTTGACGAGCTTGCGGGTACGCCCCCAGGCGATCGCGTCCGCCAGCGCCACGTAGGCACCGGTGATGGCGGCGGTACGGGTCCCGCCGTCTGCCTGGAGCACGTCGCAGTCCAGCACGATGGTGTTCTCGCCCAGGGCCTTGAAGTCGACGACGGCGCGCAGCGAGCGGCCGATCAGCCGGGAGATCTCGTGGGTGCGTCCGCCGATCTTGCCGCGGACCGACTCACGGTCCCCCCGGGTGTTGGTGGCCCGGGGCAGCATCGCGTACTCGCCGGTCACCCAGCCCTCGCCGCTGCCGCGCCGCCAGCGCGGCACGCCCTCGGTGAAGCTGGCGGTGCACAGCACCTTGGTGTCCCCGAAGGACACCAGCACGGAACCCTCGGCGTGCTTGCTCCAGCCGCGCTCGATGCTGACGGGTCGGAGCTGGTCGGCCTTGCGGCCGTCGATACGAGACATGCGGCGAGCCTAGTGTGCGGCCTCAGATCCGGTAGACCGCCCCTGGCCTGGCCAGTTCCACCGGCCCGTCGAAGACCTCCCGGGCGTCGCGCAGATTGGTCAGCGGGTCGGTCCACGGCGGGATGTGGGTGAGCACCAGCTGCCCGGCCCCGGCGCGCCGCGCGCACTCCCCGGCCTGGCGGCCGTTGAGATGCAGTTCGCCGATGTCCTCCTTGCCGTGGGTGAAGGACGCCTCGCACAGGAAGAGATCGGCGTCCCTGGCCAGCTCGGTGAGGTTGCCGCACTCCCCGGTGTCACCCGAATAGCACAACGCGCGGCCGCGGTGTTCGATGCGGAAGCCGTAGGTCTCCACCGGGTGCGTCACCCGGTCGGTGCGCACGGTCAGCGGGCCGAGCTGATAGGTGCCGCCCGCGCTGAGGGAGCGGAAGTCGAAGACCTCGCTCATCGACTTCTCCGACGGCGTGTCGTCGTACGCCGTGGTCAGCCGCCGCTCGGTGTTCTCCGGCCCGTAGACCGGGATCGGCTCGCAGCGACCGCCCTCGTAGCGGTAGTAACGGGCGACGAAGTACGCGCACATGTCGATGCAGTGGTCCGGATGCAGATGACTGAGCGCGATCGCGTCGATGTCATACAGACCCGTGTATTTCTGTAGCTCGCCGAGGGCGCCATTGCCCAGATCAAGGAGCAGCCGGTAGCCCTCGGCCTCGATGAGGTAGCTGGAACAGGCCGAGTCCGCGGACGGGAACGACCCCGAGCAGCCGACGACGGTGAGCTTCATGGACGGGGGAACCTCCGTGGTGGGGTTCGAATGACTGTAAGTCGCACGGGGGCCGCCCGCTCCCCGGCCGCAGCGCGGTGTGGGCGGAATCACCGTGGCGGGGTACGGTCGGAGCGTGGACGTCTTGTGGTGGATTGTCCTGTTGGTGATCGCCGGTGTGGCGCTGGTCGCCGCGCTCGTCGACGGCGCCGCCCGGCTGGGCACGCACGGCTCCGGCCGGGCGCGCCGCCGGCGGCCGTGGGGCCGCGGCGGAGGCCGGGACCCCGGGGACGACGGGGGCGACGGGCCCGCCGGCCGGGGCTGAGCGGCGCTAGTTGAGTTTCGTCTTGCGGCGCACCTGGATGGCCAGCAGCAGCCCCACCGCGATCCAGATCGCGAAGGTGGAGGAGCCCCCGTAGGACAGGAACGGCAGCGGCACGCCGGTGACCGGCATGATGCCCAGGGCCATACCCATGTTCTCGAAGGACTGGAAGGCGATCCAGGTGACGATGCCACCGGCCACGATCGTGCCGTACACGTCCGGGGACTTCATGGCGATCACGCAGCCGCGCCACATGATGACCCCGAACAGGCCGATGACCGCCGCCCCGCCCACGAAGCCGAGCTCCTCCCCCACCACCGTGAAGATGAAGTCGGTGTGCTGCTCGGGCACGAACTGACCCAGCGTCTGACTCCCGTGGAACAGGCCCTGTCCGAACAGTCCGCCCGAACCGATCGCGATCCGCGCCTGGTTGGTGTTGTAGCCGACGCCCGCCGGGTCCAGCGCCGGGTTGGCGAACGCCGCGAACCGGTTGATCTGGTACTGGTCGAGCACACCCAGCAGCCACACCGCGACGGCCAGCAGCAGCCCGGCCGTCACCAGACCGATGATCCAGCGGCGCGCGGCACCCGAGGACATCAGCACGCCCAGCGCGATGGCCGCCAGCACCAGGGTCGTGCCCACGTCGGGGGTGGCCAGGATGAGCACCGCGGGGACCGCGACCAGGCCCAGCGCCCGCAGCACCGCCGGGGTGTCGGGCACCGAGTTGTTGTCGCCCTCCACCCCGGAGGCCAGCAGCGTGGCCATCGCCAGGATGACGGACACCTTCACCAGTTCGGAGGGCTGGAACGCGAAGCCACCGCCCAGCTGGATCCAGCTCTGGGAGCCGTTCACATTGCTGCCCAGCGGGCTGAGCACCAGCAGGCACAGCAGCAGCGTGCCCGCGTACAGCACCGGGACCAGGTCGCGCAGCCGGCTGTGCCCCAGCCAGACCACCAGGGCGGCCAGGCCGCAACCGATGCCGATGTTCAGCAGGTGCCGCATCAGGAAGAAGTACGGGTCGTCGCCGGTGAGGTCGGTACGGGCGCGGGTGGCCGAATAGACCACGGTGGCGCCGAGCAGGGACAGGGCCAGCGCGGCGCCCAGCAGCGGCCAGTCCAGGCGCCGCGCGATCGAGTCCCGGTCCGTGAACCAGCCCCACATGGTCCGCTGGGCCTCGGTCTGCCGGCCGGTATAACTGTGCACACTCACGTCATGGACTGTACGTGAGCACGCGGACACTCAGCGTGAACCGAGCGTGGAGGTGGCCGTCAGGCCCAGAGCTGGCCCTGGAGCAGCTCCACCGCCTCCTCCGTACTGGACGCCGTGTAGATACCGGTGGACAGGTACTTCCAGCCGCCGTCCGCGACGACGAAGACGATGTCGGCCTCGTCCCCGGCCCGTACCGCCTTGCGGGCGACGCCCAGCGCGGCGTGCAGCACCGCGCCGGTGGAGACCCCGGCGAAGATGCCCTCCTGCTCCAGCAGCTCACGGGTGCGGCGCACCGCGTCCTCGGAGCCGACCGAGAAGCGGGTGGTGAGGACGGAGGCGTCGTACAGCTCGGGGATGAAGCCCTCGTCCAGGTTGCGCAGCCCGTACACCAGGTCGTCGTAGCGCGGCTCGGCGGCCACGATCTGCACGTCCGGGCGCTGCTCGCGCAGGTAGCGGCCGACGCCCATGAGGGTGCCGGTGGTGCCCAGACCGGCCACGAAGTGGGTCACGGAGGGCAGGTCGGCGAGGATCTCCGGGCCGGTGGTGGCGTAGTGCGCGCCGGCGTTGTCCGGGTTGCCGTACTGGTAGAGCATCACCCACTCGGGGTGCTCGGCGGCCAGCTCCTTGGCGACCCGTACGGCCGTGTTGGAGCCGCCCGCCGCCGGGGAGGAGATGATCTCGGCGCCCCACATGGCGAGCAGCTGGCGGCGTTCGGCGGAGGTGTTCTCCGGCATGACGCACACCATCCGGTAGCCCTTGAGCTTGGCGGCCATGGCCAGGGAGATCCCGGTGTTGCCCGAGGTCGGCTCCAGGATGGTGCAGCCGGGGGTGAGCCGGCCCGCCTTCTCCGCCTGCTCGATCATGTGGAGGGCGGGCCGGTCCTTGACGGAGCCGGTCGGGTTGCGGTCCTCCAGCTTGGCCCAGACCCGGACCGTGTCGGAGGGGGAGAGCCTCGGCAGCCGCACCAGGGGGGTGTTGCCGACCGAGGCCAGCGGGGAGTCGAAGCGCATCAGCGCGCGCCCCCGGCGACGGCGGGCAGGATGGTGACCTGGTCCCCGTCGCCCAGCTCGGTGGAGATGCCGGACAGGAAGCGGACGTCCTCGTCGTTCAGGTAGACGTTGACGAAGCGGCGCAGTTCGCCCTTGTCGTCGATCAGCCGGGCCTCGATGCCGGGGTGCCGGGACTCCAGGTCCGTGATCAGCTCGGCCAGGTTCGCCCCGGCCCCGTTCACGGCCTTCTCGCCGTCGGTGTAGGTGCGCAGGATGGTCGGGATGCGGACCTCGATGGCCATGAAAGCTCCAGATCAGATGGTACGGCGGGCCGTGTGCGCGCCCGGTCGGGGCCCGCGCACGCCTGGGACAACCATGCGGTCATCGTATCGATTCCCGGTCAGCCGCCGTAGGTGTCCACGATGCGGACCTCCTCCTCGGTGACCTCCTCGTCCACGATGCGGAAGGAGCGGAAGGAGAAGGGGCCTTCGTCGTTGCCGCACTCGGCGGTGGAGACCAGCACGTAGTGGGCGCCGGGCTCGCCGGCGTAGGAGATGTCGGTGCGGGAGGGGTACGCCTCGGTGGCGGTGTGCGAGTGGTAGATGACCACCGGCTCCTCGTCGCGGTCGTCCAGCTCCCGGTACAGGCGCAGCAGATCACCGGAGTCGAACTCGTAGAACGTGGGCGAGCGGGCCGCGTTGAGCATCGGGATGAAGCGCTCGGGGCGGTCGCTGCCGGCCGGTCCGGCGATGACGCCGCAGGCCTCGTCCGGGTGGTCCCTGCGGGCGTGGGCGAGGATCGCGTCGTGCAGCTCCTGGGTGATGGTCAGCATGCGGCCCACCATACGACCGCCCCCGGCCGCCGAGGCGGGCCGGGGGCGGGTGGTGCCTGCCGGGGTCAGTCCTTGACCAGAGGGGTCTTGCCGGCGGTGCGGGCGGCGGCCTCGGCGGCTTCCGCGGCGCGCTCGTCGGCCTCGATCTCCTCCTCGGAGTGGCCGGCGTCGCGGCGCCTGACGTACTCCAGGACCTTCTTCAGCTCCCGCTTCACGACCGGGGCCAGCAGGTAGAGCCCGATGATGTTGAAGACGGCGGCCAGGAACAGCGCGCTGTCGGAGAGGTCCACCAGGGAGCCCAGCGACATCATGGCGCCGATGATGACGAAGAAGCAGAACACCAGCTTGTAGAGGGTGTCGCTGACCTTGGAGGCGCCGAAGAGGTAGTGCCAGGACTTCTGTCCGTAGTACGACCAGGTGATCAGGGTGGAGAAGGCGAACAGCAGCACCGCGACGGTGAGGACGTTCGGGAACCAGGGCAGCGCGGTGGCGAACGCGTCGGAGGTGATGGAGATACCGACCGGCTCGTCGGACTGCCGGGCGGCCTCGTAGACCGGGCCACTGGCGATGACGATGGTCAGCGCGGTCATGGTGCAGATGATGACCGTGTCGACGAACGGCTCGATCATGGCGACCAGGCCCTCGGTGGCGGGGCGCTTGGTCTTGACCGCCGCGTGGGCGATGGGGGCGGAGCCCACGCCCGCCTCGTTGGAGAAGGCGGCCCGCCGGAAGCCCTGGATCAGCGCGCCGATCACACCGCCGGTGACGCCCTCGGGGCTGAAGGCACCCGTGATGATGGTGCTGATCGCGTCCGGCACCTGGCCGACGTTGAACAGGATGACGATCAGACAGGCGGTGACGTACAGGATCGCCATGCCGGGCACGAGCCGGGAGGTGAGCGCGCCGATGGACTTGATGCCACCGATCAGCACCAGGGCGACCAGCACGGCCATCAGCACGCCGAAGAACAGCGAGCCGGCGGAACCGGCGAAGAAGTCGGTGGAGTCCTGGGTGACCGAGACGATCTGCTCCAGGGACTGGTTGACCTGGAGAACGTTGCCGCCGAAGAGGGCGAAGAGCAGCACCATCAGCGCGGCGGGAGCAGCTATCATCCGGCCGAGCTGGGGCAGGCCGCGCTCGGCGAGGCCCTTGCGCAGGTAGAGCATGGGGCCACCGGTGACCCGGCCCTGGTCATCGATCTCGCGGTATTTCACCCCAAGGGTGCATTCGACGAATTTCGTCGCCATGCCGAGGAAGCCGCACAGAATCATCCAGAAGGTGGCACCCGGGCCACCCAGGGAGACGGCGACGGCCACACCGGCGATATTGCCGAGGCCGACGGTGCCGGAGACCGCGGAGGTCAGCGCCTGGAAGTGACTGATTTCGCCGGGCGCATCCTTTTGCTCGTACTTCCCGCTGACGAACTTGAGGGCGAGCTTGATGTAGCGGACCTGGGCGAAGCCGAAGTAGATGGTGAAGACGAAGCCGGCGATCGCCAGCCAGGCCACGATCACCGGAAATTCGGCCCCGAAGACCGGGACGTTGTAGAAGACGATGTCCGATGCGGTGCTGCTGATCGGATCGAAGAAGTCACTGATCGCCTTGTCGACGTCATCAGTCCAGGACATGGGTGGGGATTCCTCTGGCTGCTGGTGGGGAAGAAAGACACTGCGCGTCGTGCGCCGGGGCCATTTCAGATGGGGAATTTCCTACCACGCAACACTGTGAACACGATGTGGTACACATCACACGGTGGGCAATGGTCACATTACCCACACTCAATGCCGGAACCTCTCAGGGCAACAGAGTGGCGATCAGCGATTCCTGAAGACCCCCCAGCCACAGATAGGCCATCACCAGCGGCTTGTCCGGGTCGTCGTCGGGGAGGTGGAACAGCCGGTCGCTGTCGTCGTCCTTGCTGATGTCCAGCCGCACGCCGATGGCCAGCCGGAGATCGTTCAGGGCGCGCAGCCACGCCTGGGATTCCTCCGGAGTGAGCGTGAGAACTGCCCCGCCGGGCCCGTTTTCCTGCCCGGAAAGACCGTCCAGTGCCCGGATGACGGTCAGCAGATTTTCCCGCTTGCCCGCGCGCAGATCGTCCTCGGTGAAGCGGCGGAACTCCGCCGAGTGCTCCCGGGAACGCTCGTCCTGATCGCCGTCGTCGGGGCCGTGATAGGCGTCCGGGAACAGCCGGGCAAGCGCGGGGTCGGTGGGCGCCTCGCTCGGCCCCTCGGAAAACAGCGCGTCGAGTTCGTCACCGACGCTCTCGGCCCGTGCGCCGGGACCGATCAGTTCCACCAGCTGGACGGCGAGACTGCGCAGAATGGAGATCTCGATCTCGTCCAGCGCGACCGCCGCGCCGCCCTCCGCGCCACCCGCGCGTTCGAAGTAACCCGTCATCACCGGTCCTGGGAGAGCGTCGCCCACAGGCCGTAGCCGTGCATGGCCTGCACGTCCCGCTCCATTTCCTCGCGGCTCCCCTCGGAGACCACGGCCCGGCCCTTGTGATGTACGTCGAGCATGAGTTTCTTGGCCTTGTCCTTCGAATAGCCGAAATACGCCTGGAAGACGTAGGTCACATAACTCATCAGGTTAACGGGGTCGTTGTGCACGATCGTCACCCACGGCACCTCGGGCTCGGGCACCTGCACCGGAGCTTCCTCGGACTGGGTGCGCTCGACCTCCATGGGGATGGCACTCACGGGTCCCATGCTGCCACACACCCCAATATCGTCACTCTGACGAGATGGGGGGTACGCTGTCCCCATGGATGACTTGGAGCTGGGACTGCCGGTGGCGGTGCCCTCGACCGCGCTGTTCACCGATCAGTACGAGCTGACCATGCTGCAGGCCGCGCTGCGCGCAGGCACCGCGCACCGCCGCACCGTCTTCGAGGTCTTCACGCGGCGCCTCCCCGAAGGCCGCCGCTACGGCGTGCTGGCCGGCACCGGCCGCGTGCTGGACGCCGTCGAGAACTTCCGCTTCGATCCACCCCTGCTCGACTATCTGCGCGAGGCGCGGGTCGTCGACGAGCCCACACTGCGCTGGCTGGCCGACTACCGCTTCACCGGCACCGTGCGCGGCTACCCCGAGGGGGAGGTGTACTTCCCCGGCTCGCCCGTCCTGCAGGTCTCCGGCACCTTCGCCGAGTGCGTCCTGCTGGAGACGGTGATCCTGTCGATCCTCAACCACGACTCGGCCATCGCCGCCGCCGCCTCCCGGATGGACGTGGCCGCCGTCGGCCGCCCGCTCATCGAGATGGGCGCCCGGCGCACCCACGAGCTGGCCGCCGTCGCCGCCTCGCGCGCCGCGTACGTCGGCGGCTTCTCCTCCACCTCCGACCTGGCCGCCGGCTTCCGCTACGGCATCCCCACCGTGGGCACCAGCGCGCACGCCTTCACCCTGCTGCACGACACCGAGCGCGACGCCTTCGTCGCCCAGGTCGACGCGCTGGGCACCGGGACCACCCTGCTCGTGGACACCTACGACGTGACCGAGGCGGTGCGCACCGCCGTGGAGGTGGCAGGGCCCGGCCTCGGCGCGGTCCGCATCGACTCCGGCGACCTGCTGCTGGTCGCCCACCGGGTGCGCCGCCAGCTGGACGAGCTGGGCGCCCGGGACACCCGGATCGTGGTCACCAGCGATCTGGACGAGTACGCGATCGCCTCGCTGGCCGCCGCGCCGGTGGACGCGTACGGGGTCGGCACCCGGCTGGTGACCGGCAGCGGGCACCCGACCTGCTCCATGGTGTACAAGATGGTGGCCCGCGCCACCGGGGACGAGCCGGACGCGCCCCTGGAGCCGGTGGCCAAGAAGTCCACCGGCGGGAAGCTGTCCATCGGCGGGGTGAAGTGGGCGGCACGCCGCCCGGACGCGGACGGAATCGCCGAGGCCGAGGTCATCGGCACCGGTGAGGTGCCGCCCGAGCTGTCCGGGCAGCTGCTGAGCGTGGACCTGATGCGGGAGGGGCGCGCGGTCGCGCGCGAGCGCCTGGACGCCGCCCGTGACCGGCACCGGGCGGCCCGTGACCTGCTGCCCCTTTCGGCCACCCAGCTGTCCCAGGGGGAGCCCGTCCTGCGCACGGAGTACATCTGAGGCCAAAGCACGACCGCAGGCTGTGACCGTGCCCCCGCCGTGAGCCCTCGCCCCCGGCACGCCAGAGCCTTAGCCTCGGAAGTGGTCGGCCTTGCACCCGATACCGTTCGAGACCAGAACCAGCGAAAGGGTGTTCGTCATGCACCGCGCACTCATCGTCGTCGACGTACAGAACGACTTCTGCGAAGGGGGTGCCGTGCCGGTCGCCGGCGGAGCCGACGTGGCGGCCGCCATCACCGATCTGATCGGGGACGCCACTCCCGGCTACCGGCACGTGGTGGCCACCCGTGATCACCACATCGACCCCGGCGGCCACTTCTCCGACACCCCGGACTTCCGGGACTCCTGGCCGCGGCACTGCGTGGCGGGTACGGAGGGGATCGGTTTCCACCCGAACTTCGCCCCCGCCGTCGCCTCCGGCGCGATCGACGCCTGCTTCGACAAGGGGGCCTACGAGGCGGCGTACAGCGGCTTCGAGGGCGCCGACGCCGATGGCAACACGCTCGCGGACTGGCTGCGCGCCCACCAGGTGACCGAGGTCGACGTGGTGGGGATCGCCACCGACCACTGTGTGAAGGCCACCGCGCTGGACGCGGTGCGCGCCGGGTTCCGCACCCAGGTGCTGCTGGACCTGACCGCCGGGGTCAGCCAGGAGACCGTGGAGGCGGCGCTGCGGGAGCTGGAGAACGCCGGGGTGGAACTGTCCGGCAAGGCGATCGTCGCCGGCTGAGCCGCGCCCTCAGGGGGCGCGCGGGGTGGCGTGGGGCGGTGTGAGCGGCGTGGGGGGCGGGCGAGGCTCACGCCGCCCAGATGTGCGCCTCCTGCGAGGTACGGGCCCGGGTGGCGCCCCACAGCGCCGCCATCGGGCGCCAGCGCTCCGTCTCGTGGTGCGGGCTGGAGCGCCACAGGGCGCCGTCGGGGTGGTGCAGCACTGCGGTGATCTCGTCCGGGGTCGGCGGGGCCGCGTTGCCGCGCAGGTACACCGCGCGCAGCCCCAGGTTCCGCAGCCTGGTCAGTGCCCTGGCCCGGTTCGCGGCGTGCACCAGCACCCGGATCCGGCCGTGGGTCGCCGGGCGCGGCAGCTGCAGCGCGACCACGACGCTGCCGTCGGGCAGCCGGACAAAGCCTCCGTCGGCCATGAGACACCTTTCCTCGAGGTCCCGGTGAGTGGGGGGGACCCCGCCATACTCACCCGACCGGCCGCCGCCCTACAAGGGGCGACGGCCGGAAGACATCAGGTGATCGTTCGACTACGCGGGGTCATCGGGTGCTGGGCGCCACCTGGAGGACCATCGGGATCTTGCCGCTGCCGGTGGGCGACTGCGTCAGGATCGTGATCTTGGTATTGGTGTCCGGCACGACCACGCTGTTCCACGGGTTCGCCGGGTCCCAGTAGTCGCCCTTGCGGTCGTCGAAGACCGGCACACCGCGGTGCCCGGGCAGCGTGGTGGCCACGCTGTCCTTGTGCAGCGTCAGCTTCGGCGTCGAGAACAGGCTGAAGGTCGCGTCCCGGGACTGGATGCGGTTGCGCAACAGCGTGCCGTCCGACCACTTCTCGGCCACCGGGGAGGCGTCGACAGGCAGGATCAGGCCCTCGCCCGGGTGCTGGCGGGTGTTGTTGTTGCTCTGCGAGGTGTCCCACAGCCACACCAGCAGACCCGACTGGTAGGCGTAGTGCTCGACCCAGTCGTCCTTCGTGTCCAGGAAGCCGAAGTTGTACGGGCCGTGCTTCAGTGTCCGGTCGAAGCCGGTGTACTGGCGGTTCTCCGCGATGTAGAACTGCGGGTAGTCGTCGGTGATCGAGGCTCCCACGAGGGAGAAACCGTTCACCTTCCAGTCGCCCTCGCCGTTCTCGGCGTCGTCGGAGAAAACGGTGGCGCCGTCGGCGGTGATGGTGATCTCGTCGGCGGTGAAGCCGAGTTCGGCCAGCGCGCCGTCGGTGAGGTAGCGGAAGCGCAGTTCGATGGTCTGCCCGGCGAAGGCGTCCAGCGGGTAGGACAGGGCCACCTGGCCGCCCGACTCGCCGTGCAGGGCGGTGCGTCCGGCGCTGTCGGTGGGCAGCGGCGCGCCGTCGCCCGTACCGGCCAGCGGCGTGAAGGTGGCGCCGCCGTCGGTGGAGGCCTCCACGTACAGGAAGTCGTAGTCCTCCTCGATGCTCCACCAGCCGCTGAGGTCCAGGGAGGCGGTGGACGCGCCGGTCAGGTCCACGGTGCGGGTGAGGGTGTTGGAGAGGCTGTCGCCGCTGCCGCTCCACCACTGGGTCTCGCCCTGGGCGGGGGCGACGAGGTCGGTGGTGACGGTCTTGGCGGGCAGTTCGACCACCAGCGCCTGGGAGTCGAAGCGGCGGTTGCCCTCGGGGAACTGGTCCGCGGAGGCGCCCAGGACGTGGGTGGAGCGGGTCGCGGCCCGGGCCACGTCGTAGTCCAGCCAGCCCAGTTGCAGCTTCTCCCACGGGCCCATGTCGTTGGGCAGGGTGCCGATCGCGCCGTCGTTCTTGTCGCTCAGCCACGAACCGGAGGACATCGCCGACCAGAAGCCGGTGCCGTTCTCGCCGCCCGAGGTGTCGTACAGGTCGGGCAGGCCCAGGTCGTGCGCGTATTCGTGGGCGAAGACGCCGACGCCGCCGTTCTCGGGCTGGATGGTGTAGTCGCCGACCCAGATGCCGCTGTCGCCGATCTCCACGCCGCCGGCGAGGTTCTGCGGCGGCCCGGTCAGGCCGACCTGGTCGGCGTAGGCGTACCAGCGGTGTGCCCAGATGGCGTCGTCGCCCTGCGCGCCGCCGCCGGCCGAGGCGTCCTCACCGGCGTGCACGATCTGGAAGTGGTCGAGGTAGCCGTCCGGCTCGTTGAAGTTGCCGTCGTTGTTGTAGTCGTAGCGGTCGTACTGGTCGTACTCGGAGAGGATCTCGCGGACCTCGTCCGGGGTGAGACCGCGGGCGATCTGGTCGTCGTACCAAGCGTTGACGCCGTCGGTGACGACCTCCCACACGGAACGGCAGACGTTGGAGCCGCAGGCGCTGTTGCCGTACCGCGCCTCGTTGTAGTCGACCTTGACCCAGTCGGTGACGGTGCCGTCGATGGAGTAACGGCCCGAGGACTGGCTCTCGAAGTACTGCTTGACCGACGGGACGGCGGGGTCCGTGCCGTAGTACAGCTCCTGGTAGTGCTCCTGGCTGAAGTCCTTCTGCCAGATGGTGCTGTTGTCCACCGAACGGTCCGGCTCGGCGATCTCGTTGGCCAGCGGCCCCCGGGTGCCGCCGAACTCCGGGTGGATCTCGTCGCCGAACTCGACCAGGATGGTGAAGATCTTGTCCGTGCCGGTGGTGGCCACTTCCACGAACTCGCCGTCGCCCAGCTCGACCACCTCGGAGCCGTGCTGCGCGCGGGGACGGGCCTGACCGGTGATCAGCTGCTGGTGGGCCTCCTGCTTGAGCGCTTCGCGCTTCTCGCCCAGCGGGTTCTCCAGATGCGGTTCCGCGGCGAAGAGTTGCTGGTCGGCGGGGATTCCGGTGGCGTCGTCAGCGCTGGTGGCGGCCGCCTGGGCGGTGCCTGCGGGGACGAGGACGGCGGCGGTCAGGGCGGCGATGGCCGTAGCCGCGGCGAGGGTGGTAGATCTTGTGGATCTGCCTCGAATGTTCACTCTGATGTCTGTCCTTTGTCGCGAACATGGTCTCTGATCACAGGCATTGGACACGAGGTCACGTCAAAAAGACAGATCCTGCCGAGAATGATCACGGAATCTCATGTTCATTTCACGATCTGTTGATATATGACTCCGTGCGCCCCCCATGCTCCGGTCCGACGGCACCTGCCGGAGGCATCAAGCTCGTAGCGTGCGGGCATGCACGCCCGTAGCACCCCGACCCACGAACGGCACCCCAGGCACCAGCACCCCACCCTCAGGACGGACTTCGCCATGCCGCTTCCGCATCCGACCCCCGTGCAGATCGTCTACGGTTCGGGCACGGTCCTGGTCACCACCCTCGTCCTGCTCCTGACCACCGGAGCGGAGACCACCCCGGCGCTCGTGGCGATCGCCGCGCTGGCGCTGGTGCTCGGCATCAGCGTGACGATGATCCTGCGGGCCCGCTCCGGGCCCCGGTCGGAACCGTCGGCCGCCCGTTCCGAGCCCGGGCCCCCGCGCGCCGAACGGACCGCGGAGCGCCCGGCGCACCGGCCCGTGGAGCGGTCGCACGCGCGCGTCTGAGCCGGCCGCCCGGGCACTCCCCGCTCACCAGCGGCACGCACCGGCACCCGCACGCACCGATCAGGCGGTCGAGACCACAACGGTCCTGGCCGCCTTGTCGTGCAGACACTGCCGGTAGGGCTTGTCCCAGGTGCAGTTGAGCACGTTGACCAGCCAGAAGATGAAGCCGAAGCAGGGCAGCAGCTCCGGCAGGGAGTACACCCCGGCCCGGAACCACCCCGGACTGCCGTGCGGCACGGCCCCGTTCTCCAGCATCGCCACCCGGATCCGCATGGCCATCTTGCCCAGCGTCTGCCCGCGCGCGCTGAGCATCGCGCCCTCGTATACGAAGTACACGATGATGATGGCGGCCTGCTGGAGGTAGTTGCTGCTGGAGGCGGTGTCGTAGTTGCGGTCGCCGGTGATCGCCCACAGCAGCAGGGACATCGGGATGCCGATGATCAGCGCGTCGATGATCCGCGCCACCAGCCGCCGCCCCCGGGAGGGCAACGGCGGCATCCCCGCCAGCGGATCGGCCTCGCCGTACGGGCCCGGGCCGCCCGCCGAACCGGGTACCTCCCCCGAGGGCGGCGGCGCACTGGGAAAGCCGGGCCCGGTGGGCGGAGGAGGCTCGGCGGGCCCGGAAGGCGGCGGCGCCCCGGAACCCGGACCGCTGGGGGGTTGTGCCCCGGAACCCGCACCGGCGGCCGGTTCGCCCGTACCGCCGCCGCTGGGGGGCGGCACCGCGGAGGGGCCCTCGGATCCCTCCTGAGGTGACGCGCCGCCGGCGGGCCCGTGCTCCGGTCCTCCGCCGGGCTCCGGCCCCGGAGCGCCGGCGTCCCGCCCCTGCGGCCGGTCCGGCGGACGGGGCTCGCCGGGGGACTCCCGGCCGTCGTCGGCCGGCGGGTCCGGCTCGTCACCGGGCGGTGGCTGGGGCTGGTCAGTGTTCATGGCCCGAGTCGACCCCGGCCGTGCGGCCCACGCATCCGGCGTGGGGCGTTCGGGGGACACATTGCGCCGTGGGGGTACCGGCGGACCGGTACGGGCCCGGCCCGCGCACGGCGCGCCCCCCGGCATGAGCGCCCCCACCGACGAGGGCCGGTCACGTCCCTTCCCGCGCACACGGAACGGCCCCCGTTGACCTCCGGCCGGAGGTCAACGGGGGCCGCGACCGGGTCAGCGTGCGACGAAGGTGCCCGCCGCCTTGTCGTGCCAGCACTGGTGCCAGGGGCGATCACGCACACCCCACAGCACGTTGACGATCCCGATCACCAGGATCCCCAGGACGCTGTACAGGAACCAGCGCAACAGCGCGGCCCCGAAGGTGGGCTTGATCTGGCTCTGGAGGTCCAGCACCCGCAGCTTGCACAGGGCCTTGCCCGGGGAACGGCTCCACAGCGCGGTGGGCAGCGCCTCGAAGAGGAAGCCCGCCACCAGGAAGACGCCGAGCACCATGGCCAGGTAGCCACCCGTGGTGCCGTCGATCAGCCAGATCTCCCGGGTCACCCCGGCCTCGTTGGCCGCGTCGATCTGCTGCTGGATGTGGTCCCTGGCGTCCCCGATCACCATGGCCGCCATCGCGGCGGCGGCGCCCAGCGGGAGCAGGGAGTCGATCAGCCGGGCCAGCAGCCGGCGGCCGAGACCGGCCGGGTACAGCTGGTCGCCCGTGCCGAAGATCGCGTCCTTGCTGAAGGGCAGCGGGGTGAGCGGGTCCGCCTGGTGCGACCGCAGGAACGGCGACTGCGCGGACGGGGCCTGGAGTTGCGGCGCTGCCTGCTGCGGCTGGGGCTGGGGCTGCGGCTGCGGCTGGGCCACCGGCAGGTGCTGTTGTTGCTGCTGCGGGACCGGGAGGGGCGGCAACGGCTGCGGGGCCTGCTGCTGCGGTGCCTGCTGGGCGAGTTCGCGCACCTGGTGCTGCCAGGACTCCCCCTTGGGCAGCCGCAGCTGGGCGGTCTGCTCGTGCGGCCGCTCCGGCGGCGCCGACCGGGCCTGCGCGGGCAGCGCGGGCTGCACCGGCCGGGCCTGCTGCTCGGGTACGGCGGGCAGCGCGGCCGGCGCGGCGGCGGCCGGCCGCTGCTGTTCCGGCACCCGCTCCGGTTCCGGCTGGGCCTGCTGCTGCGCCTGCGGCTGCGGTTCCGGCTGGGCCGGCGACTGCGCCTGCGGCTCACGCCCCGGCGCGCGCAGGAACTGGCCCCGGGGATCGATGCGGGGGTCGGGCTTCTGCGCGGGCGCCACGGGCGCCGCGTGCGCGTCCTCGTCCCCGGCCCGGCGCGCGGGCTCCAGCTCGGGCACTGCCCGTGCCTCGGGAGCCGGCTCCGGAAGGGCGGGCGCGGGTGCCCCGGGCGGCGGTGCGGGCATCTGCTCCCCGTCCCGTGGCTCCGGGCGGCTGGTGCCGGGCATCCAGGCGGCGCCGTTCCAGTACCGGATGTAGCCGGGAATCGACGGGTCCGGATACCAGTTGGGCCCCGGGCTTCCGCCGGCGCTTCCTGCGGGTGGGGAGCTCATGAGCGGTCCTGAATCTCCTCGTCCTACTGGTCTGTCTGCGGGCCGTCGCCGGGTATGCATGGTACGTCCCCCGGCGGGGCGGCAGATACAGCTACGTCGACGACAGTGTCCCGTACGACCGGCCACCGACGGTGCGGCGGCCTGCCGACACGCACCCTTCGCAGAAAAATCTCCAAAGCGGCGTAAGGATCGGCCCGCTGCTCCCTCTCCCCCTGTGCCTGACTGACAGGAACGCATGTGAAGGGGCGACGCAGCGCATGAACACCACCGTCGAACGGGACCTCGAACTCCAGCTGGTGCTCTCGCCGGAGCGCAGCATCCCGGTACCGGCCCGCTTCGTGTACCGGTCCGATGACCCGTACGCCGTCCACATCACCTTCCACTTCGGCTCCGACACCCCCGTGTACTGGACGTTCTCCCGCGAGTTGCTGGTGGAAGGCGTCTTCCGGCCCTCCGGGCACGGCGATGTGCGGGTATGGCCGACGAAGATCGACACCCGCAGCGTCATCTGTGTGGCGCTGAGTTCACCCGACGGCGACGCGCTGATCCAGGCGCCCGCGGTGGCGGTGTCGGCGTGGCTGGAGCGCACGCTGCGCCTCGTCCCGCCGGGCACCGAGTCCGAGAACACCGACCTGGAGGAGGAATTGTTCGCCCTGCTGACCCCGGCGCCGGGTGACGACTGCTACCCGGGCGGCGGCGACCTGTGGGGGCCGCTCGACGGGCTGTCCGACGGTGACAGGTGAGCCTGCGGCCGGGAAGGCGGGTGCGGGTCCGGGTGCGGACGCGCGGCGTGCCGGACGAGCGGGGTGGTGCGGTACGGCACCGGGTTCTCCATGACGATGGCGGTGGCGGAGCGGACGATGCCGTCGAAGCCCACGACCTCGTCGATGACGCGCTGGAGGTCGGCGTTGGAGCGGGCGACGAGGCGGCACAGCATGTCGCCCTGGCCGGTGATGGTGTGCAGTTCGAGCACCTCGGGGACGGAGGCGAGATGGGCGCGCACCTCTCCCCCGCGTCCCTGCTTGATCTCCAGGGTGGCGAAGGCCGTCACCGGGAAGCCGATGGCCGCCGGATCCACCTCGGGCCCGAAGCCCCGGATCACTCCGGTGGCACGGAGCTTGTCCAGACGCGCCTGGGCGGTGCCGCGTGCGACCCCCAGCCGTCTGGATGCCTCCAGTACGCCGATGCGCGGCTCGCGCGCGAGCAGTTCCAGCAGCCGGCCATCCAGTTCGTCGATCGCCATGCGGGGCTCCTCTCCACTGGGCAACCTGTACACACCGTACGGAGCTACGCGCGTGGGGCTGTACGGGATGTCCAGCGCTCGCGACAACTATTGCGCACCTTGCGGAGGGGGCGCACCCTGCGCATATGACTGAGCACACTCCGGCCGATCCGTTCCCGGTACAGGGGATGGATGCGGTCGTCTTCGCGGTGGGCAATGCCAAACAGGCAGCGCATTACTACTCGACGGCGTTCGGGATGACCCTCGTCGCCTATCAGGGCCCGGAGAACGGCAGCCGGGAGACCGCTTCGTACGTGCTGGAATCCGGAAGCGCCCGGTTTGTCTTCACCTCGGTCATCACTCCGACGGGCGAACGCGGGAAGGAGCTGGCGCGGCATGTCGCCGAGCACGGGGACGGGGTGATCGATCTGGCGATCGAGGTACCCGACGCCCGGGCGGCGTACGCGCACGCGGTGGCGCGGGGCGCGCACGGTCTCGCGGAGCCGTACGAGCTGTCGGACGACGACGGGACGGTGGTCCTGGCGGCGATCTCGACCTACGGGGAGACCCGGCACACGCTGGTGGAGCGCTCCGGCTACAAGGGGGCGTACCTGCCGGGGTTCACCCCGGCGCGCCCGATCGTCGCGCCGGCGGAGGGGCGGCGCCGGGTGTTCCAGGCGATCGACCACTGTGTGGGAAATGTGGAACTCGGCCGGATGAACGAGTGGGTCGAGTTCTACAACAACGTCATGGGCTTCACGAATATGAAGGAGTTCGTGGGCGACGACATCGCGACGGAGTATTCGGCGCTGATGTCCAAGGTGGTGGCGGACGGCACCCGCAAGGTGAAGTTCCCGATCAACGAGCCGGCGCCGGGCAAGAAGAAGTCGCAGATCGACGAGTACCTGGAGTTCTACGGCGGCCCAGGCGTCCAGCACATCGCCCTGAACACCGGGGACATCATCCACACCGTGCGCGCCATGCGGGCGGCGGGCGTGGAGTTCCTCGACGTACCGGACTCGTACTACGACACACTCGGCGAGTGGGTCGGCGAGACGCGGGTGCCGGTGGACACGCTGCGGGAGCTGAAGATCCTGGCCGACCGCGACGAGGACGGCTATCTGCTGCAGATCTTCACGAAGCCGGTACAGGATCGGCCAACGGTCTTCTTCGAGATGATCGAGCGGCACGGATCGCTGGGATTTGGCAAAGGGAACTTCAAAGCTCTCTTCGAGGCAATCGAGCGTGAACAGGCGCGGCGGGGGAATCTGTAAGAACACCACCCCCCACAACCGCCCCCGCGACCTGCACTCGCGGGGGCGGTTTTTATGCCGCCGGGGCTCGTGCACGGCCCCGGGGCCCGGGCCTAGCAGCCTGGTACGGACTCCCCCGCCGCGAGTGCGCGCAAGTCGTCGATGGCGCCGGACAGGGTGGTCACCGGGATGAGGCGCAGTCCGTCGGGGAGGTTGGCGGTGGCCGCGTCGCACTCGTCCCGCGGGACGAGAAAGACGGTGGCGCCGTCGCGCTTGGCCGCCTGGGTCTTCAGCGGTACGCCGCCGACCGGGCCGACGGTCCCGTCGGCGTCGATGGTGCCGGTGCCGGCGATGACCGCGCCGCCGGTGAGGTCGCCGCCGTGACCGTCGCCGTCCAGCAGGTCGACGATGCCGAGCGAGAACAGCAGCCCGGCGCTGGGGCCGCCGACCGAGTCCAGGCTGAGGGCGACGTCGATGCCCTCGTCGGTGCGGCCGAGGTGGCCCAGGGCGGCGGCGACGGCGGAGTGCTGGGACTGGGTCATCTGTTCGCGGTTGTGCTGCTGGATCTCCTTGACCGAATCACCCACCGGGTAGACCGCTTCGGTGGGCAGCACCGCCTGATCGGAGGCGAAGTAGCCGCCGAGGACGTCGGTCAGGCGTACGGAGGCGTCCGGTGCGGTGGCGGTGATGGTCGTCATCCGCAGTTCGCCCTCGGGTTCACGCACCGGGGCACCGGTGATGGTGATGACGGGCTTGCCGTCGCTGTCGCCCAGCACGTTGGCGGTGGGGCCGGGGTGCGCGACGGCGAACGGCAGCGGCGCGAACGCGGCGACCACGAGCAGCGCGGCGAACAGCGCGCCGCACGCGGCGAGCACCCAGGTACGGCGCCGGCCGGTCAGCGACTTGGTGAGGGCGGACATGCCGCCGAATCTAACGCACGTGGCGGGGCCCCTCCCGCCGAGGGCCGGGACCGGCACCGGCACCGGCACCGGCACCGGCGTACGGCGGGCCGTGCACGGCGCCGGGCCCGGCGGGGGCGGTCAGCGCAGCACGGCGGCGACTTCGAGGGCGGCGCGGACGACGCGGGGGCCGACGTCGGGCGGGACGGATTCGTTCAGCATGACGACGCCGACGCTCCCCTCGATGCCGCAGTCGCGCGGCAGCGGGGCGGCGGCGCCGCTGGCGCCCGCCTCCAGTTCGCCGTGGGTGAGGACGAACCCCTCCTCGTCCTGGATGTCCTTGCAGCGGCCGGTCAGTATGGCGCGCCCGGCCGCGCCCCGGTCCAGGGGGTGACGGAAGCCGGCCCGGTACGCCACGTGGTAGTCGGTCCAGCTCGGTTCGACGACGGCGACGGCGAGGGCGTCACTGCCGTCGACCACGGTGAGATGGGCGGTGGCCCCGACGTCCTCGGCCAGGGCGCGCAGCGCGGGCAGCGCGGCTTCCCGTACCAGCGGGTGCACTTGGCGGGTGAGCCCCAGGACGCCGACGCCGACCCGGGCCCGGCCGCTGGTGTCGCGGCGGACCAGGGCGTGCTGTTCGAGGGTGGCCAGCAGGCGGTAGACCACGGTGCGGTTGACGCCGAGCTGTTTGGACAGTTCGGTCACGGTCAGACCGTGATCGGTCTCGGCGAGCAGTTTGAGAACCCGTAGTCCACGGTCGAGCGTCTGAGAGGTCTCCGCGGTCACGACGCCCCCTTTCGGCTGCCAACGCGTGACCGGGAACTTATCCAGCGTTACCGCTCAGCGGAAGGGGTTGTCCAGTATTCGAGCACCGAACCACCCTTTTTCGACCAGTTTTGCGCCACGTCCGGTCCGCCGTCCGGGCCCAACCGCCGGATCACCCCTGCCGCGCCCCATCCGGCCCTCCCGGGGCAGGGACCGGGCAGGGACCGGGCAGGGACCGGGCAGGTCCTCAGCGCATCCGGGTGGCCCACTCCTTCACCTTGGCCATCCGCTGCCGCAACTGCCCCGCCGTCGCCTCCGCCGTCGCGGGCCCGCCGCACACCCGGCGCAGCTCGGTGTGGATCACCCCGTGCGGCTTGCCCGACTGGTGCACGTACGCCCCCACCAGCGCGTTCAGTTCGCGCCGCAGGTCCATCATCTCCTTGTGGGTGACCACCGGGCGCCGCTCGGCGGGCACTTCCAGCAGGTCGGCCTCCTCGTCCGGCCGCTTCTTGCTGTGCGCGATCTGCCGTGCCTGCCGCTTCTGGAGCAGCATCTGCACCTGGTCCGGTTCCAGCAGTCCCGGGATGCCGAGATAGTCCTGCTCCTCGGCGCTCCCCGGGTGCGCCTGCATCCCGAACTCGGCGCCGTCGTACATCACCCGGTCGAAGACGGCCTCCGACTCCAGCGCCTCGAACGGCAGTTGGTCATCCGTTCCGTCCGGCTCGTTCTGCTCGCGCTCCGCCTCCGCGAGGAGGTCGGCCTCCTCCGCGTACGGGTCCTCGTCATCGCCGCCCTTCTTGGGCTTGTCGAGGATGTGGTCGCGTTCGACCTCCATCTCGTGCGCGAAGCCGAGCAGGGTGGGGATGGTGGGGAGGAAGACGGACGCGGTCTCGCCGCGCCGCCGCGAGCGCACGAAGCGGCCCACCGCCTGCGCGAAGAACAGCGGCGTGGAGATGGTGGTGGCGTACACGCCGACCGCCAGCCGCGGTACGTCCACCCCCTCGGAGACCATGCGCACCGCCACCATCCAGCGGTCGTCCGACTGCCGGAAGTCGTCGATGCGCTGCGAGGCGCCGCCGTCGTCCGACAGCACGAGCGTGGCGCCCTCGCCCGTGATCTCGCGGATCAGCTTGGCGTACGCCCGCGCCGACTCCTGGTCGGTGGCGATGACCAGGCCCCCGGCGTCCGGGATGGCCCGCCGCACCTCCGTCAGCCGCCGGTCGGCGGCGCTCAGCACGGCCGGCATCCAGGCACCCTTGGGGTCGAGCGCGGTGCGCCACGCCTGCGAGGTGGCGTCCTTGGTCATCGGTTCGCCGAGCTTGGCGGCGAGTTCGTCGCCCGCCTTGGTGCGCCAGCGCATGCTGCCGCTGTAGGAGAGGAAGATGACGGGCCGCACGACGCCGTCGGCGAGCGCGCTGCCGTAGCCGTACGTGTAGTCGGCGACGGAGCGGCGGATGCCGTCCCCGTTGTCCCCGTAAGCGACGAAGGGGATGGGGTTGGTGTCGGAGCGGAAGGGCGTACCGGTGAGGGCGAGCCGGCGGGTGGCGGGCTCGAACGCCTCCAGGCACGCCTCGCCCCAGGAGCGGGAGTCACCGGCGTGGTGGATCTCGTCGAGGATGACGAGGGTCTTGCGCTGCTCGCAGCGGTTGCGGTGCAGCATCGGCTTCACGCCGACGCCCGCGTACGTGATGGCCACGCCGTGGTACTCCGCGCCGAGCCGCCCGGAGCTGTACTCGGGGTCCAGCTTGATGCCTATCCGGGCGGCGGCCTCGGCCCACTGCTTCTTCAGGTGCTCGGTGGGGGCCACCACGGTCACCTGCTGCACGACGTGGTGGTGCAGCAGCCAGGAGGCGAGGGTCAGCGCGAAGGTGGTCTTGCCGGCGCCGGGGGTGGCGACGGCGAGGAAGTCCTGGGGCTGGGCCTGCACATAGGCGTCCATCGCCGCCTGCTGCCAGGCGCGCAGCTTGCTCGCGGTGCCCCAGGGGGCGCGGCCGGGGAAGGCCGGTGAGAGGTGGGAGGACGCGGTGGTGGTGGCGGAAGCGGCGGTGGTAGTCACGGTCTCCGGGGCTGGGACGGTGGGCGGATGTGGTGGGAACCGCGCCAGCGTACCCGGCCCGCCGGCCGCTTCGGAGTCCGGTATTCAGTTCGCTATGTCCCCCTTTGCCGCCACTCGCCCCCCGGTGATGACGGCCAGCACGGCGACGGCGGTGGCCGCCGCGTAGACCACCACGAAGGCGCCGGGGCCCACGGCTGCGGCGTCATCGGCGGCGGTGGTGCTGCCGCCGAGGGCGGCGAAGGCGCTCCCGACGGCAGTGAGCATCACCACATTCGACAGCGCGTCACAGACCTGGAGCGAGGCCACGTTTCCGCCCGCCTCCTCCGGGCGGGAGAGTCGCAGCACGAGCACGCCGACCGAGGAGACGACCATGCCCATGCCGAAGCAGCCGACGGACAGGGTGAGAGCCGGCGTCCACACCGGTACCGCGTCGATGAGGACGAGCGGGGTGGTGAGCACGGCGAACAGGATCAGCACCGTGCCGGAGCGCACCATCGTGAACCGGTACGGCTCCAAGCGCGGCCGGGACTGCGCGTAGGAGCCCAGGGCCCACACCGCGCCGGAGACCGCCAGCGCGAGGCCGGCCTGGGTGACGGACAGGCCGCGCTGGGTCACCAGCATCAGCGGCAGGAAGGTCTGGGTGGCCATGAAGGCGCCGGAGATCAGTCCGCGCAGCATGATGACGGACGGCAGGCCCCGGGCGGCGCGGAACGTCCCGGCGGGCAGCAGCCGGCGGGCGGAGGGCGCGACGAGGGCGAGCCCGGCGACGACCGGGAGCACGGAGATCCACCGCAGCTCCTGGCCGCCGAACTGGAGCAGCCCGGCGCCGATGGCGACGGCCGCGGCCAGCCGCAGGGTGCGGGCGTCGAACTTCTTCGCGCCGGTGTCGGGCGGCCCGGACGCCTCGCGGCGCAGCGGCGGCAGCATGATCAGCAGCGGCAGCACCACCAGGACGGTGATGCCCAGGAACACCCAGCGCCAGCCGAAGTGTTCGGTGACCACGCCGGCGATGACCGGGCCCAGCAGCGAGGGCACCACCCAGGCGGCGGAGAACGCGGCGAGGGCGGCGGGGCGCAGATGTTCGGGGTAGGCGCGGCGCACGGTGACGTACAGCGCGACGATGACCAGGCCCCCGCCGGTGCCCTGCGCGGCGCGGCCGGCCACGAAGGTGAGCATGTTCTGGGCGACGCCCGAGAGCAGCAGCCCGGTGGAGAAGACGGCGATCCCGCCCACCACGGGCCCCATGGGCCCGCTGCGGTCGCACCACTGCCCGGCCACCACCATGCCCAGCAGGGAGGTGGTGAAGTACGCGGAGAAGGCGAACGCGTACAGCGCGACCCCGTCCAGCGCCTCGGCGGCGGCGGGCATCGCGGTGCCGACGGCCATGGCCTCGAAGGCGATGAGCAGGATGGTGCTCACGCAGCCGAGGGTCAGCGCCCGGTGGGGCCGGCTGAGCACGCCCCCGGGCGGGGCCGGGGGCGGGGTGGACGCGGGCGGGGCCGGGGCGGATGGCGACGGCGTTGTCGCCGGTACGGGGTCGGTCATACGTCACACGGTAAGGAACGACCGGCCCCGGGCCCATACCCGATACGGCCGAGGACCGGGGAAGGAGCGGCGTACGGTCAGGCCGGTACGCGCGGCGGCACCAGCCGGCGGCCCGCCACGATCTCGGCCAGGTCCGCCGGGGCCCGGGCGAAGTCGGGGAGCGCCAGCATCGCGAGCCGGGCGGCACGCGAGCGGGCCGTGGTGGCGTGGTCCTCCAGAACGTCCTGGCACGCCTGCGCCAGGGACTCGGGGGCGGGGGTGCCGGTGAGGTGCCGGCCCAGGCCCAGCTCCGTCACCCGGCGGGCGTTGTGCGGCTGGTCGCCGAAGTTGGGGACGACCACCATGGGGGTGGCGGTGCGCACCGCCTCCCGGATGCTGTTGTACCCGCCGTGGGTGACGAACAGGTCGGCGCACTCCAGCAGCAGCGGCTGCGGAACGCGGTCGGTGAGCAGGACGTTCGGGCCGGGCTCGGCGCCCTCCAGCGGGATGCCGCCGGTGGCGACGACCGCCGTGACGTCCAGCAGGGACAGTCCGGCGACGATGGTGCGCAGCATGGTCGCCGGGTCGGTCGCCTCGGGGGGCAGCGGTACTTTCCACCCGGCCTCGCGGAAGGTGGGCAGGACGGTGCCGAGGGCGGCGAGTACGAGGGGCCGGTCGCCCGGCAGCCGGGCGGCCCAGGGCGGGAGTTCGCCGCTCACGTCGACCGCCGTGGTCTGCCGGTAGGCGAGCGCGGCGGTGGGGTGGCGGGCGAAGCCGTACGCGGGCGGCATGTAGTCGAACCGGCCGTACGGGTACAGGCTCGCCGGGTCCTCGCGGGCGGGCACGCCGGCGGCGGCCCGCAGGGCGTTGACGGCAGGCAGCAGCGGTGCGGGGTCGAGCAGGTTGAGGAAGCCGCTGGGGAAGGGGAGTTGCGGGATGTCGCGGTCCTCGGCGAGGACGACGGCGGCGAAGTCCATGCCGTCCCGGACGACGGCCTCGGGCCGTACCTCGCGTGCCGTCTCCCGCAGGACGCCCAGCACGGTGTGGGCGTACGGGCCGGCCAGCAGCGCCGTCAGCGGGTGGTCGGGCGAGGACATGTCCTGCGCCGGGTCGAACACGACGTCCCGGCCCGGCCGGGGAACGTCCGGCAGGACGGTGCGGACGGCGAGCCGGTCGGCGGCGAACACCGGTGCGACGGCCTCGGTGGTGAGGACCGTGACCTCGTGCCCGGCCGTGGCGAGTGCGCGGGCCAGCGGCAGCAGGGCCCGGCCGTGCGAGGGGGAGGCCATGGCGGTGCACAGGACGCGCATGGGGTTCCTTCCGGAAGGGGCGGGTGGCGGGTGACCTGTGCAGAGGTACCCCGGCCGGCGGCGGCGGATGGGCGTCCGGCCGCGAACTCACCCGTTCCGGTGGACGTATGCCCCGCCATCCGCGCGATGCCCCGGGCGCGGTGCGCCGTTGTGCGGTAATGCACGCACGCGCGCCGGGCCGCCGTCCCGCCGCGCCGTTCGCCGCGCCCTTCGCCGCGGACCGTCAACACCGGGAGCATCATGCGTACTCCAGCCGCCGCCCTCGCCCTCACCCTCGCGGGTCTCGCCGCCGCAGCTGGGGCCGCCCACGCCGATGGGAACACCAACTCCGACAACATCACCGTCATCACCCTCCAGTTCTGCGGCGAGGCCCCGGACTTCGGGGAGACGGTGAACTACGGCACGCTGAGCGCCGCGCAGTGCCTGAACGGCCCCGGCGTCGAGTAGCGCTGCGGCCCGCCGCCGGGGGGCCGGGTCAGTTCAGCGGCTGGTTGAAGCGCAGCAGGTTGCCTGCCGGGTCGCGGAAGGCGCAGTCGCGGACGCCGTAGGGCTGGTCCATCGGCTCCTGGAGCACCTCGCCCCCCGCCGCGCTGATGCGCTCGAACGTCGCGTCGCAGTCGTCGGTCGCGAAGATGACGCCGCGCAGCATCCCCTTGGCCATCAGCTCGGCCATGGCCTGCCGGTCCTCGGGCGAGGCGTTGGGGTCGGCGAGCGGGGGCTCCAGGACGATGGAGACGTCCGGCTGGGACGGCGGGCCGACGGTCACCCAGCGCATCCCCTCGAAGCCGACATCATTGCGAACCTCAAGGCCGAGGGCGTCGCGGTAGAAGGCGATCGCCTGATCGTGGTCGTCGACGGCGATGAAGCACTGGGAGATCGTGATATCCATGCCGCCCACGCTACGGGCGGGCGGCGCCGGTGGCTTCTCCGTTCCTGACCGGCCGGGTGTGGATCTTCGCCATGCAGGCGGGGATGGCGGCGCCGGCCTCGTGGCCACGGGCCCGGTAGGCGCTCGGGCTCTCGCCGACCAGCTGGGTGAAGCGCGTGCTGAAGGACCCCAGCGACGTACAGCCGACCGCCATGCACACCTCGGTCACCGACAGGTCGCCGCGCCGCAGGAGCGCCTTGGCGCGTTCGATGCGGCGGGTCATCAGATAGCTGTACGGGGTCTCGCCGTACGCGGCGCGGAAGCTGCGGGAGAAGTGGCCCGGCGACATGAGGGCTCCGCGTGCGAGCGCGGGGACGTCCAGCGGCTCGGCGTAGTCGCGGTCCATCCGGTCACGGGCCTTCCGCAGCCGGACGAGGTCGTCGAGGTCGGGCCGTCTCACCCGTTCAGTGTCCCAGACGGGTCAGGAATGGAGAAGCGGCGGCGGAAGGGCCCGGCTAGCGTGACGGACCAGGCAATACCGATCAGAAATGATCAGAACCACCAGCTCAGGAGTGATCATGTCCGACCCCAGCGCCCCCGGCGACAGCTCCGCCGCACCGCACGTTGCCGACCTCCACGGACGCATCCGGGTGCACGGGGCGCGCGAGAACAACCTGCGCGACGTCAGCGTCGAGATCCCCAAGCGCCGCCTCACGGTGTTCACCGGGGTCTCGGGCTCGGGCAAGAGCTCACTGGTGTTCGACACGATCGCCGCCGAGTCGCAGCGGCTGATCAACGAGACGTACAGCGCGTTCGTCCAGGGCTTCATGCCGACCCAGGCGCGGCCCGAGGTCGACGTGCTCGAAGGGCTGACCACCGCGATCATCGTCGACCAGCAGCGGATGGGCGCCGACCCGCGCTCCACGGTCGGCACCGCCACCGACGCCAACGCGATGCTGCGCATCCTCTTCAGCCGGCTGGGGCAGCCGCACATCGGCCCGCCCGGCGCGTACGCCTTCAACGTGCCCTCGGTCCGGGCGAGCGGGGCGATCACCGTGGAGCGCGGCGCCAAGAAGGCCGTGAAGGCCACCTTCACCCGCACCGGCGGCATGTGCCCGCGCTGCGAGGGCCGCGGCACCGTCTCCGACATCGACCTCACCCAGCTCTACGACGCGGACAAGTCGCTCAACGAGGGCGCGCTCACCATCCCCGGCTTCACGGCCGGCGGCTGGAACCACCGGCTGTACGCGTCCTCCGGCTTCTACGACCCGGACCGGCCGATCCGCGCGTTCACCGCGAGCGAGCTGCACGACTTCCTCCACCGCGAGCCGACCCGGATGAAGATCGAGGGCATCAACATGACCTACGAGGGGCTCGTCCCCCGGGTCCGGAAGTCGATGCTCGCCAAGGACCCGGAGGCGATGCAGCCGCACATCCGGGAGTTCGTGGAACGGGCCGTCACCTTCACCGCCTGCCCCGAGTGCCACGGCACCCGGCTCAGCGAGGCGGCCCGCTCCTCCACGATCGGCGGCGTCAGCATCGCCGACGCCTGCGCGCTGCAGATCAGCGACCTGGCGCGATGGGTGGGCGGCCTCGCCGAACTCTCGGTGGCGCCCCTGCTCACCGCGCTGCGGCACACCCTGGACTCCTTCGTGGAGATCGGCCTGGGCTATCTCTCCCTCGACCGGTCCTCGGGCACCCTGTCCGGCGGCGAGGCGCAGCGCGTGAAGATGATCCGCCAGCTCGGCTCCTCGCTCACCGATGTCACCTACGTCTTCGACGAGCCCACCACCGGGCTGCACCCGCACGACGTCCAGCGCATGAACGGTCTGCTGCTGCGGCTGCGCGACAAGGGCAACACGGTCCTGGTCGTCGAGCACAAGCCGGGCACGATCGCGATCGCCGATCACATCATCGACCTGGGCCCCGGCGCCGGTACGGAGGGCGGCACGGTCTGCTTCGAGGGCACCGTGGCGGGGCTGCGGGCCAGTGACACCGTCACCGGGCGCCACCTGGACGACCGGGCCGCGCTCAAGGAGCGGGTGCGCACCCCGAGCGGGACGCTGGAGATCCGCGGCGCGGACGCGCACAACCTGCGGAACGTGGACGTCGACATCCCGCTCGGGGTGCTCACGGTGGTCACCGGCGTGGCGGGTTCCGGCAAGAGCTCCCTCGTGCACGGCTCGCTGCCGCTGCGCTCGGGCGCGGCCGGCGAGGGCGTGGTGTCGATCGACCAGAGTGGAATCCGCGGCTCGCGGCGCTCCAACCCCGCCACGTACACCGGGCTGCTCGAACCGGTCCGCAAGGCGTTCGCCAAGGCCAACGGCGTGAAGCCGGCGCTGTTCAGCGCCAACTCGGAGGGCGCCTGCCCGAACTGCAACGGCGCCGGCGTCATCTACACCGACCTCGGCATGATGCGCGGCGTCTCGACCACCTGCGAGGAGTGCGAGGGCAAGCGCTACCAGGCGGCGGTGCTGGAGTACCACCTGGGCGGCCGGGACATCAGCGAGGTGCTGGCGATGCCGGTGGCCCGGGCCCTGGAGTTCTTCGGCGGCGACGGGGAGGCCCCGCTCCCGGCCGCGCACCGGATCCTGGACCGGCTGGCCGCCGTGGGGCTCGGCTATCTGAGCCTGGGCCAGCCGCTGACGACCCTGTCGGGCGGCGAGCGGCAGCGGCTCAGGCTCGCCACTCACATGGGCGACAAGGGCGGGGTGTACGTCCTGGACGAGCCGACGGCGGGGCTGCACCTGGCGGATGTCGAGCAGCTGCTCGGCCTGCTCGACCGGCTCGTGGACTCCGGGAAGACGGTGATCGTCGTCGAGCATCACCAGGCGGTGATGGCGCACGCGGACTGGATCATCGACCTGGGCCCCGGCGCCGGACACGACGGCGGGCGGATCGTCTTCGAGGGCACCCCGGCGGAGCTGGTCGCCGCGCGCTCCACCCTCACCGGGGAGCACCTGGCGGCGTACGTCGGCGCCTGAGCCGGGCCCGGGGCGGGCGGGCGGCGGGTGGGGCTGCCGCGCCGGCCGCCCCACCCGTACAGGGAAAGCCCCTTGGCCGTTACGCGGGGACGCCGGCCGGGCCCGGCACCGCGCCCGCCGCACCGGCGGCGCCCGCCTGGCCCGCGGTGACCACCGCCGACTGCGGGCGGATCGGCAGCCGGTTCACCGGCCGCCCGGTGGCCGCCCGTACGGCCGCGGCCACCGCCGCCGGGGACACCACGACGGGCGCCGCGCCCGCCGCCTTGGCCCCGAACGGCGCGACCACGTCCCGCTCCTCCAGCAGCTTCACGATCCGGATCTCCGGCACGTCCAGCGCGGTCGGCAGCGCGTAGTCGGCGAAGTCCGGGCGCCGCACCACGCCGCGCGCCACCCGCAGATGCTCCATCAGCGCGGTGCCCACGCCCTGCGTGACCCCCGCCTCGATACGGGCCCGCAGCTGCGCCGGGTTGAGGATCCGGCCCACGTCCTGCGCGATGGCCATCTCCACCACCCGCACCGAACCCAGCTCGACATCCACGTCCACCACGGCCCGAACCGCCGCGAACGCCAGGCCCACGAACGCGTCGCCCTGACCGGCTGCGTTCAGCGGCTCGGTGGGGTGCGGGCGGCACTGCGCCGTCGCCCACAGCTCCTTGCCCTCCAGGGCCTCCGCCACCGTCGTGCTCAGCACCCCGTCGTAGGAGGTGATCTTGCCGTCCGCGATGGTCAGCAGCTCGGCCGACATCCCGAAGGTCGCGGCCAGCGGCTGGAGCAGCTGGGTGCGGACCATCTTCGCCGCCCGCTCCACCGCCCCGCCCGACACCCAGGTGTTGCGGCCGCGCAGCCCGGGACCGGCCGGCGGCTGATCGGTGTCGACCGGTGCGACATGCACCTCCTCGACCCCCAGCACCTCCTGCACGATCTGCCGCGCCAGCGTGGCGAACCCCTGCCCCGTCTCCACCGCCGCGCACAGCACGGTGGCCACCGAGCCCTCCACCTTGACGGTGGCCGTGGACACCTCGTCGGCACCCTCCGCGCCGAGCATGTGCACCATGCCCAGGGCATAGCCCACGCCACGGCGCACCGCCCCCGGATCGGCGGCGCCGTCGGGGCCGCCGGGCAGCACCCAGTCCTCGTCGGGCGGCGGCGGGAGCGGGGACTCCCGTACCGCGCGCAGCAGTTCGGCGACCGGCGCCGGGCAGGTGACGGCCTGCCCGGTGGGCAGCGGGTCACCCGTACTCATCACGTTGCGGGCCCGCACCTCGGCCGGATCCAGGCCGAGCCGGGCGGCCAGCTTGTCCATCTGGCCCTCGTACGCGGCGCACACCTGGAGGGCGCCCTCGCCCCGCAGATGGCCGGAGGGCGGGTTGTTGGTGCGCACCGCCCAGCCGTCGACGACGGCGTTCGGGACGCGGTAGGGGCCGGCGGCGAACGACACGGCCGCCGCCAGCGCTTCGGCCGAACCGTCGGCGTACGCGCCCGCGTCCATGAGCAGTTGCGCCTCGACCTTCACCAGCTTGCCCTCGCGGTCGGCGTGGTGCCAGTAGCGCAGCATGGTGGGATGCCGGTGCGGGTGGCCCAGGAACGACTCCTCGCGGGTGGCCGCCAGCTTCACCGGGGACGCGGTGCGGATGGCGAGCAGCGCGAGGGGCAGTTCGAAGCCGAGGTCCTCCCGATCGCCGAACGCGCCCGGCACACCCGTCACATAGACCTTGACCTGCTCCTGTTCCAGCCCCAGGCAGGCGGCCAGCTGATCGCGGTCGCCGTGCGGGTCGGTGCTGCCGGTGTACACCTCGACGCCGCCGTCGGGGCGGGGCACCGCGAGGCCCGCCTCCGCCCCTATGGGGGCGGGGTCCTGGCGGCCGATGCGGTAGACGCCCTCGACGACGATCTCGCCGTTCATGTTCGGGTCGCCGTGCCGCAGCGGGATGTGCCGGATGATGTTGCCGTCCGGGTGGAGCGGTTCGGCCTCGAACACCTTCTCCGGGTCGGTGACGGGCGGCAGCACCTCGTACTCGACGGCGATCGCGGCGGCGGCCAGCCTGGCCGTCTCGGGGTGATCGGCGGCGACGGCCGCCACCGGCTCACCGTGGTAGCGGACCTCGTCGGCGGCCAGCGGCGGCCGGTCGCCCGGGGGCGTGCCGCCCACGTCGAGGTGCGTGACGACGGCGCGCACGCCGGGCAGGGCGGCGGCCTCGGACGTGTCGATGCCCCGGATCCTCGCCCGCGGGTGCGGGGCCCGCAACACCGCCGCCCACAGCAGCCCTTCGGCCCACAGGTCGGCGGTGTACGGGTAGACGCCGGTGGTCTTGGCGGCGGCGTCGGCCGGCGGAACGGAGGCGCCGAGGCCGAGCGCCGGGGCACCCTCGGCGGGGCCCGGCGCGGGCTCGGCACCGGCGACGGTGACGGCGGTGATGCCGTCGATGGGCTGCTCGCTCATCGTGTCAGGCGTCTCCCTCGGACGGGCCGGACTGCTGCGGAATACGAGGCGGCTCTGCGGCGGTCCTGGCGGCCCGTTCGGCGTGCTCGGCCCGTTCGGCCCGCTCGTCGATCACGGTGCGGACGGCGTCCAGCACGCCACGGTAGCCGGAGCAGCGGCACAGGTTGCCGCACAGTGCCCGGCGGGTCTGGAGCTCGGTGGGCTGGTGGTTGCCCTCCAGGAGATCGTGCACCGTCATGGCCATGCCGGGCAGGCAGAAACCGCACTGCACCGCGCATGAGGAGAGGGCGCGCTGCACGTCGGAGGGTTCCTCCTCGGTGCCGAGCCCCTCGACCGTACGGATCTCGCACCCGGCGGCGGTCGCGGCCGGAACCAGGCAGGCCGCCACGAGGCGCCCGTCGACCTGCACGGAGCAGGCCCCGCACTCGCCCTGCGAGCAGCCGTCCTTGGCCCCGGCGAGGCCGAGGCGCTCGCGCAGGACGTAGAGCAGGGACTCGCCGATCCAGGCGCTGCTGACGGCACGGTCGATGCCGTTGACGCGCAGCACGTAGGAGGTCTCGGGGTGCTCGCTGTCGGTGGGGGGCGGCGGGGGCGCGGGCTCGCTCTCGCCATGGGCGGGGTCGGTGACCTCGGAGGGGATCACCCAGGACCCGGACTCGTCCCCGCCTCCGCTGCCGCCGAACGTGGCGGGCCGCTGCACGGGGCCGCCTTCGGCGGCCGGGGGCGGCGGGGTGGTGAGGTGGGCGTCCGGGGCGGTGGGTCCGGCGGCGGCGCCGTCCGGCGGGGGGGCGGAGCCCTCCGGGGCCGGGGAGTGCGCGCCGGTCGAAGCCTCCGGTGCCGCCGGGGCGTCGCCGCCCGGCGTCGGGTGGACGGCCGCGCCGGGTGCCTCGGTGGCGCCGGGAGCGCCCGCGACGTCCGGACCGGCCGCCACGTCGACCTGTGCGGGCCCGGTCGCCGAACCGGCGGAGTCGGCGGGCGCGTGGGCGTGGCCGTGTTCCGGCCCGGCGGCGCCGGAAACGGCAACGGCTGCGGCCGGTACGGGAATCGCCTCGGCCTCCGGCCGGGCGGCGTCGGCCGGACCGGCCGCGCCGGGCCCCGGCTCACCGGGGAACGAAACCGTTTCCGCTGAAGGGGCGCCCGGGGATCCCGGTCCCGCCCAGGCACCGCTGCCCGTTCCGGGCTGCCCCGGTGCGGGGCCCCGATCGGTCGCCGCGTCGCCGTCCGGGGCGCCGGCTTGTGGTGCCCCGTCCTGACCGTGCAGACCGTGCTGCTGCCAACCGGCGTCCGGTGTGGCGCCGTTCTCCGTACCGGGCTGCGGGCCCGGGCCTGCGGTGTCGCCCGTCCCGGGGGCCGCTGGCCCGTCCCAACCCGCCTGCGGAGCCTGCTCCGCACCCGGCGGCACGGGGACACCCCGCCCGTCCGTACCGTCCGGCACCGGACCGGCCTGAGCAGGAACCCCCGCCACGGCCGGGCCATGCGGGTCAGAAGGCGCCGCGCTCGGCGCGCCCGCGCCGGGGGCCGCCGGTCCGTCCCAACCCGCCTGCGGAGCCTGCTCCGCACCCGGCGGCACGGGCACACCCCGCCCGTCCGTACCGTCCGGCACCCGTCCGACCTGAGCAGGAACCCCCGCCACGGCCGGGCCGTTCCGGTCGGATGGCGCGGCGCTCGGCGCGCCCGCGCCCACCGCGCTGCCGAGGTCAGCCGCCCCGCCGTGGGCGGATGCGGGCACCGCCCCGGGCACACCGTTCGGCGCCTCGGCCGCACGGACATCGCCCGGCGCCGCGTTGCCCGAAGCGTCGGGCCACGCCGCCTGGGGAGAGCCGTGCTGCGTCGCACCGGCACCGGCAGCCGCGCCGAGTGGTGCACCACCGGGCGCGGGGTCGCCGGATGATGTCTCGGGCCACGTCCGTTGCGGAACTCCGTTACCACCGGCTTCCGGCCGCACGCCCTCGGGCGCACCGCGCCCGCCCGCAGCACCGCGGGCTTCGGACGCGGGGGTGGCAGCCGCCGCCACACCAGCCGACACGTCGGATCGCTCCGCCTGCGGCGAACCGTCTCCGGCGGCGACACCGGGCGTACCGCCCGTCGCCGTGTGGCCGGGTGCCTCGGTCCATTCGGCATGAGGCGCGCCACCGCTCACGGGGCCGGCCCCGGCCACCGGCTGCCCGCCGTGCGCCGGTCCGGCCGTCCCTTCGGGGGCACCGTGTTCGCCCCCGCCGCCCTGTGTTTCAGGCGCTGGGGCGCCACCCGCCACCGCAGGCCCTGAGGCGTCGGGCCACTGCGCGGGAGGCGCGCCGCCCTCCACGGGGGCGGTCCCGGCCGCCGGCTGTACGTCGTGCCCCGGTGCTGCCGCACCGTGAGACCCGGCGGGCACGTCGGCACCGTTGTGCGCGCCGGCCCCACGGGCACCGTCCGTCGCCGGGTTACCCGGTGCGTCGGGCCACGCGGCCTGCGGGGCCGCCCCGTTCGGGGCGCCGTCAACGGCCACGGCGGCACCGACGGGCTGAGCCGGGGCGTCGCCGTGGGCGACGCCCGCTCCCGTGGTGCCAGGAGTGTGCGGCCAGGTGCCCTGCGGGGGGTGACCGTTCGTGGCGTCGCCACCGGCGGCCGACTGCGTAGCGGCGACCGGAACGGCGGGAGCCGCAGCGGACCGCGCGGCGGAACCGTCCGCGCTCGCCGGGTCGGACGGAACAGACACGCCTGAGCCGCCGGTGCCCGGCCAACCCGCCTGGGGCGCACCGTTGTGCGGACCACCTCTCACGCCGGACGGAACCGGTACCCCGGCACCGTCGGACCAGTCCGCCGCCGGCGGACCACCGTGCAGGACCTCGCTCGTACCGGCGGGACCCGCAGCCGCGCTCACGCTGCCGTGCGTCTCCGGCCAACCCGCCTGGGGGATTCCGCCGTGCCCGGCTTCGGGCGCGACCGCGTCGGGGGCCGCGGAGCCACCGGCGTTCGCCCCACCGGACGGCGTGGGGACGGCACCGTTGCTCTCCGGCCAACCCCCCGGAGAGACACCACCGTGCCCGGCTTCCGCCGGGATCGCGTCCGGGGCCGTGGGGCCCGGCGCCGTAGAACCGGCGGGGCTCGGCGCACCGGGCGGCGTGGGGACGCCACCGTGCGTCTCCGGCCATCCCGCCGGGGGCGTACCGCCGGCGTCCGGCGCCGTCGAACCGTGCTGAGCGGGGAGTTCGCCTCCGCCGCTGGCCGGCCAGCCGGCCTGCGGCGCGCCGCCTGCGGGCTGGGCGCCGCTCACCGGGGCACCTTCCGTGCCCGGCGCGGCGGACGGGCCGCCGGGGGCACGATCGGACCAGGGCTGCCGCTGTGCGTCGCCGTGGCCACCCTGGGCAGCGTTGACACCGTTGGCAGCGCTGGAAGGCGCGTCGAACCAGCTGGGGCGCCTGGTCTCGCCCGTCTGGGCGTTCGGCGCCCCGGACGGGGCGGGCGCTCCGTTGCCGTGTGCCTCGGACCAGGGGGCAGCCGCGCCGTCGCCGCCGTCCACAGGCTGTGCGGGACCGGCCGGGCCGGGCCCCGCGTGAGGCTCTCCCGCGCCACCGTCCGGTGCGGCTGCGGTGGCCTGGTGCGGCCATGACGTCTGGCCGGTGGCCTCGTTCGGGGCCGCGTCCCCGGCGTTTCCTGCCGGGGCCGCCCCGTTGGCGCCGCTGTGGGGCCATGAGGACTGGGGCGACGGGCCGTTCGTGGCGGCCGGTGCCTGCGTTCCCGGGTCGGTCCAGCCCGTTCCCTGCGGTGGCGTCGCGCCGCCGGCCTGCTCGGGCCAGCCCTGCGCGGGCCTGTCCATGGCGGTGTCGGTCGGCACCGCTCCGGTGGCGGCGAGGGTGGCCGCCGCGCCCGGCCAGCTGCCGGTGCGTCCGTTCTCCGTCGTGTCCGGCCAATCGCCGTGCGGCGCGGCACCGTTGGCCGTGCCCGGCGCCCCGGTCCCCGGCCCGGCGCCGGTGGGTGCGGCGGCGTCCTGCCAGCCCTCCCGCAGCGCCGCGCCGCCGCCGGCGTGCGCGTCGCCCTCGGGCCGGCCGCCCCCGGCGTCCGTCCCCACTCCGGCCGCAGCGGGCCAGCGCGCGGCTGCCGCGCCAGGCCAGGAGGCGGTGCCGCCTCCTGACTGCTGCGCGCCCGGCCAGCTCGCCTGCTGGGGGGCGGTCCAGGGGCCGGACTCCGGCAGTTCGCCCTGCCCGCCCTGCTGCCCCGGCGGCGCCTGCTGCGCCTGCTGCGCCTGCTGTGCGAAGGGCAGGGACCACGCCCCGGTCGCACCGGGGTCGGTGACCGGGGACCCGCCCCCGCTCACCGCGAGCGGGTCCGTACCCGGCACCGGCTGGGGCGGCAACTGCACGAACGCGGTCGCGTCCGCGTCGTAGTCGCCGCCGTACTCCCCCGCGGCCCAGCCACTCTGTGGCCGTGGCCGCCGCTGATCGTCGTTCATCGCAGCGCCCTTCCGAGTCCACGGCGGGCCAGTGTCGCCACGGTTCGCCTCACATGCAGCACAGCAGCCGGCAGTTGCGCCTCCCCCGGCTGCGGATCGGGAACGCAGGCCAGGCCCACGTAGTCACCGAACGCGGTCAGCGCCTCGGGCGCCAGCGCCCGCCCGTGTTCGCCGTCCCAGTCGACCAGCGACGCCACCCACCGCTCCGCGTCCAGCGGGCGCAGCGGCATCGGCGCGACGCCGCCCACCGCGCACCGCACCTCGCGCCGTATCGGGTCGAGCACCACCGCCACCGATGCCAGCGCCCGCCCGGGGCCGCTGCGCGCGGTCGCCTTCAGGAAGGTCTGGGGGGCGTGCAGCAGCGGAACCCTGACGTGGGCGAGCAGTTCGGCGGGGCGCAGGTGGTCCATGCCGGCCAGCAGGTTGCTGACGGGGATCTGCCGGCCCTGCCCCTCGGGGCCGGCGACCAGCAGCGTCGCCTCCAGTGCGGCGAGCACCGGCAGGGTGTCGCCGGAGGCCGCCGCCGAGATGATGTTGCCGCCCAGCGTCCCGGCGTTGCGCACCTGCGGCGGCCCCGCCGAGCGGGAGGCCGCGGCCAGGGCCGGGATGAGGGCGGCGAAGTCGGGGCGGCTCATGCGGGCGTGCGTGAGGCACGCGCCGAGCAGCGCGTGCCCGTCCTGGTACTCCCAGCCGCGCAGTTCACCGAGCCGGCCGAGGCTGACGAGGGCGGCGGGCCGCAGCAGCCCGGCGTTGACCCCGGCCATCAGGTCGGTGCCGCCCGCCACGGGTACGGCGGCCGGGGTGTCCACCAGGGCTGCCACGGCGTCGTCCAGGGTGGCGGGCAGCGCGACGAGTTGAGCGCCCTGGTTCCGCGGCGCTTCCGCCCGAGAGGCCTGAGGTGCGTGCGTGCTCAATCCAGCTGCCCCTTTCCGGCTGTCCCGGCTGCCCAGCCGTACGGTATGCGAAGCAACTCTGGCACATTTTTCCGCTCCACCGGTGCCGGGGTCACCCTCATTCCGGAAGCGCGTCACGCCCGTTGCGAACTCAGCTCGGCTCGCCGTCGACGGGACGCCCGAGTTGTCCGGAGTGCCCGGCGGGCATCGGCCGCCGCTGCCAGGGGAGCGGGCCGCCCGGCGGCCGGTACGCGACACCCAGCGCGTCGAGCCGCGCGTAGTGCGCGCGCGTCATCCGCTGTGCGAAGTCGGGCCACGAGCGCCGCCCGGGCGCGCTCCACGCCACCTCCGCGAGCGCGCACAGCCGCGGGTAGGTCTGGTAGTCGGCGCGGGCCTCGCCGTCGATGAGTTCGGTCCACAGGTTGGCCTGGGTGCCGATGACGTGCCGTTCCGCTTCCTGTCCTGCCAGCGCGGGCGGCACCGGCTCGAACTCGTATACGTCGCGCAGCGTACGGACCCAGCCGACCGGCATCGGCTCGTCCTCCCCCGGTGCCTGCCGGTGGTCGAGGTAGACGAACTGTTCGGGGCACATCACCACGTCGTGTCCCGCCTCCGCCGCCGCGACGCCTCCCTCGTAGCCGCGCCAGGAGGAGACCGCGGCGCCCGGCGCCAGTCCGCCCTCCAGGATCTCGTCCCAGCCGATCAGCCGCCGTCCGCGTTCCGTCAGCCAGCGGTCGAAGTGCCGGATGAACCACGACTGGAGTCCGTCCTCGTCGCCCAGCCCCTCCCGCGCGATCCGTTCCTGGGCCACGGGTGAGGTGCGCCACTGGTCCTTGGGGCATTCGTCGCCGCCGATGTGGATGAAGCGCGAGGGGAAGATCTCCAGGATCTCGGCCAGGACGTTCTCGTAGAAGCGCAGCACCTCGTCCGTGGGGGCGAGCACGTGCGGGCTGATGCCCCAGTCGGTCCACACCCCGGGGGAACCGTGCCCCTCGTTGCCGAGCCAGGGGTACGCGGCGATGGCCGCCTGGGAGTGCCCCGGCAGTTCGATCTCGGGGACGACGGTGATGTGCCGCTCGGCGGCGTAGGCGACGATCTCCCGCAGGTCCTCGCGGGTGTAGAAGCCGCCGTGCGGCCGTTCGTCCCACAGCGGGGAGTGGCGGTGCCCGTAGCGGGACCGGGGCCGCCAGGCGCCCGTTCCGGTCAGTTCCGGGTAGCGGTCGATCTGGACCCGCCAGCCCTGGTCGTCGGTGAGATGCAGATGGAGCACGTTGAGCTTGTGGGCGGCCATCAGGTCCAGCTGGCGCAGCACGCCGGCCTTGGGCAGGAAGTGGCGGGAGACGTCCAGCATGAAGCCGCGCCAGGCGAAGCGCGGGGCGTCCTCGACGGTGACGGCCGGCAGCCGCCACTCACGTCCGGTGAGCGGGGCGTGACGGTGGGCGTCGGGTCCGGCGAGCTGGCGCAGCGTCTGGGCGCCCCAGAAGACCCCGGCCGGGCCGCCGCCCGTGATGAGCACCCCATCGGCGTCCGCGGTCAGCCGGTACGCCTCGGGGCCGCCGGCCAGCTGCGGGTCCACGGTCAGCCGCACCCGTGCCCCGTGGTCGGCGCCGGACGGCTCCAGGTCCAGGAAGGCCCGCAGCAGGCGGGCCGTCCCTTCGGTACCGGGGGCGGCGTCGAGCACGGCCCCCGGCCCCAGTGCGGGCCCGGCACCCGGGCCCGGCGTGTACGTCAGCGGTGCCGGTACGAGATCGGCGCCCGTGCCCCCGGGCGCCCCTGCGGTCTCGGCATTCTCAACGGTCATGGAGGGATGGTTCCCGCCACGGCGGCGGCTTACTTCTTGCCGCCGCCCTTGCCGCCCTTGCCGTCCTTACCGCCCTTGCCACCGCCGCCGAAGGCGCCCATGGACTCGTAGATCTCCTTGCACATGGGGCAGACGGGGTACTTCTTCGGGTCCCGGCCCGGTACCCACACCTTGCCGCAGAGCGCCACGACGGGCGTGCCGTCCAGCGCGCTCGCCATGATCTTGTCCTTCTGGACATAGTGGGCGAAGCGCTCATGGTCGCCATCGCCGTGCGATGTCTGCGGGACGGGCTCGACGAGGGTGCCGGTGCCCGCACCGCGCTCGGGCTGCTGCTCGGGCTCAAGGGTGCTCATGACCACCAAGCCTAATTGAGCGAGGGGTCATCCGGGTAAGTGGCGAGCAGCGCCAGTTTGCCGCGCTGGCGGCGGAGCACCGCCCGCCACAGGCCCTCGGGGTGCGGGGCGGACACGTCCCCCGGTTCGGACTCCACCACGTACCAGGCGCCCTCCTCCAGCTCGGCCTCCAGTTGCTCGGGCCCCCATCCGGCGTAGCCGGCGAAAACCCGCAGGGAGCCGACCTCGGCGGCCAGCACCTGGGGCGGCGCCTCCAGGTCCACCAGGCCGATCGAGCCGTGCACCCGCCGCCAGCCCAGCGGCCCCGTGCCGGGCACGACGGCGAGGGCGAGGGCGGCGTCCAGGGCGACGGGGCCGCCCTGGAAGACGACGCCGGGATCGCCCGCCAGCTCGGCCCAGCCCTCCAGCACCTCGGAGACGCCGACCGGGGTGGGGCGGTTGAGGACGACCCCGAGGGCACCGTCGGAGTCGTGGTCGAGCATCAGCACCACGGCGCGCTCGAAGTTGGGGTCGGACAGCGCGGGGGTGGCCACCAGCAGCCGCCCGGTGAGCGAGGACACCTCGGTCATGAGGACATGATTCCCCATCGGGAGGGCGGTGGGGAGTGCCGGGTGCGGACCGTGTGGAGCATTACCATTTCGATTACCTCCGCTCGATTCCCCCGGCCCTCTTGGAGATCGCGAGTTCCATGACTGACGACGTCCTGATTGTTCATGGCGGCACCCCGATCGAGGGCGAGATCAAGGTGCGGGGCGCCAAGAACCTCGTGCCGAAAGCCATGGTGGCGGCGCTGCTCGGCAGCAGTCCGTCCCGGCTGCGCAATGTCCCCGATATCCGTGATGTCCGTGTTGTACGCGGGCTGTTGCAGCTGCACGGTGTGACCGTGCGCACCGGCGAGGAGCCGGGCGAGCTGTACATGGACCCCTCGCGGGTCGAACGCGCCAACGTGGCCGACATCGACGCGCACGCCGGCTCGTCCCGCATCCCGATCCTGCTCTGCGGCCCGCTGCTGCACCGGCTCGGGCACGCGTTCATCCCCGGCCTCGGCGGCTGCGACATCGGCGGCCGTCCGGTCGACTTCCACTTCGACGTGCTGCGCCAGTTCGGCGCCACCATCGACAAGCGCGCCGACGGCCAGTACCTGGAGGCGCCGCGCGGGCTGCGCGGCTGCAAGATCCGGCTGCCGTACCCCTCCGTGGGCTCCACCGAACAGGTGCTGCTGACCGCCGTGCTGGCCGAGGGTGTGACGGAACTCTCCAACGCCGCGGTCGAACCGGAGATCGAGGACCTCATCTGCGTGCTCCAGAAGATGGGCGCGATGATCTCCATGGACACCGACCGCACCATCCGCATCACCGGTGTGGACCGCCTGGAGGGGTACACCCACCGGGCCCTCCCGGACCGCCTGGAGACCGCCTCGTGGGCGAGCGCCGCGCTGGCCACCAAGGGCAGCGTGTACGTACGCGGGGCGGCCCAGCGGGAGATGATGACGTTCCTGAACGTCTACCGGAAGGTGGGCGGTGCCTTCGAGATCGACGACGAGGGCATCCGCTTCTGGCACCCGGGCGGCCCGCTCAACGCGATCGCGCTGGAGACGGATGTCCACCCCGGTTTCCAGACCGACTGGCAGCAGCCGCTGGTGGTCGCCCTGACCCAGGCGTCGGGGCTGTCGATCGTGCACGAGACGGTGTACGAGTCGCGGCTCGGATTCACCAGCGCGCTCAACCAGATGGGCGCGCACATCCAGCTGTACCGCGAGTGCCTGGGCGGCTCGGCCTGCCGGTTCGGGCAGCGCAACTTCCTGCACTCGGCGGTGGTGTCGGGGCCTACCACGCTCCAGGGCGCGGATCTGGTGATCCCCGATCTGCGCGGCGGTTTCTCCTATCTGATCGCGGCGTTGGCGGCGCAGGGCACCTCGCGGGTGCACGGCATCGACCTGATCAACCGCGGCTACGAGAACTTCATCAGGAAGCTGGAGGATCTGGGCGCGAAGGTCGAGCGCCCGGCGTAACCCGCACCCCGCGTAACCCGGCGCCCCGCGGCGTCCGTCCCGCGTCTCGCACCCGGCCGCACGGCCAGCCGTCATCCGGGGGTGGGGCGCGGGACATCTGCCGTACACGGACGGCGAAGAGGGTGGCCCCCTGGCTGGGGGCCACCCTCATACGTTCACCACCACGGCCGGCGGCCCCTCGCGGTGCCTACTGCCGGTGGTACTGCCCAGAGCCTGCGCTCAGGGTCACTTGCCCTTGGCGGCTTCCTTGAGCTTGGAGCCCGCGGACACCTTGACGCTGTACCCGGCGGGGATCTGGATCGGCTCGCCGGTCTGCGGGTTGCGGGCGGTGCGCGCCGCGCGGTGGGTCCGCTCGAAGGTCAGGAAGCCGGGGATGGTGACCTTCTCGTCGCCCTTGGACACGATCTCCCCGGTGATCTCCGCGAAGGCCGCCAGTACAGCGTCGGCGTCCTTCCGGGTCACCTCGGCACGCTCGGACAGAGCGGCCACCAGCTCACTGCGGTTCATATTTCGTACTCCCGTGTTCTTCCTTGCCGATGAGGCGTGAGATCGAAGCCGATGCTGCCAGGACCCTCGGACAGTTCCCGGACCCGGGTCAGCTTTGGTGACCCTCGCGCCCGGATACGCATCCTGCCTCCACCAGTGGTGTGAAGGCCAATCCGGCGCCCGCGGTGTCACACGAAGAGTCCTGGCGTCCGTCCCGGGGCTCAGCCTCCGGGTCACCCTACGGGGGGCGCCGGTGGCCCCGGCAACCGACTCGCCGGGGGCGGGCCGGTGCCGGGGCCGTACGGAGCCGTGTGCGGGCCGCTGCGGGGCCGCGCGGTGTGGCCTACGCCTCGGCGGCGTGAGTGGCCTGGGCGGCCTCGCGGACGGCGCCGGAGACCGCGCCGGAGACCTTCTCGTTGAACACCGACGGCACGATGTAGTTGGCGTTCAGCTCGTCCTCGCCGACGACATCGGCCAGCGCGCGGGCGGCGGCCAGCATCATCGCGGTGTTGACGGTGCGCGACTGGGCGTCGAGCAGACCGCGGAAGACCCCGGGGAAGACCAGCACGTTGTTGATCTGGTTGGGGAAGTCCGAGCGGCCGGTGGCCACCACGGCGGCGGTCTGCCGCGCGATCGCCGGGTCGATCTCCGGGTCGGGGTTGGCGAGCGCGAACACGATGGAGTCGTCCGCCATGGCCGCGACGTCGTCGGCGTCCAGCACGTTGGGGGCGGAGACCCCGACGAAGACGTCGGCGCCGACGATGGCGTCCTTGAGGGTGCCGGTGACGCCGTCGGGGTTGGTGTTGTCGGCGATCCAGCGCAGCGGGGTGCCGGGTTCGGCGTCCACCAGGTCGGCGCGGCCCGCGTGCACGACGCCGTGGATGTCGGTGACGACGGCGTGCTTGACGCCGGCCGCCAGCAGCAGCTTGAGGATCGCGGTGCCGGCGGCGCCGGCGCCGGACATCACCACGCGCACGTCGGCGAGTTCCTTGTCGACGACGCGCAGCGCGTTGTGCAGCGCGGCGAGTACGACGATGGCGGTGCCGTGCTGGTCGTCGTGGAAGACCGGGATGTCCAGGGCCTCACGCAGCCGCGCCTCGATCTCGAAGCAGCGCGGGGCGGAGATGTCTTCGAGGTTGATGCCCGCGAATCCGGGGGCGATCGCCTTGACGACCTCGACGATGGCGTCGGTGTCCTGGGTGTCCAGGCAGATCGGCCAGGCGTCGATGCCGGCGAACCGCTTGAAGAGGGCCGCCTTGCCCTCCATGACGGGCAGCGCGGCCTGCGGGCCGATGTTGCCCAGGCCCAGGACGGCGGAGCCGTCGGTGACCACGGCGACGCTGTTGCGCTTGATGGTCAGGCGCCGGGCGTCCTCGGGGTGGGCGGCGATCTGGGTGCACACCCGGGCCACGCCGGGGGTGTAGATCATCGAGAGGTCGTCGCGATTGCGAATCGGGTGTTTCGACGTCATCTCGATCTTGCCGCCGAGGTGCATCAGAAACGTACGGTCGGAGACCTTGCCGAGCGCGACGCCCTCGATCCCCCGGAGCTTTTGCACGATCTCGTCCGCGTGCGCCGTGGAGGAGGCGGCGATCGTGACGTCGATACGCAGCTTCTCGTGGCCGGACGCGGTGACGTCGAGACCGGTGACGGAACCCCCGGAGGACTCCACGACCGTGGTGAGCTGACTGACCGCCGTGCCGCTGGCCGGAACTTCCAGCCGAACGGTCATCGAGTACGAGACGCTGGGCGCCGTTGCCATGAGCCGACTTCCTTCACTTTCACCTTCACGCGTGCCCCCGAATGGTCGCACCTACCGTGGAGTAGCCGGTAACCCAGGGGCATCGACCTATATGACCGTAACAACGCAAGGGGTGCGTACGGCACCGGGGTGAAGGAGAGAGTGTGAGAAAAGTCTTGACACCGACCCGCCAGCTCGCCTCGCGGCAAGTGGTCGCTCGTAGCGACAATGGTTGGGCCCGGGGGCATGGATCGGGCCGGTGCCACCTAAAGCGTAACAAACCACAGCAGAACACAACTAGAGCGTTCCGCCGCCGAATCGCTCGTTCCTCGTTCTACCTCATACGCGCGGCGCATATGCCTGTCAGGTCTCCCTGAGCAGATCGGGCACCCCGCGCCCGTCGGGGTCATCGGCCGCGCCCGCCAGGACGGTCAGCCGCTGCGTCGCCCGGGTGAGCGCCACGTACAGCACCCGCAGCCCCGCCGGGGACTCGTCCGCGATCTCCGCCGGGCTCACCACCAGCGTGGCGTCGTACTCCAGGCCCTTGGCCTCCAGGGAGCCGAGCACCAGCAGCCGCTCCCCCGCGCCCGCCAGCCAGCCGCGCACCTGCGCGCGGCGGCCCATCGCCACCACCACGCCGACGGTGCCCTCCACCTCGGCCAGCAGCCGCTCGGCCGCCGCCCGCACGGCTGCCTCGCCCGGGCTGCGCTCCGGCGCGCCGTCCGGGCCCACCGCCACCTCGTACACCGGGCGCACCCCGGTGGCGCGCACCGCGCGCGGCGGCACCGTGCCCGGCATGGCCAGCGCCAGCACCCGGTCGGCGACCTGGGCGATCTCGGCCGGGTTGCGGTAGTTCACGGTCAGCTCGAAGCGGCGGCGCGGGCGGGTGCCCAGCGCGCCGTCCTTCTCGGCCGCCGCCTCCTCGGGCGCCGACCACGAGCTCTGCGCCGGGTCGCCGACGATCGTCCACGTCGCCTGGCGGCCCCTGCGGCCCACCATCCGCCACTGCATCGGGGTGAGGTCCTGCGCCTCGTCCACGATGATGTGCGCGTAGTCGGCGCGCTCCCCCTCCTGCTCGCGGCGCTCGCGCCGCTCCCGGCGTGAGGGGCCGAGCCGGTCGGCGTACGTGCTCAGCTCCTCCAGGCCGGTGAGCAGGTCCAGCGGGTCGGCCTCGCGCCGCTCCCGTTCCCTGGGCCGCGAGGGGGTGCCCAGCAGCTGCCGCAGCTCGTCCAGCAGCGCGATGTCGTGGACGGAGAGCCCGCCGCCGTCCGGGGTGACGCGGCGCAGCGAGCGGGCCAGCTGGCGCACCTCACGCGGGCGCAGCAGGCGGCGTGCCCAGCGGCCGAGCCGGGATTCGTCCGCCATGGCGCGCAGCACCCGGAGCGGGGTGACCTCGGGCCACCAGGCGTCGAGGAAGTCGGTGAAGGCGTCCTCGGTGGAGATGTCCTCGTTGAAGCCGTCGCGGGCCTCCTGGGCGAGTTCGGCGTCGCCGTAGCGGCGGGCGGCGCCGCCCGACTTGTGCCACAGGGCGTCCAGCAGGAGGCGGCGGGCGCGGGGCCGGAGCAGGTTGACGGGGGCGGTGCCGCCGAGGGTCTGCTGCCGTACGCGGTCGAGGTCGGCGGCGTCGAGTTCGACGCGGGCGTTGAAGGCGACGACGCGGAGCCGCTCGGGCGCCTGGGGCGCGTCCACGGCGCCGCGCGCCGCGCGGGACAGCACACGCGCCATGGCGGCGGAGCCCTTGATCCGGGCGACGGGCGGCTCGTCGTACGCCTGCGCCTCCACGCCCTCCACCAGCGAGCCCAGCGCCCGGATGACGACCTGGCCCTCCTCGCCGAGCGCCGGCAGCACGCCCTCGGTGTACGAGACCAGCAGCGGGGTCGGCGAGACGATCAGGATGCCGCCCGCGTAGCGGCGCCGGTCCTGGTACAGCAGGTAGGCGGCGCGGTGCAGGGCGACGGCGGTCTTGCCGGTGCCCGGGCCGCCGGTCACCTCGGTGACGGAGACGGCGGGGGCGCGGATCACCTCGTCCTGCTCGGCCTGGATGGAGGCCACGATGTCGGTCATCCGGTGGCCCCTGGTGCGCCCCAGGGCCGCCATCAGCGCACCGTCGCCGACCACCGGCAGCTCCTCGCCGGCCAGGGTGGCGCGCAGCTCGGGGCGGAGCAGGTCGTCCTCGACGCCCAGGACGCGGCGGCCCTTGCTGCGGATGACGCGGCGCCGCACGACACGGCCGGGGGCGACCGGGGTGGCGCGGTAGAACGGGGCGGCGGCGGGGGCGCGCCAGTCGATGACCAGCGGGACGTACTCGGCGTCGAGCACGCCCAGCCGTCCGATGTGCAGGGTCTCGGCGATCTCGGCGGCCGGCTCACCGTCGGGGCCCGGGCGGACGGCGTCCTCGGCGGGGTCCACCGAGGTCAGCGCCCCGTCCGGGCCGCGCCGGCCGTCCTGTCCCGCGAGCAGGTCGATGCGGCCGAAGAGGAAGTCCTCGAACTCGTTGTTCAGCCGGGACAGGTGCACCCCGGCCTGGAAGACCTGAGCGTCCCGCTCGGCCAGCGCGCCCGGGGTGCCGACCTGCACGCGCTTGGCGGCATCCGCCATCAGGAACTCGGCCTCGTGGATTTTCTCCTCGAGCCGCCCGTACACGGTGTCGAGGTGCCGTTGCTCGCCAAGGACCTCCCGTTCCCGTACGTCCACGACCTCGGCCCCCTTCTGACCTGCGCACTGGCATATGCACTGCACTGAAGAACGGCGCACTACGGTACGCGAAGCCCGCGGCGGGCCTGTCTCAGGCCGCCCCCAGAAGCACCGGATTGCTCAGCGCCGCCATCCCGCCGTCCGCGTCGCGGACCTCGACCCGCACGAAGCCCGACTCCCGTGGCCCGGTGCGCCATTCGACGGTGCCCCTCCCCGAGGCGGGCAGCGTGGCACGGTGCGCGGCGCCCAGCTCGGTGTGGAAGGTGACCGTCGCGTGCGGCACGCCGTGGATCGCCGCCCTGACCAGGCACGGCTCGTCGACGGCCGCCGTCAGCCGGTCGCCGGGGCCGGCGCGGCGTGCCGCGGCCCCGGCCCCCGCCGCGGCCGAGAAGTCCAGCGTGACCGCCGTGGAGGCGGCGATCCAGCTGTGCCCGGCGCGCAGCCCGGCCAGCAGCGCGGCCTGGCTGGGCCCCCCGGCGCGTACGACGGTGTGCGGGATGCCGAGCTGCCCCTCCAGGTGGGTGTCGCTGCCGCCCAGCGCGGGCCGCCACCGGCCGCTGTGCACGCCGGCCGCCAGCCCCCGGCCCCATTCGGCCAGCGCCGCCTCGTTGTCGGCCTGCCACGGCACCCGCGAGGTCCACGGCCCGTTCCACACCTCGACCGCGTCGAAGCCCTCGTAGGGGTACATGAACGTGCCGGAGGGGTACGGCGCGTGGGGGTGGGCGGCCACGCACAGACCGCCGGCGGCGTGCACCTCGTCCAGGTGCCGGTGCAGGCGCGCGTCGCGCACGCCGTAGCGCCAGTCGATGAGCCGGCCGGGCGGCAGGCCGAGCGCCAGCCAGTGGCCGGTGGCGGTGGTGACCTCCTCGCCCGGGATCACCAGCGGGTCGCCGGTCGTACGCGGCCAGGCGCCGTGCGCGTCGGCGGTGTTGTGGTCGGTGCTCGCCAGGAAGTCGAGTCCGGCGGCGCGGGCGACGGCCAGCAGCCGCCGGGGGGTCAGCGTGCCGTCCGAATGCACCGAGTGGACATGGCAGTCGCCCCGGTACCAGCGGTGCCCCATGGTCCCTCCCGCGTCCCTCGTGCCGCCGACGCGCACCGTGCCACGCTGCGCCGCCCTGCCATGGTGATGGCCTCGGCCGGCGCCCGGGCAAACATGGCGGGATGCGGGGCGGACGGTTCGGTGTGCCGGGCCGCGCCGGGGCCGGGTGGATCGCGCCCTCGGCCGCCTTCTGACCTGGGCACCGGCAGATGCGTCGCATCGGAGAACGGCGCGCACGGTGAGCGAAGCCGGTGCCGGAGACCGCGGCCCGCCCGGGCCGGGCGGCACGGAGGACGCGGCGACCGGCCGCGGCCGTTGTCCGGGGCGCCCGTTACGGCGCGTACTTGTCGCCGTCCCCCGCCGTAGGGTCCAGCGCCAGCCGGTAGCCACGCTTGACCACCGTCTGAATGATCGTCGGGGCGCCGAGCGCGGTGCGCAGCCGGGCCATCGCCGTCTCCACCGCGTGCTCGTCGCGGCCCGCGCCCGGCAGCGCCCGCAGCAGTTCACCGCGCGGCACCACCCAGCCGGGGCGCTTGGCCAGGGCCCGCAGCAGCGCCATCCCGGCGGGCGGCACCGGCCGCAGTTCGCCGTCGATCACCGCCGCGTGGCCGCGTACCTCCATCCGCCGCCCGGCCACCGGCAGCGCCCGCGCGCGGGCGGGGAGTTCGGTGCACAGCAGCTGCACCAGGGGCCCCAACCGGAAGCGTTCGGGGTGCCGTACCGGTACGTCCCGTGCTGTCAGCGGCAGTGCGGTGACCGGGCCCACGCAGGCCGCCAGCACGCCCCGGCGCAGGGACTCCAGCAGGGGGTCCAGCAGCCCGCGTTCCTCCGCCCGGCGCAGCAGGGAGGCCGCCGCCGGGGCGCTGGTGAAGGTCAGGGCGTCCAGGCCGCCCGCCAGGGTCACGTCGATGAGCCGGTCCACGGGGCCGATGTCCTGCGGCGGCATCCAGCGGTAGACGGGGACCTCCACCACCTGGGCGCCGGCCTCGCGCAGCGCCTCGATGAAGCCGGGCAGCGGCTCGCCGTGCAGCTGGAGCGCGATGCGGCGGCCCTCGACGCCGCCGTCCAGCAGCCGCGCGAGGACCTCGGCCATCGACTCGGAAGCCGGCGACCACTCCTCGGTGAGCCCGGCCGCCCGGATGGCGCCGCGCACCTTGGGGCCGCGTGCCAGCACCTCGGAGCGTCCCAGGGTGGCGAGGAGTTCCTGCCCGACGCCCCAGCCCTCGGCGGCCTCCACCCACCCCCGGAAGCCGATCGCGGTGGTGGCGATCACCACGTCCGGCGGGTGGGTGGTCAGCTCCCGGGTGGCGTGCAGCAGTTCGTCGTCGTCGGAGAGCGGGACGATCCGCAGCGCCGGGGCGTGCACCACCTCGGCGCCGCGCCGCCGCAGCAGGGCGATCAGTTCCTCCGCCCGTCGTGCGGCGGTCACCCCGACCGTGAATCCGGCCAGGGGGTCGATCGGCTGGGGGTCTCGCTGCATCTGGTGGTTCCCAAGGGGCAAGAGGGTGTCGAGCCTGGCGGACCAGCCTGTCAACGGCCGGTGACAGGGCCGCTCCCGTCATGTTTCCCGGGTGTAACGCCGCGGGCCGCCGTCACACGCCCGCGTACGCGGGTTGTGCGCGCTGTCCGGCGGCGTCGGCCGTCCCGCCGTCCTGCGGGCGGCCGGTGCCCGTGCCGCGCAGGTATACGGCCCAGGTGACCACGCAGCATGCCACGTAGAAGGCGAGGAAGGACACGAAGGCGGCGGTGCCGGTGCCGGTGGACAGGAAGGACTGGCGGAAAGCGAGGTTGATGCCGAGGCCGCCGAGCGCGCCCACCGCCCCGATCAGCCCGATGGCCGCGCCGGACAGCCGCCGCCCGTAGGCCGCCGCGGCCTCGCCGCTGAGGCCGAGCGCGTGCGCCTTGGCGTGGTAGATGCCGGGGATCATCTTGTACGTCGAGCCGTTGCCGAGGCCGGTGAGCACGAACAGGGCGATGAAGCCGATCAGGAAGACGGGCAGCGACTCCTGTTGCGAGGCCAGGATCACCACGCCGGTGGCCGCCGCCATGCCGCAGAAGGTGTACAGGGTGATGCGCGCCCCGCCGAACCGGTCCGCGAGCGCGCCGCCGACGGGCCGGATGAGCGAGCCGAGCAGCGGGCCGAGGAAGGTGATGGAGGCGGCCTGGAGCGGGGTGCGGTCGAACTGGTTCTGGAGCACGAGGCCGAAGGCGAAGCTGTAGCCGATGAACGAGCCGAAGGTGCCGATGTACAGGAACGACATGATCCAGGTGTGGCCGTCGCGCACCGATTCGCGCGCGGCGCCGGTGTCGTTGCTGACGCTCTCCAGGTTGTCCATGTGGCGCCAGGCGAGGACGGCGGCGAGCACGATGAGCGGGGCGTAGACGGCGAGCAGGACGCGCGGGCTGCCGTCCCCGGCGGTGGCGATGACCAGCAGGCCTGCGAGCTGGATGACGGGCACGCCGATGTTGCCGCCGCCGGCGTTGAGGCCGAGCGCCCAGCCCTTCTTCCTCAGCGGGAAGAAGGAGTTGATGTTGGTCATGGAGGAGGCGAAGTTGCCGCCGCCGACGCCGGTGAGGACGGCGACCAGCAGGAAGGTGGTGTACGAGGTGCCCGGTTCCATCACGATCCAGGCGGCGGCCGTGGGCAGCAGCAGCATCGCGGCGGAGACCACGGTCCAGTTGCGGCCCCCGAACCGGGCGACGGCGAAGGTGTAGGGGACGCGGACGATCGCGCCGACGAGGGTGGCGACCGAGACGAGGAAGAACTTGCCGGCCGCGTCGATGCCGTACTCCGGGCCCATGAAGAGCACCAGGACCGACCACAGGGTCCAGATGGAGAAGCCGATGTGCTCGGAGAGGATGGAGAAGGCGAGGTTCCGGCGGGCGATGCGTTCGCCCTTCTCGGCCCAGAACCGCTCGTCCTCGGGGTCCCACTCCTGGATCCAGCGCCCGCCGGGGCGTCGGGTGCGGGCTCCGGTGGCCGGGGCCGGCCCGGTTCCCGCCTGTGGTGCTGGTCCTGTCATGGCGCCTCCCTCGGGGGTGTGTCTGCACGGGCACGCTAGACAGGCCGGATGTCAGCGGCGATTGCCTCAGATGTCACGCAGGCAACCGTGCACTCACGGCGGGCCCACGGGCCCGGTGAGCGGCCCCGGCCCGCCGGTCTGCTAAGCATGGAGGGGTCCGAACTCCCGAACTGCACAAGGCGACAAGGACCTTTACATGCCCGAATCCCCCACATCCCCCACACCCCCCACCTCCCACCGGCCCGCTTCGCGGGTCACCCGCCGGGCGCTGATCGGCACCGCCGGCGCGGTGGCGGCGGGCGCCGTCGTGACCCCTGCGGTCATCGCGGCGACGGGCGGCTCCGGTGACGGTGACGGCGGCGGCACCGCCGGTGACGCGGCACCGGCCGGTACGACGCCGCAGTCGTTCCCGAAGACCCGCAGCGCGGCGGCCACCGGCGAGGAGGCGGTGCGCACCGCCTTCCCGATCGGCTTCGTCGGTGTCGCCTGGGCCGGCACCCGCGACGCCACCGGCGGCGGCATCCGGTTCACCGGCGCGGACGGTGACGAGGCCGGCGCGTGGACGCCGCTGAGCGGTGGCGGCTGCTCCGACAGCAACGGCGGCCGGCTGCTGGTGGCCGCCCGGCAGGCCACCGGGTACGAACTGCGGGCGCCGGAAGGGGCCAACGACCTGTTGTCGGTCGCCCTGGACACCTCGCGCGGCCCGCGCCACGAGATCCCGGTGCCCACCGACCCGACCCGGGTACGCGGCGTGGAGTACCTCTCCCGGGCGGCCTGGGGCGCGGACGAGTCGCTGCGTTTCCTGCCGGACGGCAGCGAGAACACCCCCACCGAGTTCTACGCGTTCCAGACGCTGACGGTGCATCACACCGTCACGCCGAACGACGACCCGGACCCGGCGGCCACGGTGCGCGGGATCTACGAGTTCCACGCGATCACCAACGACTGGGGCGACATCGGCTACCACTTCCTCATCGACGAGGAGGGCCGGATCTACGAGGGCCGTTACTCGGGCGAGGGCGGCCTCCCGGCGCACAACGAGGACGGCGACCTCGTGACCGCCTTCCACGTGGGCGGCTTCAACTCCGGGAACCTGGGCATCGCGCTGCTCGGCGATCTGACGGAGCGTGGCCCGACGGACGCGGCCCGCGCCTCCCTCACCCGCCTGGTGCGCACCGCGTTCCGGCTGCACGGCCGTGACCCGCTGGCGGATGTCACCTACGTGAACCCGGTCAACGGCGTCGAGAAGGACGTGGCGGAGATCAGCGGGCACCGTGACTGGCTGGAGACGGACTGCCCCGGTGAGGTGATGTACGCGGAGCTGGCGGCGCTGCGCGAGGCGGTGGCCTCGCAGCGCTGACCGCCGCCCGCGAGCAGGGCCCGGCCGCGGCCCCCGTACGTCCCGTACACCCCGTGAGGCCCGTACGGCCCCCGTACTCCGGTGACGCCCGCGTGCCGCCGTCGCGTGTTCACGCGGGCGTCGCCGGGGGCCGGCTGCCCCGGCGCGCCGTGTTCATCCCCGCTCCCCAGGATCGGGATGTCGCGGTACAACGTGTCCGAGGAGGCCCCCATGATGCGAAAGCTCGCCGTCCTTGCCGTACTGTCCGGGCTGCTGTTCACCACCGTCACACCGGCGGTGGCGGCGGTGGCCGAGGAGGATCGGGGCAGGCCGCCGCTGCCCGCGCTCCCGAACGAGATCAACGGCGGTGCCTGGCCCACCTCCCACCTCCAGGGAGTGGCGCTGGACCGGGAGAAGGGCTTCATGTACTGGTCCTTCACCCAGATGCTGGTGAAGACGGATCTGCGCGGCAACGTCATCGGCACGGTGGAGGGACTGACCGGGCACCTCGGGGATCTCGACCTGAACCCCCGGGACGGCCGGGTCTACGGCTCGCTGGAGTACAAGGCGGAAGAGGCGTTCTACATCGCCATCTTCGACGTGCGCAAGGTCGACCGCATCGGCATGAACGCCGAGCGGGACGGCGTGATGACGGCCGTGTATCTGCCCGAGGTGGTCGAGGACTTCACCGCCGACATGGACGGGGACGGCCATTTCGACGGTGACACGGGTGACACCGCGGACCACCGGTACGGGTGCAGCGGCATCGACGGGGTGGCGTTCGGGCCGGGGTTCGGCAAGCGGTCCGGGCAGGGCCGGGACACCCTGAAGGTGGCGTACGGGGTCTACTCGAACACGGAGCGGACCGACAACGACCACCAGGTGATCCTGGAGTACGACGTGCGGAACTGGTGGCGGTACGAGCGCCCGCTGTCGCAGGCGGCCCCGCACCACAGCGGCCCCTCCCGTACGGACGGCAAGTTCTTCGCGTACACCGGCAACACCCGGTACGGGGTGCAGAACCTGGAGTACGACCCCTACACCGGCGACTGGTTCCTGGCGGTGTACGAGGGGGCGAAGGCCGGTTTCCCGAACTACTCGTTCTTCGTGATCGACGGCACGGCGCGGCCGGTGCGCGGGGAGATCAAGGGGCAGCCCGAGCGTGAGCGCGGTGAACTGCTGAAGGTGAGTGACGGCTTCGACTTCCACGGCCAGTACGGCTTCGAGGCGCTGGGGGACGGCACGTACTACGTGGCCGACAGCGTCCGGGTGGTCGGCCCGGACGGGGTGGCCCGGCAGGAGGGCTTCGCCGAGAAGTACCGCTGGACCGGGCGTTCGGCGGGCGCGGAGCGCGACCGGCCGCCGTTCTCACCGGTGGCCGCGGGCTGATTCGGCCTTCCGCCGGCTGCGGGCGCGGTGCCGGGCGACGTTGGCGCGGTTGCCGCACAGGTCCGGCATGCAGTAGCGGCGCCGTCCGGCCCGGCTGGTGTCCACGAACAGGCCGTCGCAGGTGGGCGAGGCGCAGGGCCGGAAGCGGGTGTGTCCCAGGGTGCGCAGGGTGCCGAGCAGGCCGGTGCCGGTGAGCACGGCGAGCCGGTCGGCGAGGGGGGTGGCGGGGTCGGTGGCCACGTACCACTGCCACTCCCGGTCGGCGTCGCGTTCCAGTACGGGGGCAGTGGTGGCGCGGGTGAGCAGGGCGTTGGCACCGGCGGCGGTCGCGTCCTCGGTGCCGGCCTCCAGGACGGCGCGCAGGTCGTCGCGCAGGTGGTGGACCTGGCGGAGGTCGGCGGGGGTGGGGGTGGGGTGGTCGATGCCGTGTTCGTTGAGGAAGTCGGCCAGCCCGGCGGGGTCGCCGAGCATCTCGCCGGCGCTCTTCCACACCAGGGGCGAGGTGTTGACGAGGTCGGTGGCGAGTCCCGCCCCCGCAGCGTAATCGGAAAAAGAGACTTTCATGCCTTACCTCGTCCTGGTACGGTAACCGCTGTAACTCCTCTATACACCTTAACGCGGAGGTGGCGGTTTCCCATGCGGACCTCGACACGGGCACAGGCACGGATACGGCACGGCTGGCGCTGGCTGCGCCGGGTCGGCGCGGACGCGGCGTACGGCATCGACGCCGGCAACGCGATCCGGCACGGCCATCAGCCCGCCCAGCGGCGGCGGCGCCCCGCGTAACCTGGGGCGGCATGATCGTCTGGCTGAACGGCACCTTCGGGGCCGGCAAGACCACCACCACCCGGCATCTGGCCGGCCTGCTCCCGGGGTCGTACGTCTTCGACGCCGAGCAGGTCGGCTACCTGCTGCGAGGTGTCCTGGCGGGCCGGCACCCGGCACAGAACTTCCAGGAGTGGCACCCGTGGCGGTCGCTGGTCGTGGCGACCGCCCGGGAGCTGCTCGGCTTCACCGGCGGCGGGCCGCTGATCATCCCGCAGACGGTGCTGACCCGGGCGTACTGGGACGAGCTGGCGGACGGCTTCGCCACCGAACCCGCCGTCCCCGTGCACCACTTCGTCCTGCACACCGACCCCGGCACGCTCGCCCACCGGATCACCACCGACACCGACCCGGAGACCAGCACCCCCGAGGTCAGGCGGTGGCGGCTCGCCCACATCGAGCGGTACACGGCGGCCCTGCCCTGGCTGCGGACCGAGGCGCACGTCCTGGACACCACCCACACGCCCCCGGCGCAGGTCGCGCGCACCATCGCCGGACGGCTCTAAAACGTTCGACGCGCGGGCCCCGCCTCCGGCAGCATCGCGCGATGGAACCGCACGAGATCTGGCCGCTGTACGGCCTGCGCCTGACCACCCCCCGACTTGAGCTGCGCCTGCCCGGCCTGGAGGAGCTGGCCGAGCTCGCGGCCGTGGCCGGGAACGGGGTGCACGAGGACGGCGCCATGCCGTTCAGCTTCCCCTGGAGCGACGCCGCCCCGGACCAGCGGGCGCGTGCCACCTTCCAGCATCTGCTGGGCACCGTCGCCGCCTGGCGCCCGGAGGCGTGGGCGCTGAGCCTGGCGGTACGGCACGAGGGCCGCGTCATCGGCCGCCAGGACCTCATGGCCACCGACTTCGCGGTGACCGGCGAGGCCGAGACCGGCTCCTGGCTGGGCCTGCCGCACCAGGGCCGGGGCCTGGGCACCGAGATGCGGGCGGCGGCGCTGCACCTGGCCTTCGAAGGTCTGGGCGCGCGCTCGATGACCTCCGCGGCGATGACCGACAACCCGCGCTCGCTCGGCGTCTCGCGCCGGCTCGGCTACCGCGACGACGGCATCACCACCGCGTCCGTGCAGGGCCGCCCGCGTACCCTCCAGAGGTTGCGGGTGGACCGCGCCGACTGGCAGGCGCACCGTACGGTCCCGGTGACGGTGCACGGCCTCACGGACGCGTGCCGTGAGCTGTTCGGCCTCAGCCTTCCCTGACCGCCAGCAGATAGCCCTGGTGGCGGTGGTAGTCGGGGCCCGGCTCGCGCAGCGAACGCAGGCTGACGGTGAACCCGGCGGCGGTCAGCGCGTCCGCGAAGGTGTCCACCGGCCACAGCCAGCCGGGCGTCACCTTGTGGTCGAACGGCACCGGTTCCCGCGCGGCTCCGGCCGCCGTGGACTGGAAGCCGAGCAGCAGGTGCCCGCCCGGGGCCAGCACCCGGTGGAACTCGGCCAGCGCGAGCGGCACCTGCGCGGGCGGGAGGTGGATGAGCGAGTACCAGCCCAGCACCCCCGCCAGCGAACCTCCCCGGGGGACGTAAGGGCGCAGGTCCAGCATGGTGCCGGTCTCGAACCTCAGCCCCGGGTAGGCGGCACGGGCCAGCCCGGTGAACTCCGGGGTGAGGTCGATGCCGAAGGCGCGGACGCCGAGCCGGTCCAGATGCGCCGTCACATGGCCCGGCCCACACCCGATGTCGGCCACCGGACCGGTGTCCCGGACGAGATCGGCGAAGACGGAGAGCAGGGCGAGGTCGTACGCCTGCCGTGGGAACTGCTCCCGGACGAACTCCAGGTAGCGGCCGGACATCGCCCCGTAGGCGTCCCGGGTGGCGGCGGCGGTGGCTTCTTCGGAGGTGGCCATGGCCGCGGACTTTACGCGTCCGGGCGAGGCGTTACCGGAAGAGGTCCTGATGTTTTGCGGATGAGTGTCTAACCTGACGATCAGGACTGACCGTTCATTGAGTGGGGGCCCATGCACGGCAACGAAACGGGGGCGGCAAACGGCGACGCCGAGGAGACCAGACGGCTGCGCCACGAGCCCGACCCCGACACGTACAAGCTGCCCAGCAGAACACAGCCGGACCGGACGGAACCCGTCGAGACCCCCACCACCGTCACCCAGCCCATGCCGCCGCCCGGCCCGTACCCGGTGATCGCCGGCCGCTACCAGCTGCGCCGACAGCTCGGCCGCGGCGGAATGGGCGTGGTGTGGGAGGCCATGGACACCCGGCTGGGCCGCCCGGTCGCGGTCAAGGGCGTGCTGCTGCGCGGCGGCATCGACCCGTCCACCCAGGCCGAACTGGTCAAACGCGCCCGCCGCGAGGCCCAGGCCATCGCCCGCATCGGCCACCAGAACGTCATCGCCGTCCACGACATCATCGAGGGCGCGGCCGAGATGGTGGAGGCGGAGGACGGCACCGGCGCCGAGGGCGAGGTGTGGATCGTCATGGAACTGCTCGACGCCCGCTCGCTCGCCGACATCCTGCGCGAGGAGGGCCGCCTCCCGGTGCAGCGGGCGGCCCGGATCGCGCTCCAGGTGCTGCGCGGCCTGCGCGCCGTGCACGCGGCCGAGGTACTGCACCGCGACGTCAAACCGCACAACATCCTCTTCCGGCGGGGCGGCAAGGCCCTGCTGATGGACTTCGGCATCGCCACCTTCGAGGGCGCGGCCCAGGTCACCCGCTCGCACTCGGTCATCGGCACGCCGCGCTATCTCGCCCCCGAACTGGGCCACTTCTCGCCGGGGCCCGAACGCAGGGCCTCGCCGGCGTCCGACCTGTGGTCGCTGGGCGTCACGCTGTACGAAATGGTGGAGGGCCGACCGCCGTTCAACGGCCTGGACGCCCTGGAGATCCAGCAGGCGGCGCTCAACTCCCCCACCCCGCCCATGCGGTACGCGGGTCCGCTCGCACCGCTGATCGAGGGCCTGCTGCGCAAGCTGCCCCGGCACCGGATCTCGGCGCAGGAGTTGGAGGACGGGCTGCGCCGGATCGCCCGCGAGGAGCCGCCGGCGATCCCCGAACCGCCGAAGGAGCCGCCACGGGAACTCCCGCCGTTCCGGGACCCCGGCCGCCGCCGGTGGGGGCCGGGCGCGGCGATCGCCCTGGTCCTCGCGCTGCTCGCGGGCGGCGGCTGGCTGCTGTGGGGGCCCGGGGGCGGCGGCGATCTGTCCCGCAGCTCCCCCACCATCCAGGGCGCGGAGGCCCGGGGCCTGCTGCGGATCGGCGTGAAGTCGGGGCAGCCCGGCATGAGCGAGCTGGTCGACGGTGAATGGCGCGGCTTCGACATCGAGTTCGCCAAACTGATCGCCACGGACCTGGGCTTCGACCCGGACACCGAGGTGCAGTTCGTGCCGGTGTCGAGCGTGAACCGGGAGAAGCTGCTGGACCAGCGGCAGCTGGACCTGGTCGTCGCCACGTACAGCATCACACCCGAACGCCAGGAGGAGGGCGTCACGTTCGCCGGGCCGTACTTCATCACCGGCCAGACGATGCTGATGCGGCAGGGCGTGTACGAGGACGTCTCGGGTCCTGCGGACTTCCCGCAGGGCACCCGGGTGTGCACGGGCGACAACTCGACATCGGTGGGCGCCCTGGAACAGGACTGGCCGGGGAGGTTCGTGGTGGACACCCGGTCGGACTACGACACGTGCGTGAACCTGCTCCTGGACCGCACCTACGACGCGGTGATCACGGACGATCTGATCCTGGCCGGGTTCCAGGCCCAGCATCCGGACGAACTGGAGATGCTCCCGCGCTCCTTCACCACGGAGCGCTACGGCGTCGGCCTCCAGTCCGACGAGGGCGCGCTGCGCGACACGGTGTGCGGGGTGATCCGCGACGTGGTCCGGGACGGGCGCTGGCAGCAGCTCTACCGGGAAGAGTTGCAGGACCTCCTGGGCGGCGAATCCCGCGACAGCCCGTCCCTCCAGGACCTGGAGCGGTGCGAGGACGGTTAGCACTCCGGAGGACCACCCGTCACGGCACCGTCGGCTCGCCGCCGCCCAGACGCCAGCCGGGGGGCGGGGCGAGCCGGGCGGCGCGGACGGCGTCCGAATCGAGGACGAACTCGCACCACACCACCTTGCCGGGGTCCCGGGTCCCCACGCCCCAGCAGTCCGACAGCGCCTCCACCAGCCACAGCCCGCGCCCGGTCTCCCCGCCCTCGTCCAGGTCGCGCAGCCGTGGCCGCCCGTCACCGCTGTCGTGCACCTCCAGGCGCAGGACGGCGTCGGTGGTGAGCCAGAGATGGAGGGAGAAGCCACGGCCCGGCGGCACGCCGTGCGTGATCGCGTTCGTCGCCAACTCGCTCACACACACCAGTACCTCGTCGGCCCGCTGCTCGATCCGCCAGTCGTTCAATGCTTTTCGGACAAACCGACGAGCCGCGAAGACGTTGCGCTTGTCGCGCCGGAAGAACCGCTCGCGTACACAGATCTGATGAAAGTCCTCGTCCACGCCCCCAACGGTGGCGTTGCGTGCGTAAGCTCCAACAGTGCGTGAAGCCGTACGGCTTGAGCGTACGGACGGATTTCGGTCACGTACGGAACCCGATGGGGAGTGGGATCACATGGCCCCGAGGAGCAGTCAGCGCAAGAAGAACACCACGACGATGAAGACGGTCGGCGCCGTCCTCAGCCGCCTGCGCACGCACGCCGGCCTCTCACAGAGCGCCCTCGCGGAGCTGGCGTGCGTGGCCCAGGAAACCATCGCCTCCATCGAACAGGGAAGAAGGCCCCTTCTTCCGCACCTGGCGGAGCGGCTGGACGATGTCCTGGAGACCAAGGGGGTGCTCTGGGTGATGGTGGACAACCTGCCGGAGGAGGTGAAGTTTCCGATCTGGGTACAGGAGTACATGGCCCACGAGCAGGAGGCGATCGCACTCTCCTGGTACGAGAACCAGATCCTCCCCGGGCTGCTCCAGACCGAGGGCTATGCGCGGGCGATCTTCCGCAACGCTCTCCCCACGTTCACCGAGGAGGAGATCGAGACCAACGTGGCCGCCCGGTTGCAACGGCAAGCAGTGCTGCGCCGCAAGAAGAATCCGCTGTACGCCAGCTTCATCATCTCGGAAGCAGTCCTGAGGGACCGGATCGGCGGTGATGAGGTGCACCACGACCTGCTGCGCCATCTGCGGGAGTGTGCCGATCTCCCCGGGGTCGCGATCCAGATCATGCCGCTCGGCCGGGAGCATCACGCCGGTCTGAACGGTCCATTCATCCTGGTGGAGACCCCCGAACACCAGCACCTCGGCTACACCGAGACACAGCGCGGCAGCCAGCTCTTCCAAGATCCATACGAGGTGAGCATCCTGTCGCAGAAATATGCAATGCTGCGATCGCAGGCTCTCAACCCGGAGGAGAGCAAGCGCCTGTTGGACCGGTTGCGAGGAGAATCATGAACACCACACTGACCTGGTTCAAGAGCAGCTACAGCGGTGACAACGGCGGCGACTGCCTCGAAGTCGCCCTCGATTGGCAGAAGTCCAGCTACAGCAACACCGAGGGCGGCGCCTGCGTCGAGGTGGCCCGCTGCCCGGGCGACACCGTGCACATCCGTGATTCCAAGAACCTCACTGGCCCCATCCTCACCGTAAGTCCGGACTCATGGTCGCACTTCACCGCATCCGTAGCGCTCATCAGCGACTGAAGCCGATGTTCGGCGGCGTGGGGATTCTGATCGCGGTCAGTCTCATCGCCCTCGCCGCCGTTCTCGGTTACCGGACCGGACGTGACCAGGAGCAGGGGCCGACCGTTGCCTCACTCATGCGTGAGCGTGCGCAGGCGACGGCCGAGGAGTACCGGTCCGTGTACCGGGACGACGAACTGGCGCAGAAGGTGGCGCGCATTCACGTCACCATGGACAACTCAGGCGCCCCGTACTTCATCGCCGTGCTGAGCGACAGCAAGGACGTCGACTCCGAGGCGCTGTGCGCGCAGGTGACGGACTTCCTCTCCCATCAGCGCGGACTCGACTTCTCCCCCGGTCACACCGAGTTGGTGTTCACCGCCGAGGGCGAGATGCTGCGCAACTTCACCACCGTGGTCTCGGCGGTGCGCCTCGTCGAACCGGACGGCCACTCTTACTGATCGGCGGCGGCGGGGAGTCCGATCGGTGCCGACGGTGAGGGTGGCCGGAGTTCTTCAGCCGGCGGTCTCGGCCTCGGGCGCGAAGGGGACGCCGGTGAGCTGTTCGCTCTCCGCCCACAGGCGCCTGCCCTCGGCCGGGTCGTCGGCGCCTTTGGGGAGCTTGGCGGGCTTGGGGGTGCCGGAGGTCTGGTCACGTCCGGCAGGCCCGATGAACTGGCCCGAGCGGGCCTGCGGGCTGGTCGCCGCGTACAGGGAGGGCCAGGCGGCGCCGTTCGCGGACCCCATGAGCAGGCGCGCGGCGATCGGGGTGACCACGCGGCCCAGGGGGCCGGTGCCGTGCTGCTGGATGCCTGTCATCGCCGACCCCGGGTGGATGACGAGCGCCTCGATGGCGCTGTGCGCGGTGCGGCGTGCCAGTTCAAGGGTGTAGACGATGTTGGCGCGCTTGGACTTCGCGTAGGCGCCCATGGGGCGGTAGCGCCGGCCGCTCATCAGGTCATCGAGTCTGCCCATCGGCCAGCGCGCGGCGGCGGCACTGACGGTGACCACGCGCGGTGCCGTCGAGCGGCGCACGGCGGGCCAGATCTGGGCGTCGAAGGCGAAGTGGCCGAGGTGGTTCGTGCCGACGGTCATCTCGAAGCCGTCGCGCGTGGTCTGCCGCTCGGGCAGGTTCATCACGCCGGCGTTGTTGAACAGCAGATCGATCGTTTCCGTCTCGGCGATCCGAGCGGCTGCCTCACGGACGGAGGAGAGATCGGAGAGGTCGAGGGTGAGCGTGTCGACCTCGGCTCCGGGTGCGGAGGCGCGTACCGCTTCCGCTGCCTGGTCGAGCTTGGTCCGGTCGCGTCCGGCCAGGATGACCCGTGCCCCGTGGTGGGCGAGCACGCGAGCGGTTTCCAGGCCGATCCCGCTGTTCCCGCCGGTGATCAGCGCGGTGCGGCCGGTCTGCTCGGGAATCGCGTCGGGGGTCCAGTGGCTCATCGCTGCCCTGCTCCTATCGGGTTGATGCCCGGCCGCTCGGCGAGGCTCTCGGACATACCGGCATTACAGACCGGCAGTCTTTTGTACCGCGCCACCAAGTTAAAGGACCGCCGGTCTACTGTCAAAAGACCGACAGTCTGTAACATGGCGGCATGGCGGACTTCCAGCGCGCACGCAGCGAGGAACAGCGCGAGATCCGGCGCCGGACCGTACTCGACACCGCGGCCGGCATGCTGGAGGAGATGCCGGCTGGCGAGCTCAGCCTGAACGAACTGAGCCGCCGCGTCGGGCTGGCGAAGTCCAACGTGCTGCGCTACTTCGAGTCACGCGAGGCGATCCTGCTGGAGCTTCTCGACCGCGCCTGGCAGCAGTGGACGGCCGACCTGCCCGCCCATCTCGACGCCGGCATCGACGCGGACGCCCCGGTGGGCCGGCGTGCGGAGCAGTTCGCCGCCGCCGTCGCCGGCTCCCTCACCGAGCGCCGGATCCTGTGCGACCTGCTGAGCAGCCAGGCGAGCGTGCTGGAACACAACGTCTCCCCCGAGGTGGCCGCCCGCTACAAGCGCGCAGCCGTGGCCAACGTCGTCGACATCGCCGCGCTGACCCGCCGGCACCTTCCGGAACTCGGTGACAGTGCCCCGCAGTTGACGGCAGCCGTGATCATGGCCATCGGCGCCGTGTGGACCCACGCGCGGCCCTCCCGGGCGATGCTCGCCGCCTACGAGGCCGACCCCTCGCTCACCGCGTACAAGCTGGACTTCACGGCCGCCCTGCGCGACATGCTGGCCACCCTCACAGCGGGCACGCTCGCCCGCGTCTCCGCCTGAACCGCATCCGCACCCCGACCCCAGTGGGCCCGGGCCAGGGCCCCGACCGCGCCGCCGACCGGCGGCACCGGTTCCGCAACGATCAGCTGGTAAGGCGATGGGCGGGCGGTGTTAAGGTCCGGCCATGTCACGTACGGACACCGCCTCCAGGACGATCGCCGCCCCCATCGACCGCGTCTTTGACGCCCTCATCGATCGTGAGGCGCTCACGGCATGGCTTCCGCCGGCCGGGATGACGGGCAGGTTCGAGCGGTTCGACGCCCGGCCGGGTGGCTCGTACCGGTTGGTGCTGACCTATGGCGACGCCTCCGGCGCGCCCGGCAAGGCGACCGCAGACTCCGATGTCGTCGAGGCGCGCTTCGTGGACATCGCCCCCGGTGTGCGGGTCGTGCAGGCGATCGACTTCGTCTCCGACGATCCCGCCAACGCGGGCACGATGACCATGACCTGGCAGGTCACCGCCGTCGAAGCGGGCACACGCGTCGACATCGTCGCCGATGACGTCCCGGAGGGTGTCTCCGCCGAAGACCACGCCGAAGGGCTCGCCTCGTCCCTCGCCAACCTCGCCGCCTACGCCGAGCGGTAACCTCGCCGCTCCCCACCGGCAGCCGAGGCAGCCCGGCGTCCCGCAACCGCGCGGACGGGCGACCGCCGATCGGGCCGGCCGCGTCCGCCGGGGTGGCCGGGTCGGCCGGGTCGGGCCCGGTTCCCCAAGAGTGGGGCGAGGGTGCGGAACTCCGCCCGGTCATCGGCGCTTCGGCGCGGGTTCACCCGATGCCCTTCTCCTGGTCCCGGACGGCCGGTGGATGATCGGTTAGCGTCGGCGGACACCGTATGCCCGGCCCGCCGAGAGGTTCGTCATGAGTCAGTCGTCTCCCGGCGGTGGGCTCCGGCGGCGGCTCGGCGTGTTCGACGCCGTCGTCATCGGGCTCGGGTCGATGATCGGAGCGGGAATCTTCGCGGCGCTCGCCCCGGCGGCGCGGGCGGCCGGGGGGTGGCTGCTGCTGGGGCTCGCGGTGGCGTCCGTGGTCGCGTACTGCAACGCGACGTCGTCGGCGCGGCTGGCGGCCAGGTACCCGGCCTCCGGGGGGACGTACGTCTACGGGCGCGAGCGGCTCGGACCGTTCTGGGGCTATCTGGCCGGCTGGGGGTTCGTGGTCGGCAAGACCGCGTCCTGCGCCGCGATGGCCCTGACGGTCGGTGTCTACGCGTGGCCGGGACAGGCGCACGCGGTGGCGGTGGCCGCTGTGGTGGCGGTGACGGCCGTCAACTGTCTCGGGGTGCGGAAGTCGGCGCTGGTCACCCGCGTGGTGGTGGCCGTGGTGCTGGCGGTGCTCGCGGCGGTGGTGACGGCGTGTCTGGTGCCGGGGCGCGGCCCGGACGCGGTGAGCGGGGTCCCGGCCGGGGCGGTCGGCTGGGGCGGGGTGCTGGAGGCGGCGGGGCTGCTGTTCTTCGCGTTCGCGGGGTACGCGCGCATCGCGACGCTCGGGGAGGAGGTGCGGGATCCGGCGCGGACGATTCCGCGCGCGATCCCGGTGGCGCTGGGGATCACGCTGGTGGTGTACGTCCTGGTGGCGGTGGCGGTGCTGACGGCGCTGGGGGCTGGCGGTCTCGGCGCGTCCGGCGCGCCGCTGGCGGACGCGGTGCGGGCGGCGGGGTCCGGCTGGCTGGCGCCGGTGGTGCGGGTGGGGGCGGTGCTGGCCGCGCTCGGTTCCCTGCTGGCGCTGCTGCTCGGGGTCTCGCGCACAGTGCTGGCGATGGCGCGGGACCGTCATCTGCCCTCGGGACTGGCGGCGGTGCACCCGGGGTTCGGGGTGCCGCAGCGGGCGGAGCTGGCGATCGGCGCCGTGGTGGCGGTGGTGGCGGCGACGGCGGATGTGCGGGGGGTGATCGGGTTCTCGTCGTTCGCGGTGCTGGTGTACTACGCGATCGCCAACGCCTCGGCGTGGACGCTGAGCCCGGCGGAGGGGCGGCCGGTGCCGCTGGTTCCGGTGGTCGGCTTCGCGGGCTGCGCGCTGCTGGCGGCGGCGTTGCCGGTGGCCTCGGTGGTGGCGGGGGCGGCGGTGCTGACGGCGGGGGCGGTGGCGTACGCGGTACGGGGCCGGTGGCGCTGACGGCGCGCGCCCGGCCGTTGTCAGTGGCGGGTGCGAGAGTGACGGCATGCTGGGGATCAGGGTGCGGACCGAGGACGGGCGGTCGCGGGACCGGCTGACGGCCGGTGAGCTGGCCGCGCTGGTGCGGCGGATCGGCGGCGCGGGGGACCGCTTCGTGGTGGTGGAGCGTCTTCCCGATGTGCCGGATGTCTACGTCCAGGTGTGGCACGAGGAGGGCGGGGCGTACACGCTGGAGCACCGGGACGGGGTTCCGGAGCGGCATTTCACGACGACGGTGGACGCGCCCGGTCCGGTGGCCGAGGCGCTCACGGGCTGGGCGCGGTCGGCCGGGGGCTGGGACGCCGGGCTGGCGTGGGAGCGGCTGACGTTCCCACAGGAGGCGACGGACGGCGGGGGCGCGGAGGAGACGGAGGACGCGCAGGCACCGCCGCTGACCCGGGCGTTCGCCGAGCTGGAGGCGGCGGGCATCACGGCGCGGGAGAACTTCGCCTGCTGCCGCGCCTGCGGCCTCGCGGAGATCGGCGGGGCGGGCGCGCCGGACGCCCGGGGGTTCGTCTTCCTCACCTCCGAGCCGTACAGCGAAGCGTCGCTGCTGTACGGCGGGTTCGACGACTCGGCGGACACCACGGCGGCCATCGGCCGGGAGGTGGTGACCGGGCTGGAACGGCAGGGGCTGAGCGTGGAGTGGGACGGGCACCCGGGCTCGGCGATCACCGTGCGCACGTCCGCCGGGAACGGCGCCCCCGGCGGCGCATGAGGCGCCGGGGGTCCCCTTGCCACGGCGCGAGGGGATTCCGCCGCGACGGTCCGGCCGGCGGCGCCGCGCGGGGGCGGTCTCAGTCGCGCGGTGCCCGCACCTGACCTCCGGTGACGAGCCACCACAGGGCGAACGCGCCGAGCGCCGCCGCCTTGAGGGCCGGCCACCAGCCCCACTCCTGCGGCCAGGCGCTCAGGGTGAGCCCGGCGACGACGGCGGCGGAGGCGAGCGGCAGTTGGGCGGTGGCGGCGAAGGTGGTGCGGGTGCCGAGGTCACCCGCGCCCATGGCGCGGGCGGCGGCCCACGGCAGCGGGGCGGTGGCGAGCAGCAGAACGGTCGCCCACGGGGTCAGCAAGCCGCACAGGCCGAGCGCGGCGACCGCGCCGTACACCCCTGCCTGGCCGGCCGCGTAGAGCCGGACGGTGCGGCGCGGGCCGAGCAGGCCGGTGACGGTGAGTTTGCCGACGGCGCGGTCGCCGTCCAGGTCGGCCAGGTTGAGCACGAGCAGTTGCAGGAATTGCAGGGCCGCCAGGACGGCGACGCAGGCCCATGCCTGGGCGGGGACGCCGCCGAGCTGGGCGAGGCAGGCGAGCAGCGGCAGCAGCCCGTGCAGCGAGAGCGCGCAGGCGAGTTCGCCGCCGGCCCGGTAGTTGAGGCGGAACGGGGGCGCGGTGTAGAACCACGCGAGCAGCAGGAAGCCGACCGCGAGCAGCCGGGTGCCGGAGGTGGGCAGCAGGGCGAGCAGGAACACGGTGCCCAGCAGCAGTACGAAGGCGGCGGCCAGTCCGGTGGTGGGGGCCAGGGTCCGCTCGGTGAGGACGCGGCTGCCGCCGGACCAGGCGGTGGGGGCGGGGTTGGCGCGGTCGGCGTCCAGGTCGAAGTAGTCGTTGCAGTAGTACGTCATGAGGTGGGCGCCACAGCCGAAGGCGAGGACCAGGGTGAACAGGCCGGCGTCGAACCGTGCTCCGGCGTGCACCGCGAGTTCCGTTCCGGCGCACAGCACCAGCAGGCTGTGGAAGAGGAACTTCGGCCTGCCGAGCCGGATCAGTGCCCCCAGCCGCCGCCCGGTTCCCCGTTCTGGCCGCGCGGGTGCCTGTGTGACCGCTGTCACCGTCAACTCCTCTGTTCCTCGGGTGTGTTGAGGCCCAGTGAAGCGGGGTGGGGCGGGTGTCGAGCAGGGGGCACGCAGGGGCGCCTGGGGTGGGAGGGGCCCACGTTACGCGCGGGTGCGCCGCGCGCGTTACGGCGTGCGCCGGTCGATCAGGGCGGCGAGGCCGTCCAGGACCCGGGCCAGGCCGAAGGCGTATCCGTGGTCGGGGGCGTTCGCGCTGCGGTACGCCTGCCCGGCGGCCGTGCCGACCCGGCCGGCGAGCGGGAAGCGTTCGGGGTCGTGGATCTTGGCGAGGACCGGGGCGTGGGCGTCCCACCACTCCTGGTCGGTGAGGGCGCTCCCCGCTTCGGTGGCGCGCTGGTCGAGGGCGGCGCGGGCGGTGCCCTGGACGAAGGCGAGGAGGTGGGTGAGCGCGGCGTCCATGTCGAGGTCGTCGAGCCCCAGGCCGTCCAGGGCGCGCAGTTCGTGCTCGTACTTGGCGATCACGCCGGGGCCCAGGGGCGGGCGGCTGGTGGGGAGCCGGGCGACCCAGGGGTGGCGCCGGAAGAGGTCGCGGTTGGCGTCGGCGACGGCGGTGACCCGCTCGCGCCAGGGGGTGTCCGGCGACCAGGGCGGGCGGGGCATGTCCTGGTAGACGGTGTCGAGCATCAGGTCGAGGAGGACGGCCTTGCCCGGGATGTAGGTGTAGAGCGTCATGGGGGTGACGCCGAGTTCCTGGGCGACGCGGCGCATGGTGACGGCGTCCAGGCCGCCCGGGTCGGCGTCGGCCACGGCGATGGCGGCGCGGATCACCCCCTCGACGCTGCGTGCCGGGCGGGGGCCGCGGCCAACCGGCCCGGAGGAGCCGGGTTCGCGCCACAGCAGCCGGAGGGCGCGGGCGGCGTCGCTCTCCCTGTCGGTGTCCATGGCCGTCATTTTCTCCCGCCCGCGCATGTAATGCGTACAGCGTACCTTGTACTGTGTATAGAGTACGCTGTACGCGCCCCGCTCCGTGTCCCCCCGCGCCCCACTCCCCCGCGCCGCCCCACCCACACACCGAGGAGACCGCCCGCCATGCACCACGCCACCACGCCCGCGGACAGCCATGACGTCATCCAGGTCCGCGGCGCCCGGGAGAACAACCTGCGCGGCGTGGACGCCGACATACCCAAGCGCCGGCTGACCGTCTTCACCGGCGTCTCCGGCTCCGGGAAGTCCTCACTCGTCTTCGGCACCATCGCCGCCGAGTCCCAACGGCTGATCAACGAGACGTACACGGCGTTCGTCCAGTCCTTCATGCCGAGCCTGGGCCGCCCCGATGTCGACGGGCTGCACCACCTCACCGCCGCGATCGTCGTCGACCAGGAGCGGATGGGCGCCAACTCCCGTTCCACGGTGGGCACCGCCACTGACGCGTACACGATGCTGCGGATCGTCTTCAGCCGCCTCGGCACCCCGTACGTGGGCACCTCCAGCGCCTTCAGCTTCAACAGCGCCGAGGGCATGTGCCAGCGCTGCGAAGGGCTCGGCGAGGTCTCCGAGATCGACATCGACCAGCTCGTGGACCGCGAACTCTCCCTCAACCAGGGCGCCATCACCGTCCCGAACTTCACCGTCGACTCCTGGTACTGGCAGACGATGGTGCTGTCCGGGCTCTACGACCCGGACGTCCCGCTCAAGGACTTCACCGAGCGGCAGTGGGAGGACTTCCTCCACAAGCCCGCGACCAAGATGCGGATCAGCACCAACAACATCACCTACGAGGGCCTGCTGGTGAAGGTCCAGCGGGTGATCCTGGCCAAGGACCGCGACGCGATGCAGCCGCACATCCGGGCGTTCGTGGACCGGGCCGTACGGTTCGCCCCGTGTCCCGGGTGCGGCGGCACCCGGCTGAACGCCGCCGCGCTCGGCGCCCGGATCAACGGCTGGAACATCGCCGACTGCTCCTCCGCTCAGATCAGCGAACTCGCCAAGTTCCTGCGGGACGTGCAGGACCCCTCCGTCGCCCCGCTGCTGGAGAGCCTGCGCCATCTGCTGGACTCACTCGTGGAGATCGGCCTGGGCTATCTCTCCCTGGACCGCCCCTCCGGCACCCTGTCCGGCGGCGAGGCGCAGCGCGTGAAGATGGTGCGGCATCTGGGATCGAGCATCACGGATGTCACCTACGTCTTCGACGAGCCCACCACCGGACTGCACCCGCACGACATCCAGCGCATGAACGACCTGCTGCTGCGGCTGCGCGACAAGGGCAACACCGTCCTGGTCGTCGAACACAAGCCGGAGGTCATCCGGATCGCCGACCACGTCATCGACCTGGGCCCCGGCGCCGGCACGGCCGGCGGCGAGATGTGCTACGCCGGGGACGTGCCCGGGCTGCGGGCCTCCGGGACGCTCACCGGGCGGCACCTGGAGCACCGGACGCGGCTGCGCGAGCCGGGGCGGCTGCGCACCGCGCGCGGGCACATCGAGGTGCGCGGCGCCGACCGGCACAATCTGCGCGGGGTGGACGTGGATGTGCCGCTGGGCGTGCTGACCTTGGTCACCGGGGTGGCCGGGTCGGGCAAGAGCTCACTGGTCCACGGGTACGTGTCGGGCCGGGAGGGGGTCGCGGTCGCTGACCAGTCGCCGATCCGGGGTTCGCGGCGCTCCAACCCGGCGACGTACACCGGGCTGCTGGGCCCGATCCGTACCGCCTTCGCCAAGGCGAACGGGGTGAAGGCGGCGCTGTTCAGCGCCAACTCGGAGGGTGCCTGCCCGAACTGCAACGGTCTGGGGCTGGTGTACACCGACCTCGCGATGATGGCCGGGGTGGCGTCGGTGTGCGAGCGGTGCGAGGGGCGCCGGTTCACGGACGAGGTGCTCACGTACACGCTGCGCGGCAGGAACATCAGCGAGGTGCTGGGGATGTCGGTCGCCGAGGCGTACGACTTCTTCCCCGGCGGGCAGGCGCACGCCGTGCTGGGCCGGCTGGCCGATGTGGGGCTGGGCTATCTGCGGCTGGGGCAGCCGCTGAACACCCTGTCGGGCGGGGAGCGGCAGCGGCTGAAGCTGGCGATCCACATGGCGGAGAAGTCGGCGGTGTACGTCCTGGACGAGCCGACGACCGGGCTGCACATGGCGGATGTGGACAAGCTGCTCGCGCTGCTGGACCGGCTGGTGGACGACGGGAACACGGTGGTGTGCGTCGAGCACCACCAGGCGGTGATGGCGCACGCGGACTGGATCATCGACCTGGGCCCCGGCGGGGGTTCGGACGGCGGACAGGTGGTTTTCACGGGGACACCGGCGGAGCTGGTGGCGGCGGCCGACGGGGAGCGGGCGTCGCTGACCGGGCGGCATCTGCGGGAGTACGTCGGGCGGTAGCGGCCGGTGTGACACGGGACGGCGCGCGGCACGTGAAACAAGGAAATACATATCGAATGACTATTTATTTCCCTACATACTGATTCGCGTGCCTGGGCATGCCTCCGCCACGAGAGCCATCGCACCGACGCGATGGTCCGGGGAAGGACACGTCCATGCGCGCCTCACGCACCCTCATCGCCGCCACGGCGGCGGTCCTCCTTCTCGCGGGTACCGGTGCCGCCGCGGCGGCACCGGTCCAGGAGACCGACGCGGCGGCGACCCCGCTGCTGAGCCGCTTCGACGACGGCAGCTTCGAGTACCCCGTCTCCACGCCGGGCGGGTTCACCGAACTCGCGGCCGGGCAGTCCATCGGCCCGTGGCAGGTCACCAGCGGCTCCGTGGACCTCATCGGCGCCGGATTCTGGCAGGCCGCCGAGGGCGACCAGTCCCTCGACCTCAGCGGTCGCGCCGCCGGGGCGGTGGCCCAGACGTTCACCACCGTCCCGGGGACGACGTACACCGTCACGTACGCGCTGGCCGGCAACACCGCGGGCGCCCCGACCGTGAAGACCGGCAAGGTGCTCGTCGACGGCCAGAACTTCCAGGACTTCAGCTTCGACATCACCGGCAAGAGCCGGACGGACATGGGCTACGTCTACCGGCAGTTCACCTTCGTCGCCACCGCCGGCTCCACCACCCTGACCTTCGTCAGCACCACCGACACCGCCATGGGGCCGGTCATCGACGACGTCACCGTCACCACCTGTCCGCCGTGCGGCTCCTGCGGCTGACGGCCTGAACGCGCGGGTGAGGCGGGGCCGTCCGGCCCCGCCCCACCCACCGCACAGCGGTCCGCCCTCAGCCGAGGTGCTGCGTCACCCGGTTGAGGGTCTCGGCCAGCACGACCTGGCCGTCCCGCGACCACAGGACGTCGTTGAACAGCTCGACCTCGGTCCAGCCGGTGTAGCCGGCCTTGCCGACCTCGTCCGCGAACCAGCGCATGTCCACCGAACCGTCGCCGATCTGGCCCCGGCCGGTGAGCACACCCGCCGGCAGCGGGGTCACCCAGTCGGCCAGCTGGAAGCTGTGGATGCGGCCACCGGCCCCGGCCCGCGCGATGCCCTGCGCGATCCGGTCGTCCCACCACAGGTGATAGGTGTCCACGACCACGCCCACCTGCTCGGCGGGGAAGCGCTCCGCGAGATCCAGCGCCTGGTCCAGCGTGGAGACGACGCAGCGGTCCGCCGCGTACATCGGGTGCAGCGGCTCGATGGCCAGCCGCACACCGCGCTCCGCCCCGTACGGGCCCAGCTCCGCGAGCGCGTCGGCGACCCGCTCCCGCGCGCCCGCCAGATCACGGTCACCGGCCGGCAGCCCGCCGGAGACCAGCACCACCGTGTCGGTGCCCAGTTCGGCCGCCTCGTCGATCGCCCGCCGGTTGTCGTCCAGCGCGGCCGCCCGCTCGGCCCGGTCGGTGGCGGTGAAGAAACCGCCCCGGCACAGCGTGGTGACCGTCAGCCCGGCGTCGCGCACCAGGCGCGCGGCGGCGGCCACCCCGTACTCCCGCACCGGCTCGCGCCACAGGCCCACGCCCTCGATGCCCAGGTCGGTACAGCCCTTGACCAGCTCGGGCAGGCTGAGCTGCTTGACGGTCATCTGGTTGATCGAGAACTTCACGGCTGCTCCACCCCGTACACGGCCAGCAGGGACTTCATCCGGGCCTGCGCGAGCGCCGGATCCGGGAACAGGCCGAGACCGTCCGCCAGTTCGTAGGCGCGGGCGAAGTGCGGCAGCGAGCGCGCCGACTGGAGCCCGCCGACCATGGTGAAGTGCTCCTGGTGGCCCGAGAGCCAGGCCAGGAAGACCACGCCGGTCTTGTAGTAGCGGGTCGGGGTCTGGAACAGGTGCCGGGACAGCTCCACGGTCGGGTCCAGCAGCGCCCGGAACCCGGCCGTGTCACCGGTGTCCAGCGTGCGCACGGCCTGCGCCGCCACCGGGCCCAGCGGGTCGAAGATGCCCAGCAGCGCGTGGGAGAAGCCCTGTTCGTCGCCGGCGATCAGCTCGGGGTAGTGGAAGTCGTCGCCCGTGTAGCAGCGCACGCCCTGGGGGAGGCGGCGGCGCAGCGCGACCTCGCGGCCCGCGTCCAGCAGCGACACCTTGACGCCGTCCACCTTGTCCGGGTGGTCGGCGATGATCTCCAGGAAGGTCTCGGTGGCCGCGTCCAGGTCCTCGCTGCCCCAGTAACCGGTCAGCGCGGGGTCGAACATCGGGCCCAGCCAGTGCAGGACGACCGGCTCGGCGGCCTGCCGCAGCAGCTCACCGTAGATCTTCAGATAGTCGTCCGGACCGGTGGCGGAGGCAGCCAGCGCGCGCGAGGCCATCAGGATGGCCTGCGCGCCGGTCTCCTCCACGACGGCCAGCTGTTCCTCGTAGGCCGCGCGCACCTGGTCCAGCGTGTGCGGACCCGCGGAGAGCTGGTCGGTGCCCACGCCGCAGGCGATCCGGCCGCCCACGGCCTTGGCCTCGGCGCCGGAACGGCGGATCAGCTCGGCGGCACCGGCCCAGTCCAGGCCCATGCCGCGCTGTGCGGTGTCCATCGCCTCGGCCACGCCGAGTCCGTGCGACCACAGGTGGCGGCGGAAGGCGAGGGTGGCGTCCCAGTCCACGGCGGCCGGGCCGTCGGGGGTGGTGTCCGCGAACGGGTCGGCGACGACGTGCGCGGCCGAGAAGACGATGCGGGAGGCCAGCGGGCCCTCACCGGCGGCGGGGAGAGCGGGGGCGGTACGGGGCGTGTAGTCCCGTACGGTGCCCGTCGCGTCGGGGAGTCGGATCATCGGTTCGGTCTCCCCGTCCTTACAGGCTCAGCTCGGGAACGTCCAGGCGGCGGCCCTCGGCGGAGGACTTCAGGCCCAGCTCGGCCAGCTGCACACCGCGCGCGCCGGCCAGCAGGTCCCAGCTGTAGGGCTCGTCCAGCACCACGTGGCGCAGGAACAGCTCCCACTGGGCCTTGAACCCGTTGTCGAACTCGGCGTTGTCCGGCACCTCCTGCCACTGCTCGCGGAAGGTCTCGGTGGCGGGCAGGTCCGGGTTCCACACCGGCTTGGGGGTGGCGGAGCGGTGCTGCACGCGGCAGTTGCGCAGCCCGGCGACGGCGGAGCCGTGCGTGCCGTCCACCTGGAACTCCACCAGCTCGTCGCGGTTGACGCGCACCGACCAGGAGGAGTTGATCTGGGCGACGGCACCGCCGGCCAGCTGGAAGATGCCGTACGCGGAGTCGTCGGCGGTGGCCTCGTACGCCTGGCCGTTCTCGTCCCAGCGGCGCGGGATGTGGGTGGCGGTCAGCGCCTGGACGGTCTCAACACGGCCGAACAGCTCGTGCAGCACGTACTCCCAGTGCGGGAACATGTCGACGACGATGCCGCCGCCGTCCTCGGAGCGGTAGTTCCAGGACGGGCGCTGGGCGGGCTGCCAGTCGCCCTCGAAGACCCAGTAGCCGAACTCGCCGCGCACGGAGAGGATCTCCCCGAAGAAGCCGCCGTCGATGAGCCGCTTGAGCTTGAGCAGGCCGGGGAGGAACAGCTTGTCCTGGACCACGCCGTGCTTGATGCCCGCGTCGCGCGCCTGGCGGGCCAGCGCGAGGGCGCCGTCGAGGCCGGTGGCGGTGGGCTTCTCGGTGTAGATGTGCTTGCCGGCGGCGATGGCCTTCTTCAGGGCCTCCTCGCGGGCGAGCGTGATCTGGGCGTCGAAGTAGATGTCGACGCTGTCGTCGGCCAGGACGGAGTCCAGGTCGGTGGAGATGTTGGAGGCGTCCAGGCCGTGCTGGTCGGCGAGCGCCTTGAGGGCGTGCTCGCGGCGGCCGACGAGGATCGGCTCGGGCCAGATCACGGTGCCGTCGGCGAGCGGGAGGCCGCCCTGTTCGCGCAGGGCGAGGATCGAACGGACCAGGTGCTGGCGGTATCCCATGCGCCCGGTGACGCCGTTCATGGCGATGCGGACGGTCCTGCGGTTCGGCGTGTCGGTCATGGGCCGGATTCCCTCCCGGAGTGGCAGCGCGGCGGCGGCACCGTTAGTAAGCGCTTTCTATCAGGGGAGACGCTAACCTGCCCACAGCGGATGGGACAAGTGGCAGCACGGAAAGCGGGGCGGAGCATGTCGGTGACGCTGGCGGATGTGGCGGCGCGGGCGGGGGTGTCCGCGGCAACGGTCTCCCGGGTGCTCAACGGCAACTACCCGGTGGCCGGTTCCACCCGCTCCCGGGTGCTGCGCGCCGTGGACGAGCTGGAGTACGTGGTCAACGGCCCCGCCAGCGCGCTGGCCGCCGCCACCTCCGACCTGGTGGGGGTGCTGGTCAACGACATCGCCGACCCCTTCTTCGGGGTGATGGCCTCCGCGATCCAGTCCCAGATCGGGCCGGACGGGGAACACGACGCGCCGCACAGCCAGAAGATGGCCATCATCTGCAACACCGGCGGCTCCCCGGAGCGCGAACTCACCTACCTCACGCTGCTGCTGCGCCAGCGCGCGGCGGCCGTGGTGCTCACCGGCGGCACGGTCGAGGACCCCGAACACCTGGCCGCCCTGGCCACCCGGCTGCGGCGGCTGGAGGCCGGGGGCACCCGGGTGGTGCTGTGCGGCCGGCAGCCGCTGGGGCCGGTGGCGGCCGGCGGGGCCACCACGACCGGCCGGGAGGCGGAGCGGGAGGCCGTACCGGGGCGGGAGGCCGCGCCGGGACCGGAGCAGGACGAGTCCTGGGGCCCCTCCCCCGTGGCGCTCACCTTCGACAACTTCGGCGGGGCGCGCCGCCTCACCGCGCACCTGCTCTCCCTGGGCCACCGCCGCATCGGCTACCTCGCCGGGCCGGCCGCCCGCACCACCACCCGGCACCGGCTGGAGGGCCACCGCGCGGCGCTGGCCGAAGCCGCCGGGGCGGGCGCGGGGCGGGCGCGGGACACGGACCGGCTCACCGTGCACGGCGGCTACGACCGGTCCTCCGGCTACGACGGCGCGCTGGAACTGCTGCGCCGCGAGCCGGACCTGACCGCCGTGGTGGCCGCCAACGACACGGTCGCCCTGGGCGCCTGCGCGGCGCTGCGCGACCGGGGGCTGCGCATCCCCGAGGACATCTCGGTGGCCGGCTTCGACGATCTCCCGTTCGCGATCGACGCGGCGCCCGCGCTGACGACCGTACGGATCCCGCTGCACGAGGCCGGGGCGCGCGCCGGCCGGCTGGCGCTCGGCCGCGAGGACGCCCCGCCCGGCCGGGTGGCCACGCTCCCGGCCGATCTGATGGTCCGCGCCTCCACCGCGCCGCCCCGCGCCACCGCCTGATCCGGCCGCACCCCCGGCGGGCACCGGTCGTGGCGGCGGGCTCCGGTCCTCCCGGGTCCTCCCGCACCCAAGGTGCGGCATTCCGCATCCACGCTACGGTGGATGCGGAGGGTGACCACATGGCTTCCTTTCGATCCCCTTTCCGTCGCCTCCAGGGCGCTGCCGTCCTGGTCCTGCTGCTCGTCTACATCGCCGCCATCACGGTGGTGCAGTACCAGACGTCCTCCGGCCACCTCGCCCGCTGGGCCAGCTTCTCGCTGCTGGCCCCGCTCGCCGCCGCCGGGCTGCTCGTCTTCTGGCAGGCGCTGGTCATCGCCGTGGTCACCTTCGCCGCCGCCCTCACGCTGTACGGGTTCCACGTCCCCAATCTGTCCATCGGCGGCCGGGTCACCGTGCTGCTCTCGGTCGCGCTCGCCTGCCTGCTGTCGCTGCTGGTCACCCGCATCCGGGAGGACCGCGAGCGGCGCGTCGCCCGGCTGACGGTGGCCAGGGAACGGCTGACCCTGCTCAGTGACGCCAGCAGCCGGATCGGCAGCACCCTGGACGTGCGCCGCACCGCCGACGAACTGACCGAGGTCGCCGTCCCCCGACTGGCGGATCTGGTGACGGTGGATCTGTACGACTCGGTGCTGCGCGGCGAGGAACCCCGCACCCAGCGGTTCCCCGGCCCGGTCACGCTGCGCCGGGTGGCACAGCGGTCGGTACTGGACGGGATCCCCGAGGTCATGCTGGACATCGGCGAGTCGCTGGAGTACCCGTCGGAATCGCCGCACGGGCGCGCCGTGGCGGCCAGCGGGGAGTACCGGGCGCGGGTGCTCGACGCGGCGGCGGTCGCCGACTGGTTCGCGAGGGATCCGGAGCGGGCGGAGCGGGTGCGCGAGTACGGCGTGCACTCCGGCGTGGTGGTGCCGCTGCGCGCCCGGGGCGCGACGCTGGGCGTGGCGATGTTCGTGCGCCACCGCCGTCCGGAGGACTTCGACCAGGCCGATCTGCTGCTCGCGGAGGAGATCGGCGCGCGGGCGGCCGTATGCCTGGACAACGCGCGCCGCTACACGCACGAGCGGTCCACCTCGCTGACGCTCCAGCGCAGTCTGCTGCCGCGCGGCCGGCCCGATCTGGCCGCCGTGGAGGTGGCCTCCCGCTACCTGCCGGCCGACTCGACGGCGGGGGTGGGCGGTGACTGGTACGACGTCATCCCGCTGTCCGGGGCACGGGTGGCCCTGGTGGTGGGCGATGTGGTGGGGCACGGCCTGCACGCCTCCGCCACGATGGGGCGGCTGCGGGCCACGGTGCGGACCCTGGCCGACATCGATCTGCCGCCCGACGAGCTGCTCACCCACCTCGACGATGTCGTGATCCGGATGCGGGGCGAGAACGAACAGCCGCAGGACTGGCCGGAGGAGCCGGGCAGACCGGGCTCCGCGCAGACCATGGAGACCGGAGCCACCTGCCTGTACGCGGTGTACGACCCGGTGTCGCGGACCTGTGCCCTCGCCAGGGCGGGGCACCCGGCTCCCGCCCTGATCCGTCCAGACGGCACGGTGGAGATGATCGATCTGCCGGCCGGGCCGCCGCTCGGGCTCGGCGGCCTGCCGTTCGAGTCGGTGGAGATCACGCTGCCCGAGGGCAGCGTGCTGGCCCTGTACACGGACGGCCTGCTGGAGTCCTACCGGCAGGATCTCGATCAGGGCCTCACCGAGCTGAGCGAGCTGCTGGCCCGGCCCGCCGCCTCCCTGGAGGCGACCTGCGACATGGTGCTGAAGTCCCTGGTGGACGAACACCACACCGACGACATCGCGCTGCTGCTGGCCCGCACCCGCGCCCTGTCCCCGGCCCAGGTCTCCACATGGGAGGTGCCGGCCGAACCCACGGCCGTGGGCCGGGCCCGCGAACTGGCGGCCCGGCAGCTGACCAGCTGGGGTCTGGAGGACGCGGTGTTCACCACCGAACTCGTCGTCAGCGAGCTGGTCACCAACGCCATACGGCACGCGGGCGGCCCGATCCAGCTGCGGGTGATCCGCGAGCGCGGCGTGATCTGCGAGGTGTCGGACGGCAGCAGCACCTCGCCCCATCTGCGCCGGGCACGGGCGTACGACGAGAACGGCCGCGGGCTGTTCATCGTCGCCCACCTCACGCAGCGGTGGGGCAGCCGGCAGAGCAGTACCGGCAAGACGATCTGGGCCGAGGTGTCCGAGGAGCCGGAGGACTTCCCGGACATCGCCGAGGTGCCGGCCCTGTGAGGGCCGCGCTCCGGTGCCGTCCGGGCCGGCCCCCTGATCCACGCCTCCGCACGGGCCCCGGCACCCGTGCCGGGGTCTCCGCCGTTGTCAGCGCCCCGCAGTAGGGTCGGCGGCATGACGGAGGATCAGCGCGAGACCCCGCCCCAGCCCCTGGCGGCTGGCCCCCTGGACGTACGGCTGCTCGCGTTCGAACAGGTACCGGAGGAGACCACGTTCGACGACGCGCCGATCACGTACAGCCTGGTGGCACTGTGGCACGGGGAACGGCTGCTGCTGGTCCTGGAACGCAAGCGCCGGACGTGGGAGCTGCCGGGTGGCGGCATCGACCCGGGCGAGACCCCGCGCGTGGCGGCGGCCCGCGAACTGCGCGAGGAGGCGGGCCAGCTGATCGCGCCCGAGGCGCTGCGTTTCGTGGGTTTCGCCAAGACCGCCTTCGGTGACCGCCCCATGGCGTACGGGGCGGTGTACGAGGCGGAGACGACGGCACCGCAGCCGTTCGCGCCGAACGAGGAGATCGAGGCCATCCACTGGTGGTCGGGCGAACCCGGCCTCCCCGGCGGCTCCCTGCAGACGGTGGACACCTACCTGGGCGAGCGCACCCGGGCACCGGGCCCGGCACGGCCCTGACCCTCAGCCGACCTTGCGCGGTTCCCCGTCGTCGAAGACGGCCACCATGATGAGGTCACCGCCCAGCGCCCGGACGTAGCGGGCGATGACCTCACTCCCCGAGACCTGGCCGCTCTCGATCTGGGAGATCCGTCCAGCGCTGACGCCCATCCGGTCCGCCACCTGCTGCTGGGTGAGTCCGCGCTCCTGCCGCATCTCCACCAGTCGCCACGCCCGCGCCTCCGCCATCAGGCGCAGGGCGCCCTCGTGGAAGACCTCCGGGCCGCCGGCCAGTTGCTCGGCCCGCTCCCGGTGCCCGCCGGAGGACCAGCTGACGAATCCGCTCACTGCCCGTTCTCCCTCTTCCGCTCCGCGAGGTACTCCGCGTACCGCCGCTCCGCCTCCGGGATCGCCCGGCGGTACCACGCATCCCAGTCTCCGGCCTTGTCGCCCGCCATCAGCAGGATGGCGGAGCGCCAGGGATCGAACATGAACAGCACTCGCATCTCACTGCGCCCTCCTGAGCCCGGGCGCAGTTCCTTGAGGTTGTGCAGGACCGATCCCTTCACCCGGTCGACCAAAGGTCTCCCCTCGGCCGGGCCGACCCGGGCAAGCACCAAGATGGCCTGATTGACCAGTACATATGAAGCCTGGTCCGACTTCTCCAGGTCGTTGAGCCATTGGTCAACGCCCTCCGTCAGATAGACCTCCCAGCGCTCTTCCACTGTGGCACCCCCTCCTTTGTTTAGCAATAGCTAAACATGGCCGAGTGGCATACCCCCGTTCCTTTCGGCTGTCACCACTCGCAGGAGTGACGGCGTACGCTGCCGCGCATGGGGAGAGCAGAGGGTTTCGCGTACCGGGAGCTGGGCGATGGGACGGTGCGGACCACGCACCGGGAGCGGCCCGCGGGGACGCTGCGCGGGGAGCGGGCCGCCGCGTTTCTCGCCGAGATCGCCGGGGGCGCCGACCCGCAGCTGGTGATGGCGCGCTGGACCGGCAACTACCGGCGCGGCAAGGAGCGCACGGCGAAACAGCACCCGCGCAACCGCTGACCGACGACCCGGCGACCGGCGACCCGGCGCCGCTAGCCCGCCACCGGCGCCGTTTCCTCCTCGCCCGCGTAGGTGCGCCACAGCGCCGCGTACCGGCCGCCGCGTGCCAGGAGTTCGGCGTGGGTGCCGTCCTCCACGACCGCGCCGTGGTCCAGCACCACCACCCGGTCGGCGCGGGCGGCGGTGGTCAGCCGGTGGGCGACGACCAGGGTGGTGCGGCGCACCGCCAGCCGGTCGGTGGCCTGGTTGACGAGGGCCTCGGTCGCCAGGTCCAGGGCCGCCGTGGCCTCGTCCAGCAGCAGGATGTCGGGGCGTACCAGCTCGGCGCGGGCGAGCGCGATCAGCTGCCGCTGACCGGCCGACAGGGCGCGGCCCCGCTCCCCCACCTGCTGCCGGAAGCCGCCGGGCAGCGCGGCGATCATGTGGTGGGCGCCGACGGCGCGGGCCGCCGCCTCCACCTCCGCGTCGCTCGCGTCGGGGCGGCCGTACGCGATGGCGTCCCGTACCGTCCCCTCGAACAGGTACGGCTCCTGCGGGACGACGCCGAGCCGGTGCCGGTAGCCGGGGAGGTCGAGGGTGCGCAGGTCGGCGCCGTCCACCCGGACCGCGCCCGCCGTCGGGTCGTAGTAGCGGGCGACGAGCTTCACCAGCGTGGACTTGCCGGCGCCGGTCTCGCCGACGAAGGCGACGGTCTGGCCGGCCGGGATGGTGAGGTTCACCCCGCGCAGGGCTTCCTCGCCCGCCCCGGCGGCGGCCTCGGTCCCCCGGTACGCGAACCGGACGTTGTCGAACTCCACCTCTCCGCACAGCCGTTCGGCGACCGCACGGGGCCGTTCGGCGGCCGGGGTGGTGGTGGGCTCGGCGAGCAGTTCCTGGATGCGGCCCAGTGAGACCACGGCCTGCTGGTAGCCGTCGAAGACCTGGGAGAGCTGCTGCACGGGGGCGAAGAACAGCTCGATGTACAGCAGGTACGCCACCAGCGCGCCCGCCGTGAGCGTCCCGGCGCCGACCCGGCCGGCGCCCACCAGCAGCACTCCGGCGGTGGCCAGGGTGGCGAGCAGCTGCACGAAGGGGAAGTACACGGAGATCAGCCACTGGCCGCGCAGCCGCGCCCGGCGGTAGCCGTCGGAGCGGTCGGTGAACCGCTCGTACCCGTCGCTCTCGCGCCGGAACGCCTGCACCATCCGCAGTCCGGCGACGGACTCCTGGAGGTCGGCGTTGACGCCGCTGACGCGCTCGCGGGCCAGCTCGTACGCCTTGACGCTGTGCCGCCGGAAGACGACGGTGCCCACGGTCAGCGGGATGAGGGTGGCCAGGACGACGAGGGCGAGCTGGAGGTCGATGGCGACGAGGACGCCCATGATGCCGAAGAACGTCATCACGGCCACCAGCGCCTGCACCAGGCCGGTCTGGAGGAAAGAGGTGAGGGCGTCGACGTCGGTGGTCATCCGGGTCATGACCCGGCCGGTCAGCTCGCGCTCGTAGTAGTCCAGGCCCAGCCGCTGGAGGTGGGCGAAGATCTTGACGCGCAGGGAGTACAGGGCGCGTTCACCGGTGCGGCCCACCGCGCGGATGGCGCCGGCCTGGGCGGCCCACTGGGTGAGCACCACCAGCAGCGCGAGGACGGCGGCGGTCCACACCGCTCCGTACGCGGCCTTCTCCACGCCCTGGTCGATGCCGTGCCGGATGAGGACGGGCAGCAGCAGCGCGGCGGCGGCGTCGGCGACCACCAGCAGGAGGGCCAGGAGCAGCGGGGTGCGCAGTCCGGCCAGCAGGCGGCGCAGTCCGTAGCCGCCGGTCTCGGCGCGGGCGGCGGCGTCCTCGTCGATGTCGGGGGTGTCGGTGGCGGGTGGCAGGGCGGCGACCTGGGCGAGCAGTTCGGGGTCGGCGGCCGTGCCGCCCATCAGGGCGGTGGCGTCGGCGTCGGGGCCGCCCGCCGTGCGCTGCCACAGGCCAGGGGTGGTGCCGTCCGAGCCGGGGCCCTCGTCCGCGCGGCCGGCGCCGGCACCGTCGTCGGCGCCGTCATCACCATCGGCGAGCGGGGCGGCCGGGACGAGCCCGGCCGGGTCGCGGGGAGCCGTGCCCCACTCGTCGGGGTCGCTCAGCAGCCGGCGGTACAGCTCGCTGCGGGCGGAGAGTTCGGCGTGGGTGCCGGTGTCGGCGAGGCGTCCGCCGTCGAGGACGGCGATGCGGTCGGCGAGCTGGAGGGTGGACTGCCGGTGGGCGATGAGCAGGGTGGTGCGCCCGGCCATCACGGAGCGCAGCGCGTCGTGGATCTCGCGCTCCACGCGGGCGTCGACGGCGGAGGTGGCGTCGTCGAGGATGAGCAGCCGGGGGTCGGTGAGGATGGCGCGGGCGAGGGCGACGCGCTGGCGCTGGCCGCCGGACAGGGTCATGCCCTGTTCTCCGACGACGGTGTCGTAGCCGTCGGGCAGGGCGCGGATGAAGTCGTCGGCCTGGGCGGCGCGGGCGGCGGCGGTGATCTGCTCGTCGGTGGCGTCGGGGTGGCCGTAGGCGAGGTTGGCGCGGATGGTGTCGGAGAACAGGAAGCTGTCCTCGGGGACGAGACCGATGGCCGCGCGCAGCGAGTCGTAGGTCAGTTCGCGGGTGTCGTGGCCGCCGACCCTGATGGTGCCGCTGTCGGGGTCGTAGAAGCGGGGCAGGAGCAGCGAGACGGTGGATTTGCCGCTGCCGGAGGGGCCGATGACGGCGAGGGTCTCGCCGGGTTCGATGCGCAGGCTGAGGTCGGTGAGGACGGGGTTGGCGTCCCCGTAGCCGAAGCCGACCCGGTCGAACTCGACGCTGGCGGGGGCGTCGGCGGGCAGCGCGCGGGCGTCGGGGGCCTCGGTGATCTCGGGTTCGGCGTCGATGAGTTCCAGGACGCGCTCGACGCCGGCGCGGGCCTGCTGGCCGACGGTGAGGACCATGGTGAGCATCCGGACCGGGGCGACGAGCTGGGCGAGGTAGGTGGAGAAGGCGACGAAGGTGCCCAGGGTGATCTCGCCGCGGGTGGCGAGCCAGCCGCCGAGGGCGAGCATGGCGACCTGGCCGAGCGAGGGGATGGCCTGGAAGGCGGGGATGTAGCGGGCGTTGAGCCGTACGGTGCGCAGCCGGGCGGCGAACAGTTCGCGGCTGATGGCGCGCAGTTTGCCGCTCTCCTGTTCCTCCTGGCCGAAGCCCTTGACGACGCGGACGCCGGTGATGGCGCCGTCGACGACGCCCGCGACGGCACCGGCCCGGTTCTGGGCGTGCCAGGTGGCGGGGTAGAGCCGGCGGCGGCTGAGGTTGGCGACCCAGGCGAGGAGCGGGATGACGGCGAGGGAGACGAGGGTCAGCAGGGGGGACAGGACGAGCATCACCGCGAGGGAGACGGCGAAGAGCATGAAGTTGCCGATGACCATCGGCATCATGAAGAGCAGGCCCTGGATGAGGCTGAGGTCGCTGGTGGCGCGGCCGACGACCTGCCCGGTGGAGAGCTGGTCCTGGCGGCGGCCGTCCAGGCGGGTGAGGGAGCGGTACATCGCGGTGCGCAGGTCGTGCTGCACGTCGATGCCGAGGCGTCCGCCGTAGTAGCGGCGGGCGAAGGTGAGGCCGTAGATCACGGCGGCCGCGGCGAGGAGCAGTCCGATCCACAGGCCGAGTCCGCCCTGGCCGCCGACGACGATGTCATCGATGATGATCTTGGTGATGAGCGGCATGAGGGCCATGACGCCCATGCCGGCCAGGGAAGCCCCGAGGGAGAGCAGCATGTTGCGGCGGTGACGCCAGCAGTACGCGGTGAGCCGCCGTATCCAGCCCTTGGTGCCGCTGTGGTCGGTGTCCGCCACGTGGTGCCTCCCGTTGATCAGTGCCGCAGTGCTCAACACCAGCGTCGGGTCATTTCATCCCACCGCAACAGTGTGAAGAAAGGGATTGCGCCTTCCGCGCGACGATCCGTATCGTCTTACTCATGTCGGCTTCCCAGGCAATCACGAACGGGCTGTGCGCCGCCGCGCGGCAGTTCCAGCTCAGCCCCCGCCCGCGCGTGCGGCGTCCGGCCCTGGTCCACCAGGACTCGCCCGACGCCTTGACCGTCTGACCACAGCTTTTCCGAGTCCTCACGCCACCAGGGCCGTCCGGTGTCAGCTCATCGACACGGACAGGCCCGCCGCCTTGGCGCTGCCTGTCCTCACACCCGAGGACCTCACCCGTGGCACGCCGTCGTCTCGCCCTTTCACAGAACTTTCTGCATCACACCCCCAGCATTCGTACGATCGTGCGCGCCTCCGGCGTGCTCCCCGGCGAACTGGTCGTGGAACCCGGCGCCGGGGAGGGTCACCTCTCCCGCGCGCTGGCCGCCGCCACCGGCCGGGTCATCGCCTACGAGATCGACCGGACACTGGCCGGCCGGTTCCCCGACCACCCCCGCATCCGCCTCGTCCAGGGAGACTTCCTGCGTGCCACGCCGCCCCGCGAACCGTTCGCGGTGGTCGGCAACATCCCGTACTCACGGACCACCGACATCGTCCGCTGGTGCCTGGCCGCGCCCCACCTGACCTCGGCCACCCTCCTCACCCAGCTGGAGTACGCGCGCAGGCGCACCGGGGACTTCGGCAGCTGGCCGCTGCTGACCGTCCGCAGCTGGCCCCGGTACGCCTGGCGGCTGGGCCCGCGCGTCCACCGGCGGCACTTCGTCCCGGTGCCGCGCGGCGACTCGGCCGTGCTGCGCCTGGAACGCCGCCCCGAACCGCTGCTGCCGGCGGCGGACCTGGGCCCGTACGGCGCGTTCGTCGACCTGGGCTTCACCGGCCGGGGCGGCTCCCTGCACGCGACCCTGACCCACCACTACGGCCGCCGCCGCACCCGCGCCCTGGACCTCGACCGCTGCCTGCCGTGCGGTCTGGTGCCGCCGGAGGTCTGGCTGCGGCTGTACCGGGAGCTACGCTGCCGGGCATGACGGACCAGGGGTGGACGGACGAACGGCTCGCGGGCGGTCTCGGCAGCGGCGGGGAGGTGATCCGCCGGGGCCCGGTGGTGAACCGCCCCGCCCCGCCGAACGCGCCCGCCCTGCACCGGTATCTGCGCGCCCTGCGCCGGGCCGGGTTCACCGGGGCGCCGGAGCCGGTGCGGCTCACCCCGGACGGCCGTGAGGAGGTCACCTTCCTCCCGGGCGAGGTGGCCGTGCCGCCCTTCCCCGCCTGGTCGTGGACGGCGGGCGCGCTGCGTTCGGTGGGCGCGCTGCTGCGCGCGTTCCACGAGGCGAGCGCGAGCCTCCCGGCCGCCCCGGACGCCGGATGGTCGCGGGAGCTGGCCGACCCCGAGGGCGGCCCGCTGCTGTGCCACAACGACGTCTGCCGGGAGAACGTCGTCTTCCGCGGCGGCCGGGCCGCCGCCCTGATCGATTTCGATCTCGCGGCCCCCGGCCGGCCGCTCTGGGACGTGGCGATGACCGCCCGCTACTGGATCCCGATGCGGCCCGGTGAGACCTCCGACGCACCGGCCCGGCTGCGCGTGCTGGCGGACGGCTACGGCCTGACGGCGGCGGAACGTGCCCAGCTCCCCACCGTGATCGAGCAGGCCACGGCCGTGGGCCGGGCCTTCGTGACCAGCAGGGTGGCGGCGGGCGAGGAGGGTTTCGTCCGGATGGTGGCCGACCGGGGCGGCTGGCCGTACTGGGACCACCTCCAGGAATGGCTGGTCACCCACCGCGCCGCCTTCACCACCGCCCTCACCCGCGACACCTGACGGCGCCCGCGCCGGGTCAGCGCGCCCGCAGCGCGCGGCCCAGGGCGGCCATGCCCTCCGCGATCCGGTCCTGGCCGCTGGCCGCGTAGCCCAGCACCAGGCCGGGCGGCCCGGGATGGCGCCGGTGCCAGGCCAGCGGCTGCACCTTCACCCCGTGGGCGAGGGCGAGCGAGGCCAGCTCCAGGTCACAGCGGCCCCGCACCAGCGGCGCGTCCGGCGGGAAGGTGATCATCAGATGGACGCCGGCCGCCGCGCCGTGCACCACCGCGCCCGGCAGATGCTGCCCGATGCCCTCGATCATCGTGTCCCGGCGCCGCTGGTGCCGCCGCCGCAGCATCCGCAGCTGCCTCCCCCAGACTCCGTCCGGGAGGTGCCCCCATCAGCTCCCCGACTCCATGAGGCGGGCCAGCACCAGCTGCGGCAGTACACCGTTGCCCAGATCCGTGAACCGCTTCGCCGCCACCAGCGCTTCGCGGTACGCGGGCGGCGGCAGCAGCCAGCCGATCCGCAGCGCCGGGGCCAGCAGCTTGGAGACGCTGCCGGTGTACGCGACGGCCTCCGGCAGCATCGCCCGCACCGCCGGCACCGGCGGCCGGTCGTAACGGTGCTCGGCGTCGTAGTCGTCCTCCACGATCAGCCCGCCGGTCTCCCGTGCCCAGGCCATCAGCTCTCGCCGCCGCTCCCCGCTGAGCACCACCCCGGTGGGGAACTGGTGCGCCGGGGTGAGCAGTACGGCCCGGGCGCCACTGGCACGTTGGGGGCACCTCCCGGACGAAGTCTGGGGGAGCGTCCACCCGTACTCCCTCCCCGTCCACCGGCACCGCGGGCATCGCCATCCCGCCGTACCGCAGATGATGCCGGGCGCCCAGTGACCCCGGCTCCTCGACGGCGAGTTCGCCGATGCCGCGCGCCCGCAGCACATGGGCCAGCAGGATCAGCGCCTGGGAGACCCCGGCCACGATCAGGATGTCGGCCGGGTCGGCGGCGATGCCCCGGTTCCTGGCCAGCCAGTGCGCGACGGCGGCGCGCAGCGCGGGCGCGCCGCGCGGATCGCCGTACCCGAGGTCGGACGCGGACAGCCCGGCGAGCACGGCACGCTCGGCGCGCAGCCAGGCGGTGCGCGGGAAGGCGGCCAGATCGGGGACGCCCGGGGTGAAGTCGTACGGGGCCTCGGCGGCCCGCAGCGAGTCGAAGACATCGGTGCCGGGCGCCGCCCCGAACAGCGCGCCCTCCGGCAGCGCGCCGCAGGGCCGGGCCGGGTCCCGGGCCGCCCCGGACTCCGGCACCGGTACGGGGGCCGCGACCACCACGGTCCCCGCTCGCCCCCGGCCCGCGACATGGCCGTCCTCGGTGAGGCACTGGTACGCCTCGGTCACCACCCCGCGCGAGACCCGCAGCTCGGCGGCGAGCACCCGGCTGGCGGGCAGCTTGCTGCCGAGGGGCAGCCGGCCGTCGGCGATGGCGGCGCGGATCTCCCGGGACAGCCAGTCGGCCCGGCCGCCCGGCGGGGCGTCCTCGATGCGCAGCTGGAGGAAGTCGGAACCCGTTTTGGTCCTGCCGACCGGCCCTTCATTGGCTCTGTCCACCGGGCCATTGTGCGACCGACGCTGGGACCATGAACAGTACGACCGTCACAGCCCGTTATCTGCACGGCTATTCGGCGAACGAGACCCGCCGGCTCGGCGACCAGGCGAACAGCCTCGCGGACCTGCTGCACCACGACACCCGCTACCCGGCCGGCAGCCGCGTACTGGAGGCCGGCTGCGGGGTGGGCGCCCAGACGGTGCACCTGCTGGCCGGCAGCCCCGGTATCCGGCTGACCGCGGTGGACATCTCCGCCGAGTCGCTGGCCACCGCCGGGAACCGGGTCGCGGCCGGGTTCCCCGACGCCCGGGTGGCCTGGCTCCAGGCAGATCTGCACGAGCTGCCCTTCCCCCCGGACACCTTCGACCACGTCTTCGTGTGCTTCGTCCTGGAGCACCAGAGTGATCCGGGGCGCACCCTGGCCGCGCTGCGCCGGGTGCTGCGCCCCGGCGGCACCCTCACCGTGATCGAGGGGGACCACGGCGCCATCGTGCTGCACCCGGAGAGCGCCGCGGCCCGTGCCGTGATCGGCCATCTCGTCCGCCTCCAGGCGGCGGCCGGCGGGAACGCGCTGCTGGGGCGCACGCTCCAGCCGCTGCTGACCGCCGCCGGCTTCACCGGGGTCGAGGTCACCCCGCGCACCCTGTACGCCGACAGCACCCGGCCGCGACTGGTCGGCTCCTTCACCCGCGACACCTTCATCGCGATGGCCGACTCCTTCCGGGCCGGCGCCCTCGCGGCCGGTCTGACCACCGGGGCGCGGTGGGACCGGGGCATCACGGAGCTGCACCGCTGCGCGACGGAGGGCGGAACGTTCCAGTACTCCTTCTTCAAGGCCACCGCGACCGGCCCGGCATGCTGATCACCGCCGCCGCCGTCCTGCTGGTCTGGGCCGCCCTGGAACGCAACCACCGCCGCCACCGGCGCCCCACCCGCGAACCGACGGGCAGCACCGATCTCCGCGACCGCGACGCCGAACGCACCGCGGCGGACCTGCGGGTCGCCGGGGAGTGTCCGGTCCGTGGCGCGCGGGGAGGGCGGGAGGGGTCGGCCAGACCCTAGGCGGCCACCGGGGCCGGCTCCGCCTCGGCGCAGCGTGCCACCACCTGATCCAGCGGCAGCTCCAGCGCCTGCGCCAGCGCCGCGACGGTGAAGAAGGCGGGGGTGGGGGCGCGGCCGGTCTCGATCTTGCGCAGGGTCTCGGGGGAGATTCCGGCGGCTGCCGCCACCTCCGCCATGCTGCGCCGGCCACGCGCGGCCCGCAGCAGCAGCCCGAGCCGCCGGCCGCGTTCGCGCTCTTCGGGGGTGAGAGGAGTACGTACCATGCCTGTGATACTAATACCGGTATAAGAATTGGCCACCCGTGTGAAGCGCCCGCCGGCGGAGATCACAGCTCGGCGACAGGGCCCCCGCAACGGACCGCCGGGGGCGATACTGGGCCGTATGCCGTCCCTGTCCTTGGTGCCCTCCCGTCCGGAACTGATCGAACACCTCATACGCTCCCGGATCGCCGGGGAGGTGGCCACGCCGCGGGAGAACAATCTCGCCCACTATCGCGAACTGGCCAACGGCAACCGGCACTACTGGCTCGGCCTGGAACTCGGCGACCGCTGGGTGGACGAACAGGACGTGCTCGCGGTCATGACCGAGCGGTGCGGCGTCAACGAGGACCCCGAGCACCGGCAGGGCCAGGACACCATCGACCCCGAGCTGACCGTCGACGCCCTGGAGCGCGCCGCCGACACCCTGCGCAAGGCGGCCGACGGCCGCTCCCGGGTGCTGCTGGCCACCGGGCACCCCGGCGGCCTGCTGGACGTCCACGCCCGCACCGGCTTCGCCCTGGCGGCGGCCGGCTGCGACATCGTCAAGGTGCCGATCGGGCTCACCGCCGACGAGGGCGTGGTGGCCCAGATGGCCGGGGTCGCGATGTACGAGCGCGGCGCGACCCTGTGGCACACCCACTCGCCGCACCCGATGGCCACCATCCTTGACGCGCTGGCGGCGGACGGCCAGGCCCCGCCCGACCTGGTGGTCGCCGACCACGGGTGGGCGGGCTGCGCGGCGCAGTACGGCATCGACGCCATCGGGTACGCCGACTGCAACGACCCGGCGCTGTTCCTCGCGGAGGCCGAGGGCACCCTCTCGGTCTGCGTACCGCTGGACGATCATGTGACCAATCCCCGCTATTACGAGCCGATGACCGCTTATCTCCTCCACGCGGCGGGGCTGCTGACGTAGGCTCCGGCCGTGACGTCCGTGACGCGTACGAGCACGAACACGACCACCCCCACGGAGACCCGGCTGCGGGTCCTGGACCCCCTGCTGCCCTCCGTGCACGCGCTGCCGGCACCCGCCGAGGGCGACATCACCTTCACCCTCCCGGGCGCCGAGGGCCGCTACCGGCGGCGGCGCGTCGATCCGCAGGCGTACGAGGCGAGCTGGGCGGCGCTCGATCAGCATCAGCTGTACGCCCGGCTCACCGGCCCCGACCCGGCCCGCGCGCTGGACACGCTGCTGACCGCCTGGGACCGGCGGATGGCCGCCGCCCGCCCGGCGCCGGGCGACAGCGAGGCCGTGTTCACCTGGCCCAGCCGCGACACCGAGGTCACCCGCACCCTGCTCGCCCACGGCTTCACCCCGAAGACCGTCACCGCCGTCCGCACCGCCACCACCGGACCTCCGCCGGGCCGCGCCGCACGGGCCGGCGACCTCCTGGTGCGACCGCTGGCGCCGGCCGACTCCGGCGATCTCGACCGGGCGGTGGCCCTGTGGCTGGACGAGCTGCGCTGGGACGCGCAGTTCGGCTCGACGATGCCGCGCGAGTCCTCCGCGCACCACGCCAGGCAGCGGCTGGCCACCCCCGGCGCCTGGGTGTGGCTGGCCGAGCGCAACCGCCGGATCACCGGACTGCTTTCGGTCGAACCGCCCGATGAGGCCGCCTGGGCCGCCCGGCAGGTCGCCGCCCGGCGGGTGGGCTATCTCTCCACCCTCATGGTCGAGGCGGCCGAGCGGGGCCGCGGCACCGGTACGGCGCTGGTCCGCACCGCGCACCTGGCCCTGGCCGAGGCGGGCGCCACCCACACCCTGCTGCACTACGCCGCCCTCAGCCCGCTCTCGGGCCCGTTCTGGCACCGGGCGGGCTACCGCCCGCTGTGGACCACCTGGGCCCGGCGCCCGCCGGGCCACTGAGGGGCCGCCCCCGGCGCGTCCGTGCCCGGGTGCGCCGGCGGCCCAGGGCGCGCGCGATCACTCCTGCTCGCGCCGGGGCACCCGGACGACGCCCTCCTGGATCACCGAGACCGCCAGCCGGCCGTCCCGGGTGAAGATCCGCCCCCTGGCCAGCCCGCGCCCGCCGCCCGAGGTCGGCGATTCCGTGTCGTACAGCAGCCACTCGTCGGCCCGGAACGGCCGGTGGAACCACATCGCGTGGTCCAGGCTCGCGCCCACCACGTCGCCCACCGCCCAGCCGCCGCGCCCGTGCGCCAGCAGCACCGAGTCCAGCAGGGTCATGTCCGAGACGTACGTGGCCAGGCAGATGTGCAGCATCGGGTCGTCGCGCTCGCCGTCCAGCTTCCCGTTGGTGCGGAACCACACCTGCGAGCGCGGCTCGCGCCGCTCCCCCGCCGTCGCGAACGGCGGCTCCGCCACGTACCGCAGATCCACCGCCCGCCGCGCCTCCAGCAGCAGCTCGGCCACCGCCGGGTGCGCGAACCGGTCCGCGTACCGGTGCAGCACCTCTTCCCCGCCCGGCAGCGTCTCGGGGTCCGGAGCCTCGGGCATCGGCTCCTGGTGTTCGAGCCCGGGTTCCGGCAGCTGGAAGGACGCCGACAGGTGGAAGATCGGCTGCCCGTGCTGGATCGCCACCACCCGCCGGGTGGTGAAGGAGCGGCCGTCCCGGATGCGGTCCACCGTGTAGACGATGGGCGCGCCCGGATCCCCGCCACGCAGGAAGTACGAATGCAGCGAGTGCGGCAGCCGGTCCGGCGGCACCGTGCGGCAGGCAGCGACCAGGGCCTGCGCCGCGACCTGCCCGCCGAAGACCCGGGGGATGACCGAGGGGTGGCTGGCGCCCCGGAAGATGTCCTGCTCGATCGGCTCCAGGTCGAGCAGGTCGAGAAGATACTGAAGAGTAGCGTCCATGGCGTTGATTCTCCCCGTTCGCTCCCGGAACGTGCGAAGGGCCCGGATCCTCATCGGATCCGGGCCCTTCGGCTTCCGTAGCGGGGACAGGATTTGAACCTGCGACCTCTGGGTTATGAGCCCAGCGAGCTACCGAGCTGCTCCACCCCGCGGCGATGGCTTAACTCTAACCCCACGCTGCCGAGCAGGGCAAATCAGCTGCGGACCGGGCTCGAACAGCTCGGACAGCGCCCGTAGTACGTGACCGCGACCTCCGAGACGGTGAAGCCGAACCGCTCGTCCTCCGGCAGCGCCCGCAGCGGATCGGTGGCCAGCCGGACGTCGCGGATGGTGCCGCAGCCGGAGCAGACCAGGTGCTGGTGGGGGTGGTGCGCGTTGGGGTCGTACCGCTTGGCGCGCCCGTCCGTGGTGACCTCGATGATCTCCCCGAGGGCGACCAGCTCGCCGAGCGTGTTGTAGACGGAGGCGCGTGAGATCTCCGGCAGGCGCGCGACGGCACGGGCGTGCACCTCGTCCGCCGTGTAGTGCACATGCTCACCGTCCAGCACCTCGGCGATGACACGCCGCTGCGCGGTGAGCCGCCAGCCACGGTCCCGGAGTCGTTGTAGCAGGTCACTCATGGTTCCACCCTAGCGTGAGCCTCCCGGAGGCCCGACTTCGTATGACTTCGGGCCACGTCTTGACTTGGACTAAGTCCAATATAGGATCGGATTCAGCGGAGGCCAAGAGTCCGCACCGAAGCCGCTTGAGGATGCATGAACGAAGGGCGTGAAGAGGGATGACCGACCAGACCGCGGCGGGACCGCTCACCACGGAGGCCGGCGCGCCGGTAGCCGACAACCAGAACAGCCAGACGGCGGGCGCGGGCGGCCCCGGCCTGATCCAGGACCAGCTGCTCATCGAGAAGCTGGCCCACTTCAACCGGGAGCGCATCCCCGAGCGCATCGTGCACGCGCGCGGCGCCGGCGCGTACGGCACCTTCACCGTCACCGCGGACGTCACCCCGTACACCCGGGCGAAGTTCCTGTCGGAGATCGGCAAGGAGACCGAGGTCTTCCTGCGCTTCTCCACCGTGGCCGGCAACCTCGGCGCCGCCGACGCCGTCCGCGACCCGCGCGGCTTCGCGCTGAAGTTCTACACCGAGGAAGGCAACTACGACCTCGTCGGGAACAACACCCCGGTGTTCTTCATCAAGGACGCCATCAAGTTCCCGGACTTCATCCACACCCAGAAGCGCGACCCGTACACCGGCTCCCAGGAGGCGGACAACGTCTGGGACTTCTGGGGCCTGTCGCCCGAGTCCACCCACCAGGTGACCTGGCTGTTCGGCGACCGGGGCATCCCGGCCTCCTACCGCCACCTGGACGGGTTCGGTTCGCACACCTTCCAGTGGACGAACGAGGACGGCGAGGTCTTCTGGGTCAAGTACCACTTCAAGACCGACCAGGGCATCAAGAACCTCACCTCCGAGGAGGCCGCGGTGCTGGCGGGCCAGGACCCCGACAGCCACCAGCGCGACCTGCGCGTCTCCATCGAGAACGGTGACTTCCCGACCTGGACCGTGCAGGTGCAGATCATGCCGGCGAACGAGGCGCCCACCTACCGCTTCAACCCGTTCGACCTCACCAAGGTGTGGCCGCACGCGGACTACCCGCCGATCACGATCGGCAAGCTGGAGCTGAACCGCAACCCGCAGAACATCTTCGCCGAGGTCGAGCAGTCGATCTTCTCCCCGCACCACTTCGTGCCGGGCATCGGCCCGTCCCCCGACAAGATGCTCCAGGGCCGGCTGTTCGGCTACGGCGACGCCCACCGCTACCGCGTCGGCATCAACGCCGACCACCTGCCGGTGAACCGTCCGCACGCCACCGAGGCCCGCACCCACGGCCGGGACGGCGTCATGTACGACGGCCGGCACGGCGGCGCGAAGAACTACGAGCCGAACTCCTTCGGCGGCCCGGCCCAGACCGGCCGCCCGCTGTGGGAGCCGGCCACCGTCACCGGCACCACCGACGGGCACGCGGCGCCCTCGCACGCCGAGGACGACGACTTCGTGCAGGCCGGCAACCTCTACCGGCTGATGTCGGAGGACGAGAAGGAACGCCTGATCAACAACCTGGCCGGCTTCATCGCCCAGGTGTCGCGGGACGACATCGCCGAGCGGGCGATCGAGAACTTCCGCCGGGCGGACGAGGATTACGGCAAGCGGCTGCAGACCGCGGTTCAGGCCCTCCGCGGCTGACCGGCGCCTGCCGTAACAAAACCGGAGCGGCCGGACCCCGTGGGCGGGGACGGCCGCTCCGGCCTGTGCAGGAGGGAAACGCAGCGGAACGGAACGGGCGCGGCGCGGCTACGCGGCGCCCGGCACGTACCCCAGGTGCGCCAGCAGCGCGTCGTGCAGCAGCCCGTTGGAGGCCGCGCCGTCCGCCCCGAGCGGACCGTCCGTGCCGTCCAGCGCGGTGAACCGGCCCCCGGCCTCGGTGACGATGATCGCGTTGGCCGCCATGTCCCACACCGACAGCTCCGGCTCGGCACACAGATCGACCGAGCCCTCGGCGACCATCATGTACGGCCAGAAGTCCCCGTAGGCACGGGTGCGCCACACCTTGCGGGACAGCTCCAGGAAGCTGCCCAGCTTGCCGCGCTCCTGCCAGCCGGTGAGCGAGGAGTACGCGAACGAGGCGTCCGCCACCTCCCCCACCTGCGAGACCCGCATCCGGGTCGCGGAGGCCAGGTTGCGCCCGGTGAACGCGCCGGACCCCAGCGCCGCCCACCAGCGGCGGTGCAGCGCGGGGGCGGAGACCAGGCCGACGACGGGACGTTCCACGCCGTCCGCGTCCCGTTCCAGCAGCGCGATGAGGGTGGCCCACACCGGGACACCGCGCACATAGTTCTTGGTGCCGTCGATGGGATCGATGATCCAGCGGCGGGCGGTGTCCGCCCCCTGGCTGGTGCCGTACTCCTCGCCCAGGACGCTGTCGCGCGGCCGGGCCCGGCCCAGCTGGGAGCGGATCAGCTCCTCCACCGCGCGGTCCGCCTCGGTGACGGGCGTCATGTCGGGCTTGGTGGCCACCTGGAGGTCGATCGCCTTGAAGCGGTCCATGGTGAGCGCGTCGGCGGCGTCCGCCAGCACATGGGCCAGCCGCAGATCGTCGTGGTAGTCGGCCATGCGGACCAGTATCCCCGGCGGATCAGTACGCCTGAGCGTCGCCCCGGTCGCGCAGCATCCACAGGCCGACGCCCGAACCGATGAGCACCACACCGGAGCAGACGCTCAGCACGATCTGCAACGCGCCCTCGTCGACGACGAAGTTGACACTCAGATTGACGGTCAGGGCGAGGAGCAGGACACACCAGAGCAGCGGTTTCATGGGCCCCAGTCTGGTGCGGCCACCGGCGCGTGCCGAGCGTGCGGACCCCCCGGAGCATGGTGGAGCGGGCTCCACCGCGCCCGCCCCGGTCGCTCCCCTACGCTGTGCGGGTGTCTGAGCTGCTCCGGACGACCTGGCGGGCCTCGATCCCTCTGCTGATCGGCGGCGCGCTCGGCCTGTTCAACTACCTGATGGTCGGCGTGGGGCTGACGGCGGCCGGCGCCTCCCTGCTGGTGATCGGCGCGGCGGCACTGCCGGAGTTCGTCCTGCTGCTGCGCCGGGTGGCGCACTTCGAGCGCACCCGCAGCGCGCGGTGGAGCGGCGTCCCGGTCCCCGAGCACTACCCACCGCTGACCGGCAACCTGTACGAACGGGTACGGCTGTCCGTCACCGACCCCAGCACCCACCGCGATCTGCGCTGGCTGGGCGCGCACCTGCTGTACGGGCTCGCCCTGAGCTACGCGGTCCTGCTGCTGTGGCCCATCGGGCTGCTGGTGGACGGCGTCTGGCACGGCCTGCTGCGCCGCCCGGCTCTGGTGCTGCCCCTGATCACCCGGCTCGCCGACCTCTCCGCGCGCTGGTCCCGGATCCTGCTGCTGCCCTCGCCCACCGCCCGGCTCGCCGAACGCGTGGAGCAGCTGACCGCGACACGCGCCGGCGCGATCACGGCGCACGGCGCCGAACTGCGCCGGATCGAGCGCGACCTGCACGACGGCGCGCAGGCCCATCTGGTGGCGCTGTCCATGCGTCTGGGGCTGGCCCGCCGCGCGTACGACCGCGACCCGGAGACCGCGCGCCGGCTGCTGGACGAGGCACAGGACCAGGCGGAAGAGGCGCTGGGCGAACTGCGGCACGTCGTCCGCGGCATCCACCCGCCGGTGCTCACCGACCGCGGCCTGGCCGGCGCCGTGCGGGCGCTGGCGGCCGGCAGCGGCCTGGAGGTCGCCGTCACGGTCGCCGATGCCCTGGAGGCCGGGCCGCGCGCCCCGGCCTCGGTGGAGACCGCCGCGTACTTCACCGTCGCCGAATCGCTCACGAACGCCGCCAAGCATAGCGGCGCGCGGCACGCCACCGTCGCCCTGGACCTCACCGGCGACGCCGGGCGTACCGTGCTGCGGGTGCGGGTGTGCGACACCGGCCGGGGTGGCGCCGACGAGACACGGGGCACCGGCCTGAGCGGCATCCGCCGCCGGGTCGCCGCCCTGGACGGAACCGTGCGGGTGCAATCGCCGGCCGGAGGGCCGACCGAGATCGAAGTGGAGCTGCCGTGCGTGTGGTGATCGCCGAGGACAACGCCCTGCTGCGGGAGGGCATGGTCCTGCTGCTGCGCTCGGCGGGCCACGAGGTGGCGGGGGTGGCGGCCACCGGGCCCGAGGTGCTGCCCCTCCTCCTGGAACACCGCCCGGACGCGGCGGTCCTGGACGTACGGCTGCCGCCCGGCTTCCGCGACGAGGGCCTGCGGGCGGCACTGGCGGCCCGCGAACAGCTGCCGGGGCTGCCGGTGCTGGTGCTGTCGCAGTACGTGGAGCAGACCTACGCCGCCGAACTGCTCGGCGGCGGCGCACGCGGTGTGGGCTATCTGCTCAAGGACCGGGTGGGCCGGGTCGACGACTTCCTGGACGCCCTGGACCGGGTGGTGGCGGGCGGCACCGCGCTGGACCCCGAGGTCGTCACCGAGCTCATGTCCCGGCAGCGGCGCGGCGACCCGCTGGGCGAACTGACCCCGCGCGAGCGGGAGGTCCTCCACCTGATGGCGGAGGGCCACGACAACGCGACCATCGCCGCCGCCCTCGTCATCACCGAACGCTCGGTCCACAAGCACATCGGCAACGTCTTCCTGAAGCTGAACCTGCCGCCCACCGACTCCGGGCACCGCCGGGTCAGGGCGGTGCTCGCGTACCTCAACGCCTGACGCGCAGCGCGCGGCGGGCCGGCAGCAGCGCCCCGGCGGCCGTGGTGAGGAGCACCGCCGTGCCGATCAGCGCCGCCTGGAGCGGCGGCAGCCACGGGAGCGTGTGCAGCACCGCCCAGCTGAAGCCCAGCAGCGGCACGGCGGCCACGGCGACCCCGAGCAGCGTCCCGGTCAGCGCCACCAGGGCGGCTTCCAGCACCAGCATCGTCCACAGCTGCCCGCGCCCGGCACCCAGCCGGTGCAGCAGTTCCAGCTCGGGGCGGCGGCCCACGGCGGATACCGCGAGGGTGGAGAACACGGCGAGCAGCGCCAGCGCGCACAGCCCGGCCACGGCGGCGGCCGACAGCCCGCTCTCCAGCGCGGCCCCCTCCAGGGCCACCGGGGTGCGCACGGCCGCCGCCGGTGCGGCCGGGTCCGAGACGTGGGCGGCGAGCTGCGCGCGGTCGAACAGGAAATCGCCCACCGCGAGGGAGCGCGTGTACACGGCCACGATCCGCAGGCTGTCCTCCACGCCGTCGCCGTACCGCAGCGTGACGGTGTCCCCGACCCCGGCGCCGAGCGTGCGGGCCCGGTCCGCGCCGACCGCGACCGTCCCCGCCCCCAGATCGGCGAGGTCACCGTCGCGCACCCCGGGGTCGAAGGCGGGGTCCCCGGGGGTGACCCCGAGCACCGGCAGCCGGTCGAGCACGGCCTCGCCCAGCTCACTGCGCGCGACCAACACGGTGCTGTGCGTCCCTTCGGCCGGGCCGGTGGCGCGGGCCTGTTCCTCCCCGGCGCGCTGCGCGGTGGCACCGGCCGCCAGCTGGACGATGGCGAAGGCCGTCACCAGCACGATGGACACGACGGCGGCTCCGAGCCGGGGGGCGTCAGCCCGCCCCTGCGCGGCGGCCAGCCGGCCGCCCACTCCGCCGAACCTGCGCAGCGCCCCGCCGGTGACCGCCACCACCCACGCCGCGATCCACGGCCCGAGCAGCGCGCAGCCGATGACCATGACCACCACGGCGGCACCGGCCGCGGCGGCGGCCCCCTCCCCCGGCAGCAGGGCACCACCGGTGGCGGACATCAGCCCCATCCCGAGCAGCACCAGCCCACCGACCTTCCGCCCACCGGGGCCGGGCGGCGGGACGGGCACGCCGGCGGTGACGGGACGGGCAGGGCCGGCAGGAGCGCCGGGGTTGGCAGACGAAGCGGGTGGGCCTGAGCCGACAGGACCGGCGAGCTGAACAGGCGCGGCGGAACCCGCAGGGGCGGCGGGGTCGGCGAGAGGGGTTGCCCCGGTGGAAACGGCGAGGCGGGTGGGCCTGGCCGGCCCTGCCGGGCCGGCGGACCCGGCCACCGGAGCGGGACCTGCGGAAACAGCAGAGCCGACGCGTGGGGCGGCCGGGGCGGGAACAGCCGGAGCGGCAGGGCCCACAGAGCCGGTCCCGGAGCCAACCGGTCCGCCGGCAGCGACGGGTGACGGTCCGGGACCGGTGGCCCGGGGCCGTACGGGGCGGCGCCCGGTCCGGGAGCGCGGGCCCGGGGTCGCCCCGCCGGTGGCGGGCAGGGTGGCCAGCACGGCCGTCGCCACGGTCAGGCCCGCCGTGACCAGCGGTGCCGGGAGCGTCCAGGGCAGGACCGGCAGCGCCAGCCCGTACGGCGCGGCCTCCGCCGTGACCAGCGGCCACAGCACCACGAACAGCGGTACGGAGGCCACCGCCCCCAGCAGCGCCGCGCGCGCCGCGATGACGGCCACCTCACGGGCGACCGCCCCGCGCAGCTGCCGCGCCGTGGCCCCCACCGCGTGCAACAGCGCCAGCTCCCCGGCGCGTTGCCGCAGCGCCCGCGCCACCAGCGTCGCCAGCACCAGTCCGGCGATCAGCAGCACCGATCCGGCGATCGCGCCGAACAGCGCCAGCAGTCCCGTCCGCACCGGCTCCGCCCTCAGGGACTCCGCCGCGCCCCGTCCGTCGCCGGTCAGGGCCCGCAGCGTGCCGGGGTCACCGGCCGGGCGTACCCTCTGCGGCCGGGCATCGACCGCGCCCGCCGCGTCCAGGGCCTGCCGAACCGCCGTGTGCAGCGCACCCGCGCCCACGCCCGGTTCGGCGAGCAGCCCGATCGCGTCGACGGAGTCCGGGTGACCCGCCAGCGCGGCGGCCTCCGGCCCCGTGAACCACAGCGCCGCCGGGCCCTCGGCCAGGCCCACCACCCGGCGCACGGAGGTGTCCTGCCCGACCCGCACCTCCAACTCGGTGCCGAGCGGCACCCCCAGCTCGGCCGACGCGACGACCTCGTCCGCGGCGACCGGTTCCCGTCCCGCCATCAGCCCCCAGGGGGCCAGCGCGGCGGCCGGCCACGGCCGGCCCGGCAGCTGCGCCGCGGTGTCCGTCCGTACCGTGAACTCCTCGTCCGCGACGGCCCGCGCCACCCCCGGTACGGACTCCAGCAGGTCCACCACCGTGCGCCGCACCCGCACCCGTTCCGTCAGCGGTGCCGTCACGCCACGGTGGTGAGTGTGCTGATCCGCCGTCACCACGACCTCGGCGCCCGCGTACCGTTCGGGGTCGGGGTGCCCGAGCGCGGTGGTCAGCGCGCCGAGCGCGAAGCAGCCGAGCAGCAGCGAGGTCGCCGCCAGCGCGACGGACACCGCCCGCCACGACCGCCGGTGGTACCGCCCGGACGCCCGGGCCAGCACCGCGGGAGCCTCCTTCACGCGGCCACCGCCCGCAGCGCGCCCAGTACCTGGCCGGCGGACGGCCGTTCCAGCCGCCGTACGATCCGGCCCGCGTCCAGGACGATCGCCTCGTCCGCGTGCCCGGCGGCGACCGGGTCGTGCGTCACCATCACCACGGTGTGCCCGTGCGCGTCCACCGCGCGGCGCAGCAGCGCGAGGACGCTCTCGGCCGTCACCGGGTCCAGCGCGCCGGTGGGTTCGTCCGCGAAGATGATGTCCGGCTCGGTGATCAGGGCGCGGGCGATGGCGACCCGCTGCCGCTGTCCGCCCGAGAGCCGGGCCGGTGGTTCGGCGGCGCGGTCGGCCAGCCCGACCTCGTCCAGCACCCGCAGCGCCCGCGCCCGTGTGGCCTCCCCTTCGCCCGCCCCGGCCAGCAGCAGGGGCAGCGCGGCGTTCTGGAGGGCCGTCAGCGAGTCCACCAGATTGAGTTCCTGGAAGACGAAGCCGATCCGGTCGCGGCGCAGCCGGGTCAGTGCCGTGGCGCGGAGTGTGGCCAGCGGCACCCCGCCCAGGTGGACCGCGCCGCCGGTGGGGCGTTCCAGGCCGGCCGCGCACCGCAGCAACGTGGATTTGCCCGAGCCCGAGCGGCCCAGCACGGCGAGGAACCGGCCGCGCGGCACCTCCAGGTCGATCCCGTTCAGCGCGGGGGCACGCCCGCCCGGGTAGGTCCGGCTCACCCGGTCGAGCCGCAGCGCCGGTTCCCCGGCCGCCGCGATCGCCGTCCTGTTGTCCTCTCGCATGACCGGCACGCTACGAGCGGCGGCCGTCCGGCCACGAGCGTGCTGCCACCCGTGCCGGGGTGGAGCCCGCTCCACCCGTGCGGGGGCTGCGGCTACGCTGCCGCCATGTTCTCCGTACTCCGGTTGCCCGTCCCGATCGTCCAGGCCCCGATGGCGGGAGGGCCGGCCACCCCGGAGCTGGTGGCGGCGGTGGTCCGGGCGGGCGGGCTCGGTTTTCTCGCGGCCGGCTATCTGAGCCCCGGGGCACTGGGGGAACGGATCGCGCGGACCCGGGAGCTGGTGGGCCCGGGGCCGTTCGGCGTCAACGTGTTCGTGCCCCGCCCGCTGCCGGAGGATCTCGCCCCGGTGCACCGCTACCGCGCCGAACTGGCGGCGGACGCCGAGCGGTACGGGGTCGCGCTGCCCGAACCCGACGTCCACGACACCGATCACTGGGAACGCAAGCTGGAGCTGCTGCTCGCCGACCCGGTGCCGGTGGTGTCCTTCACCTTCGGCCCGCCGCCGGCCGCGACGGTGGCGGCGCTGCACGCCGCCGGGACGGCCGTGGTCGCCACCGTCACCTCACCGCGGGAGGCGGCGGAGGCGGCCGGGCTGGGGGTGGACGCGCTGTGTGTGCAGGGCCCGGAGGCCGGCGGTCACCGCGGCTGCTTCGACCCGGAGGCCGACCCGGACGACACCCCGTTGCCGCTTCTGCTGGCGCGGGTGCGGGAGCGGACCGGTCTTCCGCTGATCGCCGCCGGTGGCCTGGCCACCGGCGCGGACATCGCGGCCGTGCTGCGCGGCGACACCACGGCGGCGGCGCAGCTGGGCACGGCGTATCTGCGCACCCCGGAGGCGGGTACGGGCGCGGCGTACCGGGCGGCGCTCGCCGATCCCGGCACGTTCGGGCGGACCACGGTCACCCGGGCCTTCTCGGGCCGCCCGGCGCGGGGCCTGCGCAACCGTTTCATCGACGACCACACCGCCACCGCCCCGGCCGGCTACCCGCTGCTGCACCAGCTGACGAAGCCGCTGCGCGCCGCGGCGGCCGCCGCGGGTGACCCGCACGGGCTGAGCCTGTGGGCGGGCACCGGGCACCGGCACACCACGGGGGAGGGTGCGGAGGAGCTGACGCGCCGGCTGTGGCGGGAGGCGTCGGTCCAGTGAGCTGAATTTTGCACCATTTAAGCCATACGTATGGCAGCTGGTACCCTACGTAGCATGATGAAGACGACCGTGTACCTTCCCGAAGATCTTGAGGTGCGGTTGGACGCCGAGGCCGCCGCCACAGGGGTGAGCAAGGCCGAACTGATCCGGCGGGGCATCGCGATGCTGCTGGAGAACTCGGTACGCCCCAGGAAGAGCCACCCGCTCCCGGTCTTCGAGAGTGGCCGGCCGATGAGCGCCGAAGCCATGGACGACTCGATCTACGCCCACATCAAGGAACGGGCGGCACGCCGTTGATCATCGTCGCGGACACCTCTGCCCTCTTCGCCGCCTTCGACTCGACACAACCCGAACACCGGGACGCGCTGGAGATCGTCGATCGCGAGGTGCTGGCCATGTCGCCCTTGGTCATTGCCGAGTTGGACCACTTGGTGCACCGGGATCTCGGCTTTCCCGCCGCCATACAGATCATGGACGCCTTGAACGCCCGCATGACGGACGGCCAGTACAAGCTGGCCGAGCTGAAACCTGCGGACCTGGCGTCAGCCCACCAGGTACGCATGAAGTACGAGGGACTGCGTCTGGACCTCGCCGACGCCGTGGGTGTCGTCCTCGCCGACCGGTACAAGACGGACCGTATTCTCACCCTCGACCATCGCGACTACCGGGCCATCACTCCCCTGACCCCTGGGCTCTCCGCGTTCCGTGTCCTCCCCGCCGACCACTGATCTCCGCGAGCGGTCCGCCCACCGCCACCTACCCTGCCCGGCTACCCGCTGCTGCACCAGCTGACGAAGCCGCTGCGCGCCGCGGGTGACCCGCACGGGCTGAGTCTGTGGGCGGGCACCGGGCACCGGCACACCACGGGGGAGGGTGCGGAGGAGCTGACGCGCCGGTTGTGGCGGGAGGCGGAGGGTGTACGTGGCACCACCCCCTCCTGACGCCCCAGGCCGCTGTTGAACAGCGCTTCGCGGCAACAGGATTGACCCCATGAGCACACCGACTTCCTCGTCCCGTGGCCGTTTCCTGCGCGAACTGTCGTTTCTCCTGCGCGGGCTGCCGGTCGGCATCGTGGCCTTCACCGTCGCCGTCACCGGCTTCGCCCTGGGCGTCGGCACGCTGGTGATCGTGTGCGGCATCCCGGTCCTGGCGGGTACGCTGCGGGCCGCCCGGGGCATGGCCATCGTGGAACGGCGTGAGCTGGAAGCTCTCTCCGGGCGTCCGCTGCCGCCGCACCACTACCGTGTCGCGGGCTGTACCGGCTTCGCCCGGCTGACCCGTTCGCTGGCGGAGCCGCAGTCGTGGCGCGATCTGGCGCACATGGTGGTGTCGTTCCCGCTGCGCGTGGTGAGCTTCTCGCTGGCCCTGGTCTGGACGGTGGGCGGGGTCGGTGGGCTGCTGTACGTCGCCTGGGCCTGGGCGCTGCCGCGCGGCGAGGACAACCAGGGCCTGTACGAGCTGATCACGGGCAACGATTCCTTCGCGGCCGATGTCGCCTTCACCACCGCCGTCGGGGTGTTGCTGCTGGTGACCGCGCTGCCGTTGGTCCGCGGGCTGGCCGCGCTGCACCGCTCGCTGGCCAGTGCGCTGCTGACCAACCGGACCGCCGCCGCCCGCGCCGCCGCAGCGACGACGGCGGCCGGCTCCGGTGTCGGCACCGCAGCGCAGCCCACCACCGCAGCGCAGCCCAGCGAGCCGCTGATCTCCGCCCGGTAAGGGCGGCGCTCCGCGCGGGAGCGGTGTGTCAGTCCCCGGCCGTCCGTTCCCGGGTCGCCAGCAGCCGGCGCAGCGAGTACAGCCGGGCCGGGTCCGCGTGGCCCTCGGCCACCCACGCGTCCAGGGCGCAGTCCGGTTCGTCGTGACTGCACGCCCGGGGGCAGTTGGCCGCGCCCGGCTCCAGGTCGGGGAAGGCACCGATGACCCGCGAGGGGTCGACGTGGTGGAGGCCGAAGGACCGTACGCCCGGGGTGTCGATGACCCAGCCCGCCGAGTCGGGCAGCGGCAGGGCCAGGGCGGAGACGGTGGTGTGCCGACCCCGGCCGGTGACCGCGTTGACGTGGCCCGTCGCCCGCTGCCGTTCCGGCACCAGGGCGTTGACCAGCGTCGTCTTGCCGACGCCGCTGTGCCCCACGAACGCGGTGGTCCGGTCCGCCAGCAGTTCCAGGACCGGCTCCACCGATGCCGCGTCGTCGAACCGTTCGGCGCTGGTCACCACATGGCGCACCCCCAGCGGGGCGTACGTCTCCAGCAGCGGCCCGGCCGGGGCCAGGTCCGCCTTCGTCAGGATCAGCAGCGGCTGGAGCCCTGCGTCGTAGGCGGCCACCAGGCAGCGGTCGATCAGCCGGGGGCGGGGCTCGGGGTCGGCGAGGGCCGTGACAACGGCCAGCTGATCGGCGTTGGCGACCACCACCCGCTCGAACGGATCGTCGTCGTCGGCCGTACGCCGCAGCACCGATGTGCGTTCCTCCACCCGCACGATCCGGGCCAGGGTGTCGCGCTTGCCCGACAGGTCGCCGACCACCGCGACCCGGTCGCCCACGACAACGGCCTTGCGGCCCAGTTCGCGGGCCTTCATCGCGGTGACGGTCACCTCGCCCACCAGGCAGGTGATCCGGCCCCGGTCCACCGTCAGGACGAAGCCCTCGGCCGCGTCCTCGTGCGCGGGGCGCCGGTGGGTGCGGGGGCGGCTGCCGTGCCGGGAAGGCCGGACCCGTACATCGTCCTCATCGGTGTGCTTGCCGTACCGGCGCATCGCGGTGCCGCCCGGCCCTAGCCGCGTCCCGCCAGCATGCCGTGCCACAGTTCGGGGAAGTCGGGCATGGTCTTGCCGGTGGTGGCGATGTCCTCCACCTCCAGGTCCTTCACCGCCAGCCCCAGAACGGCGCCCGCGGTCGCCAGCCGGTGGTCCTCGTACGTGTGGAACACGCCGCCGTGCAGCGGGCGCGGCCTGATCCGCAGCCCGTCCTCGGTCTCGGTGACATCGCCGCCCAGCGCGTTGATCTCCCGGGTGAGGGCCGCGAGCCGGTCGGTCTCGTGCAGCCGCAGATGGGCCACTCCGCGCAGTACCGACTCGCTCTCCGCCAGCGCCGCGACGGCCGCGATGCCCGGGGTGAGTTCGCCGACCTCGCCGAGGTCGATGTCGATGCCGAGGATCCGGCCGCTGCCGGTCAGGGTGAGACCGCGGTCGTCCAGCACGCAGTCGCCGCCCATCGCGGAGAAGATCTCCCGCAGCGCGTCGCCGGCCTGGGTGGTGTGGAAGGGCCAGTCGGGGATGGTCACGCTGCCGCCGGTGACCAGCGCGGCGGCCAGGAACGGCTGGGCGTTGGACAGGTCGGGCTCGATGACCAGGTCGCGGCCGAGCAGCGCGCCGGGCGCCACCCGCCACAGGTTGGGCTCGCCGCCCGATTCGGGGGAGTCCACCTGGGCGCCGGCCCGGCGCAGCATGTCCACCGTCATCCGGATGTGCGGCAGCGAGGGCAGGACGGCGCCGGTGTGCCGCACCTCCACGCCCTGGTTGAAGCGCGGCGCCGACAGCAGCAGGGCGCTGATGAACTGGGAGGACGAGGAGGCGTCCACCTCCACCCGCCCGCCGTCCAGGGAGCCGGCGCCGTGCACGGTCAGCGGCAGCGCGCCGCGCCCGTCGTCGTCGATGCGGGCACCGAGCACGCGCAGCGCGTCGATGACGCCGTGCAGCGGGCGTTCGTGCGAACGGGGGTCGCCGTCGAAGCGCACCGGCCCCTCGGCGAGGGTGGCCAGCGGCGGCAGGAACCGCATCACGGTGCCGGCGTTGCCGACATCGACGGTGGCCGGGGCCTGCGGGGTGGCGGGGATGATCCGCCAGGATTCGCCGCCGGCCTCGGGCCCGCCGGTGACGGCGGAGCTGGAGGAGGAGGTGATGGTCTCCTCGATGCCGATGCCCAGCGAGCGCAGCGCCTCCGCCATCAGCAGGGTGTCGCGGGACCGCAGCGGGCGGCGTACCCAGCTGGGGTCGGCGGCGAGCGAGGCGAGGATCAGCGCCCGGTTGGTGACCGACTTGGAGCCGGGCACCGTGACGGTCGCCTCGACCGCGCCGGAGGCGAGCGGGGCGGGCCAGTGGTCGGCGGTCAGACTGTGGTCGGTCATGGTTCTCACTTTAGTGCGCGACGGAGGGGGATCGGCGGGCATGGGGCCCGGTCAGGGGGCGGCGGCGTCCAGCAGGCTGCCACCGCCGGCTATCAGGCAGGCGAGCACGACGGCGTGGAAGAACAGCAGCCAGATCAGCGCGGGCATCCTGGTCAGCCGGGCCAGCTGGTCGGCGTCGGAGTCCCCCGCGCCGCCGCGCCGCCGTTTGGCCTGGAGCTCCCACACCGGGCGGACCCCGCCCAGCAGCAGGAACCACACCACGCCGTAGGCGAAGGCGGCCTGTACCTCGGGGTCGGTGAGCCAGGAGACCAGGAGGAACAGCGCGCCGGTGAGCAGCACGGTGAGCATCCCGTAGGCGTTGCGCACCATGACGAGCAGCGCGAGCAGCAGCGCCGTGGCGCCCCACAGCAGGGCGGTGATGCGGCCCGAGGACAGCAGCGCGGCGCCACCCAGGCCCAGCAGGGAGGGGGCGGTGTACCCGGCGGCGGCGGTCAGGATCATGCCGAGGCCGGTGGGTCTGCCCCGCGAGACGGTGAGCCCCGAGGTGTCGGAGTGCAGCCGGATGCCTTCGAGCTTGCGGCCGGTGAGCAGCGCGACCAGTCCGTGGCCGCCCTCGTGGGCGATGGTGATGGTGTTCCGGGCGACCCGCCACACCCCGTACGGGGTGACAACGGCCAGTGCCACGGCGGCGGTCGCCAGCACCAGCCACAGCTCGGGCGCGGGCTGCGTACCGGTGACCCGGTCCCACAGCTCCCCGATGTCAGCGATCTCCACGGCGTCCCATCCCCTCTCCCCGTTCTCCGACCGATTCCCCCGGCCTTGCGGAGCGATCCTATGGGAGGCTGCCACCAGCCCGTCCGGGCCTGTGGATAACGCGTGAACGTGTGAAAACGCGCGAGGGGGGAGCGGAACTCATGGTGATAGTGATCGGCGTGGTGCTGGTGCTCGTGGTGGGGTCGATCGCCCTCCGGGCCTTCCGGAGCGGTTTCAGCGGGCCCCGGGGTGGGCGCGGGGGCGGATCACCGACGCACACGGACCCCCACACCGGTAGCGGTGGTGACAGCGGAAGTGGCTGGGGCTGGGGCTGGGGTGGCGGCGACGGCGGGAGCGGCGGAAGCAGCGGCGACAGCGGTGGCGGTGGGGGCGACGGCGGAGGCGGGGGCGGCGGCGACTGACCCCGCCGGCCGCCTCACCGCCCGGACCCGCGGCGTGCGCGGATCCGGGCCCCGACGAGGCTGCCGCCGCCGACGGCGGCGATCCCGAGCACGGCCTGCCGCGGCCCGTCCTCCAGCAGCGGCGCGATCACTCCGCCGACCAGCAGAATCCCCGCGAGCAGCAGAGCGTCTGACCACCGCGCGCCCACCCCCATGCCCGTGCACCGGCCCTTTCCCGTCCCGCCGAACAACGCCCCGGTGCCCCCGGGGCAGGACCATGATGCGCCCCCTCCTGACGGAGACCGACCGCAGGGCAGCGCCGAGCGGTCCGCCCGGCGCGGGGGCGGACCGCTCGGCGCGGTCGCTCAGGGCAGGTAGTTGGCGAACCGCTTGAACGCGGCCTGGGTGCCGGAACCGGCGATCCCGTCGATCGCACCGGTGTAGCCCCAGCCCGCCTTCAGCCAGCGCTGCATGGCCTTCACCGTGTTGGGACCGACGACCCCGTCGATGGCGTCGTTGTAGTTCCAGCCTCCCCGCAGCATGCGCTGCAGGGCCTTCCAGCTCTCGGCGCCGAGCTGCCCGTCGATGGCGCCCCGGTAACCCCAGGTGTCCCTCAGCCACCGCTGGACGCTCTGGGCCTGGCTCGTGCTCAGCCCGAGGTTGACCACGGCGAGCGGGGCGACGGACTCGGAAACCACCGCCGGCTGCTTGCCCGACGGCGCCGCCACCGCCGTACCCGCGGTCACCAGACTCCCCGCACCGACCGCGCAGATCGCGGTCATCGTGACGAACGTCCTGGTCATGTTCTTCGTACGCACTTCTTTCCCCTTTCGTAGTGCGGGGCAGCACCCGACGCCGTCGCGGCGCCGCCCCCTCGTGAATGGCGCACGCCGGGGCGGCCCCGGCCAGGGGCCGCCCCGTTCCCCGCGCGCGGGCAGAAATCTCCCCCGGAGCACTTCTGCCGTCCCTCGCGGCCCGCCCGTGGCACCCCCCGGTCCCGGGCGCGCCCCTCCCGGCGGTCCGTCAGGAAAGCCCGTTGGCGAACCGCTTGAACGCCGCCTGGGTGCCGGAACCGGCGATCCCGTCGATCGCACCGGTGTAGCCCCAGGCCGACTTCAGCCAGCGCTGGAGTGCCTTCACCGTGTTGGGGCCGACGATCCCGTCGATCGCGTCGGTGTAACCCGAGCTCTGCCGCAGGAACCGCTGCAGGGCCTTCCAGCTCTCGGTGCCCATCTGGCCGTCGATCGCACCGGTGTAGCCGAAGTACGTCTTCAGCCAGCGCTGGAGCTTCTGGGCCTCGGCGGAGGTCAGCCCCAGATTGACCACGGCGAGCGGGGCGACGGACTCGGAAACCACCGCCTGCTGCTTCCCGGACGGCGCCGCCACCGCCGTACCCGCGGTCACCAGACTCCCCGCACCGATCCCCGCGACCGCCACCAGGGCGACCAGGGGCTTCGTGAACGTCATCGATCGCATGCTTCTCTCCTCTTGCGTGACGAGGGACGGCACACCGCGGATCGCGTTGCTCTCCCCCACGTGGACTGCGTGGACCGGCCGGCCCCGGCCCGGTCCGGCCGGGCGCGCTGACGTCAGCCGAGACCGTTGGCGAACCGCTTGAACGCGGCCTGGGTACCGGCACCGGCGATCCCGTCGATCGCACCGGTGTAGCCGTTCGCCTGCCGCAGCCAGTACTGCAGTGCCCGGATGGTGTTGGGCCCGACGATCCCGTCGATCGCGTCGGTGTACCCGGCCTGCTGGCGCAGGAAGCGCTGCATGGCCTTCCAGCTCTCGGTGCCCAGCTGCCCGTCGATCGCGCCGTTGTAGTTGAAGTACGTCCTCAGCCAGCGCTGGACCTTCTGGGCCTCGGCGGAGGTCAGCCCCAGATTGACCACGGCGAGCGGGGCGACGGACTCGGAAACCACCGCCTGCTGCTTCCCGGACGGCGCCGCCACCGCCGTACCCGCGGTCACCAGGCCGCCCGCACCGACCGCGCAGATCACGGTCGCCGTGACGAGGGTCCTCGCCATGTTCTTCGAGCGCATTCTTTCCCCCTTTTTCCGACACGGGGAGCGGCGCCACGCGGCTCGCAACGCCTCCCCCTCGTGAGCGCCGCGCCCTGGTCAAGGGCGCCGCTCACCTGCTGATACGTGTCATTCCACCGGCCCGCGCCCTGATCTGCCAGAGCTTTGGGGCCGGTTGGCGGGGAGAGTCAAGAACCCGGGCACTGCCGGTCAAGAACGAGCCGTCTGGCCTGGCTGGGGGTGCGGCCGAACTGCTGCGCGTAGGCACGGGTGAAGTGCGCGTGCGAGGCGAAGCCCCAGCGGCGGGCGACGGCGTGCACCGGGACGCCGGTCTGCGTCGGGTCGGTCAGCTCACCGTGGGCGCGTTCGAGCCGACGGCGCCGGATGTGGGCGGCGGGCGTCGTGCCCTGCCGCTGAAAGATCCGGTGCAAGTGGCGTACGGAGACATGGTGCTGGGCGGCGACCACGGCGGGCTTCAGCGCGGGGTCGGTGAGATGCCGCTCGATGAACATCTTGACGGCGAGCAGCAGGGTCCGCTCCGCGCTCTCCTCGTCCTGCGGCGGCGCGGTGTCGAGCGTGTGGATGATCAGCCCGGTGACCAGGTCGGCGAGCGTGGTGGCGAGCCGGGGCACGTCGGCCGGCCGGTAGGTGCGGTACTGCTGCCGCAGATGGATGACGTAATGGGCGAGCAGCGCACCGAAGCCGTGCCGGGAGGACAGCGCGTGCCCCAGGATCTCGCCGGTCGGGGTGTTCGGAGGCAGGCTCAGCCGGCTCTTGGGAATCTCGACGCAGTCCCCGCCGAACGGCAGGCCGGGGGTGGCGGCGCCGACCGTGAAGGGCCGCGAGGTGTCCACCAGATACAGCTCGCCCGGCCCGCTGACGTGCTGCCCGCCGTTCTGGCTGACGGCCAGCGGCGAGGCCCCGGGGGTGGGCAGCGCGATGTGCAGGAGCTCGGGGTCGGAACACCGGATGAGCCGGGGGGTCCGGCGCGCCTCGACGGCCCGCATGGTGATCGGCAGCACCCGGATGTCCTCCAGCGCGATCAGCCGCGACCGGCCCTGGAAATCGGTGGTGAAGTCACTGGTGATCTCCATCGGGGCGATGAGCGAGATGAGAGTCTCGCGCCAGTACTCGAAGCGGTCGTGGGGAGCGAGGTGACTGCTGTCGAGCACAGTCGTGGGCAGCATGCGGCTCTCCTGGGCTGGTCGGGCGTCGAGTCGCGGTGGGTGGTGCGCGATGTACGGCGAGGGCCGGACCCGTCCGGTGGCCCGCCCCGTCCCCGGCGCCCCGGAGCGGCCCGTGGGAGGGCCCCGCCCGGCGGCGTGCCGGCCCACCCCCACGGCTCCCGCCCCCGGTGCGCCGAAGATCGTCTTCATCCTCCCCGCCCCACCCACCGGGAATGCTGTGGCACGCGTCTCCCCCCGGTACGCCCGTTATTCGCCCGTCTCGCGGGGAGCCCGCCCGGCCGCACGGGCCCCTTGCGTGGCCCGGCGGGATGGCCCGGTGCCCGGGGCGACTTGACGGTGCGGCGGCCCGGTGCGGCGATCATGTGACCAGGGCCGGGAACGACCAAGGGCCCGACCCGCGTTTCCGCAGGTCAGGCCCTTGATGTGAGGGTGAGTGACGGGACTTGAACCCGCGGCCACCTGGACCACAACCAGGTGCTCTACCAACTGAGCTACACCCACCATGACCGACTCGGGAGGCTTTTTACGGCTCTCCCCGCTCGGCCGTATTGAGTGTACAGGGTGCGCGGGGCACTTCGCTCCCGCGTTCCCCGCGGCCCACCCGGGTCACTGCGCGACGTGCCGCGCCGCGATCCGCTTGGCCGTGTCGGAGTCCGGTCCGGGCTGCGGCACGAAGAGCGCCTCGCGGTAGTAACGCAGCTCCGCGATGGACTCCTTGATGTCCGCCAGCGCCCGGTGCTGCCCGCCCTTGGGGGGGCTGTTGAAGTAGACGCGCGGGTACCAGCGGCGGGCCAGTTCCTTGACCGAGGAGACGTCCACGATCCGGTAGTGCAGATGCCCCTCCAGGGCCGGCATGTCCCGGGCGAGGAACCCCCGGTCGGTGCCGACGGAGTTGCCGCACAGCGGGGTGCGGCCGGCCTCCGGCGCGTACGTGCGGACGTACTCCAGCACCTGCCGCTCGGCGTCCTCCAGCGTCGTGCCGTCGTCCAGCTCGTCCAGCAGCCCCGAGGTGGTGTGCATGGTGCGCACCACCTCCGGCATGGTGGCCAGCGCGGCGGCGGGCGGGCGGATCACGATGTCCACGCCCTCCCCGAGTACGTTCAGCTCAGAGTCGGTGACCAGCGCGGCCACCTCGATGAGCGCGTCGTCGATCAGCGAGAGACCTGTCATCTCGCAGTCGATCCACACCATCCGGTCGTTCATGCGGGCAACCCTACGCCGGGCGTTCGGGCCCACGGGACGGCCCGCCTCCCGGAGTCCCGGGCGGCGGGCCGCCGTGCACCTGTGGGCGGTGCTCCCGTTCAGGCCACCGGCCGGCCCCGCTGCCCCGGCACGCGGGGCGAGAAGCCGTCGGTGACGGGCTTGGCGCGCCCGGCCGCCGACTCCTGCTGCCGGGCCCGGTAGGCGGCCCGGTAGGCCGCCGGGGAGGCCCCCAGCTGGCGCCGGAAGTGCCCGCGCAGAGCGACGGGGGAACGGAAGCCGCAGCGGCCCGCCACCTCGTCCACCGAGTAGTCGGAGACCTCCAGCAGGCGCTGCGCCTGGAGCACCCGCTGCGTGATCAGCCACTGCAGGGGAGCGCTCCCAGTAAGGGACCGGAAGCGCCGGTCGAACGTGCGGCGGCTCATGTACGCGCGGGCCGCCAGGGTCTCCACGTCGAACTGCTCGTGGAGGTGCTCCAGCGCCCAGGCCACCACCTCGGCCAGCGGGTCCGCGCCGATGTCCTCTGGTAAAGAGCGGTCCAGATGGCGCGGCTGGCCGCTCTCGGCGCCGTTGCCGGCACCCCCTCTCCTGGTGGGCAGCACCAGCCGTCTGGCCAGGGCCGCCGCGGCTTCGGGGCCGTGGTCCATGCGGACGATGTGCAGGCACAGATCGATCCCCGCGGCCGTGCCGGCCGAGGTGAGGATGTCACCGTCGTCGACGAACAGCTCCCGCGGGTCCACATGGACCGACGGATAGCGCTTGGCCAGCGTGGGGGCGTACATCCAGTGGGTCGTCGCCGGTCTGCCGTCCAGCAGGCCGGCCGCTCCGAGCGCGAACGCGCCGGTGCACAACCCGACAATGCGGGCACCCTCAGTGTGCGCCCGGCGCAGCGCGGCGAGCGCGGCGGCGGGCGGCGGTCCGGTGATCGACCGCCAGGCGGGGACGATGACGGTTCCGGCCCGGGAGATCGCCCCCAGACCGTAGGGCGCGCGCAGTTCCAGTCCGCCCGTGGTGCGCAGCGGTCCTTCCTCCCCCGCGCAGGCCAGCAGGCGGTAGCGCGGCACTCCGGCGTCCTGACGATCGACGCCGAAGACGGAGAGCGGGATGGAACTTTCGAACATGGGGCTGCCACTGAACAGCAACACCGCGACGATCTCGCGGCGGCGCCGGGCAGCGAGCTTGACGGCGGGCTCGGGGCCGTGCGTTGGGTCCTGGCTCATGCTCCTCAGTTCCCTCGGTCGTCGCATCCTCTCGGTCCTGCACGTTTCCCCCGACGTGATTGCCAAGATCGAATCTACTGTGTCGGATGAGGTCGGCGGGACAAGTTCATCACTCGGCGCTAAATCGACATGACAACGTGGCGCGAAGCAGTCGATCAGGAAGCGTTACACGTACGAGCAGTTGGGGGAAGTGCGCCTTCTCGTCGTGCTCCGCACCGCCGGTGGCCGGGGCCCCCGGTGCCTCGCCGTTTCCCCGTGGGGCCGTGGGGTTGGCGGGGCGGGTGGGCAAGGTGTTTCAGTAGTGGGGAAGTTGGCTGAAAATAAAAGTCGTCAACAAGACTCCCGGCCGGTGATCGGACGTTCCGGCGGGTCGCCGGCAACGCCACAGACACCGTATCGTTACGCTCCGGCATCGGTCGCACACAAGGGCGCGGCGACCATTGCGCCCCGCCCCGCGGTACGGCATGCTGCTCGGTCACGGTTCGCGGGGTTGACAACGCCGTCAGCGGGAACCAGCAATGTACGACGTCATCTGGAGGTGGGCTTGTGGCTGAGGAAACAGCCTTGACGTGGGCCCTTCCGTGTCCCACACCCGTCCCTGCCGTGCTCACGAGGTCTCCTCGCTGACCGCCCGCCGAGGCACTGATGGCTGGATACGAGCTCCCAGAACCCACGGACCGCAAGCGTCTCGCGGATCCGTCCACTCCCCCCGCGCCCGCCGACGACGAGCGGTACACACGCGACCCCGCATTTCAGCATGGTGTCGTAGTCGGATTCGACGGATCGACCACCAGTGAGCGTGCTCTCGCATACGCCATTGGCATGGCTCACCGCGCCGGCTCCGGGCTGATCATCGTTCATGTGGCGAACCGACTGCCGACCACCGTATGGGCGGGATGCGAACCCCCCGCCCTGGTGGACATCCCCGACCACCGCACCGAGGTCATCGGTCTGGAGCTCGCGTGCTCGGACCTGCTGACCGACCTCCCCTGGGTCCTGCTGGAGCGTGGCGGCGACATCTGCCACGAACTGGAGGAGGTGGGCCAGGAGTACGAGGCGGACGCCATCGTCGTGGGCACCACCCAGGGGCTGCTGGGGCGGCTGTTCGGCTCGGTGTCCGGGCGGCTGGCCCGCCGGGCCCGGCGGCCGGTCATCGTCATCCCGTAACGGCCCGGGCACCGCGCGCCGGCGCCCGGCGCGCGCCGTCGTGCCCCCGTGCGCCCCGCTGCTTCCGCCGGCCGCACGGCAGGGGTCGTCTGCCCGCTTTTCGCCCGGCCACTCCCCCGGGGGTCGTTCCCGGGCCACCGGCGCCCGCCCCGGCGCGCCCGGTCGCGCGCCGCCGGGACACCGCCGCAAATTGCTGCCCCTCGCGGGGTGGATTGTGCGCTTGTGAGGGGCATACAGGGAGCAAGACCTCTGGCTGCCGCCGGGAGGTGACGGACCCGGCGGCGGCTGTCCCCCACGCCGGCGTAATGGGCGACGCCGGCGCGAGATGGCGGCCCCCGGGGGTGCGTATGGTGGCACGCACCCCGTCCGGGGGCCGCCGCTCTGTCCGCTGCGCCGCGAGGACGCCGCGGTGAGCTTGCCTACTCCACGGTGACGGACTTGGCCAGGTTGCGCGGCTTGTCGATGTCCCGGCCCAGCGCCAGCGCCGTGTGGTACGCCAGCAGCTGCAGCGGGATGCCCATCAGCACCGGGTCCAGCTCGGGCTCGTTGCGCGGCACCACGATGGTGTCGTCGGCCTTCTCCTGCTCGCTGTGCGCCACCGCCAGGATCCGCCCGCTGCGGGCCTTGATCTCCTCCAGGGTGGCCCGGTTCTTCTCCAGCAGGTCATCGTCCGGGATGATCGCGACGGTCGGGGTCGCGGGCTCGATGAGCGCCAGCGGGCCGTGCTTCAGCTCGGAGGCCGGGTACGCCTCGGCGTGGATGTAGGAGACCTCCTTGAGCTTCAGGGATGCCTCCTTGGCCACGGGGTAGCCGCGCACCCGCCCGACGAACATCATGCTCTTGGCGTCGGCGAAGTCGGCCGCCAGCTTGGCGATGCGCGGCTCGTCCGCGAGGACCTCGGCGATCTGGGCGGGCAGCTTGCGCAGCCCCTCGATGATCCGCTTGCCGTCGGAGACCGACAGGTCCCTGATCCGGCCCAGGTGCAGCGCCAGCAGCGCGAAGGCCACCGCCGTGTTGGTGAAGCACTTGGTGGACACTACGCACACCTCGGGCCCTGCGTGCACGTACACGCCGCCGTCGGTCTCGCGGGCGATGGCCGAGCCGACCACGTTCACCACGCCCAGCACCCGGGCGCCCTTGCGCTTGAGCTCCTGCACGGCGGCGAGGGTGTCGTAGGTCTCGCCGGACTGGCTGACCGCGATGTACAGGGTGTCGGGGTCCACCACCGCGTTGCGGTAGCGGAACTCGCTGGCCGGCTCGGCGTCCGCGGGGATGCGGGCCAGCTCCTCGATCAGCTGGGCGCCGATCTGGCCGGCGTGGTAGGCGGAGCCGCAGCCCAGGATCTTCACCCGGCGCATGGTGCGCGCCTCGCGGGCGTCGAGGTTGAGGCCACCGAGCCGCACCGTCGCGAAGCGGTCGTCGATCCGGCCGCGCAGCACGCGGTCCACGGCGTCCGCCTGCTCGGCGATCTCCTTGTGCATGTACGTGTCGTGGCCGCCCATGTCGTAGCTCTCGGCCTCCCACTCGACGGTGGTGGGCGCGGCGGAGGTACGGGAGCCGTCCGTGGTGTACGTGCGGTAGTCGTCGGCCTTGAGGGTGGCCATCTCGCCGTCGTCCAGGGTGATCACCTGGCGGGTGTGGCTGATGAGCGCGGCCACGTCGGAGGCGACGAACATCTCCTTCTCGCCGATGCCCAGGACCACCGGGGAGCCGTTGCGGGCGACCACGATGCGGTCGGGGAAGTCGGCGTGCAGCACGGCGATGCCGTAGGTGCCCTCGACGTAGCGCAGCGCCTCGCGGACCTTCTCCTCCAGCGTCTGCGACTGGGCGCGGGCGATGAGGTGGGCGAGGACCTCGGTGTCGGTGTCGGAGATCAGCTCGACGCCGTCCGCGGTGAGCTTGGCGCGCAGGTCGCCGGAGTTGTCGATGATGCCGTTGTGGACGACGGCGACCCGCTGTGCGGCGTCGGTGTGCGGGTGGGCGTTGATGTCGTTGGGGGCGCCGTGGGTGGCCCAGCGGGTGTGGGCGATGCCGGTGGTGCCGGCGAACCGGGCGGGGACCTTGGCCTCCAGGTCGCGGACCCGGCCCTTGTTCTTGACCGTCTTGAGGCCGCCGCCCTTGCCGCTGCTGTGGATGGCGATGCCGGCGGAGTCGTAGCCCCGGTATTCGAGGCGCTGCAGGCCCTCCAGGAGGAGGGGGGCGACATCCCGCTTCCCGATGTATCCGACGATTCCACACATAAGGGGTGTCCTCCTGGCTGGTTGATTCCTGCGGGCGGGCGGTGGGGCGGCGCGTACGGTGTACGGGTCCGGCGGGCGCGGTACGGCGGCGGTCAGCCGTACACGATCCGCCGCAGCTGTCGTATCGACAGTCGCGGCGGGGCCACCGCCCGGTGTGTCAGCTCCTCGGCGATCCGCTCGAAGATCACCGGATTGGTCAGTCCGTGCCCCTGGAGCTCGCGGTGCCGACGGCGCGTGTACTCCTCGATGGTCTCGTCGAAGTACGCGAGCACATCGAGGACGACACGCGCGGCCTCACCCCTGGCGAGCGGCGTGCTGCGCACCAGGTGGTCCACGAGGTCCTCGTGCGAGGACGTCCGACGTTCGAGCACCCCTCGATAGTGCGGATCAAGGACGGTTTCCGCAACAAATCTGCCCGATATCGGGCAGGGAGGTGGCGTTTCTCATTCCCGGGCGGCCAGCTCGGGGATGACCAGCGGGGTTCCGGCGACCGGGCACGGGATCACGGCGGCCCGCAGTCCGAACACCTCCCGCACCAGCCCGGGGGTGACCACCTCGGCCGGCGGACCGGCCGCCGCCACCTTCCCGTCCCGCATGGCGATCACATGATCGGCGTACCGGCAGGCGAGGTTCAGCTCGTGCAGCACCATCACCACGGTGCGTCCGCGCTCCCGGTTGAGCCGGGCGACCAGCTCCAGCACATCCACCTGGTGGGCGAGGTCCAGATAGGTGGTGGGTTCGTCCAACAGGAGCACCCCGGTGTCCTGGGCCAGCGCCATCGCGATCCACACCCGCTGCCGCTGGCCCCCGGACAGCGCGTCGAGGGAGCGCTCGGCCAGCGCGGTGGCCCCGGTGGCCGCGAGCGCGGCGTCCACCGCCTCCTCGTCGGCCGCCGACCACTGCCGCCACCAGCGCTGGTGCGGGGTACGGCCGCGGGCCACCAGGTCCCGTACGGTGATGCCGTCCGGGGCGGCCGGGGACTGCGGCAGCAGCGCCAGGCGCAGCGCCACCTCCCGGGCGCCCAGGGCGGCGATGTCCCGGCCGTCCAGGTGCACCGCCCCGGCGGCGGGCTTCAGCAGCCTGGCGAGGGCGCGCAGGGCGGTGGACTTGCCGCAGGCGTTCGGCCCGACCAGCACCGTCACCTTGCCGTCCGGGATCCGCAGATCGAGGTCCTCGGCGACGACGTGGTCCCCGTACTCCAGGCGCAGCCCGGCCGCGCCGAGGTGCGCCGCCCCGGCGTCCGTGGCGTCCGTCGTGGCGGTGGTGGTGGTCTCGGCGGGCATCTCAGCCTCCCCTTCCGGCCCGGTTGGAGCGGGCGAGCAAGAACAGCAGGTACGGGGCGCCCACGGCGCCGGTGACGATGCCGACCGGCAGTTCGGTCGGGGCGAGCACCAGCCGCCCGGCGAGGTCGGCGGCCAGCATCAGGACGGCGCCCATCAGCCCGGAGGTGAGCAGCGGCACCCCGGCGGTGCCGGCGACCCGGCGGGCGATCTGCGGGGCGCCCAGGGCCACGAAGGCGACCGGGCCCGCCACCGCGGTCGCCACCGCGGCCAGGCAGGTCGCGGCGATCAGCAGCACGACGCGCGCCCGGTGCAGCCGCATGCCCAGGCTGAGCGCGGTGGAGTCGTCGAACTGGAGCAGCTGGTAGGGGCGGGCCAGCGCGAAGGTGAGCGGCACCAGGATCAGCAGCGCCCAGCCGACCCAGGCGACGTGCGACCAGCTGCGGCCGTTGAGCGAGCCGGTGAGCCAGACCATGGCGCGCGCGGCCTGGTCGATGTCGGCGCGGGCCAGCATCCAGCGGGTGAGCGCGGCCAGCGCCCCGGCGGCGGCGATGCCCACCAGGACGAAGCGGTAGCCGGTGATGGTGCCGCCCCGGTAGGCGAAGGCGTAGATCACGGCGGCGGTGAGCAGCGCGCCGCCCAGCGCCCCGAAGGGCACCGCGCCGAAGGTTCCGGCGCCCGCCGCGGTGACCCCGCCGAACAGGATGGTGGCCACCGCGCCGGCCCCGGCCCCCGCCGAGATCCCGATGAGGTCGGGGGAGGCCAGCGGGTTGCGGGTGACGGCCTGGTAGACGGCGCCGGCCATGCCGAAGGCGAGCCCGGCCAGCACGGCGGTCAGGGCGCGGGGCAGCCGCAGCTTGTGCACGACGAGATCGGCGGCCCCGTCCCCGTAGCCGAACAGCGCGCCCAGCACGTCGGGCAGCGGGATGGCGTAGGTGCCCAGGGAGACGGAGGCGGTGAAGGCGGCGAAGCCGGCGAGCAGCAGCGCCAGGACGGTGGTGACCACCCGCACCGGTACGCGCAGCCCGAAGGGGCCGGCCTCGGCGGTCAGCGCGGTACGCGGGCCGGTACGGGTCCCGGGCTTCGGCGGGGCGCCGGTGCGGCTCATCGGGTGTGCTCCCGCAGCTTGCCGCGCTTGACCATGACGGCCAGGAAGGGGGCGCCGATGACGGCGGTGATCACTCCGGCCTCCAGTTCTCCGGGCCTGGCCACCACCCGGCCGATGACGTCGGCGGTCAGCAGCAGGACGCCGCCGCCCAGCGCCGAGCAGGGGATCAGCCAGCGGGCGTCCGGGCCGGTGACGGCGCGGACCAGATGCGGGATGACGAGGCCGACGAAGGTGACGGGGCCGGCGGCGGCCACCGCGGCGCCGGTCAGCACGATCACGGCGACCGCGCCCAGCGCGCGGGTGGTGCGCACCTTGGCGCCGAGCGTGGTGGCGAGGTCGTCGCCGAGCGCGAGGGCGTTGAGCCGCCCGCTGAGCGCGATGGCCAGCACCAGGCCGATGACGACGAACGGCGCGAGCTGCGGGCCGAGTGCGGCGTCGCGCCCGGCGAGTGAGCCGACGGCCCAGGAGCGGTACTGGTCCAGGGTGTTGACGTCGAGCAGGACCAGCGCGCTGGTGAACGAGCCGAGGAAGAGCGTCACGGCGGCGCCGGCCAGGGCGAGTTTGGCGGGGGTGGCGCCTCCGTAGCCGGTGCCGCCGACCGTGTAGGCGAGCAGTCCGGCGAGGGCGCCGCCGAGAAACGCGAACCAGATGTACTGGTAGGAGTGGGTGAGCGAGAACAGCCCGATGCCGGCCGCGACGGCGAAGGCCGCCCCGGCGCTGACCCCGATCAGGCCCGGATCGCCCAGCGGGTTGCGGGTGATGTCCTGGGCCACGGCCCCGGCGGCGCCGAGCGCGAGACCCACCAGCAGGCCCAGCACCGTACGCGGGAGGCGCAGGTCGCGCACCACCACGGCGTCGCCCTCGCGGCTTCCGGTGAGCGCGGCCAGCACATCGCCGAACGCGACCGGTTTGCTGCCGATGGCGAGGGAGGCGAACACGGCGGCGACCAGGGCGAGCAGCAGCACGAGCAGCGCGACCGTACGGGCCGGGCGGCCACGGCCGGGCGGGGGCGGGGCCGGCGGCGCCTGGACGGCGTCGGCGGTACTGGCGGAGGTGTCGGACACGCCCACAAGGTAAGGCAAGCCTGACTTGTGCGGTTCGCCACCCCCGTCTTCCGCCGGTCACCGGACGCTGGCTATGCTCACACCGCCCTTACCAAGGCAAGCCTTACCTAAAACGAAAGAGGGACCCGTGACCACCCCCCTGCGGCGCCGCTGGCGCCACCGCGTTGGCGCCTTCGCGCTGATGACCGCGCTGGCCGCCGGGCTGGCCGGCTGCGGGTCCGACGGCGGATCCTCGCCGGCCGACAGCGACAACAGCGACAACAGTGCCACCGACGCCGGCTCCGGCGACGCCTCGTTCCCGCGCACCGTCACCCACGACAAGGGCAGCACCGAGATCCCGGCCGCGCCGCAGCGGATCGTGGCGCTGGACAACAGCCTGGTCGAGGCGGTCGTGGCCCTGGACGGCAACCTCGTGGCCGGCGTCGGCGGCTACCGCAACCTGGACGGCTTCCCCGCGTACCTGGGCGACGCCGTCAAGGACACGGTGGACGTGGGCCCGCTGGAGAGCCCCAACCTGGAGCAGATCATGCTCCTGGAGCCCGATCTGATCATCTCCGCGACGGTGCGCCACGACGAGCTGTACGACACGCTCTCCGACATCGCGCCCACCCTGTTCGTCGCCACCACCGGGCCGACCTGGAAGGACAACATCGCCCTGGTCGGCGAGGCCCTGGGCGCGGAGGACCGGGCGGCGGAACAGATCACCGCGTACGAGACCCGGGCGGCGGCGATCGGCGAGGCCGTCAACGCCGCACACGACAACCCGACCGTCTCGGTCGTCCGGTTCCTCGACGGCCCCACCCGCATCTATCTGCCGCACACCTTCTCCGGCATCATCCTGGCCGACATGGGGCTGACCCGGCCGGAGAACCAGCGCGATCCCGAGGAGTTCACCCTGGAGATCAGCGAGGAGCAGATCGAGCAGGCCGAGGCCGATGTGATCTTCTACACCACGTACTCGGGCGGTGAGGACCGCAAGGAGCGGTTCCTGGCGAACCCGCTGTGGGAACGGCTGAGCGCGGTGGAGAACGGCGACGTGTACGAGGTCGACGACGCCATCTGGATGACCTCGGTGTCCCTGCAGGGCGCGGACCAGGTACTGGACAACATGGCGGAGATCTTCGGCGTCGACGCGGCGAAGTGACCCCGGGGACGGACGGCGGGCGGAGAATGCGGGCATGATCCCCCAGCGCTCCGCCCGCCGCCGTCTGCCCGCGACCGTTCTGCTGCTTCCGCTGCTCGCGCTGCCGCTCACCGCCTGCGGCAGCGGGGGCCCGGCCGCCCCGGCCGCCGAGGCCGTCGACCCGACGCCGCCGGCCGACACCTCCGCAGCGCCCGCCTCGCCCGACGCACCGGACCCGTCCGAGCCCGCCGATCCGGCGGAGCCGACGGCCCCGGCGGACCCGGCGGACCCCTCGGCGCCCGCGGAGTTCCCCGGCGTGGACCCGGAGCTGATCTACCTCACCGAGATCCCCGGCTACACCCTGGCGCCGCAGTCGGCGGGGGTCATCGGGGACGACGGCTGGGGCTGCTCCTACGTCTCGGCCACGGGCGGGACGATCGAACTGCGGGTGGAACGGGCCGAGCCCGGCGCCGCCGACACGGACATCACCGCCGACCGGGCGGCGGGCATCACCGAATTCCACCGGATCCGCGACGGCGTGCGGATCTCCGTCCTCACGACCGACCCGGACGCCGACCCCGACCTGCTGCGCGCCGCGCTGGAGGCCGCGCACCCGGCCGACGCCGCCGAGCTGGCCGAGGCACTGCCGCGCAAGGACGGCGGCGCCCCGGTCCAGCGCGGCGACCTCCCGCCCAACGGCGACGGCGCCCCCCTGGATCCGGAGGGCGCCGCCGGCTGAGTCACCGGCCCGCCGGGGGCCGCACGGCCGGAACCGGCCGGACGGCGCGGTGGTCGGCCGGGTGGTGCTGTCCTACAACCGGTTGAGCAGGGCCTTCTTCGCCGCGCCGAACTCCTCGTCGGTCAGGACCCCGGTGTCGTGCAGTTCCCCCAGCTCCCACAGCCGGCGCAGCACCGCGTCCTGCTCGCTGCCCGCGTCCCCGTTCGCCGCCCGCGGCGGCTCGGGCTGCGCGGGCACCGGCACGGGGACGGTCCCCTCCCCGGTGGAGGGGTGCGGCAGCCGGGCGGCCAGCGCGGCCACGAACAGCGCCGACTCGGTGACGTCCTTCACCTCGCGCCAGCCCCACATCACCACACAGTTGGGGTCGTGGGAGGGCTTGTAGGTGGAGTGCGCGCCCTTGGGGTGCAGCCGGACGAAGCCGTTCTCTATCCGCGGCGGCGCCCACTCGACGGCGGCCAGATCGCTCAGCGCGATGACCCGGGCGCCGCTGTTCTTCTTGATGTCGTCCGCGCCCCAGCCCCAGTCGATGCGGATCTGGGCGCCGTCGAAGGTGGCCTCACCGTCCGAGGCGTGCAGCGTGATCGGGACCTGGGGCCCCGGCAGCAGATAGCGGTCGGTGGGGGTCGCGGGCACCTGCGCGGTCCGCAGTGCCTCGGTGATCTCGGCCGCCAGTTCCCGGGCGGCGTCCGCCCGGTCGTGCGGCACCTCCAGCAGGTACGGATCGGCCACGGCCGGCAGCTTGCCGCCGGTCGCCTGTGTCAGCGGATCCGCGCCCTCCCGCAGGCGCAGCCGCAATCTGTCGTGCTTGCGCCCGGGCTCGAAGGAAACCTCCGCCACCGCTTCCAGCGGCACGGTCAGCTCCCCCAGAGCGGTGCGCAGCGCATGCACCCCCTTCCCTTGCCCGGGCACGATGCGCAGCACCGAGCCGTCGAAATACCAGTTACCGGCTCGCTGGGTGATCTCAGCCATGTCACCAGATTGTGCCAGCAGGCCGCGAACGCCAAATTCCCCCCACCACCTACCCCACGGACCCCGCCGTGGGGCAGGCGCACCACCGTCCGGCAGGAGGGTCAGCCGACGCCGATTTCCCGGGCGATCAGCATGCGCTGGACCTCGCTCGTGCCCTCCCCGATCTCCAGGATCTTCGCGTCGCGCCACATCCTGGCGACCGGGTACTCGTTCATGAAGCCGTAGCCGCCGTGGATCTGGGTGGCCTCCCTGGCATTGACCACGGCCACGTCCGAGGAGTGCAGCTTGGCCATCGCCGCCTCCTTCTTGAACGGCTCGCCCGCCATCAGCCGGGCCGCCGCGTCCCGCCAGGCCAGCCGCGCCGTGTGCGCCCGCATCTCCATGTCGGCCAGCTTGAACTGGATGGCCTGGTTGGCGCCGATCGGGCGGCCGAACGCCTCCCGCTCCCCCGCGTACCGCACCGACTCGTCCACGCAGCCCTGCGCGAGCCCGGTGCCCAGCGCCGAGATGGCGATCCGGCCCTCGTCCAGGATCCGCAGGAACTGGGCGTACCCGCGGCCCTCCTCGCCCAGCAGGTTCTCCACCGGCACCCGGACGTCCGAGAAGGACAGCTCCCGGGTGTCGGAGGCGTTCCAGCCGACCTTGGAGTAGCCGGGGGCCACCGTGAAGCCGGGGGTGCCGGAGGGCACGATGATGGTGGAGATCAGCGGGGAGCCGTCCGGTTTGCGGCCGGTGACGGCGGTGACCGTGACGAGCCCGGTGATGTCGGTCCCGGAGTTGGTGATGAAGCTCTTGGTGCCGTTGATCACCCACAGGTCCCCGTCCCGCACCGCAGTGGTACGGGTACCCCCCGCGTCGGAGCCGACGCCGGGCTCGGTCAGCCCGAAGGCACCCAGCATCTCGCCCGAGCACAGCTTGGGCAGCCAGCGCTCCTTCTGCTCGGCGGTGCCGTAGCGGTAGATCGGCATGGCCCCCAGCGAGACCCCCGCCTCCAGGGTGATGGCCACCGAGGAGTCCACCCGCGCCAGCTCCTCCAGGGCCAGGCACAGCGCCAGGTAGTCGCCGCCCATGCCGCCGTACTCCTCGGGGAACGGCAGCCCGAACAGCCCCATGGCGGCCATCTCGCGGACGATGTCGTACGGGAACGCGTGGCGTTCGTAGAACTCCCCGATCCTCGGGGCCACCACGTCGTGGGCGAACGCCTCCACGGTGCGGCGCAGCTCTTCGTGCTCCGGGGTCAGGCGGTGGTCCAGTGCCATGGGTCAGGACTCCTTGTGGGAGAGCGCGCGTACGGTGCGCGAGGGGCTGGGCCGGCCGAGGTGTGAGGCCAGCCAGTCACTGGTGGCGACGAGTCGCCGCAGGTCGACGCCGGTGTCGATGCCCAGGCCCTGGAGCATCCACAGCAGGTCCTCGGTGGCGAGGTTGCCCGTGGCGCTCTTGGCGAACGGGCAGCCGCCGAGACCGCCCGCGGAGGCGTCGACGGTGGTGACGCCGTGCCGCAGGGCGGTGAGGGTGTTGGACAGGGCCTGGCCGTAGGTGTCGTGGAAGTGGACGGCGAGCCGGCCGGGCGGCACCCCGGCCTCCCCCAGCGCGCCGAGCAGCGCGGTGACCTGCCCCGGGGTGGCGACCCCGATGGTGTCCCCGAGGCTGATCTCCTCGCACCCCAGGTCGAGCAGGCGCAGCACGACGCGCACCACCTGCGCGGCCGGTACCGGGCCCTCCCAGGGGTCGCCGAAGCACATGGAGAGGTAGCCGCGCACCGGGACCTCGGCGCGCAGCGCGCGGCTCACCACCGGCTCGAACATGGTGAGGGTCTCGTCCACCGTGCGGTTGAGGTTGGCCTGGGCGAAGGACTCGGTGGCGCTGGCGAACACCGCGATCTCGCGGACGCCCAGCGACAGGGCGCGGTCCAGGCCGCGTTCGTTGGGGACCAGCACGGGCAGCCGGACGGCGCGGTCGCCGAGGTCCTCCAGCAGCGGCATCAGCTCCGCGGCGTCGGCGAGCTGGGGGACCCAGGCGGGGTGGACGAAGCTGGTGGCCTCGACGGTGCTGAGCCCGGCGTCGGCCAGCCGATGGATGAACTCGGCCTTGACGGCGACGGGGACGATCGTCTTCTCGTTCTGCAGGCCGTCCCGGGGGCCCACCTCGTGGATGCGGACCCGGGCGGGCAGGCCCGGGTCGGGGACACGCATGGGGAGTTCGCCGGTCACGGGGTCTCCTCGTCCTGGTGGGCGGCGACGACGGCCAGCACCTGGTCCATGGCGACGGTGCTGCCGGCGGTGACGTCGAGGGCGGTGACGGTGCCGGCGTGCGGGGCGGTGATGAGGTGTTCCATCTTCATGGCCTCGACGACCAGCAGGGTCTGTCCGGCGCTCACCTCGTCGCCGGCCGCCGCCTTGACGACGGTGACGGTGCCGGGCATCGGCGCGGTGAGGGCGTCGGCGCCGGCCTCGGTGGCGCCGCGCGCCGCGGCGGCCAGCGCGTCGTACGGGCGCGGGTGCCAGCTGTCCCCGTCCCGGCCGAGCCATCCGTCGGCGTACGCGAAGTGATACGTGTACCCCGCATACTCCAGGTGGACGTCCGCCTCGCCGGGCGCCGACAGCAGACGGGCGGGCACGGGGTCGGCGTCCCCGATCCGTACCTCCCCGGGGCGCACGCGCACCGTGACGGGCTCCCGCCCCGGCACCCGCAGGGGATGCGGTGTCCAGGCCGGTTCGGCGCCCAGCCGCCACCCGGACGGCGCGGCGAACGGGTCGCTCCAGCCGGTGCCGGGATCCGGGGCGGGCTCCAGCGCGGCGTGCGCCAGCAGCGCCGCCGCCGCGTACACCTCCCGTGGCACCTCCTGCGGCACCAGCGCCGCCGCGTCCGCGTCCACCAGGCCGGTGTCCAGGGCGCCCGCCACCACCCGCTCATCCGCCAGCAGCCGGCGCAGGAAGCCCGCGTTGGTGTCCACGCCCAGCACCACCGTGGAGCCCAGCGCGGCCCGCAGCCGGCCCAGCGCCGCGGACCGGTCGGGGCCGTACGCGATGATCTTGGCGAGCAGCGGGTCGTACGCCGTGCCGACCTCGCCGCCGACGCCCTCGCGCAGCCCGGAGTCCACCCGTACCCCCTCCCCCGCCGGCTCGCGCAGCAGCAGCACCCGCCCGGCCGAGGGCAGGAAGTCCACGTGCCGCCGCCCGTCCGCGTCCTGCGCGACGCGCGGCGTCTCCGCGCACAGCCGGGCCTCCACCGCGTGCCCGGTGAGCGTGATCTCCTCCTGGCCCAGCGGCAGCGGCTGCCCGGCGGCGACCCGCAGCTGCCACTCCACCAGGTCGACCCCGGTGACGAGTTCGGTGACGGGGTGCTCGACCTGCAGGCGGGTGTTCATCTCCATGAAGCAGTACGCGCCGGGGTCGGCGCCGGGGACGATGAACTCGACCGTGCCCGCGCCCCGGTAGCCGCAGGAGCGGGCGGCGGCGACGGCGGCCTCGCCCATGGCGGCGCGGGTGGCCGGATCCAGCAGCGGGCTGGGCGCCTCCTCGATGATCTTCTGGTGGCGGCGCTGGAGGGAGCACTCGCGTTCGCCGAGGTGGACGACGTTGCCGTGGTCGTCCGCGAACACCTGGATCTCGATGTGCCGCGGCCGGTCGATCCAGCGTTCCACCAGCAGGGTGTCGTCGCCGAAGGCGGCCAGCGCCTGCCGCCGGGCGGCGCCGATCTCCTCCTCCAGGCGGGCCTCCTCGCGCACCAGCCGCATGCCCTTGCCGCCACCGCCCGCCGACGGCTTCAGCAGCACCGGCATGCCCAGCTTGCGGGCCGCGGCGGCCAGTTCGGCGCCCGAGGCGCCGGGCACCACCGGGACCCCGGCCGCCGCGACCGTCTCCTTGGCGCGGATCTTGTCGCCCATCAGCGCGATCGCCTCGGCCGGCGGGCCCACGAAGATGAGCCCGGCGGCGGTCACGGCCCGCGCGAAGGCGGCGTTCTCGGCGAGGAAGCCGTAGCCGGGGTGGACGGCCGCGGCCCCGGTGCGGTGCGCCGCCGCCAGCAGCGCCTCGACCGACAGATAGCTGTCGGCGGCCGGGGCGGGGCCGATGCGGACGGCCGTGTCCGCCTCCCGCACGTGCCGGGCGCCGGCGTCCGCGTCGCTGTACACGGCGATGGCGCGGATGCCCAGCCGGCGCAGGGTGCGGATGATCCGCACCGCGATCTCGCCCCGGTTGGCGACCAGCACGCTCTCCATCATCACGTTCGCTGCCACTGCTGCTCCCTCACTCACATCCGGAAGACGCCGTAGCCGGGCTCGCCCAGCGGGGCACCCGCGCACACCGTGAGCGCCAGGCCGAGGACCGTACGGGTCTGCAGCGGGTCGATGACGCCGTCGTCCCACAGCCGGGCGGTGGCGTAGTAGGCGTTGCCCTGGGCCTCGTAGCCGGCCCGGATCGGCTCCTTGAACGCCTCCTCATCGGCGTCCGGCCACTGTTCGCCGCGCGCCGCCAACTGGTCGCGCTTGACGGTGGCCAGGACGGAGGCGGCCTGTTCGCCGCCCATCACGGAGATCTTGGCGCCGGGCCACATCCACAGGAAGCGCGGGCTGTACGCCCGGCCGCACATCGAGTAGTTGCCGGCCCCGTAGCTGCCGCCGATGACGACGGTGAGCTTGGGGACGCGGGCGCAGGAGACGGCGGTGACCATCTTGGCGCCGTGCTTGGCGATGCCGCCGGCCTCGTACGCCCGCCCCACCATGAAGCCGGAGATGTTCTGCAGGAACAGCAACGGGATGCCGCGCTGGTCGCACAGCTCGATGAAGTGGGCGCCCTTCTGGGCGGATTCGGAGAACAGGATGCCGTTGTTGGCGATGACGCCGACCGGATGGCCGTGGATGCGGGCGAATCCGGTGACCAGGGTGGGGCCGTAGCGTTCCTTGAACTCGTGGAAGCGGGAGCCGTCCACCAGCCGGGCGATGACCTCGCGCACGTCGTAGGGGGTGCGCGGATCGGCGGGGACCACCCCGTACAGGCCCTCCTCGTCGGCGGCCGGCGGCTCGGGCGCGGTGACCTCCCAGGGCGGCGCGGGCGCGGCCGGGAGGGTGGAGACGATGCTGCGGACGATGCGCAGCGCGTGGGCGTCGTTCTCGGCGAGGTGGTCGGTGACGCCGGAGGTCTTGGTGTGGACGTCGCCGCCGCCCAGTTCCTCGGCGGTGACGACCTCGCCGGTGGCGGCCTTCACCAGGGGCGGGCCGCCCAGGAAGATGGTGCCCTGGTCGCGGACGATGACGGCCTCGTCGCTCATGGCGGGGACGTAGGCGCCGCCGGCCGTGCAGGAGCCGAGCACGGCGGCGATCTGCGGGATGCCCGCGCCCGACAGCCTGGCCTGGTGGTAGAAGATCCGGCCGAAGTGGTCGCGGTCGGGGAAGACCTCGTCCTGCATCGGCAGGAACGCGCCGCCGGAGTCGACGAGATACAGGCACGGGAGACGGTTCTCCAGGGCGATCTCCTGGGCACGCAGATGCTTCTTGACCGTCATCGGGAAGTACGCCCCGCCCTTGACGGTGGCGTCGTTGGCGACGATGACGGCCAGCCGTCCCGAGACCCGGCCGATGCCGGCGATCACCCCGGCGGCGGGGGCCTGCCCGTCGTACATGCCGTCGGCGGCGAGCGGGGCCAGTTCCAGGAAGGGCGAGCCGGGGTCCAGGAGGGCGTCCACGCGGTCGCGGGGCAGCAGCTTGCCCCGGGCGGTGTGCCGGGCGCGGGCGCGTTCGCCGCCGCCGAGCCGGGCGGTGGCCAGTTTCTCGCGGAGCCGGGCGGCCAGTTCCCGGTGGGCGGCCTCGTTGGCGCCGTACGCCGCCGAGGCGGGGTCTGCGGCGCTGGTGAGCACCGGTGCCTGCGGAGTCTGTGCCTGCCGCATGATCGCTCGGCCTCCCTTACCAGCTGTGCGGAGCGGTGTGCCGAGCGTCAGGTTAACGCTCGCTAACCGGACTGTCTACAATCGGATCCATGAACACGCACGCCGGGCCCGCCGGAACCCGCAGAGAACAGATCCTGCGCGAGGCGTCCCGGCTCTTCGCCGAGCACGGCTTCCTCGGCATCGGGGTCGACCAGATAGGGGCGGCGGTCGGCATCAGCGGACCGGCGCTGTACCGGCACTTCGCCGGCAAGGAGGCCATGCTCACCGAGCTGCTGGTGGGCATCAGCAGCCGGCTGCGGGACGGCGGACGGCAGCGGGTGGCCGAGGCCAGGGCGGCCGGGCTGCCGCCGCGCGAGGCACTGGACGCGCTGATCGCCGGGCACATCGACTTCGCGCTGGACGACCGGGCGCTGATCACCCTGCACGACCGGGAGCTGAACCGGGTGCCGGAGGCGGACCGCAAGCAGGTGCGGCAGCTTCAGCGGCAGTACGTGGAGCTGTGGGTGGAGATCGTGCGCGAGGTGCACCCCGGGCTGGCCGAGGCGGAGGCGCGGACGGCCGTTCACGCGGTCTTCGGCCTGCTGAACTCCACCCCGCGCCTGGTGCGGCCGGGCGCCGCGCCGGACCGCGAGGCGACGGCGGCCCTGCTGCACCGGCTGGCGTCGGGCGCCTTCGAGGCGGCGGGCGGGACCGCCGCGTCCGGGGGTTAGCCCCCGCGGGCACCCACCGGGCCACCCCATCCCGCGGTGATCAACTCGCCCCTAACGTCGGGTGGGCCGACCGGCCCTCCGGATCCGACCGGAGGAACCGAACGGACCATCTCGACACGGGAGAGGACCTCACCACCCATGCGAACCACCAAGGCCGCCGCGCTGTGTCTGGCACTGGCCGCACTGTCCCTGGCCGGCACGGCCTGCGCCACCGGGGCGGCGACCCCGTCTCCGCTCATCGCCTTCGAGGAGCAGGAAGTGCACTGGGGCGCCTGCCCCGACGGTTACGCACACCTGACGCAGGCCGGCGGCACCTGCGCGGAGCTGACCGTTCCGCTGGACCACGCCGATCCGGACGGGGCGACCATCACGCTGGCCCTCTCCCGGCTGGAGGGCGCCGGTGACCCGGCCGATCGGGGTGTCCTGCTGAGCAACCCGGGCGGCCCCGGCGGCCCCGGTCTTGACCTTCCGCTGTGGCTGCGCGAGACGCTGGGGGACGCGGCCGACGGCTACGACCTGATCGGCTTCGACCCCCGGTTCGTCGGCGCCAGCACCCCGCTCGGCTGCACGCCGGGTGAGCCGCGTGAGATCCCGGAACGGACCACACCACGCGCCGACTTCGACCGCTCGGTGTCCGCCGCCGAGGACACCGCCCGCCGCTGCCAGGAGCACGGGGACAACGCGACCCTGCTGCCGCACGGCACCACTGCCGCCATCGCCCGCGACATGGACGTGATCCGCGCAGCGCTCGGCCGGTCCGAGCTGTCGTTCTACGGAGTCTCCTACGGCGCCGATCTGGGCGCCGTCTACACCCAGTTGTTCCCGGACCGGGCGGGCCGGATCGTGCTGGACAGCTCCACCGATCCGGCCGCCGACCAGTACACGCTCCTGCGGGACGCCGGAGCGCCCGCCGAGGCGGCGCTGGAGCCGGAGACGGCGCGGACACTGCGGGACGTCCTGACGCACGCCGAACACACACCGCTCACCGTGGGCGGCTACCGGGTGGACGCCGGGACGCTGCGACTCGTCGTACGGCAGCTCGTCCAGAACGAGGAGCACGATCCCGTGCTGGCCGCGACCGCCCGGGACCTGGCGCGTGCGGCGGCCGGCGAGTCCGTCGAACCGGGGCCGGAGCTGGAGATGTGGCTCGCGCTCCTGAACTCCCCGGACCTCGACGAGATCTTCGCGGTGCCGAGCTTCACCATGTGCGCCGACCCCGGCTGGCCGGCCGGCGGCTTCCCGCGCGAAGCCGAGGAGTACTGGCGGAGCATCGAGGAGCGGCGCGCCACCGAGCCGGTGTTCGCCCCCGTCGCGGGTGCCGTCTCCGCATGCGCCTTCTGGGCGGAGCCGCGCGGCGAGCGGGTCGCCATCGGGAACGACGTGGAGCTGCTGATGCTCCAGGCACGCGGCGATGTCAACACCCCGCACCCGGGCGGGGTGGCCCTGCACGAACGGCTGACGGGCTCCCGGCTGCTCACCGCCGAGCTGCGCGCGCACGGCGTCTACGGGCGCGGCGCGGACGGGCTGACCCCGGTGCCGTGTGCCGACGAGGCGGTGAACGCCTACTTCCGGGACGGCACGCTGCCGGTGGCCGACCTCAGCTGCTAGGGCCGGCCCGCAGGCCGAGCAGTTCCAGGGAGATCCCCCGGGCAGCCTCCGCCAGCTCCTCGTCCGTCGCGTCCAGGTCCCGGCCCGCCATCATGCTCATCTGCACGGTCAGCAGCGCGAGCCGGGTGCGCAGCTTCTCCTCCAGCGGGGCGTCCGGGTCGGTGACCGCGTCGAACAGCAGCTGGAAGCGCTGGAACATGCCTTCCCGGCCCGGTTTCAGCTCGCGCAGGGTGTGCTGGTTGGCCATGGCGAAGCGGAACATCCGCACACCCTGCCGGGCGGTCAGCGCGCTCCAGCGCTCGATGACCTCGCGACGCAGTTCGGGGCCGGGCGGCTGCCCGCTCGCCCAGTCGATCAGCTCGTCGACGGCGGTCATCTGCCGGTTGAAGAGCGAGACGACGATGTCCTCTTTGTTCGTGAAGTGGTAGTACAGGGCGGCTTTGGTGATGCCGAGCCGTTCGGCGATCTCCCGCATCGAGGTGGCCTCGTAGCCCCGCTCGGTGAAGAGGTCCAGGGCGACCTCCTGAATCCTGGCCTTGGTGTCCTGCCCCGACCGGCGCCCCGCGCCTGCCATGACTGCCCGCCCTTCGCCGCTTCTTTACCGGCACCTTGCCCGAACGCCTGTTGCACACCCTATCGGCCTCAGCTAACTTACTGACCGACCGGTAAGTGCGATTTCAGCTGGACGGATCACCCTCATGGCTTCACCCACGCCCCAGGAAACCCCCGCGCCACCCTCGTTCACACCCCGTGAGATCAGGCTCACGATGAGTGGTCTGATCATCGCCATGACGCTGGCGATGCTCGACAACATGATCGTCGCCCCGGCGCTGCCCACCATCGTCGGCGACCTCGGCGGGCTCAGCCATCTCGCCTGGGTCACCACCGGCTACCTGCTGGCCTCCACCGCCGCCACTCCCCTGTGGGGCAAGCTCGGCGACCTCTACGGCCGCCGGATCACCTTCGTCACCGCCGTCGTGATCTTCCTCATCGGTTCCGTGCTGGCCGGGGCCGCCCAGAACATGGCCGAGCTGATCGCCTTCCGCGCCCTCCAGGGCCTGGGCGCCGGCGGCCTGATGGTGGGCGTACTGGCCGTCATCGCCGAGATCGTGCCGCCGCGCGAACGCGGCAAGTACCAGGGCATGATGATGGCCGTCATGCCGGTGGCCATGATCGGCGGCCCGCTGGTGGGCGGCTTCATCACCGACAACTTCAGCTGGCGCTGGGCCTTCTACGTCAACCTCCCGCTGGGCCTGGTCGCCCTCGTGGTCTGCTGGCTCACCCTGGCCCGGCTCCCGCGCGGCGCCGCCGCCACCGGCGCGGCCCGCCCCCGTATCGACTGGAGCGGCGCGGCGCTGCTCACCACCTGGATCACGGCGCTGGTGCTCATCACCAGCTGGGGCGGGACCGAGTACGCCTGGGGCTCCCCGCAGATCCTCGGGCTCGCGGCGCTGACCGTGCTCGCCTTCGCCGCCTTCGTCACGGTGGAACGCCGGGCCGCCGAGCCGGTGATGCCGCTGTCGGTGTTCACCAGCCGCAACTTCTCCCTCGCCGGGACACTCGCCCTGGTCGTCGGCTTCGTGATGTTCGGCGGGGTGACCTTCCTGCCGCAGTACCAGCAGTTCGTCCAGGGCTCCTCCGCCACCAACAGCGGTCTGCTGCTCATGCCGATGATGGTCGCCGCGATGGTGATGTCCCTGGCCGGCGGCCAGCTCATCAGCAGAACCGGCCGCTACCGCGCGCTGCCGATCGCGGGCACCGCCCTGATGACGGTGGGCCTGCTGCTGTTCACCACCATCGGCACGGACACCTCCAAGACCACCGTCGCCCTGTACATGGTGCTGATGGGCCTGGGCATGGGCTGCCTGATGCAGACCACCACGCTGATCGCCCAGAACAGCGCCCCCGCGAAGGACGTCGGCGCGGCGACCGGCGCGGTGACGTTCCTGCGCAACATGGGCGGTTCGCTCGGCGTCTCGCTGCTCGGCGCCGTCTACACCTCGCACGTCACCGACAACGCCGGAGAACTCGGCTCCGACGTCACCCAGATGACCCCCGAGCTGCTGAAGTCCCTGCCGGAGCAGGCCCGCGAGATCTTCCAGCGGGCGGTGACGGACGGCGTGACCGCCACCTTCTGGGGGGCGGCGGTGCTCGCGGCGGCCGGATTCCTGCTCGCCTGGTTCATCCGCCAGGTGCCGCTGCGCGGTTACGACGCGCCCGCGTCGTCCCCGGAGCGCAGGAAGTCCAGCACCAAGGGTGAGGAGATGGCCGAGCACTCCTCGAAGTAGGCATGCCGCGCCCCCTCGATCAGCTCCAGCCGGGCCCCGGGGATCCGGCCGGCGATCAGCGGGGCGTTGGCCACGGGGTTGAACCGGTCCTCGGTGCCGTGCAGGACGAGCGTGCGCGCGCCGATGGCGGGCAGCGCGTCCCAGGCGTCGTGCCCGTTGCTGGCCAGCAGATGGCGCCGCCTGGCGTACCCGGGCATGGTGTGGTCGCCGAGCGTCGCGTACGGACCGGGGTGGGCGGCCGTCCAGCCGGGGGTGTACATCAGGTCGATGAGCGCGCGCCGGATCTCGGCGGGGGTGCCCTGCGCCAGCGAGCGGCGTACGTCGTTGCCGCGCTCCACGGCGTGCGGCCCGCCGGGCGAGGTGCAGCCCAGCACCAGCGCCCGCACCCGGTCCGGGTACGCCGCCGCCACCCACTGGGCCACCCGGCCGCCCATCGACGTCCCGTACACGTGGGCCCGTTCGATGCCGAGCGCGTCCAGCACGGCGATCACATCGCCGGCGAAGCCACGGGTGCTGTACGGCACATCGGGCTTGTCGCTGTCACCGGTCCCGCGCCAGTCGAGGGTGACGGTACGGTGCGCGGCGGCGAAGTCCGCGCGCACCGGGTCCCACCACCCGTGGCTGTTGGACTGCCCGGCGAGCAGCACCAGCGGCTCCCCGGCGCCGGACACCTGATACGCGATCCGGACCTCGTCTGCGGCAACGGCGAACTCACCCACCCCGCCATTCTCCCGCACCGGTGCGGATGACCGGTATGACGATCGCCGGCGCGGCCGATGCCGCGCAGCCGGGCCGGGCCGGGCCGGACCACCGTACGGGGCCCGGCCCCGGCCCTCAGGCCGTCAGTTCCTGGCGCAGCGCCTCCCGCAGGCGGGCGGCGCGCTCCGCGACCTCCGGCGGGCCCAGCTCCATCGCGCGGGTGCACCAGATGCCGCCCGCGTCCAGGTCGCCCCTGCGCGACGCCAGCAGGGCCAGGCGCAGCGCGGCACGGCCGTGGCCGGCCTCCGCCGCCCGCGTCCACCACAGCGCCGCCTCCGGCTCGCTGCCCTCCCGGGCCAGCAACAGGCCCAGGTTGAACGCGCCGTTGCGGCTGCCTGCCTCCGCCGCCGCCCGGTACCAGCGGGCCGCCGTCACCACGTCGCCCCGCCCCGCCGCGCACATGCCCAGCCGCACCTGCGCACGCCGGTGACCGCGCTCGGCCGCCCGCTCGTACCACTCCTCGTGCTCGCCGCCCGGCTGCGCACCCGGCTCGGCCGGGCCCGGCTCCGTGTCCTGCTCCGGTCCGGCCGCGCGCAGCGCGCGCCGCTCCAGCAGCACCGCCAGCCGGAACGCGCCCTCCACGCTCCCGCCGTCCGCCGCCACCCGCAGCTGCTCCTCGGCACGCCGCAGGTCGGCCTCCGAGGAGCCGGGACGCAGCAGACCGACCGCGATCTGCAGCGCCGCCTCCGCGTGCCCGGCCGCCGCCGCCTGCTCGTACCAGCGCCGCGCCAGGGCCGTCTCGCCGCGCCCGGCGTGCAGGATGCCCAGGTTGAACGCGGCGTCGACGCTGCCCGCCTCGGCCGCCTTGGAGAACCACGGCTCCGCACCGGCCGCGTCGCCGCGCTGCAGCAGCAGCACGGCCAGCGCGTTGGCCGCCTCCCGGTGGCCCGCGTACGCGGCCCGCCGGTACCACTGCTCGGCCTGCGCCATCCGGTTGGCCTCCACGCTCAGCAGCGCCAGGTTGAAGGCGCCGTTCATGTCGCCTGCCTCGACCGCCGCCCGGTACCAGCGCTGCGCCTCCTGGCGCTCGCCGCGCTCGGCGTGCAGCGCGCCCAGCGCGTTGGCCGCCGGGCCGTCACCGTCGCGGGCCGCGCGCCGCCACCACTGCTCGGCGCCGTCCGCCTCGTCGGCGTCCCGCAGCAGGAAGCCCAGCGCGCTGGCCGCCTTCGCCTCGCCGGCCTCGGCCGCCTCCTGGTACCAGCGGCCCGCCTCGGCGAGCGCGCCGTCCGCCTCCAGCAGCGCGCCCAGCCGCAGCGCCGCGCCCCGGTGCCCGCGCGCCGCCGCCTGCCGGAACCACGGCTCGGCGGCCGGGCCGCCGTCGGCCCGCGCCAGCAGCGTGGCGTAGCGGTACGCGCCCTCCCGGTGCCCGCGCTCGGCGGCCATCCGGAACCAGCGCGCGGCCTCCGCCGCACCCCGGTGGTCCAGCAGCGCGGCCAGCGCGAACGCGCCCGAGGCGTGGCCGCTCTCGGCCGCCTGCCGCAGCCAGAACTCGGCCGCCGTCTCGTCACCCCGCTCGCGGTGGTGCCGGCCCAGCGCGTGCGCGGCCGGTGCCGAACCCGCGACCGCCGCGATCCGCCACCACTCGGCGGCCTCATCGGCACGCCCCGACTGAGCGAGCAGCACGCCGAGATTGTTGGCGGCCGATCGCTCCCCCTCCGCCGCCGCGGCCCGCAGGCGCGGCTCGGCGGTTTCCAGCTCGCCCAAGCGCAGCAGCCGCGCGCCCTCCAGCGCGGCCGCATGGCTGCTCTCGAACCCTGCCTTGTCCCCCATAAGGTCCATAATCGCACCACCTGAAACCTGCGTACACCTGGTATACCGCAGCCAGTGAAGTCACTTGAGCGTTTTGTCGACTTCCCGATATGGATACATCCAAACGCCTCAGCAGGAGTGGAGTTGGGAGCGAATCCGGATGCATCGGTCCGTCGCCACGCAGTATGCCGTCAAGCACTGACAGAACAGCCGCAACGACACAGCGAGTTGACCAGCCTTGACCAGCCGTGGAGGAACAACGGGCGTACGACGCGCGCCGGTCGCACCCGTACGCGCCCCAAGTACCGCCGCACGACAACGAAGAGGGCCCGGGAACCATTTCTGGTTCCCGGGCCCTCAGGCAGTAGCGGGGACAGGATTTGAACCTGCGACCTCTGGGTTATGAGCCCAGCGAGCTACCGAGCTGCTCCACCCCGCGCCGTGTTGTGTTGCTTTGCCCCCTTGCGGGAACAAGTAGAACACTACCACGGGGTGGAGACGCTCCTTCACCAACGGCCTCAGCCGTCGGTCTGCTCCTCGTCCTCGTTCCGCGCCGCGGAGTCGCCGGACTGCAGCTGCTCCAGCTCGTTCAGCGCCTCCTCCAGGCGTGCCTGCGCCTCGCCGTACGCCGCCCAGTCGCCGTTCTGGAGCGCCGTCTGGCCCTCCTCATAGGCGTCCTGAGCCTGCTGCACCAGCTCCTCGGCGGTCCCGCCACTGGGCGGCGGAGGCGTCTCCTCGCCCTCCTCCGGCGGCGGCTCCTCCGACGGCGGCGTGGGCTCGGCGACCCCGAACACCACGTCCAGCGCCTCGTCCAGCGTGTCCTCGAACGCGGTCTGCTCGCCGTAGGTCACCAGCACCTTCCGCAGCAGCGGATAGTTGGTGCCGGCACCGCGCACGTACACCGGCTCGGCGTACAGCAGCCCGCCCTCCAGTGGCACGGTCAGCAGGTTGCCGTACTCGATCTCCGAGTCACCGCGCTGGAGCAGGTTGATCTCCTGCGCGATGGCCGGGTCCGAGTTGAAGCGGCTCTGCACCTGTTGCGGACCCCACACCGTCGTGTTCGACGGCAGCGTGAGGATTCTCATCGTCCCGTAGTCGTCGCTTCTGGTGTCGGCGTCCACCGCCATGTACGCCGCGAGCGTGTCACGGCCGAGCGGCGTGAAGGTGGTGGTCAGGGAGAACGTCTGCTCGTCCTGGTCCGGCATCTTCATGCTCAGGTAGTACGGCGGCACGGACTGACCGCGGTGAGTCGGGTCGTCCGGCACCTGCCAGCGCTCGGAACCGCTGTAGAACTGCGAGGCGGTGTCCACGTGGAAGCGCTGGAGCAGATCGCGCTGGACCTTGAACAGATCCTGCGGGTACCGCAGGTGGTCCATCAGGTCGTCGCTGATCTCCGAACGCGGTTCCACCGTGCCCGGGAAGGACTTCATCCAGGTCTTGAGCACTGGGTCGTCCTGGTCCCACTCGTACATGGTGACCTCACCGTTGTACGCGTCGACCGTGGCCTTGACCGAGTTGCGGATGTAGTTGACCCGGTTCTCCTGGGCGACGACCTGACCGCGCTCGTCGGTCAGCGAGGTCTCCGTGGCCTCACCCAGGGTGGTGCGCGAGGCGTACGGGTAGCCGTTGGTCGTGGTGTACGCGTCCACGATCCACATGACCCGGCCGTCGACGACCGCGGGGTACGGGTCGCCGTCGATCGTCAGCCACGGCGCGACCGCCTGGACGCGCTCCTTGGGCGTGCGGTTGTACAGGATGCGCGAGCCGTCGCCGATCGCCCCGGAGTACAGGATCTGCGGCTCGCTCATGGTCAGCGCGTACGCCGCACGCTTGAAGTAGTTGTCCAGCGGCACACCGGAGTCCCCGGTGTAGCTGTACTCGACCTCGCCGTCCTCGCCGGCGTAGTCGATCTCCTGCTGCGGGCCGCCCACGATCGAGTACTGGGTGGTGTACTCGCCGTAGTAGATGCGCGGCTCGTACTCACCCAGGTCGCCCTGCGGGGGCAGGTCCTGCTCGATGAAGTCCGGCTGGCCGTTGCTGAGCACGTCGGTGCCGCTGGCGGCCACCACGCCGAAGCCGTGGGTGTAGCGGAAGTGGTCGTTGATCCAGTTCCGCTCCGGAACGTTGTTGACGTTCATCTCACGCAGACCGATGACGGTGTCCGTCTCGCTGCCGTCCGCGTTCGGGTAGCGGTCCACGTCCAGGGTCGCCGGGAACTGGTAGTACCCACGGACCTGCTGGATCTGCTGGAAGGCGGGCGACACGACGCTCGGGTCCAGCAGTCGGATGCTGGCCGTGGTGGACACGGCGCCGCGCAGCGTCTCCGGCTCGGCGTCGCTGATGCCGGTGTAGTCCTGCATCTGCGCGTCGTCGATGTCGTAGGACTGCTTGGTGGCATCCAGGTGCTTCTGGATGTACGGCATCTCCTTGGCCTGCTCGTTCGGCTTGACCTGGAACTGCTGCACCAGCGCCGGGTACACGCCGCCGATCAGCACGGCGCACAGCACCAGCAGACCCAGGCCCAGCACCGGCAGCTGCCACACCCGGCGCCACAGGGTGGCGAAGAACAGCACCGCGCAGATGGCGGCGATGATCGTCAGGATGGTCTTGGCCGGCAGGTACGCGTTGGCGTCGACGTAGCGCAGGCCCGTCCAGCCGGCGTTGTCCCGGAAGTCGCCGCCCTTGAGCGCCAGACCGTAGCGGTCGAACCAGTACGCGACCGCCTTCAGCGACACGAACAGGCCCAGCAGCACGGACAGGTGCCCGGTGGCCGCCGGGGTGATCCGGTTGCCCGGGGTGGTCACCCGCAGCCCGCCGTACAGGTAGTGCACCAGGGCGGCGGCGATCAGCGACACCACGACGACGGCGAAGCCGAAGCCGAGCAGGAAGCGGTAGAAGGGCAGGTCGAACGCGAAGAACGACACGTCCTTGTTGAACTGCGGGTCGGTGACCCCGAAGGACGTGCCGTTGACGAACTGGAGCCAGGTGCGCCACTGTCCGGAGGCCGAGCCGCCCGCGATCAGGCCCACCAGGATCGCGACCCCGAGCAGCACCCACTTCTTGTAGGGCGCGATACTCATCCGGTAGCGGTCGAGGTTCTGCTGCTCCATCGACATCGCGCTCAGCGGCGGGCGCAGCCGGTGGGCCAGCCAGATGTTCAGCCCCACCGCCAGCGCCATGAGGATGCCGAAGGCCGCGAACATCACGACCCGGGTGACCAGCTGGGTACGGAAGACGCTGGTGTAGTCGACCGACCTATACCACAGCCAATCCGTCCAGAACCCCGCGAACATCGCGAAGAGAATGGCCAGACCGGCCAGGATGGCGGCGGTGATCAGCAGGCTCCGGGCGCCCTTGGAGGGGCGATTGAACCCCCGTCCGCCCGGACCTCGGGGGCCTCTGGGCCCGTTCGGACCGCTGGGGCGGCCCGAGCCCCGGTCCGGCATCTGGAAAGCCAAGGTGCGCACCTCAAAGATTCGCGGGTGGATGAAGCCGGGCAGCCCAGGGGTTGCCCACTGAACTAACTTACTCAAGCTTTACTCGGTTCCCGTTTCCGGGGCCCGGGAAGGCACGATATGCCCATGGACAACACGCCCCACAAGCCCGCGGCCTCGAACCCCCTGACGCGGGCCGTACTGGAGATCGACCAATACAGCGCAGGACTGGGGTGGGACCGGCCCGCGGTGCTCTTCGCCCTCGTCGACACCGCCCGGCTGCGCGCCAGCGAACCCGGCCTCGCCGACCGCCTCGAACTCGCGGAGGGCGCCGAACTCACCCCCATTGAGCAGGAAGAACTTCCGGACGGCGTGCCGCTGGACGAGTTCCTGGCGACCATCGCCTGGCCGGGGGCGGTGGCCGGATGCGCGCTGACGCTGGAGCGGCTCATGCTGCCGGCCTCGGCCGAGGCGAAGGTGCCCGAGGAACTGTCCGGGGAAGAGCTGACGCGCTGGGTGGCCGAACACCCCGAGCGCAAGGAGGTCCGGATGACGGTCGCGGTGCTGCGCGACGGCGGCCGTGAATCGGCGCTGCGATTCCGGGAGAAGGACAGCGACACCGAGGTCCTGACCGGCGCCGATCTCGTACCGGGCCTGGCGGAGGCGCTGTCGGCGACATTCGAGGAGTGAGCCCGGCGCCCGGCGTCATAACAAAGCCGTAACAACACCGGGCGGGTGGCACGGCGGTCGGGGTGCGAAGGGGCGCGTCAGCCCTTCGCGCACCGCGGCAGCGCGTCCGTGTCGCCCGTCCTGATCAGCTCCAGGGCGTCCAGCGCGCCCTGGAGGTTCTCGACCTCCACGAGGGTGAGCCCGCCCGGCGTGTCGGCGGCGGCCGCCGCGCAGTTGTCCTTCGGGGTCAGGAAGTACTCCGCGCCCGCGTCCCTGGCCGCGATGGTCTTCATGGTGACGCCGCCGATCGGGCCGACCGTCCCCACGTCGTCGATGGTCCCGGTGCCGGCCACGAACGCGCCGCCGGTGAGGTCGTCGGGGGACAGCTTGTCGATGAGGCCCAGGCTGAACATCAGCCCGGCGCTCGGACCGCCGACGTCGGCCAGCTCGATGTCGATGGTGAAGGGGAAGGTGTGCGCGACCCCGGCCACGATCCCGACGATGGCGCGCCCGTCGTCCTGCGCCTCGCCCGTGGTGATGGTGACGTCCCGCGTCTGCGAGGGCAGCTCCCGCCCGGCGTCGCGGGCGGCTTCCGCCTCGTCCGCGGGAACGATGGTGAACACCACGTCCTCGCCCGCCGTGTGCTTGGTGACCTCCTCGGCGACCTGCCCCGGGTCACTGATCTTCGTGCCGTCCACGGCCACGATCGCGTCGCCCGCGTGCAGCCTGCCCTCGGAGGGGCTGTCCTTGACCACCGAGTCCACGATGGTCTGGGTGGTGAAGTCGATGCCCAGCTCGTTGAGCGCGGCGACCTTGGCGCTCTCCTGGGAGCGGCTGAACTGCTCGGCGTTCTCCTGCTCCACCTCGTCCGCGCTGACATCCTCCGGGTACAGGGTGCGGTGCGGGACGACGGCACGGTCGTCGGAGAACCAGCCGGCCATGGCCTCCAGCAGGTTCATCCGGTAGTTGATCCCGGTGACCCGCACGGTGGTCATGTTGAGGTGACCGGTGGTCTCGTACGTCTGGTGGCCGTCGATGCTGAGCACCGGCTCGTCCGAGTAGTCGCCCAGCGTGTTGACCGTCGGCCCCGGCGACAGCTCCGAGTAGGGCACCTTGACCAGCACTCCGGCGGTCAGCAGAGCTATCAGCAGCAGAGTGGACGTCAGCAGCGTCGCGGTGCGGCGTGGCATGCCTTGACAGTACGTGAGGGGCCGCTCAGCCGTCGGCCGGGGCCCGCTCCCCGGCGGCCGGGCGGAACGTGGACACCGGGATCGGAGAGCGCTCCATGGCGGAACGGAACCGGTCGTAGCGACGGACGCCGGCGGCGTCGGCGATGCCCCCGACGCCGGTCTGGCGGCGGGTGGCCCAGGTGCCCCACACGCCGGCCACCAGCCCACCGGCGAGCGGGATCAGCAGCCACACCAGCACGGCCACGACCGACCACCTCCCACCTTGGCGAGCGCTGAATGCTTCGGCAAGACAACGCTCGGGGGAGCGCGGGGGTTACGCAACTGGAGCAGCGCACGCCCCCAGGCGTGTGATCATCCGCACGCGCCCACCCAGTCGTCGGTGCCGTCGTCGAACGTCTGACGCTTCCAGATCGGCACCTCCCGCTTCAGGTCGTCGATCAGGCGGCGGCAGGCGGCGAACGCCTCGGCCCGGTGCGGACAGGCGACCGCCACCACCACGGCGATGTCACCGACCTCCAGCGCGCCGGTGCGGTGCACGGCGGCCAGCGCCCGCACCGGGAAGTCGGCCACCACCTTCTCGGCGACGGCGCGCAGCGCCGCCTCGGCACCGGGGTGGGCGGAGTACTCCAGAGCGGTGACGGCTGCGCCGGACGGGTGACCGTCGTGGTCGCGGACCGTCCCCACGAACAACGCGGTCCCCCCGGCGGCGTCGTCCCCCACCGCGCCGAACACCTCGTCGACGGACAGCGGCGCCTCGCGTACCGCGAGCAGCCGCACCGGATCGGACCAGCTCATGATGGCTTCGCCTGCCTTCCTGGATCCGCGCGCACGTGCGCGCGCTTCCCGGCCCCCACCCAACACCAAGGCCTCCGCGCCACACCACCGCCCCACCCGTACCGGGACGGGACGGCGCGGCGGCGGACGGTGGGGGCGGCGGGGTGCCGTACCCCGTCCCGCCCCGGGCGGTCAGCGCCGGCGGGCCTTGCGGGCCCGGCGGACCAGCGCCGCCGTACCGACCAGCGCCACCGTGGCACCGGCCGCGCCCAGCGTGGTCGCCGCGTCCTTGCGGCCCAGCCGCCGGCCGGCCACCGTGTGCCGGCCCGCCACCTCGGTGAGCAGTTCGGCCAGCACCTCCTCGTTGGTCCATTCGGGCCGCCAGCCCGCCTCGTACAGCTTGCTGCCGCTGACCACCCACGGATGCATGGTGTACGCCAGGTCCCCGGCCGGGGACGGGGTCAGGCCCAGCCGGTGCAGCCGGCCCGCCGCGCCCAGGGCGACGGCCGGGGGCAGCTCCATGCGGCGGATGCCGGACAGCTCCTCGACCTCCTCCTGCTCCAGCCAGCCGTCACAGCCCACCGCCAGCTCACCCTCGACCCGCTCCAGCGCCGCGTACTCCAGCGCGCCCACCAGGTCCTGCACGTGGCAGAACTGCCAGCGCGGCCGGGAACCGGCCACCACCAGCAGCCGGGGCGACTCGAAGTACCGGGTGAGGGCCGTGTCCATGCCGCCCACCAGAACGGCGGGACGCAGCACGGTGACGTTGAGCCCGGGGTGGGCGCGCGGCGCGCGGCGGGCGAGGTCCTCGATCTCCAGGAAGTCACCGACACAGGTGGCCTCGGCCGTGGCCCGCAGTTCGGCGTCCTCGGCGAGCGGCAGATCGTTGTCCGCCAGCGCCCCGTAGACCATGGCCGAGGTGACCAGCACCACCCGCCGCACCCCCGCCGCGGCGGCCGCGGTGAGCACGGTCTGGGTGCCGCGCACGTTGTACGCGGTACGGATCGCGGGGTCCGACTCCAGGTCGAGGTCGAGCGCGAGGTGGACCACGACGTCCACCGGGCTTTCGTGCTCGGCGGACTCGCGCGAGATGCCACGGGTCCGCAGCAGCTCGGCGATGGCCGGGTCGCGGACGTCGAGGGTGTGCCATTCGGCGCCCTTGGCGTCCCCGAGGCGCTCATCGAGCGCCAGCACACGGTGGACGTCCGGCGTGGCCAGCAGCCGCTCGGTGAGCAGCGCCCCGACCCCGCCTGCGGCGCCGGTGACCGCGACGGTCAGCGGCGCCTTGGGGCCGTTTCGCGCTGCGCGAACGGTTGGCTCCGGGGAACTCACAGGACTTCTCCAGCGGTTGTTTCAGTACGACGTGCGCAGGCCCCATCCTGCCTGAGAGGTGTCTAGGCTGGAGGCAGAGACCAGCGATTCAGGCACGTTGGTTCCGTCCGACGACACAGAGCCGAGGATTCCCGTGAGTAACTTCCCCTTCGGATTCGGCCTCCCGGATGACCCCGACGACGACCCCGGCAAGAAGAAGGACGGCCAGGGCGGCGGCGAGCTGCCGGGCGGCGATCCGCTGTCGGCGATGTTCGGGTCGCTGGGCGCGGGCGGCCAGATGAGCCCGCAGGATCTGGGCGCCGCGTTCCAGCAGCTGGGACAGCTGCTGTCCTACGAGGGCGGCCCGGTCAACTGGGAGCTGGCCCAGAACGTGGCGCGCCAGACGGTCGCGCAGGGCGCGGCCGACGGTTCGAAGGACACCAGCGTGGGCCGGCACGAGCGTGAGCAGGTCGAGGAGGCCATGCGGCTGGCCGACCTGTGGCTGGACGGGGTCACGGCGCTGCCCTCGGGCGCCGGCACGGCGGTGGCGTGGAGCCGCGCCGAGTGGGTCGAGGCGACCCTGCCGGTGTGGAAGGAGCTGGTGGACCCGGTCGCGGAGCGCGTGGGCGCGGCGATGAGCGATGTCCTGCCGGAGGAGATGCGGGCCATGGCGGGCCCGCTGCTGGGCATGATGCGCTCGATGGGCGGGGCGATGTTCGGCACCCAGATCGGGCAGGCGGTGGGGGTGCTGGCCGGTGAGGTGGTGGGCTCCACCGACATCGGGCTGCCGCTGGCGCCGGCGGGCAAGGCGGCCCTGCTGCCGGCCAATGTGACGGCCTTCGGTGCGGGCCTGGGGGTCCCGCAGGACGAGGTACGGCTGTACCTGGCGCTGCGGGAGGCCGCGCACCAGCGGCTGTTCGCGCACGTGCCGTGGCTGCGCTCGCACCTGTTCGGCGCGGTGGACGGGTACGCGCGCGGCATCCAGGTGGACACGGAGAAGCTGGAGGACCTGGTCGGGCAGCTGGACCCGAGCCGGCCCGAGGAGTTGCAGGAGAAGCTCCAGCAGGGTCTGTTCCAGCCGGAGGACACCCCGCAGCAGAAGGCGGCGCTGGCCCGGCTGGAGACGGCGCTGGCGCTGGTGGAGGGCTGGGTGGACGCGGTGGTGCACGCCGCCGCCGAGCCGCACCTGCCGGCCGCCTCCGCGCTGCGCGAGACGCTGCGGCGGCGCCGGGCGACCGGTGGCCCGGCGGAGCAGACGTTCGCCACGCTGATCGGTCTGGAGCTGCGGCCTCGCCGGCTGCGGGACGCGGCCCGGCTGTGGGCGTCGCTCACGGACGCGCGCGGGGTGTCGGGGCGGGAGGCGCTGTGGGCGCACCCGGATCTGCTGCCCACGGCGGAGGACCTGAACGACCCGGACGGTTTCGTCCACCACGAGCAGCCGGACTTCTCCGAGCTGGACCGGATGCTGGGCGAGGCCGCGCCGGACGGCCGGGAGTCGCGGGACGGCCAGGAGTCGCAGGAGCGCCCGCGTCTGGAGAAGGACGGCGACGACGGCGACGACGGGAACGGGGACGGCGGCAGGGACAAGGGCGGGGACGACACCAAGTGAGTTCCCTGCACCAGGACGCGGCGCGAGTGCTGGAGGCGTGGCCCGCGCCGGACGGCGCGCAGGACAAGCTGCGCGCCGAGTACGCCGCCCATCTCGCGGCGCACCCGGACGGCATGTGGAAGGCGTGCGCCGCCGGTCATCTGACCGCGAGCGCGCTGATCATCGACCCGGAACGGCGGCAGGTGCTGCTGACTCTGCACCGCAAGCTGCGGATGTGGCTGCAGACCGGCGGCCACTGCGAGCCGGGCGACCCGACCCTGGCGGACGCGGCGCTGCGCGAGGCGACGGAGGAGTCGGGCGTCCCCGGCCTGCGGCTGCTGCCCGAGCCGGTCAATCTGGACCGGCACAGCACCCCGTGCGCCGTCCATCTGGATGTGCAGTACGCGGCTCTGGCCCCGTCCGGCGCGCGTGAGTCCATCAGTGAGGAATCGCTGGAGCTGCGCTGGTTCGACTACGAAGAGGTGCGGGAGGTCGCGGACGCCTCGGTGGTCCGGCTGCTGGACCGCACCCGCGCCGCCCTGCGCTAGACCGTCCCTTCCCGCGTCCTCCCTGGCCCCGGGCCGCCTCCGGTCTCCGGGCCGGGGGCGCGCCGGGGGTCAGGGCACAGTGCGAGGGGCTAGCGCGGCCCCCAGGCGCCGCCCTGGTGCAGGCCGGGGCCCGCCCCGACGCGGCCGGCCGTCGGAAGACGCTGGCCGAACGAGGTGTGCTGGGGCGGCAGCAGTTCGCTGGGCTGCACCACCGCGTACCCCTCCCCCATGAAGCTCAGCTCCCAGCCCTCGCCGGTCGCCCCGCGCCGCCGCCAGATGGAGCGGGAGGCGGTCTGCGCCTGCATCTGCACCCGCAGCGCGGTGCTCCAGGCCACCACGGCGTCCGCGTCGGCGCTCACATAGCGGTCGGGGGTCACCGGCATCACCAGCGGCGCGTCCGAGGTGGTGATGGCCACCTTGCCCTGCCCGCTGATGACGAGGTTGTACGCGCCGGCCCCGGCGATGCCGTGCTGGCTCTCCACCGAGATGATCTCCCAGTGCAGATGGGAGTCGAAGGCCAGCACGTAGGCGCTGTCCACGGTGAGCCCGTCGTGGCCGACGTCCAGGACGTGGATGTGCTGGGCGAGGTTGGCGAGGTAGACGGTGCCCTGCCCGAAGCAGCGCATGAGCGGCAGCACCTCGCCGGTGGCCCACTGCGCGTACTGCTGGTGCCGGCTCAGGTATTCGCCGTCGAACTCGACCATGCCCTCGAAGGCCACCATGGAGCCGGCCCGGGCCACCAGGTCGTCGCCCTCGCTCAGGTTCACCCGCAGCATCCGGGCGTTCTGCGAGGCGAAGCGCTCGGCGGACTGCGTCACCGTGTGGTTGAAGATCGTGCTCTGCATGTCCTGCTCTCCCCCGTTAGGACGGCTGCTGCTGCTCGGTGAGCCGCTCGGTGCTGTCCTCGCTGGGCTGGACGACGACGAAGCCCTCGCCGCTGAACCCCAGCTGGTACGCCTCGCCGCTGCCCCGGCCGATCAGTGAGGACGCCTTGAAGCTGCGTCTGCCCTTCATCTCCAGGCCGGTGGACCAGGCGACGAGCGCGTCGGGGTCCACGAAGATCTCGCCGTCCCGCGCGCAGTCGATGACCACCGGGATGCCCCGGCTGGTGACGGCGACCCATCCCGTACCGGAGATCCCGAAGTTGAACAGGCCCTGCCCGGCGAACTTGGCCATGCCCTTGACCCGCTGCACGCCCCAGGTGAGATGGGCGTCGAAGGCGAGGACGTTCGTGGCGTTGACGGACAGGTTCTCGTCGTTGAGGGGGACGCAGACCACGTTGGCGCCGTAGTCGGCCAGATAGAGGATGCCGTCGCCGTGGCAGCGCATCAGCGGGACACTCTCGCCGCTGAGCCACTGCGAGGCGACCCGGCGCAGCGCGGCCGGGTTGGACTCGTACTGGATGAAGCCCTCGTAGGCGACCATGGAGCCGGTCCTGGCGAGGAGTTCGGCGCCGGTCCGCATGGCGATCTTGGCCATGGTGGGGCCGTGGTTCTCCATCCGGGCGGCGGGCGGGGTCGGGGCGTGGCCCGACACCATGTGCTGATCCATCATCGCTCCGTCAGATCTCGAACGGCTGGACGATCACAAAGTTCCCCGGGGCACCGCGGAACTGGAGCTGGGTGGTCTCCCCGCTGTCGCCGGGGTAGGCGTGGCGGCGCAGGCGTACCTGATGGGCCACCAGCACCTGGGCGGCCGCCGACCAGGCGATGGTGGCGTTGGCGTCGGTGAAGGTCATGGGGGTGACGGGGAGGACGAGGGGTTCGCCGCGGGTGGTGATGACGACGGTGCCGTGGCCGTGGAACTGGAGGGCGTAGAGCGAGCCGCCCGGGATGCCGGGGCCGTCGATGCGGCGTACCTCGTGGTCGAGGGTCTCGTCGAAGGCGAGGACGTGCTGGGAGGCCACGCACAGGGCGTCGCCCTGGAGCTCGACGGGGTGCAGGCGGGTGGCTTCCTCGGCGAGGTAGACCTGGCCGGTGCCGCTGACCCGCATGAGGGAGCCGAAGCCCTCGCCGGTCATGCCGCTGACCAGGCGGCGCTTGATGCCGCCGCCCTTGTAGGCGAAGTCGACGTCGCCCTGGTAGAGCACCATGGAGCCGAGCCTGGCCATGATGGGGCGGCCCTCGTCGGCGGCGAGGTCGATGCGGACGAGCTGGGGGTTCTGGAGGCTCCAGCGGCCTGCCTCGGTACCGAGCGCGCCGTAGGCGTCGAGGGCCGTGCGTATCCCGCCGGCGGGCGGGGCGGGCAGCGGTTCCTGCGGTTGTGGCGGCGCCTGCCCGAACCCGGCGGCCGGAGCCGCGGCCGGGGGTGGCCCGGTGGGTACGGGGGCGGGTGGTGGTACGGGGGCGGGCGGTCCGACCGGTGCGGCCGGCGGGGAGACGGCGGGTGCGGGGGCGGGCGGTGCGGGAGCAGCTGGCGGCGGGGCGGCCGGTGCGGGGGCGGGCGCCGCGACCGGGGCGGCCGGGGCCGGGGCCGGGGCCGCGAACGTGACGGGAGCCGGCGCTGGTGCTGGCGCCGGCGCGGATCCGGGGCCGGGTGGTGGCGCGAAGCCGGGCACGGCCGCGGGCTGCTGCGGCTCGGGCGCCGCCTCCGCCTCCGGCTCCTCCTCGTCGACCTCGCCGCCGAAGTGCCGCAGCAGCGCCTCCAGACCACCGTCGAAGCCCTGCCCGACCGCGGCGAAGCGCCAGCCGTCCTTGCGGTAGAAGTCGCCCAGCATCACGGCCCGCTCGGTGGTGAACTCCGAGCCCTCGAACGCGTACCGGACCACCTCCTCGCCACCTGCCACGATGCGCAGATAGCCGGGCGCCGCCTGCGCCATGGTGCCGTCGCCGTCGATGGTGGCGGTGAAGGCGAGCCGGTCGATGGCGGGGGGCACCCGGTCCAGGGTGATGCGGAAGGACTCGGTGTCCCCGGCCTGCGCGCCCAGCAGTTGCAGGGACTCCTCGGGGGAGGTGAGCTGGTTGTAGAAGATGAAGTACCGGTCGTCGCTGAGGCGTTCGTCGGCGTCGAGGCCGAAGCAGCTGATGTCGAAGGTCATCCCCGGACCGGAGATCTGGACGCCGACGTAGAGGTCCGTCCCCAGGGTGAGGTCGCTGAGTCTGGCCTTCTGGCCGCGTTGGAATTGCCTGACCATGCGTAACCGACCGTCCCCCGGTCCCGATCCGAACGAACTGTGTCGATCAGCCTAGTCGTTGCCGCCGACAGCGGGACGGCGGAGTGTCAGTCGGGGGCACCGCAGGGGATGTACGGCAACCGCTCGGCGGCCACCACCCCCTCCAGGAACCCGCGGGCCCGCTCGGTGCGCGGGTAGGCGTCCAGCAGCCGCCAGAAGCCCTCGCCGTGACCGGGCACCAGGAGATGCGCCAGCTCGTGGAGGATGACGTAGTCGATGACGTACTCCGGCATGCCCTGGAGCCGGTGGGAGAGCCGGATGCTGCCCATGGCGGGGGTACACGAGCCCCAGCGGGAGTTCTGGTTGGTCACCCAGCGCACACTGTCGGGGTGGGCCCGGCCGCGCAGATAGCGGGCGGAGAGCTCGGCGGCGCGCTGCCCGAGCGCGTCGTCGTCGAGCATCCGGCGGTCTTCCTGGGCGGCGAGCTTCTCCAGCATGACGGAGACCCAGCGCCGCTCCTCGTCGGCCGACATCCGGGCGGGGATGAGGACCACCGTGCGGTCGCCCTCGCGGTAGGCGGAGACCGTACGCCGGCGGCGGGTGGAGCGGCGCACCTCGACCGCCCGGTCCACCGGGGGACTGATCCGCGGCGGGCCGGCGCTGCTGTTCAGCGGATCGGCGGTCACACTTCGACGTTACCCGCTGACAGGCGGAAATGTCCCCCCTGGCGGCTCCGGAGCGGGCAAGCGGCGTGGAGCCAGGCCGCTTATCAGACCATATCCCTCACATGTGGATAACTTTTCCCGCCGCCGCCGCACGATCGTGCACGCTGAGTCACGAACAGAGCGCGACAGGTGAAAGCAACAGTGAAAGCGGGGATGACCCACATGCATCCGATGATCAAGCCGGCCCTGCGTCGTGGCTGGCGGGACGGACACACGCTGCGCTTCGGGGTGACCCCCGCCCACGCGGTGCTGCTCGGGCCGGTGGACACGGCCACCCAGAGCTTTCTGACCCTGCTGGACGGCACCCGGGGGCTGCCCGCGCTGCGGGACGCGGCGGCGGCACTGGGCCTTGGCCGCGCCGCCGCCGACCGGATCGCGCACCGGCTCACCGACCTGGGTGTGCTCGACGACGCGGCGGCCGACCGTGCGGCGGCCTCCCGGATCACCGAGGCCGCGCGGCCGGACCTCGCCTCGCTGTCCCTGGTGCACCGCGAACCCGGCCGGGGGCTGCGCCGGCTGCTCGAACGCCGCCGGGCCTGGGTACGGGTGCGCGGCGCCGGCCGGGTCGGCGCGGCGGTGGCGGTCACGCTGGCGCAGGCGGGCGTGGGCCGGGTGGAGGTGATCGACGGTGGCCGGGTGTCGGCCGCCGACACCTCACCGGGCGGGGTGCGCGCCGACCGCAAGGGACAGCGCCGCGCCGAGGCTGCGGCCTCGGCGGTGAGCGCCGCCGTCCCCTGGCAACGCGAGGGCGGGCCGCCCCCGCCCGGGGAACGGCAGGAGAGGCCGCATCTGGTGGTGCTCGCCCCGCGCGACGGCATCACCGCCTACGCCCCCGACCCGGCGTCGGCCGCCCCGCTGCTCGCGGCCGGCACACCGCATCTGTACGCGGGGGTGGTGGAGGCCACCGGCTTCACCGGTCCCCTGGTGCGGCCCGGGCGCACGGCCTGTGCGGAATGTCTGCTGCACACCAGGGCCCGGGGCGAACCGGGCTGGCCGCTGCTGGTGGCCCAGTGGCGCAACGCCCGTCCCGGTACCACCCCGTCCTGCGACGCCGCCCTGGCCCAGACGATCGCGGGGCTGACGGCGGCCACCGTGCTCTCCTACCTGGACGGCACGGCCCCGCCCCCGCTGAGCACCCGGACGGAACTCTCCCTGCCCGATCTCTCCTTCACCACGACCACCCATCCGCCGCACCCCGACTGCCCCTGCGGAGCCTTCAGGTCCGGCACCCATCCCGCACCCGCACCCGACACCGAAGACGTCCCCGGCGCCCCGGCCGAGGGCCGCGCCGCAGACCCGGCCGGGGCTGCCTCCTGAAGGCCGGGACGGGGCCGGGCGACGGTCCGGCGGCCGGAGGCCGGTCCGCCGCAGGGGCTCCCGGAGCGGGAACGCGGAAGCCCCCGCCGGGGCGGGGGCTTCGGTCGAAGGTGGACGGTCGCTGACGGGGTCAGCGCTGGTGGAGCACCGCCTGGGCCAGGGCCCGGCGGGCCCGGTTGGAGGCCCGCTCCGCGCGGGCCTGGAGGCGGCGGGACTTGCGGTGCAGCCGGTCGGCGATGGCCACCTGCCGCGACATGCGTTGAGATTCGGCTTCGCGCACGCGTTCGCTCATATGGGAGCGTGCCAGCGCTTCTGGGATGAGATACAACTCGGTGATCCTGTTCTGGTCCTGGCGCGGTGCGACCGCGGCCAGATCTGCGGTGTTGTCGTTCAGTGGACGGATCCGGGAGATCCGCCGGGGGCCATGGGCGGCCGGGTTGCCGATGGTGCCGTTGGTGTTCATGAGGCGAGGACCGGGTTCTTGCGCGGGCGGCCACGGGGCCGCTTCCTCGGCACCACCACACCCTGGACGAAGAGCTCGCCGCCCCAGACGCCCCACGGCTCACGCCGCTCCTTCGCGCCGGCCAGACATGCCTCGCGCAGCGGACAGGCGCCGCACAGCGACTTGGCGTATTCGACGTCCTCGGGGGACTCGGCGAAGAACACCTCGGGGTCGTAGGAACGGCACGGCACGGTGGCGTCGAGTCGCTCGATGGCCTCGTCGAGTTCGTTGAGGCTGTACAGCGGGGTCACAGAAGTCTCCGGATCGGGTGGTGAGTTCAGGTCAGGTCGGGCGGACGGCGCGATGGGCACGGTCATGTCCTTGTTCTTTTCTGTTGTCGTGGGCAAAACAGAAGGGCCGCGGATCCCGATGTGGGTTCCGCGGCCCTGGAAGGTGCCGACCTGATCTGTGCCGATCAGGCTGGGTGCGTCCAGGGTTTGAGCCCGCGGAGGGCCCACATCGTGTGGAGCTGGGTCTTCTGCTGTCCGAACAGCTGATTCGCTGCCACTGCTGCCGCGCCGGCGCCGTTGGCTGCTGCTGCTGCGATCGCGCCATAGGCATCCGATGCCTGTGCCGCTGCCACTGCCGCTACCGCGGGCGCCTGGGTCGGTCGCTCACTGCGCTCGACGCGCTCAATGCGCACCTCACGCACGGCTTCGGCACCGGAGACACCGGTGGCGAAGAACAGGTGGGAACCGCCCGGCAGGCAGGAGGAGACGACGTCATGGCCGGACAGCCCGGACAGTTTCGTCAGAGTGATGCTCGCCACTGGAATCGCCTCCCCTAAGGAGTCTCGGCGGGTACAGGAATCACATCCTGACCCGAGGCATACAGAATCGGTACAACTCAGTACAGCACGGCTCGTCCGGAAGCGAAAGCCTCCCTCGACGCCGTGTGCAGCACGCTATGCGTATCGCTCGGGGCCGCGCAAACTATTTTCCCGAGGTTTCCCCGTCGGGGTGATCGGCGGCCTCGTCCGCCACCTCCCCGTCCCGCTCGGGAAGCTCCTGACCTGCGCACAGGGCCAGGATGTCGTCGCCGAACTGGGCCAGTTTGTGGGCTCCGACACCCGAGATCCGCGACAACTGGGCCCGGTCGCCCGGCACCGACTCGGCGATCGCCATCAAGGTGACATCGGTGAACACCGCGTACGCCGGGCGCCCCAGCTCCTTCGCCTGCTCCAGGCGCCACTCCCGCAGCCGCTCGTACAGCGCCTCGTCCATGGTGGAGGGGCAGTCCACGCAGCGCCGCAGCTTCATCTCGGTGGCCTCGGTCAGCGTCCGCCCGCACACCCGGCACGGCACCGGACCGCGCGGCTTGCGACGGCGACCGCCCTCGCCACCGCCCTCGACGCCGCCCGCCCCGCCCTTGCGGCGGGCACCGGCGGGACCCGAGCCGGGCCGCAGCCCGTCCAGGAAGCGGCTGGGCCGCCGGGAGGCCCGGCCGCCCGGGGCGCGCGCCAGCGACCACGACAGCGTCAGATACAGCCGGGCCCGGGTCACCCCCACGTACAGCAGCCGCCGTTCCTCCTCGATCTGCTCGGCCGTCTTGGCGTGCGTGATCGGCAGCATCCCGTCGGTGAGCCCGACCAGGAACACCGCGTCCCACTCCAGGCCCTTGGCGGTGTGCAGGGAGGTGAGGGTCACCCCCTCCACCGTCGGGGCGTGCTGGGCGTTGGCCCGCTCGTCCAGCTCGGCGACGAAGGCGACCAGCGTGGCCCCCGGAGTGGCGCGCTGGAAGTCCTCGGCGAGCCGCACCAGAGCGGCCAGGGACTCCCACCGGTCCCGGGCGGCGCCCGAGCCGGCCGGCGGCTCCGGCGTCCAGCCGGTGGTGGCCAGCACCGCGCCCACCTCGGCGGCCAGGCTGTCCGCCCCCACCAGGGCCTGGTCGTTGCCGCTGCCGGCCCGCGCCGCGCCGCGCAGCGCCATCCCGGCCTGCCGGATCTCGGGGCGTTCGAAGAACCGCTCGGCGCCCTTGAGCTGGTAGGGCACCCCGGCCTCCGCCATGGCGGCCTCGTAGCTCTCGGACTGCGAGTTGGCCCGGTACAGCACGGCGATCTCGCTGGCGGGCACGCCTTCCCCGCCCTGCTCGACCGGGGTCATCAGCTGCCGGATCCGGCGGGCGGTCGCGGCGGCCTCGGCCGGCTCGTCCGGGTGCTCGGAGAACTCCGGCTCGGGCCCGGCCGGACGCTGCGAGATCAGCTGGAGCCGGGACTCGGCGGCCCGGCCCTTCGCCTGGTCCAGCAGACCGTTGGCCAGCTGCACCACCTGCGGGGTGGAGCGGTAGTCCCGCACCAGCTTCACCACGGTGGCGTTGGGGTGCAGGGTGCGGAAGTTCAGCAGATGGTCCGGGGTGGCCCCGGTGAAGGAGTAGATGGTCTGGCTGGCGTCCCCGACCACACACAGGCTCTCCCGGTCGCCCAGCCACAGCTGGAGCAGCCGCTGCTGGAGCGGGCTGACGTCCTGGTACTCGTCGACGACGAAGTGCTGGTACTGACGGCGCACGGTCTCGGCGATGTCGGCGCGGTCCTGGAGGATGCCGACGGTGAGCAGCAGCACATCCTCGAAGTCGATGGCGCCCCGGTCCTGCTTGAGCTGTTCGTAGGTGGCGTAGATGCGGCTGGTCTGCGCGGGGTCGCGCGGCGCGTCCTTGCCCGCCTTGATGACGGCCGCCGGATAGTCGTCCGGGGTGGTCTGGGTCACCTTGGCCCACTCGATCTCGCCGGTGACATCGCGCAGCTCGTGACCGTTGAGGGAGATCCGGCAGCGCCCCGCCGCCTCCGAGATGAGTTTGATCTTGCGGTCCAGCAGCCGGGGCACCTCGCCGCCCACCGCCCGGGGCCAGAAGTACTGGAGCTGGCGCAGCGCGGCCGAGTGGAACGTACGGGCCTGGACCCCGCCCGCGCCCAGGCCGCGCAGCCGGCCGCGCATCTCGCCCGCCGCCCGGTGGGTGAAGGTGACCGCCAGCACCGTGCTGGGCTGGAAGACCCCCGAGCGCACCCCGTAGGCGATGCGGTGGGTGATCGCCCGGGTCTTGCCAGTGCCGGCGCCCGCGAGCACGCACACCGGGCCGTGCAGGGTGGTGGCCACCGCGCGCTGTTCGGGGTCGAGCCCGTCGAGCACGGCGTCGGCGGAGTCCGGGACGGTCGGGAAACCGGAGGAGCCGGGGAGGCCGGGGGAGCCGGGGAGTCCTGGGGGCGGGGTTGCTGCTGTCACGCCCGTCATGCTGCCAGGTCCCGCGCCGGGATGCGGGTCACTTGTCCACAGGCCCGGTCATACCGTCCCACCATTCCTGGGGATTACGCACCCCGCCGTCGGTGTTGTCCCCTCAGCGATGATGGGATCGCGACCGAGACGCACATCCGCACACGACCAAGGAGCGCACACGATGCTGGGCACCGTGACGATGTACAGCACCACCTGGTGCGGCTACTGCCGCCGGCTGAAGAGCCAGCTGGACCGCGAGGGGATCGCCTACACCGAGATCAACATCGAGGAGAACCCCGAGGCCGCCACCCTGGTGGAGAAGGCCAACGGCGGCAACCAGACCGTGCCCACGGTCGTCGTCGCCCCCAACGGCGGGGCCGAGGTCACCATGACCAACCCCTCCCTCGCCCAGGTCAAGCAGGCCCTGGTCCCGGTCTCCTGACCGCACCCGGTCAGGCCAGATCGGCCAGCGGTTCGCCGTACCACATCTCGATCAGCCGGGCCGCGATGGAGACGCCGGACGGGGGCAGCACCTCGCCGGCCTCGATCGCGGCCCGCAGCTCGTCCCGCGAGAACCAGCGGGCCTCCTCGATCTCCTCGCCGTCCACCTTGACCGCCGAGGTGACGGCCCGCGCCATGAAGCCCAGCATCAGGCTGGAGGGGAAGGGCCACGGCTGGCTGGCGACGTACTCCACCTCGCCCACCACGATCCCGGCCTCCTCGGCGACCTCCCGGATCACCGCCCGCTCCACCGACTCCCCCGGCTCCACGAAGCCGGCCAGCGTCGAGTAGCGCCCCTCCGGCCAGTGCATCTGCCGCCCCAGCAGCGCCCGGTCCTCCCCGTCGGTGACCAGCATGATCACCGCCGGATCGGTACGCGGATAGTGTTCTCCGCCACACGCCGGGCAGCGCCGGATGTGCCCGGCCGCCGCGATCACCGTGCGCTCCCCGCACCGCGAGCAGAAGCGGTGCGAGCGCTGCCAGTTCTCCAGCGCCACGGCGTGCACCAGCAGCTCGTTGTCGCGCTCCGACAGCAGCGGGGCGGCCTCCCGCAGCCCGGCCGGGCGCGCGGCGTCGTCCATCCGGCCCGGCAGCGCGTCCTTCTGGAGCGCGAAGTAGCGCACCCCGTCCGGATCCGTGCCCAGGAAGTAACGGTGCGCCTCGGTGAACGGCGCGTCGAAGGACGGCATCATCACCAGCTCGGTGCGGCCGTCCTCGGTCTCCTCGATCAGCGCCTGCCCGCCCGACACCACGAACACCCTGGTGGTGGGGTGGCTCCAGGCCGCCCCCAGCCAGGCCTCGTCGAGACGGTGCTCGCCGCCCCGGTCGATGCCGCCGTTGCCGGTGAGCGCGATCGGCTGGACGCCGTTGTCCGAGGTGCTTGCCATACCGGAAGCCTATCCGGGGTCGTTCGGCTCCCAGGACTCCTCCCCCAGCAGCAGCCGCTCCAGGCCGGCCCGCCCCGGCAGCACGGTGGGCCGTACGACCTCCCCGCTGCGTACGTACAGGAACGCCGCCGTCACCCGGTTCAGCGGCAGACCGCGCCGCTCCGCCCACGCCAGCCGGTAGATCGCCAGCTGGAGCGGGTCCGCCTCCTGCCGCCTGGCGGTCTTCCAGTCGATGATCTCGTACCGCTCGCCGCCCTGGTCGTCGGTGCGGTAGACCGCGTCGATCCGGCCCCTGATCACCCGGCCGGCCAGGGTCAGCTGGAACGGCGCCTCGATGCGGTACGGGGTGCGGCGCGCGTACGGGGTGCGGCCGAACGCCTCCTTCAGCGCCGCCAGCTCCCGCTCGTCCGCGATCACGTCCGCGTCGCCGCCGTCCTCCGCCGCGCCCGGCAGCTCGTCCGGGCCCAGCATCGGCAGCGGCAGCTCCTCGAAGCGCGACTCGACCCAGGCGTGGAAGCGGGTGCCGCGGCGGGCCGCCGGCTGCGGCGGGCGCGGCATCGGGCGGGCCAGCTCGCGGGCGAACCCCTCCGGGTCGGACGCCAGCCGCTGCACCTGGGTCGCGGACAGCGACACCGGCAGCGGCACCTCCCGTACGCCTTCCCTGGCCCGGCGCAGCTCGCCGGTGAGGGCGTCCAGGTCGCGGTCCCAGGACTCGACGGCGCGCCGTTCCTCCGCGGTGAGCTGCGGGGGCGGCCCCGGCGCGGCGGCGGGCCGCTCCTCGAAGCCCTCGCGCAGCAGGTCGAGCACCCGGTCGGCGGCGCTGCGGCGGCGCGCCAGCGCGACCGGCTCCAGCGGCAGTGGCCAGGCGCGTTCCTCGGTGGGTTCGGCGAGTGCCGGGTTCTCCTCGTCGTCCTCGGGGATCTCCGCCCACTGCTCGACCTCACCGTGCGCGGGGTCGCTCTCGCAGTGGGCGCGCAGCGCCTCCAGATAGGCGGAGGGGCCGCGTTTCTTCTTCTGGCTGGGCCCCCACCAGTGGCCGGAGCCCAGCAGCAGGCTGCGGGGGCGGGTGAAGGCGACGTAGCCCAGGCGCAGTTCCTCGTGCAACTGGTGTTCGGCCACCAGCCCGGAGTACGCCTTGTAGGCGGCGGCCGTCCAGCTCTCGATGGCGGGCAGGGTGGCGGCGTCGCCGCGCAGCGGGTGCGGCAGGGTGCGTGGGTGCTTGAGCCAGGAGTCGCGGGCCTGCGCGGAGGGGAAGCCGCCCTGTCCGGCGCAGAGTCCGGGGACGGCGACCACGTCCCACTCCAGGCCCTTGGCCTGGTGGACGGTGAGCACCTTGACGGTGTTCTCGTCGCTGGGCAGCGAGCCGTCCAGGCCCTTGTCGTACTGGGCGGCGGCGCGCAGGAAGGCGAGGAAGGCGGTGAGGCCGCCGCCGAGCCGCTCCCCGTCGACGGCGACGCCGGTGCGGCCGGCGGCGAAGGCGGCGGCCACGTCGAGGAAGGCGGTGAGGGTCTCGCGGCGTCGGGCCGCCAGCGCCTGCGGGGAGGCGGAGAGTTCGACCTCCAGCCCGGTGACGGCCAGCACCCGGTGGAGCACGTCCATGAGCGGGTCGGCCAGCGAGCGGCGCAGTTCGCGGATCTCGGCGGCCAGGTGCGCGAACCGCACCCGGGCCTCGGCGGAGAACGGCAGCCCGTCCTCGTCCGGGTCCTCGCCGATGAAGGTGTCCAGCGCGTCGGCGAGCGAGGTGGTCTCGGCGGGGTCGGTGCCCTCGACGGCGGCGGCCAGCCGGTCCTGGTCCGCGCCGGGGGCGGCGCGGCGCACCAGGATCCGCGCCCGGCGCCCGAGCAGTGCCAGATCGCGGGGGCCGACGCGCCAGCGGGGCCCGGTGAGCAGCCGGACCAGCGCGGCGTTGGCGGTGGGGTCGGCCAGCACCTCGCAGACGGCGACCAGGTCGGCGATCTCGGGCAGGTACAGCAGCCCGGAGAGGCCGACGACCTCGACGGGGACGCCGCGTTCGACGAGTTCCCGCTGGATCTCGGCGAAGTCGTTGCGGGTGCGGCACAGCACGGCGATCTCGCCGGGGGCCGTGCCGGTGCGCACGAGATGGGCGAGGGAGTCGGCGAGCCACGCCAGTTCGGCGGCGTGGGTGGGCAGCAGGGCGCAGTGCACCCGGCCGGCCCGCTCGGCGCCCTCGGCCGGGCGCAGCGGTACGACGGCGGGGTGCAGGGCGCGCAGCGGTGCGGCGAGGTCGTTGGCGAGGTGCAGGAGGCGCCCGCCGCTGCGCCGGTTCTCGCTGAGCGAGTGGCGGCGGGCGGGGGTGCTTTCCCCAAGCTCTTCGAGCAGGGGAGACCCCAAGGCGGCGGGGAAGTGGTCGGGGAAGTCGTCGAGGTTGGCGACGGAGGCGCCGCGCCAGCCGTAGATGGCCTGGCAGGGGTCCCCGACGGCGGTGACGGGGTGGCCGGTGCCCGGGCCGGCGCCGAACAGTCCGGCGAGCATGATGCGCTGGGCGACGGAGGTGTCCTGGTACTCGTCGAGGAGGACCACGCCGTACTCCTCGCGCAGCGCCCGGCCGACCTCGGGGACGTCGCGGGCGAGGGTGGCGGCCAGCGCGATCTGGTCGCCGAAGTCGATGAGGTCGCGGGCGCGTTTGCGGGCCCGGTACTCCTGGACGACGTCGAGGAGGTGGCCGCGGCCCTGCGCGGCCTCGCGGATGCGCCGCAGATCGTTGTTGGTGAGGGCGGTGGCGTCGAGCTCGGCGAGGAGCGCGCGGTCGAAGTCGCGCAGTCGCTCGGGCGGTACGAGGTGTTCGGCGAGTTCGCCGTCGAGGGCGATGAGATCGGTGACCAGGGTGGTGAACCCGGCGGCCGGCGCCTCGAAGGAGGCGGGCGCGGCGCGCAGCACCTCGGCGGCGAGCTGGAACCGTCCGGCGTCGGCGAGCAGCCGGGAGGCGGGCTCGATGCCCAGCCGCAGCCCGTGCTCCTTGAGGAGGCGTCCGGCGAAGGCGTGGTAGGTGGAGATCTGCGGCTCGCCGCCGGGCTCCCCCGTCTCGGTGGTCTCCTGGCCGATGCCCGCCTTGGCGAGGGACTTGCGGACGCGTTCGGCGAGTTCGCCGGCGGCCTTGTTGGTGAAGGTGAGTCCGAGGACGCGCTCGGGGGCGACCTGCCCGGTGCCGGTGAGCCACACCACGCGGGCGGCCATGACGGTGGTCTTGCCGGACCCGGCCCCGGCGACGATGGCCTGCGGTGCGGGGGGCGCGGTGATGCACGCCAGTTGCTCGGGGGTGAAGGGAATCCCGAGCAGCTCACGGAGCTGTCCGGGATGCGTCAGTCGTGCGGCCACCCGGAAGAGGCTATCGGCGACCGCTGACAACGGGGCCCGCGGGCCCTACCGGGTGGGGCGGCGCGGCGGATAGATCGTGAACCTGGTGGTGTCGAGGGCGAAGCCGAAGGGCTCCGGCAGTTCGATGGGGCGACCGAACTCCGTGGTGGTACGGGTGCGGTAGCCCTGGCCGTACGGCTGTGCATGCAGGTGGCTCGGGTGGTCTTGACCCGCCGAGGCTGACGCGGGGCTGACGCGTGCCCGCCTCGCGTCACTCCACCACCTGGCGGCCCTCCGTGCGGCCCGAACAGGAGGCGCGGAAGTGGCAGGTGCCGCACTGCTGGCCCGGGGTGGGGGTGAAGCGTTCGTCCAGGACGCGGCCGGCCGCCGTGGCCAGCAGGTCGCCGACCCAATCGCCCTCCAGGGGCGGCTGCTTCTGGACGGCCGGCAGCGTGTCGCCGCCCTCCTTCTTCGGGGCGCCCTGGCGCAGATGCACCAGCGAGGCGCCGCCGATCTCGGCCTCCCCGTGCCGTACGGCGAGCTGGTACACGGCCAGCTGCGGGTGCCGTTCCACCTCCGCCCTGGACGGTTTGTTGCGGCCGGTCTTGAAGTCGACGACGTACGCGCGGCCGTCCGCGTCCCGCTCGACGCGGTCCAGGGTGCCCCTGATCCGGATGCGGTGCTCGCCCGCCGCCAGCGTGACGTCGAAGTCCTCCTCCGAGGCGGCCGGCTCGAAGCCGGTCTGCCCCTGGAGGACGTGCCAGCGCACGAACCGTTCCAGGGCGGCGCGCGCCTCGTCGCGTTCCCTGCGCGACTGCCAGGGCGCTTCGAACGCGAGCCCTTCCCACACCACGTCCAGGCGTTCCATCAGGACGGCGAGGTCGGCCGGGGTGGTGCCGGAGGCCACCTCGTCGGCCAGCACGTGCAGCACGTTCCCGAAGCCCTGGGCCGTCGTCGCCGGGGCGTCCGCGTGCACCTCGCGTCCCAGGAACCACTTGAGCGCACAGGAGTTCACCAGCTCGCCCAGCGCGCTGGCGGACAGCGCCACCGGGCGCTCCGGGTCGCGCACCGGGGCCGCCGACAGCGTCTGCTCGCGCAGTCCCCACCAGCGCTGCGGGTGCGCGGCGGGCACCAGCGCGTGGCCGTCGCCGTCGCGCAGCGCCGCCAGCTTCGCCAGCCGGCGCGCCGCCGCCTCGCGGAGCGCGGGCGTCGCCCCGGGGTCGACGGTGCACGCCCGCAGTTCGGCGATCAGCGCGGACAGGGCCAGCGGGCGGCGCGGGCGGCTGCTCACGTCCTGCGGCTCCACGCCCAGTTCGGTCACGAACCGCGACGGCTGGTCGCCCTCGTCCGCGCCGCGCACCGCCGTCACGACGAGGCGGTCCCTGGCCCGGGTGGCCGCCACGTAGAACAGCCGGCGTTCCTCGGCGAGCAGCGCGCCGGGGGTCAGCGGTTCGGCGAGACCGTCGCGCCCGATGCGGTCCGCCTCCAGCAGGGAGCCGCGCCGCCGCAGGTCGGGCCACAGCCCGTCCTGCACGCCGGCCACCACCACCAGGGACCACTCCAGGCCCTTGGCGCGGTGCGCGGTCATCAGCCGTACGGCGTCGGGCCGTACCGCCCGCGCGGCCAGGGTGTCGGCGGCGATGTCGTGGGCGTCCAGTTCGTCGAGGAAGATCAGCGCGCCGCGTCCGCCGCCGCGCTCCTCGGCGCGGGCCGCCGCCTCGAACAGCGCGCAGATGGCGTCCAGGTCACGGTCCGCGTTGCGACCGCCCGCGCCGCCGCGCCGGGCGGCCCGCTCCAGCCGGTCGGGCCAGGTGGTGCCGGACCACAGCTCCCACAGCGCCTCCTCGGGGCTGCCGCCGCCCGCCAGCAGTTCGCGGGTCTTGCGCAGCAGCAGGCCCAGCTGCCGCGCGCCGCCCGCGTACCCCTGGTCGTGGGCGACCAGTCGCTCCGGTTCGGCCAGGGCCCGCGCCAGCAGTTCCCCCGAGGGGCTGGGGACGGAGACCCCGGCGGTGCGTTCCTCGTGGCGCAGCGCGCGCCCCAGGCGCCGCAGGTCGGAGGCGTCCAGGCCGCCCAGGGGGGAGGTCAGCAGGGCGGCGGCGGTCTCCGGGTCGAAGCGGGCGGCGGGTTCGGCGACGGCGCGCAGCGCGGTGAGCAGGGGCGCCACGGCCGGTTCCTGGCGCAGCGGCAGGTCGGCGCCGTCCACCTCCAGCGGCACTCCGGCGGAGGTGAGCGCACGGCGCACGGCGGGCAGCGAGCGCCCCCCGGCGCGGACGAGGACGGCCATCTCGCCCCAGGGCAGACCGTCCTCCAGATGGGCACGGCGCAGCAGATCGGCGATGTTCTCCAGCTCGGCGCCTGGCGTGGGGTAGGTGTACACCTCCACCGAGCCGCCCTCGCGCACGGCCGTCAGCGCGCGGTGCCGCCGTACCGCCTCGGCCGGCAGCCGGGCCAGCGGCATCCGCTGCGTCAGCAGCCGGGTGGCGTCCTGCACGGTCGCGGCCGAGCGCCGCCCGGTGGTGAGGACCGCCACCGGCGCCGGGTCGCCCGCCGCCGTACGGAAGGCGTCGGGAAAGCCGAGGATGCCGCCCACGTCAGCGCCCCGGAACGCGTAGATCGACTGATCCGGGTCGCCGAACACGATCAGGTCGCGCCCGCCTCCCCCTCCGGCGAGCGCGCCGAGCAGCGCGGCCTGGGCCGGGTCGGTGTCCTGGAACTCGTCCACGAACACCGCGTCGTACCGGGCCCGCACCCGGGCCGCGATCTCCTCGCGCTCCGTCAGCCGCACGGCGCCGCGCACCAGGCCCGCGTAGTCGAGCACGCCCTGGGCCTCGGTGACGTCCAGATACTCGGCCAGGAAGTGCGCCGCCGCCTCCCAGTCGGGCCGTTCGGTGCGGCGCGCGAAGTCGGCGAGCGTGCCGGGGCCCAGGCCCAGCTCGCGGGTACGGGCGAGCACCGCGCGCAGTTCGTCGGCGAACCCGCGCGTCGTCAGGCAGGCGCGCAGCTCGGCCGGCCACGGCACACGCGGCGGCAGCTCCAGCTGCCCGGCGAGCAGCTCCCGCAGGTACACGTCCTGTTCGGGGCCCGACAGCAGGCGCAGCGGCTCGGCGTACAGCTCGCGGTCCTGGTGCGCGCGCACCAGCGCGTAGGCGAAGGAGTGAAAGGTGGTCGCCTGCGGCGCGCCGCCGCCCATCCGGGCCGTCATGCGGTCGCGCAGCTCGGCGGCGGCCTTGCGGCTGAAGGTGAGCACCAGCACCCGCTCGGGGTCCGTACCGGCCGCGACCCGGGCGGCCACCGACTCCACCAGCGTGGTCGTCTTGCCGGTGCCGGGCCCGGCGAGCACGAGAAGCGGTCCGCCCGGATGCTCAACCACCGAGCGCTGGCTTGCGTCCAGTACAGGGGGGTGCGTGGTCAGGACCGGATCGCGCACCAGTCGGTACGCTCCGGAGGCCGGGGCATTCGGGGGCGCCTCACGGACGGAGTCCGGGGGCGGGACAGAGAGGCTCACGTGCATAGCGGATTCTCGCGGGGGGTCCCCTTGGGGATGGGATCGGGCGGCGGAGCGATGGGGAAGACGCTACGCCAGAGGGCGCGGTGCGCGCAGGGGAACCCCACGCCGCGCGACGGCGCGCGCCACGGGCGTACGGAGTGCCGCACTGTCCGTGAGGTCCCCCGTACGGACGGCGCCGGGCATACCGCCGGCGGCCCCGATGACGGAAGCTGGTGCCTGTGACCCGCCTGCCCGTACAGCCCTCAGCGTGTTTCGCCCGGACCGTCGTCCCGCGGCGTCCAGCGGGCCGCGGCCATGTCCAGGCGCGGTACGCCCGCCCCGTCGTACCGCAGCGGGGTTCCCTCGGCGCGGTAGTGCTCCAGCGCCCGCTGCTCGTGACCGGGCAGCGGCCTCCCGTCGGCGCGCACCACGCGCCACCACGGGGCGGCGCCGCCGTACAGGGCCATCGCCCGGCCGACCTGGCGGGGGCCGCCGGAGCCGAGCACGCCGGCGATGTCGCCGTACGTCATCACGCGGCCGGGCGGGACACGTTCGGCGGCGGTGAGCACCCGGTCGGCATAGTCCGGAAGTCGGTGGGCGGGGCTGGTCATGGCGCCCATGGTGCCGTATGTCACGGACAGTCCCCGGCCGGGCGTCACTCGTGCCACTATCGTCACAGTGACGAAGACCGAGGAAACGGCCAGTGATACGGGGCGAAGAAGAGGCGGAACGGCTCCCGTCGGAGCAGGCGCCGGGAGCTGACCAGGGGGAGGGGCCGCGCGACGCCATGAGTGGCCTGAACGGACAGTCACCGGCGCCCGCGCTGCGGCAGCCCCCGAAGAGCGGCAAACGGGCGAAGGCCGCCCGGCGGGCGAACACGGAGCGGCGCCGGGAGGCCAAGCGGCAGGCGTCCTCGGCGACCGAGCCGCACGCATCCGCGCGCACCGTGCCGCAGGCGCCGCCCGCACCCACCGACGCACCCGCGGCAGCGGCACCGGCGCGCGCATCAGCACCGCCGGCACCGGCTGCGGGACCCGCACCGGCCCCGCTCTCGGACCGCCTGGAGATCGACGAGCCGATCCTCGCCGCCCGCGTCCACCGCCCCGGCGACCTCATCCGCTCCCTGCTCGGCCTGCTCGGCATCGCCCTCGTCCTGCTCACCGCGACGTTCGCGGTGGGCACCACCGCGGGCATCGAGAAGGACATCAACGACAGCGCGGTCGGCGCCCCGCCGCTCCTCATCTCCTTCGCCGGCTTCGCCTCCTCGGTCGCCGTCCTCATCGTCCCGGTCGCCTTCGCCGTCGAACGGCTGATCCGCCGCGACGGCCTGCGCATCGCGGACGGGGTGCTCGCCGCCGTCCTGGCGCACGGCGTGTCCCTGTCCTTCAGCCTGTGGGTGGCCCGGGTCGCCCCCGAATCCATCCAGGACGCCCTCACCCGCGACGCCCCGGCCGGGGCCGGCCTCACCGACCCCGTGCACGGCTACCTCGCCCCCGTCATCGCCTACGCCACCGCCGTCGGCATGACCCACCGCCCCCGCTGGCGGCTGATCATGGGCGCGGTGCTCGTCCTGGACGCGGTGTCCGTGCTGGTCGCCGGGTACACCACGCTCTTCTCCATCCTGGTCACGGTCCTCATCGGCTGGACGATCGCGTACGGCACGCTCTACGCCGTGGGCACCCCGAACGTGCGTCCCACCGGCCAGCAACTCCTGGCCGGGCTGCGCAACGTCGGCTTCCGCCCGGTGAGCGCGCTGCGCACCGAGGAGGCGGCGGGCGCGGGGACCGCCGCGAGCGGCGACAGCGACGGTGACGGTGACAGCGACCGGGGACAGCTCACCCGCCGCTATCTCGTCACCCTGGAGACGGGTCCACCGCTGGACATCACCGTGGTGGACCGCGCCCAGCAGGCCCAGGGCTTCTTCTACCGCGCCTGGCGCCGGCTGACCGTCCGGGGCATCACCCAGCGCCGCAGCCTGCCCTCGCTGCGGCAGGCGCTGGAGCAGGAGGCTCTGCTCGCGTACGCGGCGATCGCCGCCGGTGCCAACGCCCCGAAGCTGATCGCCACCTCCGAGCTGGGCCCGGACGCCGTGATGCTGGTGTACGAGCACATCGGCGGCCGTTCGCTGGAGTCGGTGCCCTCCGACGAGATCACCGACGACCTGATGGAGGCGTCCTGGCAGCAGGTCGTCGCGCTCCAGTCGCGGCGCATCGCGCACCGCCGGCTGGACGGGCACTCGCTGCTGGTGGGGCGCGCCGGTGAGGTCTATCTGACGAATCTGCGCGGCGGGGAGATCGCGGCCGGCGACATCCCGCTGCGGATGGACGTCGCCCAGTTGCTGACGACCTTCGGCCTGCGCGTCGGTGCCGAGCGGGCGGTGGCCTCGGCCGTCTCCATACTCGGCCCGGACGTGGTGGCCGACAGCCTCCCGATGCTGCAGCCGATCGCGCTGTCCCGCACCACCCGCACCACGCTGCGTCAGCTGGGCAAGGAGCGTTCGGCGCGCGAACGGCAGGCCGTGCTCGACGCCGTCCGTGCCTACCGGGAGGCGCGCGGCGCGCTGCCCGAGGACGCCGACCGCAAGACCGTCAAGGCCGCCAAGCAGGCCGAGAAGCAGGTCATGGAGCAGGCGCTGGAGGACTCCAAGGAGACCGACCTGCTGTCGCTGATCCGGCAGGAGGTGCTGCTGGTACGGCCGGAGGCCGCCATAGAGCCGGCCCGGATGGAACGGGTCCGGCCGCGCACCCTGGTGTCGCTGATCGCCGCCGCCTTCGCCGGCTACTTCCTCATCACCCAGCTGGCCGAGCTGAAGCTGGACACGGTCATCGACAACGCCAACTGGTGGTGGGTGATAGCGGCTGCCTGCTTCTCGGCGCTGACGTACTTCGCGGCGGCCGTGAGCCTGCTGGGCTTCGTCCCGGAGAAGGTGCGCTATCTGCGGACCGTGGTGGCGCAGGTGGCCGGCTCGTTCGTGAAGCTGGTGGCGCCCGCCGCGATCGGCGGGGTGGCACTGAACACCCGCTATCTGCAACGTCAGGGGCTGCGCCCCGGGCACGCGGTGGCCAGTGTCGGGGCGTCCCAGCTGTTCGGTCTGGGCAGCCACATCACCTTGCTGCTGACCTTCGGCTACATGACGGGCACCGAGCACACGCCGAATCTCTCGCCGTCCCGCACGGTCATCGCGGGGCTGCTGACGGCGGCGGTGCTGGTGCTGATCGTGACCGCGATCCCGGCGCTGCGCAAAGCGATCTCGGAGCGGGTGCAGACCCTGTTCGCCGGTGTCGTCCCGCGCATGCTGGACGTGGTGCAGCAGCCGAAGAAGCTGCTCAGCGGCATCGGCGGGATGCTGCTGATGACGATGGCGTTCGTGCTGTGCCTGGACGCCTCGCTGCAGGCGTTCGGGGTGGAGCTGAGCTATCCGACGGTGGCGGTCATCTTCCTGGCGGGCAACGCGCTGGGCTCGGCCGCCCCGACCCCGGGCGGTATCGGCGCGGTCGAGCTGGCGCTGACGGGTGCGCTGGCGGCGTTCCGGGTGCCGTACGACTCGGCGCTGGCGGCCGTCCTGCTGTTCCGCCTGATGACGTTCTGGCTGCCGGTGCTGCCGGGCTGGCTGGCGTTCACGCACCTGACCCGTAAAGAGGCGATCTGACCGAGCTGACCGGGGCTCAGTCCCCGGGGCGCAGCACCATGCAGGTGGTGGTGGCGTGCGCGATCAGCTTGCCGCGCTCGTCGAGGACCTTGCCCTCGGCGGTGGCGGTGCGGCGCCCGGCGTGCAGGACGCTGCCGTGCGCGGTGAGGGTCTGGCCGTCGGTGCGTCCGGCCCGGATGTAGTTGACCTTGAGTTCCAGGGTCGTGTACGTGACACCGGCCGGGAGCGTGGAGTGCACGGCGCAGGCCATCACGCTGTCCAGCAGGGTGGCCGCGATGCCTCCGTGCAGGGTGCCCAGGGGGTTGGCGAAGTCCGGGCGGGTGTCGAGGGAGACGACGACGCGGCCGTGCTCGACCTCGTCGAAGCGCATGCCGAGGAGCCGCCCGATGTGCGGGAGGTCGGTGGGCTGTTCGCGCTGCACCCAGCGCATCAGGTCGAGCCCTGACATGGCGGCGAGGTCGATGGTGGACACGGGCTCTCCTCGGGTGGGTGGCACGGACGGGAAACTACCCGCCAGTAACGTACGGCTCCGCCCGCCCGGCCGACAAGTCCCCACCGCTCCCCCATCGCAGCGCAACTGCGAGCCACTTGACGGTTGCCACCTTGCAGATGCCAACCCATTCGGCCTAACCTGCCGCACATGCGTTCTTATACGATCGGCCGGGCCGCCCGGCTGCTCGGGGTCAGCCCCGACACCGTCCGCCGCTGGGCGGACGCCGGCCGGCTGCCGACCCGCCGCGACGAGGCCGGCAAACGGCTGATCGAGGGCCCCGACCTGGCGGCGTTCGCGGTGGCGCTGGCCGCCGAGGGCGCGGACGACGACGGTACGGACGAGCCGTACAGCAGCACCCGCAACGCCTTCCCCGGCATCATCACCGCCGTCAAGCTCGGCGATGTCGCCGCCCAGGTGGAGATCCAGGCGGGCCCGCACCGGCTGGTCTCCCTGCTCACCCGGGAGGCCGTCGAGGAACTCGGCCTCGCCGTGGGCATGGAGGCCACCGCCCGGGTCAAGGCGACCAGCGTCCACATCGACCGGGGGGAATGACCCGTGAAGAAGATCCGGCTGCTGGCCGGCGCGGCCCTGTCCGCCGTCCTCCTGGCCGGCTGCGGCAGCGGCAGCGACAGCGACGGCGCGAACGGCACCGGCAGCACCGGACTGACCGTCCTGGCCGCCGCCTCCCTCACCGACGTCTTCACCGAGGCCGCCGACCGCTTCGCGCAGGAGCACGAGGGCGTCACCGTGGAGTTCTCCTTCGCCGGCTCCCAGGAACTCGCCGCCCAGATCCAGCAGGGCGTCCCCGCCGACGCCGTGGTCACCGCCGACACCGCCACCATGGAGTCCGTCGCCGAGGAGACCGGCGAGCCCGCCGTCATCGCCCGCAACGAACTCGTCATCGTCACCCCGCCCGGCAACCCGGCCGGCGTCGAGGACCTCACCGACCTCGCCCAGGACGGCCTGCGCCTGGTGCTGGCCGCCCCCGAGGTCCCGGTCGGCCGCTACGGCGAGGAGATCCTGGACCGCGCGGGGGTGAGCGTCACCCCCGTCTCCCAGGAACCGAACGTCCGCGCCGTCCTCAGCAAGGTCCGGCTCGGCGAGGCCGACGCCGGACTCGTCTACGCCACCGACGCCGCCTCGGCGGGCGAGGACGTGCTCACCTTCCCCATCCCCGCCGAGCAGAACGTCATCGCCGAATACCCCGCCGCCGTACTCAACACCTCGGAACACCCCGACGAGGCCGCCGCCTTCGTCGCCTGGCTCGGCACGGAACCGGCCCGCGACCTGCTCACGGCGGCCGGCTTCGTCACCCCGTGAACAAGCGCGCGGTACCCCTGACCCTGCTCATCCCGGCCCTGCTGGCGGTGGCCTTTCTGCTGATCCCGCTCCTGGGGATCATCACCAGCGCACCGTGGTCGGGCCTCACCGAACGCCTCACCGACCCCGCCGTCACCCAGGCGCTGCGGCTGTCCCTGGTGGTGTCGCTGTGGGCACTGGTCATCTCGCTGCTGCTGGGCGTCCCGCTCGCCTGGCTGCTGGCCCGGGTACCGCTGCCCGGCAAGCCGCTCATCCGCTCCCTGGTGCTGCTGCCCATGGTCCTGCCGCCCACCGTGGCCGGTGTGGCCCTGCTCCAGGGCTTCGGACGGCGCGGCCTGCTCGGCGACTGGCTCGAATCGGTGGGCGTCACCCTCCCCTTCAGCACGGCGGGGGCGGTGGTGGCGGCGGCGTTCGTCGCCATGCCGTTCCTGGTCATCAGCCTGGAGGGGGCGCTCACCGGCATCGACCCGCTGTACGAGGAGGCCGCCGCCACCATGGGCGCCGGGACGCTGCGCACCCTGTGGCTGGTGACGCTCCCCATGGCGCGGCCGGCCCTGGTGGCCGGCGCGGCGCTGGCCTGGGCGCGGGCGCTGGGCGAGTTCGGCGCGACCATCACCTTCGCCGGGAACCTTCCCGGCACCACCCAGACCCTTCCGCTCCAGGTCTACCTGCTCCTCCAGAACGACCCGGCGGGCGCGACCGCCCTGTCCCTGCTGCTGCTGCTGGTGGCGGCGACGATCCTGTTCACGCTGCGCGGCCGCTGGCTGCCGGTGGGCGGCGGCGGGGGCGGGGGCGGCAGCCGCTGAGGGTCACCCACATGCGCCCCACCACATGCGGGTGGGGCGGGCGGCACCGGAAGATGGGCGTCCCTCCCGGACGGTATCCGGAAGGGACGCCGACCCGATGGGAGCCGTCCGATGATGCGTGTCCGCCTGGCAGCCGTCCTCACCACGCTGGCGGTGCTGCCGGCGGCGGGCTGCTCCGCCGGCGGCAGCCCCGAACGGGTCGCGGACACCACCACCCCACCCCCCTCGGGCAGCCCCGTCCCCACCGAAAGCCTCCCCGACTCCCTCACCGCCCAGAAACTGGAGTGGTCGGAGTGCGAGACGCCCGACTCCGCGCAGGGCGACAGCGGCGGCTCGCCCTCCCCGCTGCCGGACGGCGAGCCCTGGCAGTGCGCCACGATGAAGGCCCCCGTCAACTACGCGGACCCCGAGGGCGACACCCTCGACCTCGCCCTGATCCGCGCCCGCAGCACCGGCGCCGAGGGCGACCGGCTCGGCTCCCTCCTCTTCAACTTCGGCGGCCCCGGCGGCTCCGGCGTCGTCACCCTGCCGGCCTTCGGCAGCGACTACACCGAACTCGCCCAGCGCTACGACCTGGTGAGCTTCGACCCGCGCGGCGTCGGCGACAGCGACGGCCTGGTGTGCATGAGCGACAAACAGCTCGACGACTACTTCGCCGCCGACCCGGTCCCCTCCGGCGAGGCGGAGGAACGGGACTACCTCAACCGGCTGCGCGCCTTCGACAACGCCTGCGAGGCCGCCGCCGGACCGCTGCTCCCCCACCTCACCACCGTGAACACGGCCCGCGACATGGACCTGATGCGCCAGGTGCTCGGCGACAACAAACTGCACTACTTCGGGATCTCGTACGGTACGCAGCTGGGCGGCGTGTACGCGCACCTCTTCCCGCAGCGGGTGGGCCGGGCGGCCCTGGACGCCGTGGTGGACCCGACGGCGGACGCGCGCGAGGGCGCACTGGCGCAGACGAAGGGCTTCCAGCAGGCCCTCACCACCTACATGGAGAGCTGCGCCCAGAGCGAGAACTGCCCGCTGGGCAGCACCCCGCAGGAGGGCGAACAGAAACTCAAGGACTTCCTGGAGAACCTCAGGTCCCATCCGCTGCCCACCCAGGACCCGGACGGCCGGCCGCTCACCGAATCCCTGGCCTGGGGCGGGATCGCCCAGTCGCTGTACTCCGAGGACTTCTGGCCCTTCCTCACCCAGGGCCTGGAGGAGGCGATGGCCTCGGAGAACCCCGACGGCACCATCCTGCTGACCCTCGGCGACTCGATGAACGGCCGCAACCAGAACGGTACCTACTCCACCCTCCAGTCCTCCCTGGTGGCGATCAACTGCGCCGACACCGACCAGCGTTACGACGTCGCGGACGTCCACAACGCGCTCCCCGAATTCACCGACGCCTCCCCGGTCTTCGGCCCCGGCATGGCCTGGTCCCTGCTCAGCTGCACCGACTGGCCCGTGACCGGAACCCAGTCGCACCCGGACGTCAGCACCACGACGGACGCGACGCTCCTGCTGATCGGCACCACCGGCGACCCGGCCACCCCGTACGCGGGCACCCAGAACATGAAGGAGGCCCTGGGCAAGGACAAGGCGGTGGAACTCACCTACGAAGGCGAGGGCCACGGCGCCTACAACAGCGGCGACACCTGCGTGAAGGACACCGTCAACGCCTACCTCCTGGACGGCGACGTCCCCACGGACGGCAAGACCTGCCCCTGAATCCCCCGTCCACCCGCCCGGAAGAGCGACCGAAAAGCCCCACCCCCACGCCGCACGTCCAGCCACTCCCCCACGACAGACCGCCGTCCCCGGACCATGCCGCGCAGGACGAGGTCGTGCAGCGCATCGGCCTCGCCCGCGCCGATCTCCCGCAGGAAACCGCGGTAGGGGATGCCGACCTGCCGCTCGTAGGCAGTGACCGCCCCCGCGTACCAGCCCTCCGGGGCGCTCCCCGTCACCGGCCGGCCGGTGATGTCACCGAACGCGACCCGGTCCAGCCGACGGTCCGGACCGGGCTCCGCGACACCACACCCCTCGGCGGCCCAGCGGGCGATGCCCCGGGCCTCGTGGTCGGTGGCACCCTCCATGACGATGCCGAGATTCCGGGTGGAGACGGTGCCCGGACGGTCCGGAGCCGAGTAGGTACGCCCCTGCCGGTCCCGGCCGTTGATCCCGTACCGCGTCCGTATGATCTGGCCGTCCCACAGGCGGTACTCGCGATAGGTGCCGTAGTGCAGGCAGTCATGGGCGTACGAGCGCAGCAGATCCAGCGCCACCAGCTCCGGTGCCGGCACCACAGCTGAGGTGAGGTCCCCGTAGCGGGTGATGACCGCGCCCATCTGGCGGTGTCGGTATCCCTGGTCGGGGTAGTGAAAGCCCCGAACGCCTCCGGAAGCGCGGACCGTACGCCCACCCACACCCGGTCGATCGGCAGCAGGCCGGTCAGACCCAGTTCCCGGTAACGGATACAGAGCCGGGCCACTCCGGTACGGAAGATCTCCCATCCGGCCCCGTCGTCGTCCATGCTGTCCAGCACCCAGGGCAGCAGCGAGAACGTGAGATCGGGATGCGCCCGGTCCAAGCCGGCGCACGACCGGTGGGCGGCGAGGCGGGCTGCCAGTACGGCCCGCTCCTCCGGCGTGCCGACGAGATGTTCGTTGGGGGCGAGGTACGAGGTCGCCCAGGGGATCAGACGCGTTCGGACAGGATCAGGAGCCGGTGCGACTCCTGGAGTCCCGTGGGGAGTTCGGTCGGCGAGAACCATGTCGCCTCCAGGATTTCAAACGAGTCGGTCTTGACCGCGCCGCCGATGAGCTCGGCCTCGTAGGCCACTTCCACCCGCAGCTTGTAGCCGCTCTTGAGACGCACGAGCTGGTGGACGCGGACGGTCAGCCCGGTCTCCTCCCGCACCTCGCGGACGATGGTCTCCTCGAAGGTTTCCGACTTGTTGGCGTATCCGGTCGGAAGCCCCCACTGCCGCCCCTCCGGCCACATCCGGTGTTTCAGCAGCAACACCCGGCCCGCGTCGTCCCGGACGATCCCGGTGACCCCGACCATGAACTTCGCGTGCCACAGCCACAGCACCCGCCACTGGAGCGGCCCTCGGATGACCCGCCACAGGCGGGCGATCAGCTTCTTCATGGGGAGATCCCTTCGGGGAGTCTGATCGAGATCAGGCTAGGAGCGGGTGGGGCGGAGCGCCCGTCAACTTGCAGATACTTGCAGATGAATATGGCATCGCAGGCGCTCTTGACGAGAGAAGCCCCAGGCAGGACGGTAGTGCAAGTCACAGCAAGCGACTTCACAGCACTGGAGGCAGCCATGAAAGTGAAGTTCGTCGGCATAGACCCCGAGACCAACGGCAACCACTGCCCGACCGTCTGGACCGACACAGACAGTCAGGACATCCTGATCCAGGGCTACATCGCTGGCGATGCCCACAAGGCCGCCTGCGAGGCGACCAGTCCGGCTACGGCAACCGTGCCCGACAATGAAATGATCATCCGTACCCCGGCCCGTATGGCGCCGGCGCTGAGGGAGGCATGCGATGTCATCGAGCGTTCCGTCGTTCGGTGAACTGCTGGAAGGCTGCAAGCGGTCGGCCATCCATCTGGAAACGCGCGACACGTACTACAGCAACCCCCGGTTCGAAGAGTGGCGACAGGGGCACCGGGTCGACTGGGACGATCGCGACTCCTGGTGGCAGGAGTTCCATCAGCAGATCGCGGAGGCTGTGGCTCGGGGAGTGGTCGTACGACGCGCTCGGGTGGTGTCGGAGCCAGTTACCGAGTACATCCGCTGGGAGCACTACGTCACCCACGCCAACGTCGCAGCCGGCGAAGACGTGCGCTGGCTCCCCCGCCGTCAGGCCAGCGGCCTCAGCCTGCCGGGCAACGACTTCTGGGTCTTCGACGACCACACCGCCCGCGTCCATCACTTCTCCGGTGACGGGGACATCGTGGAGGACGAAGTGACCCACGATCCGGCTCTGATCGCCCACTGCGCCACCGGCTTCGAGCAGGTGTGGCAGCACGCGATCCCCCACGAGGCATACGCCATACGCTGATCCGCATGTCTCTCCCCCCGACATCCAGTGCACAGCGCGCCCGCGAGGATCTCGCCGCGCGGCTGCGTGAGCTGCGCCTGGATGCCGGAATCAACGGACGAACGCTGGCGGAGCGGTGCGGTTGGAGCGAGTCGAAGTCCTCCCGGATCGAGAACGCGAAGACCGCGCCCTCCGACGCCGACGTGCGCGCCTGGTGCGATGCGTGCCGGGTACCGGAGCAGGCCGCCGACCTGATCGAGGCCAATCGCCGGGCGGACTCCTTGTACGTGCAGTGGCGGCGACTTCAACGAACCGGCCTGCGCCGTTTGCAAGAGTCGTCCGTCCCGCTCTACCAGCGGTCCCGCGCGTTCCGGGCGTACTGTTCCAACGTTGTGCCCGGGTTCCTCCAGACACCGGGCTACGCGACCGCGCTGTTGGGCAATATCTCCCGCTTCCACGGAGCCCCTGATGATGCGGCCGAAGCGGCGGCGGCCCGGGTACGCCGCTCCGAGGTCATCCACCAGGCCAACCACCGATTCGCGCTCCTCATTGAGGAAACGGTGCTGCACTACCGCATCGGGAACGCCGAGGTCATGGCGGGGCAACTCGGCCATCTGCTGACTGCCATGTCTCTTCCCGCCGTCTCGCTCGGCGTCATTCCGGCCACCGCCGACCGTGAGGGCGCTGTCTGGCCGCTGGAGACGTTCACCGTCTTCGACGACCGGCAGGTGGTGGTCGAACTCCTCTCCGCCTCCGTGAATATCACTGAGCGGTCGGAGATCGGCCTCTACCTCAAGGCGTTCCAGGGCCTGTCGGAGCTCGCCGTGTACGGGGCACCCGCCCGCGCCCTCATCGTTCAGGCGCTGGAGGCGCTGGAACGGTGAGGCCCCGGGCGCCGAACGGCAAGCAGCAAGCCGCGCAAGCGGGCTGGGGTGGTGGTCAGTTCCACCTCAGGGCTGGCGCTCTCCCGTATCCGCGTCGAACCCGTCGGATCCGCAGCCAGTTCTATGCAGTTCTCGGTCCCGGGCTCGCTGAAACTCGACTTCAGCCACACGAGATCTGGCATGCTGAGCCCTCCTAGAGCAAGGGATAAAGGAGCGCCTGGATCAGCCCCAGGGAGTCCTTGAGCGTGTGGGCCTCCGGCCGCACGTCCGCATCGACCGGAGGCAGCGCTGACATGCGCAGACTACCGAACAGCCGGTGATAGCGATCCAATGCCTCCGCGTCCGCGAGGTACAACGACTCCTCGATATGGGGAACATAGACCGTGCTGAGTTCCCGCACTCGTGGAGCGGCCAGCGTGAAAGCGCTCCCGAAGGGCACAGGCCCGGCGAAGGGCAGCACCTGAACGGTCACGCGCGGGGAGCGTGACGCCTCGATCAGATGAAGGAGCTGTCCGCGCATCAGCTCCCTGCCGACGCCGAATGACATGTGGAGAGCCGCCTCATGGATGATCGCGTGGAGGCGAGGACCATCGCTGCCGAGGAGGATGCGCTGTCGCTGGACCTTGAACTCCACACCGAGTTCGGCCTCTTCCTGGGTGACCTTCGCGTGTCCGCCGCGATAGCTGGCCAAGGCATACTCGGGCGTCTGGAGCAGCCCCGGAATGAAGGTGGGTTCGTAGGTCAGCAACGTCTCGGCTGACGCCTCCAGTTCGGCGAAGTCCAGGAAGGCCGGGCGCAAGCGCTCACGGTACTCACTCCACCAGCCCTTGCCCGTCGCGTTGCCGAGGTCGATCAGCGCCTCCACGAACGGTTTATTTTTCAACCCCGCTGCGTCCGCGAGGCGGCGCAGTCGATCCGCCGAGAGACCCGTACGTCCGGATTCGATACCGCTCAACTGCGACTGCTTCATCGCCATCAACGCAGCAGCCTCGCCGGAGCTGAGGCCCGCCCGCAGGCGGAGCTTCTTGACTTCCGCACCGAACCGGCGATGCCGATAGCCGGGATTGGCTCGCAGACCCATCGCGCCTCGTTGCCCCTCGCTCTCAGCGGTCAAACCTTCACCGCATGGAACCTACACCTTCGAGAACAGCGCTTGGAAATTTCAAACCCTCACCGTACGGTGAGTGTGGCGTCCATCACTCAACACCCAACAGCCCATGGAGGTTTCTCATGTCTGTTCCCGATGTCTCGCCCGAGGAGTACGAGGAAGGCGTCCACGCCCTGGTCGTCGAGAATGCTCCGTGTCGGTTCGCGATCGTGCAGGGGTACTGGGTCGGGGACCAGCGCGACGCGCATGTCGCCGCGTGGGGGCTGCGGTTCGACGACGAGCAGGTGCGCATCCACGGTGAGGAGCGGGAGGCGTACAAGGTGTTCCCCACCGCCGAGACCGCGGCCACCTTCGTCTCCCGGGTCACCGAGGACGCCACACGGGTCGTGTGGGTGGATTCCGCCGCCAGGTAGCCTCCCCGGGGAGGTGGTCCTGTGCGGCGCGTTGTCGGGGCGGTGGTCGTGGGGTGCGTGCTGCTCGCGGGGTGCACCGCCGGGCCGGGGGTGGACGACGGCGGTCCGATACCCGGCGTCAACCAGCCCTCGCCCGCCCAGCAGGACCCCACCGGGCCGGAGTTGCCCGATGCCCTCACCCGGCAGGTGCTCGCCTGGGGCGACTGCCCGGCGCCCACCGCCGCACAGGGCGCGGGCCCCGCGCCGCGGGCGCTCGCCGACGGTGCGCCGTGGGAGTGTGCCGAGTTGACAGTGCCGCTTGACTACGCCGAGCCGGACGGCGAGACCCTGGGCATCGCGCTGATCCGGGTGGCGGCCGTGGAGGGGACGGAGCGGATCGGGTCACTCGTGTTCAATTTCGGCGGGCCGGGCGGTTCCGGGGTCGCAACGCTGCCCCGGGTGGCCGGCGGGTACGACACGCTGCGGCAGGGGTTCGATCTGGTCAGCTTCGACCCGCGCGGGGTGGGGGCGAGTTCGCCCGTGGTGTGCCGGGACGGCGCCGACATCGACGCTGCGGAGCAGGCCGACCCGGGGGTGCCGCGCGACCGCCGGGAGGGCGAGGAACTGGCCGCCAGGATCCGGGAGCTCGCCGCCGACTGCGAGGCCGCCGCCGGCCCGCTCCTGCCGCGGCTGCGCACCGTCGACGCCGCGCGGGATCTGGATCTGCTGCGCCAGGTGCTCGGCGACTCCCAACTGCACTACTACGGCGCCTCCTACGGCACCAAGCTCGGCGCCGTGTACGCGCATCTGTATCCCGGGCGGGTCGGGCGTACGGTCCTGGACGCCGTCGTCGACCCGACCCGGGACGTGGTGCAGCGGGCGCTGCTCCAGACCGAGGGGTTCCAGCTCGCGCTCGGCAACTACCTCGCGGCCTGCGGGCCCACCGGCGGCTGCCCCTCCCAGGAGGAGATCGCCGCCCTGCTCGACCGGCTGCGGGAGCAGCCGCTGCCGGCCGCCGGGCCGCGACGGCTCACCCAGTCCCTCGCCTTCACCGGCGTCATGTCCGCGCTGTACTCGGAGGGTTCCTGGCCCTATCTCACCCGCGCGCTGCGGCAGGCCCTGGACGAGGGGAACGGGGCGCTGCTGCTGGCCGCCGCCGAGCAGTACAACGGGCGCGGCGGCGACGGCGCGTACCGCAATCTGCACGCCGCCAACCGCGCCGTGAACTGCGCCGACTTCGCCTCCCGGCCCACCGTGGGCGACGTGCTCGACCACATGGCGGAGTTCGAGGAGGCCTCGCCCGTCTTCGGCCCGTACTTCGCCTGGGGACTGCTGTCCTGCGCGGGCTGGCCCGTGACCGGGGAGCGCGATCAGCCCCGGGTGCGCGCCGAGGGCGCCCGGCCGATCCTCCTGCTGGCCACCACCGGCGATCCGGCGACCCCGTACGCGGGTGCCGAACGGATGCGGGAGGCGCTGGGCCCGGGGGTCGGGGTGCTGCTGACCTACGCGGGCGAGGGGCACGGGGCGTACGGGTCCGGGGACGCCTGTGTCAGCGCCGCCGTGCACGCCCATCTGCTGGCCGGGGCCACACCGGACGACGGGGCCGAGTGCCCGTAGGCACCCGGCCCCGCTCGCCGTACCCCGCCGGGAGTGCCGTCAGTAGACGGGCTTCTCCGGCTCGATCTGGTTCACCCAGCCGATCACGCCGCCGCCCACGTGCACGGCGTCCGCGAAACCGGCGTTCTTCAGGACCGCCAGCACTTCCGCACTGCGGACACCCGTCTTGCAGTGCAGGACGATCCGCCGGTCCTGCGGCAGGTCCCCGAGGGCGCTGCCCATCAGGAACTCGTTCTTCGGGATCAGCCGCGCGCCCGGGATGGACACGATCTCGTACTCGTTCTGCTCACGGACGTCGATGATCTCGATCTTCTCGTCCGCGTCGATCCAGTCCTTCAGCTGCCGGGGCGTGATCGTCGAGTCCTTCGCCGCCGCCTGCGCCTCGTCCGAGACGACCCCGCAGAACGCCTCGTAGTCGATCAGCTCGGTCACCGTCGGGTTCTCGCCGCACACCGCGCAGTCCGGGTCCTTGCGGACCTTGACCTGGCGGTAGGTCATCTCCAGGGCGTCGTAGATCATCAGCCGGCCGACCAGCGGGTCGCCCGTACCGGTCAGCACCTTGATCGCCTCGGTCACCTGGATGGAGCCGATGGACGCGCACAGCACGCCCAGCACGCCGCCCTCGGCGCACGAGGGGACCATGCCCGGCGGCGGCGGCTCGGGGTACAGGCAGCGGTAGCAGGGGCCGTGCTCGGACCAGAAGACCGAGGCCTGGCCGTCGAAGCGGTAGATGGAGCCCCACACGTACGGCTTGCCGAGCAGCACGCACGCGTCGTTCACGAGGTAGCGGGTGGCGAAGTTGTCCGTGCCATCGACGATCAGGTCGTACTGGCTGAACAGCTCCATCACGTTGGAGGAGTCGAGGCGCTCGTCGTGGATGTTGACCTGGACGTACGGGTTGATGCCCTGCACCGTCTCCATGGCCGAGACGGCCTTGGGACGGCCGATGTCCGCCTGGCTGTGGATGATCTGCCGCTGGAGGTTCGACTCGTCGACCTCGTCGAACTCGACGATGCCGAGGGTGCCGACACCCGCCGCCGCCAGGTACATCAGCGCGGGCGAGCCGAGGCCGCCGGCCCCCACCGCGAGCACCTTGGCGTTCTTCAGCCGTTTCTGCCCCGCCATCCCCACATCCGGGATGATCAGATGGCGGGAGTACCTGCGGACCTCGTCGACGGTGAGCTCGGCGGCCGGCTCGACCAGGGGTGGCAGCGACACGGGGACTCCGATGGTCATAGGGACAGACGTTCTGCGTACAACAGTGCCACGGTGCCGGGCATTCCGAGACGGGCGTCCTGGTACGTGAGACGCCCGTCCCGGAACCGCTTTCCTACAGGCGGCAGGCGGCCTCCATCCAGATGTCGGCGAGTGATTCCTCCAGGCCGATCCGGGCCCGCCAGCCGAGCCGGTCGCGGGCGGTGCGCACGTCCGCCTGCTGCCAGGCGCCGCACCCGTCGGGGTACGGGCCGGGCTGCGGCGGCGGCACCGGCAGGGCCGCCGACTCGGGGCCGCGCTGCGCGGGCGGGCCCAGCGGCGCGTCCAGTTCGTGCAGTGCGCCGCCGTAGCCGGAGATCCGGGCCAGCGCCGTGGCCGCCTCGCGCAGCCGTACCGCGTGGCCGGTACCGATGTTGACGACGCCCTGCGCCGCCGAGAGCGTGGCGGCGTGCACGGCGCGCGCGACATCGCGGACGTCCACGAAGTCCCGCTGGACGCCGAGCCCGGTCAGCTTCAGCTCGCTGTCGCCGTGCTGCATGGCCCGCCGCAGCGAGTCCGCGAGCCGGCCCAGCGGCGAACCCGCCGGGGTGCCGGGCCCGGTCGGCGAGAACACCCGCAGCACGATCGCGTCCAGGCCCGAGCCGAGGACGAGTTCGGTGGCGGCGAGCTTGCTGACGCCGTACGGGCCGCCCGGGCGGGCCAGGGCGTCCTCGGCGATCGAGGAACCCGGCTGGGAGGGCCCGTACTCGGCCGCGCAGCCGATGTGCACCAGCCGCGAGCGGCAGCTGCTGCGCCGCACCGCCTCGCACAGGGTGGCGGTGGCCACGGTGTTCTGCCGGGTCAGCTCGCTGGCGGTGCCCCGGATCGCGCCGGCGCAGTTGATGACGACGCCCGGGTGCACGGCGTCCAGGAAGCGGGTCAGGGCGCCGGGGCTGCCGGTGGCGAGGTCGAACCGTACGTCGGCCTCGTCGCCGCGGCCCAGCGCGGTGAGGTGGACGGCGGGGTCGGCGAGGAGCCGTTCGGCGACGAAGCGGCCGACGTAGCCGCTGGCGCCCAGCAGGAGGACTCTCATCGGATCGTCTCCCCTGCGGTGAGGTCACGGGTGAGGGGGGGTGTGGTCATGGGGGGGATTGCTCCTCTTGCTTCCGCGGGTGCGTGGGGTCGGGGGGGATGAGGGGACGTACGGGCCGGCCGTCAGTGGTGCGTGCGTGGCCGCGGCGGCCGGCCGCGAGGGTGGGGGTGTTCGTGGTGATGGGCGGAGGCCGCCACCAGCGCACGGCCGGCCGGGATCAGCAGGAGGACCGCCGTCGCGCCGCTGGCGGCGGCGTGCAGGAGGGCCTCGGCCGGCGGGGCCGTGACGGCGAGCAGCAGATGGGCGGCGCAGGCCGCCAGCGGCCCGGCCGCCGCCGCACGGTGGAAGCCGTGCGCGGCGAGCAGGACGGACAGGAACAGCAGCACGCCCAGCGCGACGCTCTGCCCGGTGACCGTCCAGGTGGTCGCCGCCGGGGGAAGCAGCGGCCACAGGGCGGCCCGCAGAGCGGCCAGGCAGAGGGTGAACAGCAGCAGCGCGGCGCCGAGCAGGTGCCGCACCGCGGCGGCGAACTCCTTCAGACTGCGGCTGGCCGCCAGCCGGCGCCGGGCGCGGGCCGCGAACCAGTCGCGGCACCACACCGCCGGGGCGACCGCGGCCACCGGCGGCAGCAGCGCGCCGGGACCCGCCCGGTGCCACAGCAGGGCCAGCAGGGGCAGGACGCACAGCGCGGCGATCCGGGGCCTGCCGCGCCCGTAGAGCAGGAATCCGGCGGCCACTACGGCAGCCGCGGTGAGCGCGGCCTGGGCCCTGGCGTCCGCCACCGCCATACCCGCCGAGACCAGCGCGGCGGGGAACAGTGGCAACAGCGGACGGACGGGGCCGCCCGGGGCGAGTGCCTTCTTCCGGCCCGGGGGCCGGAGGGGCTGCGCCGGCCGGGCCGCGTCACGGTGCCCGCGGTGGCGGGACCGGCCGGGACGGAGGTCGGGGGCGGGGCCCTGGGGATGCTCCCCGGGGCGTGGGGTACGCGCATACAGCTCCTCTGCCAGGGAGAACACATCGCGGTGCCGGAACCGGGCGGCCCCGGCGTCGGTCAGGCCGTACGCCTCCAGCGCGGCGGCGATCTCCAGCGGGTCGGTGGCGTGCTCGCACAGTTCGCGGTGGCGGTGCAGCAGCACCCGTACGGGGTCGGCCGGGGCGGTCACGCGGGATCACCGGGGCCCTGGCCGGGACCGCCGGGACCGGGGCAGTGGCCGGGGCTCTGCTCGGTCATGGCGCCCAGGGCCGGTATGGCCCAGCCGGGCGGTGCGGCCGGGACCGGCGCCGCGAGATGGCTCTCGGCGGGGCGGGCGAACGGGACGTCCGGGTCGGTGGCCGGCTCGGTGACGGGACGGCGCACCGGACCGGTCGAGATCATTTCCAGATAGATCTGGTCGAACGCCGCCACGTTCCGCTCAATGGTGAACAGTTCCAGGGCGCGGGCCCGCGCCGCTGCCCCCAGCCGGGCCCTGCGCGCCGGGTCACGCAACAGCGCGACGCACGCGTCCGCCAGCGCACGCGGGTTGTGCGGGGGCACCACGAGGCCGGTGCCACCGATCACCTCGCACACCGAGCCCACCTCGGTGCATACCGCCACGCGCCCGCTGAACATCGCCTCGATGAGCGGGACGGGGAACCCCTCCACCGAACTGGAGAGGACGAACACGCTCCCGGCGGCGTACGCGGCGGCCGGACTCGGCAGCTCGGGGCCGCCGGTCTCCTCGAAGGAGACGGGGCTGACGCCCGCCGCGTACGGGTCGGGTGACTCGGCGGGGAACAGCTGGGCCGCCATCGCGCGGCAGTGCGCCAGGTACCCCGCGTCCCCCGGCGCCCCGCTCACGATCCGCAGCCGCGCCGCCGGCTCGGCCCGGCGCACCTCGGCGAACGCGTGCAGCAGCCCCACCAGGTCCTTGGCGGGCGCGACCCGGCCCACCCACACCAGGGTCGGCGCCGCTGCGGGCTCGCGCTCCGGGGTGCCGCGCCGCGCCGCCCGCTCGGCCTCGCCCTCCCCCACCTTCAGGAACGGCCGGGCGTCCAGGCCCGGGTAGACGGTGCGCAGCCGGTCCCGGTCGGCGCCGCAGCGCTCCTGCCACCGCCGCACATGGGTGTTGCCAGGGGTGATCAGGGTGGCCCGGGCGTACGCCTCGCGGGCCAGCCGGGCCTGGAAGGAGGCCAGCAGGGCGCGTACGGGGGCGCCCGCCGCCGTGGGTGGCACCGCGTGGGCGGCGCGCGCGGCGCTCGCCGCGCTGCTCAGATAGTGCTCGCGCAACCGCACCCCGTACTCGGTGATCAGCAGCGGGGTGTCGAAGAAGTGCCGCGCCAGCAGGCCGGGCAGGGCCGCGGGGCCGCCGCCCACCGCGTGGCACAGATCGATGGCCGCGAGCCCCTCGTCGCCGTCCGCGCCCGAGCCGTACCAGTCGAGCGAGAGCGGACGCAGCGCCCGCTCCAGCCGCTCGGTGACCGCCAGCAGATCCGGCACCTGCGCCGCGTGCACCGCGCGCGGCGCCCCCGGTGCCCGGCACGCCGCCTCCAGGACGCGCACCGCCTCCTCCGAGCGCAGCCAGCCGCTCAGCCCGCCGAACTCGACGGCGGTGCCCGCCATGCCGTACAGCCCGGCGGCGAAACGGTCCGCCTGCCCGCTCGGCAGCCGGTCGGGGCCCGGCTCGCCCCAGCACAGCGCCGCGGTCAGCTCAGCGAAGTGCTCGGCGTAGCGGCGGCCCAGTCGGCGCGAGGGCCGCCCGCCCGCGCCGTTACCGCGCGGCGGCTGGCCCCACAACGGAGCGGTGCGCACCCGCCGTACGTTCGGCGGCAGTTCGCGCCAGGGCCCGGAACTCTGGCTCCTGCTGCGGCTGAGCGCGCAGATCTCGAACTCGTGGGTGGCCAGTCCGCGCAGCAACTGGTCGCACCAGACCACGGATTCGCCCTGTGCGAAGGGGTATCCACCCTCGGTCAGCAGTGCGATACGCACCGGCGCACCTCCCCTGGATGCCTGGGACTCGGTTGGACATCAGCGGGAAGACGGTATGTCCGGATGAGCCAGGCACGACGGACGGTTGTCCGCCACACCACCAGAAGGGGTGAAGAAACGTGACTTTGGAGGGAGTTCAGTCGTTAAGGCGCGGAGCCCGGGTCAGTTTTCCGGGTGCGGCCACGGATTGGGTCGGCAGGTCAGCCCGTTCGTCCAGGTCAGGAACTTCGTCTGCTGCATCATCACCGGGGCGGGCGCCCCCTCGGCGGAACAGCCCACATGGCCGTAGCCGATCCGGTGCCCCACCTCGTGGTTGATCAGCATCTGCCGGTACGCGTGCATCTCGTCGCCGTAGGTCTCGGCGCCCTGGGCCCAGCGCCAGGCGTTGATCATCACCCGCTCGGTGCTGGCCGAGTCGCAGGAGACATTGGTCTGCCGGATGTCGAGCCCCGACTTGTCGCACCACTCGGCGGTGGTGCCGGGCGAGGCGAGCGTGATCACGAAGTCGTGGTCGCCCGAGGAGACCCGGGCGAAGGAGCGCTCCCCGTTGTTGCCCCAGCTGCGCTGGTCGTTGAGGGTGCGGTGCACCGCCTGCGCGAACAGTTCGGGGTCCAGCCCGATGTCCGCCTCCACGTCCACCCGGTAGCGCAGCACGGTCATCGCGTCGGGGTCGGCGGCCGGGTCGCTGCCGCTGACGGGCACCAGTTCGCCATCGCCCGTCAGATCGGGGTCGAGCGGGAAACGGGTCTCCATGAGTTCGTCGTACGTCGGCTCGGGATCCGGCTCGGGTGCCTCCCCGGCCTCGCCCTCCGGCGCCGAGCCCGCCTCACCGGCGTCCCCCGGCGGCAGGTCCTGCTGTCCCAGATGCGGGCGCCGGTCGGCCGCGTCGCCGTTCGCCGACGACACCCCGCCGTGCATCTCCCCCGCGACGACCACCGTCATCACGACCGCCACCGCGGCGGCCGCCGCCCCGGTGACCGTACGGCCCCAGCCGCCGCGCCGCGCCGCCCGCCCGCGGACCGCGCGGTGCCGTCTGCGGCCCGGCCGCGACTGCGGCGTACGGTGCCCGGCCTCGGCCCCGGCCCCGGTCTCCGTCCCGGGCTCCGGGTCCGGCTCCCGGTCCCGGCCGGCCGGCTCCTCCGCATCCGCCCCAGTGGACGCCCCGCTGGTCGCCCCGTCCCCCGGCTCGCCCCGGCGCGGCCCGGGGACCGGCAGCGGCTGCCCGTACTGCTCGTCGCTGAAGGCGTCGACGTACTCCTGCCGCGGCGTGCCGCCGGTCGCGTCCCGCCCCACGCGGTGCGGGGACGCGGATCCTGCGGCGTCATGGCGGTTCATGCGGCTCCTCAGTGGTGGCCGTCTTCGTGATCGGTGGTCCCGGTTTCGGCCAGCAGTTCCCGGAATACATCCGCCACCACGTCCGGGAACTCCATCATGGCCACGTGCCCTGCCTCCGGCAGCAGCACGAACCGGGCGTCGGGGAAGGTCTGCTCCGCACGCCGCGCAGAGCGTACCGACACCAGCTTGTCCCGGCCCCCGTACACCAGCAGCGTGGGCGCCAGCACCCGCTCCGCCTGCTTCCACAGCGACTGCTGCCCGCCCAGCGTATAGGCGTTCACCAGTCCTCGCGCGCTGCGGCTGAGCGACTCCCAGAAGTACGGCAGCGCCTGCCGCCGCTCGAACTCGGCCGCCGCCGCGGCGAGTTCCTCCGGCGCGATGCGCTGCGGATCGCCGTACGTCAGCGCCAGGACATCCCTGGCCCGGTTCGCCGGCGGCAGATCGCGCGCCAGTCGGCGCAACAGGTGCGCCACCCCGGGGGCGGCCAGCAGCGCGGTGGGCAACGCGGTGCGCGGCACTCTCACTTCGGGCAGCGCGGGAGAGATGAGGGTGAGCGTCCGCACCAGGTCGGGGCGGAGCGCGGCGACCCGGGTGGCGACCGCGCCACCGAGCGACTGCCCCACCAGATGCACCGGGCCGCGCCCGCCGGCCGCCACCGCCCGGACGACGGCCCGGGTGTGCGCGTACAGGGAGTAGTCGCCGTCTGCGGGCGGCGGTGAGGCGCCGTGCCCCGGCAGGTCGACGGCCAGCGGTTCGACATCGCCGCCGAGCCGGGCCATCACCGCGGACCAGTTGCGCGAGGAACCGCCCAGGCCGTGGACGAAGAGGGCGGGTTCGAGCCCCTCCCGCTCCGGGACGCGACCCCGCAGGGCCAGGGTGATGCCGCCCACCGGCCCGGTGCCGGACGCCGGGAGTTCGAGGAACCCCGAGGTCTCACCGTCGCGCAGTTCCATGGAGACATCGGTGCCCCGCTCCGGCGGCCAGGGCGCGGGGGTCGACGGTGACGCCGCCGGGGACGACGGGTCCGAAGTGTTCCGTGCCCGGGGCTCTTCGGTGGATGGCATGGCGCAATATTACGAGTCCGCATCGTGGACCCTCGCGGGCCCCGTTCGCCATCGCCGCTTTCGGCTCCTACGCTGGGAGACACCCAACCGGTCCTCCGGGAGGTGGAGCGTCATGACTGCTGATCCACGGGAGCCCGAGGGGCTCGACGAGTTCCTCGCGCACGAGGCGGAACAGGACGAGAACGAGGGCTACGGGCGCGGGCGCGCTTCCGAGGACCCCGAGGCCCCGGAGGCGGACGCCGTCGAACAGCGCCTCGAACTGCTGCAGCGCCGTGACTCCCCGGTCGCCGGGCGTCACCATGACGAGGTGGACCCGGCCGACGAGGCCGAGCAGGCGCGGGTGGTGGATCCTGGTGACGAGGAGTACCGGTCCTGACCGGGCCGGACGGACCGGGTGTCCACCCAGTGAAATCCTGCGGTGAGAGTACGCGGCGGCCGTGGCCCCGAACGTACGATGGCGAGTCGAACCCGGTCGACGCGATCGGACGGGACGACATCGACCACTCACCGGGAGGCGGCGTGAGCGCCATCGAGCACACAGAGGCTCGGCCCCGCGGCACCCGCCTGCCGCGCAGGGCCCGTCGCAACCAGCTGCTGGGCGCGGCACAGGAGGTGTTCGTCGCCCAGGGTTACCACGCGGCGGCGATGGACGACATCGCCGACCGCGCCGGCGTGAGCAAGCCGGTCCTGTACCAGCACTTCCCGGGCAAGCTCGATCTGTATCTGGCACTTCTCGATCAGCACTGCGAGGCGCTGTTGCGCTCGGTGCGCCAGGCCCTGGCCTCCACCCACGACAACAAGGCGCGGGTGGCCGCCACCATGAACGCCTACTTCGACTACGTCGAGCACGAGGGCGGCGCGTTCCGGCTGGTCTTCGAGTCGGACCTGACCAACGAGCCGCAGGTGCGCGAACGGGTGGACCAGGTCTCCCTCGACTGCGCGAAGCTGGTCGGCGCCGTGATCGCGGAGGACACCGACCTGCCCGAGGAGGAGTCCATGCTGCTGGCGGTGAGCCTGTGCGGCATGGCACAGGTCACGGCCAGGCACTGGCTCAGCTCCGGGCAGCCGGTGCCGCGCGAGGTGGCGAAATCGCTGATCGGCGCCCTGGCCTGGCGCGGCATCGCGGGTTTCCCGATGCAGGGCGACGCGGCCGCTGTTCGCTGAGGGCGTGGCCCACCGCGGACCGGGCACGAGGGCGCCCGGATAACCTGTGCAGGGTACGTACTACGTACACGGCGCGGGCCATCGCGCACGTCAGCACGTCAGTGACCAGCGGAGGGACAAGCCGTGGAGATCAAGATCGGCGTTCAGCACACGCCGCGCGAGATCGCTCTCGAAAGCGGGCAGTCTGCCAAGGAGGTGGAGACCGCCGTTGCCGAGGCGCTCTCCGGCGAGAGCAAGCTCCTGAGCCTGACCGATGAGCACGGGCGCAAGATCCTGGTCCCCGCCGACCGGATCGCGTACGTGGAGATCGGCGAGCCGGCGGTGCGCCGGGTGGGCTTCGGAGCCCTGTGAAGTGTCGGAGGACGCGCTCGGTGATGGTGCGGTGAACGCACGCTGAACAGCGGAAACGGCGGCCCGGTGAACTCCTGGGCCGCCGTTTCGCCGTTCTCCGCCGGTGGTAGGAGGCGGGTGTGATCGTGCTGACACTGCTGTCGATGATGGTCGGGCTCGCGGTCGCGGGAGCGGCCACCGGCCGCCGCCCGCGCGCGGACTTCCCGCACCGTGCGCTGACCCTGGCCACCGGCGCGGTGGCGGGCCTGGTGGGCTGGGGGATCGTGCACGCGGTGCTGGGCCCCGGCGCCCCGCTGGCGACGCTCGCCGGCGCGGCGACCGTCTCCGCCGTTCTGGTCTCCCTGCTGGCCCGTCCGCGTACCCGTCCACTCCCCGGACCGTCAGCACCAACGCCGTAGTCGGCACTTACAGTGGGGGAATGCCCGCCTCCGGTACGCGCGCCACCGCCGGCGCTCCCCCCACCCCCCGCCCCATCCCGGCGGTTGCCGGCGGCACCGGCCTCGCCACCGCTCCGCGACTCGACATCGCCCTGCTGGCGCTCGCCGTCCTCGGCATCGGCCTGTCCGGCCCGCTGATCACCGCCATCGCCGCCCCCGCCCTGGCCATCGCCTTCTGGCGCAACGCCCTGGCCACCGCCGCGCTCGTCCCCGCCGTCCTGCTGCGCCCCACACTCCGCCGCGAACTGCGCCGCACCTGGGGGCACCTCCCGGCCGAAGGCCGGGGGAGGCGCACGCTCGTCCTCTCGGCCCTGGCCGGAGCCGTCCTGGCCGCGCACTTCGCCCTGTGGCTGCCCAGCCTCAGCATGACCTCGGTCGCCTCCTCCGTCGCGCTGGTCACCACCACCCCCATCTGGACCATCCTGCTGCTGCGGCTGCGCGGCCACCGCCCGCCGGCCGCCGTGTGGCTGGGCGTGTGCGTCGCCTTCACCGGTGCGCTGCTGCTGACCGGCGTGGACCTGACCGTCTCCGCCCGCGCGCTGGCCGGCGACGCCCTCGCCCTGGCCGGCGGCATGGCCGGAGCCGTGTACGTCCTGATCGGCGCGGAGGTACGCCGTACCACCAGCACCACCGCGTACACCTTCCTGTGCTACTCCACCACCGCCGCGCTGCTGCTGCCCGTCTGCCTGATCGCCGGCGCCGGGCTCGGCGGCTACTCGGGCGAGACCTGGCTGAAACTGCTGCTGCTGACCGCGACCGCCCAACTGCTCGGCCACTCCCTCATGAACCGCGTGGTCCGCAGCCTGGGCCCCTCCGTGACCTCCACCGCGATCCTGCTGGAGGCCCCGATCGCGGCCCTGATCGCCGCCGTCTGGCTGAGCCAGCGCCCGGAACCGGCCGCCTACCCGGCGCTCGCGGTGATCCTCGCCGGCCTGGCCCTGGTCATCCGGGCCGAGAACGGCCGCGCCCCGGTCACGCCCTAGGCTCACCCCCATGCTTCAGCTGACCGAGACCGCGCTGACCTCGGCCCTCGGCGAGGTCGACGCCCGCGCCGCCGTGACCTTCCTCGGTGCGGACCGCATCGAGGTGCTGCGCTTCGCCGACCGGGAACGCGGCCTCGTGCGGTACGCGACGCTCGGCATGTCGGCGTCCGCGATGACCGACCTCACCGCGAGCGTCGCCGACCCCGAGCGCGGCCCGCGCGCCGAACTCGTCCTCACCCTGCACGCCGGCCACCCCGCCACCGACCAGGTGCTGCGCCCGCTGGCGGTGCTGGCCGCCGCACCGCAGGTCGAGGGCCTGGTGGTGACCCCCGACGCCTGTCTGGACCTGGGCGAGCCGCTGTGGCCCGGCGCCCCCTTCCAGGCGGTCCTGGTCGCCGAGCCCGGCGGCCTGGTCCCCGACCTCGCGCTCCCCGAACCACAGGACCCGGTGCGCTTCTACCCCCTGCTGCCCATGACCCCCGCCGAAACCGCCTGGCAGCGGGCCCGCGGCCCGCAGGCCCTGCGCGAGGCGTGGCTGGCCCACGGGACCGACCTGCGCGCCCCGGACCGTGTCGCCGTACCCCTGTCCGGGTGACGCTCCTTGACGGATGAGGGCGACACGGGGACTGTTGGGTGGCATGAGGGGCGAATTCAGTTGCCCGAAGTGTGGGAGCCGGGTACGCGCGCCCGGGCTCTTCTCCGACTCCTGGCAGTGCTCCGCCCATGGCCCGGTCTATCCGCTGCAGCCCATCATCCCGCCCAGCGTCGACGCCCTCGCGGTGGTCGTGGGGCGTACCGAGGTCCCGGTGTGGATGCCCTGGCCGCTGCCGGTGGGCTGGCTGTTCACGGGAGTGGCCGCCGCCGGGGACGAGCGCAGCGGAGGGCGCGCGTCCGTCGTGGCCTGCTCGGGCCCCGGGCCGCTGGGCGGCGCCAGTGATCTGCTGCTGATCGCCGAGGAGCTGGGCGTGGGGCTCGGTGCCCGGTACGCGGGGGTGCCGGGGCCCGATCCGGGGCCGTATCTGAAGACGGACAGCCAGCCGCAGGTCAAGATGCTGGCGGCCGGGCGGCCCACCCCCCTGTGGCAGGTGGCGGACGCCCCGGAGGACCGGGCGGTGTTCGCCGGTGAGGCGATGGGCATCTGGCTGTGGGCGGTGGTGTGGCCGCAGCAGTCGGGACTGCTGATGTACGACGAACTGCTGCTCACCGATCTGCGGGACGCCGGTTCCGAGTTCGACCTGCTGCCGTGCGGGGCGCTCTCCCCGCGGATACTGACCCGGCCCTCGGCCGAGCAGTGAGTAGGCTGAACGGGTGCTCATCGACCTGCACACGCATTCCACCGCCTCCGACGGTACGGACTCCCCCGCCGCGCTGATGCGGGCCGCCGCCGGCGCCCGCCTCGATGTCGTCGCGCTGACCGACCACGACACGGTGGGCGGCCACGCCGAGGCGCTGGCCGCGCTGCCCGCCGGGCTGACGCTGGTGACCGGCACCGAGTTCTCCTGCCGGATGGGGGACGTCAGCCTGCATCTGCTGGGCTATCTGTACGATCCGGCCGAGCCCGAGCTGGCCCGCGAGCGCGAGCTGGTGCGTGACGACCGGGTGCCGCGCGCCCGGGCGATGGTGGCCCGGCTGCGCGAGCTGGGGGTGGACATCACCTGGGAGCGGGTACGGCAGCTGGCGCAGGGCGCCGTGGGGCGTCCGCACATCGCGGCGGCGATGGTGGAGGCGGGCGTGGTCGACACGGTCTCGGACGCGTTCACCCCGCAGTGGATCGCGGACGGCGGGCGGGCCCACGTCGGCAAGCACGAACTGGACGTGGTCACCGCGATCCGGCTGATCAAGGCGGCGGGCGGGGTGTCGGTCTTCGCGCACCCGGCGGCGGCGCACCGCGGAGCGGTGGTCCCCCACCGGGCGATCGCCGAGCTGGCGGCGGCCGGTCTGGACGGCATCGAGGTGGACCACATGGACCACGACGCGGCGACCCGGGCGACGCTGCGCTCCCTGGCGGCGGACGTGGGCCTGCTGCCCACCGGCTCCAGCGACTACCACGGCGAGCGCAAGCTGTGCCGGCTCGGCGAGAACACCACCGCCCCCGAGGTCTACGAGGAGCTGGTGGCCCGGGCCTCCGGCGCCAAGCCGGTCACCGGCTGACGCCCGTCCGGCCGTCAGCCCGCCCGCCCGCTCCCGCATCCGGGGCCGTCGCTCGGAGCGCCGAGCCCCGAGCGCCAGAAGTCGATCAGTTCGGCCGCCGTGGCGGCGGGCTGTTCGGAGTTCGGGGAGTGCTCCGAGCCCCTGATGATGGTGCGGCGGGCCCGCAGCCGGGCCGCCATCGCGTCCAGCTGGGCGATCGGCCACACCCCGTCCCGTACGCCGGACAGCACGTGCACCGGCACCCCGGTGGCGGCCAGCTGCTCCACCCGGTCCGGCTCGTGCCGCAGGGTGCGCCCGGTGGCGATCAGCTGGGCCGGGGTGGTGGCCAGCCAGCGGCGGCGCAGGAAGCCGTCCACGCCCAGGTCGGAGACCACGCCCTCGGTGCCCGACGTCCCGGCCTCGACCGCGGCGTCCGGCAGCGCCTCCTTGGTGCGGTGGGTGACCCGCCACACGCCGGTGGTGCCCAGCACCGGGAGTCCGGCTGTCAGGAAGCGGGTCTTCCAGCGCTGCCAGGGGGCGACCTTGCCGGGGCCCGAGGCGATCAGGGTCAGCGAGGCGAACGGTGTCGCGCCGCCCTCGGCCGCCCGCAGCACCGCACCCCGGGCGATCAGGCCGCCGAGCGAGTGCCCGGCCAGGTGCAGCGGGGCGGTGTCCCCGTCGGCCGTCAGCGCGTCGGCCTGCGCCAGGACGTCTTCGGCGAGCGCGCCGAGCCGGTAGGAGTCCCAGCCGTGCCCGCCGGGCGTCTCGTACTGCCCGCGCCCGTCGACGGCCACCGCCCGGTAGCCGGCCGCCGCCAGCGGCCCGAGCAGGCCGATGAAGTCCTCCTTGCTGCCCGTGTATCCGGGCACCAGCAGGACGGTCCCGGCCGGCTGGCCCACGGGTGCGGCGTCCAGCGCGGCGAACGATCCGCGCCGCGTACGCAGCCGGTGGACCCGTACCCCGGGCGGCATCTCAACAAAAGGCGGCCTGCTCACGCCGACCAGCCTATCCGTGCCCCGACACCGGCCGGTCACCCGGACGAAACCGCCAAGGTCTGTCATTCGTACGACTTCTGGGCCAGAATCTACGCGCGTTACGCCCGTACCGCCCCACCGAGGAGTCATCCACATGTCGCTGAACCGCCGAAAGTTCCTGGGCGGAACCGCCGTCACCTCCGCCGGGGTGGTGCTCGCCGGGGGCGCCGCCGGCACGGCGTCGGCCACCCCCCAGCCGCAGGGCCACGGAAACGGCAACGGCACCACCAAGCGGCACACCTTCTCCGTGCTCGGCACCACCGATCTGCACGGCCACGTCTTCAACTGGGACTACTTCACCGACGCCGAGTTCGAGGACGCCGGCGGCAACGATGTCGGGCTGGCCAAGCTCTCCACCCTCATCGACGAGGTCCGCACCGAGAAGGGCGGCCGCCGCAACACCGTGCTGATCGACGCGGGCGACACCCTCCAGGGCACCCAGCTCGCGTACTACTACGCCAAGGTCGACCCGATCACCGCCCGCCGCGGCCCGGTGCACCCGATGGCGCGGGCCATGAACGCCATCGGCTACGACGCCGCGGCCCTGGGCAACCACGAGTTCAACTACGGCATCCCGCTGCTGCGGAAGTTCGAGCAGCAGTGCGACTTCCCGCTGCTGGGAGCCAACGCCCTGGACGCCCGCACCGAACGCCCGGCCTTTCCCCCGTACCACATGATCAAGGTCCCCACCCCGCGTGGCCGGGACGTCAAGGTCGCCGTGCTGGGCCTGACCAACCCCGGCATCGCCATCTGGGACCGGGCCCATGTGGAGGGGAAGATGACCTTCCCCAGCCTGGAGCAGCAGGCCGCGCTGTACGTTCCCCGGCTGCGCTCGATGGGCGCCGACGTGGTCATCGTCTCCGCCCACTCCGGCACCAGCGGCACCTCCTCCTACGGCGACCAGCTGCCGCACATCGAGAACGCCGCCGCGATCGTCGCCGAGCGGGTCCCCGGCATCGACGCGATCCTGGTGGGCCACGCGCACGCCGAGATCCCCGAGTACCGGGTCACCAACGCCGAGACCGGCAAGGACGTGGTGCTCTCCGAACCGCTGTTCTGGGGCAAACGGCTCACGGTGTTCGACATCTCCGTCGCGTGGGAACGGGGCCGCTGGGTGGTGGAGTCGGTCTCCTCGGAGGTGCGCAACACCAACACCGTCGCCGAGGACCCGCGCATCACGCGGCTGCTGTCGCAGGAGCACGAGCGGGTCATCGCGTACGTCAACCAGGTCATCGGCACCGCGACCGAGGCGATGTCGGCCGCCGAGGCCGCGTACAAGGACGCCCCGATCATCGACTTCATCAACTTCGTGCAGGCCGAGACGGTGACGGCGGCGCTCGCCGGCGGCGCGTACGCGGACCTGCCGGTGCTCTCCCAGGCCGCGTGCTTCTCGCGCTCAGCCGCGATCCCGTCCGGGGACGTCACGATCCGGGACGTGGCGGGGATGTACGTCTTCGAGAACACCCTGGAGGCGCGACTCATCACGGGCGCGCAGCTGCGGGAGTATCTGGAGTTCTCGGCGCGCTACTTCGTGCGGACGCCCGCGGGTGCGGCGATCGACCCGGCGAAGCTGACGAACGCCGAGGGCATTCCCGACTACAACTACGACGCGGTCAGCGGCGTCACGTACGACATCGACATCGCGGAGCCGGCCGGCTCGCGGATCACCGACCTGCGCTTCGCGGGCGAACCGGTCGCGGACGACGCGCGGTTCGTGCTCGCGGTCAACAACTACCGGGCCAGCGGCGGCGGAAACTTCCCGCACATCGCCGCGGCCGATCAGTTGTGGGCGAACTCGGACGAGATCCGCAACACGATCATCACCTGGGTCCAGGCCAACGGTGAGATCGATCCGGCCCGGTTCGCCTCCGTGGACTGGCGGCTGACCCGTGCGGGCCAGCCCGTCTTCGGCTGACAGCCAGTCCGTCCGTCCGTCGCCTCAGCTCTCGGCGGTGCCGCTGGTGGTACGGCGGCGCCGCCGGCGACGGCGCGGGGTGCGCGGCCCGGCCGCGTCATCGGCCGCCGGAGCGTCCGACACGTCCGCCGCGCCCTGCTCCGGCAGCGCTCCGGCAGCGGCGGCGGCTGCCGCCGCCTCGGCGGTCACCGTGACGCCACCCCGGGTACGGCGCCGCTGCCGCGTCGCGGTGCGGGTCCGCTGGGGCCGCTCGGCGTCCCCGTCGGCGGACTGCTTGGCGCGGCCACCGCCTCCGGAACGCTTGCTCTCGCGCCCGCCCAGGTCCTCGACCTCTTCGGCGGCCAGGCCCGCCCGGGTGCGCTCGGCCCGGGGCAGTATGCCCTTGGTCCCCTCGGGGATCTCCAGCGCCTCGAACAGGTGCGGCGACGTCGAGTACGTCTCCACCGGGTCGGGGAAGTTCAGCTCCAGCGCCTTGTTGATCAGCTGCCAGCGCGGGATGTCGTCCCAGTCGACCAGCGTGACGGCCGTACCGGTGGCCCCGGCCCGCCCGGTACGCCCGATGCGGTGCAGGTACGTCTTCTCGTCCTCCGGCGTCTGGTAGTTGATCACATGCGTGACCCCCTCCACATCGATGCCGCGCGCCGCGACATCGGTGCACACCAGCACGTCGACCTTGCCGTTGCGGAACGCCCGCAGCGCCTGCTCGCGCGCGCCCTGCCCCAGGTCGCCGTGGACCGCGCCGGAGGCGAATCCGCGCCGCGCCAGCTGGTCGGCGACATCGGCGGCGGTGCGCTTCGTGCGGCAGAACACCATCGCGAGCCCGCGCCCGTTCGCCTGCAGGATGCGGGAGACCATCTCCGGCTTGTCCATGGAGTGCGCCCGGAACACGTGCTGTGTGGTATTGGCCACGGTCGCGCCCGCGTCGTCCGGGTCGGTGGCCCGGATGTGGGTGGGCTGGCTCATGTAGCGCCGCGCCAGGCCGATGACCTGCCCCGGCATCGTCGCGGAGAACAGCATCGTCTGCCGCTTGGCGGGCAGCTGCTGCATGATCTTCTCGACGTCCGGCAGGAAGCCCAGGTCGAGCATCTCGTCGGCCTCGTCCAGCACCAGGGTGCGGATCTCCGACAGCCGCAGCTTGCGCTGCCCGGCCAGGTCGAGCAGCCGGCCCGGGGTGCCCACGACCACGTCGACACCGCGCGTCAGCGCCTCGACCTGCGGCTCGTAGGCACGGCCGCCGTAGATCGACAGCACGCGGACGTTGCGGACCTTGCCGGCCGTCTGCAGATCGTTGGTCACCTGCTGGCACAGCTCGCGGGTGGGGACGACCACGAGTGCCTGCGGGGCGTCGGTCAGCTCCTCGGGGCGGGCCCGGCCCGCCTCGACGTCCGCCGGGACGGTCACGGTCTCCAGGAGGGGAAGCCCGAAGCCGAGGGTCTTGCCGGTGCCGGTCTTCGCCTGGCCGATGACATCGGTACCGGCGAGCGCGACGGGAAGGGTGAGTTCCTGGATGGGGAACGGATGGACGATGCCGACAGCCTCGAGGGCCTCGGCGGTCTCGGGAAGAATCCCGAGATCTCGGAATGTCGTGGTGGCGGACAGGGTGATTGCCTCTTCTGTGTGTCGCGGCGCACGTGGCGGCGAGGCGGGTCATCAGTACCGCGCCGTACGATGGCGGCCCGCCTTGGGGCCGCCTGTGGCGCAGGACCCGGTCGTCTCGCTCAAGCGCACGCACCGCGCGAGCGGGCCCCTCATACCGTGGTGGCTGCGGGGCGCACCCACCACGCGGAGGGCTGGTCAGGTCGGAGCCGATCGGCCTGCCGACCGGACATCCTCGGAGGTCATGGAACCCGGGCTGGTCCCGGATCCATCAGACTCCGGCATGGGAAGGCCCCACCACCTCCGGGCGGGCCTCTATAGCACTGTACCCCGGAACCGTGCATATGTGTCAGGGCTCGGTCCCCCGGGGCCCTGGCCGGGGACTATTGTGCGGACCATGCAGACGCCGCAGAGCCCCGAGCAACCCGCCGTTTCCGACGCCCCCGCGCCCGTCAAGGACTGGGCCGAGGCTTCCGCAGACCCGCGGTACCGGGCGGCCGTGGTCGATCTGCTGGGGGCACTTGCGTACGGGGAACTCGCCGCCTTCGAAAGACTGGCCGAGGACGCCAAGCTGGCGCCGGGTCTGGCGGACAAGGCGGCCCTGGCACGGATGGCGTCGGCGGAGTTCCAGCACTTCGAGCAGGTCTCCGAGCACCTGGCGGCGATCGCCGAGGAGCCGGTCGCGGCGATGCAGCCGTTCGTCGTCCCGCTGGACGAGTTCCACCGCCTGACCGCCCCGTCCGACTGGCTGGAGGGCCTGGTCAAGGCGTACGTGGGCGACGCGATCGCCGCCGACTTCTACCGCGAGATCGCCTCCCGGCTCGACGCGGACACCCGGGGCCTGGTGCTGCGGGTGCTGGACGACACGGGCCACGCGTCGTTCGCGGTGGAGAAGGTACGGGCGGCCATCGAGGCGGACCCGCGGGTGGGAGGCCGGCTCGCGCTGTGGGCGCGGCGGCTGATGGGCGAGGCCCTCTCACAGGCGCAGCGGGTCGTGGCGGACCGGGACGCGCTGTCCACAATGCTGGTGGGCGGAGTGGCCGACGGCTTCGACCTGGCCGAGATCGGCCGGATGTTCTCGCGGATCACCGAGGCCCACACGAAGCGGATGGCGGCCCTGGGCCTGTCGGCCTGAGACACCGACGGGTGACGGGGCCGGGAACGGGACGGGCCTCGCGGCCCCGCCGGTCGCGCGCTTCGCGGGCCGGGTCGCGCCGCCTCCCGGTCCCGGATCCGCCCGCTACGCCGTGCGCGCACGCCGGCCGCGCCGTACCGGCAGGCCGCTGGGGGCCGCCACCCTGGTGGCCGCCGGGGTCGGCAGCGGCGGCGCCGCCCCGCCCCCGTCCGGCATCGCGCCGGGACGCTGCTCGGCCGGGCCCGCCGGCTCCAGCCGCAGCACCCGGCACGCGCGCGCCCAGCGCTCCAGCAGTCCGTCCTGATCGGGGGCGTTGAGCCGCTTGCCCTTGAGCTCGCCGGCCGTCGCCTCCCACAGCTCACCGCCGGGCTCCGGCTCGCTCACCCGGGCCGGCCACACGATGAGCCGGCCGCCCTTGTCCTTGCTGCGGCAGGTGACCGTCGCGGAACCGCCGTCCGTCAGCCCGAGCCCGTCCAGCGGCTGCTCACCGCCCTCGGCAGCGGCCCCGCCGCTCACGCCGACCAGGCACACCGCACCCTCGTGCCACACGTGCCACAGCCCCCGGGCCGGCCCCTGCGGGCCCCGCACCCACACCAGGGCGGACTTCTTCGCGCTCTCCTCGATCAGCGCCCGGTCGAAAACCAGCGGATCCATCAGCCCTCGCCCCTCAGTCCTTGCCGGTGACCATCTCGTCGCCGTAGTCGAGGATCTCCTCCTCGGGCGGCGCGTGCAGCGTGAACTCCTTGTTCCAGTCCGTCAGCGTCAGCTCCCCCGCCGCGCCACCCCGCTCGAACCGCAGCGGATACGGCGTACCGATCAGCGAGACCTCCATGGCGCCGCCGGCGCCCTCCGCCGCCTCCAGACGGATGGTCTGCACGCCGCCGATCTCACCCCGCTCCCCTATCGCCCGCTCGCCGTCCAGCGCGAGCAGCCCCTCCAACAGCACGAGGCGGTCGGTGAAGCCGCTCAGCTGCTCGTACGCCGGGTCATCGGGCGCGACCCGTACGTACTTCCCGTCCAGCTTGTACGCCGGGTCGGGATCCTCGCCGGCGTCCTCGTCCTCGTCCTCACCGCCCTGGGCCTGCCAGAAACCCACGTCGGCCTTGATGTACAGGTCCTCGCCGATCCGCAGCAGCTCGAAGGTGCTGCCCTCGGTGGAGACCTCCCCCACCCCACCCTCCTCGCCGATCCGCATGTCGAGGCGGTACGTCGTTCCCTCGGTGATCACCGTGCCGGACAGGCGTACGGCGGTGGCGCCCTCGACCGCGCCGCGCGCCTCCTGCTCGATCTCCTCGGCCGTCAGCTTCGCCAGGCCGTTGGTGCCCTCGTCGGGGTCCTCGTCGCCGCCTCCGCACGCGGTGAGCGTCACGCTCGCCATCGCGCACACCAGCGCCAGCACAGCCCTGCGCCACCTGGGCCATCCGGGGACCGCTGCCCTCACGTCGGCTGCCTTTCCTCGAAGGGGTCGGGGAGTTGAGGCGCAGCGTACCCGCACCCGGCCATCCCCCCTGAAGGCAGTAGCTCTTGGGCTCCGGCACCGCCGTACCATCGGTGGCATGGCTACCGACATCCCCCAGCCCACGGACAGCGCCGTTCGGGCCGCGCTCGCCACGGTGAACGATCCGGAGATCCACCGGCCGATCACCGATCTGGGCATGGTCAAATCCGTCGAGATCGCCCAGGACGGCTCCGTGACCGTCGGCATCTACCTCACGGTCCAGGGCTGCCCGATGCGGGAGACGATCCACTCCTCCGTGGCGGCGGCGGTGCGCTCCGTACCGGGCGTGAGCGAGGTGCACGTCGAGCTGGACGTGATGAGCGACGCGCAGCGCAAGGAACTGGCGACCACCCTGCGCGGCGGGCAGGCCGAACGGGAGGTGCCGTTCGCCCAGCCCGGATCGCTCACCCGTGTCTACTGCGTGGCCTCCGGCAAGGGCGGGGTCGGCAAGTCCTCGGTGACCGTCAACCTCGCCGCGGCGCTGGCAGCGCGCGGGCAGAAGGTGGGCGTCGTCGACGCCGACATCTACGGCCACTCGGTGCCCCGGATGCTGGGGACGGACGGCCGGCCCACCCAGGTCGAGAACATGATCATGCCGCCGTCCGCGCACGGCGTGAAGGTGATCTCCATCGGGATGTTCACCCCGGGCAACGCCCCGGTGGTGTGGCGCGGCCCGATGCTGCACCGCGCGCTGCAGCAGTTCCTCGCCGACGTGTACTGGGGCGACCTGGACGTCCTGCTGCTCGACCTGCCGCCCGGCACCGGCGACATCGCCATCTCGGTGGCGCAGCTGGTCCCCAACGCCGAGATCCTCGTCGTCACCACCCCGCAGCAGGCCGCCGCCGAGGTCGCCGAGCGGGCCGGGTCGATCGCCGTGCAGACCCACCAGAAGATCGTCGGCGTGGTCGAGAACATGTCGGGCCTGCCCTGCCCGCACTGCGACGAGATGGTGGACGTCTTCGGCAGCGGCGGCGGCCAGCGGGTGGCGGACGGGCTGACGAAAACCACCGGCGCCGAGGTTCCGGTGCTGGGCAGCATCCCCATCGACGTCCGCCTGCGCGAGGGCGGCGACGAGGGCAAGCCGGTGGTGCTGAGCGACCCGGACTCCCCGGCCGGGGCGGCGCTGCTCAAGATCGCCGACGCGCTCGGCGGGCGGCAGCGCGGACTGTCCGGCCTGTCCCTGGGTATCACCCCGCGCAACAAGTTCTGACCGACGGATGTGAGGGTGGGCGGTCGGCCCACCCTCCGAGGGGCGTACGGCCCTAGGTGTAGCTCTCCAGGTCCTTGATCACGGAGAAGCCGAGGCCGTACGCGCTCATCCCCCGCCCGTAGGCGCCGATGTGCACGCCGTCCGCCGCGGCGGCGGCCAGCACCCACCCGTACTCCGACTCCCGGTAGTGGAAGTCGGTCTGCACCCCGTCCACCGGCAGTTGCAGGATCGACCAGGCGCCGCCGTCCAGATCGTCCGCCAGCTCCCAGGCGATCGCGGTCTGCTGGTCCAGCCAGTCCTGCCGCAGCGCCCGCTCCATCTGGGCCGGCCAGGTCCCGGCGAGCAGCCCCGCACCGGCCAGCCAGGCGGCCGAGGAGACCGAGGTGGCCTCCAGTACGCCGGTGCCGTCCGGGCTGCGCCGCACGGGCCGCGACGCGACCGTCACCACCACCGTGAAACGCTGCTCCTCCTGGCCCAGCTCGGTCAGCAGCGACGGCTCGTCGCCGTGCCCGGTGGATCCGTGCTCGACCGTGCCGTCCGTGGCGGCGCCGACCTGCATCAGCCAGCGACGGCCCGTGAAGGCCTCATCGAGCCCGTACCAGGGGAACCCCGCCAGCAGATATCCGTCCACCGCCGCGCGGCGCGCACCGGGGACCGCCTGGGGCGCGTCCTGTCCCCCGGACCCGGACGGCCCGGGCTCCCCCATGGCGTCCTGCGGCTCTGCCCGCCTCGTCGTCTCCATCTGCGCGACGCCTCCTCATTGCCCTCGTCCTGGGCACACCCCGGACATAGGGAGGATAGCCATCAGCGTCCTGGCAGGTGGGCAGGGCCGATCGACCGGTGGGCCCATATGACCCACAAGCAGGCTGAATCCACCCGGTCAGGTGGCGTCGGCGTCGAACGGGGGCGGGGCCTCCTGCGCGACGCGGGCGGCGTCACCCGGCTTGCCGAGGTCCACCGGGGTGCCGCCGGTCTTGGCCAGCTCCACCTTGCCCGAGGTGTCGGGCGCGATGGCACGGCGCGGGGCGCGGCCGTTCACGGAGTCGGTGACCTCGGTCAGCTCCTTGCGGATGTCGAGGTTCTCGCGCAGTTCCTTCAGGCCGTAGGTGTCGTCCTTGTCGAGCAGGTGCTTCTGCGCGAAGCGCTTGGGGTTCAGGTCCTCGAACTCGAAGTCCTTGAACTCGGGGCCCAGCTCCGAGCGGATGTCCTGCTTGGCGTTGTCCGAGAAGTCCCGGATCTTACGGATGAGCCGGGTGGCGTCCTGGATCATCTTCGGCAGTTTCTCGGGCCCGAAGACCAGGATGGCCAGCACAATGATCACCAGGAATTCCAGTGATCCGATATCGAAGAACACCTGGCTGCTCCCTCACACGTCTGGACCACGCCACGGTACCGGCCGGGGGCCGGAGGTGGGAGGCGTGGGGCGCCATCGGACGGTAAACAGCGGGCCACATCACTCTCGGCCCCCCGATGCCTCACCGAGAGTCACCGGAAGTTCCAGGTCCTCTCCGTCCCGCTGCACGGTGAGGACGAGTTCGTCCCCCGGCCGGTGGCTGCGGATCTTGACGATCAGCTCGTCGCCGCTGCGGACCCGCTGGCCGTTGACGGCGGTGATCACATCGCCCTCCCGGAGCCCGGCGCGGTCCCCGGGGCCGCCGGGCTCGACGGCGGTGCCGCCGTCGTTGCCGGCCGCGGTGCCGACCTTGGCACCGGTGCCCCGGTAGCTGAGGTCGAGCGTCACCCCGATGACGGGGTGGGTGGCCCGGCCGGTGTTGATCAGCTGCTCGGCGATGTCCTTGCCCTGGTTGATCGGTATGGCGAACCCGAGCCCGACGCTGCCGGCCTGGCCGCCGTCCGCACCCATCGGCTCCGGGGCACGGATCGCGCTGTTGATCCCGATGACATGGCCGTTGAGATCGACGAGGGGGCCGCCCGAGTTCCCCGGATTGATGGGGGCGTCGGTCTGCAGAGCGTTCACGTACGACACGTCCGAGCCGTCCGACTCCTCGCCCCCGGCGGTGATCGGCCGGTTCACGGCGCTGATGATGCCGGAGGTGACGGTGCCCGCCAGATCGAAGGGGGCGCCGATGGCGACCACCGGGTCGCCGACCCGGACGCCGTCGGAGTCGCCCAGCGGCAGCGGGGTCAGCCCGGAGACGCCGGTGACCTTCACGACGGCCAGGTCGTAGCCGGCGTCCTGGCCGACGATCTCGGCGCTCGCGGTGTCACCGCTGTGGAAGGTGACCTGTATCGCGCCGTTGCTGCCGGCCGCGGGGCGCACCACGTGCGCGTTGGTGAGGATGTGGCCCCGGTCGTCGAGGACGAAGCCGGTCCCGGTCCCGGCGGCGCCGCCGCCCTGGACGTGCAGGGTGACCACACCGGGGAGGGCGGCCTCGGCGATCCCGGCGATGCTTCCGGCGGGCGCTGACCCGCGCTCGGACCCCGCCTGCGGCAGCCGCACGGCGCTGAACTGGCCCTCGCGTTCGAGGTAGACCCCGACGCCGCCGCCGATGAGGCCGGCGACGAGCGCGATGACGACGGCCCCGAGCACGAGCGTGCCGCGTCGCGGCCGGGTCGCGACGGCGGTGTCGGCCGCTTCACCGGCGGCGGGAACGGAGACGCCCCAGGGGTCGTACCGCCGCAGCCCGTCACCGGGCGGCGCCTCCGGATAGCCGCCGGGAGCGGCGGTCTGACCGGCGGGGAGGTGGGCGTCGCTGTCCTGGGCACCCGCCGGTCCCGGCCCGGGCCCGGCGGCACCACCGTGCCCGTACCCGCCCGGCCCGGACCCCGGCGTCTGCCCCGCGGGGGCGGGGCCGCCTGCGGTGGGCGCCGTGCCGTAGCCGTAGCCGCCCCCGGCGGGGGTGCCCGGCGGGGGCGTGGGCCCTTCGGTGCCGGGCGAGGGCGTACCGCCGTGGGGGTGTGCCGCTGCGGGAGGGGCTCCCGGAGGCGGGGTGGGCCCGCTCGCACCGGGTTCCGGAGCCTGGCCGGTCTGCCCCGCGGGCACGGGGCCGCCTGCGGTGGGCGCCGTGCCGTAGCCGTAGCCGCCCCCGGCGGGGGTGCCCGGCGGTGGCGTGGTCCCACCGGTGCCGGCCGCGGGCGCTGCCGAAGCCGCGCCGGGTGCCGCCGTGCCGGTGGCGGGCGGAGCGCCGTAGCTGTGCCCCCCTGCGGGGGGCGACGGGGGCCCGCCGCTGCCGGGCGCCGGCGTGCCGGCCGCCGGGGTCTGCCCCGCCGGGGCGGCCGGAGCGGCACCGTAGCCGTGGCCCCCCGCCGAGGGTGTCCCGAGCGCCGGGGTCTGCCCCGGTGGGGCGCCGTGCCCGGCGCCGGGGGCTCCGGTCCCCGGCGCGGACGCTGCCGCGCTCGCGGGGTGCTCCGGCGTACGCGGCGGCGTCCCCGGTACAGGAGCGCCGTAGCCGTATCCGCCCGGCGGTGGGGTCGCACCGCCCGCGCCGGGTCCGGCGGTACCGGCTGCCGGAGTGTGGCCCACGGGGGCCGGGGTGACCCGGCCGGGGCTCGGCGTACCGGCCCCGGGTGCCGCCGTACCGCCGTCCTGGGCGGCGCCGGGTCCGAAGGCGCCCGCGCCGGTCTCCGGCCGCGCTGTTCCGGCCGGTGGGGTCGTCCCGCCGGTGACGGTCGGGGCAGGGGTCGTCGAGGGGCGTCCGCCGTCGGCTGCGCCCGTCCCGGGTTCGGGCGTGTGCTGACCGGCTGTGCCGGGCGGGGGCTCGGGTGCCGTGCCCCCGGGGCCGTGGGCGCCCGCGTCGGCCGCCGGGGGCTGACCGCCGGTGGAGCCGGGCGGCGGGCCGAAGCCGTCAGGGTGCCCATGTGCGTGCGCGCCGGTGGTCGCGGGCCCCGGCGTGCCCGCCGGGGGTGTGGCGGCGCTCGCGGCGGGTGGCTCGGGCGGGCGTGTCGTCGTACCCGTGGCGGGTGTGTGCTTCGCCAGCCCCACCCCGGCCGGCGGGCTCACGGGCGGCGGCGGTGCCTGGGGCGTGGGGGCGCCCGCCCCCGGCGGCACCGCCGTGCCCGCCGCCGGGGTCCCGGTCGGGGCACCCGGAGCCGGAGTGCCGGTCGGCGTGCCCGCAGCCGGGGTCCCGGTCGGCGTGCCCGACGCGGGGGTGGGGTGCTGAACGGGGGGCGCCGGGGCCCAGGGGCCGGGCTGCCCGTACGGCGGCGTCCCGTACGGGTCCTGACCGCTCTCGTCCTCCGGGCCCCACGACGTGCTGCCCTGCCCTGTGTCCATCGCAGTCCCCATCGTGTCCGCACCGCCAAGTTCCGGCAATGGATTCAACCAGGTCCGTCCGGCGGATTCAGCGCGGGCTCACTGCTCCGAGCGCGGTGGTCGGTGAAGGTCCCGGGGAGGCGGCGAGGGGCCAGACGATCGGTTCGGTGTTCCACAACGGTATGGGGTACTGCTGGCCGCTCAGGGCGACCGGCCCCAGCGCCCCCGACAGACCCGGGCCCGGCGCTCCCACCGCGCGGGAGCCGGGGGCCTCCACCGTCTGCTCGGTGTCCCCCTCGGCCACCCGGCCGGAGGTGCGGGCGGTGGCCATGGCCGCGGTCGTACCGGCGGAGGACGGGTGGGCCGTGCCCGGGGAACCCGCCGTGGGCGGGGTGCCAAGGCCGGCGCTGCTGACGGCGCCCGCGATGGCCAGGGCGGCCACCGAGACCGCTCCCGCCGCCGCGAAGGCGAAACGGTGGCCCGAGGACGGACGGCTGTCGCGCGCCGTCGCACGGGCGGCGCGGGCCGGCTGGTGGATGCGGAAGCCCCGGTCGGGGCCGAGCCCCGACCTGCTGAGCAGCGATTCGCCATCCGCTCCCCCGGGCAGCGCGGAACCGCGGCCCAGGCCGAAGGGCCCGGGCCGCGGTCCTGCCGAAGCACCGGGCGGGCCCGGCGGCGCGGAGCCCGTACCCGCCGCGCCCGCGGCGGGCAGGCCCTGGAGCCGGGCCAGCAGCCCGGAGGACAGGGTGGGCAGCGGGCTCTCGGCGAACACGCTCTTGAGCCGGCGCTGCGCGTCGGCCTCCGCCTTGCAGTCGGCACAGGTGGCCAGGTGCGCGAGCACCCGGTCCCGGCTGTCGTGGGACAGCTCTCCGTCGATCAGCGCGGCCAAGCTCTCCCCGAGATGGCGATCCGCCTGGCCCGCGCCCGGTTCCGGCGCGACGCTCACTCCGCCGCACCCCCGGCAGCCAGCGCCGGCTCCGGCTCCGGCGCCCGTACCGCCTTGCCGCGCGGTGAACGGTGCTTGAGCGCCTTGCGCAGGTGCGAACGGCCCCGGTGGATACGGCTGCGGACCGTGCCGAGCTTCACGCCCAGCGTGGTGGCGATCTCCTCGTAGCTGAGACCCTCGATGTCGCACAGCACCACCGCGGCCCGGAAGTCCGGGGCCAGCGTGTCGAGCGCCTGCTGGACGTCCGCGTCGAAGTGGGTGTCGTGGAAGTGCTGCTGCGGGGTGGGCTCGCGGCTGGGCAGCCGCTCGGCGGCGTCGTCGCCCAGCGCGTCGAAGCGGATCCGCTGCTTGCGGCGGACCATGTCCAGGAAGAGGTTCGTGGTGATCCGGTGCAGCCACCCCTCGAATGTGCCGGGGGTGTACGTGGAGAGCGAACGGAATACCCGTACGAAGACCTCCTGGGTGAGGTCCTCCGCGTCGTGCTGATTACCGGTGAGCCGGTAGGCGAGCCGGTAGACGCGGGCACTGTGGGTACTGACGATCTCGTCCCAGCTGGGCGGGGCCCAGGTCTGGCCGTCGGGCCCCGCACTGAAGGTCGCGGTGGCGGCGGGAGCGCCGTCAGCGGATCCGGTGTCGGTGTGGGCTCCGTCAACGATGTCAGTCACAGAATTCGGCCCGCCGGAAGAGCGCCGGAAGCGCTTGAGCACTCCCCTGCCCTCAGACGCGGCCGCACCTCCCCTGTCGGCTCTGGTGGTGTCCAGTGGAGTGCCTACCATAGCCACCTCGCCCGTTAACTCCGGATAAGTATTTATGACCGGCTTTCGGCCGCACGTCTGCCGAACCCCTGCGAGAGATCAAACGTCCGGACCGCCGATCCGGTTCCCGCCCGGAGTCGCTACAGTCAAAGCGCGCGAAAGACGGGGGACAGGAGAAGGCCATTACCGGCAACCGGCTGACGAGCTGGGCGTTCGCTGAGGCGTACGGGTCTCCGGACGCCGAGAGCCCCGAGGGGACGGCTCTGCGCTGGGCCCACGACCGGTCGGTAGAGGGCGGGGTACGGCCCGTCTCCCCGGGCGCCGGTGACACCCTGCGGCTGCTCGCCGCGGCCTGCGGGGCCCGCGCGGTGGTGGAGATCGGCACCGGCACCGGGGTCTCCGGCATCCATCTTCTCCAGGGGATGCGCCCGGACGGCGTGCTGACCACCGTGGACATCGAGCCCGAGCGGCTCCAGTTCGCGCGCCAGGCGTTCCGTACGGCCGGGTTCGCCGCGAACCGGGCCCGCTTCATCCCCGGGCACGCCCTGGATGTGCTGCCGCGGCTCACCGACGGCGGCTACGACCTGGTGTTCTGCGACGCGGACCGGCTCGAGTACCTCGCCTACCTCGCAGAATCGTTGCGGCTCCTGCGCCCCGGGGGGCTGGTCTGCTTCGCGGGGGTCTTCGCCGGCGGCCGGACCGTCGGCTCGGGGCCGCAGCCCACCGAGGTGCTCAAGCTGCGCGAGCTGCTGCGCGCGGTGCGGGAGAGCGAGGAGCTCATGCCCGCGCTGCTGCCCGCCGGTGACGGTCTGCTGTGCGCCGCCCGCAGATGACCCCGCCGCAGATGACCCCGCAGCGGCGGATCACGCACCGTCCGTAAACACCAGCGCTGCCCCGGACCGTCACCGGCCGGGGCAGCGCCAAAGGTTGTACAGCACGTGGTGCTCGCCGGCTCAGCCGGTCACCTTCTTCAGCTCCTCATCGAGAGCGACCGCTTCGTCCGGGGTCAGCTCGACAACGAGCCGGCCGCCGCCTTCGAGCGGGACGCGCATGATGATGCCCCGCCCCTCCTTGGTCACCTCGAGCGGGCCATCGCCCGTCCGCGGCTTCATGGCCGCCATGCTCGTTCCCCTTCCTGAAACCGCTACATCGCAGCCGACAACCCGAGCGTCACCGGCATCGAACACATTGCTTCTCGGCCATTATCCCGCATCGAGTGACCCTCTGACCAACATCGGAGGATCTCCCTTCGGCAACGCATACTCACATATCCCCCCAATTCGGCAGCAGGGACCGGGTATCGCATCCCTATGCTGTGCAGCATGGCCGACACTGTGCTCTACCACGTCACCGAGAGTCTCGCGACCATTACGCTGAACCGTCCCGAGGCAATGAACGCCCTGGATCTCGGCACCAAGGAAGCCCTGCGCGACGCCCTGCGCACGGCCGCCACGGAACGTGCCGTACGCGCGGTTCTGCTCACCGGGAACGGGCGCGCGTTCTGCGTGGGACAGGATCTGAAGGAACACATCGGGATCCTGCGGAACACCGGACCCGACGGACCCCCCATGAATACCGTCACCGAGCATTACAACCCCATCACCGAAGCCATCACGGACATGCCCAAGCCCGTACTGGCCGCGGTGAACGGCGTGGCGGCCGGCGCCGGATTCGGATTCGCGCTCGCCGCCGACTACCGGCTCGTCGCCGAGAGCGCCTCCTTCAACACTTCCTTCGCCCAGGTCGGACTCGGCGCCGACTCCGGTCTCTCCTGGACCCTGCCGCGCTTCGTGGGCCCGGGCCGGGCCGCCGATCTGCTGCTCTTCCCGCGTTCCCTCGACGCGGCGGAGGCGCTGCGCCTGGGCATCGCCCAGCGCGTGGTGCCCGACGCCGAACTCGCGGACGAGGCCCGCACACTGGCCCACCGGCTCGCCGAGGGCCCCACCCTCGCCTACGCCGCGATCAAGTCGGCGCTGGCACACGGCGCCACCCACACGCTGACGCAGTCCCTGGCGCACGAGGCCGAGTTGCAGCAGCGCGCCGGGGCGTCCGCCGATCACCGCGCCGCCGTGGCCGCCTTCGTCGCCAAGGAACGGCCCAGCTTCCGGGGCGAGTGACCGCGCGGCCGGGCGCCCGCTGCCGGGCGCCGGGCCGCCACCGCCCTCAGGCCCCCGGCTCCGTCTCGGCGCCGGCCGGGGGCCGGCCGTCCTCGCGCACCCGCCCCAGTTCGTACTCCAGCGCCGCGATCCGCGCGTCCCGCTCGGCCAGTTCGGCCGCGAGCCGGTCCAGTACGTCGTCGGTCTCCGCCATCCGGTAGCCACGTGCCGCCACCGGCAGCCGTACCGCCACCACGTCCGCCGCGCTCAGCGGCCGGTCCACCGGCAGCGGATCGTCCGCCCGGTCCGGCTGCGCCTCCGGCAGCCCGCCCGTCACCGGCCCGCCCGAGCCGTCCCCACTGCCCAGCACCGCCAGCGCGACCGCCGCGACGACCGCCACCATGGCCGCCATCAGAAACCAGAACACCGCGCCCGACCGCCTCTCACTTGGGGGTACCGATCGTGCCATGCCCCGCCCGGGACAGGGGCCAGGTAGGTTCATGACGGAGTGGAACCGCCGCTTATGGGAGGGCTGACCCGACAATGCTGCGCCTGGGGAACCGAGAGTTCGCCGCCGACGAGCCGGTGATCATGGCGATCGTGAACCGCACGCCCGACTCCTTCTACGACCGGGGCGCCACCTTCGACGACGGCCCGGCCCTGGAGCGGGTCGGCCGGGCGGTGGCCGAGGGCGCGGCGATCATCGACATCGGCGGGGTCAAGGCGGGCCCGGGCCAGGAGGTGGACGCGGCGGAGGAGATCCGGCGCACGGCCGGCTTCGTCGCCGAGGTGCGCCGCCGCCACCCGGACATCGTGATCAGCGTGGACACCTGGCGGCACGAGGTGGGCGAGGCGGTGTGCGCGGAGGGCGCCGACCTGCTCAACGACGCCTGGGGCGGGGTCGATCCGAAGCTGGCCGAGGTCGCCGCCCGGCACGGGGTGGGCCTGGTGTGCACCCACGCGGGCGGTGCGCGGCCGCGTACCCGCCCGCACCGGGTCACCTACGACGACGTGATGGCGGACATCCTGCGCACCACGGTGGGCCTGGCGGAGCGCGCGGTGGGGCTGGGGGTGCGGCGGGACGCCGTGCTCATCGACCCGGGGCACGACTTCGGGAAGTCCACCCGGCATTCGCTGGAGGCGACCCGGCGTCTTGAGGAGATGACGGCCACCGGATGGCCGGTGCTGGTGTCGCTGTCCAACAAGGACTTCGTGGGCGAGACGCTGGACCGGCCGGTCAAGGAGCGGCTGATCGGGACGCTGGCCACCACGGCGGTGTCCGCCTGGCTGGGGGCCCGCGTCTACCGGGTGCACGAGGTCGCCGAGACCCGGCAGGTGCTGGAGATGGTGGCCTCGATCGCCGGCCACCGGCCCCCGGCGGTCGCCCGCCGCGGGCTGGCGTAGCCGGTGCGCGGAGCCGTGGCCGTGCTCGGCGCCGTGGCCGCTACGGCTTGGTGACCAGGGCGATCGCCTCGTCCTCGTCGTCCGTGACGTGGAAGAGGTCGAGGTCCTTCTCGGACGCCTTGCCGCCGGCGATCATGGTGTGCCGCAGCCAGTCGGCGAGGCCCTGCCAGTAGTCGCGGCCCACCAGCACGATGGGGAAGCGGGTCACCTTCTGGGTCTGGACGAGGGTGAGCGCCTCGAACAGCTCGTCCATCGTGCCCATGCCGCCGGGCAGCACCAGGAAGCCCTGCGCGTACTTCACGAACATCGTCTTGCGGACGAAGAAGTAGCGGAAGTTGACGCCGATGTTCACGTACTCGTTGAGCCCCTGCTCAAAGGGCAGTTCGATGCCGAGGCCGACGGAGACCCCGCCGTGCTCGGCGGCGCCCTTGTTCGCGGCCTCCATCGCGCCGGGACCGCCGCCGGTGACCACCGCGAAGCCGGCCTCGGCGAGCCCGCGCCCGATGCGCACCCCGGCCTCGTACTCGGGCGAGCCGGGTGGCGTCCGGGCCGATCCGAAGACGCTGACGGCCGGGCCGAGTTCGGCCAGCGCGCCGAAGCCCTCGACGAACTCGGACTGAATGCGCAGCACCCGCCACGGGTCGCCGTGCACCCAGTCGGAGGGGCCACGGGTGTCCAGCAGCCGCTGGTCGGCCGTCCCGGGCACCACCTGTTCGCGGCGGCGCACCACCGGGCCCAGGCGCTGCTCACGGCGGCCGTCGGTGGCCGGCCGGTACTCCGGGCTGCTGCTCATGCGTTGCTCCTTACGACGGTCCGTACTCCTCACTCAGCGTACGGTGGCAAAAGTGAAGCGCTGATGAAAGGGCGCGGGACAGTGCATTACCCCGGCTGTCACCTGCCGTTACGCGCCGAGCCAGGCGCGCAGCCGCTCCTCGCAGCGGGTGATCAGGGCGGTGTCCACCCGTTCGTCGCGGCGGTGCGCCAGGCTGGCCTCGCCGGGGCCGTAGTTGACCGCCGGGATGCCGAGCGCGCTGAACCGGGAGACGTCCGTCCAGCCGAACTTGGGCCGGGCCTCGCCGCCGACCGCCGCCATGAACGCCTGGGCGGCCGGGTGGGAGAGTCCGGGCAGGGCGCCGGGGGCGTGGTCGGTGACCTCGATCTCCAGGGCGCCGCAGTCGGCGAAGACCTCGCGGACGTGGGCGATGGCCTGGTCCTCGCCGCGGTCGGGGGCGTAGCGGTAGTTCACGGTGACGACGCAGGCGTCGGGGATGACGTTGCCGGCGACGCCGCCCTCGATGCCGACGGCGTTGAGGCCCTCGTGGTACTCCAGGCCGTCGATGACCGGGCGGCGCGGCTCGTAGGCGGCGAGGGCGGCCAGCACGGGGGCGGCGGCGTGGATGGCGTTGGAGCCCATCCAGGAGCGGGCGGAGTGGGCGCGCACGCCGGGCAGCTTCACCTGGACGCGCAGCGTGCCCTGGCAGCCGCCCTCGACCTCACCGGTGGAGGGCTCCAGCAGAACGGCGAAGTCGGCGGCCAGCCACTCGGGGTGGACGGCGGCGAGGTGCCGCAGGCCGTTGCGCTCGGACTCGACCTCCTCGTTGTCGTAGAAGACGAAGGTGAGATCGCGGTTGGGCTCGGGCACGGTGGCGGCGATGCGCAGCTGGACGGCGACGCCGGCCTTCATGTCGGTGGTGCCGCAGCCCCACAGCAGCCCTTCCTCGTCCAGCCGGGAGGGCAGGTTGCCGGCGATCGGCACGGTGTCGAGGTGGCCGGCGAGCAGGACGCGTTCGGCGCGGCCGGCGTCGGTGCGGGCGACGACGTTGTTGCCGTAGCGGTCCACCCGCAGGTGCGGCAGTGCGCGCAGGGCGCTTTCGACGGCGTCGGCCAGGGACTTCTCCGAACCGCTCACCGAGGGGATGTCCACGAGCTGGGCGGTGAGGGCGGGGGCGTCGAGAGCGAGGTCAAGTGCGGGTGGTTCCATGCGGACGAGGGTACCGGTGGGTGATCCGGCGGTGACCGGACCCGTTACCGTATGCGCGTGCCCGAACCCACCGCTTCTCCCCGACGTCGCAGGCTGGTCCGCGGCGGGTCCGCCGTCCTGGTTCTGTCGGCCGTGGCCGGCTATGGCGTGATCCAGTACACGTCCTCGCCCGGCCCGGCCCAGCCCCCGCACTGCACGGTGGCGGGTGAGGGGGAGACCGCCTCGTTCACCATGCGCCCGCAGCAGGCCGCGAACGCCGCCACGATCCAGGCCGTCGGCACCGCGCGCGGCCTGCCGGAGCGGGCGATCACGATAGCGATCGCGACCGCGATGCAGGAGTCCAGTCTCTACAACATCGATTACGGGGACCGGGATTCGGTGGGTCTGTTCCAGCAGCGCCCCAGCCAGGGCTGGGGCACGGTGGAGGAGATCATGGATCCGGTGTACTCGGCCGGGCAGTTCTACGACCATCTGGTCGAGATCCCGGACTATCTGACGAAGCCGCTGACCGTCGCCGCGCAGGAGGTGCAGCGCAGCGCCTTTCCCGACGAGTACGCGAAGCACGAGCCGCGGGCGGCGCTGCTGGCCGCCGCGTTCACCGGCCGTTCGCCGGCCGCGCTGAACTGCACGGTGGGCGAGGAGGGGGTGTCCCCCTTCCCGCCCGTGGAGGTGGGGGACCGGATCCGGGCGGAGTTCGGCGATCAGGTGCCGGTGGAAGGGGACGGCGAGCTGGTGGCGGTGGGCCTCACCCCGGTGGAGAACACGCAGCGCGGCTGGGAGCTGGCGCACTGGTCGGTGGCGCACGCGGCCGAGCTGGGGATCGAGCGGATCGAGCTGGGTAACCGGGTGTGGGAGGCCAAGCGGTCCACGGAGGGCTGGCGGGAGGCCGAGGAGCGTTCTGACGCGGCCCTGGAGGGGGTCGGGGGCGCCCGTACCGGCGACGAGCTGGTGCTGAGCATTCTGCCCGGTCCGCCCGTGGAGGACGGGACGCCGGAGACGTCGGAGACCTCGGGGTCCGGGGCGGAGACGTCGGAGACGGAGTGACCGGGTGATGGCCGGGCCCGCCGGGGTCCGGCCGTCGCCGTTCCGCACGCCTCCGTAACTTTACCTTCCGGATGGTAAAGTTATGGGTATGCGACCCAGCTCCCGCCATCTGATCCTGGACGCCGCCATCCGCGTCACCGAGCGCGACGGCATCACGGGCCTGACCCTGGACGCCGCCGCCCGCGAGGCCGGGGTGACCAAGGCCGGCCTGATGTACCACTTCCCCAGCCGGGAAGAACTGCTGATCGCCATCCAGAAGCACCTGATCACGCAGTGGGAGGAGCGGCTGGCGGACACCCTCGGCAAACCGCAGGCACAGGCGACCACCCGGGAGACCACCGTCGCCTACACCATCGAGGGCGCGGCCACCACCGCCAGCAAGGCCGATCTGACCTTCATGCTCGAATCCGTGGCCCAGCCCGCGCTCGCCCAGCTGTGGGACGAACTCATGCACCGCTGGGCGCCGCTGCCCGAGCACGTGGAGGACCCGGCGGACCTCGATCTGCTGCTGGCCAGGATGGCGTCCGACGGCATGTGGCTGTACGAGGCCACCACCGGCGCCGCGCTGCCCGCCCCCCTCAAGGCGGCCCTGCTGCGGCGGATCACCGAGCTGAGCGACCCCGCCGCCGGCTGACCGCCGCCCAGCCCTTCCCCCACCGACCCCCAACCGGAGAAAGACAGGAGAACGACGTGCACAGCGCCAAGCGCTGGTGGATGCTGGTGACCGTATCGGCGGGACTGCTGCTGATCGCGGTGGACATGACCGTCCTGTACACCGCTCTGCCGACGCTGACCGAAGAACTGTCGGCCGATGCCTCCCAGAAGCTGTGGATCATCAACGCCTACCCCCTGGTGATGGCCGGGCTGCTGCTGGGGGCCGGCACCCTGGGCGACCGCATCGGCCACAAGCGGATGTTCCTGATCGGCCTGGTCCTGTTCGGCACGGCCTCCGTCCTGGCCGCCTTCGCGCCCAACGCCGCGGTCCTGATCGGCGCCCGCGCCTTCCTGGCGGTCGGCGCCGCCGCGATGATGCCCGCCACCCTCTCCCTCATCCGCATCACCTTCGAGGACGAGCGCGAACGCGGCATCGCCATCGGCGTGTGGGGCACCATGTCCGTCTTCGGCATGGCGCTCGGCCCGATCGTGGGCGGGCTGCTGCTGGAGCACTTCTGGTGGGGCTCGGTCTTCCTGATCAACGTCCCCGTGGTGCTGATCGCCCTGGTGGCCGCCGCCTTCCTCGCCCCGGGCGGCTCCGGCAACCCGGACAAGCCCTGGGACCTGCTCGCCTCCACCCAGATCATGGTCGGTCTGGTCGGCGTCGTGTACGCGATCAAGGAGATCACCAAGCCGGCCCCGCAGCCCCTGCACGTCGTGCTCGCCCTGCTGGCCGCCGCCGTCGGCTTCCTGCTCTTCGTCCGCCGCCAGCGCGGCATGGCGCACCCGCTGATCGACTTCACCCTGCTGCGCGACCCGCGCATCATGGCCGGCATCGCGGCGGCCGGTCTGGCGATGTTCGCGGACGCCGGGATCCAGCTGGTGCTCACCCAGCGCCTCCAGCTCGTCCTCGGCCTGACCCCGCTGGAGGCCGGGGTGCTGGTGGCGGCCCTGGCCGTGGGCGCGCTGCCCGCCGGCATCATCGGCGGCGCCGTGCTGCACCGCGTCGGCACCCGCCCGCTGATCGCCGGCGGACTGCTCCTGACCGGCGTCGGGGCCCTGCTCACCCTCGCCCTGACCCCCGAGATGGTGCCGTTCCTGTCCCTGCACCCGGACCACTCGGCCTGGATCACGCCGGGTCTGGTGGTGGTGGGCGCCGGGTCGGGTCTGGCGATGACCGCCGCCTCGGCCGCCATCATCGGCAACGCCCCCGCACACCGGGCCGGTATGGCCGCCTCGGTCGAGGAGGTCTCCTACGAGTTGGGCTCGCTGTCCGGCGTCGCGATCCTGGGCAGCATGCTCAGCGCGCTGTACACCGCGACCGTACGGCTGCCCGCCGACGCCCCGGACTCGGCGCGGGAGGGCCTGGACCAGGCCATCGCCGCCGCCGGTGAACTCCCGGACGGCACCACGGCCGGCGCGCTGCTGTCGGCGGCCCACCGGGCTTTCGACCATGGCTATACGGCGACCCTGCTCATCGCTACGGTGGTCCTGGTGGGCGGCGCCGCCCTCACCGCCCGGCTGCTGTCCCGGCCCGCCCCGACCCTCAGCACCACCGAGATACTCGACGGCGAACTCGCCGGAACGACCGGGCACCTGGTCACGAAGGGGGACCCCGCGGAGTGAGCCTCAGTCTCCTCCTGCTCACGGCCACCGCCCTGAGCGCCGCGGTGCTGCTGCCGCGCGCGCTGACCCGTGCCGCCTGGCCGGGCCGGGAACCGGTGGTGGCCCTGTGGGTGTGGCAATGCCTGGTCGGCACCGTGCTGTTGTGCTGTCTGGCGGCGCTGCTGCTGGGCGCGGCGGCCGTGTTCGAGACCGTACGGGCGCAGGTGTTCGCCCCCGCGCCCGAGGCCGTCACCGCCGCGTACGACCTGCACGAGGTCTCCACCTGGACGGCCGCCCTGACCCTGCTGCTGGCCTGCGGCGCGGCCTGGACCGCCGCCATGCTGGCCCGCGAGATCACCGACGCCTACCGGCGACGGGCGGTGCGCCGCGCCCGGCTGCGCGAGCGCGCCCCCGATCTGCCGGCCGAACTGCTGCCCGCCGCGCCCGGTCCGCTGCTGGTGCTGGAGGACGAGTACCCGGACGCCTGGTGGCTGCCCGGCACCGGCCAGCTGGTGATCACGACGGGGGCGCTGCGGCGGCTCACCGGGCGGCGGCTCGACGCCGTGCTCGCCCATGAACGCGGTCACGCCAGGGCCCGGCACGACTGGCTGCTCCAGTTGTCCAGTGCCCTGGCGACCGGCTTCCCGCGGGTTCCGCTGTTCGCGCACTTCTGCGAGCAGACCCACCGGCTGGTCGAACTCGCCGCCGACGACACCGCCTCACGCCGCTGCGGACATCTCGACACGGCGCTGGCCCTGATCGAGCTGAACGAGCACCGGGGCGTTCTGTCCTGCGCCTCCAGCCGGCGGCAGCTCGGCGATCGGGTGGCACGGCTGCTCGAACCGCCCGTACGGCTGACCCCCGCACGGCGTCGTACGGCCGCCACGGCGGCGGCCCTCGCGCCCTTACTGCCGCTGCTGATCACCTTCGGCCCGGGCCTGTTCGCCCTGGCCACGCTGCAATGACGCGCTGCTGAAGCGTTTTTGCGCCGAAATGATCATGCGACGCATTAACAATCCTTTACCTGGCGAGACCGCAACCTCCAAGCCCTTCCGAGCGATAGGCACGGCAACGCACCACAACGCACCACTTCTCGCCACAAGGAGCATCATGTCCAACCCCCTCCAGCGCCGTGTGACCAAGGCCGCGATCGTCCTCGCGGCGGCCGCTCCCCTCGTCGGCGCCGCCGGCCAGGCCAGCGCCCTGGGGCTGCCCACCAACGGGGAACTGAACGGGATCACCAACCTGGACCCGGCCACCCTGGGCAACACGGTCGAGGGCGTCACCAAGACCGCGGGCGGGCTGACCGGCGAGGAGAACCGTACGCTCCCGGCCCTCGGCGAGACCGCCAACACCGCCATCCAGGGCACCGTCCCGGCCGCCCAGCAGGTCGTCGGCGAGCTGGCCGCCGAGGTCGCCACCGAGGGCGCCGGCGCGCTCGGCAAGACCCTCACCTCCGCCGCCCCGGTCAACCCCACCTCCGCCACCCAGCTGCTCGGCGGCCTGCCCATCGGCTGACCCGGCTCCCGACACACACCTGAGCCCCCGGGGTATCTCCCGCCCCGGGGGCTCACGGCTGTGCTCACAGCCCGGTGCGGCCGCCGAGCGTCAGCTCGATCTCGCTGCCCGCCCGGCGGACCTCCCGGATCACCCAGGTACGGCCGTCGATCTCGGTGCCGGCGCCGGTGGTGTGCGCCTGGACCATGAGCGCGGGACCCATCGGATCACCGGTGCGCAGCTCCGCCTCGGCGGCCACCCCGTCGGAGAACCGCAGCACCAGGTCGAGCGGCCACGGGAGCGCCGCGAAGGCCCGGGTGTCGGGGAGCCCCTGGACGCGGCAGCGCGCGCCGGGGAAGAGGTGGGTGTGGCCGCACACGGCCAAGAAGGCATCCGGCTGGGACATGAGGGCTCCCCGGAAGGCGTGGTGACGGTAGGCCCTGGGCAGTCTGGCGGCCCCGGCACGCGCGCGCGGTGTCCCACCGCCGCGCGGCTCCCACCGTCACCCGGTCAGAGCCGCGCCCTCCGGCCGGGGGGACCCCCACGGCTGTCCCAGACGCCGCACTGCCTCCGCGACTCTCTCATCCGTTGCGGTGAAGGCGACCCGCACGAAGTGTTCGCCCGGCTCTCCGTAGAACGCGCCGGGGGCCACCAGGATCCCGTCCTTGGCCAGGCCCGCCACCGTCTCCCAGCACGGCTCGTCCCGCGTCGCCCACAGGTACAGCGACGCCTCGCTGTGCTCGATCCGGAAGCCGCGCCCCTCCAGCGCCGTCCGCAGCGCCGAGCGCCGCGCCGCGTACCGCTCACGCTGGACGGCCACATGCGCGTCGTCCCCCAGCGCCACCGCCATCGCGGCCTGCACCGGGGCCGGCAGCATCATCCCGCCGTGCTTGCGGATCTGGAGCAGCTCGCCCAGCACCGTGGCGTCCCCGGCCAGGAACGCCGCCCGGTAGCCGGCCAGGTTGGAGCGCTTGGACAGCGAGTGCACCGCGATCAGCCCGTCCACCGGGCCGCCGCACACCGCCGGGTCGAGCACGGAGACCGGCTCGGCCTCCCAGCCCAGTTCCAGGTAGCACTCGTCGCTCAGCAGCAGGATCCCGTGCTCGCGCGCCCAGGCCACCGCCGCCCGCAGCTCGTCCACGCCCAGCACCCGGCCGCTCGGGTTCCCCGGGGAGTTCAGCCAGACCAGCTTCAGACCGGCCGGATCCAGCTCGGTGACGGACCCGGTGTAGGGCACCGGTTCGGCGCCGGCCAGCCGGGCGCCCACCTCGTAGGTGGGGTACGCGGGCTGCGGGTACGCCACCTTGTCGCCCGGGCCGAGCCCCAGCTGGGTCGGCAGCCAGGCCACCAGCTCCTTGGAGCCGACCACCGGCAGCACGTTGGCATGGTCCAGGCCGGCCGCCTTCGTCCGGCGGGCCAGCCAGCCGAGGATGGCCTCGCGCAGCGCCGTGGTGCCCCACACCGTGGGGTAGCCGGGGCTGTCGGCGGCGGCCGTCAGCGCCTCCCTGACCAGCTCCGGCACCGGGTCCACCGGGGTGCCGACCGACAGGTCGACGATGCCGCCGGGGTGCGCGGCGGCGGTGGCCTTGTACGGCTCCAGGCTGTCCCAGGGGAAGGCGGGCAGCCGGGCGAAGAGGGACGGCACGGGGTGGCTCACTTTCTGGGAGAACGCGACGGTCCCGCACGGCTGGTACTGCCGCGCGGGACCGGACGTCAGGTGTACGAGTTGTACGACGGCTCGTTCACCGTCTCACTCGTCGTGCTCCTGCGGGGGCAGCGCGGCGATGAAGGGGTGGTCGCGCTCGATGAGCCCCAGCTTGCTGGCGCCACCGGGCGAACCCAGCTCGTCGAAGAACTCCACGTTGGCCTTGTAGAAGTCCTTCCACTCCTCCGGGGTGTCGTCCTCGTAGAAGATCGCCTCGACGGGGCACACCGGCTCGCAGGCACCGCAGTCGACGCACTCATCCGGGTGGATGTACAAGGAACGCTGGCCCTCGTAAATGCAGTCGACCGGGCATTCCTCGATGCATGCCTTGTCCTTCAGGTCGACACACGGCTGCGCGATGACGTAGGTCACGCTGTCAGTCCTCCTCGGTAAGGGGCGGCAATCAGCCGCTGGGCGCGCGGGAGCGCGGCGTCGTCGATGCTCACCCTCTAGTATCGCGGGTCGAACGGACAAGAAGTAATCCGAGGGGCGGACAAGACGGTGGAGTTCACCATGGGCGGACGCCTTGAGGTCCGCATCACCCCGGATGACGTGGGAAAACGCGTCTCTGTTCGGACGATCGCCGCCCAGGGTGACGGAACGGCCCGATTCACCGACACCGTGGGAGTACTGACCTCCTGGACCGGGGGCGTGCTGAGCATCACACGGCGGAACGGGGAGATGATCCGGCACGAAGAGGCCACCGTGGTGGCCGGAAAGACCGTCCCCGCCGCCCCCGCGCGACGCCGGGGCACTCCCGCGGCGGGTGTGGCGGAGCTGGTCGCCGTCGCCGGGCGCGGCTGGCCGGGGGTGGAGACGGAGCGGATCGGTGACTGGCGGCTGAACGCCGCGGCCGGGTGGACGGCGCGCGCCAACTCGGCGTACCGGGTCGGCCCCGGGGCACCGGAGGTGGACCGGATCCGGGAGTGGTACGCGGCGCGCGGGCTGCCCGCCCGGCTCCAGGTGACGACGGGCGCGGGCGACAGCGACGAACTGCTGGACGCCGCGCTGGAGCGGGCCGGCTGGCGGGCGGAGAGGTTCGCCCTGCTGCGGGTGGCGCCGCTGGCCCCGCTGGCGGACCGGGAGCCGGACCCACGGGTGCGGGTGCACCGGGAGCTGTCCGACGCCTGGCTGGCGGGCTATCCCCGGCACCGGGAGGCCCCGGACACGGTGCGGGAGGTGCTGACCGGCGGCCCGTCGGTGTGGTTCGCCACAGTGCCGGGGGCCGCGGTGGCGCGGTGCGTGGTGGACGGCCGCTGGGCCGGGTTCGCGGCGGTGGAGGTGGCCGCCGCCCACCGGCGGCGGGGGCTGGCGACGGCACTGATGGCCGAGCTGGCCCGTACGGCGCTGGTGGAGGGTGCGAGCGCGGCGTATCTCCAGGTGGAGACCGGCAACAGCGCGGCCCGCGCGGTGTATGACCGGCTCGGCTTCACGGATCACCATCACTACCACTACCGCACGGCGCCCTGAGGGGCGACGGCCGCGACCCGGTTCCGCGCGCGGTGGACGCCGGGGCACCCGGGGCGGCACGGTCGTCAACGCCGCACCGCCCCGGGCTACGGCACCCGCACGGCCGTACCGCCACAGTCTGGGGCGTCCGCATATCGGTGCCGGGTCCGGCAGGTTGCTGACGTGTTAAGCCAACGGTAGCTATTTTTCAGCACATTTCCGAAAGATGAAAGCGCAGTCAAGGGGACGGCCCTGCCCATCTGCATAAAGATGATCCCCCGAATTATCATCATAGGTTTATACCATTGCTTTCTCTTGACGAGCCCATGTCGACCTTGCGACAGTCCCGCTCTACACGCGTATTGATTCCGGGCGGGGGGAAGTCATGTGATGGCGGGTCAGTCGAAGGCTGCCGTTGCCGCTGCCGAATCCGAGCTGACCGGGCGCTCCCCGGGACAGCTGATGTGGCGCCGTTTCCGCCGCGACAAGGTCGGGGTCGCCTCCGCCTGCGTCGTCCTGCTCTTCTTCGCGATCGGACTGCTGGCACCGGTCATCTCCTGGCTCTACGGCAAGGACCCGTACACCCGTTACGGCCAGATCGATCCGACCCTGCTCAATGAGTACGGCTATCCGGTCAAGCCCAATGGCGGTATCGACGGCGAGTTCTGGTTCGGACTCGAACCCCTCATGGGCCGCGACGTTCTCACCCAGCTCGTGTACGGCATCCGCACCTCGCTGTTCATCGCGCTGGCCGTCACCGTCCTGGCCACCGTCACCGCGATCGTGCTGGGCATCGCCGCCGGATATCTCGGCGGCAAGTGGGACTACGCCATCAGCCGGCTCATCGATCTGCTGATGGCCTTTCCCAACCAGCTGTTCTTCGTCGCCTTCCTCCCCATCGTCACCAGCCTGTTCGTCGACCCGCGGCAGGAAACCCCCACCTACATACGGGTGGTGTCGGTGGTCGTGGTGCTGTGGATCCTCGGCTGGATGACCCTCGCCCGCATTCTGCGCGGGGCCACCCTCTCCCTGCGCGACCGGGAGTTCGTCGAGGCCGCCAAGGTCTCCGGCGCCTCCCCCTGGCGCATCATCCGCAAGGAACTGCTGCCCAACGTGGTCTCCCCGACCCTGGTGCAGACGACCTACATGCTGCCCAGCTTCGTCACCACCGCCGCCGCGCTCTCCTACCTCGGGGTCGGGATGACCGAACCCACCCCCGACTGGGGCCGGATGTTCGCCACCGGTGCCCGGGTCTACAAGAGCGACATCACCTACATGTTCTTCCCCGGCATCGCGATGGTGATCTTCGTGGTCGCCTTCAACCTGCTCGGGGACTCCGTCCGGGACGCCTTCGACCCGAAGTCCGACCGCTGACCCAGTGAGGTGCGACCACAGCCATGACCATCTCGACGCGACGCAGATCCATACCCGGGCGGGGCACCGTGGCCGCCTCCCTCGCCCTGGCCGGTGCCCTGGTCCTCAGCGCGTGCAGCAGCGGCGGCGGGGGCGGCGCGGACAACGGGGACGGCGGCAAGGACCCCGGCCCCGAGACCCTCCAGACCATCGAGTTCGCCGACGCGGCCGGGTCGACGGGACCGGCCGAGGAGGTACCGGGCGCGCAGCCCGGCGGCACCATCCGGGTCCTCCAGGAGACCTCCCCCGACCACCTCGACCCGGCGCAGGTCTACGTCGCGCACGAGATGACCATCGCCCGGCTGCTGCACCGCGGCCTGACGACCACCCGGCTGCACAACGACGGCACGTACGCGGTGGTCGGCGACCTCGCCACCGACGCGGGCACCGTCGCCGACGAGGGCCGCACCTGGACGTACACCCTCAAGGACGACATCTACTTCAACGACGGCAGCCCGATCACCTCCGCCGACATCCGGCACACCTTCGAGCGCCAGTTCGCGGACTTCATCACGCAGGGCCCGACGTTCATCCAGTCCTGGCTGGCCGACGCCGAGGGTGCCGCCTACCGCGAGCTGCTGCCCGGCGGCCCGTACGAGGGCGACCACCTGCCGGACACCGTGCTGGAGACCCCGGACGAGAAGACCATCGTCTTCCACTTCGCCCAGCCGCAGAACGACCTGCCGTACGCGCTGACCCAGCCCGGCTACTTCGCCGTCTCGCTGGAGGGCGACACCCAGGAGCGGTACGACCAGGACCCGCTGACCTCCGGCCCGTACCAGATCGAGGACTTCCGCCCCGGGCGCTCCATGACGCTCACCCGCAACGAGCACTGGGTGCCGGAGACCGACGCCGCGCGCAACGCCTACCCGGACCGGTACGAGATCACCTTCGGCCACAGCCAGGACGACTCGACCGGCCGTCTTGTCGCGGACAACGGCGACAACCAGTACGCCATCAGCTTCAACAACGGCATCGACGCCGGCTCTGCCGAGGTCGTCCAGGACCCGGCCGTCCAGGAGCGGCTGGTCAGCGGCTACCAGGTGTTCGTGGCCTCCCTCGTCATCAACCAGGAGACGGTGCCCGACAAGCGCGTCCGCGAGGCCATCGCGCACGCCGTGCCGCTCAACGGGGTGCTCAACGCGTACGGCGGCGCCATCGGCGGCGACTACGCGGGCGGCTTCATCTCCCCGCTGCTGCCCGGCTACGAGGAGGGCTACGACCCGTACGGCAAGCTCGCCCTGCCGCAGGGCGACACCGAGCGGGCCAGGGAACTGCTGGAGGAGGCCGACGCGGTCGGCTACGAGCTGAACTACCTGCACCACGTGGCCCCCGAGGACCAGCAGGCGGCGGTGGCCATCGCCGACGCCCTGGAGACGGCCGGCTTCGACGTCAACCGCAGCGAGGTCCCCACCGAGCAGTACTACGACACCATCGGCCAGGTCGACAACGGCTACGACATCTACCGCAGCAACTGGGGCCATGACTGGCTGTCGGCCGCCACGGTGATCCCGGCGCAGTACGACGGCCGCACCATCCAGGACGGCGCGTCCAACTACAGCCACATCAACCAGGACTACATCAACGAGGAGATCGACCGGATCCTCCTGCTGTCGGACGCCGAGGAGGCGGCCACCGCCTGGTTCGCGCTCCAGAAGCGGATTCTGGAGGAGGACCTGCCGGGCGTCCCCCTCTTCTACTACAAGCAGAACATCCTGCACGGGTCGCAGATCGGCGGCGCGGTCTTCAACAACGACTTCAGCACCGTCGACATGCACCGCCTGTTCGTCATCCAGGACTGACCCGCGACGCGATCGGCCGCCGGCGGCCGGGGGCGCCCACCCACCCGGGTGCGCGCCCCCGGTCGCCGGCCCCGGCGCCGGCTGTCACCGAAAGCTGCCTACCAGATGCTCCGATTCCTCTTCCGGCGCTCGCTGGGTGCCGTCGCCATCCTGCTGATCATCAGCGCCGTCACCTTCTTCCTCTTCTACGCGATCCCCCGCAACCCCGCGCTGCTGGCCTGCGGCAAGGTCTGCACCCCCGACCAGCTGGCCATCGTGGAGCGGAACCTGGGCATCGACCAGCCCGTGCCCGTGCAGTACTGGGAGTACATGGTCGGCATCTTCGCCGGCCGTGACTTCGCCGCCGGCCCTTGCCCCGCACCCTGCCTCGGCTTCTCCTTCGCCGACAACCGCCCCGTCCTGGACACCATCCTGGACCGGCTGCCCACCACCGTCTCGCTCACCCTGGGCGGCGCGGTCGTCTTCCTGGTGCTGGGCCTGGGCCTGGGCATGCTGGCCGCCTGGCGGCGCGGCACGCTGCTGGACAAGGTGATGAGCTCCACCTCGCTGGTGCTCTCCTCGATGCAGATCTACTTCCTGGGCCCCCTCGCCCTGGCGCTGTTCGTCTACCAGACGCAGCTGCTGCCGCAGCCCCAGTACGTGCCCCTCACCGAGGACCCGCTCGGCTGGCTGAAGGGGCTGCTGCTGCCCTGGCTGGTGCTGTCCACCATCTTCACCGCGAACTACACCCGCATGGCGCGCGCCACCCTCATCGAACAGCTCCAGGAGGAACACGTGCGCACCGCGCGGGCCAAGGGCATGTCCCGGCCCACCGTGTTCTTCCGGTACGCGTGGCGCGGCTCGCTGATCCCCATCGTCACGATCATCGGCGTGGACATGGGCTCGCTGTTCGGCGGCGCGATGGTCACCGAGTACACGTTCGCGCTCCCCGGTCTTGGCCGGCTCGCCGTCGACTCGGTCACCAAGTCCAACCTCCCCATGCTGATGGGGGTGATGCTGTTCGCCGCCCTCATGATCGTCGTCTTCAACATCATCGTCGACGCCGCCTACGCCCTCATCGACCCGCGCGTGCGGCTGTCCTAGGAGCCGGGAGCCATCCGTGAGCTATCTGTCGGTACGCGATCTGCGCGTGCACTTCGGCACCGAGGACGGCGTGGTCAAGGCCGTGGACGGGCTCTCCTTCGAGCTGGAGCGCGGCCGGACGCTGGGCATCGTCGGCGAGTCGGGATCCGGCAAGTCGGTCGCCAACCAGGCGATCCTGGGGCTGCACAACCCGCGCACCACCACCATCGGCGGCGAGATCGAACTGGACGGGCAGGAGCTGACCGGCGCCGGGGAACGGCAGTTGCAGCAGCTGCGCGGCAACAAGGCCGCGATGATCTTCCAGGACCCGCTCACCGCGCTCTCCCCCTACTACACGATCGGCCGGCAGATCGCCGAGCCGTTCCGCAAACACCGGGGCGCCGGCAAGCGCGAGGCGCGCGAGCGGGCCATCGAGATGCTCGGCAAGGTCGGCATCCCGCACCCGCAGCGGCGGGTGGACGACTACCCGCACCAGTTCTCCGGCGGCATGCGGCAGCGCGCGATGATCGCGATGGCGCTGGTGTGCGACCCCGATCTGCTGATCGCGGACGAGCCGACCACCGCGCTGGATGTCACCGTCCAGGCGCAGATCCTGGATCTGCTGCTCGACCTCCAGCAGGAGTTCGGCTCCGCGATCATCCTGATCACCCACGACCTGGGGGTGGTCTCGCAGGTCAGCGACGACGTCCTGGTGATGTACGCGGGCCGGGCCGTGGAGCGCGGCACCGTGCGGGAGGTCCTGCGGCGGCCCCAGCACCCGTACACCTGGGGGCTGCTGGGCTCCATGCCGCGCCTCGGCGGCGACACCGAGCAGGAGCTGCTGCCGATCCCCGGCTCCCCGCCCTCCCTGCTCAGCCCCCCGGACGGCTGCCCGTTCGCGCCGCGCTGCGCCCACCGCGACGCGGTGACGCCCGCCGAACGCTGCACGGGCGAACGGCCCGCGCTGCCCGCCGGGCGCGGGGCGGCCTGCCACCTGGACGACGGGCAGCGGCGCACGCTGTTCGACGCACGCGTACGACCCCGCCTGGAAGGACAGAGCCGATGAGCGCGGAAACCGGCGCCCCCCTGATGACGGTCGAGGGGCTGACCAAGCACTTCCCGGTCAAGGGCGGCTTCCCCTTCCGCCGCACCGTCGGCGCGGTCCGGGCGGTGGACGGCCTCGACTTCACCGTGCACGCGGGCGAGAGCTTCGGCCTGGTCGGCGAGTCGGGCTGCGGCAAGTCCACCACCGGGCGGCTGCTGGCGCGGCTGCTGGACCCGACGGCGGGCACCATCACCTACCGGGGCCGGGACATCACCCGGGCCGGACGGCGCGCGATGGCGCCGGTGCGCTCCGAGATCCAGATGATCTTCCAGGACCCGTACTCCTCGCTGAACCCCCGGCAGACGGTGGGCACCATCATCGGCGGACCGATGGAGATCAACGGCCTGGTGCCTCCCGGCGGGCGGGAGGCACGGGTACGGGAGCTGCTGGAGACGGTCGGCCTCAACCCCGAGCACTACAACCGCTTCCCGCACGAGTTCTCCGGCGGGCAGCGGCAGCGCATCGGGGTGGCCAGGGCCCTGGCCCTGGAGCCGAAGCTGATCATCGCGGACGAGCCGGTCTCCGCCCTGGACGTGTCCATCCAGGCGCAGGTGGTGAATCTGCTGCGCCGGGTGCAGCGCGAGCTGGGCATCGCGTTCCTGTTCATCGCGCACGACCTGGCCGTGGTGCGGCACTTCTCGCAGCGGGTGGCGGTGATGTACCTGGGCCGGATCGTGGAGGTCGGTGACCGGGAGGCGATCTACGAGCGCCCACGTCATCCGTACACGCACGCCCTGCTGTCGGCTGTACCCGAGGTGGACCTGTCGGACGAGGAGCCGGCCGCCGCGGGGGCGGCCCCGGCCGGACGGGGGCGGCGGGAGCGCATCCGGCTGGCGGGGGACGTCCCCTCCCCGGCCAGCCCGCCCTCGGGCTGCCGCTTCCGTACCCGCTGCTGGAAGGCGCGGGAGCTGTGCGCCGCCGAGGAGCCCCCGCTGGTGCGGATCGAGGGCAACGGGCCGGGCCATCTGACCGCCTGCCACTACCCGGAAGAAGGGTCCACCGTTGCCAGGGAGCACGACATCGTGATGCGCGAGCCGTCGTGAGACGGGGGCGTGCGCCCCTCTTCTGCTCCTGTGCACCGAGTCATGCCGCCTGACTGATCGTTATGATCCGTTGCGCACGATGGGTAGGAATTCCTCTGGGCAACCCCGGCTCAGGGGCCGCTCCCCCTGCCCGGAACCGGTCACGACATGGAGGTGATCCCGGTGGCGCTCTCCGTCTCCGCAGTGCTGCTCTTCGCGATCATTGTCTTCTTGCTGATCAAGAAGGCAGGTCTCAAAGGCATCCACGCCCTGGTGTGTGTGCTGTTCGGCTTCTATCTCGCCAGCTCGAACATCGCACCGACCATCAATGATGTGACCTCCAGCGTGGCCGGAATGATCAGCAATCTCTCCTTCTGACCGGACGCTCGGCACGGCGTCGTAAGCTCAGGGGCATGAGTAGGTCCCTGCTGCTGGTGCACGCGCACCCCGACGACGAGTCGATCGGCAACGGCGTCACCATGGCGGCCGCCGTGGCCGCCGGTGTCCGGGTCACCGTGGTCACCTGCACCCTCGGCGAGGAGGGTGAGGTGATCCCGCCGGAGCTGGCGCACCTGGCCGCCGACCGCGACAACACCCTGGGCCCGTACCGCGAGCGGGAGCTGTCCGCCGCGATGCGGGCCCTCGGCGTGCGCGACCACCGACTGCTGGGGGGCGCGGGCCGCTGGCGCGACTCGGGCATGATGGGCCTGGCGACGAACCGGGCGCCCGGGGCGTTCTGGTCCGCCGCCCCCGACGAGCCGGCCCGGGAGCTGGCGCGGGTGATCACCGAGGTCCGCCCGGACGTGCTGATCACCTACGACCCGCAGGGCGGTTACGGGCACCCTGACCACATCCAGGCCCACCGGGTGGCCCTGCGCGGCGCGGAACTGGCCGCCGGGGAGCACCGGGTCGGGCGGGTGCTGTACAACTGCCTTCCCGAGCGCGAGGCCGCCCGCCGGCTGGCCTCGCTGGGGGGCTCCGCCAGGACGGCCGCCCCGGCGGATCTGCCCGGCGTGGTGCCCGAGGAGGCGGTGGCGATCACCGTGACCGGCACGGCCGCCCAGCTGGCGGCCAAGCGGGCGGCGATGGCGGCCCACGCCACCCAGATCACGGTGGCCGCCGACGGCACCTCCTTCACCCTGTCGAACGATCTGGCCCAGCCGCTGTGGGAGACCGAGTACTACCTTTCGGCGGCGGGCGCCCCCGTACCCCCCGGCGCGACGGACGTCTTCGCCGGCCTGGAAGAGGCACCATGAAAATCGCGGCATACGTGGCGCTGGCCGTCCTCGGAGCGCTGGGCGGGATCGCCGGTTCGCTGATCCAGGCCGGCTGGTCACCGCTGGGCCTGTTGCTGTCACTCGCGGGGGCGGCGGCGTTGTTCTGGGGTGGTGCGCTGCTGACGCGTTCGCGCGCCGGGGCGGGGGCTCCGGCGGCCGGCTGGATTCTGGCCGTGCTGGCCCTCACCGCGTCCCGTCCGCAGGGAGACTTCATCTTCGCGTCGGGGGCGACGAGTTACGTGTTCCTGCTGGGCGGTATGGTCCTGGCCGGAGTCTGTTGGGCACTCGCACCGGCCGGCCGCCCGATGTTCTGGGTGCCGCCGGAACGGCTGTCCGGTGGACGTTCATGAACCCCGGAGCACGGATGTGCCAATCCTGTGCTGAGGCCGTACGTTCGCGCCGACCCCAGTATGGTGGGGCTGCCGCCCGGCCCCGGCCAGTGAATCCGGGCCGGCCGGTGGAAGCCAACCGGGAGATCCTGCCTTGAGTCGTGAAACTGACAGTCCGTACCCCAGTCCCCGGGGGAACGACGGTACTCCGCCGGGTGCGGCGCAGCCGGAGGAGAAGAAGACCGAGACCACGATGACGACCCGGATCCGGATCAACATCCCCGGATCCCGGCCGATTCCGCCCGTCGTCATGCGGGAGACGCTCGACGACGACGTGGCAGGGGACGAGACACCGGCACCGCCCGCGCCCGCTCCGGGCCTGCCGGTCCGGCCCAAGCCCGCCTCCGGAGCCACCTCCAGCGGCCTGGGCGAGCAGACTCCCTCGGCCGGCAAGAAGAAGACCAGCTCGTGGTTCGAGCCGCGCAAGGCGCCGCAGGCCGAGGGCGAGCAGACCGGCGCGCTCTCGCTGGGCGACACGACGTTCGACGCCCCGCCCGCCCCGCGCAAGCCGCTGGACGAGACCGGAGGCAACCCCTCCTGGTTCTCCGAGACCCCGGCCGAGGGCATGGGGCTGCCCCCGCGCCCGGTGGGCGCCTCCGCGCCGTCCGGGCCTACCACGGGGCCGATGACCGGGGAGCTGACGCTTCCTCCCGGCGACCGGGAGGAGCCGGGCGGCCCCACCCTGGACCTGGGGGGCCCGTTCCCGCCCCCGCCGCCCCCCGGGCACGGTGACACCGCGGCCATCCCGGCCTTCTCCGAGCCGGCCTCCGGCCCGCCGGTGCCGCCCCCGGCGCTGGACTTCGACGAGGTGGCGGAGCAGCCCAAGCCCGCCCCGGCGGCGGCCCCCGCGGCGCCGAAGAAGCGCAAGAGCAAGGTGGGCAAGCTCGGCAAGCTCGCCGCCGTCGCCGTCGTGCTGGTGGCGGTGGCCGCCTACGGCACCGGCCTGGTGCTCAACCAGGAGGATGTCCCCAAGGGCACCACCGTCCTGGGCCAGGACATCGGCGGCCGCAACACCCCCGAGGCCGTCGCCCTGCTGGACGCGGCGCTGGACGACGCCAACAACGCCCCGCTGCTGCTCCAGGTCGGCGACGAGGAGATGGAGCTCAAGCCGAGCGTGGCCGGTCTCTCGGTGGACACCGAGGCGACCGTGCGCGCCGCCGCCGAGCCGGACTACGCGCCGATGGCCGTCTTCGGCTCGCTGCTGGGCAGCGAGCGGGCGATGGACGCGGTCTTCTCCGTGGACCGGGAGAAGCTGACGGTGGCGCTGGAGGACCTGACGGCGGGCGTCGGTTCCGGCGCCCCGGTGGAGGGCTCCATCACCTTCAGCAGCACGGGCGCCGAGGCACAGCCGGGCACGCCGGGCGAGGGCATCAACGTGCAGGCCGCCGCCGACGCGGTGGAGTCGGCGTTCCGCACCCGCGCGGCCACCGGTGAGAACACCGTGATCACCCTGCCCACGACCACGGTGGAGCCGGAGATCACCGAGGAGGAAGTGGCCCGCGCGATGGCGGAGTTCGCCGAACCGGCGATGTCCGACATGGTCTACATCGAGGCGGGCGGCATCTCCCTCCCGATGAGCCCGGAGAACTCCATCCACCAGTTCCTGTCGATGCAGCCCTCCAACGGCTCGCTGGTGGACGTGTACGACCTGGAGGTCCTGGCGTCCCTCTACGGCTCCCAGTTCGACGGCGTCCTGGTGACGCGGGGCGACGGCAGCCAGACCCCGGTCGAACCGACGGACGTGGCGGGCGCCCTGCGCGACGCCCTGCGCGAGACGGACCCGGCCAAGCGCGTCGCGGTCATCGACCTCGGCACGGACTGACCCCGGCCGGCTTCACCGGCCCGCGAGCCCGGCCCCGCCCCCGGCGGGACCGGGCTCGCTCGCTGTCGCCGCCCGGGTGACCGGCCGGATCGCCACGGCCCTGATCAGCCGGTCTCCGTCAAGGCGGCGTGCGCGGTGGCGAGGATCTCCTCGGAGAGGGGGGAGCCCTTGGTGGCGCGGGCCAGGACGAGGGCGCCGAGCATCGTGCACAGCCGGGTGATGCCGTCCTGGTCGTCGGTGGCGAGTACCCGGGCGAAGTCGCCCACTCCCTCGGTGTAGATACGGCGTGCCTCGCGGTCCTCCGGTTCGCGGGCCATGTCGGTGGCGAGCGCGGCGACGGGGCAGCCGTCCGCCGCGCTGTCGCGGTGCTCGATGGAGAGGTAGGAGTCGATCACCGCCCGCTGGGCGGCACCGTGCTGTCCGGCGTGCTGGTCGAGGCCGTCCTGGTGGAGCCGGGTGAGCTCGCCGAACGCGTGGGCGGTGGCTTCGTCGATGAGCGCCTCCTTGGAGGCGAACCGCTTGTAGAAGCCACCGTGGGTCAGCCCGGACGCCTTCATGAGGTCGGCGACACTGACCTGGGTGCCCTGTTCCCTGAACAGCCGGGAGGCGGTTTCCACCACTCGCCGGCGGTTCTCCTCCGCCTGTGCCTGCGACACGCGGCCCATCTGCCACCTCCCGGTTTGATGTCGACTGGCATCTATCCTAATCAAGTGTTTAGATTGCACCCATAATCTAATCACCCGGGAGCTGACATGGAACTGAAGGAATCGGTAGCGGTGGTCACCGGCGCCAACCGGGGGCTCGGGCGCCAGCTGGCCGCCCAGCTCGCGGCGCGCGGAGCGAAGGTGTACGCGGCGGCCCGCCGTCCGGAGACGGTGGACCTGCCGGGTGTCACCCCGCTGCGGCTGGACGTGACCGACGAGGAGTCGATCCGGGACGCGGCGCGCATCGCGTCCGACGCGACGCTGCTGGTGAACAACGCCGGCATCTCGACCGCCACCCCGCTGATCGCGGGCGATCCGGAGGCGGTGCGCCTGGAGATGGAGACGAACTTCTTCGGCACCCTCGCCGTGACCCGCGCCTTCACTCCCGTCATCGAGAGCAACGGCGGCGGCGCCGTACTCAACATCCTGTCCGTGCTGTCCTGGCTGCACCCGGCCGGCCTCGGAGCCTACGCCGCCGCCAAGGCCGCCGCCTGGGCACTGACCGACGCGGCCCGCGAGGAACTGGCGCCACGCGGCATCAGCGTCTCGGCGCTGCATGTCGGATACATGGACACCGACATGGCCACGCGTGTCCCCGCCGATCAGAAGACCGACCCCGCCGAGGTGGCCGCACTGGCCCTGAACGGCGTCGAGACGGGCCGGCCGGAGATCCTCGCCGACGAGATCACCCGCCAGGTCCGGCGGAGCCTGGCCACCGCGCCGGCGGCCTGAACCTGAACAGCGCGGCACATGCCGCAATTTCCACACCACGAGAATCCGGAATGAGCGGGAAGCGGAGACGACGATGAGGGCCTTCACTGTTCAGCGGTACGGCGACAAGGCCGGGGTGCGCCCCGCCGAGATGCCCGAGCCACCGGTGGGCGCCGACGATGTCCTGGTGCGGATCCATGCGGCGGGCGTCAACCCGCTGGATCTCAAGATCCGCGACGGAGAGTTCAAAGCGTTCCTCCCGTACCGTTTCCCGCTCATCCTGGGCAATGACCTCGCCGGGGTGGTCGACAGGGTGGGATCGGCCGTCACCCGGTTCGCGCCCGGCGATGAGGTCTACGCGCGGCCCGACAAGGGCCGCATCGGTACGTTCGCCGAGCTCATCGCCGTCCACCAGGACGACCTGGCGCCCAAACCGGCCACTCTCACCATGACCGAGGCCGCGTCCCTTCCGCTGGTCGCCCTCACCGCGTGGCAGGCCCTGGTGGAACGGGCCCACGTCCGGCCCGGCCAGAAGGTTCTGATCCACGCCGGGGCCGGCGGCCTCGGCAGCGTCGCCATCCAGCTGGCCAAGCACCTGGGAGCGCACGTGGCCACCACCGCGAGCACGGCCAAGGCCGACCTGGTGAAGGGGTTCGGCGCCGATGTCGTCGTCGACTACAAGCGGCAGGACTTCGAGACGGTCCTCTCCGGCTACGACGTCGTCCTGGACAGCCTCGGCGGCGAGAACCTCACCAAGTCCCTGCGGGTGCTCACACCCGGTGGCACGGCCATCGGCGTCGCCGGTCCCCCCGACCCGGCCTTCGCCCGCGAGCTGGGTGCCAGCCCGCTCCTCCGGCTGGCGATGACCGCGCTCAGCCTCCCGGTCAGGCTCCGCGCCAAGCGTCGCGGTGTGCGGTACTCCTTTCTGTTCATGAAGCCCAGCGGCGCCCAGCTGCGCGAACTCACCCCGCTCATCGACGCGGGCAGCATCCGGCCCTTCATCGACCGGGTCTTCCCCTTCGATGAGACCCGGCAAGCCCTGGAATACGTCGAGCGGGGCCACGCGAAGGCCGGCAAGGTCGTCATCGCGATGACCTGACCAAGTCCCGCGCCCTCGCTGCCCCGACGCCGGGCACGGGGGGGATCTTCCAGTACCACGACGGGTTCGTCGCGCGGGCGCTGGAATTCCTCGACGCGTAGTCCGCTACGCGCCCGCCACCGTGCGTTTCTCCTCCGCGAAGTGGCAGGCCGAGGGGTGGTGGGCCCCGGTCGTGGGGTCGGTGAAGACCTCGGGGACCGTCAGTGGCGGCTCGACCCGGGCGCACAGTTCCTGGGCCTTCCAGCAGCGGGTGCGGAAGCGGCAGCCCGAGGGCGGGTTGGCCGGGGAGGGTACGTCGCCGGAAAGGATGATGCGCTCGCGCAGCCCGCTCTGGGCCGGGTCGGGCACCGGGACGGCGGAGAGCAGGGCCTGCGTGTACGGGTGGGTGGGGTGGTCGTAGATCTCGGTCTCGGTGCCGGTCTCCACGATCTTCCCGAGGTACATCACGCCGATCCGGTCGGAGATGTGCCGCACGATGGACAGGTCGTGGGCGATGACGATGTAGGACAGGCCGAACTCGTTCTGCAGCCGGTCCAGCAGGTTCACGACCTGGGCCTGGACGGAGACGTCCAGGGCGGAGACGGGTTCGTCCGCCACGATGATCTCGGGGTTGAGCGCCAGTCCGCGGGCGATGCCGATGCGCTGCCGCTGGCCGCCGGAGAACTGGTGGGGGTACCGGTTGATGTACTCCGGGTTCAGGCCGACCACGTCCAGCAGGTCCTGGACCTTGCGGCGCCGGTCGCCCTTGGGGGCCACCTCGGGGTGGATCTCGTACGGTTCGCCGATGATGTCGCCGACCGTCATCCGGGGGTTGAGGGAGGTGTACGGGTCCTGGAACACCATCTGGATGTTCCGCCGCACGGCCTTGAGCGCCCGCCCGGACAGCTGGGTGATGTCCTCGCCCTTGTACCGGATGTGGCCCGCGGTGGGCTGTTCCAGGCTCATCACCAGTTTGGCCACGGTGGACTTGCCGCAGCCCGACTCCCCCACGATGCCCAGGGTCTCCCCCGGCGCCAGGGTGAACGAGACGCCGTCCACCGCCTGGACCGCGCCGATCTGGCGCTGGAACAGGATGCCCTGGGTCAGCGGGAAGTGTTTGACCAGACCCTCCACCTCCAGCAGCGGCTCAGTCACCGATCGTCTCCTTCCAGTAGTGGCAGGCGCTGGAGCGGTCGGCGGACACCTCGTACAGCGGGGGGACGTCCACCGCGCACCGGTCGCGGGCGATCGGGCAGCGGGGGTGGAAGGAGCAGCCGGGGGGGATCTTCGCCAGGTTGGGGGGCAGCCCCGAGATCGCGTACAGGTCCTGGCCCTTGCGGTCCAGCCGTGGGATGGAGTCGAGCAGGCCCTTGGTGTACGGGTGGGCCGGCCGCCGGTACAGGGCGTCGACGGGGGCGTGTTCCACGATCTTGCCCGCGTACATGACCGCGATGACATCGGCGGTGTCGGCGACGACGCCCAGGTCGTGGGTGATGAGGATGAGGCCCATCCGGTACTCCTGCTGGAGTTCGGCGAGCAGGTCCATCACCTGTGCCTGCACGGTGACGTCCAGCGCCGTGGTCGGCTCGTCCGCGATGATCAGGTCGGGTTCCAGGGCGAGCGCCATCGCGATCATGATGCGCTGCCGCATACCGCCGGAGAACTGGTGCGGGTAGTCGCCCACCCGTTCCTTCGCCGCCGGGATACGGACCCGGTCCATCAGCTCGATGGCGGCGGTCCTCGCCTCCTTGCGGTTCGCGCCGCGGTGCACCTGGAACATCTCGCCCAGCTGGTAGCCCACCGGCAGCACGGGGTTGAGGGAGGACAGCGCGTCCTGGAAGATCATCGCCATCTTCTCGCCGCGGATCCTGCGCCGGTCCTCGCGGCCCATGGTCAGCAGGTCCTGGCCCTGGAAGCGGATGGAGCCGCCGGCGATGCGGCCGGGCGGTGAGTCGAGGATGCCCATGATGGCCTGGGCGGTCACCGACTTGCCGGAGCCCGACTCGCCGAGCACGGCCAGGGTCTGGCCGGCGTCCACCGCGTACGTGACGCCGTTGACGGCCTTCACCACGCCGTCCCGGGTGGCGAATTCGACCTGGAGGTCCTGGACTTCCAGCAGCATGACGGTCAGCCTCCGGTCAGCGCAGCTTGGGGTCGAGGGCGTCGCGGACCGCGTCGCCGAGCATGATGAAGGCCAGGACCGTCAGCGACAGCGCGGCGGCCGGGTAGAGCAGGATGTGCGGGGCGTTGCGGAACTGCATGCCGGTGGAGGCGGCCGAGATGTCCACGCCCCACGAGACGGTGGGCGGGCGCAGGCCGACGCCGAGGTAGCTGAGCGTCGCCTCCAGCGCGATGAACGTGCCCAGCATGATGGTCGCCATGACGATCACCGGGGCGATGGCGTTGGGCAGGATGTGCCGCAGCAGGATGCGGGAGCTGGAGGCGCCCAGCGCCCTGGCCGCCTGCACGTAGTCGTTCTGTTTGGCGGTGATGACGGCGCCGCGCGCGATGCGGGCGATCTGGGGCCAGCTGAGCGCGGCGATCACCAGGACCACCGGCCAGATCCCGGAGATCTTGATCATGCTGAGGAAGACGATGGCGCCCAGGATCAGCGGGATGCCGAAGAACATGTCCGTCACCCGGGACAGCAGCGCGTCCCAGAAGCCGCCGAAGAAGCCGGCGAGGCCGCCGACGACGGTGCCGACCAGGGCGACGCCCAGGGTGGCGCAGACGCCGACCGCGATCGAGGCGCGGGCCCCGTACACCGTGCGCGTGTAGACGTCGCAGCCCTGGGTGTCGAAGCCGAACCAGTGCCCGGCGGAGGCGCCCTCCAGGGAGCGGGAGAGCTGGCAGCGCAGCGGGGACTCGGTGGCGATCAGCGAGGGCCACACGGAGATGAGCACCAGGAAGCAGATCAGCAGCGCCGAGACGATGAAGACCGGATTGCGGCGCAGATCGTGCCAGGCGTCCGACCACAGGCTGCGGGGGCGGCCGGGTTCGGTTCCGGTGACGGTCGGGGGTTCGCCCCGGCCGTCGCCCGCCGCGATGGCGATGGGCCCTTCGGGCGGTCCGACCGGTGGGGGTTCAGTCATAACGAATCCTCGGGTCGAGCACGGCGTACAGGAGGTCGACCAGCAGATTGGCGAGCAGGAAGATCAGCACCAGGACGACCACGAAGCCCACCACCGTGGGCGAGTTCTGCCGCAGGATGCCCTGGTAGAGCTGGAAGCCGACGCCCTGGATGTTGAAGATCCGTTCGGTGACGATGGCGCCCGCCATCAGGGTGCCGATGTCCGCGCCGAGGTAGGTGACCACCGGGATGAGGGAGTTGCGCAGCAAGTGGCGCACCGTCACCCGGCGGCGCGGCAGCCCTTTGGCGACGGCGGTGCGGATGTAGTCGGCGCGGGTGTTCTCGGCGACCGAGGTGCGGGTGAGGCGGGTGACGTACGCCAGCGAGACGAGGGCGAGGATGCAGCCGGGCACGATGAGTTCGCCGAAGCGGCCCTCGGGGCTGACGGCGGGGTTGATCCAGCCGAGCTGGACGCCGAGGAAGAACTGGGCGGTGGTGCCCAGGACGAAGGTGGGGATGGCGATGACGACGAGGGTGGCCATCAGCACGGAGGTGTCGAAGACCCGGCCGCGGCGCAGCCCGGTGATGACGCCGAGGAGGATGCCCAGCACCAGTTCGATGACCAGGGCGGTGAGCATCAGCCGGAAGCTGATGGGGAAGGCGCGGCCCATCAGGTCGGTGACCTGCTCGCCGTTGAAGGCGGTGCCGAAGTCCCCGGAGAGGATGTTGCCCATGTAGAGCAGGTATTGCTGCCACACGGGCTTGTCGAGGTGGAACTCGGCGCGCAGTTGGCGTGCGGTGGCGGGGTCGGGGGCCCGGTCGCCGAACAGGGCGGCGACCGGGTCGCCGAGCGCGTACACCATCACGAAGATGAGGAAGGTGGCGCCGATGAACACCGGGATCATCTGGAGCAGGCGTCGTACGACGTAGCGCCCCATGTGGGGGGACCTCCGCTGCGGTGGCTGGTGTCTGTCAGCTGACCTTGATGTCCGTGTAGACGGGGACGGAGAAGGGGTTGAGCTTCACGTCGCTGACGCGGGTGGAGTAGCCGGCGGTCCCGTTCTGGTACCACAGCGGGATGGCGGGCATGTCCTCGACGAGGACCTTCTCGGCGTCGCGGAACTTGCCGATGGCCTCGGCCTCGTCGGAGGCGGAGTTGGCCTCGTCGATGAGCCGGTCGAACTCGGGGCTGCTGTAGCGGGAGTCGTTGGAGGAGGCGTTGGTGTAGTACAGCGGCTGGAGGAAGTTCTGGATGAGCGGGTAGTCCATCTGCCAGCCGCTGCGGAACATGCCGCTGATGCGGCCCTCGGTGATCTGGTTGCGGAAGTCGGCGAAGGTGGGCACCGGGTTGACGGTGCAGGCGCCGGTGTCGTCCAGGGCGTTGTTGATGCTGTTGCAGGCGGCGTCCATCCACTGCCGGTGCGATCCGGTGTCGACGTTGGAGCTGAGGGTGATCTTGCCGCCGGGCAGTCCGCCGCCCTCCTCGATCAGCTGCTTGGCCCGCTCGGGGTCATAGGTGCAGAACTCGCCGCACAGCCCTTCCTGGTAGCCGCCGGCGTCGCCCAGGACGGGTGAGGTGAAGTCGGTGGCGGGGGTGCGGGTGTCGAAGTAGATCTTGGAGGTGATCTCCTGGCGGTCGATCGCCATGGACAGGCCCTGGCGCACCTTGGCGGACTCGGGGCTGGTCCAGCCGTCCTGGGTGACGGGGAAGGAGACGGTCTGGATGATGCCGGCCGGCTGGTTGATGTAGCGGTCGCCGAGGTCCTTCTGGGCGTTCTTGAGCTGGGAGGCGGGCACGTCGTCGATGACGTCGAGGTTGCCGGCCTGGAGGTCGGTGTACGCCGTGTTGTTGTCGGTGTAGACGCGCAGCTCCACGCCCTCGTTCTGGGCCTTGTCGGGGCCGGCGTACTCCTCGTACTTCACCAGTTTCATGCTCTGGCTCTTGGTGTACGTGTCGATCTTGTACGGGCCGTTGCCGATCGGCTTGTTGAGCCAGGTGGCGTGGTCGTCGAAGAAGGCCCGTGGGAGCGGGGAGTAGGCGGCGTAGCCGAGCGTCTCGGGCCACAGGGAGAACGGCTCGCTGAGCTTGACGGTGAAGGTGTGGTCGTCGACGACCTTCAGGCCGCTCATGGTGTCCGCGGAGGGGGTGGCGTTCTCGTCGGCGGGGTGGACGTCGTCGTAGCCCTCGATGAACTGGAAGAAGTAGCTGCTGATCTGCGCGTTCTTCAGATTGGCGCCGTAGTTCCAGGCATCGACGTAGGACGCGGCGGTGACCGGGGTGCCGTCGGAGAAGGTCCAGCCGGACTTGATCTTCACGGTGAAGTTCTGCTGGTCGGTGGTCTCGATGGACTCGGCCATCTCGTCCTTGGCCTCGCCGGTCTCCGGGTCGTAGCGCTTGAGGCCGCGGAAGATCATGTCGAGGACCTTGCCGCCCTGCACCTCGTTGGTGTTGGCGGGCTCCAAGGGGTGCTGGGGGTCGCCCCAGGAGGCGCGGACGACCCCGGCGCTGCCGCTCGCGGTGCCGTTGCCGCCACAGGCGGTCGCGGTCAGGGCGAGGGCCGTCGTGGCGGCGATGGCCCAGGTCAGACGGGTGGCTGCACGCATGGGATGGCCTCCTTGGACTACCGAAAGTCGCATTAAGGCAATATAGGACCTTTCATCACAAGATCCTCTTTACGGGCGCCCCGACACGCCCTCATCCCTCACATGCCGACGGCCGCCGGACATCCAAGATGCCCGGCGGCCGTGGCCGTCCTGCTGGTCAGCGCGGTGACAAGGTCACGAGGCGCCCACCACGTCCTTCTCCTCGGCGAAGTGACAGGCCGACTCGTGCGCCGCCCCGCCGCCCGCCTCGCGGAACCGCTCGGGCACCGCCAGCAGCGGCAGCTCCTCCGCGCACCGGTCCTGCGCCTTCCAGCACCGGGTACGGAAGCGGCAGCCCGAGGGCGGGTTCGCCGGCGAGGGAACGTCCCCGGACAGGATGATCCGCTCGCGCGAGTCCCGGCCCTCCGGATCGGCCTGCGGCACCGCCGACAGCAGCGCCTGCGTGTACGGGTGGGTCGGGTGGTCGTAGATCTCGGTGTCGGACCCGATCTCCGCCATCTTCCCCAGGTACATCACGCCGACCCGGTCGGAGATGTGCCGCACGATGGACAGGTCGTGCGCGATGAACAGGTACGACAGCTCGAACTCGTTCTGGAGCTTGTCCATCAGGTTGATGACCTGCGCCTGCACCGACACGTCCAGCGCCGAGACGGGCTCGTCGCACACGATGATCTCCGGGTTGAGCGCCAGGCCCCGGGCGATCCCGATGCGCTGCCGCTGGCCGCCGGAGAACTGGTGCGCGTACCGGTTGATGTACTCCGGGTTCAGCCCCACGACCTCCAGCAGCTCCTGCACCTTGCGGCGCCGGTCGCCCTTGGGGGCCACGTCCGGGTGAATCTCGTACGGCTCGCCGATGATGTCGCCGACCGTCATCCGGGGGTTCAGCGAGGTGTACGGGTCCTGGAACACCATCTGGATGTTCCGCCGCACCGCCTTCAGCGCCCGCCCGGACAGCTTGGCGATGTCCTCGCCCTTGTAGAAGATCTGCCCGGAGGTCGGCTTCTCCAGGTTCATCAGAAGCTTCGCCACGGTCGACTTGCCACAGCCCGACTCGCCGACGATCCCCAGCGTCTCGCCCTTGTAGAGCGTGAAGGAGATGTCGTCGACGGCCTTGACCGCGCCGATCTGCTTCTTGAAGAGGATGCCCTGGGTGAGCGGGAAGTGCTTGACGAGATTGCGCACTTCCAGGATCGGCTCGCGCTCGCTCGCGGCCTTGCCGAGGTCAGCCATGGATCGTCTCCTTCCACAGATGGCAGGCGCTGGAGCGGCCCGCGATCGGAACGCCGTCGGGCTCGGTGACCTTCACCAGCGGCGGGACGTCCGTACGGCACTGGTCGGTGGCCATCGGGCAGCGCGGGTTGAAGGCGCAGCCGGAGGGCACGGCGGTCAGGCTCGGCGGCAGGCCGGCGATCGCGTACAGCTCCTGGCCCTTGAGGTCCAGACGCGGTATCGACTCCAGCAGGCCCTTGGTGTACGGGTGCGCCGGCCGCTTGTACAGCTCGTGCACCGGGGCGTTCTCCACGATCCGGCCCGCGTACATCACCGCGATCTTGTCGGCGACGTCCGCGACCACACCGAGGTCGTGGGTGATGAGGATGAGCCCCATGTTGTGCTCGCGCTGGAGCTCGGCCAGCAGGTCCATGACCTGCGCCTGGACGGTGACGTCCAGGGCCGTGGTCGGCTCGTCCGCGATGATCACATCGGGCTCCAGGGCGAGCGCCATCGCGATCATGATGCGCTGGCGCATACCGCCGGAGAACTGGTGCGGGTAGTCGTTCACCCGGTCCTTGGCGGCCGGGATGCGGACCCGGTCCATCAGCTCGATGGCCTTGGCCTTGGCCTCCTTGCGCGAGGCGCCCCGGTGCACCCGGAACATCTCGCCCAGCTGGAAGCCCACCGAGAGCACCGGGTTCAGGGAGGACAGCGCGTCCTGGAAGATCATGGCGATCTGGTTGCCGCGGATCTTCCGGCGCTGGGCCTCGGACATCTTGAGCATGTCCTGGCCTTTGAAGAGGATCTCCCCGCCGGTGACCTTCCCGGGCGGCATGTCCAGGATGCCCATGATGGTCTGGGCGGTCACCGACTTGCCGGAACCGGACTCACCGAGGACGGCGAGGGTCTCGCCGGCGTCCACGGTGTAGCTCACGCCGTTGACGGCGTGGGCCGCGCCCTCCCGGGTGTGGAACTCCACATGGAGGTCACGGACCTCCAGCAGCGGTACGCCGGGGGCGTCCGCCGGGGTGATTTCGATCGGTTCGATCGACACGCGCGTCAACTCCCTCAGCGCAGCTTGGGATCGAGGGCGTCGCGCACGGCGTCACCCAGCATCAGGAAGGACAGGATGGTCACGCTCAGCGCGATCGAGGGGAAGATCAGCACATGCTCGGCGACCCGGATCGAGTTCCGGCCGGTGTTGATGTCACCGCCCCAGGAGATCGCCGGGTCGGACAGGCCGATACCCAGGAAGGACAGTGTGGCCTCGGCGGTGATGTAGCCGCCCAGGGCCACCATCGCCACCACGATCACGGGGGCCGCGGCGTTCGGCAGGATGTGCCGCAGCAGGATCCGGGTGGTGCCGGCGCCCAGCGAACGGGCGGCCTGCACGTAGTCGGCCTGCTTGATGGAGATCACCGAACCGCGCATGACACGGGCGACGGTGGTCCAGCCCAGGAAGGCCAGCGCCAGGATCACCACCCACTGGGTGCGGGCGTTGAAGGAGACCAGCACGACCATGGCGCCCAGCATGAAGGGGATGCCCATGAAGGTGTCGGTGACCCGGGAGAGGACCGCGTCCACCCAGCCGCCGAAGTAACCGGCCAGCATGCCGATCAGCGAGCCCGCCACCAGCACCAGGGCGGTCACACAGATACCGATGGTGACCGAGGCGCGGGTGCCGTACACGACGCGGGCGTAGATGCTGCGGCCCTGCTGGTCGTAGCCGAACCACTCCGGAGAGAAGAAGTGGGTCAGCTCCGGCTTCTGGAGGTGGTGATTGGCCAGGTCGCCGATCCGCGGGGACTCCGAGGTGAAGACGGAGGGGAAGGCGGCGACGAACAGCAGGAACAGGATGATGAACGCCGGGATGACGAACTTCGGCTTGCGGATCAGGTCGTGCCAGGCGTCCGACCACAGGCTGCGCGGCTTGCCGGGCGGCGGGCCCGCCTCCGCGACCAGCACCCCCTCGGGGGCCTTGCCCGCGTCCTCGCCCTTGGTGGTCGCCGTGGTGTCAGGAGCCTCAGGCATAGCGAATCCTCGGGTCCAGGACCGCGTAGAGCAGGTCGACCAGCAGGGAGACAACGAGATAGACGACGATCATGAACGTCACGATGCCGACGACGGTGGACCCCTCACGGCCGTTCAGCGCGCGGAAGACCGCGCGGCCGATGCCGTTCACGTTGAAGATGCCCTCGGTGACGATGGCACCGGTCATCAGGTTGCCGAGGTCCACACCGAGGAAGGTGACCACCGGGATCAGCGAGTTGCGCAGCAGGTGGACACTGACGGCGCGGCGCTGGGTGAGCCCCTTGGCGCGGGCGGTGCGCATGTAGTCGGCCCGCTTGTTCTCCGCGACGGAGGTACGCGTCAGCCGGGCCACATAGGCCAGGGAGAGCGCGGCGAGCACCATCGCGGGCAGCAGCAGCTCGCCCCAGTTCTCCGAGTTCTGCACGGAGGGGGTGACCCAGCCGAGCTTGTTGCCGAAGTAGACCTGGGCGAGGTAGCCGAGCACGAAGCCGGGAACCGAGATCAGCAGCAGGGTGATGAAGAGGATGCTGCTGTCGGTCTTGCGGCCGGCCCGCAGACCGGCGATGAGGCCCATGGCGATGCCGACGACGGCGGTGAAGATGAACGCCAGCACGGTGAGTCTCAGCGTGGCGGGCAGCGCCTCGGTGATGACGTCGATGACCGGGCGTCTGCTGGAGATCTGGATCCCGAAGTCACCCTGGAACACGCCGGTGAGGTAGTTCCAGTACTGCTGCATGATCGGCAGATCCAGGCCCAGTTCCTTCTTCATCTGGGCCATCTGAGCCGGGTCGGGGGCGCGTTCGCCCCACAGTGCGGCTATCGGGTCACCCGGCAGGGCGTACATCATCATAAAGATGATGAAGGTCGCCCCTACGAACACCGGGATCATCTGGAGCAGTCGCCGCGCGACGTAGCGCCCCATCATTCCTCCATGTCAGTCGGCAGGGCCGGTGGCCGCTCCGGGTCACGGAAGCGGCCACCGGCCCCCTTGCAGCGACGGTCTTACTTGACCGTGATCTCTTCGAGGACCGGCTGGCCGGCCACGTCGAAGCGCACGTTCTCCACGTTGTTGGAGTAACCGCCGTTCACGTTCTGGTACCAGAGCGGAATGGCGGGCATGTCCTCCCAGAGCACCTTCTCGGCGTCCTGGTACGCGGCGACGGTGTCGTCGAAGGACCCCGCCTGGTCACCCTGCTTGAAGAGGTCGTCGACCTCCGCGTTGCTGTACCGGCCGTAGTTGGAGGGCGCGGTGGTGCTGTACAGGTCCCGCAGGAAGTTGACGTTCAGCGGGTAGTCCTGGAGCCAGCCACCCCGGTACATGCTCTTGACGTTGTCCGCACGACGCTCCTCGAGGTCGGTGGCGAAGTCCGTCTTGGCGTCCTTCAGGCACTCGATGTCGAGGTTCTTGATCAGGTCGTTGCAGACGGCCGTGACCCACTCGTCGTGGTTCGCGTCGGCGTTGAACTGGATCGTGATGGTGCCACCGGGGACACCGCCACCCTCCTCGACCAGCTGACGCGCGGTCTCGGGGTCGAAGTCGGTCTTGCCCTCGGCGGCGCCGGCCTCGTAACCGAACACGCCCGGGGGCACGAAGCTGTCGGCCGGGGTACGGGAGCCGTGCAGCACCGTCTGGGTGATGGTCTCGCGGTCGATCGCCATCGAGACGCCCTGGATGACCTTGGACGGGTCGTCCAGCTCGCTCCAGCCGGCGTAGAACACCGGGACGATGGACTGGGTGGCGTTGTAGGGCTGCGCGATGGCGCGCTCACCCAGCTCGTCCATGTAGACCGGCAGGTCCTGGGGCGCGACCTGACGCAGCACGTCCAGGTTGTCGGAGACCAGGTCCTGGTAGGCGGTGCTCAGGTTGTCGTACGCGGTGATCTCCACGCCGCCGTTCTGCGCCTTGTTCGGACCGGCGTAGTCGGCGTAGGTGCTGAGGCTGATCCGCTCGTTGTGGGTCCAGCTGTCGAACTTGTACGGGCCCTGGCCGATCGGGTTCTCGCCGAAGCCGGCCGGGTCGTCGTAGAAGCTGGAGGGCAGCGGGGCGAAGACGTGGTAGCCCAGCTTGTAGTTGTAGTACGAGACCGGGTTGGCCAGCGTGATCTCGAAGCTCAGCTCGTCGACGACCTTCAGGCCGGACATCGTCTCGGCGGTGGGCTCGGCGCCCTCCTCGGACGGGTGGACATCGGCGTAGCCCTCGATGTCCTCGAACCAGGCGCTCTGGCTCTGGCCGTTGTCCACGTTGGCGGCCCAGTTCCAGGCGTCCACGTAGTGCTGAGCGGTGACGGCCTCGCCGTCGTGGAAGGTGAAGCCGTCCTTCAGCGTCACGGTCCACACGGAGGCGTCGTCGTTCGACTCGACGGACTCGGCCGCGACGTACTTGATGGAGCCGTCGTCCTCGAAGTCCAGCAGGTTCGCGAAGACGTTCTTGATCACCAGCGAGCCGTACTGCTCATTGGTGCTGGTGGGGACCAGCGCGGCCTGCGGCTCGCCGCCGTCGACCTTGACGATGCCCGAGGCGTTGCCGGACGCGTTGCCGCCGTCGCCGCTGCCGCCGTTGTCGTCATCGCTACCACAGGCGGTCGCGGCCAGAGCCACAACGATCGCCACTGCGGCCCACTTGGCGCTGCGCGCACCACGCATGGGCTTGCCTCCTTGGGAGTCCGGTTCGTTGCTGGGTGGCCGCGGACCTGGGGGTTGTCAACACGCGTTGAATACCCAAAGCGTCCTGCGGCCGCGCCGGCGAAAGCCTGAGCGCAATGCCCCCAACTATTGGGCATAAAACTTCGGTGAACCACCGATTGCCGATTTCATTTTGATGAAGATAGGGAGGTGAGATCAGACAATAAGGACATACCCACCCCCTGGAGTCACCGATATGCGGACTCATGTGACGAAGGTCGCCCCATTTCGTTCGCATAACGAACACAACTCAGCGCGGGCGACCGGATCGAACCTTGACAGAATTCGATACATCCGGTAGCCCGCGCTGAACGGAGAGCTACTGCCGGGTACAGCCCGGGTCGCTACTGGCGCTTCGCCCGCGACGCGGCGCGCGCCCGATCCCGCTGGTCGAGCTGCACCTTGCGGATCCGCACCTCGGTCGGGGTGACCTCGACGCACTCGTCCTCGCGGCAGAACTCCAGCGACTGCTCCAGGGAGAGCTTGCGCGGCGGAACGAGATTTTCGGTCGTGTCCGAGGAGGCCGCCCGCATGTTGGTGAGCTTCTTCTCCTTGGTGATGTTGACGTCCATGTCATCGGCGCGCGAGTTCTCGCCGACGAGCATGCCCTCGTACACCTCGGTGCCCGGCTCGATGAAGATCGTGCCGCGCTCCTGGAGGTTCATCATCGCGAAGGGGGTGGCCTTGCCGGCGCGGTCCGCCACCAGGGAGCCGCTCTGCCGGGTGCGCAGCTCGCCCACCCACGGCTCGTGGCCCTCGAAGATGCTGTGCGCGATGCCGGTGCCCTTGGTGTCGGTCAGGAACTCGGTGCGGAACCCGATGAGTCCGCGCGAGGGCACCAGGAACTCCATCCGCACCCAGCCGGAGCCGTGGTTGGTCATGGTCTCCATGCGGCCCTTGCGCGAGGCCATCAGCTGAGTGATGGCGCCCAGGAACTCCTCCGGGGCGTCGATGGTCATCCGCTCGACCGGCTCGTGCACCTTGCCGTCGATCTCCCGGGTGACCACCTCGGGCTTGCCGACCGTCAGCTCGAATCCCTCACGGCGCATCTGCTCCACCAGGATGGCCAGCGCCAGCTCACCGCGGCCCTGCACCTCCCAGGCGTCGGGACGCTCGGTGGGCAGCACCCGCAGCGAGACGTTACCGACCAGCTCGCGGTCCAGGCGGTCCTTGACCAGGCGCGCGGTGACCTTGTGGCCCTTGCCGCCCTTGCCGACCAGCGGCGAGGTGTTGGTGCCGATGGTCATGGAGATGGCCGGCTCGTCCACCGTGATCAGCGGCAGCGCCACCGGGTTCTCCGGGTCGGCGAGGGTCTCGCCGATCATGATGTCCGGGATGCCGGCCACGGCGCAGATGTCGCCGGGGCCCGCCACCTCGGCCGGCTTGCGGGTGAGACCGTCCGTCATCAGCAGCTCGGAGATGCGCACCTGCTGCTGCGAGCCGTCCCGCTTGAGCCAGGCCACCGACTGGCCCTTGCGCAGCTCGCCCTGCTTGACGCGGCACAGCGCGATCCGGCCCAGGAAGTTGTCCGCGTCCAGGTTGGTGACGTGCGCCTGGAGCGGGGCCTCCTCCTCGTACACCGGGGCGGGCACGGCGGACAGCAGGGTGGAGAAGAAGGGCTCCAGGCTGTCGCTGTCGGCCGGGACCGTGCCGTCGGCGGGCTGGGTCAGCGAGGCGATGCCGTCGCGGGCGCAGGCGTAGACGATGGGGAACTCGATCTGGTTCTCGTCGGCGTCCAGGTCGAGGAAGAGGTCGTAGGTCTCGTCGAGGACCTCGGCGATCCGGGCGTCGGACCGGTCGGTCTTGTTCACACACAGGATGACGGGCAGCTTCGCGGACAGCGCCTTGCGCAGCACGAAGCGGGTCTGCGGCAGCGGGCCCTCGGAGGCGTCCACGAGCAGGACGACGGCGTCGACCATGGACAGGCCGCGCTCGACCTCACCGCCGAAGTCGGCGTGGCCGGGGGTGTCGATGATGTTGATGACGATCGGGGTGCCGCCGCCCTTGGGGTGGTACTTGACGGCGGTGTTCTTCGCGAGAATGGTGATGCCCTTCTCGCGCTCCAGATCGCCGGAGTCCATCACCCGGTCGTCGACCTGCTGGTGGGCGGCGAAGGCTCCCGCCTGCTTGAGCATGGCGTCGACCAGCGTCGTCTTGCCGTGATCGACGTGGGCGACGATGGCGACGTTGCGGATGTCATGGCGCGTGGGCATGGCTGACGGTGCTTCTTCCGAGACGAGGGAGTGAGACGGCTCGGCAGATATGTACACCGGCCTGTCCCGCTATCGTACGGGGCCCGGCGCGCCGCCGCGCTCGCGCCGGGGATCCGGGGCGAACGCGGCGGGGGCGTGGTGACGCTCAGGCGCGGTAGCCGATGTCCTGGTAACGGGGGGTGGCCAGGCCGAAGGCGCCCACCCCGGCCAGCGCCGGGTCGACGGCGACGAGCTGCGGGCGCTGGAAGAGCGGGATGGATCCGGCGGTCGCCCACAGCCGGGCATCGGCCTCGTTGAGCAGCCGGTGGTGCTCCTCCTCGTCCAGCTCACCCGCCGCCTGGGCCAGCAGCTGGTCGATGTGGTCGGTGCCGATGCGGGTGTAGTTCTGCTGGACGGTGAGGCCGCCGTCCGGCTCCTGGTACGGCTTGGCGAACAGCGGGGCGGCGTCGGTGGCCGGGTAGCCGCTGGCGGGCCAGGAGTACAGGGCGAGGTCGAAGTCGCCGGTGCTGATGTGGTCGGCGAAGAAGGTGTGCGCCGGTACCTCGGTGAGCACGGCGCGGACCCCGGTGGCGGCGAGCATGGCGGTGATGCGGTCGGCGATCTGCCGCTGGCGGGCGCCGGCCTCCCCGTCCGGGACGACGAAGCGCAGACTGAGCGCGGTGCCGTCCTGGTCGGTGCGGACGGCACCGGCGGAGCGGTCGGCGAGGTCGTCGGCCGCCGCCTCGGTGCGGGCGGCCTCCTCCTCCAGCTGGTCGGCGCGCTGCTCGGCGTCCTCGGCGCCGTCGGCGTCGGCCTCGGCCAGGTCGCGCTGGGCGCCGGCGGCCTGGCGCAGCAGGGCGGCCTGCTGCCGGGCGGCGGGCTGGCCTGCGGGCAGCGGCCCGGAGACGAGGGCGGACGGCGGGCCGGCGGCCGGGTCCGCCGCGGCGTCCGGTCCTTCCTGCTCCGGTGCGGCGCCGTCCTCGCCCCCGGACCCGGGCCCGCCCTCCCAGCCGGCGTCGTCCAGCAGGGAGCCGGCGATCTCCGTGCCGAAGGTGCCGAGCGCCTCGCTGTTGTCCTCATACCCGATCTGGTCCAGGGTCCGCAGATGGCTGCCGAGCGAGCGGACGGGCAGCCCGGCCGGTTCGTGCACGGCGGCGGCGAGCGCCTCGCGGTCGATGGCGCGGGCCACCGCCCAGCGGACCCGTTCGTCCTTCAGCGGTCCGGAGCGGCCGTTGAGGGCGAGCTGGGTGTAGGCGGGGGCGTAGGCGCGGTGCACGGAGTAGGCGCCGTCGTCGGCCTCGGTGAGGGTGTCGGCGTCGTCGGGGTCGATCTCCAGTACGTCCAGGGAGCCGGCCTCCAGGGCGGCGCCGCGTTCGGCGTCGGGGACCACGGTCAGGATCAGTTCGTCCAGCAGCGCCGGATCGCCCCACCAGGTGTCGTCGCGCACCAGGGACAGGGTGCCGGCCTCGCGGTCCGCCTTCCCCGGTGCGAACGGTCCCGCGGTGGCGGGCAGCGCGTCGCGCGAGCCGGTGCCGAACGCGGCGGCGTCCTCGGTGACGGCCTTCGGGTACAGCGGGGTGAACAGCGATTTCCAGTCCGCGTAGGGCTTGGCGAAGGTGACCTGCACCTGGTGCTCGCCGGGGCCCGCGGTGACGTTCTCCACCCGGTCGTAGCCGGCGTTGCGGGCCGCCGGGTGGCTGCCCTCGCCGCCGCCGAGCGCCCGCCACTGGGCGATGAAGTCCTCGGCGCCGATCGCCCGCCCGTCGCTCCAGGCGGCCTCGGGGTGCAGGGTGTAGACAACGGTCTGGCGCGGCTCGCGCGTGGTGATCTCGGCCGACCTGAGGTAGTCGGTGTTCAGCTGTGGCCTGCCCCGCTCGTCGAGCGTGAACAGCGCCGGCAGGACGGCGGCGGCCACCTGGTCGGTGACCGGTCCGGCCTCCGGCGCGAAGGCGTTGAAGGTGGCGGGCAGTTCGGCGACCCCCCAGCGCACGGTGCCGCCGGTGCGCAGTTCGGTGCGGTCGGCCAGGGCGAGCGACTGTGCGGCGCCGGAGGCCCCGGAGCGGGTGGGTCCGGGGTCACTGCCGCAGCCGGAGAGGGCGGCGGCCAGGGATAGAGCCCCGGCGAGCAGCAAGGCCAGCGGCCTCGGCCCGTGCCGGCGGGTCACTGGGGGGCGCATGCCGTACCTCCGGTCAGCTCATCACACGTATCAACAGCAGACCGTCCCACTGAAGGCGACGCGGGGGGCGCGACGGCGGCGACACGGCGTACGCCGGGCGCCCGCCCACCCGAGCGGCGTACCGGATCCGGCGCGGCTGCGGCGGCCCGCATAGCGTCAAGGGGTGCTGCTGCGATGCCTCACCGCGCTGGCCGGGACCGCGGCGCTGCTGCTGCCGGCCGAGTACCCCCTCGAGCTGACCGGCGAGGGCGGGGTCACCGACCGGGCGGACGCCCTGGGCGGCCGGGCCGCCGAGGTGCGCGAGGCGATCGGCGAGGTGGCCTCCGGGGAGGGCCTGCAGCTGTACGCCGCCTACGTCCGGGATTTCTCCGGTCTCGACGCCCAGACCTGGGCCGACGCCACGGCGGAGCGGAACCAGCTGGACACCCACGCGGTGCTGCTCGCGGTGGGGACCGCGCAGCGCGCGTACGCCTTCTCGGTGAACGCCGCCTCGGGGCTGACGCGCGAACAGATCCAGGAGATCGGGCGGACGGCGGTGGCGCCCGCGGTCGGGCGCCGCGACTGGGCGGGCGCGGCGATCGGCGCGGCACAGGGGCTCGCGGCGGTGCGTGAGGGGGAGCGCATCCCCGTCCCCGCGCCGTCCACCGGGGCGCCGGAGGCGGGGGAGCCTCCGGCGGGTGGCGGTATCGGGACGGTGCTGCCGCTCGCGCTGTTCGCCGCGGGGGTCGTGGTGCTCTGTTATCTGGTGGTACGCGGCACCCGGGACCGTCGCGGTCCGCGCGGCATGTGACGACAACCGGCCATTGGGTGGAGGTTGTTGGACGGTCCCTCGGCCAATCCGTGTGCGCGGGGTGAGGCACAGGCGTATGGTCTGGCATATGCAGACCGGGGGTGAGGAATGAACGACAGCAACCTGCGCCCATGGCAGGTGATCCGGCAGGATGAAAACGGCAGTCGCTATCGCATAGGGCATTGCGCCACCCGCGCCGAAGCACAACGCCTCATCAGGCGGCTCGAATCCGGCGCCGGCGTACGCCCCGTCACCGAGCCCGGCCGGTATCTGGTCGAACGGGTGGAGGCCGGAGCCCGCGCCCGCCGCTGAGCGGCACCACTCACGCCACCACGCCGCACCGCTGCGCCCTACCGGGGAGCGCTCCGCCCACCCCGATCAACCCAATGGGTATCGGACGATTGGTCCGATTTATCCGGATACCGTTATCATCCGGAGAAGACGTACCCGAGCGGGGGCAGGAGCGTGTGACGACCAACCCGTCCGAGCCGTCCGGACTGACCCCGGTCCCCGCGGCCCGGAGCGACGAGCGCTCACTGCTCGACGTGCTGCGCGTGGCGATCATCATGCTGGACGAGCGCGGCACCATCCGGCTGTGGAGCCCCATGGCCCGTGAGCTGCTGGGCTGGCCCGACCGCGACGCGGTGGGCCGCCGCCTCACCGACATGCTCGCCCCCGGCCACACCCCCGCCACCGTCGCGCGCATCCACGCCACGCTGCGCAACCGCAGACACTGGCGCGGCAGGCTGCCGCTGCGCCACCGCGACGGGCACATCATCCAGCTGGAGGGCCGCGCCGCCCTGCTGCTGGACGCCGGCGGCACCCCGTTCATCCTGGCCAACCTGGTGGAGACCACCCGGATGACCGGCATCGAACAGGACCTGGCCGCCTTCGACGCCCTGTTCACCGCCTCCCCGCTGGGCATCGGCGTCTTCGACACCGACCAGCGGCTGGTGCGCGTCAACGAGGCACTCGCCCGCATGCACGACGCCACCCCCGCCGAACTGCTCGGCAAGACCCTGCTGGACATCCTGCCCGCCCCCATGGCCCAGAAGGTGTACGCCGTCCAGGGCGACGTCCTGCGCAGCGGCCACTCGGTCACCGACCTGATCACCCCCGCGCCCGACGGGGTACGGGCCCACTCCCTGTCCTTCGGGCGGCTCACCGACCGCGACGGGCGCACCGTCGGCGTCAGCTCCACCGTCACGGACATCACCGAACGCCGCGAGGCCCTGGACCGCATCGAACGGGCCAGGCAGCGGCTCGCCATGCTGGACGACATCGGCAGCTCGCTCGGCGACCTGCTGGACGTACGCCTGATCGCCGGCTCACTCGCCCAGCTGCTGGTGCCCCGGTTCGCCGACTACGCCGCCGTGGAACTGCTCGCCCCCGTCGCGCACGGCGGCGAGCTGCCCACCGCCGAACAGCTTCCGGACACACCCGTCCTCCAGCTGGGCACCGCCGCCAAGCAGCACAGCACCCACACCGACACCGCCCTGGAGGCCGGCGAGCGCATCACCTTCGAGCCCGGCTCCCCGTTCAGCACCGTGCTGCGCACCGGCAACCCGCTGCTGATCGGCTCACCGGACGAGCTGGGCGCCCAGTCCGCCAAGGTGCGCGCCGCCATGGACCTCGGCATCCACTCGATGCTGATCCTGCCGCTGCGCGCCCGCGGCACCGTCCTGGGGCTGATCATCCTCACCCGGGCCGGCCGCCGCTCCGCCTTCGACCGGGAGGACCAGGCCCTGGCCATGGAGGTGGCCGGACGGGCCGGCATCTCCATGGACAACGCCCGCCTGTACGCCCGGGAGCGGGAGTCCGCCCTCACCCTCCAGCGCAGCCTGCTGCCGCAGAACGTGCCGCAGCCGCCCGGCGTCGCCGTCGGCCACCGCTATGTGCCCGGCAGCGTGGGCACCGAGGTGGGCGGCGACTGGTTCGACGTCATCCCGCTGGCGGGCGGCCGGGTCGCCTTCGTGGTCGGCGACGTGATGGGCCACGGGCTGCGCGCCGCCGCCACCATGGGCCGGCTGCGCACCGCCGTGCGCACCCTGGCCGGCCTGGAGCTGGCCCCGGCCGAACTGCTGCGCCGGGTGGACGACCTCAGCGAGGACCTGGCCCAGGCCCCCGACGACCAGCTGTGGGCGACCTGCCTGTACGCCGTGTACGACCCGGCCTCGCGCGAGTGCGTCCTGGCCAAGGCCGGGCATCTGCCGCCCGTGCTGGTGACCCGGGACGACGCCACGGGCCTGTGGTCGGCCGACGCGCTGGAGCTGCCCTCCGGCGCCCCGCTCGGCGTGGGCGGGGTGCCCTTCGAGGAACGGCGCATCACCGTCCCCGAGGACTCGACGCTCGTGCTGTACACCGACGGCCTGATCGAGACCCGCGGCGAGTCCATCACGGCCGGCCTGGAGCGGCTGTGCGCGCTGCTGGCGGCCAGGGGCACCCCGGGGGCGCCGCTGGAGGAGCTGTGCGACCGGATCATCGAGGGCCTGAGCCCGGCGGCGGGCCCCGGCGGCGGCGCCCCGGGCCCCTCCGACGACATCGCGCTGCTGGCCGCCCGGCTGAGCGGCCTGCCCGAGGGCAACTCGGCGGAATGGATCTTCGCCCCCGAACCGCACGCCCCGCGCAAGGCCCGGCGCGCGGTGCGCCGGGCGCTGCTCGACTGGAACCTCGAACCCCTGGTGGACACCACGGTGCTGCTGGTGAGCGAGCTGGTCACCAACTCCCTGCGGTACGCGCACGGCCCCGTCGAGGTGCGGATGGTGCGCGGCACCTCGCTGCTGGTGGAGGTCTCCGACCGGCTCCCCGACCCGCCGCACGAGCGCACCGCCTCCCTGCTGGAGGAGGGCGGCCGGGGCCTGCACCTGGTGGCCCGTCAGTCCCGGCGCTGGGGCACCCGGCAGGCCGCCCACGGCAAGACGGTGTGGTTCGAACTGCTGCTGCCCCAGGGACTGTCCGACACCTAGCCTCTGTCCGACGCCTCCCGGCGGGCCCTCATCTCACCGGCAGGTGGTAGGCGATCCGGAACCGGTCGGCGGGGATCACCACATCGGCGGTCTCCACCGGCAGCCCGCCCGCCCGGTAGGTGCGGGTGATGACGAGCACCGGATGCCCGGCGAGGCCGCCCAGCACCCGTGCCTCGGCGGCCAGCGCCGGCCGGGCGCCGACCTCCTCGGCCACGTTGTCCACCTGGATGTCGATGGCCGCCATCCGCTCCACCACCCCGCGCCCCGCCAGCGGGCCCTCCTCGGGCAGCATCACCGGGGTCCGGCCGGTGACGGCCAGCGGCTCCCAGGACGTGGACAGCATCACCGGCTCATTGCCGGAACGGAACACGTAGCGGGTGCACATCACCGCGTCCCGGGGGGAGATCGCCAGCCGGTCGGCCACCGCTTCCCCGGCGGCGACCCGCTCGCTGCGCCCCTCCCAGGTGCCGCGCACCCGTTCGTCGGTCTGCTCCTGCCGGAACGGCGAGCACTCCCCCATCGTCCGGTACCCGCTGCGCGAGATCCGCCGGGGCGCCGGCCGCTCCCGCACATAGGTCCCCGAACCGGAGCGCCCCTCGACCAGCCCCTCGGCCATCAGCACCTTCCGCGCCTCCAGGGCGACGGTGTCCGAGACCCCGTACTTCGCCCGGATGCTCGCCTGCGAGGGGAGACGGGTGTGCGGCGGCAGCGTCCCATCGGCGATCTGCTGCCGCAGATCATCGGCCACCTTCAGATACGCGGGCTGCTCACCGAACGGCATAAGCCCTCCCCGGCGTTGATCCGTCTGCTGATTTCACAAACAGCAACAGCTTGACAACGGAGGGTTGCCGTCCGCAAGAGCTGGCCACCGAATCACCCGAAGTGATGACGCGTCCGTGACCAGCACGGATCGCCGAAGTTCCGTGACGGCGCGGCCCGTTCACGGGCCATAGCGCCCTGCCGCCTCCCATGGCACACTGGGCCGCCTTCTCCCGAAGGAGCCTCCTTTGCCGACCCGGGACCCGGCGCGCCGAATCCACCTCATCGACATCCCCGGAAGCGGGGTGTCCGAGATCCGGGCGCACCCGGAAGGCACCGTCGGCCACCTGGGCCTGACGGCACCGACGACGGCCGGCTCCACCGGAGGCCGGATCGACGCCCTCCGGATCACCCGCCCCGACCCCGGCCTCCACTGGGCCCGCGCGGCGATCACCGCGGCCGGGGAACGGCTGCGCGCCCGTGGCTGCGGCTACGCCCAGGTGACCCTGCCCACCGCCGGCCACCCCCTGCTGCCCGCGTTCCGGGCGCTGGGCTACCGCGAACTGGCCCGCACCCGCAGCACGCCGCTGGGCGGCCGGCAGCCGGTGGACGGCGCGTACACCCTCCACGCCCTGACCGAACGCGGCTTCCTGGACTGGCTGCCGCTCTTCCGCGCGGACTACCGCGACGCCCTGCGCCGGGGCGGCATCCCGGCCGCCGAGGCCGAGACGGGAGCCGGCCGCTGGGCGGCGGACCTGACCGCGCACCGCCTCGACTCGCACCGGTACCTCCTCCGTTCGCTCTGCCACCGGGGCGTGCCGGTCGGACACCTGTGGGCCGGTGTCACCCGTGGCCCGCAGACCAGGGCCTTCGTCCACGACGTACGGATCGCGCCGGACCACCGCGGCCAGGGACACGGCCGCGCCCTGCTGCGGGCCGCCGAGAACGAGGCGCTGTCCCTGGGGTGTTCCACCCTGAGCCTCAGCGTCTTCGCCGACAACCGCCCCGCCCAGCGGCTCTACGACGCCCTCGGCTACCCGGTGAGCGGCGTCGTGCTCCTGCGGCGGCTCACGGGCTGACCGCGACGGGGAACGAGGCGAAGCGCCGGATCGGAAAGCTCTGCCCGCGCACCGGCTCGGCGGTGGTCCGCAGACCGGGGAAGCGCCGGCACAGCAGGTGCAGCGCCTCCTGCGTCTCCAGCCGTGCGAGACCGGTCCCCAGGCAGTAGTGCGGTCCCGCGCTGAAGGCGATGGACGGGCCGCCGCTGCGGGCGGGGTCGAAGCGATCGGGGTCGGGGTACCGCGCCGGGTCCCGGTTCGCCGCCCCGAGGCACACCGACACGGCCGAGCCCTCGGGAACGCGGTGTCCGGCCAGCGAGAGGTCCCGGCTCGCCCAGCGCAGATTGGCCAGCTGGGAGGGCGGGTCGAAGCGGATGACCTCATCGGTGAAGCCCACCGCGGCTGCCGCGTTCCCGGCGATGGCCGCCCGCTCTTCCGGGCGGTCGCGCAGCAGGAGGACGCTGTTGGCGATGGCGTAGGAGGTGGTCTCGAACCCGGCGACGTACAGGAAAACCACGTTCGCCAGCAGTTCCCGGTCGCTGAGGCCCCGGCCGTCGTCGCCCTGCGCGAGGATCAGCTCGCTGATGAGGTCGTCCGCCGGCTTCCGGCGCCGTTCGGCGATGAGCGCGGCGAAGTACTCCTCCACGGCGCCGGACGACGCCGCGGCCTCCTTCGGCGCGGACGGGCCGAGCACGTTCTCCAGGTGCCGGTGCAGTTCCCCGCGGAACCAGTCCCGGTCCGCGCGCGGCACGCCGACCAGTTCGCTGATCACCGCGATCGGCAGCGGGTAGGCGAACTCGCGCAGCAGATCGACGCGTGCGCCGCCCCGCCCCAGCTCCTCCAGACGGTCGAGCAGCAGCCCGGCGTTGCGGGCGATCATGGGCCGCAGTTCCTCCAGCCGGCGGGGCGAGAACGGCTGGGAGAGCAGCCGCCGCATCCAGGCGTGCGAGCGCGGCCGGACGTAGAGCAGGGAGCTGGCGAACAGGTGCTGGTCCTGCGCCGCGTCCCCCGCCGCGTCCTGCTTGTCGGGCGGGGGCTGGGTCGCCAGCCGGAACCGCGGGTCGCGCAGGGCCTCGTACGCCTCGGCGTGGCCCAGCACCCAGAACCGGTTCCCGGTGCGGTGGACCGGGCCCGCCGCCAGGAGCGCACGGTAGGCGGGATAGGGGTCGGCCTGCCCGGCCGGGGAGAAGAGCCCCGTCAGGAGCGCCTGGGCGTCCGTCATGCCGCCTCCGGTCGCAGGGCGAAGAACGGGGACGCGTGCAGGAACTTGGGCGCGATGGCGGTCTCGTAGCCGCCGCTCTCGCAGATCAGGAACTGGCAGCGGCGTCCGTCCGCCGGCGTTTCGGGGTCCATCAGGGCCGCCTGCCGGACGAACGCGCGCAGCATCCGGTCGGGGACCCCGTCGCGCACCGCCTCCTGGCCGCCCGCCAGCAGGTCCGTCACCAGCTCCGCGCACACCGCGAGCACCGACTTCTCGCCACGGCGGCCCGGCGACCACACCACCGAGGACCAGGAGCGCTTCTGCCGCTCCATGGCGCGGCGCCACGGAGTGACCCGGCCGTCGTCCCCGGCCACCCGGTAGAGCAGCACATAGTCGTGCTGGATGGGGAACGGGGCGAAGAAGCGCCAGTTCGGGATCGCCCCGACCTTGTCGTACCGGCGCAGCGCGTCGAAGGAGCGCTGCGGGTGCTGGCTCAGCACGGTCACCGCGAGCCATCCGGCGAGCAGCAGCTGGACGCCTCGTTCACCCGGCGTGGTGCGGTGCGGCATACCGTCCTCCTGATTCCTCGACAGCCGATCCGGCGAACTCCCCGATGACGCGGGCCAGGGCGGTCACGCACTCCGGTGTCAGCGGCACCTGGTCCCGCTGCACCCGCTCCAGCACGGTGTGCGCGCCGTGCTCCACCGAGGCCAGCAGCTCCGCGCCGAACTCCTCGTAGGCGCGGCTCTGGGCGCTGCGCGGCCCGGAGGTCACCAGTTGGACGGGGGCGGTCACCTTCGGCGGGGCGCCCGTGGTGAGTTCGGTGTGCGCCGCCCGCCACTCCCGCAGCGCCGCCCGCCACAGGCCGGCGTCGCGGTACTGGTCCAGGCACAGTCGCCGTGCTTCCGCGCTGAGGAGCCGTTCCCAGGGCGGGGTGGCCAGCAGCGGGGCCAGGCCCAGTTCGCAGGAGAGCGGAATGTGGCTCATGTTGTGGCCCACCTGCTCCGAGCCGCTGTGCAGCAGCGCGGAACGTCCCAGCTCGCAGGGGTAGCGCGGGTCGAGCAGCACCAGCCCCGCCACGGGCCGCCGGGACGTCTCCTGGGCGGCCATGGCCAGCAGGCCGCCGAGCCGGTGACCGACCAGGATCACGGGCCTGCCGGGCGGGGCGGCGGCGATGACGTCGACCAGGTCGGCGCGGGCCGTGTCGAGGGTGAAGGGGGTACGGCGGCGGTAGCGGCTTCTGCCGTAGCCGGCGCGGTCATGGGCGAGGACGGAGAACCCGGGCGCGAGCGCCTCGCGCAGCGCGGTCCAGCGGGCCACCGGCGTGCCCAGGTCGGGCACGAACACCAGGATCGGGTCCTGGGGGAACCGGGGCCTGGCGGCCCGGTGGAGCGTGTACGCGATGAGGTTCCCCGCGCCGGTCTCCAGGAACTCCTCGTCGCCCGCGCCGCGTTCGACACGGCGCCGGCGTGCCGACCGCATGCCCAGGCCGCAGGCGAGGGCCCCGGCGAGCAGCCCGCCGGTCAGCCGGGGCAGGACATCGCTTCTACCGGCCGTGGACATCCGCACCACCCGTTCCGCTCGCTCGCCCGGTCGACTGTGTGACGTAGAGGACCGCCGGATAGGTGGACAGGAACGCCCACACGAAGCGGGACAGGCCCATGACCCGGCCGTTCACCACGTGGAAGGTGGCGGTGGTCGCCAGCATCGGGACCGTCAGCCGGCCCTTCCCGGCGAACACCAGCGGGAAGGCGCACTCCACGACGATGACGCCGGCCCCGACGGCCCGGGTGACGCGCGGATACCGCTTCGCCAGGGCGTAGGAGGCGCCGTCGCCGTACGCCTCCGTGCGCAGCACCAGCGGCAGCGCCTCACCGTTGCGCCACTGCGGCCCGGCGAGTTTCGCCACCCCGGCGGTCGCGTACGACAGGGCCGACTGGACCCCGACGAACCACAGGCAGGCGTCGACGACGGCGGGCCTGCTGTCCTGGGAGCGCGCGAGGGCCGCGACGCCCTGCACCATGAAGGCGACCTGGTCCGAGCCGTCCGTACCGAAGTACTGGCGCGGGTTGGTGACGGCGGAACTCAGGGACAGGAACGCCCCGGTGGCCACCCGGTGCCGGCGGGGGGTGCCGGGGATCAGCAGGGAGAGGGCCGCCGCCGCCCGCGCCAGGTGGATGGCGCGGCTGACGCCGGGCCTGGCGACCAGGCCCAGGGCCCGCTGGACGGGTCGCGGCGCCCAGGTGTACCGCTCGCGCAGCAGGTCCCAGTCGGCCAGGACGGCGTTGCGCGGGTCGCGTTCGTTGGCGAGCACCTCCAGGCTGTTGACGAGGTGGGTGAGCGCGCTCACCTGCTCGGTCGTGGTGAGTGCTCTCTCCCTGCCGATCCGCGGAGACCGGAACGCCTTCTTCATCAGGTGCGACACACGGCGCACTCTCATCACCTCTTCGCAGGAACGGTGTTCGGTCAGGCCAGCAGGAGCGCGGCGTCCCAGGCGGCCGGCGCCGTGTCGCCCCGGGTGTGGGCGTCCAGCGCGAGGGCCGCGCCGGCGGCGCCGTCGAGGAATCCGGGGGCGTCGATGGGCCGGCCGCTGCCCGGCTCCGGGTACCGGTAGCCGAACGCGGAGCCCGGCTCGAAGTGCCGCACGATCCGCCGGGCCAGGTGCTCCCGCGTCCGGGCGACCTCGGTGGCGTGTTCCCCGGTGGCGAAGAACTTCAGGCAGTTCAGCGCCCCGGCCCAGCCGTGGCACAGGGAGGCGTCCGTGATCCCCCACTCGCCGACCGGCATGCGGAGCATCGCCGCCACGGCCTGTGCCGCCAGCTTCGCCAGGTCCGCGCGGCCGGTGGCGCGGGCGGCGAGCCGCAGGGAGCAGGCGATGCCCAGGCTGCCGTAGCACCAGGCGACCCGGCCCCGGCCGGCGCCCGCCCCACCGTGGTGCCAGTCGTCCCAGGTCAGCAGGTTGGGCCAGTGGAGGCCGTACGGGTCGGCGCGGTGCCGCTCCCCGTACACCCGCGCGATCCGCTCGATGGCCTCCCGCTGCCCGGGTACGCGCACGCCCGCCTCCAGGGCGAGGGACAGCAGGGCGAGCGGGCCGGCGATCCCGTGCGAGAGCCCCAGGTTGAGATGGCCGTCCCGCGCGCGGGTCACCGGCTCCCCCCGGGGGCGGCTCAGGCTCCAGTACCCGGGGACGGACCCGCCCTCGGTGGCCACGGGTTCCGTCAGCCGGACCAGCGCGGTGAGGACGCTCTCCAGCACCGGGCGCAGCGGGGCGCCGCGCAGCAGGGCGTACCGTCCGGTGCCGGTCAGGCCGACGATGACGTCGTACCCGGCCAGGGTGGACAGCGGGGCTGACGCGGCCTCGTGCTGGGAGGCGGCCATGGCGGCCAGCGCCCGGTCCAGCCGGTCCAGGAAGGTGGCGTAGCCACCGGACCGGGCGGCGCGGCCGTGGGCGGCGAGGCCGATGCCCGCGAGGCCCGTGTGCAGGCCGGCGTTGAGCGCGGGGATCCGGCCCAGCCAGCGGGCGACGGCCGTCAGGTGGGTGTGCGCGGCGGGGCCGGTGTCCTGGCCGCCGGTCCCGGTGTGGTCCAGGAACAGCGCCGTCCCTGCCAGGCCCTTGCCGAGGGTGTGCCGGGTCTGGGGCGTCCACAGGGCGGTGTCGGGCGAGGCGGCGAAGTGGTCCAGGATCCGGCCGGGATCGCGCAGCCGGCGGGCGACCTCGGCCGTGATCCCGGCGGCCCCGGTGCGCGGGTCGGCGTCGGTGGGCGTCGGGTTCACTCCGTTCCCCCGTGCCCCGGCCGGCCGGGGCGCGCGAGCCCCCGGGCCACGTGTCCCAGCAGCGTGAGCGCGCGCCGCTCGCTGTGCTCGTCGCTGCCGATGAGCCGGTTGTGCTGCATGTGCAGCAGGCTGAGGACGGCGTGGTCGCGCTGCACCGGGGTGAGGGCGGAGGACGGGTGCCACAGCAGCTCGCCGTACTCCTTGGCCGCCACGTTGCCGGTCCAGGCCGGTTCGAGGTTGGCGGCCGGCAGGACCTCGGCGACCCGCCGCGCGGTGTCGTGCGCGGTGATCAGCTCGCGGGCGGCGTCGATCTCCGCGCGCGAGACCTCCCCGTCCCGGCTGCGCGGGAACTGCTTCCCGGCCCACGCGGGCCAGTCGAAGCCCAGGGCGGTCAGCAGGCAGGCGTGGTTGGCGGCCAGCAGCGTCACCGGCCCCACGGCCGCGCCCGCGCCGCCCTCCAGCAGGCCGATCTGGTTGACGGCGGTCTGGCTGTCGGTGCAGAAGACGCGCTCGGCCAGCGGCAGCGCCTCGGGCCCGCCGTACCTGCTGACCTCCGGCTCGTAGGTGTGGACGGTCACCTCGCGGATGGCGTGGGTGGCGCGCACCGTGCTGAGCGCGGCCAGCAGCGAGTCCAGCAGCCGGGTGCCGGCCTCGGGCGATCCGCGGTGGAAGCGCAGCCGCAGGTGCGGGCCCGGGGAGCCGAACCGCAGGAAGAACCACCGGTCGGTGTCGGCCGCCACCGCCCGTACGACCTGGGGCAGATGCCGGGAGAGGAACGTGCTGTGGGCCGAGGTGTCGGCGTGCACCTGGACGTAGGCCCACTCCCCGCCCGGTGCGTGGCGCGGCTGGGCGAACACCGTACGGGCCCGGTCGCGGGTGAAGGCCCGGGCGGGCGCGGGGCGGCGCGCGCTGCGCAGCGGGACCACGATCTCGTTGCTGCGGCCCTCCAGCCAGCCGCTGTCCCGCTCCTTCGCGCCGGTGGTCTCGGTGACCATGACGCCGCCCTTGAGCACGTCGCGCCGGAGCATCTCGCCGTGGAAGGCGTTGTCGAGGTCGATGGGGTAGACCCGGTCCCCGCGCGCCACGCTCACCGCGCCGGGGATCTCCGCCCGCTCCCGCCAGGCGGGCAGGCCGCGTTGCCAGGTGTCCTTGTGCTGTGCGGCCTGCCGCAGTGCGGCGGTGGGCCGCCAGGTGCGGGGGAAGGCGATGACGCGCCCGACGCGGACCCGCGGCAGATCGGGCATGGCCTCGAAGCCCGCCCAGGACCAGGGGGTCCAGGGCTTGGTGCCCTCGGTGTACCGGAGTTCGCTGAGGAACCGGGCGAGGTTCGGGGCGCGTTCGGCGAGGGCCAGCATGTGCGGGACGAAGGGCTGGACATGACGGTCCGCCCGTTCCCAGTACAGCCGCAGGGCGCGCCCGTCGGAGTACACGATCAGCTCGCGCCAGTCGATGGCGCCCGTGTCGCGGCCGGGGAAGGTGCCGACCGGCAGGGTGTGGGGGGAGAGCCGGGGGGTGCGCATGACGTTGCGGGCCCGGAGGTTGCTGGGCCGGAACATGACCTGCGCGTACAGGGTGCCCGGCTCCGTGGAGCGGGCGTCCGTGCACAGTGCGGCGATCGCCTCGGTGTGTCCGGTCAGCTCGGCGAACCGTCCCAGGGTGGCGCCGATGACGCGGGAGCCGACGAGGGGCGAGGCGACGAGTTCGAAGTCGCCCGCGGTGAGTTCCGCCAGGCCCGGGGACAGCAGGTGGAAGCAGAGGTCCATGGAGGAGGGCGGGGCCTCGCTCGTGGAGTGCCGGGCCAGCCGCTCGATCTCGGCGGCGCCGAGGGTGACTTCGCCCCGTCCGTCGCGCAGGGCGCGGTGCAGGAGTTCGGCGGTGACCTCATACCGTTCCCGGTTCTCCTCCTCAGGGACGGGGCGTTCGTACGCGCCGAGGCCGCTGGGCTCCACGCGGGGGTGGAGGTAGCCGGTGGGGAAGCCGAGTCCCCGGTGGGAGTCGACCAGGGTCTCCAGGCGCTCCGCGCCGTACCGGCCGTAGCGGTCGACGAAGGCGTCGAAGTACGCCGTCATGTGCGGGTGCGAGGGGACGTCGGGCGCGATGCGCCACAGCGTGGAGGCGTAGCTCTCGACCTCGCGCAGGACCTCGTGGGGCAGGGTGGCTTCGATGTCCGCCCCGAGGTCCACCTGGAGCGGGTTGTCGGCTGCGCCGGCCGCGTCGCCGACCGCGTCGCGGGCCGTGGCGGCGGCGTGGGCGAAGGCGGCGCGGCCCCGGCCCAGGTCCTGCTCCGTGTAGCGCCGTGCGGCCTCCGCGATCCCGGGCAGGGCGGCGGGCAGCCCCGTGCCGGCCGCGCCGGGGATCGCGCCGCCGAAGTCCTGGGTGTCGAGGGAGGTCAGCAGCACCTCGCGGCCGATCAGTTCGCGCAGATAGCCGTCGACGCGCTGCCCGGTCAGGTCGGGGAAGTCCCGGACGGTGTCGCGTACCAGGTCGCGGTAGGTCACGGGGGTCCTGGTGGCGGTCAGGACGGCGGACAGCAGCCGGGTCACGCGCACCGAGACGCTGCCGTTGCGGCTCGCGGCGGCCCGGTCGCCGGTGGTGTCGCCGCCGCGCGCGTAGGGCAGCACGAGCCGGCCGCCGCGCGGCAGGCACAGGTCGTTGGCGACGACGGTCAGCGCGTTCCGCACCCCGTCGTCCGCCAAGAGCAGCCCGGCGGCCCGCTCCGCCCAGCGCGCGTCGTGACTCACCCGCTTGGTGGGGGCGGTACGGCGGACGGCCGCCCGCTCGGCTGCGGTCGCGATCGACACGCCGGCCTGAATCCCGAAGGGGGTGGGTCGGCCGGTCAGGCGCAGCGCGTACTTGGTGAGCGAGATGGCCGTGCCGAGCAGCTTCTTGCGGGAATGCGGAGTGCCCTGCTCGATCTTGTCCAGTGTGTCGCTCAACGATCCGCTGGAGACCGCGACGGATTCCCGGAGAATGGCGTGGGACGCCAATTCCCGGATATAGGAAACGAGCTCGTCGTCCGACATCTCACCGGTGACCGCCGTCCGCAGCAGCGGCCCGGAAAGCCCTTCGCGCGAAAGGGTGGCGACCCGCAGAAGCATGGGTTCTTCCGCGGTGAAATACGTTTCCGTCATGTGTTCCCGCTCTTGCCTCTCCCCGCCCGGAATCAGTGGGCGGGCCCACGGGCCGGGGAGTCGCCTCCCCTTTCGCCCGTGGACCGGCCCTGTCTGTCGATCAGAAGCAGCAGACCGGCGCCTGGGGGATGATCCCCCGGGACGTGTTGACGTTGTTGCCCATGCTGTCGACGGCACAGGCCAGCATGACGTGCGTGTTTTCGTCGTTGGGGGCGAACGTGAGGTCGAGGTCAAGGTCGGACAGTTCCTCATTCGCCGCCGCGGTGATGAGGTCAGCACCCATTGATCTGACTCCTTCGTTGACTTGTACGCGAACGCTGTCGCAATTCCCTTTACCCGGCGATAAAGCCAGGGAAATGAACAACAGTGCGGGAGCCTACGGATGTGCGACGAGGGGTGTCAAGAGGTGCGCCAGGGACGGAAATCACTGTTTACCGCCCACCATGACAACTTGTTGTTAGGTACACCGGGTTTAACGACTGACCGGAGTGTGTGCCGCCACTTAATCCGGGGCGCACAGCAGGAACCGGAAAGGAAAGAGATACGAGGGGCCACGGAATCCCCACACACACGACGGCCGGGCCACCCGCTGCGGAAGCGGGTGACCCGGCCGTCGGGGCCGGTCGGCGTCAGACGCCGGCCGGGGTCTTCTCCCGGTCACCGGCGGGCGTGTCCGCCGCGCCGCCGGGGCGGGCCGGCCACCACGAGCGCGGGCCGATGTCCCGCACCAGGGCGGGGACCAGCAGCGAGCGGACGACGAGCGTGTCCATCAGCACCCCGAACGCCACGATGAAGGCCAGCTGGGCGAGGAACGCGAGCGGGATGACGAGCAGCGCCGCGAAGGTCGCGGCCAGCACCACCCCGGCGGAGGTGATGACCCCGCCGGTGGAGATCAGCCCGCGCAGCAGCCCCTGCCGCGTACCGTGCAGGACCGTCTCCTGGCGGACCCGGGACATCAGGAAGATGTTGTAGTCCACCCCCAGCGCCACCAGGAAGACGAAGCCGTACAGCGGCACCGAGGCGTCCGTGCCGCTGAAGCCGAACAGGTACTGGAAGACCAGCGCCGAGATGCCCAGCGTGGCGAGGTAGTTCAGCGCCACGGTGGCCACCAGCAGCACCGGCATCAGCAGCGAGCGCAGCAGCCCCACCAGCACCAGCACGATGATCACCAGAACGACCGGAACGATCAGCAGCCGGTCCGAGGCGGCGGTGGCCTGGGTGTCGTACTGCTGCGCCGTGTAGCCGCCGACCAGCGCGTCGGCCCCGGGCACCTCGCCCAGCACGTCGCGCAGCCGCTCGACGGTCTGCTCCGCCGCCCGGCTGTCGGCGGGGTCCGCCAGGGTGACGTTGATCCGCACCCGGTCGTCGACGACCAGCGGCTCGCCGCCGGGGGCGCCGGAGGCGGTCACGGGCGTGGCCGAGTCCACCCCGGCCGTGGCGGCGGCGGCCTGGGCCACCTCCGTCACGGCGTCGGCCGCGGCGATGACCACGGCCGGGTTCCCGGAGCCGCCGGGGAAGTGCTCGCTCAGCACCGCCTGGGCGGTCACCGAGGGGGCGTCGCGGATGAAGGTCTCCTCCAGCGGCACGCCGCGCGAGTCCAGCAGCGGGGCGAACGCGGCGCAGGCCACGAGCAGGGCGAGGGTCGTCGCCCACACCTTCCTGGGCGCGCGGTCGACCAGGGCGGCGACGCGGTGCCACACGCCCGCGCCGCCCGCCGGCTCCGGGGCCTCCCTGGCGGCGTCGGGCTCGTCCCCGGCGGCGGGGGCGGCCGTACGGGGCAGCCGGGCCGGCCAGTACGCGGAACGGCCCAGCAGGATGAGCACGGCGGGCAGGAAGGTCAGGGTGCTGAGCACGGCGCAGGCGATGCCGATGGCGCCGACCGGGCCCAGGGCCTGGTTGTTGGTGAGGTCGCTCAGCAGCAGGGCCAGCAGTCCGAGGGCGACGGTGGCGGCGCTGGCGACGATGGCCCCGGCCGAGTTGCGCGCGGCCCGCAGCGCCGCCGGGAAACGGTCCCGGCCGGCGACCAGTTCCTCGCGGAACCGGGCGGTGTACAGCAGCGCGTAGTCGGTGGCCGCGCCGATCACCAGAATCGACAGGATGCCCTGCACCTGGCCGTCCACCCGCACGATGTCACGGTCGGCGAGCGCGTAGACCACGGCGCAGGCCAGGGCCAGGGCCAGGACCGCGCCGGTAATGATGGCCAGCGGGAGCAGCACGCTGCGGTAGACGAGCAGCAGGATGAGCAGCACGGTGATCACGGCCACCCCCAGCAGCAGACCGTCGATGCCGGCGAAGGCGCCGGAGAGATCGACCTGGCTGGCCGCCGGACCGCCGATCAGCGCCGTCAGTCCGCCCGGGACGGTGACGGCCTCCCGGACGGATTCGAGGACCGGTTCCAGCTCCTCCCCGAGGTCGGGGGGCAGTTGGACGACGCCCTGGAGGGCCTCGCCGTCCTCCGAGGGCAGGGCGGGCGAGACGCCGAGCACGCCGGGCTCACCCTCCAGAGCGGCCAGAGCCGCCCCGGCGACGGCCGCAGCGCCCTCGGGCAGCGGGCCGCCGTCGGTGGCGGTCCACACCACGATCGCGGGCAGGGTGCCGTCCTGGTCGAAGGCCCGCTGCTCCTCGATGACCCGGGTGGATTCCGCGCTCTGTGGCAGGAAGGCGGCCTGGTCGTTGGTGGAGACCTCGCCCAGCCGCCCGGCGAACGGGCCGAGCGCCCCGCCGATGCCCAGCCACAGGGCGAGCAGGATCAGGGGGATGCCCCATCTGGTGGCACGTGACGGCCCGTTCATGCTGCTCCTCGTCATGGCGGTATATCTCGGCCGTGAACTATCTCGGCCATTGAGAGATATTACGCTGGGGGCATGCCGCCGCCGAACCAGCCCCCGTCCCCTTCCGCCTCCGCCGCGGATCCGGGCACGCTGCGCAGCTACGCCGTACTGCTGCGGAGGATGACGGGCGAGTTCAACCGGCTCATCCACGCGTTCGCCCACGACCAGGGCCTGCATCCCACCGATGTCCAGGCGCTGATCAGCATCCTCGACGAGGGCCCGGAGAACGGCGGCGAGCCGATGACACCCGGGCGGCTGCGGGCCCGGCTCAACCTCACCTCCGGCGCCATGACCGCGTGCCTCGACCGCCTGGAACGCGCCGGCCACATCCGGCGCACCCGCGACGCCCAGGACCGGCGCGTGGTCCACCTCCACTACGCGCCCGAGGGCAAACGCGTGGCCCGCGAGTTCTTCCAGCCCCTGGCCACCGTCACGGCCACGGCGATGACCCCGTTCTCCGACGCCGAACGGCGCGCCATCGGCGGCTTCCTGTCCTCCCTCAACGAAGAACTCGCCGGCATCCGCGACCAGCGCCCCTGACCGCCGCGGAAAGCGAGAGGGGGCCGAGCCCCCAAGGACTCGACCCCGGGCATTCGAGCGCCCGCAGGAACGCCGTCACACTCTGTTACGGCGAGCCCCCGGCGCAGATCCCCGACCTGTGGAACACGCTGCAGGAGGAACCGTCCTGCGGGATTCCGGCATGGGAACTCCGTCCCGACGCTGGCAGTTCAGCGGCCGTCTGCCTCGGCACTCCTTAGCCACCCGTGCCCCCTGCGGCCCATCACCTCGGTTTCCCTACATGAATGCCGTGCCCGCACCCCCCATCTTCAGCTAGCGTTGTCCCGCACGACGCTCCTCCTCGGAGGAGGTACCCGACGTGAACCTGTAGAGACGTCAGATTCTTCGGTTCGGTGACGTGGACCCATGGTGCGCTCCCGGCGGGAGCCATCCGGCACCGTCACCACAACACCGAAGGGGACGCGTTCCTATGGCTTCCGCTGAGTACATGCCCAAGCCCCGCACCTGGGTGCGTGATGTCCTGGTTGGCATCATGGCGAGCCTCGGCTCAAACCTGATGTGGGCGCTGGCGCAGGCGATCGTGCACCGCCTCGGCTGAGCCAGGCAGTGGGCGGGCCCTCACGGGCCCGCCCCAACGATCCACGGCCGGGTAATCTACGGGTTGTCATTGCGGCCCGACGGGCTTCCGCTCCGCCTCAGTGGAGCAACGAAGGACATGCCCCCACCCGCACGAGTCATCTCGTGCCTGGGGAACCTTCGTGCTCCTTCAACATTCCGCAGCCGAGCTCGGCCGACTCATTGTCGCCCGGGCCGGATCGGCGCACCTTCCGCTCACCGAACGATTGATCCACGAGCATTCCCGGATCAAGGGAGGTGCTGCCAGCCAGGGAGATATCGCTTCTTGGAACAACAGCATCCCCGTGGTCGTGAGGGCTCTGCTGGAGTGTGGCCTCGACGAAGTCGAGGTACAGGTCGAGGTCGACCTACCGCACACCAACTCCGCGGTCGACCTGGTGTTGTGCGGCCGGCGTCCCGGCACCGAAACAGATTCCTACCTCGCGGTTGAACTCAAACAGGTACGACATGCCACGGTGGACCCAGAGTGCCCCATCGCCGTCGATCTCGGCTTCGGTGACGGGAAGAACAAGCTCCATCCGGTACGGCAGATTCAGCGTTACTGCGATTACATGCTGCGTTATCTGCCCCATCTGCGCGAGGACGAAGATCGGCTGATGGGGGTAGCCCTGCTTCACAACGCGCGTGACGCGGACGTGGAAGCACTGTTCGATCTGCCCGAGACCGACCATGGCTTCCTCTACACGCTTGACGATCTGGATCGGTTCCGCCGAGTCCTTACCTCAAGATTCACTGCCTCGTCCGGCAAGCGGGCCGCAGATGCTCTGAAACGAGCCCGCAGGGACCCTTTGCTCAAGGTCACAGATGTGGCCCGACAGCGCTCCGTTGTCAAGGGTGGTCTCACTCTCCTCGACGAACAGTACGTCGCGTTCGACAGGATCACCCGGCGACTTGAGAAAACCTCGCGTCTCACCGGACTTGATGTGGGACTGTTCTACGACCCTGACGCCAATCACAGCCACACGCCCGATCCGGGCGTCAAGCACGTCTACATCCTGCGGGGCGGCCCTGGTAGTGGGAAGAGCGCGGTGGCGCTGCAGTTGCAGCGCGAACTCGGTCTCAAGGGCCACGAGGCTGTTCTGGCCAGCGGCTCGCACGCGTACACGGAGACTCTGCGAGAGATCATGGTCAGCACTGCCCGCCCGGGACAGCTGGGCTGTAAGAGGCGTGCGGCCCAGCGGATTTACCGTTACTTCAACAGCTTCAGCGAGACACCACCGGACAGCATCGATGTCCTCATCTGTGACGAGGCACACCGGATGCGACGTAGTTCGACGCACCGATGGACGCCGAAGCCCCTTCGGGACGATGACCGGCCGCAGGCCACCGAGTTGATCAGGGCCGCCAAGGTGCCGATCTTCTTTCTCGACGATCACCAGTCGATCCGTCCGGATGAGGTGGGCACTGCCACGTATCTCAAGGAACTCGCCGAGGATATGGGTTGCCAGGTCGAAGTGACGGACCTGGAGGGGACGTTCCGAGCTGGCGGCAGCAAGCGCTACCAAGGCTGGGTGCAACAGCTGTTGGGCCTTGACGCCTCCGATCCGGTGGCGTGGCGATCGGATGGGAAAATGGCCTTGACAACAGCCGATTCCGTCGAATTTTTGGAGCAGTTCATCCGCGAACGCCACCTCGAAGGGTTGTCGGCCCGCATCACCGCTGGCTTCTGCTGGCCGTGGAATCCCCCCGAGGGACAGCAACTCGTCGACGACGTGGAGATCGGCGACTGGCGCCGGCCGTGGAACGTGATGCCGGAGCACAGTGTCCCGCACGCACCCAGGTCGGACCTGTGGGCAACCGATCGACGCGGTGTCGATCAGGTCGGCTGTGTCTACACGGCACAGACCTTCGAGTACGACTGGAACGGCGTCATCATCGGGCCCGATCTGCTCTTCCGGGAAGGAAAGTTCAGGGTGAACCGGAGTGCTTCGTTCGATCCAGCCTTTCACAAGACGATCGACGACACGGTCGTCATCCGGTGCGTCCTCAACGCCTACCATGTGCTGCTCACCCGCGGGGTCGTCGGCACCATTGTCTATGCCGTTGACCCCGCGACCCACAACGCGCTGCGCAGACTCATCCCGGGTGCCATCGGCATGCAGCACTACGACGGCGCTCAGCCGAGGCTCACCGCAGAGGGACCCCAACTGCCGCCCGCCCACCGTAGACAGCACAGGTAACCTTGATCCCGACGTAGCTGCGGCCCGCCGGGCTTCCGCTCCGCGCGGCGGAGTCACGAAGGAAATGCCCCCACCCGCACGAGTTTCTTCGTGCTGTCTGGGGGCATTCTTGCTGTTCCGCGACTCCGCCGCAGTGGTCGGCGCCGAGTGCCTCTCTGGTGCCTTGTTCTTTCGTCTGACGGAGCAGTACGTGCGCGCGCACGGTCACAAGCCGACTCCGTCCGAGGTCCGTTCGTGGGAGCGGAGCATCCCCGTCCTCGCGAGCGTGCTCAACGAGGCGGGGCTGGGGCAGGTGGAGGTGCTCCTGGAATACGGCCTGCCGCTGAGCAGCAAGCGGGCGGACGCCGTGTTGGCGGGGGTTCACCCCAAGAGCGGCCAGCCGTCATACGTCGTCGTGGAGCTCAAGCAATGGAGCAGCGCGGAGCCCGAAGACGGCGATCCCTCGCTGTGCCGTATTGACGCCTACGCCCGGGCGGTGCTGAACCCCGTCGACCAGGTGCGCGGCTACTGCGAGTACCTCATCGCTTTCAATGGAGCGGTCGCCGAGCACCCGGATCGGGTCCACGGGGCCGCGTACCTGCACAACGCCACGGAGTTCGGTGTCAGCGGGCTTTTCGAGGCGGAACAGGACCAGTACGGCCAGCTCTTCATCGGTGCACGCCGGGGCGAATTCATCGACTTTCTGCGTATGAGGCTGGCACCGCGATCCGGCGCTTCGGCCGCAGACGAGTTGCTCCATGGGAAGATCGGTCCGTCCCGGCAACTCATGGCGGTAGCCGCCCGAGAAGTGCGCGAACGTGAGCAGTTCGTGTTGCTGGACGAACAGCAAATCGCTTACCGCACCGTCATCAACGCCGTCCGCCGCGCCACACGATCCGATCACAAGGAAGTCGTGATCGTCACCGGCGGACCCGGAACCGGCAAGAGCGTCATCGCGCTGTCGCTCTTGGGTGAGTTGTACCGGCAGGGCAGCACGGCGCTGCACGCGACAGGCTCCAACTCTTTCACGACCACCATGAGAAAGGTGGCAGGGGCCCGGAAGCCCGAGGTAAAGAACCTCTTCAAGTACTTCAACAGCTTCATGACCGCCGAGCGCAATGGTCTCGATGTCCTGATCTGCGATGAGGCTCACCGCGTCCGGGAGACATCGGCCAACCGCTACACGCCCGCGTCGAACCGCACAGGCAAAGCCCAGATCGAGGAGCTCATCGACGCGGCACGCGTTCCGGTCTTCCTGCTCGATCAACACCAGGTGGTTCGGCCAGGTGAGATGGGCACGGTTGAGGAGATCGATCTCGCTGCGAAGAAGAAGGGACTCCGTTGTCGGGTGATTCCGTTGGACAGTCAGTTCCGGTGCGGTGGCAGTGATGCCTATCTGCGATGGGTGGTACGGCTGTTGGGGCTTGAGACGGGCGGCCCCGTGCAGTGGGAGCCCGACGGAAAGATGCAACTCATGGTCGCGGACAGTCCTCAGGAATTGGAAGCGTTCCTCGAGAATCGCCGCTCGCAGGGGTACAGCGCACGGATGTCTGCAGGTTACTGCTGGAAGTGGACCAAGAAGGTGCCGCCCGGGCAGACACTGCCCGCAGACGTCGTCATCGGGGAGTGGGAGCGGCCCTGGAACGTCTTCGGGGACCGCTCCGTCCAAGGCGCGCCTCCGGCGGCGTTGTGGGCGACCGATCCGGCCGGTTTTGGGCAAGTGGGTTGCGTGTACACGGCGCAGGGCTTCGAGTACGACTGGAGCGGCGTGATCATCGGACCTGACCTCGTCTGGCGCGGCGACCGCTGGGTCATCGATCGTTCGGCGTCCAAGGATCCGGTCTTCAAGAAGACAACCCCGGACGCCGATGTGGATCGGCTGATCCGCAACACGTACAAGGTGCTGCTGACACGAGGAATGATCGGCACGGTGGTGTATTCAACCGATACGGAAACGCGTCAGAGGCTCCGTACCCTGACCGGCGCGAGCTCCAGCCTTACAGCCGTGTGACCCCTGGGCAGACATGTGCAGCAGACCAGGACCTGTCCGTGGGTGGGTCGGACCATTTTGCACCGGCCGCATGACCCTCGCGGACTCTCCGGCGTCGACGTCAGCGCCCGCGTCCAGAGCTGGAGGCGTCTCATCAGATCGTCTGTGAGGTAGGCACAGCAGTTTTCGTGGCTGCGGAACCGGCAGGCACCGGCAGAAGCCGGTACCCGCCGGGCGGCTCAGCGCCGGTGCCGGCGGGAGCCGGATTCGCGATGGCGTCCGTGCGAGCTGTGCGAGCCGTGCGAGGAGGACTCTCCCCCGCGTCGGCTTCTCGACGAGCCCGACTCCTGCGCCTGCGCCTGCTCCTGTTCCCGGCGACGGGCGGCCGCGGCCCGCGCCTCCTCCCGCAACAGGGCGTAGCGGAACTCGTAACTGTGCGTGTGGCCGCTTTCCACCTGACGCTGGTAGAAGGCGTTGAAGTTGCCCTCATTGGCGAACAGGTTGGCCCCCCCTGTCACCCCCGCGGCGTTCATGATCTCCCGGTGCGTCATGCCGTTGTCGTACTCGATCCGTTCCACCTCCATCGCGTAGAACTGCGCGGGATCCCACCCGGCGGCCTCGGCGTCGTCGTCGATACGGCCGCTGCGCGTAGCCGCGTCCAGGGCGACACGGCGGGCGTCCGCCGCGGCGTTGAGGATCTCGAACACCGCGGTCCCCCCGAGATGCACGGGGTCCGCCAGCCTGGAGTTCAGCACGATCGTACGGCTGCCCGCCCGCCATTCACCGGGCGTTCCGCCCTGCGTACGGCCGAGTTGCACGGTGATGGAGCCGGCTCTCGACAGTTCCGTGGAGAAGTAGGAGGACACGTCGGCCACGAATCCGAAGATCTGGCCCATCAACTGGCCGCTCCTCTCACTCGTGAACCGCACCCCGCCGATCGAGCCGCTGAACGGCTGCTCGACGGGCGAGGGCGTCCGGTGGTCCGAGCCGTAGGCCAGGTCCGAGTCGTCGCTGTCCCGCCTCCGGGCGCGCTGGACGCTCTGACTCGTCCTGCTGTTGCCGGCCAGGCGCTGGAGCGACAGGACGTCCGCGAAGTGCTGCGGCATCGTGGACTCCCGCCGGCGTGAACTCCCGGCAGGAGACCGTTCCCCCGATTCCCGGCGCGTCCCGCCCGACTGCTCACCACGTCCGGATCGTGATCCCATGCGCCGCTCCCTGGTCTCGTCCCTGACTCACCGGTGTCCGAAGGGAACGACCGGCGGAAGACGCTCGGGGCGGAGACAACACGCGCCGCCGGAACTCCCGTTCGCCCTGTTCCCCCTGAAGAGAACACCCCCCGAGGGGGAGGTTAACCCACCATCACACCGATCTCGGCGGTCCCTACGAGCGTCCCGCCGCCCGTCGCCGGGCACCGGCCGCACCACCGCCACCGGGCTGCCCTCGCGGGTCGCCGGAAAGTGTCCACCCATGCCGCCCCCGCGCTTCCCACAGGGGACCCGGAACTGCCCTTCGGGTACACCGGGAAACGACGAACCGGACCGGCGCAGAAAGAACGCAGGCGCATCCACCGGGGCTCCACGTCGCGACGAAGAAGCATCCCGCCCTCAGAAGACCAAGCCGCGGGGCGGACGGCGCCGGATCATCCGTGAACCGGTCGCCCTGTCAGGATCGGGTCCAGGACGAAAGAGGTACACGCATGGCACGACAGGCTCACTCCCCCGCCCCCGGAACGGCACCCGCGCCCAGGTCGGCCCTGCTGACCCGCCGCGCGCCCGCCGGCCCCAGGGCGGCCGTCCTGTTCCTGCACGGCGGCCGGACCGAAAGCCGGGACCGGTCACGCCCCTGGCACCTGGCAGCCCTGCGGATGCGCCCCTTCATCCGTGCGGTGGCCGGGGCCCAGGACGATGTCGTCGTCGGCAGCGTCCGCTACCGGGTGCGGGGCTGGAACGGCCGGGACGAGGACCCGCTGCGGGACACCCGCCGGGCACTGGCGGAACTCTCCCAGCGCTTCCCCGGCATCCCCACGATCCTCGTGGGCCACTCGATGGGCGGCCGCGCCGCATTGCGCGCCGCGGACTCACCCCAGGTCTCGGCCGTCCTCGCGCTGGCGCCCTGGTGCCCCGACGGGGAACCGGTCGATCATCTGAAGGGGAAGCACGTCGTCGTTCTGCACGGCGACCGCGACCGGATCACCGACCCCCGCGCGTCCCAGTCCTTCGCCCACCGGGCCCGCGCCGCGGGCGCCCGAGCCGACGTCACCCTGGTCCCCGGCGGGGACCACGCGATGCTCCGCCACAGCACCTACTGGCACCGCACCGTGGCCTCCACCGTCACAGACCTTCTGGCCAACCTGCCAACACTTCCCCACACACCGGTACCCAGCACGGACCCGGCACGATGAACGCCGGAATCGACACCGTCACCGATGCGTCTCACATCGGCCCGGCCGGCACGCGGTTGTGCACACATGGGACACTTGGCACCTTTGCCTCATGACGCAGCCACTGCCCAGAAAGTCCATCCGCGACGTGCGTGCACACCTGGCGGAGGTACTGCGCACGTCCAGGACGCCGCCGCCTGCGTGTCGGGGATGATCGCGTCGTCTACACGCTCGACGACGGAGAGTTGGCGGTCTGGGTCGCGCACGTAGGACATCGGTCCACTTCAACGACACCTGGCCAGACGAAGGGGTCGGACTCGACCGAGCCCGACCCCTGCCTCGTCCGGTCAGACGTTGAAGCGGAAGTCCACCACGTCGCCGTCGCGCATCACGTAGTCCTTGCCCTCCACCCGGGCCTTGCCCTGGGCGCGGGCCTCGGCGGTGGAGCCGGTGGCGATCAGGTCCTCGTAGGAGATGACCTCCGCCTTGATGAAGCCCTTCTGGAAGTCGGTGTGGATGACACCGGCCGCCTCGGGGGCGGTGGCGCCCTTGGGGATGGTCCAGGCGCGGGCTTCCTTGGGGCCTGCCGTCAGGTAGGTCTGCAGGCCCAGCGTCTCGAAGCCGACCCGGGCGAGCTTCGCCAGGCCCGGCTCGTCCTGGCCCACCGACTCCAGCAGCTCCAGCGCGTCCTCGTCGGACAGCTCGGCGAGGTCGGCCTCCAGCTTGGCGTTCAGGAAGACCGCCTCGGCCGGGGCCACCAGGGCCCGCTGCTCGTCCTTGAAGGTCTCGTCGGTCAGCTCGTCCTCGTCCACGTTGAAGACGTACAGGAACGGCTTGACGGTCAGCAGGTGCAGCTCGCGCAGCGGCTCGGCGCGCTCGCTGCCCTGGATGATGCCGGCCGAGAACAGGGTGCGGCCGTCCTCCAGGATGGCCTGGGCCTCCTCGACCGCCTTGACCACCGGCAGCCGGTCCTTCTTGATCCGCGACTCCTTCTGGAGCCGGGGCAGCACCTTCTCCACGGTCTGGAGGTCGGCCAGGATCAGCTCGGTGTCGATCGTCTCGATGTCGCTCTTGGGCGAGACCTTGCCGTCCACGTGGATGACGTTCTCGTCCTTGAAGGCCCGGATGACCTGGCAGATGGCGTCCGACTCGCGGATGTTCGCCAGGAACTTGTTGCCCAGGCCCTCGCCCTCGCTGGCGCCGCGCACGATCCCGGCGATGTCCACGAAGTCCACCGTGGCCGGCAGCTGGCGCTGGGAGCCGAAGACCTTGGCCAGCTCGCCCAGCCGGGCGTCCGGCACGCCGACCACGCCGATGTTCGGCTCGATGGTGGCGAACGGATAGTTGGCCGCCAGCACGTCGTTCTTGGTCAGGGCGTTGAACAGGGTCGACTTGCCGACATTCGGCAGACCGACGATTCCGATCGTGAGCGACACGTGACGACTTCCCGTAGCGAGGAGAAAAGGGCCGTCCTCCAGTCTACGGGCGCGGGCACGAGGCCGACCGCGACTCCGGGCGCACAGTCATATGGAACGTCAAGCGTGTCCATACCCGCCTGGCCCCCGTCCGGCGGCTTACGTTGGACCTGTGGAATACAGTACGCACACAACCGAGCACCCTCGGCAATATCCCGCCGTGGTGCGGACGAGTGTGCCCCGGCCCGCCGGGCAGGCGGCGATGCGGAACCGCCCGCGTACCCGCCCCGTGCCCCCCGTGCTGGCGGCACTCTCCCGACTCCCCCGTCCCCGGCTGACCGGACTCGGCTGCGGGGTGCTGGCCACCGTCGCGATGGTCGGCGCCGCCTGGCTGTGCGAGCCGATGGGCGGCGCCCCTTCCCTGTACGGGGTGCTGTTCATCCTCGCCTGCGCCGTCGCGGCGCTGTGGGTGCGGCCGGCCGATCTCATCTGTGCCCCGGTGGCCGCCCCCATCGCCTTCGCGATCGGGCTCGTCACCACCCTGGGGCCGATGGCCGCCGTCACCGAGCTGGCGCTGCGCGCGCCGTGGCTGTTCGGCGGGACGGCCACCGCCGCCGGTCTGGCGCTGCTGCGCGGGATCGGGGTGGCCGTCGGCCGGATCAGGAGGCGGCGGCGCCGGGCCGCCTCCTCGCGCCAGGGCTTGTCTGACGGATAGCGCCGTTGAGGCCGGGCGGGATCCGTCAGGCAAGCCCTGGTCAGCCCGCGGCCTTCGCGGCGGCCTCGGCGCGCAGGTCGCGGCGGAGTTCCTTGGGGAGCGAGAACTGGATGTGCTCCTCGGTGGGCTGCACCAGCTCGACGTCGACGTAGCCACGCTCGGAGAGCCACTCCAGCACGCCCTCGACCAGCACCTCGGGCACCGAGGCGCCGGAGGACAGGCCCACGGTGGTGACGCCGTTCAGCCATGCCTCGTCGATCTCCGAGGCGTTGTCCACCAGGTGCGCGGCGCCGGCTCCGGCGCCGAGGGCGACCTCCACCATCCGGACGGAGTTCGAGGAGTTCTTCGAGCCGACCACCAGCACCAGGTCGGCGTCGGCCGCCACCTGCTTGATGGCCAGCTGGCGGTTCTGCGTGGCGTAGCAGATGTCGTCGCTGGGCGGGCTGAGCAGATTGGGGAAGCGCCCCTTGAGGGCGTCCACCGTCTCCATGGTCTCGTCGACCGACAGGGTGGTCTGGGAGAGCCACACGACCTTGTCCGGGTCGGGCACCTGGACCGTGGCGGCGTCGGCGGGACCGTCGACCAGGGTGATGTGCTCGGGGGCCTCGCCGCTGGTGCCGATGACCTCCTCGTGACCCTCGTGGCCGATGAGCAGGATCTGGTAGTTGTCCTGGGCGAACCGCACCGCTTCCTTGTGCACCTTGGTGACCAGCGGGCAGGTGGCGTCGATGGTGGCGAGCTTGCCGCGCTCGGCCTCCCGGTGCACCTCGGGGGCGACTCCGTGCGCGGAGAAGATCACGATGGAGCCCTCGGGGACCTCGGCGGTCTCCTCGACGAAGACGGCGCCTTTGCGCTCCAGCGTCTGCACCACGTACTTGTTGTGGACGATCTCGTGCCGGACGTATATCGGGGCGCCGTACTGTTCGAGGGCCGCTTCCACGGCGAGGACGGCGCGGTCCACGCCCGCGCAGTAGCCCCGGGGGGCGGCGAGCAGGACGCGGCGGGCGGGCTCGGCGGTGGCGGGAAGTGCTGGGTCGGCCATGTCTCCCATCGTACGCAGGGCCCCGCGGGCGGGCGGCGGTGCGGGCGGTCCGGGGGCGGTGGGCGGGAACTGTCGGTGGGCGGCGCTAGCGTTGCGGGCATGGCGGTACAGACGACGGCGGAGCAGCCGATGCCGGTCGGCGAGGTGTCCCGGCTGATCGGCGGGTGGATCGACCGGCTGGGCGCGGTGTGGGTGGAGGGGCAGATCACCCAGATCTCGCGCCGGCCGGGGGCGGGCGTGGTGTTCCTCACGTTGCGCGACCCGTCCCACGACATCTCACTGACGGTCACCTGTTTCCGAGGTGTGTTCGATCGTGTGGCGGATGTCATCGGCGAGGGCGCGCGGGTGGTGGTGTTCGGCAAGCCGGAGTGGTACGCCCCGCGTGGGCAGTTGTCGCTGCGGGCGACCGATCTGCGGGCGGTGGGCGTCGGGGAGCTGCTGGCGCGGCTGGAAGCACTGAAGAAGTCGCTGGCGTCCGAGGGGCTGTTCGCGCCCGAGCGCAAGCGCCCGCTGCCGTTTCTGCCCGGGTGCGTGGGCCTGGTCACCGGGCGGGCGTCGGCGGCCGAGCGCGATGTGCTGCAGAACGCCCGGCTGCGGTGGCCGGCGGTGCGGTTCGCGGTGCGCAATGTGGCGGTCCAGGGGGTGCACGCCGTTCCGCAGGTCATCGAGGCGCTCCAGGAACTGGACGCCGACCCCGAGGTCGATGTGATCATCGTGGCGCGGGGCGGCGGGAGTGTGGAGGATCTGCTGCCGTTCTCGGACGAGGCGCTGATCCGGGCGGTGTCCGCGGCCCGTACGCCGGTGGTCTCGGCCATCGGGCACGAGCCGGACTCGCCGCTGCTGGACCTGGTGGCGGACCTGCGGGCCTCCACGCCCACCGACGCCGCCAAGCGGACGGTGCCCGATGTGGGCGAGGAGCAGTCCCGGGTGCGGCAGTTGCGCGAGCGCGGCCGGTGGGTGCTGGAGACGTACCTGGACCGTGAGGAGCGGGGGCTGGCGGCGGCCGTCAGCCGGCCGGTGCTGGCCGAGCCGCAGCGGATGATCGCCGGACGCGCGGAGGAGATCGAGGCCCTGGTGGCCAGGTCGCGGCGCACCCTGGGGCATCTGCTGGAGCGGGCGGAGGCCGATCTGACGCACACCAGGGCGCGGGTGGTGGCGCTGTCGCCGGCGGCCACCCTGCGGCGCGGCTACGCCGTGCTCCAGCGCGCGGACGGTGCGGCGGTGCGGGACCCGGCCGAGGTGGCGTCCGGTGAGACGCTGCGGGCACGGGTGGCCGAGGGAGCGTTCACGGTGACGGTGGACGGTCCGGATCAGGAGCAGGGACGGGCGGAACAGCGATGACGGACGGCGGACACGAGGTGGCGGACATGGCGGAAGCGGACACGGACCCGGCGCTCAGCTACGAGCAGGCGCGGGACGAGCTGATCGATGTGGTCCGCCGGCTGGAGGCGGGCGGGGTCACTCTGGAGGAGTCCCTGGCGCTGTGGGAGCGCGGCGAGGAGCTGGCGAAGATCTGCGCCGGCTGGCTGGCCGGTGCCCGGGCCAGGCTCGACCAGGCCCTGCGGGCCCAGGAGGCGGCGGAAGCCGCCGGAGGGGACGCGGAGCGGGAGGAATGACGGGCAAGAGGGAATAGCGGACGGACGCGTCGGGGTTGGCGGGGCGGGGAAGTCTCCCCTGGCCCGGTGGCACGGCCCCGGGTCCCGTACTCCCGATGAAAGGCACCGTCCCGATGACCCTCGCCCTCGACCCCACCGCGCAGGATCTGCTGTTCCGCGAGGCGCACACCGCCAACACGTTCACCGCGGAGCCGGTGAGCGAGGAGCAGATCCAGGCGGTGTACGACCTGATCAAGCTGGCGCCGACCGCGTTCAACCAATCGCCGCTGCGGATCACCCTGCTGCGCTCGCGCGAGGCCAGGGAGCGGCTGCTGCCGCTGATGTCGCGGGGCAACCGGGACAAGACCGGCAGCGCGCCGCTGACGGCCATCCTCTCGGTGGACCTGGACTTCCACGAGAAGCTGCCCCGGCTGCTGCCGGTGCGGCCCACCCTCAAGGACGACATGTACGGGGAGGCGGAGCTGCGCGAGCGGCACGGCAGCTTCAACGCGACGCTCCAGGCCGGGTACTTCCTGCTGGGCGTGCGGGCGGCGGGGCTGGCGGCCGGCCCGATGAGCGGCTTCGACGCGCAGGGCGTCGACAAGGAGTTCTTCGGCGACGGCCGGCAGAAGGCGCTGCTGGTGGTGAACATCGGCCGCCCGGGGCCTGACGCGTTCTTCCCGCGCAAGCCGCGTCTGGAGTACGCCGAGGCGGTCAGCGTGCTGTGAGCCCCTTCCGGCTCACTGCCCGGCGGACCTGACCCGGAGCGATCCGGCCAGCTCCGTCAGCTGTGCGCGGGGGGCGGTGCCGGTGACCACGGTGGTCACCTCCGCCCCCTCCAGCACGAGGGCGTCGTACCGCGACCCCTCGTACCAGGCCCACTCCTCGCCGCCGAGGGACACGGTCTCGCCGGTGTCCTCGGCGCCCTGGGTGGCGTCGGCGATGAAGGGCGCGGGGTCGCCGTCCGCCTGGACGAGCCCGGCGTATTCGTTGTCCGGGTCCACGAAGCCGAGTTTCCAGGTGGCGCCGAACGGGTCGGTGGCGCGGTACCGCACCGAGGTGGCCCGCCAGTCGTCCGGCAGCCCTTCGGGGGCGAGGAGTGCGTACGGCGCGGCGCGGGCCGCGAGATCGGCCTCGGCCTCGTAGCTGATGGGCTTGACCGGGTCCGCGCCGGCGTCGCCGCCGGGGGCGAACAGGTACAGCCCGAACGACACGGCCGTGATCACCGCCATGGACAGCACCATGTCGCGGGCCGACTTCAGCTTGGGCCGCTTGGGCGGCGCCTGCGCCTCCGCCGCCGGGGCCTCGTCCGCCGGGCCGGTCTGCTCGCTCTTCTCGGTCACGTCCGCATCGCTCGCCACCCGTCCATCGTCCCGTATGCCCCGGACGGGCGCGGAACCGCCCCCGGGGTCGCTCATCAGATGGGCACTCTGCTCAGGTGTACGAATTCCGGCTAAAGTCATGAGCACCCTCATCCAGCGGCCAAGCCGCGCAGAAAGGTGCGTTCCGATGCCCGACCATCATCTTCCGCAGCCGCTCGAAGTGGCTCCCGAGGCACCTGACCGCAACCTGGCCCTGGAGCTGGTACGGGTCACCGAGGCCGGGGCGATGGCCTCGGGCCGCTGGGTGGGCCGGGGCGACAAGAACGGCGCGGACGGCGCCGCCGTGAAGGCCATGCGGGCGCTGGTCTCCACCGTGTCGATGAACGGCGTGGTCGTCATCGGCGAGGGGGAGAAGGACGAGGCCCCGATGCTGTACAACGGCGAGCGGGTGGGCGACGGCACCGGCCCCGAGTGCGATGTGGCCGTGGACCCGGTGGACGGGACGACGCTGACCGCCAAGGGCATGGGCAACGCGGTCTCGGTGCTGGCGGTGGCCGAGCGCGGCGCGATGTTCGACCCGAGCGCGGTGTTCTACATGGACAAGCTGGCGACCGGGCCCGAGGCCGCCGAGTTCGTGGACATCGACGCGCCGCCCGCCGTGAACGTGCGCCGCGTCGCCAAGGCGAAGGGCGGCGCGCCGGGCGATGTGACCGTGGTGATCCTGGACCGGCCGCGCCACGACGATCTGGTGCGGCAGGTCCGTGAGGCGGGCGCCCGGGTGAAGCTGATCTCGGACGGGGACGTGGCCGGCGCCATCATGAGCGTGCGCGAGGGCACCGGGGCCGACCTGCTGCTGGGCATCGGCGGGACCCCGGAGGGCATCATCGCGGCCTGCGCCATCAAGTGCCTGGGCGGCACCATCCAGGGCAAGCTGTGGCCCAAGGACGAGACGGAGAAGCGGGCGGCTCTGGACGCCGGGCACGATCTGGACCGGGTGCTGCACACGGACGACCTGGTGCGCGGGGAGAACGTCTTCTTCGTGGCGACCGGCATCACGGACGGCGAGTTGCTGCGCGGGGTGCGCTACCGGCCCGAGACCGCCACCACCCAGTCACTGGTGATGCGTTCGCGCTCGGGCACCATCCGGCAGATCGACTCCACGCACCGGCTGTCCAAGCTGCGCGCGTACAGCGCGGTGGACTTCGACCGGGGCAAGTGAGCCCGTACGAAAGAGGGCCGGGGTGGGACGGCCGGCTCCCGGGGGCCGGCCCGCGCACGGGTGCGGGCCGGCCGGCGGGTGGCGTGCCCGGCCGGTGTGGGGGCCGGTCAGGCGACGCGCGTGGTGCTGCCGCTGGTGGCCTCGCGGCGGCGGCGCCGGCTGAGCACCACGCGGCGTTCGGCGGCGGTCAGGCCGCCCCACACCCCGTACGGCTCGGGCTGGAGCAGCGCGTGCTCCCGGCATTCGAGCAGCACCGGGCAGCGCGCGCACACGGCCTTGGCGGCCTGTTCGCGGGAGAGCCGGGCCGCGGTGGGCTCCTGGGAGGGGGCGAAGAAGAGTCCTGCCTCATCCCGCCGACACGCTGCCTCGGAGTGCCATGGCCCCGCCAGGTCTCTCGAACTGCGCTGAGCCGGGACGGCCGGTGACCACTGGGACTCTTGGGGCGGTGACGATTGCAGCACAGTCAAACTCCTGACGACGGCTACCGGGGGTCGCTCATGGCTGGCTAAGAGACCCTCACCCGGACCGGACCAGTCCCCAACTGAATGGAGAGTGCCTTTCCCACCTCGCGCGGCCATACGAGTGACGGTCCCCCGAGCCCTACCCGCTGTACGCGTGCTTATGCACGGAGCAACCACACGGGCGTCCGCATCCGTCACTTCAGGCGGACATCTCAGGCATCAACGGAGATTCCGCACCGCTTTCCCCGGCACCGGCCGCGCCTCGACGGATCCGAAGACGGCCGCGCCCTTGACCATGATCACCGGGGCGCCCGGGTCGCCGGAGACCATCTCCACCACTTCGAAGCTGCCCAGCACCCCGGTGCCGCCGGTGCGCACGGTGACGTTCTCCGGGACCTTGATCTCCACGCTGCCGAAGACGGCGGTGGCGTCGATGGTCACGTAGGGCTGGTCGAAGATCGCCTCGGTCAGGTCGAGTTCGACGCTGCCGAAGACCGCGGAGGCCACCGTGCGCAGTCCGATCCGCCAGCGGCCGGTCCGGTTGGCGGCGCTGAAGACGGCGACCACGCTGCGCGGCCCCTCGGGCACCACCATCTGACCGCCGTGCGGCGGGGCATGGTGCGGGGCGGGGGCCGGGGGCGGCGGGGCGGTGCGCTGCCCGGCGGGCAGATCGCGGATCAGCGGCTCCAGTTCGCCCAGGGTCTTGGCCCGGTAGACGGACTCGATGCGCTCGGAGTGCTCCTCCGCGTCCAGCCGGCCCTCGGCCAGCGCCTCGCGCAGGATGTCCGCGATCCGGTCCCGGTCCGCGTCGGAGGCACGTACGGAATCCGGCGCGGCGTGCGGCACGGGGGCCGGTGCGGCGGGCTTGGCCAGCGGCACGGCGGGGGGCTTTTCGGAAGTCACCCCCTCAGGCTACCGATTCGCGATACATCGCGACCACCCCCTTGCCATAAAGTGATATCACATTGCTAAGGTGGGGCACGGCCGCACCGGCCGCCGTGACAGGAACGGGGACACCATGACCACTGGCAGTGAACTCACCGTCGACACACCCCAGATGCCCGAACCCCGGGTCAGGGAGACGCCCGCGCACAGCATTCCGGGCGGGCTCGCCCTGCTGCTCACCTTCCTGGGCACCGTGGCGAGCATCGGCATAGGCATCGGCGGCATCGTGCTCGCCAACGACGAATCCGTCGGCATGGGCGTGCTGCTCATCGTCGCGGGCTCACTGCTCTTCCTGGTCTCGGTCTTCATGATGAGCGGGCTCAACATGGTCGCCCCCGGCGAGGCGCGGGTGGTGCAGTTCTTCGGCCGCTACTCGGGCACCATCCGCAAGGACGGGCTGCGCTGGGTCAACCCGCTGACCACCCGCACCAAGATCTCCACCCGGGTGCGCAACCACGAGACCGCGGTCCTGAAGGTCAACGACGCGCACGGCAACCCGATCGAACTGGCCGGGGTCATCGTCTGGAAGGTCGAGGACACCGCGCAGGCCAGCTTCGAGGTGGACGACTTCGTGGAGTTCGTCTCCACCCAGACCGAGTCCGCGCTGCGTCACATCGCCATCGAGTACCCCTACGACGCGCACGGCCAGGACGAACTGTCGCTGCGCGGCGACGCGGAGGAGATCACCGAGAAGCTGGCCGTGGAGCTGACGGCGCGGGTGCAGGCCGCCGGGGTGCGGATCATCGAGGCCCGGTTCACGCACCTCGCCTACGCCCCCGAGATCGCCTCCGCGATGCTCCAGCGCCAGCAGGCCGGCGCCGTGGTCGCGGCCCGCGAGACCATCGTGGAGGGCGCCTGCGGCATGGTCGAGACGGCGCTCGCCCGCATCACCGAACTCGACATCGTCGAGCTGGACGAGGAGCGCAAGGCCGCCATGGTCTCCAACCTGCTGGTCGTGCTGTGCGGCAACCACTCGCCCCAGCCCGTGCTGAACACCGGGTCCCTCTACCAGTGACGGACCCCGCGGAGCCCACCGAGCCCCCCGCGCCGTCGGAGCGCCCCGCGCGGCCCGCCCGCAAGCAGGTGCTGCTGCGGCTCGACCCGGCCGTCCACGACGCGCTCGCGCGCTGGGCCGCGGACGAGCTGCGCAGCACCAACGCGCAGATCGACTATCTGCTGCGGCAGGCGATGCGGGAGGCCGGGCGGCTGCCGGGCGACGCCCGCCCGCCCCCGCGGCGCGGCCGGCCGCCCCGGCAGAGCCGCAGACTCGGGGGCGAGGGCGAGGGCGAGAGCCGGGGCAGGGGCGACGGGGCGGGCGCTAGGGACGGCTGATACGCACCGGCAGCGGGCGCAGCGCCCGGCGCAGGGCGCGCGCCAGCGTCTCGAACTCCGCCGTGCGCGCCGTCCCGGTGCGCATCACCAGCGCTATCCGCCGGGTGGGCGCCGGATCGGCGAAGAACCCGGTGGCCAGCTCCTCGCTGCGCGCCGTCTCCACCTTCAGGGCGGTGCGCGGCAGCAGGGTCACCCCCAGGCCGCCCGCCACCAGCTGCACCAGCGTGGAGAGCCCGGCCGCGCTGGCCGCCATGGTGGCCCCCGCCTCGCGCCCCGCCTCCTGGCAGATCTCCAGCGCCTGATCGCGCAGGCAGTGCCCCTCGTCCAGCAGGATCAGGTCGAGATCGCGCAGCGCGGCGCGCGGGATGTCGCGGCAGCCGGCCAGCGGATGGCCGTGCGGCAGGACGAGCGCGAAGTCCTCGTCGTACAGCGGCAGCTCGGTCACCCCCGGATACCCCAGGGGCACGGCGAGCAGCAGCGCGTCCAGCCGACCGCCGGTGAGCCCCTCCAGAAGCTCCGCGGTGCGCTCCTCGTGCACCCGTGGTTCCAGGTCGGGGAACTCCTCGCGGATCAGCCGCAGCACGGTCGGCAGCAGGTACGGCGCGCAGGTGGGGATGACGCCCAGCCGCAGCGCCCCGGTGAACGGCGCCCGGGCGGCCTCGGCCTCCTCCACCAGCTCCCGTACGGTCTCCAGCACGGAGCGGGCCCGTACGGCCAGCCGTTCGCCGGCCGGGGAGAGCAGCACCTTGCGGGTGGTGCGCTCCAAGAGGGTGATATCGAGGGTTTCCTCCAGCGCGGCGACGGCGCCGGAAAGCGCCGGCTGGCTCATCCCGATGGCGGCCGCCGCCTCCCGGAAGTGCAGGTGCTCCGCCACCGCGGCGAACGCTCTCAGCTGCGCGAATGTGGGCTGTCTCGGCATGCCCGCGGGACCCGTCGTACCGGCCACTGATAACTACCTCCGATTAATCACGACGAGTCTAGCTATTTCTGAGATCAATGGCCGATATGGCAGCGTAGTGCCCGCCCAGACCGTCAGGGAAGCCCCCCGGCAGCCCCGGCAGCAAACCCTCAGCACCACACAAGGAGACCGAGTTGCTCACCGTCGGCGACAAGTTCCCCGAGTACGACCTCACCGCCTGCGTCAGCCTCGACGCCGAGAGCGCGTTCGCGCAGATCGACCACAAGACCTACGAGGGCAAGTGGCGCGTCGTGTTCTTCTGGCCGAAGGACTTCACCTTCGTGTGCCCGACCGAGATCGCCGCCTTCGGCCAGCTGGAGGAGGAGTTCGCGGACCGCGACGCGCAGATCCTCGGCGTCTCCGGTGACTCCGAGTTCGTCCACCACGCCTGGCGCAAGGACCACGCCGACCTGCGCGACCTGCCCTTCCCGATGCTCGCCGACTCCAAGCACGAGCTCATGCGCGCCGCCGGCGTGCAGGGCGAGGACGGCTTCGCCCAGCGGGCCGTCTTCATCGTCGACCCGAACAACGAGATCCAGTTCACCATGGTCACCGCGGGCTCCGTCGGCCGGAACCCCAAGGAGGTCCTGCGGGTGCTGGACGCGCTGCAGACCGACGAGCTGTGCCCCTGCAACTGGACCAAGGGCGAGACCACCCTGGACCCGGTCGCGCTGCTCGCGGGCGCGTGAGGCACCCCTCATGGCTCTCGACGAACTGAAGGCGTCCGTCCCGGCGTACGCCAAGGACCTGAAGCTGAACCTCGGCTCCGTCATAGGCAACTCGCCCCTGCCCCAGCAGCAGCTGTGGGGCACCGTGCTCGCCTGCGCCATCGCCGCCCGCTCCGCGCTCGTGCTGCGTGAGCTGGAGCCGCAGGCCCGCGAGCACCTGTCGGAGGAGGCGTACACCGCCGCCAAGTCGGCCGCCGCCGTCATGGCGATGAACAACGTCTTCTACCGCACCCGCCACCTGCTGAGCGACCCGGAGTACGGCACCCTGCGCGCCGGGCTGCGGATGAACGTCATCGGCAACCCTGGCGTGGAGAAGGTCGACTTCGAGCTGTGGTCGCTCGCGGTCTCCGCCATCAACGGCTGCGGCCAGTGCCTGGACTCGCACGAGCAGGTGCTGCGCAAGGCCGGCGTCGACCGGGAGACCATCCAGGAGGCGTTCAAGATCGGTGCCGTCATCCAGGCGGTCGCCACCACCCTGGACGCCGAGGCCGCCCTCGCCTGAGCGGCCCCGTTCCACGGCCTGCCCGGCCGGTCCCGATCAGGACCGGCCGGGCAGCGTCATCTCGAACCACACCAGCTTGCCGGTGGACAGCCGCGTCGCGCCCCACTTGCGGGCCAGCCGCTGCACCAGGTACAGCCCGCGCCCGCCCTCGTCGGCCGGGCCCGCCTGCCGCAGGCGCGGCAGCTGCGGCACGTCGTCGCCCACCTCGCAGCGCAGCACGTCGGTACGCAGCAGCCGTACGCTGACGGGGCGTTCCGCGTACCGCACGGCGTTGGTGACCACCTCGGACACCAGCAGCTCGACGGCGTCCTCCAGCTCGGTCAGGTCCCAGCCGGCGAGCGACTCGCGCACCAGGCGGCGGGCGTGTCGAACCGATTCGGGGCGCGGCTCCAGCTCCAGGGACGCCTCGTTGCCGGGCGCGATGCCCTCGAAGCGGGCGGCCAGCAGGGCGATGTCGTCGTCACGGTCGCCGGGCCCCACGATGTCCAGGATGGCGTCGCACAGCGGCTCCAGCGGGGCCGCGTGATCGGGCCGGGTGAGCGAGCACGTCTCGGTGAGCTTCTCGCGCAGGTCCTCCACGCCCGTCCACACGTCGCGGGTACGGGACTCCACCAGGCCGTCGGTGTACAGCACCAGCGTGGAGCCGGGCGGGGCGGGCAGCTCGACGGTCTGGAAGTCCACGCCGCCGACGCCGATGGGGGCGTTGGGTTCCAGGTTGACGACCTCGGTGGTGCCGTCGCGGTGCAGCAGCACCGGCGGCGGGTGGCCCGCGTTGGCGGCGGTGATGCGGTGCGCGACCGGGTCGTACACCGCATAGAGGCAGGTCGCCATCCGGTCATCCCCCAGGCGCTGGGCCTGCTCGTCCAGGTGGTGCAGCACCTCCTGGGGCGGCAGGTCGAGCCCGGCGAGTGTCTGCACGGTGGTGCGCAGCTGGCCCATGATGGCGGCCGAGGTGGTGGAGTGGCCCATCACGTCGCCGACCACCAGCGCGACCCGGCTGCCGGGCAGCGGGATCGCGTCGTACCAGTCGCCGCCGACCCGGGCGGTCTTCCCGGCGGGGAGGTAGCGGCTGGCGAGGCGGACGCCGGTGGGCTGGGGCAGGTCGTCCGGCAGCATGGTGCGCTGCAGCTCGTCCGCGATGGAGGCTTCTCTGCCGTGCAGGATCGCCTTGTCCACGCCGAGCGCGGAGTGGGTGGACAGCTGCTGGGCGACCTGGAGGTCGTCCTTCTCGAACGCGTCGTTGTCCGGGCGGCGCAGGAAGACGGCCGCGCCGATCACGCGGCGCTGACCGCGCAGCGGGGCGAGGATGGCGTGCCGCTCCTCGGGCAGGGTCTCGGCGCCGGTCAGTTCGGACAGCGCCTGCTGGGAGACCTGCGTGTCGGTGAACACGGGGCGCACCCCGCGCAGCACCTCGGCGAGCGGGCCGTTGCCGCGCAGTTCGACGCGGGCGAGGGCGCCCGACAGCAGCGGCAGTACGGCGGCCGACCCCGTACCCCCGCCGCCATCGGCCGCCAGGCCGCCCGAGACGTCGCGGAAGGCCAGCTCGTCCGGGATGCGGTCGGTACGGCGCAGCACGAACACCCACGGGTTCTGGGGCTGTTCGTCGCCGACCGGCAGCGGATTGAGCAGATAGACCAGGATGGCGTCCGCGAAGGTGGGCACGGTGGCCCGGCACAGGCCCAGGATGATCTCGTCGGCGTCGGAGCCCCGGGCGATGCGCCGGGTGGCGACGCCGACGAAGCGCAGCCGGTCGATGGACCCCGAGCCGCCGCCCACGGTGCCCGCGCCGCCACCACCGCCCCCGGCGTCCGGTCGTACCGGGGGATGTTCGGCCGGGTCGGGCTCGGAGCGCGCGTGGGGCAGCGCCGCGGAGCCGGCGTGGGAGGGTACGTCCGCCGTGCGAGCCACGGGCTGCGGTGAGGTCGGGTCCGTCACGAGGGGATGTCCATCCATCCGGGCGAGGAACTGGCGTGCGAAGTGGGGATGTTGTGCGGTGGAGCGGTCGTGGGGGTCGATCCTACGTTTGACGCCCGGGGGTGCATCAAGAGGCTCTGGGTTGCTGCGGCACCGGGTGCGCGCCCCGCAACGGGGCGGGGAGCACCGCGGTCCGGTCCCAGTCGTGGGGCAGTGCGGGGTTCCGCCAGCGCGGGTCCGGGCGCCAGGACTCCCAGTTCTCACTGAACGGCCGCCCCCAGGTCCCGATCACCCGCGTCGCCGCCTGGCCGGCCGCACGGATCCGCTCCGCCTGACCGGCGTCCAGCAGTCCTGCCAGCTGCGCCTGGGCGAATTCGTCCTCGTCCCGCCACTCCCAGCTGCGGTCGGGATAGACCGCGATATCGAGAAAGTGATCCTCCGAATCGACCCCGCCCGACCAGCGGTGCAGGGGCTCTTCAAGATTGACGTACCAGTTCTTGAAGCGCCACCCCCGATCCCAGAAAAGCCACACGGACCAGGGCTCGCCGGGACGGGCCAGCTTGAGCACCCCGGTGCCCGACCAGCGGTCGCGCACCGTGATGCGCGGCTTGGTGTAGCGGGTCGCCAGCGGCTCCTGGTGGACCGGGGAGCCGTCGGCGAGCGCCGGGCGCACGCATTCGGTACCCGGCGCCACCCAGACGGCGAGCAGATCCGGCGCATCGCGCACCACGGTGACGGGGCGGCAGATATGAATACCCGGCGCCGCGTTCGCCCGGTAACGCCACAGAATGTGTTCCCCTGGTCGCCAAGCGTGCACTGGTTCTGTCATCGGCACATGATATTCGGGGCGACCGGGACAAGGCGCCACCCTCAAGGATGAGTCATGCGCAGTACATCCAGCGCCTCGTCGAGCTGCGCGAGGGTCAGCTCACCGCGCTCCACGTAGCCGCCGTCCAGCACCGCCTCGCGGATGGTCTTGCGTTCGGCGAGCGCCCGCTTGGCGATCCGGGCCGCCTCCTCGTACCCGAGGTAGCGGTTGAGCGGGGTCACGACGGACGGCGAGGACTCGGCGTACTCGCGGGCGCGTTCGGCGTTGGCGGTGATTCCGGCCACGGTGCGTTCGGCGAGCAGGGTGGACGCGTTGGCCAGCAGCCGGATGGACTCCAGCAGATTCCTGGCCATCACGGGCAGCATCACGTTCAGCTCGAAATTCCCCGCCGCGCCGGCCGCGGCGACGGCGGCGTCCGCGCCGGTGACCTGGGCGCACACCATCAGCACGGCTTCCGGGATCACCGGGTTGACCTTGCCCGGCATGATCGAGGAACCCGGCTGCAGATCGGGCAGATTGATCTCGGCGAGCCCGGCGCGCGGGCCCGATCCCATCCAGCGCAGGTCGTTGCAGATCTTGGTGAGCGAGACGGCGACGGTACGCAGCTGCCCCGAGGTCTCCACCAGGCCGTCGCGGGCGCCCTGCGCCTCGAAATGGTCCCGCGCCTCGGTCAGCGGCAGCCCGGTGGTGCGGGCCACCTCCTCGATGACGGCGGCCGAGAAACCGGCGGGGGTGTTGATCCCGGTGCCCACCGCCGTACCGCCCAGCGGCAGTTCGGCCAGCCGTGGCAGCGCGGAACGCAACCGTTCCTGGCCGTACCGGAGCTGCGCCGCGTATCCACCGAACTCCTGCCCCAGGGTGACCGGGGTGGCGTCCATCAGATGGGTGCGCCCCGATTTCACCACCCCGGCGAATTCCGCGCCCTTGTCCTCGAACGCGGCGGCCAGCACGCCGAGCGCCGGAATCAGCTCCTCCAGCACGGCGGCCGTGGCGGCGACATGGATCGAGGAGGGGAAGACATCGTTGGAGGACTGGCTGGCGTTCACATGGTCATTGGGATGAACGGGCCGGCCCAGCCGCTCGGTGGCGAGCGTGGCGAGCACCTCGTTCATGTTCATGTTCGACGAGGTGCCGGAGCCGGTCTGGAAGACATCCACCGGAAAGTGGTCGTCCCACTCTCCGGCCGTCACCTCGTCGGCGGCGGCGGAGATCGCCGCGCCGATGTCCGGATCCAGCACCCCGAGCCGTACGTTCACGGTGGCGGCCGCCGCCTTGATCCGGGCCAGCGCCGCGATGTGCCCCCGCTCCAGACGGTGCCCGGAGATCGGGAAGTTCTCCACCGCCCGCTGCGTCTGGGCCCGCCACTTCGCCCCGGCCGGGACCCGCACCTCCCCCATGGAGTCGTGCTCGACCCGGAACTCACCACTGAAGTCGCTCATGCCCCCCAAGCTAACGCGCTCAGTAGTACCCCCTGGTGCCGTCGAGCAGCTCCCGGATCGTGTCGGCGTGCCCGGCGTGCCGCGCGGTCTCCTCGATCATGTGCAGCAGCATCCAGCGCAGACTGGCGCCACCGCTCCTGAAGTCCGTGTTGCGGCCGGCGTCGTCCAGGCCATGGGCCGCGATGATGCCGTCCGAAACGGCGCACTGCCGCCGGTAGTCGTCCAGCAGCCGCTCCAGCGCGATCCCCTCGACCCGCATGTCGGCGTCCTCGGGCAGCCCCTCGTCGAACTGCGGGCCGACCGCGGGCCGGTTCATCATCATGACCTCGAACCAGCAGTGCTCCACCCACCGCAGGTGCGACACCAGGCCCGCCATCGTCATCAGCGGGGAGCCGGGCAGCACCGGGCGGTGGGCCTCCTCCTCGGAGAGCCCCTCGCACTTCCAGTGGATGATGTCGCGCTGCATCTCCAGCCAGCCGGTCAGCTGGGTGCGCTCGTCCGCGCGCAACTCGGGACGGGTACGGGGGACGCGCGGGGCGCCGGAAGTCGACATGGGAGGGGACGGTACCGGTGCGCGCCCGTGGCGCGCACCGGAATTCCCGCCCGGCGGGGTCAGCCGCGCGGGCCGCCCACCGGGATGCTCGTGATGAACGGCTGGTCCGGGGCCGGGTCGGTGAAGAAGTCGTTGCCCTTGTCGTCCACCACGATGAACGCCGGGAAGTCCTCCACCTCGATCTTCCAGATCGCCTCCATGCCCAGCTCCGCGTACTCCAGGACCTCCACCGCCTTGATGCAGTCCTGCGCCAGACGGGCGGCCGGGCCGCCGATGGAGCCGAGGTAGAAACCGCCGTGCGCGGCACACGCCTTCGTCACCTGGGCCGAGCGGTTGCCCTTGGCCAGCATCACGTGGCTGCCGCCCGCCGCCTGGAACTGCGCGACGTAGGAGTCCATCCGGCCGGCCGTGGTCGGACCGAAGGAGCCCGAGGCGTACCCCTCGGGGGTCTTGGCCGGACCCGCGTAGTACACGGCGTGGTCGCGCAGGTACTGCGGCATCTCCTCGCCCGCGTCCAGCCGCTCCTTGATCTTGGCGTGCGCGATGTCCCGCGCCACCACCAGCGGCCCGGTCAGCGAGAGGCGGGTCTTCACCGGGTGCTTGCTGAGTTCGGCGCGGATCTCGTCCATCGGCCGGGTGAGGTCGATCCGTACCACCTCGTCCTCGGTGAGGTGCTCGTCCGTGGTCTCCGGCAGGAAGCGCGCCGGGTCGGTCTCCAGCTGCTCCAGGAAGACGCCCTGCGCGGTGATCTTGGCCTTGGCCTGGCGGTCGGCGGAGCAGGAGACCGCGATGGCCACCGGGAGGGAGGCGCCGTGCCGGGGCAGCCGCACCACGCGCACGTCGTGGCAGAAGTACTTGCCGCCGAACTGCGCCCCGATGCCGATCTTCTGGGTCAGCTCGAAGACCTTCTCCTCCAGGTCGCGGTCGCGGAAGCCGTGGCCGGTGGGCGAACCCTCGGCCGGCAGCTCGTCCAGGTAGTGCGCGGAGGCGTACTTGGCGGTCTTCAGCGCGTACTCGGCGGAGGTGCCGCCGACCACGATGGCCAGGTGGTACGGGGGGCAGGCGGCGGTGCCCAGGGAGCGGATCTTCTCCTCCAGGAACTTCATCATCGATGCCTCGTTCAGCACCGCCTTGGTCTCCTGGTAGAGGAACGACTTGTTCGCCGAGCCGCCGCCCTTGGCCATGAACAGGAACTTGTACGCGTCGCCGTCCTCCGCGTACAGCTCGATCTGGGCGGGGAGGTTGGAGCCGGTGTTCTTCTCGTCCCACATGGTCAGCGGCGCCATCTGCGAGTAGCGCAGGTTCAGCTTGGTGTAGGCGTCGAAGATGCCCTCGGAGAGCGCGCGGGCGTCCTCGCCCTCGGTGAGGACCTGCTGGCCGCGCTTGCCCATGACGATCGCGGTGCCGGTGTCCTGGCACATGGGGAGCACGCCGGCGGCGGCGATGTTGGCGTTCTTCAGCAGGTCCAGCGCCACGAAGCGGTCGTTCGGCGACGCCTCGGGGTCCTCCAGGATCTTCCGCAGCTGGGCCAGGTGCTCCGGGCGCAGGTAGTGCGAGATGTCGTGCATGGCCTCGGCGGCGAGCCGCCGCAGCGCCTCCGGCTCGACCTGGAGGAAGGTGCGCCCACCGGCCTCGAAGGTGCTGACCCCCTCGGCGGTGACCAGACGGTACGGGGTGTCGTCCGCGCCGACCGGGAGCAGGTCGGTGTATTGGAACGCGGGACTGGCAGACATCGTCATCTCCACAGGGCCGGGGCGGTACAGCCTTTCCAGGGTACGGGGCCCGGTTCTCACTCCAGGGGGATGGGTCGTCCTGCCAGGGCTTTGCGGGCCCGGCGGGTGCGGCGGGAGCCGTAGCGGCCCTCCAGGTCCCGGGCGATGGCGGTGGTGGTGTGGTGGCCGATGAGGCCGAGCTGGACGCAGGCGCGTTCGGTGGGCCAGCCGTCGGGGCCGTAGTACTCGGCGAGGCGGGGTATGAGGGCGGCCCACAGTTCGGCGGCGGCGGCCGAGTTGCCGCTCTGCTGGGCGGCCTGGGCCTCGCGGGTACGGGCGCGCAGCTCGTCGGCGGGACGGGCGGGGGGCTCCTCCGGCTGCGGCTCCGGCTCCGGCGGGTCCTTGCGCAGGGAGGGGGCGGGCGGGGCGTCCTGGACGGAGGGGGTGTCCTGGACGGAGGGGGCGGGCGGGGTGGGCGGCGGGGTCGCGGAGGCGTCCCGGTCGTACCCGGTGGGCACCCGGTCGGTGGGCTCGGAGGGGCCCGGCACGGGCGGGGTGAGCCGGACGGTGTGCGGGCTGCTCACCCGCGGGTCCGGCTTCGGCGCGGGTGTCCCCTGGGGGCGGGCCAGCTCGCGCAGCCGGTCGCGTACGGCGGCGGCGCCCTCCGGACGGTCGGCCGGGTCCTTGGCCAGCAGGGCGAGCACCAGCGCGTCGACGTCCGCCGGCAGCCCGGGGCGCAGCTCGCCGGGCCGCTGCGGGGGCACCTCGTTGACCTGCCGGTACATCACCTGCATCACGGTGCCGCCGGGCGGGAAGACGGTGCGCCCGGTGAGCATGGTGAACAGCACGCAGCCCAGCGCGTACACGTCGGTGGCGGCGGTGATCTCGGCGCCGGTGCACTGTTCGGGGGCCATGTAGTCGGGGGTGCCGATGGCGGTGCCGGTGGCGGTGAGGGAGGTGCGCCGGCCCTCGTCGATGCCCTCGGCGAGGTGGGCGATGCCGAAGTCCAGCAGCTTGACCCGCTGGTGGGTGATCATCACGTTGGCCGGCTTGAGGTCGCGGTGCACGATGCCGACGCCCGGGGCGTGCGCCGCCGAGAGCGCGTCGGCGATCTGCGCGCCCCACTCCAGGGCCAGGTCCAGCGGCAGCGGGCCACCCGCCAGCGTGCGGTCCAGGGACTCCCCCGGCACCAGTTCCATCACCAGCATGACGGCGGAGCCGCCCTCGAACTCGCCGGTGAGCATGTCGTGCACGGTGACAATGTGCGGGTGGGCGAGCCGGGCGATGGCCATCGCCTCCCGCTCCAGGCGGCGCACCAGCGCGCTGTCCGCGCCGTCGGTGGCGGTCTTGATGGCGACGTCGCGCCGCAGCCGCTCGTCGTGGGCCTGCCACACCTGGCCCATGCCGCCCTCGCCGAGCTTGCGCACCAGCCGGTACCGGCCGTCCAGAAGATCCCCGACCGCCATACGGTTCCCGTCCCCCGTCCGTGCCCTGCTGTCAGTTGGCGGGCATAGCATTCCACAGGACATCGCGGACAGGGGGACGGGGATGAGGATCACCGACGGGCGCAGAGCGCGGCTCGCGGGCCTGCTGGGCGTGCTGCTGCTGTTCGGGTTGCTCACCGCCCCGCCCGCCCGGGCCGCGGGACAGCTGGAGGAGGCCATCGCGGCGCTCGCGGACGGCGAGACGGTGTGGGTGGCCGAGGACTACCAGGGCGCCGATCCGCAGCTGGTCGAGCTGCTGCGGGCCCGCTACGAGCGGACGGACACCACGTTCCGGATCGCCTTCGTGACCGAGGAGATCGGCGAGGACGGGGCGGCGGCACAGCAGTTGGCGGCGGCGATCGGCGAGCCGGGCGTGTACATGGTGCACAGCGAGACGCGCAGCGCCACCAGCGACAGCCCCAACCGCAGCGAGCAGCGCACCACGGTGGGCATCTCCCTGGACGAGTGGGGCCTGTTCGACGAGGAGATGGCCCGGGTCGGGATCGGCAACGGGAATGTGCTGCTGAGCCTGCCCGACGCGCTGGACGGCGACGTGTCGGCCGGAGTGTACGGACTGGCGGACGGCGACACGCGGTTCTTCACGGACCCGGCGGTGACCGAGGCGTTCCCCTCGCTGGACGAGGCGATGCTGGAGTCGGTGTTCGCCGGGGTGCCGCAGTTGCGGGTGGCCCTGGTGTCGGGGGTCAGCGGGCGGACCGAGGACACCATGGCGGCCCTGGCCGAGGATCTGCCGGACGACGGGGCGGCGCTGCTGCTCCAGTGGCAGGACGACGACTTCTCGGCGGTGATGGCCACCGGGCCCGGCGTGCCGTACACGATCAGCGATCTGGTGAGCGTGGTGGGATCGAGCGCCATCACCTCGGTCCCGGTGGAGGAGATGCCGGGGCGGCTGGCGCTGCTGGCCTCCGTGCTGTCGGACACCGACCTGCTGACGGAGGCGGCCGGGATGCTCGGGGAGCAGGCGCTGTACGTGCACCCGGGGATCCCCGGCTTCGACGCGGAGGCGGAGTACGCGGCGGCGCTGTCCGGGGCGGGCACCCCGGTGCGGGTGGCTTTCCTGCCGGAGAGCGTTCTGGAACTGCAACTCGGCGAGGACACGCCGTGGTCGGGGGACGACGCCGAGCCGGCGGGGACGCTGGCGGGGCAGATCGACTGGGCGGACACCTCGGACCAGCGGGTGGTGGTGTACCGCGTCGACACATACAACGGTGGCCGCGTCTCGGCCGTTTCGGTGTCCGGTGACGACGACCTCGCCCAGCGGGCATGGGGAACCCAGGAGTCCGGGGAAGGATTCGTGGCCGCCTCGCTGGACGCGCTGCTGGAACTGGTGGACGCTCCGGCGGCCGGCGTGCCCGGCGGGGACGAGGCGGATGAGGGGATGGCCGCGGAGACCACCGAGGGGGGCGGCTGGAGCCCGACCACCTGGGCGGTGCTGGCCGTCGTCGCGCTGAGTGTGCTGTCCACGGCCAACCTGCTGGTGCGGGTGCTGTTCCCGCGCCGCCGCCGGATACGCGCCGCTGCGGCGCGCGCCAGGAAGGTCGCCCGGATGACACCGGAGCAACTGGCGCGGGAGCGGGAGCGGGCGGAGATCCCCGCGCTCGCGGCGCGGGCCGATCTGGAGCGGCTGGACGAGGTGCTGGCCGGGCTGCCGATGCCCCGTACCTCACCGCGTCAGGTGCGGGTCCTGCAGCGTATCCGTGCCGATCACGAACGGCTGCTCCAAGCCCACGCGGACGCGGTGACCTGGGACGACGTCGCGGCGATCCGGGAACGGGCGCGACGGCTGAACGCGGCCGTCGAGCTGTGGCGGGAGATGGAGTCCCAGGCCGCCACGGCCCACTGAGCGGCGCGGGCGTCAGGCGTCGGGCTTCGCGCGTCAGTCCGCCAGCGGTTCGGGCCACGCGTGGGCGGGGAGCAGGTCGCGCAGCGGGGCCGAGCGGTCGGGGCCGAGGATGACCCGGGTGTCGATGTTGGCGGGGTCGATCTGCCGGATGAACTCGCGGCAGCGCCCGCACGGCGGCAGCACGTGCGCGCGGCCGGTGGTCTCGTCGCGCCACACGGCGACGATGTCGGCGATGCGGTACTCACCGGCCGTCACCATGGCGGCGATGGCGGCGTGTTCGGCGCAGAAGCCGGTGCCGCACGGGGTGTCGATGCACACGCCCCGGTGGTGCGCCCCGGTGTCGGTGACCAGCACGCTGGCCACATTGCCGAAGAGCCGGTCCCCCGCCCGGTGCGGGCGCAGGGCGGCCAGGGCCTCGTCGATCAGCTCGCGGTGCATGGGCGGCACCGTACCGGCGGTACGGGCCGGGCCACCACGCGTTTTCGGTGTGCTTTCACGCGTGGCGGCCCGGCCCGGGCGCGGGGTTCAGCCGGTCATTCCGTACGGAGCCCCTCGGGCCGCATCAGCCGCCACAGCAGCGGCATGCTGGCCAGGGTGACCACGGCGATCACCACGAGTCCGGCCGCCGCCATGGGCAGGAAGCCGAACCAGTCGGTGACCCGCAGGCCCACCATCCGCATCAGGACGAAGCCCAGTCCCGTACCGGCGACGCTGGCCACGGTCAGGCCCAGGGCCACCGGGACGGCGGTCTGCCACAGCACGGAGGCGCTCAGCGTGGTGCGCTTGGTGCCGAAGGCCACCAGCGAGGCCAGCAGCCGCTTGCGCTCGCGCAGTTGTTCCAGCTGGGAGACGATCATGCTGGCCCCGATCAGGGCGAGCACGGCGATCGAGCCGATGAGCAGCCCGCGCTGGATGGAGGCGAACTCGTCGGAGGTCCAGACGGACTGGATCTCCCACAGCGCGGGGCGCTCGGGCATCCCGAACAGGACGGTGCGCAGCCGCTCGACGGTGTCGGTCCGGTCCTCCGGGTCCACGTTGATCAGTACTTCGGTGAAGCCGCCGCCGAAGCGTGAGCCGTCCAGCGCGCCGGGGGTGGCCAGGATGCCGTAGGCCCAGCGGCCCAGCGGGTCGCCGACGGAGTCGACACGGACGGCGTCGTCCGGGACGGTCCACAGGTCGGGCTCGGCGCGGTCCGGGTCCCAGGCCGCGCCGCCGACGTCGACGCTCACGTCGACGGTGTCGCCGGGGCCGGGCAGCGGGAAGGTCCCCTCCCCCGAGTCGTCGGGGTCGGAGGCGAGGAAGACGTCGCCGTTGGAGCAGTCGGGGAGTTCGGCCATCTTCCGCAGGGTGGTGCAGTCGGCGATGTACACGCCGGCGGCCACCAGGTCGCCGGGCAGCTCGCGGTCCTCGGGACGCACCGCGTAGCCGGAGTAGCTGCCGAAGACGTCCAGCACGCCCTGGGCGCCGGAGAGTTCGCCGAGCATCCGGGTGCTGCTCCCGGCGGTCATGCCGGAGGAGACGACCTGGATCTGAGCCTGGTCGGTGTCGTAGCCAGTGGGGCTGCTCTCCTCGGCCTGCACGCCGCCGAACAGCATCTGCAGGGCGATGGCCCCGGCGACGGCGACGGTGATGCCGCTGACCGCGCGGGAGGCGGAGCCGCTGCCCAGCTGGAGTCGGCGGACGGCCAGTTGCCAGGAGACGGGGCCGCCCCGGAAGGCGGCGACGCCGCGTTCCACGAGCCAGGGCAGGAAGGCGGTGGCGCCGACCAGGATCAGCACGATGCCCGCGCCGGCCTGGAGTTCGCGGGCCCCGCTGCTGCCGGCGGAGTAGGCGCCGGCCAGTGGGAGCAGCAGCATGAGGCCCAGTGCGGCCGGCACCAGCCGCCACCACAGCCGCCGGGGGCGGTCGGCCGACTCCCGGACGACGCCGAGGGGTTCGATGGCGACGCCGCGCAGGGCGAACAGCGTGACCAGGACGGCGGACAGCGGCACGGCGGCCAGGATGAGGACGGTCAGCGGCGCGCTGGGCACGAAGTCGGCGGGGAAGGCGCTCGTCCCGGCGAGGGTGATGTGGGAGGCTGCCTGGCGCAGCAGCAGGAAGAACAGCACGCCGACCGCGAGGCCGAGCAGAGCACCGGCCAGCGCCTCCCCCGCGGCGATGCGGCGGGTGCCGGAGCGGTCGGCGCCGACCAGGCGCAGGGCGGCCAGACGCTGGTCGCGGCGTTCGCCGCCGAACCGTACGGCGGTGGCGATGAAGACGGCCACCGGCATGAGCAGCACCACGCAGATCACCAGGATGAGCAGGATCAGCATGGGGCTCAGGGTGGTGGGCGGGTAGCTGGCGCCGAAGGTGTCGGTGCGGTTGTTGTTCGGCGTGCCGTCGGCGGCGGTGTCGGTGAGGGTGTCCGTGCCCATGTAGAAGGCGAGTTCGGCGGGGCCCCGGAGTCCGGCGTCGCCGATGGTGCCGGTGATCTCGTACCCGGCGAGCCGTTCCCGCAGGACCTCGTGGTCGGAGGAGTCCAGGAGCCGTTTCAGGGCCGGGGAGACCAGCATCTCGCCGGGGGCGGGGAAGGCGTCGACGCCCGGGGGCGGGGTGGCCGTGGTGGCCTCGCCCGCGTCGGGCTGCAGGAGCATGCCGGTGACCTGTGCCCCGTGGTAGACGGTGGGGATGCTCTCGTAGCGCAGGGTGTCGGGACCGGGCGCCAGGTCCTCGTACCAGATCGGTACGCGGGCGTCGCCGCGGTCGTCCGCGTTCTGGAACACGCTGGGCGCGGAGGCGGCGAACAGCAGCAGGGCGACGCCGAGGCCGACGCCCAGGGCGGTGAGGGTGGTGCGGGCCCAGCCGGGCCGGCCGCCGGCGACGGCGAACCGGACGCCCATGAGCAGATCCCGTGTCCACACGGAGACCGGCGTTGTCATACCGCCCCCGCCATGTCGCGCGCCTTGCCGTCACGGACGACGACCTCGCGGTCGGAGAAGGCGGCGACCCGTGATTCGTGGGTGACCAGGACGATGGCGGCGGCCGACTCCTGGGCGGCCTCGACGAGCAGTTGCATGACGCGTTCGCCGTTGAGGGAGTCGAGGGCGCCGGTGGGTTCGTCGGCGAAGACGACCCGCGGGTTGTTGACGAGGGCGCGGGCGACGGCGACGCGCTGGCCCTGGCCGCCGGAGACCTGCCCGGGGCGGTGGTGGCGTACGTCGTCCACCTCCAGGCGGGCGAGCCATTCGGTGGCGCGGGCCTCGGCCTCCTTGCGCTTGGTGCCGGTGAGGCGCAGCGGGAGGGCGACGTTCTCGACGCAGCTCAGTTCGGGGACGAGCCGGCCGAACTGGAAGACGAAGCCGAAGTCGGCGCGGCGCAGGGCGCTGCGTTCGGCGTCCGAGAGAGCGGCCAGGTCGCGGCCCTGGTAGCGAACGGTGCCCTGGTCGGGCGGGACCAGGCCGGCCAGGCAGTGCAGCAGGGTGGACTTGCCGGACCCGGAGGGGCCCATGACGGCGACGACTTCACCGGCGTTGATGGAGAAGTCGGCGCCGTCGAGGGCGGGGGTGCTGGCGTAGGACTTGTGCAGGGCGTGCGCGGTGAGCAGGGCTGTCACGGGTGGATCTCCTTGGCGAGCCGTTCCAGGCGCGCGGCGGCCATTTCGAGCCAGCGCAGATCGGCTTCGAGGTGGAACAGGGCGTGGTCGCAGATGAGCTGGTCGGCGAGGTCGCCGCTGCTCTTGCGCCGGGTGAGCTGCCGCATCAGCCGCAGGTGTTCGGCACGCTGGGTGTCCAGGATCCGGTTGGCGTCGCGCCGGGTGAGCAGGGCGAGGACGACCTTGGTGTAGAGCGTGGACTGGAGGTACGGCTCGGGCTTCTCGGGGGTGCCCAGCCAGGCGTCGACGTCGGTGATGCCGGCGTCGGTGATGGCGTAGCGCTTGCGCTCGGGTCCGCCGCCCGCCTCGATGCCGTCGACCTCGACCAGGCCGTTCTTCAGCAGCCGGGACATCGTGGAGTAGACCTGCCCGTAGTGCAGCGGGCGGTCCTGGCCGAAGTGATCGTCGAAGGTGCGCTTGAGGTCGTAGCCGTGTCGGGGACCGGCTTCCAGGAGCGCGAGCAGGGTGTGACCGATGGACATGGCCGTCACTATACACACCACGTATAAACCGTGTGTATACCCGGACTGCATAGCCCTTGACCTGCATAAATGATCAAGGGCCCCGCGCGACGCCAACCCCATTCGGACTAAGCGCTGTTGACTTCCTTCGCGATGCGGTCCCCGAGGGCCGCGTCGACACTGCGCCAGTAGTCCAGCGCGCGGCGCAGCACCGGCGGGCTCACGTCCACCTTCAGATGGCCGGCCACATTGCTCACCAGACGCGTCCTGGCCGCGTCGTCCAGCACGGTGCGCACCATCGTCCCGGCCTGCCCGAAGTCGTCGTCCTCGGAGTGCAGGGTGTACGCGGCCCGCACCATCTCGCCCGCCGTCCGCCAGCCGGCCGGCTCCCCGTACCGGGCGGTGTCGGCGGCCGGGCCACCGTAGGAGTTCGGCGCGTACGGTGCCGCCGTCCTGGCCGGCTCGTAGCGCATCGGGCCGTCCTTGGCGTACGAACGCACCGGGACGACCGGTCGGTTCGGCGGCAGCTGGGCGTAGTTGGGGCCGATCCGGTAGCGGTGGGTGTCCGGGTAGGAGAACAGCCGGCCCAGCAGCATCTTGTCCGGCGAGGGCCCGATCCCCGGCACGAGCGAGGACGGCTCGAAGGCGGCCTGCTCGATGTGGATGAAGTAGTCCTCCGGGTTCTCCTCCAGCCGCATCCGGCCCACCTCGATCAGCGGGTAGTCGCCGTGCGGCCATACCTTGGTGAGGTCGAAGGGGTTGAAGCGGTAGTCGGGCGCGTCCTCGAACGGCATCGCCTGCACGTACATCGTCCAGGTCGGCGCCTCACCGCGGTCGATCGCCGTGTACAGATCGCGGCGGTGCGCGTCCGCGTCCTGGCCGGCCAGCTCGTCCGCCTCCGTCTGGGTGAGGAAGTCGATGCCCTGGTCCGTCTTCAGGTGGTACTTCACCCAGTGCCGCTCGCCGGCCGCGTTCACCCACAGATAGGTGTGGGAGCTGTACCCGTTCATGTGCCGCCAGGTGCGCGGGATGCCCCGGTCGCCCATCAGCCAGGTGACCATGTGCGCCGACTCCGGCGACAGCGTCCAGAAGTCCCACTGCATGTCGTGGTCGCGCAATCCACTGCCCGGGTGACGCTTCTGCGAGCGGATGAAGTCCTGGAACTTCTGCGGGTCGCGGACGAAGAACACCGGGGTGTTGTTGCCGACCAGGTCGTAGTTCCCCTCCTGGGTGTAGAACTTCAGCGCGAAGCCGCGCGGGTCCCGCCAGCTGTCCGGGCTGCCCTGCTCCCCCGCCACCGTCGAGAACCGCGCCAGCATCCGGGTGCGCCGGCCCGGCTGGAACAGGTCGGCCCGGGTCAGCTCGCTCACGTCCCCGGTCACCGTGAAGGTGCCGTACGCCCCGCCGCCCTTGGCGTGCACCACCCGCTCCGGCACCCGCTCCCGGTTGAACTGCGCCATCTTCTCGATCAGATAGTGATCCTGGAGCAGGACGGGACCGTCCGGCGAAACCGTCAGCGAGTGCTCGTCGCTCTCCACCGGTACGCCGGCGTTGTTGGTGGTGTGGTCCATGGCGAAGCCTCCTCCCGGCTGCGGGTCCCCACCAGCGAATCGCGGTCCCGTCGCATCGGCAACCGATTGGACTCCGTCAAGACCTGTAGTTTGTTCAACGCGGAAGCAAGCAACTCGGCTCATTACCGCTGCGTCTGTCCCACGGGCGCGTGGACACGGGGAGTCACGCCATAGGGAGCGGTCGGAGACAGACAATGCAGCACACCACGGGGGACGGCGACGACGCCGGGGGTACCCCGCAGCCCGCACCCCCGGCGGACCCGGCCGCCCCTCCCGCCACTCCCGCACCCTCCGCCACCCCGGCCGAACGCGCCGGCGCCGCGCTGCGCACCGCCACCCGCCGCACCGGAGACCTGGCCCTCGCCTACGCCCGCAAGCCCTACTGGGACCGGCCCAGCTCCGAATGGCTGATGCGCCGCTGGCCCGACCTCACCGCCTGCCTGGTCGCCACCTTCTTCTTCTGGCTCTCCCTCACTCCCTCCCTCGTGCCGCGCCCCTGGTACTACCAGGGCGCCATCGGCGGCATCACCGCCGCCATCGGCTACGGCCTGGGCTCCACCGTCTCCTCGCTCTACCGGCTGCTGCCCTGGCAGCCCACCCCCCGGCTCCGTGCCCGCGCCTGGCTGGGGTACGAACTGCTGCTCCCGTTCGCGGTCGCGATCATGCTCGGCCGCAGCGCCGACATGCAGCGCGAACTGCGCCGACTCCAGGAGCTGCCGCCCACCCTGACCTGGCACTCCCTCATGATCGCGCTGATCTCGCTCGGGGTGCTGGTGCTCTTCGTGGCCGTCGCCCGCGCCATCCGGCTGCTGACCCGCCTGATCACCCGCTGGCTCAACCGGTTCGTGCCCTGGCCGCTGGCCGTCGCCCTCGGCCTGGCCCTCACCAGCCTCATCGTCGTGTACGGCACCCGTGACGTGGTGTGGGACCGCGGCGTCCTCACCATCGCCGACCGGCTCTCCGCCGCCAAGGACCGCAGCACCGACGACGGCGTGATGCGCCCGTACTCCCCCATGGTCTCCGGCAGCCCCGACTCGCTGATCTCCTGGGAGGACCTCGGCAACAAGGGCCGTACCTTCACCGGAACGGTGCTGTCCACCGAGGAGATCACCCAGTTCACCGGGCGCCCCGCCCAGCCGCCCGTCCGGGTGTACGTGGGCCGCGCCGCCTACGGCGCCTACCCGGACGGCGCCGCGCTGGCCGTACGGGAACTGGAGCGCACGGGGGCCTTCGACCGCGAGGTGCTCGCCATCGCCGGCACCACCGGCACCGGCTGGATCAACCCCACCACGGTGGAGGCGCTGGAGTTCATGCACGGCGGCGACACCGCCGTCGTCACCATGCAGTACTCCTACCTCCCCAGCTGGGCCTCGTTCGTGGTGGACCGCGAGGAGGCCGGCAACGCCACCCGCGAACTGGTGGACGCCGTGTGGGAGCACTGGTCACAGCTGCCCGAGGACGACCGCCCCAAGCTCGTGGTCTTCGGCGAGTCCCTCGCCGTCACCGCCATCGAGGACGCCTTCGACGGCCTGGATGACCTGCTCGCCCGCACCGACGGCGCGCTGCTGGTCGGCCCGCCCGACTTCTCCCCGCTCCACAGCGAGCTCACCGCCGGCCGCGACCCCGGCAGCCCCGTGTGGCGCCCGGTGTACGACGGCGGGAAGCACGTACGGTTCGCCCAGTTCCCCGAGCGGGACCTGCTGCTGGAACCGGGCCCCTGGGAGGAACCCCGGGTGATCTACCTCCAGAACGCCTCCGACCCGGTGGTGTGGTGGTCACCCGATCTGCTCTTCCAGCGGCCCGAATGGATGAACGAGCCGCTGGGCCCGGACGTCACCTCGCAGATCGACTGGTTCCCGTTCGTCACCTTCTGGCAGACGACGGTCGACATGGCCGTCTCGTACGGGTCGCCCGCGCCGCACGGCCACCGCTACGGCTCCAACCCGGTCGACGCCTGGGCGTACATCGCGCCCTCGGAAGGGTGGAGCCAGCCGCAGACGGACGCCCTGAGCGTCCTGCTCGAAGCGCGCCACCCACCCCAGCACGGCTGGGCCGGGTAGCGGGTCTCCCCCACCGCGCCCGCGGGTACGCCCGGCTCGGCCGATACCCCGGGCCGGGGCACGCCGTGATCACCACCGCACGGTGCCGCTCACTCCCACCGGAGCTGGGCGACCACCGGCAGATGGTCACTGCCGAGGGCGGGCAGCGTGTGCACGCGGGAGACCGTCGCGGAGCGTGCCATGACCTGGTCGATCCTGGCCACGGGGAAGGACGCGGGGAAGCTGAAGGCGAAGCCGCTTTCCGCAACGTTCAGCCGGGACGTCAGCGGCGCCAGCCCACGGTCCTCGACGGTGCCGTTGAGGTCGCCCAGCAGGACCACCCGGCCCAGGTCCTCGGCGGCGATGGCCCGCGCCAGCCGTTCGGCGCTCTCGTCACGCCGGGCGGACGCGAACCCGCCGGCCCCGAGGCGCACCGAGGGCAGGTGCGCGACATACGCCGCGAACTCGCCGTGCGGCGCGTGGACCACGGTCCGCATCCCCCGGCTCCAGTACTCCTCGATGTCCCGGGGCTTGATGTCCACGACCCGGGTGTCGCTCAGCGGGTGGACGGACCAGAGCCCCACGGTGCCCCGGACCTCGTGGTACGGATACCGCGCGGCCAGCGCCTCCTGGTAGGCGGGCAACGCCGAGGGCAGCAACTCCTGGAGCGCGATCAGATCGGGCCCCGCCTCGGCCAGGGCGCGGGCGGTGCCCGCCGGGTCGTCGTTCTCGTCGCTCACGTTGTGCTGGACCACGACGAGATCGACGTCACCGGCCTGAGCCGACCGGAACAGCCCGCCGAACAGAGCGGACCAGGCGACCACCGGCAGCAGCAGGGCGATCAGCGCGGTGGCCGAACGCCGCAGCACCGCGAGACCGAACAGCACGACGATCACCAGGCCGAGCCAGGGCAGGAAGGACTCCAGCAGACTGCCCAGCCGGCCCGGTGTGTTGGGGACGACGCCGGGGAACGCCAGCAGTCCGCCCGTCAGCACCGCCAGCGCCGCGAGCACCCGCCCCCGGCCCCAGACCGACCGGCCCCGGGCGTCCTCGCCCAGCCACCGCGTCAGCGCGCGACGGGCCTTCTCCGCCGTCGACGTGCCCGCCCCGGTCTCGTCCGACACGGTCATCCCTCCGTCAGGCTCCGCGCCGAGTGACGCGCAGAGCGTGCTTGATCATCGGTTCTGTCGTGGAGAGAGCTGACGCGATCCGCCTGCCGCCCGGCCGTGGGGACAGTCCGACGCGACGCCGCCCGGTCCGGGGGGCCGGAGACGGGACCGCTCCCCCAGCCTTCGGCCGGGGGAGCGGCGTGCTCCACACATCCGGGCGGGACGGCGCGTCGCGCCCCGTCCCGGGTCAGTCCCGGGGCCGGTCGCCCTCGCGTCCGGCGCCGCCCGCACCGTCCTCCGGCGGGCTCACCGGAGGGGCCGGCCGCACCGGGGCCAGCGGCGCTATGGTCGCCCCCGAAGGACCGTTCCGCAGATCGGCCTCCGCCTGGTAGGCGCGCAGATAGCCGACCACCGTGTTGGCCACCGCGACCAGCGGCACGGCCACCACCGCGCCCGGGATACCGGCCAGCAGCGTGCCCGCGGTCACCGCGAGCACCACGGCCAGCGGGTGCACCTTCACCAGCCGGCCCAGGATGAACGGCTGGAGGATGTGGCCCTCGACCTGCTGCACCAGCAGCACCACGCACAGCACCATCAGCGCCGTGAACAGGCCGTTGGTCACCAGCGCCACCACCACGGCCAGCGCGCCCGAGGCGATGGCACCGACCAGCGGCACGAACGCCGACAGGAACACGATGACGGCCAGCGGCACCGCCATCGGCACCTCCAGCACGAACAGCCCGATGCCGATGCCCAGCGCGTCGATCAGCGCCACCAGCACGGTGCCGCGCACGTAGCCGGTGAGGGTGATCCACGCCCGCGGCCCGGCGCCCGCCACACCCTCGCGCGCCTGGGCCGGCACCAGCTTCAGGAACCAGTACCACACCCCGCGTCCGTCGTAGAGCAGGAACAGCGTCACGAACAACGCCACACCGGCGCCGGACAGGAACTGGGTGAGGTAGTTGATGCCCTCAAGACCGGCCGAGGTCAGCTCGTCACTGTGATCGGTGATCCAGCTGTTGAGGTTGTCGACGGTCTCGTTGATGTTCTCCTCGGTCACCCCGAACGGCAGCTGCAGCACCCAGTCGCGCAGCTGGTCGATGCCGTCCTGGACCTGCTCCACCAGCCGGTCGGTGTTCTCGATGACCTGCCAGACCACGAACCAGCCGACGCCGCCCATCACCAGGAAGCCGCCGATGGAGACGATCGCGGTGGCCAGCCCGCGCCCCACCCCGAGCCTTTTCAGCCGTCCCACGAACGGCTGGAGCAGTGCGGTGACCAGCAGCCCGGCGGCGAACGCGATCACCAGCAGGCTGACCGCCGACACCACCTGGATCAGCACCCACACCACGGCCGCCAGCACCAGGACCCGCCAGCCGGCCTCGGCCGCGACCCGGACGCCCCACGGGATCACGGCATCGGGCGCCGGGCGCTCGGGGGTGGCGGGCGGCTGCGCGTCACCCGGCCCGGCTCCCCCGCCGTCGCCGCCCGCGCTCGCCCCCGCACCGCCCGCACCGCTCCCGGCGGCGCCGCCGCCCTCGCCGGCCGGCGGGCCCTCGACGGGCCCCAGCACATCCGGGGCCACGGTCCGCCGGACCCGGGCCTCCAGCTGCTCGTACCCACCCCCGCTGTCCTCGGCTCGCCCGGCGACCCGCTCCTCCGCCTCCCGCTCCCGGCGCTGAATCTCGCGCTCCGCGGCGGCCCGATAGGCCGACACGCGCGAGTTCAGCCGCGCCAGGCCGGTCTTGAACCGGCTCACTCCAGACATCCCGTTTCCCTCTTCCCCCAGTTTTCGCACCGCGGTCCGCGCCCTGACGTTACCCTGCGCGCCCGCCGGAAGGAGGGTCCCCTCACGAAAGCGGAAATCCCCGCACCGAAGCCGGTGCGGGGATCCCGTGAGCACTGTTCGCCGGGGACTGACGGAAGGGTCAGTACCAGTGATTGACCTGCCAGAACTCCCATGCGCCACACGGGCTGCCGTAGCGCTCGTTCATGTAGTTCAGACCCCAGCGGATCTGGGTGGCCGGGTTGGTCTGCCAGTCGGCACCGGCCGAGGCCATCTTCGTGCCCGGCAGCGCCTGCATCAGGCCGTACGCGCCGGAGGACGGGTTGGTGGCGGTGTGGTTCCAGCCGCTCTCGCGCTCCACGATCGTGGAGAAGCACTGGAACTGGTCGGCCGCCACGATGTCCCGGGCGATCGCCTGGATCTCCGCCTTGCTGTACGAGGACTGGACGGGCGCGGAAGCCCGTGAGGCGGCCCTGCTGGCGGCCTCCGCGGCCTCACGCTGGCGCTCTTCCTCCGCCTCGCGCTCCGCCTGCTCCCTGGCCTCCTGCTCGGCACGCTCGCGCCGCTCCTGGGCATCCGAGGCGGCCTGCACCCGGGCGGCCTCCTCGGCCGCCTTACGGGTCTGGACGTCGGCGACGTCCGCCTGCGACTCCGCCTGCTGGACCAGCGACGCGGTGTGCAGCTGGGCATTCGGGGCAGCGGGTATGTCCGCCAGCAGCGTCGCGTCGGCGGCGGCGAACTCGATGTCGCTGACGCCGCCCTGCTCGTCTCCCGAGGCAACACCGACGGCAGCACCGACGGTTGTGACCGCGGTAGCAGACGCCACGGCGAATCCCCGGACCGAAATCCGGCTCACACGGTTTCCTTCCACCATCGCCCGCGTGGGTGACCCCCACGGGCGCAATCGTGCCCCTGACACGGGCCTTCACCGCTGAACGGACCAGCGGGTCACAGAAGGCACGGGCCCGGCGGAACCCCCTGCCCTTGCTGGCACGGGACCCCGCGTGGTGCTGCGGGCGGCATACGGCTGACGGCTGTTCAGTTGTCAAACTCTGTACTGCGCCGCTCCGATGGCGGTGCGGCAGTGCCGTATGCGGGGCCTGACAGAGGCACACACTGCCGGAAACGAGGAGCGGTAAGCAATTCAGCTCGATGTGGGAAAGGTCACACGCACTCCAGCCGAACGGGGGCTTGCGTTCCGCCCGGCGGCCGGTGAACAGCAGCGGCCGCACGGACGGAACACACAGCGTGGCCGGGGGCTAAACCCGCCCCTCCTCCAGCATTTCGGTCACCAGCGCGGCGATCGGGGAGCGCTCGGAGCGTGTCAGGGTGACGTGCGCGAACAGCGGGTGCCCCTTGAGCTTCTCCACCACCGCCACCACACCGTCGTACCGCCCCACCCGCAGGTTGTCACGCTGCGCCACGTCGTGGGTGAGCACCACCCGGGAGTCCTGGCCGATCCGGGAGAGCACCGTCAGCAGCACATTGCGCTCCAGCGACTGGGCCTCGTCGACGATGACGAACGCGTCGTGCAGCGAACGGCCCCTGATGTGGGTGAGCGGCAGCACCTCCAGCATCCCGCGCGCCACCACCTCCTCGATGACCTCACGGGTCGTCACCGCGGAGAGGGTGTCGAAGACGGCCTGCGCCCAGGGGTTCATCTTCTCGGCCTCGGTGCCCGGCAGGTAGCCGAGATCCTGGCCGCCCACCGCGTACAGCGGCCGGAACACCATCACCTTGCGGTGCTGGCGGCGCTCCAGGACTGCCTCCAGGCCCGCGCACAGCGCCAGCGCCGACTTGCCGGTGCCGGCCCGGCCGCCCATCGACACGATGCCGACGTCCGGGTCGAGCAGCAGATCCAGGGCGACCCGCTGCTCGGCGCTGCGGCCGTGGATGCCGAACGCCTCCCGGTCGCCGCGCACCAGCTTCACCCGGCCCTCGGGCGCCACCCGGCCCAGCGCCCGGCCGCGCTCGGAGGAGATCACCAGACCGGTGTGCACCGGCAGCTCGGCGGCCTGCGGATCGAAGACGCTCTCGGAGGCGAACAGCTCGTCCACGCTCTCGCCGGGCATCGTGATGTCCATCATCCCGGTCCAGCCGGAATCGGTGATGGCCAGTTCCGCGCGGTACTCCTCGGCGGCCAGACCGACCGAGGACGCCTTGATGCGCAGCGGCAGGTCCTTGGAGACCACCGTCACATCGTGGCCCTCCGCCTGGAGATTGCGGGCGACGGCCAGGATGCGGGTGTCGTTGTCCAGCAGCTGCCCGCGGCCGGTCAGCATGGCCGGCGGCAGAATGGCCGGATCCGAGTGGTTCAGCTCCACCCGCAGAGTGCCGCCGAGATCACCGATGGGCAGGGGATTGTCGAGGCGGCCGTACCGCACCCGGTACTCGTCCAGCCGACGCAGCACCTGGCGGGCGAAGTACCCCAGCTCCGGATGGTGGCGCTTGGCCTCCAGTTCGGTGATGACGACCACCGGGAGCACCACTTCGTGCTCGTCGAAACGGGTCATCGCTGATGGGTCGGCCAGGAGGACACTGGTGTCGAGGACGTACATGCGCCGCTCGCTGAGACGCTTCTTGCTGGTCACCACGTGTGGACGAACCCCCTCGGGAGAGGTGTGGAAGACGCGGCGCCGCTGGTCGTGCGACGCCGGGCGTCTGCTGGCCGGCGATGGCCCGTGGCCTCCATGGGAGCCATGCACGCACGGGCCGGGCACCGGCCCTGGTCCATGTCCGTGGTACGCAAACGGGCCTCCCGGCGGACGGGGCTGACGCCCGGTCCGCGATGAATATGCCCGCTGCCTCCGCATCTCATGCGGACAACCCCTCGGACGGCACCACCCCATGCCCGCTCGGCGGACATGGGGTGGTGAACGAAGGTACGAGAGGGTAATACCGGATGAACCGCCCGGATCAGACGCCGTAGCGGCGGTGCCGGGCGGCGTAGTCACGCAGCGCCCGCAGGAAGTCGACCTTGCGGAAGGCCGGCCAGTACGCCTCGCAGAAGAAGTACTCCGAGTGGGCCGACTGCCAGAGCATGAAGCCGGAGAGCCGCTGCTCACCGCTGGTGCGGATGACCAGGTCGGGGTCGGGCTGACCGCGTGTGTACAGGTGTTCGGAGATGTCCTCGACGCCCAGCGACTCGGCGACCTGGGCCAGGTCCTGGCCCTCCGCGGCCCGCTTGGCCAGCAGCGAACGGACGGCGTCGGTGATCTCCTGCCGGCCGCCGTAGCCGACCGCCACGTTGACCAGTATTCCCTCGCGCTTTCCGGCCAGCTCCTCGGCCTCCTGGAGCACGGTGCGGGTGCGCTCGGGCAGCACGTCCAGGGCACCGACGTGGTGCACCCGCCAGCGGCCGTCGGCGGCCAGGTCACGCACCGCGCCCTCGACCACGGTCAGCAGCGGGTCCAGCTGGTCGGCGGGGCGGGCGAGGTTGTCGGTGGACAGCATCCACAGGGTGACCACCTCGACGTCAGTCTCGGCGCACCAGCCCAGAAGCTCCTGGATCTTGGCGGCGCCCGCCTCGTGCCCCTCCTTGGTGGTGCCACCGGCGGCCTTGGCCCAGCGGCGGTTGCCGTCCAGGATGACGCCGATGTGCTTGGGCACGCCCTCCGCGTTGCCGAGCTTGCCCTCCACCCGGTGGGCGTACAGCCGTACGAACCCGCGGCGGATCTTGTTCCGGGCCCTGCCGAAGATTCCTCCTCGGCCCTGCTCCTGCTTTGCCACGCCGCATCCCCTCGCACACCCTGCCCCGTCGGAACCAGCACTGTAGGACAGCTCGGCGCCGGAACAGAAAGCGGGCCGGTCCGTGGGGGGGATACGGACCGGCCCGAGGGGGGGTATTCCACCGTAACGCATGGAAGAGGCCGCTGTGTGCCAGTGGGCCGGATTCAGGCGTGGCGCGGTGATCCGTCCCGGGCCGGCGGGCCCGCGGACGACGGGCCGGGTCAGGCGGCGGCGAGGGCACCCAGCAGGAGGGCGACGAGGGCGCCCAGGGCCATGAAGGGCCCGAAGGGAACGGCGGTCTTGCGGGTGGCCCGGCGGGCGACGATCAGGATCAGGCCGTAGCCGGCGGCGCACAGGAAGCCGGTGAAGGTGCCGAAGAAGATCACGTCCCAGCCGTACCAGCCCATGGCGACCCCGAGCGGGACGGCGAGCTTGACGTCGCCGAAGCCCATGCCGCGCGGATTGATCAGGAAGAGCACGAAGTAGACGGAGCCCAGGACGAGGCCGCCGAGCAGGGCGCGGAGCCAACTGCCGGTGGCGGAGCCGGACAGCGCCGCCACGCCGAGGGCGGCGGGCAGGGCGGCGGCCAGCGGGAGGGTGAGCGGGTCGGGCAGCCGCTGGACGGAGAGGTCGACGGCGGCCAGCAGCACGACGGCCGGTGCGGCGAGCAGCCAGACGACGAGCTCGGGGTGCGGCCCGGTGGCGGCGGCCAGGGCGGCGCAGACCAGCGCGGTCCAGACGGTGAGCGCCCCGGCGCCCGTGCCGTAGCGGCGGGTGGCGGGCGGGCAGTGCGGGCAGCGTGCGGTGCCGAGCCAGCCGCCCTGGGCCGCGGGCGGCAGGGGGTGGCCGGCCGGGCAGGCGGAGCGCCAGGGTTCCTCCGGCTCGACGGACAGCCGGTAGCGGGGCCGGGCGAGCAGCGGGCCGGTCAGGGCTCCGTACGCGGCGGCGGCGAGGATCAACAGCGGGTGCACCCGGCTGAGCGTACGGGCCTGCCGCACGGAAGCGGCAGGGGTGCGGACGTACTGCGGGCCGGTCTGCCCGAGTGGGGGGAGGGCAGACCGGCCCGCTTGTATGGGGGGACCGGAGCGGGGGGGGGTGGCTCACGGTCCGCCCCGCCAGACGTCGCCGGGGTGGGAGTGACGACGCTGGCAGTTATGGATGTCAGCGTGACTGACTGAGGGAACCCTACCGTACGTGACACTGGACTGTGACCCCCTTCGCACAAGCCCTTCCGTCACACTACCCACGGTCATCCACTGGCCTCATTTCGCGGTCACGGGGGCGCAGGTGAGGGACACGCGCCGGGCGCGCGGGGCCCGGAACAGCCCGGCGGAGGGACACCCGTTCGAGGGGGCACGGCCGGCGCCAGACCCGGGCCGGCGGAGCGGGGCGACTGGGGCCGGAAACCGGCGCGCACTACGATGCCTGCGGTACGCCGGTACGCCGTAACCGCCAGGGGGGAACCATGGCCGCGCACGACGAACACGCCCCACCTCAACCCCAGTTCAGCCCACTGGGACCCAACGATCCACGCGAGATGGCTGGTTACGAACTGCGCGCCCGCATCGGATCGGGCGGCATGGGCAGCGTCTACCTCTCCTACACCCGGGGCGGGCAGCCCATCGCGCTGAAGGTGGTACGCGGCGAGTTCGCCGAGGACCCCGACTTCCGCCGCCGCTTCGCCGCCGAGGTACGGGCCGCCCGCCGGGTACAGGGCCTCTACACCGTCCCCGTCCTGGACAGCAACACCGAGGGCGCCGCGCCCTGGCTGGCGACCGCCTACGTCCCCGGCCTCTCGCTGGCCGAGGCGCTGCGCCGGCACGGACCGCTGCCACTGGAGACGGTGCTGCTGCTGGTCGCCGGGGTGGCGGAGGCACTCGCCTCCATCCACGCGGTGGGCGTGGTGCACCGCGACCTGAAACCGGGCAACGTGCTGCTGGCCACCGAGGGCCCGAAGGTGATCGACTTCGGCATCGCGCAGGCCGCCGACAGCACCGCGCTGACCGGCACCGACGTACGCGTCGGAACCCCGGCGTACATGGCCCCCGAACAGATCATGGGCAACCCGCCGGCCGGGCCGGGCACCGATGTCTTCGCCCTCGGCATCATCGCCCACTTCGCCGCGACCGGCGGCCACCCCTTCGGGGAGGGCGGAGCGCACGGGCTGATGTACCGGATCGTGCAGGAGGACCCCTACCTGGCCCGCGCCCCCGAGGCCCTGCGGCCCATGATCGCGGCCTGCCTCGCCAAGAACCCGGCGCAGCGGCCGGGACCGGCGCAGGTCGTGGAGATGTGCCGGTCCCTGTCCCCCGGCCAGACCCTCCAGCGGCGCGACAGCTGGCTCCCGGCGGGCCTGGCCACCCAGGTCTCGCAGCGTCAGGGCACCCAGCCCCCCACCCCGCCGCCCCTGCCGGCCACGGCCCCGGCGATCCCGCCGCCCCCGGCGGCGAAGCCCCGCCGCACGATGGCGATCGCGCTGGCCGCGACGGCCGTCCTGGCGGCGGTCGCGGGCGGGGCGACGGCGGCCTGGCTGCTGACGGACGGGGACGACGACACCTCCCGGGCGGGCGGCCCGGCGTCGCCGTCGGGGGAGGCACCGGAGACGGAGGCCGGGACGAACACGGACCCGGACACCGTCCCGGAATCGGGTGCGGGCGCGGAGCTGCCGGGAGGACCGGAGGAGCGGGGAGAGGAGATTCCGGAGCAGGACCCGGACGCGCCGTACTGGCTCATCGCCGACGATGTCAGTCTCACGATCAGGGCCCCGCTCTACCAGGAGGACATCACGGCGCACAACGGCCTGTGCTACGGGGCCAACGTCAGCCGGGTCAATCTGGAGGACCTGACGGTCGACACCAAGTCACCGATGGGCAGCATGGGCGATGTGCCGGAGAACTCGCACATCACCTACCAGTTCTGCGGCCAGCCCACGGCGCTGAACGAAGGCATGAGCTTCGACACCGACACGTTCGTCGGTGTCGTCGACAAGCCCGGCCCGACACCGGAGGAGTGCTACGACGCGGCCCACCGCTCGGACGTCCCCAACCCCATCACCATCGAGGACATCCGGAGCGACAGCCTCCTCCGGGAGGACACCGGCATCTGCGTCGAGACCGCCGAGGGCACGCTCGTCCTGCTGTGGATCGACCGGGTCGAGCCCGCTCCGCAGAATCAGGATCTGCGGAACTACCTGATCACGGCCACCCAGTGGAAGCCCAACGACTGACCGCACCGCGCCCGGCGGCTCAGTTGCCGCTGGGCCAGGAGATCTCCACCCGCCGGTTCTTCTGCCGGCCCTCCTCGGTCTCGTTGTCGTACAGCGGGTAGTCCTCGCTGTAGCCGCGGACGTTGAAGGAGATGCCGGACGGGTCCTCGATGAGTTCCAGGAGCACCGTCTGGGTGTTCCGCGCGCGGTTGGCGGAGAGCGTCACGCCGTTCTCGTACGAGCCCAGGTTGTCCGTGAAGCCGAAGACGTTCACCTGCTCGGGCTGGTACTCGTCGATCGCGGCGGCCACCTCGGCGAGAGCGGCGCGGGACTCCTCACTGATCTCGTCGCTGTTCTTGCCGAAGACCACGTCGGTCTGGAGCGTGAACTTGTGCTGTCCGCCGGTGCGTTCCTCACGCTGCTCGCCACCTCCCGTACCCGGCGCGGGGTCGGGTTCGGGGTCGACGGGAGGATCTTCGTTGTTGCCGCCGCTGTTCGGCGGCGGATCGGCGGCACTGCCCAGATCCTCGGTGATGAACTTGATGTCCAGTACCCGGGGTTCGGCCAGCGTCGCTCCATCACCCAGCATCAGACCGGGCGCGTTGGCGTCGATGTCCGGCACCGCCGGTGCCTCGTACCCGGGCGGCTGCTGGTAGTCGTCCTCGGCGTCGTCCGCCAGCGCCGGGGTGCTCAAGCCCAGTACGGCGACGGTGCCGACTGCGGCGACCAGGGAGACCCGGGCGGGTCCAAGCGGTCGATACGTCATCTGGCTCGCCTCTCAGCGGATCTCGATGGTGGCCGGCGGCATGTTGCCGATCTGGAACTGCACCTCGGTCGTCTCCGGGTCCGGCTCGGGGAACTGAGCGAACCACTCAACGGTCTCCCCCTGTCCGATACCCGGGCCGAATCCTGTGCACAGGCAGCGGCCACTGGTGTCGCGCAGGATCAGGTAGCGCTTCCCCTCCTCCGGGGCGACCAGCGAGGCACCCGCCATGGAGAACGCGTTGTCGCGCAGTTCACGCTCGGCACCGGCCCAGGCCACGTCGAACCATGTCTCGCTGCCGTTGTTCTGGATCGTGCCCTCCACCGTGAGGAAGCCGCCGGCTTCCCGCTGGGCGCGGGTGAAGGTCAGCGTGATGCTGTCCTCGCCCGTGCTCTCCGCGAGCACCTCGCCCGAGCCGCCGTCGCCGGGCTCGTCGTCACCGGGTGCGTCGTCCTGTTCACCATCGCCGTCCCCCGAGGGGGCGGGGGTCTGCGACGTCCCACCGTTGCCCGCGGCGCCGTCGTCATCGCCACCGCCACCGCTGCAACTGGCCACCGCGATGACCAGGGCGGCCCCGAGGGCGACCACGATGAGGATGAGGCGGGACTTGCTGTCGCGGAGATCCATCTGCTCGTTCATTCCTTCGCGTGTACTCGGGAGCGGTCATTCATCCAGATACACCTGGAACAGGTCCCGGGCGTCGGGCCAGGTCTCTTCCTGCTCCGGATCGAATGACCAACGCCGTTCTTCTTCGCAGCTGAGTTCGACGAGATCGTCCTCGTCCGAAGTGACGTCGCACAGCCCCCTGATGACGGCGGTCGCACGTACCTGGGCTGTCTGGTTCTCCGTGCCGGGGATGATCGAGTCCCCGACCGTACGGCTGGTCCGCACCGTCACGGTATAGCCGATGCGTGCACGGTCCGCATCGCAGGAGACGACCGTGGCATCGTTTCTGGCCGCCAGCCGGCCTGCCTCCGCACACGCCGAATCGACGGCGAAGCCGTCGCCCGCGAGGATGTCCTCCCAGTCACCGCCACCGTCCAGCAGGCGGTCCCTGGCCTCCTGGGCGGCGGCCAGCGCCGCGGCGTCCGCCGCCGACTGCCCCCCACTGCGGACCACCGAGGCCTGCGCGAAGACGAGGAACGTGAAGGCGACCATGAGGGTCAGCGTCAGTACCGCGATGTACAGCGGGAAGACCGCTCCGCGATCGCCGGTCCGCCGTCCGGTCCTCAGTTGCCCAGGACGTTGTTCACCGCCCGCTGGACGGCATTGCTGATCTGAGTGTCCAGCCCCAGACCGAAGACCGTCCCCACGATCGCCGCGATCAGCAGCAGCAGGCCCGCGTATTCCACGAAGCCCGCGCCCCGGTCGCTGTGGCGGGGGGTCGTCAGATGGGTGACGACCTTCATTCTCCAGTTCAGCAGCATCCTGCTCATGGCGTCCTTTTCCCCCGGCCAGCCCCGTTCCGGCCGGCATGCTCATGCCCCGAGGTGGTATGTGCCCGGCGTTGGGGCTCGGGGAATGACACTGCCCGTATGACGCCTGGTTGAAGCGTGGACGCAGCATGTCCGACCCCCTCCCGCGCCCTGCGGGCCAACCCGTTCACACACCTGTTGGCACTGACTGTGCCACACCCAGGGGCACTTGGGCAGGGAGACCTCGGCAAAGGGACGGTTTCGTGGTCACGGGCGAAGGAAGGGCGGAGTCAGCCACCGTTCAGGATGTCCGTGATGTTCGTGCCCGAGCCGAGGATCATGCCCGCGACGATCACGATCATCGTCGCCGGCACCATGAACACCAGGGTCGCCAGCGTCGCCTTGGGAATCGCCTTCGCGGCCCGGCGGCGGGAGTTCTGGGCGTCGGTGCGGCGCATGTCCGTGGCGATCTGTATCAGCGTCTCGGCGATCGGCGCGCCCAGTTCCTCGCCCTGCTGGAGCGCCGTGACGAACTGGTTCACCGGCTCGGAGTCGTTGCGCCGCCGCAGGTCGTCGAACGCCTGCCGGCGCGACACCCCCATGTCCATCTGCCGTAGCGTGATGCGTACTTCATCGGCCCACGGGCCCTCGTACCGTCCGGCCACCCGCTCCAGTGCCTGCCGGAAGCCGAGACCGGCCGAGACGACCACGGCGAGCACGTCCAGGAAGTCGGGCAACGTGCGGTCGATGACGTCCCGGCGTTCCCTGATGCTCTGCCAGATGACGGCATCCGCCGCGAAGGCGCCGAAGGCCAGGGCGAACAGGGCGAAGAACGGCCAGCCATTGGCGATGAAGCTCAGGGTCGCCAGCGCGCCGAAGATGCCGTACACGGCCCGCCGCGCCGCGTAGCGTTCCACCGTCAGGCCCTGGGGGTTGCCCGCCTGGTCGATGCGGCGGCGTTTGCGGTCCACGCCCTTGGGGCCCATGAGCCGCAGCACCAGCGGTGCGAACCGCATCCCGAGGCGGTCGACGGCCGAGCCGGTCGCCGTCACCCGGGTGGAGCCGATCTCCAGCGCCAGCGCCAGGTCGGGCGGCAGCGGGGTGGCCGTGCGCAGCAGCCGCAGCGCCATCACGATGCCGAAGACCGCGGCACCCATGGCCAGGCCCAGCAGCAGAGCGAGCATGCCGGTGTTCCTCTCGGATCAGACGTCGATGCGGCCGAAGCGGCGCACGACCACGAAGCCCACGGCGTACATCACGAGCGCGATCACCATGGCGATCTGTCCGCCGGGGCTCGCCGTCACCCGGCCCAGCGCGCCCGGCGACATGCCGTTGATCATCAGCAGCGCGCCCAGGCCCAGCAGCGGCACGGTGACGGCGGTGGCGTTGACCTCGGCGAGCATGGTGCGTACCTCGCGGCGGGTCTCCTTGCGCTCCTCCAGGGTGGCGGTGAGGTTCCGCAGGGAGCCCACCATGGAGCCGCCGGCCCGGTTGGCCAGTATCAACGTGGTGACGAGCACGTTCAGTTCGCGCGACGGGAGGCGTTCGCCGAGTTCTCCCAGTGCCTCATCGAGCGAGCGGCCCACGGTGAGCTGGTTGGCGACCAGGGCGAGTTCGGCGCCGGCCGGGTCGTCCATCTCCTCGGCCGCCATGGACAGGGCGGTGCGCAGGGCGAGGCCGGCCGCCGTGCCGTTGGCGATCAGACGGGCCAGTTCGGGGAGTTGGCCAATGAACTTCTCGGTGCGCTTGGCGCGCTGCCAGCCCAGGAAGGCGTTGCCGCCCCAGATCGCGACCAGGGCGAAGACAGGGCCGAAGAACGGCGCGAGCAGCACGTGGCCGACGGCCCACAACACCGCCATCGCGCCCAGCACGTACGCGACGTACTCCCCGGCCGTCAGCTCCAGGCCGGTGGAGTGGAGCTTGACGCGGATCCTGCGGCCCACGGACGTCCGGCGCAGCCGCTGGTCGAGCGCCGCGAACGGGCGGTCCCTGGCCGGGTCCCCGGGGTCGGCGGCGCCCGCCCCGGCGGGCCCGGCGTCCGGGCCGGTGAGCCGGTGCAGCAGCGCACGGCGCGCGGCGCGGCCGGTGGCGTACACGTACAGTCCGGCCACCGCCAGCACCAGCGCGCCCAGCGCGAGGCTCAGGGTGGCCCGCGCCGCGCCGGTCTCCAGTGCGATGGGTACCACTACTGCGCCTCCCGGGTGGACAGTTGGCTGTCGTCCAGGTGGACCCCGAACGCCTGCGGGATCTGCTCGCCCGCCAGGTAGAGCCGGTCGGCGACGGCACGCGGTATCGGATAGTGCCGGAACCTGCCGTGCACCGTGCCGCCCGGGGTGAGCGGCTCGGCGGTGAACTCGGCGATGGTGGCGATCCGGAACGATTCGCGGCCGTGCGAGGCGAGCACCGCGATCTCGGTCAGCCGGCGGGTGCCGTCCGGGTGCCGTACGAGCTGGACGACCACGTCCACCGCGCTGTTGATCTGGTCGCGCAGTGCCTCGAAGGGCACCTTGATCTCGGACATGGACGCCAGCGTCTGCAGGCGCAGCAGGGCGTCCTCGGCGCTGTTGGCGTGCACGGTGGCGAGCGAGCCGTCGTGGCCGGTGGACATGGCCTGGAGCATGTCGAGGGTCTCGCCGCCGCGCACCTCGCCGACGATGACGCGGTCGGGGCGCATCCGCAGCGAGTTGCGGACCAGGTCGCGGATGGTGACCTCGCCCTTGCCCTCGATGTTGGGCGGCCGGGACTCCAGGCGCAGGACATGGCTCTGCTGGAGCTGGAGTTCGGCGGCGTCCTCGACGGTGACGATGCGCTCGCCGTCGGGGATGAGTCCGGAGAGCGCGTTGAGCAGGGTGGTCTTGCCGGACCCGGTGCCGCCGGAGACGATGATGTTGAGCTTGGCGCGCACCAGTCCGGCGAGCAGCAGCACGAGGTGCTGGTCCAGGGTGCCGAAGTCGACGAGTTCGGCGAGGGTGTACGCGCGGGGGAAGCGGCGGATGGTGAGCGCGGGGCCGCTGAGGGACAGCGGGGGGATGATGACGTTGACCCGCTCGCCGGTGGGCAGCCGGGCGTCGACCATCGGATTGGACTCGTCCACGCGGCGGTTGACGGTGGAGACGATGCGCTCGATGGTCTGCATGAGCTGGTCCTCGGAGGCGAAGCGCAGCGGGAGCTGCTCCACGCGCCCGGACCGTTCGACGAAGATCTGGTCGGGGCCGTTGACCATGATCTCGGTGATGGAGGCGTCCTCCAGCAGGGGTTCGAGGATGCCGAGGCCGAGGGCCTCGTCGACCACCCGGCGGATGAGCAGGGAGCGTTGCTGGGTGGAGAGCACCGGGCCCTCGCGGCTGAGGATGTGGCCCAGCACCCGCTCCAGGCGGTCGCGGCGGTCGGCGGTGGACAGCGCGGACATCTCCGCGAGGTCGATCTCCTCCAGGAGTTTGCCGCGGTAGACGGCGACCAGCCGGTTGTTGTCACCGGGTCCGGCGCCGGGCCCTGGCTCCTCCTGGGCGTGGATGCGTGCTCTCAGGCCCATCGCCGGCCTCCCTTCGTCAGTCGCATGGCATGGTCACCGTCTTGCTGGCCCGGCCGAGGTCGCTCATGAACGGCAGGACGGAGGGCACCGTCACGCGGGCGGTGACGGTGGCCTCGTCGCCGCACGCGGACAGTTCGAAGTCGGTGTTCGCGGCCAGCCAGCCGCTCATCGCGGCCCGCCCGCTGGTCTGGTACTGGTCGGCGATCTCCTCCTGGGAGGCGGTACGGGCGGCGGCGCGGGCGGCGGAGCCGGCCTGGAGTGCTGTGTAGCCGGCGATGCCGAGCTGGAGCGCGGCGAGTGAGACGAGCACGAGGAGGGGGAGCCAGCCGGCGAACTCGACGGCGGTGACGCCCCGGTCCCCGTACGCCGTCGCGCTGTCGCCCGCGTCGTCTCGTTCCTTGGGGTTCTCCGGCCGCGCGCTCATCGGTCCTCCTCCACCGCGCCGGCGGTACCGGAGATGGTGATGGGGAGGTTGAACGCGCCGGGGAACAGCACCGGCACCTGGAGTTCGACGCGGGCGGTGCGGACCACGCCCTCCAGCGGGCAGGACACGCTCATCGACCAGGAGGCGGGGATGTGCTCGCGGGCCGCCGTGCCGCAGGCGCCTTCGCCGCCGCCCGCCGCCGCGGCGGCGCGGGCGGCCTCGTCCGCCGCGTTGCCCGCGAGGTGGAAGCCGTAGCCGATGACGGCGCACTGCCAGGCGACGGCGAAGAGCAGCAGGATCAGCGGGAAGATCCCGGCGAACTCCACCATCACCGCGCCGCGGTCACGGCGCGCCGCCCGGCAGGGGCCCGCCGCCGGGTCGGTGGTCCGGCCCGCGGTGCCCGGAGCACGTACGGGGGGCACGGAGCCGAGGGCGTCCGCGTCTCCGGTGGCCCCGGCGGTGCGTGCGGCTCCGGCCGGTACCGGGCGCGTACGGGAGGACCGGACCTGGCGTGCTGTACGGCCGGGCCGTCCGGGCCCGGGGCCGCCTCGCGGCGCCCCGGCCGGGAAGGCCGTCCTCATCCCCGGCGTCCCTTGCGCCGGCTGTGGCCGCCCCCGCCCGCGGGCTGCGGGGCCGCCAGGCCGAGTTCGGTGGCCAGCGCCCACATGGCGCGGCGCACCGGCCCCTTGACGTCCAGGTCCTGGATGCGGCCGGCGTCCTGCGCCTCCTGCAGTTCCTTGAAGTTGGCGGGCACCGCCTGCCGGGCGACCTGGGTGCCGGTGATCCGGGAGATCAGCTGCGGCTGGATCGCGCTGGAGCGGGTGAGCCGGTTGACGACGGTGGTCACACCCTCCGCCTTGCGGATCTGGAGCCGGTCCCACATCCGCACCATGCGGTTGACGGCCCGCACCGAGATCACGTCGGGGGTAGTGACCAGCAGCGCGGTGTCGGCCAGTTCCACGGCGGCGGCGGTGGCGGCGTTCATCTGCGAGCCGCAGTCCACCACCACCGTGTCGTACCGGGCGCGTACCGCCGCCAGCAACTGCCGGGCGGTGGTGTCGGTGACGTCCTCGCCGCGTTCCCCCTCGGCCGGGGCGATCAGCATCGACAGGCCGGTGCGGTGGGTGAACACCGCCTCGGTCAGCACCTGCGGGGAGATGTCGCTGATCCCCGCCAGGTCGGCCAGCGAGCGGCGGAACTGCACGTCGAAGAACGAGCCGACGTCCCCGCTGAGCAGGTCCAGGTCGACCAGCACCACCCCGCGCCCCTCCGGCCGCTGCGCCGCCAGCGCCAGCTGGGTGGCCAGCAGGGTCGCGCCCACCCCGCCCTTCGCGCCGGAGACGGTGATCAGCGTGCCGCCGGGGCCGGTGCCGAAGCTCTCGCCCGCGCCCAGGTGGCGGCGCATGCCCGCGGCCCACTGGGCGGCGGCGGCCAGCCGGGTGGACAGTTCCTCGAAGGACACCGGCAGCCCGGCCAGACCGCGCGCGCCCGCGTCCATCGCCGCCGAGTAGAGGCCGGCGGTCGGATCGGCGGAGATCAGCACCACGCCCACCGCGGGAAAGCGCAGCGCGACCTCCCGGATCAGCTCCAGCGCGGGCAGCGGTCCGATGCGCTCGTGGACGACCACGACCTCGGGCAGCCCGGCCACCGACTCGTGGGAGAGCGCGGCCAGGATCTCCAGCAGGGTCGCCGAGTCGGGCACCGCGCGCATCGGCTCGGTGCCGGGCAGCTGGCTCAGCAGCGTGATCAGTGAGCGCGCGGTGTCCGGGTCGCCCACCGCCGGGAGAATGCGCGTCGTCATCCCTGCCACCCCAACCCCATGCTCATCACGGAACCATCCCCAACGGTGCGCCGCTGTGCGGGCTGCCGCTCATGTCGCCCACGATGGTGTACGTGCGCTCGTCCTCGGGGATCTCCTGCTCCTCCCCGGGGGCGACCAGCGCCAACCGCACCTGCTCGGCGAACGCCTCGGCGAAGGTGACCCGTTCGGCGTCCAGATGGTCCAGGGCGAAGGTGATCGGCACCGCCTGCGTCGTACGGCGGTCCTCCTCGACCTCCGTGAGGTCGCCGACCTCGATCACCTCGGCGTTGTTGACCATCAGCCGGACGAACTCCATCTCCTCGCTGTCGTCGGCCGAGGTGTCGCGGGCCCGGAACGCCGCGTACAGGTTGATCTTCGCGCCGGGGTAGATCTTCCCGGCGACCCCGGTGGAGGCGTCGATGAGCACCGCGATCTCCTGCTGGCCCGGCGCGAGTTCCGGGCGGTCGGAGATCATGTCCTGCTGGAGCAGCGAGCCCTCGCGCAGCGGCGAGACCGCGACCTTTCCCTCGATCTGGGACAGCTCGGTCACCGCCGAGTCGGGTATGTACCGCTCGGGGATGGTGACTTCGCGCAGCTGGGCGGCGCGCAGCTCGGTGTACGGCTCGACGTCCTCGCTCAGCTCGTACGCCGTGACCTCGGGGCCGACCTTCGACTCCACGTCGTTGATCACCGCCACCACCCCGACGAACGCGCCGAGGGCGAGCAGGACCGAGACGATCAGCAGAAGCGAACCGCGGCGCTGTCGAGCGTTCATGGGGTCTTTCTACCTTCTGCTTCTGACAGCGCGTCGGCCGTTGTGGATATCGGTGCGAAAAAACCGCTCACCGCGCGAGTGCCTTGCGCTGACCGCCGCCGCTCGCGCCGCCTATCGCTCTCGGTACCCGGTCCCGCGCCGCCGGAACCGGCGCGGAGCAGAACGCGCAGCGGTCCCCGATGAGGGTGAACCCGCACCAGTGGCAGGCTTCCTGACGCATCGAGGACACCATCTGGTACAGCAGCGAGGCGTCCTGGATGGCGGCGGCGAACTCCACCAGCTTGTTGGTGCGCCACCACGACGGCGACTGCTCAGGCAGCGGCACCGGATGCACCCCCTGCACCTGCCACTGCCGGGCCAGCTGCCCGGTGACCCACTCGCTGCCGAGCTGGCCGGGAGCGTAGGTGAGGGTGGTGGCGAACTGCGGCCCGGCCAGGCCGACTCCGGAGGCGCGTACGAGCTGGGCGGTGGGCCTGGCCAGCACGGCGTGCGGCCCCGAGGCCGAGGAACGCGGCCCGGTGACGGCGGGCAGCGCGACCGGCAGCCGGTCGGCGCGGGACGCCGAGCCGAGCAGCGCGCCCGCGTAGATGTAGTGGGACAGCAGCCGGGCGGCGGCGCCCAGCACCCCGGGGCTGAAGTCGCACACCGACAACTGCCGCAACTGCCGGACCAGAACGGCCGCGCCCAGGGGTGGGAGGGAGGTCGGCAGCAGGGCTATCCGGTCGCTCTCCAGCATGGCGCGCACGGCGTGCAGCCGCTGGACGTAGCCGCGCGGGGTGGTGGCCGGGTAGACGGCGATCACGTAGCCGTGGCGTTCCAGCAGCCCGGCCGCCTCCGCCAGGGCGGTGGGGAAGTCCTGCCCGCCGGGCGGGGTGAGGACATGGGCGGCCGGGGTGTGCGGATCCGTGGCCGGCAGCACCAGATCGGCGCTGGTCACGGCGATGGCAATCGGCATACCGCCCCCTCCCGTCGGGGCGAAGCCTAGCGGCAGCCGGGCGTGCTCCGGTAGCTGAGGGCGTAGGCCACCTTGCCGGGCTTGTCGGCGGACAGGGGGGCGGAGAGCGAGGTGAACTCCTTGGTGCCGAAGGCGTCCAGGCGTCCCAGCTGCTGCGCGGTGCGTCCGCTGCCGGGCAGTTCGGTGCCGGGGTCGAGAGCGACCATGGCGCGCGAGGTGTCCTCGATGAGCGCCAGGTAGCCGCTCAGGTCGGTGCGGTCGTACCCGGCCGGGTCGAGGTCGCTCTGGGTACGCAGCCAGCCGGCCCAGGAGAACTCCAGGAACTCCGGGCTCGGTCCGTCGTCGGGCTTGGCGTAGCCGATGTCGCGGGTGAAGTAGACCAGGGAGCGGTACGGGTCGTCCGCCATCGCACGCAGGCCGAGGCGGGCGGGCAGCTGGGCGGGGGTGATGGGCCGGTTGTCGGCGTCGCGCAGCCACACGTAGCCGCGGCTCTCCATCTCGCGCCAGAACGCGCGTTCGTCGAGCCGGCTCAGGTTGTCCGTGACGCGCACCCGGATCTTCATCTTGGTGCCGCCGTCCGGCATTTCGAGGAAGCTGGTGAAGGTGTGCCGTCGGTGAGGTAGAGCCGGCCGCGCGGGCCGACGACGACGGTCTTCATGGCGGCCAGGGACTCGGCGGTCTCCTGGCCGAGCGGGATGGTGCAGGTGAAGCGCTGGGGCTTGTCCAGGCGGGCGTTGGCCTTGACGGTGGCGGCCTCGCCCTGGCCGTTGGCCTCGCACCAGTCGTCGTACTTCTTGTTGGGCTTGCCGCGTTCCTCGTCCTTGGTGCTGGTGTAGCGGCCCAGCTTGTAGCGGATCTGGTCGTGGCCGAGCGCGGCCTGGGTGGGCGTCAAGTCACCGAGCTTGACGGTGATCAATTCCCCGGCCCGCGGCTTCGCGGCGGACTGGGCGCCGGCACCGGGCGCGGCGGTCGCGGTGCCGGCCGAGCCCAGCGCGGTCAGTACGGTCAGTACGGTGAGCAGCAGCGCGAGGCGCCGCGGTGTCCGGGAGTGGGTCATACCGGGCAACATCACAGCCCGGCATGACCGAGGGGTGGCGGCCGGGTGGCGGCCGGGCGAACCGGAACCGCATTCGGGTGCGGGTACGGCTTCGCGTGCGGGTGCGGCCGCCCGCACGCCGGCGGTCAGAAGAAGGTGCGGATGTAGTCGGTGACGGTGCCGTCGCCCGCCACCAGCGGAATCAGCGGCCACTTCTCGAAGATGGTGCACGGGTGCGACAGCCCGAGACCCACCCAGTCGCCGACCTCCGGCGGCTCGGCGCCGCCGTCCGCCCCGGCCTCCGGGTCCGGCACGACGAAGGCGTGCTGGTCGGCGAGCCGGGACACCACCAGGCCCGCGCCGCCGCGCACCGCGCCCCGGGCGTCGCGGATCACCTGGACCTCGGGCAGCCCCAGGTCGTACGAGAGGTCCCGCTTGCCCGCGTTGATCAGGGCCAGGCCCGGTTCGGGGCGGGAGACGACCTGGGCCCACAGCCGGAACGCGGGCAGCAGCGACCCTTCCTGCGGGACACGGCGGAAGGGGGTGACCCCGCGGTAGCGGCCGTCGTCGTGGCTGATGTACGCGCCGGAGCGGAGCATCTTGCACACCGGCCGGGACAGATCGGGCAGTTCCTCGAAGACCTCGGCCACCGCGTCGAACCAGGCGCTGCCGCCCGCGCTGATGATGATCTCGGGAGTGTCGGCGAAGCGCCCTTCCTTGTCGAACTCCACCACCAGCGAGGACAGCGCGTTCAGCCACTCGCGCACCGTGTCGCCGTCCGCGTCCGGCAGCTCCCCCTCGTAGCCGCCGACCCCCACCAGCAGCAGGGACTCCGTACCCTCCACCGCGTCGGCGACGGCCGCCGCCTGCCGGGCATCGCGCACCCCGCTGCGCGCGCCGGGCGCGCCCAGCTCGACCACGACCTCCACCGGCCGGTTCCCGCCGACGGCGCGCAGGGTGTCGTCCATGAGTTCCACGCCGCGCACCGAGTCCACGTAGCACACGCACCGGAACTCGGCGTCCTCCTCCAGCTCTCCGGAGAGCCAGGTCAGCGCGGCCGGGTCGACCAGCTCGTTGGCGAGGAAGACGCGGCGGACACCGAAGGCGCGGGCCACCCGTACCTGGTGCGGTACGGCCAGGGTGATGCCCCAGGCCCCGGCGTCCAGCTGGCGCTGGAAGAGCTGCGGCGCCATGGACGTCTTGCCGTGCGGGGCGAGCACCATGCCGTGCCGGGAGGCGAAGCGGTCCAGGGAGCGCACATTGTGCTCAACGGCCTCTGCGGACAGCGTCAGGACAGGGGTGGTGAAGCCGCCGGTGTACAGATCACGCCGCTGGGCCCGCAGCCGCCCCACGGTGGCCCCGGCGGCGTCGGGCGGCAGCCCCTTGAACCGGTGGTCGACGACCTCGTCCGCGAGCTGGTCCAGGGCGGCGGTGCTCATGGCGACTCCAGGGGGGCGGGGCGGGCGCGGGGGGCCTCACCTTGATTAGCACCGTGTACGTCACCGGTCAACGCAGTGCGATCGCCCGAGGCCATCGTGGGCCGGGGCTGTCCGTAGGGGGCCCTCGCTCCGGTGGGGGAAAACACAGGGCGCCGTCCGTCGCCCGGCCGTAGGGTGGCGGACATGCAGGTGATCCAGTCGGCGAAGCTCGCCAATGTCTGTTACGAAATCCGCGGCCCGGTGCTCGAGGAGGCCATGCGGCTCGAAGCAGCGGGTCACCGGATCCTCAAGCTGAACACGGGGAACCCTGCGGCGTTCGGGTTCGAGTGCCCGCCGGAGATCCTCGAGGACATCCTGCGCAATGTCTCCAGCGCGCACGGGTACGGCGACGCGAAGGGGCTGCTGTCGGCGCGCCGCGCGGTCATGCAGCACTACCAGACCAAGGGCATCCAGCTGTCGGTGGAGGACATCTACCTGGGCAACGGGGTCTCCGAGCTGATCCAGATGTCGATGCAGGCGCTGCTGGACGACGGGGACGAGGTGCTGGTCCCGGCGCCCGACTATCCGCTGTGGACGGCGTCGGTGTCGCTGGCCGGCGGTACGGCGGTGCACTACCGGTGCGACGAGCAGGCCGAGTGGATGCCGGACATCGCCGACATCGAGCGGAAGATCACCGACCGCACCAAGGCGCTGGTGGTGATCAATCCCAACAATCCGACCGGGGCCGTCTACAGCGACGAGATGCTGCGGCAGCTGGCGGACGTGGCGCGGCGGCACCGGCTCATGCTGTGCTCGGACGAGATCTACGACAAGATCCTGTACGACGGCACCACGCACACCCCGATGGCGGCGATCGCGCCGGACGTGCTCACCCTGACCTTCAACGGCCTGTCCAAGAACTACCGCGTGGCGGGCTTCCGCAGCGGCTGGATGGCGGTATGCGGGCCCAAGGAGAACGCGGGCAATTACATCGAGGGCCTGACGATCCTGGCCAATATGCGGCTGTGCGCCAATATGCCGGCGCAGCACGCGGTGGCGGCGGCGCTGTTCGGCCGGCAGTCGATCGAGAAGCTGGTGCTGCCGGGCGGGCGGATCAAGGAGCAGCGGGACGTCGCGTACGACCTGCTGACCCAGATCCCGGGGGTGACCTGCGTCAAGCCGAAGGGCGCGCTGTACGCGTTCCCCCGGCTCGACCCCAAGGTGTACAAGATCAAGGACGACCGGCAGATGGTGCTGGATCTGCTGCGCGCCGAGAAGATCATGATCGTGCACGGCACGGGCTTCAACTGGCCGGAGCCGGATCACTTCCGCATCGTGACGCTACCGTCGGTGACGCAGCTGACGGACGCGGTCACCCGGATCGGGAAGTTCCTGGACGGCTATCAGCAGCAGTTCTGATCAGGGCCGGTCCTCGGCCGGCTCCTCGCCGGTGTCCTCGTCGCCGCCCTTCTCCTCCTCGTCCTGGTTCTGCGGGTTGTCCAGGGCGGGGAGGCAGAACGGCCAGTCGCGGAAGTCCTCGTGCTGGGACCACAGCTGGTAGGCGGCCTGGATGTTGAACTCCGGGTCGAAGGCGTCCAGCGTGGTGCCCCCGGCCTGGCGCACCCGGAAGTCGGTGAGCTGGAACAGGCCCCAGTTGCGGGTCCCGTTCTCGTTGGCGAGGACATAGAACGGGTCGAGGCGGGACTGGCAGCGCGAGATCAGCACCGCCTGATCGCCGGCCTCGCCGGGGAAGACCTCGCGGATGCGGTCGGTGATCTCCTCCTCGCTCCAGGTGGCCACCTGCAGGTCGGACTCGTACAGCGCGTTCTTGGTCTCGTCCCCCACGACCCCGTTGACGGGAAGGTCGGAGAGCACCTGGAAGGCTGTGACCCGGCGCAGCGTCTCGGGGCCGTACTGGGCGTCGACGACCAGGGGCAGACCCCGTTCGACGAGCAGCTTCTGGAGTTCCTCGACGCAGCCGTCGTGCCGGCCCATGGCGAGGGGCTCGTCGCACACGCCGCTGAACAGCGGGCGGTCGTCGGCCGGTTTCCCGGCGGTGCTGTCGCCGGAGGAGCCGTCCCTGTCCCACAGCACGAAGGCACCGGCGGAGACGATCAGCGCCGCTGCCGTTCCCGCCGCCAGCCAGCGGCGGGAACGGCGCGACCCCGCCGCCACGTCCTTCGCCGGATCCGGGCCCGGGTCGGGGGCCTGGTCCTGCGGCGGTGCGGCGGGCTGGGGGGTGATGGCCGCTACCGGGCTCAGTTCGGGGACCTGCGCCGGCTCGGGTGATGGCTGTACGTCTTCCCCCGCCGTCACCTCGGCCGGCGCGGGTACGTCCCCACGCCGGTATTCCTCATCGGCCAGCACCCACAACCGGTGCAGTTCGGTCAGGACCGCCCGGTCGGCCTTGCAGGCCCGCGCGAAGCGTTCCACGGTCGCGAACTCGCCGGGGACGCCCTTGCCCTGGCAGTAGCGGTGCAGTGTGGAACGGCTCACCCCGATGCGGCGGGCCAGTGACTCAAAGCTGTGACTGGTACTGTCCTTCAGTTCACGCAGCCGCTCGGCGAATGCCTCGATAGCGACGGCGCCTTCGCGTCCTTCGGGCATATCTCCCCCAGTGGTCCAAGTGCCTGTCACCGGCAGCTTAGTGACCAGCGAGGGATTTGGCTACCCTGCGTGACGATTCCGATTACTCTCGGCCAACTTTGGATCGTTCAAGAGCGACCACCTTGGCTTGTTCGTAGCGTTCCAGCTCCAGCCGCGCTTCGGCTCCGACTGCTTGTTCGACTTCTTGCTGGGCACGTTCCACCTCCTCGTGAAGTCCTGTCTCGATCTGGCATTCCAGATCCGTGCGGGCCAGTTCCAGCTCCCGCTCCCCGGCGGCCTGCGAACTCGCCCCCTCCATCAGCAACTCCTGGATCTCGCGGCGCGGGTCCTCCAGCGACTCGTAGCCGAGCCCCCGCTCCGCCATGCAGCCCGCCCACAGGGCCTCGGCCCCCCGGAAGCCCCCCGACTCCCGGGTCAGCTCGATGACCTCGTTGCTCAGCTGCTCCATCGGGTCATAAAGTTCCGGCCATTCCGTGCCGTAGACCTCCGCCCGCGCCACACCGACGCACGAGCCCGGGTCATCACCGGTGGTCAGTCCCTCTCCGAGCACGATCTCCCGGACGTTCTCCTCGTCCCCCACCAGTGCCCGCCGCCAGATTTCCTCCTCCTCCTCGGTGAGGCCGGCCAGGTGGTCCTCATTGGGGTCCGGCGGCAGGCCCCCGATGTGTTCCGCGGTCATGCCGTAACCGTCGCTCTCCGCCCATCCGGGCCGCAGCAGGGCGTACGGACTGGAAGCGGCCGCCCGGCGGCTGTCCCCCGGCTCCGGGGAGACGTAGGGGTGGCCGCGCTCGCGCATGCAGGCCCGCACCCCGGCCTCCTCGGCAGCCCACAGCGCGCTGCGCTGGTCGGCCGTGAAGTGCACGGCGCCCCCCAGTGGCCGCGGATCGGGCACGTCGGGCGGGGTCTCGTGGCCGGACAGCGAACATCCGGCCACGAGCATCACCACCCCGGCGACCCATGGAGGTGCGGTGGGCCGTGCCCTCAGCACCAGCGGGTGGAGGCGACGCCGCTGGCGAGCCTCGCGTCGTTGAAGATCCGGGTGCTCACCCCGACCCCCACTGCGGCCACCACGGTCGCCCCGGCCGCGATGCCGGCCCCCGTCCGCAGGGCCCTGGTGCCGTTCCTCATGTGTCGTCCCCTCCCGCTCGGCCACGGTGCGTGGCGCCCGGCGCGCTGTCCGGCGCCCTGGGAGAAGACTGCCCCCGGTCTCCCCCAGCCGGTCAACGCACAGCCGGGGGTACGGGACGATGGGACGCCGTACCGCGTCTGACCTGCTCTTTTCCTGCACCGTGGGATGACGTGCGGGACGGGCGGCGGGCACGCACAAAGCCGGCCCCCGCACATCGTCGGGCGGGGGCCGGCTTGTCGTTGGGGTGACGGAGGGTGTTCGCCTCCGTCGCCGGTGTCAGTCGCGGGCGGGCAGCTTCGCCAGCCGCTCCACCAGCGCGTGGTACTCGTCCCACAGCGCGCGCGGCGTGTGGTCGCCGAAGGTGTCCAGGTGGGCCGGGATCAGGGCCGCCTCCCGGCGCCACACCTCACGGTCGACCTCCAGCAGGAACTCCAGCTCGCTCTCGCTCAGCCCCAGACCCTCCACGTCCAGCGAGCCGGGCGCCGGCAGCACGCCGATCGCCGACTCCACCCCGGCGGCCTCGCCGTTGAGCCGCTGCACGATCCACTTCAGCACCCGGCTGTTCTCGCCGAAGCCCGGCCACACGAAGCGGCCCGCGGCGTCCTTCTTGAACCAGTTGACGTAGTAGATCTTCGGCAGCTTCGCCGGGTCGGCGCTCTGCCCGACCTTCAGCCAGTGGGCGAAGTAGTCGCCCATGTTGTAGCCGCAGAACGGCAGCATCGCGAACGGGTCGTGGCGCAGCTCGCCCACCGTGCCCTCGGCCGCCGCGGTCTTCTCGGAGGCGACGTTCGCGCCCAGGAAGACACCGTGCTGCCAGTCGAAGGACTCGGTCACCAGCGGGACAGCGGTCGCCCGGCGTCCGCCGAACAGAATCGCCGAGATCGGCACCCCGGCCGGGTCCTCCCACTCGGGGGCGATCGTCGGGCACTGCGCGGCGGGCACGGTGAAGCGGGCGTTGGGGTGCGCGGCGGGGGTGCCGGACTCCGGCGTCCAGTCGTTGCCGCGCCAGTCCGTCAGATGGGCCGGCGGCTCGTCCGTCATGCCCTCCCACCACACGTCGCCGTCGTCGGTGAGGGCGACATTGGTGAAGACGGAGTTGCCCCACAGCGTCTTCATGGCGTTGGCGTTGGTCTGCTCGCCGGTGCCGGGGGCCACGCCGAAGAAGCCCGCCTCCGGGTTGATGGCGTACAGCCGGCCGTCCGCGCCGAACCGCATCCAGGCGATGTCGTCGCCGATGGTCTCCACCGTCCAGCCGGGGATGGTGGGCTGGAGCATGGCGAGGTTGGTCTTGCCGCACGCGGAGGGGAACGCCGCGGCGATGTACCGGGCCTCACCGGTGGGCGGGGTGAGCTTGAGGATGAGCATGTGCTCGGCCAGCCAGCCCTCGTCCCTGGCCATGACGGAGGCGATGCGCAGCGCGTAGCACTTCTTGCCGAGCAGCGCGTTGCCGCCGTACCCGGAGCCGTAGGACCAGATCTCGCGGATCTCCGGGAAGTGCGAGATGTACTTCGTGGCGTTGCAGGGCCAGGGCACGTCCTGCTGCCCGGGGCCCAGCGGGGCGCCGACCGAGTGCACGGCGCGGACGAACTCCCCGTCCGTGCCGAGCTGCTCCAGGACGGCGCTGCCCATCCGGGTCATGGTGCGCATGGCGACGGCGACATACGCGGAGTCGGTGATCTCGACGCCGAGGGCGGACAGCGGGGAGCCGAGCGGGCCCATGCAGAACGGGACCACGTACATGGTGCGCCCGCGCATCGAGCCGCGGAAGAGGCCGCGCTCGCCACCGAAGATGTCCCGCATCTCGGCGGGGTCCTTCCAGTGGTTGGTGGGCCCGGCGTCCTGCTCGCGCTCGGAGCAGATGAAGGTGCGGTCCTCGACCCGGGCGACGTCGGTCGGGTCGGAGGCGGCGTAGTAGGAGTGCGGCCTCTTGACGGGGTCGAGTGCGGTGAAGGTGCCTCGCTGGACCAGTTCCGCGCACAGCCGGTCGTACTCGGCCTGGGAGCCGTCGCACCATACGACCCGGTCGGGCTGGGTGAGGTCCGCGATCTCGCTCACCCAGGCGAGGAGCTCGCGGTGGCGGGTGGGGGCGGAGTCCGTGCTGTGGGTGGTGACGGGACTGGCTGACGTCAGCGCCACGATCACTCCTGAGGGTTTCGAGGGTTTGAGGGTTTTGGGGTGGTGCAAGGTGAGCGTTCCCGGTGAGTACGCGCACTGCTCATCCGGAAGTCATCGCGCTCATCTGTTCCTATGATTCTGCGTCGTCTTCTCGTCTGTGTCCAGAGCAGCTCAAGTGAGCAGGCGCACGCCCCGCCGCGTACGCACCATCCCGGCCGCTCCCCTCCAATGGCCCAGGCACCCTCGGTAGCATCGGCGGCATGACTGCTGCCGCGGCCCAGGCCGCCGAAGGGACCGAAGCGCCCGCACCCCCGCTGTCCCCGCCGCCCTCAGCCCTGGTCAAACCGCGACTGCGCGGCTGGCTGCACGCGATGATGTTCCCGGCGGTGCTGATCGCCGGGGTCTTCCTGACGGCCCTCGCCGGCAGCCCCCGGGGCCGCATCGCCTGCGCCGTCTACACGCTGACCGCATGCCTGCTCTTCGGGGTCAGCGCGCTCTACCACCGCGGCAACTGGCCGCCGCGGGTCGCCGCGGTGCTGCGGCGGCTCGATCACGCCAACATCTTCCTGATCATCGCGGGCACCTACACGCCGCTGACGATCCTGCTGCTGGAGGGCGCACGGGGGCAGATCCTGCTGTGGGGCATCTGGGCGGCGGCCGTGGCCGGCATCGCCTTCCGGGTCTTCTGGGTCGGCGCGCCGCGCTGGCTGTACACCCCGTGCTACATCGCCATGGGCTGGGCGGCGGTCTTCTTCCTGCCGGACTTCCTGCGCACGGGCGGCGTCGTGGTGATGACGCTGGTGGTCATCGGCGGGCTGCTGTACAGCGCGGGCGGTGTCATCTACGGGATGAAGCGACCCAACCCGTCGCCGCGCTGGTTCGGCTTCCACGAGGTGTTCCACTCGCTGACGCTGGCGGCGTTCGCGGTGCACTACGTCGGCATCTCGATCGTCGCCTATCAGCACGCATAGCTTGACAGTAGCTTTCTTTTGAGAGTCACTATCACTTGATAGTGACTCTCAAAGGGGTGCCCTGTGACCGACGAGCCCGTTCCCGCCGACCCCGTCCCCGCCCCCGTCCCGGGCACCTCTCCCCCCGCTGCCGGCCCCGGCCACCCCCGCCGCTGGTGGGCACTCGGCGCCCTGGTGCTCTCGGTCCTCGTCCTCGGCTTCGACACCACGATCCTCAACATCGCGCTGCCCACCCTCGCCGCCGAACTCCACCTCACCACCGGCCAGCAGCAGTGGGTGATCGACGCCTTCCTCCTCACCTTCGCCGCCGGCATGCTCCCCGCCGGACTGCTCGGCGACCGCTTCGGCCGGCGCGCCCTGCTCATCACCGGACTCGCCCTGATGCTGGCCGGATCACTGCTCGGCGCCGCCGCCGGCGGCCCCGGCCTCCTGATCGCCGCCCGCGCCGTCATGGGCCTGGGCGGCGCGCTGATCGCCCCGCTCGCCGTCGCCGTACTCCCCGCGCTCTTCGGCCCGGCCGAACGCGCCAAGGCCGTCGCCGCCGTCACCGGCGCCCTCGCCGCCGGAATGCCGCTGGGGCCCCTGCTGGGCGGCTGGCTGCTGGACCACTACGCGTGGAACTCGGTCTTCCTCGTCAACGTGCCGCTGGTCGCCCTCGGCATCGCCGCCTGCCTGTGGCTGCTCCCCGAGACCAGGGACCCGGCGGCACCCCGGGTGCGGCCCCTGCCCACGCTGCTCAGCTTCGCCGGCCTCGGCGCCCTGATCCACGGCGTCGTCGAGGGCCCGGCCCGCGGCTGGACCGACCCCCTCGTCCTGGCCTCACTGATCGCCGCACCCCTGCTGCTGGCCGCGCTGGTACGCACCGAACGCGGCCGGCCGCGCCCCGTCCTGGACCTGGCCATGCTGCGCGACCGTACCTTCGGACCGTTCGCGCTCACCGGCACCCTGGTCACCTTCGTCCTCACCGGCGTGCTGTTCGTGGTGCCGCAGTACCTCCAGGCCGTGCGCGGCCACGACGCGCTGGCCACCGGGATCCGGCTGATGCCGCTGATGGCGGGGCTCATCGTCGCCGCCCGCGCCGCCGCCCCGCTGGCCCGGCGTTTCGGGGCCAGAGCCGTCGTCGCCACCGGCCTGGCGGTGCTCGCCTTCGCCGCCTTCCTGGGCGCCGGCACCCGCGCCGACACCGGATACGCGCTCACCGCCTCCTGGCTCGGCGTCGCCGGACTCGCCGTCGGCCTCGTGCTGGTGCCCGCCATGGACAGCGCCCTGGGAGCCATCGGCCCCGAACGCTCCGGCACCGGCTCCGGACTGCTGATGACCGTACGGCAGGTGGGCGGCGCCCTCGGCGTCGCGGTGCTCGGGAGCGTCCTGGCCCAGTCGTACGCGGGCGCCCTGCCGCCGAACGCCCCGGCGGGCGCCGGCGAGTCGGTGACGGCGGCCCACGCGCTCGCGGAGACGGGCGGGCTGACCGCGCTCGCGGCGGCGGCCGACACGGCCTTCACCGAGGCCATGAGCATGGTTCTGTTCGTCAGCGGCTGCGCCGCCCTGCTCTGCGCGCTGCTCGCCGCCCGGCTGCTGCCCGATACCCGACAATGGGCGGCATGACCTCCGCCTCACCCGCCCCTTCGCTGCGCGAGCGCAAGAAGATCCGCACCCGGCAGACCATCAGGCGCGCCGCGTACCGGCTGTTCGCCGAACACGGATACGACGCCACCCGGGTCGACACGATCGCGGCGGCGGCGGAGGTCTCCCCGAGCACCGTCTTCCGGTACTTCCCCACCAAGGAGGACATCGTCGTCACCGACGAGGACGACCCGGTGTTCGAGGCGGCCCTGCGGTCGCGGCCCGCCGACGAGGCCCCGCTGACCGCGCTGCGCGCCGCGATCCATCAGACGCTGGACGAGCTGTACGTCACCCCGGAGGCCATGGCCGAAGTACACCTGCGGATGCGGCTGGTGGCGACGGTGCCCACCATCAGGACGCGGATGAAGGAGAACGCGGCGGCCAACGCGGACCTCCTCACCCGCGCCCTGACCGCCCGTACCGGCCACGCCGCCGACAGCCTGGAACTGCGGGTCTTCGTCGGCTCCCTCATCGGCGGCCTGACCGAGGCCCTCATGTACTGGGCCGAGACCGGCCTGGAGGAGGACGTGCGCACCCTGGTCGACCGCGCGATGACGGTCCTGGACCGCGACCTGGCCGACTGAGCCGACGGGCGAACGAGCCGCCGCCACCACATCAGCCCGTGGTGTCCTCCGTGCGGCCGGTGCGCAGTTGGTGGGCCAGTTCGACCGGATCCGTCGTCGGAAGCGCGCAGACGAAATTGCGGCACACGTACGCCGTGGGCAGCCCGTCCCGCAGCGCGCGGTCGCTCAGCAGCGGCGCGTCCGGTGTGTCGGGGGCGCCCACCGAGACCACCGCGCCGGGTGCGGTCGAGCGCAGCGCCGTACGGTGCAGCTCCTGCGTCGCCGGGTCCCCGGGCGGGCCCACGACCGCTACCTCGCGCGGGCCGTCGAGCGCCGCCTCCGCCACCGCCAGGCCCCAGCCGATGAAGCGCGGGGCGCGCTCCCCCAGCGCCGTCACGATGCCGAGCGCCCGCCGTGCCGCCTCCCGGTGCCGCTCCGAGCCGGTGTACGCGGCGTACGACAGCAGCGCACCGGCCGCCGCCGTCCAGCCGGCCGGGGTCGCCCCGTCGCTGGGGTCCTGCGGGCGCCGGATCAGCCGCTCCGCGTCGTCCGCCGTGTCGTACAGCGCCCCGTCGGGGGTCGCGAAGTGCGCCAGCACCGTCTCCAGCAACGCCCCGGCCCCCGTCAGCCACCGGGTCTCGCCGGTCACCGCGTACAGCGCCAGATAGCCCTCCGCCACGTCCGCGTAGTCCTCCAGCACGCCCACGCTCGGCCCGGCACTGCCGTCCCGCGAGGTACGCGCCAGGCGTACGCCGTCCCCGTCCCGCCGGGTGTGCACCCGTTCCAGCAGCAGCGCGGCGTCCCGCGCCGCGTCCACCAGATCCGGCCGGTCGAAGCACGCCCCGGTCTCCGCGAGCGCCGCGATCGCCAGCCCGCACCAGGCCGCGACCACCTTCTCGTCCCGCCCGGGACGGGCCCGCTCGGCGCGCGCCGCCAGCAGGGCGGCCCGCAGCGCCGGATCGTGGTCGGTGCCCGGCAGCAGCCGCAGGACGGAGGCGCCCTCCTCGAAGTTCCCGGCCGGCGTCACCCCGTACAGCCGGGCCGCCCGCGCGCCGTCCTCCTCCCCGAGCACCGCGCGCACCTGGTCCGGCGTCCAGACGTAGAACGCGCCCTCGCGGTGCCGGCCCCGCTCGTCGTCGCTGTCCGCGTCCAGGCCGGAGGCGAAACCGCCCTGCGCGGTCCGCAGCTCCCGCACCATGAACTCCGCCGTCTCCAGCGCGATCCGGCGCGCCAGCGGGGACGCGGTGGCCCGCCACCAGTGCGCGTACACCCGGGCCAGCAGCGCGTTGTCGTACAGCATCTTCTCGAAGTGCGGCACCGCCCAGGCGTTGTCCACGGTGTACCGGGAGAAGCCGCCGCCCAGCTGGTCGTACAGCCCGCCGAGCGCCATCGCCTGGGCGGTGCGCTCCACCATCTCCAACGCCTCGGGCGCCCCCGTACGCGCGTGGTGGCGCAGCAGGAACTCCAGCACCATCGACGGCGGGAACTTCGGCGCGCCGCCGAAGCCGCCCCGCTCGGCGTCGAAGTCCCCGCGCACGCCACCCAGCGCCATCGCCAGCTCGGCCTCCCCCGGCGCACGCGGGGCGCTGTACTCCAGCTCCCGCCCGGCCAGCTCCCGCCCGATCCGGGCGGCCACCTCGGTGACCTCACCACGCCGCTCGCTCCACGCCGTGTGCACACCGGCCAGCAGCTGACGGAACGACGGCAGGCCCTCGCGCGGCTGCGGCGGGAAGTAGGTGCCGAAGTAGAACGGCTCCCCGTCGGCCGTCATGAACACCGTCATCGGCCAGCCACCCTGCCCGGTCGCGGCCTGCACCGCGTCCATGTACACGGAGTCCACGTCCGGGCGCTCCTCACGGTCGACCTTCACCGCGACGAAACGCTCATTGAGATAGTCGGCCGTCTCCTGATCCTCGAAGCTCTCCCGCGCCATGACATGACACCAGTGGCACGAGGCATAACCGACCGACAGCAGAATGGGCACATCGCGCCGTCGCGCTTCCTCGAACGCCTCGGGGCTCCAGGGCCACCAGTCCACCGGATTGTCGGCGTGCTGCAGCAGATACGGCGAGGTCATACCAGCCAGCCGGTTCATGAGCCAAAGCCTCTCACAGGCCCCAACCCGGCCGCGGAATCCCGCACAGGCTCCGCATGGCTCCATCGGAGCCGGCACCCGGACGCAACGGGACAGCGTGGCCTCACCCTTGGGATGACGCTCCGCCGTCGACTGCTCCTTCCATGAGCGGGTTCATGTCCTTCGCCATTGCGCCCAGATGCCCCAGCGCCCCAGGGGCCAGTCGGGGAAGCAGCGGGATCGTGCGCGTCCACGCGTCGGACCGCAACAGCCCCAGCGCCATCTGCCGAGCCGTCTCTTGCCCGGGGGGACAGCTGTCGCCGGCGGTCTGGGCGAGCGCCAGGCAGGTCCGGATCACCCGGTCGTCGGCACCGCTGTCCGTCGCCAGCACGGTCCGGGCGCCCGCCAGGTACGCGGCGGCGGTGCTCAGCGCCCCCGCTCGGTCCTCCGGTGTCCGCGCCCCGTCGGCGTACCGCCACACGGCGGCGGTGTCGCCGTCCAGCGCGGCCAGCAACGCCAGTTCCGCGGAGACCTCCGGACCGTCCGCAAGGGCGCGCCGCCATCTGGAGACCGAGCTTTCGGCGGCGTCCGTGGCTTCGTCCGGGAGGCAGCCGAGCCGTGCCAGCAGGGCGAGGACGGCCATCGGCCGGGCCGGCCACGCCATGGAGGGATCGGCCACCCGTAGCGCGGCGCGGCCGAGCGCCTCGCTCAGCCGTGGGGCAGGAGCCCGGACGTCCGGGAAGGCGAGAAGCAGGGCCGCCAGTTCGGGGAGGGGAGTGAGGGGGCTGCCCCCGGCCTCGATCCGGCGTGCGAGGGCCTCCACCAGTGGCTCGGCAGCGCGTGCTGCCGCATCCGGTCGGTGGCGTACGAGTCCGGCGGCGACCGTTGTCAGTGACTGCCGCCGTTGCGCGGCGGTACGTCCCGTCGCCATCGCTGTCGCCGCTGGCTCGTCCCCGGTGTGGGCAAGCGCCTGGGCCACGGCGTTCGCCAGGTCGGGGGCGCCGCCGTCGGGAACCAGGTGGGCCGCCGCCCGCGCGTAGCGGATGCCTGCGTCGTCGTGTCCGGCGAGAGAACAGCCGAGGGAGAGGGCCGCCAGGTGCCGCGCGCGGTCACGTGTGTCGGGCAGGCTCCGAGCGAGGGCTTCGGCCTCGTCCGATGCCCCTGCCGCGCCCATGGCCTGGCAGAGGTCGGCCGTCCAGCTCTCCGGGAGGGACGGGAGGTCCGCGGGCCGTACTGCGGGACGCTGGCGCAGGGCCGCCTCCAGGAGTTCCCGGCTGCGGAGGAGATGGCCCGTGCTGAGGTGGTCGTCCGCCGTCAGGAGCAGCGGGAGGAGCGGCTGGTCCGGGCGATCGGGGTAGAGGCCGTCGCCGGGGCGCAGCAGGCCGGTTGATCGCCGGTGCGGGTTCGTGCGCGGGGGTGTGGGGCCGCGCGGGGGCGGGGGTGGGGGCTGTACGTCCTCGGGTTCCGCCGGTGTGGGTTGTGGCGTCCGGCCGACTGTCTTCTTGTAGGCCTCGCGCTCTTTGGCAAATGCGGCGCGCTCGGCGTCCGCGGCCCTGCGCTTCTCCTTGCGCTCTCTTGTGTTCTTCTCGACGGCGGTCTCCGCTTCCCGGCGGCGACGTCGCGCCGTGTCGTCCTCAGCCGTATCGAGAGTCCATTGGGCCCGTTCCAGCAGGGGGTCGCCGAGGACGCCGATGCGCAGACCTTCCGGCAGTGCCTCCATCAGACTTCTGATCTCGTCGAGGTCGCCCCGCACGCCCATGTCGGCGGCGGCCTTGGCAAGGCTCGCCAGTGTCCCCGCGAGTTCGCGGCGCAGATGGGCCCAATCAGCTTCGGAAAGGGAATCGGACGCGGAAGCGGGGTTGCTCAGTCCTCCGATCTCCTTGCTCATCCGGGCCAGAGCTTTCTGCAACTGTTCGGCGGCTCGGGCAGGTCGCTTGACGGGCAGAGCCATGAGCGCCGACGCCGAGGTGGCCCAGACATCGACGGCTGCCAGTCCGTCCGCGTCGCCGAGTGCCGCGCAGATCGCCTCGATGCGATCCCCGGGGTACCGAAGGAGGTGGGGCGCGGCCTGCGCCAACGCGCCGTAGAGTTCCACCGCTGCGGTCCGGGCACGCGGGCCGCCGGCACTGAGCGTCTCGGCCCGGTGCTGCAACGCCAGGACTGCGTCCAGCGCCCTCGCCGCCTCCATGGTCGCCGCTGTCCCGGCCGCCGGGTCCTCGAGCACCGCGAGGAACATCGGCCGGGCGGCTCCGGGGTCCTTCAGACGCGCGAGCGTGGCGGCGGCGCAGAGGATCCGTGTATATGCCTCGGAGTCCCGGAGGGTGCCGGGGAAGCCCCGGTGGGCACGGTCCTGCTCAAGCCAGGCGACCGTCTCCCGCGCGACGGCCTCGGCGTCCAGGCCGATCCGTACCGTAGAGGACTGCTCCGTGTACGCCAGTTCCACCGCCACGTCCGCCAGGTGCACGGCCCTGCTGACCGCAGTGGGCGCGGAGCGCGCCAGGCCGCGTGCGCGCTCCGCGTCCCCGAGCCTGACGAAGAGGGCGGCGGCGCCGTCGGGCACGTCCGCGCCGTGTGCCCGGCGCAGCAGGGACCGAGCCCCGTAAAGGGGGACGAGTGCCGCCAGGCCATCGGCGTCGGACGTGCCATCGGTCCGCTCGCCGATCTCCTCCTCGAAGGCGTCCAGTTGGGCGAGTGCGACGTCCGGCCCAGCGGTGCGGGCGAGTCGGCGCAGGCGGGGCAGGTCGAGGACGTACGCGGCACGTTCGCCGGCGCCGGTCAGCAGGCGGAGCTGATGTGTCAAAGGGTACGGAGGAGTGCCGTCAGGCCAGCTGGCCGCGCGCCATCTCGCCGACCAGGCGAGCAATTCCCGGGTGTACCGCAGGACCTCCGCCTCTCCCAGGTCCTCGCGGACCGTGCGGACGAGGCGGGAGTCCGCCAGAGCACGCGTCAGGAGCACTGGATCCTCGGTCATGAGGGCGCGCCCCGCCGGGCCCTGCGCCAAGCGGTCGACGTGGTCGGCGGAGAGCCCGGTCAGCTCGGCCAGGTCCGCCGTGCGCAAGCCGCCGCCCGCCACGGCCAGCAGCCCCGCGATCGGTTGGCCCAGCGCGGTGGCGTCCGGTGGCGGCTGTCGGATCTGCGGTACTCCTGCGACGGGTAGGAGGGTCCGCAGGTAGCCGTCCTGGCGCAGTGGATGCCGCTTCTTGGGGACGTCCGGGGGAAGTGGGGCACAGCGCCGGAGGGAGACGATGACGCGCATGGTGGGTGGAGGCCGGGAGGGCAGGAGCGCGGCGATGCTTGCGCGCGCGGGTCTTCGTACGGGTCCGGCCGGGCCGTTGGGCTCGACCTCGGGGTGAGCCAGGGAATCCGGGGTCCCCTTCTTGCCCGGGAGGTCCGACCAGGCCACGTCGTCATCGAGCCCGTCGACCACGAGCAAGAGGTTCCGTCCGTGCCGCGCGCTCTTCGCCGCGGCTTCGGCGAAAAGGATCTTCCACTCCCGGATGCCGCTCGGTACCGGGCTCCCGGGCCTGCCGAGGAAAGTATGGATCTGGTCGGCGATCTCCTTCTCGAACTCGGCCCGCGTATCGGTGCCTTCGGCCGCGGAGACGAAGAAGGTCAGGATGTCGATGGCGGGCGGAGGCTTCCGGCGGACGAAGTCGGCAAGCAGCGTCGTCTTGCCCACCGGGCCGTCGGCGTGCCAGCACAGGTAGGACGGCGCCTCGGAGCGGGTGTCCTGGGCGAACACGTTCATTTCCGTACGCTCGTTCGCTCGGCCCCGGACCTCGACCGTGGAAGAGTCGGGGGCCGACCGGTGCAGCCCGATGAAACGGAGACCGGGGTCCGCCTGCCGCCGGTTCACGGAAATCTGGCCGTGCTGCTCGCCCCTTGCCTCCTCCTGAGCCGCGCGCAGGGCGGCTTCCCAGGCGGCGTCCGAGTGCGTCGTGGAGCCCGGCGCGTTCCGCAACAGGCCCACCAGGATCCGGAAGTCATGCTCCCGCGCCGGCGAGGGGACCGTCTTGCCCTCGATCCAGCCTTGCAGAGTCGAGCGTGAACAATCCAGCCTTCCGACCACGAAGGCAGAGGTCAGCCCGGCGGCGTCCCACGCCTCCTTCAGCATGCCGTGCAGCTTGTCTCGCGCGGGCCTCGCCGAAGCCGCCACCGACCCACTCCTGTCCTTGTTCGTCGCCCGAAAACCCGGCTGCCTTCGTTAGACCTCATCCAGGCTGACCTGGGGAAACAGTGAAGAAAAGCTCGGCGCAACTTCCAGTCACAGCGCCGCCGCCGCCAGTCTGGAGCCATCACCGCAGCAGCCGAAACCGGCTCCGGACAGAAGGAAAAAAACAGTGTCTCAGTACCCCCCATTGCTGCATCACACTCTTCTCCTGAGCGGGTCAGCGGGTCTCCTCTACACGCTCGTCCTGCTCGCCGTGGCCCTCGTCTCCGTCCTCGCCTCCACACCGAGTCGCCGCAGGGACGCACGGACGACGCTCAGCATCCTTGTGCGTCGGAGGTCGCGTTGAGCGCGGGCATACGCCCGATGGCACGCGGTCCCACCGGACCCGCACGTGTGGCGGAGCCCTGCTCAGGCGGATCGGCGGCCTGCTCTAGCTACTGGAACTCGGGAGATTGGACTGCACTGGTCAACTCGGGGGCCTGGATTGCTCTGGCTTTGGCGAATCATCCAGACGGGTACCTGAACTGATCGTCCATTCCTCGGCGTTAGTGGCCTGAAATGCTCTAAACGGCAGGGATGTTGCTGTACAACTGTCGGGTGCTGCCATCCGCTCAGGCCGTGAGGGTGCCTACAGCGCCGTATCCGTGGCGCTGTAGGTCCCGACATGGAGGGAGTGAAGTTGTGTTAGAGGCAGCGCGTGAGTGGCTGGAGCGCCGCAGGGATGAACTGTCCCTCATCCTGGTGGCCGCAGTGGTGAGCGCACTGGCAGCCAAGGTGGTCGACTACCTCTGGTAGACGGCCGCTCTCGACGCACCTAGCGCGTCGAGAACGGCCTGCCCCAGCAGTGAGTGGTTCCCGTTCCGCGCACACGGGCGGGGACCACTCACACCTCGCCGGCTTCCCGGTGAAATGCTGCCGAGGTTGCCGAAACATCGGCAACCTCTGAGTTTAGATCCTGGATCGGTTCTACCGTCCGGGTGGCCCAACTCTTTTACGAACAAGGAGCTTCAAGGCCGCCACAACGCTTCCCGCTCGTAGCGGGAGTGGCCCGTCGGGAGCCTGGAGTGCTCTGGCAGGGCTTTTCCCCGCGTGGGCGGGGATGGGACGCACTCCGATGTGCGCAGAGCACTCGGAGTGCGGCCAGATGTGGAGAACACGCCCGCACCAGTGCCACCACCTGTTAGTTTCCTGAGTGTTGGTCCAGAAGGAGGTGGCACGGATTGCACGAGGCCCAAGCGCTGGTTCCTGCCGGACAGCGCGCCAGCTGGGATCCTCGCGTCCAGCCCTGCATCCCCGCCGTCGCCCTCGACGGCTCGACCGCGCACCACTCCCTGCGCGGGCTCTTCGTCCAGGCCGATGACCTGGCCGCCCTCGACTGTGCTTCGCCGGGCGAGACCGTAGCCGTCATCGAGTACTTGTTGGCCATCTGCTTCGCCTCCGGTACCTGCCCGTCCTCCGACAAGGACTGGAGCGACTGGATCCTCGACAGAAGGACCCTCGCGCCGGCCGCGGATTGGCTGTCGCAGCAACCGGCGGACTCCTGGGACCTGTTTCACCCCACCAAGCCCTTGGCGCAGAATTCCCATCTTGCAAGGGATCTCTTCACGAGCGGCACCGGAACCGCCCAGCTGATCATCGAACACGCCGGTGACTACAACCAGCACTTCGACCACCATCACCTCGAACGCGAGAACCCGCTGCCGGCGGCGGACGCGTTCCGCGCCACCCTCACGCAGCACGTCTACGGCCTTTATGGCCGGGCCCGGATGTCCGGGGGTGAGCACGGCGCGAAGATCACGAATCTCGCAGCAGGCCGGCTGTCGGGACGCATCCGGGTCGTCGCCCTGGGGCGGACGCTCGGCGAGACGCTGCGCCTGAACCTCTATCCGCCCGACGGTCCCGGAGAACCGCTCAACACCTCGTGGACCGCGGCGGGTTTCGAACGGCGCACGTTCAAGGAGAAGCCGAAGCCCCGGGCGCCACGAAGCTCCGCTGACCTGCACAGTTCCCTGGGGCGTTCCGTACTGCTGCGTCCGGCACGCGGTCCGCGCGGACAGGTCATGGTCGACCAGGTTCTGATCGGAGCCGGTGAGCTACTGGAACTCGACCCGGAGCGTCATCTCCAGGACGCCGTGTACAGCGAGACGACCAGCGGCGTGTCGAAGCCGTTGTGGCCCTCGCCCAGCCGGGCCCTCTGGCAACAGGCCCATGCCCTGTACAGCGCCGTCAAGGACGACCGGACCGGGATGTACGCGCGGCTGCGATCCCTTGTCCCGTACCAGCGGACAGAATCCGTGGACGCGTACCGGGAAACGGAGCAGGGCGCCCCTTACCAGCTCTGGGCCGTCGGGCTCCTGGCCAACAAGACACTCCCCGTCATCTGGACCCACGGCGCGTACCCCTACGCCCCGGGTATGGCCGCGCACCTCTACCGGGCGTCCCGCCGTGGCTCGGTCATTGCCGAACACATCGCGAAGACCCTGAAGAACGCGGCGATCGTCGCCGCGGAAACCGCGTTCCCCGCCCTGAGAGCCTCGGACGAAGCCGGCCAGGTGGCGCGGCTCGACGCCCGATACGCCTTCTGGCCCGCTGCCGAGACCCCCTTCCACGAACTCCTGGACGAGGTGATCGACCGGGGCGTCGAGGACGACGACCCCGTGTCCGCTCCGTTGGTCGCCTACGCACTGGAGTTGATGCACATGGCGCGCACTCAGTTGCTCCGGCGCCTCGACACCCTGCCGCCCGGCGACCGCAATCACCGAGCGCGTGCCCGGGGCGTGCAGCTTTTCGAGGGGGCCATGTCCGGTGATCGGGCCCCGGCAGAACTCCGAGGGGAGATCGCCTTTGACTGAGCAGAACCCGTCGGTGGTCAGGGAGACGGAGCCATCCCGTTTCCCGCACGACAGCACGGCGCTCACCGCCTGGCTCACCTCCCGGGTCCACAACCGCGAGTACGGGACGCTGGCCGAGTTGCGCCGGGCCCGGGTCCGTACCAATGCACACATCCGCGCGGGATGGTTCGGGGGCGACGACCACCGCGACCTCTTCGAGCAGGTGGCCTTCCTGTTCGCGATCTACCACCAGGGGCGCCCCACACCCTCGTACGGACACGGCAGTCTCGGCGCCGCGGCACGCAGGATCGGGGACGGGACCGGGCGCGGGCCGGACAATCCCGGCGCCCAGCGGCTCCTGGACCGTGTCGTCGCGAGCCGGCGCGTCCCCTGGCGCCACCTCCAGCACGCGGTCACTCGGCTTCGGTCCTGCGAACAGCCCCCGCCATCGTGGACCGCCCTGACCGAGGACCTCATCAAGTGGAACGACCGCAAGGCACGCATCGCCTATCAGTGGTCGGTCGAGTTCCACACCCCGCCGGGCGCGGCCGGAAAACATCGAACGAGCCGAACAGGCGAGTGAAGTCTCCACTGACCATTCGACCGACGACGCATAAGGACACCACCTCGTGACCGAGTCACCTCGGAGCCAGTTCCTCTCCCTGCATCTCATCGAGACCTTGGCTGCGGTCCTTCCCGTACGTGACGAGAACGGACAGCCCAAATCGCTGGTTTTCGGTGGCGTGGAACGTCACATGATCACGAGCCAGGCCCGCCGGCGTGCCGAGCGGGTCCATGCCCGTAACCGGGCCAACGCCGGCCTCGGGGCGCTCAAGGGACGGAGCATGGGGGTCCGTACCCGGGAGTGGGCGCTGCTGGCCGGACGAGAACTCGAATCCGCTCATGGCTGGGACCGGGACAGGGCCACCGCCACGGCCCGTGCGGTGATGGAAGCGAGCGGTCTCAAATTCGGCGATCCGAAGAAGAAGACGGTCGCCAATCTGACCAAGGTGCTCATCTTCGCGCCGTCCGACGCCGGGGTGCGGATCGCGCGCCACATCGCCGACCGGGCGGCGGAGGTCGAGGAGTGGCGCGATACGTACCTCGAAGCTCAGGCTCAGGGTGAGGCAGCGAAGAAGGCGCGTCGCGGAGCCAAGAAGAAGGTTCCGACAGCACCACAGACGGAGGAGACCACGGCGGAACCCAGCACGGCCGTCGACCTGCCGCCGCTGCCCAAGGCCACACGTGATGCCGTTCTGCTGGCCCTCGCCCCTCGCGATGCCGTGGACATCGCTCTCTACGGCCGTTTCCTCGCCGAGATCCCCGACTCGCCGAACGTGGACGGCGCCGTCCAGACAGGTCACGCCTTCACCGTGCACGAGGCCGAGCAGATCGAGGACTTCTACGCGGCCGCCGACGACGCGAAGCTCGACCGCAAGCGCAACGCGCTCGACTTCCTCGACGCCGCGGACGACGCCGGCGCGGGCATGACCGGGTACCAGTCCCTGATCTCCGGCACGTTCTACCGGCACGCCGTCCTCGACCGTACGCAGCTGCGCATCAATCTGCGGGTGGCGGGAATGGACGAGGTCGAGGCCGAACAGGCCGCCGCCGAGGCCGAGAAGGAGTTCGTCAACTCTTTCGTGGAGGCATTTCCGGAAGCGAAGAAGAACTCCACCGCGTCCACCGGATCGCTGCCGGCGCTCGTCCTTGCCTTCGAAGGGGAACGCCCCTACAACTACGCGTCTGCCTTCCAGAAGCCGGTCGACGAGGGCGCCGTGTCGGGCGGTGGGGAAGGACCGGCGGGCCCCGCCGCCGTACGCCGGCTGCTGCGCCACCACACCTTCGTCAGCCGCCGGCGCCACGATCTGCGGACCACCCGGGTACTCACGTACGACCCCGAGATCGACCTGCTCCTGGGAGAGCTGGGACTGCCGGAGTCGGTGTCCGTGGTGGAGCAGGCCGAGGACCTCACCCCGTGAGCGACGCGAACGACTCTCACGTCCTGCTCGTCCGGCTGGCCGGACCGCTGCAGTCCTGGGGCATCACCGGCAGATTCGCCCGTCGCGACACCCACAGCCGCCCCACGAAGTCGGGCGTGATCGGCCTGTGCGCGGCAGCGCTCGGACTGCCGCGGGAAGAACCCCTCGGGGAATTGGCCGAGCTGCGCTTCGGCGTGCGGGCCGACCGGCCCGGCACGTCGCTCCGCGACTACCACACGGTGGGCGGCGGCACGTATCCGCTGCGCCCGCGCGACCTCATCACCGACCACCAGAGAGCTGCCAAAGCGACGACGGAGCCCCTGCCGGTCCCGCCTTCGGGTGACGCCCCGGAGCCCGGTTCGTTCGGAGGCGCAGACCTGGATGCTTGGTACGGCGCACCGAAATACGTCACCGCCGACCCGACGTCAGGAGCTCTCGTCTCCAGAGAGGTCCGCCGCCACAGCCTGATCACAGAGCGCTGGTACCTGGCCGACGCGGCCTTCCTCGTCGGTCTGGAACACCGGGACACGGATCTCCTGGAACGTGTCGCCCACGCCCTGGAGCACCCGAAGAGGCTGCTCTGGCTCGGTCGTAAAGCCTGTCCGCCGTCGGGGGACCTCGCCGTCGGCATCGTTCCGGGCTCCCTCCGGGAAGCGTTCGAGACACACGCCCTGCTTCCCGATGCCGTCGGCCACGAAGCCGAGCAGTCACATGCTGTGCCGCGCGGACGCCCCTGGGCCTGGATCGAGAGCCCGCAGCCGCTCCCCGGCGTCGGCCCCCTGTCCGACCAGCCCGTGCACTTCGGAGCGGACGGGGGCGCCCACGGCCTCCGCTGGGAGACCCGCCACCGCATCACCATCGCCGCACACGCCCGTGGATGGGACATCATCCTGTGAACACGACCACCACTGCGTCACATGCGCCGTCGGGCGCGGGTGGGGCCGCCAGATTCATCGCCGCGCAGACTCTGCTGACCCTGGATACGCGGCATCCGTTCGCCGGTAAATCACTCATCGACGCACAGGACATGCACCGAACCGTCATGAGCGGCTTTCCTGGCTGGGTGGACGATGGCAGCCCGGACCCGCGGGCCCAGATGGGCATCCTGTCGACCTGGACCGTCGACCTCCGTCAGGCGCGGCTCAACCTGGTGGTCCAGTCGTCGCTCCCCGCCGACTGGAGTGGCATCCCCCACGCGGCCCTGGCCGAGAAGCCGGAGCCTCTCACCGTCGACCGCACCTTCCGCGTCGGCGACCGGGTGGCGTTTCGCACGGTCGTCAATCCGGTACGCAGCGTTCCGCCGCCACCGGGCTCCGCGCCGAAGACCCGGGGTGCGCGCATCCCCCACACACGCCCGGAACACGTGAAGGGGTGGTTCGCGCGCCGTCTCCAACCGACCGGCGAACCCGCGATCGCCCCGGACGGCGTCACCCGCATCGGAGCGGACACCGACACTGATCGGATCGCCGTACGCATGCTTCCGCGCGTCTCGAGCCCAGCCCCGCACAAGGGCCTGCGCATCGCTCGCGCAGAAATCAAGGGCACCCTCACGGTTACCGACCCCAGAGTGTTCGTCGCGGCCCTCACCCAGGGCATCGGCCACGCGCGCGCGTACAGCTGCGGGCTGATCCTCGTACGCTGAACCACTCAACCGCTGAGCGGGAGCGGATCTCGTGAGGCGCGGTGCCCGAGCGCCGGCGGTGCCCACCATTGCGGAGCCCGCGTACGTGCCGCGTACGCCGTGGCGCCGTGGCTGCTACTGGCAGGAGCAGGCTGGGTGGGGCGGGGCTGTTCATACTCGATCGCATGGACGAGACAACGCGCGGCGCGTCCTCCCTCGGGGAGTTCCTCTCCACGCGGCGGGCGCGCTTGAAGCCGGCCGATGTGGGGCTGCGGGACTACGGTGACCGGCGGCGGGTGCCGGGGCTGCGCCGGGAGGAACTGGCCCAGCTGGCCGGAGTGAGCGTGGCCTACTACATCCGCCTGGAACAGGGGCTGTCGCTCAACGCGTCCCCCCAGGTACTGGACGCGCTGGCCACGGCTCTGCGGCTGGACGAGGCGGAACGGCAGCACCTGCACACGCTCTCCGGTGATCCCCGGCCGCGCCGCCGCAGGCTTCCCGCCGAGCGGGTCACCGCGGCCGTGCGTCAACTGGTGGACGCCTTCGGGGACTCACCGGTCGTGGTCGTCGGCCGGCGCTCGGACGTCCTGACCTGGAACCGCGCCGGGCACGCGTTGTTCGCCGGGCATCTGGACCCGGGCAGTCCGGACCAGGTGGCCACCCGGCCCAACACCGCCCGGCTGGTCTTCCTGGACGCCCACACCCGGGAGCTGTACGTGGACTGGCCGCGGAAGGCCCGCGATGTGGTGGGCAAGCTGCGGCAGGCGGTCGGCCAGTACCCGAACGATCCGCAGCTCGCGTCGCTCATCGGCGAACTGACCATGGGCAGCGCGCAGTTCGCCAAGCTCTGGGCCGAGCACCGGGTGCGCGCCTGGGACATGGCCGAGTACCGGATGCGCCATCCGCTGGTCGGGGAGTTGGAGGTCCTGCAGCACTCGCTGCCGGTCCCCCGGGGGCAGGGGATGCGGGTCGTGGTGACGACGGCGGCCTCGGACTCCGCCTCGCAGGCAGCGCTGCGGCTGCTCCACCAGAGTCTGCTGCCCGCCACCGAGAGGCCGGCGACCACCCGTCAGGCCGCCGCCGACACCTCCGTCCACGTCGTACCTTCCCCGCGCTCCTGACGCCGGGGCACGTCGCGCCCCCGGCGAGGTACGCCCGGGGCAGCACGTCCGACCACCACAGCTGAACACCCACCCGGCCGTCCCGGCCCGACAGCGGCGGGAAGGCCACGGGGTACTGCGGCATGCCCTCTTCCGGCTGCCGATCTCCCGTTCGTGCTCCGCGCCCCCGCGCCACACCCACTCCCACCCTTCGAGGAACAGAGACCATGAAGAAGTCGAAGCTGAAGATCGCCGTCGTGAGCGCCGCCCTGGTCGTCGCCGCGGTCACCGGGACGGCCTGTGCCTCGCCCGACAGCGGCACCGCCACCGGGTCCGGGTCCCAGAAGACCCAGACCGAGCAGAACGGGCAGGTCGAGGGGGACGAGCAGGCGGCCCCGGGCCTCATCGAGGCGGACGGGGCGAACGTGTTCCCGCACTCGCTGGACTTCGACCCCCGCTCGCAGACGTTCTTCGCCGGCTCGCTGGGTCAGGGCAAGGTCTTCTCCGTCGACACGGACGGAAAGGTGACCACCCACATCGACGACCCGGAGCTGGTGTCGGCGCAGTCCGTCCTCGTGGACCGCGAGCGTGAGCGTCTCCTGGTCAGCAACGTGGATTACGGCACCGCCGAGCGTTCGAACCCGGAGGCGCCGTTCGGTATCGCCGGGGTGGGGAGCTACGACCTGGCCACCGGGGAGCAGCACTGGTGCGTGGATCTGACCGGGGTGGCTCTGGATGGCAAGCAGCACCTGGTCGCTGATGTGACGGTGGCCCCCGACGGGACCGCCTACGCCGTCGATCAGCTGTCCCCGACGGTGTTCGCCATCGACACCGACGGCAACGCCTCGGTCTTCCTGCGGGACGACCTGCTCCAGGGTGATCTGGACATCCCCGACTTCCTGAACGGTGTGGGCATGTCGGCGGTGGACTGGGTGGAGGGCGACCTGCTGATCATCTCCATGGCCGACGGCTCCCTGGTCCGGGTGCCCGTCGACCGTCCCGAGGACGCGGAGAAGGTGGAGCTCTCCGCGCAGCTGGCGGCCCCCACGGCCGGCATGCGCGTCCTGGAGGACGGCTCGATCCTGGCGGTCAGCAGCGGTCTGCTGACCGGCGAGCCCGCCCGGATCCAGCACGTGGAGCCGGGCGACGGCTGGAAGGAAGCCACGGTGACGGTCACCGACACCGTCGCGGACCCCGTCACCAGCGATGTGACCGTGGGCCCGGAGGGGAGGACGTACGCGCTCAGCGGCGGGCTGGCCGACCTCCTCGCGGGACTGCCGAACGACGGCTTCACGCTGACGCCCGTCACGACCGGCCTGACCCGGTAACCGTTCCCGGACGACGGGCGGGCGCCACTCCCGCGCCCGCCCCGGGGGAGGCGGGCGGTGAGGCGCCCTTTCACGGGCTGCCGCACCGCCCGGCGGCGCAGAGCGCGCGACGTCCGTTCTCCTGCCGCCCGGCTCTGTCACCGGCCGAAAGGAAAATCACCGTCCCGTCCGGCGTTCACGAATGAAGGGGCGTGCGCGGGACGGTCCGGATTACGGCCGGATCCTCATCGTGTGCCGCCCCTGCGGTATTCCCGGAAAACGCACCGGTGCGCAGTCGCCGGCGGTGTTCCGGCCGACGCACAAACCGCACCGGAGCGCACCCGCCTCCCGGACGCAGATATGCCCCCGCGCGGCGGGCGCGGAGGCATTCCACGGTGTTCTGCGGGTTTCAGCGGGGCGGGCGGGACTCACGCCTGATAGGGCTTGGCCTCCAGGACCCGCACGGTGGCGACGGAACCGTTCGGCAGCTCGTACTGCGCGTCCTGTCCCACCTTCTTGCCATTGACGCCACTGCCCAGCGGCGACTTCGGCGAATACGTCTCGATGTCCGAGGTGGCGAATTCGCGGGAGGCGAGCAGAAACGTCATGGTGTCGTCCTCGTCGCCGTCGAAGGCGATCGTGACGACCATGCCGGGGGCGACCACGCCGGTGTCGGCCGGAGCCTGTCCGACCTGCGCGCTTTCCAGCAGCTGGGTCAGCTGGCGCACCCGCGCCTCCTGCTTGCCCTGCTCTTCCTTCGCCGCGTGATAACCGGCGTTCTCCTTGAGGTCGCCCTCTTCCCGGGCGGCCTCGATCTTCCTGGCGATCTCGATGCGCGCGGGACCCGACAGATACTCCAGCTCCGTCTTCAGCTGGTCATACGCCTCCTGGGTCAGCCAGGTGACAGTGTCGCTGGTCTGGGTCACAGGTGCTCCTCGGGTACAGGTGGTGATGGATACAACGGAGGGTCGATACAAAAACATCGCCCGCCCGGAAGGCAGCGCTCCTGGGTGGGCGAATCAGCGATCGAAACGTCGACCCTAACAACGCCGATCGATTTGCGAAAGGATTTACCCCGTCCGGACGTGGGCAAACCCACACGAGCCGGCCCCGGCGGGGACGGGGGTCAGGACCGGTCAGCCCTCGGAGCAGCCCATCAGCTCGGCCGAGGTGGCGAGCTCGGTGGTCTTGAGCACCACGGAACGGTGCACCGAGTCGCTGTCCTCCTCGAAACGGAACTCGGCCCGGCCGACTTCGAGACCGTCGGCGGCCTGCGAGCGCACGGTGCACACACCGGTGACGGAGGCGGGCTTGCGCACGGCGATATTCACCGAGACCTCGGTGTCGGAAGTGACCGTGAATCCGGTCACCTCTCCGGTGACCTTCTGCCCGGAGATATAGGAGACGCCCGCCCAGCCGACAAAGGCGAGCAGCAGCACGCCGAGCACGAGGCCGGTGATCTTCAGCCGCCGGTCGGTGCGCGCGTCCGCGTCGGTGCCGGTCCGGCCGTACCGCCCCTCGGGCACGCCGTCACGAACGGTAGCCATGGTGCGTCCTCCGGCGGTGGGCATGGGATCGGCGGGGTGTCTTGGGCGGGACGGACGGGAATATCCCGAGCCGGTCCATCAGTCACTATAGAAGGCGACTCCAGGACCAAGACACGAGGATCGAGCCTTGACCAAGCAGCTGCGGCTCATGGCCGTGCACGCCCACCCCGACGACGAGTCGAGCAAGGGCGCCGCGACGATGGCGAAGTACGTCTCCGAGGGGGTGGACGTCCTCGTCGTCACCTGCACCGGCGGCGAGCGGGGTTCCATCCTCAACCCGAAGCTCCAGGGTGACGCGTACATCGAGGAGAACATTCACGAGGTACGGGCGAAGGAGATGGCCGAGGCCCGGGAGATTCTCGGGGTGCGGCAGGAGTGGCTGGGGTTCGTGGACTCCGGGCTGCCGGAGGGCGATCCGCTGCCGCCGCTGCCCGAGGGGTGCTTCGGGCTCCAGGACGTCGAGGCGGCGGCCGAGCCGCTGGTGGCGCTGATCCGCTCGTTCAAGCCGCACGTGATCACCACGTACGACGAGAACGGCGGTTACCCGCACCCGGACCACATCATGACGCACAAGATCTCGATGGTGGCGTACGAGGCGGCGGGCGACCCGGAGCGCTACCCGGACGCGGGCGAGCCGTGGACGCCGCTGAAGCTGTACTACAACCAGGGCTTCAACCGGCCGCGTACGGTCGCGCTGCACGAGGCGCTGCTGGGGCGCGGTCTTGAGTCGCCGTACGGGGAGTGGCTGGAGCGCTGGGACGAGATGGAGCGGGTGGGGCGCACGCTGACGACGTTCGTGCCCTGCGCGGAGTTCTTCCCGGTGCGGGACAAGGCGCTGATCGCGCACGCCACGCAGATCGACCCGGAGGGCGGCTGGTTCCGGGTGCCGATGGACGTGCAGCAGGAGGTGTGGCCGACGGAGGACTACGAGCTGGCCCAGTCGCGCGTGCAGACCTCCATCCCCGAGTCGGACCTGTTCGCGGGCATCCGCGACAATGACCGGTATGAGTGAGCTGCTTCCCCTGGCCGAGCAGGCCGAAAAGAAACTCACCGAGTACACGGTGACGCCCGGTGTGCTGGGCTTCATCGTGTTCGCGGTGCTGGGGCTGGCTGTCTGGGTGCTGCTGAAGTCGATGAGCCGGCAGCTGGGCAGGATCGACTTCAAGGAGCAGGAACGCGCCCAGCGGGGCGAGGGGACGGACGGCCCGGACGGCGATGGGAACGGTGGCGGCGGTGCCGAGGAGGAGCCGAAGGGCTCCGGCCCGGCCGCCGCCGACCGGGATCCCGCCTCCTCGCGGGCCTGACCCCGGCGTTCCCCGGGGCCCTTCCCGGTCCTCGTTCCGGCTCCTCGCCGTCGCGGTCGGGCGGTGGCCCCGGCCTGCCGCCACGATCCGGGCCTCGGCGCGGGCCACGGCGGCCCACCGGCCGGGCCGGGAGCCGCCCGCAGGGGCCGCACTCCCCCGCCCGGCCGGTGGCCGTACGGTCAGGCGGGCACGCCCAGGACGTCCCGGGCGCCGCGGCGCGGCACCATGCCCATCCGCCACGCGGTCCAGCCCGACTCGGGGCCGTGACCGCGTTCCAGCATCAGGGCGTACGAGGAGGCCGCGTCCGTCAGCCGCGGATCGCGCAGCGGATGCTCCGCCTCCAGCAGCTCGCTCAGCTCCTGCTGCGCCACCGCCTCGCCGATCTCGGAGCCGCCCGGTGAGGCCAGCGGCAGCAGCGTGCAGCGCAGGAACTGCGCCCAGTCCGCGCCGCGCCGGTCCGGCTCACCGTCGCCGTAGCCCTCGGTGAACAGCCGCAGCGCCTCGTCGGCCAGCTCCAGCGCCTGCCCGGCCCGCTCGTTGCCCGCGTCGATCACGGCCAGTTCCAGGGCCGACCACGCCTCGCCGTGCGTCACCCCGGCCCGCTGGAAGTCGCGCCGGGCGTCGGTGAGCAGTTGCCGGGCGAATCCCGAGTTGCGCAGCGAGCCCGTGCTCTGCGCCCTGATGTCGCGGGTCACCCGGGCCGAGTGGTGCCGGGCCCAGGCCAGCCCATAGATGTCCCGCATCCGGCTGAACATGGTGCGCGCCTGTTCCAGCGAGCGCAGCGCGCTCTCCGGATCACCACCCTCCTCCTGCGCCTGCCCCAGGTAGTACAGGCTCCAGGCCTCGCCGCGGGCGTCCTCGGTCTCGCGGTGCTGGGCGAGCGCGGCCCGCAACTGCTCCTGGGCGGAGGTCGTGTCGCCGTCGTGGAGCCGGGCAAGACCCAGCTCGGTGGTGGCGAACGCGACGCCGCGGACGTCCTGGGAGCGTTCGTACAGGTCGAGCGCGGTCCGCAGTTCCTGCTCGGCGTCGGGGATGCGGCCGGCCCACAGCAGGGTCTGGCCGAGCTGGAACCTGGTCCACGCCTCGCCGTGCACCGAGCCGCTGCCCTGGTGCAGGCGCAGGGCCTCGGCCAGCATGCCGCGGGCGGAGCCGAGCCGGCCGCGTTCGCGTTCGACGGCGGCCAGCGCGTGGAGGGTCCAGCCCCGGTCACCGGCCAGCTCGCGCGCCTGCTGGAGGTCGAGTGCCTCGCGCAGCTTGCTCTGCGCCTCGGGCAGCTGGCCCTGGTGCTGGAGGGTGATGCCCAGGTCGCGCAGCGCGCGGGCGGTGCCCGCGTTGTTCTGGGCCTCCTGGTAGAGGGTGACCACCGAGGACAGGGTGGAGCGGGCCTTGTCCAGCTCGCCGAGCTGCCGGGCGGCGACACCGGTGCGCCACTGCACGGAGCGGGTGAGCAGGCCCTGGTTGACGGCCTGGGTGAGTTCGTTCAGCTCGCCGAGCCGGTAGAGGTCGCCGCGCAGCAGGCAGTAGTCGCACAGTGCGCCGAGCAGGTGCTGGACGGCCTGCCGGTCCACGCGTTCGTCGGCGTAGCGCAGGGTGGCGGTGATGAAGCTGGTCTCGTCGTCCAGCCAGCGCAGGGCGGAGTCCAGGGAGCTGAAGCCGTGGCCGCCGGCGGCGGCGGGCAGCAGGTCGGCGCGGGTGGAGGTCTTGCCGTCGACCAGCCGGATCACGGTGTCGGCGAGTTCGGCGTAGCTGCGGATGAGCCGTTCCTGGGCGGCCGAGCGCTCCTCGTGGCTCTCCTCGTCGAAGAGGCGGACGCGGGCGAAGCGGCGCACCAGGTCGTGGAGGCGGTAGCGGCTGCCGCGCACGTTGTGGATGAACCCGGCCTGGTTGAGTTCCTCCAGGCGCTGGGCGCCCTCGGGCTGGCCGACGTCGAGCAGGGCGGCGGCGGCGCGGGCGCCGAGGCTGGCGCGGCCGGCCAGCGCGAGGCGGCGCAGCAGGCGGCGGGCCGGCTCGCTGAGGTCGGTGTAGCGGGTGCGCAGGACGCGCTCGGCGGGGTCCTCGCCCGGTCCTTCCGGGGTGGCGGCTTCCAGGGCCTCGATGAGCTGGGCGGGGGTGCGGTGGGTGAGGGTGGAGCCGACCAGGTGGAGCAGCAGGGGGCGGCCGTCGCACAGGTCGGCCAGGCGCAGCCACTCGGAGGCGTTGCCGGGTCCGGTGCCGGGGGGCGAGCCGTCCGCCGGCTCTTCGAGCAGGGGGGATCCCAGGCCGACATTGGCGCGCAGGAGTTCCTCGGCGCTGGTGGGGTCCAGGGCCTCCAGCGGGAGCTGGTGCACGGAGGCGGGCAGCTCCGGGTCGAGGTCGAGAGGCTCGGCGGCGGTGACCAGGACGAGGGAGTCGGAGCGTTCGGGGATGAGGGTGCGGACCTGTTCGGCGTCGGTGGCGTCGTCGAGGATGATGACGACGGGGAGCCCGGCGAGGTGCTGGTGGTAGCGCTCGGCGAGGCGGCGCAGTTGTCCGGCGTCGGCCTCGCGGCCGGCGCCCTCGCGGAAGAGCAGCTGGTCGCGGGGGGCGCCGAGGCGGTTCATGAGGTGCAGGATGGCGTCGCGGGTGGGCAGCGGGTCGACGCTCTGGCCGCGCAGGTCGACCAGGCAGGCGCCGCGGAAGAGTTCGCGCAGTTCGTGGGCGGCCCAGCGGGCGAGCATGGTGCGCCCGGAGCCGGACGGGCCGTGCAGGACGACGACGGTGGGCCGGGTGTCGGTGCGGGCCCGGTCGCGGTTGACCCACTGGGTGATCTGGGTGAGGTGGCGGCGGCGGCCGATGAAGGGGTGTCCCGGTTCGGGCAGCCGGCCGAAGGATTTGGTGAGGACGGAGCGGGTGCGGGCGGCGGCGCTGCGGTCGGGGCGGCGCTGCTGCTGGGGGGCGCGGCGCGGGTCGCGCTGTTCGGGGACGGCGCTCTCGCGGTGCGGGGTCAGGGCGCGCTGCTGGTCGAGGTAGGGGCGGATGCCGCGTACTTCGACGGCGGTGAGCCACTCCAGGCGCAGCGCCTCGACGCCGCCGGGCTGGTGCCGGTCACCCGCGTGCCGCTGGACGGCCCACTGGTGGGCGAAGACGGCGTACAGGGCGTAGCCGAGGAGCCCGGCGGCGATGGTGACGACGGCGTCGAAGAAGGCGACGGAGGTGGCCAGGTCGCTGCCGCCGACGAGGATGAGGACGGCGACGGAGGCGGCGACGGTCGCGGCGACGGCGCCGCCCAGGGCCTGGGGCCGGAACCGGTCGGACATCCGGCCCGGGGAGAACTCGTCCTCGGCGCGCCGGTAGACGGCGTACTCCTCCAGGGCCGGCCGGTGGATCTCGTCGATGGTGCTGCGGGCGCGTTGGAGCAGTTGCCTCCCGTCGACGCGGCCGTCGGAGCGCCGCACCTCTTCTTCCGCGGCCCGCACCAGGAGCCGGTCGATCTCCGCCCGGTGTTCCTGGGTCAGTGCCAGCTGTGTCGCCATGTGTTCCCCCTCCCGTGGTGTCTGCCTCCAGACACCCGGACGCCTTCCCCGCGCCCGCCGCCTCACGCTGTTCTTGGCCGAACCGTGCCGTTCGGCGTGATGAATTGAATACGCAACTTCCCTGTGGGCCAAGGGGGCTTGGACGGGCGTTCGGGCCGTGGGCCGGTGTCAGCCCGTGGCGCGCTGGTACTTGCGCACCGCAAGCGTGCGAAAGATCACGATGATGAGGACGGACCAGAGGATCGACGCGAGGGCCGGATGCTGCATCGGCCACACGTCGGGGGCCTGGTAGTCGGGCGGCAGATTGCCGAACAGATCGCGTACGGCCAGCACGGTGGCGCTGAAGGGGTTCCACTCGGCGACGGGCTGGAGCCAGCCGGGCATGTTCTCCGAGGGGACGAAGGCGACCGAGATGAAGGTGAGCGGGAACAGCCACACCAGTCCGCCGGAGGTGGCCGCCTCCGGAGTGCGCACGGAGAGCCCGATGAGGGCGCCGATCCAGGTGAACGCGTAGCCGAGCAGGAGCAGCAGCCCGAAGGCTCCCAGGGCGCTCAGCGGCCCGTCGTGGATGCGCCAGCCGACCAGGAACGCGACGATGGCGAGCACGACCAGGATGACGGCGGTCTGGGCCAGGTCGGCGAAGGTGCGTCCGGTGAGGACGGCGCCGCGGGCCATGGGCAGGGAGCGGAAGCGGTCGATGATGCCCTTCTGCATGTCCTCGGCGATGCCGGCGGCGGCACCGGCGGTGGCGAAGGTGACGGTCTGGGCGAAGATGCCGCCCATGAGGAACTCGCGGTAGGCGGAGGCGCTGAGCCCGGCGCCGGGGATGCTGATGGAGCCGCCGAACACGTAGGCGAACAGCACGACGAACATGATGGGCTGGATGAGCCCGAAGACGACGGTCTCCGGGATGCGGAGCATGCGCAGCAAGTTGCGTTTGGCGACGACCAGGGAGTCGCGCAGGTTCTGCCGCAGGGTGATGCGGCCTCCGGGCGGGGCGGCGGGCGGCGGGGTGCGCAGCGTGTCGGCGGTCATGCGGCACCCTCTTCCCGGTGGTCGTCCGTACCGCGGCCCCGGTCGCCGGGACCGCGTTCCCGCTCCCCCGCGCCGCCCGGGTCGCTGCCGGCGGCCGGGCCGGCGCCACCCGGGCCGGCGGCGCCACCCGGTTCTGTGCCACCCGGGTCGCCGCCGCCCGTGGGGTCCGCGCCCTTGGCCTGGTCGCCCTCGTTGCCGTTCAGCTCGAACTCGGCGCTGTGCCCGGTCAGGGAGATGAAGACGTCGTCGAGCGTGGGGCGGCGCAGTCCGATGTCGTCGATCTCGATGTCCCGCCCGTCGAGTTCGCGGATGACCTCCGCCAGCAGCTTGGCGCCGCCGCTGGCGGGGACGGTCAGCCGGCGGGTGTGCGCCACCAGGCCCGGCTCGCCCTCGCCGAGCCGGCGCAGGATGTCCTGGGCCTCCGGAATGCGGGCACGGTCGTGCACCACCAGCTCGATGACGTCGCCGCCGCTGCGGGTCTTCAGCTCGTCGGAGGTGCCGCGCGCGATGACCCGGCCGTGGTCGACCACGGCGATAGTGTCGGCGAGATGGTCCGCCTCCTCCAGGTACTGGGTGGTCAGCAGCAGCGTGGTGCCGCCCGCCACCAGCTCCTTGATGAGCTCCCACAGCGCCTGCCGGTTGTGCGGGTCGAGCCCGGTGGTGGGCTCGTCCATGAACATCACCGGCGGGCTGACCACCAGGGAAGCGGCCAGGTCCAGCCGGCGCCGCATGCCTCCGGAGTACGTACGGGCGGTGCGCTCGCCCGCGTCGGCGAGGTTGAACCGCTCCAGCAGCTGCCCGGCTCTGGCCTTCGCGTCGCGCGCGGACAGCTGGTACAGCTGCCCGACCATCTGGAGGTTCTCCCGGCCGGTCAGATAGTCGTCCACGGCGGCGAACTGTCCCGAGAGCCCGATCGCGCGGCGTACCTCGTTGGGGTGGGTCGCGACATCGAGCCCGGCCACCTCGGCCCGTCCGCTGTCCGCCCGCAGCAGCGTGGTCAGCACCCGTACGGCGGTGGTCTTGCCCGCGCCGTTGGGCCCCAGCAGCCCCAGGACGGTGCCTTCGGGTACGTCGAAGTCGACGCCGTCCAGTGCTCTGACGTCGCCGAAGGTCTTCACCAGCCCCTCGGCATAGATCGCGCCCGGCATGTGGTCTCCCCGTGATCGGTGGCCGACGTTCAGCGTCGCCCCGGTGGAGCGACTCCGCCAGTTTTACGGCTGACGCGATATATCGCAAGTCTTGCGCGACAGCCTGTGGAAAACTCCCGATCAACCCACTCTCACCTGGGAAAACGTCACCGAGGGCGCACTGTCGCGACAGATCGCGATGGTGATCCCGGCGTGCCCGGCCTCAGTCGAGAATCCGGTACCCGGCCTCCCGCAGCCCCGCCGCCACCGCCGCACAGTGCCGGGGCCCCTGCGTCTCCAGATGCAGCTCCACCTCGGCCTCGCTCACCCCGAGCCGCGGATCGGTCCTGACGTGATTGACCGCCAGCACATTCGCGTCCGCCGTCGACAACTCCCGCAGCAGCGCCGCCAGCACCCCAGGCCGGTCCGGCAGCCGTACCCGCAGCGACAGATAGCGTCCCGCCGCCGCCATCCCGTGCTGCAGCGTCCGCTGCAGCACCAGCGGATCGACGTTCCCGCCCGACAGCACCGCCACCACCGGCCCCTCGAACGCCTCGGGCTCCGACAGCAGCGCCGCCACCGGGCTCGCCCCGGCCGGCTCCACCACCAGCTTCGCCCGCTCCAGGCACAGCAGCAGCGCGCTGGAGAGCGCGTCCTCCGAGACCGTGCGCACCTCGTCCACCAGCTCCGCGATGATCCGGAACGGCACGTCCCCGGGGCGCCCCACCTTCATCCCGTCCGCCATCGTCGACACCGACTCCAGCGCCACCGGACGCCCCGCCGCCAGCGAGGGCGGATAGGCCGCGGCCCCCGCCGCCTGCACCCCCACCACCCTCACCTCTGGCCGCACCGACTTCACCGCCAGCGCCACCCCCGCCGCCAGTCCGCCGCCCCCGATGCCCACCACCACGGTGCGCACATCGGGGCACTGCTCCAGGATCTCCAGCCCGATGGTGCCCTGCCCGGCCACCACCGCCGGATGGTCGAAGGGGTGGATGAACACCGCGCCCGTGGCGTCCGCGTACTCCCGCGCCGCCGCCAGCGTCTCGTCCACCACCTGCCCCGCGGTCCGCACCTGCGCCCCGTACTCCCGGGTCGCCGCCACCTTCGGCAACGGCGCGCCCGCCGGCATGAACACCGTGGACCGCACCCCCAGCAGCGCCGCCGCCAGCGCCACCCCCTGCGCGTGGTTGCCCGCGCTCGCCGCCACCACCCCGCGCGCCCGCTCCTCGTCGGAGAGCGCCGCGATGCGCGCATAGGCACCGCGCACCTTGAACGAACCGGTGCGCTGGAGGTTCTCACACTTGAAGTGAACGGGGGCGCCGACCAGCTGGGTCAGATACCGGCTCCCCTCCATGGCGGTCACCCGCGAAACACCGGACAGCACCTTCTGCGCGGCGCGTATGTCATCCAGATTCGGCGCGCCTGCGAGGGGATTTGTGGCCATAGAGCCAGTCTGGCAGGCGTTTGGCGGCCCGGCCCGCCCGGCGTCGTCCCTCGTTCGGCGACGGGTCTCGGCCACCGGGCTCCGCACCGGCGCCCGGCCGCGTACGCTGTGGCGCGAGCCATCCCCCGTACGCCCCCAGGTACGCCTCCCGTACGCCGTTCGCCGTGCCCCGGCACCGACATCACACGAGACATGACGCCTGAATCCACCGACCTGTACGACGGGCTCCAGCACGAGGTGGCCGTCTTCGCCCGCCGCGCCGAACAGACCCGCCTCGGCGCCCTCGGCCCCGCCCGCAACTCCATGGACCGGGCCGCCTATCTGCTGCTCAGCAGGCTCGATCAGGAAGGGCCCACCGGAGTGAAGGCCCTCGCCCACGGCATGGGCATCGACTCCTCCACCGTCACCCGGCAGGCCGCACCGCTGGTGGACGCCGCCCTGGTGCGCCGCACCGCCGACCCCGACGACGGGCGCGCCGTGGTGCTCCAGCTCACCCCGCGCGGCAGCAGCCGCCTGGAGGAGGTCCGTTCCTCACGGCGCGAACTGATGGCGCTGCTGACGCAGGAGTGGACCGAGGGGGAACGCGAGCAGTTCCACACCCTGCTGCACCGCTTCAACTGCGCCATGGGGCAGTGGCAGAGCGGTGGCGGCCCCGCCTGAACCGGCGGGCCCGCCACCCGCGGCCGGCGTTACCCGAGCGCCTGCCGCAGATCCTCCAGCAGGTCGTCGACCGCCTCGATCCCCACCGAGAGCCGCACCAGATCGGCGGGCACCTCCAGCGCGGAGCCGGCCACCGAGGCATGCGTCATCCGCCCCGGGTGCTCGATCAGCGACTCCACCCCGCCCAGCGACTCACCGAGGGTGAACACCTTGGTGCGGTCGCACACGGCCACCGCCTCCTCCTCGCCGCCCGCGACCCGGAAGGACACCATCCCGCCGAAGTCCCGCATCTGCTTGGCCGCCGTCTCGTGCCCCGGGTGCGAGGCCAGACCCGGGTAGTACACCTGGGTGACCTTCGGGTGCGCGACCAGCGCCTCCACGATCCGCTGGGCGTTCGCGCTGTGCCGGTCCATCCGCACCGCCAGCGTCTTGATGCCGCGCAGCACCAGCCAGGAGTCGAACGGCCCGGCGATCGCGCCCATCGCGTTCTGATGGAACGCCAGCTCGTTGCCCAGCTCCTCGTCGGCCGTCACCAGCGCACCGCCGACGACGTCCGAGTGGCCGCCCATGTACTTGGTGGTGGAGTGCACGACCACGTCGGCGCCCAGCGCCAGCGGCTGCTGGAGGTAGGGGCTGGCGAAGGTGTTGTCCACCACCAGGCGCGCGCCGGCGCCGCGCGCGATGTCCGCGATGAGGGCGATGTCGGTGATGCCCAGCAGCGGGTTGGAGGGGGTCTCCACCCAGATCACCTTGGTCTGCGGGCGCAGCGCGTCCCGCACGGAGGCGGGGTCGGAGGTGTTGGCCACCGACCACTCCACGCCCCACTTCTCGACGACCTTGGCGATCAGCCGGAAGGTGCCGCCGTACGCGTCGTCCGGGATGACCAGGTGGTCGCCCGGCTTGAGCAGCGTCCGCAGCAGGCAGTCCTCGGCGGCCAGCCCGGAGGCGAAGGCGAGGCCGCGCCGGCCGCCCTCCAGCGCCGCGAGGTTCTCCTCGAGGGCGGTACGGGTCGGGTTCGCCGAGCGGCTGTACTCGTAGCCGCCGCGCAGGCCGCCCACCCCGTCCTGCTTGAAGGTGGACACCTGATGGATGGGGGGCACCACCGCGCCGGTGGCGGCGTCCGGCTCCTGCCCCGCGTGGATGGCCAGCGTCTCGAAATGCCGCGTGCTGACGTGCTCATTCATGCGTACACCGTAATGGGCCGTACGGTGGAGAGAGCCCGCAACAGCGGGGTCATAGGCTGTCCGCACCGTAGAAATCCTTTCCGGGGGAGCCGCGCCGCCATGGAAGCCCTTCTTTTCCTCATCGCCGTCACCGCCATCTTCGGCGTGGTCGTGATGCCCGCCCTGCGCCGCCGCAAGGAGCGCCAGGAGCTGGAGCGCGCCGCCCAGCAGACGTCAGGCGGCGCAGGTCCGGGGCCCGGCCCCGGCCCCGGCGGCCGGTGGCGCGAGGGCGGAGCGGGCGAGGAGCCGTACCACGACACGGGCCTGGTCCCCGTCGATCAGCTCGATCTGCGGCTGCCGGGGCCCGACCCGGAGCTGGTGACGACGCTGGAGGAAGTACGCCGCACCCAGAACTGGCGTCCGGCGGGGCAGCTGCTCGCCCTCACGGACGACAGCGAGCTGCGCTGGCAGCGCGTGCAGTCCCTGGCGGGCGCGGCGGCCATGGAACTGGCCCACTGGCGGGCCTCCGGGCAGCCCATGGAGGACGCCCCGGCGCCCGGCGACGGCCGCCTCTCACTGTCGAAGGAGGCGCCCCGGCACGATGCCGGCTGGCTGCGCCGCTGGCGGCAGGAGGAGCCCGCCGACGTGGGCGGCGCGCAGGTGTACGCGCAGTTCCTGGTGTGGCAGGCGATGTCCGACACCGGCTCCGCCGATCACCGGATCGTGCTGGAGGAGGCCCGGACGGTCGCGGGCGAGGCGGCGCGGCTGGCGCCCGCGGACCCGATCCCGTACATCACGGAGCTGTTCATCGCCCGGGGCCTGAGCTACCGGCGCGCGGACTTCGAGTCCCTGTGGGCGAACGTCACCCAGCGTGACCCGCAGCACATGGGGGCGCATCTGGCCGCCCTGCCGTACTGGGCGGAGAAGTGGCACGGCTCGCGCCAGGACGCCGAGGGCTTCGCCCGGTCGGCGGCGGGCGCGGCCCCGGCGGGCAGCCTGCTGCCGGCGCTGCCGCTGTTCGCGGTGTACGAGCACCTGCCCGAGGTGCAGCTGTCGGCCGGCATGTACCAGGGCGCGGTGATCAAGGACGCGATCGAGGCCGCGCAGTTCGCGGTGAACAACGTGCGCCCGGGGCACCCGGTGGAGGCGCACGTGCGGCATCTGCTGCTGTGTTTCCTGGTGCGGGCCGAGAGGTACGCGGAGGCGGCGGAACAGGTGCGGGCCGTCGACGGTTATGTGGGGGCGATCCCCTGGGTGGACGGGCAGCACCCGGCACAGGAGTACGCGGCGTACCGCGCGCTGGCGATCACCCGTCAGTAGGAGAGAAGAGAAAGATGACGCTGAACAGTTTCAAGACCCGTCTTCCGGGCCCCGAGGACGCGCTCCGGGGCCGTTCCGAGCCGATCTGGCCCAACCCGGGACAGCACACCGTCCTGGACACCCCGCTGGCCCCGCCGTACCCGGAGCACCTGGAGGTGGCGGACTTCGCGCTGGGCTGCTTCTGGGGCGCCGAGCGGCGCTTCTGGCAGACCGAGGGGGTCTGGACGACGCTGGTCGGCTACCAGGGCGGGATCACGCCGAACCCGACGTACGAGGAGGTGTGCAGCGGGCTGACCGGGCACACCGAGACGGTGCGGGTCGTCTTCGACCCGTCGCGGGTCTCGTACGCGGAGCTGCTGAAGGTCTTCTGGGAGTCGCACGACCCGACCCAGGGCTTCCGCCAGGGCAATGACGTGGGCACCCAGTACCGCTCGGCGATCCACACCCACTCGGAGGCGCAGCGGGAAACGGCCGAGGAGTCGCGGGCCGCGTACCAGCAGGTCCTGGAGTCCTCGGGCTACGGCGCGATCACCACCGAGATCCTCCCGGCGGCCGACCGCCCGTTCTACGTGGCGGAGGAGTACCACCAGCAGTACCTGGACAAGAACCCGGCCGGCTACTGCGGCCTGGGCGGCACGGGCCTGTCCTGCCCGATCGGGGTGGCGAAGGCCGGCTGACGCCGCCCGGCGCGTATCGGCCGCCCCGGCGGACGGGCGGCCACGACATCCCCCGGCAGGCACGGAGCCTCCGGGGGACTGTTCCGTCCGGACCACGGCGGGGCGGACCACGGGCGGCAGGGGCGTCCGCTCTCCGGGGCCGGTCAGTGACTGTCGAAGCGATGCGCGTACGGCAGATCGGGGCACCGGCGGCACAGGAACATGTAAACGCCGCCCATGTCCCCGATCATCAGGTCAGGGCCGATGGTGTCGACGATGTCCTCGGCCGCCGGAGCCTGCCACCGCGGCTGTGTCGTTCCAGGGTCGTGCTCGTTCAGGGGAAGCCATCGCCCGTAGGCCACCTCGGCGGTGATGCTGAACAGATGTTCCATGCGGTGGCCCTGGCCACAGTGCGGCCAGATGGGCTCCTGCGTCCAGGCGGGATAACCACCGACCTTGTTCTGCAAGGCGCTCGCCACCTCCGTGTACCAGAACCCGAAGCGATCCTGGAGCTCCTCCAGGCGGGGCCCCAGCGTCTTCAACAAGTCCCCGGGCAGGTCGTATCCCGGGTACTCAACGACGCGGGTCGGATTCACCGTGCAGGGCCGGGGCACCAGATCGGACTCGTACTCCCCCTCACGCGGGACGGGAGCATCCGGCAACATCTCGCGCGCGCCGGTCTCGGCCTCATCGCGCCAGTACAGCCTGGGCCGTACGAGTTGGCCAGGATCCTCGCTGTCGTGGACGAGGGGGCACCAGAGCAACTGCACCAAGTCCTTCCCCGGGGGGAATTCCAGCCCTGGAATGTCACGGGCGAAGAGCTGGATCACCGACACCATGGGGACCGCCCCGGGGCTGGTCTCCCGCCACGATCCATCACGGGTGCCGGCGGTCCAGTGCCCGGGCCGGGCACAGTACGGCCACGCTTCATCGGCGGGCCACAGCAGCGGGCCACCCATGGAGCTCTCACCGGGACCGGGCGCCCCACTCCGGGGGTACAGCAGCACTGCCTCCCTGGCCAGTGGCTCGAACTCCGGTATGAGCTGGGCGAGGTCGTACGGAGGTTCAGGAATCACGCGGGGCACAGGTCGAGTCCTCCAGCCGAGCAGCCTGCACTGATGACGAGCAACCTACGCCCGGTGACTGACAGAACAGGACACTCGGCCCCGTGGCCGGCGATCTGCCGTTGGCTAATTCGCCGCCGGCAGATCGGGCTCCCGGTGCGGGGGGCGGCGGTCGATGGTGGGAGGCGAGCGTGGCGAACGGCGCCGCGCCGCACCGCAGGAGGCCCGATGGTTCCCACCACCGCACTCGCCCCACCGCGCGCCCGGGAGGGGGAACGCGCACCGTCGGCGTTCGACGACCGGCTGGCCGCGCAGTTGCTGGAGCAGCGGATCGTCATGCTCGGCACCGAGGTCGACGAGGGGTCCGCGAACCGGGTGTGCGCCCAGTTGCTGGTGTTGTCGGCGGAGAATCCGCGGGACGACATCGTGCTGTACATCAACTCCCCCGGTGGCTCCGTGCACGCCGGGCTGGCGATCTACGACACCATGCGGCTGATCCCGAACGATGTGGCCACCCTCGCCGTGGGGTTCGCGGCCAGCATGGGCCAGGTGCTGCTGAGTGTCGGGGCGGCCGGGAAGCGGTTCGCGCTGCCGAACGCGCGGATCATGATGCATCAGCCGTCCGCCGGGATCGGCGGGACCACCGCCGACATCGCGATCCAGGCGGAGAACCTGGAGTACACCAAGCGGACGATGGAGCGGCTCATCGCCGAGCACACCGGGCAGAGCGAGGAGACGATCCACCGGGACGGGGACCGCGACCGCTGGTTCACCGCCGAACAGGCCAGGGAGTACGGGATGGTGGACCGGGTGGTGACCTCGCTCGCCGAGGTCCGGCCGGCCGCCGCGTCGCGAAGGGCGGGGTTCTGAGATGGGCCAGTACACGATTCCGACCGTCGTCGAGCGCACCCCGAACGGGGAGCGGGCGTACGACGTCTACAGCCGGCTGCTGTCCGAGCGGGTCATCTTCCTGGGCACCGAGATCGACGACGGCGTCGCCAACGTCGTCATCGCGCAGCTGTTCCATCTGGAGGCGGAGGCCCCGGAGCAGGAGATCTCGCTGTACATCAACTCGCCGGGTGGTTCGTTCACTTCGCTGATGGCCATCTACGACACCATGAGCTTCGTGACCGCGCCGGTGTCCACCTTCTGTGTGGGGCAGGCCGCGTCCACGGCGGCCGTGCTGCTGGCGGGCGGGGATCCGGGGCGGCGGGTGGTGCTGGAGCACGCGCGCGTGCTGCTGGGGCAGCCGGCCAGCGGCGGGCGGCAGGGGATGATCTCCGATCTGAGCCTGGAGGCCAAGGAGATGCTGCGGATCCGTTCCCAGGTGGAGGAGGTGCTGGCCCGCCACACCGGGCACGACGTGGCGGCCCTGCGGGCGGACCTGGACCGTGACCGGGTGTTCACGGCGCACGAGGCCGTGGCATACGGGCTGGCCGATCAGGTGCTCAGCCGGCGGGCGGTGCCGCCGATGACGCTGAGCACCTGAGGGTGCTCGCCGTCAGGCGGCCAGGAGCAGCGCCTCGCCGGTGCGGTGGGCCGGGAGGTTCCGGCGGCTCGTCAGGGAGGTGACCGAGGCGATCCGTGGTGGCCCGGCGAGTTCGCGGTGGGCCAGGGCGAGGAGGTCGGCGAGGGTGAGGCCGAGCGCGCCCGCGGCGGCGGCGAGGACCTCGGAGGAGGCTTCCTTGCGGCCGCGTTCCAGCTCGGAGAGGTACGGCATGGAGATCCGGGCGGCGTCGGCCACGTCCTTGAGGGTGCGTTCCTGTGCCTGCCGCTCCCGGCGCAGCACCTCACCGATCAGATGCCGCAGCAGGGGCTCGCGGGCCGGTTGATACGGGTCGCTGGTCATCTCCTCAGCGTAGGAGGCGGACGGAGGGCGGACACCCCCGCGGGTGTCCGCCCGGCGCGAAATCCGCCCCGCCGCGTGCCCTTACAGGGCGGATCCGGCCACCCACTGGTTCCAGTCCATGTTCCAGCCGTTGAGGCCGTTGTCGGGCTGGATGGTCTGGTCGGGGGAGTTGACGACGACGACCACGTCGCCCAGCAGGGACTGTTCGTAGAACCAGGCGCCGTCGGTGCCGGGGTCGTCGGCGCCCTGGGCGTCCGCGAGGCCGACGCAGCCGTGGCTGGTGTTGGTGGTGCCGAAGATGTCGGTGGAGCTCCAGTAGTTGCCGTGGATGAAGGTGCCGGAGTTCGACAGGCGCATGGCGTGCGGCACGTCGGGGATGTCGTACTCGCCCTTGCCGTCGCTGTCGGTGAAGCCGACGGTGGCGCCGTTCATGCGGGTCTCGTCGTACTTCTCGGAGATCACCATCGCGCCGTTGTAGGTGGGGTTCTCGTCGCTGCCCGAGGAGATCGGCACCGTCTTGAGGGTCCTGCCGTCGCGCACGACCGTCATCTGGTGGGTCGCGGCGTCCACCGTGCTGATCTGCGAGCGGCCGACGTCGAAGCTGAACGTGCGGTCCTGGACGCCGGTGATGCCCGGGGCGGCCTCCAGACCGTTGAAGTCCAGGGTCACGGTGACGTGGGTGCCGGCCTCCCAGTAGTTCTGGGGGCGGAAGTCCAGGCGCTTGTCGCCGAACCAGTGGCCGACCACGTCCTGGCCGCTGCTGGTGTTGATCTCCACGGCGCCCTCGACGGCCGCCTTGTCGGTGATCTCCTTGTCGAAGTTCAGCGAGACGGGCATCCCGACGCCCACCGTGGAGTCGTCCTCGGGGGTGAAGTTGCCGATGAAGCTGTTGTCCGGGGAGATGGTGGTGAAGGTGGCGTTCTGGTGCGCCTGGCGGCCCTGGCTGTCGCTGGCCCGGACGGCCAGCTCGTAGTGGGTGGCCCGCGAGAGCTGCCCGTCCGGGGTCCAGCCGGTGCCGTCGGCGGATATGGTGCCGGCCACCTCGGTGTCGCTGTCGGTGGCCTTCATGGTGACGGTGTCGAGCGTGCCGTCCGTCACACTGACGGATACACCGTCCGTGATGGCGACGTTGTCGGCCATGTCACCGGGGGTGATGGAGATCTGTGCCGCGGAGGTGTCGGCGGCCTGGGCCGCGTCGGAGGCGCTCTGTGAGGCCGTCGGATCGGCGCCCTTGGCGTCGCTGTCCCCGCTGCCGCCGCTGAGGCCGCAGGCCCCCAGCGTGAGCATTCCGGACAGCAGCACCGCCACACCGGCGGCGCCCCTGCGCCGCATGCCGTCCCTCATCGTCAGCCACTCCATCCCCGCCGGGGCACCCTTGTGGCACTCGCCCTGGCGGCGTTGCGTTGCGGGTATTCGGACACGCATGGGACGTTTCGTCCCGGCGTCCTGCGTGACAACGTGGGCGGCGTTCGAAGCGTTCCCCCTTTTAGGGAAACTTTGTCCTATTCGTCGTCACTGTCCCACGTCTCCTCCGGATCGTACTCCGCCAGCTCGCTGCTCCACGAAGCCTGCGCCAGCTCGATCCCGGGCACATCGGTCACCAGATCGACGGGGTCCAGGAGGTACGCGATCGCCTCGGCCGGGTCCTGCGCCACCGCGTCCGCCGCCTGCCGCCGCTCCTCGTCGGGCATCAGGTCGTCCTCGTGGATCCGCGCCCAGGCGGCCCGGATCACCTCGTCCGCGTCCGTCAGCTCCAGCACCATTTCCACCCGGACGCGTACGTGCTGTGCCGCCTCGGCCGTGACCGGGCGCATCTCCTCGCTGCTACTCATGACACGGAGAGTAACCGCCCCCTCGGACAGCCCTTCCCCGCGACCCGCATGGGCCCCTAACATCGCTCATGGCACCACCCCAGCCACCGCGTCACCCCCCACCCCGCTCTCCCCGCCCCGCCCCCAGGAGGCCCCCGTGGCCGAGCACCGTGCTACCCCCAACAACCCGCCCCTGATCACCGGCATCGTCGCAGCCGCCGTGCTGGGCCTGGTCTGGCTGATGCCCACCGCGCACGCCGGGAACGACGCCGCCGGCGAGGACGCGGTGGGCAATGACGCCGTCAGCGAGCACCAGGTGCCCGCCGAGGAGCACTAGGGTCCGCCTGACACACAGCGCCGGTCAGCCCAGCGGTCCTGCCACCGTCTCGGCGGCGCGCACCAGGGCGCCGTCCCGTACGAACGCCTCGGCCGCCGCCAGGTCGGGCGCCAGGCAGCGGTCCTCCCCGGCCCCGCCCACTCCGGCCGCCCGTACCGCCTCGACGACGGCGCGGGCGGCGGGCCCGGGGCGCAGCCCCTGCGCGGCCAGCCCCTCGCGCAGTTCCAGGGCGCGGGTGGCCGCGCACAGCTCCACCGCGATCACGCGGGTGAGCCCGGCCACCGCCGTGCGCAGCTTGCGCGCCGCCGACCAGCCCATGGAGACGTGGTCCTCCTGCATCGCGGAGGACGGGATCGAGTCCACCGAGGCGGGGACGGCGAGCCGCTTCAGTTCGCTGACCAGGGCCGCCTGCGTGTACTGGGCGATCATCAGCCCGGAGTCCACCCCGGCGTCGCCGGCCAGGAAGGGCGGCAGTCCGTGCGAGCGGTTCTTGTCCAGCAGCCGGTCGGTTCGGCGTTCGGTGATGGAGGCGAGATCGGCGACGGCGATGGCGAGGAAGTCCAGGACGTAGCCGAGCGGGGCGCCGTGGAAGTTGCCGTTGGACTCGACGCGGGCGGGACGGCCACCGGCCGCCGGTACGACCACCGGATTGTCGACAGCGGCGGCCAGTTCGTGCTCGGCGACCTGCCGGGCGTGCGCGAGGGTGTCCCGGCCCGCGCCGTTGACCTGCGGGGCGCAGCGCACCGAGTACGCGTCCTGCACGCGCGGGGCGTCGTCCTGGTGGTGCCCGGTCAGTCCCGAGCCGGCCAGCACGCGCGCCATGTTGGCGGCGCTGACGGCCTGGCCGGGGTGCGGGCGGATCGCGTGCAGTTCGGGGGCGAGCACCCGGTCGGTGCCCAGCAGCGCCTCCAGGGTGAGGGCCGCGGTGATGTCGGCGGCGGTGAACAGCGCGGCGAGGTCGGCGCAGGCCATCAGCAGCATGCCGAGCATGCCGTCGGTGCCGTTCAGCAGCGCGAGCCCCTCCTTCTCGCGCAGGGTGAGCGGGGCGATGCCCTGCTCGGCGAGGAGGTCGGCGGCGGGGCGTACCCGGCCGTCGGGGCCCTCGGCCTCGCCCTCCCCGATGAGGGTGAGCGCGCAGTGCGACAGAGGGGCCAGGTCGCCGGAGCAGCCGAGCGAACCGTACTCGTGGACGACGGGGGTGATGCCGGCGTTCAGCACCGCGGCCATGGTCTCGGCGACCTCGGGCCGTACCCCGGTGTGGCCGGAGGCCAGGGTCTTCAGCCGCAGGAACATCAGCGCCCGGACGACCTCGCGCTCCACCCGCGGGCCCATGCCAGCGGCGTGCGAGCGGACGATGTTGCGCTGGAGGCGGGCGCGCAGCTCGGGGCTGATGTGGCGTACGGCGAGGGCGCCGAAGCCGGTGGAGACGCCGTAGACCGGCTCGGGGCGGGCCGCGAGGTCCTCCACGGCGGCACGGGCGGCGGCCATCGCGGTACGGGTGGCGGTGGAGAGTTCGACGCGGGCGTCGTGCCGGGCGACGGCGAGGACGTCGGCGGGGGTGGTGCCCGAGGGGCCGACCACGACGAGGGGATGCATAGCCATATTCACAGAGCCTACGAAGTGAATCGATAATCGTCACGAAGGGGGTGGTGCAGCGGATGTGCGGACACGGGACCCGATACGGGGACGGACGGCGGGAGCCGTACCGCCACGCCCGCCGTCACTCCCGGCCCCGGAAGCGCCGGCGTTCCTGCTCCCCCGGCGCGGCAGGCGGCGGGGCGTCGGCCATCCGCAACGCCGCCCGGCCCTCCTCGCCCCGGCCCGCCACCACGGGGCCCGGCGCGTGCGCGGCCTTGGCCCGGTACTGGGCGGCGTCCGCCAGCCGGAACAGCCGGCGCGCGGTCGGGGGCGGCCCGATGCTCTCGCCCGTGCCCGCGATCCCGCAGGCCACCCCCTCCCCCAGCGCGAGATCCGCGGCACCGCGGCACATCCCGGCCACCGCGCGCTCCACCTCGGCGTCCGGATGCCCGGTGACGACGAGCGCGAACTCGTCGCCGCCGAGCCGGGCCGCCAGCGCCCCGGGGAAGGCCGCGGCGCACAGCGACAGCAGCCGGCCGAACCGTTCCAGCAGCCGGTCCCCGGCGGCGTGCCCGTAGGTGTCGTTCACCTGCTTGAGGCCGTTGACGTCGCACACCACCAGCACCAGCGGCTCGCCCGTCGCCCGGTGCGCGGCAACCGCCCGCGCCAGCCGCTCGTCCACCGCGCGGCGGTTGCCGAGACCGGTCAGCGGATCGGTGAACGCGAGCCGCCGCACCCGCTCCAGCCGCTCGTACTGGGCCAGGCCGGTGGCCGTGACGGATGCGAGGACGGCCGCGAACTCGGCGTCCCGCGGCGTGAAGACGGGGGCGCCGGTGTCCCGCGCCACGTACAGCTCCCCCCACGCCCGGTCGGCCAGCACGAGCGGGGCGGCCACGCAGCAGCCCCGGCCCTGGCGGCGCAGCGCGGCGCCGCGCCGGGGGCCGTCCGCCCGCTCCACCCAGGCCCGCGGTTCGCGCGGCGAGGACAGGGCGATCTCCGGGAAGTCGTGGACGGCGTAGGACTCGTCGGCCGGGTACTCCTCCTCGCCGGCCACCAGCCGCCCGGTGTTGACCAGCACCCGCAGCCGGCCGCGCTCGCGCTCCCACACGGACAGCGCGGCGAACGACCCGTCCAGCGCCAGCCGGGCGCCCTCGGCCGCAGCCCGCGCGACCTCGGGCAGCCGCGTCGCCTGGGCCATCCCGGCCACCAGTGCCGCGACGGCCCGCACCCCGGAAGCCTCCATGCGCCCCAGGCTAAGCGGGGCGGATCGGGCCCGCCCGGCGATGATCCGCCCATCGGGCGGCGGGCGCGGCTACTCCCCCGGCCAGGCCGGGCGGCGCTTCTCGTTGAAGGCCGCCACGCCCTCGGCCCGGTCGGCGGAGAAGGCCACCGTGCGCCAGGCCGCGTCCTCCACCTCCATGCCGGTGGCGAGGTCGAGGCCGTGCCCGGTGCGCAGGGCGCGCTTGGCCGCGCGCAGGCCCACCGGCGAGTTGGCCGCGATGCCCGCCGCCAGCTCCAGCGCCCGGGTACGGTCCTCGCCGCGCTCCGCCGCCACGTCGATCAGGCCCAGGGCCAGCGCCTCGTCCGCCGCCACCCGGCGGCCGGTGAAGATCAGTTCGGCCGCGCGGGCCGCGCCCACCCGGCGCGGCAGCAGCTGGGTGCCGCCGCCGCCGGGGATCACGCCGACCGTCACCTCCGGCAGCCCGACCACGGCCGTCGGGTCGGCCACGATCACATCGCAGGACAGGGCCAGTTCAAAGCCGCCGCCCAGCGCGTAGCCGTGCACGGCCGCGATCACCGGCATCGGCAGGTTCAGCACCCCGCCGTACGCCGCCCGGGACACCGGACGCTGCCGGCCGAGGTCGGCGTCGGTGAAGCCGTTGCGCTCCTTCAGGTCCGCGCCGACGCAGAACGCGCGCTCGTGCGTCGAGCTGAGCACCACCGCCCGCACCTCGCGGGCCGGTGCCGCCGCCAGGGCGGCGCACGCCTCGGCGATGCCGCGCGCCATGGCCGAGGAGACGGCGTTCATCGCCGGCACCCGGTCCAGGACCAGCTCCGCCACTCCGCTGTCCGCGTCCCGCCGGACCGCGACCCACTCGCCGAAGCGTTCCTCGCTCGTGCTCACGCCGTCGCTCACTCCCCGCCCCTTCTCGACAACAGCCACGGTTCCACTATCCCCAGACCGCGCACCGGCCGCTGGTACAGCGGCTGGAGCGCGAACCGGTACCCGCGCCCGTCCCGCCCGCCGGCCGCCTTCTCCGACTCCGGCGCCAGACCGGCGGAGGTGAGTTCGTCGCGCAGCGCGCCGTCCACCAGCACCATGTCCTTCGGCGCTATCGAGGTGAGGCGGCTCGCCAGGTTCACGGTGTTGCCGAAGACATCGCCCATCCGGGTCGTGACCGTGCCGAACGCGATGCCCACCCGCAGCTCCGGCATCATCGGGTCATCGCCCAGCGTCTCCACCAGCCGCAGCCCGATGTCGGCGGCGGTCCCCGCGTCGTCCGCCGCGAACAGCACCTCGTCGCCCAGTGTCTTGATCAGCCGCCCGCCCTGGGCGGCGACCTGGTCGGCGGCGGTGGTCTCGAAGGCCTCCACCAGTTCGCCGAGTTCCTCTTCCTCCAGGCGCCGGGTCAGCCGGGTGAAGCCCACCAGGTCCGCGAAGCCCACCGCGAGCCGCCGGTCCACCATCTCCGCGTCGTCCTGGGCCTGCACCACCCGCCCGGTGGCCGCCGCCAGCTGCCGCCGCCACACGTACACCAGGAACTCTTCCAGCTCCGGCAGCAGCAGCTCCACCAGCGGGTACGCCACCTCGGTGCGGGTCATGCCCGGCTCGGGGGGCTCGATCAGGCCCTCCAGGAAGGAGTCGATCTGCCAGTCCGCCAGCCGCGCCGTGGTCTGCCCGGTGGACCGCGCCACCTGGATCGCCATCGGCTCGCTCAGCAGCCCCGCCTCGACCAGACCGCCGAGGCGCCGCAGCGCGAGCACGTCCGCCTCGGTGAGGACCTTGGCCTGTCCCACGTCGGGGAAGCCCATGGCCCGCCAGAAGCGGGTGCCCAGGTCGAGCGAGACGCCGGCGGCGCGCGCCGCCTGGAAGGGGGTGTACTGCCGTTCGGACCCGATGATCAGCTGTTCGATGCGCAGCGCGATGGTATCGTCACCGGTCTCATCGGGCGGGGTTCCCTCCGCATCAGCCACGGCCACTGCCCGCCCTCGCCCACGCGAACGCCACCGGGGTGGGGTTACCTCCGCTGCGCACTGCCGCCGCCCTACCGTTCCTGCTCGTTCACGCCCATCGCGTGGTGTCCATCGCACAACCCTACGGCAGGTGTGCCCTAAGTCACGCGGGGCGTTGCCGGGCAATCACCGCAGGTGCACGATGTCGGCCGCGTCCACCGGGCGCTGTACGCCCTCGGCGTCGGCGATCACCAGCCGGCCGGTGCCGTCCACCGCCACGGCCTCGCCGCGTACCTCGGCGCCGCCCGGCAGCAGGGCGCGCACGCTGCGGCCGAGGGTCGCGCAGCAGGCCGCGTACGCCGGGAGCAGTCCGGCGGCGCTCGCGTCACCTTCCGCCACCGTCCAGCGGCCGTACCACTCGGCCAGGGAGCGCAGGACGGCGCGCAGCAGGGGATCGCGATCCGTGCTGGCCGCCCCGGCCAGGAGCAGCGAACCGGCGGTGGGCACCGGCAGTTCCCCGGCGCGCAGCGACACATTGATCCCCATGCCCAGGACGACGGCCGGTGTGCCGTCGGCCAGGGTCACCCGTTCGGCGAGGATGCCGCCGAGCTTGCGCTCCTCCCCGTCCACCGGCACCAGCAGATCGTTGGGCCATTTCAGCGCGGTTGCGACCTCGGTGACCGGGGTGAGCGCGGTGACGGCGGCGACGCCGGCCAGCAGCGGGAGCCAGCCCCAGCGTTCGGCGGGCACCTCGGGTCCGGGGGCGAGCAGCACGGAGCAGAACAGGCCGGAGCGGGCCGGGGCGCTCCACTGCCGGTCCAGCCGGCCGCGCCCGCGGACCTGCTCCTCCGCCACCCGTACGGTGCCGGGCGCGGCGTCGCCGGAGGCCGCGGCGGCGGCCAGGTCGGCGTTGGTGGAACCGGTGGACTCGACGACCGTGAGGCCGGTCCACAGACTGCCGGGCCGCACCAGCGCGGTGCGCAGGGCCCGGGCGTTCAGCGGCGGGCGGTCGAGGTCGGACCAGCGGCCGGGGGGAGGGGTCATGGGGTCACCCTAGGACGTCGCCGGGGCGCGGGGCGGTCGCCGGGGGCCGGCCGATCTTTGGCCGGTTCGCGTTGTGATCCACGCCGCACCGGCCGGTCGGCCCGCCGCTGGTTAGGCTACTTTCCGGTAGCCCACCCGAGGACGAGTAGGAGCCGCGTACCGTGCCCGAACTGTCGCCCCAGGAAACCACCCCCGACCTCCATACGACCGCGGGCAAGATCGAGGACTTCCGGCTGCGGGCGGCCGAGGCGGTGCGGGCCGGCTCGGACCGGGCAGTGGCCCGGCAGCACGCGAAGGGCAAGGGCACCGCGCGCGAGCGGGTGCTCGCGCTGCTGGACGAGGGCTCGTTCACCGAGCTGGACGAGTTCGCCCGGCACCGCTCCACCTCCTTCGGCATCGAGCGCAACCGCCCGTACGGGGACGGGGTCGTCACCGGCTACGGAACGGTCGACGGCCGCCCGGTCGCCGTCTACTCCCAGGACTTCACCGTCTTCGGCGGCTCGCTGGGCGAGGTGTACGGCGAGAAGATCGTCAAGGTCATGGACTGGGCGATGAAGACCGGTTGCCCGATCATCGGCATCAACGACGGGGGCGGGGCCCGGATTCAGGAGGGCGTGACCGCGCTCGGCCTGTTCGCCGAGATCTTCCGCCGCAACGTGCACGCCTCCGGCGTGGTCCCGCAGATCTCGCTCATCCTGGGCCCGTGCGCGGGCGGCGCCGTCTACTCCCCCGCGATCACCGACTTCACGGTGATGGTCGACCAGACGTCCCACATGTTCATCACCGGGCCCGATGTGATCAAGACCGTCACCGGAGAGGACGTGGGCTTCGAGGAGCTGGGCGGGGCCCGTACCCACAACGCCGTCTCCGGTGTCGCGCACCATCTGGCGGGCGACGAGAAGGACGCCATCGAGTACGTCAAGGCGCTGCTGTCCTACCTGCCCTCCAACAACCTCTCCGAGCCGCCCGCCTTCCCCGAGGAGGAGGCCGATCTGGAGCCGGACGAGGAGGACCGGCAGCTCAACACCCTCGTCCCGGACTCCGCCAACCAGCCCTACGACATGCACCAGGTCATCGAAGGCGTGCTGGACGACCGGGAGTTCCTGGAGACGCAGCCGCTGTTCGCGCCGAACATCGTCACCGGCTTCGGCCGGGTCGAGGGCCGTTCGGTGGGCGTGGTCGCCAACCAGCCGCTCCAGTTCGCCGGCTGTCTGGACATCAACGCCTCGGAGAAGGCCGCCCGCTTCGTACGCACCTGCGACGCGTTCAACATCCCGGTGCTGACGTTCGTCGACGTCCCCGGTTTCCTGCCGGGCACCGACCAGGAGTACGGCGGCATCATCCGGCGCGGCGCCAAGCTGATCTACGCCTACGCCGAGGCGACCGTTCCGCTGATCACCGTGATCACCCGCAAGGCGTTCGGCGGCGCCTACGACGTGATGGGCTCCAAGCACCTGGGCGCGGACCTCAATCTGGCCTGGCCCACCGCGCAGGTGGCGGTCATGGGCGCGCAGGGCGCGGTGAACATCCTGTACCGGCGCACCCTCGCCGCGCTGGAGGACCCGGCCGAGCGTGAGAGCGAACGGGCCCGGCTGACCGCCGAGTACGAGGAGACGCTGCTCAACCCGTACGCCGCCGCCGAACGCGGCTACGTGGACGCGGTGATCATGCCGGCCGACACCCGCCGGCACATCGTGCGCGGGCTGCGGGCGCTGCGGACCAAGCGCGAGCAGCTGCCGCCGAAGAAGCACGGCAACATCCCGCTCTGACCCGCCACCACCAGGTCCTTCACGAGGTACGTCACGAGGACGACGACAGGGAGCAGCCCATGATGATCCGGGTGGTCCGGGGGAACCCGACGCCGGAGGAACTGGCCGCGGCCGTGGCGGTGGTACGGGCCCGGGTCGCCGCCGCGGCGGGCACCAAGGGCGGCGACGCGCCGGTGCCGGGCGGCTGGGCGGCCCGGGGCGGGGCCGTACGGCGCCCGCTGCCGCCGCCGGGGCCCGGCGCGTGGCAGGCCGCGTACCGGGGGTACTGACCGCCCGGGCGGCGGCCGAAAGTCTCCTGCCAGGTTGAGTACGCGTACTCAGGCGGACGGCCCCCGCGGCGCGGGACCATCGAAGGATGCTGTGGTCCGACTTGCGCCGTCAGGAGCCCTCCCGGGAGGCCCGGACCACCCGCGCCATGCTGCGCCGGGTGGGATGGGTGATCGCCCTGGCCGGGCTGATCGGCACGTCTTTGGTGATGCTGTCGCAGCCGCCGACCTGATGAGGCGGGGAGCCGGGTCGGCGGCTGCGGCAGCGGGGCCGGCGGCGGGGGCTCAGCCGCCGACCGTCTCGTCGGCGGCCAGTGCGGCCGCCCGCTCGGTGAGCGTGCTGCGCAGCTGGTCGGCCGTGACGGACAGGGCGTCCATGTCGGCGCCGTTGGTCTCGGCCGCCTCCAGCACCGCGTCCAGGGCCTCCAGCGCGCTGCCGGAGGCGAACCACTGCTGGTACAGGTCGCGGTAGGCGTCGAGGTAGACGTCCTCGAACGCGTCCAGTTCCAGGAAGCGTTCCTTGAGCGTGTTGCCGCCCAGGCTCCGCATGTCGCCGTCGCTGCCCAGGTCGATCTCCTCGCCGTCCGGGCCGATGAGCCGTGGCCCGCCGCCCTGACCGCCCTCCTCGCCACCGCCCGGTGGCATCCGGCCGCCACCGCCGGGGCCCGTGCCGCCCGCGACCGTGCCGTCCTCGGGAAGCCCTTCGGGCAGGGCGCCGTCGGGGAAGGCACCGTCGGGGAACGCGCCGTCCTCGGGAAAGCCCTCCGGGAACCCGCCCCCGGGGAGCGTGTCCTGCGCGCCCTCCCCGGCACCGTCCGGGATCTCGGCCCCCTCCGGCAGCGTGCCCATCGCGAACCCGCCCATCGAGGACTGGTCGTGCGGCCCCGCCGTGGCGTCCCCGCTCAGCGACAGGTTGAAGTCCCAGCCCAGCACCGAGAACTTCTTGGTGTCCAGGTCGTACCAGAGCAGATAGTTCTGCCCCGGTCCGCTCATGTCGTCGAAGTTCATGAGCAGGTTCTGCGTGGCCACGTAGGCCGCGAACGAGTCGAGGTCGACCCAGTCGCCCAGTTCCGCCGCGAACTCCTCGTCGGTGGCCTCCTCCGCCCACCTGATCAGGTTGATCACCGGCTGGAGGTCCTGGCTGCCCTTCTTGGTGATCTGCTTGAACTGGTCCTTGTAGTCGGTCGGATCGTCCCCCACATAGCTGAACCTGGAGGAGGCCCGCGCCTTGTACAGCACCCCGTTGCCGTAGATCTGCTCGGCGGCGTAGCCGGTGCTGGGGTTCTCCACCAGCAACCGGGTGGAGGCGGGGCGGTTGTTGACGGTGAAGGAGGAGAACGCGTACCGCTCCGCCACCTGACCGGAGGAGTCCATCAGCGACAGCATCAGGGCCTCGTTCAGCGGTGTGGAGTCCTCCGTGCCCGGCCGCACCGAGATCTCGGTGTGGCCCTGGTACGCGCGGCCCTCGATGTACTGGTCGATCTTGATCAGCCAGGGCAGGTTCTCTGGCTCGTCGACGGAGAGCTCGGCCATGTTCATCCCGGCGCCCATCGCGGGGCCGCCGCCCTCACCGGCCTCGCCGCCTTCTCCGGCCCCTTCGGGCAGGACGAAGTCTCCCCCCGCGCCCTCGGGCAGTTCGAAGCCCTCCAGGTCGATCTCCTCGCCGCCCGGGCCGACACCGCGCATGACGGGGCCGTCCATCCCGTCCGCGTCGCGCAGAGCGCTGAGGGTGGAGTTGCCCTTGAGCCGGACGCCGACGGATTCGATGAAGGTGCCGTCGATGGTGAGGTCGGCCTCCATCCACTCCTTGTCGCCGTCCTCCTCGTAGGCGGTGATCAGCCGCTGGTAGTCGGCCTCGTCGTACTCCAGGGACACCCTGTGGATCTCTCCGCTGTCGTAGAGGTCGGTGAGTCCCTCGATGTTCTGGGTGACCTGCTCGCCGTCGTTGCTGGCGGCGCTGGTGACCGTCGCCGAGACGCGGGTGTCGCCGAAGGCCAGCAACAACACCGTCAGGGCCACCACCAGCGCGGCCATCGGCTTCCAGTGCTGCCGCAGCGGCACCGGCAGCCGGTGGACGAGCCGGGCCGTTCCCGCCGTCATCACAGGTCCGTCTGGTCGTAGCCGGTCAGGACGGTCACCCGCTGGCCCATGGTGCGCTCGCGCAACGCCTCGACCAGCGCACCGGGTTCGCGGCCCTTCTTCAGCCGGACGGTGTAGAAGACCTCGGTGAGCGCCCCGCCGCGTATCGATTCCGTGCTGACCAGCTCGAACTCGTTGGTGAAGTCGATCAGAACGTCCTGGATGACCTGGGTGTAGTCCTCACCGGCCGGCACCTGCACCTTGACGACCTGGCGCTGCACGTTCAGCTGGAACATGTTGAACTTGTGCATCACCAGGATGATCACGCAGATGGTGATGCCGGCGATGATCGCCAGCGCGTAGAAGCGGGCGCCGCAGGCCATGCCCAGGCCCATCACCAGGAAGATGAAGCCCACGTCCCTGGTTTCCTTGATGGCGTTGCGGAACCGCACCACCGACAACGCGCCCACCAGTGAGAACGCCCGGGCCAGGTTGGAGCCGACCACGAGCAGGATCATCGCCACGATGACCCCGATGATCACCAGCGTCTGCACATAGGACTGGCTGTAGGAGACATTGCGGTGGGTGGCGCGGTAGACGTAGCCGACCATCATGCTCAGGGCGAAGGAGATCACCAGCGAGAGCACGATGTCAGCGACGCTGAACGTTCCGCTGAGATCCTGGAGTTCAGAGAACACGGGCGTTTTCCTTCGCGAGGACGGTGGTGGGGGTTCCCGGGCTTTCCGGGGCGGCCGGGGTTTCCGGGAGGGCTTCCTCCCGGACGTGGAAGACGGAGCGCGGGGCCTTGCCGTGCGCCTCCACGCTCTGGACGTACTTGGAGACCCGGACCACGCTCAGACTGCGACGGGCCATCAGATCGGTGATCCAGTACGGGACCCGCTCGTTGACCTTGACCTCCATCACGGTCAGCCGGGGCGGGATGATGTAACGGTTCTGCGCCGTGGTTCCGAGGTGGAAGTCGCGGTCACGGCCCCGCACCCGGCTGTCGAAGGTCACCCGCAGGCCGACGTCCTGGTCACGTCCCTTGAGCGCCTCGCGCTGATAGCCGGTGATGACGGTGGGCCGCAGGTCGAGCCGGACGATGAGGTCGAGCACCTCGTTGCCGAAGGGACCGGTGTCCACCAGCTCACGCCGGTCGCACAGCGCCCGCGCGCCGTCGTACGGCATGCGCACCCGCCGCTTCTGGGTAACCCGGTTGACGCGCTGTTTGATCTCCACGAAGACCGGGCTGTCGTCGGTGATCGCGCCGAGGTCGCCGTAGTGCCGGATCCGCAGTTTGCGGCGGAACTTCAGGCCCTCGATCTTCTCCCAGTAGAAACGGAGCGCCGGGGTGTCGTAGTAGAGACTCCACACCCCGTACCCGCCGGGCGGGCAGTGCTCGTCCCGGTCCATGCGGCGCGCCAGTTCCTCGCGGATCGCGGGTACGTCCTCGTTCGCCACCAGATATTTGATCTCGTAGCGGTTGAACGCGTGCAGCCTGCTGGCCACGCCCCGGGTGAGTCCGGCTGCGTCGTCGTCATCGGCGGCCATCCCGTTCCCTTCGTTCGATCGGCTTCGAAACGCCAACCAACAAGGCGAAGATGAGAACCGCATAAGAACCGTCTATGAACGAGCTGAAGCGTTCAGATGAACGGGAACGCGCGGGAAACTCCCCGGGAATCCCGGCGCACTTCACGGCGAAACCGCCGGGCGTCCGCGCCGGGGAGCCCGGGGTGCCCTTCCGGGTAGGGCAGGCTTGGCCGCCGTCCGCGCTGGATACGCTGACCGGCATGGACCACGCGCCCCGCCTCGCCTCCCACGCCACCGGCCGCCGCCGGCTGGTGCTCGCCTCGCAGTCACCGGCCCGGCTCGCCCTGCTGCGGCAGGCCGGATTCACCCCCGAGGTGATCGTCAGCGGCGTGGACGAGGAGGCGCTGAGCGCCGCGAGCCCGCGCGCGCTGGCCCAGGTGCTGGCAGAGGCCAAGGCGGGCGCCGTGGCGGCCCTGCCCGAGGTGGCCGGGGCACTGGTGATCGGCTGTGACTCCGTCCTCGAACTGGACGGGGCGGCCCTGGGCAAGCCGGCCTCCGCCGAAGAGGCCGTCAGCCGCTGGAAGTCGATGCGCGGCCGGTCCGGGGTGCTGCTCACCGGGCACCGGGTGATCGACACCGCCACCGGGCGGGCCGAGTCGGGGGTGGCGGCCACCACCGTACGGTTCGGGGACCCCGACGACGCGGAGATCGCCGCCTATGTCGCCACCGGTGAACCGCTGCACGTGGCGGGCGCGTTCACGCTCCAGGGCCGCTCGGCGCCGTTCATCGACGGCATCGACGGCGACCCGGGCAATGTGATCGGCCTGTCAATGCCCCTGCTGCGGACGCTGCTCGGCCGTCTCGGCGTCTCCGTCACCGAGTTGTGGGAGCAGCGATGACACGGCGGGCGTCACGGGCGGGTACATCGTGAGCGTGAGCACCACCAGGCCGAACACGGTCATGACGGCGGTGAACACCCACCACCCCAGCAGCGCGGCCGACAGCGCGCCGAGCACGGCGTGCAGCACGGCGCAGCCGATCAGCGCCGCCCGCCGGCACCGGCCCGGCGGCCGGTCGGTGACGGCCGTACGGGCCAGCGCCGCCGCGCACAGCAGCAGGAAGACGGCGAGCAGGGCGCCCGCCGTCCAGGTCGAGACCGTCATGGTGGTGGGCGACACGCCTGCCAGGGACATGTGCTGTCGGTCCACGACAATGCCGAGAATCCAGTGCAGCGCCCCGAGCGCCGCCGCGCCGGTGCTGACCGCGGCCGCCGTGACGGCCGCCACGCTTCGTCTGCTCCGGTTCACGCAGCGCACGCTACTGCTGGGTATCGGGGGCGGCAACCCCCCGCGGAACGCCGGTGCCCGGCGGGCGCGGGCGAAGGCCGTACCGAAAAAGAATCCGGGCCGCGCTTATGGGGTTTCCACAACAGCGACGCCTCTGGGTGCCCCACCGGACCGCATCACGGCCTCCCGCGAGCACCGCTCAAGGCCGTCCCCGGTGGGCCGCGTACCGTGGAACCGCAGGGCAGCAGGCACCTCACAGCACGCTCCCTCACCCACCGTGCGGAAAAGCTCACTCATCCGGGCGACTCGGCGCGGGGTGTCGTCAGTACCTAAACTCGGCTTGTTCCAAGGAGGGAGCCATCGTGCGTAAGGTGCTCATCGCCAATCGCGGCGAAATCGCCGTCCGCGTCGCCCGGGCGTGCCGGGACGCCGGCATCGCCAGCGTCGCCGTCTACGCCGAACCGGACCGGGAGGCCGTCCATGTACGCGCCACCGACGAGGCGTTCGCGCTGGGTGGTGACACCCCGGCCACCAGCTATCTGGACATCGACAAGGTACTGAAGGCGGCCGCCGACTCCGGCGCCGACGCCATCCACCCCGGCTACGGCTTCCTCTCCGAGAACGCCGAGTTCGCGCAGGCGGTGCTGGACGCCGGGCTGACCTGGATCGGTCCGCCGCCGGCGGCCATCCGCGACCTGGGCGACAAGGTCGCCGCCCGGCACATCGCGCAGCGCGCCGGCGCCCCGCTGGTGGCCGGCACCCCCGACCCGGTCGGCGGCGCGGACGAGGTGGTGGCCTTCGCGAAGGAGCACGGGCTGCCGATCGCGATCAAGGCGGCCTTCGGCGGCGGCGGGCGCGGCCTGAAGGTGGCCCGCACGCTGGAGGAGGTCCCGGAGCTGTACGAGTCGGCGGTGCGTGAGGCGCTGGCCGCCTTCGGGCGCGGCGAGTGCTTCGTGGAGCGCTACCTGGACCGTCCGCGGCACGTGGAGACGCAGTGCCTGGCGGACACCCACGGCAATGTGGTCGTGGTCTCCACCCGTGACTGCTCGCTCCAGCGGCGCCACCAGAAGCTGGTGGAGGAGGCTCCGGCCCCGTTCCTGAGCGAGGCGCAGAACGCCGAGCTGTACCGCGCCTCGAAGGCCATCCTGAAGGAGGCCGGCTATGTGGGCGCCGGCACCTGTGAGTTCCTGGTGGGCCAGGACGGCACGATCTCCTTCCTGGAGGTCAACACCCGGCTCCAGGTGGAGCATCCGGTGACCGAGGAGGTCACCGGGATCGACCTGGTGCGCGAGCAGTTCCGGATCGCGGACGGCGAGGCGCTGGGCTACGAGGACCCGCAGCTGCGCGGGCACTCCTTCGAGTTCCGCATCAACGGCGAGGACCCGGGCCGCAACTTCCTGCCGGCGCCGGGCACGGTCACCACCTTCGTGGCGCCCACCGGCCCCGGTGTCCGTCTTGACGCGGGGGTCGAGTCGGGTTCCGTCATCGGTCCGGCGTGGGACTCGCTGCTGGCGAAGCTGATCGTCACCGGTGCGACGCGGCAGCAGGCACTGCAGCGCGCGGCGCGGGCGCTGGCCGAGTTCCAGGTGGAGGGGATGGCGACCGCGATCCCGTTCCACCGGGCGGTGGTGGTCGATCCGGCGTTCGCCCCCGAGGTGTCGGCCGAGCACGCGGGCGAGCCGTTCACGGTGCACACCCGGTGGATCGAGACCGAGTTCAAGAACACGATCGAGCCCTTCGGTGCCGCCGCCACGGCGGAGGAGGAGGCGGACACCCGCGAGACGGTCGTCGTCGAGGTCGGCGGCAAGCGTCTTGAGGTGTCGCTGCCCGCCACGCTGGCGATGCCGCTGGCGCGGGCGGCGGTGGCGGGCGGCGCGAAGCCGGCCCGGCGCAAGGCCGGCCGCAAGGCGGCGAGCGGTGCCTCGGGCGACACGCTGGCGTCGCCGATGCAAGGCACTGTGGTGAAGGTGGCGGTGGAGGAGGGTCAGCAGGTCGCGGAGGGCGAGCTGATCCTGGTGCTGGAGGCGATGAAGATGGAGCAGCCCATCAACGCGCACCGGGCCGGCACCGTCACGGACCTGAAGGCCGAGGTCGGCGGCGCGCTGTCGTCCGGCGCGGCGATCTGCCTGATCAAGGACTGACCGGCGGCGGCGCGGTGACGCGCCGTCTCCGTACGGAATCCCCCGGCCCTTCCGGCCGGGGGATTCCGTCGTTTCAGGGGGCGGGCGGCGACGGCGCGGTGGTGAGGGTCAGGCTGCCGGGAAGGGCGGCGACGGCGGCGCGGAACCGTTCGGCCAGCGCGGCGGCGGTCTCGGGGGGCCGGGCCGCCGCCCAGCCGGTCAGCGCCCACTGGAACGCGGCCAGCAGCATGTCGAGGGCCAGCCGGGGCCGGGGGTCCGCGGGGTCCGGCTCGGGGCCGAGCGCGGGGCGCAGGATCTCCAGCAGGGCGCCGGTGGTGCGGTCGCAGAACTGCCGGTTGTGCGCGGCGATGGACGGATGGCGGTCGGCGAGCAGCAGGCTCAGCCGGGCCCGGTGGACCCATCGTTCGTCCGCCACCTGGTCCAGGGCGGCCAGGAGGACATCCTCGGCCAGGGCCAGCAGCGGGGTGCCGGGGGGCAGTTCGCGGGTGCGCAGTTCGGCGGTGAAGGCCCTCCACAGGTCTTCGAGCGGGGCCATCGCGACGTCCTCCTTGCCGGCGAAGTACCGGAAGAAGGTGCGCTTGGAGACCTGGACCGTGTCGCACAGTTCATCGAGGGTGACGGCGCCGAAGCCGTGTGCGGTGAAACGTTCGAGCGCCGTGTCGATGAGCGCCTGGCGGGTGTGCTGCTTCTTGCGTTCGCGCAGCGTGCTGGTGCCCATGGGGGGAGTGTAGCCGAGCAGCGTTTGCCCCTGGATGACACATGCCACTCAGTGGCATTACGCTGCGGATGTCCCGCCCTCCACGGAAAGGCGACGCCCGTGCGCGCCCTCGTTGTCGATCGGTCCTCCCCCTCCGGCCTGCGGCTCGGCGAGAGCGCCGACCCCGTACCCGAGCCCCATCAGGCGCTGGTCCGGATCACCGCCGTCTCCCTCAACCACGGCGAGGTCAGCCACGTCACCGACGCCCCGGACGGCACCGTGCCGGGCTGGGAGGCGGCCGGCGTGGTGGCCCGCCCCGCCGCCGACGGCTCGGGCCCGGCCGCCGGAACGCCGGTGGTCACCGCCGGCTGGGCGGGGGGCTGGGCCGAACTGCGCGCGGTCGACACCGCGATGCTCGGCGTGGCCCCGGCCGGCGCCGACGCGGGCGCGCTGAGCACCGTTCCGATCGCGGGCGGCAGCGCGCTGCACGCGCTGCACCGGCTCGGCCCGCTGCTCGGCAGAAGAGTCCTGATCACCGGGGCGACCGGCGGCGTGGGCCGGTACGCCGTCCAGCTCGCCCGGCTCGGCGGCGCCCACGTGATCGCCTCCACCGGGGACCCGGCCGCTCACGGGGACGCGCTGCGCGCGCTGGGCGCCGACGAGGTGATCGCCGGCCCCGCCGCTCTCGACGGGCCCGTGCACGGGGTCCTCGACTGCGTCGGCGGCCCGCAGCTGGTGACGGCGTTCGACCGGCTCGCCGCCCGGGGCGTCCTGGTCGCGCTGGGGCATGTCACGGGCGAGCCCGAACACTTCCCGCTCGGCTCCTTCCTCGGCGACGGCGGGCGGCACGAGCGCTCGATCGTCACCTTCTTCCTCTTCGACGGCACACCGCTCGCTCCCTCCTTCGCATGGCTCGCGGACCGCGTGGCGGCGGGCCGTCTGGACCCGTCCATCTCGTGGCGCGGCCCCTGGGAGGCGGCCGGGGAGGCCGTCGCCGCCCTGCTGGGGCGCCGACTGCACGGCAAGGCCGTCCTGGAGCTGGGCCCCGCGTAGCCGCACGCGGCCCCGGGCCCCTTCCCCGGCCCTGCCCCAGGTGCCGTGCCGTGCCGCACCGCGCCACGTCCGTCCCGTCGGTACCGCCGTGCGCGCCGACGGTTCAGCTCGTCAGCAGCTCAGCGCGTCAACGGCTCAGCGACGGCGCTGGGCGGCCAGGTCGGAGAGCCGCTGCTGGGCGGACGGCGGGGTGATGGGCGGTGGCCCCGACAGCGGGGACTTGCCCCCCTGCTGCTGGACCGTACGCGGCCCGGGCAGCGTCCGTTCCCGCTCGCGCTCCCGCTCGCCGGGCTGGGCCCGGTGCCCCGGGCCGCCGCCCGCCACCGAGATCCGCACCCCCTGGTCGGCCAGCGCCTCCAGCTCCGCGCCGGCCCGCGAGGAGTCCGGCGGCGGCTGGTCGGTGACCAGATGGGTGATCATCTCGGTGGGCACCGTCTGGAGCATGGTGTCGGCACCGATCTTGGAGTGGTCGGCGAGCACCACGACCTCCGAAGCCGCCCTGGCCAGCGCCCGGTCGACGCTCGCGGAGAGCATGTTGGAGGTGGACAGGCCGCGTTCGGCGGTGAGCCCGGCCCCGGACAGGAACGCGCGGGAGACGCGCAGCCCCTGGAGCGACTGTTCGGCCCCGCTGCCCACCAGGGCGTAGCTGGAGCCGCGCAGCGTGCCGCCGGTCATGACCACCTCGACCCGGTTGGCGTGGGCCAGCGCCTGGGCCACCAGCAGGGAGTTGGTGACCACGGTCAGGCCGGGCACCCGGGCGAGGCGGCGGGCGAGTTCCTGCGTGGTGGTGCCCGCACCGACCACGATGGCCTCACCCTCCGTCACCATGGAGGCGGCGAGTTCGGCGATCGCGGCTTTCTCCGCCGTGACGGCGAGCGAGCGTTGAGGGAATCCGGACTCCCTGGCGAATCCGCCGGGGAGGACCGCACCACCGTGTCTGCGGTCCAGCAGTCCTTCGGCCTCCAAGGCGCGGACATCGCGCCGCACGGTCACTTCGGAGGTCTGGACGACGCGGGCGAGCTCGCGGAGCGACACGGCCCCGTTGGCTCGCACCATTTCGAGAATCATCTGACGACGTTCTGCAGCGAACACGGAACCGACAGTAACCCCAATGACCGTCTGCTTTCAGCAGGTTGCGGGGAATTACCGAAGTTGTCTGTACGTGCGCCCCCGGCGTGCTATGTGCCAGGGGCGCCTGCCGCCCGCAACGCGCGCTGACCTGTGTCTACTGCTCCTCGGCGACCTTGCTGGTCTGCAACTGCCGTGCTGTTTCGGCGAGCGAACCCGACAGAGACGGGTACACGGTGAACGCTTTTGCGATCTGTTCTACGGTCAGACTGTTGTCAACGGCGATCGAAATCGGATGAATCAACTCGCTCGCCCGCGGAGACACCACCACTCCGCCGACGATGATCCCCGTCCCGGGACGCGCGAACAGCTTCACGAAACCGTCCCGCACCCCCTGCATCTTCGCCCGCGCGTTGCGCAGCAGCGGCAGCTTCACCACCCGCGCGTCGATCCGGCCCTCATCCACGTCCGACTGGGTGTAACCGACGGTGGCGATCTCCGGGTCGGTGAAGATGTTCGCCGAGACCGTCTTGAGGTTCAGCGGGGCCACGGCGTCACCCAGGAAGTGGTACATCGCGATCCGCCCCTGCATCGCCGCCACCGAGGCCAGCGCCAGCACCCCGGTCACGTCCCCCGCCGCGTAGACGCCGGGCGCCGACGTACGGGAGACCCGGTCCGTCCAGATGTGGCCCGAGTCCTTGAGCCGGACCCCGGCCTCCTCAAGACCCATGCCGGCGGTGTTCGGGATGGCGCCGACCGCCATCAGACAGTGCGTGCCCGAGATGACCCGGCCATCGGCGAGGGTCACCTCCACCCGGTCCCCGACCCGCTTGGCGGCGGCGGCCCGCGAGCGCGCCATCACGTTCATGCCGCGCCGCCGGAAGACGTCCTCCAGCACGGCGGCGGCGTCCGGGTCCTCGCCCGGCAGCACCCGGTCCCGGGAGGAGACCAGGGTGACGCGGGAGCCGAGCGCCTGGTACGCCCCGGCGAACTCGGCGCCGGTGACGCCCGAGCCCACCACGATCAGCTCCTCGGGCAGCTCACCGAGGTCGTACACCTGGGTCCAATTGAGGATGCGCTCCCCGTCCGGGCGGGCGTCGGGGATCTCGCGCGGGTGGCCGCCGGTGGCGATCAGCACGGCGTCGGCGACCAGCTCCACCTCGGTGCCGTCCGGGTGGGTGACGGACACCCGGCGCGAGCCGTCGGGCGCCTGGTGCGGTTCGAGGCGGCCCCGGCCCGGCAGCACGGTGACCCCGGCCCGGGTGACGGAGCCGGTGATGTCCTGCGACTGGGCGAGCGCGAGCCGCTTCACCCGCCGGTTGACCTTGCCGAGATCGACCTCCAGCGCGCGGCCCTCCGCGCCGTCCAGAAGGATCCCCAGCTCGTCGTGGGAGGTGTCGAAGCTGGTCATGACCTCGGCGGTGGCGATCAGCGTCTTGGACGGCACGCAGTCGGTGAGCACCGAGGCCCCGCCCAGACCGTCCCGGTCGACCACGGTCACCTCCGCGCCGAGCTGCGCGGCCACCAGCGCCGCCTCGTAGCCGCCAGGTCCGCCACCGATGATCACGATCCGAGTCACGTCCTCCAGTGTCTCTTATGACCGGGCCGGAGGAACGTTCGACCCCCTGACTGTGACCTGTCATGCGAAAGGTGTCCGGGGGGCGGGACGTGGTGAACGGCTCAGGCGATGACCCGCGCCACTCCCGTACGCTCAGTTCCATGTCGCTCTACGCCGCATACGCCGGAAACCTCGACGCCCGGCTGATGGCCCGCCGTGCCAAGCACTCCCCCCTGCGCGGCACCGGCTGGATCACGGGCTGGCGGCTCACCTTCGGGGGTGAGCACATGGGCTGGGAGGGGGCGCTGGCCACCCTCGTGGAGGAAGTCCCCGACGACGGTCCCGGGCCCGGGGTCTTCGTGGCGCTGTATGACATCGCGCCGATGGACGAGGACGCCATGGACCGCTGGGAGGGGGTGGGCCTGAGCATCTACCGGCGGATGCGGGTCAGGGTGCACACCCTGGACGGCGACGTGCAGGCGTGGTCCTACGTCCTGAACGGGTACGAGGGCGGGCTGCCCTCGGCGCGCTACCTCGGCGAGGTGGCGGACGCCGCCGAGTCCGCCGGGGCCCCCCACGACTACGTGATGGAACTGCGCAAACGCCCCTGCTGAGCCCGCGCCCGGGCCCGCGCACGGAGTGGCGGGGCCGGCTGCGTAAGTCTGATCAGCTGTTCGTCTACGCGCGTAGGCCAAACTCGGCTAGGCTCGGCCCGTGACTGTTTCAGAGATTGAGGGCAGCGCGTCGGCAGACGACGCGGCGGCCCGGCTGCGCGAGTTGACCGGTGTGGACAGCCACGACGTGGCCCTGGTGATGGGCTCGGGCTGGCTCCCGGCGGCGGACGCGCTCGGCGAGAGGGTCGCCGAGTTCCCGGTCACGGAGCTCCCCGGCTTCCCGCCCCCGGCCGTGGCAGGCCACGCCGGCACCATCCGCTCGTACCGGATCGGCGACAAGCGCACCCTGGTCTTCCTGGGCCGCACCCACCTGTACGAGGGCAAGGGCGTCGGCGCCGTGGTGCACGGCGTGCGGACGGCCGTGGCCGCCGGCTGCAAGGTGGTCGTGCTCACCAACGGCTGCGGCGGCCTGCGCGAGGGCATGCGCCCCGGCCAGCCCGTCCTCATCAGTGACCACATCAACCTCACCGCCACCTCCCCCATCCTCGGCGCGAACTTCGTCGACCTCACCGACCTGTACTCGCCCCGGCTGCGGGCGCTGTGCAAGGAGGTCGACCCGAGCCTGGAGGAGGGCGTGTACGTCCAGTTCCCCGGGCCGCACTACGAGACGCCGGCGGAGATCGGCATGGTGCGGGCGATCGGCGGCGACCTGGTCGGCATGTCCACCGTCCTGGAGGCCATCGCGGCCCGCGAGGCCGGGGCCGAGGTGCTGGGCATCTCCCTCGTCACCAATCTGGCGGCCGGAATCACCGGCGAACCGCTGAACCACGCCGAGGTCCTGCAGGCCGGCCGTGACTCGGCCACCCGGATGGGCACACTGCTGTCGCGGGTACTCGGCCGCATCTGAGATCCGGGATCTGAGGAGAGCGAGAAGCGATGACGACGCAGGAGCTGAGGGCGGCGGCCGAGGCATGGCTGGCCGAGGACCCCGACCCGGACACCCGCGCAGAACTGGCCGCCCTGCTGGCGGCCGGCGACGACGCGGCGCTGGCCGAGCGCTTCGGCGGCACCCTCCAGTTCGGCACGGCGGGCCTGCGCGGCGAGATGGGCGCCGGCCCGATGCGGATGAACCGCGCCGTGGTGATCCGCGCGGCGGCCGGCCTCGCCGCCTACCTCCGTTCGCGCGGCCAGGGCGAGGGCCTGGTCGTCATCGGGTACGACGCCCGGCACAAGAGCCTGGACTTCGCCCGCGCCACCGCCGCCGTCATGGTCGGCGCCGGACTGCGCGCCGCGCTGCTCCCGCGCGCCCTGCCCACCCCCGTCCTCGCCTACGCGATCACCCACCAGCACGCGGTGGCGGGCATCGCGGTCACCGCCAGCCACAACCCGCCGCAGGACAACGGCTACAAGGTTTACCTGGGCGACGGCAGCCAGATCGTGCCCCCGGCGGACACCGACATCGCCGCCGAGATCGCGGCCGTGGGCGCGCTGGCGGACGTACCGCTGGCCTCGGACGGCTGGGAGTTCCTGCCGGAGTCGCTGGTCACCGACTACCTGACGCGCGCGATGTCCCCGCTGACGGCGGACACCCCGCGCACCACCCGCGTCGTGTACACCCCGATGCACGGGGTCGGCCGGTCCGTGCTGACGGCGGCCTTCGAACGGGCCGGGTTCCCCGCCCCCACCCAGGTCCCCGCCCAGGCGGAACCCGACCCCGACTTCCCGACCGTGGCCTTCCCCAACCCCGAGGAACCGGGCGCGATGGACCTGGCCTTCGAGACGGCCCGCGCGGTCCACCCCGACCTGGTCATCGCCAACGACCCGGACGCGGACCGCTGCGCCGTCGGGGTGCCGGACGCGTTCGCCGAGGGCGGCTGGCGCATGCTGCGCGGCGACGAGGTCGGCGCGCTGCTCGCCACCCACCTGGTGCGCGGCGGCCGGCGCGGCACCTTCGCCGCCTCCATCGTGTCCTCCTCACTGACGGGGAAGATCGCGGCGGCGGCCGGGCTGCCCTACGAGGAGACCCTGACCGGCTTCAAGTGGCTGGGCCGGGTGAAGGACCTGGGCTACGGCTACGAGGAGGCCCTGGGCTACTGCGTGGACCCCGAGGGCGTCCGCGACAAGGACGGCATCACGGCGGCCCTGCTGATCGCCGAACTGGCGGCGGTGGAGAAGGAGCACGGCCGTACGGTCCTGGACGTCCTGGACGACCTGGCCGTGACCCACGGACTGCACGCCACCGAACAGCTGTCGGTACGGGTGACCGACCTGGCCGAGATCGCCGCGGCGATGCGGAGCCTGCGGGAGAACCCGCCCACGGAGCTGGCCGGCCTGCCGGTCACCGCGGCCGAGGACCTGACCCGCGGCACCGCCACCCTGCCGCCGACCGACGGCCTGCGGTACACGCTGGCGGGCACGGGCAGCGGCCCGGTGCGCTCGGCCCGGGTGATCGTGCGGCCCAGCGGCACGGAGCCGAAGCTGAAGGTCTATCTGGAGACGGTGCTGCCCGCGCCCGACCTGGCCACCCTCCCGGGGGTCCGGGAGACGGCGCACACCGTCCTGACCCGGCTGAAGAAGTCCGTGGCGGAACACGCGGGGCTGTGAGGCACCGCGCCGAGCGAGGAACGCCCCTTCGGGGCCTGGCGCCACCTACAACGCCAGGAGCCTCTCCTTGAGGTCCGTAACGCGCTCGGCTCGCCGGGCCCTGGCGCGCGTGCGCTGCACCTCATGCAGCAGTTGCAAGCCTGAAGGTCTGGGAAGCCCGCCGGTTGGGTCAGTGCGGGATTGCTTCGATCAGTTCGGCTGCGCCCTGCCGCTTGAGGGCCAGCGCTGTGGCCGTACCGAGGTCTTCCGGGCTGAGCGAGCCCGCCCACTCGTGGGCGTCCAGAATGCGCTTGCCGTCGGGCGAGAAGACCCGGCCGCGCAGCGACAGGCGACCGTCCGGTTCGGCATGGGCGTGGCCGGCGATCGGGGAATTGCAGTGGCCCTGGAGGACGTGAAGGAACATCCGCTCGGCTGTGGCCTCGCGCCACGTGTCCCGGTGGCCGAGACCGGCCACCGCGTCGATGGTGCTGGTGTCGTCCTCGCGGCACTGCAGGGCGAGGATGCCGGCCCCGATCGGCGGGCACATCGTGTCAGGGCTCAGCACCTCGGTGATCCTCGGCGTTTCGCCGATGCGCTCCAGGCCGGAGAGGGCGAGCAGCAGTGCGTCCGCTTCACCGGCGGCGAGTTTGGCGAGGCGGCTGTTGGCGTTGCCACGGATCGGCACGGTCTCCAGGTGCGGGTGGGTCGCAGCGAGTTGGGCGATCCGCCGTACGGAAGAGGTTCCGATACGGGTACCGGCCGGGAGCTGGTCCAGCGTCCGGCCGCCCGGGTGGATCAGGGCGTCGCGAATGTCATCGCGGGCGAGGTAGGCGGCGAACACCGTACCGGTCGGCAGCGGCCGGTCGGCCGGGATGTCCTTGAGGCAATGCACCGCCAGATCCGCCTCCCCGGCCAGCAGCGCCGCGTCAACCTCCTTGGTGAACGCCCCCTTGCCCCCCAGCGCGGCGAGGTCGCCCATCCACCGGTCACCGGAGGTCGTGACAGGCACAACATCCGTGCGGATGTCCGAGTGAAGGGCGGCCAGTTCGGCGCGCACTCGCTCCACCTGGGCGAGCGCCATGGGCGAGGACCGGGAGACGATACGGATCAGCTCAGCGGGTGCCATCCAGAAATGATATGGCGTCAGATTCTTGAACCGATCAGCAGTCCGGACGCCCAGCACATCGGCGTGGAACGAATCTTCGACTCAGATGGCACACGTGCCAGCCAGGCATCCACCCTCGCCTGATGGCCGTCCGGCCAGGTGCCTTGCGGGAGCAGGTCATCCACCACGTACAGGCCGCCCGGTTCCAGCAGGTCAAGCAGGTCCCCCAGGCGGTGGAACTTGCCGGGCCGGCAGTCCACGTATGCAAGCGCGAGCGGAGGTCCGTCGTACCGGTCCAACCACTCGTCCGCGCCGCCCTGTTCGAACGTGACCCGCGAGTCTGCATCGAGGTGCCGGGCCGCGACCTCCTGAATCCGCGGGTCCGTCTCAACGCTCACCAGCTCGGCGGTCGCGGTCATGCCGTGCAGCAGCCACGCCGCCTCCGGCTCCCACGCCGGTGCCAAGTTCCAGCAACCGACCGCCCGGTTTGGAGGCGGCGAGGGTTGCCAACAGCGAACCGGTCCGCGCCTCACACGACATCCGGAAGCCCATCCCCGACGCGTCGGTCAGAATCGCGTCCAGGACAGCGGGGCGCTGCCAGGGCCTGTCATCCACGGCCTTCCTCCAAGCGCCGGGCGACCTCCTCGGCCGCGAAGGACAAGATCACATCCGCACCCGCCCGCTTCAGCGCCGCGTGGTACTCCACCACGCCGGCCGGGCCCAGCTGCCGGAGCGCGGCCCACTCCCCCGCTCGTCGAGTAGGCGACGAGCGGCACCTGCTGGTCGGCTCGGAGCCGCACCAGCACGTCCATCGCGGTCATCACCGGCTGGAGTGTGAGCGAGTCCGCGCCCTCCGTCACCCACTGGCGGGCCTGGACCAGGGCATCGCGGTCGGCCCGACCCGACTCCAGTTGGAGACCACGGCGGTGCCCGGCAACGGGGTTGGTGCCCATCAGCTGTTTGAAAGGGCCGTAGAGCACAGTGTGGAGGGCCACATTCGGGTTCACTCCCACATCACGGTGGCCATCGTTCAAGGCGACGCGGACCGCGCGGACCGAGCCGTCGAGCATCGCCGTCGGCGATACAACGTCGGCGCCCGCGTCCGCGTGCCGCACCGCCATGGTCCCCATGAGCTCAAAGGTGGCGCCCAGGTCGATACGGCCGTCGTCACTGCGGCGCAGCACACACTGGCCGTGGTCGGTCCACGAGCAGCCGCACACCTCGGTCGTCACCGCCATGCCGGGCTCCGCAGCCTTGACGGCCTCGATCCCGGCCAGCATCCGGTTGCCCGGCAGCAGTGCACCGGAAGCTTGGCCGTCCCGGTCATGACCGGCTGCGAACAGCTTGACGCCGTGAATGCCCAGGCCCCACCAGCGGCGCACGGTCCGCGCGATGTCGCCGACGGCAACCGCGCCGGGCAGTTCTGATGCCGCCGGACCGTCGTTCGGCAGGACGAGGAGGGGCGCGCTCAAGTCGCCCGGAGTGATCGTCGGCCGGGCGTACAGGTCACGCACCGCTGCTCGGGCCCGCAACGGGTTCACACCGTCAGGAGCAGGTATGGGCGCGAGCCGGTCAGTCGCTGTCATGAGGGAGAGTAGATACCAACAGTGTGTCGGTAAGACAGGGCGCACGTGGCACATGTGGCGCGCAGGAAGCGAAACGAACGCTCCCGCGCGCCCTTGCCGCGCGATGCGCTATCCCGGCGACGACGCGCACTGACCGCCCCTCACCTGACCCAGAGGCCCGGGAGAGACTCCGCGAATTCCCGCCGCGTCCGTGCCTCGCCCGCCAGGATGGGGCGCGGGTGACCGCGCACCGCGCACCGGGTTGATCCCGTGTCACAGGATGTTTCCCCCTGAAACACGGTGGCCCCGTACCGGTGTCCGGTACGGGGCCGAGTGCGCTGTTCAGAGGGGGAGTTGGCCGTCCTTGACGGCGGAGACGAAGCGGGACCAGTCGCCCAGGGTGAAAACGATCGCCGGACCGGCGGGGTTCTTCGAGTCGCGGACAGGCTTCACACCGGGGTGGCCATCGGCCACTTCGATGCAGCCCCCGTCTCCGTTCTCGCTGTAGCTCGACTTCCGCCAGCCAGGCAGCGCCGATGCGTCAGGAATGTTAGCCATCTTCGTACTCTTTCAAGTATGCGCGGATGAGATCGAGAGACTTGTTCTCGGGAAGGGCCATGGAACGCGCCAGGTCAAATCGCTGGGAGAGTTCGACGATCCGCTTGGGAGATTCTACGGGGTCGCCGCTTCGGAAACTCTCCACCAGGCCCACCGTTGACCCGTCGCGCAGCATATGCAGGGTGATGCTCCCTCCCAGCACAGGATGCAATCCCTCCTCGAAGGGCAACACTTGCACCGTCACGTGTGCTTGCTCCGCAAATCGCAGGATGTGCCCCAGCTGACCCCGCATGATGGCTCTGTCGTGCGGGGCCCGACGCAAAGCGGCCTCATCCATCACCGCCCAGTAGTACGGCGGCTCCAGCCGGGCGAAGATGTACTGTCGGTCCACTCGACTGGCGACCATCGCCTCCACTTCACTCTCGGGCGCACCGGGACGCCCGGAGCGGAAGAGTTCCCGCGCATAGCCCTCCGTCTGCAACAGCCCAGGGATGTGGCTGCTGGTGAATACCTGAATCCGGATGGCTTCCTGCTCTCGCCTGACGATCTCACGGCTGTAATGAGCTACCTGCATCTCTTGTGACAGGCCATAGATCTCCGCCAGGGCACCACAAGTGCCGAAAAAATCGTCCAGCGCCCTCACCAACGCCGTCGACGGCTTTTGCTTCCCTTGTTCAACTCGGTGAATGTAACTGTACGAGTAGCCGCTCACCTCCTTCGACAGCCCACGGAGCGACAAGCCTCGCTGCTCTCGCATCTGCCGAACGCGGCGCCCCAGACGCCCCTCCGGCGTCAGCTCGTCCTCTTCGCTGGCTGCTTCCACCATCCGCCCTCCCTGGCGTCAACCAATGTCGCTCATCACGATTAGTGACAGGAGCAACGTGCACAAATGCCGTTCGCTTGGCAATGATGCAACCAGACGCACACAGCCGACAGCAATGAGTTACGGCAGGTGATCCCCATGGCCAACGCAACGGCCACGCCCCTTCCTCCACCCGACCCGGAAGAGGGTGAAGTGCCCGAAAATTCAGGTGAGTTGACCGATCCGCTGGACGTTCTGCTCCACGAGGTCCGGCAGCATCTCAAGGATGTCGGTTACGAGCGGCCGAACGAACGTCCTCGTCGGGAGACGTCGTGAGGGGCGTCGAGGAGAGCGGGTGGAACCGCGCCGTCGAGGTCACGGCCGACAGTGTGCGGGTGGGCGACACGGTCACCCTGGGCGGGCGGACGCTGACCGTCGCCGATCTGAACGGGCTGCCGAACGGCGCCAAACAGCTCCGGTTCGCGACAGGCGAGATCCTCACGCTGCACTGCCGTTCCGCGCTGACCGTGACGCGGCTCAGCCCGCCCCCGCCGCGTGCGTACCGTCGCCGGAGGGAGGACCGATGAGTTCGACGACTCCCGTGCCCTCGCTCCAAGTGTGGGCGAGCACGCACTTCCTCACCGGGTGGACCGAGCGCGGCCGTTGTCTGATGTGCCGGCGGCGGGACGCGCCGGTGAAGTGGCTCGGGCCGGTGATCAGCGGCGGTCGGCACGCGCCGTTCCTTGCCTGTGAGACCTGCACGGGGCATCTCGCCCAGTGGGTGCGCACCTACCCCGATCCCGTTCCTCCGCCGCCGATCGGGCGCACCGCCCGTGCGGTCGGCCGGGCCACGTTCCGGGCGGGGCGGTTCGCCGTCACCTGCACGGTGACGACCGCTGCCGTAGCGGCGGCCGCCGCGCTGTGGTGGACATCAAGGTGACACGTAGTGGCCCTGGTCGATGTCCTCGATGAGGCCGGGGCCGACCGGCTCCCAGCCGAGGAGTTCGCGGGTCGCGGTGGCGGAGGCCGGTTGGTCGAGGGCGAGCAGCGGGCCCAGGAAGCCGAAGTCCTCGCGCGGGGCGGACGCGGTCGGCAGGTTCAGCGCGCCGCCGATGGCGGCGGCGATGTCGCGGGTGGGCACCCCCTCGTCGCCCACCGCGTGCAGCACGCTCCCGGCCGGGGCGTTCTCCAGCGCCAGCCGGTAGAGGTGGGCCGCGTCCCGTACGTGCACGGCGGGCCAGCGGCTGGAGCCGTCGCCGACGTAGCCCGCCACGCCCCGCTCGCGGGCGATGTTCGCCAGCTGGGCGACGAAGCCGTGCCGATCGCCCGCGCCGTGCACGGAACGGGGCAGCCGCAGCACGGCGCAGCGGACGCCGCGGTCCGCCGTGGCGAGGGCGAGGGCGGAGTTCTGTTCGCGGCCCGCCGCCATGGAACCGGGTTCCGCGGTGTCGCGTTCGGTGGCCACCCGACCGGCCACGGCCGGGGTTCCCGCCGTGACGACGAACGGCTTGCCGGTGTTCTCCAGCGCCCCGCCGAGTGCCTGGACGGCGAGCGCGTCGGCCCTGATCGCGCCCTCGAAGTCCGTGAAGTCGTGGACGAACGCCAGATGGATGACCCCGTCGCAGCCGGCGGCCCCGGCGCGCAGGACGACCGGGTCGTTCAGGTCACCGCGCAGGACGTCGGCGCCCGTCGCGGCGACGGTGGCGGCCGAGGCGTCCGAGCGGGCGAGGCCGAGGACGTGGTGTCCGGCGCCGATGAGCTCGGGGAGGACGGCGGAGCCGATCCAGCCGGACGCCCCCGTGACGAACACCCGCATGACAGAACCTCCCGGTCACCCGCCGTTTCCGCGGATCGTGTCACGCGCCGGCGGCCCCCGCACCCGGACGCTCGCCGTACGCCTCCCGGCTGGCCTCGATCTCCTCGATGTGCTCCATGGCCCAGCCGGCCAGGCCGAGCGCGGGCGGGATGAGGCTGCGGCCGGTGGGCGTCAGCTCGTACTCCACGCGCGGCGGAACCTCCGCGTAGGCCGTACGGGAGACCAGTCCGTCGCGCTCCAGGTTCCGCAGGGTCAGGGTGAGCATGCGCTGGGAGATGCCGGGGATCTGCCGGTGCAGGTCGGTGAAGCGCAGGCAGCCCTCGTCCAGGGTCGCGACGATCAGCAGCGTCCATTTGTCGCAGATCCGGTCGAGCACGGCGCGGATCGTCCGCCCGCCGTCGCCCCGGATCATGCAGGTGTGTTCGTACTGCGACATGACAGCCCCCTGTGCGTAGCGCACATCCGTGTGCCTTTTGTAAGCCGATCCATAGTGACTCACGATGAGGCAACTTACGTCCGGTAACTATTGCCGCAAGGGGTTCTCGTGACCGTCGCCTACTGGATCGTCGCCGCGCTGCTCACCGTGTTCTACCTCTACGCCGGGGGCAAGAAGGTCACCCAGAGCCAGGAACAGCTCCGGCCGATGATGGGGTGGGTGGACCGGGTGCCGATGCCGGCCGTCCGGACCATCGGGGCGCTGGAGGTGCTCGGGGCGGTGGGCCTGATCCTTCCGCCGCTGACCGGGGTGGCGCCGTGGCTGGCCCTCGCCTCCGCGATCGGGCTGTTCCTGGTCCAGGTGGGGGGCATCGTGGTGCATCTGTCGCGCGGCGAGGCCCGGCTGATCGGGCTCAACATCGGGCTGCTGGTGGCGGCGGGCGCGGCGGGCTGGCTGGGGACCGTCTGGCTGTGACCCGGTGGGCGGCAGCTCAGGGGGGTGGGACGGCGGGCCGCGCCGGTCCGTCCCACCCCTGGCGCGGTCAGCTCCCGGCGAGCGCCTGCCCGGCCTCGCGGGCGGCAGCCAGGGCCTGGGTGTGCTGCTCCTCGGCCAGGTCCTTGAGGCTCTCCATGCCCGGGGTGGTGGCGGCGAGGGTGAGTTCACGCTTGATGACGGTGAGGTCGGCCTGCCAGATGTCGGCGAGGACGCGCCGCAGGTACGGGGTGGAGTGGTCCCAGCCCTCGCGCGGGGCGCCGGGGCCGTAGCCACCGCCGAGGGTGGTGACCAGCACGGTGGGGGTGCCCTTCAGCAGCGGGGTGGTGGGCCCCGCGCCCGCGATCACGAGGTCCACCCAGGTCTTGAAGTGCTGCGAGACGCCGTAGTTGTACAGCGGTACGGCCAGGATGGCGGCGTCGGCGTTCTCCAGTTCGGCGGCGAGCGTGGCACCCAGCGCGACGGCGTCGCGCTGCTCGGCGCTGCGGTCCGCCTCGGGGGTGAAGCCCGCGGTGATGGCGGTGACCCAGGCGTCGGCGGGCAGCGCGTCGGTGCCCAGGTGGCGGCGGGTGACGGCGGCGGTGGGATGGGCGGCGGTCCACTGCGCCTCGGCGATGTCGGCGATCTCGGCGCTGCCGGAGGTGCTGGGGAAGATGCTGGCGTCCAGACGGAACAGGTTCATGGGGTGGCTTCCTCGCAGGGTCGGGCGGCCCGCGGTGGCGATCGACCGCGGCCTGGGATCACTATAAACGGACTTCACCCCGGTTATCTTCCCCGGGCGGTAGATTGGTTCCGTGGACCCCTCTCTCGTCCCCTTCGGGAAACCGCGCGCCGAACGCGCCGACGCCGTGCGCAATCGTGAGCACCTGCTGCGCACCGCCCGCGAGATGCTCGCGGAGCTCGGCGCCGACAAGGTGACGATGGACGGCCTCGCCGAGCGCGCCGGCCTGGGCAAGGGCACCGTCTTCCGCCGCTTCGGCACCCGGGCGGGCATCTTCCGGGCGCTGCTGGACGCCGACGAGCGGCACTTCCAGGAACAGGTGCTCTCCGGCCCCCCGCCCCTGGGCCCAGGCGCGGACCCGGCCGAGCGCCTCATCGCGTACGGCCGGGCCCGGATCGCGTTCATCCTGGATCACCACGCCCTCGCCCGGGCCAGCATGGAACGCCATCAGTCCATGCCACCCGGCGAACCGGGGGTCTCCCAGCTCCACATCCGCACGCTGCTCGGCCAGGCCCGGATGGAGGGCCCCGGCCTGACCGCCCTGTCCCTCCAGCTCACCGCCGCCCTGGAGGGCCCGCTGCTGCTTCCGGCCTCCCGGCTGTGGGACGCGGAGAATCCGCCGGACGCCCACGAGCTCGAACGCTTCCTCGGCGACGGCTGGCAGGCCCTGATCGAACGCGTCATGCGCTGAGCGACACCCGACAGGGCGGACCGGGGCGGAACACGTACGCCGCACGCGTCGTCTCGTCATGCCGCTCGCCGCCCCGGCCGTTCCGCTCTCGCCAGCCCACGGCACGGGGACGGCCCACCTCAGGAGCACTACCCTCGCGTGGGCCCGCCGACGCCCCGACAGAGGTCACTCGGTCCGCGCACGGATGCATGCTCTTCCCTATGACGACTCGTACGCGCACGACGGTCAGCCTCCCGGCCGATCTTGTCGCCCATGCTCGCGCCGCATCCGGTGGGAACCTGTCGGCCTACGTCGAACACGCCCTGCGTTCCTAGCAATTGCGGGACACGGCCTCCGCCGTGCGCGCCTGGCGTGCGCGAGCGGCGGACGACACCGACGAACTGGCCGGCATCTTCGGCGAGGACATCGCGTGACCCCTCTCGCCCACGGCCAGGTCTGGCGCGTCCAACTGACCACCAAGACCAGGGCAATGGTCATCGTCGGGTCCCACGCCGCCCTGAACGCCCTGCCGGGAACGGCCATCTGCATGACCGTCGATGAGGCGGATGATCTCAGGTCGTACGGAAGGCTCCGGGCGGACGCTCCCGTGTCGGCGTGCGGGAGGACGCGGCGCCCGGCGCCATGCCCCTCGGCGTCCTTCCGCTCCGTCCGGGAGGGACGGTCAGCCAGTGATCCACAGGATCAGCAGGCCCACCGCGCCCACCGCCGCCGGGGCGAGCGTCTCGTAGGACCAGCGCACCGTGACCTCGCCCTGGGCGGCCGGGTCGCCCGCGTGGCGCTCGGCCAGGTCGCGCAGCTCCGCCACCGCCACGTCGGAGGGAGCGGTACGGGGCTGGTCGGCGTCCTGGCCGATCCGGTCACGGCCGCCCAGTCCGAACATGCCGCCGCGCGGCTCCTCGCCGGCGGCGAGGCGCTCGTTGTGACGGGTCGCCTTGCCACGGGCACGCAGCGACACCGGGATCGCCCACAGCTGATAGGTGGCACCGCCGGCCCGCAGCTCGCACGAGTAGGCGGCCTTCACGCTCTCCACCGCGGCCCAGGGGGCCACCACGGTACGGAAGGGGTTGCGCACCCGCAGCCGCTCGGCGCCGGCGAAGACCGCCGGGCGGAAGGTGAACGCGGAGACCAGCGGCACGAACAACAGCAGCGCCGCCGCCGCGACCACCGGCGTCCGTCCGTCCCCGCGCAGGATGGCGTCGCCTCCCAGCCAGACGGCCAGGCCGATCAGCAGCACACCGGCGGCGAGCGCCGAACCGGAACGGTAGACGCGGTCGGCGTACTGGGGGGGCTCACTCGTCATGCCCCCGATTCTGCCGGACACCCGCCGCTTTCCGGCCTCCGAGGGGGTTCGCGCTACGGGACAACGCTGTCGGTCCGCGAGTCGTGGATCAGCTCGCCCCCCTCGTCGTACGCCTTGATCACCGGTTCGCCGTCCGGTGACTGCTCGGCGATGCCGGCGACCGCGAAGTACCCGGACTCCAGAGCGGCTTCCTCCGTGGCGCCCGCGTACGTCACGGTGAGCCGCGCGACCTCCGGGGAGATCTCGCCGTAGTGCGCCCAGCGGAACGGCGTCGTCCACTCGTCGCCCGCGTAGTGGCGGGAGGCGTTGGAATCCGGGACAACCGGCACATCCCGCTCCGGCGGAGCGCCCGCGCTGCCCTGCACCCCGGAGAAGTTGCCGTCCGGGTCGGCCGTGCAGGTCATCTGGTGGTGATCGGCCGAGGTCGGGTCGTCCGTCACCGCCAGCACCCGCCGCCACGGGCCGGGGCCCTGGTTCTCGTTGCCCTGGCTCTCCCAGGCGAGCACGATGCGCAGGTCCTCGATGCTCGGGTTCTCAATGGAGGTCTGCACCCTGCCGGGGTCGGGCTGGTCGGCGTACGCCTCCTCGACGCAGCGCTCCAGGATGGCGGCCGCCTGCTCCAGGGTGATGCCGTCCAGCAGCTGCCGCTGCGGATCGGACGGGGGCAGCGGGCCCTCCTCCTGGTCCTGGTCCTGGTCAGGGGGAGACCCTCCCGATTCCTGCGGCGTCTCGGGCTCCGAGGGAGCCGGGGGCCCCGCGGGCTGCACGGCCGTATCCGCTCCGGAGCCGCCCGACCCGCTCCCCTGGGCCGCGAGCGCGAACCCGGGCACGGCCACCAGCACCGCGAGACCGGCGCCCAGCGCCACTCTGCTCCGCTGCCGGGCGGCCCTGCCGTTGCGGGCGATCGCCTCCAGGGGGGCCTCGGAGGGGGCCACCCGTTCCGCCCGCTCGTTCAGCAGCTCCCGCAGCCGGCGTTCCAGTGGGGTGTCGTCTTCCCGGTCGTTCATTCCGGCTCACTCTCCCTCTCCCTCAGGCGTGTGCTCACGCCTGGCCTCACTCCTGGACTCATGTCTTGCTCATGCCTTGTCTTCACGCGTGGCCGTGATCCCCGGGCCTGCGCCCCGGCCCGTTCCGCAGGGCACCCACGGGCGCCGCGCCCCCCGACGCGGCGCACGCCCTCAGCGCAGCGACGCGAGCAGCCCCGGCCGGACCAGCAGCCGCAGCTTCGCCAGCGCCTTCGCCGACTGGCTCTTGACCGTGCCGACCGAACAGCCGAGCGCGGCGGCGACCTCGGCCTCCGACAGGTCCTCCCAGTACCGCAGCACCACCACCGCACGCTGGCGCTTCGGCAGCTTCAACAGCACCTCCGAGAGCATCGCCCGTTCATCGGCCCTCGCAAGGTCGTCCGGCGCGGCCAGCACATCCGGCGGCAGATCCGTCAGGTGCTCCCGCACCCGCCGTTTGCGGAACCGGTCCTGGTGGGCGCTCACCAGCACCCGCCGGACATAGGCGTCCGGGTTGTCGCTGGAGCGCACCCGGTGCCAGGAGCGGTACACCTTGGTCAGCGCGTTCTGCGCCACGTCCTCTGCCAGGTGGGCGTCCCCCGTCAGCAGATAGGCCGTGCGCACCAGCCTGGGCCAGCGGCTGCGCACGAACCCCTGGAACTCTTCCTCGTCCTCGGGCCTCATCTCCGGACCACCCCTTCCACCCCCTCGACCACCATGTGCGGCGATTCGGTTGCCCGCCGTGCGGAAGGAATCCGCAGATGCGGGGGTGGCCTCCCACTACGCGCGTAGATATGCTCGTCTGGTGAGCATGCCACCCACCGCCCCCGCCGCCCTCGCGGATGTCACCGCCTCCGACGCGGCCCTGCGCCGCCACCTGCACGGCCTGCCAGGAGTCGACACGGTCGGCCTGGAAGCCCGTGCCGCCACCCTCGGCACCCGCTCGATCAAGACCACCGCGAAGGCGGAGGCCATCGATCTGGCCATCTCCATGATCGACCTGACCACCCTGGAGGGCGCGGACACCCCGGGCAAGGTGCGCTCGCTGTGCGCCAAGGGCGCGCGGCCCGAGCCGAGCGACCCGGGCGTACCCCAGGTTGCCGCCATCTGCGTCTACCCCGACATGGTGAACATCGCCAAGGAAGCGCTCGCCGGTACGCCCCTCAAGGTCGCCTCCGTCGCCACCGCCTTCCCGGCCGGCCGCGCCGCCCTCCCCGTCAAGCTCGCCGACACGCGCGACGCCGTGGCCGCCGGCGCGGACGAGGTGGACATGGTCATCGACCGGGGCGCGTTTCTCTCCGGTCGCTACCTGAAGGTCTTCGAGGAGATCGCCGCCGTACGCGAGGCCGCGGGGCCCGCCCATCTGAAGGTGATCCTGGAGAACGGCGAGTTGTCGACCTACGACAACATCCGCCGCGCCTCCTGGCTGGCGATGCTGGCCGGCGCGGACTTCATCAAGACCTCGACGGGGAAGGTATCCGTCAACGCGACCCTCCCCAACACCCTCCTCATGCTGGAGGCCGTGCGCGACTTCCGTGCCGCCACCGGCCGCCAGATCGGGGTCAAACCGGCCGGCGGAATCCGCACCACCAAGGACGCCATCAAGTACCTCGTGCTGGTGAACGAGACCGCCGGTCCTGACTGGCTGTCCCCCGACTGGTTCCGGCTCGGCGCCTCCAGCCTGCTGAACGACCTGCTCATGCAGCGTCAGAAGCTGGCCACCGGCCGCTACAGCGGCCCCGATTACGTCACCGTCGACTGACCGAGGACGCAAGGACACCCCAACAGATGAGCATCTTCGCGTACGCACCCGCGCCCGAGTCGCGCGCCGTCGTCGACATCGCACCCTCCTACGGCCTGTTCATCGACGGCGAGTTCCGGCCCGCCGCCGAGGACAAGGTCTTCCCCACCCACTCCCCCGCCACCGAGGAGCAGCTCTCCGAGGTCGCCCACGCCGGGGCGGCGGACGTGGACGCGGCGGTACGGGCCGCCCGCACCGCGTTCGGCCCCTGGTCGGCGCTGCCCGGCGCCGAACGCGCCAAGTACCTCTTCCGCATAGCGCGGCTGATCCAGGAGCGCTCGCGCGAGCTGGCCGTCCTGGAGTCGCTCGACAACGGCAAGCCGATCCGGGAGTCCCGCGACACCGATCTGCCGCAGGCCGCCGCCCACTTCTTCTACTACGCGGGCTGGGCGGACAAGCTGCGGTACGCGGGCTTCGGGCCCGACCCGCGCCCGGTGGGAGTGGCGGGCCAGGTCATCCCGTGGAACTTCCCGCTGCTGATGCTGGCCTGGAAGGTCGCGCCCGCGCTGGCCACCGGCAACACGGTCGTCCTCAAGCCGGCCGAGACGACCCCGCTGTCGGCGCTGTTCTTCGCCGACATCTGCCGCCAGGCGGGACTGCCGCGCGGTGTCGTCAACATCCTCACCGGGGACGGCTCCACCGGCGCCGAACTGGTCGCCCACCCCGGCATCGACAAGGTCGCCTTCACCGGATCGACGGAGGTCGGGCGGGCCATCGCCCGTACGGTCGCGGGCACCCACAAGCGGCTCACCCTCGAACTCGGCGGCAAGGCCGCGAACATCGTCTTCGACGACGCGCCTATCGACCAGGCCGTCGAGGGCATCGTCAACGGCATCTTCTTCAACCAGGGCCATGTGTGCTGCGCCGGATCGCGGCTGCTGGTCCAGGAGTCGATCCAGGAGGAGCTGCTGGACGCCCTCAAGCGGCGCATGGAGACGCTGCGGGTGGGCGACCCGCTGGACAAGAACACCGACATCGGCGCCATCAACTCCGCCGAGCAGCTGGCCCGCATCCAGGAGCTGGCGGCGGCAGGTGAGGCGGAGGGCGCCGGGCGCTGGCAGCCCGCCTCGTGCGAACTGCCCTCCCAGGGCTACTGGTTCGCGCCGACGCTGTTCACCGAGGTCCAGCAGTCGCACCGCATCGCCCGCGAGGAGATCTTCGGCCCGGTGCTGTCGGTGCTGACCTTCCGCACCCCCGAGGAGGCGGTGGCCAAGGCGAACAACACCCCGTACGGGCTGTCCGCCGGCATCTGGACGGAGAAGGGCTCGCGGATCCTGTCGGTGGCCGACAAGCTGCGGGCGGGCGTCGTCTGGGCCAACACGTTCAACAAGTTCGATCCCGCGTCGCCGTTCGGCGGCTACAAGGAGTCCGGCTTCGGGCGCGAGGGCGGCCGGCACGGGCTGGAGGCGTACCTCAATGTCTGACAGGTCCGACAAGAAGAAGACCGCGAAGGCGGCGCCGGCTCCCGCGCGGCTGAGCGTGCTCAAGACCTACAAGCTGTTCGTCGGGGGCAAGTTCCCCCGCTCCGAGAGCGGACGGGTGTACGAGGTGACCGACTCCCGCGGCGGCTGGCTGGCCAACGCCCCCCAGTCCTCCCGCAAGGACGCCCGCGACGCGGTGGTCGCCGCCCGCAAGGCGTTCGCCGGCTGGTCCGGCGCGACCGCCTACAACCGGGGCCAGGTGCTGTACCGGGTCGCCGAGATGCTGACCGGGCGGCGCGAGCAGTTCGCCGCCGAGGTCGCCGACGCCGAGGGGCTGTCGGTGGAGGCGGCGCTGGCGGCGGTGGACGCCGCGGCCGACCGCTGGGTCTGGTACGCGGGCTGGACCGACAAGATCGCCCAGATCGCCGGGGGCGCCAACCCGGTGGCCGGGCCGTTCTTCAACCTCTCGGTGCCCGAGCCCACCGGAGTGGTGGCCGTCCTGGCGCCGCAGAAGTCCTCGCTGCTGGGCCTGGTGTCCGTGCTGGCGCCGGTGATCGCGGGCGGCAACACGGCCGTGGTGGTGACCAGTGCGGCGGCGCCGCTGCCCGCGCTGTCGTTCGCCGAGGTGCTGGCCACCTCCGACGTACCGGGCGGGGTCGTCAACATCCTCTCCGGCGACACGGCGGAGCTGGGCGTGCCGCTGGCGGCGCACCAGGACGTCAACGCGATCGATCTGACCGGCGCGGCCGGTGACACCGCGCTGGCCACCCAGCTGGAGACGGCGGCGGCCGACAACCTCAAGCGCGTGCTGCGGCCCGCCGACGAGGACTGGGCGGCCGACCCGGGCACCGGGCGGTTGCTGACGTTCCTGGAAACGAAGACCGTCTGGCACCCCATCGGCGTCTGAACGGCGCGCATACGGGACAATGGGGTCCCGTGACCGTTACGCCGCAGACGCCGCCGATACCCCCCACGTCGCAGGCGGATCCGGAGCCCGGACCCCGGGCCCGGGTCATCCTGCTGACCGGCCCCTCCGGATCCGGGAAGTCCCGGCTCGCCGTGCGCTCCGGGCTTCCGGTGCTGCGGCTCGACGACTTCTACAAGGAGGGCACGGACCCCACCCTGCCGCCGCTGCCCGACGGCTCCGGCACGGACTGGGACGACCCGGCCTCGTGGAACGCGGAGGCGGCGCTGGAGGCGGTGCGCCGGCTGTGCGCGGCGGGCAGCGCCACGGTCCCGGTGTACGACATCTCCACCTCCGCGCTCACCGGCAGCGCGCCGCTCGACCTGGGCGGCGCGCCGCTGTTCATCGCGGAGGGGATCTTCGCGGCGGAGATCAGCGAGCGGTGCCGGCGCGAGGGCCTGGCGGCGGACACCCTGTGTCTGCGCAACCGGCCGCTGACCACCTTCCGGCGCCGGCTGGTGCGCGATGTGCGGGAGTCGCGCAAGTCGCTGGTGTTCCTGCTGCGGCGCGGGTGGAAGCTCATGCGGGCGGAGGGCCGGATCGTGGCCCGGCACGTGGAGCAGGGCGCCCACCCCTGCGGCCGGGACGAGGCGCGGGCGCGCATCGCGCGGCTGTCAGCAACCGCCGTCGCTGATTAGGTGATCGAGGTATTACCCAGCGTGGGATTGTGTACCTCCTGGGCATGAGTGACACCTATGCGATGACGGAAGCCCGCGCGAAGTTCGGCACGCTCATCCACCGGGTCGCGCATTCTCACGAGCGCATCACCATCACCGACCACGGTCATGCCGCCGCCATACTCATCAATCCCCAGGACCTGGCAGACCTGGAAGACGCGCTGGCCGTGTCCGACTACCAGCGCCGGAAAGCCGCAGGCACGCTGAAACTCATCCCTCACGAGGAAGTTCGCCGACGACTCGGGTTGGACGGACAAAGCGGCGAGTGACCTACCGCAACGACGGGAGCGAGGGGCGCTCAACGCAGCAGCGCGTTTCCTCAAGGAAGACCCCGAGGGCCTGGAGCAGGTCTTCGCCTCCGTCAACCTCCCCGCGGCCGAGCCCCGGCCCGACGGCAGCACCCCGTACGGCTCCGACAATCTGTGCCGTATCCATATCGGTCGCTATCGCGTCATCCACGAGATCGAAGAGTCGACCATCAGCATCGGCGTCATGACGCTCGGTTGGGTGCCCTGAGCGCTCACCGACTTCAGCGGGGTCCGGCGCCCCCCAGGCACCGGACCCCGCTCTTTCCCCCGTGTTCCCCCGTTCCCCCCTTCCCTCGGGTTTCCCCGCGTTCCCCCGTGTCCCCCGCTGCCTCAGGCCACCAGCTCGCCGAAGGACTCCTCCACGTCCCGCCCCATGTTCAGCGAGCGGTCCTCGCGCAGCCGGCGCAGGGTGCGCCAGATGCTGCTCTTGACGGTGCCGACGCTGATGTTCAGCGTCTCCGCGATCTCCGGGTCGGTCTGACCCTCGTAGTAGCGCAGCACCAGCATGGTGCGCTGCTGTTCGGGCAGCCGCGCCAGCGCCTGCCACAGCACGGTGCGCAGTTCGGTGCCGCGCATCGTGTCGTACTCGCCGGGGGACTCGGGCAGTTCCTCGGTCGGGTACTCGTTCAGCTTGCGGCGGCGCCACGCGCTGATGTGCAGGTTGGTCATGGTGCGGCGCAGGTAGCCGCCGACCGCCGCCTTGTCGGTGATGCGTTCCCAGGCGCGGTACGTGGACAGCAGCGCGCTCTGGAGCAGGTCCTCCGCCTCGTGCCGGTCACCGGTGAGGTGGTAGGCGGTGGCGTACAGGGAGGCGCGGCGCTCTCGCACGTAGGCGGTGAACTCCGCCTCCGTGACCCCCTCGCGCCGCGCTCCCCGCACGGTTCCCCCGTTCCCCCCGGTCTCCCCCGTCTTCCCCCCCACCGCGTCCACCGCACTGAGGTGCGCCGGGCGCGGATGACCGGTGCCGCGATGACCCCCCAGCCTGTTCGCGGCGCCGGACGACGTGTTCCCCGTCACGTCGCACCGCACGGGAACCACGGAGGTGCGAGCGCGCGTCGTACCGATGACTGCCGTGTTGCTGATGCTGTGCAGTGCGCTCATCCCGCTGCCCCCATCGTGTCGCCGTGCCGTACTCGGTGTGTCGGGGAATACATTGCCCGGCCAGTTTCATGGGGCCGTCCCCCAACTGTCACAGCGGTGTCACAGGCGCCCGCGCCCTCTTCCGGGAACGCACGGTCGAACTCTCCGGGGTCCATAGGCCACAATGAGCCGCGTGGCTTTCCTGTTGCTGATCGAGGACGACGAGGCGGTACGTACCGCCCTGGAGATGAGCCTGTCCCGCCAGGGGCACCGGGTGGTGACCGCCGCGACGGGCGAGGACGGCCTCACGCTGCTGCGGGAACAGCGGCCGGATCTCATCGTTCTGGACGTCAACCTGCCCGGAATCGACGGTTTTGAGGTGTGCCGTCGCATTCGCCGCACCGACCAGCTGCCCATCATCCTGCTCACCGCGCGCAGCGACGACATCGATGTCGTCGTCGGCCTCGAATCGGGCGCCGACGACTACGTGGTCAAGCCCGTCCAGGGCCGCGTCCTGGACGCGCGGATCCGCGCCGTCATGCGGCGGGGCGAGCGCGAGTCCCACGACGCGGCCACCTTCGGCGCCATCGTCATCGACCGCGCCGCCATGACCGTCACCAAGAACGGCGAGGACCTCCAGCTCACCCCCACCGAACTGCGGCTCCTGCTCGAACTCAGCCGCCGCCCCGGCCAGGCACTGTCCCGGCAGCAACTGCTGCGCCTGGTGTGGGAGCACGACTACCTCGGTGACTCCCGCCTGGTGGACGCCTGTGTCCAGCGGCTGCGCGCCAAGGTCGAGGACGTGCCGTCCTCCCCGAAGCTGATCCGCACGGTGCGCGGCGTGGGCTACCGGCTGGACGCTCCTTCGTGACACGGCGCGCCAGGGGCAGGCTCATACGGAGCGCACTGCGGCTCACCTCGCTGCGGCTGCGGCTGGTCACGGTGTTCGCGCTGGTGGCGCTGGTGGCCGCCGTGTCGGTGTCCGGCATCGCGTACTGGCTCAACCGTGACGCCGTCCTCACCCGCGCGCAGAACTCGGCCCTCAAGGACTTCTCCCAGGCGCTGGGCGACGGCGCGGGCGGGCTCCCCGAGGATCCCGCCTGCGAAATGCTGCGCGACATGGGCACGATCATGACCAGCGGCAACCAGACCTATCAGGTGGTGCTGGTCGACCGGGGCGGCGAGGACGGCGACTGCGTCATCGAGACCGCCCCCAAGAGCTTCCGGCTCGACATGGTGCCGGCCTCGCTCGTCGACGCGGTGCACGAGCGGCGCGATGACACCGACGCCCCGTACCACCTGTACTGGCAGCGGGTGGAGATCGACGGCGACCCGTATCTCATCGGCGGCGCGCAGGTCATCGACGGCGGCCCGACCGGCTATCTGCTCGCCTCCCTCATACCGGAGCGCGACGATCTCAACTCGCTCGCCTGGTCGCTGGGCATCGCCACCGCGCTGGCCGTCATCGGCTCGGCGCTGCTCGCCCAGGCCGCCGCCACCACGGTGCTGCGGCCCGTGGCCCGGCTGAGCAACGCGGCGCAGCGGCTGGGCGAGGGCAAGCTGCACACCCGTCTCGAGGAGCGCGGCGCGGACGAACTGGCCGAGCTGTCCCGTACGTTCAACGCCGCCGCGGAGTCCCTGGAGCGCCGGGTGGAGGATCTGCGCGCCCGGGAGGCCGCCAGCCGCCGCTTCGTCGCCGACATGTCGCACGAACTGCGCACCCCGATGACCGCGATCACCGCCGTCACCGATGTGCTGGAGGAAGAGGTCGACAGCCTCGACCCGATGATCGCCCCGGCCGTCCAGCTGGTGGTGAGCGAGACCCGCCGCCTCAACAGCCTGGTCGAGAACCTGATGGAGGTCACCCGCTTCGACGCGGGCACCGCCAAGATGGTCCTGGACGACGTCAACATCGCCGATCAGCTCACCCACTGCATCGACGCCCGCGCCTGGCTGGACGCGGTCGAGCTGGACGCCGACCGCACGATCACCGCCCGGCTCGACCCGCGCCGCCTGGACGTCATCCTCGCCAATCTGATCGGCAACGCCCTCAAGCACGGCGGCGGCCGGTCGGTACGCGTCTCGGTGCGCGAGGAGAGTGACGAGGCGCTGGGCCGCGACGATGTCGTGGTGGAGGTCGCCGACCAGGGGCCCGGCATCCCGGAAGAGGTGCTGCCGCACGTCTTCGACCGCTTCTACAAGGCGAGCGCGTCGCGACCGCGGTCCGAGGGCAGCGGTCTCGGGCTGTCGATCGCGCTGGAGAACGCCCATCTGCACGGCGGCGAGATCTCGGCGGCGAACGCCCCGGGCGGCGGCGCGGTGTTCACCCTGCGGTTGCCGCGCCAGCCCCCCGAGAACGACGAGGACACGGACACCGACAGCGGGGACGACGGGGACGACGGGGACAGCGGCGGCGCCGAGGGCGGCCGTCCGGGAGAGGAACGCAGCAGGTGAGGGCAGGTACGGAACGCACACGGCGGCGGACGCGGCGCACCCGGCGGGCGGGACGGACCACCGCGCTCGGTACGGCCGCCGCGCTCCTCGCGCTGGCCGGCGCCACCGGGTGCGGCATCCGCTCCACCAATGTGCCGGTGGACGCCGGGCCCGCCCCCTCGCGCGCGAGCTGCGACACCACCATGGACACCTCCGGCACCGACGGGACGGTACTCACCGGCGGGGCCGAGGTGTTCCTGGTCTGCGGCACCCGGGTGGAGGCCGTCTCGCGCACCGTGGACACCGCGGCGGTCGGCTCCGACCGGCTGCGGATGGCCACCGTCCTGCTGACCGAGCTGCAGAACGACCCGGGCGGGGACGAGCAGGCGGCCGGGTTCACCAGCGCCGTGCCCCTGGATCTCGCCGTCTCCGGCCCGGTCGGCGACGACCCGGAGACGGTCCTGCGGCTGAGCCAGCGCCCCAGCGAACTGCCGGCGTTCGCCCTCGCGCAGATCATCTGCACCTTCGCCGGGGTGGAGGGCCTGGGCAACGGCCACGCCGTGGTGCTGGGCGGCCCCGCCGACTCCCCCGACCCGCGCCCGCAGACGTACCCGTGCAGCGCGGCGATGCGGCACAGCCCCGAGTCGGCGCCCTCGGTGGGCCGCTCGCTGTAGGCCGCCCGTGGTGGGCCACTCGCGGTGGGCCGCGCAGGTCACATCGAGCGCGGGGAACCGTACCGGGGGGCAGGGGCGTCCTGGAATCCGTGCACCGTCATCACGGCGGCCCGGCGGGGCGTGCCAAGCGCGAAAGCGGTCATCGCGGCGAGATCCGCGACCAGAAGGTCGACCCGAGGGTTCGGGTGGTGGCCTTCGTCCTGCTCACCGTGTATCTCGCCGTCGTGGGCTGGCTGATGCTGCGCCCGCGGTCCGTGATGTGGGTGTCGCCGCCCAATCTGGAGCCGCTGGCCACCATCCGCGCCGACCTCGCGGCGGGGCCCGGGCAGGCGCTGCGCACCATCGGCACGGGCCTGGGGGTCTTCGCCCCGCTGGGGGTGCTGCTGCCGCTGCTGGGCCGGCGGCTGGGCGGCACCCGCTTCGTCTCGCTCTTCCGCACGGTGTTCGCGGCGGCGATGATCTCGCTCGGGATCGAACTCATGCAGTCGCTGGAACCCACCCGGGTCGCCGATGTGGACTCGCTGCTGCTGAACGCCGGCGGGGTCACCCTCACGCATCTGCTGTGCTATGGGAAGCTGCGGGACCTGCTGCTGCGCGACACCACTCCGCCCTCGCCGTCCCCGCGTCCCGAACCCGACGCCGTGCCGGCGCCGATCGGTTCGGCCGCGCCGTTCCGGCGGCCCGAGGCGCGGCGCGGTACCGCCCACCGGGTCGGACTCGCCCCCGGCGCGCGGTAGCGTGGAGGGCAGCACGGCGGCGCGGCAGCACGGCAGCGGCGCGGCACCACGAACGAGAAGGGCCGCACCCCACGGCTGGGGGTACGGCCCTTCTTTCGTGCGCGTCCCGGTGTCCCGGCTCGGGGAGCGGGGAGCGGGGGCGCCGGGTGTCAGCCGAGCAGCCCGCCCTTGAGCGCACCCGCGGGCAGCCCGCCGAGCAGACCGCTGGTGGCCTGGTTGAGCACATCGCCCTGGCCGCCGAGCAGGCTGTTGGCGTCGGTGGTGCCGTTCAGCGGCTTGGTGACCTCCTGGAGGCCGGCGGCGGCGTTCTCGCCGTTACCGGTGAGACCACCGGCCACCTCGCCCAGCGGCACGGCCTTCACGACCTGACCGGTGGTCCCGGCCACCAGCTCCTCGCCCAGCGCGTGGGCGGAACCCGCACCGGTGGCGGCGAGCGCGGCACCGACGGCGGCGGCACCCAGGGTCTTCACGGTGGTGTGCTTCATGAGTCACTACGTCCTTGTGTGGGGTGGGATGTCAGCGGCTGGGCCGTGTCCGACACAGAGCGCCGGTCAGGCCCGCGGCGGCTGGTGCGGTGCATCGCAAGGCAGAGAGTCGCCCTCATAGCGGGTTATTCGGGCGATTCGACAACGCAGCGAGGTGCCGTGCCAGGCGTCGCGGGCCAGGCGGGATGGGTCAGACGCGGCCTAGGGCCCGAGGGCGAACGTAGCCACTGGAAGCCCGCGCCGCAAAGGATCGAAATGTCTCGCGCGTCCCGCCCACCGGTCGGATCAACTGCCTTTCGCCGCAGGCCCACACGCCGCAGCACGTCACCATCCGGCCAGGTCAGGCAGGGTTCTCCGACGCCGATGGGAACAGCCACTCGGAGCGTAGTGCGGCATATCCCGGCTTGATCACCTCGTTGATCATCGCCAGACGTTCATCAAAAGGAATGAACGCCGACTTCATCGCATTCACCGTGAACCACTGAAGATCGTCGAGCGAATACTGGAACGTCCGTACGAGGTGCTCGAATTCACGGCTCATGCTCGTATCGCTCATCAGCCGGTTGTCGGTATTGACCGTCACCCGGAAACGCAGCCGCCGCAGCAGCCCGATGGGGTGCTCGCCGTACGAGGGCGCCGCCCCCGTCTGGAGGTTGGAGGTCGGGCACATCTCCAGCGGGATCCGCTTGTCACGGACGTACGCCGCCAGCCGCCCGAGCCGCACCGCGCCGTCGTCACCGACCTCGATGTCGTCGATGATCCGCACCCCGTGGCCCAGCCGGTCGGCGCCGCACCACTGGAGCGCCTGCCAGATCGAGGGCAGCCCGAACGCCTCGCCCGCGTGGATGGTGAAGTGGTTGTTCTCGCGCTTGAGGTACTCGAACGCGTCCAGGTGGCGGGTGGGCGGGAACCCGGCCTCGGCGCCCGCGATGTCGAAGCCGGCCACGCCGCGATCGCGGTAGCGGTTGGCGAGTTCGGCGATCTCGAACGCGCGGGCGGCGTGCCGCATGGCGGTGAGCAGCGCGGCGGTACGGATCCGGTGGCCGGCCGCGGCGGCGCGCCGTTCACCCTCCCGGAACCCCTCGTTGACGGCCTCGACGACCTCCTCCAGGGTGAGCCCGTCCTCCAGATGCTGCTCGGGGGCGTACCGGATCTCCGCATATACCACTCCGTCGGCCGCCAGGTCTTCCACGCACTCGGCCGCCACCCGGACGAGTGCGTCCCGGCGCTGCATCACGGCGCAGGTGTGGGCGAACGTCTCCAGGTAGCGCGGCAGCGAGCCGGAGTCGGCGGCCTCGCGGAACCAGACCGCCAGCTTGCCGGGGTCGGTGTCCGGAAGCCGGTCGTAGCCCTGCTCGGCGGCGAGTTCGACGATGGTGGCCGGGCGCAGCCCGCCGTCGAGGTGGTCGTGGAGCAGGACCTTGGGGGCGCGCAGGATCTGTTCCCGGTTCGGCACCGGGGCGTGGCGGGGCGCAGAGCTCTGAGTCATCCCGGCACTGTAGCGCCTACGCGCGTAGACGAGGGGGAGGAAACCCGCCGTCCCGGCAGCGCGGGGCGGGCGGGCCACCCCGCGCCTATCCGTCCCGCCCCGCGTCCGGCTCCATGCGGCCGGTGCCCGCGAACCGGCCGCGCCGCCCCAGCAGGAACCGCTTGAAGTCGGCGACCGGCCGGGTGTCGGGGTGCCCCGCCAGCCAGGCGACACCGATCTCGCGCACCGCCCGGGGCGCCGTCACCACCAGATCCCGGGCGGTGGGCCGGGGCACCATGGGCGGCGGCAGCAGCGCCACCCCGAGCCCGGCGGCGACCAGGCCGCGCAGTGTCTCCGGCTCCTCGCCCTCGAAGGCGATCTTCGGTATGAACCCGGCCCGCGCGCACAGCACATCCGTCAGCTTCCGCAGTCCGTACCCGGGTTCGAGGGTGACGAACGGCTCGTCAGCCGCCTCGGCCAGCCGCACCCGCTTGCGGTTCGCGAGCCGGTGCCCGGCCGGTACGACCAGGAACAGCCGCTGTTCGTCCAGGCGCCGGGTCACCAGGTCGGGGGCCTCGGGGATCGGGGAGGTCAGGCACAGGTCCAGCTCGCCCAGCCGCATCCGCTCGATCATGTCCTCGCCGTAGCTCTGGACGAGCGCGAACCGCACCCGGGGGTGGTCCTCGCGGAACTCCCGGATGAGGGCGGGTACGGTTTCCGGACCCATGGTGTGCAGGAACCCGAACGCCACCTTGCCGGCCGCCGGATCGGCGTCCGCGCGCACCGCCTCCGCAGCGCGGCCGATCTCGCCGAGCGAGCGCTCCACGGAGCGGGCGAAGGCCCGGCCGGCCGGGGTGAGGCTGACGTTGCGGCCGTGCCGGGCGAGCAACGCCACCCCCAGGTCGGCCTCCAGCCGGGCCATGGCGCGGCTGAGCGTGGACTGCGGTACGCCGAGTTCGCGCGCGGCCTGGGTGATGTGCTCGTGCCGGGCGACGGCGGCGAACTGGGCCAGGCGGGGGCTGAGCAGCGCGGCCCACGCCTCGGGCGGTACGTCGGCGCCCGCCGCCGTACCCCCGACCGCGCTTGTTACACGGATGTCTTTTCCGTTGCCCGGATATGACATGGACCCCCACCACCTGCGTTGATGCACCAGCGCATCAATCATCGCAGCTTTGTGCATTGGACGCATGAAAGGCGCCGTCCTAATTTTGACGACATGCCCACCGCAGCAGCCACGAAGGTGTCGGCCACCGCCGACCCCGCTCTAGTCCAGGCCCCGAGCCCTCACCCGAAGCCCACCCCGGCACCGGCCACGACCGCGACCGCGACCGTCCCGGCGACCCGCACCCCGGTCCCCGTCCCGGTCTCGCGCCTCCGCGTCAACCTGGCCCTCTTCGCCCTCGGGGTGGCCACCTTCGCGCTGCTGTTCTCCACCCAGGCACTGCTGCCCGACCTCGCCACCGCCTTCTCGGTGGCCCCGGGACAGGCCAGTTGGACCATCTCGGCCACCACCATCGCCCTGGCCGTCGCCGTCCTGCCGCTGAGCGCGCTCAGCGAACGCTTCGGCCGCCAGCAGCTGATGACGGTCTCGGTGACCGTCGCCGTGGCCCTGGCCCTGGTCATCCCCTTCGCCCCCGACCTCACCACGCTGATCGCCCTGCGCACCCTCCAGGGCGCGGCCATCGCCGGCATCCCGGCCTCCGCCGTCGCCTACCTCTCGGAGGAGCTGGACGCCCGCTCCACGGTCGGCGCGGTCGGCCTGTTCATCGCGGGCAACAGCGTGGGCGGCATGCTCGGCCGCATCCTCACCGGCTGGGTCGCCGAGGGCTGGGGCTGGCGCGCCGCGCTCGCCGCCGTCGCCGTCCTCGCGCTGGCCGCCGCCGTGCTCTACCGGCTGCTGCTGCCCCGGGCCCGCAACTTCACCCCCACCGCGCTGCGCCCGCGCGCCCTGCTCGCGACGGTGCGCACCCACCTGTCCGAGCCGCTGCTGGTCCGGCTGTTCGCGATCGGGCTGCTGCTGATGTCGGCGTTCAGCGCCGTCTACACGGTGATCGGCTTCCGGCTGGTGGCGGAGCCGTTCGGCCTGTCCGCCGGGCTCATCGGCTCGGTGTTCGTCATCTACCTGGTGGGCACCTGCTCCTCCTCGGTGACGGGCCCCATGGTCGAACGCCTCGGCCGGCGCGGCGCCCTCTACCTCGCCATCACCACCGTGACCGGCGGGCTGCTGCTGAGCCTGGTCGACAACCTGGCGACCGTGCTGCTCTCCCTGGTGCTGATCACCGGCGGCTTCTTCTTCGGCCACGCCGTCGCCTCCGGCTCGGTGAGCCGGGCGGTGACCCACGGGCGGGCGCAGGCCTCGGCGCTGTACCAGGTGGCGTACTACCTGGGCAACAGCGTGGGCGGCACGCTCGGCGCGGTCATCTTCCACCGGGCCGGCTGGGAGGGTGTGGTGGCCTTCGGTCTCGTCGCGCTGCTGACCACCGCGGGCATCACGCTGTACGCCACCGGACGCGCCCGGGTGGTGCGCCGGCGCGAGGCCGCTCTCGCCTGACACAACGGCATAAGGGCGGAACCGCCCGCCCCCGGGGGACGTGATAGAGGCCACACTCCTTCCCCCGGGGGGACTTCGATGGCCAGTGGTACATCGCGCGGCGCCGTCGCCGCACTGCTCAACGCCAGCGGGCTTGGCGCCGGTTATCTCTATCTGCGGCTGTGGGGCCGGGCGGTGGCGGCCTGGGCCGGCACCGCCGTCCTGGTCCTGTCGGCGATCTGGATCCATGCCTCCGGCACCCCGTGGTTCTGGCTCACGGTGTTCGCGCTGTGGCTGGCCACGATGGTGCGCGGCGGCTGGAAACACGGTGCGGCGGCGCCGCCCGCGGCCCGCCCGCCCTGGCTCCCGCTGACGGCGGCGGTGGCGCTGCTGGCCCTGGTGACCGCCGGCGTGGTCCAGTACCGCGGCGGCCCCGGGCAGGAGACGGAGCGCGGCGACGCGGCACACGCGGCGGGTGACTGCGCCCGGGCCGTCGAGCACTACGACGCGGCGACCGCGGGCCGCAACGAGCTGACGTTCTCCCCCGCCCTGGAGCGCGCGGCGGACGGCCGGGCCGGCTGCCGCATCCTGCTGACCGCCGAAGCCGCCGCCGCCGAGGCGGACTTCACCGGGGCCATCAACGGCTACGGGGACTACGTCGCGCGCTACGACGGCTCCCCGCCCTGGCCGGGGGCGCCGGACCGGCTCGCCGAACTCCACCTGGGCCAGGCCGACTCGCTCGCCGACGGCGGCACCATCGAGGCGGCGTTCGCCGCCTACGCCGCCATCCCCGCCGGGTTCCCGGACTCCGAACCGGCCGCCGCCGTACCCGAGCGGCTCGACGCCCTGTACGCACGGCACACCCGCGCACTCGCCGACGAGGACCACTGCGCGGCGGTCGGCGAACTGCGCCCCTTCATCACGCTGCGCACCGAGCACCAGGGCGACCCGCTGGCCGAGGGCCTGGCGGAACGGGCGGAGGCCGCCTTCCCCGACGCGCTGTACGAGTGCGGCATCACCAGCTATCGGGACGATGACCACACGAGCGCCCGGACCGCTCTGGAGGAGTTCCGGAGCCTGTACCCGGACGACGGGCGTACGGAGCGGGCCGGCGACACCCTCATCGCCATCGAGATCGCCGACATCGGCGGCGGCGCCACCGGCGACCTCCCCGACCCCACCCCGGCGGGCAGCGCCCCGGGCGGCACCGCCACCGTGGAGATCGTCAACGACTCCCCCGAGGCGCTGGAAATCCTGTACACGGGCGCGGAGACCGGCACGAAGACGGTCGACGCGTGCGGTGGCTGCACCACGCAGAGCGACCTGCTGTCCGGCTGGAGCGACACCGCCTGCCAGGCGGGCATCGACCGGCCGACGACCACGATCCGGCTCCCCGCCGGGACGTACGAGTTCGTCGTCCGCACTCCCGACGACTCCTCGGTCACCCCGTTCTACGGCTCCTGGGAACTGTCCTCGGGCACGGCGTACTCGGACTGCTATTACATTGAAACGAGCCTGTACTGATGCGCGTCGAGCCGATGGGACCGGTGCTCGCCGCCCTCGCGAACCTCTTCGGCGCGGGTCTGCTGGGGGGCGGCGGGTGGCTGGCGGTGTCCTTCGCCCACGGCGCCCTCTCCGACCCCGAGACGACGGTGGACGCCGTCGTCTTCGGGGCCGTGGCGCTGTTCGGGGCGCTCGTCGCCTACGTGGGTCTGGGCACGCTGCTCCACAACCGGGAGCGGCGGCGCTCCACCCGTCGGCTGGCCACGCAGGGGGTGGACGGCGCCGCCGAGGTGATCGCCATCGGGCCCGAGGAGATCACCCCGGACGGCCTGAGCACCCAGCACGCACTGCGGCTGCGCGTCACGGGCCCGGGCTTCGAGCCGTTCGAGGCGAGCACGACGGAGCCCGACAACCACTTCCCCGGCCTGGTGGTGGGCAGCAGACTGGCCGTCGTCGTGCACCCGCCCAGCCGGGAATTCACCCTGCACCGGGCCGCCCCCGTCTGTTAGGGTCCGCGGCATGAAGCGCGCCGCCTGCACGACGACGCCGGAGAGTGTCCCGGCGCGCTGACCCATGTCTGAGTCCGAAGCCCCGGGGCGAGTGCCCCGGGGCTTCGCCGTGTGGTCACCCGCCCCTCCCGGAGGGAGACCACCACCATGACCACCGCCGCACACGATCACCGCACCCTGGGCCGCGCCCTGGGCCTGTTCGACTCCGACCCGCTCATGGGCGCGGGCCTGCCGTACTGGCTGCCGGACGGCGCCGCCGTACGCCACGCGCTGGAGCGCTACATCCACGAGGCCGAACGCCGGGCCGGCTACCGGCATGTGTACTCGCCGGTGCTGGGCAAGCGCGAGCTGTACGAGATCTCCGGCCACTGGGACCACTACCGCGCGGACATGTTCCCGCCGATGGACCTGGGCGGCGGCGAGCAGATGCTGCTGCGGCCCAGCCTGTGCCCGCACCACGCGCTCATCTACCGCTCCCGCCCGCACAGTTACCGCGAGCTGCCGCTGCGGATGGCCGAACTGGGTGGGATGTTCCGGTCCGAACTCTCGGGCGTGCTGGGCGGACTGACCCGGGTGCGGGCCATCACCCTCAATGACGCGCACATCTTCTGCACCGCCGAGCAGGTCACCCAGGAGGCGCGGGCCGCGCTGGAGATGATCCGCCGGGCGTACGAGGTACTGGGCATCCGGCCGGCCCGGTACCGGCTGTCGCTGCCGGGCGGGGGCGGCAAGTACGTGGCGGCGCCGGAGATGTGGCGGCGCTCGGTGGCGCTGCTGCGGGAGGTGCTGGACGATTCCGGCCTGCCGTACGAGGCGGCGGAGGGCGAGGCGGCGTTCTACGGGCCGAAGATCGACGTACAGATCGCCGACCCGGCGGGGCGCGAGTCCACCCTGTCGACCGTGCAGATCGACTTCCACCAGCCGGAGCGGTTCGACCTGCGCTACACCGGTGCTGACGGGGCCTGGCACCGCCCGGTGATGGTCCACCGCAGCATCATCGGCAGCGTGGAGCGCGTGGTGGCCCATCTGATCGAACAGCACGGTGGCGCGTTCCCGGCCTGGCTGGCGCCGGTGCAGCTGGCGGTCCTGCCGGTGGGCGACGACCAGTTGGCGCGGGCGGAGGATGTGCGGACCCGGGCCCTGGACCTCGGCCTGCGGGTGGAGTTGGTTCCCCCGTCGCACGGCACCCTGTCCGCCCGGATCCGCGCGGGCCGGCTGATCCCGTACCAGGCGGTCATCGGCGCCCGGGAAGCGGCGGACGACCGGCTCTCCCTGCGCCCCCGTGGGGCACACCACCTCCCACCGGAGCCGGCGGAGCAGGCCCTGCGCCGCATCGCGGCGGAGGTGGTGGTGGAGAGGTAGGAGGAGGGGGCGGGCCGTTGCTGGGTGCTGTTCTGGGCGGCGGGTGGCGCCGCCGTTCGTACGGAGCTTCGGCACGCTCTCGCTGCGGTGACGGGCATTGAGCGCCTCCGGGTCGTTGACCCGCTGGGCGTGGTGCCTCAGGAGCGGCCCAGGATGCCCCGGTCGTATCCCGCGGCGACCGCCTCAGCCCGGTCCTTCACGCCCAGCTTGCTGTAGATGTGCGTGAGATGGGTCTTCACCGTGGCCTCGCTGATGAACAGTTCGGCCGCGATCGCGCGGTTGGACGTGCCACGGGCGACGAGCAGGAGAACCTCGCGCTCACGCCCCGAAATCTCGGGAGGCACTGCCGGCCCGCGGACCACGCCGAACAGCCGGGACGCGACCGTCGGCGACACCGTGGGCCTGCCGTCGGCGGCGGCCCGTACACCGGCGAGCAACTCGTCCCGGGAAGCGTCCTTCAGCAGGTATCCGGTGGCGCCCGCCTCGATCGCCGGGAGCGTGTCGGTGTCCGTGTCGTACGTGGTGAGCACCAGGACCCGGGAGCGCGCGCCGCGGCGGGTCAGCTCGGCGATGGCCTCGACACCGTTGCCGCTGGGCATCCGCAGGTCCATCAACACGACATCGGGATCGAGGCGAAGCGCCATGTCCACGGCATCGACGCCGTTCGAGGACTCCCCGAGGACCGTGAAACCGGGGGCATCGGTGAACATGGCGCGCAGCCCGTTCCGCACGACGGGATGATCGTCCACCAGTAGCAGCGTGATGTCAGTCATCGCCTGTCTCTTCCTGACGTGGCACTCGTGCCGGGAGCAGGTTACGTGAGGTCGCGGTCTCCGTGGCGGCGAGAAGGAACCGGCCGCTGTTCCGTGGGGGCCAGGGGCAGTCGGATCGAGATCGCCGTTCCGTAGCCGGGTTCGGACTCGACAATGAGGGAGCCGGCGACACGCTCGGCACGGGAACGCATGCCTTCGAGTCCGAAGCCGCCGGCGCCGGTGCGCTGCGGCGGCTGCCGCGAGGCGAAGCCCCGGCCGTTGTCGCGGACGTCCAGCGTGACTTCGCCGTCCATATAGCTGAGGGTGACGCCGACGCGGTCGGCCGCCGCGTGTTTGGCCACGTTCGTCAGCGCCTCCTGCGTCATCCGCAGAAGCGTGGCGGAGTGTTCGCCAGGCATGTCCAAGACCTGACCGGTGAGGGTGAAGGCAGCGGGTATGCCGCTCTGTTCCGTCCATCGGGCCACCGTCTTCCGCAGCGCCTGGGGAAGAGTGTCGTGCACCAGGCCCACGGGGGCCAGGTTCCGCACGGAACGGCGGGCCTCGCCCAGGCTGTGGCGGGCCAGGTCGGCGGCGCGGTCGACGTGTTCGCGCGCTGTCGCCGGGTCGGGCGTGCTGGAGACGACACGGAGCTGGGCGATGATGCCGGCGAGTCCCTGGGCGAGGGTGTCGTGTATCTCTGCGGCCAGTCGTCTGCGTTCCTCGTCGACGCCCGCTTCCCGCGCCTGGACGAGCAACTGGGCCTGGAGGGTGACGTTCTCGTCGAGCGCCTGCTGAAGGGCGGTGTTGGTGCGTTCGAGTTCGGCGATGGTGGCGGCCCTGGCGGCGGACCGGATCTCCTCGTGCTCGACGAAGTAGGTGATGACGTACAGCAGTGCGTTGTTGGCGAGGAGCAGCCCGGCGAACACCGCCCACTGTGACGAGGACTGGAAGGGCATCCCTCCGGATTGGGCCGCAGCCACCGTCAGGGACGAGGCGAAAGCCCCGGCCTGGCGCCGACGCCGCCCGGAAAGCAGCTCGTTGTTGTCGATGTAGCCCGCTGCCGCGTAGAACGCGAAGAACGGAGCCAGCCAGGTGAGCGCGACGCTGATCGCCCAGCGCAGCACGAAATACGTGGCGGCGGAGGTGGCGTCGGGGCCCGGCGAGGAACGACGGGCCCTCCCCCACCACAGCTGCAGGACGAGAGCCGCGACGATCAGCGCTCCGACCGCGATGCGTTCGCCCGTGGCCGGCGTCAGCTCCGGTCTCGCCATCGACAGGAGGGTGGCGGTCGCGAGCAGCCAGTACGGATGCCGCCGGAGGACGGTCGCCCAGCGCCGGTCGAGATCGGACTCCGCCGTCGTCATGGTCTCAGTGTGCATGGCCGTCCCTCTACTCCCACCGGAACCAGCGGATGGCCCCGGCCGAGGTGGCCACGGTCCACAGGGTGAGAACGATCAGGTGGGACCAGTCGGGCCAGGCACCGGTGGAAGCCTGGTCCAAGGCCATCGCCGCGGCACCGAAGGGCGTGAACTCGACGATGCCGGCGAGGGCCTCCGGCATGGAACGGACGGGAATCCACAGACCGGTGCAGAACAGCGCGGGGAAGAACAGGGTGGTGCCGATGCCGGTCGCGTGCTTCGCCGTCCTGGCCAGGGCCGCCACCAGGGCGCCCAGGGCGAGGCTGGAGACGGCGGCAAGCAGCAGCGTCAGGACGTACCCGGCGGCCTGGCGCGGGAGCGCCACGTCGTGGACGAGCCGGCCGACGGCGAGACAGAGGGCAGCCGACAGCAGGGCCATGACGCCGTTCAGCCACATCTGCGTGGACAGCAGGGTGGACGGTCGTACGGGGGTCATCGACATGCGCCGCAGAATGCCGATCTCGCGGTAGTTGGTCAGGATCGGCGGAAAGACCTGAAGAGCGGCCGTGATCAGTGAGATCAGGACGACCACCGGCACGTAGAGGTCGATGATCCGCAGGCCGTCGAGGTCCTTGTGGACCTCCCGGAACATCGGCACGAGGCCGAGGATCACCAGGAGCAGGGGCGGAAAAACGATCGAGACGAGGTGGGAGAGGTCACGGGTGTAGAGCCTCAGCTCGGTCCGCAGTACGGCGGCGCGGGGAGAGGGGTCGGCCGAGACGGCCGGAACCATGGTCGTCGCTGTCATGTCACTGTTTCTCTTGAGGGGTGGGGGACTGCTTGTCAGGCGTCTGTCAGATCGAGGAAGGCGTCGTCCAGCGTCGCTTCGGTGACCCGGAGCCGGTGCGCCGTGATGCCTCCGCGGGAGAGGAACGTGATCACCGCGTTGACGGTCTGCTCCGTTCCGGTGAGCGTGATCCGGCCGCCCTTGATCTCGATGCCGGCCTGCCCGGGGAGGGTGGCCAGGGCCTCGCGGTCGATCGGTTCCGATGGTGTGAAGGAGATGACGGTGTTCCCCGCCGAGCGGCCGATCATCCCGTCAGGGGTGTCCAGCGCGCTGACCCGCCCCTTGTCGATCAGAGCGATGCGGTCGCACAGCCGCTGTGCCTCCTCCATGAAGTGGGTGACGAGGAGGACGGTGACGCCGCTGTTCCTGACGTCCTCGATCAGCGACCAGGTCTCACGGCGGGCACGCGGGTCCAGCCCGGTGGTCAGCTCGTCGAGGATGACGACGCGGGGCGAGCCGATGAGGGCGAGTGCGATGAACAGCCGCTGCTTCTGCCCGCCGGACAGTCGGCCGAAGCGGGTGTTGAGCTTGGCGGTCAGGCCAAGACGTTCGGCGAGGGGCCGCCAGTCGAGCCGGCGGGGGTAGAAGGAGGAGTACAGCTCAAGAGCCTCGCGGACGGTGAGCTTGGCCTGGAGAGCACTCTCCTGGAGCTGAGCACCCAGGACTTCGGTCAGCTCGGCATGGTCGGCGATCGGGTCGAGTCCCGCGACGCGGACGGAGCCGGAGTCGGGGACGCGCAGACCCCCGACGCACTCGACGGAGGTCGTCTTGCCGGCTCCGTTGAGGCCGAGGATCCCGAAGATCTCGCCCTCTTCGACGGCGAAGGAGACGCCGTCGACGACGGTTCGGCCGGCGTATGCCTTACGGATGTCCCGCACGTCGACAATGGGCCCTCGGCCCGCTCCGAGCACGCTCGTTGTGGTCATGCGAGCAGCTTCGTGCGCGGACCGCGTCCGCCACATCGTCCATCGCGCTCGAAGCGGAATCAGCCGATCGGTTGATCGCGGTACGACGTGGCGGGATGGCGCCCGGTCGGCGCTACCGGCATGGGAGCGAGCAGCCGTCTCGGGGATCATTCACCCGCCGCCCCACGACCCCTCCCCCCGCCGCCCGGAAAACCACCGCCGCTCCCACCCCTCCCCCCTTAGGCTCTGGCTGCTCACCTTTATCAGGAGCAGTGCATCGGAGGGCCAGGGGTGCAGGTCAGTCTGGGTTCGGCGGTGGTTCTGATCACCGGGGTCATGGCGTCGGGGAAGTCCACGGTCGCGCAGCTGCTGGCCGAACGGCTGCCCCGGGCCGCGCATGTCCGGGGTGATGTGTTCCGGCGGATGATCGTGTCGGGGCGCGAGGACATGCGGCCGGGGGAAGCGGCCGAGGCGCGGGCCCAACTGGAGCTGCGGCACCGGCTGTCGGCGCTGGTGGCCGACGAGTACGCGGGCGAGGGCTGGACCGCGATCGTTCAGGACATCGTGTTCGGCGAGGATCTGCCCCGGTACCTCGCCCGGTTGCGCACGCGTCCCGTGTACGTCGTGGTGCTGGCCCCGTCCCCGGAGTCGGTGCACCGGCGGGAGGCGGGCCGGGCCAAGAGCGGGTACGGCCCGGGTCCCTGGACGGTCGAGGCCCTGGACCGGGGGCTGCGCGCGGAGACTCCGCCGATCGGTCTGTGGCTGGACAGTTCGGACCTGACCCCCGAGGAGACGGTGACCGCGATCCTCGACGGACTCGATGCCGCCCGTGTGCTGGATGGTAAGGATGACCGCGCCCCCGTCCGGGAGGGAGCCACGGGTCCGGGTGGCGGGAGCACGAGGGACTGACGCGCGGGCTCCGGAGGAGACTTCGGCGCGGGGCCGATCAAAGGGGCGGTGTGCCGGGAGCGCCCCGTCAGCGGGGCGCGGGCGTTTCCCCGCCGGCCGCCACCGCGCTGTCGCCCGCTGCCAGGCGCTGTGTGATCCGGTCGAAGAGCTCCGTCAGCGGCTCGCCGATGTCCCGGCCGAACTCGGTCAGCCCGTAGGTGACCTGGGGCGGTGTCGTCGGCTCCACCTCCCGCCAGACCAGGCCGTCCTGGACCAGCGCGCGCAGGGTCTGGGCGAGCATCTTCTCGCTGATGCCCTGGATGCTCTCGCGCAGCTCGTAGAAGCGCAGGTCGTTGCTCCGCAGGGAGATCAGCACCCAGATGCCCCACCTGCTGGTCACGTGGTCGACCACGTCCCTGGCGAGGCAGTCGGTGTGAAACACGTCATACCGCCTGCCCGGCTCGGACTGCCTGCGCTGCACGCTTCCCACCATGCCATGAGCTTACCTCGAGGTATGTCCTTACCCAGAGTTAGCTCATTCTCCTAGCGTGGGAGCCACCCAGGACATCGAGAACATCGGGGAGATGATCATGATCGTGGTGACCGGAGCCACCGGCAACATCGGGCGGCCGTTGACACGGGCGCTGGCCGACGCGGGCGAGCGGGTGACGGCGGTGTCACGGCACACGGCGGCGGTGCCGGACGTCGTCCGGCACGTGGTGGCCGACCTCGCCGAACCGGCCGGCCTCAAGCCCGCGCTGCAGGACGCCACTTCACTGTTCCTGCTGCTGTCCGGCGACCTGCACGCGACGGGAGCCGACCCGGCCGGCATCATCGGCGAAGCCGCGGCCGCCGGCGTCCGCCGCGTCGTCCTGCTCTCCACGCTCGGGGTCGTGACCAGGCCCTTCGGCACCACGCGGGTCGCGATGCGCACACTGGAGGACGCCCTGCGGGAGTCCGGCCTGGAGTGGGCCGTCCTGCGACCGGGCGGCTTCGCGTCCAACGCGCTGTGGTGGGCCGAGTCCGTCCGCGCCCAGCGGGTCGTCGCCGCGCCGTTCGGCGACATCGGGGTGCCGGTCATCGACCCGGCGGACATCGCCGCGGTCGCGGCGGCCTGCCTGCTGGACGACCGGCACACCGGCAACGCGTACGAACTGACCGGCCCGGAGGTGATCACCCCGCGCGGGCAGGCGGAGGCCATCGCCGCCGCGCTGGGCTCGCCCATCAGGTTCCACGAACTCACCCGCGACGAGGCCAAGGCCGCCATGACCCGGAGCATGCCGGCCGAACTGGCCGACGACACACTGGACATCCTCGGCTCGCCGAGCCCGGCCGAGGTGCGCGTCAGCCCGGACGTCCAGCAGGTCCTGGGCCGCGCCCCGCGCCCCTTCGCGGACTGGGCCGCCCGGAACGTCGCGGCGTTCCGCTGAGCCTGTCCGGTGACGCACCGCTGACGGCCGGAGGGCCCGGCGCGACGGCGACGCAGCCGTGGTGAGGGGCCGCGCGGTGCACCCCGTTGAGCCCACGGGCCGGGGGAACGTTCCCACCCGGCTCCCCTGGGGCCCGGACGATCGTCCGGGCCCCAGGGGCCGGCAGCACTCAGTGGGCGGCCTTGAGCCCGACCACTCCGCCGACGATCATCGTCAGGAACACGATCTTCGCCACGCTCACCGACTCACCGCCGGTGACCATGGCGTACGCGACGGTGAGGGTGGCGCCGATGCCCACCCACACCGCGTACGCCGTTCCGATGGGAAGATCGCGCATCGCGTACGCGAGGCCGGCCATGCTGCCGACGAGTCCGACGGCGAAGACCACGGACGGACCGGGCTTGGTGAAGCCTTCCGACCTGCCCAGCGCGGTGGCCCACACCGCTTCCAGCGCACCCGAGATCACCAGAATCAGCCATGCCATGACGAGCCCTCCTGCGGGCCGTCTTGTCGCACACCGGGTACGGCACCCCTCGTCCGGAAGCCCACCTGACTGACCGGGGGCTCTGTGTCAACGTCTCACACCCGCTGCCACCGGGCAAGCGTCACCCCAGCGGCATGATCAACCCCGCCCCACCCGGCCCGCCGTGGCCCCGCGCCCCGCACAACACGTCGGCGGACAGGCCACCCCGCGGCCGACGCCGACTCACACCGCGGTGATCTGGAGGATGTACACGCGTTCGTGCCGCGGAACCACCTGGTACACGAACATTCCACCGAGGACGATGGCGTCGCCCCCCTTGACCGTTCCGCCTTGATAGCTGGTGCCGTCCAGATAAAAGGCGGCGGCCGCGTCGACCAGTTCCGCCGCCTTCTTCTCCACCTCCATCACCAGCGCGAGTGGGGCGCCCTCCACGACGTAGTCCTCCGTGGGGTCATACTCCCAGGCCCAGCTCACGCGGCGGACTCGCGCGCCTCGCTGATGACCGAGCGCAGCTCGGTCATCGCGGCCCGCCATTCCGGATCCTCCCGGTCCCGGGTCTGGACAATGCGCTCAGCCGCCTGGCGACGAGCAGCCAGCTCGGGCCGGCGCTCGATCTCTACCTCGCCTGCCCAGATCGTCAGCCAACTCCGGATGGGACCGATGGCTCCGTGCTCCGCCGCCAGGCTGAACGCCTCGTTCTTCTGCCGTTCCATCTCCGCCAGCCGGTGCGGCGCGATGCGAGCCAGTGCCAGTCGCAGGGCATCCGGCGTCCGAGGGGGGCGCGAGATCAGTTCGCCGTCGGAGTGGGATTCCGACTGTGCGCTCATGGCATCTCCTTGCGTAACGACGTGCCGATCGAAGCGTAGCGGTACCGGAGAAGCTTGGTGCTCGGCCGGAGCCCTCGGGACACGCCCACGGAGCGGGCGGCGCTCAGGCGCTGTCTCGAATGGGCCGGCGGTCCATGTGCCCCCGCCGGTGGCGGTTCCTGGGGCGGGACTGGGTGGGTTTCTTCATGGGGTGGGGGAAATTGCTGTGGGCATGGCGGTGCTTCTCTCGTTGACGGCGAAACGCCCTTTCGCTCTCGACGGTAGCGGGGCCGGCTTCCCCGCACGGGTGTTTCGCGGAAAGGCGCGGCGAAATACCCCTGGAGAGTGATGACTTCCCGGGAAGGCGACGTCCGGGATTCGTCAACTCCACTCCACGTCCAGGGAATGAGCTGACGCGGGCAGGGGTACATCTGCCCGCTGTGATGCCCATCGCTGAGCCGAACACCGACCCCGGGGCCGCCGGCCCGGTCCCCGCTATCCGGCCGGTGATCTGCCGTCCGTACGCCGCGTGGCGGCTGATCGAGGTGTTCCGTGGCGGAGAGTGAACAGCAACGGCGCCGGAAAGAACTCTTGCACAAACTCAGGGAGGCGAATGTGCGCAGCGTGCTGCACCGGACGTTCAAGAGCGGAGGCATGCGGTGAGTGTGCGGCGATTGCTGCGGTACCGGAACTGGACGCTGGAGCCCGATGTGGAACCGGACTCCGAGCCGACGAAGTTCGCGATGCGCTGTGCGGTGTGCCGTAAGAAATCACCGGTGTCGGTGGAATTCGAGGCGCTCAGCCGCTGGGTGTTCCAGCACGTCGGGCGGAATCCCTCCCACCATTCCTATCAGGAGATCAGCGTCCGTCCGTGGCGGGTGTGGATGGGGCCGTCGGCGCGCTGACCTCAGCGGCAGCGGCAGCGGCGGTCCGGTCGTACGCGGTGCGGGCCGCCGCGATGGCGTCCTGGTGGGTCTCGGTCCAGATCACGAGGGACTGGATGGCCTCGTGCAGGGTGCAGCCGAGCGGCGTCAGCTCGTACTCGACGCGGGGCGGGACCACCGGGTACACCGTCCGCTTGACCAGTCCGTCGCGCTCCAGCTGGCGCAGGGTGACGGTGAGCATGCGCTGGCTGATGCCGTCGATGTCGCGGCGCAGCTCCATGAAGCGCATGGTGCGGTGTTCCAGGAGCGCGACCACCATCAGGGACCACTTGTCGGCGACGCGGTCGAGGATCTGCCGTACCTCGCAGTCCTCGCGGCGGTCCCACTGAAGTGCCTGGTCAGGGATGGTTACCCGGCAGGTACCGGGTGATTCGAAAGTGCCTTCTTCCACAGCGATCCAGAGTGCCGCAGGATCGGGTCGGTATCAAGAAGGAACTGGCGTGCTGATCGGTAACCACCCGCACGCCCCGCATCCGCCCAGGAGTCCCGTTGTCCCCCTCACCCTCTCCCGCATCCGCCGCCGGCCGTCTCGGCGGCCGTGAGTGGGGCGTGCTCTTCGTACTCTGCGGAGCGATATTCCTCGAAGGCATCGACATCGCCATGCTCAATGTGGCGCTGCCCTCCATCCGCGCCGATCTCGGTCTGTCCACCGGCACGCTCCAGTGGGTGATGAGCGCCTACGTGCTGGGGTACGGCGGATTCATGCTGCTCGGCGGCAGGGCGGCCGACCTGTTCGGGCGGCGCCGGATGTTCCTGTTCTGGCTCACGGTCTTCCTGCTGTTCTCCGGGCTGGGCGGGCTGGCGGACGACGGCTGGACGCTGATCGCGGCCCGCTTCGTCACGGGGGTGGCGGCGGCGTTCATGACGCCCGCCGGGCTGTCGCTCATCACCACCACCTTCGCCGCCGGGCCGCGCCGCGACCGGGCCCTGCTCATCTACTCGGGCACGGCCGCCGGAGGGTTCTCCACCGGGCTCGTGGTCGGCGGGTTCCTGACCACCGCCGGGTGGCGCTGGGTGTTCTTCGCCCCGGTACTGCTGTCGGCGGTGATCCTGGTGGCGGCCCTGCGGTTCCTGCCGACCACCGCGGACACGGCGGGCGGACCCCGTACCGAACGCCTGGACGTACTGGGCGCGATCACCGTCACCGCCGCGATCGTGCTGCTGGTGCTGGGCGTTGAGCGGGCCGCGCACACAGGCGGTGCGCAGACCGCCGGCACGCTCGGCGCGGCCCTGGCGCTGCTGGCCGTCTTCGTCCTCGTGGAGCGGCGCACGGCCGTGCCGCTGGTCCGGCTGGGGATCTTCCGCAACGTGCCGCTGGTGCGGGCCAATCTGATCGCGGTACTGCTGTTCGGGGCGTTCTTCGGGTTCCAGTTCGTCACCGTGCTCTACCTGCGCGAGTACCGGGGCTGGTCCGAGCTGCAGACCAGCTTCGCGCTGCTGGTGATCGGCCTGGACGCGATCCTGTCCCCGACTCTGACCCCGCGCCTCATCCGCCGGTTCGGCAACGCCCGGGTGATCTTCGCCGGGATGCTGACGGCCGCACTCGCGTACGCGCTGTTCGCGCGGGTCGGCGGCGCCTGGACGTACGCGGCGATGTTCCCGGCCTTCCTGCTGCTCGGGCTCTCGTTCGCCCTGGTGTACGGGCCGCTCACCATCGTCGGCACCGAGGGGATCGCGGCGCGGGAACAGGGTCTTGCGGGCGGGCTGTTGTACACCTCGTTCCAGTTCGGGGCAGCGCTCGGACTGTCCGCCGTGACCGCCGTCAGCGCCTCCGTCGGCGGCGAGGACCCGCTGGACGGCTATCACGCCGCGCTGCTGGTGCCGCTGGCCGCCGCCCTGCTCGCCGCCGCGATCTCGGCCTTCGGGCTCACCCGGGACCGGGGCAGGGGCGCGGGCCGGTCACCGGAGCCCGCGCCCGCTCCGGTCAGCGCGCCGGTGAGCTGAGCCGCTCCCCCGCGCAGCACGCGTCGGGCGCCGCCGGCTCCGCCGCCCGCCCCGGGCGCGGCGGCGGCGGTGTCGCACAGCAGGCGTCACCGCGCCACGCGTTGCGCCCCTCCTTGACGGCGATGGCGGCGATGACGAGGGCGACGACGGGGTCCGCCCAGGACCAGCCGAGGGTGGCGTTGGCGAGGAGGCCCGCCAGGAGGACGGCGGACAGGTAGGTGCACAGCAGGGTCTGCTGGGAGTCGGCGACCGCCGAGGCCGATCCGAGTTCGCGCCCGGCCCGCCGCTGGGCGGCGGACAGGAACGGCATGATCGCCAGCGACAGGGCGGCCAGCACGATCCCGGTCATCGAGTGGTCCGCCTCGTGGCCGCCGGCCAGGGCGCGGACGGCGTCGACGCTCACGTAGGCGGCGAGCGCGAAGAAGGACACCGCGATGATCCGCAGCGCCCGCGCCTCCCTGGCCTGGCGCACCGTGCTGTCGGCGGCGGAGAACTGCCAGGCGACGGCGGCGGCCGAGGAGACCTCGACGAGTGAGTCCAGGCCGAAGCCGACCAGGGCGGCGGAGGAGGCCACGGTACCGGCGGTGATGGCCACTGCGGCCTCGATCACGTTGTAGGCGATGGTCGCCGCCACCAGCCACCGCACCCGGCGGGTGAGGAGGTCGCGGCGGCCCGGTGCGACGGGCGGGGCCGGGGGCGGGGGGCCGGATATGCCGGTGGTCATCAGCAGCAGCCGTCCCGCTGGGCGTCCGGGCAGGTGCGGTCCGTCTCGACGGCGACGACGGCGGCCCGCAGATCGTCCAGCGCGTGGGCGAGCCGGTGGTCGGCGAGTTCGTAGCGGGTGCGGCGGCCGTCCGGGACGGTGACCACCAGGCCGCAGTCGCGCAGGCAGGCCAGGTGGTTGGAGAGCCGGGTGCGGGAGATGCCGAGGGTGTCGGCGAGGTCGGAGGGGTAGGCCGGTGCCTCGCGCAGGGCGAGGAGCAGCCGGCAGCGGATCGGGTCGGCGAGGGCGCGGCCGAACCGGGCCAGCACCTCGATGTCGGGGGCGGTGGTCAGCATGGAATGACAGTACAGTCATTCCTGAATTCAAGAAAGCCTGAACTGATTCGGGCGGCTCACTCCACCAGCAACCGCGCGTAGGCCGCCATCGACCGCTGGTAGCGGGGCAGATGCGGAGCCAGGGCGGTCAGCGCGACCGAGACCGCCTCCCGTTCGCGCCCCACACTGGTCAGCGCGAGCGCCAGGGTGGCGCGTACCGCGTCGTCCAGGTGGTCGGAGCCGGCCGCCAGTTCGGCGGTCAGCAGGTCAACGGCCTCCTGCGGGTGGCCGAGGTTGCGCAGCGAGCTGGCGAGCTGGATCACCGCGCGGCGGCGCCGTTCGCCGGGCAGGCGGCCGGTGGCCAGGGCCCGCCGGTAGTGTTCCACTGCGCGGTCCGGGTGGCCGGTGGAGTCGTACGCGCAGCCGCGCTCGAAGTCGGCGACCGCGCTGCCCGGCGGCAGTTCGGCGGCCAGCTCGCCGACGGCGGCGCGGAACTCCGCCTCGTCCCCGTACGTGTCGATGGCGGCCCACAGTGCGGCGCTGCGGCGTTCCCAGCCGGGGGGAAGGGGTTCGTCCTCGGTCGTCATGCGGTCATATTCGCTGGTCGGACAGGAGACGGGTACCCAATAATCCCCGCCATGGACGACTACGAGTTCTCCACCGACCCCGATCGCCTGGACCCAGCCCTGGTGCACCGCTGGCTGTCCACCGACGCCTACTGGGCGCTGGGGCGCACCCGCGAGAAGCAGGACGCGGCCATCGCCGGGTCGCTGAACTTCGGGGTGTACGAGCGCGCTTCGGGCGCGCAGGTCGGGTACGCGCGGGTGGTGACGGACCGCGCGACCTTCGCCTGGCTGTGCGATGTGTACGTGGCTCCCGCGGCACGCGGGCGGGGCCTGGGGACGGCGCTGGCGCGGGCCGTACGGGATCACCTGGCCCCGTACGGTCTGCGCCGCGTCATGCTGTGCACGCAGGACGCCCACGGCGTCTACGAGCGGGTCGGCTTCGCGCCGCTGGCCGCGCCCGAGCGCTGGATGAGCCTGGGCCTGCAGTAGCGGCGCGGAACGCGCCGGGGCGGCGGGATCGTCGCCGATCTCGCCGCCCGGTGACCACTGACTCAGGCGATGGCGTAGATGGCCACCGCCATCGAGAAGCCCATCACACCGAAGATGGTCTGGAGCACGGTCCAGGTGCGCAGCGTCGTCTTGACGTCCATGCCCATGAACCGGCCCACCAGCCAGAAGCCGGAGTCGTTGACGTGGCTGGCGACGACGGAGCCGGCCGCCAGGGACAGCACGATGGCCGCCACCTCGACGGAGTTGAAGTCGCCCGCCAGGACGACCCCCTGGATGAGGCTGGCCGCCGTGATGAGCGCGACCGTGGCCGAGCCCTGCGCGATGCGCAGCGCTGCGGCGACCAGGAAGCCGACCACGATGACGGGCAGGCCCAGGTCGGAGAGGGAGTCGGAGAGCGCGTCACCGATGCCGCTGGCGCGCAGCACCCCGCCGAACATGCCACCGGCGCCGGTGATCAGGATGATCGAGGCGATCGGGCCCAGCGCGGAGTCCGTCAGCTTCTCGATGACCTCGCCGCCGCGCCCGCGGCGGGTGCCGAGCACGTAGCTGGCCACGAACACGGTGACGAGCAGGGCGATCGGGGTGGCGCCGATGGCGCGGGCGAACTGGTACCAGCCGGCGTCGCCGTCCACCCAGCCCGCGGCGCGGGCCATGTCCAGACCGGTGTTGGCGAAGATCATGACCAGCGGGAGGAGCAGCAGGCCGATGACGGTGCCCGGGGACGGCGGGTTCTTGTCGTGCTCGGCCTGCTCGCCGCCGGTCAGGATGTCCGGCACGGGGAGCACGAAGCGCTTGCCGATCCACAGGCCGAAGAGGTAGCTGCCGACGTACCAGGTGGGGATGGCGACGACCAGGCCGAGCAGGATCACCAGGCCGATGTCGGCGCCCATGAGTTCGGAGGCGGAGACGGGGCCGGGGTGCGGGGGCACGAAGATGTGCATCGCGGAGAACGCGCCGGCGACCGGCAGGGCGTACCGCAGGATGCCGCCACCGAGTCGGCGGGCGACCGTGAAGACGATCGGCAGCATGACGACGAGGCCGGCGTCGAAGAAGATCGGGAAGCCGAACATGAGGGAGGCGAGGCTGAGCGCCAGCGGGGCGCGGTCCTCGCCGAAGCGGCGGATGAGCGCGTCGGCGAGTGCCTGGGCGCCGCCGCTGACCTCGATCAGCCGGCCGAGGATGGCGCCGAGCCCGACGAGCAGGGCGACGCCGCCGAGAGTGGAGCCGAACCCCTGGACGAGGGTGTCGACCACATGAGCGGAGGGGATGCCGGTGGCGAACGCGGTCGCCAGGCTGACCACGATCAGGGCCAGCAGGGCGTGCACCCGCAGCTTCATGATCAGGAAGAGCAGCACGCCGATGGCGCCGGCGGCTATGCCGAGCAGGGGGCCGGCGCCCATCGTTTGAGTCCAGGTGTCCATGCGGAAGCTCCGTTGCCTTCGGGACGGTGGGGAGGGGGAGGTGTGGGATGAGGGGGGTTACGGGCGCAGGCCCAGCGCGGCCAGGGCGTCGTCGGTGATCTGTTCCGGGGTGCGGTTCAGGTCGACGGTGACGCCGTCCTCGTCGTCCTGGAGCGGCTCCAGGTCGGCGAACTGGGAGTCCAGCAGCGAGGGCGGCATGAAGTGGCCGGTGCGCAGGTGCAGCCGTCCGGAGATCAGCTCGCGGGAGCCGGCGACGTGGACGAAGCGGACCCGGCCGTTCGCCTCGCGCAGCAGGTCGCGATAGCCGCGCTTGAGAGCCGAGCAGGCGACGACCGCGGATTCGCCCTGGTCGGCCCGCACGGTCATCCAGTCGCGGATGATGCCCAGCCACGGCAGCCGGTCGGCGTCCGTGAGGGGGGTGCCGGCCGCCATCTTGTCGATGTTGGCCTGCGGGTGCAGCAGGTCGGCCTCTGCCATCGGCCAGCCGAGGCGGTCGGCGAGCAGTGCGGCGACGGTGGTCTTACCGGCGCCGGAGACTCCCATGACCACGAGCGCGGTCGGCGACATCGGCCTCTCCTCACTGAAAGGTGTTACCAATTGACGGGAAAGGTAACACCAATGTTGACGGCGAGAAAACCCTCCGCGACGTACCTCACAACGGCACCTCGGTGCGTACTCCCGCGCCTGCGGTGGGTCACCGGCCGCGCGGGGCGCCGGGATAGGCTTCCGGGGTGGGGAGCGACAGGGTCAACGGCAATGGTCAGGGCGAGTCCAAACACCACGAGGTGCTGGACACCCTCGGCCTGGAGATCACCTCCGGCGTGCTCCCCGACGGGTGCGTGCTGACCCTGGACGCCATCCAGGAACGCTTCGGGGTCTCCCGCACCGTCGCCCGCGAGACCATGCGGCTGCTGGAGTCCAAGGGTCTGGTCGTCTCCCGCCGCCGGGTGGGCATCACCGTGCAGCCCGCGGGCTCCTGGCAGGTGTACGACCCGCGGGTCATCTGGTGGCGGCTGGAGGGTCCGGGGCGCGACTCCCAGCTGCGCTCGCTCACCGAACTGCGGATCGCCGTCGAACCGCTGGCCGCCGCCGCGGCGGCCAAGCACGCGGGGCCGGCCGAGCGCGCCCGGCTGGTGGAACTGGCCACCGCCATGCGCCCGCTGGGCGAGGCGGGACGGCTCGAACCGTTCAACCACCTCGATGTGGAACTGCACTCACTGGTGCTCAGCGCCAGCGGCAACGAGATGTTCGCCGCGCTCACCGACGTGGTCGCCGCCGTGCTGCGCGGGCGCACCCAGCTCGGGCTGATGCCCGACCGGCCGGTCCCCGAGGCGCTGGACCTGCACGAGGCGGTCGCCCTGGCCGTCGCCGAGGCGCGGCATCAGGACGCGGAGGAGGCCATGCGGCTGCTGCTGTCCGAGGTCCGCGACGCGATGGTCCCGCTCGGCGCCCAGCAGAGCGGGCGCTGAACGGGACCATCGCGTCGTGTCAGCCGGGCCGAAGTGCGGGGCTCAGCTGCCGTACACCGTCATGCACAGCACATTGCCCTCGCCGCCGTCGAGGTTCTGGTACCAGTACGTGTTGTAGTCGCTGCCGCCCTGGCGGCAGACATCGCCGCCATAATCGCCGTTGGCGGCGGGCACGCCGGTGACCTGCATGATCTGGTTGTACGGGACCGGGACCTGGGAGGCCGAACAGTTGATCGCCGTCATCAGCCCGGTGCGCATGGTCGCGTCGTCGCCGTCGCCCTCCTGCTCCGACATCAGGCACTCGCCGACCCGGTACTGCCGCTCCACGCACAGGCTGGTGTAGGTCGTCGCCCAGGTCTCCTCGTCCGTGAACGAGTGGGTCCAAGTGGTGGTGTTCAGCTCGAAGCCGTCGCAGAAGCCGTAGTCGTCCATGACCTCGACGACCTTCAGGTACGCGTCGTCGGCCGCGCAGTCCACCGGCTCGGGGGTCTCCGCGTTCCAGGTGCCGCCGTTGTCGGTCTGGTAGTTGGCCAGACAGTCCCCGGAGCGCACGGCGGCGAACGCCTCCGAGACCGGGTCCGCGGGGGCGCCTCCACCGCCGCTCCCGCCGGCGCCGTCCGCGTCGTCGCTGTCCGCCGGGTCCGTACCGGTGTCCAGACCGTCCGGCAGTTCGATCTCCGGCATCTCCGGGGCGGGGCCGGCCAGGCCGCCCCCGTCGTCACCGCTGTTCATCCCGAGGGGGATGACGATCGCCGCCAGCACCACGAAGGCCGCCGCCGTGGCGAGCGTTCCCTTCAGGGTGTTGTCCTGCTGGTGGGGGTGGGGCTGAGGCTGGGGATACGGGGCGTGCGGAGGACCGTAGCCCCCGCCGTAGCCGCCGTTGTAGCCCCCGTGGCCGTTGTTCATGGGCTGGCTCCTATCCTGCCCATGTCAGGACGCAGCCGGCCCCGTTCCGGTTCCTTTGTCCGACCATCATTCAGATACCGAGGATGACCTTGGCGATCGAGAAGTAGATGACCAGACCCGTCGCGTCCACCAGCGTCGTCACCATCGGGGCCGAGACCACCGCCGGGTCGATCTTCAGGCGCTTGGCCAGCAGCGGCATCGTGCCGCCCACCGTCGAGGCCCAGCCACAGATCACAACCAGGGTCAGGCCGATCACCGCCCCTACTCTCCAGCCCACGAACAGCGAGCCCACCAGCAGACCGACCACCGCCAGCATCGACCCCAGCAGCAACCCGGTACGGCACTCGCGCCAGATCACCTTCAGCAGATCGCCCACCCGTACCTCGCCGACCGCCAGGGCACGCACCGCCGCCGTCGCCGCCTGGGCACCCGCGTTGCCGCCCGCCCCGATCAGCAGCGGGATGAACAGCGCCAGCTGGGTCACCGACTCCAGCTCGCCCTCGAACGCCCGGGTCACCATCACCGTCAGAATGGCCGCCACCAGCAGCAGCATCAGCCACAGCACCCGGGTGCGGGAGAGCTGGAAGACGCTCGCCGACATGTAGTGCCGCTCCAGCGGTTCGGCACCGGCCTGCCGCGCCACGTCCTCGGTGTCCGCCGCCTCGATGACCTCGAACGCGTCATCGCTGGTGAGCAGGCCCACCAGCCGGTCCTCACTGTCCACCACCGGCAGGTCGAGCACGTTCGTCTCGCGCATCAGCCGGGCCGCGTCCTCGGCGCGGTCGGTGGCCTTCGCCATCGGCGGCTCTGTCTCCACCAGCGCGGCGACCATCGTCTCCGGCTCGCTCAGCACCAGTTCGCGCAGTTCGACGATGCCGGTCAGCCGGCGCCCCGCGTCCACCACCGGCAGCGTGTAGATGGTCTCCGCCCGCGCACCGCGCCGGCGTACCGTCTCCAGCGCCTGAGCAACCGTCAGATCCTGCTGGAGCGCGACCGTCTCCGGCGTCATGTAGCGGCCGACCGAGCCCTCCGGGTACCCCAGCAGCGCCGCCGTCATCTGCCGTTCGTGGGCGCTGAGTCCGGCCAGCACCCGCTGGGCGACCTTGGCCGGCGCCTCCTTGAGCATCCGGGCCCGGTCGTCCGGGTCCATGTTCTCCACCAGATCGCGGAACGCCTGGTCCCGCAGCCCCTGGAGAATCTGCTGCTGGTCGACCGGGTCCAGCTCCTCGAAGACCTCCAGCGCCCGGTCCTTGTCGAGCAGCCGGAAGCTGATGACGGAGTTGACGGCGTCCATCCGCGCGAGTTCGTCGGCGATGGCGTACGGCGGCTGGGTCTCCAGCCATTCGAGGGCGCCCGCGAGGTTGTGCTCCTCAAGCAGGGCAGGCAGATGGGTCATGACGGGATGTCCCCCTGGAAATGGTGCGCGAACGGCTGGCAGGCTCGGGGCGCGCACACGCCAGTCGTCCCAGGAGGTACGTGGCTACCTGGGCGGACGGGCGCGGCGCGGCGGATGGTGACTGGGGGGTTCACTGCGCATCGCAGCCACACCTCCCGCCGTGCCGTTCCGTCAAGACCATCCCTCAGGGTACACACCATCGATGACGATGATGACAAAGGGTTGACCACATCCCGGTGAAGGTGTTAGGGGGTGTCTGACGGATAGGGCCCTACGCGATCCGGTCCAGAATCGTCGGGGGTACCGCCACCCGCGCCTCGTCGCTGACCTCGATCGCGTCCCCGGACAGCGCCTCCAGGGCCGCGCCGAACCGTTCGGGGGTGTCGGTGTGCAGGGTCAGCAGCGGCTCCCCCGCGCGCACCGGCTGCCCCGGCCTGGCGTGCAGTTCGATGCCCGCGCCCGCCTGCACCGGGTCCTCCTTGCGGGCCCGGCCCGCGCCCAGCCGCCAGGCCGCCACCCCGACCGCGTACGCGTCCAGCCGGGTGAGCGTCCCGGAGGCCGGGGCGGTCAGCACGTGCGTCTCGCGGGCCACCGGCAGCGGGGCGTCCGGGTCCCCGCCCTGGGCCTTGATCATGCGGCGCCAGTGGTCCATCGCGCTGCCGTCCGCCAGCGCCCGCGCCGGGTCGGCGTCGGTCAGCCCGGCCGCGTCCAGCATCTCCCGGGCCAGCGCCAGCGTCAGCTCGACCACATCGGCCGGGCCGCCGCCCGCCAGCACCTCCACCGACTCGCGCACCTCCAGCGCGTTCCCGGCCGTCAACCCCAGCGGCGTGGACATGTCGGTGAGCAGCGCCACCGTCCGCACCCCGTGGTCGGTGCCCAGCGACACCATCGTCTCGGCCAGCTCACGGGCGTCGGCCCGCGTCTTCATGAACGCGCCGGAGCCCACCTTCACGTCCAGCACCAGCGCGCCGGTGCCCTCGGCGATCTTCTTCGACATGATCGAGGAGGCGATCAGCGGGATCGCCTCCACCGTGCCGGTCACATCGCGCAGCGCGTACAGCTTGCGGTCCGCCGGGGCGAGCCCGTCGCCGGCCGCGCAGATCACCGCGCCCGCCTCGCGCAGCACCGACAGCATCTCCTCGTTGGAGAGCCGCGCCCGCCAGCCGGGAACGGACTCCAGCTTGTCCAGGGTGCCGCCGGTGTGCCCGAGCCCGCGCCCGGACAGCTGCGGCACGGCGGCGCCGCACGCCGCCACCAGCGGGGCCAGCGGCAGCGTGATCTTGTCGCCGACGCCGCCCGTCGAGTGCTTGTCGGTGGTGGGCAGCGGCAGGGAGGAGAAGTCCATCCGCTCCCCGGAGGCGATCATCGCCGCCGTCCAGCGGGCGATCTCGGCCCGGTCCATGCCGTTGAGCAGGATCGCCATCGCCAGCGCCGACATCTGCTCGTCGGCCACCTCGCCCCGGGTGTAGGCGTCGATGATCCAGTCGATCTGGGCGGGGGTCAGCGTGCCGCCGTCCCGCTTGGCGCGGATGACGGTGATGGCGTCGTGGCTCATGAGATCAGAAGTTCCAGGATTCGGGGAGCAGATCGGACAGCGGACGGATGCCGCCGGCGGGGGTGTCCACCAGCAGCTCCGGGCCGCCGTTTTCCATCAGCAGCTGGCGGCAGCGGCCACACGGGGTGATGATCTCCCCCTTGCCGTTGACGCACGTGAAGTGGGTGAGCCGGCCGCCGCCGGTGGCGTGCAGGGCGGAGACCAAGCCGCACTCGGCGCACAGCCCCACCCCGTAGGAGGCGTTCTCCACATTGCAGCCGACCACCGTACGGCCGTCGTCCACCAGCGCCGCGGCGCCCACCCGGTAACGGGAGTACGGGGCGTACGCCCGGCCCATCACCTCGCGGGCCGCGCCGCGCAGCGCCTCCCAGTCCACCTCGGTGGTCTCCGCCATCTAGCCGCCCTCGCCTCTCCGGTAGGGCTTGCCCACCGCCTTGGGTGTCCGCAGCCGCTGGGCGAACAGCGTCAGTACCAGCAGCGTCGTCAGGTACGGGCTGGCACTCACCAGCTCGAGCGGCATCGTGTCAGTGGTGGCGTACCAGATCCACAGCGCCGCTCCGACGACGGCCACGATCAGCGCGGTGAGGCGCTTGCCGCGCCACAGCTGCCAGATCGCGACACCCGCCAGGGCCAGGGCGAACAGCAGCAGCGTGGCGTGCACGGTGGCGCCGCCGTCGCGGGTCTGGAGGGCGTCCATGAAGCCGAACAGGCCGGCGCCGGTGGCGACACCGCCGGGACGCCAGTTGCCGAAGATCATGGTCGCCAGGCCCAGGTAGCCGCGCCCGCCGGTCTGGCCGTCCTGGTACATGCGGATCAGCACCGCCAGGTACGCGCCGCCGAGCCCGGCGAGGCCGCCGGAGACCAGCAGGGCGACGTACTTGTACGCGTAGACGTTCACCCCCAGCGACTCGGTGGCCTGCGGGTTCTCACCGCAGGAGCGCAGCCGCAGCCCGAAGGACGTCTTCCACAGCACCACGTATGTGCCCACGAACAGCAGCACCGCGAGCAGGGTGAGCCAGGAGACGTTGTTGACGCCGGCGCGCAGGATGCCCGCCAGATCGGAGATCAGGAACCAGCGCTTGCCCGCGATGTCACCCAGCCAGTCGGCCACGCCCGGCACCGAGAACGGCTGGAGGATGTCCATCTGCGGCGACTGCTTGTCGTTGCCGCCGGCGTCCTTGGCCGGGCTGCCGTCGGCGCCGAACCACAGCTTGGCGAGGAACTGCACCACGCCCAGGGCCAGGATGTTGATGGCGACACCGGAGACGATGTGGTCCACGCCGAAGGTGACGGTGGCCACCGCGTGCACCAGGCCGCCCAGCATGCCGCCGATGATGCCCGCGAGCACCGCGGCCCAGGGCCCGTACTGCCAGCCGATCCAGCCGGCCGCGAACAGGCCGAGCATCATCATGCCCTCGAGGCCGATGTTGACGACGCCGGAGCGCTCGGCCCACAGGCCGCCGAGGCCGGCGAGGCCGATCGGCACGGCGAAGCTGAGCGCGCTCGCCCACTGGCTGGTGGCGGTCAGCGAGTCGGCGCCGGTCACCACGCGGACCACGGACAGCAGCACGAGGCCGCCCGCGATCAGCAGCAGCACCATGGGGTAGGTGAGCCTGCGGCGCGGCGTGCCACTGCTCGTGGCTCCCGTGCCCTTGCCCTTGTCGCTCCCGGGTTTTCCGGCGGGGGTCTCCACGGTGGTGGTCACGCCGTCACCTCCGCGTCCTTCTCCGCGCTGTTCTTACGGGCCTGGGCGGCGAGCTGTTCGCCGACGATGCGCTGTTGGCGTTTGATGCCCCAGCGGCGGACGAGTTCGTAGGCGACCACGACGGACAGCACGATGACGCCCTGCATCACGCCGACGATCTCCTGGGCGTAGCCCTCGAACTCCAGCTGGCCACCGGTACGCTCAAGGAAGCCCCACAGCAGCGCCGCGAAGGCCATGCCGACCGCGCTGTTGCGGCCGAGCAGGGCGATGGCGATGCCGGTGAAGCCGATCCCGGTGGGGAAGTCGTTGCCGTAGTTGCCGGAGATGTTCAGCAGGGTGGGCATGCCCACCAGGCCGGCCACCGCGCCGGAGAGCAGCATCGCGGTGATCACGGTGCGCTTGACGGAGACGCCGGACGCCTCGGCGGCCGGCTCGGAGGCGCCGACGGCCCGCAGGTCGTAGCCGAAGCGGGTGCGGCTGAGCACGAACCAGTAGCCGATGCCGACGATCACCGCGATCACGATGGTGCCGTAGATCGGCTGGACGTTGGTGGGGATCTCGAAGAAGAAGCTGGAGTCGGGGATGTCGGTGGTGTGCACGAGGTTGCCCTCGCGCTCCGCCAGCCGGCCTTCCTTGAGGAAGTAGCCGATGAGCGAGCCGCCGATGAAGTTCAGCATGATCGTGGTGATCACTTCGCTGACGCCCCGGGTGGCCTTCAGGTAGCCGGCGATGCCCGCCCACAGCGCACCGACCAGCATGGCGGTGATCAGGATGATGGGGATCTGGATGATGCCGGGCAGCGCCAGCGCGCCGCCGACGGCGGCGGCGAAGAAGGCGGCGACCCGGTACTGGCCGTCGACCCCGATGTTGAACAGGTTCATCCGGAAGCCGATGGCCACCGCGACGGCCGACAGGTAGTACGGGATCGCCTTGTTGACGATCCAGACCTGGCTGTCGCTCTTGGAGCCGAAGTCCAGCATCACGGAGAACGCCTGGAAGGGGTTCTGCCCGGTGGCGGTCATCACCAGCGAGGTGATGATCACGGCGGTGACGATCGCCAGCAGCGGGGCGGCGAGCCCCAGGACGATCTTCTCCCGGTCGATGTTCTTGATCCGGGTGGTCACGGCGGTCACGGCGCTCATGACGGGGTCTCCGTCTGCGCGTCGCCCGTCAGGTGGCCGGTGGCGGCGCCGGTCATGGCGGTGCCCAACTCCTCGGGGGTGATGGTGGCGGGGTCGGCGTCGGCGACCAGCCGGCCCCGGTACATGACGCGGAGGCTGTCGGACAGGCCGATCAGCTCGTCCAGGTCGGCGGAGATCAGCAGCACGGCGAGCCCTTCACGGCGCGCGGCCCTGATCTGGTCCCAGATCTGGGACTGGGCGCCGACGTCCACGCCCCGGGTGGGGTGGGCGGCGATCAGCACCTTGGGGTGGTGGCTCATCTCGCGGCCGAAGATCAGCTTCTGCTGGTTGCCGCCGGAGAGCGACGCGGCGGTGACCTCGATGCCGGGGGTGCGCACGTCGTACTCGCGCACGATCCGCTCGGTGTCGGCGCGGGCGTCCCCGGCGGTCAGCCACGGGCCCTTGCTGTTGGGGCGCTGGGTGACATGGCCCAGCATCCGGTTCTCCCACAGCGGGGCGTTCAGCAGCAGGCCGTGCCGGTGCCGGTCCTCGGGGATGTAGCCGATGCCGTCCTCGCGGCGGCGGCGGGTGGAGCGGCGGGTGATGTCCTCGCCGTCCAGCGAGATGGTGCCGGCGTCCAGGCCGCGTACGCCCATGATGGCCTCGACCAGTTCGGCCTGGCCGTTGCCCTCGACGCCGGCGATGCCCAGCACCTCACCGGCGTGGATGGTGAAGTCCACCTCGGAGAGCACGTCGCGGCGTACCCCGTCCGAGTCGGTGCCCGACTGCCGCAGCCCGGCGACGGTGAGCACCGGCCGGTCGGTGACGGTGGACTCGCGGGTCTCGGGGGTGGGCAGCTCGGAGCCGACCATCAGCTCGGCCAGCTGCTTGGGGGTGGTCGCGGAGGGTTCGACGGCGGCGACCGTCGTACCGCGCCGGATGACGGTGATGTCGTCGGCGACCGAGAGCACCTCGCCCAGCTTGTGGGAGATGAAGATGACGGTGAGGCCCTCGGCGGTCAGCTCGCGGAGGTTGCCGAAGAGGGCGTCCACCTCCTGCGGCACCAGGACGGCGGTGGGCTCGTCCAGGATGAGGGTCTTTGCGCCCCGGTAGAGGACCTTGAGGATCTCCACCCGCTGCCGGTCGGCGACGCCGATGTCCTCGACCAGCAGGTCGGGACGTACGCCCAGGCCGTACGCGTCGGACAGTTCCTTGATGCGGGCGCGGGCGGCGCCTCCGATGCCGTGGAGCTTCTCGGCGCCCAGGACCACGTTCTCCAGGACGGTGAGGTTGTCCGCGAGCATGAAGTGCTGGTGCACCATGCCGATGCCGCGGGCGATGGCGTCGGCCGGGGTGGCGAAGGAGACCTGGTCGCCGTCGATGGTGATGGTGCCCTCGTCCGGCTTCTGCATGCCGTAGAGGATCTTCATCAGCGTGGACTTGCCGGCGCCGTTCTCGCCCACGAGGGCGTGCACGGTGCCCTTGCGCACGGTGATGTCGATGTCGTGGTTGGCCACGACGCCGGGGAAGCGTTTGGTGATCCCGCGCAGCTCAACGGCCGGGGTGGTGCCGCTGGGCTCGGGGGAGCTGCTGGAGGCTGGGATGGCGCACTCTCCTCGCGCGGGACGGTGAAGCGAGCGGAGGGCCGGCGGGGAGAGAGTCCCCCACCGGCCCCGTACGGCCGCCCCGGGGGGCGGCCGTCACTGTGTTACGGGGTCTCCTGGACGGTGACCTCGCCGGAGACGATGCGGGCCTTGGCCGCCTCGATCTGCTCGGAGATGTCATCGATGAAACCACCCGAGGTGGCCAGCTGGACACCCTCCTCGGCGAGGTTGTAGGAGTGCGGGCCGCTCAGCGGCTCGCCGTCCTGGACCGACTTGATCAGGTCGAAGACGGCCACGTCCACGCCCTTGACCACGGAGGTGAGGATGGAGTCCTTGTACTCGGCGAGGCCGGGCTGGACGTAGGCGTCGGAGTCGACACCGATCGCCCAGGCGCCCTCGACACCGGCGACCATCTCGATGGAGCCCTGGCCGGACTGGCCGGCGGCGGTGTAGATGATGTCGGCGCCGCGGCCGAGCATGCCGTCGGCGGTCTCACGGGCCTTGGCGACGTCGTTGAAGCCGGCGTCGTTGTCCTCGTAGAGGTACTGGACATCGACGGTGACGTCGGTGCCCTCGGCGTCGTTGGTGTCGAGCACGCCCTGGACGAAGCCGGCCTCGAACTTGTTGATCAGCGGGTTGTTCACACCGCCGATGAAGCCGACGGTGCCGGACTCGGTCTTCAGCGCGGCGGCGACACCGGCGAGGTAGGAGCCCTCGTGCTCGGAGAAGACCATGCTGTAGACGTTGTCGCCCTCGGCGACGGAGTCCACCACACCGAAGGTGATGTCGGGGTAGTTCGCGGCGACCTTCTCTATGGAGTTTCCGTAGAGGTAGCCGACGCCGATGATCGGGTTGAAGCCGTTCTCGGCGAGGGACGTCAGCCGCTGCTCGCGGTCGGCGTCGGTCTCGTCGTTCTTGGCGGTCATCTCCTTGAACTCGACGCCGAGCTCCTCGGCGGCGCGGTCCAGGCCGCGCGCGGCGGACTCGTTGAAGGAGTGGTCGTCCCGGCCGCCGACGTCGAAGGCCAGGCCCACGCCCGCGTCGCTCTTGCCGGATCCGGAGGAGGAGGTGGAGCTCTCACCGCACGCCGTGGCGGTCAGGGCGAGGGTCGCCGTGACGGCGACCGATGCTGCGAGCTTGGATACGCGGCGCAAGAGGACGATCCCTTCGGTCTGAAAGCGCCTCTTACGGCGCTGTTGCCAGGATCGTAACGCGCGTAGACATGCGGTAAAGACGGGCCAAGGACCCGTTATCAGATCGTCGTGAACGCAACCAGTACGCAACATTGCTCGGTGTGTCAGCACCGGCACCCGGGGCTGCGGCAGAACCCCGGGTACCGGTGGTGTTCACGGGCGCGCGGAGGCGTTCAGGGGCGCTGGGCGGCGTCCAGCAGGGCGGCCGAGGTGAGCAGTTCCACACCGACCCCGATCGCGGACTCGTCCACGTCGAAGTCGCCCTGGTGGATGTCGCGCGGCGCGGCTCCGGGCCGGTCGCCGTCGCCGGGCGGCCTGACCCCGAGGCGGGCCATGGCGCCGGGGACCTGCTCCAGGTACCAGGAGAAGTCCTCGCCGCCCAGGGACTGCTCGGTGGGCTCGACCGCGTCGGCCCCGTACCGGCTGGTCATGGCCGCCGCCAGCAGCGAGGTGACCTGCGGCTCGTTGACCACCGGCGGCACACCGCGGATGTAGTCGATCTCGTACTTGGCCTGGTGCAGCCGCGCGACCTCGCCGACCGCCTCCTCGACCAGGTCCTTGGCGTCCCGCCAGGCGGACAGCTCCAGGCAGCGCATGGTGCCGGAGATCTCGGCGCGCTGCGGGATGACGTTGGAGGCGTGGCCGGTGGCCAGTTTGCCCCAGGTGACGGCGAGCCCGGCGCGGGTGTCGACCCGGCGGGAGAGCAGCGCGGGGACGTCGGTGATGACCCGCGCGGCGGCGGTGACCAGGTCGGTGGTGAGGTGCGGGCGGGCGGTGTGGCCGCCGTCGCCGGACAGCCGGATCTCCAGCCGGTCGCAGGCGGAGGTGATGGGCCCGGACTTGAGCCCGATCTTCCCGGCGTCGACCTTGGGGTCGCAGTGCAGGGCGAGGATGCGGCCGACGCCGTCCAGCACGCCGGAGTCGATGGCGTCGGTGGCGCCGCCCGGCAGCACCTCCTCGGCCGGCTGGAAGATCAGCCGGACCGGCTGCGACAGCTCGCCCCGGGCGGCCAGCCCGGCGAGGACCAGGCCGGTGCCGAGCACCACGGTGGTGTGCACGTCGTGGCCGCAGGCGTGCGCCCGCCCGGGGATGGTGGAGCGGTACGGCACGGTCTTGGTGTCGGGGATCGGCAGCGCGTCGAGGTCGGCGCGCAGCGCCAGCACCGGGCGGCCGGATCTGCCCGCCCGTGCGTCACCGGTGGGGTGGATGTCACATACCAGGCCGGTACCGCCGTCGAGTACGCGTGGTGCGAGACCCGCGCGCTCCAGGCGCTCCTTGATGACGGCGGTGGTACGGACCTCCTGGTGGCCCAGCTCGGGGTGCATGTGGAGATCCCGGCGGACGGCGATCAGTTCGCGCCGCAGGGCATCGCTCAGCACACCGGCGGACTCCGGTGACAGCTGTTGACTCACGCCTCCGACACTATCTCTGTTTCGCCGCTCAACCGGCGCCGATCACGCAAAGTTCACACGCCGGGAACGCGTACGGTCGCAACTGACTGGGTATGACTGTTTTTTATTTCTTCCGGTTCGCGGTGGGCGCCGACGGGAGCCCGGTGTCCTTTGCCTTCGGGAGCCGCGGATGTGAAGCCTCGCCCTGCGGGGGCTCTTGCGGGTTGCCGGAGGCGCCGCCGGGGCCGGCGCACCTGGGCAGCGGTGAGCCGGGCCCGGCGATTCAGCCGCCGCGAGCGCGGCGTGAGAGCCCTCAGGCTTCCGCGGTCACGTCCCGCCCGGCACAGCAGGCGTCGCCGTCCGGGACGGGGCTCTTGCCGGGCTGGTCGGCGTCGGCCTTGACGACGTAGACCTCCCAGGGCTCCTTTCCGGGGCCGTGGACCCACACCTTGTCCTGGAGGGCGTAGCAGCAGGAGGTGTCGTTCTCCTCGAACGTTGCGAGGCCGGCGTCCTTGAGCCGGGTGGTGGCTGCGGTGACCTCCCCGGTGGTGGTGACCTCGACGCCGAGGTGGTCCAGGCGGGTTGCCTGTCCGGGCTCGCCTTCGATGAGGACGAGCTTGAGCGGCGGGGTGGTGATCGCGAAGTTGGCGTAGCCGGGGCGGCGCTTGGCCGGTGCCACCCCGAACAGCTTGGAGTAGAAGAGCACCGACGCTTCGAGGTCGGCGACGTTGAGCGCGATCTGGACACGGGACATGCTGTCTCCCCACAGGTTGCATCGATGTCTGTCGATGCAACCTTGCATCGTGGATCGAAAAACGTCAACATAGAAGCATGTCGAAACAAGAGCTTGTGGTGCTGGGTCAGGACGGCGCCGACGGGTGCTGCCCGGGTCTGCTGACCGCCCCGCTGGACGAAGACCAGGCCGAGACGCTGGCGAAGGTGTTCAAGGCCCTGGGGGACCCGGTGCGGCTGCGGCTCCTCTCGCTGATCGCCTCCCGCGCGGGCGGGGAGGTCTGCGTCTGCGACCTCACCCCCGCCTTCGACCTGTCCCAGCCGACGATCTCCCACCACCTGAAACTGCTGAAGCAGGCCGGCCTGATCGCCTCCGAACGGCGCGGGACGTGGGTGTACTACCGGCTGCTGCCCCGGATGACCGATCAGCTGGCGCGGATCCTCACCCGCCCCGCCGGGCAGCCGCTGCCCGGACCCGCCCCCGCGGGGCCCGCGGCGTGAGCACGGACACTTCGGCGCCGGTGGGGCCGGTGGCCGGGCGGCTGTCGTTCCTGGACCGGTTTCTCGCCGTGTGGATTCTGGCCGCGATGGCCGTCGGCCTGGGCCTGGGCCGGCTTGTCCCCGGCCTGGGCGACGCGCTCGCCGAAGTCACCATCACGGGCGTATCGCTGCCGATCGCGCTCGGACTGCTGCTGATGATGTATCCCGTCCTCGCGAAGGTCCGCTACGACCGTCTTGACACCGTCACCCGCGACCGGCGCCTGCTCATCCCCTCACTCGTCCTGAACTGGGTCGTGGGCCCGGCCCTGATGTTCGCCCTCGCCTGGGTCTTCCTGCCGGACCTCCCCGAGTACCGCACCGGCCTGATCATCGTCGGGCTCGCCCGCTGCATCGCCATGGTCATCATCTGGAACGATCTCGCCCGCGGCCACCGCGAAGCCGCCGCCGTCCTCGTCGCCCTCAACTCGCTCTTCCAGGTGATCGCCTTCGCCGCGCTCGGCTGGTTCTACCTGTCCGTGCTGCCCGGCTGGCTCGGCCTCCAGCAGACCACGCTGGACGTGTCCGTGTGGGAGATCGCCCGCTCCGTACTGATCTTCCTGGGGGTTCCGCTGCTGGCCGGGTATGTCACCCGCCGCATCGGCGAGAGAGCCAGAGGCCGCACCTGGTACGAGACGAAGCTCATCCCCCGCATCGGCCCGTTCGCCCTGTACGGGCTGCTGTTCACCGTCATCGTGCTCTTCGCCCTCCAGGGCGACGCCATCACCTCCCAGCCCCTCGATGTCGTGCGCATCGCGCTGCCGCTGCTGGTCTACTTCGCGCTGATGTGGACCGGATCCATGGCTGTCGGCCGCGCGGTCGGACTCGACTACCCGAAGGCCACGGCGCTGGCGTTCACCGCCGCCGGCAACAACTTCGAGCTCGCCATCGCGGTGGCCATCGCCACCTTCGGCGCCACCTCCGGACAGGCCCTCGCCGGAGTCGTCGGCCCCCTCATCGAGGTCCCCGTCCTCATCGGCCTGGTCCACGTCGCCCTCGCCGCCCGCCGCTTCTTCCCTCAACCCGCTCCGGAAGCCACGCCGAAAGGCCCCGCCCGTGTCTGAGACCAAGCCGTCCGTGCTGTTCGTGTGCGTCCACAACGCGGGGCGTTCCCAGATGGCCGCCGCCTACCTCACCCACCTCGCGGGCGACCGGGTAGAGGTCCGCTCCGCCGGGTCCGCACCGGCCGACGTGGTGAACCCGGCCGTCGTCCAGGCGATGGCCGAGGTCGGCATCGACGTGTCGACCGAGACACCGAAAATGCTCACCACCGACGCGGTACAGGCGTCCGACGTGGTGATCACCATGGGATGCGGCGACACCTGTCCCGTCTTCCCCGGCAAGACATACCTCGACTGGAAACTCGATGACCCGGCAGGGCAAGGCATCGACGCGATCCGGCCCATCCGGGATGAGATCGAGCAGCGCATTCGCGGCCTTCTCACCACCTTGCATCCTCACTGAGGCAGTTGTGGCAGAGCCCCGATGATGTAGCAGCGGCGCCGGGGCAGACGCCGAAACGCAGGGAGGGCCAGCACCCCCGGGCACCGAGCGCGCGGTCGGTTCACCACCACACCTCGCTGGTCACCCGCGGCCGACACCGCCGCCTCCACCTACGCGGGAAGCACGGGGTAGTCGGTGTAGCCGAGGGCGCCGCCGGTGTACATGGCGTAGCGATCGCGTACGGGATTGACCGGGGCCCCGGTGCGCAGCCGCTCGACGAGGTCGGGGTTGGCGAGGAAGGGGCGGCCGAGCGCGACGAGGTCGGCGCCGGCGGCACGCAGCGCTGTGGCGGCGGCCAGGCCGCCGTCCGCCGGGATCCGGTCGGCGGGCAGCACCGGGTTGGCGATGAGGGCGCCGGGCCACAGCGCGCGCAGCCGGGCGAAGAGCGGGTGCGCGGGGTCGGCGAAGGCGAGGTGCAGGTAGGCCGGGCCGGCGCCGGCGGTGGCCTCCAGCAGGGCGGGGTAGAGCGCCTCGGCCTCGGCCTCGGACTCCGCGATGCCGTTGACGGCGTGCAGGGGGGAGACGCGCAGTCCGGTGCGTTCGGCGCCGATGGCGTCGGCGACGGCGGCCACCACCTCGGTGGTGAAGCGGATCCGGGCCGCGACGGTGCCGCCGTAGGCGTCGGTGCGCCGGTTGGTGCCGGTGGCGAGGAACTGGTGCAGCAGGTAGCCGTTGGCGCTGTGCACCTCGACCCCGTCGAAGCCGGCGTCGACGGCGCGGCGGGCGGTGGCGGCGAAGTCGCGGACCGTCTGCCGGATGTCGGCGGCGGTCATCTCGCGCGGGGTGACGGCGGCGCGGCGTCCGGTCGGGGTGTGGAGGGTCTCGGGCAGCGGGAGCGGCGAGGGGGCGATCGGGGTGTGGCCGCTGGTGGCGGGGTGGCCGACCCGGCCGGCGTGCTGGATCTGGAGGAAGAGCGGACCGCCGCCGGCCGCCCGGACGGCGTCGGTGACGCGGCGCCAGCCGGCAGTGTGCCGGTCGGTGTACAGGGCGGTGATGTTCGGGTACGTGTGGCCGACGCGGCTGGGGGCGGACGCCTCGGCGATGATCAGCCCGGCGGAGGCGCGCTGGGCGTAGTACTCGGCCATCAGGGCGGTGGGGGTGCCGTCGGGCTCGGCGCGGTTGCGGGTCATGGGGGCCATGACGAGGCGGTTGGCCAGCGGGTGCGCGCCGAGCCGGGCGGGGGCGAGCAGGTCGGACACGGCGGCGGTTCGGGCGTCGGTGGCGGTACCGGTGTCGGTGGTCATGCCGGTACCGTAGAACTTCTCATCGATGTCAGATTCAAGCCCGGAAGGTGTGACCTGCGTCATGCGTATCGGTGAACTGGCCCGCCGCACGGGAGTGAGCGAACGCTCGCTGCGCTACTACGAGCAGGAGGGCCTGCTCTCGGCCGGGCGGACCCCCGGCGGACACCGGGAGTACGCCGAGGGCGCGGCGGACCGGGTCGCCCGGATCCAGACGCTGTACGCGGCCGGGCTGTGCAGCGAGAAGATCGCCAAGCTGCTGCCCTGCATGCGCGACAGCGACGGGCGGCCGGCCCAGCCGGCGGACCCGTACCTGATGACCGAGCTGACCTGGGAACGGTCCCGCATCGACGGCATGATCGAGGACCTGCGGCGCTCCCGCGCCCTGCTGGACGAGGTGATCGCGAACGCCGCACGTCCGGCGGACGGGCAGCCGTAGCCGCCGCTCCCGTACCCGGCCGGGCTCAGCGCGGCTCCGGCGCCGCGGGGCGCTCGTCCTCCTCCGGGCGCCCCTCATTGAGGGGCGGGGAGAAAGCTCAGTCCGTGGGCGCCGCGCGCCGTGTTGGTGACGGCGGACAGGAAGCCGCTGGCCCGCTCGGTGACCCGGTCCGTGAACCAGCCGGGCGACACGTCGCACACCACGATCTCGGTGCTGGTGTCCGACAGCACCAGCGGCAGGGTGTGCACGACGGTGGAGGGGAAGGAGAGGATCGTGGAGCCGACGGGACCGCGCCGCGCGACCAGTTCCAGCGGCAGGTCGGGCCGGACGATCTCCAGGCCGGCCTCGCGCTCCACCCGGCGCAGCTTCTCGGCGCTCTCCTTGCGGTGCGCGTAGTAGCGGGCCACGCCGTGCCGGTCGGCCAGTTCGGCGACCGCGCTCAGATAGCGGTCCTCGTGCAGCACGCCGGTCTCCACCAGCGAGGTGCCGACCAGGTCGGCGCCCTCGGCGACCCGGGGCGGGCCGAAGCGGTCCCGGGTCCAGGCCAGGGTGTTGGCGGTGACGGCGACGCCCTCGGGGGGATCCACCGGCATCGCGGTGAAGACCTCCACCCCCACCCCGGTGGCCGGGGTGAGCCGCCGCACCGCGCGCTTGGCCACCGGCGCGAACAGCGCGGCGCGCGCCCCGGAGGGTGCGGTGCGGTGCCAGCGCACCAGCCGCTCGCCGCGCGCCAGCTGCGCGGTGAACTCCATGGTGGCGGTGCCGTCGTCCACCACGACCACGTCGCAGCGCCGGGCCATGGACAGCAGCAGCTGGAGGTACCGGGAGAACGGGTCCCCGATCAGCAGCAGCTTCGCCCGGCGCAGCGGCCCGGCGAGGGCGGCCAGGGCGCGGGAGGGCTTGACCGCCCCGCCGCGCGCCTCCTGCCACAGCACGCGGTGCCCCTCGTCCCGGGCCAGCTGGGCCATCCGGCGCAGCTGGCCCCGGGAGATGGGGTCGTGCGGGGGCAGGATGACGACCGTGCGGGCGCCGGGGTGGACGTGGGCCCACTCCAGTATGTTCAGCAGCTGGACCGGGCTCTCGGCGAATGCCAGCGTCTCGTCGGTCGTCATCTTTCTCCGCCCTTCCGTGGGTTGCGGTGGTGCTGCGGGTCAGGCGTTGGCGGGCTCGCGCTCGCCGGTCTCGGCGCCCTCGGCGACGACGCCCTTGACGCGGCGCAGCTTCTTCATGGGGGCCAGCTCGCTGTCGTACACCTTCTTGACGCCGTCGCCCAGGGACTCCTCGATGGTGCGGATGTCGCGCACCATGCGGGTCAGGCCCTGCGGCTCGACGGAGGCGGCCTGGTCCGAGCCCCACATGGCGCGGTCCAGGGTGATGTGGCGCTCGACGAAGACGGCGCCGAGGGCGACCGCGGCGAGGGTGGTCTGCAGGCCGGTCTCGTGGCCGGAGTAGCCGATCGGGACGTTGGGGTACTCGGCCTGGAGGGTGTTGATGACGCGCAGGTTCAGCTCGTCGGCCTTGGCCGGGTAGGTGCTGGTGGCGTGGCAGAGCAGGATGTTCTGCGATCCCAGGACCTCGACCGCGTGCCGGATCTGCTGCGGAGTGGACATGCCGGTGGACAGGATGACGGTCTTGCCGGTGGCGCGCAGGGCCCGCAGCAGGTCGTCGTCGGTCAGCGAGGCGGAGGCCACCTTGTGGGCGGGCACGTCGAACTTCTCCAGGAAGTCGACGGCCTCGGTGTCCCACGGGGAGGCGAACCAGTGGATGCCGTGCTTCTTGCAGTACGCGTCGATGGCGGCGTAGTCGTCCGCGTCGAACTCGACCCGGTGCCGGTAGTCGATGTACGTCATCCGGCCCCAGGGGGTGTCGCGCTCGATGTCCCACTGGTCGCGCGGGGTGCAGATCTCCGGGGTGCGCTTCTGGAACTTCACGGCGTCGCAGCCGGCCTCGACGGCGGCGTCGATCAGGGCGAAGGCGTTGTCCAGGTCACCGTTGTGGTTGATGCCGATCTCACCGGTGACGTACACGGGGCGGCCGGGGCCCACGACGCGGTCGCCGAGCTGACGGAGGCGGTTGCTGGTGGTCATGAGGTGCTGAGTTCCTTTCCGAGGATCCACGAGGCGATCTCGCGGATCGCGCCGTATCCGCCGGGGGCGGTGGTGACGGCGCGGGCGGCGGCGGTGACGACGTCATGGGCGCCGGCGACGGCCACCGGCCAGCCGACGAGGCCGAAGCAGGGCAGGTCATTGACGTCGTTGCCGGCGTAGAGCACGCGTTCGGGGTTGATCCCGTGCTCCTCGCACCACTGTTTGAGTGCGAGGTCCTTGCGGTCGATGCCGTGCAGAACCGGGATGCGCAGCTTGCGCGCCCGGGCGGCGACGACCGGGTTCTGTTCCGTGGACAGGATCAGCAGCGGCAGCCCCGCGCGGCGCAGCGCGGCGATGCCGAGGCCGTCGCCGCGGTGCACGGCGACCAGTTCCCGTCCCTCGGAGTCGATCAGCACCCGGTCATCGGTCTGGGTGCCGTCGAAGTCGATGACGACCGCGTCGATGTCCTCGCGTCCTGGCAGGCGTCCGCCGGTGCCGTCCAGCAGCGGGGCGAGCGCGCGGGCCCGGTCGAGATCGTGCGGATCGTCGATCTCCAGGACGCGGGCGGGGTCGGCGGGCACCAGGGAGGTGCGGCCGAAGAAGCGGTGGCGTTCGGTGCGGAAGCCGGGGGCGCGCATGGCGTACGCGGCGCCGGTCTCCAGCCAGTCCTGCGGGCGGTCCTGGCGGCGCGGCCGGTACGCCTTGTCGTGGTTGACGCCGTGTCCGCCCTGGTCGCTCTCGCGCCACACGAAGCCGTGGAAGGGGGCGGCGGTGAAGGCGGAGTCGGCGCCGCCTTCCAGTACGGCGCGGGTGACGCCGTCCAGTTCGCCGGGGGTGATGAAGGGGCTGGTGCACTGCACGAGCAGGACCACGTCCAGGGGGGTGCCGTCGCGCTGTTCGACGGTGTCCATGGCGTGCAGGACGGCGGCCTCGCTGGTGGCGGTGTCGCCGGAGATCCGCGCGGGGCGTTCGACGACGCGGGCACCCGCCGAGCGGGCCAGGGCGGCGATGCCGGGGTCGTCGGTGGAGACCACGACCTGTCCGATCAGCCGCGCGGCCCGGGCGGCCCGTACGGCGCGGACCACGAGCGGGGCGTCGGCGATGGGCGCGAGGTTCTTCCCGGGCACCCCCTTGGAGCCTCCGCGCGCGGGTATGACGGCCAGGACGTTGGGCATGGCGTCGCTTTCATGGTCGTTGTCGTGGGTGCGGGGCCGGGGGCGCCGGGTGCGGAGGCGGTCACAGCTGCCCCCAGCGGCGGATGATCGGCGCGATGCGCTGGGCCGCCGTGCGGTACGTGGCACGGGCGGCCTGCCGCAGCAGGCGGTGGGTGGAGGCGGGCGCCGCCGTGTCGTGGCGGGCGAGGATGCCGGGCAGATAGCCGGGGGCGGTACGCCGCGTGTAGTACGGGGTCAGCGGCGGGCGCGGCGCGCTCAGCAGGGCGCCCAGCCGCTCGCGGGCCGGGCCGTACGCGTGCTCCGGGTCGGCGGCCAGCCCCTGGTCGGCCAGCCACTCCTGGTCGGGCTCGGGCCGGTACCCGGCGTCGAGTTCGTCCCAGGAGGCCAGGCAGCCCGAGCCGGTGAAGTAGTGGTTGCCCAGCGGCTCGCGGATGCCCAGGTCGGTGAGGATCGCGGTGGGGATGCCCCGGTGCAGGGACTCCAGCGCGGCGGTGGAGGAGACCGTCACCAGCAGGTCGGTGGTGTCCAGGACCTCGCCCATGTTGCCGTAGGCGAGGGAGAAGTTGTCGGGCCGCCGGTCGCGGGCGCGCTCCGCCAGCCGCTGGTAGGGCAGTTCCTCCACGTGCGTGGTCTGTTCGCCCGGCCTGCTGCGCAGCTTGACGACCACCTCGCGTCCGGGGTGCCGGCGGGCGTGCGCCATGGCCCGCTCCAGCAGGTACGCGCGGTCGGCGCGGCTGCCGGGGACCGAGGGCTGCACGGCGAACACCAGCCGGTAGGGGCGGTCCGTTCCCCGCGGGCGCGCGTCGTACGGCTCGCCGCCGAGGAAGGGCAGCGCGCACTCGGTGACGGCGGAGGCGTCGGCCCGTACTCCCTCGTACACCGCGCGGAAGCGGCGTACGTCGTAGGGGCTGTTGGCCAGCACCACGTCGGCGCCGTGCCGCAGCAGCAGGCCGTCGGTGAGCTTCTCGTAGACGACGCCCACGTAGCCGGTGACGACCACGGGCCGCTGCCGGTCGCCCTTCCACACGTCGGCGAGGGCGTGCAGCAGCGCCTGGACGGTGCCGCCCACGCAGGCCAGGATCAGCACCTGGTGGGTGCCGCGGCCCAGTTCGGTCAGGAAGTCGGCGGCCGTGATCTCACGGGCCTCGCCCGCGTCCGCGCCGCTCTCGGCCAGCTGCCGGGCGGTGGGGGTGGCCCGGCCGCGCAGCAGGAAGCCCTGCGGGATCGCGCCGGGGACCAGCCGGCGGGCGGTGTGAGCACCCCATTTCCACCGGGTGTCGGAGTCCGCGAGGACGGCGACGCGGGGCGGGTCGTGGGGGGAAGGACTTGGCACATCAGGGAACCTAGGCAGCGCGCCCCAGGAAGGGGCCAACTGATGACCAACAGAGGGTGAACGGATCGGCACCGTGCGGCCAACTGGGTTACGGGACAGCCCCCGTTCACCTTGCGGTGGGGAGCCGTTCAGCCACGGCGCCGGAAGGTGACGGGGGCGGAGCGGGGCGAGGGGCGTGCGGCGCGGGGCGGCGGCCCGCACGGCCGGGCCCGCGACGCCGTACGCGCCGGGGAGCCGCACATCCGGGTGACCTCGCGATCGCCGCGCCCAGCGGGAGGGGAGGAACAGGTGGGGGCGGTCGACCCACCCGGTTCCTTGCTCCTTGTGGAGGTCGCGATGGTACGTCGCATGTCGGCCATGACGGCGGCGGTGGTGGTGGCGGGGGCACTGATGCTGGCGCTAGCGGCCCCGGCGGTGGCGCGCAGGGCACCCTGACGGTCGGCGGCACCCGGTACACCGATCCCGGTGAGGGCTGCTACCCGGGCACGGTCCGGCCGCTGCCGGTGGTGAACGGCACGGACATCACGGTCCTCGTCTTCGCCACGGAGGACTGCCGGGACCGGGTCCTGGGCACCGTCCATCCCCGCGCCGACGATGTCTTCGACCGGGGAGCGAGCGTCTATGTCCCCGGCTGACCTATGGCCGGCCCCGGCTCCCGGTCACCGCCGAGGTGAAGCGGTGCGGCGCCGGCGGTGAACAGGTCACCCGGGGGCGGTGGCGGGAGCGCCCCGGGGGTGGGCGGGGCCCGATATGTACTCGACGAGGGTGACCAGCGCGTCCATCGAGGAGGCCCGGTCCCGGGCGTCGAAGGTGACGACCGGGGTGTCCTCGGTCAGGTCCAGGGCGCCGCGCAGTTCCTCGGTGGCGTACACCGCGCTGTCCGGGAACTGGTTGACGGCCACGGCGAACGGCAGTCCGCGCAGCTCCAGTTGGGCCAGCACCTCGAAGCTGTCGGCCAGCCGCCGGGTGTCCACCACGGCCAGCGCGCCGAGCGCGCCCTCGGCCAGCCCCTCCCACAGCTCCCAGAACCGCTGCTGTCCCGGGGTGCCGAACACGTACATCACCAGCCGCGAGTTGAGCGTGAGCCGGCCGAAGTCCATGGCGACGGTGGTCATCCGCTTGCCGTCGATGCCGGTGAGGTCGTCGATACCGACCCCGGCCTCGGTCAGCGCCTCCTCGGTGCGCAGCGGCTCGATCTCGCTGACCGAGCCCACCAGCGTCGTCTTCCCGACCCCGAAGGCGCCCACCACCAGGACCTTCACCGCCCGGCGCACCGAGTCCGGCAGATAGCGGTCAGCGGCGGGCGCGGACTCAGCGGAGTCTGCGAAGACCATCCAGAACCTCCTGTAGCAATTCCCTGTCGGGGCGTACCGCCTGCGGGATTCCCGAGCGGGCGATCAGATAACCGCCGTCCACCAGTTCCGATGCGAGCACCTTCACCAGGCTGAGCGGCAGTTGGAGACGGGCGGCCGCCTCCGCGAGGGAGAGCAGCCGCTCGCACATCCGCACCAGGGCTCTGATCTCCCGGGTGGCCGTCACCGGCAGCGGTCCGGCGGTGTCCGCCCGCACCAGAAGTGTCTCCACCCCCATGGTGGTACGGCTCGGACGCGACTTCCCCCCGGTGATCACATAGGGCCGCAGCGCCCTCTCACGGTATCCGCCGTTCTCGCTCATCGGCGATCAGGCGTCCCGTCGCGGGGGCGGGCCGCCGCCGGGACGCACGGCGCCGATCCGCAGAATCTGGGCCTGCATCCGCTGGGCCACCAGACCCGGGTCCACCACCGGCCCGGTGACGGCGGCGAGATGGGTGCCGGCCGCACTGCGCATGAACAGGTAGCCGCCCCTGAAGTCGACCATCTGCTGGTGGACGGCGCCGTCCTCCTCGCCGAAGTCCCGGCCCAGGCTGCGGCCCAGGGACTGCAGCCCGGAGCAGTTCGCGGACAGCCGGTCGGCGCTGTCCCGGTCGATGCCCTCCGAGCAGGCGAGCAGCAGCCCGTCCGAGCTGAACACGATGACATGTCTGACGCCGGGCACGGTGGCCACCTCGGAGATCATCCAGCTCTGCCGCTCGGGGCTTTCGACGTACTGCATGCGCGTTCAGCCTTTCGGGTGGGTGGTGGGGTCGGCGGGGCCGGCCGGGGTTCCGGCGGCGCCGCCGGCGAGGAAGCTCTCCATCCAGTCCCCCGCCTCCTCGGGGGTCTGTTGCGGTTCGGGCGGTGCGCTCCACGGCTGCCGGGGCAGCGACTCGCCGCGGCGGGAGGCGCGTTGGGGCAGTCCTGAGGGGCGTACGGGCGGGGGCGCCGGGTCGTGGCCGTGCCGCGGGGCGGGCTCCGGGGCCCTGGCGTGCCGGGGGGCGGGGCCGGAACGTTCCGGCCGGGGCTGCGGTACGGGCTGCGCACCGGGGCGGGGTGCGGAGCCGGGGCCGGGGCCGGGACGTGGCTCGGGGGCGGAGCCAGAGCCGAGACCGGGTGCGGAGCCGGGGCCCGTGCCGGGGCCGAGACCGGGTGCCGAGCCGGAGCCCTGGACGACCTCCCGGCCGGTCCGCGGCGCGGCGCCGGGCCCCCGGCCGGTCCGCGGACCGCCGCCAGGCCCCGGACGCGGCGCGTGGCCGGGGGCGGGGAGCCGGCCCGGCACCGGGCCGAGCTCCCGCCGGCCCCGGCCGCCGCCCGCGCCCAGCGGCTCCACCGTGGCGAGATCGGACCGGCCGATGAGGATCACCACCCGCACCCCGCCGTACGGCGAGGGCGACAGGTCCACCTGGAAGCCGTGCCGGGCGGCGAACCGCCCCACCACCGCGAAGCCGGTGCGCGGCACCTCCCCCACGTCGGCCAGCGCCACCGGCCGCCGCCCCGAGACGATCTGCCGGGCCCGGTCCATGCGGTACTCGTCCATGCCCAGACCGCCGTCGTCGATCTCGATGACGGCGCCGCGCTGCACGGTGCGCACCATCACCGGGACAACCGTCCTGGGCGGGGAGTGCTCGGTGGCGTTGGCGAGGAGTTCGGCGATCAGATGGATCAGCGGCTCGACGACGCGGGCGGCGGCGCCCACGTCCTGCTCGCCCGCCACCTCCACCCGCCGGTAGGCGACGATCCGGCCCGAGGCGGCGCGCACCACGTCCACCAGGGCCATCGGTTCCTCCCAGCGCTGGCCCGGCCACTCACCGCCGAGCACCTGGAGGCTCTGGGCGTGCCGCGCCTGCTGGGTGGCGGCGTGGTCCACCCACATCGCCGTCTCCAGGATGTCCGGGTCGTGGCCGTGCCGTTCGGACAAGGTGGTGACGGCGGCCTGGATGCGGTGCGCCGAGGTCTGTACGCGGCCGGCCAGCGCCACCATGGCCAGGCGCTGCGACTCCGAGCGGTCCGCGAGCCGTTCGGCGATCTCCGCGACCACCCGTTCGAAGTCCCGCACCACGGTCTCGGGCAGCTGGGCGCGGTACTTGACGGGCGGCACCTCCCGGCCGCGGAAGACCGCGGGCAGCCGTTCCGTCAGCAGGTGCTCGCACTCCTGCCGCAGCAGCGCGGCCTGCTGGTCGGTGAAGGAGCGCCACTGCTTGTCGCGCCGGGCCAGTTCGGCCAGCCGCCGGGCGGTCTCCGCCCGCTGGTGGGCCAGTTCGGCGGCGGTGGCGCGGTGTGCGCGCCACAGGGCGAGCAGCAGCCCGAGCAGCGCCGCGGCGCCGGCGCCGCCCGCCGCCGCCATCGCCCACGGGGACGGGTCGGCCAGCAGTGCGAGGACCGGCGGCGCGGCCGGCGCACACGGCGCGACGACCATGGCCACGGGCCACAGTGCCGAAGTGGACGGAGGACGTGCCATGGAGAGCCTTCACGGTCGTGCGGGAGCGTGCCGCGACCGCCGCGCGGTCACCGCGCGGAGCCGCGAAGTCACCTTTCGTGAGCGGGTGTCAGGCATCGGATCCTATCGACCGGCACGCCGTGCTCCCGCACGGCGCGGCCGGGCCACGTCCGCGCAACTTCCGTACCTCCCGCACAGCTTCCGCCACACCGCGGCGCCCTCAGAAGGTCTCCGAGGGGATGTACGCCCCCCACACCTCCCGCAGGGTGTTGCAGACCTCGCCCACCGTGGCGCGGGCGCGCAGCGCCTCCTTCATCGGGTAGAGGACGTTCGCCTCCGGGTCCTGGGCCGCCGCGCGCAGCGCCGCCAGCGCGCCGTCCACCGCCGGCTGGTCGCGTTCGGCGCGCAGCGCGGCGAGCCGGGCGGCCTGCTGCGCCTCGATGGCCGGGTCCACGCGCAGCGGTTCGTACGGTTCCTCCTCGGCGAGCTGGAAGCGGTTGACGCCGACGACGACCCGCTCCCCCGCGTCCGTCTCCAGGGCGACCCGGTAGGCGCTGCGCTCGATCTCCGTCTTCTGGAAACCCTGTTCGATGGCGGCGACGGCGCCGCCGCGCTCCTCGATCCGCTCCAGCAGCTCCACGGCGGCGTTCTCCACGTCGTCGGTCATCGACTCCATGACGTAGGAGCCGGCGAACGGGTCGACGGTGGCGGTCACATCGGTCTCGTACGCGAGCACCTGCTGGGTGCGCAGCGCCAGGCGGGCCGACTTGTCGGTGGGCAGCGCGATGGCCTCGTCGTAGGAGTTGGTGTGCAGCGACTGGGTGCCGCCGAGCACCGCGCCCAGCGCCTGGACGGCGACCCGCACCAGGTTCACCTCCGGCTGCTGCGCGGTGAGCTGGACGCCCGCGGTCTGGGTGTGGAAGCGGAGCATGAGCGACTTGGGGTTCTGCGCGCCGAACTCCTCGCGCATCACGCGGGCCCAGATCCGGCGCGCGGCCCGGAACTTGGCGATTTCCTCCAGTATGGTGGTGCGCGCCACGAAGAAGAACGACAGCCGGGGCGCGAAGTCGTCCACGGCCATCCCGGCGGCGACGGCGGTGCGGACGTACTCGATGCCGTCCGCCAGCGTGAAGGCGATCTCCTGCGCGGGCGTCGCCCCGGCCTCGGCCATGTGGTAGCCGGAGATGGAGATGGTGTTCCACTTGGGCAGTTCCGCCTTGCAGTAGCGGAAGATGTCCGACACCAGCCGCAGCGAGGGCTTGGGCGGGAAGATGTAGGTGCCGCGGGCGATGTACTCCTTGAGCACGTCGTTCTGGATGGTGCCGGTGAGCCGCTCGGGCGGCACTCCCTGCTCCTCCGCCACCAGCTGGTAGAGCAGCAGGAGCAGCGCGGCGGGGGCGTTGATGGTCATCGAGGTGGAGACCTCGCCCAGCGGGATGCTGTCGAACAGGACCCGCATGTCGTCGATGGAGTCGATGGCGACTCCCACCTTGCCGACCTCGCCGTGCGCGATCGGGGCGTCCGAGTCGTGCCCCATCTGGGTGGGCAGGTCGAAGGCGACGGACAGGCCCATGGTGCCGTTGGCGATCAGCTGCCGGTAGCGGGCGTTGGACTCGGTGGCGGTGCCGAAACCGGCGTACTGGCGCATGGTCCACGGCCGGCCGGTGTACATGGAGGGATAGACACCGCGGGTGTACGGATAGCTGCCCGGGGTGCCGAGTTTTTCGGCTGGATCCCAGCCCTTGAGAGCTTCGGGGCCGTATACCGGTTCGATCGGCTTGCCCGACTCAGACTCACGCGTCATGCCAGGGACTTTAACGAGCGGTGCGCCGCCCGGGGAAGGAGCCGGAGGGGGCGGAGCGGCGTGGAGGAGGAGAGAGTGCGCGGACGGGGCTAGGGGGAAAGCTACCCCGCCCGCGCGAGGGGCCTACCCAGAGGTACGGGGGGGACCTCGGGTCGGCCCGGGGCCGATGACCAGTCGGCCTGCCTCTTACTGCGCCGCGCGCTCGGATTTCGTTACCGGGGCCGGAACGGCGGGTGTCCCGGAGGCCGCCGAGGACGCTCCCCTGGCCTTCTGAGCAGCCGGGGAGGCGGGCAGCGCGGCGCCCGCCGGCTCGTGCTCGGGCCGCTCGGCGACCAGTTGGGCGAGCCGGCGCAGCCCCCGGTGGGTGGCGGTGCGCACCGCGCCGGGGCGGCAGCCCAGCACGACGGCGGCCCGCTTGGCGTCCAGGCCCAGCATGGCGCGTAGCACGACGGCGCCCGCCTGCTCCCTGGGGAGGGTGGCGACCAGGTCGAAGACCCGGGAGGTGGCGACGGCCTCCATGGCGGCCTCGGCGGTGTCCACCCCGGCCGGCAGCTCGATCAGTCCGGCGTCCTCCACCCCGCACTCCTGGGGGCGCCGCCCGCGGGCCCGCAGGTGGTCCAGGGCGCGGTTGCGCGCGATCCGGTGGGTCCAGCCGCGGAACCGGTCGGCGTCGCCGCTGAAGCGCGACAGGTCCCGGGATATGTGCAGCCACGCCTCGGCGGTCACGTCCTCGGCGTCGGGCCCGGTGACCATGGTGCGCACGTAGCCCAGTAACCGTGGATGGACCGCGTGGAACACCTGGCGGAAGGCGCTCTCGTCACCTTCCTGCGCGGCCTGCACCGCGGCGGTGAGCCGGCGGTCCGCCACCGCCGCGCGGTCGGGTCGCCGCCGTGGTTCCCCCACCTGCTCGTGAACCTGCTCCTGCGAGTGAACCTGCGCCTGCACTCCGGCCCCCCTTAGCGGCCTCCACGCCGCACTCTTCGCCGTTCTGTTTCCAGAGCTGGTAACTGTGCGCTGTGGATACCGAACGCTACGCGTCCCGTGCTGCTCAGTCCATGGCGCATCTGTACGTATCCGCTCGGTAACAGAAACCGGCCGTTGCACGCTGTACGAGGTGCGGACCCGAGCCCCGCCAGGCGTGGGTCCGCCGCGGCAGCCGGGGCCTCTCCTGTGGGGGGTGGCGGCCCTGGCTGCCATCGGTGCCCCGGGCGGTCCGCCCGGCACGCCGACCATGATCATTTTCTTGCGGGCCCGAGACTAGCCCACACTCATCCGACGTTATCCACCCGCTGGGTGAACTCCGTCCAGGTGCCGCTGGGTTCCCCGGCGTGCCAGGTCTTCTGCGCCATGGCGGCCAGCGGGAGCCGGATGCCCTCGGCGACCTGCTCGGGGGTCTGGGCGTCGGCGAGGTCGCACCAGATCGCGAAGCGGGCGCCGAGCACGTGCTCCGGGCCGCCCTCGCCCTCGGGCAGCGCGGTCGATCCGCGCACCACGTCGGGCGTCCACTCGTTGTAGATGGCCTCACCCGTGGGGTAGGTGAACTCGTTGGGCTCGCCGAGCACGTAGTAGAGATAGGCCGAGTTGAGGTTGATCAGCGGGAAACCCTGGTCGAGGTACTCCTGCGGCTCGCGGGCGCCGATCTCGCGGCCGGTCCAGTACGTGACCTGCCGGTCCTCACTGGGCTGCACCTTGCCGCCGGCGTGCATGCCGTCGTTCCACACCTGCGGGGTCTTGCCAAGATCGCGGGCGGTCGCGGCGCGGTCGTTGATCCAGCCGGTGGCCAGGTCCCGTACGGTCGCCCCCGCCCCGTACTGCTCCTCGGCGGCCCGGGCCAGGTTCGGGTAGGTGGCTTCGGGGTCGGAGGAGTACAGCGCCGGGTACTCGTCGCCGCCGACGTGGAAGTACTCCCCGGGGAAGAGCGGGGCGTACTCGCGCAGCAGATCGTCGATGAGGGCGGCGGAGTCGGGGTTGGAGATGTCGATGGCGCCCTCGGAGACCGAGCCGTCCGCCCGCTTGAGCTGGAGGTCGGGGTTGGCGTCCAGCACCGCGCCCAGGTGTCCCGGCGAGTCGATCTCGGGGATGACGGTGATGTGCAGGGACTCGGCCAGCTCGACGATCGAGGTGACCTCGTCCTTGGTGAGGTGCTCCTGCGAGACGATCTCGGGGTGGCTCTCGCTCTCGATGCGGAAGCCCTGGTCGTCGCTGAAGTGCAGGTGGAACTCGTTGAGCTTGAGGTCGGCCAGCTCGTGCAGCCGTTCCTCGATCCACTCGGCCGAGTAGAACTTCCGGGCCGTGTCCAGCATCAGGCCGCGCTGCTCGCGGTCGGGGGCGTCCTGGACGGAGCCCTCGGGGAGGCCGCCGTCCGCGCGCACGGACTGCACGAGGGTGCGGGTGCCGTAGAAGGCGCCGGCCCCGGTCTCGGCGGTGATCGTGACCTGGTGGTCACGGGTGGTGAGGGAATATCCCTCGGGGCCCGTTCCTGCGTTCGGGTCAATCGTGAGCAGGACGTCCGAGGCGCGGGCGCCGTCGTCGGCGCGGTCCACGGAGAGCTCGTCGGCCAGCCGGTCGGCGGCGCCGGTGGCGTCCGAGCCGGACTCGGTGACCACCCGGGTGGTGTCGGAGGGGGCCCAGCCGGGGCCGTCGGCCGGCTCCCAGGTGGTGACCTGGGGGACGGTCTGCAGGTCGCCCGTGGGGCCGTCGGCCAGTACGGGGTCGGGAAGATTGGCCGCGGGGGAGGTCTGGGTGGGGTCCGGATGGTCCGAGGCGGTGTCGCCGCCATCGGACCGCTGAGTGACGACAAGTGCCGTCGCGGTGGCTATCAGCCCCACGACGGCGACAATCGCCCATATCCGCCATACCGTGCTTTTCATACACACGACGGTAACCGGATCAGCAGATGCGTCACGCGAAAGGATGAGATCAATGCGCGATTGATCACACCCTAGACCCCGCGTCCGACATGGGGTCCCCCCGTCGATAGCATGGCGGGCGGCCGGTGGACCGTACCCGGCCGGGCCCGACGGAGACCCTTCGACAGACAGGAGTGCCGCCGCAGGCCCCGAATCGCTTCGGAGGGTTCTTCCGTGCCGGCAGGAACGCTGTACCGCGGCCGGGAAGGCATGTGGTCATGGGTGGCTCATCGAGTCACCGGTGTCCTGGTGTTCTTCTTCCTGTTCGTTCATGTCCTCGACACCGCACTCGTGCGCGTCTCCCCCGACGCCTACGACGACACCATCGCCGTGTACAAGACGCCGCTCGTCGCGTTCATGGAATACGGACTGGTCGCCGCCGTCCTCTTCCATGCGCTCAACGGCCTGCGCGTCATCGCCGTCGACTTCTGGAACAAGGGCGCCCGCTACCAGAAGCACATGCTGTATTCCGTGGTGGGCGTCTGGGTCGTGCTGATGGCGGGGGCCGCGTACCCCGTCCTCTCGCACGCCTTCCGTGAGCTGTTCGGGAGCTGATGCACGATGTCTTCCACTGATTCCATCACCGTGGACGAGGGGTACGACGCCGACCACCCCGCCCCGGTCATCGAGCCGCCCCGGGCCCGCACCGGCAAGACGCCCAAGGCCACCCGCACCAACTTCGAGCTGTACGGCTGGCTGTTCATGCGCCTGTCCGGCATCCTGCTCGTCGTCCTGGTGCTGGGCCACCTGCTGATCCAGCTGGTGCTGGACGGCGGCGTCTCCAAGGTCAGCTTCGCCTTCGTGGCCGGCCGCTGGGCCTCCCCGTTCTGGCAGGCGTGGGACCTGATCATGCTGTGGCTCGCCATGCTCCACGGCGCCAACGGGCTGCGGACGATCATCAACGACTACGCGCAGCGGGACAACACCCGTTTCTGGCTGAAGATGCTGCTCTACACGGCGACCGTCTTCACCGTCCTGCTGGGCACGCTGGTGATCTTCACCTTCGACCCGAACATCACCTGACCGCACCGGGGCTGACGAACACATGCAGATCCACAAGTACGACACCGTCATCGTCGGTGCGGGCGGCGCCGGGATGCGCGCGGCCATCGAGGCCACCAAGCGCAGCCGTACCGCCGTACTGACCAAGCTCTACCCCACCCGCTCCCACACCGGCGCGGCGCAGGGCGGCATGGCCGCCGCCCTCGCCAACGTCGAGGAGGACAACTGGGAGTGGCACACCTTCGACACCATCAAGGGCGGCGACTACCTGGTCGACCAGGACGCCGCCGAGATCCTGGCGAAGGAGGCCATCGACTCCGTCCTCGACCTGGAGAAGATGGGCCTGCCGTTCAACCGCACCCCCGAGGGCCGCATCGACCAGCGGCGCTTCGGCGGGCACAGCCGTAACCACGGTGAGGCGCCGGTGCGCCGCTCCTGCTACGCGGCCGACCGCACCGGGCACATGATCCTCCAGACGCTGTACCAGAACTGCGTCAAGGAGGGCGTGGAGTTCTACAACGAGTTCTACGTCCTGGACCTGCTGCTCACCGAGGTCGACGGGGTCAAGAAGACCGCCGGCGTCGTCGCCTACGAGCTGGCCACCGGCGAGCTGCACGTCTTCCAGGCGAAGGCCGTCGTCTTCGCCTCCGGCGGCAACGGCAAGTTCTACAAGGTGTCCTCCAACGCCCACACCCTGACCGGCGACGGCCAGGCGGCGGCGTGGCGGCGCGGACTGCCGCTGGAGGACATGGAGTTCTTCCAGTTCCACCCGACCGGCATCTGGAAGATGGGCATCCTGCTCACCGAGGGCGCGCGCGGCGAGGGCGGCATCCTGCGGAACAAGGACGGTGAGCGCTTCATGGAGAAGTACGCGCCCGTCATGAAGGACCTGGCGTCGCGTGACGTCGTCTCCCGCTCGATCTACACCGAGATCCGGGAAGGCCGCGGCTGCGGCCCCGAGGGCGACCACGTCTACCTGGACCTCACCCACCTGCCGCCGGAGCAGCTGGACGCGAAGCTGCCGGACATCACCGAGTTCGCACGCACCTACCTGGGCATCGAGCCGTACACCGACCCGATCCCGATCCAGCCGACCGCGCACTACGCGATGGGTGGCATCCCCACCAACATCGAGGGCGAGGTCCTGGCGAACAACACGGACGTCGTGCCCGGTCTGTACGCGGCGGGCGAGGTCGCCTGCGTGTCGGTCCACGGCGCGAACCGTCTGGGCACCAACTCGCTGCTGGACATCAACGTCTTCGGCCGCCGGGCCGGCATCGCCGCGGCGGAGTACGCGGCCACCGCCGACTTCGTCGACCTGCCGGAGAACCCCGAGCAGTTCGTGTCCACCGAGGTGGAGCGGATGCGGGAGTCCACCGGCACCGAGCGGGTGCACGACATCCGCCGCGAACTCCAGGAGACCATGGACAAGAACGCCATGGTCTTCCGCACCGAGGAAACGCTCAAGGAGGCCGTGGAGGAGATCGCGGCCCTGCGCGAGCGCTACAAGCACGTCTCGGTCCAGGACAAGGGCCGGCGGTTCAACACCGACCTGCTCGAAGCCCTGGAGCTGGGCAACCTCCTGGAACTGGCCGAGGTCCTGGCCGTCTCCGCGCTGGCCCGCAAGGAGTCCCGCGGCGGCCACTACCGGGAGGACTATCCCGACCGCGACGACGTCAACTTCATGCGGCACACCATGGCTTACCGCGAGGTCGACGCCGAGGGCAACGAGTCGATCCGGCTGGACTACAAGCCGGTCGTCGTCACCCGCTACCAGCCGATGGAGCGTAAGTACTGATGGCCACCCCGACACTGGACAAGGTGTCCTCCCCCGGGCAGGACGCGAGTCACCTCGTCACCGTCACCTTCCGGATCCGCCGGTTCAACCCGGAGGTCTCGGCCGAGGCGAGCTGGCAGGACTTCGAGATCCGCATCGATCCGAAGGAGCGCGTCCTGGACGCCCTCCACCAGATCAAGTGGGAGAACGACGGCACCCTGACGTTCCGCCGCTCGTGCGCCCACGGCATCTGCGGCTCGGACGCGATGCGCATCAACGGCCGCAACCGGCTGGCCTGCAAGACCCTGATCAAGGACATCACCGAGATCAAGGACGGCGTGGCCACCAAGCCGGTCCTGGTCGAGGCGATAAAGGGTCTGACGGTCCTGAAGGACCTCGTGGTCGACATGGACCCGTTCTTCCAGGCGTACCGCGACGTGATGCCGTTCCTCATCACCAAGGGGAACGAGCCCACCCGCGAGCGGCTCCAGTCCGCCGAGGACCGCGAGCGGTTCGACGACACCACCAAGTGCATCCTGTGCGCCGCGTGCACCTCCTCGTGCCCGGTGTTCTGGAACGACGGCCAGTACTTCGGCCCGGCGGCGATCGTCAACGCGCACCGCTTCATCTTCGACTCCCGGGACGAGGGCGGCGAGCAGCGCCTGGAGATCCTCAACGACCGCGACGGTGTGTGGCGTTGCCGCACCACCTTCAACTGCACGGACGCCTGCCCGCGCGGTATCGAGGTCACCAAGGCCATCCAGGAAGTGAAGAAGGCCCTGATCACCCGCCGCTTCTGAGCTGAGCGGGACGGCAGAGCCGTTCGACCGTGACGGGCCGGGCCCGGCATCCACACCCTGTGGACGCCGGGCCCGGCCCGTTCCATGCTCCGGACCACCGGCCGCGTCACCGCGCCCCCAGCCACAACCCGGCCGCCACACCGCTGAGGGACAGCACCCCGGCGATGGTCACGGCCGCGACCGCGTTGACGGCGGTCTCGTACCCCCGCGCGAACCCCGACGCCCCGTGCGTGGCGGCGGTCGGCTCACAGGGCTCGGGCTCAGCCCCCCGCACCCACCGCGCCAGCCGCACCGCACACGGTTCGCAGGCATGGAACGGCCGGCTCCGCCCGAACCCGACGACCGGTCCCAGCCACATCACCAGTACCTCACCCCGACCGCACATCAGGCACTCCCCCTCCTCCGCCCACCCGGAGATCACGTCGGTCTGCACCCACACCTGCGTCGAGACGTTCACAGCGCGCACCGGAACCAGACGATCTTCCCGGCGCACCGAACGGTCCGCTCACACCCGAACGCGCACGCCATCTCCCGCAGCATCCACAACCCGCGCCCACTTTCGGCGTCCCAGGCGGGCGCCCGGTGCCCCAGCACCGGCAACCGCACCGACCGGTCGAAGACCTGCACCGTGACCTCCACCCCGATCCGCGTCATCCGCAGATAGCAGCGCGGGTTCTCGACATGCTTCGCCACATTGCCGAGCAACTCACTGACCCCCAACCGCACCAGATCCACGGCGTCCCGAGACCCGCCCCACATCGTCAGCACATCTCCGACCACGGACCGCCAGTGCTTGATCTCTATGGGGCGGGCCATCACGGACTGTCCATACACGCTCTGGCCGTACGCGGCTCGCACGGAACTCGTCATGGGGCCTCCCTGCCCGAGTCGGCTGACCTCGTGTGACATCGCAAGTGCGCTGCGTCAGCGGGTTCATGATGTTCAGAGTCCCAGCCGGACGTCAAGCCATAGAATGGCAGCCTGCCAAAACTTGGCATCGCATTCACTTGATGGAGTGATGGCCGATCAAATGGGCAGGACCGCGCGCTACGCTCAACTGCGCCTTGACTCAACGGAGGTGGAAATGGCGGTCGTTGCCAGCGGAAGTCCGCTGACCGCACGACGCAAACTCGGCGGGGAGCTTCGCCTGCTACGAGACGGCTTCGGTCTGACGACCGAGGATGTCGCGGCCCATCTCAGGTGTCACGCCACCAAGGTCAGCCGCTTCGAACTGGGCAAACGATCAGTGACACGGCGCGACTTCGAGGCCCTGATGGAGTTGTACGAGGTCGATGAGGACGAGCGTGCCAGGCTCACCGAGTACATGATCCGGGGCAAACAGCGGGTGCCACCGTGGTGGCACGCGTACAGCGACGTTCTCACCGTGAACTACAGCGAGTACATCGCGTACGAAGCAGAAGCGGCACGTGGTGCCGAGTATCAATCGCTACTCATCCCTGGACTGCTCCAGACCCAGGACTATGCCCACGCGGTCACCGAGGGTGGATACGCATCACTCGGTCCCAACCAGGTGGACAGCCTCGTCGACGTGCGAATGCGCCGCCAACAGCGGCTGACCGAGGACGAACCCCTCATTTTCGAGGGGGTGATGACCGAGGCCGCGCTCCGCCTCCAGGTCGGTGGCGCCAAGGTGATGCGGGCCCAGCTCCAAAAGCTGGCACAGACAGCCGAACTGCCGCACGTCAGCATTCGGATCATCCCGTTCACGGCTGGTGCGAAGGCTGCCGTAACCGGCGGCTTCAGCTTGTTCGGGACCGACGCCGACTCTGACGCGGATGTGGCCTTCACCGAGTCTGCGGAGAGCGCCACCACGCTGAAGGACAGCCCGATGGTTCTTCGGTTGCTCAACCGACAGTTCCGCAGCTTGTCCACCGCCGCACTGTCGCAGGAGGATAGCCGCGACCTGGTGCGACGTATCGAGAAGGAACTGGACTGAGATGAAAATGCGGGACGATCTCCACGCCGCCAACTGGCGCACGAGCAGTTACACCGCAGGCAATAGCAACTGTGTCGAGGTCGCGGTGGTAACCGACAGGCAGGGAGTCGCGGTCCGGGACACCAAGGACCGGACGGTACCCGCGGCACTGATCCCCACCCCAGCCTGGGCCGCTTTCCTAGCCGATCTCAAGAGCGGCCGTGAGTAGCGGAGAAGAAGAGTCCGACCCTCTCAGCGACGCCGGGTGGCAATGGACTCTCCCGGAGTGCTTGCACCGCCCTGTTTAAGCAGGGACCTGCCCCAGATCCACAAGTTGCACATTCAAGGGAGCCCGCCAGTGATCCTGGATGGCGAAAAGTGGCAGCGCTTCTTCGACTCCTTCGAGCAGGAAGCGTGGCGTTTCGAGGCGCAGCCCACCTACACCATGCCCGCTGAGCAGGTGAACATCGCCCGGTTCCAGCGGGGCGAGACCAAACCCGCCGACCACAACGCCCGCTGGCACCAGCGCGTACAGGGGTTCGTTGCCTCTGGCAGACGCATCGGCCGAGTCCGCATCGTGCGCCGGCCGCTCACCGGCTACCAGCGATACCAGTTCGCCTGGGGCATCCCCGGCAACATCGCGGCCGGCGAGGACATCCGCGTGCTGGACGTGACCGCCGAAAGCTACGGCCTACCGCTCTCCGGCCAGGACTGGTGGATGTTCGACGGCACCCGCATCGCCCACCTCAACTTCCGCCCCGACGGCACCCAGATCAACCGCGAGACGTACGAAGGCAGCCCGGAGCCCTACCAGGAGTGGAAGCGGATCGCTCTGGAGCACGCCGTGCCCTTCGCGGAATACGTGAAGACCCTCGGCGTGTGACCCCGCCCGAGCGTCCGGTATTGGTGTGCGCGCTCAAAGGAGGTACATGGTGTCCCGGACCGGCGCGGAGTTCGTTGAACTGCTGGCCCGGACGAGGTATTCGGCCGTCCACCTCGAAATGCGCGACGGCTATGGCGTTGACGAGGAGGCGGCAGAGTTCACGAAATGGCGATCGGGTTGGCGGCCGAGCCCCGACCCCGCTGCATGGTGGAACGACTTCCACACGTGGGTTCGTGACGCCACTGCCCGAGGCGTCTCGATCCGTCGGGCCCGCATCGTCTCGGAACCCGTGAGCGACTACATCCGCTATGAGCATGGCTGCTCCTACCAGAACATCGCCGCAGGCGAAGAGATCCGCTGGCTCCCGCGCCGCATGGCCTCGGATATCCCCCTGCCTGGGAACGACTTCTGGCTCTTCGACGAGCGCGTCATCATCTGGAACCACTTCACCGGGGACGGCGGTTCCGCCGGCCCCGAGCTGGATCAGCGTCCCCATATAGCACGGTTGTGCGCGACCGCGTTCGACGCCGTGTGGCGACGTGCCACGCCGCACCACCAGTCCCACCTCTGAACACCTGCGAGGCGGAAGCAACCACGGAGCTGCCCCACGCCTCGCCGAGCCCTGCTCCGAGCCCCCGTGGCGCGACACCCAGCGGTACGGAGGGTAAAGGGCGGGGCGCACTTCACAACCGACACAACCGTCCTGCGCAAGGAGCCTGATGTCGCAGAGTTTGACGAGCTTCGCGGACCTGCTGCGGTCAACGCGGAAATCGGCGGTGCATCTGGAGATGCGCGATGCCTACGGTGTGGAGAGTGAGATCGAAGGCTTCGCGGCCTGGAGAAAGGGCCACCGGCTCAATCCGGCGGAACGCGACTCGTGGTGGCGGCCGTGGCTCGGCCTGGTCCAGGAAGTGGCCCGTAAGGGTGTGGTTCTGCGCCGCGCCCGGATCATCTCGGAGCCGGTGAGCGACTACATCCGTTACGAGCACTCCGGAACGTTCACCAATATCGCCGCAGGGGAGCAGATCCGCTGGCTTCCCCGGCGACAGGCGTCGGATCTCGCCCTGCCCGGGAATGATTTCTGGCTGTTCGACGATCGGCTGGTGCAGTTCAATGTCTTCGACGGTTCCGGCCGGTGGGTCCACACGGACCTGTCCGAGGACCCCGCCGTCGCCCGGCTGTGTACCACCGCATTCGAAGCGGTGTGGGAGCGCGCCGTGCCGCATCACGAGTACGAACCGAGCTGATCGGGCCCCGCCATGACCGCCTCCGAATCTTCAAACGCCCAGGCGGCCCGGAAAGTCCTTGCCGGCCGTTTGCGGGAGATCTGCCAGGACGCCGGACTGGACGGCAAGTCACTAGCCGCTGCGTGTGGTTGGCACCCCTCCAAGGTGTCCAGGATCGCGACGGCGAAGACCTCTCCCTCTGCCGATGACATCCGCTCCTGGTGCCGGGCATGCGGTGCCGACGAGCAGACGGAGGACCTCATCGCCGCCCTCCGTGCTGTGGAGGGCATGTGGATTCACTGGCACCGGATGGAACGGACCGGGCTGCGCCGGGCACAAGAGACGGTCCTCCCGCTCTTCGAGCGCACTCGGTGGTTCCGGTCATACTCCCCCGGCCTCATTCCCGGGCTGTTCCAGACGTACCGGTACACCGAGGATGTGCTGCGCGGGGTCCAGCGCCGGCGGGTGCCGATCGACGATGTCGCGGAAGCGGTCGCGGTGCGGATGGAACGGCAGTACGTCCTCTACGAGGGACATCGGAGGTTCGCGGCCCTCGTGGAGGAATCCGTGTTGCGCAGCGGGCTCGGCAGTGCGGACACACAGCGGGATCAGTTGGAGCACCTGCTGCTGATCTGCACCCTGCCGAACGTCAGTCTCGGGGTCATTCCCTCGGCCCTGGGTCGGCGAAGGATGCCGGTGGAGGGCTTCTGGATCTTCGATACCGCGCGGGTCAACGTCGAGTTGGTGTCCGGCTATCTGACCTTGACCCAGCCCGGGGAAATCAAGGCGTACGCCGATACGTTTCTGATGCTGGCCGACACCGCCGTGTACGGAGCCAAGGCTCGTGCACTGATCAGATCGGCGATTTCCTCCTTCGGGTGATGACCGCGCAATCGCCCGCAATCGCCTGGGAACTGGGTCACGTACCTCCCTACCGTCAAGGCATGGGTACGCGATCCGCAGGGATCGCGGCGACACGTGGGAGGCAACACCATGGGAAAGCACGACAAGCCCGGTGACGACAACAACGGGGACGGGCTGCCCGGTCAGCCGTGGACCCCTCCATCCGGTCCCCCGTCACCCGATGGTGGTTCGCCCGAGGGCGATGGAGATCACCGGAAGTGACCGGACATCCTGATCGAAGGGAGCGCGTCAGTCCCCTTGAAGGACTGACGCGGTTCCTGCTGCGCACCGGTGCGATGAAGCGGGAGTGGGCCGGGGCGTTCGAGGCCGTGCCGCGTGAGGTGTTTCTGCCGGATCTGATGTGGCCGTACGAGATGGAGACCGGCCGGAGCAGGACGGTGGACCGGCGGACGGATCCGGTGGCGTGGGAACGTGCGGCCTACGCCAATGTTCCCGTCACCACGCAGTGGGACGACGGGCAGCACCCGGGGCCCGGGCCGGGCCGGGTGCCGACCAGTTCGGCGAGCATGCCGTCCGTCGTGACGCGCATGCTCGGCGACCTCGATGTGGTTCCCGGTGCCCGGGTGCTGGAGATCGGGACGGGAACGGGCTGGAACGCCGGGCTGCTGTCCGCGCGGCTGGGCGATCGGAACGTGGTCTCCGTCGAGGTGGACAAGCGGGTGGCGTCGCGGGCGCGGGCGAAGTTGGGCAGTCTCGGCCTGTATCCCGAGGTGGTGTGCGCGGACGGCCGGGACGGCTGGGCTGCGCGGGCGCCGTACGACCGGGTGATCGTCACGGCCGGGGTACGGGAGTTCCCGCCGGCGTGGGTGCGACAGACCCGGCCGGGCGGCCTGATCGTGGCCCCGTGGGGGACGCACTACTGCGACGAGGACGCGTTGGTACGGCTGACCGTCGCCGAGGACGGGACCGCGAGCGGGCCGTTCCTGCGCCCGCTGGAGTTCATGAAGCTGCGGGCGCAGCGCCTGGACTGGGGGCGGTTCGGCCGGCATGTCCGGGAGTATCCGGGAGACGCGGACGAGTCCGCCACCAGCGTGACCCTCTCCGATCTGGGCGAAGGGCAGCGGTTCCGCGGGGCGCGGTTCGTGCTGGGGCTGTGCGTGCCCGACTGCGCCCATGTGCTGAACGCCGGGGAGGATGGCGAGTCGACGCTGTGGTTCTTCGACATGGCCGAGGGGTCACGGTCGTGGGCGTCGGTCCTTTTCCAGGACGGGAAGGACAAGGCCACCGTCTACCAGTCCGGGCCGCGCCGACTGTGGGACGAGGTGGCAGCGGCGCTGGAGTGGTGGCGGGGGCAAGGAGCCCCGCAGTTGAACTCCTTCGGGCTCACCATCAGCCGTGACGGAACAAGCCGGCCCTGGATCGGCGATCCCACGCGTCCGCTGCCGACATTCGGGGCCGGGGTTCGGGATTGATCCGGCGGGCGGGGCCGACTCCGGGGGGCCGGTTTCCCCATGCCCGGCGCGGGCGCGCTCCGTGTTCTAGGCGCGGAGGGTGGCGACCGCCTCGTCGAAGAGGCGCTCGGGGTCGTCGGCTCCGCCGGAGCGGTACCACGCGTCGAGGGCGGCGTCGAGGCAGGCCAGCGCGGCGGCGACGAAGGCCAGGGCGCGGGGGTCCGGGGTCGGCGTGGCGGGCAGGCCGAGGCGGCGCTGTACGTCGGGGGCGAGCAGTTCCTGCCAGCGCAGGTGTTTCTCCAGGTGCCGGGCGCGCAGGGAGGGCGCCTCGTGGTGGATGCGGGCGAGGATCAGCTGTTCCTCCAGGGTGCCCGCCTTCTGCTGGAGCACCAGGAACGCTTCCTTGATGGCGGTCCATGCCGACTCGTCGGCCGGACGGGCTTCCAGCGCGGCGCGTACCGACTCCCCGAGCGCCTCGGTGTCGCCCAGGACGACGTCTTCCTTGCTGCCGAAGTAGTGGAAGAACGAACGGCGGGAGATGCCGACCGCGGCGGTGATCTGGTCGATCGTCGTCGCCTCGAAGCCGTTCTCCGCGAAGAGCCGTACCGCGCTGGCGGTGATTTCCATGCGCGCCGCGCGGCGCGCGCGCTCGCGGAGCGTGGGGGTGTCGGCCATGCACGCAGTCTAGGTCTCTGCATCGAATGCATTGTCTTGCACTGAGTGCAAGGTATTGCGTACGGTGCAGCCATGACTCCGATCAGCTTCTCCGGGCAGACCACGATCGTCACGGGTGCCAGCTCCGGCATCGGTGCCGCCTTCGCCCGCGAACTCGCCCGCCGCGGCTCCGACGTCGTCCTCGTCGCCCGGCGGCAGGACCGCCTGGAGGCACTCGCCTCCGAGCTGCGGACGCGGCACGGCGTGCGTGCCACCGCGATACCCCTCGACCTGAGTGAGCCGGGCGCGGGCCGGCGGCTGGCCGCCGAGCTGGCCCGGCAGGGCATCACGGTCGACGGTCTGGTGAACAACGCCGGTTTCGGCACCGACGGCCCCTTCCACGAGGAGGACCCGGACCGCCTCACCGACGAGATGAACGTCAATGTCGCCAACCTCGTCGATCTCACCCGCGCGTTCATCGAACCGCTCCGCGACTCCGGCCGGGGCGTTCTCGTGAATGTCGCGAGCATGGCGGCGTACACCCCCGTTCCCGCGATGGCGGTCTACGCCGCCTGCAAGGCGTTCGTCCTCAGCTTCACCGAGGCGCTGTGGCACGAGTCGCGCGGTACCGGCCTGCGGGTGCTGTCGCTCGCCCCGGGCCTCACCCGCACCGAGTTCTTCGACGGCCTGGGCAGCGGGGCCCACCAGGGTTCGTACGAGACCCCCGAACAGGTGGTCGCGACCGCGATGCGCGCACTCGACCGCGGCCGGCGACCGAGCGTGCAGTCGGGCCGTCTGAACGCGCTCGTGGTGAGGCTCCCCCGTTTCACCACCCGACGGCGTGCGGTCCTGCTCAGCGGGGCCATCTCGGCCCGGTCCTCCGGGGCCGCGGCGTAAGGTCGGGCGGGTGACCAAGGTACTGATCTCTGTGGACATGGAAGGCATCTCGGGGGTCGTGCACGCCTCCGAGACGCACACGGACGGCTACGACTACACGCGGGCCCGTACGACGATGACGGCCGAGGTCAACGCCGTGATCGACGGGGTGCTGGAGGGCGAGCCCGGGGCCGAGGTGTGGGTGGCCGACGCGCACGGGTCGTTCCGGAACCTGCTGCCGGAGGAGCTCGACCGGCGGGCCCTGCTGGTGCGGGGGAAGCCCCGGCCGTTCGGGATGCTCGGCGGGCTGGACGCGCAGACCGACGCGGTGCTGTTCGTCGGGTACCACGGGCGGGCCGGGTCCGGTCCCGCCGTGATCGCGCACACCATGAACGGCATCATCCTGGATGTGCGGGTGGCGGGGCTCTCCCTCGGGGAGATCGGGCTGAACGCCGCCATGGCCGGGCACCTCGGGGTGCCGGTGGTGCTGCTCAGCGGTGACGACGTGGCCTGTACCGAGGTGCGTGAGCTGGTGCCCGAGACGGTCACCGTCGAGGTGAAGCGGGCGCTCGCCCAGGGCGCCGCCGTCGCACTGCACCCGCAGGAGGCACGGGACCGGCTGCGGGCCGCCGCCGCGAAGGCCGTGGCGCGGCGGGGTGAGGTGACGCCGTTCCGGGTGCAGGGTCCGGTCGATGTCGAGATCGACCTGAGCCGGGCCCATACGGTCGATCTGGCCATGCTGGTGCCGGGCGTCACCCGCGTCGGGGGCGGGCGGACCATCGCGTACTCCGCCGCCGACTTCGCCGAGGCCTACCGGCTGGCGCTGCTGATCGCCCAGCTCGGCAACATCACTCCCGCGTAAGGTGACGGAATGACCGTTGACACCATAGCCGGACTGCGCCAGGTGCACGCCCGGCTGAAGTCCATCGGGCCCGACACCATCCCCCGCCCCCATGAACTGGAGGCGCTGGCCGAGAAGGTCCTCGCCTGCTCCGCCGAGCTGGGCGATGTCGCCGTCGCGGATCCGAAGGAGCTGCGGCGTCTGCTGACGTACGCCGTGAAGTCGCTCAGGGCAGCGGAGAAAGCGGCCCGCGCCCACCACAGTGACCCGGCGGGCCGGCCGCTCGCCCCCGTACGTTTCGCGCTCAAGGCCGGCGCGGCCGACGGCGCACTCGAAGGCGCCCTCGAACTGCTCGACCCCAAGGACTAGGCCGTTTCTTTTGGATCATCGTGCTGACCAGGTGTGGATGGCGGCGATGTGGAGTGCGGCCTGGTAGATGGTGGCGGTCTTGTCGTATCGGGTGGCCAGGCCGCGCCATTGCTTGAGTTTGTTGATGCAGCGTTCGACGGTGTTGCGCTGCTTGTATGCCTCTCGGTCGAACGCGGGCGGGCGGCCGCCCCGGCTGCCGCGTCGTTTGCGGTTGGTTGCCTGGTCAGCGGGAACGGGAATGACTGCCCGGATTCCGCGCCGACGGAGGTGGGCCCGGATAGCGCGTGAGGAGTAAGCCTTGTCGGCCAGGACCATCTCCGGTGTTGTCCGGGGCCGGCCGGTCGGCCGGGGCACCCGTAACTGGTTCATGACCTGGGCGAACGCGGGTGCGTCCCCTGCCTGGCCCGGGGTGAGGACGAAGGCCAGGGGCCGACAGCGGCTGTCGGCGGCGAGATGGATCTTGGTGGTCAGTCCGCCGCGGGACCGTCCGAGGGCATGGTCGTCCGGCTCGCCGGCCGGGGCCCCTTTTTGCGGGCCCCGGCGGCGTGCTGGTGAGCACGGACGATCGTGGAGTCGACCGCGATGACCCAGTCCATGTCGCCCTCGGCGTCGGCCTGGGCGAGCAGGGCGGTGAAGACCTTCTCCCAGGTGCCGTCGGCGGCCCAGCACCGCAGCCGGTTGTGGACGCCCTTCCACGACCCGAAGCGCTCGGGCAGATCCATCCACGGCGTCCCGGTGCGGTATTTGAAGGCGATCGCGTCGATCACCGGGCGGTGATCCCGCCACCGCCCTCCCCGCCGAGGTGTCCGGTCCGGCAGCAACGGCTCGATCCTCGCCCACTGGGCATCAGTCAACGACACACATCAACCAACGATCCGATGATCCGCAGGAAACGGCCTAGCCGCTGGCCGCCCGGCGGGGCGCGAACGTCCACACGGCCTGCCCCCTCGGTCCTGCTAGGTGTCGGGCAAGGTGGCCCGCAGCATCCTGCGAGCTGACATGGCCGCGATCCCAGGAGCGGCGTCCCCTGCCGCGACAGCCCTGTTCAGGTGCCCTCCACCACCCCGGCGCCCCAGGCCCAAGCGGCGACGCCGACGCGGTTGCGGGCGCCCACTTTGCGCTGGGCCGCCGCCGCGTGGGTCTTGACCGTGCCGAGGCCGATGCTCAGCGCCGTGGCGATCTCCCCGTTGCTCAGTCCCCGGGCGACAAGGCGTACGACCTCGGTCTCGCGGGCGGTCAGCACCGAGGGGTCGGGGCCGGTGGCGGGGCGGGGCGCCGGGAGTCCGCGCAGCAGGCGCGCCGTCAGGGAGGGGCTGATGAGCGTGTCCCCGGCCATCGCCGCACGGATCGACTCCACCAGCAGGGCCGGCCCCGAACGCTTCAGCAGATAGCCGGCGGCGCCCTCGCGCAGCGCCGGGCCCAGGTAGGCGTCGTCGTCGAACGTGGTCACCACGATCACCCGGTGGCCTTCGGGAGCGAGCCGCCGCACCACCTCCAGTCCGTCCACGCCGGGCATCCGGATGTCGGCCAGCACCACGTCGGGGCGCAGTTCGCGGGCCGCCGCCACGGCGGCGAGCCCGTCCGCCGCCTCCGCCGCCACGCACATGTCGGGCTGTGCCCCGACGACCATCCGGAACCCGTGCCGTACGAGGTCCTGGTCATCGGCGATCAGCACGCGGATCGTCACGCGCCACCCCACACGGCCGTGGTGTGCCAGCCGCCGGACGGGGTGGGGCCGGCGGTGAGGGTGGCGTCCTCGGTGGCCAGGCGGCGGCGCAGGGCGGCCAGTCCGGTACCGGCTCCGGTGGCGGGCGGGACGGTGGCGGCGGGCGGGGCGGGGTTGAGGACCCGCACCGTCAGGCCCTCGCCCCCGTGTGCCACCGTCACCCGGACATCGCCGCAACCGGGCGCGTGGCGCCGTACGTTCGTCAGCGCCTCCGTCACCAGCCGGTGGGCGGAGGGCGGCACGTCACGGACGGCCGGGTCCAGGTCCAGGGTGGCGGAGCCGTACCGCTGGACGGCGGCGGTCAGTTCGGCGAGCACCGCGCCGGGCGCGGTCGGGCCGGAGTTCTCGCCGGCGTCGGCGTCGAGCATGCGGACCGTGTCCTCCAGGGTGTCCATCGCGCGCAGCCCCGCCGCCTCGATGCGGCGCAGCACGGCCATCGCCGCGTCCGGGTCGCCCGCGGCGACGAGTTGGCCGGCCTGGGCCTGCACCAGCATGCCGCTCACCTCATGGGCCACGAAGTCGTGCAGATCGCGGGCGAGCGCGATGCGCTGCGCCCGGCGGGCCTCGCGGACCGCCTGCGCGCGGCGGGCGTTCTGGGCCCGCAAGTGGTGGCCGGCGGCGACGGCGGCACCGGAGGCGGCGGCGGCCAGCAGGCAGATGACGACCAGTTCAGCCGCGGGCGAGGGAGGGTCGAGGTGGAGGCCGACGCGCAGCGGCAGCGCGGTCAGGGCCAGCGCCGGCGGTACGGCGTGCCGGAGGCCGCGGCGGGCCGCCGGCACGGTCAGCGCGAGCAGGGCCGCCGTCTCCAGGAGCCACCAGGGGCCGACCGCGTTGCCCGCCGGGCCACGGTAGGCGGCGGTCGCGGCCAGCGACACCACCGCCACCACCGCCGGGGCCGCCACGTGGAGAGGCCGGGCCAGGAGGGCGGTGCCGGCCGCCAGGGCCGCCGGGAGCACGATCAGCGGTCCGGCCGAGGGCAGCGCGAGGAGGGCCACGACCGTCAACCCGGCCGCGACCAGCCCTCGTACGCCTTCGACAACCGTCCACCCGCGCATCGGGCCAGCGTACGGGCGTGCGCGAGGCGCCGCCTCTGCCGAACGGCAGAGGCGCGGGCGCGGCGGTCTCTGTCCGGTGGCCGATCCGCCGGGCGGTGTCGCTCGCCCAGGGTGGGGATCATGAGACGCACCGCGAGGCTGGCCGTCGCCGCGAGCACGGCCGCCGCCCTCCTGATCCCGCTCACCGGCTGCCAGTCGGCGGGCGGTCCCGGTTCCACGGTGACGCTGACGGCGGCCGTCCCGTACGTCATGCCCAACCTCGATGACAGCGCCGACCGTTGCCCGCCCCTCGGCGAGGACGGGGCCCGGCTCACCGACGACGCGCTGGCGGCCTGCCACGACGCCGCCGACGAGGAGGTGAACGGGGCGCTGGACGCCCTGGATCTGGCCCCGTTGCGGATCGGGGCGCTGTCGGGGCTCGGCGAGGGGGCGTACGGCACGGTCCGGGTCGATCCCGCGTCGGCCCCGTACACCCGGCTGTTCGTACGGGAGGGAACCTCGTACACCGTGCTGCCCGCCGAGCAGCGGCTGAGCGCGGCGCAGTTGCGCGATGGCGTCGAACTCGCCCTGGAGGCCACCGATCTGGTGCGCGACCCGGCGGTGTGGGACGGCGGGATCGAGGTCGCGCTCACCGTCGTGGACGGCGGGCGCACGGAGCGGGCGCACGCCGCGCTGCGGGCCGCGCCGCTGATCCTCACCCACGATCTGCTGCCGATCGACCGGATGGTGATGAGCGACAACGGGACCACGCCCGAGGACGCCGAACGGCACGGCTACGACCCGGAATCGCCCGCCGAGCCGGTCGAGGACGGCGAGGAGGTCTTCCGGGAGGAGTTGAGCGCCGCGCTGGAGGCGGCCGGGCTGAACGGGCACCTGCTGGAGTATCCGACGGGCGGCGACCGGTGGATGCGGGACCAGTTCATCACCGGCTACTTCGCCGTACCGGGCCCGGACGGGGAGGTGCGGCGGATGAACGTGCTGCTGCGCTCGGCCGATGTGATGCCGGAGGGGAGCACCGCCGACTTCCCGCTGCGCGACGCGGGGCGCTCGGCGTACACGGTGCTGGGCGGCCCCGGTACGGCGGTGATCCAGGAGTACGACGCCGGGCGGGTCGGGGACGACGAACGCAGCCAGCTGTGGGGCTCATTCAGCTCCACCGGCAACTTCCTGGTCACACCGCCGGACGCGGGGACGCCGGCGGGCCGGGTGCTGTACGGATCGGACGGCGGGGACGCGGCGCCGGACGCGGACTTCCTGCGGCTGCTGGAAGCGCAGCGCGAGCAGCGTCCGCTGGCCGTGGACACCAGCTGGCTGGGCGTGGGCCACATCGACGAGTTCCTGTCCTTCGTCCCGGCGGACACCGCGCGCGGCTGGGCGGCGCTGGTCGCCGACCCGGAACGCGGCCTGGAACTGACGGGCTCGGACGACCCGGAGGTCCTGGCGGGGACCCGGATCGCGGCGCGGGGCATCGAGGCGGCGCTCGACCTGTTCGAGGACGAACTCGGCCTGACGGACGAGGACATCGTGCGGGTGCCCGCCCTCTTCGAGCGGCTGGTGATCCCCGGCTATCCGCGCCAGGACGTCGTCGCCAACGCCCTGCCCGCCGTGGCGAACGGCGTGCAGACCGGGGCCGGTACCTTCCTGGCCCCCGAACCACACGACGCGGCGGTCAAGGCCGAGACCGAGGCGGCCTTCGCGGCGGCCGGGGCCGGGGACGTGGCGTGGGTCGAGGAGTGGGACTACGCGCACGCGGTGGGCACGGTCGGCGGTGAAATCCACTGCGTCACCAACGCGTTGCGGGACACGACGGGCGCCGGGCCGTGGTGGAGCGAGGAGGGGTGAGGCGTGCAGGGGCGGCGGGGTGGTCCTGCGCCGCCCCCGCCGCCCCTCGGCCGGCGCCGGGGTCCGGTCACTTCCGCCAGAAGAGGTGGTGCGTCACGCCGCTCGGGCTGGGCACGACCTCCAGGTGAAAGCGGTCGAGCAGCTCATCGGGCGACTCCCACAGGCGCAGTCCGGACCCGGCCTCCATGGGTGAGACCGCCACATGCAGCGTGTCGACGAGGTCGGCGTCCAGGAACTCCCGGACGGTGGTGACCCCGCCGCCGAGCCGGACGTCCTTGCCCTGCGCCGCCTGCCGTGCCTGCTCCAGGACGGTGGCCGGGTCGGCGTCGACAAAGTGGAAGGTGGTGTCGGAGAGCGTGAACGAAGGACGCGTGTGGTGGGTCAGCACGAACACCGGGGTGTGGAACGGGGGTTCCTCTCCCCACCAGCCGCGCCACTCGTGGTCGGTCCAGGGGCCGCGCTGGGGCCCGAACTTGTTGCGGCCCATGATCTCGGCACCGATGTTGTGCGAGAAGTCCCGCGTGAAGTAGTCATCCAGGCCCCTGCTCCCTCCGGGATCGGTGCGGTTGGGCCAGCTCGCCGTGGCGGTGGCCCAGGCGAACAGCTCCCCCGGGTCCACGGCGCCGCCGAACGGACGCTCGAAGCTCTGGTCCTCGCCGGCGGCGATCCCGTCACGTGAGACGCCGAAGTTCTGGACTCTCAGCAGCTGAGCCATGTGTTCCTCCTGTGGTGTCGGACCCTGATGGTGGGACTTCCGGGACGGTGCGGACTCATCGCAGCGCCCGTCCCCGTTCGAAATGGGCCATTCGCCCGCACGGACGGCGGACGGCGGACGGCCCCGGGCATGCGGCGTCATCTCCGGTGACCGACCGGGCGGCCGGTGCGACGGACGAACGCCGCCGCTCGGAGGGGGCGCAGCCACGCGTGCCAGGATCGGGGCATGCCGATCGATCCGCCGCTGCTCACCGCCGCCCGTGCCGTCTGGGAGTCGCTGGCCGGTGTGCCGGTGGCGTTCCGCCCCGCCGCCCAGGGGCCGCAGGTGGTGCTCTCGCCCGCGTCGGGCCTGTGCCCGCCCGGCTGGGCCGGGGTGGTGGCGGTCGGCGGGGCGGTGATCGCGACCGTTCCGGAGGAGACGTGGGCCGCGCCGGTACGGGCCGCCCTCGCTCCGCTGTCCGCCGGGGCGGCCGTCGACCCGGCGGCCGTACGCCGTGTCCTGCCGGTGGCCGAGCTGCTCGGCCCGGCCGCGCTGGCGTATCTGGACGCCGCGCGTTTCCGGCCGGTGGGCGACGGCGGGCCTGCCGTCGTCCATCTCCCGGCCCGGCACGCCGCGGTGGAGGAGCTGGAGCGGGAGTCGGGTGCGCAGGACGCGGACGAGGCGGACCTGGGGCGGATCACCTCGCCCGCGTTCGTCGTCCTCAGACGGCGAGACGGTGGTGGCCGCGGCGGGCTACCGGCGGTGGGCCGGGGGCGCCGCGCACATCGGTGTGCTGACCCGGCCCGGCCACCGGGGGCGGGGCCTGGCCAGGGCGACGGGTTCGGCGGCTGCCGCGCACGCGCTGGCGGCCGGGCTGCTGCCGCAGTGGCGGGCCCGGATCCCGGCGTCCCGGCGGGTGGCTGCGGCCCTGGGCTTCGCCGAACTCGGCGCCCAGCTCAGCGTCCGCCTGCGGCGACCGAGCAGGTAGCGGGGCGGCCGGCGGATCCGACAGCAGGCGTCGCCGCAGGTCTAGCGGGCGGACCGTTCCCGCAGCAGCGCCCGTTCCCGTTCGTTGTGGGTCAGGGACGCGGCGCGGCGGAACTCCTCGCGGGCCTCCGCGTCCCGGCCCAGCCGCGCGAGCAGGTCGCCGCGCACGCTCGGCAGCAAGTGGTAGTCCTTCAGGGCCGGTTCCTCGCGCAGCGCGTCCACCAGGGCCAGACCGGCCGCCGGGCCCTCGGCCATGGAGACGGCCACCGCCCGGTTGAGCGCCACCACCGGGGAGCCGGTGAGGGTCAGCAGCCGCCCGTACAGCGTGGCGATCATCGCCCAGTCGGTGTCCTCGTAGCGGGCGGCCCGGGCGTGGCAGGCGGCGATCGCGGCCTGCAGCGCGTACGGGCCGCCGCCGCCCGCGCGTGCCAGGGCGTCGGCGCCGCGCCGCATGAGGGGCCGGTTCCAGCGGGTGCGGTTCTGGTCGGCGAGCAGCACCGGCGCCCCGTCCGGTCCGGTCCGGGCGGGGATGCGGGAGGCCTGGAACTCCAGCAGCGATGCCAGGCCGTGCACTTCGGGTTCCCCGGGCATCAGGGCGGCCAGCACCCGCGCCAGCCGCAGCGCGTCCTCGCACAGGGCGGGGCGGACCACGTCGTCCCCGGCGGTGGCCGTGTACCCCTCGTTGAAGATCAGGTAGATGACCTCCAGGACGGAGGAGAGCCGGGCGGCGCGGTCCTCGCCGTACGGCACCTCGAAGCCGACCCCGGCCGTCGCGAGGGCGCGTTTGGCGCGCACGATGCGCTGGGCGACGGCAGGCTCGGCGGCCAGCAGGGCGCGGGCGATCTCGGCGGTGGTCAGGCCGCCGAGCAGCCGCAGGGTGAGGGCGGTGCGCGAGGCCGTGGGCAGCACGGGGTGGCAGGCAGTGAAGATCAGCCGCAGCAGATCGTCGTCGATGTTCTCCGGATCGGGCGGGTCCGGGGGCGGGGTGGTGTCCTCCAGCGACCGGCCCACCTCGGCGAGCTTGCGCGCGTACGTCTCCTTGCGGCGTACCAGGTCGATGGCCCGGCGCCGGGCGGTGGCCGTGAGCCAGGCGCCCGGCTTGTCCGGGACGCCCGACTCCGGCCACTGTTCGAGGGCGGCGACCAGCGCGTCCTGCGCGATCTCCTCGGCGATGCCCACATCGCGCACGATGCGGGCCGCGGCGGCGATGACCCGCGGGGATTCGATCCGGTAGGCGGCCTCGATGGTGGCCGTCACGCGTGGTTCCGTCACGGCCACCCATCAGACCATCAGTTCTCGGTGATCTGCCGCACCTCGGCGGTGATGTTCCACACGTCGGGGTGGATCTCCAGGAAGCGCTTGGTCCAGTACAGCGCCTCCTCCTTGTCCTTGGCCTGGATGATCGAGTAGCCGCCGATGACTTCCTTGGTCTCGGTGAACGGCCCGTCGGTGTAGGTGAGTTTGCCGCCGGACAGGGTCACGCGGGTGCCCTCGGAGGTGGGGGTGAGCCCGGCGGTGTCGAGCATGACCCCGGCCTTGGTGATCTCCTCCAGGAGCGCCCCCATGCGTGCCCCGAAGTCGGCGGGGAAGCCGTCGGCGGGGATGTTCTGTTCGTCGTTGCGGATCAGCGTGATGAAGCGGGGCATAGTGGCTCCTGGATCGATCGGTGGGCGGGGTCTTTCCCTGCCCTCACCCTTACGTCGAACGGGGACGGGCCGGATCGACACCGCGCCCGTATTTTTTTCTGTGGCGGCTTTTCCGTGTCGTGGGCCGCGCTGGTGCGAGGGGATGGTTGCCGTGGAGGGGTTGCTTCGGGCCGCCGGGGGCCCGGCGGGTGTGGGCGGCGTGCTGGAGTGGCTGGGGGCGCGTCTGGACGCCCAGGTGGCGGTGGTGAGCGGGCGCGGCGATGGCCCGGTGGAGGTCGAGGAGGCCACCGCGGGGTTTCCGTCCGTGGCGCGGGCCGGCCTCCAGGAGCTGGCCGCCCGGGTGGTCGGCGGCCGGCTGGCGTCGGCCGCCACCACCACCGAGGGCGGGGCCGGGTCGTGGTGGCTGCGGCTGGAGCGGATCGGTCCCCGGCCGCCGCACCGGGTGCTCGTGGTGGCCGCTGAACGGGCCCCGGACCGTGCGGAGTCGGCCGTCGCCTCGCAGGTGTGCGGGGTGCTCGACCTGCTGTTCCGGGCCCGGGAGACGGACGCGGCGCGGCGGGGCTACCAGCGCAAGGCCCGGCAGCTGCGGCTCGCACTGTTCCAGGCGCTGATGGCGGGGGACCCGGTGCTGGCGCGGCGGATGTCGGCGGGCGATCCGGCCGGGGTGCTGGAGACGGAGCGGGCGCGCGTCCATCTGCTGCGCTGTGCGCCGGGGGACCGGGACCGGCTGGCGCAGACGTACCAGGATCCGTCCGGCTTCCACGGCCGGGCCCTGATGGTGCGCTGCCCGGTGTACGACGAGCATCTGATCTGTCTGATCCCGGAGGACGATCCGGCGGGCGAGCCGCTGGCCGGCGCGCTGCGCGATCTGGTCGGCGCGAACCGTACGTACACGCTGGGCATCAGCGCCGTGCAGCCGCTGGCCGCGACCGCCGAGGCGTACGAACAGGCCCGGCACGCGCTGGCCGTCGCCCGCACCACCCCGGACCGGATCGCCGGCTACGAGGGACGCGAACCCCTGGCGCGGCTGCTGCCGCCCGCCCCCGCCGGCCGCTGGGCCGCCGGGCTGCTGCGCCCCCTGGACGGGGTGCCACGGCTCGCCGTGGACATCACCGGTCTCGCGCTGGGCATGCCCCGCGCCGGGGTGGCCCGGTTCCTGAACCTCAGCAGGACTACCGTCGGCGCGCACGTGCGGGAGGTGGAGCACGCGCTGGGCATGGATCTGCACGCCGTACGGGACCGGGCCGCGCTGCACCTGGCCGTGGCTCTGGCGGCGCGGCGGGCGGAATCGCCCTGGGCCGGCGAGCCGGAGCCCGACCCGGAGCCCGGCGCGGGCGGTGCCCCACGGCTCACCGACCTGCTGGAGACGGACGCGGCGCGGCGCTGGGCGCGGGCGTTCTGGACCCCGCTGGCCGGGGAGGAACACCATCGCGTGCGCGACACCCTGCGCGGCTGGATCGACGCCAACGCCGACGCCCGGCGGGCCGCCCGGGAGCTGGGCCTCAGCCGCACCACCGTCACCGCCCACCTGCGGACCGCCGAACGGCTGCTGCACCGCGACCTGAGCGCCTCCGGGTCCGGCATCCACGATCTGGTGCACGCGCTGCGGATCAGCGTGTCCAGCGACGAGGACGATTCTGGGCACCGTGCACAGTGACCCGCCCTTGTGCCCGGTGCCGTCCTGGCGGTCTACTCGCATAGTCACCATCGGGGGGCGAGGGATCCGCGATCGGGTGGAGCGCACGGTCGCGGATCCCTCGTAGTGACCCGGCCGCGCCGGCTCAGCGCGTGCCGCGCAGCACCAGACTGACGAAGCCGAAGGTGCCCCGGTAGCCGTGCAGCCACGCGTCACGGTGCGCCGCCGCCGTCTCGGCGGCCTCCCGCGCCCTGGGGTGGTCGGGGTGATCGAGCGCCCAGGCGGTCAGCGATCCGGTCCAGGACCACTCGTAGTCGTCCCACTCGTCCAGGGTGCTGGTGTGCCCGTAGACCGGGGCCCAGCCGGCGGCGACGACACGGTCGACCGTGGTGGCCAGGTCGGCGTAGGCGTCCGGCTCCTCCCCCAGCGCCTCCAGCACGGCCGGGGAGGGTTCGCTTTCCCAGAAGCCGTCACCGATCAGGACCCGGCCGCCCGGCGCGAGGTGTGCGCGGAGGGCGTCCAGGGTGGGCAGCAGCCCGCCGAAGGCGTGGGTGGAGCCCACGCACAGGACGACGTCGAACGGTTCGGGGGCGTGGTAGTCGGCCGCGCTCAGCTCGTGCAGTTCCAGCCGGTCCGCGACGCCGCGCGCCTCGGCCTCCTCCGCCGCGCGGGCCAGTGCGGCGGCGTTGATGTCGACGCCCACCGCGTGCAGCCCGGGAAAATGATCCAGCGCCTCCAGCAGCCACGCCGCTTCTCCGCAGCCCACGTCCAGCACCCGCAACCCCGCCGCGTCGTCCTCCCCCAGGGCCCGCTCCAGCAGTTCCAGGACGGAGTGCGGATGGAGCGGGGCCGCGATCGGGTGGCGGGCATGGGTGATGAGGTGTCTGTTGTAAGGCTGCATCCGGCCAAGATCTCACCGGTCAGGGGGCCCGGCCAGCGAATTTCCCGGTGGCGCGCGTGGGCTTCCGCCCTTCCCGGGACGGTGCCAGGATGCGGAATATGAGCGATCTTGTGTCCCGGCTGCGGGAGGGTCTGCCGGCCGAGGCCGTGCTGACCGACGCCGATGTCCTCGCTTCGTACGCCCACGACATGGCCAGCTTCTGCCCGGCCGGCACCCCGGCGGCGGTGGTGCTGCCGCGCGAGGTGGAGCAGGTACGGCATGTCCTGCGGGTGGCGAGCGAGCTGCGGGTTCCCGTCGTGCCGCAGGGGGCCAGATCCGGGCTGTCGGGGGCGGCCAACGCCGTGGACGGGTGCGTTCTGCTGTCGCTGGTGCGCATGAACCGCGTCCTCGACATCGACCCGGTGAACCGGATCGCGGTGGTCGAGCCGGGGGTCGTCAACGCCGAGCTGTCCAAGGCGGTGGCGGGGCACGGGCTGGCGTACCCGCCGGATCCGTCCAGCTGGGAGCAGTGCACCATCGGCGGGAACATCGGCACCGGAGCCGGTGGGCTGTGCTGTGTGAAGTACGGGGTGACGGCCGAGTATGTGCTCGGGCTCGATGTGGTGCTGGCCGACGGCCGGTTGCTGTCGACGGGCCGCAGCACCGCCAAGGGGGTCGCCGGGTACGACCTGACGCGGCTGTTCGTGGGGTCCGAGGGCACCCTGGGCGTAGTGGTGCGGGCGGTGCTGGCGCTGAAGCCGGCGCCGCCCCAGCAGCTGGTACTGGCGGCGGAGTTCGCCTCGACGGCCGCCGCCGGGGACGCGGTGTGCCGGATCATGGCGGCCGGTCACGCCCCCTCGCTGCTGGAACTCATGGACCGCACCTCCGTCCAGGCCGTGAACCGGATGATGCGGATGGGGCTGCCGGAGTCCACCGAGGCGCTGCTGCTGGCCGGGTTCGACACCCCGGAGCCGGGCGCCGAGCTGGCGGCGGTCGGCGAGCTGTGCCGGGCGGCGGGCGCCACCGAGGTCGTACCGGCCGAGGACGCCGCCGAATCCGAGATGCTGCTGGCGGCGCGGCGCGCCGGGCTCTCGGCGCTGGAGGCGGTCAAGGGCACCACGATGATCGACGATGTGTGCGTGCCCCGGGCCCGGCTGGCCGAACTGCTGGACGGGGTCGCGGAGATCGCCGGCCGGCACCGGCTGACCATCGGCGTCATCGCGCACGCCGGGGACGGCAACACGCACCCCACCGTGTGCTTCGACGCCTCGGACGAGGACGAGACGCGGCGGGCGCGGCAGTCGTTCGACGAGATCATGGCGCTGGGCCTGGAACTGGGCGGCACCATCACCGGCGAGCACGGGGTCGGGGTGCTCAAGCGGGACTGGCTGGCCCGCGAACTGGGGCCCGACGTCCTGGAGTTGCAGCGCGGGATCAAGGCGGTGTTCGACCCGCTGGGGATTCTCAACCCGGGCAAGGTGTTCTGACGGCCCGCGCGGGCGAGGCGGCGGGCGGGTCGCGCGAGGGGCGGGCGGGTCGCGCGGCCGGGGCTTGACCTCAAGTTTCCTTGAAGTATCAGCATGGGCGATGCCCGGCCGCTCCGGCCGGACCCACCGGAACAGGACAGGACATCGCCATGTCACCGATCCCCCACCCCCCGCTCCGCCTCGCCGTCATCGTCGGCAGCGTGCGCGAGGGCCGCATGGGACCGACCATCGCCCGCTGGTTCGCCGAACACGCCGCGAGCCGCACCGACATGACCGTCGACGTCATCGACCTCGCCGAACACCCCCTGCCGCTGGACATGGCCGGCGACACCCCCGGCACCGACGCCCTCGCCGCCCGCCTGGCCGCGGCGGACGTCTTCACCGTCGTCACCCCCGAGTACAACCACAGCTTCCCGGCCGGCCTCAAGAACGCCATCGACCTGCACAACAAGGAGTGGCACGCCAAGCCGGTCGGCTTCGTCTCTTATGGCGGCGTCTCCGGCGGCCTGCGCGCCGTCGAGCAGCTGCGGCAGGTCTTCGCCGAACTGCACGCCGTCTCCGTCCGCGACACCGTCAGCTTCCACGGGGTGTGGGGCAGCTTCGACGACACCGGCCGCCCCGTGGACCCCGAGGGCTGCGGCGGTGCCGCCAAGACCATGCTCGACCAACTCGCCTGGTGGGGCCGGGCGCTGAGCGAGGCCCGCGCCGTACAGCCGTACGGAGCCCGCTGATGCGCACCGCCGAGGCCGGCGACCCCGCGATATCCCCCGGCGACAGGCCGGCCGCCCCGCTCCCGCCGCGGTCACCCGCGCCGCGGCTGGGGGCGCTGGCCACCGTCATCATCATCGGCTCGGTGATGATCGTGCTGGACACCACCATCGTCGCCATCGCCTACCCCACCCTGGCCCGGGAGTTCGGGGCCGCGATCACCACCGTGCAGTGGGTCTCCTCCGGGTACACCCTGGCGCTGGCCGCCGTCATCCCCACCGCCGGATGGGCGATGGGCCGGTTCGGCAACCGGCGCGTCTACCTCACCGCCGTCGCCGCCTTCACGGTCGGCTCCGCGCTGGCGGGCCTGGCCTGGAACATGGAATCGCTGATCGCCTTCCGCGTCCTGCAGGGCCTGGCCGGCGGCCTGGTGTCCCCGGTCGGCATGGCCGTCATGCTCCAGGCGGCGGCCCGGCGCGGCAGCGACAACGGAAAGGTGATGAGCCTGCTGGGCATCCCCATCCTCATCGGCCCGCTCACCGGCCCGGTGCTGGGCGGACTGCTCATCGACTCCGTCTCCTGGCGCTGGATGTTCCTCATCAACGTGCCGGTCGGCGTGCTCGCCGTGCTGCTGGCGGTACGGCTGCTGCCGCGCGACGCACCCCGGTCGGGGCAGCGCCTGGACCTGCCGGGGCTGCTGATGCTCTCGCCCGGTCTCGGCGCGTTCATCTACGGGCTGACCCGGGGCGCGGAGGGCGAGTCGGGCATGACCTCGGCGGAGGCGCTCGTGCCCACCGCCGCCGGCCTGGTGCTGATCACGGCCTTCGCGGTACGCGCCCTGCGCACGACCGCGCCCCTGGTACGGCTGCGGCTGCTGGCGGAACGCCGGCTCGCCGTGGGGGTGGCGACGGTGTTCCTCTTCGCCACCGGCTACTTCGGCTCGATGATGCTGGCGCCGATCTACTTCCAGTCGGTACGGGGCGCGTCCGTGCTGACCGCCGGGCTGATGGGCGCGCCACTGGCGCTCGCGTCGGGAACGGTGATGCAGTTCGCGACCCGGCTGACCGACCGGGTGGCGCCCCGGTACATCGTGGTGCCGGGCGTGCTGCTGGGCGCCGCCGGGTTCGCCGGGTTCGCGCTCCAGGCGCAGGCGGACACCCCGTACTGGCGGCTGATGATCGCGCTGATCGTGATCGGCGCGGGGGGCGGCATGACCCTGATGCCGAGCATCGCCGCCGCCACCCGGGGGCTGCCCCCGGACCAGGCCCCGGCGGCGTCCACGCTGATCGCGATCTTCTCCCAGATCGCCGCCTCCGTGGGCGCGGCGGCGGTCTCCCTGCTGATGTCGCGGCGCCTGACCGAGTCGTTCACGCAGGCCGGTCCGGAGACGATGACGCAGGCCGTCCGGCACGCGTACCTGTGGCCCATGGCGGCGGTCCTGCTGGCCCTGATCCCGGCCCTGCTGTCTTCCCGCCACCGACCGGAACGGACCGGCTGACGGGGGGCGGTGGCCGGGCGGCGGAGCCGGCGGGATCCGGGACAGCGGGGGCGTTCCCGGATCCCGCCGGTACGGCCGGGCGCACCGCACATGCGGCGGGAGGCGGGGCGCCCCGAGCGGGGTCCCGCGCCGGGCCGTCGGGACCGCGGCGCGGGCCGGGCGCGTTCGCCGGGTGAGCCCCGGCCGCCGCGGCGGGTCAGGGACGGTCCGTGGCCCGGTCGGGCCCGGCGGCCTTCTCCTCGCCGCCCTTCCCGAGGAACACCTCGCCCACCGTGTCACGCGGTGCGCCGTTCTCCTCCTCGTTCTCCTCGTCCTCCTCGGTGTCGTGGAGGACGGACTCCAGGTACAGCGCCAGGAGTTCCTCGGGGGTACGGGGGAACCGGCCGAAGTCCTCGTCGCGCAGCTCCCGCGCCGCCTCGTCCAACTGCTCCGCGAAACGCCGGCGGACGGCCCCCCTCGCCAGCCACAGCGCCGTGCCGGCCAGCGGGCGCCAGATGCCACGGCCCCTGACGGTCACGCTGATCTCCAGCAGCCACTCGCCCGGCTCGCCCCGGCCCGGGGTGATCGCCACCGTGGCACGGGCCAGGGTGAACGCGGCCTCCGCCGTCACCGGCGCCGGACCGTCCGCGCCGGTGGTCACCGCCTCCCACCAGCGGGGCCAGTCCAGCCGCGCGCTGCCCTCTCCCCACACCATCCGGCGGCCGAACACCGTCCAACGGTTCAGCGCCCCGCGCGCCGACACCTCGAGCCGCCCCGGGTGCTCCGCGCTGCGGAAGCTCACCTCCGCCGTGCCCTCGGCCTGTTCCAGGTCCGGGCGCGACGAGGCCAGTTCCAGCTTCACCGCGCTCTCCGCACGGCGGTCCCACGCCCAGACGGTCGTGGTCAGCTGCGCGGTGTCGTCCAGCGGTGCCGTGAACCGTTCGCCCTGGCGCAGCCTACGGGGCAGCGCCAGTTCGCCGCGCTCGGCGTGCGCGCGGATCTCCTCGTCGGGTATCGCGTCGGCCTGGCACACCAGTTGGCTCTCGGCGATCTCGTGCAGCGCCGGGAGGAGGCTCTCCGTCTCGCGGCGGTCGAGGGCCGGCACGGAGATCGTGTGGCGCAAACGTGTCATGTGCGCCATGGTCCCGCATGACGCAGACATGCCGCCGCCCGGCCGGAAGGTGTCCGGCCGGGCGGCGGCAGTGTGTCGGTGGGGGCAACGGCCCTTACAGGCGGCTCAGTTCCCACAGGCGCCAAACGCCGGAGCTGCCCTGGAGGTGCTGCAGGCCCGTGATGTCGGGACCGGCCAGCACCAGCCGCTTCTCCTGCCAGATCGGCACGATGGTGGCGGCGTCGGCGGCCAGTTCGTGGATCTCGCGGAAGCTGTCGTCGGTGCGGCCCCGGTCGGACTCCGCCTGGGTCTCCTCGATCAGACCGTAGATCTCGCTGTTGACGTAACCGGTGCGCATGCTGTCACCGGGGCCGAGCAGCGAGTCGGTGAAGGTGGCGGGGTCCGGGTAGTCCGGGCGCCAGCCGATGAGGTACGCCTCGAACTCCCCGGCGTTCTTCATCGGGATGAATTCCTGCCAGTCGTAGTACTCGATCTCCACGTCGAACAGGCCGTCGGCCTCCAGCTGCTGCTGGATGAGTTCGGCCTCCTCGTGGTTGGCGGCACCACGCGAGTAGGCGAGGTGGAACGGGATCGGCAGCTCGTAGCCGGCCGACTCCAGCTTCTGGGTCAGCTCCGCCGGGTCGGGCGCGTCACCGTACAGGTCGTGGTACGGGGTGCCGTGGCCGGTGAAGCCCACGGGTATGAGGGAGTACAGCGGCTCCACCGTGTTGCGCTGCACCTGGCGGGCGATCGCCTGCCGGTCCAGGACGGCCGCGGCCACCTGGCGCACGGTCTCGTCCGACATCACCGAACCCTCGATGTCGGTGGCCAGCGTCATCACGCGGATCGAGCCACCGGTCGACTCGTACACCCGGTACTCGGGCGAGGCCGAGTTGATCTCGGCGACCACCTCGGGCGGCAGCTTGCCGTCCGCGACGTCGATCTCGCCCCGGTCCCACGACTCCGCCAGCAGGTCCTCGGCGGAGGTGCCGTCCTCGTCCTGCACGAAGTAGCGGACGGTGATGGGGAAGTCGGAGACCTCGTACGGGCCGTCGTAGTTCGGGTTGGGCACCAGTTCGGCGCTCACGTCCGGGGTGAACGACTTCAGCAGGTACGGACCGGAGCCGTCGACCTTGTTGTCCGTACGGACCTCCAGCTCCTCGTACTTCTCCCGGTCGACGATGGCGCCCGTCGTACCGGCCACGATGAACGGGAAGGTGGCGTCGGTGTGGGAGAGCTCGAAGACGATGTCCTGGCCGTCGACCCGGACCGCCTCCAGCGAGCTGAGCAGAGTGATCGGCCCGGAGTAGTTGAACTTCTCGCCCTCCGGGATGTTCGGGTCATCCGCCTCGCGGCTGGCCCGCTCGCCCATGGCGAGGATCCGGTCGTAGGAGAACTTCACGTCGTCCGGGGTGATCTCCCGCCCGTTGCTGAAGGTGAGGCCCTCACGCAGCGTGCAGCGGTAGACGGTGAGCTCGGTGTCGGTGAAGCCGCAGCTCTCGGCCGCGTCCGGCTCCGGCTCTTCCTTCCCCGGAACGAAGGTGAGCAGCGACTGGTACAGGTTGCTCATCAGGTACCAGGCCGCCGCGTCGGTGGCGGCCCCCGGGTCCACGCTGGTGGGTGGGGATGTGCTCCCCACCACGATCGGGTCCTTGTCGCTCCCCTTCGGCCCGAACAGCAACCAACCGCCAAAGGCGCCCAAGACCAGCACTACGGCCAGCCCAATGCCTATGGCCCCTTTGGCTCGGATCCCTCGCACCCGCCGCGCCCTTCATCGGAAGACATGTCGCGGGCCAAGCCAACCACAGGGGCATATCCCGTGCACCACGCGGGAGACAACGGACCGGCCACAACTCGCCCCGTGATCAAGCCGCTACGGCACCACTGTGCCCGGCACATCGATGCGGAACTCCACCTCGACAGGCCGCCCGTCGAGGCTCACCGTAACGCTCTGCGTGCCCAGTTGCGGCGAGAAGGCCGCCAGCAGATAGTCGCCCTCCCCGGGCGCCCGCACCTGGAAGCCGCCGTCGGCGGCGCTTCGTGTCTTCTCCAGCTGTCTGCCCCCAGGAACAGCCAGGGTCACCACGGCCCGCGGCAGCGCCACACCGAGCGAGTCGCGGACCGTACCCCGGATGACCAGAGCGTCCCCCGCAACGGCCCCGGACTCCGATTTGCTCACTTTGTCCTCCTATGTCCATGCGCATCGTAGCTGTTGCGCACTTCATCTGTTCCCATGTCGTTATCCAAGACATCAGAGTGGGCCGAATAGTTGACCGACAGAAGAGGATGAGACGAAATTCGGACGGATGTCCGGTCCGGCCCCGCTCGGGCCATGTTTCCGGGCGACGGCTCAGGTCTGCGTCGAAGCCAGCTCGATGACCGTGATGTCCGGGTCCGCACCGACCCGGACCGGCGGACCCCACGCCCCGGCGCCGCGCGACACGTACAGCTGGGTGTCCCCGTACCGCTCCAGCCCGGCCAGGGTCGGATTGGCCAGATCCGCGGCATAGGTGAACGGCCACATCTGGCCACCGTGCGTGTGCCCCGACAGCTGGAGATCGACGCCCGCGTCCACCGCGTCATGGATCAGCACCGGCTGGTGCGCCATCAGCACACTGGCCCGCTGCCGGTCGCGGTCCCCCAGCGCCGCCTCGAAGTCCGGACCGCCGTGCGCGGTGCCCTCGCCCTGGACGTCGTTGACCCCGGCCAGATCGAAGAACGGCAGCTCCACCCGGGCGTTCTCCAGCGGGATCATGCCCAGCTCCCGGACGTGGTCCACCCACTCCAGGGTGTCCACGTAGTACTCGTGGTTGCCGGTGACGAAGTACGCGCCGTCCGCCGCCTCCAGCTCCGCCAGCGGCGCCGCCGCCGAGCGCAGGTCGGAGACCTCCGCGTCCACCATGTCCCCGACCACCGTGATCAGGTCGGGCTGGGAGCGGTTGATGGCGTCCACGATCCGGCGGCTGTGCGAACTGCCGAGTATCGCGCTGAGGTGGATGTCACTGACCACCGCGATCCGGTAGCCGTGCGCGGCGCGCGGCAGCTTCGCCAGCGGGACCCGCACGTGCTTGGTGGTCAGCTGCCGGAAGCGGTAGCTGCCGTAGCCGACGGTGCCCGCCGCGACCAGGCCGGCGCCGGCCGCCACCGTACGGGCCACGAACTGACGGCGGTCCGGCTCGGTACGGCCCGGCGCGCCTTCCGGTGCCCGCTCCGGTGCGGCGTCCGCCGGCCCCGCCGGTTCCGCCTGCTGCTCCGGCGCGTCCGGGAGCCCGGCGGAACCGGCGCCCTTGCCCGGACCACCCGCGCCACCACCACCGGCGGCGCCGACCGTCACCGGCTCGTCCTCGCGGTCCGCCACGGGCTCGTCCGACACCTCGGCCCCCGCTGCCTCCACGGACTCGCCCGGCCCGCCGGCCCGCTCCGCGCGCCGCGCGTCACGACGGCGCAGCACCCGCAGCAGCAGCGGCCGCAGCACCTCCCCCACCGCCAGCGACAGCAGCAGGTACAGCAGCACCGCGATCCAGTAGCTGCCCGGCCACGCGACCGCCTTCTCCACCTCGAACGGCAGGCCGAAGGTGGCGCCGAACTGGAACAGCACGGTGGTGACCGGCATCACCACCAGCACGACGGTCCCCACCCGCCGGTACACCCCGCCCGGCGCGGACACGTCCGCGACGAGCCGTTTCCACAGGTACCAGTGAACGGCGCTGAGCAGCAGCAGTACGACAAGGGCCCCGACGATGGCCATGAAGATCCAGATCCTCTCACTGACACGGGTTCACCGGTCAAGACGCAGAAACCACCGAACGCGATGACACGCCCGACCGATGCTCCTACGATCATCGCCCGGATGAACGCGCCGCCTCACCGATTCGGGCCCCTGCGCTGGCCAGGGCCGTACCGGCTATGGGTAAGTTCGCGTTGTGCCGATTCTGCGATCGCCCTCTTTTCGGATCATGGCCCGCCGCCCCCGCGTGCGCCACTCCCTGACGCTCCCCCTCGCCGCCGCCCTGCTGCCGGCCGCCGTCCTGCTCCCGGCCGCCGCCCCCGCCACAGCCGCCCCCGCCGCCCCCTCGGTCTCCTCCGACGACACCACCGTCATCGGCGGCGAGCGACTCGGCGTGCCGGGCCCGCAGGTGTCGCTGGGGCCCGGCGCCCCCGAACTGCCCGAGGACATCTCCTCCCGGGCGTGGATCGTGGCCGACGCCGAGACCGGCGAGGTGCTGGCCGCCCACAACGCGCACCGCCGGCTGGCCCCCGCCTCCACCCTCAAGATGCTGTTCGCGGACACCCTCATCCCCAAGTTCGACGCGGACGAGGTGTACACGGCCGAGCCGGAGCACTTCGTGGGCATGGGCGCGGGCAGCAGCGCGGTGGGTATCGCCGACCACCAGACGTACACCGTGGAGGACCTGTGGCACGGGGTCTTCCTCGCCTCCGGCAATGACGCCGTGCACGCGCTCACCGCCATGAACGGCGGCATGGAGGCCACCGTCGCCGAGCTGAACGAGCGCGCCGCCGACCTCCAGGCGCTGGACACCCACGTGGTCAGCCCGGACGGCTACGACGCCGAAGGCCAGACCTCCTCGGCCTACGACCTCACCCTCATCGCCCGCGACGGTCTGAAGAACGAGGACTTCCGCCGCTACGCCGCCACCGTCCGCACCGAGTTCCCCGGCGGCGCGCCGGAGGAGGACGAGGACGGCAAGCCCGGCAAGCGCGAGCCGTACCAGGTCCAGTCCACCAACCGGCTGCTGGTCGGCGACCGCGGCCTGGAGCCGTACGAGGGCGTCGCCGGGGTGAAGAACGGCTACACCACCAACGCCGGACACACCTTCACCGGCGTCGCCGAGCGCGGCGACCGGGTGCTGCTGGTCACCTGCATGAACCCGTCCGAGGGCGACAGCCTCCAGGTGTACCGGGAGACCGCCGCGCTCTTCGACTGGGGCTTCGAGGCGGCCGACCACATCGAGCCGGTCGGCGAGCTGGTGCCGCCGCTCAGCGAGATCGAGGCCGCCGCCCGCGAGGCGAGCGTCTCCGAGGGCGACGGGAAGGGCGGCACCCCCATCGACGGCGCCACCGCCGCGGGCACCGACGCCCGACCGGCGAGCGTGGGCACCGTCCTGGGCGTCACGGGCGGGGCGCTGGTCCTGATGGCCGTCGCCGCCTACGTCTTCCACCGACGCCACCCGCTGCCCGCCGCCCTCCAGAAGCTCCCAGAACGTCTGCGCCGGTCCGCTCCCCCGCGCTGACCGCCGTGGCCGTCCAGGCACAGCACGCCAGCAGCAGCCGGGCGATCAGGTTGATCCACACCAGCAGGGCGATCGGCGCGCCGAACGCCCCGTAGACGGTGCGCCCGGCGATGTTGATCAGATAGCCGCCGAGCAGCAGCTTGAGCAGCTCGATGCCGATCGCGCCGACCAGGCAGGCGCCCAGCAGGGCGCCCCGGGGCGGCCGTACGCCGGGCAGCCAGGCCAGGACGTACAGCAGCAGGGCGAAGGTCACCGCCATGGCCAGGACGTACGCGGCGGCCTGGAGCAGGGCCTGCGCGACACCGTTGCGCTCCACGCCGAGCCAGCTGGTGGCCCAGTGCACGGCGTTGATGGCCAGGGCGGAGGCGCCCAGTGAGGCGAGCACCACGGCGCCGAGGCCGGCCAGGACGCCGACATCCTTGATCTTGCGCAGCAGCGGGTTCCCGTCGGGCTCCGGCAGGTCCCACACGGCGCGCAGGGTGCCGCGCAGCGAGTCGATCCAGGCGGCACCGGTGGGCAGCAGCAGGAGCAGGGCGGCCAGGCCGATGGCGCGGGAGTTGGCGAAGAAGGACTGGAGGTCGAGCTGCTGGGAGATGCCGGGGACCTGGTCGGTGAACCAGTCCTCGACGCGGACGACCTGGGCGTCGTTGAGCACGGCGGCGGTGATGGCGGCGGCCAGCGCGATGGCGGGGAAGAGCGTGAGGAAGGACGTGAAGGTGATCGCGGCGGCGAGCCGGGTCCACACCCGGTCCTCCAGATACTCCCAGACCCGGTAGGGGCGGGAGGCGAACAGGGCGGCGAAGGCGGGCCCGACGCGGGGCACCCGGGCCAGGCGTTCCTGGACGGTCAGGCCGCGTTCCCTGAGGGTGCCGGGGTGGGCGCCGCCGATGCCGGTGGCCCCCGCCGGACGGCCGGGGGCTTTCTCCGTACTTCTCCCGCTTCTCCCGTTTTCCATGGTGGAGACTGTAGGGCCGTGGGAGTGGCGGACAAGGGGTTACGCGGCGCGGGTCACGCGGCGTTCTCCGGCTCCGGGGTGCGCTCGGCCGTCTCCACCGTCGCGAAGAGGAACTCCCGCTGGAGCCGCCACGCGCCGTCGCGGCCCTGCTCGTACAGGGCGAAGCCGCTCGCCGTCCAGGCCGCCTCGTACTCGGCCAGCTCGGTCTCGGCGGCGTCCATGCGCTCTTCCTCGATGCCGTGCGCCACGGTCACATGCGGGTGGTACGGGAACTGGAGCTGCCGCGCCAGCGGGCCCCGCGGGTCGCGCACCCGCTCCTGGAGCCAGCCGCACGCCGAACCGCCCTCGACCACCTGGACGAAGACCACCGGGGACAGCGGCCGGAAGGTGCCGGTGCCGTACAGCCGCATGGGGAAGGGGCGCCCGGCGGCGGCGATGCCCGCCAGGTGCTCCTCGATCCGGGGGCGGGCCGCCGGGTCGACCGCGGTCGGCGGCAGCAGGGTGACATGCGTGGGGATCTTGGCGGCGGCGGCGTCACCGAAGCCCAGGCGACAGCCCTGCAACCTGCTGCCGTGCGGCTCAGGCACCGCGATCGACACGCCCAGCGTGACGGTCCCCACAACCTGCTCCCTTCCTGTCCTGCTGTGCCCGGCCGCGAGTGTGCCGGTGGGAGTGGGCCGCGCGCGGCGGCCGTGGTCCCTTTTGCGTCGTCTTCCCGAGGTGCGGCGGTTACGGCCGCGGCGGCAGGAAGCCGACCCGGTCGTACGCGGTGGCCAGGGTCCCGGCGGCCACCTCGCGGGCCTTGGCGGCGCCCTTGGCGAGCACCGCGTCCAGCTCGGCCGGATCCGCGAGGAACTCCTGGGTCCGCGCCCGGAACGGCGTCACCCAGTCGGCGACGATCCCGGCGAGTTCGGTCTTGAGCGCACCGTACAACTGTCCGGCGAACTTCTCCTCCAGCTCGGGCACGGTCGTGCCGGTCAGAGCCGAGTGGATGACCAGCAGATTGCTGATGCCGGGCTTGTTCACCGGGTCGTAGCGGACCTCGGTACCGGTGTCGGTCACCGCCGACCTGACCTTCTTGGCGGACGCCTTCGGCTCGTCCAGCAGGTTGATGATGCCCTTCGGCGAGGACGCCGACTTGCTCATCTTCGCGGTCGGGTCCTGGAGGTCGTAGATCTTCGCCGCCTCCTTGAGGATGTACGCCGCCGGGACGGTGAAGGTCTGACCGAACCGCCCGTTGAAGCGCTCGGCGACATCGCGGGTCAGCTCCACGTGCTGGCGCTGGTCCTCGCCGACAGGCACCTGGTCCGCCTGGTAGAGCAGGATGTCGGCGACCTGGAGCACGGGGTAGGTGAACAGGCCCACGGTGGTGCGGTCCGCGCCCTGCTTGGCGGACTTGTCCTTGAACTGCGTCATCCGGGACGCCTCGCCGAAGCCGGTGAGGCAGTTCATCACCCAGGCCAGCTGGGTGTGCTCGGCGACATGGCTCTGGACGAACAGCGTGCAGCGGTCCGGGTCCACCCCGGCGGCCAGCAGCTGGGCGGCGGCCAGCCGGGTCGAGGCGCGCAGCTCGGCCGGATCCTGCGGGATGGTGATGGCGTGCAGATCGACCACCATGTAGAAGGCGTCGTGCGTCTCCTGGAGCGACACCCACTGGCGGACGGCGCCGAGGTAGTTGCCGAGGTGGAACGAGCCCGAGGTCGGCTGGATTCCGGAGAGCACGCGGGGACGATCAGTGGCCATGGCACCCATTGTCTCAGGCGCGCGGTGGTCCGTGACACGGGTGGGGCGGGGGTTCCGGCGGGTGCGGGGGCGGCGCCGCACACTGTCCGCTGACCGGACGTTCGCCCGCGCTTTCTTCCGCGTCCCGGCACCCGGCGCGACAATCGGCGGCGGATGATCCCCGTCAGAGCCGCCGGAAGATCACAGGAGAGCGCCCATGATCGCGAACGTGTCCGGGAAGTCGTCGGCCGAGCTGATCGGCGCCGCCGAGGAGCACAGCGCGCACAACTACGCCCCCCTGCCGGTGGTGATCGCCTCGGCGCGCGGCGCCTGGATGACCGATGTGGAGGGCCGCCGCTATCTGGACCTGCTCGCCGGCTACTCGGCGCTCAACTTCGGGCACGGGCATCCGCGGCTGATCGCCGAGGCCAGGGCGCAGCTGAGCCGGCTGACCCTGACCTCGCGCGCCTTCCACCACGAGCACTTCGCCGCGTTCTGCGCCGAGCTGGCCGAGCTGTGCGGGATGGAGATGGTGCTGCCGATGAACACCGGCGCCGAGGCGGTGGAGACGGCGGTCAAGACGGCGCGGGCGTGGGGCTACCGTGTGAAGGGCGTACGCCCCGGGCGGGCGAAGATCGTGGTCGCGGACCAGAACTTCCACGGCAGGACCACGACGATCGTGAGCTTCTCGACGGACGAGGAGGCGCGGGCGGACTTCGGCCCCTACACGCCGGGCTTCGAGATCGTGCCGTACGGGGACCTGGCGGCACTGGAGGCGGTGCTGGACGAGCACGCCGGGGACGTGGTGGCGGTGCTGCTGGAGCCCATCCAGGGCGAGGCGGGGGTACGGGTGCCGCCGCCCGGCTATCTGGCGGGGGTGCGGGAGCTGACCCGGGCCCGTGACGTCCTCTTCCTGGCGGACGAGATCCAGTCGGGCCTGGGCCGCACCGGGGCGACGTTCGCGTGCGAGCACGAGCACGTGGTGCCCGACATGTACATCCTGGGCAAGGCGCTGGGCGGCGGGGTGCTGCCGGTGTCGGCGGTGGTGTCCTCGGCCGCGGTGCTGGGGGTGCTGCGGCCCGGGGAGCACGGCTCGACGTTCGGCGGCAATCCGCTGGCGTGCGCGGTGGCGCTGGAGGTGATCGCGATGCTGCGGGAGGGCGAGCCGCAGCGCCGGGCGCGCGACCTGGGCGAGCGGCTGCACCAGGAGCTGGCCGGCTGGGTGGGGGCCGGGGCGGTGACCGGGGTGCGCGGGCGCGGTCTGTGGGCGGGGGTGGACATCGACCCGGCGCTCGGCACGGGCCGGGAGATCTCGGAGCGGCTGCTGCGGCGCGGGGTGCTGGTGAAGGACACCCACGGCTCCACGATCCGTATCGCCCCGCCGCTGGTCATCTCCAAGGAGGATCTGGACTGGGGTCTTGAGCAGTTGCGGGCGGAGCTGACGGGCGGCTGACGGCGGGCTGAGCCGAGGGCCCAGAAGGCGGGGGCAGGGGCGGGGGCGTACCCGGGCGCACTTCCCTGCCCACCGACGCGCCGGTACACGCTCCCGAACCCCCACCCCCGTACGACCACGCGCCGGATTGCCGCCCCACCCCCGGGGGCACGCGCTCCCTACCGGTATTCGACGTGATCGACGGAGGTGGTTCATGACCGGAACCAGCACCGGATCCGGGGACGCTTCTCCCCCGCTCCCGGACGACGAAGGGCGGCGGGCCGCCGTCCCCGAGCCCCGTACCGCGCCGGGGGACAGCGACGCGCCGCCGCCCACCGCCTCCCGCTGGCGCCGGCTGCGCGACGCCGTGCGGCGGCACAAGGCGGTGGCGTGGGTGGGCGGCCTGGCCGGTGTCGCCGCCGTGGGCTGGGCAGGGGCAGTAGGCACCGGTCTCGCCGAGCGGATGTTCGCGGACGATCCGCCGGCCACCTGTCCCGGTGCGGACTGCGACGGCCGCAACCCGGAGAACGCGGCCTGCGGCGCCGACGCCTTCTCCTTCTTCCCGCAGGAGAACAACCCCATCGCTCTCCAGATCCGGCACAGCCCGGACTGCCATGCCGTCTGGGGCAGGATCGCGGCCGGGGAGGTGGGCGACGTGGTCACCACCGAGGTGGCCGGCGGGCCCGTCCGTGAGGCGCGCATCGCCTTCAGCAGAGACGTCTTCACGAGGATGACGAAGGTCGACAACACGGGCTTCCAGGTCACCGTCTGCGCCACCCCCACCACCGGCCGGGAGCGGGCGGGTGACTGGGAGCCGTACTGCATCCACGCCACCCAGGACTCTCCCTGGCATTAGCCGCGGGGCGGGACGGGGCGCCCGGCCCTTGGGCGGGGGCCGGGGCGGGGGCTAGGGTGGGCCTGGGTATCTTGATGACGAGATATTGAGATCCCAGAACGACCCAGCCGGCCCGGAGGGACAGACCGTACCCATGGCAAAGATCAAGGTAGCCAACCCCGTCGTCGAACTCGACGGCGACGAGATGACCCGCATCATCTGGCAGTTCATCAAGGACAAGCTGATCCTTCCGTACCTCGACGTCGAGCTGAAGTACTACGACCTCGGCATCGAGCACCGCGACGCCACCAACGACCAGGTGACGGTCGACGCGGCCGAGGCCATCAAGCAGTACGGCGTCGGCGTGAAGTGCGCCACCATCACCCCGGACGAGGCGCGGGTCGAGGAGTTCGGCCTCAAGCGCATGTACCGCTCGCCCAACGGCACCATCCGCAACATCCTGGGCGGTGTCATCTTCCGCGAGCCGATCATCATGGAGAACGTGCCGCGTCTGGTCCCCGGCTGGACCAAGCCGATCGTCGTCGGCCGTCACGCCTTCGGCGACCAGTACCGCGCCACCGACGTCAAGATCCCCGGCGAGGGCACCCTGACCCTGTCCTTCACCCCGAAGGACGGCTCCGAGCCCATCGAGCTGGAGGTCTACGACTTCCCCAGCTCCGGCGTCGCCCTGGCCATGTACAACCTGGACGACTCCATCCGCGACTTCGCGCGGTCCTCCTTCCGGTACGGCCTGGAGCGCAACTTCCCGGTCTACATGTCCACCAAGAACACGATCCTCAAGGCCTACGACGGCCGCTTCAAGGATCTGTTCCAGGAGGTCTTCGACGCCGAGTTCAAGGCGGAGTTCGACGCGCGCGGGCTCACCTACGAGCACCGGCTGATCGACGACATGGTCGCCGCCGCCCTGAAGTGGGAGGGCGGCTACGTGTGGGCCTGCAAGAACTACGACGGTGACGTGCAGTCCGACATCGTCGCCCAGGGCTTCGGCTCACTGGGCCTGATGACCTCCGTGCTGATGACCCCCGACGGCAAGACCGTCGAGGCCGAGGCCGCGCACGGTACGGTCACCCGCCACTACCGGCAGCACCAGCAGGGCAAGGCGACCTCCACCAACCCGATCGCCTCGATCTTCGCCTGGACCCGGGGTCTGGCCCACCGCGGCAAGCTCGACAACACCCCCGAGGTGACCGAGTTCGCGCACAAGCTGGAGCAGGTCTGCATCGAGACCGTCGAGGCCGGTCAGATGACCAAGGACCTGGCGCTGCTCATCGGCAAGGACCAGCCGTGGCTGACCACCGAGGAGTTCCTCGCCGCGCTCGACGAGAACCTGAAGAAGAAGATCGCCGCCACCGCGTAACGCGGCAGCGGTTCGGCAGTTCGGCAGTTCGGCAGTACCGCGTGGGCCCCGGAACGGCACCGGGGCCCGCGCGCGCTCGGAACCCCACCACATCACCGGAGTTGGTCAGAGATGCCCCGCACCCCCGTCAACGTCACCGTCACCGGCGCGGCCGGCCAGATCGGCTACGCGCTGCTGTTCCGGATCGCCTCCGGCCAGCTGCTCGGCCCCGATGTCCCGGTCCGGCTGCGGCTGCTGGAGATCACCCCGGCACTGAAGGCCGCCGAGGGCACCGCCATGGAGCTGGACGACTCGGCCTTCCCGCTGCTGGACGGCATCGACATCTCCGATGACCCCAACGTCGCCTTCGACGGCACCAACGTGGCGCTGCTGGTCGGCGCCCGCCCCCGTACCAAGGGCATGGAGCGCGGCGATCTGCTGGAGGCCAACGGCGGGATCTTCAAGCCGCAGGGCAAGGCCATCAACGACCACGCGGCGGACGACATCAAGGTGCTGGTGGTGGGCAACCCGGCCAACACCAACGCGCTGATCGCGCAGGCGGCGGCCCCCGACGTGCCGGCGGAGCGGTTCACGGCGATGACCCGCCTCGACCACAACCGGGCGCTGACCCAGCTGGCGAAGAAGACTGGCGCCCCGGTCTCCGAGATCCGCCGGCTGACCATCTGGGGCAACCACTCGGCGACCCAGTACCCCGACATCTTCCACGCGGAGATCGGCGGGAAGAACGCCGCCGAAACCGTGAACGACGAGGCGTGGCTGGCGGATGAATTCATCCCCACCGTCGCCAAGCGCGGCGCCGCCATCATCGAGGCGCGCGGCGCCTCCTCGGCCGCGTCGGCCGCCAACGCCGCCATCGACCACGTCCACACCTGGGTGAACGGCACCGCCGCCGGTGACTGGACCTCGATGGCGATCCCGTCGGACGGCTCGTACGGCGTTCCCGAGGGTCTGATCTCCTCCTTCCCGGTCACCACTTCGGGTGGTACGTACGAGATCGTCCAGGGTCTGGAGATCAACGCGTTCTCCCGCACCCGGATCGACGCCTCCGTCCAGGAGCTCGCGGACGAGCGGGAGGCCGTGCGCGCACTGGGCCTGATCTGACCGGTTGGGCATATCCTGCGGGAATGCGGCCCCGTACGCGCGTGCGTTCGCGCGCGCGCCACGGGGCCGCACCGCCGCCCAGCCTGAAGGCCGAAGGAACGGACACCATGCGGAACTGCCGGCGCGTCCTGATCGCAGGAGTCGCGGTGCTGGGCCTCACCCTGAGCGGCGGCTGCGCTCTGCTGGACGAAGGGGTGGCCGGCGCCGGTGAGGAGCCGGGCGAACGGATCGCGATAGCGGTCCCCGACTGGCCGGGCGGGCAGGCCAACGCGGCCGTGGCGGCGTACGTGCTGGAGACCGAGCTGGGCGTCGGCGTGGACCGGTTGCCGGTGGACCAGGCCCGCGCCTGGGACGGCCTGAACGACGGCACCGTCCAGGCGGTGCTGGAGGACTGGGGCGGTCTGCCGGAGAAGACGGAGCTGTACGTCCGGCAGAAGCGCAGCGTGGTGGACGCCGGCGACCTGGGGATCACCGGCCACATAGGGTGGTTCGTGCCGAAACGGTTCTCCGACGCGCACCCCGAGGTCCTCGACTGGGAGAACCTCAACGACTTCGCCGAGGACTTCAACGGCGAACTTCTCCAGGCCGACGCCGCCTACGCCACCTTCGACGCGGCGATCATCGAGGAACTCGGCCTGGACCTCACCCCCGTGGCAGCGGGCAGCGAGAGCGCCCTGGTGGAGAACATCACCCGCGCCTCGGCCGAGGGCACGCCCCTGCTCACCTACTGGTGGCAGCCGCACTGGCTGAACGCCGAGGTGGAGATGGCCGAGATAAAGCTCCCCCGGTACACCCTGGGCTGCCAGAGCGACCCGGAGACGGTCGCCTGCGCCTACCCCGACCTGGCCCCGCGCAAGTACCTCAACGCCGCCTTCGCCCAGACCGAGACCCCGGCCGCCGAGTTCCTGCGCGCCTTCCGGTGGACGACGGACGACCAGAACGAGGTCGCCCGGCTGATCGAGGCGGAAGGGCTGTCACCGATGGCCGCGGCCGAGCGCTGGGTGACGGAGAACCCCGAGGCCGTGGAGCAGTGGCTGCCGGAGCCGCAGGATTGATCCGTGCCCGTACCCCGTGCCCGCGCCCCCGGGCCAACGGCGACGATGAACGGTGAACGGCGAACGACGACAACTCCCGAGGTGCGTGATGTCGAACCCCTCCGACGCGGCGGACGTGGACGAGGCCATCAGGAGACTCCTGCTGCTGGTGCCCCGGATGGTCGGGCGCGTCAAGCGCATCCAGGTGCCCGAGGCGCTCCAGTCGATGGCACTGGCCCCGCGCCATCTGTCGCTGCTGTCCTGTCTGCTGTTCGACGGGCCCCTGACCGTCAATGACCTCGCCGCCCGGCTGGAGGTCGCCCCGACCACGGTGAGCCTGATGGTGGGCGATCTGAGCCGCAAGGACATCCTGGAACGCCGCGAGGACCCGGACGACCGCCGCCGCCGCATCATCAGCATCACCGACACCATGCGCCCCGCCATCACCCAGTGGCTCTCCCCCGGCGCGACGGCCTGGCGCAAGGCCCTGGCCCCGCTGACCCCGGACCAGCGGCAGTTGTTCGTCGACACCTTCCACACGTACGAGGAGGCACTGGCTCAGGAGATCGGCGAACAGCCGCACTCCTGAGAGGGGCCGCCGGGCGGACCCGGCGGGTCGCGGTTACTCCTGTGGGCGGTGGTTGTATCTCTCCACCGCGGCCTTCGCCGTGGAGGCGTCCTGGAAGACCAGCTGCCACGGTCCGGTGTTCACATCGAATTCCTTGCCGAATCCGACCCACTTGCCCGCCATCCGGCGGCCGGTGGGCTCGGCCAGGAGTTGTATCGCGCCGTGGTAACGCGCGCCCTGGTAGTAACTGTCGCGGGCGGTCTCCTCGGTCCAGGTACCGGTGACGACATTGCCGTCGACCACGAGGTCCATGATCAGCGCCGAGTCCGAGGAGCCGGGGAGGCTGCGGACCGTCAGCCGGCTGCCGTGCTGGAGCACCACGACATGGTGCAGCCCGACGAAGGCGGCCCCACGGCCCGAACTGAAGTATTCGTAACGCGACAGCCAGATGCCGGAGTGGTTGGCCCGATGACCGTGGGCCACCGGCGCGGAGGTGGCCTCCGTACCGGCCACCGTCATGTCGTGGCCGCCCCGGCCGTCGTCCGCCACTTCCCCCAGGGGAATGGGCGCGGCGAAACCCAACGCCTCGATCGGCAACCCGGTCACCTGCTCGAGCGCCCGCGCGTACACCGGCCGCGGACTGGTGGTGACGCCCGCCTCCCAGCGCTGGACCAGCCGCTTCGAGGCCCCTGGCACCCCGGCCTCCCTGATCGCACGGGCCAAGTCGTCCTGGCTCATGAGCAATCCCATGCGGACGGCTCGCAGAGCGCTGTTCGGTGTGGTCGTCACGCTCCTCACGGTAACGCCAACCGTCGGTGAATGACACCCATTTGACGCCCTCTTTGACGCCGCGTGGACCACCTGTGGCACGTCACGGTGAGTGGAGACCCTCACCCCGGACCAGCGGCAGTTGTTCGTCAACACCTTCCAGACGTACGAGGCGGCACTGGCCCAGGAGGACGAGAACCCGCCGCCCACCTGACCCCGCAGCGACGGGGCCCCTACACCGGCGACCCGTCCGCCCAGAGCTGCTCCGTGTGCGACGCGAACCGGTCGAAGAGGCCGTCGTCCTGGAGCCTGCGCAGATGAAGCATGGGTGAGTCGTGCCCGACCAGATTCGCCAGGTGCGGGGTCACCAGCATCTGATCGTCGAATCGGAAGACGGACAGCGCGACATGTGCCTCGGCGGCGCTGTACCGCGCCTCGATGCCCGCCGTCCCGCCCAGCCTGCGCAGGTGCTCCAGCGAGATGTGGATGCGGGTGGACAGCGTGAGCGCGGTGTCCTCCACCACCTCGCGCCGCCGGGTGATCTCCGAGTCCGGCTCGCCGAGCAGAAAGCGCACCCGGACACCGGCCTCCGCCTTCTTGCGCAGGGCGACGGAGAGATTCGGGTGATCGAGCCACAGAAAGTAGTTGGTGTATCCGGCGAAGGTCAGCTCCTGCCGTGCTTCCGAGATCAGCGACCGCCACACGGACGACGGGCACGCGGAACGGTACGGGTAGACCGAGACCACTTCCCGGTCGGGCCCCATCTTCATCACGGCCTTCGCGGCGGCGGGCCACAACACAGACTCCTCCACTCCCAGGCGTTCGGCCACCGCACCCCGCGTTCGCGGATGGGGGACCCGCCCCTCATACAGCCACCGTTCAACTGTACGGTCCTCGACTTCGCAGGACCGCGCCAACTGGCGTGCGGACATTCCCGCTTCAGAGATCGCACGCTTCAGCGCCTCGTTCAACGTCACTCCTCCGTCAGAACTGACACTTCTGAAGCTTGGAGCGAAGTGTCGGATCTGTCACCGGAATGACGTGGTTCTGACCGGAAGGGTGAGAGAACGTCAGCGGTTCAGGAGCCCCGGCGACGGATGGAGGCCGCCCCGGGGCGTGGTCAACGCTCGGAAAGGAGCGTCAACATGGCGAAGGCTAACGCGGTATCGGTCGGGACGACGGTGCCGGAGGTGCGTCAACAAGCCGTTCTGACGGTGGCACGGGAGAATCTGGCCGATGCGGAGAGCCTGCGGCTCGACTCCGCCTCCACCGAGGAGCTGACGTACCACTTCTGCGTCCTCAAGCGCAGTCTGCGCGAGGTCCTGACGGTGGTGGCGCCGTGACGCCGCCGGTCCGGGTGCCCGTGCCGGTGAACGGCGAGACCCGGATGGTCGCGCTCTCCGCCGTCGAGGCGGAACTCCTGCACGCGCGGTTGTGCCACGCGCTCAGCGGCGAACCGGCGCCCGCCGGGGCGCCGGAATGCCGGTTCGACCAGAAACTCGACCCCCGGCGCCGCCGCGCATGAGGAAGCCCCCGGGGCCGGTACGGGAGTGGACCGGCGCCCGGGGGCTGTGGAGAGGGACGTGCTGATCAGGTGCGGGTGGTGGCCGCCGGCTTCTTGCCGGTGCCGTTCACGCCCTCGGTGGCCGCTTTGTCGGCCTCCTCGAGCGCGGCCACGGCCTCCTCGATCAGACGCGTCTCCGTCTTGCGGCGCTGGGCCGCCAGGTAGGCGGCCCGTTCGGCGCGGAACTGCTTCAGCGTGGCGATACACATCGCGATCATCACGAAACTGAACGGCAGGGCGATGATGATCGCCACCGTTTGGAGTGTGGTCAAGGCGTCACTGCCCGCGGCCACCAGCAGCGCGATGGCCACCGTGCCCTCGACGACCGACCAGAACACGCGGCTCCAGCGCGGCGGCGTCGGGTCGCCGCCGGAGGCCAGCATGTCCACCACGTACGAACCGGAGTCCGAGGAGGTGACGAAGAACAGCACGATCAGCAGCATCGTGATGCCCGCGATCAGGGCGCCGCCGGGGAAGTGGTCCAGCAGCTGGAAGAGGGCGCTGTCCTTGTTCACGCCGTCCGCGCCGACCATGCTGCCCGGCTCGTTGCGCTCCTGGTGCACGGCGGAGCCACCGACGACGGAGAACCAGAAGAAGGTGAGCGCGGCGGGGACCAGCAGCACGCCGCCGACGAACTGACGGACGGTACGGCCCTTGGAGACCCGGGCGATGAAGATGCCGACGAAGGGCGCCCAGGAGATCCACCAGCCCCAGTAGAAGACGGTCCAGCCGCTGACCCACGACTTGCCCTCTTCGCCGTAGGCGGCGCCGGTGTCGAAGCTGAGGGAGGGCAGGGACTGGAGGTAGTTGCCGATGTTCTCGGTGAAGTCCGACAGCAGCAGCGTGGTGGAGCCGCCGATGAGCAGGAAGGCCATCAGGGCGAAGAACAGCACCATGTTGGTGTTGGACAGCCACTTCATGCCCTTGCCGAGGCCGGAGAGCACCGAGATCAGCGCCAGCAGCGTGATGCCGACGATCAGCGCCACCTGGAGCGCCGTACCCGGGTTGTCGGCCCAGCCGAGGAAGTCGGCGCCGGCCGAGATCTGGAGCACACCGAAGCCCAGCGAGGTGGCGACACCGAAGATGGTGCCGACCAGCGCGATGACGTCGATGGCGTCGCCCCAGCGGCCCTTGACGCGGTCGCCCAGCAGCGGCTCCAGCGCCCAGCGGATGGACACCGGGCGGCCCTTGCGGTGCACGGCGTACCCGATGGCCAGACCGACGACCACGTAGATCGCCCAGGGGTGGATGCCCCAGTGCAGGAAGGTCTGGGAGAAGGCGGCCCTGGCCGCTTCGGCCTCGCCGCCGTCCACGCCGGGGCGCGGCGAGTCGTAGAAGGTCAGCGGCTCGGCAACGCCCCAGTAGACGAGGCCGATGCCCATGCCGGCGGCGAACAGCATCGCCAGCCAGGAGGCGGTGGAGAAGTCCGGCTTGTCGTCGTCCTTGCCGAGCTTGATGTCACCGAAGCGGCTGAGCCCGACCCAGACCACGAAGATCACGAAGAGCGAGACCAGCACCATGTAGTACCAGCCGAGGTTGCCCACCACATCCGAGTTGAGGTTCATGACCACGCGGTTGGCGGCGTCGTCCCAGATGATGGCCCACAGCACGAAGACCCCGATGATCGCGACCGAGGGCCAGAAGACCCATGGGGCGATCGTTTGAAACCACGGTTGCGATTTCACGGGTGGTGACGGTGTGGGTTTCCGGTCCGACATGTGTTTCCCCTCTGGGCGGTGCGTAGGCCGCGTAAACGACCTGGTCAACGTTGCGCGCCTGCCCTATGGGGAAAGATGTATGTGTCACGATTCGATTTCCGTGCGGAGACGAATCGCACACGCGTCTCAGCAGCCGCCCCCGCCACCGTCTCCCCCACCGCCACCGCCACCGCCGTCTCCCCCGCCGCCACCATCCCCGGCGGCGAAGAAACCGCCGCCGCCCGATGAGCTGGTCCCGCCCCCGGGGCGGCGTCCCGCCCGGGCCCGCTTGCCCAGGCTCCGGATGATGACCAGCAGCAGGGTGCCCCAGAACAGCACCAGTGCGATGGGGAACACGATGACAAACGTCTCGATCGGCACGGCCGCCCCTCTCCCTGCGGGCCTCCTGCCCGGCCGTGGCCCCCGCACACGGCGCGGCACAGCTCCGGGACGGGCCCGTGACCGTCCCGGTACAGCCGTTATCCCGCCGAGAACCTCAGCACGTCGTTGAAGAACGGGACCTCCAGCCACGGCTTCGGCTGGGCCATCAGCGTCAGCAGCACGATCGTCAGCCCCAGCAGCCCGTACGTGACGATGTCCGTGGCCCGTGAGCGCACCGCCAGCATCCCCACCTCCGGCAGCCAGGCGCGCAGCGCGGCGGCCGCCACCAGGGCGCCGCCGACGATCAGCAGGCCGACCCGGAAGTTCCCGAGCGTGACCAGCAGCCCGACCAGGGTGCCGCCCAGCACGCCCAGCAGCGGCCACTGCCGTATCGCCGCAGGCGCGCTGCCGGGCGCCGTGCGCCGCCCGCCCTGGGGGCGCGCGGTGTCCCGGGTGCTGTACTTGTCGGACGGGCTGCCGCCGCCGCCCACGGTGGCCACCTTGCGCACCCGGCCGATCCACTCCCGGACCGGACGGGGCAGCGAGAGCCGTGGGGTCATGCGGTGGCCACCTGCCGCTCGGCGGCCTCGACCACGTTGCGCAGGAGCATCGCCCGGGTCATCGGGCCGACGCCGCCGGGGTTCGGGGAGATCCAGCCGGCCACCTCCGCGACGCCCGGGTGGACGTCGCCGACGATCTTGCCGCTCTCGTCCCGGCTGACGCCCACGTCGAGGACGGCGGCGCCCGGCTTCACGTCCTCCGGTTTGATCAGGTGCGGCACCCCGGCCGCCGCCACGATGATGTCGGCGGCGCGCAGCTGCGCCGACAGGTCGCGGGTGCCGGTGTGGCACTGGGTCACGGTGGCGTTCTCGCTGCGGCGGGTGAGCAGCAGCGGCAGCGAGCGGCCCACGGTGATGCCGCGGCCGACGACGGCGACCTGGGCTCCGGCGATCTCCACGCCGTGCCGGCGCAGCAGCTCGATGATGCCGTTGGGGGTGCAGGGCAGCGAGGCGGTCTCGTTGAGGACGAGCCGGCCGAGGTTCACCGGGTGCAGGCCGTCGGCGTCCTTGTCAGGGTCCATGAGGGCGAGGACGCGGTTGACGTCGATGCCGCGCGGCAGCGGCAGCTGGACGATGTAGCCGGTGCAGCCGGGGTCCTCGTTCAGCTCGCGGACGACCGCCTCGATCTCCTCCTGGGTGGCGGTCGCGGGCAGCTCGCGCTGGATGGACGCGATGCCCACGGCGGCGCAGTCGCGGTGCTTGCCGGCCACGTACTTCTGGCTGCCGGGGTCCTCCCCGACCAGTACGGTGCCCAGGCCCGGCGTGATGCCGCGCTCGCGGAGGGCCTGGACCCGGGTGGTCAGGTCGGACTTGATCGCGGCGGCGGTCGCCTTGCCATCGAGAATCTGGGCGCTCATGCCCCCATCCTCGCGGATGCGGGGGTGTGCCCTCCAATCGCCCGCCGGGAAACCCTGGACAGGGGCGGGCAGGCACGATCAAATAACGGGCAGCATTGTGTACAAAAAGAAGATCCGAGAGGGCCGTTGACCGCATGAGCACTCCGCCGCCCCCGCGGCTTCCCGGCCGTATCCGTTCCGCCCGCGCCGTCTCGTACACCGTGGCCGGGCTGACCCTGCTGATGGCCCTCATCTCGTTGCAGGCCGGATTCGGCGACGAGGAGACCTTGCGCGAGCTGAACGTGACGGCCGGCCCGGTGATCACCCTCGGGGTGATCTTCCTGGCGTTCGGGGCGGTCGGCATCGCGCTGGCCACCCGTTTCGCCCGGGGCGGGGCGCGGGTGCGGATCGGCGCCATGGTGTGGGGCGTGGCCGGGGTGGTGCTGGGCTTCGGCACCGGGACGCTGGGCCTGCTGGTGCTGGCGGCCTCGATCGCCCTGGTGGCCCTGCTGGCCATGCGGGACAGCCGCGACTGGTTCGCCAGGCCCCAGGACTGACTGGTTCCAGGTAACCGGCCCCGGGGTGACCGGCCCCGGGCCTGACCCATTCCCGGGGCGGCCGACCACGGGGCCTGCGGGGGACGGGGCCAACGGGCCTGCCGCGCACGGCTGTTGGGCGGTGCGTTATCAACTCGCGTAGAAATCGTCATGAGCACGTCATCTACGCGCTCAACAATCTGTCAGGAACCCCCACACCCCCTATGGGAGGCATCCTGATGCTGACGCGCGCACGACGCAGCGTCGCCGTGCTCACCACCGCACTGAGCACCGCGCTGCTGTTCGTCCTCCTCGGCCAGCCGGCCACCGCCGCACCCCCCAACATCCCCTCCGCCGCCACCGCCCGCACCGAGCTGAACGCCCTGCGCGTCGCGGCCGAGGGCTCGATGACCGGCTACTCGCGCGACCTCTTCCCGCACTGGACCTCCTCGGGCGGGTGCACCACCCGGCAGACCGTCCTCAAGCGGGACGGCTCCAACGTGGTGGTCGACAGCAACTGCCAGCCCACCTCGGGCAGCTGGTACAGCCCGTACGACGGCGTCACCGTCACCAGCGCCTCCGGCGTGGACATCGACCACATCGTGCCGCTCGCCGAGGCCTGGCGCTCCGGCGCCAACTCCTGGACCACCGACACCCGGCGCTCCTTCGCCAACGACCTGTCCAACCCGCAGCTGATCGCCTCCAGCGCCAGCTCCAACCGCTCCAAGGGCGACCAGGACCCGGCGGACTGGAAGCCGGTCTCCTCGTACCAGTGCACCTACGCGCGGATGTGGATACGCGCCAAGTACCGCTGGAACCTGAGCGTGGATTCGGCCGAGAAGACCGCCCTGACAAGCATGCTCAACACCTGCTGATCATGGTCAGATGTCCGGTATGAGTGAGGCACAGAACGCACAGAGCGAGCACAGCGAGCGGTTCTCCACCTTCAAGCCGCCGCGCGGTGGCGTCATGACCAAGGAAGTCGGTGCCATCACCGGCGAATTGGAACTGCACACCAGAGCCGACGAGGACGGCGTCCTCACCCTGCGCGTCCGCTACGCGGGCGCGAACGAGTGGTACACGCTGGAGGGCGCTCCCTACCAGCTGTACGACGCGCGCGACGCCGGCGTCCTGCACGACATCCTCGTCGAGCTGCTGCACCGCCCCCAGCCGTGACGGCCTGACCCGGCAACGGTCAACGGCCGCACCCCCGTAGCCCAGGGGGGCGGCCGTTGACCGTCGTCCGTCACCGATCGGACGCCACGGGGCGCCCGTCGGCGCAATCAGTGGAAAAAGTGCCGGGTCCCGGTGAAGTACATGGACACCCCGGCCGCCTTGGCCGCCTCCATGACCTCGCCGTCCCGCTTCGAACCGCCCGGCTGCACCACGGCGCGGATCCCCGCCGCCGTGAGCACCTCCAGACCATCGGCGAACGGGAAGAACGCGTCCGAGGCCGCGTACGCCCCGGCCGCCCGGTCCTCGCCCGCCCGCTGCACCGCGAGCCGCGCCGAGTCCACCCGGTTGACCTGGCCCATGCCCACGCCCACCGTGGCACCGTCCTTGGCCAGCAGGATCGCGTTCGACTTCACCGCGCGCGACGCCCGCCACGCGAACGCCAGCTCGGCCAGCTCCGCCTCGCCCAGCGCGTCACCCGCCACCAGCGTCCAGTGCGCCGGGTCGTCCCCGTCCGCCTGGAGCCGGTCCGCGACCTGGAGCAGCGTGCCGCCCTCCAGCGGCCGGTACTCGCCGGTCGCGGCTGGGGCGCCTGGGGCGCGCAGCACCCGGATGTTCTTCTTGCGGGCCAGGACGTCGACGGCGCCGTCCTCGTACGCCGGGGCCACGATGACCTCGGTGAAGATCTCCGCGACCTGCTCGGCCAGCGCCACCGACACCGGGCGGTTGACGGCGATCACGCCGCCGTACGCCGACAGCGGGTCGCAGGCGTGCGCCTTGCGGTGCGCCTCGGCGACATCGGCGCCGACCGCGATCCCGCACGGGTTGCTGTGCTTGATGATCGCCACGGCCGGCGCCTGGTGGTCGTAGGCGGCGCGGCGGGCGGCCTCGGCGTCGATGTAGTTGTTGTAGCTCATCTCCTTGCCGTGCAGCTGCTCGGCGGCCGGCAGGCCGGTGCCCGAGCCGTCCGCGTAGAGCGCGGCCCGCTGGTGCGGGTTCTCGCCGTACCGCAGCACGCCCTGCCGGGTGAAGGTCAGCCGGGCGGCGGCGGGGAACTCTCCGGCCTCGGCACCCTCGCCCACCGGCTCACCCTGCGCGGCGAACCAGCCGGCCACCGCCGCGTCGTACTCGGCGGTGTGCGCGAACGCCTCCGCCGCCAGGGCACGCCGCTGCGGCAGCGTGAAGCCGCCCTCGGCGACGGCGGACAGCGCGTCCGCGTACCGCTCCGGGTTGACGATCACAGCCACCGAGGGGTGGTTCTTGGCGGCGCCGCGCACCATGGAGGGGCCGCCGATGTCGATGAGTTCGACGCACTCGTCGAAGGAGGCGCCGGAGGCGACGGTCTCCTGGAACGGGTAGAGGTTCACGATGACCAGATCGAACGCCTCGATCTGAAGCTCCGACAGCTGCTGCCGGTGCTCGGCACGGCGCAGGTCGGCGAGGATGCCGGCGTGCACGCGCGGGTGCAGGGTCTTGACCCGGCCGTCGAGCATCTCGGGGAAGTTGGTGACCTCCTCGACCGGGGTCACCGGCACCCCGGCGGCGGCGATCGTCCTGGCGGTCGAGCCGGTGGAGACAATCGCCACCCCGGCGGCGTGCAGACCGCGGGCCAGCTCCTCCAGACCGGTCTTGTCGTACACGCTGACCAGGGCCCGGCGGACCGGGCGCTTCGTACCTTCTTCGGAGGTCACGGGATGGAAACCTTTCGTCCCTCGATGCGGTATCCCTCGCGGGCGAGGCGGCCCACGGCGTCGACGAGCAGGGAGCGTTCGACTTCCTTGATCCGCTCGTGGAGCGAGGACTCGTCGTCCTCCTCGCGGATGTCCACGGCGCCCTGGGCGATGATCGGGCCGGTGTCGACCCCGGCGTCGACGAAGTGCACCGTGCAGCCGGTCACCTTGACGCCGTGGGCGAGCGCGTCCCGTACCCCGTGGGCGCCGGGGAAGCTCGGCAGCAGCGCGGGATGGGTATTGATGAATCGCCCGCCGAACCGGGCGAGGAAGGCGGGCCCCACGATCTTCATGAAACCTGCCGAGACGACGAGATCGGGCTCGTACGCGGCGACCTCGTCGGTGAGGGCACGGTCCCAGTCGGCGCGGGTCGGGTAGTCGCGCACCCGGCGAACGAACGCCGGCACCCCCGAGCGCTCGGCACGCCGCAGCCCCTCGATGCCCTCGCGGTCGGCGCCGACCGCCACCACCTGCGCTCCGTACCAGCGGGGCCCGAGCGCCGACTGGGCGTCCAGCAGGGCCTGAAGATTGGTACCGGAGCCGGATACCAGTACGACAAGGCGTGCGGGATCCTTGGGCTGCGGAGCTGGGGCCACGGCGGGAATCTTCCTTCAGCGGTGGGCGAAGCACGACAGGCCGTCGGCCACCGGTCACCATACCGGCATACCGGGCCTCCCCCGTGCGACGGGTGCGGCCACTGCCGGGTACGGTCATTGCCAGCGGAACCGTGGACGAAGGGGACAGCCGACCAAATGACCGATCGACGGCGAGCCTCGGGGCGACAGGACCTGCCCGGCGAGGAGCACAACCCCTTCGCAGCTCCTCCCGAGAACCAGCCCGACCGGCCGTGGCGGTCCCGCCGGAACGACAACGGCGACAGCGGGCGCGGCAGCGGGAACGGCGAGGACCACAAGGACTCCGAGACCGGCGACGACAACCAGCGTTCGCGCTGGGGCAGCCAGTGGAGCCGGCGCCAGCCGGGCCGCGGCAACGGAGCCTTCGGCGAACCCCGGCAGCCCGGCGGCAACGGCCGCGACGGCGGCCCGGGCGGCGGCGGGCCCTTCGGGCCACGCTGGGACCCGACCGACCCGGCGCAGCGGCACGCGCGGTACGCGGTGCTGGCCGGCCTGTGGGGCATCTTCGCCGGTGTGTTCGGCTGGGAGTGGCTGGGCCTGCTGCTGGGCGCCCTCGCCCTGTACTGGGGCATCAGCGCGCTGCGCGGCGGCCCCAAGGACGAGAAGAAGCCCGGCGAGAGCGGCGAGAAGGGGGAGCCGGAGGAGAAGCCCGCCCCCGAGCACCACCGCGCGACCGTCGCCGAGGTGGAGGGCGAGGCCCCGCTCCCGCCCCGCCCCACGACCCCGCCGCGTGCCGGGGCCGCCGCCCGGCGCTCCCCGGTCGGGATGGCGATCGGCGGGCTGGTGCTGGCCGGGATGGCGCTGGTGATCGTCTTCACCACCTACACCGTTCAGCTGGTGTACAAGGACTACTTCGACTGCGTCCAGGACGCGCTGACCACCCCCACGCGCGAGGCGTGCGAGGACCAGCTGCCCAAGCAGCTGCGCCCGATCCTGGGCGAGCGGGACTGACGGCGGCGGCGCGGCACCAGCCGGGACACCCCCGCCGGTGCCGCGCCGCCGTCGTGCCGCCTCCGGCCGGGCACGCCGGGCACGGGTCAGTCGCCGGGGGCGAACGCCTGGGCCACGGCCAGGCTGTCCTCGTAGATGTGGTGGCGGGTGACCTGGGTGTTCTCGACCGTCAGGTAGAGGGCGAACGCCGCCGTGTAGGCGCGGCCGGTGGGCCGGGCGGTCTGCCGGATCTCTCCGGTGACCACCGCGTCCGTACCGTCGACCAGGATGCGGTCGATGACCGTGCCCGCCTCCTCCGGGACGTGGTGCTCCGCCACCTCCCGGTAGTGGGCGGCTATGTCGGCGCGGGTGCGGCGGTGCCGGATCCACGGGGTCCGCGCGCGGCCGTGTTCGGCCTCCGGCCAGTCCAGCTTCCAGTCGGTCTCCGGCGCGTACAGCTCCGCGATCCGCTCGGGGTCGCCGGCGCCGATGCGCTTCAGCAGCTCTTCCACCACGGCACGCGTGTGCGAACTCGTATCCATGACGGCATCCTCACACGCGCCACTCAGGGCTCCCGGGCCGCGTCCTTCAGGGGGGAGAGGTCCGTCTCCTGGTCGAAGGGCATGTCCGGGGTGCGGGGCACGCCGACGGGCGGCGGCGTGTCGGCGGGGTCGGGACGCAGCCGCCGGCGGAGGCGGCTGATCGTCGTGTGCAGCGGGTGTTCCTCGCCCGCGCGCCGGCGCCACCACCGGCGCCCGCGCCGCTCCGGCCGCCGCCCCTCGTGGGCCATGCCCTCCGGGGCACCGCCCCGTTCCGCCGCGCCCGCGCTCCGCGCCCCCTCCCCCACCGGCGGCTCCGCGCGCCGCCGCCGCAGCCTCCCCGCGACCGCCTCCCACGGGCTCACCGTCCGCAGCTGCCACACCCGCAGCAACAGCGCCAGCGGCACCCCCACCACCGCACCCCACCCGGCCGCCGCCGCTCCGGTCAGCACCGGATCGGGGCCGAACTCGGCCAGCGCCAGGGTGCCCAGCGGGCCGCCCGCCAGCGCCGCGAGACCGCCCAGCGTCAGCCCGCACCCCAGCGCCGCCAGCAGCGCGGTGAGCGCCGTGGCCGCCGGCCCCGAGCCGGACCGTACGGCGCCCCTGGCCGTGAACCACGCCAGCACCCCCACCCCCACCACCGGCACGACGGCCGCCGTCGCCCACACCGCCCAGCCGTCGCCCACCCCGCCCGGTGCCATCGCCAGCAGCGGGAAGGCCGGCAGCCGCGGTTCGGCGCCGTCCGTGCCCGTTCCGGCCAGGCCCAGCGGGGCGATCACGCTCCCCGCCCCCAGCGTGAAACCGGGGCCGAGCCCGTACGCCGCCGCCCACACCGCCGCGTTCGGCGCCAGCGCCAGGCCGAGCAGCAGCACCGCGAACCGCCCCGACCAGGGCCCGGAGAGCTGCCCGAACGTCCGCTGCGCCGTGTCCGCGTGCAGCACCAGCGCCCCGGCCGCCAGCAGCGCGCCCGCCCCGCACACCGCCGCCGTACCCGCCAGCGCCGCCCGGCCGGCCGCCGCCAGCCGGTAGGGGTCGGGCCACGGCGCCGGCCAGCCCAGCACCGCCACCGCCGACGCCCCGGTCACCACCACCGTCAGCAGCGGCATCACCGCCAGCGCGCTGAGCGGGCGCGCGCTGATCGGCCCGCCGAGCGTGTACAGCACGGCGGGCACCGCGGGCAGCAGATAGCCGGCGCTGACCCAGGCGGCGGCGCGCGGCCCCACCGCAGGGTTCCGCTCGCCGATCAGCGCCACCCGCACCGCCCGGTGCAGCAGCCAGCACGGGAGCGCGGTCAGCAGCAGCGGGGTCAGCCCGATGGGCGCGGGGACGCCGCTGAGCGTCTCGGCGCGCACGAGTTCCGTGCCGTGCGCCAGCAGCCACAGTCCGGCGACCACGCGCAGCGCGCCGCCCGCGCCGCTGTCGGGGAAGGGGGAGGTGGTCCACAGCACGAGGCCGGTCACGGCCAGCACGCCGAACCCGAGTCCCGCCGCCACCAGGCCCTCACCGAACCATCGGGTGCGGGCGACTCGGCCGTCCGGGGCAAATCGCTGGATAAGGAGGCGCACGCGGCCATGCTGCCAATAACGCCCGGCAGGCTGAGGTATCGCCACGGTCCGGACAGGGAAGGAACGGCAGCCAGTGGAGACTCTGACCAGCGCACCGGGCCGAAGACGCACGCTCGTTCGAGGGCTGAACCCGGCGGGCTCACCGGAGGCGGCGTTCGCGGCCCTGTACGAACGGCACGCGGCCTCCCTGGCCCGGCAGGCGTATCTGCTGTGCGGCGGTGACACGCGGTTCGCGGCCCGGGCGATGGAGCGCGGCTTCCAGCGCTGCTGGGAGGAGTGGCCCGCCGTGGCGGCGGACGCCGACCCGGTGGGGCGGGTGCGGGCGGCGGTGTACGGGTACGCGCTCTCGCCGTGGCACCGGCTGCGGCCGTGGGGCCGGCCCCGGCCCGTCCTGCCGGTGCTGCTCGAACTGCCCCCGCACCAGCGGGGCACGGTGGTGCTGCACGACTGCGCGGGCGTCGGGCTGAGCGCGGCGGCGGCGGAGACGGAGGCCACCGTGGCGGTGACCGGGGCGCGGCTGGCGACGGGGCGGGCGGCGCTGCCCGCCGGGTTCCCGCCCCTGGCCACGCTGGCGGCGGCGGTACCGGTACGCACCCGCCGCCCCGACGCGGTCCGCCGGGCCGGCGAACGCGCCACGGCCCGCCGCACCCGCGCCTGCCTCCTGCTGATGGCGGTGACCCTGACCGCGATCACGGCGTCCCTGCTCCCGGCCATGCGCTGAGTTGGCGCTCCGGGCGGCTTCGTTCAGGGCCTGCGGCCCCGGAAGGTGCGGCGCAGGTCGTCCACCCAGGCGTCGGGGTTCTCCCAGGGGATGAAGTGGCCGCCGTGCTCGTGCGCGTTGACGTTGACGGGGTGGAACCAGTCGGCCTGCGGGCCGGCCGTGAACGCCCGGACGCGCTCGTCCGCGGTGTGGATGCCGGGCGGGTTCTCGTACGTGACGAAGGTGAGCCCGGCCGGGGCCTGCACGACGGGCGTCCGGTCGTGGGCGGGGGTCCACGGGTGGCGGTTGGCGTTCGCGTAGTACCGCAGGGAGGTGGCGGCGGAGTTGTTCACCCAGTAGATGGTGGCGTGGGTGAGCAGGTCGTCCCGGGTGAAGACGGAGGCGAGGTCGCCCCCGTTGTCGCTCCACGCGTTCCAGCGCTCCAGCAGCCAGGCGAGCAGTCCGGCGGGCGAGTCGCTCAGTCCGTGGGCCAGGGTGGCGCCGTCCAGCATGTGCACGGTGAGGTGGGAGGCGAAGCGGCGGTCCTGGTCGATGATCCGGGCCCGGACCTCGGCGGGCTGGTCATCGGTGAGGGGCCGGTTGCGGGTGAAGTCCCAGGCGCGGGGGCCGTTGAAGAAGTCGAGCGGCAGTCCGGAGCCGATGTGGATGCCGTACAGGGAATCGGCGTACTTGTGCCCGAGCTGGCTGGAGACGAGCCCGCCGATGTCGCAGCCTCCGGCGGCGTACCGCGCGTATCCCAGGGTCTCGGTCATCAGGGTGTGCCAGAGGTCCGCGACCTTCCAGAAGTTGACGTCCGGGAAGCCGGTGAGCGGGCCGGGGAAGCCGAAGCCGGGCAGGGAGGGCACGATGACGTCGAAGGCGTCGGCCGGGTCACCGCCGTGGGCGGCGGGGTCGGCGAGCGGGTCGATGACCTTCGACCAGTGCCAGAACGTCCACGGCCAGCCGTGGGTGAGGATCAGCGGGACCGGACGGGGGCCGCGGCCCGCGCGGCGCAGGAAGTGCACCGGGACACCGGCGACGTCCACCCGGTAGTGCTCGTACGCGTTGATGGCGGCCTCGGCCGCACGCCAGTCGTAACCGTCCCGCCAGTACGCGACCAGTTCCTGGAGGTATCCGGCCGGGACGCCGTAGGACCAGTCCTCGTTCGCCTCGTCCAGCGGTGGGCGGGTCAGGGCGAGGCGGGTGCGCAGGTCGTCGAGGGCCTGGTCGGGCACCCGGATCGGGGTGGGTTCCAGGGGGAAGGCGTGCGGGACGGTCATGGCGCGGGCCTCCTTGCGGGCCGGGGGAAGCGCGCCGGGGGAGGTCCGGCGCGGGCACTCGACGGCGGCGGCGAGCGGACGAGCGGACTCTCCCACATTCCGCCGCACGCGTGGCCGCCCCGGGTGCGGCGTCCGGCGTCCGGGCTACGGCGTCCGGGCTACGGCACGGGGTCCGGTCGGCGCAGTCCCGCGACGAGGAGGCCGACCAGCAGGCGCGCGTCGTAGTCGGGGTCACGGTCGGCGCCGATGCAGAGGTTGCCGATGCCGTGCATGAGCTGGAGCGCCTCGATGCCGGGGCGGATCTCACCGGAGTCGACGGCGGCGTCCAGGAGGTGCGCGCACACCGGTACGAGGCGGTCCAGGAAGTGGGCGTGCAGTGTCTGGAAGCGGGCGTTGTCGGCCTGGAGGGCCGCCGCGAGGCCGTGCTTGGTGACCAGGAAGTCGACGAAGAGGTCGACCCACCGCCCCAGGGCGGCATGCGGGGACGGCCCTTCCGCCAGCAGGGCGGGCCCCGCATCGGCGCAGGCGTCGATCTGGTGGTGGTAGACGGCGATGACCAGGTCCGCCCGGGTGGGGAAGTGCCGGTAGATGGTGCCCATGCCGACCCCGGCCGCGGTGGCGATGTCGCGCACCGGGGCTTCCACGCCCGAGGTGACGAAGACCGTGGCGGCCGCCTCCAGCAGGGTCTGGCGGTTGCGCCGGGCGTCCTTGCGCCGTGCTCCGGGCGCGCCGTCCGCGCCCTGGCCGCTGTCGTTCACGACGAGGTCCTTCCACGAGATTGCAAAGCGGAACAGCGTTCCGTATCGTCGGGAGCGGAGCACGGTTCCGTTTTCCCATGATGACAGACCGCCGGGCCCTCCCCTGCCCTGATCAGGCCGGGAGCGCGCGGCGGGACACGACGGAAGGCACAGCCATGACCGACCCGACCACCACCGCCACCACGCCCCCCACCCACGCGCCCGCCACAGTGATATCCGCACAGCCCGTCGTCCTCCCCGCCCCCGGCCGGGGAACGGACCTGCGGGTACGGGTGTCGGCCCCCGCCACCGGCGGCGACCTGCCCGTCATCGTCCTCTCGCACGGCCACGGGTCCTCGCTGCACGGCTACGGCCCGCTCGCCGACCACTGGGCGGCCCACGGGTTCGTCGTCCTCCAGCCCACCCACCTGGACTCCCGCACGCTCGCCCTGTCCGCCGACGATCCCCGCACGCCCAGGATCTGGCGCTTCCGCGTCGAGGACCTGTTCCGTGTGCTGGACCGTCTCGACGTACTGGAGGCCGCCGTACCGGGCCTCGCCGGGCGTGTCGACCACGAGCGGATCGCCGTGGCGGGCCACTCCTGGGGCGCCCAGAGCGCCAGCATGCTGCTGGGCGCGCGCGTCCTGGACGCCGACGGCACGCCGGGCGACGACCTGTCCGACCCCCGGGTCCGCGCGGGGGCGCTGTTCGCCGTGACCGGTCTGGGCGATGACCTGAGCCCCTTCGCGCGGGAGCACCTCCCCTTCATGCGGCCGTCCTTCGCCACCATGACGACACCGGCGCTCATCGTCGCCGGGGACCGGGATCAGTCCGCGCTCTCCACCCGGGGCCCCGACTGGTTCACCGACGCCCACACCCACAGCCCCGGAACCACGTCCCTGCTCACCCTGTCCGGCGCGGAACACTCGCTCGGCGGCATCAGCGGGTACGAGGCCGCCGAGACGACCGACGAGAACCCCGCCCGGGTAGCGCTGGTCCAGCGGCTCAGCACCGCCTTCCTGCACAGCGCCCTGCGCCCCGGTGACACGCGCTGGAAGGCGGCGGCCACCGCACTGGAGGCGGACCCCGAGCCGCTGGGCACGCTGCGCACGCCGTGAGCGCCCGCCGCACGGCGGAAGGGGGACCGGGAAAACGCACGAGGGTGCCCTCCGCCGTGCGGCGGAGGGCACCCTCGTGCGGTGCTACGGGTGCTACGGGTGCTACGGGTACTACGGAACGGTCAGCTCGCGGCCAGCAGCTCGCGCGCCAGCAGCGCCGTCTCGGACGGGGTCTTGCCGACCTTCACGCCCGCGGCCTCCAGGGCCTCCTTCTTGGCCTGCGCCGTGCCGGAGGAGCCGGAGACGATGGCGCCGGCGTGGCCCATGGTCTTGCCCTCGGGCGCGGTGAAGCCCGCCACGTAGCCGACGACCGGCTTGGTGACGTTGGCCTTGATGAAGTCCGCGGCCCGCTCCTCGGCGTCGCCGCCGATCTCGCCGATCATCACGATCAGGTCGGTGTCGGGGTCGGCCTCGAACGCCGCCAGGGCGTCGATGTGGGTGGTGCCGATGATCGGGTCACCGCCGATGCCGACCGCCGAGCTGAAGCCGATGTCGCGCAGCTCGTACATCATCTGGTAGGTCAGGGTGCCGGACTTCGACACCAGACCGATCCGGCCCGGCTTGGTGATGTCGGCCGGGATGATGCCCGCGTTGGACTGGCCGGGGGTGATCAGGCCGGGGCAGTTGGGACCGATGATGCGGGTCTTGTTGCCCTTCTTGCCGGCGTACGCCCAGAACGCGGCGGTGTCGTGCACCGCGATGCCCTCGGTGATCACGACGGCCAGCGGGATCTCGGCGTCGATCGCCTCGATGACCGCGTCCTTGGTGAACTTCTCCGGCACGAAGATGACGGTCACGTCGGCGCCGGTCGCCTCGATGGCGTCCTTGACGCCGCCGAAGACCGGGATCTCGGTGCCGTCGAAGTCAACGGTGGTGCCCGCCTTGCGCGGGTTGACACCGCCGACGATGTTGGTGCCCGCGGCGAGCATCCGCCGGGTGTGCTTCTGGCCCTCGGAGCCGGTCATCCCCTGGACGATGACCTTGCTTTCCTTGGTGAGAAAGATAGCCATGGTGTGTTCGGTGTCCTCGTCCGTCGTTACTTGGCGGCCAGCTCGGCGGCACGGTCGGCCGCGCCGTCCATGGTGTCGACCTGCTCCACCAGCGGGTGGTTGGCGTCGGTCAGGATCTGCCGGCCCAGCTCGGCGTTGTTGCCGTCCAGACGGACGACCAGCGGCTTGGTGACCTCCTCGCCCTTGCCGGCGAGCAGATCGAGCGCCTGGACGATGCCGTTGGCGACCGCGTCGCACGCGGTGATGCCGCCGAAGACGTTGACGAAGACCGACTTGACGTCGGGGTCGCCCAGGATGATCTCCAGACCGTTGGCCATCACCTCGGCGGAGGCGCCGCCACCGATGTCGAGGAAGTTGGCCGGCTTGGCGCCGCCGTGGGCCTCGCCCGCGTACGCCACGACGTCCAGGGTGCTCATGACGAGCCCGGCGCCGTTGCCGATGATGCCGACGTTGCCGTCGTCCAGCTTGACGTAGTTCAGGCCCTTGGCCTTGGCCGCCGCCTCCAGCGGGTTGGCCGCGGCCTTGTCCTCCAGCTCGGCGTGGCCGGGCTGACGGAACTCGGCGTTCGCGTCCAGGGAGACCTTGCCGTCCAGGGCGATGATCTTGCCGTCGCCGGTCTTCACCAGCGGGTTGACCTCGACCAGCAGGGCGTCTTCCTTGATGAAGACGTCCCACAGCTTCTGGAGGGTGAAGACGACCTGGTCGGCGATGTCGGCCGGGAACTTCGCCGCCTTGACGATCTCGCGCGCCTTGGCCTCGGTCACGCCGTCGATCGGGTCGACCGCGATCTTGGCCAGGGCCTCGGGGTTGGTGGCCGCGACCTCTTCGATCTCGACACCGCCCTCGACGGAGGCCATGGCGAGGAAGGTGCGGTTGGTGCGGTCCAGCAGGAAGGAGACGTAGTACTCCTCCGCGATGTCCGCGGTCTGGGCCAGCATCACCTTGTGAACGGTGTGGCCCTTGATGTCCATGCCCAGGATGGCGCCGGCCTTCTCGACCGCGTCCTGCGGGTCGGAGGCCAGCTTCACGCCGCCGGCCTTGCCGCGGCCACCGACCTTGACCTGCGCCTTGACGACCGCACGGCCGCCCAGTCGCTCGGTCACCGCGCGCGCCGCCTCCGGCGTGTCGATGACTTCACCGGCCAGCACCGGTACGTCATGCTTGGCGAAGATGTCCCTCGCCTGATACTCGAACAGGTCCACGCGCGTCCGTCCCTCAATCAGTGGTCTCGCGGTTCGTCGATTCAGCGTGGGCGTGCCGGGTGGCCGCAGCGCATGCGAGCACGCGGCAGGTCCGCAGAGCAGCGTACCGGGGGGCAATTTGCCTATCTGAAATCCAGGTCACACCTGGGTGGTGACAAGGGTCACAAAACCGTACGGCACGGGTCGCCGCGGACCCCTCAGGCGACCCTGATGTGGTCGCGGACCCAGGTCACGACGTCGCCGGTGGGCGCCCCGGGGGTGAAGATCGCCGAGACACCGGCGGCTTTCAGCGGCGGAATGTCCGCCTCCGGGATGATCCCTCCCCCGAAGACCTTGATATCGGCGGCGTCCCTTTCCTTCAGGAGTTCGATCACCCGGGCGAAGAGTGTGTTGTGCGCGCCGGAGAGGACGGAAAGGCCGATCGCGTCGGCGTCCTCCTGAATGGCGGTGTCCACGATCTGCTCGGGGGTCTGGTGCAGGCCGGTGTAGATGACCTCCATCCCCGCGTCCCGCAGGGCGCGCGCGATGACCTTCGCGCCGCGGTCGTGACCGTCGAGCCCTGGCTTGGCGATCACGACGCGGATCGGTCCGGAAACACCCATCAGAAGCCTCCCGAGGAGCTCCGGCACCGATGCCGGAGTGAACGGACATTAACCTCAGCATCCCGCAACGGGCCAGGCTTACGCACGCGCCGCGAGACAGATCACATGGGAGGGGGAAAAGAGGGGGCGCGGGGCACCGGCGGGACCTTTCATCCGAACAGATATCGAACAAATCGTGTGGCACCGATGGTGCCGGTCCCGAATGACGACTGATTGCCCGATTCTTGAACTCGCGAAACCCCGGGAAAGATTGTCGCGGCCCGGAAACGGCAGGTACAGTCGCGCTGCCGTACGCAGCCGCCGGGTCCCCACCCCAGCTCCTGTAGTCGAGCCGAAAGGCGTAGTCAGTGAGCGATCGTCACCCGTCGGGAGTCTTCACTCCGACTGGCCACACTGACGAGATCGGAAACCCCTCCTACGGGACGCTCTCGTACGACGGTTACGCGACGTACGACGGGTACCAGGCACCGGGCCACGCACCGGAGCAGACCTACGCGCAGGCCCACGGGCAGACGCCGGCACAGACCCACGGGTACGACGGGTACGAGGCGTACCAGGGCCAGGGCGGCTGGGACAGCACCTACGGCTGGGAGCAGCAGACCCCCGCGACCGGCACCGCCACCCTGGCGCCGGAGCACGAGGCCGCCTCCACCGCCACCGCCGACGGGCAGCAGACGTACGCCGGTTACGACGCGTACGAGACCTACGGCTCCCCGGCCGCGGACCCGTACGACACCCCCGTGCACGGAACTCCCCTGTACGAACAGGAGTATCAGCCCGAACCCGAACAGGAGCCGGGCACGGCCCCGGGGATGGGCGCGGAGGCGCACGGCGAACCGGACGCCACCACAGTGGCCGCACCGGACACCGAGGCACCGTACGAGCGGGAGACGGCCGATGAGGCCGGCGACGACCCGTCCACGGCCGACGCCTGGACGCCGGAGCCCTGGCAGCCCTCGGAGGGCCCGCAGGACGACCTCCAGGACGAGTGCGCCCCCGAACGCCCGGCGGGCCGCGGCCGGCGCCGCTGCGTCAAGCCCAAGCGCTCCGCCTTCCTCTCGGTCGCCGCGCCCTCCCTCGCCGTCCTGGGCATGACCGCCGTGGCCACCGCCGCCACCGTCTCCACCTCCGACAGCGTCGAGGACGAGCCCCCGGTGGCCGCCCCCGACCCCGGCGAGGCCAAGACGGTCGAGGCGAACAAGGAGTTCGACACCCAGCTGGAGAGCCTGTCGGCCGCCGTCGACGACTACGCCGACCGCGCCAACCGCACCCAGGGCCGTCTTGACCTGGAGGAACGGCTGGAGCAGGAACGGCTGGACGCCGAGGCCGAGGCCGCGCGGATCGAGGCGGAGCGCCCCAAGTTCGCGCTCCCGGTCGACCAGCGCGGCCTCAGCTCGTACTACGGCCAGGCCGGCATCAACTGGCTTTCGCTGCACACCGGCATCGACTTCCCGGTGAGCTACGGCACCCCCGTGAAGGCCGCCACCGACGGCACCATCCGCACCCAGTGGCACATCAGCTACGGCAACCTGCTGATCCTCACCGCGGCCGACGGCACCGAGACCTGGTACGCGCATCTGAGCAGCACCGCCTACCAGTCCGGCTACGTCCAGGCCGGCACGGTCATCGCCTACTCCGGCAACTCCGGCAACTCCACCGGGCCGCACCTGCACTTCGAGGTACGACCGGCGTCCGGCGGCACCATCGACCCGCTCACCTGGCTGCGCAACAAGGGTCTTGAGCCCAACTGACGCACGGCTGATCACGCGCAATGGCCCGCCTCCCCGAAGGGAGGCGGGCCATTGCGCGTGCGGGCCCGAGGTGCCGGTCAGTTCTGGCTCTGACCCACCCGGTAGGCGACACCGAGGGCGGCCAGCGGGGCCACGAAGACGAAGATCCAGTTGATCGCCTCGGCCGACTCCTTCCAGGAGTCGAAGATGTCCCCGAAGTCGCCGAAGAGGTAACCGAAGGCGCTCTTCTGCTCGATCCCGTACATGGCCGCCTCACTGGCGGAGATGCTGTCGGCCTGGTCGGCGATGATCGCCGAGAGCGCGAACAGTTCACCGAGGAACATCGAGACCAGCGCGATCGCCGCGCCCGCCGCGTACAGGCCCCAGTTGCGCGGGACCAGCTTGCCGATCGGCAGCCCGATCAGCGCGCCGATGACCACCGCGGCATAGGTGAACTGCGGGTACTCGCCGGACTCCTCGTCGAACATCTGGGCCACGATGTAGCCGTACGCGATGAACAGCACGATGCCGATGCCCAGCGCCGCCAGGATCGCGAGCAGGACCTTGTTACCACCGGCGGCGGCCGGCGGCGGAGGCGGCGGGAAGCCGCCCTGCGGCGCCCCGCCGTACGGCTGCTGCGGCGGCTGCCCGTAGGCGCCGGGGGCACCGGCCGGGGGCTGCTGCGGGTAGCCGTAACCGGGCTGCGGCGGCTGCTGGGGCTGCGGCTGGCCGTAGCCACCGCCGGGCGGCGGCTGGTTCGGCGGCGGCTGCTGGCCGTACCCGCCCGGCTGTTGCGGCTGCTGCCACGGCTGGCTCATGAAGTCCCCCTGGGTGGAGAGTGATCCGTACTCCGTGGTCAGTGATGAAGAGGAGCACGTACGAAACGACTAAGGCAATGACGAAGGCAATGCCGAGTCATCTCATCTCGTCCGGGGTGACTTCACAAGGTTTTTATCCCGTCTGTGACAGTACAGCGACATGCCTCAGAGCTTCTCCACCGGAGCGTAACGCAGCAGCAACCGCTTGGGTTTTTCCCCGCCGAAGTCGATCGTCGCCTCCGCCCGGTCCCCGCTGCCCTGCACCGAGACCACCCGGCCCAGACCGAACGAGTCGTGGCTGACCCGGTCGCCGGCCGTCAGCGCCACCACCTGCCGCTGCGTACCGCCCCTGGCGGGCGCCCGGTTGGTCGCGAAGCCGCCGGTCGCCGTCCCGGAGGCGGCGGGGCGGCGGCTGACCGGGGCGGGCGGGGGCGGCGCGAGCGGGCCGGTGCGGCGCCACTCCAGGTGCTGTTCGGGGATCTCCTCCAGGAACCGGGAGGGCGGGTTGTGCTGCGGCTGCCCCCAGGCGCTGCGCAGCGCGGCCCGGGTGACGTACAGCCGCTCGCGCGCCCGCGTGATGCCGACGTACGCGAGCCGGCGCTCCTCCTCCAGCTCCTTGGTCTTGCCGAGCGAGCGCATGTGCGGGAAGACGCCGTCCTCCATGCCGCTGAGGAAGACCACCGGGAACTCCAGGCCCTTGGCGGTGTGCAGGGTCATGAGGGTGATCACCCCCTTGTCCTCGCCCTCCGCCTCGTCCGGGATCTGGTCGGAGTCGGCGACCAGCGCGACCCGTTCGAGGAACTCGGCGAGGGTGCCGGAGGTCTCCTCCTCCTCGCCTTCGCGCTCCTGCTCGAATTCCAGGGCGACGGAGGCCAGCTCCTGGAGGTTCTCCACCCGGGTCTCGTCCTGCGGGTCGGTGGAGGACTGCAACTCCGCGAGATAGCCGGTCTGTTCGAGCACGGCCTCCAGTACGGTGGCGGGCCCGGCGCCGGATTCGGCGATCGTGCGCAGCTCCTCCATCAGGACGTTGAAGCGTTTGACGGCGTTCATGGAACGCGCCGCCATGCCGTACGCCTCCTCCACCCGCGCGAGCGCCTGCGCGAAGGAGATCTTCTCGCGCTGGGCGAGCGCGTCGATCATCGCCTCGGCGCGGTCGCCGATGCCGCGCTTGGGGACGTTGAGGATGCGGCGCAGCGGCACGGTGTCCTCGGGGTTGGCCAGCACCCGCAGATAGGCGAGGACGTCGCGGACCTCGCGCCGCTCGTAGAAGCGGACGCCGCCGACGACCTTGTAGGGCAGGCCGACCCGGATGAAGACCTCTTCGAAGACGCGGGACTGGGCGTTGGTGCGGTAGAAGACGGCGACGTCGCCGGGCTTCGCGTCGCCCGCGTCCGTGAGCCGGTCGATCTCGTCGGCCGCGAACTGGGCCTCGTCGTGCTCGGTGTCCGCGACGTAGCCGATGATGCGGGCGCCGGCGCCGGCCTGGGTCCACAGGTTCTTGGGACGGCGGCTCTCGTTGCGCTCGATGACGGCGTTGGCGGCGGAGAGGATGGTCTGGGTGGAGCGGTAGTTCTGCTCCAGGAGCAGGGTGGTGGCCTGCGGATAATCCTCCTCGAACTGGAGGATGTTGCGGATGGTGGCGCCGCGGAAGGCGTAGATGGACTGGTCGGCGTCACCGACCACGCACAGTTCGCCCGGCTCCTCGGTGCCCACCAGCTCGCGGATGAGGGTGTACTGGGCGATGTTGGTGTCCTGGTACTCGTCCACCAGGATGTGCCGGAAGCGCCGCCGGTAGTGCTCGGCGATGTCGGGGAACGCCTGGAGCAGGTGGACGGTCGTCATGATGATGTCGTCGAAGTCCAGCGCGTTGGCCTCGCGCAGCCGCGACTGGTAGAGCGCGTACGCCTCCGCCAGGGTCTTCTCAAAACCATCGGTCGCCTGCCCCGCGAAGGTCTCCTCGTCGATGAGTTCGTTCTTGAGGTTGGAGACCTTGGCGCTGAACGACTTGGGCGGGAACCGCTTGGGGTCCAGGTCCAGGTCGCGGCAGACCAGCGCCATCAGCCGCTTGGAGTCGGCGGCGTCGTAGATGGAGAAGCTGGAGGTGAAGCCGAGGTGCTTGCTCTCGCGGCGCAGGATGCGCACGCAGGCGCTGTGGAAGGTCATCACCCACATCGCGGCGGCGCGCGGGCCGACCAGTTCCTCGACGCGCTCCTTCATCTCACCGGCGGCCTTGTTGGTGAAGGTGATGGCGAGGATCTGCCCGGGGTGGGCGCCGCGGGCGGCCAGCAGGTACGCGATGCGGTGGGTGAGGACGCGGGTCTTGCCGGAACCGGCGCCGGCCACGATGAGCAGCGGCGTATCGCTGTGGGTGACGGCGGCGCGCTGCTGCTCGTTCAGTCCTTCGAGCAGTTGCGCCGGGTCCATGACGGGCTTGGGGGCACCGTTGCGGTACCAGAGGTCGCGCTCGGCCACCTCGGAGGACGCGGAGAAGAGGGCATGCGGGACCTCCTCCTCGTGGTGGTCGTCCTCGGGAGGGGGAGGCGGCGGCTCCGCACCGGGGGGTACGAGATCCGCCAGAACACTGTCGTCAAAGAGGCCGCTCATCGTCTCCCGAGTCTAGGACCCCGCGCCGGGTGGCGGCCCCGCCGTGCGTCCGGCCCTCGGCGCGGCTGGCTCCGGCCCAGGTCCGGTCGGGCTCTGGCCGGGCCGAGGGTCCACGGAATCGCCGTCCGCTCCTACAATCAGGTCTCATGACCGAGCGCCAATCGCAGGACGAACTGCGTGCCTCGCACGCCGACCGGGACATCGTGGTCGAACGGCTGCGCGAGGCAGCCGGGGAGGGCCGGCTCGATCTCGATGAGCTGGAAGAGCGGCTGGAACGGGCGCTGACCGCCAGGACCTACGGCGAGCTGGCGGCACTGACCACCGACCTGCCGGGCCCGGCCGCGCCCGGCGCCCCCGCCGCACCCCTGGCGGCGCCCGCCCCGCCCGCCCAGCTCACGCCCCGGCCCCCGGCCCGCCCCACCCCGCCCGAGATCACGGTCAAGGGCGGGGTCAGCGGCGCCGAGCGCACCGGCCACTGGGTGGCGCCGGCCAGGATCGTCGCCAAGGGCGGCATGGGCGGCATCAAACTCGACTTCACGCGGGCCGAACTGACCGCGGTGGAGACCGAGGTGGAGATCCACGCCGGCATCGGCGGGGTGACCCTGGTGGTCCCCGTGGGCTGGGTGATCGAGGCGAGCGAGTTCGAACCGGACATCGGCGGGTTCAAGGTCAAGACCGAGCACGCGGTGCCGGACGAGCACACGCCCGGGCTGCGGCTGACCGGAAACGGCGGCATCGGCGGCGTCACCGTCCGCCATCCGAACCGGTGGGAACGGCGTCGGCTGCGGGAAAACCCGTCCTAGGTCACAAATTGATTTCGGTCATATCGCACATCAGTCTTCACAAGAGCCCCTCATGATGGCTACCGTGCGACGGCAGGTGGCTCGCTCCCCCGCCCGCCGGTCCCGGCGGCACGAGCCGCCGACCGCTGACTCCGGGTGCGCCGTGGGGGCCACCATCCCCCGGTAGGCGGCAGAGGAAGTGGACACAGAAGGAGACCTCCGGCCTTGGGTACTCACCGCAAGCCGCGTACCGGAATCCTGGAATCCCCCGCCGGCCGCCGGGGCGCCCTGGGCATGGGCGCCGCCGCGCTCGCCTCGGCCACCCTGCTGTCGTCGCAGACCGCGTACGCCGACGACATCGACGACCAGCGCGAACGCGCCGAGGCCGCGGCCGGCCGCGCCTCCGACGTCAAGGACCGGGTGGACGCGCTCTACCGGGAGGCCGGCACCGCCACCCAGCACTACAACGCGGCGCAGGAGGACGTGACCGCGCAGCAGGAGCTGGTCGAGCAGCTGCTGGACGAGGCGGCCCAGGCCACCGACCGGGTCAACGAGGCCCGCCGCACCCTCGGCAGTTACGCCGCCGCCCAGTACCGTACGGGCGCCGGCTCCGCGATGCCGTCCACCATCACCTTCATGCTGTCGGCCGATCCGCAGAGCTACTTCGACCAGCGGTACGCGCTGGACCGGCTCGGCGAACAGCAGCAGCAGGCGCTCACCGACTTCACCGCACGGCAGTCGCAGGCCACCGAGCAGCGCGACGCCGCGACGGAGGCGCTGGACGAACTGGTGGTGCGCGAGGACGAACTCCAGGAGCAGAAGGAGACGGTCCAGGGCAAGCTCGCGGAGGCGCGGCAGCTGCTGGAGCAGCTGACCGAGGAGGAGCAGGACGAACTGGCCGAGCTGGAGCGGCTGGAGCGGGAAGAGGCCGAGCGGGTCGCCGAGCAGGAGCGCCTGGAGCGCGAGGCTGCGGAACGGGCCGCGGCCGAGGAGGCCGCCCGTGCGCAGGAGGAGGCGGACGCGGCGGCCGGGCAGGGCTCGGGCGGCTCCGGGTCGGGCTCCGGCTCCGGTTCGGGTTCCGGCTCTGGTGGCTCGGACACGGGCGGCACGTACGCGACGAAGGCGGAGGCCGCGATCGCCTTCGCGGAGGCGCAGATCGGCAAGCCGTACGTGTGGGGCGCCACCGGCCCCAACTCGTACGACTGCTCGGGGCTGACCCAGGCCGCCTGGCGCGAGGCCGGGGTGACCATCCCCCGCGTGACCTGGGACCAGGTGAACATCGGCACCAAGATCGCCAAGTCCGACCTGCAACCCGGCGACCTGGTCTTCTTCTACAGCGACATCAGCCACGTGGGCCTGTACATCGGCGGCGGCCAGATGATCCACGCACCCAAGCCGGGCGATGTGATCAAGGTCGAGTCGATCGACTACATGCCCTGGCACAGCGCCGTCCGCCCGGCCTGACACCGCCCGCCGGCGGGGCCCCGCACGGTGCCCCGTATCCACCGATCGGTGGATACGGGGATCAACCGAAGCCCGGACCTCATGGTCGATGTGGCGGGGTGTGGTGCGCTCGTAGCGTCGCCGTATGACCGCATTGGACGTGCGACATCTGCACAAACGTTATGGGCGGCACGTTGCTGTGGAGGACGTCTCCTTCACCGTCGAAGAGGGGGAGATCTTCGGCATCATCGGGCCCAACGGCGCCGGCAAGACGACCACCGTCGAGAGCATCGCGGGCCTGCGAACGCCCGACTCGGGCTCGATCTCCGTGCTGGGACTCGACCCGGTCAAGGACCGGGCCGAGGTGCGTGAGCTGCTCGGCGTGCAACTCCAGGAGAGCAGCTTCCCGGACGCGATCAAGGTCGCCGAAGCCCTCGATCTGTACAGCTCCTTCTACCGGAACCCCGCCGACTGGCGCGAGCTCATGGAGCTCCTCGGTCTGACCGGGAAGCGCGACACACGGTACAAGGCGCTCTCGGGCGGGCAGAAGCAGCGGCTCTCGATCGCGCTCGCGCTCGTCGGCAATCCGAGGATCGCGATTCTGGACGAACTCACGACGGGCCTGGATCCGCAGGCGAGGCGCGACACCTGGAGCCTCATCGAGCGGGTTCGCGACACGGGTGTCACGATCCTCCTGGTCACGCACTTCATGGATGAGGCGGAGCGCCTGAGCGACCGGATCGCCGTCATCGACGGTGGCCGGGTCGCCGCGGTGGACACGCCCGCGGGGCTGATCGCGCGGGCGAGCGCGGTGCAGCAGGTGCGGTTCCGCGTGAGCCAACCGCTGGACATGGGTGTCCTGACCGATCTTCCCGACGTGAGCCATGTCGAGATCACCGGGGGACGCTGGCGGGTCACCGGCCAGGGGCAGTTGCTGAGCAGCGTGGCGGGGGCTCTCGCCAGGGCGCAGGTCGTGGCGGAGGATCTCCGCGTCGACCAGCGCAGCCTCGACGACGCGTTCGTGGCCTTCACCGGACGCGCCCCGCAGACCCCGGAAATCTCCGGCACGGAGGTGGACTGATGCCTGCTCTGCTGAAGCTGGTCAAGGTCGAGACGGCACTCTTCCTCCGGGACTCCGCCACCGTCGTCTTCGGTGTGCTGTTCCCGGCGGGGCTCCTGCTCGTGCTGGGTTCCATCCCGGCGCTCCGGGAGGTGTCGCCGGAGAACGGGGGGCTCCGGTCCATCGACATCTGGGCGCCGACGGCGCTGGTGTTCGGGATGGTGATGATCGCCGTGCAGCACATCCCGGCGGTGGTCGCGACGTACCGGGAGCGCGGCATCCTGCGCAGGCTCTCGACCACCCCCGCGCATCCGCGCGGTGTCCTGCTCGCGCAGATGATGGTCGCGTTCGCCTCGGTGGTCGTCTCCGCGGCGCTCATGATCCTCCTCGCGTGGGCGGTGCTGGACATCGCGCCGCCCGAGCGGCCCCTGGCGTTCGTCGTCGCCTCCGTCGTCGGCTACGCGGCGCTGCTGGGGATCGGCATGATCTCCGCGGCCGTGGCCCGCACGAGCAGTGCCGCGAACCAGACCGGCACCCTGATGTTCGTCGCACTCATGTTCTTCGGCGGGGCCTTCCTGCCCCGTGCCCTCATGCCCGATGTGCTGCGCACCGTCGGCGAGTTCATACCGCCCGGGCTTCAGGCTCTCACCACCGCGTGGTCCGCCGAGGCGGGCGAGGTCACCGCCACCGCCGGTGGCCAGCCCTTCTGGCTGCAGATTGCCATAATGGCGGGCATCGCCGTGACCGCGAGCGCGATCGCCGCGAAGCTCTTCCGGTGGGAGTAGGAGTCGATGATGCGGGATGCCGGGGCCGGTGAGCACCCGGGCTCCGGGACGCACGCATCCGCCATCGCGGAAGAGGTGGAAAGCGCGCACCGCTCCCGGTTGGCCTGGAAAGCGGAGCAACTGCGGGTCTGGGGTCTGCTGCAGCTGGTCACACCGTGGCTGCTGCTGACGATCTCGACGGCGGTCTACTTCTCGTGGACGCTGCCGGCCTCCGGTGACCGCTTCTGGCCCGAGGGCGCGTCCGTCCTCGGGCTGGTCGCGGCCTCGGTGCTGTGGGTGCTCTTCGGGCACACACTGCCCCTCAGAAGGAGGACGCTGCGGCCCGTGTCGGCGGGCCTGTACTTCGTGGGACTACTGGCCCTGTCCGTCACCCTCATGACGTACTCCGACATCTTCCTCGTCTTCACCGTCGCGGGCTTCTTCCACGCGTACGTGCTCAAGCCGTGGCCGTTGGGAGTGCTCGGAGTCCTGGCCACCTCCGTGGCCCTCAACGGCGCGGCGATGAGCGTGTGGGACGACCCGACCCCACCGACGCTCGCGGAACTCATCCTGATCGTCACCGTGCAGACCGCGGCGATCGGGGTGGGCATCGTGCTGACCGCGCGCAGCGAACCCGAGGAACGCAAGCGGGAGGCGCTCGTCGAGCGGCTTGAGGCGGCCCTGCACGAGAACGCCGGACTGCACGCGCAACTGGTCGCCCAGGCCCGTGAAGCCGGGGCGCAGGACGAGCGGCAGCGACTGGCCGGCGAGATCCACGACACGCTGGCCCAGGGCCTCGCCGGCATCATCACGCAGCTCCAGGCGGCGGAGCGTTCCGCGCGGGTGCGGGGCGAGACGGAAGAGCATGTGGGACGCGCGCTTCGGCTCGCGCGCAGCAGCCTGACCGAGGCCAGACGGTCCGTACAGGCGCTCGCTCCACGGGAGCTGGGGCGGGCGCACCTCCCCGAGGCGCTGCGCACGCTGACCGAGCGATGGTCGCGGGAGCAGGGGACCAGCGCGCACGTGGAGGTCACCGGCGCCCGGGAGCCGCTGAGCCCGGCGATCGAGGTGTCTCTCTTCCGGGTCGCGCAGGAGTCGCTGACCAACGTGGCGAAGCACGCGGACGCCTCGCGCGTCGGTGTCACGCTGTCGTACACGGGCACCGAGGTGCTGTTGGACGTGCGCGACGATGGACGCGGGTTCGCGAACGAGGTCGGCACCGGCTTCGGCCTGACGAGCATGCGCCAGCGCATCAGAGGGGTCGGCGGTCACCTGGAGGTGCAGAGCGCACCGGGTGACGGGGTGTCCGTCAGTGCGCGCGTTCCGGCGATCGCGCCCGGGGGCACGCGAGCGAAGGGGGAGATCGACCGATGATCCGACTGGTCGTTGTCGACGACCATCCGATCGTGCGGGGCGGTCTGCGCGACACCTTCGCGGACGTCGGGGACATTGTCGTGGTCGGTGAGGCCGGGGACGGCGCCGAGGGCGTCGAACGCGCGCGGTCGCTGGCAGCGGATGTCGTGCTCATGGACCTGCGGATGCCCGGGATGGACGGCGTCGCCGCGACCGCGGCCCTGCGCGAGCGGGTTCCGCGTGCCCGCGTGCTGATCCTGACCACCTTCGACAGCGAGAGCGACGTCCTGCCGGCGATCGAGGCGGGTGCGATCGGATATCTCCTGAAGGACGCGCTGCCCGACGAACTGATGCGCGCCGTCCGCGCCGCCGCGCGGGGAGAACCGGTGCTCGCGCCGTCGGTGATGCAGCACCTCATGGGGCAGGTGCGCCGGCCCGGCGCCGGCACGCTGACCGACCGCGAGAAGGAGGTGCTGCAACTGGTCGCGAACGGCAGGTCGAATCGCGAGGCCGCCGCGGCGCTGTTCATCGGCGAGGCGAGCATCAAGACCCATCTGCAGCACATCTACGACAAGCTCGGCGTGCGCGATCGCGCCTCGGCGGTGGCCGAGGGCTACCGCCGTCGCCTGCTCACCTGACGCCCCACCGCAGGCCAGGCTGCCGCAAGTCGCCCCGCCCCGGCGCCGTTCGGGGCGGGCCGGGGCGAGGCGTACAGGGCGAGGCGGGGCGGTGTGCCGGGCTACGCCTTGCGGAGCCGGCCGATGATGCCGTTGATGTCGTCGGCCAGCAGATCCCTGCGGACGAAGTGCCCGCCCTCCACCTCGTGCCCCTCGTGACCGATACCGGCCCCGGTCAGCAGCGACCGGAACTCCCGCTGTCCCGCCAGCACATGCACCTCGTTGAGGGTGTCGAACGGGTTGGTCGGATCGGGGCTGGTCCCGGCGACCAGGAAGATCCGCTTGTTGCGGTAACTCTCCAGCCGCTCCACCGGGTTGTCGGCGCTGACCCGGGCCTGGTCCCACGGCACGCCGTAGACCGTGCCGGTGCCCAGTTCCACGGCGGCGGAGGACACGTTGGCCCAGTGGACCACCGCGCCGTCGTCGCGGCGCAGGCTGGCCGGTCCTGAGTGCGCGCTCACCGAGGCGAAGTGGCCGAAGTACTTTGCGGCGTACTTCAGCGCGCCGAAGCCCCCCATCGAGAAGCCGCCGACCGCGCGGCCGTCGTACTCGGCGTAGGTGCGGAAGTTCGCCTCGACCCACGGGAGGAGCTGGTTGATGTGGAAGTGCTCCCAGTTCCGGGGCCCGGTGAGCGAGTTGACGGGATTGCTGTACCAGCCGGCCGGGCCGCCGTCCGGCATCACGACGATGAGCGGCTTGCCGGCCGTCACGGCGCGGATGTCGCGCCCGGGGTCCGTGTCGAAGGTCCTGAAGTCCTCCATCCCGCCGTGGAAGAGATAGAGGACGGGGTACGTGCGCCCGCTGGTGTGATAGTCGTCGGGCAGGAGCACGTTCACGGCCGGGTTCCACTGGATCGCGTCGGTCGCGAACCGGTAGTACCGCATCCGGGCGTTGTCCTCGTTGCGCTCCACGATCCGCAGCCCGAAGCCGTCGCCGACCGCGTGCGCCGCCGACGCCGTCGCCAGGACGGCACCGCCGCCCAACGCCATCGCGGCGGTGATCGACCCGGCCGCCTTCAGTACCCCGCGCCGGTCCGGACGGTATGCGCTCATGGTGCCCCCTGGTGTCTGCGCGCTCACGGGGCCGCGCCGCGCGGCCCGCGACCACGCTAGGAGCGGTGCGACCGGCAGAACCCGTATTTCCACGGCAACCGCGCATCTCGGGTGCCGGACCTCTCCACGGGGAGCGGGGAGGTCCGGCCGCACACCGGCGACGGCTCCGGGATCCGCGTCAGGAAACGGCCTTGGTGATCAGATCCCGGAGGGTGGCCTCCGCCGCCTCGCTCAGCTCGTCGGTGATGGCGTAGGACGTTGGCCACAGGCCGCTGGGGTCGTCGAGGTTCGCCGTCTCGTTGAAGCCGAAAACGGTGTATCGGGTCTTGTCCATCCGCCCGCTGCGGAAGAAGCACACGACCTTGCCGTTCCTGGCGTACGCGGGCTGCCCGTACCAGAGCTTCGGCGCGAGGTCCGGGGCGGCCTCGGTGACCAGGGCGTGCAGGCGTTCGCCCAGCTCCCGGTCCCCGTCCGGCATCTCGGCGATCCTGGCCAGACACTCCTTCTCCTCCGCCGCCGCCTTGGCCGCGCCCCGGCCACGGCGCGTCTGCGTCCTCAGCTCCGCGGCGCGCTCCTTCATGGCCGCACGCTCCTGCTCGGAGAACCCCTCCCCGGAGGAGGCGGAGGACGCGGTCTTCCTCTTCCGGTCACTGGACTTCGGCGCGCTGCTCATGGGCCTGGCTCCTCTGGTCGCGGCGGTACTCGGTGCCACTCACGGTAGCCATCCGGAGCGGATACGGGCTTCTCGAATCCTGATCGGCGTGGGGTGGCGGGCCACCGACCGCCGACCGACCCCATGCCGAAACGGCATCAAGCCGCGCAATGGTGTCTTGGACCGCCGCGCGGCACCGGCCGATGCTGAGGCGCATGACCAACCGGACATATAAGAGGAGCGGGCTGCTCGCGCTCGCGCTCGTACTCGTCCTCCTCGCGACAGCAGCCGCGGTACTGGTGCTGCGCCGGGACGACGGTGGGAACCCCGCCGACCGGGCGAACGCCGGTGCCCAGCGGTTCCTGGACGCCTGGGCGGCCGGAGAGCTGGAGCGGGCCGCCGGATTCACGGACGACCCGGAGGCGGCACAGTCGCTGCTGGAGTCGGTGGAGAACAACCTGCGCGCCGAGGAGCTGACGTTCGGCACGCCGGGCGAGGCCGTCGCGGCGGATGGCGGGGAGGACGGCGGGACGGACGGCGGGGACGCGTGGGCCGTACCGTTCACCGTCACCTTCACCCTGCCCGGCCTCGGCCCCTGGACCTACGACACACAGGCCGTGCTACGCCCCGGCGGCGCGGACGACGGCTGGCAGGTGACGTGGGAGTCCGCCCTCGTCCACCCGGAGCTGGCCGAGGGCCAGACGCTGGTGCTCTCCCACGGAGACGCCGAGCGGGCGCCGGTCCTCGCGGCGGACGGCAGCGAACTGGCCGGCCCGTCCACCGTGTGGGAAGTGAGCGTGTGGCCCGCGCGGCTGACCGATCCGACCGCCGCCTGGGCGGCCCTGGACGCGCTCGACGCCGGGATCGACACCGACGCGCTCGCCGACCGCGTCGCGGAGGCCGACCCGGACGAGGCGGTTCCGGTGGTGACGCTGCGCGACAGCGTCTTCCAGGAGCACGCGGAGGACCTGCGGGCCGCGCCCGGTCTCCAGTTCACCGAGGGCAGCCGCCAGCTGGCGCACGCGGCACGGGCCGTGGTCGGCGGCGTGGACGGCAGCGGCGCCGGGACGTCCGGACTCCAGGAACGCTACGACGAACAGCTCGCGGGTACGGCGTCGGCCGCCGTCGTGATCGCCGACCGGGAGTCGGGCGCCGCGCTGGAGCCCCTGTACGAGCAGGAGGGCGGTGACCCCGGCGAGCCGGTGACCACGACGATCGATCCGGCGGCGCAGCGGGCGGCCGAGGCCGCGCTGGAGGACGCCGCTCGTGAGGGCGCGATCGTCGCCGTCCGGCCCTCGACGGGCGAGGTGCTGGCCGCCGCCGACTGGCCCGTCGACGGTTTCGCCCGTTCGCTGACCGGACAGCTGGCGCCGGGTTCCACCTTCAAGGTGGTGACGGCGGCGGCGCTGCTGGAGGGCGGCCTGACGCCGGGCGATGTCATCGGCTGCCCGAAGTACGCGACCGTCGACGGGTTCCGGTACGAGAACCAGAACGAGTTCGAGCTGGGCCCGGACACCACCTTGCACGAGGCGTTCACGGCCTCCTGCAACACGGCGCTCATCGAGAACCGCGACCGGCTGGCGAACGACTCCCTGCACACGACGGCGCAGGCGTTCGGCATCGGCACGGAGTGGAACGTGGGCGCGTCCACCTACGACGGCAACGTTCCGGTGGCGGAGAACGACAACGAGCTGGCCGCCTCCCTCATCGGCCAGGCCCGCGTGCAGGCCAGCCCGCTGGTGATGGCGTCGGTGGCGGCGACGGTCGCGGACGGGACGTTCCGGCAGCCGGTGCTGGTCCCGGACGCCGTGGAGGAACGGCACGAGGCCCCCATCACGCTGGACCCGCAGACGGTGGACGGCCTGCGCACGATGATGCGGGCGACGGTCACCGAAGGCTCGGCGTCGGCGCTGCGCGAGGTGCCCGGAGTGCCGCACGGCAAGACAGGCACGGCGGAGTTCGAGAACGCGGACGGCGAACTGTCCACCAACGCCTGGATCATCGGCTACCTCGGCGAGCGGGATCTGGCGTTCGCGGTGGTCCTGGAGGACGGCGGCTCGGGCGGCAGCGACGCCGGCCCGGTGGCGGCGGCCTTCCTCAACGCGCTGAACGGCTGAGCCGCGACACGAACCCCGACGCGCAGAGACGCTCGAAGGCCGCCCGTACCCCCGGGGGTACGGGCGGCCCGACGAGAAACCCGAGCGCCGGGTAGGTGATCAGCCGCTGGAGCGTCCCCACCAGCATGTCGATGACCAGCCGTTCGTCACCGAGGGCGGATACGTACCCGTCGTAATCCACGAGCGCCGAGGCGCTGACCACCTCCACCTCGGGCCACACCTTGCGCGCGGTGGCGTGCGCCCGGCGCTCCTCGTACGGCTTGCTGACCAGCAGCACGGAGGAGACGGAACGGCCGGCGTCGGCGAGGACAGTGCGGGAGAAGGCGATGTTCTCGCCGGTGTTCGACGCCCGGGGTTCCAGCAGGATGGCGTCCTCGGGTACCCCGAGCGCGATCGCCCGCTCCCGGTAGTGCACGGCCTCACCGCGCGGCATCCGCGCCCGGGTCGTCGGGCTGTTCCCGCCGGTGAACAGCGCCACCGGCGCCAGCCCCCGCAGGTACAGCCCGGCGGCGACATCCGCGACCCCGAGATCATGACTGCCCAGCCCGATCACCACATCACACGGCCGCGCCTCGTGCTCCATGCGGTGGTACGCCCAGACCAGCCGGGCATCTGCCCGGACCTGCTCGGTGATCAAGAGTTTCTCCGTCGAACTCAGAGCTGCCCGCCCCGCAACGCGGCGACAAAAGCAGACCACGGACCGGAACCGAAGCGGACGACGGGCCCGTCGGACCGCTTGCTGTCCCGGACCGGCAGGACGCCCGGGTGGCCATCGGCCACCTCAAGGCACTGACCGCCGTCCTGATTGCTGTAGCTGGACCGGCGCCATGCGGCGCCGCCGCTCTGGTGGATTCGCTGCGCTGTCGCCATGCCACCGATTGCGGCCTCCGACAACACCGGAAGCCATGCGGTCACAGCCGCCCGGCACGAATCTGGGCCACGAACACCGCCCATTCAGCGTGACCGAAGCGGAGGATGGGCCCGCTGGGATCCTTGCTGTCACGGACCGGGAGCACTCCGGGCCATCCGTCCGCCACCTCGACGCAGTTGCCTCCGTCGCCATTGCTGAAACTGGACCGGCGCCATTCTGTGCTCAGCTGAGGGGATCGCATGCTCGGTAGTCCTCCATCACTCGCTGGATCAGAGCCGCTGACTCCGGCGGCGTGAGGGCGTACGCCCTCAGCAGATCGTACGACCGACGGTGAGCGATGACGCTTTCCGCGTCTTCCAGCAGGAAGCCCGTGGTGATGCCCTCTTCGTAGGCGACGCACCTTGCATCGGGGAGGGTCAACAACGTGAGGGAACCAGAGAGAAGAGCATGTTCCCCATGCGCGAACGGCAGGACCTGGATGGTTGTCCGAGGGCTTCGCGCGAGCGAGGCCAACTGGGCGAGCTGTGCATGGATGGTTGCCCGCCCACCGACCGGACGGCGCAGGACGGCCTCGTCGATGATCGCGGACATGTCGGGACGCGCATCGGACAGCAGGATGTCCTGGCGACTCGTCCGGATGCTCACCATGTCCTCGATCGCTTCGGGCCCCGCCTTCGGGTTGCTCACCCGGAAGAGGGCACGCGCGTAGTCCGGGGTCTGGAGGAGACCCGGCACCACGTGCCCGGCGAACTCCTCAATCACACGGGCGCGTTCCTCCAGCTCCATCCGACGCCGGTACTTGTCCGGGAAGCGTTCCTTGCGCACCAGGCCGTAGAGACGCAGGAAATGGCCCTCCGTGGCGTAAACATGATCCGCCCGTTCACTGAACCCCGGCTGCGGCATGACCTCTGCCGTCTCAAGACGGGCCAGCGTGCTCTTGCTGACGAGTAGCCGTTCGCAGGCACGCGAGAGCGACCAACCCTCGCCGTCGCGGTGGCGACGGAGTTCAGCACCGTAGAAGTGACGCGCCGATTGGTTGGGAGTCAGCGCACTCGCGTTGAACATCTTCGCTCCACGTCCCGTTTCGCGGGGTGGGACAGCAACCCACTGGTGGATCGTATGGCGCAGAGCCGACGCTGTGTACCGAAGGAAACACACAGCGAAGGGGCATCGTTCATGGCAGCGGAACCGGTCACCACAGGCACCATGACCACGGCTGATCTCACAGCGTCACGGCAGGCCGCGCAGCGTGCTGTTGACGATCTCCGGGACGTGCTCGGCGCACGAGGGGTGGTGCTGCCCTCGCTGGACGTCGACCTGCACACCTTCAGCGGGTCGTCCGTGCGACCTCTGGTGGAACTCGGGCGCTGCACGCCCGAGGTGGCGGGCGCGCTCGCCGCGCTGGTGCGGAGGGGCGGGCGGTGAGCCGCGACGGGGAGCGGGTGGTGCGGCAGTTGCGGGATCTGCTGGCGTTGCTGGATGTTCCGCCCACCGCCGTGCAGGAGGTGAAGGTCGGGTCCGCGCCGCCGGTCATCAACATCCTGGGGATGCGCGTGGCCGTCGCGCGCCGCGTCGGGTCGCAGTTGCTCGCCGGGGCGCTGCGTCCGGCCGTACTGCCGGGGATGGCGCTGTGGAGTGACCGGCAGAACCGGGTGGGCGAGGTGATGTTCGCCGCCACGTGCGGGCTGCCGCTGGACCTGCGGGCGCTCGACGATCCCGATGTCCACTGGCGGGCCACCGCCGCCGATCTGCGGCCGGCGCGGTTGCAGGAGATCGACCGGGCGCGGGGTGCGTCGTGATCACGGCGCCGTGCCGCCATCGGGGGCTGGTGAAGTGCGCGGAGGGCCGGCGGTGCGCCGGCTGCGGACGGCTGGTCTACATGAAGGGCGCGGCCACGCTCTGCTTCTGGCTCGCCGTGCTCGCCGGATCGTTCGTGCTGCTGCTCGTCCGGACGGCCCGGGTCGGGTAGCCGGCGGTCAGGGCCAGGCCGGGTGGTGCGTGTCGATCACGTAGTGGTGGGTGTGCCGTCGGCCGCCGGTGGACAGGTGGGGGTGGCCGGGCGGCAGGTCGGGGTGGACGTGGGCGATCCGGGCGGGGTCGCGGGCCGGCCAGGCGGCCGTGGCGGTGACCCCGGCGGCCAGCGACAGGGCCCCGAGCACCATCGCCGTGACGGGCACTCCGGCGCCCGCTGCCAGCCATCCGGCGAGCGGGTACGTCAGCAGCCAGCAGCCGTGCGAGAGCGAGAACCGGGTGGCGTAGGCGGCCGGCAGGTCCGCTTCGGCGGCGGAGCGCCGCAGCACCCGGCCGCCCGGGGTCAGGACGGCGGAGGACGCCGCCCCGATCAGCGCCCACGCCGCGAGCATCGCCGCCCAGGTCGGGGTGGCGGGGGCGGCGGCGGTCAGTGCGGCGACGGCGGCCAGGGCCGGGGGCAGGGTGAACGCGGCGGTCAGCATGACCGGACGGTCGCCCCGGGTGGCCAGGACCCGGGGCAGCGCCAGCGCGACGGCCATGGACCCGGCCCCGTACGCGCCGAGGGCCAGCGACACCGCGCCGGCCGGGTGCTGGAAGTGGTCGCGGACGATGACCACGGTGTTGACGTAGACGATCGCCCCGGCCGAGGCCACCGCGAGGTCGAGGGCGAGCAACGCCCGCAGGCGCGGGGTGCGCAGGAACAGCCGCCCGCCGAACGCCACCGTCCCGACGGTGCGTTCCACCGGTACCGGTTTGGGCAGCACCGTGGACAGGACGAGGGCGGCGGAGGCGAGGAACCCGGCCGTGGTGCCCGCGAACAGCCAGTCGTAGGAGATGACGGTGAGCAGCGCCGCCGCGAGCGCCGGGCTGAGGAGGGTCTCCAGGTCCTGGGCGAGGCGGGACAGGGACAGCGCCCGGGTGTAGTCCTCCTCCCTGGGCAGCACCTGGGGGAGGGTGGCCTGGAAGACCGGGGTGAAGACGGCGGAGGCCGCCTGGAGCAGCACGACCATGACGTAGATCTGCCAGATCTGCGTCACGAACGGCAGCGCGAGGGCGACCCCGGCCCGGATGAGGTCCATGGCGGCCAGCAGGGCCCGGCGCGGTATCCGCCCGGCGAGCGCACCGGCGACCGGGGCGATCACGACGTAGGCGACCATCTTGATCGCGAGCGCGGTGCCGAGGACGGCCGAGGCGTTCCGTCCGGCGAGGTCGTACGCCAGCAGCGACAATGCGACGGTGGCGAGGCCGGTGCCGGCCAGGGCGACGACCTGGGCGGTGAACAGACGGCGGTACGTGCGATGGCGCAGCACACTCGGCACGGCGGGCCTCTTCCGGTCAGCGCGGAACGACCCGGCCAGCATAGACAATATGTGCACACGTATGCACGTGACGAACTACTCGTGTGGCGGCAACGCCCCGATCTGGTGATCGGCGACGTTCAGCGCCTCGTCCACCAGGCGGCGCAGATGCCCGTGCCCCAGCGCGTACACCACCCGCCGGCCCTCCTTGCGGGTGACCACCAGACCGGCCAGCCGCAGCTTCGCCAGATGCTGGCTCACCGAGGTACGGGCCGCCCCGGTGGCCTCGGTGAGCGTGGTGACATCGGCCTCTCCCCGGCCGAGCCGTTCCATCAGACCCAGCCGCGTACGGTCCGCGAGCAGCGCCAGGACGGACACCGCGACATCCAGCCGCTCACCGCCACCGGCACCACCACCGCCACGCTCCTGCGGGCCGTGCGCATCTGCCATGACCTCGCCCCTTCCCTCACCCGGCATTCTAGGAGCCCCAGGTGCGCACATGCGCACGCGTGCGCTCACGTGCCCGAGCCGGAGTAGTGCCGCAGCTGCCCGCGCCACAGCGCGTACGCCGCCGCGTACAGCAGGGGCCCGGCCAGCGGCGCCCCGTACGCCACCCACACGGTGACGTGCAGACCGTCCGCCCGGTCCAGCAGCACCCCGGCCGGCAGATAGGCCACGAACGCCACCGGCACCAGGTAGGTCAGCGCCAGCCGGGCAGCGTCAGGGAACGCCTTCAGCGGGTAGCCGCCGAACGTGTTCATGAGGTCGTCGATCAGGCCGCGCAGCGCCAGGTTGGAGAGCATCCGGAAGGAGAAGGAGGCGCAGGCGAGTTGCAGCGCGCCCTCCACCATCGCACCGCCGACCAGGGCCAGGACGAGGTAGAGCAGCGCGGAGGGGGTGGGTGTGAAGCCCACCGGTCCGGCCGCCAGCACCAGGACGGTGATGCCGGTGGCCAGGTCACCGAGGGTCGGCAGATGAACCTGGCGGCACAGCAGTTGAGTGAGCACCCCGGCCGGACGCACCAGATAACGGTCGAACTCTCCCGTGCGAATAGCCACATCGAGATGGTGCAGCTGACTGGTGGGAACGACCAGCAGCCCGTGGGAAGTGACCCGCATGCCGTACAGAAAGGCGATCTCGGCCATGCTCCAGCCGCCGAGATCCCCGAACCGTGAGGTGATGACCCACAGGAAGAGCAGCCCCGTGCCCTGGTACGCGACGCCGCCCGCGAGGGTGAGCAGCAGATTGCTCCGGTACTGGAGCTGCGCACGGTAGGCAGCCGTGGCGAGGAGCAGATACGTGCGGACGAACGTCATGGCCCGCTCACCCGCCCTGCACGACGACCCGGTGGTGGGCTCGCGCCCACACCCGCCGCAGCAGCAGCCACAGCGCCACCGTCCAGCCCAGCTGCACGACCAGCGCTCCCAGTACCGGGCCCATCCCCTCGATCCGGCCCAGGTAGAGGGCGATCGGCGTGTAGGTGATGGTCTGGAACGGCAGCACGTGGGCCAGCGCCGCCAGCCAGGGCGGCATCAGCCACAGCGGCACCAGCGCGCCCGCGAAGAACTGCGCCACCACCCGGTGGATCATGAAGATGCCGGTCATCTCCAGGGTCCAGAAGCAGACCATCGAGACGAGCACCGCCAGCAGCAGCGCGTTGAGCAGCGCGGGCACCAGGCTGACCACGGACGCCAGGACGGCCGCGGCCGAGGCGGGCGCCTGCGCGCCGCCGACGAGGATGGCGAAGGGCAGGGCGAGCAGCGCGAGGGGCAACAGGGCCGCGGTGACCCCGGCCTGGGCGGAGAGCATCTGGGCTGGGAAGCCGATGGGCCGCGCCAGATCGAAGACCACGCTGCCCTCGCGCACCCGCTGCGGAATGGCGGTGGGGGCGAGCCCCGGCGGGGTGAATGCCCAGTTCTGCACGGCGGCGTAGGTGACGTACGCGAGCTGGGTCTCCAGGGAGACGGCCTCCCCCTCGGGGTAGATCGCGCGCCAGACGAGGGCGAGCAGGGCCACCTGGATCAGCAGGCCGAGCATGCGCAGCAGGAAGTCACCGCGATACATCAGCTGGCCGCGCAGATGCAAGTGGGCCATGGCGCGGCAGGCGGTGAACTTCTGCCGCCGCGTCAGCACGGGTCTGCCTCGCGGGCGGCGTATATCCGGTGGACGACCCCCTCCAGGCCGGGCGCCGGAAGGGAGAGGTCGGTGACCTCGTGCCGGGTGAGTACCGCCGCGATGACCTCGGCGGCCGGGGTACGGGCGGGGTCGAAGCGCAGCGTGACGCGCCCGGGTTCAGCCTCCGTTCCGCCACCCCCGCCAGCCTCGCCGTCCTCCCGGACGACCCCGGGCAGCGTGACACCGTGCCACCGTGTTCCCTCGCCCAACTGCACGACCAGCCGGCGTCCCACGGCGTACTGCCGGGTGAGCCGTGCGACATCGCCGTCGTACAGCACCCGGCCCCCGTCGATGAGGACGATGCGCCGGCACAGCCGTTCCACGTCGTCCAGGTCGTGGGTGGTGAGGACGATGGTCGTGCCGTCCTCGCGGTTGCGGGTGGCGAGGAAGGCGCGGATGCGTTCCCTGGCCACCACGTCCAGGCCGATGGTGGGTTCGTCGAGGAAGAGCACACGCGGCTCGGGCAGCATGGCGGCGGCCAGATCGCCGCGCATGCGCTGGCCGAGGGAGAGCTGCCGGACCGGGGTGTCCAGGAACGGGCCGAGGCCCAGCAGTTCCGTGAACCGGGCGAGCACGGCACGGTGCCGGGCCCGGTCCACCCCGTACAGCCGGCCGATGAGATCGAGCGAGTCGCGCAGCGGCAGGTCCCACCACAGCTGGGTGCGCTGACCGAAGACGACGCCGATGGTGCGGGCGTGCCGTTCCCGGTCCTGCCAGGGGACGGTGCCGCCCACCCGCACCGTTCCAGCGGTGGGCCGCAGGATGCCCGTCATCATCTTGATGGTGGTCGACTTGCCGGCGCCATTCGGGCCGAGGTAGCCGACGAACTCGCCCTCGGCCAAGGCGAAGGACACGCCGTCCACGGCACGGGTGGTGACGTACTGCCGGGTGAGCAGCGTACGCAGGCCGCCCAGCGGCCCCTCTACGCGCCGTGGACGGCGGAACTCCTTGACCAGTCCTTCGACTTCGATCACGTGCGCCAGGTGTAGTGGCTCACACGGCCCGGCCGCGAGCGAATTTCGGCGGGCCCGCCAGATCAGGCCACCCACGCGTATCTCGCGCTGGGGTGGCTGGGGCGCAGTTGCCGCCAGGGCATGCTGCTCGTCCGCACGCGGGTCGGACAGGTCAGCGGCGATGGCCGGGTTGCGCCTCAAGCGGCTTGAGGTACGACAGTGGCGAGGTGAACGAACACGAGCTGTATCTCATCGGCGATGCCGCGCGCCGGAGTGGCCTGAGCGTGAGCGCCGTCCGGTTCTACGCCGACACCGGCCTCGTCGAGCCCACCCACCTGAACGGCGCCGGCCAGCGGATGTACGACATCGACGCCATCGCCCGGCTGGAACTCGTGCGCACGCTGCGCGAACTGGACACCGAACTCCACGAGATCCGCCGCCTCCTCGACGGCGGCACGACCCTGCACGAGCTGCTCACCACCCATCTGGAGATCGTCGAAGGCCAGGCACGCACCCTGAGCGCCAGACGGGCGGTGCTCCGGGCCCTGATCAGCCAGGGCGCCACGACCGCCCAGGCCGACCTGATGCACAGGCTCGTCTCGATGACCGACGAGGAACGCGAGGAGATCATCGACGACTTCTGGAACGATGTCGGCCGGGATCTGGACGTCCCCGAGAACTTCGTGGACCGGCTGCGGGCGATGCGCCCGGTGCTGCCCGCCGACCCCACGCCCGCCCAACTGGAGGGCTGGATCGAGCTGGCCGACCTGGTGCGGAACCCGGCGTTCCGCGCATCGGTCCGCGCCTACCTCGAAGACACCTACACCGCGCCGGAGACCCGCGCCATCACGACCGAGCCGTTCCAGGACTTCATGCACGGGGGCGGAGCCGCGGTCATGGAAGAGATCCTGGCCGCACACCGTGCCGGTCAGTCCCCCCGGTCCCCGTGGGTCCAGGAGGCCGTCACCCGCTTCCTCGAAGCGGCCACCGCGCTCTCGGACACCCCGCTCACCCCCGAAGTACGGGACCGGCTGGCGAAGGCGTACGAGCGGGTGCCCGACATCCTGCGCCAGGTCGCCGCCGAGGACGCCGCTTCCGCGGGCCCCGTCTACGACACCACCCACGGCCGCTACGTGTCCCTGGTGGCCGCGATCAACGGGACCACCGTCGAGGAGGATCACGACTCCTTCCCCTACGCCTGGATCGCCGACGCCATGCGCTCCGGGGAGACGCTCCACCCCTGACCTCCGCGAGGTCCCGCAGATCGCCCGGCCCGGTGTCCCGGCCTCCCGGTGTCCGGACTGATGTCGGGCCGCTGCCGGCGGGCCATGACGGCGGGACACGAGGGCCTCCCGGCGGCCGGCGGTGGACGGCGCGATGCCCACCGAACCCAGAAGGCCCTCACCCGTTCACCCACCCGGCACGCCTGTCGCCGACGTGCCAGGACAACGCGCCTACGCGTACTGGGCGCTGGGGTAGCTGATGAACGCCGTGTCGTCCTGGTAGAAGGTCATGTGCTCCGGGGTGGGAGCCAGCGGAACGCCCGTGCGGAAGCGTTCGACCAGGTCGGGGTTGGCCAGGTACTTGCGCCCGTAACTGATCAGATCGGCGCCCTTGGCCAGCCACTCCTCGCCGCCCTCCCGGGTGGCCTCGACCGGCCCGATCTGCTCGGAGGGGTTGACGAGGAAGGTGCCGGGCCACGCCTTGCGCAGGGCGATGAGGGTGTCGTCGTCGGTGGTGACCAGGGTGTGCAGGTAGGCGAGCCCGAGCGGCGCGAGCGCCTCGGTCAGCGCTCCGTACAGCTGCGGGACGTCCTCCTCCACGGTGTCCCAGGCGGTGCCGCCGGGCGAGATCCGCAGCCCGACCCGGTCGGCGCCGATGGCGTCGGCCGCCGCCTCCACCGCTTCGACGGCGAACCGGATCCGGCCGGTGATCGAGCCGCCGTACACGTCGGTGCGGTGGTTCGCGCCGGAGGACAGGAACTGCTGGATGAGGTAGCCGTTGGCGCCGTGCAGTTCCACGCCGTCGAACCCGGCCTCCACGGCGCGCCGGGCGGCGTCCCCGTAGACGCGCGCCTCGGCCGCCGCCTCCCGGGTGGACAGGGCGTAGGGCACCGGGGCCGGCTGGAAGCCGAGCGCGGTGCCCGCGTACACCTGGCCGTCGAGGGCGATGGCGGAGGGCCCGACCGGCTGGTGACCCTGGACCGCCTCGTGGCCGACCCGCCCGCCGTGCATGATCTGGGCGAAGATCCGGCCGCCGTTGGTGTGCACGGCGTCGGTGACCGGTCGCCAGGCGGCGACCTGCTCGTCGGTGTACAGCCCGGGCGCCTTGACGTTGGACTGACCGCGTTCGTTGGGGGCGACGCCTTCACTGACGATCAGGCCCGCGGTGGCGCGCTGCGCGTAGTAGGTGGCGATGGCGGGCGTCGTCAGACCGTCCGCGGTGGCGCGGGCCCGGGTCATCGGCGCCATCACGATGCGGTTGGGGAGCCGGAGGCCACCGAGCTGGTAGCTGTCGAACATGCTGGTCACAAGCTTGTCCTTGGCGTAGAGAAGGGTTTGGCTGACTGCTCCGTTACGCTAAAACCTGACGTTGACGTCAGAGGCAAGTTCTGTGACCGGGGTCACCCGGGAGGACTGGGAGAGGCGGGCGAGGGCCGTGCGGATCGGCGAACTGGCGAAGCGGACCGGGGTGAGCGTACGGGCGCTGCGCTACTACGAGGAGCAGCACCTGCTGACGTCCGAGCGCAGCACCAGCGGGCAGCGCCACTACCCGGAGAGCGCGGTGGACCGGGTGGTCCTGATCCAGCAGCTGTACGCGGCCGGGCTGTCGAGCCGGGCCGTACTGGACCTGCTGCCGTGTGTGGTGGAGGGCAGGGCGAACCCGGGAACGCTGGACCGGCTGGCGGCCGAGCGCGAGCGCATCGACGCGCAGATCACCTCGCTCCTGCGCACCCGGCAGCGGATGGACGAGGTCATCGGCTACGCCACCACCTCGGCCATGACCGGCCACGCGTGCCCGCGTCCGGCGAACCCCCGTATCCCGGTGCCGCGTTGATCCGGTCGGCGTCGGCCGCGAGGGAGTCGTCCGGACCGATGGCCGCCACCTCAAGACCCGGTGCGCGCAGCAGTTCGCCGACCAGCGCCGTGCTGCCCGCCACCAGGGTCGAGTCGAAGTCGATCTCGGAGGCCACACACCAGGCGTGGTCGTTGGCCGGGGTCCGATCCACCCGGCGGCCCCGATGCGCGCGCTCGGGTACAACTCCTCGCTCATACCGGCAGCCTGGCACGATGGAGCGCATGGAGACGATCCTGCGCGGGGCACAGGTGACCCTGCGACCGGTGACGGACGCGGACATCCCGGCCCTGGCCGCGATCCGGGACACCCCGGAAGTCTACGCGCGGTGGCGCGGCGGACAGGACCTGGTGGCGGCGGTGCACGAGGACCTGGCCGAGCCGGGCACCACCGTGCTGGTCATCGAGTACGCGGGGGCGGTGGCCGGGGCGGTCCAGTGGCACGAGGAGTCGGAGCCGGACTACCGGCACGCGGGCATCGACATCTATGTCGATCCGGCGGTGCACGGGCGCGGGGTGGGCACCGACGCGGTGCGCACCCTCGCCCGGCACCTCGTGACGGACCTCGGCCACCACCGGCTGGTGATCGACCCGGCGGCGGACAACGCGGCGGCCATCGCCTGTTACCGCAAGGTCGGGTTCCGGCCGGTGGGCATCATGCGGCAGTACGAGCGCGGCCCGGAGGGCGAGTGGCACGACGGGCTGCTGATGGATCTGCTGGCGGCGGAGCTCAGCTAGCGGGCCCGCCTTCCTCTTCCTCGCCCCACTGGCGGTACTGCTTGTAGGCGGGGCGCTGCATCAGGATGCGCTGCATGACGTGGATCGCGTCGACGACATCGGGGGTGTCGGAGGGGTGGATCTGCGGCAGTGCGAAGAACGCGGCGCCTGCGCGGGCCACCAGGAGCCAGGCGTCCGCCTCCTGTTCGGTGAAGCCGAGGCGCAGGACGCGGGAGCGGTCGCGCAGTTCGGCCTCGGTCCAGTCGCCGGTGGCGGCGGGGGCCGGGGGCGGGGTCGCGTCGGCGGTGGCGGCGGCGGCCTGCGCGGGCGCGGCTGCCGCCGCTCCGACGGCGGAGGCGCCGGCCGCGGCGGCGGCCCCGCCGAAGAGGGTGCGGCGGGAGACAGGAGGAGGTGTCATGGCCCCAACAGTCCCAGAGCCGACTTCCCGTCACAAGACGCTTCGCACGAGGCGTCGTGCGACCCGTCCCCCGGCGCACCACCAGGCACACACCGGCACCCCACGTGGCCCATCACACGCCGCATCACACGGCGCGCCGCACCTTCCAGATCTCCTCGGTCGGCCACTGCCGCGCCCACTCGGGCTCCACCGTGCTGTCATCGCTGAACCACCGCGTCCCCGGATCCCCCTCGGGCGCCGCCAGCTCCAGCAACTCCTCCACCTCGAAGCCGTTCTCCCGCAGCAGCGCGATCAACTCCCCGTGCGGCAGGTTGAACTCGGTAGCGCCCCGCTCCCACTCCAGCCGCCGCAGCCCGAACAGCGGGCGCAGCAACTCCGGCCCCACCTCACCGCGTTCCGGCAGGCACATCGCGAACAACGGCGACGGCCGCAGGAACACCAGCCGCCCGCCGGGCGCCAGCAGCCGCGCCGCCTCCGGGATCCAGTGCTGGGGATCACACCACAGGGAGGCCCCGTACTCACTGATCGCGAAGTCGAACACACCGTCCCGGCAGGGCACCCGCCCCGCGTCCCCCTGCACCAGCGCGAACCGGAGGCCGAACTCGTCCCGCAGCGCCCGCGCCGTCTCCAGCTGCCGCGCCGAGACGTCGACCCCCACCACCCGGGCCCCGGCCCGCGCCAGCCAGGCCGAGACGTAGCCCGTACCGCAGACCAGCTCGATGACGCGCTGCCCGGCGATGTCCGCCGGAATCACCCCCGCCCGTGCCTCCGGCGTCCCCCACAACCCCCAGCTGGGCTCGGCCGCCTCCCAGTGCCCCCGCGCCACCGGCCCGTGCGCGTCGGCACCGACCCCGTCCCAGTACCGCCGATTCCGCGCGATGTCCGCATCACTGGCCATGACACCGATCACACCGCCCGGGGCCCGCCCCGGGCAAGCGGTTTGCCGCCGGGCTGCGGCTCACCACAGCGTGGCGATGAAGATGTTCGCCGTGGTCAGCAGGCCGATGGTGCCGAAGACGGGGGCGGAGAGTTTCTCCTCGTCGCGGTTGATGTAGGCCAGCACGCTCAGGACCAGCAGCAGGGCCAGCTTCACGGCGATCTTGGTGTTGTTCACCTCGTTGTCGTCGGCCTGGTTCAGGCCGACCAGCACGAGGCCCGTCACCAGCATCGTCGCCGCGCCGTGCAGCATGCCGGGAACGATCCGGGCCTCGCCCTTGCCCATCGCCTTCATCTGGGTGAGGAAACCACCCAGCAGAGCCGCGATACCGATGATGTGCAGGGCGACGAAAATGTGGATGAGTACGTCCATGCCGCGCAGCGTACGCACCCCCTTTTCCCGGAAAAACAGGCCCCCGCATTACGCTCGGCAGGAAGCGTGTGCACACTCTCCCCCAGCCTCAGAAGGTCCTGCGATGCCCTCGTCCCGGCCGTCCAAGCCCGCCCGGCGCCCCGCCGCCCAGCAGCAGCGCCCGTACGCGGTGCGCAAGCGCCCGCTGACCTTCGCGGTGCTGGCGGGGGTGCTCATCCTGGTGCTGGTCTTCGGGGCGATGGCCGCGCTGTTCAGCAGCGGCAACAGCACCGCGGACAACCAGCGCAACCCGATCCCCGAGGAGGGCACCGTCCAGCCGCTCCCCGAGGGGCACCCGGCCCTCGCCCTGGCCCGCCGCGACGCGGAGGACCCGCTCGCGATGGGCGACGCCGACGCCCCGGTGGTCATGATCGAGTACAGCGACTTCCAGTCGGCGTTCAGCGGCACCCACGCCCGTGGCGTGCATCACGAGCTGATCGAGGAGTACGTGGACGCCGGGGCGCTGCGCATCGAGTTCCGCAACTTCCCGGTCTACGGTCCCGAGTCCGACGCCGCCTCGCGCGCCGCCTGGGCGGCCGGGCAGCAGGGGCTGTTCTGGGAGTTCTACGACGCGGCGTTCGCGGACGAGTTCCACCGGGACACCGGCCGGTTCTCCGAGGAGGGCCTGCGGGAGCTGGCGCAGGCGGCGGGGGTGCCGGACGTGGAGCGGATGCTCACCGACATGGAGTCCCCGGAGGCGGACGAGGCGGTGGCCACGGACGCCGAGGAGGGGGTCGAGCTGGGCGCCACCACCACGCCGGCCTTCCTCGTCAACGGTCATCCGATCGTGGGGGCGCAGTCCATGGACACGTTCCGCGACACCATCGACCAGCTTCTCGACGCCGCGTGACGACCATCACACCCATCGTCAAGAGCGAACCGACCCGGCCAGATCACCCGGAGTGAAACGGTCACCATCGATCACCGATCGAGTGTTTGCCGCCAATCCCGTTCTAGTGGCTCCGTAGCGGTACCCGGCCCGCCTAGCGTCCTCAGCCATGGCCCAGCATCGCAAGCCCGGCTCCCCCAGCTACCCGTGGCGCAGACCCACCGTCACCCCCACCACCCCGGCCGCCGGCACCGGGACGGGCGCCCCGGCCGGTCACCGCAGGCCCCGCTCCGGCGGTGCCGTGCGGACCACCGCCACCCTCACGCTGGCCGGCGCGGCCTCGGCGGCGGTGGCCGGTGGCGGTACGGCGCTGGCCGACCCCGCCGCCCAGGGGCCGGGGATCGCCGAGGTACGCGAGCAGGTCGACACCCTGCACCACGAGGCCGAGCAGGCCACCGAGCGCCACCACGCCGCCAACGAGGCCGCCGAGCAGGCGGAACGCCACCTCGAACGGATCAGCCGGGCCGCCGACAGCAGCACCGACCGGCTCAACGGCTACCGCCGGGCCCTGGGCTCGCACGCCGCCGCCCAGTACCGGGCCGGCGGGCTGCCCCCCGAGGTCCAGCTGGCGCTCTCCTCCGACCCCGACGAGTACCTCGCCCGCGCCGCCACCATGGACCGCAGCGGCGACCGGCAGGCCGACGCCCTGTCCGGCGCCCAGCAGCAGCTGCGCGACCTCGAACGGCTGCGGGCCGAGGCCGCCGACGTACGGGACGAGCTGACCGGCGCCCGCGAGGAGGCCGAGGCCGAACGGGACACCGTGGAGGCCAAGCTCGCCGAGGCCGAGGAGCTGCTGGCGACCCTCACCGAACGGGAACAGCGGCAGCTGCTCGCCCGGGAGTCCCACGGCACCGGCACACCGGCCGCCGGTACGCCGGCCGCCCCGGCGCCCACCGCCCCGGCCCCGGCCGCCGGCCCCCGCGCCCAGGCCGCCACCGCCTACGCCCTCGCCCAGCTCGGCAAGCCGTACGGCTGGGGCGCCACCGGACCCGACGCGTACGACTGCTCGGGGCTCACCCAGGCCGCCTGGTCCGCCGCCGGAGTCTCCCTCCCGCGCACCAGCCAGAGCCAGTCCGGCGCCGGCACCCGGGTCAGCCGCGACCAACTCGCCCCCGGTGACCTGGTGTTCTATTACTCCGGTCTCACCCATGTCGGCATGTACATCGGCAACGGCCAGATCGTGCACGCCTCCCGCCCCGGAACCCCCGTCCGCACCGCCCCGGTGGACTCCATGCCCTTCGCCGGCGCGACCCGGCCCGCGTGATGTGAACCGCCCCGGATAGGGCAGAATTTCCCTCCCACAGTGCAGGCGGGGGAGGGAACCCATCGTGTCCGTGCAGCCGGCCCCAGAAGGCGACTGCCCGCTGGCGGCCCGCGCCGACCACCGGCGCGCCGAGCGGGCGTTCCGCGCCGAACGCGAACGCCTGGCCGCCGGCCACGGCATACCCGAAGCCCTCGCCTACTCCCCCGAGGCCACCCGGCAGTGGGTCTCCGACGAACTCACCGCCGCCGCCCACACCGTCGCCGACCGGGCCCGCGCCGCCGGCCCCGCCTGGCTGCGGCTGCGCGCCCGGCGCACCACCCTCGTGCTGTGGTCGGCGGTCCTCGCCCTCCTCCTGGGCCAGGCGCTCACCGCGATGGGCTCCGGCTGGACCCTGCCCCGCACCGCCGCACTGCTCGCCGCCGTGCTCCTCGCCGCGCCGCTCACCGCCGTGGCCTGGCTGCACCGCGACCGCGGCGGTGTGCTCGCGCCGCTGATCGGCCCGGACAACCGCGTCTCCACCTCCCGTACGGTCGCCGCCGGCTGGCTGCTGCTCGCCGCGTACGCCGTACTCACGCTCGCCCTCACCCTCGCCGGCACCGACGACCCCGCACGCCGCGCCGGCCTGCGCACCGGGCTCGATCTGCCGCACGGCGGCGGGCTGCTCACCGTCGTCGCGCTGAGCTGCGCCGTCGCCCTGTGGACCGGGCACGCCGTGGCGCACCGGGTACGGCACTTCCGCGCCCAGAAGGTGCGGGCCCCGCGCCCGCGCGCCCTCGATCCGCTCACCGACGACTCGGGCGGCATCAGCTTCACCGCGGCCCAGTACGTCCTGGTCAACACCGCCGCCCTCGTCTTCGCCGCCGTCCAGCTGACCCGCGACCCCTACCAACTGCCCAGCCCGCCCTGGGCACTCGCCGCCCTGGTGGCGATCTCCGCGCTCGGCTACGCCGCCGCCAAGCTCACCGAGGGCGGCCGGCCGGTCATCCAGTCGGTGGTCCGGGTCCGCGAGCCGGGCGCGCCGCACTCCCCCATCCGGTACGGCGACGAACTGGAGATCCGCGGCTCCGGTTTCGTGCCCCCCGGCGCCGAAGCCGCCGAGCTGCTGGCCGGGACGACCGTACGGATCGGCGACGTGCTGGTCCCGGTGCCGCTCGTCCCGGTGCCCGGCGGCGGCTTCGCCAACCCCAGCGACACGGTGCTGCGGCTGCCGGTCCCCGCCGAACTCGACCCCGGCCCGGTCGACATCCAGGTCATCACCGCGGCGGGCACGGAGTCTGGCCGGTACCCGATCACGGTGGCAGACTGAACCACTCCGACCCACCGGAGGGGGCGCCCGCCATGGCACTGACACCCGATCCGCGCCCCGGCGGCCCGACCGCCGCCCGCTACGCGCTGCTGCCGCTGCGCCTCTTCCTGGGCGTGACGTTCCTCTACGCGGGCCTGGACAAGTACCTGGACGCGGGCCCGTTCTCCGCCTTCTCCCGGGAACACTCCCTCGCCCTGCTGGAGTTCTCCCACGAGAGCACCCCCGTACCGTGGCTGGTGGATCTCGCCGTGGACCACCCCACGCTCGTCGGCCACGGCGCGGCGATCACCGAGATCCTCGTCGGACTCTGCGTGCTGACGGGGCTGTTGACCCGGGGCGCCGCCGTACTGGGCGCGCTGCTCACGTTCCTGATGTGGCTGACCGTCTCCTGGAGCACGTCCCCGTACTACTTCGGCGCCGACCTGCCCTACCTCTTCGGCTTCATCACGCTGGCGCTGACCGGCAGCGGCCCGTACGCGCTGGACGCCCACCTCGCCCACCGCGAACACCGGCGCGGCAGCCTCATCTTCGGCTGACGGCAGTCCGGGGGACGGTACTCAGGACATCCCGTCCCGGGCCGCCCGATCGCGCTCGCCGCGCTCCCCGTCCTTCTCCTTGCGGGAGCGCCGCACCGACTGCGTGATGATCGACACCACCCCGGCCAGCAGCAGCGAACCGGCCACCAGCGCCAGCAGCACCGCCACCGGAAGCCGCCCCTCGTGGTCGCGCGCCTGGACGTAGGCCAGGACGCCGATGGTCAGCAGCGCCAGCCCCAGCACCAGCCGGGCCGGCTCGAAACGGTGCCGGTCGATCCCTCGGTACTGACTCATGACCCCATCTCCGCTTCCGGTTCGAGTGCCGCGAGCGTGTCGAAGCGGACCACTTCCACATGCCCGATCCCCATGTCCAGGGTCAGCTCCACGGTGCCGACCGCCTCCATGTCGCCCGGCGGCGCGTACCGGTCCGTCTGGTCGCTGTTGATCCCGCCCCACACATGGTCGGGGCCGCCGGTGGTCTCGTACTCGGGCGCCTCGTTGTAGGTGTACGCGCCGGCGGAGATCCTGGTGTGCACGACCACCTCGGCGTTCAGCGGCACGATCACCTTGATCTGCCCGGCGCCGGCCTCCACCGTGGTGCGGACGGTCTCGCCGTCCGCCAGGACCAGCCCGCCCAGATCCAGCGAGCCGCGCCCGGTGCCCAGTTCGTACCGGTCCGCCACCTGCTCGGCCGCCACCGCTTCCCAGGACTTGTCCGTCCAGCTCGTGGTGATGTTCTTCGGCAGCACCGACGCCCCGGCCAGCAGCACGGTGGTCAGCACGACCACCACCACGCTGCCCACCCCGAGCCGCCCGAAGAACGCGCTGATCAGCCAGCCGCCCCCGTACACCACCAGGACCATGGCGAAGGTGCACACCAGCACCGTGCCCAGCGGGTAGCGGAACCAGGTGGCCGCCATCACCAGCAGCCCGGCCACCACGGCGGACAGGAAGACCAGCCCGCCCAGCCACGCGCCACGGCGCGGCGGCGGCATCGGGGCCCGCCGCGTCAGCGGGGTGCCCGGCGGCGGCGCCGCCCACGGCCCGCCCGGGCCCCCCGGATGCGCCGTGCCGGTGGGCGGCGGCCCGGCGTACGGCGCGTACTGCCCCGTCGCCGCGTCCGCCGGCCCCCACAGATAGTTCCCCTGCTGCCCGTGCACCGCCATCGTCCTTCCCCCGGTTCCCCCGGCGCCCCCGGGCCCGGCGGGCCCGCCCGCTTCCCGCCACCACGACGCGACCGCCCTGGCCGGGGGCGCCTGCGCCTCCGGCGGCGCGGTCGCCACCGCCTCCGCGGCACCCGTGTGCCGCTCCCGCTCGTCCTCCCCCGCCAGCGCCCGGCGCCGCGACCAGTAGGCCGCCCCGCCGACCGAGGCCACCAGCATCGCCGAGAACCACGTCGCCGGATGGCGCGTGCTCACCGACGCCACGTACAGCCCGCAGCCCACCAGCGTGCACAGCAGCGCGGTCAGCCCCGGGCCCTCCACCCGGCCCGACAGCAGCCGCCGGCCCTCGTTCTCCTCCTCGCCCTCGAACGGGATCAGCAGCCAGGCGACCCCGTACGCGATCAGGCCGAGGCCGCCGATGACCGACAGCACGGCCAGCGGCACCCGGAACAGCACCGGATCGAGATGGAAATACCGGCCCAGGCCACCGCACACCCCGCCGGCCACCTTGTGCCGGCGGCTGCGGGTCAGCCGCGCCGTCACCGGTGCGCCCGGTGACGCCGCCGCTGCCGGGGGTGCGGAGGGGCCCGCCTCGTCCACGCTCATGCCCTCCATGGTGCGGCCTGCCGCCGGCGGCCGGGATCCGGGACCGCCCCCGAGGAATCCCTGAGATCCGCGAAGCGGTGTTCCGGGGGATTTCCCCACCTCCCCTGGGGGGCACCCCTGATGTGCGCGGGGGGCCGGTCGTGTGACGATCGGAGCATGACCACCGCCACCACGCCCGCGGGCGGCACGCTGCCCGCGGCCGCGCCACCGCCCGAGGAGGTGCCCCCGCGCAAGCTGTACCGCAGCGCCGAGGGCCGCTGGCTGGGTGGCGTGGCGCAGGGCCTGGCCGGGCATGTGGGCGTGCCGGTCTCCTGGGTACGGCTCGTGCTGGCCGTCCTGGTGATGGCCAACGGTCTGGGCGTGCTCGTGTACGGCGCGTTCTGGTTCGTGGTCCCGCTGGGCACGCCGGGGCAGAAGGCCGCCGCCGCTGCCGCCGCCGCACAGCGCCCGCCGCGCAGGCGGCGACCCGCCAAGGGGCAGCTGGTGGCGTTCGCGGTGCTGGCCGCCGCCCTCGGCGTCCTCGTCGCCAACCTCCAGTTCTCCGTCCGCGACGTCTATCTGTGGCCGATGCTGATCATCGCGGTGGGCGCCGCGATGGTGTGGCGGCAGGCCGACAACGCCCGCCGCGAACACTGGGCCGAGGTCACCCGCCGCACCCGCTGGCTGCCGCTGCTGCGCTCGGCGGCCGGCGCCGTCCTCGTCACCCTCGGCGTCACCAGCTTCGTGTGGCTGCGCTCGGCGACCGAACCGGGCGAGACGCTGAGCACCGCGCTCCAGGCATCCGTGGCCGTCCTGGTCGGCATCGCCCTGCTGGCCGGCCCGTACCTGGTGCGCATCGTGCAGGACCTGTCCGAGGAGCGCACGATGCGCATCCGCGCCCAGGAACGCGCCGAGGTCGCCGCCCACGTCCACGACTCGGTGCTGCACACCCTGACCCTGATCCAGCGCAACGCCGAGAACCCGCGCGAGGTGGCCCGGCTCGCCCGCGCCCAGGAACGGGACCTGCGGACCTGGCTGTACAAGTCGGCGGAGAACCCCGGAGGGGCGGAGGCCGAGGACGACGCGACACCGCAGACCTTCGCCGAGGGGGTACGGGCCACCGCCGCCGAGGTGGAGGACCACCACGGCGTGCAGATCGAGGTGGTGTGCGTCGGCGACTGCCCGGTGGAGGAGGCGCTGAACGCGCAGCTCCAGGCGGCCCGCGAGGCGATGGTCAACGCCGCCAAGTACGGTGGCGAGAGCGGTCCGGTACGGGTCTTCGCGGAGGTCGAAGGGCGTACGGTCTTCGTATCGGTCCGCGACCGCGGCCCCGGCTTCGACCCGGAGACGGTACCGGCCGACCGGATGGGCGTGCGCGAGTCCATCATCGGCAGAATGGGGCGGCACGGCGGCACGGCGCGGGTGAAGTCCACGGCGGGCGAGGGGACAGAAGTGGAACTGACGATGGAGCGATCGGCATGACGGCGGGAGCGGCGGCGGAGCGGCGGGCACGGGTGGTCCTGGTGGACGACCACCGGATGTTCCGGGCCGGGGTACGGGCGGAGATCGGCCGCACCGAGGAGACCGGCGTCGAGGTCGTCGGCGAGGCGGGCGACGTCGACCAGGCGGTCACCGTCATCAAGGCGGCCCGCCCCGACGTGGTGCTGCTGGACGTCCACCTCCCGGGCGGCGGCGGCGTGGAGGTGCTGCGCCGCAGCGCGGGCCTGCTGTCCTCGGTGCGCTTCCTGGCGCTGTCCGTCTCGGACGCGGCGGAGGATGTCATCGGCGTGATCCGCGGCGGGGCGCGCGGCTACGTCACCAAGAACATCACCGGCACCGACCTGGTGGACGCGATCTTCCGCGTCTCGGACGGCGACGCGGTGTTCTCCCCGCGGCTGGCCGGCTTCGTCCTGGACGCCTTCGCCTCCTCGGACACCACCCCGGTCGACGAGGACCTGGACCGGCTGACCCAGCGCGAACGCGAGGTGCTGCGCCTGATCGCGCGCGGCTACGCGTACAAGGAGGTCGGCAAGGAACTCTTCATCTCGGTGAAGACGGTGGAGAGCCACGTCTCGGCGGTGCTGCGCAAGCTCCAGCTCTCCAACCGCCACGAACTGACCCGCTGGGCCACGGCCCGCCGCCTGGTCTGACCACTCCGCTTCGGCGATCGCTGTCCGGTGGCTAGAGCCGCTGGACGGCGGTCAGATCGATGTCGATGGTGAAGGGCACCGAGACCTTCAGCTGGTCGTGGTGGATGCCGGTGAGGCCGTAAGCACGGGTCGTCTCGTCCAACTCATAGACGTGAACGCGCGGCAGCCCGTCCTCACCACGCTCGACGCGCCAGAAGTGCCGGATCCCGGCCTGTGCGTAGAGCTGCGGCTTGCGCTCGCGGTCGCGCTTCTCCGAATCGGGTGACACCACCTCGACCGCCAGGATCACGTGCCGGGCCCGGTAGTACGTTTCGTCGTTCTCGTCGTCGGGGATGCCTTCCGCCCGCAGGACGCAGATGTCGGGCTCCGGCCCCTGCCGTGTGTCGATGACGACCGTCATCTCCCGCCGCACCCGCAGCTCACCGGGAACCGTCCGATGGAGCCCCGCCTCCAGTACGAACATCGTCAGCGTGTGGAAGCTCCGCTGCGGACTCACGAAGACCAGGCTCCCGTCGATCAGCTCGGTGTGGGGCGGGAGGTCGGGCAGCGTCAGCAGGTGGTCCACCGTGTATCCGTCGGGCGGCGGCACCGGCCACGCGGCAGAAGTCTGCGGCTTTGCGGCAGTCATGATTCCTCCCATGCGACGGGACAGTAGACCGGGAAATCAGCCTATCGACCGCAGAAAGGGTTCGCCCTCACCCACACATGTGGGTGAGGGCGAACCCTTTGACGGTGCGGTGTGGGGTCACTCCCACTCGATGGTGCCCGGGGGCTTGCTCGTGATGTCGAGGGTGACCCGGTTGACGTCCGGGACCTCGTTGGTGATGCGGTTGGAGATCTTCGCCAGCAGGTCGTACGGGAGCCGCGACCAGTCCGCCGTCATCGCGTCCTCCGAGGAGACCGGACGCAGCACGATCGGGTGGCCGTAGGTGCGGCCGTCGCCCTGCACGCCGACGCTGCGGACGTCCGCCAGCAGCACGACCGGGCACTGCCAGATCTCCCGGTCCAGGCCGGCCGCCGTCAGTTCCTCGCGGACGATCGCGTCGGCCGCCCGCAGGACGGTCAGCCGCTCGCGGGTCACCTCGCCGACGATCCGGATGCCCAGGCCGGGGCCCGGGAACGGCTGCCGGTGCACGATCGAGTCCGGCAGGCCCAGCTCGGCGCCGACCATCCGGACCTCGTCCTTGAACAGCATCCGCAGCGGCTCGACCAGCTCGAACTCGATGTCGTCCGGCAGCCCGCCCACGTTGTGGTGGGACTTGATGTTCGCCGTGCCGGTGCCGCCGCCCGACTCCACCACGTCCGGGTAGAGCGTGCCCTGCACCAGGAACGCCACGTCCTCGCCGGCCGCGCCCGCCTCGGCGATCAGCTCGGCCTGGGCCTGCTCGAAGACCCGGATGAACTCCCGGCCGATGATCTTCCGCTTCTGCTCCGGATCGCTGACCCCGGCCAGCGCGTCCAGGAAGCGCTCGGAGGCGTCCACCACGCGCAGCTGGGCGCCGGTGGAGGCCACGAACTCCTTCTCGACCTGCTCGCTCTCGCCCTGCCGCATGAGTCCGTGGTCCACGTACACACAGGTGAGCTGGTCCCCGATGGCCTTGACCACCAGGGCGGCGGCCACCGCCGAGTCCACCCCGCCGGACAGCGCGCAGATCGCCCGCTTGCCGCCGACCTGGGCCTTGATCGCGGCGACCTGCTCCTCCACGATGCTGCCGGTGGTCCAGCTGGGGTCGAGCCCGGCGCCCCGGTACAGGAAATGCTCCAGCAGCTGCTGGCCGTGCGTGGAGTGCAGCACCTCGGGGTGGTGCTGGACGCCGTACAGCCGCCGCTCGTCGTTCTCGAACGCCGCCACCGCGACCGTGTCGGTCGAGGCGGTCACCGTGAAGCCCTCGGGGGCGGCGGAGCAGGCGTCGCCGTGCGACATCCACACCTGCTGGCGCTCGGGGGTGCCGGAGAAGAGCGTGGAGTCGATCCGCTCCACGGCCAGCTCGGTACGGCCGTACTCGCGCGAGCCGGTGTTGTCGACGGTGCCGCCCAGCGCGCGGGCCATCAGCTGGAAGCCGTAGCACAGGCCGAGCACCGGCACCCCGGCCTCGAAGAGCGCGCGGTCGAGGTCCGGCGCGCCCTCCGCGTACACGGACGAGGGTCCGCCGGAGAGGATGATCGCCTTGGGACGCTTGGCCAGCATCTCGGCCACCGGCATGGTGGACGGCACGATCTCGCTGTACACCCGTGCCTCACGCACCCTGCGGGCGATGAGCTGGGCGTACTGGGCGCCGAAGTCGACGACGAGAACGGTGTCGGGCGCGGACACAGGCGCGGGAGGAGGCGCAGAAGCCACGGGGCGGCCTTTCGGCGGTGGAGCGGGGTTCTTGGCACCGAGTCTACCGAGAGCGCGGGGGCGCCCCGGCTGGCCGGCTGCCGGGGGGCGCTGGCATACTCGGGCGCATGCTTCGTCACGCGCGTCTGTTTACCTATGGCACCGGCCCGGCCGGCTGCCACACGGCGCGCTGCGTTCAGTACTGACGCGGCACACGCGACCACCAGGCGCCCCGGGCTCACGGCCCGGGGCGCTTTCGCGTGGTGCGCCGGGTCCGTGACCGGCCGGGGCTCCGTCCGTACCGAGGAGACCTGCGACACATGACCACCACCCAGAGCACCCAGAGCACCCGTACGAGCCCGGCCACAGCCGTGACCGCCGCCGCGACCGGTACCGGATCCGGCGCGGCCGTCGGCGGCGACGCCGCCGACACGGCGACCGCCCGCATCTCCGGCGCCCGGCAGCGGATCGACGATCTCGACGCCCGCATCGTCGCGCTGATCAAGGAACGGATGAGCGCCTCGGACGAGATCCAGCAGATCCGCATCACCGACGGCGGGCGGCGGGTCGATCTGGCCCGCGAGATGGACATCCTGCGGCACTACAGTGACGCGCTGGGCCGCGAGCGCGGTACCCGGCTGGCCATGACGCTGCTGGAGCTGTGCCGGGGCACCGGCGGCCGTTGACCGTCGCGCGCACGCGCGGCCCGTCACCCGTACGGCGCGTGACCAGGGCGGCCCGCGCCTCGTTGAAGGAAGTGTCCCCGGAGCGATGAGACGCCTGGGCGTCGTGGGACCTCGCTCCGGTGCGCGTGGCCGGGCAGCAGGGGACAGCCGGCCGGTCACCACCCTGACGGCCGGTCCTCGGGACGCCGAGGACCGGCCGACTGGCGTGCGGCGGGGCATGCGGCGGGGGACGGGAAGGGCAGCTCAGGGCGGGAATCGAGGGGGAGACGGACGGCGAACGCGACCTAACCGGGCTCATCCGCGTATTCCCGCGTCAGGGCCTTGCCCGGAACGCCCCCCATCCCCCACCATGTCCGATACCGCGCACGCGTCATCCGACCCGGTCGGCCAGTGGCCTCCCCTCGCCATTGGTCCGACCTCCGGCAGCGGCGCCTCCCCCGGGCGCCGCGGCACCCAGCACCGGCGGCACCCGCCCTGCCGCCCGTGCTGATCGCAGAGGCCCTGGCCGCCGCTTCCCCAAGCCGGCGGCCGGGGCCTCTCTTTGTGCCCAGCCGGTGAGCGCCCCATTCTTCTCATGGGCATCTCGTGTCCATTCCGTAACCACAATAGGCACAACCGATCGATTCCACGAGCTGTCCAACCCGGTGTCATCATCGTTTTACCGAGAGGCACTTGATGAAGCTTCGTCGCGCCGCCGCAGCCGCTGCCGTGACCGCTGTCATGGCCCCGGCGGCTCTGCTCGCCGCCTCCCCCGCGTTCGCCGCCGACGGGGACCCGTCCGAGACGCCCGAGGTCGTCCAGGACGCGCCCACCCCCGAACCGCAGGCCGGGGACGACACGGACGGGACCGGGCAGGACGAGACCGGGACCGACGAGACCGGCTCGGCCGGCGAGGGCATCACCGACGGCGAGACCGTCCCCGACCCCGAGGACGACAACAGCGACAACGACGAGGACGAGGGCGACACCGGCGACGGGTCGGACGACGGTTCCGAGGACGGGAGCGACGAGGAAGAGGACGGGGAGGAGGAAGAGGACGAGGACGAGGAGAGCGGCGGCGACAACGACGGCGACCCGGTGCTGCCGAACCCCGAGGACGAGTGCGTCGACTGGGAGTTCGACGCCCCCATCAACGCCGAGCTGATCGGCCTGCCCAGCCAGGTCGTCGCGGGCCAGTGGACCGAGTTCACCTACCGCATCAGCAACGAGTTCGACAAGCCCGTCGAGACGCTCTACGCCTACGCCGAGGTCTTCGGCTGGGACGACGAGGACTTCAACGACATCGCCATCGAACTCCAGTGGTTCTTCGACGGCGCGTGGGAGAACATCGAGGACCAGTACGGCTACTTCGGTGAGACCGACGTCCTCGCCCCCGGTGAGTACGTCGAGGCCCAGCTGCGGCTGAAGGTCGCCGACGACGCCCCGGCCGGCTCCGGTTACGCGCTCAGCACCGGCGTCTATGTCTCCGCCGAGGGCGGCCTGTGCCAGGAAGGCGAGTGGAACGTCTACGACTTCGAGATCGTTCCCGCCGGCACCACCCCGGACGACAAGCCCTCCACCGGTACCAAGGGGCAGGGCAACAAGCCCGCCCCGCAGGGTGAGTTCGAGCAGCTCCCGGTGACCGGCGAGCTGGCGGCCACCGGTGCGTCCTCGGCGCTGCCGATGTTCGCCCTCGCGGGTGCCACCGCGGTGGGTCTCGGCGCCGGCGCGATGTTCCTCGTCCGCCGCCGTACGGGCGCCGGCATCGCCTGAGCCTGACGGCCGCACAGACCGAAGGGATCCGCCCCTGTTCCCCCGGAGGGCGGGTCCCTTCGCCGTGCCCGGGCCCGTTCAACACGGGTGCCCAGGCCGCGCGTTCAGCGCACCCGCAGGGCCTTCAGCACCCGCAGCACCCGTGACACCACCGCCGCGTACCGCCGGTCGTCCACGCCGAACGCCGGCCCCATCGGCACCAGGCGCTGCTGCGCCACCGTCTGCGCCTCGGTGTACTTGGTGATGCCCTCGGCGCCGTGCCGCCGCCCGAGACCCGAGTCGCCCCAGCCGCCCATCGACGCGCCCACGCTCCCGTACGCCGCCGCGAACCCCTCGTTGATGTTCACCGTCCCGGCGCGCAGCTGTGCCGCGACCCGGCGTGCGCGCCGTGCGTTCCCCGACCACACCGAGGCGTTGAGCCCGTACGGCGTGGCGTTGGCCCGCGTCACCGCGTCCGCCTCCTCCGTGAACCGGTACACCGACACCACGGGGCCGAACGTCTCCTCCTCGCACACCAGCATCGGCGGCCGCACCCCCTCCAGGATGGTCGGCTCGTAGAAGTACGGGCCCAGGTCGGGACGTGCCCGGCCCCCGGTCACCACCACCGCCCCGCGCTCGACCGCGTCCGTGACATGGCGGGTGACGGCGTCCAGTTGCGCCCGCGAGCTGAGGGAGCCCATGTCCGTGCCGTAGTCCAGCGGGGCGCCCAGGCGCAGCGCCGCCGTGAGCTCCGCGAACCGCCGCACGAAGGCGTCCGCGACCGACGCGTGCACGTACAGCCGCTCGATGGAGATGCACAGCTGCCCGGCGGAGGAGAAGCAGGCCCGTACGGCGCCGGCCGCCGTCCGCTCGATGTCGGCGTCGGCGAGCACCAGCATGGCGTTCTTGCCGCCCAGTTCCAGGCTGGCGCCGATCAGCCGTTCCGCCGCGCCGTGCGCCACCTCGCGGCCGGTGCGCGTGGAGCCGGTGAACGTCACGTAGTCGGACTCGCGCACCAGGTGCGGCCCCAGCACCGGACCGGGACCGAGCACGATCTGCCACACGTCCCGCGGCAGCCCGGCCTCGATCAGCAGCCGGCGTGCCCACAGCGCGGTGAGCGCCGTCTCGGTGTCCGGCTTCATGACCACCGCGTTCCCGGCCACCAGCGCGGGCAGGGCGTCGCCCACGGTCAGTTCCAGGGGGTAGTTCCACGGGGCGATGTGCCCGACGACGCCGCGCGGATGGCGCAGTTCGCGCACCCGGGTCAGCAGCGGGAACGCGCCGGTGTGCCGCCGGGGGCGCAGATACCCGGGGGCCCTGCGCCCGTAGTGGCGCGCCGCGCTCGCCACCGCCTGCAACTCCTCGTGGGCGTGCAGCCGGGCCTTGCCCGTCTCCAGCTGGATGAGGTCGAGGACCTCCTCCTGCCGGGCGAGGAGCAGGTCGTGGAAGCGCAACAGCACGGCGGCCCGGCGGCGTACCGGCCACCGCGCCCAGGGGTCCTGGGCGATCCTGGCCCGCCCGAACGCCGCGGTCACCTCGGTCTCGGTGGCCTCGGGCAGCTCGGCCAGCGGCCGGCCGGTCAGCGCGCTGTGGCAGGCGGTACGGCCGCTGCCGGGCACTCCCTCGGTGAGCCGCGCGACCACCTCGGCGGGCAGTTCGGCGGGCAGCTCCGCGGACAGCTCGTCGGACGGCGTAGTCGTCATAGCGGGAGGGTACGGCGGGGGCGGCCCCCTGCCCACCCGTCAGTACCGGTAGCTGTCCGCCACCACGTCGAACACCTCGGCGACCTGGTCGTCGGCGGCGACCGGGCCCCGTACCAGCACCACGTGATAGCTGTCCGCCAGCTGCATCACCTGGTTGAGCGCGACCCACTGCGTGCCGTCCGCGCGCCAGCGGAAGTCGCCCTGTGCCATCACGGAGGCGCCGACGCGGGTCTCGCGCAGCCCGCTGGAGGTGCCGTACGTGTCGGCGCGGAAACCGGACAGCTCCTGCTGGTGCTCCATCTGGTAGTTCATCGGCCCCTGGGCGAACTGGGCGGTGCCGTCCCTGCCGGGTACGACCACGATCTCGACGTCCCCGTCCGAGAACACCACCGACCCGTCCGCGGTGGTGGACCGCTGCCAGCCGTCCGGCAGCGTCATGGAGAACCCGGCCGGGTCCTCCTGCGGGCCGTACCCCTGCGGTATGCCGCCGCTCCCCTGACCGTCCGGGCTCGGCTCCGTCTCGGGATCCGGCGACGGCGGTGCGGGGGTGGGCTCCGGGGTGGGTTCGGGGGAGTTCGGCGCGGTGGCCTCGGGGGACGGCGGCTGGCCGGCCCGGTCCTGCGGGTCCTCGGCGAGGAACAGCATGATGTAGCCGATCGAACCGGCCAGGCCGAGCAGGGTGAGCGTCAGCAGCACCTTGCCCAGGCGGCGCGGATGGTTGCCGTTCCCGCGTCCCCCGCGGCGGCGCGGGCCGACCAGGTCGCCGCGGCGGCGCACGATCGGCAGCCGGCGCGGGTCCGAGGGCCGGCCAGGCTCCAGCGCCGGCAGCGGCGTGGTGACGGTACGCCTGCCGACCTCGGGCTCCGGGGCGCTGCGCAGCAACGACCGCAGCCAGCCGCGCAGTTCCTCGGCGCTGGGGCGCTCGGTGGGGTCCTGCCGCAGCAGCGACTCCACGATGGGGCGCAGCGCGCCGCACTCCTCGGCGAAGGCGGGCGGCTCGGCGCAGACGGCCTGCACCAGTTCGGCGGGGTTCTCCTCGGGGTACGGGGGGTGGCCCTGGACGGCCCGGAACAGCAGGGCTCCCAGCGCCCAGAAGTCGGCCGGGGGGCCCACGGGCGGGGCGAGCTGCCAGTGGTCGTGCACCGGACCGGCCTGCTCGGGCGCCCAGCGCTCGGTGACGGCGCCCACGGTGGTGATGCGCGCCTGGCGCGCACGCTCGGCGGCCAGGGCGGTGTCGGGGCCGCGGTACCGGGGCGTCGCCGATGTCTCTATGGCCGCGCGCGGCTGCGGTACGGGGTCCCAGCCGGTGCGTACGGCGCGGCTCTCGCGACCGGGCGCGGGCAGTTCGGCCGGCCCTCCGGAGCCGCCCGCCGTGCCGGCGGCGTGCGCCCCGGCCCTGGTGCCCGCCCGGTACGCGGCGATGGCCCCACTGCGCGCGGCCCGTTCCTCGGCGGACAGCCGGGCGCCTGCGCCACCGCCGCCCTCGAAGTCCCAGGCGGCGGGGAATCCCTGCGCGGTGGGCGGCTCGCCGCCGCCCCACCGCCGATAGCGGTCGGAGGTGCCGGTCTCGGCGTCGGCGTCCCAGCGGTCCTGGGTGGCGCCCAGCGGGCCGTGCCCCCCGGCTGCGGGAGGCGGGCCCTCGGTGCCGCCCCGCTCACCGGACGCGTCTCCCGGCTGCGCCGGCCGGATCTGGCCGGAGTCCGACGGTCCCTGCCCCCGGGGGGCCGGGTTCGGCGGTGCGTGGCCGTCCCGGGCCTCGGTGCCGTGCTGCCCGGGTGCGGCGCCGTTGGCCTCGTGCGGGTGGTCCGGCCCGCCGTACCCGTACCCGTAGCCGTACCCGCCATCGGCCGGGCCTTCGGCCGCGTGCGCCCCGGGCAGTTCCTGGGTCTCCCAGGCACCCTGTGCGTCCGGGCCGCCGGTCGCGGCTGCGCCCGGGTCACCGTCGTGCGGACCGTGCCAGCTCCGCGCACCGGTCGGGGCGGCGCCCTGCGGCGGGTACCCGTCCGTGCCCTGCGGAACGGCGGACCAGCCGCCCTGCGGGCCGTCGGGGCCCTGCCGGTCCTCCGCGCCGCCTGGGGCGCCCGGGGCGGACGGGTGGCCGCCGTGCGGCCCGTGGCCGGTGGGGTCCTGCGCCCCGTCCCCGGCGCCGTGCCAGTCCTCCGCGCCGACGGGCGCTACCGGTCCGGACGGGTGGCCGCCGTGAGCCTCCGAGGCGCCGGGGTGGACCTGCGCGCCGTTCACCGGTCCCCGGTCGCCCGGGGGAACGGTCTCCGCCGGGGCCCCCGGCCGGCCGTTCCACGGTCCGTCACCCGCTCCGGGGTGGCCCTCGGGGGCGCCGGTCCAGCCCACCGGGCCGTGACCGCCGTGGCCGTCCTGACCGCCGGGGCCGCCCTGGCCGTCACCACCGTGCGGGGCGTGCCAGTTCTCCGCGCCCTGCGGCCCCTGCCCGCCCGGCGCGAACTGCTGGCCGCCGCCGTCCGCCGCTGTCCCCCAGCGCTGGTAACGGTCCGCCACCGCCGCGCCGCTGTCGCTGTTCCACGGCGCTCCGGCGGCCGGTGCGGCCTGCGCCGCACCCTGCCCCGGTACGCCCCAGGGCGCGATGTCCTGCCCGCCCCGACCCGCCTCCTCCACCACACCGGCTACGGCACCGCCGGCCACACCCGCCGCCGGCAGCGACTGCCGGCCCTGCGCCGGGGGTGCCGGGAGCGGGTCGTACCCGCACAGCACTTCCTCCGCCGCCCCCGAAGCCAGCCCGGTCAGCAGCGCCCGGCCGTCGTCGCAGATCAGCACCGTACGCGTGGTGAGGTTGCGGTGGGTCCAGCCGTGCGCGTGCACGATCCGCAGGGCGGCCAGCAGATCCGCGGCGACCTCGGCCGCCCGGTAGGGGCCGAGTCTGGCCTCCGCCAGCACCGCCGCCAGCGGCCTGGCCGGCACCAGCTCGCTCACGATCCACAGGCCGTCGCCCTGGACGAACACGTCGAAGACCTGGTCGAGCCGGGGATGATCGGGCAACTGCCCCGCCGCGGCGGCCGCTTCCAGCGCACGCCGCACCACCGGGTCCTCCGGCGACCGCGTCGCCCGGTCGCCGACCCCCCGGCGCGTCCCGCCCGAACCGGACCTGTTGCCGTCCTCGTCGAGGACCTCGGCGTCCACGACCTCCGGCAACGGCACCTGCCGTACGAGCACTTCCTGCCCGCTCGCCGTGTCGAACGCCCGCGACTCCACCAGTTCGAACGCCTCAGACGGCGTCCTGGGAAGCCGATAGCGATCGGCCAGCAGCCGCCCCGCGTACGTATCCACGCCGCCTCCCCACCGCTTCCGTGACTCGGTCACTCACGATACTGGGCGTAGACATACCACACCCACGATCCGTCAACTCCTGGCCAAGCCACTTGTATCGGGACCGAGTCAGGGCAGCGGCGAAAACGTGAGAAACGCGGTCTCGCGAAGAGTGCGGCACTCCTCCTCGTCCCAGGCGTCCGCGGCGCACGTGATCATGATCGCGTAGCCACGGCCCGGGTCGACCTGGAAGCCCCGGTTCAGGATCCGTACCCGCTTGCCACCTTCCGTACGCTCGAACTCCCAGTCCGCGACGGTCGGGTAACCGCGCCAGCCGACCTGCTGGATGTCGATGCGCCGGTAGTCGGTGCTGTTGTTCCGAACGGCCGGTTCCAGACTGCGCCAGGCACCGGCCGCGTCATCCCCCGGACTGGCGTTGAAGTCGACCTGCACCTTCGGCGGTCCCCCGTCGGGGGCGCTGAAGATGCCGCCGGAGTTCTGTCCGGCTATCCCGGTACGGCGCCAGCCCTCGGGCAGCGACATCCGGAAACGGAAGTCGTCGTCCGTCAACTCGGCGTAGCCCTGCGGGTTCTCGGGCAGCGTGCCGTCACCGTCGTTCTCCGGCTGGGTGCCGGGCGGCCCCGAGGTGCCGCCGGCGTCCGGGTCGCCGTCCTGTTCACCGCCGGGCGGCTGCTCCGCGTCCGGGTCCGGTTCCTGTCCGGGGTCCTGTCCTGCCGCGCCGCCGTCCGAGGCGTCCGGGTCGTCGCCGGGGCCGGCGTCGCCGCCCGCGCCGTCCTGACCCTCGTCGCCCGCGGCGTCCTCGCCGCCGGGCGACCCGTCCTCCGGCTGTTCCTGGTCCTGGCCCGAACCCTGGCCGTCCGCGTCACCGTCGCCGCGCACCAGGATCAAGGTGGTGCCGATCACGGCCAGCACCGCGATCAGCGCCGCCGCCACGATCAGCGCGCGCCGGCGCCCGTTCGCCGCGCCCGTGCCGACCACGGGCGCGCCGTACGGCGGGGTGCCCTGCGGGGCGGGCGGCGGCGGCGCGGCGGGCGCGGCACCGGCGGTGCGCAGCCCGACGACCATGGTCCGGTCGTCCGATCCGGCCGGATCGGCGGTCAGGGCGGCGGTCAGCAACTCCCGGGTGCGCGGCTCGTCGAGCCGGTCCCTGGGGGCCTTCGCGAGCAGCCCGGTGATGACCTCGGCGAGCGGCCCGGCCTGACGCGGGGGCTTCAGCGGGGAGTTCATGACGGCGGACAGGGTGGCGATGGCGCCGCCCTCGTCGTAGGGCGGGCGGCCCTCCACGCAGCAGTACAGCAGCGCGCCGAGCGACCACAGGTCGGCGGCCGGGCCGAGCGCCTCGCCGCGCGCCCGCTCCGGCGAGATGTACGAGGGGGCGCCGACCAGCATGCCGGTGGAGGTGATGGACGGATCGCCCTCGACCTTGGCGATGCCGAAGTCGGTGAGCACGATGCGGCCGTCCTCGTCCGCGATGAGGACGTTGGACGGCTTCACGTCGCGGTGCAGGATGCCCTTGTCGTGGGCGGCGCGCAGCACGTCGAGGATGGCGAGGCCGATCTCGGCCGCGCGGGTGGGCGACATGGGCCCGTCCTCGCGGATGAGGTCGGCCAGCGAGCGGCCCTCGATCAGCTCCATCACGATCCACGGGCGGGAACCCTCGTCCACCACGTCGTAGATGGTGACCACGCCACGGCTGCGGATGGTGGCGATGGCCTTCGCCTCGCGCAGGGTGCGGGTGATGAGGCGCTTGCGTTCGCCGTCGTCGATGCCGTTGGTGAGGCGCAGTTCCTTGACCGCGACCTGGCGGCCGAGGATCTCGTCGGTGGCCTCCCACACGGTGCCCATGCCGCCACGGCCGACGATGGAGATGAGGCGGTAACGGCCGCTCAGCAGGCGTCCGGGGGGCGGGGTGGTCAGGCCGGCGATCTCGCCGGCCCGCTTGCGGGCGGCGGCCTCGTCGGCGTCCACGGGGGCGCGACGCGCGGCGGGCCGGTCGGTGGCCTCGGCGGGCGTTCCGGCGGGCCGTGCCGCCGGCTTCGCGCCCGATGGCGTCGCGGGCCGCTCCGCGGGCTCCGGTTCCGCTTCCGGTGCGGCGTCGGGTTCCGCTTCCGGTTCCGGTTCCGCCTGTTCCTCCGGTTCCGCTGCCGCTGCCGGGGCGTCGGCTCCGGGGGCTGCCGCGGGCTTGGGCGCGGCGTCGGCGGGGGCCGACTTCCCCGCGTCGTCCGCCGGTACGGCCCCGTCCTCGGGCGCGGCCTCCGCCGCCCCCTTCCGCTCCGCCGTGCCGGCCGGCACGGCATCCGCCGGTTCCGCCGGTTCCCCCGATCCGGCGCGCCCGGTCTTCACCAGACTCGGCGCGTCCCGTTCCGCTTCCCGTTCCGTTTCCCTCTTCGGGTCGACTTCCGGTTCCACGGCCAACTCCTCGTGGTCTCGCACAGCGGACTCCCCAGCTCGCTCCGTCGCGCCCACGACCGGCCCTTCGACAGCCGCCGGGTCACCGTCACCGGCCTCCCGGCCGGGCGCGGCGTGCTCCGGCGCGCCGGGTTCCGCCGGTGGCGCCGCCACCACCGCCCCGGTGTCCGCCGCCCTCGTCGGCTGACCGGCCGGCTCGCCGGCCCGCTCACCGGTCCGCGTTCCGGTGTCCCCGCTGTCCTGGCCCATGCGTCGTGTCCCCTCCGGCTTCCCGGGCCATTGTCACCCATGCGGGAGCCGCTCCGACCACGGACCTTCAGCTCGGCGCCACCGGCGGAGGCGGCGCGACCGGGCCCGACTGGTGGGCGACGGCGGCCCTTTGGGCCGGTTCCGCAGCGTGCGGCCCAGTCATGGCCGACCGCACACGGCTCCATACGGTCCCCGGGCCGGCCACCCGGCCCCGGCCGCCCCGCTGTTGATCCACCCCTGCGCGCCCGCGCCGCGCCACCCGCCATGGCGGCGACGGCCCGCCCCCGCCACCGCACGTCCCGCGACCCGGACTTCGCAGGTCACGACGCCCATGAGCCGGTGGCACCCGTCAGGTCACGCGTCCCGCCCCGGTCTCGCAACGCTCCCCCGCACACCGAGTCCACGGAAGCCGGCGACGGCCGGGGCCACCCACCTCGGGACACGGGACACCCGTGGCCGGCGGGCGCGCCGCCGGCCCGTACGCCCCGCGACCCCGCAGTCCTACAGCGGCACGGTGTCCGGCGCCCCCAGCCGGGCCGCGTCCGCCGTCTGGTCATCGGGCTGGAGCTGCGACTCGCGCTCCGCCTCCACCCGCTTCTCGTAGTGCTCGACCTCGCGCTCGATCTGCTGCTGGTCCCAGCCCAGGACGCCGGCCATCAGTTCGGCGCACTCGCGCGCGCTGCGCGTCCCCCGGTCGAACGTCTCGATCGAGATCCGGGTGCGCCGGGTGAGCACGTCCTCCAGGTGCCGGGCCTGCTCGTGCGAACAGGCGTACACGATCTCGGCCTTGAGGTAGTCGTCGGCGGCCGGCAGCGGCTCGCCCAGCGAGGGGTCGGCGTCGATCAGCTCCAGGATCTCCTCGGTCATGGAGCCGTAGCGGTTGAGCAGGTGCTCCACCCGGGTGTGGTGCAGCCCGGTGCGGGCCGCGATCCTGGCCCGGGAGTTCCACAGCGCGTGGTAGCCCTCGGCGCCGGTGAGCTGGACCTGCTCGGTGCAGCAGGCGGCGACCCGCTGATCGAGGCCGTGCACGGCCGCGTCCACGGCGTCCTTGGCCATCACCCGGTACGTCGTGTACTTGCCGCCCGCCACGACCACCAGGCCCGGTACGGGGTGGGCCACGGTGTGTTCGCGCGACAGCTGGCTGGTGGCGTCCGACTCGCCCGCCAGCAGGGGCCGCAGCCCGGCGTACACGCCCTGGACGTCGTCCCGGGTCAGCGGGACGGCCAGCACCGAGTTGACGTGTTCGAGCACGTAGTCGATGTCGGCACTGGAGGCCGCCGGGTGTGCCTTGTCCAGGTCCCAGGGGGTGTCCGTGGTGCCCACGATCCAGTGCCGCCCCCACGGGATGACGAACAGCACGCTCTTCTCGGTGCGCAGGATCAGCCCGGTGGAGGACTGGATGCGGTCCTTGGGCACCACCAGATGGACGCCCTTGGAGGCGGTGACGTGGAACTGTCCGCGTTCGGCGATCATCCCCTGGGTGTCGTCGGTCCACACCCCGGTGGCGTTGACGACCTGTTTGGCGCGGATCTCGTACGCGCCGTTGTCCTCCAGGTCGAGCACCTTCACGCCGACCACGCGTTCGCCCTCGCGCAGGAACTCGGTCACCCGCGTCCGGTTGGCGGCCAGCGCCCCGTACGAGGCGGCGGTACGCACCAGGGTGGCGACGTACCGCGCGTCGTCCATCTGGGCGTCGTAGTACTGGAGGGCGCCGACGAGCGCGTCCTTCTTGAGGCAGGGCGCCACCCGCAGCGCGTGCCGCCGGGTGAGGTGCCGGTGGTGCGGCAGGCCGCGGGCGTGGCCCGAGGACAGGGCCATGGTGTCGTACAGGGCGACGCCGGTGCCCGCGTACAGCCGCTCCCAGCCGCGGTGCTGCAGCGGGTACAGGAACGGCACCGGCTTCACCAGGTGCGGGGCGATCCGGCCGAGCAGCAGCCCGCGTTCCTTGAGTGCCTCGCGCACCAGCGCGAAGTCCAGCATCTCCAGGTAGCGCAGGCCGCCGTGGATGAGCTTGCTGGAGCGGGAGGAGGTGCCGGACGCCCAGTCCCTGGCCTCGACGATGCCGGTGGCGAGCCCGCGGGTCACGGCGTCCAGGGCGGTGCCGGCGCCGACCACGCCGCCGCCCACCACCAGGACGTCCAGTTCGCGTTCCGCCATCCGCGCGAGTGCCTCGGCCCGCTGGCCTGGCCCCAGGGTCGCTGTCTTCACCGTGCCGCCTCCTAGGTCGTCCGTTTCTCGTCCGCCGGTCGTCCGCCCGCCGCCCGGGCGTTCGCCGTGCTCCGTCCGCGGTCCCCTCCCCCGGCCGCCGCGGCCGGGCATCTGTCCCGTTTGTCGATGCTCTCCCATTTCCGCCACCCCCGCGCGGCACGAACCACGCCAGACTGACAATCCGGTATATATGTCATATATGTGCGCTCGTACGCACAGGGGAGAAGGGAACCCGCCGCACATGCCCGCAGACCTCGCCGTCCTGGGACTGGGCCATCTGGGTCTGCCCGCCGCCCAGGCCGCCTCCGCCATCGGCGTCGGCACCGTCGGCTACACCGATGACCAGCACACCACCACCGAACTCAACGCGGGCCGCCCACCGGCCGACAGCACCCTCGCCGCCGCCGACCTGCGCCGCATGCTCGCCGCCGGGTTCCAGGCCACCAGCGACCCCACCGTCCTCACCCGGGTCCGCACCGCGCTGATCTGCGCCCCCACCCCGCCGGCCGCCGACCGCCGCAGCCTCGACCTCACCGGCGTCCTCGACGCCGCCCGCACCCTCGCCCCCCGGCTGCGCCCGCGCACCCTCGTCGTCCTGGAATCCACCGTGCCGCCCGGCACCACCGAGGACCTCCTCGCCCCCGCCCTCGAAGCGGGATCAGGACTGCGCGCCGGCCGCGACTTCCACCTCGCCCACGCCCCCGGGCGCCTGGACCCCGGCAACCGCAGCCACGACTACTCCGGCACTCCCCGCGTCATCGGCGGCCTCACCCCCGCCTGCACCGAGGCCGCCGCCGCCTTTTACGGACGGCTCGCCGACAAGGTGGTGCGCGCCAAGGGCGTCAAGGAGGCCGAAACCGTCAAGGTCCTGGAAACCAACTACCGGCACGTCAACATCGCCCTCGTCAACGAGATGGCCGTGCTCTGCCACGAACTCGGCGTCGACCTGTGGGACGTCGTGCGCTGCGCCGAGACCAAACCCTTCGGCTTCCGCTCCTTCCGCCCAGGACCCGGCGTCGGCGGCCACACCCCACCCATCGACGTCGCCCCGGGACGGCTGCGGATGGTCGAACTCGCGCAGGAGGTCAACGCCCGCATGCCGGGCTACGTCACCCAGCGCGCCGCCACCCTCCTCAACGAGTACGGCAAGTCCGTACGCGGCGCCCGCCTGCTGCTCCTCGGCGTCACCTACAAGCCCGACCTCCCCGACCAGCAGGGCGCCCCCGCCCGCGAGATCGCCCGGAACCTCACCGAACTCGGCGGCCGGCTCAGCTTCCACGACCCGTACGTCACCCAGTGGCGGGTCGGCGGACAGCCCGTCCCGCGCGCCGACTCCCTCTACGAGGCCGCCGCCGGCGCCGATCTGACGCTGCTGCTCCAGCACCACTCCGTCTACGACCTCCAGGGCCTGGCCGCCAAGGCCCAGCTGCTGCTCGACACCCGCGGCGCCACCCCGGCAGGAGCCGCGTACCGGCTGTGACCCGGAGCGCCCCACCGACCGGCCCGCGATGACCGACGCCGGACGGCCCCGTACCGTTCAACGGCCGTTCGCCCCGCGCCGCCATCGTGAGGCCATGCCCCTCAGCCGCAGAGACTTCGTCCAGCACTCCGCCGTCACCGGCGCCGGCGTCGCCCTCGCCGGCAGCGTCGGCGTCCTGACCACCGCGCCCGGCGCGATCGCCGCCCCCGGCCGCCAGGGCCTGGGCTACGGCCCGCTGATCCCCGACCCGGACGGCATCCTCGCCCTCCCCGAGGGCTTCTCCTACCGGATCATCACCCACGCCGGCCGCACCACGCTGGATTCCGGCGAACCCACCCCCTCGAACCACGACGCCACCGGCGCTTTCGAGGGCCCGCGCCGCAGCGACCTGCTCGTCGTCAACCACGAACTCAAGGGCCCGCGCGCCGACTGGAAACACCCCGTACCGCTCACCGAGGGCCTGGTGTACGACCCGGCCGCCGCCGGCGGCTGCACCGTCGTCGAGATCAGCCACGGCGGCGAGTACGTCGCCGAATGGGTCGCCATCGCCGGTACCTCCACCAACTGCGCCGGCGGCACCACCCCCTGGGGAACCTGGCTGACCTGCGAGGAGAACTCCGACCGCGCCGGCGAGAACGGCATGACCCGGGACCACGGCTACGTCTTCGAGGTCGACCCGTACGACCGCACCGCCTGCCGCGACCCGCGCCCCGTCAAGGCCCTGGGCCGCTTCGACCACGAGGCCGTCGTCGTCGACCCCAAACAGGGCTACTTCTATCTGACCGAGGACGACAAGAACCCCAACGGCCTGTTCTACCGCTGGGTCCCGCCGCACGGCTTCCGCCCCGGTCGCGGCACCCTGCGCACCCTCGCCGAGGAGGCCGGCACCCTCCAGGCCGCCCGCTGCTTCGACTCGGGCGGCCGGTACGTGGACGACCTGTCGCGGGCGACCGCGACCGGCACCGTGTACGGCGTCGACTGGGAGACGGTGCCCGACCGCGACGCCCGCGAGCGGCCCGTCCGCGAGCAGTTCCGGACGGGGACGGTCACCCGGGGCCAGAAGCTCGAAGGCATGTGGTGGGGCGACGGCGGCGCCTACTTCGTCTGCTCCTACGCCCGCGACGGCCAGAGCCCCGGCGCCCCGCACGACGGCCAGGTGTGGTTCTACAACCCCCGGCGCCGCACCATGACCCTCAAGGTGATCCTGGGAGCCGAGGACACCTTCGACGGCCCGGACAACATCACCGTCTCCCCCTACGGCGGCCTGATCATCGCCGAGGACGGCGACGGCCTCCAGCACCTCTTCGGTGCCACCGACGGCGGCCGCACCTACGAACTGGCCCGCAACGAACTCAACATCGGCACCGACGAGGCGCCCGAGTACAGCGAGTTCACCGGCCCGGTCTTCTCCACGGACGGCCGGACGCTGTACGCGAGCATCCAGGAGCCCGGCATCCTGCTGGCCATCACCGGCCCCTGGCGCCACCAGCCCCGCACCTAGGCACGCCGGACGGGCCCTATACGGCGAGAAAGACCGAGGTGTCCAGCGCCGGATAGGGCTCGGGCAGCGGGAGCGAACGCCCCAGGTCCACCTCGACCTTGGTGGCGTAACGCGCCTTGGCCGATTCGTCCCCCGGCTTCGGGTCCGAGTGGGCGTACGCCTTCTTCTCGTCCCGGTGAATCAGCACATAAACGGGAACACCCGCCGCGGCGTACGTGCGGTACTTGGGGCCGGTGTCGGTCTCGTGATTGCTGGACGTGACTTCCCCGACCAGATCCAGCAGATCGACCGAATACCAGCCCTTGTGCGCCCGGCAATACGCCTCGTCGACCTCGGAAGGCCGACGGCGCAGCACGTAGAAATCCGGAATGAGGAGGCCCTGCGTCTGTTCGCCCCTGACCCCCGTGCGGAAACCGTTGCCCATGCCCGCCAACCGAAAGCCGGCGGAACGCAGTTGGAAATACAGCTCGCTCGCACCGTGATTGTGTGCGTCCCCGCGCTGCGGTGGCACGATCGCCATCCCCTCGACGAACTCGGGTCGAAGCGGGACGTCCACTGCCTCCTCGAGCGCGATCAACAGATCGATGGGGTCCGTTCGTGGCTTCTCCACGCGCTCGGTCACAGAATCATCGGCAGAATCGATGGCGCCTCCGGCGATCATCGTCGCTCTCCGCCCTTTCCCTCCCTGGTGACTGGCTACGCCCGCATGGGTGCCCCGGCACCATCATGCGGGCGTCCGCGCGCCATACCGCCAGTTGAGGGAAATGATCACTCCATCGCGTTAACGCGAGTCGGCGACCGTGACCTCCACACGCTGGAACTCCTTGAGCTCGGAGTATCCCGTGGTCGCCATCGCCCGCCGCAGCGCGCCGAAGAAGTTCATCGAACCGTCGGGGATACGGGACGGGCCGGTCAGGATCTCGGCGGTCGAACCGACCGTCCCCAGCCGCACCTTCTTGCCGCGCGGCACGTCCTCGTGCACCGCCTCCATGCCCCAGTGGTTCCCGCGCCCCGGCGCGTCGGTGGCCCGCGCCAGCGGGGAGCCCATCATCACCGCGTCGGCGCCGCACGCGATCGCCTTCGGCAGGTCGCCGGACCAGCCGACGCCGCCGTCCGCGATCACATGCACGTACCGGCCGCCCGACTCGTCCATGTAGTCGCGCCGCGCCGCCGCCACATCGGCCACGGCCGTCGCCATCGGCACCTGGATGCCCAGCACGTTGCGCGTGGTGTGCGCCGCGCCGCCGCCGAAGCCGACCAGCACGCCGGCGGCCCCCGTCCGCATCAGGTGCAGCGCCGCCGTGTACGTGGCGCAGCCGCCGACGATCACCGGCACGTCCAGCTCGTAGATGAACTGCTTGAGGTTCAGCGGCTCCGCCGCCCCCGACACATGCTCGGCCGAGACCGTCGTCCCGCGGATCACGAACAGGTCCACGCCCGCGTCCACGACCGCCTTGGAGAACTGCGCGGTGCGCTGCGGCGAGAGCGCGGCGGCCGTGACGACGCCCGCGTCCCGGACCTCCTTGATGCGCTGCCCGATCAGCTCCTCACGGATCGGCGCCGCGTAGATCTCCTGAAGCCGCTGGTTGGCGCCGTCCTCGGAGAGCTCGGCGATCTCCGCGAGCAGCGGCTCGGGGTCCTCGTAACGGGTCCACAGACCTTCGAGGTTGAGCACCCCGAGGCCGCCCATCTCACCGATGCGGATGGCGGTGGCCGGCGAGACCACGGAGTCCATCGGCGCGGCCAGGAAGGGCAGTTCGAAGCGGTAGGCATCGATCTGCCAGGCGATCGAGACCTCCTTGGGGTCCCGGGTACGCCGGCTGGGCACCACCGCGATGTCGTCGAACGCGTACGCCCGCCGCCCGCGCTTGCCGCGCCCGATCTCGATCTCCGTCACCTGATGAGCCTTTCCCTGTGCTTTCGCCGGCAGACGTCCCAGTATTCCCCGGGCTCAGCGCCGCGAGTAGTTCGGGGCCTCGGTCGTCATCTGGATGTCGTGCGGGTGGCTCTCCTTGAGCCCCGCCGCGGTGATCCGGACGAACCGGCCGCGCTCCTTGATGTCCGGGACGGTACGGCCGCCCAGGTAGTACATCGACTGGTGCAGCCCGCCCACCAGCTGGTGCACCACGGAGGCCAGCGGACCGCGGTAGGGCACCTGGCCCTCGATGCCCTCGGGGATCAGCTTGTCGTCGTCGCCGACCGACTCCTGGAAATACCGGTCCTTGGAGTACGAGCGCTTCTCGCCGCGCGTCTGCATCGCGCCCAGCGAACCCATGCCCCGGTACGACTTGAACTGCTTGCCGTTGATGAACTGCAGCTCGCCCGGCGACTCCTCGCAGCCCGCCAGCAGGCTGCCGAGCATCACCGTGTCCGCGCCGGCCACCAGCGCCTTGGCGATGTCGCCGCTGTACTGGAGACCACCGTCGCCGATCACCGGGATGCCGGCCTCGCGCGCCGCCAGCGCGGCCTCGTAGATCGCCGTCACCTGCGGCACGCCGATGCCGGCCACCACGCGGGTGGTGCAGATCGAGCCGGGCCCCACCCCGACCTTGATGCCGTCGACCCCAGCGTCCACCAGCGCCTGCGCGCCGTCCCGGGTGGCCACGTTGCCGGCCACCACGTCGACCCGGTCGTGGTTCGACTTGATCTTGGCGGCCATCTCGGGGACCAGCCGGGAGTGCCCGTGCGCCGTGTCCACGACCACGAAGTCCACGCCGGCCTCGATCAGCGCCTGGGCCCGCTCGTACGCGTCCCCGGCGACACCGACCGCCGCGCCGACGATGAGGCGGCCCTCGGCGTCCTTGGCGGCGTTGGGGTACTTCTCGGCCTTCACGAAGTCCTTGACGGTGATCAGCCCGCCGAGCCGGCCGTCCGCGTCCACCAGCGGCAGCTTCTCGATCTTGTGCCGGCGCAGCAGCTCCATGGCCTGCTCGCCGGAGATCCCGACCTGGCCGGTGACCAGCGGCATCGGCGTCATGACCTCGCGCACCTGCCGGCTGCGGTCCGACTCGAACGCCATGTCGCGGTTGGTGACGATGCCCAGCAGCTTCCCGGCGCCGTCCGTGACCGGCACACCGCTGATCCGGAACCGCCCGCACAGCTCGTCGGCCTCGCGCAGCGACGCGTCGGGACGGATGGTGATCGGGTCGGTGACCATGCCCGACTCGGAGCGCTTCACCCGGTCCACCTGGGCGGCCTGCTCCTCGATGGACAGGTTGCGGTGCAGCACGCCGGCCCCGCCCTGCCGCGCCATGGCGATGGCCATCCGCGCCTCGGTGACCTTGTCCATGGCCGCCGACAGCAGCGGGACGTTCACCCGTACGTTGCGCGAGATCAGCGACGAGGTGTCGATGTCGCCGGGGGCCATGTCGGCGGCGCCCGGCAGCAGCAGCACATCGTCGAAGGTCAGGCCGAGCGCGGCGAACTTGTCCGGGATTCCCTCGGTGTGATCACTCATGTCTGCCCTCTCCACGCTCGCGGCTCACGCGCTGCTCGATCACGCACGCATCCATCCGGCCTACGCACCCTTGCCCAGCCTGGCTGTCCATGCTAAGCGGAACCGGCGGTGTCCTCTTACCGCCCGCTTATCCCCCGGACGTGATCCTGGTGACGTCCGGGGTTCCGGACGGGACGGCCGGCGGACGGCAGGCCGGCGCGCTCAGCGCCCCGCGAGCGCCCGCAGCCGGCTGAGCGCACGGTGCTGTGCCACCCGTACGGCGCCGGGCGACATGCCCAGCTTCTGCCCGGTCTCCTCGGCGGTCAGTCCGATCGCGACCCGCAGCAGCACCAGCTCGCGCAGATGATCGGGGAGGTTCGCCAGCAGCTTTCTGGCCCACTCGGCGTCGCTGCTCAGCAGCGCCCGCTCCTCGGGTCCCAGCGAGTCGTCAGCCCGTTCGGGCATCTCGTCGGAGGGCAGCACGGTGGATCCGGGCCCGCGCATCGCCGCCCGCTGGAGGTCGGCGACCTTGTGCTGGGCGATGGCCACCACGAAGGCGTCGAAGGGCCGTCCGGTGTCGCGGTAGCGAGGCAGTGCGTAGAGCACCGCCAGGCACACTTCCTGCGCCAGATCGTCGACGAAGTGTCTGGCCTCGCCGGGCAGCCGGGCCAGCCGGGTGCGGCAGTAGCGCACCGCGAGTGGGTGCACATGGGCCAGCAGATCATGAGTCGCCTGGGCATCGCCCTCGGCGGCCCGATGGACGAGGGCGCCGATCGCCGTGGTCTCGTCATCGCGCATCGGTCCATGGTGCACCGTCGCACCACGGTCCGGTGCACCGTGTGCGGAGTTGTGCACCGAAGCGTTATGTGAAGTGCGCGGAGCTGTCTTCGGAGCGTTCGAAGTGTTCGGAGCGGGAGTGCCGCTGCCCGTCATGTCCCGGGCCCTCCCCTCGCGCGTGGCCGGCTCGTCCCCAAGGAGCGTCATGCCTCAAGCATGCGGCACCGGGAAAAGTTTCAGGCCCGCTCCGTGCCGGACGGGGCGACAGACTCGGGCCGCCCCTCCCCGTCCGGTTCTCGTGGCCCGGCCGCCTCAGCGGACCAGGCCCCAGCGGAAACCCAAGGCCACAGCATGTGCGCGGTCGGAAGCACCGAGCTTTTTGAACAGTCGGCGGGCGTGGGTTTTGACCGTGTCCTCGGAGAGAAAAAGCTCACGCCCGATCTCGGCGTTGGACCGTCCGTGGCTCATTCCCTCCAGTACCTGGATCTCCCGGGCGGTGAGCGTGGGGGCCGCTCCCATGTCGGAGGAGCGCAGCCGGCGCGGGGCCAGCCGCCAGGTCGGGTCGGCCAGCGCCTGGGTGACGGTGGCCCGCAGTTCGGCGCGCGAGGCGTCCTTGTGCAGATAGCCGCGGGCTCCGGCGGCGACGGCGAGGGCGACGCCGTCGAGGTCCTCGGCCACGGTGAGCATGATGATGCGGGCGCCCGGGTCGGCCGACAGCAGCCGCCGTACGGTCTCCACCCCCCCGAGTCCGGGCATCCGGACGTCCATCAGGATGAGATCGGACCGGTCGGCACCCCAGCGGCGGAGGACTTCCTCGCCGTTGGCCGCCGTGGTGACCCGCTCCACGCCGGGCACGGTGGCGACCGCGCGGCGCAGGGCTTCCCGGGCGAGCGGGGAGTCGTCGCAGACAAGAACGGACGTCATGGCCGGCCTCCGCAGCTGATGCGCATCACGTTGAGCCTCCAGGCTGTTGTGTGTCGTCACCTGTGCGATTGACAGCCCCGGACCCGCTGGTCCGGGCGGTGGTCTCTTCCGTCAACCGCCTCCGCCCTCTCAACGACGGTCACCCGAAAGAGTTACGGCTTCCGCACTTCACCTTCGATCGTCGTTGGGCTATCAACCCCACAGCCTTCAGCACTCTACGTGACGCTTCCGTCACGCGACAGGTGCTTCCATCCAACACGCCGAACATTCGTTTTTGCCCTATTTAGACGCTCTCATCCCTTTTGAGAGGTTTCCGGATATATTCGACTGGTAGTCATATTTACATCTGCCTGACAGCGGCGGATGTGGACTGACCGAGCCAGGCCAGCACGACAGCTCGTATCCGATGGGACACTCTCATGGCAGATTTCTCCCGCCTTCCGGGCCCGAACGCCGACCTGTGGGACTGGCAGCTGCTCGCCGCCTGCCGGGGCGTGGACAGTTCCCTCTTCTTCCACCCCGAGGGCGAGCGCGGCGCCGCCCGCAGCGCCCGCGAGACGCAGGCCAAGGAGGTGTGCATGCGCTGCCCGGTGCGCTCGGAGTGCGCCGCGCACGCGCTGGCCGTCCGCGAGCCGTACGGCGTGTGGGGCGGACTGACCGAGGACGAGCGCGAGGAGCTGATGGGCCGGGCCCGCCGGGGTCCAGGGGCTGTCGTCGGATAGGCCGCCCTGCCCACGACGCCTGGCACGCACGCTCGCTGCGTTGTCGGAATCGCCCAAGTACACCCAGTACAAGGCCGACCCTCCGCCTTGCGATCGCACGCACCAGACGCCGCGGGCTGCCGGGCGCCCCATCCGACGACAGCCCCTCATCGACGCGAGCACGCCAACCCGCCGGGACTGAGCGGAGGCGACCGACTACCGTCTCCGCTTATGACAACTGCATTGGTGACGGGAGCCACCGCCGGGATCGGGGCCGCCTTCGCCCGGCGGCTGGCGCGCGACGGCCACAATCTGGTGCTGGTGGCACGGGACGCGCAACGGCTGCGGAGCACGGCGGCGGAGCTGCACGATCTGCACGGGATCGAGGCGGCCGTGCTGGTCGCCGACCTGGCCGAGGACGAGGGGATCGGGGCGGTCGAGGAACGGCTGGGCGACCGCCGCCACCCCGTGGACCTGCTGGTCAACAACGCCGGCTTCGGCCTCAAGGGGGTCTATCCGGAGGTCCCCATGGCCGACGAGCTGCGGATGCTGAAGGTGCACTGCGAGGCGGTGCTGCGGCTGACGACGGCGGCCGTCACCACTATGCGGGTGCGGCGGCGCGGCGGGGTGGTGAACGTGGCGTCGGTGGCGGCGTTCGTGCCGCGCGGCACGTACGGGGCGTCCAAGGCGTGGGTCGTCCAGTTCACGCAGGGCGCGGCCCGGGACATGGCGGGCAGCGGGGTGCGGCTGATGGCGCTGTGCCCGGGGTTCGTGCGCACCGAGTTCCATCAGCGGGCGCGGATGGGCACGAAGGCCATTCCGGAGTGGATGTGGCTGGACGCCGACAAGGTGGTGGACGCGGGGCTGCGGGATCTGGCCCGGGGGCGCACGGTCTCCATCCCCGATCCCCGGTACAAGGCCCTGATGGGCGCGGCCAAGCTGGTGCCGCGCGGGGCGCTGGGCGGGATCACGGGCCGGGCGGGGCGGAAGTACGGGCCGCGGCGGGAGGGCCCGGATACCCCCGGGGCGTAGGAGGAAATGACCATCCTCCAGGTTTTACGCTGACAGTGTGAAGTGAATGCACTCTCCCGAGGGAATCCCCCCATGACATTCGTGCAGGTAATTGATCTCAAAACCACACGGGTCGGTGAGATGAACCGCCTGATGGATCGCTGGACCGAGGCGACCAGCGGGAAGCGCACGGCCACTCACTCGATCGTCGGCAAGGACCGGTCGGATTCCACTCATGTCGTGGAGATCGTGGAGTTTCCCTCGTACGAGGAGGCGATGAGGAATTCGAAGCTCCCGGAGACCGACCGGATATTCAAGGAGATGATGGAACTGTGCGACGACGTCCCGCGCTTCACCGACCTGGACGTCGTCCGCGACGAGCAGCTCAACAAGCGAGCGGTACGCGCCTTCTTCGAGACCGTGATCAATGACCGGGAGCTGGAGGCGGCGGACGGGTTCATGAGCCCGGACTACGCCGACCACGACCCGGGCAACGCGGCCGATCCCCACGGGCTGCGGGAGTTCAAGGAGCAGGCGGGCATGTACATGAGCGCCTTCGAGCCGGTGTTCGTCATCGAGGACCAGATCGCGGAAGGGGATCTGGTGACGACCCGGTGGACGGTGACAGGCACGCACTCCGGTGAGTACCTGGGGCTCGAACCCACGGGTCGGTCGCTGACCATCACCGGCCACACCACGTTCCGTTTCGCGGACGGGAAGATCGCCGAGGGCTGGTGGAACTGGGACCAGCTCGGTGTGATGAGCCAGCTCGGCCTGGTCGAGACCTAGCCGGCCGCGACCTGGCCGGTCGCGACCCGGCGAGCCGTATCGGGCGCGCCGCCGCTGTCACGGGAGAAGGCCCCCACCCCGCCCCGCGAAGGGGCGAGCCGGGGGCCTTCCGTACGCACGGATACCGGTGCCGGTGTCAGTGGCTGTGGCCGTGACCGCCGGCGGCGGCCTCCGGCTCCTCTTCCTTCTTCTCCACCACGAGGGTCTCGGTGGTGAGCAGCAGGGAGGCGATGGAGGCGGCGTTCTCCAGCGCGGAGCGGGTGACCTTGACCGGGTCGATGACGCCGGCCTTCACCAGGTCGCCGTACTCGCCGGTGGCGGCGTTGAAGCCCTCGCCCTTGTCCAGGTCGGCGACCTTGGAGGTGATGACGTAGCCCTCCAGGCCGGCGTTCTCGGCGATCCAGCGCAGCGGCTCGACGGCGGCGCGGCGGACGACGGCGACACCGGTGGCCTCGTCGCCCTCCTTGCCAAGACCGCCTTCGAGCACCTTGGAGGCGTGCACCAGGGAGGCGCCACCACCGGGGACGATGCCCTCCTCGACCGCGGCGCGGGTCGCGGAGATGGCGTCCTCCAGACGGTGCTTCTTCTCCTTCAGCTCCACCTCGGTGGCGGCGCCGACGCGGATGACGCACACGCCGCCGGCCAGCTTCGCGAGGCGCTCCTGGAGCTTCTCGCGGTCCCAGTCGGAGTCGGTGGACTCGATCTCGGCCTTGATCTGGTTGACGCGGCCGGTGACGTCGGCGCTGTCGCCGGCGCCGTCCACGACGGTGGTGTCGTCCTTGGTGACGGTGACCCGGCGGGCGGTGCCGAGCACGTCGAGCCCGGCCTGCTCCAGCTTGAGGCCGACCTCCTCGGAGATCACGGTCGCGTTGGTGAGGGTGGCGATGTCACCGAGCATGGCCTTACGGCGGTCACCGAAGCCGGGCGCCTTGACGGCCACCGCGTTGAAGGTGCCGCGGATCTTGTTGACGACGAGGGTGGAGAGCGCCTCGCCCTCGACGTCCTCGGCGATGATCAGCAGCGGCTTGGAGGCCCCGCCGGCCTGCATGATCTTCTCCAGCAGCGGGAGCAGGTCCTGGATGGAGGAGATCTTGCCCTGGTGGATCAGGATGTACGGGTCGTCGAGGACGGCCTCCATACGCTCCTGGTCGGTGACGAAGTACGGCGAGAGGTAGCCCTTGTCGAAGGCCATGCCCTCGGTGAAGTCCAGCTCCAGGCCGAAGGTCTGGGACTCCTCGACGGTGATGACACCGTCCTTGCCGACCTTGTCCATCGCCTGCGCGATGAGCTCGCCGACCTGCTTGTCCTGGGCGGACAGCGCGGCGACGGCGGCGATGTCCTCCTTGGAGTCGATCGGGCGCGCGGTGGCCAGCAGGTCCTCGGAGATGGCGCGGACCGCGGCGTCGATGCCCTTCTTCAGGGCGGCCGGGGAGGCACCGGCGGCGACGTTGCGCAGGCCCTCGCGGACCAGCGCCTGGGCCAGGACGGTGGCGGTGGTGGTGCCGTCACCCGCGATGTCGTTGGTCTTGGTCGCCACCTCCTTCACCAGCTGGGCGCCGAGGTTCTCGTAGGGGTCCTCGATCTCCACCTCACGGGCGATGGTGACGCCGTCGTTGGTGATGGTCGGGGCGCCGAACTTCTTGTCGATGACCACGTTGCGGCCCTTGGGGCCGATGGTCACCTTCACCGCGTCGGCGAGCTGGTTGACACCGCGCTCGAGGGCGCGCCGGGCGTCCTCGTCGAACTTCAGGATCTTCGCCATGACGTGCGTATCCCTCGTAAAAGTGTGTGGAAGCTGGAAAGCCGGAGCGAGCTGGCTGGCTCAGCTCGGACGAAAAGGCAGCCGCGCCCCTCACTTCCCGGCTTGTCGATGACGGGGAGCCGGGGCGCGGCCGGGTGAAGCGAAGCGCTGGGGCTTACTTCTCGATGATGGCGAGCACATCGCGGGCGGAGAGCACCAGGTACTCCTCGCCGTTGTACTTCACCTCGGTGCCGCCGTACTTGCTGTACAGCACGATGTCGCCGACCTTGACGTCGAGCGGCAGGCGGTCGCCGTTCTCGAAGCGGCCCGGGCCCACGGCGAGGACGGTGCCCTCCTGGGGCTTCTCCTTCGCGGTGTCCGGGATGACCAGGCCGGAGGCCGTGGTCTGCTCGGCATCGAGCGGCTGGACGACGATGCGGTCCTCGAGCGGCTTGATGGCAACCTTGGAACTGGTGGTGGCGGTCACGTCCGACCTCCCCCTTCGGAGAGCTCTTGAGGGTCTGCTGTCTTGTGATAGCGCCCTGGAGGACCCGTCGTCGCGGGTGCCGGATCCGCCCGTCGCGCATGCTGGCACTCGCCGGTGGAGAGTGCCAGCCTTGAGAGTAGGCGTCGATTAGCACTCAGTCAACCAGAGTGCCAACACGCGCCCCTCCCGCGCCCCGTGGACGTTCCCCGTGACCGGCTCAGAGGTAGTCCTCCAGGCGGGCGACGGCGAAACCCTGGGAGGTGGCGGTGTCCAGGACGCGGCGGATCACGTCGGGCATCGTGCCCGCCCATTCCGAGCTGCCGCGGAAGTGGGTGAGGATGATGTCCCCGGGGTGGAACTCGCGGTCGGGGCGGCCCCATGCGATGCGGTCGGGGAAGGCTTCCTCGGCCCACAGCGGGACCACCTCCACGCCGCAGGAGGCCGCCGCGCGCAGCGTCTCGCGGTCGTAGGCGCCATAGGGCGGGCGGAACATCGTGGGACGTTCGCCCATCTCCTCCTCCAGGGTGTCCTGCTGGTCGCAGATCTCCTCGCGCTGCCCGGAGGCGGAGAGCCTGGGCAGCTCCTTGTGGTTGACGGTGTGGTTGTGGATGCCCCAGCCGTCGTCCCGGGCCTCGCGGAAGTAGTCGTAGTCGTCCCGGGCCACGTAGTCGGAGAGGAAGGCGCTGACGGGGACGTCGAGCTCGCGGAGCATCTCCAGCAGGTCGGGGTCCTTGTGGGCGCCGTCGTCGATGGTGAGGAAGACGACCTTGTCGTCGGTGGGCACCCGGGTGATGACGGCGGGCAGGCCCTTGCCGGTGATGTGCCCCGGCTCGGTGACGGGTTCGGCCTTCTTCGCGGGCGGGGCCGGCGGGCGCAGCGGCGCCTTGCGCAGGCCCCAGCTCTTGGCGGCGGCGAGCCGCTTGGCCTCGGCCTTCAGCAGGCCGTCGGCGTAGGCGGCGAGCGCGTCGGCGGCGGTGCGGGCCTGGGCGCGCTGCGGTGTGCCCAGGGCGGCGACCGGGGCGGCGGCGTCCGTCGCCGAGCCGGCGGCGGTGGTGGCGGTGCCGCAGGACAGGAGGGTGAGTCCGAGTATGGCGAGGCCGGTTCCGGTGATTCCGGTCCAGAAAAAAGACTTTTGTCGTACTTGTCTGATAATCCTCATGGAGCGGATGCTGACACCGGCCGCCAGGGACACGCGGCACGACCTTCCGGCGCGCCAGGGAGAATGACCCACGTGGCCGCACCCGATTCCTCCGCCCGATCGACCTTCGACGCCCTGCTGAGCACCGAGGGCCGGCAGTTGCTGGCCGAACTGCGGGACTTCGACCCGGCGGACGAGCTGACCCTCGCCACCCGGCTGCGCCGCGACCACCCCGCCGAGCTGGTCTCCGCCGCGCTCGGCCAGGCCAGGCTGCGGCAGCGCGCGGTGGCGAAGTTCGGGGCCGCCGACGCGGCCCGCATGTACTTCACGCCCAACGGCGTCGAGCAGGCCACCCGGACCACCGTCGCGACCTGGCGGGCCCGGCGGATGGCGGGCCTGGGCATCCGGCGGGTGGCCGATCTGTGCTGCGGCATCGGCGGCGACGCGATCGCGCTGGCCCGGGAGGGCATCGCGGTCCTCGCCGTCGACCGCGACCCGCTGACCTGCGCCGTGGCCGAGGCCAACGCCCGGGCGCTGGGCCTGGACGGACTCATCGAGGTGCGCTGCGGCGATGTCACCGAGGTGGACACCGGCGGGTACGACGCGGTGTTCCTCGACCCGGCCCGGCGCGGCGGGCGCGGCCGGATCTTCGATCCCGAGGCGTACTCACCGCCGCTCTCCTGGGCGATCGCGGCGGCCACCGCCGCCCCGTACGCCGCGGTGAAGATCGCCCCCGGCATCCCGCACGAGGCGATCCCGGAGCAGGCCGAGGCGGAGTGGGTCTCGGACCGCGGGGAGGTCAAGGAGGCGGTGCTGTGGTTCGGCACCGGCGGGGCCGGCGTACGCCGCGCGACCCTGCTGCCGGCCGGTGACACCCTCACCGGCGACACCGGCCAGGCGCCGGCGGGAGCCCCGGGGCGCTATCTGTACGAGCCGGACGGGGCGGTGATCCGCGCCCATCTGGTGGCGGAGACGGCCCGGCGGCTCGGCGGCCGGCTGCTGGACCCGACCATCGCGTACATCACGACGGACGAGCCGCCCGGGGGCGCGGGGCCGGACGCGGCGGGCTCCCCGTACGCGAGCGGGTACGAGATCGACGAGGTGCTGCCGTTCCACGTGAAGCGGCTGCGGGCGCTGCTGCGCGAGCGCGGGGTGGGGACGGTCACCATCAAGAAGCGCGGCTCCGCGATCGACCCGGACGAGCTGCGCAAGCGCCTGAAGCCCAGCGGCCCGGGTCAGGCCACGGTCGTCGTCACCCGGCTCGACGGCGCGCCGGTCATGCTGCTGGTCCGTCCGCTGCCGCGTCCTCCAGCGTGAGCAGGGCGCCCAGCAGGGCAGCACAGCCCTCGGGGCCCAGCGGTGCCACCAGATGGCGGCGGAGCGCGCCGGCCAGGGCCCGGGAGGCGGCGGTGGCGGTGGCGGCGCCCTCCTCGGTGAGCACGGCGTAGACCACCCGGCGGTCGGTGCGGGAGGGGCTGCGGTCCACCAGCCCCTGCTGGGCGAGGCGGTCCACGACCTTGGTGGTGCCGGCGGTGGAGAAGCCCAGGGTCTCGGTCAGTTCGCGCATCGGGGCCGACTGTCCGGGGGCGGTCAGCAGATGCCACAGCACCTGGAACGAGGAGGCGGCGACGCCCGTACCGGCGGCGACCTCGGCCAGCAGCCGGTCGTTCAGGCGGCGGAAGCCGCTCTGCATGGCGTGCCAGTGCTGGAGCAGTTCGCGCTCCTCGGCCCCGGGGCAGTCCTCCGGGGCGTGATGCGCCGGGGGGTCCGCCGGGGAGCCTTGGCCCTGTTCCGTCCGCATGCCGAACTCCGTCCTCTTGCGGAAGGATAACCGGCATCGTTAATATCTCGCTAGTTACCTAATAACCAGCAAGAGGATTGTCATGTCAGATGATCTTTCGTCCGGGCTGCTCGCCGGCCGCTGGACACTGGACGCCGCCCACTCCACCGTCCGCTTCGCCCGCAAGGGCCTGTGGGGGCTGATCACCGTCACGGGCACGTTCGGCGAGATCGCCGGACACGCCGACGTCCTGGCGGACGGCACCGCGCGCGGCACCCTCACCATCGGCGCCGGATCGCTCGACACCGGCAACGCGCGGCGCGACCGGCATCTGCGGTCCGCCGACTTCTTCGGCGTCGCCGTGCACCCGAAGATCCTCTTCGCCGCCGAGCGGATCGCGCCCGAGGACGACGCGGGTCAGGTCCGCGTCAGCGGCGAACTGACCGTCACCGGCGTCACCCGGCCCCTCACCTTCACCGCCCGCGCCACCGAGGCCGCCCCCGACGGCGTCACCCTCAACGCGGAACCGGAGATCGACCCGGCGGCACACGGCATGACCTGGAACCTCGCCCGGATGATGAAGGGCCCCGCCCGGCTCGCCCTCACCCTGCGCTTCGTGCACACGCCGGACGCATAATCCGCCCGCGTCCGGGGCACCCGGCCGTCCGTACCCCATCCGCATCCGGAAGCACGGAAACGAACACGAACCCGGAACCCGGAACACGGACAAGCCGAAAGGATGTGACCGACGTGCGCGTCGCCTTCCTCATGGCGCCAGAAGGCGTGGAGCAGATCGAACTCACAGACCCCTGGGACGCCCTGCTCGCCGCCGGCGGCGAACCCCGTCTGATCTCCACCCACGGAGGCCGGATCCAGGCCTACAACCACCTGGACGCCGCCGACACCTTCGCCGTCGACGAGACCGTCGCCGACGCCTCGGTGGACAACTACGACGGCCTGGTCCTGCCCGGCGGCGTGGCCAATCCGGACGCGCTGCGGCTCAGCAGCCGCGCCCTGGCGTTCATCAATGGCTTCTTCGCCACCGGCCGCCCCGTCGCCGCCATCTGCCACGCCCCGTGGACGCTGGTGGAGGCCGACGCCGTGCGGGGCCGGACCCTCACCTCCTGGCCCAGCCTGAAGACCGACATCCGCAACGCGGGCGGCAGTTGGGTGGACGAACAGGTCGTCATCGACAACAACGGCCCCAACACCCTCATCACCAGCCGCAAGCCCGGCGACCTGCCGGCCTTCGACGAGGCGTTCCTCGCGCAGTTCGCCGCCGCCACCAGCTGAGGTGAACGCCCGCCCGCGCGCCGGTGGCTGACATCCTCACCACCGTGTTGACGTTCCGTACCGGCTCATAAGATCGTCGTCGATTGATCGACACAACGATCAGCACGGAACTCAACGGATACATGGGGTGGGCGCATGCGCGGCCGGAGCCGGAAACACACAGTCGCGGTCGCGGTCGCCGTGGCGCTCAGCGGCACGCTGGCGCTCGGCGGCTGCACCGCCGAGGACTTCACCGACGCGGCGGACGGCGACCCGGCCCCGTCCGCGCCCCCGGCCGACGGCGCCCCGCCGGCCACCGACTTCATCGTCACCGCGCTCCCCGGTCTGCCCACCCCCGAGGACGCCAGGACCCAGCTCGGCGAACTCACCGTGGCCGAACAGCGCCCCATGACCGGCTACGACCGGGACAAGTTCCCGCACTGGGCGTCCCAGGACGGCTGCACGGCCCGCCAGCAGACGCTGCTGCGCGACGGCCAGGACGTGGTCACGGACGACAAGTGCCAGCCCACCTCCGGCAGCTGGTACAGCGCCTACGACGGGGAGACCCTGAACGAGGCCAAGGACGTGGACATCGACCACATGGTGCCGCTCGCCAACGCCTGGCGCTCGGGGGCGGACAGCTGGGACAACGACCGGCGCGCCGCCTTCGCCAACGACCTGACCCACCCGCAGCTGCTGGGCGTCAGCGCCTCCTCCAACCGCTCCAAGGGTGACCAGGGCCCCGAGGACTGGCAGCCGCCGCTGGAGGAGTTCTGGTGCGAGTACGGGCTGGCCTGGACCCGGGTCAAGCACGAGTACGACCTGACGGTCACCCAGGACGAGCACGACGAGCTGAGCGCCATGCTGAACACCTGCCCGGCGTAAGGCCGGGGGCCGGGGACCGGCGGCGCGGGGGCCCGGCTCACCGGCCGGAGCGGTAGTTCTCGGCCTTGTCGAGGATGGCGGTGAAGCGCTGCCACTGCTCGGCGCCCTCTGCGGTGGGGCCCACGGTGAAGTCCTCCGGGTCGAGGAAGTCCATCCTCGCCCGGGTGGCCGGGTCCAGGTCCCGCCACGCCGCCTCGTCCTGTGGTGATCGCGCCACTGGGCGATGCTATCCCCTGGAACGGCCACCGGCCCCGTACCGCGCGGTACGGGGCCGGTCCGGTTCCGGGGGCCGTTTCCGGGCGCCGTTTCCGGGGGCTGTTCCAGGGGGCGCCGGGCCGGCCGGGCGGGTCAGCCCAGCCGGCCGAGTCTGGCCATGAAGCCGGGCTCCGTCAGATCGTGCTGGAGCGCCACCGGCACGGTGGTCTCGCTGCCCCCGGTGCCGTCGCCGACGGTGAGCGTGCCGACCTCGGTACCGGCGGAGGCGGCGTGCGGCAGGGCCTCCTCGCCCTCGCCACCGTTCAGCTCCAGCGTGAGCTTCAGGCCCGGCCAGCCCGCCGCCCGCACGTCCTCGGTGACCGTGACCGGGGTACGTCCGCCGAGCCCGTCGTCCACGTACCCGACGACATCGCCGGCGTTGAGCACCGTCTCCTCGATCAGTTCCTCCTGGGCGAAGGAGATCAGCTCCTTCCCCGCGTTGAGCGCCCCGGTGAGGATCGACAGGTCGACGGGGTCCGGCGGCTGGCGCAGCACCGCGCCGACGATCAGCCGGGTCTCCTCGCCCACGGTCTGCTCGGCGGCGAAGAGGAGGTTGCCCAGGGCGGTGGTCGTGGTGCCGGTCTTGATGCCGACCGTGCCGTTCATGGGCACCAGGTGGTTCCAGTTGCCCTGCCGCTCACCGTTGCTGTCGTAGTACTCGGGCAGCCGCACGACCTGCCGGAAGACCGGGTCCTCCATGGCCGCCTTGCCCAGGATGACCTGGTCCTCGGCCGTGCTGACCGTGTCGGGGCTGAGGCCGGACGGGTCGGTGTAGGTGGTGTTCTTCATGCCGAGTTCGGCGGCGGTCTCGTTCATCTTGGCGACGAAGTCGGCCTCGGAACCGGCGTCCCAGCGGGCCACGAGGCGGGCCACGTTGTTGGCCGAGGCGATCATGATCGCCTGCAGCGCCTCGCGCTGGGTGAGGACGTCGCCGCTGGTGACGGCGACGACGGACTCGTCGTCCGAGTCGCCCAGGGCCACCTCGTCCTCGGCCTTCTGGTCGACCGGGATCTCGGCGCCGGTGGACTCGGGGTCGGCCTCCATGGGGTGGTCCCGCATGAGGATGTACGCCGTCATGACCTTGGCGACCGAGGCGATCGGCACCGGTTCCTGGTCGCCCGAGGTGCCGAACGTCCCGATGCCGTCCACGTCGAGCGCCGCCTGGCCGGAGGACGGCCAGGGCGCGGCGGGCACCTCGCCGTCGAACGTGAAGGACTCGGCGGCGGTGAGCCGGAGGGTGGGTTCCGGCAGCGGGCGCAGGGACTGCGCCACGGAGAAGACCACCAGGAGCAGGACGACCAGGGGCGTCCAGATCTTGACCCGCCGCACGAAGGTGCGCAGCGGTGTGGGCGGCGGCGGGGGCGTGTTGGTGAGCGCGGCGAGCAGTTCGAGGGGCTCGCGCTCGGAGTCCGCCACGGGCGGCGGCCCGGCGGGCGGCGGCGGGGCGGTGACGGGGGCCGCGGGCGCGGCCGACGCGGCCGACTGAGCGTCCGGCTTGGCGGGCGCGTCAACCGGCTTGGCGGGCGCGTCAGCCGGCTTCGCCGGGGCGTCGGTGGGCTTGGCGGGGGGCGAGGGTTGTGCGTCGGGCTTGGCCGGTGCCTCGGTCTGGGCAGCGGGCGGGGGCTTCCGCAGATCGGCCCCACCGCGGCCCGGACCGTCGCCACCGGAGGCGGAGGCGGGTTCGCCCGAGGCGTCCGGGCGGGAGTCGCCCTTCGGAGCCACGGCGGCCCCGGAGGCCGAACGAGGGTCCTCCTTCGGAGCCTTGCCACCGGCGGCGGGCGCCGTGGCGGGCTTCGGCGGGACGTCATCACCGGCCGCCGCGTCCGGGGAGTCCTCCCCGGCGGCACCGGCCGGCTCGGCCGGTATGGAACGCCCGGCGCCCTCGCCCGGCGTGTCCTTCTCCGCGCCGGCGGCGGACTTGGCCGTGCCAGGGGCGGAACGGGGCTTCGGCGGCAGGGAGTCCCCACCGTCGACGGCCCCGGGCGCAGCAGGCGCGGAGCTCGGCTTCGCCGGGACGGAATCCGGCCCGTCCGCAGCCTTCGCCGGGGCGTCACGACCGTCCGCAGCCGCGGCCCCGGCCGAGAACACCATCGTCGCGTCCGACCGGGCGGGCGCGTCCTGCTCCGCCACCTTGGGGGCGGCATCCGGCTTCGGCGGAACCGAACCCGCACCGTCCGCCTCGGCGGACGCCTCGGACGCGGCACCCGACCGGGCGGGCGCGTCCTGCTTCGCCACCTTGGGGGCGGCACCCGGCTTCGCCGGGACCGAACCCGCACCCTCCGCCTCGGCGGACGGCTTCACCGGCCCGGCGTTCTCCTTCGACGGGACCGAGCCCGCGCCGTCGGCGGGCTCGCGCGCGGCATCGCCGTCCTCGGCAGCCGCTCTGGGCGAGAAGTGCAGCGTCGCGTCGGAGCCGGCGGGGGCACGGTCGTCCCGCTCCGGCTCCGACGGGGTACCGGTGCTGTCCGTGGTGTCCGAGCCGGCGGGCTCGTCGCGCTCGGGCCGCACCGGCCCGGACGGCTTTCCACCGGCGGACTTCCGCCCGGCCGCGCCGGGCGTCGCCGGAGCGTCGCCGGCCTCATCGGCGGACGCGTCGGAACCCGCCGACGTCGAACCGTCCTTGTCGCGCAGCGCGGCAGCGGGCGAGAAGTGCAGCGTCGCGTCCGAGCCGGCGGGCGCGTCGCCGCCGGACTTCGCTTCCCCCGCCCCCCGCACGTCCGGCTTCGGCTTCGGCTTCGGCGGGACCGGGCCCGCACCCTCCGCCTCGGCGGACGTGGCCGCCCCGGCGCCCCCGGCGTCCTCGGCGCCCCCGGCCTCGTCCGCCGGGGTTGGCTCCCGCTCCGTGTCGGACGTCGGCGAGAAGCTCAGGGTCGCGTCCGGCGGAGTCGTCGTCGCGCGGGTGTCCTCCGGGGTGGGAACTGTTTCCGGGGGGCCGGACGTCCTTCCCCCTGACTCCTGCTGATCCTGCTCCCGCTCCGCGATGTCCGGGGACTCGCCCGCCACCGTGCCTCCTTAGCAACCTGATCTTCATGTCGTTCGCCGCTGGCCCTAACAGTCTGCCGGGTGCTGTGCACCATGGCTGACCACTCCCGGGGTGGCGGAAAAACGCTCTCCCTCCCCTTTGACGGCGCCGACATATCTACGGGTTCCATCACAAATCAACCACGCACTCTCGACAGAACAATGTGAGAGGCGTCACCCTGTCTTTCATCCACGCGGGGAGGCATGGATGAGCAGGAGTCGTAGGACCATTCCGGAGGAGCTGCTGCTGCTCGCTCTGGACCCGGCCACGGGTACCACCGCACAGCCGCAGTCACTCGACCTCGGCCTGGCCGGGGCCCAGCTTGTAGAGCTGGCTCTGGCAGGACGGATAGCCCCAGACGGGGACCGCATTGCCGTGGTACTGCCACGGCCGACTGGAGATCCCACTTTGGACTCCGCCCTGGAGTTGCTGCGCCGCCGCGGCAGCCCCGTGCGGGCGGTCAACTGGATCGGCGGGCCCCGCCTGGGGCTGCGCCAGACGTACCTATCGCATCTCGAACGCTGCGGCATGGTGCACGCGGTCGAGAACCAGATGTGCGGCGTACTGCCGACGACCCGGTATCAGGCGACGGACACTGCCGTCAGCCGGCAGATCCGGGCGCGGCTGGACACCGCCATCCGCACCGGTACGCCCCCGGATGCCCGGACCGCCGCGCTCGCGGCGCTCGCGCATGCGGTGGGGCTCGGCAAGCATCTGTATCCCGGGAACGAGGGGCGGTCATCCCGCTCCCGGTTGCGGGATCTGATCCGGCACGACCCGATGGGCGGGCTGGTGGCTCACGCGGTGATGGATGTGCAGAACGGGGTGGCGGGCCAGGCCGCCGCCCGGCGCCAGGCACAGCAGCAGCAACAGCAGGTGACGGAGCGGACTCCCGCCGCCGTCGGCCCTGCGCCGGCTGCCGCTGCCGCGGGCGCGGGCAAGGGCGCGGCGGCCCACGGCGGCGGCGTGCGCGTCCGGTCCCGTTCGCTCTCCCACTAGACCTACCGGGAGCCGCATCCGGCATGGGGTGCGACGGGGGTGCAGACCGCACCCCTGTCGTACCCCATGCCGATGTTTTCCAGCGGGCACACCTCCGTAGATGGCAGGCTGCTGAGCACCGGTCATATTGATCAACGCGATCGACGTGATCCACGCGATCTACGCAACGGAGGTGCACCGTCAGTGGCGGGCAATGTCAATCCCACTGTCCGGCGACGCAGACTCGGGCAGGAACTGCGGCGGCTCCGCGAGGACAAAGGCATGACGGCCGAGGAAGTGGCCGACCGTCTGCTGGTGTCGCAGTCCAAGATCAGCCGGCTGGAGAACGGGCGCCGGAGCATAAGCCAGCGCGATGTGCGCGATCTGTGCGGCGTGTACGAGGTCGATGACAAGAAGCTCATCGAGTCCCTCATGCAGATGGCGCGCGAGTCGCGGCTCCAGGGCTGGTGGCACGCGTTCGCCGAACTGTCGCCCACCTACAGCGTGTACATCGGCCTGGAGATGGACGCGTCCTCGTTGCGCGTGTACGAGCCGCAGATCGTTCCCGGGCTGCTCCAGACGCACGACTACGCGGCGGCCGTGATCGCCGGCGCGCTGCCGGAGGTGGCGCTGGAGGAGGTGGAGAGCCGGGTGCAGGTGCGGCTGCGGCGTCAGCACCGGATCCACGAGGACCGGGTCCCGTTGCGGCTGTGGGCGGTGGTGGACGAGGGCGCGCTCCGGCGCGCGGTGGGTGGCGCGGACACGATGCGCGGTCAGGTCGAGCATCTGCTGGACTGTTCACGGCTGCCGCACGTGACGCTTCAGGTGATGCCGTTCTCGGCGGGCGCGCATCCGGGGGTGAACGGGCAGTACACGATCATGGAGTTCCCGGAGAACTCGGATTCCACGGTGGTGTATCTGGAGGGGGTCACCAATGATCTTTATCTGGAGAAGCCCCATGACGTGCAGCATTACAGCGTGATGTACGAGCATCTGCGGGCGCAGGCGCTCAGTCCCGAGCAGACCAGGGACTTTCTGGAGGGGCTGCTCGCGGAGTTCATCAAGCAGGCGTCGTAGCGCACCGCGATCGAGCGGGCGCATATTGTAGTGTCAAAAACCTTTTCAGTAAAGGGAATTACGCGCTCATCATTCGGTCGGGTGAAGGTCTCCGTCAGGTGTCCGGCCGGACGAGTACGGTCGCTCCGATGCGCCGCCGCATGATCACCCGGCGGCGCTCCCACCCCCACCGGGAGAGAGAGCCGGAGCAGCCATGGCAGTGAAGCAGGGCACCACCCCCACCTGGAGAAAATCCTCGTATTCCGGCGGAAACGGCGCCTGTCTCGAGGTGAGGTCCGACGCCCCCGCACTGCTGAGCGTCCGGGACTCCAAAGTGCCGTACGGGCCACGGCTCGGGTTCGGTACCGGACCCTGGACCGAGTTCGTCGGCGCGGTGGCACGGACCACCGGGTTCCCGCCGCGCTGATCCGCACCACCACCGTGCCGGCACGGCACACCAGCGGTACGGATGCCCTCCCGTTCTCTCCCACCACGCCGGGAGGGCACCCCGGCCGGTCAGCCGCGCGGGTAGCGCTCCAGCCACGCCGCGGACGACTCCCCCGGGCCGTGCAGCGCCGGCCCCTGCGTCATCTCCAGGGCGAAGTCGTCCGCCAGTTCGGCGATCGCCGCCCTGCCCTCCAACTCCACCAGCCAGCCGGGCGGCAGCGCGGTCTCCCCGTGCAGCGCGCCCAGCAGATTGCCGCACACCGAGCCCGTGGAGTCCGAGTCACCGCCGTGGTTGACCGCCAGCAGCAGCCCGTGCTCCATGTCCTCGGCCACCAGCGCGCAGTACACGCCGATCGCCAGCGCCTCCTCGGCCACCCAGCCCTCGCCCAGCGACGCCACCCGTTCCGGGGACGGCAGCCCCTGCCGTACGGCGCCCAGCGCCCGTTTGAGGGCGTCCGTGGTCTCCTCGTGGTCCGGCCAGCTGCCCAGCTGCACCAGCGCCTTCTGCACCGCCGCGTCCAGGCCGTCGCCGCGCACCAGCGCGTGCGTGATCGCCGCGAACGCCCCGGCCGCCAGCCGCCCCGTGGGATGCCCGTGCGTCTGCGCGGCGCACTCCACCCCCAGCTGGAACACCAACTGCGGCTCCCAGCCCACCAGCAGCCCGAACGGCGCCGAACGCATCACCGTGCCGCAGCCCTTGGAGTCGGGGTTCTTGGGCTTCTCCACGGTGCCCATCGCCTCGTCCGCCAGCCCGCTCAAACACGCGTTGCCCGGCGCCCGGCGCGCGTACAGCCACTCCTCGCGCGCCAGCCAGCCGTCCCCCTCCCGCCGCTCGTCGGGCCCCCACTCGTGCTGGGTGCGGTACCAGCGGCGGTACGCGGCGTGCACATCGGTGGGCGGGTGCCAGGCGCCGGTGTCCCGCCGCACATGGGCGCGGATCAGGCCGTCCACCGTGAACAGCGTCATCTGCGTGTCGTCGGTGACCGCACCGCGCCGCCCGTACGCCGGGACGTAGTCGCCCACCCCCTGCGGCCCGTGCGCCGCGCGGATCGCCTCCAGCGAGTCGAACTCCACGCCCGCGCCGAGCGCGTCACCGATCGCCCCGCCCAGCAGACAGCCGCGCACGCGGGAGCGGAACTCCTGCTGCTCCGCGCGCCCCCATATGGCGCCGGCGACCGGCGCCGTCACCGGCCACCGCCGGTGCCCGTGCCCAGGACCGGCAGCAGCTCCGGCAGTTGCCCGTCGCCCGCCCGGGCCGCCTCCGTACGCTCGGCGCCGACCGGCCCGTACAGCGTGGTCCGCAGCCGTGAGGGCCGCCCGGCCGCCTCCGCGATCGCCCGCAGGTCCTTCACCGAGCGATAGGAGCCGTACGCCGACCCGGCCATACGGGAGATGGTCTCCTCCATGAGTGTGCCTCCCAGGTCATTGGCGCCCGATCGCAGCATCTCGGCGGCGCCCTCGGCCCCAAGTTTCACCCAGCTGGTCTGGATATTGGTGATGTAGGGGTGAAGGAGCAGCCGGGCCATCGCGGTGACCGCGCGGTTGTCGCGCGCGGTGGGCCCCGGGCGGGCGATGCCGGCCAGGTAGACGGGGGCGTTGGTGTGGATGAAGGGGAGGGTCACGAACTCCGTGAAACCCGCCACCCCCTTCTCCTCGTTGGCCCGCTGGATGCCGGCCAGGGTACGGAAGTGGCCCAGCCAGTGCCGGGGGCTGTCCACGTGCCCGTACATCATGGTGGAGGACGAGCGCAGCCCCACCTCGTGCGCGGTGGAGATCACCTCCACCCAGGTGTCGGCCGGCAGCTTGCCCTTGGTGAGGATCCAGCGCACCTCGTCGTCGAGGATCTCCGCCGCCGTGCCCGGGATCGAGTCGAGTCCCGCCTCCTTGGCGGCGATCAGCCACTCGCGGATGGACAGGCCCGTACGGGACGCCCCGTTGATGACCTCCATCGGGGAGAAGGCGTGCACATGGATGCCCGGCACCCGCTGCTTCACCGCGCGCACGATGTCGAAGTAGGCGTCGCCCGGCAGATCGGGGTGGATGCCGCCCTGCATGCACACCTCCACGGCGCCCACCTCCCAGGCCTGGGCGGCGCGTTCGGCGACCTGGTCCAGGGAGAGGGTGTACGCGTCGGCGTCGGTGCGGCGCTGCGCGAAGGCGCAGAACCGGCAGCCGGTGTAGCAGACATTGGTGAAGTTGATGTTGCGGGTGACGATGTACGTCACCTCGTCCCCGACCACCTCGCGCCGCAGGTCGTCGGCGGTGCGGCACAGCGCGTCCAGCGCCGGGCCCTCGGCGTGCAGCAGCGCCAGCGCCTGGGCGTCGGTCAGCCGGGTGGGATCGTCGGCGGCCACCGACAGGGCGTCCCGTACGTCCGCGTCGATCTTCTCCGGCACCATGCCGGGGGCCGCCGCCTCGCGCAGCGCCGACCAGTCCCCGTACACCTCGTCGAAGTCGGTACGGCGGTCCCCGGTACGGCCCGCCGTGTCGATCTCGTGGTGCAGCGCGGTGCGGCCGGAGGCGGTCAGCGGCTCGTCCGGCTCCTGCCACGGCAGCCCGGCCGGCAGGACGTCGGCGCGGGCGAGGCCGGTGTCCGGGTCGGCCAGCGCGCGCACGTGCGGCAGCACCCGCGGGTCCAGCCACGGCTCGCCGCGGCGGATGAACTCCGGGTAGATGGTGAGCCGTTCGCGCAGTGCGAAACCGGCCGCCGCGGTCCGGGCGGCGAGCGCGTCGATCACCGGCCAGGGGCGCTCGGGGTTGACGTGGTCGGGGGTGAGCGGGGAGACGCCGCCCCAGTCGTCGATGCCGGCCCGCACGATCAGCGCGTACTGCTCGTCGACGAGGTTGGGCGGCGCCTGGATACGGGCGGACGGGCCCAGCAGCAGCCGGGCGGTGGCGATGGTGGCGGCCAGCTCCGCCACCTCGGCGTCCGGGGTGCCGCGCATCGCCGTGTCCGGCTTGGCGCGGAAGTTCTGCACGATGACTTCCTGGATGCCGCCGTACGCGCGGGCGGTACGGCGCAGCGCGAACAGCGCGTCCGCGCGCTCGGCGTACGTCTCGCCGATGCCGATGAGAATCCCGGTGGTGAAGGGCACGTTGGAGCGCCCGGCGTCCTCCAGGACGCGCAGCCGCACGGCCGGCTCCTTGTCGGGCGAACCGTGGTGCGGGCCGCCCGGCTCGGACCACAGGCGGGTGGCGGTGGTCTCCAGCATCATGCCCATGGACGGGGCGACCGGCTTCAGCCGCTGGAAGTCGGTCCAGGTCAGCACGCCGGGGTTGAGGTGCGGCAGCAGCCCGGTCTCCTCCAGGACCCGGATCGCCATCGCCCGGACATAGGCGAGGGTGTCGTCGTAGCCCTCGGCCTCCAGCCACTCGCGCGCCTCGGGCCAGCGGTCCTCGGGGCGGTCCCCGAGCGTGAACAGCGCCTCCTTGCAGCCGAGGGCGGCTCCCCGGCGGGCGATGTCCAGCACCTCGTCCGGGGACAGGAACATGCCGTGGCCCTCGCGGCGCAGCTTGCCGGGCACGGTGACGAAGGTGCAGTAGTGGCAACGGTCCCGGCACAACCGGGTCAGCGGAATGAAGACCTTCTTGGAATAGGTGATGACCCCGGGGCGGCCGGCGGCTTCGAGCCCCGCGTCCCGCACCCGGCCTGCGGCGCCCGCCAGCCGTTCGAGGTCCTCGCCGCGGGCCTGGAGCAGCACTTCGGCCTCGGCGGCGTCCAGGGCCACCCCGTCGTCCGCCCGGCGCAGCGCGCGCCGCATCGCGTTCACTGTCGGTCCCTGCCCGGGTCCCTGCGCGCTTGTCGTCATTCCTCGAGCATACGAGCGTGAGCTGGACGAATCGCTGGGAAACCCCTTGAGCCCTCAGCTGATGTCTAACCCACTCTTTATCGGGGAGAGTTCAGACCGATAGACTCCAACGTTCGCCCGAGCAGCGGTTCACGAGCGGTTGAGAAGCAGAGGACACCATGGCCGAAGGCAAGGGGATCCCGGTGCGCACGCCCGCCTTGCGGTTCGCCGTGCTGGGCCCGGTACGGGCCAGGAACGGGGAGACCGAACTGCCCACCGGAAGCCCTCAGCAACGCGCCCTGCTGGCCGCGCTGCTGCTGCGCGACGGCAGTACGGCCACCGCGCAGGAACTGGTGGACGCCATCTGGGGCGAGAACCCTCCGCAACAGGCGGTGGCGGCGCTGCGCACCTACGCCTCGCGGCTGCGCAAGACGCTGGGCACCCGCGCCGACATCCTGGTCAGCGAGTTGGGCGGATACGCGCTGCGCCGCCGCCCCGACGACGAGCTGGACAGCGACCGGCTGACGGAACTGACCGCGGCGGCCGAGGCGGCGGCCGGCGCCGGGGAACTGCCGAAGGCGCTGGAGCTGTACGGCGCGGCCCTGGAGCTGTGGGACGGCGAGACACTGGCCGGCGTACCGGGCCCGGACGCCGAACTGCACCGGGCACGGCTGTCCGAGCAGCGTGTGGTGCTGCTGGAGACCCGGCTCGATGTGGCGCTCCAGGCCGGGCTGCACACGGAGTCGGTCTCCGAACTGACCGCGCTGACCACCTCCCATCCGCTGCGCGAGCGACTGCGCGAGCTGCTGATGCTCGCGCTGTACCGCAGCGGGCGGCAGGCGGAGGCGCTCGCGGTGTACGCGGACGCGCGGCGCATCCTCATCGATGAACTGGGGGTGGAACCGCGCGCCGAACTGTCCGAGCTCCAGCAGCGGATCCTGAACGCGGATGCGAGCCTGGCACAGCCGGCCGATGTTCCGGCGGCCGTGCCGGCGCTGGTGCGCCCGGCCCAGTTGCCCGCCGCCGTACCGGACTTCACCGGGCGGGCCTCGTTCGTCACCGACCTGGGACGGCAACTGGCGGCCTCGGGTGGCGGGGTGATGGCCGTCTCGGCGGTCGCCGGGATCGGCGGAGTCGGCAAGACGACGCTGGCGGTGCAGGTGGCCCACGCGGCCCGCGAGCAGTTCCCGGACGGCCAGCTGTACGTCGATCTTCAGGGTGCCGGGTCCTCGCCCCGTGAGCCGGAGGCGGTGCTCGGCGCGTTTCTGCGGGCGCTGGGGGTGGCCGATTCGGCGATCCCCGACGGGATCGCGGAGCGGTCCGGTCTCTTCCGTTCCCTGCTGGACGGGCGGCGGGTGCTGGCCCTGCTGGACAACGCGCGGGACGCGGCCCAGGTACGTCCGCTGCTGCCGGGCACGCCGGGCTGCGCGGCGCTGGTGACCAGCCGCATCCGGATGGTGGATCTGGCGGGCGCGCATCTGGTGGACCTGGACGTGATGAGCCCGGAGGAGGCGCTGACGCTGTTCACCCGCATCGTGGGGCACGAGCGGGTCGGCGCGGAGCGGGACGCGGCGATGGACGTGGTGGGGGCGTGCGGCTTCCTGCCGCTGGCCATCAGGATCGCGGCGGCCCGGCTGGCCAGCCGGCGCACCTGGACCGTGTCGGTGCTGGCCCGCAAGCTGAGTGACGAGCGGCGCCGGCTCGACGAACTCCAGGCGGGCGACCAGGCGGTGGCGGCCACCTTCGAGCTGGGGTACGGGCAGTTGGAGAAGGAGCAGGCACGCGCCTTCCGGCTGCTGGGCCTGACCGAGGGCCCGGACATCTCGGTGGCGGCGGCTGCTTCACTGCTGGACCGGGAGGTGCACACCACCGAGGATCTGCTGGAGTCCCTGGTGGACACCTCGCTGCTGGAGTCGGCGGCTCCCGGACGCTACCGCTTCCACGACCTGGTGCGGCTGTTCGCGCGGGCCTGCGCCGAGCGCGACGAGCAGCCTCCGGCGGAACGGGAGGCCGCGCTGGCCCGGCTGCTGGACTTCTACCTGGCCACGAGCGCGAAGGTCTTCGCCCTGAAACGGCCCGGCGGCCGGCTGGTGGAGCACCTGGAGACGACCTACCAGGCTCCGGCGGACTTCGACAACGACGATCAGGCACAGGACTGGCTGTTCGCCGAGGCGGGCGGGCTGCTGAGCGCCGCTCAGTCGGCCGCGTCCAGCCGGGTGCGGTCGGCCGCCGATCTGCTCCTGGTCGCCCGGGGCCTTGCCGAATCGGGCGCCTACGCCCGGCAGTTCGTGGTGGCCTGCGAGGCGGTGCTCCGCGAGGCCCGGCTGCGCGACGATCCGCATGCCCAGGGCCGCGCCCATTTCGCGCTGACCCTGGCCCACAGTCTCTCCGGCCGCTTCGGACTGGCCGACGAACACGCCCAGCACGCCATGCTGCTGGGTGTCGCGGCCGAGGACCCGGTGGTGCGGACCCAGGCGCCCAGTGAGCGGGGCATCATCGCGATGTACGAGGGCGACCACAAGGCCGCCGAGGTCTACTTCGCCGAGGCGCTGGCGGCCTTCCGTGACGAGGCCAACCGCGCCGGAGAGGCCAGCGCGCTCAGCAATCTGTCCCGGGCGCTGGGAGCCCAGGGACGTACGGAGGCGGCCGTCGAGACGGCCCGTCAGGCGCTCTCGATCTACCGGGGCCTGGGATCGGTGCTGCGGCTCGCCAACGGCCACTACGCGCTGGGGATGGCGCTGAGCCGGCGCGGCGCGCACCAGGAGGGGCTGCTCGAACTCGCCACGGCGCTCCACATCTTCGAGGAGAACCGGCAGCCGCTGTGGGTGGGCATGACCCTGCTGCGTCAGGCCGAATCGCTGCTGGAGACGGGCGGCGCGGCGGAGGCGGCGGTGAAGGCCGAGGACTCCCTGACGCAGTTGCGGGACATCGGTGGCGACTGGCGGCGGGCCCTGGTGCTGACCGTGCTCGGCCGGGCGCTCGACTCGACAGGGCATTCCGACCGGGCCAGGGCCTGCTGGGAGCACGCCCTGAGGTTCTTCGAGGAGTCCTCCAGCCCGGAGGCGGAAACCGTCCGCAACCTTCTGACGGCCACGAGCGTCTGAAACAGGCGAACCGGCCGTACCACTCGTACCATCTGGGCGTTCAGCGAACATTTATCAGCGGCTGACATCTTCTGTGGCGGCAGCCGAAACGGGGGATGCCGGGTGGGCCTCGTATACCGCAGGGGGATGGGTGACGGCCTGCTCTGACCAGCACGTCAATGGGGAGTCGCACATGTCCAACGTCAAGCAGCCGGCCGACAGCCGTGTCACGGGGGAGCCCACCGTGCTGGAGGACAGTCATGTCACCTCGGAGCCCAAGGGCGGCAAGGTGAAGCCGCTCGAGGACAGCCACGTCACCTCCGAGCCCAAGGGCGGCAAGGTGAAGCCCCTGGAGGACAGCCACGTCACCTCCGAGCCCAAGGGCGGCAAGGTGAAGCCGCTCGAGGACAGCCACGTCACCTCCGAGCCTGTCAGGTAGGCCCCGCCTCCAGCATTCCCGGACCGGCTGTGTGCCAGCGCATCGCGGCGCACGGCCGGTTCTTGCTGTGCGAAGAGGGCACCTTTCACATACGGCCCCACCCGGGATGATTCGCGCCCGGGCCGGGGACTGACGGGGGAACCATCCGTTCACTGATCACCAGGAGGCACGTATGACCTTCACGAAGAAGGTGCTCTCGACTCTCGCCCTCGCCACCGCGGTCGTCGGAGGAACCGCGGCCCAGGCGCTGGCGAGCGACATCCACGTGACGAACACCCCCACCGGTCAGGGCCGCATAGTCGACGCCCCGGCCGAGGACGGCCACGTCACGGATCTCCGGCCCTTCGAGGACGGCCACGTCACCGGTGTTCGCCCCCTTGAGGACGGCCACGTCACCAGTGTTCGCCCCCTTGAGGACGGCCACGTCACCAGTGTCCGGCCCCTTGAGGACGGCCACGTCACCGGGGCCGAATGACGGCCGGTACGGCGGTGAGGCCGGGCCGTTGACCGGCTGAGGCCTCCGTACCGGCGGCAGGGGGACGGGCCCTTCGGGGCCCGTCCTTCCGCGTTTAGCAGTCGTTTATGGCGGGCTGTCATGCTCATCAGTGTCCGGCCGCACAGGGGTGCGCGGCCGGTCTCCAAGGGGGGATCTGTTCGGCGGACGCGGGGGAGCCGCTGAACAGATCCGGTGCCGATCGGCCCGGGTGGCGTGGAGGGGGCGCCATCCGGGCCGTTCTTCGTGTCCGGGCCGATCGACCGGCCCGTTGACCGGCCGGGGCCGGGGCCTAGGGGACGTAGACCGTGGTGGCCGGGGGGCTGGTGTCCGCCGGGCCGAACTCCAGCAGCTCGCGCGCGAAGATCCGGGACTCCCCCGCCGGGTGGAAGCCGGAATCCTCCGGCGAGGACACCCCGGCCGGCGGCAGGGCCAGCACCGCGGGTTCCTCCCGCAGCAGCGCGCCCAGACCCGTACCGGCACCCACCCTCGACGGCTCGCCGTCGGTCAGGGTCACCGTCAGCACGGCGTACGAGGGCCCCGCGGCGGGCTCGCTCACCGGCAGGCTCGTGAGGACCAGGGTTCCCCTCTGCCGGTCCCCCTCGTCCGCCGCCCACACCGCCTCGGCCGACAGCCGCTTCTCCAGCCACGCCGGAAGGTCGAGGCCCCCCGACGCGACGGTGCCGCGCGGCACCCCGTGCAGAACCACCACGTGCGCACCCGACTCCTGGATGCCGGTCAGCACCTCGGTGGGCGAGGCGCCGGCCACATCCCAGTTGAGGACGCGGTACATGCCGCCCGCCGTGTCCACCGGCAGCGGGTCGGCCGCCGGGCGGGCGGCCCCGGCCAGCGGCGGCACCGCCAGCAGCACGCTGGCCGCCACCACCGGGCCGAACGGCCGCAGCAGCCGGGCCGGACGGACCGCCTCGCCCGCCGCCCAGCCCAGCCCGATCGCCCCGGCCACCACCGGCCACGGGCTGGGCAGCAGCACCAGCGCACAGCCCACCCCGCAACCCGCCCCGGCCAGCGCCAGGTCGGCCAGCGCGCCGTGCCCGGTGGCCGCCGTGCGTTCCCAGGCGGTCAGCGCCCGGCGCACCACGTACGGCAGGACGGCCAGCGCCAGCAGCACGGCGGGAGCGGCGAGCGGCGAGGGCAGCAGGGCGAAGGCGACGGCCAGCGGCAGCACGATCACCACGCCGCGCGGCAGCGGTACGGACAGCGCCGCGACGCCGATCGCCGTGCCCATGGTGATCCACACCCCGGCCAGCGTGACCGGGATCCCGGCCCACACGGCGAGGAACGCCGGGGAGCCGAGCACCGTGTACAGGCCGAGCGCGGGGCCGAGCAGCGCCACCTGGATGCCGCCGCCGACGGCGGGCGGCGGGGTGCCGAGGGTGGCCACCCAGGCGCCGGCGGCGAGCAGGGCGGTCAGCGCCAGGGAGAGCAGGACGGCGAGCGCGCCGCCGTGCCACAGCGGGTCCCACAGGTCGCCGAACAGACGCAGCGTCACATCGGCGGCCACCGCGAGCGCCAGCGCCCGCGCCAGCCGCCCCGCACCGTCCTCGGCGACGGCGGACAGCCGCCGTACGACCAGGACGAGCGTGGCCAGCGCGACGGCGAGCACCAGGCCGACGACGGGTGTGACGCGTACCGGTTCGGCCAGGAGCAGCGTCCACAGCGCGGCGAGTGTGCCGAGTGCGGCGGGCAGCGCGTGGCGCGGGCCCAGCCACCACACCAGCGGCCCGGCGACGGCGGCGCAGGCGGCGGCCGGCAGCAGGGCGGGCAGATCGGCTATGGAGGTCCCGATCACGGTCCCGGCCAGCCGCAGCAGGTGCAGGGTGACCAGGGAGACCACGGCGGCGACGAGCGTGAGCGCGGTGGGGGTGGAGCGTACGGCTACGGCCGGAAGGGGCACCATGGCCGCTGACCCTAGCCGGTGCCCCCGGGTGCGGATCAGCCGAGGTCGGCAGGGGCGTTGCCGGTCCGTCCGCGTCCGGCCGCCGGTGCGGAGCCGCTCCGCGGAGATGCGGTGTCACTCGAACCGGCTTACGGTCGACAAATGGTACGTAACGCATTCGGGGCCGTACTCGCCGTCCTCGGGGCGGCGGCGGCCCTGCTCGGAGTCTTCGCGGCCTGGTACGGGTCCCGCACCGGCCGCTCCTTCCGGATCACCCAATTGTTCACGACGACAGGAATCACCGGGGACAAGGCGGCCCTGTTCAACGGCCTGTTCCTGGTGATGCTCGTGGCCGCCGTCATCGCGGCGCTGGCGATCGTCCTGCGGTCGGGGTGGCTCTCCCTGCTCTCCGCCGTGCTCGTGCTGGGCTTCACCATCCTGTGGATGGTCCGCCAGTACCAGATCGCCGACAGCCTCCTCTTCGGCCGGGGCGGTCTGGGATGGGGCTGGGCGAGCACCATGATCGGCGGCCTTCTGCTGCTCCTCTCGGCGGCGGCCATGGCCGGCCGTTCCGGACAGGGGCGGCACGCCCGGCCACGGCACGAGCGGCACCCGGAGGAGCCGTCGCACGGCGAGGTGGTCGAGGGCCCCTGGGCGGCGGGCGACGCGCCGGGCACCGGCGCCGCTCCCCCACCGCCCCGGGAGCGCGGACCGCAGTGGCGGCCGGGCGACGAGGGCGAGGGCGGCCGGGGGCGGGACGCCGCCTAACCGGTCCCGCCGTTCGGGTCCCCGTGGACCCGGCCGTTCGCCCGGCACGGGGCCGGGCCGCCCCCAGGGGCGGTGCGGCGCCCTCCGGGCCCGCGCCCAACGGACAGCGCCGGACCGCCCGGTGGGGCGGCCCGGCGGCGGGTCCGGTGCCGTGCGTACGGTCAGCCGACGCGGATCATGCTGTCGATCATGCCGCCCCAGGCCTGGCCCTCCCAGCCGATGAACAGGCGGTTGCCCTCCTCGTTCAGCTCCAGGGTGCCGCGCACCCGGTTGGGGTTCTCGATGTCGCAGGCCAGCTCGATGACCGGCTCCGGGTCCGCCGTGCCCGTCACCGTGCCGGGACAGCTCAGCGGCCCGGTGGTCTCCACCGTGCCACCGGTGATGGTGAGGGTCTCGATGTCGTTGTCGTCGACGATGGACTCCCACACACCGTCCAGGCCCTCACCCGTGATCGAGCGGGCCTCGTCCTCCGCGTGCGCCCCCTGGTCGCCGGCGGCGGAGCCCCCGGAGTCGTCGGAGCCGCCCTCGTCCCCGTCCTGCTGCTCCTGCTGGTCCTGCTGCTTCGGCTCCTCGCCGGCCCCGTCGTCGCCGCCGCAGCCGCTCAGCACCAGCAGTGCCGCCACCGCCGCCGCTGCCGAAGCCACCCGCGCCGATCCCCGTGTCCGCATGGTCATGCCCCCTGTGCCCCGTTCCCTCGATTCCCTGATGACCGTGTCCGGGCCGCGCTCTCCGGCGGCCGGCACGTCCGGCAGAGCAGGTCAGCCCTGCCGGGTCCCCCGCGCGGCGTCCAGCGCGTACACGCAGTGGTCCTTGCTGCACGCGAACACGACGCCGCCCGAGACCGCCGGGCTGCCCGTGATGGCGCCGCCGGTCTCCAGCTTCCAGGTGAGCCGGCCGCTGCTCGCGTCCAGCGTGTACAGACAGTGGTCCTCGGACCCGAAGTGCACCCGGCCCTCGCTCACCACCGGGCTGCCCACGATGGAGTCGCCCGCCGCGAAGCGCCAGCGCGGGGTGCCGCTCACCGCGTCCAGCGTGTACATGGCCGTCCCGCTGCCCAGATGCACCAGCCCGTCGGCCACCACCACCGCCTCGGTGGACTGCCGCGCCTCGGTCGCGATCCGCCAGCGGTCGTCACCGGTGGCCAGGTCCAGCGCGTAGACGGTACCCAGATAGTCCGTGAAGTAGATCCCGGCCGCCCGCGAGGACGGCGGTTCGTAGGCGGGCGGCGCGAGAATGGCCGCCGGGGTGTCGAAGCGCCAGCGCTCCGCGCCGGTCGCCGTGTCCAGGGCGAGCACGCGCGAGCCGGCCGTCACGTACACCACCCCGTCGTCGGTGGGGCATATCCGCACCGGGACGCCGCCGGTGGCCGTGGCGTCGCCCACCGGGTACCGCCACAGCTCGCTGCCGGTGCGCGCCTCCAGGACGTACAGCTGGCCCTCTCCCCACGCGTAGACCGCGCCGCCGTGGATGAGGGGCGCGGTCTCGCGGGTCTCGAAGTCGGTGTGCGCCCCGGACAGCTCCCACAGCTGCTCGCCGGTGCCGGCCTCCCACACCTGGACGCCGCCGCCCCGGGTCGCGGTCAGCACCGTGCCGCGTTCGGCGCGCAGGCCGTAGATCCAGCCCTCGGTGGGCACCCGCCAGCGGTCGGAGCCGTCGGTGGCGTCCAGCGCGTACAGGCTCGGGCCGTCCGAGGCCAGCACCCGCCCGCCGGTGACCGCCATCGACCAGGCGACCTCACGGGTCTTGAACTGTCTGCGTCCGCTCGCCACATCGAGGGCGTGCACCTCGAAGGAGGTGACGTACAGCAGCCCGTCGCGGACCAGCGGGGTGCCCCACAGGTCGTTGGTCATGCGGAAACGCCAGGGGCGCCAGTCCGACGGCACCGTGACGGGCGCCGGGGCCGGAGTGGGGGCGGGCGCGGGGACGGCGGCCGGGCGCGGGCCCGGGCCGATGGGCAACTGGGAGCCGGCCAGCCGGACGGTGGCCTGTTCCTTGATCTGCACCTGCACCTGCGGCTCCTCGGCCTGCGGCACAGGCGGCACAGGCGGTGGAGGAGTCGGGGGAAGGGGCGGCGGCGGGGTGGGCGGCGCTTGCGGCTCGTCCCGGCGCGGCGGCGGGGGCGGGGGCGGTGTCCCGCCGGGCGCCGGCGTGCCGCGCCCGCGGTGCCGGCGCTCCTCGATCAGCGCGACGGCCCCGGCGGGCAGCCACGCGGACGCCGAGCCGCTGTCGTCTCCCGAGGAGGCGAACAGGTGCGGCGCCAGCCGCGCCTGGAGGTCGGCCGGGGTGGGCCGCTCCTCCGGCTTCTGCGTCATGAGGGAGTCGATCAGCGGGCGCAGCTCGTCGGGCAGCCCCTCCAGATCGGGGCCCTCGCGCAGCAGCATGAACACCGTCTCCACCGGGTTCGCGCCGTGGTACGGGGCATGCCCGGTGGCCGCGAACACCAGCGTGGAGGCGAGCGAGAACACATCGGAGGCGCCCGTCACTCCGCGTGAGTCCCGGGCCTGCTCCGGCGACATGTACGCGGGCGTCCCGACCGCGACGTTGGTGAGGGTCAGCCGGGTGTTGGAGACCCCGGAGGCGATCCCGAAGTCGATCACCCGGGGCCCGTCCTCCACGACCAGCACATTGGACGGCTTCAGGTCGCGGTGCACCAGGCCCGCCCCGTGGATGGACTGGAGTGCCTCGGCGATCCCGGCCGCCAGCCAGCGCACGGCCTGCGGGGGCAGCGGCCCGCACTCGCTGACGATCTCCTCCAGCGAGGGGGCGGGAACGTAGGCGGTGGCCAGCCACGGCACGGCGGCCCGCGGGTCGGCGTCCACGACGGCGGCGGTGTAGAAGCCGGAGACCGCGCGGGCCGCCTCGACCTCGCGCGTGAAGCGCACCCGGAACAGCTGGTCCTCGGCCAGCTCCGTGCGCACCGTCTTGATCGCCACCCGGCGCCCGGACGCCGAGCGGGCCAGGTAGACCAGCCCCATGCCGCCGGACCCGAGCCGCCCCAGCACCTCGAACGGCCCGATCCGCCGCGGATCGTGCTGCGTCAGCTGCTGCACCATCGTGCTGGACACCTCCCCGTCAGGACGCTCGTTCGTTCATGCCGCCCCCCGAGCAGCATCTCATTGCTCACGGCACCGGCGGACCGTCGAACCGATTCTTCCCTCCGCCACTGACAGTGGCGAATCCGGGGCCGGGTATGCCCCACTACCACCCCGCTACCCGTTCGGACGCGGCCGGATCGCGCCGTTCGGATACGTCGATAAGCTGACGGCATGACAGGACATGTAACGACTGTGGACGGCCGGGTCGCGGGCCGCCGCGGGCAGGCCACTCGGCAGAAACTGCTGGACTGCCTGGGCAAGATGCTCGCCACCTCCCCGTACCGCGACGTCAAGGTGATCGACGTGGCCCGCAAGGCGGGCACCTCACCGGCGACCTTCTACCAGTACTTTCCGGACGTCGAGGCGGCCGTGCTGGAGATCGCCGAGGTGACGCTCCGCGAATCCGCGGCGCTCTCCGAACTGGTCGCGGGCCGCTCGTGGACCGGCAAGGCGGGCCGGCGCACGGCGGAGGAACTGGTCGACGGCTTCCTCGCCTTCTGGCGCCGGCACGACGCGATCCTGCGCGTCATCGACCTGGGGGCGGCGGAGGGCGACCGCCGTTTCGTCCGCATCAGGACCCGGATCCAGGGCGCCATCGTGAAGCCGCTGGCCGAGTCCATCGACGGTCTCCAGGCCAAGGGCCGGGGCGGCACGGCCATCTCCTCGGCGGCGCTGGCCGGTTCGCTGGTCACCATGCTCGCGGCGGTCTCGGCGCAGCCCAAGAGCCTGCAGTCGCTGGGCGCCAAGCAGGCCGATCTCAAGCCCGCGCTGACGCAGTTGGTGCACCTGGGCGTCACCGGCAAGAAGCCGGCCGCCTGACCGGCGGTACCGCGACTTTTCCACGGCGCGGGGGCGCCGGCGAGCCGGTTCCTGTCTCCGTCGGACCCGGTGTCCCCGCGAGCCGTTCTGCGTATCCTCAACGCCATGTCCACGTCCGAGTCCGCATCAGCCGTGTCCCTCCCCCCGGTCCATGTCATCGGCGCGGGTCCCGGCGGGCTCGCCGCCGCCGCGGCGCTCACACAGCGCGGCATACGCGCCGTCGTGGTCGACAAGGCCGGTGATGTCGGCGCCTCCTGGCGCGGGCACTACGACCGGCTCCATCTGCACACCACCCGGCGCTGGTCCTCCCTGCCGGGGCTGCCCATCCCGCGTTCCGCCGGACGCTGGGTCTCCCGCGACGACTTCGTGCGCTACCTGGAGCGGTACGCCATCCACCACCAACTGGACCTGGCGGCGGGCGTCGAGGTCTCCCGCGTGGAGAACGGCGGGGACTCCCCCGGCGACTGGGTGCTGCACGCCAACGGCGGGCGCAAGCTGCGCGCCTCGGCCGTCGTCGTGGCGACCGGCTACAACCACACCCCGTGGATACCGCCCTGGCCGGGCCGCGAGGAGTTCGGCGGGGAACTGCTGCACGCGCACCGTTACCGCAACCCGGGCCCGTACACCGGCAAGGATGTCCTGGTGGTGGGCATCGGCAACACCGGCGCCGAGATAGCCGCCGAGCTGTCCGGCAAGGGCGGGGCCTCGCGGGTACGGCTCGCGGTGCGCACCCCGCCGCACATCCTGCGCCGCTCCACGCTGGGCTGGCCGGCGCAGGCCAGCGGGGTGCTGGTCCGGCGGCTGCCGGTGGGGATCGTGGACCGTGCGGCGCGCCCGGTGGCGCGGCTGCTGCCCGATCTGGCGCCGTACGGGCTGCCCCGCCCGTCCACCGGCCTGTACACCCGGGCCAGGGCGGGGGCCGTCCCGGTGCAGGACGTGGGGCTGATCCGGGCGGTGAAGAAGCGCAGGGTCGAGATCACCGGCGCCGTCGAGGGCTTCGAGGGGGACCGGGTCCTGCTGGCGGACGGCACCGCGATCACCCCGGAGGTGGTGATAGCGGCGACCGGCTACCGGCGCGGGCTGGAACCGCTGGTGGCGCATCTGGGGCTGCTGGACGGGGCCGGGCGGCCCCTGGTGCACGGCAAGGAGACCCATCCCACGGCGCCGGGGCTGTACTTCACCGGCTTCACCAACCCCATCAGCGGCATGATCCGTGAACTGGCCAGGGACGCCCCGCGGATAGCCGCCGCGATAGCGCGCGGCCGGCGTTCCTGAGCCGCCGCCGCGGCGGGGGCGCGGGCCCGCACGGGCAACCGCGCCCGGCCGGCTCCGGCCACCGCGCCGCGTCCACAGCTGGCCGGATTCGTTCGGCGGCGCGAGCGGGTCCTTACGGTGTGGGCCGTACGGCCGTCGCTCACAGCCCGCTCGGGCAGTCCACTTCGCACCACACCCGCTTGCCGGCCGGCTCCTGCTGCCAGCCCCAGCGGTCGGCCAGCAGGTCCACCAGCTCCAGGCCGCGCCCGCAGGTGTCCTCCTGGTCGGCGCTGCGCGGCCGGGGCGCCAGGGCGCTGCGGTCGGCCACCTCAAGACGTACCGGATGACAGCAGGGGCCCTCGCGCACCACCAGCCGCAGCACGGCCGGGCGGCCCGTGTGCACCACGGCGTTGGTCACCAGCTCGGAGACCAGCAGCGTGAGCGTGTCGATCTGCTCCCCGGCCATGCCGGTGCGGGCCAGCCGCTCCCGCAGCCAGTGCCGCGCGCGCCGTACCTCCGACGGCTGGGGGCCGACCTCCAGCTGGGTCCGTAGCACCTGCTCCTGTACCTGCACCGTTCACACCATTCCCACCGGCGGACAAACTCGGTGCAGCACAGCATGGTTGAGGGCGAGTCGGGCAACAAGCACTTCCCGCTTATTCCGACGCAAAGGAGTACGGGGTACTGCTTCTGTACGAGATCCGGGCGTTTTTATCGCACACTGGTCCGCACATGGCCGCACACAACAGAGCGGAACGGACCGGAACAGCGCGCGATACCGGCTCAGGCGGGCAGCGGCTCGGCGGTCGCCGACTCCAGGTCGGGGTAGCAGTCGAACAACCGCCGCACCCCGAGCGCGGCCAGCACCCGGTTGACGTGCGAGCCGTCCTCGGCGCCCCGGTGCGGCAGGATCAGCCGCAACTGCCCGGTGCACGAGCGCATCAGCCGCCGCGAGGCGACCAGCACCCCCACCCCCGAGGAGTCGCAGAACAGTACCTGCGACAGATCGAGCACCACGCTGCGGCGCCCGTCGGCGACCGCGTCGTGGACGTGCTGGCGCACCACGGGTGAGGTCACCAGGTCGAGCTCGCCCGCGACCCGCAGTACGGCCCACTCGCCCCGCGACTCCGCATCCACCGTCAACGTCACGCCTGCGGCCTCTTCCCTCGGTTCCTCGGTTCTTCGGTCTTCCCTCGATCTTCCCTTGACACCCACACCGGCGTCTCCCCCGCGCCCCTGCCCACTTTCCGGCGTCTCAAGCGTCCCGGTGCTGCGTCGCCCGTCCGCCCCCGGTCATCCGGCCATCCGACCCGGACCGGATCCGGCGCGAAGGCCCTCCTCCTGGAAAGAGCGGGCGCATACTGCCGTTCGGGGGCGCGCGGGAACAGTTCCTCGCACTACATTTGACGTACGCACGGGGTCGGAGGTTGTGCCGAGTGTGAGAACGCTTGGGGGCAGGGATGGCACATGAGACACCGCCGGAGTGGGATCGCGCCATGCGCCGGCGACTGGAGCGCGGCGAGGCCGCGGCCCTGGCCGAACTGTATGACCGCTTCGCCTCCCTGGCGTACGGCATCGCCCAGCGCGTGCTGACCGACGAGGACGCCACGGCCCGGGTGACCCGCGAGGTCTTCGGCCGGATCTGGGCGACCCCCGACAGCTTCGACCCCGAGCAGGGCCCGATGCGCTCCTGGATCGCCGACGAGGCGCACCGGCTGGCGGTGGCGCGGCTGCGCCGACGGGAGGGCGCGGGCGCCGGCTCGGCCGAGCGGATCCGTACCGCCTCCACCCTGGCCCGGGCCGACTACATCGTGACGGCCATGCCCGCGCCGCTGCGCGAGGCGCTGGAACTGGCCAGGGGCGGGCGCACCGACTACCGCGAGGTGGCGAGGGAGCTGGGCATCTCGGACGCCGAGGCGCGGCGCAGGCTGCGGCTGGGGTTGCAGTTGCTGTCCTCCGCCGCTACCTATCCGGATGGCGGCGCCGACGACGTACGACGGGAGCACCGCGGATGACGGCCGCACGGCCCGGTGGCCGGGAGCCCGGTGATCAGGATCCGGTCGGCGGCGGCGCCGGGTCCACCGGGGCACCCCGGGTGCCCACGCCGCGCGGCGGGCCCGGCGCGGGCGGCGGCAGCGGCGGCCCCGGGGTGGGCCCCGCCCCGGTGAGCCCGGCACGGCGGAGCACCGCACCGCGGCAGCGCACCGGGCAGCGCACCCCCAACCCCGTAGCAGCACCGGGTCCGGAAGGAGACGGGCGGCTGACGCATCAGGAGCTGATGTCGCTGCTGGGGGTGTGGGCGCTGGACGCCTGCTCCCCGGCGGAGACGGCATGTGTGGAGGCGCATCTCAACGAGTGCGCCCGGTGCGCCGAGGAGGCGCTGCGGCTGCGGGACGCGGTGACGCTGCTGGAGCCGCCGCGCAGTCTCGATCTGGATCCGCAGCTGCGGCCCCGGGTGCTGGAGAGCGCGCTGGCGCGCCGCCCGCCGGTGCTGCCGGTGCCGGGCTGGGCGGGTCCGTACGACGCCGAGGCGGCGCGACTGGACGCCCTGCTGCACGACATCAACGCGGATGAATGGGACATCCCGGTGCGGGTGCACTGGTTCGCGGGGGATGAACGGGCGCGCCGGTCGCTGACGATCGCGCAGGTGCTCGATCACCTGGTGGCCATGGACGGCCTGCTGGCCCGGGCGGTGGGGCTGCCCGATCCGCTGGGCGAGGGCGCGCCGGGCGATCCGCTGGAGCGGACCGAGGCGACGTGGCGGCTGGTGGCCGCCACCGCCGGCGGGACGGCGGCGGAGCCGGAGCGGGTCGCGGCGGCCCGGGCCTGGGCGCGGTGGCGGGAACAGAGCCGTGAGCTGGTACGGACGGCCGCGCGGCAGGGCGGGCGCACCGGGGAGCGGATGCTGCCGGCGACGGCGTGCGATCCGGGTCTCTTCCCGGGGCTCGGCGCGGCCACCGAGCCGCAGATCCCGCTGTCGGACGCGTATCTGAACCGGGCGTTCGCGTGCTGGACGCACGCCGGTGACATCGCGCGGGCGGTGGACTACCCGTACGAGCCGCCGCTGGGGTCGCATCTGCGGCTGCTGGTGGATCTCACGGCGCGGCGGCTTCCCGGGTCGATCGCCGGACGGCGCCGGGCCGGGCTCGCCACCACGCGGGCGCGGCTGACGACGGCGGGGAGTCCGGGCCGTACCGTGCATCTGGAGATCGAGGGCGCGGGCGGCGGCGACTACTGGATTCCGCTGGACTCGCCGACCGCCGCCGTGACGCGGGTGGCGGCGCGGGACGCGGTGGCGCAGGTCGCGCTGGAGGATGTGGAGTTCTGCCAGCTGGCGGCGGGGCGGCTGTCGCCGGCCGAGGCCGCGGCGGGCGGGGAGGGCGATCAGGCGGCGATCCAGGATGTGCTGAACGCGCTGACCGCCCTCTCGCGGCTCTAGGCCGGGGCAGGGGCCTGGCTCCGGTCCTCAGTCGAAGACGACGGTGCGGGTGCCGTTGAGCAGGACGCGGCGCTCGCTGTGCCACTGGACGGCGCGGGCCAGGGCCTGGCACTCCACGTCGCGGCCGATGGCCACCAGCTGCTGCGGGGTGACGCCGTGGCCCACCCGGGCGACCTCCTGCTCGATGATGGGGCCCTCGTCCAGTTCGGCGGTGACGTAGTGGGCGGTGGCGCCGATGAGCTTCACGCCCCGGGCGTGCGCCTGGTGGTAGGGCTTGGCGCCCTTGAAGCTCGGCAGGAAGGAGTGGTGGATGTTGATGATCCGCCCCTCCAGCTTCTTGCACAGGTCGTCCGAGATGACCTGCATGTAGCGGGCGAGGACGACCAGCTCGACGCCCTCCTCCTCGACGATCCGCAGCACCCGCGCCTCAGCCTCGGCCTTGGTGTCGGCGGTGACCGGGATGTGGTGGAAGGGGACGCCGTAGGAGGCGGCGAGTTCGGCGAAGTCGGTGTGGTTGGAGATCACGGCGGCGATCTCGACCGGCAGGGCGCCGATGCGGGTGCGGAAGAGCAGGTCGTTGAGGCAGTGGCCGAACTTGCTGACCATCAGGACGATGCGCGTCCGCTGGTCGGCGCGGTGCAGCTGCCAGTCCATCTGGAACGAGTCGCCGATGGCGGCGAAGGAGGCGCGCAGCTTCTCCGGGGTGGAGGCGGCGCTCTCGGCGGTGAAGTGCACCCGCATGAAGAACAGGCCGGTGTCGCGGTCGCCGAACTGCTGACTGTCCTCGATGTTGCAGCCGGTCATGAAGAGGTAGCTGGACACGGCGTGCACGATGCCTGGTTTGTCCGGGCAGGAGAGCGTCAGCACATACTCATCGGGGGCGGCGGCGGCAGCTGCGGCATTCATACTGCCCAAGCGTGGCACATTCCGGGGCGGCGGCCCGACCGTGTCCGGACGGCGGTCGGGCCGGGCCGGCGCGGGGCCCGACCGGACCGGGTCGCGCCGGGCCGCTCCGTCCCGCTCCTGGTCAGACGGCGGCCACCGTCGCCGTCAGCTCGTCCAGGGAGGTGGGCCGCACGTCCGGGTTGTCGCCGTCCGCCGTGGCCAGCCGCACGTGCGCCTCGCGGGCCGCCCGTACCGCCTCCGGCCAGCCGTGGTGCTGGAGATACGCCGCCACCGGGGCGTCGGCGCCGACCTGGTGCATGATGCGCAGCACGCGCAGCACCGCCACATCCACCAGCGCGGCCTCCTGGGTGTCCCGGAAGACGGTGCCGAGGTACTTCTCCGCCGACCAGTTGTCCAGCCAGGTGTCCTCGACCAGCCGGTAGACGGCGTCGGTGACGTCGCCGTAGCCGGGGAGGCCGGGCAGCCAGCACTCCTGGTGGAAGACCGGGTCCGAGAGCATATGCAGCGCCGAGCGCACATTGGCGCGCCAACGCCACCAGGGCATGTCGTTGAGCGGCATGCCGCCCATGGTGGGGGAACGACGGGGGCGACGGGAAGGGGTTTCCGAATCTGACACAGGAGAGATCGTATGTTTGTGGGCCCGGCGTGCGGTCCGGGGGACCGTACGGCTCCCGCTCCCCCGGCGGCTCCCGCCCGCCTCCGCCCGCCTTCGTACGCTCCCGTCGAGCGGCTAGAGCTGGCTCGCGTCCCGGGTGGGCAGCCCGTACTGGCCGGCCACGGGGTTCCACAGCGTGGCCGCCCGCTCCTTGGCGGAGGTGGCCTGGCCGCTGGACTGCTCGGCCTGGGAGGCGTTGTCGGTGTGCCGCGGTGACCCGCCCCGGCACGCCTTGCGGTTGTCCTTCAGCTCCTCGGCCCACGCGGCGTACGAGTAGTCGGCGGCGGCGGACGCCTGCCACGCCTCGCGCAGCGCGTCCGAGAGCGACTGGTGGTCGGGCAGCCGGTCGAGCGCCAGTTCGTCGAGCCGGGTGACCAGACCGTTGCGCTCCTCGCCCGCGGCCCGCAGGTCCTCGGCCGCCTCGCCGAGCCGGTCGCACGTCTTGATGTGGTCCACGGCGGCGATGACCGACTCGCGGCTTCCGCTGCTGTCCTCCAGGAGGTCGGACAGCGCCTGTGCCTGGGCCTGGGCCAGCGCGTGCTCGTCCTCGGGCGCGCCGGCGCCGTCCTCCCGCGTGCCCTCGGCCTCGGGGCCGCCGTTGAGGATGCCGTCCTGCTCCGTGCTGCCGGGGCCGTCGTCCTCGGAGCCGCCGCCGCTGAGCAGCGCGCCGGCGGCCAGGCCGACGATCGCGCAGCCGATGACGACGACCGCGATCAGCAGGGCGGGAGAGTTGCGTGCCGAGGGCGCCGGTCCTGCGGCCCGCCGCGCGGCGGCCCGGCCTCCGTGGGGCGGTCCCGCCGGTCCCGCGGGCGCCGCCCTTCTGCCGTGCGGGGGCGGCGGCGGGCCCGCGTCGGTGATCGGCGGCATCATCTGGGTGGCCTCGATGCCGGAGGACGCCGCCGGGCCGGCCGGCGGGGCCGCGTGGCCGGCCGGGCGGCCGTGCCGTCCGCCCCCGGTGGCGGGTCTGGTCACCGCGCGCAGCTGGGTCGTGGACTCCACGTCCTTGATCGGCGGGATGAGCTGGGTGGCGCCCTCCGAGTCCGCCCCGCCGCCCGGCGCGGGCAGCTGGCGCAGCTTGGCCGTCGAGGTGTCGGCCACCACCGGGGGTATGAGCTGGGTGGCGGCGCCGTGCGGGTCCGCGTCGGTGATCGGCGGGATCAGCTGGGTGGCCGCCTCGTGGTGCTGTGGGGGCGGCGGGGTGGCCCCGGTGATCTGCGGCACGAGCTGGGTGGCCGGGTGGTAGTCTCCCCCAGCCTCCGGCCGGGAGGTGCCCCCGGTGATCGGCGGGATCATCTGGGTGGCCGCCTCGTCCGGGCCGGCCGGCGGGGTGCTGGGCATCGGCGGCGTGGCCTGCTGCGGCAGCGCGTGCCGCCCGGCCCCGGACTGCTGCTGGTGCGGGGGCTGCGACGGGTACGGCTGGTGCGGCGGCTGGTGCTGATGCCCGGGCTGCCCCTGGTGCGCCTGGTGCGCCTGGTGGCCGGGCTGCGGCTGGTACGGGGGCTGCTCCGGCGGGTGGGCGGGCTGCGCCGTCACTGGGTTGCGCTGGTCGGGGCCCCACGGCTGTCCCCAGGGCTGCCCCACGGTCGGCGCCGTCACGGTCTCCGCACCCGGGTCGTCCCACGGCCCGCGATGCGAGGGCAGCACCACGCCCTCGCGGGCTTCATCGTCCCGACCGTTGCGGCTGGTCACCAAGGAACTCCTGTTCGCTGAACGCCGATCGCCCGGTCACGCTACCGGTTCCGCGGCGCCCCTCACCACGATCCCGCCCCCGCACCGCTCGGATTGAGAAACCCGGGGGGTGATGTACCCCACGGAACCGCGCGGCGCCGGGGCGGGAGGGGTGGTTCCTTCCTAGGAGCGGTACAGCTCCAGCTCACTCAGCTGCCCGGCCGGCCAGCCGGTGTTGGCCGTGAAGACCAGCTGGAGATACCGGGCCCGGGTGCCGTCACGGAACAGCTGCTCGGCCGTGTTTCCGGTGGCCGGGTCGAAGGAGTACGTCCGCTGGGCGACGAGGTCGCGCAGCGCCCCCGGGGTGTCGCCGCCGCGGACCGTGATGGTCTGGCCGCGCGCCTCCCAGGCCGGGGCCGGGGGCAGCTTCAGCACCAGCCGGCCCAGGTCCTTCACCTCGCCGAGGTCCACGATCAGCGACTGCGGGAAGGCGTTGCTGGGGCTCTCCCAGTAGCTGCTCGCGTCGCCGTCCACGGCCCGCGCCCCCGTGTACACCTCGGTGTGTCCGGTGACCGTGACCGGACGGCCCAGCGCAAGGTTGCCGTCCGGGTCCGGCTCGGAGGGCCGCTCACCGGGCTCGGGCCAGCTGGTGCAGTCGGTCCACTCGCTGTCCCAGCCGGAGTTGCCGCCGCCGTCGGTGATCGTCAGCCGCGGCACGGAGGTGGGGAAGGGGCAGTTGTAGACGCCGGCCGAACCGACGCCGGTGGCCGTGACGTTGCGCATCGTCACGGTGCCCGTGGTCTCGGCCTGCACCACGACCGTACCGACGTCGCGGACCACCGCGCCGTCGATCGTCACGCCGCCGACCGCGAGCCCCTGTCCGCCGCCCGACACGAACTGGAAGGCGCTCCACGGGCTGTCCAGCACGGTGGTGTCGGTGATCCGCACCTGGGCCTGGACGGGGTGGTTGTAGGAGTCCACGCGCAGCGCGGACATGGGGTGGTTCCAGTTGGGGTTCAGCGCGCCGGCCCGTACCAGGGTGTTGCCGTCCACCGTGATGGTGCCGGCCAGCGGGGAGAAGCCACCCAGGAACGCCTGGTTGGAGATGGCGATGCCGCTGCCCAGGGCGTTGGTGTCCTGGACGAGGTTGCCGCGCACGGTGATGTTCTGGCCGCCGTAGATGGCGATGCCGTTGGCGAGGTTCGGCTGGATGACGGTGTTGTCGATGAAGGAGGAGTCCCGGTTGGGGGCGGGCATGGACCACATGGCGAGCGCGTCGTCACCGGTGTTGCGCACGTAGTTGCCGCGCACGGTGATGTCCTTGGCGTTGCCGTTGAGGTTGAGGCCGTCGGCGGCCATGTCGAGGATGCGGTTGTTCTCCACGACCAGGTTGTCGTTGGTGCCGGTCAGCCACAGGCCGACCTTGAGCCACTGGAGCCACATCCCGGAGACCGAGGAGTTGGCGCCCAGCGAGCCCATGACGAAGTTGTCGGGGTTGTCGTCCACCCGCTGGGTGACGTCGCCGATCACGGCGAAGTCCGCGAGGTGGACGTTGCCGGGCGAGCTGCCCTGCACGATGAAGCGGGAACTGTTGATGACCGAGTGCCAGTGGCCGGCGCCGCGGATCGTCACGTTCTCCACGTACAGCGGCTGGGTCAGCCGGTACCGGCCCGGCGGGATCCACACCGTGCCGCCGCGGCCCTGGGCGACGGCCTGGGTGAACGCCTGGGTGGAGTCGGCCGCGCCGGTGGGGTCGGCGCCCAGGGTGGTGACGTCGAGCGCGCCGGAGGGGGCCTGCGCCGGGGCCGCGACCTGCTCGAAGTCGGCGCTGTCGATGGTGTACGGGCCGGCGTTGTCGCCCGCGTCGACCTGGAGGGTGACGGTGTCGCCGGCGTTCAGGTTCCGGCCGAGCTGGATCCGGCCGTGGGAGAAGAACTGGTGCGTCTTGGCGCCGGCGATCCAGTTCGCCTCGCGGTAGGCGTACCGGGAGGTGACCTGGAGCCGCTGGTCGAGCCTGGTGCCGTTGGCGTAGACCGACAGGGTGCCGGAGGCGCCCCGGGGGAGGTTGTAGACGACGGTCACGGCGTTGGCGGGGGCGGTGAGCGTGAAGGTGACGCGCTGTCCCTGCGTCAGTCGTACGGCCTGCCGCCCGGATGCCTCCGAGGCGACGGTGGACTGGGTGACGTCGGGGCCGATGACGGTGCCGGTGTGGGCGCCGTCCTCGGCCTCCTGGGTGGTGAAGGGGAGTGCGGCGCCGGCCGTCGCCGTGAGGTCACCGCCGGTGCCGCCGCCGTCGTTCCCGGCGGCGGCGGACTGGGCGCTGCCGAGGGTGAACAGGACGGCGGCGCAGGCCAGTCCGGCGATCGCGGCCCTGGACCTCCGCGCTAAGTGTGTGCGCATGACACATACCTCCGAAGGGGGTGGGGGGGGGTACTGAGCCGTCAGGCACGCAGCCAGACGGCGGTGTCCCGCGGCAGCAGTCGGCCCGCGTCGTCCAGCGGGCCGCTGCTGAGCAGGACGGCTTGATGGGCGGGGAGCGGATACGGCTCCGCCGCGAGGTTGACGGCGCACAGCAGGCCAGCGCCGGGGCGGGCGAAGATCAGGACGCCGGGCGGGGTTTCGGGCCCGTCCAGCCAGCGCAGCCCGTCGCCCTCGCCGCGCAGCAGGTCGGCACGGAGCGCGAGGGCGGCCCGGTACAGGGAGAGCATGGAGTGGGGGTCGGCCTCCTGGGCGGGCACGGTGTACGGCCCCCATCCGGCCGGCTGCGGCAGCCAGGTGTCCGCGCCGCCGAACCCGTACGGGGGCTCCGTACCCTCCCAGGGCAGCGGCACCCGGCAGCCGTCCCGGCCCGGGTCGACGCCGCCGGAGCGGGCGTGCATCGGGTCGGTGATCCGCTCGCGCGGGATGGCGGCCTCGGGGAGGCCGCGTTCCTCGCCCTGGTAGAGGTAGACGGCGCCGGGCAGGGCGAGGGTGAGCAGCGCGGCGGCGCGGGCCCGGCGGGTGCCGAGCCGGGGGTCTGTGGGGGTGCCGAACCGCTTGGCGGCGAAGGAGAACCCGGTGTCGGTGGCGCGCCCGTACCGGGTGACGGTGCGCGTCACGTCGTGGTTGGCGAGCACCCAGGTGGGCGGGGCGCCGACCTCTCGGTGGGCGTCGAGCGTGGTGTCGATGGAGCGGCGCAGCCGGCCGGGCTCCCAGGGGCAGGACAGAAAGTCGAAGTTGAAGGCGGTGTGCAGTTCGTCGGGGCGCAGATAGCGGGTGAAGCGCGCCACGTCCGGCAGCCACAGCTCGCCGATGAGCACGGCGCCGTAGGTGTCGGCGACGGCCCGCCAGGACCGGTAGATGTCGTGCAGTTCGTCGCGGTCCACGTACGGGTGCGGGTCGCCCTCGCCGAAGTCGGGCAGCGCCGGGTCCTTGGCGAGGAGGGCGGCGGAGTCGACGCGGATGCCGGCGGCGCCGCGCTCGCACCAGAAGCGCAGGATGTCCTCGTGTTCGGCGCGCACGGCGGGGTGGGCCCAGTTGAGGTCGGGCTGGGCGGCGGCGAACAGGTGCAGGTACCACTGACCCGGGGTGCCGTCGGGGGCGGTGGTGCGGGTCCAGGCGGGGCCGCCGAACTCCGAGACCCAGTCGTTGGGCGGGAGTTCGCCGGTGGGGCCGCGTCCCGGGCGGAAGTGGAACAGGTCGCGTTCCGGGCTGCCGGGCGCGGCGGCGAGCGCGGCGCGGAACCACGGGTGCCGGTCGGAGACGTGGTTGGGCACGACGTCGACGATGGTGCGCAGCCCCAGCTCGCGGGCCTCGGCGATCAGTTTCTCGGCGTCGGCGAGGGTGCCGAAGGCGGGGTCGATGCGCCGGTAGTCGGCGACGTCGTAGCCGCCGTCCGCCTGCGGGGAGACGTACCAGGGGGTGAACCACAGCGCCTCGACGCCGAGTCCGGCCAGGTAGGGCAGCCGCTCCCGCACCCCGGCGAGGTCGCCGGTGCCGTCGCCGTCGCCGTCGGCGAAGCTGCGGACGTAGACCTGGTAGATGGCGGCGGTGCGCCACCACGGGCTGGGTCCTGGCGTGTGGGGCACGGAGCGGGTCCCTTCGATCGGTGTGGCTGTGGTTCAGCCCTTGAGTCCGCCGGCGGTGAGGCCGGCCATGATGTGGCGCTGGAAGATCAGGAAGATCACCACCAGCGGGATGCTGGCCAGCACCAGGCCCGCCATCAGGAGGTTGAGGGAGGTGGTGTCGGCGATCCGCTGGAGGTAGACGGTGAGCGGCTGGCGGGCGGGGTCGGGCAGCACCACCAGGGGCCACAGGAAGTCGCGCCACAGCGCGGTGATCGACAGGATCGACACCACGGCGATGATGGGGCGCGAGAGCGGCAGCACGATGCGGGCCATGACGGTGAGCGGGCCCGCGCCGTCCAGCCGGGCGGCGTCCAGGAGTTCGTCGGGGATGCGGTCGAAGAAGTTCTTGAGGATGTAGACGGCCATGGCGTTGGCGGCGGCCGGCAGCCATACGGCGGCGGGGTGGTTGATCAGGTTGGTGCCCAGCAGCGGTACGTCGGTGACCGTCAGATAGGTGGGGATGAGCAAGGTGGTGGCCGGCACCATGAGGGTCACCAGCATCAGCCCGAGGATCAGCTTGCCGAACCGGGGCCGGAGCTTGGACAGGGCGTACGCGGCGGGCAGCTGGACGGCGAGTCCCAGCAGCCAGGCACCGCCGATGAGGGTGAGGGTGTTGCCGAAGTAGCGGGCCAGGTCCAGGCGGGTCCAGGCGTCGGTGTAGTTGCCCGGGTGCCACTCCTGCGGGAGGGGGGTGGGCGGGATGCGGGCGAGTTCGGCCGAGGACTTCATGCCGCCGGTGACCATCCAGTACAGCGGGACGACGAAGGCCACGGTGAACAGCAGCAGCGCGGTGGCGAGCAGCACCCCGTACACGAGGCGGCCGCGCGGGGTGCGCAGCACGGCGGGCCGTACCAGGGTGCGCATGGCGGTCTCTCCTTTCACCGGGTGTGGCGGGATGTGGCGCGCAGGTACAGGGCGGAGAAGGCGGCGAGGAGCAGCAGCAGGAGCAGGCTCATGGCGCCGGCCGCGCCGAAGTCGTTGTAGACGAAGGCATAGCGGTAGATCAGCAGCATCACGGTGACGGTGGAGTCCTGCGGCCCGCCGCCGGTCATCACGTAGGGCTCGGTGAACACCTGCATGGTGGCGACCACTTGGAGCAGGAGCAGCATGGCGATGACGAACCGGGTCTGCGGGACGGTGACGTGCCACAGCCGCTGCCGCAGGGAGGCGCCGTCGAGTTCGGCCGCTTCGTACAGCTCGCCGGGGATGGTCTGCAGGGCGGCGAGGTAGATGAGGGTGGCGGTGCCCATGTTGGCCCAGGTGGAGACGATGACCAGGGAGACGAGGGCAGTGGAGGAGGAGTTGAGCCACTGTCCGGTGGGGAGGTGGGCGGCGCCCAGGAGTTCGTTGATGAGGCCGCCCTCGGGCTGGTAGAACCACCGCCACATCAGGGCCACCACGACGGGCGGCAGCATGACGGGGAGGTAGACCAGGACCCGGAAGTAGGCGCGGGCGTGCCGCATCTCGTTCAGCAGGACGGCGGTGCAGAAGGGGACGGCGAAGCCCAGGAGCAGCGCGTAGAGGGTGAACAGGGCGGTGTTGCGCCAGGCGGTGGCGAACAGCGGGTCGTCCAGGACGGTGCGGAAGTTCTCCAGGCCGGTCCAGCTGGAGCCGCGGACGAAGTTGACCTCCTGGAAGCTGAGGACCACGGTGCGGGCGACCGGGTACCAGGCGAACAGCGCGAAGACGACGAGCGCGGCGCACAGGAAGCCGTACGCGGTGAACTGGTCGGTGAGCCGGCGGCGGCGCAGTGCGCCGCCGGCCCCGGGGCGCCGGTCCATCAGCGGGCGCCGTACACCCGGTTGACCTGCTCCTCGGCCTGGGCCAGGAGCGTGTCGGGGTCGGCGTCGCGGTCGGTGAGCGCGCCCTGGACGACGCCGTCGAGGATGGCGTACACCTCCTGGGCGCGGGGCGGTTCGATGCGTCCGGGGATGTCGGCGGCGGCCGCCATGAAGGGGGCGACGTGCGCGACGGGGACGTTGGCGTACTCCTCCTTGAGCGCCTCCACCTGTTCGCGCTCGGGTCCTTCGACCCAGATGTCGGGGGTGGGCGGCATGGGCAGCCCGACCGGGAGTCCGTCCTGGGCGCTCTCGTCGATGCGGCGCTCGATCTCGTCGGGGTTGACGAACCGCCACTGGAGCCAGGTGAGGGCGGCCTCGATCTTCTCGGGGGAGGCGTTGGCGTTGATCATGTAGCCCTCGCCGCCGATGAGGGTTCCGGCGCCGTCGGGTACGGGGGCCAGGCCGAGGTGCTCGTAGCTGCCGTCGTACTGCCGTACGAGGGTGGGCAGGTTGTCGGGTGCGGCGAGGTACATGCCGAGCCGGCCGGCGCCCATCTGGACCATCAGGTCCTCGCAGGAGCGGAGTTGGTCGCTGCCCATGGAGTTGTCCTCCCAGCGCATGGCGCGCAGGGTCTCCAGGTGGGCGCGGGCGGGCTCGTCGCGGAAGGCGGCGCGCCAGCCCTCGCCGTCCGGGGCCGGTTCGGCGATGGCACCGCCGCGGGAGTAGATGCCGGCGGTGAGGTGCCAGCCGCCGGTGTTACCGGTGGTGCATTCGCCGTATCCGGTGATGCCGTCGCCGAGGGCGGCGACGGCGGCGGAGGCGGTGCGGACCTCGTCCCAGGTGGTGGGCGGGGTGTCGGGGTCCAGGCCCGCCTCCTGGAACAGTTCGCGGTTGTAGAGCAGCCCCATGGAGTAGTTGGCGGTGGGGATGCCGTACTGCCGGCCGTCGGCGTCCTGGAAGACCTCGTGCAGTTCGGGGCGTATCCGGTCCAGGTTCGGGACGCCGCCGAGGTGGTCGGTGAGGTCGGCGGCGTAGCCCTGCTCGATGATGCCGGCGGGGTCGGTGAAGTAGACGTAGAAGACGTCTTCGAGGCTGCCGCCCGCGACCCGGGTGTTGAAGGTCTCGGGGTCCATGAAGCCCTCGTGCGGAACGATGTCGATGTCCGGGTGGGCGTCCTCGAAGGCGGCGATCTCGGCCTGGAAGACGCGCAGCTCCCGTTCGTCGGTGCCCGGCGGCTGCCCGTTGATGTGCAGTTGGAGCCGGCCGTCCCCACCGCCGGAGTCGCCGCCGTCCGAGGAGCAGGCGGCGAGCGGGAGCGCGACGAGGGCCGTGGCGATCGTCAGCGGGAGGGGACGGCGGAGCACGCGACGTCTCATGGATGACCCCTTTGTCAGCAGCCGAGGAATGCCGCACACTCAACCACCGGAGTCAGGACAGCGCAATAAGTCGCGTAGGAATTGCAAAAAACTGGCAGCGTGATGGTCAGATCGGCCCAGTTGACTCCCGCACCACCAGCTCCGGCTCGAACAGCAGCTCGTCGGGGGGCACTTCCCGCCCACCGAACTGCGCCACCAGCAGCTCCACGGCGGCCCGCCCCATCGCCTCGATGGGCTGGCGCACCGTGCTCAGCGGCGGCGAGGTGCAGGTCATCAGCGCCGAGTCGTCGAACCCGACCACCGACAGATCGCCCGGCACGCTCAGCCCGCGCCGGCGGGCGGCCCGTACCGCGCCCAGCGCGATGACGTCGCTGGCGCAGATCACCCCGGTCACCCCCCGCTCCAGCAGCTCGGCGGTCGCCGCCCGGCCGCCCTCCAGGGTGTACATGGCGCGGGCGACACGCGCGTCGGGCAGCTCACCGATCGCCCGCGCCGCGGCCAGCTTGCGCTGCGAGGGCACATGGTCGGCGGGCCCGAGCACCAGGCCGATGCGGCTGTGCCCCAGGGAGGAGAGCAGCCGCCAGGCCTGCTCCATAGCGACCGCGTCGTCGCACGAGACCCGGGGGAAGCCGAGGTCGGGCACCGAGGCGTTGACGAGGACCACGGGCAGCCGGCGCTCGGCCAGCAGCCGGTAGTGCTCGTGCGAGGCGTCGGCCTGGGCGTACAGCCCACCGGCGAAGATCACTCCGGAGACCTGCTGCTGGAGCAGCAGATCGACGTAGTCGGTCTCCTTGATGCCGCCCGGTGTCTGGGTGCAGAGCACGGGCACCAGGCCACGCTGGGCCAGCACTCCGCCGAGGACCTCGGCGAAGGCGGGGAAGATCGGATTGCTCAGCTCCGGCACCACGAGCCCGACCAGCCGCCCGCGCTCCCCGCGCAACTGGGTGGGCCGCTCGTACCCGAGCACGTCCAGCGCCGTGAGCACGGCCTGCCGGGTGCCCTCGGACACCCCTGGCTTCTCGTTGAGCACCCGGCTGACGGTGGACTCACTCACGCCCACCTTCCGCGCCACCTCAGCAAGTCGTCGCGTCATGCCGCAAGTCTAACGCAAGTTACGCAAGCCAGTTGCGTAACCTCCGGGGACCAGCACACACGGGAGGGCTCACACTTCCCCTCCCCCACGACACAGGCCCTTGCCCTGGTCCCCGCCGACAGGGCCGGAGGGGGCGGGCAAGGGCCGATCAGGAGTGCGCGGTCACCCGGCCAGGTCCCAGCGCAGGGTGAAGTCGCGGACCTTGGGATCGTGCTGATGGGGATCCAGCCGGGTACGGAAGTCCTCGAAGTACGTCGCGCCCCGGCCCGATCGCAGCGAGGACAGCGTCGTCACCGCCTGGTCCGCCGTCGCGCAGGCCGCCTCCAGCTCGCCCTCCTGCAAGTGCCCCGTCGCCAGCAGCACCAACCCGATCGCCCGCCGGCGCGCCCGGCTCTCCGGGTGGGCCGCCAGCGCCTGCGTGGCCCGCTCCCGCAACCGGCCGCCCTGCCCCAGATCCCGGTGGCAGTGGGCCAGTTCGTCCGCCAGATAGGCCTCGTCGAAGTGCCGGATCCACTCCGGGTCCGCACCGCCCGAGGCCCCGGCCCGTTCCAGCGCCCCCTCCGCGAGACCCGCCGCCCGGTGGCAGCTCGCCGCGTCGCCCAACTGCGCGTGCCCGCGCGCCTCCGCCGCCAGGAACATCGCCTCCGCGCGCGGCCCGCACCGCCCCCTGGTGCCTTCCTGGGCCGCCCGCGCCAGCTGGATCACCTCACGCGGATTGCCCAGTTCGGCCGCCAGATGACTCATCCCGGCCGCCAGGACGTACCCGCCGAAGCCCCGGTCCCCGGCCGCCTGCGACAGCCGCAGCGCCTGGATGTAGTACCGCTGGGCCAGGCCCGGCAGCCCGCTGTCCACCGCCATGTACCCGGCCAGCTCCGTCAGCCGGGCCGCCGCGCCGAACAACTGGCGCCCCACCGACTCCCGGTAGGAACCGGCCAGCAGCCCGGACACCACGCTGTTCAGGTAGTGCACCACCACGGGGCGCACGTGCCCGGCCCCCCAGCGGCGGTCCAGGTCCACCAGCGCCGCCGTCGTCGCCGTCACCGCCGCCACGTCCGAGGAACCCACGCGCGGGCCGCTGGCCCGCGCCACCTCCGGGTCGGCCGGGGTGATCAGCCAGTCCCGGCTCGGCTCCACCAGCGCGGCCGGCGCCACATGCGCGCTGCCCGCACCGTACGCGGCCCCCGGGCCACCGGCGCCCACACTCTCCCGGCGCGCCACGTCCGAGCGCCACAACTCCGCGGCCTGCTCCACGCCTTCGGCGAGCCCGGTGGCGAAGTGCAGCCCGACGGCGGACGCCAGCTGGCGCGCGGTGCCCATGCCGATCTCGTCGACCGTCACCGTCCGCCCCAGCTTGCGGCCCAGCGCCTCCGCGATGATGTCGGGGGCCCGGCCGCGCGGCTGCTGGCCTCTGATCCAGCGCGCCACCGAGGTCTTGTCGTAGCGGAAATCGAGGCCGCGCTCGGCGGCACACACATTCACCCGCCGTGCCAACCCCGCGTTCGAGCAGCCCGCTTCGCGGATCAGCGACAACAGACGCTCGTTCGGCTGCCGTGAATGGGGCAACCCTGGGGTCAGTCCGGGGGACACTGTTCTGGCAGTCATGACGTGGCTCCCTCGCTGGCCTGCACCCTGCACCAGGGAAGATCAATGCCCGGCCCCCACCCGGTCCATCCCGTACGCCCCCACCGATGCTCCGATGCGCCCCACATGCGGACAGCATCGGCAACCCAGCGTCGCTGCCCGGACACGGGGAGCCCGTTACCCCCCGTGGAGAAGGTAGTTGTGATCAACGTGGAAGAAAAGATCAGCGTTACTTCAGCACCTGGCGTTCCGCAGCAGCGCGACGGCGGGATGGTCGACCATGCCGTCCGGTACGCGGACGAGCGGCACTGGGACGTGCTGCCGGGCACCTGGCTCGAATACGTGGACGGTGTGACGCGCTGCTCGTGCGCCCTCCCCGCCTGTGATGCGCCGGGTGCCCACGCCACCCGGACCAACTGGGTGGGCCACGCCACCGGCAGCGCCACCTCCGCCCGCCGTATGTGGGCGAAGGAGCCGCGCGCCTGCGTCCTGCTGCCCACCGGCCGCACCTTCGACATCATCGAGGTGTCCGAGACGGCCGGCTGCCTGGCGCTGGCCCGCATGGAGCGGATGGACACCAACCTGGGCCCCGTCGCCAGTACGCCGCTGGGCCGGATGTACTTCTTCGTGCTCGCCGGCAACGCCCCCAAGGTGCCGGCCCTGGTGCGGCAGCACGGCTGGTCGCCCGAGGCGATCGACCTGATCGCGCGCGGCGAGGGCGAGTACGTACCGGCACCGCCGACCCGCGTCGGCGTGCGCGGCTCGGTGCAGTGGGTGCGCCGGCCCACCGACGCCAACCGCTGGCTGCCGGACGTGGACGAACTCATGCCGCAGCTCGCCTACGCCTGCGGGCAGGAGAGCCGCTTCCGCCGCTGATCCACGGCGACCCGGGGCACCACCCGGACGAGGTCCGGAAAAGGGGGGCGGGTTCTTCCCGCCCCTTAGGGTGGGTTCATGACAGATACGGGGAATGCGGCGGCCACTCCGGCCGCCGCGGTACGGGTACGGGGGCTGTGGAAAACCTTCGGGGAACAGGTCGCGGTCTCGGGGATAGATCTCGACCTGCCCGCGGGGCGGTTCATCGGCCTGGTCGGACCGAACGGAGCGGGCAAGACCACCACCTTGTCCATGATCACCGGCCTGCTGCGGCCCGACTCGGGCACCGTGGAGATCGTCGGGCGTGATGTGTGGCGGGACCCGGTGGACGTGAAGTCCAGGATCGGCGTCCTGCCCGAGGGACTGCGGCTCTTCGAGCGGCTGACCGGGCGCGAACTGCTCAGCTACCTGGGCCGGCTGCGGGGGATCCCGGCCGCCGAGGTGGAGCGGCGCGCCGACCAGCTGCTGGACGTCCTGGACCTGGCCGGCGCGCAGAACAAACTGATCGTCGACTACTCCACCGGCATGCGGAAGAAGATCGGGCTCGCGGCGGCGCTGCTGCACAACCCCGAGGTGCTCTTCCTGGACGAGCCGTTCGAGGGCGTCGACCCGGTGTCGGCGCAGATCATCCGCGGGGTACTGGAGCGCTACACCGCCTCGGGCGCCACCGTCGTCTTCTCCAGCCATGTGATGGAGCTGGTGGAGTCGCTGTGCGACTGGGTCGCGGTCCTGGCCACCGGACGCATCCGGGCGCACGGCCCGCTGGCCGAGGTACGGGGTGAGGCGGACTCGCTGCAGAGCGCGTTCCTGGAGCTGGTGGGGGCCCGGGCCGGGGGCGGCGCGGACGACCGGCTCGACTGGCTGGGCGGGGGCCGGGCGCGATGAGCACGCTCACCGAACCGCCCGCACCGGCGAACGGGAACGCGGCCGGGGCGGGGGGCGGGCACGGGAGCGACCCGGTGACCGGAGACGGCCCCGCCGGGGCCGCGGCGGCACCACGCGGCACGTACGCCGACACCGCCGTCATCACCGCCACCTTCGTCCGGCTCAAGCTCTCCTTGATCCGCAACGGCCTGCGGCAGACCACCGGGCGCAAGGCCGGCTTCATCTCCACCGCCATCACCGCCGCCCTGTTCGGCGCTCTCGGTCTTCTCGGGCTGCTGGCGCTGAGCGGCAACGCCCACATCGCGGCCCTGAGCACCGTCATCGTCGCGCTCACCGCGCTGACCTGGGCGTTCATGCCGCTGTTCCTGGGCGCGAGCGACGAGACGCTGGACCCGGGCCGGCTGGTCATGCTGCCGCTGAGCCCGCGCTCCCTGATGACGGCGCAGCTGGCCGCCTCGGTGGTGGGGGTCGGCCCGATCTTCACCGTCATGCTGGTGGCGGGCGCCGCGCTCGGCACGGCGCGGGGCGCGGGCGGCTACGCGCTGGCGGTGGTCGCGATCGTGCTGATCCTGTTCACCTGCACCGTCGCCTCGCGCGCCATCGCCACCGCCAACGCCCGCCTGCTGACCAGCCGCAAGGGCCGTGACCTGGCGATCCTGTCCGGTGTCGTGATCGCGCTGGGCGTCCAGGGCATCAACCTGCTGGTGCAGAAGGTCGCCGGGGACGGCGGCTCGGGGCCGCTGCACACCATGGCCGATGTCCTGCGCTGGCTTCCCCCGGCCACCGCGATCGAGGCGGTACGGGCGGCCTCGGCCGGCTCGTACGGCGTGGCGGTGGCCGCGCTGGCCGGCACCGTGGCGGCGCTGTCGCTGCTGGTGTGGTGGTGGCAGCGGACGCTGACCCGGCTGATGACCTCGCCGGACGGCTCCACGATCATGGCCGCCGACACGGGCGGCAAGGAACGGCGGGGGCGCGCGGCCGGGGAGGGCGGCGGCCTGTTCACCCGGCTGCTGCCCGCCGGCCGCAGCGGCGTCGTGATGGAGCGTGCGCTGCGCTACGCCTGGCGCGACCCGAAGGCCAAGATGAGCTGGGCGGTCGCGGTCGGCATGGGCGTGACGTTCCCGTTCATCTGGGCGGCCCAGGGCTCCGCCACCGTCTACCACGCGTGCTGGGGCGCGGCGCTGCTCGGTTTGCAGATGTACAACCAGTTCGGGATGGACTACAGCGCCTTCTGGCTGATCACGCAGACCATCCACACGAAGCGGGACGCCTACCTGGAGCTGCGCGGGCGGCTGCTGGCGATCGCCCTGATCGGGGTGCCGTTCACGTGCGTGGTGGTGCTGGTGTCGGCTGCGGTGCTGGACGACTGGGCGCGGATGCCGGACGCCATGGGGCTGGCGCTGGCGCTGCTGGGCGTGCTGCTGGGCGGCGGGGCGGTCGCCTCGGTGCGCTTCCCGTACTCGATCCCGCAGGACAACGCGACGCGCAACGTGGCGGCGGGTCAGGTCTCGATGGTCTGGTACGGGGTGATCGGCGGGGTGCTCGCGAGCGCGCTGCTGTGCGGTCCGCTGATCGGGCTGACCATCTGGCTGAACGTTTCGGCGGGCGGGTGGGCCTGGATCGTGCTGCCGCTGGGCGCCGGTTACGGCCTGGCGATGGCCTGGGCGGGACTGCGCTGGGCGGCCCCGCGGGCGGCGGACCGGCTGCCGGAGATCCTGGCGGCGGTCAGCAAGTCGTGACGTACGGGGTGGGGCCTGCCGGTCGCCGTACCGGCCGGGCACACCCCACCCCACCCCACCCCACCCCACCGGCAGTCGGCCGTAGTCGGATGCCGGTGGGGCGCGGATGTGCGCGGTTCGGCTCAGAAGCCGCCGGGGGCACCGCCGTTGGCCAGTTCCTCCAGGTCGAGGACGAGGTGGGCCGCGGGCTCGTCGAAGTCCACCGGAACATCGAAGTCGCTCATCGAGATGGCGTTGGTCGTGCCGCGCTCGGTCTGTTCCATGTGCATGAGGTAGGGCTCGCCCTCGGTGGCGATCAGCAGGGTGCTCTCCCGGGAGCTGCCGCGCTGGGGCACCTCGTGCAGGGCGATCACCGGAACGTCCAGATGCGTGCTCTCCTCGCCCACGGAGACCTCGTCGGACGTCATGCCACCGACGTCACCGAAGCTGCCGAGGAACCCCTCCAGGTCGCACATCGCCGCCATGGCCTCGGCGTCCGGGTTGTCGAGGGTGCCGTAGAGGTACATGCCCGACAGCTCGGTCATGTCCGAGCCGGTGACGGCCCGCCAGAACTCGGCGTCCGGCTGGTACCAGAGCTCGTTGCCGCGCTTGAGCAGTTCGAAGGAGCCCTCGCCCTCGACGGCGACGGTGCCCGCGCAGTCCCCCCGGACATCCATCAGCATGTCGATCTCCATCAGCTCACCGGGGCTCTCCGCGATGCTGCCGGACAGCCGCAGCGACTCCGCGCCGGTCACCGCGTCCATCGCACGGCTGATCATCTCCGTCGGCGGCAGATCGGTGACCCCGTTGCCCGCGCCGCCGGGTGTGTCCTCGTCACCGCCCCCGCCGGTGCCCTCCTCGTCCTGCTCCCCACCGTCCGTGGGGATCCCCTCGCCGATGAAGGAGGGCCGTTCGCGGTCGGATCCGCACCCCGTGAGCGCCACCGTCCCGGCCAGCGCCGCCGCCACGAGGGCTGCCGTGCGCGTACCGCGTCTCATGTGCAACTCCTGCCGTCTTTTCCCCGTTTGCTTGCGTGCGGGAAGACGCGACGGTCAGACGTACAGTTCCCCGAAGAAGTCGAAGAGCAGATCATCGGGCCCGTAGACGAGTTCCGGCGACGGCGCCTCGATCTCCACGGGGACCCCGAAGTCGCTCATCCACATCTCGACGAAACCGTCCGCCCCGCCGTCCATCACGAGATAGCGCATATAGGGATCCCCCTCGGTGGCCACCAGGGCTCGCACCGATATCCCCTCCTCTTCCCCCTCGACAGGGATGACCTCGACTCCCTCGTGGGTGGTCAGCTCGCCCTTCTCCGCCCATGGCGCGACGTCACCGGGACCCCCATCGACATCGGTCAGGTCCATCAGGTCCAGGAACTCGTCGGACTGGCAGAAAGTCAGCACCTCCTCGGCACCCGGCTCGTCCGCCGTAATGTGCCGGTAGCGCCCCTCGATCTGCCGGATGAAATCCTCCCACTCGGGATCCTCGGCGACGAGGCTGTCCACGAACGCGCTGTCGAGCCGCATCCATGCCTCGTCCTCGACGATGATGAACTCCATCCCGCCGTAACCCGACTCGGTCATGGTGACAACGCATCGACCGGAGCGGTCGTAGTGCATCTCCACGTCCATCGCGGCCTCGTCCCCGTCCGACGTCATGACGATACGCAGCGACTCCGCCGCGAAGGCCGTTTCCATCCCGACGAAGAAGATCTCCTCGGCCGACCGGTCGAGGAGCGGGATCTCCTCCGGCGTCTCCGTCTCCGTCTCCCCGTCCCGCTCCGCCGCCGCCTCCGAGAGCACCACGGTGCTGTCGTCCGGACGGCTCTCGCGCGCCTGTTCCTTGAAGAGGGTGGTCTGCGCGCACCCCGTGAGCAGCACCCCCGTCATCGACGCGGCCAGCGCGGCATGCCATCGAACCGGCTTCATGTGCCCCCCACATGTCTCACACGATCGAAAAGAGATTCGTCAAGTCTAGTGTTCGACTTGAAGATCCATCGGTCGAGTGACATACGGGCAGGCGTGATCCGGCCGCACCGCGGGGAGACATGGGGCAGGAGGTACGACCCTGGGAGCTCGGGGCTCCGGGTCGTCCCGCGGGGGGTGGGCGGTGGGCCGCTCGCCGGGGCGGGCGGCCCACTGTCCCCTGCCCGGTGACGCGCCGCGCGCGCCCACGGTGGAGTCCGGCAGAGCCGGTGATCAGCGTGCGCTCAGACCCGTCCGGCCGGAGCGACGAACACGTGCATGGCCACGTCGGCCGACAGCTCGGCGGCCTCGCCACCACTGCCGACCTGGACGCCGCCGCCCGCACCCGGGGTGACGCTGACCGACGCCCCCGGCTGCACCCCGGCCCGGCGCAGCGTGTGCATGACGGAGGTGTCCGTCTGGATCGGCTCCCCGATCCGGCGGACGATCACCGTCTTGCCGCCGCTGGTCTCCATGTCGGTCAGCGCGACCAGACCGCTCCCGAGGAACGCGTCCGGCTCGCCCACCTTCTCCCCCAGCTCGGCCAGGCCCGGGATCGGGTTGCCGTACGGCGACTCCGTCGGGTGGTTGAGCAGCTCCAGCACGCGGCGCTCGACCGCGTCGCTCATCACGTGCTCCCAGCGGCACGCCTCCGCGTGCACCTGCTCCCACTCTAGGCCGATCACGTCGACCAGGAGACACTCGGCGATGCGGTGCTTGCGCATGACCCGCTCGGCGAGCAGGCGCCCCTCCTCGGTGAGCTCCAGGTGCCGGTCGCTGGCCACCGACAGCAGGCCGTCCCGTTCCATCCGGGCCACGGTCTGGCTGACGGTCGGGCCGCTCTGCTCCAGTCGCTCGGCGATACGGGCACGCATCGGGACCACGTTCTCTTCCTCAAGCTCCAGAATGGTGCGGAGGTACATCTCAGTGGTGTCGATGAGTCCGGACATAAGTGCCCCTCGATAGCTCGTGCGGTGGCCCTGAACCAATTCTGACGTATGGCGCCGACAATCGAGCCCACTGCGCGTTACCGCAGCCCTACAAGACCGCTGCCGCCGTATTGACACGGGCGTGCCCATGACCTCACCGTGACGCGTGACCGGCACCCACCCGGAAATGTACATCGTACGCGTACGGGGTGACGGCCTCGTACGACCGCGGCGGGCACGCCGTCGCGCGCCGCACGGCGGAGCACCGCACCGCAGGGCACCGCACATCACCGCACCACACCGCAGCACACCGCACCCACGAGGGGACAGCGCAGATGAGCCCGCAGGCTGAGCAGCAGGACGCGCAGGACGGGATAGGCACCGGCGCCGACGGCCGGAGCACTCTCGGTGACCAGTTCTTCGACGCCGCCGTGCGCCTGCTGCGCCGCGTCCAGGAGGAGGAGCACGCCGCCATCGGGCAGGCCGGGGACCTGATCGCCGACACCGTCACGGCGGGCGGGAAACTGTTCGTCTACGGCGCCGGACACTCCGCGCTGCCCGCCCAGGACATCGTCTACCGGGCCGGCGGACTGGCCCTGGTCAATCTGCTCGCCGTCCCCGGCACCACCGGCGTCAACGTCAGCCCCGCCCTGCTGGGCAGCGCCCTGGAGCGGGTCAGCGGCCTCGCCCAGGCCACCCTCGACGCCAGCCCGGCACACGCCGGCGACCTGCTCATCGTCATCTCCCTCTCCGGCCGCAACAGCCTGCCGGTGGAGATGGCCGCGCACGCCAGGACCCGCGGACTGCGCGTCATCGGCGTGACCTCCCTCGTGTACACCGAGGGCACCGAGTCCAGGAGCGCGTCCGGCACCTTCCTCAAGGACCACTGCGACCTCGTCCTGGACAGCAAGATCCCGATCGGCGACGCCGAGCTGACCACCCGCCGCATCGGCGCCCCGTTCGCACCCGCGTCCACCGTGGTGGTCTCCGCGCTGCTCCAGGCCGTGATGGCGGACACCGCGGGCAAGCTCTCCGACCAGGGCATCGAGCCGCCGCTGCTGCGCTCGGCCAACGTGGACGGCGGGCAGGAGTGGAACGAGTCGGTGTACGCGATGCACGCCGACCGCATCCTGTGGCGCCGGTAGCGGGCCTGCGGAAAGCGGGGGCGAAAAACATTTGCCGCCGCCCGGGACCGGTATTACGGTCGCAGGTACACAGAAGGGAGGTGGTTCGGCAGATGTATCAGATCCGGACGCGTGAGGTGACTGCGGCCTAGAGCCGTCGTCCCACGGAAACGTGGCGCCGGCTCCGCCGGCCAATCCCAAGCAGTCACCCGACCCGCGAGCCGCCGGTAACGTCCGGCCGGCTCCCCGAGACGCCCGAGCGGCGCCGAGGGGAACCAGGCTCGCGGGTCGTTCCGTGTGCGGACGCCCCGGCGCGACCGCCCCCGGGCGCGGCGGCCACCCCGCGCGCCGCCTACGGACAGAGCCGCTCGATCGTCCACCCGGCCCCGCCGCCGGCGGCCCGTACGTACCGCAGCCGGTCGTGCAGCCGGTTCTCCCGCCCCTGCCAGAACTCCACGGTCTGCGGCACCACCCGGTACCCGCCCCACTGCGGCGGCGCCGGCACGTCCTCACCCTCCGGGTAGCGCTCGGCCAGCTCCGCGTACAGCTGGTCCAGCTCCGCGCGCGAGGCCACCCGCGAGGACTGCTCACTCGCCCAGGCCCCCAGCTGGGAGCCGTGCGGGCGGGTGCGGAAGTACCCCACCGTCTCGTCCCGCCCGGTCCGCTCGGCCAGCCCGTTGACGATGACCTGCCGGGCGATGCCGTGCCAGGGAAAGAGGAGCGAGACCTGCGGGTTCGCCTCGATCTCCCGGCCCTTGCGGGACCCGTAGTTGGTGAAGAAGACGAAGCCCCGCTCGTCGAACTTCTTCAGCAGGACGGTCCGGGAGCTGGGCCGGCCCGCCGGGTCGGCGGTGGCGAGGATCATGGCGTTCGGCTCGTGCAGCCCGCTCTCGGCGGCCTGCCCGAACCACGCGAGGAACTGCGCGAACGGGTCGGCCGCGCTGTCCTTCTCCTCCAGCCCGGCCTCCCGGTAACGGGCCCGCATGGCGGCGGGGTCGAGCTGCTCGGCGGCGGACGGCGTGGCGCTGGTACGTCGGGTGACATCGTCGGCGTGGGACACGCGCCATATCTTGCAGCATCCGTCCGACAGCCGTGGCCCGATCCGGGCGGTGCGCCGGGAGCGCGCTCCGGGATCAAAGCGGGTGATAGGAGGAGCGAGCGGGCGGGGAATATCCCGGCGGCGAATGCTTATCGGATGAGCGGTGATCGGCGGAAAAGTTCTCTTCTTCCCGACGCGGAACACGCTCGCTACGCTCTCCGTCATGAGCGACCGGATCCCGCAGGGAATCCTGCCTTTCACCGTGCCACGCCATGCGTTCATACCGCGAAAGGCTTCGGCGACCGCACAGTGGAACGGAGAGAAACACTGGATCGACAGAGACAGTGATCCCGACCGCTGGTGGGAGATGGTCCATGCGAATACCGCCATCGTGACGCAGATCGATGACGGGAAGACCGAACTCACTGCGGAGACGATTCAGAAGACCTTCAATTTCACCTGCTCCTCTTCCGCCCCGGCGCTGGTTTTCTCGTTCCTCAGCCTGTTGGAAGCACGACCGGGCCACAAGGTACTGGAGGTGGGCACCGGCACCGGCTGGACGGCGGGACTGCTGGGTGAGCTGGTCGGCGACGAGCACGTGGTGTCGATCGAGGTGGATCCGTCGCTGGCCGCGATCGCCGGGAAGAACCTGGCACGCGTGGGCCGCTCGCCTCGCGTCGTCGTCGGCGACGGAAGCCTCGGTGCCCCGGACCTCGCCCCCTTCGACCGCGTGCACATCACCTGCGGAGTCCATGAGATCCCCTACGCCTGGGTCGAACAGACCCGTCCCGGCGGCCGGATCGTCCTGCCGTGGACTCCAGTCTCCCAGGTGACGGCGCTCACCGTGGGGGAGGACGGTACAGCCTCGGGCCGCTTCCATGGCGAGTGCGGCTTCATGCTCCTGCGCTCGCAGCGTGAGAGGGCCGGCGATCAGGTCGCCGACGGAGCCGAGGATCAGGAGTCCGTGTCGTCCGCCGACCCCCGGCAGGTGCTCGCCCGCGCTCCGGGGCGGACGGCGTTCCTGCACGGGAAGCTTCCCGGCGTGAGCGCGAGCGGCTTCGAGAAGGATGGCGGGCGCTTTCTCGGAATTCTGCATGGCGGGCATTCCCATGCCGTGGTCCGCGTGGACGAAGCCGGCGTCGTCCGGGTCACTCAACGGGGCCCGCGCCCGCTCTGGGAAGAAGTCGTGGCCGGCCATGCGGAATGGGTCGCTCTCGGCTCTCCCAGCCTGGATCGATTCGGGCTGACGGTGACTCCCACCGGAGAGCACATGTGGCTCGACAGTCCGGACCAGCGCATCACGTGATCGGCGCACAGCGGAATGGAGGATCAGCAGTGGGAAAACACAGCACGCCCGTCCCGTGTCCGGTCTGCAACGGACGGGGGAAAGTCGTGATCAATGAAGATGGCGGACAACAGGAGGTGGATTGCACCGTCTGTGATGGCAACGGCTGGACCTGATCGGGGAACGGGAACCCGCCCCTCGGCTGCCCGCCCTCCCTCGGGGGTCGGGCAGCCTCCTCGGCCAGGACCGGCCCGCGTCAGCCTCGTGCCGTCTCCGGGAAGGCCGCCCGGCGTGCCGTCGTTACGAGGGCCAGGGCCGGGAGCGCCAGCAGCAGCGCCGTCCAGGGGAGCGACCCCGCGCCGCCGTGGGTCAGGAGCAGCCCGCCGGCGATCCCGCCGGCCGCCATGGCGGCGTTCCACAGCGTGACGAGTATCGCCTGGGCCGTGTCCGCCGCGTCGCCGCCCGCCACCGCCGCCGCGGTCTGCAGCAGGGTCGGGGCGCCTCCCCAGCCCAGCCCCCACAGCGCGACCGCCGCGTACAGCAGTGGTGTGCTGCCGGCCCGTACCGCCAGCACCGCCACCGCCACCGCGAACAGCAGCGCGGCCGACAGCGCCAGGGCCCGTGGCCGGCGGTCGATGTACGCGCCGGTGATCCAGATGCTCAGCAGCGACGCCACCCCGAACACCAGCAGCACCACGTCGATGCGCTCCCCCGCCCCCAGCCGCTCCAGGAAGGCGGCGATGTACGTGTAGAGGACGGTGTGGGCCAGCACCCAGATCAGCGTGACCCACAGCACCGCGGCCACTCCCGGTACGCGCAGGGTCCGGGCGAGCGGGATCCTGCCCGCCGGGCCCCGGGCGCCCGGCCGGTCCGGGACGACCGCCACGATCCAGCCGGTCAGCACCAGCGCCAGTCCCGTCATGGCCCAGAACGTCGCCCGCCAGCCCAGGAGCCCGCCCAGGAACGTACCGGCCGGCACCCCCAGCGACAGCGCCGCCGGGATGCCCGCCATGACGAGTGCGATCGCCTTGCCCCGCAGCGCGGCCGGGGAGATGCCGCGCGCGTACCCGACCAGCAGGGCCCACACCACGCCGGCCGCCACCCCGGCCAGGCAGCGGCCGGCCATCGTGAGCGGGTACCAGGGGGAGACGGCCGTGACCGTGTTGGCCACGGCGAATCCGGCCACCCCCGCCAGCAGCAGTTTCTTGCGGCGCCATCCGGCGGTCGCCGCCGTCAGCGGGATCGCGGCGGCGGCCGTACCGAGCGCGTAGATCGTCACAGCCTGCCCGGCGGCCGATTCGCTGACCCCCAGGTCCGCGCTCATGGCGGGCAGTACGCCGGCCGGCAGGGCCTCGGTCAGGACGGTGATGAAGGCCGCCATCGCCAGCGCCACCAGGGCGGGCAGCGGCAGTTTCCCGTGCGCTTTCGCTGTCTCTCGCATGCCGCGTATCGTCAAACCGTCACATTGATGTGAAGGTCAAGCGGCGAGCGGTGAGGGGCCCGATGCGCATCGGAGAGCTGTCGGAACGGACGGGTACGCCCCGCCGGCTGCTGCGCTACTACGAGGAGCAGGGCCTGCTGCTGCCCGGCCGGTGCCAGAACACCTACCGGTCCTACGAGGAGTCGGACGTCGACCGGGTGCTCCAGATCCGCGGCCTGCTCGACGCGGGACTGCCCACCCGCATCATCAAGCAGATCCTGCCGTGTCTCGACAAGCCCCGGGTCATCCACTTCCCCGACGCGACACCCGAGATGCTGGCCACCCTGGAGCACGAGCGCGACCGGATGACGGAGCGGATCCGGTGCCTGGCCCGGAACCGGGACGCCATCGGCGCGTACCTGGAAGCGGTGCGCGGCGGGTGAGGAAGCGGCGGGTGAGAAACAGGATCAGCAGGGCGCCCGCCCCGAGGGCCGGCACGGCCACCGGGAGCAGCGGGCCGAGGGTGGCGGCGGCCGCGTAGCCGGCCCCCCGGCCTCCGCCGTGGCCCAGACGGCGGCGCCGAGCGCGCTGTACGGTGCCATCGCCCGGTACGGCAGTCCGCCCGCGCCCACCAGGTACGGCGCGACGGTGCGGGCCACCGGGACGAAGCGGCAGACCAGGACGGAGTGGCCGCCGCGTACCCGCTCCAGGATCGCCGGTGGTACCCGGCGCGCCAGCGGGCCCCTCCCCACCGCCCGGCCGACGCGGTGGGCCAGCGCGTCGCCGCAGATCACCGCCGCGGTCGCCACCGCGATCACCCAGGGCAGGTCGAGGTAGCCCGCGCGGGAGAGGGCCCCGGCGGTCAGCAGCAGGGTCAGGGTCGGGACGAAGGCGCCCAGCAGCAGCACCGCCTCGGCCAGCACCGCGCAGGCCAGCAGCAGGTAGGCGAGGGCGGGTGGGATCCCGCCCAGGAGTGCGGCGGTCTCGTTCAGCGTGAGGTCGTTCACGATGCGGTGGTCAGCCGCCACACGCGGGCGGGCGGCAGGTTCGCCCAGACCGTCTCGGAGACGGCCTCCACCCCGGGGCGGACGTGGTGGCCGGCCAGCACCCGGGCGACGTCCCGTTGCCGGGGGGAGTGCCACAGCCGGGCGCCCGGGTAGGCGAAGTACGTCAGTGTCCCGCCCGGCTTCAGCAGTGCGCGATAGCGGGCCATGATCGTTTCGACCTCTTCCGGATCGAAGTTGGCGAACGGCAGACCGGAAACGATCACGTCATAGGTGCCGTCCGCCACCGCCAGCCGCTCGACGTACGTGTGGTGCACCCGCACCGCCACCGTCGGCCCGGCGGTCAGCCGCCGCAGCCGCGCCGCGAACCGGGCGTTGGCCTCCACCACGTCCAGCCGGTCCCCCGGCCCCAGCAGCGGCAGCAGCGCCCGGGTCACCGCCCCGGTCCCGCCGCCCGCTTCGAGGACCGTCAGCGGACGCCGCGCGGACCCACCGCGCGCCGCCGCGCCGGCCCTCCGTACCGGCGCGGCGAGCCGAGCGGCCAGCCGCCGCCCGCTGGGGGCGATCGCCCCGGTGGTACGGAAGCCCCGCAGCGCCTCCGTGAGAAACAGTGAGGAGTCCATGCCCAGTGACGCTAGAAACCCGCCCGGCTCGCGGAATCGGCCGTTCGGCGACCGGTGACCCCGACGAAAGTAGGGGGCCCGCGACCCCTGCCCCCGCCTACCCTGAACGGCGTGGAAGCGGCCAGAACGGAGTACCGGCTGCCCTGGTGGGGCGAGTTGGTGATGGTGGTGTCCCTGTCCGCCGTATCGGTGTCCGACGCCGCCGTCTCGGCCGGTGGCTGGCACGCCGCCGCACCCTCGGTGGCCGCCTCCCTGGTCGCGGGCGGCATGCTGCCGCTGCGCTACCGCCACCCCCTGCCGATCGCGGGCGTCGCGGCGGGCGCGGCCGGGCTGTTCGGGGCGATGCTGCCGATGCTGCTGATGGCGTTCCACCTCACCGCGACCCGGCGCGCCCGGGTCGCGGGCGCCGCCATCGCGGGCGCGATGAGCCTCAACCTGCTGGTCCAGCCCCCGCTCAGCCTGTGGACGCCGCGCGCGTACGGGCCCGGGGCGCTGTTCATCGTCGCGATGGTGCTGGGCCTGTGGGCCGCCAGCAGCCGGCGGCTCGCGGACGCGCTGGGCGAGCGGATCGGGCATCTGCACCGGGAGCGGGAGCTGCGCGAACAGGCCGCGCGGGGCTCGGAGCGCACGGCCATCGCCCGCGAGATGCACGATGTCCTGGCGCACCGGCTGAGCCTGATCGCCCTGCACAGCGGGGTACTGGCCACGCGCGCGGACCAGCTCGACCCGGTGACCGCCGACCGCGTGCGGCTGCTGCGCACCGCGTCCACCGACGCGCTCGCCGACCTGCGGCACGTGCTCGGCGCGCTGCGCACCGAGGAGCTGACGCCGCGGGGCGAGCGGAGCCGCGAGCCGGCGCTGCGCGAGGTCGGCGAGCTGATCGACACCGCCCGCGAGGCGGGCCAGCGCATCGACGCGGAACTCGACGAACCGGCGGGCACCCGGGCCCCCGCCGCGCACCGGCTCGCCGTCTACCGGCTGGTGCAGGAGGCCCTGACCAACGCCCGCCGGCACGCCCCGCACACGCCCGTACGGGTGGCGGTGCGGTACGGGCCGGGCGGCACCGTCGCCGAGGTCAGCAACCCGCTGCCGCCGCACGGCCACGGCGCGGTGGCGGAGCCGGCCGTACCGGGGTTCGGGCTGATCGGCCTGCGGGAGCGCGTCCAGGCGCTGGGCGGCAGCCTGGACGCGGGGCCGGCCGGCGACCACTGGCAACTGACCGCACGGATACCGAACGGCTCCCCATGACCTCCCCCACCCCCGCGACTTCCGCGACCCCTGCGACTCCCGCGATCCGGGCGATGATCGTCGACGACGACGCGCTGGTACGGCTCGGGCTGGCCGATCTGATCGGGGCGGACCCGGGCATCGAACTGGTCGCCCAGGCCGCCGACGGCCTCCAGGCGATCGAGGCGGCCCGGTCGCACCGTATCGACGTCGCGCTGGTGGACGTCCGGATGCCGCGCATGGACGGCATCACCGCCACCGCCCGGCTGCGGGCCCTGCCGCGCCCGCCCCGGGTGATCACCCTGACCACGTTCGACCTGGACGAGTACGTGTACGACGCGCTGGCCGCCGGTGCGGAGGGCTTTCTGCTCAAGGACAGCGAACCGGCGGACATCCTGCGGGCGGTACGGCTGGTGGCCGCCGGTTCGGCGATGCTGCATCCCAGCGCGGCCCGCCGGCTGATCGACCGCTACCACCACACGGCCGGGCCGCAGGCGCAGGCCGCGCGGGAGAAGGTGGCGCGCCTGACGCCGCGCGAGGGGGAGGTGCTGGCGCTGCTGGCGCGCGGCGCGACGAACGCGGACATCGCGGGGGCGCTGCACATGCGGGAGAGCACCGTGAAGGCCCACGTAAGCCGGATCCTCGTCGCGCTGGAGGTCAGCAACCGGGTGCGGGCCGCCCTGCTGGCGAGGGATGCCGGTAGCGTACAAACACATGAGTGACACGTGGCCGCGGACCGTACCCGATCTCGTACGGGCGTGGGTGCCGGGTTACGCCCTCGCCCGTGGGCTGCCGCCCGCCGTGGAGGAGCCGTGGGGCGCGCGGCTCGACGTGGGGCTGCCGCACCACCGGGCCCGGCACGTGCTGCCGGACGCCGACGAGATCACCGTCCGCAAGGCCGCCGCGCACATCGAGGCCGCCGGGGAGCCGTGTGTCTGGCTCAAGACCTGCCTGCCGGACGAGACGGTGGCCGGCTGGCTCGGCCCGGAGTGGACCAGCAACAGCCCCGGATTCCTGATGAGCACCGCCGTGGAGCCCCGGGAGGCCACCGCCGCCGTCCCGGTACCCGCCGGATACGCGCTGGTCAGCGGCTCCCAGCACGGGGTGACCGAAGTACGCCTCGTCACGCCGGAGGGCACCGTCGCCGCGACGGGGCAGGTGGCGCTGGGGCGGGGCGCCGCCACCGCCGTCATCGACCAGATCGAGACCGACCCCGACCACCGGCGGCGCGGCCTGGGCTCGGTGGTGGTCCGCACCCTGATCGGCGCGGCGGCCGGGGCCGGGGCCACGGACGCGGTGCTGTGCGCGAGCGTCGAGGGGCGCGCGCTGTACGAGGCACTGGGGTGGCGGACGCGGGCGCCGTTCACCAGCTTCATCCACCGGGCGATGTAGCCGAGTAGCCGAAGTAGCGGAGTAGCCGAAGGTCGGGCGGGACGCTACCTTCGGCCACTTCAGCGGGCGGCGGCGCGCTGCCTACCCTGCGGGGGTGGACGAGACGACGACGGAGCTGGGCTTCCCGCGCGGTGAACTGCGGCTGATCCTGCTGGGGTTCCCGGCGCTGGGCCTAGCGCTGGCCTGGCTGCTGCCGGGGGCGGCGCGCTGGGCGACCGAGACGCTTCCCTGGCTGCCGTTCGAGGGCCCGCTCACGTTCGTCGCCGGGCTCGACCAGCTGTGGCAGCGCGCCCTGTTCCTCGCGGTGGGGGTGGTGGCGGGACTGGTCGTGGCGTTCATCGCGGTCGCCGAGTCGATGAAGCTGACACTGACGGACGACCAGCTGACCGTCGAACTGAACGACACCACGCACCGCTTCGCGCGCGCCGACATCTCGGCGGTCTTCCCGGACGGCAAGGAACTGGTGGTGCTGGACCGCACCACCCGCCCGCTCGTCCGCGGCGAACACCAGGCCCCGCTCGCGGCGGTGGCCGCCGCCTTCCAGCGGCACGGCTACCCCTGGTCGAAGGCCGACCCGCACGCGGCGGACTTCCGCCGCTGGGTTCCGCACGCGCCCGAACTGCCCGCCGAGGTGCACGTCGTGTTCGCCGCCCGCAAGGAGGCGGGGCGCCGCGACGCCAAGGAAGAGGCCCGCGATCTGACCGAGACTCTGGGGCAGTTGGGGTACGTGGTGCGCGATCACGAGGGGCAGCAGCACTGGCGTACCGTCCCCGGCTGATCCGTGACAGGGTGCGGTGTCATGCCGTTCGACCACAACGATCACTACCACCGGTGGCTGCTGCGCACCGCGCGCCGGCTGAGCGGTCCCGGCCCGGCGCTGGACGTCGGGTGCGGCACCGGCGCCTTCGCCCGGCGACTCGCGGCGGCCGGGTACACGGTGGAGGGCATCGATCCCAGCCCCGAGGTCATCGCGGCGGCGCGCGCCGCCACCGCGGGCCCCAACCCGCGCTTCCGGGAGGAGGACATCACCACGGCCGCGCTCCCCCGGGACCACTACGCCGTCATCACCGCGCTGGCGAGCCTCCACCACGTGCCGTTCGAGACGGTCACCAAGCTGCGGGACGCCCTCGCCCCCGGCGGCACCCTGCTGATCCTGGGCTGCGCCCCGGACCGTACCGCGCTGGACCACGCGTACGGCCTCGTCTCCATCCCGCTGAACGCCGCCGCCCGCCTGGCCTGCTGGGCCCACGACCGCGCCACCGGCCGCCGCCCGCCCCCGCGACCCCCGGTCAAGACCCCCACGATGCCGCTCTCCGCCATCCGCCGCCGGGCCGCCGAACTCCTTCCCGGCGCCCGGATCCGCCGCCGCCTGTTCTGGCGCCACACCCTCGTCTACCGCCGCCCGCCCGAGCCCGGCCCCGGCTCGCCGGCATGAGGCGCGGGCCGGGGCCGACTGTCAGTGGCGTCCGCCATCCTGAGGGACGAGAACCACCCCGGCCGACTTTCCCGTTCCTCCTTGGAGCCCCGATGCCACGCTCCGCGCGACCGGCCCCGACGCCGCGCGAACTGTCCGACCTGCCGTACGCCGACTTCCTCCAGCCCTTCGAGGGCGCGCTGGGACGGGAGGAGAACCTGGACACCGTCCACCTGGAGGGGCGGACCTTCGAGGAGACGGACGCGGGCGGCAGCCAGTTCACCGAGTCGGCGCTCAGCTCGGTGACCTTCACGGAGGGCCGGCTGCGGAAGGCGCGGTTCGCCGATGTGTGGATGGACGCGGTGCGCTGGGTCGCCACCGATCTGGCGGAGACCAACTGGATGGACGTGGAGGTCAACACCAGTTCGCTGGCCGGGCTCCAGTTGTTCAGCGCCCAGCTGCGGCGGGTCGTCTTCTTCCACTGCAAGCTGGACTCGGTGAACCTGCGGGCGGCGGCCCTGCGGGACGTGGCGTTCGTGGACTGTGTCCTGCGCGACGTGGACTTCGGCGGCGCCACCCTGAACGGCATCACCTTCCCCGGCTCCACCCTGGAGGGCGTCCGGTTCGGCAAGGCCCGGCTGACGAAGGTCGACTTCCGCCAGACCCAGCGCCTGGGCATCGCCGAGGGCCTCGACTCCCTGTCCGGAGCCACCATCAGCACCCTCCAACTGATGGAACTGGCCCCCGCCCTGGCCCACTCCTACGGCATCACCGTCACGGACGACTGAACGGGGCCTGGGCACCGGGCGAGCCACCTCGCCACGGCCCGGAGCGACTTCGACCAGGGGACGAGAGCACGCCCCCCGCAGACATACGGCTCCGCTCACTTCACCGCCGGCTCGTCCGGCTCCCTCACCCCCGTGACGACGCCAAGGATTCCACCCTGAGGAGGTAAATCCGAGGTGACAGAATGGTGCTCTGCCACCGAGAACACCGACCCCATCACCGCCCTGGCTCGTTCCACGGCACCGCCACGATCGGGCCTCATCAACCGACCCCACCAACCTCCTGTGAGCGCCCAGATTTCAGCGACACACCCGGCTCACCAACACAACCGCCGACTCGCTGCAAATACACCCCGACCCCGGCACTCCAACCCCAACGCGACCTGCACCTTCACCATACGGTCCTCATCACCCCCACCGGGGGTCTCAACAACACCGCCAGCGCGCCAACAGCACGGAAAGCGTGTGTCCTCATCACCCCCACCGGGGGTCTCAACAGGACGCCCGGGACCTGGTGCGCCTGGTCGAGGAACAGGTCCTCATCACCCCCACCGGGGGTCTCAACTGAGCTCCCTGGGAGTGGGGCGTTCAGGCCGGGCGGCCGTCCTCATCACCCCCACCGGGGGTCTCAACACCTGTCCGCGGACTACCACGACCTGGCCCGCGAGCGTCCTCATCACCCCCACCGGGGGTCTCAACACGTCGACAACGGGCGCGGCGGCTGGACGATGCGGGGGTCCTCATCACCCCCACCGGGGGTCTCAACACGAGGGCGCCCCGCTCCCGGACTGACCTACCCCCACACGTCCTCATCACCCCCACCGGGGGTCTCAACGACAGGATCCGCCACAGGAGCAGGAGCTGGTCCTTCGGGGGTCCTCATCACCCCCACCGGGGGTCTCAACCTTTGTCCGCGCCCGGATTGCCGTCCGTATCGCGGGTCCTCATCACCCCCACCGGGGGTCTCAACACGCGTGGGACGGCTACGGCATCAACCGCCGCGAGAGGTCCTCATCACCCCCACCGGGGGTCTCAACACGTCGAAAGCCACGGCCGACGCCGTGTCCAAGCGGGTCCTCATCACCCCCACCGGGGGTCTCAACACCAGATCCGGCCCGGCGATGCGGGGCGCGGCCCTGAGGTCCTCATCACCCCCACCGGGGGTCTCAACTGCACCAGCAGCTGGGTGCCCCGGTATCCGGCGAGTCCTCATCACCCCCACCGGGGGTCTCAACCCGTACCGCCCCGTCCGACCCATGCGCCCGAGACACGTCCTCATCACCCCCACCGGGGGTCTCAACTCAGCCAGGACGTGCTCCACCTCGTGGGCGAGTACGGTCCTCATCACCCCCACCGGGGGTCTCAACAGGCCATGGCCGCTCCGCTCAAGAACCGGGACTCGGCGTCCTCATCACCCCCACCGGGGGTCTCAACAGGTCGATGTCGCGAGCAGCACCCGGGCCGTCGGCCGTCCTCATCACCCCCACCGGGGGTCTCAACGTGAGGGGGGAGCGGAGGATGTCGTACCGGCCGAAGTCCTCATCACCCCCACCGGGGGTCTCAACGTGCCCTCGGCAGGGCGGTTGCCCAGGTAGGCGGCGGTCCTCATCACCCCCACCGGGGGGTCTCAACTGACCGAGTCCACCGAACAGAAGCCGGCCGTCTCCAGGGGTCCTCATCACCCCCACCGGGGGTCTCAACGCGGGGGTGTCTTCGGGGCGTAGTCGGCGGCCGGGGTCCTCATCACCCCCACCGGGGGTCTCAACCGGCCACCGTCTCCAGCCCCGGCGCCACCTGCCAGTGTCCTCATCGCCCCCACCGGGGGCCGCTAGACAGGCGGGGCGGCCCCAGATGTGTGAGCGGGGACCTCCCGTCCTGCTGCCAGGGCACGCGACGCATGGCGGCGCCAAGGCTGTTTGCCAGCAGCGGAGCAATCAACGCCTACTGCACCAAGGCGGGCCTCTCGCCCAGTTTGCGACCCGGGCGAATATTCACTCGATTGGGTGAATTCCAGCGCGCACCCACTCAGTTGCCAACGCATCCCGGATGCCTTCTGGCTCACCAGTGAACAGCCCGACCCAGAACACCTTCCTACTCCCCCAGGATTTGACCAGCACGGATAGCCAAGTCATCAGCCGTCCGAATCGATGATCTTGCAACACTGCAAGATCATCTGTCCGCGACGGCGCAGATTATAAGCATCCGCTCAGACAGCCGAAGACGACATCGGCCGGATTGTCAGTGGCCACCCATAGGCTCTGCCGCCATCAGATCGGTTGTCTGATGAGCTTTCTGATGGCTGTGCGAATGGTGGGGGTAATTCATGCGGGTTCGCTTGGCGGTGCAGACGTCCGCTCGCGAGATTCCCTGGGAGAGCGTTCTCATGCCGGGGCGCGGCCTTGTCTACGACGTGCTGGCTCGGTACGCCCCTGAGCTGGGGCGGCAGTTCCATGAGAAGGGTCTCGGGCTCTACGGCATGGTGCCCTTCGGTCACAGCAGCCCGGTCTTCCCCGGCGCCAGACGAACACGCGGCAGATACGCGGCAGGCGGGCACGGGGTGGTGGAGTTCGGCAGTCCCGTGCCCGAGGTCGCGGAGGCGCTGGGACGCGGCTTCGCGGCTCGGGAGGTCATCGACTGGGGTGGGGTGGCGCTGCGGTTGACGGGGATCGAGGTGGTGCCTCCTCCGGATTGTTCGTCGGGACGGGTCCGGTTGCGGACCGAGACGCCCGTGCTGGTGAAGGGCTCCAAGCACCTTCCGGCGGAGGGCGAGCGGACTTCGCGTGAGGGGTGGCTGATGCCGCGCGCTCCGCTGTGGGCCCAGTTCTTCCGGGGGAATCTCGCACGCAAGGCCAGGACTCTGGGGTTGGACGACTCGGTGGAGTTGGAGTCGGTGCTGTGGGTCGGTGCCCAGCGATCATTCCGGGTGGGCAACGGTGCGAAGCCCGGAGCGCCGGTGGAGGTGGAGATCTCGGGCGCTCCCGAGACACTGAGAGCGTTGTGGAGCTGGGGGCTGGGCCAGGCCAACGCGGCGGGTTTCGGATGGGTGCGGTCATGACCACTCCCGATCCCGCTGTGGAGCAGTCCCGCTTGGTACTCACTCCTCATCCGTTGCAGCGCGTGGGCGCGTTCGCTCTCATCGCCCTCGCCGGCCGGAAGCGCCTCGGTGAGTTCTCCGCTGAGGATCTGCTGCCGGCGATGGACGTGGTCCGGACTGATGCGGTGCGTGCCTCGGTGCGGGAGAGCAAGGCTGCGGACGGCTTCTGGCAGAAGGTGAGCCTGTCGTACTTCCCCAACGCGCCGATGAACCATCCAGGTCGACGCAAGGGCAAGGGGCCGAGCGGGGAGCCGAAGACCGACGACGATGTTCAGGAAGGCGTGCGGTCCTGGCTGCGGATTCCCGCGTCGGACAGCTGGCCGGACGCCGGCTGTGCCCTGTGCGGACGAGTGGCCGTGGGCTTCTTCGGCAAGCGGGACATGGCCCTGGCGGAGAGCGAGGCGTACCGGAACACCGCCCCGCGCGGCCATGACGGCACCGCCCTGTGCTGGCCCTGCCTGTGCGCCTTCTACGCGCTGCCGTACGGGTGTCAGCTGACGGGCGGACCGTCCATCGCGCTGCACAGCTGGGACGACGGCTTTCTCGCCGCCAGCGTGGGAAAAAGGGCGGAGCGGAACCTCAAGATCGCCCTCAACGGCACGGCTCCGAAGCCGGGCGGATGGAGCCGTGAGGTGGTCGCGCTGCGGGCGCTGCGGAATTACGGCGAGCGGCTGACCGACGGGGTGGAGCTGCTGGTCTTCAACAACAACAACCGTGGGCAGTTGCTGGAGCGGCACCGTCTGGACCAGCCGTTGGCCGAATGGCTGCGCAAGACCTGCCGGTTCGCTGATCTGAGAGTGGGCTTCACCGCGCTGGTCCGGGCGCACGCCACCGCCAACACATCCGGCGTTGTCTCTCTGGCGCGCAACGCGTTCCGGAACCCCGAGCGGATCGTCGGACGGGGCACGGGCTTCATGGCCTCGTCGCTGCTGGCTTCGGATCCCGATCACGCCGAACTGACGGCCGTGGCAGTACTGATCTTCTCCTTCGCACACGAGGTGTTGCTGATGAATGAAAAGGATAGGTCCGAAATCCGGGAGACCGCGAAAAGGATCGCCGCAGTGCTCAATCCCGAGGCATCACGCGGCCCGCTCAAAGCGTTCCGGAACCATTTGAGCAACTCGCGTCAACTGCGCAGCTGGCTGCTGAGCAGGGATGTGGCCTTGGTGGGCCGGAAGGAGACCCCATTCGAGGGTCCGCTGGTCAGTGAGCACGTGATGGCGCTGCTGTTCGATCCGTCGCAGGACAACGCCTGGTGGTTCCACCGTGACCTTCTGCTGGCAGGCGTGGTCGAGGAGCTCGCCCGCCTCAAGTGGACGGCGAAGGACGAATCCGAGACAGCGGAGGCGGAGATCGCGAAGCTGCGCGAGGACGACAAGAAGTGGATCAACCGTGAGAACGATGACGATGAGGAGGACGAGCGATGAGCTTTCTGGTGGGAAAGATCGTTGAAGAGGTCGTGGCCGGCGCCCCGAACAACGGAGAGGGCGTCGACAACACCGGCACCGTGAAGCGGCTGAAGGTGGGGCGGGATGTCCACCCGTACGTGTCCGCCCAGGCGTTCCGCCGGTGGCTGCGCGACTCGCTGCCCACCGATGAGCCCCGCTCCGGGGTGACACGCAGCGGGTCGGGGTCCAACCAGCAGGCGTACACGGCAGGACGGCCCGATCAGTTCCTGGACGATGACCTGTTCGGCTACATGGTGGCGGTGAAGAAGCAGAACTACCAGCGCGACACCGTGCTGGCGACCGGCACGCTCGTGTCGGTCGTCCCGCAGCGGCCGACGACCGACTTCGGCACCATGAGCCGGGGCTTCGGCGCCGGTGAGAACCCCGTCATTCACCAGCACGAGCTGTACAGCGCCGTGCTCGCCGGGGATCTGCTGCTGGATCTGCCGAGGGTCGGAGTGTTCGAGACGGACGGCAGCGGGCTGCGGATCTCGATCAGCGAGGCCATCGCGAAGGAGGCCGTCACTGCCGGGGCCGAAGAGATCACCTTCCGGGGCGTGTCAGCCGTACGGCTGGCCCTGCCGGAACGCCGGCGCCGGGTAGCCGTCCTGTTCCAGGCGCTCGCCGCACTGCGCGGAGGCGCCAAGCGGTCCCTGCACTACGGGGACCGTACTCCGGCCCTCCTTGTGCTCGCTCCGATGAAGGGCGGGGTCAATCCCTTCACCCGGGTTCTCGGGGCACGGGAGGGCAAGCCCGTCTTCGATCCGGACGTGCTGGCGCAGGAGATCAAGGCATGGGAGGACGAGCTCGATGGACCGGTGAGGATCGGCTGGGCACCCGGGTTCCTGGGCGATCAGCAGAAGTCGGTGAGCCATGACCTGGCAGACCTCATCGCCAAGGGACAGGTCGTCATCGATCATCCGCGGGTTCTGCTGCGGCGCCTGGCCGACGAGGTCGAAGAGGGCAAGCACGACGGATGGTTCGAGGACCGGCCCGCGTGAGCACCAATAGCGACACGGCCCTTCGGGTAACGGTCACCGCCCCGGTCGTCTCGTTCCGTGACCCGATGTACCGGGGCGTCCAGGTGACCCTGCCCTGCCCGCCGCCCACCACAGTCGGCGGGCTGTTGGCAGCCGCCGCCGGCGGCTGGGACCAGGTACACCCGGAACTGTCCTTCGCCATGTGCTTCCAGGCGCGCGGTCGGGGCACAGACCTTGAGACGTACCACCCGCTCGACCGGTCGGGAAGCGCCACCTCTCCGGCGCCCCGTCATCGGGAATTCCTCGCCGATGTGACTCTGCGCATCTGGTTGTTCGACGACATCGGTCTCTGGCGGCAGCGGATGAGGCGGCCACGCTGGGGGCTACGGCTGGGGCGCAGCCAGGACCTGGTCGGCATCGACGTGGCCGAGGTGCCGGTGCTGCCAGAGCCCGGAGCTGTGGGCAGCGCTCTGGTGCCGGAAGAACGTACCCAGACCTATGCCTCACAGCGGCTGCGGCTGGCAACAGCCGTAACCCCCGGCAACACGGAGACGCGCTGGGGCTCGTACCGCTTCGATCCCACCGGACGCTGCCCAGACATCGTCCCGGGAAGCCGCTCCACCACCGACGGCCAGGCGCTCGTCCCCTTGGCATCACCGCATCCAGCGACTCTCGTGTCCCCGCGCACGAAGGGGAGCTGACATGTGCGATGAGGAACTCCTGGCGAAGATCAGGGCCAAGAGCCCGCAGCGCGGCCGTCGCGCCGAACTGCTCACCTCCCACCTGCTCGACACCCTCCTGGCGAACGGTGCGGTGGAGCGGAGGGTCGGTCGGGTAGCGGTGGTGGAGCCCGTACTCGGTGCTCTCTTCTGGCCCGCCGCCGCGCTGGCCGGCCTCGCCCACGACGCGGGCAAGATTCCGGACGGGTTCCAGGACATGGCGTACGAACGCACCCGGCGCTGGGGCGAACGTCACGAGGTGTTGTCGCTGGGCTTCCTGCCCTGGCTCATCGAGGATCCGGAGCTTCTCCTTTGGGTGGCCACGGCCGTGGCCACCCACCACCGGGCCCTGACCGGCGACGACGGCCGGAACCTGACCGCCCTCTACGGACCCAGCGACGTGGCGGAACTGGTACAGCGGCTCGGCCCGATTCCCGATCCCGCCGTTCCGGCGCTGCTGCGATGGCTTCGGCGGACCAGCGCCGAACATGGGCTGCCGGTCCGTGGCACCACTGACTCCACGGACGTCAGCACCCCGGTTCTGTTGACGCAGTCCCGGGACGTGCTCAACACGGTCCTCGACCAGTGGGAACCCAAGGTGGCCGGCGATGTCGGGCTGACCGCCGTACTGCTCCAGGGTGCAGTCACAACGGCCGACCGGCTCTCCTCCGCCCACGGCGAACTGCTCGCCCACCAACCCCTGGGGGCAGAACTCCCGCACCGAATCGAGACACACCTTGCGGCGATGGGCGGAAGTATCCATCGGCACCAGCGGGCCGCCGCCAACCGTGAAGGTGATCTGCTGCTGCGATCCCCCACCGGCAGCGGCAAAACCGAAGCCGCCCTCCTGTGGGCAGCCACGCAGGTCACCGATCTGGCGGAGACGTGTGGCGGAGTCCCGAGAGTTTTCTACACGTTGCCGTACCTGTCCTCAATCAACACCATGGCCGATCGGCTCACCACACTTCTGGACGCGAAGGACTCCGTGGGTGTCTCCCACTCCCGGGCCGCTTCGTACCATCTTGCCCGGGGGATCGAGTCCCAGGACGGCGAGGCGCCCGGCGATGGAGATCGCGCGGCTGCCGCCGCCAAGGCGGTGGCTCGGGCAGAAGCGACCCGTCTGTTCCGCGAGTCCGTCCGGGTCGGCACTCCCTATCAATTGCTGCGCGCGGCGCTGGCCGGCCCCGCCTACTCCGGGGTGCTGCTGGACTCGGTGAACTCGGTATTCATCCTCGACGAGCTCCATGCCTACGACCCGCAACGGCTCGGATTCATCCTGGCCAGTGCCCGGCTGTGGAAACGGCTCGGGGGACGGGTGGCGGTCCTGTCCGCCACTCTCCCCGAACGGCTGGAGACCGTGTTCACCGAGACGCTGAACGTCTCGGGCGCCACCGTGAACGCGGCAACCCCCTCCTCGGCGAAGCGACACCGGCTCGCCGTCCGGGAGCACCACCTCTCCGACCCGGCGACGGTGGAGGAAATCCGTACCCGGATTGACCGGGACGAGAGCGTGCTCGTGGTCGCCAACAACGTGGCGCAGGCCATCTGCCTCTACGAGGAGCTGGCACCGGGTGTGCGGGAACGGCACGGACCAGAGGCGGCGTTCCTCCTGCACTCCCGTTTCCGTCGCGGCCACCGCATGGAGCGCGAGAAGGAGATCGGGAAGCGATTCGGCACCCGCTCGGCACGGCGTCCCGGGTTGCTGGTCGCGACGCAGGTCGTCGAGGTGTCGCTGGACGTCGACTTCGATGCGCTGTTCACCGCCGCCGCCCCGCTGGAAGCCCTCCTTCAGCGCTTCGGCCGCGTCAACCGGATCGCCGCCCGGCCACCTGCGGATGTCGTCGTCCACCAGCCCAACTGGACCACGCGTCGTGGTGAGACCGGCGAATTCGCCGACGGGATCTACGAACGCGAACCGGTGGCCCAGGGCTGGGACATCCTCACCCGGAACAGTGGGCTGGCCGTCGACGAGGACGATGCGAGGCACTGGCTCGACACCATCTACGCCTCCGCGTGGGGAAACGTGTGGGACGAGCACGTCCGCCGCGCCATCGTCGACTTCGAGCAGCGATTCCTCACCTTCCACTATCCGTTCGACGACCGCAGCGCCCTCGCCGATTCCTTCGACGAGATGTTCCAGGGCACCGAAGCGATTCTGAGCACCGACCAGGACGCCTATGCGACGGCGCTCCAAGAAGCTGACGGCCCGGCGGGCCTGCTGCTCGCCGACGACTACCTCATCCCCCTGCCGGCCTGGGCGGGAAAGCTCCCCCGGTACGACAAGAAGCTCCGGGTCCGGATCATCGACGGAGCGTACGACCCTGAGTACGGGCTCACCCAGGTCACCGGCAACTTCGCGTCCTCGTATCAGCTGGGTGAGGTGCTGTGATCCGCTCCGAGGATGTCGGCGGTGTCCACATCAAGTACCTGTACCACTGCCCGAGACAGTTGTGGCTCTACGTCCGGGGCGTACGCCCCGAGCACCTCAGCGCCACCGTCCAACTCGGCGAAGCCGTTCACGACAGCACCTACACCCGGAACAGCCCGGTGGACCTCGGCGCCGCGAAGCTGGACTTCGTTGACGGACAGCAGTGGGTGCACGAGGTGAAGTCGTCCTCCCGTCCCACTGCGGGAGACCGAGCCCAGGGCCTCCACTACTGCCATCAGTTGCACCGGCTCGGAGTGGAGGCGCAGGGCGCGATCCTGCACTACCCGGCCACGCGCCGGACGGAGCGACTGCCCTATACCGGTGAGGCGGCCGTCCAGGCCGAGGCCGACATCCAGGCGGTACTGGATGTGACGGCCGCCCCTTCCTCGCCCGAGCGCCTGGCACGCAGTCGCTGCCGGGGATGCAGTTTCACCGACTACTGCTGGATGGAGTGACATGCCCGTCGCCAGCCGTACCTACTGGCTGACCAGCCCCTGCCGGATCCGGCGCAAGGACGAGTCGCTGGTCATCGAACGCGAGGCAGGGGACAAGGTCCACATCCCGGTCACCGATGTACGGGACATCGTGGCCTGCGCGGACACCGACATCAACACCTCGGTGACCGCGCTGCTGAACCGGCACCGCATCAACGTCCACCTGCTCAGCTACTACGGGGACTACGCCGGCTCGCTGCTCACCTCGGAGGTCAGCACCTCCGGGGAGACCGTCCTCGCCCAGGCTCGGCTCGCCCAGAACGCCCCGGAGGCCATGGGCGTCGCCCGCGCCATCGTCGACGCCTGCGCGTTCAACGTACGGCGCGTCGTGGACCGCAAACTTCTCGACCGCCCGTACACCGTGCTCCAGAACTCCATCAAGGAGGCCGGCACCACCGGACAGCTGATGAGCGCCGAAGGCACCTTCCGCCGCTCCGCCTGGCAGGTCATCGACACCAAACTCCCGGACTGGCTCCAGCTGGACGGCCGCAGCAGGCGCCCACCGAAGAACGCCGGCAACGCGTTCATCAGCTACGTCAACGGCATCATCTACGCCCGCACCCTCAGCGCGGTGCGCCTCACCCCGCTGCACAGCGGCATCGCGTTCCTCCACAGCAGCATGGAACGTCAACGGCACTCCCTCGTCCTGGACCTGGCCGAGATGTTCAAACCGCTGTTCGCCGAGCGTCTCCTGCTGCGCATGGCTCGCCGCAACCAGCTCAAGACCCACCACTTCGACCGCGACACCAACCAGGCCATGCTCAGCGACGCCGGGCGCAAACTCGTCGTCCAGACGGTGCGCGACGAACTCGCCACCACCGTCAGCCACCGCGCCCTCGGCAGGCCGGTCGCCTACGACGAACTCCTCTACTTCGACGCCCTGGCCCTCACCCGCCGCTGTCTGGAGGGCACCCCCTACAAACCCTTCCGGATCTGGTGGTGACCTGCGATGCACGTCATCGTCGTCTACGACACAGCTGCCAAACGCAACCCCCGCATCCTGCGAACCTGCCGGAAGTACCTTCACCACGTGCAACGCAGCGTCTTCGAGGGCCAGCTCACCGAAGCGCAGCTGCGCCGCTTCCAGAAGGCCGTCGAGGACCTCTTGGACCTCAGCTACGACCAGGTCCTCGTCTACACTTTCCCGCCCGGAGCCACCCCTGTCCGCCTCGAATGGGGCGCCACCAAACCCACGCCCACCACCGTCCTGTGACCCCGCGTATTTCAGCGACACGCCCGGCCCATCAACACAACCGCCGACTCGCTGCAAAACCACCCCGGACCACAGCCAGCAACCCCACCACGACCTGCACCTTCACAGTGCGGTCCTCATCACCCCCACCGGGGGTCACAACCCGTGGTCGGCGGTGAAGGCGCGGGCGCCGAGGGCCGTCCTCATCACCCCCACCGGGGGTCACAACCCGCCGCCCTGCTCGTCCCCCGCGACCGGGCCAAGGAGTCCTCATCACCCCCACCGGGGGTCACAACGGGTCGGAGAGGACGGCGGCGGCCATGGCGTGGGCACGTCCTCATCACCCCCACCGGGGGTCACAACGTGAGGGTGAGGACCTGGTGGCCGCTGGTGACGTAGTCCTCATCACCCCCACCGGGGGTCACAACTGGGCGGCGATCGAAGCGAGGCGCGCGGCCTCGAGTCCTCATCACCCCCACCGGGGGTCACAACTACCAGCGGATGCGCCGCACGTGCGTCCATGACCCGGTCCTCATCACCCCCACCGGGGGTCACAACCCGTGCCGGTGACAGGTGCAGTCGGGCATCGGGGTCGTCCTCATCACCCCCACCGGGGGTCACAACTCGCATGTCCCGAAGTGCGCGCGATGCTGCGCGGATGTCCTCATCACCCCCACCGGGGGTCACAACATCTTGTGTAGCAGGTGTGTGAGGGAACGCACATCAGTCCTCAGCACCCCCACCGGGGGTCACAACTTGACCTGGTGCCAGCAGTGGTGCGCGCGGTCCACGGCGTCCTCATCACCCCCACCGGGGGTCACAACACGGGGCGCAGCCCGAACCCGAACTCCGGCCAGCGCAGACCTCATCACCCCCACCGGGGGTCACAACGCGGCGATCCAGGCGGTCTCCGCGTGCTGCTTGACCGCGTCCTCATCACCCCCACCGGGGGTCACAACAACTGCCAGGAAAGCGGGGTGACCGCGGGGACGTCGGTCCTCATCACCCCCACCGAGGGTCACAACGTGCGGGCCCGGCCGCAGGCTCGGCACTCGGTGTGCCGTCCTCATCATCCCCACCGGGGGTCACAACCGTGACGTGGACGCGGGCGAAGTTGCCCGGCATGGGGGCCCGGGGAGAGGGTCGTCGTGCCCGGTGGTCACAGGGTGATGCGGGCCCAGGTTGCGAAGGGGGTGGTGGGGAGGCCGAGGGTGCGGGCCGCGTCGGGGTCGGCGGGGGCGGGGTGGAGGCCCACGTACTCCTGGGAGGCGATGAAGGCCTCGTGGAGGCCGGCGGCCCGTGCCTCCGGGATGCCGGCGGGCAGGGTGATCGGCCGGCCGAGGACCTCGGAGAGGGTGGCGGCGGCCTGGCGGAAGGTCAGCAGCTCACCGGCGTACTCCAGTACCACGCCGTGGAACCGCTCCGGCTCGGCGAAGGCAGCTGCCGCCGCCGCGCCGATGTCGGCCACCGCGATGAACGGCTGCGGCGAGTCGGGGTCGGTGACGACCAGGAGCTGGTCCGGGTCGTTCTGGGCGTAGTAGAAGGACGGCTGGACGAAGTTCTCCATGAACGTGCTGGGGCGCAGGATGGTGAGGTACCGCGTCTCCGCGTTCCGCATCTCCTGCTCGGCGGCCTCCTTGCTGCGCCAGTAGTGCGCGAAGGCGGCGCCCCAGCGTTCCGCGTCGATCGTTCCGCGGGTGCCCGTGCCGGAGACCGAGGTGTGCACGATCTGCTCGACGCCGGCCTTCCGGGCGGCGGTGGCGATGGTGCGGGCGTGGCGGACTTCGAGGTCGCCGGTGAGATCGGCCATGTCGGGCAGCTGGACGGAGAACACGCCCCGGGCGCCGTCGAGCGCCGCCACCAGGGAGGCGGGGTCGTCGAGGTCGCCGGTCACGAGGGTGGCGCCTTCGGCGGCGAGTGCCCGCGCCCGTGGGGCGTCGGGGTCACGGACGAAGGCGTGCACCGCCGTTCCGGCGCTCAGCAGGGCGCGGGCGGTCGCCCCTCCCTGCTTCCCGGTGGCGCCTGTGACCAGCACAAAAGGTGAATCGGACATGGGTGTCTCCAGTGGATATCGAAAACGGAGGGTCCCCCCGTTTGATGTCCACTAAAATATGGGGCACCCCTCCGTTTGTCTAGTGAAGGGCGGGGCGCAACGATGAACACCGCAGGCCCGGCACGCCGCGCGGACAGCCGCCGCAACCGCGCGCGGCTGCTCGAAGCGGCTGAGGCCGTCATCGAACAGGAGGGCGCACAGGCGTCCCTCGAAGCGATCGCACGCCGCGCCGGCGTCGGATCGGCGACCCTGCACCGGCACTTCCCATCCCGGCAGGCACTGCTCAACGCGGTCTTCCACGAGGGCGTGGAACGCCTGAGCCGCCGCGCTCAGGAACTGGCCGACACGCAGTCCCCCCGCGACGCGATCACCACCTGGCTCGACGAGCTGACCACCTACACCTCGACCACGCGCGGGGTGGCCGCTGCCCTCATGGCGGACCCCAACGGCGGCATCGCCGTCGAGGACAGCTGCCACGGTCTGCTCCAGGACGCGGCGGCGCGGCTGGTCGCGGACGCGGCGGAGGCGGGGGTGCTGCGCGACGACGTGACGCCACTGGATCTCATCACCCTGGCCAACGCCCTCTCCCTGGCCTCCGACGGCGACCCGGAAACCGCTCACCGCCTGCTTCGTCTGGCGTTGGGGGGACTGCTGCTCGGGGCCGGCTGAGGGACGGGGGCGTTACCTCCGGGTGCGTGCCGAGGGCGCCGAAAGTGCCGCACGCGCCCCCGGTCTGTGGCGACAGGCAGCGGGAGGGTGCGCGGGCTGCAACCGGCGGTCGATACCATCCCGTTGAACTCGCGCCGACCTAGCCGGGCTCCGGTCAGCCGTCCCGTTCGGGGGCGTCGACGTAACCGAGGCGCCGGTTCATCTCGATGGCGGCGGTGTTCGCCGGATGGTGGACGGTCCGGATCCGGTCCACGCCGCACCGCGCGGCGAAGCCGATGCCGAAGGTCTTCATCGCGAGGGAGATGCCTCTCCCCCGGAAGGCCGACCGGACGCCGGTCATCTCATTGAACACGAACCCGGACGACCGGTGATCCGAGGTCGCCGACATCCCGATCCATCCACCGTCGCCGTCCAGCGCGATCACCACCCCGCGAGGGTCGTACGAGGGAACCTCGATCCGCTGCCGTACGTACGCGTCGTACGTGTAGAACTCCCCGCGCTCCGGGATGTCGGCGGCGCACTCCTTGTTGAGTGCGTAGAGCGCCCGCCGGTTCCGCGTCGTGTCGCCCAACGCGTCCAGCGTGACCAGACGGATGCCGGCCCCCAGGCACCGCTCCACGTACGGCGCGAACCGCTCGGACTCGAAGCCGGTCACGTCGAGTTCGAGCCTCACCCACTGCTTCACCATGCCCGCAGCACCCCCTTGCCGGTTCCCGCTGTCGCCCACCAGGGGCGCCGTCCGGCAACTGTACGCACGGCACACGTCGGCCTCCCGGCACGGGCCGGGAGGCCGGGGGATCACACGGGCTGGATTCGCTTGCGCAGCAGGCAGAAGACGTTCCCCTCAGGGTCGGACAGTACGTGCCAGCTCTCCTCGCCGGTCTGTCCGACGTCGGCGTGCCGGGCGCCGAGGGCGAGCAGGCGTTCCAGCTCGGCGTCCTGGTCGCGGTCGGTGGCGCTGACGTCGAGGTGCAGTCGGAGTCTCTGCGGCCGTGGGTCGGTGGTGGGGCTGAGGACGAGGGTGGGCTGCGGCCCGCCGAAGCCGGTGCCGGGCGGCCCGATCTCGATGCTTCCGTCGTCCTCGCGGCCGAGTTCGACGTACCCAAGGACCTCGCTCCAGAACACGGCGAGGCGTTCCGGGTCCGCGACATCGAGAACCAGTTCACTGATGCGGCATGCCATGGCCGGGAGTGTAAGGAGGGGAGGCTGCCTCACGCGACGGTGTTTTCCCGGACGGTACGGCGGGGTTCGCACGGGTTCCGTACGGCATGAGAACGGCCCCCCATCTCTTGGAGTGGAGGCCCAGGAAGTGTGTCGGTCTCAGCCCAGCCGGCCGAACGTCCCGTGCTTGACCGCCAGAAGCAGCGCCTGAACACGCAGGGAGTCAGCCGCCGAGACCACATCGGGTTCGTCGCTCTCCCGAAGGAGCAGCGCGCCACTGTAACGCCCCAACTCTATGCAGTCATTGTCACCCTGCGTCGAGTAGGAGGATTTCTGCCATGGAATATCCGACATCTTCCACACTCTCAGAGTTGTTTCCTGATTTCGCGGACAAAGTCCCGTGTCTTTTCCACAGGTAGAGACAGCTCTTGGATTCTATCCAGCATGCTGCGGTACTTGTGGGTGGCCGTTGGCGCATCGAGGAACTGGACGCCGGTGGGTGTGTCGAAGTGCACCGTGTCCAACTGCGACACCGCGCCCGACACGTAGGTGATCGATGCTCCAATACCCGGCAGACCGCCGAGGGAGAAGGGCAGAGCGCGGATGGTGACATTCTCCCGGTCCGAGGATTCCAGGATGCAGGTCAACTGCTCGCGCATGACCGCCGGCCCGCCGAATCCCAGGCGCAGAGCCGCCTCATGAATGAGCAGCGTGCACTGCGGCGCGTCTTCCTTGTCGAGGACATCGCGGCGGCGCATCCGGAACGACACCTTGCGGCGCAGATCCGTTGGGTCCGGTGCCGGGATGTCCGTGGACAGCACAGCCCTCGCGTAGGACTCGGTCTGCAGCAGTCCGGGCAGATGGGTCACCTGCGTGCCGCGCAGGTGGACTGCGCGCTGCTCCAGTTCCACGAGGTCCAGCAGGGCGGCGTCGAACTTCCCCCGGAACTCCTCCCACCATCCCTTGCCACGCTCCTCGGCCATCATCCCGAGAGCGTCGACGTAGGCGCGATCCGCGCACTGATACACACCTGCGAGTGAACTCACGCTGTCGTGGCTGAGGCCGGTTCGCCCTGCCTCGATGTTGCTGATGCGGGTCCGATCCCACCCGAGCTTGAGCGCGGCGTCCGCCACGCTGAGCCCCGCCGCCTGCCGCAGCCTGCGCATTTCGGTCCCCAGCCTGCGCTGCCTGGCTGTTGGCGCCGACCTCGCTGGCATCCCCGTGCTCCCCTCGCTCGGACGCGCTGTTGCGCGGACTATCTCATAGTTCAACTCGCGAATCACACATGATTCGATGCCCGATTCACATATGAGTCACGACACTCTATGGTGGCGGACAGTGACTCGGCGAACACGCTTCCCCGGGAGGGAACATGACGCTGCCCGCCATCCGCTCGTACCGCCTCACCGCGCCCAACGCGCCCGATACGCCGCGGCTCGCCCGCGACCATGTCGCGTACGTCCTGCTGGGCAACCGGCTGCTGGGGCTCGCCGATACCGCGCGGCTGCTGGTCAGTGAGGTGGTGACCAACGTCTACGAGCACACCGCCACCTCCGTCGTCGCCGTCGAGACCACCATCCGGCCGGGGCAGGTACTGGTCGCCGTGCACGACGCGTCGCCCCGGGGGATCTCCCTGCGCCGGGCGCTGCCCGGGGGCGAGGAGGAGTGCGGACGCGGGCTGTCGCTCGTGGAGTTGCTGGCCTGGTCCTGGGGCGTGACGCAGCTCGGGTACCCGGAGCCGGTCGGCAAGTCGGTGTGGTTCGAGCTGCGGGACGCCTGATGCAGGACGCGACGCTGGGGCTGATCGGTCTCGCCACCCTCCTCGGCGGGACGGTCGGCGCCGTCGGCATCGCCGTAGCCGTGACGCCCCGCCCGCCGCGCGGCTGTCTGCCGCCGCCGCTGGACCGGCCGGGGACCGTGTACACCTGCCGCTGCTGGCTCTACCCGGTCCGGGTCGGCGTGCTGGCCGAGGACGGGAACCCGGATTGTCAGACCCCGGTCGTAGGGTCCTGACCATGAGCGAAGAGGTACGGCTGGTGCGGTGGGGCGACGGGGACTTCTGGGTGCTGGAGGCGTGCAACACCCCGGAGATGACCGCCGATCTGGGTGGTCCGGAGAGCGCGGAGAAGCTGGCCGACCGGCATCGGCGGTACCTCGCGCTGGACACCGGGCAGGTGTTCCGGGTGGAGCTGGCGGCGACCGGGGAGACCGTCGGAACCATCGGTTACTGGGAGCACCACAGGGACGACGGCGAGGCCGAGTGGGAGACGGGCTGGGCGGTGCTGCCCGAGTTCCAGGGGCGGGGGCTGGCAGCGGCGGCGGCCCGGGCCGTCGTCGAGGTGGTCCGGGCCGCCGGGGGGCCGCACCGCACGCTGCACGCCTACCCGCGTGTGGCCAACGGCGCGTCCAACGCCGTGTGCCGCAAGGCGGGGTTCCGGCTCGCCGGGGAGGTGACCCTGGAGTACCCGAAGGGGCACTGGGAGACCTCCCACGACTGGTGGGTCGACGTGAGCGCCACGGCACGGCCCACCGCCGCTACGCCGTGACCCTGCGGACCACCGCCAGCAGATAGTCCTTCCTGTTGAGCGGGTTGTGGTCCGTGCGCTCCCGGCGCGGTGGCGGCCCCTGGACGGGCCGGTGGTGGTCGAAGTCCGCCTCCAGGGACGCCTCGCCCCGGGTCAGTCCGGGGAGTTGCTGTTCCAGGCGGTGCACGGCCGCCGCCGGGATCGCGCCCTCCAGCACGCATCCGGTGTGCTGCGTGCGCGGGGTGTCCGGCACCGCTCGCAGCCGGGCCAAGGCCGACATGACGGGGCCGAGCGTGTCGGCCGGCAGGTCCAGGCGGAAGCGGTGCATCGGCTCGTGCACCCGTGTTCCGGCCCGGCGCAGCGCCGCCATCAGCACCAGCGGGGTGAGGTGCCGGAAGTCCGCGCCCGTACTCGACATGCTCTTGTCGAAGATCGCGTGCGCGTGGCTCTGGCGCGGGGAGTACCCGGAGTGTGTCAGGGTGACGACCACGTCGGGGATCTCCCAGCCGTACAGGCCCTCCCGCAGGGTGGACCGTACGGTGTCCTCCACCGCCGCCATGAAGGCGTAGGGCATGGAGCCGAGTTCGACGCCGAGCCGGTACGTCATACCGCTGCCGACCGGCGCGGGTTCCACGCGCAGGCCGACCGTGGCCAGGAACGGGTTGCCGTCCTTCTTGTTGAACTCGACGGCCTCACCCGTTCCCGTCAGCCGTTCCACGTGAATCGTGGTCGTCTCGCGGAAGGTCGCCGCCACCCCGTACTCGTGCGCCAGGGTGGCCTGGATGACCTCCTTCTGCACCTCCCCGTACAGCGACACGGCGATCTCGCGGCGCAGGTCGTCCTGGCGCAGGTTGATCAGCGGGTCCTGTTCGGCGAGCTGGGCGAGTGCGGCGTGCAGGGTGCCCTTGTCTCCGGGGCGGCACGGCTCCACCACCGTCTCCAGGGTGGGGGCCGGGAAGTGGCCGCCGGCGGCGCCCGCCGGGACAGTGCCGATGGGGTCGCCGACCCGTACCCCGCTCAGGCCCCAGAGCTTCGCGATCTGCCCAGCCGTCACGGACGCGCGGCGGACATCCGTGCCGCGTTCCCGGTCGAAGACGCCGATCGCCGTCACCTTCTCCTCCGGGCCGCCGGGCAGCCGGTCCCGGACGGCCAGGGTGCCCGCGAACAGCCGGGCGTACGCGATCCGTTCCCCCGCCGGGCCGCGTTCGACCTTGAAGACCCGGCCGGAGACGGGTGCCGCGGGGTCGCCCGCGCTCGCCGGGAGGAACGCGCGGATGCCGCTGATCAGCGCGTCCGTGCCCTCCCCCGTGATGGCCGAGCCCTGGTACACCGGGTGGACGAGGGCGCGGCCGGTCTGGGCGGCGAGTGCGGCGTGCAGCCGGGCGCGCGGGAGGGGCCCGTCCGCGTCGAGGTAGGCGGCGAGGAGGTCGTCGTCCCGCTCGGCGAGGAGCTCGGCCAGTTCGTCGTCCGGTGCGGTGGGCGCGACGACGGCCGGGGTGAGGCGGGTGCGCAACTCCTCCAGGACGGCTTGCGGCCGGGCGCCTGCACGGTCGGTCTTGTTGATGAAGACGAGGGTGGGGATGCCCAGCCGGCGCAGGGTGCGCATCAGGACGCGGGTCTGCGCCTGGACCCCCTCCACGGCGGAGACGACGAGCACCGCGCCGTCGAGCACGCCGAGGACCCGTTCCACCTCGGCGATGAAGTCCGGGTGTCCGGGGGTGTCGATGAGGTTGACCGTGGTGTCCTCGTCGAGGGCGAAGGCGACGACCGCGGATCTGATGGTGATGCCGCGCTGCCGTTCGAGGGACATCGAGTCGGTCTGGGTATTGCCGTCGTCGACGCTGCCGATCGCGTCGATGACTCCGGCGGCGTACAGCAGCCGCTCGGTCAGGCTGGTCTTTCCGGCGTCAACATGGGCGAGGATTCCCAGGTTCACCATACGCACTGAGCGTCATGTCCTCCGTGTAGGCGGTGATGAGCTGCGGGGGCGTACGCGTTGTCCTCATGGTGGTCTCCTCGCGCGGTGAGGGGTTGATGTGCCGGTGCAGAAGTGCAGCAGACGCCCGCCGGGCGGGCAACCGGTTTAGGGGCGGGCGCGGAGCAGCCTGACGCCGGTCCAGAGCAGGTCGACGAGCACGATGTACGTCCAGATCTTGCCCGCGCCGTAGATCCAGCCGGCCGCGCCGTCGCCCGGAGTGCCGCCGTTGAGGGTGGTGAGCAGATCCTCGGTGAACAGGTCCTGGATCCAGGACAGGCCGAGGGCGAGGAGGACGAGCTGGGCGGCGGTGAACAGGGCGAGGTGGCCGCCCAGGGCGCGGGCGGAGGGCGGCGGTTTGGGGGCGGGTGTCGGCTCGGGCTCCCCGTCCCGCTCCGGCTCGGGTGCGGCGTCCGGTGCCGGTACGGGCGCGGGCTGCGGTACGGGCGCGGGCGCGGGTGGCGGGGTGTCCGCGACGCCCATGCGGCGCACGGCGGCCGGGGAGATCACCGCCCCGGACAGCAGGATCGCCGCCGCGACGAGACAGCAGGCCGTCCAGCTGGCCCGCTCGTACAGCACGCCGGCCGCGAGCGCGCCGAGCAGGGCGCCGAACAGCCCGGCCGACTCGTAGACCCCCATGCCGCGTCCGACGCGCGCCCCCGACGCCTCGGCGATCACCGCCTGCTGGATGGGCATGACGGCGGCCCAGGACAGGCCGCTGAGGATCCACAGGGCGGCGATGACGTACGGGGTGGGGGCCCAGGCCAGGCCGGTGGCGAAGGCCGTTCCGGACAGCGAGGCGGCCATGAGGACGCGGGCGCGGCCGAACCGCACCACGTACCGGTGCATGCGTTCGGCGGCCAGGCTCATGGCGATGGCGCCGGGAAGGAAGACGAAGGCGATGCTCATGACGTCCAGCCCGAACTCGCGCTGGAGCAGGAACAGCAGGAGCAGCGACAGAGCGGCCTCGGCGGTCATGGTGAGCGCGACGGCCAGCAGCATGGGGCGCAGCCGGCGGCTGACGGCCCGGATGCCGCCGCGAGCCGCGTCCGTCTCGCCAGGGGCGGACGGCGAGCCGCCCGGGGCGCGCAGCAGCAGGACGGCCGCCGTGACGCAGGCCGCCGCGCACAGCAGGAAGACGCCGGTGTAGTCGATCCGGACGAGCAGGGCGAAGCCGGTCACGAAGGCGACCCAGGAGCCGGTCTCCTGGGCGGAGAACAGGCGGGGGAAGACGGCGGAGTCGGCGGCGAGGCGTTCGCTGATGATGGCCCGCACCGCGACCCACAGCAGGGCGCCGCCGATGCCGCCGAGCGCGGCGGCGAGGTAGGCGGGGGCGGGTCCGGTGGCGAGGGCGTAGCCGGTGGCCGAGGCGGCGTACAGCAGGGCGCCGGTGGCGGCGACGCGGCGGCGGTCGCGGGTGTCGGCGAGGATGCCGGCGACCGGGCGGGCGGCGAGTGAGAACAGCATCTCGACGGCGAGCAGGATGCCGACCTCGGTGGCGCCGAGGCCGAGGGCGGCGCCGGCCCACAGGGGCAGGAGGAAGTCGAGGAGTTCGGCGGGTCCGCTGGTGAGGGTGGCGGCGAGCAGAGTGAGGCGTTCGCGGCGGGGTCCGCGCAGGTGGTCCGCCGCCTCCGCTCCGGTGTCGGTGGTCATGGCTGCCGTCCCCGCCCCCTGTCGCGTCCTCGTCCCGTCCCGTCCCCACGGGATACGCCGAACATCGTTCGACGATATTACGCCGAACGATAGCCTGAGCGTCGAGATGAGTGCGAAGGACAACCAGCGGCGCATCCTCGGGCTGCTCTGGAACGACCCCGCCACCGCGCCGCGCGGCGCGCGCGGGCCCGAGCGCGGGCTGACGCTGGACCAGATCGTGGCCGCCGCCATCGAGGTGGCCGAGGCGGAGGGCCTGGCCGCGCTGTCCATGCGGCGGGTCGCGGCCGAGGTGGGCGTGGGGACGGCCTCGCTGTACACCTATCTGCGCGGCAAGGCGGAGCTGGAGGCGCTCATGCTGGACGCGGTCGCCCTCGGCCCGACACTCCCGCACGAGTGGCCCGGCGACTGGCGGGCGAAGCTGGAGGCGTGGGCGCTGGACGACTGGGAGGCGATCCGCCGCCACCCCTGGACCCTGCACCTGCACGGCGCCGACCGGGTGCCAGGACCCAACCAGCTGCGCTGGCTCGACTCCATGCTGCGGATCTTCGAGGACACCGGGCTGACGGAGCCGGAGAAGCTGGCCGCGATCGAGTCGCTGGACGCGTACAGCCGGGGCCTGGGCCTGCTGCGGGCGGAGATCGAGGAACCGGCGGAGACGCAGGCGCAGGCGTACGACGTGGCCGACCGCAACGCGGGACTGCGGGAGCTGGTCGACTTCTCCGCCTACCCCGCCCTGCGCACCGCGATCCTGGCCGGCGGCGCCCCGTACTCCGGCGACCCGTTCCCCTTCGGCCTGCGTCTGCTGCTGGACGGCATCGAAACCCTGATCGCCGCCCGCCGGGAAGCCCCGCCCGGAGGCCCGTGAGCGCGGCCGGACACGGCATCGATCAGCGCGGGGCCGTGGGCACCTCGGTGAGGAAGAAGAGGAAGGCCATTCCGGTCGACAGCTCCTGGAACTCCTCGAACTCTCCGGGGAACAGCCGGCGGGCGGCCGGATCGGGCTGCGGCTCGCTGAGCGCGGCCCGGTGGAAGCCGGCCGCGTATCCGCTGGGATGTCCGCGCCGGCATCCACCAGGCGTGCCTCACTCCCGGCCGCGCGATCGTCTGCCGGCGGCGCCTCACAAGCAGTGCTGATCCGATCCCTCAGCCCGTACCGCCTACCAGTGCCTCGCCGAGCGGGGTGCGCCGGTAGAGCACCGACCGTCCGGACCGGGCGCGGACGAGCAGTCCCGCGCCTCGCAGGATGGCGAGGTGGTCTCCTACCGCGCCGGTTGTCATGGCGAGGCTTCGGGCGAGGTGGCTGGTACTGGCCGGGGCGTCCAGCGCCAACAGCAGCCGGGCTCGGGACCGGCCGATCAGAGCGGTCAGCGTGTCCGGCCGGGGGACGGTCTCCTGTCCGCCCCACAGGGCGGCGGTGCCGCGGGCACGGTAGACCAGGGTCCTGGGCCAGGGCCAGGGGTCCGAAAGGTGGGCGGCGATATTCGCGACGAAGACCGAAGGGATCAGCAGGAGTCCGTCGCCGGCGAGGCGGACCGGTTCGACTTGGGAGAAGTGGCCGATCTCGATACCGCCGGCTTGCCAGGTGATGCTCGGGTGCAGGCTCTCGATGGTCGTGACCCATCCGTGTTCACCGATCACACCCACCCGGTGCACGACGTCGCGCTCACAGATCGCGCGCAGTTGCGGCCAGTCCGCGGCGAGCAGCTCGTGCCAGGCCCGGTCCATCGCCTCGGCGATCCTGGAGACGGCGTCCGTCGAGTCCAGTACCGCGCGTACGCGGGGATCACGGGCGGACGGGCCGGTCGCGTGGGTGGCGATTTCGTGGCGGGCCACCTCCAGCGGTGTGGCCCGGATCGTGGCCAGGTCATCTGCCCAGGTCTGGTTGAGGCCGCGAGGGGGCGGGGCGACGAAGGTCGGTCCGGATCGCGGGTTGTGCAGGGCGAGGGCGGCGTCCAGTTCGCTCTCGCGGCGAAGCCGTTCGAAGGCCGGGAGGAGCCGGGTGGCCCAGGCTCGCGGGAGCGGTCTGTCCTGGCCGGCGAGTGAGCGCAGCAAGAGGCAGAGGTCCAGCGCGGGCGACAGCGCGAAGCGGCTGCGCAGCAGGTCCTCGACGGAGACTTCGAAGCGGAGCACCGCGCCATGCTACCGAGGGATGTCTGTTCCGATTCGTCCAGCGACGAATCATTGGTGAGTGGCGTGGGAGCACGGCGAGGCTGGGCGCGCAGGGCGAACACCGCGCCTCCACCCCACGTCTCTCCGACAGAGAGTCCTTCCCACGAGTTCCTTGTGCAAGGAGTCCTGAGCCTCGGCTCTGCCGGCCGTCGCGGATCACGTACGGGATCTTCAGACCACGAACAGCCCATGAAAGGTTCATGCCGCATGATCGATGAATTCGCGAAGGACAACAGCGAGCGCCGGGAGCTTGTGATGTCCGTCAGGCTGGTCTCGCCGTCCGCGGTGGGTGTGGATTCGCCGAAGGTCAATGACTACAACAGCTTCGCCGAGGCATACGCGGCCGTGAACGAAACCAATCTGGTGAATGCCTACTACGAGCGTCCAGCGATGCTGGCCCTCGCCGGAGACGTGGCCGGGCGGCGGATCCTCGACGCCGGCTGCGGATCGGGGCTGCTGTTCGCCGCGCTGCGCGACCGTGGCGCCCTGGTGAGTGGCTTCGATTCGAGCGCCGAGATGCTGGAGCTGGCCCGGCGGCGGCTCGGCGACGGTGCGGACCTGCGCGTGACGGACCTGGGTGGCCCGCTTCCTTACCCTGATGACACGTTCGACGATGTCGTCGCGTCCCTGGTGCTGCACTACCTGGAGGACTGGGGGCCCGCTCTGGCCGAGCTGCGGCGCGTACTCAAGCCCGGTGGTCGGCTGATCGCTTCCGTCGACCATCCCTTCGCGGTCAACCTCATGCACCGCGAAGTCGGCCGGGAGGCCGAATGCGACTACTTCGACACCACCAACTGGACCACGGAGTGGACCATAGGCGGCCAGAGCGCCCTGGTGAGCCGCTGGCACAGGCCGCTGCACGCGACGATCGAGGCGTTCACCGGGGCCGGTTTCCGGATCGAGGTCATCAGCGAGCCGGATCCTGATCCCGCCGCCCACGAACGGTTTCCCGAGGCCATCGCGGCCATGCCGCGCTTCCTGTCCTTCCTGTTCTTCGTCCTGCGGTCCGGGTAGCCCAGGGACCGGCGGAGAGAAAGGGCGGGTAAGTGGTCAGACATTCTCCCTGTACCTTTCCTTTGCTTTCGTATGAGGTCGGTAGGGGTCGTGGGGGTATGTGACGGGCCCGGGTGGGCACGTCTTCCGCTGTGCCGCCCGACACGGGGGACGGCTTCCACAGCGGAAGAAAGCAGTGAGCACATGCGCAACAGCTGTTCGAAGGTCCTGATGGCGGTCGCCGCCGGTCTTCTCCTCGCGGGCGCCTCCGCCGGGCCCGCCGTCGCCGCGCCGCAGAGCGCGCAGGCCGCCCCCGCGGCGGCCACGACGGCCACCGGCAACATCACGACCTGGATCCAGGGCAACGTCCGCAAGGGCGCCTCCACCAGCTACAACATCGCCTACACCGTCACGGCGAATCAGCAGCTCATGGGCGTGTGCTGGCTGACCGGCGGAACGGTGGACGCGAACGGGATCAGCCACAACAAGTGGGTGAAGCTCTCGGACGGCAACTACATCTGGGGCGGCCTGCTGAAGGGGAACGAGACGGGCGGGATCTCCACCAAGTGCTGAGCCCCTGACCCACGCTCCGACCGGGGGACGGGGACAGGCGCGCCCTCGATTAGGTGAATGCGGGGAAAAGTCCGTTCCGGGCGGTCTGATCGGTTCTGACGCTCCGCGTCGCTCCATCCGTTTTCCGTACTGGAGAGAACATGCGCATTCGTACCACCATCGCCGCCACCGCCCTGGCGGCGGCCGGCGTCCTCGGTTCCGCCGGTGTCGCCTCCGCCGACGCCGAGGCCTTCGGCGTCGCCTCCCACTCCCCGGGCGTGCTGTCCGGCAACGTCGTCCAGATCCCGATCGAGCTGGGCCTGAACGTCTGTGGCAACACGGTCAACATCATCGGGTTCCTGAACCCGGCGATCGGCAACGTCTGCGTCATCGACTGACGTTCTGCCCCACGCATGCGGCCGCCCGCACCCTCAGGGGTGCGGGCGGCCGTTCGTGCGGACGGGTTACGCGACCAGCTGCCGCGTCGCCTTCCCCTTGCGCGCCTTGCGGATCCGGTTCACCGTCGTCAGCGCGATGGCCGCCGCCAGCAGCGTGTACAGCGTCACCGCGATCCCGCTGTCGAACAGGATGCCGACGCTGCCCTCGCTGACCGCGAGCGCCCGCCGCAGCTCCGTCTCGGCCAGCGGGCCCAGGATGACGGCGATCAGCACCGGCGCCAGCGGCAGCTCGTACCGCCGCATCATGAAGCCCAGCAGGCCGATCCCCAGCAGCAGCATCAGGTCGAACGCCGACGCCGAGGTGGCGTAGATGCCCAGGCCGCAGAAGACCGTGATGCCCGCGTACAGGTAGTGGCGCGGCACCAGCAGCAGCTTGGCCCACATCGGGGCGAACGGCAGGTTGATGATCAGCAGCACGATCATGCCGATGAACAGCGAGGCCAGCAGCGTCCACACCAGTTCGGTGTTCCGCTCGAACAGCAGCGGGCCCGGCTGCATCCCGTACTGCTGGAACGCGGCCAGCATGATCGCGGCCGTCGCGGACGTCGGCAGGCCGAGCGCCAGCAGCGCGCCCATCGCCGAACCGGCGGTGGCGTTGCCCGCCGCCTCGGGACCGGCGACTCCCTGGATGGCGCCCTTGCCGAACATCTGCTTCTTGCGCCGCTTGTCGAGCTTCTTCTCCGTCGCGTACGACAGGAAGGTGGGAACCTCGGAGCCGCCGACCGGAATCACACCGAACGGCACCCCGAAGCCCGCGCCGCGCAGCCACGCCGGCCAGGCCAGCTTGACGTCGCCACGGCTCAGCCACGGACGCCCGGTGAACGCCACCCGTGGCGCGGGCGGGTCGCGGTGGATGCGGGAGGCCACGAACAGCACCTCGCCCAGGGCCAGCAGACCGACGGTGATGACGACGATCGACACCCCGTCGAACAGCGGCGGCAGGTCCATCGTGAACCGCGAGGCCCCCGAGGAGCTGTCGATGCCGATCAGGGCCAGCGTCAGCCCGATGACCAGCGATATCGAGCCCTTGATGACGGAGTCGGCGACCACCGTCGCGGTGGCCGCGAAGGCGAAGACGGCGAGCGCGAAGTACTCGGCCGGGCCGAACAGGCCGGCGAGGTCGGCCAGCCGCGGGGCGAAGAACACCACCAGGGTGGTGGCGATGATGCCGCCGATGAACGCGCCGATGGCGGAGGTGGCCAGCGCCTGCGGGGCGCGCCCCGCCTTGGCCATCTTGTGGCCCTCGAAGGTGGTGGCGATGGCCGAGCTGTTGCCGGGCGTGTTGAGCAGGATGCCGGTCGTCGAGTCGCCGAACAGACCGCCGTAGTAGACGCCGGCGAACATGATGAACGCGCCGGTCGGGTCCAGGCTGAAGGTCACCGGCAGCAGCAGCGCCACCGCCATCGCCGAGCCCAGGCCGGGCAGGACGCCGACGGCCGTGCCGAGCATGGCGCCGACGACGACCCACAGCAGGTTCATCGGGGTGAAGGCCCCGGCGAATCCGTCGAGGAGATGGGAGATCGGGTCCATCACAGCACCCCTCCCAGAATGCCGGCGGGCAGGTTGAGGCCCAGGCCGGCGGAGAAAGCGAGCTGGACGATGGCGGAGACGGCCAGCGACAGGCTCATGTCGAACAGCGGGCGCTTGCCGTCCAGGGCGTACGCCACCCCGAAGAAGAGGAGGGCGGCGGAGAGCAGCCAGCCGACCGGTTCGAGGGCGACGGTGAACAGCACGAACGTGCCGACGATGATGCCGACGCTGCGCCAGTCGGTGTGGGTGCGGTACTGCTGTGCCGTGGTGCGCGCGGGCTGCTGTACGGGGGCGGGCGCGGGCGCGCCGGTGTGCGCGGCGGCCTGGGTGTCCGTGGCCCCCGTGTCACCGGCCTCGGCCTCGACCTCGTCCCCGGGTGCCTCCACGCCCGGCGGCAGCGGGGGCGCGCTCGGGTGGCGGATGACCTTCCAGGCGAGCACCGCGGCGAGCAGGTACGCGAGCCCCGTGATGATCCACGGGAAGAACTGCGGCCCCGGCGAGCCGGCGGTCGGCGGCACGGTCATGGTGACGGTGCCGTGGGTCAGGAAGACGGCGAGCGCCAGCAGTACGGCCACCACGATGAACTCGCTGCGGCCCGTCCAGAAGGAGGGGGTGTCCGGCGCGGTGCCGGCCGGTTTCCCGGTTCTCTCGGTCGTGGTGGTCACAGTCCCAGCTCCTCCACGATCTGGTCGATGCGGGCGGTCTCGGTGGTGAGGAACTCCTCGAACTCCTCGCCCACCATGAAGGTGTCCTTCCAGCGGTTGCGGCTCACCGCGTCGGCCCACTCCTCGGAGGCGGCCATCTCGGTGACGATGTCCCGCAGTTCCTGGACCTCCTCCTCGGTCAGGCCGGGGGGAGCCATCACCCCGCGCCAGTTGGGCAGCGCCACATCGACGCCCTGCTGGATGAAGGTCGGCACGTCGATGCCGTCGATCGGGTCCTCGGCGGACAGGCCGAGCGCGCGGAAGCGGCCGGTCTCGATCTGGTCGGAGAAGTCGTTGTAGCCGCTGATGCCGGCGTGCACGGTGTGCGAGAGCAGCGCGGTGGTGACCTCGCCGCCGCCCGAGTACGCGAGGTAGTTGAGCTTCTCGGGGTCGATGCCCGACTCGCGGGCGAGCAGGCCGGCCAGCAGGTGGTCGGAGCCGCCGAGCGAGCCGCCGCCGACGGTGGTGCCGCTGGGGTTCTGCCGCCACGCCTCCAGCAGGTCCTCGATCGTCTGGAACGGCGAGTCGGAGGGCACCACGACGACGAGGTAGTCGTCGGCGAGCCGCGCGATGGGGGTGGTGTCGGCCATCGTGTGGTCGGAGCCGGTGACGTTGATGGCGCCGAGCATGACGGTGCCGGTGACCATCAGCAGCGACTCGTCGCCCTTGCGGCCCACGGTCTGGCTGAGGCCGATGGTGCCGCCGGCGCCCGGTACGTTCACCACCTGGACGTTGTTCACGACGCCGGAGGAGCGCATCGCCTGCTGCGATTCGCGGGCCGCGAGGTCCCAGCCGCCGCCGGGGGCGGCCGGGGCCATCAGCGTGAGGTTGGTACGGGCGCTGCCGCCGCCGGCGTGGGAGGAGGCGTCGACGACGGCCAGGGCGACCAGGGCGAGCACGACGACCCCGTACAGGCCGGCGAACACCGGCCGCTTGGGGCGCCGGATGCCCAGTCGGCCCTGCCACACCTCCCTCGCGGCGCTGCGCGGGTGGTGTTCCGGATTGCTCATGTGCACCTCAGACAGTTCAACGCATCGCGCCGCTGTCCCACAGTCCCGTTCGTGGGGGCGGCGTAAGCGGACATGCTGCCTGCCAGGTCAGCGCCTGTCTGCGGTCTCGGGGGTTAGGTCAGTTAGTGAGGGTTTTGGTCTTTGTGTTAGGCGGCTCGGGATCGGGGTCCGTGTTCAGGGAGTTGATCAGGGCGTCACGTTCCGCACTGGGTTCGGGGCGCAGCAGCCCGACGACGGTGTACAGGACGAGGGAGGTGGCCAGCGGCAGGCCGACGATCGCGGACTCGCTCGCGCCGTCCACGACATACCGCACGACGTACCAGACGCCCAGGCCGCCCGCCCACGAGACGATGGCGGCGGTGGGCCCGACCCGGCGGAACCAGGGCAGCAGGCCGAGCATGAGCGGGATGGAGATGGGCCCCATGGTGGCGGCCACCAGTTGGACGACGGTGTCCAGGACGAATCCCTCGCCGCCGGTGGTGATGGCGATGGTCATGCTGAGGGTCACGAACAGCACGGTGGTGACGCGGGCCATCACGAGCTGGGCCGCCGCGCCCAACTGCTTGACGCGGGGCACGAGTACGGGGGCGATGTCGCGGGTGATGACGGCGGTGATGACGTTGCAGTCGGAGCCGACCATCGCCATGGTGTGGGAGAAGAACCCGGCGAGCATGAGGCCGATGAGTCCGGCCGGGAGGAGTTCGACGGCGAGTGCGACGTAGGACTCCTCGCCGTTGGTGAGGCCGGGCACGATGAGCGGGGCGGCGAACATCGGCAGGAAGAGGATGAAGGGCCACACCAGCCACAGGGCGCTGGAGAGCAGGGCGGAGCGGCGGGCGGCGGAGCCGGAGGGCGAGGCCATGTACCGCTGGGCCAGGTTCCACATGCCGCCGTTGTACTCGAACGTCTTGACCAGCAGGAACGCCAGGACGAGGGTGGTGGTGACGGGTCCGGCGATGGGGTCGCCGTGGCCGTCGGGCAGGTCGCCCCACATGGCCCAGGGGTAGTCGAAGCCCAGGCGCGCGCCGACGGCGACGAGCATGACGAGTCCGGCCACCGCCTGGATGACGAACTGGCCCATGTCGGTGAGGACATCGGCCCAGATGCCGCCGATGGCGACGTACGCCATGGTGCCGATCCCGGCGATGACGATGCCCCAGGCGAGGGGGATGTCGGCGAAGCCCTGGAGGAGGACGGAGATCGCGACCCATTTGGCGGCGATGTCGACGACCTTGAGCGCGGCGCCGCTGTAGGCGAGTACCTGCTGGGTGGGCAGGTTGTAGCGGCGGGCGAGGTATTCGAGCGGGGAGTTGACGCCGTGCTTGGCGCGCAGCCGGTTCCAGCGGGGTGCGAAGACGAACGCGCCGATGCCGATGCCGAGTCCGATGGTGAGCGCCCACCACACGTACACGGTGAAGCCGTAGTCGTAGGCGACGGCGGCGAAGGCGACGAACATGACGGCGCTGTAGCCGGACATGTGGTGCGAGATGCCCGAGAGCCACCAGGGGATGCGCCCTCGGGCGGTGAAGAAGTCGGCGACGTCGTGCACGCGGTTCTTGGACCACCAGCCGATGCCGACGATGACGAGGAAGTACGCGGCCACCACGGCCCAGTCCAGAACTGACATAGAGGCGCCCTCATTCACGGATATAAACGCGGGACATTGTCATGAACGGATCGGCGCAACCGTAGTGCCGGATGTGGGCGCTGAAAAGCCCCCGCGGTTCCTGTTGTTGTGCCGGAACCGCGGGGGCTTCCCGCAGGCGGTGTGTCAGTCGCGCGTTCCTCGGTGGAAGAGGGGAATGGCGACGGCGGCCACCGCGGTGTGCATCAGGGCGAGGGTGGCCTTCGTGCCGCCGCTGGCGTCGAGGAAGACCAGCGGTAAGAAGGAGGCGGCCAGCACGCTCAGCGCGACGATCGTCCATATCCGCAGGGCGCGGGCGGTACGGCGCTCCAGGATCGCCAGCAGGCCCCAGCCGAGCGCGGCGCCGAGCGCGCCGAGGGCGATGGACCGCGGCCAGGTGATGGTCAGGGGGTCGCCGCCGTCGGACGGCAGGACGGCGAGCGCGGCGCCGCTCGCGTTGGCGATGATCCAGATCAGGGCGGTGGAGAGGCCGGCCGCCGCCACCGCCAGCGCTCGTGGCTTCCAGGGGCCGGTCCGTGCGGCGGCGGGGGTGCGGGCGGACGCGGGGGTGGGATGGGCGTCGGTCGTCATGTGTCCTCTTCCTCGGTGGGTGGAGTGGACCGCGGGCCGGCCGCCGGCCGGGGGGTGCGCGCCGGCGTCGGGGTGCGGCGGGGCGTGGGCCGGGACCGGAGAACGGAGGGGCGGCGGGCGCGCGGCCGGGGCGGGCGGGAGTCCCGGGCACCGGCTCGGCGGGGGGCCGCCGCGGTCGTCCGTCACCTAGGGGCTCGGCGGCAGGGTCGCGCTCCCGCGCGGGCGAGCGATCGCGCGGACGGGCTCGGACATGCGAACGCCTCCTGGGGGTCTCCGCGGCCGGGTGGGACCGTACCATGCCGTCCCGTTCGGCATCATCTATTTCGGAACTATTTGCATGCGGATCAACTGGCCCGACGCTGAAGGGAGTTCGTCGCGAAGGCAATCGTTCCGGGACGAGACTTTCCCGGCCGGTGGCATCTGCCTACGATGGGCGGCGTGAGCGACACCGCAGCGGACACCACCTCATCCGGCGTCGACCTGATGTCCCTGCTGTCCTGGAGCGATCGCGCGCTGTCGGCGGAGCTGGCCGCGAACCTGGCCGACCTCGGCATCACCCCCCGGGCCCACCGCGTTCTCGCCAAGGCACGCCTGGGTGAACTGACGCAGTCGCAAATCGCCGAGGCCACCGGTCTCGACAAGACCACGATGGTGGTGCTCACCGACCACCTGGAGCGGGAGGGCCTGGCCGAGCGCACCCCCTCCCCCAGCGACCGGCGCGTCAAGATTCTGGTGCTGACCGACAAGGGGCGCCGGCTGGTGCGCCGCTCCCAGGAGATCGTGGACCGGACGCACCGCGACGTACTCGACTCCCTGTCACCGGAGTTGCGGGCCGGGCTGGTGGAAGCCCTCACCCGGCTCACCACCGGCCGGCTGTCCACCTTCGCGCCCTCCGAACAGCCGCCGCGCCGCCCCAGGCGGCCGTGACCCGGCGGACGTCACCCGGCAGGGCGGGCGAGCACCCCGATCACAGCCCGTCCGCCAGGAGTTCGGCGAGATGGCGGGCCTTGCGGCCGGCCAGCTGATCCAGCTGGGTACGGCAGGAGTAGCCGTCCGCGACCAACTCGGCGTCCTCGGGGGCCCGGCGTACGGCGGGCAGCAGCTGGTCCTCGGCACAGGCCACCGACACGTCGTAATGGCCCTTCTCGAAGCCGAAGTTCCCGGCCAGCCCACAGCAGCCGGCCGACAGCTCGCCGCTCAGCCCCGCGCGTTCGCGCAGCCGCCGGTCGGCGGCCTCGCCCAGGATCGCGCTCTGGTGGCAGTGGGTCTGCCCGGCCACCGGCCGGTCCAGGCGCGGCGGCTCCCACTCGGGCGCGCACTGCTCCAGGGTCTCGGCGAAGGTGCGTACGGCGCCCGCCAGTTGCTTGGCGCGTGGGTCCTCGGGCAGCAGCTCGGGGACGTCGGTGCGCATGGCGGCGGCGCACGGCGGCTCCAGGACCGTCACCGGCAGCCCGGCATCCAGCGCGGGGGCGAGGTGGTCCAGGGTGCGGCGCATCACCGTGCGGGCGGTGTCGAGCTGGCCGGTGGTGACGTACGTCAGCCCGCAGCACACCGGGCGCGGCGGCACCGTCACCTCCACACCGGCCGCGTCGAACACCTGGACCGCCGCCCGTCCCGCCTCGGGGGCCAGGTAGTTGGTGAAGCTGTCGGGGAACAGCACGATCCGCTCGCGGTCGCGGCCCCCGTCACCGCCCCGCCCGGCGGCGGGCAGCCTCCGGCCCTGCGCACGCCACCAGCGGGTGAACGGCTCGGTGGCGATCGCCGGGATGGGGCGTTCGGGGGCGATGCCGCCCAGCCGCTTGGCGAGCGCGGCCAGCGGCGGCACCTTGGCGCCCGCGTTGGCCAGCGGTGCCGCGCGCAGCGCCGCCGTCAGCCGCAGCCACTGCGGCAGCCTGCCCATCGCGTAGTGCGCGGCGGGCCGGCGCCGCCCCCGGTAGCGCTGGTGCAGGAACTCCGCCTTGTAGGTGGCCATGTCCACCTCCACCGGGCAGTCGCCCCGGCAGCCCTTGCACGACAGACACAGGTCGAGCGCGTCGGCGACCTCGGAGGACTGCCAGCCGTCCGTGATCACCTCGCCCACCAGCATCTCGTGCAGCAGCCGGGCCCGGCCACGGGTCGAGTGCTTCTCCTCCCCCGTGGCCCGGTAGGAGGGGCACATCACCTGACCCGGACTCGCGGTCGTCTCACGGCACTTGGCGACGCCGACGCAGCGCCGTACCGCCGCCGAGAAGTCCCCGCCGTCGTGCGGGTATCCGAACGCCACCGGCACCGGCTCCTTCGGCAGCCCCGCGAACCGCAGCTGATCGTCCAGCCGGTCCGGGCGGGCCAGCACCCCGGGGTTGAGGCCGCCGTCCGGATCGCACAGATCCTTGAACGCATGGAAGACGTCCACGAGTTCGCGGCCGTACATGACGGGCAGCAGCTCGGCGCGGGCCAGCCCGTCGCCGTGCTCCCCGGACAGCGAGCCGCCGTGCGCGGCCACCAGCCGCGCCAGCTCCGTGCTGAACTCCCGGAACCTGGCGATGCCCGGCGCGGTCAGCAGATCGAAGTCGATCCGCACATGGATGCAGCCGTCACCGAAGTGCCCGTACGGCAGCCCGCGCAGCCCGTAGTCGCGCAGCAGGGAGCGGAACTCGCGCAGATAGCCGGCCAGCCGGGCGGGCGGCACCGCGCAGTCCTCCCAGCCCGGCCACGCCTCGCCGCCGTCGGAGAGCCGGGTGGCGGTGCCGGAGGCGTCCTCTCGGATTCGCCACAGGGCGCGCTGCCCGGCCGGGTCGGTGATCAGGGTGTGGCCGGTGGCGCCGTCGGCCACGGCGGCGTCGATCAGCCGGCGGGCGGCGGCCCCCGCCTCGGCCGGGTCGGCGCCGCCCATCTCGACGAACAGCCAGGCGCCGCCGCGCGGCAGGGCGTCCCGGGCGACCGGACTGGCGACCAGATCCTTGGCCATGCCCTCGACGGTGAGCGGGCCGTACGGGAGCAGGCCGGCCGCCGCCTCCGCCGCACCCGACTCGTCGGGGTAGCCGAGCACCGCCAGCACCCGGGCGGCCGGGGTCTCCACCAGCCGTACGGTGGCCTCGGTCAGCACGCCCAGGGTTCCCTCGCTGCCGGTGAAGGCGCGCGCCCAGTCCCGGCCGCGCTCGGGCAGCAGCTCGTCCAGGGCGTACCCGGAGATGCGGCGCGGCAGTTCGGGGAAGCCGGTGCGCAGCAGCGCCAGTTCGCGGTTGACGAGGTCCTCGGCGGCCGTCCGCAGGTGGTGCGGCAGATCGCGGCCGCCCCGGGTGAGCGGCAGCCGTTCGCCGCGGTAGGTGAGGGCGTCCAGGGCGTGCACGTTGTCGGCGGTGGTGCCCCAGGCGACGGAATGCGAGCCGCAGGAGTTGTTGCCGATCATGCCGCCGATGGTGCAGCGGGAGTGGGTGGAGGGGTCGGGCCCGAAGGTCAGCCCGTGCGGGGTGGCGGCGTCGCGCAGCGTGTCACAGATGACTCCGGGCTGGACGACGGCGGTCCGGGCCCCGGCGTCCAGGGAGAGGATGCGGTTCATGTGGCGGGTGAAGTCGAGGACGACCCCGACCCCGGTGGCCTGTCCGGCGATGGAGGTGCCGCCGCCGCGCGGGACGACGGGCACGCCGTGCTCGCGGCAGACGGCGAGCGCGGCGGCCACGTCGTCGGCGTCGTACGGGGCGACCACCCCGACCGGCACGCGCCGGTAGTTGGAGGCGTCCATGGTGGTCAGGGCCCGGGCGGCGGCGTCGAACTCCACCTCACCGCGCATCACCGCCCGTAGCCCCGCCGCGAGTTCCGTTGTCCCGGTGCTGTGCTGGTGTGCCATGCACCCCAGCGTGCACCGTCCCACCGCACACCGGGAACCGCCGCACCGGCCGGACCGGGCCGACCACCGCCCGGCCGGGTCACAGCAGGAGCAGGGTCTTGCCCAGCGCCGTGCGGTCCTCCATGGCCGCGTGGGCGGCGGCGGCCCGGTGCAGGGGGAAGGTCTGGCCGATGACGGGGCGGATCTCGCCCGCCGCCGCGCGGGTCATCATCCGCCGGGCCCAGCGGCCGGTGTGCGGCCCGAAGCCGTACAGCTGCTCGATGCCGATCACCTCGACGCCGCGCCGCCGCGCCTCGTCAGGGTCGATGACCGTGGCCTCGCCGCCGGCCGCGCCGTGCACCGAGAACCGGCCGCCGCGCGCCGTCACCGCGAACGCCTCCCGTCCGATCCGGCCGCCGACCCCGTCGAAGACGAGGTCGGCCCCCGTGCCGCCGGTGGCCTCGCGGACCCGTGCCGTCCAGTCCGGCGCGGTGTAGTCGACGGCCACCTCCGCGCCCAGTTCGCGGGCCAGTGCCAGCTTGCGCCCGCCCCGCGCGGCGGCGATGACGCGCGCGCCGGCGGCGCGGGCGAGCTGCACGAGCAGGCTGCCGACCCCGCCGGCCGCCGCCTCCACCAGGACCCACTCGCCGGGGTGGAGGCCGGCCCGTTCGGCCAGGCCCTGGGCGGTGGCGCCGTCGCTGTACAGGGCGGTGGCCTCGGGCAGACCCAGCCCGTCCGGCACCCGGAAGAGGTCCCGCTCCGCCACGGCCGCCCGCTCGGCGAAGCCTCCGGTATCGCCCGTGCCGGCCAGCACCCGGCGCCCCCGCCACCGCGGGTCCACCCCCGCCCCGACGGCGCCGACCCGGCCCGCGACGAGCCCGCCGGGGATGTACGGCAGCCGTGGTTTCGCGTGCCAGGGGTCGGTGCCCTGCCGGATCTGCGTCTCCACGAAGGTCATGCCCGCCACGGCGACGTCCACGACCACCTGTCCCTGCCCGGCCACCGGGTCGGGCGCCTCACCGGCAACGAGCACCTCGGGGCCCCCGAAGCGGACCACCCGCACCACTCTCATCGCACGTGCTCCTGTCCATTCTGTCCTTCGCTGTCGTTCTCCGGCCGAGCGTGCGACATCAAGTGCGGTTGAGGTCAATCCGGGGAGGCGGGGTGGGTTGGCATATACCCGCAGCCGATGATCAAGCCCGAATCATTTCCATTGCCATGAGAACCCAAAAGGACGCAGAACTCTCCTATAGTGTTCGGCAATTGATCGAGGTGGTTCCGCTCCACCGTCCCCGACACCGACACCGACACGCCCGCTCCGCATCTGTCCGAGGTCTTCGATTGATGACAGCGCATTCCCCCACCGCGCGCCCCGGGACGGAGCGTTCCCCGCTGCGGCAGGCACTGCTGGTCCTGGCGGCAGGCGCCCTCACCATCGGCGTACTCACCGCCTCCGGCTGGCTGCTGCTCGGTGACGGGGTGCTGGAGCGGCCCAGCACCTGGGTCGCGCAGGCCATCGCCGCCGGCCTGGTCATCGCCCTCGCCGTCGCCACCCACGCCCGCCGCACCACCGCCGCGCTCCGTACCGAGCTGGCCGAACGCGAGCGGCGCGCCCAGCACTTCGCCGGTCACACCGTGCCCGCGCTCGCCGCCCGGCTGCGCACCGGCACCTCCGCCGCCACCGCGCTGGCCACCGCCGAAACCCCGGCCGAGGACGCCCACCGCCGCGTCATGACGCTGCTCGCCGAGGAGATCAGCCGCAGCGAGACCAGCAAGGCCGCCGCGATGGCCGCCTGCGCCAACGCCGCAGGACGGATGCAGGCGCTCGCCACCTCCATGCTCGCCGACCTGCGCGAGATGGAGCACCGGCACACCGACGAGGCCGTCCTCGGCGACCTCCTCCACCTGGACCACCGCACCGCCCAGGCCGGGCGGCTCGCCGACTCCATCGCCGTACTCACCGGGGCCCGTTCCGGCCGCCGCTGGGCCAAGCCCATCGTCATGGAGTCCATCCTGCGCGGCGCCATGGGCCGCATCGGCGGCTACCAGCGGGTGCGGCTGCACTCCGCCAGCCAGCTCTCCGTCGCCGGGCACGCCGCCGAGGGCGTCATGCACGCCCTCGCCGAACTCCTTGACAACGCCGCCAACTTCTCCCCGCCCACCGCCGAGGTCCACGTCTACGTCGAAGAGGTCCCCTCCGGGGTCATCATCACCGTCGAGGACTCCGGACTGGTGATGAGCGAGGTCGCGCTGCGCCGCGCCGAACGCGCCGTCTCCGCCGCCCCGCTGGACCTCACCGCCCTGTCCGGTACGCGTCTTGGCCTGGCCGTGGTCGGGGCGCTCGCCCGCAAGCACGGCATGTCCGTGTCCTTCCGGCCCTCCGCGCGCGGCGGCACCGGCGCGCTCATGATGATCCCGCAGGAGCTGATCTCCCGCCCCAAGCCGGACGCCACCCCGGCCGTCGCGCCGCCCGAGCCGGTCACCACCGGCTCCGGCCGCACCCGCGGCGCCCGTACCGAACGCCCCGCGCTGCGCGAGGTCACCGCCGCCCCGGCGCCCACCGCCGAGCACGCCCCGGCCGGCCAGGAGCCGCAGGACGCCCCCGCGTCGCAGGACGGCACCGAGTACGGCGAGAGCGGCCTGCCCAAGCGGCGCCGCGGCCGGACCCTCGCCGCCGCGCACACCGACCACGACCCGCCCACCCGCAAACTGCGGCCCCGCGCCAACCACTCCCCCGCCGAATCGGCCGCCCGCTTCGGCACCTTCCGCCGCGCCGTACGGGGCGAGGCCCCGGCCGCGAAGGACACTCCCGCCCGCGACCGTGCCCCGGGCCGGGACGCCCAGGGCACCGGCCCCGCCGCCGGCGATGACACCGGCCCCGAGACCGGCCCCGGCGCCGACACCCAGAAACTCCAGCCGGAGGACGAGAACCGATGACCGCACCAGCCATGGGGGAATACACCGATGCCCGGCAGTAGTACCGCAGCCACCTCAGCCACCGGGGACGACGAGCTGAACTGGCTGCTGGAGAGCCTCCAGCAGCGCACGCCGGGCACCCGGCACGCCCTGGTGCTCTCCCGCGACGGCCTCAAGCTGTTCCACACCCCCGAACTCTCCGAGGACCAGGCCGACCAGCTCTCCGCCATCGCCTCCGGCGTGCAGAGCCTGTCGTACGCCGCCTCCATCGAGTTCGGCGACGGGACCGGCGGCGTACGGCAGTCGATGACGGAGTTCCACGGCGGGCTGCTGTTCATCGTCGAGGCCGGGGACGGCGCCCATCTGGCCGTCGTCGCCACCGAGAACGCCGATGTCGGCCTGGTGGGGCACAACATGAACGAACTGGTCGAGCAACTGGGCGACCACCTCAGCTCGCCACCGCGCGAGCAGCCCGACGGCGGCGGCGGGCGGGCATGAGCCGCCCGGGCCGGGACGAGGACCCCGACCGGCTCTACACCCTCACCGGAGGGCGCAGCCGGGCGGGCTCCGCCGCCGCGTTCGACCTGGTCACGCTGGTGGTGAGCGAGGGGGAGCCGACCGCGGGCATGCAGTCGGAGCACGCCACCATCCTGCGGCTGTGCCAGTTCCCCACGGCCGTGGTCGAGATCGCCGCCGAACTGAAGCTGCCCATCAGCATCGTGAAGATCCTGCTGTGCGATCTCCTCGACGAGGGCCGCATCACCGCCCGCCATCCGCGGACCGCCGCGATCCCGCCCCCGGGGTCGGGACCTGGCCGCACCGCGATGGCCGCGACCGGCACCGGCGGCCCGGCCGCCGCGCACGCCGCCGCCCCCCTACCCGATCCACATCTCCTTGAGCAGGTGCTCGTTGGACTCCGCAACCTCTGACCATCCGCCGCTGCCCGAGCGGCGCGAGCGGCGCATCCCGCTGGGCGGCAACGCCGACAACGGGCTGAAGATCGTTGTCGTCGGCGGCTTCGGGGTGGGCAAGACCACCATGGTCCGCTCGGTCAGCGACATCCGGCCGCTGAACACCGAGGAGGTCATGACCCAGGCGGGCGCGGACGTGGACGACCTGTCCGCCGTGCGCGGCAAGACCTCCACCACCGTGGCCTTCGACTTCGGCCGGATCTCCCTCAACGAACAGACCGTTCTGTACCTGTTCGGGGCGCCCGGGCAGGAACGGTTCTGGTTCCTGTGGGACCGGCTGTTCGCCGGCACGCTCGGCGCCGTCGTCCTGGTCGACACCCGCCGGCTCGCCGACTCCTGGTACGCGATCGACCGCCTGGAGCAGCACGGCACGCCGTTCATCGTGGCCCGCAACGACTTCGGCGGACCGCCGCACACCCAGCGGCAGATCAGGGACGCCCTGGACCTGCCCGAGCACATCCCGCTGCTCGACTGCGACGCCCGCTCCCGGGAATCCAGCAAGCAGGTCCTGATCACCCTCGTCGAGCATCTGCACGCTCTGTCCACGTCCACCGCCGGCCGGCCGGTTCAGGAGACGACCACACCGTGACCTCACCCCAGCACCCGCCCACCGCCGGCGGGACGACCCCGCCCCCCGGCTGCCCCGCGCACTCCGGAGCCGTACCGCTGTCCGGGCCCCGGTTCCAGACCGAACCCGCCGAGCTGTACCGGGAGATGCGGCGCGACCACGGCGCGCTGGCCCCGGTGACGCTGGCCGGTGACGTCCCCGCCTGGCTGGCGCTTGGCTACCGCGAACTGCACCAGATCTACAGCGATCCGGTGCTCTTCAGCCGCGACTCGCGGCACTGGCGGCTGTGGGACACCATTCCGGCCGACTGGCCGCTGCGCCCGATGGTGGACCACTCCTTCGACTCGGTGCTGTGGACGACCGGCGAGCGGCACTCCCAGCGGATCGCCATGACCGAGAACGCGCTGGAGGGCGTCGACAGCTTCGAACTGCGCCGCAACGCCGAGGAGATCGCCGACCGGCTGATCGACACGTTCTGCGGGCAGGGCGAGGCCGAGCTGATCTCGCAGTACGCCACGCTGCTGCCCGCGCTGGCGCTGGTGCGGGCGTGCGGCTACCAGGACGACGAGGGCCCGGGACTGGCGCACTCCATCAACGAGTTCCTCAACGGGACCGAGGAATCGCTGAAGGCGTTCCGCCACTTCCACGCCGCCACCTACGCGCTGGTGGACGCCCGGCAGCAGGCCGCCGCCGCCGACGTCGCCTCCCGGATGCTGGCCCACGGCGGCTACGGGCGCGAGGAGATCGTGCAGGACCTGGCGGTCATCATCGTCTCCGGCCAGCAGCCCACCGCCGACTGGATCGGCAACTCGCTGCGGCTGATGCTCACCGACGACCGCTTCGCCGCCTCCCTCACCGGCGGCCGGCACTCGGTCAACGAGGCCATGAACGAGGTGCTGTGGGAGGACGCCCCGCTGCAGAACTCGGTGGCCCGCTTCGCCACCCGCGACGTGCAGCTGGGCGGGCAGCACATCCGGGCCGGCGACATGGTGATCATGGGCATCGCCTCCGCCCACCACGACCCGCAGATCCGCACCGGCGGCACGTCGTTCACCGGCGGCAACAACGCCAACTTCGCGTTCGGGCACGGCGACCACCGCTGCCCGTACCCCGCGCAGGAGATCGGCGAGACCATCGCCAGAACCGGCATCGAGGTGCTCCTCGACCGCCTGCCGGATGTCGAACTGTCCATCCCCGAGGCCGCCCTGGTGTGGCGCCCCTCGGTGTGGATGCGTGGCCTGACCGCGCTGCCGGTGCGCTTCACCCCGGCACCGGCGGCACGGTCGTTCAGATGAGAGGTACCCCCGTGAGACCTGACTCAGTGAGAGGTTCCCGATAGATGACCTGCCCCGTGCAGCACAACGGCTCCGGCTCTTCCGCACCCTTCGTGCTCGACCCCTACGTCAAGGACCTGCTCGGGGAGGGCGAGCGGCTGCGGGCCGCGGGGCCACTCGTCCGGGTGGAGCTGCCCGAGGGCGTCACCGCCTTGGCCGTCACGCACCTCGCCGAGGCCCGCAAGCTGCTGACCGATCCGCGGCTGGTGAAGGACGTGAACCAGTGGGGTCCGTGGCAGCGGGGCGAGATCGGGGCCAACTGGCCGCTGCGCGCGCTGGTCGACCCGGGGCCGAGCATGCTGGTGGTCGACGGTGAGGAGCACCGGCGGCTGCGTACCCCGGTCTCCCAGGCGTTCACCCCGCGCCGGGTGGAGGCCATGCGGCCGCGGGTGGCACGGATCACCGAGGAGCTGATCGAGGAGCTGGCGGCCAGGGACAACGGGGAGCCGGTCGATCTGAAGCCGGCGTTCGCGTACGAGCTGCCGATGCGGGTCATCAGCGACCTGATGGGCCTGGAGGCGGCGGGCGACAACCGGCTGCGCGAGCTGTTCGACTCGCTGTTCTCCAGCTTCACGCCGCCCGAGGGGCTGCCGGCCGTGCTGGAGGAGCTGTCCACGCGGTTCACGGCGATGGTGGCGGAGAAGAAGCGCAACCCGGGCGATGACCTGTCCAGCGCGCTGCTGAACGCCGCCGAGGAGGGGCTGGCGCCGCTGACCGACGAGGAGGTGGTCGCCACCATCCAGGTGATCATCGCCGCCGGTCACGAGACGACCATCTCGCTGCTGCTCCAGGCCGTGCGCGGGCTGCTCAGCCACCCCGAGCAGCTGGCGCTGGCGACCTCCGGGAAGGTCGGCTGGGACGCGGTGGTGGAGGAGGCGCTGCGCTGGTCGCCGCCGATCACCCACGTCCTCATGCGGTTCGCGTCCGAGGACATCGAGATCGGCGACACGGTGATCGCGAAGGGCGAGGGCCTGGTCCTCTCGCTCGGGCCGATGGGCATGGACGAGGCCCAGTTCGGGCCCACCGCGCGGGAGTTCGACATCACGCGGGAGCAGCCGATCCGGCATCTGTCGTTCGGGCACGGCACGCATGTGTGCCCGGGGGCGCCGCTGTCGCGTCTGGAGGCCGAGCTGGCGCTGCCCGCGCTCTTCGAGCGGTTCCCGGACATGCGGCTGGCGGTCCCGGCCGAGGAACTGCACAACAATCCGTCGGTGACGCAGAACGATCTGGCGTCACTGCCCGTGCTGCTGTCCGGTCGGAGCTGAGCCGGAGCTGAGCCGAGGCCGGGCCGGAGCTGAGCCGGAGCACCGCCCGCCCCGTCAACCGGGTGCCCACGACCCTCACCCCCGCGACCTGCGGGGGTGAGGGTGGTACGCGGGCGTACGCAGGCTCCGGAGCCACTCGCGGACCGTCCGCCTGGTGATGATTTCCGTCTCACCGGACGGACAGGGTACGGAGGGACCCCCCGGACGGACTACGCTCCGCTCGTGGCCGACATCGAGATTCCCGCTGACATCAAGCCCGCCGACGGCCGGTTCGGCGCTGGCCCCTCCAAGGTGCGCACCGAGGCGTTGAACGCCCTCGCGGCGACCGGCAGTTCCCTCATGGGCACCTCACACCGGCAGGCTCCGGTGAAGCGCCTGGTGGGGCGGGTGCGCGAGGGCGTGCGCGAGCTGTTCTCGCTCCCCGAGGGGTACGAGGTGGTGCTTGGCAACGGTGGCTCCACCGCCTTCTGGGACGTCGCGACGCACGGGCTGATCGAGGCGAAGTCGCAGCACCTGACGTTCGGCGAGTTCTCGTCGAAGTTCGCCAAGGCGGCGCGCCTGGCGCCGTGGCTGGACGAGCCGACGGTGATCAGCTCCCAGCCCGGCACCCACCCGCTGCCGCGCGCCGAGCGGGGCGCGGACGCGTACGCGCTGACCCACAACGAGACCTCGACGGGTGTCGCGGCGCCGATCCAGCGGGTGGCGGGCGCCGACGAGGGCTCGCTGGTGCTGGTCGACGCCACCTCGGGCGCGGGCGGGCTGCCCGTGGACATCACCGAGACGGACGTGTACTACTTCGCGCCGCAGAAGTCGTTCGCGGCGGACGGCGGACTGTGGATCGCGGTGTTCTCCCCGGCCGCTCTGGCGCGGGCCGAGCGGATCGCCGCCTCGGGCCGGCACATCCCCGAGTTCTTCTCGCTGCCGACCGCCATCGACAACTCCCGCAAGGACCAGACGTACAACACCCCGGCGCTGGCCACGCTGTTCCTGCTGGCGGAGCAGCTGGAGTGGATCAACGGCCAGGGCGGCCTGGAGTGGGCCACCGCCCGCACCGCCGACTCGGCGGCGCGGCTGTACGGCTGGGCGGACAAGTCGGAGCGGGCCACCCCGTTCGTGACCGACCCGGCGCAGCGCTCGCAGGTGATCGGCACCATCGACTTCGCCGAGGACGTGGACGCGGCGGCGATCGCCAAGGCGCTGCGCGCCAACGGCATCGTGGACACCGAGCCCTACCGCAAGCTCGGCCGCAACCAGCTGCGCGTCGCGATGTTCCCGGCGATCGACCCGGCGGACGTCGAGGCCCTGACGGCGTGCGTCGACTACGTGATCGAGCGCCTGTAACCGGCGGGCTGCTTTACGAGTCGCCCCGGTCGACGGGTTCGACCGGCTGACGCAGGACCGTCCTCAGCTTCTCGGGGGCGGTCCTGCGCGGGTCTTTGAGGTACACCTCGTGGTGCGCGCCGGCCGGCCGCAGGCCGTGGGCGGCGAGGTAGGCGGCGTGCAGCTCCGTCATCAACGGCGTCTCGTCGTCGTAGGACCCGGTGTGCAGCACCTGGGCGCTGCGGCCCTCGTGGAGGGTGAGCGGGCGGACCTCGGAGATGACGGGGTTCTTCTTCTTGGCGAGGGCGGTGTCCCTGGCGTCCTCGATCATCCCGTCGGTGATCCAGGAGGGCAGGCTGATGAGCATCGTCCAGTTCCAGGCGTCCTTGGCGCGGCTGGTGAAGACCCCGGGATCGGGTGACCACCACAGCCCCTCCAGCGGCCCGACGACGAAATCACCGTCCGGCGTGCCCTTGCTCGCGAACTTGAGGGTGTACGCGACCCCGTAGAGCGCCTCGACCGCGCGGACGTAGGCGGGCGCGGTGTTCGGGTCCCCCGTGCCGTCGACGGCGAGGAACCGCTGCTCGGGGACGTCCACGAGGTCCCAGGTGGTGTTCTTCGGCGCGTAGAGCGCCTTGTGCTCGCGCTTGACGTCGTACGGTGCCACGGCTGTCTCTCCCTGTGCTCGGTAGCGGTCCAGCCACGCCTGTTCGGCGGTCAGCTGGCCGAGGGTGTAGTCGAAGATCGCGCGGACGAACTCCGGGGCGTGCCGGTCCTCGTGGGCCGCCCGGCGGACGGCCTCGACGCGCTCAGCCAGCGCGGCGGCCCGCCGGTCGAGGGCGGCGCGTACGTCCTCGGGTGCGACGGCGGGCTGGTTGGCCAGCCCGACCAGGACGCGCGGGAAGACCGGGTGGATCTCCGCGAGCGCGCGTTCGGCGGCGAGCGCGCACACGCGGCGGCCCTCGTCGGTGGCGGCGTACACCTTGCGCGCCTTGCCCCCGGCCGGGGGCGCGTCCCCGGCCGGGGCGATCAGCTCGCGCTCGCGGAGCTTGGTCAGCAGGTAGTAGATCGAGCTGAACCCGATCTCCGTCCACTCCCGCATCCCGCGTTCGGTGATCACCGCTTCCAGCTCGTATCCGTGTCGGGGTCGCTCCACCAGCAGTCCGAGCAGCGTCAGCTCGGCGGCGGACAGGTCCGGCTTCATGGCACCTATCCTAGCGCTAGAATAGGGGGCGGAAATCACGCCCAGTGAGGAGCCGGGAGATCAGCGGCCCGGCAGGCCCGAAGACCACCGTCGGCGCGGACGACGGTTGAGGAACGATCGTTCTTGACTGATCATTCCCGAACGTCATATGGTCATGTCATGGGAAGACCAAGGGCGTTCGACGAGGACGTGGCGGTCCGCGCAGCCGTGGATCTGTTCGGCAGCCGTGCCTACGACGGGGTGTCCGTCGACGATCTCGTGGCGCACCTCGGTGTGCACCGCAACAGCCTGTACAAGACGTTCGGCAGCAAGCGCGGCCTCTACATGGCCGCCCTGCGCCGCCACCTCGCCGATGACGTCCGCCCCCTGGTGGACACGCTCGCCACCGCTGCGGACGCGGCGACCGCGCTGCGGCTCATCACCTCCGCCGACCTCGGTCTGCTGCTGCTCGCGGTGGCCGAACGGGCGGCGGCCGACGAGGAGGTCGCCGCCGAGGTGACGGCCGCACTCGACGCGATCGACCAAGCGATCGCCGACGCCCTCGGTATTCCCGCCCCCCTGGCCGCCGCCCTCACCGCCACCGCACTGGGTCTGCTCCTGCGCGGAAGCTCCGACAGCGTCGGCGCCACGCTGTCCCAACGCCTCGATCTTCTCGTCTGACAAGGAAACCGACATGGCACTGGTTCGCATCGACGGGGACGACCTCGTCGTCGTGATCGAGGGAATCCACAAGGTCTGGGCGCTGAAGAGCAGCCTGACCATCCCCCTGGCCAACGTGCGTGGCGCGACCGCCGACCCCGGCATGATCGCCGAGCCCAAGGGGATCCGCGCACCGGGCACCCGCGTCCCCGGCCTCATCACGGCGGGCACGTTCCACCTCAATGGCGAGAAGGTGTTCTGGGACGTCAGGGACCCGGCGAAGACCGTCGTGGTCGAACTCGCCGATCAGGAGTACGCGCGGCTGGTCCTCCAGGTCGACGACCCCCGCGCCACCGTCGCCCTGGTCGAGAACGCCCTTACCTGAGCCGAAGGAGACAGCCGATGTTCCTCCGTATCGCCGCGGTCGCGATGGCCCTGGCCTTCACGACCGTCACCCCGGCCGAGGCGGCTCCGCGCCTGGTGCCCGCCGCCGACCGCGAGGTCGTCTTCACCGTCGACGGGACGACGACGTACGGCACCCTGCACGTCCCCGCGCACCGGCCCGGGCAACGGCTGCCGGCCGCACTGCTGCTGCCCGGCAGCGGCCCCACCGACCGCGACGGCAACCAGCCACCCGCCCTCACCCCGAACACGCTGTCCCTGGTGGCCGACGCCCTCGGCGACGACCAGGTCGCCACACTGCGGTTCGACAAGTACGGCACCGGCCGCACCGGGCTCGGCGCCTATGAGGACCGCCCGGAGGAGCTCGACCACCCGGCCTTCGTCCGCCAGGCCCAGGCCGCCTACGGGGTGTTGCGCGACCAGCCGGAGACCAACCGGCACGCGCTGACGATCGTCGGGCACAGCGAGGGCGCGATGACCGCGCTGCAACTCGGCGGCACCGTCCACCCGCGCCCCACCGGTCTGGTGCTGCTGCAACCGCAGGCGATGCGCCTGCTGGACCTGGTCACCCTGCAACTGAAGGACCAGATCGCCGAAGCGACCCGGCAGGGCCAGTTCACTCCCGAAGAACAGCGCGCCATCAACGCGGCGATCGACGCCGCCGTCACCGCGATGCGCGAAGGCCGACCGGTCGACACCACAGAGCTCCCGGACCCCATCGCCCAACTCTTCGAAGCCTTCCAGGGAACGAGCCATCGGTTCGTGCTGACCTCCGACGCCATCAGCCCGCCGGACACCGCCGCCGCACTCCGGCCCGGGACCAGGGTGCTCGTGACCTGCGGCACCAACGACCCCCAGGTCCCGTGCGCCACGACCGACGAGCTGACGACCGCGCTGCGCGACGCCCGCGCCGGCACACCGGGCCGGGTGACCCTGCACGGAGTGGACCACCTCCTGCACGACGAGGCCCACCCGGACACCCTCGCCCCGGCCGTACTCAACGCCTTGCACCGCTTCACGAAGTGCTGAGACGGCGGCCCACGCGCGAAGCCCCGGACGGCCCCCGCTCTCCCGCCGCCAAGCCGCGAAAGCTCTGTTGAGCACGTGCGGTTGACCGCGCCACGAGCCCTGTGGCGCGGTCGGGATGTATGAGCCTCGCGATCCGGGTCGCCCGACCGATTCCGCGACGGAGCGTCGTCCGCACGTTGTCCGCACAGCCGTTGGCCCTGTGGACAACGGAGGTTGAGAACGTCAGGAGACGCGGCCCGGTGGCACTTCCCGCCCGGTGATGAGGCGGTGCCACAGGCGACCGAGGGCCGTACGGGGGCGGCGAGTGCGGGTGCCGGGGCGGGGGTAGCGGATCGGTTCGGGGCGGGGTGGGTCCTCGGGGGCTATGTACAGCGGAACCTTGAACCCTGCGGCGTCGGTGGGTGCTTCGCGCATGGCGTCGGCGTAGTCGATGATCGTGTGGTGCAGCCGGGCCAGGCACGGCTCGCAGACGTAGAACTGGGCGTAGTGCCCGGCGGTTGATGCAGAGCCGAGCCACAGCACCCACGTGCAGCGGTTCCCGCACCACAGCCAACAGCGGCCCAGTACCCATTCCGAGCGGTCGCCCACGCGGGGCGGCGCGGGCCGGGTGTCGGCGAACGTCAGATCCGGGAGCCGGGGAACGGACGTCATGGCCGCCGCCTGTTGTTGAGGCGCGTCCCGGTCAGCCGGGAACGGGCGTGCAGGGTCAGTGCCTCCCCCGTCGCGAACTCCAGCCGACGCCCGCCCCGCGTCGTGAGGATCAGATCGGCCACCACCAGCGCCCGCCCGCCGACCTGGATCACGTCACCCACCAGCACCGTCTCGGCGGTGATCTCGACCACCTCCGGAACACTCATGCCGACTCCCCCGGCATCAGGGCCGCCAACTGCCGTACGGTCGCCGGCCGCAGATCAGCCGCCGGTGTGTGCGTCTCGAACGAGGGGTCCTCGTACGCCCGCACCCGGATGAGCGCACCCGCCGTGTAGACGACCACCACGACGCGCTCCAGCTCGGCACTCCACACCACCGCCCCCGGCGACAGATGCTGACGGGCGAGCCCGCACACCAGGTCAGGCACGAGCCGCCGCACAATGCCCAGCGACATCCGGTGAACCGAGATCGTCGGCGACAGACCCGGGTTGAGGCTGACCTGCGTGGTGGACACACCTAGCAGAGCCAGGGCATCGCGCAGTTGGTGGAGTTCCATGGGGTCCTGGCGAGTCAAGCGGGTCAACATCGTGCTCGGTTCCATCGATGCTCCTCACGCCGCTGACAGCGGCTTCTTTGGGGCGAATCGCGCTTGGCTTCCATAGCGGGTAAGCCAAAAATGACCGTATTCTGACCGGTCCCCCATGAGGACTGACCCAGAGTACGAGTGAGACATCGCGAGGGAGAGGTCATGCGCGCCCAAAGATCGGCGACTCTGACCGTGGGTCAAGTTTCCGGACACGTGTTCAAGATCTGCAGAGAGCAGACGGGGCAGACGCAACGACAGATCGCGGAGCGCTGGCGGGTTGACCCGACCACGGTGCAGTCGTGGGAATCGGGACGCCGACCGGTGGCGTCCATGGCCTCCAGCGCACTGAATGCGATCACGCGTCAACTCGTGGCAGCAGGAGCGAATCCAGAAACGGTCGGGCTGCTGGGCACGGCAATGGATGCTGACGCGATCATCGGACACGCTCTGGCTGCCAAGGCTCCCGACCCTTGCGACCATCCCTTGTCATCCTGGGTGATCACGCGAGACGCCACGCACATGGTCGTGTGGGCGCTTACGGGGCAGCGTCCCGCGGCTCTTCCATCTGCCGCGACTCGTCGCAGCGGACCCGTACCGCCCGCTCCGCTTTTGGCAGCGGATGCCCGACGGGTCTTCTTTACGCACACGCGGCAGGTTGCCGAACGAGCCCACCGAGGAGGAAGTGCCAACGCTCTCCTAGCCCGCCAGTGCCTCTATCTCAGCAGTTATGACACCGCGGCGGACACACGCGCGTGGATCAATGGCTTGATGACGTACCCCGCTCGATGGGACCCGGCGCAGTGGTCCCCGGCCTGGGTCTCTGCTCGCTCGGTGGCGACATCCGTAACACGTCACGGGCAGTCCGATCTGTTGGACAGGTTCATTCGCGAAGGCCTGGGTTCCGACGCCGGAGCAGGAGCAAATCTGGCCTATTGGGCTCACTGGCTCGGAGTGGACAGGCTGCCGCGCGCCAACGACGACTTCATGGCCGACAGCCCGGCGTGGGACCCTGGGCCACTGATGCGTGCGCTCGCGGGGCGCCTCTCGCCGGGTCTCGGAGGCCTCGCGCTCAATGTACGTTCAGCATGGTCCCTGACCATGGCTCACCCCTGGTTGTTGGGTGACCCCGTGGTGGGAGCTGCCATTGAGAAGAGGTCGGCGCTCCTGTTGGATACTGCCGAACTGCCTGCGGCAGCCCGCAGGGAGCTTGATCAGATGCACTACGGTGTGAGGCTGCACCGCCGGTAGAGGAGGTATTTTGACAGATCAACACCAGGGCACCATGCATTTCCTTTTCGAGATGGGGATGCTGAAGCGCGCGAAACGCACGGGCTGGTGGATCGCTGGTGTCAAAGACCCGGAGACAATCGCCGAACACAGCTTCCGGGTTGCTCTGATCGGTGCCACGCTGGCGTACATGGAGGGTGCCGACGCCGGTCGTGTCGCGCTGCTTTGCACACTGCATGACACCCAGGAGACGCGAGTCGGCGACATCCCGTGGATCGGTCGGCGGTACGTGAAGGCGGCTTCCAACTCCGACGTCACCAGGGATCAGCTGTCCCAGGCCCACCCTGCCGTCGCGGCCGGTTTCCAGTCCGCCGTCGACGAGTACGAGGCGGCCGAGACCACCGAGGCGCGAGTCGCCCGCGACGCCGACAAACTCGAATGCATGATCCAGGGCCTGGAATACCTCGCGCAGGGGCACGGACCGGCACAAGAATGGGTTGACAGCACCCGGGCGAAGCTGGTGACGAAATCCGCTATTGAACTGGCCGATGCGGCGCAGACGATGTCCACAACGGAATGGCAGCGCGTTTATCTGCCCTGAGCTGTCCCAGTCTCCGGGACGCCGACTCCGTGGCGTCCGAACATGGAGACGTGCCGGGCCGCCTGCTGAGGCCGGGCCGAAGCTGGGCTGCCGCCTCCCGCACCGGCAACGGGTGAGAAACGGCGATCCGCCTCCGGTCCGGCCTCCGTGGTGACGGTCAGCCGCTCAGGCGCTGGTACTTGCGGATGGCCAGGGGGAGGACCACGGCCGTGATCAGCAGGGGCCAGACCACCGCCATCAGCAGGGCGTTCTCCTCGATCCAGCTGCCGCCGGTGGGCATCGGGTTGCCGAAGAGTTCGCGGATGGCCCCGGCGGTGGCCGAGACCGGGTTCCACATCGCGATGGCGCCCAGCCAGTCGGGCATCAGCGAGGGCGGGGTAAAGACGGAGGAGACCATGCCGAAGGGGAACGCCACGGCGAACAGGTTGCCCGCCGCCTCGGTGTTGGGCACCAGCAGGCCCAGCAGCACACCGATCCAGATCAGCGCGAAGCGCAGCAGGAGCAGCAGGCCGAAGGCCGCCAGCGAGGCCGGCAGGCCGCCGTCCGAGCGCCAGCCGATGACCAGCGCGATGCCGGCCAGGATCGCCAGGTCCAGTCCGGCGTGCAGCACATCGGAGACGCCGCGCCCGGTGACGACCGCCGAGGGCGCCATGGGCATCGAGCGGAACCGGTCGATGACGCCGCGTTCCTTCTCGACGGCCACCGCCATCGCGGTGTTCATGAAGCCGAAGGCCATGGTCATGGCGAACATGCCGGGCATGGCGTACGAGACGTAGTCGGCGCCGCCGCCGACGTCCATGGCGCTGCCGAAGACGTACACGAACAGCAGCACCGAGACGATGGGGAAGCCCAGTTGCCAGGCGATGACGGCGGGCTCCCGCACCAGGTGGGTCAGTTCGCGGCGGACGAGGGTCCAGCAGTCGCGGACCGCCCAGTACACACGGCGTTCCGGGCCGTCGAGGGTGGGGATGTCGGTGCTGCTCATGCGGGGGTCGGCTCCTCGTTCGACGCGTTCGGCGTGGTGTTGGTGTCGGTGTCGGTGTCGGTCAGCCGCAGGTACACCTCGTCGAGGGTGGGGCGGCGCAGTCCGATGTCGGTGACGGCGATGCCCTGGTCCTGGAGGGTGCGGGCGACCTCGGTGAGCGCGGGCACGCCGTCGCGGACGGGGGCGGTGACCCGCAGCCGTTCCGTGTCGTGTTCGGGCTCCGCGCCGTCGGTGGCGACGCGGGCGACGGCCTTGATCGCGGCGGGCAGGTCGGTGGGGCCTGCCACCACGACCTCCAGGCGGTCTCCTCCGAAGGCGCGCTTGAGGGCGGCCGGGGTGTCCTCGGTGATCTTGCGGCCGTGGTTCATGACGACGATCCGGTCCGAGAGTTGGTCGGCCTCGTCCAGGTAGTGGGTGGTGAGCAGCACGGTGGTGCCGGTGGCGGTGAGCCGGCGGACCGCGTCCCACACCTCGCCCCGGCCGCGCGGATCGAGCCCGGTGGTGGGCTCGTCCAGGAAGAGCACCTCGGGCGCCAGCACCATGCTCGCGGCGAGGTCGAGGCGGCGGCGCATGCCGCCGCTGAAGGACTTGGCGGGGCGGTCGGCGGCCTCGGTGAGGCTGAACTGCTCCAGCAGCGCCTCGGTGCGGGCATCGGCCCGGCGGGCGTCGAGGTGGAAGAGCCGTCCGAACATCCGCAGGTTCTGCCGGGCGGTGAGGATCTCGTCGACGGCCGGGTGCTGGCCGGTGAGGCCGATCCGGCGGCGGACGGCGCGCGGGTCACGGCGTACGTCGATGCCGGCGACCTCGGCCCGGCCGCCGTCGGCGCGGATCAGGGTGGTGAGGATGCGCACGGCGGTGGTCTTGCCGGCGCCGTTGGGGCCGAGCAGCCCGCAGACGGTGCCGCTGGGCACGGCCAGGTCCAGGCCGTCCAGGGCGGTCTTGCCCTGCTTCCCGTAGGTCTTGCGCAGATCTTCCGCGCGGATGGCGATCATGATCCCCCCTCTACTGGGTACAGTGTACGCAGCACAGCGTACGCCGTACCCAGTAGAGGGGGACAGTGATTAAATGGGCCACACCATGAGCACGGCACACAACGGCGGCAGCGAGGACATCACGCGCAGCCTGCGTCTGATGTGGGAGGGGCGGGAGGCCCCCAACCGCGGCCCGCGCCCCGGGCTCAGCCTGGACGCCATCGTCACCGCCGCCATCGAACTCGCCGACCGTGACGGCATCGCCGCCCTGTCCATGCGCAAGGTCGCCGCCGAACTCGGCGTCGGCGCCATGAGCCTGTACCGGTACATCCCGGGCAAGGAAGAACTCCTGGACCTGATGCTCGACCGGGTCAACGGCCCAGACCCCGGCGAGACCATGGAGCCGCCCCCCGGCACCGGCTGGCGCGAACGCCTCGAACAGGTCGCCCGCGGCTCCTACGCCACCTACCTGCGCCACCCCTGGCTGCTCCAGGTCAACCAGTCACGCCCGCTGCTGGGCCCCAACGCCCTGCTGGGCTTCGAGTTCTCCCTCACCGGGCTGCGCGGACTGCCCCTCAGCGGCCGGGAGAAGGTCGCCGTCATCCAGACCCTCGACGCCTACGTCACCGGGCTGGCCCGCACCCACGTCCTGGCCCAGCAGCTCTCCGAGCAGAGCGGCATGAGCGACCAGGAGTTCTGGGACACCCAGGCACCCCTGATGGAGATCGCCCACCGCTCCGGCGCCTACCCCGAGGTCTTCGCGCTGTCCGAGGACAGCTTCGACATCACCGGCGACGAGATCTTCACCTTCGGCCTCAACCGGGTCCTCGACGGCCTCGCCCGCTACTTCACCCGTCCCGCCGGCGACGGCTGAACAGCAGCCTGCGCAACGCCACCACCAGGACCGTCCCCAGCGCGAAGGTCACCAGCAGCCGGGTGAAGGCGGCGGAATCCTCCTCGTCCCCGCCCTGCGCCTCCGGATCGGCCGGGTCATTGCCCTGCGCGGGCGGTACGGCACCGGAGTCCGCCCCCTCCTCGTCCGCCCCCTCGTCCTCCGGCTCCCCCTCCCGCAGGCTCTCCGGCAGCAGCTCGCCCTTCAGCTCCACCGGCACCACCTCACTGCGCTCCCCCTCCGAGCCGTACATCAGGTACCGCCCGTCCGGCGTGAACGTCATCGACTCGCCCTGCGGCTGCGCCGGGATCAGCAGCTGCCGGTTGATCTGGTCCCCCAGCCCCTCCTCGGTCCACTCATACATCCGGGCGGTGAAGTACCCGCGCAGCGCCAGCCGGGTGCCGTCCGGTGAGAACGCCCCGTCCGTCATCCACAGGTCGATGTCCGCGACCCGTTCGAAGGTGTTGACCTCCGTCGTCGACAGCGTCTCGGGCCCGGCGTACAACGCCCCCGGCTCCTTGCGCTTCTTGCTGGCGATGTAGACCCGCCCGGTCTGCGGATGCACCATGAGCGACTCGGCGTCCCGCGGCCCGTCGTCGTACCGCACCCGGTAGACGTCCGGCACGACCGTCGCGTCCGCCAGCACCTCCGGTTCGGGCACCCGGTAGATCCACACCTCGTCCCAGCCGCCGTCGAAGTTGTCCCCGATGTCCCCGACGTACAGCGCCCCGTCCGGCCCGAAGTGGATCGCCTCCACGTCGCGCATCTCGGCGCCCTGGAGGGTGAGGGTGGCCACGGTCCGCCCGGTGGCCGCGTCCACGGCGTACAGGTACGGGCCGTACCCGCTGTCGTTGTGCGTCCAGTACACGCCCGGGTGCCGGGTCGAGGCCGCCAGGCCGCTGGACTCCGTGATGCGCTCGTCCTCGATGGTGAACCGCTGGGGCGCCTCGTACTCCGCCGGACGCGCCCCGGGCGCCGCCGCCAGCAGCACCGCGCTCATCACTCCGGCAGCCGCACTCCAGACCGTCATGCGCCCAAGACTGCCAGAACACGCTTGCCTGGAGCGCACTCCAGGGCGTTCAGTGTCGATCATGAAGTACACACAGCTGGGCCGCACCGGCCTCAAGGTCAGCCGTCTCGTCCTGGGCACCATGAACTTCGGCCCGTTCACCGACGAGGCGGGCTCGCACGCCGTCATGGACGCCGCCCTGGGCGCCGGCGTCAACTTCTTCGACACCGCCAACGTCTACGGCTGGGGCGAGAACAAGGGCCGCACCGAGGAGATCGTCGGCTCCTGGTTCGGACTCGGCGGCGGACGGCGCGAGAAGACAGTGCTGGCCACCAAGGTGTACGGCTCCATGCACCTGGGCGAGGGCGACCCCTGGCCGAACGAGGACCGGCTGTCCGCCCTCAACATCCGGCGCGCCGTCGAGGCCAGCCTCAAGCGGCTGAACACCGACTACATCGACCTCTACCAGTTCCACCACGTGGACCGGCACACCCCGTGGGAGGAGATCTGGCAGGCCATCGACGTCCTCGTCCAGCAGGGCAAGATCCTGTACGCCGGCTCCAGCAACCACGCCGGCTGGCACATCGCGCAGGCCAACGAGACGGCCGCGCGGCGCGGCTCGCTCGGCCTGGTGAGCGAGCAGTGCCTGTACAACCTGGTCGAGCGGCGCGCCGAGATGGAGGTCATCCCGGCCGCCGAGAACTACGGGCTCGGCGTGATCCCGTGGTCCCCGCTCAGCGGCGGGCTGCTGGGCGGCGCCATCCGCAAGGAGAACGAGCGCGGTGAGCGCCGCAGCGGCGGCGGCCGGGCGGCCGAGGTGCTGGCCGATCCGGTACGGCGCGCGCAGGTGCAGGCGTACGAGGACCTGGTGGCCGAGCACGGCCTGGAGCCGGGCGAGGTGGGTCTCGCGTGGCTGCTGACCCGGCCCGCCGTCACCGGGCCGATCGTCGGGCCGCGGGTCGCGGAGCAGCTGGAGTCCGCGGTGCGGGCGGTGGAGCTGGAACTCAGCCCGGAACTGCTCGCCAAGCTGGACGAGATCTTCCCCGGCCCGGGCCCCTCCCCCGAGGCGTTCGCCTGGTAGGCCGCGCGCGGTCGGTCAGCCGAAGAGGGCGGACAGCGCCACCACGGCCAGGATGAGCACGAGCGCGCCGCTGACGATGCGGGTTCGGGTCTTGGTGTTCACGCGCTCAAAGGTAGCTCAGCCGCCGGCGCCGCCGCCCAGCGGCCAGGACGCCTCGGTGCTGTAGCGGGAGCCGTCCGGACCGGTCTCGCTGCGCACCAGCACCAGCTCGCCGGCCGCCCACGGGCGGCCGGCGAAGGCGTCGAGGCGCTCGGCGTACGGGGCCAGCGCGGTGCGCGCGCCGCGCCGGGCGAGGGCGACCGTCAGGTGCGGTACGTACCCCGGCCGCTCGTCGGGCAGCAGGCCCAGGGTGGTGCCCGTGTCGCGGGCCGCCGTCGCCAGGGCGGTCAGGGGTTCCGTGTCCCCGTCCACCCCGGCCCACAGCGCGCGGTCGCCGAACCGGCCGCCGCCGGCCAGCCGCAGGGTGAGCGCCGTCGCCCCGGCGGCCACCGCCGCCAGGCGCTGCCGCAGTTCGGGGACGAGTTCGTCGGGGACCTCGCCGTAGAAGGCGAGGGTGAGATGCCACCCCGCCACCGGGGTCCAGCGCACGCCCCGCACCCCCTGCGCGTCCTCGCGGCGCAGCGGGCGCACCGCCCGTTCCAGCTCCCGTACCGCCCCGTCGTCCGGGAAGAGCGCGGCGAAAAGTCTCATGGTTCGGTTGTCCCCCCTGGCTAGGATCGGGCCACATGAAGATCCGATCGGGTGGCAGTGACGATATTCCCCTCATACTCGGCATGCTGGACGGTGCCGTGGAGTGGCTGGCGGCCCGCGGACGGACGGGGCAGTGGGGCAGCGAGCCGTGGTCGGGGCGGCCCAGGGCGGTGGCGCGGGTCGGGGAGATCGTCGCGGAGGGGACTCCGTGGGTCGCCGAGATCGACGGGGAGCCGGCCGGCACGATGACGCTCACCCCGGGCCCGGGACCGTACATCGCGCCCGCCGGCGAGCCCGAGGTGTACGTGCATCTGCTGGTGACCGACCGGCGCTTCGCGGGGCGGGGTGTGGGGGCCGCGCTGCTGGAGCACGCCGTGGCCGAGGCCCGGCGGCAGGAGATCTCATTGCTGCGCGTCGACTGTTACGCGGGCGACGACGGGCGGCTGCTCGCGTACTACCGGGCGCAGGGGTTCGACCTGGTGGAGAAGTTCACCACGAACGGGGACTGGCCGGGCGCCCTGCTGGCCCGCCGGGTCTGACGGGGCCGGGTCCGCACGACGGTGGGGCGGTGGCCCGTACGGAGTGGGTCCGTACGGGCCACCGCCCCACCGGGTGGCCGGTATCGCGGGCCGGTCAGGCCGTGGTGGCCACCGGCTGCGGATCGCGGGGCACCAGCGCCAGCGCCCGACGCCCGGCCCGCAGGTCGATGCGCAGCCGCAGGCCGCCGATCCTCGCGAGCACCAGGGCGAGCGCCATCGTGCCCAGCAGGCAGATCGCCCCGCCCGAGGCCATGCCAACGCGCGGGCCGAAGCTGTCGGTGACCCAGCCGACCACCGGCGCCCCGATCGGCGTGCCACCGAGGAAGACCATCATGTACAGGCTGATCACCCGGCCCCGCATCTCCGGGTCGGTGTTCAGCTGGATGCCGGCGTTCGAGGACACCTGGAAGGTCATCGCCACCAGGCCCATCGGCACCATCAGCGCCGCGTAGACCCAGAAGAACGGGGCGACCGAGGACAGCATCAGCACCGCGGAGAACAGCGCCGCGGCGGCGAAGGTGAAGCGCATCCGCCGGCTGCCGCGCCGGGCGGCCAGCAGTGCGCCGACCACCGAGCCGGCCCCCATGAGGGAGTTCAGCAGGCCGTAGCTGCCCGCCCCGGCGTCGAAGACCCCGTCCGTGAAGGCGATGGCCCACACCGGGAAGTTGAACCCGAAGGTGCCGATGAAACCGACCAGCACGATCGGCCACAGCAGTTCCGGGCGGGCGCCGACGTAGCGCAGCCCCTCGCGCAGCTGCCCCTTTCTGCGCGGGGCACGGACGGCCGGGTTCAGTTCGGCGGAGCGCATCATCATCAGGCCGACGATGGGCGCGGCGAACGAGAGCCCGTTGACGATGAACGCCCAGCCACCGCCCACGGCGGTGATCAGCACACCGGCGACGGCGGGGCCGATGAGGCGGGCGGAGTGGAAGTTCGCGGAGTTCAGGGAGACCGCGTTCGGCAGCAGCCGGGGGCCGACCATGTCGGCCACGAAGGTCTGCCGGGTGGGGTTGTCGACCACGGTGACGACGCCGACCACGAAGGCCAGGGCGTACACGTGGTACACGTTCACGTGACCGGTGATGGTCAGGGCGCCCAGCAGCAGGCCGGTCAGGCCCAGCGAGGACTGGGTGACGAACAGGAGCCGCCGCTTGTCGAAGCGGTCGGCGAGGACTCCGCCGTAGAGGCCGAACATCAGCATCGGCAGGAATTGCAGGGCGGTGGTGATACCCACCGCGGCGGCGGAACCGGTCAGCTCGTGCACCAGCCAGTCCTGGGCGATCCGCTGCATCCAGGTACCGATGTTCGATATCGAGGACCCGAAGAAGAACATCCGGTAATTGCGGACCGCGAGGGAGCTGAAGGTCGTGAGGGGGGCGTCGTGGTGATCGTCGGTCGGTGCGGGTGCGGAGTCTGCTCCGGGTCCCGAACTCAAGAGGACACTCCTTTGTGCGGTGGTGCCAGTGGTGCGGTTCGTGCGGTTCGTGCGCGTCGTGCGGTGGTGCGGGTGGTGCGTCGCTCCGTACAGCGGTACGCGGTACGCGGTGCGGAGCCGGCTACAGGTGCGCGAGCTTGTGCAGGACGGGGGCGGCCTCGCGCAGGGCGGCCCACTCCTCCTCGTCGAGTTCCTCGGCGAGCTGCGTCAGCCAGGCGTTGCGCTGGCTGCGGCTCGCCTCCAGCACCGCCTCGGCCTCGTCGGTGGCGGCGACCAGCTTCTGCCGCCGGTCCTCGGGGTGCGGTTCGAGACGGACCAGGCCCCGGTCGACGAGCAGGGCGATGATGCGGGTCATGGACGGCGGCTGGACGTGCTCCTTGCGGGCCAGCTCGCCCGGGGTGATCGCCCCGCAGCGGGCCAGGGTGCCCAGGGCCGACATCTCGGCGAGGCTGAGCGTGCGGTCCACCCGCAGATGGCGCAGGCGGCGGGAGAGCCGCAGGACGGCGATGCGCAGGGTGTTGACCGCTTCGGCATCGTCGGCGCGGGCGGCCGGCGTCACGTTGGGCATGTACACCACCATAGCTCATTAGCTTGCCTAACGAAATATACGCGCATGCCACGCCGCCGCGCACCAGGAACACCCCTCAAGACCACCCTTTCGAGTGACCATGTACGGAAAGCACTTGCGCACCGCCGGGTGGCCGGGACCGTATTTCCCATGACATCCCCCACACCTGTCCCGGGAACCACCTCCTCCGTCCTCAGCATCCGGATAGCGGACCCCCTGCTGGCCCAGCTCACCGCGCACGCCGCCCGGCGCGGACTCCCGCTCCAGGACTACGTGCTGCGGATACTCGCCCGCGAGGACTTCGACGAACGGTTCCACTCCTCCGTACAACGCAGCGCCCTGCTCGCCAGGGGAGTCCCGACCGGACCGGGTCCGGGAGAGGGTCCACCACACAGTCCCGGGGGGACCACCTCATCCCGCCGTGTCGCCGCCCCCGGTTACGCTGAGACCCGCTACCTCGGGGACGGGACGGGATAGGACGGGAAGGCACGGAATGCGGCTGGGCGATTGGACCGACGGCAAACGGGTGGCACCGGAGCCGCTGGAGGGCAATGTGGTGGCGACCATCGCGGTCGGCACCATCATCTGGGCCGTCCTCTTCGTGGTCCAGGTCCCCTTCTACAGCTGGTTCAGCGACCACGATCACACGTGGTGGGTGTGGACCTGCCTGGCCGGAACCGGTCTGGGACTGCTGGGTCTGTGGATCGTACGGAGGCGCGAAGCCGCCCTGTACGCTGCCCGGAACAGCGGCCGGGACGCGCACGGACCGTCCGCCGATGGCGGGCCCAGTGAGCAGCCCGCCCCTTAGAGGGACGGAAGCCATGAGTCAAGGGGCAGGCGGGGGCCGTACTCCCGTCACGCGTATCGCGGACGACCGGCCGGGCGGGGGGCCAGGAGGCACGGACCGGAACACCGGTCTGACCAGTGCCGAGGTCGCCGAGCGGGTCGCGCGCGGCGAGGTCAACGACGTACCGGTACGGGCGTCACGATCCGTCGGCGAGATCATCCGCGGCAATGTATTCACACTCTTCAACGCCATCATGGGCGTGCTGTTCGCCGTCATCCTGGTGGTCGGACCGCTCAAGGACGGCCTGTTCGGCGGCGTCGTCCTCTTCAACGCGCTGATCGGCATCATCCAGGAGCTGCGCGCCAAGAAGACGCTCGACAGCCTGGCGGTCATCGGAGAGTCCCGGCCCACCGTCCGGCGCGACGGTGCGGCCAAGGAGGTCGCCAACGCCGAGATCGTGCTGGGCGACCTCATCGAGCTGGGCCCCGGCGACAAGGTCGTGGTCGACGGTGTGGTCACCGAGTCGGACGGCCTGGAGATCGACGAGTCGCTGCTGACCGGCGAGGCCGACCCGGTGGTCAAGCAGCCGGGCGACACCGTGATGTCCGGCAGCTTCGTGGTGGCCGGCGGCGGCGCCTTCACCGCCACCAAGGTGGGACGGGAGGCGTACGCGGCCCAGCTCGCCGAGGAGGCGTCCCGCTTCACGCTGGTCAACTCCGAGCTGCGCAACGGTATCGCCAAGATCCTCAAGTTCTGCATCCTGCTGATGATCCCGGCCTCCATCGGCCTGATGATCAGCCAGCTGCTGGTGGAGCGGGCCGACACCTTCGAGGCGATCCGCCGCACCGTAGCCGGCATCGTGGTGATGGTGCCCGAGGGCCTCGTGCTCATCACCTCCGTCGCCTTCGCGATCGGCGTGATCCGGCTGGGCCGCAAGCAGTGCCTGGTGCAGGAACTGCCCGCCATCGAGGGCCTGGCCCGCGTCGATGTGGTGTGCCTGGACAAGACCGGCACCCTCACCGAGGGCGGCATGGACGTCACCGACCTGCGGGTGCTGGACGGCGGCCGGGACGAGACCTATGTACGCGGCGTGCTCGCCACGCTCGGCGGCAGCGACCCGCGCCCGAACGCCTCGCTCGCCGCGATCATCGACGCCTACCCGGCGGACGGCGCCGGGGACGGCTGGCGGCACGGCGAGACGCTGCCCTTCTCCTCCGCCCGCAAGTACAGCGGCGCGGAGCTGACCGAGCCGGACGGCGCGCACCACACCTGGCTGCTGGGTGCCCCCGATGTCCTGCTGCCCCCAGGCGACCCGCAGCTGGCCGCCGTCGACGAGCTGAACACCCAGGGTCTGCGGGTGCTGCTGCTGGTCCGTGCCGAGGGACAGCTGGACGCGTTCCGGGCCTCGGCGGCGCCGGAGTCGCTGACCCCGGCCGCGCTGGTGATCCTGGAGCAGCGGCTGCGCCGCGAGGCCCCCGACACCCTGCGGTACTTCGCCGAACAGGGCGTGGACGCCAAGGTCATCTCCGGGGACAACGCCGTGTCGGTGGGCGCGGTCGCCGGAAAGCTGGGGCTGCCCGGCGCGGACGCCCCGGTGGACGCCCGGCAGCTGCCGCAGGAGCGGGAACAGATGGCGGAGGCCGTCGAGGGCGGCGCCGTCTTCGGCCGGGTCTCCCCGCAGCAGAAGCGGGACATGGTCGGCGCGCTCCAGTCCAAGGGCCACAACGTGGCCATGACGGGCGACGGCGTGAACGACGTGCTGGCCCTGAAGGACGCCGACATCGGTGTCTCGATGGGCTCGGGCTCGGAGGCCACCCGCGCGGTCGCGCAGATCGTGCTGCTGAACAACAGCTTCGCGACCCTGCCGGACGTGGTGGCCGAGGGCCGCCGGGTCATCGGCAACATCGAGCGGGTCGCGAACCTCTTCCTGACGAAGACGGTCTACTCGGTGTTCATGGCGTTCGCGGTGATCGCGGCGCAGGTGCCGTACCCGTTCCTGCCGCGCCACTCCACGCTGCTGTCGGCGCTGACCATCGGCACCCCGGCGTTCTTCCTGGCGCTGGCGCCGAACAAGGAGCGGGCCCGCCCGTACTTCGTGCGCAGGGTGCTCAGACTGGCCGTCCCCTTCGGTCTGCTGGCCGGTGCCGCCACCTTCGGCACGTACCTGCTGGCCAGGGCCCACTACGGGGCCACGGCGGCGACCCGTGAGGCGGAGACCACGGCGGCGACGCTGACGCTGTTCCTGATCGCGCTGTGGGTGCTGACAATCATCGCCCGGCCGCTCACCTGGTGGCGGGTCGGCCTGATCGTCACGATGGGCACCGGCTTCCTGCTGGCGATCAGCATCCCGTTCGCCCAGGACTTCTTCGAGCTGCAACTGGTCGGTACGCGAATGCCGCTGACGGCCGTGGGCATGGCGGTGGCGGCCGGTGTGCTGCTGGAGGTGGCGGCGCGGATCGCCCCGAAAACGGTCCCGGACCTTCCGCCGTCGGTGACCGCGACGACCTGAGCCGGCTCCCGTACGACCAGCTCGCCCCCGTGGCCCGCACCGGCACCCCGCCGGCGCGGGCCACGGCCGTTGCTCTGCTCCTAAGCCGCAGCCCGGCCGGCGTCCAGCCAGGACTGGAGTACGTCGCAGAGCGGGGCCAGATCGTCCTCCAGCGCCCGGAGGATGGTGGCGGCGGGGTCGGGGGCGTCCCGCTGGGTGCGCAGGGTAGCCAGGAAGGCGGCCTGGAGAGCGCCGCCGATGCTCGCCGGGACCAGGGCGTGCGGGCCGGTGCCGGTGCGGTCGGCGATCCGCTCGGCGATGACGTCGGCCCAGCTGTCCCAGTGCAGGGACTCCTCGGCGCGCAGTTCGGGCGAGGAGTCGAGGATGATGAAGCGCCGCATCCACAGGCCCTCGGCGTCGATCGAGCCGCGCAGGGCCTCGACCACGGCGTGCCGTACCGAGCGCAGCAGCGGCACCTCGGGGTCGGCCCGTTCCAGCAGGGCGCGCAGCGCGCGGGTGTGCTCGTCGAAGGCCGACCAGATGATCTGTGCCTTGGACGGGTAGTAGCGGAAGAACGAGGTCTTGCTGATGCCGCAGGCCCCGGTGATCATCGCGAGGCTGGTGCCGGCGTATCCATGGGCGAGGAAGAGCCCGATCGCGGCCCGCTCTATCTCCGCGCGCGAGGAGCCGGGTGGCCGCCCCCGGCTGCGGCGCGGAGCTGTCTCTTCGGTCACCTCGTGCCTCCCCTCTGGCTGATTCTTTTCGGTACCGATTACCGTTAATCGCACAGACGCCTGACACGCCAGTGTCGCAGGCACAGCAACGGTGCGGTGCGGAAGGATTCGATCATGAAAGCTTGGCAGTTCACGGAGGTGGGCGCGCCCCTGGCCCTGCACGAGATCCCGGAGCCCGAGCCGCAGCCGGGAGAGATCGTGATCGAGGTAAGGGCGGCCGGTCTGTGCCACAGCGATGTCGGTTTCCTCGATGGCACCCTCACCTCACTGCTGCCCTTCCACCCGATCACTCTCGGTCATGAGATCGCCGGGGTGGTCGCGACCACCGGAGCCGGGGTGACGAGGTTCGCCGTCGGGGACCGGGTGGCCGTGCCAGCCGCGATCGAGGGTCCAGGGACCTCCTCCAACGGCGGGTTCGAGCGCAAGGTCGCGGTGCACGAGCGGCTGGTGGTCCCGCTGCCGGAGGGCATCGCCTGGGACCAGGCCGCCGCCGCCACCGACGCCGGGCTGACCTCGTATCACGCGGTGATCGTGCAGGGCGGGGTGGGCCCCGGCTCCAAGGTCGGGGTGATCGGCCTCGGCGGGCTCGGTTCACTCGGCGCCCAGATCGCGCTCGGGGTCGGCGCCGAGGTGTATGTGGCGGAGAAGAACGTGAAGGTCCACGACTTCGCGCGGGAGCTCGGCGCGACCGCCGTGGGCACCCGCATCACCGAGTTCGCGGACGCCGGGCTCGATGTGATCGTCGACTTCGCCGGCTTCGGCACCACCACCGACGAGGCGGTCCGCACGGTCCGGCGCGACGGCCGGGTCGTTCTGGTGGGCCTCGGGGTCGCCGAGGGCAGCATCAACCTCCAGGCCCTCACCCTCAACCAGGTGCATCTGATCGGCTCCCAGGCCGGCACCCTGGAGGACTGCGCGGCGGTGCTGGAGCTGATCGCCGCCGGGAAGGTCGCCTCGCGCATCACCCGGATCGGGTTCGACGAGATCGGCGAGGGCATCGGCAGGCTGGAACGCGGCGAGGTCATCGGCCGGCTCGTCGCCGTGTACGACGCGTAGCCGCCGGACCCGCCGCCGCCCCGCCCGTCGTGTGACGGGCGGGGCAGCGGTGAAGCGGACCGGCGGGCCGGGCTCAGTGGTCGGCGGCGGCCTCCCGGACGGGACTCCACCTCGCCGGCATCTTCATCTGTCAAAACAGTGATCCACCAGACAGGCCCTAACCGGCGAACGTCATCGCGGCCGTCATCACGCACAGCAGGGCCAGGTACGCCCAGGCGTGGGCGCGGTCGGGGATGCGGGGCGGGCGGCGGCGCAGCAGGGCGATGACCGGGAGCGCGCCGAGCAGCAGGGCCCCGGCGGCGCGCAGGTCGACGATCCCCACCAGATGGGTGTGCGCCTGTGCGGCGGCGCTGTCGAGGGTGCCGCTCAGTGAGACGGCGGTGGCCGGCAGCGTCATGACGAGGGTGAGCGGGTTGGCCAGCACGGTGGCCAGCCGCATCGGGTGCCCGGCCCGCCGCATCGCGGGGACGGTCAGGACGCTGCCGCCCACGCCGAGGAAGGCCGCCACGGCGCCGATCGGCAGGCCGAGGACGGCGGGCAGCGGGCCACGGGCGGGCGCGGCGGTGTCCGCCACGGCGCGGGGACGGGAAGCGGGACGGGAAGCGGGACGGGGGTGCGGGCGCAGGAAGCCGGGGCGCAGCGCCAGGTCGGCGATGGTGAGGGCGAGGTAGCCGAGGAAGGCCCAGCGCACCGGCCCGGCCGGGGCGTACCGCACGGCGAACGCGCCGGCCGCCGCCCCGGCCGCCAGCAGCGCCAGCAGCGGTCCGCCGCCGCGCAGCGCGGCCAGGGTGCGGCGCGGGGTGACGGCGGTCGCGAACCCCGCGTTCACCACCATCACCAGGGCGGAGGTGGCCACCGCCACCCGCATCGCGTCCGGTCCGAGGGCGGCGTCCGCCCACACCACGACCGGGACGGCGACGAAGCCGCCGCCGAATCCGAACAGTGCCGTCGTCACGCCGGTGAGCAGCCCGATGCCGAGCAGAGCCATGAAGTCCACGCGGACCAGCCCATCAAGGGGACGGTGCGTCCCGCATGCGATGGTCGGCATGATTCCTTCGCGTCCCGGCCGGCGGCGCCCAGGTCCTAGGGTGGCCCGGGTGAGGAACATCGCGCTGGCCGACGTCGACCACCTGGACCGGGACGTGCTGCCGATCGGCACCGACTATCCGCCCGGGCACGTCCTGGACTGGCACGAGCACCGGCGGGCGCAGTTCCTGTACGGCGCCACCGGGGTCATGATCGTGGACACCGCCGAGGGCACCTGGACCGTGCCGCCGCAGCGCGCCGTCCTGATCCCGGCGGCCACCCGGCACCGGGTGCGGATGCTCGGGGTGAGCACCGGGAGCCTGTACGTCGAGCCGCGCGCCGTCCCCTGGTGGCCTGCGGCCTGCCGGGTGGTGGACGTGCCGCCGCTGCTGCGCGAACTGCTGCTGACCGCCACCGGGTTCCCCGCCGACTACGACCGCTCGGGGCGGGCCGGGTGCGTGATCGCGCTGCTGCTGCACGAGATCGCGGCGCTGCGCCCGCTCCCGTTCCAGGTGCGGATCCCGGCCTCGGCCGCGCTGGCGGCGCTGTGCCGGACGTACCTGGCCGCTCCTGACACCGGCGTCAGCAACGCGGAGTGGGCGGCGCGGGCGGCGATGAGCGAGCGGGCCCTCACCCGCCGGTTCCGGGCCGAGACCGGCGACAGCCCGGCCGTGTGGCGGGCCCGCGCGCGGATGCTGACAGCGGTGCCGCTGCTGGCCACCGCCTCGGTCACCGAGGTCGCGGGGCGGCTCGGATACGCCACCCCCGCCGCGTTCACGGCGGCCTTCACCCGTACCTTCGGCGTCCCGCCGTCCCGCTTCGCGGCGGAGCGGGCGCCGTACGGCGGGCAGAAGGGCGAACCGAACGGCGCTGCCCCGCCGCACGGGTGACCGTACGGCGGGGCAGCGGTGGAGTGGTGCGGCGGGCCCGGCTCAGCAGGTGGCGCGCCAGGCGTCCAGGTCCCAGTTCTTCTGAAGGGAGCTGAAGCCCAGCGGCTGGGTGACCGGGCAGAACTCCTCGGTCGTCATCTCGTACTCGACGTGGAAGACCGCCTTGCCCGCCTCGATGAACGGGCTGACCTTGCCGCACTCCTTGTAGTACGCGCACTCCTCGTTGACGGAGAAGTCGAACGCGTCGACCAGCTCGGGGACCATGTCCACGCCGTTCTTCAGGCCGACCGACAGGCCCCGCTCATGGGCCAGCTCGGAGATCATCAGGTTGTACGCGATCTGGTCCTCCTTCGTGAGCGGGAAGCCGGGGTTGTTGATGTAGCCGTCCATGTTGTCCGGCTCGATGGCGTCGAAGCCCTTGTCCGCGCACATGTCGAAGCGGGCGGCCATCAGCGGGCCGAGCACGTCCAGCTGACGGATGTCCAGCCACTGCTCGCCCTCCCACTCGTCCAGCGGGTTGCCGATCACGCTGTCGGGGAAGTCGCCGGCGTCGGGGCGCCAGTCCTCCCAGGAGCCCACGCTGATGTAACAGATGACCTTGCGGCCCTCGCTGTGCAGCGTGTCCACGACGGCGGCCGAGTTGTCGAAGCCGTCGATGTCGTAGACGGGCACATCCACCGAGGTGTCCACCGTGCCGATCAGCTGCCACTGCCAGTCGGTGCCCGGCTCCGGGGTCCAGAACTCCTGCTCCGCCGCCGTGTCCTGGGAGGCCGTGGGCTCGCCCGCCCGGTTCTCCCGGTCCTCGGTGGCGTTCGCCGCGGAGCAGGCGCTCAGGGTCAGCAGCGTGGCGGCCGAGGCGGCCAGCACGGTCAGGGGCTTGCGGGACATCCATCGGCGCATCAGTCGAACCACCTTGCGGTCGCCAGTTCCTCGGAACGTGTGGGGTCTTCGAGCAGTGCTGCCAGCTCGAAGCGTCGCTGCCACTGGCCGGTGGCCCAGGAGAGACCGGCCGCCAGACCCTCGACGGTGGAGGCGTGGACCCGTGAGTCCGCCCCGTCCGCCGGGTGGCGCCAAGTCACTTCCGTGCCATCGATCATCAGTTCATTGTGTTCGACATAGGTGCGGGGTGTCCCGGCCCCCAGGAGAGTTCGCGCCACCTCGGGCACCTCCCGCTCCACCCCGCCCTCCGGAGGCGCCGCGGGCAGCACCGCGCTCAACGCGGGCACATCGAGCACCGCCGCCAGCGCCGCCGCCCCGGCCGGCGGGACCGGAAGCAGGGCCCGGCCGGTCGCCAGCGGCAGCAGATCGGGCGCGTCCGCCACCACCGCGTCGGCGGCGTGCACCACTTGTGGTACGTCGTCCACCACCGCCCGCAGCTCCTCGGGCAGCGTCACCTCGTCCGGATCCAGCTCCGCCAGCAGCGCGTACAGCCGCACCAGCCGGGCGGCGGTGACCGTACGCTCCGGGTCGGCGAGGCGGGCCAGCAGCTCGGCGGCGCCACCCGGCTCGGCCAGCAGCGCGCGGGCCGTCGTCCGCACCCCGAGCGCGCGCAGGATCTCCTCGTCCACGTCCGCCACCCGGGCCTCCTCGTAGAGGCCGGCCAGCAGCGGATCGGCGTCGGCGGCTCGCAGACCCGCCGGGCGGCGGCCCTCCAGCACCGGGGCGCCGCGCAGCCACCAGGCGGTGTACGGGCGGGCGGTGGTCACCGTGCCGTCCGGCAGCCGGATCTGCACCGGCGCCGTCAGCGCCTCCCGCCACGGGTGCCGCGCCAGCAGCGACAGCGCCTGCGGCCAGCACGCCTCGTCGATCAGCTCCAGGTCGCGGACCGCCACCACTTCCAGCGCCACCGGCGGCAGATCGGTCTGCGGCAGCGCGTCCAGCAGGTCCTCGCACCACACGTCGACCGCGTCGAGCACCCCCGCGTCGTCCGGCTCCGGGAAATCGGTGTCGCGCGGCTCCAGCTCATCGGGGTCCAGGACCACATCGGTGGCCCGTACCAGCGCGAACGTCGCCTGCACGCCCACCGCGGTCAGCGGCTGCTCGCCCCAGCGGGCCGCCAGCTCGGCGTCGCAGGCGGCCAGCTCGCCGGGGCGGATCAGCCGCTGGAACGGGCTGTCCGGGTAGACCAGCTCCCCGGCCGGGGCCAGCTCGCCGTCCTCGTCGCGCAGCGCGAGCGCGGCCAGCCACGGCTCGTCCCCCGGCGCGAGATCGGCGTCGCGCACCAGCGACAGCACCAGCTCGGCCAGTTCGGTGGCGGGCAGCGCGTCCTCGTGCCACAGGTCGAAGTCGGCGGAGGCGGCCACCGCGCCGCGCACCTGCGGGGTGCTCAGCACCGCGCGCGGGGTCGCCGGGTTGGCGCCGAGCTTCTCCAGCAGCGGATGCGCGGCGTCCGGGTGCGTGATCTTCAGCCCGAGCCGGCCCAGACCGGCCGCCTCGGTGCCGGGCACCGGCAGCAGGACCCGGCGCGGCCCGATCGTCGTCCGCCCGTCGGCCAGCGGCACCGGCAGCCCGGACAGCAGCTCCGGGTCCACCCCGGAGAGCGAGTCGTACAGCCGCCACCACCAGGCGGCGGGCCGCTCGACACCGGCCAGCCGGTCGATCATCTCCCCCAGCGGGACCCGGATCACCTCCAGGATGCGCAGTTCCGCGCGGCGCTCGTGCCCGGCCGGCAGCAGGGTCGGGAACAGCTCGGCGAGCACGGCGACGGTCTCCGCGCCGGCCCGCTCCAGCAGTTCGGCCTGGTCGGGGCGGAGCGCCTGGGGCGTCTCGGTGCCGTCCCCGCCCGCTTCCGGCGGCGCGGCCAGCGGCAGGAACGCGGTCCCAGGCAGCCGCTCCAGCAGCAGCGCGCGCAGCGCCCCGTCGATCTCACCGCGGGCCAGCGGCCCGGGGACGAGGTCGAGGATGCCGGCGGTCACCGGACGCCAGTCGGCCAGCAGCGACGCGTACAGGTCGGCCGCCTCGTGCAGCAGATGCTCCGTCAGCGGCCCCGGCGCCACATGACGGCGGGTCGGCTCCAGCGGGAAGGTGGCGATGAGCAGCGCCGGCAGCCCCAGCGCCTCGTCCGTGGGGGTCGGCGCGTGCAGCACCGGCGGGCTGGTGGGCGGCACCGGGGCGCCCTCGGCGTCCACCGGGACGGCCCAGGTCACCGCCCAGCGCGGCCGGTGGCGCTCCTCGACCGGCCGGTCGGCCAGCAGTTCGGGGGCGGCCTCGCCCTCGGCGGTGGCCACCCGCCAGCGGGTGGAGCGCACCGCGCTGCCCGCCGGACCCGGCTCCTCGGTGATCTGGGTGTACGGGCCGAACGTGCGGTGGGTGAGGCTGCGGGTGCCGCCGGGCGTCTCCACGATGACCTCGGTCAGCCCCGGCAACGCCAGCAGCAGCGTGTCGTCCACGGCGTCCAGCAGCCGCGTGACCAGGTCCTCGGCGGCGGCGTCGCGCAGCGGCAGCACCACGGCGGTGTCGTACCCCTCGGGCACCACGGCCAGCGGATCGTCCGGGGCCTGCGGGAACGGCAGCCGCAGCAGCGGTACGGCGTGCCGCCCGCCCGCGCGGCGCTCCAGCTCCGCGGTCAGCTCCGGGTTGTCCGCCGCGGTCTCCTGGGCGAGCGCGGTGGAGTCGGCGAGCGACCAGCGCACCCCGCCCGTGGAGCTGACGATCGCGGGATCGTCGCTCACCGCCAGGACGGCGGCGAAGCCGACCCCGAACCGGCCCACGGTCGCGGCGGCGCCACCGCCCTCACCCGCTGCTTCGCCGTCCCGCTTGGCGGAGGCGCGCAGTGTGGACAGGGAGGCGACGCCGGCCGCGTCCAGCGGGTCGCCGGTGTTGGCCGCGACCAGCACCCCGTCGCGCAGGCCGAGCCGCAGCCGCCCCGGAGCGCCGGAACGGGCGGCGGCGTCGGCGGCGTTCTGCGCCAGCTCGACCACCACCCGGTCGCGGTAGCCGCCGCGGGCGAGGTCCTCCTCGGCGTTGGCGTCCTCCCGGAACCGCGCCGGGGACGCGCTCCAGGCGTTCAGGACGGTCTGCCGCAGCCGTCCGGTGTCGAACGGGTCGTCGTGGGTCACGGTCACGGGAGCGACAGTACCCGTGCGCACCGACACGCCGGGCCGGGAGGCCGCAACCCGGCCCCGTAACGGCCCCCGGCACCGGCCCCGTTACGGGTTCACAGCGGGTCGGCCGTCATGTGGTCGATGACCGGCTGGGGCGCGGGCGGCGGGGTGGGGACCACGGCGGCCTCCGAGTGGGCGCCGCAGCCGTAGGACAGGGCCACCACGTGGCCGTCCGCCGGGGAGAACTCATTGCCGCACACGCCGAAGGAGCGGCGCAGCGAGCCCGCCACCGGCACCAGGAAGCCACAGGTCACACAGGACGCGGGAGCCGCCTGCGCCATGGGGGTGCGCGGCCCGTAGTGCTCCTCCCAGCGCTCGGCCGCCTCGCCCAGACCCAGCCGGGACATCACCCGGGGCCGGGCCATGCCCAGTTCACGGGCGACGGCGGCGATGCTGGCACGTTCCGGCAGCGCCTCGCCCTCCACCGGCGCCTCGGTCTCCTCCAGTTCCTCGACCGGCTCCGGCGCGTACCCGGGCTCCAGGCGCGGGTCGTCCGCCTCGGACGGCAGCAGATCGCCGGGCCCCAGGTCGCCGGGGCGCAGCCGCTCGCTCCAGGGCACCCACTCGGGTGCCAGCAGCGAGGACGGGCCCGGGGTCAGCACGACCTCGTCCACGGTGACGTTCTTCGCCCGCGAGGCGCGGGCCACCGTCACCGACCAGCGCCAGCCCCGGTACCCGGGGTCCTGGCTCTCGAAGAGATGGGTGACGAGGCGGTCGCCTTCCGCGACCGCCCCCAGATAGGGTCCGAGCGGCTGCGGACGAGCCGCCTCCGCCGCCGCGTCGCGGGCCAGTTCCACAGCCTCCGCGCACAGCCGGTCGGGGGTACGGCTTCGCATCCCGGCACTCACAAGAATCGACCCTCCTACGCCGTTGATCGGTGCGGGCGCCTGAAGGCGGACGGAGCTGACGGAGCGGGCCCGGAACGGAGGTCCGGCCGCTGCGACGTCGTACTGTTCGAGACTAGGCGCACCGTCTGACCACGCTACCGCACGGGTTACACCCGGGGCGCGTGGGCCGCGAGCCTGGGTGCGCGGGACGGCTCAGGACGTAGGCTGCTGCCCGTGGCTGCTGCCCGCACCTCGGACGCGTCGGATGCCAGGAACGAGACCGGATCCGGCCCGGGTCGTCTCACCCGAGCCGGCCGGGCCATCGGGCGCGCCCTGCGCAGGCCCCCGACGGCGCTGGGGCGCCGGGTCAGGAAGGCCACCCACGCGCAGGGCGCGGGCGAATCCGGTCTGGGCAAGCTGATCGAACTGCACGCCGTGCACTCGGCGGGCGACATGCTCATCACGATGTCCCTGGCCTCCACCATTTTCTTCTCCGTCCCCACCGGCGAGGCCCGGGGCCGGGTGGCGCTGTACCTGGCGGTCACCATGGCGCCGTTCGTCCTGCTGGCCCCCGTGATCGGCCCCATGCTCGACCGGATCCCGCACGGCCGGCGGGCGGCGATGGCCGGGGCGCTGCTGGTGCGCGGGATGCTCGCGCTGGTGATCGCCAGCGCCGTGGCCTCGGGGGCGAGCCTGGAGCTGTACCCGGCGGCGCTGGGCGTGATGGTGGCGTCCAAGGCGTACAACATCGTGCGGGCCGCCGTCGTGCCACGGCTGTTGCCCAGCCAGATCTCGCTGGTGAAGGCGAACGCCCGGATCACGCTGACCGGGCTGATCTCGGCCGGGGCGGCGGCCCCGGTGGGTCTGGGGCTGCATCTGCTGGGCGACAAATGGCCGCTGTACGCGGCGTTCGTGGTCACGGTGGCGGGCGCGGTGATGTCCTTCCGGCTGCCGCACAAGGTGGACCTGGCGCGCGGCGAGCGCGAGGTGCACCTGGCGGAGCTGACCCGCTCGCGCGCCGAGCGGGCGGAGCGCACGAAGGAGACCGGTCGCGGGACGCGGCTGCTGGGCGCGGGGATGGACACCCCGGTGCTGAAGGCGCTGGTGGCGAACTCCTCGCTGCGCTGCCTGACCGGCTTCCTGCTGTTCTTCATGGCGTTCCTGCTGCGCGAGCACGGCCTGTCGGGTCTGTCGCCCGCCGTGTCGCTGAGCATCGTGGGGGTGGCGGCCGGGCTGGGCAACGGTCTGGGCAATGTGCTGGGCTCCTGGCTGCGGGACCGGGCGCCCGAGGCGATCCTGATGATGATGATGGTGCTGGCGCTGGCCTCGACGGTGGCGGCGGTGGTGGCGTACGGGGCGGCGACCGTGACGGCGGTGAGCGCCGTGGCAGGAATCTGCCAGGCGATGGGCAAGTTGTCACTGGACGCGATCATTCAGCGCGATGTCCCGGAAGTGGTCCGTACCTCCACGTTCGCCCGTTCCGAGACGATGGTGCAGATGGCGTGGGTGATCGGCGGCGCCATCGCGATGGCCCTGCCGCTCAACGGCACCCTGGGCATGGCGGTCGCGGCGGTCCTGGTGGTGGCCGGGGCGGTGCCGACCATGGGCAGCCTGCTGGCGACCGCGCGGCGCGGCTCCCCGCACCCGCGCGTGAGGTGACCGGGGCTGCCCGGTAATCTGCCCGCATGACTGCGATCTCCAGGAGCCGGGGCCGACGGGCCATTCGTACCGCTGCCGCCGTCGGCGCCGTGTCGCTGGGCCTCGTCGTCCTGTCGGCCTGTGAGAAGCCGACGCCCAACGCGCACTTCACGCTCAACACGAACACCACCTCCCCCGAGGCGGACGCCGACTGCTACGGCCACGGCGAGACGCTGGGCGCGGAGCAGGCCCAGAAGTGCCTGACGGCCGCCACGGACGTACCGGTCTTCGACTACACCACCGGCGACGCGTTCCGGATCGGCGTGGACCCGAAGGTCGCCGACTCGGGCTGGCTGCTGTTCGTCAACGACCAGCCGATCGAGTACCAGCGCTACACCAGCACCTACCGCACGCTCTCCGGCGACCTGCTGTGGTCGCTGTCGCAGAACGCGATGCAGCAGTCCGGCGACGGCACGCTGCGGGTGTCGGTCGCCGAGGTGACCGAGGACTTCAGCCTGGAGAAGCTGACCGCCATCGCCCAGGCCGAGGGGCAGGAAGCGGTGCAGGCCGCCCTGTACGACAGCGTCAAGGGCGTGTGGAACGCCCAGCTGAGCCCCGACAGCGAGGACTGAGCCGGCCGTGGGCCGCGTCCTGGTGGTGACGGCCGTGGCCGCCGAGCGGGACGCGGTGCTGCGGGCGGTGGGTGGTGCTGATCCCGGTGGGGGCGCCGGGCGGTACGCGGTGCTGGCCGCCGGCGCGGGTCCGGCCGCGGCCGCCGCCGCGACGGCCTTCGCGCTCGCCCCCGCCGGCTCCGGCCCCGCCCCGTACGACCTGGTGATCTCGGCCGGCATCGGCGGCGGCATCGCGCCGCACGCCGGGATCGGCGACACCGTGGTGTCCTCCGCGCTCGTCGCCGCCGACCTGGGCGCGCAGACCCCGGGCGAGGGCCCGGAGGACTTCACCGACCTGGGCACCCTGGGCTTCGGCACCGCCGCGTACCCGGCGGATCCCGTACTCGCCCCGGCCGTGGCCGCGGCGCTGGGCGCCGTGCACGCCCCGGTGCTCACCGTCTCCACCGCGACCGGCACGGCGGCCCGCGCCGCCGAGCTGGTCCGGCGCCATCCGGGGGCCGCCGCCGAGGCGATGGAGGGGTTCGGGGTGGCCGAGGCCGCCGCCCGGGCCGGCGTACCGGTGCTGGAGATCCGTACCGTCTCGAACGCCGTGGGCCCGCGCGACCGGGCCGCCTGGCGGATCGGGGAGGCGCTGACCGCGCTCACCGAGGCGTTTGCCAGGATGGTCCCCGCCCTGGAGGACGGCCTCGGGGCTCGGACGGCAGAACGGAGCACCGCACCATGACGGACACCGGCACGCTGACGCTTCGCCACTCCCCCTGCCCCAACGACACCTTCGTCTTTCACGCCTGGTCGCACGGTCTGGTCGCGGGCGCGCCGCCGGTGAGCGTGGACTTCGCCGACATCGACATCACCAACGGCCTGGCCGAGCGCGGCGAGGGCGAGCTGCTGAAGGTCTCCTACGCCGTCCTGCCCTGGGTGCTGGAGGAGTACGCGCTGCTGTCCTGCGGCGGGGCGCTGGGCCGGGGCTGCGGTCCGCTGGTGCTCACCCGCGAGCCCGGCACGTCCCTGGCCGGGAAGACCGTGGCCGTCCCGAGCGAGCGGTCCACCGCGTATCTGCTCTTCCGGCTGTGGGCGGCGGCGAGCGTGCCGGCGCCCGGCATCGGCGAGATCCGGGTGCTGCCCTTCCACGAGATCATGCCGGCGGTCCGCGACGGGCTGGTGGACGCGGGCCTGGTCATCCACGAGGCGCGGTTCACGTACCAGGGGTACGGGCTGCACAAGCTGGCCGACATGGGCGAGTTCTGGGAGTCCACCACCGGACACCCGATCCCGCTCGGCGCGATCATCGGCAAGCGGTCCCTGGGCACCGAGCGGCTGACGGCGATCAGCGACGCCATCCGCGCCTCGGTGCGGCAGGCGTGGGCGGACCCGGCGGCGTCCCGGGAGTACGTGCTGGCGCACGCCCAGGAGATGGACCCGGCCGTGGCGGACCAGCACATCGGGCTGTACGTGAACGACTTCACGGCGGAACTGGGCGAGGCCGGCCACGCGGCGGTACGGGAACTGCTGACCAGGGCTGCCGGTCAGGGCCTGGTACCGCCGGTGGCCGGGGAACTGCTGCTGCCCCCGGAGGCCGCTGCGGCGGCGTCGGCGGAAGCGGCGGCGACGGGTCAGACGTCGAGCTGATCGGCGACCGCGCGCAGCATGCCCGCGATCTTCCGGCCGCTGTCCTTGTCCGGGTACCGGCCGCGCTCCAGCTGCTGGGTGACGTTCTCCAGGAGGGTGGTCAGGTCCTGCACGATCGAGGCCAGCTCATCGGGCTTGCGGCGCTGCTGCGCGGCGAGCGAGGGCACCGGGTCCAGGACGACCACCGACAGCGCCTGGTCACCGCGCTGGCCGGCGACGACGCCGAACTCGACCCGCTGACCGGGCTTGAGACTGTCGACGCCACTGGGCAGGGCGGAGGAATGGACGAAGACGTCAGCGCCGTCGTCGCGGGAGAGGAAGCCGAAGCCCTTCTCGCTGTTGAACCACTTGACCTTGCCGGTAGGCACGTGTCCTCGTCCTCGCACTCGTCCGCAGGAACCATCACAAGAGCAATACACAACGCGGCGGGCCCTCAAGGACCCGCTGTTCCAAGGCTAATCGCCGAAGCGCCCCTGGCAAGAGGCCACCGACACACGTCCCGGATCCCATGCTCCCACCCTTCACGATCAAGGTGAATGGCTTTTCTTGCCAGAAGGCGGGGTCACACTTCACTCTTGAGGGGTGAGCGGCTCCAATGACAACACCCTCGATCGTGGGGATCTGCTGGTACGGATCGGCGGCGTGATCTTCGCCGTGGGCGCGGTCGCGACCCTGATCACCTTCATTCCCCTCTTCGCCGGAACAGAACCCTTCCCCACGGCCGCGTACGCGGTGTCGATGCTGATGGGCCTGGGATTCGCCGTCGCCGCCTGCGGGCTGCTGCGCTCGGTGGCCCAGCAGCGCCGCAGGGACCGGGCGGCTGCGGCCTCCCTTCCACCGGCGGTGACCGCTCAGTCGGTCGCGCCGTAGCCGTCCAGCCAGCCGGGGAAGTGCGTCAGGTCCGGCAGTACGGTGCCGGCCCCGGCCTCGGTGAGCGCCGCCGCGTCGTAGGGGCCGGTGGCCACCGCGACCGAGTGCGCCCCGGCGGCGGCGGCGCCCCGTACGTCCCCGATGTGATCGCCGACGTACACCGTGGCGCCGTGCTCGCGCAGCGCGGTCGCCTTCTCCTCGGCCCACAGCGAGCCGATGAGCGCGTCCGGGCGCAGCCCGAGCCGGTCCAGGTGGAGCTGCGCGTTGGGCTGGTACTTGGCGGTGACCACGATCGCCCGGCCGCCGCGCGCGTGCACAGCGGCGATGGCCTCGGCCGCCCCGGCCATGGCGGGGGTGCCGGGGATCGCGTACTCGGGGTACATGGCGCGGTAGCGGTCGGCCATCTCCGGGACGCGCCCGGCGGGGAACCAGTGCGCCAGCTCCTCCTCCAGCGGCGGCCCGAGCCGGGTGACGGCGAGCGCCGCGTCGATGGCGACGCCGGTCTCGGCCGACAGCTTCTCGTAGGTGGCGCGGATCCCGGGCCGCGAGTCGATGAGCGTCATGTCGAGGTCGAATCCAACGGTCAGTGCCATGCGCCCAGTGTGCGGGAACGGGCCGCCGCGCGGCGTGGCCCGGATCACTGCGGGCCCAGGAATGCGTACGGCGACGGCGACTGTTGGCCCTCCCGTGCCCGCATCCACTGACGCCGCCCCGGCTCCCGCCCCCGCCACCCGTACGCGGCTGCCCACCGCCGTCCTCATCCTGGGGGTGGCGGTCTTCGCGCTCGGCACCTCCGAGTTCATGCTGTCCGGGCTGCTGCCCGAGGTGGCCGACGATCTGGACGTGTCGATCCCGACGGCCGGGCTGCTGATCTCGGCGTTCGCGATCGGGATGGTGGTCGGCGCGCCGGTGCTCGCGGTGGCGACGCAGCGGCTGCCGCGCCGGGTGACGCTGATCGGGCTGCTGGCGGCGTTCGGCGTCGGCCATGTAGTGGGGGCGCTCGCGGACGGGTACGCGCTGCTATTCGCCTCCCGGGTGGTGAGCGCGCTCGCGTGCGCCGGTTTCTGGGCGGTGGGCGCGGCCGTGGCGATCTCGCTGGTGCCGGTGGACGCCAGGGCCCGGGCCATGGCGGTGATGATCGGCGGACTGAGCATCGCCAACATCGCGGGCGTGCCCGGCGGCGCGTTCCTGGGCCAGCACCTGGGCTGGCGGTCCTCGTTCTGGGCGGTGACCCTCATGACGGCGGTCGCGCTGGTGGGTGTGGTGCTCTTCGTTCCCCGGGACCGCAAGGCGGCGGAAGGCGAGGCCACGGCACGCCCCCGGCTCCGCGAGGAACTGCGCGTCTACCGGGACGGCGCGGTGCTGCTGGCGATGGCGACCACGGTGCTGTTCGCCGCCGGAACGTTCTGCCTCTTCTCCTACCTCGCGCCGCTGCTGACCGATGTGACCGGGCTCAGCGAGTCCTGGGTCCCAGGCGTCCTGGTGCTGTACGGGGCGGGTGCGCTGGGCGGCACGATCGTCGGCGGGCGGGTCGCGGACGCGCACATGTTCGGCACCCTGTACGCGGGCCTGGGCGGCGCCGCGACGGTGCTGGCCGTACTGGCGCTCACCGCGCAGTTCCCGGTGGCGGCGGTGCTGCTGGCCGGGCTGCTGGGCTTCGCCTCGTTCCTGTGCGCCCCGGCCCTGAACGCCCGGATCTTCAACGTGACCGAGGGCGCCCCGACCCTGGCCGGCGCGACCGCCACCTCCTCGTTCAACGCCGGCAACACGCTGGGCCCCTGGGTGGGCGGCCTGGTCATCAACGCCGGGTTCGGCTACACGTGGACGGCGTGGGTGGGCGCGCTGATCGCCCTGGGCGGGCTCGGACTGGCCTTCGCCCAGTCCCGGCTGTCCGTGCGACGCTCGCGGGTGGTGACCGGCGGTACGGCGGGTCAGCCGGTGAGCAGCGAGAGCTCCGCGGCGACGTTGTAGCGGGCGGTGGCCTCCCAGTGGGCCGCCCCGTGCGGGGTGTGGAAGAGACGCGGCAGCGCGAGCAGCCGGCGCAGCACATCGGCGCGGCCGGTGCGGAAGGCGGCGTCCGGCACGAAGCCGTACTCCTGGCGGACCTCGGCGGCGTAGGCGGCGTACCGGGCCGGTGAGCCGGCCAGCACCCCGAGGTCGGCGTCGCACAGCGCCGCGCCGTTGGTGTCCCCGGGGCCGGCGTCGTGGGTGGCGGTGAGCCGGACCAGCCGGGCGACCTCGGCGCCGCGCTCGCCGGGCGGCAGCCGGTCCTCGGCGAGTTCGGCGCTCTCCTCCTCGTTGGTGGCGGCCTCGCGCGGGTCGTAGACGGCGTCGTGGAACCAGGCGGCGAGCCGTACCGCGTCCGGGTCGGCCGCGTACCGCTGGACGTCCAGTTCCTCCAGGCGGTCCAGCACGGCCCGCAGATGGGTGACCGTGTGGTAGCTGCGGTGCGGCTCCCGCCAGCGCCCCAGCAACTCCTGGGCCAGGGCGGGCGGCCCCGGGAACCGTTCGATCAGCGCGCTGTCGTCCTCATGACCACTCACCCGGGCATTGTGCACGGAAAGCGGCCGCCGTTCACGGCCGCGCCGTCTTCGCCCGCGTCCGGCCGCATCACGGCGCCCCGGCCGGGGAAGGGCTCAGCCATGTCTGACACCCGGCCACTCCTCGAAGTCATCGCCCTCACCGCCCAGGACGCCCGCGCGGCGTGGGAGGGTGGGGCGGATCGCATCGAGCTGGTGACCGGCATGGAGTACGACGGGCTGACCCCCGACGTGGCGACGGTAACCGCCGTCCTGGCCGCGACGGCACTGCCGGTACGGGTGATGCTGCGCTCCGGGGCCGGGTTCGGCGCGGCCGGGACCGAGCGGCTGTGCGAGACGGCCGGGACGCTGCGGGCGGCCGGGGCGCGGGAGTTCGTGCTCGGCTTCCTGGACCGGGACGGGGCGGTGGACCTGACCGCCGTACGGGCTCTGACGCGGGAACTGGCGGGCGCGCCCTGGACGTTCCACCGCGCGCTGGACCACAGCGCCGACCGGGCCGCGGCGCGGGCCGCGCTGCGCGGGCTGCCGGGCCTGGACACGGTGCTGACGGCCGGCGCGGCCGGCGGGGTGACGGACGGGCTGCCGGTGCTGTGCGCGGAGGCCGCGGCGCCGCCCGGCGGGCCCCGGCTGATGGCGGGCGGCGGGCTGCGGCTGGGCCATCTCCCGGCGCTGCGGGCGGCCGGGGTGGACGTCTTCCACATCGGCGGTGCGGCGCGCGAGGGCGGCAGTTGGGCGGCCCCGGTGTCGGCGGCGGCGGTACGGACCTGGCGGCGGGCCCTGGACGAGGCGGCGGACGGCGCGGGGGCGGCGAGCGCGGCCGGGACGAACGGAGCGAACCGAGCCAACACGGAGATGTACGGCCGCTGATCACCCGCCTACACTCGGGCCCATGTCCGTACTCGAACACATCGGCGCCTGGGGCCTGCTCGCGGGCGGCACGATGCTGCTGGTGGCCACCGTCATGAACCGCACCGCCAAGCGCGGCCCCAAGATCAAGCAGGGCGGCATCGCGGTGGCCGCGATGGCCCTCGGCGCGCTGGTGCTGCTCAACGGCTGACGGCCCGCGACCGAGGGCCGGCGGGTCAGATGTGTTCCATCACCATCACGGCCGAGGTGTCCGGTGCCAGGGCGCGGAAGGTGTGGGGGGCGTCGCCCGGGTAGGAGATGTAGTCCCCCGGGTGCAGTTCCTCGGGGGAGTCGGCGGGGCCGATCAGGGCGCGCCCGGTGGCCAGGACGGCGTGTTCGACCGTTCCCGGCATGTGCGGGTCCGATATCCGGGGCTCGCCCGGCTCGATGAGGATCCGGTAGATGTCGCGGCGCGCGCCGGGCGGGCAGGTGGCCAGGACGACCGCTGTGTAGTCGGCGCGCTCCGAGCGGGTCGCCGGGCCCTCGCCGGCCCGGATGACCCGGGTGACGGGGCGGGGCGGGTCCACGAGGTGACTGAACGGGACGCCGAGCGCCACCCCCAGCGCCCACAGCGTCTCCACGCTGGGATTTCCGGTGCCGTTCTCCAACTGGGACAGGGTGGACTTGGCGATCCCGGCGCGCCGGGCGACCTCGGTCAGGGACAGACCGGTCCGGGTGCGCTCGCGGCGGATCGAGGCCGCGATGGTGCCGATGAGGTCCACTGACGGCTCCCTGTCGTTCGGTCGGCGCTACCGGCTGTTCGCCTTGACGAACGGCCTCCTGTGCGTTCACTCTACTGGACATGCTTTCGATATGGCGAACGCTTGATCGCGACAGCCGGCGGGCCGTCGTCCTGATCGCCGTCGCCTACTCCCTCATCGGCGCCTCCTTCGGCGCCATCGCGGTCTCCGGCGGGCTGCCCCTGTGGGTGCCCGTCGTCATGTCCCTGTTCGTGTTCGCGGGCGCCTCCCAGTTCGTCACCGTGGGGGTGATCTTCGCGGGCGGCGGAGCGGTGGCCGCCGTCCTGGCGGGCCTGGTGCTCAACGCGCGGCTGCTGCCGTTCGGCTTCGCCGTGGCCGGCTCGTTCGGCTCCCGCTGGTGGAGCCGGCTCATCGGCGCGCACACCCTCACCGACGCCTCGGTCGGCTTCGTCCTGCGGCACCAGGACCCGGCCCTGCGCCGGGCCGCCTTCTGGGCCGGCAACATCGCCGGGTTCCTCGTCTGGAACGTCTTCACGGTGCTGGGCGCGCTGGCCGGCGACGCCCTCGGCGACACCGACGCGCTGGGCCTGGACGCGGCCCTGCCCGCCATCCTGCTGTCGCTGGTGCTGCCGTCCGTCACCGGACGCGGCGCCGAGCGCCGCGCCCGCCGCCGGGCCGCGCTGCTGGGCGCCGTGCTCGCCGTGGCCGCCACCCCGTTGCTGCCCACCGGAGTGCCGGTGCTGCTCGCGCTCGCCGCGCTCCCCCTCACCCTGCTGCGCGACACCCCGCCGCCGAAGGCACCGCCCGGACCATCCGCGCCGGTGACACCGCCCGCACCGCCCGCACCGGAGACACCGTGACGCTGCCGCTGACCGCCATCGCCGTCCTCGCCGGCGGCACCCTCGCCTTCCGGCTCGCGGGCCCGCTGCTGCACGACCGCCTCGCCCTCGGCGACCGCACCCGCGCCCTGCTCACCGACGCCGCGACCCTGCTGCTCATCGCGCTGGTGGCCACCGCCGCGCTCACCGAGGGCCAGGGCGCGGCCGGCTGGTCACGCCCCGCCGGGGTCCTGGTCGCCGCCGTGCTCGCCGTACGCCGCGCCCCGCTGCCCGTGGTCGTCCTCGCGGCGGTCGCCACCACGGCCGTCCTGCGGCTGTGCGGGGTGCACTAGCGCGTCCCGCACACAGGGCGCGGACCCGGGAGGCAGCTCCCCGGGGCCCCGTCGGCCCACCCGCTGCCCCGAACGCCCCATGTGCGGTGCCCACAAGGGCGTTGGCCGCACACGGGGCCGCGTCGCGGTGTATGCAGGGACGAGTCTCATCGCGTCGTCGGAAAGGACTGTCATGCGGGGTCGGGGTTTCGGAAAGCACCGGGAAGCGGAGAAGCCGCTCGCGTCCAGGGCCCCCGCCCCACCGTCGGCCGCGCCGACCGGCCGCGCCTCGGCCATGGCCCTGCAACGCAGCATCGGCAACACCGCGTTCTCCGCCCTGGTCACCGGGGCGGCCTCGGCCCACTCCGCCGATCACGACGGGACCGCGCCGGTCCAGCGGACGGCGGAGGAGTCGCCGGAGCGTCCCGGGCCCGCCGCCGGACACGCCGCGCCCGAGCTGCGCGACGTGATCAGCCGGATGGCGCAGGAGCTCCATGTTCCCCCGCGCCTGCTGGAAATGGAGCTGTTCGCCTCGGAGAACATCATCATGAGCATCGGCTTCGACGAGCGGTACGCACAGCTGCCGGTACGCGAGGCCCTGACCCGGTTCGCGCCGGAGTTCACGAGCATCTGCGGCGAAACCGCCAATCTGCTGCGTCAGTTCACCTTCCAGACCGAAAGCAGGCCGTCCAGCGCACCGCTGCACCAGCTCATCGCCGAGATCCGCAGTCCCGGTAACGCCAATCTGCAGATCCAGGGCAACGGCCACGCGTTCTTCGTGGAGAAGCGCGGGACCACCTGCCGGATCATGCAGAGCTACATCGGGCAGTACTCGCTGATGGACTCGCTGGAGGGGAAGGAGGGGGCAGGCGCCGGCAGCGTGGAAGCCGAGCAACTCGCCCGGAACCTTGAGGAGATCGGGGCCCACCATCTCCAGGAGGACAGCGTGCACGACCTGGAGCGACAGCTCTTCGGGGGCGCGCTGCTCAACCGCGACGACGTCAAGGACGGCGTGGTGCGCTTGAACTACGCGCGTACCCCCCACGTCGCCGACGCCGAGGAGCAGCGGCGGCGTATCGATGAGCAGCGGAGCCGACACGCGGCCGGCTGGCAGAAGGCCAAGGACTTCGAGGGGAACACCGGCGACTTCGCCATGACGTTGTTCAGCTGACCTGGTCGCCCGCCTCGAAGGCCCGCCCGATTGCGCGCCCCGGACGGCCGGTCGCGCACCGGCGGAAGGCGTCGTCGCAGGCGCGGGGCGCCGGGCGGGCCGCCCCGCCCGGCGGGTACCACCTACCGTGCCGGCCCGCAGCGACCGGACGGGCCCGCCGAGCGGCAGTTCCCGGCGCCGGCTACGCCTGCGCCAACTCCTCCGGCAGCGGCGTCGCGTGCACCACCGTCAGCCCCGACACCGCACGGGTCAGCGCCACGTACAGCCGCCGCAGCCCGGTCCGTTCGTCCGGCTCGCCGTCCACGACGGCCGCCGGCTCGTCCAGTACCACGTAGTCGTACTCCAGGCCCTTCGCCAGCGACGCGGGCACCAGCGTCAGCCGCGCCGACTCCGACGTCTCCTGCCCCGGCGTGAGATGCGCGAGCCCGGCCGCCGTCAGCGCGGCCGACAGCACCGGGACGCGCGCGTCCGCCGCGATCAGGCCCACCGAGCCCTCCCGTCCCAGGGCCTCCCGGCACGCCGCCACCCCCGCCCCGTCCAGCTCCTCCACCGGCACCTCGCGCAGGACCAGCGAACCCTCCGAGTCCCGGATCGAGGTCGCCTCCGACAGCTCGGGCGCGATCGCCGGCAGCAGCCGCGACGCGTACGCGATCACCTTGCGCGGCACCCGGAACCCCTGCGTCAGCTCCTCCACCACCGCCTCCGGCTTGCCCAGATGCGCCAGCGCCTCCTCCCACCCCGAGGTCGCCCACGGCGTGGTGCCCTGCGCGATGTCGCCCAGCACCGTCACCGAACCCGTGCTGCACCGGCGCCCCACCGCCCGGTACTGCATCGGCGACAGGTCCTGCGCCTCGTCCAGCACCACATGCCCCAGCGACCCGGTCCGCTCGATCAGGTCGCGCGCCTCGTCGATCAGGACGGCGTCGGCCGGGGACCAGCGCGCCGACTTCACCCCGCGCGCCGGGCGCTCCCACAGCAGATGCTTCTGCTCCTCCTCGTCCAGGATCCCCTCGGCCGCCCGGGCCAGGAACTCCGCGTCCGACAGCAGCCGCAGCACCAGCTTCACCGGGTCGACCAGCGGCCACACCTCCTTGACCACCGCCTTCACGGCGGGGTTACGGGCCACAGCGTTCTGCACCCGGTCATCCGGCGCCTCCCCGGCCGCCTCCATCCGGACCAGCACGGCGTGCGCGATCCGCTGCGGCAGCGCGTCGCGGGCCGCCCCGTACCGGATGTCGCGGGCCAGCAGCTCCGTCACGATCGCGGCGATCTCGTCCACCGGCACCCGCCAGCGCCGCGAGCCGCGCACCACCACCACGCCCTCCGACGGGGTGGTGCGCACCCCGGAGCGCACCGCGCGGCGCAGCACCTCCGCCATCCGGGCGTCGCCCTTGAGGCGGGCCGTGCCGGAGGGATCGGTGCCCCGGATCTCGATGCCGCCGCCGGCCACCAGGTCATCGACCGTCGCCTGCTTGACCTCCAGCTCGCCGAGCGCCGGCAGCACCTGCTCGATGTAGCGCAGGAAGGAGCGGTTCGGTCCGATCACCAGGGTGCCGCTGCGGGCGAGCCGGTCGCGGTAGGCGTACAGCAGATACGCCACCCGGTGCAGGCCGACCGCCGTCTTCCCGGTGCCCGGCGCCCCCTGCACACACACCGAGCCGCTCAGCCCGGCCCGGACGATCTCGTCCTGCTCGGGCTGGATGGTGGCCACGATGTCCCGCATCGGGCCCACGCGCGGCTTCTCGATCTCGCGCTGGAGCAGCGCCGAGGAGCGCTCGGCCTCCGCCGGGTCGGTGAGGTGCTCGTCCTCGTACGCGGTCAGCTCGCCGCCGTCGTAGCCGAAGCGGCGGCGCAGCGCGACGTCCTGCGGGTCCTTCTTCGAGGCGCCGTAGTAGGGGCGGGAGGCGGGGGCGCGCCAGTCGATGACCATGGGGTCGCCGCCCGCGTCGTGCACGTGCCGGCGGCCGATGTAGAAGCGGCGGCCGGTCTCGTCGTCCGCCTCGCCCAGGTCGTGCTCGTAGTCGACGCGGCCGAAGAACAGCGGGGTGTGGGCCAGGTCGGCCAGGGACTTGATGCGCGCGGCGAGCTCGGAGGCGAGCACCTCGGCGTTGACCCAGTTCGCGGTGACGTCGCTGATGTCCAGGCCCTCCGCCTCGGCGCGCATCGTGCGCAGCGCCGCGCGGGAGGCCGCGAGGTGGGCGCGCTCCGCGTCCAGGGGGGTGGAGAGGGACGGCTGGTCCGCGGGCATGGCGAAGCCTCCGAGGCGAAAGTGACGAGAAAGGGGGTGCCGGCCGGTTACCGTGCGGCCGGCTCCACTCCCGACCGGGAGGGAGGCAGACGCAGCACCTTAGGCGCGGCCCGCCGCGAACGCAAACGCTTTTGTGCGCGCGGTCCCGTCGTCTCGGGGTGGACCCTAAGGGGGCACGGGCCGGACCTTCAGACCACAGACCGATGCCGCGCCGGGGGGTGCGGAGGCACGGTGGAGACATGAGTACCGCGAACGTTCACGGAGCCTCCGCCACCGGGCTCCTCCCGCATCCCCGGCACCGGCTGGGGAACGTGCTGCGCGCCGCCCGGGTCTGGGCGGGCACGGCACTGGAGGTGGTGCTGCTGGGGCGGGCCGACCCCTCCCCCGGCCCCTGGAGCAGGGGATAGCCCACGGCGGGCGCCGCTGTCAGACGCCGTCCGCGTCCGGCTCGGAGGGCTGCCGCTCGGCGCCATCCGGCCCGGGGACATCCGGCTCGGGGGAATCCCGCAGCTCACTCGCGTCCATGATCCGGTAGGCGTAGCCCTGCTCGGCGAGGAAGCGCTGCCGGTGGGCGGCGAAGTCCTGGTCGATGGTGTCCCGGGCGACCACCGAGTAGAAGCGGGCCTCGTGCCCGTCCGCCTTGGGGCGCAGCACCCGGCCCAGCCGCTGTGCCTCCTCCTGGCGCGACCCGAAGGTCCCGGACACCTGGATGGCGACCGTGGCCTCCGGCAGGTCGATGGAGAAGTTCGCGACCTTGGAGACCACCAGCACGCTCAGCTCGCCCTCCCGGAACGCCTGGAAGAGCTTCTCGCGCTGCGCGTTGCTGGTCTCCCCCTTGATCACCGGGGCGCCGAGCGACTCGCCCAGCTCGTCCAGCTGGTCGATGTACTGGCCGATGACGAGGGTCTGCTGCCCCGCGTGCTTGCGCACCAGGGCCTCGGTGACGCGGCGCTTGGAGTCGGTGGTGGCGCAGAAACGGTACTTCTCCTCGGCCTCCGCCATCGCGTACGCCAGCCGCTCCGATTCGGTCAGATCGACCCGTACCTCCACGCAGTCCGCCGGTGCGATGTACCCCTGCGCCTCGATCTCCTTCCACGGCGCGTCGAAGCGCTTCGGGCCGATCAGCGAGAACACGTCCGACTCGCGCCCGTCCTCGCGCACCAGCGTCGCCGTCAGCCCCAGCCGCCGCCGCGCCTGGAGGTCGGCGGTGAACTTGAAGACCGGCGCCGGCAGCAGATGCACCTCGTCGTAGACGACCAGGCCCCAGTCCCGGGAGTCGAACAGCTCCAGATGCGGGTACACGCCCTTCCGCTTCACCGTCAGCACCTGATACGTGGCGATGGTGACCGGCCGGATCTCCTTGCGGGTGCCGCTGTACTCGCCGATCTCCTCCTCGGTCAGGCTGGTACGGCGCATCAGCTCGGCCTTCCACTGCCGCGCGGAGACGGTGTTCGTCACCAGGATCAGCGTGGTGGACTTGGCGGTCGCCATCGCGCCCGCCCCCACCAGCGTCTTCCCGGCGCCACAGGGCAGCACGACCACCCCGGAACCGCCGTGCCAGAACCCGTCCACCGCCTGCCGCTGGTACGGGCGCAGGCTCCAGCCGTCCTCCGCCAGCTCGATGGGGTGCGCCTCACCGTCCACGTACCCGGCCAGGTCCTCGGCCGGCCAGCCCAGCTTGAGCAGCGCCTGCTTGATCTGGCCCCGCTCGGAGGGGTGCACCGCCACCTGATCGGCGTCGATCCGCTCCCCGACCAGCGGCTTGATGCGCTTGGACCGGAGGATCTCCTCCAGCACCGGCCGGTCGGTGCTCTGCAGCACCAGACCGTGCGCCGGGTGCTTGACGAGGCTGAGCCGCCCGTAGCGCGCCATGGTCTCGGCCACGTCGACCAGCAGCGACTGCGGCACCGGGTACCGCGAGTGGGTGACGAGGGCGTCGACGACCTGCTCGGCGTCGTGCCCGGCGGCCCGCGCGTTCCACAGCCCCAGCGGGGTCACCCGGTAGGTGTGGATGTGCTCCGGGGCCCGCTCCAGCTCGGCGAAGGGCGCGATGGCCCGCCGGCACTCCTCGGCCCGCTCGTGATCCACTTCGAGCAGGAGCGTCTTGTCGCTTTGCACAATGAGCGGCCCTGACACGCGCCGTACCTCCGTCTCCCCCGGGAATCTCCCCTAGGCCAAGCTTCCAGTGTGCCGCAAGAGCGTACGAAGCCGACGGCTTCCCGAAAGCCTGACATCGGCCCGTCGCCGCGCGAGGAGCGGACCACGACGAATCGGGCGACAAGCATGCTCCGACGTCCCCACTCCAAAGAGTGAGATGCACTAGCCATTGTCATTTCGGTGGCAGTATCGTCTTCTCTCGACGACAACGCCCATCAAAACGACAATGATGCGTACCCAGGGAGATGCCCGTGCTGTTGCGCTTCCAGGTGACCAACCACGCGTCACTGCGTGACGAACAAGAGCTGTCGTTGATCGCGGGCGACCGGCACGCCGAGCGGGCGGAGTACGAGGTACCGGGTTCGGATCTCCGGACCGTTCCTGTCGCCGCCATCTACGGGCCCAACGCGTCCGGCAAATCGAACGCGCTGGACGCCCTGACCTGGATGCGGCACGCCGTACTCTCCTCCTTCCGTCACTGGGACCCCGCGGGCGGCGTCCCGCGGCGGCCGTTCGTTCTGCGCCGCGACCACACGTCCTTCCCGAGCACTTTCGAGCTGGATTTCATCGTCGGCAAAGCACGGTACGCCTTCGGTTTCACCGTCGACGACGAGCGCATCCAGGAAGAATGGCTCTACAGCTTTCCGGAGGGAAGGCGCAGGAAGCTCTACTCAAGAACCGGCCGGGACACCGAGCCCATGAGCTTCGGACGGTCGCTGACCGGACGCAGAAAGACCATTTCGCAACTGCTCCGACCCAACAGTCTCTATCTCTCGGTTGCGGCGGCACAGGGGCACGATCTTCTGGGCAGCCTCCACAAATGGTTTCGTGACGGGCTGCGCTCGGCCTCGGACGAGGATTTCGCGGATCGGCTCGACTACACGATAGATCTGTACCGGAGCAACGGTGGAGAATCCGGGCGGATGCTGCGCGCTCCTTTGATGACCTTGCTCCAGTTCGCGGACCTCGGAGTGGAGGATCTGCGCATCCGCGAACAGGACGAGGGGATCAAGGAGGAACACGGACGGGTCGCCGCCGCCCTGCGGGAGGCGCTCGGCAAGCGGGTCCAGGTCGGCGGCGTCCCACGGCATCGGGTGCAGGTTCAGCACCGCACCTCGGAAGGGGTCTTCGGCCTGGAGATCGGCGAGGAGTCGAGCGGGACGCGCACCTGGATCGGGATGCTCGGGCCCGTCATGGCCGCGCTCGCCGGAGGCAGCGTGCTGTGTGTCGATGAGCTCGATGCCCGGCTGCACCCCTACCTGGCGGACGCGCTGGTCGGGCTCTTTCAAAGCCGTGAGACCAACCGGAACGGTGCTCAGCTCGTATTCAGCACACATGAGACCTCTCTGCTCGGACAGAACGCACGGACCGAGCTCTACCGGGACCAGGTCTGGTTCACCGAGAAGGACTCGACGACGAGCGCGACCCGGCTCTTCCCCGTCACTGATTTCTATGTGCGGGACTCCGAAAGCGCCAGAGACAATCTGGAGAAGCGCTACCTGTCCGGACGCTACGGAGCGCTCCCGTTCCTGGACGACGAACTGCTGGGACGTTTGACAGAGAATATTCTGCGGGGAGGGGAACGTGGGGCGGGGAGCGCCACTGGCACGACGACCCGGTAAACGTCCGGAACTGCGACGGATCCTCATCTACTGCGAGGGAGAGCGCACCGAGGACCAGTATTTCCGCGGGCTTCGCGCAGATCTGCAGGGTGTCCCTGTCCGGATCGAACTGGGCCCCGCACATGGTGTGCCCACCGAACTCGTCCGGGCGGCCGTCAAACACAAGCGCCGGGCCCCCACCAGCCGGACGGACCGGTGTGAGCCCTATGACGAGGTCTGGTGCGTCATGGATGTGGAAGCGCCCGTCAGACACCCCGGCCTGGACGAGGCATTGCGCACGGCGGCCCGCAACGGCATACGGGTCAGCTTGTCGAACCCGTGTTTTGAGCTGTGGCTCCTGCTCCACTTCCAGCAGGTCACCGGCTACCGGACCTCTGCCGAGGCACAGAAGTTACTGGGGAAGCAGCAGAGCTGCGGCTATCGGAGCGACCGAAAGCATCTGGACTATTCAGCCCTGCGCCCCCTGCACAGTGAGGCGTGTGCCCGGGCCCGGAAACTCCGCGGCATGTCGGATCAAGAACACGGAGCCAATCCCTGGACCGATGTCGACCTGCTGGTCGAAGGGCTGATCACACAGCGCGACCTGGCCCGCTGAACCCTTCCTCGGCGCCTCACGGGCCGGTGCGGCTACCGCAGCGCCGCGTGAATCAGGACGTGATCCGGGGGCGCGGCCGGCGTTCCGGCCTCCGCCCTCCACAGGCCGTTCTGCAGGATGCGGGCCAGGGTCCAGGCGCGGGCCCGGGGGCGCTCCTGGGAGGTGATCTCCGTCATCAGGTCGAAACGGCGGCGGACGGCGCGCAGCGGGTCGGGGGCGGCCTCGATCTCCGCGAAGCGGTTGACCAGGGCGGGGAAGAGTTCGAAGCCCGGGTCGCCGATCAGCGGCTTGGGGTCGATCGCCAGCCAGGGCTCGCGCTCCCCCGCCAGCACGTTCGCGTAGTGCAGGTCCCAGTGCAGCAGCGCCCCGCCCGGCTCCGGCAGCACCTCGCGCAGGGCGGCGGCGCAGTCAGAGTACAGCGCGCGGTGGCCGGGGTCGGGGAACGCCGCGATCGCCGCCGGGGCGCGCTCCAGCATCCGGGCGCCGATGTCGGCCAGGGTGCGCAGCCCGGGCGGCGGCGGGGCGGTGACCAGGCGGGCCAGCAGCTGGGACAGGGTCTCCAGGGCGGCGGGGAGGTCCGGCACGTCGGCCAGGGAGCGCGGGGCGAGCCGTTCCAGCAGCAGGGAGCCGCTCGCCGCGTCGTACGCCAGCAGCCGGACGGCGCCGTTCCCCTCCCAGGCGCCCAGGGCGAGGGACTCGCCCGCCGTCTCCTCGTCCACCATCTGGAGCTTCAACGCCGCCGGCGTGCCGTCGGCGGCGCGGACCACCGGCAGCACCAGCGCGCACACGCCGTGCGCCGGCGGCCCGTCCGGGCGCAGGTCCCAGCGCTCCAGCAGGCCGGCGGCCAGGCGGGGCAGGGCGGCGATCCACTCCTGGCCCCGCTCGCCGTGGAACTGCCGGTAGGAGTCCGTCAGGGGCCGCGGTACGTCGATCGGCGTGCGCATGCCGTCACCCTAGGGCGGGGACGCCCTCAGCAGTCGGGGATCACGTTGCCGCTGTTGTCCCGGGCCTCGTCGTTGCCCCAGCGGGAGAGGTAGTAGGCCGGTACGTACGCGCCGCGCCCGTTGCCGCCCGGGTGGGTCCGGTCGAGGTCGGTGCGCAGCCACCAGTGGTTGTGGCCGTACACGCCGTCGTAGCGGGCGCCCCACACCTTGCAGTACACGTAGTGGGTGCCCTGGAGCAGCACGCCCTGCGGGGAGGCGGTGTTCGGCGCCGCGTAGCCCTGGGTCTGTGCGAACGTGTCGACCCAGAAGCGGCCCCCGCCCCCGCCGCCGCAGCCGTTGTCGCTGGTCAGGTACCGCTGGTGGTACGAGCCGGGGTACGGCAGGGCCGTTCCGTTGATGCGGATGTCCTGGCCGACGCCGTTCAGCAGCTGCTCGTAGTGGATGTGGGCGCCGGAGGAGTTGCCGGTGGAACCGGTGGTGCCGATCTGCTGGCCCTGGGCGACGGCGGCGCCGTGGGGCACGGAGTACGCGGCGAGGTGGAAGTAGTACGTGCGCCAGCCCCCGCCGTGGTCGATGACGATGTAGTTGCCGGCGCCGCCGGCCTGGCTGTGCCGGGTGGCGGTGCCGGCAGCGGAGGCGAGGACCGGCGCGCCCGCGGTGGCCCCGCCGTCGGTGCGCACGAAGTCCAGGGCGCGCCGTACCTCGGCGGAGTGGTGGCTGTACGTCCAGGTCTGGCCGCAGCCGAAGGGTGCCTTGAAGGTGGGGGCGACGGTCGTGGCCGGGTCGGCGCCGGCCGTGCCGGGCAGCAGCATCGAGGCGATGAGCGCCGCGAGCGCGATCAGGGCGATGCGGAGGGAACGCACGGGTGGTCCTCCCGAGGTCGGTCCGTGGGTGCGGGGTTCGGACCGGATGTCCCCGGTGGCCGCACGCCGTACGCGCCGCCCGCTGGCAGCAAGCGGACAGGCGCCGGAGGGTTACGGGCGGCAGGACTGTCGGTGGGGCGGGCCGTCAGGGCAGTACGGGGGGCTCGCCCGTGGTCCACACCGCCTCGATGGACATCCGCCGGAACCGCCAGCCCTGCGGCTCGCTGTGGACCAGCTCGGCCCGGCACCGGCCGCCGACGGTGAAGACGCCGCGCGCCGGGTCGTGGTGCATGTGTGTCATGAGGGCGTTCCAGGCGGCGGTGGCCCGTCCCGTCGCCGGGTCGGTGTCGGTGAGGATGTCGGTGCTCAGGTGGTGGGTGCGCGCGAACCGCCGCAGCGCCTCCTCGGTCTGCCGCGTCACCGCCCGGTGCCCGCGCGTGCGGCCGACCGGGAAGAGGGCCTCGACGTCGTCGGTGTGGAAGGGCCGGGCCCACTCCCCCGCGTCGTCGAAGTCGCGTTCGTCCAGGGCCCGGAAGTAGCGGCTGATGAGGGTGGCGATGGCGGTGGTGTCGTCGGCCGTCCGGCCGCTCTGCGTGGTCATGGCACCAGCCTCGTACCTCAAGGTCACTTGAGGTCAACCCCGCCGCACGGCCGGGCCGGCTACCCCTCGGGGAGTTCCGCCGTACCGGTGATGCGGTGCAGCGGATAGGTGCGGACCTCCTCCGCCGTGTGGTCGAACGCCGTCACGAAGCCACCCTCCACCCGCACCGGGGCGAGGATCCGCTGCCCCGCGATGCCGTCCGCGCCGACGTAGCCGATCCGTACCAGCGCGCCGGTGAGCGCCGCCGCCTGCAGGACGGCCAGGGTGTCGGCGGGAGAGGTACGCGGCAGCGCGCCGACCGGGGCCGGTACCGCCGTCCGCCCGCCGGCCGGGGCGCCGGACGCCGTCGCCTTCGCGCTCCCGCCGCTGTCGTCGCCCGCCCGGATGGCGCGGACGGCCGCCGTCAGCAGCCGGTCGTCGGCGGCCGGCGGGCCGTCCGGCACGGGTTCGGGCGCGGTGCGCGGCGGGGTGCGGTGGCTGGTCGCCGCCACGGTCAGCACGGCGCCCTCCGCGGACTCGGCGGCGGGCGCGAAGCCCAGTTCGCGCAGGCGGGCCAGCAGGATCTCGGGCGGCGCGCCGGAGATCAGCACGGTGGGGGCGATGCGGCGCAGCCGCAGCGTCTCGGTGCGGCGGTCGGCGAGTACCTGGGTGAGCAGCGCCTCGTCCTCGCAGCGCAGATACCCGGCCGCCACCCCGACGCGCAGCCGGCCGTGCCGCCGGGCCACGTCGTCGATGAGGTAGCTGAGGGGCTGCGGCACGGGGGTGCGGGAGTGCGCGGCGAGGAAGTCGTGGAGCGCGGCGGGCGACCAGCCGGAGTCCAGGGCGCGGCGTACGGAGTCGGGGGTGAACCGGTAGACGGTGGCCCCGCCCTTGGACTCGATGTCGGCGGCCAGCGCCATGGTCGCGGCGGGCTCGCGCAGCAGCGGGCCCGGGGCGACGGCGGTCAGGTCGGCCTGGAGGAGGAAGTGGTCGAGCGGTTCGGGCAGCAGCGGGCCGAGCAGCCGGGCCGCCTCCAAGACGGTGGGCTCGGCGGCCCTGCCGAGCCATCCGCCGGTGGACGGGGCCGGCGGGGCGAACGCCTCCGCCCGGCCGGGCACCGGGACGCCGGCGGCGTCCACCCCGGCGCCGGGACCGGCCGCGGACGCGGAGCGCGGGGACCCGCCGGGGGCCGGCACGCCGCCGGGGGCGGCACCGGCGTGCCGGGGCCTCGTTCCGGTTCCGGCGGCCCGGCCGGACGGTCCGGCCTGCGCTCCCCCGCCCACCGCGTCGTCGACGTCAGCGGTGTCCGAGGTCCCCAAGGTCTCCGAGGTGGCGCCCGCGTCCGCCTCCGGTGTACTCCCGGCCTGTGTCCCGGCCTGTGTCCCGGCCGGTGCACTCGCCGCCGGCGTTCCGTCCGGCGTTCCGGCCGGTGCGCTCGCCGCCGGCGTCCCCGCCGGCCAGAGCAGGGCGCGGCCGAAGGAGGTCAGGGCGCCTCTGCCGGTGACGCCCAGCAGTTCGGCCTCCGCCAGTGCCGCCTCGCACAGCGCGTCGCGGGCCTCGGCCGGCATCCGGCGCGGCAGCTCCCAGCCGATGTGGTCGCGGATCGCCGACGGTTCGGGGGCGGTGCCCGGCTCCACGGCGGCCAGCAGTTCGACCACCCGGCGGCGCAGCTCCGCCGCCGGGCCGCGGTCCAGGCCGGGGCCGAGCGCGGACAGCGGGCGGCCCTTGCCGTCCCGGCCGCCGATCAGGCCGGGGACGCGGGTGCCGGCCAGCCAGACCGCCGCCAGCCGCGCCCAGCGCAGCTGCCCCGGCTCGCTCGACCACACGTCGTACGAGGGCGTCGGCGCGTACCGCTCGTCCGCCTCGCCGTCCCCGGCCACCAGACCGGCCCCGTAGGCCAGTTCGGCCCAGAACGCGGCCTGCGGCTCCGGGATGTCCAGCGCCACCGCCGTGCGCTTCAGGTCCCGTACGCCGACCCCGCCGGTGCGCAGCACGGCGGGCGGGTCGGCGGCCCAGCCGCCCAGCAGTTCGTCGATCAGCGCCACCGCGCCCTGGGCCGCGCCCGCGCCCGCCGCGTCCACCGTGTCCGGCGTGTACTGTCCACGCACCGTCACCTGGGGCGGCCGGGGACGCAGTTCGCGGTGGGCCCGGCCGCCGCGCAGCCGCAGCGCCACCTCGCGCGGCAGGACGACGGTGCCCGGCTGGTGCGGCAGCAGCAGCCCGCGGTCCAGCAGCCAGCGCAGTTGCGGCCCGGGCCGGGCCGAGACCTCGCCGTACGGCGGGCCCCACGCCAGCCGGTCCAGCGCCGTCAGCGCGCCGTCCGGCGCCTCTTCCAGCAGCCGGGTGAACCGCTGCTCGTCCCCGAACAGCTCGGTGAGCGCGTTGACGGCGCTCACCGCGTCGCCGGTGCCCGGCAGCCCCACCCCGGTCAGCAGTTCCTGCACCCGGCGCGGCGAGATCCCCGCGCACGCCTCGGCCACGGTCGGCCCCAGCCCCGTGGTGCCCGGCCGGGCGGCGGTCGGGGCCAGCACCTCCTGCGCGGTGCGCACCAGCCGCGGCTCCCGCTCCGCGCCCCACAGCAGGGCGCGCCCGCGCAGCGCCGCCAGCGCGCGCGGCAGCTCCCGCTCCCCGCCCGGCAGCAGCCCGGCGAGCGTGTCGTACGGGCAGGGCTGCGGGGCGATCGCGAGGGCCTCGGCGACCTGGAGGGTGAAGACGTCCAGCCGGTCCAGGGCGCGGATCACCGAGGCCCGGGTGCCCGCCCTCGTGGCCAGCTGCGAGATGTCCCCGGGCAGCGGGGAGAGCAGATCGGCGCGGGCCCGCAACAGCCCGCTCAGCTGCTCGTCGCTGCGCGCCCGCAGTTCCTCGGCCAGGGTGCGCGGACCGCGCGAACGCTGCTCAGTGGTCATCCAGCCCACGGTACCGGTCCCACCCCTCCACGGACAGGAAACAACCACCAATCACCTCATAGCCCACCGGGATACCTGTACCCCTGTGCATGCAAGTGGACTCGGGGAGTAATGGGACGGCAAACTCAGGCCAGCGCCAGCGATCAACAGGACCGGAGAACCACCATGCCGCCGAGGGAGCGTCCTACCGCCCGGCAAGCCCGCCTGGGAGCAGAACTGCGCAAGCTGCGCGAACGCGCCGGCCGCACCGCGCGCGAGACCGCCGCCATGCTCGGGACCGACCAGGGCAAGATCAGCCACATCGAGTCGGGCCGGATCGGCGTCAGCGAGCAGCGCATCCGCAGACTCGCCGACTACTACGGCTGTGCCGACACGCCGTTGCTCGACGCCCTGTCGGCGATCGCCGGGGAGCACCGCGGGCAGCACTGGTGGGACGAGTACCGCGGCGTGCTGCCGCCCCGCTTCCTCGACCTCGCGGAGCTGGAGTTCCACAGCACCCGGATGCGCATCCTGCACACCGTCAACGTCCCGGGCCTGCTCCAGACCGAGGAGTACATCCGCGCCGTCAACGGCAGCAACACGGCCGACGACGTGGAGCCGTACGTCGAGTACCGGCTGCGCCGCCAGTCCGTCCTGGACCGGTCCGCCCCGCCGCCGTTCGACGTCGTGCTGCACGAAGCGGCGCTGCGCATGCGGTTCGGCGGCCGGCGGGTGGTGCGCACCCAGCTGGAGCATCTGATGAAGGCGTCCGAACTCCCGCACATCACCCTGCGGGTGATCCCGTTCACCAATGAACGCTTCTACGAGGCGACCCAGCCGCTGCTGTACGCGCACGGGGTGGTCCCGCAGCTGGACACCGTCCAGATGGACACCCCGATCGGCGGAATCCTGCTCACCGCGGACGACCAGCTGGAGGGGTACCGCGAGTTCTTCGACGGCGTCCACGACTTCACCCTCAGCCCGGGCGAGTCGCGTTCGCTGATCCACCACATCGCGCGGGAGCTATGACCACACGCTGGCAGAAGTCCTCGTTCTCGTCGGGGAACGGCGGCGAGAACTGCGTCGAGCTCGCCCGCGTCCCCGGCGGGCGGGTCCTGCTGCGTGAGAGCACCCGGCCCGGGACCGTCCTGGACGGTTCCCGGGCCCGTGGCGCGGCGTTACTCGCCGCCGTGAAGCAGGAACGATTCGCCCCGCTCCCGCTCCCGCGGCCGTTCCCCCACCGGCCGCCTCCGCTCAGCCGAACCGGCCGCTGATGTAGTCCTCGGTCCGGGTGCTGCCCGGATTGTTGAAGATCTTCTCCGTGGTGTCGTACTCCACCAGCGCGCCCGTGCGCATCCCCTGCTCGTCGTCGATGTCAACGCTGAAGAACGCCGTCATCTCCGACACCCGTGCCGCCTGCTGCATGTTGTGCGTGACGATCACGATGCTGTACGAGCTCTCCAGCTCCCGGATCAGGTCCTCGATCTTGAGTGTGGCGATCGGGTCCAGCGCCGAGCACGGCTCGTCCATCAGCAGCACGTCCGGCTGCACGGCGATCGCCCGCGCGATGCACAGCCGCTGCTGCTGGCCGCCCGACAGCGCCGTTCCCGGGTCGCCGAGCTTGTCCTTCACCTCGTCCCACAGCGCCACCGAACGCAGCGACTCCTCGACCAGCTGGTCCAGATCGCCCTTGAAGCCGTTCAGCCGCGGCCCGAACGCCACGTTCTCGTAGATGGACTTGGGGAACGGGTTCGGCCGCTGGAACACCATGCCGATCCGGCGCCGCACCTCCGCCGCGTCCACCTCGGGCCCGTAGATGTCCTCACCGTTGTAGATGATCTTCCCGCTGACGGTGGCGTCCATCAGGTCGTTCATCCGGTTCAGGCAGCGCAGCACCGTGGACTTGCCGCAGCCCGAGGGGCCGATCAGCGCGGTGACCTTGTTGCGCGGTATCTCCAGGCTGATGTCCTTGACGGCCGTGAAGGCCCCGTAGGAGACCCCGAGCCCCTGTATGTCGAACACCGACATGACTGCTCCCTTCCCCCTTCTGTCTCGCGTCACTTGAGCTTGTTGGCCTTCGAACCCAGCCAGCGGGCCAGCACCACCAGCAGCAGGACCAGCAGGAACAGCGACAGCGCGCCGCCCCACGCCCGCTCGATGCCGGCCTCGAACTGCTGCCGCGCGCCCCGGTAGATCTGCAGCGGCACCGCGCCCTGCGCGCCCTCGAAGTAGCTGCTCACCAGGTACTGGGAGCCGAGGATGGTCATGATCAGCGGCGCGGTCTCACCGGCGCCGCGGGCCACCGCCAGCATCGAGCCGGTGGCAAGACCCGGTGCTGCGGCCGGCAGCACGGTGGTGAGGACCGTACGGGACTTGCTGGCGCCCAGCGCGTACGAGGCGTTGCGCCACTCGTCCGGGACGAGCTTGAGCATCTCCTCCGAGGAACGCGCCACGATCGGCAGCATGATGATCGCGATGGCGACCGAACCGGCGAAGGCGTTGAAGCCCTGGCCGAGCCCGCCGGTGGAGGAGACCAGGAAGCCGTAGACGAACAGACCGACGAAGATCGAGGGGATGCCGGTCATCACGTCGGTGAAGAACCGGATCAGGTCGGACAGCCGCCGCCCGGCGCGCGTCTCGCGGCCGTACTCGACGACGTAGATCGCGGTGGCCAGACCCAGCGGGACGGACATGAGGATCGCGCCGCCCATGACGTACGCGGTGCCCACGAAGCCGGCCCGGTAGCCGCCCTCCTGGCGGTAGCTGGGCTCGTCGGTGGTGAAGAAGTCCCAGTGGATGGCGCCGATGCCGCGCCGGGTCACCTCGATGATGATGAGGATCAGCGGCACGACGGCGATCGCCATGGCGGCCGTGAGCACCCCGATGGCGATACGGTTCTTCACGCCCCGGGCGTTCGCGTTGCCCTGCTTCACCAGCAGGCTGCGGTGGCCGGTGGACGTGGTCTTCGCGGTGGTGGTGTCGGTGGTGCTCATACGGCGGCGTCCCCCGAGACTCGGCCGATCCGCCACACCAGCAGTCGGGCCCCGATGTTGATGATCATGGTGAACAGGAACAGCACCACGCCGATCGCCATGAGCGCCTTGGTGGTCTCCGGCGTCGCCTCCCCGAACCGGGCGGCGATGTGCGCGGCCATCGAGTCACCGGCGGACAGCAGCGAGCCGTCCCAGTTCTTGGTGGAGCCGATCAGCATCATCACGGCCACCGTCTCGCCGACCGCGCGGCCCAGGCCGAGCATGCTGGCGGCCACGATCCCGGAGAAGCTGGAGGGCAGCACCACCTTGCGCATCACCTCGAAGCGGGTGGCCCCGAGCGCGTAGGCGGCGTGCTGCTGGTCGACCGGGTTCACGGCGATGACCTCGCGGACGATCGCGGTGATGATCGGCAGGATCATGATGGCCAGCACGATGCCGGCGGCCAGATAGCTGGAGCCGAACACCGGCCCCTCGAAGGGCTTCCAGCCGGCGATGTTCAACCAGCCGAGCGTGGACTCCAGCCACTCCAGGAACGGGCGGAGCACATTCGGCAGCAGCCAGAAGAACCCCCACATGCCGAAGATGATGCTGGGCACGGCGGCCAGCATCTCCACGGAGTACGACAGCGGGTTGCGCAGCCGCTTGGGGGCCAGCTGGTTGATGTAGAAGGCGACGCACAGGGCCAGCGGCAGGGCGATCACGATGGCGATCAGCGCGGTGACCATGGTGCCGTAGATGAACGGCCAGGCCCCGTACGTACCGGTGAAGTCGCTGTCGGTGCGGCTGGATCCGGCCAGCCACTGGTCACCGGTCAGAAAGTCGAAGAAGCCGGTGTACTGGAAGATGGGCCAGGCGTCATTGGTCGTTCTGATGACCATCCCGGCGAGGATGACGAAGACGCTGGCGCCGGCGAGGGTCACGAACCAGCGGAACGCCGGGTCGGCTATCCGCTTTCGTTGACGGGACAGTGTGGCCGACATCGTTGCTGCTGCTCCTGTCTGCTGCCACGGGGCACAAGGGGGACATGGACGGATACCGGGCGGGGGTACGCGCGCGGGTACGGGGAAGGCCCGGGGCGGATGGTTACCGCCCCGGGCGGCGGGGGGACTGGGGGGACGGACGACCCGGGGTCAGCGGGCTCAGCCCTGGCTGTTGATCAGGTCGATCTGCGCCTGCACCCGCTCCTTGAGGTCGGCACCCAGCGGGGCGTAGCCCAGCTCCAGGGCGAGCGCGTCCGCGTCCTCGGTCAGCGTCCAGGACCAGAAGTCCTTGATGATGTCGGCCGTGGCGTCTTCGTAGCCGCAGGTGTAGGCCAGGATGAAGTTGGTACCGGCGATCGGGTAACCCTCGCCGCCCACACCGTTGATGGTGAACTGGAAGGTGTCCGGGATCTCGGCCTCCTCGGAGGCGGCCGTGGTGGCCTCCAGGGTCGGCGCGATGGCCTCACCGTCGGCGTTGATCACCTTGGCGGTGGGCAGGCCCAGCTCCAGCGCGTAGGACTGGTTCACGTAGCCGATGCCGCCGGGGTTCTGCGAGATCTGCTGCGAGACACCCTCGTTGCCCTCGCCGCCGATGGTGTCACCGGACCACTCGATCTCCTTGCCCTCGCCGTAGGTGTCCGCCCAGGCGGGGACCTCGGTGTTGAGGTAGTGGGAGAAGACGAAGGTGGTGCCGGAGGAGTCGGACCGGTGGACCGGCAGGATGTCCTGGTCCGGGAGGTCGAAGTCCGGGTTCAGGTCGGCGATCGCCGGGTCGTTGAAGTTGGTGATCTCGCGGTCGTAGATCGAGGCGATCACCTCGGGGCTGAGCACCAGACCGTCGAGCGCCGGGTCGTTGAAGGCGATGGCGACCGAGCCGAAGACCACCGGGAACTGCACGGCCGGGCAGCCGCGGGCTGCCTCGGCATCGGCCAGCGCCTCATCGCTCAGGTACTCCTCGGAGGAGCCGAAGTCGATGGACTGCCCGATGAACTGCTCGACACCGGTACCCGAGCCGACACTCTGGTAGTTGACGGTGACGCCGGACTTGTCGCCCTGGTAGGCGGCTATCCAGTCCTGGAAGACGGTGGCGGGGAACGACGCGCCGGCGCCGGTCACCGTGCCGGACAGCGAGGACCCACCCCCGGTGCCCTTGTCGTCCCCACCCTTGTCGCCGCCGTTGTCGTCGCTGCCGCCGCACGCGGTCAGGGCCAGGGCGGACACCGCGACGATCGCGGCGGTCTTGGCGCGCCAGTTGCGCATGCCATTGCTCCTTTGACTTTGAATGTCTCGGGGAGAACGTAGGAGCGTGTGGCGAAGGCGTGCGGTCCGGAAGGTGAACAGAAAGATAGGTTCGGCGGAACCGGCAGTTTCACAAACAGAGCCGAAATCGTTAAGAAAGGCGTCACCTGGGCGAGCGGTGCCCACCCGTTACGCGAACTGCCCCGGCGGCACCAGGCGGTAGCCGACGCCGCGCACCGTCTGGATTATCTCCGGGTGGTGCGGATCGTCGCCGAGCCGCTCCCGCAGCCGCCGAATGTGAACAGTGATCGTATTCGACCTGCTGGCTCCGTCGCCCCACAGTTCGGCGCGGATACGGTCCCGGGTGATGACCTTCTCGGCGTGCAGCATGAGCAGGTGCAGCAGCTGGAACTCGCGCAGCGGCAGCCGCGCGGTGACCACCCCGTGCACGCGCACCTCGTACGTCCCCGGGTCCAGCGTGAGCGGCCCGCACACCAGCGGCTGGTCCCAGCCGCCGCGGTGGCCGCGGTCGGACAGGCTCAGCAACTGGGCGACCTCGCGCGGCCGGTAGGGGCGCGCCACGCAGGCGCTGGCCCCGGCCGCCAGGGCGGGTCCGACCTGGTCGGTGTCCTCGGGGCTGACCCCGAGCACCACCGGGATGGACAGCCGGCGGCGCACCATCCTGGTGACGGTGGCGCCGTCGATCAGCGGCAGCCCGGCGGAGACCAGCAGCACGTCGGGGCGGCGCAGGCCGGCCTCCAGCAGTGCCGCCGCGCCGTCGGCGCAGTGCACGACGGAGACCTGGTACTTCGCCAGCTGGGCGGTGAGACCCTGCCTGATGCGCTCGTCGGAATCCGCGAGCAGCACCAGCGGATTGATACCGAGCGCAATGCCAGGGGCGGAATCATCCTCTTCCGGCGGGAGATTATCCGAACCGGCCGGAGATGTAATCCTCGGTACGCTGGTCAGCGGGCCGGTTGAAGATTTTCTCGGTCGCGTCGTACTCAACCAGGCGCCCATGGCGTACCCCCTCGCTGTCGGTGTCGGCAGTGAAGAAAGCGGTGCGGTCGGAGACCCGGGCTGCCTGCTGCATGTTGTGCGTGACGATCACCAGCGTGAATTCGTCCGCGAGTTTCTGCATCAGGTCCTCGATCTTCGCCGTGGCGATGGGATCGAGCGCCGAGCAGGGCTCGTCCATCAGCACCACATCGGGCTGGACCGCGACCGCCCGGGCTATGCACAGGCGCTGCTGCTGGCCCCCGGAGAGCGCGTGCCCGCTGCTGGACAGCTTGTCCTTGACCTCGTCCCACAGGGCCGCGCTGGTGAGCGCGGCCTCGACCCGGTCGTCCATCTCCTTGCGGGTCACCCGGGCGGGGCCGAAGCGCAGGCCGTAGGCGACGTTGTCGTAGATCGACTTGGGGAAGGGGTTCGGCTTCTGGAACACCATCCCGATCCGCCGCCTGACCTCGATGGAGTCGACGTCGTCGGCGTAGAGATCGCTGCCGCGGTAGGCGACCTTGCCGGAGACGGCGGCGCCCGGCACCAGGTCGTTCATCCGGTTCAGGCAGCGCAGCACGGTGGACTTGCCGCAGCCCGAGGGGCCGATGAGCGCGGTGATCTCCCGTTCGTGGATGTCCATGGAGACATCGCGGACGGCGCGGTGCGCACCGTAGGAGACGTTCACCCCGCCCAACTCGAACACAACGGGGGCGCCCTCGGTGGGGCGGCGCCCGCCGTGGGGGGATAGGGGTGTCGCAAGACCTGTCGCCATGGTTCACATGTAACGAGGCGTGGGTAGCCGATTGCGGGGTGTCCGGTGAACCCTTGATGAACAGCGGCGAAGGCATAGGTGCTGCCGCTACCATCGGGCGCGTGGGGATCGAAGGCGAACAGCTGGTACTCGACTATCTGAGCAAGGTGGGCGACCTGGCCCACACCACCAGCATGTCGGCGTCCGAACGCGCGGCGCTGGTGGGGCGGTTGCGGAACGAGATCGGACAACAGCGGTCCCGGGTGGACGGCGAGGAGAGCCGCTCGGACATCAAGAAGATCCTGCGCGGCATGGGCCGCCCCGAGGACGTCGTCGCGAACGCGTCGGGCGGCGGGACGGTGACCGCCCCCGTACCGGCGCAGGCCGCGGCCCCGGCCGCTCCCTCGGCACCGGCGGCGCCCGCGGAGCCGGCCCGGACGGAGCGGACCCCGCTCTTCTCCTTCCGCAAGTCCAGGCCCGCCGCCCCGGCCGCCGACCCGGAACCGGCGCCCGAGGCCCCCGAGCCGATGACGGCGGTGCCGGAGGAGGACCTGCCCGACCTGACGGAGCAGCCCAAGCCGCCGGAGCTGTACTGGCCGGACGGCCAGATCGGCGGGTTCGTCGGCGGCATCGAGGTGCCCGAGATGCTGCGGCCCCCGGTGGAGGAGCGCAAGGATCTGAAGCCGGCCGCCGCGGCCCCGCCCGCCCCGGCGGTGGAGGCGGCGCCGCCCGCGGTGGAGGCGGCCCCGGCCGCCGAGCCCGCCGCCCCGCCCCCGCCGACGGGCTGGCGCCGGGCGAACGCGGCGATCCGGGGCACCAACCGCCACATGGGCGGCCCGATCGAGCTGATCGGCGCCCTGCTGCTGGTGGCCGGCGCGGTCCTGACCGAGATCGCCCCGCTCGCGATCGGCTGGCTGCTGGCGTACTGGTCGCCCAGGCTGTCGCGCCGCGAGGCCCAGTGGGCGGCGTTCGGCGGGCCGGGGCTGGTCTTCGGCGGGTACCTGGCCTGGCTGTTCGGCCGCGTCAACGCGTACTGGGGCGAGCCGCTGGTCGACACCACGGCCGGCGATCAGCTCTCCGACACCTGGCCGCTGCTGCTGCGCCTGTCGGCGGTGGCCTCGGCGGCCCTCCTGGTGTGGCGCGCCCGCCGGCCCCGCCCGTAGGGGTGGGACCCGGGGACGGATGCCGGGCGTGGGCGGAGCACACCGGTCTCCACCGCCGGCCGGCTGCCCGCGCCGCTACGGCCGGTTCGCGTGACCCACGTGCTCGACCAAGAGGACGACGGGCTTGTGCTGCTTGACCACGTAGATGACCCGGTAGAAGCCGATCCGGATGCGGAACCGGTCGGATCCCATGGCGAACGCCCCATCCGGGCGGGGATTTCCGGGCAGCAGGTTGACACTGTCGAGGACCTGCTGCACCCCTGCGGGGTCTGTTTTGAACCGGTCGGAGAGATAGCGGCGCGCGGCGGGCTCGAAGTCGATCCGGCTCACGCCGCCCCCAGTTCCGCGATCAGCTGCTTCATCGACACCGCGTTGTCCACTCCGCGCACCCGGTCCAGCTCACTCTGGAGAAGGGACCGCTCCTCCCGGATGTCCTCGATCTTCTCGGGGTCGACCAGGACCGCGAGAATCCGGCCGTCCCGGGTGAGGGCCACGCCGTCATCCCCGAAAGCGCCATCGGCCACCCGCTGCAGCAGTTCGGGCAACTGATCGCGCGCGTCCTCGACATCGATCGCCGCCCAGGGCCCCAGCTGTGTCACTCCCGCGATCGGGGGCACGCCTTCACCTCGCCGCACACTCATGCCCGGAAGCCTACCCATCGGGGGGTGATCACCCGAATCAACCGATCCGCCGCTTTCACCTTTCACGCACCGGCCGCCCGGCGCAGGCTCGTCCGGCCACGGAGTCAGACGGACGGGCGGCGCTTGGGCCGCCGCAGGCCGGCGGTGCGCAGGTGGTGGACCAGGGTTTTGCTGCCCACCTCCACCGCGCCGAGGCGCACCGCCTCGGCGTAGCTGTCGGCCGGGATGTCGTAGTGGTCGCCGTCGAACGCCCTGGGCGGTGCGCCCAGGCGGGCGGCGAAGGCGTGGAGTTCGTCGTACGAGACGTCGCTGATCAGGTGGGACCACATCCGGCCGTGGCCCGGCCAGTTGGGCGGATCGATGTAGACCGTCACGCGGAGTCCGCTTCCCCCGCCGTGTCCAGGCCGCCCAGCGGGGCGACCGTACGGCCGGTCGCGCCGCACACCCAGTGCGGGTCCTCGGACAGCTCCGGCTCCAGGTCGAGGGCGTGGTGGTCCTCGCAGAACGGGCACACCGGCCAGCGTCCCGCCGCCCCGTGCGCGTCCAGCAGGGCGTCCTGGACGTCCTGGGCGAGCAGCCCGGGGAGGTACGGGGCGCCCTCGGGCCACTGTTCGCACCACCACCGGCGGTGCTCCATCGCCTTCTCCAGGGCGGACACCTCGGCGGGCCCGGCGGCGTCGCAGGCCGCCAGGTCGGCCAGTACCAGCGCGCGGCCCCGGTGAATGTCCCCTTCCGGCGTCTCGTGGTTCATACGCACTATTGGAGCACCCCGAAGGCTTGACGCGACAACTCCTACGAAAATATGTTTCACCCTGTGAGGAATGCGATGAAGGAAAATTTCGTCCGCCGTCCCGGTCGGCCGCGTCCCGTCGCCGTCGCACCACCGCGCCCCGCTCCCCCGGAGCCCGCCGCGCTGGCCGCCAAGGTCCGCACCATGACCCCCTCCATGACGCGTTCCATGCAGCGTGTCGCCGAAACCGTCGCCTCCGACCCGGCCGGCTGCGCCGCCCTCACCGTCACCGGCCTCGCCGAGCGCACGGGCACCTCCGAGGCCACCGTGGTCCGTACCGCCCGGATGCTCGGCTACCCCGGCTACCGCGACCTGCGCCTGGCCCTGGCCGGCCTGGCCGCCCAGCAGGCGTCCGGCGCCGCGCCCGCCGTCACCGCCGACATCTCGGTCGACGACCCGCTCAGCGACGTGGTCGCCAAGCTCACCCAGGACGAGCGGCAGACCCTCACCGACACGGCCGGCGCCCTGGACCTCGCCCAGCTCGAAGCCACCGTCACCGCGCTGGCCGCCGCCCGCCGCGTGGATGTGTACGGCATCGGTGCCTCCTCCCTCGTCGCCCAGGACCTGGCACAGAAACTCCTGCGCATCGGCCTGGTCGCCCACGCCCACGCCGACCCGCACCTGGCGGTCACGGGGGCCGTCCAGCTGCGCGCCGGCGATGTCGCGGTCGCCATCACCCACTCGGGGCGCACCGTGGACGTCATCGAACCGCTCCAGGCGGCCTTCGACCACGGCGCCACCACGGTCGCCATCACCGGCCGCCCGGACGGTGAGGTCACCCAGTACGCGGACCATGTGCTGACCACCTCCACCGGGCGGGAGAGCGAACTGCGCCCGGCGGCGATGTCCAGCCGCACCAGCCAGCTGCTGGTGGTCGACTGCCTGTTCGTCGGCGTGGCGCAGCGTACGTACGAGACCGCCGCGCCCGCGCTGCACGCGAGCTACGAGGCGCTGGCGCACCGCCACTCGCCGACCCGTGACCGCTGACCCCGCACCCCTGACACCGCCGTCCCCCGTACCAAGAGAGCCGCACCTCCATGTCCCTCAGTCCTTTTGGTGAGCTGCGCACCGAACTCGACGGCCTGACCACCGAGGCCCACCGCACGGATCTCGCGGAGATCGACCGCAGCTCCACGCTCGACATCGCCCGCACCATGAACCGCGAGGACGCCGGGGTGCCCGGCGCCGTCGCCGCCGAACTGCCGAAGATCTCCGCCGCCATCGACGCCGCCGCCGAGCGGCTGGCGCGCGGCGGACGGCTGATGTACCTGGGCGCCGGAACCGCCGGCCGGCTCGGGGTGCTGGACGCCAGTGAGTGCCCGCCGACGTTCAACACCGATCCCTCGCAGGTCGTGGGAATGATCGCCGGCGGACCGAGCGCGATGGTGACGGCGGTGGAGGGCGCCGAGGACAGCAAGGCGCTGGCCGCCGAGGATCTGCGGCGGCGCGGTGTCACGGCCGACGACGTGGTGGTCGGCATCTCGGCGTCCGGCCGCACCCCGTACGCGGTGGGCGCCGTGGAGTACGCCCGGGCCCAGGGGGCGCTGACCATCGGCCTGTCGTGCAACGCCCGGTCGCCGCTGGCGGCGGCCGCCGAGCACGGCATCGAGGTCGTGGTGGGCCCCGAGCTGATCTCGGGATCGACCCGGCTGAAGGCGGGCACGGCACAGAAGCTGGTGCTGAACATGATCTCGACCATCAGCATGATCCGGCTCGGCAAGACCTACGGCAATCTGATGGTGGACGTCCGCGCCTCCAACGAGAAGCTGCGGGCCCGTTCGCGCCGCATCGTGCACCTGGCCACCGGGGCCCCGGACCCGGTGATCGAGTCGGCGCTGCGGGCGACCGACGGCGAGGTGAAGAACGCCATCCTCACCATCCTCGGCAAGGTGGACGCGCCCACGGCCGGGCGGCTGCTGACGGAGTCCCACGGCCACCTGCGGGCGGCCCTGACGGCGGCGTCGGCCGAGAGCTGACGCCGCGCCCGGCGCCCGCGGCCCCCGGCCAGCGTTCTGGGCGGCCTTCGGATGTGCGGCCGGTCGCCGGCCTCGCGCGCCGAACGCCCGAGGGCGGCACCCGGGACCTGGTGGTCCCCGGTGCCGCCCTCGTCGCTACGGCAGGCTGGGCCGGTCGGCCCGGGCAGGACTCAGAAGTCCATGCCGCCCATGCCACCGGTCGGGTCGCCGGCCGGAGCCGCCGACTTCTCCGGCTTGTCCGCGATGACGGCCTCGGTGGTGAGGAACAGCGCCGCGATGGAGGCGGCGTTCTGCAGCGCGGAACGGGTGACCTTGGTGGGGTCGGGGATCCCGGCGGCCAGCAGGTCGACGTACTCGCCGGTCGCGGCGTTCAGGCCGTGACCCTGCGGCAGGTTGCGGACCTTCTCGACCACGACGCCGCCCTCGAGGCCGGCGTTGACCGCGATCTGCTTCAGCGGGGCCTCCAGGGCGAGCTTGACGGCGGCAGCACCGGTCGCCTCGTCACCCTCCAGGTCCAGCTTGTCCAGCGCGGAGGCGGCCTGGAGCAGGGCCACGCCACCGCCGGCGACGATGCCCTCCTCGACGGCGGCCTTCGCGTTGCGCACCGCGTCCTCGATGCGGTGCTTGCGCTCCTTCAGCTCCACCTCGGTGGCGGCACCGGCCTTGATGACGGCCACGCCGCCGGCCAGCTTCGCGAGGCGCTCCTGGAGCTTCTCGCGGTCGTAGTCCGAGTCGGAGTTCTCGATCTCGGCACGGATCTGGTTGACGCGGCCCTGGACCTGGTCGCTGTCACCGGCACCGTCGACGATGGTGGTCTCGTCCTTGGTGATGACGACCTTGCGCGCACGGCCCAGCAGGTCGAGGCCCGCGGTCTCCAGCTTGAGGCCGACCTCCTCGGAGATGACCTGGCCACCGGTGAGGATGGCGATGTCGGTCAGCATGGCCTTGCGGCGGTCACCGAAGCCGGGCGCCTTGACGGCGACGGACTTGAAGGTGCCACGGATCTTGTTGACGACCAGCGTGGACAGGGCCTCGCCCTCGACGTCCTCGGCGATGATCAGCAGCGGCTTGCCGGCCTGCATGACCTTCTCCAGCAGCGGAAGGAGGTCCTTCACGTTGCCGATCTTGGAATTGACGATGAGGATGTAGGGGTCCTCGAGCTCGGCCTCCATCCGCTCCATGTCGGTGGCGAAGTAGGCGGAGATGTAGCCCTTGTCGAAGCGCATGCCCTCGGTGAGCTCGAGCTCGAGCCCGAAGGTCTGCGACTCCTCGACGGTGATGACGCCTTCCTTGCCGACCTTGTCCATGGCCTCGGCGATCAGCTCACCGATCTGGGTGTCGCCGGCGGAGATGGAGGCGGTGGAGGCGATCTGCTCCTTGGTCTCGACCTCCTTGGCCTGGCCGAGCAGCGCCTCGGAGACCTTCTCGACGGCGGCCTCGATGCCCCGCTTCAGGGCCATCGGGTTGGCGCCGGCGGCGACGTTGCGCAGCCCTTCGCGGACCAGGGCCTGAGCCAGCACGGTGGCGGTGGTCGTACCGTCACCCGCGACGTCGTCGGTCTTCTTGGCGACCTCCTTGACCAGCTCGGCGCCGATCTTCTCGTAGGAGTCCTCCAGCTCGATCTCCTTGGCGATCGAGACACCGTCGTTGGTGATGGTGGGGGCGCCCCACTTCTTCTCCAGAACGACGTTGCGGCCCTTGGGACCGAGCGTGACCTTGACGGCGTCGGCGAGCTGGTTCATCCCGCGCTCAAGGCCGCGCCGCGCCTCCTCGTTGAACGCGATGATCTTGGCCATGTGAAGGGGTCCTCCCATATACGGGGGTGGATGCTCCAGGACCGCGCCGGCGCCCGCGACGGACGGCCGTACGCCCGGCGGTTCCTTGCCCCGCCTGGCTCACGACCTCACCGAACCGGTCTCTGCTGTCACTCTCACCCTCAGAGTGCTAACGCCATGATTAGCACTCTCCCCCCGAGAGTGCAAGCGTCTTGGTGTTGTCGCAGGTGGGATGGGGGCGCACGTGCCGGGGCCCGCATCCCTGCGCTGGTGTGCGCTGGATGCGGGCCCCGGTTCGCCGGCTGCGGTGGTAGTACGGTCGGCGGTTCAGGCGGTCACCCGGACCATGTCGGCCTGAGGACCCTTCTGTCCCTGCGAGATCTCGAACTCGACCCGCTGCCCCTCTTCCAGGGTGCGGTATCCGTCCATCTGAATCGCGCTGTAGTGGACGAACACGTCCGCACCACCGTCTACCGCGATGAAGCCGTATCCCTTCTCCGCGTTGAACCACTTGACGGTGCCCTGAGCCATTCCAAACTCCCCATGTTGCTGGCCCTTTCACGGAACCGCACTTCGCGGGCCCGGGTCAGACCGGAACGCGTCGACCGCCGCTGAATGTATCTGGACGGACGCCCTGTGCAACAGGCCATTGAGCGGAGAATTATTGGAGCGCCCAAACGGGCAAATTGCGCAAAACAGAGGAAAGATGAATGTTTCTCGCCCGCCTTATTGCGCAGATCCGGCAATTGGTGCAGTGAATTGCCGCGCGTTTCCGTCGAGAAGTGTCGTGAATTCATATGCGGTCGGCATCGGACGGGCCGGCCCCGCGCGGGACTCACTCTATCGCCCCGGAAACGCCCAACCGCCCCGAAGCGGACAGCTTCGGGGCGGTTGTTGAAGATGTGATCAAGTGTAGACCTGACGGGACGGGGCCAGGCCGGGCCGACCGGTCGTCAGCAGCCCCCGGCCACCGCCGGGATGATGGAAACGCCCGCTCCGTCCGGCGTCGCGGTGTCCAGGCCCTCGGCGAAGCGCACGTCGTCGTCATTGACGTAGACATTCACGAAACGGCGCAGCTTGCCCTGGTCGTCGAGCACCCGGGCGGCGATTCCCGCGTGGTTCTTCTCCAGGTCGGCGAGGACGTCGCGCAGCGTTCCGCCGTCGGCGGTCACCTCGGAACTTCCGCCGGTGTAGGTGCGCAGGATGGTCGGGATTCGGACAGTCACACTCATGCGAGGCCGGCCTCTCGGAAAGCGTCCAGATTCGGACGGATGATGGCGGTGGGACCGGTGGTCGCCGCCACCGCGTCCAGGGTCTTCAGGCCGTCGCCGGTATTCAGTACGACCGTCGTCAGTTCCGGGTCCAGCTGCCCGGTCTCGATCAGCTTGCGGGTGACGCCCACCGTCACCCCGCCCGCCGTTTCGGCGAAAATGCCCTCGGTGCGGGCGAGCAGCTTGATGGCGTCCACGATCTGCGCGTCGTTCACGTCCTCGACCGCGCCACCGGTGCGGCGGGCGATGTCCAGGACATAGGGACCGTCGGCCGGGTTGCCGATCGCCAGGGACTTGGCGATGGTGTCCGGCTTCACCGGCCGCACCACGTCGTGCCCGGCCTTGAACGCCTGGGAGACCGGCGAGCAGCCCTCGGCCTGGGCGCCGAAGATCCTGTAGGGCCGGTCCTCGACCAGTCCGGTCGCGATCAGCTCCTTGAGCCCCTTGTCGATCTTGGTGAGCTGGGATCCGGAGGCGATCGGGATCACCAGCTGGTCGGGGATGCGCCAGCCCAGCTGTTCGGCGATCTCGAAGGCCAGGGTCTTGGAGCCCTCGCCGTAGTAGGGGCGCAGGTTGACGTTGACGAATCCCCAGCCCTCACCGGCGGGGTCGCCGATCAGCTCGCTGCAGAAACGGTTCACGTCGTCGTAGGTGCCCTCGATGCCGACCAGCTCGCCGCCGTAGACGGCGGCCATCACGATCTTGCCCTGTTCGAGGTCGTGCGGGATGAACACGCAGGAGCGGAATCCGGCCCGGGCCGCCGCGGCGCCGACCGCGCCCGCCAGGTTGCCGGTGGAGGAGCAGGACAGCGTGGTGAAGCCGAAGGCGCGGGCCGCCTCCACGGCGTTGGCGACCACCCGGTCCTTGAAGGAGTGGGTGGGGTTGCCCGAGTCGTCCTTCACGTACAGCTCGCCGCCGTGACCCAGCGCGGCGGCCAGCCGGTCGGCCTTGACCAGGGGGGTGTCGCCGGGGTTCAGATTGGGCTTGGAGGCGACATCGGCCGGCACCGGCAGCAGCGGGGCGTAGCGCCAGATGCTGTGCGGTCCGGCCTCGATGGCGGCCCGTAGCGCTTCGGGGTCACCGGTGGGCAGATCGTACGCGATTTCGAGAGGACCGAAACATGCCTCGCAGGCGAAGATCGGGCTGAGGGGGAAACGCTCCCCGCACTCCCGACAGGAGAGTGCCACGGCGGGCCCGAGATCGACGGCGGAGCCGCCGGGGGGCGTGGTGGGGGTGTGCGATGTGAGCACAGGCATGGGTACGAGGCCCTTCTCCTCATCTTCCCCGTGACGGATTTCGCCACAGGACGGAATTGGCACCTTCCCCACCGGGTGCCTCGCGTCGTTACGAGACCGGCGGAAGGGTTGCCGGGGCTTCAACGGGCCGTTCCCTCTGCCCCTCTGGATGAGCTGTATTCAGTTGACCGCGCAGCGTCTCCGATATGCGGAGGACACCTGCACTGTCCGAGACTGTAACGGACGCCCCGGACAATGGCTCGGGCCGTCCGATCCGCGAGACGAACAGGAGACAGACATATTCCCGCCCGAACTGGGCACCACCGATGAGGGCCATAACCGGCCATTGCCGATAGATCCGACAGACAAGACTTACCTGACCTACCCGACTTATATGGTCGAAGCGAACAGGAGCGACATTCGTGCTGGAAGAGGCTGAGGAGTGGCTGAGCCGCCGGTCCTGGACTGCCGCTGACCGCTCGCTGCGACGGTTGCTGGACGCGAAAGCCGCGGCCGGCCCGGCGGGCAGCGTCAGCGTCGTGCTTCCCGCGCTGAACGAGGAAGCGACCGTCGGCACCATCGTGGAAGCGCTGCGCCGCGACCTGATGGAAACCGTGCCACTGATCGACGAGCTGATGGTGGTGGACTCCGGATCCACCGACCGCACCGGAGAGGTCGCCGCCGCGGCGGGCGCCAAGGTCGTCCACCGTGACGAGATCCTGCCCAGAATGCCCACCGTCCCCGGCAAGGGGGAGGTGCTGTGGCGCTCCCTCATGGCCACCAGCGGCGAGATCATCTGTTATGTCGACGCCGACCTGCGGGAGTTCGACTCCTGCTTCGTCTCCGGCATCCTCGGGCCACTGCTCACCGAGCCCGATGTGCACCTGGTCAAGGCCATGTACGACCGCCCGCTGGGCGACGCCCCCTCCGGCGCCCACCAGGGCGGCCGGGTCACCGAGCTGGTGGCCCGCCCGCTGCTCAACCTGCACTGGCCGCAACTGGCCGGTGTCGTCCAGCCGCTGGGCGGCGAGTACGCGGCGCGGCGCTCCCTGCTGGAGCAACTGCCCTTCCCCGTCGGGTACGGCGTCGAACTCGGCCTGCTCGTCGACACCCTGCACCTGGCCGGACTGAACGCGGTCGGCCAGGTGGATGTCGGGGTGCGCAAGCACCGTCACCAGGACGGCCAGGCCCTGGGCCGGATGGCGGCCGCGATCATGCGCACCGCGCAGAGCCGGCTGCCGGGCAACGGACCCGTCCCCGTGCAGCAGGGCATGATGCAGTTCGAACGGCTGGCGGAGGGCGGCTTCTCACCGCTGACCCACACGATCCACACCGAGGAACGTCCCCCGATGTCCACCATCCCCGAGTACGCCGCCCGCCAGGCGGCGTAGCACCGGCGTTCCGGCCACCGCGGCCGGACGAGCGGGCCGGGGTCCGGGCACGACCGCCCGGACCCCGGCCCGTGGCGCACCCCTCCCCGGGGCTCGGCGCCGAGGACGCGGGAGGGGACACGCCAGGGTGACCGGGCGCACGTTTGTACCCGGCCACGGGTGGCTAGGGTCGGGACATGGGCGTTGCAGAGGTCTCCGAGGCTCCTCCGGTCCTGGTCGCGTCCAATCGCGGCCCCGTCAGCTACACCCTCGCGGACGACGGCACGCTCACCGCCCGGCGCGGCGGCGGCGGGATGGTCTCCGGCCTCTCCGCCCTGGGCTCGGCGGCCGGCACCTGGGTGTGCGCGGCGCTGGGCCCCGGCGACCGCGAGGCCGCCGCCCGCGCGGGCACCGGCACCCTGGAGACGGCCGACACCGGCGGCCAGTCCGTACGGATGCTGGACATCCCCCCGGACACCTTCGACGCCGCGTACAACGGCATCGCCAACTCCGTCCTGTGGTTCGTCCATCACCTGCTGTACCAGACGCCGCTGGAGCCGGTGTACGACAGCGCCTTCGAGAGCCAGTGGGCCGGCTACGAGCGCTACAACGCCGCCTTCGCGGACGCGCTGGCCGCCGAGGCCGCCCCGGGTGCGGAGGTGCTGGTCCAGGACTACCATCTGGCCCTCGTCCCCGCCCTGCTGCGCGAGCGCCGCCCCGATCTGCGGATCGGACACTTCTCGCACACCCCCTGGGCTCCCCCGGACCTCTACCGGGTGCTGCCCGACGCCGTCGCCCGCCAGGTGCTGCGGGGCATCCTCGGCGCGGACCGCGCCGCGTTCCTGACCCGGCGCTGGGCGCGGGCCTTCGCCGACTGCTGCGCCGACCTGCTCGGCGCGCGGGTACGGGAAGTGCCCGAGGACACGGCCGGAACGGACGCGTTCACCGTCACCCTCGACGGCCGGACCACCCGGCTCGGTGTCCACGGCCTGGGCGCGGACGGCGACTTCCTGCGCGAGCGCGCCCACCGGCCCGACGCGGACGAACGGCTGGCCGCGCTGCGCGCCCAGGTCGGCGAACGCAAGACCATCGTGCGCGTCGACCGCACCGAACTCTCCAAGAACATCGTCCGCGGGCTGCTGGCCTACCGCCGGCTGCTCACCGAACATCCGCAGTGGCAGGGGCGGGTGGTGCACGTCGCCTTCGCCTACCCCTCCCGGCAGGACCTGGAGATCTACCGCGCGTACACCGCCGAGGTGTCCCGGGTCGCCGAGGGCATCAACGCCGAGTTCGGGCGGGACGACTGGACGCCCGTGGTGCTGCACGTGAAGGACGATTTCGCCCGCTCGCTGGCCGCCTACCGGATGGCGGACGTGGCGCTGGTCAACCCGATCCGCGACGGCATGAACCTGGTCGCCAAGGAGATTCCGCTGATCTCCGAACAGGGCTGCGCCCTCGTCCTGTCCCGCGAGGCCGGCGCCGCCGCCGAACTCGGCGACGACGCCCTGCTCGTCAACCCGTACGACATCGCCGGCACGGCAGAGGCGCTGCACCGGGCCCTGACGATGCCCGCGGCCGAACGCCGGGCGCGGGCCGAGCGGCTCGCCCGGGCCGCGACCGCGCTGACCCCCCGCGACTGGTTCCTCGCCCAGGTCGAGGCGCTGCGCGGCAGCTGAGCGAGCGGCCGGGGCCGTTTCACCGGCGGTCCGGTCAGCGGGCGTGCGCGCCCGCCGACCCCGGCCGGGTCAGCGGCCCCCGCACACCGCCCGGTCCACCAGGTCGATGCCCGCCCCGAACTGTTCCTCCGCCTTGTCCTGGTCGTCCAGCCACAGGGTGAACTCGGCGGCGGCCGCCGAGTACCGGCCGTCGGCGCTCACCCCGGTCTCCGAGACCGTGCCGAACGACGTACCCCCGTGGAACCACAGGCCGCCGTCCGCGCAGCGCTGCGGCGCGGCGCCCTCCACCGGGCGCCACGCGAGGCCCAGGCCGTACCCGCCGCCCGGCGCGAAGTCGTCGGCGGGCACGGTCTCCTTCATCAGCTCCAGCGTTCCCGGCTCCAGGAGTTCGCCGCCCAGCAGGGCCCGCAGGAACGTGTTCATGTCCCGGGTGGTGCTGATGATCGCGCCGTCCGCGCCGGCGTCGGCCATGATCGAGGTGTCGGTCAGCTCCTGGCGGCCCGGGAACTGCATGTACCCGGTGGCCGTGGGCCGCGGGACATACGCGGACGTCCCCGGGGTGAGGGTGTGCGCCAGGCCCAGCGGCTCGATGATCCGTTCGTGCACCTCCTGCTCCCACGGGTGCCCGGTCACCTTCTCGATGATCATCCCGGCCAGGATGTAGTTGGTGTTGGAGTACGCCCACCGGGTCTCGCCCTGCGGGTCCGCGGCGTCCGGCAGCCAGCCGGGGGCCTGCGTCATCGCCAGCGCCACCTTCTCCGCGTTGTCCGAGGTGCTGAACCGGGTCTCGCGGTAGTTCTCGGGCGTGAACGCGTCCAGGTCGGACAGGAAGAGGATGTCCGTGTAGTTGGGGAGCCCGCTGGTGTGCCGCAGCAGGTTGGTGACCGTGATCCGGCCGCCGTCGTTGCCGTTGCCCGTGACCACGCCGGGCAGCAGCTCCTCCACCGTGTCCTCCAGCGCCAGCCGGCCCTCCTCCACCAGCTGGAGCGCCACCACCGCGGTGAAGGTCTTGGTGTCGGAGCCGATCCGGTAGTACGCGTCCTCGGGCACCTCGCCCCGCCGCTCCAGGTCATCGACCCCGGCCCGCGCCGTCGTCCGCCGGCCGTCCGCGTCCACCGTCTCCGCCGTGACCCCGGTGGCCCCGGCCGTCACCACGGCCTGGGTGTCCCGCTGCAACTGGCGCGCGACCCGGTCCCCGTGCCCCGCCCCGCCGGGCTCGGCGGCGCCGGCCACCGCCGCGCCGCCGCCCGGGGCCAGCAGTGCCACCGCGGCGATCGCCCCCAGACCGGTGGCGGCGAGCCCCGCCCTGGTCCACGCCGTACGCCGCGCCGCCCCACCGTTCTTCCTGCCGCCGCCGCTCTCGCCGTCGCGCACCGCACTCATCTCCCGACTCCGTTCTGTGAAGGCCAGTGCACTCGACGCTACCGAGCGTCACTGACAACCACGAGCCGGAGAGCCCCCCGACCGGAGGTGGGGCCAGCCCCACCACGGAGCTGACGCGGCGTCAGCCGATCGACCGGGCGAGGGCGGACAGCAGCGCGGCGACGCCGCCCGGGCCGTCCACCGTCAGGTCCGTGACCGCCGCGAGTTCGGCCACCTCCGTGCTGCCGCTGCACACCCGCACCCCGGGAACGCCGTCCTCGCGCAGCTTCGCCACCGCGTCGAACGCCGCCAGGTCCCCGAGGTCGTCGCCCCCGTACAGCACGGCGGAGGCGCCCTTCTCGCGCGCCAGGGCGGTCAGCGCCGCGCCCTTGTCGATGCCGGGCGGCCGGATCTCCAGCACGAACCGCCCCGGCTCCAGCGCCAGGCCGAGCCGGGCCGCCAGTTCGGTCAGCGGTTCGCGCAGCGCGGCGAACACCCCGGCCGCGTCGGGCGCCGTGCGGGTGTGCACCGCCAGCGCGTTGCCCTTGTCCTCCAGGAGGACGCCGGGCCCGGCCCGCTCCACCAGCGCGGCCAGTTCGGTACGGGCCGCCGCGATGCCCGGGTGCGGCGGCGGCCGGTGCAGTGCGCCGCTCGCCGCGTCCCACCGCTCCGCGCCGTAGGCGCCCAGCACGGTCAGCCCCGCCAGCTCCGGGTGCCCGGCGAAGCCCCCGAGCCGTACTGCCACCTCGGCCGGGCGGCCGGTGATGATCGCCAGCACCCCGATCCGGGGCGCGAGGCGGGCGAGGGCGGGCAGCGCGTCCGGGTGGGCGTACGCCCGCTCCGGGTCGTTCACGATCGGGGCCAGGGTGCCGTCGAAGTCCAGCGCCACCAGCGCCCGCTCGGGGCGCGCGAGCAGCGCCGCGAGCCCCTCACGGCCGGCCTCGGTCACCGGCTCCGGGAGAGAGGGAGAGGAAGGGGATCCAGAAGGTACGGGAGGAGTGCCCATGCCGGTGACCCTACCCAGCGGGTGCGGCTATCTTCCTCCGCGCCGCACATCCCGCAGCCGCCGCAGCCGGTTGACCGTCACCGGGTCGTGGGCCAGCGCCCGCTCGTCGTCCAGCAGCGCGTTGAGCAGCTGGTAGTACCGGGTCGGCGAGATGCCCAGCCGCTCCCTGATCGCCCGCTCCTTGGTGCCGGAGCCCGCCCAGCCCTGCCGTTCGACCGCCAGCACCGCCAGCTCCCGCTCGGACAGCCCCCCGGCGGCGGCCGCTTCGGCGTTCGCCGCCGCCTCCGCGCCCCCGTCCGTACCCCGTTCACTACTCACCCGGGCATTTTATCCCCTTATGGACGCCCTACGACGTCGGCTGCTCCCCCAGGTCCGCCGCCTCCGCCTGCTCCTGGAGATCCGCGAGAATCCCCGGCACATTGCTGTTCGGCTCCAGTGTCGCCCCGATCCCCTGCGCGACCAGCGTCGAGACCCGCGACCACGACACCTTGCCCACCGGGAAGAACGTCGCCGTCGGCAGCGCGTCGAGGAACGGCGTCAGCCGCTCGCCCTCCCGCCCCTCCTCCTCGTCCTGCATCGCCTGCGAGGCCGGCGTCGTCACCGGCAGCAGCTCCCAGCGCTCGGCGAAGGTGTTGACGTTCTCGGCCGTGAAGACGTACTTCAGGAACGTCCCGATCGCCTCCCGGTGCCCCCGCTGGTTGAACGCCATCAGCCACGACGCCTCCCCCAGCGTGGAGGTCGACGGCGCCGCGGAGCCGGGCAGCTCGGCCGTCCCGTAGGACACCCCGCCCCGGTCGGACTGCCGCATCAGCACCGGGTCGGCGAACAGCATGCCCACCGTGCCCTCAGCGAAGCCGCTGTACGCCTGCTGCCGGGTGGTGGAGCCCGGGGGCCGGTCGCCGGTCAGCCCCGGAGTCACCAGTTCGTCGCGCAGCCAGTTGAACGTGCTCGCGTTCATCGGCGAATTGAGCGTGTAGCCACCGGTGTTGTCGGTCAGCCCACCGCCACCGGCGAGCATCCACATGAGCGCCTCGCCCGCCGCGTCGTCATGCCCGAGCGGCAGGGCGAACGGCACCGGAACCCCCGTCGTGCGCAGCGCCGTCGCCGCCTCCAGCAGTTCCTCCCAGGTCTCCGGCGGCACGTCCGGGTCGAGACCCGCGTCCTCGAACAGGTCCTTGTTGTAGAACAGCCGGCCTATCCGCGCCGCGAACGGCATGCCGTACTGCACCCGCCGCATCTCGCCCGCGATCGCCAGCGAGGGGATGAAGTCCGCGAGCTGGGATATCGGCAGCAGCTCATCCGCCTTGTACAGCTTGCCCGCCGACGCGAAATCCGCGAAGGCGCCGATCTGGGCGATATCAGGGGCATTTCCCTCGGCCACCATGCGGGCGACCTCGGCATTCGCGTCCTGCCAGCGCAGCGTGGTCACATCGATGATGATCTCCGGGTGCTCCAGCCGGAAATCCGCGACCAATTCGTTCCAGTAGCGCTGCGTACTGCCGGTGTCGGACGCCTCCCCGGCCTCGGCCGCCACCAGCTTCAGTACGGTCTCCGAACTGCTGCCGGAGTCATCGCCCCCGCACGCGGTCGCCGAAAGGCCGACGGCCCCGGTCAGACCGGCCGTCATTCCCAAGAACTTCCGACGTCGCACGTCCACAACCCCTTTGTCCAGAAAATCATTTCTGCCCCGAGCGCGCCCGCCGAGGGCCGCGCGCGATGAAGGAGAGTCTGCCTTGCGGCGTCGTGATCACGACCGTAACCATCGGTATCGCTTTCACAACAGCTATGCGCCCGGGGAGGTTTGACAGACGTACGGGACGGGCAAAGAGCCCCGGCGGAACGGCTGACGATCCGTTCCCGTCAGTGGCCCGCCGACCGGCACAGGTCGAGCACGCCCGGGTCGATCATGTCCTTCCCCAGTTCACAGGCTTGCGCCCACGACGAGGGAACGCCACCGGCGCCGTCGGGCAGTTCCGGAACCATCCCGGCCCCCGGGCGGGGCGCCGTGGCCGCCGCCTCCGCCGCCGACGCCGCGGCCGACGGTGCGGGAGTGGCCCCCGAACCGCCCGTGGCCTGCGGCCCGGGCTCGGGAACCGGATGTGGCTGCGGTTCGCCCTCGGGCGCGGGCTTGCTGTCCCGGGCGGCGGCCCGTTCCCCCGCCTCCTGCGCCGTCTTCTCCTCACCCCCGGCGCCGTCCGCGCCCCCGTCCGCCTCCGTCACCCCGCTGACCTCGGCGGCGTCACCGCCCCCGGGGTGCACCGACACACACCCCGCACAGCCCAGACCGGCCAGACAACCCAGCAGTACCGCGATGCTCCGTTTCATGTCCTCCCCAACGCCCCGCGCCCGCACGACAGGACGGCCGACCCGCCCCGTATCACCCTGCGGGAGCAACCCGTTCGCCCTCAGGGGGGACAGGTGGACTAGACCTCTTGGCGCCGCCGGGTGAGACTGGGCGCGTGACCAGTGATCACGACGACGGTTACGTCCTCGCCCTCGATGTCGGCGGGACGGGCCTCAAAGGCGCCCTGATAGGCCCCGATCGACGACACGTCCGGTACGAGGAGCGCCGCCCCACGCGGCGCGCCGCCGGCCCCGACGCCGTCGTCGAGGGCGTACTCGGCTTCGCCCACGAGCTGTACGAGACCGGCCGCGACCGCTACGGCGCACCCCCGCTCGCCGCCGGAGTCATCTTCCCCGGCATCGTGGACGAGGAGCGCGGCACCGCCGTGTACGCCGCCAACCTCGGCTGGCGCGACGTACCACTGCGCCGCCTGCTCAGCGAACGGCTGCACGGCACCGCCGTACGGGTGGGCCACGACGTCCGCGCCGGCGGACTCGCCGAGGCCCGCCTGGGAGCCGGGGCACGGGCCGCCGGCGGCCGGTTCTTCTTCGTCTCGCTCGGCACCGGCATCGCCTGCGCCATCAGCACGGGGGACGGCCGGATGGAGACCGGCGCGCACGGCGGCGCCGGCGAACTGGGCCACATCGTCGTACGGCCCGGCGGCGAACAGTGCGGCTGCGGACAGCACGGCTGCCTGGAGACCCTGGCCTCCGCCGCCGCCGTCACCCGCGCCTGGGCCGTCGCCGGCGGCGACCCCACCGCCACCGCGGCCGACGCCGCCCGCGCCGTCGACGCCGGCGACCCGGCCGCCCTCGCCGTGTGGGACACCGCTGTCGACGCGCTCGCCGACGGACTGCTCACCGGCATCAGCCTGCTCGACCCCGAACTGGTCATCATCGGCGGCGGACTCGGCGAAGCCGGCGAGACCCTGCTCACCCCCCTGCGCGCCGCACTGACCCGCAAGGCGACCTTCCAGCGGCTGCCGGACCTGGTCCCGGCCGCCCTCGGGGACGCCGCGGGCAGCCTGGGCGCGGGCCTGCTCGCCTGGGACGCCGTCACCCCCGCCGTCACCCCCGCCGGCTCAGGCGCCCTCCCCCACGCCCCGAAAGGCCGCAGCCATGACCGCCACTGACGCCCGTGCCCGTACCGTGCTCGCCGGCGCCCACGTCGTACGCCCCGGCGGCGTCGACGAGGGCGGCCGGGTGACCGTCGAGGGCTCCCGTATCGCCGCCACCGCCGCCACCGCCGACGACCGGAACGGGGCCACCGGGCACGCCACGGAGACCCACGACCTCACCGGCCACTGGATCGTGCCCGGCTTCGTCGACATCCACGTGCACGGCGGCGGCGGCGCCTCCTTCTCGGCCGGCACCGCCGAGGAGGCCCTGACCGCCATCGACACCCACCGGCGGCACGGCACCACCACGATGCTCGCCTCCACCGTCACCGGCACCCTCGACGACCTGGCCCGCCAGGCGGGCGCCCTGTCCGAACTCGTCGAGCAGGGCGACCTCGCCGGCCTGCACTTCGAAGGCCCCTTCATCTCCCCCGGCCGCTGCGGCGCCCACGACCCCGACCTGCTGCGCGCCCCCGAACCGGACGCCGTCCGCCGCCTGCTGGACGCCGCGCGCGGCACCGCCCGGATGATGACCATCGCCCCGGAACTGCCCGGCGGCATCGAGGCCGTCCGGCTGCTCGCCGAACGCGGCGCCATCGCCGCCATCGGCCACACCGACGCCACGTACGAGACCACCCGCGCCGCCATCGAGGCGGGCGCCCGCGCCGCCACCCACCTCTTCAACGCCATGCCGCCCCTGGGCCACCGCGCGCCGGGGCCGGTCGCGGCACTGCTGGAGGACGAACGGATCACCGTCGAACTGGTCAACGACGGCACCCATCTGCACCCCTCCGTGCTCCGCCTCGCGCTGCGCGCGGCGGGCCCGGACCGGGTGGCGTTCATCACGGACGCGATGGGCGCCGCCGGCATGGGAGACGGAAGCTACCCGCTGGGCCCGCTGCGGGTGGAGGTGACCGACGGGGTGGCGCGGCTGCCGGACGGCACGATCGCGGGCTCGACCCTGACCCTGGACCACGCCCTGCGCCGGGCGGTCACGGTGGACGGCCGCCCGATCGACCACGCGGTCCGCGCCCTGTCCACGACCCCGGCGCGGCTGCTGGGCATCGCGGACCGGACGGGCTCCCTCGAGGAGGGCAAGGACGCGGACCTGGTGGTCCTGGACGCGGACTTCACGGTGGTGGGCGTGATGCGCCGAGGTGAATGGCTGGTGAAGCCGTGAAGGAAAGAAATAAGGCCGCCCGAGGTGGGGGGTGGCGGCCGTGCGGCGGGTGCGTGTTGAGCGGGGAAGACGCGGCAGGCGTCAGTTGGTGACCTGCTCATCGGTGATCCACAGCTTGTCGATGTACACATCGCACTTGTCGCCCGGCGTGCAGCCGATGTGGAAGGTGTTCTCCCCCGGCTCCAGGTTCACCAGCTTCCAGGTGCGTGTCCACCGCTCGTCCAGGCCCGCCGAGTCATCGATGTGCGGACCGTTGTAGTCCTCCGCGTCAATCTTGTCCTCGCGGATCGCGGAGTTGACCGCGAAGCTCAGCGACTGGTTGCCCTTCACGGTGTAGCCCATATTGAAGTAGTACTCACCGGGCTCGCCCTGGAAGTCGATCGTCCAGGTCACGGTCGCGTGGTGGTTGTTCATCCCGCCGACGTAGGCACCATTGTCCGACCGCGCACCGGGGATGTTGGACTCCAGCGTGGCGCCGCTGCTCAGCACCACCTCGCCGGAATCGGTGAGGTCCGCCGTCGGCAGCGCCCCGTCCGGGTCGCCGTCCTCGTCCTCGTTCTCGTCGCCCGGGTCCTCGTCGTCCGGGTTGAGGTCGTCGTCGTTGTTGTCGCCGGTCGGGTCGACCGGCTTGTCGTCGCCCTGGCCCTGGCTCTGATCCTTGTCGTCGCCGCCGCTGCTGAAGATGATCGCCGCGCCGACACCGACCACGACCGCCGCGACCACCGCGATGGCGCCGATCAGCAGCCCGTTGCGCTTGGGCGGGCCCTGGTCACCGCGACCGCGCCCACGGCCGCCGTGGCCGCCGCCACCGTACGAGCCGCCGCCCTGGGTCTCGGGCGCCGCGTAGTGGGCGTCCTGCTGGCCGTGGCCGTTGCCCTGGCCGCGCTGCCCGGCGAAGGTCCGCTCCCCGACCGGGCGGACCTGGTGGTACGACGGGGGCGGCTGCGGCGCCGGCGACTGCCCGGCTCCCTGGCCGCCCTCGGGCCGATAGAGGTACCCGAAGGGGTCGTCACCCTGCTCAGGCGTACCTCTGCCCTGGCTCCCCGCACTCATCGACCGCGCTCCTTACCCTTACCTGTCACTGCTGTGCCCCGCCCTGGTACATACGGGCGCGAGCCTACCCCGTTCGGGGGACAGCGCCGCCTGATCGGTTCAGCCCGCCCGGCGGCGTCCCTGTGACCTCGATCGCTTCTCCACGTACATCCGCTGGTCGGCGGACTCCAGGATCTCCGCCGTGGTCATGCCGCACGCGGCCCAGCCGATGCCGAAGCTCGCGCCGACCCGCACCGGGCGGCCCTCCACCCGGATCGGCGGGATGATCGCGTTGCGCAGCCGCACGGCGAGGTCGGAGGCGTCGGCCGTACCCAGCCCCTCCGCCAGGACGACGAACTCGTCACCGCCGAGCCTGGCCACCGTGTCGTTGTCCCGCACGCCGCGCTCCAGCCGCCGGGCGACCTCCACCAGGACGGCGTCGCCGCAGACGTGCCCGAAGCGGTCGTTGATGGACTTGAAGCCGTCCAGGTCGCAGAAGAGCACCGCGAGGCCCTTGCCGTCCCCGTCGGCGGCCTCCGGCGACCTGATGTGCTCGTGGTGGTCGTAGCCGGCCCGCAGCGGCCCCTTGCCGCCGCTGTCGAAGGCGTCGGCGGCGGCCTCCGCCGGGGTGGCGGCCCGGCCGTGCCGGGCCCGGCGCGGGGTCTGCTCGCATATCCGGTCGCCGAGCCGGGCCCGCAGCTCGGCGCTGTTGGGCAGACCGGTGAGGGAGTCGTGGCTGGCGCGGTGGGCGAGGGCCAGCTCGTGCCGTTTGCGTTCCTCGATGTCCTCCACATGGGTGAGGAGCATCCGGGCGCCCTCGGCCGCGTCGGCGACGACCGAGTTGCGCAGGCTCACCCACACGTAGCTGCCGTCGCGGCGGGCGAGGCGCAGTTCGGCGCGCCCGCCCTCGGCCGAGGTGCGCAGCAGGACGCCGGTGTCCTCGGGGTGGACGAGGTCGGCGAAGCCGTAGCGGCGCAGGACGGCGGCCGAGCGGCCCAGCAGCCGGCACAGGGCGTCGTTGACGCGCAGCAGCCGGCCGTGTTCCTCGCCGCCGACCTCGGCTATGGCCATACCGCTGGGCGCGTACTCGAAGGCCTGCCGGAAGCTCTCCTCGCTGGCGCGCAAAGCCTGCTGCTCGCGTTCGAGCCGGACCAGGGCGCGCTGCATATTCCCACGCAGACGCGCGTTGCTCAGGGCGATGGCGGCCTGGGTGGCGTACATCTGGAGCGCCTCGCAGCCCCAGGGTCCGGGGCGGCGGCCGTTGCGCGGTTTGTCGACGGTGAGGACGGCGAGCAGCTCGCCGTCAGGCGCGCGCATGGGGGCGAAGAGGCGGTCCATGGGGTGCCACTCGTCCGGGTAGCGGGGCGCGGGTCCTGTGGTGTGCCACTGGGGGACGTCGTCGTGGTCGAGGACCCAGCCCTCGGTGTACGGGATGAAGCGCAGTTCCCCCCAGCGCTCACCCATGGTGAGGCGGCGCTCCCAGGATTCGCGGGAGCCGGAGCGGCCGGCCACCTCCGCCTCGACGATCTCGTTCCCGGCGACGGCGGCGACGAGGAGGTCGCCGTCAGGTCTGACGTAGTTGACCGCCGCCAGTTCGAAGCCGACGGCCTCGACGACTCCGTTGGCGATGGTCTGCAAGGTGTCGGCCACACTGCGGGCGGTGCTGAGCTTCGCGAGGACGCGGTGCAGCTCTCGCAGCGAGGCGAGTCGAACGTATGGCTCCGTCTCCGTTTCCATCACTCCCCCGAACGACCCGAATGCACGTGCAGATACACAGGCCACTGAATCACAGGGAGCTGCCCACTAGGTACACAGGGTCAGCGATAACTCGCCTGCTGTGATTCAAGTCACACTGCGGAAGGGCTCGGTCGCACGATGTAGGACGCGGGGTCACCCGCTTTGGTTCTCGGGTCCGATACCGCTGCGCGACGTGCGCCGTTAGCGTGGCGGCGTGCGCCTCCCCACTGAGTCACCCCAGATACCGGTCCCGGCACCCGAGCCGCTCGTCCCGCATCCTGAAGGGGTGAGCGAGGACGAGTTCAAGGGCGCGATGGCCAGGCTCGCCGCAGGCGTGGTCCTGGTGACCGCCCACGACGAGGAGGACGGGCCGCACGGCGCGCCCGCCGGGATGACCGCCACCGCCTTCATGTCTGTCTCCCTGGACCCGCCACTGGTGCTGGTGAGTGTACGGACCGGTTCCCGGATCGACGAACTGCTGGAACGTCAGCCCCTGTGGGCCGCCTCGCTGCTCGCCGAGGGCGAACGCGCCATCGCCGGCCGGTTCGCGATGAAGGGGCGGCTGAGCGACAAACTGCTGTTCCAGGAAGTCCCGCACGCCCTGGGCGAGATCACCGGGGCGCCGCTGCTGACCGGCGCGCTGGCCACGGTGGAGTGCCGTACCGATCAGCGCGTGGCGGCCGGGGACCACACGCTGGTGGTGGCCCGGGTGCTGTCGGTCGGGCTGCCGGCGGTGGAGGGCGGGCCGCTCACCTACTACAAGGGGCGCTACCGCCACCTCGCCTGAGCGGGCGGGGCCGGGCGGCCGGGCCCCGGCCGGTCCTGGTCCCGGTCCTGGTCCCTTCGGCCGAGGACGTTCCCCCGAACGGGCCCCCGGCCCCGGCCGATCCCGCCCGTCACCCCCCGGCGTCCGTCAGTCCCAGCCCTCGCGCCCGGAACGCCCCCGCTTCACGCCCCCGCGCTGCTTCTTCTCGCGCAGCCGCCGCTCGTTGATCCCCTTCGGGATCCTGGTCGCCCGGCGCGGCGCGCGCGGCGGAGCCGTCACCTCGGCGAGCAGCCCCGCCATCCGCAGCGCGGCGGTCTGCCGGTTGCGCCACTGCGAACGGTGCTCGGAGGCCCGTACGACCACCAGCCGCCCGCCCGTCAGCCGCCCGCGCGCCGCCAGCTCGCGCAGCGCCCGCTCCTTCCACACCGGCGGCAGCGACTCGGTGGCCGCCAGATCGAAGGAGAGCTCCACCTGGGAGTCGGTGGTGTTGACGTGCTGACCGCCGGGCCCCGAGGATCGGGAGAAACGCCAACGCAGCTCGGCCTCGGGCAGGAGGACCGCACCTCGGATGACATAGGGACCGGACATGTGTCCATGGTCCTACGCGCCCCGGGGCGCGCGCATCCCACTTTCGGGACGCTGTGGGGCGTGATGGAACCCGAGGACCCCCTGTCGTCGTTGAAGGGGTGCGCGGGTGTGTACCCGCAATCGGGCAACCGATCAACCAAGCTGGATTAAAGGGGATTCTCCATGGGTGTGAGCCTGACCAAGGGCGGCAATGTCTCGCTGACCAAGGAGGCTCCGGGCCTGACGGCGGTCACGATCGGCCTCGGCTGGGACGTCCGTACCACCACGGGCGCCGACTTCGACCTCGACGCGAGCGCCCTGGCGGTGAACGCCGCGGGCAAGATCGTCTCCGACCAGCACTTCATCTTCTACAACAACCTGGTCTCGCCCGACGGTGCCATCCAGCACACCGGTGACAACACCACCGGCGACGGCGACGGCGACGACGAGACGATCAACATCAACCTGGGCTCCCTGGGCGCCGATGTCGACAAGGTCGTCTTCCCCGTCTCCATCCACGACGCCGACAACCGCGGCCAGAACTTCGGCCAGGTGCGGAACGCGTACATCCGTGTCCTCAACCAGGCCGGCGGCAGCGAGATCGCCCGCTACGACCTGACCGAGGACGCTTCGACCGAGACCGCCATGGTCTTCGGCGAGCTGTACCGCAACGGCGCCGAGTGGAAGTTCCGCGCGGTCGGCCAGGGCTACGCCTCCGGCCTGGCGGGTATCGCCCAGGACTTCGGCGTCAACGTCTGAGCCACTGAGCCACTGAGCCACCAGGGAATCGCGGCGGCCCTCGCACACGTGACGTGATGCGGGGGCCGCCACTCTGTGAGCGCATTCAGAACGAGCGTCAGTCACCGTATTCGCTGATGTCCAGTGCGAATCCGAGCGGCTCGGGAAGCACGATCCGCTCCGAGAGCCCCACCGCCCGCTTGTGGCGGTACTCCTCCCCGGCAGGCTCGCTGAACAGTGTGACCGTCGATTCCTTGCGGTCCACCAGCAGGTAGTGGGGAATCCCGGCCAGGGCGTACCCGCGCAGCTTCTTCCCCCGGTCGTTGTCCCCGGTGGACGCCGAGGTGACCTCACCGACCAGGACCGCCGGTTCGGGATCGTGATAGAGCTCGGGCGCCATAAAGCTTCCGCGCACCGCCACCACCAGATCCGGAACCACCTTGCTGGTCAGGGTCTGGGAGGGCAACAGCAATCCGATTCCGGTGTAGGTACGCAGCGACTCTTCCGTACTGCGCCGGGCCACCTGAGTGACCAACTCTGCCAGCATCGCCTCATGTGGGCCGTTCGCCGGTGGCACGACGTGGATATCCCCTTCGATCAGTTCCACGCGCCACCCCTCGGGGGCGGTCGCGTTCAATTCGTCGAAGGTGGACTCCACTACCGCGTACATCTTCTCGGCATCGGAGAGCTGCTGCCAGGACTTCCGGGGCTCGTCGCTCTGATCACGGGTGCGGTGATCACGCTCGGGAAGAGTCACGGTCATGGCGTACCTCCTTCTTACCGAACGCAACCCTGCCAGCGTAGAACTGCCCACCGACAGCCGTCGCGGGACCGACCACCCGAAGGTGTGATCACCAGGTGTTCGGTTTGACCGGGGCCGGGAAGACTGCGGTGTCGAGGGAGACGTTCAACGGGGCGGGGAGGGTGAGACGCTCACCGAAGGGGACCGAGTTCTTCTGGATGTAGCGGGCCCCCGAGGGCTGCGTGAACAGCATCGTCGAACGGTAATGACGGTCCACCAGGAGGTAGGCGGGAAAGCCCGCCCGGGCGTACGAGCGGACCTTCTCCACCCGGTCCACATTGCCGGTCGCCTTCATCGTCACCTCCGCCACCAGCAGCGGCAGCGCCCGCACGCCGCCCTCTCCGTCCGGAGCCAGCAGCACCACGTCCGGCAGCACCCGCCCCGGCATCTCCTCGTCCGCCAGCTCCAGCACCGGCACCGGGCCCACCCCCGAACGCACCGTCAGGTCCGGCCGCTGGGCGCCGAGCTGGGCCGCCAGTGAGGCCACGATCTCGGCGTGCCCCGCGTCCTCCTGCGGGGTCACCCGCACATGGCCGTCCACCAGCTCCACCCGCCACCCGCCGGGGGCCACCGCGGCCATCGCCGCGTATCCGTCCAGGGCCGTCGCCGTTCCCACGTTCATGCCCCGACCCTCCCAGCGTGGCCCGGCGCGCCGACAGAGCGCCCCGGCGATGATCACCCGAAGGTGTGAGGCTTGACCTCAAGTCCCCTTGAAGTCGCACCGTTGGGGCATGCGCGGCGTTGCCCCGGCCGCCGCCCGCCACCCTCCGGGAAGGACACCCCCGCCCATGCACGCCATCCAGCTCCACGCCTACGGCCCGCCCGAGAACCTGCGCTACGAGGAAGTCCCCGACCCCCAGCCCGCCCCCGGCCAGGTCCGTATCGCCGTCGCCGCCGCCGGCGTCCATCTCGTCGACACCGCCATCCGCTCCGCACCCATCCCCACCTGGCCCGAACCCGCCTTCCCCACCATCCCCGGCCGCGAGGTCGCCGGCACCGTCGACGCCGTCGGTGAGGACACCGACCCCTCCTGGATCGGCCGCCGCGTCGCCGCCCACCTGGGCATGGTCCCCGGCGGCTACGCCGAACTCGCCGTCACCACCCCCGACCGCCTCCACCCGCTCCCCGACACCCTCCCCGCCGATCTGGCCGTCGCCATGATGGGCACCGGCCGGATGACCATGGGCATCCTCCGCTTCACCACCATCGGCCCCGGGGACACCGTGCTCGTCCTCGCCGCGGCCGGCGGCATCGGCGCGCTGCTCGTCCAGTACGCCAGGCACCGCGGCGCCACCGTCATCGGCGCGGCCGGCGGCCCGGCGAAGGCGAAGACCGTCGCCTCCCTCGGCGCGGACCTGGCCCTCGACTACAACCAGCCCGACTGGGCCGACCGGATCCGCACCGCCTACGGCGAACGCCCCCTCACCCGCGTCTTCGAGGGAGTGGGCGGCACGTACGCCCGCACCGCCATCCCCCTGCTGGCCCCGGGCGGCGCGCACCTCTCGTACGGCTACGCCTCCGGCGCCGGGGACCTGCTGATCGTCCCGGAGGAGGAACGGCGGCGGCTCGGCATCACCTCCGAGGGCACCTTCGGCCCCGCGCTCGCCGCGAAGATCGGCGGCATGGAGAACATCCGCGTCCTGGAGGAGGAGTCGATGCGCTACGTCACCGAGGGCGTGCTGACCCCGCTGGTGCAGAGCTACCCCCTCGCGGAGGCCGCCCGCGCCCACCACGACCTGGAGACGCGGGCCACCACCGGCAAGGTGGTCCTCATCCCGTAGCCCGGTCCCCGGGTGGCCGGTCACGGGGCCGGCCACCCCCGCCGCGCTACCCCACCCGCACCGCCTCCAGCAGCACCAGCCGCTCCGGATGCAGCGTCGGAGGCTGCACCCCCACCGCGTCCAGCACCCGGCCCGGCAGCGTCACCCCGTCCTCGTCGCCCCACCACGGCAGCGTCAGCCACGACGACACCCCGGCCGCGTCCCCCGGCGCCAGCGGCGTCACCCGGTACACGCCCGCCGGGTCGAGGCCCGGCAGCCGCACCCGCCCCACCGGCGACTGCACACTCGTCGCCGTCTGCACCAGCGCGAACACCGCCCGCGCGGCGTCCGGCGCCACCACCCCGTGCACCCACAGCGCCGGATCCGGATGGTCGCCGCGCACCACGTCACCGCCGTGCAGCAGGGGACGCAGCCGCTTGTACAGCGTGATCCACTCCGCCAGCCCGGCCCGGTCCGCCCCGCTCGCCCCCGTCAGATCCCACTCGATCCCGAAGTGCCCGAACAGCGCGGTGCCCGCCCGGAAGTCGAGCCGGTGCACCCGCCCCGTCGTGTGGGCCCGCGGGGAGCCCACGTGCGACCCCATCAGCTCGGGCGGCAGCAGCAGCCCCGTCCAGCGCTGGATGGACTGCCGCTCCAGCGCGTCGATGCAGTCGCTCGTCCACACCCGGTCGGTGCGCTCCAGGATCCCCAGATCGACCCGGCCGCCGCCCGAGGAACACGACTCGATCTCCAGACCGGGGTGCCGGGCCCGCAGCTCGTCCAGCAGCCGGTAGGTGGCCAGCGTCTGCTCGCGCACCCCCGCCCGGCCGCCGGCCGCGCTGTGCCCGGCCTCGATCAGGTCGCGGTTGTGGTCCCACTTCAGATACGTCAGCGCGTACTCGTCCACCAGCGCGTCCAGCCGCCCCAGGATGTACGCGTACGCCTGCGGGTGCCCCAGGTCCAGGACCTGCTGGTGCCGCGAGAGCGGCGGCAGCCGGTCGCCGGTGGCCAGGACCCACTCGGGGTGCTCACGCGCCAGGTCCGAGTCCGGGTTGACCATCTCCGGCTCGACCCACAGCCCGAACTCCATGCCGAGCCCGCGCACGTGCTCCGCCAGCGGGTGCAGCCCCTGCGGCCACACCTCCTCGTCCACGTACCAGTCGCCCAGACCCGCGTGATCGCTGCGCCGCCCCCGGAACCATCCGTCGTCCAGCACGAACCGCTCCACCCCGACCGAGGCCCCCACCTCCGCCAGCTCCTTCAGCCGGGCCAGGTCGTGGTCGAAGTACACCGCCTCCCACACATTCAGCGTGACCGGCCGGTTGTCGGTACGGGGGTGGCTCGCGCGCCCGCGCAGGTGGCGGTGGAAGCGCGCCGCCAGCTCGTCGAGCCCGGAGCCGCCGTAGCTCCCGTACACCCACGGCGTCACGTACTCCTCGCCCGCCGCGCCCAGCGTCACCTCGCCCGCCAGCAGCAGTTCGCCGCCGCCCAGCAGCGAGACGCCGTGGCTGGTGCGCTCGGCGAGCGAGCGCTGGTTGCCGCTCCACGCCACGTGCAGCCCCCACACCTCCCCGGAGCGGAACCCGAAGGCGTCCGTCCCGGCCACGTGCACGGTCGCCGCGTCCGTGCCGGTGCGGCCCCGGCGGTTCTCCCGCAGATGGGTGCCGAGCGTGAACGCGTGCCGCTGCGGGCTGCGCTCGCGCAGATGCCGGCCGGTGAGGGTGAGCACCTCAGTGGCCCGGTCGGGCACGGGGAGGGTGAGCAGGACGCCGGACAGGGTGTACGGGGCCCGGTCGGCGGCGGCCGGCAGGCCGGCCACGGTGGCCCGCTGGCGTACCAGGCCGGACTCCGTCAGCTCCACCTCAAGCCGCAGCCCGAGCCCGGCGTGCGCGTCCTCGGCGTCGACGGTGAGGGAGCGCTCGCCGGGGTGGAGCGCGGTGACGGCGAAGGCGGTGGAGAAGTCCGCACCGGCCCGGTGCCCGGTCAGCCCGGGGGTGCCGAGCCAGCCGGCCGACTGCTCGGGCAGCAGACTCACCGGGACCGTCTCGTCCGTGCCGTTGGGCGCGACCGGCGGCACCGAGGCCCGTACGAGCGCGGCCAGCGCCGCGGCGGACAGCTCGCCCAGATCGGCGCCCCAGTGCACGGCGCGCGGCAGCCCGGTGCCCGTGCAGTTCAGCACCAGGCTGACCCCGGCGGCCCGAAGATGAACAATGGTCCCGTCGTGTCGCATCTGCGGCCTCTGCTTGATTGATCGAACATGTTGAGTCGTGTGCGATATTTCTACCTGGAGGGCAGCCCCGATGACCACCCCGTACGCCTCCGAATCCCGCACCAACCCGGAACGCTGCAACTGGTGCGAAGGCGAGGGCGTCCGCCCCTACACCTGGGCCTACGTGCCGGGCAACGACCCCTTCCGCTTCCGGGACGCCGTCACCCATACCCGCATGGGCAACTGCCGCAACTGCCGGGGCACGGGCATCTACAGCGCCCGCCGGGATCCGACGATCCCGGCCGAGGACGACACCGACCCCGGCCCGGGGCCCGGCTCCGGCGATGACGGCTGACGGCTGACGGCCGCGCCGACCGCTCCGCGCACGGCGACGGCCCCGTCGCTTCGGCGGGGACCGAAGGAACCCGCTCCTAGGCTCCGGACCATGCACATCGCCATCGAGCCGTCCATCCTCTACTTCGGCACCCCCGTGGTGCTCCTCAGCACCGAGAACCAGGACGGCACCTTCAACCTGGCGCCCATCTCATCGGCCTGGGCCCTCGGGCAGACCGTCGTCCTGGGCCTGGGACGCGACGGTCAGACGGCGCACAACCTCACCCACCGCCCCGACCTGGTGATCAACCTCCCGGCCCCGGACCAGTGGCCCGCGGTCGAACGCCTGGCACCCCTGACCGGCCGCCATCCGGTCCCCGCCACCAAGGCCGAGGGCTGCCGCCACGAGCCGGACAAGTTCGGCGCCGCCGGGCTCCACCCGACGCCCTCGCACACCGTCCGGCCGCCCCGCGTCAGCGAGTGCCCCCTGCACCTGGAGGCGAGAGCGGCCCGGGTACGTCCGGACGCCGAGGGCGACTTCCTGATCGTCGAGGCCCACGTCCGCAAGGTCCACGCCGACCCGCGCCTGACCGTCCCCGGCACGGACCACATCAGCCCCGCCGCCTGGAGCCCGCTCCTCTACAACTTCCGCCATTACTACGGCCTGGGCCCCGAACTCGGGCGCTCGTACCGGACCCAGACCCCCACGGCGGCGGGGCGGTAGCGGCGACCGGCAAGGCCCACAGGGCCACGCCGTGGCGGATCTTGGAGCACGACGGGGGGCCAACCCCAGGCCCGGACAACGCACAGGCCCCCCGGACACGTCCGGGGGGCCTGCCCCTGAGAGCCGCCTGTCGGATTCGAACCGACGACCTTCGTATTACAAGTACGGTGCTCTGACCGGGCTGAGCTAAGGCGGCGCCGCCCCGGGCAACTTCCGGGGCGCGGACAGCCTACCTCGCTTCCCTGACCGCAGGGCAGTTGGTGAGCGCCCCGGACGGACGCCGCCGGCGACCGGACCCGGTGCCCCGCCTCAGGCGCCCGAGCCGAAGCGGGTGGTCTGGTCGTGGAGCGCGGCGGCCGGGGCGTCGGTGGTCCATTGTCTGGGGCGGGAGCCCCGCAGGAAGCGCTCCGCCGGGGCCCAGCCGGCCCGGCGCAGGGGATCCCAGCCGGGCGGCGGGGTGAGGTCCTCCAGATGCTCGGCGGGGTCGATACGGACGCGGTCCCAGGCGTGGATGACGCGGCCGTCGCCGAGGGCGATGCCGACGTGGCCCCAGTTGCGGCGGGCGCCGAGGAGTTCGCCGACGCCGTCGTAGAAGACGAACGCGCCGCGCGGCGGCGGCCCGGTGCGGGTGGCGGCCCCGTACAGCACGGCGGATTCGTGGGCGGTGTCGCCGCCGAAGAGTTCGAGGCCGTTGGCGCGTTCGTAGGCGTCCTCGACGAAGGCGAGGCAGCGCGTGGCGTAGGCCGTGGAGTCGAGGTGGCCCTCGGCCCAGGCGATGGCGTGGTCGGCGAGGCGGCTCAGGTCGTCTTCGTCCATCCGACGATGCTGACGGGACCCCGTCCGGCGCGCCACGGGTTTTCCGCCCCGGCCACCGCCCGTCCGGATCGTGCGGCGCCCCGCCGTTCCGCCCCGCACTATGCGAACATATGTTCGTACGCGATCGACGGTACGGAGTGTGACCATGACTGAGCCCAGCTGCTACCTCCTGGAGTTCTCCGTCGGATCCGGCGGCGCCCGCAAAGGGGACATCTACGCCGCCGGAACCCTGGACGCCGCCCGGGAGGCGTTCGAGGAGACCGACCACCTCGATCCGTACCTCATCCTCTGGTACGGGTCCTGCTTCCGGCTCTGGATCGCCCAGCACGGCACCGTGACCGGGAGCGTGGACCTGCTCCCGTACGTACGCAGCGCCGACCCCGCCCACGACGCCACCGTGCGGCGGCTGCTGCTGGGCACCGAGGAGTGGATCCGGGACGTCCTCGACGACATCGACGAGGTGCTCGTCGAACACGGCTGGGACATGCTCGCCGTGATCCCCTCCTCGATCGCGTCTTCACCCTGCGCGAGCGCGGCGGCCCGGCCGCCGCGGCCGAGGAGCGCCGCGTCGTCGCCGCCGCCGAGACCGGAGACCTGCCGCGCCCCGCCGCCGGGGCGCCCGCGGCCGGGCTGTGGCTGGACTGGGCGGCGCTCGCCGCGCGGGTGCCGTCGCTGGAGGGGCCGCTGCTCTCCGAGGGGCCGGTTTCGGTGGCTCTCGCCCCCGGAATTCCGCGCGACCCGGACAGCTATCTGTGCGCCGGGGTCGCCGACAAACTCTTCGCGGGCGTCAACAACCTGGAGTAAAAGCGGACGGCTCTCCGCACTTTTTCGCACAGGACTCGTGACAAACGTTGTCCCTTCGAGTTAGGTTCGCCATGCGTTCACCAGGGACTGTGGACGTGGCGCCTTCCTACTCGGATCGTCCGGCACGTTCCTGCCGGTAGAAGGAGAGAACAGAACATGGCTTCGGTTACGTACGACAAGGCGACCCGGATTTATCCGGGCGGGGAGAAGCCCGCCGTCGACGCGCTGGACATCGAGATCGCGGACGGTGAGTTCCTCGTACTCGTCGGCCCGTCCGGCTGTGGCAAGTCCACCTCCCTGCGGATGCTGGCCGGCCTGGAGGACGTCAACGGCGGTGCCATCCGCATCGGCGACCGCGACGTCACCCACCTGCCGCCGAAGGACCGGGACATCGCGATGGTGTTCCAGAACTACGCGCTGTACCCCCACATGACCGTCGCGCAGAACATGGGCTTCGCGCTCAAGATCGCCGGCGTCAACAAGGTCGACATCCGCACCAAGGTCGAGGAAGCCGCCAAGATCCTCGACCTCACCGAGTACCTGGAGCGCAAGCCGAAGGCGCTCTCCGGTGGTCAGCGCCAGCGTGTGGCGATGGGCCGCGCCATCGTGCGTGAGCCGCAGGTCTTCCTCATGGACGAGCCGCTGTCGAACCTCGACGCCAAGCTCCGCGTCCAGACCCGTACCCAGATCGCGAGCCTGCAGCGCCGCCTGGGCGTCACCACGGTGTACGTCACCCACGACCAGGTCGAGGCCCTGACCATGGGCGACCGGGTCGCCGTCCTCAAGGACGGGCTGCTCCAGCAGGTCGACTCGCCGCGCAACATGTACGACAAGCCGGCCAACCTCTTCGTCGCGGGCTTCATCGGCTCCCCCGCCATGAACCTGGTCGAGGTGCCGATCACCGACGGCGGCGTGAAGTTCGGCAACAGCGTCGTGCCGGTCGAGCGCGCCGCGCTCGCCGAGGCGCAGAAGCAGGGCGACACCCGCGTGGTCGTCGGCTGCCGTCCCGAGCACTTCGACATCGTCAACGGCAACGGCGGCGGCCTGGAGAAGGCCGACGCGGACAAGGAAGCCGGTCTGGCCGTCACCGTCAACGTCGTCGAGGAGCTCGGCGCCGACGGTTACGTCTACGGCACCGCCGAGGTCGGCGGCGAGACCAAGGACCTGGTGATCCGGGTCGGCGGCCGCGAGATCCCGGAGAAGGGCGCCAAGCTGCACGTCGTGCCCCGCCCGGGCGAGACCCACGTCTTCGCGGTCAGCAGCGGGGCGCGTCTCACCTGATATTCCCCCCTTTCGTGGCCCTGGGGCCGCGCATTCCGTACCCGGTACGGATGCGCGGCCCTTTGCGCGTCAAGGGGAAATTCGAAAACAGAAAAACACGGTCACTCTTGAGAGTGACCAGCTGCCATCAAACCGCTACTCCTCGCTACGATCGCATGGCCCGTTCAATCCACCCGTCGTCTCGCGAGGAAGACACCACCAGTGAATCTGGCAGTTCGCCGCATCGGCAGAAGTCTCGCCATTGTCCTTCCCGTTGTCCTGGTGCTCTCCGGAACCCTGGCCATCACCAAGGTGCCGTGGGCCTCCACACCGTCCGAGGCGCTGCTGCTGCCCGCCTCCGCCGAGGCCGACGCCAGGACCTCGCCGGACGCCGCTCCCCAGGACGTAGCGGCCCCGGAGGCCGTGCTCCAGGAGCAGCTGATCACCACCCTGCGCCAGGAGGACCCGGGCGTCGCGCTCACCGCCCTCCAGGAGGCCGTCGACCGCGAGCCGACCCTCGCCGAGCACTGCATGGACATCGCCCGTGCGCTGGGCCGGGCGGCGGTGGAGAAGTACGGCAGCGCGCTGCGTGCCCAGCAGCACGCCCGCCCGGTGTGCGACACGTCCTTCGCCACCGGTGTCATGGAGTTCAGCTGAGGAGACGCCCCGGTTCCAGGACGCCCGGAGCGGTGCGCGAGGCATCCCGTAGGCTGCGGAGCATGACTGTTGCCCCGCAGCCCACGCAGGCGGTGGTCCTGGCCGGCGGCCAGGGATCCCGGCTGCGGCCCTATACCGACGACCGGCCCAAGGCGATGGTGGAGATCCCCGGTACGGGGGTGCCGATCATCGGCCACCAACTGAGCTGGCTCGCCGCCGAGGGCGTCACCGACGCCGTCATCTCCTGCGGCCATCTCGCCGAGGTGCTCCAGGAGTGGCTGGAGAAGGCGGATCTCCCGCTGCGGGTCTCCACGGTCGTGGAGACCGAGCCCCTGGGCCGCGGCGGCGGGCTGAAGTACGCGGCGACCGCGCTGCCCCGCCCCGAGGAGGCGTGGTTCGCGACCAACGGCGACATCTGGACCAGCTTCTCGCTGCGCGACATGGCCGCCTTCCACGCGGAGCGGGACGCGACGGCGACGCTGGCGCTGGCCAGGCCGCGCATCCCGTGGGGGGTGGTGGAGACCGACGAGTTCGGGCACGTCCTGGACTTCATCGAGGCCCCGCCCTCCCCGTACCTGGTCAACGCGGGCATCTATGTCTTCGCCCCCGAGTTCACGGCGCTGCTGCCGGACCGGGGCGACCACGAGCGCACCACCTTCCCGCGGCTGGCCCGCGCGCGGCGGCTGGCGGGCTTCGACCTGCCGCAGGGCACGTTCTGGCGGGCGATCGACACCGTGAAGGACCTGCGGGAGGCCGCCCGCGAACTGGACGCCCGCGAGGGGCGCGGCTGACGGACGCGGCACGGGACGGGGCCGGTCGGCGCACGGCGCACGGCCGGTCTCCCGCTGTGCGTCCCGCCGTCGTTGTCAGACCCGGCTGGCACGCTGGCAACCATGCTGGAACGACTGGACGAGACCGGCTGGGCCCGGCTCACGCACGCGTACGGATACGCCGGTGATGTGCCGGGGCAGCTCCGGTCACTGTCCTCCGCCGAGCCCGAGGAGCGGCAGGCGGCGCTGAGCGCGCTGTACGGAAACATCTTCCACCAGGGCACCCGGTACGAGGCCAGCGCGCCCGCCGTGCCGTTCCTGCTGGCGCTGGCCACCGATCCGGGCACGCCCGAACGTGACGGTGTGCTGTGGCTGCTGGCGGCGCTGGCCATCGGGTACGACGACCCGTTCGTCCCGGAGGGCTTCCCTGTGGCCGAGCTGCGGCGGGCCGCGCGCGGCGGCGCGGAACTGGCGGCGACCGCCCACGCGTTCGAGCTGGCCGACCGCCCTCGGGAGGGCGGGGACGAGGGCTGGGAGGACGACGGTCCGGCCCGGTACTTCTACGAGGCGTCGCTGTCGGAGGCCGACCAGAACCGGCTCGGCGCCCACGTGGCGCTGGCGGCCTACGACGCGGTGCGGGCCGGGCTGCCGGCCGTCCGTGAGCTGACGGCGGAGCACGAGCCGCCGGAGATACGCCGGGCCGCCGCGTATCTGCTCGCCTGGTTCCCCGAGGACGCGGCGGAGTCCGTCCCCGTACTGATCGCGGCGGCGGCCGGGAAGGACAGCGCCACGGCCGCGATCGCCCTCACCGGGCTCGGGCTGCTCGGCGCCCCGTACGACGCGGCGGTGGCCGGGGCGCTGGACTCGGCCGTCTCCGGGGACGCCCCGGAGGTGGTGCGGTGGGGCGCCGCGACGGCGCTGGCCCGGCTGCGCGGGCCGGCCGCCGGGGAGCGGGCGATCGGCGAACTCCGGGCCTGGCTCGCCCGGGACGGCAGCGGGTACGGCGGCCGGCACCCCGACATACCGTTCCTGGACGGGAACGTGCGCGGGTACGCCGCCCAGTCCCTGCGCGCGCTCGGCGATCCCGCCACGGACGCGGCCACCTTCGACGGGCTGCTGGGCCAACTCCCGCGCCTGTCCGGCCCGCCGATCCTGCCCGTCCTGGACGCGGCGCTTGCCCTGGCCTTCCCCGACGGAGCCCTACGCCCGGGCACACCGGCCGGTGAGCTGACGGACCGGCAGCGGCGGCTGGCCGGGCTGCTGGCCGACAACCCCGGCTGCTGGCGCACGGAGAACCGTCAGTTCGGCAACGTCGGCCACCTGATCGCCTCCTACGGACTGCCCGGCCGGCAGGACCGGCTGGCCGGCTACCTCGCCCGCGAAGAGGCCGCCTGACGGCCCGCCGGGCGCCGCCGGACGGCACGGGTTCATCGGTCGCGCCGACTGCCCGTCGTCAAACGGTCCTTCGACGACGGGGCGACGGACGGTCTCCGGCACGCGGCGCGCGCCCCCGGCCCACCCTCGTCACGACGCGTCACACGCCGGTCTCCTGGCGGTGGGTGAGGCCGCCCCCGGCTTATCGCCCGGCCCGGGTCGGTGGCGCGCTCAGTGCCGCCGTCAGGAACGTGATCGCCCAGCGCCGGGCTTCCTCGCCCGCCGGCTCCGCCGGGCAGGCGGGGGTGGGCCGGTTGTAGACCTCGACGCGGTCCACGGCTGTCACGGCGAAGATCCCCCGGATCCGGAAGAACAGCTCCTGTGGGGCAAGGCCGGGCAGGGCGCGCGCGAAAGCCGCCAGGTAACGCTCGCCGACCATGTTCTCGTCCGGCCCTGTCCAGTTGCGCGCCTCCTCGGCCGGGTCGCTGAGGATCGTCACGATCAGCCGGGACGTCCGGGCTCCGCTCTCATCACCGGCGGGCATCCCGTCGAAGAGCGGCCCCGCGAATACCTCCACCAGTTCGGCGACCGACGGGTCCGGGGTCCGGGCGAGCAGTGCGTCGAGCCCGGCGCTCTGGGCGGCGATGATGGGCGCGGTCACGCGGCGGGCGACCTCGGCCAGGAGTTCCGCCTTCGAGCCGAAGTGATAGCCGACGGCGGCCAGGTTCGCCCCGGCGAGGTCGGTGATCGCGCGGACCGAGGTGCCGCGGTAGCCGTGCTCGGCGAAGAGGCGTTCGGCCGCGTCGAGGATCTTGCTCCGGGTATCGGGTGGCGCCATGTACCGTACTCTACAGACGTTCGATTTAAACGAACGTTTGACTTACTGGTGCGTGGGAGAGGTTGTCATGAAACTGCTCGTGTACGGAGCCGGGGTCTGCGGCAGCCTGTTCGCCGCCCGCCTGCATGAGGCCGGGCACGATGTCTCGCTCCTCGCCCGGGGCGAGCGTCTGGCCTCCCTGCGCCGGCACGGCGTGCAACTCGCCGAGGGGGACAGCCCCGCCGTCAGGCGGGTACCCGTACCAGTGGTCGAGCACCCGGCCGGTGCGTACGACCTGACCGCCGTCGTCGTCCGCACCCATCAGGTCGACGCGGTGCTGGAGTCACTCGCCGGCCTCGAAGGCGACGTGCTGTTCCTGCTCAACTGGGTGGCCGGCGCGGAGCCGCTGGGCGCGGCGATCGGCCATGAGCGCGTACTGCTCGGCTTCCCGACGCTGGGCGGCACGATGGACGGGGACGTGGTCCGCCACCGCGCGACCACCTTCCTGACCAGCCGGGTCCCGATGCCGATCGGCGAACCCGACGGCCGGACCACCCCGCGACTGGAACGGATCGTCCGGGAGTTCCGCACCGCCGGGATCGCGGCCAAGGCCGAGCCGCGGATGGATGCCTGGCTCACGACTCACGCCGCGTTCGAGATACCCCTCGCGCAGGCGGCGCACGCGGCGGGCGGCCCGGTGGCGCTGGCCGAGGATCCCGAGGCGATACGCGGCATGCTCCGCCTCATACGGCAGAACCTGGCGGCCATGCCGACCCCGCCGGTCCCCCGCGCGTTCGGCGCGCTGCGAACCCTGCCGGAAGGGTTGCTCGTGGCCCTGGTGCGGCGCTTCCTGCGCAGCCCGGCGGCCATGTACAGCGGGCTCAGCGACGTCTCCCCCACGACGGCGGCCGAACTCGGGCGGCAGGCAGCACAGATGCGTGCCCGGGCCACGGCCGGGTGAGCGGCGGCCGTGGCGCCTCGGCCGCACCGCGGCTCCGTGCGCGGCGCGTCCGCCCGCTCATCGCCCCCGGGTCAGATCACCCGGAACAGGTCGGCCGCGCCCTGGACTTCGGTCAGGTCCTCGATGGAGCGGAGGTTGTCGCACAGGGCCTCCAGGACCGAGCCCGATCCGGCCGCGCGCGGGGCGCCGACGGCCACGCCGAAGAGGCGGAAGCCGAGGCGCTGTTTGGCCTCGTTCCAGCCGCGCGTCCACTCCTCGGTGACGCCGCACTCGTCGTCGGTGATCAGGACGATGTCGCCGCGTGCGCGGGCGGCGTCGTTGAACTCCTCCTCCAGCAGTGCGCCGGCCCTGGTCAGCGGCGCCTGGTAGCTTGTGCCGCCACCGAGGAAGCTCTCCGCGAAGTCCAGGGTCCGGTCGATCCCGGCGGGTTCGCCCGCCGGGAAGCGGAAGACCCGGAGCCGGTCGGCCGAGGAGAACAGGATGCCGACGAAGTCGCGTCCGGCACGGCGGGCCTGGTCCAGCAGGGCCAGGGCACACGCCTTGGACCACGCCTCGCGGGTGACGCCGCCCGGTCCCGCCACGTACATGGAGTGCGAGGTGTCCACGCAGGCGATGATCGCGCCACGTCCGGTGGTCTGTTCTCCCTGGCTGTCGTAGAGCATGAGTTCCCCGGCGGCGTAGCGGGCGGCGAAGACCGCGCGCAGAGCGGGCAGGCCGAGGTTGGCCAGCTCGGAGGGGATGACCCGGGACAGGTCGTCGCCGAGGGTGACCCCGATCAGTTCGCCGGTCGTGTTCTCCACCTTCCGGGCCCGCTCCCCGGCGGCCATCTGCCGGAAGCGCCCGATCAGTTCGGCCCACTGGGCCAGCCGCCCGGTGCGCAGCCGCTCGGCGAGCCGGGCGCGCCGCTCGAAGGGCATCCGCTCCAGCTCGCCCGCACCGACTCCCCAGGCGCGCATCAGCGCGGCCTCCTCCCGTACGGCCTGGGCCGCCCGGGCCGACGCGGCGCGGGCGGCGGCCCGGACACCGGGGGACGCCGCGGCGAGCGCCTGCGCGGCGGCGTCCCGCGCCGCCTCGGCGGCCCGGCGTGCCGCCCCCGGGTCCCGCTCGGGCCCGGCGCCGGACTCGGCGCCCTCGTCCGGCCCGTCCGACGCCTGCGGCCCGTCCGGCCCGTCCGGCTCCGCTGCCTCGTCGTCGGCCGACGCGTCCGCCGCCGCCTCGGCGTCCTGCCGGGCCCGCTCCGCCTCGTCCGCCTGCTCCGCCCGCTCCTGCGCCTCGCGGGAGCCCTCCAGCATCCCGCGCAACGCGGCGCCCTGGGCGAGCACCGCCATGGCGGCGGCGTACGGGTCCCCCGCCGTCTCCCGGTGCAGTTCGGCGAAGCCCGGCGACTCCAGCAGCCCCGCGACGATCTCGTGGTTGACCAGCCGGGTGGGATCCATCGCGGCAGCCGCGCGCAGCTTCGGCCGGACCTGGTACGCGGCCAGGAAGACGTCCGTCAGCAGGTCGGCGGCGCCGTCGTGGCGCGCGCCCAGTTCCCCGGCCAGCTCACGCAGCCCGGCCGACTGTTCGTAGGTGTCGCGCCAGGTGATCCGGTCGAACCGGTCCGCGACCACGGCGGCGGACGAGAGTTCGTCCGGCCGCCCGCCCGGCGTCCCGACCACGTTGCCCACCCCTTGTTGTCCGTGTGTGTCCGGTGCGAAAGCCACCGCCCGCCCCCGGCCGGCCCTTCTACAACTGCGCGGCCGACAACTGGGCCTGCACCATGCTCGCGTCCATGCCGAGCGCCTCGGTCAGCACCCGGGCGCGCACCGCACGCTGCCGGCCGGTGACGCGGTCGATGGCGGCGGTGGAACGCCCCGCGCCCGCCGCCTCCGCACGCAGTTCCGCCAGCCGTTTCCCCGCCATGGCCAGCTTGTTGTGGGCCTTCTTGATGACCCACTCGCTCAGCGCCTCCCGGGACTGCCCGGCCATCGCGTCGAGCTGGGCCTCCAACTCCTCGATGGTGTCGGCCAGATCGAGCGCCTCCTTGGCGTCCGGGTTGACCAGGTGCAGCACTTCGCGCTCGACCGCCGGGCGCTGGGCGGGCGAGTCCCACAGCACATGGGTCAGCACCGACAGATCGGTCTCGGCGACCGCCGGGCGCCCGTCCAGGTACGCGGACGCCTGGAGCAGGCCCACCGCCTGCCGCCAGCGCCGGTCGGAGGCGATGAGTTCCCTGCGGCGCAGGGCGGCCCGCAGCGTGCACACCGCGTCCACGATCGCGTCGGGGACCTCCACGGCCGGGACGCCCCCGGTCACCGCCTGCCGCAGCGCGTCCAGCGTGACCGTGGTGCGTTCCGGCGGGGCCGGGCGGCGGACGGCGGAGCGCACGAGCGCGGCGAAGTTCGAGGGGTCCTCCAGGTAGCCGACCTCGATCCGTACCAGCAGCCGGTCGTAGATGGCGGCCGAATCCTCGCCGTCCGGCAGCTCGTTGCTCGCCGTGATGGCCCCGATGAGGGGGCAGCGGATCGGCTCGCCGCCGCTCTCGGGGTGGTAGATCCGCTCGTTGAGGTAGCCGAGCGCCTCGTTCAGCGCCGCCGTCGAGCACTTGAAGATCTCGTCGATGAACGCGACGTGCGCGGTGGTGGCCCGCCCGTCGTACACCTGCCGGTACTCGCCCCTGGCCAGCGCCGCGACATCGATGGGGCCGAACATCCGGGTCGGGGCGGTGAACTTCGACAGCAGGATCTCCCAGTAGGCCGCCCCCTCGAACCGGCCCGTCAGCTCCCTGGCCAGCTCGGACTTGGCCGTGCCGGGCGGGCCGAGCACCAGCGAGTGCTGCCCGGCCAGCAGGGTGACCAGCAGCGTGCGCACCACGTCGTCCCGCTCGTAGAACCGGTCCGACAGCTCCGCGCTGATCGCCCGCAGCCGCCGGGCCGTGTCCTGCGCGTCGCCCCTGCCCTGCGCGTCGTACGTCTCCTGCGCGACCATGCCACTCCTCACCCGCGGGCCGCGATGCCCCCACCGATCACCGGTCGCGTCTCAACATACGCTCCCGCCGGCGGGGACGGACCGTGGGCGCTGCCACCCGGCTAAGGGACGGGGGCGACCGTGCGGAGCCAGTCCACCAGCAATCCGCTGACGTGCTCGGGCTGTTCCTGCTGCACCCAGTGGCCGGTGTCCGGCAGCAGATGGGAGGAGACCAGGCCGGGCAGGGTGGTGGGGAAGGCGTCGATGGCGTCTGAGAGCCAGGTGGTGGACGCGTCCGCCGCGCCGCCGATGAACAGGGACGGCTGGGTGATCGGCATGCCGCGCCAGGCGGCCAGGTCCTCCCAGTCGCGGTCCATGTTCCGGTAGCGGTTGAGCGCCCCGGTGAACCCGGTGCGCTCGAACTCGCCCGTGAAGACGTCGAGATCGGCCTCGCTCAGCCACGCGGGGAGCGGCCCGGCCGGGAACCGGTCGGCCATCCGCGCGCCGGGCGGCACGAAGAACAGCCCGCCGTGGTTCTCCTCCCCGCTCAGCCCGGTGTAGATACCGGCCAGCCAGGCCCGTACGTCCGGTTCGATCTCCGCCTCCGCGCGTCCGGGGCGCTGGAAGTAGCTGACGTAGAACTCCTCCTCGCCGCCCATCGACGCGAACACCTCGCTGGGGCGCGGCCCGCCGTGCGGGCTGTACGCCACGCTGAGCATGCCCACGGCGGTGAACACGTCGGGGCGCAGCAGCGCCGAGTCGGCGGCGATCCGCGACCCCCAGTCGTGGCCGACGATGACGGCGTTGCGCTCGCCCAGCGCGGCCACCACCCCCGTGTTGTCGGCGACATGGGCGAGCATGCGGTACGCGTCCACCCCCGCCGGCGCGGACGAACGGCCGTAGCCCCGTACGTCGATGGCGACCGCCCGGTATCCGGCGTCGGCGAGCGCGGGCAGTTGGTGGCGCCAGGAGTACCAGGACTCGGGGAAGCCGTGCACCAGCAGGACCAGCGGACCGCTGCCCTGCTCCACGCAGTGGATCCGGCCGCCGGGGACTTCCACGACACGGTGCACCGGCTCGTGAACGGTGCGGTGAACGGGCTGCTGCTCGGACATGGGCGGTGGCCTCCTGCATACCGGTGACGACGATGTGCGCGCGTCCACGTAGGTCCGTGGACAGGGTTCCGGTGTGGTCCTCATCCTGCGACGGCCGGGTCCGCCGCCCAAGAGGGCTTGCCGTTCCGGCAAACGCCACGGCCCCCGCGGCGTGGAGGACGCGCCGCGGGGGCCGGGTGATCGGCATGCCCGGTGTTCGGGGGGTCAGAGGGTCAGCCGCCGCTGCCCAGGACGCCACCTAACCGAGCAGCCCTCCGATCGGATCCAGGCTGCTGCGATTGCCATCACCCCCTTCATCGGCCGGACCGTTGTCCGTCTCGGCCGATGGTTCACCGCCGTCGCCACCCGGGGTCGGGATCTGCTCGGGGGTGTTGTTCTGGGCGGGTGGCGCGGCCGGCGGGGCGGCCGGCTGCTGCGGGGCGGGGACCGTCTGCTCGCTGCGCGGCTGGTCCTCGTCCGCCGTCTCCTGCGGCTCCTCGGCCGAGTCCCCGGTGGCCGGGTCGTCCTCGCCCGGCGCCGTGGACGTCTCCTCGTCGCCGCTGACGCCCGCGCTCGGCTCGGTCTCCCCCGCCGTCTCCTCACCCGCCTCCTCGGCCTCCTCCTCGATGTCGAGGGGCTGGCCCGGCAGGTGGTTGCGCGGCGGCTCGCCCGGCTCGGGCAGGCGCGCGATCTGCGAGGACCGCACCGCGCCGCCCAGCATCGAGCCGATCAGCAGGGCGAGACCGACCAGCACGGTGGCCAGCACCGCGCCGCGCCGCAGCACCCGGCGCCGCAGTTCGCTCAGCGGGGCGCGCGGGCCCAGCGTGCGCCACGCCTCGCCGGCCAGCCGCGCGTCCAGCGAGTACACCGGGGCGCCCGCGATGATCAGCGGGCTCCAGGCGGCCAGCAGGATGAGGTCGGGGGCGTCGTAGACCGGGCCGCTGCGCCAGGCGACGGTCACCAGCAGCGCCAGCGAAAGGGCCGCGCCGAAGGCCGCCGCGCAGCGCTGCCACAGGCCGAAGATCGTCAGGACGCCGACCACGATCTGGATGAAGGCGACCGTGAGCCCGGCGGCCACCGGGTGGTTGAGCGCCCAGCTGTGCAGCGGCGCGGCCACCGCCCACGGCTCCAGGGAACCGAGCCAGGTGACCATCGAGCCGCGCTCGCCGCCGTCGAAGTACACCGGGTCGGTGATCTTGCTCATCCCGGCCGAGATGGCCAGGAAGCCGAGCAGGAAGCGCAGCGGCAGCAGCACCACGCCCAGGTCCAGCCGGCGGTCGGGCTTGTACGCCTGCCGGTTGTCGGCTCCGCGGCCGACCGTGACCGCCCTGTCGTCCCGCCCCGCCGCGCCCGGGCCTGTGCCCCCGGAACCCGCACCGGCGCCGAACGCCTGCGGCTCCCTGATCGGCGGCAGCAGCTGAGTGTCCTCGGCGCCCCGGCGGGGCACCGGCACCGCGCCGAGCACCGCGGGGTCCAGCCGGGGCAGCACCTGGGTGGAGACCCCGTCCGGCTCCGGGCGCAGCGCCGTGCGCGCGGGCGCGGCGCGAACGGCGGTCGCCAGCAGCGAACTCATGTCCGGGCCCCCCGCCCCGCCCGCTCCGGCCAGCACGACGGGGCGGCGCCCGCCCAGCGGGTGCGAGACCGGGAGATCCACCCGGAAACTCGCGTGGTTCACGATGACTTGTGCGGGATCGCACGGCACCTTCACCGTGGAGAGCAGCGGTTGCTCCTCCTCGAAGAAACCGCGCGGCGTCCCCCCAGCGGGTGGGCGGTGTGTTCTGGTGTCCACACTCATCTAACCGAGTGACAGAGGTTTAAGACACTGCCTTGACCCGACGAAGTGTCCGCGACCCGTCAAGCACCCGCCGGACACCCTCAAGTGCCCCGCCCGCCACGGGTGATGGGGGTGTCCACGAGGTGCCCGCGAGGGCTCAACTCCGTGCGCGGGACGCCTCGTACAGCACGATCCCGGCCGCCACACCGGCGTTGAGCGACTCCGCGGTGCCGGGCATCGGAATCCGTACCCGTACGTCGCACACCTCGCTCACCAGCCGCGACATGCCCTTGCCCTCGCTGCCGATGACGATCACGACCGGACCGTCCAGCACATCGAGGTCGCCCAGCTCCGCCTCGCCGTCCGCCGCGAGGCCGACGACCTGGATGCCGGCCTTCTGGTACGCCTGGAGCGCCCGGGTCAGATTGGTGGCGCGGGCCACCGGCGTACGCGCCGCCGTACCGGCCGACGTCTTCCACGCCCCGGCGCTCATCCCGGCCGCGCGCCGCTCCGGCACCACGACACCGTGCCCGCCGAACGCCGTCACCGAACGGACGACCGCGCCCAGGTTCCGCGGGTCGGTCACCCCGTCCAGCGCCACGATCAGCGGCAGCTCCCGGCGGTCGGCCGCGGCGGCCGGCAGGTCGTCCGGGTGCGCGTACTCGTACGCCGGCACCTGGAGCACCATGCCCTGGTGGTTGAGCCCGTTCGTCATCCGGTCCAGCTCGGCGCGCGGCGCCTCCATCAGGTGGATGCCGCCGCGCTCCATGGCGGCCTTCACCGCGTCGGTGACCCGGTCGTCACTGTCGATGAACTGCTGCACGTACAGCGTGGTCGCGGGGACCCCGCCGAGCAGCGCCTCCAGCACCGGGTTGCGCCCCACCACCATCTCGGAGGAGGGGCGGCGCCTGGCCTGGGCCGGCTTGTTGGACTGCTTGCGGGCCTTGAGCTGCGCGGCGCGCTGCTTGGCGTGCCCCTTGCGCATCTCGGCGGGCGGGGTCGGGCCCTTGCCCTTCAGGGCGCGGCGGCGCTGGCCGCCGCTGCCGACCTGGGCGCCCTTCTTGTTGGACGTGCGGCGGTTGGGATTGCCTGCCATGGGTTACGTTTCCTCGAATACTGCGTGGTGGTCGGAGCCCCCGAGGGGTCTCGGAAGCCTGGACGGGCCGGGCGCCGGCGCGCTCAGCCCAGCTCCCACCGGGGTCCGTTGGGCGTGTCCTCGATGACGAGCCCGGCGGCGCTCAGCTCGTCGCGGATCGCGTCCGCGGTGCCGTAGTCCTTGCGTTCGCGCGCCGCCGTGCGCTGCGCGAGGACCAGCCGCACCAGCGAGTCGACGATGCCGGTCAGCTCCTCGCCCCGGTCGCCGCCGCCGTGCCACCCGGAATCCAGCGGATCCATGCCCAGCACACCCAGCATCGCACGGACCTGCCCGGCCAGCGAAGCCACCGACTCCTTGTCACCCTCGGCCAGCGCCGCGTTGCCCTGCCGCACCGTGGTGTGCACGGCCGCCATGGCCTGCGGCACACCCAGGTCCTCGTCCATCGCGGCGGCGAACTCCGCCGGTACGGCGGCGGCCGGGACGATCTCCCCGGTCCGCTCGGCGGCCCGGTGCAGGAAGCCCTCGATCCGGGAGAAGGCGGCGTCCGCCTCCGCCAGTGCGGCCTCGCTGTACTCGATGGTCGAGCGGTAGTGCGGGGTGCCCAGGTAGTAGCGCAGCACGATGGGGCGCCAGCGCTTGAGCATCTCCGAGGCGAGCACCGAGTTGCCGAGCGACTTGCTCATCTTCTCGCCGCTCATCGTCACCCAGGCGTTGTGCACCCAGTACGCGGCGAACGCGTCGCCGAACGCCTGGGACTGGGCGATCTCGTTCTCGTGGTGCGGGAAGACCAGGTCGATGCCGCCGCCGTGGATGTCGAAGGCGGAGCCGAGGTACTTGTGCGCCATCGCCGAGCACTCCAGGTGCCAGCCGGGGCGGCCGGGGCCCCAGGGGCTCTCCCAGCTCGGCTCGCCGGGCTTGGCGGCCTTCCACATCGCGAAGTCGCGCGGGTCGCGCTTGCCGGTCTCGCCCTCGCCCGAGGGCTGGAGCAGCTGGTCGAGGTCCTGGTTGGAGAGCCCGAGGTAGCCGGGGAAGCTGCGCACGTCGAAGTAGACGTTGCCGTCGGCCGCGTAGGCGTGGCCCTTGGCGATCAGCACCCGCATCATCTCGGTCATCTCCGGGATGTGGCCGGTGGCGCGCGGCTCGTAGGTGGGCGGCAGGCAGCCCAGCGCGTCGTAGGCGTCGTTGAACGCGCGCTCGTTGGCGTAGCCGATGGCCCACCACGGCACGCCCGACTCGGCGCTCTTGGCGATGATCTTGTCGTCGATGTCCGTCACATTGCGGACGAAGGTGACGTCGTAGCCGCGGTGGGCGAACCAGCGGCGCATGATGTCGAAGTTGAGGCCCGAGCGGATGTGCCCGATGTGCGGTGCGGCCTGCACGGTGGCGCCACACAGGTAGATCGAGACGCACCCGGGGACGAGCGGGGTGAATTCACGGATCTGCCGGGCGTCGGTGTCGTACAGGCGAAGAGTCACGCGTCCAGAGTAGTAGGCGCGCGGCACGCCCCGCGCCGGTCGGCGCGGGGCGAGGGGGGATCGTTACGGGGCGGGCCGGGGCCCGCGCCCCGCTCAGACCCGGCCGACGACCTTGCGGGCGGCCACCCGGACGACCACGCGCTCGGCGTCGTCGCCCGCGGCGGGGTTGAACTCGGCGTACGTCTTGCCGGTGTACTTCTGGGACAGCTGGTTGATCAGCTCCTGGCCGCCCTCGGTGGTGAGGGTGGCGGTGCCCCGGATCTCGGCGTACGTGTACGGGTTGTCGAACGGCTGCACCTGGACCGTGACCCGGGGGTCGCGGCGCAGGTTCTTCTCCTTCTGCCGTCCGACAGTGGTGGAGATCAGGACGTCGTCGCCGTCCCTGGCGACCCACACCGGCGACAACTGGGGGCTGCCGTCGGGCTGGATGGTGGCGATGGTGACGAACACCGGACCGTCGAGGATTTCCTTGAGCTTGTCGGAGAGTTCCGCTGACACACTGGCTCCTTTGCCTGATACGGGAGTTGCTGGGAGACAGAACAGTTCAAGCAGCGTCCACCGTAATCCCGGACGGGGCCGGAAGAGGGCATCAGCGGGTGAAGAGCAGCGCCGTGGCGATCGCCGCCAGGCCCTCGGCGCGCCCGGTGAGGCCGAGCCCGTCCGTGGTGGTCCCCGAGACGGACACCGGCGCGCCGATGGCGTCCGACAGCGCGCGCTGTGCCTCCGCGCGCCGGGTGCCGATCTTGGGCCGGACGCCGATCACCTGGACGGCGACATTGCCGATGGTGAAGCCCTCGGCGCGGACGATGCGGGCCGCCTCGCCCAGCAGCCGCACCCCGGAGGCGCCGGCCCACTCTGGGCGGCCGGTGCCGAAGTGCGCGCCGAGGTCCCCGACCCCGGCGGCGGAGAACAGCGCGTCGCAGGCGGCGTGCGCGGCGACGTCACCGTCCGAGTCGCCGGCCAGGCCCGCGCCGGCCCCGGGCCAGTGCAGCCCGGCGCACCACAGCTCGCGGCCCTCCTCGAACGGGTGCACATCGGTGCCGATGCCGACCCGCGGCTGGAGCGCCGCCGCGGGCGGGGGGGTGTCAGTAGCCATCGGTGATCCTTCTGCGGGCGAGCACGGCCTCGGCGAGGACGAGATCGAGCGGACGGGTGACCTTGAACGCCTCCTCGTGCCCGGGGACCAGCACCACCGGCAGGCCGAGGCGCTCGACCATCCCGGCGTCGTCGCTGGCACCCTCGGCGCCCCCGAGCCCGGCGAGCCGCTCGTGGGCGTCCAGCAGCGCGTCGGGGGCGAAGCCCTGCGGGGTCTGGACGGCGCGCAGCAGCGAGCGGTCCGGGGTGCCGGTGACCGGCTCGGGGACACCCTCGCTCCCGGGTGCGGCGATCTGCTTGATGGTGTCGGTGACCGGCAGGGCGGGCACCACGGCGGGGGCCCCGGCGCGGACGGCGGCGGCGACCGCCTCCACGGTGTCCACCGGGACCAGCGGGCGGGCGGCGTCGTGGACCAGCACCACATCGGCGTCGGCGGGCAGCGCGGCGAGGCCGAGCCGTACCGACTCCTGGCGGGTCTCCCCGCCGGGCACCACCTGGACGTGGACGGGGCGCGGGGGCGGATGCTCGTCGAGCAGGGCGCGTACGCCCTCGGCGCCATCGGAGGGGGCCACCACGATCACGGTGGCCACGGAGCGGGCGGCGGCCATGGCGCGCACGGCGTGCACGAGGATCGGCACCCCGTTCAGCAGGCGCAGGGCCTTGGGAATCCCGGGCCCGAGCCGTACGCCTCGGCCTGCCGCGGGGATGATGACGGCCGTGTGGGGGACGCCGGGGACAGGGGCGATGTCTGACATTGGCACCGTGAGAGGTTTGTTTCCAGGGTGGGAGTGGGTATGGCCACAGCGTGCCGGGCATGACCCGATCGGACCCTTCCGTGACATGCCGGTCGAGTCAGTGGCAGGCCCGGCACACCGCTTGGGGAACGATCCGTACATGCCGCAGCGCCCGCTGGGCAGGGCGACTGCCTTCGGGCGCTGGGGCAAGCGAGCCCTTGTTTCCGGGCCGGCCGGAGAGATCTGCGATGTCCGGCGGTCCGAGAATTCAGGGGGTACGGGCTGGGGTGACGGTCAGGACGCGAGGACCTCGTCGAGCAGGCTTTCGGCCTTGTCCTCGTTGGTGCTCTCGGCGAGCGCGAGCTCGCTGACGAGGATCTGCCGGGCCTTGGCCAGCATGCGCTTCTCACCGGCGGAGAGTCCGCGCTCACGCTCACGACGCCACAGGTCACGTACGACCTCGGCGACCTTGATGACGTCACCGGAGGCGAGTTTCTCCAGATTCGCCTTGTAGCGGCGGGACCAGTTGGTGGGCTCTTCGGCATACGGCGCACGCAGCACCTCGAAGACCCGGTCCAGACCTTCCTGCCCCACGACATCGCGCACGCCGACGAGTTCGGCATTGTCCGCCGGTACGCGCACTTCGAGGTCGCCCTGGGCGACCTTCAGAACCAAGTAGAGCTTGTCTACGCCTTTAATCTGGCGAGTTTCGATAGCCTCGATCAACGCGGCCCCGTGATGGGGATAGACCACGGTGTCGCCAACCTTGAACGTCATGTGACAGGTACCCCTTCCGTGGCTTTCCAGGGTAACACGGCCCAGCACCCTTCTGAATGACGTTTTCGCAGGTCAGGCCATATCTCGGGGGTTGACAAGCGCGGCTTCGGCATGCTGCGAGAGGTGCGCTGGGGCGGGTATCCGCAGGTGGGAGCGGGGTTTCGCGCCCCTTGAACAATGCGCCGCGATACGGAAAGAACTTCGCGAAGCCCTGGAAAGGTGTCCGTTTTGTCACAGTTGGAAGAAAGCGTTCGGGCACAGTCTCGTGCGTCGAAGAATTGATCAGCACATTCTCCCGTAACACTCCCGTGATCCCCCTTCACATTCATACCTGGATCATGACCGGATTCACTCCCGCGGGTGGTCACGCCCCATGGGCGGGGCGGGTGAGGGCGGCGGGAGACGGGTCGGTAGGCTTGGGCCGCTGATTTCGATCAACCGGACCGGGCGACCTGGCCGGTCCGCCGAGGTTCGTCCGAGGAGATGCCGCCGCCGTGAGCAGCAGCCTTCGACGCGGCGCCGTCGCCGCCGTCTTCGCGTTTTCGACCGTCGTGGCGCTCAGCGCCTGTGGGGCGGGCTTCGAGGCGGAGACACAGAAGATCAAGCCCGACAACGCCGCCGTGCAGGTCGACGCCATCAAGGTCCAGAACGTCAATGTGATCCTGCCCGACGGGACCGATGGCCCGGCCGGCATCAGCGCGCGGATCTTCAACGAGAGCACCACCGAGCAGGTGCTGGAGTCCATCACCCTGCCCGGCTCGGGCGTGGTGGTCGAGCTGACCCCCGCCGGGAACGAGAGCCAGGTCGTGGTTCCGGCGCGCGGCTCCGTGGCGCTGGGCGGCGAGGGCAACGCGTCGGCGTTCATCGCCGACCCGGCCGCCGCGCAGATCGCGCTGGGCAACGCCCAGCAGCTGGTCTTCCTGCTCAGCGACACCGGGGCGATCGAGCTGGCCGCCACCGTGGTGCCGGCCTCCGAGAACTGGACCTACTACGCGGACTGGGGCCCGACCCCGCCGGCCGTCCCCTCGGACGAGGAGAGCGACGCCGAGGCCGAAGGCGACGCCGACGCCGGTACCGAGCAGACCGATGAGGGCGCGACGGACGGCACCGAAGGCGAGGCGGCCGACGCGGGGGCCGAGGGCGACACCGGCACCGGCGCCGACGCGGGCGCCCCGGGCTCCGGTGTCGAGAACGAGGACGGCGCCGGCCTCACCACCCCGTAGCCGGCACCCGCACAACACGGCGGCGGGGCGCCCCCGGATGGGGCGCCCCGCCGCCGTGTGTGCGTCGTACGACGCCGCCGCCTACGGCTCGAACTTGTAGCCCAGGCCGCGCACCGTCACCAGATAGCGCGGGGCGCCCGGGTCCGGCTCGATCTTCGCCCGCAGCCGCTTGACGTGCACGTCCAGCGTCTTGGTGTCCCCGACGTAGTCGGCGCCCCAGACGCGGTCGATCAGCTGCATCCGGGTGAGCACCCGCCCGGCGTTGCGCAGCAGCATCGCCAGCAGGTCGAACTCCTTGAGCGGGAGATCCACCTTGCGGCCGTCGACGGTCACCACGTGGCGGTCGACGTCCATCCGGACCGGGCCCGCCTCCAGGGCGGCCGGGCTCTCCTCCTCCGACTCGCCGCGCCGGCGCAGCACCGCGCGGATGCGCGCCACCAGCTCGCGCGAGGAGAACGGCTTGGTGACGTAGTCATCAGCGCCTATTTCCAGGCCGACGACCTTGTCGATCTCGCTGTCCTTGGCGGTCACCATGATCACCGGGACATTGGAACGGCCGCGCAGCTGGCGGCAGACCTCCGTGCCGGGCAGCCCCGGCAGCATGAGGTCGAGCAGGACCAGGTCGGCGCCGTTGCGCTCGAACTCATCCAGCCCATCGGGCCCCGTGGCCGCGGTGGCGACCTCGAAGCCTTCCTTGCGGAGCATGTACGACAAGGCGTCGCTGAACGACTCCTCGTCCTCGACGACGAGCACTCGGGTCACGGGAGTGCCTCCCGGGCAGGATCGTTGGTGCGGGTGGCCGCCGGCTCGCCTTCCGCCGCGGGAGCGGGGAACTCTGCCGGTTTGTGCAGACTGCCGGACAGTCCGCCGGCGCCCTCGCGGGCGGCCGTACGGGCCTGCTGGCGTTCTTGTGCGCTGCCCGGTTCGGGCAGCCGCAGGGTGAAGGTGGAGCCCTGTCCTTCAGCGCTCCACACCAGGACCTCCCCGCCGTGCGAGGCGGCCACGTGTTTGACGATCGACAGCCCCAGGCCGGTACCCCCGGTGGCGCGGGAGCGGGCCGGGTCCACCCGGTAGAAGCGCTCGAAGACGCGCTCCTTGTCGCTGTCCGGGATGCCGATGCCCTGGTCGGTCACGGAGATCTCGATCAGATCCCCCTGCCGGGTCCGGTTGCGGGCACCGGCGATGGCGACCCGGGTGTGGGGCGGGCTGTAGTTGACGGCGTTCTCGACGAGGTTGCCGAGCGCGGCGGCCAGCTTGCCACGGTTGCCCCAGACCGCGAGCCCGGCGGTGCCGCCGGAGGCCATGGTGATCCACTTGTTGCCGGCCTGCTGGCGGCAGCGGTCCATGGCCTCGGTGACCAGCTCGTCGACGGGCACCAGCTCGGCGTGCGTGAGCGGGTCGTCGTCCTGCACCCGGGAGAGGTCGATCAGCTCCTGGACGAGGTTGGTGAGCCGGGTGGCCTCGTGCTGCATCCGGCCCGCGAAGCGGGTGACGGCCTCGGGGTCCTCGGCGGCGTCGAGCACGGCCTCGGAGAGCAGGGACAGCGCGCCGGCCGGGGTCTTCAGTTCGTGGCTGACGTTGGCGACGAAGTCGCGGCGCACCGCCTCGATGCGGCGGGCCTCGGTGAGGTCCTCGACCAGCAGCAGCACCAGGCGGGAACCCAGCGGCGCGGAGCGGGCGGAGACCGCGAGCACGTCGGTGCGGCCCAGGCCCTTGCCCGCGCGCTGCGGCAGGTCCAGCTCGACCTGCCGGATCTCGCCGTCCCTGCGGGTCTGCCGGGCCATCGCGAGCATCGGCTCCACGGAGAGCCGGCCGCCGCGCACCAGCCCCAGCGCGTACGCGGCGGAGCTGGCCTTGAGGACGGCGTCGGACTCGTCCAGGACGACCGCCGAGGAGCGCAGGACGGACAGCACCGTGTCCACGCCCGGTGGCAGGGTGGTGGCGTCGGGAGCGGGGTGGGCGCCGCGCGGTGGGCGCGTACGCTCGCGCTCACTGATGCGGAAAGCCAGCATGGCGATGACGCCGGTGCTGAGCCCGGCGATCGCGGCCACTGCGGCCACCGCCGCGTTCACGTCCATATCCTCAGGTTATGCGGGGCTTGACCGTGAACCACAGGCATGGATGAAGATGCTCGTCGGCAGTCCCGCGAGTGTTCACCTTCGTGACAGCTCGGGTTCACTCTGCGGGGCGGGATCCGCCGTCTTGCGGGCGGAGTGTGGCAAGGCAGGACAACAGGCAGCAGCTAGGTACGTACACCCGTACACGACGGCTCGGGCTTCCGTCCGAGGGAGGACGATCACTCATGCGTGACGCTTATCACGAGGAACTGGACGCGATCAGTGACACGCTGGTCGAAATGGCGCGGCTGGTGGGCTCGGCCATCGGGCGGGCCACCACGGCGATGCTGGACGCCGATCTCAAGCTCGCCGAGAGCGTGATCGACGCGGACGACCGCATCGACGACATGCAGCGGGACCTGGAGAACGGCGCGATCGCGCTGCTGGCGCGGCAGCAGCCGGTGGCCACGGATCTGCGGATCGTGGTGACCTCGCTGCGGATGAGCGCGGACCTGGAGCGGTGCGGTGACCTCGCGGAGCACGTGGCGAAGGTGGCCAGGCTGCGGTTCCCCGACTCGGCGGTGCCGCGCGACCTGACGGCGACCATCCTGGAGATGGGCCAGCTCGCGCAGCGGCTGATGGCGAAGGCGACCGAGGTGCTGATCACCAAGGACGTCGAGCTGGCGATGCAGCTGGAGCAGGACGACGACGAGATGGACACCCTGCACCGGACGCTGTTCCGTCACCTGATGGACGACCGCTGGCAGCACGGGGTGGAGACGGCGGTGGACGTGACGCTGCTGGGCCGCTACTACGAGCGGTTCGCCGACCACGCGGTGTCGATCGCGCGGCGCGTGGTCTACCTGGTGACGGGTGAGCACGCGGACGAGTTCGCGCCGGAGCCGGAGCCCGAGACGGCCTGAGCCCGGCAGGGCGCGGCGGGGCACGGCAGGGCGCGAGGCCGGGAGGGGCGGGCGGGGGCGCTCCCGATTGCGCCCCTGTGCGCCCCGTTGACGGGCGGGCGGCGGCGGGCTTCCCATGGAAGGGCACGGGTGTGTGTGGAGGAATTCTGCTGCCCAGGAGGCACCTCATGGCGAACCGTCCCGCGACTCTCCCGACAACCGCCGCCTGTTCGTGCGGCTCCGGCTGCTCCTGCGGCTGCCAGAACGGCGGCTCCTGCCAGTGCGGGGGCTGCTGACGGCGCTGCCGCGCCGCCGGGCGGCGGCCCAGCCGCCGCGCCGGTACCGATGACCCCGGCGCGGGGCCCCGGTCTCCTCCGGGCCCCGCGCCGGGGTCATGCCATGCGCGAACCCGGCGGGGGCCGGGGCGGGCGGAGCCCCCGGCCAGGGCCGGGGGGCGTACGCGGCCGGCTGCCGCCACCCGGGACGACTCGGGCGGCCCGCGGCCCGGGGCCGGGCCACGTCGCCGGCCAAGGCCGCTCGGCCGCCGGCTCGGATGCTCCGCTCAGGGTGCCGTGCCCGAGACTTCCGCCGGTCGGGGCCGACCCCGGCGGCCCGCCGAGCGGGGCTCGGCTACGTCGCCGGCCAGGGGAGTTTGGCGACCAGTTCGAACGCCCCGTTCGTGGTGCCGTGCAGCAGGGTGCCGCCGTCCAGGGCGATGCGCTCCTCCAGGCCGGCCAGCCCCGCGCCCGCGCCGGGGATGTGCTCGCGCCCGGCCCCGGTGGTCACCGGCAGCGGGTTGCGGATCCGTACCGTCAGGCCCTGTCCCGCGGCGCCCACCAGGGTCACCGTGGTCAGCGCGCCCGGCGCGTGCTTGCGGGCGTTGGTGAGCCCCTCCTGCACCACCCGGTAGACGGTGCGCTGCGCCTGGTCGCGCAGGGCCTCGGTGGCGCCCTCCGCGTACTTCTGGTCCAGGACGACGCGCTGTCCCGCCCGGGTGGCCTCGGCGACCAGCTCGCCGATCTCGGCGATCCGCGGCTGCGGCCGGCCGCCCGCCTCGGTGAGCGCGCCGGGCACGGTGCCGCGCAGCACCGTCAGCACCTCGCGCAGCTCCTCCAGAGCCTGGTGGGCGTTGTCGCGGATGACCTGGGCGCTCTCGCCCACCTCGGTGTCGCTGAGCGGTTTGGCGTGCGCGCCGGCGGCGCCCGAGGTGCGGTACGCGAGGGCCCCGGCGTGCACGGACAGCAGGGAGATGCGGTGCGCCAGCACGTCGTGCATCTCGCGGGCGATGGCCTCGCGTTCGGTGCGGCGGGCGTCGGCCATCCGGCGGGCGTGTTCGGCGCGCTCGCGCCCCGCGTCCTGGCGCAGCCGCACGACCAGCTGGCGGCGGGCGCGGGTGGCGACGCCCCAGGCGAAGAACATGAGCAGGTAGGCGACGCTGAAGAAGATGTCGCCCCAGCCGCTGTTCTCCTCCGGGAGGGAGCAGAGGATGAAGTAGGGGATGACGACGGCGATGTTGGCGGCGAGCAGGGCGAGCGCGCGCCGGGTCGGCAGGCGCAGCGCCGTGCTGAGCATGATGGCGCCCAGGGCGCCGAAGGCGCTGGCGGAGACCGCGCCGACGGGGACGATGAGGAGCGCGACGGCGAGCGGGTGACGGCGGCGGACCCACAGGGCGCAGCAGGCGAGCAGCCCGAGCGGCGCGTCGATGACCCGGATCCACTCCGGGGTGTGTTCGAGGGTGGGCAGCACCGCGAAGACCATCAGCGCCCACATGCCGAGGGACCAGCCGAAGAGGGTGAGGTCCACGGCCCAGTCGCGCGGGGTGCGGCGCGGGGGCCGGGGCCGCGGGGCGCGCACGGCGGCGCCCGGAGCGCCGGGGGCGGCGGCGGCGTGATCGGCCGGCTCGGTCAGCAGATCGCCGGGGAGCAGCCAGCGCTGCGGCCGGGTGAACCGGCCGCTGACGCCGGCCGCTGTCTCGGTCATGTCATCGAGCGTAGGCGACCGGCGGCGCGGGCCACCCCTTATTCGTACGGACGTGCTACTTCTTGCCCTGGTTCTTCACGGCCTCGATGGCGGCGCGCGCGGCCTCCGGGTCGAGGTAGGTGCCGCCGGGGTTGAGCGGGCGGAAGTCAGCGTCCAGCTCGTACAGCAGCGGGATGCCGGTGGGGATGTTCAGGCCGACGATCTCGGAGTCCGAGATGCCGTCGAGGTGCTTGACCAGCGCGCGCAGGCTGTTGCCGTGCGCGGTGACCAGCACGGTGCGGCCGGCGGCGAGGTCGGGGACGATGCCGTCGTACCAGTACGGCAGCATCCGCTCGACGACGTCCTTCAGGCACTCGGTCTGCGGGCGCACGTCGGAGGGGATGTGGGCGTAGCGCGGGTCGTCGGCCTGCGACCACTCGGCGTCGGCGGCGAGCACCGGGGGCGGGGTGTCGTACGAGCGGCGCCACTGGGTGAACTGTTCCTCGCCGAACTCGGCGAGGGTGGCGGCCTTGTCCTTGCCCTGGAGCGCGCCGTAGTGCCGCTCGTTGAGCCGCCAGGAACGGGTGACCGGGACCCAGACGCGGTCGGCCGCGTCCAGGGCGAGGTTGGCGGTGCGGATGGCCCGCTTGAGCAGGGAGGTGTGCAGGACATCGGGGAGCAGCCCGGCGTCCTTCAGCAGCTCGCCGCCGCGGACCGCCTCCTTCTCGCCCTTCTCGGTGAGATTGACGTCCACCCAGCCGGTGAACAGGTTCTTGGCGTTCCAGTCGCTCTCGCCGTGGCGGAGCAGGATCAGCTTGTACGGTGCGTCGGCCATGCCCCGAGCGTAGACGGCCCGGGGGCGGGGGCCGTTTGTGGGGTTACCTGCTTCCGCCTCATATTGGTGCAAAGTGGAGGAATGACGGCATTCTCCCGGGACCGGGGTGCGGGCGGCGGCGGACGGCTGGCGGCGGTGCGGTCCGCACTGGGCGTCCGCAGCATCGTCGGGCAGATGTTCGCCCTCCAGGTGGTGACCGTCCTGGTGCTGGTGGCCGCCGCGGCCATCACCATCTACCTCCAGATGGACCGCAACCAGCGCACCGCCGCGTACAACCGCACCCTCGCCGTCGCCACCACCTTCGCCAACTCCCCCGGCGTCGCGGACGCCCTGCGCTCCCCCGACCCCACCGCCGTCCTCGAGCCGCACACCGAGGCGGTCCGCAAGGCGGCCCGGGTGGGCGGCGTGGTGGTCACCGACACGGCCGGTATCCGCCTCACCCACCCCAACCCGGCGGAGATCGGCAAGCCGTTCATCGGGGACGTACGGTCCGCGCTGGACGGCCACATCGTCCAGGAGTCGCTCAACGCGGCCATCGGCCCCGCCGTGCAGAGCGTGGTCCCCATCCGGGACGACGCCGGCACCGTGGTCGGCGCCATCGGGGTCGCCATCCTGCTCGACGAGATCACCATCAACTTCTCCGCCCGGGTGCCGCTGATCCTGGGCGCGCTGGGCGCCCTGCTGCTCACCCTGGCCGGCACCGCGCTCATCAGCCGGCGCCTGCTGAAGCAGACCCGCGGCCTGGGGCCCTCGGAGATCACCCGGTTGTACGAGAACCACGACGCGGTTCTGCGCTCCGTGCGGGAAGGCGTCGTCATCCTCGACGGCGACCAGCGGCTGCTGCTGGCCAACGAAGAGGCGCGCCGGCTGCTCGACCTGCCCGAGAACGCCCAGGGCCGCCCCGTCGGCGACCTCGGCCTCGCCCCCGCCACCGCCGAACTGCTGGCCTCCGGGCGCGAGACCACCGACGAGGTGCACCGCTTCGGCGGCCGGCTGCTGGCCGTCAACCACCGCCCGATGGACCTGCACGGCGGCCCGCCCGGCTCCGTCACCACCCTGCGGGACTCCACCGAGCTGAGCGTGGTGGCGGGACGGGCCGAGGCGGCCCAGCGCCGGCTGCGGCTGCTGTACGAGGCCAGCGTGCGGATCGGCACCACGCTGGAGGTGGTGCGCACCGCCGAGGAGCTGACCGAGGTCGGGGTGCCGGAGTTCGCCGACTACATCAGCGTGGACCTGGTGGACGAGGTGACGCGCGGCGCGGAACCCGTCGCCAGCGGCACCCGGATGCGGCGCACCGCCACCCGCGGCGTGCGCGAGGACCACCCGCTGTACGGGGGTGACGGCGTCACCCTCGACACCACCTCCCCCGAGGTACGCGGCCTGCTGCTGGGACACGCGCGGGCCGAACGCGACCTGCGCGGTACCACTTGGTGGCGGGCCGCCGACCCCGAGCACGCGCGGGAACTCCTCGACTTCGGCATCCACACGCTGATCTCCGCGCCGCTGCACGCCCGCGGCGTGGTGCTGGGCGTGGTCAACTTCTGGCGGGCGGACAGCTCCCCCACGTTCTCCGAGGAGGACCTGTCCCTCGCCGAGGAACTGGCGGCCCGTACGGCGGTGTGCGTGGACAACGCCCGCCGCTTCGCCCGCGAGCACACCATGGCCGTCACCCTGCAGCGCAGCCTGCTGCCCAGCGGGCTGCCCCGGCAGAACGCCCTGGAGGCCGCCACCCGCTATCTGCCCGCGCAGTCGGGGGTGGGCGGCGACTGGTTCGACGTCATCCCGCTGTCCGGTACGCGCGTCGCGCTGGTCGTGGGCGACGTGGTGGGACACGGGCTGCACGCGGCGGCCACCATGGGACGGCTGCGGACGGCGGTGCACAACTTCTCGGCGCTCGACCTCACCCCGGACGAGCTGCTGGGACGCCTGGACGAACTGGCCTCCCGCGTCGACGCCGACGAGACGACCGAGGGGAACGGCGGCGCCATCACCGGCGCCACCTGCCTGTACGCGATCTACGACCCGGTGGACGGCAGCTGCGTGATGGCGCGGGCCGGACATCTGCCGCCCGCGCTGGTGCTGCCCGACGGCACCGTCAGCTTCGCCGACCTGCCGGCCGCGCCGCCGCTGGGCGTGGGCGGTGTGCCGTTCGAGACGACGCGGGTGGAGTTGCCCGAGGGCAGCCGGATCGTGCTGTACACGGACGGGCTGGTGGAGAGCCGCACCCGGGACATCGACGAGGGACTGGAGCGCCTGCGGGAGGCGCTCGCCGCGTCGGGCCCCGCCCCTGAACAGACCTGCGACACCGTCCTGGAACGTCTGCTGCCCGCCCGCCCGGCGGACGACGTCGCGCTGCTCGTCGCCCGCACCCGCACGCTGCGCGACGACCAGGTGGCCAGCTGGGACGTGGCCGCCAACCCGACCGCGGTGGCCCCGCTGCGGTCCGCCGTCAGCCGGCAGCTGGCGGACTGGCACCTCGATGACACGGCGTTCATCACGGAGCTGATCCTGAGCGAGCTGATCACCAACGCCATCCGGCACGCCGCCGGGCCCATCGGCGTCCGGCTGCTCCGCGACCGGTCGCTGATCTGCGAGGTCTCCGACAGCAGCAGCACCTCACCGCACCTGCGGAACGCCACGGACACGGACGAGGGCGGCCGGGGCCTGTTCCTGGTCTCGCAGTACGCCGACCGCTGGGGCACCCGGTACACGCCCGAGGGCAAGGTCATCTGGGCGGAGCAGCGGCTGCCGGAAACCACGTGAGCCGGGCGGCGGGACGGCGCTAGGCTCGCTGTCATGGAGACGCAGGGCGGCAGCGGCGGCACGGTGAGAGTGGACGTGTGGATCTGGTCGGTCCGCCTGGCCAAGACCCGCTCCACGGCGGCGGCGGCCTGCAAGGCCGGCCACGTCCGGATCAACGGCGACCGCGCGAAGCCGGCCCAGCCGGTGAAGCCGGGCGACGAGGTCCGGCTGCGGCAGGACGGCCGGGAGCGGATCGTGAAGGTCACCCAGCTCATCCGCAAGCGGGTGGGTGCCCCGGTGGCCGTGCAGTGCTACGTGGACCACAGCCCGCCGCCCCCGCCGCGCGAGGCGGTGGCCCCGGCGGGCATCAGGGACCGTGGCGCGGGCCGCCCGACCAAGCGCGACCGCCGCGAGATGGACCGGCTGCGCGGGGCGGGTTCCTGAGGGCGGGTTCCTGAGGGCAGGGCCCCGGTTTCGGGGACGCCGGTGAGCGTCCCCGGTGTCAGACCATCGGCCGGCCGCTGACGGTCTCCCCCGGCGGGACGAGTTCCTGAACGACGTCCCAGTGCTCGACGATCCGGCCCTTGTCGAGCCGGAAGATGTCAACGATGACGACGGGGTCCGGCGCCCAGCCGTGGACGACGCTGTGGGTGAAGACGAGGTCGCCCTGCGCGGCGGTCCGCTGCGGCTCCCACACGAAACCCTCCAGGCCGGGCACCACGGCGCGCAGCGTGTCCAGGCCGCCGGCCATCCGGGGGCTGTGCTGCACGTAGGGCTCGGCCCAGTACCGGTCGAGCGCGGTCAGGTCCTTCTCCGCGAAGAGTTCCCGCATGGCGGTCAGCACGATCTCGGTGTTGCGCCGGGCCTGGTCCGCCGCGGCGTTCTCGGGCATGGTCATGCCTTTCGTTGGATCCGGGGAGGTGGTGAAGCGTGCCGCCGACGGTGGTGCCGGCGGCATGACGCGTGAGCTACGCGGGGCGGCCCGGAGTCTCCTCCACGCCGTCCACCGGTTCGTACCGTTCGTACTGCAACGCGCCCGAGGGGCAGCGCCGGACCACTTCGGCCAGCCGCCCGGCCTCGGCGCCGTCGGGCCGGATCCACGGGCGCCGGGCCGTGTCGAAGACCTCCGGCAGGCCCCGGACGCATTCGGCGGCGTGCCGGCAGCGCGCGGCCTCGAAGGTCACGGTGATCGACCGGCCCTCGTACGCCTTCTTCTCGCTTCTGGTACTCATCACGGCCTCCGTCGCCGCTCTGCCCGGACGGTTCAGTCGCTGACCGTGCTGCGGGACTGGTACAGCAGGTCCTGGTACTCGGGGTGCCGGGCGATCCACCCCGCGAAGAACGGACAGGTGGCCAGCACCCGCAGCTTCGCGGCGCGCGCCTCGTCGAGGGCGGTGCGGGCCAGGGCCGACCCGATCCCCTTGCCCTCGTGCTCCGGCGGAACCTCGGTGTGCACGAAGGCGATGAGTTCCGTCGTCCGGATGTACGCGGCCACGCCCGCGATGCCGGTCTCCCCGTCGAGCCGGGCCTCGTACCGGTTGGCCTCGGGTACGTCACGCACGTCCACGGTCATGTGTCCTCCTGAGCGGTCGGGGCGGACGGACTCGGCGGGAGTGCCGAGACGTCCGCCCCGACTGTTGATGTCTCGTGCCGGATGTCCTGTGCGAGCGTGGCAGACCGGCCACCGCCCGCCGGGGAGCCGGTGGGCGACAGGCCGTACCACGGTACGCAGGACAAGCCGGCGCGGTGGCCGGGTCAGCCGCCGTTGCGGCCCTGTCCGGCGAGAAGCTGGGTCTCCCAGGCGTAGGCCACACCGGTGGCACCGGTGTGCGCCAGCATGACCTCGACGAGACCCGGAAGGGTCTTCTCGCGGGCGTAGTCACGCTGCCACTCGCTCATCACCGCCATCCAGGTGATCGGGACGACGCCCGCCTGAGCCATGCGCCGCACGGCCATGTCGTGGGTCTCCTTCGAGGCGCCGCCCGAGGCGTCGGTGACAGCGAAGACCTCGAAACCCTCGCCCGCCGCCTGGATGGCGGGCATCGCCAGGCAGACCTCCGTCCACAGACCGGCGAGGATCAGCTTCTTGCGCCCGGTCGCCTTGACGGCGTTCACGACGCGCTCGTCCTGCCAGGTGTTGACCCATGTCCTGTTGATCGGCTTCTGCTCCGGGAACACATCCTGCAGATCCTGGAGGAGAAGGCCGCCGCGCTCCTCCAGCACGGTCGTCAGGATGGTCGGGACGTCGAACACCTTGGCGGCCTTGGCAAGACCGACGACGTTGTTGACGATCATCGTCGGCTCGTGGCTGTTCAGGTTGGCGAACTGGAACGGCTGGTGGTCGATCAGCACGAGGACGCTCTCCTCGGGCGTCAGCAGCGCGTCGAGTCCGGCCTTGTTCTCGGTGCTCATGGGATTCCCTCTCTGGGGCTTCGCTTGCGCGGCCACGGACGGTGCGCCGGCATCCGGGGGCGGACCGTGCACGCGTACGGACCACCCCGACCGGCCGGCGAACCCTCACCATTCGGTTGACGTGTCATCTACGTTAGAGCGCCATGGTTGACGCGTCAACCAGCCCTCCGGGCGGGCGCCTTGACGGTGTGCGACAAGCCGGGCGGTACCGGCCCGAAGCCGTCACCCGGGCGCACCCCGCACCCCGGGGGGACGGACGGAACCGGAATCGGCCACGTCCACGGGATGGATCAGCGATCGGGTATGTCACTACGCTCACCCCATGAACGCAACGCCTCCCTGGCTGACCTCGGAGCAGAAGGCCGCCTGGGACGCCTTCATCCGCATGCACGAAAAGCTCATCGGAAGGCTCTCCCGCCGGGTCCAGGAGGACTCCGGCATGTCCCCCTCCGACTACATTGTGCTGGCCAAACTCACCGAGGCCGGCGGGCGGATGCGCTTCATGGACCTGGTCAAGCTGGTGGAGTGGGAGAAGAGCCGCATGTCCCACCAGGTGGCCCGGATGGCGAAACGCGGAGTGGTGGCCAAGGAAGAGTGCCCCGACGACGGACGCGGAGCGTTCATCGTCGCCACCCCGGCCGGCCACCGGGCGATCGAGGAGGCCGCGCCCACGCACGTCTCCCACGTCCGCCGGCTGTTCATCGACGCCCTCACCCCGGAGGAACTCGACACGCTCGCCCGGATCTCGAACCGCGTCCTCACCCACATGGAGAAGCAGCCCGACTGACCGGCCGGGAACGCGACGGCGACGCGGCGGCCGGGTGCCGGCACCCCATGGCCCCTGGTGGCCGGGGCCCCCGGTTCAGCCGGCGGACCGAAGGAGAACCCGGCTCGCGTCGCGCAGCCACACGCGTTGCTCGTCGGGGGTGACGGTCATGCCGAACTCCTCCGTCCGCGGGCAGCCCCGCTCGCGCCACCAGGAGAGAAACTGTGCGGCCTCCGCCACCAGATCACGCGGCCCGTAGCGACGGCAGGCATCGCGCCTGACCCACAGCCAGGACGCGTCGTCCTCGGACAGCAGAAGAACCCCGTCGCCCTGCATCTGCGCGGAGAAGCCCGGCGACCGCACGCCGAGCGCGAAACGGGCGTGGGCCGAGCCGAGGTCCAGCAGCCCCGCGTCGCCCTCGATCTCCTCCGAGTCTTCCCAGGTGGCCTCCCAGAGCGACCCGATGTTGGGGGGCGTCATGCGCTGGCCGCGCACCGGCATGAACGACTCCCGGCCCTGGAAACGCCCCCGAGCCGTGCCGTCGTCGCCCATCCGGAGCCGGATCAGTCCGAACCCGCTGGCACCGGGATACCAGGGGATGACCAGCACGCCGCCCGGCACCACCTGGCGCAGCCAGGCCGGGGGCACCCGGCGCACGGAGGCCGTGGCGATCAGCCGGTCGTACGGCGCCCGGTCCGGGTGGCCCATCTCGCCGTCCCCACAGACCACCTGCGGACGGTGGCCGGCCGAGGCGAGTCGTTTGGCGGCAAGCTCCGCGAGCAGCGGATCGATCTCGACCGTGACGACGCGTTCGGCGCCCACGCGTTCGCACAGCAGCGCGGCGTTGTACCCGGTGCCGCTGCCGATTTCGAGAACGGAGTGGCCGGGCCGGAGGTCCAGAGCGGCCAGCATGTTGAGCACCACGTCGGCCGAACTCATCGAACTCGTGGCACCGATCCGCGCGCCGTCCGCCACCGGGGCGCCGTCGTCGATCTGCGTGATCAGCGCTCCGCCGGGCTGGTAGACCAGTTCGGCCCAGCCTTCGGGGTCCTCACGCCGGTGCAGCGGACGCCAGCCGCCGTCGGACCAGCGCCACACCGTGTGCGGGGCGAACTTCTCCCGTGGAACGCGGCCGAACACCAGCCGCAGCCACTCCGCGCGGAAGTAGCCGTCCCGGTCCAGCGACTCGGTGAGCCGCCGGCGGAAGACCTCCGTGTCGGGCGAGGTGATCACTTCTTGCCGCCGTCCTTCTTGTGCGTCCCGCCGCCGGGCTTGAAGACATCCGCAGGCACTTGGTGGTCCCCGGTCCCGGAAGGCCCCTGCGGCTTCTGCTCCTCCGGCTTCGGCTTGTCGTGCTTGCCCATGGCGCACATCCCTTCATCTGGTCACATTCGGCGCCGAGTTGGCTGCCGTGCGTGACCATGCTTGCGCAGGGGAGAATGGGGCGTCCAGGAAATTTCTGAAGATTTCTCAGACCCAGGATTCGGCGGCGGAGGTGAGAAGCCGGCGGGCGTCGGAGTCGTACAGCGCACTGGTCGCCAGTGCGTCGAACACCTTCCGGTACAGCGCCACTTCCTCCGGAAGCCCCAACCGCAGCTCTGCGCTGGCGATCTCCACGGTGACAAGCCGGTCGTCGAAGACACAGAAATTGTGCGAGGGCGACGCGGGCAGCCGCCTGTGCAACGGGACGATGCCCAGCTTGAGTCCGGGAAGAGTGGTCGCCGAAACCAGCCGGTCGATCTGGGCCCGCATCACAGGGGCCGGGGCCATCCCGTAGTGGAGGGCAGATTCGGACAGCACGATGTGCCGCTGCCGGCGGCCCGGCGCGTAGAGCACCTTCTGCCGCTCCAGCCGGGCCGCCACCGCCTCTTCGATGTCGGAGGGACCACCCATGATCCGAGACGCTTCCTGAAAACGGGTTTCCGCGTACTCCGCGGTTTGCAGCAGGCCCGGAATCCAGCACGTCTCGAAAGTGCGGATGATGCGGGCCGCCGCCTCGGCCTCTCCCCAGGCGCGCTGCACGGCGGCATGCCCCTGTCGCGCTTGACTGCGCCAGTCCGCGTAGCGGCGATTGAGATCCCGCAGCAGGATCAACAACTCTTCGGCCGCATCCGGTTCACCGCAAGCGGCCGACCACTCCCGGATGTCGCTGTCGGTCGGCGACTGCCGTCCGAGCTGAAGCTTGGAGACCTTGCTGGGCGGCCAGCCGAGCCGCCCAGCAAGGGTGCGGCCGTCCATGCCGGCCGCCTCCCTGAGGGCACGCAGACGTCCGCCAAGCTCCTGCCTGGCTTCGTGTACGCCTCTGGGTGCCGAACTCAACGCGGGGGATGCTCCTTCACGAACTTCTCGTAGGCGGTGGCGTGCTGGAAGGCGACGTCAAGCCACCGTGCGTGTTCGATCACGACCGCCGGATCGGTGATGACCTCGGTGCGCACCCTCCGTCCTACCTCGTTGAAGTGCAGCACAACCACAGTATGCGAGTCGAACAGCCAGAAGTCGCGGTTGGGGAGCCCCACCTGGTCGGCCGTGGCCCGCTCGAGGTAGCGGATGTCCTCCTTGCCTTCCTGGATGTTGCACCGCGTGAGATCGAGTTCCCACCGCAGATAATCCGTCAGCTGCTCCGGGACCACCCGCACCCGGGCCACGGTCTTCCCCTGATCCGCGTGGCTGCGCATCAGATCGGTCCACGGCTTCATCCACTCCCAGTCGCTCTCCTCGCCGGCCAGGAACCGGTCGAAGTGCTCCCGCTCGTAGGAAACGTCGTAGTGGGTCTGGGTCTCCAGCCGGCGAGCCGAGTGCTTGAAGTCGGTGAAAAGGGCGTCCCACTCCTCCTGTGTCCGAAGGTCGTACGACGCGGGCGTCTGCTTCTTCGGGGCGAAGCGCTCCAACAATTCCCGGGGGACCTCTACGAGTTCCTCGTTCTCGGCCACATTCCGTGCGTCCTGGTACGCCTGATCGGTGTGGTCGATTTTCCAGCCCTGGATGACGACCGTGTCCCTGTCGGTCTCATACACGGCGGGGCACTCGCCGTACTGACTTGTCGTGCCGCTGAAGGTCATCCTCACTGCGTTCTCCCTCATGTGAGAAATTTCTCTGAGTTTCTTCCCCGCACCAACGCCGCCAACCCTCGCACAGCCCTCACCCCCGCCACCACGGCGCACAGGGGGCGCAAACAGCAGCGCCCGGAGTCAACTCCGGGCGCTGGGGCGGGGGGACGTGCCTCTCGGGGGTCAGTCCGGGGGGAAGAGGTGGGTGAACGCCGCCAGGTTGTGGGTGGGTTCGCCGCGTGAGACGCGCCAGGCGTGTTCCTTGCGGATGGCCGTCGCGAAGCCCATTTCCAGCAGGGTGTTGAACGCGCCGTCCGCCGTCTCCAGGACCACGCCCAGCAGGCGGTCCAGCTCCGCCGGAGAGGCCGCCGCCAGCGGGAGGCGGCCGGCCAGGTAGATGTCGCCGTGGGCGTCCAGGGCGTACGCCACCCCGTACAGCCGGGCGTTGCGTTCCAGCAGCCAGCGGTGGACCGCCTCGTGGTTCTCGTCCGGGCGGCGGATGACGAACGCGTTCACCGACAGCGCGTGCCGGCCCAACCGCAGCGAGCAGGTGGTGGCCAGCTTGCGGGTGCCCGGCAGTGTGACCACGTAGTGGCCGGGGTCCGGGCGTTCCCACTCCACGCCCAGGTCGTTCAGCGTGTCCTCGACGGTGGTCGCGGTGGTGTCCTCAGCCATGCGCCGATCGTAGGGCGAAGCGGTGCGACTCCGTCGCCTCCCGGTACACGGACACCGTGCCGGCCGCCGTCGCCGCCCAGCCGAAGCGGCAGGCGTGCAGCGCCGCCGCCTGGCCCAGGCGGGCCGACAGCGACGCGTCGGCCGCGAACCTGCCCAGCGCGTCCGCGTAGTGCACCGGGTCGTGGTCCTCGATCAGGAAGCCGGTCGCCTGGTCCCGCACGACCACCGGCAGCCCGCCCACCGCCGCCGCGATCACCGGGGTGCCGCACGCCTGGGCCTCCACCGCCACCAGGCCGAAGGACTCGCTGTACGAGGGCATCACCAGCACGCTCGCCGCCCGGTACCAGTCCGCCAGCCGCTCCTGCCCCACCGGCGGGTGGAAGCGGACCAGCCGGGACAGGCCCAGCCGTTCCGCGAGCTTCTGGAGCCGTTCGGGGCGGGCCAGGCCGGTGCCCGAGGGGCCGCCCACGATCGGGACGACCATGCGGCCCGGCTCGGCCAGCGACGGGTCGCGGTCCAGCAGGTCCCGCACCGCGTGCAGCAGCAGATCGGGGGCCTTGAGCGGCTGGATGCGCCCCACGAACAGCGGGATCAGCGCGTCCTGCGGCAGCCCGAGGCGGGCCCGTGCCGCCGCTCGCCCGTCCGCCGGGCGGAAGACGTCCAGGTTGACGCCGGGGTGCACCACCGCGGTGCGCATCGGGTCGGCCTCGTAGTGCCGCACCAGCTCGGCGGCCTCCTCGGCCGTGTTGGCGATCAGCCGGTCCGCCGCCCGCACGATCTGGGTCTCGCCGATCACCCGGGCCGCCGGCTCCGGGCTGTCGCCGGCCGCCAGCGCGGCGTTCTTCACCTTGGCCATGGTGTGCATCGCGTGCACCAGCGGGACGCCCCAGCGCTCCGCGACCAGCCAGCCCACCTGCCCCGACAGCCAGTAGTGCGAGTGCACCAGGTCGAAGTACCCGGGCCGCTCCCCCGCCCAGATCTGGGTCACGCCGTGCGTGAACGCGCACATCTGGGCCGGCAGCTCCTCCTTGCTCAGCCCCTCGTACGGGCCGGCGTCCACGTGGCGTACCAGCACCCCGGGCGCCAGCTCCACGGCCGGCGGCAGCCCGCCCTGGGCCGCCCGCGTGAAGATCTCCACCTCCGTGCCGAGCGCCGCCAGCTGTCTGGACAGTTCGACGATGTAGACGTTCATGCCGCCCGCGTCGCCGGTGCCCGGCTGATGCAGCGGAGAGGTGTGAACGCTCAGCATCGCCACCCGGCGCGGTCGGTGCCCCACTGCGTCTCCTGACGGGCCGAGAGCGGAAAACGGACGTCTCCCCCACACCAGTGTGCCCAACGGTCCGGGGACGGCACGCGCCGGGTGGCGCCCGAAAAGTAGACTCGCCGGCATGCCTGAGGGGACGGTCACCCGGGGGACGACCAACCCCAATCGTCTGCGGCGCATGGACCGCTGGATCGCCCATGCGCACGGCACCGCCCTGCGCGGCGCCCACCACCCGCCGCTGGCCGTGGATCTGGGGTACGGGGCGGCGCCCTGGACCGCGGTCGAGCTGCTGGGGCGGTTGCGCCGGGTGCGGCCCGACGCCCGGGTGGCGGGGGTGGAGATCGACCCGGAGCGGGTGGCGGCGGCGCTGCCGTACGCACGGGACGGGCTCTCCTTCGTCCGCGGCGGGTTCGAGATGCCGCTGCCCGGCGGGGAACGGCCGCTGCTGATCCGGGCCGCGAACGTCCTGCGGCAGTACCCGGAGGACGCGGTCGGCGCGGTGTGGGAGCGGCTGTGCGGGCGGCTGGCGCCGGGCGGGCTGCTGGTGGAGGGCACCTGCGACGAGCCGGGGCGGCGGCACGTGTGGGTGGCGCTGGGGCCGGAGGGGCCGCGCACGGTCACCTTCGCCGCCCGGCTGGCGGATCTCGGTACTCCGTCCGACCTGGCCGAGCGGCTGCCCAAGGTGCTCATCCACCGCAATGTGCCGGGCGAACGCGTGCACCGGTTCCTGGCCGACTTCGACCGCGCCTGGGCCGCCGCCGCCCCGTACGCGCCGCTCGGCGCCCGGCAGCGCTGGGTCACGGCGGTACGGGCCCTGGCCGCCGCAGGCTGGCCGCTGGCCGATGACGTACGGCGCTGGCGGCAGGGCGAGGTCACGGTGCGGTGGGCGGCGCTGGCGCCCGGGGGTGCCGGCCCCGGCTGAGCCGGGTGGTGCCGGCCGAACCCGGTCGTGCTGGTGATCCCGGCCGGAGCAGACGCGCCGGACAGGCCGGACGGTGCCGACCATCCCCGAAGAACCCGGCGGTGCCCGCCGCCCCCGCCGAGCCGGGTGGTCCCGGGCCCGGTCCGAACCGGCGGGCGCGGGGCCGGGTCCGTGCCCCGGCGGGGGCCGCCACTTGGACGGCGCCGCTAGAGCGCGTCCAGCGCCGCCGCCAGCAGCGGCCGGTCCTGTGCGTGCGTCAGCTGGGTGAGGGCCTGCTCCGGCGGCAGCCACAGCAGCCGGTCCACCTCGTCGTTGGGCGAGAACCGGCCGCCGACCGCCTCACCGGCCCAGTAGTGGACCTCCTTGGGCCGCCCGCGCACCACATACCGGGCGGTGGGCAGCGGGGCGCCGAGCACGCAGATCATGCCGGTCTCCTCCAGCACCTCGCGCAGCGCCGCGTCCTCCGGCTCCTCCCCCGGGTGCAGCTTGCCCTTGGGGTGCGACCAGTCGTCGTAGCGGGGGCGGTGCACCAGCGCCACCTCCACCTCGCCCGACGGGCCCGCCGCGTACCGCCACAGCACGCAGCCGGCCGCCCGTACCGTCTCCTCCTCAGCCGTTCGTTCCACGGCGTCTCCTTCGTGCCTCGATCTGCATCTCCTGCACATTGCGCAGCGGCCGGCCGTCCGTGCCGGTCCAGTGCCGGGTCCATGCCCCGTCCGGGCCCAGGTGCCAGGACGCGGTGGTGTCGGCGGTGCCGGCCGCCAGCAGCCGGGTCAGGGTGGAGCGGTGCGCCGGGTCGGTGACCCGGACCAGGACCTCGATGCGGCGGTCCAGGTTGCGGTGCATCAGGTCGGCGCTGCCCAGCCACACCTCGCTGTCGCCGCCCGCCGCGAACGCGTACACCCGCGAGTGCTCCAGGAAGCGCCCCAGCACGCTGCGCACCCGGATGGTCTCGGACATGCCGGGCACCCCGGGGCGCAGGGCGCAGATGCCACGCACCCATATGTCGACCGGAACGCCCTCCTGCGAGGCCCGGTAGAGGGCGTCGATCACCGCCTCGTCGACGATCGCGTTGGTCTTGATGCGGATCGACGCCGGGCGGCCCGCCCGGTGGTGCGCTATCTCCCGGCCGATCCGGGCCAGCAGCCCGTCGCGCAGCGAGCGCGGGGCGACCAGCAGCCGGCGGTAGGTCTCGCGGCGGGAGTAGCCGGAGAGCCGGTTGAACAGGTCGGACAGGTCGGCGCCCACCTCGGCGTCGGCGGTGAGCAGTCCCAGGTCCTCGTAGAGCCGGGCCGTCTTGGGGTGGTAGTTGCCGGTGCCGACGTGGGCGTAGCGGCGCAGCGTCTCGCCCTCCTGGCGGACCACCAGCGACAGCTTGCAGTGCGTCTTGAGGCCCACCAGCCCGTACACGACGTGGCAGCCGGCCTCCTCCAGCTTGCGCGCCCACTTGATGTTGGCGTGCTCGTCGAAGCGGGCCTTGATCTCCACCAGCACCAGCACCTGCTTGCCGGACTCGGCGGCGTCGATGAGGGCGTCCACGATCGGGGAGTCGCCCGAGGTGCGGTACAGGGTCTGCTTGATGGCCAGGACGTCCGGGTCGGCGGCGGCCTGTTCCAGGAAGGTCTGGACGGAGGTGGAGAAGGAGTCGTACGGGTGGTGCAGCAGCACGTCGCGTTCGCGCAGCACGCCGAAGATGTCGGGGGCGGACGCGGATTCGACCTCGGCGAGTTCGCGGTGGGTGCCGGCCACGAACTTGGGGTACTTCAGCTCGGGGCGTTCCAGGGAGGCGATGTCGCCGAGCCCGGTGAGGTCCAGCGGCCCGGGCAGGGTGTAGACCTCCTCGTCCCGTATCTTCAGCTCGCGCACCAGCAGCCGCAGCACGCCGGGGTCGATGGACTCCTCGGCCTCCAGGCGGACGGGCGGGCCGAAGCGGCGGCGCAGCAGTTCCTTCTCCAGGGCCTGGAGGAGGTTCTCGGTGTCGTCCTCCTCGACCTCCAGGTCCTCGTTGCGGGTGACCCGGAAGACGTGGTGGGCGAGCACCTCCATGCCGGGGAAGAGTTCCTCCAGGTGGGCGGCGATCACGTCCTCGACGGGGACGAAGCGCTGCGGCGAGGCTTCGAGGAAACGGTCCAGCAGCGGCGGGACCTTGACCCGGGCGAAGTGCTTGTGGCCGGTGGCGGGGTTGCGCACCTCGACGGCCAGGTTCAGGGACAGGCCGGAGATGTACGGGAAGGGGTGGGCGGGGTCGACGGCCAGCGGGGTGAGGACGGGGAAGATCCGCTGCCGGAAGAGGGTGAACAGCCGGGTCTGCTCGGTCTCGGTCAGGTCCGGCCAGCGCAGCAGATGGATGCCCTCGGCGCCCAGCGCGGGGGCGACGGACCGCTGGTAGCAGGCGGCCTGGCGGACCATGAGTTCGCGCGAGCGGGTCCAGATGTCCTCCAGCACCTCGCGCGGCAGCTGGCCGGTGAGGGAGCGGGTGGCGACGCCGGTGGCGATGCGGCGCTTGAGGCCGGCGACGCGCACCATGAAGAACTCGTCGAGGTTGCTGGCGAAGATGCTGAGGAAGTTGGCGCGCTCCAGCAGCGGGGTGGCGGGGTCCTCGGCCAGTTCGAGGACGCGTTCGTTGAAGGCCAGCCAGCTGCGTTCGCGGTCCAGGAAGCGGTGTTCGGGCAGCGGGGCGCCGGCCGGGTCGGGCACGGTGGTGGCCGCCGCGGGGGCGCGTTCGACCGGTTCGGGCGCGGGGTCGGGTACGGCCACGGTCACGGGGTGGGCGGCGGCGGACGGGGGCGGCACCGTACGGTCCCGGTCCCGGTCGTCGCCGGGGTGGGGGCCGTCCTCCGGCCCCCCGGAGCCGGGTTCCGCGACGGACCCGGGTTCCGGCCCGGGTTCCGGCTCCGGTTCCGCCGCCGCGCCCGGCTCGGTCCTCCGGTCCGGCTCCGGCGCGCCCTTGTTCCGTGACGCCGCCGCGGCCTTCGCCGCGTCCGGGCCGACCCGCGCGCTCCGCGCTCCCCGCACCTCAGGACTCATGCCCCCATTCTCCCGCCAAGTGTGCGAACAGAGCACGTCAGCGGCGTGACCGAAAGGTGGCCGGGATGCGGATCAGGTTTCCGTGCGGTACATCAGGTCGGTCTCGTGGGTCCGGAACCCCAGGCCCTCGTACACCCGCAGCGCCGCCACGTTGTCGGCGTCCACGTACAGCATCGCGGTAGGAAGGGCCCGGTCGGCCGCCAGGTAGCGCAGGCCGATCAGGGTGAGTGCCTTGCCGAGCCCCAGGTTCTGGGCGTCCGGCGAGACCCCCACCACGTAGACCTCGCCCAGCGACTCGGCGCTGTGCACCTTCGTCCAGTGGAAGCCGAGCAGGCGGTCGCCGCGCACCGCGAGAAAGAACCCGGATGGGTCGAACCAGGGCTCCTTCTTCCGGGCGTCCAGGTCCACCTGGGTGAGGCCGCCCTGCTCGGGGTGGTGGGCGAAGGCGGCGGCGTTCAGCTCCAGCCAGGCGGCGTCGTCGCGGCCGGGCACGAAGCTGCGCACCGTCACCCCTTCGGGCAGTACGGGGTCGACGTCGCGCAGTCCCCCCAGCGGGCGGCGCAGCTGCCGCAGCTCGCGGAAGAGGGTCAGCCCCAGGACCTGGGCCAGGTGCCGGGCGGCCGGGTGACCGCCGTGCGCCCACAGCCGCAGCCGGTGGCCGGACTCGGCGAGCAGCGCCTCGCCCAGCAGCCGGCCGTGGCGCAGGCCGCGGTGGTCGGGGTGCACCACCAGTTCGCCGGAGGGGGCTTCGACCGGGTCGGTGCCGTCCAGCTGCGCGTACCCCACGAGTTGGCCGTGGTGCCGCATGAGCAGGTGTTTCACGCCGGTGCGCCGGCCGCCGCGCAGCAGCAGCCTGCCCTGTTCCGATACGGCGCTCTGCCCGTCGGTGCGGGCTGCCGCGTCGATCAGCCGCTCGGCCTCACGCAGCTGGGGGCCCGTCACCTCGTCGACCACGATGACGTCACTCATGACGAAGACTCTATGCCCATATCGCCCGGACCCTTCATCCGCTTGTTACCCGCGGCCCCCTGACACGCTACGCGCGTAGCCGTAGGCTGCCGTCGCACTGTCATGTCATCTCCCTGACAACTGTCCCCTTTTGTCCGCTACGGCCGGCCGGGATGCCGATCGGGCCGTCGCCCCCTCTTCCTTGCTTGTCCCCTGAATCCACGAGAGGCAATCTCCGCTGATGCGCACCTTGGCCACCCGGCGTTCGCGCCGGTTCAGACTGACGGCGGGCGCGGTCACCCTCGCAGCCGCCGGCGCCCTCGCCATCGGGGTACCCGCCGCCCAGGCCGGTACCGGAAACGGCAACGGGCAGGGCAACAGCCGCCCCGGTCCCGCCCTCGACCTCCAGATCCTCGCCATCAACGACCTGCACGGCGCCCTGGAACCCCCGGAGGGCTCCAACGGCCAGGTCACCCACCGGCACGAGGACGGCACCACCGAGCAGTTGGCCGCCGGTGGTGTCGAATACCTGGCCACCGGGCTGCGCGACGCCCGCAAGGGCAACAAGCGCTCGGTGACCGTCGCCGCCGGTGACCTCGTCGGCGCCACCCCGCTGCTCTCCGGCCTCTTCCACGACGAGCCGACCATCGAGGCGCTCAACAAGCTGGGCATGGACGTCGCGGGCGTCGGCAACCACGAGTTCGACGAGGGCTGGGAGGAACTCCAGCGCCTCCAGGACGGCGGCTGCCACCCGGTCGACGGCTGCTACGCCGATGACCGCACCTTCGAGGGCTCCGACTTCCCCTACCTCGCCGCCAACGTCGTCCACGAGGACAGCGGCGAACCGATCCTCGCCCCGTACAGCGTCCAGAACATCAAGGGCGTCAAGGTCGGTTTCATCGGCGTCACCCTGGAGGGCACGGCGGACATCGTCACCCAGGACGGCATCGAGGGCCTGGAGTTCCTCGACGAGGCCGAGACCATCAACCGCTACACCGCCGAGCTGGAGTCCCAGGGCGTCAACGCGATCGTCGCGCTGATCCACGAGGGCGGCTACCCGGCCGACCCGGCGTACAACGCCGACTGCGACGCGGGCGCCGACGGCATCTCCGGGCCCATCGTGGAGATCGCCGGGGCCATCGACGCCAACGTGGACGCACTGATCACCGGCCACACCCACCAGCCGTACGTGTGCACCATCCCCGACCCGGACGGCAACGACCGCCTGGTCACCTCCGCCGCCTCCAACGGCCGGCTGTTCACCGAGCTGAACATGAAGTACGACCCGCGCACCAAGGACATCGTGCGCACCTCGGTCGAGGGCACCAACCGGGTCGTGGACCGCGACCGGAAGCCGGCCCGCGACCTCACCCGGCTGATCGACTACTGGAACGAGCTGGCGGCCCCGGTCGCCAACGCCCCCATCGGCTACATCTCCGAGGACATCCAGGGCCGCGGCGCCGGCACCCCCGAGTTCCCCCTCGGTGACCTGATCGCCGACGCCCAGCTGGCCCACGCGGTCGAGCTGGAGGGCACCGCCGACCTCGCCCTGATGAACCCCGGCGGGGTGCGCGCCGACCTGGTGTACGCCGCCTCGGGCGACGAGGGCGACGGCGTGGTGACGTACGGCGAGGGCTTCACCGTCCAGCCGTTCTCCAACACCGTCAATCTGCTGAGCATCACCGGTGAACAGCTGCTCCAGGTGCTGCGCGAGCAGGTCAGCGGCCCCAACGCCGCCACGCCCAAGATCCTCCAGCCCTCCGAGGGGCTCACCTACACCCTGGACCTGAGCCGCTCCGGCGCCGACCGGATCGTGGCGGACACCGTGCTGCTGGACGGTGAGCCGATCGAGGCGGAGCGCGTCTACCGGGTCGCGGTCAACTCCTTCCTGGCGGGCGGCGGCGACGGCTTCCCGACCCTGGCCGAGGGTACCGACCCGCGCGTCGGCAACGACGACATGCGGGTGCTGGCGGACTACCTGCTGGCGCACTCCTCCGCCGACGCCCCGCTGGCGGCGCCGGCGGCCGACCGGATCACGGTCCTTCCGTAACGCCCGGCACGGTGGCCGGTACGGGTCAGGGGCGCGGCACGGCGATCGCCGTCAGCAGCACCCCGTCCCGTACCAGCCACCGTCCGTCGAACCGTCCCACGCTCACCCCGTCCACCACCGGCCCCGGCACCAGCAGTTCGGCCCCGAACGTGCCGGCCCCGGGGTCGAACGTCACCCGCGCCTGCTCGAAGTCCAGCCACTGCCCGGTCAGCGGGAACCACGCCTTGTACACGCTCTCCTTGGCGCTGAACAGCAGCCGCTCCCAGCGCACCCGCGGATGGCCGGCCGCCAGCTTGGCCAGGTGTTCGCGCTCCTCGGGCAGCGACACCAGCTCCAGCACGCCCGCGTCGCGCAGCGGTTCGTGCGGCTCCGCGTCCAGGCCGATGGACGCCAGCGCCCCTCCGGTACGGGCCACCGCCGCCGCCCGGTAGCCGGCGCAGTGCGTCATGGAGCCCAGGAACCCCGCCGGCCACCGGGGCGCCCCGCGCTCACCGGGCAGCAGCGGCACCCGGGGCCCGCCGAGCCGCTCCAGGGCGGTACGGGCGCAGCCGCGCACGGTGGCGAACTCGGTGCGGCGCTTGGCCACCGCCCGCGCCACCACCGCCTCCTCCTCCGGGAACAGCTCGGGCAGCCGTTCCGGGTCCCCGAACATCTCGACCGCGCTCACCGGCGGCGGCAGGAGTTCCCCGATCACGCGCGGATCACCACCGGCCGGCCCGGCGTGCCGCCGCGCGGCCGCCATTCGCGCGGGTAGCCGAGCGACACCTCGTGGTGCGGCACGCCGTCCCGGGTGATGCGGCGCGGGATGTGCAGATGCCCGTAAACGACGGCGGCGGCCCGGAACCGTACCGGCCAGTCGTCGGTCGCCTCGGTCCCGCACCACAGCGCGAACTCGGGGTAGCGCAGCACCCGGGTGGGCTGCCGGATGAGCGGGTGGTGGTTGATCAGCACGGTGGGCAGGTCCTCGGGCAGGGCGGCGAGCCGCTCCTCGGTGCTGTCCAGCCGGGCCCGGCACCACGCCTGCCGGCTGGGGTACGGGTCCGGATGCAGCAGGTACTCGTCGGTGCACACCACCCCGGCGGCCTCCGCCACCGCGAGCGCCTCGGCGGTGGTGCGGGTGCCGGGCGGCCGGAAGGTGTAGTCGTACAGCAGGAACAGCGGCGCGATCGCGACCGGTCCCCGCTCACCCTGCCACACGGCGTACGGGTCCTCGGGGGTGAGCACCCCCAGGCCGCGGCACAGCTCCACCAGCCGCTCGTAGCGCCGTTCGCCGCGCAGCTGCACGGGGTCGGCGGCGGGGGTCCACAACTCGTGGTTGCCCGGCGTCCACACCACCCGGGCGAAGCGGGAAGCGAGCAGCGTCAGCGCCCACTCGATGTCCGAGAACGTCTCCCCCACGTCGCCCGCCACCAGCAGCCAGTCGTCGTCCGACTCGGGACGTAACTCCTCGGTGATCTTGCGGTTCTCGTCGTAGGCCACGTGCAGATCGCTGATGGCCAGCAGTTTCCCCATGGGCTGAGTCCTGCCACCGGGCGCGGCCGGCGAAACGCGAACCTCAATCAAGATTGAGCTATGCGTACGATGGCGGGTGTGTCTCCCACCATCACCAAGGAACTCACCATCGGCCAGCTCGCCGAGCGCAGCGGGGTCGCCACCTCGGCGCTGCGCTTCTACGAGGAGCAGCGCCTCATCAGCAGCCGCCGCACCTCGGGCAACCAGCGCCGCTACCACCGCGACACGCTGCGCCGGGTGGCGTTCATCAAGGTCTCGCAGAACGTCGGGATGCCGCTGAACGCCATCCGCGACGCGCTGCACGAACTGCCCGAGGGCCGTACCCCCACCAAGGAGGACTGGGCCCGGCTGTCCGAGTTCTGGAAGGCCGATCTCAACGCGCGGATCTGGCAGCTGACCCGGATCAGGGATGATCTGACCGAGTGCATCGGCTGCGGCTGCCTGTCCCTGGAGAGCTGCTCGCTGGCCAACCCGTCCGACGTGTGCGGGCAGCGCGGTCCCGGCCCGGTGCGGCTGCTGGAGAACGCCCCCGAGGGCGCCCCCGGCTGCGGAACGGCCTGCGCCTAGCGGCCCGGCGTCGGCGCCCCTAACGAGGCGGGCGGCGGGGTCGGGGCGCCGGGCAGCCGCAGGACCGCCTCCGTACCGCCGCCGGGCGCCGGGTGCAGGGCGATCCCGCCGCCGCTCTCGCGCACGGTGCGGGCCACGATCGACAGCCCGAGCCCGGAGCCCGGCAGCCCGCGCGCGCCCGGGGAGCGCCAGAACCGCTCGAAGACGTGCGGGAGTTCGTCGGGCGGGATGCCGGGGCCGTGGTCGCGGATGCGCAGCAGCCCGCCGCGCAGTGTCACCTCCACCACCTCGCCGTCGCCGCTGAACTTCACCGCGTTGTCCAGGAGATTGACCAGCGCCCGCTCCAGCGCGGACGGTTCGGCGCGCACGAACCACGGATCGAGTTCGGCGTCGATGGCGAGCCCGCGCGCCCGCCCGCGCAGCCGCACCCGGTCCACTGCCCGGCGCGTCACCTCGTGCAGCCCCACCACTTCCAGCCGCCCGCCCCCGGCGGGCCGCTCCGGGCGGGACAGCTCCTGGAGGTCGCCGATCAGCGCGGCCAGTTCGGTCAGCTGATCGGTCACCGACTCCAGCAGCCGCCGCCGGTCCTCGGGCGGCAGCGGGCGGCCCGTCTGCTCGCTGCGCACCAGCAGCTCGATGTTGGTGCGCAGCGAGGTGAGCGGGGTGCGCAGCTCGTGCCCGGCGTCGGCGATCAGCTGCTGCTGGAGCTCGCGGGAGGAGGCGAGGGCGGCGGTCATGGAGTTGAAGGCGGCGGACAGCCGGGCGATCTCGTCGTCGCCGGCCACCGGGATGCGGGTGGTGAGGTCCTCGGTCCTGGCCACGTGCTCGGCGGCGGCGGTCAGCCGGTCCACGGGCCGCAGCCCGGCCCGGGCCAGCGCCACTCCGGCCCCGGCGGCGGTGATCGCCCCGGCGGCGGCGACCAGGGCCAGCACGACGACGAGGGAGCGCAGCGGGTCGGTGACCTCGTCCAGCGGGCGGGCCACCGTGACGGCGCCGTTGGTGGTGGTCTCCAGCGGGCGGGTGAGCACCCGGTAGGTGACACCGTCCGAGCCGGTGGTGTTGTGGAAGGACTCGGCGGCCCTGCGGTCCGCGACGGCGGTGTCGGAGGGCGAGACGTCCAGGGTCGCCGCCCCGGAGATGATGCAGCTCGATCCGTCGGAGTTGACCACCTGGATCGTGGAGTCGAACGGCATCGGCACGTTCTGCGGGACGTCGGCCGGTTCCGGGTAGCACTGGCCGTTCTGCCACATGCGGTAGACCGCCACCGGGTCGGCCCGGTTGTCCCGCAGGGTGTCGTCGAGGGACCTGATCAGCTGGTCGCGGACCAGGAACCAGGCCGCGATCGCGCACGCCGCCACGGCCACCGCCACCGCGAGGGCCGTCAGCAGGGCCAGCCGGGAGCGCAGCGACAGACCACCGCTGCCGGACGTCACTGGCCGTCCCGCAGCACGTAGCCGACGCCGCGCACGGTGTGCACCAGGCGCGGTTCGCCGCCGGCCTCGGTCTTGCGGCGCAGATACATGATGTAGACGTCCAGCGAGTTGGACGACGGTTCGTAGTCGAAGCCCCAGACGGCGTGCAGGATCTGCTCGCGGGTGAGGACCTGGCGGGGGTGGGTGAGGAACAGCTCCAGCAAGGTGTACTCGGTGCGCGTCAGCTCGACGGGGCGGGGGCCGCGCCGTACCTCCCGGGTCGTGGGGTCCATCCGCAGCTCGCCGAAGGCCAGCAGCCCGGCGTCCGGGTCGGCGGCGCCGTCGCGGCCGTCCCCGGCGGCGGTGCCGCCCGGGCGGGCGTAGCCGCTGCGGCGCAGCAGGGCCCGCAGCCGGGCCAGCAGCTCATCGAGTTCGAACGGCTTGACGAGGTAGTCGTCCGCCCCGGCGTCGAGGCCGCTGACCCGGTCGCCGATCGTGTCCCGGGCGGTCAGCATCAGGATCGGCACCCGGTCCCCGGCGGCGCGCAGCCGGCGGGCGGCGGTGAGCCCGTCCATGCGGGGCATGAGCACGTCGAGGACGATCGCGTCCGGGTGGTAGCGCTCGGCCGTGGTCAGAGCGTCCAGGCCGTCGACGGCGGTCTCGGTGGCGTACCCCTCGAAGGCGAGGGAGCGCTGCAGGGCGTCCCGCACGGCCGGCTCGTCGTCGACGATGAGCACCCGCGAACCATCACTCATGCGCGTCAGTCTCGCATCAGACGTTGTGGGACGAACCGGAGCTTCCGTCTTCGAGCGCGCTGAGCACGCTCTTGACGGTGTTGATCGGGATGGCGAAGCCGAGACCGGCGCTGCCGGATTCGGCGGACGTGCTGTACATGGCGGAGTTGATGCCGATGACCTCGCCGTTCATGGTGACGAGGGCGCCGCCGGAGTTCCCGGGGTTGAGGGAGGCGTCGGTCTGGATGGCCTGGTAGGTGGTGGTGGAGTCGCCGGTGTCGCCGTTGTAGCGGCCGCCGCCGTACTCGAAGGGCCACTGCTGCTGCGGCTGCTGCTGGGAGCTGTCGCCGGTGCTGACGGTGACATCCCGGTCGAGTGCGGAAACGATCCCGCTGGTGACGGTGCCGGACAGCCCCTCGGGCGAACCGATGGCCACGACCTGGTCGCCCACGGCCACCGCGTCGGAGTCGCCGAGCGTGGCGGCGGTGAGCCCGGAGACGTCCTGGGCCTGGATGACGGCGAGGTCGGTGTCCGGGTCGGAGCCGGTGACGGTCGCGGTGGCGGTGGAGCCGTCCGCGAAGGTGACCCGCACCTGGCCGGCACCGGAGACGACATGGTTGTTGGTGAGGATCTCGCCGTCGGAGGAGAGGATCACCCCGGAGCCGGTGGCGCTCCCGGTGGAGATCTCCACGACGGACGGCGACACGGCGGCGGCCACGGAGGCGACGGAGCCGTCGGTGTGGACCGAGACGTTGGTGCCGCTGACGCTGGAGCCGCTCCCGGCGGCGACGGACCCGGCGTCCCCGAGCAGCGCGGCGGTCCCGCCCCCCACCCCGCCGGCGACCACGGCCACGGCGGCCAGCAGCGCCACGGATGTCCCCGCGCGGCGGCCGCGCCCCCGGTGCGAGGCCGGCTGGGCCGGCGGAGCCAGACCTTCAGCTGCGGCCTCCGGCGCCTGCCCGGGCTGCGGAGGGTGCGGGTGGAACGGCTGATTCCCCTGGTTTTCGCTCATGCACCGACAGTGCGCCCCGAAGATGAGAGGAGGCTGAGAACCGCCTCAGAGTTCCCCTGTGAGGTCAGCCGGTGGGGAAGTCGCCGGTGTCCAGCGAGCAATCGAAGGGGGCGGGCAGCGGGATCGGATCGCCGAACTTCCCGGTCCACAGCGTCTGGTACACACCGCGCTGAGGTGCGCCGAACAGCGTGATGACGGGCCCCGTCGGAGGTACGCGATCCACGAGCAGGTAGAGCGGGACACCGGCGCGGGCGTACCCGGCGAGCTTCTCGACACGGTCCCGGCCCGCGTTGCCGGGTGAGGTGACCTCCACGACCAGGGCGGCGTCTCCCGCCCGGGTCTCGGGGACACCGTCCAGCATCAGGGCTTCCGGCAGCACCACCAGGTCGGGCTGGAAGACGCCCGAGCGCAGCGGAATCCGCACGTCGACGTTCTGGTAGACGTCCCAGCCCTCGGGAATCGCTGGATGCAGTCGCCATTGCAGCTTGGTCGCGATAAAGGTGTGCGGCTTCGACGGCGCGGGCGACATGACGATGGACCCCTCGATGATCTCCGCCTTCCAGCCCGGGGGGACATCCATCTCCTCCCAGACCCTGACGAGCTCATCCCAGGTCTCTCCCCGGACATACGGGGGTTCAACAGCAGGCACACTCACAGCGGACTCCTTACATTGCCGACACCCACTCCAGCATGCACGGAGCACCCAAACCGGGTCTACCGACCCACTTCACCCGAACGTATGACCGTGGGCCATCAGGGTGACGCCGGGTGGTGCCCTGCGGGTGTCAGACCGGTTCCGCCGGGCAGCCGCAGGAGCGGCGGACGCGCAGGGAGGCCGGGAACTGGCGGTGCCGCTCCAGGGCGGGGCCGTCCTGGTCGTTGATCGCCAGCTCGACCGCCGCCCGGGCCATGCCCACCCGGTCCGAGCCGACCGTCGTCAGCGGCGGGTCGGTCAGGGCCGCTTCCTTGACGTCGTCGAAGCCCGCCACCGCCAGCTCCTGCGGCACCTCGATGCGCAGCTCGCGGGCCGCCCGCAGCACGCCGATCGCCTGGTCGTCCGTGGCGCACACCAGCGCCGGCGGCCGGTCGGGGCCGGCCAGCAGGTCCAGCGCGACCCGGTAGGCGTCGTACCGGTTGTACGGGGCCTGGAAGAGCCGCCCCTCCGTCGACAGGCCCGCCTCGTCCATCGCCCGGCGCCAGCCGGTGACGTGGTCGGTGACGGGGTCGCCCGACTCCGGTGTGGAGGCCACCCCGCCCAGGCAGGCCACGTACGGGTGGCCGTGGTCCAGCAGGTGCCGGGTCAGCCGCTGCGCGCCAGCGATGTCGTCCAGTACCACCGTCACGTCGTCGATCGCGTCGGGCCGCCGGTGCAGCAGCACCACCCGGGCGTCCCAGGCGTCGATCTCGGCCGCCGCGTGCTCGCTGGGGCCCGAGCTGATGAGGATCAGGCCCGAGACCCGCATGCCCAGGAACGCCCGCAGATAGTGGACCTCGCGCTCGTCCCGGTAGTCGGAGTTGCCGACCAGCACCATCTTTCCGCGCTCGGCCGCCGCCTGTTCCACCGCGTGCGCCATCTCCGCGAAGAACGCCTGCCGGGCGTCGGGCACGATCAGGCCTATGAGGTCGGTGCGTTGGGAGGCCATCGCCTGCGCCACCCGGTCCGGGCGGTACCCGAGTTCCTTGATCGCGGCGAGCACCCGCTCGCGCGTGCCGGCCGCGACGGGGCGCGGTCCGTTGTTGATGACATAGCTCACGACCGCGGTCGACGTACCCGCCAGTCGCGCCACATCGTCCCGCGTCACCTTGGCCACCTCGGCAGTCTACGCGCGCAACCGCCCCCGGAACACAGGTCCCAGGGGCGGAGGGCGACGCGGAAGGTGAAGGTGTGGTGCGGCGTTCACGCGCGCCGCGCGGCCTCCTTGATGAGCTGCTCGGCCTCGCGGGTCACCGCACGCGCGTGGTCGTCGGCCGGCTTCTCCTTCTCCGGAACGACGAAGCGGTAACCGACGTTGCGCACGGTGCCGATCAGCGACTCGTGCTCGGGGCCCAGTTTGGCGCGCAGCCGCCGCACATGGACGTCCACGGTGCGGGTGCCGCCGAAGTAGTCGTAGCCCCAGACCTCCTGGAGGAGCTGGGCGCGGGTGAAGACCCGGCCCGGGTGCTGCGCCAGGTACTTCAGCAGCTCGAACTCCTTGAAGGTGAGGTCCAGGACGCGGCCCTTGAGCTTGGCGCTGTAGGTGGCCTCGTCGACCGACAGGTCGCCGTTGCGGATCTCCATCGGGCTGTCGTCGCTCACCAGCTGCTGGCGGCCGGTGGCCAGCCGCAGCCGCGCCTCGACCTCGGCGGGCCCGGCGGTGTCCAGGACCACGTCGTCCACGCCCCAGTCGGCGGTGACGGCGGCGAGCCCGCCCTCGGTGACGATCAGCAGCAGCGGGCAGCCCGGCCCGGTGGAGCGCAGCAGCTGGCACAGGGAGCGGACCTGGGGGAGGTCCTTGCGGCCGTCGATGAGGATGACGTCGGCGCTGGGGGCGTCGACCAGGGCGGGGCCTTCGGCCGGGGCCACGCGGACGTTGTGCAGCAGCAGTTCGAGGGCGGGGAGCACTTGCGAGGACGGCTGGAGGGCGTTGGTCAGCAGAAGCAGGGAACTCATCGGGGGGCGTTCCTTCCTCGGTCCTGGCGGCGGGGCTGCTGTGCGACGGGACGATTCGAGCGGCTCTGCCCTGAAAGCACAAAAGGACCCGGTATGGCGCCATCGCCCGGATCCTTTACGTGCCCAGCAGCATAGCCGAAACAGTTCATCTTGCGCAGGGGCCGTCTTAAGGAGCGGGACGGACAACCGCCATCATGGGTGCGACAGCGACGCGGGAGGATCTTGATGGCGAGCGGCACCATCCGGTACTGGGCGGCGGCGAAAGCCGCGGCCGGTACGGCGGAGGAGGGGTTCGAGGCCGCCACCCTGGCCGGGGTCCTGGCGGCGGCGCGGGAGCGGCACGCGGCCCGGCCGGAGTTCGCGCGGGTGCTGGCCCGCTGCTCCTTCCTGGTGAACGGCGAGCAGGTGGGCAAGCGCGGCCATGACACGGTGACGCTGCCGGAGGGCGCGACCGTCGAGGTGCTGCCGCCCTTCGCGGGCGGGGCGCGGTGAGCGCCGGGCCCGGTCGCGGGCGCGGCACGGAGCACCCGGAGGGGGACGCGGCCCGTCCCGCCGTCCATCCGTACGAAAATAGCCCCGTGAGTGAGATCTCTGACCCCACCCGTAACCCCGGCGACACGCGCGCGGCAGGCGCCTCGCACCGGGCCACCTCGCCGATCATCCCGCCCGGGATCCAGCCCGCCCTGCTGACCGCCGCGCTCGCGGCGCTGTTCGCCGTCACCGCCCCGCACGGGCAGTGGGCGCTGCTGGGGCCGGTCATCGTGCTCCAGGCGGTGACCGCCGCCGGCTGGTTCCGGCTGAACGGGATGTGGCCGGCCCGGCAGGGCATCCTGCTGGCGTTCGCGGGCGGCCTGGCGGCCGATGTCGTGCTGCTGTCCACCTCCCGCGAGCACGGCATCACGGCCATGATCGGCACCCTGGGGGTCTGGTTCCTGCTGGTGGTGCTGCTCCAGCTGCGGCACCGCGGCTCGGGCGACGAACGTCTGGACTCGCTGACCGCGACGGCCGCCTCTACGCTGCTGACGGTGGTGGCCGCCGGTCATCTGGCGGCGGTGGAGTTCTCCTCCACGGCGGTGGTGGTCGCCTCGGCGGCGGTCGCGGTGGCGGCGGTGGCGCGCGGCCTGGTGACGGCGGCGTTCGTGGCGCCCGCCCTGGCCTTCGTGCTGGCGACGGCCGCCGGGGCCGGTGCCGCGCAGGTGGCCGATCTCGACCTGTGGAAGGGCGCGGCGCTGGGCGCGGCCGCCGGGGCGTGTGCGCTGGCGGGCCTGCGGGTGGCCTCCTACGACTTCCCCTCCCGCTTCGTGCACTTCACCGCGGGGGTCGCGCTGCCGCTGACCGCCGCCGCCCCGGCGGTGTATCCGCTGGCCCGGGCGCTGCTGTGAGCCCGCACGTGTAACGGAGCTGCTGCAAGGCTCCGGCCGGACCGCCGCGAAACGGAACCCCGGGTTACGCTCGCGGCAGTCCGGTCACTCCATGGGGGAATAGAACCCGAATGCGCGCTCTGCGAATATCACTGATCGTGCTCGTCGTCCTCGGCGTGCTCTTCACCGTGGCCGACCGGCTCTCGGTGTCCTGGGCGGAGGACGAGGTCGCCTCCCGCGCCCAGAGCTCTCTGGGCCTGTCGGAGACGCCGGACGTCTCGATCAAGGGTTTCCCCTTCCTCACCCAGATCGCGGGCAAGAACCTCAGCCGGGTCGACGTCGGGGTCAGCTCGTACCCCGCCCAGGTGGACGGCACCGCCGTCACCGTGGAGCAGCTGGACATCGAGCTGCGCGACCTGAAGCTGGGCTCCAACTTCTCCACCGCCACCGCGCGGCACGCGGACGGCACCGGCCTGATCACGTACGAGGAGCTGAGCCGCGCGTACGGCGAACTGCTCGGCTCGGAGAGCACGGGCCTGGGGGTCGCCTTCGGCCCCGCCGAGGACGGGCGGCTGCTGATCACCCTCCAGGCGTCCGTGATGGGGCAGCGCATCAATGTCGGCGACGTGCCCGGTGACATCACGCTGGAGGGCGACCGGGTGCGGGTCGAGGTGGACACCGAGGCGCTGACGGGCATCCCCGATTCCGTGCTGCCGCAGGTGGAGACCCTGATCCAGGAGCAGGCGGGCGTGGAGCGCACCATCTCCGGGCTGCCCGACGGCCTGGCGCTCACGTCGGTGACGCCGGGCCCGGAGGGTCTGGAGCTGACGGTCTCGGGCAGCGATCTGAGCCTGGTCGGCTGATCTCGCGCCGCACCGCACCGCGTTTCATATAGCGGACATCACCGTCTCAGCATCCGGAAGCCCCGTGACAGGGCGGGGACCGTATCCGTACGATCACGGACATGATGCGTCAGGCTGCGGGCACCCCCGCCGGGGGACTCACCAAGCGGCGGGCAGTGGACCTCTGCCGCGTCGCCGCCATGCTCTGTCGCCGCGCCGGCTGACAGCCGCGCCACCCCCCGTACCGCCGTACCACCGCGATCCCCCGCGCCCCTGGCGCGCCCTGCCCCGCTCCGTCTCGGCACGCGTGTACGCCGGTACGTGTCCGGTCATCCCGATCCGGTACGACTCCCCCCTGCTCACCACAGCCGAAGGAGAACGAGCATGAGCCGCAGTGACGTCCTCGTGGACGCCGACTGGGTCCAGCAGCACATCGACGACCCCAAGGTCGTCATCGTCGAGGTGGACGAGGACACCTCCGCCTACGAGAAGAACCACATCAAGAACGCCATCCGGATCGACTGGAAGCAGGAGCTCCAGGACCCGGTGCGCCGTGACTTCGTCGACCAGGCCGGCTTCGAGAAGCTGCTGTCCGCCAAGGGCATCGCCAACGACGACACGGTGGTGCTGTACGGCGGCAACAACAACTGGTTCGCGGCGTACGCGTACTGGTACTTCAAGCTGTACGGCCACGGCGACGTCAAGCTGCTGGACGGTGGCCGCAAGAAGTGGGAGCTGGACTCCCGCGACCTGGTGGCCGAGGTGCCCGAGCGCGCCGCCACCGAGTACCGGGCGCAGGAGCAGGACCTGTCCATCCGCGCCTTCCGCGACGAGGTCGTGGCGGCCATCGGCGTGCAGAACCTGGTGGACGTGCGCTCCCCCGACGAGTTCAGCGGCAAGCTGCTGGCCCCCGCGCACCTGCCGCAGGAGCAGTCGCAGGTGGCCGGGCACGTGCCCTCCGCCCGCAACATCCCGTGGTCGAAGTCCGCGAACGACGACGGCACCTTCCGTTCCGACGAGGAACTGACGGAGCTGTACGAGGGCGAGGGCGTCGACCTGGGCAAGGACACCATCGCGTACTGCCGCATCGGTGAGCGCTCCGCGCACACCTGGTTCGTGCTGCACGAGCTGCTGGGCCAGCAGAACGTCAAGAACTACGACGGTTCGTGGACCGAGTACGGCTCGCTGGTGGGCGTCCCGGTCGAGACCGGCCCGGCCAAGTAAGAGGAGATCGAGGAATCATGTGCGGAGCGAAGTCCGGCGGCCCCGACGCCGCCGCCACGGCGGGCCAGACGACCATCCAGGGCGTCCTCACCCGTGACGGGGTACCGGTGAGCGGGTACGTCCGACTGCTGGACGGCACCGGCGAGTTCACGGCGGAGGTGCCGACCTCGGCGACCGGCCAGTTCCGCTTCTTCGCGGCCGAGGGCACCTGGACCGTCCGCGCGCTGGTCCCCGGCGCGAGTGCGGACCGCACCGTGGTGCTGGCCGAGCGCGGTGCGCTGGCCGAGGTCGCCATCGCGCTGTAACGGCCTTGGCGGTGACGGCGGGGCGGCGGCGAACGGCCCGCCCGGCCCGCGAAAGCCAGACCGCGCCCTTTCCGGTGATCGCCGGAGGGGGCGCGGTCTTCGTGTATCAGGGGGTTCGGATTCCTGGGATTCCTGGTTGGACGGTGTCGTTTCCAAGATCAGTGACTGGGTCGGTCAGCTCACCGTCCCGCAGTTGCCACAGACCCAGTCACCCGCGGGTCCTTGGTGCATGTTACCGCCACAGTTCGGACAATTCATGATCACATCCTCTCCACGCCGTTAGACGCACGAGCCGCCGAACCCGTTCAGTCCGGCGTGATCACAAAACGGTCAATGGGCGCGGCAGGCGGCGAAGCCAGCTGGCCTACCTCACTCCGCTTCCCCGCCGGGGGGCCAGCTAGACTCGGCAGAGCACCGTATTTTTCCCGCCGACGCACTAGGAGCACCCGTGCTCGAGGCATTCTTCATCACCCTGATGGTTCTGGTCGGGGTGGGTACCGCCGCGTTCACCGGCCTGGTCGTGAAGAAGCTCTACCAGGGCCAGCGCTGATGATCGAGATCCCCTCAGATCTGCACCCCGACCTGGTACCCCTGGTCTTCCTGCTCGGCGACTGGACCGGCGCCGGCGTCGCCGAGTTCACCGGCGAGGAGTCCATGAACTTCGGCCAGGAAGTCACCTTCTCGCACGACGGGCGGGACTTCCTGGAGTTCTCCTCGCACACCTGGCAGCTGGACGACAAGGGCGAGAAAGTGCGCCCGCTGGAGTCCGAGCACGGCTTCTGGCGGGTTACCGGCGAGCGCAAGGTCGAGGCGGTCCTCATCCGCCAGGACGGCGTCGCCGAGGTCTGGTACGGAGAACTGGCCGAGGGCAAGCCGCGGATCGAGCTGGTCACCGATGCCATCGCGCGTACGCCGTCCGCAGGCGCCTACACCGGCGGCAAGCGGCTGTACGGCTACGTCAACAGCGATCTGATGTGGGTCGGCGAAAAGGCGACCCCCGAGGTGCCGCTGCGCCCCTACATGTCGGCGCACCTGAAGAAGGTCGTGGACCCGAGCACCTGGGCCAAGAACCTCAAGGACCTGCCGGACGACGGCATCGCCTTCTTCCGCTGACCGGCGCGCGGGCGGCTGGACCCGGAGCTGAACAGCGGAATGCCCCCGGCCGCTCGCGCGGCACCGGGGGCATCCGGTGAAGCCTTGCCTCGGGCGGCATGTCAGTCAGAGGCGGACCCGAGGCTCACTCCTCGAACGTACCACGGGGGGCAGGGCCCGGCGAGGAGACCCGAACACGCATGACCCAGGAGCCACCCGCGCCCCCGGCGTGGATGATCCAGTCCTTCTCCAGGCCCCGGCTGGCCGGCTATCTGCGGGCGAGCGGCGGTGATCCCGGGCAGGCCGAACGGCTCTACTGGTGGAACGTCGAGGCGTCGGCCGCGCTGTACGGGCCGCTGCACTGCCTGGAGATCTCCTTACGCAACGCCCTGCACCACCAGCTGCGCGCCGCCTACGGGCGGCCCGACTGGTGGCTGGCGGCCCCGCTGAACGAGGGCGGGCGGCGGCTCACCCGCGAGGCGGGCCGCAAGGGCCGGCGGCGCGGCCCGGGGCCGGTGGCCCCGGACCATGTGGTGGCCGAGCTGAACTTCGGCTTCTGGGTCTCGCTGCTGAGCAAGGGCGGCCGGGGCGGCCAGTACGACCGGCAGCTGTGGGTGCCCGCGCTGCACAAGGCGTTCCCGCACTACGCGGGGCGCCGCGACGAACTGCACGGCGTGCTGGACGCGCTGCGGCTGCTGCGGAACCGGGTCATGCACCACGAGCCGATACACCACCGCGATCTGGCGCTCGACCACCGGATGATCTACCGCGTGCTGGGGTGGATCAGCACGGAGGCGGCCAAGGAGATACAGGTCCTGGACCGCTTCCCAGCCGTCCTGACCCACCGCGACGCCACCTGCGGCGGCGGCCGCAGCCCGCGCTTCTGACCCCGCCGCCGGGCCACCGGCGGCCGGAGCCACCGGGGCCGGGGGGCACGGGCCACCGGGCGGGAGCGTCAGATCGCCCGCAGGGAGCCGCCGTCCACCGGGATGACCGAGCCGGTGATGTACGAGGCCGCCGGGGAGAGCAGGAAAGCAGCGGTGCGGCCGAACTCGGCGGGGTCGCCGTAGCGGCCCAGCGGGATGCCCGCCACGGCCGCCGCACGCGCGTCGGGGAACGCCGCGTCCAGCTGGGTCATCCGGTCGGTGGCGATCCGGCCGGGCAGCAGGCCCAGCACCCGCACCCCGCGCGGGCCGAACTCGTCCGCCATGTCCTTGGCGACCATCGCCAGCCCCGGACGCAGCCCGTTCGAGATGCCCAGGCCGCCCACCGGCTGGCGCACCGAGGTGGACAGCACCATGCCGATCGCGCCGTCGCCGGTCAGCCGCCCGGCCAGCGTGCGGACCGCGCGCACCGAGCCGAGGAAGACGGACTCGAAGGCGGCCCGCCACTGCTCGTCGGTGGCGGAGGCCGCGGTGCCGGGCGGCGGGCCGCCGACGGAGATGAGGGCACCGTCCAGCCGCCCGTACCGCTCCAGCGCCGTCCGCGCGAGCCGCTCGGCGGCCTCCGGGTCGGCGAGGTCCGCGGCGACGCCCGTTACGTGCGCGGGCGCCGCCAGCCGCTCCACGGCCGCCTCGACGTTCGCCGCGTCCCGGGAGGCCAGCACCACCTTCGCGCCGTCCGCGACCAGCGCGGCGGCCGTGGCGTGGCCCAGCCCCTTGCTGCCTCCGGTGACGACATAGACCCGATCCGCCAGTCCCAGATCCATCGCTGCGCTTCCTCCCAGGCTCCGCGAGCCATCAGCCTTATGCCGGTTTGACACACCCTGCGGCAGGGTGGGGACCGCCTCCCCGCACGGGGGTCGCCGATCCCCTCCGGCCGCCTCCGTGCGGAGGCGCTAACGCGCGACCCTACGCCCCCGCCGATTCCTCCTACACTGGCCTCGTGGTGAGCACCGACTGGCAGACCTCGCTCCGCGACCGTGGATACCGGCTGACCCCGCAGCGGCAGCTGGTGCTGGAGGCTGTGGACAGGCTGGAGCACTCCACGCCCGAGGACATCCTCACCGAGGTGCGCCGCACGGCGGGCGGGGTCAACATCTCCACCGTCTACCGCACGCTGGAGCTGCTGGAGGAGCTGGGCCTGGTCTCCCACGCCCACCTGGGGCACGGGGCGCCCACGTACCACCTCGCCGAGCGCCACCACCACCTGCATCTGATGTGCCGGGACTGCGGCACCGTGCTGGAGGCCGACCTGGAGGTGGCCGAGCCGTTCGCGGAGCGGCTGCGCGAGGACTTCGGCTTCGAGACGGATCTGCGGCACTTCGCGATCTTCGGCCGCTGCCGGGACTGCGCGGCCGGGCCGGACGCTCCGCCCGCGCCGTAGGCTGGGGGCATGTCGTACGCCAGTCCTCTGCTGTCCCTGCCCGGCGCGGTCGCCGCGGACGCCCCCGATGCCGGGGTCGCCGCGCACTACGGTGATCTCTTCCGCGAACAACGGGCGTTGGACCGCGGGCAGGGCCTGGTCGACCTGTCGCACCGCGAGGTGCTCTCGGTGACCGGCCCCGACCGGCTGAGCTGGCTGCATCTGCTGCTCACCCAGCACGTGTCCGAGCTGCCGGCCGGGCAGGCGACCGAGGCGCTGATCCTGACCGCCCAGGGGCGCATCGAGCACGCGCTCTACCTGGTGGACGACGGCACCACCACCTGGCTGCACACCGAACCGGGCCGGGGGGCGGCGCTGCTCGGCTACCTGGAGTCGATGAAGTTCTTCTACCGGGTGGAAGCCGCCGAGCGGACCGGGGAGTTCGCGGTGGTCTTCCTGCCGGCCGGCTCGATCGCCGAGACCGGCCCGGAGTGGGTGGTGCGCGAGACGCCGTACGGGCGGGACGTGTTCGTCCCGCGCGCCGCGCTGGAGTCCTTCGCCGCGCAGGCCGGGCCGGCCGCCGGTGTGCTGGCGTACGAGGCGCTGCGGGTGGCCGGGCACCGGCCGCGGCTGGGCCGCGAGACGGACGAGCGGACCATCCCGCACGAGCTGGGCTGGCTGGAGAGCGCGGTGCACCTGGCCAAGGGCTGCTACCGGGGGCAGGAGACGGTGGCCAAGGTGCACAACCTGGGCAAGCCGCCGCGCCGCCTGGTGTTCCTGCACCTGGACGGCAGCGAGGTGAAGATCCCCGAGCACGGCGCCCCGGTACGGCTGGCGGCGGACGGCACGGAGGGCCGGCAGCTGGGCGTCGTCACCACCTCGGCCCGCCACCACGAACTGGGCCCGATCGCGCTGGCCGTGGTGAAGCGCGGTGTGCCGGCGGACGCCCCGCTGCTGGCGGGCGACACCCCGGCGGCCCAGGAGACGATCGTCCAGCCGTAGCCCTTCGGCGCCCCGGGGAGGCACGGCCGGGCCCGGTCACGGCTTCCGGGGCGGGTGCCAGGGGCTGACGCCGAGGACTCCAGTGGTGCCGAGGTCCACGGGGTACGTGGGGGCCAGCCGCTGGGCGGCGACGCCATCGGCGGGCCGGACGCTCAGCCGCTCTCCGTTGGCGACGGTCCGGCTGAGGTCATCGACGGTGTTGCGCCACACCAGCCCGGACAGGGCGTGCTCGCCGGGCTGGAGCGTGAGGGGAGCCGGCGGGTCGTCGAAGCCGGTGAGGCTCGCCGTGATGTCGCCCGTGCCGTGCAGCACCTTGATGTCGTACGGGTCGCCGTCCTCGTCCAGGACGGCGACGGTGGGGTAGCCGTTCAGTTCGTAGGGTTCGGTGCCGCAGTTGGTCAGGCGCAGGCCCATCACCCGCAGACCCATCGCCGCGTCGCCGCCGTCCTCGGTGACGCGCACCCCGGATTCGGGGCAGTCGGGGCGTTCGGGCTCGGGGGACGGCGGGCGCGGTGGGGCGGCGGCGTCCGTCTCCGTCTCGGGGGGCGCGGTCTGGGTGCCGCAGCCGGCCAGGGCCAGCGCCGCCAGGGCCACCGGGACGGCGCACCGGGCGAGGACCGCGGCGGGGCGTCGGGGGGTGCGCGGGGCCGGGCGGTCCATCAGACCTCCAGCCAGACGGTGAACGGTCCGTCATTGGTCAGGTTGACCCGCATCTTCGCGCCGAACCGGCCTGTCTCGACGTGCGCCCCCAGCGCGCGCAGATGAGCGCACAACCCCTGGACCAGTGGCTCCGCGACCTCGCCCGGTGCGGCGGCGTTCCATGTGGGCCGTCTGCCCTTCCTGGCGTCACCGTAGAGTGTGAATTGCGAAACAATCAGCAACGGAGCGCCCACATCCGAACAGGACTTCTCACCGTCGAGCACGCGCAGCGTCCACAGCTTGTTCGCCAGCCGCGCCGCCTGCTCATCCGTGTCCTCGTGGGTGGCGCCCACCAGCACACACAGTCCTTGGCCAACGATTTCGCCGACCGTTTCGCCGTCCACGGTGACGCTCGCCCCGTCGACCCTCTGCACCACTGCTCGCATGGCGGCCATCATGCCGGAACGTTCCCTCGTACTGAATGGCGGCCGGATGCATGCGAAGTCGCTGCGTCAGCTGGGTACACAGTGACACGATGCGTGGCACGGGGTACGTACCGCGCCAGCACGCCGAAATGGGGATGAGGGGACAATTCCGCATGATCACACCGGGCCCCGGCTCACAGCCGGCCGCCGCTGCCACCACCACCGTCGCCGACGCCGCGCCCGCCCGGTGGGGCAGCGGCCCACGGGTACGGCACGGCGGCGAGCCACGCGGAGACGAGACCCCCTCCGGACTACGCCGGCTGCGGCTGACCGAGCTGCGGGAGCTGCGCCGCGGCGCCCAGCGCGAGGAGGCCGACCTCAGCTTCGTCCGCAGACTGCTCCAGGGCCGCATCGACATCCTGGAGGCGGAACGGCGCAGACGCCTGGACCCGGAGGCCGATCTGCTGGACCGGTTGCCGCAGATCCTGGCGGACAGCCCCTCCCCGCAGCGGTCCTCGGCCCGCCATGTGACGGTGGGCCCGCCGGCCGGGCGGGAGTACCGGGAGCTGGCGGAGGAGATGCTGGCGGAGGTCGAGCTGTCGGATCTGCTGGCCCGCACCGACGACGAACTGCATGACGCGCTGGGCCGCCTCGCCCGGTACGAGGCACAGGTCTCCCGCCGCCGCCAGGCGCTCCAGCGCACCGCCGACGGGTGCAGCGGGGAAATCGCCCGCCGGTACCGCGAGGGCGAGGCCCAGGTAGATGATCTGCTCGCCTGAGCGGTGAATTCCGGGCGATCTTCCCCGCGGTCCGCCCGGGCACTCCCCGGTCGGCCCGTGGGGGCACACGCGGCCGACCCCGCACCACGGCCGCACGCCGTACGGAAAATCCTTGGCCCGGGCCCGGGGCGCCCGGATAGCCTCGGGGACATGGCCCTGAACACCCGCTTCGTCACCGGCAGCGACGCCGACATCGACGCCTGGAACCGCGCCGTGATGCTCGGCTTCCAGGATCCATTCCCTCTCGGCGAGGACGAGCTGCGGCTACGCCGTGAGAAGCAGGAGTACGACCGGGCCCGGGGGGTGTTCGAGGGCGACCGGTGCGTGGCCACCTTCCGGAGCTTCGACCAGGAGCTGACCGTGCCCGGCGGCGCCCTCGTCGATGTCAACGCCGTCTCCGCCGTGACGGTCACCGCCACCCACCGCCGGCGGGGCCTGCTGAGCGGGCTGATGGGCACCGACCTCGCCGAGGCGAAGGAGCGCGGCGCCCTGGCGGCCACGCTGATCGCCGCCGAGTACCGGATTTATGGCCGGTTCGGATACGGTCCGGCGGCCTCGCTCGCCGAATTCACCGTCAAGGGCCTGCGTTCGGGGCTCGGGTCACGCTGGTCGGCGCCCGAGGAAGGCGGCTCCGTGACGTACATCGACGGCGCCGAGGTACGCAAGATCGGCCCGGAACTGCACGAGCGTTTCCGGCGGGGCCAGGTGGGCGCGATCGACCGCAAACCGCTGTGGTGGGAGAAGTTCACCGGTGAGGTGCGCTTCGGCCATCAGACCTGGGAGGAGCCGTTCTACGTCCTCTACCGGGACGGCGCCGGGGTGCCGCAGGGCCTGGTGAAGTACACGACGGACAAGAAGTGGGACGGCGAACTGCCGGACAACACGCTGACCGTGCACGAGCTGATCGCCACCACCACGGCGGCGCAGCGGGCGCTGTGGTCGTTCCTGGTCTCCATCGACTGGGTCACCACGCTGCGCAGCGAGAACCGCGGTCCGGACGACCTGCTGCCGCTGCTGCTGCCCGACGCGCGTGCCGCCGTGCTCAACGGGATCAGCGACTTCCTGTGGCTGCGACCGCTGGACGTGCCGGCCCTGCTGGCCTCCCGCTCGTACGCCACCACCGGTGACCTGGTACTGGAGGTCCACGATCCGCTGGGTCTGGCCGGTGGGCGCTTCGCGCTGAGTGCCTCGCCGGAGGGCGCCGAGTGCGCGCCGACCTCGCGCGGTGCCGATCTCACCCTGGGGGTGGGCGAGTTGGGTTCGCTGTATCTGGGGGAGACGACCGCGACCCGGCTGGCGGGTGCGGGGCTGCTCACCGAGGAGACGCCGGGTGCCGTGTCCCGGGCGAACGCGCTGCTGACCACGGGAGCGCGCCCCTGGTGCCCGGACGGTTTCTGACGGGACCTCCACCGGTCCCGGTCGTCGCGTCCGGACGCCCAGGGGCGCCTCTCACAGCGTGTTCAGTCCCAGCATCACCAGCACTGTGATTCCGACACAGATGCAGGTGAAGTTGCGCTTGCGCAGGCCGGTCCGCAGGATCAGCAAGCCGATCACGCCCGGCAGTCCGAACTGAACTTCCACTGCCTCATCGACCACGATGGCGAGGGCAGCGGCGATGATGGTTGAAACGATCATGTTCCCTCCCTACATCGACACATCCGGCGACAACTGGCAGGTATCTTTTGGATAGTTGGTGGAGTTGGCGACCAACTCTAGGATTGTTATCCCCAGTTGGTCGAACTGGCCAAACTCTTTCCCGCCAACCTCTCGGACCGGATGTCAAGTTGTAAGGTGTGCGCGTGAGCGAGGAGATCGCCCCAGAACGCATCGCCGAGACCCTGCGCGGCCGGATACGCTCCGGCGAGCTGCGACGGAACACCCGGCTGCCCACCCAGCGCGCCCTCGCCGAGGAGTTCGGCGTGAACCGCGGCATCGTCCGCCAGGTTCTCGCCCTCCTCGAACGCGAGGGCTTTGTCAGCGCGCGCGGCAGGGGGGCGCCGGCCGTGGTGTCGGCGCCCGCCTCCGACCATCCACGGCCCGCCGGGGTGGAGGTCGCCGACCGGATCGCCCTGGCCTTCCAGGCCGAACGGGTGTCCATCGACGCGTTCACCCTCACCACCGAGACGCTCAACTCCGCCCTGGCCGGGCCGTTGATAGCGATCTCCGCCGGTGAGCTGAAGCCGCGCTCCATCACGGTGCGCGTGCTGCTGCCCTCCTGGGACGCGCCGCTCGCCTACCCCCGGCTGGTCACCGACCCCACCGACCCGCGCCCCATCGCGCGGCTGCGCGAACTCACCCGCACCTTCTCCACCTCACTGCGGCACCAGCTCAACTCCCTCGCGGAGATGAACCTGGTCCCGGAGGTCAGCGTGGAGATCCGCACCGTGGCCGTCACCCCGCTCCAGAAGCTCTATCTCCTGAACGGCTCCGAGGCGCTCACCGCGTACTACACCGTCGTGCCGCGCACCGTCGAGTACGAGAAGGAACACCTGGAGATCTACGACGTCCTGGGCCTGTCCTCCAAGATCTTCCGGTCCTCGTCCGACAAGGACAGCCGCGACGAACAGGAGGCCGCCTACGTCACCGAGTCCCGTCTGTGGTTCGAGTCCCTCTGGTCAACGATCTCGCGACCACTCACACTCGGTTAGATGAGGAGACTTCTCAGTAACGCCCACTGTGTTCTCTTCGACTTCGACGGCCCCATCTGCCGTCTGTTCGCCGCCCGGCCCGCCGACGGCATCGCGCACCGCCTGCGGGCGCTGGCCGTCGAGCTGGGGGCCGCCTCGCTGCTGACCCCCCAGTTACGGGCCTCCCCCGACCCCCAGCAGGTGCTGCGCGGCATCGCCCATCACCACCCCTCCCCCACCGTGGTCCACCGCATCGAGGCGGCCCTCACCCGCGAGGAGATCTCCGCCGCCGCGACCGCGGCACCCACCCCCTACGCGGCCTCCCTGATCGCCGCGCTGTCCACCCGGGGCCGCCAGGTGGCCATCGTGACCAACAACTCGCCGCTGGCCGCCGAGTTCTATCTGCGCCGGCAGCAGCTGTCCGGCTACGTCGGCGGCCGGGTGCACGGCCGCACCCGCGACATCACCCTGCTCAAGCCGCATCCCGACCCCGTCCTGCGGGCGCTGCGCTCCACCGGGACAACCGCCGGGCGGGCGCTGATGATCGGGGACACGAGCACGGATCTGGCCGCCGCCCGCTCCGCCGGAGTGGAGTTCCTCGGCTACGCGATGGACGACGCCCAGGCCGAGGCCTTCCGCCGGGCGGGCGCCGATTATGTCACCCGCTCCCTGGAGCATGTCCTGACTGCGCTTATTGCCCCAACTCACGGGTGATTTGAGTGCTTTGCCTCATGTCATGAGGCTCTGGGGGCGTACGGTGCTGCTACCTCGCGACCGTACAGCTCTCGGAGCCGATCATGACGAGACCGACGATGCCCCTGCTCGGTGGTCACCACCGGGTCTGGCACGTACTCAGCCCGCAAGGCCAGCTGGCCGGACTGGGCCGGCTGAAGGCCGGCCGACCGCGTCCCGGCGTGGCGCACTTCGACCCCCGCTGCTTCACCGCGGAGGAGGACGTACTGATCGAACTGTCCCTGCTCGGCATGGAGCACATCCCGCCCGTGCACCACGTGGGCGAGGACGGGCTGCGTGTCCACGGATACATCGAGGGGGAGACCCTCTCCCGCCCGCACCCCCCGGGCACCCCCCTGCCGGAGCCGTACCTGGCCCAGCTCATGGACCAGTTCGGGCAACTGGCGGCGATCCCGCCCAGCGCGCTCGAACTCGTCCACCGCTGCCCGCCCGGCCGCAGACCCCGCACCAGCCGGGACTTCCTGCGCCGGCTGATCAGCTTCACCCGCACCCGGGTGTACGCCGTGCACCGGCCGGAGCTGCACCGGCTGTTCGCGGCGCTGCGGATCGACGGCGACGCCGTACTCGGCCCGTACGGCGTACTGGCCAGGGAGGCCGACCAGTTGACGGAACGGCCGTTCTCCCTGCTGCACGGCGACCTGCACCGCGACAACCTCATCATCGCCGAGTCGGACGGGGCGTTGTGGACCATCGACTGGGAACTCGCCCTGCTCGGTGACCCCGTCTACGATCTCGCGACGCATCTGCACCTGATGGGATATCCGGCCGGCTGGCAGCGCGGGCTGACCCAGCGCTGGTCGGCGGCCGTCTCGTCGGCGCTGCCCGGCGCGGCGGCCGGGGTCTCCAAGGACCTCCCACGCTATCTGGCGTACAAACGGGTGCAGTCCGTCTTCACCGACGTCGTACGACAGGCCCAGATAGTGCGGCACACCTCCGCCGCCGATCTGCCGGAGCAGCTGGAACGCACCGCAGGCACCGTCAACACCGTACTGAGACGGGCGGCCAAACCGCTGGGGCTGGGCCGTGTGCCCAGCCCCAGCGCCGTAGAGGCCGCCTACGCCGGATACGCGGCGCTGGTCAGGAGTTCCGGTCCGCCGGCCGCGGGTGCGGCCGCTGGTGCTTCTCCAGTTCCACCGTCGGCAGCAGGCGTGCCAGCGGGGCCGGCAGCCACCAGGCTCGGCGGCCCATCAACCGCATGACCGCCGGCACGATCAGACACCTGATGACCACCGCGTCCATGAAGATCGCCACGGCCATCCCGAACCCGAACTGCTGGAGCATCCGGTCAGCGCTCAGCATGAACGCCGAGAAGACCACGATCATGATGGCGCCGGCCGCGGTGATCACCGCCCCGGTGTGCGCCAGCCCCTCCCGGACCGCCAGCCGGTGGTCCCCGGTACGCGTCCACTCCTCGTGGATACGGGAAATGAGGAAGATCTCGTAGTCCATGGACAGCCCGAAGACGATGGCGAAGATCAGCACCGGGATGAACGCCTCGATCGGGCCCGGCTCGAACCCCAGCAGGCCGTGCTGGAACACCAGCGTCACCGCCCCCAGCGCGGCCCCGATCGACAGCAGGTTCAGCAGCGCCGCCTTGAGCGGGATGAGGAGGGAACGGAAGACCACCATCAGCAGGAGGACGGAGAGACCGACGACGATCGCCACGAACAGCGGCATGCGGGAGGCGACCGTGTCGGAGAAGTCCTCGACGGCGGCCGTCGCACCGCCGACGAGGTAGGTGGCGCCGGTCCGCTCGGCGAGCGCGGGCAGGACCTCGGTGCGCAGCGCCGCCACCAGCGCGGAGGTCGCCTCGTCCTGCGGCGCGGACGCGGGGAAGACGATCACCGTGGCCACGGCGCCGTCGGTGGTGGGGATGGGCGGTGTGGCGGCGGCGACCCCGGCGGTGCCCTCCAGGACGGCGGCGGCCTCCCCCGCGGCCTGCGTAGCGGTGCCGTCGGCCGATTCGGTGACCACGACCAGCGGCCCGTTGAAACCGGGCCCGAACCCGTCCGACAGCAGGTCGTACGCCTCCCGGCTGGTGGACCCGGCCGGATCGTTGCCCGCGTCGGCGAACCCGAGCCGCAGCTGCGCGGCGGGCACCGCCAGCGCGCCCAGCGCGGCCACCGAGACCAGCAGCACGGCCACGGGGCGGCGCTGCACGAAGGCCCCCCAGCGGCGCCAGCCCGCGCCGGTGGCCGGCTTGCCCCGGGCGGCGCGCTTCTCGGCGCGGGCCGGGAACTGGCGGGCGAAGCGGGCGCCGAAGACGCCCAGCAGGGCGGGCAGCAGGGTGAGTGAGGCGATCATGGTCACCAGAACGGTGAGCGCCACGCCCAGCGCCATCCCCTGGAGCGGGCCCAGGCCCAGCGCCACCAGGCCCAGCAGCGCCAGGATGACGGTGCAGCCGGCGAAGAAGACGGTACGTCCGGCCGCGTCCAGCGCCCGGCGGCTCGCCTCCTCGGGGCCCGCGCCGGCGACGAGTTCGGAACGGTAGCGGGCGAAGACCAGCAGCGCGTAGTCGATGCCCACGCCGAGGCCGACCAGCATCATCACGTACGGGGTGTAGTCCGGGATGGTGAACACGTGCGAGGCCAGCACGATCACGGCCATCGTGGCGCCGACCGCGAAGACGGCCGTGATGACCGGGAGTCCGGCGGCTGTCACGGTGCCGAACATGAACACCAGGATGACCAGGGCCGCCATGATGCCCGCGCCCTCGGCGCCGCCGCCGTCCTCCCCCGCCAGCTGCCGGGCGGCCTCGCCGCCCAGGGCGACCCGCAGCCCGTCCCCGGCGACGGCGGTGGCCGCCTCCAGGACGCGCTCGGTGTCGGCCGGGGCCATCTGCTCGGACGGCACGTCCAGGACGACGGTGGCGTAGCCGGTGGTGCCGTCCGCCGACAGCGTCGTCTCGTGCACCTGGGCCACCGCGGGCAGCCCGGCGACCTCGGCGAGCATCGTCTCCAGACGCTCGCGGGTGGCGGGTGCCTCAAGGCCCGCCGGGTCCTGGAAGACGATCTCCAGGCTGTCGCCCGCCTGGTCCGAGCCGTGCTCGGTGAGCAGTTCCAGGGCGCGCTGGGACTCGGTACCGGGCAGCGAGTAGTCCTGCCGGTAGTCGTCCCCGGCCGCCGAGGCGCCGGCCCAGACCCCGACGAGGACGATCACCCACACGATCAGGGCGGTCCAGCGGTGCCGGTGGGAGAACCCGGCGAGCCGTTCGAAGACGGTCATGACATGTCTCTTTCTCGCGTGGAGGAACCGGAGCGGCCCGGCGGGGGCGTCCGGAGGAACGTTCAGAAGAAGAAGGGGGTGCGGCGGGAGGGATCGCGCAGCGCGCGCCACAGCCACCACTGGGCGGCCACCAGCACCGGGACGAACGCCGTCAGCGCGGGCACCAGCAGCCCCAGCACCGGGCCCTGCGCGGCGTTCTCGCGCAGCGGCAGCCCGGCCCCGGCCAGCAGCGGCAGCGCCGCCAGGACGGTCCCGGTCAGCGCGAACGTCTGCCCGCCGCCCCGGCTCCCGGCCAGTTGCCTGGCCCGCCGGTACGGTTCGCCGGTCAGCCGCAGCGCCCCGTACCCCAGGCCGTGCGCCGCGAACAGCAGCACCGTTCCGGCGATCGTCGCCACCCGTACCGCGCCCGTGGCGTCCAGGAGTTCGGCCACCGCCCAGCCCCAGGCGGCCACCAGCGCCCAGCTGCCGGCGCAGATCAGCACGTCCGGCGCCCCGCCGCCGTGCACCCGCCACCACAGCCCGGCGTCCCGCACCACCCACCCGGCCAGCAACAGCACCAGGACCGGCAGCAGTTCGGTGAACAGCTCGCCCTCCAGCGCGGGGAAGCAGCCGATGAACACTCCGGCGGCGGCCACCAGCCACACCTCGCTGCCCAGGAAGTACGGGGCGAGGGCGGTGGCGATCCGGTCCCGGTCGGCGCGGTCGCGGCCCAGGAAGGGCAGCAGCAGGCCCAGACCCAGGTCGGCGCCGGCGAGCGCGAAATACCCGGCGGTGAAGAAGCCCAGCAGGGCGACGGCGAACAGGTCCATGACGGTCAGACCCCCGGGCTCTCGACGGGCCCGCGCCGGGCGGCGCGCAGCGGCAGGGCGGCGTTGACGGCGATCAGGGCGGCGAAGAGGAAGTGTCCTGCGGCCGTCAGGCCGAACTGCCACCGGGCGAGATCAAGGGTCTGGGGATCCACGCCCCCACCGTCGCGGCAGGGTGCGGGCGGGCGCGTCGGCCCGTGGCGTACACCCCGGGTACGGCACTGGTGCCGCGCGTGCCCCGGCGCCGTACTCCGGTGGTGCTCAGGGTGACCCTTAGGGCGTCCCGTCTGGATCTTCGCAGGGCCGCGACGTCAACTACGGCACCTCGCTGCTAGGACAGCCAGCCCGGGGTGATCATTCCGGTCTCGTAGGCGAGGATCACCAGCTGCGCGCGGTCGCGGACGTCCAGTTTGGTCATGATGCGCGAGACGTGGGTCTTGGCCGTGGAGGGGCTCAGCACCAGGCGGCGGGCGATCTCGTCGTTGGTCAGGCCCGCCCCGACCAGGCCCAGGACCTCGCGTTCGCGCTCGGTGAGGGCGTTGAGGCGGGGGGCGGGGTCGGGCTGCTTGACGCGGCCGGCGAACTCGGCGATGAGGCGGCGGGTGATGGCGGGGGCGATCAGCGCGTCGCCGCGGGCGCACACCCGTACCGCGTGCAGCAGTTCCGCCGGCTCGGTGTCCTTGACGAGGAACCCGGAGGCACCGGCGCGCAGCGCCCCGTAGACGTAGTCGTCCATGTCGAAGGTGGTGAGGATGACGACCTTGGTGCTGGCCAGGCGCGGGTCGCGGGCGATGTCGCCGGTGGCGGCGAGGCCGTCGCGGTCCGGCATCCGGATGTCCATCAGCACCACGTCGGGCCGCAGTTCACGGGCCAGGCGCAGCGCCTGGTGACCGTCGCCCGCCTCGCCGACCACCTCGATGTCGTCCTCGTCCTCCAGGATGGAGCGGAACCCCGCCCGTACCAGCCGCTGGTCGTCGGCGAGAAGCACGCGGATCATGACTGTCCTTCGAGGGCGGGGGGCCGGTCGGCGATGAGCGGCAGCCGGGCGGTCACCCGGAAACCGGAGTCAGTATGACCGGCGGTCAGTTCGCCGCCCAGCGCGCGGGCCCGCTCCCGCATCCCGCCGATGCCGCTGCCGGACTCACGGGAGCCGGGTCCGTGTCCGGGTCCGTGGCCGGGTCCGCCCATCCCGTCGTCCTCGACGCTCACCCGCAGCGCCCCGTCCTCGTACCGCGCCTCGATCAGCACCGTGCTGGCTCCGGCCGCGTGCCGGGCGATGTTGGTCAGTGATTCCTGCACGATGCGGTACGCGGCCAGCGACACCCCGGCCCCGACGCCGCCGGCCGGCAGCCCCTCCCGGTCGGTGCGGACCGTGACCGTCAGGCCCGTGGCGCGCGCCCGGTCGGCGAGGTCGCCGATGCGCTCCCAGCCGGGGGTGGGCGAGGTCGGCGCGCCGGCCGCCTCCTCGTCCACCTGCCGCAGCATGCCGAGCGTGCCGCGCAGTTCGCGCAGCGCGTCCTTGCTGGTGTCGCGGACGAACTCCAGCGCCCGGGTCAGCTCCGCCGTCTCGCCCGGCCGCTTGGCGCTGCGGTGCAGGGCGGCCCCGGCCTGCACGTTGATGAGGGAGATGCTGTGCCCGAGCACGTCGTGGATCTCGCGGGCGATCCGCAGCCGCTCGGCGACGGCGGCGCGCCGCTCGCTCTCCTCCTGGTAGGCGTGCCGCACCCGCATGGCGTGGCCGAAGGCGATCACCGCGAGGAACCAGCCCTCGAACAGCACCATCGACATGTTGTCGACATGCCGCACCTCGCTGGTGGAGGCGACGAACTCGCCGTAGGTCATCGCCAGCATCGAGGTCACGGCGAGCGTGACGGCCGCGACGAGATGGCCGGCGCGGGACATGGTGTAGACGGCGATGACGAAGGCGACCACCGGGGTGATCCCGTCCAGGCTGGACAGCGGGTAGTAGGCGACCGCCGCGATCATGGTGAGGACGCCGACCGGGATGGGGAACCGGTGCCGCAGTCCCAGCAGCGCCCAGGCGGCGGCGCCCAGCAGCCAGGTGAGCCACAGGTGGAGGGGCGACGCCTCGGCGCGGCGTACCGCGAAGAGGACCGAGTCGGCGAGCAGCGGCAGCCCGGCGATCAGCGTCACCCTGTCCATGCGGAACATCGGCGGGGTCATGTCCGCAAGAGTACGTAGGCTGGAAGCCCCCCGTCCCCAGGAGGCATACCGCCATGACGTCCCCAGAGCGCCACGAACCCGCGCACGACCCCGAGGTGCTCCAGCTCGCGGCGAAGATCTTCGATCTCGCCCGGGACGGGGACACGGACACGGTGGCGGCCTACGTGGACGCGGGCGTTCCCCCGAACCTCAGCAACGACAAGGGCGACACCCTGCTGATGCTGGCCGCCTACCACGGCCACGCCAGAACGGTGGAGGCGCTGCTCCAGCGCGGCGCCGACCCCGGCCGGGCCAATGACCGGGGCCAGACGCCGCTGGCGGGAGCGGTGTTCAAGGGCGAGACGGAGGTGGTCCGCACGCTGGTGGCGGCGGGCGCCGACCCGGCGGCCGGGCAGCCCTCCGCCATCGACACCGCCCGGATGTTCGCGAAGGCCGATCTGCTGGAGCTGTTCGGCGCCGCCGGCTAGGAGGCCGTGTCCGACCTAGGACGCGCGTCCGACCGGCTCCTGGAGTTCGGTCACCCAGGCGCTCTCGTCCCCGGGCGGGCACTCCAGGTACAGCTCGCGCGCGTACCCGGCGGAGACGTACCCGTGGGACGCGATCCACTGGGCCAGGGTCTGGAGTGTGGGCAGCAGGTCCGCCATCGGCCCGTGGTGGACGACGGTGGCGGTGGTCTCGATCGGCGGGAGGTCGACGAAGGCGATCCCGGCGGCCCGCGCCCCGGCGTGGTCGGCGTCGACCGCGACCTGGATCCCGGCGTGCACGGTGACGGACTCGCCGCCCGGGGCCGGCTCGTAACGGGCGATCCCGGGGCCCGTGGGCCGGATGCCGGCCTGGGCGAGCAGCTCCGTCAGCCTGACGTACAGCGGCCCGATGACCGGGCCGATCGCCTCCGGGGAGGCGGTGGCGGCGGTCGCGGTCAGCTCGGCCACACGGGCGCCGGGGATCTTCTTGATGACGACATCACTGGTGGGCATGTGCCCCTCGCTCTCGATGACGCGGAGCCTCGCCTCGACACCGGCCAGCCGCCGGGCGTCGGCCTCCAGGGCCGCCGCCAGCTCGGCACGGCGCAGCCGCAGCATCCCGCGGAGCTCGGTGCCGCTCACCCGCTCGCCGAGGATCTCCCCGACCTGCTGGAGTGAGAAGCCGAGCCCCTTGAGCGCGACGATGCGGTTGAGCCGGGCCAGCTGACCGGCCTCGTACCAGCGGTAACCGCTGTGCGGGTCGGTGCGGGCGGGCACGAGGAGGCCGAGGGCGTCGTAGTGGCGCAGCATGCGCACCGACACCCGGCCGTATCTGGCGAAGTCTCCGATACTGATCATGACGCCTCCCACGACACGGCCTGCCACGGTGTGAGGGTCAAGCCCGCGGCCACTCCCAGCGCTCCAGGTCGCGCAGCCAGGCGTCGGCGGTGGTGTCGGAGGGGGCACGCCAGTCGCCGCGTGGGGACAGGGAGCCGCCGGCCAGGACCTTGGGGCCGTTGGGCATCGCGGAGCGCTTGAACTGGGCGAAGCCGAAGAAGCGGCGGGCGAAGGTGTCCAGCCAGTGCCGGATCTCGGGCAGGTCGTACGCCACCCGCTCGGCTTCGGGGAACATCGGCGGCCAGCCGCCGGTGCGCGGGTCGCGCCAGGCGTGCCAGGCCAGGAAGGCGATCTTCGAGGGCCGGAAGCCGTACCGCAGGATGTGGAAGAGCGTGAAGTCGTGCAGCGCGTACGGGCCGATCTTCGACTCGGTGGACTGCAGTTCCTCGCCCGGCACCAGTTCGGGGCTGATCTCGGTGTCGAGGATGGCGGTGAGTGTCTCGTTCGTCTCGGCGCCGAATTGGTCGGTGCTGATCACCCAGCGGATGAGGTGCTGGATGAGCGTCTTGGGCACGCCGGAGTTGACGTTGTAGTGGCTCATCTGGTCGCCGACGCCGTACGTGCACCAGCCCAGGGCCAGTTCGGACAGGTCGCCGGTGCCGAGCACGATGCCGCCGCGCTGGTTGGCCAGCCGGAACAGGTAGTCGGTGCGCAGTCCGGCCTGCACGTTCTCGAAGGTGATGTCGTAGACGGGCTCGCCCGCGGAGAACGGGTGGCCCAGTTCCGCCAGCATCAGGCGGGCGGTGGGGCTGATGTCGAGTTCGGCGGCGGTGATGCCCAGCGCGCGCATGAGCTTGTGCGCGTTGTCCTTGGTGTGGTCGCTGGTGGCGAAGCCGGGCAGGGTGAAGCCGAGGATGTCGCTGCGCGGGCGGCCCGCCCGGTCCATGGCGCGGGCGGCGACGATCAGCGCGTGGGTGGAGTCCAGGCCGCCCGAGACGCCGATGACGATCTTGGGGCCGCCGATCGCGGCGAGCCGCCGCTGGAGCCCGGCGACCTGGATGTTGTACGCCTCGTAGCAGTCCTGGGCGAGCCGGCCGGGGTCGGCGGGGACGAAGGGGAACCGTTCGAGGCGGCGGCGCAGTCCCAGGTCCCCGGCGGGCGGGTCGAGGGTGAACGGGATCTGCCGGTAGCCGCCGGTGCGGGCGGCGTGGGTGCGGCGGTTGTCGTCGAAGGTGCCCATCCGCTGCCGTTCCTGGCGCAGCAGGTCGAGGTCGATGTCGGCGACCGCGTACTGGTCGCCCTGCGGGAAGCGGTCGCTCTCGGCGAGCAGCGTGCCGTTCTCGTAGATCATGGTCTGCCCGTCCCAGGACAGATCGGTGGTCGACTCGCCCAGCCCGGCGGCGGCGTAGACGTACGCGGCCAGGCAGCGGGCGGAGGCGGAGCGGCACAGCAGCGTGCGGTCCTCGGCGCGGCCGACGGTGATGGGGCTGCCGGAGAGGTTGACCAGCACGGTGGCGCCGGCCAGGGCGGCCTCGGCGCTGGGCGGCACCGGCACCCACATGTCCTCGCAGATCTCCGCGTGCAGGACGAGGCCGGGGATGTCCTCGGCCGCGAAGAGCAGGTCGGTGCCGAAGGGGACGGTGGCGCCGCCGATCCGCAGGGTGCCGCCGCGCTCGTCGTCGCCGGCCGCGATCTGCCGGCGCTCGTAGAACTCGCGGTAGTTCGGCACGTACGACTTGGGCGCGACGCCGAGGATCCGGCCGCGGTGCACGAGCACCGCGCAGTTGTAGATCCGGTGGCGGTGGCGCAGCGGGGCGCCGACGACCAGGACCGGCAGCAGCTCGGCGGACCCGGCGACCACGGTGGCGAGCGCGGCCTCGACCTCGTCGAGCACGGCGTCCTGGAGCAGCAGGTCCTCGATGGAGTAGCCGGACAGGCACAGCTCGGGGAAGACGGCGACGGCCGCGCCGTCCTCGGCGCAGCGGCGGGCCTGGCGCAGGACGGCCTCGGCGTTGGCGGGCGGGTCGGCGATGGCGGCGTGGCCGGTGCACGCGGCGACCCGGGCGAATCCGTGCTGGTAGATCGACCCGAAGTCGGTCATGCGTGCGGCCCCTTTCCGGCGACAGGATGCACTGGAATCGTATGCGGTGACCTTGAGCGAAGGACGGGGAGCATGGCGGGCGAGATGATCGGCGGTCTCTACGAGGTGCTGGACGAGCGGTTCCGCACCGGGCACCGCGGTGACGGGCCACTGAACCCGGGCCGCGCCGCGCCCGCCGCCGCTACGTGCGGGCCAGGAAGCCGCCGACCGCCGCGCGGAAGGCGTCCGGCTCCTCCACCCACGGAAGGTGTCCCGCGCCGCTGAACACGGTCCGCGCCACGCGCGGAAGGGCCGCTTCGAGGGAGTCGAGCACCCGGTGGGGACGGATGTCCCGGGCCCCCTGCACGAGCAGAACGGGCACCTCCAGCCGCTCGCACGCGGCCCGCAGTTCCGGTGTTCCCGCTTCCCGGCCGACCTCGGCGTTGAGGGTCGCGTTGCACTCGGCGTTCACCCCGAACCAGGGCGTGGTCGCCGCCCGCGCCCGCTCCAGCGCCCCTTCCCGGTCGGCGTAGTCCGCCGAGCACTGGAGCACGCACCACTCCCGTTCCTCCGCCCCGGTGCGCCCGGGGCGGGCCTCCAGCTCCTCCCAGCGCGCCAGGTGAGCCCCGAGGCCGGCGCGCAGGTTCCGCCGGTAGTCCGCCCGCCAGGTGTCCCGGTGGTCGATTCCTGTGCCGGAGACGTAGACCAGCCCGCTCACCCGCCCAGGGTGCTCCAGCGCGTACCGCAGGGCCAGGTCGGCGCCGTAGGAGTGGCCGAGCAGCAGCATCCGGTCCAGCCCGTGGTGGCGGCGGACGGTGTCCAGGTCGGCCACGGACCGGGCGAGCGAGTACGGCCCGACGCGCTGGGACCGGCCGCAGCCGCGCTGGTCCCAGCGGTGCACGGTGGCCCGGTCCGCGAGCGACCCGGCCAGGTCGCCCAGGAAGTCCCACAGGCCAGGACCGCCGTGGCACAGGACCACGGGCGGGCCCGTACCGACCCGGGTCGTCCACAGCCGGACGCCGTCCCCGGCCCGCACCGGCACATCCTCGTTCCCGCTCTCGATCTCGTCCGTCATCCGGGTGAGTCTGGCGCGGTGCGCGGTCCGGCTCAAGCGGGTATGCGCGGGGGCCGCTGCCCCGTACTACCCCGGGCCGTTCCGGGGGCTGCTGCACATCTGCTAGCGAATCTGCTTGCAGAAGTTAGCACCGTGCGGCAGTCTTGAGGCATGGCGTCACTCGGAGAGTTTCTGCGGGAGCAGCGGCGGCAGGCGAAATTGTCGCTGCGGCAGCTCGCGGACGTCGCCGGGGTGTCGAATCCCTACCTCAGCCAGATCGAGCGCGGGCTGCGCAAGCCCAGCGCGGAGATCCTCCAGCAGATCGCCAAGGGCCTGCGGATCTCCGCGGAGACGCTCTACGTCCAGGCCGGGATTCTCGACGCCGACGCCGTCAAGGAGCAGACGGAGACCGGCGGGGTGCCGGCGGCGGTGCTCGCCGACCCCGACCTCTCCGACGAACAGAAGCAGGCGCTGCTACAGATCTACACCTCGTTCCGCAACGACCGGAGCAGGCAGGACAAGGAGAAGCCGTGACCATCACCGATGAGATCCGCAAGACCGTGACCACCGCGAGCTACGCGGCCGCCGGCACCGCCGACCTGGCCGCCGAGAAGCTGCGGGAGCTGCGCACCCACGCCCCCGAGCTGCGGGAGCAGGCGCAGAGCACCTTCCGGGTGTACGCGGCCAAGGCCAAGGAGACCTACGACGAGCTGTCCGAGCGCGGCAAGGGCGCCGTGGAGACCTGGCGCGCCGAGCGGGCCGCCGCGGCGCGCGAGGAGGAGGAGCGGGACGCCGAGACCCCCCAGGTGATCGTGGAGCGCGCGGAGCCCGAGGTCACCCCGCTCGCCAAGAGCGACGCGAAGGACGACACGAAGAGTGACACGGAGTCCCCGCGGGCATGAGGTGACTTTCAGCACCTTTCAGCACTACGCGCCCGGCACCGCGCCCGGTAGCGTGGGAGTGGACGGCTGGCGCGGATCATGGTGGTGGACGGCATGTTGTTGAACGGGTTCTACTCCCTGTGGGGGCTTCTCACCCTCGCGCTGCTCATCCTGAGCATTTACGCCCTGGTGCACGCTGCGCTCCAGCGTGAGGACGCCTTCCGGGCCGCCGGCAAACAGACGAAGCCGTTCTGGCTGATCATCCTGGGTCTGGCCGTCGTCGTGCAGTTGCTCCCGCTCGGGTTCCTGCTGCTGAATCTGGTCGGCCTCGTGGCCGCCATCGTCTACATCGTGGATGTGAAGCCCGCCATCGCCGCCGTGACCGGGCGCGGCGGCCCCGGCGGCCGGGGCGGCGGCTGGAGCAGCAGCGACGGGCCGTACGGTCCGTACAACGGAAACCGCTGACCGGCCGCCAAGAGGTAACGAGTCGGGTCGCATGGTTAGCCGTGGCCGGAATCAGCACTTAGCATCATCGGGTACACCCGTTGATGAACCCCAGAGGAACTCCAGTGCGATTTCGCCTGACGCCCCGGGAGACGAGCTTCTACGACCTGTTCGCCATCTCCGCCGACAACGTCCTCAGTGGCTCGAAGCTGCTGATGGAACTGCTGGCGGCCGAACCCGCCACGCGCGTAGAAATCGCCGACCGGATGCGCGCGGCGGAGCACGCCGGGGATGACGCGACCCATGCGATCTTCCACCAGCTGAACTCCTCGTTCATCACCCCGTTCGACCGCGAGGACATCTACCGGCTGGCCTCCCGGTTGGACGACATCATGGACTTCATGGAGGAGGCCGTCGATCTCGTCGTCCTCTATGAACTCCAGGAGCTGCCCAAGGGCGTCGCCCAGCAGATCGAGGTGCTGCACCGCGCGGCCGAGCTGACCGCCGAGGCCATGCCGCACCTGCGCACCATGGAGCACCTCAACGAGTACTGGATCGAGGTCAACCGGCTGGAGAACCAGGCGGACCAGATCCACCGCAAGCTGCTCGCCCACCTCTTCAACGGCACCTACGAGGCCATAGAGGTCATGAAGCTCAAGCAGGTCGTGGACGTCCTTGAGGAGGCGGCCGACGCCTTCGAGGCCGTCGCCAACACGGTGGAGACCATCGTGGTCAAGGAGTCCTGACCCACGTGGACACGTTCGCCCTTCTCGTCGTCATCGGTGCGGCGCTCTTCTTCACCTACACCAACGGCTTCCACGACTCGGCGAACGCCATCGCCACCTCCATCTCCACCCGGGCGCTGACCCCGCGGGTCGCGCTCGCCATGGCCGCCGTGATGAACCTGGCCGGCGCCTTCCTCGGCAGCGGCGTCGCCAAGACGGTGAGCGAAGGGCTGATCGACACCCCCACCGGCAAACAAGGCATGATCATCTTGTTCGCCGGGCTGCTCGGGGCGATCACCTGGAACATGATCTCCTGGTATTTCGGCCTCCCCTCGTCCTCCTCGCACGCCCTGTTCGGCGGCCTGGTCGGGGCGGCGCTGGCCGGGGCGAGCACCGTCCACTGGGACGGGGTGCTCTCCAAGATCGTCATCCCGATGTTCGTCTCGCCCCTCATCGGCCTGCTGCTGGGCTATCTGGTGATGGTGGCCATCCTGTGGCTGTTCCGGCGCGCCAACCCGCACCGGGCGCAGCGCGGCTTCCGGATAGCGCAGACCGTCTCGGCCGCCGGCATGGCGCTCGGGCACGGGCTCCAGGACGCGCAGAAGACCATGGGCGTGGTCTTCATGGCGCTGGTCATCGCCGACGTGGAGCCGGAGGGCGGCGCCATCCCGGTGTGGGTGAAGATCGCCTGCGCCGGCATGCTGTCGCTGGGCACGTACGCGGGGGGCTGGCGCATCATGCGCACGCTGGGCCGCCGGATCATCGAGCTGGACCCGCCGCGCGGGTTCGCCGCCGAGACCACCGCCGCATCCGTGCTGTACTCCGCCTCGTACGTCTTCAACGCCCCGATCTCCACCACCCACGTGATCACCTCGGCGATCATGGGCGCGGGGGCCACCAAGCGGGTCAGCGCGGTGCGCTGGGGGGTGGCCAAGTCGATCGTCAAGGGCTGGTTCATCACCATGCCGGCGGCCGGCGCCGTGGCGGCGATCACGTACTGGGTGATCCACCTCTTCTTCGGCTGAGTCCCCGGCCGAGCCCTCGCTGAGCCTTCGCTGAGCCTTCGGCTGAACCTCGACCAGCAACGGCTGAAAAACGGGGAACCACATAAAAGCCGCACCTTTCTTTCACGGCTCCTCCCAGGACGGCTGTCGCACGGCCCCTCTGACCCGGACATGATCTGGGCGGTGCGGGGGGCCGCGGACGCCTCCCGCCATCGGTACACCACCGACATGTGGGGGCACAGTTGCGGAAGAAATTCCATCGATCCCTTGCTGCCGGGGCCATCGCCGTCGCGATGGCCGCGGGCGCGGCCGTTCCGGCCGTCGCCGCGCCGGGCGGCTCCCAGGAGAGCATCGACTCCATCGCCTCCGACGGCTCAGGGCTGCGCGTCACCCTCATCACGGGTGACCAGGTCGTCGTCGGCCAGGACGGCCAGGTCAGAGGTCTGATACGGGCCGAGGGCCGGGAGTCCATACCCGTCCAGCACCTCACCATCGCCGGCGACTCCTACGTCATCCCGCAGGACGCCCGCGCCCTCATCCGGGCCGGAAGCCTGGACCAGCGGCTGTTCAACGTCAGCCAGTTGGCGACCGAGCGCTACCAGCAGGCCGGCGGGCTGCCGCTGATCGTCACCTACGGCGGCCAGGCCCGTACCCAGGACAGCGCCGCCGCCCTGCTCGCGGACGCCGCGCCGGAGGGCTCCGAGGACAGCACCTTCCTGGAGTCCCTCAACGGCGAGGCACTCGTCGTCACCGCCGAGGAGACCCCGGACGTGTGGGCCGCGCTCACCCGCACCAGCGGGGGCGGCGAGGCGTTCGCGCTGGCCGCCACGCCGGGCATCACCGCCATCGCCCTGGACGGCGTGGCGCACAAGACGCTGGCCGAATCGGTGCCGCAGATCGGCGCGCCCGAGGCGTGGGAGGCCGGGTACGACGGCGAGGGCGTGAAGGTCGCCGTCGTCGACACCGGCGTCAGCGACGCCCACCCCGACCTGGCCGACGGCAAGGTCACCGCCGCCGAGAACTTCTCCGACTCGCCCGACGCCGTCGACCGCGACGGCCACGGCACCCACGTCGCCTCCACGGTCGCCGGCACCGGCGCGCACTCCGGCGGTACGTACACCGGTGTCGCCCCCGGCGCGGAGATCATCAGCGCCAAGGTGCTGGACGACGACGGCGGTGGCTGGGAGTCGGACATCATCGAGGGCATGGAGTGGGCCGTCGACCAGGGCGCCGACATCATCTCCATGAGCCTGGGCGGCCCGGCCGGCTTCGAGATCGACCCGATGGAGGAGGCCGTCAACCGGCTCTCCGCCGAGTCCGACGCACTGTTCATCATCGCGGCCGGCAACTCCGGTCCCTACGCGGGCAGCATCGGCTCGCCGGGCACCGCGGACGCCGCCCTCACCATCGGCGCCGTCGACAAGTCCGACCAGCTCGCCGACTTCTCCTCGGTCGGCCCGCGCACCCGCGACGGCGCGCTGAAGCCGGACGTCACCGCCCCCGGCGTCGACATCGCCGCCGCCGGTGCCCCCGACGCCGCCATCTGGCAGTACGGCGACCCGGTCGCCGACGGCTACGTCGCCATCTCCGGCACCTCGATGGCCACCCCGCACGCCTCGGGCGCCGCCGCGCTGCTCAAGCAGCAGCACCCCGAGTGGACCGGCGAGCAGCTCAAGGCCGTGCTCACCGGCTCCACCATCGGCGGCGAGGGTCTGACGGCCACCCAGCAGGGCTCGGGCCGCATCGACGTGCCGTCCGCGATGGACGCCACCGTCATCGCGGAGACCTCCTCGCTCAGCTTCGGCATCGTGCCCTTCCCGCACGAGGAGGCCGACCCGGTCACGCAGGAGCTGACGTACCGCAACCTCGGTGACACCGAGGTCACCCTGGACCTCGCCCTGGAGACCCTGGACACGGAGGGCGGCGCCGCGCCGGAGGGCTTCTACACGCTCTCCGCCGACCAGGTGACCGTCCCGGCCGGCGGCACCGCCACCGTCGAGGTCACCGCCCACACCGCGCTGGGCGACCAGTACGGCATCTACAGCGCGTACATCACCGCCACCGGTGACAACGGGCAGAGCATCCGCACCGCCGGGGCCGTCGAGCGCGAGGCGGAGAAGTTCGACCTGACCCTGGAGGTCACCGGCCGCGACGGCGAGGACGCCGAGTTCTACTACGGCGACCTGTACGACCTGAACACCGGTGAGTGGATCGACGTGTACGGCACCGCCCGGGTGCCCGAGGGCGAGTACGCCCTCGACGTCTCCGTCTTCGACCTGGATGCCGAGCAGGAGAACGTCAACGGCATCGACTGGCTGGTGCGCCCGGGACTGACGGTGACCGAGGACACCACCGTGAGTGCCGACGCCCGCGACGCCGAGGAGGTCGTGTACGCCTCCCCGGACGACGCCGCGGAACAGATCGACCTGATGGTCAGCTACCTGCTGGAGGGCGACGGCGTCGGCCTCAACTCCGGCTGGTCGGCCGGCGGCCTGCCCGAGGGCTTCGGCACCGCACAGCTGGGCGAGCCCGACGAGGGCAACCGGATCACCGGGTACGCCGGCACCACCTGGGAGCGGGAGAACACCCAGTACCAGGGCGCATACGTCCACGACGACGGCCTCTTCACCGGTCTTGAGCGGCGCATCAAGCCCGAGGACCTCGCCGAGATCGTCACCCACCAGGGCTCTCCGATCGCCGGCGACTCCGGCGTGCTGTTCACCTGGGCCGCCGAGCTGGGCATGGCCTCCGGCACCGAGCAGGAACTGCCTCGCACCACCCAGGTGTTCGTCGAGACCGGCACCACCGACTGGGGACAGGACCTGTGGACGTTCGCGTCCGACAGCTTCTTCGAGAGCCTGCCGCGCGCGTACGAGGCCGGTGAGACCGTCGAACGCACCTTCAACGTCGGGGTGTTCGGCCCCATCGTGGACGGCGAGTACGGCGGCCTGGTCCGTGACGGCGACACCCTGTACGGCGCGCTGCTGCCGTTCGCGGACGGCGGCGGCAACTTCGGCTACTCCGCCTACGACGAGGACAACGCCACTACGGTCCTCTACCGCGACGGCGAGGAGTTCGCGGTCTTCGACGACATGCTGGACTACTCCTATTTCGAGCTGCCCGCCGAAGAGGCCGACTACGAGCTGGTGACCACCGTCGGCCGCGACGCTGACGTCTTCCCGGTCACCACCGAGATCACCGCCTCCTTCACCTTCACCTCGGGCGGCACCGACGAGGAGTGGGTCCAGCTGCCCGCCTCCGGGGTCCGTTACAGCCCGGCGCTGGCGCTGGACTCCACCGCCCCGGCCGGTGAGGCTTCCTTCGAGGTGCCCTTCACCGTGCAGGGCTCGGGCGCCGGTGACGGGTCCACCGTCGTGATCTCGTACTCCACCGACGGTGGCGAGACCTGGCTGGAGGCGGACGTCACGGACGGCGTGGCGACCGTGGACAACCCGGCGGCCGGCGGCTCCGTGTCGCTGCACGCCGAGGTCACCGACGCGGACGGCAACACCAGCACACAGACGATCATCGACGCCTACCGCACCGCCTGATCGTTCCGCACCACGCACGAAGGGGCGGCCCCCACCGGAATCTGGGTTCCGGTGGGGGCCGCCCTTTCGCGTGGTCAGCAGGGTGACGGCCGCCTCCTGGGCCGGAGATCGATCACCTCGGCCGAAAACAAGGCAACCTCGGAAAAGCGCCTCGACTCCTTCACCATTCATCCACTCCTTGACCTCATCGGCCCGTCCTGACCCGGACATGATCTGGCCTCGCCGGCAGCCCTCCCTGGTGGGGCGGCTGACGGCTGCCCATCACCACGTTCATGGAGGACAGTTGTCCAAGAAGTTCCCGCGCGGCCTGGCCGCCGGAGCGATCGCGGTGGCCCTGGCCGCCGGGCTCGCCGCACCCGCCGGGGCCGCCCCCGGTGGCCCCGGAGCCCCGGACGCGCCCGCGAGCACCGGCTCCGCCGGACCGCACGACCTCTTCCTCATCACCGGCGACCGCGTCCTGATCGACGACGCGGGCACGTACCAGGGGCTGATACCGGCCGAGGGCCGCGCGTCCATCCCGGTCCAGACCCTCACCCGGGACGGCGAGACCCTCGTCATCCCGCAGGACGCCCGCGCCCTCATCGACGCCGGCACGCTGGACGAGCGGCTGTTCAACATCACCCGGCTGGCCGCCGACCGCTACCGCGACCTCGGCGGACTCCCGCTGATCGTCACCTACGGCGGCGACCGGCGGGTCCAGGACACCGCCGCCGCCCTGCTCGCCGACGCCGCCGAGGACACGGCGCAGGACCGTACGGCGCTGGAGTCCATCAACGGCGAGGCGTTCACCGTCACCGCCGAGGGGACCAGCAGCCTGTGGGACGTGCTGACCCGGCCGGCCGCTGAGGGCGCGGACGCGTTCGCCCTCGCCGCCGCCCCCGGCATCACGGCCATCGCGCTGGACGGCATCGTCGAGAAGACGCTCGCCGAGTCCGTGCCGCAGATCGGCACCCACGAGGCGTGGGAGGCCGGCTACGACGGCGAGGGCGTGAAGATCGCCGTCCTGGACACCGGGGTCAGCGAGGAGCACGCCGACCTGGCCGGCGGCAAGGTCATCGCCGCCGAGGACTTCGCCGAGACCGGCCACACCGGCGACCGCGACGGCCACGGCACCCACGTCGCCTCCACGGCGGCGGGTACGGGTGCCCACGCCGGCGGCACGTACACCGGGGTCGCCCCCGGCGCCGGCATCCTCAACGGCAAGGTGCTCGACGACAACGGCAGCGGCTGGGAGTCGGGCATCATCGCGGGCATGGAGTGGGCGGTCGAGCAGGGCGCCGACATCATCTCCATGAGCCTGGGCGGCTGGGCCGGACCGGACATCGACCCCATGGAGGAGGCCGTCAACCGGCTCTCCGAGGAGTCCGACGCGCTGTTCGTCATCGCCGCCGGCAACTCGGGCCCCGGTGCGGGCACCATCGACTCCCCGGGCACCGCCGACGCCGCCCTCACCATCGGCGCCGTCGACAAGTCCGACCAGCTCGCCGACTTCTCCTCCATCGGCCCGCGCACCCGCGACGGCGGCCTGAAGCCCGATGTCACCGCCCCCGGCGTGGACATCGCGGCGGCCGGCGCCCCCGGTGCGGCGATCTGGCGGTACGGCGACCCGGTCGCCGACGGCTATGTCGCCATCTCCGGCACCTCCATGGCCACCCCGCACGCCGCAGGGGCCGCCGCGCTGCTCAAGCAGCGGCACCCCGACTGGACCGGCGAGCAGCTCAAGGCCGCGCTGACCGGCTCCACCCTCGGCGGCGCGGGCCTGAGCGCCTACCAGCAGGGCTCCGGCCGGATCGACGTGGCCGCCGCCATCGAGCAGACCGTCATCGCCGAGACCACCTCGCTCGGCTTCGGCACGGTGCCCTTCCCGCATGAGGACGCCGACCCGGTCGTCCGCGAGCTGACGTACCGCAACCTCGGTGACACCGACGTCACCCTGGAGCTGTCCGCCGACACCCTGGACCCCGAGGGCGACCCGGCACCCGAGGGTCTGTTCACCCTCGCTGCCGACCAGGTGACCGTCCCGGCCGGCGGCACCGCCACCGTCGAGGTCACCGCCGACACCTCCCGGGGCACGGCCTACGGCGCGCACAGCCTGTACCTCACCGCCACGGGTGACGGGCAGTCCGTGCGCACCGCCGGTGTGGTCGACCGCGAGACGGAGAAGTTCGAGGTCACCGTCGACGCCCGCGACCTGAGCGGCGAGACGGCCGGCGCTTGGGACGGCTACCTCGTCAACCTGGTGACCGGCGAGTCCGCCTGGCTGAGCTCCGAGGAGGCCGGCTCGGCACGGGTACCGGGCGGCCGGTATCTGGTCGACCTCAACGTCTACGAGGAGGACGGGCTGTCCTGGCTGGTCCACCCCGCACTGACGGTGGACGCGCCGGTGACGGTCGACGCGCACGCCGCCGACGCCGGGGAGATCGCCATCACCGCGCCCGACCCGGCGGCCACCCGGCGGGACCAGGCGCTCGCGTACCGGCTCGTCGAGGACGGGGCGCCTGACGGCTTCTACGCCTCCTGGGCCCTGGGCAGCTTCGACGGCTTCTTCCGCACCGCGCAGCTGGGCGACGTGCCGCAGGGCTGGCAGCTCGCCAGCTATCTGACCACCCTGCTGTCGCACGGCGACGCCGATTACCACACCTTCGACGAGAACCTGTCGGGCTTCTCCACCGGGCTGAGCCGGGAGATCCGGCAGCAGGATCTGGCCGAGACCGTCACGCACTTCGGCTCGCCGGACGGCTCCGACCGGGCGTCGCTGTTCACCTGGCCCTACGTGACGGGTGCCGAGCCCGTCGGCCACGACATCGATCTGCCCGGCACCCGGCGGGTGTTCATGGAGGGCGACCTCGGCTGGATCCAGCAGATGTGGGTGACCGAGCCCGGGTTCGCCTCGGTCGTCGGCCGCGATCTGCCCGCCGCTCCCGGCGAGACGTACGAGCGCACCTTCAACACCGGTGTGTTCGGCCCAACCCTGACCGGCTACTGGGGCGGCGTGTACCGCGAGGGCGACGAACTCAGCGGCGCCCTCCACCTGCTGACCGACGGCGCCGGCCACGAGGGCTTCGGCGAGTTCAGCGAGGAGTCCACGGTGCTCTACCGCAACGGCGAGGAGTACGCGCGGGACGACACCGAATTCGACCTGATGTGGCCCGGGTTCGCCCTGACGCCCGACGAGGCGGAGTACCGCCTGGTCACCACCGGCAGCCGGGACCCTCAGCTGTATCCGGTCGCCACGGAGGTCACCGCCGACCTCACCTTCCGCTCCGCCCGTACCCCGGGCCATGAGGCGCTGCCGGTCAGCGTCGTGCGGTTCGGCCCGGCCCTCGCGCTGGACTCCACCGCCCCGGCCGGGGAGAGCGGCTTCCCCGTTCCGCTGGAGATCCAGGGCGCGGCGCTGGACAATGGAGTGGACTCGCTCACCGTCGAGGTGTCCTTCGACGGCGGCGCGAGCTGGAGCGAGAGGGCTGTCGAGGACGGCGCGATCACGGTCGACAACCCGGCGGCCGGCGGCTCGGTCTCGCTGCGCGCCGCGCTGACGGACGGGGACGGCAACGCCGTCACCATCACCGTCATCGACGCCTACCGCACCGCCTGACCGCCCCATGACCTGAGCGGCCCGCCCGGCTGGGGGCGGGCCGCTCAGCCAGGTCCGGGCGGGAGTCGCGCGGCTCAGCCGAAGCGGCCGGAGATGTAGTCCTCGGTGGCGCGCACGGTCGGGTTGGAGAAGATCCGGTCGGTGTCGCCGATCTCGATCAGCTTGCCCGGCTGGCCGACGGCCGCCAGGTTGAAGAACGCGGTACGGTCCGACACCCGCGCCGCCTGCTGCATGTTGTGGGTGACGATCACGATGGTGAACGTCGACTTCAGCTGCCCGATGAGGTCCTCGATGGCGAGGGTGGAGATGGGGTCGAGCGCCGAGCACGGCTCGTCCATCAGCAGCACCTCGGGCTCCACCGCGGTGGCGCGGGCGATGCACAGCCGCTGCTGCTGCCCGCCGGACAGGCCGGAACCGGGCTTGTTCAGCCGGTCCTTGACCTCGTTCCACAGGTTGGCGCCGCGCAGGTTCTTCTCCACGATCTCGTCCAGCTCGGACTTGCGGTACGAGCCGTTCAGCCGCAGTCCGGCCGCCACGTTGTCGTAGATGGACATGGTGGGGAACGGGTTGGGCCGCTGGAAGACCATGCCGACCGTACGGCGTACCGACACCGGGTCGACGCCCGGGCCGTACAGGTCCTCGTCGTCCAGCAGGACCTTGCCCTCGACCCGGCCGCCGGGGGTGACCTCGTGCATGCGGTTGAGGGTGCGCAGGAAGGTGGACTTGCCGCAGCCGGAGGGGCCGATGAACGCGGTCACCGACTTGGGCTCGACGTGCATGGAGATGTCGTCGATCGCCTTGTGGGCGCCGTAGTACGCGGTCAGGCCGGTGACATCGATGCGCTTGGCCATGGGGTGTACCTCCTACTCTCGGGTGGCCGGTCAGCGGCCGGTCTTCGGGGCCTTCCAGCGGGCGATGGCCCGGGCGACCAGATTGAGGATCATGACGAAGGCGATCAGCACCAGGGCGGCGGCCCAGGCCCGGTCGTACGCGGACTCCGTGCCGAACGCCCACTGCTCGTAGACGAACAGCGGCAGCGAGGACTGGGCGCCTTCGAAGGGGTTGCCGTTGATCATGTTGTTGCCGAAGACCAGCAGGATGATCGGGGCGGTCTCGCCCGCGATCCGGGCCAGCGCCAGCATGATGCCGGTGGTGATGCCGCCGATGGCGGTGGGGAGCACGACCTTGAGGATGGTGCGCCACTTGGGGATGCCGAGCGCCAGGGAGGCTTCGCGCAGCTCGTTGGGGACGAGCTTGAGCATCTCCTCGGTGGAGCGGACGACGATCGGCATCATCAGGATCGACAGGGCGAGGGCGCCGGCGAAGCCGGAGTAGCCGAAGCCCATCATCATGATCCACATGGAGAGGATGAACAGACCGGCCACGATGGAGGGGATGCCGGTCATCACGTCCACGAAGAAGGTGATGGCGCGGGCGAGCCGGCCGGAGCCGTACTCCACCAGGTAGACGGCGGTCAGCAGGCCGATCGGTATGGCGATGACGGAGGCGAGCAGCACCTGTTCGACGGTGCCGAGCAGCGCGTGGTAGACGCCGCCGCCGTCCTGCCAGCTGAGCACGCCGTTCATGGAGTGGGTGAGGAAGTACCAGCTGACGCCGGGGATGCCGCGCGCGATGGTCTCCCACAGGAGGGAGGCGAGCGGGATGACGGCGACCAGGAAGCTGGTCCACACCAGGGAGGCGGCGAGCCGGTCGACGGCCTGGCGGCGGCCCTCGACGGCGGAGGTGACCGCGAACCCGGCGGCGACGAAGACGAGGGCGGCGATCAGGCCCCACTGGATCCGGCTGTCGAGTCCGGCGACCAGGCCGGTGGCGATGCCGATGGCGGCCGAGCCGAGCAGCAGCGCGCCGCGCGACCAGGCCGGCAGCCGGGGCTGCCGCAGGGTGGCGGGCCGTACGGAGCGGCGCGGGCGCGGCTCCTCGATCAGGGTGGTCTGGCTGTCACTCATGGTTGCGGCCCTTTATTCGCTTCTCCGCCCGCGCGGCAACCTGCGGGCATCGCTGTCGTCTGCGGCACGGCAGCCGCGCGTGCGTCGCTCATGAGGCCCCCGAGTACTCCTTGCGCCGGGCGATGATCAGCCGGGCGGCGCCGTTGACCAGCAGGGTCAGGATGAACAGCACCAGGCCGGAGGCGATCAGCGCGTCGCGGCCCATGGAGCCGGCCTCCTTGAACTGGCTGGCGATGTTCTGGGCGAAGGTGCCGCCGCCGGACTCCAGCAGGCTGGCGTTGATGAGGAAGCTGGGCGACAGGACGGTGGCCACGGCCATCGTCTCGCCCAGGGCCCGGCCCAGGCCGAGCATGGAGGCGCTGATGATGCCGGAGCGGCCGAAGGGCAGCACCGTCATCCGGATGACCTCCCAGCGGGTGGCGCCCAGCGCCAGGGCGGCTTCCTCGTTGGCCTTGGGGGTCTGCTTGAAGACTTCCCGGGTGACGCTGGTGATGATCGGCAGGATCATGATCGCCAGCAGAATGCCGACGGTCATCAGCGAGCGGGCGGGGGTGCCGTTGTACGCGAAGATCCCGGTCCAGCCGAAGAAACGGTCGAGCCAGTCGAAGAGGCCGGTCATGTGCGGCACGAGGAACAGCGCGCCCCACAGGCCGTAGATGATGCTGGGCACCGCGGCCAGCAGGTCGACCACGTAGCCGATGGGGCCGGCGAGCCGGCGCGGCGCGTAGTGCGAGATGAACAGCGCGATCCCTATGGCCACCGGGACGGCGAGCGCCATGGCGATGACCGAGGAGACCACGGTGCCGAACAGCAGCACCGCGATGCCGAAGACCGGCGGCGAGTCGTTGGCGTTCCACTGGAAGGTGGTGAGGAAGTTGCCCTCGTTGTTCGAGATGGCGACGGCCGCGCGGATGGTGAGGAAGACGGCGATCGCCGCCATGATCACCAGGAGGGCGATCCCGGATCCCTTGGAGAGGTTGCTGAAGACCCGGTCACCGAGGCGCACCGTGTTCTTCCTGGGGGCGGCGTCGGGCATTCCCATGAGTTTTCCGCTCATATCGGCATCGGCTCACACGTCTCGGGTATCTCGGAGGTCGCACGCGGTCCGCGGGTCCCGGGGGCCCCGGCGGTCGCGGGCGTACGTACAGCGTCGGCGGCGTTCACGTCAGGACATCCCCGCGACACGGTCGCGCACCTGCGCGATGATCCGGTCGGGGATCGGCGCGTAGTCGATCTCCGCGAGGGCGCCCTGTCCCTCGTCTCCGGCGGCGTAGCCGAGGAAGGCCTTGGTCAGATCGAGCGTGCCGGGGTTGTTCCCCTTGTCGCAGATGATCTCGTACGTGACGAGAACGATCGGGTAGGCACCTGGCTCGCGAGTGGCGTAGTCGAGTTCGAGCGCGAGGTCACCGCCCTCGCCCACGACCTCACCGGCGGCGATGGCGCTGGAGGCGTTCTCCACGGAGACCGCGACCGGCTCGGGCGCGCCGGTGTCGATGCTCACCGTGCTGATGTTGTTCTGGTGGGCGTAGGACAGCTCGAAGTACGAGATGGCCCCGGCGTTCTGCTGCACCATGCCGACCAGGCCCGAGGAGCCGTCGGCGGCCTGGCCGCCCTTGCCCTTCCAGTTCTTGCCCGGCTCGTGCGGCCACTCCTGGGGCGCGGAGCCGTTCAGGTACTGGGTCAGGTTGTCGGTGGTGCCCGAACCGTCCGACCGGTGGAAGGGGGTGATCGGCAGGTCGGGCAGGGTGACGCCCGGGTTGAGCGCGGCGATCGCCGGGTCGTTCCAGCGGGTGATGCCGGAGTCGAAGATGCGCGCCAGGGTGGGGGCGTCCAGCACGAGGTCCTCGACGCCCGGCAGGTTGTAGCCGATGGCGATGGGGCCGGCGGCCATCGGCAGGTGAATGGCCTGCCCGCCGTCCGCGCACACCGAGCGGGAGGCGGCCAGTTCCTCGTCGCTCATGACCGAGTCGGAGCCGGCGAAGGCGGTGCGGCCCTGGAGGAACTCCTGGATGCCGGCACCGGAACCGGTCGCCTTGTAGTTGATCTGGCTGTCGTCACAATTCGCCTGGTAGGTGTTCACCCAGACCTCCATGGCGTTGGCCTGCGCACTGGAGCCCGAGGCGAGCAGCGAGCCGCTGGGCCCGCACTCGAGATGATCGGCCGAGAAGTCCACCGCGCCCGGCAGCCCGGAGTTGTCATCGGTACCGCAGGCGGCAGTGAGGAGCAGAGCGCTGGTGACCAGGGCCGCTGCGGCGCCAAGCTTCACTGTCGTTCAGTCCTTCCGGGAGACGTCCGAGACCGAAAGTAAGCAGAGCAGATGAAGCGACTGAAGGTCATAAGTGAACAGAAAATGAACCCCACAGGGCAGCCCGGTGGCCCGGACGCCACCTGACGTCACCCGGGAGGTGCACGATACTGCCAGGCAGACGGCGCATTCGTTACGCTATACCCATCGGGGGTATACGGCCGCAGGGAAGGACGATCATGACCACGACCGAGGAGACGCCCGTACCGGCCACCGTGGGTCCCCATGGCTACAGCAAGGACAAGGACGCCCACCTCAAACGGCTGCGCCGCATCGAGGGCCAGATCCGCGGCCTCCAGCGGATGGTCGACGAGGACGTCTACTGCATCGACATACTGACCCAGGTCTCCGCCTCCACCAAGGCGCTCCAGTCCTTCGCGCTCCAGCTGCTGGAGGAGCACCTGCGGCACTGCGTGGCGCACGCCGCCCAGGAGGGCGGGCCCGAGATCGACGCCAAGGTTGAGGAGGCCACCGCCGCGATCGCCCGGCTGCTGCGCACCTGACACCGGACCGCGGCGCCCCCGGCGGCGCCGCACCCGGCCTCGCGGTACGGCCGTACCCGCCCCCGTAGCGCCCGTAGGTCACCCTCAGCGATGGCGCCGTTCACCTTCGCGGGCCGCTGCCCCGGGCCGGCCGGGAACCGGGCCCGATGGGCGGCGCTCAGCCCACCGCGCCCGTGTAGAGGTCGTCCGGCACCGGCAGGGACACCGTCACCGGCGTCCCGAAGCCGGAGAACTCCACCGTGGACGCCACATCGACCCCGTCCAGACCCTCGCCGCTCCCCAGGCTGAACTGATGCCGGATCTTGCGCGGCAGCCCGTCCGTACCCAGATACGCGTCGAACGGCACCATCGAGTCCGCGAACCCCGCCAGCGCGGCCACCAGCTGCTCGCCCGCAGGGCCCGACGCCTCCCGCGCGGCCACCACCAGATCCGTCACCCCCCGCAGGTGCCGCACCCACTCACCGTTCAGCTCCAGCTCCGGCAGCTCCCGCACGCTCACCACCCCGCGCAGCAGCTCGGCCGCCAGCAGCGGATCCGTGGCGCCGTTGGCCACCAGATTGCCGTCCGTGAGCGTGGTGACATCGACCCGCACCCACTTGTCGGCCGGCACCCCGGCGCCCCGGTTCTTCATGTACAGCGCACCCGGGGTGAACACCTCCGTCACCGGAGGCACCGCACCGGCCGGAATCTCCAGCGGCAGCGTCACCCGCAGTTCACCGGAGCGCGTCACGAAGTCATAGCCCCCCTCGCCGCGGATCGTCACCCGGGTACCGCCCGAGGTCATCTCCATCGCGGTCGCCACCAGCGAACTGCCCGCGCCCGCCAGCACCTCCGGCAGCTGCCGCACCGTCTCCCGGGCCTGCCGCGTCCCGGCGTCTTCCTCCGCCGCCGCACCCGTCCCCGTGCACCCGCAGACCGCGAGCAGCAGGGCGGCCAGCGAGGCGATTCTGCCCACCATGGCCTGCCTAACGACGCGGACGGCCACTCGTTACCGTGGGAAGGTGCACGAAGCGAGCCAGAACGATCAGGTCCGGCACGAGGTCACCCTGAACGAACGCGGACCGTTCGTCGCCCCCCGATGCAGCTGCGGCTGGTACGGCCCGGCCCGGCGTTCCCGGCCACTGGCCCGCGACGAGGCCGCCGCCCACACGGCGACGGCCGGTTCCGCCTGAGAGATCGACCCGGCTCGCCCGAGGGTCGGGGGGATGGAGCGGGCGCCCCCGCCCCGGTCGCCGCCCGGAACGCGGGTCCCCGTACCGGCCGGTGGACGCCGGACCGTCCTGGCCGTGTCAGTCCGGCGGGGTGAGCCCCAGGGAGCGGATGAGGTCGAGCATGTCCGTCCGGTACAGCGCGGCGGGGTGGTGTGTCACCGCGCGGAGATGCCCGTGGATCTCCAGGGTGAGCAGGCCGTGCATCCGGCCCCACACGCGCAGCGCGAGCGCCGCCGCGCCGGGTGGCACCTCGCCGTCGCCATCCTGGACCTTCGCGAGGAACGGGGACGGGAAGTCCGCCCAGGTGACCTCCTGCGGCTGGAGGTGGGCGGCCCGGGGCCAGGCGTCGGCGACCAGGTGGGTCAGACCGCCGCAGATGCGGCGCGACGCCGCCTCCACCGGGCCGTCCTCGGGTGGCTGATAGCCGGGGATGGGGTCGCCGTAGAAGAGGCGGAAGCCTTCGGGGTTGGCCAGTGACCACTCCCGGGTGGCCAGCGCCCAGGCCAGCAGCCGGCCGCCCGTGTCACCGGCGGGCACCGCGTCGCGGGCCGCCTCCACCGTGTCGGCGAGGGAGGTGGCGATACCGCCGGTCAGCGCGGTGATCAGGTCGTCGCGGGTGGCGAAGTAGCTGTACAGGGCCCGGGGTGTCATGCCCATCTCGCGGGCGATGCCCCGCAGCGAGATCGCTCCGGGCCCGGCGTCGGCCAGCTGGGCGAGGGCGATGGCCTTGATCTCGCGGATCGTCTCGGCCCGCAGTCGTTCGCGGCGGCGCATGGGCGGGGTCTGCTCACTCACCTTGACAGGTTACAGCGGTGCATTAATCTACGGTGCAGCAAAAGTATACGGCGTGTAGTAAACGCCCGGTGGAGAGGATGCGGATGCCCGCCTATGTGATCGTCGATGTCGTCAGCATGGAGGACCAGCAGGCCGCCCTCGCCTACAGCGAGGTGGCGATACCCTCGGTCCTCGCCCACGGTGGCCGCTACGTGGTGGCCGGGCCGACCCCGCGCCCGGTCGAGGGAAGCTGGGACTCGGCCCGGCTGGTCATCCTCGAATTCCCGGACCTGGAGCGGGCCAGAACGTGGTACGACTCACCGGAGTACACCCGCGCCAGGGAACTCCGCGAGGACGCCATGCAGCTGCGCATCCTCTTCGCGGACGGCGCCACCGGCGCCCCCGTTCCCCCGTCCGCGCCGGACCGGCAGCCCTCCCCGTGAGGGTGGCCCGGCCGGACAGGGCAGCGGGCCACGCGGGCGATGACGGCACCGGGCCCCGGGGCCATGCCCGGGGGAACCTGTGGAACTTCGTGACGCGGGCCGCGGCGTCACCCGCGCGCGTGCGACCCCGCGACGCATCCGGCCGTGCACGCGGGCGCCCGGGCCGTCCGCGCGAGACCTGACCATCGCGGCGCGGCGCCCCCGCCCGCTGGCACGCGAGGAGGCCGCCGCCCACACGGCGACGGCCCGTTCCGCCCGAGAGATCAGGCGGAACGGGCCGTCGAAAACCTTCGCGCAGCGGCGGGCCGGATAGGACCTACGCGGCGGTCACCCCGCGCCGGGCCCGCGCCCGGTGCCTGCCACCCCCGTCGTCCCCGCCCTGCTCGCCACCGGAACCATCGGCACCGTCGGCACTCCCCTGCTCCCGCTCGCGGTCCTGGCCCGGCCGTACGTCCTCGCCGACCGCGATCCAGCCGAGCAGCCTGGTACCGGCCAGCACCCGCACCAGCGGGGTCAGCGCGTACAGCGCCAGCGGGGACAGCAGCAGCGCCACCGCCGTGGCCAGCGCGAAACCGGCCAGCACATCGGTGGGGTAGTGGACGGCGGTGAAGACCCGGCCGAAGCCCTGGACGAAGGCCAGCGCGATCGCGGCGATCCCGATCTTGCGGTGCACCAGCAGCAGCCCCACGGCGATCGCCATGGCGCCGGCGGAGTGATCGCTGACGAACGACCAGCCCGTCTTGCCCTCGACCAGCACATGCAGATCCGGATGGTCGATGAACGGCCTCGGCCGCGCCACGAAACTGCTGATCGGCTGGTTGATCAGCCAGGAGACCCCGGCCGCGCCCAGCGCCCAGGAGACCCCGGCCACCGCCTGTGCGGAGCCGGCCCTGGACCGCACCAGGAACCAGGTGCCCAGCACCGCGAGCACGAGGCCGATGGCGAAGCCGTACTCCACCAGGAAGGTCACCGCGTCGGACACCCAGCCGGGCAGGCTGTCGGCATAGCCGTTGATCTTGTAGAGAAGATCGACATCGATGTCGGGGTTGTCGAGTCCAGCCATGTGCCGTTACGGCCCCTTCATGATGTCGTCGTGGGGGTGGAGGGGAGCGCCCGCGTACCCGTCCAGGAAACGGCATGTTCCGCGCCTGGAGTTCCGATGTCCCCGAAAGAGCACCACAGCGTTACCGAAGAGAGACGCCCGTGGTGTGACGGAGCGCGACGGTAAGACTACTACCCTGCCGTGGGCCGCGTCGCGCCGAAATAATCGGCCGAATCGATGGGGTCGAAGCGGATCTCGGCGCCAGTGTACGGGGCGTCGATCATGTAGCCGCCGCCCACATAGATCCCCACATGGTGGATGCTGCGCGAGTCCGTCAGGTCGTTGGCGAAGAACACCAGGTCACCGGGCAACAGCTCGTCGCGTTCCGGATGCGGACCGGACGCCCACTGGTCGTTGGCCACCCGCGGCAGCTCGATCCCCACCGCCTCGTAGGCCGCCTTCGTCAGCCCCGAGCAGTCGAACCGCCCGTCGTGCTCCGGGGTGCCGTTGCCGCCCCACAGATAAGGGGTGCCGAGCTGCTCCTGCGCGAAGTGCACCGCCCCGGCCGCCAGCTCGGACGGCGCGAGCCGCTGCTGGTCCTCCGGCGGCGCCGCGAAGCTCTCCTCGGCGGCGCGGATGATCCGCACGTAGTTCTGCGTCTCGGTGTACGGGGGCACGCCGCCGTACTGGATCACCGCGTACGGGCCGGCGTTGTAGGCGGCGAGCATGTTCTCGACCGGGTCCCCGGGCACATCGCGCACGTACGACGCCAGCGAGCAGTTGTAGGTGGCGGCCGACGGGATGGCGTCCTCGGGGTCCCACACATCGGCGACCCCGTCACCATTGGCGTCGATGCCGTGCACCGCCCAGGTGCCCGGGATGAACTGCGCTATCCCCTGCGCCGCCGCGTGGGACTGGGCGCTCGGATTCCAGCCACTTTCCTGGTTGAGCTGGGCGGCGAGCAGCGCGGGCGACAGTTCGTCGCACAGGTTCCCCCACTCCTGCACCAGATCCTCGTACGCGGCCGGCACGGCGTTCTTGGCCAGCTTCCCGCCGTTCTTGCCCGCGCCCCCGACGATCCCGGCGGCGGCGCTGTACACCCCGACCACCAGCAGCGCCACGAACAACGCCAGGCCCCCCAGCCCCAGCCCGCCGACCAGCGCGACCTTGCGCATCTCCCACCGCTCCCCTCGATCTCCCCCCAGTCTGCCCGGCGTTTCCCCGAACACAACCGCCATGGAACGTACTTCGGTCAGTGCGGCGTGGCACAATCGCAAGCGGAGAGCGAGTATCGAACAGCACAGAGCCAGTTGGGCGGTGAACCCGGATGTTCCTTGCGGCGGACTCAGAGGACATCACTGAACTCATCGGCGGAATCGCCCCGGACTGGGGCCCGTTCGCCACGGTCGGTGATGAGGCACGGACGATGGTCCAGGTCATCATGGCGCTCGCCATCCTGATCTGCCTGGGCATCGCGATCTGGGGGGCGGCCAAACAGCGGATCGGTTCCACCGCGATGCGGGACTCCTTCAGCGCCGAACAGGGCAAGGGCCTGATCGTGGCCGGGCTGACCGGGGTGTTCATCATCGGATCGCTCGGCACCCTGTTCACCATCATCTACGGCATGGCGGTCTAGCCGCGATGCACCGTGCGCCGGCCGTGGCGGCGGCCCTGGCTCTCGCCCTGGCCGCCCTGACCACGGCCTGCGCCGGCGGCCCGGCCCAGAACCGGGCCGAACAGGTCGCACGCGCCCAGCCCGCGCCCCAGGACCCACCACCGGAGGACGGGGCCCCCGGCGAAGGCCCGGACGGCGATCCGGACGGCGATCCCGGCGAGGAAGAGCCGCAGGACCCCCCGGTCGTCATCGCCCCACCCCACGGCTCGGTGGCGATAGCGGAAACGATCACCGAGGACCTCCCCGAGGGCCTGCGCCACGCCGCCCCCCTCCCCGACGGCTCCCTGCTGCTGACCCCCGACACGGGCGGCGCCGTCTACCACCTGAACCCCGCCAGCGGCACGGTGACACAGGCCGGCGAGATAGAGACCACCGCGGACGAGACGACCATCGTGGACATCGCCACGTGGGAGGAGTCCGTCTACATCGCCTACGAGGGCGCCGAGAACAACCGCATCTCCCGCTACACCTACGAGGCCGGCACCCTGCGCCCCAGCGGCTCCGCCGCCGCCCGCGACCTGCCGCGCGGCGCGGGCCTGATGGCCTTCGGCCCGGACGGCATGCTGTACACCAGCACCGGACCGGCCGGCGAGATCCTGCGCATCGACCCCGCCCGCCCCGCGGCCACCGCCGCCATCTCCACCGGCCACACCGACCTGCGCGGCCTGGCCTGGGACCCGATGGGCCAGCTGTGGACGATCGACCCCGGCAACGGCACCACCACCGACGTCCAGCCCATCACCCCCGAGAACCCCCTCCCCCCGGCCGACACCACCGTCCCGGCCACGGAGAACCCCACCGACCTCACCCAGATCGCCGGCTCCCTGTGGATGACCACGGAAACCGGCACCCTGTGGCGCTACCCCCTCCCCAACGCCACCCCCGAGCCCTTCCTGACCAACGACCTGGGCGCCCTGCACGCCGTCCTCCCCACCCCGGACGGCGAGGACCTGTACCTCCTGACCGCGACCAGCGTGCTGCGCCTGACGGTCACCTGACGGAGGGCACCGGGCGGTTCACGTCAGCCGGACGTCGCGGGACCGGCCCCGCCCCGAGTGGGCGCGCCGGGCGGCGGAGGATTCGGGAGCGGTGACGAGGACCACCGCGATGACGCCGAGAGCGAGTACCGCCGCGGTGGGGGCGAGCCACAGCGGGCCGGCGCCGGCGAGGACGGCACCGCCGATTCCGGCGCCCATCGCGGCACCTATGTGGTTCATCGCCCCGCTGAGGCTCAGCGCGATCACGGCGACATCGCCGCCCGCGACGAAGACCCGGTTCTGCTGGGGGATGACCAGGGACAGGGCCGTCATGCCCAGGATGAACAGGACGGCCAGAGTGGGCAGGAACCAGTGCTGTACCGCGGTGAGGAGCACGGAGTTCAGGGCGACGACGCCGAGACCGGTGACGATCACCGCGACGGCCGTGAAGCGGTCGGCGAACCGGCCGATCACCCGGGTGCCGGCGAAGACCCCGGCCCCGTAGAGCAGCAGGGCGATCATGATGGCCGTGCCGTCGCCCGGCGAGCTGATGCCCACCACCGCCGAGACGTACGAGCCGAGCAGGTACTGCGGCATGATCAGCAGCGCGCTGACCACGAGCAGGGCCAGGATGCGCGGGTTCACCAGGACCGCGAGCCGTGCGCGCATCGTGGTGGCCGGCAAGGTCACCGACGGCACGAACAGGCCGGCCAGCACCGCCGCGACCGCGGCCATCGCGGCGATGGTCCACAACGTTCCGCGCCACCCCCAGAGCTGGCCGATCAGGAGCCCGATGGGCATGCCGAGGACGGCGGCCAGGCCGGCGCCCGCGGCGATCATGGCGAACGCCCGGGAGCGGCGGCCGGGCGGCGCGAGCACGCCGGCGACGGCGAAGGCGTTGGCCTGGAAGGCGGCGGCGCCGAGCGCGGCGACGATCTGTCCGGTCATGACGACGCCGTAGGTGGGCCCGGCGGCTTGCAGCACCATGCCGAGCAGGAACACCACCATGCCCGTACAGATGACGAGGCGGCGGTCCAGCTGTCCGGTGAGGGTCGCGATGACCGGCGAGCTCACGGCGTAGGTGACGCCGAACGCGGTCATCAGCTGTCCCGCCGCCGCCACGCTCACCGAGAGATCCGCGGCCACCTCGGGCAGCAGACCGGGCAGCACGAACCCGTCGATGGCGAGTACGAACGCGCCGACGGAAAGGATCACCAGGCGCCAGGTCGCGGACGGGTTCATGGATGGCAGACCGCGTCCGCGCCGGTTCCGGCGCCGGGGGCGGGGTGGCACCCGCTGGTGGTGTCGCGGGGCAGCGGCAGGTCGAGCGCCGGGTTCCGGTCGAAGAACCCGGCCGGCCGCAGGTGCACCGAGGCCGTGGTCACCGGCATGACGGGCCAGTCCTCGGGCCGGACGACATGGTGGGCGATGAAGGTGTGCCAGACCACGATGTCGGTGTCGCGGACGTTCTCGTCGCCGGCGGTGTAGCGGGGCAGCCCTTCACCCGGCGGGCTCTGGAACGGGTAGTCCCCGGCGGCGAACAGCTCCCCCTCCCGGTAGGGCGTCACCCACAGGTGTTTGGTCGCGAACTGGGCCCGGCCGAGCATGGGGCTGTCGGGGTGCAGCAGCGGCAGCACCCCGGACTGGGGGATCAACTGGTAGCCGACCGGTTGGCCGTGGGCGTTGCTGACGCGCTCGTTCTGGATCGTCCAGGTTCGCGCGACCGAGGCGTCGGCGACGCGCTGGGCCCCCCGTTCACGCTCCAGGTGGGTGGTGTGCACGGTCCAGGCGTTGCCGACGGGATTGTCCGGGCCGAGCGGGGCGGGCCGGGAGTCGCACTCGACGACGGAGTTGAGGTCGCCGTCCACGGCCATGTCCAGCCGCACGTTGAACGCGTGCTGGTGATGCGGCCCGTAGACCCCGGGCGCGACCACGGTGCCCGAGGAGGGCACCTCGCCGGCGGGCACGCCGCCCGTGGAGATGATGCCGGTGAGCTTGACCTCGAACTCCACGCTGCCGTCGGTGTGGAAGTACCAGAAAAATCCGTAGTCGTAGTTCTCCAGTGTGGAGAACGAGGAGACGACCAGGCGGCGGCCGCGGCGGACATCGGTGGTGGTCTCCTCGAAGCCCTCGCTGTGCCCGGTGTGCTTCCAGGCGATGCCGGTGTCCTCCTCGTGGATGCAGATCGCGTTCTCGATGACGGAGGGGCTGCCGTCCCAGTCGGCGCAGACGCCGTCGAGGTAGCGGATCTCGCCGAGGCAGTCGCAGCCCAGCACCAGCGAGTTCGCGAGCTTCCCCAGACCCGCCTCGCCCTCGTCGAACACCGCCTTGTTGCGGTGCAGAGGCGCGGGATCGCCGTAGGGGACCCACATCTCCGAGAGCGAGGCGCGATGGATGATCGAGCGCCGGCGGCCCCGGTCGTCGTAGCTGATCCGGTGGAGCACCAGTCCCTCACGGTCGTTGAAGCCGACCCGCATCGACCAGTTCTGCCATCGCAGCAGATGGCCGTCCAGGGTGAAACTGGGGCCGTCGGGCTGGGTGATGTCCAGTCGGCGTACGCCTTGGCGGGTGGCCTGCCGCGGACCGTGGCGCCCGCCGTCCTCGCCGACCGGCACCCGGGCGACATCCTCGACCCGCAGGACCTCGGCGGTATCGAGATCGGCCGTGACCACCACCCCTTCCAGCGGGCGGGCGAACGGATTGTCGTCCTGGGTGGGGCGCACGAACGTCAGCGCCTTGGTCACCCGGCGGTGCGCGTAGTCGTCGCGCTCGTCGTGGTAACCCGGCGGCCACGGATGGACCTCGATCACGGCGGGGTCGGTCAGACCGCGGCGGCTCATGGCGGCCAGCCACTCGGGGTCCTTCTTGATGGCGGCGACGACATCCTGGAAGTCCGCGCTCTGCATACGGGGCCGCTGCCCGATCCGGTCCACCGTGGAGACCACCGTGCCGCCGGTCAGCGACACCCGCGCCTCGCGGACCATACGGTGCTCGCGGTCGTAGAGCACGACCTGTGCCTCCCGGTCGGGGACGACGGCGCCGCGGGCGTGGTCCTTGAGCACCTGCTTGCCCGGCTCGGCCAGGGTGATGGACGAGAAGTGCGTCCGGTCGGTGAAGACGGGGTGGGCGCGGACGATCTCGCCGACCCGGGTGATCTCCTCGGCGGTCAGCGGGTCGAGGGGATGCTGCGGGCTCACGCGGTCACCTTTCCGTGCTCGGGGCGGCGGTCACCGGGTGATCGGCACCGGTCATGCGCAGGCGGCGCATCGCGGTCCCGGTGAGCGCTTCGCGGGCGGCGCGGTTCGCCAGCAGGCAGGTGATCTCGCTCTTGTCGTCGAAGGGCGGGGAGACCTCGACGATGTCCATGCCGACGATGCCGACCTCGGAGGAGAGCCGGCGGACCGCGCGCAGGATCTCGTTGCTGGTCAGTCCGCCCGGTTCCGGTGTGCCGGTGCCCGGGGCGTACGCGGGGTCCGCGACATCGATGTCCAGCGACAGGTAGAGGTGGTCGGCCTGGTCGAGGGCCTCGTCCACGGCGCGCTGCAGGACGTGGTCGAACCCGAAGCGCTCGATCTCGGCCATGAAGTGCGTGCGCATCCGCTGTTCCTTCATCCAGTCGAGGGTCTCCGGGTCGGGCCAGTAGCCCCGCAGACCGACCTGGACGAAGTTCGAGCCGGGCACGGCCCCGGACTCGATGAGCTTGCGCATGGGTGTGGCGTGGCTGGCCAGGCTCTGCGGGGCGTCGGCGCCGGTGTCGGCGTGGGCGTCGAAGTGGACGATGCCGACCTTGCCGTAACCCCAGTGGTCGGCGACCGCCGTGGCACAGGGCCAGGTGATCGCGTGGTCCCCGCCCAGGATGAGGGGGATCGCGCCGGAGTCGACGATGGTGCCGACGAACTTGCGGATGCCCTCGAAGGTGACGGGGGTGTTCCCGACGCTGATCGGCGCGTCGCCGTAGTCGCAGCAGTTGAGCACCTCGAACGCGTCCACGCCGGTGTCCATGCTCAGTTGGGGGTGGCCGTAGCCGGCCTGGTGGTCCGCCGAACGGATCACCATCGGGCCGTGGTTGGTCCCGCTGCGACCACTGGTGGTCGAGTCCCACGGCACCCCGCACACCGCGACATCGATCTCGCCGGCCACGAGATCCTCGGGAGTCAGGCAGACCGGCAGCTTGCCGAAGGTCTGGATGCCCGAGTAGCCGCCCTCGTAGCGCCGGTTGACGTGGATGGGGCCGGGCCTGCGGTCCTTGTTGTAGTCGTCGATGGCCTCGTGTCCTTCGAGGCCCGCCCCCAGCCGCGGCGGCTGCGACCAGAACCCCTCGGGCCACCTCGCGTGGTGGTGCCCGTGGTCGTGGGCGTGCTGGTCGGCGTGGTCGGGGCTGTGGTGTGTGCCGGTCATGAGAGGTCTCCGGGACGGTCGGCGAGGCCATGGTCGAGGGCGTCGGGGTGGAGCCAGTCGCGCTGGGTCAGGCCCAGACGTCGCATGGCCATCCCGGTCAGGGTGTGGTGCAGGGCGCGGTGGGCCAGCAGCGTGGTGATCTGGCCGGAGTTGTCGTACTGCGGGCTGAGTTCGACGAGTTCGAGACCGACGAGATCGACCTCGGCACCGATGCGGCGGACGGCGCGCAGCAGGGCGGTGCTGCGCAGCCCGCCCGGTTCGGGGCTGCTCGTGCCGGGGGCGTACATCGGGTCGGCCACGTCGATGGAGATCGACAGGTAGTGGCCGGCGGGTGCTCCGGGAGCGGTGGCCCCGGCGATCACCCGGTCGATGACGGTGTCGATGCCGTGCTGATCGACCTCGGCCGCCGGGTGGACGCGTACCCCGTTGTCGTGCAGCCAGGACCGCAGTCCCACGCTGGTGTCGAAGCCGCGGGCGCCGAGCTGGATCACGTGCTCGCCACGGATCACGCCCGATGCGACCGCGCGGCGCAGCGCGCTGCGGGCGCCGCCCATCTCCCAGCCCTGGACCGGCTCCATGGCGGTGTGCGCGCCCAGGTGGATGACCCCGACCGTGCCGTGGCCGTGATGGTCGGCCACCGCGGTCAGGCAGGGCCAGGTGATGCCGTGGTCACCGCCCAGCACCAGGGGGCGGGCGCCGGCCTCAAGGATGGTGGTGACGAACTTGCGGATGTCCTCGTAGGTCTCCGGGGTGTTGCCCGACGCGGTCGGGGCGTCGCCGTAGTCCGCGCAGCGCAGCACTTTGAAGGGGTCCACCCGGGTGTGCAGGTCGGGCAGGGCGAACTCCTGGGTGGAGTTCATCCCGCTGGTGCGCAGCGCGACGGGACCGCGCCGGGCGCCGCTGCGGCCGGTGCCGGTGGCGTCCCAGGGCACCCCGCACGCGGCGACGTCGATCCCGCCGGCCACGAGGTCCTCGGGGGTCAGGCAGAGCGGGAGCCCCATGTAGCTCTGCACGCCCGACCGGCCGTACTCGTAGGCCCGTTGCACATAGATGGGCCCGGGCGGCCGGTCCTGGTTGTAGTGGTCGACCGCGCCGTGGTCCTCGGTGCCGGTGCCGAGGTACGGCCGGGCCGCCCGCATCGAGGCGCCCCATTCGGGCGCGTACGGCTCTGTCATGCCGGGGCCGAACGAGGCTGGGCCCCGGGGCGGAACACGCCGGAGCGTCGTAATGCGCGCCTGGATCGCCGGCCGGCCGCGCTTTCGTGGCCGGCGCTTTGCCGCTCCGTCCAACTCACTTCGGATACTTGCCGGTAAGGGTGCGCGAAGCTCAACTGAGATGGGGTCACGTACTGAACACGCAGCGGCGGCCGTCCACGGTTCATCGGGGCTCCGCACACGGATCCGCCGCATTTTCTCGCGGTGCTCGGTTCCACCGCGAATGAACCACCGCGGCGGTCCGCGCCGTGTTCTCGGTAGAGGCTGCGATGTTCTCAGCGCCGTCGCACCCCCCGTTCACACAGGGCGGATGTGCGGCACCGGGAGGTTCTCGCACCGTGTTGTGAGCCGGAGTCCGCGCCTTCCGCGCCGAGGAAACCCCTGAAAAGCGCCACAGTTGACCGAGAATTCCGCGCCTATTCGGCGATGTCCATGCGCAGGCACCCTGGAGGGGCCCGATGTTTCTTTTCAGGCGATTACTGGTGCCTGATGGAACTACGTGGGAAACCGACGAGATCATCACCCGCGTGCGTTCCGAGGCGTATTCTCTGGCCCGTCGAGGAATCGGGCCGGGGTCGCGGGTGATGCTGTCCGGTCCGAATGCGCCGGAATGGGTCGTGGCGTTGCTGGCCCTGGCCCACCTGGACGCCTCGGTGGTGCTGTGCGACCACCGGGCCACGGCGGCGCACCGCGCCTCGGTCCGGGAACGCGCCCGGGTCGTGCTGGAGATCGACGGTGCGTCGGCGCCGCCCGGTTCCGTCCCGGGGCCCCGCGGCCGGCCCGAGCGGGTGCCGGATCTCACGGCCTGGTCGCGCAGGACGGACGCGGTCATCTCGTGGTCCTCGGGCACCACCGGGGCGCCGAAGGGCATCGTGCGCTCGGGGCGATCGATCCTGGACAACCTCACCCTCAGCGCCGAGCGGATGGGCTACCGCGCCGACGACGTTCTGCTGCCGGTCCTGCCCTACTCCCATCAGTACGGCCTGTCCCTGGTGCTGTGCTGGTGGCTGGGCGGCGGCACGCTGGTGGTCTACGGGCCGACGACGCGCCTGGACCGCGCGCTGGAGGCCGGCGCGGCGCACGGGCTCTCGATCGTCGACGCCACCCCGCCGACCTATCACAGCCTGCTCAACCTGTTCGACAGCCGGCCCGTGTTGCGGGACGCACTGAGCGGGGTCCGCGCGTGGTGTGTCGGCGGCGCCCCGCTCGGGCAGTCGCTGGCCGCCCGCTTCGAGGCCGATACCGGCCGGCCCCTGCTGGACGGCTACGGGGCGACCGAGGTCGGCAACATCGCCCTCGCCCCGCCGTCCGACCCCGTCCGGTGCGGGACCCCGCTGCCCGGCGTGGTCGTCGAGGTCCATGACAAGGCCGGCCGGCCACTGCCGCCCGGCCGGCTCGGCGAACTGGTGGTGCGGAGCGAGGGCCTGATGAGCGGTCACCTCGGCGCGGACGGCCAGATCGTCCCGGTGCCCGGCCCCGTGCACCACACCGGCGACATCGGCTGGGTCGACGACAAGGGGCGGGTGGTCCCGATCGGCCGCAAACGCGCGGTGCACCGCGACGGCCACACGCTCTACCCCGACCATCTCGCCGAGCTGGCCGAGGCGGCCGGGGCCCCGACCCAGGTCGTCGCACTGGAGGACGAACGCCGTGGCGTCCGCCTGGTCTTCGTGGTGGCCGACGCGCAGGACCGCGGACGCGCGTACTGGAAGCGGGCGTTCCGCGCGGTGCTCGCCCGCTACGAGCAGCCCGACGACGTCCTCGTGGTCCGTGACTTCCCCCTGAACAGCACCGGAAAGCCCGACCCCGCCGCACTGGAGTCCCTTGCCATGACATTACCGTCCACATCCGCCGGCCAACCCGGCGGCGACACCTCCGCGTCCCGCCCCGCCGGGGAACACATCCCCTTCCCGGAGCGCCTGGAGGCGCTGCGCGCGGTCCGCCGCTGGGCGCACGACAACGAGGACGCCGTGCTGGAGATCCTCACCGAGGTCTCGCCCCACCGCACGGCCGTCGCTGAGTTGCAGTCGTTCCTGGCCACCCTTGACGGGGCCGAGGAGGAGATCCGCCACTTCCGGCCCGGCCGGGTGCCCCGCGCCGCGGTGTTCATGCCGTCGAACATTCCGCTGTACGCCTACGCGCTCTATCTGCTGGTGGCGTCGCTCTACACCGACACCGTCACCTTCCGGCCGTCCTCACAGATCGCGCACCAGGCGCGGCGGCTGCACGCTCTGCTCGCCCCGGTGCACGGCCTGCCGATCGAGCTGTCGGACCTGTCCCAGCGCAAGTTCGTCACCGGACCGGTCCGTGAGGCCGATCTCATCGTGTTCACCGGCAGCTACGCCAACGCCGAGACGGTGCGCGAGGAGCTGACCGCGGACCAGCTGTTCCTGTTCTTCGGCCAGGGCCTCAACCCGTTCGTCGTCGCGCCCGACGCCGACTTCGAGCACGCCGTGCACGACCTCGCGGCCATCCGGCTCTACAACTCCGGGCAGGACTGCTACGGCCCCGACGTCGTCTTCGTGCCCCAGGAGCGCTCGCGCGAGTTCATCGACCTGCTCTCGGCGAAACTCTCCTCCCTGCGCTACGGCGCCAACTCCGACCCCGGCTGCGACTACGGGCCGATGTACTACGACGCGGCCCTGAGCCAGTGCTCGGAGTACCTCCTGCGGTACGCGGACCACATCCGGACGGGCGGCGGAATCGACCTTCGGACACGGCGGGTCGAGCCGACCGTCCTCGCCTGGGACTTCGACGACAAGATGCCCCTCGACGAGATGTTCGCGCCGGTGTTCAACATCGTCGCCTATCCCGACGGGGAGCGGCTGCGCGAGCGGCTGTCGAGCCCGTACGTCGGCGAGCGCGCGCTGGGCGCCATGGTGTACGGGACCGACCCGGAGACGGTCGAGGTGCTCTCCAGGCGGCACCGCGTCTGCGTCGACCAGACGCTGCTGGACGCCGAGAACGGCAACAGGCCGTTCGGAGGGCTCGGCATGATGGCGAACTATCTCTCCGTCGGCGGGCAGCGGCGCTCCGAGCCGCTGCTGATGTCCAAGTCGGCGGCCGATTACCTGCCCTCCGTCGGCCCGGTCGCGGCGGGCCGGTCGTGACCGGGGACGGGGCGCGTTACGACGGCGCCTGGTCGGCCGTCGTCGACCTGCTCGTGCGATCCGGCGTGGACACCTGCTTCGGGCTGCCGGGCGACGACATGGAGTTGCTGCGCGCCCTCGACGCCGCGGGCGTGGATGTCGTGCCGTGCCGCGACCAGCGCAACGCGGTGTACATGGCGACCGGTTACGCGCTCCAGTCCGGCCGGCCCGGGGTGTGCGCGCTGGGCAAGGGCCCAGCGGTCACGCACGCCGCGACCGGGCTGCTGGAGGCGCGCGAGTCCGGGGCGCCGGTCCTGCTGCTCGCCGCGGGCACCCCGGAGCGCGGCCGGGGCAGCGGCGGCTTCCAGGAGCTGGACCAGGTCGCCGCGGTGGCGCCGCTGGTCCGGTGGGCCCACCGGGTCGGCCATCCCGACCGCGTCGTCCCCGCCGCCGCGAAGGCACTCGCCCTGACCGCAGGGCCCCCGCCGGGCCCGGTCTACCTGGAGATCGCCGACGATGTCCGCACGGCGGAGATCGTGCGGACGGGCCCGTGGCCGAGCCTGCCCGAGCCGTTGGAGGACGAGTCCTTCCCCCTCACCGGCGGCCCGACGACGGCGGCGGTCCTCGCGAGCCGGCGCCCGGTGGTGCTGGTCGGGGGCGGGATGCGCCACCTCAACGCGGACGGGGCGATCGAGGGTTTCGCCGGGCGCCTGGACGCGGCCCTGTTCACCACCGCGTCCGGCCGGGGCACCGTCGACGAGCGCCACCCGCTGTTCTGCGGGGTGGCCGGACTCTACGCCTCGGCACCCGCCCGTGAACTGTTCGCCGACTGCGACCTGGTGATATCCCTGGCCGGCCGGCTGGAGGAGACCGTCACCGAAGGCGGGACGCCCTGGCCGCCGGTGCCCGTCCTCCAGGTCAACATCGACCCGGCAGGCCTGTCGGCCGAGTTCCCGGGCCCGCGCGTGCTCGGCGACGCACGCCGCGCCGTGCTCGCCTGGTCGCGGGCGCTGAGCGACGCGCACGCGGAAGGGCTCCGGGGTCACACCGAGCCGTGGGCGCGCGAGATCGCCGTCGCCCGCAAGGCCATGGCCGCCGAGGCCGACGACGAGCGCGCCCGGGCGGCGGAGCTGCCGGGGGTACGCATCGCCGAACTGCTGGCCGCGCTGGACGCCACGTCGAGCGAGCCCCGGGTGCTGGTGGCCGAGAACGGCCTGCAGGACATGTGGTCCTACTGCTACCCCTTCCACGCCGGCGGCGGCTCGATCGTGCCCTCCGAGCAGACCCCGCTGGGCTTCGGCGCGGCCGCGGCGATCGGGGTCAAGCGCGCCGCCCCGCACCACGAGGTGACGGCGTTCATCGGGGACGGCGCCTTCGTCGCGGCGCGCGGCGACATCGCGGCGACGGCCGGATCCCACGGCGGCGTCCTCTACGTGGTGCTGTGCAACGGCGGTTATGGATGGCTGGACGCCCAGCGCGCCCGCCTCGGCCTCGACGGCGAACGCTACGCCTTCGCCCGCCCCGGTACCCCGCCGCCCGCGTTCGACGAGGCGAGCATCCACCACCGGGTGCTGCGCGACAAGGAGGCGCTGACCGACGAACTGCGCACCGCGCGGAAGGTCTGCGCACAGGGCGGCACGGCCGTCCTCATGGTGCCGGTCGATCCCGACGACATCCCCCCGCCCATCCGCGACGCGGAGGTGATCCCGCAGTGAGCGACACGCCACGCAAGGTCGTCGTCACCGGATACGGCGCGGTGACCCCGCTGGGCCACACCGCCGGCGCCACCTGGGACGCGATGCTGGCCGGCCGCAGCGGCATCGACGTCCTGGAGGGCATCGACCTCACCGGCCTTGGGGTGCGCATCGGTGGTCAGGTCCGCGGCTTCGACGCGGCCCGCCACATGCCCTCGCCGGTCCGGCGACGCACCGACCCCTACGCCCAGTACGCCCTGGCGGCGGCGCTGGAGGCGAGCGAGCACGCCAAGCTCGTCGTCGACGAGGAGATGGCCCCGCGGGTCGCCGTCGTCATCGGCAGCGGCTACGGCCCGGTCGCCTCCTTCGCCCGCTCCGTGAACACCCTGCGCGACAAGGGCGCGGCGGCGATCAGCCCGTTCACCCCGATCACCACCGCCATCGACGGTGCCGCCGGCGAGATCAGCATGCGTCTGGGCGCGCAGGGCCCGAGCCGGGCCCAGAGCACGGCGTGCGCCAGCGGCTCGGACGCGGTGGGCGCCGCGCTGCGGATGATCCGCGCCGGGGACGCCGACACGGTCGTGGCCGGCGGCGCCGACGCCTGCGTCACCAGGATCGACCTCGCGGGCAGCGGCAACGCCCGTGCCCTCTCGACGCGCAACGAGGACCCGGCCGCGGCCTGCCGTCCGTTCGACGCCGACCGCGACGGGTTCGTCATGAGCGAGGGCGCCGCGGTCCTCGTGCTGGAGGCGGCCGAGACCGCCGCGGCCCGGGGCGCGACGGTCCTCGCCGAACTCATCGGCTACGGCGCGAGTTCCGACGCCCACCACTGGACCGCGCCGCATCCGCAGGGCCGGGGGGCACGCGTGGCGGTCGAGGGCGCGCTGCGCGACGCCGGGGTGGCGCCGGGCGAGGTGGACTATGTCAACGCCCACGGCACCGGGACCGTGCTGAACGACGCCGTCGAGACGGCGGTCCTGCGCGACGTGCTCGGCGAACGGGTCACCCGCATCCCGGTCAGCTCCACCAAGTCGATGACCGGGCACATGATCGGGGCGGCCGGGGCGGTGGAACTGGTCACCGCGATCCAGGTCCTGCGCACCGGGACCGTGCCCCCCACGGTGAACTGCCACCGTCCGATCGACCCGGGGATCAACTTCGTACCGCACGAGGCGCAGACCCACACGGGTATGCGGGTGGCCCTCAGCAACTCCTTCGGCTTCGGCGGGCACAACGCGGCCCTCGTCGTCCGTACCGATCCCGGCGCTCGGTGACCCCGGCGCACGTGGCGATCCGTCCGTGACCGCAATGCGCATCAGGTGACTCAGGCGACTCAGGCGACTCAGGAAAGGACACAGCAGGTGGCGACGAACGAGGAAATCCTGGCCGATCTCCGCGACATCATCGAGGAGATCGCCGACGTGGTGGCGGCTGACGTGACCTTGGAGAAGTCCTTCGTGGACGACCTGGACATCGACTCGCTGTCGTTGCTGGAGATCGTGGTCCAGGCCGAGGACAAGTTCGGGGTCAAGATCCCGGACGACGAGATGGCCGGCACGGTCGATGACGCGGTCCGCTACATCGCGGCCCACCAGAGCTGACATCAGGGGTACGGGAGGTCCGGCCGGTCGCCCGGCCGGACCTCCGACCGCCGCGCCTTCTCCCCACCCGCCCCGCCCTCAGGAGACAGCACACCATGACCAGTACCTCGCCCCCCACCGACCGTCTCGCCCCGTGGTCCTTCGCGGAGTTCGTCGACGCGAACGGCCACGAGATGGTCACCCGGCCGCCGGTGATCGACGGCGTCGTCGGGCCCACGATCGTCCGCGACGGCCGCGAGCTGGTGAACTTCGCGAGCATCAACTTCCTCGACCTGGGGCAGCGTCTCTCGCTGACCCGCGAGTTCACCGACGCGGCCCACACCTACGGCCTGACCACCGGCGGCTCCCGGATGACCCAGGGGGTCTGCCGCCCGCACCAGGTGCTGGAGGAGTCCATCGCCCGCCAGACCGGCAAGGAGCGGGCCCTCACCTTCGCGACCGGGCTGCTGGCCAACATCGGCTTCGTCCATGCCATGAGCCACTCCGCCCGGTTCGACGACGCGCTCCAGGTACACAACCGCGACACCGTCTTCGTGCTCGACCGGGACTCCCACTGGAGCCTCTGGAAAGCCGTCGAGGGCCTTGAGTACGGGCGCTCCGTCCACGCGTTCCGGCACAACGACGTCGCCGACCTGGCCCGTGTCCTGGGCCGCGTCCGGTCGCGGAAGGTCGTGGTGATCATCGAGAGCGTCTACTCGGCCGACGGATCGATGGCGCCGGTGATGGACCTGCTCGACGAGTGCGACCGGCACGGCGCGATCAGCATGGTCGACGACGCGAACGGCTTCATGCTGTACGGGCCCTCCCACCGGCCGTTCGCCGCTGAGTACGCGGCGATCCGGGAGCGGGCCGACTTCGTCATGGTCTCGCTGTCCAAGGCCGTCGGTCTGGAGGGCGGCGCCCTGGCCGGCCCGGCCCACGCCATCGACGCCTTCGAAGTACTCTCCGGCACCTCGATGTTCACCGCGGCCATGCAGCCACCCACCGCCCACGTCGCGGGGCGCACCATCGAGGCGCTGGCGAACGACCCGTCGATCGTCGACGACTACCTGGCGCGGGCCGACCGGCTGCGCGCCGGCATGCACGAGATGGGCATGCCGACCACCCCGGCCGCCTCCTACATGCTCTCGGTGCCGATCGGCGACGACGACGCCGCGATGACGATGCGGGAGTGGTTCGTCAAGGACGGCTATCTCGTGCCGGTCTTCTGCTACCCGGCGGTCCCCCGCAATCAGGCGCTGCTGCGCCTGATCCCGCACGCCGGCCACACCGAGGAGCAGGTCGACGGCTTCCTGCACACCCTCGCGACCTACCGCCGCCGCCTGGGCCTGTGACGGTCACGGAGCGGGACCGCGCGGCACGTGACGCCGTCGGGGGACTCGGGGACGTCGCGCCACCGCCGGACCGCCCGCGCCGGGGGGCCCGCCCGGGGGCCGTCACCATGGTGGCCACGTGAACGGGGCCGGCCCACCCCGGGCGTTCACGACCGCGGAGCTGCCCGATCACGTGGGCCGCGTGCTGGGTACCAGCGCGGACCACCGGATCGACCAGGAGCGCGTGGACGCGTTCGCCCGGGTCACCGGGGACGACCAGTGGATCCACGTCGACCCCGGGCGGGCCCGTGCCGCCGGGGGCACGATCGTCCACGGGCATCTGCTGCTGTCGCTGATCCCGGTCATGTCCACGGAGGCCTTCACCGTCACCGACACGCTCCGCACGGTGAACCACCGGCTCGACGGCGTGCGTTTCCGCGCTCCCGTCCCCACCGGCGAGGGGGTTCGTGGCCGTTTCCGGCTCGCCCGCGCGCGGCCCCGGGTCCGCGACTGGTACGAGCTCGTCCTCGAGGTCGAGATCGAGCTGCTCGACGGGCCGGTGGTGTGCCGGGCCACCCAGACCTATCTGTGCGCGCTGCGCACCTGACCGCTCCCGTGCGGGGAGCCAGGAGGACTGCATGAAATCGTCGGACGCCCCGGTGGCCCTGGTCACCGGCGGAACCAGCGGGATCGGCCTGGCCACGGCCCGTCTGCTGCGCGAGCGCGGGCACGCCGTCGCGGTGTGCGGGCGCGACCAGCGGCGGCTGGACCGCGCGGCGCGTGACCTCCCCGGTGTGCACGCCGTCCGCGCGGACCTGTCCACGTGGGAGGCCGCGGCGGCGGCGGTGGCCGAGGTGGTGTCCACGTTCGGGCGGCTCGACGTGCTGGTGACCGCGCACGGTGGGGTCGGCGAGCCCGGGCCCGTGGCGGAGCTGCCGCCCGCCGCGTGGGATCACGTACTGGGCACGAACCTGATCGGACCGATCGCGACGACCGTCGCCGCCGTCCCCGCGCTGCGGCGGACCCGGGGGGCCGTGGTGCACGTGGGGTCGATCAGCGCGATCCAGGCCACGCCCCAGACGGCGCCCTACGGGGTGTCGAAGGCGGGTCTGGTCGCGTTCACCAAGCACGCGGCGGCCGATCTCGCCGAGTTCGGCATCCGGGTCAACGCGGTGCTGCCGGGCTGGGTCAGGACTCCGCCGGCCATCGCGTACTTCGAGCAGATCGGCCGGCCCGGGGGCCCCAGGGACGGCAACTTCCTGGGTCGGGTCGCCGAGCCCGCCGAGATCGCCGAGGTGATCGCGTTCCTGGCCTCGCGGAGGGCCAGCTTCATCACCGGAGAGGCCGTCGTCGCCGACGGCGGTGAGTGGATCAAGATGACCGACCCCGAGTGAGCACGACCCGCCCACCCCGCGTTCCCCGAACGGCGATCAGGTCAGCCATGTACACCATGCGCACGACAATCCAGGGAGGATCGGATGAAGAATTCCGAGATCCGTACGCTGCTCGGACTGCACCACACCTTCCTGCTGAGCACATTCTGCTCCGAACGGCATCCGATGCCGCACGGGGACCTGATGCTGAGCGATCTCATCGCGGACCCCTACTACAACTTCTTCTGTCCCGACGCCGATTTCACGTGGTCCGCCCTCGGTTCCCTCAGCGACGCGCTGCACGATCGCGGCCGGCGGCCTGCCCTGTACACGACACCCCTCTCGCCGACGGGGAAAGACGGTCCGGCCGGCTTCTCCCCCCACGCGTGCGACTCCTGGATGCTGCGTGAGGCGAGTCCGCGGGACACCGAGATCACACCCGGTATCGAGGTGCGGAGCATCGCCGAGGACACCCGGGAAGAATTCCTTTCCGCGTTCTCCTCGGCATACTCCAGCGATGACGCCGTGAATCTGTACGGGCCGCTGGAGGAAAGTCATCTCCAGGCCCTCCGCCGCAGCTTCGAGATCACCGGGCCGGAGTACAAGAAGTTCTATCTGCTCGCCCGATCCGGCGGGAGGGCCGTCGGTGTCGCCGTTTTGCTGGTGGCCGGCTCACACGCGGGGGTGTACGCGGTCGGCACGGTGGCCGACGCGCGGCGCCGGGGTGTGGGCCGTGCGCTGCTGAACGAATGTTCCGGCCTTGCCTTCGACGCCGGCGCCACCTTCCTGTTTCTTCAGACGGAAGCGGGAACCGCGACGGAGAAGTGGTACGAGAAGCTCGGCTACCGGCACGCGTTCCACGGCATCTGTTACGCATCCGAGGCGCCTCGGTGAATGCCGCCCCAACACGTCGGGGGAATGGAGGAATCGAACATGGCACGGTCGGTATTGGTGACAGGCGGCAACCGCGGCATCGGACTGGCGATCGCGCGAAGATTCGCCGAGCAGGGGGACAGCGTCGCGGTGACCCACCGCGGCGCACCCGTACCGGACGGAATGCTGGGCGTCACCTGCGATGTGACCGACTCCGGACAGGTCGACGCGGCGTTCACGGAAATCGAGGAGACGCACGGTCCGGTCGAGATCCTGGTGTCCAATGCCGGTATCACCGACGACTCCTTGCTGCTGAGAATGAGCGAGGAACAATTCAGCCGCGTCCTGGACACGAATCTGACCGGATCGTTTCGCGTCGCCAAGCGCGCCACCCGCGGCATGCTCCGCAAACGCTGGGGCCGACTGGTCTTCATTTCTTCGGAGGTGGGCCTGTCCGGCGGCGCGGGTCAGGCGAACTACGCGGCGAGCAAGGCCGGCCTCGTCGGCTTCGCCCGGTCACTCGCCCGCGAACTCGGCAGCCGCAACATCACCGCGAACGTGATCAGCCCCGGGTTCGTGACCACGGACATGACCGCGGTCCTGCCGGACGAACGCAAGCGGGACATCCTGAGCCAGGTCCCTCTGGGTCGCGGCGCGGACACCACGGAGATCGCCGCGGCCGCGACGTTCCTCGCCTCCGGGGCGGCGGCCTACATCACCGGCGCGGTACTGCCGGTCGACGGCGGCCTCGGAATGGGCCACTGAGTCAGCAAAGGGAGAGATCGTGACGGGACTGCTCGACGGCAAACGACTACTGATCACCGGGGTGCTCACGGACGCCTCGCTCGCGTTCCACGTCGCGCGCGTCGCGCAGGAGCAGGGCGCCGACGTGGTACTCACCGGGTTCGGCCGGCTCAGCCTGGTCGAACGGGTCGCCAGGCGGCTGCCCGCGCCGGCTCCGGTGATCGAACTGGATGTCACCAACTCCGAGCACCTGGACGCGTTGTCCGGCAAGGTGTCCGAGCATGTGTCCGGCCTGGACGGGGTGGTGCACTCGATCGGGTTCGCGCCGCCCTCCTGCCTCGGCAACCCCTTCCTGGAGGCACCGTGGGAGGACGTCGCCACCACGGTCCAGGTCTCCGCCTACTCGTTCATGTCGCTGACGCGCGCCGTGCTTCCGCTGCTGAGCGAACGGGCCTCGGTGGTCGGGATGGACTTCGACGCACGCCAAGCCTGGCCCGACTACAACTGGATGGGGGTCGCCAAGGCCGGCCTGGAGTCCGTCACGCGCTACCTCGCCAAGGAACTGGGCCCCCGCGGGATCCGGGTGAACCTGGTCGCCGCCGGTCCGGTCCGGACCATGGCCGCCCGGTCCATCCCCGGGTCCGGGGACATCGAGGCGCAGTGGGACTCCCGGGCCCCGCTCGGGTGGAAGGTCGATGACCCCGAACCCGTGGGCAGGTCCGTGTGCACGCTGCTGTCCGACTGGCTGCCCGCCACGACGGGATCCATGGTGTGGGTGGACGGCGGTTTTCACGCAGTCGGCGCGTAGCACTCCATTCGGCCGGATTCCTCTGCCTGGCAGAGGAATCCGGCCTTCTGGACGGTGTCACTACGCCGCCATGGGCGACTTCGCCTCAACACGGAAGACCTGCTGGAGCTGTCGTATCGCCTTATGACATCGGGATTTGACGGTGCCGGGGGGAATGCCCAGCATGGTCGCCACATCATTCACGTGATGACCCTGTACATAGACCGCCAGGACGGCGGCGCGGTGCTTCGGTGAAAGACACGACAACATGTCGGCGACGACCGTCTCCGATTCGATGGTCTCGAATGCACGGTGGCCATCCAGAACGTTGCTGGCGGTGGCCTGCGGCCCCTCCGCGTCCAGTTCGGTGGCCAGATTCACCTCGGTCGGCCTGGCCCGGGCCCGACGGTGCCGGTCGACCACGATGTTCCGGGCCACGGTCCGCAGCCACGGCCTCAGTGACCGCCCGGACTTGAGCACCTCGGGATGGAGCCATAACCGGATGGCCGTCTCCTGTGCCACGTCCTCGGCGGTGTGGATGTCGCCGTCCAGCAGATGCCTGACATAGTGCACGATCTCGGCCCGGTGGATGAGCCATTGTTCGGCCGACAACTCGACGGCGCACTCCGGGGCGGAATCCTGCCCCTGCCCGGCGATCCCGGAATCCCCTCGGATATCGCCTGATCTCGTCATGAAAAGATTGCCGGCCTGGCCGTGAATGTCAGAAGACCTCTGTGCCTGTGCTGGAGGGCGCGTCGCCACGAAGAGCTCCCTTGAGATGTTTCAACCGTCGGATGTCCCTGGCCACTGCTCGGACATGGCGCAGAAAAGGATTCCTGCGACAAGCGGAACGAGTGATTCCGTGCGCTGCACATGAGAGGCCCCGGCCGTCGGCGGATTTCACCGTCCCGGACGTCCGGAACATGTCGGGATCTTTGAATGCGGACAAGGCGCTATCCCGTCGCCCCATGGGTGAATGAGCGACGGTTCGTCACGGCCGGCCGAAGGCATGACGGTATGCGTGCACGGCCGGCAACGGGGCCGGTTTCCAGTTTTCGCGCGCTGAGAACCGGCGAGGGCAGTGCTTTGACCTTCTCACCCGTGACTTGCGGACCGTTTGTCGCACACTTGCCGAATGCTTGCGCAGGGTGCGCAGACCGAGTGACGTGCCGAAGGACGCCACCGGGGGGAACAGCCGGGACATCTCCCGGCGTTCACACTCGACACACCGAACGCGTCAAGCGGGAACCGCACGGCGACGGTCTAGCATGATCAACAACCGTCCCCCCAGTTCAACGGCGGACGGAACATCCTCAGCGGGGGGGATTGGAAAGCCGCCTGGTGGTAGAAATCGATATACGGGTCTCCATGCTCGGCCCGCTGGCCATCGGCCGCAGAGGGCAGGATCTCAACCTCGGGCCACACCTGCGGCGCGTACTGCTGATCCGGCTGCTTCTGGAGAACAGCCGCTCCGTTCCCGTCGATGTGCTGTGCGAGGATGTCTGGCAGGGGCGGCCGCCACCCAGCGCGGTCGCGACCCTGTATTCGCATGTGAGCAGACTACGCGATGTCCTGGAACCCGCACGCTCGCGCCGAGCGGGCCACGAGGTCCTCGCCCGGGAGTCCACGGGCTATGCCCTGTTGTTGCCCGAAGAAGTCCGCGACACCGCGCGCTTCGAGCGATTGGTCGTAAGTGCCCGGCAGTTGCTGGCGGACTGCCGGGCCGCGGAGGCCCGGTCGGAGATCGACCGTGCGCTGGCGCTGTGGCGGGGCACGGCGCTCGCGGACGTCGAGCATCACAGGTTCGCGATGCGCGAGTCGGCCCGATTGACGGAACTGCGCCTGCAAGCCGTGGAGTTGCGCACGGAAGCACTGCTGAACGAGGGGGAGTTCGAGCAGGCCGTGCTGGTGGCCGAGGACCTGACGGCTCGTCATCCACTGCGGGAGAGGACCTGGAACCTCTTACTCCGCTCCCTCTACCTGTCCGGACGTCCCGCCGACGCCCTGCGGCGCTTCGACGAAGTACGCCGACGGCTCGGCGAGGAACTCGGCGTCGACCCGGGTCCCGAACTGCGGGGTACGCACCAGGCGATCCTGAACCACGACATCCGGCTGGAGCATCCGGCCCCTCGCGGGCCGACCCGTGACGGGAGTCGGCCCCAGGGTGAGCGCATACCCCGGCGCGATCCGCACGACGTCCTGTCGCGGCCCGCGCAACTCCCCGCCGACCTGTCCACGTTCGTCGGAAGGTCGGCCCAACTGGCGGGACTGCGGAGGTCGGTCGACGAGGAGCAGGCCGGAACGACCACACGGGCGGTACAGATCGACGGGGCGGCCGGCAGTGGAAAGACCGCGCTCGCCGTCCACTGGGCCCACCGGGCCGCCGACACCTTCCCCGACGGACAGCTCTTCGTCAATCTGCGCGGCTACGACCAGTCCGACCGGCCTTTGAACCCGGCCGATGCCCTGGTCGACTTCCTGGGTGCGTTCGACGTGCCGCAGGCCCGCGTCCCGGCGGGCCTCGACGCGAAGATCGCCATGTTCCGCAGCCTGCTGGCCCGCCGTCGTGTGTTGGTCGTCCTGGACAACGGACTCGACGAAGGCCAGGTCAGGCCGTTGCTGCCGAGCACGCGCGGTTCCATGGCTCTGGTGACCAGCCGCGCCCAGTTGCCCGGCCTGATCGTCACGCACGACGTCCGTCCGATGACCCTGGGCGTCTTCTCCCCGGAAGAGGCACGTCAGGCCATGGCCCAACGCCTCGGCGCGGATCAGATCGAGGCCCATCCCGAAGCGGTGCGGGACATCATCGACCTCTGCGGGCGGCTGCCCCTGGCGCTGGCCATCGTCGCCACGGTCGCGCAGACCCGCCCGAACCACGCGCTGCCCCATATAGCGGACGAGCTGCGCCGGGCCGGCGGAAGCCTGGACCTGTTCACCGGGGCCGATGCCAACACCGACCTGCGGACGGTCCTCTCGTGGTCCTACCGGGTCCTGAGCGCGGACGCGGCGCGCCTGTTCCGCCTGCTCTCCCTTTCCGACGCGGCCTGGATATCCGCGCCGGCGGCCGCGAGCCTCGCGGGAGTGACGACCTCGACGGTGCGGCCCCTGCTGGAGGAGCTGACCCGCCAGCATCTCCTCCACGTGCAGCGCCCCGATCGGTATGTCCTGACCGGTCTCAACCGCGCCTACGCCTCGGAGCTGGCTCGCCGTCATGACAGCGCTGTCGACCGCCGCGCGGCACGAGCCCGGCTCACGCGGCAGTTCCCTCCGGCGAACGGACGTCTGGGCACCGGCAGATGAGGCGGGGGATGGCCTCGCGTGCGTCCCCGCGGCAAGACCTTCGTCTCCCTCCGCCTCACCATCGCCCCCAGGTCACGGCCCGAGCCGCGCCGCTGTCGTACGGACCCCCGTCCCGGCGCCCCGCGCTGGAGGTGCGCCCGGATCCTGACCGCCGGCCGGCCGATGGCCGTATCGTGGCCTCCGGTACGGACCGTACGGGGGAGGTCACCGGTCACGATGACATGGGAAGAGGCATGGGCGGCGGCGAAGCAGACCGCCCGCGAGGACATGACGCGCACGCGTCTGAACTCCGACGAGGCGGGCAACGGCGGTTCCGCCCCGGGACGCACCGATCTGAGCGTCCCGCTGGACGTCCTGCGCTCGGCGTCGAGCGCGTCGCGCGATGTGGAGAGCGACCTGCGGCCCGTCATCGACGACGCGATCGCCAAGGCCCACGCGGCAGGTGAGTCCCTCCAGGGATGGGACCTCGGCCCGCGGCTGACCATCACGGCGGACAAGTGGGGCGACAAGCTGTGTGAGACCTCCGACCGGCTCATCGGCCACGCCGACGGGCTCGACATGCTCTCGTACGGCATGTCCGAGACCGACATGGAGATCGGCCGCCAGTTCCGTACGTGGGGCACGGTCTGATGCCCGAGAAGTTCCGCGAACTGATGACCCAGGACTTCAGCGCCCTCGCGGAGGTCGCCACCGCGTGGACCCGCATGGCCGAGGCGCTGCTGGAGGCCCAGGAGGAGTCGTACCAGCGGGTCTCGGCCCCGCTGATCGCCGCCGACTGGACCGGCCAGGCGGCGACCACCGGGCTGCGCTCCATGGAGGTGGCCCAGAGCATCCTGCACACCGCCGCGATCAACATGACCCTCATGGCGACCGCGCTGCGCCGGGCCAACCGCACGATGCAGATCGCCCAGGTGAAGCTGCGCAGCGCGGTCGAGGGCGCGGAGGCCGACGGCTTCACGGTCCGCGAGGACGGCTGGGTCCAGCCCCGCGAGCTGGACCCGGAGATGCGCAACGACCCGGACTACGAGCGGCTGTCCCAGGCGGCGAACGCCGGTCTGGGCGAGTACCGGCAGCAGATCGAACAGGCGGTCGCGGACGCCACGAGCGCGGCGGTGAGGGCCGCGGGGGTACTCCGGGATGTCGACTGGTTCGCCTTCGACAAGGAGTACGGGCGCACCACGGCCCTGGACCTCGCGGCGCGGATGGGCGCCCGGCTGGACATCGGCGCGAACGTGGAGGACATCCCCGAGGACGGGAGCCCCGACGCCAACGCCCGCTGGTGGAACGGCATGAGCCAGAGCCAGCGCGAGGCGTACCTGCTGTACTTCCCGGCCGAGGTCGGCGTCTTGGACGGCCTACCGACCGCCGACCGCGACATCGCCAACCGGCGTGCCCTGGATGCCCTGCTGGAGGAGTACGCGGCGCGGGAACACACCCACGGCATCCACGACGGCATCTCCTACGCGGGCCTGAATCACCTGCGCGAGCAACTCGACCTGGCGGCGGGCGCGGAGGGCGACAAACAGCTGTATCTGCTGGGCTTCGACACCTCCCACGACGGCCAGTACGTCCTGGCCCAGGGCAACCCGGACACGGCGGCCCACACGGCGATCCTGGTCCCAGGCACGGGCACGGACATGACCTCGGCGGGCGGCCAGATCGCACGGATCGACCAGATGCAGGGCGAAGCCCGGAGGTATACGAACGAGGAGGTAGCCGTGGTCTCCTGGCTTGGTTATGACGCACCGGAGATCCCCGGAGGCGTGGCCACGACGGGCCGAGCCGACGCCGCAGCAGCCGATCTGCGGAGCTTTACCGCAGGGTTGGAGTCCGCTCGGCAGGGCCGTGACAGTCATCTCACGGTAGTGGGCCACAGTTACGGTTCCACGATGGTCGGTGCAGCGGACAAGGGAGGCGACGGCCTGGGAGCGGATGACATCATTGTCTTGGGCAGCCCTGGTATGTCCGTCGGTCACGCATCAGATCTTCATATCGATCCTGATCGGCTGTGGGTCGGCGCCGCCGAAGACGACCCCGTGGTGAACTACTTGTCCGGATGGTCGCTCGGAGCCGAACCTCATGAAAAGGACTTCGGTGCTCGGGAAATGTCAGTCGATACGTCGGGACACAGTGGCTACTGGAACGAAGAGAGCCAGAGTCTGCAAAACATCGGCCTGATCATTGCCGGCCAGCAGCCACTGATGAGATGACACGACAGGTAATGGCATGAGATCAAGAATCGGAGTACTGCGCAACGGCATAGCCGCGTTGTGCTTGGCAATGGCCCTGGGAGGCTGCATGTCGTCGGGGGTCAATGATCCACTTCCCCGAATGAGCCGTGAGGATGCTGAGGATTGGGCTGCCCACTGGATTGAATCCATGGCCCGCACAGCAGGCGGCGACATCGCTGACGAGACGAAGAAAATCGATTTCTTCGAATGTCTGGGAAAGAACGACGAAGTGGCCGGGGACGGCCGCTTCCAGCACACCTATTCCGCCCACGTCGTGGTTCCACCCGAAGATCATGCACGGGCAGTCATCGACATCCGGGACACTCTGGAGCGGAAGGGATTCGAAGTCCAGGGGTACCGCTCGGACCCATCAGTATCGCCGGCCAACCTCCTCCAGATGCGGCATCCAGAGGATCAACATTCTGTTAGTGCTGCCGACTTTCCAGAGAACGAGAACCACCTGCTCCTGATCGTCCGCACCCCCTGCCTCCTCCCACCCGGCGTTGAGCAGCAGCAGTTCTGAGCCCTCTCGCGCTGCATCTCCCTGAGCGCCTCGCCAAAGGCAACGTTCATCACCCGGGGCGGCCTCCAACGAGAGGGCGTGATTGCGGCACCGACCAGGTGGCCAGGGCGGAAGACCGCCCATCGGGGAAATGTCGTACGCGCCGGCGGCTGATCAGGCGCGTCGCCGGAGGAGAAGCCATCCGGTCACACCGACGAGGATGACGGCGGCGGTGCCGCCGAGGACCCAGGGCAGGGGGCTGCTGTCGTCGCTGGCAGGGGCGGCTTCCGCCTCGGGCCCGGGGGCGGGATCGGCGCTGTCGTCCGGAGTCGTTTCGGGCGTCGGCTCGGGTGTGGCGGGCGGCATCAGGCCCGCTTCCCAGTCGCGGAAGATCGGCGGGCTGTCGGGGTCTCCCGGGTCGCCTTCCCCATCCACAATGACCCGGTCGGGCCGGACGATGCCGTACCCGGTGTAGTCGTCCCGCCGCTGATCATCGGGGCGTTCGGCGGTGTTGAGCATGACGCGCAGGACCTGGTTCTTGGTCCAGTCGGGATTCTGGGACCAGATGAGCGCGGCGGAGGCCGACGCCAATGCGGCAGCGGCGCTCGTCCCACCACCCTCGATCAGACAGAGGGAGCCGCCCAGATCGCCGCAGTACGCGGGAACACCGTTGCCAGGAGCGGCGATGGCTACGTGCGCGCCGGACGTGGAATAAGAGGACCTTTCACCGTCGCTCCGCACGGCACCGACGCCTACGACACCGTCAAGGCTTGCCGGCGGTTGAACCGTGTTCGCCCCCTCCCCTTCGTTACCAACAGAAGCGAAGAAAAGTATGCCCTGCCTGGCTGCTTCTTCTGCCACTTCAGACAGTGGCCCCGCCGCGCCAATGATGTCTTCCCGCGTGCCGGAGATGTTGATGATGTCCACCCCCGAATCAATGGCGTATTGAATTCCCTCTACCCATCGAGCGACACCACTGATGGAGAATTCTCCACTTTCGACGATGCGAACAGGAAGAATTTTGACGCCTGGGGCAATACCTCGAATTCCGTTTCCATCTCCTGTTCCAGCGATGAGCGCTGCCATGTGGGTACCGTGTCCGTCGGTGTCCACGTGTGCGCCTTCAGCACTCCCAGTGAGGTCGGTGCCTTCGAGGACTTGGCCTTCCAGCTCGGGGAGCGAGCTGTCGACGCCGCTGTCGATGACGGCGATGGTGATGCCTTCGCCAGTGGTGTGTTCCCAGATGTCTTCGACGCGGAGGGTGTCGAAGTACCAGGGGTGTTGGGGTGTGTCGGCTGCTTGGGCCGCTGGCGCGGTAGCGAGGAGGGCGGTGAGGGCAAGGGTGGTGGCGAGGGCCCGGCGGGTGGGGGTCATGGCTGCTGCCTGTCGTCCTTGCTCTCGTTCTTCTGTGGGGCGAACCGCGAATGAGCCGCGCGCTCGCCCTTCGGCGCCGGATTGCCGCCGGAACGACCCTGGTACTCCAGCCCGGCCATGGTGGGTGGCTTGGCCCATGGAGCGGATGTCTCTGTTCCTGTCCACGACTCAGCCCACTGAACCCGCCGGTCATTCTGGCGGCGGCGTCACCAAGCCGCGCGAGCGACAGTCGCCACTGACGACAACAGCCCCGGCCCGGAAGATCATGGCCCACGGTTGGAGTGCGAGCCAGCCGTGGGCCCCAACCCATCACGGAAAGCCCGCCGGTGAGGCATCGTCCGCGCGAGCTCGTCATCGCCGAGGGGAGATCAAGCGCGTCGCCGCAGCAGCAGCCATCCGGTCACGCCGGCGATCAGAATGACGGCTGTGCCGCCGAGGATCCAGGGCAGCGAGTTGCTGTCGTCGCTGCTTGAGGCGGCTTCCACCTCGGGTCCTGGGGCGGGATCGGTTCTGTCGTCCGGAGTCGTTTCGGGCGTCGGCTCGGGTGTGGCGGGGGGCACGAGGGCGGCTTCCCAGTCGCGGAAGATGGGCGGGCTGTCGGGGTCTCCCGGGTCGCCCTCCCCGTCGATGATGACGCGGTCGGGGCGGACGATACCGTACCCGGTGAAGTCGTCCCGCCGCTGATCGTCGGACCGCTCGGCCGTGTTGAGCATCACCCGCAGGACCTGATTCTTCGTCCAGTCCGGATTCTGCGACCAGATCAGCGCGGCGGAGGCGGAAGCCAGGGCTGCGGCGGCACTGGTTCCGCCACCTTCCATCAAGCAGAGCGGGCCATCCAGACCGTCACAGTGCGAGGGCACATCGTTGCCAGGGGCGGCGATGGCCACGTGCGCTCCCGACGTGGAGTAGGAAGACCGCTCCCCATCACTTTTCACGGCGCCGACACCCACCACACCGTCAAGGCTCGCGGGCGGCTGAGCCGTGTTCGCGCCTTCCCCCTTGTTTCCGGCCGAAGCGAAGAAAAGCACGTTCTGCCGAGCCGCTTCTTCCACCATTTCCGACAATGGCCCTGCGGCGCCAATGATGTCTTCTCTTGTTACGGAAATGCTGATGATATCTGCACCAGAATCAATGGCGTACTGAATCCCCTCCACCCAGCGACTAACACTATTGATAGAGATGTCATTGCTGTTGATGACGCGAACAGGAAGAATCTTGGCGCCTGGGGCAAGGCCCCGAATCCCGTTTCCCTCTCCTGTACCGGCGATGAGCCCCGCCATGTGTGTGCCGTGTCCTGCTGTGTCCACATGCCCGCCTTCAGCACCCTCCGTCAGGTCGATGCCTCCGAGGACCTGCCCTTGGAGTTCAGGGAGCGTGGCATCTACTCCGGTGTCGATGACGGCGACGGTGATGCCTTCACCGGTGGTGTGTTCCCACATTTCTTCGACGCGGAGGGTGTCGAAGTACCAGGGGTGTTGGGGGGTTCCGGCCGCTTGGGCGGTGGTGGGTGCGGTGGCGAGAGCTGCGGTGAGGGCAAGGGTGGTGGCGAGGGCCCGGCGGGTTGGGGTCATGGCTGCTGCCTGTCGTCCTTGCTCTCGTTCTTCTTTTGCTTCTTCTTACCGTTCTTCCTGCCCTGGCCGGGCAGACCGATCACCCCGGTCGGCTTCGGCAGAGCCCGCCCATGTGCCCCGCTCTTGGCGGGGCGGCCGTCGACGGCCGCATTGCCGTAGGCCGGGCGCGGGGTTGCGGGCTGGTCTTTCTTGGCGGGAGTGAGGCGGGAGTTGGTCTGGTTCATGCCGGGCTGGATCACCCCGCCCGGCGGGATACGTGACGCGAGGGTCGGTTTCCCGTTCGGCACCGGCTTCCCGCCCAACAGGCCATAGTTGTTGGCTCGCCCCCAGGGATTGCCGCCCTCCGGGCCCTTGCCGCTGCCGGCACCTGGGCCGCTCATGGGCGGACGGCCCACGGGAGGCTGCTGCCCACTCGGCATCCCCGGCCCGGCAGGACGCCCCATCGCGGGAGGCTGCGAGCCCGCACCACCCGGTGGACCGGACGGGCGCACCGGCGGAACCTGCCCCCCAGCGCCGCCACGGCCCGGCCCGGACTGCCCCGGCGCCGGCCACCCCGGCAACGGACCCGCCACTGGCTGCTGCGGAAAGCCACCACCGGTCACCGGCCGCTCAGGCATCACCGGCGCGGGAGGCCCCGACGCCACAGGAGGAGCCGGAGGAGCCGCACCATTCGGCACCACCCCCACCGAATCCAACGATGTCCCCACTCCCTCGGCATCACGGAACCCCGGGAAAGCGCCCGTTGCGGGATCCTGGGCTGAGGGGCGTAGCGATCCCTGGGGCGGTTCTGTCGACTGTGGTGCGCTCACCCGAGGTGATGGCGCGTGCAGTGCAGGATTCTGGTCGGCCGTCGCCGGTGGAGGAGAGTTGATCAAGGACGGGCCGGTCGAGCCAGGCTCCCATTCCGGTGCGCCAGTCGGCGGCTCCGTGAACTGCGGTTCCCGCTCGTTCACGTACTGGATCGTGCCCGCCGATGTCTTGTACACCGAGCCCAGGCGGTTGATGACGGCGATGGCTTCCTGGCGGCTGGAGTCGGCTTCGGTCATCGTCATCGGGCGGTCGCCGTCGCCCGAGTCGTAGGCCACGTCCAGAGCGGTCGCCGGCATCTCCTGGGGCGGGGCGGGTGGCATCTCGCTCTGGGCCTGGCGCAGTGCCACCCCCGCGTTGGTGATCGCGTGGGCCATGAAACTCGCGTACGTCTTCAGATCCACCGAGGTGTGATGGAAGTGGCGGATCCATTCGCGGAACTCGTCCGCCGTCTGACCCTGCCACTCCAACTCATTGGCGCGTGCCCGGATCTGGTCGCCCAGCCATTCCACCGTCTCGGCCACGGCCTCCAGCGTCTCCCCCCGCTGGATCAGCATGTCCGGCCTCGCCCCCGCCAGCAGACCCTCCAACTCCCTGTGGGTCATGCTCTGCAACTGCGCCGCCGCGTAGTCCTCGACACCGTGGCCCCTGTACGTGCCCCGATACGTCCCACGATCCTCCACGGTCCGGTCCCCTCCCCGTCGACCTCTCCCCGCCGAGACGCCTGGCGCCCAGGATACGTTCCGCTGCCGACACGCTCCGGTGTGCCACCATTTCCACGGCTGGACGTCGTGTCTGGGTGAGGCGGCGCCGTCAGCGGTGGGGGGAGGCCGATCCGGCGGGGTTCGCCGCCGTGCGCATGCCCGTCAGGGGAACGTGACGTCGGCCAGGTCGCAGGAGAGGTCCCACAGCCGGGAGCCGTCCTCCGGGTTGCGGGCGGAGCGGTAGATCTTCTCCTCGGTCGCCGCGCCCGTGAGATGTCCCAGGCCCCGGGGGCCGTAGAAGCGTCCGCCCCCGGCGTTGGGGCTGGTCGCCGCGTGGAGTGCGGGGCGCAGCCCGCCTTCCACGCGCTGGACGGGCCAGCCGAGCGGCGCGAAGATCCGGAACGCGACATCGAACGGTGCCCTGCCGCCACCCATCCTCGGGCCCGCGCTCTGGAGGTTGGTCCGGGTGAACCCGGGATGGGCGACGTTGCTGGTGATGCCCCAGCCGTTGGCACGGCTGCGGCGGTCCAGTTCCAGGCCGAAGAGCAGGGTGGCCAGCTTCGACTGGCTGTACACGGGCCAGGGCTTGTAGCCGCGCTCGAACTGGAGGTCAGCCCAGTTCATCGTCCTGGCCAGCGCGGCGGCCAGGGCGGACTGCGCGGTGACCCGGGCGCGCCCGGCGATGAGCAGCGGCAGGATGCGGGCAACCAGGGCGAAGTGCCCCAGGTAGTTGGTGCCGAATTGCAGTTCCAGGCCGTCGGCGGTGGTGTGCCGGGTGGGGGTGTCATGACGGCCGCGTTGTTGATCAGGATGTGGATCGGCCGCCCCTCGTCGTTCAGGCGGTCGGCCAGCGCCGCGACCGACGCGAGCGATGCCAGGTCGAGCGCGCGCAGCGAGGAGTTGCCGCCGATCCGTTCCAGAGCGGCCCGGCCCTTGGCCGCGTTACCCGGCTGGAACAGCGGCGCGGCCCGCAGCCCAGCAAGCACATGCTGGCCTCGCTCGCCCGGGCCTGCGGCTGACGGGCGACGAACGCGATTACCTGTACCGGGTGTCCGGCCACGACGCCCCGGCCTCGCTGTCGGCCTCCCCGCACGTCGCCCCCGCCCTGCTGCGGGTCCTGGACCGCCTCGACGACACTCCGGCGCTCATCCTGACCGAGTTGGGCGAGACGCTGGTACAGAACGCGATGGCCATCGCCCTGTTCGGGGACGCGTCGCGGCACACGGGTCCGGCCCGCAGCGCGATCTACCGCTGGTTCACCGACCCCGCGGAACGATCCGTCTATCCCGAGGCCGACCGTGACCGGCAGAGCCGCGCCCAGGTGGCGAACCTGCGCGCCGCCCACGGACTGCGCGGCCCCCGGTCCCAGGCCGGTGAGTTGGTGCGCACGCTGCGGACGGCGAGCGGGGAGTTCGCCGCGTTGTGGGAGCGGCACGAGGTCGCGCAGCGCTTCGAGGACCACAAGACGCTCCTCCACCCCGAGGTCGGCCCCATCGAACTGGACTGTCAGGCCCTGTTCACCGAGGACCAGTCCCAGACGCTGCTCGTGCTCACCGCGCCATCACGGTCCCCCGGGTACGAGAAGCTGCAACTCCTCGCCGTGCTCGGACTGGACCGCTTCACCGAAGCGGAGCGGTAGCCCCTACGGGCGAGATGTACGGCTCTCGGTCCCACGACCATGGGCGCCCGGAACACCGTGGCGCCGCCGCGCCGTCAGGGGTGTCCCTGCCGCTCCGTGCAGGAGGTCGCGGCGGGGTAGTGTCCGGCGGCGAACGCGGCCGGTGGGACGCCCATGAGGCGGCGGAACTCCCCCGTCATGTGGGACTGGTCGTAGTACCCCGCCGACGCCGCGATGTCCGCCCACCGCCCCGGCACCGCCTCCGCCGCCAGTACGGTCCGCAGCCGGTCGATGCGCGCGAAGCGCTTGGGGGACAGACCGGTGCCGTCCAGGAACAGGGTGTGCAGGCGGCGCTCACTCAGGTTCAGCCGGGCCGCCGTCGCCGCGACCGTGCCACCGGCCAGCAGCCGCGCGGCCTCGTCGAGCCGGGCCGGGGGCTCCGGCAGGCCGGCCCACGCCCCGTCGAGTGCGGTCGCCGGGTCGGTGGCGAACTGGTCGATGTCCAGGCCCGGCAGGGCGCGCAGGGGCAGGACCCGGTCCGCGAGATCACGCAGTGGACGCCTGAGCAGGGCTTGCACGCGCCCCGGCCGCATGCGGACCCGCACGCACGAGTGACTGGGCCCGCCCGCGTGATAGGCGGCCCGGGTACGGGGGCCCATCACGATCAGCTCGCGCCGTTCGACGCGTAGGAGGAGGGTGGTGGCGTGGTCGGGTACGTCGACCGCTGTCGGTCCGGCCGTCGCCGTGGCGACATCGATCCCGGACACCCAACGCAGCAGAGCGGGCGGCACGTTGAGGGAACCCACCGCTCCACGATAGTGCCGAAACTTCCTATCCGGCCGTGTGGAGGCGCTGCCATCGTCGGATTCATGATCCTGATCACCGGTGCCACGGGCACCATCGGCAGCCATGTCGTACGCCTCCTCTCCGAACAGGGCGTACCGTTCCGGGCGATGTCCCGCCGCGCCCACCCGGGCCACGTGCAGGCGGACTTCGAGGACCCGGCGTCGCTGAACCGCGCGCTCGCGGGTGTCGACACGGTCTTCCTGGTGACCGTGCCGCCCGCGCCGACGGCGGACCACGACTTCGCCCTGGTCAACGCCGCACGCGCGGCCGGGGTCCGGAAGATCGTCAAGCTGTCGGCGATCGGCAGCGGCGGGATCTTCGGCGGACAGACCATCGGCGCGTGGCACGTCGCCGCCGAGGAGGCGATCGAGGCCGGCGGGTTCGCGTGGACGATGCTCCGCCCACCGTCCTTCGCCTCGAACCTCCTCGCCCACCGGGCCCTGATCCTGGCCGGGGAACCCGTCCCGAACCTGGCCGGTGACGCCCGGCAGGCCGTCATCGACCCGAGGGACGTGGCCGAGGTCGCCGTCGCGGCCCTGACCGGCAACGCCCACGATGGACAGCGGTACGACCTGACCGGCCCGGAGTTGCTGACGTTCGCCGACCAGGCGTCGATCCTGGGGCGGGTGCTGGGGCGGACCGTGCGGATCACGGACGCCACGGACATCCTCGGCCGGCTGCCGGCCGAGGTCGTCACCGGCATCGACTGGGCCCGCGCGGGCGGCACCGCCTACCTCACGGACCATGTGCAGCGGATACTCGGCCGCCCGGCGGGCACGTTCGAGCAGTGGGTGCACGATCACCGGGCGGCCTTCGCGGAGACGCCCTGATCCCGGGCGCCGGGGTCAGGCGACCGGGGCCGAGGGTCTTTCCCGGCCGGTGATCAGGCGGTGGCACAGGCGGCCGAGGGCCGTGCGGGGGCGGCGGGTACGGGTGCCGGGGCGGGGATAGCGGATTGGTTCGGGGCGGGGCGGGTCCTCGGGGGCTACGTAGAGCGGGACCTTGAACCCTGCGGCATCGGTGGGTGCTTCGCGCACGGCGTCGGCGTAGTCGATGATCGTGTGGTGCAGCCGGGCCAGGCACGGCTCGCAGACGTAGAACTGGGCGTAGTGCCCGGCGGTGGACGCCGAGCCGAGCCACAGCACCCAGGTGCAGCGGTTCCCGCACCACAGCCAGCAACGCCCCAGCACCCATTCCGGCCCTCCCCCGGCTTCCGGCCGGGAAGCGCCCGCAGCCAGTCGTGGTGGCAGGGGCCGGATCTCGGCGAACCTGAGATCGGGAAGCCGGGGAATCGACGTCACCTCGGCCTCCCACGGCTGCTGAGGCGGGTGCCGGTCAGCCGGGACCGGGCGTGCAGGGTGAGTGCCTCCCCCGTCGCGAACTCCAGCCGCCGCCCACCCCGGGTGGTCAGCACCAGATCCGCGACGACCAACGCCCGGCCCCCGACCTGGATCACGTCACCGACCAGCACCGTCTCGGCGGTGATCTCCACCACCTCCGGAACGCTCATCCGGACACCGCCCGCGTCACAGCCGCCAACTGCCGCACGGTCGCAGGCCGCAGATCAGCGGCCGGGGTGTGCGTCTCGAACGACGGATCGTCGTACGCCCGCACCCGAATCAGCGCCCCCACCGTGTAGACGACGACCACCACCCGCTCCAACTCCGCACTCCACACCACCGCCCCCGGCGACAAGTGCTGACGCGCCAGCCCGCAGACAAGGTCCGGAACGAGCCGCCGCACGATCCCCAGCGACATCCGGTGAACCGAGATCGTCGGCGCGAGCCCGGGATTGAGACTGACCTGCGTCGTGGAGACACCCAGCAGAGCCAGGGCCTCCCGCAGTTGAAGGAGCTCCATCGGGACATTGGGGAGTTCCGGGTGAATGGTCGCACGCATGACCACTCCTCTCCGTAGTGATTTCACTACCAGGAGCATTCAGCGTGACTTAGACTCGGAGGGTCTTCAACTTGCGGACTTTGTACAGAGAGTTGGGGTGCCCCTTGAACCGGAAAGAGTTGAACCCAGAGCAATCACCGAGCGCAGCGTTCGGGCAACGTCTTCGACTACTGCGGGATGAGCGCGGTTGGACCCAGGACGAGCTGGCCGAGCGCATGGGGTGCTCCGGGACGCATATTTCCGCGGTGGAAACCGGTCGTCGTCCTCCAACTCAACGTTTTGCGGCAAGTGCCGACAGGGTGATGGGCACCGGGGACAGGCTCAAGCGGCAGAGTCGCGCCATTCGGCACACTGCGCTGCTGGAAGGGTTCCCCGAGTACGTGACGCAGGAGGCACGCGCCGCAGAGATCAGGCTGTACGAAGTCGGTGTCATGCCCGGCATCCTTCAGACACCGGAGTACGCGGCTGCACTGACCGCACGCGAGGTCGAGCGAGGCGCCATTACGCCCGAGCAGGGTGATGAGCGGGACGCACTCGTCATGGCTCGCCAGGCGTCTCTCCAGCGCACGCCGCCACCGTTGGTGTTCGTCGTACTGGATGAGAGCTGCCTCAGGAGGCCCGTCGGGATCCGGACGGTTATGGATGGCCAGTTCGCGCGACTGATCGAGTTCGCCGCGATGCCGAACACCGTTCTCCAGATCGCCCCGTTCGACATGGGCGACCGTCGCCCACTCAATCTGCCGCTATACATCCTGACCATGGAAAGCCGGGCACTTCTCTCCTACGCGGAGTCCGCACAGCGTGGCCAGCTTGAGCGAGAAATCACTTCCGTCGTACCCATGTTGACCGCCTACCATCAACTACAGGCCGAAGCGCTCTCTCAAGCAACATCCGTGGCCATGATCGACCAGTTTCGAAAGGGCACCCCGTGACGACCGAAACCCTCCACTGGTTTACATCCTCCTACAGCGAGCACGGCGGCGCCTGCGTCGAGGTCACACGCGAGGTCGCTGCCTCCCACGGCATCGTCCCGGTCCGTGATTCCAAGGCTCACAGCGGTCCGGTGGTCGCGTTCCCGACCACCGCCTGGTCCGCGTTCCTCGGATCCCTCAAGCACTGAAGCCGAAGGAGACCGCCGTGATGACCTCCGCCCGTTGGCACACGTCCTCGTACAGCGGCAACGGCGGCCAGTGCATCGAGGTCGCCGCCAACCTCGCCGCCTCCCACGGCATCGTCCCCGTCCGTGACTCCAAGCACCGGCACGGCGGCCCCGTGGTGGCCTTCCCCACCACCGCCTGGTCCGCGTTCGTCAGCTCGCTGAAGCGATGACGAACGGTCCGGCCACCGCCCCCTGCCGTCCACGGCAGGGGGCGACACCGTCCCGGGCCGGGCCCTACAACCACCAGCCAGCCGTCACCGGTTGTCGTCCAGTTCCTGGTGCATCTGCGGCTGGTCGTCCTGGTCGTGGGTCAGGGCGTACTTCTCGACCTCGTTGAACGCCTTGGAGGCGACCCCGAGGGTCTCCTTGTACGGGTTGACGCCGACGGTCTTCTCCGCCGCGCCGCCGAACAGGCCGCCGCCCAGACCGCTGGCGATCTTGTGGCCTGCGGCGAGGGGCTTACCGGCCTCGTCGAGGAGGTTCTTGGCGAGCCCGGCCATGTCGGCGTACTTGTCGGTCAGCGCCACCCGGACCATCGCCACGAACGCGTCGTGGAAGCCCGGCGGGAAGAACTTCTTGTAGAACTCGACCGCCTGCGCCGTCATGAAGACGCCGTCCTCGGACTTCTTCCACTCCTTGTCCCGCTCCTGGTTCCACAGCCGCTCGACCTCGTCGGCGTCCTTCGGCAGCAACCACTTCTCCGGGGTGCCCAGGTAGTGGCTGACGTAGTGCCAGGCGCACATGAAGCCGTCCGCGTCGGAGCGGGAGACGTCGACGCCGAGGTTCCGCATGGCCTGGACGATCTGCGTGCTGAACACGCAGGCCGCGCCGGTGGTGTACTTCTGGGAGACCGGCTCGCCCCACTTGGCGTAGTCCCACTCGCCGCTCTTCTTGTGCAGCTGCCGCACGGAGGCGTGCACCAGGCGCACCTTGGTCACGTTCGCGGCGAGCGTGCCGTCGCGCATGGCGTCCTTGTTGCCCATGTCGATGAACAGCCGCGAGGACTGCGACAGGCGCCGCCCGGGCCCCTCGACCCCGCCGAGGCGGCCGGTGGAACGCAGGGTGAAGGCGCCGGTCGGCGAGAGGTACGTGCCGATGAGGCCCACGGTGCCCTGGAGCATGGAGACTTCGCCGTGGTGCCGGCCGAAGAAGCTCTCGGCGGCCCTGACATCGGCCTCGCTCCAGTCCGGCGGCGGGGCGGTGGCCCCGCGCAGGAACTCCGCGAGCCGCTCGGGCAGCGTCGACAGGTCCTGGCCGGGCTTCAGGGTCCCGATGGTGCGGAACAGCGCGTTGACCCCATCCACTTCGCGCTTCTCGATCAGCTCGGCCACCAGTTCGTCGGCCTCCGGGTCGCCGACCTGGTTCGCGGCCTCCAGTTCCGACGCGACCGTTGCCGCATTGAGTGTCACAGCGCTTTCCTCATTCCGCACGGGGTCATGGCCCGCGCGCGAGCCGTCCGGCCGGCGCGCGGACCGGATGTCGATCGCGATCTTGTCCCGGCCGGAAGGGCGCGACCATAACCCGTGGGGAGTACGGCGGAGCACGCTCCCCGGCGCGAACGGGGGCGCACGCGGGCGGCGTCGCCCTGTGCCGTTCCGACGGGTACCGTAAGCACCGCTCAGGTCACGCTCAGGAGAGGTCTGTCATGGCGGAGAGCCGCAATCTCGATCATCTCGACTGGATCCAGGCCCCCGTCGAGGACGGGAGCGACGAGCACTGCTTCGAGGTGGCCGCCGGGGACGGGGACCTGATCCACATCCGGCAGACCGACGAGCCGGAGAAGGTGGTCACCACCACCCGCGCGAAGTGGGACGCGTTCGTGCTGGGGGTCCAGAACAACGAGTTCGACCACTTCGTCGAGGACGTCCCGCGCACCTGACCCAGCGCCAACAGCCCGCGCGCCACCGGCGGCGGGCGTCCGGACTTGCCCCTCACGTTGCGTGAGGCTGCACCGTGGGGCCCATGAGCGACTACTACAACGCGTTCGAGTTCAGCCCCGTACCCGCCCCCGGCCCGGACGCCGTGCCGCCGGAACCGTTCCGCGGCATCTACGGCATGCCGGCCTTCGTCACCATCCCCACCACCGACCTGGCGGGCTCCGTCGACTTCTGGGTCCGCGGGCTCGGCTTCTTCGAACTGTTCAGCATCCCCGGCACCCTGGTGCACCTGCGCCGCTGGGCCTTCCAGGACATCCTGCTGGTCGCCGCGCCGAACGCGGTGGAGCGGCCACCGGCCATGAGCGTCAGTTTCGCGTGCGTGCTGGGCCAGCTCGACGGGCTCGCCGAGGCGTGCCGCGCGCTGCGCCCGGAGTCGGTCGAGGGCCCGCGGGACACGCCCTGGAACACCCGCGACGTGGAGGTGATCACCCCCGAGAACGCCCGGGTCGTGCTCACCGCCGCGAAGCCGTTCGATCCGGAGAGCCAGGAGGCGCGCAACCTGGCGGACATGGGGATCACCGCGCCCGACACCATCGGCGCCGATCATGGGACCCATGCCTGACGCCTCGGAGGCCAACGCCCACGCCGACGCCGAGGGCCTGACCGTCGGTCAGGTCTCGGCGCGGCTGGACGTGACGGTCCGCGCCCTGCACCACTGGGACGAGATCGGTCTCGCCCGCCCGTCGCTGCGCACCGCCGCCGGATACCGGCTCTACACCGCCGGTGACCTGGAACGCCTGCACCGCATCATCGTCTACCGCGAGATCGGCCTGGGCCTGGACCGGATCCGGGCCGTGCTGGACGACCCGGCCACCGACGTGCCCGACGCGCTGCGCGCGCAGCGGGCCCAGGTTGCCGAGCGGATCGAGCGCCTGAAGCGGCTCGACACCGGTCTTGAGCGGATGATCGAGGCGCACGAGCGCGGTCTGCTGCTGACCGTCGAACAGCAGGCGGCGGTCTTCGGCCCCCGCTGGGACCCGTCGTGGCCCGCCGAGGCGCGGCAGCGCTACGGGGACACCCCGCAGTGGCGGCAGTACGCCGAGCGTTCGGCCGCGCGCGGCCCACGCGAGTGGCAGGCCGTCGCCGACGCCGTCGCCGGGCTCGACCGGGAACTGGGCGAGGCGATGGACGCCGGTGTCACGCCGGGCAGCGACGAGGCCGGCCGGCTCGTCGGGCGGCACCGTGAGGTGTTCGCCGCGTACTTTCCGCTCACCCGGCAGATGCAGGTCTGCCTGGCCCGCATGTATGAGACCGACCCGGCCTTCACCGCGCACTACGACACCGTGCGGCCCGGCCTCGCGGGCTGGTTCCGGCGCCTGGTCGACGCCGAGGCGCGGGCCCACGGCATCGACCCGGACGCCGCCACGTGGGAGTAGCGGGGCAAGGGGTGGGTCCCGGCAGAAGGGCGGACCAAGCGGACTAGAAGACGATCAGGCCGCGGGTCAGCAGGTCGGTCAGCGCGAAGGCGAACAGGGTGATGCCCACGAAGCCGTTGACCGTGAAGAAGGCCCGGTTCAGGCGGGACAGATCGTCCGCCTTGACCAGCGAGTGCTCGTAGACGAACGCGCCCGCGACCACCGCCAGGCCGACCCACAGGAAGGGGCCCGCGCCGGTGGCCGCCGCGTACCAGACGAGCAGGGCCATCGTCACGGCGTGGCACACCCGCGCCGTACGCAGGGACGTGGCGATACCGAAGCGGGCCGGGAAGGACCGTACGCCCGTCTCCCGGTCCGTGGCGATGTCCTGGCAGGCGTAGATCAGGTCGAAGCCGCCGATCCAGATGCCCACCGCCAGGCCCAGCAGGACCGCGTCCCACGACCAGGTGCCGGTGACCGCCAGCCAGGCGCCGACCGGCCCGGCCGCCTGGGCCAGGCCCAGGATGGCGTGCGGGAAGTCCGTGAACCGCTTGCCGTACGGGTAGACGACCATCGGCACCACGGCCACCGGCGCCAGCACCAGGCACAGCGGGTTCAGCAGCGCCGCGGCCCCCAGGAACAGGGCCAGGGTGAGGGCCGCGCCGATCCAGCCGGCCCGCACCGACAGGGCGCCCGTCACCATCTCGCGGCCCCGGGTGCGCGGGTTACGCGCGTCAATCTCGCGGTCGATGATCCGGTTGGCGGCCATAGCGAAGGACCGCAGCCCCACCATGGCGGCCGTGACCAGGCCCAGGGTGTCCCACTCGATCCGCCGGCCCTCGGACAGGAACATCGCCGTCAGGGAGGCGGTGTACGCGAAGGGCAGGGCGAAGATCGAGTGCTCGAACATCACCACGTTCAGGAACGCGCGGAGCCGGCCCGGCACCGCCGCGGGGGCGGGCCGGCCGGCTGAGGCGGGGAGGGCGGTCACAGTCCGTATTCCTTCCAGCGGCGGTCGACCAGGGCCGCCGTATCCGGGTCCGAGACCACCATCTGCGGCCAGCCGCCGTCGCGGGTGTAGCCCTCCTCGGGCCACTTCGCGGTGGCGTCGATGCCGGCCTTGCCGCCCCAGAACTGCTGGTAGGAGGCGTGGTCCAGGTGATCGACCGGGCCCTCGGTGAGCAGCAGATCGCGGGCGTAGTCCGTGTTGCCCAGCGCCCGCCACGCCACCTCGTGCAGGTCGTGCACATCGCAGTCGGCGTCCACGACGATGATCAGTTTGGTCAGGGACATCATGTGTGCCCCCCACACCGCCGACATCACCTTCTGCGCGTGTTTCGGGTACTTCTTGTCGATCGAGATGATCGCGCAGTTGTGGAAGCCGCCCGCCTCGGGCAGGTGGTAGTCCACGATGTCCGGGATGATGATCTTCAGCAGCGGCAGGAAGAACCGTTCCGTCGCCCGCCCCAGCGGCCCGTCCTCGGTCGGCGGCCGGCCCACCACGATCGACTGGAACATCGGCTTCTTCCGCATCGTCACGCAGTCGATGGTCAGCGCCGGGAACGGCTCCTGCGGGGTGTAGAAGCCGGTGTGGTCCCCGTACGGGCCCTCCGGCAGCATCTCCCCCGGCTCCAGCCACCCCTCCAGGACGACCTCGGCGTGCGCGGGCACCTGGAGCGGCACCGTCACGCAGTCCACCATCTCCACCCGCTTGCCCTGGAGGAAACCGGCGAAGAGGTACTCGTCGATGTCGCCGGGCAGCGGCGCGGTGGAGGAGTACGTGACGGCCGGCGGGCAGCCGAAGGCGATCGCGACCGGCAGCCGCTCACCGCGCCGGGCCGCCACCTGGTAGTGGTTGCGGCTGTCCTTGTGGATCTGCCAGTGCATGCCGATGGTGCGCTTGTCGTGCCGCTGGAGCCGGTACAGGCCCAGGTTGCGCACGCCGCTGTCGGGGTCCTTGGTGTGGGTCAGCCCCAGGTTGAAGAAGGAGCCGCCGTCCTCGGGCCAGGTGAACAGCGCGGGCAGCGCCTCCAGGTCCACCTGGTCGCCCTTGAGGACGACCTCCTGCACCGGGCCGCTCTTGACCTTCTTCGGCGGCACGTGCGTCATGGCGCCGAGCTTGCCGAACGCCTCCCGCACCCCGGTGAAGCCGTGCGGCAGCTCCGGCTTCAGCAGGCCGCCGATCTTCTCGCTGATCTCGTTGTACGAGGACAGGCCCAGCGCCTTCAGCAGCCGGCGGTCCGTGCCGTACACGTTCATGGCCAGCGGCATCGTCGAGCCCTTGACGTTCTCGAAGAGCAGCGCGGGGCCGCCGGCCTTGTTGACGCGGTCGGTGATCTCGCCCACTTCGAGGTGCGGATCGACCTCCGCCCTCACCCGCTTCAGCTCCCCGTCCTTCTCCAGGGCCTTCAGCAGTGCGCGCAGGTCGTCGTATGCCATGCGCCTCAGTATTGCTGACGCATTACCCTGGCCTTAGTCAGGGGGCCCCGCCCCGACCGTGGCCACACTTCCCCAGGGGGACCACAATGCTCAGGGTGCTGATGTTTCTGGTACCGATCGCGCTTGCCATCTACGCCCTGGTGGACTGCATCAGCACCAAGGACGAGGACGTCAAGCACCTCCCGAAGCTGATCTGGCTGCTGCTGATCGTCTTCGCCTGGCTGATCGGCCCGATCGCGTGGATCTTCGTGGGCCGCCAGCGCGGCGCCGCGGCGGTCGGCGGGACCGGCGGACGTCAGGCCACGGGCCGCAGGTCCGGCGGTGGCGGCTGGGTCGCGCCGGACGACAACCCCGACTTCCTGCGCTCGCTGAACGACGAGAAGCAGCGCGAGGAGAACGCCAAGGACAAGGAACTCTTGGAGAACTGGGAGGAGGACCTGCGGCGCCGCGAGGAGGACCTCCGCAAGGAGGACAAGAACTCCGACGACAGCGGCCCGCAGGACCCTCCGGCCAAGTGACGGCGGGCTCCCGTCCCGCCGTCCGGCCCGGCCGGGCTCAGACGCCCGAGTACGAGTGCAGACTGTTCACGAACATGTTCACACCGTAGTAATTGATCAGATAGCAGACGAAGCCGGCGATGCCCAGGTAGGCGGCCTTGCGCCCCTTCCAGCCGGCCGTGGCGCGCGCGTGCAGGTACGCGGCGTAGGCGACCCAGGTGATGAACGCCCAGACCTCCTTGGGGTCCCAGCCCCAGTAGCGGCCCCAGGCGTTCTCGGCCCAGATGGCGCCCGCCACGATCGTGAAGGTCCACACCGGGAAGACGGCGGCCGTGATCCGGTAGGCGAGCTTGTCCAGCGAGACGGAGGACGGGAGCCGCTCCAGCACCGAGGTCGCCAGCCGCCCGGGGGTGCCGCCGGAGGCGATCTTGTTCTCGTAGGAGTCGCGGAACAGGAACAGCACGGTGGAGACCACCGCCAGGTACATCAGCGCCCCGCAGGTGATGGCCAGCGCGACGTGGATCCACAGCCACACCGAGTCCAGCGCGGGCACCAGCTGGGTGCTCTCGGTGTAGAGCACCGCCACCGCCAGGCCCAGGTCCAGCAGCACGGTGGTGACCAGCGGCAGCCCCAGCCAGCCGACGTTCTTCTTCGCCAGCAGGAACAGCAGGTACGCGGCGACCGCCGTCATGGAGAACGCGGTGGAGAACTCGTACATGTTGGCCCACGGGGCCCGCTCCACGGCGATGGCCCGCACCAGGACCGCCGAGAAGTGCATCAGGAAGGCCAGCACCGTCAGCGAGAGGGCGATCCGCCCGTACAGGTCGCCCTTCTCGTCCCCGCCGGAGGGGCCGGGGCCGTCCGGGACGGCGTCGCGCCGCGGGCTCGCGGAGCGGGTGACGACCGCGGGCCGCTCCAAGACGTCGGTGGCGCCGCCCTTGCCGCGTACGGTCACGCTGATCGTGGACTGCTGCGCCGGTACGGCCGCCGCCCCGCCGTCCGCGGTCAGGGCCGCCGCCGTTCTGGCGACCTTGGAGCGGCTGCCGAAGAGCCACTCGGCGATGTGGGCGAGGAAGGCGAGGGAGTAGACCGCCATCGCTGAATAGATCAGATAGTTGCTGAGGTCGGCGAGCTCCTCGCTCATGGCGAGATTCATGCGCGCGCTCCTTGGTCGTCAGAGGACTCGGAAGACTCGGGAGACTCGGCGGTCGTGGCGGACCCGGAGGACTCGGTGGACTCGGGGGAGTCGGCGGAATCCGCGGCGTCAAAGGACTCGGAGGTCTCGGAGGTCTCGGGGATCAGGGGGGCGTCCGGTTGCAGCGCGGCGGCGAGGTCCGCCAGCTCGTGCGGGATCCTCGCCGACTCGGTGCGGCCGAGCGACGCCAGCTCGACCACGGTACGGCCCGCGCCGTCGGTGGTGGCCCGCACCCACACCCGGCGGCGCTGGAGCAGCAGCGACCCGGCCAGGCCCAGCACGGCGGCCAGCGAGCCGGCGAGGGCCCAGCCGTTGCCGGCCTTGGTGGTGATCTGGAAGGTGGCCCAGCGCTGGTAGCTCTCGTAGGTGAGGGTGCCCTTGCCCTCCGGCAGGTCGATCGACTCGCCGGGCAGCAGGTCGAAGCGGAACGGCTCGCCGTCCTCGGACGTGAACTGCTCCAGCTTGCGGGTGTTGAGCTGGTACACGTTCTGCGGGATGCCGGAGTCCAGGCCCAGGTCGCCGTGGTAGGCGGTGAGGGTGAGCACCGGCAGGTCGGGGTCGGGGAAGGTGGAGTGCGGGCCGCGCTCCGCGTCGATGGCGTAGCTGGGGTTGAAGAAGCCCTGGAAGCCCAGCTGCTCGGGGTCGCCGTTCTCGTCGAGGTAGTCGGTCACCTTCACCACGCCGGTGGAGGTGAGCCCGGTGTCCTGCGGGAGGAACGGCACAGGGCCGGAGAAGGCGGTGCGGCCCTGGCCGTCGGTGACGGTGATGACCGGGGCGAAGCCGTGGCCCAGCAGATAGACCTTGGAGTCGCCGATGTGGACGGGGTTGTTGGGCTGGACGGTGGCGTCGGTCTCGGTGCCGTCCGGCAGCCAGTAGGTGATGTCGGCCCGGAACTCGGTGGGGGTGCCGAGGTCGGGGCCCTCGCGGGAGAACTCGGCGGTGAACTCGTTCAGCGTGAAACCGAACTGGTCCAGGTCGTGGTCCACGTCGAACATCGACCCGGAGGAGAAGTCGTCGTACTGGGGCAGCGTGTTGGAGAACCCGTCGCCCTGGATGACCAGCTTGCCGCCCTCGGAGTAGAACAGCTGGCCGGTGCCGAAGGCGACCAGCAGCACGATCAGCGAGATGTGGAAGAGCAGGTTGCCGGCCTCGCGCAGATAGCCCTTCTCGGCGGCGACCGAGCCCCCGTCGGGGGCGGGGGCGGTACGGAACCACCGGCGCTTCAGCAGCCGCTGGGCCGAGTCCACGACCGTGGCCGGCTCGGCGTCGGTGCGCCAGGTGGTGTACGCGGGCATCCGGTCCAGGCGGCGCGGGGCGCGCGGCGGACGGCCGCGCAGCTGGCCGACGAACTGCCAGGTGCGCGGGACGATGCAGCCGATGAGCGAGATGAACAGCAGGATGTAGATCGCCGAGAACCACACCGAGGAGTACACCTCGAACAGCTGGAGCCGCTCGTAGAGCCCGCCCAGTGTCGGGTTGTCGGCCTTGAACTGCTCCACGAGGAGCGCGTTCACGTCGCTCTGCGGGATGAGGGAGCCGGGGATGGCGCCGAGCGCGAGCAGGAACAGCAGGATCAGCGCGACCCGCATGGAGGTGAGCTGGCGCCACATCCAGCGCGTCCAGCCGGCCGTCTCGCGTCCCAGCCACCGGACCGTACCGGCGGCGCCCGGGCCGCGTACGCCGCCGAACGAGCCGGGGACGGCGGTGCCCTCGCCGGGCCGCTCCGGGGCCGCGCCCTCCTCGTCCTGGGCGGGGGCGGTGGACAGGCCGGCGGTGGCCGCGGCCTCGTCCGTACCGTCCCGGCCGTCCGTACGGGCCGGGCCGTCCGTACGGGGCTGGTCGTCGCGGTCGTCGTTCAGGTTGTCGCTGGCCATGGTGTTCAGATCCAAACGTCGAACTCGGACGACCACACCTGAAGGTCGTACACCAGACGGTCCCAGGTGCCGGTGAACAGCAGCACGCCCGTCACGATCATCATCAGCCCGCCCAGGCGCATGATCCACACGTAGTGGCGCTTGAACCAGGCGAAGGCGCCCAGCGCCCGGCGGAAGAACAGCGCGGCGATGATGAACGGCGCGCCCAGGCCCAGGCAGTAGAAGACGGTGAGCAGCGCGCCACGCCCGGCGGTGGCCTCGTTGAAGGCCAGGAACTGCACGGAGGCGAGGGTGGGGCCGATGCACGGGGTCCAGCCGATGCCGAACACCACGCCCAGCAGGGGCGCGCCGGCCAGGCCGACCCCGGGCTTTATCGGCAGCTTGAACTGCCGCCCGGACAGCCGGGGCAGCAGGCCCATGAACAGCAGGCCCATGATCACCATGAGCACGCCGGCGATCTTGTTGAGGAGTTCGCGGTGTTCCAGCAGGGTGCGGCCGAACTCGCCGAACAGCGCGCCGGTGGAGACGAAGACCGCGGTGAAGCCGAGGACGAACAGCAGGGTGCCCACGAACATCCGGCCGCGCCGCGCGTCCTTGAGGTCGGCGCCGCTCGCCCCGGTGACATAGGAGAGATAGCCGGGGACCAGCGGCAGGACGCAGGGCGAGAAGAACGAGACGAGACCGCCGAACAGGGCGACGGGTATGGCCAGCAGCAGGGCGCCGGTCAGTATCGTCTCGTTGGAGTCGGTGACGGCGGCGAGGGTGACGGAGTGCATGTCCGGGTCACTTCTCGGTGGTGTCGTCGGTCCCGGTGTCCTCGCCGGCCCCGGCGGTGCCCGCGGCGTCGGTGGTCTCGGCCAGCACCGGCTCGATGGCCGCCCGCAGTTCCTCCTCGGTCAGCGGCTTCAGCGCGCGGGCCGCGATGTTGCCCTCCGGGTCGATGACCAGGGTGGAGGGGATGGCCTGCGGGTTGAGGCTGCCCTTGGGGAACTGGAGCAGCAGCTTGCCCTGCGGGTCGTAGAGGCTGGGGTACGGCACGCCGAACCGCTCGTCGAAGGAGCGGGCGTTCGCCGCGCTGTGATCACGGGTGTTGATGCCGACGAACTGCACCCCGTCATCGGCGAGGTCCTCGGCGACCGCCACCAGGTTCGGCGCCTCGGCCCGGCAGGGGGCGCACCACGATCCCCAGACGTTGACCACCAGGATCTGGCCCCGGTAGTCGGCCAGGTCGAGTTCCTCGCCCTCGGTGGTCTCCCCGCTCAGCTCGGGCAGCGGCTGCCGGTCACCGGCCGCGACATGGGTGATCTGGCCGGTGCCCTGCACAATGTTGCTGTCGCCACCGGAGGGCCCGGCCGAGGCGCCGGAGCAGGCGGTGAGGGCGGCGGTCAGGGCCACTGCGGCGGCGCTGAACCCGAGGTGTCGACGGCGCAGGGATGTGCGGCTCTCGATCATGTGAAAAGTTTCCCATGCGCCCCGAGGCGATCTTCCGCGCCCCCCTTGTCCCGAATCCAGCCCCGTTGAGCTGGGAGAACACCCCTGCTCCGGCGGGTGGCGGCTAGGCTCCGAAGCCCTTGCTCGCGCCCTTCTTCGGCTTGGCGCCCGCCCGCAGATGCGGCGGGACCAGCTCCAGCGCGGGCTCCGAGTACCGCACCGAGACGATGCGGTCGCCCTCGTACGTGAAGCTGGTCAGCGAGGCGAGCGTGCACTGCCGGTTGCGCGGGTCGTGCCACAGCCTGCGGTGTTCGACGAAGCTGCGGACGATCCAGATCGGCAGCTGATGGCTGACGCACACCGCCTCGTGGCCGCGCGCCGCGTCGCGGGCCGCGTCCAGGGCGCTCTTCATCCGCACCACCTGCTCGACGTACGGCTCGCCCCAGGACGGCCGGAACGGGTTGCGCAGGTGTTTCCAGTTGCCCGGGTGGCGCAGTGAGCCGTCCCCGACGCCGAAGCTCTTGCCCTGGAAGACGTTGGCGGCCTCGATCAGCCGCCCGTCGGTGGCCACCGGCAGTCCATGCGCCTTGGCGACCGGCTCGGCGGTCTCCTGCGCGCGCTCCAGCGGGGAGGCCACCACGTGGGTGATGTCGTGCCCGGTCAGGGACTCGGCCACCACCTCGGCCATCCGCTCACCCAGTTCGGACAGGTGGTAGCCGGGCAGGCGCCCGTACAGCAGCCCGTCGGGGTTGTGGACCTCACCGTGGCGCATCAGGTGGACGGTGGTGCGCACTCTGTCGCCGCTGTCGCTGTTCTCGCTGTTCTCGCTGCTCACTAGGTGACGCTCCAGATCGGTTTATGCGGTGGCGGGGGCGGTGGCCTCGGCGGCGGCGCGGGCGGCGCCCGGCAGGGCGTCGGCGATGCGTTCCAGGGCGCGCTCGTCGTGGGCGGTGGACAGGAACCACGCCTCGAAGGCCGACGGCGGCAGGTAGACGCCCTGGTTCAGCATGGCGTGGAAGAAGGCCGTGAACCGGAAGGTCTGCTGAGCGCGTGCCGCCGCGTAGTCGGGGACGGACGCCTCGGTGAAGAAGACGGAGAACATGCTTCCCGCGCACTGGATGGTGTGCGGGACGCCCTCCTTGGCGAGCGCGGCGGTCACCAGCGCCCGCACCTTGGCCGCGGCGTCGTCGACGACGGCGTACGCGGCGTCGTCCAGCAGCCGCAGCTGGGCGAGCCCGGCGGCGGTGGCCACCGGGTTCCCGGACAGGGTGCCCGCCTGGTAGACGGGACCGGCCGGGGCGAGGCGCTCCATGACGTCCGCGCGCCCGCCGAAGGCCGCGGCCGGGAAGCCGCCGCCCATCACCTTGCCGAACGTCATCAGATCGGGTGTCACCCCGTCCAGGCCGTACCACCCCTGACGGCTGACCCGGAAGCCGGTCATCACCTCGTCCGAGATGTACAGCGCGCCGTGCTCGGCGCACAGGTCCTTCAGGCCCTGGTTGAAGCCGGGCAGCGGCGGCACGACGCCCATGTTTCCGGGGGCGGCCTCGGTGATGACGCAGGCGATCTCGCCGGGGTGACGCGCGAAGGCGGCGCGCACCGCCTCCAGGTCGTTGTACGGCAGCACCACCGTCTCGCCGGCGGCGGCGCCCGTGACGCCGGGGGTGTCGGGCAGCGCGAAAGTCGCGACGCCGGAGCCGGCCTGGGCCAGCAGCGCGTCGACGTGGCCGTGGTAGCAGCCGGCGAACTTGATGATCTTCTCGCGGCCGGTGAAGCCCCTGGCCAGCCGGATCGCGGACATGGTGGCCTCCGTACCCGAAGAGACCAGACGTACGCGCTCCACCGGGGGAATCCTGGCCACGATCTCCTCGGCCAGGGCCACCTCGCCCTCGGTGGGGGTGCCGAAGGAGGTGCCCTTGGCCACGGCCGCCTGGACCGCGTCGATGACGGCCGGGTGCGCGTGGCCGAGGATCATCGGCCCCCAGGAGCACACCAGATCGACATACTCCCGTCCATCGGCGTCGGTCACGTACGGACCGGAACCGGATGCCATGAACCGGGGCGTTCCGCCCACCGCGCCGAAGGCGCGCACCGGAGAGTTCACGCCGCCGGGGGTCACACTGGCTGCGCGGGAGAAGAGTGTCTGCGAAACTGGGGTGGCCTCAGAGGTGTGCGTCACGCGTTCCATGGTGGCAGAGCCTTCAGACAGCTGTGCGTTCGGGCGTTTCGCGAGCGCCTGTCGGGGGAGGTCCTCTGAGACGATGATCGGGTTGCGCGGCGGGGACCGCGCCGAGGCGGGGCGGTGACATGCAGCGCGGAGGCGGACTGGGCGAAGGGGACCTCGGTCCCGAGCCTGCCCCGCGCCCGCGTTCGCGCCGTGGCCGGCATCGCCGCAAGGGTGAGGGCGGCGCCCCCGGAGGCACCGGTGTCCCGGGGCCCGGCGGGAGCGGCGGCGAGAGCGAGATCCGGCTCGGCAACGGCAGGCTGTCCGTGACCTACAAATACTTCGGTGCCCCCGACGGCGCCACCGCGGCCCGCGTGCCGCTGTCGATGCGCCCCGAGGAGCTGGGCGGCGACGAGCTGGGCCAGGGCATGTTCACCCGCATCAAGCCCGAGACGATGGCCGCCATGGTGCTCACCGGCATCGAGGGCATACCCCTGCACCGGGTCCCGCCGCTGGAACTGGTGGTGCTGCACCCGGACTACGCCGTGGTCAAGCTCCCCACCACCGCCGTGGACCCGCTGCGCGCGATCGGCGACGAGACGGTGGGCGCGGCGGCCTTCATCTGGTCCACGGTCCCCGACCGGCGCGGCCCCACCGACGCCTTCGGCGTCTACCGGCTGCTGAACGAGTGGCAGGACTTCTCCCGCCGCCTCCACGAGGCCGGCCACCAGCCGTACTGCCTGGTCTGGCCCTGATCACCTGATCCGGCCCGCTCGGCTCGCGTCCGGTTCGCTCCAGCGCTCACCGGGTGGTGAGCGGGCCGCCCGCGGCGCGCCAGTCGATGAGACCCCGGCTCATGTTGACGGCCTCGAAGCCGTTTTCGACCAGCAGGTTCGCGGCGCCGGCCGACCGGATGCCACCGGTGCAGAACGTGATGAGCAGCCGGTCCTCGGGGAGTTCCAGGCAGCGTTCCGGCAGGACTTCGAGTGGCATGTGCACGGCGTCCGGGATGTGGGTCCGGTTCCACTCGACAGCACGGCGTACGTCCACGACGAGGGCGCCGTCCGCGACGAGGCGGATCGCCTCGGCCGCGCTCACGGCCGGTGGGCGGCGGAAGTAGTGGCGCAGGCTCACGCGGTCACGCTCCCGGGGGTGCGGTGGCCCACCGCACCGTCGGGGGCGGCGGCGCCTCCGCGCGGGACCTCGGAGGGGACGACGGCATCGAGCGGCCCGAAGCCGTCGGACAGGACGATCTGAACGTGCATGGCGCTTCCTCGCATCGCGGAACGGAGCCGGAGCACCTTCGACGCTAGGCGGGCGGCACCGCGCCGCCCAGCGGCGTGACTGCCAGGTTCCGACGGATAGCCGCCATCCGGAATCGCTTCCCACGCGCCACCGGTGTCGGCCCGCACGCGTACCGCCGTACCGTCAGCCAACCCCATGACCGCCAGAAATAAGACAAACTACCTTATTACGGCAACCGGACGGGCGCCCGGTCGGGGTGTGCGGTAGACATGACCCCCTGACCATGTCCGCGCGACACACCGACCGGGAGGCAGCCATGCGCAGTGCGGCAGCAGTGGTACGCACCACCCTCGCCGCCGTGGCCCTGTGCGCGCTCGCCGCCGGGTGCGGCGGCGACTCCGGCACCCAGAGCGGCACCGGCGGCTCGGGCCCCAGCGGCAGCGCCTCGGGCCCCGGCAAGCCCGGACGGTACTCGGCACTCCCCGAACCGTGCGGCTCCGTCAGCGAGAGCACCCTGCAACGGCTGCTGCCCGACGCGGCTCCCGAGGTGTACCGGGGCACGCCCACCGAGACGTACGACTCCGGGCGCCGCAGCGGCTGCACCTGGCAGGGCACACACCCGGAGACCGGCAACACCCTGCGGCTCACCGTCGACTTCGAACGGGTCATCTCCTACGACCCGCAGGTCAGCGACGACGACCAGGCGGAACTCGACTTCGCCGCCCGCGCCACCGAGGCCGGCCTCCCCTCCCCCGACGCTCCCGAGGACCCGGAATCACCCGGGTCACCCGACGCCCCGCAGGACGGCGACGACACCGGCGGTGACACCGGCGAGGGCGACGCGGGAAGCGACGCGGAGAACGACGCGGACAGCGACGACACCGAGAGCGGTACCGACGCCGGTGCCCCCACCGGCACCGACAGCGACGGCAACCCCGTCCCGCGCGACATCGGCATCGGCCACGACGCCTACCTCGATGACCGGCTCAGCACCACCGCCACCGGAGCGCACCGCGACGTGACCGTGGCGTTCCGCAGCGCGAACGTCATCGCCACCGTCCACTACACCGAGATCACCACCCGCACCGACGCACCACCCGAGAGCGGACCGCTCCAGGACGGCGCCCAGCGGGTGGGCCGGCACCTGGCGGGCGGGTTCGACGATTAGCACCCCCGGCGGGCCGAGGGCGTACCGTGCTGTGCGGCGCACCGTCCCGAGCGCCCCCTGAATTAACGGAAGCGAAGAGATCATGCACCCCACCGCGACTCCCCGAAGGTCCCCCAGCCTGGCGGCTGGGAGGGGCCCCCGACTGCGCGCGCTGGCCTGGGCCGCCGTCCCGGCCCTGCTGATCGCCGGCTGCTCCTCCTCCCCCTCCGGCGAGGACGCCAAGGACGACTCCGCGGCGGGCGAGGAGCAGAGCGCTCCGGAGCCCGAGCCCGTACGGTTCACCGATCTGCCCAGCCCCTGCGCCACGATCAGCGGGGACACCGTCGGCGACCTGGTGCCCAAGGCCGACCCCGAGGGCGGCTCGGCGCTGACCTCGAACGACACCTCCCTCTCCGGCACCTGCCTGTGGAGCGGGCTCAAGGAGTACCAGTACCGCTCGCTGACCGTCTCGCTGCGCCGCTTCGAGTCGGACCTGTCGCTGGGCAGCGGCGACGACCGGGCGCAGGGCTTCATCGCGCAGCAGATCGAGGAGATCACCGGCGACGGCGCCAACAGCGACGTCGACCAGGAGGAGCTGGCCGGCACCGGCGACTCGGCGGTCACCCTCGCGTACAACGCCGAGAAGGACATCGACGACGACAAGCAGGACTTCCGCCAGCAGCGGGTCGTCGTGCGCACCGGCAATGTCGTGATCACGGTCGACTACGCGGGCACCGGCCTGGAGGGCGACGACCTGCCGGGCGCCAAGGGCATCAAGGAGCGCGCCGAGACGGCGGCGGCCGAGGCCGTGGAGCGGCTCGGCGCGACGGCCGCGGACGAGGGTCAGGACGCGGACGGCGCGGAGGATGGCGCGGACACGGACAAGAAGGACGACGAGTAGCCGAGCCACCGCGGCCGGATCCGCGGTGTGCGAGTCTTGCCCCGCGAGGGAACACCAGTTTCATTACGGGGAGGCCCACGGGTGGCCGCGATCAAACTCACACGCGCACACCGCGTCCTGGTCGGCATCATCCTGGCCGGGGCGGTCGTCATCGCCGCCATCGGCTTTGTCGGCTCGTACACGGCGGTCCGCGATCTGGCCGAGAAGAAGGGATTCGGCGCCTTCTCGCCGTTCTTTCCCATCGGCATCGACGCGGGCATCGTCGTCCTGCTCGCCCTGGACCTGCTGCTGACCTGGCTGCGCATCCCGTTCCCCCTGCTGCGCCAGACCGCCTGGCTGCTCACCGCCGCCACCATCGCCTTCAACGGCGCCGCCGCGTGGGGCGACCCGCTGGGCGTCGGCATGCACGCGATCATCCCCGTGCTCTTCGTCATCACCGTGGAAGCGGCCCGGCACGCCATCGGGCGGGTCGCCGACATCACGGCGGACAAGCACATGGAGGGCGTCCGCATGTGGCGCTGGCTGCTCTCCCCCATCCCCACCTTCCGGCTGTGGCGCCGCATGAAGCTGTGGGAACTGCGGTCCTACGACGAGGTCATCACCATGGAGCGGGACCGCCTCGTCTACCAGACCCGGCTGCGCGCCGAGTACGGCCGCGCCTGGCGCCGCCGCGCACCGGTCGAGGAACTCATGCCGCTGAAGCTGGCCCGCTTCGGCGTCCCGCTCTCGGAGACGACCCTCCCCGGCACCGCGCAGCGGACCGAGACCGGGGCCGGAACCGGGACCGGGGCCGGGGCCGACGAACGGGCCACCCGGGCCGTGCAGCCGCCCCGCATCCCGCTGCCCGAACTGCCGGTGCTCCAGCCCCGGCCGGAGCGCGAGGAGTGGTACGACCCCCGGACACAGGCCCCGCAGGAGGAGCGGTCGCCGTCCGGGACGCCGGAACACGGGGAGCCCGCCCCCGTACCCGAGGACGCCGGACGGGCGCCCGCGCCCGAGGCCGTCCCCGAGCCGGACCCGGACCCGTACCCCGACGCCACCGTCCCGGTCGCCCCGGGCCGCCGCCGTACCCTCGGCCAGGCCCCGGCCCCCGGGCTGCTGCCGGCCCAGCGCAGCGGCGCCGGCGGCGAGGAGCCCCCGCAGGAGCCCGTCGAACTGCCCGACGACCTGGCCCAGGACGAGCTGTACTACCAGGCGTTCCACCAGTACGTCGTCGAGCACGACGCCTTCCCCACCGCCCGCCAGCTCTCCCTCATGCTGAACGACCGCTACAACGTCACCGACGCGCACGGCAATCTGCTGACCGAGCAGCATGTGCGCGACTTCATGCGCAACCACGGCTTCAAGGAGCGCTACAACGCCGACATGGGCACCAGCGTCTGAGCCCGCGAGCCGGCCGCGTCAGGCGGCGCAGGCACGCTCCAGTTCGGCGAGGCCCGCGCGCACGGCCTCGTCGGGGTGATCCGCCAGCAGCCGCAGGGTGGGCAGCAGTCGGCCCAGGATGTCCCGCTGCGCGTCGGCCGCCTCCGAGTGGCCGGCGCGGACGCGGGCGAGGGCGGCGAGCAGCCTCAGCAGCCGGCCCCGGTCCGGGGTCCAGCCGTTGACCACCAGCATCGCCAGCAGCGGCGCGGCGGCCTGGGCCGCGGTGGCGCCGTGGCCGTGCACCAGCAGTTCCTCCAGCCGGCGTGCCGCGCGTGCGGCCACCGCCTCGTCGTCCCAGCCGGCCCGCAGGATCTGGGTGGGCACCTCGTGGGCCCACCCCGGGTTGCAGCGCAGCCGGTCCCAGGGGACGCGGTCGGTCCGTTCCCTGATCTGGCGCAGGACCCACAGTTCCACCGGGTCCAGCCGCAGGGCCGCCCAGCCGTGCGGGCCGCATACCCACAACTCCGTGTCCCCGGTGAGCCGCAGTTCCCCGATGCCGGTGCCCAGCCGCAGGTCGGCCGCGACATCCGTGCAGCCGGTCTCCAGGTCCCACAGCCGCACCAGTCCGTCGGCCCAGGCGGCGGCCACCACGGGGCCGTGTCCGGGCAGCACGGCGGAGGCCAGGGCAGTCACCGGCGTACCGCGCCGGTCCAGCGGGCGGGGTGCGGGCGGGCCGCCGGCCGGGCCGATCCGCAGGACGCCCGCCGCGTCACCGCTCACCACCAGCGTGTCCGCGGCCTGCGGTCCGGTGCGCAGCCGGGTCACGGCGGTGACCGGGGCCCGGTGCGTGCCCGCGGGCCACTGCGGCGCGGCGCCGGACAGCGCGTCGGGGCGGCCGGGCGGTGGCTCGTCGGCCGAACGGACCGTCCAGCGCTCCCACGCGTCCTCCTCGCCCACGCGGAAGGCCACCGGCGGCAGGTCCAGCAGCCGGTCGGGCTCCTCCTCCGGCGGCACCACCGCGTGCTCGCCACCGGGCGCCAGTACGGCCAACGCCGCCGTCACCGCCCGCCGGGTCCGGCCGTACACCATCAGCGGCCAGTCCGCCCCGTACCCGCGGCCGTGCCGGATGACGACATCGGGCCCGCCGTACAGCACGGCGTCGGACCCCAGTTCGTGCCAGGGCAGCAGGCCCATGCCGGGGTACGAGGCGCGCAGCCGGTCCAGGACGGCCGGGTCCGTCTCCAGGTCCTCGTGGTCCAGGACGGCGGTGAAGCCGAAGTGCGCCGGCAGCCGTTCCAGGGCCAGGTGCAGCAGGAACTCGGAGAGCGAGGCGGCCTGGGGCTCCCAGGTGTCCCGGTCGGTCCGCACCAGGACCCGCGGATCGTCCCGGCCGGCCTCGGCCACCGGGTAGCCCCACTCGTTGCAGTACTGGTATTCGGACAGGAAGACGCACATCCGGCCGTCCTCCGTGGTGGCCGGCGGCCACTGGGTGTGCACCCAGTACAACCGGGGCCGGTGCGCGAAGGAGTTGACGGGGGTGTCCCACCACTCGGTGAGTGCGGCCGGCACCGGCAGCGAGGGGTCGACGCCCTCGTCGGTGTTCTCACCGTCCCCGGGGCGCCACACCGGATCGCCCCCGGGGTCGGTGTACCCCCACTCCCGCTGCACCTGGTCGAGCAGCGCCCAGCGCTGCCCCGGGTCGGCCGCCGCCCGTTCCCGGGCCTGCCGCAGGCGCGCGGCGAACCGCCCGTAGTCGATCACCTGTGCCATGCGTGCAGGGTAGGAGGTCGGGCGCGGCGCGCCGCGCCCCGGTGGGCGGCCCGGCCCCCCGCTCAGCCGCCCAGCAGCAGCCGCACCCGGTCCGCCCCCACCGCCAGCAGCAGCGTGGGCAGCCGCGGCCCGGTCTCCTTGCCGATCAGCAGCCGGTACAGCAGCGCGAAGAAGCTCCGCTGCGCCACCTTCAGTTCGGGCGTCGGCTTCGCCTCCGGGTCGAGCCCGGCCTGGATCTTCGGCACCCCGTAGACGAGCGTCGTCAGTCCGTCCAGCGACCAGTGGTCGGCAAGGCCCTCCCGCAGCAGCCGCAGCGACTCGCGCTGCGTCTCGTCCAGCGAGCCGAGCAGTTCGGCGTCGGGCTCGGCGCGCACCTGGGTACGGGCCTCGGCCGGCATCTGAGTGGCCACCCAGTGCGCCGCCCGGTCAAGACGCGGCCGGGTCTGCGCCAGGTCGGTGACCGGGTGCTCCGGGTCCAGCTCGCTCAGGATCCGCAGGGTCTGCTCGTCGTCGCCGGTGGTGATGTCCACCACGGAGGCCAGCATCCGGTACGGCAGGCGGCGCGGGGTGGCGGGCAGTTCGCCCGCCGCGGTGCCGATCGCCCGCCGGTACGCGGCGACGTCCGCCGGCTGGGCCGCGCCGTCCGCGACCTTCTTCGCCAGCGCGTCCCACTCGTCGTAGGTGCGCTGGATCTCGCCGTCGAAGGCGATCTTGAACGACTGGTTGGGCTTGCGCCGCGCGTACAGCCAGCGCAGCAGCGGCGCCTCCATGATCTCCAGCGCGTCGGCCGCGATCGGCACGCCGCCCTTGGAGCTGGACATCTTCGCCATGCCGCTGATGCCGACGAACGCGTACATCGGGCCGATGGGCTGCTTGCCGCCGAAGATCTCGGAGACCAGCTGGCCGCCGACCACCCACGAGGAGCCGGGCGAGTGGTGGTCCACGCCGGAGGGCTCGAACACGACGCCCTCGTACGCCCAGCGCATCGGCCAGTCGACCTTCCACACCAGCTTGCCGTGGTCGAACGCGCTGAGCTTCACCGTGTCGCCGTGCCCGCACGCCTCGCAGCGGTAGGTCAGCTCGGTGGTCTCCTCGTCGTAGGCGGTGACCGTGGTCATGTCCCGCTCGCAGACGGTGCAGTACGGCTTGTACGGGTAGTAGTCGCCGCTGCCCGCGCTGCCGTCGTCCTCGGCGGCGGCGCCCGAACCCTCGGCGGCGGCCAGCTCGGCCTCGTCGACGGCCTTCTGCGAGGGCTTGCCGCCCCCGGCCTTCGCCGCCTTCGCCTTGGTGCGGTACCGCTCCAGCACGGCGTCGATCCGCCGCCGCTCGCGCATCGCGAACAGGATCTGCTCGCGGTAGACGCCCGAGGTGTACTGCTCGGTCTGGCTGATCGCGCGGACCTCGATGCCCATCTCGGCCAGGGCGGTGAGCATCGGCGCCTTGAAGTGCTCGGCCCAGCTGCCGTACGGGCTGCCGGCCGGCGCCGGTACGGAGGTCAGCGGCTTGCCGATGTGCTCGGACCAGGACGCGTCGACCCCCTCGACCCCGGCCGGGACCTTGCGGAACCGGTCGTAGTCGTCCCAGGAGAGCAGGTGGACGCACTCGACGCCGCGCCGCTTGATCTCGTCCGCGACCAGGTGGGGCACCATGACCTCGCGCAGGTTGCCCAGGTGGATCGGTCCGGACGGGCTGAGCCCCGAGGCGCACACAACGGGTTTGCCGGGCGCACGCAGCTCCGCCTCGGCGATGACCTCGTCCGCGAGCCGGGAGACCCAGTCGGTCTCCGGGGTGGTCCGATCCACTGCTGTGCACTTCCTTCTGCCGCGCTTGCGCTGAAACCGGGTGGCGGTCCGCGTGGGATACTGACGAAGATTCTCAGAATCCGCGTTGACTCCGCGAATCCATTGTCTCCTACGGAATGGCTCGCTCTCCCATGTCCTCGGTTCCCGCCCTTGCCACCGTCGTCGATCAGCGCCTCGCCGAGGCTCTCGGGGCCGCCCGGCCCGAGGCCGCCGGTGCGGACCCGCTGCTGCGACGAAGTGACCGGGCTGACTTCCAGGCGAACGGGATGCTGGCGCTGGCCAAGCGGCTGAAGTCCAACCCGAGAGAGCTGGCCACCGAGGTGGTGGCGGCGCTCACCACCGGCGGGGACGGGCCGATCAAGGATGTCGAGGTGTCGGGTCCCGGCTTCCTCAACATCACGGTCACCGACGAGGCCATCACCGCCAACCTCGCCGCGCGTGCCGCCGACGACCGCCTCGGGGTGCCGTTCACCACGGACCCGGGCACGATGATCATCGAGTACTCGCAGCCGAACGTCGCCAAGGAGATGCACGTCGGCCACCTGCGCTCCACGGTGATCGGGGACGCGCTGGTGCGGCTGATGGAGCACCGGGGCGAGAAGGTCGTCAGGCGCAACCACATCGGCGACTGGGGCACCCAGTTCGGGATGCTGATCCAGTACTTGATCGAGCACCCCGACGAGTTGGACCACCAGGGCGGCACGCAGGCCGGCGAGGCGGCGATCTCCCGCCTGAACCACCTCTACCGGGCCTCGCGCGCCGTCTTCGACACGGACGCCGAGTTCAAGGAGCGCGCCCGGCGCCGGGTGGTGGAGCTCCAGGCGGGCGACGCGGAAACGCTGGCGCTGTGGCAGCGGATCGTCGACGAGTCGAAGCTGTACTTCAACGCCGTGTACGACCGGCTGGACGTGCTGCTGACCGACGAGGACGTGGTGGGCGAGTCCGCCTACAACAGCGATCTGCCCACGCTGGCGCGTGAGCTGGAGGAGTCCGGGGTGGCCGTCCGCTCGGACGGCGCGCTGTGCGTGTTCTTCGACGACGTCAAGGGCCCCGACGACCGGCCGGTTCCGCTGATCGTACAGAAGGCGGACGGCGGCTTCGGGTACGCGGCGACCGACCTCGCGGCGGTCCGCGACCGGGTGGGGGTGCTGGGCGCCGACACCATGCTCTACATCGTGGACGCGCGGCAGTCGCTGCACTTCAAGATGGTCTTCGAGACGGCGCGCCGGGCCGGCTGGCTGCCGGACGGGGTGGCGCACCACCTGCCGTTCGGCTCCGTGCTGGGCAAGGACGGCAAGCCGTTCAAGACCCGGGCGGGCGAGACCGTACGCCTGATGGACCTGCTGGACGAGGCCGTGGAGCGTGCCGGTTCGGTCGTCCGCGAGAAGGCGCCGGAGCTGCCCGAGGCGGAGATCGCCGAACGCGCCACCCAGGTGGGCATCGGCGCGGTGAAGTACGCGGACCTGTCGACCTCCCGTTCGCGGGACTACATCTTCGACCTGGACCGGATGGTCTCGCTCAACGGCGACACCAGCGTGTACCTCCAGTACGCGTACGCCCGTATCCAGTCGATCCTGCGGCGCGGGCGTGAGCAGGGCATCACGCGCGCGGTGGCGCACCCCGAACTGCCGCTGGCCCCGGCCGAGCGGGCGCTGGGGCTGCACCTGGACGAGTTCGGGCAGACCCTGGACGAGGTGGCGCGGCACTACGAGCCGCACCGGCTGACGGGGTATCTGTACGCGCTGGCCTCGCACTACGCGACGTTCTACGAGAACTGCCCGGTGCTGAAGGCGGAGTCGCCCGCCATGGTGGAGAACCGGCTGCTGCTGTGCGAGCTGACGGCGCGCACACTGCGCCAGGGCATGTCGCTGCTGGGCATCGAGACGCCCGAGCGCCTGTAGGACGGAGCGTCGGCACCCCCGGTGGGGGCGGAGGAAGCTGCCAGAATTCTGGCGTTTCCCCGCCCCCTTTGTGGTTTGAGTTGCCGAATACCGCTTCGACATCACGCCTGTTGTGTCGTTACGTGACCGTCGGATGACATATACGTGACAAACACCGACGCCCCCTTGCCGGTCTCCTCTGCCGGGGCGAATGATTTCGGCTGAGCGATCGCGGGTGTCATGCCCACGATCATCACGCATCGGTTCACCCCCACCGCAGCACCTCTATGAGGAGGACCCCTCAGATGGCAGCGATGCGCAAGACCGTTCTGGCCACCGCCGCAGTCGTGGCACTCGGCATCGGCGTTGCACTTCCCGCCTCGGCCAACACGGGCGCAGCCGACCAGCCCCTGGGCTTCATCGCCAACGCGGACGCCCCGGGCACGATAGAGGACAGCTACATCGTCATACTTGAGGACACCACGTTCTCCGCGGCCTCCGTCGCCGCCGAGAACCTGGCCGACAAGTTCGACGCGGAGATCGTCACCACCTACGAACACGCCCTCAACGGCTACGAGATCGAGGCCAGCGAGGCCGACGCGCTCGCCCTGGCCGCGCACCCGTCGGTCAAGGAAGTGGTGCAGAACCAGCGGGTGTCTCTCGACGCCACCCAGGTCAACCCCCCGTCGTGGGGCCTGGACCGCATCGACCAGCCGAGCCTCCCGCTGAACCAGACGTACAACTACCCGGACTCCGCCGGTGACGGCGTCACCATCTACGTCGTCGACACCGGCATCCGCCACAGCCACTCGGACTTCGGCGGCCGGGCCAGCTTCGGCTACGACTACTGGAACCAGGGCGGCGCGGACGGCAACGGCCACGGCACCCACGTCGCCTCCACCGCCGCCGGCACCGCCTACGGCGTGGCCAAGCAGGCCGACCTGGTCTCCGTCCGCGTCCTGGACAACAGCGGCGGCGGCACCACCGCCTCCGTCATCGGCGGCGTGGACTGGGTGACCGCCAACGCCTCCGGCCCCTCCGTCGCCAACCTCAGCCTGGGTGGCGGCGCCAACACGGCGCTGGACGCGGCCGTCCGCAACTCCATCGCCTCCGGCGTGACGTACGCCGTCGCCGCGGGCAACAGCAACGCCAACGCCGCCAACTACTCGCCGGCCCGGGTCGCCGAGGCCATCACGGTGGGCGCCACCCAGAGCAACGACGCCCGCGCGAGCTACTCCAACTGGGGTGCGACCGTGGACATCTTCGCCCCGGGCACCAGCATCACCGCCGCGTGGCGCACCAGTGACACCGCCATCAACACCATCTCCGGCACCTCGATGGCCAGCCCGCACGTGGCCGGTGTCGCCGCCCTCTACCTCGCCGGCAGCCCCAGCGCCTCCCCCGCCCAGGTCTGGTCCGCCCTGGACTCGGCCTCCGTCACCGGCCAGGTCGGCAGCCCCGGCACCGGTTCGCCGAACAAGCTCCTCCAGGTCCCGTAACCCCCAGGGCCCGACAGCACATCACCGCCCCGCCCGCCGCAGCAGCGGCGGGCGGGGCACCATCCCGTTCAGCCGCGCGCACCCCACGCCTCATTGAATGCACTATGCATTCTTCGCTGCTATAACGCATTCATGGCTGCCGTGACCATTCGCGACGTCTCCGACGACGCCGTGCAGATGATGAAGATCCGCGCCACCCAAGCCGGCCAGTCCCTCCGGGCCAACCTCAGCGCGTACGACGCCCACTACGTCGCCCTCGCCGAAACGCTCGGTATGCCCCTCATCACCGCCGACGCGAGGAGCACACGCGGCGGCGCGGCGAAGTGCGACATCGAGGTATTCACTTCGGCCCCCTGACCACCCGAAACGATGTCCTCGCCCGCGATGGCGAACAGAACGTCGGGCCGCCGGCCCCCCCCCGTTGACGACGGGTGACCTCCTACGGGTGACTTTCACTCCCGAACGCGGCCAGCGAGGTGATGAAGTGCTCGGCCGCCGCGTCGACCTCGGCGGTCGGGGTCAGCAGCCTCTGCAGCAGGAGGCCGCGCAGACCCGCGGTCGCGATGATGCTCTGCCGCCTGGCGCCGGTTGCCGTCGCGCCGTCGCGAAGGGCTGCCGCTTCGAGCAGGTGCGCCAGGCCGTCGATGTCGACGACGAGCTCCTGGAACGCGTCGCGTTCATAGACCGCGAGCCCCACCAGGTGGAAGAAGGCATGCGTGCGATCTTCGTGTGCGGGGTCCGAGTAGAAGGTCCAGATCGCTCGGCACAGGGCCTCGAACCCGAGTTCTTCGCCGGTCGCGGCGATGACGAGGTTGTCGCGGCGGCGCGCCTCCGCCAGCACGGCACGCAGCAGCCCCGGCCGCGACCCGAAGTGATACGTCAGCAGCGTGTGGTGCACGCCGAGCCGTTCCGCCACCTGGCGCATCGACAGGTTCGGGCTGGGGCCGTTCTCGCCGAACTCCTCGAACAGCGCCTCCAGGAGACGCTGCTTCCCTTCCCCCACCGGTGATCTCACGTTGCCTCCGTTTGACAGCTTCACCACTGTTGAGTACGTTATCGCAAGATCAATTCACCACTGTTGAGGATAGCTGCGCGGGCCACGGCCGCAGGAGGGGAGCAACCCGATGAGCGAGATATGGCACGGCTGCCTGCCGGACACGGAGTACCTGGAGATCACCGCCCGCTCAGGGCACCGCTACGGCGTCTGGGTCACCACACCCCCCGGATACGCGGACTCCACGGACCCCCTGCCGCTGATCTACGTACTGGACGGCAACTGGACGGTCGGCCTCACCGCGCCCCTCATCGTCAGCCAGGCGGACCCGTACCTGACGATCGCCCCCTACATCCAGGTCACCATCGGCTACACCGGCGAGGAGGCCGCGGCCTGGGCACAGATCCGCAACCGCGACCTCGTGCCCCCGGGCGAACCCATCGGTGACGACACGCTGGCCACCCTCACGGCAGCCCGCGAGTCGGGGGCCATGACCCAGGAACAGATCGACGCCTACCTCGCGGAGCTGGGGGAAGCCCGAGCCGACGTCTTCCTCGACTTCCTGACCGGCGAACTCCACCCCCACCTGCGGTCGAAGCTGCGGGTCAGCGAGTCCGGGCACGGCCTCTTCGGCTACTCCTACGGAGGTCTCTTCGCCCTCTACACCTGGCTGCGCGAGACCGGACTCTTCGCGAGCGTCGGTGCGGGCAGCCCCGGCGTGGCCAGCAAGGACAGCCAGATCTTCACCCTCGTCGAAGCCCTCCCGGACCCCGGCGAGGACGCCGCCGCTCCCCGGCTGCACATCACGCTGAACGAAGCCGAAGTGCTGGGCGACATCCCGTTCTACCGCGGCATGGCCCGGCACGTCCTCACGACGGTGGAACAACTGCACACCCGGGGAAGGTCGGAACAGGTCTCGCGCGCGCTGCTGCGGGAGACCCACGTCACCGGCCTCCAGGCGTCCTTCCTCAGCTACCTGAAGACCTGCCACCGGCGCTGACCGGACCCCGGCCGCGAGCGGCCCACCGGCTCGTCCCACCCGGGACGGGCCTCACAGCGCCGAGGCCACCGCCGCCCGGACTCCGGCCACCGGCCGCTCCCGTCCCGGATGCACCCGGTTCGTCAGCAGCACCAGCACGGTGCCGCTCCGGGCGTCCGCCACCACACTCGTCCCGGTGAAACCGGTGTGGCCGTACGTACGGGGCGAGGCCAGCGCGCCCATGTACGCGGGCCGGTCCCGCTCCCACCCCGGCCACCGCGCCGCCCGCTCCTCGCTCAGCACCCGCACGCCCCCGTACCGGCCGCCGTTCAGCAGCACCTGAGCCAGCACGGCCACCTCCCGCGCCGTACCGAACACCCCCGCGTGCCCGGCCACCCCGCCCAGCAGGAACGCCTTCTCGTCGTGCACCTCACCGCGCACCACCCCGCGCCCCGTCCACGGCTGGTACTCGGTGGCAGCACACCGCGCCACCCGGTCAGCGGAAGGCCGGAACCCGGTGTCCACCAGCCCCAGCGGCCCGGTGAACCAGCGCTCCAGCAGCACGTCCAGCGCGGCACCCGCCGCCCGCTCCACCGCCACCCCGGCCGTGATCAGCCCGAGGTCCGAATACCGCTCACCCTCCCCCGGCGCATACTCCAGCGGCTCCCCGAACACCGCCGCCAGGCGCAGCGCGCGCGTCCCGTACGGGGCCAGGTCCAGGTCGGCCGCCATCCCGCCGCGGTGCGCCAGCAGCAGACGCAACGTCACCCGCGGGTCCGGCACCTCCGGCACATACCGGCCCACCGGCGCGTCCAGATCCAGCAGCCCCTCGTCCGCCGCCCGCGCCACCAGCAGCGCCGTGTACAGCTTCGTCAGCGACGCCAGATCGAACACCGTGTCCACGGTCATCAGCACGTGGTCCCCCACCGGCAGTTCGACCGGCCCGCCGGGGCCCGCGCCCCAGCGCACCGCCCACCCGCCGGCTCCCTCGGCCAGCACCGCGCCGTCCCGCACCGCCAGCACCACGAACCCGGGGCGGGCCAGGGCCCGCGCCACCGCCACCACCCCGGCCCGTGCCGGCATCAGCTCTCCCGGTGCACCTTGGTGTTCGACACCTGCGCGCGCGGCCGGACCACCAGCAGATCCACATTCACGTGCGGCGGCCGGGTCACCGTCCACGCGATGGTGTCCGCCACGTCATCGGCGGTCAGCGGCTGCGCCACCCCCGCGTACACCTGCGCCGCCCGCTCCGCGTCCCCGCCGAAGCGGTTCAGCGAGAACTCCTCGGTCGCCACCATCCCCGGCGCGATCTCGATCACCCGCACCGGCTCCCCGGCCAGCTCCAGACGCAGCGTCCCGGTCAGCGCGTGCGCCCCGTGCTTGGCCGCCACATAGCCGCCACCGCCCTCGTACGTGCCGAGCCCGGCCGTCGAGGACACCACCAGCACCGTGCCGGCCCCGCTCGCGACCAGCGCCGGCAGCAGCGCCTGCGTCATGTGCAGCACGCCCAGCACATTGACCTCGTACATGGCGCGCCAGTCCGCCGGATCGCCCTGCGCGACGGTGTCCAGGCCGTACGCCCCGCCCGCGTTGTTGATGAGGACGTCCACCCGCTCCAGCGAGGCCGCGAACGCGTCCACCGCCGCCCGGTCGGTGACATCCAGCGGGTACGCCAGGGCCGCGTGCCCGGCCTCCGTCAGCTCCTTCGCGAGCGCCTCGATCCGCTCCGCGCGGCGCGCCGTGAGCACCACCCGGTACCCGGCCGCCGCGAGCCGGCGCGCCGTGGCGGCGCCGATCCCGCTGCTCGCCCCGCTCACCACGGCGGTGGGCGCGGTGGTGGGTTCCTGTATGGCGGTGCTGCTCATGGCGCCTTCTCTCCTGCGTCGTTCCGCGTACCGGTGCTGCGGCCCTCAGCCTGCCAGCCGCCGGGCCGCCTCGGTGGCCCAGTAGGTGAGGATCACATCGGCGCCCGCCCGCTTGAACGACATCAGGGTCTCGTCGATCGCGCGTTCCCGCTCGATCCAGCCCCTCTCGGCCGCCGCCTCGACCATCGCGTACTCACCGGAGATCTGGTACGCGGCCACCGGTACGTCCACCGCGTCCGCCACCCGGCGCAGCACGTCCAGGTACGGCATGCCCGGCTTCACCATCACCAGGTCGGCGCCCTCGGCCAGGTCGAGCGCCAGCTCGCGCATCGACTCCCGCCCGTTCGCCGGGTCCTGCTGGTACGTCTTGCGGTCCCCGCGCAGCGAGGAGTTCACCGCCTCCCGGAACGGGCCATAGAACGCCGAGGTGTACTTCGCCGTGTACGCCAGCAGCGACACGTCCTGGTGCCCGGCCGCGTCCAGCGCCGCCCGGATCACCCCGATCTGACCGTCCATCATCCCGGAGGGGCCGAGCATGTGGGCGCCGGCGTCCGCCTGCACCACCGCCATCTCGGCGTACCGGGCGAGCGTGGCGTCGTTGTCGACCCGGCCGTGCGCGTCCAGCACCCCGCAGTGGCCGTGGTCGGTGACCTCGTCCAGGCAGGTGTCCGCCATCACGACCAGCTCGTCGCCGACCTCGGCCCGCACCGCGCGCAGCGCCCGCTGCAGGATGCCGTCCGGGTCGGTGCCGGCCGAACCGACCGCGTCCTTGACCAGCGGCACCCCGAACAGCATGATCCCGCTCACCCCGGCCGCCACCGCGTCGGCGGCGGCCTTCCGCAGCGAGTCCAGGGTGTGCTGGACGACGCCCGGCATCGAGGAGACCGGCACCGGCTCGGCGACGCCCTCCCGCACGAACGCGGGCAGCACCAGATCGGCCGGACGCACCTGGTGCTCGGCCACCATCCGGCGCATCGCCGCGGTGGTCCGCAGCCGCCGGGGCCGCGCCGCCGGGAACCGGGGCACGGCGGACGGCGCGGACGGCGCGACCGGTGCAGAACCGTATCCGCTGCTCACTGGCTCACTCACGAGGTACGGGCCCTCCGTCGCTGCGGACGCTTCTCGCTCGGCCGCTTCAGCACCTCGCCGGAGGCGGCGGCCGCCGCCCGGCGCTCCTCGCCGTACTGGGCCAGCGCCTCGGCCAGCGCGTGCACCGACGGCTCGGGCGAGAGCACGTCCACCCGCAGCCCGTGCTCCTGCGCGGTCTTGGCCGTCGCCGGCCCGATACACGCGATCACCGTCACGTTGTGCGGCTTGCCGGCGATGCCGACCAGGTTCCGCACCGTGGACGAGGAGGTGAACAGCACCGCGTCGAAGCCACCGCCCTTGATCGCCTCCCGGGTCTCGGCCGGCGGCGGCGAGGCGCGCACCGTCCGGTACGCCGTCACGTCGTCCACCTCCCAGCCCATCTCGACCAGGCCCGCCACCAGCGTCTCGGTGGCGATGTCGGCGCGCGGCAGGAACACCCGGTCGATCGGGTCGAAGACCGGGTCGTACGGGGGCCAGTCCTCCAGCAGCCCCGCCGCCGACTGCTCGCCGCTGGGCACCAGATCGGGCCGCACACCGAACTCGATCAGCGCCCGGGCGGTCTGCTCACCGACCGCCGCGACCTTGATCCCGGCGAACGCCCGCGCGTCCAGCCCGTACTCCTCGAACTTCTCCCGGATCGCCCGCACCGCGTTCACCGAGGTGAACGCGATCCACTCGTACCGCCCGGTCACCAGGCCCTTGACGGCCCGGTCCATCTGCTGCGGGGTACGCGGCGGCTCCACCGCGATCGTCGGCACCTCGCTGGGCACCGCGCCGTACGAGCGCAGCTGCTCCGACAGCGACGCCGCCTGCTCCTTCGTGCGCGGCACCAGCACCTTCCAGCCGAACAACGGCTTCGACTCGAACCACGCCAGCTGATCGCGCGACTCCGGCGCCCCGCGCTCGCCCACGACCGCTATCACCGGCCGGTCGCCCTCGGCCGAGGGCAGCACCTTCGCCGACTTCAGCGTGCGCTCCACCGTGCCCAGCGTCGCCGACCACGTGCGCTGCCGCGTCGTCGTACCCGCGATCGTCACCGACACCGGGGTGTCCGGCTTGCGGCCCGAGGAGATCAGCCGCGCCGCCGTACCGGCCACCGACTCCAGCACCGCCGACACCACCACCGTGGCGTCGGAGGTCCCGACCTCGGTCCAGCACCGCTCGTCGGCGGTCGCCGCGTCCACGAACCGCACATCGGCGCCGTCCGGGTCGCGCAGCGGCACCCCGGCGTACGCGGCCACGCCCACGGCGTGCGCGATACCGGGAACCACCTCGAAGGTGATGCCCTCGGCGGCCAGCGCGAGCATGTCGGCGGTGGCGTCCGCGTCCATCCCCGGATCACCGGCGACCGCACGGACCACCCGCTTGCCGCCGCGCGCGGCCCGCATGACAAGATCGGCGGCATCACTCGCCGCCGCGGTCGGTGCGCCCAGGGCGGCGTTCTGCAGCGGGGTCTCCGTGCCGGGCCGCAGATGTGTGCGCACCACGTCGTACGCGCGTGGATCGGCGACCAGGACATCGGCCCGCGCCAGCGCCTCCACGGCGCGCAGGGTCAGCAGGCCCGGATCACCCGGTCCGGCCCCGAGAAAGGTGACGTGCCCGTGGTACGGACCGGAGTGACCGGCCGGCTGGGCCGCCAGGATGCGTGCGGCGGTGGGGCTCAAAGTGCTCGCTCCCCCATCAGACCGGCCGCGCCTTTGGCGAGCATCTCCCGGGCGAGTTCGGCACCCACACGTGCTGCGTGGGCCACCGCCTCGGCGGGCGACGCCGGTACGGGACCGGTGGTGGACAGCTGCACCAGCGTGGTGCCGTCGGTCGTGCCGACGACGCCGCGCAGGCGCATTTCGGTGACATCCCGCTCATCGCTCCGCAGGTCGGCCAGCGCACCCACAGGTGCGCTGCAACCGGCCTCCAGGGCGGCGAGCAGGCTTCGCTCGGCGGTGACGGCGACCCGGGTGAACGGGTCGTCCAGCTCCGCGAGCTGGGCGGCGAGCTCCGCGTTCGACGCGGCGCACTCGACCGCCAGTGCCCCCTGGCCGGGGGCGGGCAGGACTGTGTCGGGCGGCAGGAAGTCGGTGATCTCCGCTTCCCGCCCCAGCCGGTGCAACCCGGCGGAGGCGAGGACGACGGCATCGAGTTCGCCGCCGCTCACGTACCCGATCCGGGTGTCGACATTCCCCCGGATGGCGACCGTGTCCAACTCGCAACCCAGCGAGCGGGCCCACGCGTTCAGCTGCGCCATGCGGCGCGGCGAGCCGGTGCCGATCCGGGTGACGCCGTTCTCCACCACCAGCTGCTCGAAGGTCAGCCCGCCGCGGGCGACCAGCGCGTCCCGCGCGTCCGCCCGGACCGGCACGGCCGCCAGGGCCAGCTCCGCGGGCTGCGCGGTGGGCAGGTCCTTCAGCGAGTGCACGGCGAAGTCGATCTCGCCGGCCAGCAGCGCGTCGCGCAGCGCCGAGACGAAGACTCCGGTGCCGCCGATGGTGGCCAGCGCCTCCCGGGAGACGTCGCCATAGGTGGTGATCTCCACCAGGTCGACCGGTCGCCCGGTGAGGGCACGGACCTGGTCCGCGATCATCCCGGACTGCGCCATGGCGAGGGCACTGCGCCGGGTGCCGAGCCGCAGGGCCCGGTGGGGGGTGGTCATGACCGCTCCTGTTCCGCGTTACTTCTGGTGCTGCCGCCACCGGCGGCCACCGCGTGCGGGTCGAGATCGAACAGCTCGCGCAGGGCGGCCGCGTAATCGGCACCGCCCGGCTCACCGGCCAGCTCCTTGACCCGCACGGTCGGCGCGTGCAGCAGCTTGTCGACGACGCGGCGCACCGCGTGGGTGACCTCCGCGCGTTCCTTCTCGCCCAGCCCCGGCAGCCGGCCGTGCAGCCGGGCCAGTTCGCTGGAGACCACGTCGGCCGCCATCGCGCGCAGGGCGACGACGGTGGGGGTGATGTAGGCGGCGCGCAGGGCGGCGCCGAAGTCGGCGACCTCCTGCGCGACGATGTCCCGCACGGCCTGCACGTCGGCGGCCATCGGGGCGTCGGCGGAGGCGGCGGCCAGCGACTCGATGTCGACCAGGCGCACCCCGGGCAGCCGGTGCACGGCCGCGTCGATGTCGCGCGGCATCGCCAGGTCGAGCAGCGCGGGCTCGCCCTGCCCGGCGTGCCGCTCGCCCAGCGCGCCGGCGACGGCGGAGGCGGACAGCACCAGGCCGGTGGCGCCGGTGCAGGAGATGACGAGGTCGGCGAGCTTCAGCTCGGCGGCGATGGAGATGGCGTTGATCGGCACGGCGCGGGCCCGGGGCCCGGCGGCGGCCGGGGCGTGGTCGCAGCCGTCGCCGACGGGGCACATCCGGCCGTGCTGCCCGCCCTGGGCGGGCACGGTGGCCCGGCCGGCGCTCTCGCCGTCACCGGCGACGCCCTCGGAGGCCGTGCCGTGCGCGGCGTGGTCGGGTCCGGCGGCCGTGCCGCGCTCCGCGTCCAGCGAGGCGGCGAGCCGCTCCGCGCGCTCCAGCGTCCTGTTGGCGATCACCAGTTCGGCGACACCGGCGCGCGCCAGCGTCGTCGCGGCCAGCGACGACATCGACCCGGCACCGATCACCAGCGCGCGCAGCCCGCGCACCCACGACATGTCCGGCTGGGCGCCATCCGCGAGGACCCGGTCCCGGTCGGGGTCCAGCTGCCCGAGGCCGAAGGTCACCAGCGACTGTCCGGCCCGGTCGATGCCGGTCTCGCTGTGCGCGCGCTTGCCCACCCGCAGCGAACGCTGGAACAGCTCGTTCAGCATCCGCCCGGCGGTCTGCTCCTCCTGGGCGAGGGCCAGCGACTCCTTCAGCTGCCCCAGGATCTGCCCCTCGCCGACCACCATCGAGTCGAGCCCGCAGGCCACCGTGAACAGATGGGTGACGGCCTCGTCCTCGTACCGCACGTACAGGTACGGGTCCAGCTCGTCCGGCCCGACACCGCCGTAGCGCGCCAGCATCCCGGACAGCTCGGCGACCCCGGCGTGGTACCGGTCCACGTCCGCGTACAGCTCGACCCGGTTGCAGGTCGACAGCAGCGCCGCCTCCAGCACCGGCTCGGCCGCCAGCAGATCGTGCAGCAGCTCGGCGCGTACGCCGGGCGCGATCGCGGCGCGCTCCAGCACGCTCACCGGGGCGCTGCGATGGCTCACTCCCACCACGAGCAACGTCATGCCGGCATCACCGCCGGGATGTCCCCGTCGGGGCCCTGCCCCTTGGGCCGGTCCGCGCCGCCGTCGGCGGGCGCGGCGGTACGGGCACCGCGCGGCCGTACGCCGCGCGAGATCTCGTCCGCGGCCTTGCGCTGCTCGTGGAAGGCGAGGATCTGCAGCTCTATCGACAGGTCCACCTTGCGCACGTCCACCCCCTCCGGCACCGAGAGCACCGTGGGGGAGAAGTTCAGGATCGAGGTGACGCCGGCGGCCACCAGCCGCTCGCACACCTGCTGGGCCGCGCCCGCCGGGGTGGTGATGACACCGATGGAGACACCGTTGGTGTGCACGATCGACTCGAGTTCGTCCACGTGCCGCACGCCGATGCCCGCGACCTGCTTGCCGGTCATCTTCGGGTCGGCGTCGATGAGCGCCGCGACCCGGAAGCCGCGGGAGGCGAAGCCGCCGTAGTTGGCCAGCGCGGCGCCGAGATTACCGATGCCGACGATGACCACGGGCCAGTCCTGGGTGAGCCCGAGTTCACGCGAGATCTGGTACACGAGATACTCGACGTCGTACCCCACGCCCCGGGTGCCGTAGCTGCCGAGGTAGGAGAAGTCCTTGCGCAGCTTCGCCGAGTTCACCCCGGCGGCGCCTGCCAGCTCCTCCGAGGAGACCGTCGGCACCGAGCGCTCGGACAGCGCGGTCAGCGCCCGCAGATACAACGGAAGCCGGGCGACAGTCGCCTCGGGGATTCCTCGGCTGCGCGTCGCCGGTCGGTGGTTTCGGCCAGTTGCCACGGTGCTCCTGCCGGTCGAGCCAAGCGGAGAGCGGTCGCGTACGGCGCACGCGCCGAGACCGCCCCGTCGCGCCCAGGCTATGCCTTTGTGAACGCGTGCACAAAGATGGTGTCCGCTTTGTCCGTCCAAAGTGACCGGTGCCACACGCATCAACAGGGACACCTGGTCACACTCCTCACGTATGTGCACCGGAACGGAAAAAACGACCCCGCATGCTAAACCAAACCGGGCTCAAGCTCCCAACGCGCTGCGCAGCCGCCCGGCGTCCACCCGCCAGAAATCGTGCTGCTCACCGTCCACCAGCACCACCGGGATCTGCTCCCAGTACAGCCGGTGCAGCTCCGCGTCCACGGTGATGTCCCGCTCCTCCCAGGCAGCCCCGGTCTCCTCGCACACCGCCGCCACCACCTCCCGGGCGGCATCGCACAGATGACAGCCGGGCTTCCCGATCAACGTGACGACGCGGTCCTGGGGAGACTTACGGGACGCACGGCGCAGCAGGGGTCTCATGCCGCCCATTGTGCCGTGCATGGCAATCCGGGCGACATGCCCGCGCAACCGGTGCTCCGCGCGCGACTGGCTATCCTCGATCACATGGCAAGCTCGCCGCTGGACCAGCCCGCCGACCGCTCTGACCTCAGTACCGGTGACCGTGACGCCGGTCCGGGCGGCGATCCGGGCGGCGAGGACGGCGGCACCGCCGGGAGCCGTACGGGTCTGCTGGCCGACCTGGCCAGGGGCCGCTGGCGGTGGCCGGGCCAGGCCCCCACTCGGCGCAGCGAACTGGCCGGGCAGGCGTCGGCGGAGGCGGCCGGGGAGACCGTGGCCGAGCCGGAGTTCCCGGTGCCCGGTGATGTCCGGGCGGCGGCCTTCTTCGATCTCGACAACACGGTGATGCAGGGCGCGGCCCTCTTCCACTTCGGGCGCGGCCTGTACAAGCGCAAGTTCTTCAGCGGCCGGGATCTGGTGCGGTTCGCCTGGCAGCAGGCGTACTTCCGGATGGCGGGCTCGGAGAACGCCGAGCACATGCGGGACGCCCGCGACAGCGCGCTGTCCATCGTCAAGGGCCACAAGGTGGCCGAACTGATGGCGATGGGCGAGGAGATCTACGACGAGTACATGGCCGGGCGCATCTGGCGCGGCACCCAGGCGCTGGCCCAGGCCCATCTGGACGCCGGGCAGCGGGTGTGGCTGGTGACGGCGGCCCCGGTGGAGACGGCCACCATCATCGCCAGGCGGCTGGGCCTCACCGGGGCGCTGGGCACCGTCGCCGAGTCGGTGAACGGGATCTACACCGGCCGGCTGGTCGGCGAACCGCTGCACGGCCCGGCCAAGGCGATGGCGGTACGGGCGCTGGCCGGGCGCCAGGAGCTGGACCTGGAGCGCTGCGCGGCGTACAGCGATTCGGCGAATGACATCCCGATGTTGTCTCTTGTCGGTTATCCCTACGCGATCAATCCGGACAGCGCGTTGCGGGCGCACGCCCGCAAACAGGGCTGGCGGGTGCGCGACTACCGCACCGGCCGCAAGGCGGTGCGGATCGGGGTCCCGGCCGCCGCGGGCGCCGGAGCCGTGGCGGGCGGCGCCGTCGCGGCGGTCGCGCTGCGGCGGCGCCGGCGCTGAACCGCAGGCGCACCCCGGCGCGCCAGAGGCATTCCGGCCCTTTACCCCGCGCTCGCGGCGGACAGTCCCCCGACCGGCCATCGGTCACATTCGTTCATCCAGTGATCGCATCCGGGCATTCGGCGATCAGCAAGCCCATGGCGTTGGGTAGCGCGCCGACAACAACACGTAACTCTTCAAACCTAATCGGCGATTTTCGCAACTACGCGTAGCACGCCAAGTACAAAGCGTTATTCTCCTCAGACGCATTCCGGTCCCCAGGCGTCTCCCCCCAGGCGTCGGCTGACGGACCCGCACCACTGCACGTGTCGGAAGCTCTGCCTCTGGGAGTCCCGTGTACCCACACGTCGGGGTTGACACCTCGGGCCTGGCCACGCTGCGCACGACGGTCTTCGGCCGGCTGCGCGTCTTCGTCCCCCCCGCGTACGCCATGTCCACCCTCTCCGCCGCACTTGTCCCCGCCGGCCCCGCCTATGTCCTCGCCGAAGGCACCGCCGGCACCACCTCCGCCTCACCGACCCCCGTCCCCGCCACCCCACCCGCGACCGCCCCGGCCACCGCCCCCGCGGCCCCCGCCCCCAGCACCGGCAGGCGCATCCCCAGGAACACCACCGCCCGCCGCCCCGCCGCCGACAGCGACAGCCGGCGCATGATGGACCTCGTCGAACGCGCCCAGGCCGGCGAGTCCGAGGCCTTCGGCGGCCTCTACGACCACTACTCCGACACCGTCTACCGGTACATCTACTACCGGGTCGGCGGCCGGGCCACCGCCGAGGACCTCACCAGCGAGACGTTCCTGCGCGCCCTGCGCCGGATCGGCACGTTCACCTGGCAGGGCCGCGACTTCGGCGCCTGGCTGGTCACCATCGCCCGCAATCTCGTCGCCGACCACTTCAAGTCCAGCCGCTTCCGGCTGGAGATCACCACCGGCGAGATGCTCGACGCCAACGAGGTCGAGCGCAGCCCCGAGGACTCCGTCCTGGAGTCGCTGTCCAACACCGCGCTGCTGGAAGCGGTCCGCAAGCTCAACCCGCAGCAGCAGGAGTGCGTGACCCTGCGCTTCCTCCAGGGCCTTTCGGTCGCCGAGACCGCCCGGGTGATGGGCAAGAACGAAGGGGCCATCAAGACCCTCCAGTACCGCGCGGTGCGCACCCTGGCCCGGCTGCTGCCCGACGACGCGAGATAGCGCCGCCGTTCCCCCGCCCCGCCCCTCGTGCCGCCCGTGAGCGTGCGGGGAGCACGGCCCCATGACCGCCATGCGTCACCAGTCAACGGCGAACAGTAACATTATCTTCCAGCCGTAACCCGAGTGCCCGTCCACTCGTTGTCGAGTTCGCAGACTCCCTATGACCGGCCCCACCACCCAGCTATCACCCGAACGGGTGATAGCGGTGGCGACCGGCAACCATCCATCCGCATCGGGGAGTCGACCGTGCTGACGAGAGGAGGTGCCGCCCGTGATCGGATCCGTGCCAGCAAGCCGACGGGCCCAGGAGTTCGCCCGGGCCGTCGAGGAGCCCCGGCCGGACGAGGCGGCCGTGGCGGGCGGGCCCGAAGAGGCACCGCCGGCCGACGGGACCGAACAGGCAGCCCTGCTGTCCGTGACGGACCGGCTGACCGCCCTGCCCCGGCCCGAGCTGAGCGCCGAGACGAAAACCACCCAGCGTGCCCAGCTGATGGCCGCCATGGAAACCGCCTTCGCCGCCGCCCGCGGCGGCGAGGAGCACATCCCCGAACAGCGCGCCGCGGCCAGAACCGGCCGCGGCGCCCACCGGGCCACCCCGCTGAGTGACGCCTTCAGCCGGCTGCGCCCGCGCAGCCGGCTCACCAAGGGCCTGGCCGCCGGCGGCCTGTCCATGGGCGTGGCCGCCGGTGCCTTCGGCGGCGCCGCCGTCGCCAGCACCAACGCCCTGCCCGGCGACACCCTCTACGGCCTCAAACGGGGCATGGAGGACCTGCGCCTGGACTTCACCGGCGGCGACACCGCACGCGCCCAGCTCTACCTCGACCACGCCTCCACCCGGCTGCACGAGGCCCACCGCCTCATGGACCGCGGCCGGGCCGGCGACCTCGACCACGAGCAGCTGCACGAGATCCGCACCACCCTCAGCAGCATGGCCGACGACGCCGCCCACGGACACCGGCTGCTCAGCCAGGCCCACGCGGCGGACGGCTCGCTGGATCCGCTCCAGACCCTGTCGTCCTTCGCCGAGGGCCACCGCGACACCTGGGACCTGCTGCGCGGCAAACTCCCCGCCCAGCTGTGGGACATCGGCGAGGAGGTCACCTCCGTCTTCGACGCCATGGACGACGAGATCGTCCCGCTGCGCACCCTGCTCCCCCAGGAGCCGGAGCACTCCGCCGCCGCCGACCCCGACGCCGGCGACCGGCAGCACTCCGCCCCGTCCGCCGACGAAACGCCGCGTACGCCCGACACGGACGCCACGGAGGCCCCCGGTGGCTCCGAGGACACCGAGGACGTCCCCGGCGGCCAGGAGAGCCCCTCCACGGCCGCCGAGGAGTACGAGGGACTGCTCGGCGGCACCGGGCTGCTCAACCCGCCCGCGCCGAGCACCGGCACGGACGAGGACGGCGGCTCGGGCGACGCCCCGCTCGGCCCCCTGCCGCAGCCGGACGTCACCATCCCGCCCCTGGTGCAGGACCTGCTCCCGGGCCTCGGGCTGAACGTGAAGAACGCCGAATAGCGACGGCGGACAACAGTCCGGGAAAGCAGCACGAAGTGGCCCGGTCGCGGGTGTCGACAAGACACCGCGACCGGGCCACTTCACGTATTCCGCGCCGGCCGTGTGACGGCCCCGCGCCGCGGAGCGGCGGCATGCGTCGGTCCTCCCATCCGTATGACGGGAGGACCGGTTCAGCCGCGCTCGCTCACTTCTTGTTGCGGCGCTGCACGCGGGTGCGCTTCAGCAGCTTGCGGTGCTTCTTCTTCGCCATCCGCTTGCGCCGCTTCTTGATAACAGAGCCCACGACTTACCCTCGCTCACTTCGATGACTCGGTGCGGGGCGTCCGAGCCCACACGACCTACATGGGGGTCAGCCTACCGGTCACCGGGTGATACGGGTAAATCGAGTGCCTAGCGGGCCTTCTCCCGGCCCGCCATCAGGCGCTTTCCACCCCTACAAAGGATTCCCGCAGGTACTCGTGGACGGCCTGCTCGGGGACCCGGAAGGACCTTCCTACCCGGATCGCGGGCAGATGACCGGCGTGCACCAGGCGGTACACGGTCATCTTGGACACTCGCATCACCGCGGCGACCTCCGCCACGGTCAGGAACTTGGCTTCGCTCAGAAGCCTTTCACCAGCAGCCATGTCACACCTGACCTTCCGCACATGTCGGGCACCGGCTTCCCCTCCGGTGACTCCCTCTCGCAAGTGCGCTCCTCCCCAGATTAGGGGCGGGTGATGCGAGTGAGGAAGAGGTGCCTCAACCGGCCGTTTGCCACCAAGCTGACAGAGAACGCCGATTGCGCCCATAGCGCATCAGGGGCTCTCGGGCGCAAGCCGGGGCCACATCCGTGCGGGCCGGCACCGCGCGCCCCGTGCCGCGGACCGCCGGGCTGTCCCCGTACCCCGGCCGGGGCCGCGCCCCGCGGTCCCGCCGCCGGCCCCCCCGCGCGCCCCCGGACACCGCCCGTGGCCTGCGGCCTTGGCCACCGCCGGGGGAAAGTACGGTCCATCCGGCGGAGAGCTGGGGCAGTTGTGTGCGCCGGGGGCGTGCTGGGGCCCGGGTGAAGAAAACCCATGCGCCCGCCCGGCTCCCCCGTGCCCCGCATCGCGCACGGGGCGCCGGCCTCCGTACCCGCAATGGGGTCGTTAAGTCGACACTTCCCGCCCGCACCGGGGGGAGGAGAACACCGCACGGGGTACGCGCGCCACGCAATCAGGTGACGTAGTACGGGAGGGGGCCGTCGTACGCCGCCCGTTCGTCAGGGCAGCAGCCCGCGCTGCGGGAAGGCCGCCCGGCGGGTGGCGAGGACGGCCTGGTCCACCGGATCCGCCGGATCGTAACCCGCCTCCCAGTCCAGCCACTTGGGGGTGCGCCCGTCGGTCATCCGCCACGGGCCGCTCTCGCGGGTGAGCGCGTACACGGTCTGCCGCCAGCTGTCGGGCACGGGCGTGGCGGGGTCGACGGGCGCGTGGGCGGCGACGGCCGTCAGGTGCGCCCACAGGCGGGGGACGACGTCGACGACCGCGTAGCCGCCCCCGCCGAGCGCCAGCCAGCGTCCGTCGGCGTACCGGTGGGCCCAGTCGTGCGCGGCCTCGATGCCGGCCCGCTGGGCGTCCAGGCTGAGCAGGAGATGCGCCTGGAGGTCCTCGAAGTGGGTGTCGGCGCCGTGCTGGCTCACCAGGACCTGCGGCCGGAAGTCGGCCAGCAGCTCGGGGAGGACGGCGTGCACGGCCCGCAGCCAGCCGGCGTCGGAGGTGCCGGCTGGCAGCGCCAGGTTGGCGGCGCTGCCGGGTGCCTTCTCCGGGTCGCCGGTCTCGTCGGGCCGGCCGGTGATGTGCGGGAAGAGCGTGCGCGGGTGTTCGTGCACGGAGAGGGTCAGCACGCGGGGGTCGTCCCAGAACGCCTCCTGGACGCCGTCGCCGTGGTGGGCGTCGAGGTCGACGTACGCGACGCGTTGCACGCCGAGCTCCAGCAGACGGGCGATGGCGAGGGCCGCGTCGTTGTACACGCAGAAGCCGGCCGCGGAGCCGGGCATGGCGTGGTGCAGCCCGCCGGAGAAGTTGACGGCATGGGTGACGGCTCCGCTGTGCAGGGCTTCGGCTCCGCCGACCGAGAGGCCGGCGATGAGCGCGGCGGCTTCGTGCATGCCGGCGAACGCCGGGTTGTCCTCGGTCTCCAGGCCGTGCCAGCGGTCGGTGTCCCGGGGGTCGGCGAAGGCCCGGCGTACGGCCTCGATGTAGTCGGGGCGGTGGATGAGCCGCAGCGTGGATTCGCCGGCCGGGCGGGCCCCGGCGAGGTCGAGGTGCCGGGTGAGGCCGAGGTCTTCGACGAGCCGCATGGTGAGTTCAAGTCGCACGGGTTTCATGGGATGTTCGGGCCCGAAGTCATATCGGGTGACTCCGTCGTCCCACATCAGTCGCGCTGCCGCCCCTGCGTTCATGGCTGCCACGGTAACCCACAACGCAAGTGAGCCCCACCGGTAACCCGGTGGGGCTCACTTCAAAGATTGTTCGGCGGCGACCTACTCTCCCACACGGTCCCCCATGCAGTACCATCGGCGCTGAAAGGCTTAGCTTCCGGGTTCGGAATGTAACCGGGCGTTTCCCTTTCGCCATGACCACCGAAACTCTAAATGGTTGTCATTCGAAAAAAAATCACAGTGGACGCGAGCATCTGAGGACAAGCCCTCGGCCTATTAGTACCAGTCAACTCCACCTCTCACGAGGCTTCCATATCTGGCCTATCAACCCTGTCGTCTACAGGGAGCCTTACCCCATCAAGTGGGTGGGAGTCCTCATCTCGAAGCAGGCTTCCCGCTTAGATGCTTTCAGCGGTTATCCCTCCCGAACGTAGCCAACCAGCCATGCCCTTGGCAGAACAACTGGCACACCAGAGGTTCGTCCGTCCCGGTCCTCTCGTACTAGGGACAGCCCTTCTCAAGACTCCAACGCGCACAGCGGATAGGGACCGAACTGTCTCACGACGTTCTAAACCCAGCTCGCGTACCGCTTTAATGGGCGAACAGCCCAACCCTTGGGACCAACTCCAGCCCCAGGATGCGACGAGCCGACATCGAGGTGCCAAACCATCCCGTCGATACGGACTCTTGGGGAAGATCAGCCTGTTATCCCCGGGGTACCTTTTATCCGTTGAGCGACGGCGCTTCCACAAACCACCGCCGGATCACTAGTCCCTGCTTTCGCACCTGCTCGACCTGCCAGTCTCACAGTCAAGCTCCCTTGTGCACTTACACTCACCACCTGATGACCAACCAGGCTGAGGGAACCTTTGGGCGCCTCCGTTACTCTTTAGGAGGCAACCGCCCCAGTTAAACTACCCACCAGACACTGTCCCCGATCCGGATCACGGACCCAGGTTAGACATCCAGCACGATCAGAGTGGTATTTCAACAACGACTCCACCTGAACTAGCGTCCAGGCTTCACAGTCTCCCACCTATCCTACACAAACCGAACCGAACACCAATATCAAGCTATAGTAAAGGTCCCGGGGTCTTTCCGTCCTGCTGCGCGAAACGAGCATCTTTACTCGTAGTGCAATTTCACCGGGCCTATGGTTGAGACAGTCAAGAAGTCGTTACGCCATTCGTGCAGGTCGGAACTTACCCGACAAGGAATTTCGCTACCTTAGGATGGTTATAGTTACCACCGCCGTTTACTGGCGCTTAAGTTCTCAGCTTCGCCACACCGAAATGTGACTAACCGGTCCCCTTAACGTTCCAGCACCGGGCAGGCGTCAGTCCGTATACATCGCCTTACAGCTTCGCACGGACCTGTGTTTTTAGTAAACAGTCGCTTCTCGCTGGTCTCTGCGGCCACCCCCAGCTCAGAGAGCAAGTCTCATCACCAGAAATGGCCCCCCTTCTCCCGAAGTTACGGGGGCATTTTGCCGAGTTCCTTAACCATAGTTCACCCGAACGCCTCGGTATACTCTACCTGACCACCTGAGTCGGTTTAGGGTACGGGCCATTGTGAAACTCGCTAGAGGCTTTTCTCGACAGCATAGGATCATCCACTTCACCACAATCGGCTCGGCATCAGGTCTCACCCTCGTGTGGAACGGATTTACCTGCTCCACGGGCCACACCCTTACCCCGGGACAACCACCGCCCGGGCTGGACTACCTTCCTGCGTCACCCCATCACTCACCTACTACAGGTCTGGACCACCGACTCCACCACTCCACCCACCCCCGAAGGGACAGATGGCGGCTTCGCGGGCTTAGCATCGCCTGATTCAGCGTTGGCGCTCCACAACGGGTACCGGAATATCAACCGGTTATCCATCGACTACGCCTGTCGGCCTCGCCTTAGGCCCCGACTTACCCTGGGCAGATCAACTTGACCCAGGAACCCTTAGTCAATCGGCGCAAGAGTTTCCCACTCTTGTATCGCTACTCATGCCTGCATTCTCACTCGCATACCATCCACAACTCGTTTCCACGGCTGCTTCACCCGGCACACGACGCTCCCCTACCCACCACAACCTTCGTTAGAAGTATTGTTGCAGTGACACGACTTCGGCGGTGTACTTGAGCCCCGCTACATTGTCGGCGCAGAATCACTCGACCAGTGAGCTATTACGCACTCTTTCAAGGGTGGCTGCTTCTAAGCCAACCTCCTGGTTGTCTCTGCGACTCCACATCCTTTCCCACTTAGCACACGCTTAGGGGCCTTAGTCGATGCTCTGGGCTGTTTCCCTCTCGACCATGGAGCTTATCCCCCACAGTCTCACTGCCGCGCTCTCACTTACCGGCATTCGGAGTTTGGCTAAGGTCAGTAACCCGGTAAGGCCCATCACCTATCCAGTGCTCTACCTCCGGCAAGAAACACACGACGCTGCACCTAAATGCATTTCGGGGAGAACCAGCTATCACGGAGTTTGATTGGCCTTTCACCCCTAACCACAGGTCATCCCCCAGATTTTCAACTCTGGTGGGTTCGGGCCTCCACGAGGTCTTACCCTCGCTTCACCCTGCCCATGGCTAGATCACTCCGCTTCGGGTCTAGGGCATGCTACTCAATCGCCCTGTTCGGACTCGCTTTCGCTACGGCTACCCCACACGGGTTAACCTCGCAACACACCGCAAACTCGCAGGCTCATTCTTCAAAAGGCACGCAGTCACGGCCATACACACAAGTGCGCATGACGACGCTCCCACGGCTTGTAGGCACACGGTTTCAGGAACTATTTCACTCCGCTCCCGCGGTACTTTTCACCATTCCCTCACGGTACTATCCACTATCGGTCACCAGGGAATATTTAGGCTTAACGGGTGGTCCCGCCAGATTCACACAGGATTTCTCGGGCCCCATGCTACTTGGGAAACCTTTAAGTGAGCCATGCAGATTTCAGCTACGGGGGTCTTACCCTCTACGCCGGGCCTTTCGCATGCCCTTCGCCTATCCACACAGTTTCTTACTCACCGACCGTCCGGCAGAACGATCAAAAAAGCTCCCACAACCCCGCATGCGCAACCCCTGCCGGGTATCACACACATACGGTTTAGCCTCCTCCGGTTTCGCTCACCACTACTCCCGGAATCACGGTTGTTTTCTCTTCCTGCGGGTACTGAGATGTTTCACTTCCCCGCGTTCCCTCCACACCGCCTATACATTCAGCAGTGGGTGACAGCCCATAACGACTGCCGGGTTTCCCCATTCGGAAACCCCCGGATCACAGCTAGGTTGACAACTCCCCGGGGACTATCGCGGCCTCCCACGTCCTTCATCGGTTCCTGGTACCAAGGCATCCACCGTGCGCCCTTAAAAACTTGGCCACAGATGCTCGCGTCCACTGTGCAATTCTCAAACAACAACCGAAGATTCGACCTTTCACAGCCGTACCTTCAGACACCCAACAGCGAACCAAATGTTGCAGTCAATGTTCCACCCATGAGCAAACCACCGCCGGACACTCGCCGGCGTAGTGGCTCTGGACTACCAAAAGGCAGCCTAGAAGCTCCTTAGAAAGGAGGTGATCCAGCCGCACCTTCCGGTACGGCTACCTTGTTACGACTTCGTCCCAATCGCCAGTCCCACCTTCGACAGCTCCCTCCCACAAGGGGTTAGGCCACCGGCTTCGGGTGTTACCGACTTTCATGACGTGACGGGCGGTGTGTACAAGGCCCGGGAACGTATTCACCGCAGCAATGCTGATCTGCGATTACTAGCGACTCCGACTTCATGGGGTCGAGTTGCAGACCCCAATCCGAACTGAGACCGGCTTTTTGAGATTCGCTCCACCTCGCGGTATCGCAGCTCATTGTACCGGCCATTGTAGCACGTGTGCAGCCCAAGACATAAGGGGCATGATGACTTGACGTCGTCCCCACCTTCCTCCGAGTTGACCCCGGCAGTCTCCCGTGAGTCCCCGGCACCCCCGAAGGGATCCGCTGGCAACACAGGATAAGGGTTGCGCTCGTTGCGGGACTTAACCCAACATCTCACGACACGAGCTGACGACAGCCATGCACCACCTGTACACCGACCACAAGGGGGCGACCATCTCTGGCCGTTTCCGGTGTATGTCAAGCCTTGGTAAGGTTCTTCGCGTTGCGTCGAATTAAGCCACATGCTCCGCCGCTTGTGCGGGCCCCCGTCAATTCCTTTGAGTTTTAGCCTTGCGGCCGTACTCCCCAGGCGGGGCACTTAATGCGTTAGCTGCGGCACGGACAACGTGGAATGTTGCCCACACCTAGTGCCCACCGTTTACGGCGTGGACTACCAGGGTATCTAATCCTGTTCGCTCCCCACGCTTTCGCTCCTCAGCGTCAGTATCGGCCCAGAGATCCGCCTTCGCCACCGGTGTTCCTCCTGATATCTGCGCATTTCACCGCTACACCAGGAATTCCGATCTCCCCTACCGAACTCTAGCCTGCCCGTATCGACTGCAGACCCAGGGTTAAGCCCTGGGCTTTCACAATCGACGCGACAGGCCGCCTACGAGCTCTTTACGCCCAATAATTCCGGACAACGCTTGCACCCTACGTATTACCGCGGCTGCTGGCACGTAGTTAGCCGGTGCTTCTTCTGCAGGTACCGTCACTTTCGCTTCTTCCCTGCTGAAAGAGGTTTACAACCCGAAGGCCGTCATCCCTCACGCGGCGTCGCTGCATCAGGCTTTCGCCCATTGTGCAATATTCCCCACTGCTGCCTCCCGTAGGAGTCTGGGCCGTGTCTCAGTCCCAGTGTGGCCGGTCACCCTCTCAGGCCGGCTACCCGTCGTCGCCTTGGTAGGCCACTACCCCACCAACAAGCTGATAGGCCGCGGGCTCATCCTGCACCGCCGGAACTTTCCACACACGAGGATGCCCTCATGTGTCGTATCCGGTATTAGACCCAGTTTCCCGGGCTTATCCCAGAGTGCAGGGCAGATTGCCCACGTGTTACTCACCCGTTCGCCACTAATCCCCGGCCGAAACCGGTTCATCGTTCGACTTGCATGTGTTAAGCACGCCGCCAGCGTTCGTCCTGAGCCAGGATCAAACTCTCCATGAATGCTTCATGTAAGAGCAAGGAAAATCCTCGCTTAAATGCTGCACCTCAGACGAGGTCGAGGCACAGACTCAGTAAATAATCTGGCATTGACTATTTGGCACGCTGTTGAGTTCTCAAGGAACGGATGCTTCCTTTGGTTCCCTCTCGGGTCCCTCCGGGCTTTCCCTTCGTGTTTCCCAGCTTACCACACTCGGTTTCCCGAACTTGGCCTCCGCTGAGAGGAGTTGAGCCTTTCGGCCCGGTAAGTTTTGCGCCCTCCGGCGTGTTCACTACTTTAGAGGATTTCCCCGCCGGATTCAAAATCCGGGGCCGAGTACCGAATTTGGGCAAGCCAAATAAGGCCCTCGCGGGGTCGTTCTCTTTCGAGTGAGTGCCGTCTTCGTGATCAGACGATCATGAGCGGCGAGATGTGCCGTCCGAGCCCCGAGGGGCGGACAGCTCGGAGAACATTACGCACCGGTCCGCATCACGTCAACTCGAACTCGGCCCACACGGCCTTGCCGCCCTCCGGCAGCCGCCGGGCGCCCCATTCCGAGGCGATCGTCGCGACCACGGCGATGCCGCGGCCCGTCTCGTCGGCCGCGTCCGCCTGCTGCCGGCGGGGCAGGTGCTCGTCCCCGTCCGTCACCTCCACGATCAGCCGGCGGTCGGTCCTGCGCAGCCGCAGCCGCATCGGGGCCTTGCCGTGCTTGAGGGAGTTGCCGACGAGTTCGCTGGCCGTCAGGACGCCCAGTTCCCGCAGTTCCTCGGGGAAGCGCCAGCTGGTGAGCACGCCCTCCGCGAAGGCGCGGGCCCGGGAGGCCGCCTCGACGCCGCCCAGCAGTTCCAGTGCGGCACCCCGGAAGAGGTCCGCCTCCTCGCCGTCCCGCTCGGGACAGGCGAGCACCAGGACCGCCACGTCGTCGTCGTGGTCGCCGGTGATGCCCAGCGCGCGCAGCAGCCGGTCGCACACGATCTGCGGGCTGTCGCCCGAGCCGGCGAAGGCACGCTCCAGCGCGGTCAGGCCCACGTCGATGTCGGCGTCCCGGCGCTCCACCAGGCCGTCCGTGTACAGCACGGCGCTCGCACCAGGGCCGAACGGTACGGAGCCCGAGGTGTGCAGCCAGCCGCCGGTGCCCAGCGGCGGCCCGGTCGGGTCGGTGACCCGGTGGATCTCGCCGTCCGCGTCGCGCACGATCAGCGGCAGATGGCCGGCCGAGGCGTACGTCAGCGTCCCCTCGTTCGGGTCGTAGACGGTGTAGGCGCAGGTGGCGATCTGGCTGGGGGCGATCTCCCCGGCCAGGCCGTCGAGCAGCTGGATCACCTCGTGCGGCGGCAGGTCCAGGCGCGCGTACGCCCGTACCGCCGTACGCAGCTGGCCCATGACGGCGGCGGCCCGCACCCCGCGGCCCATCACGTCGCCGATCACGGCCGCGGTGCGGCCGGCGCCGAGGGTGATCACGTCGTACCAGTCGCCGCCGACCGCCGCGTCGATGCCGCCGGGCTGGTACGTGGCGGCGACCCGCAGGTCGTCGGGCTGTTCCAGCTTCTGCGGCAGCAGGCTGCGCTGGAGGGTGACGGCGGCCTCGCGCTGGTGGCTCTCGCTCTCCCGCAGGCGCTCGGCGGAGGCGGCCTGGTCGGTGACGTCGGAGGCGAAGACCAGGACCCCGGCGGCCGTGGAGCCGTCCTCGGGGGTCAGCAGTTCCACCGGGGTGCAGGTGAAGGTGTAGAAGCTGTCGCGTTCGCGGGCACCGGCCGTGGCCGCGCCGTCGACCCGGCGGGACTTGAGCGTGCGCGAGGTGCCGCTGCGCCGCACCTGGTCCATCAGCGGCAGCAGACCGACGTCGACCAGCTCGGCCAGGGACTCGCGGACCGGCTTCCCCGGCTCGCGGGAACCGAAGACGGCCGTGTAGGCATCGTTGGTGTAGACGAGGCGGTGCTCGGAGCCGTGGACGACGGCGACGGGCGCGGGGACCTGGCCGAGCAGTTCGTGGACGGCGGCGGAGTCGACGCCGCGTCCGCCGCCCGGCGCCGGGGCGGCGGGCGGCGGCTGGGGTTCCGTGCGCGCCGCGGGGACGCCGCCGGTCTCCGCCCGGGCGGCAGCGGCGTTGCGCCGCTGCGCTCCGGGCAGCCGGATACTCCAGCGCGTCAAGTTCACTGCCATCCGATCATTCGTCGTCTGTCGTTCTGGGTGAGCTGCCGCCCACCCATGGTCACATGCGGGCGTCAGGGGCGGTCCGTGCGGGGTGTGCCGCCGGCCGCCTCCTCGAACTCGGCTCGCGGGTGTTCCAGGGAGCCGAGAGAGACAATCTCACGTTTGAACAATCCCGCAAGGGTCCATTCCGCAAGGACACGCGCCTTCCGGTTGATCGTGGGCATCTTGTTCAGGTGGTACGTGCGGTGCATGAACCAGGCGGGGAAGCCCTTCAGCTTGCGTCCGTACACCTGTGCGACACCTTTGTGCAGACCCAGTGATGCGACGGAGCCCACATAGGCGTGCCGGTACGGGGTGACGACCGTGCCACGCAGGGTCGCCAGCAGATTGCGGGCGATGTGCCGGCCCTGGCGTACCGCGTGCTGGCCGTTGGGGGCGCACAGCGCGGTCGGATCGTCCGCCGTGAGGTCGGGGACGGCGGCGCTGTCGCCGGCCGCCCACACGTGCGGGGTGTCCAGCACCCGCAGGTCGGCCGTACAGCGGATCCGGCCGCGCTCGTCCAGCGGGATGCCGCAGGTGGCCAGCACGGGGTGCGGTTTGACGCCGGCGGTCCACACCAGGGTGCGGGTGGGGTAGCGCGAGCCGTCGCTGAGGACCGCGACCCGGTTCTCGATGGTCTCCAGGCGGGTGGAGAGCCGGATGTCGATGTTGCGGCCGCGCAGCTCGCGCACCGTGTACCGGCCCATCTCGACACCCACCTCGGGCAGGATCCGGTCGGTGGCCTCGATGAGCATCCACTTCTGCTCCTCCGGCCGGATGTTCGGGTAATAGCGGCAGGCGTAGCGGGCCATGTCCTCCAGCTCGGCGAGCGCCTCGACCCCCGCGTACCCGCCACCGACGAAGACGAACGTGAGGGCGGCCTGCCGGATGGCGGTGTCGCGGGTGGAGGAGGCGATGTCGAGCTGCTCCAGGACGTGGTTGCGCAGCCCGATGGCCTCCTCGACGGTCTTGAAGCCGATGCCGTGCGCGGCGAGCCCGGGGATGGGCAGCACGCGGGAGACCGAACCCGGGGCGAGGACCAGCTCGTCGTAGCCGATCTCCAGCGGGGGCGCTCCGTGGTCCTGGGCGGCGGCGGTGCGGATGGTGGCCACCCGGCGGTCGGTGTCGATCGCGGAGACCTCGCCGGTGACGAAACGGCACCGGTTGAGCACGCGGCGCAGCGGGACGACGACGTGGCGGGGCGAGATGTTGCCGGCGGCGGCCTCCGGCAGGAACGGCTGGTAGGTCATGTACGGGTCGGGGCTGACCATGGTGATGCGGACGTCGCCGCGGCCGAGCTCGCGCCGCAGGTGCCGCTGGAGGCGGTGGGCGGTGTAGAGGCCCACCGAGCCGCCTCCGATGATCAGGATGTGCGGGGGCTTCGTGGCGTCCTTGGTCACCTGTCCATGAGGCACTCGGTGGTGCGGTGTTGTCCACAGGTCGGACAGGACGCTGCGCCGAACGGGCGGTTGTCGGGCCGACCGGTCGCGCTGCGCTGCCACGGGGTGTCTGAGAGTGGTGGCACGGCGCTTCTCAGTGCCGGTGGGCTGAACTATGTTCGGGGGTCAGATGGAGGAGGGGCGTTCTGAGGGGGGCGTCCGTGCTGACGGGGGTTGACGGACATGACGCGGATGGATGATACGGGCGGGCGGACGGGTGGCGGGGGCGCCCGGACCGGTGGGTTACGGGTGGACGCGCAGCGCAATCTGCGGCACGTGCTGAGCGCGGCGCGGGACGTGTTCGGGGAGCAGGGGTACGGGGCGCCGATGGAGGAGGTGGCGCGGCGGGCCCGGGTGGGGGTCGGCACGGTGTACCGGCGGTTTCCGAGCAAGGAGGCGCTGGTGCGGTACATCGCGGCCGAGCAGACCCGGTGGCTGACGGACCGGGCCGCCGAGGCGCTGGTGGTGGCGTCGGACGGGCGGCCGTGGCAGGGGCTGGAAGGGTTCGTGCGGGGCTCGGCCGCCTCGGGGTCCGGCCGGCTGCTGCCGCCCGAGCTGTGGTGGGCGCAGGGCGAGGGGCCGGGGGCGGCGCCGGAGGCGGCGGAGACCTGGGCGGGGGTTCGCCCGGCCGGGGCTGGGGTGGGGGTATCCGCGGCCGAGGCTGGGGTGGGGGTACCTGCGGGCGAGGCTGGGGTGGAGGTCATCCCGGGCGAGGCTGGGGTGGGGGCACCCCCGGCCGAAGGCTGGGGGAGGGTGCCGCGGCAGCGGGCCGGCGCCGAGGATGCGAACGGGGCGGAGGGCGCCGGGGGAGAGAGCGGGTCGACCCGGGAACTCCTGGGAGCCGTCGGGCAGTTGGTGGAACAGGCGCGCGTGGCCGGGGAGTTGCGGGCGGATGTGACGGTGGCGGACGTGATGCTGGTGATCGCCGCCGCGCCGCCGCGGCTCGCGGACCCGGGGCGCCAGGAGGCCGCCGCCGAGCGGCTGTTGGAGGTGCTGTTACGCGGGCTGCGGCCCGGCCGTGACTGATGTGTGTTCGCGAGACCGCTCGGAAGGGTGGTTCTGCGGCGAACTTTGATCGCGGTGGGCCGTTCGTGTGGCAACCTGACCCAAGTCGCTGACACGTATGTCAATACCGGGGGGCTTTCCCGTATGGGTGCTGACGCTGATGAGGCTCAGGATGGTTCGGGGGAGCGCGAGGGCCTCGCGGACGGTCACACGGAGGGCCGGGCGGACGGTCCCGCGGAGGAACCCGCCGAGGGTTCCAAGGTGCCCAGGCAGCGCGAGCGCCTCGCGGCCGGCAGCACGGCGGGCGAGAGCGCGTCCGGGCCCGGCGCGGAGGACCTCGGCCCCGCCGACATCGAGCTGGTCGAGCGGATGCGGCAGGGGGACGAGGCCGCCTACGACGAGCTGTACCGGCGGCACCGGGACCCGGTGCGCCGCTACGCCCGTACCTGCTGCCGGGACGCCGACACCGCCGACGACCTGACCAACGAGGTGTTCGCGGCCACCCTCCAGGCGGTACGCGGCGGCGCCGGGCCCGAGACGGCGGTGCGCGCCTATCTGCTGACGGCCGTGCGGCGGGTGGCCGCCGACTGGGCTCGCACTGCCCGGCGCGAGCAACTGATCGAGGATTTCGCGGTGTTCGCGGTGTCGGCGGCGGGGGCGCGGGCCAGTGAGGAGGACACCCTCGACCTGGGCCCCGATGTCATCGCCATGCGGGACGCGGAGGCGTCCCTCGCCGTGCAGGCGTTCCGGTCGCTGCCCGAGCGCTGGCAGACCGTGCTGTGGCACACGGCGGTCGAGGAGTCCTCGCCGCAGGAGGTCGCCCCGCTGCTGGGGCTCACACCGAACGCGGCGGCGGTGCTGGCGCACCGCGCGCGCGAAGGGCTCAAGCAGGCGTACCTGCAGGCCCATGTCGGCCATGCCGGGGCGGACGGCGGGGACTGCGCGCGGTACGCGGACCGGCTGGGGGCGTACACCCGGGGCAAGTTGCGGATGCGCGCGGAGCGCGGGCTGCGCAAGCACCTGGAGGAGTGCGCCCGTTGCCGGCTGGCCGCCTCCGAGGTGAAGGACCTGAACGAGACCATCCGTACGGTGCTGCCGATCGCGGTCATCGGCTGGTTCGCGGCGGGATCCTCGGGCAAGATCGGCGCGCTGCTGCTGGGTGCCGGTGGGGCGGGGGCGTCGGCGAGCGCCGCCGCCGCGGCCGGGGGCGTCGGCGGGGTGCTGTCCAAGGGCGGGGGCGGGGGCGGGGCCGCCGCCGAGGGGCTCGGCTCCTCGGTGAAGGCGGGCGCCGCCACCGGCGTGGTGGTGGTCGCGGCGGCGGCCGTGCTGGCGTTCGCGCTGATCGGCGGGTCGGGCGAGGAGGAGCCACCGCGCGCCGCCGATCCGCCGCCGGCCGCCCCGGTGATGCCGCCGGCCGCCGAGGAGCCACCCGCACCCGAACCCGATCCTGAGCCGGAGCCCGACCCCCCGGCCGCGCCGGCGCCCGACCCCGCGCCGGAACCCGAGCCCGTACCCGTACCGTCGGAGCCGACCCCCGCGCCGGAGCCCGATCCCGTACCGGTGGAACCCGGCCCCGAACCGCAGCCCGAGCCGGAACCCGAGCCCGACCCGGAACCGGAACCCGATCCGGAGCCGGAACCGGAGCCTGAACCGGAGCCGACTCCGTACGAGTTGCGCACCCTGCGCTTCGACCTGTTCAACGACGGCACCGAGCCGGCCATCCGGCTGTGGGAGAGCGGCTGGGTGTGGCAGCGCTCGAACGTGTCGATCGGCGGGCAGACGTACGCGCACGGCATCACCGTCAACGGCCGCTCCTCGGTGACCATCGACCTCAACCGTTCCTGCACCTCCTACCGCGCGGTGGCGGGGATGGACGACATGAACGCCCTCGGGCTGGGCTCGGCCACCTTCAGCGTGTACGGGGACGGCCAACAGCTGTGGCGCTCCGGGGTGATCGCCACGGGGGACCGGGCCGTCCCGGTCGAGGTGCCACTGGACGGGGTGTCCGTGCTGCGGCTGGTGACGGAGCCGGAACGGCCGCTGAGCGCGCTGGCGCTGGCCGGCTGGGCGCAGTCGGAGATCAGCTGTCGCTGAGCAGAGTGGTGACGAGGTCCAGGGCCTCGGTGCGCTCCAGCGGCGGTTCGGCGCCGGGCGGCGGGAGGGACAGGGCGTCCATGGCGCGCCGCTCGGGCGGGGTGAGCGGCAGGTCCCCGCGCAGGGCGTACGCGGTGGCCAGCAGTCGTGCGGCCACCGCGGTCCGCCCGCCGGCGGAGACGGTGGCCGCGGCGGCGAGCAGCAGCTGGCTGAAGAGGAGATCGGAGCAGCCCACCAGCACGCCGTAGGAGAGCGCGGTGCGCAGTTCGCTCAGCGCGTCCCGCCACGAGGCTCCCTCCGCCAGCAGCAGCCGGCTGGTGAGGATGCCCATGATGACCTGGAACATGGGGGCCGGGGTGCCGGCCTTCAGGTTGCGGGCGGCGCGCTCGCGCAGCGTACGGGCGGTGGCGGGGTCGCCGTTCTCCAGCGCCATGGTGGCGCCCAGGTACTGGGTGAGGCCGAGGCAGTCGGGCAGGCCGAGTTCCTCGGCGCGGGCGACGGTGGCGTCGAGCAGGGTGCGGGCGCGGTCGATGTCCCCCGCGTAGTAGGTGGCTTCGGCGAGGCGGGCGGTGAAGAAGGGCACCTCGGCGTGCGCCCCGACCTCCTCGGCGGTGCGGACGGCCCGGGTGAACGCGTCGGCGGCGCCCCGGTAGTCGCCCAGGAGGACGAAGTACTCGCCGCGCATCCCGTGGGTCTGGCAGGTGAGCCAGCGATCGCCGACCCGGTGGGCCAAGTCCTCCAGTTCGGCGAGGTCCTCGACGTCGTGGGCGGCGCGGTGCCGGACGGTGGAGTACGCGCCGGGGACGTCCAGGCTCACCCGGAAACGGAAGAGGAGCATGACGGCCAGCTCCCAGTCGCCGCTGCCGGGGCCGGTGGCGCGCGCGGCGGCGGAGGCGCGGCGTGCGCGCAGCCGCCCGACCGACTCGGTCATGCGGCGGGCGACGTCGTTGAAGGTCTCGCCGATCATGAAGCCGGTGAACGGCCACAGCATGCCGGGGAAGCGGGTGCCGCGTTCGAGGTCCGTGACACCGAACGCGGTGAACATCCGGCGGGCCTGACGGTGCAGGATCTCATCGGTGAAGTCGAAGCTGCTGTGGTCCTGGTCCTGGATCAGGAAGGTGGTCAGCAGGCGTAGTTCGAGGCGGTGCAGGTAACGGGGATCGTCGGGCCAGGGCTCGCCGTCGGCGGGGACGGGGGCCGCGTCCTGGTCGGCGTCCGGGTCCAGGGCGATGGTGTGCCGGGTCCATTCGAGGCCCTCGGCGCGGTAGTTGCGCAGGTACCAGAACCAGCCCATGCCGAGGACGAGTTGTCCCGCGCTGTCCTGGTCGGCGGCGCGCAGGGCGCGCCGGAGGGCGGCGCGGATGTTGTCGAGGTCGGCCTCGACGCGGGCGAACCAGTGCAGTTGGCCGGGGCCGCGCAGCCGGGGCTCGGCCCGCTGGACGAAGCGCAGGACGTGGGCGGTGTGCCGGGCCCGGGTGGCGGCGCGCTCGGCGGGGTGTTCGGCGGCGCGTTCGGCCGCGTACTCGTGGATGGTCTCCAGCATGCGGTAGCGCGCGCCGGTGCCGTCGTCGGGGCCGGCGTCGGCGTCGTCCGCCCCGTCCGTCGCATCCGCCCCGTCCGTCGTGTCGGTGCCGGTGTCCGCCAGGACGATGGACTTGTCGACCAGCGAGCCGAGCAGGCCCAGCACCTGGCCGGAGGTGATGGTGCGCCCGTCGGCGCACACAGCCTCGGCGGCTACGAGCGTCCAGCCGCCGGCGAACACCGACAGCCGGCGCAGCACGGTGCGTTCGGGCTCCTCCAGCAGATCCCAGGACCAGTCGACGACGGCGCGCAGCGTCTGCTGGCGGGGCAGCACGGTGCGCCAGCCGCTGGTGAGCAGCCGGAAGCGGTCGTCCAGGCGGGCGGCGATCTGGCGTGGGGTGAGGGTACGCAGCCGGGCGGCGGCGAGTTCGATGGCGAGCGGGAGGCCGTCCAGGCGGCGGCAGATCTCGGCGACGGCGGGTTCGTCGGCGGGCAGGTCACGGCGTACGGCGGCGCCGCGCTCGGTGAACAGCCGGTGGGCGGGGGCGGGCGGCAGGGGTTCGACGGGGCGGACGCGTTCGCCGGGGATGCCCAGGGGCTCGCGGCTGGTGGCCAGGACGGTCAGGCGCGGGCAGTGGGTGAGCAGCGTCTCGGCGAGGGTGGCGGCGGCCGTGATGACGTGTTCGCAGTTGTCGAGGACGAGCAGCAGTTCGCGGCCCGCGCAGTATTCGAGGAGCCGGGCGGCCGGGTCGTGGTGGTGTTCCACGGATGTCTCGCGCAGGCCGAGCGCGGAGAGCACGGCGCCGGGGACGGCGGTGGGGTGGTCGAGCTTGGCCAGCTCGGCGATCCAGGCGCCGTCGGGGTAGCGGTCCCGGCCGTCGGTGGCGAGTGCGGCCTGCTCGGCGAGCCGTGTCTTGCCGGACCCGCCGGCCCCGGTGAGCGTGATCAGGCGGGCGGTGCGCAGTTCGGCCCGCAGTGCGGAGAGGTCCGCCTCGCGGCCGACGAAGCTGGTGAGCCGGGGCCGGATGTTGCCGGCGGTCGCCGTGCGGGGCGGGCGGCGCGGCGCGGGGCGGCCTTCGGCGCGGTTCCCGGGGTCCCCTGCCTCCCCGGCGTCCCGGGGGACCTCGGCGTCCTCGGAGAGTGCGGCGTCCTCGGAGTCCTCGGCGAGGAGTTCGGCGTACAGGGCGCGCAGTTCCGGGCCCGGGGTGGTGCCGAGCCGCTCGGCGAGGGTGGTGCGTACCGCCTCGTACGCGGCGAGCGCCTGCGCCGGGCGTCCTGCGGCGCGCAGGGCACGGAGGTGGAGGGCGCGTACCGGCTCGTCCAGGGGGTGCTCGGCGGTCAGCTCGCGCAGTTCGGGCAGCAGCGGTTCGGCGGGGCCGAGGGCGAGGTCGGCGGTGATCCGGCGGCGCAGGGCGGTCAGCCGCAGCGTCCGGGCGCGCACGGCGACGGGGTGCCGGGCCGCTTCCGGGAGGTCGGCGAGGGCGGGCCCGCGCCACAGGGCGAGGGCGGTGCGCAGCGTACGGGCCACCGTGGCGGGGTCGGCGTGGGCGGGGTCGGCCTCGCGCACCAGGCGCTGGAAGCGGAACAGGTCGACGGACTCGGGCCCGGCGGTGAGCCGGTAGCCGGCCGGTGCCCGGTGGTGGCCGATGAGCCGCTTGCCCTCCTCCCCCAGGGCGCGGCGCAGCCGGCCGACGAGGGCCTGGAGGGCGGCGGGCGCGTCGGCCGGGGCGTCGCCGTCGGGCCAGATGTCGGCGATGAGGGTGTCGACGGGGACCGGGCCGGGACCGTCCGCGCGCAGGGCGAGCGCGGTGAGCAGGGCGCGCACGCGCGGTCCGCCGAGCGGGATGACCCGGCCGTCCTCGTGTCGCGCCTCGGTGGCGCCCAGGATGAAGAACCGCACCGCCCCATTGTCCGGTGCCCCGCTCCGCGCACCGCTCGGCCTCACCGGCACGGGGCGTCGCCGCGCGGTCAGGCGGAGGGCCCGACCCCGCTGGTGACGGCGCGCGGGTCGTGGTGGCCCTCGGCGGTCCAGCACGAGCCGCGGCGGGTCAGCAGGCGGCGCAGCCACAGTTCGGTGGAGACCAGTTCGGCGAGGCCGTCCAGGGGGAGCGGTTCGCCCTCGGTGGCCGCGCGCAGGGCCTTGCGGACGACGCGGGCCTCGATCAGTCCGGCGTCGGCGAGCAGCGGGGCGTCGAAGAGGTCGACGAGGTCGCCGATGTTGGCGCGCATGCCGGTGCGGACCGGGTCGGCGGGGGCGGTGGGGCTCGCGGTGCCCCAGCCGGGCGGCAGTTCGCGGACGCCCGCGCCCTCCAGCACGGCGCGCAGTACCTGGGCGCGCGCTCCCGGCTGGACACGCAGGCTCTCCGGAAGCGCCTGGCAGGCGCGTACCACCTGATTGTCGTAGAAGGGTGCGTGCAGCCGCTGGTGGCGCACCTCGGTGGCCTGTTCGAAGACCCGGTGGTCGGCGGCGTGCCGCGCGAGCGCCGCACGCGCCCGGCGTACGCCCGGCCGGCCGGCCGAGGACCCCGAGTGCGGGCGGGCGGCGGCGGCCTCCAGCCGGATGGACACCTCCGCCAGCGACTCCCCCGTCAGCCAGCGCGCCGCGGGCCCCGGCCGGCTCCAGGCCAGCGCGGCGAGCGAGGCGCCGAGCGCGCCGTCCCGCGTCCCGGGGGCCGCCTCGTCGGGCGGCCGGCGCAGCTGGAGCGCGGTGCTGGTCAGGCCCTCCGGGTACGGGGTACGGGCCAGCCGCCGCGCCGCGCGGTAGATGGTGAACGGCACCAGCAGGCCCCCCGTCGCCGAGGCCTTGGCCAGGGCGGAGACCGGTCTGAGCAGATGGCGCCGGCGGCGGTCGAGCAGCAGGTCGGCCAGCCGGGCCGGGTGGGCGTCGAGCACCTGGCGGGCCCCGTTGCCGATGAGGTGGTCGGCGCTGCCGGCGGCGAGGCGGTGCCGGTGCCGGGCGGCGCTGATGAGCGAGGGCCCCGGCTCGTCGGTCAGCGGGCCGTTGTCGAGGTCGGAGTAGGGCAGGGCCTCCTCGCCGCCGGTGACCACCACGTGGTGCAGCCGGGGGTTCTCGCCGATCAGGCGGGCCCGTTCCAGGTCCAGGGGCGAGCTGCCGCTCCCGGTGAGGTCGTTGAAGGTGACGGCGAGCAGCCGTTCGCCGGCCTGGGTGGCGCCGGTACCGAACACCGTGCCCGGCATCCCCGGCAGCCCGGCGGCCAGCAGCGCCAGTGTCGCCGAGGCGCTGCCGCCGGACAGATCCGCGCCGACGCCGGGCGCCGTACCACCGCCCTCGGCCAGGTCGGCGTGCCGTGGCGCGGCGAGCCGGGTGCGGACGGCCTCGATCAGGGCGTCGCGCACTCCGGCGATGGCGTCCTCGCCGGCGAGCGGCGGCGCGGCGACGACCAGCGGGGCGGTGGGCTCGTAGTCGACGGTGCTGCGGCTGCCGCCCTCGCGCAGCTTGAGCGCGTGGCCGGGCGGGACGCGGCTGACCCCGGCGTACGGGGTGCCGTCGCCGTACGCCTCGGGGGTGTCCGGGCAGGCCAGCAGGGCCGCGAGGTGCGGGACGTCGAGCTGTGCCTCGGTCAGGTCGGCGAGCGGGAGGGCGGCGGTGGCGTAGGCCGTGCCGCCGGCCCAGTCCGTGTGGAAGACGGGGCGGGTGCCGGCGAGGTCGGCGGGGATGACGGTGCGCCGTCCGAAGCGGGCGACGGCGGTGTAGCTGCCGGGCCACAGGGTGAGCTGGCGCAGCGCGCCGGCGCGCGCGGAGACGAGCGAGCGCCGCAGTTGCTCATCGGTGGCACCGCAGTAGCCGAAAACGGCAAGATGGGTGTCCCCGTCCGCGAAGACGAGGCGGATCTCGTCGGGACGCCAGTCGCCCACGGCCCACAGCGGGTCGGGGCCGTCCCACAGCAAGTGCGCGCCCAGGGGCTGGATGTCACGGGCAGCGCTGGCCGACGCGCCGCACCACCCGACCAACCACCGCATCGCCGCCTCCCCCACTGGACCTTAGGCCCCATGCTGCCATGGGAGCGCGGTGAACGGGACATACCCAGGGGGGTGTTCGGCGGGCATGCCAAACCGACCGGCTCCGGCACCCGCTCCGAAAAACCGGTGTGTTTCGGCCAAACTCTGGCTGAGGAAAGGCCGTTGGCGAGGACGCCCGGAGGGCGGAAGATGTTGTGGTCCGGGAGACGCTGGTCGTCTCCCGGACCAGACCGCCGTCCGCGGGGAATGAGACGGCGGCTCCCCCGGCCCGCCGGAACCCTGAGGGCCAACGGGCCGACCCACGCGTTATCCATCGAACCTCTGCCCTCGCCCGGTGCCCAGAGCGCACACCCGGGCGCACGGCCACATGCCCGGAGCACAATCCGGAAGAGGGGAAGCGCTCGAATCTGTGTACGGACATGATTCCGCCATCCGGGAACAAACCCCTTAACGGTCAGCAGGCACCGAACTACGCTGGGTTGGCGGAAGGCGTCGGTGTGTGTCAGGGGTGCGCGGATGACCAGGGAGCCACGCGGGCCGAACGAGAAGCTGGGGACGATCCTCGCTCTGGCCGGTATCAGTAACGCCGGTCTTGCGCGCCGGGTGAACGATCTCGGCTCGCAGCGGGGATTGACTCTGAGATATGACAAAACCTCCGTCGCACGATGGGTGACGAAGGGGATGGTGCCCCAGGGCTCCGCCCCGCATCTCATCGCGGCGGCGATCAGCAGCAAGCTCGGCAGACCCGTGCCGCTGCACGAGATCGGCCTCGCGGACACCGATCCGGCGCCGGAGGTCGGTCTGGCGTTCCCGCGCAAGGTCGCGCACGCCGTGGAGTCCGCCACCGAGCTGTACCGGCTCGACTCCTCGCCCGGCAAGGGGATCTGGCAGTCGCTGGCCGGCTCCTTCGCGGTCAGCGCCTACGCGACACCCGTCTCCCGCTGGCTGATACGCCCGGCCGACGCCACCGTCACCCGCGAGACCGAACGTCCGCGTGAGGGCGGCTGGGGCCGGGTCGGGCACTCGGACGTGTCCAAGCTCCAGGAGGCCGCCGAGGAGGCACGCCGCTGGGACTCCAAGTACGGCGGCGGGGACTGGCGTTCCTCGATGGTGCCGGAGTGCCTGCGCACCGACGCGGCGCCGCTGCTGCTGGGCAGCTACAGCGACGAGGTCGGCCGCTCCCTCTTCCGCGCCACCGCCGAACTCACCCGGCTGGCCGGCTGGATGGCCTTCGACACCGGACAGCAGGAGGCGGCACAGCGGTACTACATCCAGGCGTTGCGGCTCGCGAAGGCCGCGGCCGACGTACCGCTGGGCGGGTACGTCCTGGCCTCGATGTCCCTCCAGGCGACCTACCGCGGCTTCGCCGAGGAAGGCGTGGACCTCGCCCAGGCGGCCCTGGAACGCAACCGCTCCCTGGCCACCGCGCGCACCATGAGCTTCTTCCACCTGGTGGAGGCGCGCGCGCTGGCGAAGGCCAACGACGCGCCGGGCTGCGGTTCGGCGCTCTCGGCGGCGGAGGGCTGGCTGGAGCGCTCGCGCCCCGGAGACGGCGACCCGAGCTGGCTGTCCTTCTACGCCTACGACCGGCTGGCCGCCGACGCCGCCGAGTGCTACAGCGACCTGAAGCTGCCGGGGCAGGTGCGGCGCTTCACGGAACGGGCGCTCCAGGAGCCCACCGAGGAGTTCGTGCGCTCCCACGGGCTGCGGCTGGTGGTCGCGGCGGTCGCGGAACTGGAATCGGGCAATCTGGACGCGGCGGTGGCGGTCGGTGCCCGGGCCGTGGAGGTGGCCGCCCGCATCTCCTCGGCGCGCACCACCGACTATGTGCGCGATCTGCTGCACCGGCTGGCCCCGTACGGCAACGAACCGCTGGTCAAAGAACTCCAGGAGCAGGCCCGTCCGCTCCTGGCTGCTCCTGCGTGACGTTGCACATGACAGAGGCACTGGCCCCCGGCATGGCCGGTAAGGGCCGGTGCCGGGTATGACCCCGGTCACATCCGCCCCCGGACGTACCATGGCACCACTGTGCACAACGAACCGAACCCCGCGCCGTCCGACGCCCCCCGCCCCATGTTCGCGGCGGGCACCGGCCCGGCGGCCGACCCCGCCGGCGACCGCCACGAACGCCGCATCCGCAGCTTCCAGCCCCGCCGCAGCCGGGTCACCACCGCGCAGCGGGAGGCGCTGCTGCGGCTGTGGCCGCAGTGGGGCCTGGAGGTGGACGGGGAGTCCGTCCTGGACCTGCCGGCCCTCTTCGCCGGCCGGCCCGTGGTGCTGGAGATCGGCTTCGGCATGGGCGAGGCCACAGCCGCGATGGCGGCGGCCGACCCGGACACCGGCATCCTGGCGGTGGACGTGCACACCCCCGGCCAGGGCAACCTGCTGCGGCTGGCGGAGGAGCGGGGCCTGACCAACGTCCGGGTGGCCAACGGCGACGCGATCATCCTGCTGCGCGAGATGCTCCCGCCGGCCTCGCTGGCGGGCCTGCGGGTGTACTTTCCCGACCCCTGGCCGAAGAAGCGCCACCACAAGCGCCGCATCATCCAGCGCGACTTCATCGACCTGGCGGTGACCCGGCTGGCCCCGGGCGCGCTGCTGCACTGCGCGACGGACTGGGAGCCGTACGCCGACGCGATGCTGGAGGCCCTCACCGCGTCCCCCACCCTGACGAACCTCTCCCCCACCCAGACCTTCACCCCCCGCCCCGAGACCCGCCCCCTCACCCGCTTCGAGTCCCAGGGCCTCTCCAAGGGCCACGCGGTGAAAGACCTCCTCTTCCGCCACGAGCCGTAGGCACTCGGTGGACACTGTCTGGCGGACGTCAGCATGCTGCAGGGCGGGCCAGGTGTGTTGAGGCAGGTGGCCTCCGAGCCGATGGTCTCCTGACTGTTCAAAGCTCTTCCCGTGTCAGGCTCGAAGGCTCTTGACGCGATCCGCGCCTCGCGTGCCGAAGTACGGTGGCGGGTCTGAGGCTGACGGGGCGAGAGATTTGGGCGGAAAGTGCACTGGGGCAGCGAACGAGGTGGTTGCAGGGCACAGAAGGAGGCACACTCCTAGGATCGAACGGGCTTTTTGTTCAGGGGTTGCTTGAGACAGATGACGTTCGTGGATGTGGCACCCCCCGGACAGAGCCAGTCGCTAGAAGAAGCCCATGGGGCGTCCATTAATATGGGGCCTCAAGAGGAGGGCCCTGCTCCGGCCGAGGCTGGACTACGGTGAGCGAAACGCAGTGTTCGCTGGGCAGGTCACCCGGGTTGCAATCCAGGCTCATCGCGGCGCGGACCGACCGGAAGCCTTGCCTCTGCGGCGTCGTGCGTGATCTCCTGGTGGTCGTTCAGGTCAACAGGTTGGAGGAGTGAGTCGTGGCGAAGGAGAAGGGGGAGAAAAACACGTATGGCGTGCCCCTGGAGCGGAGCGACTACCTCAAGCCGGAGAAGCACAAGTACCACTGCGAGCCCGAATATTTCAGGAAATGGGTCCAGTCCGGTTACGGAAAAGGCAAGCGTCTGGCTGTTGACCTCTTCTCAGGCGCCGGCGGACTGAGCCTCGGACTTGAGCGGGCCGGATGGACAACTGCTGCAGCCGTGGACTTCGACGAGCGAGCTCGCGAGACACATGCAGCGAACTTCCCCGGCATGAGTCTTTGTATCGACCTCGGGGATGATGCGCAGCGAGGCGATTTCGTCCAGCGAATTCTTGACTCCGGCGCCGAGATCGACATCGTGGCGGGAGGCCCCCCCTGTCAGCCATTCAGTCGTGCCGGACGTAGCAAGATCCGACACTTGGTCGAATATCACAACCGTGACCCGCACGATCTTCGTAAAGAATTGTGGCGCGCCTATGTCGATGTCGTGGAGAAGCTCCTTCCACGCGCCGTCCTCATGGAGAATGTCCCCGACATGGGGCTCGGCGATGATTTCAGTGTGATCCGCATCATCGAGGCAAAGCTGGAGAACCTTGGATACTTGACCCAGGTGCGTCTCGTCGATGCGTGGAACTATCGTGTGCCGCAGCACAGGAAGCGGCTGATCCTGGTCGCGCGGAGAGATAGCGGCGGCTTCACTTGGAATAAGCCAAAGAAGCAGACCACCCTCCGAGATGCCATCGGTGACCTTCCTGCGATCAACCCGAAACCTTTGGATCCGGTCGGCGCCCGAGTTCTCGACTACAACGAGCAGCAGGATTCGCTTTCTTCCTTCGCCAAGGAGATGCGCGAGGAAGCGCATGAAGGTGTGATTCATGACCACATGACGCGGCGGGTTCGAACCGACGACTTCAAGATCTTCACCATCATGGATTCCAAAACCCTGTACTCCGAGCTTGGCGAGAAGCTAGGAGACGACGAGAAGGAATTCCAAAGGTACGATGCGGAGCAGTTCACAGACAAATACAAGAAACTCGACTGGAACGAACTGAGCCGCACCATCACCGCGCACATCGCCAAGGACGGTTACTGGTACATCCATCCTGAAGAGCCACGGACGCTGACTGTGCGCGAAGCCGCGCGAATCCAGACATTCCCGGATCGCTTTCGGTTCGCAGGTACTCGGAGCGATGCCTTTCGACAAATCGGCAATGCGGTTCCCCCCCTGCTGGGCGAAGCCGCAGCCCGGGTTCTCCTGCCTCAGGATGTTCCCGCCGAGAACGAGGTCGCGGACAAGTGGCCGAAGGTGCGCGCGGAGCTGACCAGCTGGGCCAAGGAGCAGCGTGCTGGTAAGGGGTGGCACCAGTTTCCCCATGGTCTGAAGATGAAGCCGCTCGGGGCTCTCGTCATGGCGCTGCTCTCACGAAGCAAACTGAACCCTAGGCAGCTCGTTCATGTGATGGACAATGTCGCTGGGTGCAAGGAATTGACCCGAGACGTCTACCTCAGGCTCCTGAACGCGGCGCCGACAGAAGCAGTTCGCAAGCGTTTGGAAGGCCGACTCGGCCCGGTCGTCGACAGGCCCGAGGTCTTCCTGAACGCGGATTCAATTCTTGATCACAGCAAAGTGCTGGAACTCAAGCCGGCCGAACTCGCGTTGTTCAAGCTGCTGGCCGGCGGCGACATAATGCTGGTCAGCCAGAGTGCGTTGCGGGTGGCAGCGAGGATGCAGCAGAATCAATCGCACCTGACCAACCGGCTGACCGAGGGTCGGCTCAACCTCATCAAGCTTCTGGGTGCCGGCCGTGACGCGCCTGTGCGCATGGCCGCCATTAGATTCATCGGTGAGAATCTGTGCCGGGATAAGCAGCCCGTGTGTGGAAGCTGCCCGCTGAGCAACCACTGCCCGACTCGTCCTCAAGAGGACAAGGGAACCGGAGTCACCTTCGATGTTGCGTTGACCGCAGACTGACCGGGACGCTCCCGGGGCAACAGGGACACTGCGACGTGGCGTCGGCGATGCGCTTTGGGCAGGGGAACTTTGTAGCGGCAGCCCCAGCAGTTCCGGTGACTGCCGCGTTCATGCCATCCCGTGGTCGAATCTCCCAGGCATTGGGTGGAACCCATGCCGCAGGGCCTCTTCGTAGACCTGCATCGCTTGCCTGGCCTGTGCCCCGACGACCTTTCGCCCCGCGGACAAACGATTCGCAACTCGCTCGACGAGCTGCCTGTCCACGGAGCGCAGGAACCGGCCTTCGCGGGCCCAATCCGCGAGAGCCCGCCAAACATCGCCAGGGATGTCCTCGATGGCGGCTTCGGCCTCGTCGGAAACGGTGTTCTCCGGGGACGCAATCTCGAAAGGCTCGGTCGTGAGTTCGGCGGCCAGCGCGTCGGGGAGCGCCCACGGGATGCGGGACACCTCGTCCCAGCAGTCAGGCTTCTTCGCCCACTCCGACACGTGCCGGTCGCCGGAAAGCACCGTCTCCATGATCAGGGGGCAGAGTTCGTCGAGAGCATCCCTCAGGACGTCCGTGGTGCCCTGCTCGTTCCAGATCTTGTCGAGGTCGATCCGCTTCTTTGCGGCGAGTGAGAGCCGGGCGACTGTGTAGGTCGTGATCAGGCGTTTGTGGCTGCCGGCCGAGTGTGTACGTGCGATCCTGTCGGCTGCCTGGAAGAGGAGGGCGGTCGCGATGGCGCGCTTGCAGTACTGCACGTCCACGACGGGGTCGGACTTCTCGATCCGCTCCATGAAGTGGGCAAAGTTCTTTTGGGCGCCGCGGCTCACCCAGTACGGAAGCTGTTCCCAGGAGTGCACGAAGGTTGCCAGGTCGGACTTGCTGAATCTCTGCCGCGTCGGCGTGATCAGTTTGAACTTGCGCTGGGCCGCGCGGGTCTCGTGCTCTGCGGACTTGTCGGTGTACTGGCCCCGTGCCCGCTCGTAGAACCATCGTGTCTCCTGGCCGCTGCCATCGGCCGCAGGAGCCCACAGACTGCGGGAGACACGCTCGAAGGCAACATGGAACTCGTGGTTCGAGCTGAAGTCGACCAGGGTCACCTTGTTCTGGGTGTTGGAATACTGAGAGATCCTCGGAACGATATCGGAAAGGTGCGCGGGGTCGACGATCGTGAGCTTCATCTGAACGTGGACCCCGTCCAGGTCTCGCTTGTCACGGATCAGGACGTGGTGCAGTGAGGCGGTGGTCTGGCCGCCGTTGACGATCTGGAGGCCGGTCATGCTCCTGATGGCGACGGGGCTTCCGGCCTCGTCGGTCTCGAAGTCCACGTCCGAGGCAGTGGCAGTCACGCCGTTGTTGTAGGCGAGGAACCGGCCGGGGGCGTTCAGCAGGGTTTCGCGGATGCCCTTGTTCACGGCACCACGGGTCTGGAGGAAGGACCGCACATTGAGTTCGAGCAGCCGGGTCCGGTGCTCCTTGTACAGCTCGGCAAGCTGCCGGCCTGGGATGACGGCCAAGACGACCGAGTAGTTCGGCTCATCGCTGTGCGCCGCCAGGCAAGGAAGGGGACGATCGAAGGTGACCTTGATGGGCTCGCCGATGCTCCCGGAGGTCTCGTGCCTGTGGAACCGCACGAGGTCCCAGAGCTCGTAGGCGACGGGGATTCCCGCGAACTCCGTGGGCTCCGGGGCGGTCGTCGTGCTTACCCGATTGCTGAGAAGGAAGAGGCGGATCTTCGGAACACTCGTCAGCGCCTTCTCGACACCGACGCACATGTCATGTACATCGGTGTTGTCCTCCTGATTGGGGCGGATGGTCGCGTGCTTGCCCAGAAACGCGAACAGCCTGCGGAAGAGTCTATCGGACTCGGCCTTGGTCAGCTTGCTGCTCGACGGCGTCAGGTTGAAGTCCGTTGTGTAGAGATCGAGGCTGGACCCGTCCTCGGGCAGGCCATAGCCGTAGATCTCCAGTCCCCGAGAGGAGTGGTACGCGAGTGCGGCGTCGGTGACGACACCGGCTTCCTCAAGGATCTCGAGTACGTGCTGGGTGAACGTGTTCGGGATCGAGCCGCCCTCGGCGTCCGCCAGCGCCTGGATGTCGGTGACCAGCGCGCGGGAGTACTCGTGGAGGTCGTGCTCAACCATGGGTTCCTCGAATCAGGTCAACCAGTGTTTCGGCGGTCACGCTGTGGGTGGCCAGAGCCAACACGTCGATCGTGTAGGTGCAGTTGCCGACCCCGGGCGGCAGCTCGGCCTCGACGATCCGAGGGAAACCCTCCCCGACCATCCAAAACTCGCTGCGACGCAGGGTGTAGCGGTCGTGGTCGTAGAGGTCCCGTTGGTTAGGCAGATATCCGGCCTGGACCAGCAGGCTCTCGAAGCGCTGGGAGGCGGACGGTGAGGTCAGACGGGCCCGTATCTCGTCCACCAAGGCGTTGAGACTCGTGCCGAGCCCCCGCTGGCGGTCGTCAAGGACGACGTGCGCCAGCGCGAGAGATGTCGAGCCGGCCGTGTCCAGCTGGCGCTCACTCGCGATCTGGACCGTCCTGGGAGAGCGCGCTGTGGTCGCCTTCACCTCGACCGCGGCGCCGGGCAGCTGGAAGTCCTGGTTCGTCTGCCGTGGGCCGGTCCAAGAGCTGACGGCCGTGTGCTGGTCCACGGCCGGAAGTACGTACTCAAGGAGGAAGTGGAGTTCGCCGAAGAGGCCGCACCGGGCCTGCCGGGACAGGCCCTCGCGCGACACGGAACGCAGCAGTTGCTGCCACCGGGCGTAGCGGCGAACCGCAGCCTCCGCCGCAGTCTCAGTAGTCGGCGCGTCCCGCACCACCTCTGCTATGTCGGAGACGAGCGGGGTGAACACCTCCGTGAGTTCGTCGTCGGTGAGCATGACCTGGAGCTCGTAGTGGTCGCCGGACACCGACGACAGGTTCAACTGCAGGCCACGGGTGGCCTGCAGTTCCTGGATCTCCTGACGTACGGTGTCGGCGGTCCTGGCGTCCGTGCCGAGCAGCAGCATCCGCCGGAGGGCAGGATGCGTCACCGACATCTGAATGTCGTGCGGGGAGTCCGGATGGAGCCGCCGGGTGGACCTACCCGGGGTCTGCTGGTGGGCCTCCAACTCCTGCCACACACTCTCGTCGATCACTCTTCGCCCTCGAAGTCGTCGAACTCCATGTCCTGCTTGAACCAGATGTCGTTGACTACGTACTCGGTCTTCAACTGGTGGCGGGAGAAGGGGAAACTGATGGAGAACCCGACCAGAGGGGCCACCGGCTCGGTGTTCCCTGACGATTTGGCCGCCTCGGCAGGGCAGAGAGGATATAGCAGAAGCAACGGCTGGTCGGGGCGGCGCTGGTGACGCAGAGGCCGACCCCGGGGGGTGTCGGGGTCCAGCGGATCGCCCTGCCGGTTGAGCTTCCCCTTCGCGGCCTCCTTCGTGGCCTTCAGCGCACGGATCTTCTGCTCACCCGTCAGATCGCAGAGCTCGTCGGCGGGACTGAGTACGCGCTTGATCGTGTAGCGGCCGGGAACGACCTCCGATGACTTGGAGTGGCTGCGCGTGATGAGACCGACGGAATGGCCCGCGATCTCCGCCGCCGCTCCCTCGGGCAGCCGACTGGCCAAGCGTACCGTCCAGCTACCCAGCTCACCCTGCACGGCACATTGACGTACGTACTCCGCGATGAAGGCCGGCCGAACCCGCTGGGCCTGCCGGTCGGTGAGGTAGAAGTCGAGGAAACCCTCGGTGACGTCCGAGGCTGCGACGCCACTCCACGTGATGCTCCCGCTCCGATCGTCCACCTTCCCGGCGGAGAGCGCATCGAGGCGCGCAACGAACGACTCGAGAAGCTCATGGTTGTTACGAACCACCTTCTCGGAAAGGTCGAAGATGGTCGTCTCGGGAAGCTCACCTGAGTAACTGAGGCGGACACGCGTGCCCTGCCTCATCTTGTTCGAGGCGGTGATGCCGAGGCCGAGCGACGAGGTCCTGACTTTGAGACCGTATTCGCGGGGGGTGAGTCCCACCGCAGACATCTCCTCGACGTCGCGTCGGAGTTCGTCGGTGGCTGCGGTGATCTCCGCATACTGGCGCTGCAGCGTACGTGTTGTGTACAACCGGCACAGGTCCTCGTAACGGGGGCGGTAGCCGAACCAGCGGCCCATCTGCAGCAGGGTGTCGTACGTCTTGGAGGCACGCAGGTAGTAGCTGACCGACAACCCTTCGAGGGTCAGACCGCGGGACAGCTTCTCGCCACCGACGGCGATGACCGACAGGCCGTTCTCCCTGCGCTCGTAGTACTGGAGGGCGTCCTTCGCCGCGCCGTTGACGGCCATGACGGTGATCTTCGCGAGGGCGGCGTGGAGGTGCGGTTCGACCTCTTCCCAGTCGAGCCTGTCCCCTGTCATGTCCTCGGTGCAGGGGACGAAGTCCTCGTCCCACAGCTGCTGCAGCTCTTCCTCTAGTTCTTCGCGGGCACTGCTGAACCGGTCCTGGAGAACGTCGAAGAGTAGACGCACGTGAGCGTCGATCTGGTCGCGGACCTGTTGCTGTACCGCCGTGAAGCGGGTCACGTGCACCAGCATGGAGTTGTGCACGGAGACCTGCCCCCGTGCTCGACGTGCGGCGCAGGTCAGGACGAAGGACCGGATGGCGCGCTGCAGCGACTCGGGCAGGAATTCGGGAACCCGGTGGTAGGACTTGTGCTTATCCGGCACCCAGAGGTCCGTGTCCTTGATGTGTTTTATAAGTGGCAGCGGCTCGATGTCCTCCTCATCGCCATCGGTCTGCAAACCGAAGAGACGTTCGGGACCAAGGTAATTGGACGGCGCCCGCAGGGTGCGGATGAAGCTCTCCGGGAAAAGGTCGGGGCCCAGTTCGTCGTGGTCGGTGTCCGGGTTGATGTAGATGTTCGCGAAAGGGGTCGCGGTGTAGCCGACGTAGGACGCCTTTGTGAAGCTGTTGACCAACCGCCTGATGGCCTTGTTGATCGCCGAGGGGTTGGTGTCAGGGTCCTTGGAGGTGTTCACCCCAGCGTTGTCGGCTTCGTCGTCGATCACAAACAAGGGAAGGTCCGGAACGACCATCCGGCCGGTCTCCGGGTCCTTCACGCCGTGGTTGTCGATCACCCAGTCACGCAGGTTGTCAATGATTCGACGATTCTTCTTGACCACGAGGACTACCGGGACACTGCCCACCGGCACGTTCGCGGACACCGCCGTCTTCCGGGCGAAGTCCCCCTTCTCGTGACTGGTGGTAAGCGACGCTGCCTTCAGACGCTTGTCGTGCGACATCGCGCCGACACCGATATGACGACGAGCGTCATCGTCCGAGCGGAACTGGTACTGAGTGTCGAACCCGAGGAGCCCTTCGTCGATACGGAGTTGGGTCTGGCTGCGCAGGTCGTTGTGGATCCCGGCGAACACCACGATAAGCCGGTATCCGGCGTCGGCTGCCTTCGCCGCGAGCCCGATGAACTGTCCTGTCTTGCCGGACTGGACCTGTCCGATCACGAGCCCGGTCCGGCGCCAGGCGCCTTCTCGCTGAGGGTCTTCCAGCTCACCGAGAACGTCGTCGGTGCTCTGGTCCAGTCGGCGTACGACCTGCGTTGGGAGTTTGGAGACGCTCAGGAGGTAGCGCCGGTAGCGGTCCCAGAAGTCCCACTTACGGTCGGCCTTGGCGTCGGCGAGCCAGGGTACGTGGCCCTCGTCGTTCTTCAATGCGGAGGAATCAGCTTGGAACACGGAAGTCCGGCTTTCGAGCACCTTCCGCACCTGGCCACGCTCTACGGTGATCCCCTGCGCAGCGAGGATACTGACCGCGGTGTTCACGGCGAAGTCCACCTCGGCCGACGTCGCCTGGCGGTCACCTGGCAGGAGCAGTACCGCAGTCTGCTCGGCCTTCTCGAGACTGTCTTCGGGGATGGTGCTCACAGCGACCTCCTGCGGCCGGATCGGTTGGGAGTGGGGACTACCAGGTGGGTCAGGAGTTCCAGAAACCTTGTTGCTCGTCGAAGGGAGACATGGAGCTGAGCACTCCCCGGGCGTTCTCAGGAGAGCGGCCCTGCCCAAGGAGTGTTTCGTACACCTGGCGGGCGATGGCGACGGTTTCCGGAGCGGCCGGCCCCGGGCCGCCGAAAGGTTCGGGGTCGTCAACCGTGTCGGTCTCGTGGAGCATGCGGAGCGCTGTGACCGGGACCGTCTCCTCCAAGAGGCGGATCATCGAGCGGAGAACGTCCGGATTCCCGCCCTGATAATCCATCGCGGCCTCCACCAAAGGGTGTTTTCTGTTGATACGCAGAACGATCCGGCCATCGTGACGCTTCACGTTCCAGGCGAACTTCAGGGGGCTACCATGCGCTCGCGACACCACCTGACCACGTTGTCGTGCGGAACGTGAGGCGGCCTCACGGGTGTACCTGGCGATCCTCTCCAAGTGACGACGCAAGGAGACGGGGGGAACCACGCTCGCCTTGCGCACATCCACGCCCCAGTCGACATCGGTCTCCGCAGGGATGTCCACCGCGATCCGCGCGAGGTTGTATTTCTCCTCGCACCGCAGCCCGCGGATCCCCAGCCAGTCACCGGCCAGGATCAAACGGTCACGTCGGTAGACGTAGAACCCCTGCTGCCCCAGCCATCCCCTGGGCCCGGCAGCCGACTCATACTCGGCCCCCGAGAGGCGCTGGGCTGTCGGGAGGACGAAGGGCTCCACGCGCACCGACTCCGATCCCAGCGGCAACGGTTCCCAGGGGACCCGCTGTACCGATGGGTGCGTGGACAGGAACGGGTCCCAGGGGGAAAGTTCGGAGCCGCGCACCCGGATCCGGCACCGGGCAGGACGCTGCAGAAAGCGGGCGAAGACCATTGACAGGTGGGCTTGAGTTCGCTCGGCCTCCGTATAGAACTGGGACTGCATCCTTTCGTCGTCACTGGTCACAGCGGTGTTGTGGTAGCCGGAGAGGTGCTCCCAAAGGACGACAGTCCCGTGCTGCATACTTCCTGCGATCCGACGCAGGCGAGTCGTGGTCATGTCGCCGGAGTTACGGAGAAGCCGCCACTCCTTGCAGAGCTCCACGACACCGAGATCCCACGTCCGAACGTGCCAAATCCCGTCCTTGACGGTGGCGACGGTGAGCTTGCGGCACTGGGAGAAGGAAGCGGACTTCAACCCCACCCCGAAACGGCCGAGATCCGTGGCGCTCCGCTCGGTGGACGGGCCGCGGGCCGCCACCGTCATGGCGGTCACCAGCTCCGGCTCCGTCATCCCCCTGCCGTCGTCCGTCACCGCAATCCAGGAACCCGGTCCATCCCATGTGAAGTCGATGTCAATGTTCTTGGCCTCTGCCGAGATGCTGTTGTCCACGAGATCTGCGACGGCGGCAGGAAGGGAGTAGCCGAGTGAACTGAGGGACGCCACCATGCCGGCAGGGTCGGGAGCAGCAACGTCGAACTCCATCTTTTTTACGCTCCGTACCCGGTCAGCCCTGTGCGGTCGATTCGTCTGTGTGCTCTGCGCAGCGGCATGTGACAGGACTTCTCAAGCCTCGTACGAGGATGCGCTGCCTCGTCCCACCCCAACCGAAATCCCCCTCGGCGCATGGTACCGAAAGGTGCTTGTCTGGTGAAGGCCATCTCTTCGGAGCGCTGTCCCCCGGCTTCGCGAGGCATAACGCAAAAGCCGTTGAGTCACCTTGGCCAGCCTGGCGATTGAGACCTCCAGGCCCCTCCAGGATTTCAGAGAAGGTGCGGTGGCCAGAACGACTACTGCTGGCGGTTGTTGGACGAGAACCGCGAACTCACTACTGCCAGCCATCGAGCAAGATGGGTGCGAACCCCGCCCAGTAGCGATGGAGAAATTGGTGGCTGTGTTCATGAACTCCTCGGGGATGGCAACAGCGCCACCCCAGCAGGTCTGAGCGTGCTTGCAGGACCTCCCCTTCAAGTTCACCCGTCCATTCGCAGGCGGCGGGGACGCTGTTGGTGACTTCAACTCCTCAAGCGCCATGGATGCTGTGGCGACCTTCGGGGAAGCCTTCACTGTCAGACTGGTCTCCTCGTACGTCTCACATATGAACGTCGGTCATTTCCCTGTCCGGAGGTGCGAGGCAGATCAAGATCTCTCCCTCATTCTTGTTGTCATTCGCCCGCCCCGCGGGCAGCCACCACTTGGGCGATCCGGACGGCCACCGCATCCGGCTTCTCGTGCTCCCAGAAGCGCAGCACCCTCCAGCCCTCGGCGGACAATCGCTCGGTCGTCTCCCGGTCCCGGTTGATGTTCTTGTCGAGTTTCTGGCGCCACCAGTCCTTGTTCGCCTTCGGCTGCGTCGCGTGTTCGGGGCAACCGTGCCAGAAGCAGCCGTCCACGAATACGGCGACCTTGGGGCCCGGGAAGGCGATGTCGATGGTTCGACGGGACATCCCGGGCACCTTCCGGTGCAGGCGGTATCGGTGCCCGGTGGCGTGGAGAAGACGACGGATCGCCAGCTCGGGACCGGTGTTGCGGCTGGCCTGCCGGCTCATGCGGGAGGAGACCGCGGCGGAGGACGGCGTGGGGCGCGGATCGGCGCTCCGCGATCCCTCGTTCACGCGCCCTCCAGTTCTCGGCCACAACGGACCGAACGATCGTATGTGATCGTCCACCCACCGGCTTCCTCAGGCCGAGGCGTTTGTCAGGGTCGTGAGGTCTGTTTCCGTGAGGGTCACGGTGGTGGACTTCAGGAGTGGGGGGAGTTGGTCGGGGGTGCGGGCGCTGGCGATGGGGGCGGTGATGGTGGGGCGGGCCGCCAGCCAGGAGAGGGCGATGGTGGAGAGTTCGGTGTTGTGGGCCGTCGCCACCTCGTCCAGGGCCGACAGCACGGCGCGGCCCCGGTCCGTGTCCAGGTGGCGGGAGGCCGCGGTCGAGCGGGCGCTGGTGACGGGGGCGCCGGGGCGGTACTTGCCGGTCAGGAAGCCGCTGGCCAGGGCCGAGTACGGCATGACCGCCAGCCCGTGGCGGGTGGCCAGGTCGGCGAGGGGGCCTTCGTAGCTGTCCCGGGACATCAGGTTGTAGCGGGGCTGGAGGGCCGTGTAGCGGGCCTTGTTCTCCCGGGTGGAGAAGGCCAGCGAGGCCTCCAGGCGGTCCGGGGAGATGTTGGAGGCGCCGATCTCGCGGACCTTGCCCGCGCGGACCAGGTCGTCCAGGGCCGTGATGATCTCCGCGACCTCGACGGACTCGTCGTCGAAGTGGGTGTAGTAGAGGTCGATGTGGTCCACGCCCAGGCGGCGCAGCGAGGCGTCCGCCGCCGCCTTGATGGTGTCGGCCGACAGGCCCATGTGCTCCGGGTGGCGGCCCACCTTGGTGGCCACCACCACGTCGTCGCGCCGGCCGCGGCGCGCCAGCCAGCGGCCGATCACCGTTTCGGACTCGCCGCCGCGGTGGCCCTCCACCCAGGCCGAGTAGGCGTCGGCGGTGTCGATGAAGTTCTCGCCGGCCGCGACGTACGCGTCCAGTACCGCGAAGGATTCGGCCTCGTCCGCCGTCCAGCCGAAGACATTGCCGCCCAGGCAGAGCCCGGACACCTGAAGATCGCCGATGGGGTTCATGGCGGTCAGGGTATGCCGCCGGCCCTGGTGTCGGGGGGAGTCACCAGGGCCGGCGGCGGTGTGGGGGGATGGTCGTTGGCCGGTCAGACCGCCTGGCCCTTGCCACGCAGCCACGCCAGCGGGTCGATCGGGTCACCGCCGCCGGGGCGGACCTCCAGGTGCAGGTGGGGCCCCGAGGAGTTCCCGGTGGAGCCGACCCGGCCGATGGTGTCGCCGGTGTCGACGGACTGTCCCGCGGTGACGTTCATCGAGGAGAGGTGGCAGTACCAGAGTTCGGTGCCGTCCTCCTGCTCGATGATGATGCGGTAGCCGTACGAGCCGGCCCAGGCGGCTTCCTTGACGGTGCCGGTGTGCACGTTCTTCACGGGGGTGCCGGTGGGGGCGGCGAAGTCGGTCCCGGTGTGGGTCGAGGACCACATGGAGCCGCTGGCGCCGAAGCCGGAGGACAGCGTGTAGCTGGTGAGGGGGAGGGTGTAGCTGGCGCGCAGTTCGGCGAGGCGGCGCTCCTCCTCCAGGCGCTGACGCTCTTCCTCGGCCTCGCGCTGCCGCTGCTCCTCGGCGAGCCGCTCGGCCTCGGCGAGTTCGGCGGCGGCGGCGACGGCGTCGCTCTGCGCGCTGGCCAGGACCTGGGCGTGCTCGGCGGCCTGGGCGGTGGCTTCCTGTTCCTCGGCCTGCTGGAGGATGCGGGCGCGCAGCGCCTCGCCGGCGTCCTGGGCCTCGGTGAACGCGGTCACCGAGGTGGTGTCCTGCACCTCCGGCTCGCTCTCCGGGGAGGAGATCAGGTCGCCGAGGACGGGGATCTGGTCGGGGATGGAGCGCACGGAGTCGAGGCCGGGTACGGAACCCGTGCCGCCCTCCTGGGCGGTGGCCATGCCGCCGGCACCGACGGCGGCGAACATGCCGACGCCGAGGACCGCGCGGCTGCGTGCCATGGTGCCGCCACGCTGCCGGGCGACCCGGTGCCGGCCGCGCACGGGGCGCAGGGTCTCGGCGCTGGGGTTCCACTCGGTACGGGGCTCGTCCTCGATGGTCTGCGGCCCGTAGTAGGCGGGGTGGGACCCGTGCGGGTTCGACGCCACGGAGGCGTTCTCCTTTCCTTCCTTCGCCGACCGGGTTAGCTGACGGGTTCGGAGCAGGAAGGTCTCCTACGGACGGTGGGCCGTCCGATGCACCCCAAGTGGTGGTTCCCCGGTTCCCGGCGCGCTGGTGGCGTGCCGTGGATTAGGCGGTACAGCACGACCGCCGTCTTGGCGACGGCGGAGACGACCGCGCTGCGTTATCGAACGTTAATAGACGGCCCGCCGTAATTCCAAGTGGATCCGGGAATTGAGTCAGGCACTTTCCCCCCTCAAACAGGTGTGGATCATGGCAAATTACCCCATAGATTTTTGTTGCTGCCATGGCAAGTGTTTCTGACGGTGTGTCAGTTGTTATCGGAGTGATGTCTTCCGATCACTCACGGTGAAAGGCGTCCCTCCAGTGCGAGCGCCAGCTTCTGGTGCAGCCGCTCCGCCGTCCCCTCCACCGACCCGTTCCCGGCCAGCAGTTGCGCCACCTCCTGCCGCAACTCGCGCGAGAACGCCGGATAGTACGGGCTCGCCGGCCGTGCCCTGGCCTCCTCCAGCGCGCACCACAGCAACTCCGGATACCCCGGCGGCACCTCGCGCACCGCGCCCTCCGCCGGCTCCCCCGGCGCCCGGGGCACCGCCACCGCCGTGACGGCCGCGCAGTCCAGTTCCGTCGGGTCCCCGATGCCGTACGCGTCCCGCAGGGCCGGAGCGAACCCCGCTTCCAGCAGCCTGCGCTGGCTGTCCGGCTCCGCCGTCAGGAAGCGGATCAGCCGCTCGGCGTCCGCCGCCCGCGCGCTGTCGGCCGAGACCGCGAGCGACTGCCCGCCCAGCGCCGCCGCCCCCGGCAGCGGGACCACACCGAAGTCCGCGCCGTCCGGCAGCGTGGCGTCCAGGTGCTGGTACGCGTACGGCCAGTTCCGCATCAGCACCACCCCGGACGGGTCGCCGCCGTCCGTCTCCCCCGTGAACTCGCGCAGCGCGCCGGTCTCGTCCGCCTCCCGGGCGCGTTCGCTCAGCTTGCTGCCGTCCGCGATCCGCAGCAGTTCCCTCAGCCCGCGCCGCAGTTCCTCCTCGCTGCCCCGGTAGCGGCCCCGCTCGTCGGTCAGCTCCACCCCCACGCTCCAGAACGCCTCCAGCACGTTGACCGTCAGCCCCTCGTACGGGCGCAGTTGCGTGACGTACAGCGGGTGTTCCTGGCCGCCCGGCCACTGCGCGATCAGCTCGCCGAGCGTCTCGTGGCCCAGCAGTTCCCCCGGTTCGCGGCCGAGCGCGGTGAGCAGGTCCTGGCGGTAGTAGAGGAGTCCGACGTCGGTGTTGAACGGCACGGCGTACGCCCGCTCGCGCCAGCGGCCCGCCTGTGCGGCCTGGGCCAGGAAGCCGGCGTCCAGCAGGGTGTCGTCCAGCGGACGGATGAGCCCGGCCTCGGCGAACTCCGGTACCCAGGTGGTGTCCAGGTTCAGCACGTCGAAGTCGGCGCTGCCCGACTGGAGCGCGGCGATCAGCTCACTGTGCTGGCCGTCCTCGGTGCGCGGCAGCTCCACCAGCCGGGCCGGGCGGTTGTCCTCGTCCGCGTTCCAGGCGTCGATCAGCGCCTGCCGTACGCCCTCGCCCTCGCGGCTGGTCAGGTCCGCGCCGCTGACCACCACCAGCGGGCGCCCGTCGTCCGGCCGGGCCGGAGTCCGGCCCGGGTCCGGCGCCCCGCTGCACCCGGCCGCCACCGACAGCGCCAGCAGCCCCGACAGTACCCGCGCCCGTACCGCGCGATGCCGCGTCATCACGGCTCCCGGGGCGCGGTCAGGCCCCGCAGGGTCCCGGCGAGCGCCGCCCCCGGCGACCCCGAGCTGTCGAAACACAGGCCGCCCGAGGCGATGAGCATCCGGTTGTACAGGTGCTCGCAGCCGAGCGAGCCGTACGAGACGACAGCGACCGGCGGCGCCGCGTCCGCAGGTACGTCCAGCCGCCCGGCGCTGTCCTCGTCATCGGTGATCAGCACCACCAGCCGGCCCCGGTCCGGCTCTGCGGCGTCCGGCTCCCGCGTCAGCAGCGCGAGGCCCGCCTCCAGCGCCGGGGTGATCGGGGCGTGCCGTTCCACCGGGGCGAGCGCGTCGACCGCCGCCCGTACCCCGTCCGCCCCGTCGTACGGCGCCAGGCCCCGCACCGTATGCACCGGACCGGCGCCGCCGCCCGGTGTCGCCAGCAGCGCGTACCCGTCCTCGGGCCCCAGCACCCCGATCGCCGTCCGCAGCAGCGCCGCGTACTGCGCTTCCCGGGCGTACGAACCCGAGGACACGTCCACCACGAACACCACGTCGCGCGGCCCCTGCCGGCTCTCCTCCGCGCGCAGATACCCGGCCGCCGCCGCCTCGTCCGGCGCCAGCAGCCGGGGCAGCGCGGGCGCGGTCACGAACGCCTCGTGATTCAGCGGCGGCGCCTCGATCAGCGCGCGCCGCTCGTCCCGCGGGTCCCGGAAGCCCTGCGCGCCCAGCGCCCGCGTCCCCTCCGCCGAGCCCAGCCACGCCCCCAGCCGCCCGATCGCCTCCCGCCGCTCCGCGTCGTCGGCGGCGGCGTGCTCCCAGTGCACGGGCACGAACGTCAGATCGAGCGGCGGTACGTCCCGCGGGTAGTACGCCCGGTACCGCTGGTCCCAGGCCAGCTGGTCGAGATGGGCGCCGGCCGCACCGCTCAGGCAGGCCGGACGCCGCTCGGCGCGCACCAGGTCCACCGCCGTCCGCTCCGCGACCAGCAGCGCCGGCGCCGCAGTGGCGGGCCCGCCGCCCGCCGGCCGCGCCAGCGAGCACAGCAGCGCCGCGTCGTCCGCCGGCGGCAGCGGCACGTCCCGGATCCCGCCAGGCCCGGCCGTCATCCCGTGCAGCAGCGCCGCCGCCGAGCCCGCGGGGCGGGCCCGTACCACCGTGAGGTCCTGCTCGCCGGCCGCCGCCAGCAGCCGTTCCAGCGGCTCGCCGGAGCGCCGCAGTCCACCCGGCGGCTCGCCCGGCAGCAGGACGACGGCGGGCGAGGTGGCCACCGTCACCGGCTCCCCCGGGTACGCGGCGCTCTCCGCCCCGTCCACAGCCTCCGCCGTCCCCCGTAACGCGATCGAGGAGGACGGCAGCCACACATCCGGGCGCGGCCCGATGTCGCGCAGCGGCCGCGCGCACTCCTGCCCCGCCGCGTGCGACGAGGCGTCGGCCGCGCAGGTGCGTTCCGGCTCCGCCCAGGCGGCCGAGCGGCCCAGCGCCTGCGCGGCGTCCCCGTCGGGGGCCGCGTAGACGAAGGCGTTCAGCTGGCGGCAGCCCGCCGGACGGCCGCCGATGGCCTCCCGCGCCGCCGCCGAGCCCTCGAACGTCTCCAGTACCCGGGCGAGGGGCCGCTCGTACTCGGGGCTGGTCAGGATCCGCAGCTCCAGCGGGACGGGGCAGTCGGGGGGCGGCGGGTTGAGCGCGCCGCCGACCGCGGCGCCCAGCGCCAGCAGGCCCGTACCGGCCAGCGCCGCACCGGCCGCCACGAGCAGGGCGCGGGCCGGGCGCTCCCTGATCAGGCGCCGGGCCGTGGCCGGCCAGGCGGGCAGCAGCCGGCGCGCCGCACGCGGCGGCGGGGTGGCGATCGCCTGGGACAGCACGGTGTCCTCGGCGCCGTTCTGGAAACCGACGTACGGCTGCCAGTCGTCGGGGTCGCTGTCGGCGGGCGCCGCCGCCGCGTCCCGCCCGGCCCTCTCCCGCAGCGGTGCGCGCAGCGCCGCGACCGTCACCGGCCCCCCGTCGGGGCTGCCGGTGCCCTCCCGCAGGATGTCGAGCAGCGCGGCCGTGAACGGGGTCGGGCCCCGGCCGTCCCCGGCGTCCTGCCGGCCCAGCGGCCGGGAGGAGGTCACCAGTGCGAACGGCACCTCCTCCCGCAGCGGCTCCAGGCGGGCGTTGCCCGAGAAGCAGCAGTCCAGGATCAGCACCACCCGCTCGGCGCGGGTACGGCACAGCAGGTCGCGCAGCTCGGCGTACCGGATGCCCAGCAGTCCGGCCTCCCTCGCGCTCGCCTCGCGGGGTTGCAGGTGCAGCCGGCCGGGCCCGGACTCCTCCTCGACGAGCTGACCGTGCCCGCTGAAGTAGCACAGCAGGAGGCTCTCGGCCTCCTCCGCCGCGCGCCGGACGGTGCGGACGATCTCCTCGCGGCGGGGAGAGTGCAGCGGGGGCAGGAGCGCGGGACCGAGCCGGCCGAGCACGTCGTCGCCGAGCGCCTCGTACAACTGATCGATGTTCGCCGTCACCGAGGGCAGCGGCGGATAGTCGGCGGCGTGGTCGTACCGCGCCACCCCGATCAGCACCACCCGGGACCGCCCGGCGTCCGGCTGAAAGCTCACCGCCCCGTCACTCGGCGGGGCCCGAACCAGGGCCCGGACCAGGAGCCGCGCCGGGGCCGGGACCCGAACCCGAGCCGGGCCCGGCCCCCGCCCCCGGGTCGATCGCCTCCGCCGCCAGCCGCGCCTTCTCGGCCAGCTCACCGCGCGAGTACGTACGGTCCCCCTCCACCGTCACCCGCAGATTCCCCGCCACCTCGACGGTCACCCGCAGATCGCGGCGCGGCCGGTTGCGCAGATGGTTGTACACGGAGCGCAGCAACAGCACCATCGCCGCCCCCGCGGCCCGCTGCGCCAGATGGAGGAGCAGGTCGTCCCACACCCCCATGGCGTTGTCGACCGGCCGGGGCTCCCGGCCGATCCGCTCGGTCACCTCCCGCAGCTCGGGATCGGCCTCCAGCCACAGACGCAGCTGCCTGATGTCCTCCTGGGTGGCTCCCGTCCCCTCCACCCGAATCCGTACGGTGGCCGTCATCGTCGCATTCCCGCCCTTCCCCCGGACACGCTGACAAACCGTCACCCGATTGTATGAGTGACCTGTGACACAGCAATGGTGCGCGCGTCAGCTGCCGTGGTTCCCCGTCGGCCGGGCGACCGCCAGCAGGGCCATGTCGTCGTTCAGCCGGCCACCCGTGTACCGCAGTACGTCCGTGACGAGCCGGTCCAGCAGCTCCTCGGGGTTCCGGAAGGTCTCCTCGTCCAGCGCGTGCGCCGGATCGAAGAAGACGCCCCGCCCGTCCCGCGCCTCGCTCACCCCGTCCGTGTACAGCAGCAACTGCGCACCGGGCGGGAACGCGAACGTCTGCGGGCAGCCCGTCCAGCCGGACAGATCCATCAGGCCCAGCGGCAGCTGCGGGTCCGTCACCTCCAGATAGTGCGCCGGGGCGCCCCCGGGCAGCAGCAGCGGCGGCGGGTGGCCGAGGTTGATCAGCCGCAGCTCGTGCGGCGGCGCCCTGGGCACCTCCACCACCAGCGCCGTGGCGAACTCCTCCTGCGGATCGATCGCCCCCCGCGCCCGCTTCTCCCGGTCCACCGCCGCCTGGAGCCGGGTGCACAGCGTCCCCAGCTCCTCCTCGTACTCTGCGGCCTCCCGGAACGTACCGAGGATCACCGACACCATCTCGGTGGCGCCGAGCCCCTTGCCGCGCACATCGCCCACCAGCAGCCGCACCCCGAACGGGGTCTCGCGCACCGCGTACAGGTCACCGCCGATGAGCGTGTCGCGCTGCGCCGCCCGGTAGCGCGCCGCCACCAGCAGCGGCCCGGCCCGGCCCGGCGGCTCGGGCACCACCGAGCGCTGCACGATCTCGGCCACCCCGCGTGCCGAGGCCACCCACTGGTCGCGCTGGGCGACGACCCGGTTGATCAGCAGGGCGAGGCCGGAGACCGTGAACACGGTCAGAAAGGTGATGATCTCCTGGCCGGTGACCGCGGTACGCCCGGTGAACACCAGCAGCGCCGACGCCAGCATGGCCGCGAGCCCCGTGTACAGCGTGCCCCGGAAGCTCAGCACCGGGGCGGCCAGCACGGGCGGGGCCACGAACAACGGGGTGAAGGTCAGATGCGGCGGGGTCACCGCACTCAGCACCAGACCGCTGACAATCAGCACGGCGGGGACGAGGCGTACGTATCTCAGCCCCCTGGCCGGCTGCTGTGGTGTCGGGTACACACACCCAATCTGCCGCGCCCGGCGACCGGCGGCGAGTCGATCACCGGCGGAGGGCACCGGCGGGGCGTACGCCACGCGACCGCCGGCCGACGGGGCCGGCCGGGCGGCACGCGAAAGCTCCCGCACGGCACGCGCGGGAGCTTTCGTCCACAGAAACGGAACGGTAGGCCGTGTGGGACTCGAACCCACAACCAAAGGATTAAAAGTCCTCTGCTCTGCCAATTGAGCTAACGGCCCGCAGACAGCAGCATAGTCGCACCCCTGGCGCGGCTCGCAGGCAATACGGCACAGACGCGGCGGAGTGCACGCCCACCGGGGCCCGGCGCGGTGGCCGGGCCCCGGTGGGCTGTCACGGTGTCAGCTGCCGCGCTTCCAGCGCGGCTTGTCGTCGCGGTAGCCGCCGCCACCGGTGCTGCCCCGGCGGTCGTCGCCCCGGCGGTCATCGCGCCGGTCGTCCCGCCGGAACCCACCGCGGTCGCCGCCGCCGGTGCTGCCGCCGCGGTCGTCACGGCGGCCCTGGTACGGACGCCGGTCATCGCGCCGGTCATCGCGCCGGAAGCCGCCGCGGTCGCCACCGCGGTCATCGCGCCGGTCCCGGTCGAAGGAACCGCGGTAGCCACCGCGGTCGTCCCGCCGGTCACGGTCGCCGCCCCGGCGGTCATCGCGCCGGTCGTCCCGCCGGAACCCACCGCGGTCATCGCGCCGGTTCTGGTACGGACGCCGGTCATCGCGCCGGTCGCCGCGCTCGCGCTCTTCCTCGGCCGCCTTCGCGGCCCGCTCCGCACGCCGCGCCTCGCGCTTGGCCTCGCGCTCGGCCTCGGCCACGGCCTGCGCCTCGGCCGCCGCGGCGATCGCCTCCGCCGGGTCCTCGCCGCGCTCGCGCGCCGCACGCCCGGTCAGCTTCTCCGCCTCGGAACGCAGCTCGCCGGCCCGCTCCTGGGCCCGCTCCAGCTCCCGGGTCAGCCGGTTCACCTCACGGTCGGCGTGCAGCGCCGCGCCCATGGCGGCCTCCGCCTGCACCTCGGTGAGCGAACGCGCGCCGATGATCTCGGCGACCTCGTCGTCGAAGAGGTCACCCCGCCCGATGACGTGCCGCGAGGCGTCCACGCCCGCGTCCTCCATCAGCCGGAAGATCGTGCGCCGCTGGTGCGGCAGCGCCAGCGACACCACGGTGCCGGACTGCCCGGCCCGCGCCGTACGCCCGGAACGGTGCAGGTAGTCCTTGTGGTCCCCGGCCGGGTCCACGTTCAGCACCAGGTCGATGCCGTCCACGTGGATACCGCGCGCCGCCACGTCGGTGGCGACCAGGACCTTGATCTTGCCGCCCTTGAAGTCCTCCAGGGTGCGGGTACGGGCGCCCTGCGTCATGCCGCCGTGCAGCGCGTCCGCGCGCACCCCGGACTCCCGCAGCTGCTCGGCGACCCGGTCGGCGCCCAGCTGGGTCCGCACGAAGACGATCGTGCGCCCCTCGCGCGCCGCGATGGCCGCCGTCAGCGGGGCCTTGTCGCGGGGCTTCACCACGAGCACGTGGTGGGTCATGGTGGTCACCGCGCCCTGCGCCGCGTCCACCTCGTGGCTGACCGGGTCGACCAGGTAGCGCTTGACGAGGGTGTCGATCTCGTTCTCCAGGGTGGCGGAGAACAGCATGCGCTGGCCGCCCGGGGGCACCAGGTCCAGCAGCTCGGTGACCTCGGGCAGGAAGCCCAGGTCCGCCATCTGGTCGGCCTCGTCCAGGACGGCGACCTCGACGTCGTCCAGCGAGCAGGAGCCGCGCGCGATCAGGTCGCGCAGCCGCCCGGGGGTGGCGACGAGGATGTCGACGCCGCGCTCCAGGGCGTAGATCTGGTTGCCCATGGAGGTGCCGCCGCAGACCACCTTGAAGCGGAGGTTCAGCTCGTGGCCGTAGGGCTCCAGCGCGTCGGAGACCTGCATGGCCAGCTCACGGGTCGGGGTGAGGATGACCGCGCGGGGCTTCTTCTTCTCGGTGCGGCCACCGGCCAGGCGGGCCAGCGTCGGCAGACCGAAGCTCAGCGTCTTGCCGGAGCCGGTACGGCCGCGGCCGAGGATGTCCTTGCCCTCCAGCGCGTCCGGGATGGTCGCGGCCTGGATGGGGAACGGGGTGGTCACGCCGTTCTCGGCGAGCTTGCGCACGACCGGCTGCGGGAGACCGAGGTCGGCGAAGGTGGTCGTCGGCTCATCCAGGGGCAGGATGGCGTCAGCGGTTGTTACGGACATGCGAAATGAGACCCTTCCGGAGTCTTGGTCGGCACGCGCCTTAGCTCCGTAGGTGCTCAAGACCGCCTGTCTTTGCGGTCAGCCACGGCTTGACGAGGAACGCGCCACACGGCGCGCTGCGATCGGGCGCCGGGCAAGTGGGATCAAACGATCTACAAGCATACGCACCGCACCGGCGCGAACGCAAACGGCGCTCAGCCGTCGCCCTCCGGCTCGGGGTCCGGCTCCGGCTCGGGGTCGGGGTCCGCGGCCGGCGGCGAGCTGGGCTCGGGCGAGGCGGGCGGCTCCGGGGCCGGCGGCGTGCTCGGCTCCGGCTCGGCGGGCGGCGGCGCCACGGTGCCCGGCGAGGTGGGGGTGCCCCCGGGGCGCGGACCCGGCGCGGGGCCCGGCTCCCCGTCGTCGGCGGACGGGGCGGGCACCCGGCCCGGTTCGGGCCGCTCGGCGGGCCCCGTGGGCCGGTCCTCCCGCTTCTGCGCCCCGTCCGCGCCGACCTTGCCGTCGTCCTCCGGGTCCTGGCCGGCGTCCTCGCCCGGCGGGGACCCGTCCGGCGCGGCCGGCTCCCGGCCCTCCTCGGCCGGCCCCTCCCCGGCCTCCTCCTCGACCAGCGGCGAGGCGTTCCCGGCCTCGGTCGGACCGCCGGCCGGCGCCTCGGGATCGACGCTGAGGCAGCCGGTGAGCGTCAGCGCCAGCAGCGAGGTGAGAGAGGTGACAGCGACGGGAACGAGTGGACGCACGGCGGCGCACCTCCGGGGCACGGTGGGACGGCAAGGACAGGCGCCCTGCCCAACTGCCATCCGGGCCCGGGGGTCACGGACAATGGGGGTGTGCTGAAGATGACACGTGAGTCATTCGAGGAACTGGTGAGCGAAGCGCTGGACCAGGTCCCCCCGGAACTGGCCCGTCTGATGGACAACGTCGCCGTCTTCGTCGAGGACGAACCCGACCCGTCCGACCCCGAACTCCTGGGCCTGTACGAGGGAACGCCGCTCACCGAGCGCGGCGAGTGGTACGCGGGGGTGCTGCCGGACCGGATCCTCATCTACATGGGCCCCACGCTGCGCTACTGCGAGACGGAGCGGGACGTGGTGCACGAGGTGACGGTGACCGTCGTGCACGAGATCGCCCACCATTTCGGCATCGAGGAGGAGCGGCTGCACGAACTGGGCTGGGGATGAGGATCCGTGTTGGTGATCCGTTCGGGCATCGCCTATGCTTCTCGCGTTCACCCGTCACTTCGCGGTGTCGGTGTGACCGGAGGCCCTCATCGTCTAGTGGCCCAGGACGCCGCCCTTTCAAGGCGGTAGCACGGGTTCGAATCCCGTTGGGGGCACCACCCGAAGCCATCCGCAGCGTTCCGTCTGTGGGTGGCTCTTTGCCTTTTTCCGTTTTTCCGCCGCCTTTTCGCCGCCTCCCGCGGCCCCGAGCCGCCCCGAGAACGAGAGAAGTGATGCCGGGTGTCCGACCGACCGCTCCTGGTCCTCAACGGTCCCAACCTCAATCTGCTGGGCAAGCGCGAACCCGCGATCTACGGCACGGACACCCTGGCCGACGTCGTCCGGCTGTGCGTGGAGACGGCCGCCCCGTACGGCGTCACCGTCGACGCCCGGCAGAGCAACCACGAGGGCGAGCTGATCGACTGGATCCAGGAGGCCAGGGAGGAGCACGCGGGCATCGTGATCAACCCGGCCGCGTACTCGCACACCTCGGTCGGTCTGCTGGACGCGCTGAGCGCGTGCGACCGGCTGCCCATCGCGGAGGTGCACATCTCCAACATCCACCGCCGCGAGGCGTTCCGGCACCACAGTTACGTCTCGGCCGCCGCCTCCGCCGGAGTGATCGTCGGCTGCGGTGTCCAGGGGTACGCGTTCGCGGTGGAGCGGGTCTGCCGGCTGCTGAAAGCGCCGCTCAGCGGGGTCTCCGCACCGTGATACGCTGCTTCAGCGACATCGGGAGAGCCGGTCGCACAAGCCAGGTCCTGTAGAGCAGTTTGGAGTGCTCGCCACCCTGTCAAGGTGGAGGCCGCGGGTTCAAATCCCGTCAGGACCGCTCTGGCTGGGTAGCTCAGTTGGTACGAGCGTCCGCCTGAAAAGCGGAAGGTCGCCGGTTCGACCCCGGCCCCAGCCACCTTCCTTCATCGACAAGCCCCGCGCCTCACAGCGCGGGGCTTTCGTGTTTCTCCCGGCCGCCGGGATGGCGGGTGCGCCAGGTCCAGAAGATCGCCGAGGAGACGAGGGCCCAGCCCAGCAGGACCAGATAGGGCTGCAGGTGCTGGTGGCCGTGGAAGTAGACCGCGTTGTGCAGGGCGTTGACGGAGGCGCCCGGGGGGAGCCAGCGGCCCAGGATGCCCAGGACGCTGGGGAGCAGCGGCCAGGAGACGGGGCCGCCGGAGGCCGGGTTGCCCAGGATGACCAGCAGGGCCCAGGTCGGCAGCAGGGCCCAGCGGCCGAAGAAGGTGTTGAAGACGGTGAAGACCATGCCTGCGGTGAACATCGTCAGCATGAGCTGGAGCCAGCTGATCAGCGGCAGCGGGACCGCGTCCAGGATCCAGTCCACGGTGGCCGCGATCAGGAAGCCGCCCAGGGCGGAGAAGCCGGCCACCGCCACGATCCGCTCGCCCGGGGTGAGCCGGGCGGCGTGGACGCTCAGCTGGATGGTGCCGAGGAAGCCGATGATCACCGCGGCCAGGGTGATGTAGAAGAGCGCCAGGCCGCGCGGGTCGCCGGAGTGCAGGGGCTTGAGGTCGGTCACCGTGACCCGGGCGCCGATCTTCTGGGCCGCCGCCGGGCCGGCCGTCTTCAGCAGTTCCGCCACCGAGGCGCCCGATGCGCTGGAGACCGACAGTTCGATCGCGTCGTCCCGCTCCCGCACGATCGCGAAGACCCGCTGTCGCTCCACCGCGTCCACAGCCTGTGGATAATCCGGGTAGGCGCGGATGCGCAGCGTGGTGTGGAGGGCTTCCTCCAAGGCCGAGACGTACGCGGTGGTCCTGGCCGACTCCGGTTCGCCCGCCACCGCCACCGGCATCCGGTGCGGGGTGGGGTTGGCGAGGGCGTAGGTGTACGAGCCGGCGAAGACGGCCGCGCCGACGGCGGCGAGCAGGGAGATGACCACCGCCGCGTAGTAGGGGGAGTGTTTGAACGCCTGCCAGCGACTCACATACGCACTCTAAAGGGATAAATCTTCCCGATATTGGTTCGCCGCTCCCCGTCGCCAGGTGAGACGCTTGGATACGTATGTCTACGCAGCCCCCCTCCCCCGCCGCCCTTGCCGAGCGCCTGCCCCAGCTGATGCTGCACGACGAGCGGCGGCTCGGCCGGCGGCTCGACGGTGCCCGCCGGATCCGCAAGCCCGAGGCGCGGCAGTCCGTGCTGGCCGAGATCGCCGAGGCGATGGACCGGGCCGAGCTGCGCGTGGAGGCGCGCCGGGCCGCGCTGCCGGCGATCGTCTATCCCCAGCAGCTGCCCGTCAGCCAGAAGAAGGACGAGATCCGCGACGCGATCCGTGATCACCAGGTGGTGATCGTGGCCGGTGAGACCGGGTCCGGGAAGACCACCCAGATCCCGAAGATCTGCCTGGAGCTGGGGCGCGGGGTGCGCGGGCTGATCGGCCACACCCAGCCGCGCCGGATCGCGGCCCGTACCGTCGCGCAGCGGGTCGCGGACGAGCTGGGGACGCCGCTGGGGGAGACGGTGGGCTGGAAGGTCAGGTTCACCGACCAGGTCGGGGACTCGACCCTGGTGAAGCTCATGACGGACGGCATCCTGCTGGCCGAGGTGCAGCACGACCGCGAGCTGCTGAAGTACGACACGATCATCATCGACGAGGCCCACGAGCGGAGCCTCAACATCGATTTCCTGCTGGGCTACCTCGCCCAGCTGCTGCCCCGGCGGCCCGATCTGAAGATCATCATCACCTCGGCCACCATCGACCCCGAGCGTTTCGCCCGGCACTTCGACCCCGGGGAGGGGCGGTCGGCGCCGATCATCGAGGTGTCCGGGCGGACGTTCCCGGTCGAGGTCCGCTACCGGGAGCCGGAGGAGGACGACGACCAGGTCTCCGCGATCTGCGCCGCCGTCGACGAGCTCCAGGGAGAGGGGCCGGGCGACATCCTCGTCTTTCTCTCCGGGGAGCGCGAGATCCGGGACACCGCCGACGCGCTGGAGAAGCGCCGGCTGCGGTTCACCGAGATCCTGCCGCTGTACGCGCGGCTCTCGCACAGCGAGCAGCAGCGGGTCTTCCAGCAGCACAGCGGGCGGCGGGTGGTGCTCGCCACCAACGTGGCCGAGACCTCGCTCACCGTGCCCGGCATCAAGTACGTGATCGACCCGGGGACCGCCCGCATCTCCCGGTACAGCCACCGCACCAAGGTGCAGCGGCTGCCGATCGAGCCCGTGTCGCAGGCCAGCGCCAACCAGCGCAAGGGCCGCTGCGGGCGGACCAGCGACGGCATCTGCATCCGGCTGTACTCGGAGGAGGACTTCCTCTCCCGGCCCGAGTTCACCGACGCCGAGATCCTGCGGACCAACCTCGCCTCCGTGATCCTCCAGATGAACGCGGCCGGCCTGGGCGAGGTCGAGAAGTTCCCCTTCATCGATCCCCCGGACCACCGCAGCGTCAAGGCGGGCGTGCAGTTGCTGGAGGAGCTGGGCGCGCTGCACGGCGCCAAGCTCACCGACACCGGGCGCAAGCTCTCCCAGCTGCCGGTCGACCCCCGGCTGGCCCGGATGGTGCTGGAGGCAGGCCGCAACGGCTGCGCCCGCGAGGTGATGGTGATCGCCGCCGCGCTGTCCATCCAGGACCCGCGCGAGCGTCCCGCCGACAAGCAGCAGGCGGCGGACGAGAAGCACCGGCGGTTCCGCGAGGGGCCCGGCGAGGAGTCCGACTTCCTGGCCCTGGTCGCGCTGTGGGACTACGTGCGCGAGCGGCAGCGCGAGCTGTCCTCCTCCGCCTTCCGCCGCATGTGCCGCACCGAGTTCCTGAACTACCTGCGCATACGGGAGTGGCAGGACATCTACGCCCAGCTGCGCTCGGTCGGCAAGACCATGGGGGTCACCCCCGGCGACCAGGCCGCTTCCCCCACCGTCGTCCATCAGTCGCTGCTGGCCGGGCTGCTCTCCCACCTCGGGCTCAAGGACACCGACAAGAACGAGTACCTGGGCGCCCGCAGCGCCAAGTTCGCGGTCTTCCCCGGCTCGGCGCTGTTCAAGAAGCCGCCGCGCTGGGTCATGTCGGCCGAGCTGGTGGAGACCTCCCGGCTGTGGGCCCGGGTCAACGCGAAGATCGAGCCGGAGTGGATCGAGCCGCTCGCCCAGCACCTGGTCAAACGCACGTACAGCGAGCCGCACTGGGAGCAGAAGCAGGCGGCGGTGATGGCGTACGAGCGGGTCACGCTGTACGGAATCCCCGTCGTCGCCCAGCGCAAGGTCAACTACGGCCGGATCGACCCGGAGACCTGCCGGGACCTGTTCATCCGCAACGCCCTGGTGGAGGGCGACTGGCGCACCCAGCACCAGTTCTTCCGGGAGAACCGGGCACTTCTCGCCGAGGTCGAGGAGCTGGAACACCGCGCCAGGCGCCGCGACATCCTGGTGGACGACGAGACGCTGTACGACTTCTACGATCAGCGGCTTCCGGAAGAGATCGTCTCCGGGGCGCACTTCGACTCCTGGTGGAAGAAGAAGCGCCGTGACGAGCCGGATCTGCTGAACTTCGAGAAGTCCATGCTCATCAACGAGCGGGCCGAGGGCGTCACCAAGGCGGACTACCCGGACACCTGGCGGCAGGGCCGGCTCTCCTTCCGGGTGACGTACCAGTTCGAGCCGGGCACGGACGCGGACGGCGTCACCGTGCACGTACCGCTCCAGGTCCTCAACCAGGCCACCCCGGACGGCTTCGACTGGCAGATCCCGGGGCTGCGCGAGCAGTTGGTGACCGAGCTGATCCGCTCGCTGCCGAAGCCGATCCGGCGGCACTGCGTACCGGCGCCGAACTACGCCTCCCGCTTCCTGGCCGGGATCTCCGGGCCGACCTCCCGGCCGCTGCGCGTGGAGCTGGCGGCGGCGCTCCAGCGGATGACCGGGGTACGGGTGTCGGCCGAGGACTTCTCGCCGCAGGCGGTGCCGGCCCATCTGCGCATCACCTTCCGGGTGGTGGACGAGCGGCGCCGCACGCTCGGCGAGGACAAGGACCTGGAGGCGCTGCGGCTGGCGCTCAAGCCCAAGACGCGGGAGGCCATCTCGCGGGCGTTCAAGGCGTCCGGGCAGGCCGCCGGCGGGGAGACCTCCCAGGTGGCCCTGGAGCAGCGCGGCGGCATCACCTCCTGGACGGTGGGGACGCTGCCGCGCCGGTTCGAGACCCGGCGGGCGGGGCAGCCGGTGCAGGCGTACCCGGCGCTGGTGGACGAGGGGTCGAGCGTCGCGGTGCGGCTGTTCGACACCGAGGAGGAGCAACTGGCCGCGATGTGGCCGGGGGTACGGCGGCTGGTCATGCTCCAGCTGCCCTCCGATCCGGCGAAGTTCGCGGTGGGCAAGCTGGACAACGCGGCGAAGCTGGCGCTGGCCGCCTCCCCGCACGGCAGCGTGCAGGCGCTGCTGGCGGACTGTGTGACGGCGGCGGCCGACCGGTTGATCGCCGACCGGGGCGGGGTGGTGTGGGACCAGGAGAGCTTCACCAAGCTGTTCGACGCGGTGCGCGCCGACATCGTCGATCTGACGCTCAGGATCGTGCGGCAGGTGCGGCAGGTGCTGATCGCCTGGCAGGCGTGCGAGCGGCGGCTGAAGGCCACCACCAGCCCCGTCCTGGCGTCCTCGGTGGCCGATGTCCGGCAGCAGCTGGGCGAGTTGCTGCGGCCGGGCTTCGTCACGGCGCACGGGGCCGGCCGGCTCGCCGATCTGCTGCGCTATCTGACGGCCGTGGACCGGCGGTTGCAGCAGCTGCCGCACCAGGCGGAGCGGGACCGGGCGCGGATGGCGAAGGTCGCGGAGATGCGGGACGAGTACGCGTGGCTGCTGGAGCAGTTCCCGGCCGGGCGCCCTGTGCCGCGGCAGGCCGGGGAGATCCGCTGGATGATCGAGGAACTGCGGGTGAGCTACTTCGCGCACGCGCTGGGCACCGCGTACCCGATCTCCGACAAGCGGATCGTGAAGGCCATCGACGCGCTGGTGCCGGGGCCGGCGCGCTGAGCCGGCCGGCGGTGCGGCGGGCCGATCTTCCGATTGGCTCCGCGCCCCGGCGGTGGGGTAGAGTCATCGACGCAAGGAACGAGGTCCTGTAGAGCAGTTTGGAGTGCTCGCCACCCTGTCAAGGTGGAGGCCGCGGGTTCAAATCCCGTCAGGACCGCATCACGAACCGGACCCCCACAGGGGGTCCGGTTTTTTTGTGTCACGTTTTCAACTACCCCGATGAAAAAGGGGAGTTGAGGGGAAGGAGAGGGGCAGAGGAAGAACGGGCCCCGCCGCGGAGGAGCGGCCCGGACCCGGGCGAACGGTTCGCACTACCTCAGCAACTGCCGTGCGGGCAAGGGTTTTCCCGTGTGACGGGAGTCACCTGGAACGATCGCTCAGCGGGCTGGTTCGACCCCGCAGAGACACCCGCTTATTTAATATGTGCAATTGCACTGCCCCCAGAGGGCTTCCGGAAGATCCTCCGAAAGATGCCGGAAGGGCCCGGAAGCCGGCGCCCCGGCGTACGCCGGGGGAAAAGCAGATCGCGCCGGACCCGGCGGAGTCCGACGCGATCTATGACCAGGAGGCCGGGATGGGGGCCCCGAAACCTGGGTTGTACTGGGGTTTTACCGGGTGTAGCCAGGTGTTGCAGGGTGTTGCGCTTGCTGTGCTGCTGGCTCAGGCCTCGCCGCGCTGCTGCGGGATGCCCGCCAGCAGTGCGCGCACCTCCGCTTCGCGGTAGCGGCGGTGCCCACCGAGCGTGCGGATAGACGTGAGTTTGCCCGCCTTTGCCCAGCGTGTGACCGTTTTGGGGTCGACGCGGAACATCGTGGCAACCTCAGCCGGGGTCAGCAGCGGCTCGGCATCAGGGGTGCGAGCGGTCATGAGCGGCCTCCTCGGGAGAACCGAACCATCACGGTTCTTTCCTCTAAATTCTGCACCTTGGCCCGCGTTGCCCGAAATGGCAGACGCGGGCCGAGTCGGTTATAGGACGAACGGCTTGTCCTCGGCACTACAACTACACCATCCGTCCAGCCGGGTCGGCCAAACCGATGGAATTGCGCTCTCAGGTGTTCAACCTCGGCGGAAGCCGATGGACCATGCCATAGCGGACAGTTATCGATGAGTGACAATCAGTCACTATCGTGATCAGTCCGCATCTGGCGCACCAAGGAGTGCATTACCGATCTATCCGCCCTTCGACGGATAGAAGAAGCCCGATCGGGCTCCTTGTCCTATTTTGGCACGAGGAGACGGGTTGCTGACAAGACTTCCTTAGAGTGCCATCCATCACGCTTGGGCCTTTAGTCCCATGGCCCCGGCGTCCCGGCCGGCTCTCAGTTGGCGAACTGACGCTCCCGGACGGTCATCCAGCGCTCGGTCAGCTCCTCGTACAGCCTGCCCGCCCGCTCCAGGTCGCCCTCCGCCAGCGCGGAGAGCCCCGCCGCCACCTCCGCCGCCGAGCGATCGGCGGCGAGCTGTTCCTCAGTGATCGTATAGACCAATCCGCCGTAGTCCAGTTCGACCAGTGACCGGGGATGAAACTCCTCCAGCCAGCGACCCACATCGGTGAGCGCCGCCGCCAGCGGGCCGACCGGCTCCTCCCCCTGCGCCCCCGCCTCGATCCCCGCCTCGATCCCCGCCTCGGACGGCGCCTCGGCCGCCGCCTGCCGGGCCGCGTCCCGCACCGTCCGCAGCCCGCGCGCCACCCGCTGCCGCGCCCGGACCATCGGCGTCCGGTAGCGCAGCGCCGCCGGCCGGCCCTCCCTCAGCCCCTCCCCCGCCGGCTCCCGCGCCGTGAACTCCCGCTCGTCGTCCGCGAACAGCGCGAACCAGCGCACCGGCACATGCCACAGCGCCGACCTGATCCACGGCCGGGCGTCCGGGTTCCGCTCCCGCCACCGCCCGTACTCCTCCGCCGCGCGCTCCCGCGCCTGCGGCGGCAGCGCCGCGTCCAGCACCGACTGCGGCATCAGCCAGTGCCCCACCTCGCCCAGCGCCTCCCAGGAGCGCAGCCTGGTCCGCCAGGGGCACACGCACACCACCCCGTCCACCACCGCCACGAACGCGTCCGCGCTCTCCTTGGGCGGCACCACCCGTCCCGGTACCGCGATCAGCTCGCGGATCGAGCGCCGCAGTTCCTCCTGCGGCCCCGGGAGGTCCCCGCGCTCGGCGTACCGCGCCCAGTGCGAGCGCTCCGGCTCGGGGAACGCCCCCAACGGCTCGTACACCCGCAGATACGCCGCGTACGGCACCTTCGACACGTGCGGTCCCTCCAAGTCCCGGCTCCGGCGGCACGGGCGGCCCGCGCGGTCCCGCCGGGCCGCCGCCGCACACCCCTCGATCGTGGCAGTGTGACGCACCCACGGCATCCCGTGCGCGGCATCAGGCTTCGGGCCTGTCTGATCGATCCCGCCTGGCCCGCGACCCTCCCCCAGCCTTCGGCCGGGGGAGCCGCGGGCCTGACCGGCGCTATCCATCAGACAGGCCCTAAGCTCGTCTCAGCAGGCCCTCCCGACCACTTGGAGGGCATCCGCCGCGTAGCGCAGGAGTCACCACCGTGACCGACGTAACAGCCGCTGTCAGCGCCGACAGTGTTCCCTTCGCCCCCTCCGGCTCCGTCCTGGACACCCTTTTCCGCTCCGAGCAGGGCGGCCACGAGCAGGTCCTGCTCTGCCAGGACCGGGCTTCAGGACTCAAGGCCGTCATCGCCATCCACTCCACCGCTCTGGGCCCGGCGCTCGGCGGCACCCGCTTCCACGCCTACTCCGGGGCGGCCGTGCCCGAGGAGGCCGCGCTGCGCGACGCCCTCAACCTGGCGCGCGGGATGAGCTACAAGAACGCCCTGGCCGGCCTGGACCACGGTGGCGGCAAGGCCGTGATCATCGGTGACCCGAACACCCTCAAGAGCGAGGAACTGCTGCTCGCGTACGGGCGCTTCGTCGCCTCGCTCGGTGGCCGCTACGTCACCGCCTGCGATGTGGGCACCTACGTGGCCGACATGGACGTGGTGGCGCGCGAGTGCCGCTGGACCACCGGGCGTTCCCCCGAGCAGGGCGGCGCCGGGGACTCCTCGGTGCTCACCGCCTTCGGCGTCTTCCAGGGGATGCGGGCAGCGGCGGCGCACCGCTGGGGCGCCCCGGACCTGGCCGGCCGCACGGTGGGCATCGCGGGCGTCGGCAAGGTGGGGCACCTGCTGGCCGGGCACCTGATCGAGGCGGGCGCCGAGGTGGTGATCACCGATGTGCGCGCGGAGTCGGTGGCACGGGTCAAGGACGCGCACCCCGGGGTACGGGTGGTGGCGGACACCGAGGCGCTGATCACCACCGAGGGCCTGGACATCTACGCCCCGTGCGCGCTGGGCGGCGCGCTGAACGACCGCACGGTGCCGGCGCTGACCGCGGGCATCGTGTGCGGGGCGGCCAACAACCAGCTGGACCACGCGGGCGTCGAGAAGGACCTCGCGGACCGGGGCATTCTGTACGCGCCGGACTACGTGGTGAACTCGGGCGGGGTCATCCAGGTGGCCGACGAACTCCATGGTTTTGAGTTCGCACGTGCGAAGGCGAAGGCCGAGTTGATCTACGGGACGACCCTGGAGATCTTCGAGCGCGCCGACACCGAGGGGGTCCCGCCGGCGGTGGCCGCCGACCGGATCGCCGAGGCCAGGATCGCGGCCGCGGGCCCGCGCTGAGGCCCCCGCGCGGGGCGTACGGGGGCGGCGGCTCGCCCCCCGGGTAAGACATGTCACCACCCCTAGGGCGAGTCGCGCTCCGAAAGAAGGTAAAATCGCCGCTGACCAGCAAGGAGAGTTTCACCGGAATCGTTCGGGCGACCCGGGACCTGCGGACGGCGTACCGCAGGCGCGCGGAAGCAGGTACGGTTGAAACCCGATGGATCGGGCCCTCGTCCGAGAGCCCGCTCTCCTTTATGAACGGATGTCAACACTCCGGGGCCGTTGGGCTCCGTCGTTGAGGGGGTCGAGCCAATGGGGCGCGGCCGGGCCAAGGCCAAGCAGACGAAGGTCGCCCGCCAGCTGAAGTACAGCAGTGGCGGGACCGACCTGACACGTCTGGCCGAAGAGCTGGGTGCATCGCCGTCGAACGAGCCGCCGAACGGCGACCAGTTCAAGGACGACGAAGAGCTGGACGATGAGCTGGACAACGACCCGTACGCGAAGTACGCGGAGATGTACGGCGACGACAGCGACGAGGACGAGGACGAACAGGGGTCCGGCAGGTCCCATGGGTCCTCCGGCTCGTCAGGTGCCCCGAAACGCCGGGGCACCTGAGCGGTATCTCAGGCAGTTCCTCAGCAGCCTGCTGAGCGACGGCAGCACGCGACCCGGTCCCGGTACCACCGGACCGGGTGCTGTGCTGTCCACGTACTGCCCCTCGCCGATCAGGCGTAGTCACCACTGAGCGTCACGGCCTCATCGCCCTCGGCACGCTCGGTCACCTCACCGGCCACCCATGCCGGTACCCCGCGCTCGGCGAGCAGCGCCAGCGCGCCGTCCACCGCGTGCGGCGGCACCACCGCGACCATGCCCACGCCCATGTTGAGCGTGCGCTCCAGCTCCGCCCGCGCCACCTTGCCGGCGTCGCCGACCAGGCCGAAGACGGGCGGCGGGCTCCAGGTGCCGCGGTCCACCCGGGCGTGCAGCCCCTCGGGCATGACGCGGGCGAGGTTGCCGGCCAGGCCGCCGCCGGTGATGTGCGAGTACGCGTGCACCTCGCTGTCCCGGGCCAGCGCCAGGCAGTCCAGGGAGTAGATCCGGGTGGGCTCCAGCAGCTCCTCGCCGAGGGTGCGGCCCAGCTCGGGCACCTCGCGCTCCAGTGCCCAGCCCAGCTGCCGCAGCAGCACATGGCGGACCAGGGAGTACCCGTTGGAGTGAAGGCCGGAGGCGGCGAGCGCGATCACCGCGTCGCCGGACCGGATGCGGTCGGCGCCCAGCAGCCGGTCGGCCTCGACCACACCGGTGGCGGCGCCGGCCACGTCGTACTCCTCGGGGCCCAGCAGCCCCGGGTGCTCGGCGGTCTCGCCGCCGACCAGCGCGCAGCCGGCCAGCACACAGCCCTCGGCGATGCCCTTGACGATGGACGCCACCCGTTCGGGGTGCACCTTGCCGACACAGATGTAGTCGGTCATGAACAGCGGCTCGGCCCCGCACACCACCAGGTCGTCCACGACCATGGCCACCAGGTCGTGGCCGATGGTGTCGTGGATGTCCAGGCGCTGGGCGATGGCGACCTTGGTGCCGACGCCGTCGGTGGCCGAGGCCAGCAGCGGGCGGCGGTAGTTCTTGAGCGCAGAGGCGTCGAAGAGCCCGCTGAAGCCGCCGAGGGTCCCCACGGACTCCGGGCGCTGGGTCTTGGCCACCCACTTCTTCATCAGCTCGACGGCGGTCTCGCCGGCCTCGATATCGACACCGGCGGCCGCATAGCTGGCGCCGGGCTGCCCGGAGTGGGTGGTCATCGCGCGTCTCTCTGTGGATGGGGCGGGGGAAGGGGAAGGTGCGGGGTCCGTACGGGAGGTACCCGCCTCGCGGTCGGGTCGGTCGTACGGGCCCGGCCGCCCGCGGCTAGGGGCGGCGCAGCGCGTCGGCGGCGCCGGGGCCGGTCAGCAGCGTCAGCGAGGTACGGGCGTCCTCCTGCTCCAGGACGTCCTTGCCGAGCACCTGGGGGTCGGGCAGCTCGACGGGGTACTGGCCGTCGAAGCAGGCCCGGCAGAGGTTGGGCTTGGCGATGGTGGTGGCCTCGATCATCGCGTCTATGGAGATGTACGCGAGGGAGTCGGCGCCCAGGGAGGTGCCGATCTCCTCGACCGACAGGCCGTTGGCGATCAGCTCGGCGCGGGTGGCGAAGTCGATGCCGTAGTAGCAGGGCCACTTGATCGGCGGGGAGCTGATCCGGACGTGGACCTCTGCGGCGCCGGCCTCGCGCAGCATGCGGACGAGGGCGCGCTGGGTGTTGCCGCGGACGATGGAGTCGTCGACGACCACCAGGCGCTTGCCGCGGATCACCTCTTTGAGGGGATTGAGCTTGAGGCGGATGCCGAGCTGCCGGATGGTCTGGCTGGGCTGGATGAAGGTACGGCCGACGTAGCTGTTCTTGACCAGTCCCGATCCGTACGGGATGCCGCTGGCCTCCGCGTAGCCGATCGCGGCGGGGGTGCCGGATTCGGGCGTGGCTATGACCAGGTCGGCCTCGACCGGTGCCTCGGCGGCGAGCCGGCGGCCCATCTCCACCCGGGAGACGTACACGTTCCGGCCGGCGATCTCGGCGTCGGGGCGGGCCAGGTACACGTACTCGAAGACACAGCCCGCAGGCTTCGCGTCCGCGAATCGGGAGGACCGCAGACCGTTCTCGTCGATGGCGATCAGCTCACCGGGCTCGACCTCCCGGATGACCGAGGCGCCGACGATGTCCAGGGCGGCCTGCTCGGAGGCGACCACCCAGCCGCGCTCCAGGCGGCCCAGGACCAGCGGGCGGATGCCCTGCGGGTCGCGGGCGGCGTACAGCGTGTTCTCGTCCATGAAGACGAAGCTGAACGCGCCCTTGACCTGGGGCAGCACGATCGGGGCGGCCTGTTCGACGGTCAGCGGCTCCCCGGTGGCCTCGTCCCGCTGGCCGGCGAGCAGCGCGGTGACGAGGTCGGTGTCGTTGGTGACCGCGGCGCGCTGGCGGCGGCCGTGGTCGGTGGGGAGTTCCGCGACCAGGTCGGCGAGGTCGGCGGTGTTGACGAGATTCCCGTTGTGGCCGAGCGCGATCGAACCGTGGCCGGTGGCCCGGAACGTCGGCTGGGCGTTCTCCCAGGTGGAGGCACCGGTGGTGGAATACCGGTTGTGGCCGACGGCCAGATGCCCCCGCAGGGAGCCGAGAGAGGTCTCGTCGAAGACCTGGGACACCAGTCCCATGTCCTTGAAGACCAGAATCTTGGATCCGTCGCTCACCGCGATGCCCGCGGACTCTTGTCCGCGGTGCTGGAGTGCGTACAGACCGTAGTAGGAGAGCTTGGCGACCTCCTCGCCCGGGGCCCAGACACCGAAGACGCCGCAAGCGTCCCTCGGGCCCTTTTCACCGGGGTCGAGGTCGTGGCTGAGGAGTCCATCACCACGAGGCACGTGGTTGAGTCTAGGACAGGTTCTCCGCTGGGGAAGAACCAGTGGATTGTGAGACATCCCCCAGCGGGTGCCTGACCTGCCCCGTTTCCGCACCCTGTGGCATCAGCCGAGCACGGGCAGTTGGCCGGCGAGGGAGATCGCGCGTTCGCCGCTCGCCTTCAGCCGGCCGGTGGCGGCGGTCTGCGCCCAGGTGGCGCGGCCGGTGGCCAGCCGCAGCCAGGTGATGGGGTCGGCCTCGACGACCGAGGGCGGGGTGCCGCGGGTGTGCCGGGGGCCCGGCAGGCACTGGACGGCGACGAACGGCGGGACGCGCAGCTCGGTGGAGTTGCCGGGGGCCTTGGCGGCGAGGGCGTCCGCCAGCACCCGGACGGCGATGGCCAGGGCGCCGCGGTCCAGCCGGACGGGGCTCTGCAGGGAGCGGGTCAGGTCGTCGCTGTGCACCACCAGCTCCACCACCCGGGTGACGGTGAAGTCCAGGCCGCGCATCGGGCCGAAGCGGTGCGGGAGGAGGAGGTCCTCGCGGACGGCCGTCTCCAGGACGGCGTCCAGCTCCTCGGCGGCGGCGTCGATGGCCTCCACCGGGTCGCCCGCGGCCTCGGGGGCGTCGCCGATGCCGGCGCCGGGGTGGACGGCCCACTCGTCGAGGTCGAGCGCGGGCCGGGTGGCGGCGGGGGCGGGCTGGGCGAGGAGCCGGGGGACGGCGTCGATCTGGCCCGCGATGTGCGCGAGCAGGGAGCTGACGTCGCGGCCCGGCAGGGCGGCGGGCCGGGCGAGCTGCTCGGGCGTGAGGGCGTGGGCGGCCAGCCGTACGTGTTCCACCTGCGCGAGCAGCGCGTCACGGACTCGGTCGGGGTGGTAGGCGCGCGACTTGCGCCGGACGGCACACATGGGAGGGAGCTTACGGCCATTCCTGCGGGAAGATCAGCGTTTGGGGAGGTGAAGTGGGGTGGCAGCGCGGTGGCAACGACATGACAACCTGATACCAAGTGGCCGGAGGGCGGCTGTGCCCTCGGCGCGCTGTGCCATGCTCCCGGTATGGCTTACGCGGACCGTTACCTCGCCGACGACGAAGAACTCCTTTACGAGACCAGGCAGCACTGGACCACGCTGGTCAGTGAGTTCGTGCAACTGGTCGTCATCGCGGCGGTGGCGGCCGTACTGACGCTGATCATCGGGGACCTGGGTTCCCCCGTGGCGTGGGTGGTGCTGGGGCTCGCGGGGATCGCGATCATCTGGCGGTGGCTGGTGCCGATGCTGCAGTGGCGTTCGACGGTGTACTTCCTGACCACCAAGCGCCTGCACAAGCGCACCGGTTTCCTCAACAAGGTCGGCCGCAGCATCCCGTTGAGCCGGGTGAACGACGTGTCGTTCTCGGCCTCCCTGTGGGAGCGGATCATGCGGTACGGCACGCTGCACGTCCAGTCCGCCTCCGAGCAGGGCAAGATGACCTTCAAGCACGTGCCGAGCCCGGAGGAGTTCAAGAACCGGGTGTACGAGGCGCTGGACCGCGTCGACGACTGAGCCGGGGCGGGCCGCATCCCCCGTTGAGACACTACGATCATTTCTTGTGATCGCACTGGTGGTGACCATCGCGCTGGCGTTCGCCGGCTATCTCGCCACGTACCTCAACGGGGTACGGCTCTCCCAGCGCCAGGAGCGGCTCGCCCGGGTGAACCGGCAACTGAGCGACTTCTACGGGCCCTTGTTCGCCCTCACCGAGGGCAACAGCCGCAGCTACGCCGAGTTCCTGGAGCGCAACGTACGGCCGGACGGCAGCTCGCCGTTCGGCGAGGGCGGATCCGGCCCCACCGAGCGGGAGAGCAGCGAGTGGCGGCTGTGGGCGTCCACCGTGTTCCTGCCCAACATCCAGGCGATGCGCGATCTGGTGATCCAGCGCGCCGACCTGCTGCGCGAGCGCGAGGTGCCGCCCGTGCTGCTCGAACTGTGCGCGCACGTCTCCGGATACGAGATCACCGCGGCGCGCTGGGCGCGTGAGGACTACAGCCAACACCTGTCGGTGGTTCCGTTCCCCGGCGAGGAAATCCGCGCCTACGCGCGGCGCGGGTTCACCGAGCTGAAGGCGGAGCAGGCCCGGCTGCTGGGCGGCTGAGCCGTTCCGCCGCCCCTTCGCCGCTGCTACGGCGAGGCGGGGCCGGCGGGTGGCTCCACGGCGTAACTCAGGTCCTTGACGGTGAGGGTGGCCGGGGTCAGGCGCAGCCAGACGGCGCCGCCCGCAGTGGAGTCGCCGTACAGGTACCCGGTGAACCGCCGGTCCCAGCGGGACTCGTCGGGGCCGAGGTAGCGGCTGAGCTTGCGGCGGCCGCGCGGCACGTCGAAGGGCAGGAGTTCGGCGCTGCCGCGCGCGATGACCTGCCGGACCCGGCCGGTCGCCAGGTCGCACTCGTCGACCACCACGGCCACCCGGGGGTCGGCCTCCACGTGCTGACGCAGCTTCGCCCAGGGGCCGGTGAGCGTCCAGAACGCGCCGTCCTCCCACAGGAACCACACCGGCCGGACGGCGGGTCCCGCCGGACCGTTGGTGGCCAGGCGCGCGGTCCGGGGCGCGGCGAGGAAGGCGTCGACGTCGAACGGGTGGTCAGGCATCCCCCGATCCTCACCGTCCGCGGGCCCGTCCGCATCGGTCCCGGGACGGAGCCGACCCGGTCCGTTGGTGCTCCGTCCGGCCGTTCCCGTTCAAGAGAGGGGCGACTCGGGCCGAAGGGAAGGGAGTTCGATCGTCCGAGGCAGGAGAGGTGAGGGTCCGCATGCGGTGGAGTACGGGTCGGGTTCGGGGCAGGGGCCGTGGTGTGCGGTGGGCGTCGGCCGCGCTGCTGCTGCTCCTTCCGGTGGTGGGCGGCGGCACGAGCGCCGGGGCGCTGCCCCGACCGGGCGGGGACCCGGTCGCGGCACCGCCTCCGGTGGAGCGGGCCGGGCGCGCGGTGCCCGGTGAGTACATCGTGACGCTCGCCGCCGGCTTCTCACCCGATGAGGTGCTGCGGCAACTCGGCACGCAGGCGCGGTTCGTCTACGGGAAGGCGCTGAGCGGCTTCGCCGCCACGCTGAGCCCGGCACAGCTGCGGCTGGTGCGGACGCTGCCCGCGGTGGCCGCCGTCGAGGAGAACGGTCTGATCGACGTGACACCGGACGCCCCCGCCGAGGAGGCGCCGCCCGTCAGCTGGGGCCTGGACCGGATCGACCAGCGCGCGCTGCCGCTGGACGGCCGCTTCGTGACGGCCGGCACCGGGGAGGGCGTCACCGCGTACATCGTGGACACCGGCATCGAGACCGGGCACGAGGCGTTCGGCGGCCGGGCGACGGCCGGGTTCGACGCCGTCGGCGACGGCCGCGCGGGAGCGGACTGCCACGGCCACGGCACCCATGTCGCGGGCACGGTCGGCGGTGCGGAGTACGGGGTGGCGCCCGGCGTCTCGCTTGTCGCGGTCCGGGTGCTCGGCTGTGACGGGGACGGCGACACCGCCGCGTTCCTCGCCGGGCTCGACTGGGTGGCGGAGCACGCCCGGCAGCCGGCCGTGCTGAACGGGTCGCTCGGCGACGCCGCGTCCCAGGCCATCGACGACGCCGTCGACGCCGTCGCGGACGCCGGTGTGCTGCCCGTCGTCGCGGCGGGCAACGACGCGCGGGACGCCTGCGACGCCTCGCCCGCGCGGGCGGCGAAGGCGCTCACCGTCGGCGCCACCGACCGCGAGGACCAGCAGGCCGGGTTCAGCAACGACGGCCGGTGCCTGGACCTGTACGCGCCCGGCGTCGGCATCGTCTCCGCCTGGCTCGACGGCGGCGCCCGCACGCTGAGCGGCACCTCCATGGCCGCCCCGCACGTGTCCGGGGCCGCGGCGCTGGTGAAGGAGGAGCACCCGCGGGCGACCCCGAGCGAGGTCAGCGACCTGATCCTCGGCTCGGCCACCCCGGACGTCATCGCACCGATCGGCGCGGGTTCCCCGAATCTGCTGCTGTACGCCGGGGGCCTCTGACCGGGGCGGCGAGCCGCCCGCGTACCGGGGTGCGCACGGCGCCGTCGAGGAGGTCCAGTGCCTCGGCGGCGGCGAGCCGGCCGGCCATCGCGAAGCCGCGCCCGGAGGCGTTGACCGGGTGCGGCAGCATGTCCCGGACGGCCACGCGTACGTCACGGGCCGGCCGGGCGGGGAAGGTGCGCGCGGGGACCGGTCCGGGATCGTCCATGGCAGGACCGTAACCCGGCGAGGCAGGATGGGGCGATGGCGACTCTGGTGGCGTTCCACGCGCATCCTGATGACGAAGTCCTGCTGACCGGCGGCACCTTGGCGCGGGCCGCCGCCGAGGGGCACCGGGTGGTGATCGTGGCCGCGACCGACGGCCACATGGACGCCGTGCCCCCGGACGGCGCGCCCCGCCTCGCCGAACTCCGGGCCGCCGCTGGTGTGCTCGGCGCGCACCGGGTGGTCCATCTCGGGTACGCGGACAGCGGGCACGGCAAGGACCTGTACCCCGACCCGGCCGACCGGCCGCGCCTGGTACGGGCCGATACGGAGGAGGCAGCCGGGCGGCTCGCCGACGTGCTGCGGCAGGAGCGGGCCGATCTGCTGCTGGGCTATGACCGCAACGGCGGCTACGGGCACCGCGACCACGTGAAGGTGCACGAGATCGGGCGCCGGGCGTTCGCGTCCGGCGCCGTGCCACGGCTGCTGGAGGGCACCGTGCCGCGCGAGACGGCGGCCCGGCTGGCGCGGGCGCTGCGCGAGGACGCCACCCGCCTGGAGCGGATGTTCCTGCCGCGCGCGGAGATCACGCACGCCGTCAACGTCCGCCGCTACGCCGCCCTCAAGCAGCAGGCCCTGGCCGAGCACCGCTCACAGACCGGCGGCAAGCTGCCCGGCACGCTGCTCGGTCTGCCCGTCCCGCTCTTCCGGGCGCTGCTGGGGCGGGAGTGGTTCAGCGAGGTCGGGCGGCCACGGCGGCCCTGAGCGGCGGCCGAAGAGGTACGCGCCCCGGTCCGCCGCGTCCTGCTCCCGCCACGCGCCCGCCGGCCGTGGGGCCGTCCCGCCGTGACCGGTGGTACCCGTCACAGCGTGAACTCCCCCTGGACACCGGTCAGGCCGAGGCCGGCCATCAGGTGCCGCATCGCTGTGTTCTCCGGGGTCGTGGACAGATACAGCCGGTCGTGACCGTCCGCCCGGGCCCGGTCGATCAGCAGGCGGAGGACCGTTCCGCCCACTCCCGCGCCCCGGTGCGAGCGGCCGATCCACAGGCCGGCCTCCACCGTGCCCGGCCCCTCGCGCTCCCGGTTCCGGTTCCGGTCCGGGCGGGCGCACAGCCGCGCCGCGCCCGCCACCCGGCCGGCCATGGTGATCGCGTACGTCGACTCCACCGGGTCCGGCGGCAGCGAGCGCCACGCGTGGAACCGCTCGAACGCGGCCCGGCGCTCCACCGTCCAGCCGTCGCCGCCCACCGGGTCGGGGACCGGCGGCATCACCTCCGGCGGGTCCGCGTCCGCGACCGCCACGGCGAGCAGCGCGGCCAGCAGGGGCCGGTCGAGCGGGAGCAGGGCCACATCGGAACGCATCCCCGCATCCTGCCGTACAGGAGTAGGGTCCGGCGCATGGATCCCGCGTCGTACCTGAGCCATCTGCGCCGCGAACTCGACGCGTTCCGGGCCACGTTGGGCGCCGACCTGGGCGCGCCCGTCGAACACTGCGGCAGGTGGACACTGCGCGATCTGGCCGGGCACCTGGGCAGCGGCAATCTCTGGGCGGCCGCCGCCGTCACCGAGGGGCACGGGGACCATCACCCGCCCGCGCCGCGGGACCCCGGAGCGCTGCTGGAGTGGTACGACGGCGGGTGCGCGACGCTGCTGGCCGCCCTGGACGCCGATCCGGCGGCCCCGGCCTGGTCGTTCGCCCCGCCGCGCACGGTCGGTTTCTGGCAGCGGCGGCGGGCGCAGGAGACGCTGATCCACCGGTGGGACGCGGAGCACGCGCTCGGGGCGGCCAAGCCGCTCGACCCCGCGCTGGCGGCGGACGGTGTCGCGGAGGTCTTCGACACGATGGCGCCCCGGATGATCACCCGGGGTCTGGCGGCCGAGCCGCCGCACGCGCTGCGCGTGACGGCGACGGACACCGGGGCCTCGTGGACGTACGGGCCCGGCGAACCGGTGGCCACCCTGGCGGGGCCGGCCGGGGAGCTGCTTCTGCTGCTGTGGGGCCGCAGGGCCGAGGGCGAGAGCAGCCTGTCATGGTCCGGCGACCGCGCGGCGGGGCTGCTCGTCCTGGGCGCACGGCTGACGCCGTGAGCCGTGCGGCGGCGGCTCACAGCCACTGCCAGCACATCGTGTAGCCGAGGTCGGGGAAGTCGGAGTTCTGCCAGGTGGTCGAGCCGTCGTTGCCGCAGAACGCGATGTCGTTGTAGGTGCTGGTGCGGCCGGTGACGTAGACGTTCCCCTCCTCGCAGCCGGAGAAGGTGAAGGTCGCGGAGGTGTCCGGGCCGGACTTGATCATGCAGTTGTTCTGCTGGGCGACGCCCGCGTCGTCGGGGTAGTTCATGGCCAGGCAGAGTCGTACGCCCAGTTCCGGCCAGCCGTCCACCGAGAAGTAGCGGCTGTGGTGCCAGGTCCAGGAATCGCAGTCGCTGGAGGGGCTGTCCTCGCCGAAGCGGGCGACCACGGTGAAGTTGCCGGTCTCGCAGTCGGCCTCGCCCCAGTAACTGCCGTCGCTCTGCTCGCCGTACACGCAGTCGCCGGGCTGTGCGTGGTAGGCGGTGCCGTTGCCGTGGTGGTAGCTGAGGCACAGGGTGGTTTCCCAGTACGGGTAGTTGACGGACCAGTCGACGTCCTGGACGCCGTCGCAGTCGTCGTAGTCCGTGCTGTCGTGGTAGACGGCCACGGCCTCGAAGGTGCCGTCGCCGCAGCCGGCCGGTGCCAGGTCGAGGTCCTGCATGGTGCCGTGGTTGGTGAAGCAGTCGCCCTGCTCCGCGTCCCCGACGGGGTCGGGCTCCGGGTCGGGTTCCGGGTCGGGCTCGGGTTCTGGCTCCGGCTCCGGCTCCGGTTCCCACTCGGTGTCGGTGCCGGTGTCCGGCTCGTACTCCTCCTCGTCGGGGGTGTCGATGGCGGTCGGACTCGGTGTGGCGCCGCCGGCCGTGTCGTCCTTGCCGTCGTCGGGCAACCACACCACCAGGGCGAGGATCAGCAGCACGACCAGGCCCACGGCGGCCACCATCCCGCCGGCCGGGGTCTGCCGGTCGGGCGGCGGCGTCCGGGGCCCGGTGGGCGGGGCGATCACCGTCGGGGGCACCGCGTCCGCGGTGACCGTGGGCGCGTCCGCCGCCGGGACGAGTCCGCGCACCCGTGCCCGCTGCGCCTCGGTCATCCGGTGCACGGCGGGCGGCCAGGGACGGGCCGCTCCCGCCCCCGCCCCGGCCCCGGCCCCGGGCAGCGGGCCGATCAGCTCCAGGACGCGGGCCGGGGTGGGCCGTTCGGCCGGGGTCTTGGACAGGCACGGCTCGATGACGCGGCGCAGCCGGTCGGGGACCGCGCCCAGATCGGGCGTCGCGTACACCACGTTGAACATGGTCTGCGGGATGCCGGGGCCCTCGAAGGGGTTGGTGCCGGTGCACGCCATCAGCAGGATCGTGCCGAGCGAGAACATGTCGCTGGCCGGGGTCAGTTCCGCGCCCTGTGCCTGCTCGGGCGACATGAACCCGGGCGCCCCGATGACCGAGCCGGAGCGGGTGACGGCCGTCGTCATGGTCTGCAGCCGGGTGGTGCCGGCGCCCTCGGCGGCGCGCACGATCCCGAAGTCGATGACCTTCGGCCCGTCGTCGGCCAGCATCACATTGGACGGCGACAGGTCGCGGTGCACGAGGCGGGCGGCGTGGATGTCGCGCAGGGCGGCGGCGAGGCCGGCGGCCAGCCGCAGGACGGCGTCGGCCGGCAGCCGACCGGTCTCGTCCAGGACCCGGTGCAGCGAGGGGCCGTACACGAACTCGGAGGCCAGCCACGGCACATCCGCGTCGATCTCGGCGTCGACCACGGCCGCGGTGTGCGGGCTGCGGACCTTGCGCGACGCCGCGACCTCACGCTTGAAGCGTTTGCGGAACTCCGCGTCACCGGCGAGGTGTTCGTGCACGCGCTTGACGGCGACGAGGTTGCCGTGCGGCCCGGTGGCCAGCAGCACCCGGCCCATGCCGCCCTCGCCCAGCACGGCGAGCGGCCGGTAGCGGCCGATCCGGCGCGGATCGGCGCCCCCGAGATCCTCCATGGCCGTAGCCCTCCCCCCGGGCTCCCCCTTCTGGAACGCTGTTCTAGAACTACTTTCCAGTTGGTCCCCGGCGTGCGTCAATATCCTCAGGAGACGGGGCCGTTGAGGACAGTGAAGATATGGTGATGGCACGTGACGGAGCGGGTACGTACAGCCCCGGCCGGGCCGGCGAAGCAGCGGCGCGGACAGGACACCGTCGACCGGCTGCTGCGGGCCGCGTTCGAGGTGTACCGGGACGCCGGGCCCCAGGGGTTCACCCTGCCGGCGGTGATCGAGGCGTCCGGGGTGAGCGTCGGCAGCCTCTACCACCACTTCGGCAGCTTCGACGGGCTGGCGGCCACCCTGTTCATCCGGTGCAAGGACGACCTGCTGGCCGCCCTCACCGAGGCGGTACGCCCCGCCACCTCGGCCAAGGACGCCGTCACCGCGCTCGTCAGCGGCTATCTGCGCTGGTCGGCGGCGCACCGTACGGAGGCGCTCATCATCCACGCCTCCCCGTACGCCGGTTATCTGCGCGCCCACACCGAGCGGGTGGACGCCGGGCGGGCGCCCCGGGTCGCGGAGCTGCTGGAGTTCTTCGGGCCGCGGCTGGCCGCCGACGGGCTGCGCCCGCTGCCGCCCGCCCAGGCCGAGATGCTGATCATGGGGCCGGTGACCTTCGCCGTCACCCGGTGGCTGGCCGGTACGCAGGGGTTCGACCTGGAGGAGGCCGCCCGGACGCTCCCCGACCGGATCTGGCTCTCCCTCGGGACGGTGCCGGCGGCGCCCTGACCGGCGACGGCCGAGCGGACGGGGCAATGGCGAGGACCACGACGACGCGGTGGCGCCATCCCGTTGAAACGTGGCACCGGGGCCCCTGGGACGGGCGGGACGCGCGGCCTAGCGTCGGTGACGCCCCGTACGGGCCGCGGCCCGAAGTCGCCGCCCGTACCCCCGCGACCCCCGCCCCGAAGGACGTCACCGTGCACCTGCGGCCCCTGCGCATCGCCGCGCACATCGAGCTGGCCTCGCTCCTCATCCTGCTGGCCAACCTCGCCACCGTGCACCTGCGGCCCCTGTCCTCCCTGATGGGCCCCGTCCACGGCTGCGCCTACCTGTTCGTGATCCTGCTGGCCTGGCGCCTCCCGCACGCCACGCCCGCCGTCCGGGCGCTGTCGCTCATTCCGGGAGTGGGTGGACTGCTGGCGCTGCGCCGCGCAGCCGCTCGATCACCGCTCGGCCGGCCGGCCCCCAGGTAGGCTGCCCGCCCGGCCGGCCCAACTCTCCCGCCCGCCCGATGCCGATGAGGGAGAGCGCCTTGGTCAGCGCCAGACCCCTGGCACGGCGCACGACCGCCTCGTCGGCGGCGCCGTACGCGGCCAGGAAGGGTAGGTCCGCCCCGGCCGGCAACAGCAGCCACGCGGCGGCGAGATCGATGGCCGGGTCGCCGCCGCACAGTTCACCGAAGTCGACGACCCCGGCCAGCGTGCCGCCGTTGACCACGACGTTGGCGGGATGCAGATCCCCGTGCAGCCACACCGGCGTCCCGGACCAGTCGGGCGCGGCCACGGCGTCCTCCCACACGGCGCGGAGCGCGGGATCACGCTGGACGGCCAGGACCGCCGGGTCGTCCTCCATGCCGGGCAGCACCTCGAGGGTCCGCAGCGGAGCGGCCTGGTAGGCGTGCCCGGGCACACCGGCGGGCGCGGGCCGGTGGAGCGCCCGCAGGAAGCGGGCGAGTTCGGCGGCGGCGTGCGGCCCGTCGGTGATCGGGGCACGGTCCGCGGGTTCCCCGGGCACCCAGGCGACGACGGACCAGTGCCAGGGGAAGTGCGCGGACGGCGCCCCGGCGCGTATCGGGAGGGGAACCGGCAGTGGCAGGCCCGGCACCACTTCGGGGGCCCAGCGCTGTTCCTTGAGCGCCTCGGGGGCGGCGGATTCCCGGCGCGGCAGCCGGACCGCGAGATCCTCCCCCAGCCGCCACAGCTGGTTCGACCAGCCGGTCGCCGCGAGCCGCAGCTCCCGCCCGGCGAGATCCGGGTGCTGCTCCCGCAGCAGGGCCCTGACCAGCGCCTCGTCGATGTCGTGGTGGGAGTCGATCATCACGGGACCTTCCTTACGTCCTGGGTGAGGCTGCGCCAGGTCCGCACCAGCTGGCTGAACTCCCGCACCTGGACCAGCACATGCTCGCGGGCGGCGGCCTCGGCGGCCTCGGCGTCGCCGCACGTGATGGCCTGCGCGATCGTGCGGTGCTCGGCGAGGGAGCGGCGCATGCGGTCCGGAACCCGCAGTTGCAGCCGCCGGTACGGTTGCAGGACGCGCTTGAGCGCGTGGACCTGCTGGCGCAGATATTCGTTGCCGCAGGAGTCGTACACGATGCCGTGGAAGTCGGCGTTGGCGTAGTAGTAGCGGTCGGCGTCACCGGCCAGTGCGTGCTTCTCGCACTCCCGCAGGGCCCGCCCCAGATCATCCAGTGGCTCGCGTTCGATGCGGCGGGCGCTCAGTCTGGCGGCCATGCCCTCCAGCTCGGCCATGACCTCGAACCGCTCGGCCAGCTCGGGGACGCTCAACTCGGTCACGTACGTGCCCTGCTTGGCCCGGATCTGCACCAACCCCGAGCGTTCCAGGGCCTGGAGCGCTTCGCGCACCGGGGTGCGAGAACAGCCGAACTCCCGCTCCAGCTGGGCGGGGTCCAGTCGCTGGCCGGGGCGGTAGCGGCCTTCGACCACAGCTTTCTCCAGGGCGTCCCGTACCCGCCGGGCCTCCGGGATTCGAGCCATGCGCACCTCCGGGCTCAGGCTATCCGGTCAATCGGTGTGTTCCAGGGGGTAGCGCACCGCACGTAGGTGACCTACGGTGCGGCTGTTATATACATCACGACCGGTGATGCATACACATGCGTACACCGGCTCTCGGGAGGAGCGGACGTGGAACACCATGACGGCCGGCCCCCCAGCGACCCCTTCCCCGCCTCCGGCCCCGGACCGCAGGACCCGCTGGAAAGACTGCTCGCGGACTGCGAAGTGCTGATGAGCGGCGTGGGCGAGGCGTCCCTGCGCACGGTCGCGGCCCGCGCCCTCACCGCCTACGGCGCACTCGACGACGACGGCAGGCTGGCGTTCTTCACCCACGTCACGACGGCGTACGGCGTCGACGCCGACCGGGTCCGCGCGGCCTTCCACCAGTGGGAAGCCGCCAGGGACGGCGGCCTCGGCGGCGACACCGAACTCGTCCGGCTCTTCGACGCGGTCGAACCCGCCAGGCAGCAGCTGCTGCGCCGCCTCCACCACGCGCCGGACGCCACCCTGGCCCTGGTCGGCATGCGCGAGGACCTGCTCCGGCTCGCCCTCCACCACCCGCGGCTGCGGCCCCTCGACCATGACTTCCACCACCTGCTGACCTCCTGGTTCAACCGCGGATTCCTGCGCATGGCGCGGGTGACCTGGCAGGACGCGCCGCCGGAGCTGCGCGGTCAGCTGCTGCGCGGCGAGCGGGTCCACCCGATGGCGGACGAGAACGCACTGCGCCGCCGGCTGGAGCCCGCCGACCGCCACCTGTACGCCTTCTTCCACCCGGCCACCGGGGACGTGCCGCTGATCTTCGTGGAGGTGGCGCTGGTACGCGGCCTGCCCGACCGCATCGGCCCGCTGCTGGAACCCGGCCCGGAGCTGGACCCGGCGCAGGCGGACACCGCCGCGCTGTACTCGATCAACAACGCGCTGGACGGGCTGGCCGGGGTCTCCTTCGGCAGCTTCCTCATCAAGCAGGTCATCGAGGACGTGAGCGAACGGCTGCCGCATCTGCGGCGCTTCGCCACCCTCTCCCCGCTCCCCGGCTTCCGCCGCTGGCTCACCGGCCGGGCCGGGCACGACCCGCGGCTGCGTGCCCTCCAGGAAGAGCTGGACGCCCTGGCCGGGCCCCAGCGGATGTCCGCTCTCCCGGCGGCGGAGACCGAGCGGATACGTTCCCGGCTCCTCCCGGCCCTGGCCCACTATATCGTGCTGGGCACCCGGGAGAGCGACGGGCGACCGCTCGACCCGGTCGCCCGCTTCCACCTCGGCAACGGGGCCGCCGCCTGGCAGCTCAACTGGCCGGCCGACACCTCGCCCATGGCCTGGCGGCAGTCGTACGGCGCGATGATCAACTACCGCTACGAACCGGAGCACCTGGAGCGCCGGCACGAGGACTTCGTACGCCACCGCACCGTCGCTCTCGGCGGGCCGATGCGGGACGCCCACACCGCAGCCGCACGGGACACGAGCGGAACGTGAAAGGAACAGCCCCGATGGCACCACCCCTGCTGAGGCCCATCCACCAGTCCTTCGCCGAACAGGTGGAACGGCGGCCGGACAAGGCACTCTTCGAGCTGCCCGACGGGCGGAGCGTCAGCTACGGCGAAACGGAGGGGACCGTGCGCCGGATCGCCGCCCGGCTCCTGGCGGACGGGGTCACCCCGGGCGACCGGGTGGCCACGCAGGTGGAGAAGTCCCCGGAGGCCATCGCGCTCTACCTGGCCACGCTGCGCGTCGGCGGTGTCTTCCTGCCGCTCAACACCGCGTACACCGGCGCCGAGATGGAGTACTTCATCCAGGACGCCGGGCCCCGCGTCCTGGTCTGTGCCCCGGAGCAGCGGGCCGGCCACGCGCACCGGGCCGGCCCGGAACTCGTCCTGGAGACCCTGGGCACGGCGGGGGACGGAACCCTGCTGGACGGCGGAGCGGACGCCCCGGAGCCGGAGCCCTTCACGGCCTCGGCCGACGACCCGGCGGCCATCCTCTACACCTCGGGCACCACCGGACGCTCCAAGGGCGCCGTGCTCTCGCACGGCAATCTGGCCTCCAACTGCCGAGCGCTGCTCGACACGTGGCAGTTCACGCACGAGGACCGGCTGATCCACGCCCTGCCGATCTTCCACATCCACGGGCTCTTCGTCGCCGCGAACATGACCCTCACGGCCGGGGCCTCCATGTACTACCTGCCGAAGTTCGACGCGGAGAGGATCATCGATCTGCTGCCCCGGGCCACCGTGCTCATGGGCGTGCCCACCTTCTACACCCGGCTGCTGCGGAACGACCGGCTCACCGCCGCGTCCTGCTCCTCGGTACGGCTGTTCGTCTCGGGTTCGGCGCCGCTGCTCGCGAGCGACCACGAGGCGTTCCGGGCGCGTACCGGGCACACCATCCTGGAGCGCTACGGGATGACGGAAACCGGCATGAACACCACCAACCCGTACGCGGGCGGGCCACGCAAGCCCGGCACCGTCGGCAAGCCGCTGCCCGGCACCGAGATCCGGGTGGTGGACGCCGCGACCGGCCGGGTGCTGCCGGACGGCGAGGTCGGCAGCATCGAGGTACGCGGCCCGAACGTCTTCACCGGCTACTGGCGGCTGCCCGAGAAGACCGCCGCCGAGTTCCGCGCGGACGGCTACTTCATCACCGGGGACCTGGGCCGCGTCGACGAGGACGGCTATCTGTGCATCGTCGGCCGGGGCAAGGACCTGGTGATCTCCGGGGGTTACAACATCTACCCGAAGGAGATCGAAGAACTGCTCGACGCGCACCCGGGGGTGCTGGAGTCCGCCGTGATCGGAGTCCCGCACCCGGACTTCGGCGAGACGGTGGTGGCCGTCGTCGTCCCCGCACCGGGCCGGGAGCCGGGGGAGCGGGAACTGCTGGACTTCATCGGCGGTGACCTCGCCCGGTTCAAGCATCCGCGGGCCGTCCGGCTCGTGGAGGCGCTGCCCCGCAATGTCATGGGCAAGGTGCAGAAGGCCGAACTGCGCAGGCGCTACGCGCGCCTGTTCACCGGCGACGACGCCTGACCCAGCCCTGCTCGCCCTGTTCCCCCCTCCTCACCCTTTCCTGCCCCCGGTCTCTCAGCGTGGAGAAGACAATGATCATTTATGGAGTCGCGGCACTGGCGGTGTGCATGCTCGCGGGCACACTCGCCGGTGAACTGATCGGCGCCGCCGTAGGGGTCGACGCCAACGTCGGCGGAGTCGGATTCGCCATGATCATGCTGGTGCTGGTCACCGGCTGGCTCCGGGCGAAGGGTCGCTTCCCCCAAGCCACCGAGCAGGGCGTGCTCTTCTGGAGCGCGATGTACATACCCATCGTCATCGCCATGGCCTCCACCCAGAACGTGGTGAAGGCGGTCAGCGGAGGCCCGATGGCCATCCTGGCGGGTCTCGCCGCGATCGCGGCCGGCCTCGCGCTGGTGCCCGTACTGGCACGGATCGGCGAACCGGGCGAGCCACTGCCCCCGCCGGCGGCCTCCGAAGAGCGGCAGGGGGCCTGAGATGGAACTGGACCGGTTCGCCTCCGTCTTCGAGAACAACGGCCTGCTGGTGGCCTTCGCTCTGGTCGGGGCGCTCATGCTGCTCTCCGGATGGCTGTCCAAAGCGCTCACCCGGGGACGTCTCCAGGGCTCGGCCATCGCCATCCTCCTCGGCCTGGCACTGGCCTACTGGGGAGGCTCGGTGACCGGCGGCGATTCCGGCCTGGCCGGCTTCGCCGCCCTGTCCGGCCTGAGCGTGATGGGCGGGGCGATGCTGCGGGACTTCGCGATCGTCTCCACCGCGTACGGCGTGGACCTCGGAACCATCAAGCGGGCCGGGGCGGCCGGAGCGCTGTCGATCCTGCTGGGCGTGCTGCTCTCGTTCGCGGCCGGGGCCCTGATCGCCGCCGCGTTCGGCTACACGGACGCCAAGTCGATGGCCACCATCGGCGGTGGCGCGGCCACCTACATCGTGGGCCCGGTGACCGGCACGGCGGTGGGCGCCGAATCGGACGTCATCGCCCTGTCCGTGGCCGCCGGACTGGTCAAGTCCGTGGTGGTCATGGTGGGTACCCCGCTGGTGGCCCCGGCGATCGGCCTGAACAACCCGAAGTCGGCCATGGCGTACGGCGGGCTCATGGGCACCACCTCGGGCGTCGCGGGCGGCCTGGCGGCCACCGACAAGCGACTGGTGCCGTACGGGGCCATGACGGCCACCTTCTACACCGGCGTGGGCTGCCTGCTCGGCCCGTCGCTGCTGTACTTCGTGCTGCGGGCGATCGTGGGCGGGTGAGTCGCCGGCCCCTCCGGGCGCGATATCCGTTCGCTGGGCCGGGCCGTCACGGGTTAGCGTCGCGCGCGTGGACGCCATCGACCCCAAAGACCTGGTCCGGCGCGGGTACGACGCCGTCTCCGCGCGGTACGACGAGGCGTACGGCTCCGGGACGAAGTACGCCGCGCTTCTGGGCGAGTTGTGCCGACGCGTACCGGCCGGCGGGCGGATCCTGGACGTGGGCTGCGGCAGCGGCGTGCCGGTGGCCCGGGTGCTGACCGCCGCCGGATACCGGGTCACCGGGATCGACATCAGCGCGACCCAGATCCGCCGGGCCCGGGAGCACGTGCCGGGGGCCGAGTTCGTGGTGGGCGACGCCACCACCGCGTCCTTCGCACCCGCGTCCTTCGACGCCGTGGTCTCCCTCTACGCCCTCATCCACATCCCGCTGCCCGAACAGCCGCCGCTGCTGCGGAACATCGCCGGATGGCTGCGCCCCGGCGGCTGCTTCGTGGCGACCACCGGACACGGCGCGTGGACGGGGACCCAGGAGAACTGGCTCGGCGGCGGCGCCCCGATGTGGTGGAGCCACGCGGACGCCGCCACCAACCGGGAATGGATCACCGGGGCCGGTCTGGCCGTCGAGCGGGAGGAGTTCGTCCCGGAGGGCGACAGCGGGCACGCCCTGTTCTGGGCGCGCCGTCCGTCCTGAAGCGGGGTCGGGCGGCCGGCGTCAGTCGGGGTTCGGCATGGGGGCGGGCTCGGCGTCCCGTATCCGTTCGGGGGTCCAGTAGTCGAGCACGTCCTGCGGATCCTCGTCCGTGGTGTGCGTGATGACGCCGGAGTCCTCGGCCTCCCCGGAGTCCGAGGCCAGCGCCATCGCCATGCCCGCCAGCGCGCCAACGACGAGCACGCCGGTCAGGATGCCGACGGCGGCGAGCGCGCGCCGGGTGGAACGTCCCATGTCCGTCCTCCTCGGGCGGCTCCGCGACCGTCTGCCGTGCCGTGCCCTGCCCGCCCGGTTCAGCGTAACCGGGCGGGCAGGAGGCGGCCACTAGGTGTAGCTGCCCTGGGCGTCGAACATCTCCTTGACGCTGTCACCGAAGTACGGGCTCCGGTTCGCGCCCGCCGAGTCGACGGTGCTGGTCACCCCGTTGACCTGGCCGAGTCCCGTGCTGTCGTTGTACACGCGCAGCCAGGGGCCGCCGCTGGAACCGCCGCCGAAGTTGCAGTCCAGCCGGAGCCTGCCGCCGGAGTCGACGGTCGTCCCCTGGCACCACCACTGCACCTGGCCGCTCGCGTGGTTCCCCGGGTAGCCCCAGATGGTGACGGCCTGGCTGCGGCTGTAGTTCCAGCTGAGGCCGTGTCCGCCGGTGACGTTGACCAGCTTGTTGCCGTTGAGCGGCCACGTGGTCACCATGGCCACGTCCCACTCGAAGTTGCTGTTGTTGATCCAGCCGTTGAATGACCGGAACTGCTTGGCCGCGAACGTCCCGAAGGGGCGGGCGCCCTCGCGGTAGCGCGGGACGTACGTCCAGTTGGTCATCCACGCGCCGGCGTTCCCGTTGCTGCCGCCCACGTTGACGCAGTGTCCGGCGGTGACCAGCATCTGCTTGGAGTCGCTGTTGAGGGCACCGGCCGAGCACCAGTAGTCCCCGCCGTTGTTGGGGTTGGTGTAGAAGACCCGGCCCACGACCGGGGTTTCGGTGAGGGCGGCCGAGACGTCGCCGCCCTCCTGCCGGAGCGGCGGCGCCGGCTCGGTCGAGCCGGGCTCACCCCCCGAGTCCCCCGGCGCCTGCGCCGCCGGGGTGGCCTCACCAGTCTCCGCGGCATCCGCGGCGCCCGGCACGAGGTTGTCGGCGGGCAGGGCCCGGGCCATCCGCTCCGGGGTCCAGTACTCCTCCAGCGCGGCGGCGGGGTCGGTGTCCGCCAGGGCGGCGAGAGCGGCGCCCCCGCCCGAGAGCTGGGCGTCGGCCGTACGGGTACCGGCCGGGTCGGTCCGGTCCTCGGCGGAGGCGTTCCCGGCGAGTCCGGAGAGCAGCAGGGTGGCGGCCAGCAGCGGCAGGCACGCGCGTCTTAAGCGATTCACTGAGCAACCTTCCGGTGGGAGTTGCGTGAAGCGACGAAAGATTGTGCGCCCCCCGGGTGTGCGCTGCCTAGCCCCGTACGACCGGATCGCGCCGTGCGCGGCAGGGGTGCCGGTCCGTCCTGTGGTGTTCCGCGCTCAGGAGTCGAGCACGGCGGCGACCGCCTCGATCTCGACGAGCTGGTCGTCGTAGCCCAGCACCGTGACCCCCAGCAGCGTGCTGGGCACGTCGTGGTCGCCGAAGGCGTCCCGGACCACTTCCCAGGCGGCGACGAGGTCCGCCTGCCGGGACGAGGCGACGAGCACCCTGGTGCTGATGACGTCCTCCAGCGAGGCACCCGCGGCGGCCAGCGCGATCCGCAGGTTCTCCACGCACACGGCCGCCTGCCCGGCGTGGTCACCGATCGCCGCGGTGGAGCCGTCCTTGTTCAGCGGGCAGGAACCGGCCGGGAAGATCAGCCGGGCCTCGGCCGGAGCGGTGGCAGCGTACGCGTACTCGGCGGCGTCCGAGAGCTCGGCGGAACGGATCAGCGTGACGGCGCGGGGCATGGGCGTGTCCTTCGGCGACGGTGACGTGGGCCCTCATCGTCGTCGGAGCGCGCCTGCGCTGTCACCCCGGTTTTCGCCGACCACCGACCCCGACCGCGCCCGGAGCGCGGGCGTCACCGAGCCGTCCGGGCCGGTCGCTCCCGGTGGGTCTGTCGCGCGGGGTCGAAGAATGTCATGCTCGTAGCCATCGCAGTCGCCTTCTTCGTCTCCGTCTCATTCGCGCCGTCGCTCATCACCGCATCAGCACCTGGCACATCGAGGCGGTCAGGGAGCGGTCGGGGCCCCGTCGTAGGGGGTGAGCACCGTGACCGAGCCACTGCCGGACCTGCGCCGGTTACAGCCGCATCAGCTCATGGGCATCCGCTGTGTGCTGTGCAATCGCTATCTGGGGGCCATGGCCCGCCGGCTGGGGCCGCCGCTGCTCGACCGGTGGGGGTACCGGTACCAGCTGTACGCCTGCCGGCCGCACTGTCCGCTGCGGCGCTTCCCGGAGGCGTAGGGGCACGGCCGGCCGCGTACGGCGCCACCGCCGCCGACCTCACCGTTCACCGGCTCACAGCGTCAGGGACAGATGCGCCGACAGGGCGTCCCGGCCGGCGTCCGTCACGCTCACCGCGCGGGTGGACTTGTCACGGGTCAGCCAGGCCGACTCGAACGCGTGGCGGCACAGCGCCGCCCCGACCACGCCCGCCAGGTGCGGGCGGCGTTCGGTCCAGTCGAGGCAGGAGCGGACCAGCGGGCGGCGCGTGCGGACGACGGGGAGCATGATCCCCACCTCCGCGAGCCACACCGCCCCGTCGCCCGTGAGCCGGACGCCCTGCTGCCAGTCCAGCAGCCCGCGCTCGGTCATCGCGTCCGTGATGGCCACCCCCACCTCACCCGCGAGGTGGTCGTAACAGGTGCGGGCCCGGGCCAGGGCCTCGTGCCGGCGGACGCCCGCCAGGGAGCGGACGGGGGCGGCGCGGTTGGGGGCGAGGGCGGCGAGGGTCTCGACGAGGTCGGCGACCTGGGGGTCGGCGAGCCGTACGTAGCGGTGCCGGCCCTGGCGTTCCTCGGTGAGCAGATTGCCGCGCACCAGCAGGTTGAGGTGTTCGGTGGCCGTGGAGGCCGCCACTCCGGCGTGCCGGGCCACCTCGGTGGCCGTCCAGGCCCGGCGGTCGAGCAGGGCCCAGCAGATCCGGGCGCGGGTGCCGTCGGCCAGCAGCCGGGCGACGGCGGCGAGGTCAGGAGCGGTGTCCATCTGTCCAGTGTCGCCCCACTACCCTTCGGTCCTCGCCGAAATGTTCAGGTTTTATGATCGCGAACATGCACATGTCCTTGGGAGAGATGATCGCCGTGTTCAGCGCCGGCCTCGGTGCCGGTGCCATCAACGCCGTGGTCGGCTCCGGGACGCTGCTCACCTTCCCCGTACTGCTGGCGGTCGGACTGCCGCCCGTGACCGCCACCGTGTCCAACGCCATGGGCCTGATCCCCGGCGCCATCAGCGGCGCCATCGGCTACCGGCGGGAGCTGCGGGGGCAGCGCCCGCGCGTCCTCAAGTTCGGGGCCGGGGCCCTCGTCGGCGGTCTCACCGGCGCCGCGCTGCTGCTGGCGCTGCCGGCCTCCGCCTTCGAACGGATCGTGCCGGTCCTGGTCGGGCTCGCCCTGATCCTCGTGGTGTTCCAGCCCCGGATCAGCCGGAAACTGCGCGAGCGCCGCGAACGCAACGGCTCCACCGCCCGCCCCGACGGCGGGCCGGTCCTGTCCGTCGGGCTCGCGCTCGCCAGCGTCTACGGCGGCTACTTCGCGGCCGGCCAGGGCATCATCTACATGTCCCTGATGGGCATGACGCTCGACGAGAGCATGCAGCGGCTCAACGCCGTGAAGAACGTCCTCGCCGCCATCGTCAACAGCGTCGCCGCGCTCTTCTTCCTCTTCCTCGCCGACTTCCACTGGACCACCGTCGCGCTGCTCGCCGTCAGCTCCGCGATCGGCGGCCAGCTCGGCGCGAAGGTCGGGCGGCGGCTCAGCCAGACCGTGCTGCGGACGCTCATCGTCGTGGTCGGATCCGTCGCGATCGTTCAGCTGGTCCTGCGCTGACCCAGCACGACGGGGCCGGTACGTCCGTACCGGCCCCGTCCCACACTCCCGTGCTCAGCCGAACAGCGCCGGCAGCGTCGCCTCGCGCGCCTCGCGCAGCTCCGCCAGCGGGATGCCGAACTCGCCCTGCACCTCGATCGACTCGCCGTCGACCACACCCACCCGCGCGGCCGGAAGGCCACGGGCCGCGCACATGTCGGTGAAGCGGGTCTCCTCGCTGCGCGGCACGGCCACGATCGCGCGGCCGGCCGACTCCGAGAAGAGGAAGGTGAACGCGTCCAGGCCGTCCGGGACGACCAGGCGGGCGCCCACTCCCCCGGCCACCGCCGACTCCGTGACCGCCTGCACCAGACCGCCGTCCGACAGATCGTGCGCCGCGTCGATCATGCCGTCGCGGGAGGCGTTGATCAGGACCTCGGCCAGCAGCCGCTCGCGCTCCAGATCCACCTTCGGCGGCAGACCGCCCAGGTGGTTGTGGATCACCTGGGACCACGCCGAGCCGCCGAACTCCGCCCGGGTGTCACCGAGCAGGTAGATCAGCTGCCCGGCCTCCTCGAAGGCGTGCGGGGTACGGCGCGTGACATCGTCGATCACGCCGAGCACACCGACCACCGGGGTCGGGTGGATGGCCTGCTCGCCGGTCTGGTTGTAGAGCGAGACGTTGCCGCCGGTCACCGGGGTGCCCAGCGTCTGGCAGGCGTCGGCCAGGCCGCGGGTGGCCTCGGCGAACTGCCACATCACGGCCGGGTCCTCGGGGGAGCCGAAGTTCAGGCAGTCGGTGACGGCCAGCGGCTTGGCGCCGGTGGCGGCCACGTTGCGGTACGACTCGGCGAACGCCAGCTGCGCGCCCGCGTACGGGTCGAGCTTCGCGTACCGGCCGTTGCCGTCGGTGGCGATCGCGACGCCGAGGTTGGTCTCCTCGTCGATCCGGATCATCCCGCCGTCCTCCGGCTGGGCCAGCACCGTGTTACCGAGGACGTACTTGTCGTACTGGTCCGTCACCCAGGACTTGGACGCCTGGTTGGGTGAGGAGACCAGCCGCACGACCTGCTCGCGCAGTTCCTCGGAGGTCCCCGGCCTGGGCAGCGCGCCCGCGTCGTCCGCCTGGAGCGCGTCCTGCCACTCGGGACGGGCGTACGGGCGGTTCAGCAGCGGGCCCTCGTGGGCGACGGTACGCGGCGGCACGTCCACGATCTGCTCGCCGTGCCAGAAGATCTCCAGCCGGTCGCCGTCCGTCACCTCACCGATGACGGTGGCGATCACGTCCCACTTCTCGCAGACCGCGAGGAAGCGCTCGACCTTCTCCGGCTCGACGACCGCGCACATGCGCTCCTGGGACTCGCTCATCAGGATCTCCTCCGGCGACAGGGAGGAGTCGCGCAGCGGGACCGTGTCGAGCTCGACGCGCATGCCGCCGGAGCCGTTGGAGGCCAGCTCGGAGGTGGCGCAGGACAGGCCGGCCGCGCCGAGGTCCTGGATGCCCACGACCAGGTCCTGGGCGAACAGCTCCAGGGTGGACTCGATGAGCAGCTTCTCCTGGAACGGGTCGCCGACCTGGACGGCGGGGCGCTTGGCGGGCTTGCCGTCCGCGTCCTCGAAGGTCTCCGAGGCGAGGATGGAGGCGCCGCCGATGCCGTCGCCGCCGGTGCGGGCGCCGTACAGGATGACCTTGTTGCCGGCGCCGGACGCCTTGGCGAGGTGGATGTCCTCGTGCCGCATGACGCCCACGCACAGGGCGTTGACCAGCGGGTTGCCCTGGTAGCAGTCGTCGAAGACGATCTCGCCGCCGATGTTGGGCAGGCCCAGGCAGTTGCCGTACCCGCCGATGCCGGAGACGACGCCGGGCAGCACGCGCTTGGTGTCCGGGTGGTCCGCGGCGCCGAAGCGCAGCGGGTCCATCACGGCGACCGGGCGGGCGCCCATGGCGATGATGTCGCGGACGATGCCGCCGATGCCGGTGGCGGCGCCCTGGTAGGGCTCGACGTACGAGGGGTGGTTGTGCGACTCGACCTTGAAGGTGACCGCGTAGCCCTGGCCGACGTCCACGACGCCCGCCTGCTCACCGATGCCGACCAGCAGCGCGTCGGAGTGCGGGGCCTTCTCGCCGAACTGCTTGAGGTGCACCTTGCTCGACTTGTACGAGCAGTGCTCGGACCACATCACGGAGTACATGGCCAGCTCGGCGCCGGTCGGGCGGCGGCCGAGGATCGCGCGGATGCGCTCGTACTCGTCCTGCTTGAGGCCGAGTTCGGCCCACGGCAGCTCGGTGTCCGGGGTGTCGGCGGCGTGTTTGACGGTGTCGAGCGTCATGAGGCGGCGACCATCTTCTTGAGGACTGAGGTGAAGAAGCCGAGGCCGTCGGTGCCCGGCCCGGTGAGGGACTCGACGGCGTGCTCGGGGTGCGGCATCAGGCCGACGACGTTGCCGGCGGCGTTGCTGACGCCGGCGATGTCGCGGCGCGAGCCGTTGGGGTTGCCGTCCAGGTAGCGGAAGACGACGCGCCCCTCCGCCTCCAGCTCGTCGAGGGTGCGCTCGTCCGCGACGTAGCCGCCCTCGCCGTTCTTCAGCGGGATGGTGATCTCCTGGCCGGCCGTGTAGTCGGCGGTCCAGGCGGTGGCGGCGTTCTCGACGCGCAGCCGCTGATCACGGCAGATGAAATGCAGGTGGTCATTACGGGTGAGGGCACCGGGCAGCAGGTGCGATTCGCACAGCACCTGGAAGCCGTTGCAGATCCCGAGGACCGGAAGGCCGGCCCTGGCCTGCTCGATGACGGTTTCCATCACCGGGGAGAAACGGGCGATCGCACCGCAGCGCAGATAATCCCCGTAACTGAAGCCGCCCGGCAGAATCACCGCGTCGACCTGGTGCAGGCTGGTGTCGCGGTGCCACAGGGCGACCGGCTCGGCGCCGGCGAGCCGGACCGCGCGCTGCGCGTCGCGGTCGTCCAGCGAGCCGGGGAAGGTGACGACTCCCACACGGGTGCTCACGGCGCGACCTCTTCCGCGCTCTCTTCCACGCGCACGGTGAAGTCTTCGATCACCGTGTTGGCGAGGAAGGTCTCGGCGAGCTCGCGGATACGGGCGAGGGCGGCCTCATCGACGGGGCCGTCCACCTCCAGCTCGAAGCGCTTGCCCTGGCGGACATCGGAGATTCCGGCGAACCCGAGCCGGGGCAGCGCGCGTTGCACGGCCTGGCCCTGGGGGTCGAGGATCTCCGGCTTGAGCATGACGTCGACTACGACGCGGGCCACAGGTACTCCCGGTGGGATTGGTGCTGACGCTGCTGCCCATCAGCGTACCTGTCGGACAAATCTACACGGGTAGACCTGACGCCGGACGGCCCTGCCTCTGGCATGAATCGGTCACGTTCAGGTATCGGGGACGGAAACCCCTGCAAGAAGCGGCGAGAAAACCGTAAGGTCCCCATTGCGGCATGACACGTGCGGCCGAATTCCCACTCGCCGGGACTTCGCGCTTCGCAGAAAAAGCCAGCCGATGTACAAATAACGAACGCGGCACCGCCGTACAGCAGTACAGCACCTTGCTCCCGATCTTGGGAACGCCCCCGCGACACCGGCGCGCGGTCCGGCCAGGACCGGCTCCGTCGCCGCCGTCGTCGCCGTCAGGCACGGGGGACGCACCCGCCGAAAGGACCGATATCCGTGGCACAGCGCGTCGTGGTCACCCTCTCCGACGACATCGACGGCGGAGAAGCGTCGGAAACGGTGGCTTTCGGGCTTGACGGGAAGACGTACGAGATCGACCTCAGCGAGGAGAACGCGGAGAAACTCCGCACCACCCTCGCCCCCTATGTGACGGCCGGCCGCAAGCGCGCCAAGTCGGGCCGGACCTTCACCCACACCTCGGTGGCCCCCGACCCCCGCGCGGTGCGCGCCTGGGCGGAGTCCAACGGCTTCGACGTACCGGCCCGCGGACGCATCCCGCGCAAGGTCTACGACGCCTTCAACGAGGCGCACTGATCCGGTCGTTGGGCCGATTTGCCAACGACCCCGGGTGATCGGCTAGAGTCTGGATCACGCCGAAGGGCGGGGCCGGAAAAGCCCCGAACGAGGCGGATGCGCGGGTGTAGTTCAGTAGTAGAACACCCTCTTTCCAAGAGGGAGGCGCAGTGTGCAATTCCTGTCACCCGCTCTATCCACTCCGGTGCGTATGCCCGTCATACGCACCAGCCGGTGGAGATGCGGGTGTAGTTCAGTAGTAGAACGCCCCCTTTCCAAGGGGGAAGCGCAGTGTGCGATTCCTGTCACCCGCTCTGCATCTCAGTACTCGGTACAAGACCCCCTCGGGGATCGGGTACAGTAGGTGCCGCACCACCCGGGAAGCCCCGGGCGGGGCAACCAGGCGGACGTAGCTCAGCTGGTAGAGCACAACCTTGCCAAGGTTGGGGTCGCGAGTTCGAATCTCGTCGTCCGCTCAGATGAAGGGCCCGGTCTCAACAGACCGGGCCCTTCGGCGTTGTGGGGCGCGCGTGCCCCCGCCCGATCTGACATTCGTCATACGGATCCATGACAGTCGGCAGTGGGATCCGGGCCCCGGCGGCGGAACCCTTGAGGCATGACCAAGGGTGATGCGTGGGGGACGACGGTGATCGAGGCGCGCGGACTGCGCCGCCGCTACGGTCCGGAGGGGCCCGGCGGCTTCGAGGCCGTGCGGGGGATGGACTTCGAGGTACGGCGCGGGGAGCTGTACGCGCTGCTGGGCACCAACGGCGCGGGCAAGACCTCCACCGTGGAGCTGCTGGAGGGGCTCGCCCCGGCGACCGGCGGCGAGGTGCGGGTCTTCGGGCACGACCCGTACCGGCAGCGGGCCCGGGTGCGCCCGTACGTCGGGATGATGCTCCAGGAGGGCGGGTTCCCGGCCGATCTGACGGTGACCGAGACGGCGCGGATGTGGGCCGGCTGCGTCACCGGGGCGCGTCCGGTGCCCGAGGCGCTGGAGCTGGTGGGGCTCACGGACCGGGCGGATGTCCGCGTCAAGCAGCTGTCCGGCGGTGAACGGCGGCGGCTGGACCTGGCGATGGCGCTGATGGGGCGGCCCGCGCTGCTGTTCCTGGACGAGCCGACCACCGGTCTGGACCCGGAGGCGCGGCAGCGCACCTGGCAGCTGGTGAGCGAGCTGCGCGACGCGGGGACCACGGTGCTGCTGACCACGCACTACCTGGAGGAGGCGGAGGTACTCGCCGACCGGCTGGCGATCATGCGGGAGGGGCGGATCGTCGTGTCGGGAACCACCGGGGAGGTCCTGGAGGCGCAGCCGGCCCGGATCCGGTTCACGCTGCCGCCGGGGGTGGGGCCCGAGCGGCTGCCGCTGACGGTGCCGGCCGCGGCGGACGGGCAGCGGGTGGAGATCCGTACCCGGGAGTTGCAGCGGGCGCTGACCGAGGTGCTGCTGTGGGCGCGGGACGCGGGGGTGGAGCTGGTGGATCTGGACGCCCGCTCGGCCTCGCTGGAGGAAGTCTTTCTGGAGGTGGCGGGAGCATGAAGCAGCGCACCGAGGACGCTCGGCACGTGCCGCACGGCGGTGGCGGTGGCGGTGGCGGCGAACGGCACGCGGGGATGAGCACCGAGACGTGGCGGCTGCTGATGGGGGTGCCCAGCAAGGCGTCGCTGCGGCGGATGGGCTCGCTGGGGCGGGCCGAGCTGACGCTGCTGCTGCGCAACCGCACGGCGCTGTTCATGAGCCTGGCGATGCCGGTCGGCATGGTGCTGGTGTCCTACGTCTCGGCCGGCAACCTGGAGTCGACGCAGACCAGCCTGAGCGTCGGGGAGATGGTGCTGACCGCCGGCATCGGGTTCGTCCTGCTGCTGGTGGCGTACTTCAACCCCATCACGGCGTACGTGGCGCGGCGTGAGGAGCGGGTGCTCAAGCGGCTGCGCACCGGGGAGGTGACGGACGCCGAGATCCTGACCGGTACGGCGCTGCCGTCGCTGGTGCTGGCGCTGGCGCAGGTGGCCCTGCTGGTGATCTCCGGGGCGCTGTTCCTCGACGTGGGGGTGCCGGACCAGCCGGTGGTGCTGGTGGTCGGGGTGCTGCTGGGGATCGTGATGATGGTGGGCCTGGCGGCGGTCACGGCGGCGTTCACCAAGACCGTGGAGAGCGCGCAGATCACCAGCCTGCCGTTCTTCATGCTGTCGGCGGTGGCCTCCGGGCTCTTCGTCCCGCTGGACGGGCTGCCGGACGGGGTGGCCAATGTCTTCCGGGCGCTGCCGATGACGCCGGTGGTGGAGCTGGTGCGCGGCGGCTGGCTGGGCGGGATGACGGGCGGCGAGCTCCGTCTCGCGCTGCTGCTGGCGGTGGTGTGGACCGGTCTGTCGGTGTTTGCTGTACGGCGGTGGTTCCGCTGGGATCCGCGGCAGTGAGAGGGATGTGAGAAGCGGCATGGGAACGGCGGCACCGGGTGGCGGCGGCTGGGTGGACCGGCTGATCGGCAGCAGCCAGCGGGCGCGGGTGCATCACTACACGCGGTACACGCTGTACACCTTCGCGGGTGTGGAGCTGGTCGCGGTGCCGCTGAACATGCCGCAGTGGATCGCGAACAGCCATCCGCTGTCGGCGGTCGGGATCGGGACGCTGATCCTGCTGCACGGCCTGTGCAACATCCAGCTGACCCGGGTCGGGCTGCGCTGGTACCTGGCCGAGGGGCGCGGCGTCGTGTGGCCGGGGCGGCTGCTGGCCGCGCAGGCGGTGCTGACGGCGCTGATCCTGGGCCTGGTGTTCGTGTCGGTGGCGGCGGGGCAGGCGCCGGAGACGACGGTGGGCGCGCTGGTCTCGCTGTGGGCGTTCGGCATCTCCGGTGCCTCGCTGCTGCTGTCGCAGCGGCAGCTGTGGGCGGGCCTGGGGGTGCTGGTGGGCGCGATGGTGGCCGGCGGCACGGCGGCGGGGATGGCGGCGCAGCTGACGCTGGTGCTGGCGCTCGTGTCCGGAGGGCTGTCGGTGCTGATGGCGTTCACCTGCCGGGTGACGGCGTGGACGCTGCGGGTGGTGAACAAGCTGGACGCGGCGCGGGAGACGGAGGCCCGGCTGGCGGTCGCGGAGGAGCGGCTGCGGTTCGGCCGGGACATGCACGACGTCCTGGGGCGGAACCTGTCGGTGATCGCGCTCAAGAGCGAACTGGCGGCGCAGCTGGCGCGGCGCGGGTCGCCGGCGGCGGTGGAACAGATGACGGAGGTCCAGCGGATCGCGCGGGAGTCGCAGCAGGAGATGCGCGAGGTCGTGCGCGGCTACCGGGAGGCGGATCTCCAGGCGGAGCTGGCGGGGGCGCGCGGCGTGCTGGAGGCGGCCGGGATCCGCTGCCGGATCGAGGACGGGGGCAGTACGGAGCTGCCGGTGGCCGTCCAGTCGGCGCTGGGGTGGGTGGTGCGGGAGGGCACCACGAACGTGCTGCGGCACGCGGACGCGGCGGTGTGCGTGATCCGGCTGCGGCCGCCGGCGCGGGGCGGGATCGTGGCGGTGCTGGAGATGGAGAACGACGGGGTGCGGGGCACGGGCGCGGCGCCCGGTGGGTCGGACGGTACGGGGCTGCGGGGCCTGCGCGGCCGGCTGGGCGCGCTGGGCGGGACGCTGACGGCGGGACCGTACGGGGGCGGGGTCGCGGAGCCCGGCGCCGCCGGGGCCGGGGGCGGGGACCGGAAGGGCGGCTCGTTCCGGCTCACGGCGACGGTGCCGGTGCCCTCCCCGGCGGGTGCCGTGGGGCGGTCGCGGACGGGCTCAGTTGCGGACGCGGCGGGGCGCGAGGAGCCGGGTGCGGCCCTGCCGCCCACCGGGGAGCGGGCGGCCGGGACGCCGGACGGGGCACTGCCGCCGGGTCCGGCCGGCGGCCGGGAGGTGGGCGCGTGATCAGGGTGCTGCTGGCGGACGACGAGCATCTGATCCGGGGTGCGCTGGCCGCGCTGCTCTCGCTGGAGGACGATCTGGTCGTGGTCGCCGAGGCCGCCTCGGGTCCCGAGGCGCTGGCCATGGCGGGGGCGCACCGGCCGGATGTGGCGGTGCTCGACCTCCAGATGCCGGGTGCGGACGGGGTGACGGTGGCGGCCAGGCTGCGGACGGAGCTGCCGGAGTGCACCACCATGATCGTGACGGGGCACGGCAGGCCCGGGCATCTGAAGCGGGCGCTGTCCGCCGGGGTGCGCGGGTTCCTGCCGAAGACGGTGTCGGCGCAGCGGCTGGCGGAGATCATCCGAACGGTGCACGGCGGCGTCCGTTACATTGACCCGGAGCTGGCGGCGGACGCGATCAGCGCGGGTGATTCGCCGCTGACCGCCCGGGAGACGGAGCTGCTGGAGCTGGCGGCCGACGGGGCGCCGGTCAGCGAGATCGCCGAACGGGCGGCGCTGGCCCCGGGCACCGTACGCAATTACCTCTCCTCTGCGGCGGCCAAGCTGCACGCCGAGAACCGGCACACGGCCGTACGGCTGGCGCGGGAACGCGGCTGGCTGTGACCGCGCGTCCACCCGTACCGCCCTGGCCCCACCCCCGCACCATCGAAGGGATCGCCGCACCATGACGACTGCCACCCTGATCGTTTTCGCGATCTCCATCGGGACGGTGGCCTGGATCGCCTGGCGCGGTTTCCGGGCGGAGGACGCGCGGCGCGAGGCCGAGGAGCGCGACAGGTAGGCGGCCGGGCCGGGCGGGCGCGCGGCGGGCCTGTTCAGCCGGCGGCGTTGTCCGGGGTCCCGGCCGGTCCGGCGGGCCCGGCGGCTCCCGCCGGGCGCGGCCAGCAGCGTCCGGTGCGTGCCTCGATGCTCTGGTTGAAGCGGGTGAGCGACTCCTCCAGGACCCGTACGTCCTCCGGGTCCCATGCGGCGAGCACCTTGGCCAGGCCCTCCCTGCTGCGCTGTTCGCGGTCAGCGAGCCGGCGCGCGCCCTCCTCCGTCATCTGGAGGCGGCGGGCCATCCCGCCCTCGGGGTCGGGCACCCGGCGGGCCAGGCCCTCCCGGAGCAGGGCGGCGGTCTGCCGGTTGATGGTGGAGGTGTCCAGGGCGAAGGCCTGGGCGAGTTCGGCGATGGTCATGGGGCCCTGGGCGGCGAGCCGGGTCAGCAGCAGATGGGCCGAGCGCTCCAGGGCGGCGCCGCCGTCACGCTGCCGGCTGGACAACTCGTACCGGGTCAGGAGCAGCAGTTCACGCTGCAGCCCCTCGAACCGTTCCCGCGACTGGGCCACCTTGGTTACCTCCTGGGTCGGATCCTAAAGAAAACCCCAAGGCCGAGCGTTCCACACCGGAACGAAATATGCATGATGCACATCGTATGTATGCTGCACGAAGGGGACGAGAGCCCTTCCGCCCCGCTGCCCGCGTCTCCCTTCCCTTCCTCTCCCGCACACTCCGTCCGGAGGCCGCCTTCCCATGCCCAGCTCCACCGCGCCGCCGCCCGCCGCCGCGCCACCCACCCCCGGCGCCAAGGGGTCGGCCAACGTCATCGTCGTGATCCTCGCCTTCTCCGGCATCGTCACGGCGCTGATGCAGACCCTGGTGATCCCGCTGCTCGTCCAGCTGCCCGTGCTGCTCGACACCACCGCCGCCAACGCCTCCTGGGTGGTCACCGCCACCCTCCTGGCCGCCGCCGTCGCCATGCCCACCACCAGCCGGCTCGGCGACATGTTCGGCAAGCGCCGGATCATCTTCGTCAACCTCGGCCTGCTGATCGCCGGATCGCTGGTGTGCGCGCTGTCCGACTCGGTCCTCCCGATGATCGCCGGACGGGCCCTCCAGGGCTTCGGCATGGGCCTCATCCCGCTGGGCATCGGCGTCATGCGCGACGTCATGCCGCCCGAGCGGGTCGCCTCCTCGATGGCCCTGATGAGCGCCTCCCTGGGCATCGGCGGCGCGCTCGGACTGCCCGCCGCCGCCCTGGTGGCCCAGAACTTCGACTGGCACGTGCTGTTCTACGCCTCCGCCGCGCTCGCCGCGCTCGCCCTCGTCCTGATCGCCCGCTACGTACCCGAGTCGCCGGTGCGCTCCCCCGGACGCTTCGACTTCGCCGGCTCGGCCGGCATCGGCATCGGCCTGGTCTGCCTGCTGCTCGCGCTCTCCAAGGGCGCCGACTGGGGCTGGAGCAGCGGCAGCACCCTGGGCCTCTTCGCCGCCGGCCTGCTCGTGCTGCTCGCCTGGGGCTGGTACGAGCTGCGCACCCCCGACCCGCTGGTGGACCTGCGCACCACCGCCAAGCCGCAGGTGCTGTTCACCAACCTCGCCGCGCTGGTCATCGGGTTCGCCATGTACTCGATGTCGCTGATCGCGCCGCAACTGCTCCAGCTGCCGCGGGAGACCGGGTACGGGCTCGGCCAGACCATGCTCGCGGCGGGACTGGCGATGGCCCCCGGCGGGCTGATGATGATGCTCTTCTCGCCGCTGTCGGCCGTCATCACCAAGTCCCGGGGGCCCAAGACCTCGCTGATCCTCGGCTCGGTCGTCATCGCCGCCGGGTACGCGCTGGGCCTGGTGATGATGGACGAGGTGTGGCAGGTCATCGTCTTCTCCTGCGTGGTCACCTCCGGCATCGCCATCGCGTACGCGGCGATGCCCACCCTGATCATGAGCGCCGTCCCGGTCTCGGAGACCGCCTCCGCCAACGGCCTGAACAGCCTGATGCGCTCGATCGGCACCAGCACCGCGGGCGCGGCGATCGGCGTGGTGCTGGCGAACAGCACCCTCACCTTCGGCGGGGTCGAGGTGCCCTCGCTGACCGGGTTCCGCACCGGCTTCGCCATCGCGTGCGGGGCGGCGCTGCTGGCCGCGCTGATCGCCGCGTTCATCCCGGGAGCGCGGCTGCGGGGCGCGGCCCCCGAGGCGGACGCGGCACCGGAGAGCGAAGCGGCCGGGGAGGACCTGGCCCGTACCGCCACGCGCACCGCCGGCTGACGGGCGGCCGACGGGCGGCCGAGCGCAGGGGCCCGGGGCCCCCGGTCACCCGGCCGGAGCACGGCGGCCGGCCACCAGGCCGGCCGCCAGCGTCGCGGCCACCGCCACCCCCATGCCCAGCACCGCACCGCCAGGGCCCAGCAGCGGTGCGCCGAACCCCAGGACCAGCACCGCCGCCGCACCGGCCAGCAGCGGCCACAGCCCCACCGCTGCGGCGCCCGTCATCCGGTGCAGCGCCCCCAGCAACAGCAGCACGACCGCCACCGGCACGGCGACCGTCAGCCCCGCGGACCGCTCGGAGAGATGGGCGTGGTGCTCGGTGACATCCAGCGCCGCCTCCAGGCCCGCACCGAGGGCGGCCAGCGCCGCGAACACCACATAGTGCCCGTACCCCCAGGTCAGAGCTGTGCGCAGGGTCGTCAGCCGGACCTCGCGACCGGTGAAGTACAGCCACCACAGGGCGAAGACCAGCAGCAGCCCGCCCACGGCGATCAGCAGGATGGGGGTCGACAGGCCGCGGTCGGTGACGGCCGACTGGACGGCCGTCAGCGAGCCGAGAATGACCTCCCCGAGCACGATGATCGTGAACAGCCCGTACCGCTCGGCGATATGACCCGGATGCCAGCGCGTCACGCTCCCCCGGAACTCCGCCCAGGCCGGTACGGCGAGTTCGACCGCCACCAGAACGACGAACGTGACCGCCGCCCACCCCCCGGAGACCCACAGCCGGGCGACCCATCCGGCCTGCACCAGCGCCACCCCGGCCGCGTACCGCAGCGCGCCCCGGCGGCCGGCCGGATCCGCGGCGGCGGCCCGCAGCCACTGGGCGACCATCGCGGCGCGCATGATCACATAGCCCGCCACCACCAGCGCCCAGTCGCCGTGCTGGAACGCGCCGGGCACCCCGGCCGCCAGCACCAGGACGCCCGCCATCTGGAGCAGCGTCAGCAGCCGGTAGGGCACGTCGTCGGTGTCGTAGGCGGAGGCGAACCAGGTGAAGTTCATCCAGGCCCACCAGATGGCGAAGAACACCGCCGCGTACCCGAACAGGCCCGATCCGGTGCGGCCCTCCGCCAGCGCGTGATGGAGCTGGGCGGCGGCCTGGGAGACGGCGACCACGAAGGTCAGGTCGAACAGCAGCTCCAGCGGGGTCGCGGCGCGGTGCGCCTCCCCCGGGTCCCGGCCGCGCATGGGCCGCCGCGACGGACCGGCGCGGGCCGTGCGGGCGGCGTCGTCTGCGCCCATGCCGCCTCTCCCGCCGTGATCGGTCCCCCGCCTCCGTCGCACGATGAGAATAAGCGGACATTTCAGGCGTCGGCCAGCGGGCGGTCCGGTGTCATATCCAGCCGCGGTCCCGGGCCAGCAGGGCGGCCTGGGCCCGGCTGCCGGCGTTGAGATGGTCCATCAGATGGGCGATCCGGCGCCGGTAGGTGCGCACCGAGACGCCGATGCCGCGCGCCGCCGTCTCGTCCTTGGCACCTGAGCACATCGCGGCCAGGATCAGCCGGACGTTCTCGGTCGGGGTCGGCGCGGGGGTGAGCGGGGTAGCCCGCTCCCAGGCGCGCTCGAACAGCGCCCGGACGCTGGCCACGATGGCCGGCTCCTCGGTGAACAGCGCCCCGTGCTCGACCGTGGGGCCGCCGCCCAGCGGGAGCGCCACGGCGCGGGAGTCGCAGGCCAGCAGCCGTTCGGTGGCGTGCGGGATCAGCCGCACCCGGGCGCCGTGCCGTTCGATCTCGCGCAGGTACGCCGCAGTGGCCGGGTCCTCCAGGGTCTCGCAGAGCATCACGGTGCGGAAGGCCACGCCACGGCGCAGACAGCGCAGGGCGAGCGGGCGGATCCAGGCGAGGTAGGCGGCAGACAGCTCGGTGTGCGGGACGAGGGTGAGGATGTCCTCGCGGGCGTGGAAGGCGAGTTCCTCGATGCGGTCGCGGATGGCGGCCGGGTCGGTGAGCCGCTCGATCCGCCCGATGCGGTCGGCGGGGACGGCGGGACCGGACCGGTCATCGCGCCCTGTTCGTCCGGGCCCGCGCGGGCTGTCCTGGCTGCGATCCGTGCCGGCGTGCATGTTCTTCCCCGTTCGGGCGGTGCGGTGCCGGGGTGGTCGGGCCCGGCGGCATGCCTGTTGGGGGAGTTTTTACCAAGTGGGCCCCGGCCCGGCCAGGCCGGGGCCCACTTGACCGTTCACGGTCAGTCCCACGCGGTGCCCGTCAGCAGCCGGAACGCCTCCGTGTAGCGCTCGCGGGTACGGTCCACGACCTCCTGCGGCAGTTCCGGCGGCGGGGTGTCGCCCGTACGGTCCCAGCCGGAGGCCGGGGAGGACAGCCAGTCGCGGACGAACTGCTTGTCGTACGCGTTCTGCGGGCGGCCGGGCTCCCACTCGTCCTTGCGCCAGAAGCGCGAGGAGTCCGGGGTCAGCACCTCGTCGGCGAGCACCAGCTCGCCTTCCTGGGCACCCTCTCCCGCGCCCGGCCGGCGGCCGAACTCGAACTTGGTGTCGGCCAGGATGATCCCGCGGTCCCGCGCGATGTCCCGGGCCCGCCCGTACACCGACAGGGTGGCCTGGCGCAGCTGAGCCGCCGTCTCGGCGCCGACCTGGCGGGCGACTTCCTCGTAGCTGACGTTCTCGTCGTGCTCCCCCACCGCCGCCTTGGTGGCCGGGGTGAAGATCGGGGCGGGCAGTTCGGAGCCGTCGACGAGGCCGGCCGGCAGGGCCAGGCCGCACACCGTACGGTCGCGCTCGTACTCCGCGAGCCCGGAACCGGTCAGGTAGCCACGGGCCACCGCCTCCACCGGGACCATGTCCAGCGCGTGGCAGACCATCACCCGGCCCGCCCAGTCGGCGGGGGCGCCGGCCGGCACCTCGGTGGAGATGACATGCCCCGGCACCAGATCGGCGAGCTGGTCGAACCACCACAGCGACAGCCGGGTCAGGATGCGGCCCTTGTCGGGGATCCCGTTGGGCAGCACCCAGTCGTAGGCGGAGATCCGGTCGGTGGCGACGAGGATCAGTTCACCGGCCTCGTTGCGGTAGAGATCGCGGACTTTCCCGGTGTGCAGATGCACAAGACCGGGCACCCGCGCGGGCTCAGGCTTCGTGACGAATCCTGGCACTGTGCCTCCTGGCGGCTAAGCGGTCGGTCGGTCGATGGGCCACGCGGCGTTCATTCTCACGCATGGCGGCCGGTGACCGGCGCGCGGGGCCCGCCCCGTCAGTCCCGTTTGCAGATGCGGTCCAGGAGGTTGGCGGTGGCCTTCTGGATCCGGGTGTCGGTGTGCTGCGGGCGGTCCAGCGCCGGCGACCAGGCGAAGGTGCCGGAGGCGAACACCCAGGCCCCGCTGGGCGCGCGGTACAGGGAGGTCTCCTGGTGGCGGCGGGCCCCGGACTCGTCGCGGTACGGGGAGTGGGCCAGCAGGATCCGGCTCTCGCTGTCGGGCAGCGCGGTGCGCGGGTAGTAGCGGTCGGCCTCCCCGGCGACCAGGCCCGGGAGTTCGTCGCCCTCGGCGGCGCCGGTGGCCTCCCACAGCCAGTGGTCGGCGTTGCGGACCACCAGCGGGTACGGGCGGGGCACCCGGCCCGCGTACTGCACGCCGAGCAGCAGTTGCTCGGGCTCGCCCTGCTCGCGCCACAGGGCGGGCCGGCCGGGGCCGTGGCGCTTGCGGCAGCGCAGCAGGCCGTCCTCGTCGCCGGAGGGCAGCGCGCTCAGCTCGACCTGCCAGTACATGGTGTTCGCCGACAGGAACACCAGCGAGGTGCCGGTGTCACGGGCGTGCTCGACGGCGCGGCGCATCGGGACCGACCAGTACTCGTCGTGCCCGGGGAAGATCAGACCGCGGTAGCGGGAGGTGTCGACGCGGCCCGCGTGCAAATCGCGGGCGGTGGCGTAGGCGAGGTCGTAGCCGTAGCGCTCGGCCCAGCGGATGAAGTCGTAGGCGTGCCCGACGTGCAGCGGCAGGCCGGCGCCGGCGAAGGGGCGGGCGAAGGAGACGGTGGTGGCGGCGTCCTGCTCGCCCAGCAGATGACCCGAGGCGTCCCAGGCGTGGTAGAGGCTGGCGCCGGTGCGGCCGTCCTCGGGGAAGAGGTTGTACGCCTGCCAGGTGATGTCGGGGAGCAGCAGGAGCAGATCGGCGGGCTGGTCGTCCCGGACAGTGAAAGGTACGTGCGAACGGAATCGGCCATCCGCGGTGGTGAGGACGGCGACGTGCGCGCCGGGCCGCCAGTCGGGCGGGACCTGGAGCCGCCACGAGAGCCACCAGTTGTGGCAGGAGGCGGTGCGGTCGGCGAGCAGCGGCTCCGGCTGCCGGGTGCCGCGCTGGGTGGGGCTGCGGGTGAGCATCTTGGCGCCGTCGCCCGCGTAGTGCCCGATCCGGTAGATGTCGATGGAGAAGTCCTGGGGCGGGTTCACCGTGACCCGGAAGTCGAGGGACTGGCCGGGCGCGACGGCGCTCTGCGGGGCGAAACCCTTGATCTGGCAGTCGACGTCATCGGGGGTGCGGGGGCCCGCGGCGGGCTGGTCGTCCCCCCGCCGACCTGGGGAACATAGCCCCTGGGCGTCGGGGTCCACGTACCACGGGACGACTCGTCCGGTGTCGTCGAAGTAGTGCTCGCTGCCGCGCAGCCAGGGCAGCGGGCCCTGCCCGAACGGATCGGACACGGCGTGCGCCAGGGCGCCCGACTCCCACCGCCGGATCCGATCGGTTCCCACAGATCCCAGAGACAAGGTCCCCTCCTCCGCCCCAACTCCACTGCCGAACCAGCACATCACACATCGCGAGGGCGTTGTCACCGTTCGTCGTGAAATGGCTGGAGGTGATTGCCTCCGCAGCGGTGGGCGGGGGGTGGGAGGGGCCCGGCCGGGGCGGGCGGGGGCGAGCTCCGGGGGAGCCGGGCCCGCCAGGGGAACGCCCCGGAGAGGAGCGGGGCCCGGCGGGGCCGGTCTCGGCGGGCGGCTCAGACGGCGGGCGCGTCCAGGCGCTCGCGCTGTTCCAGGGTCAGCCGTATCCGCTGCGCGGCGACGTTCTCCTCCAGATGCGCGAGGTCGGCGGTGCCGGGGATCGGGAGGACGACAGGCGAGCGCTCCAGCAACCAGGCGAGCGCCACCTGGGTGGGGGTAGCTCCCAGTTCGGCCGCGACGGCGGCGACCTCCCCCGGGAGGCCCCCGGCCGCCTCTTCTCCCGCACCGGCCACCGGCCGCCAGGGCAGGAACGCGATGCCCGCGGCCGTACAGGCGTCGAGCACCGGCTCGTGCTCACGGTCGAAGACGCTGTAGCGGTTCTGCACGCTCGCCACCTCGACGATCTGCCGGGCCTCGGCGAGCTGGGCGACGGTGATCTCCGAGAGCCCGATGCGGGCGATCTTGCCCTCGTCGCGCAGCTCGCGCAGCGTGCCCAGCTGGTCGGCGAGCGGCACTGCCGGATCGACGCGGTGCAGCTGGAGCAGGGCGTGCCGCTCCAGGCGCAGCCGGGTCAGGCCGCGCTCGGCCTGGTCCCGCAGTACCTCCGGCCGACCGTTGAGTTCCCATTCATTGGTGGCCGCCGAACGCGCGACGCCCACCTTCGTGGTGATCACCAGTCCGTCCGGATAGGGGTGGAGGGCCTCGACGAGCAGTTCCTCGTTGGCTCCACCGCCGTACAGATAGGCCGTGTCGATGAGCGTGACGCCCAGTTCGACGGCCCGCCGGGCGACGGCGACCGCGTTCTCCCGGGCCGCCGCGGGAGAGGCGGGGAGCTGCATGGCGCCGAAGCCGAGCCGTCGTACGGCCAGGTCCCCGCCGATCAGGAATCCGCTCGGTTCTGTCATGTGCCGTCCGCCCCCTGGAGTGAGGGGCGTCACCCTAGCACCGGGGTGCGCCGGCCCCGGCCCGCCGGCTCAGACCAGGCGTACGGGCTTGTCCGGCCGTACCCCGGCCGCCGTCAGCCAGGCGCGCAGCGGCTCGGGGTCCGCCTCGTCCACAAGGCTGTGCACGCAGCCGCCCAGCCGCTTCAGATCGGCGCGGCGGCGCGGGCTGCCGGTCCGCAGCACCGGCCCGTCCAGCCAGTCGAGGGCCGGGGTGGCGCCGGTGGTGTCGGCGGCGGCGCAGCACACCGCGGCGGCCACGTGTTCCACCAGCAACTCCCGTCCGCTGGGCGGCGGCTGGGCGGGGAAGCCGAGCGGTGCCACCAGGCCGGTGTGGACGTCGGCGGCGGCCGGGGGCGGCTCCTGCGCCGTGCGGGGCGGGGTGGCGGCGCCGATCCTGGCGGCGAGCGCGTCGGCGCCGCCGGGCCCGGTGGCGGCCTCGGTCAGCTCGCTGAGCGCGCGGGCCAGGGTCGGGGTCTCCTCGGTGTCCAGCGCGGCGAACAGCCGGGCCGCGCGGTCCCGCCAGATGCGGTCCACGACCTCCTCCGGGTAGGCGGCCCAGTCCAGCGGCGCCCAGGGCGCGCCGCCCTGCGCGGGGCCGCCGTGGAACAGCCGGGCGGCGAGGAAGGAGATCTCCTCGTCCATCCGTCCCGGCTCCTCCAGCAGATCGCAGGCGGGGCGTTCGCCGAGCCGGGAGGCGAAGCCCTGGGGGGCGAGCCGGTCGCGGCGGGAGAGTTCGGTGAGGGCGGAGACGACACCGGCGTTGAGGCGGCGCGGCCAGCGGCCGACGCGCCAGGCGGGCAGCGCGACCTTGGTCAGCAGCCGGTCCCAGCCCGCGTAGGCGAGTCCGACCTGTTCCTGGGCGGCCATCCGCACGCCGTGATCCACGCTGTGCGCGCGGGCGGAGGCGGCAGCGGCCACCCCGCGTTCCATCTCGGCGGCGTGCGTTCCGGCGGCGCGCAGCAGCAGCCGGGCGACCAGGCCGGAGAAGCCGAGCAGCGGATGCCGCAGGGGCGAGGCCGCGGCGGCGAGCCCCGCGGCGGCGTCCCAGCTGCGGACGCAGCGGCGGGCCGCGGCGATGTCGGGGTGGGCGGAGGGGCCGGTGCCGGCGACGACGGGTGCGAGCAGGGCGCGCAGCTCGCTGACCCGCATCCACCACAGGAAGGGGGACCCGATCACCAGAACCGGGGCACGGGTGTCGGCGGACGGCTCGGGACGGGGGCCACCCGTATCCCGGGCCCGGGGCTGTTCCTCCAGCCAGCTGTCGCAGTCGGGGGTGAGGGCGATCCCCCCGGGGTGCGGGACGGCGAGGCGGTCGGCGAGGTCCCGTATCAGGCCGTGCAGCGCCGGGGCGGCGGCCTCCGGCACCTCGACGGTGGGCGTGACGGCCGGCCTGGCGCGGGTGATGAGCACGCCGACGGCGACGGCCACCCCGATCGTGACGACGGCAAGGGCGGCCACCGGCCACCGTACGGCGTCCGGCACGCCGGGACCCGCGGCGAACAGCACGACGCCGACGGCGCACGGGAGGAGCGCGAGCGCCAGCGCGCTGTTGCGCGCGCGCAAGACGGCCAGCGCGTGGTCGCGCGCGGAGTGTGTGGCTCTGTGCTGCTGACGCTGCCCCATGCCCCTGCCCTCCGCCTGCCCAGCCCCGATACCGCTCGTCATCCCACTGTGGCACCGCCGAGCGACATCGCAATGTGCGCTGAGCCGATCGCATGATCACTACGGCGGCCCGGCGTGGGACAACTCCCGCCGCACCCTAGTTGCGCGCGGCGCGAGCGTCAGCCGGACAGCACCATCGGTCACCCGATGGAGGGGCTTTGGGCAAAGGATGACGACCTGATTCAGCCACCCCGACGCAAACCCGCCGGTGGCGGAAAGGCACCGACGGCCGGGCCGTACGAGGGCGTACCGGGTCCCGGCCCGGCCCGGAGCGGGCGGGCGCGCGCCGGCGCCCCGGCCGGGTCGGGCGGCCGGGGCGCCGGAAGCGGGAGACCGGGGTGCACCCCGGCGGGGCTCAGGCCGGGTTCGTCCCCAGCGCCGCCGCCTCCGCGATGTCCTTGCGGTAGTGGGAGCCCTTCAGCTCGACGCGCCCCACCGCCGCGTACGCGCGGGTGCGGGCCGCCGTCAGGTCCGCCCCGGTGGCCGTGACCGACAGGACGCGGCCACCCGCGCTCAGCACCGCGCCGTCCGCACCCCGCCGCGTACCGGCGTGCAGCACGTACGCGTCGGGGCCGTCCACCTCCGCCACCGTGTCGAGCCCCGTGATCGGATCGCCCGTGCGCGGCGCCGCCGGGTAGCCCTCGGAGGCGATGACCACCGTCACCGCCGCCCCCTCGCTCCAGCGCAGCGGCGGCAGCGCGGCCAGCTCATCGGTGGCCGCCGCGTACAGCAGCCCGGAGAGCGGGGTGCGCAGCCGCGCCAGGACGGCCTGGGTCTCCGGGTCGCCGAAGCGCGCGTTGAACTCGATGACCCGCACGCCGCGCGAGGTCACCGCCAGACCCGCGTACAGCAGCCCGGAGAACGGCGTGCCCCGGCGGCGCAGTTCGGCCACGGTCGGCTCCAGGACCGTCTCCATGACCTCGTCCACCAGCCCGGCCGGGGCCCACGGCAGCGGCGAGTACGCGCCCATGCCGCCCGTGTTGGGGCCCTCGTCGCCGTCGTAGGCGCGCTTGAAGTCCTGCGCCGGCTGGAGCGGAACGACGGTGGTGCCGTCCGTGACGGCGAACAGCGAGACCTCGGGGCCGTCCAGGAACTCCTCGATGACCACCCGCTCGCACGCCAGGGCGTGCTCCCGCGCCTGCGCGCGGTCCTCGGTGACGACCACGCCCTTGCCGGCCGCGAGGCCGTCGTCCTTCACCACGTACGGGGCGCCGAAGGCGTCCAGCGCCGCGTCGATCTGCTCCGCCGTCGTACACACGTGGCTGCGTGCCGTGGGCACTCCGGCCGCCGCCATGACGTCCTTCGCGAACGCCTTGCTGCCCTCCAGGCGGGCGGCGTCCCGGGACGGGCCGAAGACCGGGATCCCCGCCTCCCGCACCGCGTCCGCCACCCCGGCGACCAGCGGCGCCTCGGGGCCGACGACCACCAGCGCGGCGTCCAGTTCTCCGGCGAGCGCGGCCACGGCCGCGCCGTCCAGGGCGTCGACGGGGTGCACGGTCGCGACCTCGGCGATCCCGGCGTTGCCGGGCGCACAGTGCAGCGCCGTCACCTCGGAGTCGCGGGAGAGGGCGTGGCACAGAGCGTGTTCGCGGGCACCGCCGCCGATGACAAGGATCCTCACGGGCAGCAGCCTATCCGCGCCGCCGCCCGGCTCACTCCTTCGGGTGAGGGGAGCGGAGCAGGCAAACGGAATCACCCTCCGATCTCGCCCGCTTACGGGCGCAATTACTCCGAAAGTGGTCCGTCCGCCGCTGTTTCCCGGGGTAGGAAAGGGGATCTTCGTTCGTTCATACCTCTTCAGGGAGTCGCGGGATGAGCCATCCGGAGCACGCCCGGCGCGCGGATCTGACCGGGGGCCCCGCCCCCTGCGCCGACTGGCACGAGCCCACCGACCGGCTGGTGGAGCTGTACGAACGCGCCGAGCGGGAGGCGCTGGCCACCATGGAGTGGTACCTGGAATCGCGGCAGCGCAAGCGACGGGCGGCCCGGGCGCTGCGCGGCGGGATGCTGGCGGGGCTGGCGGTGGGGGCCGGGCTGCCGCTGCTGGCGTTCACCGGGGCGGGCGGGGGCGGCGGCGGGGGCGCCCTGGCGGGCTGGGGGTATCTGGCGCTGCTCGGCGCGGGCCTGTGCGCGGCGTCCGACCGCTGCTTCGGCCTGAGTTCGGGCTGGATGCGGGACATGGCGGTGGCGCAGGCGGTACGGCGGCGGCTGGAGGCGCTGCGGTACGACTGGGCGGCGGAGAGCGTACGGGAGGTGCTCGGGCCCGCCGAGGGCAGCGCCGGCGACGCGGCGGAGCGCTGCCTGTGGGTGCTGCGGCGGTTCTCGGAGGACCTGGCCGAGCTGGTGCGGGCGGAGACCGCCGACTGGATGGTGGAGTTCCGGTCCGCGCCGGGCCCGCTGCCGGCCCAGATCGGGCCGGAGCGGGGGCACCGGGAGGAGCGGTACGGGGAGTGCCCGGCGGTGGGCGGCGCGCGGTTCGCGCCGCTGCCCGGCGGGAGCGGCGGGGGCGGCGGCCGGGCGAACATGCCGAGGCAGCGGCCCCCGGAGGGACCGCGCCCCTGAACGTCACGGCGGCCGCCGCCGGATCAGCTGAAGACGATCATCGAACCCTGCGCGAGGCTGCGGGTGGCGGCGGCGTGCAGGCCCAGCCAGACATGGCGCTCGCGGGCGAACGGGCCGTCGTCCGCGTACCCCTGCGCCGGTTCGTCGAGCCGGGTGGGGCGGCCGGGCGGCGGCGGGCTCGGCGGCGGGTGGAAGGGGTCGATGCCCAAGGCGGGGGCGACCGTCTCCAGCTCGCGCAGCAGACCGTGGCTGGAGCCCAGCGGCCCGCCGCCGGCCAGCAGGGAGTCGGTGACGAGCGGGTGCGGGAAGTCGACGGGGACGTACGCGCCGGCGTGGTCGAAGTGCCACACGAGGTGGGTCTGCTGAGCGGCGGCCTCGAACATCTCCAGCAGCTGCTGGTAGTCGCCGTCCAGGTCCTCGACCGGGGTGACGGGCAGCCCGCTGAGCCGCAGGAGGTAGGCGCGGCGCAGGAGATGGAGGGCCGTGTAGTCGAAGCCGGCGACGGGGGCGACGTCGCCCGACATGCCGGGGACGTACCCGTGCACCGGGACGGGCGGGGCGCCGGCCTCGGCCAGGGCGCGGTCGTACTCGGCGAGTTCTTCGGCGAAGGGGTTGTCGGGGCTGTGGCACAGCACGTCGACAAGGGGGACCAGCCACAGATCACAGGCCACGGCATCACGTTCTCTCGGAGGGAGGTTCGGCGGACGGCTCGGAGGTGGTGCGGTACGGATACGGGTAGGGGCCTCGGTGTCGGTGTCGGTGTTGGGGCCGGGTCGGGTCGGGGTCGGCGAGGGTGTTCGTGGGGAGAGGTCTCCCCCGCCGTCGGCCGGGTCACGCCCCGGAGAGTTCGATCGCCAGCGCGAGGGTGTGGGCGCGGTGGGCGCCGAGGAGCCGTTCGGTGTCCTTGGCGTCGCGGCGCTCCACGGCGTCGGCGAGTTCGAGGTGCCCCGACCAGAGCCGGCCGTTGAGGGAGTGCCGGCGGCGGAGATAGGGGACGGTGTACGCCCAGCACCGGACGCGCATCCGGTCCATGAACTCCCCGATGTGGGGGTTGGTGAGCAGCGCGTCGAACTCGCGCCAGAAGCGCAGGTCGTACCCGATGAGGATGTCGAGATCGCCGCCGAGGGCGGCCTGCCGGGCAGCGGCGGCGCGGCGGCGGATGGAGGTGAACTCCCCGGGGTCGGCCTGCGGCAGGGCGAGGGTGGGGTTCTGGTGGAGCACACCCTGGCAGACGAGCGCCTGCGCCTCGATCAGCCGTTCGAAGTCGCTGAGAGTGTCCTGGCGGATGCGGAAACCCCGGTGCTGCTCGACCTCCAGCAGGCCCTGGGCGGAGAGGTCCACCAGGGCTTCGCGCACGGGGGTGGCGGAGACGCCGTAGTGCTCGGCGATCTCCCGGACGGTGAACTCGCCGCCGGGGGCCAGCCGGCCGGCCAGGATCTCTTCCCGCAGGGCATCGGCGAGTTGCTCGCGCAGGGTACTGCGTTGAATCACGCCGACCCACACTACAGTTCCCCGATTTCATTGACAGCATCCTGTCCACTTGACAGAATACTGCCATGAGCGACAGGGCAGCGGGAACGCACCCGCGGACAACGGACAGCACGGTGCACCTCGCCGTGTACGACGGCCTCGCCAACTGGGAGCCCGGACACGCGATCGCCGAGCTGCGCCAACGCGGGTACCGGGTCCGGGCGGTGGGCGTCACCGACCGGCCGGTGACGACGCTGGGCGGGCTGCGCGTCCTGCCGGACCTCGCCCTGGACGAGCTGCGGCCGGCGGACAGCGCGCTGCTGATCCTGCCGGGCTCCCCGGCATGGGAGAGCGGCGAGGGCCCGACGGCGGCGTTCGCGCGGACCGCGCGGCGCTTCCTGGACGCGGGGGTGCCGGTGGCGGCGATCTGCGGGGCGACGGCGGGGCTGGCGGCCGAGGGACTGCTGGACACCCGGGCGCACACCGGGGCGGCGGCGCCGGTCCTGGCCATGACCGGGTACGCGGGCGGCGCGCTCTACCGGGAGGCCGACGCCGTGACGGACGGGGATCTGATCACGGCCGGGCCCACCGACCAGGAGGCGTTCGCGCGGGAGATCTTCCGGCGGCTCGGCGTCTTCACCCCCGAGGTGCTCGACGCGTGGTTCCGGCTGTACGCGGAGTCCGACGCCGCCGCGTACCCGGTGGTGGCGGGCGCGTGAGCGCGGAGCGGCCCGGGGACGCGGATGCCGCCGCCGGAGCGGGGGCCGGGAGCGGGGCGGGGGCCGAGCGGCAGGCGCTGTTCTCGGGGACGGCGCTGACGGCCTTCCGGCTGAACGGACAGTTTCTGTCGGTCGCCGAAGGGCTGGCCAGGCCGGCAGGGCTGACGGCAGCCTGGTGGCAGGTGCTGGGTGCGGTCGTCGACGAACCGCTGCCGGTGTCGGGCATCGCACGGGCCATGGGCATCAGCCGGCAGAGCGTGCAGCGGATCGCGGACCTGCTGGTGGAGCGCGGCCTCGCGGCATACGAGCCCAATCCGGCGCACCGGCGGGCGAAGTTGTTCGGGCCCACGGCCGAGGGGCGGGAGGCGATGCGCGCGATCGGCCCCGACCACGCGGCGTTCGCGGACCGGCTGAGCGAGGCGCTGGGCGGGGACGGGGAGTTGGCGCGGGCACTGGCGGCCCTCCGCCGGCTGAGCGAGGCCCTCGACCGGCTGGAGGCGGAGAATCCCCCGAACGGATGATGTCACTCTCTGTAATCACACACTACGCTCGTGGTGACGGTGGGCACGACGCGGGGGTGAGCGGGATGCGGGAGCGGGCGATGGAGGCGTGGTTCCCCTGGATGGCAGGGCGGGCGGGCTGCCTGTGGCGGGGCGCGGGCGCCGTACGGGCGGCCCTGCGGGTCCGCCGCCCCGACTGCCGGACCGGAGGCGGCACCGGAGCACGAACGGGAGGCGGCGCCGGGGCGCGGGCCGGGGGCGGCGCCCGGACCCAGGCAGGGAGCCGGGGTGAAGGTCCAGTGAAGGGCCCGGCACACGCGGGCGGCCCGCACGGAAGGGTCGAGCCGGGCGGTACAGGCGGTATGCCGGGTTCGGGCACCAGGACGGGCACGCACCGTACATACGGCGTATGCTGCGTGGCCGTGCCGGGTGCCCGCGGCCCTGCCCGCACGGGCAGTTCATGGGCTCCTGCGGTACGGACCCGGCTGACCGGCCTCTATTCTCGGTGGCGTTCGGGACCGCAATACGGGGAGGGAAACGCCGCTCATGCGACCGCTCGCGCCCGAAGACCCGCCCGCCATCGGCGCCTACCAGCTGCTGGGCAAGCTCGGCGAGGGCGGAATGGGGCAGGTCTACCTGGCCCGGTCCGACCGCGGCCGCACCGTGGCCGTCAAGACCGTGCAGCCGGCGCTGGCCAGGGAGCCGGAGTTCCGGCGGCGGTTCGCCCAGGAGATCACCATCGCCCGCAAGGTCGGCGGGCAGTGGACCGCGCCGGTGCTCGACGCCGACACCGACGCCGACACCCCCTGGGTGGCGACCGGCTACATCGCCGGCCCCGCCCTCAACCAGGTGGTGTCGGAGGACTACGGGCCGCTGCCCGAGAAGTCGGTCCTGACCCTGGCCTCCGGGCTGCTGCTGGCGCTGCGGGACATCCACGCCGTGGGCCTGGTGCACCGGGACCTCAAGCCCGCCAACGTACTGATCACCATCGACGGTCCGCGCGTCATCGACTTCGGTATCGCACGCGCCTACGACGGGGTGACCGGTGGCGGCCTCACCCGGACCGGCTCGGTGATCGGCTCGCCGGGCTTCATGTCGCCCGAGCAGATCATGGGCAAGCGGCTGTCGGCCGCCAGCGACGTGTTCTGCCTCGGCTCGGTGCTGGCGTACGCCGCCACCGGCAAGCTGCCGTTCGGCACCACCGACAGCGGCGGGCACGCCCTCATGTACCGGATCGTGCAGGAGGAGCCCGAGCTGGACGGGGTGCCCGACGGGCCGCTGCACGAGCTGATCAGCGGCTGTCTGCACAAGGACCCGGAGGTTCGGTCCTCCGTCGACTCGCTGCTGGAGCTGACCGGCAGCGAACCGCCGAGCGGCGCCTGGCTGCCCGCCGATGTGCTGGCCCAACTGGGACGGCACGCCGTTCAGTTGCTGGACCGGGAGGACCCCCTGCCGGCCATGGGGCGGGCCGGTCCTGCGGCGGCCGAGCAGCAGCCGGCGGCGGCCGAGCAGCAGGCCCAGCCGACGGTGCCGCCGGCCGTCGCCCTGGCCGAGACCCCGCCGCACGGCGGGCCGCAGGCCGCCCCGGCGTACAGCGGTGTGCCCTCGGCCCCGGCCGGGTTCGGCCCCGCGCTCACCACGCCGCTGGTCTCCCCGGTCGCCCACGCGGCGCACGCCGCCGCACCGCGCACGCCGCAGGCGGGTTCCGGGGGCGGCAGCCGTGGCCCCGGGGGGCGCCTGCACGGCACCAAGCCCGTGAAGGGGCTGGCCACGGCGCTGACCTGGCTGCTGGTGCTCACGGCGGTCATCTCGACGTTCAGCCTCAGTCAGTACATCGACATCGTTGAGCGGATGACGGGCTGGGGCGGTGATATCTCCGGCTTCGCCGACAACAGCGAGATCCGCACCATCGTGACGCTGACCGCGATCCTGGCCGCGGGCGCCCTGCTGCTCCAGTGCGTGGTGATCGTGCTGTGGCTCATCTGGTTCTACCGGGTGCGGCACAACGCCGAGATCTTCGCGCCGGGCCGGATCCGGTACGGCAAGGGGATGGCGATCGGGTCCTGGTTCATTCCGATCGGGATGCTCTTCCTGCCCCGGGGCATCGCCCGGGACATCTGGCGGGCCAGCCATCCGCAGGCGTATCCGCCCATGAAGGCGGTCGACTTCTGGTGGGTGCTGTGGGCGCTGTGGATGGCCTGCCTCCACCTTCCGCTCGCCTGGGACTCCTGGACGAGCGTGTCGAGCATCGAGTCGGCCCAGGTGGTGCTCGGGGTGCTGCTGGTGAGCGAGTTCCTGCTGTTCGTGGCCTCCATCGCCGCCATCGTCTTCGTCCAGCGGCTCAGCCGGCTTCAGGAGCAGCGGATGGTCAACGCGGCTTGACAGAGCCGCGCCGGAGGGCCTCTATCCTCAGTGAGGCACGAAGGTTTCGAACGGGGGAGTTCGTTTCGCATGGACCCGCTGACGCCGCAGGACCCGCAGCGCATAGGTGAGTACCGGCTGCTGGCCAGACTGGGCGAGGGCGGCATGGGTCAGGTGTACCTGGCCCGTTCCGACCGCGGCCGCACCGTCGCCGTCAAGACCATCCGCGGTGAGCTGGCGCGGGAGCAGGACTTCCGGCGGCGGTTCGCCCTGGAGATCACCGCCGCCCAGCGGGTCGGGGGCCGCTGGACCGCGCCCGTCCTGGACGCCGACACCGAGGCGGCGACGCCCTGGGTCGCCACCGGCTACATCGCCGGCCCCTCCCTGCACCAGGTGGTGGGCCGTGACTTCGGGCCGCTGCCGGAGCGCAGCATCCGGCTGCTGGCCAACGGTCTCACCGCGGCGCTGCGCGACATCCACGCCGCCGGTCTGGTGCACCGCGACCTCAAGCCGTCCAACGTGCTGCTGACGATCGACGGGCCCCGGGTCATCGACTTCGGCATCGCCCGCGTCCTGGAGTCGGAGCCCGGCGCCGGGGTGACACGGACCGGGGCCACGGTCGGCTCCCCCGGGTTCATGTCGCCCGAGCAGATACGCGGCCAGCGGCTGACCCCCGCCAGTGATGTGTTCTGCCTGGGCTCGGTGCTCGCGTACGCGGCCACCGGGCGCACCCCGTACGGGGCGCTGGACAGCGGGGCGCACATCCTGCTGTTCCGGATCGCCGAGGAGGAGCCGGAACTCGACGGCATACCCGAGCAGTTGCGCGGCCTGATCTCCGCGTGTCTGGCGAAGGAACCGGCGGCCCGTCCCACCCTGGATGACCTGGAGCGCTACACGGCGGCCGAACGCGACGGTGAGCCCTGGCTGCCGGGCGCGCTGGTGGCCCAGCTGGGGCGGCACGCCGTCCAGTTGCTGGACTCCGAGGACCCGGAGAGCCGCACGGACACCCCGGCGGTGGCCGCGCCCGCATCCTCGCCCGAGCCCGCGCCCGAGCCCTCCTCCCCCACCCCGACGGCGCTCGCGACCCCGGCCACGCCCGCCGCCGCGCAGCAGCAGCAGCCGCCCTCGGTGGCCCAGCCGCCGCATCACCAGGCCACCTTCGGCGGCCCGGTGCCCTCGCCCTACAGTCAGCCGGGCGCGGCACCCGGCCCGTACGCGCACCACTCGGGCGGGTTCGGCCCGCCCTCCCAGCAGGTGTACACGCAGCAGGCGCACCAGCCCCCGGGCCGCACCGCCGGCCGCCGGCTGTCCGGCCCGGCGATCGCGGGCATCTGCGTCGCCTTCGTCGCCCTGATCGGGGGCGGCATCATCACCGCCAACGTCATCAACGGCAGTGGCAGCGGTGGCGGCGGTGGTGGCGGCGGTGACGAAGCGATCACCGAGGCGTATCTGGGCTCCTGGCAGGGCGAGTACACCACCGTGGACGACGAGGGCGAGAACGTCTGGCACGGGGTGCGGCTGGACGTCGTCCAGGGCGAGGAGGGCGAGAACGTCGGCACGGTGACCGCCGTGACCGACCATCTGCTGTGCACCTACGAGATGCGGCTCAGCTCCTTCGACAAGGACGCCGAGGAGCTGGGCTTCCGGGCCGAGCCGGTGTGGAGCGTGCCCGCCGACGAGGTGGACGACGACTGCCCCACCCCCGACACCCCCGAGGTGCAGCGGATGGTGGCCGTCGGCGAAGAGGACATGACGCTCGCCCTCGCCGGCGAGGAGATCGACCTGGAGCGCGCCGGGAGCGACGCGGTACCCGATCTGCTGGTCGGCGAGTGGGGCGACACCTGGACCGACGAGGACGGCGTCGAGTGGGCCACCACCCTGACCGTCTCCGAGGGCACCATCGGCGAGGTCGTGCTCACCTACGAGGAGTGGAACCACCATCGCGGCACCTGTGTGTGGGAGAACAACCTCGCGCAGGTCTTCGACCGGGAGGTCGTCCTGGGGCCGGACGTCTACGTGGAGTCCGCGTCCGCCGCGAGCCTGGACTCCTGCGGCGAATTCAGTGCTCCCCGGCTGACGGTCGCGCGGGGCACCAATGACACGATCACGGTCGGCTGGATCGACGATCCGGGCGGCCGGACCCTGGACTTCTACCGGCAATAGCGGCTGACACGACTACTGATCAGTAAGTGATCGGTATTCGATGATCCAGATCACAAATTGGCAAGGAGCGCAAGCTCACACCCGAGAACGGGAACCGGTTACGGTTCGGCTTCTGTCCCCATGTGTACGTACAGGCACCCGTATCCTCAGGGGGCTTACGCGAGCGAAGAGGAGTACCACAGCATGAAACCGCTCGGGCCCACCGATCCCCAACGTGTGGGCCAGTACAGGCTGCTGGGGAAATTGGGCGCCGGCGGGATGGGCAGCGTTTATCTCGCCCGTTCCGACCGTGGACGCACGGTGGCCGTAAAACTCGTGCAGCCCGAACTCGCCCGGCAGCCCGAATTCCGCCGCCGCTTCCAGCAGGAGGTCGAATCCGCCCGCCGGGTCGGCGGGGAGTTCACCGCGCCGGTGCTGGACTGCGACACCGAGGCCGACACGCCGTGGGTGGCGACCGGCTACGTGGCCGGCCCCTCCCTGCACGAGGTGGTCACCTCCACCTACGGCAAGCTGCCCGAGCGCACGCTGCTGATCCTCGCGAACGGCCTCGTCAAGGCGCTGCGCGACATCCACGCGGCCGGCCTGGTGCACCGTGACTTCAAGCCGTCCAACATCATGCTCACCATCGACGGCCCGCGGGTCATCGACTTCGGCATCGCCCGGGCGCTGGAGGCCCACGGCGAGGGGCTGACCCGTACCGGCGCGGCCGTGGGTTCGCCGGGCTTCATGTCGCCCGAGCAGTGCCGCGGTGAACTGGTCACCCCGGCCAGCGACATCTTCTGCCTGGGGTCGGTGCTGACGTTCGCCGCGACCGGGCACACCCCGTTCGGCGACGCCAACAGCGCGATGCACGCGCTCATGCTGCGGATCGTCCAGGACGAGAAGAACCTGGACGGGGTGCCGGACGGCATCCGCCCGCTGATCGAGGACTGCCTGGCGCAGTTCCCCGGCGAACGGCCCGGGCTGAACGCGCTGCTGGAGCGGACGGTCGACGCCGACGAGATCGGCGACGACGAGCCGTGGCTGCCGGGCGCCCTGATCGCCAAGCTCGGCAAGCACGCCGTGGAGCTGCTGGACTCCGAGGACCCGCTGGTGACCCCGCCCCGGCCGGCCATGTCGCCGCCGCCGGCGATGCCGTCCGCGCCGCCGTCCTCGGTGAACGCGCCGGCCGCGCCCGCGTCGCCGCCGCCGAACTCCGGCCCGCCGAGCGCCCCGGTGACCCCGCCGCCGCCCGGTGCCCTGCCGACCCCGACGCAGATGACGCCCCCCGGAGCCCACGGTGCCCCCGGAGCCCCGGGCACCCCGCCGCCGAGCCCGGTGCCGGGGCAGGGTCCGGGCAGCATGGACGCGATGCAGACCATGACCTCGGCGATGCCGCCGCCGGGGATGTACGGCACGGCCCAGCCCACGCCGTACGGCCAGCCCACCACCGGGTACGGCTACCCGGGCCAGCAGGGACCCGGCTACGGCTACCCGCAGGGCCCCGGCGCGGGGCAGCCCACGCCGTACGGGCACCAGAGCATGAACGCGGTCTACCCGATGGGCCCGGGCGGCCCCGGCGGACCGGGTGCTCCCGGCGGACCCGGCGGGCAGAACGGCAAGAAGAAGTTCACCTGGCTCATCGTCGCGGCGGCGGTGGCCGTCTTCGGCATCGCGGTCGGCGTGGCCCTGGCCCTGACCAGCGGTGACGACGACAAGAACAACCAGGCGGACCCGGACCCCCACCCGACCGAGCAGACCGACCCGGAGACGGACCCGGAGCCGGACCCCGAGCCCGAGCCGGACCCGATCGAAGAGGTGCCGGGGAACATCGACCCGAACGAGATCCCGTACGACATCTACAACGCGTGGGAGGCGGAGGTCGAGAACCCCTCCGGCCAGACCGCGCTGCGCCGGATGGAGGTCTCGTACGACGACGACTACAACCCCCACCTCACCACCTGGGACCTGTACGGCGACGTGCTGTGCAAGGGCGAGGGCACGCTGCTGGACACCACCGGCGGGGTGCTGACGTTCACCAACGAGATGACCGAGACCGTGCCCAGCTCGGCCTCGTGCTCGGCGCTCGGCAACCAGACGCTGGAGATGGACGGCTCCGAGGTCACCTGGACCGTCCCGGCGGCGGGCATGGAGGCCGACTTCGAGCTGGCGGTCGGCGGCGTGCAGCGCGACGCCATGCCGTACGCGCTGATCAGCAAGTCCTGGGTGGTGGACATCCCGGGTGCGGGCTCGGCCACCGTCTCCCCGGAGACCATCGCCTACCCGGGCCAGACGGCGCTGACCGTCACCGGTTCTTCCTGCACCTGGGAGTTCCAGATGGTGTCCGGCGACATCAACGGCGACGGCATGACCGTCAGCCCGGGTGAGGTCACCAGCGGCGGTTGCGACCCGCTGCCCGCCTACCACGTCACCTCCGACGAGGACAGCGAGGCGCCGGAGCTGACGATGGAGCCCCTGGAGGGCGCCACCCTCTCGGACACGCTGACCGGCGCGTACCAGAGCCGGTACTGACCGGCGGCGCCGCACACGGCGAGAACGAACGGCCGGGGGCCGGAACGCGATCCGCGTTCCGGCCCCCGGCCGTTGTACCGAGGTGCGCGGTTACAGGAACGAGTTGATCTGGATCGTCTCGTCCCGCCCGGGGCCGACGCCGATCGCGGAGATCGGGGCGCCGGAGAGCTCCTCCAGGGTCTGCACGTACCGCTGCGCGTTGACCGGCAGGTCCTTCACCGAGCGCGCCTTGGTGATGTCCTCGCTCCAGCCGGGCAGGTACTCGTACACCGGCTTGGCGTGGTGGAAGTCGGTCTGGCTGTAGGGCAGTTCCTCGACCCGGCGGCCGTCGATCTCGTACGCCACGCAGACCGGGATGCGCTCCCAGCCGGTGAGCACGTCCAGCTTGGTGAGGAAGAAGTCGGTGAGCCCGTTGACCCGGGTCGCGTACCGCGCGATCACCGCGTCGAACCAGCCGCAGCGCCGGTCGCGCCCGGTGGTGACGCCGAACTCGCCGCCGATGCGCCGCAGCGCCTCGCCGTCCTCGTCCTCCAGTTCGGTCGGGAAAGGACCGGCGCCGACCCGCGTCGTGTACGCCTTGAGGATCCCGATCACCCGGCTGATCTTCGTCGGGCCGATGCCCGCACCCGTGCAGGCGCCGCCCGCCGTCGGGTTGGAGGAGGTGACGAAGGGGTACGTGCCGTGGTCGACGTCCAGCAGCGTGCCCTGGCCGCCCTCCAGCAGCACGACCTTGTCCTCGTCGATCGCCCGGTTGAGGAGGAGGGTGGTGTCGGCGACGTACGGGCGCAGCCGGTCGGCGTAGCCGAGCAGTTCGCCGGTGATCTCGTCGATGCCGATGGCGCGGCGGTTGTACAGCTTGGCCAGCAGCTGGTTCTTCTGGTCGAGGGCCGCCTCGACCTTCTGCCGCAGGATCGATTCGTCGAACAGGTCCTGGACCCGGATACCCTGCCGGTTGATCTTGTCGGCGTAGGTCGGGCCGATGCCACGACCGGTGGTGCCGATCTTCCGCTTGCCCAGGAAGCGTTCGGAGACCTTGTCGAGGGTCTCGTGGTAGGGGGTGATGAGGTGGGCGTTGCCGCTCACCAGCAGCCGCGAGGTGTCCACCCCGCGGGCGTTCAGGCCGTCCAGCTCGGAGAAGAGGACCTTGGGGTCGATGACGACGCCGTTGCCGATGACCGGGGTGCAGCCGGGGGAGAGGATGCCGGAGGGCAGCAGATGCAGCGCGTACTTCTGGTCGCCGACGACGACCGTGTGACCGGCGTTGTTGCCGCCCTGGTAACGCACCACGTAGTCAACCGAACCGCCGAGCAGATCGGTGGCCTTGCCCTTGCCTTCATCACCCCACTGAGCGCCGAGCAGCACAAGTGCGGGCACAGGCGTACACCCCTTCCGAGCGGGGCATTGGAAAGTCAGCTGCCCCGGATCGACGAAACCCCTGGCGCAATCGCGACAGGGGCTCTTGCACAGAGAGCTTACGGGAGATGGGGGCGGGAGGCGAACAGGTGCTCATCGTCATCGACCCGGCGGCACGGCGTGCGGATGGGGAATCGGTAAGGATCGCGCGCGATGTGCTGTGCGCGGGTGTGGGGGCGGGTGAGGCCAAGGTCCGCATGCTGGAGGGCCCGCAGGCGATGTCGAGGGCGCTGGCCCGGCGCGGCAGCCACCGGGTGGTGATCGTCGGGGACGACCGGGCGCTGGTCCGCGCGGTACGGGCGCTGCACCGCGCGGGTGAGCTGGCGGTGGCGCCGCTGGCGATGGTGCCGGTGGGCGCGGGTCCGGCGGTGGCGCTGGCGCGCGGCCTCGGGGTGCCGACGGACGCGGTGGCCGCCTCGCGGGCGGTGCTGGCGGGCGCGGACCGCCCGCTGGACCTGCTGACGGACGACGCGGGGGACGTGGTGCTCGGGGCGCTGGGCATTCCGGCGCCGCGTCCGCCGGTGGTGCCGTGGTGGCGGCGCGGGTTCGGCGCCGCCCAGGTCCGCGGTGAGCGGCTGCGGGTGGAGGCGGACGGGCGGGTGCTGGTGGTCGGCGACCGGCCGGTGACGGCGGTGTCGGTGCGGGCCGCGGGCGGACTGGCCGAGGTGGTGGTCCGGGGTGGGTCCGAGCTACGGGTGCGGGCGGCGTCGGTGACGGTGACCGGGCAGACGGGGCAGGGGTTCCGGTACCGGGCGGACGCGATGGACTGCGGGCCGACCCGGGCGCGGACCTGGACCGTGCTGGAGGGTGGACTGCGGCTGCGGATGCCGCGGGGTTAGTCGGCGGCGGGGGGCAGGGCTGTGCCCATGGTGCCGGTGCTGGTGCCGTTGCCGTTGCCCGCATGGGTGCCGGTGCCGCCGGCGACGGCCTGGCGGGCCCGCCAGCGTTCCAGCATCCCGCCCAGCTCCTCTTGGAGGTAGACCATGAAGTCGGCGGTCTCGGCGAGCCGTTCGGCTGCCTGGGTGCCAGTGCCGACGACCGCGGCACCGGCCCGCATGCTGGCCGTCCAGCGCGCGATGATCGGGTCGCGGTGGAGCAGGGCCGCGAACCAGACGTCCTGGTGGAGGCGGTAGCGCTCGCGCCGGGAGCCGGGCTCGCGTTCGCGGCTGACCATGTGCACGTTGGCGAGGTAGCGCACGCCGCCGGAGACGGCGGCCGGGCTGACCTGGAGCCGGCGGCCGATCTCGGCGGCGCTGAGGACCCCCTCCTCCGAGGCCATCAGGCAGGCGAAGATCCTGGCCGGCATCCGGGCCATGCCGGCTTCGATGAGGTCGGCGGCGAACCGTTCCACGAAGGCCGCCACGGCTGCCTCGTCCCGGGGCTGCTGATCGTTCACCTGCTCATACTCCCATCTCATCGCCGGCCGCCCCCCTTGGCGCTTTCTTAACTTCACACATTACTGAAAGTTCGATAACTTCGAGAGATGACCCAGGCAACTCCCCCCACCGCCATCGAGGTGACGGGGCTCGTGAAGACCTTCGGCAGGACCCGCGCCCTCGACGGCCTCGACCTGACCGTCCGCTCCGGCGAGGTGCACGGCTTCCTCGGCCCCAACGGCGCCGGCAAATCCACCACCATCCGTGTCCTGCTCGGCCTGCTGCGCGCCGACACCGGAACGGCCACACTGCTCGGCGGCGACCCCTGGGCCGACGCGGTGGCCCTGCACCGGCGGCTGGCCTACGTACCGGGCGACGTCGAACTGTGGCCCTCCCTCACCGGCGGTGAGGCCATCGACCTCCTCGGCCGGCTGCGCGGCGGGCTCGACGCGCGGCGCCGCGCGGAGCTGATCGAGCGCTTCGACCTCGACCCGACGAAGAAGGGCCGCACCTACTCCAAGGGCAACCGGCAGAAGGTGGCCATCGTCGCCGCCCTCGCCTCCGACGCCGAACTCCTCCTGCTGGACGAGCCCACCGCCGGCCTCGACCCGCTCATGGAGGTCGTCTTCCAGGACGTCATCCTCCAGGCCAAGGCCGCCGGGAAGACCGTGCTGCTCTCCAGCCACATCCTGGCCCAGGTCGAGAAGCTGTGTGACCGGGTGAGCATCATCCGGCTCGGGAAGACCGTCCAGACCGGCACCCTCGAGGAGATGCGGCACCTGACCCGCACCACCATCGAGGCGGTCACCGAGCGCCCGGCGGCCGGGCTCGCCCAGGTCGCCGGGGTGCACGACCTGCGCGGCGGCGAGGCGCCCGGTGAGGTGCGCTTCACGGTGGACGGCGCCCGGCTGGACGCGGTGGTGCGGGAGCTGTCCGGGTACGGGGTCAGGTCGCTGGTCAGCCATCCGCCGACCCTCGAGGAACTCATGCTGCGGCACTACGGCGACGAACTGGCGGCCCACCGGTGACCGCCGCCACCACGACGGCGCCCGGCACCGCGCCCCTCCCCCCGCCCACCCGGGACAGTGCCCCGGCCGGCGCGCTGACCGGCACCGGAGTCCTGCTGCGCTTCGCGCTGCGCCGCGACCGGGTACGGCTGCCGGTGTGGATCGGCGCCCTCGTCCTGGGCACCGCCTCCTCGCTCTCCAGCTTCGAGTCCACCTACGCGGACGCCGCCGACCGGCAGGCCGTCGCCGACACCCTCGGCAGCCCGGCCGGGCTCGCCATGACCGGCCCGGCCCGCTATCTGGAGGGGGACTACGGCTTCGGCGCGATGCTCGGCCACCAGATGCTCGGCTTCGTCCTGGTCGTGGTCGGACTCATGAGTGTCCTCACGGTGGTGCGGCACACGCGGGCCGAGGAGGAGAGCGGGCGCGCCGAACTGCTGCGGGCCGGCGTGCTGGGGCGGCACGCCCAGCTGGCGGCGGCGCTCGTGCTCGCCGCCCTCGCCAACGCGCTGCTGGGCCTCGGGGTGACGGCCGCCGTGGGGGGGCAGGGCGCCACAGGCGCGCTGCTGTACGGGGCGGCGCACACCGCCACCGGGCTCGTGTTCGCGGCGCTGGCGGCCGTCGCCGTACAGATCACCCCGTACGCGCGCGGTGCCTCCGGCCTGGGGCTGGCCGCCATCGGGGTGGCGTACGCGCTGCGGGCGGTCGGCGACGTGGGCGGGGACGGCGGCGGCGGCGCGCTGTCGTGGCTGTCGCCGATCGGGTGGGCGCAGCGGACCTATGTGTTCGCCGGTGACCACTGGTGGCCGCTGCTGCTGTCGGTGGGGCTGGCGGCGGCCGGCGGGTGGGGCGCGTTCGCCCTGTCGGTACGCCGGGACGTGGGCGCCGGGTTGCGCGCGCAGCGGCTGGGCTCCCCGACCGGTTCCGCCGCCCTCGGACACCCGCTGGGGTTCGCGCTGCGGCTGCACCGGGGCGTCCTGGTGGCGTTCGCCGCCGGGCTCGCGCTGCTGGGGGTGATGTACGGCTCGATCCTGGGCGACGTCGAGAAGATGATCGAGGACATCGAGGCGGTGCGGGAGCAGGTGGCGCGGGCCGGCGGGGCGACCGTGGCCGAGTCCTTCCTGTCCGTGGTGCTGATCGTCCCGGCGATCGTGGCGGCGGTGTACGTGGTGATGGCGGCGCTGCGGCCGCACGCCGAGGAGAGCGCGGGGCGGGCGGAGCCGGTGCTGGCGACGGGCCTGTCCCGTACCCGGTGGGCCGGTTCCCATCTGCTGGTGGCGCTGGCGGGCGGCACCGCCGTGCTGGCGGTGGGCGGTCTCGCCCTCGGCGCCACCGGCGCGCTGTCGGGATCGGACGGCGCGCTGCTGTGGAAGACGCTGGGCGCGGCGCTGGCGTACGCCCCCGCGCTGTGGGTCACGGCCGGGCTCGCGGCGGTGCTGTACGGATGGTTCCCGCGCGCGAGCCCCGCCGCGTGGATCGTGCCGGCGTACGCATTCGTGTGCGGCTATCTGGGGGAATTGATCGGCTTCCCCTCCTGGCTGAACGATCTCTCCCCCTTCGGCCATGTCCCGCAGCTGCCCGCGGCGGCCCTGGACGGGGCCGCGTGGCTGTCCCTGCTGACGCTCACCGCGCTGGCCGCGGCCCTGCTGGCGCTTGGCCTGGCGGGCTTCGGCAGGCGGGATCTGGACACCAAGTAGGGCACCGAGCAGGGCCCGCGGAAGCACCGCGCGGGAGCACAATGGAAGGGAGGGAGGGCGGCATCGCGTCCCCTTCCCGCAGACGCCCGGCCGTCCTTTCCCCCGAGGGGCGACCGGGCCCTTCCGTAGGCCGTCGCGGTGCACCCGTACCCCGGTACGGAGCAACGCGGCACCCGCAGGGACGCACTCCGGATGCGGATCACATGACCCGCTGTTCGCATAGGTGACAACCCGTCACGCCACCGCGCGTGCCGTTCGCCGACGACCCGGAGGTCATCGCTCCTATGAAGTCCCAGTCACCGCGAAGGACGTCCTCGACCGGGCGCCGCCTGGTCACCGGCGTCGCCGCCGCCTTTCTGACCCTCGGTCTGGCCGCCGCTCCCGCCGTCGCCGGAGGCGACAACAAGGGCAGCCAGACCACCAACCCGCCGCTGTCCATCAGCCCGAGCGCTGGCGGTGCCGGTACCTCGGTCACCGTCCGGTCCACCTGCCAGCCGGGCGGGCCCGCCACCTCGGAGGCGTTCCAGGCCGACATCAACCTGTCCACCAAGGAGTCGGACGGTCGCTGGGCCGGCACCGGCAAGATCAGGACCAGCGGCCTGACCATCGGCAAGAGCTACCCGGTCACCCTGGTCTGCGCCGATGGCGTCACCCTGACGACCAACTTCACCTTCACCTCGGCGACCCCCTCCGGTGGCGCGGGGGCCGGCTTCGGCGGCACGGCGGACGGTGGCAGCACCGCCCAGACCACGGCGCTGGCCGTCGGCGGCGGTCTCGCCGTCGCCGGTGCGGTGGGTTACGTGTTCCTCGCCCGGCGCCGCCGCTCCGCCGGTAACCACTACTACTGATGGGCACGAGCGTGACTGAGATCCTGCGCGGCCTCCTGGGCGGTCCGGCCGCTCTCGTACGCCGGGCGGGCGAGCGCTACCGTTGCGCCCGCTCCCGTCCGGGTACCCCGAGCGGACGGCGCCGTCCGGCGCCGCGCGGGCGGGGTCTCAGGCACGCCGCTGCCCAGCGTCCGGCCTCCAGCCTGACCCGGTTCCAACGGCTCGCGCGCCGCAGCCGCCGCTACGAGGTGGCGGCTGCGGTGGCGGCGGTGACGGTCGGTCTGACGGCCGGCATCTGGCCGCCCGAGCCGGTGATCGAGTTCGGCAAGCAGCAGACCGCCGCGGCCGAGGCCGAGGCCAGCCCGACGATCGGTCCCTCCTACACCGGCGCCGAGGGATACGGGGCCCCGTTGCCCCGCTCCCGCCCGACCCGGGTCCGCGTCCCGTCCCTGGGCACGGACGTCGAGGTCTTCGGCGCCCAGCTCGACCCCGACGGCGGCCCGCCCACCCCGGCCGAGGAGGACGCCATGCGCGCCGCCTGGTACTCCGGCGGTGTCTCCCCCGGTGAGCGCGGGGCGGCCCTGCTGGTCGGCCACCTCGACACGTACGTCGGCCCGGCGGCCTTCGCCGGCCTGGCGAACCTCCAGCCCGGCGAGACGGTCGAGGTCGACCGGGAGGACGGCACCATGGCGACCTTCATCGTGGACGCGGTGGAGATGTACGCCAAGAACAACTTCCCCTCCGACCTCGTCTACGGCTCGGACGACACCCCCCAGCTCCGCCTGATCACCTGCGGCGGCGCCTGGTCGGCGGAGACGGGCTACGACTCCAACATCGTGGCGTACACGCACCTGGCATGACCCCACCCCGGTGCCGGGCTTCCCGCCCGGCCCACGGCCCGGCCGGCGGCGTCCTCACGCCTTCTCGCCATCACCGGCCGCCCGTCCTAGGGTTGGGACATGAGCATCGACGATTTCGGCGGCGGCCCGAGCGCGGCCGCGGGAGTGCTGGTGGTCACGACCAACGACGTTCCGGGGCGCCGGGTCACCGAGGTGATCGGTGAGGTCTTCGGGCTGACGGTGCGCTCGCGCAACCTCGGCAGCCAGATCGGTTCCGGCATCAAGTCGATGTTCGGCGGCGAACTGCGCGGGCTGACCAAGACGCTCGCCGAGTCCCGGGCCCAGGCCGTGGAGCGGCTGATGGAACAGGCCCGGGCGCGCGGCGCCAACGCGGTGCTGGCGATGCGGTACGAGGTGAGCACGGCGGACTTCGGCACCGAGGTGTGTGCGTACGGCACGGCGGTCCGCCTGGCGGACGCCGACTCCTAGACTCGCGCCATGAGTTACGCACTGAGCCTGTATCTCGTCGATCCCGCGCTGGTGCGCGGGATCGTCGGTGGCGGGGACGAGAAGCAGCGGCGGATGATGGGCGGCCGCTTCAAGCGGGAACTCGCCCAGGACGACGAGTGGTTCGCCGATCGGATAGCCGAGGGGGCGCCCACGGCGTACGAGGCGCTGCGTGCGGTGATCGACGGTGGCCCGTTCGAGAAGGCGCACGCCTTCCAGTACGCGTACGCCTACCGGCGGATCTGTGCCTTCCACGGCAAGCCGCTGGACAACAACAGCTTCTCGCCCTTCCGGTACGGATGGCTGAGCCGGGTGGACGAGGGCCTGGCGCGGCTGGGCATCACCGCGGTGGAGGTCAGCTCCTTCACGTACCACGACTTCCCCGGCCCGCTGCCCCGCCCCGACGACGTGCCGGGGCACGGCGTGTGGAGCGCGGCCGACTGTGCCCGCGCGCTGACGGAGTGGGAGTCCACCACCCCTGAGCAGCGGTCCGCGCTGGACGGGGAGGTCCTGGAGGCCGTCGAGTCGATCGCGGAGTGGCTGCGCCGGGCGGCGGCGAAGCCGGGCGCGGGGGTCATGGGGTTCTTCGCCTGAGCCGGAGCACCGCCGCGCGCCGTCACCGTGGCCGGCGGTACGCGGCGATGCTCCGCGCCGCCACAGGCGCCGCTAGTCAAATTTGACTAGACTCCCGGCATGACCGAGAAGACCATTCCGCTCCTCACCTGCCCGGCCATCGCGCCGGTCGCCGAGTTCTACACCGCGCTCGGCTTCACGGTGACCTTCGAGCAGCACCGCCCGTACGCCTACCTCGTCGTCGAACGCGGCACGGTCGAGCTCCAGTTCTTCGGCATGAAGGACTTCGACCCGGCCACCTCCCTCGGCGGCTGCTACATCCTCACCGACGAGGTCGACGCCCTCCACGAGATCTTCCGCGCCGGCCTCAAGGAGACCTACGGCAAGGTGCCCACCCGCGGGATACCCCGGATCGGGCCGGTGAAGGACATGGCGTACGGCATACGGCAGTTCCTCATGACCGATCCCGGCGGGAACTCGATCCGGGTCGGGCAGCCGACCGGCGGCGACGGCCACTTCGAACCCGCGCCCCAGGACACCTTCGACCGCGCCCTGCACTTCGCGGTGCTCTTCGCCGACTCCAAGGAGGACCTGCCGGCCGCCACCAAGGTGCTGGACCGGGTGCTGGCCCTGACCCACCAGCGGCCCACGCCCGTGCAGCTCGCGCGGCTGCTGATCCTGCGCGCCGATGTCGCGCACCGCGCCGGGGAGGACGCGGCCACCCTCGTCCGGCGCCTGGACGAGGCGGCGGCTGTCCCGCTCTCCGACGCGGAACGGGCCACCGTCCCCGACGACCTCGCCCGGCTCGCCGAACTGCGGCTCAGCCTCGCCTGAGGAGGTCGAGCAGCCGGGCACCGGCCGCCGTACCGGGATCCATCGGCGCGTAGTGCCCGATGTCCGGCAGCGGGATCACCGTGGCGCCGTGCCGGGTGGCGTACGCCAGCGAGTGGGCGAGCGGCACCTGCCCGTCCTCCGTGCCGTGCAGCACGGTCACCGGGCCCGGCGGGGTGGGCAGGCGCAGCGGATCGGCCTGCGGGTGCGGCCCGCCCAGGTGGGCGCGGACCGCGCCCGCGCCCAGGCCCAGCCGGTCGGCAGCGGCCAGGTCGGCGACCGGGGAAACCACGACCGTACGGGCCACCCGCCGGTGGTCGCGGGCCGCCGCCCACAGCGCCAGCTGGCCGCCGGCCGAGTGGCCGGCCAGGGTGAGGGGGGCGCTGCCCGGCAGCGCGTCCAGGGCGGCGCGCACGTCCTCGGCGGCGTGCGGCCAGCATCCCGGTCCCCGGCGGTACTCGATCAGTGCCGCCGGGACGCCGTGCCCGGCCAGCGCCGCCGCGAGCGGGGCCAGATGGGCGCGGTCGTAGCGCTCGCGCCACCAGCCGCCGTGCACGATCGCCACTTTCGGGTCCCCGTCCCCGTACAGATCGACGAGTTGTGCGGAGTGCGGGCCGTACCGCACGGTGCGGACGGGCGGGGCCGGGGGCCGGGAGAGCAGCACGGCGGCCTCGTCGGCGTCCCGGCCGGTGTCCGGCGCCCCGGCGCCCGGGGGCGGCGCCGGGGTCCCGGCGAGCACCTCGGTCAGCACCCGCGCCGCGCGGTCCGCGTCCGCGAAGGAGGTGTACAGCGGGGTGAAGCCGAAGCGCAGCACGTCCGGTTCACGGAAGTCCGCCACCACCCCGCGCCGGGTCAGCTCCGCAGTGACCCGGCGCGCGTCCGGGCAGCGCAGGGCGACCTGGCTGCCGCGCCGGTCCGGGTCGGCGGGGGTGAGGCTGGGCAGCAGCCCGGCCAGCCGGCGTTCGAAGAAGGCGGTCAGGGCCAGGCTCTTGGCCCGCACCTGGGCCATGTCGACCCCGTCCCACACCTCCAGCGCGGCCTCCAGGGCGAGCAGCGACAGGATCTCCGGGGTGCCGACCCGGCCGCGCGGGGCGCCGTCGGCCGGGCGGTAGCGGGGGGACATCGCGAACGGTTCCGCGTGCGAGTTCCACCCGGGGAGCGGCGAGTCGAACGCGTCCTGGTGCCCGGCGCGCACGTACAGGAACGCGGGGGCGCCGGGGCCGCCGTTCAGGTACTTGTAGGTGCAGCCGACCGCGAAGTCCACGCCGTCCGCGTCCAGCGCGAGCGGCAGGGCGCCCGCGCTGTGGCACAGGTCCCACACCGCCCGGGCGCCCGCCGCGTGGACCGCCGCCGTGATGCCGGGCAGGTCGCGCAGTTCGCCGGTGCGGTAGTCCACGTGGTTGATGAGCACCGCGGCCGTACGCGGTCCGGCCTCCCGCGCGATCCGCTCGGCGGGGACGGGGCGCAGCGTCCGGCCCGTCAGCCGGGCCGCGGAGTCCGCTATGTAGCCGTCGGTGGGGAAAGTGGTGGCGTCCACCAGGATCTCGTCGCGGTCGGAGGGCGCGATCCGGATCGCGGCGACCATGGCCTTGAAGACGTTCACGCTCGTCGAGTCGCCCACCACCACCTGGCCGGGTGCGGCCCCGAGCAGCGGGGCGATCCGGTCGCCGACCCGTTCGGGGGCGGTCCACCAGCCGGACTCGGTCCACGAGCGGATCCGCAGCTGCCCCCACTCGCGGGACACCACCTCGGCGAGGCGGTCCGGGACCGTACGGGGCAGGGCGCCCAGCGAGTTGCCGTCGAGGTAGACGGTGTCGTCCAGGACGAACGCGGCGCGTGTGGTGCGCAGCGGGTCGGCCGCGTCCAGCCGCCGTGCCTCGGCCCCGGGTCCGCTCCTGTTCCCGGCCACGGCCGGTGTCCCGGCCCCGGTGTCTGCCTCGGTCTCCGTGCCGGTGCCGGCCTCAGACATAGCTGCGCGCCGTCCACAGTTCGGGGAAGACGTTCTTGGCGGCACGTTTCTCCAGCCAGGCGACCCCGGCGGAGCCGGCCGTCCCGGTCTTGCCGCCCATCGCCCGCCGGGTGGCGACCAGATGGTCGTTGCGCCAGCGCCACACGAGTTCGGCCACCTCGGTCAGCGCCTCCCCCAGCGTCTGGAGGGGGCCGCCGTCGGCCGCGTACACCCGCTGCCAGGCCGCCTCCACCGCCGGGTGCGGCACGTAACGGGCGCTGAAGTCGCGGCCGAGCACCTCGGCGGGCAGCGGCCGGTCGCCGTGCCGGGAGAGGTAGGCCAGTGCCTCGTCGTACAGGCCGGGCTCGTGCAGGGCCTTGGCCAGCTCGTCGTGGACCTTCGGGGTGCCGCGGTGCGGGACCAGCATGGCGGCGGACTTCTCGCCGAGCAGGAACTCCATCCGCCGGTACATCGCCGACTGGAAGCCCGAGCCCTCCCCCAGCGCGGCCCGGTAGGCGTTGAACTGCCCGGGGGTGAGGTGGGCCAGCGGCTCCCAGGAGGCGTTGAGCGCGCTCAGCTCGTACCCGGAGCGGCGCAGCGCCGCCAGCGCGCGCGGGAGGTCATCACCGCGCAGCGCGTCGGCGGCGGTCCGCCATTCGTGCACGATCACGGTGAACCACAGCTCCATGACCTGGGTGGTGACGAGGAACGCCATCTCGCCCGGGTCCTTCGAGAGCGGGCGCTGGAGGTGGGTCAGCACCTCGGCCCGTACATAGTCCTCGTACGGCGTGCTGCCGTCGTAGTGCAGCGTCGGCTCGCCGGGGGTGTCCGACATCTCGCTCGCTCCTTCACGCTGGTCCGTACACCTGCGTACTTCCCGGGATCGCCGGGGTACAGCCGCAGAGTACGTCCCTGGGGCCCGAAGAGCGCCCCCGCGTGGTACGCGGGGGCGCTCTCGTCGTCATGGGCGTCGCGGGGGCCCGGGGATCAGGTGCGGAGGTTCAGGACAGCGTCTGGGCCGCGGTGGGCGAGCTGTCGCGCAGGAAAGTCGTGCAGCGCTCGTACTCCTCCTGCTCCCCGATGGCCTGCGCGGCGCGGGCCAGCGCGTGCAGGGCGCGCAGGAAGCCCCGGTTCGGCTCGTGCTCGAACGGGATGGGGCCGTGCCCCTTCCAGCCGCTGCGGCGCAGCGCGTCCAGGCCGCGGTGGTACCCGGTGCGGGCGTACGCGTACGAGGCGACGGCAGCGCCCTCGGCGAACGCGTCGTCGGCGAGCTGGGCCCAGGCCAGGGAGGAGGCCGGGTACTTGGCGGCCACCTCGGAGGGGGCGGTGCCGGACGCGAGCAGCTCGCGCGGCTCCGGGTCGTCGGGCAGGTGGGTCGGGGGCGGACCCCCGAGCAGGTTCTCGTGAAGGGACATGTGGTCCAGTCTGCCTGCTCGGGGGCGCCTTTCACCTCGGTGCCCGGGGTGTCACTTGAGGCGGGTGCCGGTGGAACGCAGGTCGCCGCAGGCCTGGGTGACGCGGGCGGCCATGCCGGCCTCGGCGAGCTTGCCCCAGCTGCGCGGGTCGTAGGTCTTCTTGTCGCCGACCTCGCCGTCGACCTTCAGCACGCCCTCGTAGTTGCGGAGCATGTGGTCGGCGACGGGCCGGGTGAAGGCGTACTGGGTGTCGGTGTCGAGGTTCATCTTCACCACGCCGTTGCCGAGCGCGGTGGCGATCTCCTCGCGGGTGGAGCCGGATCCGCCGTGGAAGACGAAGTCGAAGGGGCTCTGCTTGCCGTAGCGCTCGCCGACGCCCTCCTGGAGGTCCTTGAGCAGTTCGGGGCGGAGCACGACGTTGCCGGGCTTGTAGACGCCGTGCACGTTGCCGAAGGAGGCGGCCAGCAGGTAGCGGCCCTTCTCGCCCAGGCCCAGCGCCTCGGCGGTGCGCAGGGCGTCGTCGACGGTGGTGTACAGCTTGTCGTTGATCTCGTGGGTGACGCCGTCCTCCTCACCGCCGGTGGGGGTGATCTCCACCTCCAGCACGATCTTGGCGGCGGCGGCGAGGGCCAGCAGCTCCTCGGCGATCTCCAGGTTGTCCTTGAGGGTCTCGGCGGAGCCGTCCCACATGTGCGACTGGAAGAGGGGGTTGAGGCCGCGGTCGACGCGCTCCTTGGAAAGCTGGAGCAGCGGGCGCACGTAGCCGTCCAGCTTGTCCTTGGGACAGTGGTCGGTGTGCAGCGCGATGTTCACCGGGTACTTCGCGGCGACGACGTGGGCGAACTCGGCCAGCGCGGTGGCGCCGGAGACCATGTCCTTGTCGTACTGGCCGCCCAGGAACTCGGCGCCGCCCGTGGAGATCTGTACGATGCCGTCGCTCTCCGCCTCGGCGAAGCCGCGCAGTGCGGCGTGCAGGGTCTGCGTCGAGGTGACGTTGATGGCGGGGTAGGCGAACTGGCCTGCCTTCGCCCGGTCGAGCATCTCGTTGTAGACCTCGGGAGTTGCGATGGGCATCTGTCCGCTCCTTGGTATCCGTGCGGTTCCGCGTCCCGCCCATCCTCCCAGACCGGAACAGATGCACCAGTGTGGCGGCCGCCATATGCACAGAGAGTCACCGTTTCACGTGAAACAGTGACTCTCCGCGATAACTGCTGGCGGGGGCGTCAGCCCAGGCCCAGCTCCGGCAGGCCGTAGATCTGCACATACGGCAGCCCCGCGGCCTCGACGGCCGGCGCCGCGCCGCGTTCGATGATCACGGCGACCGCGACCACCTCGGCACCGGCCTCACGCACCGCGGCCACCGCCTCCAGCGCCGAGGAACCGGTGGTGGAAGTGTCCTCGACCACCAGCACCCGACGGCCCGCCACGTCGGGGCCCTCCACCCGGCGCTGGAGTCCGTGCACCTTCTGCGCCTTGCGCACCACGAACGCGTCCAGCCGGCGGCCACGCGCGGCCGCCGCGTGCAGCATCGACGCGGCCACCGGATCGGCGCCCAGCGTCAACCCGCCCACCGCGTCGTACTCCAGATGCGCGGTGGCCTCCAGCAGCACCTCGCCCACCAGCGGGGCGGCCTCCCCGTCCAGGGTGATCCGCCGCAGGTCGACGTAGTAGTCGGACTCCACCCCGGAGGAGAGGGTCACCTTGCCGTACACCACGGCCTTGTTCTGAATCTGCCGCAGCAGGGTCTCACGCGCGTTCATGAAAGCCGACATTACGGCAGCCGCCGCCAGGTCCAGACCGTGGAGATCTCCAGCGGCTCGATGGGAGTGACCAGGTGCGGGGTGGTGTTCAGCCCGTTCGGCGGCCCCGACTGCGGCTCCACGCACAGCGCTTCGGCCACCTCGTCGTAGATCACCACCCACTCGCTGCGGCTCGCGACCTTCAGTTCCAGCTGCCCGGGCCAGGTCAGGGTGACGTCCACCCCCTCCGGCATCCCGAAGCAGTCGTCCCACGGCCCCTGCAGCGGCGTGATGCGCCGCCCGGTGGGCAGATGGTCGTCGCCGCGCTCCTCCTGCCAGCCGGCGCTGAAACCCAGCTCCGCGCCCGGAGCGCCGGGGGTGAGATGCCGCAGGAACCAGGGGTGCCAGCCGGCCTGCGCGGGGAAGGACACCTTGGCGGTCTCCACCCCCAGGGTGAGCGTCAGCCCACTGCCATCCTCGGCCAGTTCGACGCGCTGGGTCACCGTGCCCGCGTACGGCCAGGGGTCGCCCTGCTCGCCGGCGCCGATCGCGCGGCTGAACACCGCCGAGCGCTCATCGGCCCGCAGCGTCCGCCACGGCCTGCCCCGTACCGTGCCGTGCATGGCGTGCCGCTGGCCCTCGTCCACCGGCAGCTGGTGCGAAATCCCGCCGTTGCGGAACCGGCCCTCGCGGGTGCGGCCGCACCAGGGGGCCATCACGAAGGAGCCGAAGCGCTCGCCCTGCCGCAGCAGTTCGGTGCCGTCGATCAGCAGCGAGGACAGCCGGGCGCCCTGGTCGGGGCGCACCGTCAGCCGGGTGCCGCCGGCACGCAGCGAGACGCCCTCCTCGGCACGGTCGTCCTGGCGGTCGGGGCGGTCTGAGTCATCCGTGGTCACCCGAAGACCATAACGATGCCCGCTCAGCGGCGCCGTCGCAGCACCCGTCCCACCACGACGGCCGAGGCGAGGGCGAGCGCGGCGGCCGGGGCCACCCAGCGCAGCGAGATGGAGACGGCGCCCCCGGTGCCGGGCGGCGGCGCGGGGGCGTAACGGCCGCGCGGCGGGGCGTGGTCGACCTCCTCGGCGCTGCGGCCGATCATGGTCCGGCGGGCGAAGTCGGCCTCGGGGGCCGGGGTGTGCCGGCGCGCGGCGCGTTCCCCCTCCTCCTCCAGGTCCTCCAGATCCTCCAAGTCCTCCAGGCCTTCGAGGTCCTGGAGATCCTCCAGACCGTCGAGCTCCTCCAGGTCCTCCAGCTCCGGAAGACCCTCCAGGCTCTCCAGGTCCTCGAACTCCTGCCCACCGTGCGCGGACGCCGCCGCAGGCTGACTCTCGGGGGCGGGGATGCCGGGGATGACGCGCTCGTTGTCACCGGGCTCGCCGATGCCTCCGGCGCCGCTCACCGGGGGCACCTCGCCCCGCTCCACCTCCTCCTGGCCGAGATCGGCCACCAGCGCCTCCAGGAAGCGGTCCAGCAGCCGGCGGCCCGCCGTCTCCCGCTGCCGTGCCTCGACGGCCGCCAGCCGGCCCTCGCCGCGCACGGAGGCGCTGAAGGCGAGGGTGGTGCCGGAGCCGTCGGCAAGCGTGCGCGGGGTGACGGTGAGGGTCAGCGCCGCGGTGCCGGGGCCCCGGGCCTCGCCGCCCTCGGCGGTGAGGGTGAGGGCCCCGGTTCCGGCCGGTGCCGTAACGGTCAGGGTGCCCCGGTAGGTGATGGAGGTGCCGCCGATGCGCAGCCGCAGCCGGCCGGCGACGGTGGCCGGCTCCGCCGCGGCGCCGGAACCCGCGGCGGGCGCTGAGGGTTCCCCGGGCGGCCCGGCCGGCTGCTCCCGGTCCAGCTCAAGGCCGGGAACACAACGGGCCACCCGCTCCGGATCGGCGAACGCGCTCCGCAGGACGGCGGCGGAGAACGGGACGTAGACCTCGTGTTCCATGCGGCGACCCTACCCACTGGGGCCGCTTAAACGACTAGTCCGACACAGGACACGGATCCGGCCACCCCACCTGGGGGCACTCCCGGCCGAAACCCGGGGGCGCCGCCCGGCTCCGCCCCGCTATCCCGGCTCCTCACCGGCCGCGCCGCTCACCGCCCGCTCCGCCAGCGCCGCGTCCGTGGCCCGCTCCAGCGGAGCCACCCACGTGATCAGCCCGAGCAGCACCGCGATGACCCCCGCGTTGAGCGCGAGCAACCGCCACCGCCAGGACCGGGTCAGATCGTCCCGGAACAGCCACAGCACCAGCAGCCCGCCCGCCGCCGCGTTGACGGCGCCGGTGACCAGCGCCGCCGTCACCCGCCCCAGCAGCGGCAGCAGAAGGAAGGGGAAGGCCAGCCCGCCGAGCAGCGCCCCCACGTAGTCCGCCGCCGACAGATCGGCCACGGCGCGATCCGCCTCCTGCTCCCTGATCCGCTGGATGAGCGCCATCAGCAGCGGCATCTCGGCACCGATCAGCGCCCCGATGGCGAGCGCGTAGGCGAACAGCGCCCAGCGTGCCTCGCCGCTCCACACATAGGAGAGGTAGAGCACCATGGCGCAACTGCCGCCCACCAGGCCCAGGAACGCCTCGATCAGCGCGAAGTTGGCGGCGGCACGCCCCCGCAGCCGTTTGGAGGCGAGCGAGCCGATCCCCATCGCGAAGACCATCAGCGACAGCACGACCGAGGTTTGGGTGACGGTGTCCCCCACCAAGTGGTCGGCCAGCGCGATCAGTTCCAGCTCGTAGACCAGGCCGCAGGCGGCGCAGACGAAGACGCCCGCCAGCACCAGCGCCCGGCCGATACCGGGGGGCACCGGCAGCCAGGTGGCGTCGGAGCCGGGCCCGTTGTCATGCGGCGCACCGGACCGCCGGGGCGTGGGCCGCCCCGGTGCGGGGGCGGATGGAGCTATCACGAGCCGAACATTACGTCACTCCCCGCACCCACTCTGTCACCCAAGGAAGAGCTGTGCACGCCGATCCTGGTCCGGGTGACCACCAGGCGCCGCTCCTGCGGATAGGCGTGCCAGGTGCGCCAGTGCACCTGGTGGCCGCGCCGCTGGGCGAGTAAGGCCGTGAAGGCGTTCGGGTCACCGGGGAAGGTGGCGGCCAGTCCGTAGGGATGCTCGGCGACCAGCGCCAGCAGCTCCTGCGCGCGGCCGGTGAAGGAGCCGGCGCTCAGGGTCTCGACGCGGGCGGCGAACTCGTAGTCGAAGCTGCCCAGCCGCTTGGAGACCCCCAGCGGCAGGGGCGTGTTGCTGCCCGGCATACAGGCCACGGTTTCGGAACAGGAGTCGCCCAGCGCGCTGAGCAGCACCTGATGGGAGGCGCCCAGCACGCGCAGTTGCACGCTCGCGCCCGCGAGTTCGAGATCGAGGGTGGCCAGGGACGGCAAGGGCTCGCGGCCCAGCGCCCAGGCCAGGTCGTCGGCCCTGGTGTCGGTATAGGCGGTGTGAATGGTGGTGAGCATGGGTCGGCTCCCGCATGCACGCGATCGATGGTGGGACGGACCGGCCACCGGTTACCCTCGGCCGGCTCCGTCCGCCGGGCCTGGCAGGCACTGGGCGGGACGCCCAGGCGCTGAACCCGGATACGGACATCACCGAATCACGGAACACGCCGCCCCCACAGCGTTTTTACCCAACTTCAGCAGGTTTCCATCCCCCCGGGGACAGGGTGGGTCAGGTGTTCTCCTGCCCGTGCCCGCAATGCGAACACGCGTTCACGTTGCCGATGTGCTAGCACTACGGAAACGCCCGTTTGTTCCATATATGCGCGTAGATACTGGTAACAACTCAGTCTGTTTCACATCTCGGCTGCACAACGGTCACTCTTGCGCACTTGTTCGCGCGCTGTTCTGTGACGAAGCTCTCCGCAACTTCACACTACAAGTCATCACACCGTGGAAGGCCCAAGATGACCCGAATCGGCAGGGCGTCAAAGCTGGGCGCAGCCCTGCTGGGAGGCGCACTCGTCCTCTCAGCATGTGGCAGCGACAGCGACGGCGGCGACGACGCAGGCAAGAAGAACGACGGCGGCGGGGGGTCCTCCGACACGGTGACGCTCGCCTGGGCCCAGCCGCTGGACAGCTACAACCCCACGACCGCGGGCGCGAACTCCAACGCCAACGGCACGATACTCAACGGCACCGTCGGCGGCTTCTGGGGCTTCGACGGTGAGCGCGGTCTGGTGACCCCGCACGAGGAGTTCGGCACCTACGAGAAGGTGTCCGACGACCCGCTGACGGTCGAATACACCATCAACGAGAACGCCCAGTGGTCGGACGGGGTTCCGATCGACTGCGTCGACATCCAGCTGTGGTGGACCCAGCAGGCCGGCGCCATCGGTGGTCTGTTCTCCGCCGTCGGCACCCAGGGCATCGAGGACACCACCCGCCCCGAGTGCGAGCCGGGCGGCAAGTCCTTCACCCTCGTCTACGACACCCCGTACGCCGACTGGGAGACCGCCGGCCCGGGTGTGGGCAACAACAAGATCATGCCGGCGCACGTCGTCGCCGCGCAGGGCGGTCTGAGCGAGGAGGAGCTCCTCGCCGCGCTGCTGGAGGAGGACGCCGACGCGCTGGCCGACGCCGCCGCCTTCTTCAACGAGGGCTGGCTGATCAACGGCGCGCTGCCGAACGAGGAGATCATCCCCTCCTCCGGCCCGTACAAGCTGAGCGGCTACGAGGAGGGCCAGTCGGTCACCCTGACCGCCAACGAGGCGTACTGGGGCGAGCAGCCGGCCACCAAGAACATCGTCATCCGCATGGTCGCCGAGGAGCAGCAGGTCCAGGCGCTCCAGAACGGCGAGGTCGACGTCATCCAGCCGCAGCCGACGGTGGACGTCGCCAACCAGCTGGAGAACGCGACCGGCATCCAGACCTTCCTGGGTGACCAGTACACGTACGAGCACTGGGACTTCAACTTCGACCGCGGTCCGTTCTCGGACTCGCTGGAGCTGCGCCAGGCGTTCGCCCTGTGCGCCCCGCGCCAGCAGATCGTCGAGAACCTGATCCAGCCGATCGTGCCGGACGCCACCGTCAAGGAAGTCCGTAACCTCGCTCCCTGGGACCCGGGTTACGACCTGGGCGTGGACGCCGTCGCCCCGGTGATCGCCGAATTCGGCACCACCGACATCGACCGTGCCCGCCAGATCCTGGAGGCCGAGGACGCGGTCGGTACCAAGATCCGCGTCGAGACCCTGGACAACCAGCGCCGCAACGACTCCGGCGCGCTGGTCAAGGCCTCCTGTGACCAGGCCGGCTTCGACGTCGAGTTCGTCTCCTCCGCCGACTTCTTCGACACCACCGGTGGCCTGTCGCAGGGCACCTTCGATGTCGCCCAGTACGCCTGGATCGGCTCGAACCAGATGTCCGGCTGGAACTCCACCTTCCGCACCTCCGAGTGCACCGTCGAGGGCAAGGGCAACAACAACGGTTGCTACTCCAACCCTCAGGTGGACCAGCTGCTCGACGACATCCTGGTCGCCCCCAACCCTGAGGACGCCCAGGCCATCGCCGCCGAGATCGAGCTGCTGCTGTGGGAAGACCTGGCCACCATCCCGATCTTCCAGCACCCCGGCATCACCGCCTGGGGCGACAGCGTGCAGAACATCGTTCCCAACCCGTCCCAGGGCTCCGTCACCTGGAACGTCCACGAGTGGTCCAAGGGCTGAGGCCGCGGCGGTGACGGCCCACCCGCTCCCCGGGTGAGCTGAACCCGCCGCACCGCACCACACGGCACACGCCTCACGGGGCCGGGGGCCTCAAACCCCCGGCCCCGTCTGCCATTTCTCACCTCCCGTTTCAGCCCGTACACACCTCCCACACCACTCGCACCTTCAGGAGTCAGCGCCATGCTCGTCTTCATCGTGCGGCGGCTGTTTGTCTCGATCTGGGTGTTCCTCACCGCCACGGTCGTGATCTTCTTCCTGGCCACCAAGGTCAAGGACCCGCTCGCCGACGCGCGCCAGCTGCCGGACAACACGCGCGAGAACGCCATCGCCGTGATCGTCGAACGCATGCATCTGGACGAACCCTTCATCGTCAGATATTTCCTGTGGCTCGGCGACGCGATCAGAGGTGATCTCGGCGTCAACCGGCAGGGGCTGAGCGTCAACTCGATGCTGGACGCGGCCGTGGGCGCCACTCTTCAGCTGGTCATCGGCGCCACCGTGATCTCGATCATCGTCGGCATCACCATCGGCGTGATCTCCGCACTGCGCCAGTACAGCGCCCTGGACCAGTCCGTCACCTTCGTGGCGTTCGTCTGCTTCTCGCTCCCGTCGTTCTGGATCGCCACCCTCCTGAAGGAGTTCATGGCGATCGACTTCAACGACTGGCTCGCCGACCCCGTCATCTCGGTGCCGTTCATCGCGGGCATCGCCCTCATCACCGCGCTGGCGGCCGGCGGACTCGTCGTGGGCGACCGCCGCACCCGGCTCACCGTCTTCGGCACCACCGCCGCCGGCATGGCCGTCCTGCTCGCGGTCGTCTCCGCCACCGGCTGGTTCACCGACCCGGGCCTGGGCCCGGTCGTCGTGGCCCTGACCGCCCTCGGCGGCGCCATCGGCTTCACCACCCTGGTCAGCGGCCTGGAGTGGGCACCGCCCATGAAGGCGGCCCTGGCCTCGGCCGTGATCGGCATCGTCGCCTACTTCGCGCTCGGCCCCGTCCTGGAGGACCCGAACCTGCTGACCATGGTGCTGCTCGCCCTGGTCACCGCCGGCATCGGGTACGGCCTGGGCTGGTTCCTCGGCGGCGATCTGTACCGCCGCAACGCCATCCCGGCGGCCATCTTCACCGGCCTGTTCACCGGCGCCGTGATCTTCCTGGACCGGATGCTCCAGTCCTTCGCCTCCTACAGCGACTCGGTCGGCGGCCGGCCGGTCTCCACCATCGGCGCCAACACCCCCAACTACGACGGCACCTTCTGGCAGAGCGGTCTCGACTCGTTCGGCCACCTGGCGCTGCCCAGCCTGGCGCTCGTGCTGATCTCGCTGGCCAGCTACTCCCGTTACACCCGCGCCAGCATGCTGGAGGTCATGAACCAGGACTACGTGCGCACCGCCCGCGCCAAGGGCCTGAGCGAGCGCGCCGTGGTCACCCGGCACGTCCTGCGCAACGGCCTGATACCCATCACCACCCTGGTGAGCCTCGACATCGGCACGGTGCTCGGCGGCGCGGTCATCACCGAGAAGGTCTTCGGCTGGCGGGCCATGGGCACCATGCTGCTGGAAGGCATCCAGCAGGGCGACCCGATGCCCATCATGGCGTTCTTCCTGGTCTCCGGTGGCGCGATCATCGTCTTCAACATGATCGCGGACATCACCTACGCCGTCCTCGACCCCCGTATCCGGCTGTCCTGAAGGAGATTGACATGACGGACGCGAAGCGCACAGCGCAGACGGCGGGGCCGGAGCCGGAGCCGGGACCCCAGCAGAGCACGGCCGACACCGCCCAGGGCATGAACGTCGTCGCCCGCAGCCAGGGTCAGCTGGTCCGCCGCCGGTTCTTCCGGCACAAGGGCGCCATGCTGGGCCTGGTGCTGTTCATCCTGGTGGTCGGCCTCGCGGTCACCTCCATCGGCGCGGGCCCCATACCCGGCTGGTGGGACAAGGACCCCACCACCACGGGCACGGCGCTCAACGGCGGCCGGCCCACCCTCTCCGTCATCCCCGAGTTCCTCGGGGGCGGCGGGGTCCACCTGGGCGAACACCCCTTCGGCCAGGACAACATCGGGCGCGACTACTTCGCCCTCACCATGCGCGGCGCCCAGGTCTCCCTGGTCATCGCGCTGCTGGTGGGCCTGATCGCCACCTTCGTCGGTACGGTCATCGGTGCCGCCGCCGGCTACTTCCGCGGCTGGACCGAGTCCTCCCTGATGCGGTCCACCGACGTGCTCATCGCCATCCCCACCCTGCTGATCGCCGGCCTGATCGGCACCATGATCGCGGGCCGGGGCATCGTCCTGTTCGGGGTCTTCCTGGGCCTGGTGACCTGGATGCAGACCGCCCGCCTGGTGCGCGGTGAGGTGCTGTCCCTGCGCGAGAAGGAATTCGTGGAGGCCGCCCGCTCGGTGGGCACCTCCTCCAAGCGGATCATCTTCAAGCACATCCTGCCCAACACCATCGGCATCATCATCGTCTCCGTGACGCTGGCGATCGCCTCCGCGGTGCTGCTGGAGACCGGCCTGTCCTTCGTCGGCCTGGGCGTCCAGCCGCCGGACACCTCCCTGGGCCGGCTGATCAGCGACTACCAGACGGCGCTCGGCACCCGCCCGTGGCTCTTCTACTGGCCCGGTGCCTTCATCATCCTGATCGCCCTGTCGGTGAACTTCATCGGCGACGGTCTGCGTGACGCCTTCGATCCCCGACAGAACCGGGTGCGTGACTGATGTCTGTGACCAAACCCCCCGCGGTGACCGAGGCGGCCGAGGACGTCCACGAGGCACTGACCCTGGCCGACGCCCAGCGGCCCACCGATGAGGCCATCCTCGAAGTCAGCAACCTGACCGTCGAGTTCCCCACCGACGACGGTGTCGTCCGTGCCGTGCGCGGCGTCGACTACACCCTGCACGCCCGCGAAGTGCTGGGCATTGTCGGCGAATCCGGATCCGGCAAGTCGGTCTCCTCGATGGCGGTCATGGGCCTGCTGCCCAAGTCCGCCCGCATCAAGGGCTCCATCCGCTACCGGGGCCAGGAGATGCTGACCATGCGCCCCAAGGAACAGCGGGCGCTGCGCGGCAAGAAGATCGCCATGATCTTCCAGGACCCGATGACCTCGCTCAACCCGGTCCGCTCCATCGGCGACCAGCTCGCCGAGGCCGTCCTTGCCCACCACCTCGTGCCGCGCAAGGAGGCGCTGGCCCGGGCGAAGAACATGCTCGACCTGGTCGGCATCCCGCAGGCCGGGAAGCGTCTTGGCGCGTACCCGCACGAGTTCTCCGGCGGTATGCGGCAGCGGGTGATGATCGCGATGGCGATCATCAACGACCCCGACGTCATCATCGCGGACGAGCCCACCACGGCACTCGACGTCACCGTCCAGGCGCAGATCCTGGAGAAGCTGCTGGAGGTCAAGGACGAGGTCAACGCGGCGATCCTGATGATCACCCACGACCTCGGGGTGATCGCCGGCATGGCGCACCGCACCCTGGTGATGTACGCGGGCAAGCCGGTGGAGATCGGCGGCACGGACCAGGTGTTCTACGAGCCCCGGATGCCCTACACGGCCGGTCTGCTGGGCTCCATCCCGTCGCTGGACGGGGACCGCGAGGACCGGCTGCGGCCCATCGTCGGCACGCCCCCGTCGCTGATCCACCTGCCCCCCGGCTGCCCGTTCGCGCCGCGCTGCCCGCTGGCGACGCGGGAGTGCACGGACAGCGAACCCGAGCTGACCGAGGCCGGCGAGGGCCACCGGGCGGCCTGCCACCACAGCGACCGGCTCGCCGAGGCGGAGGACCCGACGGCGTTCTTCCGCGAGGACACCGCCGCAGTGACGGAAACGACCGAGAGCAAGGAGGGGTGACGATGACGACCACGGCAACCACGGACCTGTCGAAGGCCCCCGAGAAGACCGCGGGACCCGGCGACGAACTGCTGCGGGTCGAGAACCTGGTGGTCAACTTCCCGGTGCGCGGCGGCGGCCTGATCCGCCGCGTCACCGGCCAGGTGCAGGCCGTCAGCGGCGTGTCCTTCAGCGTCGGCACCGGCGAAACCCTCGGCGTGGTCGGCGAGTCGGGCTGCGGCAAGTCGACGACCGGGCGCGCCGTGCTCCAGCTGATCAAGCCGACCTCCGGCTCGGTGAAGTTCAACGGCAAGGAGATCACCGGGCTCAAGCCCTCCCAGCTGCGCCCGGTGCAGCGCGAGACCGGCATGGTCTTCCAGGACCCGTACGCCTCGCTCAACCCCAAGCTGCCGGTGAACGACATCATCGCCGAGCCGCTGAAGGTGCAGGGGCAGTGGCGGGACGGCGGCAAGGACCGGGTCGCGGAGCTGCTGCGGCTGGTGGGGCTGAGCCCCGAGCACGGCAACCGCTACCCGCACGAGTTCTCCGGCGGCCAGCGGCAGCGCATCGGCATCGCCCGGGCGCTGGCGCTGTCCCCGAAGCTGCTGGTGCTGGACGAGCCGGTGTCCGCGCTGGACGTGTCGGTGCAGGCCGGTGTCGTCAACCTGCTGGAGGACATCCAGGACCGGCTCGGCGTCGCGTACGTCTTCATCGCGCACGACCTGTCGGTGGTGCGGCACATCTCCGACCGGGTCGCGGTGATGTACCTGGGCAAGGTGGTGGAGACCGGCGAGCGCTCCGAGGTGTACGAGCGGCCCTCGCACCCGTACACGCAGGCGCTGCTGTCGGCGGCCCCGCTGGCGGACCCGAAGAAGGAGCGGCAGCGGCGCCGTACGGTGCTCACCGGTGACGTGCCGAGCCCGCTGGACCCGCCGAGCGGCTGCCGCTTCCGTACCCGCTGCTGGAAGGCGCAGGACATCTGCGCCACCGAGGAGCCGGAGCTGAAGGACCGCGGCACCGGGCATCCGGTCGCGTGCCACTTCGCCGAGGAGAACACCGCGGTGGTGTGAGCGCGGGCGGCAGGCCCGAACGCGTGACGGCGGGCCCCGGGGATCACCCCGGGGCCCGCCGTTCGGTGTCTGGCTGCCCTCAGCCCTCGCCGAGGATGCGCTCCACGGTGGCGACCTTGCTGTGCAGGCCGTCGGTGACGCCCTCGCGCAGATCGGCCTTCAGCACCAGGCTGACCCGCCCGGCGTGCGCCTGGACGGCCTCGGTGGCGCGCTTGACGACGTCCATGACCTCGTCCCACTCGCCCTCGACGCTGGTGAACATGGCGTCGGTGCGGTGCGGCAGCCCGCTCTCGCGGACCACGCGGACGGCGTCGGCCACGGCCTCGCCGACATCCTCACCCGTGCCGATGGGGGTGACGGAGAACGCGACGATCACGCGTCGTCGCCACCCTTCCGCGTCTCGCCACCGTTGTCGTCGCCGTTACCGGCGTCTCCGTTGCCGGGCTCGCCGTCGCCGGTGTCGCCGTCGCCGGACTCGGCGTCCTGCTCCAGACCCAGGGTCTCCACCAGCCACTTGTCGAACTCGATCGAGGCCCGGATCCAGCTGACCGTCGTGTTGACGAAGTGGTCGGGCGCCACGCCCAGGCCGATCAGCAGCTGCGACTCACCGATGAGCCGGACCGTGCCGTCGTCATTGGTGTGCGTGTAGACCTTGGGCCACAGCGTGCGGCGGTTCCAGTCGTCGATGGTCTCCAGCAGCCGGCCCTTGTCCTCGATGCTGTGCGGCCGGTCGTAGAAGGTGCGCACCGAAAGAATCCGCTGCTGCTTCTCCCCGCGGAACATGAAGTACGTGCGGAACTTCTCCCAGGGGGCGACCAGGTCGCCCTCCTTGTCCGTCACGTACTTCAGCTTCATCCGCTCCAGGAGCTGCTTGATCAGGTCCTGGTTGGGCATGATCGGTCCGGTCGGCTTCTTCGCTCCGCCCTGACCAGGGGTCTTGTTCTCCGGCTTCTCCGGTTCGCCGCCGAAGTTCGGAATCGCGGAGGGATCGACAGACACGGGATGGGTCCCTTTCCTCGGTATAAGGAGACACTGCCATCCTCGCTCATCCCCGCCCCGTTCTGGCAAGCAGTACGGGACGGGAAAGATCACCTCATCCGGCCGGAACCGCCGACACCAGCAGCCCGCCGCCCTCGGCGGACGGCTCGACCCGCACGGTGTCCCCGTCCCGGACCTCCCCGGCCAGGATGCGGCGCGCCAGCTGGTCGCCGATGGCCGTCTGGACCAGCCGGCGCAGCGGGCGGGCACCGTACGCCGGGTCGAGGCCCTCCTCGGCCAGCCAGTGCAGCGCGGGTTCGGTGACCTCCAGGGTGAGGCGGCGGTCGGCGAGCCGGCGCTGGAGCGAGTCGATCTGCAGCCGCGCGATCCGGCCCAGCTCGGAGATGTCCAGGGCGCTGAAGATGACCAGGTCGTCCAGCCGGTTCAGGAACTCGGGACGGAAGGCGGCCCGTACCGCGGCCAGCACCTGCTCACGCCGCTCGTGCGGCTTGGCCAGCGGGTCCATGAGGTGCTGGCTGCCGAGGTTGGAGGTGAGGATGAGGATGGTGTTGCGGAAGTCGACGGTACGGCCCTGGCCGTCCGTCAGCCGCCCGTCGTCCAGCACCTGGAGCAGGATGTCGAACACCTCGTGGTGCGCCTTCTCCACCTCGTCGAGCAGCACGACCGTGTACGGGCGGCGGCGCACCGCCTCGGTCAGCTGGCCGCCCTCCTCGTACCCCACGTAGCCGGGGGGCGCCCCGACCAGGCGGGCCACCGAGTGCTTCTCGCTGTACTCGCTCATGTCGATGCGGACCATGGCGCGCTCGTCGTCGAAGAGGAAGTCCGCCAGGGCCTTGGCCAGCTCGGTCTTGCCGACGCCGGTGGGGCCCAGGAAGAGGAAGGAGCCGGTGGGCCGGTCGGGATCGGCGACCCCGGCGCGGGAGCGGCGCACGGCGTCCGAGACGGCCCGTACGGCGTCGGTCTGGCCGATGAGGCGGCGGCCCAGCTCCTCCTCCATGCGCAGCAGCTTCTCGGTCTCGCCCTCCAGCAGGCGGCCGGCCGGGATGCCGGTCCAGGAGGAGACCACGTCGGCGATGTCGTCCGGGCCGACCTCCTCCTTGACCATGGTGGCGCGGGCGACGGTCTCCTGCTCGGCCTCGGCGGCGTCGGCGAGTTCCCGCTCCAGGGCGGGGATCTCGGCGTACAGGAGCTTGGAGGCCGTCTCGAAGTCGCCGTCGCGCTGGGCGCGCTCGGCCTGGCCGCGCGTCTCGTCGAGGCGCTCCTTGAGCTCACCGACGCGGTTCAGGCCCTGCTTCTCCTTCTCCCAGCGGGCGGTGAGGCCGCGCAGCTCCTCCTCGCGGTCGGCGAGCTCGCGGCGCAGCCGGGCCAGCCGCTCCTTGGAGGTGGCGTCGGACTCGTTGGCCAGGGCCAGCTCCTCCATGCGCAGCCGGTCCACCGAGCGCTGGAGTTCGTCGATCTCCACCGGGGAGGAGTCGATCTCCATGCGCAGCCGCGAGGCGGCCTCGTCGACGAGGTCGATGGCCTTGTCCGGCAGGAAGCGGGAGGTGATGTAGCGGTCGGAGAGGGTGGCGGCGGCGACCAGCGCGGCGTCGGCGATCTGCACCTTGTGGTGCGCCTCGTACCGTCCCTTGAGGCCGCGCAGGATCGCGATGGAGTCCTCGACGGTGGGCTCGGCGACCAGGACCTGCTGGAAGCGGCGTTCGAGGGCGGCGTCCTTCTCGATGCGCTCGCGGTACTCGTCGAGGGTGGTGGCGCCGACCATGCGCAGTTCGCCGCGGGCGAGCATGGGCTTGAGCATGTTGCCGGCGTCCATGGCGGAGTCACCGCCGGCCCCGGCGCCGACGACGGTGTGCAGTTCGTCGATGAAGGTGACGATCTGGCCGTCGGAGGACTTGATCTCGGCGAGGACGGCCTTCAGCCGCTCCTCGAACTCTCCCCGGTACTTGGCGCCGGCCACCATGGCGCCGAGGTCGAGGGAGACCAGGCGCTTGTTCCGCAGGGACTCGGGGACGTCGCCCTTGACGATGCGCTGGGCCAGCCCCTCGACGACGGCGGTCTTGCCGACGCCGGGCTCGCCGATGAGGACCGGGTTGTTCTTGGTGCGGCGCGAGAGCACCTGGACGACGCGGCGGATCTCGTGGTCACGGCCGATGACGGGGTCCAGCTTGCCCTCACGGGCGGCGGCGGTGAAGTCGGTGCCGTACTTCTCCAGGGCCTTGTAGGTGTTCTCGGGGTCGGCGGTGGTGACGCGCTGGGCCCCGCGGGAGTTCTGGAAGGCGTCGGCGAGCGCCTTGGCGTCCAGCGGCTCGCCGGCCTTGCCGCCCCGGTCGGCGATCCCGATCAGGAGGTGCTCGGTGGAGACGAACGTGTCCCCGAGGTCGGCGGCCCGCCGCCCGGCGTCGGCGAGCACGGCCATCAGCTCGCGGTTGGGCTGCGGACGGCTGACGGTGCTGCCCTGCACGGTGGGCAGCGCCCCGAGCAGCCGCTCGGCCCCGGCCCGCAGTGCGGCGGCGTCGGCGCCGGCGGAGGCCAGCAGATCGCGGATGTTCTCGTTGTCCTGCCCCTCCAGGAGGGCGAGCAGCAGATGCGCCGGGGTGATGTCACTGTGGCCTTCGGTGAGTGCCCGGTCATTGGCACCACTGATCGCTTCCCGGCTCCTGTTGGTCAGCTCGGCACTCACGTCGCGTTACTCCTCCGGCTTGCCTCATGGACCATGCGATAAGTTGAGCGTACTCCACTCAAGGCAATTTTCGCACCTGGCAGCCGGGGAAAAGGACCACCGGCCGACCCGGCCGTCGCCGGCCTCTTTCGAGTGAAGAGCCCCTCCTCCACCACCCACGCCATGACCGAGGACGCAGGATGACCCCGTGACGACTGCGACGGCGGCGGCGGACGGCGGGGGCCGGTGGCTCACGGACAGCTTTCTGGCCCTGAGTGACCACACGCCGGAGGGCTTGCGAGCCGAACTGATCGACGGGGAGATCGTCCTCTCACCGCCGCCGGACGGCCACCACGAACACATTCTGAGCCGCATCACCCGGCAGTTCTGCCTGCGGACACCGGACACCGTGGCGTTCTCCTTCAACAAAGGACTGGCGCTGCCCGGGAGTGCGGCCGGCGGGCCGGCGCACCACGTCATCCCGGATCTCACCGCTGTCGCGGCGGCCCGGGGGTTCCGGGGCACCCCGGCGTGGATGCCGCCCGCGGAGGTGGTGCTCACCGGCGAGGTGACCGGCGGGAACCCCGGGCGGGACCGCCACGACAAGCGGCGCTGCTACGCCGCCGCGGGGATCCCGTGCCATCTGCTCGTGGACCGGGAGCGCCGGACCGTGTCCCTGTGCACCGAGCCGTCCGGGGCGGAGTACACGCTGATCCGCACCGTCCCGTTCGGCAGGCCACTGCCCCTCGTCGAGCCGTTCGGGTTCGCGCTGGAGACCACTGACTTCGGCTGAGGCCAGAGCGCCGGATAACCACTCGCCGGACAGGCGCCGTACCGGGACAGTGGCTCCATGGACGAGCGAGGGCTGAACCCGGACGGGACCATCGCGCGGGAGGGCTCCCTGGCGCGGGTCGCGGAGCCGTACCGGCCCGTCGTCGCGGCGGCCCGGGAGCGGATCGGTGAGGTCTTCGGGGGCTCACGGCTGCACAGCGCGTACCTGTACGGCAGCATCCCGCGCGGCACCGCCGTGCCCGGGATCTCCGACCTCGACCTCCAGCTCGCGCTGCACGACGAGCCCACCCCCGCCGACCGGGCGGATGCCAGGGCCCTGGAGGCCGCGCTCGACACGGCGTTCCCGCAGATCGACGGGGCCGGCGTGCTGCTCGGCAGCCGCCGGGCGCTGCTGGCCGAGGACGTCCGGTACGACGCCGGGTTCTTCCTCGCCTGCCTGTGCACCCCGCTGCTGGGCCCCGACCTCGCCGCCCGGCTGCCCCGTTACCGTCCCACCTCGCTCCTCGCCCGCGAGACCAACGGCGATCTCGCCCGCAGGATCCCCGGCTGGCGCGCCGAGGCGGCCGGGGCCCGTACGGACGCCGAGCGCCGGGCGCTGAGCCGCCGTGTCGCGCGGCGGGTGGTGCGCACCGGGTTCACCCTGGTGATGCCGCGCTGGGGCGGCTGGACCAGCGACCTCGCGGCCTCCGCGGAGATCTTCGGCCGCTACTACCCGCGACGGGCCGCGCAGGTGCGCCGTGCTGCGGCCATCGGCCGGGAGCCGTGCGCCGATCCGGCCGCGCTGCGCTTCCTCATCGAGGAGCCGGCCCCCTGGCTGGCCGCCGAGTACGCGGCCGTGCACGGCGTTCCCGCGCCGCGCTAGGGGGCGTCCGCCGACGCCGCCTGCTCCAGCAGGTCCCGCGCCTCCTCGGGGAAGGGGCGGCCCACGACGCGGCCGGTGCCGGTGCCGGCCGACATCACGGCCACCAGCGTGCCGCTGCCGCTCTCCGGGTCGTAGTCCTGGAGCCAGGGCCCGCCACTGGCGCCCTCGGTGAGGTCGCAGTCCTCCAGCAGCAGCCCGCCGACATTCGCCGCGGGCGCGTCCGGGCCGTCCAGCACCCGTGTGGCGCCCGAACAGGCGCGCAGCGACTCCCCGTCGTACGGGGCGGACGCCGGATAGCCGAGGGCGTCCACGTCCTTGCCGTCCGGCACCGGCGCGAACGCCAGGGTGTTCGCGCCGTGCGTCTGCTGGATGGTGCGCCCGTCCTTCTCCTCCACCGTCAGCAAGGCGTAGTCGTGGGGCAGGAGGTCGGCGATGTCCCCGTCCGGCTCCGGCTGCCACTGCTGCGGGGTGTGGAAGGCGAGCACCCGCCAGCCGTCGCGCTGATAGGTGCTCAGGCCGTGGTCGTACCCGGGCACGAACCACACCTCGGCGGGCGGCTGCGGCCGCTCGGGCGAGCTGACGCAGTGCGCGGCGGTGGCGATGACGCTGCCGCCCGGCGCGTCCACGATCGCGCCGGAGCAGACCCCGAGACGGCCGTTGTCGTCCAGCTCCCAGATGATCTTGCCGACCGTGCCGGGCGCACCGTCCGCCCAGGGGTCGGCGGCGAGCGCGGCGGGGGCAGCGGCGCCCTGGACGGTGACGGTGAGGGCGCCCGCGGTGAGGGTGGACAGCAGGCGGTGGGGGAGGTCCATGCGGAAACGGTCCTGCCGGGGCGCGGGCGCTGTCCAGCTCCGTCATTCGATCGGGTGAAGAGATCACGGAACGGCAACGGAGAGGGGCATCCGGCCGGTCTTCAGGGGTGTGGACCGATGACGGCAACACCCCTGTCGCACCCACGCATTGACGCGGACATGAACAACCACTACCCCTGTACCCGACGCGCAGCGAAGGAGCCCGCCATGCGACGACACCCCCCGGGGTTCTCCCGCCTCAGCACCGCCTGCGCCGCCCTGGCCCTCGCGCTGCCGCTGCTGCTCGCCGGGCCCAGCTCCCCGGGGGCCGTCGCGGCCGACGACGACCGGGCCCTGCAGGCGGCGTTCGGCGCCGCCGCGCGGGAGTCGGGGGTCCCCGAGCCCGTGCTCCTCGCGGTCTCCTATCTCTCCTCCCGCTGGGAGAGCCACGGCGGCGCCCCCAGCGTCACCGGCGGGTACGGACCGATGCATCTGACGGACGCCGCCACCGCGCTCGCCGGAGAGCCGGACCCGCGCGGGGACGACGCCCGCACCCCGCAGACCCTGGCGCGGGCCGCCACGCTCACCGGCCTCGACCCGGGCGAGCTGCGCGCGCGGGACGCGGCCAACGTCGCGGGCGGCGCCGCCCTGCTGGCGGAGCATCAGCGCGCCCTGGGGCTGCCGCCGAGCCCCGACCCCGCCGACTGGTACGGGGCGGTCGCCGCCTGGTCGGGCGCCGACACCCGGGAGGCCGCCGAGGTCTTCGCCGACGAGGTCTACACGGTCCTGCGCGAGGGCGCCGCCCGCACCACCCCCGAGGGGCAGCGGGTGGTCCTGCCCGCCACCCCCGTCACCCCGGACAGGGCGCAGAGCACGGCGCTGGGGCTGCCCGATCCGCCGCGCGACCCCCGGGTGGAGTGCCCGCGCACCGTCTCCTGCGCCTGGCTGCCCGCGCCGTACGAGGAACTGGACGACGAGGGTGGCTACGGCAACCACGACAAGGCCGACCGGCCGCACTCCCAGTCGATCGACTACATCGTCATCCATGACACCGAGGCCACCTGGGAGCGCACTCTCTCGCTGGTCGCCGACCCGGCCTATGTCTCCTGGCACTACAGCCTGCGCTCGGCCGACGGCCACATCGCCCAGCACGTGCCGACCAGGGACGTCGGCTGGCACGCCGGGAACTGGTACGTCAACGCCAAGTCGATCGGCCTGGAGCACGAGGGCTTCCTGACCGACCCGGACGCCTGGTACACGGAGGCGATGTACCGCACCTCGGCCCGGCTGGTGCGCCATCTGGCCCGCGCCTACGACATTCCGCTGGACCGGCAGCACATCCTGGGGCACGACAACGTCCAGGGCACCGTCACCGCCAACGTGCCCGGCATGCACACCGATCCCGGCCCCTACTGGGACTGGTCGCACTACTTCGACCTGCTGGGCGCCCCGCTGCACCCCACGGCCGGGCCGCGCGGCGGGCTGGTGACCATCGCCCCGGACTACGACCGTCACTCTCCCGTGTACACCGACTGCGAGGGCACCGCCTGTGCGCCGCACGGCTCCTCGGCGGTGCGGCTGCACACCGTGCCGGACGCCGGCGCCCCGCTGGTCCGGGACATCGGCACCCATCCCGGCGGGGACGGCACGTCCTCCACCGGGGTCAACGACGTCGGCGCGCGGGCCACCGCGGGGCAGCGGTTCGCGGTCGCGGAGCGGCGCGGGGAGTGGACGGCGATCTGGTACCTGGGCCAGAAGGCGTGGTTCCACAATCCGCCCGGAGCACCGACCGCCTTCGACGCGCAGGGCTGGGTCGTCACCGGCAAGCGGGGCGCGGAGACCATCCCGGTGTACGGGCGGGCCTACCCGCAGGAGTCCGCGTACCCGCCGGACGTGCCGTACCAGCCGGTGAGCCCGCTGAGTTACGAAGTGCCGGCGGACCAGGTGTACGCGGTGGGGCTGCGGACGACCAGCGAGTACTACCGGGCGGTGACGTTCGACCCGGCCGACCATCAGGTGGTGCGCGGCGAAACGTACTACCAGATACAGGTCGGGCACCGGATCGGCTTCGTCAAAGCGAGCGATGTCAGCGTGCGCTGGTCCGCGCGGTGACGCGCGGCAGGGGCCGGAAGGGGGCCTAACCTGCCCCAATGGCCCGCTCTTTGCTGACCGCCGCCGTCTCAGGTGTGTTGTTCGTGCTGCTGACCGTGGCCGTGCTGGTGCACGGCCGCGAGCCGTTCGGGATCGACACCGCGCTGACTAACTGGTTTGTGGAGCACCGCTCCTCCGGGCTCACCCAGGTGATGAGAGCGATCACCGATTCGGGTACCGGGGTGGTGCCGATCCTGCTGATGGCCCTGGCCGGCGCGCTGGCGGCGCGGCGCTCCGGCGGCATCGCCGTCGGGGCGCTGGCCGGGGTCGGGGCGCTGGTGGTGGGGCAGTTGCTGCGGTACGGGCTGGTGCAGGTCATCAACCGGCCCCGTCCGCCGTCGGTGGACTGGGTGGTGCACGCCGCCGCGCCGTCCTTTCCCTCGGGGCACACCACGACCTCGGCGCTGGCCGGATTCACCCTGTGCACGGTGCTGTTGCTCACCGTGCGGCGCAGCGCGGCACGGACGGCGGCCGTGGTGCTACTGCTGTGCTGGACGGTGGCGGTCGGAGTGAGCCGGGTGTACCTCGGGGTGCACTGGGCGACGGATGTGCTGGGGGGCTGGCTGCTGGCCGGCTTCCTGGTGTTCCTGGTGCTGCCGGCGGTCCCGACGCTGGCGCCCAAACGGCTGCCCCTGCCGGTCTGACCGGGCGTCCGCCGCGTACGGTCCCTGCCGGTGAACAGCCGGTGGCACCAGGGGTGTTGAGAGGTCCATACTCGGCGGATGCGTTCGCGTTCGCTGGGAGCCGCCGTCGTGGTGGCCGTGGTGTCAGCCGTTGCCGGGTGTGGTGCCGCCGTCGAGGCGGGGCCGGATCCGGGGCCCTCCCCGCAGGTGGAACGGACGGCGCCCGGCCCGGACACCCCGCTGAAGGTGGCGCCGTGGACGCCGGAGGCGGTCGCCGCCGAACCTCCCGAGGAGGGGCTCACGCCCGCCTCGCCGACCCCGGCACCGCCCCCGGCGCCCGAGCCGGAACCCGAACCCGAGCCGGAACCGGACCCGGCGCCCGCCGGCGCGGAGGGCGCGGAGGAGGACGCCGGTACGGAGGAACACGCACCGGGCCCCGGCCGCGGCGATCACCACGGAAACCGGGACGGCGGCGGTCACTGCGGACCCGCCCGTGAGTGGCTGGAGGAGTGGCAACGGGACTGGTGCGACATGGTCTTCGACTGACCGCGCCCCACTCAGGGGGTGAGGAAGCCGCGGACGGCCTCCGCCACGCCCACCGGGTCGTCGTCGTGGATCCAGTGCCCGGCGGCGGGAAACTCCAGCAGCCGGGCCCCCGAGCGGCGGGCGGTCATCTCCCGGGCCAGCGGGCCGGGCAGCAGCGTGCTGTGTCCGCCGCGCAGCACCAGCGCGGGGCAGCGGGAGCCGAGCCATCGCGGCCACCAGTCCCCGACTCCGCCCGCCTGCACCTCCGTCATCGTGTCCCAGTCGAACAGCAGCCGCCAGCCGCCGCGTTCCTCGTCCGGGACGGCGCTGGCCATGAAGTACGTGGCATCCGGTACGCCGGCCGCCTCGATCGCGGCGGCGAGCGCCTCCCGGGTGGGCGCGGTGGCCGGCCAGCCGCGCACGTCCAGCACGGGACGCTCGATCTCCGGGCGCCGCATCACCGGGCCGACATCCTCGATGATCAGCGCGGACACCAGGTCGGGCCGGCGCGCGGCGAGGTGGTACGCGACGATCCCGCCCAGCGAGTGGCCGAGCACCGCGACCGGCCGGCCGCCCCGCTCCTGGACCAGATCCGTCAACAACCGCTCGGCGTCGTCGGTGAACCGCTCGACGCCGAAACCACCGGGGCGCGGCGGACAGTGCCCGTGACCGCGCTGGTCGGGCGCGAGCACCCGGAAGGCGGGGCCCAGATCGGCGGCGAGACGCGCGAAGATCGCCCCCCGCCCGAAGCTGCCGTGCAGGGCGAGCAGAGATATCCCGTCCCCGCCCGAATCCAGTCCAGGTGCTGTCCATGCCATGCACGCGACCTTAGGTTCCCGGACACGCACCGGTCCCCCCGTTTTCCCGGCCCGGCACCAGCGGAGAGCCACCACCGCCGACCACCGGAGCGCCCCCGGCCCCTCGTCGTCCCGCGCCGCCCGGCGCCGGGTGACGGACGCCCGGCGGGCGCCCGAGCCGGACAGCCGCCCCGCGCACGGCGAGGGGCCCGGTGCGTTCGCACCGGGCCCCTCGTACGCGCGTTCCGCTCAGCCGCGCCGGTCGGGCCGCCACACCACGACGGCACCCTGGTGGGTGACGTCCTGGTAGGGCACCAGGTCCCGCCGGTAGGAGGCGTGCACCTGGGCCTCGCGCTGCCGCATGGCCAGCGCCGCGCCCTCCAGCGCCTGCTGCATCTCGGCGGCCTGTGCGCGCAGCACCGCCACCTGATGCTCCAGCTCGATGATCCGCTTGATCCCCGCGAGGTTGATGCCCTCGTCCTGGCTCAGCCGCTGCACCTCGCGCAGCATCTGGATGTCACGGGCGGAGTACCGCCGCCCGCGCCCGGCCGTACGGTCGGGGCAGACCAGACCGAGCCGGTCGTACTGACGCAGCGTCTGCGGGTGAAGTCCGGACAGCTGGGCCGCGACCGAGATGACGTACACGGGGGTGTCGTCGGTCAGCGGGCCGGGGCCCGGCCCGGGGCCTCCACCTGGTGAGCGGGGCCCGGATCCTGGTGCGTTCCAGCCGTCCATTCGTCACTCTCCCTTCGCGGCCTCGAACAGCGCTGCCCGAGGGTCATCGTCCCCGGCGGCCGTCCGGTACTCCTCCAGGGCCTTGCGCGCCGCTTCGTTCAGATCCCGCGGAACCACTACCTCTATCGTGACCAGCAAATCGCCGAGCGAACCGTCCTTGCGCACCGCGCCCTTGCCCCGGGCGCGCATGGTGCGCCCGCCCGGGGTGCCGGGCGGCAGCTTCAGCGTGACCGGCGGGCCGCCCAGCGTCGGCACGGAGATCTCGCCCCCGAGGGCCGCCTCGGGGAAGCTCACCGGCACCGTAATGGTCAGATTGTCACCACGGCGGCCGAACACGGGGTGTTCGTCCACATGGACGACGACATACAGATCACCGGCCGGGCCACCGCGTTCGCCCGGGGCGCCCTTGCCGCGCAGCCGGATACGCTGCCCGTCGCCGACGCCCGCCGGAATGCGGACCTGCATGGTGCGGGAGCTGGTCGCCCGCCCGCTGCCCCGGCACACGGAGCACGGGTCCTGGGCGATCAGGCCCCGGCCCTTGCAGTCCACGCACGGATCGGTGAGCGAGAACCCGCCCCCGCCGCCCCGGCTGACCTGGCCGGTGCCGACACACGTCGGGCACACCCGCGGCGTGCCGTTCTTGTCGCCGGTGCCCGAACACGCCTTGCACGCCGCGCTGGAGGACATCCGCAGCGGCACGGTGGCACCCGAGACCGCCTCGGTGAAGCTCAGCGTCACCTCGGACTCCACGTCCTGCCCACGGCGCGGCGCGGTCGTACGGGTGCCCGCGCCGCCCCGGTTGAACAGTCCGCCGAAGACGTCGCCGATGCCCCCGCCGCCGCCGAAGCCGCCGGCCGGGCCACCGGGCCCGCCCGGGCCGCCCGGCGCGCCGGGACCGCCCTGGGTGCCCCCGAAGAGGTCACCCAGGTCGAAGTTGAACTGCTGGCCGCCCGCCCCGGGGCCGGGCCGGAAGCCGCCACCGCCGAAGAGGGCGCGCGCCTCGTCGTACTCCTTGCGGCGTTTCACGTCACCGAGCACGTCGTACGCCTCGGAGACGTTCTTGAACCGCTCCTCGGCGCGGGAGTCACCCTTGTTGGCGTCCGGATGGTTCTCGCGGGCGAGCTTCCGGTACGCCTTCTTGATCTCCGCCTCGGTGGCGTCGCGCGGGACGCCGAGGACCTTGTAGTAGTCCTTCTCGATGAAGTCCTTGGTGCTCATCCCCGGCATCCCTCCTCTCCGGCCTTCCCGGCCCGTCCGGCCTCACCGGTCGTCCCGGTGAGGCCGATTCCGATCAGCAGCCGCATTCCCCCGGCCTCAGCCCTCGTCCGGAGCGGCGGCATCGCTCTTGCCGCCGCCGGTTCCGTTCTCCGGCTCGGACGTCGACGCACTGTCCTCCTGCTGCTCGGCCGCGGAGTCGGCCCCCGCCGCCGCGGGCTGCGCGCCCGGCTGCGGCTCGGCGACACCGACCCGCGCGGGGCGGATCGTCCGTTCGCCGATGCGATACCCGGGCTGGAGGATCTGCACGCACGTCGTCTCGGTGACGTCCGGCGAGTAGCTGTGCATGAGGGCCTCGTGGATCATCGGGTCGAAGGGCTCGCCCTCCTTGCCGAACTGCATCAGACCCATCTTGGCCGCCACCGTCTCCAGCGACTCGGCCACCTGCTTGAAGCCACCGACCAGCTCGCCGTGGTCCCGGGCGCGGCCGATGTCGTCCAGCACCGGCAGCAGCTCGGTGAGCAGATTGGCGACCGCGATCTCCTTGACGGCGATCCGGTCCCGCTCCACCCGGCGGCGGTAGTTCTGGAACTCCGCCTGGAGCCGCTGAAGGTCCTGGGTGCGTTCGTTCAGCGCCGAGCGGGTCTGGTCGAGCTGCGCGGTCAGCGCCACCTCGACCGAGGACTGCCCGGCGTCGCCGCCCTGGCCGCCCGGACCGCCCTGGCCCGCGCCCGTACCACCGGCTCCCGCCCCGTCACCGGGGGCCGAAGCCCCCCCGCCGTCCGGGTTCTCCGGCTCGGCGGGGGTGGCGTCCGCGTTCGCGGCATCGCCGTCGGGGACCTCGGGCTCCTTGTCGAAGCCCTGCGGGTCCTGGGTCACGCCGCACCGCCCTTCGGCTTGTCGTCGTCCACGATCTCGGCGTCGACGACGTCGTCATCGGCACCGCCGGAGGCCGCGCCGCCCTGGGCACCGCCGGCCGCGCCCGCGCCCGCCTCGCCGCCGGGACCGGCGGCCTGGGCGCCCTGCGCGTCGGCGTACATCGCCTGGCCCAGCTTCTGGCTGGTGGAGGCGACGGTCTCGGACGCCTCGCGGATCGCCGCGGTGTCCTCGCCCTTCAGCTTCTCCTTGAGGTCGGCGACCGCGGTCTCGACCTCGGTCTTCACCTCGGCGGGAACCTTCTCGGCGTTCTCCTTGAGGAAGTTCTCCGTGGTGTAGACGAGCTGCTCGGCCTGGTTGCGGGTCTCCGCGGCCTCGCGGCGGCGGTGGTCCTCATCCGCGTACTGCTCGGCGTCGCGCATCATCCGCTCGATGTCGTCCTTCGGCAGCGCGGAGCCACCGGTGACGGTCATCCGCTGCTCCTTGCCGGTACCGAGGTCCTTGGCGGAGACGTGCATGATGCCGTTGGCGTCGATGTCGAAGGTGACCTCGATCTGCGGGACGCCGCGCGGCGCCGGGGGCAGACCGGTCAGCTCGAACATCCCGAGCTTCTTGTTGTACGCGGCGATCTCGCGCTCGCCCTGGTAGACCTGGATCTGCACGGACGGCTGGTTGTCCTCGGCCGTGGTGAAGATCTCCGAGCGCTTGGTCGGGATCGTGGTGTTGCGCTCGATCAGCTTGGTCATGATGCCGCCCTTGGTCTCGATACCGAGGGACAGCGGGGTGACGTCCAGCAGCAGGACGTCCTTGACCTCACCCTTGAGCACACCGGCCTGGAGGCTGGCGCCGATGGCGACGACCTCGTCCGGGTTGACGCCCTTGTTGGCGTCCTTGCCACCGGTCAGTTCGCGCACCAGCTCGGCGACCGCGGGCATCCGGGTGGAGCCACCGACGAGCACCACGTGGTCGATCTCGGACAGCTGGATGCCGGCGTCCTTGATGACGTTGTGGAACGGGGTCTTGCAGCGCTCCAGCAGGTCCGCGGTCAGCTGCTGGAACTGCGCCCGGGTGAGCTTCTCGTCCATGTGCAGCGGGCCCTCGGCGGACGCCGTGATGTAGGGCAGGTTGATCGAGGTCTCGGTGGACGAGGACAGCTCGATCTTGGCCTTCTCGGCGGACTCGCGCAGCCGCTGCAGGGCCATCTTGTCCTTGCTGAGGTCCACGCCGTGCGCGGCGGCGAACTGCCGCACCAGGTGGTCCACGACGCGCTGGTCCCAGTCGTCACCACCGAGGTGGTTGTCACCGTTGGTGGCCTTCACCTCGACCACGCCGTCGCCGATCTCCAGCAGCGAGACGTCGAACGTACCGCCGCCGAGGTCGAAGACCAGGATGGTCTGGTCGTCCTTCTCCAGGCCGTAGGCGAGGGCGGCGGCGGTCGGCTCGTTGACGATCCGCAGCACGTTCAGGCCCGCGATCTCGCCGGCCTCCTTGGTGGCCTGCCGCTCGTGGTCGTTGAAGTACGCCGGGACGGTGATCACCGCGTCGGCGACCTTCTCGCCCAGGTAGGCCTCCGCGTCCCGCTTCAGCTTCTGCAGGATGAACGCGGACATCTGCTGCGGGTTGAAGTCCTTGCCGTCCAGGTGCACCTTCCAGTCGGTGCCCATGTGGCGCTTGACCGAGCGGATCGTCCGGTCCACGTTGGTGACGGCCTGGCGCTTGGCGACCTCGCCGACGAGCACCTCACCGTTCTTGGCGAAGGCGACGACGGACGGCGTGGTCCTGGCGCCCTCGGCGTTGGTGATGACGGTGGGCTCACCGCCTTCGAGAACACTGACGACGGAGTTCGTCGTGCCCAGGTCGATGCCGACCGCTCGTGCCATTTCGGTTTCCTCCAGCACTGTTGAGTGAATCTGACTCAAGAGTGCCGCAGGCTGCCACCGGCGTCAAATGACCTGAGCGTGGCCGACTCAACTCTTATCCCATTCTTACGCTCAAGGGGGCCCCGAGGGCTCGGCCCCGGCCCCCTCCGCCCGCAGCCGGGCGGCCTCAGCGCGGATGACGGGCAGGGCCTCCTGCAGGGCGTCGCCCGGACAGTCGGTGTACGAGGTGTCGCGATGCCCCGAGATCACCTCGACGTCCACCGCCTGCCCCTCCCCGAAACGGCTGTCGTCATTCGTGGACACCAGTTGCGTGTGCTCGCGCGGATCCACCCCGGACCGCAGCTTCCAGGCGGCGACCCGCGCGATCGCGTCCAGCACCGCCTGCGGCGGCGGGGTCTGGTCGAAGGTCCCCAGCACGGCGATACCCACCGTGTCGCTGTTGAAGCCCTCGGTGTGCGCCCCGTACGCGTCCCGCTCCAGGCCACCGGCCCGGCCCTCGTAGATCGTGCCGCACCGGTCGACCATGAAGTTGTAGCCGAGGTCGTCCCAGCCGCGCCGGCCGACGTGGTACCCGTACATCTCGCGCAGCATCTCGGGCACCTCGGCGCAGTCGTACACGTCGTCGTGCGCCGTGTGGTGCACGAAGACGGCCTTCACCGCGCCGGTGTACGTGGTCGGCCCGGAGCGCAGTTCCTCGTCCGCCCCCCACTCCTGGCGGGTCATGATCCCCTCCGGGCGGGCGGTGGCCCGCTGCGCGGTGGCCGGCCCGCCGTCCGGCTGCCCGCCGCCGCCCCCGGCGTCCCCGGTGCGCGGCACCCCGTCCCAGGTCACCAGGAGGGCGAGCGGCAGCACGGCTGCGGCCAGCGCCCAGCGGCGGCGCGGCCCGTCGGCTGTGGTGATCCGGATCTGCCTCACGCCACCCCTAGGAAATGATCTTGAGTGCGCCGGCCCAGTCGAAGCCGAGCCGGTCCTGGACCGTCATCAGCAGGAACTGGAAGCCCTCCAGTTCCCGCGCCCGGCGCAGCGGCCCGACATCCAGGGGCCGCAGCCCGCCGGAGGAGACGAGCTCGGCGACGGTGGCCTTGGCCCCCTCGTCGTCACCCGCGAGGAACACGTCGAGGCGCTGTCCGGCCACCTCACCGGCCACCAGGGTGGTGGCGAAGGTGGTGTTGAACGCCTTGACGACCGGGACGCCGGGCGCCGCCTCGGCGGCGATCTCCTCGGCGGCGGAGACCCCTGGCGCGGTGACGAGGGAGTCGAAGGTGGTGAAGTCGACGGGGTTGCAGATGTCGACGACGACCGAGCCGGTGAGCGCGGTGCCGTAGTCGTTCACCAGGTCGCGGCCGACGGGGTGCGGCACGGCCAGCACGACGATGTCGGCGTCCTCGACGCCGATCGCGTCCGAGGGCTGCACATGGCCGGCGGGGTGGGCCTGGCGCAACTCGTCGGCCAGGGCACGCGCCTTGTCGGCGGAGTGGTCGATGAGCCGTACGCTGTGCCCGCCGACCAGCGCCCGGGTGGCGATGCCCCGGGCCATGCTGCCGGCACCCACGATGGTCACGATCATGGGCTCATCGCACCACGCACCCCGGGGGCCCGCACCTCGACCGGACCCCGGCAGCGGCCCCCGGGGCCGGCTCAGCGGCCCCGCAGCCGCTCCGCCAGCACCGCCGCGTGGCTGCGTTCCGGCTCCCTGACCGAGGTCACGAGGGTGACGGTGTGGGTCCGGGCCTCGGCGCGCAGCCGTTCGAGCTCATCGGCCCGTTCGGGGGCCTTCAGTTCGGCCAGATAGCGGCGGCGGAACTCCGCGTACGACCCCTGTTCCCCGTGAAACCAGTGCCGCAGGTCGGTCGAGGGCGTGATCTCCTTGGGCCACTCGTCGATGTGCGCGTCCGCCTTGGAGATGCCGCGCGGCCAGATCCGGTCGATCAGCACCCGGGTCCCGTCCTGTTTGTCCGGCGGGTCGTACACCCGCCGCACCTGAATGTCGGGGCGGCTTGTCATCACTGTCCTCCAAGATGTTTCCAGGATGGCCGGTGAAGTGGGTACCCTCATACGAAGCCGTTAAGTTACCGCCCAGTAAGACCGACAGGAGCTGACATGCAACTGGCCGCGATCGTTGTCTCGCTGGTGCTCACCGCTGTCGCCGTGGCGCTGTTCAGCCGGGCGATCGTGGAGATCGTCCGCTTCCTGCGCCTGGGCCAACCCGTGCCCGAGGGCGCCCGCACCGGCGACCCCGGGGCGCGCACCCTCACCCTGGTCAAGGAGTTCCTCGGCCACACCCGGATGAACCGCTGGGGCGTCGTCGGCGTCGCCCACTGGCTGGTCGCCCTCGGCTTCCTCACCCTCGTACCCACCCTGCTCCAGGCGTACGGCCAGCTCTTCCAGGCCGACTGGCTGCTCCCGGTGATCGGCGGCTTCACCCCCTTCGAGATGTGGACGGAGTTCTTCGCCGCCGGCACCACCGTCGGCATCCTCGTCCTCATCGCCATCCGGCTGCTGAACCTGCCCTCGCGGGCGGGCCGCAAATCGCGCTTCACCGGGTCCACCGCCTGGCAGGCGTACTTCGTCGAGTACGTCATCCTCACCATCGGCGTCGCCATCCTGCTGCTGCGCGGCCTGGAGGGCGCCCTGCACCACGTGGACGGGTACGGCGCGGCGTACTTCGTCTCCTACCCGCTGGTCGCCCTCTTCGACGGGCTCAGCGTCGGCACCCTGCAGACCCTCGTCTACCTGGTCGTCCTCATCAAGATCAGCGTCTCGATGATCTGGGCCATCACCGTCGCCCTGAACACCTCCATGGGCGTCGCCTGGCACCGCTTCCTGGCCTTCCCCAACATCTGGCTCAAGCGCGAGGCGGACGGCGGCACGGCCCTGGGCGCGCTCCAGCCCATGACCTCGGCCGGCAAGCCCATCGACTTCGAGGACCCGGGCGAGGACGACCAGTTCGGCGTCTCGCAGGTCGAGCACTTCTCCTGGAAGGGCCTGCTGGACTTCTCCACCTGCACCGAGTGCGGCCGCTGCCAGTCGCAGTGCCCGGCCTGGAACACCGGCAAGCCGCTCTCCCCGAAGCTGCTGGTGATGTCGCTGCGCGACCACGCGCACGCCAAGGCCCCGTACCTGCTGGCCGGCGAGGAGGCCCCGGAGCGCCCGCTCATCGGCACCGAGGCGGAGCAGGGCGTCATCGACCCCGACGTGCTGTGGTCCTGCACCACCTGCGGCGCGTGCGTCGAACAGTGCCCGGTGGACATCGAGCACGTCGACCACATCGTCGACATGCGCCGCTACCAGGTGATGATCGAGTCGGCGTTCCCCAGCGAGGCCGGCACGATGCTGAAGAACCTGGAGCGCAAGGGCAACCCCTGGGGGCTCGCCAAGAAGAAGCGCCTGGAGTGGACCAAGGAGGTCGACTTCGAGGTACCGGTCGTCGGCCAGGACGTCGAGGACCTCACCGAGGTCGACTACCTCTACTGGGTGGGCTGCGCCGGCGCCCTGGAGGACCGGGCGAAGAAGACCACGAAGGCGTTCGCGGAGCTGCTGCACACCGCCGGGGTGAAATTCGCGATCATGGGCGGCGAGGAGACCTGCACCGGCGACTCGGCGCGGCGGCTCGGCAACGAGTTCCTGTACCAGCAGCTGGGCCAGCAGAACGTCGAGACCCTCAACGAGGCGTTCGGCTCCATCCCCGTCAAGCGCATCGTCGCCACCTGCCCGCACTGCTTCAATACGCTGGCGAACGAGTACCCGCAGCTGGGCGGCCGGTACGAGGTCATCCACCACACCCAGCTGCTCCAGCACCTCATCGACGAGGGCCGGCTGGTGCCGGTCACCCCGGTCGAGGGCCTGATCACGTACCACGACCCGTGCTACCTGGGCCGGCACAACAAGGTGTACACCCCGCCGCGCGAGATCATCGGCCGGGTGCCGGGGCTGCGCAACGAGGAGATGCACCGCCACAAGGAGCGCGGCTTCTGCTGTGGCGCGGGCGGCGCCCGGATGTGGATGGAGGAGCGCATCGGCAAGCGCGTGAACGACGAACGCGTGGACGAGGCCCTCTCCCTCAACCCGGACATCGTCTCCACCGCCTGCCCCTTCTGTCTCGTGATGCTGACGGACTCCGTCAACGGGAAGAAGGAGAGCGGCGCCGCGAAGGAGAACCTGCAGGTCGTGGACGTCGCACAGCTCCTGCTGACCTCGGTGAAAACCCCGGTCGCGGCCGCCGAGCCGGAGGGCAGCGTGGAAGACCCCGTCAGCTGACAGGGACCGGGTCCGGAAGACCGCCGGGAGGGGGTACGTTCGTACTTGTGCCCGGACAACGAAGGAAGCGCGAGCAAGATCCGCAGCAGCCGTACCCGTACCAGCAGCCGGTCCCCGATCCGTACTACGACGACGGCGGCGGGAACCAGCACCAGGGGTACGGCTACGGCGCGGCGGATCCGACCGAACCGCCACCCGAGCCCCCTCAGCCCCCGCTGCACTGGAAGGAACTGCTGCCGGCGGTCCTCCTGCGGCCGGAGCCGACGTTCTGGCGGATGCGGGACTACCCCATGTGGGGCCCGGCCCTGATCGTCACCTTCCTGTACGGATCGGTGGCGGTCTTCGGCCTCGACAAGGCGCGCGAGGACATACTCAACACCACGGTCTCCAACGCGGTGATCTACCTGCTGATCACCGGCGTCGCCATGGTGCTCGGCTCGCTGCTGCTGTCGACGGTGACCCACAACCTGGCGCGGCAGTTCGGCGGCAACGGACTGTGGGCGCCGACCACCGGCCTCGCGATGCTCATCATGGCGCTCACCGATGTGCCCCGACTGGCGGTGGCCATCTTCGTCGGCGGGGCCAGCCCGGTGGTGCAGATACTGGGCTGGGCGACCTGGCTGTTCGCGGGCGCGCTGTTCACCCTGATGGTGTCCCGCTCCCACGAACTCCCCTGGCCGCGCGCCCTGGCGGCGTCGGCCATCCAACTGCTGTCCCTGCTGATGCTGGTGAAGCTGGGCACGCTGTGACGCTGTAGCCTTCGGGGGTGCTTCTCTCAGACAAGGACATCCGGACCGAAATCGACGCCGGACGGGTACGGATCGACCCCTTCGATCCGTCGATGGTGCAGCCCTCCAGCATCGACGTGCGGCTCGACCGCTACTTCCGGGTGTTCGAGAACCACCGCTACCCCCACATCGACCCCTCGGTCGAGCAGCCCGACCTGACCCGCGTGATCGAGCCGGCCGGCGACGAGCCGTTCATCCTGCACCCCGGGGAGTTCGTCCTCGCCTCGACGTACGAGGTGGTCTCGCTCCCCGAGGATGTGGCCTCCCGGCTGGAGGGCAAAAGCTCCCTCGGACGCCTCGGGCTGCTCACCCACTCGACGGCCGGCTTCATCGACCCGGGCTTCTCGGGCCATGTGACGCTGGAGCTGTCCAACGTGGCGACGCTCCCGATCAAGCTGTGGCCCGGCATGAAGATCGGCCAGCTGTGCATGTTCCGGCTGACCTCGCCGTCCGAACACCCCTACGGATCGAGCGGGGTCGGCTCCCGCTACCAGAACCAGCGCGGGCCGACCCCGTCCCGGTCATACCTGAACTTCCACCGCACCCAGGTCTGAGACGGGCACGGCACTGCGCAGCCGCCCGCACCGCGGACACCTCAGCAACCGCGCGGGCCCGATCCGCTCACGACGCAGCTGCCGCAGGGGGAAGCGGGGCGCGGCGAACACATGCCCCTCGGCACAACGGACAACGGTGACCTGCAAAGAGACCCCTCCAGACGCCGACAACGCGGCCACCTTAAGGGATCCCTCCGACACCCGTCCCCAGCCACTCCCAGGATGCGCTAAACTAGCTCCAGCTCCCGGCGGGCGTAGTTTAATGGTAGAACATGAGCTTCCCAAGCTCAGAGCGCGAGTTCGATTCTCGTCGCCCGCTCCACGACAAAGCTCCAGGTCAGTGACCTGGGGCTTGTTTATTGTCCAGACCCGTCTTCTCCATCGATCGGGCCAGCGCGCATCATGACCTTTTCGCGCGTACCGCAGGACTCGGTCACAAAGGTATTGCCGGTGTGCCGGAGGTCGTAGAAACGGAAGTTGGGCGGCGGCCCCGCCGTGTCCCGGACCTTGCGCCACGTCCGGCCGGAGGGCGGAGCAGCACAGGATGCACCGCGCCGGGTTCCTTTGGCGGCGAACCGGTCGAGGTGACGCCACGTGTCGACGCACAGGAAACCTGGCTGCTTCGAAGGTAATGTCGCCGGTCACCCGTTGGCCGGTGATCAGCTCGGCGCCGCCGAGCGCTCGTCGGGGAGGGGGAGGACATCAGACACCGGCGGGAACCGTTCTGAAGCCGGGGCCACCGCCGTTTCGGAAGGGGCGGCCCGGCGTAGACTCGCTGGTGCGCTGTCGAGTGCCATGACGAACCCGGGGGATACCGTTCGTGCACGACTACGATGAGCCGGCTTGGAGGCCACTCCCCGTCCGACCGGCCGCACTGCGCTGGCTGCTGCTTCTCCCCCTGACCCTGGTGTTCCTGCCACTGTGGTGGATGGTGTGGCTCTGCCTCGCGTTCTGCTTCTACGGCATAGCCATGGTGGTCCAGCTGATCGTCTACGTGCTGCCACGTGCCGAGAACGGCGCGACACGGTTGCTGGACGCCACGCTGGGCCGGGCGCCGTTCATCCCGCGCTGGTGCGTGACACCGGTGGCGCTGGTGCGGGAGGGCGACACAGCTTACTACCGGGCACGAGTGGACCGGCGCATCAACAAGAGAACCCGGCTGGTGGGAACCTCCCACGGGTACGTCCACCGCGACCTGGAACTCGGAGTGCACTACTACCGAGGCGCGGGCGCCGGTTACGTCCTGCGCGTCGCCTCGGAACAAGGCTGGAACCTCCACCCCGTACTGCGCTCGCATCCCCGGCGCCGACTCCAACTGCGCCACAGCGGTCGGCCGCAACCGGACTTCAGAAACTGACCGGTCCCGTACGCCTTCACCAGCGGGAACCAAGCCGGGTACGCGGTCGGCCCACCGACGCCTGATCGTCGGCCCGTGCCCGACGCGTGCCCCGCCGGGCGGTGCACTGCGGGCGTCCAAGGCGTGCACCACGACTGGTACGGGCCGCTAACGATCGCCGTTTCAGCAGGTGAGCGCTCCATGTTGGCCCGGTGGCACGGTGATTCCCAAGCTCAGAGCGGAGTTCGATTCTCGTCGCCCGCTCCATCTCAAACCCCCAGGTCAACGGCTTGGGGGTTTCTGCTGAGCGAGGCCGGCATGGGGTCACGTGCCAGATCCGCGCCAAATGGAGCCCTCAGGCGCCCGGACAGCCGCGCCTGCAACTCGTGCGTGACCGCCGGAGACCGCCGGTATCCATTTCGCGACACACATAATGCGTGATGCGCACCACACTTATCCGCACCGCCTACCCGTGCATCCAGCGGCATGCCCGAACAGCTTCGAGTGCGCAGCGCCCCGAGCACCGGGAAGACTCCTTCTGGCCACACCACTCCGGAGGCGGAACTGGCTTTCGCTGAACGGGTTGTCGTCGCCGACCCGGGGCACGTGGCGTCGTTCAAGGATGTCGCCGAGCCGATGCGGCGCGTGAGCGGCAAGCGCACCCGGCCGAAGTCTCTGGTCTGAAGACCGGCCTGGAACTGGCTGGTCAGGAAATCGCATCACCGCGGGAGGCGGGATCTCGGAGAATCATCACCACGTGGCTCAGGAGTCCGGGGTCTTCTCGACCCGCTCGTCCAACGCGGTCTCCTCTGCATCACCGCGGTGGTCGAGGTCGAGACGCTGCAGTGGGAGCGCTCGGGCTGGTGAGCGTTGTGCGGCCCGCGCTCTGTCGCCGTATGCGTCCTGACGTTGTCGCGTGACCCGGCGGGCTCGGCGGAAGGCCGAGCCCGCCACGTCGGCTCCATGTCAGAGCCGGAGTCGTGTCACGCCGTCAGCGCTGCAGTGTCAGCAGGCCTGGGCGGTAGGGGAGGAGACCGTAGTCGCCGCCGGAGTTGGGGCTGCGCCCCTGGTAGAGGAGTTGCAGATTGCAGGGGTCAATGGTCATGGTCTGATCGGCGCTCGTGCGCAGCAGTTCGCCGTGGCTGATGTCGTTGGTCCAGGTGGCGCCGCTGTTGGCCTTGCCGGCGAAGGGGTTGTTCTCGGTCGCGGCCTGGGGTGTCCACGAGCCGTTCAGGCTGGTGGCCGTGAACGAACGGAAGTAGCGGCCCTGCGAGCCGATCGCCTCGACGATCATGAGGTAGCGGTTCTCACCCTGAAGCTTGTAGACCTGCGGGCCTTCGAACAGGTTGTTCGTCGTATCGCTCATGATCACGGTCGAGGTCGAGCCGAAGCTGCTCGGGAAGTTCCCGATCGGCATACTGGCCCGGTAGATCCTGCCGTTGTCGCCGGCGAAGAACAGGTACATGTTCGTGTCGTCAGCGATGAGCGTCTGGTCGATGGGACCGGTCTGGGAGTCGGAGATGCTTCCGGAGAAGAGCTCCTGCTCGGCTGACCAGCCGTTCGGGTTGGTGGGGTCGCTTGAGGTCCGGTAGGAGAAGGAGGTCCTGCCCCATTGGTAGGCGAGCACCCAGATGTTCTTCGGCGCGAAGTAGAACAGCGTGGGCGCGACGGTGGAAGCTGACATCGTGTTCTGGCTGGCCGAGGCCATCTGCGACCAGTTGCCGAACAGGCTGAAGTTCATCGAACCCCAGCGCGTCCCTGTGTCGTGCGTCGTCGCGTAGACGAGGTGCTGGCCGTTGTAGGGGGCGACGGTGAAGTCCTTGAGCGAGACCCACCCCGGCTTGGGCTGCGCCAGCGCGCCCGTTGATGTCCAGCGGTATGTCGATGGCAGAGCGCACGGGCTGGGGTTGCCGCCGCCGACCTTGACGAGCTGCCACTGCTGATTGGCGCCGTTCCAGTCGTCGTACTGGACGATGTTCGCGCTGTCGGCGGTGGAGGCGCCTTGTACTTCGAGGGCCTTGCCGCTGTGGCGCGAAATGAACCTCACGTAGCCGTCAGAGCTGTCGGCCAGCCGCCACTGCTGGTTGGTGGCGTTCAGGTCGGCCCACTGGACGATCGAGCCACCGTTCGCGGTGGACCAGTTGTGGATGTCCAGGACCTTGCCGGAGTGGCGGGACTTGATGCGGTAGTAGCCGTTGCCGGAGTCGACGAACTGCCACTGCTGCTGGGCCTGATCGTTCCTGGTCCACTGGGTGATGCGGGCGCCATCGCCGGTCGCCTGGTTGTAGACGTCCAGGGCCTTGCCGCTGTTGCGGTTGACCAGCACATACGAGGCGTTGGGATCGACGGTCGCCGCGCTGGCGGGCTGGGCACCGAGGAAGGTGGCCACGAGCAGCAAGGGCGCAAGGACGGCGAGCAGGCGTCTCAGGCGGAGCGGGGACGGACGGCGAAGCCACATAAGAGGCATCCCTTTCTGGGGGTCGGGGGTGAGGTGACCCCGATGAACCGCAACGGCCGCCCCCGGGGGTCAGGGACGGGAGAGGTGCGAAAGCGGCCGCGTATGCCGAAGAGGTGGTGCGCTGGGCGCTCAGCCGGAGCGCTTCGCCGTGCACGGAGCCGAGAGATACCTCCAGCCTTCAGCCGTCCCGGCTGACGACCCGTTGTGACGGTTACCGCCAGGGGGCCGTCACACCAGCGGATCCACTGGGCGTCCGGTGGGTGTTGGCCATGGAGAGCTCCGGAACGGGAAGCGTCAAGCATCGAAAACTTACGAAACTTCACGGACTCCTTGGCGCCACAAGGTAGGAACATGTGACCTCTCGGTCAAGACCTGTCACCCATCTGTCCACAAACAGCGCCTCTCCTTCGCGCTTGAGGGGGCACGTCCGACCCCGGCCGGCACCCGACCTCGCGCGACCGGCCGGCACATGGACCTGTCGCCTCAGGGACCGCTTGAGCTCGCCGACCTGCTGTTTCGATCCTTTCGTCGGGGCCCGTGCCAACCGCCCCCACCGACGGCGGCGCTGGGGGTCCGGCCGACCCCGTCGCACTCGCCAGGCTTCCGGAAGTTTTCGGCCGAGACGCGGAACATTCCGCGAGGAAGATTGACGATCCACCGTCAGTCCCCCAATCTCGCTGTCTGAGAAGACCGTTGCCGTTCGAACATCGAACAGTCCGCCTCGAGCAATCTGTGGTGCCCAGCAGAGCCGCGCACCACAGCACCCGCGCCACCTCGTTTCCGATCCGGTGAGCTTCACGCCGGCGCATCCTGGCTCTTCGCACCATGGGAGAGGTAAGCGACGCTCCGCGTGGCGGTCCGCCGGTTGAGCCGCCATGGAGTACCCCATGCCTCTGTCGCAACCCCGCCACGGCCCCGCGTCCGGTACGCGCGGCCGTGGTCGTCCACTACGGCCCGGCGTCGTCGTCGCTCATCGTCCCCGCCGAATCCGCTGCCCTTCGGCGCGCCCATGGTGTCCGGTCATCCCGTAATCCCTGGGTTCCGGCCCGCCTCGTCCGCCCGCCGCGTGGGGGCGGACGACGCCTCCGCCGCACTTCAGCCCTTCCGTGACGTCTACCCAGGAGGCACAGTCATGGGCTCGTACGCCATATCTCCACCCACCGCCCGCCGGAAGTTCCACGGTCTCCTGATAGCGCTGGTCGTCGGCGTCCTCGGGGTGGTCAGTGCACTGGTCAACCCGCCGAGCGCACACGCCGCCGAGAGCACGCTCGGCGCCGCGGCGGCGCAGAGCGATCGTTACTTCGGCGTCGCCATCGCCTCGGGCAGGTTGAACGACTCGGTGTACACGAGTATCGCGAACCGCGAGTTCAACTCGGTGACGGCCGAGAACGAGATGAAGATCGATGCCACCCAACCCCAGCGGGGACAGTTCAACTTCACCGCCGGTGACCGCGTCTACAACTGGGCGGTGCAGAACGGCAAGCAGGTCCGCGGCCACACCCTGGCCTGGCACTCCCAGCAGCCCGGCTGGATGCAGAGCCTCAACGGCGGCGCGCTGCGCCAGGCGATGACCGACCACATCACCGGTGTGATGACCCACTACCGCGGCAAGATCGTCGAGTGGGACGTCGTGAACGAAGCCTTCGCCGACGGCGGTTCGGGAGCCCGGCGCGACTCCAACCTACAGCGCTCCGGCAACGACTGGATCGAGGTCGCCTTCCGCACCGCGCGCGCCGCCGACCCGGCCGCCAAGCTCTGCTACAACGACTACAACGTCGAGAACTGGAACGCGGCCAAAACGCAGGCCATGTACGCCATGGTCCGGGACTTCAAGCAGCGCGGCGTGCCGATCGACTGTGTCGGCTTCCAGGCGCACTTCAACGAAGGCAACCCCTACAACAGCAACTTCCGCACCACCCTGCAGAGTTTCGCCGCGCTCGGCGTCGACGTGTCCGTCACCGAGCTCGACATCCAGGGCGCCTCGCCCACGACCTACGCCAACGTGACCAATGACTGCCTGGCGGTCGCGCGCTGCGTCGGCATCACCGTCTGGGGTGTGCGCGACAGCGACTCCTGGCGATCGCAGCACACGCCGCTGCTGTTCAACAACGACGGCAGCAAGAAGCCCGCCTACGACGCCGTCCTCAACGCGCTCAACGGCGGCTCGTCCACGCCCACTCCGGGTGGGCAGATCAGGGGCGTCGGTTCGGCGCGGTGCCTGGACGTGCCCAACTCCAGCACCACCGACGGCACCCAGGTCCAGCTGTGGGACTGCCACGGCGGCACCAACCAGCAGTGGACGCGCACCGCCGACGGCGAGTTCAGGGTCTACGGCAACAAGTGCCTGGACGCCGGCGGCACCGGCAACGGCACCAGCGTCCAGATCTACAGTTGCTGGGGCGGCGACAACCAGAAATGGCGCGTGAACTCCGACGGCTCCATCGTCGGCGTCCAGTCCGGCCTCTGCCTCGACGCCACGGGCTCCGGCAACGGCGCCTCGCTCCAGCTCTACTCCTGCTGGAACGGCAGCAACCAGCGCTGGGCCGTCACCTGATGGGGCCCGGCCGTGCCGGGTACCCGGTCCAGTGGGCCGCGTTCGACGGAGGCCACATCCCCGGTCCGGTCGACGGCTCCCCCGACGAAAGCGGCGTCGCCACCTGGACCGAGGGAGAGATCTGGAGGTTCTTCGCACAGTTCGAGTGACACACCCGCGTAAGGTTTGGCGGGCTGCGCGGGCCCCTGTGGCCCGGTGAGCCGTGCCCGATGCGTGCCCGTCAAGGCGGTCGTTCACGGTCAACGGCGGTCCTCCGTGGCCTGCCAAGAGTTCAGTGCTTCCCGGGCTCAGAGCGCGAGTTCGATTCTCGTCGCCCGCTCTTTACACGAAGGCCCAGGTCAAGGACACCATCCCCGATCTGGGCCTTCGTCGTGTTCGAATCCGTTAGGCGCCCCGTGCGAGATTCGTGCCGGATTCCCGTCGCCCGGCCACCTCGGCATGCCTCTTCCGCGGCGCGTCGATCTTCGCTCCCACTTCGCGCTGTGGAGCGATGTACGCGCCGATGTCGTTGCGGGGCCGGTGGCGAGCAAGCTGTGGGGGTGCTGTGGGCGTCAGTTCGGTGCCGTGTCGGTCACTCGTTCAGGGGGATCCGGCCCGTGCGGCCGTCTCTCATCTCGGCTGTTTTCAGAACGAGTTGAGGAGCGGTGCGGTGTTCGGGTGGTTGTAGGTGCTCTGGTCCGGGCAACCGTGGCGCTCATAGCATTCTTCCGCACACATCGTGCAATGACAGGCACACAAGGCATAGGGGATGTCAGGTGGAAAACCGGAAGATTGCCTCTCGTCTGGCGAGCATCGGGGCGGCGCTGACCTTCGCGGTGGCGACCGCGGGGCTGGCGGCGGTGCCGGCGGCGGCTGATTCCAGTCAGTGCTCGGCCGGGAACTTCTGCGTGTGGGAGCACTCCAGCTACACCGGCAAGTTCCTGCAGTCCAAGAGCTCCGTGTCGAACGTCGGCAACGACTTCAACGACAAGATGACCTCCTACTGGAACCGCACCGACAAGACGGTCGCCGTCTACCAGCACGACAAGTACACCGGCTGCATGTTCTCCGTCGGTCCTGGCAAGTCCGAAGCGGCGGTGGCCTCGCACTTCAACGACAAAATGACGTCCTTCAAGGTCGGCTCCTCCTGTTGATCTCCCCCTGAGCACGCGCGGGCCCCGGGTCGCCGACCCGGGGCCCGTCCCCGTGTGCGCACCCGTGTGCGTGTCTCACATGACGGACAGGGTGCCCTTGCGAGGACTGGGCTGTCCCTCCGCGTGAGACGCGTTGGTCTCATATGGCGGACAGTGGGTGTTTCGCGCGGAGTCGGTGGTGCTAGGTTGCTGATCAGGTCAAGAGCGCCAGCGCCAAGTCCCGGCTCGCTGGCCGGCAACCCTCCTGCACGGCGGGGTGCCCCCGGGACCGACGACCGGGCTGCGGTGATGCGGCAAGCGTGCTCCTCGTGAGACCTCGTTCTCGTCCTCGACGATTTCGACATGTTTGCCCGTGCCTCGGCCGACCACGCGACCGAGCACCACGAGGCGGAACTCATGAGCAGCAACCCCGACGACATCGCACGACTGGCCGGGCTCGACGAGCGGATCGCGGCGGCCAGGGCCACCAAACCGCTGGTCGCGCAGCGCGCCCAGGAAGCCTCGGAGGCGCTGTTCGGCGGCGAGGCGGCGGTGAGCGTACCGGTACGCCGGGGGCTGGCCGCCCTGGCCGCGCGCCGGCACGGCGTGGACGCGCTCGTCCGGGAGCACGTACGGCTCGGGGCGGACGCCGCGTTCCTGAGCGACGAACTGCCCGAGGACCCCAGGCTGCGCGCCGCCGCCGCCCACATCGACCTCCTCTCCGTCTCCCCCGCCCTGGCCACCCGCGCGGACCTCGACCTGCTGACCGAGGCCGGCTGGACGCCCGACGACATCGTCGTCATCTCGCAGGTCGCCGCGTTCACCGCCTTCCAGGCGCGCGCCATCCAGGGACTGCGGCTGCTCCAGGGGCACAACCCCGAGCCGGCCGGCACGCCGCACCGCCCCACGCCGGGGCGGGGCCGCACCAAGAGCACCGCCCGGGTGGCGTCCAACGGCCGCGAGCGCCCCGTCGCGTACACCCGTGAGCTGCTGTCCTGGACGGCCTGGGTGCCCCCCGTTCCCACCGACGAACTCACCCCCGAGCAGGAGGACTCCTTCCGGGGCAAGACCAACGGCGAGTACTTCCGGCTGCTGGCCCGGCTGCCCCGGGTGCTGGCCGCCCGCACCTCCCTGGACGCCGCGATCTTCGCCACCCGCGAAGGGCTGCCCCGCGCCGAACGCGAACTGGCCGCCGCCGCGACCAGCAAGGTGACCGACTGCGTCTACTGCGCCTCCGTGCACGCGCGCAAGTCCGCCCAGATGTCGAAGCGGCCCGAGGACGTGGACCGGCTGCTCGGTGTCACCCTCCAGCGGGACGCGGACTGGCTTCCGGCCGCGACCGCCCCGCTCGCCGCCGGGCAGGACGCGCGGTGGGCCGCCGTCATCGAGTTCGCCGCCGCCCTGGCCACCACGCCGGTCAGCGCCACCACCGCCCACGTGGACCGGCTGCGCGCCGAAGGGCTGGCGGACACCGAGCTGACCGACCTGGTCGCCGCCACCGCGTTCTTCGGCTGGGCGAACCGGCTGATGCTCAGCCTCGGCGACCCGTACTGGCCGGACGCCGCGCCCACCCCCGCCCGCTGACCCACCCGCAGAACGGAACCCCTCATCATGAGCCAACGGCTTTCCCGCACCGCCGCCCTCGCCGCCGTCACCGGTGTCGTGCTGTCCCTCGGCGCGTGCGGCACCGTGGTCAAGGAGACGGACGACACCAGCGGTGACGGCGGCGGCAGCGATCGGACGCTCACCGTCGTCGACGACGCCGGGCGCACCGTCGAACTCGACGGCCCCGCCGAGCGCGCCGTCGTCCTCAACAGCTACGGCAACGAGTTCGCCCAGGCCATCGGCGCCGGCGACCGAGTCGTCGGCTACGACCGGGTCTCCGCCGCCCGGCTGCCCTACCTGGGGATATCCGACGACGAGGTGGTCAGCGAGGACCTCCAGGAGATCAACTACGAGTCGGTCGCCGAACTCGACCCCGATGTCCTCATCATCCCCCGCAACGGCGCCTGGCAGGAGGCCGCCCGGCAGCTGGAGCCCTTCGGCATCCCCGTCGTGGTCGCCACCGCCTGGGACTTCGATGTCTTCCACGAGACCGTGGAACTGCTGGGTGAGGTCTTCGGCGAGACCGAGGGGGCGCAGCGGGTCTCCGGGTTCTACGACGAGATCTTCGGCGTGATCAGCGAGCGGGTGGCCGGCACCGACCCGGTGCGCGTGTACTGGGAGACCGAGCAGCCCTACCTCACCGGCCTCCCCGGCTCCGGCTTCGACCAGATCATCGTGGCCGCCGGCGGCGAGAACATCTACGGCGACCTGGACACCGGCGGCGACCAGCAGGCCGAGACCACCGTGGACCCCGCCTCGATCCTGGAGCGCGACCCGCAGGTCGTGGTACACGAGTTCGGGCCCTCCGCCGAACCCACCGGCCAGGAGCGTTTCGACACCCTGGCCGCCGAGCTCACCGGCCGGGCCGGCTGGCAGGACCTCACGGCCGTCGCCGAGGACCGGGTCTTCGTCACCAACGGCTGGGCCACCAGCGGCCTGTCCAAGGCCATCGGCGCGCTGTACCTGGCGAGCTGGCTGCACCCGCAGGAGTTCGCCGACATCGACCCGGGCACGTACCTGGAGCGCTGGGCCACCGAGTTCCAGGGCGCGGACTTCCCCGGCGACGACGCGTACATCCAGAAGGCGGGCTGAGCGGCGATGAGCATCTCCACGGGGGACGCGAGGACCGCGGCGGGCCCCGGCACCGCCCCCGGCCCGCGCCCCACCCCCGAAAAGCGCCGCTCCCGGCCCGCCCGGCTGGGCCGCCCCGCCGTCCTGTGGGCCGGTACGGCGCTGACCGTCCTCGTCCTCACCTGGTCCGTCACCGCCGGAACGGCCGGCGCCGGGCTCCTGGACGTGTGGCGCGCGATCCGGCTCGCCGTGCTCGGCGGCGTGCTGGAGCGGGACTTCGCCCAGACGTACTCGATCATCATCAACCTGCGGCTGCCCCGGGTACTGCTCGCCTTCGTGGCCGGCGCCGCGCTCTCCCTGGCGGGCGTGGTGATGCAGGGGCTGCTGCGCAACCCGCTGGTCTCCCCGTTCACGCTCGGTGTCTCGCCGGCCGCCGCCTTCGGTGCCGCGCTGGCCATCCTGCTCACCGGCGGCTCGGCCGGCTCGGGGTCGTGGCTGGTCATCGGCAGCGCGCTGGTCACCGCGCTGGCCGTGTCCGCCGTGGTGCTGGGGCTGGCCTCGGCCAAGGCGATGTCCACCGCCACCCTGCTGCTGCTCGGCATCGCGCTCACCCAACTGTTCGAGGCGATGACCGCGGCCCTCCAGTTCGTCGCGGACGAGAACACCCTCCAGGCCATCGTGCGCTGGACCTTCGGCTCGGTGAACAACGCCGGCTGGGGCGATGTCGTCGTCGTGGGGGCGTGCACCCTGGCCGCGCTGCCGCTGCTGCTGTGGTTCAGCCGCGACCTCAACGCCATCGCCTTCGCCGGTGACGACGCCGCCAAGAGCCTGGGCGTGAACGTCACCGCCGTACGGGTCGGCCTCATCGTCGTCTCCGTCGTCCTGGCCGCCGTCGTGGTGTCCTTCTGCGGTGTGATCGGCTTCGTCGGCCTGGTCGGACCGCACATCGCCCGGCTGGCCATCGGCGCCGACCACCGCTATCTGCTGCCGTTCTCGTTCCTGACCGGCGGACTGCTGCTGGTGATCGCGGACACGGTGGGGCGTACGGTGCTGGCCCCGTCAGTCATCCCGGTCGGCATCGTCGTCGCGTTCATCGGCGCCCCGATCTTCATCAACCTCATCCTCACCCGGAGGGCCGCCCAGTGAGTCTCGACATCGGCGCGGTCCGGTTCGCCTACCGGCGCAACCAGGTCCTTCAGGGCGTCGACCTGCGAGTGGCGGAGGGCGCGTTCTGCGCCCTGCTCGGCCCGAACGGCTCCGGCAAGTCCACCCTCACCAAGATCATCGCCCGGGTGCTGACCCCGGCCGGCGGCAGCGTCTCCTTCGGCGGCCGGGACCTGCTGACCGCCCCGCGACGCGAGCACGCCCGGGTCGTCGCGTACGTACCGCAGTCGGGGGCGACGCCGTTCGAGCAGACCGTACGGGAGGCCGTGCTGCTGGGCCGCACCCCGCACATCGGGCTGCGCCCCACCCGCGCGGACCGGGAGATCGTGGACGCCGCGATCGAACGGCTCGGCCTGGCGGAGCTGGGCGACCGCCCGATGTCCCAGCTCTCCGGCGGGCAGGCGCAGCGGGTGCTCATCGCGCGCGCCCTGGCCCAGCAGCCCCGGGTGCTGCTGCTGGACGAGCCCACCTCCGCGCTCGACCTGCGGTACCAGATCGAGACGCTGCAGATCGTCCGCTCGGTGACCCGGGAGGAGGGGGTCACGGCGCTGATCGCCATTCACGACCTCAACCACGCGGCGCACTTCTGCGACCAGGCGGTGCTGCTGGACGGCGGCCGGATCGTCGCCGACGGGCCGCCGGCGCAGGCGTTCGACGCCGGCGTGCTGAGCCGGGTGTACGGGCTCGACGTGCGGGTGACGCACGGCGAGAACGGCGTCCAGGTGCGGCCCTCCGCGCTGGAGGCCGCGTGAGGGCCTACGACGTGGTCGTGGTCGGCGGCGGGCCGCGCGCGGTCTCCGTCGTGGAACGGCTGGCCGCCCGGCACCCGGACGGCGCGCCGCCGGTACGGGTGGCGGTGCTGGACCGGGTGGAGCCGGGCGCCGGAGCCACCTGGCGCACGGACCAGTCGCCGCTGCTGCTCAACAACACCTACAGCGCGCACACCACCATCTACCCGGACGCGTCCACGCCGATGACGGGGCCGGTGACGTCAGGCCCCGATCTGATCACCTGGGCGCGGGAGAGCACCGCGCCGCCGGACCGGCCCGCGTGGGTCGCGGCGGAGGCGGCGGCCCTGCGGCCGTGGTCCTATCCGAGCCGGCGCATCCAGGGCGTGTACTACCGCGAGCAGCTGGCGCGGGCGGAGGCGACCGGACGGGTGCGGGTGACGCGGGTGCTCGGCACCGCGACCGGACTGGAACGGACCGGGGACGCGAACGGGGACGGGGACGGGGACGGTGCCCGTACGGTGTTGCTGGCCGACGGGGGGACGCTGACCGGCCGGTTCGTGATCCTCGCCCAGGGCATGGTGCAGGCCAGACGCTCGGCGCGGGAGCGCGCACTGGTGGCCGCGGCGGAGCGCGACGGCCTGGTGTACATCGAGCCCGGCATGCCCGCCGAACGCGACTGGGACCGGGTCCCGGCCGGCGAGAGCGTACTGGTGACGGGGCTGGGCGCCAACTTCTTCGACGTGGTCGCGCTGCTGACCGAGGGACGCGGCGGCCACTTCGAACCCGCCGGGGACCCGGCGCGGCCCGCCCGGCTGCGCTATGTGCCCGGCGGGCGCGAGCCACACCTGGTGGCGGGTTCGCGGCGCGGGCTGCCCTACCGGTCGAAGGCGGCGTACCCGCGCGGCTTCCCGCCCCGGTACGAGCCCCGGCTGGCCACCCGGGAGTGGTTCGAGCGGATCGCCGCCGTACCGGGGCAGGACTTCCGCCGCGACGTGTGGCCGCAGCTGGCGCGCGAGTTCGCCTGGGCCCATCTGTCCACGCTGCTCGCGCACCGGCCCGGGGCGCTGGTGGCCGGGGCGGCGGAGCCGGACCTGCTCGCCGCGCTGCGGGCGGCGCGGAGCGACGCCGCGGTGGACGCGGTGGTGGCGGGGGCGGTCGCCGACGAGCGCTGGGCGCTGTCGGTGGCGCGTCTTGACCGGCCGCGCGGCGCGGGACCGGTGGATCCGGGGACGTGGCGGCGGTGGGTGCGCGAGCACGTCGAGGACGAACTCGACGCGATGCACGCTCCGCTCACCCACCCGCGCAACACCGTCAACCGGGCCATGGCGGCGGTACGCGGCCCGGTGCGGCGCCTGGTGACGCGCGGCGCCCTGGACGGCCGCAGCGTAGCGCGGGACATCGACGGCTGGTTCACCGCGCTCGGCCTCGCCCTGGCGTCCGGCCCGCCGCCGCACCGTACGGCGCAGGTGCTGGCCCTGATCGACGCGGGTGTCCTCGACCTGCTCGGCGAGGACACCACGGTGAGCCACGAGGACGGCGCCTTCACCGGCCGGTCGGCGGTACGGCGCGACGCGCCGGTGCGGGCCCGGGCGTTCGTGGAGACCCGGATGTCGAAGGGGATCGTGACGGACACCGACGACCCGCTGCTGGCGGGGCTGCTGCGCACGGGCCGGGCGCGGCTGCACCACTGGCCCAGCGACCACGGCCCACCACCCACCAGCGGCACCCTGGACGTGACCCCGGACGGCTTCCACCTGCTGGACGCGGACGGGGGCGCGGACGAGCGTGTCGTGGTGCTGGGGATACCGGCGGAGGCGGTGCAGCCGGGCTCGGCGATCGGCGCCACCCCGGGCACCCCGTCCCCCCTGCTGGCCGGGGCGGACCGGGCCGCGGCCCAGGTCCTCGCGGTGGTGCGGGAGGCCGGGGCCGAGCCGGTCGGCTGACGGCGGTGGGCCGTCCGGTCAGGAACGGCGGCGCGGCGCGGTGGTGCGGGAGGGGCGCGAGGGGCGGGACGGCTTGTCGCGCTTCTCCTGCTGCTCCCGCTCCTGCTTCTCCTGCTGCTCCTGCTTCTCCTTGACGCGGACGGCTTCCTTGCGGACGTCGGCCTGGGTGGCGCGTTCCTGCTGGAGCCACTCGGGGAGGTCGGTCTTCAGCGCCTCGATCTGGGCCGTGGTCAGGGGGTCGGTCACCCCGCCGCGGGCGAGGCCGGCGATGGAGATGCCCAGCTTGGCGGCGACCACGGGCCGGGGGTGGGGCCCCTCGGCGCGCAGGGTCTGGAGCCACTGGGGCGGATCGGCCTGCAGCGCGTTCAGTTCGCTGCGGGTGACGACGCCCTCCTGGAATCCGGCGGGGGTGGCGGGGAGGTACACACCCAGCTTCTTCGCCGCCGTGGCGGGCTTCATCGTCTGGTCGGTCCGGTTCGAGCTCATGGGCTCAAGCGTAGCGAGCGCGCGCGATACCTCCGACCATGACCGGATAGCCTGATGTTGTGACGGACTCGGACTCGGACTCGGACGCGGACGCTGCCCCTACGTTCCGGCTCGCTTACGTACCGGGTGTGACGCCCGGCAAGTGGGTGCGGATCTGGAACGAGCGGCTGCCCGGCGTCCCGCTCGTGCTCGACGCGACGGCGGCGGCCGAGGCCCCCGGCGCCCTGCGGGAGGACCGGGCCGACGCGGCGCTGCTGCGGATGTCGCAGGACCGCGAGGGGCTGAACGTGATCCCCCTCTACACCGAGACCACCGTGGTCGTGGTCCCCAAGGACCATGTGGTGGTGGCGGCCGACGAGGTGACGGTCGCGGATCTCGCCGATGACGTGGTGTTCCACCCGCTGGACGACACCCTGGAGTGGGAGCGGCTGCCGGGGCGGCCCGCGGTGGAGCGGCCGGCCACCACGGAGGACGCGATCGAGCTGGTCGCGGCCGGGGTGGGCGTGCTGGTCGTACCGCAGTCGCTGGCCCGGCTGTACCACCGCAAGGACCTCACCTACCGGCCGGTCACGGACGCGCCCGCCTCGCGGGTGGGGCTCGCCTGGCGGGCGGACGGGGAGCCGGGTGAGCTGGTCGAGGAGTTCATCGGGATCGTCCGGGGGCGGACCGTGAACAGTTCGCGGGGGCGGCAGCAGGCCGAGCCGGCGCCGAAGGTGAAGGCCAGGGCGAAGGCGAAGGCGCGGGCCGAACGGCGGGCCGCCGCCTCCCCGTCCTCCTCCTCTTCCTCGTCCGGCGGCGGCAAGGGCGGGGCGCGGCGCGGGCGGCCCCGGCGGCGTTCGTAGCGCCGCTCCCCCGGTTCAGGGGGTAAGGGTGCGGCCGAGGAGATCGAGCAGGGCCCGCCAGTGGCGTGCGTCGGCCTCGGCGCCGTACGCGGCGGTGTCGGCCTGGGTGAAGCCGTGCCGGGCCCCGGCGTAGACCTCGGACCGGTGCCGTACCCCGGCCGAGGTGAGGGCCTCCTCCAGGCGGTCGATCTGCTCGGGCGGGTTACTGGCGTCCTGGTCGGCGTGGCCGAAGTACAGCTCGGCCCGGAGATCCCCGGCGAGCAGGTGCGGGCTGTCGGCCGCGTCGGTGGCCAGCCGCGCGCCGTGGAAGCCGGCGACGGCGGCGACCCGGTCCGGGTACGTGCCGGCGGTGCGCAGCGCGAGCGCGGCGCCCATGCAGTAGCCGGTGATCCCGACCGGGCCCGTGGTGGTGAGCGGTGAGGCGGCCAGCCAGTCGAGGTAGGCGGCGGCGTCGCGCCCGGCGGCCTCGGGGGTGAGGGCGCGCAGGGCGGGGCCCAGGCGTTCGAAGATCGCGGGCCGTTCGGCGGGGCCGATGAACTCCGGCAGGTCGAGGACGGGTGCGCGGCCCGCGCGGTACAGGACGTTGGGCAGCAGCACCGTGTAGCCGGCCGCGGCGAGGCGGTCGGCCATGGCCTTCAGGGGCGGGCGCACACCGAAGGCGTCCATGTACATGAGGACGGCCGGGTACGGGCGGTCGTCGGCGGGGTGGGCGAGGTACGCGTCGGCGGTGCCGTCCGGGGTGGGGATGTCGACGGTCGTCATGGGTGGCTGCCTGTCTCCTGGTCGGGGGTTCCGGGTCCTGGGTTCGTCCACGCGTGATCACCGTAACCGTGCGCGGGTGAGGGCGGCCGGACTTTACCTAGAAGTTGCCTAAGTCAATCAATCGAGGCAGTATCTTTGAGTAAGTCAAGCAATTCACCACCGTCACCATCCCGAAGGGCCCCGCGATGTCCGATCCGCTCACCCGACCCCCCGAGAAAGGCGCCTCGGGACGCACCCCGAACACCAACGCCATCGTGGCCGTCCTGGCACTCGCCGGCATCGTCGTCTCCTTGATGCAGACCCTGGTGATCCCGATCGTCCCGGAACTGCCCGGATACCTGAACGCCTCCGCCGCCGACACCGCCTGGGCCGTCACCGCCACCCTGCTCGCCGCCGCCGTCGCCACCCCGGTCGCGGGCCGGCTCGGCGACATGTTCGGCAAGCGGCGCGCCCTGCTGGTCAGCCTGGGGCTGCTCATCACCGGCTCGGTGATCTGCGCCCTCAGCGACTCCCTGGTCCCCATGATCGTCGGCCGCGTCCTGCAGGGCCTGGCCGCCGCCGTCGTCCCGCTCGGCATCAGCATCATGCGCGACGAACTGCCGGCGGAGCGGCTGGCCGGCTCCACCGCCCTGATGAGCGCCTCGCTGGGCGTCGGCGGCGCGCTCGGGCTGCCGGCCGCCGCGTTCATCGCCGACACCTTCGACTGGCACCTCCTCTTCTGGACCTCGGCCGTGGCCGGTGCCCTCGGCCTCGCCCTGGTGCTCGCCTTCGTGCCCGAGTCCCGGGTACGCACCGGGGGGCGCTTCGACCTGACCGGCGCGCTCGGGCTCTCCGCCGCGCTCGTGTCCGGGCTGCTCGCCATCTCCAAGGGCGGCGACTGGGGCTGGACCAGCGCGACGACGCTGGGGCTCGGCGCCGCGGCCGTCCTGCTGCTGGTGGCGTGGGGGTGGTACGAACTGCGCGCGCCGCAGCCGCTGGTGGACCTGCGGGCCACCGCCCGCCCGCAGGTGCTGTTCACCAACCTCGCCTCGGTGGCGTTCGGCTTCTCGATGTTCGCGATGTCGCTGGTGCTGCCGCAGCTGCTCCAGCTGCCGGAGGCCACCGGGTACGGTCTGGGCCGGTCGATGATGACCGTCGGCCTGGTGATGGCGCCGCAGGGGCTGATCATGATGGCGATGGCCCCGCTCTCGGCCGCCATCACCAAGGCGAAGGGGCCGAAGATCACTTTGATGGCCGGCGCCGTCATCGTCGCCGCCGGCTACAGCCTGAACATCGTGCTCATGTCGGAGGTCTGGCACCTCGTCCTGGTCTCCTGCGTCATCGGCGCCGGGGTCGGCTTCGCGTACGGGGCGATGCCCGCGCTGATCATGGGCGCCGTCCCCGCGTCCCAGACCGGCGCGGCCAACAGCCTCAACACCCTGATGCGCTCCATCGGCACCTCGACCGCCAGCGCCATCGCGGGCGTGATCCTGGCGCAGATGACGATGGACTTCGGTGGGCAGGCGCTGCCGTCCGAGAGCGGTTTCAAGACGGTCATGGCCATCGGGGCGGGCGCGGCGCTGCTCGCGCTGGCCATCGCCGCCTTCATCCCGGGGCGCAAGGCCGCGGCGGCGGAGCCGGCGGGAGCCGGGCCGGAGCGCGCGGCGGTCCCGGCGGCCCCGGCGGCGCGGGCGTGAGCGCGGGCGTGAGCGCGGCATGAGGACGCGCGGGCACCGCTGAACCGGCGGCCGGGCCCGGAACGTACGCCGAGCGGTGGGCGTTCCGGGCCCGGCGCGTGCGGCGGGGGTTCTGGAATGGCCCGCAGGGCGCTATTTTGTTGTGCGGGAGCGCTCCCATGCACGGACTGAAGTACCGGCGACGGGCCGTCGGTACCGCCGGCCCGTACGACCTACAGGGCCGTCGCTGCCGCATGCCCGTCACGGTCCATCCCCTTTCAAGGAGAACCGTGAGCACTCATCCCCCCACCACGCGCAAGGCCCGGCTGCTGGCCGTACTCGGCGCCGCGGTGCTCGGCCTCGTCGCCGCGCTGATCCCCTCCCCCGCGTCCGCGCACGGCGCGACCATGCTGCCGGGCGCGCGGACGTACCTGTGCTACCTGGACCTGCAGCGCAACATGGGCACCCAGATGCCGACCAACCCCGCCTGTGCGGCGGCGGTGCAGGCGACCGGCACCGGCCCGCTCTACAACTGGTTCGCCGTTCTCGACTCCAACGGGGCCGGCCGCACCAGCGGTTACATCCCGGACGGGCAGCTGTGCAGCGGCGGCAACCGGGGCCCGTTCAACTTCTCCTCCTACGACGCGGTCCGCAGCGACTGGCCCATCACGCACCTCACCTCGGGCCAGAACATCGAGCTGCGGCACAGCAACTGGGCGCACCACCCCGGCCAGTTCAACGTGTACATCACCAAGCAGGGCTGGAACGGCGGGGCCCTGGGCTGGGGTGACCTGGAGCAGATCAACTCGGTGACCAACCCGCCGCAGCGCGGCAGCGTCGGCTCCGACAACGGCCACTACTACTGGGACGTCCAGCTGCCGCAGCGCACCGGCACGCACATGCTGTACGTGCACTGGATCCGTTCCGACAGCCAGGAGAACTTCTACTCCTGCTCCGACATCGTCTTCGACGGCGGCAACGGCGAGGTCACCATGGGCGACGGTGAGACGCTGAGCGCGGAGGAGGTCACCGAGCTGGCCAACACCGCCGAGGCGGCGGCCGCGGCGTCCCACAGCGGGCACGCCGAGCACACCGACCACAGCGCGCACGAGGGCCACACCGCGTCCGCGGCGGCGACCGGCACGGTCACACCGGCCGGTGCGGGGCTGCGCACGCTGGTGTCCGCACTGTTCTGATCCGGAACGGTCCGTCCTTTCCGGTCTGACTCCCGATCATGTGCTCTGTCCGGCGGATGAACCCTTATCCGCCGGACAGGCCTGGAGAGCCGGGCAACCACCCGGAGTTCGATCCCGGAGCCGGGTCGCGGCGAACGAGTGTGAGCCGACGGGCCAGGACGGAGAAGTGGCGCTGGTCGTGCCACGACGCGTGATTTCCGATCACCATCAACCGGCGCTTGGCGCGACTGACGGCGACATTGAGCAGATTGGGCTGCGACGCGGCCCAGCGCCGGGACCCCGCAGCATCCGGATGAGTGCCGAGAACAATGATCACCACGTCCGCCTCCTTGCCCTGTGCCGTGTGCACGGTCCCCACGCGTTGGCCGGGCACCAGGTCACGCAGCGTCTCGGCCGCGCGTCCTGCCACCTCACGGAACGGGCTGATCACGTACAGCTGTTCTGCGGGAAGGCCTCGTTCGCGCAGTTGCCGGACCGCTTCGACAAGGGCTTCTCCCTCAGCGGGAACCCACTTTCCGGAGGCCTGCTGCGAGCGCACATCCCACCAGAAGCTCTCCTTCGGCGGCCTGAACTCACCACGGTCACCCACTCCGTGGACCATCAGCCCGGCGTAGGCGATCTCATTACTGACCGAGAACATCGGGTCGTCGCAGCGCCGGTGGACACGGAGGGGAGAGCCTACCCATACGTGGGTGGAGCCGTCGGGGAGCGCCGCGGGCAGTGTTGTGCCCCACCGCCCGAGTCGATCGGCGACCCGCTGGGCCGACGTCCAAGCCGGCACCCACTCCTGTGCGACGCCATGGTGTTCCCGCAGGCGCTGCTGCGCGGTCCAGGGCAATACTACGACCGGCTCCAGTTGCAGCGGATCGCCGACCAGTACCGCGCGGCTGCTTCGCCACAGCGCCCCGACCGGTTGTTGCGGTGCGGCCTGCCCCGCCTCGTCGATGAAAAGCCATCCGATGTCCTCCCGTCCCAGACCGCTGAACAGCCGGTCGCACGAGGCGAAGGTGGTGGAGACGACAGGGACGGTGAGGAAGAGGTTCTGCCAACAAGCCCGCACGGCCTCGGGGGCGAGATCCTTCGGGGCGTCGCCGGTGAGAACATCCATCGTGGCGTGCAGGTTCTTGATCATGGTGTTTCCGGTCGCACTCAGAAATGCCCGGTGCAGCCGCAGAGCCTCCAGGAACAGCCGGGTGCGGGCGGCGGTGAACTCCTCGTCCGACCAGGGAGCGCTCTTCTCCCGGCGTTCGAGGCCGTCCTGGCCGGCTCCGGGCATGTAGTCGGCCAGGTCGGGGACGTGTGCGCCCCAGCGTTCCCGGGCGCTGCGCACGGTCTGCGCGCACTCGGCCGTCCGGCTCTGCTGATTCCGCCACGTATCCACCACCCGCTGCCCGTCCTCCACCTCACGGCGAAGCGCCTCGCAGTGACTCCGCGCCTGCGCGACTGCTTCGCCGGCCTCTCGGATGCCGACGGTCAGACGTTCGTACTCCTCCTGCCAGTGACGGTTGGTCCGTCCGCCGGTGAACAGGCTGTGCAGCAGGCCCGGTCTCCCCGCCTGGTGGTCATGGCGTTCCGCGCGAAGCTGTCCTTCCACCTCTTGGAGGGATTGAAGTCGTTGGCGTGCCGTCGCGGCGCGGCCCGACAGGCCGGGCAAGGCTGCACGGACCTGGTTGGCCCGGTGGGCCGCCTCCGACAGATCCCGCTCGGCGGCCGCCAGTTCCAGCAACGCCCGGGCGGCCAGCTGTCGTTCCCTCCGCAGACGCTCCACGACTCGCCACTGCGCGGTGAACCGCGCCACACTGGCGCCCCAGTCCGGCCTCTCCGTGGGGGTACCGTCCTGCCCCCTCAGCACATGCCACAGTCCCCGTTCGGTGCGGGTTTGGCCTCCCGCTCCTTTCCCTCGAAGGTTGCCCCACCAAAAGCTACGGACAAAGTCGTTGCGATTCTTCTTGTTGCCCAGCCGGGCCGCGACAGCTCCCCAGGCATCCTTGCCATCGAGCATCAGGCTCGCCTGCTCGCCCAGATAGTCCGCTTCTTGGCGCCACTGTTCGGCGATGGCAGCCCGGGAAGGGATCTCCTCCGTGATGTTTTCCACCGCGCCGTTGTTCGCCGAGGCCACCACCATGGAGAACGCGGCGAACGCCGGCTTCAGTTCTCGCACCGAGCGGGAGTATTGCTGGCTTCGCCAGGTGTGAGCCTTTCCGAAGGCGTGCTGGGGGTCTCGTAGTCCCGCCAGCTCGTGCGCTCGCTCCGTGACCAGGGCCGCGATGACATCGCGCAGCATCGTGGTCTTACCCGTTCCGGGCGGGCCATTCACGGAGAACAAGCCGTCTCCGGGGCGCAACTCGGCGAGTATCCGGTTGACGGCGAACTGTTGGCTGAGCACCAGTGGCCGATCGGATGCCGACGGCCAGCGCCCCATCGGAATGTCCTCGGGCATCACCCCTGCCAGGATCGCCTCCGGTACTTGGCGCACATCCAGGCGGCGTGCGCTCTCGATCCGATCGGCACCGGTGAGGTAGGCCTCAAGCGCCCGGCCGACCCGGCCGCGGGCCAGCTCGTCGGCGACCCTCTCCAGGTCGTCGCTGATGAAGCTGTTGAGGAAGTCCGTGGTGGTCGTCCCGTCGGCCCGGTCCTCGCGGACCTGAACGCTCTTCACCCTAGCGGCGTCGGGTGCGAGATCCACAGTGACCGCGAAACGGTCCGCGAGCCAGGCGGTGAAGGCCGCGATGGCCGGCACCGTCACGGGGTGGGTGCCGAGATCCTCCGCCTCCGCCCCGCCGACGGGGGTGTCTTCAGCTTCTGCCTCCGCCTGCCCGTCACCACCGATCAGGTCGACGGCTCCCCGGGTGAAGGTCTCGGCCGCCTCTCCCGCACCTGATTGCGCGGCTTCGCCCACAACGCCCCCAACAGCCTGACCCACCACGCCCCTCACCAGCTCTCCGACTCCGGATACCAGTCCGCCGCTGAGAGCGTCACCGACCAGCCGTCCCGCGGTCGCCAGCAACCCCCCGTGGGCCGCCCCTCCCCCTCCCACCACGAGCTTTCCGTCCCCGAGATCGAGCATCCGCCGCTCGCAGAAACCCGCCTCATCGGAAAAACCGTCGAGCCATTGGGCATCGCCGGGCCCCGGCGACCTGGTACGACCAACCGCCCAGGCACAGGCGGAGAACGTGATGGAGTCCTTGAGCAGCAGCCCGTTCTGGTCGACGGTGAAGCACATGAGGGCGCTGTCCCCGGTGAGCCGGCCGTCACGGTCCTCGGCCGCGGAGTCGGGGAACAGCTCCGCGAGGACATCACGCACCCGCTCAATGCCGAACACGCCGCAGTACACGATGTGCTGCCAGACGTATCCACGACGGGGCGGCGGCAGCCGGTCGGGGTCTTCCCACGGCAGCGCCCGCCCCGGTCTGACGGCCACCACTCGTTCAGCGTGATGTACGGCGGGAACCTTCTGCGGACTGAACAGCTCCACGGCCCGCCAGAACCGTACGATGTTCGCCCTGCGCCCGTGGTCGCCCGGCCTCTCCCCCACCGTGCTCCTCCTTCTGCGACGATCACCCCTGACCGACCGAGGCGAGCGGCTCACCCGTACCGGCGGAACCCACCATCATGCCGGTTTCGGCGCCGTGACGGGAGGGTCCGGGGAGACGACCAGGCACAGGCGGTTACCGCGGTGGCCTCCCGTGCCGGTGTCGGGCAGGGAGGCCACCGGCACGGCGGTCAGGAGGCGGCGGCTCGTTCGGTGAAGACCTCGCGGGCCGCTGTGATGCCGTTGATGGCGGCGGGGAAGCCGGCGTAGACGGCCATCTGGAGAATCGTTTCCACGACTTCCTCCTTGCTGCCGCCGACATTCAGCAGTCCGTGCACATGGACTTTCAGCTGGGGGCGGGCCGTACCCAGGGCCGTGCAGGCGGCGATGGTCACGATTTCCCGCGCGTGCAGATCGAGTCCGGGGCGCACGTAGATGTCGCCGAAGGAGAATTCGATGATGTAGCGGGCGAGATCAGGGGCGATGTCCGCGAGGCTCTTGATGACCGCTTCGCCCGCCTCTCCGTCGATATCGCTCAGGGCCCGCCAGCCGCGGTCGTAGCGCGATTCCCCGCTTTCCTCCCCGGTGGTTTCCGCCGTGTTCCGCCCCGCGTTCCCCGCGGTGTTCTCTTCCTCGTTCCCCCGCTCCTGCCCGGCGGCCTCGAAGACGTCCTTGGCCACCGTGAGCGCGTTGATGGTCGCCGGGAAGCCCGCGTAGATCACCACGTGCATGATGGCTTCGGTGATCTCGCGGCGGGTGCAGCCCACGTTCAGGGCGCCGTTGATGTGGAAGCGCAGCTGCGGCAGCGCGTGGCCCAGCGCCGTCAGGGCGCCGATGGTGGCCAGTTGGCGCTGCCGCAGGGTGAGCGCCTGCCGCGCGTAGATGTCGCCGTACGGGAATTCGACCGTGAATCTGCCCAGGTCCGGGGCCACGTCGGAGAAGCTGTCGAGCACCGACGGATGTTCCTCGCCCGCCAGTTCCCGCAGGATGGTCAGGCCCTCGCCGAAGCGGTCGCGGTCGTTCGCTGCCATGGTCGGTCGCTCCTTGTACGGCGTACGGTCAGCCCCGCCGCCGGCTGAGTTCGGGGAATTCCGGGTGGGTGGCCATGATCCCACCCTCGCCCCAGCGATTCTGCGGAATCTCCTGGATGACGACGGCGATCTTGTCCAGGGGTGCGCCGGTCACGGCATGGGTGGCCTTGGTGATCTCCTCGATCAGCTCCTGGCATTTCTCATCGGTCTGATTCGGCCAGGTCGTCACCGTGATAAAGGGCATGAATCGCTCCTAGGGTTGTGTGGCGAACTCGTGAAATGCGAGGGATTTGAGTTTCAGCTGGGCGTGGATGTCGCCGCCCAGGCCGTACCAGCCGATCGCGCCGCCGTAACTGGTCTGATAGCTCATCCACAGCACGATGACGTTGACGATCCGGTTGCCGCCCGGGTCCACCGGGAACGGGTTCGGCAGCGTCGCACCGTAGTCGGCCGCGCCCGTGGCGTCCGTCACGAAGACGTTGGGGACGCCGAGCGGTCCCGGCCGGGTGGGTCCCGCCGGGTCGAGGTCGTGGGCGCGCAGCGACATCACCGTGTACAGGCTGTTGGGGATCAGCCCCTCGCATCGCATACGAAAGTCGGCGCTGCGCCGGTCGGCGGACTGGGTCACCTCCAGCTCGCCCCGGGCCCGTAACCATTGGCCGTAAGTGATCGGTTCGGTGACCTTCGGGCCGTCCTCCGGCCGCAGATCCGGGATCGGCGCGCGGTGCAGCGGATAGCTGGGCCGTACCTCGCGCCCCGCCTCCGGGCGCTGCTCGGGGGCGAAGACCATGGGGTAGTTGGTGCACGGCAGCGGGAGCGGCAGGGTGTACAGCACCATGTCCTCGTCGCCGGCGCCGTCCGGCGCCAGCTCGCGGACGATGGTGTACGGCGCCTGCTCACCGAACGGCGGCAGTTCGCTCGTGGCGCTGACGATCGCCGCGCCCCACGAGCGCTCCCCCGAGGCGTGGTTGAGCATGCCGAGGACCACGAAGTCGCCGTCCTCGTTCATGATCTCGCTCGGTGGGTAGGGCGGCCCCTGGGTGGTGAGGTCCAGTGCGTAGGTACGGGACAGGCGCGTACTCATCGGGGGGTCTCCTCCGTTCGCGGGAAGCCGAGGAAGGCCAGGGCCAGCGCCCCGGCGATGGCCGCCACCCCGGTGCCGGTCACCGCGGCCCAGCCGCCCGCCGACCACACCGGGCCGAGCGCCGCGCTGGACAGCGAGCCGGCCAGCAGGCACACCAGCAGGTAGAGCGAGGACGCGGCGCCCGCCCGCTCCGGCGGGGCGGCCCGGGCCAGCAGCACCAGGACGGCCGGCTGGCAGGAGAACACCCCGAGGAAGACGAGGAGTACGCCCGCCGTCAGCAGCGCGGGGCCGGTGGCCACGCCCAGCGCGCCGATGCCGGCCGCCACCAGGGCGAGGCCGAGCAGCACCATGCGGCGGGCGCCGATCCGGCTGCTCAGGCGACCGGCCAGCGGCGCCCCGGCGACGCCGATCAGTCCGGCGAGGCTGACCGCGCCGATCGCGCCCGCGCCGTAGCCGAAGGGTTCGCCGCGCAGCCGGTAGGTGAGGAACGTGATGACGCCCAGGTAGCCGAAGAACAGCAGCGAGCCGATGGCCAGCGGGCGCAGCACCGGCGGGTGCGTCGTCATGCGGGCCGCCGCCCGGTACGCCTGGCCCAGGCCCGGGGAGTTCGGTGCCGCCGCCGGTGGTGCCGGTGGTGCCGGGAGGCGGGTCACCGCGAACGCGGCGGCGAGGTTCAGCAGGGCCAGCAGCAGCAGCGCCTCCCGCCAGCCCGCCCAGCCCGCGACCAGGCCGGTGAAGGAGCGGCCCAGGGTGATCCCCGCGACGGTGGCGCCGATGATCAGCCCGAAGTACAGCCCGGTCCGGCCCGGCGGCGCGATCCTGGGCATCAGCGCGATCATCGCCGCGGGCACCGCGGCCGCCGCGATGCCCGCCACCGTCAGCAGCGCCGCGAACAGCGGCAGGTTCGGCGCGGCGGCTGCCGCCGGGAGCAGGAGGGCGACGGCGACCGCGCCCCAGCCGCCGAGCACGGTGGTGCGGACCCGGTCGGTCAGCGGCCCGAAGAGGAAGAACGCCAGCGCGTAGGCGAGGGTGGTGACGGTGAACGCCAGCCGTACGCTCTGCGCGCCGGTGTCCAGGGAGGCGGCGATCTCGGGGAAGACCGGCTGGGTCAGATACACGGTGGACACGGCGCAGCAGGTGGCCGCCGCCGCGGTGAGGGGGGCGCGCAGCGCGGTGGCCGGCGCGTCCGGGGGCGCGAGCGCCGTCATCACACCGCCACCGAGGCGCCGCCGTCGACGGTGATCGACGCGCCGTTGATCTGCGCGGCGGCCGGGGAGAGCAGGAACGCCACCGCCTGCGCGACGTCCTCGGGGGTGGGGAGCCGTCCGTAGGGGGTCTTGGCGGCGAAGTCCGCGCCGGTCTCCCGCGCGGTGCCGCCGAACCGGCGGGCCAGGTCCTCCAGGGTGCGCGACCACAGCGGGGTGTCGGTGGCGCCGGGGTCCACGGTGTTGACGCGCAGTCCGTGGGCGCCCAGATCGCGGGAGATGGCCTTGGCGAAGGCTCCCAGCCCGGCGTTGACGGTGCCGTTGATGACGAACAGCGGGTCGGGCTCGCGGCGGAAGGAGCCATTGATGAACACGATCCGGCCGCTGCCCCGTTCCACCATGGCGCGGGCGACGGTACGGGTGAGGCGCACCGCGCCGAGCAGCTTGCCGCCGATCGTGGAGTCCCACAGGGCGTCGGTGGTCTCCAGGAGCGGGGCGACCGGCCCGTCCCCGGCGGCGTTGACGAGGACGTCGATGCGGCCGAACCGTTCCAGGACGGTGCGGACGCCCTGCGTCACGGAGTCGGGGTCGTTGATGTCGAGGACGACCGGGACGCCGGCCTCCAGCCGTTTGCGGGTGGCCTCCAGGCGGGCGGCGTCGCGGCCGAGGAGGATGACGGTGGCGCCGTCGCGCACCAGGCGTTCGGCGATCGCGCCGCCGATGCCGCCGGTCGCGCCCGAGATCACTGCGATGTCGCTCATGTGGCTGCTCGCTTCCCTGCTCAGGCCGTGACGCGGGCGTAGATCCGGGTGTACAGGCCCCGGTCGGTGATGTAGGTGTCGCCGGCCTGGCGGACGATCTCCTGGTACGCGGGGGAGGTGAACACCGCCTGGTAGGTGTCGGGTTCGACGGAGAAGCCGGAGACGAACAGCACGCCGGGCTCGGTGGACAGCAGCGAGTGGTAGGCGAGGAAGACCTCGACCTCGGCGTGCTCGCGCACCACCTCGAAGATGGTGCGCTCGCGCCAGGCGCGGTACCCGTCGTACACCGGGGGCTTGACCTCGACGTGCCGCAGCTGGAGGTACGGGGTGGCGGGCAGCGGGTCCTCGGTGTCCTTGGGCGCCTCGACGAACGCGACGACCTGGCGGCGGAAGTCGCCGGCCAGCAGCGGGGCGAGCGCGTCGGCCGCGGCGCGGTGGGCGTCGGCGTGCTCCGCGATCCCGTCGGTGCCGGTGAGCGGGGTCAGCTCCACCAGCAGCCCTTCGCCGTCCAGGGAGCGGAAGAGGGCGGAGCCGGGGGCGGTGGGATGGGCGCTCCAGGTCTCGGCGGCCTTGTCGACGGCGTCGGTCAGGACCGGGACTTCGGTGACGAGCAGCAGCGGTGCGGACACGGGGGTCTCCTCCGTGGTCGGGGCGGGGGGTGGGGGTGGGCGGTTGGTGTCTCAGGCGGCGACGGTGGCGAGCACGCCGCTCACCGCGCGGGCGGCCTTGCGGCGTTCGATGGCCGCGATCCGGTCGGTGGGCAGCGCGGAGAAGCCGATCTCCCCGGCGGCGACCGGCCGGCCGCCCTGGCTCAGCTCGGTGTTCAGCGCGAACTCCAGCTGCTGACCGGGGCGTTCGAGGGAGATCTCGCGGACGGTGCCGCTGATCTGGGCGGGCAGCGGGAAGAGAAAGCCGGCGAAGTCCAGCCGGACCGAGTTCCACACGATGTAGAAGCTGGTCAGCGGCCAGCGGTCGCGGTAGCCCTGCTCGAAGACGCCGAGGAACAGCTGGCGGGCGGCCTCCACGATGACCATGCCCTGGACGTGCTCGCCGGTCTGGTGGTCCAGCAGCAGTTCGTTGTCGCCGTGCACCCGGATGCCGGCCGTGTACGTACGGTCGCCGGTGCGCCGCAGGCCGGCCAGCAGGACGTTGTCGGCGCTGCGCTTGTGGACGATGTCGCGCCCGACCGGTTCGAGACCGGGGTCGGCGAACCGGATGCGTCCGGCGAGACCGCGCCGGTCGATCGCGGCCTGCAGATAGGCGCGTTCGAAGCGGCCCACGCCCTGGCCCTCGTGGAGCCGGACACCGCCGTCCGCGTCAGCGCTTTCCGTGTCGCCGTTTTCCGCGTCGTACCGGCCGGCGCCGATATCGGCCGCGAGGGCGGAGACGGTGCGGACCACGCCAGGTCCCGCGAATCCGCTGAAGCGATCCGCAACCACCATGACATGCGTGCTCATTTCCCGTTCCTCTCCTGGAAATAGAGATGTAACATCGATGCGGGAAGCCCGCGGATCATCCTCGTTTCCGGGCTCCGCCGCCACAATCGGGAAGAGTGGGGTAGCCCTTCGGGCAGGCCCCCCGATATCCACTGCCGGCGTCACCGCTCTGCGCGTTGACGCCGCTTTGTTCCGCACGCTTCCATGGGCCTCCGGATTCTCTGGAGGAGATGACCCGACATGGAATTAGGAGCACGGGCGGCGGTGCTGGCCGGAATCGGCTCGTGGCTGCCGCCCAGGATCGTCACGAATGAGGAGTTGGCGGGTGAACTCGATACCAGCGACGCCTGGATACGCACCCGTACGGGAATAGGCAGCCGGCATGTGAGCGCGCCGGGAACGGCGACCTCCGATCTGGCGGTGGAGGCCGGCAGCCGGGCGCTGAAGTCGGCGGGCGCGGCCGAGGCGGACGCCGTCCTGGTGGCCACCACCACCCCGGACCGGCCGTGCCCCGCCACCGCCCCCGAGGTGGCGAGCCGGCTGGGGCTCGGCACGGTGCCGGCCTTCGATGTGGCGGCCGTGTGCAGCGGGTTCGTGTACGGGCTCGCGGTGGCGTCCGGGCTGATCGCGAGCGGCTCCGCGCGGCGGGTGCTGCTGATCGGCGCCGACACCTACTCGACGATCCTGGACCCGGCGGACCGCACCACCCGCGCGGTGTTCGGGGACGGGGCGGGCGCGGTGGTGCTGCGGGCGGGGGAGGCGTCCGAGGTGGGCGCGCTGGGCCCGTTCGACCTGGGGAGTGACGGCGCGTTCGCCGATCTGATCACGGTGCCGGGGGGCGGTTCGCGCCAGCCGGTGGGTGGCGACCGGTACTTCCGGATGCAGGGCAAGAAGGTCTTCCGGCGGGCGGTCGCGCAGATGGCGTCCTCCTCGCGGGCGGTGCTGGAGCGGACCGGGTGGACGGTCGCGGACGTGGACCGGGTGGTGGCGCACCAGGCCAACCAGCGGATTCTCGACGCGGTCGCGGCCGAACTCGGGGTGCCGGCCGGGCGGGTGGTCTCGCAGATCGAGCGGGTGGGCAACACCTCGGCCGCCTCCATCCCGCTGGCGCTGGCCGACGCGGCGCTCGGCGGCGGGCTGCGGCCCGGGCACCGGGTGCTGCTGACGGCCTTCGGCGGCGGGCTCACCTGGGGATCGACGGTACTGCGCTGGCCGGACGTCACGCCGGTCGCGGGCTGAACACGAACGAGCGGAGAGGGAGTTCAGGACATGCAGGACACGAGAGAGGCGAATGGAATGGAAGCGGACGTGCGGGCGAAGGTTACGGGAATCCTCAGGGAAAATTTCGAAGTCGACGTGGCGGCCCTCGACCGCGACCCGACGCTGGACGATCTGGCCTTCGACTCGCTCACCATCGTGGAGTTGGCGACCGCGCTGGAGAAGGAGTTCGAAACCCCCGTCGACGAGGAGGAACTCTCCGCCGAGCTGACGGTTTCCGGGCTGCTGCGGCTGGTGCTGGAAAAGGCGTCGGCCCCAGCCGCAGCGCGCGGCTGACCGGGCCGTCCTGACCGTTCCGTATACGAAACCGGAACGGGCCCCGGGGCGTTGACGGACAGCGTGGTCCGTTCGCCCTTGCGCTGGAGTGCACTCCATTTTGTATGTTGTTTACCCACCGGGGTTTCCCGCCCCCTTTCCTTTCTGCCACGAGGTGGTCATGCGTCCCTTATTGCCGCGACTTGTCATGGCCGGCCTGCTGGTGACCTGCGCGACGGCGTGCGCCGGCGGCGGCGACGCGGCGGACGGTGACACCGCCACCGGCGGAACCTCCGTCTCGTCCCCGCCCGCCACCGGCGACCCCGGACCGGACACCGACGAGGACACGGACACGGACACGGCGGCCGGGTCCGACGCCTGGCACGGCGCGGACGGCTTCTCCTCGCCGACCGGGATCGCCTTCGGGCCCGACGGCGCGGTGTACGTCTCCAACTGGTCGGCGGGCACGGTCGAGCGCATCGCCGCGGACGGCACCCGTACGACGTACGCCGAGGGTCTCGGCTCGCCCGCCGGACTGGCCGTGGACCCGGAGGGCGACCTCTATGTCGCCGACTACACCCGGGACGTGATCGTGCGGGTGAGCGCGCCCGGCGAGGTGAGCGAGTTCGCCGCCGGGTTCCACACCCCCACCGGCATCAATTTCGACCCGGACGGGAATCTGCTGGTGACCAACCGGGCCAGCGACGAGATCGTGCGGGTGGCGCCGGACGGCGGCGCCGAGGTGATCGCGCGGGGCCTGCACACCCCGGTCGGGGTGGCCGCGAACGCCGGCGGTGAGATCTTCGTGTCGAACTACGTGGGCGGCGAGTTGTCCCGGGTCACGCCGGACGGAACGGTCGAGACGTTCTCCACGGACTTCGACGGTCTCGGCGTCGGCCTGGTGGTGACCGGGAACGACGAGCTGTTCGCGGTGGACCGCGCGGCCGGCGAGATCAAGCGGGTGGACCCGGACGGCAGCACCGAGGCGGTGCTCAGCGGCCTGAACTCCCCGGTCGCCCTCGGGGTGGACGCGGCGGGCCTGCTGGCCACGGCCACCTGGGGCGACGCCTCCCTGTACGCGGTACCGCTGGAGTGAGGGGCCGGCGCGTCGCCGTCGTCGCGCCCGTCCGACCACCGCCCGCCCTCACGTGGCGCGCGCGTATCTCTCGTACAGGCCCTCTCTGAGTGCTCTGGACACGGCGAGGGTGCGGTTGTTGCAGTCCATCTTGGCCAGGATGTTGGCGACCAGCCGCTTGGCGCCGTGCTCCGATATCTGGAGCCGGCGCCCGATCTGCTTGTTGCTCATGCCGTCCACCATGAGGACCAGCGCCTGCTGCTCGCGCGGGGTGAGCCGCAGCTGGGAGCGGGCCGGTTCATGGCGCTGGGTGGCCAGGACCAGCAGATCGTGGGCGAGTTCGGGCGGGATGGCGACCTTGCCCTGGGCGACGGCGGCCAGGCCCTTGTTCAGAGTGCTCTCGTTCACGTTGCCGATCTTCATGAATCCCGCTCGCAATCCTGTCACCTTGGGCAGTTCCACCAGGCCGTCATCGTCGATGAGCAGCATGATCTTCGCGCCGCGCTCCTCACGCTGCCGTAACTCGGCCGCCGAGGACTCCTCGACCTCACCGAGCAGGGCGATGAGCACATCGCCCGCGCCGAGTCCGGCGGCGAGCGCGCCGCCGAGACCGGCGACGGCCCGCACCTCCACTCCGGGCGGCAGCTGAAGCATGCGCTCGACGCCGTAACGGAGCAGTCCGTTGCCAATGCCGATCACGACTCTACGGGCATTGATTTCGGGTTCTCGGTGATTCTCGTTCTGACTTCCCCTTGCACCCAACACGGCTTCTCCCCGTCCGTTTGAGTTGCTCTCGCACGACCTGCGGTCAACCCGTCAAGGTTACTCCAAGGATTGCCCGGGAACCGGCCGGGAGTTCGGATGTGACGTGGGTCACCGGGCATTGTCTCGAAGAAGTCGGAGAAGTCAAAGAATCCGTAACGCCCGGGAAATAACCCCGCGTTCACCTGCCGGGCACCAGGGAAACCGATGGGAAATCAATGCGGTACGGAATGGGCCCCGGGGCGGGCCGCGGGGCCGTCGGGAAGCACCGTCCAGCCGTGCTCGCGCGCGTGCGCGAGCAGCGCCGGATCACCGCCGGCCACCACGTGCGGATGACCGACCTGCCGCAGCATGCCCAGGTCGGACAGGTGGTCCCCGTAGGCGTGGCAGTCGCCCGCCGCCAGGCCGAGTGAGGCGATGGCGGCGGCCACCGCCTCCCCCTTCGCCGGGCCGATCATCGGCCGCACCACCTCGCCGGTGAGCCGCCCGGCCGGGTCCGTGACCGGCTCGGTGCACAGCAGCAGGCCCGCCCCGTACTCCTCGGCCAGCGGCCCCAGTACGGGGCGGAAGGAACCTGATACCAAAGCGATGGCGGAACCCTGGGCACGGTGCCGGGACAACTCCGCCGTGACGGCCGGCACGAACGCGTCGGGGGTGACCCGGTAGGCCGCGTACCACTCCTGCCCGGCGCGGGTGAGTTCGTCCAGCGAAATTCCCGCGAACAGCCGGTAGTAGGCGCGGTTCACTTCACTGCGGTCGACTTTCTCGGCGAGTGCCCTGATCTCCGCCATCGTCTTCTCGTACGCGTCGCCCGAATCGCCGTTGGCGGCCATCCAGAATCGCAGAAAAGCGAACATGCTCTTGGTTCTGATGACTGTCTCGTCGACATCGAAAAAGGCCGCTGCCTTGTTTCCCATACCGTCGCCTCACCCTGCGGAAGACAATAGACCCGCCCATCCTGCCCAGCCGCGACGCGCGAAGACAGGCCGACTTCGGCCTGCCCCATCGGCTACGCCGGTCGGCGGACCGGCACGGCCCGCGGAACAGCCGGTGAATGGCGCGCCGATAGCGGGACGGAACCGGGCCGCGCGCGCCCACACACACGCCCCCCGAGCGCGCGACCGGCGCACGAGTACATCCGACACACCTCCGATACCCCATCGTTATGGCCTGGTCGGCAACGGATCGGCCGGTTAGCGCATCTTTACTACTGAGACCTACGAAACCTTCAGGGGGACATGGTGCGCTCCGCGCTCATGCACAGATCGTCCGTCGCCGTCGCGGCACTCGCCGCGGCGGCCCTGCTGCTGACCGGATGCGGTGGCCAGGGCACCTCGGACGACGCGGCTCCGCCGCCCGCCGACTCGGCCCCCGAGGCCGACCAGGTGGACGACAAGCCGGCCGACGAGGAGCCGGAGGAGGAGCCGGAGCCCGAAGAGGAGGTCGTACTCGACTTCGGCGACGAGTCGGACCAGGTGCGGGAGTTGCAGGCGCGGCTCGCCCAGCTGGACCACTTCGCCGCCGACCCCACCGGCTTCTACGGCGATGTCACCGTCGGCGCGGTCGCCGGTTTCCAGGAGGCGCAGGACCTGGAGGTCTCGGGCACGGTCTTCGAGAGCACCTGGTCGGCGATCACCGAGCTGAGCGCCGAGCCCAGCCAGCAGGAGCTGTACCCGCCGCAGTTGGTCATGGGCTACGGCGACAACACCGACACGGTGCGCGAGCTCCAGGCGCGGCTGATCCAGCTCGGCCACTTCGACGAGAAGCCCACCGGCTACTACGGCGATGTCACCTCGGCCGCCGTCCGCGCCTTCCAGCAGTCGGCCGGCATCGAGGCCACCGGCCAGGTGGACGAGTCGACCTGGTCCGCGCTGAAGGAGCAGACCAGCGAGCCGGCCCGGGACGACATGTTCCCGCCGATCGAGGTGCCGGAGGTCGAGACCCCCGCCAACCTCGACGAGCGCTGCATGACCGGGCGCGCGCTGTGCATCTCCAAGACCACCAACACGCTGTCGTGGGTGATCGACGGCACGGTCCAGACGACGATGGACGTGCGGTTCGGTACCGAGGAGTACCCCACCCGTGAGGGCGAGTTCGACGTTTACTGGAAGTCCCGCAACCACCACTCCACGCTGTACGACTCCCCGATGCCGTACGCGCTGTTCTTCGACGGCGGCCAGGCCGTGCACTACTCGGAGAACTTCGCCGCCAACGGCTACAACGGCGGTTCCTACGGTTGTGTGAACGTCCGCGACGAGGCGGCCATCGCCGCGCTCTTCGACGACGTGCGCGAGGGCGACAAGGTCATCGTCCACTGGTGACGACGCGGCCGGCGCGCACGCCGGCTCAGTGATGGAACGCGGGGCGCTGCTCTGCTGTGGCCGCCGGATGGCGGCCCAGCTCGGCCAGCGCCCCGCGCATGTCCTCCAGCAGCAGCTGCACCAGATCGCGGCTCACCCCGTGCCGGACCACCACCCGCTGCACCACGGTCTCCTGCCGGTCGGCCGGCAGCGGGTAGGTGGGGACCTGCCAGCCGCGCAGCCGCAGCCGTTCGGCCAGGTCGTACAGGGTCCAGGTGCTGTGGTCCGGCGCCAGCGTCCAGCAGACCACCGGCAGCCCGGCGCGGCCGTCGTGCAGCACCCGGAACGGTCCGAGCGCGGCGAGGGAATCCGCCAGCGCCACCGCCGTGTCGGCGCAGGCGCGCTGAACGGCCTGGTAGCCGGCCCGGCCCAGCCGCAGCAGGTTGTAGTACTGCGCGACGATCTCCCCGCCGGGGCGGGAGAAGTTGAGCGCGAAGGTGGGCATGTCACCGCCCAGGTAGTCCACGTGGAAGACGAGTTCGGCGGGCAGTTCGGCGGCGTCCCGCCACACCACCCAGCCCACACCCAGCGGCGCGAGCCCGAACTTGTGCCCCGAGCAGTTGACGGACTTCACCCGGGGCACCCGGAAGTCCCACTTCAGGCCCGGCTGGAGGAACGGCGCCACGAAGCCGCCGCTCGCCGCGTCCACATGGATCGGGACATCGACCCCGGTGCGGGCGGCGAGCGCGTCCAGCGCCGCGGCGATGTCCTCGACCGGCTCATACGCGCCGGTGAAGGTCACCCCGAGCGTGGCGACCACCCCGATGGTGCGCTCGTCGCAGTACCGGGCCAGCTGCGCCGGGTCGGCGGTCGTGCGGCCGGGCAGCAGCGGCATCTGCCGCAGCTCGATGTCGAAGTAGCGGGCGAACTTCTCCCAGCACACCTGCACCGGGCCGCACACCAGGTTGGGGCGGTCCGCGGGCAGCCCGGCCGCCTCGCGCCGCGCCCGCCAGCGGCGGTGCAGGGCGAGCCCGCCGAGCATCGCCGCCTCGCTGGACCCGGTGGTGGAGCAGCCCACGGCCGCCTCGCCGTGCGGCGCGTGCCACAGCGCGGCGAGGATGTGGACGCAGCGCGACTCCAGTTCGGCGGTCTGCGGGTACTCGTCCTTGTCCACCATGTTCTTGTCGAGGGTGTCCGTCATCAGCGCCCGGATCTCCGGCTCGGACCAGGTGGTGCAGAAGGTGGCCAGATTCTGCCGGGAGTTGCCGTCCAGGGCCAGCTCGTCGCGGATGAGCTGGTACGCCTCGCGGGCCGGCATCGGCCCCTCGGGGAGGGTGTAGCGCGGCAGGGCCCGGCCGCTGCCGGGCAGCGCGTACAGATCGTCGGCCTGGTCCGTACGCTCCTGGGTCACACGGTGGAGGGGCACGCCTCCACGCTGCGGTCGGCGGGCGTGCCGCGCAACCGTACCTGCGCCGATCCGGCGACGCCCGGGTGATGATGGCGGTTATGCGCTACATCATCATCGGAGCGGGAGCGGTCGGCGGAGCCATCGGCGGGCGGTTGCACGAAGCGGGTCACGAGGTCGTTCTCGTGGCGCGCGGCGCGCACTACGCCCAGTTGCGCGACGGCGGCCTGCGACTGCGTACCCCCGACGCCTCCCTCACCCTGCCCATACCGGCGGCCGACCGGCCCGAGGCCGTCAGCCTGCGCCCGGACGATGTCCTCGTGCTGGCCGTCAAGACCCAGGACAGCGTGGCCGCGCTGGACGCCTGGGCCGGCCGGCCGGTCGAGGGCGGCGGCACCGCCGGCGAGCTGCTGCCCCTGCTGTGCGCGCAGAACGGGGTGGTGAACGAGCGGCTGGCGCTGCGCCGTTTCCGGCGGGTGTACGGGGTGTGCGTGTGGCTGCCCGCGCAGTTCCTGGCCCCCGGCATCATCACCGCGCCGTGCGCGCCGCTCACCGGCATGCTGCACATCGGCCGCTTCCCCGGCGGTACGGACGAGGTGGCGGCGCGGATCGCGGCCGACCTGGAGAAGGCGTACTTCCTGGCCCCGGTGGCGCCCGACGTGATGCGCTGGAAGTACGCGAAGCTGCTGTCGAACCTGGCGAACGCGGTGGAGGCGGTGACCGGTTCGGCGAGTGAGCCGGACGCGGCCGAACTGGCGGCCCGGGCCCGGGCGGAGGGCGTCGCGGTGCTGGAGGCCGCGGGCATCGGGTACGCGAGCGAGGCGGAGCAGGCTGCGCTGCGCGGGGAGCGGATGCGGCTGCGTCCGGTGCCGGGCGGCGACCCGGCGCACGGCTCGTCCTGGCAGAGCCTGCGGCGCGGCGCGGGGTCGATCGAGGCCGACTATCTGAACGGCGAGATCGTGCAGCTGGGACGGCTGCACGGGGTGCGCACCCCGGTGAACGAGGCGCTCCAGCGCACCGCGAACCTCTTCGCGCGCGAGGGGCGGGCGCCCGGCTCACTCGCGGCGGCGGATCTTCTGCGGGCAGTCTGAGCCCGCGGCCCCGCGCCCGGGCGCGGGGCCGGATCCGTCTCAGGCCGGGGCCGCCGCGTCGCCCTCGCCCTCCGGCAGCCGCTCGGTCAGCCGGGCGTGCCGCTGGCGGGCGGCCTGCGGGGTGCCCAGGCCCAGGCCGAAGGCGATCTCCTGCCAGGTGAGCCCGCGCCCCCGGGCCATCTCGATCAGCCCGGCCTCCACCTCGTCCAGTTCGGCGCGGGCGCGGGGCACCAGGGTGAGCGCGGCGGTGATGTCGGCGCGGTCCACCTCCGGCTCCCCCTCGACGGGGAGCGCGGCGCCGCTGAGCAGGAACGACACCAGCCGGACCGCCTCGTGCGGGGCCAGCATGTGCGGGTGGGTCTGCCGCGCGCGCTGCTCCGCGTCGGCGGCGTGCCGCTCGGCGATGCGGAACAGGGCGGTGTAGACGCGCCGGGCGCGGGCGGCGCCGGCGTCGGGGGGTGTGAAGGGGTCGTTCTCCGTCATGCCTCCATGCTGCGTGCTTGAACGCATCCCTGTCAACGGATTGAGTTGAACATTTCGTTCACTCGCGCCGTGTCGAGGCGCCGGGCGGAGGGCTCAGCCGCCCGCTCCCCCGCCGCCGTCCCGGTAGGCGTGCGGGGTGTGGCCGGTGTGGCGGCGGAAGACCCGGGTGAAGTAGGCGCGGTCGTGGAAGCCGACCGCGCGGGCGATGGTCTGGATGTTGTCGTCGCTGTTCCGCAGCCGCGTCCTGGCCCGGCGGATGCGCAGCCGGGTCAGGTAGTCCCACAGGGTCAGCCCGATCTCGCGGTGGAACAGCCGCCCCAGATGGTCCTCGCTCATGCCGGCCGCCTGCGCCACCTGCCAGCGGGTGATGCGCTGCCGGTAGTGCGCCTCCAGATAGGCGAGCGCCGCGCGCACCGGCGCGGGCGCGGGCTCCGTGCGCTGGGTCATCGCCGTCAGCAGCGCCACCGTCTCCGGCCCGGTGAGCACCTCGCGCCCCAGCAGCACCAGGCCGGGATGCGGCTCGGCGCGCCGGACGTCCGCCGCCGTGAACCCGTCGTCGCTCAGCATCAGTACGGGCGTCGCCGCGGGTGCGCCGGTCAGTTCGCGGGCCTGGTCGACCAGGTCGAAGCCGTCCATGTCGGGCAGCACGCGATCGGTGATCAGCAGCGCGGGCGGCTGCCCGGCGTCCTCGGCCAGCAGCGCGAGCGCCGTGGTGCCGTCGGCGGCGGCCCGTACCGTACGGCCCGGCAGGACAGCCGTCGCCAGCCGGCGCAGTTCCTCGCGCGCGGACGGCGAGGTGGTCGCGATGAGCGCGGGGAGCGTGAGCCCCGGGGGGCGCAGCGCGGTGAGGGCGCTGTGCAGATCGGGACGGCCGTACGCGGCGGAGGCGGGGCCCCCGTACAGCAGGAACGGGGTGTGCCGCAGCGCCGGGTGATCGTGCAGTCGGCGGATCATCGACCACTCCTGGGGGCGGGCGTGCGCGGTGTCCCAGGCGATGGCGGCGGGCCCGGGGGCCGCGGTGAGGGTGGCGAGGTCGTCGTCGGGGTGCAGGAGGTGCGGCAGCAGGCCGTGCAGGCGGGCGAGCGCGGTGAGTTCGGGGGGCGGCGCGGTGGAGGTGGCGATCAGCAGGGTGCGGCCGGGGCCCGTGGCCCGGTCGGCCGGGGGCGCTCCCCGGACGAAGTCCGGCGGCGGGGCGGGCAGCGGGAGTTGCAGGACGAAGGCGCCGTCGGTGAAGCCGAGCGCGCCGCCGTGCAGCACGGCGAGCCGCCGGGCGATGGCCAGGCCCAGCCGGGAGCCGGGCTCCCCGGTGGCGAACGGCTGGAAGAGCTGGTCCGTCTCGCCCGGGGCGGGCCGCAGGGCGGGGGCGGTGAGCCGCAGTACGAGGTACGGGGGCCGGACGTCGGCGGTCAGCCTGCTGCCGGGCCCTGCCGCGGCGCGGCGCAGATTGCCGAGGATCTGCCGCAGCCGGGCCGGGTCGGCGGCGATGGCCGGCAGCCGGCGGGGGAGGGCGGCGCACCCGGCACCGTACATCTCGATCAGAAGCGGCCGGGGATCGAGCAGTTGCCGATCGAGATCGAGCGCGTCTATCTCCGAACGTGACAGATCCAGCAGGTCATCGATCAGCAGCAGCAGCCGTGCGGCGTCCGCGTGCCCCGCGTCGCCCGGCCGGAGATGCCGCAGGATCGCCTCGACGGGGGTGCGCAGTTCATCGGTGGCGTCGTCCAGCAGCCGGGTCTTGCGGCGGCTGGCCCGCTCGGCGGCGTCGCGCGCCCGGCGCACCTCCTCGAACAGTCGTACGCCCTTCAGCGCCGCGCTGATCTGGTCGCCCAGCGCCCGGAACAGCCCGCCGTGCCGGGCGGCGACGCGGCGCGGCCCGGCGGCGAACAGGGCGAACCCGAGGTGTTCGGCGCCGATGTGCAGCGGTTCGAGGACGGCCGTCCAGCGCCGGCCGGCGGGTAACGCACGGGCAGCGGCGGCCAGTTCCGGCGCCCCGCCCAGCAGCAACTCGGCCCCGGGGACGCCCAGCGGGGGCAACTGGCGGTCCAGGGCGGCGGTCAGCGCGGCGGTGTCGGTGACGGTGGTGAGCGCGGTGGCGAGTTCCTGGAGCCGCCGGGCCTCCTGCTCCTTCGTCCAGCGCTCGTACTCCAGCAGCCGCTGCGCCTTGTCGGCCACCATGAGGCGGGCCTGGCCCAGCAGGCGTTCGCGGCGCGCGTCACCCGGCACCGGGGCGCTCGCGCGCATCGCCAGCAGTGCCCGGTCCCAGACGGCGGCCTGCTCGTGGCTGTGGATCCGGCTGCCGATCAGCCGCTCCAGACCGGCCAGGAACGCCGTACCGCCGCCCTCCTCCCGCAGCGCCGGGGCCAGTTCGGCCAGGGCGCGCGGCAGCGCGGACGGGCCCTCCCCCGGGCCCTCCCCCGGACCTTTCCCCGGGTCATCGCCCGGGCCGCCGCCGAAGGGGCCCCCGTCGGCGCGCGGTTCACCCTGGCTCACCAGCGGCGAGTGACACCCGCAGGACCTGCGGATCACCAGGGTGCCGGGCACCGCCCGGCGGGTGGGCGGCGCGGTGCCGCGCAGCCGGGCGAGCAGGGTGTCCACGGCCAGCGCGCCGAGTTCGCCGAAGGGCAGCGCGACGGAGGTGAGGGGCGGGTCGCTGATCCGCGCCTCGACGGAGTCGTTGAAGCTGATCAGCGCCACGTCCTCGGGGACCCGGATGCCCCGGTGGGTGAGGAAGCGCAGCGCGTCGGCGGCGAGCGCGTCGCTGCACGCGATGACGGCGTCGAAGTCGCGTCCCGGGCGCAGCCCGCGCACATCGAGCAGGACCCGCATCGCGGCGGCGCCCGCGCCCGGCGCGAAGTCGACGGAGGCGGCCACCAGGGCGCGGTCGTACGGGATGTGGTGCCGGGTGAGGGCGTCCGTATAGGCGCGGAAGCGGTCCACGGACACCGGGTTGGCGAGCGGCCCGCGCAGGCAGGCGAGCCGGCGGCGGCCGTGTTCCCCGGCGAGGTGGCCGACCGCGCGGCGCATGCCGGTGTTGCTGTCGAGCAGCAGCGTCTCGTGGTCCTCCAGCGCGCGGTTGAGGCTGACGACGGCGGGGAGCTCGGCGAGGCGTTCGGTGAGCCGGGCGGCGGGGGCGGTGCCGGGGGCGGGCAGGCCGAGGGTGGAGGTCCAGCAGATCGCGCCGTCGAGGTGCTCGGGGGAGATCAGCCGGTAGAGGGCGTTGCGGGCGGCGCCGTCCGCACCCTCCGGGCGGACGGCGCCGCCGGGGAAACAGAGGAGGTTGACGTCGTTGCGCTCGGCCGCCTCCAGGACGCCGGACCACAGGGTGGCGCCGACGCCCAGGTGAATGTTGGCCGTGACGAGCCCGATCGTGGGCCGGGGCTGACGTCGTGCCGTGGCCATGGAGGGCTTCCTCGTCCGCCGTGGGAAACGTGCAGAGGAAGATAGCCCCATGACCGTACCCGGACAAGGCCATGGCCTGTCCGGGTACGGGTGGTGCGGGAGGCGCGTGATGGTACGCGGTAGGTGCGGGTGTCAGATCTTCCCGGCGCCCGCTCCCGACTGGACGATCGACTTGACGCTGGACGCCGCGTCGAGGCTGTAGCTGTACGGGATGCCGTTCACCGAACCGCCGGCCTGGCCCGAACCGGAGTTGACGAAGTGGTTGTTGCGGGCGACCAGGGTGCCGGCCGGGGACGAGCCCTCACCGAGGTGGAAGGGGTCCTTGGTGTTCTCGAAGTAGTTCCCCTCGACCAGGACGCCGGCTTCCTTGGTGGAGGCGACCCCGTAACTGGTCACCCCGCCGTAGTAGTTGTTGTACACGTGCACCGGGTTGCCGAAGCGGACCCGGGGGTTGCGCTGGTTGGTGCCGTCGAACCAGTTGTGGTGGTAGCTGACCCGCAGCTTGCCCCGGTCCTGGGAGGCGTTGCCGTCGTCGTGACCCAGCAGCATGGTCTTGTCGTGGCTGAAGACGCGGTTCCACGACACGGTGATGTTGTCCGAGCCGCGCTTGATGTCGACGAGGCCGTCGTAGGCGCTGGACAGCGTGTTGTGGTCGACCCAGACCCGGGTCGAGTTCTCGATGTTGATGGCGTCGTCGTTCGAACCGGAGAAGGTCAGGTTCTGGATGATGACGTTGCTGACACCGGTCACATTGAGGCCGCTGCCGGTGATCCGGCCGCTGGTGCCGACCCCGAGGATGGTCGTGTTGGCGGAGACCTTGGTCATCGAGCTGAGCGAGATCGTGCCGTTGACCCGGACCTCGACCGCGCCGGAGCGCTGCACGGCCTCGGTGAACTGGCTGGCGTTGGTGACGGTCACCGTGGTGCCGCCCGCACCGCCGGTGGTGCCGGCCCCGAAGCCGGTGGGGCTGCCCACGGCGAGGGTCGACACGGTGTCCTGCGGTACTTCGGCGGCCGATCCGCTGGAGGCGGTCAGTGCGCCCAGCGTCGCCACGGCGGTCGCGATGGCCGCGACCGATGCCAGCTTGAACCTTGCGCTCGTCCTGCGCATGCGATTCTCCGTCCGGTGTGGGGGGTGGGAGGGATGGGTCGCGCGGCTCGGCATACAGGGAGTGATGCGCTGATGCCGTGGAGCAATGCCTCGATGCTAGGGCGGAACCGTGTGGACGATGACGGGCCGCCTGTGGACTATTGCGCGCTTGTGTTGTGAGGCGGGGGTGCGAGGCTGTTCGGCTGTGCGAACTCCGCGGCCCGTCCGCGAGGCGTCAGCGCCGTGGCGTTGTCAGTGGGGCGCGGCACACTGGAGACATGTGCAGAAGCATCAAGACCCTGCGGCCCCCGATGACCCCCGAGGTGACGGAGGGCGACATCGAGGCGGCGGCACGGCAGTACGTACGCAAGGTGAGCGGCTTCCGCGAGCCGGCGGCGCACAACAAGGAGGTGTTCGAGGCGGCGGTCTCGGACATCACCGCCGCCACCGAACACCTGCTGGCTCATCTGGAGGTCAGGAACACAGCGCGTTCTCGATGAGCGCGCGCGTGGCGTCACCCTCCGGCAGCGGGGTGTCGCCATCGGGCACCAGCATGTTGGTGTTGACGGACACGACGACGCTGCGGGTGCCGTGCTCGGTGATGCCGTTGCGGGTCATGAACCCCTGGATGTCGCCGCCGTGCGACAGGATGTCCCCGCACTCCATCGGAAGCCGCATGATCCCGAGCCCGTACTCGGCGTCGGGCCACGCCGCGTGCAGCCCCTCGGCCGGCACCGAGTCCAGCATCAGGGCCAGCTCACTCTCGCCCAGCAGCCGGCCGCCGAGCAGCTCGCGCAGGAAGATGTTGGTGTCCTTGGTGGTGCTGATGACCGACCCGGCCGCGCCCGGCAGGCCGGGGTTCAGCAGCGTGGTGTCCACCGGATCGCCGAAGACCGGCTGCTCGCCGGTGACGTCCACGGCGAAGCGGGTCCAGCCGGTGACGTGCGGCTCCGGAATCTCCTGGTCGCCGCCGGTGGGCGCCGTGGTGCCGGTCAGGCCCAGCGGCTCGACGATCCGCCGCGTCACCTCGTCCTGCCAGCTGTTCCCGGTGACCTTCTCGATGATCATCCCGGCGAGCACGTAGTTGGTGTTCGAGTACTGCCAGCCCTCGCCCGGTGCGAAGTACGGCGGCTGGGCCACGGCCAGCGCGACCAGCTCCTCGGCCGTGTACTCCGCCTCCTGCGCCGGCCCGAACCCCTCCTGCGTGAACAGGTCGGGCAGCCCCAGCAGATACTCCGGCAGCCCGCTGGTCTGCTGGAGCAGCTGGTGCACCGTGATCGCGGAGCCGTCGATGCCCTCCCCCTGGACCAGACCGGGCAGCCAGTCCTCCACGGAATCCTCCAGCGACAGCTGGCCCTCCCCCACCAGCTGGAGCACCACCGTGGCCACGAGCGGCTTGGTGAAGCTGCCGATCCGGAACCGCGCGTCCCACGGCACCTCGGTCTCCGCCTCGGTGTCCCCGTACCCGGCGCGCACCGTCACCTCCTCGTCCGGGGTGACGAGATGGGCCAGCACCCCGGGCGCACCGAGATCCAGCAGAGCGTCGGCGTCGGCCTGCAGCGCCACCTGGGCGGCGGAGGTCTCCTCGGGGGACTCCAGGCTCTCCCCCGCACCCCCCTCGTCGTTGCAGGCCACCAGGACGGCGGGAAGGATCGTCAGGGCTATCAGGGTATTGACACGTCGGTTCACACGACCCGACGTTACGAGGCGGCGTGACGGTGCCACGTCACCCGGGTGCGGTAACTTCGCGTACCCCCCTGGGGGTACGCCGCGCCCGGTATGACTACGGTGGGACGGGTGGGGACGAACTTCCGGCAGATCCAGGTCGATGTACTCCTCGCCTGCGTACTGACCACCCTGTCCCTGATCACCACCGCCCACACCTCAGGAGACGACGGCATCCGGCCCGCCGCCGGCGCGCTCGCCGCGCTGACCGTCGCGCCGGTCGCGCTGCGCCGGGTGGCCCCCGTGGCGACGATGACCGTCATCATGGCGGCGGAGCTGGCCTACAGCGTGCTCGGGTACGGCGACTTCCCCAACGCCGGGGCCGGACTGCTGGTCGCCATGTTCACGGTCGCGACACTGTGCCCCCGCACCACCGCCGCCGTCCTGTGCGGCGCGATGGCGACGCTCACCGTCGTGGTCTACGAGACCGCCGTGACGCCGCCGGCCTGGTCGGAGGTGGTGCAGGCGGTGCTGGTGACGATCGTGGCCTGGATGCTGGGCCGCGCCACCCGCAGCTGGGCGCGCGAGGCCGGCCGGGCGGCGGCCAGGGAACGCGCCAGGATCGCCCGCGAACTCCAGGACGTCGTCGCCCACCACATGTCGGTGGTCTCGCTCCAGGCCGGACTCGCCGGATACGTGATGGACAACGACGCCCCCACCGCGCGCAAGGCGATCGCCACCGTCGGCGACTCCAGCCGCGAGGCCCTGACCGAACTGCGGCGCCTGCTGGACGTGCTGCGGGTCGACGACGACGACGCCCCGGCCTCCACGCCACCCCGGGCGGCGGAGCACCTCACCCTGCTGGAGGAACTGGTACGCCGCACCCGCGACTCCGGACTGCCCACCGAACTGACGGTCACCGGGGAACGCCGCGCCCTGCCGCCGGACATCGCCCTGTGCCTGCACCGTGTCGCCCAGGAATCCCTGACCAACACCCTCAAACACGCCGGCCCCGGCGCCACCGCGCGCGTCACCGTGGACCACGGCGAACGGACGGTGACCCTGACCGTGACCGACACCGGAACGGCGACCGTGACCGTGCCCGCACCGGCCGGACAGCCCGGCTCGTACGGCATCAGGGGCATGCGGGAACGTGCCGCGCTCCACGACGGCGAACTGACCGCCGGCCCCCGGGCGGGCGGCGGCTTCGAGGTACGGCTGCGGCTGCCGGCCGGTGTCCTCCGGTGAACCCCATCCGCGTCCTGGTCGCCGACGACCAGCCCCTGATCCGGGCCGGCCTGACCGCCCTGCTGAACGCCACCCCCGGCATCACCACCGTCGGCGAGGCCGACAACGGCGCCCGCGCCGTGGAACTGGCCGCCGCGGAGCGGCCCGACGTGATCCTGATGGACATCAGGATGCCGGGCATGGACGGCATCGCCGCCACCCGCGCCATCATGGCGGCGGCGGGCGAGGACGGCCCCCGCATCCTCATCCTGACCACCTTCGACCTGCCGGTCTACGTGTACACGGCCCTCGGAGAAGGCGCGGCCGGCTTCCTGCTGAAGGACACACCCCCCGACCGCATCGTCACGGCGGTCCGCACGGTGGCGGCGGGCGACATGCTGATCGCTCCGCGCATCACCCGGGACCTGGTGGAGACGTACGCGGAGCACCACCGCACGACGGTGGACCGGCGGATGCTCGGCGGGCTCACCCCGCGGGAGACGGAGGTACTGCGGCTGGTCGGAGGCGGGCAGACCAACGCGGAGATCGCGGAACGGCTGGTGCTGAGCGAGGCGACGGTGAAGACACACGTCAAACGCGTGATGAGCAAGCTGAACCTCTCCAGCCGAGCCCAAGCGGTGGTCATGGCCTACGAATCCGCCCTGATCACCCCACACCACCGCCCCTAGCCGTCGCGCTCCGCACAGGGCACGCCTTCGATGGCGGCGGCCATATAGGGCTGGATCAGCTGGGAGAGGACCTCGACGGATTCTGCGTCATTGTCGGGATGGGTCATCTCCAGGGAAACCATGAAGGATTCCGTCATGTTGTGATGCTCGCTCACGGTAATGGTGCAAGGCGCCTGGGCCATGGCGACACCGGGCCACACCATGGCGTTGAACGCACCACTGACGACTTCACCTTCCGCCGTGGAAAGTATCCGCCCCTCGCCCACCGAGACCTTTTCGAAGGAGTCCCAGGCATAGGTGGCGGAGTGAACCACCTGGCTACCGTCGACCTCAATCGTGCAGGTATCTCCGAGCAAGGTGAGCGGCCCGGAGACATCGAAGGTATCTTCCACGGCGAGCTGTGATCCCGGCGGGAATGCGGGATCGTAGAGATCCTTGGGCACGTCGAGGCCGCAGAGGTCACTCGGCACCGCATAGTTGCGCTCTGCGGATTCACCTCCGCAGGAGGTGATCAACAGCACCGATGAAAGCATCACTGCACGGCTGCCCCTGTGGAACCTCGCGAACATCTCACTCCTTGGAAACCGGGTTGTCCCAGTCGATGAGCCGATCAAAACTATCGGTCACGGATTCAATGGCAATATTCTGAAGATGCTGCTTCTCGGCGTCCGTGTAATCGTTGCCCGCCGCCAGCTCCACGGCAAGCACTGCGGCGCTCAGTGAATCCTCGTAGAACCCGAAATAGATGGATCCCGCTTCGGCAGCTGCTTCCGGACCGGAATCACGATAAAGGGTTTCCGTGACGGATCCCATCAACTCCTCAACCCCCCATTCGACCAGTGAGCCACCGTACGGCATCGCATCGGTGGCCTTCCCCACACCTTCATCCAGGATCAGTCCGGCGAACGTCATCCAGGCGTCGACATTCGCGTTGAACGCCTCGTCCTCGGCGATCCTTTCCTCATATACGGCGGTCACCCGTGCATCGGCCATGATTCCAGCGATCATGGTCCCCGGCTTGATGGCATGAGGCAATCGATCCCCGGCCGGGAGGCCAGTGCCGTCCGGGTCCTTGAATACGTGGTCGACCGAAAGGGCAGTGTATGCCTGCTGTGCAGCCGTGACGTATCCGTAGGCCTCCGGATCCCGTCCCAGCTGTGCGAGGAACTTGGCAGGGCCTTCGCCGTTCAGATCAAGTCTGTGCTCGGGAAGCGGAACCACTTCGATTCCACCACTGACGTGGTTCTGGAAGTCACCCATATAAGCAGCTGTCATCCGCCCCAGTTCCGGCCGCATGAAGGCCCAGTCGCCGTCGTCCGCGATCATCGCGCCCCCGTCCTCGGAGAAGGCGGCGACGAGATGCTGCATCACCCGGGCGCCCTCCTCCGTGCGGTTCAGGGCGCGGTCCGCCGGTGGGGAGTCGGGGCCCATGGGGATGCCGGTGGTGGCCGCCTCCAAGGCGTTGACCAGGCCGTCGCGGGCGCCGTCCGGCTCGGTCGGCCGGTGCGTGATGCTGTCTCCCCCGCCGTAGGCGTGGTCGTTCATGTCCATCTCGCCGTAGTACACGAGATGGTTCCACTTCCGGTCGTGCAGGAAGTAGTCCAGGTTGTCGTTGGCATCCGGGTCGAGGTAGGCGGCCGACGTGTCCGGTGCGGACGCCATGAGGCCGAGCACGGTGTCCAGGGGGTCCAGCGCGAAGCGCTCCAATTCCTCGGCGCTCAGACCGTCGACGTTTCCCTCCTCGGCGCGCTGCTGCCAGATGTCCCGGCTGCCGCCGCGCGAGGGATCCTCCGCCGTACGGATGTCGTCGGCCAGGTCCCGGAGGAAACGGTCCGGGTAGCCCTCGCCCGAGGACATGACGGTGGCCAGGAGTTGGTACCCGGTGACACTGTGGTCGGTCAGCCCCGGGACGGGGTAACGGGTGGTGCCCACCTCGCGCAGGTCGGACATCCAGCTCTCGTAGAACCGGCCTTCCTCCGTGTGGATCCACTGGCCGTACGGGATCCCGCCGTCCAGGGCCGGGGTTTGGGTGGCCACCGCCACCGTGTTCGCCAGGCGCTGTTCAAGGATTGCGTAGCGGTGGCGGGATTCCTCGTCGCCGCCGTCGCCCAAGTGGCCCGCCACCTGGGCGGACAGCGCGAGCAGGCCGTCGGCTCCCAGTTCCGTCAGCAGCATGCGGTGGAACGCCGGGTCATCGAGGTGGCTCGCCATCAGCTGGTTCAGCTCGAACCACTCCTGCTCGGAGAGCTCGCCCTCCTCGTTGAGCCGCAGGGCCAGGTCCGCCGCCTGCCTCCCCGCCGGGACCTGCGCGTCGGTCAGCGCGGCACCGTTGAAGATCCCTCCGCCCATGAGGTCCAGGCCGGTCGTCGCGTCCTTCAGCTCCAGGGCCAGGCTCATGTCCGCCGCCGACACCAGCGACACCGCCCGGTCCAGTTCCAGGCGCCATTCGGCGGCGACCTGGTCGAGCCGCTGTGTCTCCGGGTCGTTGGGCTGCCGGTCGGCGACCGACACCTGGCCCTCGGCGTTCACGGCAAAGCCCGCCGCCCTCGCCTCCTCCACCAGCGACATCAGCCGGCCGCGCAGCCGGGCCAGTTCCGCCTCGCCGTCCCGCAACAGCCGCGCGATGCCCCGGCACTCCTCCTGGGCCGCCGCCAGTTCGCGTTCGGTCGCCGCGAACCGGTCGGTGGCTGCGTCGGCGCTCAGGCCGCTCCACACCTCGGCGTTGCCGCTGGTGGCGTGGTGGACGCGGGTACGGTGGTCCGCCTCCGCCTCCCCGAAACCCTCCGCCGCGCGCTCCCACGACTCGGCCGCCGAGATCAGCGCGCCGAAGTCCTGCTCGGCCACCTCGCGATAGGACACCATGTCAGTCGGGCATCCCGTTGATGGGCGTCGCGCGGACGGCCTGCAGGTCGTGCACGATCTGGGCTTCCTGGTGGACGAACGCCTGGGAGACCCCGCGCAGCGCCTGCGCCTCCAGGTCCAGCCACTCACCGAGGGCCGACAGCTTGTGCTCCCACGCCTGGGAGGTGTGCGCCAGCCCGGCCGCCGAGCGCCAGCCCGCCATCCGGGCGGCCGAGCGCACCGAGGCCGCCATGACCAGGGCGCCTTCCCTGGTCACCGCCGGCTTCAGTTCCTCCTCCAGGTAGGCCGCCGCCGCTTCCTTCGCGCCGGCCGTCACCGTCAGGCCGCTGTTGCCGCCGGCCCCGCCGCCCTCGTGCGTGTTCAGCCGGGTGCGCGCGATCTCCTCGCGCGCCGCCGCCTTGGCAGCGGCCCACTCCGCGTCCCAGTCGGACATCTCCCACCCCGTCCCGCCCCATCGTGCCCCACCCCGACCCGGGCAATTCTAGGCGGGCGGGAGCCCTCGCGAGGGCCGTCGTGCCCTGCCCAACCGTGCGTGGGGACGGCGAGTCGGGCAGGGCACGCGGGTGGTCAGAGCGCGGAGATCTCCTCCGTCAGGTCGTCCAGGCCGAGCGAGCCGAGCGACAGGGCCGCCATGTGCCACGCCTTCAGGTCGAAGGACTCGCCCCGCGCCGCGCGGGCCGCGTCCCGGCCCGCCAGCCACGCCCGCTCGCCGAGCTTGTAGCTGATGGCCTGTCCCGGCATGCCCAGGTAGCGGGTGAGTTCGGAGCGGGTGTACTCGGGCTCCTGGCCGGTGTGGGTCATGAAGAACTCGGTAGCCAGCTCCGGCGTCCACACCTCGCCGGGGTGGTAGCTCTCGCCGGCCGGGACCTTCAGGCCCAGGTGCATGCCGATGTCGATGATGACCCGTACGGCGCGCAGCATCTGGCCGGAGAGGTAGCCGAGCCGGTGCGCCGGGTCGGTGAGGTAGCCGAGTTCGTCCATCAGCCGCTCGGCGTACAGTGCCCAGCCCTCGGTGGCCGCGCTGACCGAGCCGACGCTCACCTGGTAGCGGGAGAGCCGTTCCTGCACCAGGACCCACTGCGCCAGCTGGAGGTGGTGCCCGGGAACGCCCTCGTGGTACCAGGTGGAGACGACGTTCCACACCGGGAAGCGGGTCTCGCCCAGCGTCGGCAGCCAGGTGCGGCCGGGGCGGGCGAAGTCCAGGGAGGGGCGGGTGTAGTACGGGGCGGCGGCGCTGCCGGGCGGGGCGATCCGGGCCTCGACGCGCTTGATCGGGTCGGCGAGGTCGAAGTGCGTACCGTCCAGGTCGACGATGGCGCGTTCCATCAGGTCCTGGAGCCACCGGCGCATTTCCTCCTCGCCGTCGATCGCCTGGCCCTTCTTCTCCAGGTGGTGCATCGCGGCGAAGGTCGATTCGCCGGGCAGGATCTCGGCGGCCACCGCGCGCATCTCGCGCTCCAGGCGGTGGAACTCCTCCCAGCCGTAGGCGTACGCGTCCGCCAGGTCCAGGTCGGAGCCGGTCCAGCGGCGGGCGGACAGGAGATAGCGTTCGCGGCCGACCGCGTCGGGGGTGCCGGCGACGGCGGGCAGGTAGTCGTCGCGCAGGTAGGCCCGCAGTTCGGCCAGGCCGCCGGTCGCGGCGTCGGCCGCCGCCGCCAGTTCGGCGCGCCGGGCCTCGGGGCCGCTCGCCGCGAAGGTGCGGTACCAGTCGGACTCCAGCCAGGCGTCGAGCTGTTCGATGACGGTCTCGACCTGGCGGGGCGCGGCGTTCAGGCCGCGCCCGGTGCCCGCGCGGAGCGATTCGGCGTAATCGCGCAGCGCGGCCGGCACGTTGTGGAGGCGGCGGCCGATGACGGCCCAGTCGTCGTCGGTCGTGGTGGGCATCATCAGGAAGACGGAGCGCTGCTGTTGCAGCGGGGAGAACAGGTTGCTGACCTGTCGCAGGTTCTCGCCCGCCTCCTCCAGGGCGAGCGAGGCGCCCAGCCGTTCCCGCAGCAGCCGTGCGGCGCGCCGCTCGTCGGGCGACTCGGCCAGGCCGGCGCGTTCGGCGGCGTCCAGGGCGGTGAGGGTGTCCCGCTCGACGGCGGCGAGGGCGGCGTGGCCGGCCGGCGAGTAGTCGGGGAAGCCGTCCGCGCCGGGGTTGACGCCCAGTTGGGTGCCGACGACCGGGTTAAGTTCCACGAGCTGGTCGACGTAGGTGTCGGCGATCCGGCGGGGCGTGGTGGGGGAGGAGTCAGAATGCTGCATCGTGCCATCCTCTACAACATGCGGACCAAAGGGAAGGAACGCCTGTTCGATTACCGCGTATCGTCGGGCGCACCATGACCACTGATCCCGTACTCATCGGACGCGACCACCCCGCCGAGGTTCTCCGCTCCGCCGTACGCCGGTCCGCCGGGAGCCACGGCGGGCTGATCCTGGTGACGGGTGAGGCCGGGATCGGGAAGACGACCCTGGTACGGCGCACGGCCGAGGAGGCGCGCCGCGAGGGCGCGCTGGTGCTCGGCGGCTCCTGCTGGGACTCCGCCCACACCCCCGGCTACTGGCCCTGGGTGCAGGTCCTGCGGGCGCTGCGGCGCGAGGTCCCCGGCGCGCTCGCCGGGCCCGCAGGACCGCCGGACGGCGGGAGGGCCGGCCGGGAGGGCCCGCTGGCCGCGCTGCTCGGCGAGGGCCGGGCCGACGAGGGCGCGGACGAGTTCGCCCTCCACGACGCCGTGACCACCGCGCTGGTGACCGCCGCCCAGGAACGTCCGGTCCTGGTGGTCCTGGACGATCTGCACTGGGCGGACGGCGCCTCCCTGCGGCTGCTGGAGTTCGCCGCCCGCCACACCTGGTTCGAACGTGTGCTGCTCGTCGGCGCCTACCGCGACTCGGAGACCCGGCACCCCCCGCCCGCCGGGGCCACCACGCTCGTGCTCCCCGGCCTCGGCCGCGCCGCCACCGGCGCGCTGCTCGCCCGGACCACCGGCCGCGAACCGAGCCCGGAGCTGATCGACGAGACGCACCGGCGCACCGGCGGCAACCCGTTCTTCATCGAGCAGACCGCCGCGCTCGGCTCCGTTCCGCCCGGCGTGCGCGACGCTCTGCACCGGCGCCTGGGGCTGCTGCCCGCGCCGGTCGGGGCGCTGCTCACCGACGCCGCCGTGCTGGGACGGGAATTCGCCGCACCGCTGCTGGCGGCCACCGCCGGGATGGCCGTCGCCGAGGCGGAGGAACTGCTCCGGCAGGCGCTCACCGCCCGGCTGGTCACCGCCGGGGAGGAGCCGGGGCGGTACGCGTTCGCGCACGATCTGGTCCGCGAGGTGCTGTACGAGGCGCTGCCGCCCGAGCGGTCGCGGGAACGGCACGCCGCCGCCGTCCGCGCGCTGGAGGGCGCCGGCCGGGCGTCCGCCGCCGAACTGGCGGGGCACGCGCTGCCGGCGGGCGACGCGCTCCCCGTGGCCCGCCGGGTGGAGATCCTGACGGCCGCCGCGAGCGAGGCCACCCACCGGCTGGCCCACGAGGAGGCCGTCCGCCACCGCCGGCACGCGTACGAGGTGGCGGGCGCCGCCGGCGACACCCGTCACCAGGTGCTGACCGGGCTGAGCTACGCCGCCGCCCTCCAGCGCACCGGCGCCTCGGCACGCGGCTGGGAGATCCTGCGCGACACCGCGGACATCTCCCTCGCGCTGGCCGACCCCGGGCTGCTGGCGCGGGTGGCGCTGTCCCTGTTCCAGACCGAGGGCGAGGGGGAACAGGTGTTCCGGACCGAGTTGCTGCTGGCCGCCACCCGGGCGCTGGACTCGGTGGGCCGGGCGGCCGAGGCCGGCGCCGTGGAGGGCTGGTCGGGTCTTGAGGGGCTGGCCCGCAAGGTGGCGCTGCGCGCGGCGGTGCACGCCCGCCGGGGCGGCGACGACGAGGCGCTCGCCTTCAGCCTGTGGGCGCGGCACAGCACCATCTGGTCGCCGGGGCACGCCGATGAACGCGAGGTGCTCACCCGGGAGATCATCGCCCTCGCCCGGCGCGGCGACGACCTGGAGGCCGAGCACTTCGGCATGGCCCTGCGCTGGGTCACCCTGGTGGAGCTGGGCGACCCGCGCTTCGCGGAGGCGCTGCGCGAGTTCACCGCCGTCGCCACCCGGCACGGCTCGCCCCGGTTCCTGGTGTCGGTCCTCGTCGACGAGTCCATCACCGCCGCGCTGCGCGGCGACTTCGCCCTGGCCGAGCGCCGGTTGCGGGAACTGCGCGCGCTGGACGCGGACACCGAGATGTACGCGGGGCAACTGGCGTTCACGGAGATCCATCTGGGCTGGGCACTCGGCATGCTGCGCGGGGACGTCGCCGCGCTGGAGGCCCTGACCGGGCGGCTCGACCCGGAGGACCACCCGTGCGGCGAACTGCTGGCGGGCATCGCGGCGGCACAGCGCGGCGACCGGGAGGCGGTGCTGCGCGCGCTGGCCCGCACCGGCAAGGACGGGGCGCGGTACGCGGGTGATGTGCTGGCACTGTGGCTGCGGTTCCAGGCGATGGCCGCCGCCGTCACCGGGGACCGGGAGCTGGCGTCCCGGGCCCGGGACGCGCTGGCCCCGTTCGCGCGGGAGTGGGCGGTCTCGCTGTACGGGTTCGACATCGGCGGGCCGCTGGTGCTGTGGCGCGGTGTCGCGGAGTCGGCGCTCGGGAACGCCGACGCGGCGGTGGCCGCCTTCGAGGCGGCGGTCGCCTCGGCGGAGCGGATGGGGGCGCGCCCGTGGGTGGTGGAGGCCGGGTCGCGGCTGGCGGCGGCGCTGGCGGCGCGCGGCGCGGCCGGGGACGCGGAACGGGCCGCCACGCTGGGAGAGTCGGTACGGACGGAGGCCGCCGCGCTGGGGATGGCGCGGCTGGCCGGTGGCAGGACCCCGCCGGCGGCCGGCGCGGGGACGGCTGCGGCCCGGACGGAGCAGGCGGCCCGGACGGAGCAGGCGGCAGCGGCGGAACCGGCCGGCAACGAGTTCCGGCTGACGGACGGCGTGTGGACGCTCACCTACGACGGGGTCACCGTCCACGTCCCCGACGCCAAGGGGCTGCGCGACCTGCGGCAGCTGATCGCCCAGCCCGGCACCGACATCCCCGCCGTACGGCTGCTCGGCGGTGACGGGGCCGGCGCCGCGCCCGCGCCCGGCTCCGACCCGGTCCTGGACGAGGAGGCGCGGGCCCGGTACCGGCGGCATCTGGCCGCCCTGGACGAGGAGATCGACCGGGCCGCCGCCCTGGGGAAGGACGACCGGGCCGCCGCACTCGACGCGGAACGGGCGGCGCTGCTGGCCGAACTGCGGGCCGCCGCCGGTCTCGCGGGCCGCCCCCGGCGTCTGGGCGACGCGGCCGAACGGGCCCGCAAGACGGTCACCGCCCGGATCCGCGACACCCTGCGCAAACTCGACGCGCGCCATCCGGCGCTCGCCGCCCATCTGCGCGCCACCGTGTCCACCGGCACCCACTGCGTCTACCGCCCGCACGACCGCCCCGACCCCGGAACGGCTCCGGCTCACTTCCGGTTGTAGGCCCGCATCGTCAGCGTCCCGAAGACGGCGGTCAGCAGCGCCGACGCGATCAGGACCCAGCCGACGTCGCCGGCCACCGGAGCGCCGTCCATCAGCCCGCGCACCGCCGCCACGACCCTGGCCACCGGGTTGACGTCGACGAAGCCCTGGAGCCAGCCGGGCATGGTGCCGGGGTCGACCAGGATATTGCTGAGGAAGGACAGCGGGAAGATCAGCATCATCGACACCCCCATGACCGACTTCTCCGAGCGCAGCAGCATCGCCAGATAGGTCCACAGCCAGGAGAAGGAGAAGGAGAACAGCACCAGCAGGCCCATTCCGGCCAGCGCCCCGACGGCCCCGCCGCCCGGCCGGTACCCGAGCACTAGGCCGACCGTGAGGATGACGGCGCTGGCGACGGTGTACCGGAAGGCGTCGCCCAGCAGATAGCCGACCATGACCGACGGCCGCCAGATGGGCAGGGTACGGAACCGGTCGAAGACGCCTTTGTCGATGTCGGTCTTGACGGACATCCCGGTGTACATGGTGGTCATCGTCACGCTCATGACCATGATCCCGGGGAGCAGGAAGTCCAGGTACTCGCCCGTCGAGCCGGCCAGCGCCCCGCCGAAGAGGTACGTGAACATCAGCGTCATCATCACCGGGAACGCGGTGACGTCGAAGAGCTGTTCGGGGACGTGCTTGATCTTGAGCATGCCGCGCCAGCCGAAGGTGAGCGAGGCGGACAGCGCGCTGGGGCGCGGTGGCCGGTCCGCCGGGGCCAGGACGGTCCCGAGCGCTCCGAGGTCCGCCACACCGGTGTCGGGGGAGGCGCCGGGCCCGCCGTCGGCGGGGGTGCCGGTCGTGGTGTCCACGCTGGTGCTCATGCGGCGGATGCCTCCTTGTGTGCCGTGGTCCGTCCGGTGCCGGGGTCCGTGCCGGTCAGGGCGAGGAAGACCTCGTCGAGACTGGGCTGGCCCAGCGAGAACTCGTCGACCGTGATGCCCTCAGCGCCGAGTTCGGCCAGCGCCCGCGCGGCCGGCCCGGCGGTGCCCCCGGCCGGTACCCGCGCGGTGAGCGCCACCGGGTCGGCGCCCGGCCGGACCTCGGTGCCCAGCGCCACCGCCAGCACCTGCCGGGCCCGCTCGCGCTGCCCGGCGTCGCGCAGCCGGACCAGGACAGTGCCGGCGCCAACCGACGCCTTCAGCTCCCCGGGGGTGCCCTCGGCGATCACCCGGCCCGTGTCGATGACGGCGATCCGGTCGGCCAGCCGGTCGGCCTCCTCCAGGTACTGGGTGGTGAGCACCACCGTGGTGCCCTGCGCGACGACGGCGCGCACGATGTCCCACACCTGGTTGCGGCTGCGCGGGTCCAGGCCGGTGGTCGGCTCGTCCAGGAACAGCAGCTCCGGTGTGTTGACGATGCTGGCCGCGATGTCCAGGCGGCGGCGCATCCCGCCGGAGTAGTTCTTCACCTGCCGGCCGGCCGCGGCCGTCAGCCCGAAGACGCCGAGCAGCTGGGCCGCCCGGTCCCGGGCCGCCGGTTTGCCGTGGCCCAGCAGCCGGCACAGCAGCACCAGGTTCTCGGTGCCGGTCAGGTCCTCGTCCACGGAGGCGTACTGACCCGTGAGACTCACCCGGTCCCGTACGGCGTCGGCCTCCCGCACGACGTCGTGCCCGAAGACCAGCGCCCGCCCGGCGTCCGGGCGCAGCAGCGTGGCCAGCATGCGTACGGTGGTGGTCTTGCCGGCCCCGTTGGGTCCCAGCACCCCGTACACGGTGCCGGCCGGCACGGCCAGGTCCACCCCGTCGACGGCGCGCTGCGCGCCGAAGGTCTTCACCAGCCCTGTCGTCTCGATCGCGAGACTCATGGGTCCCCCTGTGTCTTCCGGTTCGCGTCCGTTCACCCGTGGGGCGCGAGATCCGGTCCAGCGGGTGCTGGACGGGAGTTGACCTCAGGTGAGGTTGAGGTTCTAGCGTCGGCTGCATGAGCGACCTGAGGGAATACCCCACCGAAGAACTGGCGGCCCAGCCCATCGGCTACTGGAGCACGGCGGTGAGCCGGGCCGTCCTGGGCCGGATCCGCGCCGAGCTGTCCACGGAGGGACTGACGCAGCCGCACTGGTGGACGCTGAACCACGTGGCGGGCGACCCGGGCGGCTGGGAGCGCGGCCCGCTGGCGCGCAAGCTGCTGCCGTTCGCCGATCCGGGCACGGAGTTCGGGCCGGTCTTCGACGATCTCGTGGCGCGCGGCTGGCTGACGGAGACCCCGGGTTTCACCCTCACCGGGGCCGGCGAGGCGGGCCGGCTGCGGGCGCGCGCGCTGCTGGCGGCGGCGCACGAGCAGATCCACCGGGGGGTGCCGGCGGGCGAGTACGCCGCCGCCGTCAACGTCCTGCGCCGGATGGCCGCCAACCTGGGCGGCGTCAGCGATCTCCCGTAGCGGCGGCCTGCGCCGCCGTCAGCGCGTACTCGACCTCGCCGTGCTCGGAGCCCGGGATGGCCTCCGGCCACTCGCCGAAGTAGCCGCGCACGAAGCGCAGTCCGGCCTTCTCCAGCACCCGGCGCGAGGCGGCGTTGACCGCCATCGTGTTCGCGGTGACGCGCCGGGCCCCGAGGTCGGTGAAGGCTGCGGCGAGCAGGGCGCGGGCGCCCTCGGTGGCGTACCCGTGGCCCCAGGCGGAACGGTTCAGCCGGTAGCCGAGTTCGAGAACGGCGGCGCTGTCCTCGTCCACCGGCCGCAGCTCGAACCAGCCGAGGAAGGCGCCCGTCGTGCGGTCCTCGGCCGCCCAGAAGCCGGGCCGCCCGCCCAGGCAGGGGTGGCGGCGGGCCAGCCGGGGCAGGACCCGCTCCCGTACGTCCTGCGGCGTCCTGGGCCGGCCGCCGTTGATGTAGCGCAGCACGGCGGGGTCGCTGTCGAGCGCGAGGACCAGCGCCGCGTCGGACGCGTTCTCGGTGAACGCCCGCAGCGTCATCCGCTCCGTCGCGCGCATCACGGCTGCTCCGCCCGTCGCGTGTGGTCGGCGATGGCGCCGACGATCAGCGGCCACAGTTCGCGCGGCCGGTCGTGCCCCATGTCGGGGACGAGCAGCAGTTCGGCGCCGGGGACCAGTTCGGCGGTGCGCCGCCCGCCGCTCGGGTCGATGAGGGTGTCGTCCAGACCGTGGATGACCAGGGTCGGCACCCGCAGGGTGCGCAGGGCGTCCGCGCGGGAACCGCTCAGCACCATGGCGCCCAGCTGACGCCCCGCCGCCTCGGGGCGGTACGCGCGGTCGTAGCCACGGGCGGCCAGGTCCCGCAGGCCGGCCGGGTCCGGGTAGCGCCGCGAGGACCACACCAGGGCACGCTCGGCCGCCGCGATGTACCCGGCGCGGTCGGCCGGCGCGGGCCGGGCGAGCGCGGGCCGGGCGAGCGCGGCGAGGGCCTCGGGGGTGGACTGTCCGTAGGCGCTCTCGCCCGTCGAGGACATCATCGAGGTCAGCGTCAGCACCCGCTCGGGGTGCTCGATGGCCATCGTCTGGGCGATCATGCCGCCCATCGACGTGCCGACCACGTGGGCGCGTTCGATGCCGAGCGCGGTGAGCAGGCCCAGACCGTCCGCCGCCATGTCCCGCAGCCGGTACGGGACCATCGCGCGGGCGGCGTCCAGGTCCCCCGCCTCGACGGTGGCCATGAACCGCCCCACGTCCACGGGGTGCGCGTCGAACATCGTGGACAGGCCGCTGTCGCGGTTGTCGTACCGGATCACGTAGTGGCCCCGGTCGGCGAGCGCCCGGCAGAAGTCCTCGTCCCAGGCGATCAGTTGGGCGGCGTACCCCATCACCAGCAGCACCGGCGGATCGGCGGGGTCGCCGAAGGTCTCGTGGGCGAGGGTGACTCCGGGGGACACATCGGCGAACGGCATGTCCCGGATCCTGCCAGCCGGCCGGAACGGGCGCAGCCGATTTGTCCGGGCGCGGGTGCGGCTGCGGACGCGGTCGGCTACGCGTCGTAGTCGACCTCGACCGAGCCGGTGACCGGGTGCGACTGGCACGGGAGGATGTAGCCGGCGGCCAGTTCCTCCTCCTCCAGGGCGTAGTTGCGGGCCATCCGCACCTCGCCGTGGAGCAGCCGGGCGCGGCAGGTGCCGCACACGCCGCCCTTGCAGGCGTACGGGGCGTCGGGGCGGTTGCGGAGCGTCGTCTCCAGCACCGTTTCGGCGGGGCGGGGCGGCCAGGTGTCGCGGCGGCCGTTGAGGGTGGCGGTCAGCAGCGCCCCGCCGGCCACGGCGGGCGGGGGCGGGGGCGGTGCGGCGGGCTCCGTACCGGCGTGGAACAGCTCCGTGTGCACCCGGGTCCGGGCCACCCCGAGCGCGTCCAGCGCGGCACGCGCCCCCTCGATCAGCCCCTGCGGGCCGCACAGATACCAGGCGGTCACCTCCCGTACCGGCACCAGGGAGGGCAGCAGGGCCCGCAGTCGGCCGGCGTCCAGGCGGCCGGTTGCGGGCCCGGTGCGCCGTTCCTCGCGGGTGAGGGTGTACAGGAGTTGCAGCCGGTCGGGGTGGCGGTCCTTCAGCTCGGCCGCCGCCTGGAGGAACATCGTGGCCGCGGCGGTGCGTTCGCTGCGCAGCAGCGTGAAGCGGGCGCCGGGGTCGCGGGACAGGGCGGTGGCGGCCATCGACAGCACCGGGGTGATCCCGGACCCGCCGGTGATGGCGACCGCGTGTCCGCCGCTCCCCTCGCCCGCCCCGCGCAGCGTGAACCCGCCCACCGGGGGCAGGACATGCAGGGTGTCGCCCACCGCGAGGTCCTTGACGGCGTGCGCGGAGAAGGTTCCGCCGGGCAGGTGCCGGATGCCGATGGTCAGTTCGCGCACCGGTCCTTCGGCGGGGGGCACCGGGCCCGAGACCGAGTACGTGCGGCGCAGTTCAGCGCCCGACGCGTCGCGGTGACGGATCGTCAGGTGCTGTCCTGGTACGTAGCGGAAGGTGTCTCCCAGCGGCTCGGGTACGGCGAGGGTGAGTGCCACCGCGTCCTCGGTGAGCTGCTCGCGGCGGGCGATGCGCAGCGGGTGAAAGGCCGCCACCTCAGATCTCCTTCATGTGGTCGAAGGGCTCGGCGCACTGGGCGCAGCGCCGCAGCTCCATGCACGCGGTGCCGGAGAACCGGCTGATCAGCGGGGTGTCCACGGCATCGCAGCGCGGGCAGTGGATCGCCAGGGTGAGCGGCGTACCCCCTCCGGCGCCGCCCCCGCCCCGGGGCGGGGCGATCCCGGCGGCGCGCAGCTTGCTGCGCCCGCTGTCGGTGATGTCGGCGGTGGACCACGGCGGGGTCAGCACGGTACGGACCACCACCTCGGTGACCCCGGCCGCGCGCAGCGCCGTGCCGATGTCGGCGGCCATGGTCTCCACGGCCGGGCAGCCGGTGTACGTGGGGGTCAGCTCCACCTCGGCGCGGTTTGGGGCGGGCAGCCGGACGGCGCGCAGCACGCCGAGTTCGGCGAGGGTGAGGACGGGCAGCTCGGGGTCGGGCACGGCACCGGCGACCGCGTACAGTTCGCGCTCGCGCTCGCTCACCGCCCCGGGCGCCGTGCCGGCCGTCGCGGGCCGCTCCGCGCCGCTCACCACACCGCCCCGGGGTGGCTGCGGTGCAGGTGCTGCATCTCGGCGAGCAGCCGCCCGAAGGGCTCGGTGTGGATGCCGTGCCGCCCGCCGCCCGCCGACCAGGCGGTGCGCGGTGGCGGCCCCTCGGGCGGGGTGAGGGTCGCGGCGGTCAGGGTCGCGGTCACCCGCTCCCGCCACGGCTCGGCCAACTCCTCGTTACTGTCGAACAGTTCACCGGTGTACGGCCACAGCGCGTCCACCGCCCGCTGGGTGCGCGCGTGGCTCTCCGCCGTACCGTCGCCGAGCCGCACCGTCCACAGTTCGGCGTGGTCGCGGTGGTACGCGGTCTCGCGCACCGCCTTGGCCGCCAGCGGCAGCACCGGGGCGAGCTGTTCGTACCGCAGCTCCTGCCACACCGAGAAGTACAGCTGGCGGACGATGGTGTGCGCGAAGTCGCCGTTGGGGCGCTCGACGAGCTGGACGTTGCGGAAGTCGCGTTCGTCGCGCCGGTAGGCGAGTTCGTCCTCGTCACCGACCAGGGAGAGCAGCACCCGGGCCTGCCCCAGCAGGTCGAGGGCGATGTTGGCCAGCGCCACCTCCTCCTCCAGCACCGGGGCGTGGCCCGCCCATTCGGCCAGCCGGTGGGAGAGGATCAGCGCGTCGTCGCCGAGCCCGAGCAACTCCTCCCGCTTCACAGGTGCTTCACCCCGTCCGGGATGGTGTAGAAGGTCGGGTGCCGGTACGTCTTGTCGGCGGCCGGGGCGAAGAACGGGTCCTGTTCGTCCGGGGAGGAGGCGGTGATCGCCGCCGCCGGCACCACCCACAGCGAAATCCCCTCGCCGCGCCGGGTGAACAGGTCGCGGGCGTTGCGCAGGGCCAGTTCGGCGTCCGGGGCGTACAGGCTTCCGGCGTGCGTGTGCGCGAGTCCGCGCCTGCCCCGGACGAACACCTCCCACAGCGGCCAGTCCTCGGCGCTCATGCGGCCACCACCTCCTGCTGCGCGCGGCGTTCGCGCTGTTTGGCCGCGTGGGCGGCGGCGGCCTCGCGTACCCAGGCGCCCTCGGCGTGCGCCCGGCGCCGCTGTTCGATGCGCTGCTCGTTGCAGGGCCCGGCGCCGCGCAGCACCGCCTTGAACTCGGCCCAGTCGATGGGCCCGTGGTCGTAGTGGCCGCTCTCCTCGTTCCAGCGCAGCGCGGGGTCGGGGAGGGTCAGCCCGAGACTCTCGGCCTGGGGGACGCAGATGTCCACGAAGCGCCGGCGCAGTTCGTCGTTGGAGTGCCGTTTGATCTTCCAGGCCATGGACTGCCGCGTGTGCGGGGACTCGGCGTCCGGCGGCCCGAACATCATCAGCGACGGCCACCACCAGCGGTCGACCGCGTCCTGGGCCATCGCGCGCTGCGCGTCCGTGCCGCGCGCCAGGGCCAGCAGCAGTTCGTACCCCTGCCGCTGGTGGAAGGACTCCTCCTTGCACACGCGCACCATGGCGCGCGCGTACGGGCCGTACGAGCAGCGGCACAGCGGCACCTGGTTGGTGATCGCCGCCCCGTCCACCAGCCAGCCGATCGCGCCGACGTCCGCCCAGGTGAGGGTGGGGTAGTTGAAGATCGAGGAGTAGCGCTGGCGGCCCTCGTGCAGCGCGTCGAGGAGATCGGCGCGGGCCACGCCGAGGGTCTCGGCGGCGCCGTAGAGGTAGAGGCCGTGCCCGGCCTCGTCCTGCACCTTGGCGATGAGGATCGCCTTGCGGCGCAGCGAGGGGGCGCGGGTGATCCAGTTCGCCTCGGGCTGCATGCCGATGATCTCGGAGTGGGCGTGCTGGGCGATCTGCCGGATCAGGGTGGCGCGGTACGCGTCGGGCATCCAGTCGCGCGGCTCCACCCGTTCGTCGGCGGCCAGTGTCCGCTCGAACGCTTCCGTCAGTCGCGCGGTGTGCGGGTCATGGGTGTGCGGGTCCGTCATGGAGCGGTCCTCCCGTCGATCCTCACCGACCGATCGTTCGGTCTGATGGTGGACGGAGGGCACGAACGTGTCAAGGCGGCGCACGACAGGTAGTACCGTGCTCGGGTCAAGCATGTGCAGTCTGGGGGAGCCGGCGGAGCATGGTGCCAACCGATCAGAACGATCAAACCGATCAGACAGGGCCCGCCCGGGGTGGGACGGCGCCGCGGGACACCGCGACCGTACGGCTCGGCAGTCTGTCGCTGCCCGCCCGGCTGACCGTCGCGCTCGGCATCGGCGGCCTCGCGGTCTTCGCCGCCTGGCACGCGTTCGCCGCGTTCCTCTTCGTGGCCCCGTCCAACACGATCACCAAGGATCACGGACCGGCCATCCGCGGCTACATCTATCCGGAGTTCGAACAGAACTGGAAGCTGTTCGCGCCCAACCCCCTCCAGCGCAACGTCGCCGTCGAGGTCCGCGCCGAACTCACCGACCCCGCCGACGGCAGCATCGAGACCACCGACTGGATGGACCTCACGGCCATCGACGTCGCCCACATCCGGCACCAGCCCCTCCCCAGCCACACCGCCCAGAACGAACTGCGCCGGGCCTGGGACTTCTACGTCTCCTCGCACGACGAGGACGGCGCCCCGCGCGGCCTGCGCGGTGAGCTGTCCGAGCAGTACGTCACCCGCATCGCGCTGCTGCGGCTGAGCGAGAACCTCGGCTACGACCTCGACACCGTGGAGCGCATCCAGCTGCGCTCGGCCACCACCCGCATCCCGGCGCCCGCCTGGAGCGAGGAGAACATCGACACCACCACCGGCTACCAGGAGCTGGAGTGGCGCACGGTCCGCGCCGAGGACCTGCCCGGCGGGGGGAACACCCAGTGAGCACACCCAGCACCCCCGGTACGCCGAACGCCCCGGTCACCCCGGGCACCCCGGGCACGCCCGCCTCCGCACCCCCGCCCTCCCCCTTCGCCGGACTCGGGAAGAAGTTCGATGCCTCGCTCGGCCGGGGGATCGGCCACATCACCCGCCGCGCCCTGGGCCCGTACCAGACGGCGATCGTACGGATCGGGTTCGCCGCCACCTGGCTGATCTTCCTGCTGCGCGAATGGCCCCACCGCTCCGAGCTGTACGGCCCCGACAGCCCGTGGGGCTGGGACATGGCGCAGCGCCTGCTCGCCGACAACGGCGCCTTCACCGTGCTGATGTGGTCCGACTCCACCCTGTGGTTCGAGTTCGTCTACCACGCGGCCATCGCCGCCAGCATCGGCATGCTGCTCGGCTGGCGCACCCGCCTGATGAGCGTGCTGTTCATGCTCGGCGTGCTGTCCCTCCAGAACCGCTCCATCTTCATGGGCGACGGCGGCGACAACGTCATCCACCTCATGGCCATGTACCTGGTGCTGACCCGCTGCGCCCAGGTGTGGTCGCTGGACGCCCGCCGCCGCGCACGGCCCGGCCGCACCGACCGCGCCGACATCATCGTGTGGTCGGTGAGCGGCGCCGCCCTGCTGGCCTCCCTGGTGAGCGGCAACCTGACCAGCCCCGTCTGGTCGCTGTTCCTGACCGGCCTGTGGCTGGTGTACGCCGGCTGGTGGCTGCTGGAGCGGTACGCGCCGGCCGGTGAGCCCCGCACGGTCGCCGACATCCTCGGCAACCTCACCCACAACGCCACCCTGCTCGTCATCATGTTCCAGGTCTGCCTGATCTACGCGACGGCCGGCTGGTACAAGATCCAGGGCTCGCGCTGGCAGGACGGCACCGCCGTCTACTACCCGATGCAGCTCGACTACTTCACCCCGTGGCCCATGCTGACCGACCTGCTCAGCAACAGCGGCCTGGTGGTGATGGCGCTGTCGTACGGCACCGTCTTCGTGCAGATCGCGTTCCTGTTCGCGCTGCTGAACCGGCGCGCGAAGAACGTCCTGCTGTTCCTGATGATCGGCGAGCACATCGGCATCGCGGTACTGATGGGGCTGCCGTTCTTCTCCCTCGCGATGATCGCGATGGACGCCGTATTCCTGCCCACCGCGTTCCTGCTGTGGCTGGGCTCGCGCACCGGCCGGGTACGGGACCGGCTGCTGCGCCGTCCCCGACCGGACGGGGCAACGGCAACCGCCGGGGCCACGCCCGGGCCCGTACCGTCCCAGCTCCCGATCCCGCCGCAGGCCCCGCGCGACGCCCCCGCCTGGGCGGACAAACCGTGAGCGGGACGGACCTGCCGGGTGGGACGGTCCTGCTGGACGGCTTCCACGCGCTGAAGCACGCCCTGCGCTTCGGCGCGCACATCACCGAGGCGCTGACCACCGACAAGGCCGCCGCCCTCACCCTCGCCGGGCAGCTCGCGCCCGACCTCACCGACCGGCTGGACGCCCTGCTGACCGAGGTGCCCGCGCCGCAGCTGGCGGCCCTCACCCCGCGCCCGCACCCCACCGGCGTGGCCGCCCGCGCGCTGCGGCCCGACCAGCACCTGCCGGACAGCGGGCGCACCGCCCCCACCGTCGTCCTCGACAACCCCCGCCACCTGGGCAACATCGGCGCCGTCATCCGCCTCGCCGCCGGCAGCGGCGCCGCCGGCGTCATCACCACCGGCACCACCGACCCCTGGCATCCCAACGTCGTCCGCGCCGCCGCCGGCCTGCACTACGCGCTCCCCGTCGCCCACCGCGACGGCCCGGCTCAGCTGCCTCCCGGCCCGCTCTACGCGCTCGACCCGGACGGCGCGGACATCCGTACCCTCACCACCCCCATCCCGCCCGACGCGCTGCTCGCCTTCGGCTCGGAACGCCACGGCCTGTCCGCCGCGACCCGCGCCCGCGCCACGCACCTCATCGCGCTGCCCATGCGGCCCGAGGTCTCCAGCTACAACCTCGCCACCAGCGTCGCCATGACCCTCTACCACTGGCTGCTCACCTCGGCCCCGGCTGCGGGCGGGGCCGGGCCCGAGCGCGGGCCGCACCACGGCCCGGACGCCGCGCCGCACTGAACCCGCGCGCCGCGACGTGTGACGGCAACGGTGAGCGGGGGACGGCGACGGCGGCCTGGTACGCGGCCACCCTCACCCCGGAGGCGCCGCCAGGCCCAGCACCAGCCCGATGAGCCCGGCCAGGCCCACGGCACAGGCCACCCCGCCGAGGAACAGCAGGCCACCGGCGGTCGGATGAGCGGCGTACGGATCGAAGGCACCGTCCTCGTCCAGCCGCCCCCGGCAGACCCGGCACACCCCGGCATCACCCCGCGTCACTCCCCCACCTCCCGCTCCAGGTCCCGCAGCGGGTTGCCCGGCCCCGGCTCCACCCGCAGAAACCACTCACTCACCAGCCGGAACACCCGGTGCCCCGGCACCGAACCCGTGTGCGTCAGCGCCCAGCGCTCCACCCCCACCGACTCGTCGCGCACCGCCCCCGACTCCGCGCCGCAGGTCAGGCACACGGTCCGGAAGATCCCCCGGGGCACGCCCTCCCCGGTCTGCTCCGCCAGCACCCAGGCGGCCCCCGCCACCACCAGCCGCCTCACAGCGCCTCCACGTCCTCGGGCAGCACGCACCACTCCCGCCCCCACCCTCTAGGCGCCGCAACCACACCCACCCCACCTGGTGATCCATCACCCGGCCGACCCGCTGGGTGGTGGTGTCGCGGACCAGTTCGCCCACCGGCGGTCGCTGTTCGCTCTGACTGTCCATAACTTCACGGTGACAGTTCGGGCACGGGCGGTGACAGGGACGGAACGTCCCACCTTTCGTCGGCTATCCGGCAACTCCCAATTCTGTGGCGAGCTTTCGCAAGCCGGGGGGACGCACAGGACCGGCCCACAGATCGCTGACGACGGCAACAGCCAGGGTGTGGTGCCGCATCCACCCCGGTGCGGCCCGGCGCAGTGACTCCAGCGTCTTGACCGCACGGGCCGCGTCTCCCAGGTCCGCGTGCGCACGGGCGACGTCCAAGAGAAGCCAGGTGCGCCACGAAACGGGGGTGTCCCGGCTCAGCCGCAGCCCACGCGCCAGCGTCAGGGCCTCCTCGGGACGTGCGTGCTGTACGGCGAGGCGTACCCGCTCGATGCGGACCGAGGAGCGGCTGAAGACGGACACCAGCTTGCCGTTGACCGGTGGCGGCAACGCGGTGAGTGAACCGGCCAAGTGCTCGGACGTTCCCATCATGTCCCGGGCCCGGTCGTAGTCGCCGCCGCGCGCGGCACTGGTGGCGGCGGACATCAGCAGGCTGCCGCGCACGCGCACGCTTTCGGCGCTGAGGGCGCCCTCGCGCTCCACGGTGTCCGCCGCCCACACCGCCAGGCGGCCGGCGTCATCGAGCCGGTTCTGCCGCTGGTAGGCCCAGGCGACCGAGTTGCAGATCATCGGCGCGAGCAGCGGGTCGGACGACGCCTCGGCGGCCCTTATGGCTCGCTCCAGCGCGGAGATCGCCAGATCCGACTTCCCCAGCCGGATGGCCAGATGACCGCCGAGTTGCAGCGCCTTGGCCAGCGCCGCCTGTCCGGCCGCGCGTTCGCCGGACGTCCCGACGGTGGCGACGAAGCGCGCGTCATCGATGAGACCGGGCAGCAGGTCCATCAGCCGACCGAACCCGGCGGCGTGGTAGAGCGTCCACGCCTGAGTGATCTCGGCGAACACCAGGGGCAGGGAGAGCCGTTCGGGACCGCCCGGATCAGGCGGCACGGCGAACATCGGCGGCAGGATCGCCCGCCTGATCGCCACCAGTTGCGGTGGATCCACCTCTCCCGTGGACGGTACGCCGGGAGGGTCACCGAGCAGGGCGGTCAACTCGACTCCCAGGCCACGCGCCAGCGCGTGCAGCGTGGGCAGCCGGGCCGAGTGCTTGCGTCTCTGCTCCAGCTTCCGCACCACATCAACGGAGACGCCCGCCCGCTCGGCCAGTCGTTCCTGCGTCAGATCGGCCATCCACCGCAACCGGGCAAGCCGGTCACCCAGGTGCTCACCTGCCATACCACCACGCTACGTCCTCACGGCGGACCACGGGTCAACTCCGCATGCATCCCTCTCCCGTGAGGAACACCGGCGAGGGCCGCTCCGCACCGTCCTTCTGCGGTCCGGCCGGGGCACAGGCTCAAGCGGGCGGCGTTGTCAGTGGTGCCTGCGATGCTGCGGGTATGGCTGACAGTGTGAAGGGTCCCGCGAGTTATTTCCGTCGATCGAGAAGACGTACGGCAGGCCGATCGCCGAGTGGAAGACGCTCCTGCGCGCCTCGCCCCTGACCAAGCACGGGGAGCTGGTCTCCTGGCTCAAGGCCGAGCACGGCCTGGGGCACGGACACGCCAACGCCCTCGTCGCCCACACCCTCGCGGAGGACAAGGGAAAGTAGTCCACCGGTCCCCCTCCGCGCGGCTCGCGGCGCCGACGGGGGATGCCCGGCGCGGGGGGCCGGGTTGTGGTGGTGGCCCCGTGCCGGGAGAGGGCACCGCCGGGGCGGATCGGCCCGTCCGTCAGCGGCTTGAGGCAGGTGTGAGGGCCTGTTCCACCAGGGTCTCCGCCGCCGCGCGCGCGTGCCGACCGTAGTCCGCCTCGTTCAGCACCATGGCGCGGCTGGCCGCTCCGTCCGCGAGGGTCACCAGTTGCTCGGCGAGTGCGGCGGGTTCGCGGCAGCCCACTTCCGCCACCAGATCGGTGACCAGCCGCACCATCCGGAGCTTCTGTTCCCGCGCGTACGCGTGGATCGGATGCTCCGGGTCGGGGAACTCCGCCGCCGCGTCGATGAAGGGGCACCCCCGCACCGAAGACGTGTCCGTGGCGGGCTGGTCGAACAAACTCAGGAGCCGCTCGCGCGGGCTGAGGTCGTCACGGGTCAACACGCTCTCCATGGTGTTCCCCGAGGAGACCAGCGCCCGCAGGTGGGCGATCGCCAGGTCGTCCCTGGAGCGGAAGTGGGCGTAGAGGGTCCGCTTGGAGACCGGCGCCCGCTCCGCGACCTGCTCCATGCCGGTCCCCGTGATCCCTTGATCCGCGAACAGTTGGGCGGCGGCGGCCAGGATGCGGTCCCGGGCGCCTCGTCCTCCTCGCCGTGTCGTCTCACTCATCGCGTCCATGAAGAAAGTGTACGGTCGCGTTTACTTTTCTGGGAGCACAGGGCTACCATCGATCCACAGGTAAACGGTCACGTTTACCTGCTCTGCCCTGCCCTGTCCCTGAGGAGCCCCCATGAGCCAGTCCGCCCCCACCGAACTGAGCGGCTACGCGGAGAAGCTGATCCGTACCCGGCGTGCCACCCGCGCTTTCCGGCCCGAGCCCGTGGCCGAGGAGACGATGCGCGCGATGTTCTCGCTGGCCGGTGCCGCGCCGTCCAACTCCAACGCGCAGCCGTGGCGGGTGGAGGTCGTCAGTGGCGCGCCGCGCGACCGTCTGGCGGCGTCCCTCCGGGCGGCCCACGCCGCACGGCGCACGTCGATCGAGCTCCCGTACAGCGATGACCTCTACTCGCCGGTGCAGCGGGAACGGCGGGCCGCCTTCGGCGGCCGGCTCTACGGGGCACTGGGCATCGGCTTCGACGACCACGCGGCGCGGGCGGCGTACGACGCCGAGAGCCTGGGGTTCTACGGCGCACCGCACGTCGCGTTCCTCTTCGTCCCCGAACGGGACAACGCGCGGCTGGCCGCCGACGTCGGCGCCTACATGCAGACGCTCCTGCTGGCGATGACCGCCTACGGCGTGGCCAGTTGCCCGCAGGGACTGCTGAGCTTCTACGCGGACGAGGTACGCGCCGAGCTCGGCGTCACCGAGGGGAAACTGCTGCTCGGCATCTCCTTCGGACACGCCGACGACGCCGCACCCGTGAACCACTTCGTCACCGACCGCGCCCCGCTGGCGGAGACCACGACATTCCACGGCTGACCGAGCACCGTGACCCGGGGCACGGCGCCGAAGACCCCCCGTACTCGCCTTCCGCGCCCGCCCTGGCGGGAATCCGGCGGAAGGTGGCAGCGCATGGCGTGTTGCGGGCGCGTACCCGTTCATAGCGTCGGGTGGTGAACAAGTTTCTGCTGAGTGTCCATGTGCTGGCGGCCATCATCGCGATCGGTCCGGTGACCATCGCGGCCAGCATGTTCCCCCCGTACGTGCGCAAGGCCGTGGCCGATCCGGACGATCAGCGGACGGCCGCCGCGCTCGGGCTGCTGCACCGGATCTGCCGGGGATACGCGGCGGTCGGCATCGTCGTGCCGGTCTTCGGGGTGGCCACCGCCATCGGGCTGGGGGTGCTCACGGACGCCTGGCTGATCGTCTCGATGGTACTGACCGCCGGGGCGGCGGCCCTGCTGCTGGGACGGGTGCTGCCGGTACAGGCTCGGCTGCTGGCTCCGCAGGGCGACGCGGCGCTCCGGGAGAGCAGGCAACTCGGCATGACGGTGGGCATCTTCAACCTGCTGTGGGCGGTGGTCGTGGTGCTGATGATCGCGCGGCCGGGGTCAACGACGGGCGTGTGATCAGTCCTTCACGGTCCCCGGCAGTGCCTCCCGCTGCCAGCCGACCACAAGGATCTGCCCCACGGTGAGCACGCCGAGCGCGACCCAGAGGGCGGCGGACACCGGCATGGCTTCCTCCAGTCGATACACCGTCCCCATGTACGCGGCGGTGGGCAGGAGGAAGCCGACGACAGCTGTCACCGTGTGGAGCAGACCGGCGATCGTCGTGCCGATGGTGCCGGTGACTCGCCTGAGGGCGAAGCGCCCGAATCGAACCAGAACGGTGGCGGTGGCCACTCCGGCCGCCACCGCGCTCAGCAACAGCAGCGTCATCGCCGCGGCCTGTGCGTCGTGGTGAAGCTGCCTGAGCATGCTTTCAAGAGGACCGGGGCCCTTGACGAGACCGGCGCCGGCCGGCCAGCACATCAGCAGGACGGTCGCGAGCGACGCCCAGCCTTGCCACGGCAGGGAGACCCGCCCGGTGTCCCGTTGTAGTTGCCCCGGCTGCTCCGACCGCCTCTGCTGCTTCGACGACTCCGACCGCCCGGGTTCCCGCGGCACCCGTATCGTCCTGCGCAGCGTCCGGTCCTGACCGGCCAGTTCGGCGAGCGCGTCCGCGATGGTGGGGCGGTCGGCCGGGTCCTTCTCCAGAAGCCCGGTGATCAGCGACGCGAGCCGTCCCGCACGGCGCGGAGCGGGTGGCGGGTCGAACAGGACGGCCGTCAGGGTCTCCGTCGCCGTGTCCCTGCGGAACGGGGAGACACCCTCGACCGCCTCGTACAGGGTCACGCCCAGCGAGAAGAGGTCCCCGCCGGGCGCGGTCGTGCCGCGTGCCCGTTCGGGGGCGACGTACTCCATCGACCCCAGCAGCGCCCCAGTGACGGTGAGTGTGGTGTCCTCCCGGTGTACCGCGATCCCGAAGTCGGTGAGCAGCGCCCGGCCCTCACCCGTCAGCAGGACGTTGGCCGGTTTCACGTCCCGGTGGACAATGCCGGCCTCGTGGGCCGCGCCCAGGGCGCGTAACAACGCCTGGGCGATGCCCGCCACCTCGTCCACCGGCAGCGGCCCGCCGCGAGCGATCCGGTCGGCGAGCGAGCCGCCCTCCGCCAGCCGCATGACGATCCACGGCGCGTCGTTCTCGATGACGACGTCGTAGACGGTGAGGACATCGGGGTGGTCGCGCAGCCGGGCGGCGTTGCGCGCCTCGCGTGCGGCGCGCGTCAGGCGTTCGGCCCGGTCCGCCTCCGGCAGGGCTTCCGGCAACCGCAGTTCCTTGATGGCGACCGGCACCCCCAGCCGTTCGTCACGGGCGCGCCACACCCGCCCGAAGCCGCCGGAGCCCAGTTCACCGTCGAGTCGATAACGTCCCCCGATATCCACCCGGTTCAGCGTACGCAGCGTCCCGCACGCCCACTAGACCTTGGCGCGGAAGGCCCTGCGGTAGGCGCGTGGGCTGACGCCCACCACGCGCGTGAAGCCGTCCCGGAAGGAGGTCGGTGAGCCGCAGCCGACGTCCACCGCGATCCGTTCGACGGGCCGGTCGGTGGTCTCCAGCAGGTACTGGGCGCGCCGGATGCGGACGCGGTGCAGCCAGCGCATCGGGGTGGTACCGGTCTGTTCGCGGAACCGCCGGTTGAGGGTGCGCACCGACAGCGCGGCGTGCCCGGCGATGGCGGCCAGGGTCAGGTCGCTGTGGGCGTTCTCGCGCAGCCAGGCCAGCAGGGGTTCCAGCGAGGAGCCGTCCGGGGCGGGTGGCTCGTGGTTGATGAACTGGGCCTGGCCGCCGTCCCGTTCCAGCGGGCTGACGGCCGCGCGGGCCACGTTGGCGGCGACCGCCGCTCCGTGGTCGCCCCGGATCATGTGCAGGCACAGGTCGAGGCCGGCGGAGGCTCCGGCGGAGGTGAGCGTGCGGCCGTTGTCGACGTAGAGCACGTCGGGGTCGACGGTGATCGCCGGGTAGCGGGCGGCCAGCAGCGCGGTGCCCATCCAGTGGGTGGTGGCCCGCTGCCCGTCGAGCAGCCCGGTGGCCGCCAGCAGGAACGCGCCGGTGCAGATCGAGGCGACCCGCGCGCCCCGGTCGTACGCGGCGCGCACCGCGTCCCGTACCCCCGGCGGTAGCGGGTCGGGCGGATCGTCGACGCCGCTGAGGATCACCGTGTCGGCGTCGTCCAGCGCCTCCAGTCCGTGCGCCACCCGTACGGTGAACGGCCCGGCCGCGATCTCCGCGCCCGGGGCCGTACCGCACACCCGTACCCGGTAGCCGGGGCTGCCGTCCGGGAGCCGCGCCCAGCTGAAGGTGTCGACGGGGTTCGACAGGTCGGAGGGCACGACCCCTTCCAGGGCGAGCACCGCCACGCTGTGGGAGGGGGCCATACCCCGGATTATCCAGGCCCCGGATCAGCCGGGCCGGCGCACCTGCACCGTACGGAACCTGGGGGTGACGAAGGCGGCGTCCACCAGGGTGGCGTTGGCGGCCGGGTTGCCGCCGGAGCCGTGCAGGTCGGCGAAGGCCGCGGTCTGGTTGACGAAGACATCGCCGGTGAGGTTGAGGGAGAGCTGGGCGCGTTCGTCGAGGCAGACGCCGACGAGTGCGCGTTCGACATCGGGGGAGGTGGTGTAACCGGAGACGGTCATGGCGCCGTGGGTGCGGATGGTGCGGCGCAGGACGGCCAGGGATTCGGCGGTGGAGGCGGTGGCGACGGCGAAGGCGATGGGGCCGAAGTACTCGGCCTCCACCGGTTCGGTGCGCTTGACCAGCAGCGGGGTGCGGATGGTCGCCTCGGGGTGGTCGGGGTGTTTGACGGTGCGGGAGGGCAGGGCGACCTCGCCGAGCGCGGCGGCGCTCTCCAGCCGGTCCAGGACGCCCTGGTTGACGATGGCGCCGAGCAGCCCGGCGGCGCGGGTGTCGTCCCCCAGCAGCCGGTCCACGGCGGCGGCCAGGTCGGCGACGACCTCGTCGTAGGTGCGGTGTCCGTCGTTCTCGGTGGTGATGCCGGCGGCCGGGATCAGCAGGTTCTGCGGGGTGGTGCACATCTGGCCGCTGTAGAGGCTGAGGGAGAAGGCGAGGTTGGCGAGCAGGCCGCGGTAGTCGTCGGTGGAGTCGATGACGACGGTGTTCACGCCCGCCTTCTCGGTGAACACGCGCGCCTGGACGGCGTTCTCCTCCAGCCAGTCGCCGAACGCGGTGGAGCCGGTGTAGTCGATGAGCGCCACCTCGGGGCGCAGCGCGAGCGTCTTGGCGCTGCCCTCGCCGTCCCGTTCGGCCGCGAGCGCCACGAGGTTGGGGTCGAAGCCGGCCTCGGCGAGCGTCTCGCGGGCGATCCGTACGGTGAGCGCGAGCGGCAGGACGGCGCGCGGATGCGGCTTGACGAGCACCGGGTTGCCGGTGGCGAGGGAGGCGAAAAGGCCGGGGAAGCCGTTCCAGGTGGGGAAGGTGTTGCAGCCGATGAGGAGGGAGACGCCCACCGGGACGGGGGTGAAGTCGTTGGTGAGGCGCAGCGTGCCGCGCCGTCCCTGACCCTTGGCCCACGGCGCGCGCTCCGGCGTGCGGGTCTGTTCCTGGTAGGCGTGCGCGACCGCTTCGAGCCCCCGGTCCTGGGCGTGCGGGCCGCCCGCCTGGAGGGCCATGACGTACGCCTGTCCGGTGGTGTGCATGACGGCCTGGGCGAACTCGGGGGTGCGGGCGCTGATCCGGTCGAGGATCTCCAGGCAGGTCAGCGCGCGCTGTTCGGGTCCGGCGTCGCGCCAGGCGGGTACGGCGTCGAGCATCGCGGGCAGCAGGACGTCGGGGTCGGGGTGCGGGTAGCTGATGCCGAGCGGGAAGCCGTACGGGGAGACCTCGGCGCCCACCCAGTCGTCGGTGCCGGGCTGGCCGGGGGCTTCGAAGCGGCCGCGTTCGCGCAGCGCGGCGAAGGCGGCGGCGCCGGCCGTCCCGTCGCCGTAAGCCTTGGGGTGTTCGGGGTACGGGGACCAGTGGGAACGGGTCCGGATAGTCTCAAGTGCCGTGTCCAGCGTGGCGCGATGGCGCTGCGAAGATGTCATGGCCGGGACCAACTCCTCGTCGGCGGCAGTCAGGGTCGAGTGCGTCGGACATGCACGATACTGCTACCGAACGATCGGTCGGGCAAGACCGCGGAAGCGTGAAGAGGAAGAGGGAGAGCGCCCAGTGAGCGCGAGAGCCACGTACACGCCGGAGACCTTGCTGGAGGTCGCGGTCGCGGTGTTCAACGAACGCGGCTACGACGGCACCTCGATGGAACACCTCTCGCAGGCCGCCGGGATCTCCAAATCCTCCATCTACCACCATGTGCGCAGCAAGGAGGAGCTGCTGCGGCGCGCCGTCAGCCATGCCCTGGACGGGCTCGCCGCCGTGCTGGACGAGCCCGGCGCCCGGCAGGGCCGGGCCATCGACCGCCTGGAGTACGTGACGCGCCGCACCACCGCCGTCCTGATGCGCCGGCTGCCGTACGTGACGCTGCTGCTGCGGGTGCGCGGCAACACGGACACCGAGCGCTGGGCGCTGGCGCGGCGGCGGGAGTTCGACCAGCGGGTGGCGGCGCTGCTGCGGCAGGCCGCGGCGGAGGGGGATCTGCGGCCCGAAGTGGACGTACGGCTGGCCGCACGGCTGCTGTTCGGGATGATCAACTCGGTGGCGGAGTGGTACCGGCCGCCGTCCGAGGAGGACCGGGACGCGCTGGGCGTGGTGGACGAAGCCGTGGTGGACGCCGTGGTGAGCACCGCTTTCGCGGGGCTGCGGCTGCACCGCTGAGCCCGCGCGCCCACCTGCCGTGGGCAAAGCGGTCCGGCATGTGCCACACATCAACTACTGTTATCGGCCAACCACTTTTATTGACGGGGGCGTTGTCCGAGCCGCGCGCGCCAAGCACGCTTACCCCGGGGAGCCCATGAACAACGACCGTCTCATCGGACGCGCGCCCACCGCGCACCACCCGGGCCAGGCGCCGGGGCAGGCGCCCGGAACAGCCACCGGAACGCCCACGGGACCGGCCACGGGGCCCGCCACGGCACCCGCGCAGCTTCCGGTGCGGCCACGGGTGCACGGACCGGCACCCACCCGGCCCCAGGCCCAGACCCGGGCCCCGGTACCGGCACCCGCGCGCGAACCGGCTCCGGCCACCAGCCCGCCGGCCCAGGCCGACTGGGACGAGGCAGAGGACTTCATCCGCCTCTTCTACGCCGAACACCCCGACCAGCCGCTCCCCCTCACCCTGCGGCTGCACCAGGTGCGCGAACACATCGAGCACACCGGCTCGTACCGGCACACCACCGACGAGCTGACCTTCGGCGCCCGGGTCGCCTGGCGCAACTCCAGCCGCTGCATCGGCCGCCTCTACTGGAAGAGCCTGCGCGTCCTGGACCGGCGCACCGCGCAGACCCCCGAGGAGATCCACACCCACCTGTGCGACCACCTGCGGGTGGCCACCAACGAGGGCCGCATCCGCCCGGTCATATCGATCTTCGCGCCCGAGACCCCGTACCGCGAGGCCCCCCGGGTCTGGAACAGCCAGCTGATCCGGTACGCCGGCTACCGCCGCCCCGACGGCACCGTCATCGGCGACCCGGCGCACGTCGAGTTCACCGAGAAGGTGCGCCAGCTCGGCTGGCAGGCGCCCGGCGGCTGGTTCGACGTCCTGCCGCTGGTCATCCAGGTGCCCGGCGACAAGCCCCAGCTGTTCGACGTGCCGCGCGAGCTGGTACTGGAGGTGCCGATCGAGCACCCCGCCTACCCGCAGATCACCCGCATGGGACTGCGCTGGCACGCGGTCCCCGCGATCTCCCACATGCGGCTGTCGATAGGCGGCGTCAACTACCCGATGGCGCCCTTCAACGGCTGGTACCTGGGCACCGAGATCGGCGCCCGCAACCTCGTGGACGCCGACCGCTACAACCTCCTGCCGGTCATCGCCCGGCTCCTCAACCTGGACACCAGCAGCGAGACCACACTGTGGCGCGACCGCGCCCTGGTCGAACTCAACATCGCCGTCCTGCACTCCTTCGCGGCGGCCGGCGTCAAGGTCTCCGACCACCACACCGAGTCCCAGCGTTTCCTCACCCACCTGGCGCGGGAGGAGGAGCAGGGCCGCATCGTCCCTGCCGACTGGAGCTGGATCGTCCCCCCGGTCTCCGGCGGGATCACCCCCGTCTTCCACCGCTACTACGACGAGGCGGAACTGCGCCCGAACTTCTACCTGGACGACGACGCCAGGGCCCGCAGCGAAGGCAAGTGCCCGGTCCAGCACCACGCGTACTGACCCGGACCCGCCCGCGCCCGCTCCGGTGGCCGGCCGCCCGGTGACCGGGGTCTACGCGTCGGCGGCGAAGGAACCGTAGGTCGGCTTGCCGGCCGGGCGGTACGTCTGGATCGTGATGCCGCTGGCCGTCACCGTGGAGTTGACCAGCTTCATCGCCGTCGGCGTGGAGCCCTCCGGGAAGAGGCGCTTGCCGGTGCCCAGCACCACCGGGTAGATGAACAGCCGGTACTCGTCGATCAGCCCGGCCCCGTGCAGGGTCTGCGCGAAGTCGCCGCTGCCGTGGATCTGGAGCTCCCCGCCCGGACGCTGCGGCTCGCGCTGCTTCAGCGTGGCCACCTCCGCCACCACGTCCGCGCCCAGCTGCGCCGAGTTCCGCCACTCCAGGCGCAGCTCGGGGGTCCGGGAGGCCACGTACTTGGGCAGGCTGTTGAGCATCTGCGCCACCGGAGGCTCCTCCGGGTCGGGAACGTTCGGCCAGTACGAGGCGAAGATGTCGTAGGTGCGCCGCCCCAGCAGATAGCCCTCGCCCGCCCGGAACCAGTCCGCGACCACTTCGCCGAACTGCTCGTCCGCGTACGGGAACGTCCAGCCGCCGTGCGGAAAGCCGCTGCTGGTGTCCTCGTCGGGGCCGCCGGGGGCCTGCATGACGCCGTCGAGGCTGAGGAAGGTCTGCAACGTGACCGGGGTGCCCATCATGCTCTCCTGAGTGCGCGCGGATGCGGGTGGCGCGGACGCCGAGATCTCGTTCTCTCACAGGGCGGACCCGGCACCGGGCGGGAACTCACCGGCGTTCGGGCGGTGTCTTCTCCACCTGCCGCACCGGGCGGCGTTCGGGCAGCAGATCCGTTTCTTCGAACACCAGCAGGGTGCGGGTGCTGATCACCTCCGGAATGGCCTGGATGCGGGTGAGCACCAGCTCCCGCAACTCCCGGTTGTCCCGCGTGTGCACCAGCAGCAGCACATCGAAATCCCCGCTGACCAGCGCGATGTGCGCGGCGCCCGGCAACCGCTCCAGGCGGGCCCGTACCGTGCGCCAGCTGTCCTGAACGATCTTCAGCGTGATGTACGCCGCCGCCCCCTGCCCGGCCCGCTCCTGGTCGACACGGGCCGTGAAGCCCCGGATCACCCCGTTCTCGAGCATCCGGTTGATGCGGGCGTACGCGTTCGCCCGGGAGATGTGCACCCGCTGGGCGACCTCACGGACCGAGGCCCGCCCGTCCGCCCGCAGGTGCAGCAGGATCGCGCTGTCAATGGCGTCGAGGGGTCTGGCGGGGTTCGAAGTCATCTGGTCCTCCGGCATATGGAGCGGCCTCCCCTTTCTGGACGTACTGCACCCATAGCACGCCAATCGGGGCCAGCAGTCCACAGCGCCCGACCGGCTCTGGCCAACCTGCCTCATCAACCGAACAATCGGTAGGGAGATGGAGCAGGAGACGCGAGAGGGGAGGCGCGGACCCATGACCGTGCTGCACGAACCACAGACGTCGTCACCCACCGAACCGACCGCCACCGAACCGACCGCCACCGGCGACGCCGCCACTACGGGCCCCCCGCCCCCCTGGCGGCGCGGCCCCCGCACCGACCCGGCGCCACTGCTCCCGGAGACCGAGCCGTACCACGTCCTCGGCTCCTCCCGCGAACGGCCCGACGCCGACCCCGGGCTGTGGCGCGAACTCCACCGCCGGCTCGTCCTGGGCCGCCGCTACAACCAGCAGGCCACCGCCCTCACCCGGCAGGGCAGGCTCGCCGTCTACCCCTCCTCCACCGGCCAGGAGGCGTGCCAGATCGCCGCCGCGCTGGTCCTGGCCGAACAGGACTGGCTGTTCCCCAGCTACCGCGACACCCTCGCCACCGTCGCCCGCGGCCTGGACCCGGTCGCCGCGCTCGGACTGCTGCGCGGCGACTGGCACACCGGCTACCGGCCGCAGGACCACCGCATCGCCCCGCTGGCCACCCCGCTGGCCACCCAACTGCCGCACGCGGTCGGCCTCGCCCACGCCGCCCGCCTCAAGGGCGACGACGTGGTCGCCCTGGCGCTGGTGGGTGACGGCGGCACCTCCGAGGGCGACTTCCACGAAGCGCTGAACTTCGCCGCCGTCTGGCAGGCACCGGTGGTGTTCCTGGTCCAGAACAACGGCTTCGCCATCTCCGTCCCCCTCGCCCGGCAGACCGCCGCCCCGACCATCGCCCACAAGGCCGTCGGCTACGGCATGCCGGGGCGGCTGGTGGACGGCAACGACGCACCCGCCGTGTACGAGGTGCTGGCCGAGGCGGTACGGCGGGCCCGCGCCGGCGGCGGGCCGACCCTGGTCGAGGCGCTGACCTACCGGCTGGAGGCGCACACCAACGCCGACGACGCCACCCGCTACCGGGAGGACGCGGAGGTCGCCGCCTGGCGCGAGCACGATCCGCTGCCGCTGCTCACCGACGCGCTGCGCCGGCACGGGCTGCTGAGCGAGGAACACGAACAGGCTGCCCGGGACGCCGCCGAGGAGATGGCGGCCGGGATGCGCGAGCGCCTGAACGCCGAACCGGTGCTGAACCCCGACGATCTCTTCGCCCACGTCTACGCGCGGCCGACCACGCAGCTCACCGAACAGGCGGCGCGGCTGCGGCAGGAGGCGAGGACCCGATGACGATCACGGCGGCCCGTTCGGCCACCCTGGCGGAGGCGCTGCGCCGCGCGCTGCGCGACGCGCTCGCCGAGGACCCCTCGGTACACCTGCTGGGCGAGGACATCGGCACGCTGGGCGGCGTCTTCCGTGTCACGGACGGCCTGGCGGCGGAGTTCGGGGCCGAGCGGTGCGCCGATACACCGCTGGCCGAGGCCGGCATCCTGGGCACCGCCACCGGCATGGCGATGTACGGGCTGCGGCCGGTGGTCGAGATGCAGTTCGACGCGTTCGCCTATCCGGCGTTCGAGCAACTGGTCTCGCACGTCGCCCGGATGCGCAACCGGACGCGTGGCGCGATGCCGATGCCGCTGACGATCCGCATCCCGTACGGCGGCGGCATCGGCGGCGTGGAACACCACAGCGACTCCTCCGAGGCGTACTACATGGCCACCCCGGGCCTGCACGTGGTCACGCCGGCGACGGTCGCCGACGCGTACGGGCTGCTGCGGCAGGCCATCGCCTCGGACGATCCGGTGGTGTTCCTGGAGCCGAAGCGGATGTACTGGTCCAAGGACGCGGTCGATCTGGACGCGCCGCCCGAGGTGCAGCCGCTGGGCCGGGCCGTGGTGCGCCGCCCCGGTACCTCGGCCACCCTCATCACGTACGGGCCCTCGCTGCCGCTGTGCCTGGCGGCGGCGGAGGAGGCCCGCACCCGGGGCTGGGACCTGGGCGTGGTCGATCTGCGCACCCTGGTCCCGTTCGACGACGCGACGGTGTGCGCGGAGGTGCGGCGTACGGGGCGGGCGGTCGTGGTGCACGAGGCGACCGGCTTCGCGGGGCCGGGCGCCGAGATCGCGGCCCGGATCACGGAACGGTGCTTCCATCACCTGGCCGCGCCGGTGCTGCGGGTCACCGGCCACGACATCCCGTACCCGCCGCCGCTGCTGGAACGGCACCATCTGCCGGACAGCGCCCGGATCCTGGACGCGGTGGCCCGCCTCCAGTGGGAGGAGTGAACGCCATGACCGAGACGTTTCTCCTCCCGGACCTGGGCGAGGGCCTCACGGGGGCCGAGATCGTGCGCTGGCTGGTGGAGGTCGGCGAGGCGGTGACGGTCGACCAGCCGGTGGTGGAGGTCGAGACCGCCAAGGCGATGGTCGAGGTCCCCTGCCCCTACGCGGGCGTGGTCACCGAGCGTTTCGGCGCGGCCGGCGAGGAAATCCCGGTCGGCTCCCCCCTGATCAGCGTCGCCCACCCGGCGACCATCCCCGGCCCGGGACCGCGCCCGGTCTCGGGCACCGGGGCAAGCGCGAGCCCGGCCGGCGGCAACACCGCCGCGCCCCACGGCACCGGCACCAACCCGGGCGGCGCCGCACCGCGCGGCGTCACAGCCACCGGCGCCACGGCCGCCACCGACGGCACGCACGGGGCGCACGGCGCGCACGGGGAGAACGGTGCGCAGGGGGCGAACGGCCACGGAACGCACACCGTCCCTCCGAACGGCGAACCGTCCGGCGGCGGTTCCGGTCAGGTTCTGGTGGGCTACGGCACCGGCACCACCACCTCCCCCGGGGCCCCTCCCCCGCCCCCTCCCTCCGCCTCCTCCTCGTCCCCCGCCCGGTCGGCGGTCGCGGTGATCTCGCCGCTGGTGCGCAAGCTCGCCCGTGACCACGGCATCGACCTGCGGACCGTGAAGGGTTCCGGGCCCGACGGCCTGATCCTGCGGGCCGACGTCACGGCATGCACCGCACCGCCAGCCCCCGCACCGGCGTCCCCACCCGGCCAGGGCCCGGCCGGGGCGGCGCTGCGGACTCCGCTGCGCGGTATCGCGGCTGCCGCCGCCGCCAAGCTCAGCCGCAGCAGGACCGAGATCCCCGACGCCACCTGCTGGGTGGACGCCGACGCCACAGAACTGCTCGCCGCCCGCCGTGCCACCGAACTCCCGCTGCTCGCCCTCCTCTCCCGGATCTGCGTCGCGGCCCTCGCCCGCTATCCACAGCTCAACGCCACCTTCGACGCCTCCACCAACGAAATCGTCACCCTTCCCGCCGTCCACCTCGGCTTCGCCGCCCAGACCGACCGCGGTCTGCTGGTCCCCGTCCTGCGCGACGCCCACACGCGCACCACCCGTGAACTGGGCGCCGAACTCGCCCGCCTCACCGACACCGCCCGCGCCGGCACACTGTCCCCCGCCGAACTCACCGGCTCCACCTTCACCCTCAACAACTACGGGGTGTTCGGCGTCGACGGCTCGACCCCGATCCTCAACCACCCCGAGGCGGCCATGCTCGGCGTCGGCAGGATCATCCCCAAGCCGTGGGCCCACGAAGGTGAGCTGGCCCTGCGTCATGTCGTCCAGCTGTCGTTCACCTTCGACCATCGCGTCTGCGACGGCGCGGTCGCCGGAGGCTTCCTGCGTCACGTGGCCGACCGGGTGGAATCCCCACTCTCCCTTCTCGCCGATCTCTGAAGCCGTCTCCTTTCGGACCTTCGCCGGGCCGCGCCCCCGGCTACGGGGGGCGCCTTCCGGCCGAAGGCCGGGGGCCCTCGCCACGTTGGCGAACTGCCCGGAGAACACCACCCCGAGGACGCCCCGGCGCCTTGAGCGAGGCGACCGGGTCACCTCCCGGCATCAGCCGGGGAGTACCGCCCCCCGGGGGGCACCCAGGCCGGAGGCCGGGGGGAGCGGCCCGATTCACGAAGTGCCGCACGGGACGGCCGCGTGCGGTAACGGCCCGGTGCCGCCTCAGCGGCGCCGCGCGTGGCGGACCCTCAGCCGGCCGAACCCCATCGTCCCGGTGATCCGGATCGTCGGCCCACCGGGGCGGGAGGGCCGCCGGATCGTGTAGAGCGAGTCCTTCCACCCCGTGGTCAGAGCGTCCAGGTCCACGACCGCGTCGCGCGGCACCGTGATCCTGGCCCCTCCGTAACCGAGTTGCAGCTCGATGTCGACGACCGCGTGCTCGATGACCGCCCGGGACAGGTCCAGACGCACCTTGCCGAACGCCGACTCGACCTTGAGGTTCCGCGGCACCCGCCATGCGCCGCGCCGCCGGATCCGTCCGCCCGCCGCGGCGATCGTGGCAGTGGTGGGCGCCTTCTGGGCCGGGAGCGAGGCCAGGGCCGAGTCGAGTTCGCCCCGGGTCGTGACGGTGAGCACCTGATCCAGGCGCCGGTCCAGCTCCTCGTGGGAGAGGTGCCCCTCGGCATACGCCTCGTGCAGACGTCGCACGGCCGTGTCGCGGTCGTCTTCGCCGATCGGGGGTGTCCGGTCCTTCGGCGCAGCGGTCATCCCGGCAGCGTACTGCCGCACCGACGGCCCGAACCCGTCAACGCCCGTACCAGGCACGGCATCCCCGGCTCGCCGCCCCCGGGTTCGCGCACGCGGTCACCTCACCTGTCCTCCTCTCCTTTCGTCTCGTGCCCGCCCAGAACCCGGCTGAGCAGCCGGGTCAGCGTCCGCCGCTCTCCCGCCGACAACGGCGTGAGCAGGTCGTCCTGCGCCCCGTCGAGCACCTCGTCCATGCGCCGCACCTGCCGCAGCCCCTCCTCGGTGAGGGGCACCTTGTTGCGCCGTCCGTGCTCCGGGTCGGGTGTCCGGTCGACGTGACCCCGCTCGACGAGCTCTCCCACCGCCGCGACGACGTCGCGGCGGGCGACCGCGCGAGGGCGACGGCGAACCAGCTCACGTACTTCTACCGCGACGGCGAGGCCCCCCACCGCACCAGTGGCCTGCGGACGGCCTGCACCGCCGTACGCGCCCCGGCCGGCCGGCGGTTCGACGGCATGGTCATCGCCCTCGCCTGGCTGAACGAGAACTGACGCGCCACGACATCACGGCCCGCCCCTCAGTCGACCCATACGGACCTGCCGATCGAGGCGGAGAAGTCGCCGGACGTGCCACCGGGTGCGATGACTTCGGCGATCGCGCCCGTGCAGTCCCGGTTCTGGTAGACGAGGGCGTACTCATTGGTGAAGTTGTAGACCTTGAGCGGCAGCTCGGGGACGTTGACGCAGCCGCTCGGATTGGTCACGAACCAGTGCTTGCCGCGCAGTTCCCCGTGCGCCGCGGAGGCCGGGGCGGCGAGGCCCACCCCCGAACCCACGGCGATCGCCAGCAGACCGGCCACGGCGGCGAGACGAGACCCCATCACACTCAACTCCTCGGAAGAACATCGCCGGGGCGGCGGACCCACCCCGCGTCGATCGTTCGCTACTCAGAGTAGTTGTACATCGTCTCTGCGTCATCACTCCGGAGAGTGAAAGGGCCCTGTTCGCGAGATGGCCGGACAGGGCCCCCTCCGGCCGCCACCCCTCGTCTACAGTGCGGAACGTGACGGCCGACCATCCCGCGTTCGACGCGATCGTGCTCGCCGGCGGCGCCGCACGCCGCCTCGGCGGCGTGGACAAAGCGGCGGTGACGGTCGGCGGCCGGCCGCTGCTCGAACGCGTGCTCGATGCCTGCCGCGACGCGGGCCGCACCATCGTCGTCGGCCCGCCCCGTCCCACCCGGCACCCCGTCCACTGGGTGCGCGAGGAGCCGCCCGGCGGCGGCCCGCTCGCCGCGCTCGCCGCCGGAGCCGTCCACGCCACCGCCCCCCTCGTCGCCGTCCTCGCCACCGACCTGCCCTTCCTCACCCCCGCCGCCCCGCGCACCCTCATCGGCGCCCTCCCCCCGGACGCGGACGGCGTGCTGTTCCAGGACTCCGACGGCCGCGACCAGCCCCTGACCGCCGTCTACCGCACCGCTGCCCTGCGCGCCGCGCTGGGGGCGCTGCCCGCCACCCGGCACGCCCCCCTGCGTACGCTGCTCCCGGCCCTCGACCTGCACCGGCTGGCCGGGGCCACCACCACGTTCGACTGCGACACCTGGGCGGAGATCGCCACCGCCCGGGACCGGATCAAGGAGCATGGGACCGTGCTGGACGAATGGATCGCCGCCGCCGCCACCGAACTCGACATCGAACCGGGCGAACACCGCACCGTGCTGCTCGACACGGCCCGCGACGTCGCCCACGCGGTCGCCCGCCCGGCCGCGCCGCTGACCACCTTCCTCATCGGGTACGCCGCCGCCAAGCACGGCATCACCCCCGCCGAGGCCGCCCGCCGGGTCACCGCGCTCGCCGCCCGCTGGGAGGCCGAGAAGGACTCCGGCGAGGACCCCGGGAAGACCCCGGGCGGGGAAGCCGTGCGCCAACGGAACGCGCAGCACGGGAACGCACAGGACGAGCAGGAACAGGACGACCAGGGCCGGGGCGGGCAGGGCCAGGCGGGGCCGGGGGCGTCCGCCGGGACGTCATCAGGGGGTCCGGAAGGGAAGGAAGGGCACCCCGCATGACCGACGAGTTCGACGACGCCCTCGCGCTCGCCAACGGCCACCGCCCGCACGAGCGCCACCCCCGCCCCGCCCACGAGCGCCCCACCACCCCGGCCGGCCCCGCCGCGCCCGTCATCCCCGACCCGCCGCGCGCCCCCGACGAGCGCCCCGTACCCCCGCACACCTGGGAATCGGCCCGCACCGTCGCGTACCGCAGCGCCGTCCCGCTCACCCCCCGCCGGCTCCCCCTGGACCGCGCACTCGGCCACACCCTGGCCGCCCCGCTGACCGCCCTCACCGACCTGCCCGCCTTCGACACCTCCGCCATGGACGGCTGGGCGGTCAACGGCCCGGGCCCCTGGGAACTCGCCGGCGGCCCCGGTCTGCTGGCCGGCGCCCCCGGGCACCCCACCCGGCTCGGCGACGGCCAGGCGCTGCGCATCGCCACCGGTGCCCGCGTCCCCGAGGGCACCACTGCCGTCGTCCGCGCCGAACACGCCACCGCCCGCGGCAGCCGGCTGCAGGGCCGTCTCCCCCGACTCGGCGCCGACATCCGCCCCCGCGCGCAGGAGTGCCGCTCCGGCGCCGAACTCCTGCCCTCCGGAACCCGCCTCACCCCCGCCGCCCTCGGCCTGGCAGCCGCCGCCGGCTACGACGAACTCGCCGTGCACCCCCTCCCGCGCGCCGAAGTACTCGTCCTGGGCGACGAACTCCTGCACCACGGCCTGCCGCACGACGGCCGCATCCGCGACGCGCTCGGCCCGATGACCGGCCCCTGGCTGGCCGCCCTCGGCGCCGAGGTCCTGGTCACCCGCCGCCTCGGCGACGACGCCGACGCGCTGCGCGAGGCCATCGAGACCAGCCGCGCCGACCTCATCGTCACCACCGGCGGTACGGCCGCGGGCCCCGTCGACCATCTGCGGTCCACCCTGCGCGCCCTGGACGCCACCACCCTCATCAGTGGCGTCACCGTCCGCCCCGGCCACCCCATGCTGCTCGCCGAACTCCCCGAGCACGGCACGCCCGTCGTCGGCCTGCCCGGCAACCCGCTCGCCGCCGTCGCCGGGCTGCTCACCCTCGCCGCGCCGCTGCTGCACGCGCTCTCCGGCCGGATGCCGCCGGTCACCCGCACCGCCACCGCGGGCGAGGCGTTCGGCGGCCACCGCACCGACACCCACCTGGTGCCCGTACGCTGCCCGGCCGGTGACGGCGGCAGCGGCGGGGGCGCGGGCGTCGCGGTGCCGCTGAACTACGCGGGTCCGGCCATGCTCCGCGGCATCGCCGCCGCCTCCGCCCTCGCGGTCGTCCCACCGGGCGGGGTCGCCCCCCACGACCCGGTCCAGCTTCTGGAGCTCCCGCCGGCATGAGACTGCCGAGGCTCGCCGCCTTCCCCACGGTCGCGCCCCAGCGCGGTGACGTCGACGACCAGTCGCACGGCGTCCATCTGCCGCGCTCGCTCGGCGGGCCGCTGCTCCAGGTGGTGCGGCGGCTGTTCATGGCGACGGCGGTGATGGCCGCGGCCGTGGTCATCGTCTACTTCGACCGGCACGGGTACCGGGACAACATCACCGGGGAGCCGGTCGGCTTCCTCGACTCCCTCTACTACGTCACCGTCTCGCTCTCCACCACCGGCTACGGCGACATCGTGCCGGTCAGCGACAAGGCGCGGCTGCTGACGACGTTCCTCATCACACCCCTGCGCATACTGTTTCTGATCATCCTGGTCGGGACGACACTGGAGGTCCTGACCGAGCGCACCCGCGAGCAGTGGCGGCTGGCCCACTGGAGGAAGATCTTGCGCGACCACACCGTCATCGTCGGCTTCGGCACCAAGGGCCGCAGCGCCGCCGAGACCCTCATGAGCACCGGGCTGACCCAGGACCAGATCGTGGTGGTCGACCCGAGCAAGGGCGTGGTGGCCGCCGCCAACGCCGCCGGCTACGCGGGTGTGGTCGGCGACGCGACCCGCAGCGACGTACTGGTACGGGCGCGGGCGGACCGGGCCCGGCAGATCGTGATCTCCACCCAGCGCGACGACACCGCCGTGCTGGTCGCGCTGACCGCGCGCCAGCTCAGCAAGACGGTCAAGATCGTCGCCTCGGTCCGCGAGGAGGAGAACGTGCCGCTGCTCAAGCAGTCCGGCGCGGACTCGGTGATCACCAGCGCCAGCGCGGTGGGCCGGCTGCTCGGCCTGTCGATGATCAGCCCGAGCAGCGGCGCGGTGATGGAGGACCTGATCCAGCAGGGCAAGGGGCTGTCGCTGCGGGAGCGGCCGGTCACCAAGGCGGAGGCGGGCCGTTCGCCGCGCGAGGTCGAGGACCTGGTCGTCTCGGTCATACGGGGCCACCGCCTGCTGCCCTTCGACCACCCGGACGCGGCCACCCTGGAGCTGACGGACCGGCTGGTGGTCATCCACCGCATCCGCGAGGCGGAGGAGACGCTGCCGGTGCCGCCCGACGGGGAGCGGGGCAAGCCCCGCAAGGGCCCGGGTTCCTGGCGCATCCCGCGCCGCTGACGACCGCCCCGACGCCACCGCGCCCGCACCCGTCGCCCGCACCCCGTCGTGCCCAGGTGACCGTGCCCGTCCCGTGAACGGCTGGGGCGTCCCCGGCCGGGGCGGGCGATCGGCGATAGCGTCGGGGCATGCGAGCGATCACGATCACGAAGCCGGGCGGACCCGAGGCGCTGGTGTGGGACGAGGTGGCGGAGCCGGCGGCTCCCGGCGAGGGGGAGGTGCTCGTCGAGGTGGCCGCCGCCGGCGTGAACCGGGCGGACCTGCTCCAGCGGCAGGGGTTCTACGACCCGCCGCCCGGGGCCTCGCCGTATCCGGGCCTGGAGTGCTCGGGCACCGTGGCGGCGGTCGGGGCCGGGGTGCGCGGCTGGTCGGTGGGGCAGCCGGTGTGCGCGCTGCTGGCCGGCGGCGGGTACGCGGAGCGCGTGGTGGTGCCGGCCGGGCAGCTGCTGCCGGTGCCGGCGGGGGTGTCCCTGGTGGAGGCGGCGGCGCTGCCCGAGGTGGTGTGCACGGTGTGGTCGAACGTGTTCATGGGGGAGGGCGGGCTGCGGGCCGGCCAGACGCTGCTGGTGCACGGCGGGGGCAGCGGGATCGGGACGATGGCGATCCAGTTGGCGGTGGCCCGCGGCGCGCGGGTCGCGGTGACCGCGGGCAGTGCGCAGAAGCTGGCGGTGTGCCGGGAGTTGGGGGCCGAGGTGCTGGTCAACTACCGGGAGGAGGACTTCGCGCGGGTGCTGGCGGACTCCTGCGATCTCGTGCTGGACATCGTCGGGGCGCAGTATCTGGACCGCAATCTGCGGGCGCTGGCGACCGGGGGACGGATCGCGGTGATCGGGCTCCAGGGGGGCCGCAAGGGCGAGTTGAACCTGGGGGCGCTGCTCGCCAAGCGCGGCACCGTCACCGCCACCTCGCTGCGGGCCCGCCCGGCGGCAGGGAAGGCGGAGATCGTGGCGGCGGTGCGCGAGGGGGCGTGGCCGCTGATCGAGGAGGGGCGGGTGCGTCCCGTGGTGGATCGCGAGCTGCCGATGAGCGAGGCGGGCGAGGCGCACCGGATCGTGGAACGCAGCGGCCACACAGGGAAGATCATCCTGACACCCTGAGATTTTCCCCGTGTTCAAGATGCCCGTTTCCTTCGCATATGTGACGCTGGTTACATCATCGGACGGTCTACGGAGGATCGAGCGCCGTGAGGGTGTGGGTGTGGACGGAAGTCATCATGATCGCGGCGGCGCTCGCCACCCTTCTCGCACTGGCGGCCCCGGCCGCCCACGCGGACGGGGCCACGGACCACAGCGTCGGCCAGCAGCGCGGTGAGCCGGTCCCGTACCGCGAGGCCGACCCGGTGGTACGGGGCGGTGAGGTGCTGCCCGTCCTGCCGCTCGGGGCCGGACTGGCCTGCCTGGGCGCGGGTCTTGGTGTCCTGGCTCTGCGACTGCGGCGTATCTAAGGCGTAACAAGACGCCCGCCGGTTTGCCAAGGGCGGAACATACTCGGTATACATACGCGGTATGTCCATCCGCTACGGCCTGCTGGCCCTCCTCGACTACGGCCCGAAGTACGGTTCCCAGCTGCGCGCCGAATTCGAGTCCCGCACGGGCGCCACCTGGCCGCTCAACATCGGCCAGGTCTACACGACCCTCGGCCGCCTCGAACGCGACACCCTCATCGAGCCCGCCGGTGAACGCGACGGGAAGCAGCAGCGCTACCGCATCACCGAGGCCGGCCGCCGCGAACTCGCCGAATGGTACCGGCAGCCCGTCGACCGCACCCACCCCTCCCGCGACGAACTCGCCATCAAGCTCGCCATGGCCGTGGGCACCGAGGGCGTCGACGTGGCCGGCATCATCCAGTCCCAGCGCCGCCACACCCTCAAGGCCATGCAGGACTACACCCGCCTCAAGGCCCAGGCGCTCGCCGACGGCGGCCCCGAGTCCGGCGAGGAGATCGCCTGGCTGCTGGTCCTGGAACAACTCATCTTCTCCGCCGAGGCCGAGGCGCGCTGGCTGGACCACTGCGAGTCCCGGCTGCTGCGCCTCGCGGCCCGGCGCCCCGCGAGGCCGCTGACCGGGACCGAGCCCGATGACAACGGCGCCGACGACACCGTCCACCACGCAGAGCACACCGATCACCGCGAGCACCACCACATCACCGGGGGAAACACCGCATGACCAGCCCGAACACCGCCGCCAACGGCACCACGCCCATCCTGGAGCTCCGCGCCCTCAGCCGCACGCACGGCACCGGCGTCACCACCGTCCAGGCGCTGGACAACATCGACCTCACCGTCCGGGCCGGTGAGTTCGTCGCCGTCATGGGCCCCTCCGGCTCCGGCAAGTCCACCCTGCTCACCCTGGCCGGCGGCCTGGACACCGCCTCCAGCGGCCAGGTCCTCATCGAGGGCACCGACCTCGGCGCCCTCACCAAGAGCCAGCTCGCCAAGATCCGGCGCACCAGCATCGGCTACGTCTTCCAGGACTACAACCTCATCCCGGCCCTCACCGCGGCCGAGAACATCGCGCTCCCCCGCGAACTCGACGGCATATCCGCCCGCGCCGCCCGCAAGGAAGCCCTCGTCGCGCTGGAGGAGATCAACCTCGTCGAGGTCGCCGACCGCTTCCCCGACGAGATGTCCGGCGGCCAGCGCCAGCGCGTCGCCATCGCCCGCGCCCTCGTCGGCGACCGCCGCCTCGTCCTGTCCGACGAGCCCACCGGCGCCCTCGACTCCGAGACCGGCGAGGCCGTGCTCGCCCTGCTGCGCAAGCGCTGTGACCAGGGCGCCGCCGGGGTCATGGTCACCCACGAGTCCCGGTACGCGGCCTGGGCCGACCGCGTCGTCTTCCTGCGCGACGGCTCCATGGTCGACCAGACCGTCTCCCCGTCCGCCGAGTCGCTGCTCACCGGCGAGGTGGCGCAGTGAATCGCACGCTCAACCGCTGGCGGCTCGGGCTGCGCATCGCCCGCCGCGACGCGCTGCGCGCCAAGGGCCGCAGTGCCCTGGTCGTGGCCATGATCGCGCTGCCCATCCTGGGCGTGGCCGGCGCCGACCTGGCCGTGCGCACCAACCAGCTCTCCACCGAGGAGAGCCTGGCCCGCCAGATCGGCACCGCCGACGCCGAGTACCAGGTGTACGAGGCCGGCGCCCCGATCATGCAGCACCCGACCAACGACGACCTGTGGTCCTCCTCCTGGGAGGAGGAGGAGAACACCCGCGGCGAGCAGCCCGAGGCCGGGACCGGACCCAGCGACTTCCGCGTCGAGGATCACCTCCCGGACGGCGCCACCGTGCTGCGCGAGCGCACCGGCTACGCCGACGTCACCACCGACTACGGCGTCATGTGGGCGGACATCCAGGAGACGGACCCAGCCGACCCGCTCAGCCGGGGCAAGTACACCCTGCTCAGCGGTGAGTGGCCGACCGGCCCCGGTGAGGTGGCCGCCACCGAGCAGTTCCTGACGAACACGGGGCTGCGGGTCGGGGAGGACGCCGAACTCCCCGAGATCGACCGGACCGTCCGCATCACCGGCTCCTACGAACTGCCCAACGATCTGAAGTCCGATGAGCTGCTGGCGCTCAACGACACGCTGCTGCCGCTGCTGCCCCGCGAGGACGGCGGGGACGACGCCCGCTACCTGGTCGCCGTCGACGGGGGCGTCAGCTGGGACACGGTCATGGAGGCCAACACCCACGGGCTGCAGGTCCTCTCCCGCCAGGTGCACCTGAACCCGCCGGCGGACAGCGAGATCCCGCTGGTCCAGCGCGATGACTACCACCGCTGGGACTCGGGCGGGGACGGCGAGCTCTACGCCGTGCTCGGCGTCGCCGTCGCCCTGGTCGTCCTGGAGATCTGCCTGCTGGCAGGACCCGCCTTCGCGGTCGGCGCCCGCCGCTCCCGCCGCCAGCTCGGCCTGGTGGGCTCCAACGGCGGCGACCAGGCCCAACTGCGCGCCATCATGCTCTCCAGCGGGGTCGTGCTCGGCGCCGCGGCGGCCGTGGTCGGCATCATCCTGGGCATCCTCGCCGTCTTCCTCGGCAGGCCCTTCCTGGAGAACATGAACGGCGCCCGGTTCGGCGCCTGGGACTTCCGCTGGGTGGAACTGCTCGGCGTCGCGGCCTTCGCCGTGTTCATCGGCACCCTGGCCGCCCTCATCCCCGCCATCAACGCCTCCCGCTCCTCCGTCCTGGAGTCGCTCACCGGCACCAAGGGCGTGCGCCGCGGCGGCCGGGCGCTGCCGATCGCCGGAACCATCGCCCTCGTCGCCGGTATCGCCCTCGCCCTGTACGGCGGCCTGGTCATGAGCGCCGCCGAGATGGTCGGCGCCGGCGCCATCATCGCCGAACTCGGCCTGGTGGCGCTCACCCCGATGCTGGTCGGCGGCTTCGGCAGGCTCGCCCGCTTCCTCCCGCTGTCCGGACGCCTGGCCATGCGCGACGCCGCCCGCAACCGGGGCCGTACGGCGCCCGCCGTGGCCGCCGTGCTCGCCGCCACCGCCGGTGCGGTCGCGATCGCCACCATCGTCGCCAGCGGCGAGGCGGAACAGCGCGCCGGGTACATCCCCGACCTGCCGGACGGCACCGTCGCGCTCACCGTGTGGAACGCCGGCGAGAGCCAGCTGGACCCGCTGCGCGCCGCCGCCGACAAGACGCTGCCCGTCACCGACCGCGCCGACCTGGCCTCGGCCGTGCCCGCCCTGCCCGCCTGCGGATCCGGCGCCCGCGACGAGTGGGGCAACAACCTCTCCGAGTGCTACATCGCGGTGGTCACCCCGCCCGAGAAGGTCTGCCCGCTCTGGGAGGACGACGCGAACCACACCGAGGAGGAGAAGCGCGCACTCCGCCAGGACGAGCGGTGCACGTGGAACAACGACGGCGGCTGGGGCCTGAGCAACCTCGGCTCGGTGGCCGTGGGCGACGCCGAGATCCTCAAGGTCCTGGGCATCGACCGCCCCGAGTACCGGGAGGCGCTGGAGAACGGCGGGGCCCTGGCCTTCGACACCAACCGCATCGAGGACGACGGGACCGTCACCCTCCACCTGTACGAGAATTGGGAGACCGAGAAGCCCGACACCGTCGTCACCCTGCCCGGCAGCGTGCTCGCCGAGGGCCACGGCTACGGCATCGACGCGCTGATCACCCCGGAGACCGCCGAGAAGGCCGGCCTGGCCGCCACGTTCACCGGCACCTACTACGCCACCTCGCACGTGCCCACCAGCGCGGAGGAGCAGGCGTTCCGCGGTGAGATCGGCGACCTGACGGCCGGCTCCACCGAGTGGACGATCGAGAACGGCTTCAAGGCCGACAACTCGATGGCGCTGCTGATCGTCGCCCTCGCCGCCACCGTCATCGCGCTGGGCGCGGCGGGCATCGCCACCGGTCTGGCCCAGGCCGACTCGGAGGCGGACCTGGCCACCCTCGCGGCGGTCGGCGCGGCACCGCGCATCCGGCGTACCCTCTCCGGACTCCAGTGCGGGATGATCGCCGCGATGGGGGTGGTGCTGGGATGCGTCTCGGGGCTCATCCCGGCGGTGGGCCTGTTGCTCGCCGACCACCGCGACCGGCTCACCTGGTGGGAGGAGTCCGTCGCGGAGGGCTGGGACTCGGGCGAGCGCCCCGAGCTGCACCTGGCGCTGCCGTGGGAGACGTTCGGCCAGCTCATCGTGGTGGTGCCGCTCATCGCGCTGGTCTTCGCCGCGCTGCTCACCCGCTCCCGGGTGACCCTGGCCCGACGCGCGGGGTGACCTTCGTTGCATGATGGAGGTATGACTCAGCCGAGGAATGAACCCTCTCAGGAGAGCCAGAACCAGAGCCCGCAGGTCCTGGTCGTGGGGCCGGACGGCATGGCGCTCGCCGGAGCCGCCCCGCGCGATGGCGAGGGCGGCGGCGATGAGCACTCCGAGGTTCCCGTGACGGAGATGGTGGAGCAGCCGGCGAAGGTCATGCGGATCGGCAGCATGATCAAGCAGCTGCTGGAAGAGGTCAAGGCGGCCCCGCTGGACGAGGCCAGCCGGTACCGGCTCAAGGAGATCCACTCCAGCTCCGTGAAGGAGCTGGAGGAGGGTCTCGCCCCCGAGCTGGTGCAGGAGCTGGAACGGCTCTCGCTGCCGTTCACCGACGACCGGCTGCCCACCGAGGCGGAGCTGCGGATCGCCCAGGCACAGCTGGTCGGCTGGCTGGAGGGGCTCTTCCACGGCATCCAGACGGCGCTGTTCGCCCAGCAGATGGCGGCCCGCGCCCAGCTGGAGCAGATGCGCCGGGCGCTGCCGCCCGGGGCGCTGCCCGACGAGGGTGAGCACCCCGCCGATCCGCACGGCCCGGCACGCTCGGGTCCCTACCTCTGACAGGCGACACCCACGAGAAACGGGAAAGGCGCCGGCCCCCCTTCGGGCCGGCGCCTTTCCGCTGTTCCGGTGTGACCGCCCCGGGGCGGTCAGCCCCAGGTGAGCAGCCGCCTGGGGTGTTCCAGGACGCCCGCGATGTCGGCCAGCAGCCGCGAGCCGAGTTCACCGTCGATCAGGCGGTGGTCGAAGGACAGCGCCAGGGTGGTGACCTGGCGGGGCTTGACCTTGCCCTTGTGCACCCAGGGCTGGGCCTTGATCGCGCCGACGGCGAGGATCGCGGACTCCCCCGGGTTGAGGATCGGGGTGCCGCTGTCGACGCCGAAGACCCCCACATTGGTGATGGTGACGGTGCCGCCCTGCATGTCGGCGGGGGTGGTACGGCCCTCGCGCGCCGTCGCGACCAGGTCGCCGATCGCGGTGGCCAGCTCGGCGAGCGACATGCGGCCGGCGTCCTTGATGTTGGGAACGAGCAGCCCGCGCGGGGTCGCCGCCGCGATGCCCAGGTTGACGGCGTCCTTGTAGACGATCTCCTGGTTGGCCTCGTCCCAGGCGGCGTGCGCGTCGGGGTTGCGGCGCAGCGCGACCAGCAGCGCCCTGGCGATGATCAGCAGCGGGTTGACGCGTACGCCCGCCAGGTCCGGGTCCTCCTTGAGCCGGGCCACCAGCTTCATGGTGCGGGTGACATCGACCGTGATGAACTCGGTGACGTGCGGCGCGGTGAAGGCGCTGCCCACCATCGCCTGGGCGGTCGCCTTGCGCACGCCCCGGATCGGGACGCGCCGCTCGCCGGGGACCGGGACGGGGGCCGCGGGCTCCGTCTCCCGCTCCGGCTCGGGTACGGCCCCGGTGTCGGCCGGCTGCGGCGCGGGGGCGGCGGCGGCCTGGACGTCCTCGCGGGTGATCGTGCCCTCGGGGCCGGTCGGCCGGACCACCCGCAGGTCGATGCCCAGGTCCTTGGCGAGCTTGCGCACCGGCGGCTTGGCCAGCGGCTTGCCGCCGGCGGCGGCGGGCACCGACGCGGGCGCGGGTGCGGGAGCCCGCTCGGGTTCCTGCTCGGGTGCGGCGGCCGGCTCCGGTACGGCGGCCACCGGCGCCTTGCGCGGGCGGCGCTTGGTGGCGGCGGTGGAGACTCCGTAGCCGACGAGCACCGGCTGCCGGGCCGGCGGCTTCTCCGGCCCGGGCTCCTCCCCCGGCCGCTCGGCTGCGGGCGCGGGCTCCGCCGCCGGTTCCGGTTCCGGCGCGGCGCCGGCCGGCTCCTCCTCCGGCTCACCCGGGGCGGTGTCCACCGTGATGATCGGCGAGCCGACATCCACGGTGTCACCCTCCGCCCACAGCAGCTCGCGCACCGTCCCGTCGAAGGGGATGGGCAGTTCCACGGCGGCCTTGGCGGTCTCGACCTCCACGACCACCTGGCCGTCGCTCACCGTGTCGCCGGGCTGAACGTGCCACTTGAGGATCTCGGCCTCGGTGAGGCCCTCTCCCACGTCGGGCATCTTGAATTCGCGGTAGCGCTGGGTCACAGCAGCCATCGTCACGACGCTCCTCAGCCTCTCTCAGTACGCCAGCGAGCGGTCGACACTGTCGAGCACCCTGTCGAGCCCGGGGAGGTAGTCCTCCTCAAGTCGCGCCGGCGGATACGGGGAGTGGAAGCCGCCCACCCGCAGCACCGGGGCTTCCAGATGATAAAAGCACCGTTCTGATATCCGCGCGGCCACTTCCGCCCCGGCCCCGAAGAACACCGGCGCCTCATGCACCGTCACCAGCCGCCCCGTCTTCTCCACGGAGCGCTGCACGGTGTCGAAGTCGATCGGGGAGATCGAGCGCAGGTCGATCACCTCGACCGACCGGCCCTCCTCCTGGGCGACCGCCGCCGCCTGGAGCGCGGTGCGCACGGTCGGCCCGTACGCCACCAGGGTGAGGTCGGAGCCGGGGCGCACCACGCGCGCCGCGTGCAGCGGCCCGGGGATGCCGGACGTGTTGACCTCGCCCTTGTCCCAGTAGCGGGACTTGGGCTCGAAGAAGATCACCGGGTCGTCGCACTCAATGGCCTGGCGCAGCATCCAGTAGGCGTCGTCGGCGTTCGAGGGGGAGACGATCTTGAGCCCGGCGACGTGCGCGAACAGCGCCTCGGGCGATTCGCTGTGGTGCTCCACCGCGCCGATGCCGCCCGCGTACGGGATGCGGATGACGACCGGCAGCTTGACCTTGCCCAGCGAGCGCGCGTGCATCTTGGCCAGCTGGGTGACGATCTGGTCGTAGGCGGGGAAGACGAAACCGTCGAACTGGATCTCCGCCACCGGCCGGTAGCCGCGCAGCGCGAGGCCGATCGCGGTGCCGATGATGCCGGACTCGGCGAGCGGGGTGTCGATGACCCGCTCCTCGCCGAAGTCCTTCTGGAGGCCGTCGGTGATCCGGAAGACGCCGCCCAGCTTGCCGACGTCCTCGCCCATGACCAGGACCTTGGGGTCGGACTCCAGGGCGTTGCGCAGCGCGGTGTTCAGCGCCTTCGCGATCGGCAGCTTGGCTGTCGCCGAGTCGGCCATGTCAGTTCTCCTCCGGCTCGAACGAGGCGAGGTACGCGGCGTACTGGGCGCGTTCCTCGTCGACCAGGGCGTGGCCGTCCGCGTACACGTTCTCGAAGATGGCCATGCTGTCGGGGTCCGGCATGGTGCGGATGGTCTCCCGCACCCGGCGCCCCAGCGCGTCGCTCTCCTCCTCGACCGCCGCGTAGAAGGCGTCGTCCGCCGCGCCGGTCAGGTCGAGGTGGCGGCGCAGCCGCAGGATCGGGTCCTTGGCCTCCCACTGGGCCAGCTCGTCGTCCGGGCGGTAGCGGGTCGGGTCGTCCGAGGTGGTGTGGGCGCCCATCCGGTAGGTGAACGCCTCGACCAGCATCGGGCCCTCGCCGGAGCGGGCGCGCTCGACGGCGGCGCGGGTCACGGCGAGCACCGCCAGCACGTCGTTGCCGTCCACCCGCACCCCGGGGAAGCCGTAGCCGGCCGCGCGCTGGTAGAGGGGCACCCGGGTCTGCCGTTCGGTGGGCTCGGAGATGGCCCACTGGTTGTTCTGGCAGAAGAAGACGATCGGCGCGTTGTAGACGGCGGAGAAGGTGAACGCCTCCGCCACGTCGCCCTGGCTGGAGGCGCCGTCACCGAAGTAGGCGATGACGGCGGAGTCCGCGCCGTCCTTGGCCACTCCCATGGCGTAGCCGGTGGCGTGCAGGGCCTGGGAGCCGATGACGATCGTGTAGAGGTGGAAGTTGTTGCTGTTGGGGTCCCAGCCGCCGTGGTTGACGCCCCGGAACATGCCCAGCAGGTTGGTGGGGTCCACCCCGCGGCACCAGGCGACGCCGTGCTCGCGGTAGGTGGGGAAGACGTAGTCGTCCGGGCGCAGGGCCCGGCCCGAACCGATCTGGGCGGCTTCCTGGCCCAGCAGCGAGGGCCACAGGCCCAGCTCGCCCTGGCGCTGGAGGGAGGTGGCCTCGGCGTCGAAGCGGCGGGTGAGCACCATGTCGCGGTAGAGGCCGCGCAGCCCGTCGGCGTCCAGGTCCAGCGTGTAGTCGGGATGCTCGACGCGTTCACCCTCGGGGGTGAGCAGCTGGACCATGGCGGGCCGGTCCTGCGGGACGCCGCCCGCCGTGCCCGGGGCCGTCCGCTGCGCGGTGCCCTTCGCGGGGGCCGCCTTCTTGCCCGCGGTCTTCTTGGCCGGCGCCCTGCTGGCCGCAGTTTTCTTCGCGGTGGTTTTCTTCGCCGCGGTCTTCTTGGCGGCCGTCTTCTTGGCGGCGGTGCCACGGCGCGGCGTGCCGCGTTCGGCGGTGCTCTCCACGGTCACTTGCTCCTCCGTCGGTCCGGCTCCCGGGGTCGTCCGGGCAGCCAGTGCGGCTCGCTCGGCCCCGTACGGCGCACGGGGTCGGGTGCGGCGCGGACGGATCCGAGCGGTACTGGATTGTCCCGTCCGGCGGCCCGCTAGAAGCACGGTACCCATTGTGCTCACAAGCCGCGAAACCACCCCTGACCTGCGGATTTACCTGGATTTCCAAGTAAATCGCGGGTGGTGGGGAAGATCCGCGGAAAACACCGTGGTCACAGCCTCGCAAGTGCCTGGGACATTCGCACGTTATCCCCGCCACCCGGCGCAGCGGAAGGGTGATGCACGGGTGATGCGGGGCGGCGTCCGGGGAGCTGTGTGAGACTGAGCCCGTGCCCGAAGACGGAAAAATCACCGTATTCCTGCTTGATGACCACGAGGTGGTCCGGCGCGGGGTGCACGAGCTGCTGTCGATGGAATCGGACATCGAGGTGGTCGGCGAGGCCGGCACCGCCGCCGACGCGCTGGTCCGGATCCCGGCCACCCACCCCGACGTGGCCGTCCTGGACGTCCGCCTCCCGGACGGCAGCGGGGTGGAGGTCTGCCGCGAGATCCGCTCGCGCGACGAGTCCATCGCCTGCCTGATGCTCACCTCCTACGCGGACGACGAGGCCCTGTTCGACGCGATCATGGCGGGCGCCGCCGGCTACGTCCTGAAAGCCATCCGGGGCACGGAACTGCTGTCCGCGGTGCGGGACGTCGCCGCCGGGAAGTCCCTGCTGGACCCGGTCGCCACCCAGCGGGTACTGGAACGGCTGCGCGGCGGCACCACCGAGGAGGCGCCCGACGACCGCACCGCCCGGCTGACCGACCAGGAGCGGCGGATCCTGGATCTGATCGGCGAGGGGCTCACCAACCGGGCGATCGGCGAGCGGCTGCACCTGGCCGAGAAGACCATCAAGAACTACGTCTCCAGCCTGCTGTCCAAACTGGGCATGGAACGCCGTTCCCAGGCCGCCGCGTTCGTCGCCCGGCGGCAGGCCGAGCGGGAGAGCCGGCGCGGCGCGGGCAGCACGGGCGGCGGCCCGGAATAGGGCCGTTCGCCCCCCGCCCCCGGGACCTTTCCCCCGTGTGGGCGCGTGGCGCGCGCGGGCAGGGTGGGGGACATGTATGCCGTTCCACCCGCCGATGACCAGCTGACCGAGGCCCTGCGGCTGCTGCCGCGCGCCCCGCACGGCCGGGCCGCCGTGACCCGGCACGCCCTGCCGTACATCGTCCCCGCCTGGCACCGGCTGGCGGACGACGGCAGGACGGTGCTGCTGCGCATCGCCGCCGGCGCCCTGGAGGGCGGACGGCTGATCGACGGCACGGTGGTGGCGTACGAGACCAACAGCCGGGACGCCGGCGAGTCGCTGCACCCCTGGGGGGTGCAGGTGATCGGCACCGCCCGCGCGCTGGTCCCCTCGCCGGGCGAGAAGGGCGCCTTCCCCCCGCACCCCGCCGCCCCGCACTATCTGCGGCTGACCCCGACGCTGGCCACGGTACGGCGCTGACCTGCCCGTACCACTAGATGGAACACTTGTGCCGTTCAGCGGTTCAATGATGTGATGCCGCCATGCCGGAAACCGACCAGGGCGGGGTCCGCAGCGTGCAACGCGCCGTGGATCTGCTCGCCCTCTACGACGCAGAACACCCCAGCCGCACGGTCCGGGAACTGGTCACCGCCACCGGTCTCCCCAAGTCCACCGTGGTGCGCCTGGTCCACACCCTCGAACAGTGCGGCCTGCTGTGGAGCCGCGGCGACGGCCGCACCGTCCCCGGCCCCGGACTCCTGCGCTGGGCCGAACTCGCCCGCACCACCTGGCAGCTGCCCGAGGAAGCCCTGCACCGGCTGCGCGACCTGAGCGAGGCCAGCGGCGGCGAGAGCATCGGCCTGTACGTACGGCAGCGCGACGTCCGGGTCTGCGTCGCCCGCCACGAGGGCAACCGCACCCTGCGCCATGTCGTGCGGGTCGGCGCCGAGATGCCGCTGTGGGCCGGCGCGGCCTCGCACGTCCTGCTCTCCCGCGCCGAGCCCGCCGAGATCGCCGCCGTCGCCGCCCACGGACCGCACCGCGAATGGGCCGGCACCCTCGGGGAACGCGCGCGGCGCGCCGCCGCCCGCGGCTGGTCCGTCAGCCACGGCGAGCGCGAGCCCGGGGTGTCCGGCGCCGCCGCCCCCGTCTTCGACGCCACGGGCCGGCTGGTGGCGGCCGTCGCGCTGGGCGGGCCCACCGTCCGGTTCACCGACGAGGCCATCGCCGGCTTCGTCCCCGCCCTGCTGGACACCGCGCGGGCGCTCACCGCCCTCGGCTCGATCGGAGGCACCGCCTGATGACGACCCCCACCCCCCTGCTCGACGGCGTCCGCGTCCTGGACCTCACCAACGTCCTGGCGGGCCCGTTCGCCGGCTACCAGCTCGCGCTCCAGGGCGCCGACGTCATCAAGGTCGAGATGCCCGGCAGCGGCGACCTCGCCCGCCAGCTCGGCGCCGACCGCGCCCTGTCCGAGGACCTGCTGGGCGCCTCCTTCCTCGCCCAGAACGGCGGAAAGCGCTCCCTCACCCTCAACCTGAAGGACCCCGGGGGCCGCGCCGCCCTGCTGCGCGCCGTGCGCACCGCCGACGTCCTGCTGGAGAACTTCCGCCCCGGCGTCCTGGACCGGCTCGGCCTGGGCTGGGAGACGCTGCGCGCCGAGAACCCCGGGCTCGTCTACTGCGCCATCTCCGGCTTCGGCCAGACCGGACCGCTGCGCGACCGGCCCGCCTACGACCAGATCATCCAGGGCCTCAGCGGCATGATGAGCGTCACCGGCACCCCGGACACCGCGCCGCTGCGGGCCGGCTTCCCGGTCGCCGACACCCTGGGCGGCATGGCCGCCGCGTACGCCGTCACCGCCGCCCTGGTACGCCGCGGGCGGACCGGCGAGGGCGCGTTCGTCGACGTCTCCATGCTGGAGTCGGCGCTCACCGCCCTGGGCTGGGTGACCTCCAACTACCTCATCACCGGCCGCGCGCCGCAGCCGATGGGCAACGAGAACTTCACCGCCGCCCCCTCGGGCACCTTCCGCACCGCGGACGGACACCTCAACATCGCCGCCAACCGGCAGCAGCAGTACGCCACCCTGTGCCGGCTCACCGGCCGGGAGGACCTGATCACCGACGCACGGTTCGCGCACCCCGCCGACCGCAAGACGCACCGCGAGGAGCTGCGCGCCGAGCTGGAGTCGGCGCTGGCCGCACGCGGGGCCGCCGCGTGGGAGGAGATCCTGTCCGCCGCCGGGGTCCCGGCCGCCCGGGTGCTGTCCGTGCCCGACGCGCTGGACCTCGACCAGCTCGCGGAACGGGACTTCGTCCACGAACTGCCCTTCCCCGGCGACCGGGACCGCCCGCTGCGTGTCCTGGGCGGGCCCCTGCGGGTGGACGGCGCGCCCCCGGTGCCACCGGCGAGGCCGCCACTGCTGGGCGAACACACCGACACCGTCCTCGCCGAACTCGGCTACAGCACGGCGGACATCGACGAACTCAGGGAACGGGGCGCGATATGAGCGAGCACGCCGACAGCACCGGCGGCACCGCGACCGGCAGCCCGCGCGACACCACGGCCGACCGCACGGCCGACCGCACCGAGGCCGCCGTCACCGACTACTGGTCCACCGCCGTCAGCCGCATCCGCCCCGGCGAGATCCTGCTGCGCGGCTACCCCGTCGAGCAGCTCATCGGCGACATCACCTTCGCCGAACAGATCTGGCTGCTGCTGCGCGGCGACCTGCCCACCCCCGTCCAGGGCCGGCTGCTGGAGGCCGCGCTCGTGGCGGCCGTCGACCACGGCCCGCAGGCGCCGTCCATCGCCGCCGCCCGGATGGCCGCCACCTGCGGCGTCGGCCTCAACAGCGCCGTCGCCACCGGCGCGGGGCTGCTCGGCGACGTGCACGGCGGAGCCGGCCAGCAGTGCATGGAGGTACTGGCCCGCATCACCGGCGGGGACGACGCCCGCGCCGTCGTCGCCGAGTACCGGGCGAACAAGACGTACCTCCCCGGCTTCGGGCACCGCTTCCACCCCCGCGACCCGCGCCGCGACCCGCTGCTCGCCCTGGTGACGCGGGCGGTGGAGAGCGGCGAGGTGCCCGGGGACGCGCTCGCGGCCGGCCTCGCGCTGGAAGCGGCGCTGGCCGAGGGACGGACCCGGCCCGTCCCGATGAACATCGACGGCGCCACCGCCATCATCTACGCCGAACTCGGCTTCCCGCCCGAGCTGGGACGCGGCCTGTTCGTCCTCTCCCGCAGCGTCGGCATCCTGGCGCACGCCTGGGAGGAGAAGGAGAGCGGCATCCGCATCAAGGGCCCGCTCCCGCGCCCCCTGCTGGCCGGGTACCACGGCCCAGAACCACGCGACCTTGACCCGCGCGGCGACGCGGGCCCGCGCGGCTAGGTCCTGTCCGGGCGATCTTCGAGGATCAGCCCGCGACGTCAGACGCGGTGCATCGCAAGGCACCGGATCGCAGCTCATACTTGGCCGTATTCGCGCGATGCGGTAACGCAGCGAGGTGCCGTGTATGGCGTCGCGGGCCCGAAGAAGATCGCCCGGACAGGGCCTAGTCGCAGAAGGCGTCCCGCACCGACCGCCGGTGCCCGGTCCACCACACCACCAGGGCCGAGGCCGCCGCGAACTGCGGATCGGTGCGGGTGTCGCCGCGCTCGTAGTGCCAGCGCAGCATCCAGAAGTCGTTCAGCCGCTCCCACCACACCCGGTGCACCGCCGCCGCCAGCTCCGCCGGATCCGCGCCCGCCGCGATGCGGTAGGCACGGGCGTACGCGCTGATCTTGGACAGCTCCAGCGAACCGTCCGGCCGCAGGAAGAAGATCGCCGCCGCCCGTACCGCCTCCTCCGCGCGCGGGCGTATCCCCAGCCGGTCCCAGTCGATGATCGCCAGCGGATCGGCCGGCCCCTCCGCCCGGTACAGCAGGTTCAGCGGGTGGAAATCGCCGTGCACCCACCCCGCCGCGGGTATCTCGGTCACCCCCGGGCGCAGGCCCCCGTACCGCCGCAGCAGCGCGCGCCGCTCCAGCAGCCGGTGCTCGGCCAGCTCGTCGAAGCCGCTGCGGCGCGGCCGGTGCCGTACCCGGGCGAGCAGATCGTCGATCACCTGGTGCGTCTCGTGCGGGCAGGCTGCGGTGACCCGGCCGGTGGCCGGTGCCGTGCCCGCGGGGGCCGTGCGCAGTATGACCCGTTCCAGCGCCCGGTGGACCAGGCCCAGCAGCGCGCCCAGCCGCCGGCAGTCCGCGCGGCCCAAGTCGCCGCCGCCGCGGTGCCGCCCGTCGATCCACGGGTGCAGCGCGAAGCAGTGGCCGGCCAGCAGCGTGACGGTGGCGCCGTCGCGGTCGGCCAGCGGCGGGGCGACGGGCAGGCCCAGGGCGGCCAGTTCGGCGGTGGCGCGGTGCTGGCGGGGCAGCGGCAGGACCGTGTCGGGGTCACCGGCCAGGTGCTGCTTGAGGAAGTACCGGCCCCGCGTGGTGGCCAGCCGGTAGCCGCGGTTGAGCAGCCCCTCGGACAGCGGCTGGCAGGACAGCGGCTCGCCCGTCCCGTACCGCCGGGTCAGGGCGTGCAGGGCCGCACGGCCGGATAACTCCCCTGCGGCGGGACGTGCGGACGTACGGACGGTCAAGGCGGTGCAGGGCCCGGGCCGGGTCAGTTGGAGGAACCCTCGATGAGGGCACCGCTCTCGCCGCCGCCCGCAGGGCTGCCGCCCGGCGTACCCGGCGTGCCGCCGGACGGGTCCTGCCCGCCGTCACCTGTGTCGCCGGTCGCGTTGCCCCCCGCGGGGTCCGTCTCGCTCCCGCCCTGGTCGGCACCGTCGGCGCCGTTGTTCTCGCCGGCCGCGCCCTCGGTGTCCTCCGAGCCGTTGCCCGCCGTGGTGTCGGTGGGGTCGGGGGAGCCGGTGTCCGTGTTCTCGGGGTCCGTCGGCTCGTCGGGGTCCTCGTTGGCCGGCGGGTCCCAGGTGCCGCTGCCGCCGCCGCTGGAGTTGCTGCCGCCCGGGTTCCACTGGAAGTCGTCGTCGGCGGGCGGGTCCTCCTCGGTGGTGTCGGCCTCCTCGTCGTCCGCCGGATCGTCGGCCTCACCGGTGGGGTCGATGACCTGCTCGTTGTCGACCGGGGGCTTCTCCCCACCGTCGTCGCCGAGGTTGGCGGCGATCACCGCGCCCACCCCGATACCCACCACGGCGAGCACCGCCACCACGATCATCATCCCGCGCCGGCCGCGCCGGCCCGAGGCGCCGCCGTCGTACCGGTCGTACCCGTCGCCGCCCGCGTCGGGGTGGCCCAGCAGCAGCGGCGAGGTGTGGATGGCGCTGGTCGGCGCGTCGTTGCGGGAGGCGGCCGGGGTGCCCATCGGCGGGGTGCCGCCGGGCGTCACCGAGCCGGTGTTCCACAGCCCGGCGGTGTGACTGCCGTGCTCCTCCAGCATCCGCACCGCGTACTGCACCAGCGCGCGCATCTCCTCGGCCGTCTGGAACCGGTCGTCCGGGTCCTTGGCGAGGGAGCGCATCACCAGGCCGTCCAGCTCCGGCGGCGCCTGCGGGTTGACCTCGGAGGCCAGCGCCGGCATGTCCTGGACGTGCTGGTAGACGACGGACAGCGGGGTCTCGCCGACGAACGGGGGACGCAGCGCCAGCAGCTCGTACAGCATGCAGCCGACCGCGTACAGGTCGGAGCGGGTGTCGATGGTCTTGCCGAGCGCCTGCTCGGGCGACAGGTACTGCGGGGTGCCCATCACCATGCCGGTCTGCGTCATGGTCTGGGCCGCGCCGTGCAGGGCACGGGCGATGCCGAAGTCCATGACCTTCACCGCGCCGGAGTCGGTGAGGGAGACGTTGGCGGGCTTGATGTCACGGTGCACGATGCCGTGCTGGTGGCTGTAGGCGAGCGCCTCCAGCACGCCGGAGACGATGTGCAGGGACTGGCCGACGGTGGGCGGCTCGGCGCCCATCAGCACTTCCCGGATGGTCTGGCCCTCGACCAGCTCCATCACCATGTAGGGGACGACGTTGCGGCCGACGGTCTCCTCGCCGGAGTCGTACACGGCGACCACCGCGTGGTGGTTCAGGCCGGCCACCGACTGGGCCTCGCGGGTGAAGCGGGCCTTGGAGACCGGGTCCTCGGCGAGATCGGCGCGCAGCAGCTTGACGGCGACCGTACGGCCCAGGCGCACGTCCTCGGCGGCGAACACCTCCGCCATGCCGCCGCGCCCCAGGCGGTGCGTGAGCCGGTAACGGCCCTCACCCACCAACCCGGCATTTCCCCACATCTCGGGAGAGTCCGGCACTTCGCTGGCGGTCCCCCCGGCCTCTTCCCCGCCCGGGCCCGACGCGCCTTGCTCCTGTGCCATCAGTCCTCGCCGTTGTCGCCGCGTGTCCAATCGCCATCAAACCCGTTCGGGGGTGGCGCTGACAAGTTGAGTATTGATGCGGTCGTTATCCGCCGCCACGCCGAGCCCGGAACGCGGGTCCGTATGATACGGGCGGGGATCCGGGGCCTTTCGCGCCCGGAACACTCCATATGCCTAGGGGGATCAGTACCGATGAATGACCAGGCCCGTCCGCCTGCGGACTTGACCGGCCGCACGGTGGGCGGCGGGCGCTACGTGCTGCGGGCCCTGCTGGGGCGCGGCGGCATGGCGTCCGTGCACCTGGCGTGGGACACGGTGCTGGAGCGGCAGGTCGCGATCAAGACCATGCACTCCGAGCTGGGCAGCGAGCGGGACTTCCGGGAGCGCTTCAAGCGCGAGGCCCAGTCGGTCGCCAAGCTCACCCACACCAACATCGTCTCGGTCTTCGACACCGGCGAGGACCTGCAGGGCGAGTCCCCCGTCCCCTACATCGTGATGGAGTTCGTCGAGGGCAGGCCGCTGCGCGACCTCCTGGACGAGGACGTCGAACGGTACGGGGCGATGCCGGCCGCCACCGCGCTGCGGATCACCGCCGATGTGCTGGCCGCGCTGGACATCAGCCACGAGATGGGGCTGGTGCACCGCGACATCAAGCCCGGCAACGTGATGATCGCCAAGCGCGGCGGCACGGTGAAGGTCATGGACTTCGGCATCGCGCGGGCGATGCAGTCCAGCGGCACCGCCATGACCCAGACCGGCATGGTCGTCGGCACCCCGCAGTACCTGTCGCCCGAGCAGGCGCTGGGGCGCGGCGTGGACGCCCGCTCCGACCTGTACTCGGTGGGCGTCATGCTGTTCGAGCTGCTCACCGGGCGGCTGCCGTTCGACGCGGACAATCCGCTGGCCATCGCGTACGCGCATGTGCAGGAGGAGCCGCCGGCTCCGTCCACGGTGAACACGGCGCTGCCGCCCGCGGTGGACGCGCTGGTCGGCCGGGCGCTGCGGAAGAACCCCAACGAGCGCTTCCCCTCCGCCGAGGAACTGCGCGCCGAGTGCCTGCGGGTGGCCGGCACGCTGAGCGGCGAGGCACCGCGCATCGACCCGGCCGCCGCGGCGGCCGGCAACAGCGGGGCCGGGATAGCCGCGTCGGTGTACCCGCAGTTCGGCGCCCCGACCCCGCCGTCGGTCGCGCAGGCCAACCCGGCCACGCCCCTCGCCTCGCCGTACGCGCCCGGCGGGTACGGCTACCCGCAGCCGGGCCACGGCCCCGGCACCCCCGCGCCGTACGCGATCACCCCCACCGTGCCGGTGTCACCCGGCGGCGGTGCCGCCGGTGCGGGCGGCGGGCGGCGCGGTGCGGTGGGCGTCGTGATCGCGGCGGTGGTGGCGATCGCGGTGGTCGCGACGGTGGCCGTCTTCACGCTGCTGGACGGCGACGGCGAGGACGGCTCGGAGGCGGGCGGCGGCTCGGACACGGGAGCCGAAGAGGTGACCGACCCCGACACCGAACGGGAGCCCCGCTTCAAGGAGGGCGACCCGGAGAAGGTCATCGACGCGACGTCCTGCGTGCACGCCAACAACTACTGGGACCAGGACGCGAGCCCCGGCGCCAAGTCGACCCCCAACTTCTACGGCTTCCACATCAACTCCGTGAAGGAGTGCATCCGCTCGGCCGGCTGGCGGTACGAGGAGAACCTCGTCTACAAGGACGAGGTGCTGCTGGGCGAGAACATGGTGGTCAACCAGACCCCGGCACGCGGTGAGCCCTTCGACCCCGAGGAGATGGTCATCGAACTGACCGTCTCCACCGGCCGGGAGCCCGACCGCGGCTGAGGGGTCAGGTGGTGACCGAGAAGTTGGCGAGAATCCGCCCCGCCAGCTCCTCGTCGCCCTCGATCTTCACCTTGTCGGCGACCCGGCGGGCCCGGGTACGGCCGCAGGCCAGCCGGAAGTACGTCTCCCAGTCGAGCGTGAAGGTGACGACCGGGCCCAGCGAGGGACTGCGGTCCACCGAACCCTGGCCCTCCTCGTCGACCCGGACCGTCCGCAGGAACTCCACCGGCCCGTGCACGTCGAAAACCACGGCCGACTTCTTCGGCGCCTGCGCGTCGTGGGCGACGACCTTCGGGAGCATGCCGAGCAGCACGTCGCGGCTGATGACCGCGGCGTCCGTGGCGAGGTTGCCCGGCTTGCCGAGCGCGCGGCGCAGATCCTGCTCGTGCACCCACACGTCGAAGGCGCGCACCTTCAGGAACGTCTCCAGCGTCATGTCGCCCAGCACGGGGTGCGACAGCTCGTGCCCCGGGTCGCGCTTCTCGTTCCGCAGCTGCCGGGAGCGGCGGATGATCGTGTACTCCAGCTCGCTGGTCATCTCCGGACCGGTGTGGTGGCGGCGGACATCCACCTGCACCTCGGTGTAACGCCCCGCCTCACTGCGTACGTGGTAGAGGTCGCGCGGCAGGGAGTGGATGGGGCGCGGGTCGCCGAGCGCCTCGCACTCGCTGCCGATGACGTGCGAGATGACGTCCCGCACGGACCAGCCGGGGCATTCGGTGGCGCGATTCCACTCCCCGCCCACCAGCTCCGATGCCAGCTCGGATATCGCCTCGATCGACTGGGTCCAGGCATCGATGGACGTTTGCAGGCTGGGATGCACGGTCACGGGGCCCCTCGTGGCGATCGTCGCTTGGAGTATTCACACGGTACGCCGCTCGCGCGGGACCGGTGAATGCCTTGAGTGAGTCAAATCCTAGGGTGCGAACGCCTGTCAGTTCGAGGGGTTGCCGGGGCCGGTCCGCACCGTGATGCGGACCGGGCCCGCTTCCCGTCCCCGTGGCGGCGGACTCAGTGCCCCAGGAAGGACGTCATGGTGTTCGCCAGCAGGTACGGGTCGGCGGCGCCGCACAGCTCGCGCGCGGAGTGCATGGACAGGATCGCCACCCCGATGTCGACGGTGCTGATGCCGTGCCGGGCCGCGGTGATCGGCCCGATGGTGGTGCCGCACGGCACGGCGTTGTTGGACACGAACGTCTGCCACGGCACCCCCGCCCGCTCGCAGGCCTCGGCGAACACGGCCCGGCCGCGGCCGTCCGTGGCGTACCGCTGGTTGACGTTCACCTTGAGGATCGGCCCCGCGCCCGGCATGGGGTGGTGGCCCGGCTCGTGCCGCTCGGCGTAGTTGGGGTGGACGGCGTGCCCGGTGTCCGAGGACAGGCAGAACGTGCCCGCCAGCGCCCGCGCCCGGTCCTCGGGCGTTCCTCCCCGCGCGTAGACCGAGCGCTCCAGCACCGAACCGAGCAGCGGACCGCCCGCCCCGGTGTCCGACTCGCTGCCGCACTCCTCGTGGTCGAAGGCGGCGAACACCGGGATGGCGGTGGGCTCCGCCCCGGCGGCGGCGACGAGCGCGGCGACCCCGGCGTGCACGGACAGCAGATTGTCCATCCGCGGCCCGGCCACCAGCTCGCGGTCCTTGCCGAGATAGGCGGGCGCCTCGACGCTGTGCGCCATCAGGTCCCACCCGGCGACCTGCCCGGCCTCGACGCCGGCCTCGGCGGCGAGGAACTCGATCAGCTCGCCCTCACGCGGCTCGCCCAGGCCCCACAGGGGGGTCATGTGCTGCTGCCGGTCGAGCTTGAGCCCGTCGTTGACACCGCGGTCCAGGTGGATGGCCAGCTGCGGCACCCGCAGCAGCGCCCGGTCCACGTGCACCAGCACGCTGCCGCCGCCGCGCAGCGACAGCCGCCCGGACAGGCCCAGGTCACGGTCGAGCCAGGTGTTGAGCAGCGTGCCGCCGTACACCTCGACGGCGATCTGCTTCCAGCCGTGCCGCCCGCTGTCCGGCACCGGCTTGACCCGCAGGTTCGGCGAGTCGGTGTGCGCGCCGACGATCCGGTACGGGGTGGCGGGCGTGGCGCCCTCGGGCACGTACCAGGCGATGATCGCCCCGCCCCGGGCGACGAACTTCCCCCCGCTCTCCCCGTCCCAGGCGGCCTCCTCCGCGACCTGCCGGAACCCGGCCTTCTCCAGCCGCTGCGCGGCATTGGCCACCGCGTGGTACGGCGAGGGCGTCGCGGCGAGGAACCCCATGAGGTCGTCGGTGTGCGCGAGATCGAAGGGTCTGGACGAAGAAGGCGAAGAACTCATACCCCTCAGCATACGAATCCCCCGAATGCCACCTTCCGCCGAGAGCACGCACGACGGACACCTCCCCCGCCGCCCGTGTCCGGCCCGGCCCCGACCGTCAGCCGCCGGCCGCCGCCCGCCCCCGCGCCGGGTCGGCACTGTGCAGATGCGCCATGAGGTGCTGGAACGCCTGCCAGTCGCCGTCCGGGACCGGGTAGTACAGCCCGGGCCGCTCCGCCGGGTCCAGCCGTACGGGGGTGGTGGACACGGGCGGGCGCAGCGCGTGCGGCAGCCCGATGCGGTGCACGTCGTCCGCCCCGAGCGCGAACGCCAGCGGCGCGGGCCCGGCCTCCAGTTGGGCGGGCACCGCGAGATCGGCACGGGCCCGGCGGTGCTGCGCCAGCAGCGACACCAGGCCGTACCGGGCGGACAGCGCCCCGGCCAGCTCGGGCAGGCCGGGCACCTCGGCGGGGGCCTCGCCCGCACGCCCGAGCGCGAAGGTGACCTCCTCCTCCACCCCGCCCGTGGTGATCCGCACCCGCAGGGTGGCGATCGCCGCCGCACTCTCGGGATGCCCCACGACCACCAGCCAGGTCGGCTCCGGCGCCCGGGCCCGTACCAGGTCGGTCAGTTCCTCCCGCGACCACGGAAGCGCCGCCGGCTCGCAGGTCCCCCACCCCGCGGGCGGTCCGCCCGTCAGCACCCGCCACACCGTCTCCAGCGGCCCGCCCAGCAGCAGTTCCCGTTCGGCGGGCCGCCGGGTGGTGAAGGTGAGCAGCAACTGCCCCTCCTCGCTCACCGCCGCCCGCGGCACCCCGTCCAGGAACTGCGGCGCCGGGGTGCCGGTCGCGGCGAACGCCCCGTTCTGCCAGCGCAGTACGGACCCGGACAGCCCGTCGTAGTACCCTCCCCCAGGCTCAGCCCGGGAGGTGCCCCCGGCGCCGTCCTGCACCACCCACCGGTTGGGCAGCCCGCCCAGCAGCGAACGCATCGGCAGGGACAGCCGGGCACCGCGCGGAGTCACGATCTGCAGCGCCCGTCCCGCGGCCTGCGCCGCCCGCAGCGCGTCGCCCAGCCAGGCCGTCGCCGCCACCAGCGGCCGCTCCTGGATGACGACGGCCGCGCTGTCCGTCAGCACGTCCACCGCGGGCTGCGCCGCGGCCGGGGCCGTCGCGCCGACCACGCCGGTCACCGGGGCCTCGCCGCCGTCGGGCGGCACCGCCCCCCGGGGCCACACCGTGCCGCCGAGACGGCGCGCCAGCCGGGCGGCGATGACCCCGGCCAGCTCCGGCGCCCGCGGCGCACCGGTGGCGGCCCGCACCTCCGTCCACCACACCGGACCGCTCACGGCCGCCTCCGGTCCCAGCAGCCGGGCCACCTCGCCCGGCAGCCGCACCAGCATCGGCGTCTCCACCGACACCACCGGCCTGCCCCGCTCGTCGCAGAGCTGGAGCAGCGCCCCCTCCGCCCGCTCGGCCGACAGCAGCGTGTCGGGGCCGCCGGCCATCAGGCTGGCCACCACACTCCACGGGTCGGGCATCCGCTCGGTGAGCGCGATGACGTCCGTCGTCACTCTTCCTCCCCCTGCGCGGTGGTCACCGCTGCTCCGGTTCGCGGGCCAGCGCGGTCTGCACGAGCCGGTGCGGCTCCCCGCGGCGTACGAACGTGCCGCGCCCCGGCGGCTGGGCCTTGGCGTAGAGGCCGGGGAACAGCTGGCCCTCGGAACGGTCGCCGGTCATCACCAGCGCCGAGGTGCCGCTCTCCCGCAGCGTCATCAGGAACGGCTCGTACATCGCCCGGGACGCCCCGGCCACCCGCCGGGTCACCACGAAGTGCAGCCCGATGTCCTGTGCCGAGGAGAGGTAGGGGACGAACGGGTCGAGCGGCTGCTGGCGCGCGGTGGTGAGGATGTCGTAGTCGTCGACGACGACCACGATCCGTGGCCCGCCCGGCACCGCGCCGCCCGCCGCCAGGGCCTCCGGCGACAGCGTGTCGTCCGGCATCCGCTTGTCGAGTTCCCCGGCGATCCCGGCGGACAGCGCCGCCGCCAGCCGGGCGTTGTGCGCGTAGCCGCCCCGGTACGGCTCGGGAACGGCGCTGTGCAGCCCGCGCCGCGGATCCATCACCGCGAACACCAGCTCCTCGTCGCCGTACCGCTCCACCAGGCCGTCCACGATCAGCTTCAGCAGGTTGGTCTTGCCGCACTCGCTGTCGCCGAGGACCAGCAGATGCTGATCGCGCTCGAAGAGATCGAGCGGCAGCGGGCGCAGCGCGTTCTGGTCCAGGCCGATCGGCACGCGCAGCGGCTCGGCGGCCAGACCGGGCAGCCGGCGTGCGGGCAGCCGGGTGGGCAGGACCCGTACCGGCGGCGCGCCCGGCCCCGACCAGGCGGCCCGCACGGCGCTCACGGCGCGTTCGACGGCGGCGCCCAGGTCGGTGTCGTCGGCCCTGGCGTCGATCCGGGGGAGCGCGGCGTGCGCGAACAGCTTGCCGTCGGTCAGCACCCGGCCCGGCTCGTCGGCGCTCAGGGTCTGGGCGAGGCGGCGTTCGATGCCGCTGTCGCCGGGGTCGTTCAGCCGCAGTTCGACGCGGGTGCCGAAGGTGGACTGGACGGCCAGGCGCGCGTCGTTCCAGCGCAGCATCGCGGCCACCACGTGGATGCCGTACCCGCCGCCGCGCCGCAGCAGTTCGCCGATGGTGTCCTCCAGGTCGGAGAACTCCTCCCGCAGTTCGCCGAAGCCGTCGATGACGAGCACGATGTCGGTGGAGCCCAGTTCGGGGAAGCCGCCGGCCGCGCGCAGCCGCCGCAGATGGTCGATCGAGTCGATGCCGTGCTCGCGGAACAGCTCCTCGCGGGCCGTCAGCATCGTGCGGATCTCCTCGACGGTGCGCGCGGCCCGTTCCCGGTCGGCCCGGCCCGCGACCCCTCCGGTGTGCGGCAGCCCGGCCATCGTCGCCAGTCCTCCGCCGACCAGGTCCAGTCCGTAGACGGCGGCCTGGTGCGGAGTGTGGCCCAGGGCCAGGGAGAGCATCAGGGTGCGCAGCAGGGTGGTCTTGCCCGACTGCGGGCCACCGATGATCGCCGCGTGCCCGCCGGCGCGGGTGAGGTCCAGGACCCACTGGCCCTGCCACTGTTTGCCGGGGTCATCCAGCAGCCCGAGCGGGACGCGCAGGGCGCCGCCCGCCGGGGGCCGGGAGAAGCGCAGCCCCCGGGTGGCCGGGTCACCGGCCTCCAGCGGCCCGGCGACCGCGTCGAGCGGGAGCGCGGCCGGCAACGGGGGCAGCCAGATCTGCGCCACGGGCGGGGCCGCCTGCCTGAGCTGGTCCACGACGGTGGCCAGCAGGCTGGGGCCGGCGGTGCGCCGGGCGGGGGCGGGTGCCGCGGGCTCGTCGCCGTCCTTCGCCCCGTCCTGGCCGAGCGTGTTGTAGGCCGGGTACGGCAGGGCCCTGGGCCCGTCGTCCCGCGACGCCCTCTCCTGCCGCACCGGCCGCTGGTAGGGCCCGGACACGTAACTGGCCTTGAAACGGTCGTACGCGCTGGTGTCGACCTTGAGGTAGCCGAAACCGGGGAGGGGCGGCAGGTGGAAGGCGTCCGGGGTGTCCAGGACGGTCCGTGACTCCTCCGGGGAGAACGTGCGCAGTCCCAGCCGGTAGGAGAGGTAGGTGTCCAGGCCCTTGAGCTTGCCGCTTTCGATGCGCTGGCTGGAGAGCAGCAGATGGACGCCGATGGACCGCCCGATCCGCCCGATCGACAGAAACAGGTCGATGAAGTCGGGCTTGGCGGTAAGGAGTTCGCCGAACTCGTCGATGACGACGAACAGGTGGGGCAGCGGCTCCAGTTCGGGGCGCTCCTCGCGGGCGGCGGCGTAGGCGGCGATGTCGGGCAGCTCTCCGGCCCGCTTGAGCACCTGCTGGCGGCGCTGCACCTCGCCGGCCAGACTGGCGTGCACGCGCTCGACCAGCCCCGCCTTGTTCTCCAGGTTGGTGATGACCCCGGCGACATGCGGCAGCGGAGCGAACGGCGCGAAGGTGGCGCCGCCCTTGTAGTCCACCAGCACCATCGCCAGATCGTCCGGCGGATGCGTGGCGACCAGCGCCAGGACCAGGGTGCGCAGCAGCTCGCTCTTGCCCGACCCCGTTGCCCCGACGCACAGACCGTGCGGGCCCATGCCGAGTTCGGCGGACTCCTTCAGGTCGAGCAGCACGGGCTCCCGGGTGTCGCCCAGGCCGATCGGCACCCGCAGGAACGCCTGGTCGCCGCGGCGCGGCGCCCACAGCCGGTCCAGGTCGAGCGCCCCCGGGTCCTCGACGCCCAGCTGGTCGCCGAAGTCCACGGGGCCCGAGAGCGGGGCGCCGGACGCGGCCGACTCGGGGGTGAGCCGCAGCGGAGCCAGCATCCGGGCCAGACCGGCCGCCCCGGCGGCGGTGACCTCGTTCAGGGTTCCGGTGAGCGTGACCGGCTCCTCCCCCCGCAGGTCCTCGACGGAGACGGCCGGCTCGCCGGCGTCGTCCCGGGCGACGGTGATCCGTACGGACACCTGCCCGGGTTCGTCGGTGCGTTCGGCGAGCGGGTAGAGCACGGTGATGCCCATGTCGGTGAGCGACACCGCGTCATCGGGCCGGGCCAGCTCACCCGCGGTGCCGCCGTAGCCGTCGGCCACCACGACCATCCGCTTCGCCTGCCGCAGCGCCTCCCGCCCGGCCAGCCCGCGCCGTACCTCGGCGGCGAAGGTGGCCCGCTGCCGCAGCTCGCCGCCGAGCGCACGCGCCAGCTCCGGCAGCCCGGGGGCGATCCGCCGGGCGGGTACGGGCCCGTCGTGCTCCTCGCTGTCCAGGATGTGCGGCAGCCACTTCAGCCACGCCCAGTCGGCCAGCCGCTCACGCGGGACGGCCAGGGCGAGCGCCACGTCGTCCGGGGCATGGCCGACGGCGGTCTGGGCGAGCAGCGTCCGCACCACGGCCAGCACATCGTCCCGCTCCCCCACGACACTGACGTGGCCCGCCCGGTCCAGCGGCACGGTCAGCGGCATCTCGGGGGCGGTGCTGAAGCGTTCACGCAGCCCGGCGGCCTCATTGATCATGAACCGGTCCGGTGGAGTGAGCACCGAGCCGCTCTTGGTCTCCAGGCGCAGCGCCCGGACCGGCACCTGGCCGGTGCCCAGCCGGACGCGCAGGAAGTCACGGTCACCGCGGCGCCGCTCCCACAGCCGCGCGGGATCGGCCACCACGTCGTACAGGGCCTCGGGGGCGGGGGACAGCACCCGGGCCGCGCTCCGGCGGGCGCGGTCCTCGGCGCTCAGCTCCTCGCGCAGTTCCTCCAGGTACTCCAGGTAGCGCTCGCGCTGGGTACGCCGCGTTCGCTGGGCCCGCCCGCGCTGGGAGAACAGCAGCCCGATGCCGCCGACCAACGCGATCACCAGCACCACGGCGCCGATCACGGCGAACTGGCTGCTGCGGACGATGGTCATCATCGCCATCGAGCCCATCATCCCGGCCAGCGGCAGCAGCGAGGTGACGGCCGAACCCGTCTTGCCCTCGGGGAGGTTGGGCGGCGCCTCGATGACCCGCTCGGCGGGCTCGGGCAGCGGACGGGTGGTACGCGCCGGCCGGTGCACCTGCCGGTTGCTCATCTGCCCACCCCGGCGGCCGTCCCGCCGCCCCTCGCTCCGCCCCGCCCTCGGGACATGGCCCGGTCCATGACCTCGGCGGCGAGCCCGAGCGCGGCCTGTCGCGTCGCGCGCGCGAGCAGTTCGGTGCGCACCTCCCCGCCCTCCGCCAGCGCCCGGTCGTAGGGCAACGGGACGACGGCGGCGCCGCCCACGCCCAGATACTCGGCGGCCCTGCGGGCATCGACGCCCATGCCGGGGGAGGTGTGCGCGAGCGCCACCACCGTGGTGGGCAGCATGCTGCGGTGCAGCCCGCCGATCCAGTCCAGGACGGTACGGGTGGTGGCCACCCCGGCGGCGGTGGCCGGAGCGACCAGCACCCGCGCCTGGGTGGTGGTCAGCGCCGTCCTGGCGACCTCGGCGGGCAGCGTCTCGCAGTCCACGACGGTGGTGCCGAACCAGCGCCGCAGCGAGGTCATCACGATCCGGTAGGAGTCGATGTCGAGCTGGGCCCCGACGGCACCCTGGCTGCCGGGCAGCAGCCAGCCACCGCCCGCGTAGGGCAGCAGATAGCCCGTCACATCGGTGACCCGCATGGAGGGGTCGAGGATCCGCGCCAGGTCGTGGAACGTCCAGCGGACCTCGCTGGCGCCCAGCAGCCGCGGCAGGGTGCCCAGCGCCGGGTCGGCCTCGATGGCGAGCACCGGGTCGGCGCGGTAGTGCGCGAAGGTCAGCCCGAGCAGCGCCGCCACCGTGGACTTCCCCGCACCACCGCGGATGCTGGTGACCGCGATCTGCCGCCCGGTGGTGATGGGCTGCTGCACGGACCTGGCCAGCCGGGTGGCCTCCTCGGTGTCCCGCGCGGTGGACGACAGCCCGTCGCGCAGCGCCCGCACGGCTCGCCGGCCCAGCGGATCACCGTGCCGGGCACGCTGCCCCGCGCGCTGTACCGCGGGCATCACCACGGGTACGGAGACGGGCGCGGGGGGCGGAAGAGCCGCTGCGGCGACAGGCCGATCGGCGGCCGGCGGCGCGGGCACGGCCGGAGGCTCCGGGCCGGGCGGCACCGCTTCGGCCGCCACCCCGCCCAACTCCTGAAAGACATCCCGCTGCCAATCCCCCGGTACCGGTGCGGACATCACCGCCTCCCCTTCCCTGTGTCAGAACGTGTCGAGCAGCCGGCCGTACACACCGAACGCGCCCAGGGCCACCGGTATCAGGGCCACCACCGCGACCGATTCGATGCCGTTCGTCAACCGCCGCAGCCGGACCCGTACATGGTCGGGCGGCCGGGCGACCAGCAGGGCCAGCGGCAGTACGGCCGATGCCCCGAGGACCACCAGTGGCCACGCCGCGGACTGATCGGGGGTCTGCGCCCACAGCACGATCAGCCGTACCCACAGCACGGCCCCGGCGGTCAGCAGCGCGAGGACCTCGACGGCGAGCGGGAAGGCCCGGGCACGGGAGAGCAGAATGATGCCGAGCAGCGCCGTGACCGCCACCGTCCAGCCGCTGACCTCGCCGACCGCCAGCCATCCGGCGGCAGCGGCCGAGGCCGCGATGGCCACGGTGGCCAGGGCGAGACCGCGGTGGGTGGCGGACAGCGCGGTGTCCACCCGGTACCGGCTGACCGAGATGCTGCCCGAACGCTGATCGTCCAGCCGCGTCAGCCCGGCCGCCATCATCGCGAACCTCGGCAGAAAACCCAGTGCCAGCACGGAGATCACCCCCAGCAGCACCCCGGTCCTCGCCCCGCCGATGAGCAGGGCCCCCACCTCCCAGACGCCGACGATCACCGCGACCGCGACGGCACCGACCAGCCCGCCCCGGCCCAGCGGGGTGAGGGCACCGAGCAGCGCCAGCACGACGACCGCGGCGGCCCCCGCGGCGGCGAGCCGCACGGCACCGCTGTGCGACCAGGTCATGACCAGCGCCCCGTACACCCCGAGCACGCCACCCAGCAGGATCAGCGCCGTCCCCAGCTCCCGGGCCCTGAGCCACACGGCCGGCCCGCTGGCGGCCGCCGCGCCCACGGCGGCCAGGACGATCCACCCGCCGACCCGGTCGGTCCCGTACCACGCGGTCGCGAGGGTGACGGCGACGAGCGCGAGCAGCAGCGAGAACCCGCCGACGCTCAGTGCGCGGACCGACGCGTCCCATCTCCCGCGCCGCAGATCCAGATCCTCGGCCACCTCATCGGTGACGTCGTGCACCACCGGGGCGGCCGGTGTCTCCTGCTCCCGGACCAGCCGCAGCACCGCGCCGTCGGCGACGCCCGCCGAGGCGAGCGTGTCGTCCTGGGCGAGCACGGCGCCGTCGGAGGTGACCAGCCGCCGCAACGCGGGGGTACGGCCGGGCCGTTCCCCCAGCAGCCGCAGCACATCGGGCAGCAACTCCCCGATCGGGTCCTCGGCCGGCAGCACCAGATCGATCCGCCGCCGGTCCCCGACCAGCGTCACCCGGCTCACCACGAGCCCGACCCCATCCGCCCGGAGAGGAACGACCATCCCACGCAGCCGGCACACAGCACGGCGCCCAGCACGATCCCGCCGACGCTCTTCCCCAGGTTCTCGTCCAGGGTCATCCGGACGCGCTGTCCTCCGAACAGCAGGGCGTCCCGCAGCCGTCGGCGCCGCACGGACACCGACTCCAGCAACTGACTGTCATAATCCCGAGCCACGCCGTCCCCCCTCCCACTCCGCTCACCACCCTACGATCCCGTACGGACACGTGCCATGATCAGAGCGTCACATCCGGGGAACCATTCCGGCAGACGGAACGTCATCACCCGTACACGGACTCAGGGGAGGGGAGCCGGACCATGGGCATGAAGTTCGACATGGGCAATCAGGTGCTGTCGACGCTGCGTCAGCAGTCGCAGGGTGCCAGCACGGATCTGGGCACGCTCATCCAGCAGCTGATCGCGGCGGCGGAACCACTGGAAGGCAAGTTCAGCGGGGGAGGCAAGGCCGCCTTCGACGCCTTCAAGGCCCGCTCCACCGAGATCTCCGCGGAGCTGAACGGCGCGCTGAGCGCGATCCTCGGGGGCCAGGCCGGCATGGACGAGGCGTTCCGTACCGGTGACCAGGAAGCCTCCGACAACGCCCGGCAGGCGATGTCGGCGGCCAACTTCGACGGCGCCCGCTTCTCGGGCCGCTGACAGGGGGCGGGATGAGCAACGACAGGATCGGGTACGACGTCAACGCCTCGGGGGAGGCGCAGACCAACATCCACGGCGTCATCCAGCAGTTGGAGCAGGTGATCAGCGCCCGCGACGGCCACGTGAAGAACGCCATGGCCGACTTCCAGGCCGACGGGGTCTCGGAGCAGTACCACGGCGCGGAACAGCGCTGGAACACGGCGGCGGAGGAAGTCCGCACCATCATCGGCCTGCTCAAGTCGACGCTGGAGAACAACGACGGCACCGCGCAGAACACGCTGCGCCGCGCACAGGGCGCGGTGGACGGCATCGGCTGACCCGGCTCAGGGAGGGGACGACGGGGATGACGGGGTGGGACATCGATCCGGAGGGCGTGCAGGGCGTCCTGGAGGCGGCCGGCGAACGGGCCTCGGATCTGGAGGGGTGGGGCGAGCACTACGGCTCGACCCTGGAGAGCGCGGCGGCATCGGCCGGCACGCTGTCGTTCGGGGGCGGCGGCGGGGGCGGCGAGGGTGAGGGCATCGGCCTCGTCGGCCTGGCGCTGTCACAGTTCGCCGAGAACACCCGCGGCGATGTGATGTACATCGGCGCGCGCATCGGCAAGTCGCTGGAAGGCGCCTACAACGCCGCCGTGGCCTATCTGGAGGGCGACGAGGCGATGGCCGCCGAGGCCCAGCGCCTGGCACTGCGCGCCCCCGTGCTCGACCTGCGCGCGCCGGGCGAAGACCCCAACGGACCGGTGTAGGTCCGATGAGCGACGAAGTGGAGCGGGTCGACCCCTCCGGCATCCCCGAGTTCACCGGCAACCTGTCCATGCTGGCGGCCGACTGCATGGGCCTGGACGCGGCCGAGTCGGGCATCCGCGGCATCGGCTCGGACGTCCACGACGAATTCCAGGGCCTGTCCTCCTTCTACACCGCCCCCGAGGCGGAACAGCTCTTCGCCACCACGGGACCGGCCCGGGACCGGGCCGCGGAGTTCGCGGACGATCTGGCGGCGGTGCGCTCCGCCCTGTGGGACTACCACGAGGAGATCACCCCGATCGTCGGCCGGCTGAACCGGCTGCGGTACGAGACGGAACAGTTCGTCGAGTCCATCCGGAACGACGACGACTGGAAGAAGAGCGAGTCCAAGGTCGACCGCAACAACGAACTCCTCACGGACATCTCCACCACCGTCGCCCAGTTCTGGGCCGCCGAGCGGTCCTGCGCCAACCGGATCAACGCCCTGTGGGGCGGCCCGCAGTGGACCACGGACGACGGCTCCGGCGGCGAGCACATGTACGGCGTCAGCGAGGAGGAGATGGCCCAGGCAGGTGAGACGCCCTGGGGCCGCGCGGTGGAACGGGAGTACTCCTGGTACCGCGTCGACCAGCACCTCAAGAGCTTCGTGTGGGACGGCATCATCGTCGACGGGATCTGGGGAACGATCACCGGGCTCGGCGGACTGCTCGGCTTCCAGGGCTGGGACGTCTTCAAGGAGTCCTGGAAGGGCCTGGGCCAGCTCGCGACGGGCCTGGCGATCGTCACCAGCCCGCTGAACGCGCTGGCCTACTCCCTGATGCCGGACGGCGCGGTCAAGGACTGGATGGACGACAGCCTGGACGTCACCCTGGAGACCGCCAAGGGCCTGGTCGCCTGGGACATGTGGAGCGAGGACCCGGCTCGCGCGGCCGGCCTGACCACGTTCAACGTCCTGACGACGGTCGCCAGCTTCGGCGCCGGCGCCGGTGTCCGGGCGGCGGCGAGCGGAGCGGGCACGGCGACCCGCATCACGGCCGCGGCGGCCCGGGTGGGCACGGTCATCGACCCGATGACGTACGTCACCCGCGGGCTGAGCACCATGACACGCTTCGGCGAGATCAGCAGCCAGCTGGCGAACCTGACCACGGCCCGCAGCTTCGAGATTCCCGGCGGCGGCCTGCGCCTGGACAACGGCTCGGTGATCCCGTCCAACGGCCCCTTCAGCATGGACGCCCTCCCCCCGGGCCAGCACGCGGTGAGCCGGCCGGACGGCTCGGTCCTGTGGGACGACGGCACGATCCTCCACCCGGACGGCCGCCTGGAATCCCCCACCGGCCAGACCATCCAGACCGCCGACGAGATCCCGGTCGAGATCTCCGCCCGCGACCGCTCCATCCTGGACTCCACCACCCCCGAGCCCTCCGGGGTGGGCGCCCCACGTCCGCAGACGGACGTCACCCCCGTACATTCGTCTGCGCATGCTGCTGATGGAAATCTGCCGTCCAGTAGCCATTCCGAACCGCCCACAGGCAGACACGGTGGAAGCGACGATCCTCGGGGGTCCCATGACGGCCCCACCGAGACGGCCTCCGACTCGACCGGCCATCAAAGTCCGCGCCATGCGGAGGCGAACGAGAATGTGGCGGCCGAAGGGCCCGGTGACCACAACGTTCCCCCCGGTGGTCACGATCAGCCCGGCTGGAGCGGGGCGGGCTGGGTCGAGAGACCCACGGAGAGTGCGGCAAGAGCTTACGAAGAGATCCGCGGCACTCCGAACAAGGTGGATCTCCCAGCAATTTCACAGAACACTGGCATTGACGAAGCTGTCCTCCGACAGGTCAAGAGCCATCTCTTCCGATCCCAGCATGACATTGCCATTGGCCCGGGCGAGTTTCAACGGGGCCCCTTTACGCCACGCGATGACATTGCCGAAATGTGGAATGCAGCAAGAGACGGGAACATCTCCCCCGCCCAGCTCAGAGAATTTAAATTCCTCATGGCGCATGAATATATTGAGAGCCGCCTGATGGCATCAGGAATGCCATACATTTCGCACAATCCCAGCGCCGGCTGGAGCGAGGACGGAAAAAGAATACCCTTCCACGATCCGAAACTTCTCGGAGCCCATGAGATGGCACCGAACCCAGTGAACGGCAACTTCAGGTCCTGGGAAAGGATTTTTGGCGAAGAGCACGCGCACATGGAGATCGCTGCAGATCTATCCAATGTCGACGCTATAGTGAAGACCGCCAAGACGCTCCTGAACCTGAAGGGATGGAATTTGAAGTGAGGCATGAATTGGGCCCGAGATCCGCCTTCGAGCGCCTGAAGTCCATCGATTGGCTCGACGACACCGGTGCCTTTGACCACACGGGCTCAAGAATGGCACTCATGCGTGAATATCTTCGCCGTTCCGCCCAGTGGGCAGAAGCGGTCGGTGCCGCCGAATCCTGGCCGTTCTTCGATCTCGGGGAAGCCATCGAACCCGGTATTCACGTCGACGGTGATCTGGCTGCCGAAATGGAGGACTTCCTCTACCAGAATGTGACACGCGGATCCATCAGGAACACGTGCTGGGGAGCTGTCCACTGGGCAGCCCTTCCTCCGGATACGCTGGCAGAACTTCCCGCACTGGAAGATCCGTACGAACCGCTGCTTCTCTTCTACGAACGGGGAGGCCCGTTCACACTCGAAGGCCCGTTCATCAATGTCGGCGAGGGGATGGTATTGCACAAGAATATCGAAGACCACCTCTCCCCTCAGCCCGTCACCGATTTGGACGCGATCTCATTGGATTACCTCGACGCGAATGAAAGCCGCTAGACGCCCCTTCACGGCAGGGATCGACATACCGGCCGGCATATCGTGAAACAGCACGAGAAACGACTCCGGTCCCCGACACCTGTAAGTGTCGGGGACCGGAGTCGTCATCGTGGCCGGAGGATCAGAACGCCGCTTCGTCCAGGTCCATCACGCTCGGGTCCGTCGTTTCCGCCGCCGTGCGGGTCGCCGTCACCTTCGGGAGGACCGTCGTCGCGAAGTGCTTGGCCGCCGCGATCTTGCCCTCGTAGAACGGCTTGTCCTTCGCCGAGGCGCCGGGCAGCGCCTCCGCCGCCACCGCCGCGCCGCGCAGCAGCAGGTAGCCGACCACCACGTCGCCCGTCGCCAGCAGGAAGTCGGTGGTGTTCAGGCCGACCTTGTAGATGGACTTCACGTCCTTCTCGGTGGCCGCGAGGTCGGTCAGCATGATGCCGGCGATGACCTCCAGGTCGGCGGCGGCCGTGGTCAGGCGTTCGCGGGCGGTGGCCAGGTCCTCGCCGCCCGGGGCGTCGGTCAGGAACTTCTTGATCTCGGCCGAGACCGTGCCCAGCGCCACGCCCTGGTTGCGGACGATTTTCCGGAAGAAGAAGTCCTGCCCCTGGATCGCGGTCGTGCCCTCGTACAGGGTGTCGATCTTGGCGTCCCGGATGTACTGCTCCAGCGGGTACTCCTGGAGGTAGCCGGACCCGCCGAAGGTCTGGAGGGACTGCGCGAGCTGCTCGTAGGAGCGCTCCGAGCCGTACCCCTTCACGATCGGCAGCAGCAGGTCGTTGATCGCCTCGTCCGCCGCGACGTCCTCGCCCGCCGCGCGCTTGAGCTCGATGCCGTCCTGGACGCTCGCCGTGTACAGCACCAGGGCCCGCATGCCCTCCGCGTACGCCTTCTGCGTCAGCAGCGAGCGGCGCACGTCCGGGTGGTGGGTGATGGTGACGCGCGGCGCGGTCTTATCCGTGAAGCGGGCCAGGTCCGGGCCCTGTACGCGGTCCTTGGCGTACTCCAGGGCGTTCAGGTAGCCGGTGGACAGGGTCGCGATGGCCTTCGTGCCGACCATCATCCGCGCGAACTCGATGATCTTGAACATCTGGCGGATGCCGTCGTGCTTCTCGCCCAGCAGCCAGCCCTTGGCCGGTGTTCCGCCCGCGCCGAAGGTCAGCTCGCAGGTGTTGGAGACCTTCAGGCCCATCTTGTGCTCGACGTTCGTGGCGTAGGCGCCGTTGCGCTCGCCCAGCTCGCCGGTCTCCCAGTCGAAGTCGTACTTGGGGACGATGAACAGGGACAGGCCCTTGGTGCCGCCCGCGTGGCCCTCGGGCCGGGCCAGCACGTAGTGGACGATGTTCTCGCTCAGGTCGTGCTCGCCCGAGGTGATGAAGCGCTTGACGCCCTCGATGTGCCAGCTGCCGTCCTCCTGGCGCACCGCCTTGGTGCGGCCGGCGCCGACGTCCGAGCCGGCGTCCGGTTCGGTGAGCACCATGGTGGAGGCCCACTGCTTGTCGACCATCAGCTGGGCGATCTTGCGCTGCTCCTCGGTGCCCTCGTCGTACAGGATCGAGGCGAAGGCCGGCCCGGAGGCGTACATCCAGATCGCCGGGTTGGCACCGAGGATGAACTCGGCGAAGCCCCACAGCAGCGAGCGCGGGGCGACGGTGCCGCCCAGCTCCTCGCCGATGCCCAGCCGCCACCACTCGGCGTCCATGTAGGCGGCGTAGCTCTTCTTGAACGACTCGGGCAGCGGGGCGGTGTGCGTCGCGGGGTCGAAGACCGGCGGGTTGCGGTCGCCGTCGGTGTACGAGGCGGCCAGCTCGTTCTCGGCGAGCCGGGCGATCTCCCGCAGGACGGTGCGGGCGGTGTCGGTGTCCGCCTCCGTGAACGGCCCGGTGCCGTACACCGAGCCGCGGCCGAGGACCTCGAACAGGTTGAACTCGATATCGCGGAGATTCGACTTGTAGTGACCCATGGCGACGACTCCAGCTCGCTCCAGTACCGGGCAGTAACTCCCATCATGCTACCCACCGGTAATAAGAAGCAAGCGGAAACCGGGCCCTCCTCACTCAGTAGGCTGCTGCGCATGTACGGCTACGACCAGACCCCGTACCAGGGTCAGCAGCAGCAGCCCTACGGGGACGCCTACAACGGGCAGCAGCTCTACCCCGAGCCGCCCCAGCCACAGCAGCAGGCCGCCGCGGCCCCCGCCGCCGGTGGCGCCGCCCCCGCGCCCCCGTCGTTCACCGACGCCCTGCGCGCGTACACCTCGGGCGCGCTGTCCTCGGAGGAGTTCCACGACATCTTCCTCGCGGCCAAGATCTACTGCCCGCGCGGCGACACCCCCGGCTTCCTGGCGCTGCACAACACCCAGCAGCCCGTCATCCCGCTGTTCACCTCGCTGCGGGAGCTGCGCCGCTACGCCGGCAAGGAGTCGCGCTACTTCACGGTCACCGGTGGCGAGGTGCTGGACCTGCTGCCCACCGGCTACGGCTTCGCGCTGGACATGGAGGGCGAGCACCGCCTTGTCCTGGAGGCCGCCGCCGTGAACGAGATGGTCGACTACACCATGCGCCGTATGTACGGCTGACCCGGAAGCAGCGCCGGGGGCGCCCACTCGACGAATGTTCATCGTTCAACTATTCTGATGACCGTTGCCGAGGAGGTAAGCCATGCCCGCCATCACCGTCGAGAACCCGCTCACCCTGCCCAAGGTCGCCGCCCCCGCCCCCACCGGCGACACCCCCGTGCCGGCCCGCAAGGTGCTCACCGTCACCACCGCGCCCACCGGCTTCGAGGGGGAGGGCTTCCCGGTCCGCCGCGCCTTCGCGGGCATCAACTACCGGCACCTCGACCCGTTCATCATGATGGACCAGATGGGCGAGGTGGAGTACGCCGCCGGCGAGGCCAAGGGCACCCCCTGGCACCCGCACCGCGGCTTCGAGACCGTCACGTACCTCCTGGACGGCACCTTCGTCCACCAGGACTCCGAGGGCGGCGGCGGCGTCATCAAGGACGGCGACACCCAGTGGATGACCGCGGGCTCCGGCCTGCTGCACATCGAGGCCCCGCCGGAGGAGCTGGTCCTCGCGGGCGGCGTCTTCCACGGCATCCAGCTGTGGGTCAACCTCCCCGCCAAAAGCAAGATGACCAACCCCCGCTACCAGGACATCGGCGGCGGCAACGTCAAGCTGCTCTCCACCCCCGACGGCGGCGCCCTGCTGCGCCTGATCGCCGGTGACCTCGACGGCCACGAGGGCCCGGGCGTCACCCACACCCCCATCACCCTCATCCACGCCACCGTCACGGCCGGCGCCGAGCTGACGCTGCCCTGGCGTCCCGGCTTCAACGCGCTCGCCTACGTCCTGGCCGGACGCGGCACCGTGGGCACCGAGCGGCGCCCGGTCGAGCTGGGCCAGACCGCCGTCTTCGGCGCCGAGGGCGAGACGCTCACCCTGCGGGCGGACGAGCGCCAGGACTCCCACACCCCGGCGCTGGAGGTCATCCTGCTGGGCGGGCAGCCGATCCGGGAGCCGATGGCCCACTACGGACCCTTCGTGATGAACTCGCACGCCGAGCTGTCCCAGGCCTTCGACGACTTCCAGGCCGGACGGCTGGGGCGCATCCCGGCCACCCGCGAGAAGCGCTGAACGACGGGAGAGCCGACGGGAGAGCCGAGGGGAGACAAGCGGTCTTTCTTGCCTTTTGACCGCTTTATCCCTTTGCGGTGACCGGGCCCTGGACGGGACGGTAGTCTGAGTGGTCCATTCCCGGAACGTGTTGACGACTTGGATGAATGATGCATAGGTACCGGTCCCACCTCTGCGGCGAGCTGCGCTCCGCGGACATCGGCAAGGATGTCCGACTGTCGGGATGGCTGCACAATCGCCGCAATCTGGGCGGCATCCTCTTCATCGACCTGCGCGACCACTACGGCATCGTGCAGCTGGTCGTCCGCCCCGGCAGCGCCGTGAACGAGCAGCTCAGCTCGCTCTCCAAGGAGACGGTGATCCGCGTCGACGGCACGGTCGTGGCGCGTGGCGCGGACAACGTCAACCCCGAGCTGCCCACCGGCGAGATCGAGGTCGAGGTCGGCGAGGTCGAGGTGCTCGGCGCCGCCGACCAGATCCCGTTCACCATCAACGCCGACGACGGGGTGAACGAGGAACGCCGCCTGGAGTACCGCTTCCTGGACCTGCGCCGGGAGCGGATGCACCGCAACATCATCCTGCGCTCGCAGGTCATCTCCGCCATCCGGCAGAAGATGACCGCCCAGAACTTCACCGAGCTGGCGACCCCGATCCTCTCCGCCACCTCCCCCGAGGGCGCGCGCGACTTCCTGGTGCCCTCGCGGCTGCACGCCGGCAAGTTCTACGCCCTGCCGCAGGCTCCGCAGCAGTTCAAGCAGCTGCTGATGATCGCCGGCTTCGACCGGTACTTCCAGATCGCGCCCTGCTTCCGCGACGAGGACGCCCGCGCCGACCGCTCGCCCGGCGAGTTCTACCAGCTCGACGTCGAGATGAGCTTCGTCGAGCAGGAGGACGTCTTCCAGGTCATCGAGAAGGTGATGACCGAACTGTTCGAGGAGTTCGGCGGCGGGCGCCACGTCACCTCGCCCTTCCCGCGCATCCCCTACCGCGAGGCGATGCTCAAGTACGGCTCCGACAAGCCGGATCTGCGGGCCCGGCTGGAGCTGACCGACGTCTCGGAGATCTTCGCGGGATCGGGCTTCAAGGCGTTCGCCGACAAGCACGTGCGCGCGCTGGCCGTCCCGGACACCGCCGGGCAGCCGCGCAAGTTCTTCGACCAGCTCGGTGAGTACGCCATCACCCAGGGCGCCAAGGGCCTGGCCTGGGTCCGGGTCGGCGAGGACGGCCGTACGCTCACCGGTCCGATCGCCAAGTTCCTCACCGAGGCCGACACCGACGCCCTGCTCGGCAAGCTGAACGCCACCGCGGGCACCGCCGTGTTCTTCGGCGCCGGTGACTTCGAGGAGGTCTCGAAGATCATGGGCGCGGTGCGGGTGGAGGCCGCGCGCCGCGCCGGGCACTTCGAGGACGGCGTCTTCCGGTTCTGCTGGGTCGTCGACTTCCCGATGTTCGAGCGCAACGAGGACACCGGGCAGATCGAGTTCTCGCACAACCCGTTCTCCATGCCGCAGGGCGGCCTGGAGGCGCTGCGCGGCAAGGACCCGCTGGACATCCTGGCCTGGCAGTACGACATCGTGTGCAACGGCGTCGAGCTGTCCTCGGGCGCCATCCGCAACCACGAGCCCGACGTGATGTACGAGGCGTTCGGCATCGCCGGCTACTCCCGGGACGACGTGGAGCGGGAGTTCGGCGGCATGCTGCGGGCGTTCAAGTTCGGCGCCCCGCCGCACGGCGGGATCGCCCCGGGCGTGGACCGCATCGTGATGCTGCTGGCGGACGAGCCGAACATCCGCGAGACCATCGCCTTCCCGCTCAACGGCAACGCCCAGGACCTGCTGATGGGCGCCCCGAGCGAGGTGGACGAGGCCCGGCTGCGGGAGCTGCACCTGAGCGTGCGCAAGCCGCCGGCGCAGGAGAAGTAGCACGCGGACAAGGGTGAAGCCCGGGAGGACGGCCACGCCGCCTCCCGGGCTTTCCCGTAGGCGCGATCAGCCCTCGGGGTTGGCCGAGGAGTGGTGGCTGACGATCAGCCACTCGCCGGTGTGCCTGTCCTTCTCGTAGACGAAGGTGTAGCGGGCGTCGACGGTGGAGGTGACGCCGTCCTCGGTGAGGGTGAAGGTGTACGAACCGGAGTCGACAGCGGAGGTCGGGCTCAGGATGTCGACGTGGGACTCGTTGATCTCACCGGAGGGGTGCTTCTCCAGGAAGTGCTCGAAGTAGTCGACGATGCCGTCGCGGTCCGAACGTATCTGGTTGGAGAGGGTCGGGAGCAGCACGCCGTCGGGAGCGTACAGGTCGGCGACCTGCTCCGGGTCCAGCGTGGCGAGGGCGTCGTTCCAGGTGTCGAACTGGTCCCGGATCTCCTGCTGGGTGGGGTAGGTGGTGTGCGGCCGGTGACGACCGTGACCAAACGTTTCTGCACTGATGTCGGCAGAGGCGACGGCGGTGGCCCCGGAGGCCGCCGTGAGCAGCAGCAGGCTGCTGGCGGCGACCGCGTAGCCGGTCCGGGATCGCGAAGTGATCTTACGCATAGGGCCCATGAGTACAGGCCCCCGGTGAAACGCTCTCCAAGAGTTGGTCAAGGAACTGGCATGGCAGGGCAAGGAGTTGACCAAGCCCGGCCATGTTCGTTCACATCCGGTCAGTTGAGTTTAGAGGTCGAACTCAGCCGGGGGGATGTCCAGCGCGAAGCAGACATCACGGACGACCTTGCGCTCCTGGGCGTCGAAGTCCCCGTCCGCGCCGCCGATCACGATGCCGATCTGGATGACCGCCCGCGCCTCGGCCGGCTTCTTCTTCACCTTGGCGATCTCCTGCATCACCCCGATCTTCCCGAAGTCGAAGTCGGCGGTGAGCTGGTCGGCGTACTTGTTGAACCGCTGCCGCAGATCGTCGGCCGGGAAGTTCTGGAGCACCTCGTTGCCGCCGATGAGCGCCGCGACCCGCTGCCGCTCGGCCGGGTCCACCGAACCGTCGGCGGCGGACACCAGCGCGCACATGGCCATGCTGGCGTCCCGGAACGCCCCGCTCTTGAGGTCGTTCTTCTTCGCCACCAGCTGGGACTGCATGGTCTGGGCGGAATCCTTGATCCGGTCCCACAGGGCCATGGTCTGCTCTCCTCGACGTGCGTTGCGTCAGCCTTACCTGACGTCAACGAACCCGGGTGGGACACGAGTTCCGTACGGACGGGGGCGCGTTGTCACAGCCCCGGCGCCGGCCCCGGGCGCAGGGCGCGGAAGTACAGAAACCGGGGCGCGGTGGAGAGCAGGTCGAACCACGCCGGGTCCTGCTCCCGGGCCTCGGGGCGGGGCATCGGCTCCGCCAGCCGGTCCACCGTGAAACCGGCGTCCCGCAGGGCGTTGAAGGCCGCGCCGAGCGGGCGGCGGTAGAACCATACGGTGCGGGGGCGGTCGGCCACCGTCCAGGTGTCCGTCACCCGCTCGGTGCGGAAGTAGTCGGGCCGCTCGAACCAGTGCCAGTCCTCCCCCGGGTGGTGCACCGACATCACCAGCGCGCCGCCGGGCCGCAGCACGCGGCGCAGTTCGGCCAGCGGGCCGCTCCAGTCCTCCAGGTAGTGCAGCACGAGGGAGGCGGTGACCAGGTCGAAGGAGGCGTCCGGGAGGAAGTCCAGCGGGGCGGCGAGGTCCGCGTGGTGGAAGCGGCCGCTGTCGCCGCAGCGTTCGCCCGCCAGCCGCACCATCTGCGCGCTGGCGTCGATCCCCGTGACGGACGCGGCGCCGCGCTCGATGAGCAGCGCGGACAGGTGCCCGGCGGCGCAGCCCACGTCGAGCACCCGCCGGCCCGTCACGTCCCCCGCCAGCGCGAGGATGGCGGGCCGGTCGTAGTGGACGTTGACGATGTTCGAGGCGGTGTGCTCGGCGTACTCCGCGCCCATCGCGTCGTACTGGTCGGGCTCGTCCGGCGATGGGGACGGGGCGGGCTGGTCGGGCTGTCGCGTCATCGTCCCAGGGTGGCCCATCGGCGCGCCCGGCGGAAACGGCGACGGCGGCCGGGGATCGCTCCCCGGCCGCCGTCCGCCCCGCGCGCCGTCACCGGCGTTCGGCCGCCCGGAAGGTGCGCAGCCGCAGGCTGTTGGCCACCACAGACACCGAGGAGAAGGCCATCGCCGCGCCCGCCAGCATCGGGTTCAGCAGCCCGGCCGCCGCCAGCGGCAGCGCGGCGACGTTGTAGCCGAACGCCCAGACCAGGTTGGTCTTGATGGTGAACAGCGTCTTGCGGGAGAGCCGGATGGCGTCCGCCGCCGCCCGCAGGTCGCCGCGTACCAGGGTGAGGTCACCGGCCTCGATCGCGGCGTCCGTCCCGGTGCCCATCGCCAGGCCCAGGTCGGCGGTGGCCAGCGCGGCGGCGTCGTTCACGCCGTCGCCGACCATGGCGACCGTCCTGCCCCCGTCCTGCAGCCGCCGGACGACATCCACCTTGTCCTGCGGCATCACCTCGGCGATGACGTGCTCGGCGTCGATGCCGACCTCCGCCGCCACCGACCGGGCCACGGCCTCGTTGTCACCGGTCAGCAGGATCGGGGTCAGGCCCAGGTCGCGCAGTCGTGCGACCGCCTCGGCGCTGGTCCCCTTCACCGCGTCGGCGACCTCGAACACGGCCCGCGCCTCGCCGTCCCAGGCGACGGTGATCGCGGTGCGGCCGGCGGCCTCCGCCTGCGCCCGGGCCGCCGCCAGCACCTCGGGCAGCTCGATGGCCCACTCCCTCAGCAGCCGTTCCCGGCCCACCAGGACGGCGTGGCCCTCCACGACTCCCTGCACGCCGAGCCCCGGCACATTGGCGAAGTCCTCGGGGGTGGGCAGCGGTGCCCCCAGGCGCTGCGCCGCGCCCGCCGCGACCGCCTGGGCGATCGGGTGCTCGGAGGCGTGCTCCAGCGCCCCGGCCAGCCGCAGCACGTCGGCCTCCCGCGTACCGTCCGCGACGTGCACGTCCAGCAGGGTCATCCGGCCGGTGGTGACCGTGCCGGTCTTGTCGAGCACGATCGTGTCGGCCTTGCGGGTGTTCTCCAGGACCTCGGGGCCCTTGATGAGGACGCCGATCTGCGCGCCGCGCCCCGTACCGACCAGCAGGGCCGTCGGGGTGGCCAGGCCCAGCGCACACGGGCAGGCGATGATCAGCACGGCCACGGCGGCGGTGAACGCGGCGGACGCCCCGCCGCCCGTCAGCAGCCAGAAGGCCAGCGTGCCCAGGGCCAGGACGATCACGGCCGGTACGAACACCGCCGAGATCCGGTCGGCGAGCCGCTGGGCCGCCGCCTTGCCGTTCTGGGCGTCCTCGACGAGCTTCGCCATCCGCGCCAGCTGGGTGTCGGCGCCGACCCGGGTGGCCTCGACCACCAGCCGGCCGCCGGCGTTCACGGTGGCGCCGGTGACCGCGTCCCCGGCCGCGACCTCCACCGGTACGGACTCGCCGGTCAGCATGGACGCGTCCACGGCGGACGAGCCCTCCACCACCACACCGTCGGTGGCGATCTTCTCGCCGGGGCGCACCAGGAAGCGGTCGCCGACCGCGAGGCTGCCGACCGGCACCAGGACGGGTACGCCGTCCCGCAGCACCGTGACCTCCTTGGCGCCCAGTTCCATCAGGGCCCGCAGGGCCGCGCCCGCCTTGCGCTTGGCGCGGGCCTCCAGATAGCGGCCGGTCAGCAGGAAGGCGGTGACCCCGGCCGCCGCCTCCAGGTAGATGTTGCCGCTGGCGTCGCCGCGCTGGATGGTCAGCTCGAAGGGGTGGGTCATGCCGGGGTGGCCGGCCATGCCGAAGAACAGCGCCCACACCGACCACAGCAGCGCGGCCATGGTGCCGATGGACACGAGGGTGTCCATGGTGGCGGCGCCGTGCCGGGCGTTGGTGAAGGCGGCCCGGTGGAAGGACCAGCCGCCCCAGATCACGGCGGGCGCGGCGAGGGTCAGGGAGAGCCACTGCCAGTACTCGAACTGCCAGGCCGGCACCATGGCCAGCACGACCACGGGGACGGACAGCGCCACGGTGACCAGCAGCCGGTGCCGCAGCGTGGCCAGCTCGTCGGGGGCACCGGGGGTGGCCCGGGCGCCGGTGCCCGTGCCGCCCGGCGCGGCGGGGGCGGGCTCGGGTACCGGTGGTTCCGGTACGGCGGCGGTGTACCCCGTCCGCTCGACCACGGCGATGAGATCGGGCACCGCCACCTCGCCCCCGTAGCTGACCCTGGCCTTCTCGGTGGCGTAGTTGACGCTCGCCGTCACCCCCTCCATGCGGTTGAGCTTCTTCTCGATCCGCGCCGCGCAGGAGGCGCACGTCATCCCGCCGATGGCGAGCTCGATCTCGTCCCTGGTGCCGCTGCCACTCATGCTGTCGTTCATGCCTGCTCTCCTCACGGGCGAATATACCCTAGGGAGGTATCCCGCCCCCTGCCTCCTGTATACCCCTGAGGGGTATCTCGGCGCAAGAAGCCCGACGGAATACGCATCGACCCCGGGGGGTTCCGGGTAGGGGCAGCCGGAACCCGAACCCGCATGGCCGAGAGAGTGAGAGTGCGATGACCACCATCGAGCTGACCAAGGACAACTTCGAGGAGCAGGTCGCCAGCAAGGGGATCGCCTTCGTCGACTTCTGGGCCTCCTGGTGCGGGCCCTGCCGCAAGTTCGCCCCCGTCTTCGAGGAGGCGGCCGGCCGGCACGACGACATCATGTTCGGCAAGGTGGACACCGAGGCCCAGCAGGAGCTGGCCCAGGCCTTCCAGATCACCTCCATCCCCACCCTGATGGCGATCCGCGACAACGTCGTGCTGTACTCCCAGCCCGGCGCCATCCCCGGCACCGCGCTGGAGGAGCTGATCGCCAAGGTCCGCGAGGTCGACATGGCCGAGGTGCACCAGAAGCTCGCCGAGCAGCAGGCCGCGGAGGAGGGCGCGCAGCAGCCGGGCCAGGGACCCGCCGCCTAAGGTAGGTCCATGAGCAGCGGCAGCCGGGCGATCGCGACCTCCGTCTTCACCGAGATGACCGAACTGGCCCGGCGCACGGGGGCCGTCAACCTCGGGCAGGGCGTGCCCGAACTGCCCGGCCCGCCCGCACTGCTGCGCGACGTGAGCGCGGCGGTGCTGGCCGGCGACAACCAGTACCCGCCCGCCTACGGGCTGCCCGCCCTGCGCGAGGCCATCGCCGCCCACCAGCTGCGCCGCTACGGCCTGCGGCACGCGCCGGACGGCGAGGTCCTGGTCACCACCGGCGCCACCGAGGCGCTGGCCGCCGCCGTCCTCGCCCTCACCGGGCCCGGCGACGAGATCCTCACCTTCGACCCCTGCTACGACGCCTACCCCGCCGGCGCCCGGCTCAGCGGCGCCACACTGACGGCCGTGCCGCTCGCCGCCGACGGGGACCGCTTCGTCCTGGACGCCGACGCGCTGCGCGCCGCCGTCACCCCGCGCACCCGGCTGCTGCTGTTCAACTCCCCGCACAACCCCACCGGCAAGGTCTTCACCCCCGCCGAACTGGAAACCGTGGCGGCGGTGTGCCGCGAGCACGACCTGATCGCGGTCACCGACGAGGTGTACGAGCACCTGCTGTACGACGAGGGCGGCCGGCACCTGCCGCTCGCCGCGCTGCCCGGGATGCGCGAGCGCACCCTGACCATCTCCTCGGCCGGCAAGACGTTCAATGTCACCGGCTGGAAGGTGGGCTGGGTCTGCGGCCCGCCCCGCCTGGTCAGCGCCGTCACCTCCGTGAAGCAGTTCCTCACCTACGCCTCGGGCACCCCGTACCAGGCGGCCCTGGCCCGCGCGCTGGACGGCGTCGAGGAGTGGACGGCCCAGTTGCGGGAGACGCTGCGGGCGAACCGGGCGCTGCTCACCGAGGGACTGACGGCGGCCGGACTGCGCCCGTACCGCGCCGAGGCCGGGTACTTCCTCCAGGCCGATGTCCGGCCCTGGGGGTACAGGGACGGGGTGCGGTTCTGCCGCGAACTGCCCGAGCGTGCCGGGGTGGTCGCGATCCCGACCTCCGCCTTCCAGCTGAACCCGGGCGGGCCGGGATCCCCGCCGTGGCTGGCGCGGTTCTCGTTCTGCAAGCGGCCGGAGTCGCTGCGGGAGGCGGCGGAACGGCTCAGTGCGGCGGCACCGGCGGCGGGGGCTGCTCCGACGGCCGCGCCGTCACGCCCCACGGCGTAGGCCCCGTCCCCTCCGGCGGCCGTTCGCCGGCGGCCAGCCTGCGCAGCGGGCCGGTCACCGCGCGCCGCAGCATCGCCTTGAGCGCGGTGCGTTCGGCCTCGTCCAGGCCGGCCAGCGCCAGCCGTTCGATGGCCGCCACCTCGGCGCGCGCGGCGGCCAGGGCCAGCTGTCCGGCGTCGGTGGCCGTGACGATGCGCGCCCGGCGGTCCTCCGGGTCCGGGCGCCGGGTGATCAGCCCGGCCTTCTCCAGGTCGTCCAGGACGGCGACCATCTTGCTCTTGTCGATGGACGACGCCTCGGACAGCGCCAGCTGGGTGCGGGCCGGCTCCTCCGCGAGCCCGAGGAGCACGGTGTACCCCCACAGGTCCATGCCGTGCTGCCGCACGGCCCGGTCCTCGGCCACGGTGAGCCCGAACTTCATCTGCAGCAGCAGCCATCGCAGGTCGTCTTCAAGCTCGCCGCTGCTCATGCGCAGATGCTAGCAAGCCCAAGATCTTCTCAAACAGAAATGGTTGGCGCCATATATTCATCCGCATCGAGAACTACTTTCCCTCAACGCCCCGGGCCCCGAGGATCCACGGCTGACACCCGGCGTACCCCGACAGGCCGCGGCCGGATCCGTACCGCTCCCCCTGTACGGGCCACCCGCCGTCGCCGGGCGTCTCTTCGGGCGCGGTCACGTCGTTAGCGCTGTGACCACGACGCACGACGGACAGCGCGAACGACGCGACCGCACCCCCGGAGGGACCGCCGCCCATGCCCACGCACCCCCTGCGCCCCCGCTTCGCCTGGCTGGAGATCACCGGCTTCTGCAATCTGCGCTGCCGGCACTGCTACGCCGGTTCCTCCCCGCAGGGCACCCACGGCGAGATGACCGACGCCGACTGGCTGCGGGTGCTCGGCGAGCTGAGCGATCTCGGCGTGCGCGACGTGCAGTTCATCGGCGGCGAGCCCACCCTGCACCCCGGTCTGCCTGCGTACATCCACCGCGCCCGCCGGCATGGCATGGAGGTGGAGGTGTTCAGCAACATGACGCACATCGGCCCCCCGCTGTGGGAGGCGCTGCGCCGCGACGGGGTACGGCTGGCCTTCAGCTACTACAGCGCGGACCCCGCCGCCCACGACGAGGTGACCGGAGCGGCCGGGGCGCACGCCCGCACCCGCGCCAACATCCGGCGCGCCCGCGAACTGGGCGTACCGCTGCGCGGCAGCCTCATCGAGGAGGTGCGCACCGTGCCGGAACAGCGTGCCGGGGACGGCGCCCGGCGCGATCTGCTGGAGCTGGGGGTGCGCGAGATCGGTACGGACCGGGTCCGCCCGTACGGGCGGGCCGCCGCCGACGGCGCGGGACGCGCCCCGGAGTGCGGCGGGCTGTGCGGACGCTGCGGCCACGGGCGGCTCGCGGTGCTGCCCGACGGGCGCGTCACCCCGTGCGTGTTCTCCCGCTGGCTGGCCATGGGCAACGCGCGCGAGCAGAGCCTGCGGGAGATCTGCGTCGGCGACGCGACCCTGCGGGCGCGGGAGGAGCTGGCGGCGCACTTCCCGCCGGCGGCCGTGCACGCCACCCCCGTCTGTCTCCCCGACTGCGCCCCCGCCGCGGGCGTCAAGAAGAGGAAGAAGCGCACGGAGGACGAGGAGGGGACGGGCGGCGGAACGGAGCCGGCGGCCGGGCTGCGCAGGACCGCGGGCCGCTGACGGCGACGGCGACGGCCCGCACCCGTGAGCCCGTCCGCCCCGCTACAGGACGAACGGCTCGCCCGCGTCGCTCACCAGCGGCTTGCCCGCCTCGTGCCAGGCCTGCAGCCCGCCCGCCACATTGGTCGCGTCGATGCCCTGCTGCACCAGGAACCCGGTGACCTGCGCCGACCGGCCGCCCACCCGGCACAGCACGTACAGCGGTCCGTCCCCGGCCCGTTCGGTGATCTCCGGGAGCCGGTCCACGACCTCACGGATGGGGACGTGCAGCGCGCCCTCGGCGCGCCCTGCCGCCCACTCGTCCGGCTCGCGCACGTCCAGGAGTACGGCATCGGCGGGCACGTCACCCGCGGGAACGGTGGGGATGTTCGCGAAGTTCATACGCCCGACCCTAACGCTCACTCGCCGGCCAGCAGGGCGGCGAGTTCCGCCTCCTTGGCCGCGACCTTCTGCCGCAGTTCGCCGGCGATCTCCTCCAGCAGCACGTCCGGGTCCTCGGGCGCCATCCGCAGCATCGCCCCGATCGCGCTGTCCTCCAGCGCGGCGGCGGCGTCCGCCAGCAGTTCCTTCCGGTTGGCCAGCCACTCCAGGCGCGCGTACAGCTCCTCGCGCCGCCCGTACGCGGCGGGCTCCGGGGACGGGCCGACACCGCTGTCCCACTCGGCGGTCAGCTCGCGCAGCGCCTTCGCGTCGCCGCGCCCGTACGCCTGGTTGACCCGTACGAGAAAGGCGCCGCGCCGGTCGCGCTCGGTCGGGTCGGCGACCAGGTCGGGGTGGGCCCGGCGGACCAGCTCGCGGTAGAGCTTGCGCGCCTCCTCGCCGGGGCGCACCTTCGGCGGGGGCTGCACGGACTGCTCGGTGAGCATCGCGGCGGCCTCGGGCGAGAAGCCCTCGCCGTCCAGCCAGCCCTGGAACAGCTCGGAGACCTGGGGCATCGGCGCCACCATGGCGCGCGCCTCGCGGGCCCGGCGTTCGTCCTCGGGGTCCTTGGTGCGGGCGGCGACCGCCTCGGCGATCTCCGCCTCGATCTCCTCGAGGCGGCCGTAGAGCGGGCCCAGGCGCTGTTCGTGGAGCCGGGAGAAGTTCTCCACCTCGATGCGGAAGGTCTCCACCGCGATCTCGAACTCGATCAGCGCGGCCTCGGCGGCCCGCACCGCCTGATCGAGACGCTCGGTGGCGGCGGCTTCCTCACGCTCGTCGCGGGCGTCGGGCTCGTCGCGGGCTTCGTGCTCTTCCCCAGTTGTCACCCCGTCAGCCTAGGGGGTCATTCGCGCAGCGCCTCCGGGCACTGCTCCGCGCCGTTCACCAGGTGCTGCTCGGCCCAGCGCGACAGCTCCACCAGGGCCGGGCGCAGATCCTCGCCGGCCGCCGTGAGCCGGTAGGTGACACGCAGCGGGGGCCCGGGGTCCACCTCGCGCGAGACGAGTTCGAGCGCGGCCAGCTCGCTCAGCCGGTCCGAAAGCATCCGCTCGCTGATCCCCGGGATCGAGCGGCGCAGCACCGCGAACTGACCGGGTCCGCCCATCAGGGCGGCCACCACCAATCCCGTCCACCGCTTCCCGAAGACGCCGAAGACCCTGGTCATCGCGTCGTCGGGCTCGGTACACCGGCCGCCGTCCGTCTCCTTCACCCCCACGGGGGGCCTTTCCTCGCCATCCCGCTGCTCCGCCATGGATCCACTCTACGGGAAGAGGGGCACATTGCTATATAAAAGTAAGCTGCTACGCTAAAGAAATCTGCGCACTCTGCCGCAGTAACGTACGTCTTTCATCACCGCGTGTCACAGCCACGGTGACCGTCACGAAGGAATCACCCTCATGCCCACGCTGCTGCACATCGACTCCTCCCTGAACGGCGACAACAGCGTCTCCCGCGAGGTCACCAAGACCTTCCGCGAGGAGTGGCTCGCGCATCACCCCGATGGCAAGGTCATCTACCGCGACCTGGCCGCCGAGCCGCTGCCGCACACCACCGCCGTCTCGCACTACGCGCCCAACGTCGACGCCGGGGACCGCACCCCCGAGCAGCAGGCCGCGTACGCGCTCCGCGACGAGCTGGCCAAGGAGCTGGAGGAGGCCGACGCCGTCGTCCTGGGCGCGCCGCTGTACAACTACACGATCCCCTCCACGCTCAAGAGCTGGCTGGACCACGTGATCATCGGTGGCCGCACCTCGATGGCCGAGACCCCGAGCGCCGCCGGCACCCCCGTCACCGTGGTCACCAGCCGTGGCGGCTCGTACGCGCCGGGCACCCCCATGGAGGGCAACGACTTCGCCCAGAACTACCTCACCTTCGTTCTCGGCAGCACCCTCGCCCTGGACGTCAGCTTCATCGTTCCGGAACTGACCCTGGCCCGGATCGTGCCGGCCATGTCCGGGCTGATCGAGCAGGCCGACGCCTCCCGCGCCAAGGCGCACGAGGAGGCCCGCGACCGCGCCAAGGCCCTCGCCGCCTGAGCCGGCGCCCCGGCGCCCCGGCGCCCCGGCGCCGCCGCGCACGACAGCGGACGCCACGAAGCCCCGCCCGTCACGGGCGGGGCTTCGTGCTGTCCGGCGCCTCTCCTCAGCCGGCGGAAGACCGCGCCTGTTCCTGCCCGGCCGCCCCCGCCTCCTCCTCGGCCCGGTCCGGTACGCCCGTCCCGCCCGTCTCGTCCGCTCCGGCTTTCCCGTCCTCGCCGGCCTTCCCGGCCTTCCCGGCGTCGCTCTCCTGGGCGGCCGGCCGGGGCACGCTCGGCACGGACACCCCCGCCGTCGCGCCCCCGGGCACGCTCGCCAGCCGCGCCAGCCGCTGCCGCACCGCCTTCACCAGCCGCCCCGCCGTGAAGGACGCCCCGTACACGAACCGCATCGAGGGCCCGAACGTCGGCGCCGCCAGCAGCCCCGCGAAGAAGAGGCCGGGCCGCGATGACTCGAAGCCCGAGTCCAGCTGCGGCGCCCGCGTCCCCAGCACCGCCGTCAGCCCGTCCCGCAGCGCCGGGTCGAGCAGGTCGAGCCGGCGCAGATCCGGTACGAAGCCGGTGGCCGCGATGACGTGCTCCGTCTCGATCAGCGACCGCCCCTCGCCCGGCGTGGCCAGTTCGAGCCGCACGCCGTCCTCGATCCGTACCGCCCGCCGGATCCGGTGTCCCAGCCGGACCGGCACCGCCCCCTCCACCCGTTCCCGCAGCCACCACGCGCCCGCCGGGCCCAGCGCCGTCGTGGCGATCTTGACCCGGGTGGTCTCGGGCAGCCGGCGCACCGCCCACGGCACGCGCGAGTACGCCCAGCTGCTCCACCCCGTGCCGAGCCCGCTGTGCGGGGCGCGCAGCCGGGCCAGCGGGTTGCGGCGCAGCGGCTGCGGCACGGTGTTCCAGTTGATGGCGCCCGCCCGGGCCACCACCGTGGGCAGCGCGCCGTGCTCCAGCAGCAGCGCGGCCGTCTCCAGCGCCGCCTGCCCCGCGCCGACCACCGTCACCTCCTGCCCCTTGAACGCGGCCAGGTCACGGTGCCCGCTGCTGTGCGAGGCCAGTTCCCGTGGCAGTTCGCGCAGCGCCTGCGGCAGATGGACGAACGGCATGACGCCGATCGCCAGTGCCAGCGTGCGGCACAGCATGACCTCGCCGGTGTCCGTCTCCACCCGGAAGCCGTCGCCGTGCGGCGTCACGGACACGACGTTCTGTTCCTCCACCGGCACCGGGAGCCGCTGCGCGAACCACATGCCGTAGTCCGTGAACGTCTCGATCGGCAACGGATGGCCGTGCTCGGCCCGTTCCTCGCGCTCCGCGCAGTAGGCGGCGAGGGTGTGCTCGCGCGCCGCGTCGGACAGATTGGACGCCCAGGGCTCCGACTTCAGGAACATGCCGTCGGGCATGTGATCCCGCCAGGACGCCATCGGCCGGCCCAGGATCCGCAGATCCAGACCGGCCGCCGCCGCGTGCGCGGCGATCGACAGGCCGTACGGGCCGGCGCCTACCACTACCAGGTCGTGCATCGGGGTTCGCCGCTCTCTCTCGCTCGGTTGGGTGAGGTGGAAGGGGGGACGACGCGGGCACCGGCACGGGGGCCGGGACCGGCATCGCGCGGGGAGGGCGGGACGGGCGGGACGGGGGCCGGGGAGCACGGGGAAGGAGAGCGGGAGGAAGAGGAGAGGGACAGCGCCCGCTCCCACCCCTTGCGCGCCACCTGCGCCGTCCACCCGCCCGCCATCGCCGCGAACGGCGCCGGATCGTCCGCCGCGAACCACGCCGCCTCCACCGGCCGCCCGCGCAGCGCCGCCACCCGCGCGGGGGCGGTCAGGGCGGCCAGCAGCCCGTAGTTCTCGGCGACGAACATCCGCCCCGGCACCGCCCGCCCCGCCGGCACCCGCCGCCCCGTCAGATCCAGGTGCAGCGCCCGCACCACGTCGAGCCCCGACGGATCCGTGAACAGCCGGAACTGCGCCCCGGGACGCGGGTTGACATCCAGCAGGTGGTACGCGCCGGAGCCGGCCTCGCGGCGGAAGTCCAGGTCGAGGATGCCGTGATGGCCCAGGTGCGCCGCCAGCCGACCGGCCGCCGCCGCCACCTCGGGGTTCTCCCGCCAGCTCCCCACGGCGGTGGCCCCGGCGCCCAGCGGCCAGGACACGTCCTTGCGCCCGGTGCCCCCGTACAGCGGCACCCCGCCCCGGCCGAAACAGCCGTGGAAGAACCAGTCGGCGTTCCGGCCGCCGGCCAGCCGCCGCTGGAGCAGCAGCCGGCTCCCGGCCCGGGCGCGCGCCGCGTACAGCCGCAGCGCCTGACCGGCCGAGGTGATCACGGTCGCGCTGCGCAGCCCGCTGCCCTTCGGCAGCAGCCAGGGGCGGCTCCACTTGGCGATCAGCGGCAGCCCCAGCTCCCGTACGGCGGCGGCCACCTCCTCCGGCCCTTCCGGGACGACGGTGGCGGGGTGCGGCAGCCCGAGCTCCGCGCACAGCCCGGCCAGTTGCGCCTTGTCGGCGGCCCGCTCCACGGCGCCGGGCACCGTCCCGGGCAGTAGATAGGCGCCGCGCAGGCGGTCCGCGAGGCCGGAGGCCAGGGCGAGCGCGCCCGCGTCGTCCATGGGAAGGAGAACGGCGGGCCGCCCGATGCGTTCCGCGGTACGCAGCAGCAGCCGCTCGACATCGATATCCGCGGCCCCGGGAATGGGGTGCGCCCGGTGCAGATAACGGGACCGGGCGAGAGGGCCGCGCGTGGATTCCACGAAAGCGTGCACTTCCACGCCCGCCCGGCCGAGTGAGCGAACGGCACCGAGCGAACCGTGGTGAAAGGGATGGTGATCGAGTCGGAGCAGCAGTGCGGGCACTCTGGTGTCGAGCGGCGACATGCCCCAGATCATTCCCCGCACCCGCGCATACGATCGGCAGCCTCCTCGATCGGCCTATCAGAATGCCTTCGTGCGGCCCATTCAAGGGATTTTGTGCTTAACCTCGGATCATGATCGGCCTCGGAATCGCCACGACCGTCCTGCTGGCGGCGACCACCTCCGTCACCCCCCTGTCCAACGATTCCTTCGGCGCGTTCCTGGGCTCGGGCGCGGAGGGCGTGGACCGCGCCGAACTGCTGGAGCGCTGGCTGGGCGGCACGGAGATGACGGTCGGCCGGACCTACCTGCCCGGGGACCTGTGGTCGAACATCGAGGGCCGGCCCGAGTTCCTCGCCCCCTGGGCGGGATGGCGCCAGGAGAAGGACGACCGGCTGTTCGTCCTCAACGTCCCCATGCTGGAGCGCAACGAGGACGATCTGCCCGACCACCTGGTGGGGCAGCTGCTCCGTTCGGGGGCGTCGGGAAGCTACGACCAGCACTTCCGGGTGCTGGGCGAGCGGCTGGTGGCGGCCGGGCTCGCGGACGCGGTGCTCGTCCTGGGGTGGGAGATGAACGGAACGACGTACACGCACCGCTGCGCGCCGGACCCCGAGGCGTGGAAGCGGTACTGGCGGCGCATTGTGACCACGATGCGCGCCGTACCGGGACAGGACTTCCGTTTCGATTTCGCACCGAACAGAGGGACCGACGCGATCGAGTGGGACCGCTGTTATCCGGGGGACGACGTGGTCGACATCATCGGAATGGACACCTACGACCAGCCGCCCGGCGAAACGTTTGACGAGCAGATCAGCCAGCCGTACGGACTTCAGTTCCATGTCGATTTCGCGGCGGCGCACGGGAAGCCGATTTCCTTCCCGGAATGGGGCCTGTTCCGCAACGGGGACAACCCCGAATACATGCGGCGGATGCTGGAATGGATCGACGCGGTCCAGCCGGTGTATCACTCCATCAGTGATTACTGCCCGCACGGTGTGTGGCAATGCGTCCAGAACCCGGCGTCCTCGGAGGTCTTCCGCACCGCGCTGTCGGCGACGCCGCCGGAGTCCGGAACGGGCGGCCCCGGCCGCGGGCCGCGCCCCGGCGACGACGGCGCCGACGGCGAGGACGGCGACGGGGACACGGGCCCCGGCCGGGGCCCGCGCCCGGGCGACGGCTAGGGCCGACCGGACATCGGGCGGTCCGTCCGGGGTTGCGGTGCCGTCGGCTCCCGCTCCTCGGACGGGTCGTGCCGGCCGCTCTGGTCGCGCGGCTGGGCCGGCACGGTGCTGACCGGCCCCGGCGGGTCACCGGCGTTGCTCCGCACCAGCAGCACCAGAAGCCCCACCAGCAGCCCCGCCACCAGGCCCACCGCCAGCCGCACGAGCGGAGCGGCCGACACCGGGGCGGCCGAGGGCTGCGCCTCCGCGAAGACGGTGAGCCGGGCGCCGGTGCTGTCCGTGGCGTCATTGCCGTACGCGATCAGGGCACGGGCGACGGCATTGGCCATCTCGGCGGCCCGCCCCGCCCGCGCGGCCGTGCCGGTGATCTCGATCATCGGCGCGTCGGGGGACGTCGATGCCCGCACGCCGTCCCGCAGCCGGTCGAGCGAGACCCCGGCATCGGTCTGCGCGGTGGTCAGCACGGCGTCCCCGGTGGCGATCCGCCCGAACGCCTGGGCCAGCCCCACGGCGGCGGCCGGATCCGCCCCCCGACCGGCGTCCCGGACGACCACATAGCCACTGGCGGCGTACTCCCGGTCGGCCAGCAGCCCGTACCCCCCGCCCAGCAGCGCGCCGGCCACCCCGCACAGCGCCAGCGGCCACCAGAGCGGAACCCGGCGGCGGCCACGCGCCCACGCCACGACGCGCCGGAGGTCGCGGCACCCGGCGGACCCCGCGCGCCTGGCCCGGGCCGGCCACAAGCCCACCGGCAGGGCACGCGGCGCGCCACCGGCACGGTGTCGCGCCACCTTCCGGCCCCGGGCCGGCTCCGTACCGGCCTTCTCCCCCGCTCCGTGCGCCGTCCCACCGGGCCGCTCGCCGGACGGCCCGGCCGCTGCCGGATCAGCCGGCGAGCCCGCCGGGACGGTCCGCGTACGGCCCTCCTCACCCGCCGGCACGCCGGGTTCCGGCCCGCGCCGCGCCGGGACGGACTCGGTCGCCGCGTGGCTCACCTGCTCCCGCCGCTGCTCCGGCTCGTGCGCCGGATCCGCGACGGGGCGTTCCCGGCCACCCGGGCCCGGGAACGGCCACGCGTGCGCGGCGCGGGCCGACAGCCGCCGCGCCCTCAGCAGCAGAGCGGACCACCGGCCGGGGCCCGAGGCCCCCTTCGCCGGAGCCTGCCCGGACACGTCGGTTGCGGGCACCTCCGACTCGCTTCCCCGCGCTTCGGCCGGACGGGACGACGGCTGCACCCGCCCACCCTCCGCACCCACCGCGCCCCGTACGGACGCCTCCTGCGATGCCGGGTCCACGCCACCGGCCACCGCCTCCAGCTCGCCGTCCGGGAGGCCGGCCGAGGCGGGCGTGGGTTCCGCACGTTCACCGTCAACTCGCCGCTGCGTCCCCATTCCCACACCGCTGTCCGGCACGGCAGCCGCAAGGGGCGCCTGCTCCGCGCAACCGCCCTGGGCGTCCCGCCCGGCTGGCCGCTGAGGTCCCGGATCCGCCGCGCCGTCGGTGCTCCCCCTCGGCGGGGTTCCCCGGTCGCCCGCCGACTGCCGAGCGGGAGCGGCTGACAGCCCCGGCCTGGTACGGATCCGGCCGGCGCGGCCCGGCCGGAGCCCGGGGGTGCCCGCCGGGCGCGGTCGGCGGGAGGTCAGGACGCCCGGCCGCCGGGCCCGCAGCGGGCGCCGGGCGTTGATGAGGAACCACAGCAGCCAGGCCACGCCCACCATCCGCGCGACACCGTGCCCACGACGGCCGCCCCGGGGCGCTCGGGCGGCGATCGGTGACGCGTCTGTGCCGTCTCCCTCGTGGACCGCGTCCGGCCCGCCGGGGCGAGCCGACGGCCCCTCGGCGCCGCCCTCCGCCGGACGACCGGCCCCGGCGCCCACGGCGTGCGGGGACGCGTTCCCGGGACGCTCAGCCGCGCCGCCGTCACCGGCGCGGACGGCCGGCGCCTCGGCCCCCGCCGGGGCCACCGCGCCCACCTCCACCTCACCGGCCTCCGCCGCCACGGCCTCCCCCGCCGCCTGCTCCGCCCGGGCCGCCCGCACCACCGGGCGGGCCTGGCCGGGTGGTCGTTGCCGCTTCGGGCGGACCATGGCCTTCGCTCGCGTCTTCGCCTTGCGTCTCATCGGCTCTGCGCCCCTTCGTACACATCCATCAGTCGCCCGGCCGCCCGGCCGATGTCGTAGTGGTGCACCGCCTCGGGGACCGGGAAGCGGTACGGGGCCCGGTCCACCTCGGTGCGCAGCGCCGCCCGCAGGGCGTCCGCCCCGCCCCGCACCCGGCGCGCGCCCGGGGCGGCCTGCCGCGGGAGTTCGTCGATCGCCGGGCAGGTCACGTGCAGCACCGGCAGCCCGGCCGCCAGCGCCTCCAGCGTGGCCAGCCCGAAGGTCTCCTCCGTCGAGGCGGAGACGAAAACGTCCATCGCCGACAGCAGCGCGGGCACCTCGCACTCACCCGGCAGCAGGACCCGGTCCGCGATCCCGCACTCCGCCGCCAGGCGTTCCAGTGCGCCCCGCAGGGGACCCTCGCCGCCCAGGACCAGCCGCACGTTCCCCGGCAGCCCGGCCACCGCCCGTACCAGGTCGGCGAAGCCCTTCCCGGGCACCAGCCGGCCCACCCCGCCCACCAGCACCGCGTCCGGCGGGACGCCCAGCCGGGAGCGTTCCGCCGCCCGCGCCCCGGCCGCGTACCGGAACCGCCGCGCCGCGATGCCGTTGGGCACCACGTGGATCCGCTCCGCCGGCACCCCCCACTCCCGCAGCCGGCCCGCCACCGTGCCGGAGACGGCGACCGTGGCCCGGCCCAGCCGCTCGGTCGCCAGATACAGCTCGCGCGTCCCCCGGGTCAGCGGCCTGCCCTCCATCACCTTCTCGCCCAGTGAGTGCTCGGTCGCCACGACCGCCCGTACGCCGGCCAGCCGGGCGGCGACGCGGCCGTACACGCAGGCCCGGTAGAGATGGGTGTGCACCACGTCGTACCGGCCCCGGCGGATGAGCCGGGCCAGCTTGGGCAGCGCGCCCACGTCGCGGTTGCCGGCCATGCCCAGGTGCGTCACGCGGACGCCGTCGGCCCGCAGTTCGCGGGCGACCGCGCCCGGGTTGGTGAGGGTCACCACCTCGCTCTCCACCGGCAACCGCGCGATCAGTGAACGCAGTTGGCGTTCGGCGCCGCCGACGCCCAGGCCCGTGATGATGTGCAGGGCCCGCTTCACGCCGCGGCCTGCCCGTCCCCCACGAACGGCAGGGCCTCCACCGGGCGGCGCCGCAGCGGGTGCAGCAGCCGCTTGGCCCGCAGCCGCGCCCCGCCGTCCGACTGCCCGACGTGGACGCGCGGCAGCGCGTGCCGCCCGGTCAGCGGGCCGGGGTCGATGGCGCAGGCGTACGCGTAGCCCGCCTCGCGTACGGCGTCCACCGACCGCTCGTCGATCGTGCCGTAGGGGTAGCAGAAGCCGGCGATGTCCTGGCCGGTGAGCTCGGCCAGCCGCTCGCGGCTGCCGGCCGTTTCGGCGCGCAGGGTGTCCTCGTCGAGGTCGGGGAGCGCCCGGTGCAGCAGCCCGTGCGAGCCGATCTCCATGCCGGCCTCGGCGGCGGCCAGGATGCCGGCCTCGTCGAGGAGTTCCTTGCGCGGGCCGAGTTCGTCCCACTCGTTCTCGCCGCCGAGCCGCCCGGGCAGCACGAACACGGTCGCGGTGAACCCGTGCTGGCGCAGCAGCGGTACGGCGTGCCGGGTGAAGTCGGTGTAGCCGTCGTCGAAGGTGAGGGCGACCAGTCCGGAGGGGTCGCCCGCGTCGTGCGCGGCGAGGAGTTCGGCGGCGGAGACGCCGCGCAGGCCGCGCTTGCGCAGCCAGCCGAGCTGGTCGCGCAGCCGGTCGGGGGTGACGGTGATGTTGTACGGATCGGCGGGGGTCACCGTGACCGAGTGGTACATCAGCGTCCACAGGTGACGTCTCGCGGCGCGGCCCCGTACGGGCGTCTGCTCCCGTTCCCCTTCCCCGTCGTGCTCCGGCTCGGCTTCCGTGAGCAGTTCGTCGAGCGAGGACATCGTGTCCCGTTCCGTCTCGGTCATGGTGTGGCCTTCAGCTTTCGTTGAGCGGCGGACAGCAGCGCCACGGCCTCCGGCACCCGGAGCGCCCACGCGCCGGCGGCGAACACCGCCGGCACCGCCAGGGCGGCGAGTGCGGCGGACAGCAGCGGGGAACCGGTCGCGTCCGCCACCGCCCACCCCGCCGCGCCCGCGGCGAGACCGGACAGCAGCAGGCGGCCGAGCCCGGCCATGACGGTGGCCGGGTCGATGGGGACGACCCGCCCGGCGAGGCCGCGCATCAGCAGCAGGGCGGTGGCGGTGATGCCGGCGGCGTTGGCCGCAGCGATCCCGGCGGCGCCCCAGTACCGGACGGCGACGGCGCCCGCGACCACCGTGATGGCGAGCCCCACCCCCATGGCGGCCAGCGGGAACCAGGTGGGTCTTGCGGCGGAGAAGAACGGCCGGATGAGCGCGCCGACCAGGGTGTGGCCGAGCAGCCCGAGCGCGTACACGCGCATCACCTCGGCGGTGGCGGCGGTCGCCTCCGCCGTGAACTCGCCGCGCTGGAAGAGGAGCTGCACCAGGTGCGGGGCGCAGGCCATGACGTACGCGGCGCCCAGCACGGCCACGATCCCGACCAGCAGCAGGTCGCGTTCCACCCGCCGCCTGGCGCCGTGGGTGTCGCCCTCCGCCATGGCGCGCGCGACGAGCGGCAGGGTGACGGTGGGGATCATGAGTGCCAGCACCATGGGGATCTGGCTGACCTTCTGCGCGTAGTTGAGGTGCGAGATGGCGCCGGGGGTGAGCGAGGAGGCGAGGAAACGTTCCACCAGGACCTGGGCCTGACGGCTGATCGCGAAGAGCGCGATCGGTGCGACGAGAGCCACGGTCACGCCCAGGACGTACGGTCGCCCTCCGGCCGCAGCCGTACGGCGCCGGGCGCGCCAGTCGGCCCAGGCGCCGCGCACCGGCAGCTTGCGCAGGAAGAACGGCAGTTGCAGCAGCACCATCAGCGCGCCGCCGACCGCGACCCCCAGCGCGGCGGCGCGTACCCCGAACCGCGCGTGCAGCGCCAGCGCGGTGGCGATGATGCCGATGTTGTAGCCGATGTAGATGGCGGCCGGGGCCAGGTAGCTGCGGTGGGCGCGCAGGGCGGCGCTGAAGTAGCCGGCGATGCCGAAGGTGAGCACGGTGACGGCGGTGAGCCGGGTGCAGTCCACGGCGAGCGCCGGGTCGGCGAGGCCGGGGGCGAGCAGCCGTACGAGCAGGGGGGCGGCGAGCGCGGCGAGCGTGGCGGCCACCGCCAGGCCCAGGAGCACACGCGGCAGGGAGTCGGCGAGCAGCCGCCGTACGGGGTCGGGGCCTGGGTCCTCGTCCGTGCCGCTGCTCCCGGCGGCTGCCCGCCGGGCGAGGGCCACACTGAACGCGGGCACCAGCACCAGCGCCATCGCCTCTTCGATCAGCAGCGTCGAGGCGAACTCGGGAAGGGTCCAGGAGACGAGGAACGCGTCCGTCGCCCCATCCGCACCGAACAGACGTGCGATCATCTGATCGCGCAGCAGCCCGAACAGCGCCCCGCCCGCCGCCAGCGCCGCCGTCAGGGTCGCCGCCCGCGCGACGAACCGGCTGCCGGTGTCCGCACCACGGCCGGGGGAGGGCCGCTCCAGCACCCCGCCGCCCTCACCGCCGCTCATGACCCACCGCCCCGGCCACCGGCACCGGCCGCTCACCCGGCGCCCGCGCACCGCCCGGCGGCGTCTGTTGGCGCAGCGCCGCCGGCGCCAGCGCCCACCACGCCACCAGGCCGAACGCCACCGCCGTCAGCACCGTCGTCGGCCCGCCGATGTCCGCGTACAGGAAGTTGACGGTCAGCCACACCACGAGGCCCGCCGCCAGCAGCCCGCCGTCCACAGGACCGCAGCGCCGCAGCCGCAGCACCGCGCCCAGCAGCAGCGCCGCCCAGCTGCCCACCACCGCCGCCGCGCCCAGCAGTCCCTGCTCGCTCAGCAGCAGCAGATACATGTTGTGCGGCGACAGCAGTTCCTGCACCTGGAAGTCCAGGCCCGCCCCGGCGGTGTCGCTGCCGGCCGACAGCGCCAGCGGGGCGTGCGTGTCGCGGTACTCGGCGAACCCCTTGAGGCCCACCCCCGTCCACGGCTCCTGCCGCCACATCGCCCGCGCCGCGTCCCACATCGCGTACCGGTCGATCACCGACTGGTCCGGGGTGCCGGTCACCGCTCCGATGCTGGTGAGCCGGTCCGCGACCGCGTCCGACACCAGCGCGGCACCGCCCACCAGCAGCGCGCCGCCGCACACCAGCAGCGCGAGGGTACGGCGCGCCCGCCGCCAGCCGGCGATCAGCAGCACCGTGCACACCGCCGCCCCGGTGGCCAGCCACGCGCCCCGGCTGAACGACACCGCCAGCGGGAGGCACAGCGCGCCCGCGCAGCCCAGCGCCGCCGGCCGCCACCAGCGGGGCGCGCCCGCCGGCGGGGCCAGGCCGAGCGCGAGCGCGGCGATCAGCCCGTAGGAGACGACGGTGGCCATGCCCATCACGTTCAGCGGGCCGAAGGTGCCCACGGCCCGCACGTTCTCGCCCATGTACGAGGCGCCGCTGCCGGTCGCGTACTGCACCACCCCGACCGCACCCTGCACCAGCGCGAGGCCGACGACCGCCACGGCGACCAGCCGCACATCGCGCCGCGAGCGCAGCAGCAGCACCAGCGCCAGCGGCACCAGCACGAACACCTGTACGTAGCGCAGGAATCCGGGCAGCGCCGCCACCGGATCGGCCGCCCCGATCGTGACGACGGCGAACGCCACGGCCGGGGCGCCCAGGATCGCCGCCGCCTGCGCGCTGAGCCGTGGCGCGGCGGACCAGCGCCGCACCAGCACCAGCGCGCACGCCACCACCAGGGCGAGCGAGGCGGCGTCGGCCGGGGTGACCCGGCTGGTCACCGGCAGCGCCAGCAGCGCGACGGGCAGGACGGCGAGCAGCACCGTCCAGTGCGATGCGGCGGACCGCGCGGCGCGGGCGGGGAGGGCGAGTGCCGCCATCGTCAACTGCCCCCGAGCCGGAAGCAGGAGGCGGTGGTGCGCAGCATGATGCGCAGGTCCGCCCACAGCGACCACGTCTCGATGTAGAGGTTGTCGAAACGGGTGCGGTCCTCGATGGAGGTGTCTCCGCGCAGGCCGCTGACCTGGGCCAGCCCCGTCAGCCCGACCGGCATCCGGTGGCGGTCGGCGTACCCGGGGTACGTACGGCTGAACTCGTCCACGAAGTGCGGGCGTTCGGGGCGCGGGCCGACCAGGCTCATGTCGCCGCGCAGGACGTTCCACAACTGGGGCAGTTCGTCGAGGGAGGTGCGGCGCAGCAGCCGGCCGACCGGGCTCATGCGGTCGTCACCCGCGATGTTCCAGCGGGTGGCGGACTCCTGGTCGGTGTCGGGGCGCAGGGTGCGGAACTTGAGCATGGTGAAGGGCTTGCCGGCCCGGCCGACGCGTTCCTGCCGGAAGATGACCCCGGGGCCGTCGGCGAGGCGGACGGCGAGCGCGCAGGCGCCGAGCACGGGTGCGGCGAGCAGCAGGGCGAGGGCGGCGCCGGTGATGTCGACCAGCCGCTTGAGGAAGTCGGCCCCCCAGGGCCGGCGTTCGGGCGGGTCCAGGCGGCGGCAGGTGTAGCCCCACAGGTGGGTGGCGGGGGCCGGGAACCACAACGGCGGCTCGGGGTCCACCAGCCACACGGAACAGCCGGCTTCCCAGCACCGGCGCAGCGGGGTGCCGTCCTCCTGGGCGCGGGTGAAGACGACGGTGCGCACGCCGTGTTCGGCCAGAGCGGCGGCCACCTCGTGCGGTTCGGCCTGGGCGGTGGGGCGCATGCCGTACTCGGGGTGCTCGGTGAGCAGCGCGGCGACCCGGCGGGCCGCGGTGCCCGTGCCCACGACGAGGGTGGCGCGCGGCCGTTCGCGCACGGCGACGCGGCGCAGCTGGTAGACGGCGCCGCGCCCGGCGGCGGCGAGCAGCGGTACGAGGAGGAAAGCGGGGCCGCCGCCGCCGAGCAGCCAGCCGAGCAGGCCGTGGCCGCACAGCCGGGGCAGTTCGTCGAGGGCGGCGGCCATGGGGGTCGGGCGGTAGAACCCGGCCCAGGCGTTGAGCGGCAGCAGGACGGCGAGCGCCGCGAGGCCGTGCAGCAGTTCGGTGCTCAGCGCGGCCACGAGGACGACGGCGAGCACGTCGGCGCCGAGCAGCAGCCCGGTGATTCCGGGCCGCCGGCGGCGCCGGGCGGCGCGGGGCGCGTCCGGCGGGGGTGCGGTGGCCCGTCCCGGCGCGGGCAGCACGACGGGGGCGGGCCCCGGTGCGGGGGCGCGGGCGGGGAGCAGGGTACGCGGCCGGGTGCCGGTGTCCGGCACGCTGACGCTATCCGTGGGCATGCCCGCCTCCGTTCGCACCGGCGGCCGACGGGGACGCGGAGGTGGACACGGAGGTGGACACGGAGGTGGACGGGCTGTCGGCGAGGACCCCGGACTCCGCGTCGGTAGCCGGCGGGGGCACGGCAACGGCCGCCGGCTCGGTGCCGCGCACCGGGGCGCCGTCACCGGCGTCCGGGCCTTCCCCGCTCCCGGCGGTCGGGGCGCCACCGGGCGCCGGAACGGCTTCCGTCGCCGCGGCGGGCAGGGCACCGTGCGCGTCCGCCGGGAGGCCGGCGGCACCGTCCGGCACCGGCGCCCCGTCCGGGCCCTCCGTTCCCGGTGACCAGCCCGCGACCACGAACACGGCACCCGGGCCCTTGCCCGGCAGTCGTTCGGGACCACCCGGTCCCCTGGGCGCACCGGCCGGCCGCCCCGCCTGGCGGGCGTCCGCGCCCTCGGCGGCGGACGCAGCGACCGGGGCGGAGCCGTCCCGCGTCGATGTCTCCCCGGCACCCGTCCCGTCGGCGACCGGCACCTGCGGGCCCACGTCGTCCACCCGCTCGTCGGCCGGCCGGCCCTCGGCCGCCGCCGTGCCGGGGGCCGCCGGGCCGCGCCGCGCCGGCCGTCCTGCGGCGGCCCGGACGCTGCCGAGCCCGTGCCCGTACCGGTGCTGGTGCGCCGGCCCGCACGGGCCCCGTACGTCCGCGTACAGCTCCGCGTACGCCGCCGCCATCGTGTCCGTCCCGCAGGTGGCCCGCGCATGCGCCTGCGCGGCCCGAGCCAGTGCGCGCCGCCGCTCGGGCGCGGTCAGCAGTGCCGTCATCGCCTGCCCCAGCGCGGCCACATCCCCCGCCGGGACCAGGCATTCGTCCGCCTGGCCGGGCGCCAGGCTCTCCCGCCCGCCGCCCACGTCGCTCAGCAGCACGGCCCGCCCCACCGCCATCGCCTCCAGCGGCGCGAGCGCCATCCCCTCCCACCGCGAGGGCTGGACGACCAGATCGGCCGCCGTGTACCAGGGCACCGGGTCGTCCGTGTGCCCGGCGAACAGCACGTGCCGCGGGTCGGCCATCGCCTCCAGCCGGGCCCGTTCCGGGCCGTCCCCGACCAGCACCAGCCGTGCGCCCGGCACCCGTTCGAGGACCCGCCGCCAGGCCGCGAGCAGCAGGTCCTGCCCCTTCTGCCGGCACAGCCGTCCCACGCACACCACCAGCGGGGCCCGCTGCGGCAGCCCGTGCACGGCCGCCAGCGCGGCCCGCGCCTGCCGCCGGTCGACCTCTCCCGCGGCCGGGTACCGGCCGAGGTCGATCCCGTTCCTGATCACCGACCAGCGGGCGGTGATCCCGGCCCGCAGTCCCAGGTCCCGCTCGGCCTCGCTGACGCACACCACCCGGTCCGCCCACCGGCTGGCGAAGCGTTCCCAGCGCACCGCGGCCCGCTGCGTCACCCCTTCCGCGGCCTCGAAGGACCAGGCGTGCGGCTGGAACACCGTCGGGACCCGCCCGCGCAGTCCGAGCCGGCCCGCCAGGCCGGCCTTGGCGCTGTGCAGATGGACCACGTCCGGCCGCAGACCGCGCACCGCGCGGGCCACGAAGGCCGCTTCCCAGGGCAGGTTGCCGCCCGGTTCCCGTCCGGCGACCCAGTCGCGCACCTCGGCGCCGGCCGCCCGCGCCGCCCCGCCGAGCGGGCCGCCGGGCGGGCACAGCAGCGCGGTACGGATCCCGGCCGCGGTCTGGGTGCGCACCAGATCGGTCACGACCTGGGCGACGCCTCCGCCGGTGGGCTGCGCGACGTGCAATACGGTCATCGCTGTCATCGGGGGCCGCCTCACTCTCGGGCGTCGGCCTGGAAGAAGACCGCACCGAGCTGGTAGGGGCGGGACCCGCCCGTGAACCGCAGCTCCAGCTCGTCGGGCCCGGCGCCCAGCGCGTCGGTCACGTCCAGCACGTTGGAGTCGTAGCCGAGGGTGTTGACGTACGCCGGGTCGCGCGCGGTGACGTTGCGCCCGTGGTCGGCGATGGTGGATTCCAGCGCCCGGTGCCGCACCGTCGCCCCCTCCGGGGCCTGTACGGTCAGCCCGTGCCCGCCCGCGGTGCGCTCGCCGTGGTAGCCGACGACCCCGACGCTGCCCTCGGCGCCCCGGTCGATGTTCAGCCCGTCCAGGGTGAGGACGACATCCGTGCCCGGCCCGTCAACGGACTCGAAGCCGTCCCAGATGGCGAGTTCGCGCAGCGGCTCGGCGGGGTTCTCGTAGGCGACGACGAGCGTCCAGCCGCCCCAGGCGCCCATGTCCGAGTTGCCCATGGCGACATTGATCTGGGCGACCGTCCAGGCGCCCGGCTGGGACCACCGCACCAGTTCGGTGATGTCGGCGGAGGCGGAGAACCCCTGGTGAACGTCCGCGTCGCGGTGCCCGACGACGGAGTCGGCGCGGATCTCCTTGTACTTCCCGCCGGGTTCCGCGACCAGGACGCGGTCGTTGTCGGCCGGCGGCTTCTGCTCGCCGACCCGGAGGTTGGCGCCCCAGTACAGGCGCGCGTAGCTCACCCGGGAGCCCTGCGGCAGCCGCAGATCGGCGCTGGAGGAGTTGTAGGTATTGCGGTCGGAGTCGACGTCGATGTACGTCATCTCGTACTGCCCGCTGCGTCCGCCGGCCCCTTCGCGCTGCACGGCGGTGCAGGCGGGGGCGGTGATGGTGACGGCCGCGCCGCAGGTGATGACGGAGTTGGCGGCCCGCGCGATCCCGCCGTGCTGCACCGCGTGGTAGCGCTCGGCGAACGGTACGGTCTCGGCTTCCCCCCGATCGGAGGGCGCGGGGACGGCGGTGTGCTGGGACACCCCGATGGACAACAGCAGCGCGGACAGTGCACAGACCACCGCGCGTTTTCCGAACCCCACAGAAAAGCGCATGACCAACCTTCCCAAGCCATTTCCCGACAGGCGTTGAAAACCATGACAGAAAACAAAAGGGAAAGCACGTAAAACACACGGCGTTGAACGCACGAAGCGACCCTAGGATTTACATACCATCAGGAATCAGGAATGGTGCGCCGGGCGGCGCGGAGAAGCGTCGTTTCCCACACCATCGCCGTACGCGGAACAGCCTGAGCCGTTCCCGCCGGGCCGGGATGTCCATCCGGTGATCCTCTCAGCAGACCACCGCACCGGACCGCGCGGCCGTTCCGGTGATTCGGCCTCGCCGGGAGGGGGTCGGGGTGGCCGGGCCCCTTTTCCGGGGCAGGATCGCGCCGCCGGGACCCTCCCGTGCTCCCCCACGCGAGCGAGGCAGACATGAACACGAAATGGACGCGGTCACGCAGGCGGAGCCTGTGCGCCGTCGCCTTCACAGCGGCGCTCTTCCCGGTCCTCCCCTGGTCGGGAGGAGCGGTCGGACACGCCACCGAACAGCGGGCGGCGGTGTTCTGCGGCCGGGAGGTCGCGGCCGGCACGGTCGAGACGGACCAGGGAATTCCGGAATCCAACCAGGAGAAATTCCACCAGGTCTCCGCCGAGCGCGTGTTCGTCTTCGACGTACGGCCGACCAATCCCGACGCGGTGCCCCTCCTCAAGGCGGGGGCGCTGCCCAAGCCCGAACACATCAAGGCGAAGACCATCAACCACCGCGACGTCCTGCTCGGCGCGGCCGAGGGAATCACGGACCTGGACGTGGGCAAGGTCGGCTTCTTCGTCCCGGTCCTGCCCGAGGGAGCCGATCAGGGCCTGCGCGACCGCTACGACCGCAGGCTGGAGGAACACCACGAACTGGCGGAAACGATGGCCCGGTACCAGGACGAGGGAAGGCTCCTCGTGACGGGCGGTGTGGTGTACGGGTGGGACATGAACGGTGTGCCGCAGCCCTACACCGGCGACCACGACGTGTTCGACATCACGCGTACCGACAGCGAGCGCGTCGCCGATTTCGAAGAGGCGGACGTCATCGGCCACATGAAGAAACTGGACATGGCCGTCATGCACGGGGCGCACATGTTCTGGAATCCGCTGACCGCGTTCGACGCCGGCATCAAGGAGCGCATCACCGCGCAGCATCAGGGCCCCGACGGGGAGGCGCTGGTGCGCTTCGTCCCCGGGCAGGACGCGGCCCGGCTGGTGTTCGCGCAGGACCCGGTCTCCGTGGAGCCGCCGGAGCGCTGCCCCGCCGCCCCACCCGCGCCGGCGGCGCCGGAGGAGGAGGAGGAGGAGGACGGGCCGGGAGCCGCCTGACCCCGTGCGGGTGAACACCGGTGCGCGGTACGCGGCGGCACCATGCGGATGCGCGGGACGCGGCCCTCTCTCCGGGACGAACGTTCCCCGGCCCACCGTCGGCGCCCCGTCGGCGCCCCGTCGGCACCCCGTCGGCATCGGTGTCGGCCGGCGGACCGCTGGCGGACCGCCACCGGCAACCCGCCGGAAAGCTCCGTGGTGTAAATCACACCGCAGCATTCCTCGGTCCGGCCGTCCCCCTCCGACGCGGGAGCCGATCACGGAGCGCAGCCAAAAGCGGAGCGGCCGGCATCGTGTTGACGATGCCGGCCGCTCCGACTGGTGCGCGAGGGGGGAGTTGAACCCCCACGCCCTTTCGGGCACTGGAACCTGAATCCAGCGCGTCTGCCTATTCCGCCACCCGCGCATTGGGTGTTGCCGCCTTGTTCTGCGTCGGGACCGTGGTCCCTGGCGACGAACAGAAGATTAGCACGCACCGGGCACCGCTCTCACCTCGGTGATCCACGCCCCCGTTCCGCACCCCCGCGACCCCGGCCCACGGCCGTAAACCCTCCCCATCCCTCCGCAGAACCTTCGCGCATGCGGGACACTGTTCTCTGCTCCCCTTTACGATCCCGGGGGGAGCAGCGGCGTGGGTGCGGGCACCGTCCGGGGCCACCCCGGGAACCACCTGATCGTCTCGCGCGTGGATACGATCAGTAAGCATGACCGCGCCGAACCGCAGGCTGTCGGGACACCGGAAGGAGGTGCGTCATGGGAGTCTTGAAGCGTTTCGAGCAGCGCCTCGAAGGTCTCGTCAACGGCACCTTCGCCAAGGTCTTCAAGTCCGAGGTGCAGCCGGTGGAGATCGCCGGCGCTCTCCAGCGCGAGTGCGACAACAACGCCACCATCTGGAACCGTGACCGCACCGTCGTCCCCAACGACTTCATCGTCGAACTGAGCGGCGGCGACTACGACCGGCTCGCCCCCTACTCCGGGCAGCTCGGCGACGAACTGGCCGGAATGGTCCGCGAGTACGCCAAGCAGCAGCGCTACACCTTCATGGGCGAGATCAAGGTCAACCTGGAGAAGTCGCCCACCCTGGACACCGGTCTCTACCGGGTCCGCAGCCGCACGCTGGCCTCCAGCAGCAGTGCGCAGGGCCCGGGCGCCCCGACCTTCGGCGGCTCCGCCCCCATGGCACCGCCGCCCGGCGCGCCCCGGATGCCGGCGGGCGCGCCCCCGGTGCCCGCCGGGCCGCCGCCCGGTGCCGCCCCCGGTGTCCGGGGCACCGTGCGCCGCTGGGTGGAGATCAACGGCACCCGGCACCAGATCTCCCGCCCCACGCTCGTCCTCGGTCGCAGCACCGAGGCCGACGTCCGGATCGACGATCCCGGTGTCTCCCGCAGGCACTGCGAGATCCAGGCCACAGAACCGGCCACAATCCGGGACCTGGGTTCCACCAACGGCATCGTGGTCGACGGGCAGCACACCAAACGCGCTACGCTCCGCGACGGCTCACGCGTCGTCGTGGGCAGCACCACCGTCATTTACCGGCAAGCCGAAGGGTGAAGCGGGGGCAATGTCAGAGCTGACCCTGACGGTCATGAGGCTGGGTTTCCTGGCCGTTCTGTGGCTGTTCGTGATCGTCGCCGTACAGGTGATCCGCAGCGACCTGTTCGGTACGCGGGTCACCCAGCGCGGCGCCGCCCGCCAGAGCGCCGCCCCGATGCAGCCGCGCAGCCGGCAGCAGCAGTCGCCGCAGCAGGCCAAGCCCGCTCGCGGCGGCCGGCAGCGGCGCGGTGCCCCGACGAAGCTGGTGATCACCGAGGGTTCCCTCACCGGAACCACTGTCGCCCTCCAGGGGCAGACCATTACGCTCGGCCGGGCACATGACTCGACGATCGTGCTGGACGACGACTATGCCTCGGGGCGGCACGCGAGGATCTACCCCGACCGCGACGGCCAGTGGATCGTCGAGGACCTCGGATCGACCAATGGCACCTACCTCGAGCGCGGCCGGCTGACCACCCCGGTACCGATCCCGCCCGGAGCGCCGATCCGGATCGGCAAGACGGTCATCGAGCTGCGGAAGTAGGGACGGCCACCATGAGGACCGGGATGACCGGAGGGCGGGCAGCGTGTTCGGAGCCCCGGAACAGGCGGGTGAGGTGAGCATGACACTGTCCTTGAGATTCGCCGCCGGATCGCACGTCGGCATGATCCGTGACCACAACGAGGACTCCGGCTACGCCGGGCCCCGGCTGCTGGCCATCGCGGACGGCATGGGCGGCCAGGCGGCCGGCGAGGTCGCCTCCTCCGAAGTGATCTCCACCCTCGTCCAGCTCGACGACGACATCCCGGGCTCCGACATCCTCACCTCCCTCGACGCCTCCGTCCAGGGCGCCAACGACCGGCTGCGCGCGATGGTCGAGGAGGACTCCCGCCTCGACGGCATGGGCACCACGCTCACCGCCCTGCTGTGGACCGGCCAGCGGCTCGGCGTCGTCCACGTCGGCGACTCCCGCGCCTACCTGCTGCGCGGCGGCGAGCTGACGCAGATCACCCAGGACCACACCTGGGTGCAGCGCCTGGTCGACGAGGGCCGCATCACCGAGGAAGAGGCCACCACCCACCCGCAGCGCTCACTGCTGATGCGGGCCCTGGGCAGCGCCGACCACATCGAGGCCGACCTCTCCATCCGGGAGGTGCGGGCCGGCGACCGCTACATGGTCTGCTCCGACGGCCTGTCCGGTGTCGTCAGCCACGACACCCTCCAGGACACCCTCGGCACCTTCCTGCCCCCGCAGGACACCGTCCGCGATCTGATCGAGCTGGCCCTGCGCGGCGGCGGCCCCGACAACATCACCTGCATCGTGGCCGACGTCCTCGACGTCGACACCCAGGTCGGGGACACCCTCGCCCAGCAGATGTACGACGCCCCGCAGATCGTCGGCGCGGTCGCCGAGACCCAGGCGCAGACCGGCGGCGACGCCCCGGCCACCCCCGCCTCGCGCGCCGCCGAACTGGGCCGCGCCCAGCCCGGCGCCCCGGCCGGCGCGGCGGAGGGCTCGGTACCGCCCGGCACCTTCGGCGCGTTCACCGACGAGGAGTACGTACCGCAGCGGCCCCGGCGCCGCCCCTGGCGCACCATCACCCTGTCCGTCCTGGCCCTCGCCGTCGCCGGCGCCGGCCTGTACACCGGCTACCGCTGGACGCAGAACCAGTACTACGTCGGCGCCAACGGCGATCACGTCGCGCTCTTCCAGGGCGTCAGCCAGGACCTGGGCCCGCTCAGCCTGTCCAGCGTCAAGGAGGACCATCCCGAGATCACCCTGGAGATGCTCCCCGACTACCAGCGCAGCCAGGTCGAGGGCTCCATCTCCGTCAACGATCTCGCCGAGGCGCAGACCCGCATCACCGAGCTGGGTGAGCAGGCGGACGCCTGCCAGGCGCTCGCCGACTATCGCGAGGCCCTTGAGCAGGCCGAGCAGGACAAGCAGGACGCCAAGAACGACGGCAACAGCCCCACCCCGGACGCCCCGGACACTCCGGAGGATGCCGAAGCCACCGATCCGCCCAGCGGGGGCGACGAAGCCGCCGCACCCGAGATCCCGACCCTCACCGAACGCCAGCAGCAGCTCTCGCGGCAGTGCGCCCCTTAGCAGGCGTCCCGCGTGAGCGCGGCCCGTACCGGCCCTCTCCCGGGCCGTACGGCCTGGCGCGACCCAGAGACCTGAAGCGATGAGCACCAGCAACACCACCGTCTCCACCGGAGGGCTGCCGAGCCGCCGGAACACCGAGCTGGCGATGCTCGTGTTCGCCGTGCTCATCCCCGTGCTGGCCTACGTCAACGTGGGCCTGGCCAAGGACGGCACCGTCCCGACCGGCACCCTCGGCTACGGCCTGGGCCTGGGCCTGATGGCCGCCGTCGCGCATCTGGTGGTCCGGCGCTGGGCGCCGTACGCCGATCCGCTCATGCTGCCGATCGCCACCCTGCTCAACGGCATGGGCCTGGTGCTGATCTGGCGTCTGGACCTGGAGCCGACCATCACCACCGCCCGGCTCGGCGGACCGATGGCCCCGAACCAGCTCATGTGGTCGGCGCTGGGGGTGGCGCTCTTCCTCGGGGTGCTGATCTTCCTCAAGGACCACCGCATCCTGCAGCGCTACACCTACATCTCCATGGTGGTCGCGCTGGTGCTGCTGATCTCCCCGCTGTTCTTCGGCGAGGTCAACGGCGCCCGGATCTGGGTCACCATCCCCGGGGTCGGCTCGCTGCAGCCCGGCGAGTTCGCCAAGATCGTCATCGCCGTGTTCTTCGCCGGCTACCTGATGGTCAAGCGCGACGCCCTCGCGCTGGCCTCGCGCCGGGTGCTCGGCGTCTACCTGCCGCGCGGGCGCGACCTGGGCCCGATCCTGGCGATCTGGGCCGTCTCCCTGATGATCCTCATCTTCGAGACCGACCTGGGCATGTCCCTGCTGTTCTTCGGGATCTTCGTGGTGATGCTGTACGTCGCCACCGAGCGCACCAGCTGGATCATCTTCGGTCTGCTGCTGTCGGTCTCCGGCGCGGTGGCGGTCGCCTCCGTCAACGCCCACGTGGGCGAACGCGTCAACAACTGGCTGGACCCGCTGGCGCTGGGCGCCAACGGCGGCGTCACCGAGACCGCCCAGTCCATGTACGCCTTCGGCTCCGGCGGACTCTTCGGCTCCGGGCTCGGCCAGGGGTACTCCCGCCTCATCGGCGGCATCGCCACCAAGTCCGACTACATCCTGGCGACCGTCGGCGAGGAGCTCGGTCTTGTCGGCCTGATGGCGATCATCCTGCTGTACGGGCTGCTCGTGCAGCGCGGCATGCGCACCGCCCTCGCCGCCCGTGACCCGTTCGGCAAGCTGCTCGCGGTCGGCCTCTCCGGCGTCTTCGCGATCCAGATCTTCGTCGTGGCCGGCGGTGTGACCGGCCTCATCCCGCTCACCGGTATGACCATGCCGTTCCTCGCCCAGGGCGGTTCCTCCGTGATCGCGAACTGGGCTTTGATCGCGCTCCTACTTCGGATCAGCGACACTGCACGACGACCCGCACCCGCCCCCGCGCCCAACACGGACGTCGAACAGACTCAGGTAGTACGAGTATGAACAAACCAATGCGACGCGTCGCTGTCTTCTGCGGCCTGCTCATCCTCGCCCTGCTGGTCCGCGTCAACTGGGTGCAGTTCGTCCAAGCCGACGAGCTCCAGACCGACGCCAACAACCGGCGGGTGCTGATCGAGCGGTACGCGCACCCGCGCGGCGACATCATCGTCGAGGGCAACTCCATCACCGGCTCGGTCGAGACCGAGGACAACGACTTCGCGTACAAGCGCACCTACACGGACGGCGAGATGTGGGCGCCGGTCACCGGCTTCGCCTCGCTGTTCAACACCACCCTGCTCGAGGGCATCTACGACTCGATCCTCACCGGCGACGACGACCGGCTGTTCTTCAACCGCACCATCGACATGCTCACCGGCAAGGACCGCACCGGCGGCAACGTCGTCACCACCCTCAACGAGGACGCCCAGCGGGCCGCCTTCGAGGGCCTGGGCGACAAGAAGGGCGCGGTCGCCGCGATCGACCCCCGCACCGGCGAGATCCTCGCCCTGGTCTCCACTCCCTCCTACGACCCCTCCACCTTCACCGGGAACTCCTCGGACGACACCGAGGCGTGGAGCGCGCTCCAGAAGGAGAACAACCCGGACGACCCGATGCTCAACCGGGCACTGCGCGAGACCTACCCGCCCGGCTCCACCTTCAAGGTGGTCACGGCGGCGGCGGCGCTGGAGAACGGCCTGATCGACGGCGTGGACGAGAACACCGACTACCCGGACCCGTTCCCGCTGCCCGACACCAACGGGCAGGAGGTCGGGAACCTGATCGACGGTTACTGCCCCGACGCCTCGCTGCGCACCGCCCTGATGTGGTCCTGCAACACCGTCTTCCTCGGCATCAGTGACGAGCTGGGCAACGAGGCGATGATGGACACCGCGGCGACCTTCGGCTTCAACGAAGAGGTCTTCACCCCGGTCCGCGCCGAGGCCAGCCAGTACCCCGAGGACAACCGGCCGCAGAACGCCATGGCCGGCATCGGCCAGGCGTCCAACCGCGCCACCCCGCTCCAGATGGCCATGGTCGCCGCCGCCATCGCCAACGACGGCAAGCTCATGCAGCCGTACATGGTGGACCAGCTGGTCGCCCCGAACCTGAATGTGATCGAGCAGACCGAGCCGGAGGAGATGTCCCGGCCGCTGTCCGCCGAGAACGCCCAGGCGCTCCAGTCCGCCATGGAGTCCGTGGTCGACGAGGGCACCGCCTCCAACGCCAAGATCGACGGGGTGAAGGTCGGCGGCAAGACCGGTACCGCGCAGCACGGCGAGAACAACGAGGCCATCCCGTACGCGTGGTTCATCTCCTACGCCATGACGGACAACGGCTCCCCGGTGGCGGTCGCCGTCGTCGTGGAGAACGGCTCCCAGGACCGGAACGAGGTCGGCGGCAACGCGCTCGCCGCCCCCATCGCCAAGGACGTCATGGAAGCCGTCCTGGCCGGCCAGAATTGACCACACCGTGACAACCGCGCCCACCCGTCACACGTCATACACATGACCGGCCCGTACTGGGCCCTTCCCGGCGGCACGCGATACCGGTTGCGTATCGGCGAGCGGCCGGGAGCCGGGCGCCCGGCTCGCGGCGGGTACCGTAAGCCAGAGCTTGGACCCCTCGTGCCCGAGGGCGGGGGACCCCAGCCGGGCCGACCACAGGTGCGGCCGGGATCGAACGGAGAGGGCAGGAATCATGGATGAGCCGCGTCGCCTCGGCGGGCGGTACGAACTGGGCCACGTGCTCGGTCGCGGAGGCATGGCCGAGGTGCATCTCGCCCATGACACGCGCCTGGGCCGGACCGTCGCCGTCAAGACCCTGCGCACCGACCTCGCCCGCGACCCCACGTTCCAGGCCCGCTTCCGCCGCGAGGCCCAGTCCGCGGCCTCGCTGAACCATCCCGCGATCGTCGCCGTGTACGACACCGGCGAGGACTACGTCGAGGGCATCTCCATCCCGTACATCGTGATGGAGTACGTGGAGGGTTCCACCCTGCGTGAGCTGCTGCACTCGGGGCGCAAGCTGCTGCCCGAGCGCGCGCTGGAGATGACGATCGGCGTCCTCCAGGCGCTGGAGTACTCGCACCGCAACGGGATCGTGCACCGGGACATCAAGCCGGCGAACGTGATGCTCACCACGTCCGGCCAGGTCAAGGTCATGGACTTCGGCATCGCGCGGGCCATGGGCGACTCCGGCATGACCATGACGCAGACATCGGCGGTGATCGGCACCGCCCAGTACCTCTCCCCGGAGCAGGCCAAGGGCGAGCAGGTCGACAACCGCTCCGACCTGTACTCCACGGGCTGTCTGCTGTACGAGCTGCTCGCGGTCCGGCCGCCGTTCATCGGGGACTCCCCGGTCGCGGTGGCCTACCAGCATGTGCGCGAGGAGCCGCAGCCGCCGAGCGTCTTCGACCCGGAGATCACTCAGGACACCGACGCCATCGTGCTGAAGGCCCTGATGAAGGACCCGGACTACCGATACCAGAACGCCGACGAGATGCGCGCCGACATCGAGGCCACCCTCGACGGCCGCCCGATCTCGGCCGCGATGCCGGTGGGCGCCGCGGCGTACGGGTACGACGACCGGCCGACGACCGCGCTGCGGGCGACCGACCCGCAGACCGCGATGATGCCGCCCGCCGACGGCGGCGGCTACGACGACGGCTACGGGCGGGCCGACCGGCGCCAGCGCAAGAGCAACACCTCCACGATCCTGCTGGTGCTGGCCGGTGTGCTGGTGCTGATCGGCGCGATCTTCATCGGCAAGGCGCTGTTCGCGGGTGACCCGCCGGCCAGCTCGATCAAGGTGCCGAACCTCACCGGCCTCACCCTGGAGGAGGCCGGGCAGCAAGCCAACGGCTTCGAGCTGGAGGAGGGCGCCAGCAAGGCGTGCGAGGAGGCCGAGGGCACCATCTGCGAGACCGACCCGGTGGCCGGCTCGGACATCCAGCGCGGTGACACGGTCACGGTGATCATGTCCGAGGGCCCGGCGGCCATCGAGGTGCCGGACGTCACGGACAAGTCGTACGACGACGCCTTCGCCGAGCTGGAGGCGGCCGGCTTCACCTCCATCGAGCAGGAGACCGAGGTCAACGCCGATGTCGAGCCCGGCACCGTGCTCTCCCAGGACCCGTCGGGCGGTGCGGAGGCGAAGCCGGACGAGACCATCACGCTGACGGTGGCGACCGAGCCGGACACCATCGCGGTGCCGGATGTGGTGGGCCAGCCGTTCGACAGCGCGAAGGCCACCCTGGAGGGTGCGGGCTTCACCGTCACCCGGGTCAACCAGACGGATGACTCGCGTGACGAGAACACCGTGATCAGCCAGTCGCCGACCGCGGGCAGCCAGCAGTCGCCCACCGGCACGGTGACCCTGACGGTGGCGATCCCCTCGCCGAACCAGCCGCCGGAGCAGGTGCAGATCCCCGAGCTGGCCAACCAGCCGATCGGCTCGGCGCGGCAGACGCTGGAGGGTCTGGGGCTGCGGGTGAAGGTCGAGGGCCCGGAGAACGACACGGCCGTGGTCACCGTCACCAACCCGGCGCCCGGCCAGACGGTGGACAAGGACACCGAGGTGACCGTCTACACCTATGACCCCGGCGCGGTCGGCGACCCGGGCGGCGGTGACGGCGGGAACGACAACGGTGGCGGTGGCGGCTGGCCGTTCGGCGGCGCGACCGGCTGATCCCCGCGGAACCGCGGAGTCGAGCAGCACACGGGTGAGGGCCCGGCAGCACACGCTGCCGGGCCCTCACCCGTATCCGGACCGCCCCGGCGCCACCGGGCGGCGGTCCACCGCGGGCCGCCTACGGGCGCGGTGCGCTGTCCTCGCCCAGGACGTCGGGGTCCCGGGGGGAGTCCGCCGCGTCGGCCTCCGTGGCCGGGGTGGGCTCCATCAGCCAGTCGGGGCTGGACTGGTTCTGCCACAGCCGCCAGGCCATCACCGTCACCCCGACCACCACGCCGGCCACGCCCAGCCGCCGCAGGTTGCGCCGGCGCCGCGCCACACAGCGGCGGCGGTGCAGGACCTGCTGGATCTCCTGGGGGGTCACCTGTCCGCGGAGCGCGGCCAGCGCCGCCGTGGACCGTTCCGCGGCCTCGTGGCTCGCCGGACCGGCCGCCGCCATGGCCGCCTCGATCCGTGGCCCGGCGACCTCGCGGGTGCGGATGGCGGCCACCCGGGCCCGCTCTGCGGCGCGTACGGCGGCGGCGTCCATGCCCTCGGGCAGGTTCTGCCGCGCCTGGCTGAACCCCTGCCGCATGCCGTCCCGGGCGGCGCAGGCCGCGCGCTGGGCGTGTGGGGCCAGATACGCGCCGGCGCCGCGCGCGTAGCAGGCCGCCTGCTCGCGTACCGACCGCACCCCTTGCTTGTGCGTCATACGTCCTCCTCCATACCGCTTTTCTGCGATCAAGACCTGCTCTCCACTTGTGTGGAAATCATGCCGCTTGGGGGAGGTCTCAGCACGCGAAACGGGCATCCGGGCGCAGGGTGTGTCGCCACCGCATGGCAGGATCGTTCACCGTCACTGACGTAAACGGAAGGTACATCGTGGCTGAGAAGCTGTACGCCACTCTGAAGACGAACCGCGGCGACATCGAGCTGGAGCTCTTCCCGAACCACGCGCCGCAGACGGTGCAGAACTTCACCGAGCTGGCGCAGGGCACCCGGGAGTGGGTCAACCCCGCCACCGGTGTCAAGAGCACCGACAAGCTGTACGACGGCACGGTCTTCCACCGGGTGATCGAGGGCTTCATGCTCCAGGGTGGCGACCCCCTGGGCAACGGCACCGGCGGCCCGGGGTACAAGTTCAAGGACGAGATCCACCCGGACCTGGCCTTCACCAAGCCCTACCTGCTGGCGATGGCCAACGCGGGCCCGGGCACCAACGGCTCGCAGTTCTTCATCACGGTCTCGCCGACCACCTGGCTGACCGGGAAGCACACCATCTTCGGCGAGGTCACCAACGACGAGTCGAAGAAGGTCGTGGACGCGATCGCGACCACCCAGACCAACCCGCGGACCGACCGCCCCGTCAACGACGTGGTGATCGAGTCCGTGGTCATCGAGAGCCGCTGATCCGGGACTCGCGCCCGGACCCGTACCTCGGGAACCATTGAGGCCCCCCTGTCCGTAGGATCAGGGGGGCCTATCCATGGTGCCGGGAGCCGAGGGGACGTCATGACGGAGCAGCAGGGACAGCAGCCGCCACCCGCGGGTCTGGCCGTCTGCTACCGCCACAGGGACCGCGAGACCGGTATCCGCTGCACCCGCTGCGAGCGCCCCATCTGCCCGGAGTGCATGATCTCGGCCTCGGTCGGCTATCAGTGCCCGTCCTGTGTGCAGGGCGCCTCGGCGGCCTCGCGCGCCAGTGCGCCGCGCACGCTGGCCGGCGGTTCGCTGGTGGCGGACACCCGGCTGATCACCAAGATCATCCTGGCGCTGAACGTCGCCGTGTTCATCGCGGTGCTGTCGGCCGGGGACCGGCTGGTCACCGATCTGGGCATGCTCGGGCATGCCTGGGACCCCTCGCGCGGCGGCTGGGACTTCATCGGTGTCGCCGACGGCCAGTGGTACCGGATGCTGACCTCGGCCTTCCTGCACCAGGAGATCTGGCACATCGGATTCAACATGCTGGGGCTGTGGTTCCTGGGCCCGCAGCTGGAGGCGGCGCTCGGCCGGCTCCGGTACATCGCGCTGTATCTGATCTCGGCGCTGGCCGGCTCGGCGCTGTCGTACGTGCTCGCGGCGCCGAATCAGCTCTCGCTGGGCGCCTCGGGGGCCATCTTCGGGCTGTTCGGCGCGACGGCCGTGCTCATGCGGCGGATGCGGTACGACATGCGGCCGATCGGTGTGCTGCTGGCGATCAACCTGCTGATCACGTTCACCTGGTCGGGCATCGCCTGGCAGGCGCACATCGGCGGCCTGGTGGCCGGGGCGGCGATCGCCTACGGCATGGTGCACGCGCCGCGCACCCGCCGGACGGCGGTGCAGGTCGCGACCTGTGCGGTGGTGCTGGCCGTGATCGTGGTGGCCTGCGTGATCCGCACACAGCAGCTCGTGGGCTGATCCTACTTATCCACAGGCCGCATCAGGCCTGTGCACAACCTGTGACCGCCTCCGTCACATCTACGTTTCCGCAGGTCAACCGGGGTAGGCACACAGCGTCCCGGAGGTGGCACCCGGAGCTTCGCCCCAAGTTATCCACAGCCCATCCGATGATCGGTGTGGATAACTCAGGGTGTGGCCCCGGTCACTTCCACTGCGTCGAGACGACGAACCCCACGGCGATGAAGCCGAAGCCCACAACGATGTTCCAGTTGCCCAGCGCACCCACCGGCAGATCGCCCTGGGTCACGTAGAACAACACGATCCATGCCAGGCCGATGACGAACATCGCCAGCATCAGCGGCGCCACCCACCGGCGGCCGCCCATGTCCAGCCTGGTGGTCTCCTTCTTCTCCGGGGCCTTGAAGGAATCGTCCTTCTTCTTCCGGATCCGGGACTTCGGCACGAGGGACTCTCCTGTCGATCGTGCGGCGGCTGGGGCGCGCACAGCGGTGGGATCGTCAGCTAGCGTAGTGCTTCCACGGCCAATACAGGAGACCAGGGGTGGGAGTGGGGTGCGAGTGAACCGGATACGTCCCGCCCGACTGGGCACCATCGCCGTCTTCGCACTCGCCGGGCTCCTCTTCTGGGTCAGCTTCAGCGTCTCCGGTGGCAGCAACATCCGCACCGACGACTCCCTGCTCCAGATGTCCGACCTCATCAGGGAGCGCGGCCGCGACAACGCCCGCCTGGAATCCGACGCCGCCGAGCTGCGCGCCGAGGTCGACGCCCTCACCAAGCGCGAGAACCCGGCCGACCCCGCCGGCAGCGAACGCCTCGCCCGCGTCGAGGACGCCGCCGGGCTCAGCGAGCTCACCGGCGACGCCCTCACCGTCACCCTCACCGACGCACCCGCCGACGCCGTACCGCTGCTCCCCGGGCTCCCCGACCCGCTGCCCAACGACCTCGTCATCCACCAGCAGGACCTCCAGGCCGTCATCAACGCCCTGTGGGCCGGCGGCGCCGAGGGCATCCAGGTCATGGACCAGCGGCTCATCTCCACCAGCGCCGTGCGCTGCGTCGGCAACACCCTCATCCTCCAGGGCCAGCTCTACTCCCCGCCCTACACCGTCACCGCCGTCGGCGACCGCGAAACGCTGCGCTCCGCCCTGGACGAGGACCCCACCATCCAGAACTACCGTGCCTACGTGGACGCCTACGGCCTGGGCTGGAAGGTGGAGGAGGGCACGGACGTGACCCTGCCCGCCTACACCGGGTCCACCGCCCTGCAGTTCGCCGGCCCGGCCGAATGATCCCGATCCTCTGAAGGGCACCCGCCACCCGTCGTAGGCTGGGGGCACGCGGCGCCGCCGCGCGGAGCGGGACACGAAGGAGAAGCGACGCCATGTACGGCTGGATCTGGCGGCACCTGCCGGGCAACACGCTGGTGCGCGCGCTGATCTCCCTGGTGCTGGCCCTCGGGGTCGTCTATCTGCTGTTCAGCTATGTCTTTCCCTGGGCCGAACCCCTCCTCCCGTTCAACGACGTGCCGATCAACGGCGAGCAGGGACAAGGGGCAGCCGGCTGATGAGCGCACGCATTCTGGTCGTCGACAACTACGACAGCTTCGTCTACAACCTCGTCCAGTACCTCTACCAGCTCGGCGCCGAGTGCGAGGTGCTGCGCAACGACGCCGTACGCCCCGCCGACGTCACCGCCGACCGCTACGACGGGGTGCTGCTCTCCCCCGGGCCCGGCGCCCCCGAACAGGCGGGCGTGTGCATCGACATGGTGCGGCACTGCGCGGACACCGGCGTCCCGGTGTTCGGGGTGTGCCTGGGGCTGCAGGCCATGGCGGTCGCGTACGGCGGGGTGGTGGGGCGCGCGCCCGAGCTGCTGCACGGCAAGACCTCCGAGGTCGAGCACGGCGGCGCCGGCGTCTTCGCGGGGCTGCCCTCCCCGCTGACCGTGACCCGCTACCACTCGCTGGCGGTCGCCGAGGGCACCGTGCCGCAGGAGTTCGAGGTCACCGGCCACACCGGGGGCGTCGTCATGGGGCTCAGGCACCGCACCCTGCCGGTGGAGGGCGTGCAGTTCCACCCGGAGTCGGTGCTCACCGAGGGCGGCCACCGGATGCTCGCCAACTGGCTGGCAGCCTGCGGCGATCCGGGCGCGGTCGAGCGCTCGCACGGGCTGGCCCCGGTCGTCGGGCGGGCCGGACGGCAGGAGCCCGCGGCGTGACCGACGGGCGTGGGGGAGAGGGGGGCCCCTGGTACCCCGGGGAGGACGCCTACTACCCGCCGCACCAGCAACCACAGCAGCCCCAGCAGTCCCCGCAGCCGCACCAGGAAGCACCGCAGCAGCAGTCCTACCAGGAGCCGTACCCGTCCTGGTCACCGCAGCCGTACGACGAGACCCCGTACCAGGACACCCCGTACGAGCAGTCCCCGTACGACAGCGGCACCGCCGACCCGCAGACCGTGGGACTGCGGCCCCCGGCCGGCCTCGGCGGGGACGAGGCGGCCACCACCGTGCTGCCGCCGGTCCCACCGGACGGGGACCCGGCCGGCTCCACCCCCGTACCCCCGCCGGGCGAGGGCCGCGCCGCCCGCCGCAAGGCGGCCAGGGCCGCCGGCCGGCACGGCGCCGCCCCGGCGCCCGAGCCACGGCCCGCGGCACCGCCCGAGGCCCCGCCGGAGACCGGCGGCCGCGCCGCCCGCCGCAAAGCGGCCAAGGCCGCCAAGCAGACCGGCACCGCCATCAGCAATGTGATCGGCGAACTGTTCATCACCACCGGCGTGCTGCTCATGCTGTTCGTCGTCTACCAGCTGTGGTGGACCAACGTCGAGGCCAGGGCGCACGCCAACGGCCAGGCCGACTCGCTCCAGGAACAGTGGGACCGCGCCGAGAACGGCGAGCGCGAGGAGGAGGACGAGGACCGCGAGGCCGGGGTCTTCTCCCCCGGTGAGGGCTTCGCCATCATCTACCTCCCCACCCTCGACGTCCGCGCCCCCATCGCCGAGGGCGTCGACCCCAAGGCCGTCCTCGACAAGGGCATGGTCGGCCACTACACCGCCGAGGACCAGCTGCCCACTGCCATGCCCTGGGACGAGGAGGGCAACTTCGGCCTCGCCGGCCACCGCAACACCCACGGCGAGCCGTTCCGCTTCATCAACAAGCTCAACCCGGGCGACCCGATCGTCATCGAGACGGAGACCACGTACTACGTGTACGAGATGGCCTCCCGGCTCGACTCCACCTCCCCGTCCAACATCAGCGTCCTCGACGCCGTGCCCGACCAGGGCGGCTTCACCGAACCCGGCCGCTACATCACCCTCACCACCTGCACACCGGAGTTCACCTCCACCTACCGGATGATCGTCTGGGGGCAGCTGACCGAGGAGCGTCCCCGCAGCGAAGGAAAACCCGATGCCCTCGTCGACTGAACCGGACACCGGCGCCGAAGAGATAGCCGCCGAGCCGGACCCCGCACCGCCCGGGAAGCAGCCCGGCGCCGCGCGGCGCCGCGTCGCGCTCGCCATCTCCGTCTTCGGCGAACTGCTCATCACCGGCGGCATCGTGCTGGGCCTGTTCGTCGCCTACTCGCTGTGGTGGACCAACGTGGTCGCCAACCAGGAGGCCTCCCGCGCCAGTGACGCCGTGCGCGACCACTGGGAGAGCGAGGAGGCCGACCCCGAGGACCCGGTGGCGTACGACCCCTCCGACGGCATCGGCTTCCTGCACGTCCCCACCATGACCAAGGACGAGATCCTGGTTCTGGAGGGCACCGACCTCGACACCCTCAACGGCGGCGTGGCCGGCTACTACAACGAGCCGGTGGAGTCCGCCATGCCCTGGGACGAGGAGGGCAACTTCTCGGTGGCGGCCCACCGGGACGGCCACGGCGCCAAGTTCCACAACATCCACAAGATCGAGGAAGGCGACGCGATCGTCTTCGAGACCCGCAACACCTGGTACATCTACCGGGCCTACGCGATCCTCCCGGAGACCTCCCGGTACAACACCGCCGTCCTGGAGGACATCCCCACCGAGTCCGGCGCCACCGAGGCCGGCCAGTACATCACCCTGACCACCTGCACCCCGGTGTTCACCTCCCGCCACCGCTACATCGTGTGGGGTGAGCTGGAGCGCACCGAGCCCGTGGACGAGCAGCGCACCCCGCCGGCCGAGCTGATCACGGACTGACCACCGCCACGGGCACCGCGTGACGGGAGATCAGGCCGGCGCGGGCGCTCCCGCCGACCCGCGCGGTTCGCGCGGTGCGCGGATGACCGAAGGGCGTGCTTTCTCCAACGCCCGGGCCGAGCCGGAGCTTGGCCGGCAACCGCGCCACCCCTCGTGGCGCCCAGGCTTCACAGAGGAGTTCTTATGACCCGGACCGAGGAGTTCGAACAGCTGAGACCCCTGCTGTTCTCGATCGCCTACCGGATACTCGGCAGCGTGAGCGAGGCCGAGGACTCGGTCCAGGAGACCTGGCTGCGCTTCGAGTCCTCCAGCACACCACACACCTCGACCAAGGCATTCCTCTCGGCCACGGTCACCCGGATCTCCATCGACGTGCTGCGCTCGGCCCGCTTCCGGCGGGAGAGGTACGTCGGGCAGTGGCTCCCCGAGCCGCTGCTCAGCGACCCCTACGAGGACCCGGCGCGGTCGGCGGAGCTGGCGGACTCGGTGTCGATGGCCGCCCTGTTGCTGCTCGAACGGCTCAGCCCGCTGGAGCGGGCGGTCTTCGTCCTGCGGGAGGTGTTCGGGTTCGGCTATTCCGAGATCGCGTCGGCGGTGGGAAGGTCGGAGCCTGCATGCCGCCAGCTCGCGGCCCGGGCGCGGCGCCACATGGACGCGGGCCGCCCCCGATTCGAGGCCGACCGCCAGGAGCGGGAGAAACTGGCGGCGCGCTTCTTCGAGGCGCTCCGGGAAGGCGATGTGGCGGGCCTGCGGGAACTGCTGGCCGCCGACGTGCAGATGGTCGGGGACGGCGGCGGCAAGGCCCCGCAGCTGGCCCATGGAACCAGCGGCCTGGAGAATGTGGCCCGGCTGCTGGGTGCGATCTTCCCCTGGATGGTCGAGATCGGGGTGGAGTGGGAGCCACGCGAGGTGAACGGCCACCCGGGCGCGATCTTCCGGGACCGGGACAACAAGGTGCTCAACACCTTGTCCCTTGACATCGTCGAGGGGCGTATCCAGACCATCCGCTCGGTGATCAACCCCGACAAGCTGGGCCATGTGGGTCCGGTGGCCGATGCCTGGGAGGTCAACCGCGAGGTGAACCAGGCCCGTCGGTCTGCGGATTGACGGGAAGAACCGAGCGCGCCCGGGGCCGGTGCGGGTGGTCCGGCGCGGACTTCGCCGACCGCCCGGACCGGCAAGGGCCCGGCAGCCGGTACCGGCTCCGGCTTACTTGGCGCCGCTTGGCTGCTTCGGCCCCGACCGCCAGGTGATCTTCGCGGTGCGCGCGCAGTACTTGGCCGTCCGTGCCCCTGCTTCCTTGCCCACCGCCGCGATGCGGCTGGCGATGTACAGCCGCTTCGGGCTGTCATCCCGCCGGGTCAGCTGGACCACGGCATCGCGTTTGCCGAGACTGAGCGCGGTCCCCGTGTACCCCTGCGAGTACGGCTTGATCTTGCGGCCCTTGAGCAGCCGGGCCAGGGTGTCGGCGGCGTGCGCTCCTTGCGGACCCGCCGTCTGGCACGCCGGGCGGGCGCCGGGGACGGCGGCGCAATCGCCGATGACAAAGATCCGCGGGTCACTCACACTGCGCAGATACGCGTCGACGACGGCGTAGCCGTGCTCATCGACCTTCAGGCTGCTGCGCGCGGCCAGATCGGGAACAGTGCCGAGCACGGCCCACAGGGTGAGGTCCGAACCGAACTCCCCGTTCGATCGCAGCAGCACCTTGTCGGCTCCCGGCTCGCCCTCACCGCGCAGCACCTGGGTCACGGTGTCCTCCAGCACCGTCACCTTCAAGCGCTCCAGGCCGGTGCGTACCCGCTTGCGGGCCCCTTCCGAGAAGGTGGGCGCGAGGCTCTGTCCCACCAGCCGCACCCGCAGGTCGGAGCGCCCGTAGGCGACTTCGGCCGCCGTCTCGATGCCGGTCAGCCCCGCACCGATGACGGACACGGTGCTGCCGGCGGGCAGCCGCGCCAGTGCCGTGCGGGCATGCTCCGCACCCTCCCACGTCCCGACCGGGATCGTGCCGGGCAGCGGCGAGACCGTGCTGCCGACCGCCAGGAACAGGTAGTCGAAGTCGAGGTTCTCTCCCAGATCGAGCGTCACGCTGCCGTTGCCGATCTTCTCGACGGACGCCAGTCGTGCGTGGATGCCGTCGCGCAGCATCTTCGTGAGGGGGGTGGCGGCCTTGCCCGTTCCGGCGACCTGCTCGTGCAGTCGCACCCGCTCGACGAAGTCGGGCCGCGGATTGATCACCGTGATCTCCGCTTCAGGAACCTTCTTCGCCAGTCGGTTCGCCGCGAGAGTCCCGGCGTACCCGGCGCCTGCCACCGCAACCTTCATGTCTGCCTCCTGCGTCGGGATGGGTTCCCCCATGGGACGAGACAGACGGTTCCCCTGTGACACGAGCAAAAGTGACCTGCGTCACACGGTCCTCCATGTCGCCGCTCCACCCTCGCGAGTAAGCGGAATCAGACACTCAGAGTGAGAATGGCAAATCGCTCTTGACGAGTGCTGTCATCTCTAGGAATCTGGGCCATCCTTCGCCACGCGGCAATCTCGCGGCCGCTGTCCGGCCCGACCACAGTTCTGCCGGTGCGCCGCGCATCATCCCGTGGCAGGGGCACACGGGCACCATTCCTCGACTGACCAGCCGAGGTTGTATGCACACCAGAAGGGGGAATGTGGTGGGCAGAGCACTGTGCCGATCCGCATGCGGAAGTCCGGGGGAAAGACCAGGCCGCTCCGGTGACGGGGGAACTTTATGCTTGTCGTGCCGGGATCGTCTCATCAATGATCTGCTCAATCTGCCCACGCTGTATTCCGACTGCGGCACGGGCACCCGACAAAATTTGGTGCGCGTCATACGGAAGGTGCCACGGAAGGCCGCCGGCACCGATTCGATGAACCCCGCCGCCGCGGAGATACGGTCTTCGATCTGCACGGTCCTCGCCTCCTGGGCCGGCCTCGTCGCCAACGAGCGCCGACTGGAGCCACCGATCCGAGAGGTCCGGACGCTCGCTCACTTTCTGGTGCGGCACGCCGAGTGGCTGAGCCGCCATCCCGCCGCGGGCGAGCTGGTGAACGAAATCCGGGATCTCACGCGTACCGCCAACGACATCGCGTATCCGGGCAGCGTTCGACGTGTGCGTGTCGGTTACTGCCCCGACAGCGAATGCGGTGGTGAACTGGTCGCACGTATCCGCCCGCACAGGGATTTCTCCTCCGAGATTGCCTGCACGATGTCCTCGGGTCACACGTGGCCGATCACTTGGTGGACAAAACTCGCGCGCCGGATGCAAAACAGCCAGGGGGAAAGAGCGTGAATCGCGAAATCGCCGTGACCGGCCTGACCGCCCATGACATCGCCACTCTCTGGCGCATTCCCAAGGGCACCATTTACCGCTATGCCCATACGTATCGATGGCGTCGCTACACCGACACCGGGCGCACCTACTACCACCCGGACGACGTAACGGCCACCTTTGACACTTTGCGTCCGGAAGAGGGCTAGGCCGTTTCTTTTGGATCATCGTGCTGACCAGGTGTGGATGGCGGCGATGTGGAGTGCGGCCTGGTAGATGGTGGCGGTCTTGTCGTATCGGGTGGCCAGGCCGCGCCATTGCTTGAGTTTGTTGATGCAGCGTTCGACGGTGTTGCGCTGCTTGTATGCCTCTCGGTCGAACGCGGGCGGGCGGCCGCCCCGGCTGCCGCGTCGTTTGCGGTTGGTTGCCTGGTCAGCGGGAACGGGAATGACTGCCCGGATTCCGCGCCGACGGAGGTGGGCCCGGATAGCGCGTGAGGAGTAAGCCTTGTCGGCCAGGACCATCTCCGGTGTTGTCCGGGGCCGGCCGGTCGGCCGGGGCACCCGTAACTGGTTCATGACCTGGGCGAACGCGGGTGCGTCCCCTGCCTGGCCCGGGGTGAGGACGAAGGCCAGGGGCCGACAGCGGCTGTCGGCGGCGAGATGGATCTTGGTGGTCAGTCCGCCGCGGGACCGTCCGAGGGCATGGTCGTCCGGCTCGCCGGCCGGGGCCCCTTTTTGCGGGCCCCGGCGGCGTGCTGGTGAGCACGGACGATCGTGGAGTCGACCGCGATGACCCAGTCCATGTCGCCCTCGGCGTCGGCCTGGGCGAGCAGGGCGGTGAAGACCTTCTCCCAGGTGCCGTCGGCGGCCCAGCACCGCAGCCGGTTGTGGACGCCCTTCCACGACCCGAAGCGCTCGGGCAGATCCATCCACGGCGTCCCGGTGCGGTATTTGAAGGCGATCGCGTCGATCACCGGGCGGTGATCCCGCCACCGCCCTCCCCGCCGAGGTGTCCGGTCCGGCAGCAACGGCTCGATCCTCGCCCACTGGGCATCAGTCAACGACACACATCAACCAACGATCCGATGATCCGCAGGAAACGGCCTAGTACTCCAGCGGGATTTCGCTGTCCGAGCTGCGGGTTTCGGTGAGCGGCTGGAGTGTGGCGAGCCATGGAAGGGCCGGGGGTGGTCTCACGGATGTGCCGATACCAGCCCATGGAGTGACGGACTTTGCACGGATCCAGGCCCCACCGTCGCGACCACCGAGCCCACCTGCACCCGCGGGAAGCCCTCACGCACCGGCATACGTCCCAGGAGATCACCGGAAGAGACAAAGGAGTGCACATCCCTGGGGAGGCAGGGGCTCCCCCCACGCCCGGAGAGAACCAACGCGCCCGCCGATGGTCACGAAAAATCCCCTCTGAAACTGCGTCTCCGCAGTTCAGAGGGGACTTGATCGTGGAGCCTAGGAGAGTCGAACTCCTGACATCCGCCATGCAAAGACGGCGCTCTACCAACTGAGCTAAGGCCCCGGGGCCCTCTCGGGCATGCCCTAGCGTACCCAATCTTCCCACCGGAAACCGACCGGGTATCGCCCCGCGCCACCGCGCTCCGTAGGATGACGCGCAACTTCGCTCACGTGAAGCGATCAGGGGAGAACAAAGGGGAGAGAACGATGGACTCAGCCCAGCAGGAGGCCACGGAGAAGGCGAGAGAGCAGCAGACCACCTGGTACGGAGAGCCCCTGGGCACCCTCTTCCGCAGGCTGATCACCGACCTCGGCCTCAACCAGGCACGGCTCGCCGTCGTTCTCGGGCTCTCCGCGCCCATGCTCTCCCAGCTGATGAGCGGCCAGCGGGCGAAGATCGGCAACCCCGCCGTCGTCCAGCGGGTCCGCGCGTTGCAGGAACTTGCCACCGAGGTACGCGCCGGCCACCTGAGCGCCGCCGAGGCCACCGCCGCCATGGACGACATCCGCCGCAACTCCGGCGGCAACGTCCTGGGCGCCCACTCCGGCACCGCCCGCTCCGGCTCCCTGGGCATCCCCGCCAACCCCACCAAGCGCGTCGTCCGCGAGATCCAGGCACTGCTGCGCTCGGTCTCCGACGCCACCGAGATCCAGAGCGCCTCCCGGCTGCTCGCCGGCAGCCATCCCGAACTGGCGGAATTCCTGCGGATCTACGGCATCGCCCGCACCCGTGAGGCCGTCGAGCACTACGAGAGCCACCAGGGCTGATGGGGAGGTCCTCACGGCGGCCGTCGAGTTGCTGACCGGTGAGGAGAGCCATGGGGGCACGGCAGCGGGCAGAGGTCGCGCAGCCGCCGTCCACCCAGGGCGACCAGCAGCAGCACCCCGAGCCCTGTCCGGCACCGGTCGTCCTTCAGCACCTGGGCGCCCGGGCCCGACGCGGCGAGCGTCGTGAGATACGCGCCGGCGCGGCCGGCATGAGCCTCGGCATCGTGCCCGCCGCGCCGACGAGAACCCCGTCCGTGCGTCGTATCCGGTCCATGGTCACGTGCCCCGCGATCCCGACCCGCCGGGCTCATCCCGCCCGCCGGTCCGGCCGGCGGGTTACCCGGTGCCCAGCCGGAGCGCGCCGGACGGGCAAAGGGCGACCGCTTCGCGTACCAGTGCTTCCTGCTCCCGGGTGGGTTCGGGGGTCAGGAGGACCACGGTGCCCTGGTGTTCCTCCTGGTCGAAGACCTCCGGCGCGGTGAGCGCGCACATCCCGGCCGCCACGCACACCTGTTGATCCGCCGTGATCCGGACGGCGGTCCGCTCCCCGCTCACCAGGTGACGGGCAGCCGGTGCAGCCCGTGGATGGTGGCCCGGGCGCGTACGGGTACCTCTTCGGGCGGGGCGGCGAGCCGTAATCCCGGGAAGCGGCGCAGGAGAGCGGGGAAGGCCAGCCGCAGCTCGATCCTGGCGAGTTGCTGGCCCAGGCACTGGTGGATGCCGTGGCCGAAGGCGAGATGCCCCGGCCGGTCGGCCGCCGCGTGGGGGCGGTCCGGGTCGGTGAAGCGCGCCGGGTCGCGGTTGGCGGCGCCGAGGTGGAGGGTCACCGTCTCGCCGGCCCGGATCAGCTGCCCCTCGATCTCGACGTCGGTCAGGGCGGTACGGACGAGGACGTACACCACGCTGAGGTAGCGCAGCAGTTCCTCGACGGTGGTGTTGACGGTGGCCGGATCGGCGGCGGCCGCCCGGACGGCTGGATCGGTCAGCAGGACGAAGGTGCCCAGTGCGAGCACGTTGGAGGTGGTCTCGTGTCCTGCGAGGAGCAGCAGGGTGGACATGCCGGCGATCTCGCGGTCGGAGAGCGTGGGGTCGGCGGCCAGGGAGCTGATCAGGTCGTCGGCGGGCTCGGCGCGTTTGTCGGCCACCAGTTCCTGGAGGTAGCCGGTCAGCCGGTCCAGGGCGGCGGTGACCTCCTCCTCCGGGAGCTCGAAGTCGATGAGCCGTTCGGTGTCGCGCCGGAAGCCGGCCCGGTCGGAGTAGGGGACGCCGAGCAGTTCGCAGATGACCAGGGAGGGGATGGGCAGCGCGAAGTCCTGGACCAGGTCGGACGGGGGTCCGGCGGCGGCCATCGCGTCGAGCCGCTCGGTGATGATCTCGCCGATCCGGCCCTCCAGCTGCCGCATCCGGCGCACGGTGAACTGCCCGGTGAGCAGCTTGCGGTAGCGGATGTGGTCGGGCGGGTCCATCAACAGGAAGAAGCCGGAGGGGGTGACGTCCTTCGGCTTCTCGGGCCGCCCCATGGGCGGGTGGTTGAGTTCGGGGCGCGTGCTGAACCGCGGGTCGGCGAGGATCGCGCGGGCGGTGGTGTGGCCGGTGGCCAGCCAGCCGAGGTGGCCGTCGGCGAAGGTCATGCGGCGGATCTGCGGTTCGCCGGCCCGGGCGGTCAGCCCGGGCGGCGGATCGAAGGGGTTCGGCCGGGTGAGGGGCAGCGCCTGTGGTGCGGGTTCGGCGGCCGTGCCGGACATCGTCACATCGCTCATGACCACGCCTTACCCCAGAAAAAAGCACTCGATGCAAAATCTCATCCGGTGAAAATATTCAGCAAGCGCTGTTTTCGGCCACGATGTGCTAGGTTCTCGCCGTGACCGAGGAACCGGGGCTGCGCCAACGCAAGAAACGCCGCACCCGGCAAGCCCTCATCGAAGCCGCCCTGCGCCTGTTCACCGAGCAGGGGTACGAGCGCACCACGCTCCATCAGATCGCCGCCGCGGCCGACATCTCCACCCGCACCTTCTTCAGCTACTTCGCGAGCAAGGAAGATGTGGTCTTCTTCGACTTCGAGCCGCGCCGCCGGCACGCGCTGGCCATCATCAGCGACCGCGCCCCCGGCGAGAGCCTGAGCACACTGCTGAGCCGCACCGTACGGGGCATCACCACCGACCGGGACACCGGAGTGGACCTGCTCTTCGCCCTCGCTCCCGTCCGCGACGCCCTGGTGGCCACGGTCCCCGCCCTCCAGGCCCGCGAACTCCACCTCACCTTCGCCCTCCAGCGGGATCTGGCCGACGCCCTGACGGAGGTCTTCGCCGGTGAACTCACCCCGCTCGACGCCATGGCGGCCGTCGGCGCGCTCGGCGGCGCCCAGCAGCTGGTCGCCTCGGTGGTCCTGGAGAACGGCGGCTCCCCCGAGGACCTGCACGCCGCCATCACCCGCACCACCGACATCGTCCTCGACGGACTGCGCCGCCTGGACCACCACCAGAAGGCGCCCGACAGCACAACGGACCCCGGCCGCTAGCTGCGCGGCAGGGGCCCGGAGGCGATATTCCTGGGAGTCAGACGCCCGCTGGGGTGGAGTCGGCCGGCACGGTGTCCGTGGCCTCCGTCCAGAGGTCGTCCTCGGCCTTCTTGGCCTGGAGCTGCCGGTACACGAGGAGGCCACCGACGGTGGCCAGTGCGACCAGGAGGAGCTTCTTCACCGCGCTACCTCGTCCTTCTTCGACGTAAACAATCATCCGCCGCCCGATGATACCGAATGAGCCGGGCGAAGCGCCGCTGTCAAGAGCGAGTACGGCTCACCCGGTCGGGCGGGCCCCCGAGCGCGGTGCCCCGACCGGCGGTTGGCGTCAACCAGTGACGCAGAACGCCCCCGGCCGAATCCGGCCGGGGGCGTTCACGCTGGTGGGGCTAACAGGACTTGAACCTGTGGCCTCATCCTTATCAGGTCAATCCCCCGGCGATCAGGCTACCAGCTGAGCCATGGCCGGAGCCGCCCCCGCATGACCCGCACGTACGCCGCAGTCCTCCGGTGTACCCCGGTGTTGGCGTCAAACGATGTCGTCAACTGGCGTCAGGCGCAGGGCTTCGGTGATGTCAGCGATCGAGGGCACGACCACGGCCGCTGCCGCCTCGGTGAGCTTCTTGTCCTTGCCCGGCTTGTTCGCGTAGCCGATGGTGGGCACGCCGGCCGCGTGTCCCGCTTCCACGTCGCGGACCGAATCGCCGATGAACACACAGGCCACGGGGTCGGTCGTGCCCATCGCATCCAGCAGCAGGCGCGGACTGGGCTTCATGGACGACGGATCGCCGGGGGCCCGACCAACTACCCGATCGATGCGGTCCGCCAGCCCTTCTTGCTCCAGGTAGGCGTCGATGGCGGGCCCCGCGTTGTTGCTGACGACAATGACGGAGCGCCCGGACTCGGCACAGGCGTCGAGCATCGGCGCCATGTCCGCGTTCGGCCGGGCGCGGCGGGCGGCTTCGGTCTCCAGCTCCACCAGGATCGCGTCGGCAGCGGCCACCAGTTCCGGGGCCTCGCGGTCGATGCGGTGCAACAGGGTGAAGGGGTCGCTCTCCGCTCGCCATCCCTCATGAACCTTGTGGCCCGAAGCCGACAGCCGTTCAACCAGCCGGACGGCGACCTGATCGGCGGGAAGGCCGGCGAAGACGGCGCAGAAGGGCCCGTCGAAGTCGGCGAGGACGCACTTCACCCTGGGAAGAGCGGCAACGAGCTGCCGCATTGGCTCGCTCATGCCGACCTCTCGAAGGCGATGCTCTCCCAGACGCTGTCGAACCAGCGCTGGGACTGCTGTACGTACTGGGAGCCGAGGGCCAACTCGTCCGCTCCCGCCGAATGGTGGAAGAGTGTCGTGTCCTTGCCGGTGATGTCGAAGAACGTCTTCTCCTCGTCCGCGACCTCCATGGTCCGCTGCCGCAGGGGGTAGAAGCCGAAGAAGGCTTCGGAGCCGTTCACGATGTACAGCTTGAACAGCGCCGATGCCCGGCAGACCCGGATCTCCACCTTGGCCGACTGCACCAGCCCCAGTTCGGCGAGCACCTCCACCGAGTGCTTGATCCCGCCGGCGTGAGTCACGGCGATCCGCCCCGCCCGTGCTCGGAGCGCGTTGTCGTCACGGAGTTCGTCCACCAGCACGGGCACCGCCATGGGCGCCGTGCTGTCCGGCAGCAGCAGCCGCACGGTGATGGACTGCGGCGTGAGCCGTCCCGACCGGACCTTGTCGAGCGGTTCCTGAATGGCCCCGTGCAGGGTCTCGCTGGAGAACCCGGCGAAGTCGATGGTCACCTGCTGCTCTTCGAAGGCTGCTTCCAGGTGCGGACGCAGGCCGATCGGCCGCTCCGTCCGCTGGCGTACGAAGCTCCCCTTGCCCTTGCGCGTCACGATCAGCCCTTCGTCCCGGAGCTGGTCGAGTGCCTTGGCGATGGTCGCTTTCGCAACACCGAAGCGCTTCACCAGCTCGGGGCCTGACTGGAGCTGGTCACCGGGCCCGTACTTACCGGTTCGGATTTCGGCCCGCAGCGCACTGCTGACCTGCTGAAAAGCGGGACGCGTGTCATCTGGGTCAAGGCTCATGGCTCCCATGGTAGGCCACCTCCCCATGATTCCCAGGAAGGCCATCCTGCTCATCCTTCCTTGCCTGGTTGACCTACCTAGCCAGGCTGCGTATGTTGTTCACGTCGCACCGAGCGAAAGCGAAGTGAGACCCCGGAAGGGCCTTCTTTGGGCTGCTTCCACTCGGGCCTGACGGCTCCGGAGAAGGCGGTACGTCCGCGCGCTCCGTCCGTCTGTGACCTGCTGATCTTTGAGAACTGAAAAGGGTCCGCCGAAGCCCCCGGAAGGAGGTGTCGGGCACGGCGGTGGCAACCCCAAGGGCGGCCCTCAGTGGGTCTCTGCGGAGATGGAGGTGCGATCCCTCCCCCGCCCACGCAAGACAACGGCCCGGAACCAGCGACTCGACCGCTGGCCCGGGCCGGACCACACCTAAGCCAAGTAGGAGTGATCCGTGAAGCGTATCCCCGGACGCATGACCGAGGAACAGAAGAAAGAGCTGTGGGCCAAGGTCGACAAGCAGAACAAGCAGTCCACCGAGGACGCCAAGCTCAAGCAGGGGCGGTGACCAGCGTGTTCGCTGAGGTCTTCATCCTGCTGTACGTCGCGCACCTGCTGGCCGACTACCCGTTGCAGACCGATCACCAGGCCGCACACAAGGCGGCCTGCGGGGCGGCCGGGTGGAAGGCCAACGCCGCTCACGCCCTGACCCACGTGGCTGCCTGCGGGCTGCTGCTGGCGGTCGGCGCCGTCGTTCTCGGCTGGAGCCTGCCGCTCGTACCCGCGCTCGCCGCGCTGGCCTGGATCGGTGGGACGCACGCCTTCATCGATCGGCGGTGGCCGGTCGCGTGGTGGATGCGGGTAGCCCGCCAGCAGGGATGGGCCAAGAACGGCGGGGCCGCGCACGTCGATCAGACGGCCCACGTCGTGGTGCTCGCCGCCGCCGCGCTGGTCCTGGCGGCGATCTGATGCCCGGCCGGCGGTTCACGGTCGAGGTCGCGCAGGACACACCCCGAAGCCGTCCGACCTGGACCCTCGTGGATCCGGACGGCGAGTACCGGCAGACCTACGGCAGCCGGAAGGCCGCTGACGCTGCCGCTGAGCGGGCCAACCGCCGCTCAAGCCGCTGACGGTTGCCTCCCCCGCCCGGACACGTGCCGGGCGGGGCAGAGGGGAGCCGGACAGCCCGTTCCGCTCTCACGCCGCCGGGGCGTCAGGTTCCACGCCAAATGCAGCCTGCCCCCGGCTCTACCCGCCCCTTGGAGGGCCTTCACATGCGTTCTTTCATCGGCACCCATGAGGTGCTGGACAACAGTGACTACCTGGAGCTGGCGCTCGGCACGCCGCCCGAGCTGTGGCTCGGCTCCGAGACCGAGACCGACGAGGAGCGGGCCGCCCGCATGGACGCGGCGGCCGACATCCTGGCGGATGACCCCGAGCTGATCGCCCCGGTGGCCGCCGTCACGGTGATGGCCGTCGAGGAGTTCGCCCACCGCCAGCTCGTCACCGCCCTCCGGGGCCGGACGGCGGTGTCCCAGTGACCACCACCCCGGACCTGACCCCCGCCGCTGACACCGCCCTGACCGGTGCACTGTCGGAGGTGCAGTCGCAGATCGCCCGCACGGACACCAAGGCCGGTCTGCTGATGGCGGTGGTGACCGGCTCGCTCGCCGCGATCGGCGCGGCCGGCAGCTCGGTGACGCTGCCGCTGGTCGGCGCGATCGCCGCCGGCACCGGCGCCGCCGCCCTCGTGGTGGCCGCCGTCATGCTGCTGTCGGTCATCCGCCCCCGCCTCGGTGGCACCGACCGCGCCAGCTTCCCGTACTGGGCCGGTCTGACCGGTGAGCAGGTGCGGGAGTCGCTGACCGAGGACCGCCGTCACCACGCGATCGCGGTGCTGTCCCGCATCGCGGTGGCCAAGCACCGCGCGCTTCAGCGGGCCGTGGACGCCATCCGCACCGGCGGCGCGCTGCTGGTCATCGCCGCGCTGACCCTGATCGGCGGTGCCCTGTGAACGACACCCAGACACAGGGCGGCGGCCGGTCGCTCAGTTGGGCCCAGAAGCTGGTTCTGTCGCTGGCGTTCGTGCCGATGCTCGGAACCGGTGTCGCGGGCGGGATCGGCACCTACACGAACATCGCTGCCGAGTACGGGCAGGGCACGGCCGTCGGCGCCGTCGCGGCCGGTGAAGGCGCCACGGCGGTGCTCGCGCTGGTTCTGCTCGGGCTGACCATGCTGGGACAGTCCTCCCCCGCCGTCGTGCGGATCGGGCTGTGGCTTCTTCCTGCTGCCGCGTCCGCGATGGCCGTCACCGCAGCCGACGACATCGGCCAGGGCGTCATCTACGCCGTCACCCCGATGGGCATGACCGTGGCGGCTGAGGGCATGGCCTTCCTTGCGCGTCGAATCGTGGTGCATCAGGTCGGCCGGGATGTCGAGGCGGAAGCCCGCGCGGCCGAACTGGTCCGGGAGCTTGCCTACCACCGCGCCCGCGCCACCTCCCACCCGGGCGACCGGCAGCGGAAAGCGTCTGAGCGCCGGTCGTGGGTGCTGGCCCGGAAGGTCGGGCACGGTGACCCGACTCTCGCCGGTGGACTGCTGGACATCCAGCGGGCCCGACTCCAGTCCGGTGCCGACGCGGCCCTTGCCGACATGTTCGGAGGCGCCCCGACTGCACCGGTCGGCCCGGTCGTGGTGGAAGACCCCGCTCCGCTCCTCGTGAATGTGGAGAAATCCACACAGGACACCGTAAAGCGGTCGCCCTCTGACCTGCTCGAACAGCAGTCCGAGACCGTTGCCGAGTCGGCCCCGGTCGCTCCGGCAGTCGTGCCCGACTCCGACCCCGACCGGTCGCCCCGACCGGTGGTTGCGGCGGCCGACTCGCCCCGCCCGGCCCGGGTGAGCGCGCCGGTTCCCCCGGCCGCCCGCACGGCCAACCGGAAGCGGTCGTGGGACGAACTCCTCACCGAAGCCCGGACCGCTACGGCCGACTGGGACGACACCCGGCTGACTGCCAACTCGATCCGGCTGGCGGTTCGCACGTCCGCCGAGTCCGCCCGCCGGCTGCGGGACGCTCTCAGGGCCGACCGTGCGGGGGTTGTGTCGTGAGCGGTCTGCGGATCGGTTCGGTGTGTACGGGGTACGGCGGCCTGGACTTGGCCGTCCAGGCCGTGTTCGGGGGTGAGGTGGTGTGGGTCGCGGACCCCGATCCGGGGGCGTCGGCGATCCTCGCGCACCGTTTCCCCGGGGTGCCGAACCTGGGCGACATCAAGACCGTGAACTGGGCGGATGTGCCGCTGGTGGACATCTACATCGGCGGGTATCCGTGCCAGCCCTTCAGTGACGCGGGACAGCAGAAAGGCACCGCCGATGAGCGGCACATCTGGCCCTGGATCGCTGGTTCCCTTCGCGGTCTACGACCCGCACTCGCGGTCTTTGAGAACGTCCCGGGACACCTTCGACGCGGCTTCGACACCGTCCTCGCCGACCTTGCCCACCTCGGGCTCGATGCGGAATGGGACGTTGCGAGCGCGGCGGCCATCGGAGCCCCGCACATCCGCAAGCGCCTGTTCGTCCTCGCCGGCGCTGCTGCCCACCCCGGCCGCCCGGGACTGGAAGTCCGGCGCCTCCAACATCCTGGACAGGAACTCCCGGCCGCTGAACGAGGTCATCGTGAACCTGGACCAGGCGGCCAGGGCTGGGGGAAGTTCGCGCCGGCGATCCGACGCTGGGAACACGTCCTCGGACGGCCCGCACCCGCTCCAACCGACGCTCTGGGACGACTGAACCCGCCCTTCGTCGAATGGATGCAGGGCCTGGCCGCCGGCTGGGTCACTGACGTGCCCGGACTGAGCCGCAACCAGCAGCTCCACGCCCTGGGCAACGGCGTCATCCCCCGCCAGGCCGCCGCCGCGCTCCACGGCTTGGCCGCCCGCATGTTCCCCGTGGCGGTGGCCGCATGAACGAGCCGATCGTCTGCGCGTCGCTGTGGAGTGCGGTGATGCGGGCCGCCGGCTGGCGCTGCCAGTGCCGGGGCGCGTGCGGCCAGCCCCACAAGACGGGCGAAGGCCGCTGCACGCACGAGCACGGCAAGTACGCCAGCAAGCGGCGTGCCCCGGTCCGTCTGTCCGCCGCACCCGCCGACCCGGCCATCACCGGAGTTGCCGCCGCCCGCCTGCCGCGCGGTGAGCTGGCCGCCTGGTGCCCGGGCTGTCTCGACCAGGCCCGACGCGCCGCCCGCAAGGCCGCCGCGTCGGCGCCGGACCCGGGCCAGACCGGGCTGTTCGACCTCTGACCCACCCCCTGTGACCCGGCCACACGGCCGACGAAAGGACATCCCCGTGTCTACCCCCCGTCTGTTCACCCCGTCCGAGAAGGCCGCCCGCATCCGTGAACTGGCCCGCGACCTGATGGCCGGCGAAGGCGCCAGCGACAAGCACCTGAACGCGATCGACCGCATCAACAAGCGCGGTGAGGAGCGGTTCGCCCGCGAGTACGCCGCCTGGAAGGTCGAGCTGGAGGACGCGAAGAACACGCTCGCGGTGGCGCGGACCACCGAGCGGTGCGCGTCCCGCGCCGAGAAGGGCGACGCGAAGAAGGCCCGCAAGGACGCCGAGAACCGGCTGAAGCGCGTGGAGCGCGCCGAGCCGCGCGGCTGACTTCGCCCCCGGGGACGGCTGCCCAGCCTGGCAGCAACGCGGCCGTCCCCGGGGCCCCTGACCCAACGTGTGAGAACAGGAGCCCTCAGCATGACCGACGTATCCGTGAACGGCACCGTCCGCCCGCCCAAACTCGCCAACCGCCCCAGCCCGGTGTCGCTGGCCAAGAAGCCCCCCGCCGCTGAGACGCTGGCGCCGGTCGTTCCCCTCCACCCCCACGCGCCCGCCGCCGCACCGGCCGCTGTGGGGCCGCGTAAGAAGCGGCGGGTGCTTAAGGCCGGGCGCGCGCTGCGGAAGGCAGTCACGGGCGAACACGCCCGCACCGCAGGCCGTTTGGCCGTGCGGCACAGCCTCTACATCACCGGTGGCACCCGCGTGGTCGCGCGGCGGGCGTGGTCGGCCCGTACCGCCGCCCGGTACGAGCGGATGATGCAGGCCGCTGAAGCCGCCGGTCTGCACGATGTTGCGCGGGAGTGGGAGGAGCGCGGCCGTGCATTCCGCGCGGCCCGTCATCAGCGGCGCATGGACCTGCTGACCGCCCCGCAGAAGATCGCCCGGGGTGCCGTCGCCGGTGCCGCCACCGGGGCGGGTGTGCTGCTGGCGCTGGGGGGTGCGCTGGCGTGGTCCACCGGTTCGTGGGCGGATGTCCTCACCCCCACGATCGGCCTGATCGAGGGCATCCGCTGGGCAGCGGACTTCATCGCCATGGTGTGGGGCCCGGCCACCACCGCCGCCCCGTGGCTCGCCGTCGCCGGGTTGTGGGCGGTCGGCCGGCACGCGCAGACCGCCCCGACCTGGGCTATGCCCGCCGCACAGCGCGCGGTCGGGACCGATGCGGGGGCGCCGATCACCCCGAGCATCGTGGTCACTGCCCTGCGGGATCTGGGGATCGCTCCGCTGCGGACGGCCATCAAGCGGATGGGCGACGCCGGAGCGCAGATGCTCGGACCCATCGTGATCGCCGGGTGCGGCGTCGAAGTCGATGTGACGTTGCCGTCCGGTGTGTCCACGGACGAGGTGCAAAAGCGCCGGAAGAAGCTCGCTGAGAACCTCAGCAGGCATGAGCACGAGGTGTTCATCACGATCCCCCCGGCCGCCCGCACGGTGCGGTTGTGGATCGCCGACTCGGGCGCGCTGGATGAGCCGATCGGGCCGTCCCCGCTGGTCACCGACCCCGACACCGGCGCCGACTACAAGTCCGGCCGGGCCCCGTGGGGTCAGGACCTGCGGGGCGATGCCGCCGCGATCAGCCTGTTCCAGCGGCACCTTCTCATCACGGGTCTGTCGAACCAGGGCAAGACCGCTTCGCTGCGGGCGCTGGCGCTGTGGCTCGCGCTCGACCCCACGGTCGAGTTCCGGCTTGCCGACCTGAAGGGCATCGGCGACTGGGGCATGTTCGACGGCTTGGCCACGGTGCTGATCGAGGGGCCGACCGATGAGCACGTGATCGAGGCGACCGAGATGGTGGAAGGGCTGGTCGCCGAGATGGAACGGCGCATGCTCGCCCCGAAGGGGACGGTCTTCCCCCCGCTGGTCGGCATCGTGGACGAAGCGCAGGTCGCGTTCATGTGCCCGGCCATCGGGAAGGACAAGCGGCCCTACGGCGGCACCAAGGCGAACAGCCGGTACTTCAACGCCGTCCGGAAGATCCACAACCAGGGCCGCGCGGTGTCCGTCACCTTGTGGCAGGGGACGCAGGACCCCACCAACGACAACCTTCCCAAGCTCGTGCGCGAGGGTGCCCACATCCGCGCGTCCCTCGTGCTGGGAACGGAGTCTCAGGGCCGGATGGCGCTCGGGGACAAGGCGATCGACGGCGGGGCCGCCCCGCACCTGCTGCGGCAGGGACTCGACAAGGGCACCGTCGTGGTCGCGGGCGACGGCATCAAGGTCCCGGCCGGGCAGTCCTCGATCACCGTGCGGACGCACTACGTCGATGACGCCGCCGCGAACGAGATTGCCGAGCGGGCCAAGGCAAGCCGCGGGAACGTCACCACCGCCACCACGACCGTGGACGACACCCCCGTCGATCACCTTGCCGACATCGCCGGCGTCCTCGGGGACGCCGAGCGGATGCGGACGGACGAGGTGCGGCAGCGGCTCGCCGAACGCAACCCGCGCGAGTACCGCGAGTGGACCGCATCCGACCTGACCCACCTCCTGACTGAGGCCGGGGCCGCCCCCTACAAGAGCGGCGGCGTCATGGTCGTGGCCCGCGCCCGCGTCCGCGACGCCATCGCCACCCGGCCCGACGACACCGCCGAAAGTGACAGCGAGTGAAGGGAGGCAGCGAGGGAGGCGGGGAGAACTCCCCAACCGCCTCCCTCACCCTGCCTCCCCAGCCTGATCAGCGGCGATGACCTGCGAGGGAGGCAGGGAGGCGCCCCCAGGGACCGCCCCGGAACCCCCGGAAACCGCATCCCCGGGGCGCCCCCTTGCCTCCCTCCCCGATACACACAGTGAGGAACGTCATGGATCGCCTGCCCGACACCACCACCGCGCTCACCGCCACCACCATCACCCCCGGACCCCTCGAACCCGCCCCGGCGAGTGAGCCGATGGTGTGGGTCCCCGGCCCCGGAAACGGCTTCGTCGCCGTCCCCCGCTCGATCCTGCCCGCCGACTACTTCACCCCGCCCGCCCCCGCCCCGGCGCCCCCGGCCCGGGGCGGCATCGGGGCGGGCATCGACCCCCGCGCTCAGGTCATCGCCGCCGGTGGAGTCTTCGCCGCCGGAACCGGCTGGGGCATCGGACAGGTCCTCTCCGCGTTCGCCGGACTCGGCACCGCCGGACTCGCCGCACTCGCGCTCGCCGCCGTCGTCGCCCGCATGCCCCGCACCGGCGCCACCGCCGCCGACAACACCGGGGCGGGCGCCAGCACCGAGATCCACGTCCACCGGGGCGCCCGCGTCAAGGCCCGCAACCTCAACATCCGATAGGAGCCCAACCGGTGAGCATCCACACCGCCGACACCATCATCTTCACCCCCGGCCCCCTGCGCGTTCTGCTCATCATGCGGAACTGGGAGCCCTTCGAGGGCATGTGGGCCATCCCCGGCGGTCACATCGACCCCGGCGAGACCGCCCTTGCCGCCGCACACCGCGAACTGCTGGAGGAGACCGGCGTCCCCGCCGTTGACGGCAGCCTGCGCCTGGTCGGCGTCTACGACCAGCCCGGCCGCGACCCCCGGGGCCCGTACGTCACCACCGCCTACGCCGCCGTCATCCCCCACCCCACCCAGCCGACCGCCGCCGACGACGCCCGCGCCGCCCGCTGGTGGGACGTGCGCCATCTGCCGCCGCTGGCCTTCGACCACGCCGCGATCCTCACCGACGCCCTGAAGCTCCACCACGCGGCCCGCTGACGGCTGCCCGATCCGCCGGACCTTCCCGGCGGTGAGGGGAGCCGGACAGCCCGGTTCCGCAGACGGAAGGCGTCATGACTCCCATCACCTTCGCCCCCGGGACGCTCGTTGTCCTTGTGGGTCCCAGCGCGTCCGGGAAGTCCACCTTCGCCGCCCGCTATCCGGCGACCTGGAGCCTGTGTCTGGATACCCTGCGCGGTCAGGTCGCCGACGACGAAGCCGACCAGTCCGCGACCCTTGACGCGCTTCGAGTCCAGCACGCGCTGGTGGAGGCGCGGTTGTCCCGGGGTCTGACGACGCTCATCGCGGACACCAACCTCGCGCCGCACGTCCGGGGCGGCTTGCTCGCCGCCGCCCGATTCTGGGGGCGCCGCGCCGAAGCGGTGCTCTTCGGCCTGCCGCTCGCCGAGTGCGAGAAGCGCAACGCCAACCGGGCTCGGCAGGTGCCCACCGCGATCGTGCGCCAGCAATACGCCCACAAGCCCACCGCCGCCGAGCTGGCTACTGAGGGCTTCGACCACGTTCACCACGCCTGAATGTGCCCGGCGGCGGGTTCCACGCCAATGCAGCCCGCCGCCCGGCTCTACCCACCCCGCTCAGAGAACGGAGCACCAACCAGCATGACATCTCAGACCCTGCCCGCGCTGCACCGCGTGGCGCTCGACCGGGCCACGCACGGGCTTCCGGTGCTGCCCCTGCGCGCCGGGAAACTGCCCATGGGCAACTGCGACGGCTGCCGCAACGACAGCCGCCGCGTCCCGCGCTGCGGCGGCCGGCCGAACATGCTGACCGCCGGGCCCTGCGTCTGCCCGCGCCCCTGCCACGGCTGGGCAGCCGCCACCACCGACCCCGCCGTCATCACCTCCAGCCCGTGGGTCCGTGCCTGGCAGCACGCGGAAGCGCTGGCCTACCACCCCGGCGGCGCGGGCGTCACCGTGGTGGACCTGGACAACCCGGCCGCCGTCGGGTGGGCACGGGCCACGCTGCCGCCCACGGTCACGGTGGCCACCACCCGGGGTCAGCACTGGGTCTACCGGGGCGTGATGCGCTCCCACAACGCGGTGCGGCCCGGTGTGGACATCAAGTCCTACGGCGCTTACGCCCGCTGGCTGGGGCCCGGCACCGGCACCATCGCCCCGCTCCCGGCCGCCGTTCGCGCGCTGCCAGTGAAGGAAGTTCCCGCCCCCGGGCCGATGGCGGTGCGTTCGGCCTGCTGGGATCGCACGGTGGCCACGGGTTGCCGTCACACCGCCCGGTACGTGCGTCACGGCCTGGACAAGGGCCTGTCCCTCGTCCGCTCGCGCACCGAGTCCGGTGCCGGGTCTCAGGCGTTCGGGGTCGCGCGGTTCCTCGGTGCCCAGCACCGTGACTGCCCGGGGCCGTGCGACCTGGAAGGCATCGGCGCGGACATCATCGGCGCCGCCGTCTCCGTCGGTGTCCCGCAGGACTACGCGGCCCGCGCCGTTGCGCGCGGGTTCGCCACGGCCGGGGTAGAGGTGGCGGCGGCGTGAGCGAGCAGGACGACAAACAGTCGGCACGCGAGCTGATCGCGAAGTACGCGCTGGAGCACTTCGAGTACTTCCGCACCCCGGACGGCACCCCCTATGCCCAGCGGGCCGGGCACCCGGTGGCCCGGCCGATGAAGAGCCAGGGCGTCGCCGGAAGCCACCGCCAAGAGCTGATGCTCGACATGTTCCACGAGGGACTTGGCGTGTTCTCGGGCACGGCGATGAAGGAAGCGCTCGACCTGATCGAGGCCCTGACCCTGCGCGGTGAACTGCGGGAGGTCAGCCTTCGCGTCGCACGGTGTTCGGCAACGCCGGGTGTGACGTGGCTCGATCTGGGGCGGGATGACGGGCAGTCGGTGCGGATCGCCCCGGACGGCTGGGAAGTCCGCATCCCGAAGGTCAATGAGGTGGTGTGGCGGCGGACTCAGCTCACCGGGGAACTGCCGATCCCCGAGTCCGGTCACGGCCTGGCGGGCATCGATCGGCTGTGGGGGCTGTGCAACTTCTCCGACGCCGAGTCCTCCGCGCTGGCGGTGGCGTGGCTGCTGGGGTGCCTTGACCCCACGGTGCCGGTGCCCGCCCCGTTCTTGACCGGCCCGCAGGGCTCGGGGAAGTCCACGTCGGCCCGGATGCTCACCCGCGTGATCGAGGGCATGAGCGCGGACCTGCGCAGGGCGCCGAAGGATGAGGACGGCCTGATCACGGCCGTGGCGGCGGGGTGGATCACCCCGCTGGACAACCTCTCGCACCTGTCGGCGGACATGTCCGACCTGATGTGCTGCATCGTGACCGGCGCCGAAACCCTCAAGCGCGCCCTCTACACCGATGGGGATGTGCACCGCTCCCGCTACCGCCGGCCGCTACTGCTGACCGGTATCGATGTCGGCGTCATCCGCCCCGACCTCGGTGAACGCCTCCTGCACCTCAAGCTGGAGCGGCCCGAGCGGCGGCGGCCGGAAGCTGACCTGTGGGCCGACTTCGCCGAAGCCCTGCCCGCGATCCTCGGTGGCGTTCTCGACCTGGCCGCTGAAGCCCGGACGCAGCAGGTGGAGACGCCGACCGATCTGCGCATGGCGGACTTCGCCCACCTGTGCAGCCAGTTCGACCAGACACATCACCTGGGCGCGGTGAACGCCTACCGGGCCAGCCTTGATGACCTCACCGATGATGTGATCGAAGGCGATGTCCTGGCACAGACGGTGCTCCAGTACGCCGCCACCATGGGCACCGCCCCGGCTCAGCAGTCCTCCACGGCCTGGCTCGACATCTTCACCCGGCTCTACTCCGGCAGCAGCGAAGACAGCGCCTACCGCCCCGTGCCCAAGGGCTGGCCGACCACCGGCAAGGTGCTCTCCGACCGGCTCAAGCGGCTGCAGCCGACACTGGCGGCCCGGGGCGTCATCGTCGAATGGGGCCGTCGCTCCCGACAGGAAGACCCCGGACGCTCCAGGTTCATCGAGATCACCACCAAGCCAACCGGGCCTAAGTAGTTCTCTTTGAAGCTCTCTCTGTCCTAAGAAGGGGAACCCTGCGTCCCCCTGTGGGACAGGCACCCCGAAAGGGCCCCTGAGCTGCGGTTTCCAGGGGGGACGCAGACCCGCGCTCTGCGTCCCCCCGTGCGTCCCCCTGTGGACCACAGAAGGCGTTCTGCGTCCCCCTCCTGTGGTCCTGCGTCCCCCCTGCGTCCCCCCGATTTCCGCAGGTCACAACGCGTTCCGGACCACAGGACCGCAGGGGGACGCAGATTCCGGAACCTAAGACATTCACCGTCCGCTATCCGTGACCAGAAGAAGCCACCCGCTCCGCCGCGAGGTGGCTTCTTCTTAGCCGCACCGCCCGCGCGGCCTGGCTGCTTCCAGTCTCACCAGATCGGGAGAAACACGGTGCAGCACACAGCAGACATCCAGGCCTTGACCGTCCCCGAAGCAATGGCCGCACTGCGAGTCAGCCGGAACAAGATCTACGACCTCATGCGTACCCGGAAGCTCGACAGCTTCCGGATCGGCCGGGCCCGCCGGATTCCCGCCGACGCCGTACGGAACTTCATGCACCACCAGCTCGAAGAGGAACACTGAATGGCCAAGCGACGCCCCAACGGTGCGGGCACCATCTCCAGGCGTAAGGACGGCCGGTACCACGGACGCGCGTACGTCACCGACACCGACGGAAGCCGACGCCGCGTCGATCGTTACGGCGCCACCTATGACGAGGTGGACGAGAAGCTGAGCGCCCTGAAAGACCAGGAGCGTGGAGGAGTTCCCGTCCCGTCCCGTTCCTGGAAGATCGGCGAGTGGCTGACCTACTGGCTCAGGGAGATCGTTGAGCCGAACACCGAGCACAACACCTACGCCAAGTACGAAGGCAAGGTGCGGCTCTACCTCATCCCCCACCTGGGCACGAAGTCGCTGACCCGGCTGACCCCCGCCCAGGTTCGGCAAGCCCTCGTCGCCATGAAGAAGAACGAGGTGCCCGCGCCCACCCGGCAGGAAGTACTCCGCGTGCTCCGGAACGCCATCAACCGGGCCCGCAAAGAAGAACTGGTGACGCGGAACGTCGCGGAGCTGGTGGACATGCCCACAGCAGACAAGCCGGAACGCAAACCATGGACGGCCAAAGAAGCGATCGGCTTCCTGAAGTTCGCCCGCTTCCACCGGCTGTACGCGGCCTTCGTTCTGCTGCTCGTTCTCGGGCTGCGCCGGGGCGAGATCCTAGGGCTGCGCTGGCAGGACATCGACTTCGAGAACGAGCAGTTCACCCCCATCTATCAGGTGCAACGACAGAAGGGGAAGCTCGTCCTCAAGAAGCTCAAGACCGACTCGTCGCAGGCGCCGCTACCGCTGCCACTCTTCTGTGCCACCGCCCTGCGGGGACGCAAGCTCGTTCAGCAGCAGGAGATGGAGCGGGCCGGAGAGCGGTGGCACCAGGCGCCTGGTGAGGACCTGATCTTCACCGAGCGGCACGGTGGACCTATCGAACCCCGTGGCTTCTCCCGCACCTTCGACACGCTGGTCAGCAGGGCGGCTGAGGTGGTGAAGATCCCGCTGCGTCCGCACGTGATGGCAGAAGACTCCGGTCGGTCGCCCGACCAGCTTCTGAGCAGGGCGACAGTCAAGGCGACCGAGGGAAGCGAGCAGGTCGGGATCCGGCGCATCACGGTCCGGCTCGCCCGGCACACGTGCGGGACCCTGCTGGCCTTCCTCAAGGTGCACCCGAAGGTCGCCCAGGCGATCCTTCGGCACAGCCAGATCCGGATGACGATGGACGTGTACACCCAGGTGGTTTCGGAGGACCAGCGAGCGGCGGCTGACCAGCTCGCGGATCTGCTGAACGGGGAGGAGATGGGCCCCGACACAACTACTGTCGTCAAGTAAAGGCGTCAAAAGGGCCCCGGTCACATGTGACCGGGGCCCTTTTCGCTGGTGGGGCTAACAGGACTTGAACCTGTGGCCTCATCCTTATCAGGGATGCGCTCTAACCATCTGAGCTATAGCCCCTCGCGCACGGCAAGGTTAGCGCATCCCGGCCCCGCTTCCCAAATCGGTTGGCGGAACCCTGATCTGCGGTTACTCGTCCTCCGCCAAGGTGACCTCCACACCGCCGACGAAGCCCGCCGACAGGTTGTAGATGAAGGCCCCCAGCGTGGCCAGCGCGGTGGCCAGCACCACGTCGATCACCGCGATCAGCGTGGTGAACATCAGCACCCGCGGCAGCGACAGGAACGCCTCCAGGTCGAAGCCCGAGCCGTCCTCCGCGCCCGTGGCCTCGATGATCACATCACCGATGGAGGAGAAGACCCCCATCGCGTCCATGACCATCCACAGCACCCACACGGCGATGATCGTGCAGATGCCGACCGCGATCGACAGCAGAAAGCTGACCTTCATCACCGACCACGGATCGGCCTTGGCCACCCGCAGCCGCGCCTTGCGGGTACGCGGCACCGTACGGGCCCCCGTACGCGGCCGGCGCACCCCTCCGCCGGAGGTGCCACCCCCCAGGGTGCCTCCGCCGGAGGTGCCCCCGCCGCCGGCCTGGTGGCCGACGGACGGGGCGCCGCCCGGCGGCGCCGGGTAGGCCTGCGGCGGATGGTACGTCTGGCCGGTCTGCCCGTCCTGTGAATAAGGATCCACCGGTCTGGCGCTGGTCATCGTGGAACCCCCACGAGTCGTCTCTTCCTGGGACGGCCCGGCGGACTGTGGCCCGGCCTCACTGCTCGTACCGCTCGTAGCGCCCTGTGCGGCGCCCGCGGCACCCCTCACGCCTACTCCTCGTCGCTTGTGACCGGGCCGGCGTCGCCCTCGGCGCCGCCGTCGCCCTCGATGGCCTCGACTTCCTCGGCCTCCCGGCCCGCCTCGGCGTTGCGTGCGATGCCGACGACGGCATCCCGCTTCCCGAGGTTGATGAGCTGGACGCCCATGGTGTCACGGCCGGTCTCGCGCACCTCGTTCACCCGGGTACGGATCACGCCACCGCCCAGGGTGATGGCCAGGATCTCGTCGGTGGCCTCCACCACCAGCGCGCCGACCAGCGAACCGCGGTCCTCGACGATCTTCGCCGCCTTGATCCCCAGGCCGCCACGGCCCTGCACCCGGTACTCGTCCACCGGGGTCCGCTTGGCGTAACCGCCGTCCGTGGCGGTGAACACATACGTGCCCGCCCGCACCACGTTCATCGACAGCAGCTCGTCACCGGGGCGGAAACTCATCCCCTTCACCCCGGACGTGGCCCGGCCCATCGGCCGCAGCGAGTCATCGGTGGCGGTGAACCGGATGGACTGCGCCTTCTTGCTGATCAGCAGCAGATCGTCGTCCGCCGAGACCAGTTCGGCACCGATCAGCTCGTCGTCGCGGCCGTCCTCCATCTCCCGCAGGTTGATGGCGATGACCCCGCCCGAGCGCGGCGAGTCGTAGTCCTTGAGCGGCGTCTTCTTCACCAGACCCGACTTGGTGGCCAGCACCAGGTACGGCGCCGCCTCGTAGTCGCGCACCGCGAGGATCTCGGCGATCCGCTCATCGGGCTGGAACGCCAGCAGGTTCGCCACGTGCTGGCCGCGCGCGTCGCGGCCGGCGTCCGGCAGCTCGTACGCCTTCGCCCGGTACACCCGGCCCTTGTTGGTGAAGAACAGCAGCCAGTGGTGCGTGGTGGAGACGAAGAAGTGGTCGACGATGTCGTCCTCGCGCAGCTTGGTGCCGCGCACCCCCTTGCCGCCGCGCTTCTGCGCCCGGTAGTCCACCGTCTTGGTGCGCTTGACGTAGCCGCCGCGCGTGATGGTGACGACGATGTCCTCTTCGGCGATCAGGTCCTCGATGGACATGTCGCCCTCGAACGGCACCAGGGCCGTACGCCGGTCGTCCCCGAACTTGGCGACGGTCGCCGCCAGTTCCTCGGAGATGATGGTGCGCTGCCGCTCCGGCGAGGCCAGGATCGCGTTGTACTCGTCGATCTTCGCCTGGAGCTCGTCGTGCTCGGCGATGATCCGCTGCCGCTCCAGGGCGGCCAGGCGGCGCAGCTGCATCTCCAGGATCGCGTTCGCCTGGATCTCGTCGATCTCCAGCAGCCGCATCAGGCCGCCGCGCGCCACATCGGCGGTGTCCGAGCGCCGGATCAGCGCGATGACCTCGTCGATGGCGTCCAGCGCCTTCAGCAGACCGCGCAGGATGTGCGCGCGCTCCTCGGCCTTGCGCAGCCGGTAGCGGGTGCGGCGCACGATCACGTCGATCTGGTGGTTCACCCAGTTGCGGATGAACGCGTCCAGCGACAGGGTGCGCGGCACCCCGTCCACCAGCGCCAGCATGTTGGCGCCGAAGTTGGTCTGCAGGTCGGTGTGCTTGTAGAGGTTGTTCAGCACCACCTTGGCGACCGCGTCCCGCTTGAGGACGATCACCAGCCGCCGGCCGGTGCGCGAGGAGCTCTCGTCCCGTACGTCGGCGATCCCGCCGACCCGGCCGTCCTTCACCAGATCGGCGATCTTCAGCGCGAGGTTGTCGGGGTTGACCTGGTACGGCAGCTCGGTGACCACCAGGCACTGCCGGCCCTGGACCTCCTCCACCGCGACGACCGCGCGCATGGTGATCGAGCCGCGCCCGGTGCGGTACGCCTCCTCGATGCCCTTGCGGCCCACCACCAGCGCGCTGGTGGGGAAGTCGGGGCCCTTGATCCGCTCGATCAGGGCCTCCAGCAGCTCCTCGGGGCTCGCCTCGGGGTGCTCCAGGTACCACTGGGCGCCGGCCGCCACCTCGCGCAGGTTGTGCGGCGGGATGTTGGTGGCCATGCCGACCGCGATACCGGCCGAGCCGTTGATGAGGAGGGAGGGGAAGCGCGACGGGAGGACCGTCGGCTCCTGGTTGCGGCCGTCGTAGTTGTCCTGGAAGTCGACGGTCTCCTCGTCGATGTCCCGGAGCATCTCCATCGCCAGCGGGGCCAGGCGGCACTCGGTGTACCGCATGGCGGCGGCCGGGTCGTTGCCCGGGGAGCCGAAGTTGCCGTTGGAGTCGACCAGCGGCATCCGCATGGTCCAGGTCTGGGCGAGCCGCACCAGGGCGTCGTAGATGGAGCTGTCGCCGTGCGGGTGGTACGTCCCCATGACGTCACCGACGACGCGGGCGCACTTGTAGTAGCCGCGCTCGGGGCGGTACCCGCCGTCGTACATGGCGTACAGCACGCGCCGGTGCACCGGCTTGAGGCCGTCGCGCACGTCGGGCAGCGCGCGCGAGACGATCACGCTCATCGCGTAGTCGAGATACGAACGCTGCATCTCGGTCTCGAGCGTCACCGGCTCGATGCGCTGGACCACTTCTTCTTCGAGCACCGCGGCGGGGTTCTCGGCGACGGGGGAGTCCCCGCCGTCCGAGGGGGGGGTGATGTCGTCGGCCATGACTGAAGTCCGATTCCTCTCAAGCTGCTCAGGCTGCTACGGCTGCCAGGTGGGTGGTGCTCAGATGTCCAGGAACCGGACGTCCTTCGCGTTGCGCTGGATGAAGGACCGCCGTGCCTCCACGTCCTCGCCCATGAGGATGGAGAACAGGTCGTCGGCGGCCGCCGCGTCATCCAGCGTCACCTGGCGCAGTACCCGGTGCGCCACGTCCATGGTGGTCACGCGCAGCTCTTCGGCGTTCATCTCGCCCAGGCCCTTGAAGCGCTGGATGGAGTCCTCGCGGATGCGCTTGCCGCGCTCGCGGCCCAGCAGGATCAGCGAGTCGCGCTCCCGGTCGGAGTAGGCGTACTCGAACTCGTCGCGGCCCCACTTGATCTTGTACAGGGGCGGCTGGGAGAGGAAGACGTGCCCGGCCTCGACCAGGGGGCGCATGAAGCGGAAGAGGAGGGTGAGCAGCAGGGTGTTGATGTGCTGGCCGTCGACATCGGCGTCCGCCATCAAGATGATCTTGTGGTAGCGGAGCTTGTCGATGTCGAAGTCCTCGTGGATACCGGTGCCGAACGCCGAGATCAGCGCCTGGACCTCGGTGTTCTGCAGGACCTTGTCGATCCTGGCCTTCTCCACGTTGAGGATCTTGCCGCGGATCGGCAGGATCGCCTGGAACTGCGGGTCACGGCCCGCCTTGGCGCTGCCGCCGGCCGAGTCGCCCTCCACGATGAAGATCTCGCACTTGGCGGCGTCGTTGGACTGGCAGTCGCTGAGCTTGCCGGGCAGCGAGGCCGTCTCCAGCAGGCCCTTGCGGCGGGTGAGGTCGCGCGCCTTGCGGGCCGCCACCCGGGCGGTGGCCGCCTGGATGGACTTGCGGATGATGTCGGCGGCCTCGGACGGGTTGCGGTCCAGCCAGTCGGTGAAGTGCTCGTGCACGATCTTCTGCACGAACGTCTTCGCCTCGGTGTTGCCCAGCTTCGTCTTGGTCTGGCCCTCGAACTGCGGCTCGCCCAGCTTGACGGAGATGATCGCCGTCAGACCCTCGCGGATGTCCTCACCGGTGAGGTTGTCGTCCTTCTCGCGCAGCAGCTTCTTGTCCCGGGCGTACCGGTTGACCAGCGCGGTCAGCGCCGCCCTGAAGCCCTCCTCGTGGGTGCCGCCCTCGTGCGTGTGGATGGTGTTGGCGAAGGAGTAGACCCCCTCGCTGTACTGGGTGTTCCACTGCATCGCGATCTCGACCGAGAGCTTGCGCTCGGTGTCCTCCGCCTCGATGTCGATCACCGAGGGGTGCACCGGCTCGCCCTTGCGGGAGTTGAGATGCCGCACGAAGTCGGAGATACCGCCCTCGTAGTGGTACGTCACGGTACGCGGCTGGTCGTCGTCCTCCGCCGCCACCGAGTCGGCACCCGAGGTCTGCTTCGCCGCCTCCCGCTCGTCCGTCAGCGAGATGGTCAGCCCCTTGTTCAGGAACGCCATCTCCTGGAAGCGCCGCGACAGCGTCTCGAAGGAGTAGACCGTCGTCTCGAAGATGTCACCGTCGGCCCAGAACGCGACCGTCGTCCCCGTCTCGGACGTCTCCTCGTGCCGCGCCAGCTCGGCGGTGGGCACGCCCAGCGCGTACTCCTGCGTCCAGCGGTAGCCGTCCGTGCGGATCTCCACCGCCACCTTGGTGGACAGCGCGTTCACCACGGACACGCCCACCCCGTGCAGACCGCCGGAGACCGCGTAACCGCCGCCGCCGAACTTGCCGCCCGCGTGCAGCACCGTCAGCACGACCTCGACCGCCGGCTTGCCCTCCGAGGGCACCACGCCCACCGGGATACCGCGGCCGTTGTCCACCACCCGGACCCCGCCGTCCGCCAGCAGCGTCACATCGATGGTGTCCGCGTAACCGGCGAGCGCCTCGTCGACCGCGTTGTCCACCACCTCGTACACCAGGTGGTGCAGACCGCGTTCACCGGTCGACCCGATGTACATGCCCGGCCGCATACGCACCGCGTCCAGACCCTCCAGCACCGTGATCGCACTGGCGTCGTACGCCGCAGCCTCAGCCGGCACACCGAGCGCGACCTCCGGCTCTTCGCCGGGGGTCGGAATGTTCTTGTTGGAATCGCCGGAATCGGCCACGAAGCGCCCTTTCTGGCACAGCGCGAGCCGTTTGCGTTCCCACAGAAACGGCTGCGTCGTTCGACTTGGTCCGTGACAGCACGGATGCGTTCCAGTCTACCGCTAGCGCCAACCTCGATGGCGGTTTGCGGGCCCCTGAGTCCGCATGTGCCGCCCTGAACTGGCATCCCCCGACTCCCCATATGCGGCCCCGGGGCCGCATCCGCTCCAGGCGGCGCACAGCGCCTTCACCTGTCAACCCACAGCAACGTGACCGGCATCACATCGCAAGGGGCCCAAATCTACCCATACGTGTCGCCGGGGCCACGGCTTCCCGGCGCCCTCAACCGGCCACCCGCACCACCGGAACGCGGCGGACCACCGGGCCCCAACACCTTGATCAACCGCACCGAACCCTGACCCACATCCGCGTTCAGTTTCCGCACCACCTGGGGCGCCATCCACCGCAACTGCGTGGCCCACGCCGTCGAGTCACAGCGCACCGCCAGCACCCGCTCCGCCTCGTCGAACGACAACGGCTCACAGTGCGCGGCGATCTCCGGCCCCACCAGCTCCGGCCAGCGCCCCATCACCCCGCCCACCGCCAGCGGAACCTCCCAGCCCCGTTCCGTCCGCAACCGCTCCACCGCCGCCCCCAGCAGCAACGGATCACGCCCACCCGGACGCGCCCCCGACCGCAGACCCCCACCACGCCGCGCCTGCCGGCGCTGACCGGCCTGATCACCGCGCTCCCGCGCCCGCGCCTTCGCCGCCCGCAACGCCACCCGCGCCAGATCGACCCCGGTGGGCTCCGGCGCCCCCGCACCGTCCTTCTTCCCCTGCCCCGCCCCCGGGCCCTGCGGCCCGCTCCCGTCACCGCGCACGCTCGACCCGCCCGTCCGCCACCGCGAACCTGGCCCCCGCCAACGACGCGGGCACGTCCTCGGCCACCGCCGCCGTCACCAGCACCTGCTCCCCGCCGGCCACCAGCCCCGCCAGCCGATCCCGCCGCCGCGCGTCCAACTCCGCGAAGACGTCGTCGAGTACCAGCACCGGCTCCGGGCCCTCCTCCCGCAGCAGCCCGTACGCCGCCAGCCGCAACGCCAGCGCCAGCGACCACGACTCCCCGTGACTGGCGTACCCCTTCGCCGGCAACTCCCCCAGCCGCACCACCAACTCGTCCCGGTGCGGCCCCACCAGCGTCACCCCGCGCTCGATCTCCCGCTTGCGCGCCTCCCCCAGCGCCGCCAGCAGCACCCCGTACAGCTCGTCGCGGCCCGGCTCCCCCTCCAACGGCTCCTCGGTGGCCGCCGAACGGTACTCCAGCCCGACCGGACCGCCCCCCGGCGCCAGCTCCTCGTACGCCTTGTCCGCCAACGGCCCCACCGCCGCCAGCAGCCCCAGCCGCTGACCCCACAACTCGGCACCCGCACGCGCCAGATGCTGATCCCACACATCCAGCGTCGACAGATCCACCCCGCGGCCACCGTGCCGCCGCGCCATCGCTGCCGACTTCAGCAGCGTGTTCCGCTGCCGCAGCACCCGCTCGTAATCCGACCGCACCCCCGCCAGCCGCGGCACCCGCGCCGTCACCAACTCGTCCAGAAACCGCCGCCGGTCCCCCGGATCGCCCTTCACCAGCGCCAGATCCTCCGGCGCGAACAGCACCGTGCGCACGATCCCCAGCAGCTCCCGCGGCCGCACCGGCGAGGAACGGTTGATCCGCGCCCGGTTCGCCCGCCCGGGATTCAGCTCCAGCTCCACCAGCTGACGCCGGTCTCCCTCGACCACCGCGGCCCGCACCACGGCGCGCTCCGCCCCGGAACGCACCAACGGGGCGTCCGAGGACACCCGGTGGCTGCCCAGCGTCGCCAGATAGCCGACCGCCTCGACCAGATTCGTCTTCCCCTGCCCGTTCGGGCCCACGAACGACGAAACGCCCGGGCCGAGTTCCACCTCGGCCCGGGCATAGGACCGGAAGTCCGCCAGCGACAGATGCGTCACATGCACGATGCGCCCCGCCGGCCCGCCGCTACTTGCTCTCGACCGCGTGACCACCGAACTGGTTACGCAGCGCCGCGATCATCTTCATCTGCGGCGAGTCGTCCTGCCGCGAACCGAACCGCGCGAACAGCGACGCCGTGATCGCCGGCAGCGGCACCGCGTTGTCGATCGCCGCCTCCACCGTCCAGCGGCCCTCACCCGAGTCGGCCGCGTAGCCGCGCAGCTGCTCCAGGTGCTCGTCGTCGTCCAGCGCCCGCACCGACAGGTCCAGCAGCCAGGAACGGATCACCGTGCCCTCCTGCCAGGACCGGAAGACCTCGCGCACATCGGTGACCGAGTCCACCGTCTCCAGCAGCTCCCAGCCCTCGGCGAAGGCCTGCATCATCGCGTACTCGATGCCGTTGTGGACCATCTTCGCGAAGTGCCCGGCACCCACCTTGCCCGCGTGCACCGCGCCGAACTCGCCCTCGGGCTTGAGCGCGTCGAAGATCGGCTGCACCCGCGCCACGTGCTCGGCGTCACCGCCGTACATCAGCGCGTAGCCGTTCTCCAGGCCCCACACACCGCCGGAGACGCCGCAGTCCACGAAACCGATGCCCTTGGACGCCAGCTCACGCGCGTGCTTCTCGTCATCGGTCCACCGCGAGTTGCCGCCGTCGACGACGACATCGCCCGGCTCCAGCAGCTCGGCCAGCTCGTCCACGGTGGACTGGGTCGCCTCACCGGCCGGCACCATCAGCCACACCACGCGCGGCGCGGCCAGCGAATCCACCAGCTCCTTCAAACTGTGCACATCCGAGACATCCCGCTGGTGGGCATACCCGACGACGGTGTGACCGGCACGGCGGATGCGTTCCCGCATATTCCCGCCCATTTTGCCCAGGCCGACGAGACCCAGCTCCATCAGGACTCCTTCATCGTGCTCAACACTTCACGCCGAGCCTACGCCCGCGCCCCCGCGCTCACCTGCGGGGTCAGCCGCTCAGACGGCTGACGCCGTACGGCCGGTGACCGTACGGCGCGACCCCGTGACCCGTCCCGCCCCCGACCGGCCTCAGCCGGACAGACGCACCGGCATGATCAGGTACTTGTACGCCTGATCCGCCTCCGCGTCCTTCGCCGGGCGGCCACTGAGCAGCGCCGGCTTCGTCGAGGTCGTGAACGCCAGCTGGGCCACCGGGGAGTCGATCGCGCTCAGACCCTCCAGCAGGAAGCCCGGGTTGAAGGCGATCGAGATGTCGTCGCCCTCCAGGTCCGCGTCCACCCGCTCCACAGCCTGTGCGTCGTCGCTGGAACCGGCCTCCAGCGTCAGCACGCCCTGCTCGAAGCTCAGCCGCACCGGGGTGTTCCGCTCGGCCACCAGCGCCACCCGCTTGACGGCCTCCACGAACGGCGCCGTCTCGATCACCGCCACCGAGTTGAACTCGGTCGGGAACAGCGTGCGGTACTTCGGCAGATCGCCCTCCAGCAGCCGGGTGGTGGTACGCCGCCCGGCCCCCTCGAAGCCGATCAGGCCCTCGCCGGACCCCGAGCCCGACAGCGCCAGGGAGACCGTCTCGCCGCCGCTGAGCGACTTCGCGGTGTCCAGCAGCGTCTTCGCGGGCACCAGGGCGACGGCCGACACATCGGCGATCTCCGGCTTCCACAGGAACTCGCGCACCGCGAACCGGTAGCGGTCGGTGGAGGCCAGGGTGACCGTGTCGCCCTCGATCTCGATCCGCACACCGGTCAGCACCGGCAGGGTGTCGTCACGGCCCGCCGCGATCGCCACCTGGGAGACGGCGGCCGCGAAGACCTCGCCCGGCACGGTGCCGGTCGCGGTCGGCATCTGCGGCAGCGCCGGGTACTCCTCCACCGGCAGTGTGTGCAGCGTGAACCGGGACGAGCCGCACACCAGCGAGACCCGCACCCCGTCGGTGGAGATCTCCACCGGACGGTTCGGCAGCGCCCGGCAGATGTCGGCCAGCAGCCGGCCGGACACCAGGACGGTGCCCTCCTCCTCGGCGTCCACCTCCACCGAGACCCGCGCCGAGACCTCGTAGTCGAAGCCGGACAGGCTCAGCATGCCGTCCTCGGCCTTCAGCAACAGGCCAGCGAGAACCGGCACCGGCGGTCGGGCCGGCAGGCTCCGCGCGGCCCATGCCACCGCCTCCGCGAGCACATCGCGTTCTACCCGGATCTTCACTTCAGCCGCCTCCTGCTGTCGCTGGCTGCTCCCAGCCCTTGCTGCCTTGCTGGCTCTCTACCGGCCACCAGTCTGACGCACGGCACTGACAGTAGGGGCTCGAGTGCGTCAAATCGATCCGGGACGGGTAGACCGCAGGAGGCCCGTTCATCCACAGCACCCACTTCGAAACGACTTCCCCGCTCTAACTGTGTCGTAGTAGTAGTAGGGCCTGTGGAAACCGTGGATAACTCCCTTTTCCCAGCTCAGGCCCGGTTTTTTGTCCACATGCCCTGTGCATGGACCGGTGGATGAACAGGGGGTCCCTGTGGACGGCGGCCCGGTCGTCCACAGGCGTCCACAGAAGCCCCCGAGTTACCCACAGCCACGTCCACAGAATCCGGCCCCCTTATCAACAGGGCGCGCGGCCCTCCGCTGTGACCCGATTCACCCTCAACGGTGAGTCGGCGCGTTGTGTTGCCGAACAGTGGACAGCCTTGTGGATCACCTGTGGGTAACCTGGCCTCTCCTGTGGATCAAGCGGGTTCGCCTGGGGAAACCCGGGGTGAACACCTGTCCACCTCGGTCGTTGTCCACAGCCTGTGGAAGATCGTTATCCACGTTTCCACAGCCGACTGACCTGCGAAGAAGACCGATCACCCGGCCCCCTGTGGACACAGATGTGGGCGACGCGCCGTTCCCACAGGGTGTGGACACCCAGGGACCCCCAGTTCTGTGGAAAACCGGCCCGCGGGACCCCGTAATCGAACAGCGCCCCCGGGACGTCCCGGGGGCGCTGTGAGGTCCTGCCGTCGGTGGGGCGGGCGGCTCAGCCGTTCTTGATGCGGTTGGTGAGCTCGGTGACCTGGTTGTAGATGGGCCGGCGCTCGGCCATCAGCACCCGGATCTTGCGGTCGGCGTGCATGACGGTGGTGTGGTCCCGGCCGCCGAAGTGCTGGCCGATCTTGGGCAGCGACAGGTCCGTGAGCTCCCGGCACAGGTACATGGCGATCTGCCGGGCCGTGACCAGCGTGCGGCTGCGGGAGGAGCCCGCCAGGTCCTCCACGCCCAGCCCGAAGTACTCGGCGACGGCGGAGGTGATCGCGTCCGCCGTGATCTCCGGCGTCGACTCCTCACCGCCGGGGATCAGGTCCTTGAGGACGATCTCGGTGAGCCCGAGATCCACCGGCTGCCGGTTGAGACTGGCGAAGGCGGTGACCCGGATCAGCGCGCCCTCCAGCTCCCGGATGTTGCGGGAGATCCGGGACGCGATGAACTCCAGGACGGCAGGCGGGGCGTTCAGCTGCTCCTGGACGGCCTTCTTGCGCAGGATCGCGATCCTGGTCTCCAGCTCGGGCGGCTGGACGTCGGTGATCAGGCCCCACTCGAAGCGGTTGCGCAGCCGGTCCTCCAGGGTGATCAGCTGCTTGGGCGGCCGGTCCGAGGAGAGCACGATCTGCTTGTTCGCGTTGTGCAGGGTGTTGAAGGTGTGGAAGAACTCCTCCTGCGTGGACTCCTTGGAGGCCAGGAACTGGATGTCGTCCACCAGCAGGATGTCCATGTCGCGGTAGCGCTTGCGGAACGCGTCCGCCTTGCCGTCGCGGATGGAGTTGATGAACTCGTTGGTGAATTCCTCGGAGCTGACGTAGCGCACCCGCGTGCCCGGGTAGAGGCTGCGCGCGTAGTGCCCGATGGCGTGCAGCAGATGCGTCTTGCCCAGGCCGGACTCGCCGTAGATGAACAGCGGGTTGTACGCCTTGGCCGGGGACTCGGCGACGGCGACGGCCGCCGCGTGCGCGAAGCGGTTCGAGGCACCGATGACGAAGGTGTCGAAGAGGTACTTGGGGTTCAGCCGCGCGGTGGGCTCCGCCGGGCCCACTCCGCTGGTGCCGCCGCCGGCGGCCGGCTCGGGCAGCGAGGACCCGGCCGGGCCCCCGCGGTGCTCCGCCCCGTGCCCCTGGCCGCGTCCTGGCCCCTGGCCGTGCTGCCCGGAGCCGGGTCCGCTGTTCTGGCCGGGCAGGGCGTCCGGGGGCAGCTGCTGCTGGGGGGTGTGGTCGTAGCCGCGGTAGCCGGAGTCGTAGGCCGGCGGCTCGTGCCGGTTGTAGCGGGCCGGCTGGGCCGGGATCTGCGGATAGCCGTCCGGGCCCGGCCAGCTGCCGGGGGCGCGGCCACCGCTCGCCGGGCGCGGTGCCTGGGGGTGGTCCGGGTAGGCGGGCCTGGCGGTCGGCAGCTCCTGGTCGTAGCCCTCGTACCCGCCGCGGTTGCCGCCGCCGTCGTCGTACCGGCCGCCGTCGTAGCCGCCGTACCCCCCGTCGTACCCGTCGCGGGCCGGCTCGGCGGGGCGGTGCTGCTCGTGGCGGGGCGCGGGCCCCTGCGCGGGCTCCTCCGGGAGGTGCGGTGCCTGGTGCTGCGGCGCGGCGGTCTGCGGCTCGGGCGGCGGTGCGGTGACCGTGATCGCCAGCCCGATGGGCTGCCCGCACTCGCGGCTGAGCGCCTCGCCGATCATCGGCGCCAGCCGGCCCTCCAGCACGCTCTTGGCGTACTCGTTGGAGACGCCGAGCAGGGCGGTGCCGGAGACCAGGGCGAGCGGGCGGCAGTCATGGAGCCAGCGGTGGTCCTTGGACTCCACGCCCTGCCCCTCGGCGAGGATGGCGCTCAGCACCCTGGGCCACACCGCGGCAAGATCTGCAGGTAGGTCAGCCACGGGGCACGCTCTCTCACTCGCTGGGGTGGCGCCGGCTGTGGTCATGAGGTGTGACGCGGAGGCGACCGGGACATAGATGTCGAGTTGAGCCACGTTAGTCAGCGGGGCGCAAGGACATCAAGTCATTGTCCACAGGGTGTGTACAACCGGCCCCGGTCCGGTTTGACCGTACGGCCGTGTCGCACGTACCGTTGCGAGGTCTCATTGTCGACGGCTGCTGCCGCCTGCCTCCGATGGTCCGCCCTTCCCGTGCGAGCGGGAAATCGTTCCGTTGCGAGTCCCTCGTGGGCGCACGGTGGCAGCCTGTCGGCCCGCCGCATCCTGTCTCGGCAGCCTGTGCCGGTACACCGAAAACTTCTGGAGCCCCCGAGTGAGCAAGCGCACTTTCCAGCCGAACAACCGTCGTCGGGCCAAGACCCACGGCTTCCGGCTGCGCATGCGGACCCGTGCCGGCCGCGCGATCATCACCGCCCGCCGCACCAAGGGCCGCGCTCGGCTGTCGGCCTGAGCCGCCGCCGGATCGACGGGTCCATGCGGTGCTGCCCCCCGAGAACCGGTTGCGGCGGCGTGAGGACTTTGCGACCGCGGTACGCCGTGGTCGCAGGGCCGGTAACCGGCGTCTCGTCGTCCATCTGAGCAGTGGTACGGACCCGCACGCGGGCCGGGAGAGTCCTCTTCCGGCGCGTGCGGGTTTCGTCGTGAGCAAGGCCGTGGGCAACGCCGTGGTGCGCAATCGCGTACAGCGGCGCCTGCGGCATCTCATACGGGCCCGGCTGTTCCGGGTGCCCCCCGGTAGCCTGGTCGTTGTCCGGGCCCTGCCCGGCGCGGGCACCGCCGACAACGATCAGCTGGCCCGGGATCTCGATGCCGCGCTGGAGCGGCTGCTGGGAGGGGTACGTCAGTGAAGTACCCGCTGTTGCTGCTGATCAAGCTGTATCAGTGGACCATCTCCCCGCTGCTCGGGCCGGTCTGTCGTTACTATCCGTCGTGCTCCCATTACGGATACACAGCGGTCGGCCGGCACGGCGCGATCAAGGGATCCGCGTTGACCGCATGGCGCATCCTGCGGTGCAACCCCTGGTCTCCCGGTGGTGTGGACCACGTGCCGCCGCGTAAGCGTCCCGTCTGGCATCGGCGTCTGCGTGATCGCTGGCGGCACCGGACTCTCCCCCAGATCCCATCCGGGGGCGCCTCTCACAATGCCCAAGGAGTCTGACTCGTGGACACGATCAACTCGATCCTCAGTCCCCTTTATTACGCAGTGTCGTGGATCGTCATCCGGTTCCACGATCTGTACAGCCTGGTCTTCAACGAGGACAGCGGGTGGGCCTGGGGCCTGTCGATCGTGTCCCTGGTGGTCGTGATCCGCATCGCCCTGATCCCGCTGTTCTTCAAGCAGATCAAGTCGACGCGCAACATGCAGGCGCTCCAGCCGAAGATGAAGAAGATCCAGGAGCGCTACAAGAACGACAAGCAGCGGCAGTCCGAGGAGATGATGAAGCTGTACCGGGAAACCGGTACGAATCCGCTCTCCAGCTGTCTGCCGATCCTGGCGCAGTCGCCGTTCTTCATCGCGCTCTTCCAGGTCCTCAACCACATCGCGAACAACGACCAGGTCGGCGTGCTCACCCAGGAGCAGGTCACCAGCGCGCGTGAGGCCACCATCTTCGGCGCCCCGATCGCGGCCCGCTTCCTGGACAGCGCGGACAAGCTCGCCGAGCTGGGCGCCTCCCTGGCGGACGTCCGGGTGGTCACGGTCATCATGATCGTGCTGATGTCGGCCTCGCAGTTCTTCACCCAGCGCCAGCTGATGACGAAGAACGTGGACCTGACGGTCAAGACGCCGTTCATGAATCAGCAGAAGATGCTGATGTACATCTTCCCGATCATGTTCGCCGTCTTCGGCATCAACTTCCCGGTGGGTGTGCTGATCTACTGGCTGACCACCAACGTGTGGACGCTCGGCCAGCAGATGTACGTCATCACGCGCAACCCCACCCCGGGCAGCATCGCCTTCCAGCAGCGCCAGGAGCGGCTGAAGAAGAAGGGCAAGCTGAAGGAGGACCCGGCCGTGGCGGAGGCCAAGAAGGCCGCCGAGACGGCGCGGGGCACCCGTACCCAGCCCAAGCGGCAGAGCAAGTCGCAGCGGCAGTCCGGTGGCACGCACCCGCAGGGCAAGCCGGAGAGCGGCCAGCCCTCCGACGAGCAGCCGGAGAAGCCGGAGCGGGCTCAGCCGAAGCAGCAGCAGGGCAAGCAGCGTCCCAAGAAGGCGCAGCCGGGTAAGCCCAAGTCCCCCAACAGCAAGAAGTGATGAAGGAGTCCCCCGTGACGGACACCACCTCGACCGCCGCTGAGGGCACCGACGCCCTGACCCGCCTGGAGCAGGAGGGCGAGATCGCGGCCGACTACCTCGAGGGGCTGCTGGACATCGCTGACCTCGACGGTGACATCGACATGGATGTCGAGGCGGACCGTGCCGCGGTGTCGGTGATCTCCGAGGGCACCTCGCGTGATCTCCAGAAGCTGGTCGGCCGCGATGGTGAGGTCCTGGAGGCGCTCCAGGAGCTGACCCGGCTCGCGGTCCTGCGGGAGACCGGTGAGCGCAGCCGGCTGATGCTGGACATCGCCGGGTTCCGGGCGCAGAAGCGGGAGAAGCTGACCGCGCTGGCCCAGGAGGCCGTGGAGCAGGTGAAGGAGTCGGGCGAGTCGGTGAAGCTCAGCCCGATGACACCCTTCGAGCGCAAGGTCGTGCACGACGCGGTCGCGGCGGCCGGTCTGAGCAGTGAGTCGGAGGGCGAGGAACCGCAGCGCCGCGTGGTCGTCCTGCCGTGAGCGGGGACGCGACACCCGGGCCGTCGCCGGAGGCCGAGCTGTCACCGCCGCCGGCGGTGGCCGCGGAGGTGTTCGGCGACCGGCTGCCGGACGCGGTGCGCTATGCGGAACTGCTGGCCGACACCGGGGTACGGCGGGGGCTGATCGGCCCCCGCGAGGTGCCCCGGCTGTGGGAGCGGCACCTGCTGAACTGTGCGGTGCTCTCCGAGGTCGTGCCCGAGGGTGTGACGGTCTGCGATGTCGGTTCGGGTGCCGGGCTGCCCGGCATTCCGCTGGCGCTGGTGCGGCCGGACCTGGAGATCACGCTGCTGGAGCCGCTGCTGCGGCGCACCAACTTCCTCCAGGAGGTCGTGGAGCTTCTGGGCCTGGACCATGTGACCGTGGTCAGGGGCCGGGCGGAGGAGGTGATGGGCAGCTTCACCCCGGTGCACGTGGTCACGGCGCGGGCGGTGGCCCCGCTGGACCGGCTGGCCGGCTGGGGCGTTCCGCTGCTGCGTCCGTACGGCGAGATGCTCGCCATCAAGGGCGATACCGCCGAGCAGGAACTGAAGGCGGCCCGGGCGGCGCTCGGGAAGCTGGGGGTCGTGGAGACCTCGGTGCTCCAGGTGGGCGAGGGTCTGGTGGATCCGCTGTCCACGGTGGTGCGGGTCGAGGTCGGCGAGAGCCCGGGCGGGGTGCGCTTCGCGGCGAAGCGGGCCAAGGCGTCGCGCTCGCAGCGCGGGAGCCGGGACGGCTGGCCGAGCCGGGGGAACCGCAGCGGTCGCCGGGCACGCTGAGCCGGATGTTCCCGGTGCGGCATCCCCGAACCAGGCAAAAGAGCTGAATATATCCCGGGCGCGGAGTGTCGCCCGGCCGTGAGCGGCGTGGCGTGGGCATCGTGTTTCACGTGAAACGCCGCTCACTGCTGAACGGAATCCTCAGCCGTGGTCGCGCGGCCGCCGCGCCGCGCGACCGTAAGTCGTCGTCGGCCTCCAAAAGGGTGACCGACGTATCCACACCCCCCGAGTTGTCCACACGTAACCGGGCCTCGCTGGTTCACAACCCCCGAGACATGGCAGGCTTTGACTCCACGGAGCCTTCGCACGTCGAGGAGAGTGAACCATTGCGGTCCGACGCCAATATCGCTGGGCAGACGGCCGATCCCGTCCCCGGACCCCGGTCCGAGCCGGTGGACGCGCCGGGCGGCGCCGTTGACATCGCCCACAGCGCGCCCGCGGCGGCCGATGCCCCGGTGGGGCGGGCGGCGCAGCAGACGGTCGCGGCCATGTACCGGGCCGGCGGCGGTCTTCCCCGTCCGGACCGTACCCGCATCATGATCGTCGCCAATCAGAAGGGCGGCGTCGGCAAGACCACCACCACGGTGAACCTGGCGGCCTCGCTGGCACTGCACGGGGCCCGGGTGCTGGTCATCGACCTCGACCCCCAGGGCAACGCCAGTACGGCGCTGGGCATCGACCACCACGCCGAGGTCCCCTCCATCTATGACGTGCTGATCGACAGCCGTCCGCTGGCCGAAGTGGTGCAGCCCGTCCGGGACATCGAGGGGCTGTTCTGTGCCCCCGCCACCATCGACCTGGCCGGTGCCGAGATCGAGCTGGTGTCCGTGGTGGCCCGAGAGAGCCGCCTCCAGCGCGCCATCAGCGCCTATGAACAGCCGCTGGACTACATCTTCGTGGACTGCCCGCCCTCGCTGGGGCTGCTGACGGTCAACGCGATGGTGGCCGGCGCCGAGGTGGTCATCCCGATCCAGTGCGAGTACTACGCGCTGGAGGGCCTGGGCCAGTTGCTGCGCAACGTGGAGCTGGTGCGCGGCCACCTCAACCCCGATCTCCATGTCTCGACCATCCTGCTGACGATGTACGACGGCCGGACCCGGCTGGCGTCTCAGGTGGCGGAGGAGGTGCGCGGTCACTTCGGAAAGGAGGTGCTGCGCACCAACATCCCGCGGTCGGTGCGGATCTCGGAGGCGCCCAGCTATGGGCAGACGGTCCTCACGTACGACCCGGGTTCCAGTGGCTCGCTGTCCTATCTGGAGGCGGCCCGGGAGATTGCCCTGCGGGGTCCCATTCCACGGCAGCATGAGGGGAATCATCAGTGAGCGAACGACGCAGGGGTCTGGGGCGCGGGCTGGGTGCGCTGATTCCGGCGGCGCCCACCGGCGCGGAGACCACCACGCCAACAGTGGAGCAGGGTGGCACCACCTCGCCCAGCGCGGTGCCGGTGCTGACCCCCGAGCGGGGGACCGCCGCGGCCAAGGTGGTCTCGCCGCCGGAGCCCGAGGTGTACGGCGAGGTCCCCGGGCCCGCTCCGGAGCCGGACCTGCCGCGTGTTCAGGAAGCCGGGACGGTGGCGGGCGCGCACTTCGCGGAGCTGCCCCTGGACGCCATCACTCCCAACCCGCGGCAGCCGCGTGAGGTCTTCGACGAGGACGCCCTCGCGGAACTGGTCACCTCCATCAAGGAGGTGGGTCTGCTGCAGCCGGTGGTGGTCCGGCAGCTCGGCGCGGAGCGCTATGAGCTGATCATGGGCGAGCGCCGGTGGCGGGCGTGCCGGGACGCGGGCCTGGAGGCGATCCCGGCGATCGTCCGGGCGACCGAGGACGACAAGCTGCTGTTGGACGCCCTCCTGGAGAACCTGCACCGGGCGCAGCTGAACCCACTGGAGGAGGCGGCGGCGTACGACCAGCTGCTGCGGGACTTCAAGTGCACCCACGACGAGTTGGCGGACCGGATCGGGCGGTCGCGCCCGCAGGTCTCCAACACGCTGCGACTGCTGCGGCTTTCGCCGCGGGTGCAGCGGCGGGTGGCGGCGGGCGTGCTGTCGGCCGGTCACGCGCGGGCGCTGCTGTCGGTGGATGACTCCGAGGAGCAGGACAAGCTGGCGCGGCGCATCGTTGCCGAGGGCCTGTCGGTGCGGGCGGTCGAGGAGATCGTCAGCGTGCAGGCGGCAGCCGCCAAGAGCGGTGGCCGGCACCGTAAGCCCCGGGCGGGCAAGCTGATCTCCCCTGCACTGGACGGCCTGGCCGGCCGGCTGTCGGACCGCTTCGAGACCCGGGTGAAGGTGGACCTCGGGCAGAAGAAGGGCAAGATCGTGGTGGAGTTCGCCTCCATGGACGATCTGGAGCGCATCCTCGGTCAGCTGGCCCCGGGCGAGGGACGGGTCCTGGAGCAGCAGTTGCAGGGCGAGGAATCCGAGGACGAGTAAGCACACGGCTCGTTCCATGAGGAAGGCCCGCTGTTTCACGTGAAACAGCGGGCCTTCCTCATGAGCGCGTGGCGCCCGAATCGGCCGGGTGATGTCAGCCGATGTAGTCGACCAGGTCACGCTCCAGCGCGGCCTTGGGCTTGGCGCCCACGATGGTCTTGGCCACCTCGCCGCCCTGGTAGACGTTCATGGTGGGGATGGAGAGGATCCCGTACCGAGCGGCGATGGCGGGGTTCTCGTCGATGTTGACCTTGGCGATGGTGAGCTTCTCCGCGTTCTCGGCGGCGATGGCCTCCAGGGCGGGTGCCACCTGGCGGCAGGGGCCGCACCACTCGGCCCAGAAGTCGACCAGAACCGGCTTGTCGCTCTGCAGGACCTTCTCGTCGAAGTCGGCCTCGGTCACGGTGATGGTGGCCTTTGCGCCGGACTTGGCATCCGCCATGGTGGTTCTCCTTCGGATTGCGAGGGTGTGGGGTGGGAGGCGCCTCCGGGCGGGAGGCGGTGAGATCAGGCCTGAAGGGCTTCGGCGGCCTCGGAGTGGCTGAGGGCCGCCAGGTAGCGTTCGGCGTCCAGGGCGGCGGAGCAGCCGGTACCGGCGGCGGTGATGGCCTGACGGTAGGTGTGGTCGACCACGTCGCCGGCGGCGAAGACGCCGGGGATGTTGGTGCGGGTGGAGGGGGCGTCGACCTTGAGGTAGCCCTCCTCGTCCAGGTCGAGGACGCCCTTGAACAGTTCCACCCGGGGGTCGTGACCGATGGCCACGAACAGGCCGGTGGCCGGGAGGTCGGAGAGCTCACCCGTGGTGGTGGAGCGGACCTTCAGGCCGGAGAGCTTGCCGTCGCCCTGGATCTCGGCGACCTCGCTGTCCCACAGGAAGGTGATCTTGGGGTCGGCGAAGGCACGCTCCTGCATGGCCTTGGAAGCGCGCAGGGTGTCCCGGCGGTGCACGACGGTGACGGTGCTGGCGAACCGGGACAGGAAGGTGGCCTCCTCCAGCGCGGTGTCACCGCCGCCGATCACGGCGATGTGCTGCTCGCGGAAGAAGAAGCCGTCACAGGTGGCGCAGTAGGAGACGCCGCGACCGGACAGCTCGTCCTCGTTCGGCAGACCGAGCTTGCGGTGCTGGGAGCCGGTGGCGACGATGACCGCCTTGGCCTGATGGACGGTGCCGGCGGTGTCGGTGACCGTCTTGATGTCCCCGGAGAGGTCCACGGCGACGATGTCGTCCGGGATCAGTTCCGCGCCGAACCGCTCGGCCTGGGCGCGCATGCCGTCCATCAGGTCCGGGCCCATGATCCCGTCCTGGAAGCCGGGAAAGTTCTCCACCTCGGTGGTGTTCATCAGTGCGCCGCCCGCCGTCACCGCGCCTTCGAAGACCAGCGGCTTGAGGGAGGCACGGGCGGTATAGAGCGCGGCGGTGTAGCCCGCGGGTCCGGAGCCGATGATGATCACGTTTCGGACGTCGCTCACGGAATTCTTCCTTGTCTCGGGGCACTCACCCAGGGCCCCGGATGGGGTCCACAGTCCAGTAACAGATCCTAGGGTCCCAGACATTCCCGGCGGTCAGCCGCCCCGAGGGGGTGGTGCGAGGGGTTACTCGTCGAGCGGGTAACTCTCCTTGGCCAGGACTTCGCCCTCGACCGGCGGGGAGGCGCTCACACAGTCGGCGTCCACCACGTAGGCGTCCACCCGGAGCGGGTCCACGGAGTGCGGCAGCAGGACGAGATAGGCGTCGTTGCCCTCGTAGCGCTCCGGCTCCACCGCCAGCGGGTCCTCGCTGCGGCCGATCGCCGACTCGACACAGGAGGGGATGGGGGCGGACGCCGCTCCGAAGCTGTCGCTGCCGTCCGGCTCTGCCGCCTCGGTGGTTTCCGGGACCGGCACGTCGGACTCCCGCTCGGACTCCTCGGCGAGCGCGCCGGCTTCGCCGGACTCAAGAATATCGGCGTACTGCGGCACGTCCGCCTCTGCGAGCAGTTCACGCACCTGGTGCTCCAGCGGGTCATCGGCGCCGTCGGTGGCCGCCTCCGTGGCCAGCTCGTCCGTGGAGCCGGGGCCGCCGAGGTTGAGCCCCTGCACCACGATGGTGCCGAGTCCGAGGGCCACCACGGTGCCCACGGCGGCCAGCGCCAGCCGGGGCCAGCGTCCTGTTTCACGTGAAACCAGGGCGCGGAACCGACGGCCGCCGACGGGTGTCGCGGCAGCCTCGGCTGCCAGCGCGGCGTCGATCCGGGCCGCGACATCCGGCGGCATCTCCGGAGCCGCCATCTGGGCCAGTTCCTGGCGCAGTAGCTGGAGTTCCTGCTGAACCTGTCGGCACTCCTGGCAGTCGGCCAGATGTGCCCGCAGCCGGCGTGCCTCTGCGGCCGGGTGCAGATCGTCGTCAAGAGCCGCGATATCAGCGGGCTCGGGATGCATATCGGTCATGTGCGTCCGCCTCCACCCCGCACGGCCCCATTCTCTCCGGTATCTCTCGGAGGTGGGACGGATGTACCTGGTGTCCGGTTCCTGCCCGCTCGGTCCGGTGAGGAGTCGTCCTCGGATTCGCGGGGATGGAGATGACTGACGAGCGGCAGCAGCCGGGCGCGGGCCCGGGCGCAGCGGCTCTTGATGGTGCCGACCGGGATGTTGAGGATGGCCGCGGCTTCGGCCACCGGGTAGCCCTGCATGTCGACCAGAACCAGGGCGGCGCGCTGTTCCGGGGGCAGGACGTCCAGCGCCGTGCGCAGCTGACGGCGCAGGTCCTGGCGCTCGGCGGGTGCGGCGGCGGACTCATGGGGTTCGAGCAGGGTCTCCAGCCGCTGCGGCTCCGGCACGGACGTGGCGCGGCGGGTTTTGGCCTTGCGGAGCCGGTCGAGACAGGCGTTGACGGTGATCCGGTGCAGCCAGGTGGTGACGGCGGACTGGCCGCGGAAGGTGTGGGCGGCCCGGTAGGCGGAGACCAGCGCGTCCTGGACGGCGTCGGCGGCCTCCTCGCGGTCACCGAGGGTGCGGATGGCGACGGCCCACAGGCGGTCGCGGTGCCGGCGGACCAACTCGGTGAAGGCGTCCGGGTCACCGGCGGCGTGCTGGGCCAGGAGCTCCTTGTCGGTGGGGCCGTCCGGCGGGGCGGAGGTGGAGGGAACGCGTCGCGTGCGCCTGCTCACGGCGGGTCCTCCCCTTCTGTTGTGCTGGTCGCGCTGCTCTGACGGGTGCGGCCCGGCCCGCTGATCAGCCCGAGACGGTGATCTCGCTGACCCGGCCGCGGTAGTTGCCGTCGCTTCCCTGCGGCAGATCCGTCAGCCAGACCAGAACGAACCGGGTGGTGACGGGCTCCTCGGCGGTGAGGGTGTGCGACTCGCCGCCCCCCTGGGCCAGCAGCTGGAAGTCTGCCAGGCTCGTGGGCCGGGTGGTGACATCGGGCCCCGCCACCCGGAACTCCAGCTGGGTGGCACCGACGGTGCTCACCGTGAGGGTGTCCACCGGCTTCGGCTCCCCCAGATCGAGGATGAGGCCGAGCCCCTCCTTGAGATTGCCGAACTTCGAGTAGCCGTAGAAGTTGCTGGTGTGCCAGAACGTCTCGGGGTCTCCGTCGAAGGCGTTGGGCACCGCCTCGGGGTTCTGCGAACCGCCCGGCTTGGCGGGGTCGAACTCGACGGCTTCCTGGATCGCGTGCACCTGCGGGTCGGAGACTTCTTCCTCCGCCACGGGCGGATCGTTCTTGGCGGGCGGGTCGGCCGGGGTGTCGCCCGTGATCAGCGCGTCGGCCAGCTGCCAGCTCCCCAGGGCGAGCGCGGCGATCAGCAGCGCGGAGACACCCCACTTGAGCGCGGCCCCGGTACGGCCGGGCAGGGTGGGCGGTGCGGGCGGTGCCGGGGCGGTGTGCGGCAGCGGCGCGCCCTGGGGGCTGCCGGCCCCCAGCGGGCCGCGCTGGTAGGTGGTGCGCTGGTATCCCGCGAGATCGACCGGGGGCGGCTCGGGGGCGGGGATGCGCGGCAGGGCCGCGATCGCCCGGGAGAGCTCCTCCGGGGTGGTGCAGGGCTGCTGCTGGCTGGTGGGGGTGGCCCCGTTGTTGACCATGGCGCGCATGGCGAGCTCGGAAAGGCCGCGGTGCACCCCGGCCCGTACCTGCTCCGGGGTGGCCAGGGCCTCCCGCGAGCTTTTGCTCAGGCCCGCTACGCCATTCAGGCCATAGCCGCCGTCGCCGTACGGCCAGCGCTGGGTCAGCGCGGCGTACAGCAGCGCCCCGATGGCCTCGGTGTCGGTGCGCTGGGGGTGCTCGGAGGTGATGCCGCGCAGGGCGGCGTCCACGGCCAGGCCGCGGATCCTGAACTGGCCGGGGCCGGTCCGCAGGACGGTGGCGGGGGTGAGCCGCAGATGAGGCAGTCCCTCGCGGTGGGCCGCGGCCATGGCCTGGGAGATCTGGCTGACGAGCGCGTACGCCTCGTGGGCGTCCAGCGGGCCGCTCTGCAGCACGGTGCTCAGCGGGGTGGCGTCGGGGAGCCACTCGTGGATCACCTGGACGACATCGTTCTCCTCGACGGCGTCGAGGACCTGGACGAAACGGGGATCGCCCAGCAGTGCGGAGGAACGGGCGGCGGAGATTACGGACGCGGCGCGGTCGTGGTCGGCGGGCAGGACATGCACACCCACCGCCCGGCGCAGTTTCTCGTCGACGGCCCGCCAGCTGCTGAAGCCGTCCAGCCGGGTGATGCACTCCTCCAGCCGGTACCGCTTGGCGAGTCTGTGGCCGCTGTGCGGATCGGTGGCGCGGGAGGGCGCCGGGGGTGTGCTGGGCGTCGCTGTTGCGGCGGTCTCCGCCTTCTCCGCGTCCCGCTGCGAACGCTGCGGAGGGCTGGTCGCCGTGCTCCGTTCCGCCACCGTTGAATCCGCCTCCCCGTGTTGGCTGCCGCTGGTGACACTGCCAGATTCATTGTGCCGGTAGTCCGTCACCCTGCACGACATGTGAGTGCGGCCAGGGGTTGTACAGCGCGTGGCCGGCTCGTTCCCGACGAGGGGCGCTCCCACCGGTTTTCGGCCGGTGGGAGCGCGGGTGTCAGCGTCCGAGCCGGGAGCGGACCATGCCGACCATGGCGGTCAGTTCCTCGACCCGCATCCGGCGCGCGGTGAGGTAGAAGACCACCAGCAGGACCGCTCCGCCGCCGGCCAGGGCGGCGAGGGAGCCGATGGTGCCGTGGCCGAGGGCGCCGGTGATGGCGTAGCCGGCGCCGCCGCCGAGCAGCGCGGCCGGGATGCTGGCCCCGGCGAGCCGGATGTAGGTGCGGACCACGCGGGCGCCGTCCAGGTCGGTACCCATCCGGGCGCGCAGCCGGCGCCAGGCGATGGAGACGCCCAGACCGTAGGCGATTCCGTAACTGAACGCGATGCCCGCCACGACCCAGCGGTCGGGAAGAGTGACGAAGGACACGGCGGACAGCACGATCCAGGCGGCCGAGACGATCACCGTGTTGTAGAAGGGGGTGCGGGTGTCCTCATAGGCGTAAAAGGCGCGCAGCACCACGTACTGGGCGGAGAAGGGGATCAGGCCCAGGCCGAAGGCCATCAGGATGTAGCCGAAGGACCGGGCTCCCTCGTCGCCGGCGGAGCCGAACAGCAGGGTGCACATGGGGATGCCGAGGGCGACGAAGGCGAAGCCGATCGGCACGATCGCCACCGCCGAGGTGCGCAGACCGTGCGAGAGGTCGTCCCGTACGGCCGCGGTGTCGCCGTCGGCCGCGGAACGGGAGATGCGGGGGAGCAGCGCCGCCATCACGGAGACCGTGATGATGGCCTGCGGCATCTGCCAGATCAGCAGGGCGCTGTTGTACGCGATGAAGCCGGTACCGGGGAATCCGGCGCGTTCGGCGTTGTCACCGGCCCAGGTGGCGAACTGGGTGATGACCACCAGGCCGGCCTGGTTGGCGAAGACGAACAGCACGGTCCACTTGGCGAGCTTGGCGGCCTTCCCCATGCCGTGGCCGCGCCAGTCGAAGCGGAGCCGCATGCGGAAGCCGGCGGCGCGCAGGTACGGGATCATCGACAGGGCCTGGACCACGAGGCCGAGCAGGGTGCCGATCCCGAGCAGCCGGACGCCTTCGGGCGTGATGGTGGTGACGCCGAGCTCGGAGCTGCGCTGGGTGCCGTAGACCCACAGGAACATGCCGAAGGTGAAGATCACCACGATGTTGTTGAGGACCGGGGTCCACATCATGGGCCCGAAGGAGCCGCGGGCGTTCAGGATCTGGCCCATGACCACGTGGACGCCCATGAAGAAGATCGTGGGCAGGAAGTAGCGGGCGAAGGTGACGGCCACCTCGTTGGCGGCCGGGTCGTCCGCGATCTTGGCGGACATCATGCGGACGAGCAGCGGCGCGGCCAGTACGGCCGCGACCACCAGGCCGCCCAGGACGACCATGACGAGGGTGAGCAGCCGGTTGGCGTAGGCGTCGCCGCCGTCGTCGTCGTTCTTCATGGCCCGGACCAGCTGGGGCACGAAGACCGAGTTGAGGCCGCCGCCGATGGTGAGGATGTAGATCATCGAGGGCAGGGCCCAGGCCACGGTGTAGGTGTCACCGAGGACGGCGGCGCCGAGTGCGGCCACCAGGACCAGCTGGCGTACGAAGCCGGTGAGCCGGGAGACCAGGGTGCCGGCGGCCATGATGGCGCTGGAGCGCAGTATTCCGGCGGCCTTGCCGCCGCGCTTGGGCGCGGGAGCCGGATCCGGAACCGGGGCGGGCGTGGGCGGCGGTGGCTGCTGGGCGGCGGGCGCGGGGGCCAGCGTGCCGGGTCCCGGTGCCGGCTGTGCCGGGTAGCCGCCGCCGGGGCCCTGAGCGGGGCCGGGCCCGGCCGGGCTCTGCTGGTCGCGGAAGAGGTGCGCGAAGGCGTCCTGGTGGGGCTGCTGGGGCTGCTGCGGGTGCTGGGGCGTGCCGGACCAGCCCTGCGGGTCGCGCGGGGCGTAGGGCTGCTGGTGCTGCTGCGGGTGCTGCGGGTACGGGGGCTGCTGCGGCTGCTGATAGGGGTGCTGCTGGTGGTGGTAGGGGCCCGCGGGATACGGGCCGGCTTGCGGGTCGCCGTCCCCCGGATCCCGGCCGTCTTCACGGTCGTACGGCGCTTGCATCGCTACCCCACCTCTGGTTCCCGGCCGGAGTCCGGCTCACTCGCTTCGATCCACCCTCTCACCATCGGGAGGGGTGCTGGTGCCGTCGTCGCCGGTGTCGGCACCGCTCTCACCCGAGGGCGCGGGCTCGGCGGCCCCTCGCTGCTCGGGAGCGGTGTCGGCGTCGGCGGGCCGGGCGGCGCGCTTGCGCTTGGTGTACATACGGACCCCGGCCAGGACCACCAGCAGCAGACCGCCGGCGATCACCATCAGCACGGCGGAGGTGATGGAGGTGACCTGGGCCTGGAAGCGCATCGGCGTGCCGTACGGCTTGCCGTCCGCCGTGTACAGCTGCGCTTCCAGATAGGTGAGGCCGTTGGCGCGGGCGGTGGTGGAGAACTTCACCGAGGCGCTGTGGCCGCCGTTGACCGTGACCTGCTGGGCGTCGCCGACATCCAGACCGATCTTGCGGCTGGAGGTCAGCCGCAGCTCCAGGTTCTGCACGCCCTGGACCAGGTTGTTCTGTACCGAGATGGGGATGGTGGCGCTGCGCCCGGACAGGGTGATCTTGGTCTTCTGGATCAGGTGCACGCGCTCGGTGAGGCCGGTCAGATCGCTCTGCACGGTGGCGCGGTACTGGGCGGCCTCGGTGGCGTGGCCGCGCCAGGAGACGGACATCTCGCGGCGGATGGCGTTGCCGAAGGGGGTGGTGACCCGGCCGGGCCGGGTCAGGATGACCTGGAAGTCGTCCAGGGTGCGCTGGGTCTCGCGCATCTCCTGGAAGGCGCTGGTGGGCAGCTCCTGGTCGCGCAGCCGCTCGGGGTAGGCGCCGCTGCCCGGGACCTGGCGGTTGGCGCCGGGGTCGGGCTGGGCGTCGGCGGCCTCGGTCAGCCCGGTGAAGGTGATCCACTCCGGGTGCGCGCTGAGAGCGGTGATCGCGCCGGCCATCGCCCGGGCCTGGTCGGCGGTCGGCGTGCGCTGCGGGGCGAGCAGGAGGCTGCGGTCACGGCCCGGGTCCTGCTGGGCGATGGCCTGGGCCTGGCCCAGCAGCTGCTGGCGTGCGGTGGTGGCGTTGGCCGGCAGGCTCATGTCGGCCTCGAAGAGGCGGGAGAGCGTGCTGTCGGCGACCAGCGCGGTGGTGCCGCCACCGATCGGACGGGCCGCGGTCTCGGTGTACCCGAGCGAGTCGCCGGGGCGCAGGCTGTCGCTGCGGCTGATGATGTGGTGGGCGCCGGCGGAGGTGGCCACGGAGACGATGTCCGGGTCGATGGCGCCCTCGACGGGCCAGGCGAAGTCGGTGCTGGGCTGGACACCCAGGACCGTCTCCACGGTGAGGGCGGAGACCTCGGTGGCGGTGCGCAACTGGCCCAGGGCGCCGGGGACGTCCTTGCCGCGGTGGGCGAGCGAAGCCAGATCGGGATCGCCGAAGGGCAGCGCGATCACGTCCTGGCCCTGCACGGCGTCCTCGAGGGCGGCGAGCCAGCTGCGGGCGGCCTCCTGGCCGGTGCCGGGCTGGAGACCGTCCGGGGTGTGGATGCGGTAGTCCTCGGTCATGGCGTCCACCGAGGCGAGCAGGTCGGCGTCGATGACCCAGGTGACGGGGAGGTCGGCGCCGAGCGCGACCAGCTCGTGCAGCCGGCCGCCGGGGGAGATGTCGGTGAGCAGGGAGTTGTCGCGGAAGGCCGGGGTCTGCTCCTCGTCGGCGTCGGTCTCGGCCGTGAGGTGGGTGGAGGAGATCAGCGGCCACAGCACGGTCAGCTGAGTGCCGGAGCCCGCGTCGCCCGTCCCTTCCTGCCAGGGCAGCAGGCTGCGGCCCACGCCGAGGATCTGGTCCCAGGACTCGGCCTCGGTCTGGCCGGTCAGGGTGACCGCCAGCTGGTAGACGCCGTTCGCGCCCAGATCGAGATCGGCGACCGGCAGCTGGAGGTCGAAGGTGGCGGACATGCCCGGCGCGATGGTGCCGATGTCCTGACCGTGCTCGTTGACGAGCCGGCCGTCCAGCGCGGAGTCGAAGCCGGTCCGCGCCAGCGCCTCGCTCAGACCCTCCCGGGAGCCCAGGAAGGTGCCGGTGCGTGGAGCCAGCCGGCTGCCGGTGATGGCGGAGTCGCCCTCATTGGTGATGGTGCCGCGCAGGGTGAGGGTGTCGCCCTGCGCCGGGACATCGGGGGTGATCTCGGTGAGGGAGATGGTGGCGGTGCGCTGGCCGCTGCCGACATCCTGGGCGGGCGCGGCCTGCGGCGCCTGGCTCACGGCGGTGACCAGGGGGAGCACGACCAGCAGGCTGAGCAGCGCGGCCAGGATCAGCTGGGCGCGGCGCAGGGCGGGGCCCCGGCGCCGGTCCGGGTGGGCACGGGAGATCATCGCCGGCACCTCTGTCACGCGATTGCCCCGTTCCCTCGTCCCAGAACCCGCACTCATGGTAACGATGCCTGACGGGGGTCCGTGCCGGGGAGCGGGCCGGGGGAAGCGGCGGTCCGGTGAGGGTGGGCCACGTACCCTGTGCTGTTGTGCCGAACGACAGGAAAGACACCCACGCCCCGCAGTCCCTCCCCGTGCTGAGCCAGGTGCAGCAGCAGGCCGTGAGTGAGTTGTTGCGGGTCTCCCCCATCGCCGATGATCTCGCCGGGCGGTTCGAGGCGGCGGGCTTCTCACTGGCCTTGGTGGGCGGCTCGGTGCGCGACGCGCTGCTGGGGCGGCTGGGCAACGATCTCGACTTCACCACGGATGCCAGGCCACAGGACGTGCTGCGCATCGTGCGGCCCTGGGCGGACGCGGTGTGGGAGGTGGGGATCGCCTTCGGCACGGTCGGCTGTCGCAAGCGCGCCCCTGAAGAGGGGCAAAACGGCCCGGGCGATGGTCATCGTGACTATCAGCTGGAGATCACCACCTATCGGTCGGAGGCGTACGACCGGGACTCCCGCAAGCCGGAGGTCGCCTACGGGGACTCCCTGGAGGAGGACCTGCTGCGCCGGGACTTCACCATCAACGCGATGGCGGTGGCCCTGCCGCGCAAGGAGTTCATCGACCCGCACCACGGCCTGGAGGACCTGGCCCGCAGGGTGCTGCGTACCCCCGGCACCCCGGAGGCGTCGTTCTCCGACGATCCGCTGCGGATGCTGCGGGCCGCCCGGTTCGCCGCCCAGCTGGACTTCCAGGTGGCGGACGAGGTGCGCGCCGCGATGACGGCGATGGCGGACCGTATCGCCATCGTCTCCGCCGAGCGGATCCGGGACGAGCTGAACAAGCTGGTGCTGGCGGACCGTCCGCGCCGGGGACTGACCCTGCTGGTGGACACCGGGCTCGCCCGCCATGTGCTGCCGGAGCTGCCGGCGCTGCGACTGGAGCGGGACGAACACCACCGGCACAAGGACGTCTATGAGCACAGCCTCACGGTGCTGGAGCAGGCCATCGCGCTGGAGACCGAGGGCCCCGATCTGACGCTGCGGCTCGCGGCGCTGCTGCACGACATCGGCAAGCCGAAGACGCGACGCTTCGAGAAGGACGGCCGGGTCTCCTTCCACCACCACGAGATGGTCGGTGCCAAGCTGACCAAGGCCCGCATGATCAAGCTCAAGTACCCCAATGAGCTCGTGAAGGACGTCTCCCGGCTGGTGGAGCTGCATCTGCGCTTCCACGGCTACGGCACCGGCGAGTGGACCGATTCCGCGGTGCGCCGCTATGTACGGGACGCCGGCCCCCTGCTGGACCGGCTGCACAAGCTGACCCGCTCGGACTGCACCACCCGGAACAAGCGGAAGGCGCTGGCGCTCTCCCAGTCCTACGACGGGCTGGAGCTGCGGATCTCCCAGCTCCAGGAGCAGGAGGAGCTGGACGCGATCCGTCCGGACCTCAACGGCAACGAGATCATGAAGATCCTGGACATCGGCCCCGGGCCCGAGATCGGTGAGGCCTACCGCCACCTCCTGGAGCTGCGCCTGGAGCACGGCCCGATGGAGCACGAGGCGGCCGTGGCCGCGCTCAAGGAATGGTGGGCTTCCCGGGGCTGACGGGCGGCAGCGGTGGTGTTTCACGTGAAACAGTGCCGCGATGCAGCCGGAAGATGAGGGCCGCGGTGAGGGCGAAGAGGGCGGACACCAGCAGCAGCAGTGGCACGGAGCGTCCATCGGTCGGGAGCATCAGCGCGGCCAGCCCGGCCGAGCCGACGAAGGCGATGTTGAACAGCATGTCGTAGAGGGCGAAGATCCGGCCCCGGTAGACATCGTCGATGGAGGACTGCACCACGGTGTCCGTGACGATCTTTGCGCCCTGTGAGGTCAGCCCGAGCACGAAGGCGGCGATCAGCATGGGCACCGGGTGGAAGGGCAGCCCGAGCGGAGGCAGGAGTACGGCGGTGGTGGCGGCGCAGAGGGAGAACCAGCCCAGCCGTCCCCACCGCACCACCGCACCGGGGGTCAGCACGGCGGCGGCGAAGAAACCGGCGCCGGTGCTGCCGACCGCGAGTCCGAGCAGCGTCATGCCGCTGCCATTGCCGTCGTTGCCCCAGGAGTTGCGGGCCAGCATCAGCAGCATCACCAGCAGCGCGCCGTAGCCGAAACGCATCAGCACCACCCCGGCCAGGGCCCAGGAGGCCAGTCGGCGTTCGGTGAGGTGCCGCAGCCCGGCGGCCAGCCCCCGCGCGGTGGAGGCGAGCGCGGCCATCACCCGCGGCTGGATCTCCCCCGGGTTCGGCCCCAGGAGATCCCGGCCCATCCGCAGGGCGGCGACGCCGGCGGCACCGTAGATCAGCGAGGCCACGATCAGCGCCAGTGCGTCCTCACTGACGGCGGTGTGGGTGAGGACCTGGGTCACCAGGGTCACCCCGCCGCCCACGGTGGCGGCGAGGGTGCCTGCGGTCGGGGACAGCGCGTTGGCGACCACCAGACGGTCCGGATCCACCACCCGGGGCAGTGAAGCGGAGAGCCCGGCCAGGATGAAGCGGTTGACCCCGGTCACCGAGAGCGCCGAAAGATAGAAGAGCCAGTTGGGCACTCCGTGGATCACCAGCGCACAGGTGACGGCCGCCATCACCGACCGCAGCAGATTCCCGTAGAGCAGCACCTGGCGCCGCCGCCAGCGGTCCAGCAGCACACCGGCGAACGGTCCGAGGAGTGAGTAGGGCAGCAGCAGCACCGCCATGGCCGCCGCGATATCGCCTGGGGTGGTCTGCTGCTCGGGAGAGAAGACCACGTAGGTGGCCAGCCCGACCTGGAAGGCGCCGTCGGAGAACTGGGAGAGCAGCCGGACGGTCAGCAACCGCCGGAAGTTGGGGAAGCGCCACAGCGTCCGGAGATCGGTGACGACAGTCACGCGTTCCGCCCTTCATGTTTCACGTGAAACGGCCCAGCGGATGGCGGAGGTCCGGCGGCGCAGGGTGAAGACATCGGGCGCACCGTCCAGGACACCTCCTCCTGGGTCGTCGGATCCACCGCGGCGGATCACATCATGATCGGGCCGTAGCGCATCGCGAACGATCATCACACAGAGATAGAGCGTGCCCAAGAGATGCGCCGCGATGGCCAGCTGATAGCCGCCCACCGGCAGCCCGTCATTGCCGTCCCCGGTGATGTACGCGAGGTACATCCAGATGCCGAAGAAGTAGAGCACCTCACCTGCCTGCCAGACGAGGAAGTCGCGCCAGCGGGGCCGGGCCAGGGCGGCGAGCGGGATCAGCCAGAGCACGTACTGCGGTGAGTAGACCTTGTTGGTGAGGATGAACACGGCCACGACGAGGAAGGCCAGCTGCGCCAGTCGCGGCCGGCGCGGTGCCCGGAGCGCCAGCAGGGCGATGCCGGCGAAGCCGAGCAGCGTCAGCGCCGTGGCGTAGGTGTTGACCGAGTCCAGGGGGAAGTCCGTGCGCTGGGCGAGGATCAGCCAGAACGAACCGAAGTCCACGGGCCGTTCCTCACTGAAGGTGTAGAAGGTTGCCCAGCCCTCCCAGGCCAGCAGCATCACCGGCCCGTTCACCACCAGCCAGGCCCCGGCCGCACTCAGCAGCGTCGTCCCGAACTCCCGCAGCCGCCCGGCCCGCCAGCACAGCAGGAACAAGGGGCCGAGCAGCAGCAGCGGATAGAGCTTGGCGGCGGTGGCGAGCCCCAGCAGCACCCCGGTGGCGAGCGGCCTGCTGCGCGACCACATCAACAGCGCCCCGCACATGAGCGCCCCGGCCAGCAGGTCCCAGTTGATGGTGGCGGTCAGCGCCAGCGCGGGGGCGAGCGCCACCAGCAGCCCGTCCCAGGGCCGGTCCCGGTGGATGCGGCTGACACAGCCCGCGATGACCGCCGCACAGATCAGCAGCATTCCCGCATTGACGAGCCAGTACAGCTGTGCGGGCGCCGGGGTGGTGATGGCGGCCGGGGTGAGCCAGGCGGCGACCTCCATGAACAGCCCGGTGAGCACCGGGTATTCGAGGAAGTCCTTGTCGGGGGAGAGGGTGTTGGGGATGCGGTCGAAGTAGGGGATGAGCCCGTCCGCGAAGCCCCGCCCGTAGTAGAGGTGCGGGATGTCCGAGTAGCACGCCTGGGTGTACTGGGCGGTGGGCCCGCCGACCCAGCTGTCCGTGTAGCAGGGCAGCTTCTGCACCATGCCGAGGGCGAACATCCCGATCATCACGAGCACGATGACCCGGGCCGGGTTCCACCACCCGCGCCCCGGGGCGACCCGCTTCCCCGCGGGCCCCCCGATCAGCTCACTGCCGGCGGCGGCCACCTCATCATGCGTGGTGGGCCGTACGGGCACGGGTGGGTTGGTCGGTGCCATGCCCACAATCCTGCCGTACGACCCACCAGGGTCAGCCGATGACTCGGCTAGCTGTCAGAACCGCTAACCGGTTCCTCCGCTCCACCAGCCTGGAGTTCCGCTGTCGGAATCGCCGCTGGAGTCGGATTCTCCGGAGGCGCCGTCCGCTCCGGCATCCGCTCCCGCGTCCGCTCCGGAGTCGGTACCGCTGCCGCCCTCGTTGTTGCCGGCGTTGCCACCGCCCGGGAGGCCGGTACCCCCGTTGTCGTTGCCCTGGGAGTTGCCACCGTTGCTGGCGCAGTTCTGGTCCCCGGGCTGACAGGGGTCGGTCGGGTCCGGGTCCGGGTTGTCCGGCGGCGGCACCGTCTCCTCTTCCTTCTCCTCTTCCTCGTTCTCGTCGACCTCGGGCTCGTCCGGCTCCTCGGTCTCCTCGACCGGCGGCGGGTCGGGCAGCTCGGGCTCAGTGCCGATGCCGCGGTACTCCTCGCCGACCTTGCCGGGCTTGGGGAAGTCCTCGACAGGGTCGTTCTTGGTGGCTTCCTTCATGAAGCCCAGCCAGATGTCGGCGGGGAGAGAGCCACCCGTGATCTTCTCCATCCCGGCGGTTCCGTTCATGGAGAGGAACTTGCGGTCCGCAGGATCGATGTCCTCGGAGTCCGGGAAGCGCCACATGCCGATCGCGGTGGACAACTGCTTCGTGTAGCCGACGAACCAGGCGCTGTTGTTGCCGTCCGTGGTGCCCGTCTTGGCGGCGACGGGTCGCCCGAGCGCCTGCACCTTCCGGCCACTGCCCTGTTCACCGGTCACCACATTGACCAGCACATCGGTGACGTTGTCGGCGATGTTGGCATCGAAGTGCCGCTCGGTCTTCGTCTCGTGCTCGTAGACGGATACGCCTTCGCGCTCCGCGTGGGTCACGAAGTACGGGTCGGCCTGCTCGCCACTGGCGGCGAAGGTGGCGTACGCGGTGGCCATCCGGATCGGGCCGGGGGTGGAGACACCGAGGGCGAAGGAGGGAACGCTGTCATCCGCCGGGCCCAGGGTGCCTTCCAGCAGCCCCGCGTCCATGGCGGCCTCCTTGACGGTGGCCGGGCCGACGTCCATGCCCAACTGGACGAAGGGGGAGTTGGAGGAGATCTCCATCGCGCGGCGAATGGTGATGTCTCCCTCTTCACCGGCCTCGAAGTTCGGCTGATGCCATTCCTTGTCCTCGCCCGTCTCGGGGTCCTCGCCGTACCAGATCTCCCCGTCGTAGTTGCGGATCAGCAGATTGTTCTCGCTGGAGTAGACGCTCTCCGGCGAGATCGGGGTGCGGTCCTTGTCCGGCTGATCGGCCGGCTTCTGCGGATCCCGCACGCCGTCGCGCATCGCCGCCGCCAGGACGAAGGGCTTGAAGGTCGAACCGACCTGGGCCCCTGCGTTGTTGGCGTTGTTCAGGTAGTGCTCGACCGCGTTGTGCCCGCCGTAGATGGCGACCACCGCACCGTCACCGGGGACCACCGCCGCGCCGCCGAACTGGACGTGCTCGTCCTCCTCGCGGTTCTCCGGGTCCAGATTGTCGTCGATGACCTGCTGGACCGCCTCCTCCATCTGGCGCACCATCTCCTGGTTGAAGGTGGTGTGGATGGAGTAGCCGCCCATGGCGAGCTTGTCCGCGTCGACGTCGATGTCGTCGTTGTTGATCAGGTAGTTGTCGGCCAGTTCCTTGAGGTAGCCGATCTGGCCGGCCAGGTTGGTGGCCGGCTTGAGCTCCTGCGGCATCGGGAACTCGGTGTACTCATTGCGCTCCGACGCGTCCATGCTGCCGACCGCGACCCGGCGGTCCAGGACCGTCACCCACTGGTTGGTGGCCCGCTCGATGTTGGCCGGGGCGCGCTCGGCGCCGCCGGTGCCGCCCGAGGTGTCGTAGAGATCGGCACCCTTCAGCAGGGTGGTGAGGTAGGCACACTCATTGGCGTTGAGGTCCTTGGCGTCCTTGTCGTAGTACGCCCGGGCCGCCGCCTGGATGCCGTAGGCCCCCCGGCCGAAGTACGCGGTGTTGAGGTACCCGGCCATGATCTCTTCTTTGGGTACCTCGGAGGACACCTTCACCGAGATCAGCAGTTCCTTGAACTTACGGCTCAGCGTCTGGCTCTGGTCCAGGTACATGTTCTTCACGTACTGCTGGGTGATGGTCGAGCCGGACTGGGTGTCCCCGCCCTGGGCCATGTTCACCACGGCACGGCCGATGCCCTTGAGGTCGACGCCGGGGTCGTCCCAGAACGTCGCGTTCTCCGCGGCGACCACCGAGTCCACCATGTCGGTGGGGATCTCGGTGAACGGAATGATCTGCCGGTTGTAGTCACCGCCGCCCGCGACGACCATCTCCGTGCCGTCGTCCCAGTAGTAGACGTTCTTCTGGCTCTCGGCGGAGTTGTTCGGGTCCGGGATGTCGACCATCGCGTACGCGAGGCCGACCAGACCGACCAGCATGCCCATGAAGATGATCGCCGAGCCCAGGACCTGCTTCCAGGACGGCAGCCAGCGGCGCGCGCCCGTGTGCTGGGCGCGCGGGTAGTCGATGAATCGCTTTTTCGGGGGGGGCTCCGGCCGACGCCTGGCGGCGCGGCGGCCCGCGCCTTCGGCCGCGTTCGCGGCTGCCTCGCGCCGATGCCCGCTCCCGCCGCTCTCCTCGCGCGGCGGCGGCGGCGCGGCCCGACGGCCGGAAGGCGCCGCGGCGCGGCGGCCGCGCGATTGCGGCGGCTTGCGACGGTGCTCGCTCATGGACAGCTACTCCTCGGACAGACGTGAGACGTCTGCTGCGGCAATGACGTGTGGTGTCTTGCAGTCCCCCCGTTGTGCGCGGCCCGGCCGATGGCCGGGACGCACGTCACCGTGAACGAGGACGCTGAATTCGGCCCCAGGGTTCCCGGACAGTGATCCGCACACGGGGTTCAGCGTACGCAGCCTCAAAGACCAATTTTCCTGGCATAACGGCCACTTCGGTCATTTAACTTTCAGTGAAGCGAAGATGTGATCCCCTTCACCAGGACCCCTCTTGCAGCACCTCTCGGGCCGTTCTATCGTGGCGATGTATCGGGCCGATACATCGACCCAATACATCGCACCAGCGATACAGACCGTTCAGACACAGCACGACACGACAGGCAGTCCACCCGGGAGGTGATTCCAGCCGTGAGCCGACGCTCCGGAGTCCTGGAGTTCGCCGTACTCGGGCTCCTGCGGGAATCCCCGATGCACGGGTACGAGCTGCGCAAGCGGCTCAACACCTCGCTGGGCGTCTTCCGGGCGTTCAGCTACGGCTCCCTCTACCCCTGTCTCAAGACGCTGGTCCAGCACGGATGGCTCGCCGAGGAGCCCGGCAGCGATGCGGAGGACCCACGGGCCACCGCGCTGTCGGGGCGGCGCGCCCGGATCGTCTACCGGCTCACGGGCCCCGGCAAGGAACGCTTCGAGGAGCTTCTGACCCAGACCGGCCCCGACGCCTGGGAAGACGACAACTTCGGTGTCCGGTTCGCTTTCTTCGGCCAGACCTCACGTGATGTACGGATGCGGGTGCTGGAAGGCCGCCGCAGCCGCCTGGAGGAGCGTCTCGCCAAGATGCGCGCCTCCCTGGCCCGTACCCGGGAGAAGCTGGACGACTACACGCTGGAGCTGCAGCGCCACGGCATGGAGTCCGTGGAGCGCGAGGTCCGCTGGCTCAATGAGCTGATCGAGAGCGAGCGGGAGGGCCGCGAACGCGGCACCGCTCCGCCGGGTGGTTCCGGTCCGCCGGGGGGCTCCGGCGACAACGACACCACCACTTGACCATCACTTGACAATTCCGGGCCCCGCGACGGCGTGGGGCCATGCCGAAACACACACAGGGAGCAACCGGAATGGGTTCGGTTCGCGTAGCCATCGCCGGCGTGGGCAACTGCGCCGCCTCGCTGGTACAGGGCGTCGAGTACTACAAGGACGCCGCCCCGGACAGCCGGGTGCCGGGTCTGATGCATGTCCAGTTCGGCGACTACCACATCTCGGACATCGAGTTCGTGGCCGCGTTCGACGTCGACTCCAAGAAGGTCGGCCTCGACCTGGCGGACGCCATCGGCGCCAGCGAGAACAACACCATCAAGATCGCCGACGTGCCGGCCACCGGCGTCACCGTCCAGCGCGGCCAGACCCTGGACGGCCTGGGCAAGTACTACCGCGAGACCATCGTGGAGGCCGACGCCGAGCCCGTCGACATCGTCAAGGTCCTCAAGGACACCAAGGCCGACGTCCTGGTCTGCTACCTGCCGGTCGGCTCCGAGGACGCCGCCAAGTACTACGCGCAGGCCGCCATCGACGCCAAGGTCGCCTTCGTCAACGCGCTCCCGGTCTTCATCGCCGGCACCAAGGAGTGGGCGGACAAGTTCACCGAGGCCGGTGTCCCGATCGTCGGTGACGACATCAAGTCCCAGGTCGGCGCCACCATCACGCACCGCGTCATGGCCAAGCTGTTCGAGGACCGCGGGGTCATCCTGGACCGCACCATGCAGCTGAACGTCGGCGGCAACATGGACTTCAAGAACATGCTGGAGCGCGACCGGCTCGAGTCCAAGAAGGTCTCCAAGACCCAGGCCGTCACCTCCCAGATCCGCGACCGCGAGCTGGGCGAGGGCAACGTGCACATCGGCCCCTCCGACTACGTCGCGTGGCTCGATGACCGCAAGTGGGCGTACGTCCGCCTCGAGGGCCGCGCCTTCGGCGACGTGCCGCTGAACCTGGAGTACAAGCTGGAGGTCTGGGACTCCCCCAACTCCGCCGGTGTGATCATCGATGCGCTGCGCGCCGCGAAGATCGCCAAGGACCGCGGCATCGGTGGCCCCATCACCTCCGCGTCCTCGTACTTCATGAAGTCCCCGCCGGTCCAGTTCTTCGACGACGAGGCCCGCGACAACGTGGAGAAGTTCATCAACGGCGAGCTGGAGCGCTGAGCAACGCTCACGCACCACGCTCCCCCATGACGGCGGCCCGGGCATCTGCCCGGGCCGCCGTCATTGTTCAGGAGATACGTCCGCTCACTCGTCGACGACCCGGTCCACCTGCGTGGTGGTGTGCCGCAGGATCGCCCGCAGCTCGTCCCCGACCTTCGGCCCCTTCGACTCGGCCGGCACAAACAGGATCGACACCTGCATGTGCGGCGGCTCCGCGAACCACCGCTGCTTGCCGTCCCACACGAACGGCGACAGGTTGCGGTTCACCGTGGCCAGCCCGGCCCGCGCCATCCCCTTCGCCCGCGAGGACATCCCGTGCAGCGCCTTGGGCGCTTCCAGGCCCACGCCGTGCGACGTACCACCGGCCACCACCGCCAGCCAGCCGTCCCCGGGCGCCTTCTGCTGCCGGTACCCGAAGCGGTCCCCCTTGGCCACCGGCGTCACATCGAGCACCGCGCCGCGGTACTCCGTCGCCGTGTGATCCCCCAGCCACAGCCGGGTGCCGATCCGCGCCCGGAACCGGGTCTGCGGGAACTGCTGGCGCAGCCGGTTCAGCTCCTCGGCGCTGAGGTGGCTCACGAACATGGTGTCCAGCGGCAGCCGGGCGGCCCGCAGCCGGTCCATCCAGCCGATGACCTCCTCCACCCCGTCGGTGCCATCGGTGCGGTCCAGCGGCAGGTGGATCGCGAAGCCCTCAAGACGCACGTCCTCCAGCGCCGCGCCCAGCTTGCCCAGATCCGCCGGCGTCACCCCGTGCCGGCGCATCGAGCTCATCACCTCGACGACCACCCGCGACCCCACCAGCCCGTACACGCCGTCCACCGAGGAGGCCGAACGAATCACCCGATCGGGGAGCGGGACCGGCTCCTCGCTCCGCCGGTAGGGGGTCAGCACCAGCAGGTCGCCGCTGAAGCGGTCCTTCATGGCCTCGGCCTCGTACGCCGTGCCGACCGCCAGGGTCTCGATGCCCAGCTCGGTGACCTCCTCGGCGAGCCGGTCGTGACCGAAGCCGTAGCCATTGCCCTTGCAGACCGGCACCAGGTCGGGGAAGTCGGCGACGATCTTCCGCTGGTGCGCCCGCCAGCGGTCGGTGTCGACGTAAAGGGTGAGCGCCATGGCCGGGAGGGACCCTTCTGTTGGGGTTGTACGAGGTGGGAAGGGGTGTGGGGGTGAGGGAAGGCGGTGGGGGCGGAGTGCGGGGTCGGCGTCGTCAGCGTCGCGACATGTAGATGTCGAGCGCCTTGTGCAGCAGCTTGTTGAGCGGGAAATCCCACTCGCCCAGGTACTCGGCCGCCTCCCCGCCCGTACCCACCTTGAACTGGATCAGGCCGAAGAGATGGTCCGTGTCCTCCAGCGAGTCGCCGATGCCCCGCAGGTCGTACACGTGGGCCCCCAGCGCGTGGGTGTCCTGGAGCATGCGCCACTGCATCGCGTTGGAGGGCCGTACCTCACGCTTGTGGTTGGCGGAGGCACCGTACGAATACCACACATGGCCGCCCACGATCAGCATGGTGGCGGCGGCCACCGGCTCTCCCTCGTGCTTGGCGATGTACAGCCGCATACGGTCCGGGTCCTCGGAGTTGAGCGCCTTCCACATGCGCTCGAAGTACGCCAGCGGGCGCGGCCGGAACTTGTCACGGACCGCGGTGACCTCGTACAGCTCCTGCCACAGCGGCAGATCGTCGTAGCCGCCGCGCACCACCTCGACGCCGGCCTTCTCGGCCTTCTTGATGTTGCGGCGCCACAGCTGGTTGAAGCCCTTGTGGACATCCTCCAGGGAGCGGTCCTTGAGCGGGATCTGGAAGACGTAACGGGGCTGGACGTCGCCGAACCCGGCGCCCTCCTCCTCGCCCTGCTGCCAGCCCATCCGGCGCAGCTTGTCGGAGACCTCGAAGGCGCGCGGCTCCAGCTCGCTGGCCTCGACGTCGCGCAGCCGCTTGACCTCGGGGTTCTGGATGCCGGCCTTGATGGCGGCGGCGTTCCAGCGGCGGATGACCACCGGCGGGCCCATTTTGACCGAGAACGCGCCCTGCTTCTTGAGGTGCGCGAGCATCGGTCGCAGCCACTCCTCCAGATTGGGCGCGAACCAGTTGATGACCGGGCCCTCGGGGAGGTACGCGAGGTAGCGCTTGACCTTGGGCAGCTGCCGGTAGAGGACGAGGCCCGCGCCCACGCAGACGCCGGACGTGTCGAACCAGCCCAGGGACTCCGTACGCCACTCGGCCTTGACGTCGCCCCAGGCCGGCACCTGCATGTGGCTGGCGGCCGGCAGGGAGCGGATATACGCCAGATGCTCCTCGCGGCTGATGGTCCTCAGGGTCAGGCTCATTCGGGGCGCTCCTTGGGCGTCAATCGCGGCGTCTGGCGGGAAGCCTAGCGGCGCGGTGGACGCCGGGGGCGCGGCGGCCTGCCCGGGGGGCCGGATCGGGGCGGCCGCGGGCGGGAGGCGGGGCCGTTCCCGTACCGGCCCGGCACCCGGTCCGGCGCTGTTCCGCTCGCGCGCCGGACCGGGCGCCGGGCCGTGGCCGCGGGGGCCGGGTCAGCCCAGGACGCCGCCGAACAGGCCGCCGTGCGCCATGCCGAGATAGAAGCCGGTGGCGGCGGCGCCCAGGCCGATGACCAGCACGAAGCGTTCGGCCGTGGTGGCGGAGACCAGCTGGCCCCAGCCGCCGGTGGCGATGCCCGCCAGGCCGGCCCAGGAGGCCGCCAGGTGCATGCCGGGCCACAGGGAGAGAAGGAGGGCCGCCGGGCCGAGGACCGCGGTGACGGCGGCGAGGATGTTGGGGACGGGATGGGAATGGCCGTCGGAGTTGAAGACGCTGCTGAGCGTCATGTGGGCCATGGGGAACCTCCTGCGGAGCGCTGCGGAAGCCGTGTACCCGATCTCTCCAGATTGCTCGGGTCGGGGCCGGATTTCAACCGGAAGGTGCTCGCCGGGTACGGTGTACTGTCCCGTGCTTCGTCACTGACGGCAGGGGACACGCATCACGACCCTCCTGCCACGGATCGCCCGTGGCCGCCTGAGTCCAGAGGAGGTGGGTTCCACAATGCGTCAGTACGAACTGATGATCATCCTCGATCCCGATCTTGAGGAGCGCTCTGTCGCCCCGCTGATCGAGAGCTTCCTTGCTGTCGTCCGTGAGGGCAACGGCAAGGTCGAGAAGATCGACACGTGGGGTCGCCGTCGGCTCTCCTACGAGATCAACAAGAAGCCCGAGGGCATCTACTCCGTCATCGACCTGCAGGCAGCCCCCGAGACCGTCAAGGAACTCGACCGGCAGCTGAACCTCAACGAGTCGGTTCTGCGGACCAAGGTCCTCCGTCCCTCGACCCACTGAGCATCACGCTCCGCGGGATCAGCGGGACACCGAGTAGCGATGTCAGTGCCATAAGTAATCATCGCAGCAACAGCAGTTAGCACCCCGCCGAGAGGTTCACCATGGCAGGCGAGACCGTCATCACGATTGTCGGCAATCTGGTCGACGACCCCGAGCTGCGCTTCACCCCCTCAGGTGCGGCGGTCGCGAAGTTCCGTGTCGCGTCCACGCCGCGCATCTTCGACCGGCAGAGCAACGAGTGGCGGGACGGCGAAGGCCTGTTCCTGACCTGCTCCGTCTGGCGGCAGGCGGCGGAGAACGTCGCCGAGTCCCTGACCAAGGGGATGCGTGTCATCGTGCAGGGCCGCCTCAAGCAGCGGTCGTACGAGGACCGGGAGGGCATCAAGCGCACGGTCTACGAGCTGGACGTCGAGGAAGTCGGCCCCAGCCTGAAGACCGCGACTGCCAAGGTCACCCGGGGCGCCAGCGGCGGCGGCCGCGGCGGACAGGGTGGCGGCAGCGGCTGGGGCGGCGGCCCCGGTGGCGGCCAGGGCCAGCAGCAGGGCGGTGGCGGCGCTCCCGGGGGAGACCCGTGGGCGACCGGCGCGCCGGCCAGTGGTGGCCAGCAGGGCGGCGGTGGTAACGGCTGGGGCGGCGGTGGCTCCGGTGGCGGCTACTCGGAGGAGCCCCCGTTCTGAGGCCCGCCCCGGCGGGCTGAAGGGAACGGCCGGGCTCGGCTATTCACTTCTTATTGAGATCAACGGAGAGAGACCATGGCGAAGCCGCCTGCTCGCAAGCCAAAGAAGAAGGTTTGCGTGTTCTGCAAGGAGAAGATCTCCTATGTGGACTACAAGGACACGAACCTGCTGCGGAAGTTCATTTCCGACCGCGGGAAGATCCGTGCCCGCCGGGTCACCGGCAACTGCACCCAGCACCAGCGTGACGTCGCCACGGCCGTGAAGAACAGCCGTGAGATGGCGCTGCTGCCCTACACCTCGACCGCGCGCTAAGGAAGGATGGTTCAGCATCATGAAGATCATCCTGACGAGCGAGGTCTCCGGCCTGGGCACGGCCGGTGACGTTGTCGAGGTGAAGGACGGGTACGCCCGTAACTACCTGCTCCCCCGCGGTGTCGCGATCCGCTGGACCCGGGGTGGCGAGAAGGACGTCGAGCAGATCCGGCGCGCGCGCAAGATCCGCGAGATCGCCACGATCGAGCAGGCGAACGACATCAAGGCGCAGCTGGAGAAGGTCACGGTCCGCCTGAAGGTCCGTGCGGGCTCCGGCGGCCGGCTGTTCGGTTCGGTCACCCCGGCGGACATCGTCTCCGCGGTGAAGACCTCCGGTGGTCCCGATGTCGACAAGCGTCGCATCGAGCTCAGCAACCCGATCAAGAGCCTGGGTACCCACCAGGTCTCGGTCCGGCTGCACCCGGAGGTCGTGGCGAAGGTCGGACTGCACGTCGACTCGTCCGCGAAGTGAGCGGTCCGCGGTGATCCTCCGGTGATCCGCGGCACGCGGTAGGCAGTACCGGTACGGCGCCGGTCGCGTCCCCGTCCCAGCAGGGCGGGGTCCGCGGCCGGCGCCGTTTCCGTTGTTGTCCCCGTTGCCTTCGTCCGTTGCCGTGCCCCGTTCCGGCCGGCAGGCGGCGGGTGTCAGGCGCGCTCGGCGCCCGTGATCAGCCAGCGCCCGGTGCGGGTGCGCAGCCCCAGGGTGACCAGGCGGGTGGCCATCATCAGTCCGGCCACCGCCCACCACAGGGTGCTGACGCCGCCGCCGATGGTGGGGACCAGCAGGGCCACGGGGGCGAAGACGGCGAGGGTGAGCAGCATGGCGGCGGCCAGGTAGGTGCCGTCGCCCGCGCCCATCAGGACGCCGTCCAGGACGAAGACCACCCCGGCGATGGGCTGGGTGACGGCGATGATCAGCAGGACCGGCAGCAGCCGGTCGTGCACGGCGTCGTCACCGGTGAACAGCGGCATGCCGAGGGGGCCGAGCACGGCGACCAGGGCGCCGAGCACGATCCCGGAGACGACCCCCCAGCCGATCATGCGGCGGCAGATCGCCCGGGCACCGGCCGCGTCGCCCGCGCCCAGATAGCGGCCGATGATGGCCTGGCCCGCGATGGCGATGGCGTCCAGGGCGAAGGCGAGCAGCGTCCAGATGGTCAGGGCGATCTGGTGGGCGGCGACGTCCGCGTCGCCGAGCCGGGCGGCGACCAGGGTGGCGAGCAGCGTGATGGCGCGCAGCGACAGGGTGCGGACCAGCAGCGGGGCGCCGGCCCTGGCACTGGCGCGGATGCCGGCCGGGACGGGGCGCAGGGCGACGTCGTGCCGGCGGGCGCCGGCCAGGACGGTGCGCAGATACACGGCGGCCATGCCGAACTGGGCGATGACGGTGCCCCACGCGGAGCCGGCGACGCCCCAGCCGAGGCCGTAGATGAACAGCCCGTTGAGGGCGACGTTGGAGGTGAAGCCGCCGATGGCGACGTAGAGCGGGGTGCGGGTGTCCTGGAGGCCGCGCAGGACGCCGGTGGCGGCGAGCACGATGAGCATGGCGGGGATGCCGAGGATGCTGATGCGCAGGTAGGTGGTGGCGTGCGGGGCGGCCGTGGCGGAGGCGCCGAGGGCGTCGACGAGGGCCGGGGCGGTGGGGACGCCGATGAGGACGACGGCCAGGCCGAGGAGCGCGGCGAGCCAGATGCCGTCGATGCCCTGGCGCAGGGCGGCGGGCAGATCGCCGGCACCGAGGCGGCGGGCGACGGCGGCGGTGGTGGCGTAGGCGAGGAAGACGAAGACGTTGACGGCCGTGGTGAGGATGGCGGCGGCGATGCCGAGGCCGGCGAGCTGGGGGGTGCCGAGGTGGCCGATCATGGCGCTGTCGGCGAGGAGGAAGAGGGGTTCGGCGACGAGGGCGCCGAAGGCGGGGAGGGCGAGCGTGAGTATCTCGCGGTCGTGGCGGCGGTGCGTGGCGCTCTGCTGGGACACGAGGAGATCCAAACATCCACAGGTAATAGACGCAATGCTTTTGTGATCCTTACCTCGGTCGACCTCCGGTGTGATGTTCTGCGGGTGTTGTCGTGAGCCCGGCGAGTGAACGGGTGTTCCCGTAATCAGGGGTGGGCGGACAGTGAACGCCCAGGTCAGAGTGGGTGCGAAGTGGATCATGAACGGGTGGTGGCAGGAGGGCGCCGCACCTTGTCCACAGGAAGCCCCGGCTTATCCACAGGGTGCGATCTGAAATCCACATAGCCTGTGGATAACTTGTCCGGCGGAGCCCTCCCCCGGCTGTCCCGACCACCGGCCGACTGCCGTAGCGTAGGTCCGCGCTCGGTACGGAAATGTCGGAGCCGGGCCGTACAACGGGTCCGGGAGGAGGTGGGGTCGGTGGCCGATTTCGAGCACGGTGAACCCCCCTGGGACGATGCGGCGTCGGGCGACGGGCCGCCGCCGGCCCGCGGCGGCCCCGGGGCGGGGCAGGGCCACGGCTCCGGCCCGGACGACGGCGCGTCCTCCACCGCCTTCGAACGCGTCCCGCCCCAGGACGTCCGCGCAGAACAGTCGGTGCTCGGCGGCATGCTGCTGTCCAAGGACGCCATCGCCGACGTGGTCGAGACACTGCGCGGCGCCGACTTCTACAAGCCCGCCCACGAGACGATCTACGCGGCGATCCTCGACCTGTACGCCAAGGGCGAGCCGGCCGACCCCATCACCGTCGCCAACGAGCTGACCAAGCGCGGCGAACTCGCCAAGGTGGGCGGCGCGGGCTATGTGCACTCGATCGTGCAGATGGTCCCCACCGCCGCCAACGCCCTGTACTACGCGGAGATCGTCCACGACAAGGCGGTGCTGCGCCGCCTGGTGCAGGCCGGCACCCGCATCACCCAGATGGGATACGCGGCGGACGGCGACGTCGACGACATCGTCAACACCGCGCAGGCGGAGGTCTACCAGGTCACCGAGCAGCGGACGTCGGAGGACTACCTGCCGCTCAGCGACATCATGGAGGGCGCCCTCGACGAGATCGAGGCGATCGGCGCCCGCAGCGGCGAGATGACCGGCGTCCCCACCGGCTTCACCGACCTGGACTCCCTGACGAACGGTCTCCACCCCGGCCAGATGATCGTCATCGCGGCCAGGCCGGCCATGGGCAAATCGACGCTCGCTCTGGATTTCGCACGCGCGTGCTCCATCAAGCACAAACTGCCGAGCGTCATCTTCTCGCTGGAGATGGGGCGCAACGAGATCGCCATGCGTCTGCTGTCCGCCGAGGCGCGGGTGGCGCTGCACCACATGCGGTCGGGCAGCATGACGGACGAGGACTGGACCCGGGTGGCACGGCAGATGACGGAGGTCAACGACGCGCCGCTGTACATCGACGACTCGCCGAACCTCTCGATGATGGAGATCCGCGCCAAGTGCCGGCGGCTCAAGCAGCGCAACGACCTGCGGCTGGTCGTCATCGACTATCTCCAGCTGATGCAATCCGGCGGCAGCCGCCGGCCGGAGAGCCGGCAGCAGGAGGTCTCGGAGATGTCCCGGAACCTGAAGCTGCTGGCGAAGGAGCTGGAGGTCCCGGTGATCGCGCTCTCCCAGCTGAACCGTGGCCCCGAGCAGCGCACCGACAAGAAGCCGATGGTCTCCGACCTGCGTGAATCGGGCTGTGTCACGGCCGAGACCAGAATCCTGCGCGCCGACACCGGCGCGGAGGTGACGATCGCCGAGTTGATGGAGAGCGGCGAACGCGGCTTCCCCGTGTGGTCGCTGGACGAGCAACTGCGACTGGTCCGCCGGCCGATGACCCATGTGTTCTCCAGCGGAGTCAAGGAAGTCTTCCGGCTGACGCTCGCCTCGGGGCGGGAGATCGACGCCACCGCGAACCACCCGTTCCTCATGTACGACGGCTGGCGACCGCTGGGCGAGCTGTCGCCCGGTTCGCGGATCGCGGTGCCGCGCGGGACGGGCGTGCCGCAGCACACGAGGGAATGGCCCGAGGCTGAGCTGATCATGCTCGCCCATCTGATCGGTGACGGCTGTGTCGCGCCGCGCCAGCCCGTGCATTACACGAGCAACGACGAGGCGAATCTGACCGCGGTGAAGGAGGCCGCGGCGCATTTCGGTATCACTCCGCGGCTGGTGCGGCAGGACAGCTGGTGGCACCTGTACCTGCCCTCGCCGCACCTGACCGGGCGTGGGCGCCGCAACCCGATCGCGGAGTGGCTCGACGGCTTCGGTCTCTACGGCAAGCGTTCTCATGAGAAGTTCTTGCCGGGCGGGATCTTCGCCCTGCCGGACGAGCAGCTGAGGCTCTTCCTGCGCCACCTGTGGGCCACCGACGGTTCGGTGACCGTGTCGCGCTCGGGAGCGGTGCGCGTGTACTACGCGACGACGAGCGAGCGACTGGCCCGTGACCTGCAGTTGCTGCTGCTGCGTCTGGACATTCGCGCCCGTCTGCGCTCGGTGACCGGTTCCCCCGGCCGTCCGGGCTGGACCCTGGACATCTCCGGGGTGGAGGACCAGCGCCGCTTCCTGGAGCGGGTGGGCGTCCATGGGGCCCGGGCACGGCATGTCGTGACGGCCGCCGAGCGACTGCGCGACGTCCGGATGAACACCAACATCGACACGGTTCCCAAGGAGGTCTGGGGCACCGTCCGCGCGCTGATGGGCGTCGAGCACATGAGCACCCGTGCGTTCCAGAGCGCCTTGGGGGTGCGCTACAACGGCTCGGCGCTCTACCGCAGTGCCCCGAGCCGGGGCAGGCTGGGCCGGGTCGCGGAGGTGCTGCGGGCCGAGGATCTCGAACTGCTGGCCACCAGTGATGTGTTCTGGGACGAGGTCGTCTCGGTGCGGAGCCTGGGAGAACGTGAGGTCTTCGACGCGACGGTGCCCGGGACCCACAACTTCATCGCCAATGGCATCAACATCCACAACAGCATCGAGCAGGACGCGGACATGGTGATCCTGCTGCACCGGGAGGACGCCTACGAGAAGGAGTCCCCCCGGGCGGGCGAGGCGGATCTGATCGTGGCCAAGCACCGTAATGGCCCCACGGCCACCATCACGGTGGCGTTCCAGGGCCACTACTCGCGCTTCGTCAACATGGAGGGCGGGTTCTGAGCCCTGCGGCCCCGGCCGCCCCGCCCGGCGCAGCCGGTGGCTACCGGCCGTCGAGTTCCTGGAGCAGGCGCTGCTTGCTGCGGGCGCCCACCAGGGAGGTCACGGGTTCCCCGGCGCGGAAGAGGATCAGGGTGGGGACCGACAGCACGCCGTAGGCGGCGGCCGTCGCGGGGTTGTGGTCGACGTTCAGTTCGGCGACCTTCAGTTCGCCGGCCCGTTCGGTGGCGATCGCGGCCAGGACCGGGCTCAGCTGGTGGCAGGGCGGGCACCAGTCGGCGGTGAATTTCAGCAGGACGGGAAGGTCCGCCGCCAGGACCTCCTCGGCGAAGGTGGCGTCGGTGACGTCGGCGAGCCCGGTTTTCATGGTGAGCCTCCCAGGTGGCATTTCGGTTCCGTCGCGGAGCGCAGCAGCCGCTCGCTCACCTCGGCGCGTACCGCCCGCAGCCGTTCCATGAGCGCGTCGATCTCGGCGAGCTTCCTGCGGTACACGTCGAGCGAGTCGGGGCAGGAGTCGCCGCGCGGATGGCCCGCCCGCAGGCATTCGACGAACGGGCGGGTTTCCTCCAGGCCGAAGCCGGATTCCTGGAGGGTGCGGATCTGGCGTACCAGTTCCAGGTCGGCGTCGTCGTAGACGCGGTATCCGTTGGCGGCGCGCGGGGCGTTGAGCAGGCCGCGCGCTTCGTAGTAGCGCAGGGTGCGGGTGCTGACCCCGGCCCGTTCGGCGATTTCACTGATGCGCATGTCGGTGACGGTAAACGTTGACGTCGGCGTCAGGGCAAGGGGCCGGGGTGTCGTGGTGGCGGGGTTTGACCCTCGGGTTGGCTGAAGGCTCAGCATGAGCGGCATGGACGAGGACCAGGACGAGATGTTGCTCGGGATCGGGGCGTTCGCCCGGCTGGCCGGGCTGAGCCCCAGCGCGTTGCGCTTCTACGACGACTGCGGGGTGCTGCCGCCGGCCGAGGTCGACGCGGTGACGGGCTACCGGCGGTACGCGCCGGGTCAGGCGGAGCGTGCGGTGCTGTTGCGCCGGCTGCGTGGTGCGGGGCTGCCGCTGGTGGAGGCCGCCGTGGTGCTGGACGGTCCGGCCGAGCGGGGGCGTGCGGTGCTGGAGGAGTGGCAGCGGCGTACCCGGGAGGAGGCGCGGGCGGCGGGCGCGGTGTTCGCCGAGGTGTTGCGGGAGTGGCCGGGGGCGGTGCCGGCGCGGGTCGTGCTGGGCGGTGCGGAGCTGGCGGGTGCCGTACGGCAGGTGGTGCCGGCGACCGATCCCGGGCATCCGCTGTTGCGGTGTGTGCTGGTCGAGGCGGCCGGGGAGGAGGTGCGGCTGGTGGCGACGGACCGGTACCGGCTGTCGGTGCGGACGCTGCGGGCCCGGACGGTGACCGGTGCGTGGCCGGGGCCGCTGCTGGTGGAGGCGGTGGAGCTGCGGGAGGTCGCGGAGTGGGCGCGGGGTGCCGGTGAGGTGGTGCTGGAGGTGTCCGGAGCGGGTCGGGCGCGGGTGCGGGACGGGGAGCGGGTGCGTGAGGTGTCCCTGACGGAGGGGGAGTTCCCGGCGTACCGGCTGGTGCTGGAGGGTCTTGAGCCGGTACGGCACCGGGTGATCGCGGACCGGGTGGCGCTGCGTGCGGCGCTGGAGCGGGATACGGGGCCGGTGGTGGTCCGTACGGCGGGGGAGGAGGGGCTGACGGTCGGTGGGGTGCGGGTGCCGGCGCTGGTCACGGGGCCCGGGGTGCGGGTGGCGTTCGATCCGGTGGTGCTGGCCGGGGCGGTGGAGTCGGCGGTGGGGCCCGATGTGCTGCTGGAGCTGGGGGAGCCGGGGCGCGGTCCGGTGCTGGTGCGCTCGGCGGACCAGGGCAGTTTCACGACGCTGGTGATGCCGGTGCGTGATGGATCCTGAGAACCCGGTGGTGCGGCTGTGTGCGCGGGGCATGGCGAACGATGACGGTGAACTGTTCCTGCGGGCCTGGGAGGTGGCGTCGGACGACTATGAGCGGTGCGTGGCCGCGCACTATGTGGCGCGGACGCGGACCACGGCCGGGGAGCGGCTGCGCTGGAACCTGCGGTGTCTGGAACTGGCGGACGCGGTCGGGGACGCGAGGGTGGCGGGGTTCTATCCGTCGCTGCACGCCGCTCTCGGGCAGGGGTACGAGGAGGCGGGGGACGGCGTGAGGGCGCGGGCGCATTTCGAGCGGGCGGCCGGGCATGCCGGGGTGCTGAGCGAGGACGCGTACGGGAACTGGCTGCGGATCGCGGTGGCGGGCGGGTTGCGGCGTACGGGGGCGGGGGTGGTGCGGCCGGAGGCGGTGGCGGGTCCGCTGGGTGAGCTGGTGGCGTCGCTGGGGGAGCGTGGCGAGTCGCGGGCGCTGGCTCTGCTGTTGCCCGCTCAGCTGGGGGATCTGGGCGGTGAGGGGGACACGGTGCGGCTGGGGACGGCGGTGCGGATGGTGCTGGCGGCGGACTGGCTCGGTGGGGAGCGGGAGTGGGCTGCCGCGCGGGAGGTGGTGGCGGCGTTGGGCGGATGAGGGCGGGTGAGGGTGGGTCAGGTCAGGCCGCCGGTGGCGTGGAGGTTCTGGCCGGTGATCCAGCGGCCGTCGGGGCCGGCGAGGAAGGCGATGACGTCGGCGACGTCGGCGGGGGTGCCCAGGCGGCGCAGGGGGGTGAGGGCGGCGACGTGTTCGAGGGCCTCGGGCGGGTTGGTGCCGTGCAGCATGTCGGTGTCGGTGGCGCCCGGGGAGACGGTGTTGACGGTGATGCCGCGGGGGCCGAGTTCCTGGGCGGCGACGGCGGTGAGCTGTTCGAGGGCGCCCTTGCTGGCGGCGTACGCGGCGATGCCGGGTGCGGGGCGGGTGGTGTTGAGGGAGGAGACGCTGATGATCCGGCCGTTGTCGGGCATGTGGCGGGCGGCGTGGCACAGGGTGCGGAAGACGGCGGTGGTGTTGACGGTCATGACCGCGTCGAAGGCGGCCGGGTCGGTCTCGGCGAGCGGGGTCGGGGGGAAGGACAGGGCGGCGTTGTTGACGATGATGTCGGGGGTGCTGTGCAACCTTGTCGCCTGGTCGAGGAGTTCCTCGGCGGCTCCGGGGCTGGTGAGGTCGAGGAGGATGCCGTGGGCGCTGCCGGGGCCGCCGGAGCGCTGGACGGCGGCGACGACCTCGGCGGCGGCCGCCTCGCTGCGGGCGTAGTTGAAGACGACATGGGCTCCGTCGCGGGCGAGTCGTTCCACGACGGCCCGGCCGATGCCGCGTGAGCCTCCGGTGACGACGGCGGTTTTTCCCTGGAGTGCGGTCATGCGGTGCACTGTAATGCGGTGGTGTGCGGCGGGATGGGCATGATCGCGGCGTGGTACGGGGTGGGCGCGGGGGTGGTGGTGCGGGTTGCGGCGTGGTGTGCGGCGTGGGGCCGGTGGGGTCAGCCGAGGGGTGCGAACAGGTCGATGTGGTTGCCGTCGGGGTCCAGGACGGTGGCGTAGCGCTGGCCCCACACGGCGTCCCAGGGCGGGGTGGCGCCGGGGTGGCCGGTGGCGGTGAGTTCGGCGTAGAGGGAGTCGACTTCGGCGGGGCTGTCGCACAGGAAGGCGAGGCTGATGCGCTGTCCGCCGCGGGGTGGGGTCCAGTCGGGCTGGAAGGAGGTGATGGTGGCGACGGAGTCCCAGGCCAGGCGCAGTCCGCCGGGGAGCAGGGCCTCGACGTGGGGGGTGTCGGGGGCGGTGTCGGGGATGTCGAGGCCGAGTCGCCGGTAGAAGGCGAGGGAGGCGCTGAGGTCGTCGGTGATCAGTCCGATGAGGTCGCATCGTGGTGCCATGCGGGCAGCGTAGGCGGGGGTGTGGCGGGGGTCTTGAAGGAAACGGACACGTGCGGTCGGGGTGCCGGTCCGGTCTGATTGTCCACAGAATTCGGGGTTCTGTGGATAACTTTCCCGCCGCCGGGTCGGGTTGTCAGTGCGCCGCCCTACGGTCTGGGGCATGACCGCTCCCCCGACGTCCACCGCGCCCGATGCCACCGATCCCACCGTTCCCACCGATCCCGACGATCCGGCCGGTGCCGCTCCCGCTGTGCGGTTGCCCGGGGTGTACCGGGTGTGGCTGGCCGGTGCGCTGGTGTCGATGCTGGGCACGAGTCTGATGTTCTTCGCGCTGGGGTGGGCCGCCTCGGCGCACGGGGGGATGGTGGCCGGTGCGGTGCTGACCGCCGTCAATCTGCCGCGCTTCGCGCTGCTGCTGGTCGGCGGCGCGCTGGGGGACCGGGCGGGTGCCTGGCGGGTGATGGTGGCGGGGGATCTCGCCATGGTGCTGGTGTCGCTGGCGGTGGCGCTGTCGGCGTGGCGGTTCGGGTCGCCGGTGTGGCTGCTGCTGGCCGCCGCGCTGCTGACGGGGGTGGTGGACGCGTTCTATCTGCCGGCCTCGGGGTCGATGCCGCGGCGGCTGGTGGGGGCGGCGGTGCTGCCGCGGGCGCTGGCGCTGCGGCAGACGGGGGTGCAGTTGACGATGTTCGCGGGCGGCTCGCTGGGCGGGGTGCTGGTGGCGCGGGCGGGGCTGTCCGGGGTGGCGCTGGTGCAGGTGGGCACGTTCTCGCTGATGCTGGCGGTGCTGGTGGGGATACGGGGCCGGTTCGCCGGGGAGGGTGCCGGGCGCGGGGCCGGGGGCTCGATGCTGGGGGACATCGCGGACGGGCTGCGGCTGGCGTGGCGGGACCGGCTGTTGCGGGTGTCCCTGGGGGTGGTGTCGGTGGCGGCGGCGTTCCTGTTGCCGGTGGTGGCGCTGCTGGTGCCGCTGCTGGCGCGGGAGCAGGGCTGGGGCGTGGAGCCGGTGGGTCTGGTGAGTGGTGCGCAGGCGCTGGGCATCGTCGCGGTGTCGCTGGTGGTGCTGCGGCGCGGGGGCGCGGCGCGGCCCGGTGTCGCGGCGGGGGTCGGGCTGCTGGTGGCGGGCGGGGGGATCGCGGTGCTGGGGCTGGTGGCGTCGCCGGTGGTGGCGGTGGTCGCCGGGCTGCTGGTGGGGGCCGGGAACGGGCTGTTCGGGGCGCATGTGGCGCCGCTGATTCTGACGGCGGCGCCGGAGTCCCATCTCTCCCGGGTGCAGGCGATTTTGACGATGGTGCAGACCGGGTCGCTGCTGCTGATGAATCTGACGCTGGGTGCGGCGGCCGAGCACATACCGGTGGGGGTGGTGCTGGCCGGGTGCGCGCTGGCGGTGGCCGTGACGGGTGTGGGGGCGCTGTGCTCGGCCCCGCTGCGCGAGGTGCGGCGCGCCGGGGCGTAGCCGGGCGTGTGGGCCGGGGTGGCGCGACGCCGGGGGCCGGGGCTCAGGCCGGGGTGGCGGCCGGGGTGCTGGAGCGCCGGGCGTGGTCGCGGAGGGCGGTGACCAAGGGGGCCAGTTCGGGGTGGGTCGCGGCCTCGGTGAGGGCCCGGTCCAGGGCGGCGTCGTTGGTGGGGCGGGCCCGGTCCAGGAGGGCCCGGCCGGCCTCGGTGACATCGGTGTAGATGCCCCTGCGGTCGTCCGCGCACAGGTACCGGGTGAGCAGGCCGCGGTCCTCCAGGCGGTTGACCAGGCGCGTGGTGGCGCTCTGGCTGAGGACGACGGCCTCGGCGAGTTCGTTCATCCGGTAGTGACCGCCGGTGCCCTCGTGCTGCTGGACGAGGACGTTGAGGACGGAGTACTCGCGCACGCTCAGGTCGTGGGCGGCCTGGAGGGCGCGTTCGATGGCCGTCTCGATGCGGCCGTGCAGGGCGGACAGGGCGCACCAGCCCTGGCTGAGGCTCTGGTCGGGGCGCGTCATCGGGCCTCTCCTTCCACGGCGGCGGTTGCCGTGCCCAGGTTAGCTCACCTCCGCAAGAGTCGGCGTTTGCATATATCCCGCGTCTGCAATTATTGTCCAAGCCGTTAAAGGTTGTCTGCATGCAATAAATCGGAGGGACCCCGTGCCACTCGCGCTCCTCGCGCTGGCCATCGGCGCCTTTGGCATCGGTGCCACCGAGTTTGTGATCATGGGCCTGCTGCCCGAGGTCGCCGAGACCTTCTCGGTGTCCATCCCCACCGCCGGATACCTCGCCACCGGCTACGCCCTGGGCGTGGTGATCGGGGCGCCCGTACTGGCCGTGGCCGGGGCCCGGGTCTCCCGCAAGCGGATGCTGATGGCGCTCATGGGGCTGTTCATCGCCGGCAACGCCCTGTCCGCCGCCGCCCCCGTCTTCGCCGTGATGCTCGCCGGACGGGTGGTCGCCTCCCTGGCGCACGGGGCGTTCTTCGGCATCGGCGCGATCGTGGCGGCCGGGCTGGTGGCGCCGCACAAACGCGCCGGGGCGATCTCCTTGATGTTCACCGGGCTCACCGTCGCCAATGTGGTCGGCGTCCCGCTGGGCACCTGGCTGGGCCAGCAGGTCAGCTGGCGGGCCACCTTCGCGGTGATCGCCGGGATCGGGGTCATCGCCCTCGCCGGGGTGGCGGCCCTGGTGCCGCACCGGGTCGGGGAACCGGCCGGCGACGGGGCACCGGTCCCGGCACCGGCCGGCGGGCTGCGCGGCGAGCTGGCCGCGCTGCGCGACCCCCAGGTGCTGCTGGCGATGGCCATGACCGTGCTCGGCTTCGGCGGGGTCTTCGCCGCCATCACCTACCTGGCACCGATGATGACCGGCGCCGCCGGATACGCCCCGGGCAGCGTGACCTGGCTGCTGGTGCTCTTCGGCGCCGGCATGGTCATCGGCAACCTGATCGGCGGCCGGTACGCGGACCGCGCGCTGCTGCCCATGCTGTACGTGTCGCTGGGCGGCCTCGCCGTGCTGCTGGCCCTGTTCACCGCCACCGCCCACCACAAGGCGGGCGCCGCGCTCACCCTGCTGCTCATCGGCGGGTTCGGGTTCGCGACCGTCGCCCCGCTGCAGAAACGGGTCCTGGACCACGCCGCCCAGGCGCCGACCCTCGCCTCGGCCGTCAACATCGGGGCGTTCAACCTCGGCAACGCGCTCGCCGCCTGGCTCGGCGGCCTGGTGATCGCGGGCGGACTCGGCGACACCGCGCCCAATGTCGTCGGCGCGGCGATGACCACCGCCGCCCTCGGGCTCGCGGTCCTCGCCGCCACGCTGGAACGGCGGTCCGCCGCCGCCCGGTTCAGCCCAGCGCCACCGAGTACGGTGCGAACCGGCGGCTGATGTCCCCGGGCAGGTCAGCGGCGCCGCGCACCATGAGCGCGCACCGGAAGTCGCCCGACAGGCCACGGGAGCGCAGCCAGCCGGCCAACTCGGGGTGGCGGTCGTCCACGTCGTACCGCAGCGGCAGCGTGGCCGCCGCGCCGAGGTGGGAGATCAGGGCTTGCGCCGTGCGGAGGTCCTGCGCCACGACCGGGCCGATCACCGTGGTGGTGACGTTCGGCCAGGACGCCGCGTAACCGGTCAGCCGCCCGTCCGGGGCCTGCGCCACCGCCAGCCGGTCGGCGAACGACGGCAGCCGGGCGAGCAGTCCGGTGCGGTCGGTACCGAACACCGGCCGGTCCAGGGCCGTCAGCCCCGGCATGTCGGCCGCCGTGGCCGGCCGGACCCGCACCCCGTCCGGGCCGCGCCCGTTGTCCCGGCGCCCGTCGTCCTGGCCGGTCTCCCCGCCGGTGAACGGGCCTCGGAGCGTGGTCACCGCTCCCACTGCCGTGAAGCCCAGCTTCTCGTACAGCGGACGGCCGTTGTCGGTCGCGCTCAGGAAGAGCACCGCGTCCCCCGACTCGGCGATCGCGTGCCGCATCAGCCGTTCCCCGAGCCCGCGCCGCTCGTGGCGCCGCGCGACCAGCACCATGCTGACGCACCGGTACCCCGGGTAGGGGGTCAGGACGAACGCCCCGATCAGGCCGCCCACCGGGTCATCGGCCGGGGCGTCGATCCCGTACCCCGTTCCGGCGCTCAGCAGCAGCCGCCACTTGTGCGCCTCCCGGGTCCAGGACCGGTCGGCGGCCAGGTCCAGGGCCGCCGGCAGATCGGCACGGGTGAGACGGCGGACGGGCAGCGTGAGTGATGAGGTCGGCACGCCGTCCAGGCTTACCCGCCGCACGCGTTCGCCGCGACCGGTTTTCCCGCCGCCCCGCCGCCCTGCCCGCCCGGCCGGTCCCGGCGCCTCCCCCGCCCGCGCGAGGTCCGGCGTACTACTCCCCGCGCCGCACCGGTGGCAGGGTGACGCCATGACCGATGATCACCAGCTGCTGCCCGAGACCCGCCGCGCCCTGCGTCACCGGGTCGCCACCGCCCAGGCCCGGGGCAGGGCGCCCTCGGTGGTCGCCGGTGTCGTACGGGAGGGCACCGCGGTGTGGCACGGCGCGCACGGCGAGGGCGCCGCCGACGCACACCGGCAGTACCGCATCGGCTCGATCACCAAGACCTTCGCCGCCGTCCTCGTCCTGCGGCTGCGCGACGCCGGACTGCTGGACCTCGGCGACCGGCTGCGCACCCATCTGCCCGACGCCCCGTACGCCGGCGACGCCACCCTCTCCCAGCTGCTCTCGCACTCCGCCGGCCTCGCCGCCGAGGCACGCGGCCCCTGGTGGGAACGGACCGACGGCGCCCTGCGCCCCGCACTCGCCGACATCTTCGGCGACACACCGGACAAGCACCCCGCAGGACGCCTGTACCACTACTCCAACCCCGGGTACGCGCTGCTCGGCGCCCTCGTTGAGCGGCTGCGCGACGCGCCCTTCGAGGAGGTGCTGCGCGAGGAAGTGCTCCGGCCGCTGGGCATGACCCGCACCACCGCGCTGCCACAGGCCCCGTACGCGCGCGGCTGGGCGGTGCACCCGTACGCCGACGCCGTGCAGCCGGAGCCGCTCACCGACACCGGGCGGATGGCCCCGGCCGGACAGCTGTGGTCCACGGTCACCGATCTGGGTCTCTTCGGCCACTTCCTGCTGGAGGGCGACGAGCGGGTGCTGGACGCCGGCACCCTCGCCGAGATGCGCGTCCCCGCCGTCGCCCCGCAGGACCCGCAGTGGGAGTCCTCCTACGGCCTGGGCCTGCAACTGGCCCTGGACGACGGCCGGGTGCTGGCCGGACACAGCGGCTCCATGCCGGGGTTCACCGCCGGGCTGTGGACCTGCCCCGAGGAGCGCCTGGTGGCCGTCGCGTTCGCCAACGCCACCTCGGGCGTCGGGACCGGCGCGCTCGCCGCCGCGCTGCTGGCCGAGGTCGCCGACCGCGAGCCGGTCCTGCCCGCCCCCTGGCGGCCGATGCCGGCCGCCGACGCCGAACCGTGGCTGCTCGACCTGACCGGCACCTGGTACTGGGGCACCATCCCCTACACGTTGCGGCTGCTCGCCGGACGCACCCTCACCCTCGCCCCGGCGAACGGCGGCGGGCGCGGTTCGCGGTTCCGCCCGGTGGACGGGGACAGCCGGCGCTGGAAGGGCCTGGAGGGGTACTACGCCGGGGAGACGCTGCACGCCGTTCCCGAGGGACCCGCGCCCCATCTCGACCTGGGCAGCTTCATCTTCACCCGCACCCCCTACGACCCCGCTGCCCCCACCCCCGGCGGCGCCGACCCCGGCGGCTGGGGCGGGCTGTGAGCCCCGCCCCGTCCAACCGGTCCGGGCGGCGCGGGCGGAGGCGGGCCGCCGCGCCGGATCAGTCGCCCAGCGTCATCTTGAAGCCGAGGTGGCTCGCCTCGAACCCGATCCGCTCGTAGAACCGGTGCGCGTCCACCCGCGTGGCGTCGGAGGTGAGCTGCACCACAGCGCACCCCTGGCGCCGCGCCTCCGCCACCGCCCAGCCGATCATCTCGGTACCGAGCCCGCTGCCGCGCTGCGAGGCGTGCACCCGCACCGCCTCGATCAGCGCCCGTGAGGCGCCCCGGCGGGAGAGCCCGTGGATCACCGACAGCTGCAGGGTGCCCACGACCTGGCCCGCCACGTCCGCGGGTTCGGCCACCATCAGATGCTGGTTCGGGTCGGCGGCGATGCGTTCGAAGGCCGTCTCGTACGGCTTGAGGTCGTCCGGGCTCTCGCGGGCCGCGCCCAGCGGATCGTCGGCGAGCATCGCGACGATCTCCGGAATGTCCTCGCTCGTCGCGTATCTCATGGTGATGTTCATGCCACCGAGTCTAGAAAACCCCTTCGGACCGGCCATCGCGGCACAGGAAGGGGGTTGTGTCTCGTCCCTATAACGGTAGGGTCGGTGTCGCCTGCTGGGCGACGGCCAGCCGCTCAGTTCATGAGGTTCGGGGGCTCGAAGCCGGAATTTCCGGCTCACCACCCGGCCCCGGTGCGCACACCGACCCGCTGTGCCACCGGGAGTTGATCGAGGCGAGGCAGAGCAGATGACCGCGATACCGGCCGAGGACGGCACCGCCGCCACAGGATTCCAGCAGGGGCGCCGACCGTCCCCCGACGCTGTGGTGATCCGGCGCACGCTGGCGGAGATCGAGCCGGCGGCCGACGAGGTGACCTCGTACTTCTACGCCCTGCTCTTCGTCAACCACCCCCACCTGCGGCAGATGTTCCCGCCCGCGATGGACGCCCAGCGCGACCGGCTGTTCGGCGCGCTGCTCAAGGCGGCGGAACACATAGACGACACGGTCACCCTGACCGACTACCTGATGCAACTGGGCCGCGGCCACCGCAAGTACGGCACCCGCTCCACGCACTACCCGGCCGTCGGCGAGTGCCTGATGACGGCCCTGGAGCGGTTCGCGCCGCGCACCTGGGGCCAGGAGGCGGAGGCCGCCTGGGTGCGCGCCTACACCGCCATCTCCCAGATCATGATCGACGCCGCCGCCGACGACGAACTGCGCGCCCCCGCCTGGTGGCACGCGGAGATCGTCGCCCACGAGGCGCGCACCGCCGACGTCGCGGTGGTCACCGTACGGCCCGACCAGCCCTACCCGTACCGCGCCGGCCAGTACGCCGCCATGGAGACCCCGTGGTGGCCGCGCGAGTGGCGGCAGTACTCCTTCGCCTGCTCACCGCGCCCCGACGGGCTGTTGATGTTCCATGTGAAGGCGGTGCCCGCCGGCTGGGTCTCGCGGGCCCTGGTGCACCGGGCGCAGTGCGGCGACGTGATCCGGCTCGGACCGCCCGAGGGCGCGATGACGATCGACCACACCTCCGACAGCGGGCTGCTGTGCGTGGGGGGTTCGACGGGCATCGCCCCGATCAAGGCACTGGTGGAGGATGTCGCCGAACGCGGCAGACAGCGCCGCATGGAGGTGTTCTTCGGCGCCAACCGGGACACCGACCTGTACGAACTGGACACCTTCCTCGAACTGGAGCGGCGGCACCCCTGGTTGTCGGTGCGCCCGGTGGTCGCGCAGTACGCGACCCGCGGCTTCGCCGGGCAGCTGCCGGAGGCGGTCAAGGAGTACGGTCCGTGGCCCGAGTTCGACGGCTATCTGTCAGGACCGCCGCAGATGATCCGGCACAGCGTCGCCGCGCTGGTGTCCGCCGGAATCGAGGAGCGGCGGATACGGCACGACTTCACGGGTACGTTGGCCGCCGCGGGGATGTCCCCGGGGGCGTGAGCACGCCGGCAGTGACCAGCACGACGCAAGGTCGGATCGATCATGAATCACGGGGATGACGGCGCGCGCCTGCCCGGCAGCGACGGAGAGCACGAACTGCAGCGGCAGCTGGGCAGCGAACACCGGGCCGACCGCTTCTACGAGGAGCAGCTCCTCGATCATCTCAACGAGCGGATGCGCGAGTTCGTGGCCAGGGCGGAGATGTTCTTCCTGGCCACCGCCGACCGGCACGGCGAGTGCGACAGCACCTTCCGGGCCGGCCCTGCCGGGTTCATCCACGTACTGGACCACCGGGCGGTGGCCTACCCGGAGTACCGGGGCAACGGGGTGCACGCCTCGATGGGCAACATCACCGAGAACCCGCACGCCGGAATGCTGCTCATGGACTTCGACCGGGCGCGGATCGGGCTGCACATCAACGGGCGGGCCCGGATCGTGCCGGACGCCGAACTGCGGGCGCTGCACCCGGAACTGCCCCGCGACACGGCACCGGGGCGCAGGGCGGAGCTGTGGGTACGGGTGGACGTGGAGGAGGCGTACATCCACTGCGCCAAGCACATACCGCATCTGGTGAAGGCGCCCAAGCGCACGGCGCGGGCGTGGGGGAGCGACGACTACCGGCGCAAGGGCGGCGACTTCTTCGGGGCCGCCCGGCAGGCGCGCGAGGCCCGCGGGGCGGGCGAGGCCAGGGGGGCCGGGGCGGGCCCGGGTACGGGACCGGCGCCGGGCGCGTCGGCCGCGCCGTCCGTACCGGCGCCGCTGCCCGCCCCGGTGGCCGCCCCGGCTCCCGTGCCGCCACCGGCCCCCGTACCGCCGCCCGCCGCCGGACCCGTACCGCCGCCCGCGCCGCTGCCGCTGCCCGCCGCCGTACCGCCGCCGCTCGTCCCGGCGGAGTCCGAACTGCCGCTGCCGCCGCCCTCGGTGCCCGTCCCGCCGCCGCGCCCCCACGACTGGCAGGAAGCGGCCGAACGGGCGCTGGCCGAGGCCGAGCGGCGCGCTCCGCAGGACCCGGGCGCGGGCTGGTTCGGCTAGGGCGTCTCGCCGCTCAGCCCAGGTCGCGGGCGAGGAGCGCCCGCATTCCGGCGATGTTGCGGGTGAGATAGGCCAGCAGGGTTGCCGGGACGAGGTCGACGGCGGCGAGCCCCTGCGGGGTGAACGGCAGCCGCACGATCTCGTACCGGCCGCACGGATTGGTCACTTCGGGTCCGTGCCGCAGCGCCGGGTCCATGGAGGCCAGTCGGCAGACGAAGAAGTGCTGCACCTTCAGCCCCGGCGGGGTGGTCTCGCCCGGCTCGGGCAGGTGCGGAACGGTGTCGACGAACGCGGGCACCACATCGGTGATCTTGGCGCCCAGTTCCTCGAACACCTCGCGGTGCAGGGCGTCGAGCACGGTGGCGTCGGAGGACTCGACGCCACCGCCCGGGGTGATCCAGTACGCCGGCTGGCCCGGCTTGGTGCGCTTGATCACGATCAGCTCGGTGTCGTCCGCGGTCAGAAGGATGGCGCGGGCGGTGCGTTTGACCACGGGCCGTGCATCGGTCATGCGGGTACTTGTCGCCCGTACCGCCCGGTACGAAACCTCAGCCGGTCGCGTGGTCCAGGGCCGCCGTCAGATCGGCCACGAGGTCCGCGGCGTCCTCGATGCCCACCGACAGCCGGATGAAGCCCTCGGGGACGTCGTCGCCGCCCCAGCGGGCCCGCCGCTCGGCGGTGGAGCGTACGCCGCCGAAGCTGGTGGCGTTGTCGACGATGCGCAGGGCGGCGAGGAAGCGTTCGGCCGTGTCGCGGTCGGGGAGGGTGAAGGAGACCACGCAGCCGAAGCGCCGCATCTGGCGGGTGGCGAGGGCGTGCGCCGGATCGTCGGGGAGCCCGGGGTGGCGCAGTCCCGTCACCTCGGGGCGGGCGCGCAGCGCGGTGGCGACGGCCAGCGCGTTGCTCGCCTGCCGGTCCACGCGCAGCTGGAGGGTGGCCAGGCTGCGGTGGGCGAGCCAGGTCTCCATGGGGCCGGGGATGGCGCCGATGGCGGCCCGCCAGCCGCGCAGCGCCTCGGCGGCCTCCGCGTCGCGGGTCACCACGTAGCCGAGCAGCAGATCGCCGTGGCCGCTGAGCGCCTTGGTGCCGCTGGCCATGGAGAAGTCCGCGCCCAGTTCCAGGGGGCGCTGACCGAGCGGAGTGGCGAGGGTGTTGTCGACGGCGAGCAGCGCGCCGTGCGCGTGGGCGGCGTCCGCGAGCGCGGCGAGGTCGCACACATCGAGGCCCGGGTTGGAGGGGGACTCGGTCCACAGCAGCCGGGCGCCGTCGAGCGCCGCGTACTGCCGCGGGCCGCCGGTGGGCACGGTGGTGACGCGGATGCCGAACGCCTCCAGGCGCGGGATCAGGCCCGAGGTGCCGTGGTAGCCGTCGGTGGGCAGCACGGCGGTGTCGCCGGCCCGCAGCTGGGTGAACAGTACGGCGGAGGTGGCGGCCATCCCGGAGGCGAAGACGACGGCGTGCGCCTCCCGGTCGGGCGACTCCAGCTCGGCCAGGGCGGTTTCGAGCGCGGTCCAGGTGGGGTTGGCGTTGCGGCCGTAGCCGTAGGTGGCCTCGGCCGGGTCGCCCGGCAGGTGGTAGTGGGCGGCGAAGACCGGCCCCGGCAGCGCGGGCTTGCCGGGCCGCGGGGCGGGCAGGCCGGCGTGGACGGAGCGGGTTCCGTCGCCGGGTCCGGTGATGGGGGGGTGGCTCATGGGTGGTGCTGCTTTCCGTGGAGTGCTGTGCCGGCCTGGGCCAGCGGGTGGGGCGGGGCGCCCTCGATCCTGCCCCAGCCATGGGGCTCCCCCCGGACGGAGTCCGGGGGAGGCCGGGAGGTACCCCCGTCCGGTGGCCCCGGGGCCGGCGGGAGGGGCGGCAGCACCGCCCCGTTACCGGCGTTCCGCGGTGCCTGTTCCCCGGGCCCGCCCCGACGGGAGGCCCAGCCCGTCGGCGAGGGGCGGACGCCGGCGCGCGGACGGAGCGGACGGGCCCCCGCGCGCGGCGCGCGTGGTCATGGCCGGTTCGTCAGTCCCGGTCCAGGATGAGATTGACGGCCCACGACACGATGGAGATGATCAGACCGCCGAGCACGGCTGATCCGAAGCCGTTGACCTCGAAGGAGTCCCCGGCGATCCAGCCGGTCAGCATCAGCATCAGCGCGTTGATCACCAGGGTGAACAGCCCCAGGGTGACGACGAGCAGCGGAAAGGCCAGAACCTTCACGATCGGCTTGACGACGAGGTTGACCAGGCCGAAGATCAGCGCGACGAGGATGAGGGTGAGGGCCTTGCCGCCGGTGGTCGTCTCCCCGTCGCCGAGAGTGATGCCGCTGACCAGCCATACCGCCACCAGGAGCGCCACGGCGTTGGCGATGAACTTGAACAGGATGCTCTTCATGCAGGAGATCGTTGCAGACCGGGCCATGGGCCGGGCAAGGGGTGCGAGGCGATGAAGCAGTTCCGGCTGGATCAGCTGGAGGCGGAGCGAACCGCCCACAACGGCGCCTACCTGCGGTTTCTCCGTGAGCGCAGCATGTCGGCCGGGCTGTACGCGCTCAATGTGGGCGACACGGATTCGCAGGGGCCGCAGCGGCAGGACGTGCTGAACTTCGTGGTCAGCGGTCATGCCGAGGTCACGGTGGGTGGGGAGACCACCCGGGTGGCGCGCGGCAGCATCGTCTACGTCCCGGCGCACACCCCGTGCAAGTTCCACCACATCACGGAAGATCTGCGGGTGATGGTCATCTTCTCTCCGCCCGAAGGGTGACCTCCGGGCCCGTGGACCTCAGGGTTCCCTCGGGGGACGGTCAGGGGAGGACCGGGGCCGCGGGGCCTCCCGTCCGCCCACGGGCCCGCTTAGCATCGACATGACGGTGCCGGGGGATGTCGGAGAGCGGATGTGAGGAGCCGTGCGTCATGAAAGAACTGTTCAGGTCACTGCCGTGGTGGGTGCGCTGGGTCGCCATCCCCGCCATCGTGCTGGTGGTCTTCGGCGGGCTGATCACCTCGGTGCTCACGTGGCTGATGAGTCTGATGTTCAAGATCCTGGTCTGCGCGGCACTCATCGCGCTGCTGATCTTCATCGTGCGGAAGTTCACCTCTTCCTCCTCCTCCGGCGGCGGTTGGTAGGAGCCGTGCCGCCGTCCGGCCCGTCCCCCGCGGGCCGGTCGGCGCTCACCACCAGCGCCGCGAGCACGGTGGTGACGGGTACCGAGGCGACCAGGCCGATCGAACCGACCAGGGTCCGTACGATCTCCTCGGACACCAGCTCGCTGAACGCCACGGTGCCCACGCTCGCGTTGGCCACCGTGAACAGCAGCAGCAGGGGCAGCGCGGCTCCCGCGTACGCCAGCACCAGGGTGTTGACCACCGAGGCGATGTGGTCCCGGCCGATGCGCATGCCCGCCCGGTAGAGCTTGAGCCAGCCGGCGTCCGGCTCGGCCGCCTTGAGTTCCCACACCGCCGAGGTCTGGGTGACGGTGACGTCGTCGAGGACGCCGAGCGATCCGATGAGGATGCCGGCCAGCAGCAGTCCGCGGATCTCGATGCCGGGGTAGAGGGCGTGGATCAGGCCGGTCTGGTCGTCGGTGTTGCCGGACAGATGCGCCCAAGCGGTGAACAGCGAGCCCAGCAGGCCGATCAGCACCAGCGAGATGAGTGTGCCGAGCACCGCCACCGAGGTGCGGGCGTTGACACCGTGACACAGGTAGAGCGTCACCAGCATGATGGCGCTGCCGCCGATCACCGCCACCAGCAGCGGGTTCGAGCCGTGCAGGATGGCCGGGAGGATGAACAGCGTCAGCAGCCCGAAGCTGACCACCAGGCCGATCAGCGCCAGCAGCCCGCGCATCCGCCCCACCAGGACGACCGCGACGGCGAAGACGGCGGCCAGCAGGAGGATGGGGAACTTCCGGTCGACGTCGGAGACGCTGTACTGGAGTTCCTCGGGGGCGTTGGGCGCGTACGCCACGATCACCTTCTGCCCGGCGTGGAACTTCTGCGTGGCGTCCGGGGGCACCACCTCCTGGAAGGTACGGCCGGTGTGCGGGCCGGTGGTCACCTCGATGGTGGCCTGGGCGCACTGTCCCTCCACGCCGCGCGGAACCTGCACCCCGAGCTCGGCGCAGTCCTGCTCCTCGACGCCGGTGACCTTCGCCTCCTCGAACTGCTGGTCGAAGCCGACGCCGGTGTGCTCGTCGCCCGCGGTGGGGGCGCCACCGGGCCACAGCAGGAGCAGACCGCCCGCCACCGCCACCGCGAACGGGATCAGCACGGCCGCTATGACCCGCCGCAGATGGGCCGAGACGGGGGGCGGCGGCCCGTGGCTGTGGCTGTGGCCGTGGCTGTGTCCATGGGTGTCTGTCACGCGCCGATCATCGCAAGAGAATCCCGGGCGCACTGTTCAGCCGGGCCGGGGAACCGTTAGCGTAGGCGGCGATTATGTGACATCGCGGGAGCTCCGAGCACGGGGCTGAGAGGGCGCTGAACGAGCTGCGCCGACCGCCGAACCTGGTACCGGGTAATGCCGGCGTAGGGAGTTGGGTCATCATGACCAAGCAGGACACACGTGTGCTCGGATCGCACAAGGGATATGTCACGGGATCGCGCCCGGACTTGCGGGTGCCGGTGCGGCGCGTGCACCTCACCGACGGGCGGGACGTGACGCTGTACGACACCTCGGGTCCGTACACCGACCCGGAGGTGACCACGGATGTACGGCGCGGACTGCCGGCGCTGCGCGCCGGATGGCTGGCCGAACGGGCCGCGCGGCGGCGCCCCGCGGACGGGCTGACGCAGCTGGCGTACGCCAGGCGCGGGGAGATCACCGAGGAAATGGAGTACGTGGCGATCCGGGAGGACCGCTCCCCCGAGTTCGTGCGCGAGGAGATCGCGGCGGGCCGGGCGGTGCTGCCGGCCAACGTGAACCACCCGGAGGCCGAGCCGATGATCATCGGCAAGAACTTCCTGGTGAAGGTGAACGCCAACATCGGCAACTCCGCCGTCACCTCCTCCATCGAGGAGGAGGTGGAGAAGATGCGCTGGGCGACGCGCTGGGGCGCCGACACCATCATGGACCTGTCGACCGGCAAGGACATCCACACCACCAGGGAGTGGGTGCTGCGCAACTCCCCGGTGCCGGTGGGCACGGTGCCGCTGTACCAGGCGCTGGAGAAGACCGGCGGCCGGGCGGAGGAGCTGAGCTGGGAGATCTTCCGCGACACGGTGATCGAACAGGCCGAGCAGGGCGTGGACTACATGACCGTGCACGCCGGGGTGCTGCTGCGGTACGTACCGCTGACGGCGCGCCGTACGACGGGGATCGTCTCGCGCGGCGGCTCGATCATGGCGGCGTGGTGCCTGGCGCACCACGAGGAGAGCTTTCTGTACACGCACTTCGCGGAACTGTGCGAGATCCTGCGGGCGTACGACATCACGTTCTCGCTTGGGGACGGGCTGCGGCCGGGGTCGATCGCGGACGCCAACGACGAGGCGCAGTTCGCGGAGCTGCGGACGCTGGGCGAACTGAACCGGATCGCCAAGTCCCATGACGTGCAGACCATGATCGAGGGCCCCGGGCATGTCCCGATGCACAAGATCAAGGAGAACGTGGACCTGCAGCAGGAGATCTGCGAGGAGGCGCCGTTCTACACGCTCGGGCCGCTGACGACGGACATCGCGCCCGCGTACGACCACATCACGTCGGCGATCGGTGCGGCCATGATCGGATGGTGGGGCACGGCGATGCTGTGTTACGTGACGCCGAAGGAGCACCTGGGGCTGCCGGACCGGGACGATGTGAAGACCGGCGTGATCACGTACAAGATCGCGGCGCACGCGGCGGATCTGGCGAAGGGCCATCCGGGGGCGCAGCGGTGGGACGACGCGCTGTCGCAGGCGCGGTTCGACTTCCGCTGGGAGGACCAGTTCAATCTGGCGCTCGACCCGGACACGGCGCGGGCCTTCCATGACGAGACCCTGCCGGCTGAGCCGGCGAAGACGGCGCACTTCTGCTCGATGTGCGGGCCGAAATTCTGCTCGATGAAGATCTCGCACGACATCAGGGCCGAGATGGACCGTAAATCGGAGGAGTTCGCGCAGGCCGGGAACCGGGTGTACCTGCCGCTGGCGGAGACCGACGGGAGCTGACGGGCACGGCGCGTTCCGGCCGGCGCCGGTCAGTGCAGCGCGTACACCGGTGCGTTGTGCAGAATGCCGATCTGGCGGATGCAGTGCCGCCTGAGCAGAAAACGCAGACTGTCGTGCACCCGGGCCGAGCTGAGGCCGGTGCGGGCGGCGATCTCGTCGACGGACCAGTTGACCTGGCCGTCGGTGACGAGGGCGGGAGCGAGCAGCACAGCGACGGCCCACACGTCGTCGGTGACCGTGAGCCGCTCCCGCCAGCCGGCCAGCAGTTCCTCGGCGCCCCGCCCCCGCGGGCGGGGCGCCGTACGCTGCCGGGGCACCCGTGGTGCGGGTACCGGTGACGGTGCGGGGCCGAGCCGGTCACGGATGCCGCCGAGCACGTCGGCGACGGACCGCAGGGCATCCGCCATCTCCCGCCGCGCGGCGTTCGCCTCGCGCTGCACGGCGGCAAGCGCCGCGTCATCGCGCAGGGCGCGCTCTTCCAGCCGCACGATCGCGTCGGCGACCTGGGGCGGCATGGCGTACACGACGGGGGCCCCGGGGGCGGCGGGCTGGAGTTCGGCGGCGGGCAGGGAGTAGGAACCCTCGCGCTGGATGGTGACGATGACGTCGAGCATCCACTCCTTGAAGGGCCCGCAGGTGGGCTTGGTGCAGCCGGTCACCAGGAACAGCAGCCCCTGGAGATTCACCATCTGCAAATTCCTCCGCCAGTTCTGACCTGCGATGTTGCGAGAACTGTGACCTCCGGTCACAGTTGCCAGCGGCCGGCGGAACCGCTCGGGGACGTGATCGGTCAGGGCCTTGCGCGTGGTGGTGTAGCCCAGCTCCCGGCACACGTCGGCCGCCGGGAACCAGTGCTCGCCCTCCGGGGTGGTCAGCCGCCGGGCGCGGGCCCCGGTCGCCGCGAAGACGAAGTCGCCGATGTCGATGGCTTCGTGGCGCGGTACCGGCTGGGGCTGCTGATCATTCATGTTTGTACGGTAAGCGTGCCTTTCCGCCATGTTGCTCCGAACGAACTGAAGTTCACCCGGGAGTGGGATATTCAGCCGCAATTCCGAGATAAGCCATGGCATTCATCGTTTCATTAATAAATAAACTGGACATTCACTCCAATGCCACGCATCGAGGCCAAATGCAGTGTCGTTGGCGGAGTATGACTCCACAGAATCCCTCGGCCCACCCCGAACCCCCTTACGGATCGGTCCTGTACGAGGCGGAGGACACCCAGCACCTGCTGCGGAACGGCGAAGGGAGCTGGCAGTTCGACGGCGATCTCGCCCAGCTCCTGCAGACCGCCGCCGCCCCCCAGCCGACCCCCCGCCACCACGCACCGGCGCACGCCGCCCCCGTCCCCGACGCGGGCGATCCCAGCGCCCGCCACCGGCGGCCCCGGCGGCGCGTCCCGCTGCCCAGCCGGCCCGGCCCGGTGCAGTGGCTGCGCTGGAGCAGTCTGCTCATCGCCGCGTGCCTCACCGTCATCGCCGCCATGCTCAGCATTCTCGGCGGCCTCATCTCCTACGTCCCGCTGCGCGAGATGGTCTCCCCGACCGCCGCCAGCGGGCTCACCGGCTGGTGGCCGGTGCTGATCTACGGGCCGTGGCTGGTCGCGTCCCTGTCGATCGTGCGGGCCGCCCTGCACCAGCGCCGGGCCGCCCACTCCTGGGCCGTGGTGATCTTCTTCTCCGGCCTCGCGGTCTACCTCTGCGTCGAGCAGGCCCCCAACACGGTCACCGATCTGGCCGTCGCCGGGCTGCCGCCGATCTCCGCGCTGGTGGCCTTCCACCAACTGGTGCGCCAGATCACCCTGATCAACCCGCCCCGGCACGCCGTCCCGCAGCCCCGCCCCGCCCGGTGACCCACCCGGACGTCCGGGAACGGGAAGACCCCCGGTGCCGGAACCTCCGGCATTCCTCCAGACTTCGGAGGGCGGGGACGGCGCGCCGGACGATCCTCCCGGCCCTGACCGCACCCCTCCCGCCCCAGCCTGCTCAGCATTAAGCTGACGGGCACTCACCACGACGGCGGCGGAGGGACACTGCGATGAGCGACGAGGCCATCCCGGGGATCGACCTGAGCCGGCCCAGCATCGCGCGGACCTACGACTACCTCATCGGCGGCAAGGACAACTACGCCGTCGACCGGGAGTTCGGCGACGAGTTCATCGTGAAACTGCCCGGCGCCGTCCAGATGGCCATCGACAACCGGCAGGCGCTGGTACGGGCCATCGGGGACATCGCCGGTACGACGGGGATCCGGCAGTTCATCGACTTCGGCAGCGGCCTGCCCACCGCCGACAACGTGCACCAGGTCGCCGAGCGGCACGCCCCCGAGGCGCGCGTGGTGTACGTCGACAACGACCCCATCGTGCTCGCCCACGGCCGGGCGCTGCTCGCCGAGAACGACCACACCGTCGTGATCCAGGCCGACCTGCGCCGTCCCCGTGCCATAAGGGAGGACCCCGCCCTCCTGCGGCTCATAGATTTCGACCGGCCGGTCGGCGTCATCCTCTCCGCCGTGCTCCATCACCTCAACGACGACGAGGACCCGTACGGCGTCATGCGGTTCTGGCGGGAGGCCGTGCCCTCCGGCAGTTACTTCTTCATCAGCCACTTCCGCAGCCGCCGCGACCCGGAGTCGGCGAAGCTGGAGGGGCTGCTCCAGGGGTCGCTCGGCCGGGGCCGCTGGCGCACGGACGAGGAGATATCCGCGCTGTTCGAGGGCCTGGACATCCTGGAGCCCGGCATCCGCCCCGCCGCCGAGTGGCGGCCCGCGCTGGAGCACCGCTCGTCGCTGACGATCTGGCAGCAGCTGCTGGTCGTCGGCCTGGCCGTCAAACCCTAGCGACCGCGCTCCGCGCCGCCGTTGACCTGGATGACCTGGGCCGTGATGTGCCCGGCCGCGTGTGAGGCCAGCCAGTGCAGGGTCTGCGCCACATCACCTGGCTCGCCCGCCCGGCCGTTGAGGGTCTCGGCCACCCGCGCCCGGTGCCGCTCCTCCGACATGCCGCCGCCGAAGAACTCCGTGTCGTCGATCAGCCCCGGCGCCACCACATTGACCGTGACGCCGCGCGGCCCGAACCGCCGTGCCAGGTCGAAGGCGTAGGGGTGCAGGGCCGCCTTGCTGCCGCCGTAGCCGCCGGCCCCGGAGCCGCGCAGGGCGGCGATCGAGGACACGAACAGCACCCGTCCGCCCGGTGAGGCCAGCCGGTCCCGCAGCGCCTCGGTCAGCAGCACCGCCGTCAGGGTGTTGATCCGGAAGGACTCGGTCCACTCGTGCGCCGCCGCCACCAGCGGGTCGCTCCCGTCACCGGGAGGAGCCGGTGCGAGCCCGCCCGCGTTGTGGATCAGTACGTCCACCGTGCCGAACCGCTCCCCGATCACCGCCGCCGCCCGCGCCACCTGCGCCCGGTCCGTCAGGTCGGCCGGTACCGGCACCGCCCCCTCGATCCGCTCCGCCGCCCGTTCCAGCACGTCCGCGCGGCGCCCGATCAGCACCGGGGTGTCGCCCCCGCGCGCGAACGCCTCCGCCGTGGCCAGGCCGATGCCCGTGCCGCCGCCACTGATCACCACTGTGCGCCCGATCACCATGGGCGCGACCGTACCCGCACGGGTGATCGGCTGTCACTTACAGCGGCACCTGCCACACCAGGGCGAGGCCCCGGTCGGACAGGCCCGGGCCGAGGTCGGCCGAGCCGCCCAGCGCGGTGGCCCGGTCGATGAGATTGCGCAGGCCGCTGTACCGTGCGGCGCCTTCGGGCGGGAGGCCGACGCCGTCGTCCGCGACCGTCAGCCGGACCGCCTCCCGGCCGTCCGACAGGGTGACGGTGGCGTCCACCGTCACCTCCACCCGGCCGGCCTCCGCGTGCCGGGACGCGTTCGACAGTGCCTCGCGCAGCGCGGCGATCAGGTTCTGGGCGACGCCCTCCCCCACCCGGGTGTCCACCGGCCCCGTGAAGGACACCGACGGGGCGAAACCCAGCCCCTGGGCGGCGGTGCCGGTCTCCCGCAGCACCCGGGTGCGCAGTCCGGCGTGCGCCTCGTCCGGGTGCTGCTGGAGCGCGAAGATAGTGGTGCGGATCTCCTGGATGGTCGCGTCGAGTTCGGAGACCGCCTTGGCCAGCCGTTCATCGGTGTCCTGGGAGGCGCCCTCGGGTGCGGCGCGCCGGGCTCCCTCCAGCAGCATGCCGACCGCGAAGAGCCGCTGGATCACCAGATCGTGCAGGTCGCGGGCGATCCGGTCGCGGTCCTCGTACACCGCGAGCGCCTCGCGGTCCGAACGGGCCTGCGCCAGCACCAGGGCGAGCGCCGCCTGCTGCGCGAACTGGGTGGCCATCGCCCGCTCGGGTACGGAGTAGACCTCGGCGCCGGGGGCCCGGGGCAGGCCGAGAGCGCCCAGGGTCTTGTCGCCGCTGGTGAGGGGCAGCAGCATGCAGGGGCCGAAGTGTTCGGCGAAGCGGGGGGCGGTGAGCCGGGGGTCGGTGGCGGCGTCGTCGATGAAGACTGGTTCGCCGGAGAGCAGACCGGCGACGGTCTCGGCGTCGACGGGCAGCGCGCTGCCGATCAGCGGCGGGCCGCCGGGGGAGGCGCTGGCGGCGACCACCTCCAGGACCGTCCCGGGTTCTTCGGTGGGCACCAGCACCAGGCCCGCGTCGGCGTCGGCGAGCCGTCTGGCCTGCTCGGCGACGACCGCGAGCGCGTTGTCCACGTCCTCGGCCAGCAGGGAGGCGGACAGTTCCACGCTGCCGTCCATCCAGCGGGCCTGCTGGCGCACCGCCTCGTACAGCCGGGCGTTGCCGACCGCGATGCCCGCCTCGGTGGCCAGGATGCGGAGCATCTGGAGGTCCTCGGGGGTGAACGGTTCCCCGCCGGGCTTGTCCGCCAGATACAGGCCGCCGAAGCCGGCCCCGTGCACCAGGATGGGGACGCCGATCATGGGGGCGTTGTCGTCGGGCTCCGCGCGCCGCAGGGGCCGGCCGCCGCGTTCCAGCAGTTCGGACAGGAGCTGGTCGCGGCCGGGGATGCCGGGGTCACGGCCGTGGGTGACGAACTCGCCGACGCGTTCGCCGTCGTCGGTCAGCACGGCCAGCGCGGCATACCGGGCGCCGGCCAGTTCTGCGGCGGTGCCCACGATCCGCTCCAGCAGGGTGGGCAGCGCCACATCGCCGCCCAGGGAGGTCATGGCGGCGAGCAGCCGGGGCATCCGGCGGGCCAGCTCGGGGCTGAGCGGTGGCGCGGGTGCCTCCTGCTGTGTCATAGCTGTGAGGGTAATTAGTCCGGCTTTGCGGCGAAAGTCGGGATCGGTGATCGCGGCTGCCGCTCGGCCCCCGCCTCCGCTTCGGCCTCCCGCTCCAGCATCCGCCGGAACGGACCCCCGACGGCGGCCAGCTCGGCGTACGGGCCGCGCTGTACGGGGCGGCCGGCCGCCAGGACCAGCACCTCGTCGACGGCGTCGAGTCCGGCCAGCCGGTGCGTGATGAGCACCGTGGTCCGGCCCTCGGTGGCCGCCAGCAGGTCGTGGGTGAGCGCGTCGGCGGTGGGCAGGTCGAGGTGTTCCGCGGGCTCGTCGAGGATGAGGACGGGGAAGTCCGCGAGCAGCGCGCGGGCGAGGGCGAGCCGCTGGCGCTGGCCGCCGGAGAGCCGGGCGCCGTGTTCGCCGACCTCGGTGTCCAGGCCCTCGGGCAGCGCGTCCACCCACTCCAGCAGCCGGGCGGCGGCCAGCGCGGCGCGCAGCGCGTCGTCGTCGGCGGTGGGGGCGGCCAGCCGGAGGTTTTCGCGCAGGGTGCTGTCGAAGAGGTGGGCGTCCTGGGCGCACAGGCCGATGTGGCGCCGTACGGTGTCGCCGTCCAGCTCGGCGGCCGGTATCCCGTGCAGGGTGTAGCCGCCGGGGTCCGTGGGGTCCAGGAAGCGCAGCAGCACCTGGGCCAGGGTGGTCTTTCCGGCGCCGGAGTGGCCCACGACCGCGATCCGGTGGCCGGGGGTGAGGTCCAGGTCGAGCCCGTCCAGGGCGGGCGGGGTCCCGGGGGCGGCGCCCGGGTAGCGGGCGGTCAGTCCGCGCAGCCGCACGGGGAACGGGGTGGCGGGGGCGGCGGCCGGCCGGTCCGGTTCCCGGACGGGGGCGGGGGCGTCCAGTACGTCCCGGATCCGTTCGGCCGCACGGCGGGCCCGCTGCCGGTGCTGTACGGCAAGCGGCAGGCCGAGGACCGCCTCGAAGGCGGCCAGCGGGATGAGGACGACGGTGGCCAGCCAGACGCCGTTCAGGTCTCCGCCGGTCACGGCGGGGACGCCGGCCCAGGCGGCGGCGGTGACGGTGAGGCCGGTGGTCAGGGCGAGCAGTCCGCCGGCCAGGCCGGTGACGGCGGCCGAGCGGGCGGCGATCCGGGTCAGCCGGGTGTCGGCCTCGCGGACGGCGCCCAGCTGGGCGGGGAGCGCCCCGGCCACGGTGAGTTCGGCGGTGCCGGTGAGGAGATCGACGGTGCGGGTGGACAGTTCGCCCCGGGCGGGGGCCAGCTGGCGGTCCGTGCGGCGGGCGAGGGCGGCGCTGAGGGCGGGGACCGCGACCCCGGCGAGCAGCAGTCCGGCGGCGAGGATGGCACCCGCGAGGGGCAGCAGCCAGGTGGTGAAGGCCACGGCGGCGACCGAGACCGTGCCCGCCGCGACGGCGGGCAGCAGCCAGCGCAGGAAGTAGTCCTGGAGGGCGTCGACGTCGGAGACGACCCGGGAGAGCAGATCCCCGCGCCGGGTGGTGCGCAGCCCGGCGGGTGCGAGGCGTTCCAGACGCCGGTAGACCGAGACCCGGAGCCCGGCGAGGATCCGCAGCACCGCGTCATGGCTGATGAGGCGTTCGGTGTAGCGGAAGACGGCCCGGCCGATGCCGAACGCCCGGGTCGCGGTCACGGCGACCATGAGGTAGAGGATGGGCGGCTGTTCCGAGGCCCGCGAGATCAGCCAGCCGGACACAGCCATCAGTCCGGTGGCCGATCCGAGGGCGAGGGCCCCGAACACGGCCCCGAGGACGAGCCGGCCGCGCCATCCGGCCCCGGTCCGCCGCACCCACGCCAGCGGTCCGAGGGTGCCGGGTGCGGGGGTGGCCCCCACGGTGTCCGCCGCATCCGTCGATCCGGCCGGTTCCGTCGCTTCGGCCGTATCCGCCGCGTCGGGGCGTCCGGCCGCCGGCCGGTGCTGGTCCGGGCCGGCGGCGATCGCCCCGGCCGGCTGTGCCGGCGGGGTGTGCTGCTCCCCCTGGTCCGGTGCGCCACCGGGGGGTTGTTTCACGTGAAACACCCGATCGGCCGCGGCCAGCAGAGCGGGGCGATGGGTGACCAGCAGAACCGTACGGTCGGCCGCCAGGGCGGTGATCGCCGCGACCACCTCCGCCTCCGTGGTGCCGTCCAGGGCCGCGGTGGGTTCGTCCAGCAGCAGGATCGGGCGGTCGGTCAGCAGGGCACGCGCCAGGGCCACCCGCTGGCGCTGACCTGCCGACAGTCCGCTGCCCGATTCGTCGAGTCGGTGACCGGGGTCCAGGTCGCCCGCTGCCGCCGCCCGCAGTGCCGCGAGGACCTCCTCGTCGGTAGCCTCGGGCCGGGCCAGCCGGACGTTCTCGGCGATCGTGCCGGCGAACAGCCGGGGGTGCTGCGGCACCCAGGCGATCCGGCGGTGCCAGGCGGCCAGATCCACCGTGGACAGGTCGGCGCCGCCCACCAGCACCCGCCCCCGTACCGGCTGTGCGAAGCCCAGGACGACGTTCAGCAGGGTGCTCTTCCCGGCCCCTGAGGGGCCGGTCAGCGCCACGGTCTCACCGGGGGAGAGCGTCAGGGTGGTGGGTGCCAGGGAGTCCTGCTGCCGGCCCGCATGGCGGATCACCACGCCGTCGAGCACGATCGACGCGTTCTCCGGCGGTGTCACCGTGCCGCTGCCCCTGGCCGGCTCGGTCTCCAGGACCTCGAAGACCTCGGCCGCCGCCGACAGGCCCTCCTGCGCGGCGTGGAACTGGGCCCCCACCTGGCGCAGCGGCAGATACGCCTCCGGCGCCAGGATCAGCACCACCAGACCGGTGTAGAGGTCGAGTTCGCCGTGCACCAGCCGTACGCCGATGCTGACGGCGACCAGGGCCACCGAGATGGTGGCCAGCAGTTCCAGTGCGAAGGAGGACAGGAACGCCACCCGCAGCGTGCGCAGGGTGGAGCGCCGGTAGTCGGAGGTGATGGCCCGGATGTTCTCGGCCTGTGCTCGGGCCCGGCCGAACACCTTCAGGGTGGTCAGTCCGCCCACCACGTCGAGGAAGTGTCCGGACAGCCGGGCCAGTTGCCGCCATTGGCGGTCCATCTGGGCCTGGGTCGCCCAGCCGATGAGGATCATGAACAGCGGGATCAGCGGCAGCGTGCCCGCGATGATCGCCGCCGAGACCCAGTCGTCCGTGACGATCCTGGCCAGCACGGCCACCGGCACGACCACCGCCAGGCCGAGCTGCGGCAGATAGCGCGCGAAGTAGTCGTCCAGCGCGTCCACGCCCCGGGTGGCCAGCGCGGTCAGCTCCCCGCTGCGCTGGCCGCTCAGCCAGCCGGGCCCGAGCCGGGTGGCGTGGCCGAGCAGCCGGAGTCGCAGCTCGGACTTGACGGCCGCGCCCGCCCGGTGGGCGGCCAGCTCGGTCAGCCAGGCCACCAGGCCGCGCCCCAGCGCGGCGGCACCGAGCAGCAGCAGCGGGGTGCGCAGCTCCGTCAGTTCCCTGCCGTCCTGGAAGGTGCCGGCCACGATCTCGGCGATGAGCATGGCCTGCCCGATGAGCAGCACCGCGCCGGCCAGCCCCAGGACGACCGAGGCGGCGAGAAAGCCCCGGGTCGCCCGGGCGTGGCGGAGCAGTCGCGGGTCCACGGGCTTCATCGGTGCACTCCCTCGCTGCCTCGGCCGTCGCCGCTCACGTCAGTGCGCCGCCGGCGCGATGTGCTGGGTGCCGATGCGCTTGCGGAACACCCAGTACGTCCAGCCCTGGTAGAGCAGGACCACCGGGGTGGCGATGGCCGCGCACCAGGTCATGATCTTCAGGGTGTACGGGCTGGAGGCGGCGTTGTCGATGGTCAGGGTGCCCGCCGGGTCCCCGGTGGAGGGCATGACCTCGGGGAACAGCGCCAGGAACAGCATGGCCACCGCGGCCACGATCGCCAGCCCCGACCAGGCGAAGGACCAGCCCTCGCGTCCCCGGGCGTTGGCCGCCAGCGCGGCGCCCAGCGCCACCGCCGCGACCACCATGGCGACCAGGGTACGGCTGTCGCCGCTCTGGCTCTGGGTCCACAGCAGGAAGCCGGCGGCCAGTGCCAGGGCGGCCAGGCCGAGGCCGGTGGCCAGCCGCCTGGCCCGTACCCGGATGTCGCCGACCGTCTTGAGCGCCGTGAAGACCGCGCCGTGGAAGGTGAACAGCACCAGGGTGAGCGCCCCGCCGAGCAGGGCGTACGGGTTGAGCAGGCCGAAGACATTGCCGGTGTACTCGTGGGCGGCGTCCAGCGGCACCCCGCGCACGATGTTGGCGAAGATGACGCCCCACAGGAAGGCGGGGATCGCCGAGCACCAGAAGATCGCGTGCTCCCAGTTGCGCTGCCAGCGTTCCCCCGGCCGCTTGGCGCGGTACTCGAAGGCGACGCCGCGCACGATGAGGCTGAGCAGCACGGTGAGCATGAGGAGGTAGAAGCCGGAGAAGAGGGTGGCGTACCAGTCGGGGAAAGCGGCGAAGGTGGCCCCGGCGGCGGTCAGCAGCCAGACCTCGTTGCCGTCCCAGACCGGCCCGATGGTGTTGATGAGGACCCGCCGCTCGGTGCGGTCGCGGGCCAGTGTCTTGGTGAGGACGCCGACGCCGAAGTCGAAGCCCTCCAGGAAGAAGTAGCCGATCCACAGGACGGCGATGAGCGCGAACCAGAGGTTGGGGAGTTCCATCACATGCTCCTGACGGACACCTAGTAGGAGAAGGCCATGGGACGGTCCGCCGGCTTCTGGCGGTCCGGGTCGTCCGGGTCATCGGTACGGTCGTGGCCGCCGATCCGGGTCGGCGGGTTGCGGTCCGCGTCGGTCAGCTCCGGTGGTCCGGCCTTGGCGTACTTGGCCAGCAGCCGCACTTCCACCACGGCGAGGATCGCGTACAGCAGGGTGAAGAGCGTCATGGAGGCGATGACCTCGCCCTGGGAGACGCCGGGCGAGACCGCGTCGGAGGTGCGCATGACCCCGTACACCACCCAGGGCTGCCGGCCGGTCTCGGTGAAGATCCAGCCCCAGGCGTTGGCGATCAGCGGGAAGAGCATGGTGAGCAGGGCAAGACGCCAGTAGCCGCGGGTGAGGGTGGGGCCCAGTTCGCGGTCGCGGGTGAGGGCGAGGCGCGGGACGGTCTCCTCGTCGGTGCGCAGCCGTTCGGAGAGCCACAGCCGGCGGCGGGTGAGCCACAGTCCGGCGGCGCCGAGCGCGAAGGAGGACATGCCGAACCCGATCATCCAGCGGAAGCTCCAGTAGGCCACCGGGATGTTGGGGCGGTAGTCGCCCGGCCCGTACTGCTCCTGCATCGCCTCGTTGGTGTCATTGATGCCGGGGACCGGGTCGCTGAAGTTGTCGTGGGCCAGGAAGGACAGCAGTCCGGGGATCTCGATGGCGACGTCGTTGTGGCCCCGGGCGACGTCACCGATGCTGAACAGCGAGAACGGTGCCGGTGCCTGGGTGTCCCACAGGGCCTCGGCGGCGGCCATCTTCATGGGCTGCTGGTCGTACATGATCTTGCCGAGCCGGTCGCCGGAGAAGGCGGTCAGCATGCCGGCGACGACCATGGTGATCAGGCCGAGCCGCAGCGAGGTGCGCATCACCGGGATGTGCTGCCTGCGGATGAGGTGGTAGGCGGCGATGCCGACCATGAAGGCGCCGCCGGTGAGGAACGCGGCGGTGATGGTGTGGGCGAACTGGGCGACGGCGGTGTTCTGGGTGAGGACGTGGACGATGTCGGTCAGTTCCGCCCGTCCGGTCTCCTCGTTGATGCGGTAGCCGACCGGGTGCTGCATCCAGGAGTTGGCGGCCAGGATGAAGTACGCGGAGAGCACCGTGCCGATCGCCACCATCCAGATGGTGGCGAGGTGGATCTTCTGCGGCAGCTTGTCCCAGCCGAAGATCCACAAGCCGATGAAGGTGGATTCGAAGAAGAAGGCGATGAGGGCCTCGAAGGCCAGCGGGGCGCCGAAGACGTCCCCGACGAACCGGGAGTAGTCCGACCAGTTCATGCCGAACTGGAATTCCTGGAGGATCCCGGTCACCACGCCGAGCGCGATGTTGATGAGGAAGAGCTTTCCCCAGAACTTCGTGGCCCGGAGGTACTTCTCCTTGCCGGTGCGTACCCAGGCGGTCTGCAAGCCGGCCGTGAGGGAGGCGAGCGAGATCGTCAGCGGTACGAAGAGGAAGTGGTAGACGGTGGTGATGCCGAATTGCCACCGTGCCAGTGTCTCGTCGGCGAGCGCCAGATCCACGGGGGTCTCCTTCCCTGCGCCCCGTACCTTGTGAACGTATTCACATTCACAAGTACGATGATGGCACACCGCTCCCGGGGTCCCCCAGGGGGGTCCGAGAGCGGTGTAGTGCGGTAAACGCGCAGGTCAGAAGGGTGTGATCAGGCGGAGGCGACGTCGCGGAAGGCGGCCGCCGTGGCCAGCACCACATCGTTGGCCTCGGGCTCGGCGACGGTGATCCGTACGCCCTCCCCACCGAACGGCCGCACCATCACCCCGGCCTCCTCACAGGCCGCGGCGAAGCGCGCGGTGTCCGCGCCCAGGCGCAGCCACACGAAGTTCGCCTGGGACTCCGGCACCGTCCAGCCCTGGTCCCGCAGGCCCCGCGTCACCCGGGTGCGCTCGGCGACCAGCGCGGCCACCCGCTCCAGCAGGGCGGGCTCGGCGCGCAGCGAGGCGATCGCCGCGTTCTGCGCGATCTGGCTCACCCCGAACGGCACCGCGGTCTTGCGCAGCGCCGCCGCCACCGGCTCGTGGGCCACCGCGAAGCCCACCCGCAGCCCGGCCAGCCCATACGCCTTGGAGAAGGTGCGCAGGACACAGACGTTGGGCCGGTCCCGGTACAGCGCGATGCCGTCGGCCGCGGCGTCGTCCCGGACGAACTCCCGGTAGGCCTCGTCGATGACCACCAGCACGTCGCGGGGCACCCGGTCCACGAAACGGGTCAGCTCGGCATGGCCGAGGGCGGTGCCGGTGGGGTTGTTGGGGGTGCAGAGGAAGATGAGCCGGGTGCGGTCGGTGATGGCCTCGGCCATCGCGTCCAGGTCGTGCTCCTCGCCGTCCGTCAGCGGCACCTGGACCGAGGTCGCCCCCGAGATGCGGGTGATGATCGGGTAGGCCTCGAAGGAGCGCCAGGCGTAGATCACCTCGTCCCCCGGGCCCGCCGTCGCCTGGAGCAACTGCTGGGCCACGCCCACCGAGCCGGTTCCGGTCGCCAGATGGCTCACCGGGACCCCGAAGTGCGCGGCCAGTTCGGCCAGCAGGGCGCCCGCCGTCATGTCCGGGTAGCGGTTGAAGGCCCCGGCCGCGCCGACGACGGCTTCCAGCACACCGGGCAGCGGCGGGTACGGGTTCTCGTTGGAGGACAGCTTGTACACCGCACGGCCGTCGGCGCGGTCGGCGGCGGGACGGCCCGGTACGTAGGCCGGGATGTCCTCCAGTACGGCGCGCAGCCGGGGGCCGGCCACCTCGGCGGCGGCGGACTCGGGCGCGGCGTCCCGCGGGGTGTCCTGGGAAGATACGGTCATCCTCCACACTGTATGAGGAAAGCCGCGCCGGGCGTATCCCCCGGGCGTTGCCGGTGACCGAGGTACGGCGCCCACCCGAAATTTCGCGCCGGTGGCGAGCGCCCTGGCGCGCTTCACTCGTGAGAGTGAACCGGCGCCCGTTGAATTCGAGTGAAGTGTTCGGAAGTAAGCGCCCGCACATCGGTTCCATCACAGGGAAAGTGGCCGAACGCCCCTGTTGATCCAAGGCAGAACGCCTAGTTGACCTTGCAGAAACGTAATCGCGCCCCCCATGCTCCGTCGGCTCAGCAGGCCCCGCCCCCGGGCCTACGATCAGGTCGCCATGACAGCAGCGAAGCATCAGGTGACTCGGTCCGCCGGGCGCCGGCCGAGCGGGCGGGCCGGCATCCGAGATGTCGCCGCGGCAGCCGGTGTCTCGATCACGACTGTCTCCGACGCGCTCAACGGCAAGGGCCGGCTGCCCGACGCCACCCGCCGGCACGTGCGCAGCGTGGCGGACCGCCTCGGCTACCGACCCTCGGCCGCCGCCCGGACGCTGCGCACCGGGAAATCCGGGCTCATCGGGCTCACCGTCACCACCTACGGCGAAGAACCCTTCACCTTCACCGAGTTCGCCTACTTCGCCGAGATGGCCAGGGCCGCCACCTCCGCCGCCCTCGCCCGCGGCTACGCCCTGGTGATCCTCCCGGCCACCTCCCACCACCGTGACTTCGACGTCTGGTCCAACGTGGCGCTGGACGGCACCGTCGTCATCGACCCCGCCGACCACGACCCGGTCGTCACCGAACTCGTCCGGCAGGGCATCCCGGTGGTCTCCGACGGCCGCCCCGACGCCGCGCTCCCCGTCACCGCCTGGGTCGACAACGACCACGAGGCCGCCGTCCTGGGCCTGCTGGACCACCTGGCCGGCTCGGGCGCCCGCCGCATCGGCCTGCTCACCGGGACCAGCACCGACACCTACACCCGGCTGTCCACCACCGCCTACCTCAGCTGGTGCGAGCGGGTCGGCCAGGAGCCCGTCTACGAGGCCTACCCGGCACACGATCCGTGCGCCGGGGCGGTGGCCGCCGACCGGCTGCTGGCCCGGCCCGACCGGCCCGACGCCGTCTACGGCCTGTTCGACCCCAACGGCACCGATCTGCTGGCCGCCGCCCGCCGTTACGGCCTGCGGGTGCCCGATGACCTGCTGGTGGTGTGCTGCAGCGAGTCCCCCGTGTACGCCACCACCGAACCGCCCATCACCACCCTGTCCCTCAAACCGGGGCGGATCGGCTCCACCGTCGTCCAACTGCTGATCGACGCCATCGAGGGGGCCGGGGAGCGCGGCCGTGAGCACGACCGCGACCGGGTACGGGCGGCGGCCCGGGTGCCCTCGCACCAGCTCATGCCGACCGAACTCATCGTCCGTGCCTCTTCCCAGCGCACCGCCCGCAGGATCGCGCGCACCACCGTCACGGCGCCGCGTACGCCGCCTCTCGGCGATCGCTAGTTTCCAGCCGCTGCTTCCGGCAATATCGTCTTACGACAGAACCTCGGCGCCCCGGCGAACCATGCCGGGGGATCGTCACACCCGGGTGTGTCACAAGTGAGCGGCTGGATTCCTATGATGGGCGAATGAGACCGGGATCCGGCCGAAACGGCAGGTCCCGCAGGTGAAGGCGGCGTGTGATGGTGGAGGGGTCGATGACTCACGGGGCCGACGAGGGACCCAAGACGTGGCAGGGCGCGACCGAGGGCGGTCCGGCCATTCCCCCGCGGCCCGCACAGGAGCCCGATCTGTACACCCCCACCGTGCAGGACCTGCCGGTGCTGGAGGGCGCGGGGCCGCTGTACGTGGTCGGTGACGTCCACGGCTACCTGGACGAGCTGCGCGCCGCCCTGCGGGCGGCCGGGCTGACCGACGCCGAGGACCGCTGGGCGGCCGGCAACTCGCGGCTGTGGTTCCTGGGGGACTTCACCGACCGCGGCCCGGACGGCATCGGCGTCATCGACATGGTGATGCGGCTGTCCGCGGAGGCCGCCGCCGCCGGCGGGTACTGCAAGGCGCTGCTCGGCAATCACGAACTGCTGTTCCTGGGCGCCAGCCGGTTCGGTGACACCCCGGTCGAATCCGGCGCCGGCACCGCCTCCTTCCACGCCGCCTGGATGCTCAACGGCGGCCAGCGCGCCGACATGGAACGGCTGCGCGACCACCACATCCAGTGGATGTCCCGGCTCGACTCCATGGCCGTGGCGGACGGCCATCTGCTGCTGCACTCCGACACCACCGCCTATCTCGAATACGGCGAGAACGTCGACGACGTCAATGACGCCATCTGGCAGGCCCTCGCGCGCAATGACGTGGAGGAGACCTGGGATCTGTTCCGTAAATTCACCAAACGCTTCGCCTTCCGGGACGAGGACGGGCCGCAGGCCGCCCGCGAACTGCTGGACGTCTACGGCGGTCTGCGCATCGTGCACGGCCACAGCCCGATCCCGTATCTGACCGGCGAGCCGGCCGAATCCGAGTCCGGCGACCCCGACGCGCCGGACGCCGCTCCCCGGATCGACGGCCCGCACCTGTACGCCGATTCCCTCGCCATCGCGATGGACGGCGGCGTCACCATGGCCGGAAAGCTGCTGGTCGCCCGACTCCCCCTGGATGATTGAGCGTTCGCTCCCTGTTGTACGGAGTGCGCGGCCTTGAGGGCGGGCAGATGAGAGACGGGGCACAAAGCGCCCCGGGGGTGCCAGATATCCCTCTGGCGAGGGTGGTGGAGAGAAAGATTCCGGCGATCTCCTATCACGGGGCGCCGGAAGCCCTTTACCATCAGTCCCTCACCAGCTCTCTGCCCACCCTGGCCGCTCGGTCGGCAGGAAGGCCCTTCGGAGCATCTGGGGACTTATATGAACAGCGCTCAGGATGTGCTGCCAGAGGATCGCGCTGAATTCGAGCGCGTCCTCGACGAGGCGTTGCGCTCGGCACGGCCGGGGGGCGGCGGCGCGGACGCGACCGTCGTACGCCGGGTACGGGAGGCCGCGCTGGAGGCGCGACCGCAGCTGACCGCCACGGCGGCCGACGAGTACCACCGCTATGTCCGGCTGCGCGAGCAACTGCGGGCCCCCGACGGGGCGCTGGGCGCCCCCGAGCGTTCCGGCGGCGGTAACCTCGCGGTGATCTCGGTGCTGATCCCGGTACTGGCGGGCATCGCGGCCGTAGTGTTCCTGCTGGTCGGCTACGGCATGGGGCTCTCCGACGACGAGGCGGGGGTGGCCGGATCGATGCGGGACATCGGCTGGGTGTTCGCGCTGTTCGCCGCGTTCGGACTGCTGCTCGCGGTGGCGGGCCTGGTCGTCACCGCGGCCCGCAACGGCTCCGCCTCCGCCATCAGGGCCGGCGACCGGACGCCGGGGCGCGGCGCTCTCGCCGGGGACGTGGCCGAGGCGCGCGAGGACTGGCGGCGGGCCCTGGCGGAGCGCGGCATCGGACCGTTCCTGCGCGAGGCGGCGGCGCTGCGTGACAGCGGCGCCGGGCGCGCGGACGCGTCCGGGCCCGGGGACGGGAGCGGGGCCGGCGGGCGGAAGACGCCGCAGCTGCGGTTCTCCAGCCCCGACTTCTCCAGCCCGACCGGCGGCGCTGCCCGTACCACCCCGCGCGCCGGCCGCGCGGAGTTCTCCCAGCCCCGCTTCTCCAGCCCGGAGTTCTCCACCCAGGGCAACCCGGAGGAGGGCGCGCGGGCCAAGGGGTACGCGGCGCCCGACTTCTCCTCCCCCGAGCGCGGCGGCAGCGCGAGCCGTGGCTACTCCGCCGGTGACTTCTCCGCCGGCGACTTCTCCGCGGGGGAGTACTCCTCGGGCGACTTCGCCAGCCCGGACTACTCCTCCGGCGGCAAGGACGACGGCGCGGACGGCGAGCGTCCCGGGAAGGGGTACGCGACCCCCGGGTTCGGCAGCCCCGACTACGCGGGTCCGCGCCGCAGGGGCGAGGCGGGCGACGGCGAGGGCACCACGGAGGGCACGGGCGGCGAGAACCGTCCGTAGGCCGCCGCCGGGTCGCCGCCCGGCCCCGGCCCGGCTCAGCCCCGGGCGAGCAGCCGCTCGATGACGACCGCCACCCCGTCCTCCTGGTGGGAGGCGGTGCGCCGCGCGGTGCCCGCCAGCACCGCCGGGTGGGCGTTGGCCATGGCGTAGGCGCGGCCCGCCCAGCCGAGCATCTCCAGGTCGTTGGGCATGTCCCCGAACGCCACCACCTGCTGCGCGGTGATGCCCCGCCGGGCGCAGTGCAGGGCCAGTGTGCTGGCCTTGCTGACGCCGGGTCCGCTGATCTCCAGCAGGGCGGTGGGCGAGGAGCGGGTGATCTCGCCGCGCCCGGCGGCCACCGAGCGGGCCAGGGCGAGGAAGGCGTCCGGGGCGAGCGTGCGGTGGTGCGCCAGCAGCTTGAGCAGCGGCTGGCCGGCGTACGGGCTGTCGTCCGCGAGCAGTTCCTCGACGGGGGTGACGCCGACGACGGTCGGGTCCTCCTCGTGCAGCGGGGGGTAGCCGGTGGCGTAGTGGATGCCGCCGAGGCGTTCGACGGCGAAGGTCACCCCGGGGGCGACGGCCCGCAGGGCCGCGATCAGGGCGAGCGCGTTGCCGACCGGCAGCGGGCGGGCCGCCAGCAGCGCGCCGCCGCGCCGCAGATCGATGACCGAGGCGCCGTTGCCGCAGATGGCGAGGCCGCCGTGGGCGTGCTCGCGCAGCGGGGCGACCCAGCGGGCGGGGCGGCCGGTCACGAACAGCACCTCGATGCCGGCGCGGGCGGCGGCGGCCAGCGCGGCGGCGGTGCGGGGCGAGACGGTTCCGTTGGCGCGCAGCAGGGTGCCGTCCAGATCGGTGGCGATCAGCCGGGGGAGCGCGGCCCTGCTGGGCTGACGGGGGAGGAGGGTGAGGGTGCGGGCAACTGGCGGGGGCACAGAGTCAGGCACAGTCATGCAGCATATGCCCGCCCATGCGTGCAGGGGGCCCGCCCGGATGAGCCATCGCCCGGAAGCGGTGAATTCCTGACCGGAAAGGGCCTAGGCTTCCCCGCATGGCTGTTTCCCCCGCCCTCCCCCTGCGGCTCTCCACCGTGATCCTTCCCGTCTGGCGATGGCAGGAAGGGGGCCGGCGAAGCTGGCAGCACGCAGAGGAACTGGGCTTCCACACCGCGTACACCTACGACCACCTGTCCTGGCGCAGCTTCCGCGACCAGCCCTGGTTCGGCGCGGTGCCCACCCTTACCGCAGCCGCCGCCGTCACGGAGCGCATCCGGCTGGGCACCATGGTGATCTCGCCAAATTTCCGGCACCCCGTCACGCTGGCGAAAGAACTCATCACTCTCGATGACCTGTCCGGGGGCCGTATCACCCTGGGCATCGGCGCCGGCGGCTCCGGATTCGACGCCACCGCGCTGGGCCACGACGCGTGGACGCCCCGGGAGCGCGCCGACCGGTTCGCCGAGTTCGTCCCGCTGCTCGACCGGCTGCTGAGCGAGGGCGGCACCGGCGGGGTCTCGTACCGCGGCGACTTCTACTCCGCCCACGAGGTGCGCAACATCCCCGGCTGTGTACAGCGGCCCCGGCTGCCGTTCGCGGTCGCCGCCACCGGCCCGCGCGGCATGCGGCTCGCGGCCCGGCACGGACAGGCCTGGGTCACCACCGGCGACCCGAAGTCCCTGGACGGCGGCCCCGACGCGTTCCTGGCCGGGCTCGGCCGCCAGGTGGAGCGGCTGGCCGGCATCTGCGAGGAGGCGGGACGCGAACCCGGCGCCCTGGAGAAGATCGTGCTGGACTCCTCCCTCGCCCCCGACGTCAACCCCCTGGAGTCGGTGACCGCGTTCGTCGACTTCGCCGGGCGCTGTGCCGAGCTGGGCTTCACCGAGCTGGTGGTGCACTACCCGGTGCCCGACTCGGTGTACGCGGCCGACATGGACGTCTTCGAGCGGATCGCCACCGAGGGCCTCGCCCAGCTCACCAACTGAGCCCCGGCCGGGCACCGGCCCGCCGTGGTCCTCAGGGGCAGTGCTCCCCTTCCCCTAAGGGGAAAGGGAGCCACGAGAGTGAGGTACGCGCCCGCCGGCCGGCACTAGTGTCTGCCGGGTGAGTGTGATTGCGACCGAAAGCCTGAGCAAGCGGTACCCCCGGGTCACCGCCCTTGACCGGCTGACCGTGGACATCGGGCCCGGTGTCACCGGCCTGGTGGGGGCCAACGGAGCCGGCAAGTCGACGCTGATCAAGATCCTGCTGGGGCTCGCCCCCGCCAGCGAGGGCAGCGCGGCCGTCCTGGGGCACGACTCCGCCCGGGACGGCGCCGCCATCCGCGAGCAGGTCGGGTACATGCCAGAACACGACTGCCTGCCGCCCGATGTGTCGGCGACGGAGTTCGTGGTGCACATGGCCCGGATGTCGGGCCTGCCCGCCACGGCGGCCCGCGAACGTACCGCCGACACGCTGCGCCACGTCGGCCTCTACGAGGAGCGGTACCGCCCCATGGGCGGCTACTCCACCGGCATGAAGCAGCGGGTGAAGCTCGCCCAGGCGCTGGTCCACGACCCCAAGCTGGTGCTGCTGGACGAGCCCACCAACGGCCTCGACCCGGCCGGCCGCGACGAGATGCTCGGCCTGATCCGCCGCGTGCACACCGACTTCGGCATATCCGTGCTCGTCACCTCGCACCTGCTGGGCGAACTGGAGCGCACCAGCGACCACATCGTGGTCATCGACGGCGGCAAACTGCTCAAGTCGCAGTCGACCCAGAGCTTCACCGAGACCACCACCACCCTGCTCGTCGAGGTCACCGACTCCGACGCCCACCCCGACGGCGCGCGGGCGCTGCGCACCGCGCTGGCCGCCGCCGGCGTCGAACCGGTGGCGGAGCCCGGCACCCTGCCCGGCGCGGCCCGCCTGGTCGTCGTCGAGGCGGACGAGGACAGCGTGTACGACACGGTCCGCGACACCATCGCCGACCTCGGCCTGGGCATGGTGCGCATGGAGCAGCGCCGGCACCGGATCGCCGAGGTCTTCCAGGAGGACAGGGAGGCAGCGGCCTCATGAGCGCACCCACCGAGCCCGTGGCCGCCACCCCGGCGGCGCGGATCCACAACATCGGCTACCGCCACTACGACGGACCCCGGCTGGGCGTCTCCTACGCCCGGCTCTCCCTGTTCACGCACTCCCTGCGCGGCGCGTACGGCCTGGGCCGCTCGGCCCGCTCGAAGATCCTGCCCTTCGCCCTGTTCGCCGTCATGTGCGTGCCGGCCATGGTGATGGTGGCGGTGGCGGTCACGGTCGGCATGAACAGCCTGCCGCTGGACTACACCAAGTACGCCCTGTTCATGCAGCCGATCGTCGGCCTGTACCTCGCGCTGGCCGGGCCGCAGCTCGTCTCCCTCGACCAGCGCTTCCACACGCTGCCGCTGTACTTCTCGCGGCCGATCGAGCACGCCGACTACGTACGGGCCAAGGTGGCCGCGCTGGCCGCCGCGCTCTTCCTGTTCACCGCCACCCCCGTGGTGCTGCTGTACGCCGGCGCCCTGCTCGCGAAGCTCTCCGTGGTGGACGAGACCATCGGCTTCGGCAAGGGGCTGCTGACGTCGGCCGTCTTCTCGGTGCTGCACGCCGCGATCGCGCTGCTCATCGCCTCCCTCACCCCGCGCCGCGGCTTCGGCGTCGCGGCCATCATCGCAACGCTGACCGTGCCGTACTTCGCGGTCACCGTGGTGCAGGCGGTCCTGGGCGAACAGGGCAGCGAGGGCGCCATCGGCTGGCTGGGGTTGCTGTCCCCCGGCTCGCTGATGGACGGGTTCCAGGGCGCGCTGCTGGGCGGGTCCACCGACTTCCCGCACATGTACGTCCCCTCCGGCGCGATGGGCGTCGGCTATCTCGCGGTGATCATCGGGCTGACCGCCGCCTGCTACGCGCTGCTGCTGCGCCGCTACCGGAAGGCGGGACTGTGACCACCATCCGCATCGAGAACGCCTCGCGCTGGTTCGGCAACGTCGTCGCCGTCAACGACGTGAGCGTGTCGATCGGCCCCGGCATCACCGGGCTGCTGGGCCCCAACGGCGCCGGGAAGTCCACGCTGATCCACATGATGGGCGGCTTCCTGCCGCCGTCGGCCGGGGCGGTGACGCTGGACGGCGAACCGATCTGGCGCAACGAGACCGTCTACCGGCACATTGGGCTCGTCCCCGAACGCGAAGGCATGTACGACTACCTGACGGGTGAGGAGTTCGTGGTCGCCAACGCCGAACTCCACGGCCTGCCGGACCCGGGCGCCGCCGCCAGGACCGCCCTGGCCACCGTCGACATGGCGCACGCCGCGGACCGGCGCATCGACACGTACAGCAAGGGCATGCGGCAGCGCGTCAAGATGGCCTCCGCGCTCGTCCACGACCCGTCGGTGCTGCTGCTGGACGAACCGTTCAACGGCATGGACCCGCGCCAGCGCATGCAGCTGATGGAACTCCTGCGCCGGATGGGCGAGGCGGGCCGCACCGTGCTGTTCTCCTCCCACATCCTGGAGGAGGTCGAACAACTCGCCTCGCACATCGAGGTGATCGTCGCCGGCCGGCACGCCGCCTCCGGGGACTTCCGCACCATCCGCCGGCTGATGACCGACCGGCCGCACCGCTACCTGGTGCGCTCCAGCGACGACCGCGCGCTGGCCGCGGCCCTCATCGCCGACCCGTCCACCACCGGCATCCACCTGGACACCGAGGAGGACGGACTGCGGATCGAGGCGGGCGACTTCCCCCGCTTCACCGCCCAACTGCCCCGGCTGGCCCGGGAACACGGGATCCAGCTGCTGTCGGTCTCCCCGTCGGACGAATCCCTGGAGAGCGTCTTCTCCTACCTGGTCAGCGCGTAAGGAGCCCCTGCGATGTACCACCACACCGTCGCCCGGCTCACCCTCCGGGCCCTGCTGGGCCGGCGCCGTGCCCTCATCCTGCTGGCACTGCCCGCGCTGCTGATCGCCATCGCGCTGGCGATCCGCATCGTGGGCGGCGCGGACGACCGGGCCGCCACCGAGATCCTGGGCGGCTTCGCCCTGGCCGTCATGGTGCCGCTGATCGGCGTGATCGCCGGCACCGGGGCGATAGCGCCCGAGATCGACGACGGCTCGATCGTCTATCTGCTGGCCAAGCCGCTGAAGCGGCACACCATCATCCTGACCAAGCTGTGGGTGGCCATCGGCGTCACCCTCGCCTTCACCGTCGTCCCCACGCTGCTGGCGGGGATCATCCTCAACGGCAACAGCCAGGCCATCGCGAGCGCGCTGGCCGTGGCGGCGGCGGCCTCGTCGATCGCCTACAGCGCGGTGTTCCTGCTGCTGGGCACCATCTCGCGGAACGCGGTGGTGCACGGGCTGATCTACGCGCTGGTGTGGGAGTCGCTGTTCGGCAGCCTGGTACCGGGGGCGCGCGCCCTGAGCATCCAGCAGTGGTCGCTGGCCCTGGCCGAGCAGGTGGCCGCGCCGGGCGCGAACATCACCTCGGAGGTGGGCCTGCCGGCCGCCCTGATCCTGCTGACCGCGGCGACGGTGGCGGGCACCTGGTACGCGGCGCGCCGGCTGCGGGTGCTGACGCTGGCGAGCGAGGGCTGAGCGAAGGGAGTAAAAGGGGCGGGCCCGGCGAAGGACCGCCGGGCCCGCCCGCGTGACCAGCCTTACGGATTACGGCCGTCCGCGCCGACGGCGGCGCAGCCGGTTCGCGATGACCGGATCCCCGGCCAGCTCAGCGAGCCGGGCACTCATCCCGGCGACGATCCACTCGGTCTTCTCCAGCCGGTTGTCCACACGCCGCAGACTGTGGACAACCCGCTGGTCCCTCCTGTGGAGAACCATCCCGAGATCCCGCAGTGCCGGCCCGATGTCGGCCATCAGGCCCTCAAGGGCAGCGACCCGGGGCTCCAGATCGGAGGCGGGCGTTCCGTTCCCCTCGACGGCGTCGAGCAGATAGGCCCGAACCTCGCGCGCGACGGGGCTGTCGCGCAACAGCATGGCGATGTTGAGGACGGTGCGGCGGGTGTAGAGGGTGAGGTGCCGTCGATTGCCCTGTGGATAACTTTCGTCCGTTGGACTCATTTTGAGTCCAACGAACTTTTGCAGGTCAGCGCCCTGCAACACGGTCAGGCCGCTCTCGGTCAGCTCTTGCCGATGCCGTGCCACGAGGTTCTTGATGGTGCTCCTGTGGACAACGAAGTAGGTGGCGACGAGCGCCGTCGTCACATGCAGACCATCGGGCAGCAGCGTGAGTGCCTTGACCTTGTCGAGGGTTTCGGTGCGCCCCCGGACGTTCTCGCGCAGGGTGCGCGACTCCAGCAGTGCTTGTTCCTTGATCATGACGAGATGGGCCTCTCAGGGCGTCTGTGGCAGGTGGACGGACCCCGTCGCATCCGGAGTCCGGTGCGCCCGTGACCAGGGCTCAGGAGAGGAGATCCGCTCTACTCGTCACTTCACCGGCTCACAGTGGGTGGTACGTCGCTCTCCGGCCCCTACCGTGCGCAACCTCTCGACGCCTCATGCTCCCGTCGCCCCCGCGCGATATGTCCAACGAGCCGATCGTCAGACGGTCACGCGTTCGGGGCGAAATAGAGGGGGCGTGGGTAACTCCCGTTTGAGAGTGACATCGTGTCACTCTCAAAATCGCGCAGGTTGGCGTCCCGCGGCCCTCTCGTACCTCACCCCGGGCCCCGCTCCCGCCCGGCGTCAGCCCAGGAGCAGCCGCTCCAGCACCTTCGCGATGCCCTCCGCGTCGTTGCCCGCCGTGACCTCGTCCGCCACCGCCAGCAGGTGCGGGTGCGCCCCGGCCATCGCGACGCCGTGGGCCGCCCACGACAGCATCGGGATGTCGTTGGGCATGTCGCCGAACGCGATCGTGCCGGCCGCCGTCGCGCCCAGCCGGCGGGCGGCCAGGGACAGGCCGGTCGCCTTCGTCAGGCCCAGCGGGAGCATCTCCACCAGGTCCTCGCCCGAGACGACGAACGCCGCGTACGCGCCCGCCGCCTCCGTGCCCGCCGCCGCCAGCTGGTCGTCCGACAGCTCGGGGTGGCGCAGGTACAGCTTGCTGATCGGTGCCGCCCACAGCCCCTCCCGGTCGGCCACCGGCCGCGACAGGTCGGGGGCATTCGGGTGCGGCACGGCCTCCGGGTTCTGGCGCCAGGCGAAGCCGGGGCCCATGGCGATGCCGCCGTCCAGCCCGTCGAGCGAGGCCGCGACCACGACCGGGCCGACCCGCTGCTCCAGCGCCTCCAGCGCCCGCCGCGCCACGGCGCGGTCCAGGGTGACCGAGGTCAGCAGCCGGTCCTCCCCGGCGTGGTACAGCTGTCCGCCCTGGCCGCACACCGCGAGTCCGGTGTAGCCGAGGTCGTCGAGGATGTGCCGGGTCCAGGCCACGGTGCGCCCGGTCGCCACGATGTGGGCGGCCCCGGCCGTGCCGGCCGCCGCCAGCGCCGCCCGGGTGCGCTCGGATATCGTCTGGTCGCCGCGCAGCAGCGTGCCGTCCAGATCGGTGGCGATGAGCTGATAGGGGAAACGGGAGGCGGTCACTTCCGGACCGGCTCCAGTACCTCACGGCCGCCCAGGTAGGGGCGCAGCACCTGTGGCACCCGCACCGAGCCGTCGGCCTGCTGGTGGTTCTCCAGCAGCGCGACGATGGTGCGCGGGATGGCGCACAGGGTGCCGTTGAGCGTGGCCAGCGGCCGTACGGCGCCGCCCTTCTCGCGCATCCGCACCTGGAGCCGGCGGGCCTGGAACTCGTTGCAGTTGGAGGCGGAGGTCAGCTCGCGGTACTTGCCCTGGGTGGGGACCCATGCCTCGCAGTCGTACTTGCGGGAGGCCGAGGCGCCGAGGTCGCCGGAGGCCACGTCGATGACCTGGAAGGGCAGTTCGAGGGAGGTCAGCCACTGCTTCTCCCAGGCCAGCAGCCGCTCCAGCTCTCCCTCGGCCTCCGCTGGGTCGACGAAGCAGAACATCTCCACCTTGTCGAACTGGTGCACGCGGAAGATGCCGCGGGTGTCCTTGCCGTACGAGCCGGCCTCGCGGCGGAAGCACGGCGAGAACCCGGCGTAGCGGCGCGGCAGCGCGTCCGCGTCCAGGATCTCCTCCATGTGGTACGCGGCGAGCGGCACCTCCGAGGTGCCGACCAGGTAGTAGTCGTCCTTCTCCAGGTGGTAGACATCGGCGGCGGCCTGGCCGAGGAAGCCGGTGCCCTCCATGGCGCGCGGCTTGACCAGCGCCGGGGTGATCATCGGCGTGAAGCCGGCCTCGGTGGCCTGGGCGACGGCGGCGTTGACCAGGGCGAGTTCCAGCAGGGCGCCGATGCCGGTGAGGTAGTAGAAGCGGGATCCGGAGACCTTGGCGCCGCGTTCGGTGTCGATGGCGCCCAGGCCCTGGCCCAGCTCCAGGTGGTCCTTGGGCTCGAAGCCCTCGGCGGCGAAGTCGCGGATGGTGCCCAGCGTTTCCCGGACGGTGAAGTCGTCCTCGCCGCCGACCGGGACATCGGGGTGGACGAGGTTGCCGATGCCCAGGAGGAGTTCCTGGGCGCGGGCGGCGGCCTCGTCGCGTTCGGCGTCGGCGGCCTTGACGGCGGCGGACAGCTCGCCGGCCCGCTGGAGCAGCGCGGTCTTCTCGTCGCCGGTGGCCTTCGGGATCTGCTTCCCGAGCTGCTTCTGCTCACCGCGCAGCGCGTCGAAGCGCACGCTGGAGGACCGGCGCAGTTCGTCGGCGGCGAGGAGTGAGTCGACGATGCCGACGTCCTCGCCACGGGCGCGCTGGGAGGCGCGTACTCGGTCAGGGTCCTCACGAAGCAGGCGAAGGTCAATCACCCCACCAGGCTACCGGTGATTCCGGGCAGAATCCCGGGGAATTGATTGGCGCCCTTTGTCCGCTTTGTCGGTGCGGCTCCCAGTGCTGAATCCACAGGTCAGGGCGGGGTTTCCCACATGTTTTCCACAGGCTCCCGGCGCCCCTGTGGATGAATGGGGATCGCGACCGACCCACTAGGATGTGCGGCTGGCAATTCCCCTTTCAAACGTCCCTCACTCGCTCTTCCGAGGGAATCCCGGTGAATCGAACGGTGATTTCCCTCACTCCAAAGAGTTGCTTCGGGCGAATGGGGTGACGAAGGGTGATCTGTCCCCTGTGGATGAGGTGTGGACAAGGGGCGCGGTCGCCAAGCCGTTATGTCGACAATGACCGATTGTTACCTGCCGGGTTATCCACAGCCGACCAGGTGACCCTGTGGATAACCCCCGCGTCCCTGCCCCGTACGTCCACAGGCGTCACGCGGCGTCACGCACTCCGCCCGTCCAGGCACCGGGTGAGCCAGTCCGCCGCCCGCAGGAAATCCGGATCCGTGGTCCCCTCCCGCACCGTCGGCGCGACCCGGTCGGCGCGCGGGTAGGACCCCAGGAACCGTACATCCCGGCACAACCGCCGCAGCCCCATCAGCGCCTCGCCCACCCGCCGTTCGGAGATGTGCCCCTCGCAGTCGAGCGAGAAGCTGTACTGCCCGATGCCCGCCCCCGTCGGCCGCGACTCGATCCGCATCAGGTTCACCCCGCAGGTCGCGAACTCCTGCAGCACCTCCAGCAGGGCACCGGGGTGGTCGTCGCGCAGCCACAGCACCACCGACGTTTTGTCCGCGCCGGTCGGCGCCGCGGGCCGCGCCGGACGGCCGGTCAGCACGAAGCGCGTGGTGGCGTTGTCGGCGTCGTGGATCTGCGTGACCAGCGGATCGAGACCGTACGTCGCCGCCGCGAACTCCCCCGCGAACGCCGCGTCGAACCGCCCCTCCTGCACCAGCCGCGCGCCGTCCGCGTTGGAGGCCGCCGACTCCCACTGCGCCTGCGGCAGATGCTCCGCCAGCCAGCCCCGTACCTGCGGCTGCGCCACCGGGTGCCCGGTCACCGTCTTGATGTCGGCCAGCGTCGTACCGGGCCGCACCAGCAGCGCGAAGGCGATCGGCAGCAGCACCTCGCGGTAGATCATCAGCGGCGCGCCGGAGGCCAGTTCGTCGACCGTGGCGGAGACCCCGCCCTCCACCGAGTTCTCGATCGGCACCAGCGCGCCCGCCGCCTGCCCGCCCCGTACCGCGTCCAGGGCGGCCGGCACCGAGATCATCGGGACGAGCTCCCGGGTGGCCGCCTCCGGCAGGGTGCGGAGCGCGGCCTCCGTGAACGTGCCCTCGGGGCCGAGATACGTGTAGCGGCTCGCTGCTGTCATGGCGCAACGGTATCCCCTCCCCACCGGCCCCCGGTCAGCCTTCCAGCAGCGCCTGCCCTACGTAGCCGCCGCGCGCCGCGCCGCCCGGCACCGCGAACAGCGCGCTCGCCTCGTGCCGCAGGAAGGGGGACAGGGCGTCCCCGCGGTCGAGCTTGCGCTGCACCGGGACGAAGCCGCGCAGCGGGTCGGCCTGCCAGCAGACGAACAGCAGCCCGGCGTCCGGGGCGCCGTCCGGCAGCAGCCCGTCGTGGTAGGAGAAGGGACGGCGCAGCATGGCCGCGCCGTCGTTGGTCTCGGGGGAGGAGACGCGCACGTGCGCGTTGACGGGGATGACGGGCCGGCCCGCCCCGTCCAGCGCGGCGAGGTCCACCGGGGTGGTCTCGCTGTCGCCGCCCAGCGGCGCCCCGTCGCTCTTGCGGCGGCCGATGACGCGCTCCTGTTCCTCCTGGGCCAGTTCCTCCCAGGGGTCGAGCAGCATCCGGATGCGGCGGACGACGGCGTACGAGCCGCCCGCCATCCACGGCGGCTCCCCCTGGGCCGGTACGAAGATCCGCCGGTCGTAGTCCTCGTCACCGGGCTGGGGGTTGTTGGTGCCGTCGATCTGGCCCATGAGGTTGCGCTGGCTCATGGGGCGGGCGGTGGCGCCCGGCGTGCGGTTGAAGCCGGTCATCTGCCAGCGCTGGACGGCGGACCCGGCCGCGGCGCGGTGCAGCAGGCGCAGCGCCGAGACGGCGACGAGGGCGTCGTCGGCGCCGATCTGGATCCACAGTTCGCCGCCCGAGCGGTCCGGGTCCAGGGCGTCGGCGCTGAACTCGGGCAGCGGGGCGAGCGCCGTGGGCCGGGCGTCGGTGAGGCCGAGGGTGTCGAAGAGGGCGGCGCCGAAGCCGAAGGTGACGGTGAGGGCGGAGGGGCCGGCGTCCAGCGCGATGTGGGTGCCGTCCACGTCCGCCGCCTCGCCCGCCATCAGCGCGGCGGCCAGCTGGGACCAGCGGCGCAGCAGGGCGGCGGCGCCCCGCCGGTCGGTGCCGGGGACGAGGTCGTAGGCGAGCAGGTGGCCGTGGGTCTGCAACGGGCTGGTGATGCCCGGCTGGTGGGTGCCGTGGAAGGGGTGGGCGGTGGTGCCGATGCTGGTGAGCGGGGTGGTTCCGGAGCCGGCGTGGGCGGTGCCGAGCAGGGTGCCGCCGGTGGCTCCCGCGGCGAGTCCGGCGGCGCCGGTGGCCCCGGCGGTGCCCAGCAGGCGGCGTCGGCTGATGGGCCGGGGGGCGGTGGGTTCTGGCATGGCAGTGGGTTCGCTATCCGACGGTGACGGTGGTGGTCTCGGTGGTCTGGTCGATCTCGGAGGTGCGCAGGGTGAGGGAGAGTTCCCAGTCGCCGGGGCGGGGGAGCCGCAGGTCGTCGGAGACCCAGTGGCCGACGTCGACGTGGGTGGGCTCGTAGCGCAGCGGCCCGAGGTCCTCGGCGGGGAGGGTGAGGGAGATCCGTACTTCCTCGGCGCCGTTGGGCAGCCCCTCGGGGTCGGTCAGGCGCAGGTGCAGCACGTTGTCGCCGGTGCCGCCCGGGGTGATGTCCAGCAGTGCGGTGCCCTGCCCGTGGGGGCCGCCGGTGTCGTAGGGGAGCTGGACGGAAATCGGTTCGGGGGTGCTCGCGGTCGCGGCGGCGGCCTCCGTACGGGCCGGGGTGCTGCCGGTGAGGGCGGTGGTGACGGCGAGGATGAGGGCGGCGATGGCGGCTTCGGCGAGGACGCTGCGGCGCAGTCCCGAGCGTTCGGCGTCGGCGTCGCGGTCGCGGCGGCGCCGGGCCTGCCGGACGGCGGCGCGCTGGCGGGCGAGCTGCGCCCGGCGTACGGGGTCCTCGTCGCTGTCGTCCCCGGGGGCGGACGGCACGGTGGCGGGTTCGGGGGCCCGGTCCTCGTGGTCCGCCGGTGGGTCGGCGTCCGGCTGGCCGGTCCCCTCGGCCAGCCGGGCCGTCCAGCGCCGGGAGATCCAGGCGGCGGCCAGGATCAGCACCACCAGCGCGACTTTGACGATCAGCAGCTGACCGTACCGGGTGCTGAGGAGCGCGTCCGCGTCGCCGACCTGCCGCCACGCCTGGAAGATCCCGGTCACCGCCAGCGCCACCACCGACCAGAACGCCAGCAGCGAGAAGCGCCGCACCACCGCCCGCGACACTTGCCCGGGGAAGCGGAACAGCAGCGTCAGCAGCGTGGCCAGCCCGCCCAGCCAGGCCCCCGCCGCCAGCAGATGGATCACATCCGCCGGGACGGCCACCTGTGTCCAGTGCCCGGTGGACGCGTGCTCGGACAGCGCCCAGGTCGCCGCCAGCCCCACCGCCAGCAGCGTGCCCGCGACCGGCAGCGCGTACCCCGGCAGGCCCCGGCCGCCGCGCCGCTCCCGCGCCCCGCCGCCGTACAGCACCGCGAGGAACAGCGCGGCGGCGGCGAGCAGCAGCAGTCGGCTGAGCAGCGCCGTACCGGTCTTGGTGTCGATGGCGTCCCGCAGCCCGACCCCGGTGTACGGGCCGCGCAGCAGCACCAGCGCGAGCGTGGCGCCGGTCAGCGCCGTCCAGCCGGCCAGCGCCAGCCTCCCGCCGGCCCGCGCCGCCCCCGCGCCGGGACGGCACAGCAGGGTGAACGCCACGCCGCCCACCAGCAGCACGAACCCGGCGTACGCGGGAAAGCGCGCCGTCTCGTACAGCAGCCCCACCGTTCCGCCGCCCGGCTGCTGGTCGGACAGCCGCACGGAGGTCTCGGACGGGGCGCCGACGGAGAAGGTGAAGGCACCGGCGATGGGATGGCTGTCGGCGGAGATGGCCTGCCAGGCGACGGTGTAGGTGCCGTCCGCCAGGCCGCCGGTCAGCGCCACCCCGTGCCGTACCGTCCCGTCCACGCTCAGGTCGGTGATCTCGCCGGTGTCCACCCGGCCGCCCGCCGGGTCGAGTACGCGCAGCGCCTTGTCGCCGCTGAGCGTGACCCGTTCCGAGAAGGTGAGGACGACGGTGTCCGGGGCGGTGGCCACCACCTCCCCGTCCGCCGGGCTGCTCCCGGTCAGGCTCGCGTGCGCCGCGGCCTGCGGGGCCCCGGCGAACAGCAGGGTGCCGAGCGCCGCCAGCAGGACGAGCAGCCGGGCGGCGCGGGTGGCGGTGGTGGTCGTGGGCATGCGGGAGGTCACTCCCCGGTGTAGGTGGTGGCCCGGACCGGTACGTCGAGGGTGATCGGCTCGGACTTCTCGAAGCGCAGTTCGAGGGAGACGGTCTCGCCTTCGAGCGGCTGGTGCGAGAGGCCGAGCAGCATCAGATGGCTGCCGCCCCGCTCCAGGCTCAGCCGCCCGCCGGCCGGGACCGGGAAGGAGTCGACCGGGCGCATGGCGTTGTTCACCGTCTCGTGCATCTCGACGCTCCCGGCGAGGTCGCTGTGCACGGAGGTGAGGGTGTCGTCCGCGTCCCCGGTGTTCTCGATGACGAGGAAGCCGCCCGCCATGTCCGCGGTGATGGGCTCGGGGATGTACGCGCCCGCGGCCGTCAGTTCCGGCTCGCCGCCGCCGTCGGAGGAGCAGGCGGTGAGCACGGTGAGCGCCAGTGCGAGGCCGGCCGCCGCGCGTGCCGCGCGCCTCACGGGGTGCGCCCCTCGATCAGGCCGGGCAGATCGGCGGCGTAGGTGTCCTGGGTGACGCCCTCCATGTAGATGACGTGCGCCTTGTCATCGGTGGGCAGGAACGCCAGCACCTGCGAGCCGTGGGTGGAGATCCAGTTGCCGTCCTCGTCCTGGCTGGGCGGGTCGATGTAGATGCCCAGCGAGCGGGCGGCCTCCTGGATGGTGTCGAAGTCGCCGGTGAGGCCGACGAAGTCCTCGCCCTGGGCGCGCAGCCAGGGGCCGAGCGATTCGGGGGTGTCGCGCTCGGGGTCGGAGGTGATGAAGACGACCCGCAGGTCCTCGCGCTGCTCGGGGGTGAGCCCGGCGGTGGCGTTGCCGATGTTGCTCATGGTGAGGGGGCAGACGTCGGGGCAGTTGGTGTAGCCGAAGTAGACGAGGGTGGCGTGCCCCGCGGTCTCGGCGACCAGGTCGTACGGTTCGCCCTCGGTGTCGGTGAGGGTGATGGCGGGCTTGGCGAACGGGGTGTCGAGCACGGTGCCCTGGGTGGGGTCCTGCTCCCCGGAGATGTCGGCGACGGCCGCGTCGCCGTCCGAGCCGGAGCCGGAGTCACCGCCGCAGGCGGTGAGGGCGAAGGCCGCGGCGAGGGCGACGGCGGCGGTACGGGTGAGGGTGCGAGTGGTGTGCGGACGCATGTGGCTTTCCTGTGGTGCGGAGTTCGGGACAGGGGGCCGGCGGGGGACGGGGCGGGGCGGGCGGCGGGACGACCGCCTGCCCCGTCCCGTCCGTCCGGCTCAGGACTGCTGGTCGGCGGGGGTGGCGCGGCGGCGGCCGGCGAGCACCCCGATGGCGATGCCGGCGACGCCGGTGGCGAGGCCGGCCCCGGCCAGCACCCGCGCGGTGGTGTCGCTGGCGGAGGCGGCCTCGGCGACGACCGACTCCGTACCGTCGTGGTCCGCGTCGGCCGCCCCGGACTCGGGGGCGCCGTGGCCGTGCCCGCCGTCCGTGGCCGGGGTCAGCGCCAGCACGGCCGCGGGGTGCTCGGGCTCGGTGCCGTCCTCGGCCGGTTCCTCGATCCAGCGCACGACCTCGTCGCTGTCGTAGGTCTGGATGGCCTTGAAGACGAGCTGATCGGTGTCGCCGGGCAGCGGGCCCAGGGAGACGGGGAACTGCTGGAAGGTGCCGGGGGCGATCTCCCCGCCGCTCCAGGTGATGACGCTGGGGGCCTCGGTGATCTGGCTGCCGTGGTGCTCCAGCGGCTCGTCCAGCGGCGCGGTCTCGATCTCCACGTCCCAGCCGGGAACGGGCTGCGGCATGACCGAGGACAGCGGGTACGCCGGGTCGAGGTGGATCTCCAGCCGGACGGTGGAGGCGTCGGCGCGCTCGTTGGGGACCTTGAAGTTGACGACGCTGTAGCCGCCCTGCCCGGCCTCGCCGGGGTCGACGGAGACATGGGCCTGGGCGGTGCCGGCCAGCGCGAGGACGCCGGTGGCGGTGAGGAGGAGCGTGGCCGCGCGGGCGGCGACGCGAGTGCGATGCATGACAGGACACTCCACGGACGGACGTCGGGTGAATGAGGGGGGAGAAGCAGCGCGCGGCACCGCGCCGCGCTCCCTTCGGGGGTCCGTCGGAGAGGCGGGCGATCAGGCCGCGAGGGCGAGCCCGGGCGGCGGTCCGCGCCGGTGCATGCTGTGCGCGAGCAGCAGCGTGGGCGGCTTGGCGGCGGCCGGGTACCGGTCGGCGCGGGGCGCGGTGGGGCCGTACGGGACGGGCCGCGCGGCGCCGTACAGCAGGTGGGTCAGCCGGACGGCGAGCGGCCACGGCAGGTGGGCCGCGGCGACCCGGGTGGCCAGCCGCACCAGCTGCCACAGCGCGGCCTCGCCGCGGCGCAGCAGCCAGCCGGTGGCGAGCGCGGCCAGCAGGTGGCCGAGCAGCATGAGGGAGCCGCTGGGCGCGGCCCCGGCGGCGTGCGCGGTCGCCTCGGCGCTCTGTGCGGCGCCCGCGGTGGGGTCGAGTCCGGCGTCGCGGACGATCTGGGCGGCCCGCTCCTCGGTGAGGGGGACGGCGTAGCCGTTGCACAGCAGCCGCCCGGCCAGGGCGAGCGGGCCCTCGCCGCCGGCGCCGCCGTGGTGGGTGGGGAGGCCGAACTGGCCGAGGGAGAAGAGGTGGTGCAGGGCGAACTGTCCGGCGGCCAGCGCGGTGGCCAGCGCGGCCACCGAGCGGCGTTCGCGCCCGGCCAGCGGGAGGGACAGGGCGCACAGGGCGGCCCAGGCGGTGACCAGGGTCCAGGCCGGCAGCGGGGGGCCACCGGCGCTCAGGTGCCCGGCGGCGGCCAGCGCCGTGCAGGCCGCGGCGAAGACCGCGGCCCTCAGCAGACGCAGATCGGCTCCGGCTCGCATGGCGGGCTCATCATCTCACCGGCCGCCACGCCGGAGACGGGCGGGATCAGGGATCGTACGCATGTGCCCGCATTCACCCTCACCCAGCTGTCGTTATATCGACGTAAGCCTCCCGGTACATCCGCTGAATGGGGGTTGTTGGTTCCCTCCCACGCTTACGGGCCGCGCTCACCGGCAATGCCTAGGGGGAATTCACGGCGCGGTCGGGAGGCTGGAGCATGAGCATCTGGTGGTCACTCCAACTGCGGCGGGAAGCGTCCAGCGTCCCGCTCGCCCGGCGGTTGCTGCTGGGAGCCATGGAGACGGCGGGGGTGGACGCCGACATCGCCCACGAACTGTGCGTGGCGCTCACCGAGGCCTGCGCCAACGCCGTCCAGCACGGGGGCGGCGGCGGGGCCGTGTACCGCGTGACGGCCTCGATCGACGGGGACGTGTGCCGCATCGAGGTCACCGACTCGGGCCCCGGCTTCCCGGCCGACCCCCCGGGACCGCGCCGCGAGAGCCAGGCCCTGGAGCAGGGCGGGCGCGGGCTCCAGCTGATCGAGGCGCTCTCGGACGCGTCCCGGTTCGGCAACCACCCCGGCGGCGGTGGCGCCGTCGTCAGCTTCGACAAGGTCCTCAAGTGGCGCGAGGACGCCCTCCTCAGGGCCTCCTGACCCCCTCACCCCCCGCCCCGCCGCCGCAGCCCGCCGGAAAACTTTCCGGCGGGCTGCAACATCGTTCCGGGCCCACCGCATCGAAGGGAGTGAAGGGCGAGAGCGACGGGGAAACCCCGCCTCGCCAGGCACTTTCACCGGCCGGCGGCCGGTGTGGATGGGGGTCAGGGAACGATGGAGAAGATTGTGAAGCGCAGCTGGCGGCGCCGGGCGGCTCTGACGGCGGCCATCGCCACCGTCGCCGCGGCGACGACCATGGGGGCGGCGTCCGTGAGCGCGGCGTCCGAGCAGGGCACCGCTCCGGCCACCGGGCAGGAGATCGTCGAGGCGCTGACCGGGCTGCTGCCGGAGGGCACCGAGATCACCGAGTCCTTCGGCGAGGGGTACCAGGACAGCGAGTACCCGTACGCCTTCGTCGAGGCCACGGACAACACCGGCGGCGCCACCACCATCGATGTGGGCGTCCACCGCTCTGTCGGTGACTGGCGCGACTACGCCGGCTGCCCGGAGTACATCGACGAGGGCGACACCGAGGATGTCGTGAGCGGCGACTGTGTCGAGACCGAGCTGTCCGACGGCCGGCTGCTCTCGGTCAACACCTGGGAGTACGAGACCGACGGCACCGGCGAGGGCGAGGACGGCGAGGCCCACCACTCGATCGGCTGGGATGTGTGGCTGGAGGGCCCGGGCAACCCCGACTTCGAGAACGAGACCGGCCGCAACATCTACCTCTCGCAGTACAAGGACCTCACCGAGGTCGCCGACACCGGCGCCTACCTCCCGGTCCTCGACGAGGCGCAGCTGGCCGAGGCCGCGCAGTCCCAGGTGTGGCAGGACCTGCTGGCCGCGCTCGACGCCGAGTACGGCGAGCCCGTCGAGGAGGAGTGGGACGGCTTCGGCGACGGCCCGCAGATCCCCGCCGCGCAGCTCCAGGACACCTTCCGTTCGCTGGCGCCCGAGGGCATCGAGGTCACCCCCGTCGAGGCCGGTGAGGAGGAGGTCGACTACGCCTCCCTGCTGGTCGACGACGGCCGGGGCGCCGTGCTGGTGGACATCTTCGCCTTCGGCCCCTGGGACGAGGAGGGCTTCGAGGAGGGCATCGACTTCGACGCCGCCGCCGACGAGGAGTTCGGCCCGGAGTGCGAGCACACCATCCTGGACAACGGCAACGAGCTGAACGTGTGCACCTGGGCGCCGAGCGACGATGACCCGCTGGGCCTGTGGTCCGCCACCGTGTACTACGCCGACGGCTCCAGCCTCGACATCACCCAGTACAACGTCGCCGACTGGGACAGCGACCCGACCCGCGCCGACGCCCCGCTGAGCGTGGACCAGCTGGCCGACATCGCCGCCGACAGCGCCTGGCAGGACCTGTTCGGCGCCTCCGCGGTCTGATCCGTTCGGTACGCCCGGGGGTGGCGGTGACGGCGATCACCGCCACCCCCGGAAATAGGCTGTAACGTCCGGCGGCTGCTCGCGCGTCATGGAAGTGAGCGGGGGCAGCCCCGGGGAATGTTGAGGGGGACCTGATGAAGCAGCGGGATCTGGAGGCGTACCACGACTTCGCCATGCGGCGAAGCGGTGCGCTGTACCGGTCCGCGTGCCTGCTGACGAGCGGCGACACCCACCTCGCCGAGGACCTCGTCCAGGAGACGCTCGGGCGGATGTACACCGCCTGGAAACGCAAGCGCTGCATCGACAACCCGGCGGCGTACGCGCACACCGTTCTGGTGCGCTGCTTCCTGACCTACAAGCGCCGCCGCAGCAGCGGTGAACGGCCCGCGGTGGCGCTGCCCGACCAGCCCGCCCCCTCGACGGACTCCACCCTCAAGGTCACCCTGCTCCAGGCACTCGCCCAGCTGCCGCCCCTGGACCGGACGGTCCTGGTGCTGCGGTTCTGGGAGGACCTGAGCGTGGAGCAGACCGCGGAGATGATGCGCACCAGCTCCAGCGCGGTGCGTACCCGCAGCAGTAGGGCCCTGACCAAGCTCCGAGGCGTGCTCGGCGCGTCCGGTCTCGCTGAACTGATCGCGCAGTAAGGCCGATGGAGAGACACCCCATGAAGAGAAACGACGACACTCCCGCCAGCTTCGAACACGAACTGAGCACCATGCTCCGGCAGACCGGTGAGGGCTTCGAGCCCGACCCGCTGCGGCTGGCCGAGGGCGGGCTGCGGCGCGGCCGGACCCGGGTGTTCCGCCGGCGCGCCGGCATCGTGGCGGGCGCGGCCTCGGTGGCACTGCTGTCCGTCGGCGCGGTCCAGCTCACCGGCGGCGGTCAGACCACCCCGGTGGCCGACTCCCCCCCGGAGAACAGCGAGGAGATGATCGAGACCCTCAGCTCGATGCTGCCCGAGGGGGTGGAGGTGCTGAGCAGCGAGGCCGAGAGCCCGCGCGGCCTGGAGACCCCCAGCATCTTCCTGACGCTGCGGGACACCGTCCCCGGGGAGGTCACCCTGGGCGTGACGCTCCACCGCTGGGCGACCGAGGACTTCCGGGTGGAGGCGGGGTGCGTTGCGCCGGACGAGCCGGGCTACCGGTGCTCCCAGGAGGACCTGGACGACGGTTCGGTGCTGACTCATCTGCGGTGGGACTGGCACGGCATGGAGGACATGCCGGACATGACGAGCTGGAGCGCGACGCTGGAGAAGGAGGGGCCCTTCGAGGACGTTCCCTCCATGCGTTCCGTCTCCGTCGACCTCGACAAGGACCTCTCGCGGATCGGCGATCCGGACAGCTACGAGCCGCTCCTCGACGAGGACCAGCTGGCGGCGATCGCCATGGCGCCGGTCTGGCAGCAGGTCTTCGACCTGGTGGACGACACCCAGGGCGCGCCGGCCGACGACGACTTCGACCCCGAGATGGTCAATGTCGCGCCCGAGGTGCTGCGGGACCTGTTCCGCGACCTGGCTCCGGAGCGTCTGACGGTCACCGACGACGTGCGGGAGGAGGAGGGGCCGGGCGAGGCGTACCTGGTGGTGGACGACGGCGACGGTCCCGCCTACGTCTCGATCCAGCTGTGGGCCTCCTACGAGCCGTACGAGCCCTATGACCCCAGCATGGAGGGGTACTTCGACAGCTGGGACGACCTGGATCTCACCGCGGAGGAGCGGGAGGCCCTGGAGGAGTTCGGCTGCGCGAACGAACGGGTCGATGACGCCACGCATGTCGAGCTGTGCGACCTCGGCCCGTCGGAAGGCGACCCGACGGGTATCTGGTCGGCGTCGGTCGGGTTCTCCGACGGCGGGATGCTGGACATCACGGTGAGCAATATGCCGGGTCTGGAGGACGACGATGTCGTGAGCCGCCCCGGCAGCCCGCTGACGATGGAGCAGCTGAGGGAGATCGCCCTCGCCCCGGAATGGCGTGACCTTTTCGAGTGATGCGGGGCCGGTGTGATGCATGATGTGCTGGCCGACATGACCACGGACGGAAGGCGTCGCACATGAACCGCACATCCCGGCGGCTGGCCGCCGCGCTGCTGTGCCTGGGCCTGATGACGGCCTGCGGCTCCGAATCCGGGGACGAGGGGTCCTCGGACTCCCAGGGCCAGGAACAGCAGGGCGGGCAGCGGGAGCAGGACGGGCAGGAAGAGGAGCAGAGCGACCCCGGGCAGGACATCCCGTCCTCCCTGGCCGGCCCCGCCGGAGCGGAGGCGTCGCAGGCCACCAGCGCCGTCCTGCACACCAGCGAGGGCGACATCACGGTGACGCTGTTCCCCGGGGAAGCGCCGCTGACGGTGACCAACTTCGCCGGTCTGGCGGACGGTTCGCTGCCCTGGGAGGGGCAGCAGGACGGCGAGCCGCTCTACCAGGACCTCATCTTCCACCGGGTGATCGACGGCTTCATGATCCAGGGCGGTGACCCGCAGGGCACCGGCATGGGCGGCCCGGGCTACCAGTTCGACGACGAGGTCGATTCCGGCCGGACCTTCGACGAGCCGTACCTGCTGGCGATGGCCAACGCGGGGCTGAACCCGGACGGTTCGGGCACCAACGGCTCGCAGTTCTTCATCACGGTGGTCCCGACCGAGCATCTCAACGGGAAGCACACCATCTTCGGCGAGGTCGCCGACGAGGAGTCCCGGGCCGTGGTGGACGCCATCGCGACCACCGAGACCGCCGCCCAGGACCGGCCGGTCAAGGATGTCGTCATCGAGTCCGTGACGATCGGCGACTGACCGCACCGCACCCGCACCACCCCCGTACTGCCCGCCGGGGCCATGGGCGGCACGCTCAGCGCGTGCCGCCCATGGCCCCGGCCTTCGTCTTCCCCGCCTTGTCCGTGCACAGTTCGCCGCGGACCGCCGCGATGTGCGCCATGTTCTCCCGGCCCCAGTCCCCCAGCGGGCCCAGCGCCTCGTTCAGCGAAACCCCCAGCGCGGTCAGCGAGTACTCCACCTTCGGCGGCACCTCGCGGTAGACCTCCCGGTGCACGATCTCGTCGGACTCCAGCTCCCGCAACTGCTGGATCAGCACCTTCTCGCTCACCCCGGGAATCTGCCGTTTCACCTCCCCGAAACGCTGCTTGCCGTCCTTCAGCGCCCACAGAATGAGCACTTTCCACTTTCCGCCGATGACATCGACGGCCGCGTCAATTCCGCACACATAAGGCTGTTCCCGCATCACAGCTCCCCGCCCGTACTGACCTTTTGGTAGGTACCTGACTTTTCAGTCGGTACTTGCCGATCGTACCGCCGTGGAACAGGCTTTCTCCTGGCGCCAGTTCTCATACCCATTGACACGAAGCGGAGCGATACACGTGAGCGGGACATCCCCCGTCACCCCGGTGACGGTGCTGGGCCTGGGCGCCATGGGAAGCGCCCTGGCCACCGCGTTCCTCGACGGCGGCCACCCGGTCACCGTCTGGAACCGCACCCCGGGCAGGGCGGACGCCCTGGCCGCACGCGGTGCCGCCCGGGCAGACGACGCCCGGCAGGCCGTGACGGCCGGCGAACTGGTCCTGCTGTGCGTGCTGGACCACACCGCCGCGTACGCCACCCTGGGCGCCATCGGCGACGCCCTGAAGGGCCGGACCCTGGTCCACCTCACCAACGGCACCCCGGCCCAGGCACGGGAGTTCGCCGAGTGGGCCACCCAGCGCGGCGCACGGTACGTGGACGGCGGCATCATGGCCGTCCCGCCGATGATCGGCGGGCCGGGCTCCCTGGTGCTGTACAGCGGCGACCGGGCCGCCGTCGAGGAGCACCGCGCCGCCCTCGAACTGCTGGGCGCCGCCCGCTGGCTGGGCGAGGATCCCGGCCTGGCGTCCCTGTACGATCTCGCGCTGCTCAGCGGCATGTACGGGATGTTCGCCGGATATCTGCACGCCACCGCGCTCGCCCGAACGGAGGGCGGGAGCACCCGGGAATTCACCGACGAACTGCTGATTCCCTGGATGACCGCGATGATGTCCGGATTCCCGGACTGGGCCCGGCAGATCGACAGCGGAGAATTCGGCCCGGTGTCCTCCCCCCTCGCGATGCAGGCCACCGGTTTCGTGAATCTCATTGAGGCCAGTACCGCGCAGGGCGTCGATCCGGCGCTGCTGATCCCGGTACAGGAACTCCTCAACCGCGCGGTCTCCGCCGGACTCGGCGACCAGGACAGCCCCGCGCTCGCCACCCTGATGAGCGGCACGGGGAAGGAACCCGTCCGATGACCCCGCACCCCACGGACGTCACCGTGCTCGGCCTGGGCGGCATGGGCAGCGCCCTCGCCGGTGCCTTCCTGGACGCCGGGCACTCCGTCACCGTGTGGAACCGCACCGCGGCCCGCGCCGAACCGCTGACCCGGCCCCCGTCCACACACGAGGGCCCCGGGACGGTTCTCCGTCCCGGGGCCCTCGCCCGCTCCGTTACGCCACCGGTTCCGGCCGCATCAGCCGTACCAGCAGGTCGTCCAGGCTGATCAGCCCGGACAGCCGTCCGTCACCGTCGCGGACCACCGCCAGCGAGGCGCGCCGTTGCCGCAGCTGCTCCACCGCGTGGGAGACGGTGTCGTCCGGGGCCAGCTCGGGCACCGGCCGGGCCAGCTCGCCCGCGGTGACCCGCTGGCCGCGGGCCCGCGCCACGATGGCGTCGCGCGCGTGCACCGAGCCGAGGATCCGCTCCCCGTCCCGTACCAGCAGCCGGGTGTGGTCGCTGGCCGTGGCCGCGGTCAGGATCGCGTCGGCGCCAGCCTCCGCCGGGATCTCCGCGATCTTGTCGGCCGGCACCAGGATGGCGCCCACCGGTGACAGCGGCTGGGTCAGCGAGCGGGTGATCAGCCCCGAGTCGGCCTCACTGATCAGGCCGAGCCGCTGCGACTCGCCGACCAGATGGGCCAGCTGCTCCCGGTCGTGGATCGAGGTCAGCTCCTCGCGCGGGGTCACCTTGCACATCCGCACCAGACCGTTGGCGATCTTGTTCATCACCCAGATGACCGGACGCACCGCCCCCACCACCGCGCGGAACGGCGGTGCCAGCAGCATCGCCGAGCGCTCCGGGTGGGAGATCGCCCAGGACTTGGGCGCCATCTCGCCGACCACCATGTGCAGGAAGACCACCACGACCATCGCGAACAGGAACGCGATGCCGTAGGAGAGCCCGCCGGGCAGGCCCAGCTTCTCCAGCAGCGGATCGACCTCGTGCGAGATCGCCGGCTTGGAGATGGAGCCCAGCCCCAGGGTGCACGCGGTGATGCCCAGCTGGGCACCGGCCAGCATGAGCGAGAGCTCACGCGTTCCGGCCAGCGCCGCCTTGGCGCCGCGCTTCCCCTCGGTGACGGCCTGCTCCAGGCGGTGCCGCTTGGCGGCGACCAGCGCGAACTCGGCGGCCACGAAGAAGCCACTGCCGATCAGCAGCAGCACGGTGATGAACGCTGCCATGCCCATGCTCATGAGCGCTGCTCCACCCGTTCACGCGGCGCGCCCACCGGGAGATCCCCGGCGGTGCCCTCCGCGGGCGCTTCGACGCGTTCCAGCCGGACCCGGCCCGGCACCCGCCGGTCGAGGGTGAGCACCTCGATGACGGCCGTGGCGCCGTCCGCCAGGCCGACCTCGATGCGGTCGCCGACGCCGGGGAAACGGCCACAGCGGTTGATGATCAGACCGGCCACGGTCTCGAAGTCCTCTTCCTCCGGCAGTGCGATGCCGGTGGCCTCGGCCGCCTCGTCGACGCGGCGGCCCGCGTCCACCAGCCAGCTGGTGCCGTCGGCGATCGCCGGCAGCTCGATCTCGTCGGTCTCGTCGGCGATGTCGCCGACCAGTTCCTCGGCGATGTCCTCCAGGGTGACGATGCCGGCCAGACCGCCGTACTCGTCCAGCACCACGGCGAACTCCTCGCCCGCCGCCTGCATCTGTTCCACGGCACCCGGCAGCGGCAGGGTGTCGGGCAGCAGCAGCGCGGTCCTGGCCAGCGGGCCCGCCTGGGCGTCCGCCAGCTCCGGCGGGGTCGCGCGCATCAGCTCGCGCACCCCGAGCACGCCGGTGATGTCGTCGATCCGCTCGCCGACCACCAGGTAGTGGGAGTGGCCGTGCTCGCCGATCAGCGCGACGACGGAGGAGGCCGGATCGGTGGCGCGTACATAGGACACGTCGACCCTGGGCACCATCACCTCTGCGAGGGTGCGGTCCGAGAACTCCAGAGCGTGATCGAGGAGCTGCGCGGTGTCATGCGTCAGCTGCCCGTGCTCGTGGGATTCGTCGATCAGCCGTCCCAGCTCCTCCAGGGTCGCCCCGTGGTGGAGCTCCTCGACCGGCTCGATGCCGACCTTGCGCAGCAGCTTGTTGGCCACCGAGTCGAAGACATGGACCACGGGGCCCGCGATCTTCAGGTAGGCGAGGGTGGAGGCGGCGAGGGACTTGGCCAGGCGCTCGGGCACGGCGAGCGCGAGATTCTTGGGGCCCAGCTCACCCAGGACCATCTGGATGACGGTGGCCAGCAGGAACGCCGTCACCAGCGCGACACCCGTCGCGGCGGCCTCGGGCACGCCCATGCCGCTCAGTACGGGATCGAGCAGGGTGGCGAAGGCGGGTTCCGCCAGGAAACCCACGATCAGGCCCGTCACGGTGATGCCCAGCTGGGCGCCGGAGAGCATGAAGGACAGCCGTTCCTGGACCTTCAGCGCGCGGGCGGCACGCTTGTCACCCGCGTCGGCCTCGCTCTGCAGGGCCAGCCGGTCGGCGGCCACATAGGCGAATTCCTGGGCGACGAAATATCCGGTACCCGCTGTCAGCACGATCACTGCCAGCAGACCCAGTAGCGCGGCACTCAACTGACACCACCTCGCCGTGTGCCGCTGTGCGTTCTCTGCGGACGAGGTGGTCGGGGACTATGCCCAGGAGGGTCCGACGAATTGGCGGACAAGTTATCTCCTTTCGTGGTGGGTGACACCGTTCAGCACGGTTGCGAACGGTCTGGCTGCTTGTTCAACGGGACGGGAGGTGTCCGTGTTCCCAGGGCTGTACCCGAAAACGCCCTCTTGACACCTCGCGTCCCAGGAGGAACGTTCAGGCGCCGGCCGGGGCCGCGGCCCCGGCCGGCGGAGGTACGGAATCAGCCGGTCAGCCGGGCCATCCAGGCCTCGACCTCGCCGGCCTCGCGCGGCAGGCCGGCCGAGAGGTTACGGGTGCCGTCCTCGGTGACCAGCAGGTCGTCCTCGATGCGCACGCCGATGCCCCGGTACTCCTCGGGCACCGTGAGGTCATCGGCCTGGAAGTACAGACCCGGCTCCACGGTCAGCACCATGCCGGGCTCCAGGGTGCCCTCGACGTACGCCTCACGCCGCGCGACCGCGCAGTCGTGCACGTCCAGGCCCAGCATGTGGCCGGTGCCGTGCAGGGTCCAGCGGCGCTGCAGCCCCAGCTCCAGCACCCGGTCGACCGGGCCCTCCAGCAGGCCCCACGCCACCAGGTGCCCGGCCAGCACGCGCTGCGCCGCCTCGTGGAAGTCGCGGTACTTGGCGCCCGGCCGCACGGCGGCGATGCCCGCCTCCTGGGCCTCGTACACGGCGTCGTAGATCGTGCGCTGGAGCGCGGTGAAGCGGCCGTCGATGGGCAGCGTGCGGGTGACATCGGCGGTGTAGAGGGAGCGGGTCTCCACGCCGGCGTCCAGCAGGAGCAGTTCGCCGGGACGCACCTGCCCGTCGTTGCGGACCCAGTGCAGGGTGGTGGCGTGCGGTCCGGCCGCGCAGATCGAGCCGTACCCGACGTCGTTGCCCTCGACGCGGGCGCGCAGGAAGAAGGTGCCCTCGATGTAGCGCTCGGAGGTGGCGACGGCCTTGTCCAGCACCCGGACGACGTCCTCGAAGCCGCGCGCGGTGGCCTCGCAGGCGTACGTCAGCTCGGCGATCTCGAACTCGTCCTTGATCAGCCGCTGCTCGGACAGGAAGCTCTTGAGCTCGGCGTCGCGCTCGGCGGTGATCTTGTCGGTGAGAGCCGCCTCGATGGTGCTGTCGTGGCCGCGGACCACGCGCACCGGGCCGGTGGCCTCCTTGAGCAGCGCGGCGACGGTGCGCACGTCGGCGACGGGGAGCCCGTACAGCTGCTCGGCCTCGGCCAGGCTGTCGCGGCGGCCGACCCACAGCTCGCCCTGGCCGCTGAGCCAGAACTCGCCGTTCTCGCGGTCGGAGCGGGGCAGCAGGTACAGCGTGGCCTCGTGGCCCCGGCCGTCCGGCGCGCCCTCGGCGTTCTCGGTGGGCTCCAGGACCAGGACGCCGTCCTCGGTCTGGTTGCCGGTGAGGTAGACGTACTCGGTGGCGGCGCGGAAGGGGTACTCCGTGTCGTTGGAGCGCGTCTTCAGCCGGCCGGCCGGGATGACCAGCCGCTCGCCGGGGAAACGGGCGGAGAGCGCGGCGCGCCGGGCGGCGGTGTGGCCGGCCTGCGGGACGGGGGCCAGATCGCGCTGCTCGGTGTCGGCCCAGCCGCTCTTCATGTTCTCGGCGAGCTCGTCGGAGACCGTCTTGTTCACGTTGTTCTTGCGCTGCTTGATGGTCTCGGCGGGCTTCTTCCCGTCCGTGGGCTTGGCTTCCTCGGCCACCCTGCTGCCTCCTCGCGTGCCGGCGGGTCCCGGTGGGGACCGGGTTCCATCGTATGTGCGAGTGGGGGATGCCGGACAGAGCCGTTCAGGGCCAGACATATGGCATGGCACTCCCCGGTACCGCCTGGTGGCACCCGTGTGACGCGGCGTGGCTCAGTGGAAGCGAACGGCGAGCAGCACGACCTCCTCGGCGCCGCTGCGGCTGTCGGTGGCGCTGTCGGTGGCGGTCACGGTGCGCAGCATGTGGTCGAGGAGGGCCTCGGGGTCGGCGCGCACCTCGGGTGCCGCGGCGCGGGCCGCGGTTCTCAGCCGGGTGAAGGCCCGGTCCATGGGCTCGCCGGTGCGGCGCAGCAGTCCGGCGCTGTACAGCAGGACCGTTTCTCCCCGGGCGACGTCGATCTCGACGCTGGGCGCCTCCCAGCAGGCGAGCATGCCGAGCGGGGCGGAGAGCGTGGTGTCGGCGAACTCGGCCCGGTGCTCCCCGATGACCAGGGGCGGCGGGTGTCCGGCGGAGGCGAGCACGAGGCGTCCGGCGGCGGGCTCGGCGTAGCCGAACAGCGCGGTGGCGGAGCGGGCGGGTTCGGTCAGCCGCAGCAGCAGTTCCAGGTCGGAGAGGACGGCGACCGGGTCCTCGCCCTCCATGACGGCGTAGGCGCGCAGCCCGGCGCGCAGTCGCCCCATGGCGGCGACGGTGGCCGGGCCGCTGCCGCCGGTGCTGCCGATGGCCAGGCCCAGTGCCTGCTCGGGCAGGGCGAGGGCGTCGTAGAAGTCGCCGCCGCCGGCCGGCAGGGGCCGGTGGCGCACGGCGAGGGTGACGCCGGGGAGATACGGCAGCCGGCTGGGCAGCAGTCCTTCGCGCAGCGTGGCCAGCTCGGCGCGGGCGGCGGCGAGGGTGGCGTGGTGGGCGAGCTGCTGGGCGGCGTGCCGCAGATAGCGACTGAGCAGATGGCGCTGGCGCTGGTCGGGCTCGGTGGGCTGGTCGTAGAGCCAGACGGCGGCGGCGCGCAGCCGGCGGTCCGGGCTCCGGGCGGGGTCGCTGTCCGCGCCCGGCCCGGCGGTGAGCAGGACGGCGTGGCTGGCGGCGGCGCCCAGGCGCCGGGCGACGTCGCGGTGCCGGGGGTCGAGCGTCTCGTCGGCGGCGATGTCGTGGTGGGTCAGCTCGGTGGGGCCGGCGGGAGTGGCCTCCCCCGCGGCGTCCAGGAGCCGGGTGTGGGGGGCGGCGGTGTCCGGCACGGTCTCCAGGTGGCCGAGTTCGCCGGGGGTGAGGCCGTATCCGACGAGCCGGTCGGGGGCGGCGGGGCGGGTCCGGCCAACGGCGGTGTCGCCGTCCGGCGCGCCGGGGTCGCCGGGCTCCTCGGGGCGCAGTGCGATCAAGCCGCGGCGTGCGCCGATCAGGTGCGCGCCGGCACGCAGAGTCTCGTGAATTGCATCACTGAGCGTGCTGGTACGGGCGAGGCGCTCGGTGAGGTCGTGGAGAGCGCTGAGGTCGCTGATCCAGGAGGCGAGCCGCTCGGGCCCCGCGCCGGGTGGGACGGGTGCGTCGGCGGGTGAAGGAGTTTGCGGTACAGGGGTGATCGTTGGGTGGATTCCGGCCACATTCGAGGGGACGGATGTGCTCATGGGCGCTCTCTTCCGTCGAGGAGCGACTGCCGCGATCTCATCGCAAACCCCCCTGTTGTGCGTGGCGGCCGGGAACGGCGCACCGCTGCCGGTGGGCGGGACCTTGGTGTCCGGTGTGCTCTTGGGTCGGGAATGATGATGCCCGTGTGACTGTGGTGTTCTCTGATCGACAGGCCGGGTCCAGAAGAGTTTGGCGTAAAAGGAACGCCGGTGCGTGGGACGCGCGATCGACTGGGAGGAGCCGGCGGCGGTCGCGCCGGACGGGCTGGGTACGTACGGGGTAGTGCTCCGGGCCAGTCACGGCCGGAACGGTTGTTTGGGTTCTGGCGTCCTCACCAATGCGCAAGACGCTACACACGGTGATCTAAGTTCCACGTGAGTGATTGGCCGGAAGATCTCTTCCGGCCCTCAATCAGCCGCGAAGGAAGGGACGAGCGCTCATGCGCGAGATCCTCGGAATGCGACGCAAGAACGGCAAGGGCGAAAGCGGGGGGAAGGACGACAACGGATCCGGTCACGGCGACGACCGCGCGCTGCGCGACGCCGCCTCCGGCTACGCCCGGCGCTGGGGCTGGCCGGTGCTGCCCGGCGTCGAGCGGGGAGCGGACGGCCGCTGCGGCTGCGGGAAGGCCACCTGCGTGGTGCCCGGTGCCCACCCCCTGGACCCCGAGCTGCTGGCGGCCAGCAGCGATCCGCGGATGGTGCGGTGGTGGTGGACCGTACGGCCCACCGCGCCGATCATCCTGGCCACCGGTACCGACGGGGCGCCGTGCGCGCTGAGCCTGCCCGCCGCGGCCGCCCCCTGGGCCCAGGCCGAACTGGCGAACAGGGGCGTGCGGACCGGGCCGGTGCTGGTCACCCCCACCCGGGCCTGCTGGCTGGTGGCGCCGTACGACCCGGCCGAGCTGGGGGAGCTGCTGTACGCCCAGGACCTGGTGCCGGGCTCGCTGCGGTTCCACTCGGCGGGGGGCTACGTGCCGTTGCCGCCCTCGGAACTGGCGGCCGGCCGGGCGGCCTGGCTGCGCGGCCCGTGGCCGGGGCGGGACGGCCGGATCCGGCTGCCGCGCACGGCGGCGCTGCTCGATGTGCTCGTGGAGGCGGCGATCCGTACGCCGGGCGGCGGATCGCGGCTGGCGCACTGAGGGCCGTCCGCGGGCGGACACGCAAGAACCCGGTCGCTGGCGACGGGGGATGCACCAGCGACCGGGCTCACTTCAGACGGTAACAACTCCAGCGGGAATCGCAAATCCCGGACGGCCCCCGCGCGGGTGGATCCCGCCATCCACCTGGGGCCCTGTGACCGGAATCACTCCTTTCGGATGACCGCTAGTTCAGGGTGGACTGACGGTGCGTCGGATCGACGTGCGGCAACCTGCCGGGGGCCTGGCGTCCCATCACTCGTTGGGGTCGTTGTTAGTCGTTATTAGTCGTCGTTGGCTGTCGTTTGACGGCCCACAGACGGCCCCGGGGCCCGGTTCCGGTCAGGGAGGCGGTCAGGGAGGCAGGGAGAACTCACTGTCCGCCTCCCTGACGGCTCCCTGGCGCTCTCACCTGTGGAAACGGCCGTCCAGGGAGGCAGGGAGGTACCCCCGGAACCCACCCCGAGAACCCCGGAAACCGCGTCCTCGGGCGCCCCCCTTGCCTCCCTCCCTGTGGCCCCGGCTCGTGGTGGCGGCCCGGTCGGCGGGCGCGGGTCACAGAGGAGAGCATGAGGGAGCGGCCTTCGGCCGCGCGTCCCTCGGGCGCCTGCTGTGCTCGGTGGCCGGGGCTGGTTCGGCGGGTGCGGCCGGGTGCGGGTCCCGCACTGCGGGTGTCCCTTTTGTAGTTCTTTGAGAATGCTTTCTGTCCTAAGAGGGGGAGTTCTGCGTCCCCCTGTGGGACAGGGGCCCCGAAAGAGCCTTTGACCTGCGGTTTCCAGGGGGGACGCAGAGCTTTCCGTCTGCGTCCCCCCTGCGTCCCCCTGTGGACCACGGCGGGGTTTCTGCGTCCCCCTCCTGTGGTCCTGCGTCCCCCTGCGTCCCCCCGGTTTCCGCAGGTCAGCCCTGTAGTGGTCCACAGGACCAAGGGGGGACGCAGATTTCTGAACCTAAGACACTCGACCCCGCACCGCTGCTTGGACCAGAAGAAGCCACCCCGTCCCGCGCGAGGTGGCTTCTTCTCAACCGACAGCCGAACCAGCAAGAAGAGCACCACGGCGGGCACAGGGCGATCCGGGGGTTTCCGGTGAAGACCCGGCCCCCCTCTACCGGCATGACCTTGCAGCCCAGGGGCCATGACCGGGCCCATGACCGTGGTGTAGGGGGGAGGTGACCCGCGAGCCGCCCAACGGCAGCCCCGGGGCGCCCCTGTCCGGGGCATCCGCCGGCGGCCCGCTGGGTGGGGCCCCTCCACCTGTCGTGCGCAAGGAGGCGCCGACTGGGCACCGGGCACGGGACGGGGTGCTCCTCTTGCTGTTCGGCGACGCCGCCCACCCGACGAACGCGTCGCCAGGCAGGCCCCTTCTCTCCCAAGGCGCTGTACTACTACAGACACCCCTTCTTTTGTCCTAAGTAGGGAAGGTCTGCGTCACAGCGTCACGCCTGGACGGAAAACGGCTCCTGACCTGCGATTACGGGCGTGACGCAGACCTCGGACTCTGCGTCATCCTGCGTCACCTGCGTCACCCCGTGACGCAGTCCATGACGCACCGGTGACGCACCCCCAAGCCACCGCGTCACGCAAAGCCGCAGGTCACAGCACCGCGTGACGCTCGTGACGCTGTGACGCAGAAATCAGCACCTCGGACAGACCAGCCACCCCCTGTGGACCACGGCGGGGTTTCTGCGTCCCCCTCCTGTGGTCCTGCGTCCCCCCTGCGTCCCCCCGGTTTCCGCAGGTCAGCCCTGTAGTGGTCCACAGGACCAAGGGGGGACGCAGATTTCTGAACCTAAGACACTCGACCCCGCACCGCCGCCCGAATGTAGCTGAGAGTGAAGGGAGGCGTTCGGGGAGGCGGGGAGAACTCCCCGAACGCCTCCCCGGGGCTGCCTCCCCCATGTGATCAGCGGCTTTGACCTGCGGGGGAGGCTGGGGAGGCACCCGGAACGCGACATCAGACCCCCGGAAACGCGGCATCAGGCAACCCCCCTGTCTCCCTCCCCAACACGAACAGTGACAAGCACGCGGTGCCGCTGGCGCCTGACCACGCCAGCCACCGCAGACGGCAGGCGCCCGAGGGACGTGCGGCCGAAGGCCGCTCCCTCATGCCTTTGGTCCTGAGCCGCAGCCAACGGGCTGGCCGCGCCTCGTGTGGCCCACCCGCTGCCTCCACTGCTCAGCGGCTCATCGTCGGCTCCCGGCGGCCACGTTGGTATCCGCAACGTCAGGCAATGCAGAAGACGACGGTGGAATCGTCGCCGACCTTGAACCTGGGCCATCGTTGGCCCTCAGGGTCGGTCGCTTCGACTTCCCGAACGGCTTCGATCAGTGCTTGAGGGCCAGCCTCCCGGAGAATGCTGAATACTTCCTGCCAATCTGCCACGGCATATTCATCCACGAGGCTGGAAGCGCCGTCCGTCATTACAGCAATTGAGCGCACCCCGCCCACAGGAATTTCCCCTGTGATCGCGTGGGCGGCAGCCTGCGGGTCAGCCCCGGCTACCCAGTATCCGCCCGGTACATTGCGCATTTTTCGCTGAGCACTGACCATATGGCGAAGGCTCTCAGTATGTTCATCGGAGCCCGGGGGGTATTTAAGAACCTCCCTCTTAAGATCGGCTACCACTCGATCTACGCTCGAATCTGTGATGACTTCATGCCCATCTTCGAGCTCGAATGCGATTGGCGAGTCGGCCAGCACGAGGTATTCATAGGATTCCTCGCCTTGCCTAACAATGGAGACCGTTGATGACGGTGTTCCGGGGTTCTTGAGGTCGCATTCAGAGTGAAGTTCCGCCACGCGCTTCAGGGAGAGCGCGAAGCACTCCGGCAGAGGGCGACTTTGATCCATGAGAGTTGAGACCAGATGGCCGCCGAGGTGGGCCACATACCAGGGAACGCCATGGCAGCAGCCAGTATCCAGACCTGCTGTGCTCAAGCCATCAAGGACTACGGCCAACTTCGGGGTCCCGGCTGCCCAGTCCTCGTTCGGCTTGGCCCCACCCGGCTGAGTAGCGATTGATACCCGCATCAGGACCCCTCGTGAATATACAATGGCGTTTCCAGGCGGCTTTCTAGTACTTCCAGTGAATTCGGGTCATACTGGCACGAGACGAGTGCCGAAAATCGGCGTGTCTTTGCTTCACGGTAGAGCTTTCCTAGATTGTTTTCTAGATAGTGCACAACGCCGCTCGCCCCGATGGAATGGATTCCGGCAATGTAAAGGAACGTTCCTCGGCCGTCCAGTCGTGGTAGGCGACCCACGTAGCCGACGTCGCCCGCAGTTCCATCCTCGTCTATTGGCGACCTATATTCTTTTTCTGTTTTCAGGTCAACGAGATGCCAAGCGCGATCTTTCCGGAATCGGAGATTGTTATCTCCTTCCAGAACTTGTGCGATGATCGGCGACAGTCGCGGACCACAAATGACCACTAGGTTATCGCGGTTCAGGTTGATGATCCCTGTCGGAGGGATTACCTCGTACTCGGACTCGAGTTTGAGTGACGTGAACAGCTTCCGCAGATGCTCGAAGTTGTTGAGGTCTTCCCGGGTGATTACCTCGCTGGGATTCTGCTCAGGAGTCTTTCCCGCCTCGTACTTTCCCCCCAGGGGAACGGTCATGGGCCCGGTGCCGAAGAACGCCCGTTCCGGCGGCGGTCCCGCCGAGGCGAGTTGACCGACCCTTCCCCGGCTCACGCCGAGCTGGGCGGCGATCTCGGCCTGTGACATGCCGCTGCCTGCCGCGTCTTCAATGGCCTCGCGCCTGATGCGCGAAAGCTCAGTCACACGGTGCTGGTAGTCCGCCATGAGCCCAATCGCCGCCTTGGCGCGCTCGACCGGCACTGCGATCCGGGCCACCTGCTCAACCTCGTCGTGCATGGATCTCCTCCGACTGCCTAGGGGGCATAGCGACCATACAGCAAGGGGGGCTTGACGCCGTGAATCCCGGGCGCCTATGGTCCCTAACAAGCAAGGCGGCAACCCCCCCTAAGCATCGCTTGACGGGGGATGCGCACGGTCTGTGACCTGCGTGGATGCCGTTGCTTAAGCGATCAAAAGAAAGGGCGCGGTGCCCGCCTGGCAGCAAGAACACCGCGCCCCTGAGTCCCCTGAAAGGGGTTGTTCCATGATGCCTGAGCTTGCGGTTGATCGTGTGGTCGAAGCGGAGTCGGACGGTGAGGAGTCCACCGGCTACGTGGTGGCTCCTCGGTCGCTCTTCGAGCCGGAGAAGGTCCTTTGGTCCTCGGGGCCGGTCCGGTCGGAGGGCTGGGGGATCGAGGCATGAGCGTGCTGACTTCCCTGATGAAGGCCCCGGCGTTCCCGCTCGTACCGGTCGCCGGTGTGGGGCTGCTGTCCCGTGAGCTGATCGCGGTGGCGCTGTACCTGGATGCGGACCGCGTTCCGCTGCTGGCGACCGATGAGGAGCTGTTCGCCGTCGTCGGTGACGTCGTGCGGGTGCTCGGTGTGGAAGGGCTCCAGGAGCGGCTGTGCGAGCTGGAGGGTGAGGCGCTGGGTGACCCGGACGCCACCGACGCGTGGTCGTACGCGTGGCGGCTGTGCCGCACCTGGGGCGCCCCGGGCGCCTATGTGCCGCCGTGCCCGTACGGGGCCGCCCTGATGGCGGACATCCGGGCCCGTGCCGCTGCTGAGGCTGTGGCGGTGTCCCTGTGAACGCGCGTACCGCCGCCGGACTGCTCGCCCTCATGGGCGGGCGTCCGGCCCCCGCCCCTGGCCCCCGGCTGCGCGAGCGCCGCGCTGCCGGGGCCCCGTTGCCCACCGTCCCCACCCGTGCGGGGGAGCTGTCCTACCTCGAAGTCGGGGCGGCGCTGTTCGAGGCGCAGGTTGACGAGCTCGATGACCACAGCCTTCCGACCCTGCACGCGGCCGTGGAAGGAACGGCCGGCCGTCTGGGGCGGGACGGTCTGCGGGAGGAAGCCCTTGCCTTTCAGGGCCTCGAAGACGTCGAGGAGTTCTGGGAGGTCCACGCCTGCCGCCACGCGGCTTGGAGGCTGTGTCTGGCCTACTGGTACCACGGCGCGACCGCCCGCCCCATGAACACCGGGGAAGTCGCCGCGCTGCTCTACCTCGCCGACACTCACCCCATCGGCGGGGCCGCCACCATCCGGGCGACCAGCCGCGGGAACCTTCCCCCGCTCATGCTCCGCCAGCTCGGTACCGCGTTCGCGGACGAGTTCGCCCCCGGCACCGACACCGGGCCCGTACGCGGATCGGACGGCGCGACGGCCGGCCGCTGGCTCTACCGGCATTCGATGCCCGATGCCCGCCGCCGGGCCGCGTGCTGGCAACGAGCCACCGACAGTGGCGCCTGGCAGCTCCCGCTCATCGTGCGCCCCGACCACGGCACCACCCTTTACGGGGCCGTCGCCCCCGCCTCCCCCGCCGCCCAGCGCGGCGTGCGGGAAGGGTGGTGACCGGCATGGAGCGGACCACGAAACCGCGCCTGAAGGGCTCCATCCGCCGGGACATCCTCGCGCACCTGGTGGAGCGTGACGGGGCCCACTGCCACTACTGCCGGGTGCCGTTCGGCCCGGACATGGCCGGGGCCACCCTGGACCACTACATCCCGCACTGCCTGTGGCCGATGAACAAGCCCCGGAACCTGGTGATCGCCTGTGATCCCTGCAACCAGGCCAAGGGCAGCGCGCTGCCCTGGACTCTGGTCTGGGTGCTGCTGAACACCCCGGGCGTCCTCATCAACGCCGTACGGCCCGTCCACGTCGACAACCACAAGGTGTTCACGCCGCCGCTCCACAAGCCCACCGAGGACCTTCCCGGCCCGGTCCGGGCGCCCGGGGTGGACACCCCCGGCGTCCAGGTGAACACCCCCCTCGTTCAGGTGCACACCACGAGTGTCCACCCGGTGTTCACGCCCCCTCCCGGGCCCCCGCCGGCCGACCCCGACACCGAACGCGCGGAAGCCGCCCGCCTGGGCATTCTCCTCACCCGACCGCAGGCGAACACCACACCCGTCCACCCCCCGACCGCACCCGACTCCCCGCACCCCGTGTGGGCCCTGGAGGTGGCCGCGTGAACACCCCAACGAGCACCGTGAACGCCGATGGGAGCGCGGTGAACGCCGCTGAACACCCGCCGGTCGGGGTGTCCAGTCGGGTCAAGTGGTCGCCCTCTGACCGGCCCGGACGCCCGCCTCTGAAGGCGACCGGTCCGGGGGCCGTGAACGCGGTGAACACCCGACTGAACACCGCTGAACACCCCCGAGTCGGGGCGACCGGTCGGGGTGTCCAGTCGGGGGCCGACCGGTCCGCCGCCCGTCGTCGGCCGGGCAACCAGTCGCCCGCCCCGGCGAACCAGCTCCCCGCCCAGTACCTCACCCCCGAAGACCTCGTGCACCTTCTCCAGCTCCCCAGCGTCCAGACGGTCTACCGCTGGAGCAAGACCCGCACCGGGCCGCCCGTGATCCGAATCGGCAAGCACCTGCGCTACCACCCCGACGCCGTACACGCCTGGGTCGCATCCCTCACCGAGTACAACGCCGCCTGAACCACTCACCGCTTGTCGCTTGTCGCCCCGCCCGCGAACACCTGGGGCGGGGCGCCGCAGGGCGCACGAAAACGCCTTCTGACCTGCAAGGCGACAAGCGACAAGCGACAAGACAAGCGACAAGCCACACGACAAGGGGAACATCCGCCGATGGCAGGCCACATCCAAGACCGCTGGTTCAAAGACGAGAAGCAGAACGACGGCACCACCAAACGCGTCAAGACCGACCGCCACGGCACCGGCCTGCGCTACCGCGCCCGCTACATCGGCCCCGACGGCACCGAGAAGAGCAAGAGCTTCCCCGACCGCAAGCGCCGTGAGGCCGAACAGTGGCTCGACCACACCCGTACCGACATGGAACGCGGCCAGTACATCGACCCCAAGAACGCCCGCACCACCTTCCAGCAGTACGCCGAACAGTGGCTCGCGTCGCAGACCACGGACATCGTGACCCGTGACGCGGTAGAGAGCCGCCTGCGGTTGCACGTCTTCCCCTACATCGGCTCTCGTCCGCTCGGGTCTTTCCAGCCTGCCCATATGCGGAAGTGGATCCGTGACATCGAAGACGCCGGTATCCCCGGCTCATACGGCCACGTGATCTATGGCAATGTCCGGGCCGTTCTGTCCGCCGCCGTGGACGACGGCTACCTGAGTCGCAACCCGTGCGCCGCCCAATCCGTACGGCCGCCGACTGCTGACGCCAAGCGAGTTGTCCCATGGCTGCCGGAACGCGTCTTCGCCGTCCGGGCCGCGCTCCCACCGCCCTACCGGGCTATGACGGACGTGGCCGGCGGATGCGGGCTCAGGCAGGGGGAAGTCTTCGGCCTGGCAACGGACGCGCTGAGTTTCGAGTCGGACACCTTGCACGTGGTCCGACAGGTGAAGCTCATCCGAGGAAAGCCGGTGTTCGCGCCGCCGAAGTGCGACAAAGAACGAGACGTGCCGCTCCCTGCCGCCGTGGCGGCGAGTCTCCGGGCCCACATGAAGGAGTACACGCCCATGAGCGTCACTCTGCCGTGGAAGCGGCTTGACGGGCCGCCGGTTACGGCCCGGCTGGTGTTCACCACACCGGGCGGGGGCAACGTCCGGCGGGGCGACTTCAACAAGCTGGCATGGAAGCCCGCTCTCGTGGCCGCAGGCGTCATCCCCGCGCCTCGGGAGGGTGAACGTCCGGCGGCGGCCCGGGAACACGGCATGCACGCGCTCAGGCACTTCTACGCGTCGGTGCTGCTCGACGGTGGCGAGAACATCAAGGCGGTGAGTGAGTACCTGGGTCATGCCGATACCTCGATGACACTGCGGGTGTATGCCCACCTGATGCCGAGCAGCCGCGAACGGACGCGCCGGGTCATCAGCGGGGTGTTCGAGCAGTTCAGGGCAGGCTGACGGCCCACAGACGGCCCACGAGGGGCGACAGAAGCCCCCGGCAGGCGGGAGACCGCAGGTCGGGGGCTTCTCTGTGCTCTATCGCGCCTAGTTCAGGGTGATCTGACGGTTCGTGAGGCCGCTGCGGGCCTTGCGCTCCTCGGGGGTGAGCGGGGTGGTCGCGGCCAGCGCCTCGGCCAGCCGCTCGCCGAACGCGGTGGCCGGCTTCTCGCACTCCTCGGCCCCGAAGGCGCTGGGCAGGTCCCACACCGGCACGGTCAGCCCGTGGGCCCGGAAGGAACCCACCAGACGGGTGTCCTCGCCCAGGGAGGACGCGCCGGCGGCGTGCAGCCGGGCGAGCGCGTCCAGCAGCTGGTCCTCGGGGTGCGGCATGACCCACCGCAGGTGGTTCTTGTCGGGGGTGCGGCACCAGTACGCGGCGTCCACACCGGTCAGCCGGGTGGTGGGCACGGCGGCGGCGTTGGCGCGCTCCAGGGAGGCGGCTACCTCGCCGGTGGCGGACTCGGCGTCGTCCAGCCAGAACTCGAAGCCGCTGTGCACCTCGGGCACGAACGGGGCGGACAGGTCCAGCAGGTCCTGGAGCCGGGGCCCGCCGGAGGTGGTGCGGGCGGCGGCCACCGGGCTGCCGGGGGTGGTGGCCAGCGCGCGGGTGAGCACATCGGCGAGGTCGCGGGAGAGGTCGCCGGTGGCGGTGTCGTTCTGCAGGCCGAGCAGCACGGCGCCGTCGTCGCGGCGCAGCGCGGGCCAGGCCATCGGCAGCACGGTGGCCAGGGTGAGCGCCGGGACGTCCTGCGGCAGGCCCTCGCGCAGGGTCAGCGGCACGGTGGCGGCGGGCACCAGCTCACGCAGCGCGACCCAGTCGCACTCGCCGGGCAGGCCCTCGAAGGGGCGGCGGACCAGCTCGGTGGCGGCCTGGGCGGCGGCGCGGCCGTGGCAGGCCTTGTAGCGGCGTCCCGAGCCGCACGGGCACGGCTCGCGCGCGCCGACGACGGGGATCTCGCCGTCGGTGAGCTGCGGCGTGGCCGCGGCGCTGGGCTGGGTACGGGGGCGGCGCTTCTTGGCCATGCGGACGGCTCTCCTGCGTGTGTCGCGTACTCCTACGGCTTCGCCGCGAGCTTAGTGGCTCCGCGCGGGCCGCCCGCCGCCCCTCAGCGCGGGTCCAGCACCACCCACACCGTCACCGCGCCGGACGGATCGGCGTCGTGCACGCCCCAGGCGCGGGCGAGCGAGGTGATGATGGTGAGCCCGCGGCCGCCGCGCGCCGTGACGGACGGGGAGCCGGCGCGTGGCCGGGTCGGCCCGCCACCGTCCGTGACCGAGATGGTGATCTCACCGTCGGCGTCCTGGGACCAGGACGCCCGGACATGGCGGCCTTCGTTCAGTGGCCGTGCATGTCGATATGCATTACTGAGCAGTTCGGAAAGGATCAATACCGCATCGTCGATGACCGATTCCCTGGCACCATTTTCCAGCAATTCCGATCGCATACGCCGTCGTGCCGTCCCCACGCCACCGGGGCCATGGGGGACCGACATGGACGACGACGTCGGTACCTGCTGAGTTACCACCAACGCCACCCCCGAGACCTCCTTTGCCCCACGCCAAGAAGGGGATGCCCCCGGGGCGGAAAGCGGAAACCGGCCGTGCCCCATCCGTTGACGTATTCGTAATGATCGGATACGAAGCGAATGCGCCGGTGCACTCCCTGTCAGGCTTTGGTCAACCCATGCGCCTCAGCTGGTCACGCACCGTACGCGGCCGGTTGGTGATGATCGCGTCGACCCCGAGCCGCGCGCACAGCTCGACGTCCGCAGGGTCGTCCACCGTCCACACGTGCACCCGGTGACCGGCGCGGTGCGCCCGTTCCACATAACCGGGATCACGGCGCAGGATCCGGATGCCGGGGCCGGCGATCGAGGCGGCGGCGGGCAGCCGGCCGGTGCGGTTCCTGGGCAGCAGGAACTGCATCAGGAAGACGGTGGGCAGCTGTGGGGCGGCCTTGCGCACCCGGTGCAGCGAACGGGCGGAGAAGGACATGACGCGGACCTGGCCCGGCAGCGGATGCGCGTCCAGCAGTTCCAGCAGCCGCTCCTCGACCCGCCCCGCCCAGCGGGTGGGGTGCTTGGTCTCGATGGCGAGCCCGATCGGCCGGCCGGCGTCCGCGACCAGCCGCAGCAGACGTTCCAGGGTGAGCACCGTGGTCCGCTCGGGATCGGCGGCGTCGGGCGCCTCGGCACCGCCGGAGGGCGTCATCCAGGAGCCGAAGTCCAGCTCGTTCAGCTGCGCCAGCTCCAGGGTGGACACGGCGCCGCGGCCGTTGGAGGTGCGGTTGACCCGCCGGTCGTGCACACACACCAGATGGCCGTCCGCCGTCAGCCGGACATCGCATTCCAGCGCGTCCGCGCCGTCCTCGATGGCCTGCCGGTAGGCGGCCAGGGTGTGCTCGGGGGCGTCCTCGGAGGAGCCCCGGTGCGCGATCACCTGAATCCGGTGGGGTGCGGGTTCCATCGGCTCATCCTGTCATGCACCGGGTTTACGTCCCGCTGACAGACACTGGGGAAGACTTCCCGCACTGCCCCGCACCACCCCCGACCGCTCGTGCACCCGAGGAGACAGCTGTGAGCACCGAGAAGGAGGGCCTGGCCCAGCCGGAGGAGCGGCCCACCCCGGCCCCGGCGGCGGTCACGCCGGAGGAGCCCCCGGCCGCGCCCGCGACGGCGCCCGTCCCCGTGCCGCCGGCCGCCCCGGGCCCGCCGCCCGCCCCCGTGGCGCCGCCGACCGCGCCGATCCCGACCGTGACGGGCGCGCAGGCGCCGCCGGCGCCCGCCGGTCCGCCGCCGGGCGCGTTCGGCGGTCCGGTCGGCCCGCCGGTGGGTCCCCCGGCGGGTCCGCCCGATGTCCCGTGGACGGCGTTCGGGGGCGCCCCGCCGCCCAAGAAGCGGCGCACCGGCCTGATCGCGGCCGTGATCGCCGCGACACTGCTGGCGGGCGGCGTCGGCGGTGGTGTCGGCTACCTGGTGGCGGACGGCGACTCGGCCACCACCAGTACGGCGGCATCCGGCTCGGGCACCGGCGAGGGCACCTCCGCGCGCCCACCGGAGTCGGTGGCCGGGATAGCGGAAGCGGCACTGCCCAGCGTGGTGACGATCGAGGCGCAGAGCACCACCGAGAGCGGCACCGGCACCGGCTTCGTCTACGACGAGCAGGGCCACATCCTCACCAACAACCACGTCGTGGCCTCGGCCGCCGACGGGGGCACCCTGACGGTCACCTTCTCGGACGGCACCAGCTACGAGGCGGAGGTCGTGGGCCGCGCCGAGGGGTACGACGTGGCGGTGCTGCGCCTGCTGGACGCGGGGGACCGCGACCTGGTGCCGCTGCCGGTGGGCGACTCGGACGCGGTGGCGGTGGGCGACGCCACGATCGCCATCGGCGCCCCGTTCGGCCTGTCCGGAACGGTCACCACCGGCATCGTGAGCGCCAAGAACCGCCCAGTGGCCTCCAGCGACGGCCAGGGCGGCAGCGCCTCCTACATGAGCGCGCTGCAGACCGACGCCTCGATCAACCCGGGCAACTCCGGAGGCCCGCTGCTGAACGGCGACGGCGAGGTCATCGGCGTCAACTCGGCGATCCAGTCCACCCCCGGAAGTGGGATGGGCCAGAGCCAGGCGGGCAGCATCGGTCTCGGATTCGCGATCCCGATCAACCAGGCGCAGCGCGTCGCGCAGGATCTGATCGACAACGGTCAGCCGGTGTACGCGATCATCGGCGCCTCGGTGGAGACGCGCGGCGACACCCTGGGCGCCAAGATCTCGGACGCCGACGCCGCGGGCACCGACGCGGTCACCCCGGGCGGCCCGGCCGCCGAGGCCGGCCTGCAGCCGGGCGATGTGATCACCCGCTTCGGCGACCGGGTGATCGACAGCGGTCCGACGCTGATCAGCGAGATCTGGGCGTACGAACCGGGCGACACCGTCCCGGTGACGTACCAGCGCGGCGGCCAGGAGCACACGGCCGACATCGTGCTGGGCGAGCGGGTGGGCGACGCGTAGCACCGTCCCACCCACCGCGAGCCGTTACCCTTACTCCTGCCGTCCCGACGGACGGCAGGGGAGACTTGCCCGAGCGGCCTAAGGGAACGGTCTTGAAAACCGTCGTGGCAGCGATGTCACCGTGGGTTCAAATCCCACAGTCTCCGCAGCACGGCTGACCGCCGACCCCGAGGGGGTGTCCGGACCCCGGACACCCCCTCCGTCACGTCCGGTGCGACATCGCAGTGGGCCGATGTCCCAGCTGGGTGCCTGCCTTCCTGTGGCGGCGGGGTGGAGAGGGACACTCCCGCGCGGTGCAAAGGATCGGGCTGTGCATGGGGGGCATCCGCGGTCGGGATGCGACGCGGGATGGTCACCTGACGTTGCCACAGGGTGTCGCATACGATGTGGCCAAGGCGCTTGGTCAAGCTGATTGACAAGCTGATTGACAAGCAGCTTGGCCACGGAAGCGGGACCGTGCGCCGGTCGCGGCGATGGAGCTTCGCCGTCCGGGAAGGGGCACCGAGCGCGCATGTCCAGGCGTCGGCGCGCTGCCCAGGAGCACGGGTGATGGTTCATGCAAAAGAGGCTCTTGGGTGCTCAGAGCTCTCGCACGAAAGGGCCTGCCCCCGGTAGCCGCCGAGGACAGGCCCAGTGCGAGATGCGGGTGGGCCCGGCCGATTACATCGCGGTCGGGCCCACCCTACGGTGGCCCGTCGGCCGGTCCTTCACCTCGAAGCCCACGCTCAGCGAGCGAACGCCTCGATGCAGCTCGCGACGGCAGAGACAGCGCCCAGCGCGGAAACGGTCACCACCGCCCAGACCGGCCAATGGGGCCGCTGCGGGGGCGTGCACCGCTGCCGCTGTCGCCGCGCTCGTGCCATCAACATCACCTCCTTCCCGGCTCCCGGAGGAGACCCCTGCCGACTGTCGCGCCAGGGGCGTTCAGTGCGGGCTCAGGAGGTGATGTGACGTCACCCTACCTGTCTGGCAAAGGTCTTGGTTTCGTCCGGAGGGGTACCCCGTTTCCTGTGGCCGACCGGCCGTCGGACCGCTATTGGGGCCGTCACGACCGGCTCCGTCGGCAAGTGGCGGCGGTAGGGTAGGGGTTGCCTGCCACTGGCGCAGGTCAGGAAGCTGGGCTTGCTCGGCGGAATGCGTGGTCGTGAGGACCGTCGGGGTGGCGATGCCGTCCCCGGTCCACGGGCCACCGTTCTCGCCAGGGGTGCCGCGGAGTCCGGAACGACGCGTTTCCGTACGGCGGTGCCCCTCGACGTATGCCCGGGAATGATCGTTTCGGGTAGTCGGAACGCTTCATTCCGTAAGTTTTCTGGTCTTGATGATGCACGATGGGGTCCCGTTGTTCGTTGCGAGGGGCAGAGGGCGCACAACGTGTCTTCGCCGCGCACGACTTGAGAGGACCTGTGGGTCTGTGATCCCGCGTCACACTCCCGCCGCCCTACGCGCCCAGGAGGGGTACCGGTGACCGAAGCATCTCGCGCCCCGTTGGCGGGGGTGGTGCCCTTGCCCGCGGACCTCCGGGCGTTCCACCAGCTGTACCGGCCCGCCTATGTGCGCTGGGCCGAGCTGTACCTGGGGGAACGTCCCGGTGCCGAGGACGTGGTGGACGCCGCCTTCGAGCAGCTCGCCGAGGACTGGGGCGAGGCGCTGCGGCTGGACAGCCCCGCCGGGTACGCCTGGGCCATCCTCAGGAGCCGCACGCTGGACGCCGCCCGCGCCCGCGGCCGCCGGCCCGTGGTGATGGACACCGCCGCCTTCGAGACCGCCGCCCTGCGGGACGCCGTGGACCCGGTCGGCGAACTGGAGGAGAGCCTCAGCATCTACCAGGCGATCCGGGAGCTGCCGGAACGGCAGCATGATGTGATCGTCCTGTTGTACTGCCTTGGCTACGGTGTCCAGGAGACGGCCGATGTGCTGGGCATCAGCGTGCCCGGGGTCCGTTCCACCGCCCGCTACGCCAGGCGGCGGCTGAAGGAAGCACTCGGCCTCGACCGGGAAGGAGGCAGCGGTGACCTCACCGATCTCGCCGATTGACCGGATGCTCGCCAAGGCCACTCTCACGGCCCGGCCCTACACCGAGGCCGAGCTGGACGCCGCCGAACTGCGGCTGGCCGCGCGCATCACCCACCGTGTGCTGTTCGGTGCCCTGCACTTCGACGACGAGATCCGTTCGGTACGGGGCGAGGCGCTGCCGCCGCGCCGGGTGCAGATCGACGCCGAGGCCGCCGGGCATCTGGAGATTCTGTGCCGCACCGTCATCGAACGGGAGGGCGCGCTCCAGCACATGTCCGCTTTTCTGGGCCGGCGTATTCCGCACCCGGACGGGGCGCGGGTGCTGGGCTGTGTGCTCCAGCTCGCCGGTCGCGAGGACAGCGCCCGGTTCTGGTGGCAGTTCGCTGCGGGCGCGGGGGACGGTGCCGCCGCCTATTGCCTGTATCTGCACCACCTCACCCTCGGAGAGGTGTGGGAGGCGCAGTTGTGGCGCGGCCAGGCCGCCGAGTGTTCCGGCGAGGCCGCGGACGCCGGTGAGAGCACCGAGAGCGGCGGCGCCACCACTGACCTGGTGCTGCGCGTGCTGGGCCTGCTGCGCGGCAACCACTGCTGTCTGACGGACGTGGCCAGCGCCGTCCTGCGGTATGTGCCGGACGCCGTACATTTCGTCGACGAAATCGAACTGCCGCTTCCCGCCGTCGATTTCGCCCAGAGAATCGAAGAACTGACCACCTCTGCCTGAGGTGGGTTCAGCCTTTCGTGTCGGCTGAAGACGTTTATCGCGACCTCTTCATTCGTGCGAGGGAATGACCCGGTGGAGTGCGAATGACCGGAGTGGGGTTGGGCAACTCTGCTTCCGCGACGTCGTGCTCAACAACCACTTCGGTTCACTGGAGGAATTCCATGGCAAGCATCCGCACCGCCCGTGTCATCGCTGCCGCCGCCTCGGTCCCGCTGGCGGTAGGTCTGCTCGGTGGCACCGCCCACGCGCTGGTAGGCGACAGTGGCGCCCTGGCGGGTCTCGCCTCCGACGCGACCGCCATCAGCACCGTCGGCAGCGGGGTGGCCGGCATCAACACCGGCAACTCCGGCACCATCCAGCAGGGTGCCACCGGAACCGGAGCGACCAACCAGAGCAACGCCGCCCAGGTGAAGGACGCGGCCTTCGTGGCGATCGACCAGGACACCACGAACTTCCAGGTCATCTTCACCCCCCTGTGGTGAACCGTCGGGCCCACTGAGCCCACCCCACCGGGGTGCGTCATCAGAGGGTGACCGGGCAGGGGCAGGCCGTGCGGCCGTACCGGAAGGTACGGCCGCACGGTCATGTCTGTGGTGGTGTCTGCGGTCGTGTCTCCGGTCACGTGTGCTCGCGGACGGTCTTGGACGGTCGCGGACGATCATCCCGATCACCAGGGAGATCCCTGAGGACCCCTGAGGAGACGTGCACCGCTCCTCCACCCCTGGGAGGTGTCACCAGGACCACCTCTACTCCCTGGGGGGGATACCTCATCGCGACCTGTGGCCGATCCGGTGAGGGGGTGCCCCCGCCTACGTTGGTTTCCATGACCACGCCCAGGACGGCCCAGTCGGGGACGCCGCTGACCTTCACCTCCTACGTGCAGGCACGCGGCCCCGTGCTGCTGCGTACGGCCCGCTCGCTGACCGCCAACCCCAGCGATGCCGAGGACCTGCTCCAGACCGCGCTGACCAAGACGTACGTGGCGTGGGAGAACATCGAGGACCACCGCGCCTTGGACGGCTACGTCCGGCGCGCCCTCGTGAACACCCGCACCTCGCAGTGGCGCAAGCGCCGCGTCGACGAGTACGCGGTGGACGAGCTGCCCGAGCCCGACCCGCTGCCCGAGCCCGACCCGGCCGAGCAGCAGGCGATACGCGAGGCCATGTGGCAGGCCGTGCGCAAGCTGCCCGAGCGGCAGCGCGCCATGGTCGTCCTGCGGTACTACGAAGACATGAGTGAGGCCGCCACCGCCGAACTCCTCGGGGTGTCGGTCGGCACCGTCAAGAGCGCCGTCTCCCGGGCGCTGGCCAAGCTGCGCGAGGACACCGAGCTGGTGGCGGTCACCCGCCCCCAGGTCCTCGCCGCCTGATCCGGCCTGCGTGACCCGGGCCGGGAACCCCGCGCGGACAGCGCGTCCCGCACACCCTCCTGACAGATCGCGTCCGCACTGTCAGACTGCCGAGGCATCATGGTGTTACTCAGAGTGACCTCGGGAGGCTCCGGTGTTCAGCACGATGCAGGACGTACCGCTCACCGTCACACGCATACTGCGCCACGGGCAGCGCATCCACGGCGGTTCCCGGGTGATCACCTGGACCGGTGACCCGGCCACGACCCGGCGCCGCACCTACGCCGAGATCGGCGCCCGCGCCGCTCAGCTGGCCCACGGTCTGCGGGAGCTGGGCGTCCGCCCCGGGCAGCCCGCCGCCACCCTGATGTGGAACAACGCGGAGCACGTCGAGGCGTACTTCGCGATCCCCGCCATGGGCTCCGTCCTCCATACCCTCAACCTGCGGCTCCCCGCCCACCAGCTGAGCTTCATCATCCAGCACGCGGACGACCGCGTGATCATCGTGAACGGCTCGGTCCTGCCGCTGCTCGCGCCCCTGCTCCCCGCCCTCGACCGGGTCGAGCACATCGTGGTCAGCGGCCCCGGCGACACCTCACTCCTGGACGGCACCCGGGCCCGCGTCCACGACTACGAGGACCTGCTCGCCGGCCGCCCCACCACGTACCCGTGGCCCGACCTGGACGAACGCGCCGCCGCAGCCCTGTGCTACACCTCCGGCACCACCGGTGACCCCAGCGGCATCGTCTACTCGCACCGTTCCATCTACCTGCACTCCATGCAGGTCAACATGGCCGAGTCGATGGCCTTCACCGCCGGTGACGTGTCCCTGGCCGTGGTCCCGCAGTTCCACGTGCTCTCCTGGGGCCTGCCGCACGCCGCCCTGCTCTCCGGCTTCAGCCTGCTGATGCCCGACCGGTTCCTCCAGCCGGGGCCCCTCGCCGACATGATCGCCGCCGAACGCCCCCGGCACGCCGCCGCCGTGCCCACCCTCTTCCAGGCCCTCGTCCACGAACTCGCCGAACGCCCCCGCGACATCTCCGCCCTCGAATCCGTCACCATCGGCGGCTCCGCCTGCCCCGAGAGCCTGATGCGCACCCTCGACGAGCGGTACGGCGTACGCGTCGCCCACGCCTGGGGCATGACCGAGACCTCCCCCCTGGGCACCACCTCCCAGCCGCCGCCCGGCCTCACCCCCGAGGAGGAGTGGCCCTACCGGCTCAGCCAGGGCCGCTTCCCGGCCGGCGTCGAGGCCCGCCTGATCGGCCCGGACGGCGCCGAGATGCCCTGGGACGGCACCGCGGCGGGCGAGCTGGAGGTGCGCGGCCCCTGGATCGCCGGCGGCTACTACGGCGGCGCCGACGCCACCGGCCCCGAGCGCCCCGCCGACCGCTTCAGCCCGGACGGCTGGCTGCGCACCGGCGACGTCGGCACCATCACCCCCGACGGCTACCTCAGCCTCACCGACCGCGCCAAGGACGTGATCAAGTCGGGCGGCGAGTGGATCTCCTCCGTGGAGCTGGAAGGGCTGCTGATGGGCCACCCGGAGGTACGGGAGGCGGCCGTGGTCGCCGTGCCCGACGAACGGTGGGGCGAACGCCCGCTCGCCTGCGTCGTCCCTGTCACCACCGGCGAGGTGGACTACGCCGCGCTGCGCGCCTTCCTCGGCGAACGGCTCGCCCGCTGGCAGCTCCCCGAACACTGGACGACCATCGAGGAGGTCCCCAAGACCAGCGTCGGCAAGTACGACAAGAAGGTGCTGCGAGCCCGCCACGCGGCGGGCGACCTGACGGTCACCACCCTCGACCCGGTCCCCCGCTAACCGCGCCCGGCTCCGCGTCCGGCCGGCCGCGCCCCCGCCCGCCACACGGCGTGCGGAGGCGCGGGCCCGGCAGGCGCCATGCGTTCATGCGCCCCGTGCCGGACAGGGGGCCTAGTGCGCGCCTATCTTGGTCAGCAGATCCACGATCTTGCTCTGCACCTCGGGATGGGTGGACCGCTCCGCCAGGAACAGCACCGTCTCGCCCGAGGCCAGCTGCGGCAACTGCGTCGGATCCATCTCGGCCGCCGTATAGACGACGAACGGAGTACGGCTCAGCAGCCCGTTGATGCGCAGCCAGTCGATGATGCCGGCCCGGCGACGGCGGACCTGGTTCAGGTCCATCACCACCAGGTTCGGCCGGATCTGCGCCGCCACCTCCATCGCCTCGGCGTCCGAGACGGCGTGCGCCGCCTGCATGCCGCGCCGCTCCAGCGACATGGCAAGGGCCTGCGCGATGGCGGGCTGCTCCTCCACCAGCAGGACACGCGGCGGATGCTGCTCACTGTCGCGCGGCGCCAGCGCCTTCAGCAGGACGGCCGGATCGGCACCGTACGCCGCCTCCCGGCTCGCCTGGCCCAGACCGGCCGTCACCAGCACCGGCACCTCGGCGGCCACCGCCGCCTGCCGCAGCGACTGCAACGCGGTACGGGTGATCGGACCGGTCAGCGGATCGACGAACAGCGCGGCCGGATAGGCGGCGATCTGCGCGTCGACCTCCTCCCGCGAGTGCACCAGGACCGGACGGTAGCCGCGCTCGGTCAGCGCCTGCTGGGTGGAGGGGTCCGGCTCGGGCCACACCAGCAGCCGGCGCGGATTGTCCAGCGGCTCCGGCGGCAGTTCGTCGTCGGCCGGGGCGGGCACCCGCGGGGCGCCGCCCGGGCGGCCCTCGGTGACCTCCACCGCGCCGCCGGGACCGTCCAGCGGCTCCGGACCCTCGGCGGCACCGGCCGCCGGGGCGCTGATGGCGAACTCCCGCCCGCCGCCCGTCACGTTCTGCGCCGCCTGCCGGGCCGCACCCACGGCACGGGCCTCGGCGGGCGCGGCGGCGCCCTCGGCACCCGCGGGCTGCGGCGGGTCGATCTCGGCGGGCGGGGCGGCGAGCTTACGGCGGCGGCCCGGATGCGTTCCCGTCCCGGCGGCACCGGTGCCGGTGCCCTGCGGCGGCGTGTGCACCGGGACGCCCTGGCCGAGCGTCTGCACGCTCACAGCCGCCCGGGCGTCCGGCTTGCCGGCCCGGTCGCTGCCGGGCATCGGCAGGGCGCGGGGCTGACGTACGGGCAGGGCGTTCTGCGGGGCGCTGCCGTCCAGGATCGGGCTGGCCGCGACCACCGAGTGCTCGACGGGCTGCGGTTCGGGCTCCGCCTCCACCTCCGGCGCGGGCGCCGGGGCGGGAACGGGCCCCTGCGGTTCGGCCCCCTGGCTCTCGCCCGGGTTGGCCCGGCGACGGCGCCCGGTCGGCGCCTCGCCGGAGGGCCCCGTCGACTGCTGCGGAATCTCCGGCTCAGGCCCGGCGGCCGGCACCGGGCCCAGCGCGCGCCGGCGGCGACCGCCCAGCGTGCCGCCCTGCCCCTCCGGCTCCTCGGGCCCCGCCGCAGGCAGCGCCGCGGGCACCGGCACGGGAGCGGGGGCCGGCGAGGGAGCGGACGTCGGCCCCGGGGGCAGCGCGGGCAGCGCCTCCCCCTGCCGCCGGCGCCGCCCACTGGGCGCCTCGGCCTCGGCCTCCGCCGCCGGCTGCGGCTGCTTCTTCTTGGCCTGCGTCCCGCGCGCGGGCTGCGCGGGCACCGGCATCACCGTGGTGTCACCGCTGGCGTCCCGGCCGGGTCCCACGCCCGTACCGACGGCCTGGGGCGCGCCCGCGCCGTCGCCGCCGGAGACCGGAACCTCCAGCACGTACGCGCTGCCGCCCGCCCCCGGCACCTCGTGCGTCTGGAGCACACCGCCGTGCTGCCGCACGATCCCGCGCACGATCGGCTCGTGCACCGCGCCGCCGCCGGGACGGGGCCCGCGTACCTCGATCCGTACGACATCCCCGCGCTGCGCCGCGGCCACCACGATCGTGGCGTCCCCGCCACCGCCGCCGCGGCCGGTGGCGTCCACCCCGGCCACATCGGCGATCAGATGGGCCAGCGCCTGCGCCAGCCGCTCCGGGTCCACCTCGGCGTCGATCGGCGGGGCGTGCACGGCGAACTGCACCCGGCCCGGGCCGATCAGCTCGGTCGCGCCCTCCACTCCGGCCGCCACGACCTCGTCCAGCGACGCCTTCTCCAGGGACAGCTTCTCGGTGCCCTCGTCCAGGCGCTGGTAGCTGAGCACGTTGTCGACCAGCGTGGTCATCCGGGCGTACCCGGCGGCCAGATGGTGCAGCAGCTGATTGGCCTCCGGCCACAGCTGCCCGGCCGGATCGGCGGCCAGCGTGGTGAGTTCGTCGCGCAGCTGCTCCAGCGGGCCGCGCAGGCTCTCGCTGAGCACCGACTGGAGCTGCACGTGCCGGGCGACGAGCGCGTCGTACGGGCGCCGGTCGGTGAACGTGAGTACCGCGCCCACCAGTTGCTGCCCGTCCCGGACGGGGGCGGTGGTGAGATCCACCGGCACCGCACGGCCGTCCTTGGTCCACAGCACCCGGCCGCGCACCCGGTGCTTGCGCCCGGAGTGCAGCGTGTCGTGCAGCGGGGTCTCCTCGTACGGCAGCGGGCTGCCGTCGGCGCGCGAGTGCTGGATGAGCGGGTGCAGTTCCTGGCCGCCGAGCTGGCTGGCCCGGTGCCCGAGGATCTGCGCGGCGGCCGGATTGACGAGCACGATGCGGCCCGCCGTGTCCACCCCCACCACGCCCTCGGAGGCGGCCCGCAGGATCATCTCCGTCTGCCGCTGCTGGCGGACGAGTTCGGCCTCGGTGTCCAGTGTCCCGGACAGGTCCCGCACCACCAGAACCAGCAGTTCCTCACCCGAGTAGTCATCGGCGAACGCGGCCTCGACGGCCGAGGCGTAGTGCGCGTGCCGGTTGTTGAGCCCGGCGCTGGTCACCTCCACCGGCAACTCGACGCCGTCCGTGCGCCGCGCGACCATGCGGGTCGGCTTGGTGCGCGCGGCGGGATCCTCCTCGGGACGGCGCATGGAGCCCGGGATACGCCGCGGATCGAAGTCCGGGACGATGTCGAGCAGTCCGCGTCCGATGAGGGGCGCGCCGGGGACCTCGAGGGTCTCCATCGCGATGGCGTTGGCGTTGACGACGGTGCCGTTGCCGTTGACGAGCAACAGCGCGTCCGGCAGCGCGTCGAGTATGGCGGCGAGGCGAGCAGCGCCTCTCGCTGGCCTGCTGCTCACGACGTCGTTCCTCCCTAGCCCGTGCCAGTCGTTAGGGGGGAGTCTACGGCCAGCGGTCCCCGGCGCGGTGGTGTGTTCGTGGAAGCGCTGTTCAGGAGTGGTTGCCGACCGGCGGCAGGGCGGGGACGAGGGCGTCCCAACGGGCGATCTCACACCCGTCCGTGCGGCTGAACTCGGCGGCCACCCGCTGCCCGTCCCACACCCCTTCAACCCGCGCGGTGGCCGGTCCGCCGTAGACGCGGGTGCACAGGGTGCCGTCGGCGAGTGGCGCGAACGGCGTGCGCGCGGCCTCGAGGGCGGCACAGGCGTCGGCCGCCCGCGGGTGGTCCCCGCCGGCCGGCGAACAGCGGAGCCGCTGGACGCCGTCGGCGGACCCGTGATCGCTGACGGTGATGGTCAGCTCGTGGGTGGGCGCGGGCGCCGGCGCCGGCTGCGCGGTGCCGGCGAGGGCGGCGAGCACGAGGGCGGCGAGAGAGCTGCTGTACACGGGGGCCTCCAGGACGATCGACTCCGGACGGGGCACTCCCCGCCGCCGTGCCTAACGCCCGTCCCCCCGGATCGTTGCGGAACGGATTGGCTGACCCCGCCACGCCTGTGGCATCATGTGCCACGCACCGTGTGCGAGGAGGCTTCGCCTAGTCTGGTCTATGGCGCCGCACTGCTAATGCGGTTTGGGGTAACCCCCCATCCCGGGTTCAAATCCCGGAGCCTCCGCCGTGAGCCCTGGTCCCAAGGACCAGGGCTTTGGTGTGTTTGCCCAGCTCAGCGGGGCTGGACGAACGGATTTCCCCCTCGGCCGCAGGTCATGTAATGTTGTCCCCGCAAGCCGGTCCACACGGGCCGCAGGCGCTCGTAGCTTAACGGATAGAGCATCTGACTACGGATCAGAAGGTTGCAGGTTCGAATCCTGCCGAGCGCACAGAATGGAGCCCCGTTCCTCACCGGAACGGGGCTTTTTCGTGCCGCACAGCAGTGGAGTACAGCACGCTTCTCAGCGGCACTGAACCCGCTGGCGAGCCGCTGTACCGCTTCCCGCAGCGTAGACCTCCAGGGTCATGGCGGTCTGGGGAGCGTTGCGGGCTGCGCTGGGCGATCTGCGAGCGCCCTTTTGAGTGCCACCAGGAGCGAGCTGGCGGTGCGCCGGGGGTTCTAAGTCAGCGGGATCGGCCGGATCTCGTAGCGGTGAGCACGCGGCTCGATCCTCTGTCGATTGGGGTCGTGCAATGTGCCGGGGCGGCTGAGCTTTTGCTGACCTCTTCCTCGGCCACTGCGTGAATGAGTGCTACCCGCATCGAGCCGTGCGGCGCTCGGACGGCTCGGCGGCCGCGCGTCCTTTCCCCGGGTACGGCACTGCCAGCCCTCGGGGAGCCCGGTCGACCACGCCGGGTGACTCCCTGATGTGACCGGCTGAGTGCTTCGGCAGGAGTACGTCCGTCCCTTGCTGTCGCAGGGCAGTGTTCTGGCCAGTCGTGGATCGGGACAGCGTTGAGTGCTGGTGTCACTCCTCCAGGTGGGTTCTTCAGTCGCTGTTCCAACCGCACGTCGTGGGCCACGACCGCTCCACAGAGCGGTGGCATGCATGGTGCACGCGATGGAAGCCGGTGGTGGGACGAGGAATGACTGAGGGCCCGGAGCTTCCGGGCCCTCAGCTACGAAGAACTGACGAGATCAGACGGCGATCCTGTTCTTCGCCTGCCTTCCCTTGTTCCACTCGGTGATGAGAAGCTGGTAGCAGGTACTCACCCTCGAACCTGTTCCGCTGTGCTGCGTGCCACCAGCAGATGCGAGGGCAGTGATGTTGGCACGCCAGCGGAATGCCGGATCCTTCTTGCCTATCTTCTCTGCAAGCGCTTGGTCATCCACGTGATCGCCATGCCGGCCGAGAAACATGCCGATGCCTCCGAGGAGCATTCCGTCCCAGGTGTCCTTCGTTCGACCCCACGCTTCCTCGGCCACCTTGAGCGTGCGCTCAAGGATCTCGGGGCCGTACAGGTCGGTGATGCGAAGCACGCCTGCGACGGCGCCCACTGTGTTCGTCCCGGACGATCCCATGGACAGGTTACGTGCCAACAGCGCCGACTCCGTGTCAACAAAGAGGGGCAGCCCTGCGGTCAACCCGATCTTGTACTCGTCGAGTGGCCGGGGCTTGCTCGACTCGCGGTTCTTGATCAGGAAGAGAATCGCCTCTTCCTGTTGATCGAGGTCGTGGTGAACCTCAGCCATCAGAGTAGGGATCCCAGAGAGCTTTGCGGCATGCCAACGGTGCATCCCGTCGACGATGAAGCGGTCCCCGTTGGCCCGCTGTGACGCGACTATGGTGCCAAGTGCCTCGGGAACCAGGTTCTTGGCGATGCCCATGGCGCGGGGTTCGTTGAGCGTGCGCTGGGCCTTGTCGTCGATCTTGAGTTCCTCGACGGGGATCTCGACGCCGTGATCGACCTTGTGCTGCGGGAGCTGGTACGGGTACTTCTTGGGCATACCTCTGCCCTTTCTGCGTCGCTCTAAGGAGGGCGGCTTGATGCCATGCGATGGGATGCGACGTGGGAGCAAAGATACTGGAACATCCGCTCGAAGCAAGCGACTTCCTGCGGCCGGTCAGGAACCCGCCCGTAGTCCAGTCCTTTTCAGGTGCACGGCATCGATCTCTCAATGTGTGCAGTGACGTTGCAACACGGCACCGAAGCACGGCAACCAGTGATCAGACTCGTCCGACGCTGGCCGACAGGGCCGACATGTTGCGAACGTCCACCGTTCGATGTAACCGCGACCGGCCTCTGCCATCAATCGGCCGGGCGCGAGAAATGATCTTCAACTGACATGTGAACTCATGGGACCGGGCGGCATGCGCAGATCTTTCGGTGGCGGGCATTCGGAACGGTCGTCTTGGGGCATCGGGTCGGCGGCGCCGGTTATTCGTAAGGGCGGTGGCGCACGAGTCCGCTCTTCTTCGATGCCGATCTGCAGGATTTCGCCGGGTGTTCCCCACAGCGGCGGACGTGGTCCATTGAACGCTCACGAGTTCGCCGATGGGGCGGCCGATCTTGGTCTGTCGGATATCGATGAGACGGTGATCCGGGTGCCATCTGCCCTGCTGCAGGGGCAGGACCAGGAGCCTGCTCGGCCAGCGTGACGAGGCCGAATGCCGAATCGAGCCCGTCGGTTGGCAGTGGGGGTGGATAGCCTAGGTGGGGAAGGGGAGGTGCTGGGGTGAGGGTTGTCGGGCAGGAGGAGTACGGGGTTCGGGCGGGGGAGTTGGCCCGGGCGTATGAGGGGGTGCGGTTCGAGGATGTGCACCGGGAGGTGCTGCCTCATCTGCCGCCGCCGGGTGCTCGGGTGCTCGATGTGGGGGCCGGGAGCGGGCGGGATGCCGCCGCCCTGGCGAGACGTGGCTATCGGGTGGTGGCTGTGGAGCCGACCGACGCGTTGCGGGATGTGGGGAGGGAACTGCACTCCGGGTCAGGCGTGCAGTGGGTCGATGCCGCGCTGCCCGAGATTGGCGGGGTGAGTGGGGTCTTCGATCTGGTGCTGCTCTCGGCGGTGTGGATGCATCTCGACGAGGGCGAGCGGCGGGTGGGGATGGCAAGGCTGCGGGAGCTGGTCGCCGAGCCCGAGGGAAAGGTGGTCATCACGCTGCGGCACGGGCCGCCGCCCGAGGGGCGGCGGATGTTCGATGTGCCGGCCGATGAGACGATCGCCCTGGCCGAGGAGCATGGGCTGGCGCTGGTGCAACGAAGCGGGAATCCGGACCGGATGGGCAGGCCGCTGGTGCACTGGGACGCGCTGGTCTTTGAGGTGGCCGGGTGAGCGGATTTCTTGAGCTGGAGCGTTCGGCCCGTGCGTGCTTCCGGATGGCGGTGCTGATGGGGGCCAACGCCCGTACATACAAGTTCGCACTCGCCGAAGCGCTGCTGGACTTCGGGGGAGAGGGACGGGAGGAGGTGCCGCTGGAGGAGTTCGTCGAGCCGTATGCCATGACGCTCGCCCGCAGGGAGACGGAAGGGGCGGCGCACGCTCCGGCGTCCACCCCGATCGGGGACGGCGACTTCCTGGCCGTGCTGCGGCGGGAGGCCGGGGAGTCGGTCAGGCTCGGGCATCCCACCGATGTGCTGCGGGAGGCCGCAAGGCTGTCTGTGCCCGGGATGGTGATGCAGAAGTTCCCGAACGTGGGTGGGGAGAGCCTGCCCGTCCTCTTCTACCGGCTGGACGGGCGTGGGAAGAAGCGCACGGTCGTGCTGACCCCCGAGATGCGGGATGTCGCCGCCGCGGGGCACATCGCCGGACTGCGGGCGGAGAACCGGGCCAGGCTGGCCATCGTCGAGGCGTCCTTCGACTCCGGCATCGGCCGGGATCTCATGGCCGGCGAGGTGATCGCGGATCTGGGCAGTGGAGTGCTCCGGGACCGGCGGCGTCGGCGGTCGGTGGCGCGGGTCGACGATGCCGTCCGGGGGTTTCAGCACGGCCGATGCCTGCTGTGCCTGGAGCCGTTGGCGGAGGACGACGCGATCGAGATCGACCACGTCTTCCCGTTCACGATGATGGACCGCTGCCGTGGTGTTCGGCCGTGGCAGGGGCCCGATCTCGACGCCTTGTGGAATCTTGCGCCCGTCCATCGGGTCTGTAACGCCGAGAAGTCCAGCAGACGCCCGTCGTTCGCCCTGCTGGAGCGCCTTGCCCTGCGGAACGAGGCGATCGTCGGATCGCCGGTTCCGCTCAGCAAGGCGATACGGCGGGTGCGGGACACCTATGGGGGGTGGCCGGGCGTCTACAACGCCGTGCTGGCCGCGTACGACTGAGCGCGGGGCTCACAGCAGGGCTTCGGCCAGGGTGTGCCATTGGGGGAGGGGGATTTCTTCTTCGTTCTGGGTGACCACGTTCAGGGCGACGTGGTCCGCGCCGGCCGTGTGGAAGGTTTCGACCTTGGCGGCGATCTCGTCCGGGGTGCCCAGGGCGAAGACCGCGTCGAGGAGGGGGTCCGAGCCGCCGTTCTCGAAGTCCTCGGTGGTGAAGCCCAGCCGCTGGAGGTTGTTCGTGTAGTTGGGGAGGGCCAGGTAGCGGGCCAGGTAGGTGCGGGCCGTCTCGCGGGCGCGCTGGGGGTCGTCGTCCAGGACGACCTTCAGGTCGGGGGCGAGCAGGGCGTCCGGGCCGAGGGCCTCGCGGGCCTGCGCCGTGTGCTCGGCGGTGACCAGGTAGGGATGGGCGCCCGCGGATTCGGTGCGGGCCAGCTCCAGCATGCGGGGGCCGAGGGCAGCCAGGACGCGGTGGTCCCTGGGGACCGGGGTGGTGGCCTCGTCCAGGGCGGTCAGGAAGTCCCGCATCGAGGCGTACGGCTTCTCATAGCGCTCGGTGAGGATCTCGTGGCTGACGCCCAGGCCCAGCAGCAGCCGGTCGTCGAAGGCCGCGTTGACGCGGCTGAAGGCCTGGGCGACGTCGGCCGGCTCGTCGTTCCAGATGCTGAGGATGCCGGTGGCCACCACGATCCGTGAGGTGGCCTCCAGCAGCGGGACGGTGTCCCGGACGTGCGGGCTGCCGCCGAGCCAGATGGCGCCGTAGCCGAGGCGGTCCAGCTCGGTGGCGGCCTCGGTGATCTGGGCGCGGCGCTCGGGGTCCTCCGAGCGGAGCACGGGGGTCCAGATGCCGATCCTGCCGATGGTGTCCTTCAGCTGCTTCAGCGTCATGGGCCAAGACTGCCATCCCGAGCTTCAGCCGACGGTGATTTCGTCCCCTTGTACACGGACGTCCAGCGGCGGGAGGGGTTTGAGGGCGGGGCCCGAGAGGGGTTCGCCGGTGGCGGCGTCGAAGACCGAGTTGTGCAGGTGGCAGCGGAGCTGGGTGCCCTCGGGGGTGACCTTGCCGCCCATGTGGGTGCAGACCGCGGTGAAGGCCACGAGCTCCGTGTCGTCGGCGCGGTAGAGCAGTGCCTCCTCGCCGGAGGCGGTGGCGACCTCCACCGCCTCGCCGACGGGGACGTCGGTCAGGGACAGCTCGGAGGGGGGCGTGCTCTTGTCCCCGCCGTCCCCGCCGGCGCCGCAGGCCGCCAGGCACAGGGTGCCGGCCGTCGCCGCCGCGCCCGTGATCAGGGCGCGGCGGCTGGGAGGTGTGAGGGGTCTGTCCGTGGCTCTCATACCCCGGTGAACGAACGGGGACGGATCAGGGTGCCGTCCACTTCTGGGCCGCGTTCCCGGAGCAGGTCGCGATCTGGAGCTGGTTGTTGTTGGCCGGGTCCGCCCAGGGGACGTCCAGGCACTTGTCGGCGGAGATGTTCACGATGTCCCGCGCGCCGCTGATCGCCCAGCGTTGCGTCGCGTTGCCCGTGCAGTCCCACAGGTGGACCTTCGTGCCGTCGCCGGTGGCGCTGCCCACCAGGCTCAGGCACTTGCCCAGCGCGCGCAGGGTGCCGTCGGAGTGGACCGTCCAGCGCTGCGCCGAGGAACCGTTGCAGTCGTACAGGACGACCGGGGTGCCGTTCGCGGTGTTCGCGCCCGCCACGTCCACGCACTTGCCGGCCAGGCCGGAGATCTGGCCGGTGCGGCCGTCGCCGCCCCCGCCGTCGTCGCCCCCGCCGTCGTACGAGGTGACCGTCACGTAGTCGACGATCATCTGCTGCGGGAAGGTGGTGCTGCCGTCCGGGTAGCCGGGCCATTCGCCGCCGACGGCCAGGTTGAGGATCATGAAGAACGGCTTGTTGAACGCCCACTGGTTGCCGCCGAGGTCGGCGGGGGTGCGGGTCTGGTAGGTGACGCCGTCCACGGACCAGCTGATCCGGTCGGGGGCCCAGTCCACCGCGAAGGTGTGGAAGTCGTCGGCGAAGGCCCGTCCGCCGGGCAGGGTGTACGAGGCGCCGATGCCGCCGCCGCCCGAGTAGCCGGGGCCGTGCAGGGTGCCGTGCACCGTGCCGGGCTCGCGGCCGATGTTCTCCATGATGTCGATCTCGCCGCTGGCCGGCCAGCCGATCTGGCCGATGTCGTTGCCCAGCATCCAGAACGCGGGCCAGATGCCCTGCCCGCGCGGCAGCTTGATGCGGGCCTCGACCTTGCCGTACGTCGTGGTGAACTTTCCGGCCGTGTTCATCCGGGCCGAGGTGTACTGGCAGGTCCCGTACCAGCACTGGTAGTTGTTCGGGTTCTCCTTGCGGGCGGTGATCACCAGGTTGCCGTTGCCGTCGAGGGCGGCGTTGTTGTTGCCCGGCGTGTAGTACTGGTGCTCGCGGTTGTTGCCGCTGTTGTCACCCGTCTCCATCTGCCACTTGGAGCTGTCGACGGCCGATCCCGCGGGGCCGTTGAAGTCGTCGTGGAACAGGACGGCCGCGGTGGACACATCGGTGTCCGGTTCCTGGTCGGCCGTCGCGGTCATGGTCGTCAGCGCCGTCCAGCCCAGGGCCAGCGACAGACCTGCCGCGAGAAGTCTGCGGGTGGGGGTACGCAGTGCGTGTCTCCGCTTCATGGCCCTTATTTCAGCGGCTCACTCTGCGCATGACAAGGTGTTGGTATAGACCAGGCTTAGGGCGAGGTTAAGCCATCCTCAAGGGCCCGGACTGTGTTCTGCGGGCAGGCGTTCGCTAGGGTCACCGGACATGGCTCACAACCCCCAAGCACCCCAGAACCCGCAGCAGGATCCCGCGGGCAGCACCCAGATGTTCCGCGCCTTCGTCGACGAGGAGCCGCCGCAGCGGCGCGCCCAGCAGTCGGCGTCGGCCGGCCCGCGTATCGGGCTGATCGTGGGCATCGTGGTGGGTGTCATCGCGCTCGCCGGCGTGGCCTGGCTCGCCTTCAACTGACCCCTGTCACGTCCCCGGACCGGCGCCCCGACGCCGGTCCGGGTTTCTCATTCCTCGGCCGTCAGACCGTCGCGCAACTGGGCGAGGGTGCGGGTCAGCAGCCGTGAGACATGCATCTGCGAGATGCCGACCTCCTCGCCGATCTGCGACTGCGTCATATTGGCGAAGAAGCGCAGCATGATGATGCGCCGCTCACGCGCGGGCAGCTTCGCCAGCAGCGGCTTGAGGGACTCGCGGTATTCCACGCCCTCCAGCGCGCCGTCCTCGTAGCCGAGCCGGTCGGCCAACGAGCCTTCGCCGCCGTCCTCTTCGGGCGCGGGGGAGTCCAGGGAACTCGCGGTGTAGGCGTTGCCGACGGCGAGGCCGTCGACGACCTCCTCCTCCGACACCCCCAGGCACACGGCGAGTTCGGCGACGGTGGGAGAGCGGTCCAGGCGCTGGGCGAGTTCGTCGCTGGCCTTGGTGAGGGCGAGCCGCAGCTCCTGGAGCCGGCGCGGGACCCGTACCGACCACGAGGTGTCGCGGAAGAAGCGCTTGATCTCCCCGACCACGGTGGGCATCGCGAAGGTCGGGAACTCCACCCCGCGTTCGCAGTCGAAGCGGTCGATCGCCTTGATCAGGCCGATGGTGCCGACCTGGACGATGTCCTCCATCGGCTCGTTGCGGCTGCGGAACCGCGCCGCCGCGTACCGCACTAGCGGCAGGTTGAGCTCGATGAGGGTGTCCCGGACATAGCCGCGCTCGGGGCTGTCCTTCTCCAGGGTGGCGAGGCGCTGGAAGAGGGAACGGGAGAGCGTGCGGGTGTCGAGGCCTTCGGTCGGCGGTACGGCGGGGAGCGGTTCGGGTTCCTGCGGCGTGCCGGCTGTGGTGAGCACCTTGGAGCTGCCCAGTTCTACGGACATGCCACCCCCTTGAGGTCGTGGACGGGTCACGGCGGCGCACTCGGTACGAGAAGTGGCGTCACCCTCGTGGATACCGGAGCTGCCGCCACGGCAAACGCGGTTCTAGCAGAATGTCACATGTCATCAACACGATGTAGCGTCATGTCGATAAAACGGCACAGCGAAGCCCGGAGTTCCAGGAGTTGGGTCCCTCGTACGAGTTACGCGTCGATCGGATTTGCGGAACGCAGCCGCGCGAAGCTCCTGGTGAGCAACCGCGAAACGTGCATCTGCGAGACGCCCAGCTCCGCGCTGATCTGCGACTGGGTCAGATTGCGGTAGTAGCGCAGCAGCAGGATGCGCTGCTCGCGCTCCGGCAACTGCACCAGCAGATGCCGTACCAGCGCCCGGTGTTCGACCCCCGCCAGCTCCGGGTCCTCGTACCCGAGCCGCTCGATCAGCCCGGCGGACCCGTCGTCGCGCTCCTGCGCCGCCTCCAGCGACGAGACGCGGTACGCGCTGCCCGCCTCCAGCGAGGCCAGCACGTCCTCCTCGGGGATCTGGAGCCGCTCGGCGATCTCCGCCGGGTTCGGGTCCCGTCCCAGCGCCACCGTCAGCTCCTCGGTGGCCGCCCGTACCTGGGCCCACAACTCGTGCAGCCGGCGCGGCACATGGACCGAGCGCACGCTGTCACGGAAGTAGCGGCGGATCTCGCCCACGATGGTGGGCATCGCGAAGGTGGGGAACTGCACCCCCCGCTCCAGGTCGAACCGGTCGATCGCGTGGATCAGCCCGATCGTCCCGACCTGGACGATGTCCTCCATCGGTTCGTTGCGGCTGTGGAAGCGCAGCGCCGCGTACCGCACCAGCGGCACATTGGCCTCGATCAGCGCTCCACGGACCCGGGCGTGCTCGGCGGTGCCGGCCTCCAGCCGGTCCAGTTGCTCGAACAGCGCCTGCGTCAGCGCCCGTGCCTGGGCGCCCCGGGTCTGCGTCACCGCCACCAGCCGACCGACCTTTCACGTTTCAATCAACGGCAAAAGCGGTCATAGCATCACAAGACATGTCCACTGTGTGCAAGCACCCGAGTACGACGTGTTGATCGCCGGGCCCCGGGCGTCAGTGGACCAGGGAGGCCACGAACCGGCCCACCCCGAGCGCGGCCCCCGACACGGCCTCGATCGTCATCGCCGCGAAATCCGCGGCCCGCCCCGGCTCCGCGATCACCGCGTACAGCACGAAGACGAGCAGGGCGAAGAGCAGCAGCCGACGGGTGCGTTCCAGCGTCACAGCAGCGCCACCTCCCGCGGATACGGCGAGGGCCCGAGCCCCCGGAAGGGGGTCGGGCCCGTCGCACACACGCGGTAGCGGAGGGATTTGAACCCTCGGTGGAGTTGCCCCCACACTCGCTTTCGAGGCGAGCTCCTTAGGCCGCTCGGACACGCTACCGTGCGGAAGCTTAGCATCCGCCGCGCCGGAAGAATTCCGTGAGGAGGCCCGCGGTCTCCTCTCCCAGCACGCCGCCGATCACCTCGGGACGGTGATTGAGCCGCCGGTCGCGCAGGACGTCCCACAGCGAGCCCGCCGCACCCGTCTTGGCGTCCCTGGCGCCGTACACCACGCGTTCCACCCGGGAGAGCACGATGGCCCCCGCGCACATCGTGCACGGCTCCAGCGTGACCACCAGCGTGCAGCCGGTCAGCCGCCAGTCGCCGAGATGCCCGGCCGCCTCGCGCAGCGCCAGCACCTCGGCGTGCGCGGTCGGGTCGCCGGTGGCCTCCCGCTCGTTGAAGCCCCGGCCGAGCACGGCCGCGCCGTCCGGCCCGCCGGGGCCCAGCACCAGCGCCCCGACGGGTACGTCTCCGGCCGCGCCCGCCGTGCCTGCCAGGGTCATGGCCTGCCGCATCGCGGGGATCCAGGGATCGCGCACGGGGTCCGCGGGGTGTGCGGGGTACGGGGGGCCGCAAGCCGTTCCGTCACCCATCCCGCGCGGCACCCCGGGCGGTCACCTGACGGCCTCCAGCACATCCGCGGCGCCCAGCGTCTCGGCGATCTCGCCGAGCGCGTCGTCGGCGGAGAGCCTGAGCACGGTCCCGGCGTCGATGCCGAGATCGGCCAGCAGTCCCGCGTCCCCGACCGGGCCGCGCGGCACCTCGTCCGGATCGGTGTCGCCTTCGCCGTCCAGGGCGCCGCCGGCGCCGGTCCCGTCGTCGTCCGTGTCCCGGTCGGCCCCGACCTCGTCGTCCGCGGGCTCGTCCAGGTCATCGAGGGCCAGCATGTCGGCTTCCGCCGCCTCCCGGCCCAGCAGTTCGTCCGTCAGCAGGATCTCGCCGTACGCGCTGCGCATGGCCCGTGCGGCGTCCGAGACGAAGACGCGTGGATCGTCCTCGCCGTCGATCCGGACGATGCCGAACCAGACGCCCTCCTGCTCGATGCAGACCAGGACGGTGTCGTCATCGGGAGCTGCCTCCCGGGCCAGATCGGCCAACTCGTCCAGGCTCTCCACATCGTCGAACTCGGTATCACTCGCTTCCCAACCATCATCGGTCCGCGCGAGCAGTGCGGTGAAGTACACCGTGACTCTCCCCACTCGGTCTGGCTCTGCCACTCAGCATCGTGGCAGAAAAGGGGTGCCCTGTCGGGTAACCCGGCAGTTCACCCGCGGAATATTCCGCATCCGCCCGGCAGCCGGAGTGTCCGGGGCATTCGGTACTGTCGCACTCATGCGGACCCATGTCGTCGACCACCCGCTGGTGGCGCACAAGCTGACCACGCTGCGCGACGAGCGCACCGATTCCCCCACCTTCCGGCGGCTGGCTGACGAGCTGGTCACCCTGCTGGCGTACGAAGCGACCCGTGACGTCCGCACCGAACTCGTGGACATCACCACCCCCGTGGCCGCGACGACGGGGGTGCGCCTGTCACACCCCAAGCCGCTCGTCGTGCCGATCATACGGGCGGGTCTGGGGATGCTCGACGGCATGGTGCGGCTGCTGCCGACCGCCGAGGTGGGCTTCCTGGGGATGGTCCGGGACGAGGAGACGCTGCAGGCGGCGACGTACGCCTCGCGGATGCCCGAGGACCTGTCGGGGCGCCAGGTGTACGTGCTGGACCCGATGCTGGCGACCGGCGGCACGCTGGTGGCGGCGATCCGGGACCTGATCGAGCGCGGCGCCGACGACGTGACCGCGATCTGTCTGCTGGCCGCCCCGGAGGGCGTGGAGCTGATGGAGCGCGAGCTGGCCGGGGCGCCGGTCACGATGGTGACGGCGGCGCTCGACGAGCGGCTGAACGAGCTGGGCTACATCGTGCCGGGTCTTGGCGACGCGGGCGACCGGCTGTACGGGACGGCCGGCTGACGCGGCCGGTCAGCAGGCCGGGGCGGTCTCCTGTTCCGCTGGCTTCCTGAGCTCCTCCAGGGCGCGGGCGGCGTCCTGGGGGGCGGACAGGTTCTTGAAGCCCTCGCCGATGACGAAGTCGACCTGGGGGCCGGCCGCGGCCTCCTCGTCCTGCTCCTCGCCCTCGGGCGCGGTGCCGGCCGCCGCGTCCCCCTCGGCCTGCTCCGCGCCGGCCAGCTGCGCGCCGACCACGGCCAGCGCGCCGGACTCCTGGGCGTCGGCGGCGCCCATCAGCAGCCCGGGTGCGGCGACCTTGCCGTCCAGCTCCTCGGGGGCGTTGTCCACCGTGCCGATGGTGAAGCCGCGTTCGGCGAGCGCGTCGGCGGTCTGCTGGGCGAGGCCGGTACGGGCGGTCGCGTTGTAGACGTTGACGGTGATGGTCCTGGGCTCCGGCAGTTCCGCCAGCGGTCCCGAGGCGCCTTCGGCCTCGTCCCCGGCCTCGGGCCGGTCGGTGGCGCACTCCCGTACGCCGGAGGCGGCCGGCTGGGTGCCGTCGCCCTCCGCGTCGGCGGAGAACACCCGGATGAGCTGGAGCGTGCCGGTGCCCACCAGGCCGAGGACCGCGAGGGTGGAGAGGGCCACGGCAACGGTGCGGCGGCGACGGCGCGGGGGGCGCATCCGGGGGTAGCGGTCACCCGTGACGCGGTTCTTCTTTCCGCCCATGCCGGGAGGCGTCAGCATGCTCATGGACGCAGCGTAGTCATGTGCGGCGCCAGGACCTACTAAATGATCAACCGATGGGCGGAACCGGCCCCGAACGGCGGACCGGCCGCGGCCTCACAGCGGATAATCCATCTCCAGGACCCGGGCGTGCAGGACCTGGCGTTGCTGGAGCGCGGCGCGGACCGCCCGGTGCAGGCCGTCCTCCAGGTAGAGGTCGCCCTGCCACTTCACGACATGGGCGAAGAGGTCGCCGTAGAAGGTGGAGTCCTCGGCGAGCAGCGTTTCCAGGTCCAGCTGGCCCTTGGTGGTGATCAGCTGGTCCAGGCGCACGGGGCGCGGGGCGACGTCCGCCCACTGCCGCGTGTTCTCCCGGCCGTGGTCAGGGTAGGGTCGGCCGGTTCCGATGCGCTTGAAGATCACAGGCAGAGCCTACCGGGCGGGGCCCCCACCGCGCAGCCGCACAGTTTTTTCCGGCCTCAGGGGGCGGTGGTGAGCGCCTCCGGGTGCCACACGGCACGGCCGACCGTCTGCGCGATCACGCGGACGTTCGCGGCCAGCGCCGCGTGGCCGATGTTGCCGAGGTCGTCACAGGCGGAGTGGTAGCAGGGATCGTACGGCTCGCCCGCCGTGCCGCCCCACAGCCGGGCCTGCTCCTCGGTCTTGAGGCCCTCGGCGCCGGTGAACAGGCCGCCGGCCGCGATGCCCGCCTCGACGAAGGGGGCGTGGTCGCTGCGGCTGCCGAACGGCGTGAGTTCGGCGGTCAGGCCCTGCTCGGCGAGGGACGCCACCAGGTGCTCCGTCACCGCGGCCGAGCCGGCCGGCCCCTCGGTCCCGTCGTAGACGAACAGGGCGTGGTTGGGGGAGGCGATCATGTCGAAGTTGAGATAGACGGAGATCGCGTCCCGCTCGGCGCCGGTGAGCCCGGCCACGTAGTGGCGGGAGCCGAGCAGCCCCCACTCCTCCGCGGACCACAGCGCGAACCGTACGGTGGCGCCGCCGCCCCGGTGGTGCTCGGCCAGGCGCAGGGCGGTCTCCAGGACGCCGGCCGTGCCGGAGCCGTTGTCGTTGATGCCGGGGCCCTCGCGCACCGAGTCCAGGTGGGCGCCGGCCATCACCACCCGGTCGGGGTCGCCGCCCCGGCTCTCGGCGATGACGTTGAAGGTCTCGCGCTCCTCGGCGAGCTGTTCCAGCTCCAGGTGGAGGGTCGCCCCGTCCGCCGCCGCCAGTTCGCGTCCGTCCGCCAGGGTGAGGCCGCCGACCGGGATCACCCCGGCGTCCGGGTCGCTGAGGCTGCCGGTGAAGGGGGTGTCGCCTGGGACGTTGTCGTGGACGAGGGCGGCCACCGCGCCCGCCGCCGCCGCGTTGGCGGCCTTCTCGGCGAAGGTGCAGGTGCCCCGGGCGATGAGGGCGATCCGGCCCCGGTACACGTCGCCCGCGAAGTCGCCGGGCGCGCAGCCCTCGCCCCCGGCGACGGCGAGCGGGGCCGTCAGCCCGCCGGGCGGGGTGTTCGCGGTGTACGTGAGGGCCCGCACGGGGACGGCGCGCTCCCCGTCGCCGGTGAGGGTGAGGCGTTCGGCGGTGGTCTCCCGGTGGGAGAAGGTGAAGGGCTGGTGGCTGACCCGGTAGCCGGCCGCCTCCAGCTGCGCGGTGGCGTACCGCGCCGAGCGCTCGTGGCCCGGGCTGCCGGCCTCGCGGTGTCCGCCGGAGGCGTCGGCGATCCGCTGGAGGGCGGTCAGGTGGCGCAGGGCGCCCTCGGCGGTGGTCCGCTCGGCGAGGACCTCGGCGAGGCGGTCGCCGGGGCCGGGGGCCTCAGCGGTCCGGGGGGTTTCGGGGGCGAGCCCGAGGAGGAGGGGGAGGACGGCCAGCGGCGCGATGATCGTACGCATTCTCGTGTGCACGGAGGGTGACGGTAGGCGTCCGGCTCGGTGCTGTCACGCAGGTCAGCGGTGCGTCCCCGTAGTTGAGATCACATTGACCTATTAGATGTACACGACACATAGTTGCCCGCATGGGTGGTGTGATCACAGGGTTCGCGATCATCGCCAGCGTGATCGGCACCGGCTATCTGCTCGGATGGCGGGGATCGCTCGGCGAGAACGGGCGGGAGGTCCTCACCAAGCTCGCCTTCTACGTCGCCACCCCCGCGCTGCTGTTCACCACCCTGGCCGGCGCCGATCTGGGCGTCATCTTCTCCACCCCGCTGCTGGTCACCGCCATCTCGACGTTCGCGGTCGCGGCCGTCTTCATCGCGCTCGGCGCGATCCGCGGCTGGGGGGTGGGCCGCACCACCATCGGCGCGCTGTGCTCCAGCTACGTGAACGCGGGCAACCTCGGCATCCCCATCGCGGTGTACGTGCTGAACGACGCCACCCTGGTCGCGCCGGTGCTGCTCTTCCAGCAGCTCATCGTCATGCCGGTGGCGCTCACCGTGCTCGATCTGTCGGGCGAGGGCAGCGCGGGCACCCCGGTGTGGCAGCGGGTGCTGACCCCGTTCCGCAACCCCGTGGTGATCAGCGCGCTCGCCGGCGTCGCGGTGGCGGGCTCCGGCTGGACGGTGCCCGAGCAGCTTCTGGAGCCCGCGGTGCTCATCGGCAACATGGCGGTGCCCGCCGTGCTGCTGGCGTTCGGGATCTCGCTGCACGGCAGCAGCCTGCCGGGGCAGGGGGACGACCGCTGGCCGATGCTGCTGTCCGTCGCCCTGAAGTCGGTGGGCATGCCGGTGGTGGCCTGGGCGGTGGCGGCCGGGGTCTTCGGGCTCGGGGCCACCGACGTCTTCCACGTGGTGGTGACCTCCGCGCTGCCGGCCGCGCAGAACCTGTTCACCTACGCCTCCCGCTACCAGGTGGGGGTGCGGCTGGCCCGGGAGTCGATCCTGCTGTCGACGGTGCTGGCCATCCCGGTGCTGGTGGTCGTGGCCGCCCTGCTGGGCTGACCGGGGGCGGCGCACCGGCCGCCCGCCCGCGATGTTGGGTTAGGTTCAGCTCTGTTGATTCGCGGGCGTTTCTCCTACGCTTCGGCCCTATGACCGTTCTCTTCCGCGACCCCGTGCACGACGGGGCCACCGACCCCACCCTCATCCGGCACCGCGACACCGGCGCGTGGTGGATGTTCTACACCGCCCGCCGGGCCGGTCACGACGGCGCGGGCGTGGAGTGGGTGCACGGCACCGACATCGGCATCGCCGTCAGCACCGACGACGGCGCGCACTGGGAGTACCGGGGCATCGCCCGCGGCCTGGAGTACGAGGCGGGCCGCAACACCTACTGGGCCCCCGAGGTGCTGTGGCACGACGGCACGTACCACATGTACGTCACCTACCTCACCGGCATCCGCGCCGACTGGAGCGGCCCGCGCCACATCCTCCACTACACCTCCGCCGACCTGGAGCACTGGAGCTTCGTCTCCCGCCTGGAACTCTCCTCCGGGAAGGTCATCGACGCCTGCGTGTGGCCGCTGCCCCCCGAGGCCGGCGGCGGCTGGCGGATGTGGTTCAAGGACGAGGCGGACGGCTCCACAATTCACGCCGCGGATTCACCCGATCTCTTCTCCTGGCGCCCGATCGGCCGCGCCCTGGAGGGTGAGCAGGCCCACGAGGGCCCCACCGTCCTCGCCCACGCCGGGGCGTACTGGATGCTCACCGACTGCTGGGACGGCCTGCTGGTGTACCGCTCCACCGATCTGACCCACTGGGAGCGGCAGCCCGGCGCCGTCCTGGCCGGCGAGAACCCCGCGCACCACGCCGTCGCGATCGGCCAGGGCGACGACGCGGGACTGCTCGTCTACTTCACCCAGCCCGAGCCCGACAGCGCGCCGCGCCGCTCCCAGGTCGAGGCGCTGCCGCTGGCGGTCGTGGACGGCGCGCTGACGCCCCTGGACTCCGGCGCGCTCCCGCCGCTGCGCGCGGACCTCACCGTGCCGCTGCGCGGCGGGACGGCGCACTGAGCGGCTTCGCCGCCGCGCCGCCCCCGTAGCACTGCGGGCAGTGCTCGCGCCGCACCTCCAGCGGCGAACGCGCGTCGTCGTAGCGGTAGATCTCGCCCACCGAGCCATCACAACCCCGGGTCGGACACGGGGCGTTGGCACGCAGCGCGGAGGCACGCGGGGCGGCGGCCGGCACCCAGTTGCAGGACAGGCACGGGTGGAGGAAGATCTCGCCGCGCACGTCCAGCGCGGTCACCGCCTGCGGGGCATCGCAATCGGGGCAGGGGTAGGCCATGCGCCGGAACGTACCCGGCCCACGCCCTTCCCCTGCCCCGAGTCAGCTTCTGTCACCCGTGGACGCCCGTGCGATCAGCCGGAGATGGTCCACTTCTGCGCCGGGTTGCCCGAGCAGATGGCGATCTGGAGCTGGATGCCGCTGGAGGAGTCCGCCCAGGGCACGTCCAGGCACTTGTCGGCCGACATGTTCACGATGTCGTTGTTCGGGCTGACGGCCCAGCGCTGGGTGGCGTTCCCGGTGCAGTCCCACATGTGCAGGAGCGTGCCGTCGGTGGTCTTGGCGCCCACCAGACTCAGGCAGTTGCCCATCGCGCGCAGGGTGCCGTCCGACCAGAAGTTCCACTTCTGGGCGTTGCTGCCGTTGCAGTCGAACAAGGTGGCCGGCGTGCCGTTGTCGGTGCGGGAGTTGGCCACGTCCAGGCACTTGCCGTCCAGACCCTTGATCTGGACGTTGCCGCGGGTGATGTACGGGGCCGGCGGATCCTCGTTCTTGGGCTCGGCCGGAGGATCGTTCTTCTTCTCCTCCTTCTCGGCCGGCGGGTCCGCCTTCTTCTCCTCCTCGACCACCACCGGCGGGGCGGCGGGCGGGGGCGCGGCCGGCGGGTCGGCCGGCTTCTTCTCCTCCTCCTTCTCCTCTTCCTCTTCCTCCTCCTCGACCAGCTCCTCCTCGGGCTCGTCGGCGGGCAGTTCCTCGATGATGAGGGGCGGGAGTTCGAACTCGGGGGTACGGACGTCGGCGGCCAGTTCCGTGTTGCCGCTGTCGAAGACGTTGGCGCTCAGCAGCGGCACCGCGAGGACGGTGGCCGCCGCGAGCACGACGCCGGAACCCAGCGACGTCCACACCCGGCGGCCGGGAACGAGACCGCGCGGCGCCCGGGCGGGCGCGCGGGCGAAGGTCTCCGCGAATCGTGCATCGGACATGGGGACTTCTCCTGTCAGAGGGGAAGGTCTTCTTCGCGCAGCGTCATCAGCTGCTGCGCCTCGGGGTTGGTCAGTTCGGAGACACGCATGGCCTGACGCTCCGTCATGGCCTGGAACAGCTGGCGCGCGGTACGGCCGTTGCCGAACCGGTCATCGCGCGGAATGGCCTCCACATAGGCCGCCAGCCGGTCGCGGGCGCCGTCGCTCAGCTCGTAGCTGTGCTGCTGGGCGTGGTGTTCCACGATGGACACGAGTTCCTGGGAGGAGTAGTCGGCGAACAGCAGCGTACGGGTGAACCGCGAGGACAGACCAGGGTTGGAGCCGATGAAGCGGTCCATGTCCTGGGGATATCCGGCGGCGATGACCACGACCTCGTCACGGTGGTCCTCCATGAGCTTCACCAGGGTCGCGATCGCCTCCCCGCCGAAGTCATTGGCGACACCGGCCGGAACCAGCGCGTACGCCTCGTCGATGAAGAGTACGCCGCCGCGCGCCCGCTGGAACGCCTCGGTGGTCTTGGGGCCGGTGTGCCCCACGTACTCGCCGACCAGCGCGCTGCGGTCCACCTCCACCAGGTGGCCCTTGCCCAGCAGCCCCAGCGCCTTGAGCAGCCGGCCGTACAGCCGCGCCACCGTCGTCTTGCCCGTACCGGGGTTGCCCGCGAAGACCAGATGCCGGGAGAGCGGCGGGGCGGGCAGCCCCGCCTCCTCGCGCATCCGCACCATCTGCATGAGCTTCACCATGCCGCCGACATCGCCCTTGACCCCGTCCAGGCCCACCAGCTCGTTGAGTTCGGCCAGCAGCTCCTCCAGGGTCTCCGGCTCCGGCTCCGCCTCGCCCGCGTCGGCCAGGCCCGCGTCGGGGTCATCGGCCGAGGCCGGGCCGGTGCCGCCGTTGATGTCCTGGGGCACGGCGGGAGGGCTTCCGGGGCCCGGGCCGGGGCCCGCGGGCCCGCCGCCCTTGGGGCCGGTGCCGATCGGTCCGCCGGTCAGCGTCGCGCTGCCCACCCGGACCGACACGCACTCCTCGAACGTCGGCTTCGCCCCGTTCGCCGTACCCACGTCCTGCTCGCAGTCGAAGACCCGGCAGCCGCGGAACACCGGCTCGGCGTCCGCCCCGATGTGCAGCGCCGGGAAGGTGGTCACCGACACGTCGCAGTGCTCGAAGACGCCGCGCGCCTTCTCCCCGACCAGGATGCCGTTCTTTCCGGCCCGTTCGATCCGCACCCCGCGCACCTGCGGCTCGGTGCCCTGCCACACGACCAGGCCGCTGCCGCCGGACCCGTAGACCCCGCCGCCCTCCATCCGCAGCCGGGCCCCGGAGTCCACCGTCACCCCGGCGCTGCCCACCCCGGTCACCGAGGTGGCCAGCAGAGCGACCGTGGCGTCCGTGCCGATCTCCACGCCGCCCTTGCTCTGGCCGCCGATGGCGCACTCGCGCAGTTCGCTCTCGCCCGAGGAGCGCACCCGCACCCCGGTCTCGCCGCCCACCACCCGGCTGCCGCGCATCGTCAGCCGGGCCGCCTCCGTCACCTGCGCCCCGCACATCACCGCGCCGGTCAGCGTGCAGCCGGTCAGCTCGGCGCTCGCCGAGTCGGTGACGGCCACCGCGTGTTCGCGGCTGTCGGCGACGACGGTGCCCAGCACCGTGCCCGTGGAGCGGTCCGCGAAGTGCAGGGCGGAGAAACCGGTACGGGTCAGCTGGCAGTTCACCGCCTCCGCCGTCGCGTCCCCCAGCGCCAGCAGGCCGTTGGCGGCCGGCTCCACGATCCGGCAGCCGTTCGCGGTCAGCCGGGTGGTGCCGCCCGCCGCCAGCGCGCTGCCGCCGGCCCGGGTGACCCGGCAGTCCGTCAAGTCGGCACGTGCCTCGTGGTCCAGCTGCACCCCGGACATCGCCACGCCGTCGATCCGGCAGTCCTCCACCTTGGCGCGCGCGGTGTCCTGCACCAGCACCCCATGCCGCCCCGCCCCGGACAGCCGCGCGTCGCGCACCAGCAGCCGGGAGTTGCCCCGGGCGCGCAGCGCCGAACCGGACACCTCGCTCACCCGCAGCCGCTCGGCCAGCAGCACCGCGGCGCCCGACAGCACCACCCCGATGCCCTCCACCGAGTCGATGATGGAGTCCTCGGCGCGGGCCCGGGCGTCGCCGTCCAGGTGCAGGGCGGTGTGGTGCGCGCCGTGCAGCCGGGTGTGCCGCAGCACGAGCACGCCGCCGGCCACCGGATCGTCCAGCTGGGCGCGCAGATCGTCGTCCACCGTGAGCGGCAGCGGACCGCCGTCGGGGTCGGCCGGCACCCCGGCCGAGCCCAGCACCTCCACCCGGCCGTGGCTGAGCCCGCAGTCCTCCAGGGTGAGCCCGGAGCCGTCCTCGACCCGGACCAGCGGCTGCGCCGGGTCCTGGCCGCGCAGCACCAGGCCGCGCACCAGGCAGTCGGCGGCGGCCACGGTCAGGGCCGGGCTCTGCACCGGGCGGATGACGACCGAGCCCGCGCCGGCGGCCGGTTCCAGGGTGACGCGGCGCTCCAGGCGCAGCGCCTCCGGGTATTCGCCGGGCGCGATGGAGATCACCGCGCCCGCCTCGGCGGCGGCCAGGGCGCGCGCGATGGTGCGGTGGGCGCCGCGGCCCTTGGGGGCGACCAGGATCTTCATCGGTATCAGTTCGTTTCCTCGGTGCTCTCGGTGCTCTCGCCGGTCTCATTGTCGCCCGCACCCGTGTACCAGTCGGGGGCGATCTGTTCGCGCAGCCAGCCGCCCATGAAGCCGAGGCTGAAGCCCTTGTCGCCGATCTTGCCCAGGAAGGGAATGCCGAAGATGTCGAGGGCGCCCTGACGGTGGTACCACCGGCCGCTCATGTTGTGGATCAGCGCGGTACGGCCGGCGCCGATGCTCACGCCGCCGATGACGCCGCCGAGCGCGGCGCTGGCGCCCTCCAGGAGGGCGTCCGTGCCGGTCAGCTTGACGAGGTTGCCGTCGGCGTCCTTGACCCCGAAGATCGCGGCCGAGGCGGCACCGGAGATGAAGCCGCCGATGATGCCGGAGGCGATGGCGATGCCGAAGTCGTAACTGCCGGACCGCCAGCGGGTGATCTTCTCGATGCCCGCGTACTCGCCGCCCATGTTGTCGTCGTTGGGGCGCCGGGTGAACGGGTTGCCCGCGTCCACCTGGCTGTTGCCGACCTTCGTCCAGCCGCCCCGGTTGTCCGAGAAGTGGCCGAGCGCGAAGGTGCCCTTGACACCCGCGGCGATGGTGGCGCCGAAGGCGGCCTTGGCGACGTCCAGCCAGGTGAACTCGGTGTCGGTGGCGGCCGAGATGATGCCGGTGATGGTGAGGGTGGCCAGGAAGTCGATGATCCACTCCTGGGCCATGTCCACCGCGAGCGACCGGGCGCCCTTGCTCATGAACGAGGCGTACTGCGACTCGCCCGCGCCGATGTTGGGGCGGGTCCACTGCTGGTCGTTGACCTCGCGGTACATCCGGCTGAAGCCGCGGTACTCGGTCGCCAGGCCGAGGTAGTTGGTGTCGCGGCCGATGAGCTGCGCCGGCGGCATGGAGGACATCGGCGCGGGCGGTGCGGGCGCGGCGGCCGCCCGTCCGGGTACCAGGCCGCCCGCCCAGTCACCGAGCCGGTGCAGGGCGTCCTGGCCGGTGAGCGAGACCCGGCCGAACGGGTCGTAGCTGTAGACGTAGCCGGACATGGTGCGCTCGTTGATGACGAACTGGACGCCGCCGGGCTCGGCGTAGCGGCGCCACTGCTTCGTCCACTCGTGGCTCTCCAGGAAGGTGCCGTCGTCGAGCTTGATCCTGCGGCGGATCTCGATGCCGTTGTCGAACTCCTTCCACACCCGCAGGTCCTGGTTGAGGCCGCCCACCGTGCCGGCGGCCGGCGCCTGTGCGTGGTACTCCCGGACCCGGGGCGGGCCGTCGTTGCTCCAGGCGCTGGTGGAGCCGTTGTTCGGCTGCTTGGGCATCTCCTGGATCTTGTACGTGGTGTCGCCCCGGGTGAAGGTGTCCTCCCAGCGGAAGCCGTTCTGCCAGTCCGCGTGCTTGGCGCCGTTCGCGTCGATCCACATGCGGGTGCGGTCGCCGACGTCGCCGAACGACTGGATGTTGCCGTGCCGGTCGGTCTTGTTCCAGTGCCAGGTGACGTTCCCGTCGGCGCCGGTCTGCTTCCAGGCGTCGAGGGTGGTGCCGTCGGCCAGCATCCGGTGCTCGCGGACGAGTTCCGTCCGGCCCGGGATCACATTGCCGCCGCCGTCGCGGACGGGGGCGAAGTCCTGGTAGGACTCGCGGTCCCAGTACAGCTTGTTGCCCACCTTGCCGTTGAAGGCCATCCCGCGGGTGCCGGAGCCGACCACGACGCCGTCCGCGTCGAACGCCTGCCAGGTGAGGTTCTTGCTGTCGGGCGCGCCCTTGGAGATGACGGTGATCTGTCCGCCGGTGCCGCTGGTGAAGGTGTCGGAGCGGCCGATGACGTTGCCGTGGATGTCGTAGTGCGTCCAGTCGCCGGAGCGGGAGTCGACGGTGAGCCGGAAGTCCCGGTCGCCGCTGCCCACGGTCACGCCTTCGCCGGTGCGGGTGGCCGGCGAGGGCCGGAACTCCATCAGGGAGCCGTCCTTGAACCCGATGCGGGTGACGCGGGTGTCGCCGTCGCCGCGCGTGTACGGGTTGACGCCGTCGGTGGCCTGGTCGGGCCGGAAGCGGTCCTGGAACAGCATGGTGTTGGCGTCGGTGTCCGGCCGGGCGGCCAGGTCCGGGCGGACCGGCGGCTGCGGCGCCGGGGCGCCCGCCGCGGCGCCGGGGGCGGGGGCCGGAGCGGGGCCCGGCCGCGTGTTGGTGACGGCGAAGTCGGCCTGGTCGAAGGTGCGGAAGCCCTGGAGCTTGCCCGTCCCCTCGGACCAGGGGAGGTCCTTGCCCTGGAGGCTGGTGCCGGCCGGCATCTTCACGTCGCCGACGGTCAGTTCGTTGCCGCTGCCGAGCTTGCGCACCTCGCGGACCATGTCGCCGGCCTGGTTGATGGACTGGACGGTGCCGGCGCCGCTGGTGGCCGTGATGCCCTTGGTGGTGGGGGCGCCGCCCGCGGTGGGGCTCTCCTTCCAGACGGAGATCTGGAAGGCGCTGTCGCTGCGCAGGTAGCTGAAGTTGTCCAGGGAGGTGTGGAGGTAGATGTTGGGCGAGAGGACGTTGCGGAACCACACCGGCGGGCGCTGCTCGGCCAGGCGCTGGCTCTCCAGCCAGTTGCCGTTCTCCATCTGCTTGCTGATCCCGGTCTCCTTGCCGGCCGGGGAGTGCGAGATCCAGCTGCCTTCCTTGAAGGAGCCGTCGGCGTTGACGGTCAGCTGCTGGTAGCGGCGCACGTCGTGCGGGGTGGGCTGGAAGCGGCCGAACTTCTCGTGCACGGTGACGCTGTTGCCGGTGCGCGGGTTGATCGCGACGTCCGTCCAGCCCCGGCCGTGGCCCCAGTCCCTGGTGCCCTCGGCGAGGTGCTTGAAGTCGGCGTCGTAGCGATGCCAGGTGCCCTTGGTGAGGGCCTGGCCGGCCGGCACGGCGTTCATCTCGGTGAGCACGTGACCGCCGTCCGGGTTGACGCGGAAGTGCCGCACCCGGCCGCTGAGCGAGCTGATCCGACCCGTGTCGGCGACGTCGAACCAGCTGCGCGTGGACTCGCCCCAGTGCCGGGTGCCATGCTGGGCGATCGTGCCGCCCGGGGTGATCTCCGACCAGCGCGGGCGCTGGCTCGTCAGCCCGAAGTCGCCGCCGCTGGAGGAGGCGTGCACGTCCAGGGTGTTGCCGTTGTGCAGCGGCCGGCGCATGAACACCTCGGCACCGCCGTGGTGGGTGAGGCGGACGACGCCGTTGCCGTGGCCCTTCATGTCGACCGCGCCGCCGTCGTACAGGCCGGTGTACCGGTTCGGGGGCGGGGCGATGACCGCGCCGGCGTTGTCGGTCTTGATCCGCGACCAGGTGCCCTTGGTGGCGCCGTCCGTGTAGGTGACCTTGAGGTGCTGGTTCTGGTTGAGCTCTCCGTCCCGGAAGACGTTGATGCGCTGCTCGACGAGCTTGCCGCCGCCGTCGTAGATCTTGTACTCGCCGGCGCTGAGGCCCTGGCCGTTGCCGCGGGCGACGCGGAAGTTGCTGCCCTCGGCGGTGACGGTGGAGCGGGGGTTGGTGACCGTGGCGAAGTTCCCGTCGAGCAGGGTGTTGTTGTCCACCCGCAGGAACGCGCCGTCCACGTCGTCGGAGAGCCGGATCGCGTCGAAGCCGGCGGTGCCGTCGGTGTGGGTGACCCGGAACCGGGTGACGTTCCCGCCGTCCACCGCGACCTCGACGGTCCGCGCGGTCGTGGTCACCCGGCCGTCGGCTCCGTGCAGGGTGATGGTGTTGCCGTCGGCGCTGCGGAACCGGAAGCCGCCGCCGTCGACCTGGGTGATGCGGACGTCGTCCACCTTGGCCAGGGTGTTGTTGTTCACCACGTCCAGGGCGGTCACCGTCTGGCCGTTGGTGGTGACGCTGAAGGTCCGCACGCTGTTGTCGGTGGTGCCCAGCCGCACGGTGTCGAAGTCGAAGCTGCCGTCCTTCTTGTACACCGTGATGCGGGTGTCGCCCGTGGTGCGGAAGCCGTCGCTGCCGTGGCGGGCGAGATCCAGGGTGGTCTGCGGGTTGCCGGCCGCGTCCAGCGGGCGGCTGCCCGGAGGCAGCGCCCCGCCGACCGGGACGGGGGCGAACAGGGTGTCGGTGCCGTGGGTGAGGCTGACCACGTTGTGCGTGTGGTCGCGACCCGGGCCCAGGATGATGCCCTGGTTGCCGCTGTGGATGCGGGTCGCGCCGCCGGCCTGGGGCACGACATCGACGTTCGCGATGGGGTTGCCGCTCATGTCCAGCAGCGCCGGGTGGTCACCGAGGCGCAGGAAGGTGTTGGGGAGCGGGGTGTCGAGCAGCCGCGGCGCGGTGAGCTGGTGCCCGCCGCCCGCGCCGTGGAAGGTGATGTCGGTGTTGGTCCGGGTGACGAAGCCGCCGTCGCCGTGCCGGACCAGGTCGACGGTGTTGACCGGGTTGCCGGCCGCGTCCAGCGGGTGGGCGCCGGGGGAGGCGTGCGCGGGTGAGGTCGGGCGGTGCACGACGCCGATGGGGTTGCCGTCCACGCCGGTGAGGGTGGTGACGTTGTGGGTGTGGACGTTGCCCGGGCCCAGGATGAGGTCGTGGCCGCCGTGCTGGACGCGCAGGGCGTTGCCCGGCTGGACGGTGGGGGTGGCGACGAGGTCGCCGCCCGCGTTGAACAGCTGGGGGTGGGCGCCCGGGCGCAGGAACGTGCCGTTGAGGGGGGTCCCGTTGAGGGCGGTGGCGCTGAAGGTGTGGTGCCCGTTCGCGCCGTGGAAGGTGAGTTCGTTGTTGCCGCGCAGCACGAACGCGTCGTCGCCGTGCCGGACCACGGTGAGGTCCGTGATGGCCTGGCCGCCGGCGTTGACCGGGTGGCTGCCCGGGGTGAGGCGCGTCCCGTCGACCGGGAGGTGCACGTGGCCGACGGTGGCGCCGTTGGCACCGGTGAGGGTGGTGACGTTGTGGGTGTGGACGTTGCCCGGGCCCAGGATGATGTCGTGGCCGCCGTACTGGATGCGCAGCGCGCCGCCGGGCTGGACGGTCGGGGTGGAGACCAGGCCGCCGTTCGCGTCGAACAGGGCGGGGTTGGTGCCGCCCCGCAGGAAGTGGCCGTCCAGCGGGGTGTCGCGGAGGGCGGGGGCGCTGAAGCTGTGGTCGCCGTTGCCCGTGTGGAAGGTGAGCGAGTCGTCGGTGCGCAGCACGAACTCGGTGTCGCCGTGCCGGACCAGGTCGGTGGTGTTGATGGGGTTGCCGGCCGTGTCCAGCGGATGCGCGCCGGGCGCGGCGTGCCCGGGGGCGGTCGGCCGGGGGACGACGCCGACGGTGTTGCCGTCGGCGTCCCGCAGGGTGATGACGTTGTGCGTGTGGTCGCCGTTCGGGCCGATGACGATGTCCCGGCCGCCGAACTGGACACGGTTGCCACCGATGGACACGGTGGTGACGTCTCCGGGGGCGGACGCGACGGTCCCGTTCGGGCGGATCAGGCTGAGCGTTCCGTCCGCGGCGACCCGCAGGGTCTGGATGCCGTGCAGGGCTCCGGCGGCCAGGGCCAGGTCCCGGTGGCTGAAGGCGTGGTGCGCGTCGTAGAAGACGGTGACGCGCCCGCCGTCGGTCGGGTCGATGCGCAGCCCGCCGCCGCCGTTCACCTCGACGACGGTGTTGCCCCGGGGGGTGTCGGCGCTCAGGAAGCCGCCGTCCTCCGCGCGGTTGACGGAGACCTGGACGTTGTGGAAGTCGCCGTTGGTCAGGGTGATGTTCTGCTGGTGGCCGCGGAAGGTCGGGGTGCCGTCCGGGCCGAGGTTGAAGCTGTGGTTGTCGATCTGCCGGGGGCCGACCCGGATGTCCATGTCGAGGATGCGCAGGTCGGGTGAGGTACGGATGTCGAGGACGTCCGATCCGCGGCCGATCGGCCCGATGCCGCTCACCCCGCCGCCCGCGCCGAACCGCACCTCCATCTGCCGGCCGCCCAGGCCCGGCAGATCGACGGTGCGCGGGGCGGGCAGCGCGGGGGCGACCGTGCCGGTGATGCCCGAGGTGCCGGTTGCCGAGGTGGGGGAGACCACGGTGGGGGCGCCGATGGGCTCGTGGCTGGCCATGTCGAAGTCCCACCGCCGGACCGATCCGCCGTCGAGCGCCTGCTCGATGCGGATGACGGGCCGGGTGCCGTTGTGGGCCTCGAAGGCGTTCAGGCCGGGGATGCTCTCGGTGTTCTGGGTGATGGTGACGGGGAAGCGGCCGCCGGAGCCGGCGTGCGGGGCGTCGACCCGGACCGAGACGCCGGGCAGGTCGGCGATGCCGTTGTAGGTGTGGACGGCGGGGATGGTGGACGAGGAGCTCATCATGAACACCTGGGTGACCATCGGCCGGGGCGCCACGGCGCTCGGCCCGAACAGGCCGAGGGTGCGCAGGACCTGGAGGTCCATCGGGCTGAGCGGGTTCAGGTGGGCGCCGCCGGTCTTCAGCTCCAGCGATTCGATGCCGGGCTGCTTGGCGGGCGGTGCGGGCTGGGTCAGGTCGACGCGGCCGACCTCGTTCGCGGCGGGGGTGCCGCCGTGCTTGGCGTTGACCTCGGGCACGTTGACCTGGCCACCGGCGGGGGTGGTGGTGTGCGGGGTGCCGCCCAGGCCGACGGGCGAGGTGCCCGGGGTGACGGTGGGGGTGACGGCACCGGTGGCCGGGGTGGCGACGGGCGGCGGTGTCACCTGGCCGGTCGCGGGGGCGACCTGCCCGGCGGGCGGGGCGACGTGCGCGGAGGGCGGGGTGAGGGTGGCGCCGACTCCGGGGTTGACCTGGCCGGTCGTGGTGATCTCGGGGGTGTCGATCCGCCCGGCGCCGTTGCCGCCGCCCAGGGTGATGCCGAGTTCGGGGACGCTGACGTGGCCGACGGCGGGAGTTCCGCCGGTACTCGGTACGGCGCTCACCTGACCGTTGACGGAGGGGAGGTCGGCGAGGCGGGTGGTGGCGCCCGGGGTGTTCAGCTGGAGCGAGTCGAACTTGCCGCCGACGTTCTGGAGCGTGGGCGGGGTGATGCCGTGGCTGACGCTGGTGTTGACGTTGTTGAGGGCGTTGACCGCGGGGGTGTCGACGGCGCCGACCCCTCCCACGCTCGGGGTGGTGACGCCGTTGACGCCGGGCGTGGTGACGCCGTTCACGCCGGGGGTGCTGAGCGGGGGGATGCCGTTGCCGACGGTGGGGACGGTGACGCCGCCGACGGACGGCGGGGTGACGGTGGCGCCGGCGGGCGGGACGATCTGGTTGATCGCGTTGATCTCGGGGGTGCTGATACTGCCGAGGCCCTGGCCGGAGTTGAGATTGATGCCGAGTTCGGGGACGCTCACGCCTCCGGCGGCGGGGGTGCCGCCGGTGCCGGGCACGGCGTTCACGTGGGCGTTGATCGAGGGGAGATCCGCGATCCTGGCGTCGATGTTCGGCATGCTCAGCTGGAGCGAGCCGAACTTGCCGCCGACGTTGTTGAGGGTTGGCGGGGTGATGGCCTGGCCGATGCCGCCGGTGTTGATGTTGCCCAGGCCGCCAAGGCCCGGCGCGTCGACCGCGCCCACGCCCGGCACGTTGATGGTGTTGAAGCTGCCGATGCCGGGCGAGGAGATCGAGGGGCTGATGGCCCCGACGCCGGGGGCGTTGACGGTGGGCATGTTGGTGCCGATGCCGGGGACGGTGACGCCGCCCACGCCCGGGGTGTTCACGCCCGGCATGTTGGTGGAGATGCCAGGGAGGTTGAAGCCGCCGACGCCCGGGGTGTTGAGCGCGGGCATGTTGACGCCGACGCCCGGGACGTTCACGGCGCCGACGCCGGGGGCGTTGACGACGGGCATGCTGGTGCCGAGGCCCGGGACCGTGACGGTGCCGACGCCGGGCGTGGTCACGCCGTTGATGCCCGGGGTGGTGAGGGTCGGCATGTTGGCCCCGATGCCGGGGACGGTGACGGCTCCGACGCCGGGGGTGTTGACCGCGGGCATGTTGGCCCCGATGCCGGGGACGGTGACGCCGCCCACGCCGGGGGTGTTGACGGCCGGCATGTTGGCCCCGATGCCCGGGACGGTGACGCCGCCCACGCCGGGGGTGTTGACGGCCGGCATGTTCGCGCCGATGCCGGGGACGGTGACGCCGCCCACGCCCGGGGTGTTCACCGCGGGCATGTTCGTGCCGATGGCGGGCACGGTGACGGTCCCGGGAGCCGGGGTGTTGACCGTCGGCATGGACGTACCGACGTTGGTCACCGGGACGACGCCGATCCCGGTGGCGGGCGGGCTGACCACCGGCACCATGGGGCCGAGCGTCGGGGCGCCGATGGCGCCGACGCCGGAGAACGGCACATCCGCGATCAGGGCGCCCATGTTGGGCAGCGGGGGCAGGGAGAAGCCGACGCCGCCGATGTTCTGGTTGGCGAGGTGCAGGTTGACCGGCGGCGGCGAGACCACCTGGACGCCGCCGGAGAAGTTGCTGCCGAAGCCGCCGGGCGTCAGCCCGCCGCCGATGTTCACCGGCGGCATCGTGCCGAACCCGGTGTTGTTGAAGCGCACCAGCTCACCGATGCCGGGCGGCGGGGAGAAGATGTTGACGCCGGCGGACGCGGCGCCCGACACCTTGCTGGCGCCGCCGGCCAGGACGGCCGGGTCGAGACCGTAGCGGTGCATGCCGAACAGACCGCGGTCGATGAAGCCGATCTTCAGCGCCTGGCCGAGACCCACCAGCCGGATCTCGTTGGCCGCCACCGGCAGGAAGAACCGCAGGCCCTGGGTGCCGGTGATCCCCCGCCAGATGTTCACCGGCAGGTTCTTGACCGTGAAGACCGCGCCGGCGAACAGCTTGCCGATCTGGAACGACCTGACCCCGACGTTGTTGATCACGGCCAGTCCGGCCATGCCCGGGGCGAACCGGAAGTGATTGAGGTTGGCGCCGAATTTGATCCCGAGGTTGTTGGTTTTGAGGAAGTTGGACGAGAAGCGGAATCCCGTCCACAGTCCGCCCGCGCCCTTGACCCACAGGGCACCGAACTGGGCGGCGCCGGTGATGCCGAAGAACGCCTTGCCACCCGCGACACCGCCCTTGAAAGCGCCCTTGAACCCGCTCCACAGCTTGCCGACCGACAGGCCCTTGGTGGTCGGAGCGATGACACCCAGGATGGACAGCACCAGTTCGGTGACGCTGGCCTTGCCGCGGGAGAAGTCGATCGCGGTCTTGATCAGCAGCGCCACGTTCAGCGCGAGGACGAACAGGGCGAGCGGGCCACCGACGATGATGGCCGGGATGATCAGGATGATCGCGAGCCAGCCGAGCGCCTTCCAGAACTCGTCGCACTCGTTCACCGGCGAGTCGATGCTGTTGCCGGCCGAACGGATCTCGCTGGCGGCCGTGCTCGCGGCGCTCTCCAGGTTCGACTTGGCGTCCTCGGCGGTTGACTTGTAGCCCGCGCGCCCCTCCTCGTCGTCCTCGTCGAGACCCGCGGCGGCGGACAGGGCCTCGTCCGCCCGCTCCTGCTCGGTCCGCATGACCTCGACATAGGTCTTGAGCGCGGACTGGACCTTCTCCTGTGCCTCCTTGAAGGAGGAGACGTAGTTCCGCAGATCGTTGTCGATGATCTTGCGCAGTGCGTCGGCCGTCTTGCCGACGAAGGCGCCGTCCGCCGTGTTCTTGACCTCGGTGAGACCGTCGTCGATCGTCGTGGCGAGCGTGACGAGCTTCGCCTGCGACGTGATCAGCTCGTCCAGCTGACCCGGATCGCCGGGCGTCGGGTCATTCTTGAGGCCGAGGGCGCTCCAGTCCTCGGGACGAGCCATGGTCGGCACTCCTTCCGGGTCCCCGCGTTCGGTGAGGGCACTCCCCGGCGACACTGCACGGAGGGGTTTCCACCACTACTACGCGGCAGACCCCCCGGTGGTTCAATCCGATCCCCGTGACGGCGTGCTTTCGCGTCATGTCACCGGAAGCTGCCGCCCGTTCACCCGCGCGCCGCCGCCGTGATCCCCGGGGAACCGGAGATGACGGGGCGGGAAACGGCACCCGGCGGAGCCGGAACGCGGCACACCTCACGCCACGGTGTTGAACCTTCTTCCCGGCCGGCGCGTAGAGAGGGCAGCACCCGAGGAACGTCCGGAGGACCCGTGGCCGACTTCTCCATCGACTACAGCCAGCTGCACACCGTGCAGGAGAAGATGCGTTCCCTGGCGGACGAGGCCGGATCCGGCGGCGGGGACGGCAAGTTCAAGGAGCTCGGCGAGGGAAGCCTCGGCGACGCGCAGAACGTCTTCGGCAACCGGTCGCTGGCCGCCGCCTTCCAGACCTTCTACAGCCGTTCCCGCAGCCGCACCAAGCAGGCCAAGGACGGGCTGACCGAACTCGCCGACACCTTCAAGGGCGTCTCGGACTACTGGTTCGACACCGACGCCAACATGGCGGCCGGGGGCGGCGGTGACGCCCAGCGCGTGGAGTTCAACGACTGGGTCAACGCCAAGGAGGCCCACGACAAGTGGCTCGACGACAAAGAGGCATGGGACAACATGCTGGAGGACATCGGGGCGACCGAGTATTTCGAGGAGAACCCCGACGACTCCATCCGGCAGGTGTGCAGCGGGGCCGACGCGCCCGACTTCTGTGAGGCGTGGCGGGAGCTGGAGGCGGAGGGGAACCACGCCCTCAAGCCCGGTGACGAGCCCCCGAAACCCGAGGGTGACAAGCCGCCGACCGAGTACACGTACACGGACGACGAGGGCACGGTGAAGGTCACGCTCGAATACGACGATGACTACAACATCACCAAGCAGACCTCGGAGATCAGCAACCCGAACGGCCTGTCCTACACCTCGGAGCAGGAATTCGACGGGCCGGCCAAAGAGGTCACCGTCGACGGTGAGAAACGCACCATCCAGGACTACACCATGACCACCACCTACGGTGACGGCACCGAGAGTGTGGCCGTGGTGAAGTGGAACGACGACGGTACCGGAACCATGGAAGTCACCTCCGACGACGAGGTGACCAAGTACACCCACAACGGCAAGAAGGACGCCGAGTGGAAAGAGGTCGAGGACTAGCCCTCGTCACGTCAGCGAATGAAGGAGAGAACCACTCATGGCTGCCAACATCAGTCTGGACTACGCCGAGATCGAGCGGGTGTGCGGTGTCCTGGACGACGCCGTCGACAGCACGCTCGTGCCGCGCATGCAGGAAGCGCAGAAAGAGGTCGAAGCCCTGCTCAACAGCGGCCTGGTGCTGACCGCGACCAGCCCGGCGCTGGAGGCCAAGTACGAGACGTTCACCACGAACCTCATCGCCGGCGCCAACGCCATCAAGGAGTACGCCAACCAGTTCAAGGAGATCAAGAAGTCCATCGAGAACATGGACGCCGACATGGCCGAGAAGATCAACGCCGGCTGATTTCCCTGTCGCACGCACCACTCACCACCACCGGAGAACCCCATGGCGAATGATGTCGTCTTTGATTACGACGCGATCGAGACCACCGCGTCGACGATGGGCAACAAGCTCGCGGATATCGCCGCCGAGCTGACGAACCTCAAGACCACCGTGGCCAATCTGCTCCAGAACGGTCTGGTCTTCGAGAAGGCCAGCCCCGCGATGACCGACGCGTACAACCAGTTCAGCAACCAGCTGGACGCCTCGGCCAAGAACATCGACGAATACGCGAAGATGTTCCAGAACTTCGCGACCGAGATGGCGAACTCGGACGACCAGATCACCAACGACGTCAACGCCGCCGCCGCCGAGGCCGCCGCCAACGCCGAGGGCTGATCCCGCCCGGCCGACCGCGCGCACACGAACGGCCGCCCCCTTCCTCCCGGGGGCGGCCGTTCGTGGTGTCCGCGGCGCGCGCGGACGCCGGCGCGTCAGCCGTCCAGCACCGTCAGCGGAATCTGCACCGCGACGGCGTGGCCACCCGACCCGGAGGTCCAGCCGCGGCCCTCCGGCAGCGCGGACCGCACCTGCTCCGACGACAGCCGCGAGCCGATCAGATCGCCCTCGCCGATCGTCTTGGGCCCCAGCAGCACGCCGCTGCGCGAGCGCCGCGCGGCGCCCATCCAGCCCAGCGAGGAGATGGACTCGGCCGGACCGGCCAGCAGCAGCCCCCGGCCCTGGTCGCGGCCCGAGGTGGCCACCGCCCGCAGCACCCGGTCGGCGCGGCAGTTGGCCAGCATGTCCGCGTCGTCCACCACGACGACCACCGGCCGGCCCGAGACCTCCTCCAGCGCCTCGGTCAGCTCCTCCGCCGACGGGTCGGTGTCCGTCATCACCTTCGCCAGCTCGTGCACGCCCAGCCGGCGCAGCTGCGAGCCACGCGGGGTGATCACCACCAGCGAGGTGCCGCCCAGCAGCAGCGACACACTCATCGCCGCCAGCGTGGTGGAGCGGCCCGAGCGCGGCGGACCCGCCACCACGAAGCTGCCGCCGCCCGCCGCGAAGTCGTAGCCCAGCGGTACGCCGGCGTCGCCGCCGATGCCCAGCAGCGCCCACAGCGGACGCCGCCGCTCGGCCGGCAGCTGCTCCATCGCCTCGGTGAAGCCGATCAGCGCGGGCAGCTGCCCGATCCGGAACGGGCGGCGCGCCTGCGGCACCTTGGTGTCCCGCTTGCTGGTCCGCCGGCCGACGGCGCGCAGCGCCTCGCCCTGGTCGGCCGCCGGATCGCCGTCGCCCTCCTGGGGCAGCAGGCCGATCTGGGTCTCCACGCCGGCCGGCGCCATCCAGCCGCGGCCCGGCGGCACATGCCCGGGCACCTTCCCGCGCGCCATGCCGACCAGGTGGTAGTCGCTCGGGTCGGTCTGCCGCAGCAGCAGCCGCCGGTCGTTGTGCGCGGCCATCCGGCCGCCCAGCAGCAGCCGCTCGGAGGTGGCGATGACATGGATGCCCGCCGCCTGGCCCTCGCGGACCAGCCGGATGACGTCCGTGTACATCCGGCCGCCGTCGTAGTCGTCGATCATCGCGCTGAGCGCGTCCCAGCCGTCGATGAGCAGCAGCAGATGGGCCGGCCGCTGGTCCTTCGGCAGCTTGGCGCGCAGCTCGGTGAGGCTGGAGCAGCTGTGCTGGGACACCGCACGCTGCCGGGAGTTGAGTTCGGTGACCAGCCGGCTCACCAGCCGCTCCAGGCGCTCGCTGTCGTGCCGGTCGACGACCGCCCCGCAGTGCGGCAGCGTCTCCAGCGCGGCGAGCCCGCCGCCGGCCGAGTCGATGCCGTAGATGTGCAGATCGGCGCTGCTGACCGCCATGGCGGCCGAGCCGGCGACGGTGCGCAGCACCTGGGTACGGCCCGAGCGCGGGGCGCCGATGACGTACAGGTGGCCGAAGGTGGCGAAGTCGATGGTGCCCAGCCGCCGGTCCTGGAACTCGGGCAGGTCCAGCAGCCCGTACGGCACCAGCGGCAGCCCGCCGGGGGTCTCCGGCGCCTCGGTGGGCGGAAGGTCCTCCAGCCGCAGTTGTTCGGACAGCGGCGGCAGCCAGGGGCTGGGCTGCTCGGTGTAGCCCGGCAGCTGCGCGGCGGCGGTCGTGATGGCGTGGACGAGGGCGAGCAGATCGGTGGGGCGCTCGACCGGGACCGGGCGCTGGGCCTCGGGGAGGTCGTCGTCGTCCGGGCCGAGATCGGTGGGGCGGCCCAGGCCGCTCCAGGTCAGCTCGGCGGCGCGGACGGTGCGCCCGGGTGCCGGTGCCTGCGGCCCGTCCTCGTCGACTCCCTGCTCCGGCGCGGGGTCGGCGTCGGTGCGCTCGGCGCCGACCCAGGCCGTCTGGAACGGGGTCGGGTTGTTGTGGCCACGGCGCAGCAGTGCCCGCCCCGGGTTGCCGGCGGAGATGGCCGCGGCGTCCGGGTTGTTGATGATGTCCTGGCTCTCGGAGCGGTCGGTGACGCGCAGCGCGATCCGCAGGTTGGTGTTGGCCTTGATCTCGTTGTTGACCGAGCCGCCGGGCCGCTGGGTGGCCAGGATCAGGTGGAGGCCGAGCGAACGGCCCCGCTGGGCCAGGGAGATCAGCCCGGGGACGAAGTCCGGCAGTTCCCGTACCAGGGTGGCGAACTCGTCGATGACGAGCAGCAGCCGGGGCAGGGCGGGCAGCCGCGGGTCGCGGGCGCGCTTGAGCCGGTACTCGGCGTGGTCCTTGGCCTCGACGTCCGCGAGCAGCTGCTCGCGGCGGCGCAGTTCGGCCTCCAGGGAGGCGAGTGCGCGCTGGACGAGGTGCCCGTCCAGGTCGGTGATCATGCCCAGGGTGTGCGGCAGCAGGGCGCATTCGCGGAACGCGCTGCCGCCCTTGTAGTCCACCAGCACGAAGGCGAGTTCGTCGGGCCGGTTGGCGGCGGCCAGCGAGGCGATCATCGTCTGGAGCAGTTCGGACTTGCCGGATCCGGTGGTGCCGCCGATCAGTCCGTGCGGGCCGTCGCGCACCAGGTCGATGCGGAGGGGGCCCTCGTACCCCTGGCCGAGGGTGAACGTGGTGGAGGCGGGGCGCCGGGCCCAGGTCTGGAGGAGCGCCTGCGGGTCCGGCGGTTCCTGGTCGATCAGCGGCAGCAGCCGGACGTCGGCCGGCAGCCCGGAGTCGGCGTCCACCGTCACGTCCCGGACGGGGGCGATCGCGCGGGCGACCTCCTCGCACCATTCGCTGGTCACCAGGTCGGCGCGGACGCCCTCGACGGTGGGCAGCCCGGAGATGCGGACGGTCAGGGTGTCCTTGTCCGCGGCCGTGGTGTCGGAGGACGCGGTGGTGATGACGGCGGTGCACTCCTCGGGCAGCAGCCGTTCCCGCTCGTCCAGGCAGACGCTGAAGATCCGCACGCCCGGCCCGGCGGTGAGGACCTCGATGATGCCGGGGACGTCGCGCAGCCGCCGGGAGCCGTCCAGGATCACCAGGGTGTCGGGGAAGTGCATCAGGGTGCGGCCCAGCGCCGAGGTGGCGGCGTCGGTCCTGGCCTTGATGTCGGCGACGAGTTCGTTGACGCGGTGCGCGGTGGACTCGGGGTCGTTGCCGACCGAGATCACGGTGGCGGAGGCGGCGGCCGGCCGGTCCTGGCGCAGATGCGGCAGCCACCGCACCCAGCTCCAGGTGTCCGCGTGCTCGTTGCTGGTGAGGACGACGATCCGCAGGTCGCGCGGGCTGTGCAGGACAGCGGACTGCGCGACGGCCCAGCACGCCACCCGGCGCGGGCCCGCGCCGGGGCCGGTGATGCCGACGACGCCCAGCTGCGTCATCTCCACGCAGTACGGCACGTCCGCCAGCCGCCAGTGCACGCTCGTGTGGTTGCTCTCGCGGGCGGTGTCGTTGATCTGTTTGAGCGAGGCGCGGGCGATGGTGCCCATCCGCAGCGCGAGATGGTCGGGGTCGCGGCGGCGCCGCTCCCACAGCTGGTGGCCGGGGCCGGTGGCGGTCAGCAGCAGGGACGCCGGGTCGGGGAACGTGTCGTTGCGCAGGACGCGTTCGGCGACGGTCGCGTTGCGGACCTCCAGCTCCAGCGCGGCGCGGCGCAGCCGGAACAGCCGCAGCTGCTCCTCGTACTGCTTGCGTCCGCTGCGCCGGCCGACCAGCCAGTTGCCGATCGCCATGATCGGGGTGAAGAAGACAAAGACGACGAAGAAGAACGTGCGGAAGAGGCTGACCATCACGAAGCCCATGACGAGCGGGGCGATCAGCATCAGGAACGGGAAGGGCCGGTTGCCGCGCTTGGCGGGCGGACCGGCCATCCGCATGGACTCGGCGTCCAGGTGCGGGGCGATGCGCGGCGGCCGGTTGTACTCCACGGCCAGGCCGTCGGGCGAGGGGTTGGTGGCGGCGTCCGGCTCGAACGGGGTGCTCAGGCGCAGCAGATGGTCGCCGAGCGACAGGTCGGCCCAGGCCGGCCACTCCTCCTCGCCGTCGTCGGGCTCCGGCAGCTGGTGCACGGGGGGCAGCGGCGGCGGGGCGGGCTGGCCGTCGGGGCCCGGTGGGGGCGGCGCCACGGAGTGCCCGCCGGGGCCGCCGTCCTGGGTGCCCGCGGGCTCCTCGGCGGTGAGCGGGGTGCCGGTCTCGGGGTCGACGGGCGGCGGCGGGGTGAGGGAGCGCAGCCCGCAGCGGTCCGGGTCGGCCTCCTCGGGCAGCCGGTAGCTGACGCCGCCGTCGGCGGCGACGGTGATCCAGGTGCCGCGTTCGGGGGCGCCGCCGCCGTCCAGGCGCAGGGCGCAGCCGCGGTCGGTGCCGATCTCGTGGCTGCCGGGGCCGAGCAGCCAGACGTGGCCGGCGCCGGGGCCCGAGACATGGCGGACCTCGATCAGCGGGGCGTCGGTGGCGTGCGGGGCCCAGGCGCGGGTGAGGGAGCGCCCATCGCGGGAGGCGGGGGCGTCCACGCCGAGCAGGGCGCCCTCGCGGATGCCGCTGGCGCCCAGGGTGGCGTCGGGGTCGAGCTGCCGGTCGCCGAGGTAGAGCTGCCCGGCGCCGAGTACGGAGCCGAGGTCGGCGACGGTGGCGTCCTCGGGGACGTCCAGCAGGTGGTCGGTGGGCGGGCCGTCGGGGACGGCGGTGGAGACGGTCAGTTTCACGGGAGTCCAGCGGCGTCGGGCGCTCTCGGCTCAGCTCAGGGCTGCGGGGAGCGGCTGGTGGTGGAGGGGGCGGTGCCTGCGGTGGCGTCGGCGGCGGGGCCCGCGGAGGTCTCGCCGGCCTCCGCGTCCGCCACGGATTCGAGCGGGGTGGCGGCGCTGCGGCCGAGCGGGACTTCCTCGGGTTCGGCCTTGCGGGTCTTGACGAGGGTCGTCTGCTGCTGTTCCTGGCCCTCGGCCTCCTCGAAGAGGTCGCTCGCGGCGTTGCCGGTGGGCGGGGCGGGCGGCAGGACGGGTGGGATGTGGGGCAGGACGCGGGCCAGCGCGCGGCCCAGGGCGTCGAAGAACGGCAGCAGCGGGGTGCCGGTGACGTACACGCGGGAGTGCCGGTCGGCGAGGAGCCGGCGGACGTGTCCGCGGCCGGGGCCGGTGACGATGACGCGCGGGACGGTCAGGTCGGCGGACGGTGGCGCGCTCAGCTCCACCGGCAGCGGGTCGGGCAGTTCGGTGGCGATGAGCACGGGTGCCAGGCCGAAGTGCGGTTCGGTCTCGCGGGCGGCGCGGTAGGCGTTGCGCACCGGCTCGCCCTGGTGGTTGCGGTGGACTCCCTCGGCGACGGTGACCAGACCGGCCGGCAGCCGTACGTCCAGCTGGGCGGCGATGGCCTGGAGCAGGGCGGCGGCGGCGCGCTGGTCGCCCTCGATCGCGAACTGCTGGGGCCCGGTGGCCAGATCGAGGAAGACGGCGCGTCCGGTGCCGTCCTCGCTGGCGCCGAGCGCGACGATCACGGGGCGGACGGCGTCCGGGTCGGGGGTGACGGCGGGGAGTTCGGTGCGGTCGATGGTCCAGGTGCCGGCCTCGGAGGAGTCGGCGAGCAGGACGGTGACCTCGCGGTCGTCCACGAGCGCGGCGTACGGGCGGGCGGGGGCGGCCTCCTGACGGGCGCGGACCAGGGCGCGTTCGGCGTCCCGCCAGGTGAGCGGGGCGCCCAGGTGGTGGACGAGGCGCCGCAGCCGGCGCTGGTGCTGGAACCAGGCGCGGAAGGGGGCGGCGAACGCGTTGCGGGTCACGGCCAGTTCGCGCTTGACGCGGGCCCAGGCGGCCTTCCAGCCGCCCATCCGCATGGCGATGGCCCGCAGGATGAGGAAGACGATCAGCAGCGCGCCGATGATCCCGCAGATGCGGAAGATCGTGTCACGGTGCGTGCTGAAGAACTCAAAGGGATCGGTGTTTCTCATGCCGCGGCATTCTCCCGTCGCATCTCGCGGCGCATGGCCAGCAGAGCGTAGTGGGTACGGGACTTGACGGTCCCCTGGGGGACGCCGATGGCGCGGGCCGCATCGGCGCGGGACCGGTCGCACAGGTGCACCTGGACGAGGACCTCGCGGTGTTCGGGGGTGAGGCGGGCAAGCGCTCCGTGCACCACATGGCGGTCGACGACGGCGTCGGCCATGTCGGGCTCCGTGCAGCGCTGGAGCATCGGTGCCGGGACCACACCCATGGGGACGGTGCGGTCACGGCGGTGGGCGTCCACCGCGAGGTTACGCGCGACGGTGTACAGCCAGGCGACCAGGCGGTCCTCGTCGTAGTCGATCTCGTGCTCGGCGGCGCCCGTTCGCGCGGACTGCCGCACGGCCAGGCGCCATACCCGGAGCATGGTCTCCTGCACGATGTCCTCAGCGCGGTGGGGGTCTCCCAGAGTCAGCCGGTTCACGTAGCGCAGCAGCCGGGCACGGTACGCGCTGCTGAGCCGGTCCAGCAATTCGCCTGGGTCGCGTTGAGCGGTACGCATGGGTCTGCTCCATCCTCAGCGTCTCGGCGTGGAGAGCGTATTCATGTCCGCGTCCATGTTTCTCCAGTTGGAGGGGAAAATCCCGGCCAATAAGCTCAGATGTAGCTCAGATTTTTGTTTACCGATACCTGGGAGACTTTGCGGGCGGGCGGCATACGGGCAGTGCGCGGCTGGTAACAGGCGGCGGCGCGTGTGACGTTGCGGTAAACCCGCAGGCAGGGCGCCGATGGGCGGTGCCTGGCGCGGCCACGGCGGGCGCGCGGGGGGCCGGGTGACGGTGCGCGGAATTCTCCGCGCACCGGTTGTTCAGCCGCGGCGGGTGGTGAGATATGAAAGAAGGCTGCGGATTTCCCCGGCGGGGCCGGGTGCCAGCGGCACCGCGCGCAGCGACCGGTGGGCCAGGGCCAGTTGCCGGTCCGCCTCGGCGAGCGCGGCGGCGCGCCCGCCGGCCGCCTCGATCAGGGCGGCGGCGTACCGGGCGTGTTCGTCGCCCAGCGGGTCCGTGTCCAGCACGGCGGCCAGGGCCCGGGCGTCCGCACGGTCGGCGGACAGGGCCAGCAGCACCGGCAGGGTCTTCTTGCCCCGCCGGAGATCGCCGTACACGGGCTTGCCGGTGACCGCCGGGTCGCCCCAGATGCCCAGCACGTCGTCGATGGCCTGGAACGCCACCCCGGCGTGCAGCCCGGCGCGGCGCAGCGCGTCGACGGTACGGGGCGGGGCGCCGCCGAGGGCCGCGCCCAGCGCGGTGGCGCAGCCGAACAGCGCGCCGGTCTTGCGGCCCGCCATGCCCAGGTACGCGTGCGGGGTGACGGCGCCCTTGCCGCGCCAGGGCGCCTGCTCGAACCGGAGGTCCTCGGCCTGGCCGTGCACCAGGTCGCGCAGGGCGCCGATCAGGTGCCGTACGGCGGTGGCGGTGTGCGGGCCGCCGCCGGCGGCGAGGGTCTCCAGGGCCAGGCTGTGGAGCGCGTCGCCGGCGAGCACGGCGGGCCCTGTGCCGTACGCCTTCCACACGGCCGGGCGCGCTCTGCGGTGTTCGTCGCCGTCCATGATGTCGTCGTGGACCAGGGAGAAGGTCTGCACGAGTTCCACGGCGACGGCGCCGGGGACGGCGGTGGCCGGGGCGGCGCCGACGGCTTCGGCGGCCAGCAGGGTCAGGGCGGCGCGGATGCCCTTGCCGTCCGGGGTGTGGGTGGCCATCTCGTGCAGCCAGGGGTGCAGTTGGCGCAGTGCGCGGTCCAGGGCGGGGGCGGTGGCGGCCCGGGTGCGGGCGAGGATGTCGGCCGCGGTGGTGTTCGGGGCCGTGGGGGTCGTGGGGGTGGTGGCCGTGGGGGCTGTCGTGGGGGTGAGTTCGCGGATCATGGGGCGGCCTCCGCGGGGGCGGGCGCGGGCGTGGGCAGTTCGGCCAGTGCTTTGTCGGTCATGGCTCTGGCGTGGTACAGCCCGATCCGCTGGAAGAGGGTGCGCAGTTCCCGCAGTTCGGCGGCGGTCTCGTCCGGGCCGCGCTGCCCCAGCCGGTGCAGGGTCTTGGCCAGTCCGAGCCGGCACAGGGCCTGGCCGCGCAGCTCGTCGATGGCGCGGAACTCGGCGAGCGTCTCCTCGTAGCCGCGCTTGGCCTGCCGGTAACGGCGGGCGCGGAAGAGGACGTTGGCGCGCATTTTGTGGTTGTAGGCGAGCGCGGAGGTGAGGTTCATCCGGCGGCAGGCCCGTTCGGCCTTCTCCAGGATGCGCAGCGCGCGGTCGGCGTCGCCGTCGCGGACCGAGACGATGTCGGCGATGCCGCGCTGGGCCCAGGCCCAGCCGCGCCGGTCATCGGCGCCCCGGGCGATCTCGGCGGCCTCCTCGAAGAGGGCGAGCGCGCGGTCGAAGTCTCCGGTGTTGCGGTGGATCTGGGCGATCCCCTCCAGCGCCCAGACCGTGTGCCGGGCCTCGCCGCGCTTGCGGGCCTCGGCGAGGAGCTGTTCGTGCAGCCGGCCGACGGCTTGGTAGTCCCCCTGTATTCGGCCGGTTTCGGCGAGCCCGGCGAGTGAGTAGCCGCGGGCGACGACGTCGTCGCCGCGTTTGCCGAGATCGGCGGCGAGGGTGAGCAGCCGGCGGGCGAGTGGCAGCGCGCCGCGCTGCCGGGCGAGGGTGCCACCGCTCCACATGGCCCAGGCCATGGCGCCGAGGTCGTCCGCGGCGCGGGCGGCACGGTAGCTGGCCTTCCACGCGGCGTCCGCCTCGGCGACCTGGCCGAGGCGGCGCCGTGCCTCGGCGACGCCGAGTCCGGCACGGGCCACTTCGCGCCGGTCGCCGGAGGCTTCGGCGATCTGGAGTTGTTCGCTCGCCGCACGCAGGACATCGGTGAGCGAGGAGTTGACCGACAGGGAGTTCAGGGCGCCCTGATATTCGGGCGCGAACGCGTTGGCGTACATGCGGAGCGACTATACACGAGGTGTATACTCAGTATGTATAGCCGTTGTGGTGGTCCGATGATGAGACGCGCCGGAGCCCCGAACGGCTCCGGCGCGCCATGAATTTCAGACGTTCATCACCGCAACTGGCTGATCAGCACCTGCGCCCGATGGCCCAGCGCGGCCCGCGCGCCGTCCGACACCGAACGCTTCGGCGCCTTCTCCAGCTGCCACGCGAACGACTCCAGCGCCGCCACCGCGCCCCGCGCGCTGCCGGCCTGCTCCCACTGCACCTTGGCCACCAGCAGCGGCACCGACAGCAGGATCCCGGTCACCCGGTCGACGTCCCCGGCCCGGACGAACCCGTCCAGCGCGTCCTTCAGCGCGCTCACCCCGCCCGGCGTCACGTAGTCCGGCACCGGGACGTCCGCCCAGTCGGTGTCGGAGGCGAAGTAGAAGCTGGGGTAGGACGGCTGGTTGTAGGTGGTCTGCTGACGCGCCACGTCCACCCGGTACTGCGGGTCGTGCATCAGGGTGTACAGCTTGCGGTCGGTGACCTCCGTGCTCGTGTAGACACGGATCGCCGAACTGTCCTCGGTCCGCACCAGCAGTTCCTCGCGCCAGTCGCCGAAGATGTCGGCCACCAGGGACGGGTTGCCCTTGGTGTGGTTGTTGGTGAGGGTGCCGGTGGCGGTCAGCAGCGTGCCGCGCTGCCAGTCCTCGATGGTCGGGGTGACATCGATCGCGCCGTCGACCAGCTGCGTGGTCATGTCGCCGGACCAGCGGATGCTCATGTTGGTGCCGGGGGTCTGCGAGCCCAGCCGCTCACCGCCGGCGCTCCACAGCCCGATCCCCGAACCCCACGTCTCCAGACCGGGGCGGGAGGGGTCGATGTCCCCGATCATGCCGCGCCCGGTGTCCACGCCGGTGTAACCGCCGTACAGCACCTCGCCGGTGGCGGCGTCGCGCAGCGCGTACCCGTACGGGGCCCACGGCCCGCCCTCGTGGACGGTGTAGATCTCCAGGCCGGGGCGGTCCGGGTCGATGTCGGCGACGTGCATGGCGTCACCGTGGCCCAGCTTCACGTACTCGCCCGGGACGCTGGACTCCGGCGGGCCGAAGTCGTAGGAGCTGTAGAGCAGCGAGCCGTCGTGGTCCAGGGTCGCCGAACCGTAGACGATCTCCTGCTTGCCGTCGCCGTCCACATCGGCCACGGACAGCGAGTGGAAGCCCTGGGTGGTGAGGGTGCCGTACTCGGGGTCGGTGCCCTCGACGCCGTGCGGGCCGTCGTTGAACGGGTTGGACATCGGGGTCCAGCCGCTGTCCACGTACCAGTCCTCGGTCAGCCGGTGGCCGTCCCAGCGGTAGGCGACGACGGTGGAGCGGGTGTAGTAGCCGCGGGCGAACACGGCGGAGGGGTGCGTGCCGTCGAGGTACGCGACGCCGGACAGGAAGCGGTCGACCCGGTTCCCCGGCTCGATGCGGTTCATCGCGTAGTCGCCCCACATGAGCCCGTCGTCGTGACGGCCGGGCTTGTACGCGATGGTCTGCAGCTCGGCGCCGGTCAGGCCGTTGAAGACGGTCAGGTACTCGGGCCCGTCGACGATGAAGCCCTCGAAGTTCCGCAGCCGGTTGTTGGCGCTGCGCGAGGGGGCGTAGACATCGATGAAGTAGTCGGTGAGTTCGGCGGCGTCGGCGGCCGACAGCGGGTAGCTGTGGCTGAACTCGTCCTCGGCGCCCAGCGCCTCCTCGACGGTGGCCGGCCAGTTCCCGGCGACGACCTCGGGGTGCTCGTGCCAGCCCCGGAAGATGCCGGCGAGGTGCTCGGCGTAGTCCTCGGCGCTCATCCGGTAGTCGTCACCGTGCCCGTAACCGGCGCGAACGTCCTCGCGGGGCATGGTGATGTACTTCGTGGAGAGGGCGCGGCCGTCCTTCCCGTACCGGGTGATCTTGGTGCCCGGCGCGGTCTTGAACATCATCTCCGAGCGGCCGTCACCGTCGAAGTCGTACACCAGGAACTGGGTGTAGTGGGCGCCCGCCCGGATGTTGACGCCCAGGTCGATACGGTGCAGGAGGGTGCCGTCGAAGCGGTAGGTGTCGATGTAGACATTGCCGGTGTAGCCGACCTGGGAGACGTCCTTGGAGTTGGACGGGTCCCACTTGACGATGAACTCGTACTGGCCGTCGCCGTCCACGTCGCCGACGCTCATGTCGTTGGCGCGGTACGTGTACGCCTCGCCGGCCGGGGTCACGCCGTCGGCGGGCTTGCGCAGCGGGATGTCGTAGTAGCCCTCGGACCAGGGGGAGACGGCGTCGCTGCGATCCACCTCGGTGCCGCCGACGAGGGCGGCGACCCGGTACGAGGCGCCGTCCTGTCCGTCCGGGTCGAGGAAGTTGGTGCTGTCGGTGACGGTGGCGATGGCCTCGCCGTCCCGGTACACCCGGAAGTCGGCGCCGGTCATGCCGTTCTCCCCGGCCCCGGTCACCTCGTGGCCGAGCAGCCGCCAGCTGAGGAACACGCCCTCGTCGGTGGCGACGGCCACCAGGCCCCGGTCCAGCTCCTCCAGTTGGAGGGCGGCGGAGCCGGCGCCTGAGCCGGAGCCCGGGGCTGCGGCCCCGGGCCCGGCGGCACCCGCCAGCAATCCGCCGACGAGCGCCGCCGTGACGGCGACGGCTCGCGTTCTTCCGTACGGTCTCATGGGAACGTCCCTTCCACGACCGATGATTGAATCGTCTCAATAAACGGCCGAGACGCTACGGTGCCCCCTGCACACCGTCAACCCTTTGCGCACAAAAGACGAGGACTTCACTCAAAGGCGCGCAATGGATCCTCTCCGTCCGTCCAGTGGACGCCGAGCCGCTGGCGCGCCACCAGCCAGCCGCGCCCGGGATCACGGCGGAACTCCCAGTCGTACGGGCCACCCATCGCGTACGGGGCCGCGGCCGCCCCCGGAGCGGGCCCGCCGACCGCGACGAACCACATGTAGCCGATCCCCGTCGCCCGGTCGCCCGCCGCGCCCCCGCCCACCTCCACGTGCAGGTTGAGGATGTGGTGCTGCATGGCGGCGTACGGCGACTCCGCCTCCTCCACCCGCGCCCGGATCGCGTCCCGCCCGCGGATCTCCCCCCACGGCCCGAACTCCAGCACCGCGTCCTCGGCCCAGCAGGCGCTCCACGTCTCCCAGTCCCCGCGATCCAGCGCCCGCCACCCCCGCATCAGCAGCGCGCGCACCGCCTCCTTGTCCTCCAGCACCCCGAGCCGGCGCTCCAGCGCCGCGAGACGATCACTCACTGGGCACTCCCCACGGGACGCACGACGATCTCATTGACATCGACCTCGCGCGGCTGGGCCACGGCGTACCCGATCGCGTCCGCGACGGCCGAGGCCGGCAACGCCACCGCCCGGTACGCCGCCATGGCCGCCCGGGCGACCGGATCGGAGATGCCGTCCGCCAGCTCCGACTCGGTCACCCCGGGAGAGACCAGCGTGACCCGCACCCGCCCGCCCGACTCCTGGCGCAGCCCCTCGGAGATCGCCCGCACCGCGAACTTGGTCGCGCAGTACACGGCGGCGGTCGGCGAGACCTCGTACGCCCCGACCGAGGCGACGTTGACGAGATGCCCGCCGCCCTCCTGCTCCCGCATCAGCGGCAGCGCGGCGGCGATGCCGTGCAGCACGCCGCGCAGATTCACATCGATCATGCGGTCCCACTCGTCGGTGCGCAGCGCGTCCAGGGGCGACAGCGGCATCACCCCGGCGTTGTTCACCAGGACATCCAGCCGCCCGAAACGGGTATGGGCGCCGGAGACGAAGTCCCGTACGGACGCGGCGTCCGTGACATCGAGCGGCCGGTACGCGGCGGTTCCCCCCGCCGCGTTGATCTCCTCGGTGAGCGCGGCGAGCCGGTCGGTGCGCCGGGCGCCCAGGAACACCCGGTGCCCGTCGGCGGCCAGCCGCCGGGCGGTCGCCTCGCCGATCCCGCTGCTCGCGCCGGTGACCGCCACCACCTTGGCCGTTGTGCGGGTCATCGCGTCGTCCTCTCCCGGTGGAGGACGAGGTGCTCGTGGTACAGCACGCCGCCCCGGATGTCGCCGGTCGCCGTGAACCCGGTGTCGTCGACGTAGTCGATGTGGTCACCGGTCACCGTGTAGCGGCCGGTGTACGCGCCGCGGCGCCCGCCGCGGGCCTCCTCGTACCGGCCGTCGGCCCGCAACTCCTGGCGGATGTGACCGTCGGCGGTCACCCACAGGCCGACCACGCTTGTGTGGTCCGTCATGCCGGACTCCCTTCGCTGGCTGTCACGGCCCAGCCTGGGGTGGGCGGGCGGTGCCGGCCAGGACGGTCGTTGCCGGGGTGCGGCACACCCAGGCGGCGCCGGGCGGGGCGGCCTAGCCTGGAGAACATGACCGGCGACCGTTCCCCGTCCGGGGCCCCGCGCCCCTCGTCCCCGTCCCCTTCCGGATCCGGCAATCACCTGGGCGACTTCCTGCGGGCACGCCGGGCCGGCCTGGGCCCGCAGGACGTGGGCATGCCGAGCTACGGGCAGCGCCGGGTGCCCGGACTGCGCCGCGAAGAGGTCGCCGTCCTGGCCGGGGTGAACGCCGACTACTACGCCCGCCTGGAACAGGGCCGCGAACGCCACCCCTCCGCCCAGATCCTCGACGCGCTCGGCGACGCCCTGCGGCTGGACACCGACGCCCGCGCACACCTGCACCTGCTGGCCGGCACCACACCGGGTCACCGGTTCACGCGGCCCGCCGAGGAACGGGTCGCCCCCGCGCTGCGCGACCTCATCGACGGCTACCCCGGCGCCCCCGCGTTCGTCATCAGCCACACCCTGGACATCCTGGCGGCCAACGCCCTGGCCCAGGCCCTGCACTCCCCCTTCGGACAGCCGGACAACCTGGCCCGGATGGCGTTCCTCGACCCGGCGGGGCGGGACTTCTACACCCGCTGGGACGCCACGGCCGAAGCGCTCGCGGGCCACCTGCGCCAGGCCGCGGGACCCGATCCCGACCATCCGCGCCTGCGCGCCCTCGTCCGCGAACTGACGAGCCGCAGCCCGGAGTTCAGCCGACTGTGGAACGCCCACACCGTCCGGGGCAAGACCCGGGCGGCCAAGCACCTCCACCACCCGGACGTCGGCCCGCTGACCCTGACCTACCACGCGTTCGACGTGCGCGAGACCCCCGGCCGGCAGTTGATCATCTACCAGGCTGCTCCCGGTTCCGCCGCCGCGCAGGCCCTGACCCTGCTGGGCACCCTCCACGCCACGTCGCGGGGCGCCACGGGCGGGACCGGCTCCCCCTGAGGACCACCGGCGGGTAAACCGGGTGCGGACCGCCGCGCCGGTGCGCTGTGATGAGGCCCATGACGATCGCCTTGCGCACGCCGGAGACCGACGGACTGACCGAGGCCGTGGACGCGCTGCGGCAGTGGCAGGACGACGGGCAGCCGATCCAGCTGCACCCCGGGGACCTGGGCTGGTTCTGGCGGTTCGGGGCCCGGGCGACGGCCGCCGCGGTCCGCACCTGGAGCCGGGGCGGACGGATCCTCGCCGTCGGACTGCTGGACGGGCCCCGGCTGTTCCGGGTGACCACCGCCCCCGATGTGCGCCGCGACGAGGAGTTGGCGCGGCGGCTGGTCGACGACGTGACGCGCCCGGAACGGGGCGTGCTCGGCCCCGGGACGGCGGACGTCGAGGCCCCGATGGACTCCCCGGTCCACGACCTGCTGGCCGAACGGGGCTGGCACGCCGGCGAACCGTGGACGCCACTGCGCCACGACCTCACCGGGCCGGTGCCGGACCCCGGCGTACGGATCGAGGTGGTCCGGCCGGAACGGGTCGGTGACCGGGTCGCCGTGCAACGGGCGTCCTTCGACAGCTCGACCTTCACGGACCAGCGCTGGCACGCGATGGCGGCCGGAGTGCCGTACGCGGACGCCCGCTGCCTGGTCGCGTACGACGAACGGGGCGCGGCCGTCGCGACGGTGACGGTCTGGTCGGCAGGGCCGGGGCGGCCCGGTCTGCTGGAGCCGCTGGGCACCCACCGCGACCACCGCGGGCGCGGCCACGGCCGGGCGATTGCCGTGGCCGCGGCGGTGGCCCTGCGCGAACTCGGCTCCTCCAGCGCACTGGTGTGCACCCCGACCGCCAACACCGCGGCCGTCGCCACGTACGTGTCGGCGGGCTTCCGCGAACTCCCCGGAACCCGGGACAGCCACCGGGAGGGTTAGCGGCCGGCCCGCCCATGACGACACGGGTGCGTGTCACCACGGGTAGGTCGACCGATCGCCGCGCCGAAAGCCCGGCAGGTGCCACGGGCCCGCGCGGGCCGGCGGTACGCGGCCGGGCCGGGCGTTCTCCGTGCGCACCGCGCACCTCGGGCGCGGACGGCCGCCGCACCGCCGTCCGCCGGCCCGACGCAGCCCGTGACCAGGGGCAGCGCGTGCGATCCCGGGGCGCGCCGGCTCACCCTCCGGGTGAAGCGATCCGGCGGTAGGTGTCCTCCACCATCGTGCGCATCGACATGCGGAAGATCTCCGCCTGGTGCTCCGGGCCCACGAACGCGGTGTGGCCGAACACCTCCAGGACGATGAGCCCGTGCATGTGCCCCCACATGCTGAGCAGCAGCGATGTCGCGGGGGTCGGCAGGACGCCCGCCCCCAGCAGGTTCAGGTGGGCGCGGAGTTCGGGTGAGAGCGGCGGGACGTCGGCCGCGGCGAGCTGTTCGGGGGTGAAGCCGCCGAACAGTTCGTGCTCGAAGGTCGCGCTGATCCGGCGCACCGCCTGGGTGGTCGGCCCGTCCGGCGGCGCCGAGTAGCCGCGCAGCGGTGTCCCGTACAGCAGTTGGAACAGCTCGGGGTGGGTGAGGGACCACCGCCGGTAGCCCTCGATGCCGGCCAGCACGCGGGCCACGACCTCGCCGTCCGGCACGGCGTCCACGGCGTCCCGCACGGCGTCGCCCAGATCGTCGTAGGTCTTGGTGATGAGCCCGGTGATGAGGGCGTCCCGGTTGGGGAAGTAGTGGTAGAGCGACTGCACGCTCATCCGGAGATCGCGGGCGATCCCGCGCAGGGACAGACCTTCCGGCCCCTTCCGGATGATCTGGCGCTCGGCGGTCTCCAGGATTTCCCGGGTGGCGGTGGCCCGCCGCCTCTCGCGCAGGGAGAGCGGGGGCTTCGCGTCGTCGTCTGCCGGCATGCGGCGACCCTATGCCGCTCCCGCCGGGTGACAAACGTGCGGGGGTGTCAGGCAAATCTGACACTCCCGCATCCGTGCCGGGCTCACTAACGTCGTGCCGGCGACGAGGAGTGCGTCACCGCACCCGCCTGTGATCAGGGCGAAGTGCCCCCGCGGAGCACCCTGTCGGCTTCCCCGCAGTCACCCCGCTGCCGTATCCCGCTTCACCCTGCGCGTTTTTAAGGAGAATGTACGTGTTTGACCGTATAGCCGAGCTGGCGATCCGCCGGCCCCGGCTCGTACTCATCGCCGCCTTCGTGGCCGTGCTCGTGATGGGCGCCGTGGGCGGCGGCGCGTTCGAGAAGCTGCGGGGCGGCGGGTTCGACGATCCGGCGTCCTCCTCCACCCGCGCCGGGGAGCTCATCGAGGAGAAATTCGGCGGCGGCACCAATCTGATCCTGCTGGTCGGCGCCCCGGAGGGCGTCGACGACCCGGCCGCCAGGGAGAGCGGCGAGGCGCTCCTGGCCGAACTGCGCGCGGAGGAGCACCTCGCCAACATCGTCTCCTACTGGGACACCGGCAGCCCGGACCTGCGCTCGCGGGACGGCAAGGGCGCCATCGTCCTCGTCCATGTGGCGGGCGACGAGATGGAACTCGAGGAGAACACCGACGCCGTCATCGACACCTACACCGGCACGTACGACGGCACGCTGACCGTACGCGCCGGGGGCGGCGCCGCCGTGGGCTCCGACATGTCCACGCAGGTGGTCGACGACCTCATCCTGGCCGAGATCATCGCCGTTCCGCTGGTGCTCCTGCTGCTCCTGGTCGTCTTCGGCAGCGTCGTCGCGGCCCTGCTGCCGCTGGTCATCGTGGTCATCGCCATCGCAGGAACGTTCGCGCAGCTGGCGGTCCTCGGCTCGATCACCGAGGTGTCGATCTCCGCGACCAACCTGACGACCGCACTGGGTCTTGGCCTGGGCGTCGACTACGCGCTGCTGATGACCAGCCGGTTCCGCGAGCAACTCGCCGCCGGGGCCCGGGTCGAGGACGCCGTGCGGCAGACGGTCTCCACGGCGGGCCGGACCGTCGCGTTCTCCGCCGCGACGGTGGCGGCGGCGCTGGGCACCCTGCTGGTCTTCCCGCAGTACTTCCTGCGCTCGATCGGGTACGCCGGCGTCGGGGTCGTGGTCATCGCGGCCGTCAGCACCCTGTTCGTCATGCCGGCGCTGTTCATGGTCCTGGGGCACCGGGTGAACAAGGGCCGGATGCCCTGGGCTAAGGCGGGGGTCCGCGACGCGGGCGGCTCGCTGTGGGGGCGGCTGGCCCGTACCGTCATGCGCCGTCCGGTACTCACCGCGCTGCCGGTCCTCGCGGTGCTGGTGGCGGCCACGGCCCCGCTGCTCGGCATCACCTTCGGCGTCCCCGACGAGCGGGTGCTGCCCACCGGCGCCGAGAGCCGTCAGGTATCCGAGGCGCTGCGGAACGACTTCGACGGCAACGACGACGCCGCCGTGCACGTCGTCATCGACCGGGGCGTGGGTCAGGACGAACTGGCCGCGTACGCGGTCGAACTGTCCGCGCTGCCGGGCGTCGTCCGGGTCGAGACCAGCGCGGGCACCTTCACCGACGGGGAGTCCGCGGCCACGGCCCCCGGCAACCCCGGTCTCGGCCGGCCCGACGCGGAACGGATCACCCTGGTGAGCGGGCTGGCCCCGGCGTCCGACGCCGCGCAGGACCTGGTCAGGGAGGTCCGCGCGGTGAACGGCCCGGACGGGTCCCAGCCGCTGGTCGGCGGCTCGGACGCGGCGCTCATCGACTCCAAGGACTCCATCGGCGAACGGATCCCGCTCGCCCTGGGCCTGATCGCCGTCACCACCTTCATCCTGCTGTTCCTGTTCACCGGCAGCGTCGTGCAGCCGCTGCGCGCCCTGGTCCTCAACATGATCACCCTGGGCGCCACCCTCGGCGTGATGACCTGGATCTTCCAGGACGGCAACCTGTCCTCGCTGCTCGGCTTCACCCCGCAGCCGATGGAAGTCGCCATGACGGTGCTGATGTTCTGCATCGCCTTCGGCCTGTCGATGGACTACGAGGTGTTCATCACCAGCCGGATCAGGGAACTCCACGACGCCGGCGCGGACAACGAGACGGCCGTCGCCGACGGCCTCGGGCACACCGGCCGCATCGTCACGGCCGCGGCCCTGCTGCTCGCGGTGAGCTTCTTCGCGTTCGGCACCTCGCAGATCAGCTTCATGCAGATGTTCGGCCTGGGCAGCGGGCTGGCGATCCTGCTGGACGCCGTGGTGGTGCGCGGCGTGCTGGTGCCGGCCTCGATGCGCCTGCTGGGCCGCTGGAACTGGTACGCGCCGGGCCCGCTGCGCAGGGTCCACGCCCGGATCGGCCTGCGCGAGGGCGGCACCGCGCCGGAGCCGGCCCCGGCGGTGAAGGAGACGGCCGGGGTCTGATCCGGTCACCGGCTCCGGGTCCGCCGGACGTCCGCCCCCGCCGTACCGGGGGCGGGCGGGTTCAGGCCGGCGGACCCGGGACAGCGGGCGGCACCCCGGGGGAGGGGTGCCGCCCGCTGTCATCGCGCGACCCAGCCGCCGAAGGTGTTGATGTTCTCCTCGCCCGCGCGCCGCCGAACCCGCGCCAGCACGGGCCTCGTGTCCACGGGCACCGGGTGATGACCGCCGATTTCTGCCGTTGCGCGGATATTCTCTGCCGCATGATGTACCGCCCGGCGAGGGCCCCGCGCACCCCGTTCACCGAAGGAGCTCCCGCCCATGCCCGCTGAACTGGTGCTCGGCACCATGACCTTCGGCGACACCGTCGACGCGGCCGGTGCCGCCGCCATGCTCGATCTCGCCGAGGAAGCCGGCATCACCCAGCTGGACACCGCCAACGTGTACGCGGGCGGGGCCTGCGAGGAGATGCTGGGCGCACTGCTGGCGGCCGGCGGGCGCCGCGAGCGGTTCGCGGTCGCCTCCAAGGCGGGGATGCCGCACGAGGACGCCGCCGGGGCCGCCCCGCTGTCCGCCGGCGCGCTGCGGCGCAGCGTCGAGGGCAGCCTGCGGCGGCTGCGCACCGACCGCCTCGACCTCTTCTACCTGCACAAGCCGGACCGGGAGACGGCGATCGGCGAGACCCTGGACGCCCTCGCGGCACTGGCGGCGGAGGGCCTCATCGGGGAGGTCGGTGTCTCCAACCACTCCGCCTGGCGCATCGCCGAACTCCGCGCCGAGGCACGGCTGCGCGGCGCCCCCGTCCCGGGGGTCTCGCAGTCGCTGTACAACCTCGTCGCGCGGCGCATCGAGGAGGAGTACGCGGAGTACGCCGCGTCGGCCGGGATCGCCACCATCGTCTACAACCCGCTGGGCGGCGGGCTGCTGACCGGGCGGCACCGGTTCGGGGAGCCGCCGGAGCACGGAAGGTTCCGGGACTCGCGGCTGGCGGCGCTGTACCGCGAGCGGTACTGGGACCAGCGGTTGTTCGCCGCTGTCACCGAACTGACGGTGGTCGCGGACGGGCTCGGTATCCCGTTGCCCGAACTGGCGCTGCGCTGGCTGGTGGACCGGCCGCTGGTCACCGGGGTGCTGATCGGCGCCTCCACGCCCGGTCAGCTGCGCGCCAACATCACGTCGGCCGGGCGCGGCCCGCTGCCGGCCGAGGCCCTGGACCGCATCGACGCCGTCTGGCACACCCTGCGCGGCCCGGCCCCGGCGTACCACCGCTGACCGGCCGGCGCGCCGGCCCGTCGGCCCGTCGGCGCGCAGCGGATGGCCAGGCGGCGCGCACCGGCCGGCGCGCCCGGTCCGTCGGGGCCGGTGGAGGTCAGTCCACGACGATCCCCGGGTAGCAGTGCTCGTGGTGCCAGTCCGGCTGGACCGGGTAGCCGCAGTGGCAGTGCGCCGGCCGGGCGTCGAGCCCACGGGCGCGGCGGCGCAGCGCGACGAGCAGCGGCTGGCGTTCCAGCCAGACCGTCGCCCGCTCCTCCTGGCGCAGGCCGAGGGCGTCGGGCGCGATGCCCAGGTGCTCGACGAGCAGATGCACGATCTCGTCGGCCTGCCGCAGGACGAACCGGGCGACATTGCCGCAGTAGGCAGGGGACATGCTGTCGAGGCGGTAGCGGTTGTTCTGGGCGTCCTGCCAGATCTCGTCCTGGTTGAGCAGCACCACCCAGTGCTCCTCCGCCATCCAGGTCCGCGGGGCCGGTTCGACGGGGATCCCGGCGGCCCGGTCCTCGGCCGCCTGCCGGGCCTTGAGCGCGTCCCGCAGATCGTCACCGAACCAGGAGGACCGCACCCCGACCAGCCGCCGGTAGTACCCGATCGCCTCGTCCGCCGCCGCGCGCGCCACGGCCGGTTCGTGCCCCGCGTGGATCCGGGACCACGCGGACCGCCGCAGCGACCGGGCCAGTTCGGCCTCGTACGGCCGGGGGCTGGTGGTGTCCTCGGCGGTCTGCGCGAGCCGCCGCCGGTAGAGCGTGACCGCTTCGTCGCCGGCGTTCAGGCCGTCCCGCCAGCGGCCGGACTCGGGCAGGAAGCGGCTCAGATCGTGCAGCACCCGGGCCAGTTCGGGTTCGAACGCGGCCGGGTTGACCTCGGCCGCCCGCCGGAGGATGCCGGCCGATTCCTCGGCGGCGGCCACCCCCTGCGGGCGCTGCCCGGCCGACCAGCGCATCACCGCGAGGTTGCTGAGCAGCGCCGCCAGGTCGGACTCCTCCACCGTCAGCGCGCGGCCCAGCCCGCCGCCGGACGGGCCGCGCGCCATCCGCTGCCGCAGGATGTCCACCGCCCGCTCGACGGCCTGCCGCCCGTCCGCCCACCGCCGGTGACTCCACAGCAGGGCGCCGAGGTTGCCCAGGGAGATCGCCAGCGCGGGCTCGTACTCCGAGGGGTCCGAGGCGGCCAGCCGCTGAAAGGTGCCCACCGCCCGTTCCATGGTGGCCAGCGCCTCCCGGCCGCGCCGCTGGCGCAGCAGTCCCTGGCCCAGCTGCGAGAGCGAGACGGCGAGTTCGGGTTCGTACATCACCGGATCCGCACGGGTCAGCCGCCGGTGCAGCGCGACGGCCTCCCGCGCCGCCCGTACGCTCTCGGCCTGGCGTCCCGCCCGGCCCGCCTGTTCGGCCAGCTGCCCCAGCGCCGCGGCCAGCCCGGCCGGGTCGGCGCCCGGGTCCGCCGTCTGTCTCAGCTCCTCCACCGCCCGGCGGCTGGCGGTCAGGGCCTCCTCGCGCCGGCCCGCCCGCGCCAGCCGGAAACCCAGCTCCTGAAAGACCAGGGCCCGCTCGCGGGGAGTCCCGGCGGCGGCCAGCCGTACCGTGCTCAGCCGTTCGGCGAACGGTGCGATGCCCGCGTCGAGATCGAGCTGCCCCAGCTCGGGCAGCGTGCCGCCCACGGCCTCCAGCACCGGCGCGGCCAGCTCGACCTCGGCCAGCGCCCCGAGGGCGGCGCCGCCCGCGTCGACGGCCAGCGCCGGGTCGGCGCCGAGGAGTTCCGCCAGTACCCCGGCCACGTGCGGCCAGCGGCGCGGCGTCGCGGCGGCGGCCAGGAAGGTGAGCGCCCGCCCCGCGTACCCCGGTGCGGCACCCGCCGGGTCGCGGGCCAGCAACCCCCGCACCGCGTCCCGCGCCCAGGGCTCCCCGGGTTCGCCGCCGACCGGGTGGCCGGGGAGGGTGAGCGCCAGAAAGTCCTCGGCCAGCCGGTCCGGGTACAGCGGTTCGAGGACGGCTCCCGGCTCCCCCGGCGGATAGCAGGCGCGGTGATCATCCAGCAGCCGGCCGGCCGACTCCGTACCGAAGCCGAGCCGGCCCAGGGCCGCGACGCCGTCCGCGTGCGGGGTCGCGCCGGTCAGCACGGCCGTGAACACCGCTCGCCGCAGCTCGCCGGGCGGCGTCGGGTGGTCGAGACCCTCGCGGTGGTTCTCGTACCGGCGGCGCCAGTGGGCCGCTTCGCGGTGCAGGAGGTACGCGGACAGCCCCGCCATGTCCCGCGGGGGCGTCAGCTCATCGGCGCGGGTGTACGCGTCCACGGCCACCAGCGCGGCCATGTGCAGCGCCAGCACCAGCCCGAACTCCGGTCCGTCCAGCGGGCCGGGCGGCTCGACCGCGCCGGGGTCCCGGAGCCCGTAACGGGCGGCGAAGCAGTCCCGGGCGGTACGGAACATCGCCTCCCGCCCCTCGTCCACCGGCTCCAGCGCCAGGTCCCGGGTCTCGGCCCACCGCTCGCCCCCCTCCAGCGCCCCGCGCACGGCCGGCCAGGCGGACGCGGAGCGCGCCAGCAGCAACACCCGGGTGGGCAGGGGCAGGTCCAGCAGTTTGTTGCTGAGCAGCCAGGTGAGGTGGGTGAGTGGCCAGCGGTCGGCGTAGTCGACGATGAGCAGCAGGCCGCGGGCGCCCGGCCCGGGGCGTACGTCGTGGCTGCCGGGGGAGGGCACGATGCTGCCCGGGCCGTGGGTCGCGGTGACCACCTTCCAGCCGGCCGCCGCGCTCTCGGTGGCGACCTGGGCGGCCAGCCGGGACTTGCCCTGCCCGCCGGGGCCGTGCAGCCACAGCACGGACAACTCCTCGTCCGTGTCACGCCAGCCGGCCAGAGCGGCCCGCTCGCGCTCCCGGCCGGTGAAGTCGACCACCTCGTAGCGGGAGTTGAGCAGCCGGCTCGGCTGCCCCGGTGGTACGCGGCGGCCGGCCGGGAGGGCGGTGGACCGGTACTCCGCCAGCAGGTACACCGGGCCCCGGTCGGCGAAGACGTGCAGGTCGGCGCCGACCACCCCGTAGCCGTAGCCGCTCTCGACGTGGAAGACCTGGCGGCTCACCGCTCGTCGCGGTGGTACACGTGGACGTCGCCGCCCTGCGACACGTAGGCGCTGCTGTTGTCGTACGTGGTGACGTGCTGCACCTGGCCGCGGATGTCGGCGGCGACCCGGTCGCGCTGGTCGGCGGTCAGCGCCGCCGAGATCTCCCCGATCAGCTCCCGCAACTCCTCGGCGGCCTCCGGATGCCGGCGCAGCAGATCCTCGAACTCGTCCTGCCAGAGCGGGGCGAGCCGCGCCCGCGCCTCATCGGTGTCCCCGGCCCTGGCCACGCGTGCGGCGCCCCGGTCCAACTGCCCCCGCACCTGCGAGGCTTCCTCCTCCTCGCTCGCACCGCCCCGCCGGAACAGCCGCACCACCCCGTCCCGGGCCACCTGCCACCCCTCGGTGGCCATCGCCCCGACGACGGTGGCACCCCCGGCGATGATCAGTTCCTCCAGCATGTTCTCCCCCTCCTGGTCGGTTCCCCCCACCCTTACCCGGGCGGGCCGCTCGCGCCACCGCCGATTGTCAGTGGCTGCGGCTAGGTTGCGGGTGTCGGATCACGTACGCAGGTACGCCCGCGAACCGGCCCGTCGGGGGGCGGGCCGGACGGGGGCCGGCGCCGGGGTCAGGGGGAGACGGAGAAGAGGTACGGGCCAGCCTCGCCGACGACGGCCAACTCCTCGCCGGACGGCGAGAACGCCGCGTCGTGCACGGGGGAGTTCGTCCGCAGCCAGCACAGCGGACGCAGGGTGGCCAGGTCGAACAGCCCGATCAGGCGCGGATTGGCGATCAGCGCCAGGTGGGTGTCGTCGGCGGTGATGCGCCGGATGTGCTCGATCGGCGGCGTGACCGGGGCGGAGTGGTCCGCGACCCAGTGCGTCGCGGAGGTCTCCGGTGCGGCGTCGGTCAGCGACCACTGGGTCAGGCGCGTGTACTCCCCCCGGCGGCCGGCGGCGATGACCCGCTCCCCGCCGGGGGTGAAGCAGAGCGCGGCCCAGCGCCAGGTGTCCTCGGGGAGGGGGAGCGTGTGCGCGCCGAGGTCGGTGGAGACCACCCGCAGGGGCTCCATCCAGCGCGCCACGGCGTAGGCACGCTCGCCGGGGGCGTATTCGACCAGCACGGTGCGGCCGTGGGCCGACTCCCACTCCCGTGCCTCACCCAGCTCCCGCAAGGTCTCGCCGACGTTCCGCTGCGGATCCCGGGGGACCCAGGAGGGCGGATCGGACCGTGCCGGGAGCCCCGTCAGCGGAAGGCCGCGTTCGGTCGTGCGCCACGCGCCACCGCCGTCCCGCACGGCCAGCGCCCGGCCGTCGGGGCGCCATGCCGCGCGCCACAGTCCGTGGCCGGCCGGGGGGCGTTCCGCGACACGCGAGGTCATCGGCCGCCAGAGTTTGAGCGTCTTGCGGTCCAGCGCGGTGGCGATCGCCGTACGGTCCGGCTGCCAGACGATGTTCTCGTTGATCGCGACGAAGTTGCCGGGCTGGACCCCGCCCGGCACGCGGTGCGGTGCCGCGCCCCGGGCGATCTCGGTGTCGCCCGGCACCCGCCACGAGATCAGTTCGGCGGACGGGCCGTGGAGAGCTGCCAGGGCCGTACCGTCGGGTGACCACCAGGCCCGCGTCCGGCACGCGTTGTCCGGATGCGTGAACACCTGCCGGGTACGGGGGAACACCAGCATCCACTGTCCGCGCGCGGTCACCACCGCCGTCGAACCGCCGGGCCGCCAGCGCAGCCCCGCACCGTTACCGCGGAAGTCCGGATGGCGCCACACCGACGGCGCCCGACCGGTATCCGGATCCGTCCAGTGCAGCAACGCCCCTTCGGCGTCACCCTCGCCCGCGGTATGGGCGAGCAGGCCGTGCGTGGGGTGCCAGTCCAGGGTGTCCCACCAGCCGAGGTCGTCGTCGGGCGGGCCGGGCAGCGGGTCGGGGTCCTTGCCGGACCCCGGCTCCCACCGGTGCACCTCGCGCTCCGACCGGATCACCGCCAGCGAGCGGGAGTCCGGGGCCCAGGTGAATTCCGGCGGGGTGCTGTGGAACAACCCGCGGCCCGGTACCGGAAGGACATCCAGCTCGGCCCCCGTGTGCGGATCGACCACCGACAGCGCGAAGACGACGGTACGGGTGTCCACGTCCTCCGGATCCTGCGCGCGGGGCCGCTCGGTGAACCGGTCCGTGTCGCCGAGCAGCGCCAGCCACCGCCCGTCCGGGCTCCAGCGGGCGGTGCTGATGATCGCGCCCGGGACCTCGATCGAGCCGGTCACCTGCCAGGTGCGCGTGTCATGGATCGCGACGGCCGGCCCGTAACCGGCGGTGGCCAGCAGCGGCAGGCTCGGGTGCGCCTCCATGAACCCGGCGGACCCTCCGTCGCCACGGATGGGCACCGATCGCAGCAGGGTGCCGTCGTCGCGGTCCGGCAGGGGGTGCCGGGCACGCAGCGGGATGTGTGGTCCCGGCGTCATCGTCAGGGGCCGGCCGTGCAGCCGGCTGTCCAGCGTGACGGCCACATCGGTCGCCGACAGGCCGGGGCCGGTCAGCAGGTGGCTCTCCTGGCGGACGAGCACGGTGAGTTCCCGCGCGTGCTCGTCCTCCGGATGGGTCGACGCGTGGATCGCCAGGTCCGCCTCCAGGGCCGTGGGCCCGTGATCCGCCAGCCGGGCGACCACGAAGCGCATGTCCCGCAGCAGTGCGCCGAGTTCGTCCGGGCGGCCGGCCTGGCGCAGGTGGTAGGCCAGCCCCTGGAGGACGTCGCGCTCCGGCTCCGGCAGGGCGTGCCAGCCGTCCGCCGGGCGCAGCGCGTCGAGGAGTTGGGCGCTGACCGCCGCCATCCGCTCCGGCTCCGCCCGGCGCAGGGTCTCCCTGGGGAGGTCGTGCATCTGGAGGCCGTCGGGGTGCGGGAGCTGGGCCAGGGAACGGGAGACGAAGCGGCGCGCCTCGTTCCTCGTGCGCAGCGGGTTCAGTCCCCACAGCCGGCCGAGCAGCCAGTACGGGATCACCTCGCCCTCGGGGAAGGCGGCCAGGGAGACGTAGCGGTCGCGGGAGTCCGGTCCCGGGAGGTCCAGCAGGCTCAGCTCCAGGGTGCGGGCGATGCCGCGTACCTGCCGGTCGTCGTACAGCTCGTCGAGGGCGGCCGGTCCCGCGGCGTCCAGTTCCCCGATCAGGGCGGCGACCGCTTCGGTGACGGTCATGCCGTCCAGGGTGACCAGGCCGCGCAGCATGGCGAGCGCCAGCGGCCAGCGGCCGATCCGGTCCAGCAGCGGCAGCAGCGGGGCGTGGTCGCCGCCGCCGAGGAGGGCGACCGCCTCGTGGTCGTTCATCGCGTCGACCCGGATCTCCGTGCCGTCCACCAGGCCGGGGCGGCGGGTGGTGACGAGGACGGTCAGCCCGTCGGCGCCGACCAGGAACGGCCGTACGTCGTCCGCCTGCCAGGCGTCGTCCACCACCAGCAGGGTCCGCCCGCGCGCCGTCGCGACGGCCGAGCCGAACGCCCCGGACGCCGCGTGCACATCGGCGTAGGTCCGGGCCCGGCCACCGGTGAGGGCGGCGGTCAGGCCGGCGAGGGAGGCCACGATCCGTTCCGTGCCGGGCTGTTGTCCCAGTTCGGCCCAGAGCACCGCGCCCTCGAAGCCGCGCGCCGCCCAGCCGGCCATGGCGGTCTTGCCGTAGCCGCCGCCTCCGGCCAGCACCACGCGGGCGCCGGGGCGCAGCGCCTCGGTGATCGCACGGCCCAGTTCCTCCCGGACGACGAACCGGGTCGGGGCGGCGGGTGCCATGCGCGGTACGGCGGGGGCCGGGGGCGCGCTCTCGTGCAGATGGACGGTGTGGGCCTGGACCACATTCCGGGCCCGCCCCGAGAACTCGTTGCGGCCCTGCCCCTGCCCCTGCTGCTGCGCTTGCCCCTGATCCCCCTGCATGCGGCCCAGTCTCGCCAGCCGGGGGCGCCGGGACAAGCGCCGCCGGCCGTGCAACCCGGCACGGCCGCACTCCGTACTCCCTTTGTGCGAGGGGCAGTCGGCCCCTGCCGCGTGGTTCGGTTGGAGTGGTGATGAACGTTCGGAAGCAGCGGATGCGTCGGGTGCTGGTCTCTCTCGCGGCCGGGGGTGCGCTGGCCGTGGCCGGGTGGGGCGTGGCGTCGGCCTCGGCAGCCGACAAGCCCGCGCCGTCGCCCGAGGTGGAGGCCCTGGACGAGGCGCCGGCCGAGCCCGCGCCCGTACCAGCGCCGGTGGACGAGGCCGTGGACGAGGCGCCGCAGGAGGAGGCGCTGGTGCCCGCGCCGGTCCCGCCGGTGGACGAGGACGGCGACGCCCCGCTGGAGGCGGTCCCCGAGATCGTGCCGGTGCCGGAGGCGGACGGGATCGCCGAGGCGCCGCGGGAGGTGCCGCCCACCGTCGCACCGGCGCCGGAAGCGGCCGAGGCCGGGGAGGCCGCCGAGGCGTGCCCGCCGCAGGACGGGATCACCGCGGCGGACGAGGGGTCCGTGCCGCCGGTCGACGAAGCGGCCGTGCCGGCCCCGGCGCCCGCCGGCTGAGCCGTCCCGCTACCGTCCCGCGCCCAGCGCCTGGTTGATGGCCGTCGCCCAGCCGCTGGCGGCCCTGCTGAGCCGCGGGCGCGGGACGAGCGGCACCGCGCGGTCGTTGAACTGCACCAGCATGAGTTCGTCGCCGGTACGCACCGGGCCGTCCCCGCGCACCACACGCGGCCAGCACAGCGCCTCACCCGGCGCCAGCTCCGTCACCGGCGGGCTGTCCGCCAGCGGGCGCGGGCCGTGCGGCGTCAGCCGGTACCGGCCGGGGCTCGGCAGGTCCGGGCCCAGGCCGGCCGCGCGCCGCGCGTGCACCAGGATCTGGCTCAGCGGCGGGAGATCGCCGTGCACCGCGCGGGAGGGGGGCAGGGCGGGCAGCAACTGCGCCAGGATGTGCAGCCCCAGGACGGGCAGCAGTCCGGCGGCCCGCTCGGCGGCGTGGGTGAGGGAGACCGCCGTCTGGAACCCGGGGTTGATCTCCACCGCCAGCACCCGGCCGTCCTCGGCGACCAGGTCGAGCCCGAACACGCCCCGGTAGCCGCGCCCGCGCAGCACCTCACCGACCCGGTGCGCGGCGTCCCGGGCCGCCGCGTGCACCCCGGGCGGCAGGTCGGCCGGCCCGGCCAGCTGGCCGCCGCACGGGGTGCCCCAGTGCGGGGTCAGCTCCGGCAGCCCCACCAACTGGTGGGAGACGGCGGAGACCACGGTGCGGTCGCCGCCTGCGCAGCCCGTGACGGTGAGCGGCAGGCCGGGCACCAGCCGGCTGAGTTTGAGGCGGTGGCCCTCCCACACGCACAGCGCCCGGGTCAGTTCGGGGCGGCTGGTGACGCGGACGGTGCCCCGGCCGCGCAGGGTGTTCTCGCGGCGCTGGAGGACGGCCTGTTTCCACCGGGAGGGCCAGTACGCGGCGGTGCCGCGGCGGCCGGTGGCGGGGACGAGGACGTGTTCGGGCACGGGGACCCGGGCCTCGGCCAGCAGGGCCAGCGCGTCGATCTTGTCCCCGGCGGTGGCGGTGATGCCGGCGGCGGGGGAGAGCAGCCGGTGCCCGTGGGACCGGGCCCACTCGGCGGCCCGGGGGCCGTGTTCAGGGCCGGGGGCGAGGGCCACCCGGCGGCCGGTGCCCGCGCCGGCCGCGGGGTCCGCCGTCTCCCGTGCGGCCTGCCGGGGGAGGGTGGCGGGCCGCAGCCAGCGCCTGGTGCCCTCGGTGCCGAAGGCGTGGCTGAGGTACGGGGAGCGGTCCAGCCAGACGGCCTCGTCGACGAGTTCTCTCAGCAGGGCGAGGCCCGTGTCGGCCGGTACACCCTCCAGTACGGTCTGTCGCATCGGCCCGGCCACCACCTCTCCCGTCCCCGCCCGGTCGGCGGCCTCACGAATGTAGGCACGCCGCGCCCACCGCCCGGGTCTGTCCCGGAACTTCCCGCGACAAACACCTCGTTCGGATGATTCGGTGACCGTGCGCCACTGGAGAACGGGTGCACCTGTTCGATCTCTGGCGCACCGGGGCGGGGTCGCTCCCGGCGCGGACGGCGGGATGAGGCACGCCGTGACCGATTCGTCACGGTGTGGAGAGTGATCTTCGCGCCCTGCTCATGTTTTTTCTTCGTCCTTCTCCGGTGTCGTGCTAGCCTCGGAAACTGGTTGCAGTTGTGGTTCCCAGACGTGAAATGCTCCTGTCGCTCTCCGGGGTCGTTACTCCCGGACGATAGGAGTTTTTTTGTTTTTCCGGTTTTCCTCCGGTGGGGCAATCATCGCGGCGACACGGAGCCCGCAAGGTGCGGGTTCCGGAACTGCCCCGAAGGAGATATGACATGGCCAGTGGCACTGTGAAGTGGTTCAACTCGGAAAAGGGCTTCGGCTTCATCGAGCAGGAGGGTGGCGGCCCCGACGTCTTCGCCCACTACTCGAACATCGCCACCCAGGGTTTCCGTGAGCTCCAGGAAGGCCAGAAGGTGACCTTCGACGTCGTGCAGGGCCAGAAGGGCCCGCAGGCGGAGAACATCGTCCCCGCCTGATCCTGAGGCGCTCACGCACCTTTGAATCACGCGTGAAGGCCGGGCCCCGCATCCCTCGGATGCGGGGCCCGGCCCTTTGTCATGGGTGGGCGCCCGGCCTCGCCCGGCCTTGCAGCCCGGTCTCAGGCCGTCGCCGCCCGGGGCGCCGGGGGCAGCAGGTGCTGGGGGAGTTCGGCCGGGGTGAAGGCGTGTTCCACCACCATCGCGGCCGCCCCGTACACCCCGGCCCGTTCGCCGGCCGCCGACTGGACGATGCGCAGGTCCTGGGTCGCCAGCGGCAGTGACCGCTGGTAGACGACCTCCCGGATGCCGGCCACCAGGTGTTCGCCGGCCTGGGAGAGCGCCCCGCCGATCACGATCCCGGACGGGTTGAACAGGCTCACCGCCGTCGCCAGGACCTCCCCGATGTGCCGTCCGGCCTGCCGGATCAGCTTCAGCGTGGTCACCGACCCGTTGCGCGCCTGGGCCACCACATCGGCGCTGCTGAGCGCGGGCATCCCCAGTTCGGTCAGTTTCGCCGCGAGGGCCGCCCCGCTGGCCAGCGCCTCCAGGCAGCCGGTGTTGCCGCACCGGCACGGGACGTCCGCCTCGTTGGGCAGCTGCACATGGCCCATGTCGCCGGCCACGCCCTGGGAACCCCGGTGCAGCCGCCCGTCGGCGATCAGTCCGCTGCCGATGCCGGTGGCGATCTTGACGTAGATCATGTGCTGCCACTCGGGCCACTGGGTGCGGTGCTCGCCGAGCGCCATCAGGTTGACGTCGTTGTCGACCAGCGCCCGGGTGCCGAGCAGGTCGGCCACGTACGCCGGTACGTCGAAGCCGTCCCAGCCGGGCATGATCGGCGGATTGGTCGGCTTGCCCGAGGCGTGTTCGACCGGCCCCGGCAGGCCGATGCCGATGCCGAGCAGGTCGCCGCGGTCCCGGCCCGCCCGGCCGAGCAGGGCCTCGCCGTGTTCGCTGACCTGCTTGAGCACGGTCTCGGGTCCGGCCGCGATCTCCAGGGTGAGGTCTTCCTCGGCCAGCACGGCCCCCGCCATGTCGGTGACCGCGGTCTTGGCGTGGGTGGCGCCGACGTCGGCGGCCAGGACGACCCGCGAGGACGGGTTGAAGACGAAGGTCGACGGCGGCCGGCCGCCGGTCGAGCGGGCGTTGTCGGTCTGGGTCAGCAGTCCCGAGGTGAGCAGGGTGTCCACGCGTTCGGCGACGGCCGAGCGGCCCATGCCGGTCTCCGCGACGAGCTCGGCCCGGGTACGCGGCCGGCCGTCACGCACCAGCCGCAGCAGCGTGGCGGCCCCCGCCGCCTGCCCGGCCGATGGCAGGCCGTCTTCCGCCTCCGCCATGGTGAGCCCTGCCCTTCTGTCGACTGCGGACCGTAAGCGCATGATTCACGATACAACGCACCGGGCTTACGTCTTGTACCACCCGATCTTCCCGCACAAACTGCTGCACTTTCTATTGACTCCCGGCAAAAGCCTCCCTACGTTGACGGCCATGACAGGCCCACCGAAGGCGTCCGGCCCGTCCCCGGAGCAGCCACAGCACCAGGCACCGGTCACGGACGCAGGCGAACCGCTTCTGGCGATGCACGGCATCGTCAAGCACTTCCCGGGCGTCCGCGCCCTCGACGGCATCGACCTGGACGTTCTCCCCGGCGAGGTGCACTGCCTCCTCGGCCAGAACGGCGCCGGCAAGTCCACCCTCATCAAGGTGCTCGCCGGAGCGCACCAGCCCGACGCCGGCCGCATCCTGTGGCAGGGCGAAGAGGTCAGCCTCCCCCGTCCCCAGGCCTCCCTGGAGCGCGGCATCGCGACCATCTACCAGGAGCTCGACCTGGTGGAGGGCCTGTCCGTGGCGGAGAACATCTACCTCGGTCACGAGCGCGCCTCCTGGGGGTTCACCGCCCGCGGGGAGATCAACACGGCCACCGCCGAACTGCTCAAGCGTCTTGGCCACCCGGAGATGTCGCCGACCACCGAGGTGGGCCGGCTCTCCGCCGCCGGCCGGCAGATCGTCTCCATGGCCCGCGCGCTGTCCCACGACGCCCGCCTGATCATCATGGACGAGCCCTCCGCCGTCCTGGACCAGGAGGAGGTCGGCCGGCTGTTCACCGTCGTCGCCGATCTGGCCGCGCAGGGCATCGCGATCATCTACATCTCGCACCGCCTGGAGGAGATCCGGCGCATCGGCGACCGGATCACCGTCCTCAAGGACGGCCGCACCGTCGCCACCGGGCTCGCCGCCGCCGACACCCCGACCTCGGAGATCATCCGGCTGATGACCGGCCGGTCCATCGAGTACGTCTTCCCGGACCGCCCCGGTGTGCGCGAGAGCGAGGAGCCGGTGCTGGAGGTGGAGAACCTCTCCCGCCCCGGCGAGTTCTCCGACGTGGGCTTCGCCGTGCGTCCCGGGGAGATCCTGGGCCTGGCCGGTCTGGTCGGCTCCGGCCGCTCCGAGATCCTGGAAACCGTCTACGGCGCCCGCAAGGCCGCCACCGGCACGGTCCGGGTCGGCGGCGAGAAGGTGCGCCCGGGACGGGTCGGCTCCGCCATGGCGGCCGGCATCGGCTTCTGCCCCGAGGAGCGCAAGAGCCAGGCGCTCATCCTCTCGGACGCCGTCTACCGCAACATCACCCTCGCCTCCCTCGCCCGCTTCCAGCGCGCCGGGTTCCTGGACAGCGGCAGTGAGCAGGAGGCCGCCACCGAGCACACCCAGGCGCTGGACGTGCGCCCGGCCGGGGTGACCCGTCCGGTGAAGAACCTCTCCGGCGGCAACCAGCAGAAGGTCGTGCTCGCCCGCTGGCTGCTGCGCGGCTGCCGCGTCCTCCTGCTGGACGAGCCCAGCCGCGGCGTGGACGTCGGCGCCCGGAGCGAGATCTACGCCCTCATCCGTGAACTGTCGGCCCAGGGCATCGCCGTGGTGGTCGTCTCCAGCGAGATCGAAGAGGTCATCGGTCTCTCCGACCGGGTGCTGGTGATAGCCGACGGGCGGATCGTCGCCGAGGCGGCCGCCGATGACATCGACGAGCACCGCGTGCTCGACCTCGTAATGGAAGGTGATGCGGCGTGACCGCGCAGACCCACGCCCAGCAGGCGCCGGACGGCGCCGCGCCCCAGGCCCCGCCCAGCGGCAAGGCCCGGATCGGCGCCCTGCTCGGCAGTCCGGCCGGCCGCAATCTGGGCCTGGTGGTCGCCCTGTTGCTGCTGTGTGTGGTCGGACTGGCCACGGTCGGGGACCGGTTCGGCTCCTTCGACAACATGATGACGGTCCTGCGGGCGGCCTCGGTCATCGGGGTGATCAGCGTCGGCATGACGTTCGTCATCACCGGCGGTGGCATCGACCTGTCGGTGGGCGCGCTGGTGGCGCTGGCCTCCGTCTGGGCCACCACGCTCGCCACCCAGCAGATGGCGGCCGACTTCCACTGGATCGTGATCGTGACCACCGCGCTGCTGGTGGGCGCGGGCGCCGGACTCGTCAACGGACTGCTGATCGCGTACGGGAAGATGGCGCCGTTCATCGTCACCCTCGCGATGATGGCCGCCGCCCGCGGTCTGGCCGAGCTCATCTCGGACAAGAAGACCCAGGTGGTCACCGAGCGCGGCCTGATCGACTTCTTCGGCGGCAAGGTGCTGGGCGTCCCGGTGCTGGTCATCATCTTCGCGCTGGTCGCGGCCGGCGGCTGGGTGCTGCTGAACCGCACCACCTTCGGCCGCCGCACCCTCGCGGTCGGCGGCAACCCGGAGGCCGCCCGGCTGGCCGGCATCGATGTCCGGCGGCACACCACGATCCTCTACGTGCTGCTCGGCCTGGCCTGCGGGCTGGCCGCGGTGATGATCATGGCCCGTACGACGGCCGGCATCGCGACCCACGGCAGCATGTACGAACTGGACGCCATCGCCGCCGTGGTGATCGGCGGCACGCTGCTCAGCGGCGGGCGGGGCACGGTCGTCGGCACCGTGTTCGGGGTGCTGATCTTCACCACGCTCACCAATGTGTTCGTGCTCAACAACCTCAACACCTCCACCCAGGCCGTGGCCAAGGGCGCGATCATCGTCGCCGCGGTGCTGCTCCAGCAGCGGGTGGCCTCCCGGGGCAGTACGCCCTAGCGACGCGGCGCCGCCCGCGCACCATCCGCTCCACCCGCACCACTCCGCACCACGTGCTTCGCCTTCTCCTTATCTCTCTCTCGCTCGGAGACAGCCATGTCCATGCCCAGAAAAGCCGCTCTGGCCTGTGCCACCCTCGCCACCGCCGGTCTGCTGGCCTCCTGTACCAGCAACTCCGCCGACACCGGCGACAGCGACGGCGGTTCCACCACCGTCAGCTCCAACGACGACCCCGGCGAGAACGTCGTCATCGGCTTCTCGGGACCCCAGGCCGGCCACGGCTGGATGGGCGCCATCAGTCAGTTCGCCACCGAGACGGCCGCCCAGTACGAGGACGTCGAACTGCGGGTCGCCGAGGGCACCGACGACCCCAGCACCCAGGTCAGCCACATCGAGACGTTCATCAACGACCAGGTGGACGCCATCGTCCTGCTGCCCATCGACGGCGCCGCGCTCACCCAGGTCGCCATGCAGGCCATGGAGGCCGGCATCCCGGTGATCAACGTGGACCGCGAGTTCTCCGACGATGCCGCCGCCCGCCTCACCCTCCTCGGCGACAACTACGGCATGGGTGTCTCGGCCGGCGAGTACGCCTGCGGCCTCATCGCCGAACACAACCTCGGCGACGACGCCGTCATCGCCGAGATCGCCGGCATCGACTCGCTCCCGCTCACCCAGGAACGCTCCCAGGGCTTCGCCGACGCCCTCGCCGCCTGCGGCCAGGACGTCGACAACCGGGTCGCCGCCGAGTTCACCGTCGATTCGGGGGAGCGCGCCGCCTCCAACCTCCTCCAGGCCGCGCCCGAGATCGACATCCTCTGGAACCACGACGACGACCAGGGCGTCGGCGTCAAGGCCGCCTTCGACAACGCCGAGCGCGACGAGTTCTTCTTCATCGGCGGCGCCGGATCCGCCAACGCCATGCGCTGGATCGAGGCGGGCGAGATGGAGGCCACCGTCATCTACCCGGCCACCCAGGCCGCGGACGGCATCAAGCTGGCCCGTCTCATCGCCCAGAACCGCGGCCTGTCCGACCTCGTCCAGATCGAAGTCCCGCGCCGCATCGTGCTCGACGCCCCTGTCGTGACGGCCGACAACCTCGACCAGTACACCCCGATGGGTTTCGAGTCCTAAGGAAGGCCAGCCTTCATGAGTTCTCTCAGCAGCACGCCAACGCCACCACCGGCCTCGGGGGACCCCCGGGGCACGGAGCGGACCGGCATCGGCATCGGCATGATCGGTTACGGCTTCATGGGAGCGGCCCACTCCCAGGGCTGGCGCAACGCCCGCAGCTTCTTCGACCCCCCGCTGCGTCCGCGTTTCGCCGCCCTCGGAGGCCGCAACCGGGAGGCCGCCGGCCAGCTCGCCGACCGGTTCGACTGGCCCGTCGTCGAGACGGACTGGCGCGCGCTCATCGCCCGCGACGACGTCGGCATCGTCGACATCTGCACCCCGGGCGACACCCACGCGGAGATCGCGATCGCCGCGCTGGAAGCGGGCAAGCACGTGCTGTGCGAGAAACCGCTCGCCAACTCGGTCGCCGAGGCCGAGGCGATGGTGGCGGCGGCGGAGACGGCCCGCGCCCGCGGGATCCGTTCCATGCTGGGCTTCACCTACCGGCGGGTCCCCGCCCTCACCCTGGCCCGCCGGCTGGTGGCCGAGGGCCGGATCGGCGAACTGCGCCACGTACGGGCCCGGTACCTCCAGGACTGGCTGGGCGACCCCACCGCCCCGTACACCTGGCGGATGTCGCGCGAGCGGGCCGGGTCCGGCGCGCTGGGCGACATCGGGGCGCACGCCGTGGACATCACCCAGTACGTGACGGGTGAGTGGATCACCGGGGTCTCCGGGCTCACCGAGACCTTCGTGCGCGAGCGTCCGCTCGCGGACGGCAGCGGCGGCACGGGGCAGGTCACCGTGGACGACGCGGCCGTCTTCGTCGGGCGGCTGGGCGGCGGGGCGCTCGCCTCGTTCGAGGCGACCCGGTACGCCACGGGCCGCAAGAACGCGCTGCGGCTCGAACTCAACGGCACCCGCGGCAGCCTGGCGTTCGACCTGGAGGACCTCAACGTCCTGCACTTCCACGACGCCACAGCCGACACCGTCACCCAGGGGTTCACCCGGATCCTCGTCACCGAGGCCGAACACCCCTACCTCGACGCCTGGTGGCCGCCGGGCCACGGCCTGGGCTACGAGCACGCCTTCGCCCACCAGTCCGTCGACCTGCTGACCGCCATCGCCGAAGGCACCGACCCCGAACCGTCCTTCGCGGACGGCCTGCGGGTGCAGCGCCTGCTGGCGGCGGTGGAGGAGAGCGCCGCGGGCAACGGCGTCTGGACCGCCGTCCCCACCCCCTGACGCTCGCCCCTGTCCCCCCACACCCCCCGCTCCACCCCCGTAGGCCACCCCCCAACCCACAGGAGCCGTCATGTGCTACGGATTCGACGGAGACAGAACGCTCACCCAGTCACTGGCCGCGCGCGGCATGGGCCGCCGCTCGATGCTGCGCGGCGCGGCCGTCGCGCTCGGCGCCGGCGCGCTGGCCGCCGGCGGTGCCGCCAACGCGCTCGCGGCGAGCCCGGCCGCGACCGTGCAGGGCGGTCCCGGCCACGGCAACGGCCGCAAGCCGCTGGTCCCCCCGGGCCAGATCAGCATCCAGCTCTACACGCTGCGCGACTCGCTGGGCGGTGAGCCCGGGTACGACGCGACGCTGCGCGAGCTGTCCCGCATCGGCTACAACAAGGTCGAGCAGGCCGGGTACCACGGCCGGTCCGCCCGTGAACTGCGCCGCTTCCACGACCGTCTCGGCATCCGCACCACCTCCAGCCACGAGGGCATCAGCGAGACCGACGAGGCGCTGCGCACGAAGATCGACAACGCCCGGATCCTGGGCCAGAAGTACATGAACGTGCCCTACCTGGCTTCCTCCAGCGCCGATGACTGGCAGCGCTGGGCGGAGCGGATGAACGTCGAGGCGCGTGCCGCCTGCCGCTCCGGGATCCGCTACGGGTACCACAACCACGCCCACGAGTTCACCACCGACCTGGGCCGTGGCCGTACCCCCTGGGACATCCTCACCGCCGAACTCGACCCGCGCTACGTCCACCTGGAGATCGACCTCTACTGGACGGTGACCGCCGCCGTCGAGCTGGGCGAGCGCGACCCGGAGGGCTTCTCGCTGGACGTGATCCGGGCCGCCCCGCAGAGCGTGCTCCAGTACCACGTCAAGGACCGCAGCGCCACCGACGGCGACACCGCCGACCTGGGCACCGGGATCATCGACTTCCCGAGGATCTTCAAGGCGCACCAGGTCAAGGAGTACATCGTGGAGAACGACCGCCCCGATGTGACGCCGATCGAGACCGCGCGCGTCGGCTACGGCTACCTGCGCCGCAAGTAGCCGGACACGACGGCCCCGGGCGGCATGCCCGGAGCCTGCCCCGTACCACCCCACGTGCTCCTGGCGGCGGCTGGATGACCGCCGCCAGGAAGCCGTGCTGTCCGACGGCACGGACGGCACGGACTTGGAACCGCCGGCCCACTCCGCAAGTACTGCACCAATTGGGGATGCAATGCGAAGAAAAAAGACCCTGACCGCCTGGGTGGCGGTGATGGCGGCCGCTCTGCTGAGCGTACCCGCCGCGGCGACCGCCCATGACGGGTCGCACCCGGAACCCAACCCCCCGGCCCCGACCTCCGAGTTCCAGAAGGTCACTCTCAACGACAGCCCGGGCGAGCCGATCGACCTGGCCGTCCTCCCGGACGGCCGCGTGCTGCACACCACCCGTGGCGGGGAGGTGTGGCTCAACAACCCGTGGAACGGGCTCAACACGCTGGCCGCCCAGCTCGACGTGTACACCCACGACGAGGAGGGCCTGCAGAGCGTCGCCATCGACCCCGGCTTCAACGGGATCACCAACCGCTGGGTGTACCTCTACTACGCGCCTCCGCTGGACACCCCCGCCGATGACCCGGCGACCCCGGACGTCAACGAGGGCGACGCGCCCATCACCGGCACCCCCGAGGACTTCGCGCCGTTCGAGGGCGTCAGCCGCCTCTCGCGCTTCCAGCTGCGCGGCAACACCCTGGACCTGAGCACCGAGCAGCAGATCATCGAGGTCGAGGCCGACCGGGGCATCTGCTGCCACGTCGGCGGCGACATCGTCTTCGACCGGGCGGGCAACCTGTACCTGTCCACCGGCGACGACACCAACCCGTTCGACTCGGCCGGCTACACGCCGATCGACGAGCGCGCGGACCGCAACCCCGCGTACGACGCGCAGCGCACCTCCGCCAACACCAACGACCTGCGCGGCAAGGTGCTGCGGATCAAGGTCAACCGGGACGGCTCGTACTCCATCCCGCGCGGCAACCTCTTCAAGCCCGGGACGGAGAACGCCCGCCCGGAGATCTACCTGATGGGGCTGCGCAACCCGTTCCGGATCGAGATCGACCCGCGTGACGACACCCTGTTCGTCGCCGACTACTCGCCGGACGCGCGCTTCGACAACCCGGATCGCGGCCCGGCCGGCACCGGCAAGTGGGTCGCCGCCCGCGAGGCCGGCAACCACGGCTGGCCGTACTGTGTCTCGCCCGACATGCCGTACGTGGAGTACGACTTCGCGACCGGTGTCTCCGGTGAGCCCTTCGACTGCGCCGCGCCGGTGAACGACTCGCCGCGCAACACCGGGCTGCGCGAGCTGCCCCCGGTGGAGCCGGCGCAGCTGCTGTACGGGTACGAGGAGGAGGACGCGTTCCCGGAGCTGGGCGCGGGCGGTATCGGCCCGATGGCCGGCCCGGTGTACGAGTACAACCGGATCATCGCCAACCTGCCGGGGTCGCGGGCCTGGCCGAAGGAGTACGCGGGCAAGCCGCTGTTCTTCGAGTTCACCCGCGACAAGATCTGGGGCCTGACCCTGGACCGGAACGCCGACATCAGCCATGTCGAGGACGTGGTGGCCGGCATGCCGTTCTCCGCGCTGATGGACATGGAGTTCGGCCCGGACGGCGCGCTGTACGTCCTCGAGTACGGCAAGGGCTTCTTCAGCGAGAACCCCGAGGCCCAGCTGGCGCGGATCGACTACATCGGCAAGAACGGCAACAACACCCCGGTGCCGGTCGCCTCGGCCGACGTGACGAACGGGCACGCGCCGCTGACGGTCAACTTCTCCAGCGAGGGGACGTCCGACGCGGAGGGCGACAAGCTCCTGTACGCCTGGGACTTCAACAACGACGGCAAGATCGACTCGCGCAAGAAGAACCCGTCCTTCACCTACAAGAAGAACGGCACGTACACCGCCTCGCTGCGGGTGACGGACATCGGCGGGCGTGACCGGGGCCGGTCGGCGAACGCCGAGGTCAAGATCGTGATCGGGAACGAGGCGCCGGAGGTCAGCTTCGTGAAGCCGGTCACGGGCGGCTCCTTCTGGTTCGGGGACGCCATCGAGTTCGAGGTGACGGTCACCGACGACCAGCCGGTGGACTGCGCCCGGGTCACGGTGAGTTACATCCTGGGCCATGACGACCACGGTCACCCGATGACCACGGCGCGCGGCTGCAAGGGCACCATCACCACCGGCACCGACGACTCGCACGATCCCGATCACGACAACCTCAAGGGTGTGTTCGTGGCGAGTTACACCGACCCCGGCGTGGACGGGCTGCCTCCGCTCACCGGTACGGCCGAGGTCACGCTCAATCCGGTACGTCCGTGACCGATCTGGGAATGATCGCCACTGAACAGGACTGACCGGTATTGACCGGAGATTGACCGGGTGGCCCCGGCCCATGGGACGACGGGCCGGGGCCACCCGGGCGGAACCACTGACCAGGAGGTCTGCACATGTCACCGTCACCGCTCACCCCACGCATCGGGGCGTGGTTCATCGGCGCCAGGGGATCGGTGGCGACCACCGCCACGGTCGGCACCCTCGCGCTGCGCGCCGGGCTCGGAACGCCGGACGGCTGCGTGAGCGAACTGCCCGAGGTGGCGGCGGCCGGGCTGCCCGCCCTCACCGGCATCATCACCGGCGGCCACGAGGTGGGCGAGGGCTCCCTGCCCAAGCGCGCCGAGGAACTCGCGGCCGGCGGCGTCTTCCCCACCGCCCTGGCCCGCGCACTGTGCGCCGAACTCGCCGAGGCCGACGACCGGATACGCCCCGGCGCGGGCCCCGGCGGCGAGACCCAGCGGGCGGCGGCCGACCGGATCCAGGAGGACCTGCGGGCGTTCCGCGACCGGCACGGCCTGGACGAGGTCGTCGTCGTGGACGTCTCCAGCACCGAGCCGCCCGCCCCCGACACCCCCGAACTGCACCGCCTGGACCTGCTGGAGGCCGCCCTGGACCGGGGCGAGTCCCCGCTGCCCACCAGCTCCCTGTACGCGTACGCCGCCTTCCGGGCCGGCTGCCCCGTGGTCGCTTTCACCCCCAGCCCCGGCCCCAAGCTGCCCGCGCTCGGCGAACTCGCGCTGCGCGAGGGCCTGCCCTGGGCCGGCTCCGACGGCAAGACCGGCGAGACCCTGCTGAAGTCCGCGCTGGCCCCGATGTTCGCCCACCGGGCGCTGGCCGTACGGTCCTGGGCCTCCGTCAACCTGCTCGGCGGCGGCGACGGCCGCACCCTCGCCGACCCCGAGGCGGCACAGAGCAAGCTGCGCACCAAGGGCCAGGGCCTGGAGGCGATCCTGGGCCACCCGGTCGACGGCCCGATGCACATCGACTACGTCGCCGACCTCGGCGACTGGAAGACCGCCTGGGACCACGTCTCCTTCGAGGGCTTCCTCGGCACCCGCATGTCCCTCCAGTTCACCTGGAACGGCTGCGACTCGGCACTGGCCGCACCCCTCGTCCTCGACCTGGTGCGGCTCGCCGCCCGGGCCCGCGAGGCGGGCGAGGCCGGCCCGCTGCCCGCGCTCGGCTTCTTCTTCAAGGACCCGGCCGGCACGGCCGAACACGACCTCGGCCGGCAGTGGCAGGCGCTGACCGACTGGTGCACGGAGCTGGGGGCCCGCGCGTGAAGCCGCGCGACGCCGCCGAACTCGTCCGGCTGCCCGCCGCCCTGACCGTCCCCGGCGACAGCCTGGCCGGCGCGGCGGCTGCCGGCTGGCCGTACGGCGGCCGCACCTGGGCCGCACCCGCCGCGTCCGTCTGCCTCTACCTGGCGGGCATGGCGCTCAACGACTTCGCCGACGCCGACCTGGACGCCTCCGAACGCCCCGAACGGCCCATCCCCTCCGGCCGGGTGGACGCCTTCGAGGCCCTCGGCCTGGCCGCCGCCCTCACCGGCGCCGGCCTCACCCTGTCGGCGGTCGCCGGCGGCAAGCGGGCCCTGCGGGTCGCGATCCCGCTGACCGCCACCATCTGGACCTACGACCTGTGGGCACAGCGCACCGCCGCAGGACCCGCCGTCATGGCGCTGGCCCGCGGCCTCGACGTGCTGCTGGGAGCCGGCGGCGACCCGCGCCGCGCCGCGCTGCCCGCGCTGGCGATCGCCGCCCACACGGCGGGCGTCACCACGCTCAGCCGCGGCGAGGTGCACGGCGCCACCCCGGCCACCGCGACCGCCGCCCTGGCCGCGACAGGCACCGCGGCGGCGGCCACCGCCACCGCCACCGCCCTGGCCGGACCGCGCCGCCGCCCCCGGGACCGCTGGGCGGTCGCCGCATCGCTGGCCGGCTACGCGGCGACCGTCGGCCGCGCCCAGCTCGCCGCGCTGCGCACCCCCGGCGACGCCGGCACCGTACGCGCCGCGACCGGCACCGGCGTCCGCGGCGTCACCGGCCTGCAATCCGCACTGCTGGCGGCGGCGGGCGCCCCCGTGGTGGCGGGCGCGCTCACCGCGCTGGGCGGGCTGGCCCGCATCGCCTCCCGAAAGGTGTCCCCCACATGACGACCCCCGCACCGCTGCGCTACGGCTACGGCACCAACGGCTTCGCCAACCACCGCCTCGAAGACGCCCTGGAGGTGATCGCGGACCTCGGCTACGACGGGGTGGCACTGACCCTGGACCACCACCACCTGGACCCGTTCGCGCCCCAACTGGCCGCCCGAACCCAGGAGGTGGCCCGCCGCCTGGACCGGCTCGGCCTGTCCGTGGTCATCGAGACCGGCGCCCGCTACCTCATGGACCCCCGGCACAAGCACGAGCCCACCCTCGTCTCCACCCAGGGCCGCGACCGGCGCGTGGAGTACCTCGACCTGGCCGTACGGGTGGCCGCCGACCTCGGCGCGCAGGCCGTCTCCTTCTGGTCCGGCATCCTGCCCGGGGACACCGCGCCGCAGGAGGGCTGGGAACGGATCACCAAGGGCACGGCCCAGGTCCTGACCACGGCCGAGGAACACGGCGTGCTCTGCGCGGTGGAGCCCGAACCCGGCATGTTCCTCGACACCCTGGCCGGCGTCACCGAACTGCGCCGCCGCCTCGGCGACCCGCCGCGCCTGCGCCACACCATCGACATCGGCCACACCGTGTGCAACGAACCGGCCGACACCGCCACCTGCGTACGCTCCGTCGGCCCGCTGCTGGCCAACGTCCAGGCGGACGACATGCGCCCGGGCGTCCACGACCACCTGGAGTTCGGCGAGGGCGACATCGACCTGCCGGCGACGCTGGCGGCGCTGCGCGAGGTCGGGTACCGGGGCCTGGTCGCGGTCGAACTCCCGCGCCACGCCCACGCCGCCCCCACCGTGGCGGCCCGCGCCCTGGCGGCCCTGCGCGCGGCGGAGGCGACGCTGTGACGCCCGGGACCGACGCCCCGCTCGCCCTCGTCTTCCCCGCCGTGGCCAGGAAGGTCGGCCGCGCGCGGGCGGAGGAGACCCGGATCGCGCTGCTGAAGGACGCGGCACGGGTCGGCACGCTCACCGACACCGAACTGAGCGAGCTGTACGACTTCGGCGACACCGACGAGAAGCACGCGATCCTGCGGGCTCTGGGCGAGCCCGAACTCCTGGACCGCCCGGGCCTGCTGCCGCTCGTCGAGGACGCGCTGCGCACCAACGACCCGCGCCTGGTGGCGGCGGCCATGGGCGGCTACGCGGCCCGCCGGCTGCCGGACTCCCCCTGGCGGCACGGCGTACTGAAGTGCCTGTTCATGGAGGTGCCGCTGGACGCGGTCGCCAGCTGGGAGCGCCGCGCCGACGCGGAACTGACCCGGATGACACGCGCCTTCGTGGCCGAACGGGCGGCGGCGGGCCGGGCGATCCCGGACGACGCCATACGACTGACGGAACGGAACGCCGACTGATGCGCATCTTCGACCCCCACATCCACATGACGTCCCGCACGACCGACGACTACCAGGCGATGTACGCGGCGGGGGTGCGCGCCGTCACCGAACCGGCGTTCTGGCTGGGCCAGCCCCGTACGACGGTGGGTTCCTTCCGCGACTACTTCGACACGCTGGTGGGCTGGGAACGCTTCCGCGCCGCCCAGTTCGGCATCCGGCACCACTGCACCATCGCGCTGAACCCGAAGGAGGCCAACGACCCCCGGCTCGCCGGCGTCCTGGACCTGCTGCCGCGCTACCTGGTGAAGGACGGCGTGGTCGCGGTCGGCGAGACCGGCTTCGACGCGATGACGGAGGCGGAGGAGAAGGTCCTCGTCCACCACCTCGACCTCGCCCGCGAACACGGCCTGCCGGTCCTCGTGCACACCCCGCACCGCGACAAGGCGGAGGGCACCCGCCGCACCCTGGAGCTGGTGGCGGCCTCCGGACTGCCGCCCGGGATGGTGCTGATCGACCACCTGAACGAGGTGACGGTGGGCCTGGTCGCGGACAGCGGCTGCTGGATGGGCTTCTCCATCTACCCCGACACCAAGATGGACGAGGGCCGGATGACGGCCGTGCTGAAGGAGTACGGCACCGAGCGGATGATCGTGAACTCGGCCGCCGACTGGGGCCGCAGCGACCCGCTGAAGACCGCGAAGACCGGCGCCGCGATGCGGGCGGCCGGGTTCAGCGAGGACGACGTCGACAAGGTGCTGTGGCGCAACCCGGTGGAGTTCTACGCCCAGAGCGGCCGGCTGCTGCTGGACGAGGACGTCGCCGGGGCCGCCACCTGGGAGGGCAACTCGATCCTGCGCGGAGAACGCAAGGACCCGGACCCGGCACCGGAGGCGGGCGGGGCGGCGGGCGGCGTCGGGGGGACGGCATGAGGTTCCGGCACCCCGACGGCACGACCGTCCACCTCGCGTACTGCACCAACGTCCACCCCGCCGAGGACCTGGCCGGCGTCCACCGCCAACTGGAGGTGTACGGGGCCGCGGTGCGCGCCCGGCTGGGCGTCCCGAGTCTTTCCCTGGGCCTGTGGCTCCCCGCCCCGCTGGCCCGGAACCTGGCCCGGAATCCGGCCGACCTGACCGCCCTGCGCGGCGAACTGGCGCGGCACGGCCTGGAAACGGTGACGCTCAACGCCTTTCCCTACCGCGGCTTCCACGCCCCCGTGGTCAAGCAGGCGGTCTACCACCCCGACTGGACGCGGGAGGACCGGCTCGCGTACACGCTGGACTGCGCCCGGGTACTGGCCGCCCTCCTCCCGGACGACGCCGCGCGCGGCAGCATCTCCACCGTTCCGCTGGCCTGGCGCACCCCGTGGGACCCCGCGAGCGCGGCCCGCGCCCGGCTCCAGCTGGACCGGCTCGCGGACGGCCTGGCGAAGATCGAGGCGGAGACCGGCCGGACGATCCGGGTGGCGTTCGAACCCGAACCCGGCTGCGTCGTGGAGACGACGGAACAGGCCGCGCGGCAGCTGTCCGGCGTCGACACCCACCGCCTGGGCGTCTGCCTGGACCTGTGCCATCTGGCCGTGGCCTTCGAGAACCCCGACCGGGCCATCGGAAACCTCGCCGGGGCCGGCCTGCCGATCGTCAAGGCCCAGGTGTCGGCGGCTCTTGAGGCGGCCGACCCCGCCGACCCGGCCACCGCCGCGGCACTGTCCCGCTACACGGAGGAACGCTTCCTCCACCAGGTCCGCGACGCCTCGGGCGGATCGACCGACGACCTCCCCGAGGCGCTCGACACCCTGCCCGCCGGCTCCCCGTGGCGCGTCCACTTCCACGCCCCCCTGCACCGCCACCCCGAACCCCCGCTCACCTCGACCACCGGCCATCTGCGCTCGACCCTCACGACACTGCTGGGCGGCCCCAGGGCGCTGACCGACCACCTGGAGGTCGAGACGTACACCTGGTCCGTCCTGCCCGAACACCACCGCCCGACGACGGAGGCGGAGCTGGCCGACGGCCTGGCCGCCGAACTCAACTGGACCGCACAAGCCCTGCACGAAGTGGGAGTCGTTCACCGATGAGCCGCAACCGCATCCTCCTGTTGAACGTCGTGGGCCTCACCCCCCGCCTGCTGGCCCACGCCCCGAACCTGCGCGCCGTGGCGGACGCCGGCTGGCAGGCGGAACTCACGCCGGTGCTGCCGGCCGTGACCTGCTCCGTACAGTCCTCGATGCTCACCGGCCTGCCGCCGTCCGGACACGGCATCGTCGGCAACGGCTGGTACTTCCGCGACCAGGGCGAGATCCACCTGTGGCGCCAGCACAACCGCCTGGTCGGCGGCGAGAAGATCTGGGACGCCGCCCGCAGGACCGACCCCGGCTACCGGGTGGCCAACGTCTGCTGGTGGTACGCGATGGGCGCCGACACCGACTGGACGGTGACCCCGCGCCCCGTCTACCACGCGGACGGCCGCAAGTCGCCCGACTGCTACACCAGGCCGCCCGAGCTGCACGACGAACTGACCGAGGAACTGGGCCCGTTCCCGCTGTTCCACTACTGGGGGCCGACCGCCTCGATCCGCTCCAGCGAATGGATCGTCGCCGCCACCCGCCGCCTGATGCCGCGCGCCGACCTGACCCTGTCCTACGTCCCGCACCTGGACTACGACCTCCAGCGCTACGGCCCCGACAGCCCGCAGGCCATCCGCGCCGTCCAGGACGTCGACCGGATCCTGGCCCCCCTGCTGCGGGACGCGCGCGAGAGCCGCACCACCGTCGTGGTGGTGAGCGAGTACGGCATCACCAAGGCGTCCCAGCCGGTGGACATCAACCGCGCGCTGCGCCGCGCCGGTCTGCTGGAGGTCTACACCCAGGAGGGCATGGAGTACCTGGACCCCTGGACCTCCCGCGCCTTCGCGGTCGCCGACCACCAGGTGGCCCACGTCTACGTGCCGGACGCGGCCGACCTGGAGAAGGTGGCGCACCTGTGCGCCGAACTGCCGGGCGTGGCCGAGGTCCTGACCAAGGAGGAGCAGGGCGCGTACGGCCTGGACCACGAACGCTCGGGCGAACTGGTCCTGGTGGCCGAGCCGGAAGCGTGGTTCACGTACTACTACTGGCTGGACGACGCCCGCGCCCCCGACTTCGCCCGGGGCGTGGAGATCCACCGCAAACCCGGCTACGACCCGGCGGAACTCTTCTTCGACCCGGACAACCCGCGCGCCCGCCTCCAGGCGGCGGCCGGCCTGGCCCGCAAGAAGCTGGGCCTGCGGTACGCGATGAACGTCGTCCCGATGACCGGCACCTGGGTCACCGGCACCCACGGCCGCCTCCCCACCACCCCGGACGACGGCCCGCTCCTGCTGTGCTCCACCCCCGACGCCGCCCGGACGGAGCTGGCGGCGACGGAGGTGAAGGACCTGGTGCTCACCCTGGCGGGCGTGGCCTGAGACGTCGGTCCCGCAGCGGTTTCCTGCGAGGGCCCCACCGTTCACGGCGGGGCCCTCGGTCCTCATGCCGCCGGCCGCCGGTTCACGGTGCCACGGAGGGCGTTCCGTGACCGCTGGATGAGTCCGCCGCCGACACGGTCGCCATCGGGCAGGTGGGCGGAGTAGTTACCGACGGCCCACAGGGCACCGGTGTCGCCGACCGGTGCCAGGTCGTTGAAGAAATAGTGCGGCCATCGGGCGTCCGCGTCCGTGGCCCAGGCGCCGAATTCCTTGCTCCAGATCGCGCCGTCGTAGTGCCAGAACACCGGTCCGGAGAAGGCGGGCTCGGTTTGGTCCATGCCGGCGACCCACAGACCTCCCCGGCCGTCCGTGGTGATCGCCTGCACGTAGAGATCGGAGAGCGATCCGGTGATGTCCCGCCATTGTGTTCCGTCCCAGTGAGCAACGCCCGGTACGGGCGGGGCGCCACGCGGTGCGGTGGCCCATCCGGCCACGTAGACGTTGTCGGGCTCCCCCGTGGCGATCTTGGCGGTGTCCGTTCCGGTACGCACCGGGGGCTGCGTCATCCGGGTCCAGGTGATGCCGTCCCAGTGATAGGCCACCGGGTGTCCGTCGTCCACCGGGTACTGCATGCCGGTCGCGTATGCGTCGTCGGCCGAGAAGGCGTCGATGTCCCGGATGTTGACGAGGTGGGGAAGCGTGAAGTTCTCCCAGACGCCGTCCGCGTAGGTCTGGAGGGAGTCGCCGCCCACGAAGAGCCGTCCGGGTACGGCTTTGATGGGGACTTCGAGCCAGGAATCGCCGACCGGGTGCGGGATGGGTACGGTCGTCCAGCTCTCGCCGTCGTAGTGCGCGAGAACGGCATCCCGCTCCGCCAGGCCGTGCACCCAGACGTCATCCGCCGACACGGCACTGACCGAGGACCACGTCCATACCTGCGGCAGTTCCGGTGCCGTCTCCTCACTCCACACCGCCCCGTCCCAGCGCATCAGGACACCGCGCTGATCCTTTCTGCCGACGGCCCAGGCGAGGTTCTCATCGACGGCTGAGACCGAGGTGACGGATTCGATCAGGCTGTCGCCGGACAGGGATATCTCCCAGTCCGCCGTTGCCGTCGGCGTCACGTCATGGGCGATGGCACCCCCGGTGGCCAGCAGGGCGGTGGCCAGAGTCAGCGAGGTGGCCGCGGTACGCAGCAACTGGCGTCTGTGCATGGGTGATGGAGCCCTTTCACGCAGGTGAACGCGGGTAACCCCGTGAACATGCCACGGCTCACCCCGTCCCGCCAGAGCGCCTCGCGCCCCGCGCCCGACCGTTCCGCTCAGGTCCGGGGCGTCCCCTCCGGCGCGGGCGGCGGGCCCGGCGGGGGGAGGAAGATGCCGCCGCGCAGGGCGGCCCGGGCGGTGCGGGCGCTCACCGTCAGCCAGGCGAGGACCAGGAAGGCGTACAGCACGAGCGCCGTACCGGTGAACAGGTCGGAGCCGAGCCGCTGCGCCAGCCCGGCGGAGGCCGTCACACAGGTCCCCACCGGGAAGGTGAAGCCCCACCAGGCCAGGGAGAACGGCAGCCCCAGCCGGGCCTGGCGCACGGTGAGCGCGGCGGCCAGCGCCAGCCACATCAGCGCGAACCCCCACACCGGCACCCCGTACAGCGGCACCGCGGCCCGCGCCGCGTCGGCGTACGGCTGCGGCAGCACCCCGGGCGCGGCGTCCGCGAGCAGATGGACGGCCGTCACCGACTGGCCCAGCGGCCCCAGCACCATCCACAGCGTGGGCACCAGGGCGGCCGGTCCGGTGCCGTGGTGCACCAGCCGCGACCACAGCTGCGGCAGCAGGATCAGCGAGGAGAACAGGCTGACGCCGAACAGCGCCCCGCACACCAGCAGCAGCGTCAGCCGGGGCTGGCCGGCCGGCAGGTGCGGGACGAGGGCGGCGCCGGTGGCGGCCGACACCATGGGCGGCACCACCGGCATCAGCCAGCCGCCGAAGGCCGCGTCCGCCGGGGCCGGGCCCCCGGTCATCGTGCGGTAGGGGACGGCCACGCAGGTCAGCAGCCCCAGTGCGGTGCCCGCCGCCCACAGCACGGCGCCGGCCCGTACCGCGAGCGCGGTGCCCAGGACATCGGCGCCCAGCGCCACCGTGCCCGCCCCCACGGTCAGCAGCGCCATCGCCGGGGCGCCCCAGAAGTGGCCCATGACCGGGTGCCCGGCCAGGGCCCTGGCCCGTTCCGGGTGCCGGACCGCGTGCACGGTCCAGGCGCCGAGCAGCGCCACGAGCAGCAGACAGGCCAGACCCCACACCACCGTGGCCGCCGGGCGCAGCGCCTGGCCGCCCACGGGCAGGGCGACGGCCGCGTTGCCGACGATGCCGGTGCCCATCACGGCGGCGAACCAGTTCGGGCCCAGGTTCCGGAGGGCGTCGGCGGGCCGGTCGAGTTCGGGGAGCAGGCGGCGCGGGGGCCGGTCCGCGGGCGCGGTCGGGGCGAGCGGACGGGTGGGGGAGTCGACGGCCATGGTCTCCAGCCTGTCGTCCGGGGGCGGACGACGGTAGGGATCATTCCGGTATGAGCCCATAAACTGCTCTTATGCCCCTGCCTCGTCGCGTCAGCGACCTCGCCCCCTTCGAGCTGCTGCTCTCCGTCGCCCGGCTGGGCAGTCTGGGGGCGGCCGCCCGCGAGCACGGCATCAGCCAGCCCGCCGCCAGCTCCCGCATCCGGCAACTGGAGCGGCGCCTGGGGCTCGGCCTGCTGGAACGCTCACCGCGCGGCTCCCGGCTCACCCCCGAGGGCGCCCTCGTCGCGGACTGGGCCCGTACCGCCACCGACGCGGCGGCCGTCCTGGAGGCGGGCATCGGCTCACTGGCCCGCGCCGAACGGGCCCGGCTGCCGGTCGCCGCCAGCCTCACCGTCGCCGAGTACCTGCTGCCGCACTGGCTCGCGCGCTTCCGCGCGGTGGCCCGGGACACCGCCGTCTCCCTCACCACCGGGAACTCCGACGACGTGGCGCGGGCGGTCCGCTCCGGCACCGCCCGCCTCGGCTTCGTCGAGGGGCCCGAGGACCCGGCCGGGCTGGTCAGCCGCACCGTGGCCCGCGACACGCTGACCGTGATCGTCCCGCCCGGCCACCCCTGGGCCCGGTACGGCGCGGACGGCGTCCCGGCCGAGGAGCTCGCCGCCACTCCGCTGATCGCCCGGGAGTCCGGCTCGGGAACCCGGCAGCATCTGGACCGGGCGCTGCACCGTCACACCGGCGCCGGGCCGGTCCCGCCACTGCTCGAACTCTCCAGCACCACCGCCATCAAGACGGCGGTCGGCGAGGGCGTCGGCCCGGCGGTGCTCAGCTCGCTGGCCACCGCCCGGGACGCGGCGGCCGGGGCCGTGGTGCCGCTGCCGGTGCGCGGCCTGGACCTCACCCGCCGGCTGCGGGCCGTCCACCGCCCCGACCGGCCCCCGGGCGACGCCGCCCGGACGCTGCTCGCCTGTGCCCGCCCGGTGCCCCGGCAGCGGACGGGCACGGAGGGGTAGCCCGCCCTGCCTCCTCGATGCCCCAACCTGACCGCACAACACGGGAGTTGAGGCAGGGGGCGCGACTCTCGGGACGGGGATACCCTGACCTCCGGTCCGATCCGGGACACCGCACCTCACCCACAGGGGGACACGACATGCCACTGGAGTTCGGACTGTGGCGGATCGACGGAAAGCCGGAACGCGTCCCCCAGCGCGTCCCCGAGCAGGCCCTGGCGCGCGAGGCCGCGCTGGAGGACCTCATCGTCGCCGACCCGGACGTCCTCGGCCGCCCCATGCTGCTCATCGGACGCCAGGTGCACACCGGCCACAACGGGTTCATCGACCTGCTCGGCATGGACGAAGAGGGCTCCCTGCACGTCCTGGAACTCAAACGCGACCGCACCCCGCGCGACGTGGTGGCCCAGGTTCTCGACTACGGCTCCTGGGTACGGGACCTCGGCAACGACGAGATCCGCGCCCTCTACGCCCACCACGCGCGCGAACACGGCCTGCCCACCGAACTGGACGAGGCCTTCGCCGCCCGCTTCGGCGGCTCCCCGCCGGACACCCTCAACAGCACGCACACCCTCACCGTCGTGGCCGGCGAACTCGACCCGGCCACCGAACGGATCATCACCTACCTCGCCACCGGCTTCGGCGTGCCCGTGAACGTCATGTTCTTCCGCGCCTTCGAGGACGACGGCCGCTCCTACCTGGCCCGCACCTGGCTCATCGACGAACCGGAGACAGCGACCGACCCCACCGGAGGCCGCAGGACCGGCACCCGCGAACCGTGGAACGGCACCGACTGGTACGTCTCCTTCGGCGACGAGAGCGGCGGCCGTGACTGGGACGACGCGCGGCGGCACGGCTTCGTCTCGGCGGGCGGCGGCGCCTGGTTCTCCCGCACCCTGCGCGCCCTGCCGATCGGCGCGCGGGTGTTCACCCACATCCCCAAGTCCGGGTACGTGGGTGTGGGCACCGTCACCGGCCGGGCCCAGCCCTTCGAGGAGGCCGTCCTGGACATCGGCGGCCGGGAACAGCCGCTTGCCGCACTGTCGTTGAGCGGTACATACACCCGGCCCGCCCCGGCCGCCCCCGCCGAGGACGGCGCGGACGGCGAGGACCGGCGCGAATGGGTGGTGCCGGTCACCTGGGAGCGGACGGTGCCCCGCGAACTGGCGCTGTGGCGCACCGGGTTCTTCGCCAACCAGAACTCCGCCTGCAAGCTGCGGGCCCGCTTCACCGCCGAGGAGGTGAGCCGGCACTTCGGCCTGGGCTGACCGGCACCGGGCGCGTCAGCGGAACACCCGCAGCGCCCGCAGCCGGTTGACGGCGGCGGCCACCTCGAACCGGCGCGGTACGGCGAGATCCTCGTCGTGCACCGACAGCAGCGCCTCGACGCCCTCCGGGCCCGCCAGCTCCGCGTCCAGCAGATCCAGCGCCTCCGCCAGCGTCCGCCGTCCGTCCAGATGGCCCCGGCGCACCAGCAGTTCCATCGCCAGCCCGATCCCCGTCACCTGCGGACCGTCCACCACCTGCTCGACGGACCGCAGGTCCACCTCGTGCTCGCCGAACACCAGCTGGTCCGTACCGCGCGAGCGGACGCGGGTACGCCCGCGCGCGGTGGCGTCCAGCGACGCCGGGTCGGGACGGCGGTGCACCACACCGGGGAAGGACTCCGCCTCGGCCCGCCGCCCGGTGGGCACCGCCGCGACCTCCCGGGCCCGCGCCGTGACGTCCGCCGGCCGGTAGGCGTCCATCATGATCACCCGGTCCGCGACATCGAGATAGTCGCCGCTGCCGCCCATCACCAGCACCGTGGACACCCCGTGGTCGCGGTGCAGCGAGCGCACCGAGTCCACCAGCGGGGTCAGCGGCTCCCGTTCCTTCGCCACCAGGGCCTGCATCCGGGCGTCCCGGATCATCAGATTGGTCGCGGCGGTGTCCTCGTCGATCAGCAGCACCCGGGCCCCGGCCTCCACCGCCTCGCACAGCGACGCCGCCTGCGAGGTGGACCCCGAGGCGTTGTCCGTGGAGAAGTCGGTGGTGTCCGCGCCGCCGGGCAGATGGTCGACGAACGCGTGCAGGTCCACCCGCTCCACCCGCCGCCCGTCCTCGGCGCGCAGCTTCACGGTGTCCGCGCGGGCGGCCACCCGCTCCCGCCCGTCGCCCGGCACGTGGTCCCACACGCCCGACTCCAGCGCCCGCAGCAGCGTCGACTTGCCGTGGAAACCGCCGCCGACGATCAGCGTCACCCCCTCCGGCACGCCCATGCCGCTGACCTCTCCGGCGTTCGGCAGCCGCACGGTGACCCGCAACTCCCGCGGCGAACGGAACGGCACCACGCCCGCGCCGCGCGCCGGACGGTCATCGGCCCCGCTGCGGCGCGGCAGCAGCGCGCCGTCCGCCACGAAACCGACCAGGCCCCGCCCCGGCAACTCCGCCCGCAGCGCCGCCGAGTCCTCCACCGTCTCCACGAACTCCCGTACCCGCGCCGCCTCGTGGGCCCGCGCGACCAGCGCCCGGTCGGCGACCCGGGCCGCCCCGGGGCCCAGCAGGCGCCACGCCTCCCGCCCGTCGATCCGGCGCCGCGGCCCCGGCAGCGACACCCCGAACCGCAGCGTCACCGAGCCGTCCGCCCCCACCGTGCAGGAGCCGCGGTCCAGCACCTCCTGCCCGCCGGCGTCCAGCTGGTACGCCCGCTCCGCGCGCATCTCCCGGGCGGCGGACCGCACCAGATACCCGGCCAGCGCCCGCCGCCGTACCGGGGTCGCCCACAACTCCGGGTCGAATCCGGCCGCTTCGCCGTCCAGCCGCAGCGCCACCCGGCCGGGCGGCGCGAACGGATCGGCCTGCGCCCGCACGACGCGCACCGTACGTCCCGGGCCCAGCTCCCAGGTGCCGACCAGCCCCTTGTACCGCCCGTACGGCGCCCCGTCGAGCCGTTCCAGCTCCCGCTCCAGCCCGCCGCGCGGCCCCTGCCGTCCCATGTGCGTTCCGATCCCTGTGCGTGCACCGTCCGCCGCATTGTAAGAACAGACAAACCATCGCACTGCGGTCGGCGAGGAGGGGACGGCCGAGGCGGCCCCGATCCGGACCGCTCGTGCGGCTGCGGGCCCGCCGGCGTTCCACGCCCTCACCGCGGGCATCAACTTTCCAGAATCGCCACATCGTTCACCCCGCGCACACTAGAGTCTGCGCCGTGCTCCACGTCACATCGGGGAGCCAGGGGGTGTCCGGGTGCTGGTCACCCCTGTCCGGACAGGGGACGAGGGGGCAGCTGTGCACACCATGGTCAAGGGCGCGAACGTCTCGCTGGCGGCCCTGAGCGAGCACACCGGATCGGTGATCGTCAGCCTGGGCTGGACCAGCCAGGGCGGGGACGGCGACGCCGACGTCTGTGTGCTGCTGGTGGACGCCGACGGCAAGGTGCGCGGCGACGACGACTTCTACTTCTACAACAACCCGGTCGCCCCCGACGGCAGCGTGCACCTGCTCGGCAAGACGGCGGGCACAGAGGGCAGCGAGGACCGCATCGGCTTCGACCTGACGGCGCTGCCGGCCGCCGTGGACCGGATCGTCGTGGCGGCCAGCCGTGACGGGGCGGCGGGCTTCGACGAACTGGACGACCTCCGGGTGACCCTGTCCGACGCCGCGGGGGACCGGCTGCTGCGCTTCGCCCCCGAGGGAACGGAGGCGGTGAGCGCTCTCGTCTTCGGCGAGCTGTACCGGCGGGGCACGGACTGGAAGTTCCGGGCCGTTGGCCAGGGCTACGCCTCCGGTCTGGCCGGCCTGGCGACCGACTTCGGTGTGGACATCGAGGACGACGCCGTCGACGCCGTCGACGCAGCTTCCGACGACGAGGACGGCGGCACGGGCACCGCCGCGGCCGAGGAGGGGAACCTCCCGGACACCGGCGGCGCCGAACCCGCACCCGTGGACGCGCCCGTCACCTCCCCGGGGAGCGAACAGCCCTCCGCAGCCGGCTCCGCCGCCCCGTCCGTCCCCGCCCAGCGCGGCGGGCCGCCGCCCGCCGGGGAGGAACCGGCCGCCCGGCCCCGCAGGCCCCGTACCGCCAAGAAGAAGATCACCCTGCCCCGGATCAGCCGCAAGTCCCTCGCGGAGAACGAGTCCTGGAAGGACGCCCGGCTCTTCCCCGTGTCCGCGCTGCGCAGCGACCGCGAACGGGAGAACCGCGCCACCTCCGTCCTGCTGTCCGTCATGGCGCAGGTGCCGGAGTTCGGCCGCCGGCTCATCGCCGGGTTCGGAGCCCCGGCCGGCCGGATGGAGACCTTCACAGAGGTCTCCCTGCCGCACGGCGACACCCCCCGCCGCCCGGACGGGGTGATCCGCGTCGAACGCGCCGGAAAGCTGTGGACCGCCCTGGTCGAGACCAAGACCAACGGCAACGATCTCAAGGCCGAGCAGGTCCAGGCGTACATGGACATCGCCGCCCGCCGCGGCTACGAGGCCGTCATCACGCTCTCCAACGACGTGGCCCTGGAGGGCACTCCGCTCCTCGACGTCCGGGTGGACGGGCGCCGCAAGCACAAGGTAGCCCTGTGGCACCTGCCCTGGGCCGAGGTCACCTACCAGGCACAGACCCTGATCCGGCACGAGGGCGTCGGCAACCCGGCCCACGCCTGGCTGCTCCAGGAGCTTCTCCACTACCTCCAGCACGACAACTCCGGCTGCCACGGCTTCCAGAACATGGGGGCGTCCTGGGTGCCGGTCCGCAACGGCATCGAGGACGAGACCCTCTCCCAGGGCGACCCGCGCGCCCTGGAGGTGGTCGAGAGCTGGGAACGGCTGATCCGGCAGGTCTGCCTGGGGCTCGGCGGCGAACTCGGCCTCCGGGTCCTGCCCGTCCAGCGGGCGCGGCGCGGCGGGGACCACGGCGTCCGGCGGGCCCGCTCGGCGGACCAACTCTGCGCGGAGGGGCGCCTGCACGCCGACATAAAGATCGAGAACGGCCCCGGCGTACTGGCCATCACCGCCGATCTGCGCACCGGCAAACTCCGCACCTCCGTCGAGATCCCCGCCCCCGAGCAGGGCTACCCGCTGACCTGGGCGAAACGGCTCATCCGGCGACTGGCCGAGGCTCCGGCCGATCTGCACATCGAAACCCTGGTGGAGGGCGAGGGCGGCGGCCCGCGCGGCACCCTGGAACGGCTGCGCCCGGAGCCGGCCGACCTGCTGCCCCGGGCGGCGGGCACCCGCATCACCGGGTTCCGGCTGTCCCTCTTCAAGGGGATGGGCAGCGGCCGGGGCAACGCCGAGAGCGGCTTCATCCGCAGCGTCGACGACGCCGTGCACCGCTTCCACACCTCGGTGGTCCTCCACCTCGACGGTCCGTCGGCGCGCCGGAGTTCACCCAAGGAGACCCCCGGGGCGGCGTGACGCCCGCGCCCCGCCGGACACTCCGTGTGGGGCGCCGGATCAGAGCGCCACGGCGTACAGGATGGGCAGTTCGATCTGGGTGTCGTCGGCGGCGGTGAAGAAGACCGTGTCCCCGGCGATCAGCGGCGGGACCTTGACCATCCTGCTGTCCGCGCCCGGCTCCCGGACGTCGAACGCCCAGCGCTCGTCCCCGGTCGCGGCGTCGACCGCGTACACCGTGCCCTCGGCGCCACCGAAGCAGACGGTGCCGTTCCCGGCGGACAGGTCTCCCTGCACCCGGCCCCCGAGAGGAAAACTCCACAGCTGCCGCCCATCGGAAGCGTCGAGGGCGTACAAGGCATCGCTCAAGTCATGCACGTAGACGGTGCCGTCGAGGACCTCCGGCCGGGAGGGCATGAGGTCGTGGGGGACGGTCCAGAGTTCTTCCCCGTCGGCGGCGTCCAGCGCGCACAGTGTGCTGCTGTTGTCGACGAAGTAGACGGTGCCGTCCGCGACGGCCACGGAGTGGATCACCGGCCAGTCGTTGGCCGCCGGACGCACCCACCGTTCCTGTCCGGTGTCGGCGTCGACCGCGAACAGTTCGCCCTCTCCGCCGCCGATGTAGACGACCCCGTCGACAACCACCGGCGCCGGGATGGTGCCGCCGATCCCGTTCCGTGAGTAGAGGTGGAGCCAGCGCTCCCGTCCGGTTTCGGCGTCGACGGCGTAGAGCCTGCCGTTCGCACCGCCGACGTAGACCGTGCCGTCGGCGAAGGCGGGGGAACTGGCTCTCTGCCCCTCGGGCAGGGGAAACTCCCAGAGCCGCTCGCCACTGGCGGTGTCGAGGGCGTACAGGCCGCTGCCGTAGCCGCTGACGTACACGGTTGTTCCGGCGACCACGGGTGTGGGGAACCAACTCCCCCCGGGCAGGGGTGAGCTCCAGCGGGACTCGCCGGTGGCGGTGTCCACCGCGTGGACGATGGGCGACCGGTCAGCCGCGATCAGGGCGACGTAGAGGGTCCCGTCGGCGTGGGCGGGGACCGAGGTGCTGACGAACTCCGGTAGCGACCATCGCCGGGTGCCGCCCACGATGCCGGAGCCGGACGGTGCGTCGTCGCCGGAACCCGGTGCGGCCGGACCGCCGGTGGCCGGATCGCCGGTCCCGCCACCAAGCAGCCGCCAGCCGGCGAAGCCGATGCCCCCGACCCCCAGGGCAGCGGTAGTGACCAGCAGTTGACGGCGGGAGCGTCCGGGCGGGGCGTCGCCCGGGCGGGGCGCCGCCGGGGGCGTGGTGGGCGGGGCCGGGGGAGCGGGCGCCGACAGGGCGGTCGGCGGGTGCACGGGGGCGGCCCCCGTGGTGCTTCCGCCATGGGTGGGTCCGTGCGGGTCCGGCGCACCCGTGGGCAACAGCGGTGCCGGGGGGACGCCGGGTCGTTCGCGGAGCGCGGCGGCCACCGCGTCCGGCAGCCGGTCGTGCCCGGGGCCGCGTTCCCCGTCCCCGAGCGCCCGGCCCAGCTCCTCCAGCAGCGCGGCGACGGTGGGCCGTTGCCCCGGGTCCTTGGCCAGACACCGGGCCACCACGGCGCGCACCCCGGCGGGCAGCGCGCCCAGGTCCGGCTCCTCGTGCACGATGCGGTAGCTCAGGGCGTGCCCGGCACCGGAGCCGAACGGGCCGGAACCGCTCGCGGCGAACGCCAGCACCGCCCCCAGCGCGAACACATCGGTCGCCGGGCCGACCCGTCCCCCCGTGGCCAGTTGTTCCGGCGACATGAAGCCGGGCGTCCCGACGACCACGCCGGTCTGGGTGAGCGCCCCGTCGTCGTCGCTCACCGATATCCCGAAGTCGATGACGCGCGGGCCGTCCGGCGCCAGCAGGATGTTCGACGGCTTGAGGTCCCGGTGAACGATCCCGGCCGCGTGGATGGCCTCCAGCGCCTCGGCCAGCCCCGCCCCGAGCGCCAGCACGGCGGGCTCGGGCCACGCACCATGCTCCGCCACGGCCCGGCCCAGCGGCAGGCCCGGCACGTACTCGGTGGCCAGCCAGGCCGGAGTGCCCTCCAGGTCGGCGTCGACCACCGCCGCGGTGAAGACACCGGTGACCCGCCGCGCGGCGGCCACCTCCCGCGCGAACCGGCGCCGGAACCCGGCGTCCTCGGCCAGTTCGGCGCGGAGCACCTTGACCGCGAGCGTCCGTCCGCCCGGCGAACGGGCCAGGAACACCCGCCCCATGCCGCCCGCCCCCAGCCGCGCCTCGATCCGGTACCGCCCCACCTGACGCGGGTCCCCCGCCTCCAGCTCCGCGAACACCGTCCCAGCCCCCTCGAACGTTTCCCCGCCGCGCCCGGTACGACCACGGTCGCTGCACCCTACCGAGGGCCGGCCCCAACAGGGCCGCCGGCCGGGGCGGTTGGTGTACGGGAGGGGCGCCGCCGGCTCAGGTCTCGCAGGCGACCCCGTCGCCGTCCCGGCCCAGCCCGGCCGCGCACGCGAGGCAGTTAATAGGACAGGAGTCCGGCGGGTGAACGTACCGAGAGAACAGGGCGGCCGGGGTCAGGCGGCCCCACACTGCTGAGTGGCACGCGCGCGGGCGGAAGGACATCCCGGCGCTGCCCGTGCCGCCGGGCACCGCAGACCCGGCCGACGCCGGTGGCCCCGTGCGTCGTGGGGACGGTCGACCGGGAGTACGGGGGGCGCTCGTAGTGATGGAACAGGTCGGGGGACTCCCCCCGGCGACCCCGGTTCCGCCGGACCGGCCCGGCGCGGTCCCCCGCCACGTCGCCTGCGTCATGGACGGGAACGGCCGGTGGGCCGCACAGCGCTCGTTACCCCGTACCTCCGGCCACCGGGCCGCCGAGAGCACCGTCATCGACGTCATCACGGCCGCGCGGTCGGCCGGCGTCGAGTGGCTGAGCCTGTACGCCTTCTCCACCGAGAACTGGCGGCGCCCCGCCGGCGAGGTCGACTTCCTCATGCGCCTGGTGCGCCGCGTGGTGCGCAAACACGCCCCGCTGCTGCACGCGCGCGGCATCCGCTGCCGGTTCCTCGGCGTGAGCGACCCGAGGATTCCCGCCCCGCTGGCCCGGGACTTCACCGACCTGATGACGCTGACCCGCTCGAACCGGGGGATGACGCTGACCGTGGCGTTCGACCACGGCGGACGCGGCGACATCGTCGAGGCGGCGCGCTCCCTCATCCGCAGCGGCATACCGGCAGACGCCGTCGACGAGCGGCACTTCGCGGCCCACCTGCCCTACCCGGACACCCCCGACGTGGACCTCGTCATCCGCACCTCCGGCGAACAGCGCATCTCCAACTTCATGCTCTGGCAGGTGGCGTACGCGGAGTGGATGTTCCCGCCGGTGCTGTGGCCGGACTTCCGCGCCCCGCACTTCGTGGAGTGTCTGCACGCCTACCGGCAACGCGCCCGCCGCTTCGGCGGCATCGCCCCGCACGCGAACGGAGAACCCCCACCATGACGGACACCGGCACACCGCCCGGAGCCCTGTTCGGGCCCGACACGCAGTTCCACCGGTTCTTCAACGACCCCCGGTGGGCGCTCGCCGTCGTCCGCGCCACGGTCCTGGAGGCCGCCCATCCCCAGGTCGGCGCCGCGCTGATCGACAACTCGACGTTCGTCATGCATCCGTGGCGACGGCTGCGCAACACCCTGGTGAGCCTGCAGCGCATGTTCGGCGCCGACGAGGCCGTGCGGCAGAAGGAAGCCTCCCGCCTCAACCGGCTGCACTCCCGGCTGAGCGGCACCGACGCCCAGGAACGGCCGTACGACGCGATGGACCCCGAGGTGCGGGCCTGGGTGGTCGCGACGCTCTTCGAAAGCTCCGTCACCATGTGCCGGCTCAGCGGACAGGCCCTCGACCAGGCCGCGATGGAACAGCTCTACGCCGAATTCCGCGCCTTCATGGCGGCCCTCGGCGTGGACGCGGACCATCTGCCCGCCACCCTCCCGGAGTTCTGGCGGTACTACGACCGGGTGGTCGAGGAGGAACTGGAGAACACCGAGGCGCTGCGGATCATCCTCTACCGGCTCTTCGACCACCTTCCGGCCCCGCCGCTGCTGGCCGGCCTGCCCACCCTCTGGGCGGCCGGCCGCGCCGTCGCCGGGCCCGCGCTGGGCACCATTACCGTCGCGTCCCTCCCCGAACCGTTCCGCCGCCGGGCCGGCCTGCCGGAGATCCCCGGCGCCCAGACCCTCATGCAGAGCGCCTACCTGGCCACCGGCCTGGCCCGCTTCCTGCCCGACGGCTGGATCCGCACCGAGACCCTCATGGACCTCGCCTACCTCTCCCCGGGAAGCGGCTCCCCGCACGCCGCGACGCTCACCGCACTGCGCGAACGGATGCAGCAGGCGGGCGCGTTGCTGCGGCTGGTCACCCCGTTCGCCGACCGGGACGAGCCGTCCGGGGGCAGCGGCGCGTCCCGCAGCGCCGAGGAGTTCTTCACCCAGGTACTCGACCAGACCGGCGACGGCTTCCTGGAATGGCCCGACCTCGCCGCCATGGCCCGCGAGTTGTCGACCCGCCTCGACCTCGAGGAACCCGAGGAGACCCGGCTGTACCAGGCGTACGCCGACTGGTGGCGCGAACTCCAGAGCGCCCTGGACACCGACGGCGACGGCCGCATCAGCAAAGCCGAATACACCACGGCGGCCCCCACCCACGCCGGTCCCGCGCTGATCCGGGTTGCCGAAGTCCTCTTCGACGTCACCGACACGGACGGCAACGGCGTCATCGACGAGGCCGAGTACCGCGCCCTGTTCCGCACCGGCTTCCACCGCACTCCGGAGGCCGGGACGCACGAGGCGTACTCGCGCGGCGCGTTCGTCCGCGACTTCCTCTCCTTCATGACCGGCCGCCACCGCTCCACCCCGTACGACCCCCTGCTGGCGGACGCGTAGCCCTACCCGGCCGTGCAGACGGCGACGGACTTCGCCAGCCCGGTGAAGTCCGTCTGCAGGGGGCCGAGGCGGAGGAGGCTGGCCAGACTGATTGTCTTCTGCCGCTCGCACCTCTCGTCCAGCACGCGGGTGGCGAGGACGTGAAAGGTCCACTGGTCGAGATCCAGCGGGTCGAGAGTGCGCTTGTCCAGGTGGTGCAGAACGCAGAACACGTACACGTCGGAGTTCCGCAGCGCTTCGGTCGAGGATGCCCCGGTCTGCCCGTCCCAACCGAGGGCGGGCGCGATGCTGAAGGTGATCTCCGACAACTTCCCCTGGGCCCAGGACTGCAGGTAGGCCGATGACTTGACCTCCACACGCGTGCCGTCCGGGGTACGAATGTCGACCGAGTCCCACTCCGTACGCGTTCCTTCCGCCGCGCCGAGTGCTGTCGCGACGATGTACTCGGCCAGCACGCCACGCATGGTGTTGCTCGCCAGATCCGAGCAGGCCCAGCTCCAGAAGCCGCCCAGGGTTTCCACCGGCCGACCGACGGCCGTCAACGGCTCCTCCCCCTTGCGGCGATGAACGGTGAGAGGTCCGAGATCATGCATCGCATCCTCCGGAACGAAATGGGGCGACCCGCCATGCGGGCATGGGGGTGCTGTAAAGCGAACTCTGGTCAGCCGCCGACGGGAAGCGCGCGGGCCCGCTGCCGGGCGGCGGCGCGCAGGGCCTTCAGCGTGGAGTGGAAGGCGTTGTGCTTGTTCTGGTCGAGGTTGAGCGGAAGATCGAGGCCGGTGATCAGCGCACTCTCCAGCAGCCACGGCTTCGGGTAGGCCACCCAGCAGACCCGGGCGTGTTCGGCCATCCAGGCCGACAACTCCGCTTCTCCCCGCACCCCGAAGGTCATCCGCCGCCCGCTGCCCACCCGGCGCAGCTCCAGGCCGAGGAGACACCCAAGAGTGAGCCGCAATGTGGAACCTTCGGCATTCCCCCGGAAGTGGTATCGCACGCGGGACCGGAGGTGTTGCCGGCTGGTCCGATTGGCCATGCGCCGAGGAGCGATGCCTACATACAGCAACTCGCCCACCGCTAGCCCGTCGTACGGCGCCACCTCGAACCGCCACCCGTAGACCCCGGGCACTGCGGGCACCGGCCCCGGCTTCCCCAGCACCTCACCGGCCGACCACAGCCGTCCGGGCTCCAGCAGGGACTTGCGCTCCGTCGCGAACGTCATGGGCCCACCCCACCACAGCGCTCGGACATCCGGCACCGGTCGCGGCCGGCATCTTCGGCGTCCCGCGGGCACCCGGGCAGGGTGGCCGGTGCGCGACGCGGACACGACGAGGGCCCCGGTCGTTTCCAGGACCGGGGCCCGGTGTCGCGGTCGGGCGGGGACGGCGGCTACGCGGGGCGTATCACCCGGCCGGGGGCGGGTCGGTCAGCTTCGCCACCCTGCTGATGATGGCGTCGGCGATGGGCTCCTCGGGCCAGGGGAAGACACGGGTGGCGGCGTGCTGGTGGGCGAGGCCGTGCAGGCAGACCCACAGGGTGACGGCGTCCACCGGGGGGTCGGTGGCCGACGACTGCCCCGCGGCGACACACTCGGCGACGGCTTCGGCGAGGAACTGCATGGCGGTCGCGCCGAGGGTGGTGAGCTCCTCCTCGGTCAGCGAACTGTCGCCCAGGGTCGGCATCCACAGGCCGCCGAACATGGTGCGGTAACGCGCGGGATGCTCGTGCGCGTAGCCGAGGTAGGCGCGGCACAGGGCGTACAGCCGGTCTCGCGGAACGTCGCCCGCCTCCGCCACGGCGGCGCGCAGATGGGCCTCCAGCGTGGCGAACTCGCGTTGGACGACGGCCAGCATGATGGACGGCTGGTCGGGGAAGTGCGGGTAGATCGACGGGGCGGCGATGCCGACCTTGCGGGCGACCGACCGCAGGGTGATCGTCCGCTCGTCCCCTGTCTCGTCCAGCAGCGCGGCGGCGGCGTCGACGATGTCCTCCCGCAGCCGGCTGCCTTCGCCGCGTCGGTTGCGTACCCGGGCCGCGCGTTTCTGGCCATCCGAAGTTGTCGCTTCTGTCCCGTTCATCCTCGTAACCTTACGCGCAAAAGCTTATGAGGGCAATCCTTGCCCGCGCTCGCTTTACAAGTGTAGCCTTACACTTGTTAGCTCGAAGTTCGGGACACAGCAGAACACAAGGAGACAGCCATGTCAGGATCACCGGTTCCCCCGGTCCGCGAGCGGCGGAGCATCCCCCTGGCGGTGACCGTCTCCGCCTGGGCGGCCCCTCTCCTTGTACTCACCGGATTCGCGTTCGTCGCGTTCGTCCCGGTCCTGATCGTGCTGATCGGCTCCCTCGCCCGGACTCGCGACACGGCGGTCAGGGCCGGCGCCGTACTCCTCGCCGTCGTCTACGCGATCCCGTTCGCCATCTGGCAGCTGCGGCCGGACGGCGCGCCGAGCCTGTCGAAGGACATCCACCCCGGGTTCATCGGCCTGATCGTGGCCGCTGCCATCGCTCTCCTGTGCCTCCTCCACGGCGCCCGGCGCCGCTGACCCGCCGCCCTGCCCGCACCGACCCCCGCTCCCCGGCCTCGGAACCGCTTCGAAGCCGCCCACGGAAGGAATCTGTCATGTCCGCTCCCCGTCCCCACCGTTCCCCCTCCGGCACGCGCCTCGCGGCACTCGCCCTCTCCCTCGCCGCGGCCGCCGGCACCCTCGCCGTCACCGCCGCGCCCGCCCGGGCCGCATCCGGACCGGCGCACGCCGGTCACCACGGCGAGGCCGTCGAATGCCGCGGACAGGGCACCGATCCGGACGCTCTCGTGCGCTACGGGACCGAGATCCTGATCGAGGCCCCGCCGAGCACCGTCTTCAAGGCCCAGACGGACGTGGAGCAGTGGCCGTCCTGGCAGGACGCCGTCCTCACCAGCGAGCGGCTCGACCGCGGCCCTCTGCGGACCGGTTCCGCCTTCCGCTGGACCACCCCGGTGCCCGCCACCCCCGCCACGCCCGCCACCACCCTGACGGTCACCTCCACCGTCCAGCAGATCCAGCGCGACCACTGCATCCGCTGGACGGGGCCGGCGACCGGCGAGGGGATCCACATCGACGAGGGCACCCACGTCTGGACCTTCACCAAGGTCAAGGGGGGCACCCTCGTCCGCACCGAGGAGACCTGGACCGGCGACCAGGCCGAGGCCGACGTCGACCTCTCGACCGGGGCACTCGGCGAAGGCCTGGAGATCTGGCTCCAGGACCTCAAGACCGCCGCCGAAGCCCGCACCGGCTGCTGACCCCGGCTTCTCCAGGACCCATCTCCCTCTCGCCACCTGCGCTGCCCCGCCGGCCCGAAAGGCACCGTCATGACCACCGCCCACACCCTCGGCCACCAGGCCCTCTTCGACGCCTGGCTCAGGCTCTGGAACGGCGACCTGTCCCTCGCCGCCGACATCGTCCCGGAGGACTTCCGCGTCCACAGCCACATGCTCGACGGCGGCGACAGCAGTTCCGTCCGCGGTGCCGACGGCCTGGTGGCCTACATCCGCGCCGCCCGCGCGCCCTTCCCCGACCTGGAGTTCGCGGCCGAGGTCCCGCCGCTGTTCGACGGCGCCCATCTGTCCGTGCGCTGGACGGCCACCGGCACGTACAGCGGCGGCTTCCCCGGCGCCGGTGCCGCGCCCGGAACCGTGGTCACCTTCACCGGAAGCGACACGCTCCGCATACGCGAGGGCCGGTTGGCCGAGTACTGGCTCAACTCGGACTCGCTGCACCTGCTCAGGCAGCTCAAGGCGCTGTGAGCCACGACCGGGACGGCCGGGCGCCCGCTGTGCGTGCTCACCGGGCGTGTGGGTGAGGGCCGCACTCCTGAGAAGGGGTCCTGACTCAAGGGCGTGACCGGGTTCTGTCCCGGTCACGCCCTTGTGCCTTCCTCTAGTGTTTACGGCTGTAAGTTTATGACCGTAGCCTCTTGCGTCGCTTGATCTGGCGCTTATAACCTTACGGTCGTAAGTACACAGTGGGAAACCCAAGGAGCAATCCCATGAGCAGCACCGCCACCGTCACCGCGACCGAGATCGTCCTGCCCGGCAAGGTCGAGCCCGAGGGCCTGACGTCGCGGAGCCGCGACCTGCCGGCCCCGGGCAAGGACCAGGTCGTCCTGCGGATGGAGGCAACCGGTGTCTGCTTCGCCGAGCAGCAGATGCGCCGCGGCAAGTACTACGACCAGCCGCCGTTCCCCTTCGTGCCCGGCTACGACCTGGTCGGCACCGTCGTCGCCACCGGCGAGCAGGTCGACGCCGCGCTCGTCGGGCGCCGGTTCGCCGCGATCACCAAAATCGGAGCCTGGGCCAGCCACCTGCTGATCGACGCCGCCGACCTGATGCCCGTGCCGGACGAGGTCGAGCCGGCCGCGGCCGAGACGGTGATCGTCAACGGCGTCACCGCCTGGCAGATGCTGCACCGCGTCGCCAAGGTCCGCGCCGGTCGGACGATCGTGGTGCTGGGTGCCAACGGCGGCGTCGGTTCCACCCTCGTCCAACTGGCCCGCCACGCCGGCATCACCGTGATCGGCACCGCCTCATCCCGCCACCACGCCACCGTGCGTGCACTGGGCGCCACCCCGGTCGACTACCGGGACCCGCAGATGTACGCCCGCATCCGCGAGCTCGCCCCCGACGGTGTGGACGCGGTCTTCGACCACGTCGGCGGGCCCGGCATCGAGGACTCCTGGCAACTCCTGCGGCGCGGCGGCACCCTGGTCTCCTACGGCACCGCGGCCAGCAAGGACGAGGAAGGCAATTCGCAGCTGCCCGTCCTCAAGCTCTTCGCCCGCCTCAACGCCTGGAACGCCCTGCCCAACGGCAAGAGCGCCCACTTCTACAACCTCTGGGCCGGCAAGCGCCGCTGCCGGGCCTCATGGCAGCGCCGCACGACCGAAGACCTCGCCCAGGTCCTGCGTCTGGTCGCCGACGGCCGCCTGGTCCCGCAGATCGCCGCGCGGTTCGCCCTGGCCGACACCGTCGCCGCCGTCAGGCTCGCCGAGTCCCGCACTGTGGCCGGCAAGGTCGTCATCGTCCCCGAGAGGTGACGCCCGGCGCACCACGCCGCAACCCTCTCCCGTCTCGCACCGCCGCACGCCGCCACCCCCTTCCGCCGCGTCCTTCTCACCCCGAGGTATCCGCCATGTCCCTCACCGCCCCCGCCACGCCGGCCCCCACCATGCCGACCGCCGTCATCACGGCCCCGGCGCACGCCTCGCACGAGGTGGACAACCGTGCGACGTACATCAGCTTCGGGCTCGCCTACGTGCTCGGCCATGGCAGCGCCGCCCTCTCCCGGGGCGAGAACGGCGCTGCCGTACTCGACCTGCCCGGCTGGCTGCCCATGACGCTGCTCGGTGCCGGACTCGCGGTGGGCACGGTGCTGGCCACCCGCGCCGCCCTCCGTGCCCAGCGGGACGCGACCGGACCGGAGGCCGTGACCGGACAACTTCTCGGCGCCGCCTGGGTCACCGCCTTCGTCGCTCTCTTCCTCGTCATCACGGGCCTCGGCGCCACCGTCGACCACCCCGACATCCAGACGCTGCTGTGGCCCACCGGCTCCGGCTTCGTCGTCGGTCTGCTCTACGTCGCCGAAGGCGCCGCGCGCCGCAACCGGCTCCACTACACCCTCGGCACCTGGCTCGCCCTGACCTCCACCGCGGCCCTGCTCCTGGGCAACCCCGCCTTCTACTGGGTCCTCACGATCGCGGGCGGTGGCGCCTACGCCGTCGCCGCCGTCCTCGAACGGCGCCGCCTCGCCGCCATCCCGGGCTGAGCCCGCGGCTGTTCAGCATCAGCGGCCACGGCCCGGAGCGTGAAACCCCCCCGGGGGGCCGCTCTCGGCTCCGGCTCCTCGACCGGATGAACCGGCTCAGCAGCACGGCCGAGACGAAGAACGACTGCTCCGTCCACCGGAACGAGTGACACGACGCGGCAACGCCACGACGGACCGCGGTGCTCCGGCGCCCGGAGCCCCGGGCCCGTCATACCCCCGCACGTCGCAGGGCCCACCGCGAACGGTGGCTCCTCACGGGGCGAGAGAATCCCGATGATCCAGCCCTGATGAGCCTCGGGAAGACTGCTCTGGTACCAGAAGGTGGTACCAGTGCGGCACCGATTTTTCGTAGCGTCAAGTCAGGGAGGCGGAGCATGAGTATCAGTGCCGGTGAAGCCAGAAAGAGCCTGTTTCCCCTCATCGAACGCGTCAACACCGACCACGACCCGGTGCGGATCACGTCCAAGGCCGGGGACGCCGTCCTGATGTCCGCCGATGATGACGACTCCTGGCAGGAGACCATCCATCTTCTGCGCTCCCCCGCCAATGCCCGGCGCCTCATGGAGGCGATCGCCCGGGACAGGGCGGGCGAGACCGGAGTTGCGAGGACGATCGACGAGCTTCGGGACATGGCCGGAGGAGAGGAGTGAGGGACGTCAACTTCGCCCCCGCTGCCTGGGACGATTTCCTGTTCCGGCTCGCGTCGGACAGGAAGACGGCCCGGCGGATCACTCGTCTCATCGCTGAGATTCAGCTCACCCGCTTCGAGGGCATCGGCAAACCGGAGCCGCTGAAGGGCGACCTCACGGGTTACCGGTCGCGCCGGATCAATGACGAACACCGGCTTGTCTACCGGACCGATGACAAAGAAGTGAAGATCGTCCAGGCCCGCTACCACTACTGACCGCCGACCGTGCCGGCGAAGTGGCGCCGCCTGACGGCGAACTCAGCGCAAGCGCGACATGGCAACAACGTCACGTCCATCCACGTCCCCTCTCCGGGAACGTCCCGCCATCCGCGTCACGCACGGGCGTGGCCATCCCGGACCGGATGGCCGGTCGAGGGGCGCAAGGGCCACCGCGCCGGCGTCCCGGACACCTGTGAGCCGCGCCGCGTCGACGGCCACGGGGACGTTCTCGTCGCCCACTGTGTACAGCCGCTCCACCAGTTGGCCGTCCACCTGCGCATCGCGCTCCAGATCCGTGCTGCTCCCTGTTGACCCGTGGGGGTGCTGAAGCCGGTGGCCGGGCTCCCGGAGATGGGAGCCGTCGTTCCGGGCGCAGTCCCAAGGGCTGAGTCCTGGCGGTCATCTGGCGTGAAAGGAAGTAGGCGGGTGTGCGGGCGCGTTCCCTGCCGGGGACGACTCCGGAGACACCCGCTGTGGACAGAAACCAGGACAACGGGGTCGGGGAGAACGTCGAAGGGCCCCACCGCGAACGGTGGGGCCCTTCAGTACAGCCCGGTGAAGGCTGGGCGGAGGATACGAGATTCGAACTCGTGAGGGTGTGAACCCAACACGCTTTCCAAGCGTGCGCCCTAGGCCACTAGGCGAATCCTCCGCCGGAAACAATACAAGACGCGGAGGGGTGGTCGCGACCAGCTGGGGGTGGGGGCGGGGAGGGGTTCCGATCGGGTAGGCTGGCGTCAGCCCCTCACGTGGCGCTATCTCGCTGAACTCCCCCAGGGCCGGAAGGCAGCAAGGGTAGGCGGGCTCTGGTGGGTGCGTGGGGGGCCCTTGTCAGTGGTGGCCGTTATCGTCGGGGTTGTGTCGTCTCTCGCGCTGTACCGCCGCTATCGTCCCGAGACCTTCGCCGAGGTCATCGGGCAGGAGCATGTGACCGACCCCCTGCAGCAGGCGCTGCGGAACAACCGGGTCAACCACGCCTACCTCTTCAGCGGCCCGCGCGGCTGCGGCAAGACGACGAGCGCGCGTATCCTCGCTCGCTGTCTCAACTGTGAACAGGGCCCCACGCCCACCCCGTGCGGGGAGTGCCAGTCCTGTCGTGACCTGGCGCGCAACGGCCCCGGGTCGATCGATGTGATCGAGATCGACGCCGCCTCGCACGGTGGTGTGGACGACGCGCGGGAGCTGCGGGAGAAGGCGTTCTTCGGGCCGGCGTCCAGCCGGTACAAGATCTATATCGTCGACGAGGCGCACATGGTCACCCCGGCGGGCTTCAACGCCCTGCTGAAGGTGGTCGAAGAGCCGCCCGAGCATCTGAAGTTCATCTTCGCGACCACCGAGCCCGAGAAGGTCATCGGCACCATCCGGTCGCGCACGCATCACTATCCGTTCCGGCTCGTGCCGCCCGGCACCCTGCGCGAGTACCTGGGGCAGGTCTGCGAGCAGGAGGCCATCCCCGTCGAGGGCACGGTGCTGCCGCTGGTGGTGCGGGCCGGGGCCGGGTCCGTACGGGACTCCATGTCCGTCATGGACCAGCTGCTCGCCGGTGCGGGGGAGGGCGGTGTGACGTACGACATGGCCACCGCGCTGCTCGGCTACACGGACGGGGCGCTGCTGGACTCCGTGGTGGAGGCGTTCTCCCGGGGGGACGGGGCCGCCGCGTTCGACGTGGTGGACCGGGTCATCGAGGGCGGGCACGATCCGCGGCGGTTCGTCGCGGATCTGCTGGAGCGGCTGCGGGACCTGCTGATCCTGGCCGCGGTGCCCGACGCCGCCGACAAGGGGCTGATCGACGCCCCGGCGGATGTGCTGGAGCGGTTGCTGGGGCAGGCGCGTGAGCTGGGCGCCGCCGAACTGAGCCGCGCCGCCGATCTTGTCAACGCCGGGTTGACGGAGATGCGGGGCGCCACCTCGCCCCGGTTGCAGCTGGAGCTGATCTGCGCCCGGGTGCTGCTGCCCGCCGCGTACGGGAACGACGAGCGGGCGCTGCAGTCCCGGGTGGAGCGTCTGGAGAGGCTCGGGCCGCCCGCCGGGGCCGCCGCCGCGCAGGCTCCGCCGGCCGCCGTGCCCGCACCGCAGGCCGCTCCTGCCCCGCCCGCTCCCGCACCGCAGGCCGTCGCACCGCAGCCCCCGGCACCGCAGCCCCCGGCACCGCAGCCCCCGGCCCCGCAGCCCCCGGCCCCGCAGGCGTCGGCCGCTCCGGCGCCCCAGGCGCCGCCTCCCGCCCCCTCGGGGCCCCGTCCCGGGGCCTGGCCCACCGCCGCACCCGCGACGCCTCCCACCGCCGCACCCGCCCAGGGGGACGGCCCGCGGCCCGGCGCGTGGCCCACCGTCGCACCCACCGCGCCCGCCGCTGCGGCTCCCACGCCTGCCCCGGCACCCGCACCGGCTCCCGCCGCACCCGCTCCCGCTCCGGCCGCCGCTCCCGCCCCCGGCGGGGGCGCGGATCTGGGCCGGGTGCAGAGCATGTGGGGGGACATCCTCGACGCGGTGAAGGGGCGGCGGCGGTTCAGCTGGATTCTGCTGAGCCAGAACGCTCACGTCGCCGGGTTCGACGGCACCACCCTCCAGCTCGGCTTCGCCACTGTCGGCGCCCGGGACAGCTTCCTCGGCAGCGGCAGCGAGGAAGTGCTGCGGCAGACCCTCAGCGAGGTCTTCCACGTGCAGTGGAAGATCGACACCGTCATCGACGGCGGAATCGGCGGTACGCCGGCCCCCGCCGTGACCCGCCCCCTCCCGCCGGGCCCGGCCCCGCAGGCCCCGCCACCCCCGCCCGCCGCCGCACCCGCCTCCGCCACCGCCCCTGTCTCCGCCCCCCCGCCCGTACCCCCCACCCCCGAGCCCTCACCCGCCGCCGCGCCGCCCCCGCCTCCGCCGCCGGCGCCCGAGGAGGACCTGCCGGAGCCCGACGACCGTGATCCCGGCAGCTCCTCGCTCTCCGGCCACGAGCTGATCATGCGCGAGCTGGGCGCGACGGTCATCGAGGAGTTCCACCACGAATGAGACCCCGGCGGCGTGAGCCCGTAGGCTCGGACAGGACAGCGAAGAAAGAAACGTTGCCGACGAGCCAGGAGTGATCGCCCGTGTTTCCCGGTGGTGGTGGGGCCGACATGCAGCAGCTGCTGCAGCAGGCCCAGAAGATGCAGCAGGACCTCGCGGCGGCCCAGGAGGAGCTGGCCGGCACTCCGGTGCAGGGCAGCGCGGGCGGCGGCCTGGTGAAGGCGACGGTCACCGGTGCCGGTGAGCTGAAGAGCCTGGAGATCGACCCGAAGGCCGTGGACCCCGAGGACACCGAGACCCTCGCCGATCTCGTGGTCGCCGCCATCCGCGACGCCAACAACGCGGCGCAGGCGCTGGCCCAGGCCAAGCTCGGCCCGCTCGCCCAGAGCCTCGGCGGCGGCAGCGGAATCCCCGGACTGCCGTTCTAGGCCCCCCAGTACCTCGGTTTCTCTAGCCCTGCGGCGCACCGGCAACTAGCCTCATCCGCAGGAACCAGCGGAAGGCATAAGGCATCTCGTGTACGAAGGCGTGGTCCAGGACCTGATCGACGAGCTGGGCAGGCTGCCCGGTGTCGGTCCCAAGAGCGCCCAGCGGATCGCCTTTCACATCCTTCAGGCCGAGCCCACCGACGTACGGCGGCTCGCGCACGCGCTGACCGAGGTGAAGGAGAAGGTCCGCTTCTGCGCCCTGTGCGGCAATGTCGCGCAGCAGGAGCACTGCCGGGTCTGCCAGGATCCGCGCCGCGACCGCGCCGTCATCTGCGTGGTGGAGGAGGCCAAGGACGTGGTGGCCATCGAGCGCACCCGCGAGTTCCGGGGCCGCTACCACGTGCTGGGCGGCGCCATCAGCCCCATTGAGGGCGTGGGCCCCGACGATCTGCGGATCAGGGAACTGCTCGCCCGCCTCGCCGATGGCACGGTCACGGAGCTGATCCTGGCGACCGACCCCAATCTGGAGGGCGAGGCGACCGCCACCTACCTGGCTCGGATGGTCAGCACGCTGGGGCTCAAAGTCACCCGGCTGGCCAGTGGGCTGCCGGTGGGGGGAGACTTGGAGTACGCCGACGAGGTCACTTTGGGACGAGCCTTCGAGGGAAGGCGGTTGCTCGATGTGTAACGCCAGGGGAGCTGTCGCTGGGGAGGCGATCGCATGACGTCCACCGTCCACGCCCAAGCCAACACCCTCAGTAGCGGGACCGGTGATATCGGTGGGGCCGGTGGCCCCGAGGGGCCCGACGCCTTCGCCGTACAGATCGCCGACCAGATCGAGAGCTTCACGGTCGCGGTGGCGGAGGTCGCCAAGGGCGACGATCCGGACGCCGCCGTACCGTACCTGCTGCTCCAGATTTCGCAACTGCTGCTCGCCGGCGGCCGTCTCGGCGCGCACGAGGACATCGTTCCCGAGGAGCGGTACGAGCCGGACACCGGCCCGGAGCCCGACATGGACGAGCTGCGGGAACGCCTCGCTCTGCTCCTCGCGCCCGTCGACGTCTACTCGGAGGTCTTCGACCCGTACGTGCCCCGCAGCATGCCGGTGCCGAGCCGGATCTCCGACGATCTCGCCGACGTCATGACCGACCTGCGGCACGGCATGGCCCACTACCGGGCCGGCCGGGTCAGCGAGGCGCTGTGGTGGTGGCAGTTCTCCTACCTGTCCAACTGGGGCCCGACGGCGAGCGCCGCCCTGCGCGCGCTCCAGTCCCTGGTGGCGCACGTACGGCTGGACACGCCGCTGGCCGAGCTGGACGGTCTGGACACCGACAGCGAGGCGGCCGAGACGGCGGAGGGCGACCTGGAGCGTCAGGCGGGCCGGGTGATGGCCGCCGAGATCGCCGCCCCGCTGGGTCTGCGCCCGCAACCGCGCACCTGACGCCGGCTGACGCGGCGCTGTCCGCGCCGTGACGCGGGCGCTCAGAGCGGTCGGAGAGTGAACAGGTTGTCGGACGGGTCGACCACGGCGTGGAAGCGCGCTCCGGTCCGGAAGTGGGGTTCGCGGTCGGCACGGTAGGAGGCCACGAACTCCGGCACATCCGTACCGCTGATCCGCAGTTCCAGCACCACGATATTGGGCACGCCTTCGGAGTCCTCGTTCACCTCCACGTCGAGGACCTCCGCGACGGCCGGCCGCCCCGCCCGCCGCAGTCGCTCGGTGTCCAGCTTCTGCTCGGCGGCCGAGGACCAGATCGCCAGGCCCAACAGCACCAGCAACACGGACACTCCGATGGTGATGACCGCGTGCCACCACCCCAGGCCGAGTTGGCCGGTGATCTGCAGTCCGGTCAGGACCAGCGCGCTGAGCCAGCACTGCACGGCGGCGGCCCGGTGCCCGAAGCGCGAGCCGGGGCCGCCGATGGATGCCTGCCTGGCGGTGGTCATCTCATCATCGTATGGCTGGAGTTGTCGCTGCGCGGCGGTCCGTTCCCCGATTTTCCCCGCCGGTACGGGGCGAGGGGCGGATCGCCCGCCCGGTCGCCCGCCCGTCGTCAGGCCGTGCGGCCCTTCTCCTCCCGGTCCGCCGCCGAATGCCCCGGCTTCAGCTCGTCGGGGTAGCTGAGGACCACCCCGGCGTGGATCAGCGCGTAGGCCCCGAGGCCGAGCGCGAACCTGACGTACCGCATGTCGCCCGACCAGCCGTTCGGCGCCCCGAAGAAGAGCCAGAACGCCAGCCCGACCCCCAGAAGTACTCCTGCCAGACCGATCATTTTTCGCAACGAGTCATGCATGGGGAAAGCTTTTCATGCGAGAACCCGCTCGTAACACACCGAGATCGGTGAGCCGATGTACGCGCCGAACAGCGGGATCTCCCGGTAGCCCTCACGCCGGTAGAAGCGTTCGGCGTCCGGCTGCAGGGTCCCGGTCTCCAGCCGCAGCGTCGCCCAGCCACGCTCCACCGCCGCCGCCTCCAGCGCACGCAGGACGGCCGTGGCCACCCCCGTGCCCCGCGCTCCGGGAGCGACGTACATCCGCTTCACCTCCGCGCTGCCCGCGTCCAGCCGCCGCAGCGCCCCGCAGGCCAGCGCCGCCCCCGTCACCCGGTCCCGGGCGACCAGGAACACATCGATGTCGGCGGCGGAGGGCGCGGCGCCCGGTTCGTGGTCCTCGCACCCGTACCGGGCGTTCAGCTCGGCCCGTTGCCCGGCGCGCAGGGCGGCCCCCTCGGGGTCCTCCCAGGCCATGTCCTCGATCGTCCAGCGCATCGCGTTCCCTCCGCCGTAACAGCTGTTACGGTAACAAGCGTTACGCCAGCCTTCCCAGACTCCGAGGGCGAGACCCATGTCACGACCGGCCGACGGCGACGCCGACGAACGCCTCTCCCGGGCCGTCTACGACGTCCTCGCCCACCAGGGCCTGGAACGCCTCACCATCCGCGCCGTCGCCACCGCCGCGGGCTGCACCACCGGGCTCGTCATGCACCGCTTCCCGCACCGCCGCGCCCTGCTCCTGCACGCCCGCCGCCTGATGCACGAACGCACCCGCGCCCGCGCCGAGGCCGCCGAGGCCGCCGCCCCCACGCCGCGCGCCGCGCTGCGCGACGTGCTGCGGCACGGCCTCTCCCTGGACGCCCCGGGCCGGCGCGAGAGCGTCGTGTGGACCGGCTTCCTGGCGGCGGCCGTCGGCGACGACGAACTGACCGCGCTGCACCGCGCGCACCACCGGGCCTGGCGGCAGCGCGTCACCCGGCTGGTCACCGCCGCCGCCCCCGACTGGCCGCCGGAGCGGGTCATCACCGTCATGGACGCGCTCGTCTCGACGGTCGAGGGCGCCGCCGCCCTCGCCGCCGGGGACCCGGACACCTACACCCCGGCAGTCCAGAGCGGCCTGCTGGACGCGACCCTCGCCGCCCACGGGCTGCACTGAACCGAACCCGCCCGTACACCGTCGGCGGGCTCCCCGTGGAGCCGCCGCCCCGCCGGGATTCACGGTCCCGGCGGTTGGGGAGCATCCAGCAATGGAACCGCTCACCGTGGGTGTTGAGGAAGAGTTCTTGTTGGCCGACCCGTCGACCGGGGAGGCGATGCCGGTGGCCGAAGAGGTCATCGCGGCCGACGCCGCCGCGGGTCCGGCCGAGCGGCTGAAGCCGGAGACCTCCCAGTCCGTCATCGAGACGGCCACCGAGCCGCACAGCGATCTGCGGCTGCTCGCCGAAGACCTCCGCTCCCTGCGCTCCGCCGCCGCGGCGGCGGCCGAGTCCGTGGGGTGCGCCGTGGTGCCGGTCGCCACCGAACTGCTCCCGGCCGCGCCCTCGCCACCGACCGCGGGCCCGCGGTACCGCCGGATCTACGAGAAGTACGGCGCGCTGCGCTTCGGGCACATGACCTGCGGCATGCACATCCACATCGGCATCCCCGACCGGGAGCACGCGGTCCGCATGAGCAACCATCTGCGGCCCTGGTTACCGGCGCTCCAGGCCCTCGCCGGGAACTCGCCGTTCTCCCTCGGGCAGGACACCGGCTACTCCAGCTTCCGCTCCGTGTGGTGGGGCTACATGCCGGTCGCCGGTCCCGCCCCGCTGTTCGCCGACGCGCCCGCGTACGACGCGGTGCTGGACGGGCTGGTCGCCTCCGGGGTGATTCTCGACCGGAAGATGGCGTACTGGTTCGCCCGCCCGTCCGAGTTCGTGCCCACCATCGAGGTGCGGGTCGCCGATGTGTGCCCCACCGGCGACACCGCCGTGCTGCTCGCCGCGCTGACCCGTGGTCTGGTCGCCACCTGCCTGGAGGAGTCGGAGGCGGGCGCGGCGCCGCCCGCCGTATCGGATCAGCTGCTGGCCGCCGCGCATTGGCAGGCGGCGCGGTACGGGATGGAGGGGGACGCCGTGGACGTGTTCACCGGGCATCCGGTACCGGCCTGGTCCTGGACGGAGAAGCTGCTCAAACACGTCACGCCCGCGCTCGCGGACGCGGGGGATCTCGCCCTGGTCACTGGGTTGCTGGCGGAGCTGCGGGAGAACGGCTCGTGGGCGGCCCGGCAGCGCAGAATCGTTTCCTCCGGCGGCTCGCTGGCCGATGTGGCGGCCTATCTGCACTCCCACCTGCTGAAGTGACGCGGCGGCGGCCCGCCCGGCGCGCACCGCTCACGCGCCCCCACCGGACGGCGACCGTCCGTGTGAGCTGCGTTACGTTTCGGACGTATTTCGTGTGCGATTTCCCTTGGCGGGCAGGGCTTCCCGCTGGATGAGCCCGGTGTCTCAGGATGTGGCACCGGATGGGCGGAAATCGCCTGCTCGGTAGACTTCAGCAGACCGTGGTCCCCGCTCGGATCACGGCGTGAGAGATACGAGGAGCGAGCACACGTGGGCCTTGTCGTGCAGAAGTACGGCGGCTCCTCCGTTGCCGATGCCCAGGGCATCAAGCGCGTCGCCAAGCGAGTCGTCGAAGCCAAGAAGAACGGCCACCAGGTGGTCGTCGTGGTCTCGGCGATGGGTGACACGACGGATGAGCTGATCGATCTCGCGGGTGAGGTGTCCCCCGTCCCCTCCGGACGTGAGATGGACATGCTGCTGACCGCCGGCGAGCGCATCTCCATGGCGCTGCTGGCCATGGCGATCAAAGCGCTCGGGCACGAGGCGCAGTCCTTCACCGGCAGCCAGGCCGGTGTCATCACCGACTCCGTTCACAACAAGGCCCGCATCATCGATGTGACTCCGGGCCGCATCCGTTCCTCCGTCGACGACGGCAACATCGCCATCGTCGCCGGTTTCCAGGGTGTCTCCCAGGACAAGAAGGACATCACCACGCTCGGGCGTGGCGGTTCCGACACCACGGCGGTCGCGCTCGCCGCGGCGCTCGACGCCGAGGTGTGCGAGATCTACACGGACGTGGACGGCGTGTTCACCGCCGACCCGCGCGTCGTGTCCAAGGCCCGCAAGATCGAATGGATCTCCTTCGAGGACATGCTGGAGCTGGCCAGCTCCGGTTCGAAGGTGCTGCTGCACCGCTGTGTGGAGTACGCGCGCCGCTACAACATCCCGATTCACGTACGGTCGTCCTTCTCGGGTCTCAAGGGCACCTGGGTCAGCAGCGAGCCGCCGCAGGAGCATCCCGCACACAGGGAAGGACAAGGGGAGCAGTCGATGGAACAGGCGATCATCTCTGGGGTCGCGCACGACACGTCCGAGGCCAAGGTCACGGTCGTCGGTGTGCCCGACAAGCCGGGCGAGGCGGCGAAGATCTTCCGCGCGCTCGCCGACGCGGAACTGAACCTCGACATGGTGGTGCAGAACGTGTCCGCCGCCTCCACCGGGCTGACGGACATCTCGTTCACCCTGCCCAAGGACGAGGGCCGTTCGGCCATCACGGCACTGGAGAAGCGGCGTCCCGACATCGGGTTCGACGCGCTGCGCTACGACGACCAGATCGCGAAGATCTCGCTCGTCGGGGCCGGCATGAAGACCAACCCGGGTGTCACGGCGCACTTCTTCGAGGCGCTGTCGAACGCCGGCGTGAACATCGAGCTGATCTCGACCTCCGAGATCCGCATCTCGGTCGTCACCCGCGAGGACGATGTGAACCCGGCGGTCCGCGCCGTCCACACGGCGTTCGGGCTCGACAGCGAGTCGGACGAGGCCGTGGTGTACGGGGGCACCGGCCGCTGACGGACGACAACCCGGGTCATGCATGACCATTTGAACGAGATTGGCGGGATGTGAAGCTCCCGTGACCAATTCGTAGGTCCGGATCGCTTGATCCGGACCAATCCCCCGGGGGACGATTTCAACTCCCCGCACCCGCTGACGGAACCTGGCGCGGTGCGGGGAGCGTCTTTCGTACCCTCGCGCGAGGGCCGTCGTGGCGCTGCACGACACGGGCATTTCAGGGTAGGCGGTAGGTGTGAGCCGATGTGACTCATTCAGAAACCCACCCGCGCCGTACAACCTTCGCGGGGGAGAGAGTGTCCAACTGGCGTGGCAGAGGTCCTGGAATTCACCGCAATGGCACCTCCACGTCTCGCGCGCCCCAGGGATCCGGAGCACGAAGCCGGCGGGGCCACCGGAGGGATGCCCGTGATCGCGCCGCTGCCGGCCGCCGCCTCCGGCCCGCCCCCGGCCGCCACGTCCGGCGCCTGTGCCCCGGCGTCCCGGCGCGCGGCCCAGGACGCGGACGCCGTCATGGCTGAGGGCACCACCACGGACCACCTCACCGAGACCTACCGGGCGCACTACCGCTCGCTGCTCGGCCTCGCCGCGCTGCTGCTCGACGACATCGCCTCCTGCGAGGACGTCGTCCAGGAGGCGTTCATCCGCGTCCACTCGGCGCGCGGCCGGGTGCGCGACCAGGAGAAGACGCTCGCGTATCTGCGGCAGACCGTCGTCAACCTCTCCCGCTCCACGCTGCGCCGCCGCATCCTGGGGATGAAGCTGCTCTCCAAGCCGATGCCGAACATGGCGAGCGCGGAGGAGGGCGCGTACGAGCAACTGGAGCGCGCCGAGCTGATCCAGGCGATGCGCGGGCTCCAGCGCCGCCAGCGCGAGGTGCTGGTGCTGCGCTACTTCGCGGACATGACGGAGGCCGAGGTCGCCAGCACGCTGGGGATCTCGGCCGGATCGGTGAAGGCGTACGGTTCGCGGGGCATCGCCGCGCTGCGGGTCGCCATGGAGGCGGCCCGATGACCGACCGCGATCCGGATCCGCGGGAGGAACGAGAACCCGGCGGCAGGGGTGGCGGCGGCCGGGAAGGGGCGGACGGCGGGGCCGGTACAGGCTCCGCTTCCGGTGCCGGGTCCCGTTCCGGGGGCAAGGGCCGTTCCGGTGACGACTGCGACCTCCCCGCCCTGCCCGAAGGCATCGACATCCCCGACAGCCCCGGCCAGCTCTCCGACGAGGAGACGCTGCGCCGCCTGCTGCACGACGCGGTCGGCGTCATCCCGGTCCCCGATGTCTCGCTGGAGGCGCTGCGGGAGGGCATCGCGACCCGGCGCCGCCGCCGGCGCCAGCTGCTGCTGAGCACCGTGGCCGCCGTCGGCGTCCTGGCCATCGGAGCCCCCGCCGTCCTGGAGGCGACGGGAAACGGCGGGCGGCGCGGCAACGACCAGGCGACCGGGCTCGCGGGGGAGAGCACCGCCGAGGGCGAGCCGGTGCCCTCGGGCGGCGCGGACGGCGGCGCCGAGGCGTACGACGGGATCGGTGAACCCCCGCTGGGCGGCGAGTATCACGGGAGCGACGACGGGCAGGCCCACCAGCCGGACGGGACGAGCGGCGCCGTCGCCGAGACCGGCGCGCCGTACGAGGGCGAGATCACCGGCATCGACTCCCCGCGCTGCTCGGCCGGTCAGCTCGGCGCCGCGAGCGCGGTGACCGAACAGCCCGACGCGCAGGGCAAGGTGTACGGCACCATCCGCGTCGCGAACGTGTCCGCCGAGCCCTGCCGGGTCAGCGGCTCGGCCGACGACCTCGCCGTCCTGCCGGCCCTCGGCGGTACGGCGGGCGACGTCCAGATCGCCGACCGGGCCGAGGGCGACCGGGCGACCGGGCTGCCCACCCCCGATCAGGCGGTCGCCGAGCTGGTGCTGCCGCCGGGCGAGGCGTATGAGGTGCGGTTCGCGTGGGTGCCCAGCGGCGGCAGCGCGCTGAGCACCGTGTGTGCCGTGCAGGCCGACCCCACAGGGCTGAGCACGAACGCCGGCGCCGCCCCGGATCCGGTCTCCGAGCTGGAGGGCGGTGCCGCGGGCGCCGGTGGCTCGGACGGTTCGGGCAGCGGTGGCGCGGACGGCGGTCCGGGCGGCGAGTCCCCGGGCGTCGACCAGCCGAGCGCGGGGAACGGCATCGGGAACGGCGGCGGGGGCGACGGGGGCGACGACGGCTCCCCGGGCGGCGGCAGCAACGGCAACGGGAACGGCACCCCCGGCAACGGTGGCTCCGGCCCCTCCGGCGGCACCTCGGACCCCGACCCCGACCCGTCCGACAGCACCGTCGTGCTGCGCTACACCCCGCCCGCCGGCGGCCCGGCCGTGGACATCCACCTCGAGGGAACCTGCAACGGGACCGTCTACCGCACCGGCGTCCTGGAGTCGCTGGGCCCCCCGGCCGGCTGACCGCCGGGCGGCACCCCGTACCGTGGGCACGTGTACCGGTTTCTGCTGACTCCCCGATGGTGGGGGATCAACGTCTTCGTCGCGCTGTCCATCCCGTTCTGTCTGGTGATGGGCTTCTGGCAGCTGGACCGTTTCGAGGGCCGGGTGGACACCCACCGCGAGCGTGAGGAACAGGCCGCGCGCGCCGAGACCTCCGAGCCGCGCCCGCTGCGTGAGCTGCTGCCCGTCACCACCGCGACGCTGGGGGAGCAGGCCACCGTCACCGGTACGTACGACCCGGAGCAGGAACTGCTCGTCCCGCGGCGCGACCTGAACGGCGAGCGCGGCTTCTACGTGCTCACCCCGCTGCTGCCCGCCGACGGCGGCGACGCGCTGCCGGTCGTGCGCGGCTGGCTGCCCGGTGAGGCCGATCCGGCCGCCGTGCCCGCCGCGCCGTCCGGCGAGGTGACGGTCGTGGGGGCGCTGCAGGGCGCCGAGTCGCCGCGTGATGTGAGTCCGCCGACGGGGCTGCCGCCGGGGCAGCTGGGCGTGATCGGGGCGGCCTCGCTGATCAACGTGCTGCCGTACCCGGTGGAGAACGCCTGGGTGACGGTGCGCGAGGCCGAGGCCCCGCTGCTGGCGGTGCCGCCGGCGTCGGCGACCAACACCGGTCTGGACATGAAGGCGTTCCAGAACCTGGGGTACACGGCGGAGTGGTTCGCGTTCATCGCGTTCGCGCTCTTCATGTGGTACCGGTTCTTCCGCCGCGAGCTGGAGGCCCAGCACGATGCCGCGCTGGGCCTCGGGGCGCCCGTACCGGCGCCTGCGCCGGCTCAGGACCGGGCCCGGGAGGAGACGCCCCCGGACCCGGACCAGGCACCGGACCAGGACCAGGACCCGGTCAGCCCGGCAGATGCTTCAGCGCGAACTCGATCTCCATCCGCGTCTGCTTGATCCGCTCCTCCACCACCAGCGAGCCGTGCCCGGCGTCGTACCGGTACACCTCGTGGGTGGCGCCGCGCTCCTTCAGCCGGTCCACGTAGTTCTCGATCTGCTGGATCGGGCAGCGCGGGTCGTTGAGACCCGCCGAGATGTAGACCGGCGCCGTCACCTCGTCCACATAGGTGATCGGGGACGAGGCCCGCCAGCGCTCCGGCTGCTCCTCGGGGGTGCCGCCGAGCAGCGTACGGTCCATCGCCTTCAGCGCCTCCATCTCGTCGTGGTAGGCGGTGACATAGTCGGCCACCGGCACGGCCGCGACACCGACGGTCCACAGCGCGGGCTGCACGCCCAGGCCCAGCAGCGTCAGATAGCCGCCCCACGAGCCGCCGCTGAGCACCAGCCGCTCCGGGTCGGCGAGACCGGTCTCCACACACCACTCACGGACCGCGGCGATGTCCTCCAGCTCGATGAGCCCGATGCGGTGCCGCAGCGCGTCCGTCCACTCCCGGCCGTAGCCGGTCGACCCCCGGTAGTTGACGCGGACCACCGCGAAGCCGTGGTCCAGCCAGGCGGCCGGGGCGGCGGCGAAGGAGTCGCTGTCGTGGTGCGTGGGGCCGCCGTGGATGTCGAAGACCGTCGGGAACGGGCCCTCGCCCTCCGGGCGCTGCACGAGCGCGTGCACCGCCCCGCCGGGGCCGTCCACCCACACGTCCTGCACCGCCACCGAGGACGGGGCGATCTCGCCCGGCGGGTCCAGCACGGTGGCGCCGCTGCTGGACTGCACCCGCGGCGGCTCGGCGGCCGAGGACCACAGGAACTCGACCGAGCCGTCCGGCCTGGCGGTCGCCCCCGAAACGGTGCCGGCCGGGGTGTGCACCTGGGTCAGCTCGCCGATGACGTTGCCGTCCAGGTCCGCGCGCCACAGTTCGCTGCGCGCCCGGTAGTCGTGCTCGATCAGCAGACCGGAACCGTCGGCGTACCACTCGGCGCCCACCTCACCCGGTAGCTGACAGGCCAGCTCCCGCTGGTCCCCGGTGACCGGGTCCCAGATCAGCAGCTCCCAGCGGCCGTGCCGCTGGTGCCCGAGCAGCAGCCGACTGTCGCCGTCCACCGGGGCGAAGCCGAGCACGGCCAGGCCGAGTTCCTTGGTCGCGCCCTCGGTGTCGTCCAGCTCGGCGACGAGGGTGCCGTCCAGCCGTACGACGCGGACCGCCGAGTGCATGGCGTCGCCGTGCTCGGTGTGCTCGATGGCCAGCAGCGTGCTGTCGTGCGACAGATCGCCGACGCTCGCGGACTCGCGGTGCCGGTAGATCTCCGCCGGGGCCTGGCCGGGGCGCGCCACATGGATGGTCGAGCCGACGTCCTCGGTCATCCGGCCCACCGCGACGGTGCCGTCGCGGCCGAAGGCCAGACCGCCCGAGTACGCGGGCTCCAGGCCCTCGACCGCGATCTCGTCGGCGCCGCCCGCGAAGGGCTGGCGGCGCCAGACGCCGAACTCGTCACCGTCGCTGTCCGCGAACCACCAGATCCACTCGCCGTCCGGGCTGAGCGTGCCGTGCACGGTGCCGTTGGGGCGGTCGGTGGCCTGGCGCCGGGAGCCGGTGGTGCGGTCCCACGCGTACAGCTCGAAGGTGCCGGTGGCGTTCGAGATGAACAGGGAGCGGTGCGGGGCCTCCAGCGCCCACTGGGGCAGGCTCAGGCGCGGGGCGCGGAAGCGGCGCTCCCAGTCGGGGACGGTGGTGATCTCGTCCGCCTCGTGCGCGCCGTCCGCGCCCTGCCCGTCCTGGTCCGGTGTGTGATCAGTCATGCGTGCCCGGAGCTCCCTCGCTGTCGGTGTCGCCGGTGTCGTCGCTGTCGTCGATCTCGACCTGGATCTCCACCTCCACCGGGGCGTCCAGCGGCAGCACCGCGACGCCGACCGCGCTGCGCGCGTGCCGGCCCGCCTCGCCCAGCACCTCGCCGAGCAGTTCGCTGGCGCCGTTGATGACGCCCGGCTGCCCGGTGAAGGACGGGTCGGAGGCCACGAAGCCCACGACCTTCACCACGCGCACCACGCGGTCCAGGTCGCCCGCCACGGAGGCGACGGCGGCCAGCGCGTTCAGCGCGCAGATCCGGGCCAGCTCCTTGGCGTCCTCCGGGCTGACCTCGGCGCCCACCTTGCCGGTGCGCGGCAGCGCGCCGTCGACCAGGGGCACCTGGCCCGAGGTGTGGATGTAGCGGCCCGAGCGCAGTGCCGGTACGTACACCCCGGCCGGGGCGGGCACCGGCGGCAGGGTGATTCCCAGCTCGGCGAGCCGGGCCGCCACGCGCCCGGCGCTCACTGGGTCTTCTCGCGCTTGAAGTACGCCACCAGCTGCTCGGGGTTGGCGGGGTTCTGGAGCACCTGCACCAGCTCCCAGCCGTCCTCGCCCCAGGTGTCGAGGATCTGCTTGGTCGCGTGCACCAGCAACGGCGCGGTCGCGTATTCCCACTTGGTCACGGTCGTCATGGCGCCCACTCTAACGACCGGGAGCGGTACGGCCTGGGCGTCCGCCCAGGTGGGGACCGCCCGCCGGTGGGGGCGGCGGCGGATCGCGGTGATTCTCGGCCCGGAAGGGATTGTCGATCATCGCACCGGGCACACTGCCTTTCGGAGGCCCTAACCGGCCGCCGCGTAACCTCCGTCACTCTCGTACGCGTTCTCGTACTCGCAGCGGGCTGTCTCCAACAGCCGGCGCCAGGACGTGACCGTGGGGCGGCGGCGCAGCAATGCGCGTCGTTCCCGTTCGGTCATGCCGCCCCAGACGCCGAATTCCACGCGGTTGTCGAGTGCGTCGGCGAGGCATTCGGTGCGCACCGGGCAGCCGGTGCACACCGCTTTGGCGCGGTTTTGTGCCGCGCCCTGGACGAATAGTTCATCCGGATCTGTGGTGCGGCAGGCGGCCTGCCCACTCCAGTCGGTAACCCAGCTCATGACCGGTGCCGTCCTCTCCCGAATCGAGGCTCCCCCACGGCGGCAAGTGGCATATTCACCTTGCCGGTTGAGGACGTTACGGAAGGCGGCGGGGGCGCAACACCCCCAGTGGGCCCCATTTTGAATGGCCCGTTCGGACTAGACGACGTCGCTGGTCACCCACGTGAGTGAACGTCGAACAAGATCCGCATTTCGGGCGAGGGTTGCTCTTAGCAACAGTCCGGTGCATATGACAAGAGCGATTTCGATATCCCACTCCCATGAGTGAAGATCGTTTGACGGCTCTTGTTTTGTCCGATGTATGGGCAGCCTAACGAACGCCCGGCCGTCTGTCCGGCGTTTGACCGCTTACGCTGGTGTCCATGGGTAGGAAGCGCCCGGGAGGCGGGCTGAGCACGACTCAGCAGATGGCCAAGTTCCTCGGGGTCAGCGTGCTGTCCGGGGCCGTACTGGCGGGGCTGGCGCTGCCGGCCGTCGGCGCCCTGGGGCTGGCTGCCAAGGGGACGGTGCAGACCTTCGACGAGATCCCGAGCGAGCTCACGCGGCCACCGCTGAGCCAGAGCACGATGATCCTGGACGTCGAGGGCAACAAGATCGCGGAGGTGTACTCCCGTTACCGCACGGTGATCGAGGCGGACGAGATGGGTCCGTACGTCCGCCAGGCGCTGGTGGCGATCGAGGACGCGCGCTTCTACGAGCACGGCGCGATCGACCTCAAGGGCGTGCTGCGGGCGCTGAACCGCAACGTCACCGAGGGTGGCGTGCAGGAGGGCGCCTCGACGCTCACCCAGCAGTACGTGAAGAACGTCTTCGTCGAGGCGGCGGGTGACGACGCGGAGGCGGTGGCCGAGGCCACCGCGCAGAGCGGCGCCGAGGGCATGGGCCGCAAGATCCGCGAGATGAAGTTCGCGATCCAGCTGGAGCAGGAACTCACCAAGGACGAAATCCTTACCAACTACCTCAATATCACGTACTTCGGACAGCAGGCGTACGGAGTCGAGGCCGCCTCGCAGCGGTACTTCTCCAAGCCCGCGGCCGACCTGGAACTGCACGAGGCGGCGCTGCTGGCCGGCCTCGTCCAGTCCCCGAGCGCGTACGACCCGGTCAACTCCCCCGACAAGGCGCTCAACCGGCGCAACACCGTCCTGGAGAAGATGGTCGAGTCCAAGGACATCACCCGCGCCGAGGCGGACGAGGCCAAGGAGATGGAGCTCGGCCTCAACGTCTCCCGGCCGCAGAACGGCTGCATCACCGCCGTCCACGACGCCGGCTTCTTCTGCGACTACGTGCGCAAGGAGATCCTCAACAACCCCGTCTTCGGCGAGACCGAGGAAGAGCGCAGCGAGCTGTGGCGCATCGGCGGCCTGCGCGTGCGGACCACCCTGGACCCCACCGCCCAGGCGGCCGCCGCCCAGGCGGCGAAGGACGGCGCCTACGAGGACGACGAGGTCACCGCGGCCGTCGTCCAGATCCAGCCGGGCACCGGGCACATCCTGTCGATGGCCCAGTCCCGCCCCTACGGCCTGGACATCTCCGCCAACGAGACGACGCTCAACCTCAACGTCTCCAGCTCCATGGGCGGCACCACCTACGGCTTCCAGCCCGGCTCGACGTTCAAGCCGATCACGGCGGCGGTGGCCCTGGAAGCGGGGATCAGCCCCGCCGAGACGTACAGCTCGGACCGCAAGATCACGCTGCCCATGAACGAGTTCAAGGACTGCGAGAACAAGCCGCTGGGCTCCGCCACGGAGCCCGACTGGCCGGTGCAGAACGAGCGGGCGGACATGAAGGGCACCTGGGACATGAGCGATGCCCTGGCCCAGTCCGTCAACACCTACTTCGCCGACCTCGAACGCCGGGTCGGCGTGTGCGAGACCGTCACCCTGGCCGGTGAGATGGGCGTGCGCGGCGGCAACGACGCCGAGCTGCCCGCCAGCCCGTCCGCCACGCTGGGCGGTCTGGAGACCACCCCGCTGATGATGGCCAACGCGTACGCGACGTTCGCCAACCGCGGCACCTACTGCGAGCCGGTCGCCATCCTGTCCGTGACCGACAGCAACGGCAACGAGATGGACGTGCCGGGGGGCAACTGCGCCCAGGTCATGTCGGAGCACACCGCCGACACCGTCAACCAGATGCTCAAGGGCGTCGTCGAGGACGGCACCGGGCAGACCGCCGGTCTCACCGACCGGGAGAACGCCGGCAAGACCGGTACCTCCGACAACCGCAAGAACGTGTGGTTCGTCGGCTACACCCCCGAGCTGTCCACCGCGGTCCGGGTGGGCGGTGACGCCGAGATGATCCCGATGGAGAACATCTCGATCGCCGGCACCACCTGGGAGAAGGCGGGCGGTGGCTCCGTCGCCGGCCCGATCTGGCGGCAGGCCATGAGCGGGGCGCTGGCGGGCGTACCCGGCTCGACGTTCAACGAGGTCGACGTGCCGCGCGGCGACGACAAGAAGGACGACGACAAGAAGGACCGAGACCGGGACCGCGACCGTGACCGGGACAACGACGACGACACCCCCGAGATCGACCTGGGCGACTGGGGCAACTGGGAGGACTTCGACTGGGGCGACAACCGGCCGGGCAACGGCTGGGGCCGTGACCGCTGACAACTGAACGGCACGGCGAAGGGGCGGTGGTCGGACCCGACCACCGCCCCTTCGCCGTTGTGCGCCGCGGCTAGCCGGCCAGGGTCCGCTTCACCAGCCCGGCCACCCGGCCGCCGTCCGCCCGCCCCGCGACCTTCGGGGACACGATCTTCATCACGGCGCCCATCGCCCGCGGCCCCTCTGCGCCGCCGGCCTTCGCCTCGGCGACCGCGTCCGTCACGATCGCGGCCAGCTCCTCGTCGCTCAGCTGCTGCGGCAGGTACTCCGCGAGGACCTTGCCCTCGGCCCGCTCCCGCTCCGCCTGCTCCGCCCGGCCGCCCTTGTCGAACGCCTCCGCCGCCTCACGCCGCTTCTTCGCCTCCCGGGCGATGACCTTCTGCACGTCGTCGTCGGAGAGCTCACGCGCCTGCTTGCCCGCCGTCTCCTCGTAGGCGACAGCGGTGAGGGTCATCCGGAGCGTGCTCGATCGCAGCTCGTCACGCGCCTTGATCGCAGTGGTCAGATCGTCGGAGAGCCGGGACTTCAACGTGGTCATGCGGTCATTGTGACAGGCGGTACGGAGCCCTGGCCCGGGCTGCCTACGATGGGACGCATGCGCGCCCGCTACGCCGCCCCGCTCGGCATCGCCGCCCTGGGGGCCGCCACCCTCGCCTACGCCGCCGGCTTCGAGGTCCGATCCTTCCGACTGCGCCGGGTCACCGTGCCGGTCCTGCCGCCGGGCATGCGCCCGCTGCGGATCCTCCAGGTCTCCGACATCCACATGGTCAGCGGCCAGCGCAAGAAGCAGCGCTGGCTCCAGTCCCTGGCCGCCCTCCGCCCCGACCTGGTGATCAACACCGGCGACAACCTCTCCGACCCCGAGGCCGTCCCGGAGACCCTCGACGCGCTCGGCCCGCTCCTGGAGTTCCCCGGGGCGTACGTCTTCGGCTCCAACGACTACTACGCGCCCAAGCTGCGCAACCCCGGCCGCTACCTGGTGGAACGTGTCCAGGGCCGGCACGGCCTCAACGGCAACGCACCGGCCGTGGGCGTCCCGCGCAACCCGTGGTGGGAGCTGCGCGACGCCTTCGACGAGGCGGGCTGGGTCAACCTCACCAACACCCGCGGCCGGGTCAAGACGGCGGGCGCGGAGATCGGGCTGACCGGCCTGGACGACCCGCACATCAAGCGCGACCGCTACGGCGAGGTGGCGGGCGGCCCCGAACCGGGCGCCGACCTGTCCCTGGCCGTGGTCCACGCCCCGTACCTGCGCGTCCTGGACGCCTTCACCGCCGACCGCTACCCGCTGATCCTGGCCGGCCACACCCACGGCGGTCAGCTGTGCGTGCCGTTCTACGGGGCGCTGGTCACCAACTGCGACATCGACCCGGACCGGGTGAAGGGCCTCTCCACCCACGAATCCGCGGGCGAACGCGCCTACCTCCACGTCTCCGCCGGCTGCGGCACCAACCGCTACACCCCGGTCCGCTTCGCCTGCCCACCGGAGGCCTCGCTGCTCACGCTGACCCCCCGGGACAGCTGACGGCGAAACCTGATTTCGCGTACGCCCCCGGGCCGGGTAGAGTAAGCCTCGCTGCACCGGGGTGTGGCGCAGCTTGGCAGCGCGCTTCGTTCGGGACGAAGAGGCCGTGGGTTCAAATCCCGCCACCCCGACAGACCAGGGGCCCGATCCAGATCATGGATCGGGCCCCTGAGCGTTTTCCGGGACACGGTCCCACCCGCCCATGACTGCCTTCAAGGGCGGGCCGGCCGGACTCCGCCCCGGGCCTCGCGCCGCGTGATGTGGCGCGCGCCACATCTTCGGCACGTTCCAGCGTCGGCCCTCTCTGTGTGCCCCTCTCTCGTTGTGCCCGTGAGCAGCAAGCCCTCGCGCGCGAGTGCGCAGAGCTGCTGCGCAAGACTGCGCGCGGCCCGGTGGTGGGCCGCCGGACACCATTCAACTGCCCTGCTGTCCTGCTAAGTTCATATCACTCAGCCTCTGGTTCGCAGTCAGGCGGCGTGGCAGCGCCGCCAGTTCGCGATCAGAAAAATGCGCACTGGCGCTGCGCAATTTTCGATATTCGAGACCGGGAACCGGGGAGACGTGGAGTGAAGTCGTTCTTCGAACTGTTGGCACAGGCGATGCAGAGCACGGACAAGACGCTGCGGCTGTCCCTGTTGATGCTGGTCGCGGGCGCGATGGCGTACGCCGTCAGTCACCTGCTGTAAGCCGCCCCCCGAGTGAGGAGACCCACCGTGGAGACCATGAGCACCGACAGCCGCGCCGCACAACTCGTTGACCAACTCTGGCGGGTGTACGCGCCGTACCAGCGTGGGCGCAACACCTCCGAGGACCTCGCGTCCATGCTCGCGATCCTGGTGCTGGCGAAATTCGTACAGTCGAACGGCGCGGCGGGCGGTGAGCTCGTCAAACGGTGGGATCGCGCGGTCCTCGATGCGGGAAGCTCGCGTTCGCCGCTCGCGGATGTGCGCGCGGCGATGCGGATCGCCGGCCGGCATCCGGCATTCCCGGTGCCCGATATGCGCAACCATGAGGTCGGGCTGCTGAACGGCGGTGAAGACCTGGACGACGTGCCGTGGGCCGCCGCCTTCATCAGCCTGTTGGGGCGGGCCGAGGCACTTGCCCCGGTTGAATGGGCGGACGTCTGCGACCTGCTTCTCGACCGTCATGTTCAGGAGAACACCCGTACCGCCGGGGAGTTCTACACGCCGCGTGAGGTCGCGCGCCTGCTCACCGAGTTGGCGCCGCCGAGGGCAGGGGATCGCATCCTGGATCCGGCCTGCGGGTCGGGCGGTCTGCTGGCGGCCGCCGCCGAGCGGATCGGCGGTGGCGTCGACGGTGCGACGTTCGAGGCGTACGCGACGGACCGCAGCAACCCCCGTCTGGCGACGATGAACCTGGCGCTGCACGGGGTGGACCGGCCGGTGGTCCGTGCCTCTGATCCGGCGTCGCTGTTCCAGGGACGGGACCACGGTGATGTGGACCTGGTGGTCAGCAATCCGCCGTTCAATCAGTTGCTCGGCCCGGTGGGCGACGCCCGCTGGCCCTTCGGCTCCCCGCCCGAGGGCAGCGCGAACTTCGCCTGGTTGCAGTTCGCCTGGAGCCGGTTGAGCGAGGACGGGGTCGCGATGGTGATCATGCCGACGGGGGCCGCGTGGCGTCCCGGTCGCGAGGCGGAGATGCGCAGGGCGATGATCTCCGGTGGTGCCCTGATCGGGGTCATCGCGCTGCCGCCGAATCTCTTCACGCACACGTCCATTGCGGTGCACATCTGGGTGTTGGCCCGGGGCAGGTCCTCCCGCCTGCCGGCCGTCGAAGAGGGCTCGGTGATCTTCATCGATGCCAGTCGGCTGGGTACGCAGATGCCGCGGCGTCCCCGCGTCCTCACCGCGCGGGACACGGAGCGCATCAGCGCTCGGCTTCACGAACGGGACCAGGACGAGCCGGGGTTCTCCCGTGTGGTTCCGTACCGGCAGGTCCTGGAGAACGAGGGCAGTCTCGATCCGCGGTTGTACGTCGGTGTCGCGGAGGAGCAGGCGGAGCCGTCCGAAACGAGTCACCTGCTGAGGCAGCTGGCTGATCTCGGCGAGAGGGGTTCCCTCTCGTACGACTACCTTCGCAACAGCTTCGACCGCTTCGAGAGCTTCGAGCAATCGGCCCTCGGCGGGATCGAGCCGCGGCGCGCGCGGCTGCGGGACATCGTGGACGGGAAGGTCGGGGACGCCCCTGAGGAAACGCGGCCCGGCCTGCTTCTCGCCGGGCCTTCGGGGAGCCTGATCCGCGCCGAGGAATACCAGGAGGCGGGCGTCCCCGTCGTGATGCCCAAGGACCTGACCGACAGCGGTTTCGACGAGGACGACATACGGCGCGTCAGTGAGGAGCTCGCCAAGCGCCTGGACCGGTTCCGTCTCCGCAGGGGAGACGTCGTGCTGGCACGGCGAGGGGAGCTGGGGCGCTGCGCGGTGGTCGGGGACGAGCAGGAGGGCTGGCTCTGCGGAACCGGCTGCTTCCTCCTGCGGCCCCCCGCCGGGCTCGACCCCGGCTATGCCGCGGCGTATCTCCGCACCGCCCGCACGCGCTCGTGGCTTGAGTCCCGTTCCACCGGAAGTATGACGATGAAGACCATCTCGCTCAGCGTCCTGGGGGAGTTGCCGGTGGTACTGCCCGACATCCCGACACAGCAGTCGATCGGGAGGGCGATGACGCAGCTGGACAGCCACGAGCGCGTGCTGCGGGCGCAGCTCGGCTTGACGCGGAGGATTCGGCGTGACGCGCTGAACGGGTTGCTGGGCGGCTGAGGGGCGTCACCCGGCGGTGTGGGTGTGGGCGCGGGTGAGGGTGGTCAGGTCGTGGTGGTAGGTGGTGGCGGCGGTGTGGATGTGGGTGGGGTGGGGGAGCAGGGTGGCCGGGGTGGTGGGGTGGGACTCCAGGTGGGTCAGGCCGGCGATCAGGGCGGAGCGGACCGTGTGCAGGAAGAGTTGGTCCAGGGTGATCGCCTCGCGCCAGGTCTTCTCCAGGCGGCGCAGGGTGGCCGCGTCCGCGCCGGGGAGGGCCGCGTACAGGTGGGGGGAGAGGGGGTCGGCCGGGGGTGGGGAGGGCGGGGTACCGGTCAGGTCGTGCAGGAGCTCGCCCGTGATGTCGCCGTAGGTGCGGTCGTGGAAGCGTTCGTGTGCCTCGATGGCGAACTGGAGGGTGTACGGGGTGAGTTCGGCCGTCTCTGAGGCCAGGCTGGTGCGGGTCTCGCGGATCGAGAGGTCGGTGTGGAGGGCGTTGCCGCGCTGGGTGAGTTCGGTGGCCCAGCGCAGCCAGGTGGCGTACGGGTCAGTGGTGGCGCCGGGTGGTCGGTGCAGCCGGCCGACGTGCAGGGTGCGCAGCCGGGCCGCGACGCCCCGGTCGCGGTGGTGGCCCAGCTGCTCGAAGATCGCGGTGGCGTCGGTGCCCAGGTAGCTGTGCAGCGGGGCCACGCCGCCGGGGTGGCGGGGGAGGAAGTCCGTCACGTCGTAGACGCCGTCGTCCACCACGATCCAAGAGCGGTCCGCCGTGTGGTCGTGGCGCAGGACCTCCGAGAGGCGCACCGTCGTCTCCTCGGCCGCGCCGGGGCGCGCGGCGGTGGTGGCGGGTGCCGCCGGGGCGGGGCGTTCCGCGCGGGAGGCGGCCAGTTCGCCCGCCACCCGGGCCGCCGCCGGGAAGCCCGAGATGGTGACGTCGCGGCCCACCCGGTAGGAGGTGTTGAGGTATCCGGCCACCTTCAGCCGGTGCCGGGCCAGCAGCCCGTCCTCCCCGGCGTACGCCGCCCGCAGCCCCATCAGGGCCTCGCGCAGCGGCGGGTGGGTGGTGGCCGCCGGGTGGCCGCTGATGTCGGCGGCCGCCGTGCTCTCGATGAACGCCCGCCAGTTCGGCGGGTAGTTCGCGCGCAGCCGGCTCGCCTCCTCGCCGATGAAGGAGCGGTAGCCGGTGCGGCCGATGACCGCGTCCAGCAGGTGGAACATCGGGGAGGCCGTACCGCTGGAACCGAGCCCGTGCCGTACCAGCGGCACCGCGAGCGGGGCCACGGTCTTGGCCCACACCACCGGGTCGACGTGGAACCGGCGCCCCGCCCTCGGCTCGATCTTCCGCAGCCCGTACCGGGTGATCTCCCGCACGCACTCGGTCATCAGCAGCAGCCGGTCGGTGAGGGTGTGCGGGTCGTTCCCGGCGGCGGCCGCGTGGGCGTCGGCCGCCGCCGGAACCAGCGGGGTGCCCCGGGAAAGCATTCCAGCTGGGTGAGGTAGAAGACCTGTTCCTCGTCGGTGCCGACGGTCGGCACCAGCAGCCGTACGTCCTCCACCAGGAGCGGCCGGGCCGGATCGCCTTCCGGCGTGCGCGGGCGCCAGTTGGTGATGACGAGATCGAGGTAGGACAGGAAGGGCTCGGCCCGGCCCAGCCGTTCGCACACCTGGTGCCAGGGAGTGAGAACGGACGCCGGGGTCGGCGTGTCGTGGCGCGGTTCCACCCGGTGGTAGGCGTGCACGACGATGCCCAGGACGGTGGCGGCCCGTTGCAGAGAGGCGTCCGGCAGTGCCCTTGGCCCGGCATCCAGGGTGGGGAGCGCCTCCAGGCGGCGGCGCAGGCCGAGCCCGGCGTACAGGCCGGGCAGCTCGGCGGCCACCTCGTCCCACAAGGCGTGGGAGGCGGGCAGCCTTTGGGCGGGTGGCGTCGCCGAGGTGAATCCGGTGGCCCACGACAGCGGCCCGGCATTGTCATGACCCTGTTTTCTCGACAGGTTTTCCGCGGTGTCCACTATCTCGCCCGGGGACGGCTGATGGCGCATCGCAGGACCCTTTCACCAAGGTTTATCGGTCCTGTCCACCCTGCAATCCCCGGGCCCGGCTCATCAATCAATTATCGTCTGGTCCGGGTTAATTCTCATCCGGTCCGCAGCGTGCGCGGAACTCCCCCGGGGTGACGCCGAACTCCTTGCGGAATGCCAGGTGATAGCCCACGTGGCTCTGGTATCCGACCAGCTGGTGGATGTCCCGCAGCGGCACCGAGAGGTCCGCCAGCAGCCGTCGCGCCTCCTGGAGCCGGCGCACCATCAGATGGCGGGCGGGTGGTTCGCCGACCAGTTCGCGGAAGACCTGGGCGAAGGCCGAACGGGACATGCCCGCTTCCCTGGAGAGCGTCTCCACCGTCCACGGGGTCGCGTACGAGGCGTACATCGCGGTCAGCGCCCGGCTTATCCCGGGGTGCCGCAGCGCCCGCAGCGCCGGGGAGGCCGCCGCGAGCCGTTCCATGGCGGTGCGCAGCGACAGCACCAGCACCATCTCGAAGGCGCGCAGCGACACCATCTGGGCGCCCGGCGCGGTGCGGGTGATCTCCGCCGGGAGGGACTGGAGGGTGCGAAGTAACAGCGGTTCGTCACCCAGCATGTGGGCGCGCAGCACGATCACCTCGGGCAGCGCCCGGTACAGGGCGGGTTCGGTGGTGCTGTCGAAGTGCAGGCTCGCGCACAGGATTTCGGTGTCCGGGCGGGCATCGCCGACCGTGACCACATGGGAACTGCCCGCCGTCCGCGCGGGCAGCACCTGGTGCAGCTGGGTGGTGGTCAGGCCGGGGGCGGAGGAGAAGGTGTGGGCGGTGCCGTGCGGGAACAGCGCGAGGTCGCCCTCGTACAGCCGGATCGGCTCCGCGTCCTCGTAGCTGATGAAGCATTCGTTGCGCACCATGTAATGCAGTACGGCGTGGCTGTCTTCCTGGCCCGCGACTCCCCAAGCTCCGCCCGTCAGCCACTTGCTGTAGTACGTATCCGTCAGCCGCAGCGGTTTGAGCAGTTCGCTGAGCACGTCTTTTTGGTCCACGGATGATCCTTAAGTCGTGCTGGTTTCTTATTAATTGATCCTAGCCGCGCGCTGATGAAAGCTGTCAGGAGTGGGACCGGGTGCGGGGGGCGACCGGCCACGCATCACCGACGCATGGGGGAACAGTCGATGAAAATCCTGATCGCCGGCTGCGGTATTGGGGGTCTGGCAGCCGCGCTGAGCCTTTACGAGGCGGGGTTTCGCGACCTGCGACTCGTGGAGGCGGCACCCGCCGTGCGACCACACGGCGCGGGCGTCAATCTCCAGCCGAACGCGGTACGCGAACTGGCCGCGCTCGGACTGTACGAGCGGGTCGCGGCCCGCGCCGCCACCATCGGCCGCCTCGGCTACCACAACCACCTGGGCCAGACCGTGTGGAGCGAGCCGCGCGGCCGGGCCGCCGGCCACCATCACCCGCAACTTGGCATACATCGCGGCGAGTTGCTGACCATCCTGGCTGATGCCGTCACTCAGCGGCTCGGTCCCGGTGCCCTGCGCACCGACGCCAAGGTCACTGGCTTCGAGCGGGCGGGGGAGAGCGGGTTACGGGTCCGGCTGACGCACCGGGGCGGCCCCACCGAGACGGAGAGCACGACCGGGGCCGGGCTGCTGATCGGTGCGGACGGCATCCGTTCGGCGGTGCGCGCCGCCCTCTACCCCCGCGAGGGCGCGCCGCCCGCCAGCGGCACCGTCGTGTGGCGCGGCGTCACCCGGGTACGCCCGTTCCTCGGCGGTGACTCCATGGTGGTGATGGGTGACGGCCGCTGGAAGGTGGTGGTGTACCCGCTGGCGGGTGCCCCCGGTCCGGACGGTCTTGTGCCCGTCAACTGGGCCGCCTCCCGGGCCGCCGCGCCCGACGAGCCGGCCGACGAGCGCACCCGCCCGGTGCCCCGTACCGCCTTCGCCCCGCACTTCGACACCTGGCGGGTGGGCGATCTGCGGCTGAGCGAGGTGCTGGCGGGGACCGACCCGGTCGTCCAGTTCCCCCTGATCGACCGCGATCCGCTGCCGCGCTGGTCCTTCGGCCGGGTCACCCTGCTGGGAGACTCCGCGCACGCCATGGCCCCGATGGGCTCCAACGCCACCACCCAGGCCATCGTGGACGCCCGCGCCCTGGCGCACGCGCTGGCGCGCGACCCGGACCCCGACCCCGAGCGCGCCCTGCTGGCGTACGACCGCGAGCGGCGCCCCGCGATGAACCGGCTGGCGCTGATGAGCCGGGCCAAGGGCCCGGAGGCCGTCATCGATCTGGCCTGCGAGCGCGCCCCGGACGGGTTCGGCCGGATCGGCGAGGTCATCGACCGGGCCGAACTCGCCGCCCTGTCACGGACGTACGCCCGCGCCGGGCACTTCGACCCGGGCGCCGCCAACCTGCCCTCGCCGTACAGCACCACCACGCCCGTACCCGCGGCCGTGTCCGCTCCCGGATCCGGAACCGGAGCCGGAGTCGGCCCCGGACCCGCGTGAACCAAGAACCGCATTCCCGACCGTGTGACCTCAGGAGACACCAGACATGACCCGCAGCGGCCAGGACTACCTCGACTCCCTGCGCGACGGACGGTCCGTGTGGCTGGACGGCGAACTCGTCAAGGACATCACCGAGCACCCCGCCTTCCGCAACACCACCCGGTCGATAGCCCACTTGTACGACCTCGCCCGGGACGAGGAACTGCGGGGCGTCCTCACCGTCTCCCCGGACGGCACGGACGGCACGGGTGCCCCCGACGGCCGTATCCTGCGCGCCTACCACGTGCCCCGCTCGTACGACGAACTCGTGGAGCGCCGCGAGGCGTTCAAGACCTGGTCGGAGGCCGGCTTCGGCTTCCTCGGCCGTTCGCCCGACTACATGGCGGCCGGCATCGCCGGGTTCGTCTCCGCCCCCGAGATCTTCGCCGGCGCGGACGGCGGCTTCGACGGCCGGGCCAACCTCGACGCGTATTACCGGCGGATGAGCGGCGGAAGCCTGTACCAGGCCTTCACCATCACCAACCCGCAGATCGACCGCACCAAGTCCGCCGCCGAACAGGAGGAGAACGACCTGTACGTGCGGGTCGTCAAGGAGCGCGACGACGGCATCGTGGTGCGCGGCGCCAAGATGATCGGCACCGCCGCCGTCTTCGGCGACGAGGTCATCGTCGGCACCATCGAGCCGCTCGCCCCCCAGGACGTCGAGCACGCGCTGACCTTCTCGCTGCCCATCGACACCCCGGGCCTGAAGTTCATCTCCCGCGCCTCCTACGAGGCGAGCGCCCGCAGCGTCTTCGACAACCCGCTCTCCTCCCGCTTCGACGAGAACGACGCGCTGCTGGTGTGCGACGACGTGTTCGTGCCCTGGGAGCGGGTGCTGACCTACCGCGACGTGCAGTCCAGCTTCCTGATGTGGTGGGGCACCCCCGCGTACCACAACTTCGTACACCAGGCCTCGGTGCGCTTCTGGACCAAGCTGGAGTTCCTCACCGGCCTGGCCATCCTCATCGCCAAGTCCAACAACACCTACCAACTGCCGCCCGTGCAGATGCAGATCGGTCGGCTGATCGGCTGGCTCAACATCGCCCGGTCGATGGTGCTGGCCGCCGAGAGCGAGTACGAGCGGGTCGGCGACGACCCCAACGGCCCGGTGCACATCAACCGCGAGATCGGCTCCGCGCACCGCGCCATGGCCGGCGAGCTGTACCCCAAGGTCCTCGCCGAGATCAAGATGCTCGCGGGCGGCGGGCTGATCCAGCTGCCCGCTTCAGGCTACGACCTGACGCACCCCGAACTCGGCCCGCTGGTCGCCAAGTACGTACGCTCCCCGGGCACCCCCTCCGAGCAGCGCATCAAGCTGCTCAAGCTCGCCTGGGACGCGCTGGGTTCGGAGTTCGCCTCCCGTCACGAGCAGTACGAGCGCTTCTACCACGGCGCCCCGCACGTCTACCTGCCCGGCATCGTCCGCGACGGCAACCCCGACCGGCTCGAAGCCTTCACCCAGTCCTGCCTGGACGGCTACGACCTGGGCACCGGACCGGCCGGCGCGGCGGAGCCGGGGGCCGGGCATGCGCGCTGACCACCGGTGGGCGCTCGCCCTGCTGGCCTGCACCCAGTTCCTGCTGCTGCTGGACACCTCGGTCATCAACGTCGCCGCCCCCTCCATGGGTGCCGACCTGGGCATCTCGCCCGCCGCGCTGTCCTGGGTGGCCAACGCCTACCTCGTCTCCTTCGGCGGGCTGCTGCTGCTCAGCGGCCGGGCCGCCGATCTGCTGGGCCGGCGCCGGGTGTTCGTCGCGGGGCTCGCCACCCTCACCGTCGCCTCGATGCTGGGCACGGTCGCCAACAGCGCCGCCCTGCTCATCACGGCCCGCGCCGCGCAGGGCGTCGGCGCCGCGATGGCCGCGGCCGCCGCCCTCGCGCTGCTGCTGATGCTGTTCCAGGACGGCCCCGAACGGCATCGCGCGCTGGGCATCTTCGCCGCCATGGCGGGCGCGGGCGGCGCGGCCGGCACGGTGCTCGGCGGCGTGCTCACCAGCTGGCTCGGCTGGGAATCCACCTTCGCCATGAACGTCCTGGTCGGCATCGCCCTCATGCTGCCGGTCCGCCGGCTGCTGCCCGCCGACCGGCCGGCGAAGGACGGCCGCGGCATCGACCTGCCGGGCGCCGTCACCGTCACCCTCGGGCTCGCCCTGCTCGCGTACGCCCTGGTCAGCTCGGGCGAGACCGGCTGGCGGGCACCCGAGACCCTCGGTACGGGGGCCGCCGCGCTCGTCCTGCTCGCCGTCTTCGTCGCCGTGGAACGCCGGGCCACGCACCCCCTCGTACCGCTGGAGATCTTCCGGCGCCGCACCCTGCGGCTGGCGAACCTGCTGGCGGCGATGTGGCAGATGGCGCTGTTCCCGATGTTCTTCCTGGTCAGCCTCTACCTCCAGGCCGTACTCGGCCACGAGCCGGTGATCGGCGGTCTCGGGCTGCTCCCGCTGTCGCTGGTCGTGGTGGTGACCGCGTCGTTCGCGGACCGGCTCATCGGACGGTTCGGGCTGCGCGCCGTGATGACCGCCGGGTTCGCGCTGGTGGCCCTCGGCATGGCCTGGCAGTCGCTGCTCAGCGCGGACGGCTCCTTCGTCACCGACGTGCTGCCGCCCTCGCTGATCCTCGGCGTGGCGCTGCCGTTGGTGTCGATCACCACCAACGTGGCCGCCACGCTCGGCACCGACGAGCGGGAGGCGGGCCTGGCCTCGGGACTGGTCAACACCAGCCTCCAGTTCGGCTCCGTCATCGGCCTCGCGGTGCTCTCCGGCGTGGCCGCCGCCCGTACCGGGGCGAGTGACGCCACGGACGCGGGGGTGGCGCTCACCGAGGGGTTCGGCACCGCCTTCCTGGTCGGCGCCGCCGTGGCCGTCCTGGCGGCCCTGCTCAGTACGCGGCTGATCGTGCCCGCCCCGCCGCCGCCCGCCGCCACCACCGGGACACCGGCCGAGAGCGCCGCCCGCGGCTCCCCGGCCGCCCCCTGAACCGCACCACCCGCGTACCACCCGTATCCGTACCCGTACGCACCCACCCCCCCCGTCCCCACACCCGATCAAAGGGAGACAGACACATGACGCACAACCGCCGGGAGCGGTGTTACCTGGTCACCGGAGCCACCGGCTTCCAAGGCGGCGCCGTCGCACGGCTGCTGGCCGGCCGCGGCGACGACGTACGCGGCCTGGCCCGGCAGCCGGACCGCTCCGACGGCCCGGGCGCCCCGCTCGTCACACCGGTCGCCGCCGACCTCGGCAACGCCGATGACCTGCGCAAGGCGTTCGACGGCGTCACGCACGCCGCCGTGGTGATGCCGCTGGAGTACGACGCCGACACCGTCGCCCGGTACGCCCGCAACATCGCCGGGGCGGCCCGCGCGGCCGGCGTCGAGCGGATCGTGTACAACACCAACACCCCGCTGCCGGACGCCGTCACCGGCTTCGCCGGGTTCGAGACCCGCCGCGCGGCCGAGGAGATCCTGCTCGGCAGCGGCGTGCCCACCGTGGTCGTCCGCCCGCCGGTCTACCTCGACAACCTCTTCAGCCCCTGGAACGGCCCGGCGCTGGTCAACGACGGCGTCCTCGCGTACCCGCTGCCCGCCGAGCAGCGCGTGGCGTGGATGTCGCACCACGACCTCGCCAAGGTGGTGGCCGCCGCCTTCGAGGCCGAGGACGTGGTCGGCCGGGTGCTGAACGTCGGCGGCGCCGAGATCCTCACCGGGCCCGAGCTGGCCGACCGGTTCAGCCGGGGCCTGGACCGTGAGGTGAGCTATCTGCCGCTGCCGGTGGAGCAGTTCGAGGCGGGCCTCGGCCAGGTCGTGGGCGCCGCGGCCGCCGCCGGGGTGGCCGGCATCTACCACCACGTGGCCGGCGGTACGGCCGCGCACCTGCTGGACCCGGAACCGGCGGACGTCGAGCGCGAGCTGGGTGTGCACCTCACCCCGGCACTGGAATGGATCATCGAGCAGCCCTGGCAGACCTGGGCAGGCGCCGCGGAGTGATACGGCGGCCGGCGCGGGCGGGGGTCCGTGCCGCGCCGGCCACCGGATCATCAGCGAAAGGGGGGAACGACACATGACCGCACATCACCAGGGGGAAGCGCAGTCGGCGGCCGAGCCGATCGCCATCATCGGCATGGCGTGCCGGCTGCCGGGGGCGGCCGGGCCCGCGCAACTGTGGGACCTGCTGTGCCGGGGCGCCGAAGCGCCCTCACCACGCCTCGACGACATCGATGACCACGACGTCGACGCGGGCGGCAACAAGAACGGCAACGAGAACGGCGACCGGGGCGCACGCGAAGGCGACCGCGCCACCGCCCTCCCCGACGCGGACCCCGAAGGGGACACCGCCATCGACCCGCAGCAGCGCCTGCTGCTCAGCACGGCCCGCGCGGCGCTCGCCGACGCCGGCACCGACCCGGCCACCCTGGCCGGCACCCGCACCGCGGTCTTTGCCGGCCAGAGTCAGGCCGACCACTGGGAGCGGCTGCGCGAGAGCGGCGCCGCACACCGGCTCGACCCGCTCACCGCCCTCACCGGCGGCGGCCAGCAGCGCTCCGTCCTCGCCGGCCGCCTGTCGTACGCGCTCGGGCTGCACGGCCCCAGCGTCACCCTCGACACGGGACAGGCGTCCTCGCTCACCGCCGTCCACCTCGCCTGCACCAGCCTGCGGGCCGGCGAATCCACCCTGGCGCTGGCCGGCGGCGTCAACGCCGTGCTGTCACCGCTCGCCGAGGACCTCTTCGGCCGGGCCGGGGTGCTCGCCGCCGACCGGCGCTGCAAGTTCGCGGACGCCTCGGCCGACGGCTTCATACGCGCCGAGGGCGTCGGCGTGGTGGTCCTCAAGCCGCTGCGCGCCGCGCTCGCCGACGGCGACCGGGTGCGCGCGGTGCTGCTGGGCAGCGCGATCAGCCATGACGGCGACACCAAGAAACGGCTCACCGACCCCTCGGTCACCGGCCAGCGCCTGGCGATGCGCTGGGCGTACGAGGCGGCCGGCGTACCGCCGGGCAGCGTCGGGTACGTCGAGGCGCACGGCACGGGCACTGGCATCGACCGCGTCGAACTGGCCGCCCTCAACGAGGAGCTGGCCGCCGGCCGGCCCCCCGGGCGCCCGCTGCTGGTGGGGTCCGTCAAGACCAACATCGGGCACTGCGAGGCCGCCGCGGGAGTGGCCGGCCTGATCAAGACGGTGCTGTGCCTGGAACACCGCACCGTGCCGCCCAGCCTGCACTTCACCACCCCCTCGCCGTACGTGGACTGGGGCCGGCTGCCGATCACCGTGCCGACGGCGGCCCAGCCGCTGCCGTCCACGGACATCGACCCCGGAACCGGCACCGGGGACGCCCTGGCCGCCGTCAACGGACAGAGCATCTCCGGCGTCAACGTCCACGTTGTCCTGCGCGCGGCACCACCGCCCGTACCGGGCACCACCGGTCCACCGCCGCACACCCGCGCCCTGGTCGCGCCGCCCGCCTGACGCGGCGCCCGTCTCCCGCCGCTGCGCCCCCACCGCGCGGCAGCCACCTCATCCCCACGCGCCCGCGCCGGCCCGCGAGCCGCCGCATCCCCACGCGCGCCCGAACGCGGACGCCGCACGCCGTCACGCGCGGTACGCGGTCAGCCGTAACGCGCCGACGCCGTAACGCGCGCGGGCGCCGTCCGGCCGTCCCGCTGTGCCGCCGTCCCGATGCGTGCCGTTCGCCCGAATCTTCCGATCGTCCGACACCTCCCTCTGGAGACCGCGATGCCCACCCGCAGCCAACCCGCCACGCCGCACCTCGACCTCGACCTCGGCAACCCCATACGGGTGGCCACCATCCGCGACCTCGACCCGTTAACGGCCGACCGCGCCTGCTTCGCGCTGCGCCGGCAGAACGAGGCCGCCGACATCCCGGCGATGGCCGCCGCCCTGCGCGCGCTGCTGCCCGCCCCCGACGCGCTCGCCTGCTATTCGGTCGAGGAGTCCGTCGCCGCGATGCGCGACCTCGGCATGTTCCTCGGCTCCCTCAAGCGGCACGGGACCGAACCGCTGGACGTGGTGCCCGAGGCGCTGCCTGTCCTGCTCGAACTGGGCCGCCGCACCGACATGGTGCCGCGCGACACCGTGCACCACTACTGCACCTGGAACCCGTTGGGCACCCGGCAGCGCATGTACACCGGTGACGTCCAGGAGGCGTACCTCCAGGAGTCCGTGCGGATGGTCTTCTCGCCGCTGCGCGACGGCCTCGAACTCGCCGCCACCCTCAGCGACACCGACCTGGCCGACCCCAAGTTCGCGCTGCTGACCGACGAGCTGACCCGGCACACGGAGATGACGGTCACCGCCATCGACATGGTGGTCGCCAACGTCGGCCCCGAGTTCTTCGCGCGCGTGCTGCGGCCCTACTTCGAGGCGATCGACGTCGGCGACCGGGTGCTGCTCGGCCCGGCCGCCGCCCAGGTGCCGCTGTGGCTGATCGACCTGGCGATCTGGGCCGCCGACCACAGCGAGCCCGGCTACGAGGTGTTCCTGCGCGAGTCCATCCCGTACAGCCTGCGCCGCTGGCGCGACCTGTACGACCGGTGGGTCCGTACCCCCTCCGTCGTGGGCCGGCTGGTGGAAGCCTTCGGCGAGGACCCGGCGGAGGCGGAGCGGCGCGCCCCGGCGCTGCGCGCGAGTACCGAGGCGCTGGCCCGTCTGCTACGCGTCCTGGTGGTCTTCCGCGGCCGGCACCTGGGCATCGCGCGCAAGGCGTACGACGCGGACCTGCGGCTGTACCCGGTCGGCAGCGGCGGCGCCAGCGTCGATCTGCTGCGGCAGATCATCGATCTCACCCGGTCCGCCGCGCAGTTGACCCGGCCGTCCGCCGGCCGCGCGTCGCACGGGCAGCGGAGGGCGGCGGTATGAGCGTGCTCATCGCGGGGGCCGGCATCGGCGGCCTCACCACGGCCCTCAGCCTGCACGCGGCCGGCGTCGGCGAGGTGCGGCTGCTGGAGGCCGTCCCGGAGATCCGGCCGCTGGGCGTCGGCCTCAACATCCTGCCCAACGCCGTACGGGAGTTGGATGGACTCGGCCTGCTGGAACGGCTGTCGGCCGTGTCGGTGCCCACCGGCGCGCTCGGCTACCACAACCGGCACGGCCAGCTGATCTGGCACGAACCACGCGGGCGGGCGGCCGGATACCACTGGCCGCAACTTTCCATCCACCGGGGCGCGCTCCAGTCGGTGCTGGCGGACGCGGTGCGCGAGCGGCTCGGCGCGGGCGCGATCGTCACCGGCGCGCGGGTGGAGCACTTCGAGGAACCGCCGGGCGGCGGCCGGGTGCGGGTGCACGCGGGCGGCCGGCGGTACGAGGCGGACGCGCTGATCGGCGCGGACGGCATCCGGTCCGCCGTACGGGCCGCCCTGGTTCCCGGCGAGGGGCCGCCGCCGTGGAGCGGGCTCATCGTGTGGCGCGGCACCACCTGGGCGCCGCCGTTCCTCGACGGACACACCATGATCATCGCGGGGGACGACCGGCGGCGCGCGGTGATCTACCCGATGTCCGGCCCCTCGGGCAGTGGTTCCGTGCTGATGAACTGGGCGGTGGCCCGGGCGGCGGCACCCGGCGAGGAGTTCGAGCCGGCCGACTGGAACCGGGCCGTGTCACCGCGGGAGTTCCTTCCCGACTTCGCCGATCTGGCCTTCGACTGGCTGGATGTGCCCGGGCTGATCAGCTCCGCCGACGAGGCGTACATCTACCCGATGGTGGACCGCGATCCGCTGCCCCGCTGGACCCACGGGCCGGTCACGCTGCTCGGCGACGCCGCGCACGCCATGTACCCGATGGGCTCCAACGGCGCCACCCAGTCCATCATCGACGCCCGGTCGCTGGCCCGGCACCTGGCGGGCACCACCGACGTACGGGCGGCGCTCGCCGGCTACGAGGCGGAACGGCTGCCCGCCGTCACCCGCATCCAGCACAGCGCCCGGGCCCGCGGGCCTGAGGTCGTCATCGACCTGGCGCACCAGCGCGCGCCCGGCGGCTTCCGCGCGGTGCACGACGTCTTCCCGGGCACCGAACTGCGAGACATATCGGATGAGTTCGCACGGGTCGGCGGCTTTGACCCGGCCACCGTCAACGAAGGGGCGTCCCGGTGAGAATCGATGTCTGGTCCGATGTGTCGTGCCCCTGGTGCTACCTCAGCAAGCGGACCTTCGAACGCGCCCTCGCCTCCTTCGGCCGGCCGGGCACGGAAGTGGTGTCGCACCCCTACCAGATCGACGGCGAACTGCCGGCCGAGCCGATGCCGATGCTGGAGTGGCTCGGGAGCAAGTACGGGGCGGACCGGGCGCGGGCGATGAGCGAGGAGGTCACGGCGGCCGGGCGCGCCCACGGCGTCACCTTCCACAACGAGAGCGGCTTCGCCGCCAACACCCTGCCCGCGCACCGGCTGTTGTGGTGGGCGGGGCGCGAGTACGGGGGCGCGGCGCGCGGACGGCTGGAGGAGCTGGTGTTCGCGGCGTACTTCACGGAGGCCGCCGACATCTCCGACCCCGCCGTGCTGACCGCCCGCGCGGCGGCGGCCGGCCTGGACGAGAACGCCGCCCGGGCGTTCCTCGGCTCCGGGGAAGGGACCGAAGAGGTCAGGAACGCGGTCCGTTCGGCCCGTGATCAGGGGATTCACGCCGTTCCCGTGTACCGCTTCAGCGGAGGGGAACGGTTCGAGGGTGCTCAGACCGACCCGCGGGTCTTCGAAGCGGCGCTGAGCCGGGAGAGCGAGGAGAGCACGGGATGAGCGTGCTGGCGGACATCATCACCGGGGTGCGCGAGGACCTGGAGCGGCGCAGGTCCGAGGTACCCGAGAGCACACTGCGCGAGCGGGCGGCGGCGTACGCGGGCGGTCCGGCCGCCGGGGCGGCGACCGCGGCGCGGCTGCGGCGCCCGGGTCCTGGCGGGCTGCGGGTGATCGCCGAGGTGAAGCGGGCCAGCCCGTCCAAGGGCCCGCTGGCAGCGATCGCCGACCCCGCCGCGCTTGCCGCCTCGTACGCGGCGGGTGGCGCGGCGGCGATCAGCGTGCTGACGGAGGGCCGCCGGTTCGGCGGCTCGCTGGCGGACCTGACGGCGGTACGGGAGCGGGTGAACGTGCCCGTCCTGCGCAAGGACTTCGTCGTCGACCCGTACCAGGTGTGGGAGGCGCGGGCGCACGGCGCGGACCTGCTGCTGCTGATCGTGGCGGCGCTCGACCAGCGGCAGCTGACCGGGCTGAGCGCGCTGGCCACGGAGTTGGGGATGTGCCCGCTGGTGGAGGTGCACGACGAGGAGGAGGCCGGGCGGGCGCTGGCGGCCGGCGCGGAGGTGATCGGCGTGAACGCCCGCGACCTGCGCACGCTGGACGTGGACCCGGACACCTTCGGGCGGGTCGCGCCGCTGATCCCGGAGACGGTGGTACGGATCGCCGAGTCCGGCGTCCGCGGCCCGGCGGACGCCGCCCGGTACGCGGGCCAGGGCGCGGACGCGGTGCTGGTCGGCGAAGCGCTGGTCCGAGGCGACGACCCGGCCACGGCGGTCACTGCCCTGACAACTCCCACCGCCCCCCGATGACCCACCCCCACCGCCACCGCCACTGTCCGGCAACCCCCGGACGGTGGCGGGCGGTTCGCCGCGTACCGCCGGTGGGCGTCGTGGCGTGCGTCGCGTGCCCGCTTCGTGCACGCCGGTGGCGCGGCGCGGCCAGGGCTCCCCGACGGGTTACGGCGGGCGGTCGCCCACGCCGCTCACCCGCCCGCGTCCCTCACACCCCCGGAGCGCGCTCCACGCGCTCCGCGTGCTTCGCGCAGGCGTCCGTCCAGCGGGAGAGGACGGCCGCCGCCGCGCCCGAGTCCAGGGCGGCGGTCGCCCGCTCCCGCGCGGCCGCCAGTCGTTCGGTCACGGTGCCGTCCGCCGGCTCAAGGGCCGCCAGGCCCGCCGCCGCGTTCAGCAGCACCGCGTCCCGTACCGCCCGCGCCACCGGCTCCCCGCCCAGCAGCGCCCGCGCCACCGCCGCGTTGTACGCCCGGTCCCCGCCGCGCAGCGCGTCCTGCGGGGCGCGCGCGACGCCCAGCGCCGCCGGGTCGAACGTCTCGCGGCGCACCGTGCCGTCCCGTACCGACCAGATCGTCGAGGTGGTGGTCACCGTGATCTCATCCATGCCGTCGTCGCCCCGGAAGACCAGCGCCGACACGCCCTGCCTGGCCAGTACCCCGGCCAGCGTCCCGGCCGCCGTCGCGTCCGCGACGCCCAGCGCCAGCGCGGCCGGCGCGGCCGGATTGGCCAGCGGGCCCAGCAGGTTGAAGACCGTACGCACCCCCAGCTCGCGCCGCGTCGCCGCCGCGTGCCGCATCGCCGGGTGGAACAGCGGCGCGAACGCGAAGGTGATGCCCGCCTCGTCGGCGATCTCCGCGACCGCCTCCGGCGGCAGCCGCAACTCCACGCCCAACTCCTCCAGGACATCGGCCGAGCCGCACCGCGAGGACGCCGACCGGTTGCCGTGCTTGACGACCCGCGCCCCGGCACCGGCCGCGACGATCGCGGCCATGGAGGAGACGTTGACGCTGTCGGAGCCGTCGCCGCCCGTTCCCACGATGTCCAGCACCGGGCCCGGCACCGGCAGCGGCAGCGCGTGCGCGCGCATCGCCCGGGCCAGCCCCTCGATCTCCGCCGAGGTCTCGCCCTTGGCGCGCAGCGCCACCAGCAGCGCGGCCAGCCGGGCGGGGCCCACCTCGCCCGACATCACCCGGCCCATGGCCTCTTCGGTGGCGTCGGCGTCCAGATCCCGGTCGGCCAGCAGGGAATTCAACAGCTGCGGCCAGCGGTCCTGCTCCGATTCGGTCACGGAATTCTCCTCCGCTGAGACAACGCGGCAAAAGGCCGGAATTGAAGGATCGCGCCGCCCATCGTGGCCGCCTTTTCGAGGCCGCGCCAGACCAGTTCCGCACCACCGGCACATACCAGTGAGGGAGAGCATTCCCGTGCCCCTGCACATGGCCATCTCCATATCCCGGAATTCTGGGGCGTCACTCACCGCCCAGATCCAGGCGTTCATCAGGGAGGAAATCGAGGAGGGTACGCTCCAGCCCGCGACCCGCCTGCCCTCCAGCCGCCGGCTCGCCGAGGATCTCGGCGTCTCGCGCAGCGTCGTGGTCGAGGCGTACGCCCAACTGGTGGCCGAGGGCTACCTGGACACCGCGCGCGGCGCCAGCACCCGCGTCGTGCGGCACCTGCCGCGCGAGACGGTGCTCTCCCCGCTGCTGGACGGCGGCCATGTGCCGGCCGCCCGCTGGGACCTGCGTACCGGCGGTCACAGCAGCGCGGTCTTCCCGCGCGCCGAGTGGCTGGCCGCGTACCAGCGGGCGCTGGCCGCGCCCGGCGCGGGCGACCGGGACGACGGCTATCCGCCGCTGGCGGGCGAGACCGTGCTGCGCGTCGAGCTCGCCCGCTATCTGGGCCGCGCGCACGGCGTCCGTACGGCCCCCGAACGCATCGTCATCACGGGCGGGTTCGCGCAGGCGCTCAGCCTGCTCGGTGCCGACCTGCTGGACCAGGGCATCGGCACGCTCGCCGTGGAGGATCCTGGCCATCCGGGACTGCGGCACTTCATCCACGAGTCGGGGCTGCGCCCCTGCCCGGTGCCGGTGGACGGCGAGGGCATCGACGTGGAGCGGCTGGCCGCCTCCGGCGCCCGCGCCGTACTGGTCACCCCCGCCCACCAGTTCCCCACCGGCATCACCCTCACCCCGGCCCGCCGCGAGGCGCTGGCCCGCTGGGCGCGCGAGCGGGACGGCTGGATCATCGAGGACGACTACGACGGCGGCCTGTGGTACGACCCCGCCGTCACCCGCCCCCTCGCGCTGCAACGGCTCGTCCCGGACCGGGTGATCTACGCGGGCACGGCCAGCAAGACGCTCAGCCCCGGGCTGCGCCTGGGCTGGCTCGCCGCCCCGGAACCGGTGCTGCGGCGGTTGCTGCGGCAGCGCGCCCGGCTGGATCTGGGCAGTGAGTCGCTGGGCCAGCGGGCGTTCGCCGAGCTGCTGCGCGGCGGCCTGTTCGACCGGCATCTGCGCCGCCTGAACAAGCTGAACGCCGTACGCCGCGCCGCCCTGGACGAGGCCGTACGCCGGCATCTCCCGGGCGCCCGGGTGCTCGGTCCCGCGGCCGGGCTGCACGCCTATGTGCGCTTGCCCCGGCACACGGACGAGGCGGCGCTGGTGGCGGGGGCGCTGCGCCGTTCCGTTCTGGTGCGGGGCGGCGCGGCGTTCCACGCGCGACCGCGCCGGGACACCCCCGCGCTGGTGCTGGGACATGCCCGGCTGCCCAGGACGGGGGTGGCGGAGGCGGTACGGGAGCTGGCGGCCTAGCCGACGCCGGAACCCACAGCCACGCCGGCACCGGAGCCGGATCCGGACCCGACGCCGGACAGGAAGTTCTCCAGCAGTTGCAGCCCGCCCGTGGTCAGCACGCTCTCCGGATGGAACTGCACCCCCTCCACCGGCAGGGAGTGGTGCCGCAGCCCCATCACATAGCCGTGGTCGACGGACACGGCGGTGGTCAGCAGGGCTTCCGGCAGCGGTTCGGCCACGATGAGGGAGTGGTACCGGGTGGCCTCCAGGGTGTTGCCGAGCCCGGCGAACACCCCGTCACCGTCGTGCCGTACCGAGCTGGTGCGGCCGTGCATCACCTGGTCGGCGACCTCCACCCGGCCGCCGTACGCCAGAGCGATCGCCTGGTGTCCCAGGCACACCCCCAGCAGCGGGACCCGGCCGGCGAACCGGTGGACCAGCTCCACATGGCCGGAGGCGGCCGGATGCCCGGGGCCCGGGCCGAGCACGACGGCGTCCGCCCCCAGCGCGGCCAGTTCGTCCGGTGTTCCGGTCCGGGAGCGCACCACCACCGTCTCGGCCCCCAGGGTGCGCAGGTACTGGTCGATGATGTGCACGAAGCTGTCGTACGCGTCGACGAGCAGCACTTTGGGGGCCTTCGCGGCAGTGGCAGAGGCAGCGGCAGCGCCGCCCGCGTCGGGGGTGGTGGTCACAGCAACTCCTCACCGGTGAGCGCCCAGTAGGTCGCCCCCATCTTCGCCAGGGTTTCCCGCCATTCGGCCGCCGGTTCCGACTGGGCGACCAGGCCGGCGGAGGTCTGCGTGGAGTACGTGGCGCCGTCGTAGGCCACGGTGCGGATGCACAGGGCGAGTTCACTCCAGGTGCCGCGCGCGTCCAGCAGCCCCACGGCGCCCGCGTACGCGCCGCGAGCCTCCTGCTCCAGGCCGTCGATGATCTCCATGGCGCGGATCTTGGGCGCGCCGGTCATGGTGCCGGCCGGGAAGGTGGCCCGGATCGCGTCCCACACGCCGGTGCCCGGCGCGAGTTGCCCGGTGACGGTGGACACCAGGTGGAAGACGTGCGAGAACGTCTCCACCTCCATCAGGCCGTCCACCGGCCGGGTGCTGGGGACGGTGACGCGGCCCAGGTCGTTGCGGCACAGGTCCACCAGCATGACGTGCTCGGCGCGTTCCTTGGTGCTGGCCCGCAACTCCTTGACGCGGTGCCGGTTCTCGGCGTCGTCGGGGCCGCGCGGCGTGGTGCCCGCGATGGGCCGCATGGTGATCTCGCCGCCCTCGGTGCGGATGTGCAGCTCGGGGCTCGCCCCGATCAGCAGTCCGTCGGCGCGCGGCACCAGGTACATGTACGGGGACGGGTTGCGGGCCCGCAGCCGCCGGTACACGTCATGGGGCGTCAGTTCGGTCTCCACGTCGACGCGGTGGCCGATCTGGATCTGGTAGATGTCGCCGACCCTGATGTGTTCCAGGCAGCGATCGGCCCACTCCAGGAAGGTGGCGCGGCTGACGCTGTCCCGCACGGCGCGCGGGCGCGGGGCGTCGGGCACGCCGTCCTCGTACGGCAGCGGGGGCGGGGGCAGCAGCGGCAGCGGGGCCGGCGGCGCGGCGGGGAATGCCTCGCTCTCGGCGCGCAGGTGCAGTGGCCCGGCCGGCCCGTCGTCGTACCAGACGGTGTCCCGAAAGAGGGTGAGCGTCAGGTCGGGGCCGCGGGGCGCCTTGGTACGGGGCGGGAGTTCCTCCATCAGCCAGGCCGACTCGTAGGCGAGGGTGGTCAGGAACCCGAAGGCGTACCGGTCGGGCGGCAGCGTGGTGTCCACCGCGAACAGCCCGTGGACGGCGGCCAGTACGTCCCACAGCGGGCGCGGGTCTCCGAACCGCAGCCGGTCGGCGTCGCCCTCCAGGCCGTGCCGGCGGGCGAGCGCCACCAGCGGCTCGCGGAGCGCCGGCAGGCCGGTGATCTCCAGCCGGCCGCCGCCGTCACCCGCCCCGTACACGCGCAGCTCCGCCAGCCGCCCGTGTCCGACGACGGCGGATCGCCGCCCGCCGTCGTTCTCCAGATTCTCCAGCAGGAATACGTCATCGGCGGGGCGGGTCTCGCGCAGCCGGGTCCACAGTTCGAGAGGGTCGTGCGGAGGAAGTCCGGACGCCGTCACCCGTATCCCTATCGGTTCACCGTCCGGCAATGGCATGACTGAACTCCTCGTGAATTCCCGGCCCTTCGATATCGGCAATCGAAACACCGGGCGCCGTACGGCGACCAGACCAGTCCGCTGCTTTCGATGCGGTCCATTCCCGGAATTCTTGACCGGCCCGCCGCCCGTCCCGTGAGCTGGTGGCACATGAGGGAAAGGAAAGGGGAATCGCCGTGAACGCACAGCAGCCCGACTGGCCGGACCCGGACCTCCTGCGGGCGGTCACCGGACGCCTCGGCGCGGCCCCGCCGCTGGTCTTCGCCGAGGAGTGCGACCGGCTGCGGGAGCGGCTGGCGGGCGTCGCCCGCGGCGAGGCGCTGTTGCTCCAGGGCGGGGACTGCGCCGAGACCTTCGCCGGGGTGACGGCGGACGCGGTGCGCGGCAAGCTGCGCACGCTGCTGCAGATGGCGGTGGTGCTCAGCCACGCCAGCGGCCTCCCGGTGGTCAAGGTGGGCCGGATGGCGGGGCAGTTCGCCAAACCCCGGTCGAGCCCGGTGGAGCGGCGCGGCACGCTGACGCTGCCCTCGTACCGGGGCGACGCCGTCAACGGCCAGGAGTTCACCGAAGCGGCCAGGCGGCCCGATCCGCGCCGTCTGGAGCGGATGTACGAGGCGTCGGTGGCCACCCTCAATCTGCTGCGGGCGCATGTGGGGGGCGGGTTCGCCGACCTGCGGCAGGTGGCGGAGTGGAACGAGGAGTTCGTGGCCGGCTCGCCGGCGGCGGGGCGCTACGCGCGCACGGCGCGGGAGGTGAGCCGCGCGCTGGCGTTCGTGCGGGCGAGCGGTGCCGACCAGAGCAGGCTGCGCACGGCGGAGTTCTTCGTCAGCCACGAGGGGCTGCTGCTGGACTACGAGCGGGCGCTGACCCGTACCGACGAGCGGACCGGCCGCCCGTACGCGACCAGCGGGCATCTGCTGTGGGTGGGGGAGCGCACCCGGCAGCCGGACGGCGCGCACATCGACTTTCTGAGCGGGGTCCACAACCCCGTGGCGGTCAAGCTCGGCCCGGGCACCGAGCCCGACACGGTGCTGCGCTATCTCGACCGGCTCGACCCGGCCCGTACCCCGGGGCGGCTGACCTTCGTGGTGCGGGCGGGCGCGGAGCGGGTGCGGGACGTGCTGCCGGTGCTGGTGGAGAAGGCGCTGGCGGAGGGCGCACGGGTGGGCTGGGTGTGCGACCCGATGCACGGCAACACGGTGACCGCGCCCAGCGGGCACAAGACCCGTGCCTTCGAGGCGATCCGGGACGAGGTGCGCGGCTTCACGGAGGTGCACCGGGCGTTGGGCAGCCATCCGGGCGGCGTCCATGTGGAGTTGACCGGCGAGGACGTCACGGAGTGCACGGGCGGCGGCTCACCGGTCCGCGCCGAGGACCTCCCGCTGCGCTACACGACGGCGTGCGATCCCCGGCTGAACCACGGTCAGTCGCTGGATCTGGCGTTCCAGCTGGCGGAGTTGTACGCGCGGGCGGGCAGCGGGGTGCGGGAGCACCTCGCCACGGAGCCGGCCGCGCTCATCTGACCAGCGCGAGGGCGACGTAGCAGGCGAGCGAGAGCATCAGGCGCACCATGAGGTCCAGCCAGTCGGCCCACGTACCGCCGATCATCCAGACCAGGAGTGCGACCAGTACCCCGGCCGTCGCCAGGGCCGTCGCGTAGGCGCGGGCCGGTGAACGGCGGTGCCCCAGGGTCCCCAGCAGGGCGGCCGGCAACTGCACGGCCACGTGGCAGATCGTGAGGCCGAACAGCACGGCCAGGATGACCACTGCCGGCATCGCGTCCGGCACGGCGTACGCCTCCACCGCCCAGGACGGCGGGAACAGGAACGTGGCCAGCAGCACGAAACCGCTGACATGCATGGCGAGGAGATGGACGCCGACGCGCAGGGAGAGCCGGGGCAGCTTGGTGTGGATGGCCCGGGTGAGGGCTTCCTCGATCCGTACTTCTCTCGGTACGTCCATGACACATCAGATTACGCCCCGGCAGGAGCCCGCTGCGCACGGGTGCCCGGACGGAATCCCGCGCGCCCCTCGTTTCGTGACGGCGCGACATCGCCACAGACACACGGGTGTTGGCGGTCGATGAGGTCCTCGCAGTGGCGGCGCTTCCTCACCCGTCGAGCGCGTAGCGGCACGCTCCACTTCGGCGCGGACGGATGCCGTGCCCAGCCCGCACCGCCGCGCTACCGCCCTCCTCGGCCGCCGGGTGTCCTGTCCTTCCTCGCGGCCCGGGCCGCGCGCCCTTCCCGGCTCAGCCCAGGCGCGAGCGGTGCTTCACCGTCGCCTTCTCCGTCTTGCCGTGGGTCTTCGCCGCCACCGCCCGGGCCTGGTGCTCGGCCTCCTTGACCCGCTCCGGGGTCAGCGCGTGCTTTCCGTGACCGGCTGCTTCCCGTTCGTGCTGGGCCCGGTGCTTCGACATCGTCACCGTCTCCTCGATCGCGTGCGTCGTCGCGTTCGCATCCCCTGTCCCCTTTGTCCATCCTCTCTCCACCCGTCCCGGATAGCATCCCGGCATGGGAAACGGCCAGTGGTTTCCGGCGGAGTGGGCCGGCCGGGTGCGTGAGTTCGTGCGCGGGGAGATCACCCCCGCCGTGCCCCGGCGGGCCGCCACCGTGCTGCTGACGCGCGAGGGGCCGGACGGGCCGCAGGTCTTCCTGCTGCGGCGCCGGCTGTCCATGGGGTTCGCGGCCGGCGCGTACGCCTATCCCGGCGGTGGTGTCGATCCCCGGGACGCCGCCGCCGACGCGGTGGCCTGGGCCGGACCGGGGCGCGAGGAGTGGGCCGAGCGGCTCGGGGTGGATGCGGACGGCGCGCAGGCCATCGTGTGCGCCGCCGTCCGCGAGACTTTCGAGGAGTCGGGCGTCCTGCTCGCGGGACCCGACCCCCACACCGTCGCCGACGACACCACCGGCCCCGGCTGGGAGGCCGACCGCGCCGCCCTGGCCGCCCGCGAGCTCTCGCTCGCCGCGCTGCTCGCCCGCCACTCCCTCGTGCTGCGCAGCGATCTGCTCACCGCCCGCGCCCGCTGGATCACCCCCGAGTTCGAGCCGCGCCGCTACGACACCTGGTTCTTCAGCGCCGCGCTCCCGGCGGGACAGCGCACCCGCAACGCCTCCACGGAGGCGGACCGCACCCTCTGGCTGTCGCCCGCCGAAGCCCTGGCCGGCTACGCGAGCGGCGAGATGATCATGATGCCGCCGACCGTCGCCACCCTCCGCCAGCTCGCCGCCGGCCCGCACCCCGCGCCCGCCGGGCCCGTCGAGCCCGTCCTCGTACGGCTGCGGACCGAAGGCCACCAGATTGTGCTCAGCTGGCCTGGGCATGACGAGTTCGAAAGGCGGGTGGAGAGATGAGCGACGCGACCGCGCTGCCCGGCGCACCCCGGATCGGATCACCGGCCGGCCCGGCCACCGAGCGCGCCACCTGCGTGCTCGCGCCGAATCCCTCGGCGATGACCCTGGACGGCACCAACACCTGGATCCTCGCCGAACCCGGCTCCGACCGCGCCGTGGTCCTGGACCCGGGCCCCGAGGACGAGGCGCATCTGCGGCGCGTCGCCGAAACCGTCGAGCGGGCCGGCCGCCGGGTGGCGTACACCCTGCTCAGCCACGGCCACCAGGACCACAGCGGCGGCGCCGCCCGGTTCGCCGAGCTGACCGGCGCCCCGGTACGCGCCCTCGACCCCCGGCTGCGCCTCGGCGACGAGGGACTGGCCGCCGGGGACGTCCTCACCGCGGGCGGCCTGGAACTGCGCGTCATCGGCACCCCGGGGCACACCGCCGACTCACTGTGCTTCCTGCTGCCCGCCGACAACGCGCTGCTCACCGGCGACACCGTGCTCGGCCGGGGCACCACGATCATCGCCCACCCCGACGGCCGGCTCGGCGACTACCTCGACTCGCTGCGCGTCATGCGCCGGCTGGCCGAGGACGAGGGGGTCCGTACCGTACTGCCCGGCCACGGCCCGGTGCTGCGGGACGCCCTGGGCGTCATCGACTACTACCTCGTGCACCGCGCCAAGCGCCTGGCCGAGGTGGAGAACGCGGTCGAGGACGGCTACCGCACCGCCCCCGAGATCGTCGCCCACGTGTACGCGGACGTGGACCGCGCCGTGTGGCCGGCCGCCGAACTCTCCGTCCTCGCGCAGCTGCAATACCTGCGCGAGCACGGGCTGATCCCGCCGGACACCCCGGACGACGCCCTGCCGGAGTAGGTGCGCCCGCCGGCACCCGCGTCGTGTCCGGCCGAGGGCATGAAAAAGCACACCGGCCACCCGCGAGGGGTGTGCCGATGTGCTCAGCGGGTCCGGGTCCGGCTCCGGGCCCGGATCAGCGGGAGCGGCGCGCCAGCCGCTCGATGTCCAGCAGGATCACGGCCCGGGCCTCCAGCCGCAGCCAGCCACGGGCGGCGAAGTCGGCCAGCGCCTTGTTGACGGTCTCCCGGGAGGCGCCCACCAGCTGGGCCAGCTCCTCCTGGGTGAGGTCGTGCACCACGTGGATGCCCTCGTCCGACTGCACCCCGAAGCGCCGCGACAGATCCAGCAGCGCCTTGGCGACCCGGCCGGGAACGTCCGAGAAGACCAGGTCGGACATGTTGTCGTTGGTACGGCGCAGCCGGCGGGCCACCGCGCGCAGCAGCGCCGCCGCGACCTCGGGCCGTACGTTCAGCCAGGGCTGGAGGTCGCCGTGGCCCAGACCGAGCAGCCGTACCTCGGTCAGCGCCGTGGCGGTGGCGGTGCGCGGGCCCGGATCGAACAGGGACAGCTCGCCGATCAGCTCTCCGGCGCCCAGTACGGCCAGCATGTTCTCGCGGCCGTCGGGCGAGGTGCGGTGCAGCTTGACCTTGCCCTCGGTGACGACATACAGACGGTCGCCCGGATCGCCCTCATGGAAGAGGGTCTCACCCCGGGCCAGGGTGATCTCGGTCATGGAGCCGCGCAGCTCAGCGGCCTGCTCGTCATCGAGCGCCGCGAAGAGCGGGGCGCGCCGCAGAACGTCGTCCACGAGTTCTCTCTCCTTGTCGGCCAGGCCGTGAAGGGTCATGCACCCCTCATCATGCCGGACACCACAGCAGTGCTATCAGTCACAAGTTTGACTTACCGGGAAAGCCCGGACAGCGCCAGGGGCTGATTCGGGTGACGTATGGGGTGAGCGCCCCACGATTGTCGGTGTGGCCGTTTACGCTGGCCGGGTGGCCAACGGCCCTGTGCACGTACGGGGCTGGGCCACCCGGAGAGACCAGGAAGAGAGGCCGGGAGGGTGAACGCGACGGCGAATTCCGCTGATGGCGAACGCGGGGCGGCCGGGTCGGCGAAACCGGTACGAAAGCCCGCGCGGAGCCGTACGGGCGGGCCGGCGACATCGGGAGGGCGCGCCGGGGCGGGCGCGGCCGCCGCCCCCGCGAAGCGGACGAAGCAGGCGAAACCGGAGAGCCGTACGGCCATGGTGCGCCGGGCCCGCAAGATCAACCGCGAGCTGGCGGAGGTGTACTACTACGCCCACCCCGAGCTCGACTTCGAGAACCCGTTCGAGCTGCTGGTCGCCACCGTGCTGTCCGCCCAGACCACCGACCTGCGGGTGAACCAGACGACCCCCCGGCTGTTCGCCGCCTACCCCACCCCGGCGGCGATGGCGGACGCCGATCCGGCCGACGTGGAGGAGCTGATCCGCCCCACCGGCTTCTTCCGCAACAAAACCAAGTCGTTGATAGGGCTGTCCACGGCCCTGCGCGACCGCTTCGACGGCGAGGTGCCCGGCCGCCTGGAGGACCTCGTCTCGCTGCCCGGCGTCGGCCGCAAGACCGCCCACGTGGTGCTCGGCAACGCCTTCGGCAAGCCGGGGATAACGGTCGACACCCACTTCCAGCGCCTGGTGCGCCGCTGGAAGTGGACGGAGCAGACCGACCCGGACAAGATCGAGGCCGAGGTCGGGGCGATCTTCCCGAAGAAGGACTGGACGATGCTCTCGCACCGGGTCATCTTCCACGGCCGCCGGATCTGCCACAGCCGCAAGCCCGCCTGCGGGGCCTGCCCGATCGCGCACCTGTGCCCCTCCTTCGGGGAGGGCGAGACCGACCCGGAGAAGGCGAAGAAGCTGCTGAAGTACGAGATGGGCGGCTACCCGGGGCAGCGGCTGAAGCCGCCGGCCGACTACCCGGGCAAGCCCGCCCCGGCGGCCGGCGGCGAACCGGCCGGCTGAGCGGCCCTCCCCGTACCGGAGCCGCCCCGCACCAGCACGGCCCGCCACGCCACCGCCCGCCGCCCCCACCGACCGAGGCACCAGCGCCACCCGCCGCCAGCGAAGGGACCACCCCATGACCCCGCGCGACGCCCGCCGCGCCGAGCCACCACCGGTGCGGGTGAGCGCCGAGGGGCTGCCGTCCTGGCTGGAACCGCTGGCGGAGGTGGCCGTGACCCTGCGGGCCGGGCAGCTCAGCCGCTGGCTGCCGCCGCCGCACGGCGGCCGGCCCTCCGCCGTCCTGGTGCTGTTCGGGTCCGGTGTGCACGGCCCCGAGCTGCTGCTGCTCGAACGTGCCTCCAGCCTGCGCGCCCACGCCGGCCAGGCGTCCTTCCCCGGCGGAGCCCTCGACCCGGAGGACGGCGACCCGGCCGGTCAGGGCCCGCTGCGCGCCGCCCTGCGCGAGGCCGAGGAGGAAACCGGCCTCGACCCGGCCGGGGTACGGATCTTCGCCGTGCTGCCCCGGCTGTACATCCCGGTCTCCGACTTCACCGTCACCCCCGTCCTGGGCTGGTGGCGCGAGCCGACGCCGGTGTCGCCGGTGGACCCGGCCGAGACGGCGCGGGTGTTCACGGTGCCGGTCTCCGAGCTGGCCGACCCGGCACGGCGCCGCAGCGCGGTGCACCCCTCCGGGTATCGCGGTCCGTGCTTCCTGGTCGGCGACACCCTGGTGTGGGGGTTCACCGCCGGGGTGATCGACCGGGTCCTGCATTTCGCCGGCTGGGAGCTTCCCTGGGACGCCGATCGGGAGATACCTCTGGCTCCCGGGGCATGAACTGCCCATACGTGAGAGCGTGTCGGGCATGAATATGCTCGACGTGCTGCTGCTGCTGGCCGCCGTGTGGTTCGCGGTCGTGGGCTACCGGCAGGGCTTCGTCGTGGGAATACTGTCCGTCGCCGGGTTCCTGGGGGGCGGACTCATCGCCCTCTACATCCTCCCCGTGATCTGGAACCGGATCAGCTCCGGAGCCGAACCCGGGCCGATAGGCGTCATCGTGGCGGTCGTCATCGTCATCGTGTGTGCCTGCTCGGGTCAGGCGCTCACCACCCACCTCGGCAACAAGCTGCGCCGCCACATCACCTGGTCACCGGCGAGGGCGCTGGACGCCACCGGCGGCGCGCTCGTCAACGTGATGGCCATGCTGCTGGTCGCCTGGCTGATCGGCTCCGCGCTGGCCACCACCACCCTGCCCACCCTGGGGCGCGAAGTACGCACCTCCCGGGTGCTGCTGGGCGTCTCGCAGGTGATGCCGGTCGAGGCCGGCACCTGGATGAATGACTTTTCGGCCATTCTCGCCCAGCACGGCTTCCCCCAGGTCTTCGCCCCGTTCACCAACGAGCCGATCACCCGCGTCGATCCGCCCGACCCGGCACTGGCCGGCAGCCCGGTCATCGAGCAGGCGGCCGGCTCCATCGTCCGCGTCTCGGGCACCGCGTCCGGCTGCGGCAAGGTCCTGGAGGGCAGCGGCTTCGTCTTCGCCGAGGACAAGGTGATGACCAACGCCCACGTGGTGGGCGGAGTCACCGAGCCCACCGTGCAGATCAGGGGCGAGGGCAGGCTGTACGACGGCCGGGTCGTGCTCTACGACTGGGAGTCCGACGTGGCCATCCTGGACGTGCCGGGACTCGACGCGCCGCCGCTGCAGTTCAGCGACCGCGACGCGCTCTCGGGCGACGACGCCATCATCGCCGGCTTCCCGGAGAGCGGCCCCTTCGACGTGCGGCCGGCCCGGGTGCGCGAGCGCTTCACCGCCAACGGCCCCGACATCTACCGCCGGGGCACCGTGAGCCGCGACGTCTACTCGCTGTACTCGATGGTCAGGCAGGGCAACTCGGGCGGCCCGCTGCTCACCCCGGAGGGCGAGGTGTACGGCCTGGTGTTCGCCAAGTCCCTGGACGACGACAACACCGGGTACGCGCTCACCCTGGAGGAGATCGAGGACACCATCGAGCGCGGCACGACCGCCACGGCGCCCGTGGACAGCCAGAACTGCGCAATGTGAGACCGGGCGCACCCGCCCGCTCTTGGGCCCACGGGCCCCGGCGGGCGGCGCTGTTCTTCCGCGGTGCTGCTCCCCGCCCCGGGCGGGCCGCGCACCCGCGCGCCGCCGTCCGTCCGCCGGGAGTCCGTCCGCCGGGAGTCCGTCCGCCGGGAGTCGGGCCGCCTGTTGCTAGCTCCGCGGATGCCGCAGGCGCGCGCCGACCCAGCGGGCCCGGCGGCGCAGGATGTGCGGAAAGCCGATCGGCGGATCCGGGAAACCACCCCCTGGAAACCGCCGCACGGCGCTGCCCGGCGCCCGAGCGGCGGCTCCTTTGCCGCTGCGATTACGTGCCACGTCACGGTAGTCGTGCGTCCAGCCCATACTGGGCTCCCTGCCCGGGCCCCAAGGTCAGTAACCTCCCGGCGGGCGGGGAATCGGACTATGCGCCAGGCATGTGTGCGCGGGCGGCACGGGCCGTCAGCGGCGGTCGGGCTCGGGATCCTTCAGCCAGTCGATGAGTTCGGTGCTGAACGCCACCGGATCCTCCTCGTGCGGGAAATGCCCCAGACCGTCGAACAGCCGCCACCGGTACGGGGCCTCCACGTACTCCCCGGACCCCGCCGAACTGCGCGTGCGCAGCACCGGGTCGAGCGAGCCGTGCAGATGCAGCGTGGGCACCAGCACCGGCCGCTTCATCCGCCGGTTGAACTGGATGCCGTCCGGGCGGGCGATGGAACGCACCATCCACCGGTACGGCTCGATGGCGCAGTGCGCCGTCGACGGGATCGTCATCGCCTGCCGGTACACCCGGACCGTCTCCGGCTCCGGCTGCCGCGGCCCGGACCACTCGGTGAGCATCGTGCCGACCGCCGCCGCGTCGTCCGCGACCAGCTGCCGTTCCGGCAGCCAGGGCCGCTGGAAGCCCCACACCGAACCGCTGGCCAGCGTCTGCTTCGGGTCGCGCAGCAGCGCCGAGCGCCAGCTGCGCGGATGTGGCATGGACGCGACGACCAGCCGCCGGACCAGCTTGGGCCGCATCACGGCCGCCGTCCACGCCAGATAGCCGCCCAGGTCGTGGCCCACCAGCGCGGCGTCCGGCTCCCCGAGGGAGCGGATCACGCCGGTGACGTCGAGGGCGAGATTGGCCGGGTCGTAGCCGCGCGGGGTGCGGTCGGAGCCGCCGACGCCGCGCAGATCCATCGCGACCGCCCGGTAACCGGCCTCCGCCAGCGCGGTGATCTGATGCCGCCAGGTCCACCAGAACTGCGGGAAGCCGTGCACCAGCAGGACGAGCGGGCCATCACCCTGCTCGGCGATGTGGAATCTGGCGCCGTTGGCCGCCACATGGCGGTGCGTCCACGGCCCGTCGCGCAGCACGACCGCGGAACGGGCCTCGGAGTGTCCCTCGGAGCTCATACGGGCGTGCCGGCCTTGCCGTTCGCGGCGGCCCGCGGGTGCGGCCGTACCCCGGACAGCACGGACGCGGACTCCTTGGCCGAACGGATGGACCGTTCCGGCGGCGTGATCCGCTTGAACTTGGCCGCCGCCAGCGCGGCGAAGATCCCCGCGATCACCAGGAAGACACCCGCCGTGACGAGGAAGGCGATGGCCGGCGGGGCCCCCCACCAGGCGCGGATCCAGAACGCCAGGGCGATCGCCAGCAGCGGCAGCGCCACCAGCGCCAGGACGCCGGCGATGACACCCACGACACCGCCCAGTTTCACGCGCTGGACGTCCTGCCTGATCTCGGCCTTGGCCAGCGCGATCTCGTCATGCACCAGTCCGGTGAGATCGTCGGTGGCCGAGGCGACCAGCTCTCGCAGGCTGCGGCCCTCGTCGGCTGCGTCGCTCATCGCGTTCCCCTCTTCCCTCTCCAGGAGGCTCGTGCCGTTGCTGCGTGTGACAGTAGTGCGCGTGGTGCGCCGACGCCGCCCGAGCGGCCGTTTGACGCCCTGTCGTAGCCCTGGGGAGTGATCACAGCCGCCCCGCCCCCACTCGTTCGGCCCCCCTGCATGGTATGCGGGACAGGGCGCCTCACACGCGCGAGGGCGCCCGGCGGGTCGCCGGACGCCCTCGCGCGTCGCTCGGATACGGGGTGGGTCACTCGTCGCGGGCGGCCCCGGGGAGCTTGGCCTGGATCAGATCCATCACCGTGGAGTCGGTCAGGGTGGTCATGTCGCCCAGCTCACGGTTCTCGGCGACATCGCGCAGCAGCCGGCGCATGATCTTCCCGGAGCGGGTCTTGGGCAGTTCGTCCACCGGCAGGATGCGCTGCGGCTTCGCGATCGGCCCCAGCACCCGCGCCACGTGCTGTCGCAGCTCCTCGACCAGGGCGCCGTCCTCGTCGGAGGCGTCCACCGCGCCGCGCAGGATGACGAACGCGCAGATCGCCTGCGTGGTCGTCGGATCGGTGGCACCCACCACGGCCGCCTCCGCGATCCGGGGGTGGGAGACGAGCGCGGACTCGACCTCGGTGGTGGAGATGTTGTGGCCGGACACCAGCATCACATCGTCGACCCGGCCCAGCAGCCAGATGTCGCCGTCGTCGTCCTTCTTGGCACCGTCACCGGCGAAGTAGCGGCCGGGGAAACGCGACCAGTAGGTGTCCAGATAGCGCTGGTCATCGCCCCAGATGGTGCGCAGCATGGACGGCCACGGCTCGGTCAGCGCCAGATAGCCGCCGGACCCGTTGGGCACCTCGTTGCCCTCGTCGTCCAGCACGGTGGCCGAGATGCCGGGCAGCGGCACCTGGGCCGAGCCGGGCTTGGCGACCGTCACCCCGGGCAGCGGGCTGATCATGATGCCGCCGGTCTCGGTCTGCCACCAGGTGTCGACCACGGGGGTGCGGTCGGCACCGATGTGCTTGCGGTACCAGATCCACGCCTCGGGGTTGATCGGCTCACCGACCGAGCCCAGGATCCGCAGGCTGCTCAGATCGAACTGCGCCGGGATGTCGTCGCCCCACTTCATGCAGGTGCGGATCGCGGTGGGCGCGGTGTAGAGGAGGGTGACGCCGTACTTCTGCACGATCTCCCACCACCGGCCGTTGTGCGGGGTGTTGGGGGTGCCCTCGTACAGCACCTCGGTGGCGCCGTTGGACAGCGGTCCGTACACGATGTACGAGTGCCCGGTCACCCAGCCGACGTCGGCCGTGCACCAGTACACGTCGGTCTCCGGCTTGAGGTCGAAGACCGCGTGATGGGTGTAGGAGACCTGGGTGAGGTAGCCGCCGGTGGTGTGCAGGATGCCCTTGGGCTTCCCGGTGGTGCCGGAGGTGTAGAGGATGAACAGCGGGTGCTCGGCACCGAACGCCTGCGGGGTGTGCTCGGCGGGCTGGCGCTCCGTCACCTCGTGCCACCACAGGTCGCGGCCCTCCTGCCAGGGGATGTCCTGGCCGGTGCGGCGCACCACCAGGACGTTGCGCACCCGGTCGGCCACCCCGGGGCGGGTGAGGGCCTCGTCCACGGCGGGCTTGAGCGCCGAGGGCGCGCCCCGGCGGTAGCCGCCGTCGGAGGTGATGACCACCTTGGCGTCGGCGTCCTCGATGCGGGCGGCGAGCGCGTCGGCGGAGAACGCCCCGAAGACCACGGAGTGCGGGGCGCCGATCCGCGCGCAGGCGAGCATCGCGACGACGGCTTCGGGGATCATCGGCAGGTAGATGGCGACCCGGTCGCCCGCCTGCACGCCCAGCTCGGTGAGGGCGTGCGCCGCCTGGGAGACCTCGCGCAGCAGCTCGGCGTAGGTGAGGGTCCGTGAGTCGCCCGGCTCACCCTCGAAGTGGATGGCGACCCGGTCGCCGTTCCCGGCCTCCACGTGCCGGTCCACGCAGTTGTAGGCGACGTTCAGCGTGCCGTCCGCGAACCACTTGGCGAACGGCGGATTGGACCAGTCGAGCACCTCGGTCGGCTCGCTCTGCCAGCTCAGCCGGCGCGCCTGCTCGGCCCAGAACCCCAGCCGGTCCTCGGCGGCCTCGGCGTACGCCCCGGCGGTGACATTGGCGTCGGCGGCCACCTCGGCGGGGGGAGCGAACCTCCGCTCCTCCGTCATGAGATTGGCCAGGCTCTCGTTACCCACAGTCCAGCTCCCTTGCGGCGTGGTCCCACTGCTGTGTCCCAGAGCACACCCCATCAGCACCACGTCCCTTTGACAAGGGAATGCCCCCCGAGTGCGGCGAACGGTCCCCACCCGGCGCCGAACGGTTCCGGAGACCGGCTGGGGACCGCCCGCCGCGTGCCGCCCGCCGCCGGTCCCGCGGCAGGCGGCCGGGCCGTCAGACCGTCAGGACATCGGGCCGTACCGGGGTGAACACCGGCGGGCCCGCCATCGGGGAACTCCCTTCGTGCTCCAGCACATAGGCCTGTGCCTCACCGACGTGGAAGTACAGGCCGCGCAGCGCCAGGGAGCCCTCGGCGAGCCGCTGTGCCACACACGGGTGCTGGGCCAGATGGTCCAGCTGCTGCACCACGTTGGCCAGGCACAGCGTCTCCAGCTCATCCGCCGCCGGCCGCCCGGCCAGCATCGGCCGCGCGTCATCCGGCGCGGTCAGCCGCGCCACGCTGGGCCGGCCGTGCCGCAGCCACCGGCCGAGCGAGTGGGCCCCCGGCACGGCGAGCCCGCCGTCCACGGTGGCCTGCAGCGCCTGCATCGCGCCGCACCCCGAGTGCCCGCACACGGTGATGGTCGGGACGCGCAGCACCGTCACCGCGTACTCGATGGCCGCGGCCACCGAGTCGTCGGAGGTCTCCGCGCCGGGCAACGGCACCAGATTGCCCACGTTGCGCACCGTGAACAGGTCGCCGGGGCCGCTGGAGGTGATCATCGAGGTGACCAGCCGGGAGTCGGCACAGGTGACGAACAGCTGCCCGGGCTGCTGCCCCTCGGTGGCGAGCCGGGCCAGCTCCTCGCGCACCAGAGGAGCGGTGTGCCGCTGGAAGTTGCGCACCCCGCCCATCAGCCGGTCGTCGTCGCGCCGCCCGCCCGGCACCTGGCCCTTCGGGGCCGGGGTGGCCGTGCACTGGTGGTTGCGCCACGGTGTCCAGGGCCGGCAGCGGTGGGCGGCCTCCGGCTCGGCCACCACCTGCCCGGAGCGCCCGGTGATCTCCACCGCCGCCCCGTGCGCGATGTGCGCGGTGCGCCAGTCGTGCAGCGTCTCGTACGCGGCATGATCCATGAAGGAGCCGTCCAGCTCCACCGACGCCGGGGCGTTCTCGGGGACCTGGGCCAGCGCCCGGCTGAGCCGGGGCACCGCGAGGAACGTCAACTGACCGCGCACCCGCACCAGGTGACTGCCGTCCGGCCGCCGCTCCTGGCTGATCCGGGTCTGGGTAAGCCGGTGCAGCGCGATGGCCACCGCCATCGCGATCCCGATCGCCACCCCTTCCAGTACGCCCAGCAGTGCCACCCCGAGGGCGGTGCCCGCGTACACCACCACCTCCCGGTGCCGGGTGACGGTGCGGATGTGAGTGATGTTGACCATCTGGATGCCGACCACCATCACCAGCGCGGCGAGCGTGGCCAGCGGGATCTCCTCCAGCAGGGCGACGAGCAGCCCGGCGGACAGCAGTACCCAGCAGCCGTGCAGTATCGACGACCAGCGGGTCACGGCCCCGGCCGCCACATTGGCCGCGCTGCGCACCGCGACCCCGGTGACCGGCAGCCCGCCCAGTGATCCGGAGAGCAGGTTGGCCGCGCCCTGTCCGCGCAGCTCCCGGTCCAGGTCGGCCCTGGGCACCCGCGGTCCGCCCTGTCGGTGCCGCGCCGCGGCCAGCTTGTCCACCGCGACGGCCGACAGCAGTGACTCGACGCTCGCGACCAGCGTGATGGTGAGCACGGCGGCGATCAGCCCGAGCACCGGGCCCTCGGGCATCTGCGGCAGCGCGTGGCTGCTCCAGGAGGGCAGGTCGACCCGTTCGATCCCGGCCGAGGTGGACCAGGTCAGCAGGGTGGCCAGGGTGACGGCGGCCAGCGCGGCGGGGAACGCCTTGCGTACGCTGCCGCCGGCCCGGCCGGGCAGCCGGGGCCACAGCAGCAGCACGGCCACCGTGAGCGCGCCGATGAGCAGCGAGGTGGTGTGCGGCTGCGCCAACTGGCCGGGGAGCTGGGCGAGGTTGGCCAGCGCCTCGCTCTCCGGGCTGCCGCCCAGGACGATGTGGAGCTGGGCGAGCGCGATGGTGATGCCGATGCCGGCGAGCATTCCGTGCACGATGGCGGGGCTCACCACCAGGGCGGCTCTGGCCACCCGCAGTGCGGACAGGCCGAGTTGGGCGAGCCCGGCCAGTGCCGTGATGGCGCAGGTGACGCGCCAGCCGTACTGGATGATCAGCTCGGCGGTGACCACCGTGAGGCCGGCGGCGGGCCCGCTCACCTGGAGCGGGGCACCGCCCAGCCAGCCGACGACGATCCCGCCGACGGCGGCGGCCACCAGCCCGGCCTGGAGCGGGGCTCCGGTGGCCAGGGCGATGCCCAGGGAGAGGGGCAGCGCGATCAGGAAGACCGAGATCGAGGCCGGCAGATCGGCGCGCAGCACGGGGCGGCGTCCGCTCGCGGGCGGTGGGGGGGAAGGGGGTGAGGTGGAAGAGGTGGGCGCGGGGGCGCAGGCGGACATTTCCGTCTCCGTCCAGGTCCAGTGTTCAGAACCGAGAGCAACCACGCTTGGTGACGGTATGGCTACTCTCAAGCATTGGTAAACGAAGAGTAATGCCGCGTAAAGCCAGTTTCTAGAGCAGATCCCCGATCAGCGGACAAGTTCCGCCTATTGAGTGAAGTAATCATAAAAGCCGCTTGTCGTACAAACATCTCACCGGATTTACGGAGAGGTTGAGTCCAGGTCGGACCACCCCGGCCACCAGGCACTCAGTACGGCGGGAGGACCGATGGCGGTCACACGCGGCACAGGCGGCACGGGCGATCCACGGGGCACGCGGCGCACAGGGCACACACGGCGCGGAAGGTCGGGGGCGGTGACGGGCACCGCGGTGCTCACCGCCCTGGTGCTCGGCCTGACCGGCTGCGGGAGCGGCGACGGCGGCAGCTCCGGCACAGCCGCCGACCGCACGGGCGAGGAAGAGGGCGCCGCCGCCCGCGACGCCCCCGCCAAGATCGCCCCGCAGCTGATCGGCGACGGTTCCACCGCGTTCACCGGAGCCCAGCCCCACCAGCCCGCGGTGACCCGGCTCGAACCGGGCGAGACGCCGCCACAGTTCGTCGTCTTCTCCTGGGACGGCGCCGGCGAGGACAGCAACAAACTCTTCTCCCGGTTCCGCGAGATCGGCCGCGAGTACGACGCGCACATGACGTACTTCCTCTCCGGCGTCTATCTGCTGCCCGAGGCCGAACGCATGGCGTACCAGCCGCCCGGCCACTCCGCCGGCGCCTCCGACATCGGCTACCTCAAGGACGAGAACATCGCCGCCACCCTCGAACAGGTGCGGGGCGCCTGGCTGGACGGCAGCGAGATCGGCACCCACTTCAACGGCCACTTCTGCGGCCCCTCCGGCGTCGACAGCTGGTCCGCCCAGGACTGGATCAGCGAGACCGAGCAGGCCAAGTGGATGGTGCAGAACTGGAAGAGCACCACCGGCTGGACCGACCTCGAACCCCTGCCCTTCGACTACGACAAGGAACTCATCGGCGGACGCACCCCCTGCCTGGAGGGCCGCGACGCCCTCCTGGAGGCCGCCGACGAACTCGGCTTCCGCTACGACTCCAGCGGCAACGGCAAGCAGGTATGGCCCGAGCAGACCGACGGCATCTGGGACGTCCCCCTCCAGGCCGTCCCCATGCCGGGCCGCTCCTTCGAAACCCTGTCCATGGACTACAACTTCATGGTCAACCAGTCAGGGCCCAGCAGCGGCGACCCCGCCATGCACACCACCTGGGGCAACCAGATGCGCGACGGCCTGCTCGCCGCCTTCGACCGCGCCCACAACGGCAACCGCGCCCCGCTGATCATCGGCAACCACTTCAACAGCTGGAACGGCGGCGTGTACATGGACGCCGTCGAGGACGTGATCAAGGAAGTGTGTCCGAAGGAGGACGTGCACTGCGTCTCCTTCCGGCAACTCGTCGACTGGCTTGACGCGCAGGACCCGGAGGTCCTGGAGAAGCTGCGCACCCTGGATGTCGGGGAGCAGCCGGCCGAGGGCTGGCAGACCTTCCTGACCACGCCCGCCGAGCCGGCCACCGAACCGGACACTCGGCCCGACACTCAGCCGACCGCCTGAGCCGCCCGTTCCTCCCGCAGCACGAAACCGGGGTCGACCTGCGCCGCCAGGTCGGCCCCGGTGCGCTCGTTGCCCCAGCTCGCGGCGTTCTTCAGATGGAAGTGCACCATCTGCTGCGTGTAGCGCTCCCAGTCCCGCCCCTCGTACGCCGCGTCCGCCTCGCGGTGCAGGACGGACAGCGCCGCCCGGTTGCCCTCCTCCAGCTCGGGGAACGGCCGCCGCACCCCGCGCTCCAGGGCCCGCACCCAGTCGGACTGCCCCAGCGTCACCAGCAGATCGTCGCCGACGTGCGCGCGCAGGAACTCCTCGTCCTCCGCGCCCAGCACCTTGTTCCCGACGACGCGCAGCGCCACCCCGAAGTCCCGCGCGTACTCCCGGTACTGGCGGTACACCGACACCCCCTTGCGGGTCGGCTCCACCACCAGGAACGTCAGGTCGAAGCGGGTGAACATCCCCGAGGCGAACGAGTCGCTGCCGGCCGTCATGTCGACCACGACGTACTCCTCGCGCCCGTCCACCAGGTGGTTCAGGCACAGCTCCACCGCCCCGGTCTTGGAGTGGTAGCAGGCCACGCCGAGGTCCTCCTCGGTGAACGGCCCGGTCGCCAGCAGCCGTACGGGCCGGCCGCCCGCGACGGGCTCCACCGTACGGGCGCAGGCGGCGAAGACCGGGTTGTCCTCGTCGAGCCGCAGCAGCCGTGAACCGGCGCCGGGCGGCGTCGTCTTGATCATCGTCTCGGCCGACAGGATCCGCGGGTTGTCGCCGCGCAGATACTCCTTGATCAGCGGCAGCCGCCCGCCCAGCGGCGGCACCGCTGCCGCCTCCTCGTCCGACAGGCCGAGCGCCGGACCCAGATGCTGATTGATGTCGGCGTCCACCGCCGTGACCGGCACCCCCCGGTGCGCCAGATGCCGGATGAACAGCGAGGACAGCGTGGTCTTCCCGCTGCCGCCCTTGCCTACGAAAGCGATCTTCATGTTCATTAGCGTAGTGGCCCGGCGACCCCCCGCGAGCCAAGCCCTAAGCTTCGGCACCATGCACGCCAACACCCCCGCCGACCCCCTCACCCCCCTGGCCGAACTGCCGGGGGTCCCCGACACGGTGGCCTCCGTCCGTACCGCCGTCGACCGGCTGTACGGCCACCGGGTGATGCGCCGCCGCGCCACCGAGGTCGCCGGCGAGGCCGCCCTGCGCGGCGCCCGCGGCTCCGCCGCCCTCGCCGGTGCCGACTGGGCCCTGGAAGAGGTACGCCGGCGCACGGACTTCGGCGACGGCGACCAGGCCCGGACGATCGGCGCCGCGCTGCGGGTCACCGCCGAGGCGGGCGGCTGGCTTCAGGTGTGGCGCGCGACGCCGCTGCGCGTACTCGCCCGGCTGCACCTGCTGGCCGCCTCCGGGGGCGTGCCGGACGGGGCGTCGCAGGAGTCGATCGGCCGCCCCCGGCTGGCGGGCGAGGCGGTCACCGAGCCCGCACTGGCGGAGGATCAGATCCCGCTGCCCGGCGCCGATGAGCTGGCGGCACGGCTGGACGGCCTCAACCAGCTGCTGGTGACCGGCTCCGCGGCGCCGGCCCTGGTCACGGCGGCCGTCGTGCACGGCGAACTCCTCACCCTGCGCCCCTTCACCACGCACAACGGCCTCGTCGCTCGCGCCGCCCAGCGCATCGTGCTGCTCGGCTCGGGCCTGGACCCCAAGGGCGTCGCCCCGGCCGAGGCCGGACACGCCGAGACCGGAACCGAGGCGTACACCCAGGCCCTTGCCGGCTACGCCTCCGGTACGGCGCAGGGCATGGCGCAGTGGATCGCGCACTGCGGGCGCGCGGTGGAGCTGGGGGTACGGGAGTCGGTGGCCGTCTGCGAGGCCCTGCAGCGCGGAGCGGCCTGAGCCCGGGTCGCGGCCGGGCCGGGGCATGAAGCGGCGGCGCCGCTGTGACGCCGCGCCGCCGACCGACATCGAACGCCGAGTGAACAGTGCGTGCGCGACAGTGAGCCGATCAGGTGCGGGACTCGCGCCCCGTTCCCTGTGCGGCTGGCCCGGTTGGCGGGTCGGCTTCGCGTGGGTGCCCGGTGTTCATGTCATGCGGTCCGTGGGCCGTTGTGACTCGGGATCCTCTCGGATGCCGCTGGTTCACGGGCCGTCAATTCCTTTGTACTCCGTTCGGGGGCGAAGGGAAACCCGAATCGTCCCCGAACGGCCATTTTTTACTTTTCGCCCGGAGCTTCGCGAAACGCCTGAACGGCCGGAACCGCTCAGGCCGCCCGGGCGGCGCGGCGCCGGCCCACGTACCAGACCAGGCCCGCGGTGGCCACGGCGGCGACCACGGCGGCACCGGCCGCCAGCGCGGGGCGGGTGGGCATCGACAGCGACGGCAGCCGCTGCCGCAACGGCACCGGGCGCTCGAACGCCAGCACCGGCCAGGAGCGCGCCGCCGCCTCCTTGCGCAGCGCCCGGTCCGGGTTCACGGCGTGCGGGTGGCCGACCGACTCCAGCATCGGCACATCGGTGATCGAGTCGCTGTAGGCGTAACAGCGCTCCAGGTCGTACCCCTCGGAGGCGGCCAGCTCCCGGACCGCCTCGGCCTTGGTCGGGCCGTAGGCGTAGTAGTCGACCTCGCCCGTGTAGCGGCCGTCCTCGATCACCATCCGGGTGGCCACCACCCGGTCGGCGCCCAGCAACTGCCCGATGGGCTCGACGACTTCGGAGCCCGAGGTGCTGACGATCACCACGTCCCGGCCCGCGGCGTGATGCTGCTCGATGAGCGAGGCGGCCTCGTCGTAGATGATCGGATCGATCACCTGGTGCAGGGTCTCGGCGACGATCTCCTTCACCTGGGCTACGTTCCACCCACGGCACAGCGCCGACAGATACTCCCGCATCCGCTCGGTCTGCTCGTGGTCCGCGCCGCCCACCAGATAGAGGAACTGGGCGTAGGCGGTGCGCAGCACGGCACGGCGATTGATGAGCCCGCCCTGGTAGAAGGAACGGCTGAAGGTGACCGTGCTCGACTTCGCGATGACCGTCTTGTCCAGGTCGAAGAAGGCGGCGGTGCGCGGCTGGGACAGGTTTTCCACCTGCCCGAGCATAAAGGGCCGCCATTCGGCGTACGCTGGGGCGCGTGGGTTTGCCTGAGAAGGCTCTCGGGTACACCATGGAAGTCACGGATCGTTCGCGACCGTGCTAACCCGGTCCGGCTCCTCCCCCCCGAGTCGGCCGTGGAAGACGACCCCCGCTCTCCCCCCCGGCGGGGGTCGTCGCATGTCCGGGCCCGGTTACGGCGCCCACCTCGACCGATGCGCCCGCGTGAGCGCCGGGGCGATGGTGAATCCACACTCCCTTAACCGTACGTAATCGTCGTGCTGCGGTAAGCCTTTGGCGTGAGGTTCACCGAATGGGGTGACGAAGTTATCCACAGGGCTGTGGTTATCCACAGAATCCCAGCGAGATCCCCGTAATCCCGTGACATCGGTCACCGTGATTCCCGTCGCTGCCGCACCGCCGAAGGGGACGGGACTCATGACCACCACGCGCCCGATTCTGATCGTCACCGAGAACGAGAACACGCTGGACGACCTGTTGCGCCTGTGCGCCGCGGCGGGCGCCCCCGCCGAGGTCACCCCCGGGGTGCCCACCGCCGAACAGTGGGCGGACGCACCGCTCGTCCTGGTCGGGGACGACCGGGCGCTCGCCCGGCAGGGCCGCGGCTGGCCGGGACGGCGTCCCGGCGTGCTGCTCATCGCCCGGGACCTGGACGACCACACCGTGTGGGCGCGGGGGATGGCCCTGGGGGCCGAGGAGGTCGCCCATCTGCCGGACGCCGAACCGTGGTTGGCCGACCGCATCGCCGACGCCTTCGAGGCCACCGGCCGCCCCGCGCTGACCATCGGCGTCCTCGGCGGGCGCGGCGGCGTCGGAGCCTCCGCCCTGGCCGGCGCCCTCGCCGTCACCGCAGCCCGTCAGGGCCACCGCACCGTGCTGGTCGACGGCGATCCCCTGGGCGGCGGCCTGGACGTCCTGCTCGGAGGCGAACGCGCCACCGGGTCACGCTGGCCGGCCTTCGTCACCGCCCAGGGCCGGCTCTCCCGGGCCGCCCTGGAGGAATCACTGCCCCGGGTGCACGGGGTGAGCCTGCTCAGCTGGGACCGGGGCTCCGTCCTGCGGCTGACCGGGCAGGCCATGCGGTCCGTCCTCACCGCCGCGCAGCGCGGCGGCGGCCTGGTCGTCCTCGACCTGCCGCGCACCGTGGACGAGGCCGGCGCCGAGGCACTGGCCCAACTGGACCTGGGCCTGCTGGTGGTCCCCGGCGAACTGCGCGCCGTCGCCGCCGCCCGCCGGGTCGCGGGCACCGCCGGGGCACTCGTACGGGACCTGCGGGTGGTCGCGCGAGGACCACGACTGCCCGGCGGGCTGGCCGGAGCCGAGCTCGGGCAGGTGCTCGGACTGCCGCTCGCAGGCGAACTGCCGGAGGAACCCGGCCTCTCCCAGAAGATCGAGGAGGGCCGTCCACCCGGCGACAACCCCTCGGGGCCGCTCGCCCACTTCTGCGCCGAACTGCTCACCCACGCCCTGCCCGCCGCGCGAGCCGCCGCGTGAACGCCATGGCGGACCTGCTCGAAACGGTCCGCGTACGACTGGCCGAGCGCGGCGCCGAACCGACACCGGGGAATGTGACCGCCGCACTCGGCGACCGGGGCCGGCTGCTGGGCGACACGACCGTGCGCGAGGTGGTCCGCACCCTGCGGTCCGAACTGGACGGCGCCGGGCCGCTGCAACCCCTGCTCGCCGCACCGGACGTCACCGATGTGCTCGTCAACGCCCCCGACGAGGTCTGGATCGAACGCGGCAACGGACTGGAACGGGTCCCGGTGCGCTTCCCCGACGCCGCCGCCGTGCGCCGCCTCGCCCAGCGGCTCGCGGCAACCGCCGGGCGTCGCCTGGACGACGCCAGCCCCTGGACGGACGCCCGTCTGCCGGACGGCACCCGCATGCACGCGGTACTGCCGCCCGTCGCGGCCGGCGGCAGCACCGTGCTGTCGCTGCGGGTCATCAGGACCCGCGCCTTCGAACTGGCCGACCTCGTCGCCGCCGGAACGGTGCCGCCCGGCGGCGAACAACTGCTGCGGGCCGTCCTCGCGGCCCGGCTCTCCTTCCTGGTCACCGGAGGCACCGGCTCCGGCAAGAGCACCCTGCTGGCCACCCTGCTCGGCCTCGCCGACCCGGCAGAGCGGATCGTCCTGGTCGAGGACTCCGCCGAACTGCGGCCCAGCCACCCCCACGTGGTGCGGCTCGAATCCCGCCCGGCCAACCAGGAGGGCGCCGGCCGCGTCACCCTGCGCGACCTGGTGCCGCAGGCCCTGCGGATGCGCCCCGACAGGCTGGTCATCGGCGAGGTCAGGGGCCCTGAAGTCCTCGAACTGCTCTACGCCCTGAACACCGGCCACGAGGGCGGCTGCGGAACGCTCCACGCGAACGCCGCGGCCGACGTCCCGGCCCGTCTGGAGGCCCTCGCCAGCGGCGCGGGCCTGTCGAGACCAGCCCTGCACAGCCAAGCGGCCGCCGCCCTCTCCCTGATCGTGCACGTGGTGCGCGACCGCGCCACGGGGCGCCGCCGGATCGACGAGATCCACACCCTGGACCGCGACCCCACCACCGGCCTGGTCACCACCACACCGGCGGCCCACTGGAGCGCGGACGGCTTCGTCCCCGACCGGGGCCACGCCGAACTGCTGGCCCTGTGCGCGAGGGGCGGTGCGGAGCTGTGAACAGGACCGGGAGGACGGCGGAAACACACGGAAGGAGGAGGTGCGGGCATGGATGAGTACCTGATGCGGCTCGCGCCGTTCGTGGTCGCGCTGTGCGCGGGAGCGGCGGCGTGGCTGCTGGTCACGGCCGCACCGTCGCGCGGTCGCCGGGCCCGAGTGGTGCTGGAGGGCGGTCACCCGGACCGGGCGAAGCGGCACCGCCGCCGATGGCGCGTACGACCGAAGCCACCGGCGGAGGGCACGGCACGGGTGCTCCTGTGGTGCCTGACGGCGGGCGGACTGCTCTCCCTGTGGGGCCGTTCCGTGCTGCCGCTGATCGCGGCCGGCCTGGCGGCGCCCGTGGTGCTGCGCTGGTGGCGCCGCCGTCAGGAGCAGCGGGAGGCCGACCGGCGCCGCGAGGCGGTGATCGACTTCTGCCGCTCGGTGGTGGCCGAGGTACGGGCCGGACGGCAGCCGTCCCAGGCACTGGCAGCCACCGGCGTGAGCGGGTTCGGCGGGGCGGGTGCGGCGATCCTGGCCGCCGCCCGGTACGGCGGCGACGTGCCCCAGGCACTGGGCGCCGCCGCCGACCGCCCCGGAGCGGAGGGGCTGCGCGGCGTGGCCGCCTGCTGGCGGGTCGCGGTGGACAGCGGCGCGTCCCTGGCCCTGGGCCTGGAGAAGGTCGCGCGGGCGCTGCGCGCCGAACACGATCAACGGGAGGAACTGCGCGCCCACCTCGCGGGCCCGCGCGCCACCGCCGTGCTGCTGGCCGCCCTGCCCCTGTTCGGGCTGCTGCTGGGCGCGGTGATGGGAGTGGAACCCCTGCGTGTGCTGCTGCACTCCACCGCCGGCCTCGGCTGCCTGCTGATCGGCGTCCTGCTGGAACTCGCGGGCCTGGCCTGGGTCACGGCCATCACCCGCTCGGCGGAGAAGGCGGCGACCCGATGACCGGAACCCTGCGCACGGCACTGCCCCTACTGGCGGCGGTGGCCGCCCCGCTGATGCTGCTGCGCGTACTGGCCGCACGCCGGACGAGGGCCGCCCGGCTGGCGGCCCTGTGGAAGGAACTCGGCGCCACGACGACCACCCGGTCACGACGCCGCCCCTCACGGCACCGGGCCCGGCCGGACCGGGGCCCGGCGCACGACCTGTGGCCCCGGACCTCGGCCGCGACCCGTCCGGACACGGCCGCGGACCGTATGGGGGAACTGCCCTCGGACGATGTCGGGCCAAGGCGCCCCGAACTGCGGCTCATCAGCGGCGGCGGAGGCGAACGGGAGCCGCACGAACTCTTCCTGGACGACATCGCACGGCTGGGGGAGCGAGCCGGACTGCTCCCACCGGCCGAACGGCCACCCGGGCCACGAACCACCACCCCGGAGTGCGCCGTTGATCCCGGAACGCCGTGGGCGCCGGGTGGGCGGCCCGGTTCCGGCGAAGCAGACATCGAGGCGCCGCCCGGGTCGCCCGGGTCGCCCGGACGGGTCGACGTCGAGGACACGGGCGACCCATTGAACGGGGGCGCGGAACAGGAGGGTGCCGCACCGCTGCGGTCGGTGGCCGAGGCCGCCGGGGATTCACGTGCCGACGCCCTTCCTGCCTGCTTGCCCGGTCCCCCCGGGAGTCCACGTGGTGCGGCCGTCGAGGACACCGGGCAGCCGTCGGGAGGAACCGACGGGCGGACGTGGGAAGCCGGTGTACTCGATGCGCCGTTCACGGCTCGCGTGGCGCAGGTGGACGGGGATGTCGCCTGGCTGAGCGTGGAGCCCGAGCCGACCGCTGCTGACCTCCCGGGGCCCGCCCGGACCGGTCATGACCGAGGGCGCCATTCCGCTGCCGGACGAAGGCCGTCATCCAGAATCGCGCGGACCGGACCGACCGGGACCGTTGCCGGGGCGCGGTGGGCGTCGAGCAGGGCGTGGCTCCGGTTGCGGGGCCGCGAACCGGAGTCCCGTACCGGCCCGTGGCGCGACAGGCTCCGGTCGCCCGGGGTGGGCGCGCGGCGGCCTCATCGCGAAGATCCGCAGTTGCCCTTGCTGGCCGAGCTGTTGGCCGCCTGCCTGGCAGCTGGCGCCGCTCCGGGTGCGGCGGCGGGCGCGGTGGGGGGCTCGCTGAGCGGACCGCTCGCGGCGGGGCTGCGGCGGGCGGCCACCGAACTGCGGCTGGGCGGCGAGCCGGCCGCCGTATGGAAGAGATTCGGCCAGTTGCCCGGGGCTTCCGGGCTGGCCAGGCGGCTGGAGCTGGCCGATGTCAGCGGCGCCCCCGCCGTGGCCACGGTGGCGGCGGAAGCCGCCGAGTGCCGGGCGCGGCGTGGCCGCGCCGCCCAGACGACCGCCCGGCGGGCGGCGGTCCTGGTGACGGGGCCCCTGGGCCTCTGCTTTCTGCCCGCGTTCTTGCTGATCGGGGTCGCCCCCGTGGTGATCGGACTCGCGAAGGAGCTGATGTGAGATGACCAGGTGGATGAACTGGAGTGCGCTGCGGGGTGCGCGACGTGACGCCGGGATGAGCACGGCCGAGTACGCGGTGGGCACCATCGCGGCGGCGGCGCTGGCCGCCGTGCTGTACCAGGTGCTCACCTCGGACACCGTCGTCGCCCTGCTGCGCGGCACGATCGAGCAGGCGTTCAGTGGGCCGCTGTGAGCGTCGCCGTGGGCGCGAACGGGGCTATGTCACCGCCGAGACGGCCATTGTGGCGCCCGCGCTGGTGGCCCTGCTCGCCCTGCTGCTGTGGGCACTGGGCGCGGTGGCGACCCAGTTGCGCTGCGGTGATGCCGCCCGGGCCGGTGCCCGGGCCGCCGCCCGGGGCGAACCGGCCGCTGTCGTGCTGGAGGTGGCGCGGGCTGCGGCGCCCCAAGGCGCGGACGTCCGGTTGCGCACCGAGGAAAAGCTGCACCGGGTGGAGGTCCAGGCTCGCACCCCCGGCCCGGCCGCCCTGGGCCTCGACGTCTCCGCCGCTGCCACCGCCCATGCCGAGCCTCGCGAGCGCCCGATCCTTGCCACCGGTCAGGCCGAGGCCCGGGCCCCGGAAGAGCCTGCCCTTGCCATCGGTCAGGGCGATGCCCGGGATGAGCACCCCTTCGCCATCGCCCACGCCGAGGTCCGGGAACAGCCTGTTCCCGCCGACGCTCATGGCGGGGTCCGGGAGGACCCGGGCCGCTCCACCGATCCGGGCGGAGCACGGGAGGGCCGTGGGTTGGTCACCGGCGGGTTGGAGGTCCGCCCGGCGATGGGTCGGCGGGGCCGGGAGACCGGCGCCCGTGGACGGAGTGCGCCGCCACCTCCGTACGGGGGCCGTGGCGGCGGCATCCTCGGGGCCTTCCGCCGCGCCCCCGGCAGCGGGCGGACGCCCGCCGGGGAGGCCGGGTCGGTGGCTGTTCGGCGTCCGCCGTCACGGCCGGATCGTGGGCCGTCGGGCGGGCACACGATGCGCGGCGAAGGTGCGGGTCGAGCCCGGGCCGGCGACCGTCCGCCGTCACGGCCCGACTCTGGGCTGGCGCCTCTCCGGCGTCCGCCGTCACGGTCCGACCCTGGGCCGTTCGCCGGTACACGGTGTACCGGGCACGGTAGGGGGCGCGGGCAGCCGGCGGGCTGTCGCACCGGCGGCCCCTCCCCGGTGGAGCATCGGTCGGCTCCTCCGGTACCACCCCGCCACTCTGGAGAGGGCGTCCGACCTGCGGCCTTCCCTCTGCGCCGGGTCGACGCGCCGCTCGGCCGGGATGATCGAGGGATCGCCTCCGTGTGGGGGGCGGCGGTCGGGGCGCTGCTGTGCGGGGCATTCGGCGCCGTCCTCGTCCTGGGACAGGTGGTCGAGGTACGGCAGCGGGTCGCCACCGGTGCCGACCTGGCGGCGCTCTCCGCCGCCGATCACGCACTCGGCGGGGCGGGTGCGGCCTGTGCGGCGGCCGAACGGGTGGCCCTCGCGCATCGGGTGCGACTCGCGCGCTGCGACATGGCCGGGGAGATCTCCGACCTCTCGGTCGAGGGTGGCGTGGGTCCCTACACCGTCACGGCGCGGGCTCGGGCGGGGCCTCATGACGCAGCAGTTCCGTGAGCAGCCGGATGGCGCCGCGCTTGTGCAGGGGCTCGTTGCCGTTGCCGCACTTGGGCGACTGGACGCACGACGGGCAGCCGGCCTCGCAGCCGCAGGCGGCGATCGCGTCCCGGGTGGCGGTCAGCCAGGCGCGGGCGGTGTGGAAGCCGCGCTCGGCGAAGCCCGCCCCGCCCGGGTGGCCGTCGTGGACGAAGACCGTCGGAAGGAGCGTGTCGGGATGCAGGGCGGTGGAGACGCCGCCGATGTCCCAGCGGTCGCAGGTGGCGAACAGCGGCAGCATGCCGATGGAGGCGTGTTCGGCGGCGTGCAGGGCGCCCGGGAGGATCTCCGGAGTGATCCGGGCCGCGTCCAGCTGGTCCTCGGTGACCGTCCACCACACCGCCCGCGTGCGCAGCGAGCGCGGCGGCAGGTCCAGGCTGGTCTCGCCCAGGATCTCGCCCGTCAGCAGTTTCCGGCGCAGATAGGAGACGACCTGATTGGTCACCTCCACCGAGCCGAAGCACAGCTTCGCCGGGCCCCACGGGATCTCGGTCTCCGTCTCCAGGATCGAGATGTCGGCCACATCGCGGGCCGAGGTGGACCAGGGCGGGCTCGACTCCTCGACCAGGGCGACGGAGTCCGTCAGGTCCAGTTCCCGCACGACGTAGCTGGAGCCCCGGTGGAGGTGGACGGCGCCCTCGTGCACGGTGGAGTGGGCGGCGGACGCGTCCACCGTGCCCAGCAGCCGCCCGGTGGCCTGCTCCACCACCTGCACCGGCCGCCCGCCCTGTCCGCGGATGTCGACGAGGTCGGCGGGCCGTTCGCGGCGCGTCCAGTACCAGCTGGCGCCGCGGCGGCGCAGCAGGCCGCGGGCGGCCAGTTTGGGCAGCAGCGCGCCCCCCGCCGCGCCGAACAGGTCCTCGCGGCCGTCCGCCTCGGTCAGCGGAACCTCGGCCGCCGCCGCGCACAGGTGCGGGGCGAGCACGTACGGGTTGGCGGGGTCCAGCACCGTCGACTCGACCGGCTGCCGGAAGAGTGCTTCGGGGTGGTGCACCAGATAGGTGTCCAGCGGGTCGTCGCGGGCCACCATCACGGCCAGCGCACCCTGCCGTCTGCGTCCCGCCCGCCCGGCCTGCTGCCACAGCGAGGCCCGGGTCCCCGGGTAGCCGGCCAGGATCACCGCGTCCAGGCCCGCGATGTCCACGCCCAGCTCCAGGGCGTTGGTGGCGGCCAGACCCAGCAGTTCGCCGCTGTGCAGGGCGCGTTCCAGGGCACGGCGTTCCTCGGGGAGGTAGCCGCCCCGGTACGCCTGGACCCGGCCCGCCAGGGAGCGGTCCACCTCGGCGAGGCGTTCCTGGGCGATCAGCGAGATCAGTTCGGCACCGCGCCGCGAGCGCACGAAGGCGACGGTGCGGGCGCCGGCGACCGTGAGGTCGGTGAGCAGGTCGGCGCTCTCGGCGGTGGCGGTGCGGCGCAGCGGCGCGCCGCGTTCCCCGTGGGCCTCGGTGAGCGGCGGCTCCCACAGGGCGAAGACGACCTCGCCGCGCGGGGCGGAGTCCTCGGTGACCTCGGTCACGGGCAGCCCGGTGAGGCGGGTGGCGGCGGCGCCCGGCTCCGCGGTGGTGGCGGAGGCGAGCACGAAGACGGGTTCGGCGCCGTGGTGGGCGGCGACCCGGCGCAGCCGGCGCAGCACCTGGGCGACGTGCGAGCCGAAGACTCCGCGGTAGACGTGGCACTCGTCGACGACGACGTAGCGCAGCCGGCGCAGGAAGCCGGACCAGCGGCGGTGTCCCGGTAGCAGGGACCGGTGCAGCATGTCGGGGTTGGTGAGCAGCGCGTTGGCGTGCTCGCGCGCCCAGGTGCGTTCCTCGGGCGGGGTGTCGCCGTCGTACACGGCGGGGCGTACGGCGCTGCCCAGCGGGGCGGCCAGGGCGCGCAGGGCGCGGCGCTGGTCGGCGGCCAGGGCCTTGGTGGGGGCGAGGTAGAGCGCGGTGCCGCCGTCGAGCAGCCCGGTCAGCAGGGGCACCTGATAGGCGAGGGACTTGCCGGAGGCGGTGCCGGTGGACAGCACGACGGAGGTGCCCGCCAGCGCGAGCTCGGCGGTACGTGCCTGGTGTGCCCAGGGCAGGTCGATGCCGGCGGCCCGTACGGCGTCGGTGATCCCGCTCGGTATCCCTTGCGGCCAGGGGGCATGACGGCCCGTTCTGGCGGGCAGGTGCTCCGTATGGGTGATCCGCTCGGAGCGGTCACTTGGCCTGCCCAGGCGCGCCAGCACCTCCCCCGGGGAGGGCCGGCGGGCGGTGGGGACGCCTGCGATTGGCGGTGGCTGGTCGTGGGACATCAGCACCGAGTCTGTCACTGGTTGGACGGACAATGGCTGTAAGACGTCGTCGTGGGCAGGCGGTAAGTGATTGAATGCCATGGCGGCTGCCGATCCATGGGGGGCGACCGCTCGTTAGCAAGGTGCTGGAGGAGTCCGTGGACCTGTCCCTTTCGACCAGGACCGTAGGTGACCGCACGGTCGTCGAGGTCGGTGGCGAGATTGACGTATACACCGCGCCCAAGCTGCGCGAACAGCTGGTAGAGCTGGTGAATGAGGGCAATCACCACCTGGTGGTGGACATGGAGCGCGTGGACTTCCTGGACTCCACCGGTCTGGGTGTGCTGGTCGGTGGTCTGAAGCGGGTCAGGGCCCAGGAGGGTTCGCTGCGGCTGGTGTGCAACCAGGAGCGGATCCTGAAGATCTTCCGGATCACCGGTCTGACGAAGGTGTTCCCGATCCACGAGTCGGTCGAAGAGGCGATCGCGGCGACCGACTGAGTCGGCGCGGGATCCGTACGACATCATCACTGTGAGCCGCCCCGGACCGGTACCGGTCCCCGGGGCGGTGTCCGTGTACGACCGAGGGGGATGGCATGGCCACCGTCGAACTTCGCTTCAGCGCGTCGCCCGAGCATGTGCGGACCGCCCGGCTGGTGGCCGCCGCGGTGGCGCGGCGGGCCGGTGTCGACGAGTCGGCGCTGGACGAGTTGCGGCTCGCGGTGGGTGAGGCGTGCAGCCGTGCCGTGGGGCTGCACACGTCCCACGGGCTGACGTCCCCGGTGCGCGTGACCCTCACCGAGGCGGAGAAGTCGTTCACGATCGAGGTTGGGGACGACGCGCCGAGCGTGGTGCAGGTGCCGCACGGCAAGCCGGCGGCGGAGGCCGCCGAGGAGACCGATGAGCTGGGGCTCGCGGTGATCAGCGGTCTGGTGGACGACGTGGAGGTCATCGCCGATGAGCACGGCGGTGCGATCCGGATGAGCTGGCCGACTCTGGACGCCGCTTTTTCCTGATCCCGTCTCCGCTTCGTGATCCCTTTCCCGGGCGGATTTCTTGATCCACCGGTTTCTTGATCTCTTTCCTTATTTGATCTTTCCCCGTTATTGATCGCACGTTTTCCCTTCGCATCCCCTTTTTGGATCGCGTAGTTCTCCCTACACTCCGGCCACGTCTGTTTCGGATCAACGCCTGAGCGTCAAGGAGGACGAATGGCGGGAATTCCGTACATCCATGCCGCCGAGTTGACCGGTGGTGATCGTGGCCTGGTGGTGATCATCGCGGTGGTCGCCGCCGCCGCGCTGGGCCTGGCCGTGGTGCTGGCCCGGCAGGTGCTCGCCGCCGGTGAGGGCACCGCCGGCATGCAGAAGATCGCCGCCGCCGTGCAGGAGGGCGCGAATGCCTATCTCGCCCGCCAGTTGCGCACGGTCTCGGTTTTCGCCGTCGTCGTGTTCTTTCTGCTCTTTCTGCTGCCGGCCGACGACTGGAATCAGCGCATCGGCCGTTCGCTGTTCTTCCTGATCGGCGCGCTTTTCTCCGCCGCCACCGGTTACATCGGAATGTGGCTGGCGGTGCGCAGTAATGTGCGGGTGGCGGCAGCGGCGCGTGCGGCCGATGAGCGCGACGCGGTACCGGCACGGCACCGGGCGATGCGGATCGCGTTCCGTACCGGCGGTGTGGTCGGCATGTGCACGGTCGGCCTCGGGCTGCTCGGCGCCGCCTGCGTGGTGCTGGTGTACGCGGCCGACGCGCCCAAGGTGCTGGAGGGTTTCGGTCTGGGCGCCGCGCTGATCGCGATGTTCATGCGGGTGGGCGGCGGCATCTTCACCAAGGCCGCCGACGTCGGCGCCGACCTGGTCGGCAAGGTCGAGCAGGGCATCCCCGAGGACGACCCGCGCAACGCCGCCACCATCGCCGACAACGTGGGCGACAACGTCGGCGACTGCGCGGGCATGGCGGCCGACCTGTTCGAGTCGTACGCGGTGACGCTGGTCGCCGCCCTGATCCTGGGCACGGTCGCCTTCGGCGACGCCGGGCTCGCCTTTCCGCTGCTGGTCCCGGCGATCGGTGTCGTCACCGCCATGGCCGGGATCTTCCTCGTCGCACCGCGGCGCGGGGACCGCAGCAGCATGACCGCCATCAACCGTGGCTTCTTCATCTCGGCGGGCATCTCGCTGGTGCTGGTGGCGGTCGCCGCCTACGCGTACCTCCCGGCCTCCTTCGCCGAGCTGTCCGGGATCGGCGATCCGGAGATCGCCGGGCACGACGCCGACCCCCGGCTGTTCGCGCTCGCCGCCGTGGCCATCGGCATCGTGCTGGCCGCCCTCATCCAGCAGCTCACCGGCTACTTCACCGAGCCGTCCCGGCGCCCCGTGCGGGACATCGGCAAGACCTCGCGGACCGGGCCCGCCACCGTGGTGCTCGCCGGGTTCTCGCTCGGCCTGGAGTCGGCCGTCTACACGGCGCTGCTGGTGGGCCTGAGCGTGTACGCGGCGTTCCTGCTGGCCGGCTCGACGATCATGCTGGCTCTGTTCGCGGTGGCCCTGGCGGGTACCGGGCTGCTGACGACGGTCGGGGTCATCGTCGCCATGGACACCTTCGGCCCGGTCGCCGACAACGCGCAGGGCATCGCCGAGATGTCCGGCGACGTGGAGGGCGAGGGCGCCCGGGTGCTCACCGATCTCGACGCGGTCGGCAACACCACCAAGGCCGTCACCAAGGGCATCGCCATCGCCACGGCGGTACTGGCCGCGGCGGCGCTGTTCGGCTCGTACCGGGACGCCATCGCCACCGCCATCGGCGACGTGGGCGTGGAGAAGATCACCGATGTGACGCTGCTGTCCCTGGACATATCGCAGCCCAACAACCTCGTCGGTCTGATCATCGGGGCGGCGGTGGTCTTCCTGTTCTCCGGGCTCGCCGTCAACGCGGTCTCCCGCTCGGCGGGCTCGGTGGTGTACGAGGTGCGCCGGCAGTTCCGCGAGCACCCCGGGATCATGGACCACAGCGAGCAGCCCGAGTACGGCAAGGTCGTGGACATCTGCACCCGCGACTCACTGCGCGAGCTGGCCACCCCCGGCCTGCTGGCTGTGCTGGCGCCGATCGCGGTCGGCTTCGGCCTCGGAGTCGGGGCGCTGGGCTCCTACCTCGCCGGATCGATCGCGGCCGGCATCCTGATGGCCGTGTTCCTGGCGAACTCCGGCGGCGCCTGGGACAACGCCAAGAAGCTCGTCGAGGACGGCCACCACGGCGGCAAGGGCAGCGAGGCGCACGCGGCCACCGTCATCGGGGACACGGTCGGCGACCCGTTCAAGGACACCGCGGGTCCCGCCATCAACCCACTGCTGAAGGTCATGAATCTGGTGGCCCTGCTCATCGCCCCCGCAGTCGTCACGCTCAGCTACGGGGACGACGCGAGCGGGCCGCTGCGGGCCCTGATCACCGCCGTCGCGCTCGTCATCATCGTCGGCGCCGTGTACGTCTCCAAGCGGCGGGGCATCGCCGTCGAGGACGACGAGGAGAGCGAGGAGGTGAGCGCCGCGCCCGTTCCCGGACGCTGACCGGCCGCCACCCCTCGATCCCGGTCCCGGTCGCAGCCCGTCGGCCCCGGCTCTCAGCCGTCGGTCCCGCGCGGCCGGTCCCGGGGCACGATCCGCCCGGCCACCGCGTGCGCCCCGGCCGTGACGGCGGCCGCCAGGGCCAGACCCCACACGGCATCCCGCGCCCGGGCCGGCCGCAACACGCCGGCCCGGCGCAGCCGCCGCTGTGCCCACAGCGTGAAGGGGATCACCACCAGCGGGGCGGTCACCGAACCGGGCGTGTACCCGCGTACGGCCGCGGCCTGCGCCAGGTGCGCCACCCCGTGCACCCCGAACCCGGTCAGGGCGCTCTGGTAGAAGCCCGAGCGCCCACCGGTACGCCGCCCGTCCACGGCGGCCGCGGCCATCACCACGCCCACCCCGGCCACCGCGACCGCGAACCCCGGCCTCTCGCCCGCCGACTCCAGCCGGCGCCACAGCGCCGGTGGCACCTGGGGAAAGCGTTCCCGCAGTTCGGGCACCCGGGCGCGCGTCCAGCGGGGCACCATCGCCAGCTCCTCGGCGTCGTGCACCACCCAGGCCGCCAGCAGCCCGAGGGTGACCCCGGCGCCCGCACCCGCCCCCGTTCCCGCCGCTTCGCTCACAGTGCCCCTTCCCGCTCCAGCAACAGCCGCTTGCGTTCGATGCCGCCCGCGTAGCCGGTCAGCGAGCCGTCCGCGCCGATCACCCGGTGGCAGGGGCGCACCAGCATGAGCGGATTCGCCCCGATCGCGCCGCCCACGGCACGCACCGCCGCCCGCGACGCCCCGATCGACGCGGCGACAGCACCGTACGTTGTCGTCCTGCCGTACGGAATGTCGTCCAGCGCCGCCCACACCCGGCGCCGGAACTCTGAACCGAGGGGGAGGTACGTCAGCTCGAAGCGGGTACGGCGCCCCGCGAAGTACTCGTCCAGCTGCCGCACGGCGTCCGCGAACACGGCGTCGTCGCGCCGCCAGCCGGGGTCGACGGTGAAGCCCTTCGGCGACTCCGGGAGCCCGATGGCCGACAGGGCGCCGCCGGGGTCGCCCACCAGCACCAGCTCACCCACCGGGCTGTCCGTACGTGTCCATACCGTGGTCGTCGTCATCGGTTTCTCTCTCCTTCTCCACTCTCACCTGCCAGCCTGCGCCCTCACCGGCCCGGGGTCCGGCGGATTTCGGACATGACTGTGACCTCGCACCCGCACTCGTACCCCCACCCGCACACCCCCTTCGACCGCTGGGAGCCCGCCACGCCCACGGAGGTCACCGCGCTCTTCGCCCCGGCCGCCACCGCCGCGCCCTGGTGGGTGGCCGGCGGGTACGCCATCGAGCTGGCCGTGGGCCGCCGGCTGCGCGCACACGCCGACATCGATGTCCTGCTGCTGCGCCGGGACCAGCTCGCCGTACAGCGTGCCCTGCCCGGCTGGCGCTGGTGGGCCGCCGACCCGCCCGGGCAGCTGCGCCCGTGGCGGCCCGGTGAGACCCTGCCGCGCTCCGTGCGGGACATCTGGTGTCAGCGCGGCCCCGGCGAACCCTGGCGCGTCCAGATCATGCTCGCCGAGGCGGCCGGCGCGACGTGGGTCTTTCACCGGGACCCGCGGGTAAGGCTGCCGATTCGCGAGTTGAGCCCCGTAAGCGGGGAAGGCGTGCCCCATCTGGTGCCTCAGGTGCAGCTCCTCCACAAGGCGGCCGCTCCCCGGGTGAAGGATGAGATCGACTTCGCCGCGGCACTGCCGCTGCTCGGCCCCGCCGCCCGGCGGTGGCTGCGCGACGCGATCTCGCTCGTGTACGGGTCCCATTCCTGGGCCGACTTGTTGAGGTGACGAAACGTGCTGGGTGCGGTGCTGTGCGACATCGACGGGGTGCTGCGGCTGTGGGACGACACGGACCGGGAGCGGATGCGCCCGGTGTACGAGCTGGCGTTCCAGCCGGACCGGCTGCTGGCCGCCGTCACCGGCGCGGTCACGGACGAGCAGTGGCGGGCCACCGTGCGTGAGCTGCTGCCCGCCGGTCAGCGGGCGCTGGCCGACGAATGGTCGGCGGGGGCCGGGCGGCTGGATCCCGAGGTGGTGGGGATGCTGCGGGAGGTGCGCCGCAAGGTACCGGTGGTGCTGGTGTCCAACGGCACCACCCGCCTGGAGGCGGACCTCGCGCGGCTCGGCGCCGCCGATGTGGCCGACGAGGTGGTCAATTCGGCGCGGATCGGGATCGCCAAGCCGCAGCCCGGAATCTACGAGATCGCGGCCCGGCGGGCGGGGGTGGCGCCGGGCCGGTGTCTGTTCGTCGACGATGCCCTGGAGAATGTGCAGGCGGCACGGAGAACCGGAATGACCGGGGTGCACTATCAAGACGCCGGTCAGTTGCGGGAGATGCTGGTGCCGCTGATGCAAATGGCTGCAATCCGGGGCGACCGCACCGCCCGTCACTCGGAAGAGGGATCGACGGCGTAGTAGGTTCCGCCCCAGCGGCTCGAAGGGATGAGGGAACGGTGTACTACGGACGCGCGGTCACATGGTCAAGCGGCGCGGTGCTGGCGCTCACGCTCACGCTGACGGGGTGCGGGAGCGACGACAGCGGCAAGGCCGACGAATGGGCCAAGTCCGTCTGCGACAAGATGCAGCCGGAGGTCGAGAAGATCCGTTCCGCCAGCGCCGACATCACCGCGGCCAGTGAGGGCGGCAAGCCGGCCGCCGAGGTGCAGCAGGCGGACTCCGCGGCGTTCCAGGAGATCTCCGACGCCTACTCCTCGCTCGCCACCATCGTCAACGACGCCGGGGACCCGCCCGTCGACAACGGCGCGCAGCTGCGGCAGGACGCGGTCGGTGAGCTGAACAACATCTCCGAGTCGTACGCCGGTCTCAAGACCTCGGTCGACGAGCTGAACCCGGATGACGTGTCCGCGTTCTCCGACGGTCTGAAGGACATCGCGGGCCAGCTGAGCACGCTGGGGCAGAGCGGTGACCAGGCGCTGAGCGAGTTGCAGTCGGGGGATCTGCGCACGGCGATGCTGAAGCAGGAGGGCTGCCAGAGCTCGCCCGCCCCGTCCGGTTCCGGCAGCGAGAACCAGGATGACGCCGACGCCGGGGAGGACGCCGGTGAGGACGCGGACGCCGACGCCGAGGGCGATGACGCGGACGGTGCCGGCGACGAGGCGGACGCCGACGCCGACGACGCCTGAGCGCGCCCCACAATGGCAGGGTGAGCACTGCTGATCTCCCCCTCCCCACCGCCGCCGGTACCGCCCGCCTCCGGGCGGCGCTGGCGGCGGACGCCTTCACCGCCGACGGTCTGCTGGACCTGCTGGGCGCGCCCGCGTACGCCGCCCTGGCCCGTGGCGAGACCGTCCCTGCGGCCCGCGCGATCCACGGTGACGACGGCGCCGCGGCCGTACTCGTCCGGCTGTTCCTGCTTCAGCGGCCCGTGCCCTACGAGTCGGCGCGCGCCGTGCTCCCGGCCGATGAACTCCTGGGCGACGGCTGGCTGGTGCGCGAGGGCCCGGCCGTACGGGCCACCGTCGACGTCCGCCCGTACTCCGGCCCGGACGGCGAGGACTGGTGGGTCGTCTCCGACCCGGGGTTCGGCGTCGGCGGTGCGGGCGGTGCGGGCGGCAAGGAACGTGATGTGGTGCTGGGGGTCGGCGGGGCCTCCATGACGCTGGCCCAGCTGACCGTCCGGCAGCCGGTGGGGCGGGTGCTCGACCTGGGGACCGGTTCCGGTATCCAGGCGCTGCACGCCGCGCAGCACGCCGAGCGCGTGGTGGCCACCGATGTGAACCCGCGCGCGCTGCGGATGGCGGCGCTCACCCTCGCGCTGTCGGGTGCAGCGGAGCCGGAGCTGCGGGAGGGTTCCCTGTTCGAGCCGGTGGCGCGGGAGGCGGGCTTCGATCTGATCGTCGCCAACCCGCCGTTCGTCATCTCGCCGCGGCGCGACGACACGGACGCGCTCACCTACCGGGACGGCGGGATGGGTGGCGACGAGTTGTGCCGCACCCTGGTGGAGCAGTCAGCGGCGCGGTTGAACGACGGCGGCTGGTGCCAGCTGCTCGCCAACTGGCAGCACGTGGAGGGCGAGGACTGGCGCGAGCGGCTGGCCTCCTGGGTGCCGGCCGGCTGCGACGCGTGGATCGTGCAGCGCGAGCGGCAGGACGTCACGGAGTACACCGAGCTGTGGCTGCGGGACGCGGGGGCGCACCGGGGCGACCCGGAGGCGTACGAGCGGCTGTACGGGGAGTGGCTGGCCGAGTTCGAGCGCCGGCGCACCCGGGGCGTGGGCTTCGGCTGGATCACGCTGCGCAAGACCGGCACCGACCGGCCCGCCATCACGGTGGAGGAGTGGCCGCACGCGGTCGAGCAGCCGCTGGGGGAGACCGTACGGCGGCACTTCGCGCTCGCCGACTTCCTGCGGGAGCACGACGACCAGGCCCTGCTGGCGGCGCGGTACACGCTGGCGGACGGGGTGGTTCAGGAGCAGGTGGGCGCGCCCGGCGCGGAGGACCCGGAGCATGTGGTGCTGCGGCAACGGCACGGGATGATGCGGGCGCACTCGGTGGACACGGTGGGCGCGGCGCTCGCGGGCAGTTGCGACGGGACGCTGCCGGCCGGGGTGATCGTCGACGCCATCGCGCAGTTGCTGGAGGCGGATCCGGCGCGGGTTCGGGCCGGGGTGCCCGAGGTGCTGCGGACCCTGGTGGGCGACGGGTTCCTGCTGCCGGTGTGAGCAGAGTGACCACAGGGGCCGAGGTGCCCGGAGGGGCGGGCGACGGCATGGCAAAAGGGCCGACCCCGGGCGTCCCGGGGCGGCCCTCCGCCTGGTGCCGTCGGATTACTTCTTCAGGACCAGGCCGTCGGAGTCCGTGCGGTCTTCCTTGACCAGGAAGAGGATGCCGTCGATCAGGGCCCAGATGCCCAGACCACCGCAGGTCAGCAGCTGGGCCACGGCCATGCCGTAGTGGCCGGTGTACCAGCGGCCGGCGCCGACGGAACCCAGCAGGATCTGCAGGATGCCGGCGACGACCTTGGACTTGGGGGACTCGGGAGCGCCGGCGGGGACACCGGGAGCGGGGGCCGGGGGATAGGTCATGAGCGGGTTTCCGTTCCGAATGGTGCGATCAACTGACAAGCCGGTTGGCTTGTTGGTGCTCAGACACCCCGGAACCGCTCCTGGTTGCACTGGATCTTCCACCGATACAGAAGTGAGATCCGTTACCCCATCACATTGCGCACAACGGCCCACACCACCGCGATCCCGACGATCGCCGCCATCCCGGCGCGGCCACCGAGCCGCGGCACGTAACGGCGCCCGCGCAGCCCCTCGTACAGCCAGCGGCCCCCCACCCACGCCGCGAGCGGCACCCCCAGGAGCAGCAGCACGGCGTTGTCGTGCAGCGCCGCCGCCACGTCCCCGTGCAGCAGGTCGTACGCCATCCGGGTACCGCCGCAGGCCGGGCACTGCAGCCCGGTCGCCCAGTTGACGGGGCAGCGCGGCAGCAGCCCGCCGCCCTCGTGCGGATTCGTGTGCCACAGATAGACGGAGCCGGCCAGGCCGGCGGCGAGGGTGGCCAGCGGCAGCACCGCGGGGTGGAACCGCCGCCGCCCCCGCGTGATGCTGCTCACCCCGTCTCCCCTCGCCACCCGGTCCGGTCCCGGTCCCCGTCAGCTCTTGAGGACGCGGCCGTCGGAGTCGGTGCGGTCGTCCTTCACCAGGAAGAGGATGCCGTCGATCAGCGACCAGATGCCCATGCCGCCACAGGTGAGCAACTGGGCCACCGCCAGGCCGTAGTGGCCGGTGTACCAGCGGCCGGCGCCGACACCGCCGAGCACCAGCTGGAGCACGCCCGCGATGATCTTCGACTTGGAGGAGTACGGCCGGCCGTACTGGTCGTAGCCGAACGGCGCGTTGGGGTCGACCGCGCCGTAGGCCGCGCCGGGCTGCTGGCCGTACCCGGGCGGCGGGTACTGGCCGTAACCGCCACCGGGCGCGCCCGGCATCGGGCCGGTCGGCTGCTGCGGGTAGCCGTAACCCGGCTGGCCCGGCTGGCCCCCGGGCGGCGGGGTCCCCGGCTGACCGGGCTGACCCGTGTGCTGGTACGGGTTCTGGCCCGGGTCCGGCGGCGGCTGCTGATACGGATTCTGGTCGGTCATGAGTCCCCCTTGCGGATGGATGAGCGGATGGGCGGCCGGTCAGGGACGGACCGGGTCCACGGCCGACATCCTGCCAGGGGCATGGGGCGGCGGGAACGCGGGCTGTCGGGTTACGGTTCGAGTGGCGTCGCGGGGTATTCCCGTTTGACACGGAGCCGGGAGGTAGCGTCACACTCCGCACGGGGCGCGGCGAGCGTACCCACCCCGTACGTATCGCACGCAGCACGCCGAGAGCTACCGGAGAAACCGGAGAGAAGAGAGCGAGAAGTTGTCCCCGACCAGCGAGACCACGAACGGCGGACGCCGGCTTGTCATTGTCGAGTCGCCCGCCAAGGCCAAGACGATCAAGGGCTACCTCGGCCCGGGCTATGTGGTAGAGGCGAGCGTCGGACACATCCGCGATCTGCCGAACGGTGCCGCCGAGGTGCCCGCCAAGTACAAGGGGGAGTCCTGGGCCCGGCTCGGCGTGAACGTGGACGCCGGCTTCCAGCCGCTGTACGTCGTCAACAGTGACAAGAAGGACCAGGTCAGAAAGCTCAAGGAGCTGCTGGCCGAATCCGACGAGCTCTACCTGGCCACCGATGAGGACCGTGAGGGCGAGGCGATCGCCTGGCATCTGCGCGAGGTCCTCAAGCCCAAGGTGCCGGTGCGCCGGATGGTCTTCCACGAGATCACCCGGGACGCCATCCGGGCGGCCGTCAACAACCCGCGCGAGCTGAACCAGCTGCTGGTCGACGCCCAGGAGACCCGCCGCATCCTCGACCGGCTGTACGGGTACGAGGTCTCGCCGGTCCTGTGGAAGAAGGTCATGCCCCGGCTGTCGGCGGGGCGGGTGCAGTCCGTGGCCACCCGGCTGGTCGTGGAGCGCGAGCGCGAGCGGATCGCGTTCCACCCGGCCGCGTACTGGGACCTGACGGGGACGTTCGCCACGGACGGCGGCGGCACCGACGGCGGCCCTGACACCTTCGGCGCGCGCCTGGTGTCGGTCGACGGACGGCGCATCGCGCAGGGCCGCGACTTCGGCCCGGACGGGCAGCTCAAGAACCCCGGGCAGGTGCGCCAGCTGGACGAGGCGGCGGCGCGGGCGCTGGCGCAGAGCCTGGCCGGCGCGGCGTTCTCCGTGCGCTCGGTGGAGTCCAAGCCCTACCGGCGCTCCCCGTACGCGCCCTTCCGCACCACCACCCTCCAGCAGGAGGCGTCGCGCAAGCTGGGGATGGGCGCGAAGGCCACCATGCAGGTGGCGCAGCGGCTGTACGAGAACGGCTTCATCACCTATATGCGGACCGACTCGACCACGCTGTCGGAGACGGCCGTCGCGGCGGCGCGGGCGCAGGTGACGCAGCTGTACGGGCGGGACTACCTGCCGGAGAAGCCGCGTACGTACGCCAGCAAGGTGAAGAACGCGCAGGAGGCGCACGAGGCGATCCGCCCCTCGGGCGACCGCTTCCGCACCCCGGCCGAGACGGGGCTGACCGGCGAGCAGTTCCGGCTGTACGAGCTGATCTGGAAGCGGACCGTCGCCTCGCAGATGAAGGACGCGGTCGGCCAGTCGGTGGCGGTGCGCGTCGCCGGGACCGGCGCGGACGGGCAGGACTGCGAGTTCGGCGCCACCGGAAAGATCATCACCTTCCACGGCTTCATGAAGGCGTACGTGGAGGGCGCGGATGACCCCAACGCCGAACTGGACGACCGCGAGCGGCGGCTGCCGCAGGTCGCCGAGGGCGACCCGCTGGCCGCGCGCGAACTGGCGGCGGACGGGCACTCCACCAAGCCGCCGGCCCGGTACACCGAGGCCAGCCTGGTCAAGGAGCTGGAGGAGCGGGAGATCGGGCGGCCGTCCACGTACGCCTCGATCATCGGCACCATCCTGGACCGGCGCTACGTCTTCAAGAAGGGGACGGCGCTGGTGCCGTCCTTCCTCTCCTTCGCCGTGGTCAATCTGCTGGAGCAGCACTTCGGGCGGCTGGTGGACTACGACTTCACCGCCAAGATGGAGGACGACCTCGACCGGATCGCCACCGGCGACGCGGAGGCGGTGCCGTGGCTGCGCCGCTTCTACTTCGGTGAGGGCGGCGAGGGCGTCGGGGTCGCGGCGGAGGCCGGCAACGGCGACGGCGACCATCTGGGCGGGCTGAAGGAGCTGGTCACCGACCTGGGCGCGATCGACGCCCGGGAGATCTCCTCCTTCCCGGTCGGCGAGGGCATCGTGCTGCGGGTGGGCCGGTACGGCCCGTACGTGGAGGCGCCGCCCGAGGAGGGCGCCGCGGAGGGCGAGCCGGGCAAGCGGGCGGACGTGCCGGACGAACTGCCGCCGGACGAGCTGACGGTGGAGCTGGCGAAGGAACTGCTGGCGAAGCCGAGCGGCGACTTCGAGCTGGGCACCGACCCGGTGAGCGGGCACCCGATCGTGGGACGGGACGGGCGGTACGGCCCGTACGTGACGGAGGTGCTGCCGGAGGGCACGCCGAAGACCGGGAAGAACGCGGTGAAGCCGCGTACCGCCTCGCTGTTCAAGACGATGCGGCTGGACACGATCACGCTGGACGACGCGCTGAAGCTGCTGTCCCTGCCGCGCGTGGTGGGCACCGACCCGGAGTCCGGTGACGACATCACCGCGCAGAACGGCCGGTACGGCCCGTACCTGAAGAAGGGGACGGACTCGCGCTCGCTGGAGAGCGAGGAGCAGCTGTTCACGATCACGCTGGAGCAGGCGCTGGCGATCTACGCCCAGCCGAAGAAGCGGGGGCGGGCCGCGGCCAAGCCGCCGCTGAAGGAGCTGGGGACCGACCCGGTGACGCAGGCGCCGGTGGTGGTGAAGGACGGGCGGTTCGGTCCTTACGTGACGGACGGCGAGACGAACGCGACGCTGCGGCGGGACGACGATCCCGAAACCATCACCCCTGAACGTGGGTTCGAGCTGCTGGCGGAGAAGCGGGCCAAGGGGCCGGCGAAGAAGACCGCGAAGAAGACGGCGGCCAAGAAGACCACCAAGAAGGCCGCGGCGAAGAAGACGACCACGAAGAAGGCCGCCGCCAAGACGACCACGGCGAAGAAGACCGCCGCGAAGAAAACCTCGACGGCGACGAAGACGGCGGCCAAGAAGACGACTGCGGCGAAGAAAACCTCGGCGGCGAAAAAGGCCACGTCAAAGGCCGAAAACGGCCCCTCGGAGGAGTAGCCCCGGCAGGGCGGCGCGCGGGAGGCGGAGCCCGGCCGGTGTGTGCGGAAGGAAAGCCGTACGGCCGGGTGGCTCATGGGGGCGCCGCCACGGTCGTTCCCCGGGCAAATGTTCGGGTAGCTGACGCCTGTGTCGGTGGTGGCGGTTACGCTGGCCGAATGACGCGAGCAGAGCAACACCCGGTTGTTGACCCCACCTGCGGCGCCACCGACGAGGCACTCGCCGCGGACTCCCGGGAGCGCGCCCGGCGGGCGTTGCTGCGGGTGCCGGAGCTGCGGCGCCTGTGGGAGGCGCAGTTCACCGGAGGTATCGGCGACATCCTCGCCGTCCTGGTGGTCACCCTGCTGTCCGTGCAGGCGGCGTTCCACGTCACCGCGGGCGGCGAGATGCTGTTCGGCGGCGGCTACCGGGGAGTGGCGCTGGCCATCACGCTCGCGCTGACCGTACGGGTGGCGGCCGGGGTGCTGGGCGGCGTCCTGCTGCTGGGGCCCGTCAGCAAGCTGCTCGCGCCGGCCGGAAAGCTGGACCGGCGCTGGACGATGATCGGCGTGGACGGGCTGCGCGCCGCCCTGCTGATCGTCGCCCCGCTGTGGATCGTGTGGGTGCCGGACAGCGCGTACATCTATCTGCTGGTGACGCTCGGTGTGGCCGGGCTCGCCGAGCGGGTGTGGACCACCGCCAAGGACGGCGTGGCGCCCGCGCTGCTGCCGCCCCCGCCGCCGGAGGGCGCCGCCGTACGGCCGCTGCCCGACCACGGCGAGGCACTGCGCCGGCTGTGGCTGCGCAGCGCGTTCCTGTCGGTGCCGGCCGCGGCCGCCGTGCTGGTGGCCGTCACCCTGGTGAGCAACCTGCTGGCCACGGGGATCGACTGGTTCGGCCAGCACCAGGCGGCGCTGGCCTCGTACGTGGCGGCCGGCTTCTTCGCCGCCTCGATCTCGGTGCTGTACTTCCTGAAGCTGCCGGTGGGCGACGGGCGCCGCCCGGTGTCCCCGCTGGAGGGGCTGCGCCGGCCGGCCGCCGGCACCACCCCGGACCGCGGGCGTACGGGCGCGATCCCGGTGCTGGTGCTGGGGTGCGCCGCGCTGGCGGCGGCGGTGGCGGCGGCGGTCGCGCTGGGCGTGCTGCGGGTTCTGGAGTTCGGCGGGGGCCCGGTCGCCTACGGGCTGTTCGTCGTCGGGCTGACCGGCGGGGTCGCGGCCGGGGTGCGCTCGGCGGCGGCGGTGCTGCCCGCCCTGTCGCGGCGTCGGGTCTTCGCGCTGGCACTGGCGGTCACGGGCCTGGGCCTGTTCGGGGTCGGCATGATCGCCGACCCGGCGACGGTGCTGTTCACGGCGGCGGCCACCGGTGTGGCGGCCGGTGTCGCGGCGGCCACCGGGCACGTCCTGCTGGACCAGGAGACCGAGGAGTTCCGGCGCCCGCGGCTGACGCAGCACCTGCACGCCGTGGTCCGGATCGCGGTCGGGCTCGGGGTCCTGGTGGCCCCGCTGGTGGCGGCGCTGATCGGCCCGCACCGGGTGGAGCGCGGCGACTTCGTCATCGACCACGGGGGCGCGGCGTACACCCTCATGATCATCGGCGCGCTGCTGCTGCCGGTCGGCGCGCTGGTGCTGGGCCGTACGGATGACCGGCGCGGGGTTCCGCTGCGCCGTGACCTGGTGACGGCGATGCGCGGCGGTGGTGTGGAGCCGGTACAGGCGACGGCCGCGAACGGGTTCTTCATCGTCGTCGAGGGCGGCGACGGGGCCGGCAAGACCACGCAGGTGGAGAAGCTCGCCGAGTGGATCCGCAGCAAGGGCCACGAGGTGGTGGTGACCCGCGAGCCGGGCGCCACGCCGGTGGGTCAGCGGCTGCGGACGATCCTGCTGGACGTCTCCACCGGCGGGCTCTCGCACCGGGCCGAGGCGCTGCTGTACGCGGCGGACAAGGCCGAGCACGTGGAGACCGTGGTGCGGCCCGCGCTGGAGCGGGGCGCGGTGGTGATCTCCGACCGGTACATCGACTCGGCGGTGGCCTACCAGGGCGCCGGGCGCGATCTGTCGGCCACCGAGGTGGCGCGGATCTCGCGGTGGGCGACGGACGGGCTGCTGCCGCACCTGACCGTGCTGCTGGACGTGTCGCCGGAGACGGCGCGCGAGCGGTTCACGGAGGCGCCGGACCGCCTGGAGTCGGAGCCGAGCGAGTTCCACCAGCGGGTACGGTCCGGGTTCCTGGCGCTGGCCGCCGCCGACCCGGCGCGCTATCTGGTGGTCGACGCCGGGCAGGACCCGGAGTCGGTCACCACGGCGGCACGGCACCGGCTGGACCAGATGCTGCCGCTGAGCGAGCAGGAGCTGCGGGAGCAGGAGGAGGCCCGGCGCAAGGCCGAGGAGGAGGCGCGGCGGCGCGCCGAGGAGGAGCGCCTGCGCAAGGAGGAGGAAGCACGCCTGGAGCGGGAGCGCCAGGAGGAGCTGGCGCGGCTGCGGGCGGAGGAAGAGGAGCGCAAGGCGCGCGAGGCCGAGGAGGCGCGGCTCGCCGAGGAGCGGCGCAAGGCTGAGGAGGCCCGGCGGGTCGCCGAGGAGGCGCGCCGGCTGGCCGAGGAGGAGCGGCGCCGCCGGGAGGCCGAGGAGCGGCTGCGGCGTGCGGAGGAGGAGCGTCTTCGCCGGGAGGCCGAGGAGGAGGCGCGGCTGCGGGCGCAGGCCGAGGAGCGGCGCCGGGAGGTGCAGCGCAAGGCCGAGGAGGCGTTGCTCGCGGCCGAGCGGGCGCGCCTGGCGAAGGCCGACAACAGCGAGACGGTGCAGATCCCGCAGGTCGAGGACACCGACCGGCCCTCGGGCACGGACGCGGCCGACAGCAACAGCGAGACGATGCAGATCCCGAACTCGTACCCGGGCCCGGGGAACGACGAGACGCGCGTGCTGCCCAAGCCGGGCGAGGCGGGGGAGACCCGGCCGATCCCGAAGGTGGACGAGGAGGGGCGCGGGAAGCCCCCGGAGGATCCGCAGCAGCGGTCGCGTCCGGCGTGGGCGGAGGAGACCCCGCTCGATGATCTGCCGACGCTCGCCGATGAGCTGCTGGGGCGCCGCCGCGACGAGGACGAGGACGGCAAGGGCCGCTGAGCCGGCCGATCGACGCGTGGAACGGCGCTTCCCCCTGAGGGGGAAGCGCCGTTTCGGCTTGTGGGGGCCAGCGGGTTACCGATCGGCGGCGGCCGGGAGCGTCTCGGCCTCGGCCTCCGTCCCGGTCTCGTTCTCCGTCCCGGTCTCTGCCCGGAGCAGCGGGAAGGGCTCGTGGATGGTCACCTCGGCGCCGGGGGCGACGCGGTAGGGGCCGTCGCAGACCTCGTCCGGGGCGGGCATGCCGTAGCCGGCGGGGGTCTGGGAAACACAGGCGTAGTACGTGCGGTCCCCGGGCACGAAGGCCACGCCGCACCGGCCGCTGGCGTCGGTGGTGCAGGTGTCGATGAGGGCGCCGCGTTCGTCCACGACGTCGAAGACCACGTCCTTGACCCCGTGCCCGGCGTCGGCGTCCTCGGCGACGGAGATGAGCACGCCCTCCTCGACGACGGCCTCTTCCTCGGCGGGCTCCTCGACCTCCTCGATCTCCTCCTCTTCCTCCTCCGGCGGCGGGACGAGGGAGGGGCAGGTGGCGGACCCGATGACGACGTCCCCGGCGAGGTTGCCGGCGCCCTCGCCCAGGGTGAGGCGCAGGGCGTTGACGGTGAGTGAGCCGTCCGCCCCGGTGACCTGCTCGTTCAGGACGATCTGGCCGAGGCCGCCGGGCAGCTGGAGGGTCGTGTTGGGCTGCGGGTTGCCGGTGACGTTGATCCGGGCGGACTCGGGGACGGCGACGACGGCGTCATGGACGCGCACCCGGGCGGTGGGGGCGGAGTCCGGCTCGGTGACGCAGCGGGCGCTGACCGAGCCGGTGCTGAGGGTGGCGGCGGTGAAGTCGAGTTCGGTGCTGGCGACGCCGGCCTCGGCCGCAGTCCCGCCGGTACGGTGCTCGCCGGTGACGGCGTAGATGCCGGCGACGGTGCCCAGGGAGCTGAAGCGGGCGGAGGAGACGTCGGCGCGTACCGGCCCGGTGGGGTAGGCGGCGCGGGCCTCGGTGATCTGGATGGTGCCGCCGAGGGTGGCCGTGAACCCGGTGGCGGCGAAGCCGGTGGGGTCGGCGGCCTGGGCGGAGCCTGGAAGGACGACGGTGAGGAGGGCGGCCAGGGCGAGGGCGGGGAGGGCTTTGTGGGGGGACATGAGCCGGGAACTCCAATCATCGTGACACGATGACCACATAGTGTGATGAACAGGATCAAAGACCTACGCGCCCCACCCGCCTTGCTCCGAACGGCGCAGAGAGCCGCCGGTCCCGGACTGTCAGTGGGAGACGGCACAATGAGGGACGGCATTCAGCGGTGCGGAGCGGCTTGGAGCAGTGACGGAATGACGGTCTGGGACGAGCTGGTGGGCCAGGACCGGGTGGCGGCGCAGCTGACGGCGGCGGCCCGGGACGCCGACGCCTACGTCACGGCGATCGACGCCGGGCAGGAGCCGCGGCTGGCGGGGTCCTCGATGACGCACGCCTGGCTGTTCACCGGCCCGCCCGGATCCGGCCGGGCCACCGCGGCGCGGGCGTTCGCCGCCGCCCTCCAGTGCCTGAGCCCGGACCGCGCGCTGGGCGGCGCACCCGGCTGCGGTTTCTGCGACGGCTGCCACACCTCCCTCGTCGGCACCCACGCGGACGTCGAGGTCATCCGCACCGACCTGCTCACCATCGGCGTCAAGGAGACCAGGGAACTGGTCCGGCGCGCCCAGCTGTCACCGGCCGGCGGCCGCTGGCAGGTGATCGTCATGGAGGACGCCGACCGCCTGACGGAGGGCGCGGGGAACGTCCTGCTGAAGGCCGTCGAGGAGCCGGCGCCCCGCACCGTGTGGCTGCTGTGCGCGCCGTCCACCGAGGACGTCCTGCCCACCATCCGCTCCCGCTGCCGCACGCTGTCGCTGCGCACCCCGCCGGTGGCCGCGGTCGCCGATGTCCTCATGCGGCGCGACGGTGTCGATCCCGAGGTGGCGCAGGCCGCCGCGCGGGCCACCCAGGGCCACATCGACCGGGCACGGCGGCTGGCCACCGACGAACGGGCCAGGGCCCGCCGGGCGGCGGTGCTGCGCATCCCGGAGCGGGTGACGGACATCGGCGGCGCGCTGCGCGCCGCCCAGGAGCTGGTGGACGCCGCCGCCGAGGACGCCAAGCAGCTCGCGGAGGAGCGGGACGAGAAGGAGACCGAGGAGCTGCGGGCGGCGCTGGGCGCGGCGGAGGGCAAACGCCTGCCGCGCGGCACCGCGGGCGTGATGAAGGACTTGGAGGACCGCCAGAAACGGCGTGCCACCCGCACCCAGCGGGACGCCCTGGACCTGGCGCTCACCGAGCTGACCGGGTTCTACCGCGATGTGCTGGCCCGGCAGTTGGGCTCCGCCGTCGCGCTGGCCGGCGGGGAGAGCGCGGCGGCCGTGGAACGGGTGGCGGCGGCGAGCGCGCCCGAACGCACCCTGCGCCGCATGGAGGCGATCCTGGAGTGCCGCACGGCCCTGGACCGCAATGTTTCTCCGTTGCTCGCGGTGGAGGCGATGGCCGTGGCCCTGCGGTGAGCGGATACGCTCCAGGGATCCGCGATCAAGGTCACGCACGCCACGGGGGCCCGAAATGACTCGAAAGACCCGGTATCTACCGCTGCTGACGGTCGGCGCACTGCTGCTGGCCTCGGCCTGCAGCTCGGAAGAGCGCACGGAAGAACGCCCCAGCCCCTCGCAGTCCGCCGGCGAGGAGACCGCGACCGGCGGCTCGGACGGTTCCGAGGGCGGCTCGGCGGTCGACGCCCCGGCGCTCGAACCGCTGCCCGAGGAGATCGCGGCCGACCTCCAGCCGTACTACGAGCAGGAGCTGACCTGGCGCGGCTGCACCGGCGTGCCGGGCTTCCAGTGCGCGGTGCTGACGGTGCCGCTGGACTACAACAGCATCGACCCGGCCGACGACATCCAGCTGACCGTCACCCGGGCCCGGGCCGGCGGGGCCGACCGGATCGGCGCCCTGCTGATGAACCCGGGCGGCCCCGGCATCTCGGCGGCGGACTTCGCGCAGAGCTCGGCGAGCTACATCTTCCCGGCCGAGGTGCGCGAGCGGTACGACATGGTCGGCCTGGACCCGCGCGGCACCGGCGGCAGCGAGCCGATCGAGTGCTTGACCGGCCCCGAGATGGACGCCTCGACCCAGGTAGACCGCACCCCCGACGACCCGGAGGAGCAGCAGGCGCTGCTGACCGCGCACGAGGAGTTCGCGGCCGGCTGCGCGGCCAACTCCGGTCGCCTCCTGGAGCACATCTCCACCATCGAGTCGGCCCGCGACATGGACATCCTGCGGGCGGTGCTGGGCGACGAGCGCCTGCACTACGTCGGCTTCTCCTACGGCACGAAGCTCGGCGCGGTGTACGCCGGGCTGTTCCCGCAGCGCGTCGGGCACCTGGTGCTGGACGCCGCCGTGGACCCGCGCCTGTCCACCGTGGACCTGGACCGCGAACAGGCCGGCGGCTTCGAGACGGCCTTCCGCTCCTTCGCGGAGGACTGCGCGGCCCGCAACTCCTGCCCGCTGGGCCCGGAGGGCGGCGACGACGCCTCGCAGCGGTTGTCGGCGTTCTTCGCGGAGCTGGACGAGAACCCCCTGGAGACCGGCCAGGACCGCCCGCTGACCGAGTCGCTGGCGACGACGGGCGTCGCGGCGGCGCTGTACGCCGAGTTCCTGTGGCCGGACCTGCGACAGGCGCTGTCGGCGGCGATGGAGGACGGCGACGGCTCGGCCCTGCTGGCGCTGGCCGACTCGTACAACGAGCGCGAGGCGGACGGCTCGTACGGCACCACGATGTTCGCCTTCCCGGCGATCAGCTGCCTGGACAGCCCGGCCGGAACGAGCACCCCCGAGGAGGTCTTGGCCCAGCTGCCCGCCTACGAGGAGGCGTCCCCCACCTTCGGCCGCGACTTCGCGTGGGCCACCCTGCTGTGCGGTGTGTGGCCGGTGGAGCCCAGCGGCTCCCCGGTGACCATCGCGGCGGCCGGCGCCGACCCCATCCTGGTCATCGGCACCACCCGCGACCCGGCCACCCCGTACGCCTGGTCCGAGGGCCTGGCCGAGCAGCTGGAATCCGGCATCCTGCTGACCAACGACGGTGACGGCCACACCGCCTACGGCGACAACGCCTGCATCGACGCCCTGGTGAACGACTACCTGCTGGAGAACGTCAGTCCCGAGGAAGGTGCTTCTTGCCCATAGCCTGCGCGGGCTACCGCCCCGCGATCTCGGCCCGCACGGAGGGCAACCCCCTCCCCGCGGGCATGACGGACGCCCAACTGGACGCCCACTTAACCGAGTGCCCGGACTGCAACCGCTGGGCCAAACGCCTGCGGGCCCTGCGCGCGGCAACGGACGACCTCCACCGCCGCCGCCTCCGTGTCACCCCACCCCCGACCCCCATGTAGAATCATCGAGCACCACCCGCCGCCTTAGCTCAGTCGGCCAGAGCGACGCACTCGTAATGCGTAGGTCAAGGGTTCGATTCCCTTAGGCGGCTCAGCCGGAGGCCCAGGTCACATGCACTGTGACCTGGGCTTTTCCATGTCTGCAGATACGCCGCCCGGTGGCGTGCGCGTTCAGCTCGGGGTCGGCACAGTCTCCTTCGTCGTCTCAGTTGTGGCTGGGGTGTCGGAATGAAGGCGTCATCCATGCGCCGCATTGCCTACCGCTACCCCCTCTTCTGTCGGTGGTTCGCCGCACCGTCCAGGTGGGAGAGGGTGAGGGCCTACCAGCAGCGACAGGTCAACCGCAGGCGTCCTCGCGTGCTGAGGCAGAGAGTTTCAAGTACGAGGTGGTGATGGTGCTGCCTTCGGCGCCTGGCACGTACACGTTCTGTGACGATGCCTTGACCACGAGACAGAAGGGGTGCTCCCCCGCAGCGGTGGTCACGGTGTACTGCTCCCCCGACACATGCGTGGCGACAAGTTCGAGGTCGTCGGGCGAAGCCTGTCGGACAGCCGATTGCACTTGTGAGTTGTAACGTCCGGTTGCCGAGTTGGCGGATCCGCCGCTCGTGACGTGAGCCTCCTCCATCCGCTCGGCCGCCTTTTCGACGGCCTGGCGAACGCGGGTCTCCTCCGACGTGAACATCCCCTGCGAGTGAGCGATTGCTATCGCGCCGACGACGGATGCCGCTGACAGCACGATGTATCCGAAACGCTGGACGGTGTAGGCGGCGTCTGATGGTTCGTTGGCCTGGGGGTCTCGGTGAGCCCATGCCCCGAGGGTCCAATAGAGCTTCCGGGGCCCAACCCAGGCCAACAAGGCGAAGGCCCCGCCCACCACTGCCAGCAGAACAACAAGTGCCATGCCCGTCCCCCTACGTGATCTGCTCGCGTGAACCTGAGGCCGCGCGAGTACTCAGTGTAAGGACGGGGGCAGATACGAAACGCCGTAGGCCCCGGGAGCTCATGGTGCCGGACGAAGCGGGGCCGTGCACGGGCTCGATCAGCGCAAGGTCGCAGTCACGCTCCTGCCGTTCAACGAGCGGGTGTCGGCCGTGAGGCGAATTCCGCTCGAAAGCCGTCGAACACGAACGCCCTCGTCCGCCGAGACGACATCCAGGCGATGGCCGTGGAGCAGGACCGTGACGGTGTCGCGCTTCGTGGTGGGGTCCGAGATCGCGATCGAGAGGGTGCCGTCGGGGGTGGTGTGGAGGAGGACGGAGGCGGGGCCTTCGATGGTCAGGGGGCCGGCTTGGTGGGGGCCGGGGGTGAAGGTGTTGGCCATCAGGAGGGAGAGGTTCCTGTGTTCGACGGCCTGGAGGTGGGGGGTGTTGGACAGGATGGTCAGGGGGCTGTCGGCGTTTGAGGCCAGTTGGGCACGCGTGGAGTTGGGGAGCAGGGCGTAGGCCAGTGAATGGGGGTGGGGTGTCGGGGGGTGTTCCTGGGAGAGGGTGAAGATCTGTTTTGTGATCGGGGTGTCGGGGTTGGTGGTGCGGATCAGGCGGCGGGAGTTGGTCACCGTGGTCAGTCGGGCGGTGGGGGTGGTGCCGGACAGGAAGAGGTAGCCGATCGAGAAGTCGGGGCTGGTGCAGTGCAGCCAGCCGGGGCCCTCTTCGAGGGTCATGGGGGAGGCGGGGTCAGTGATGCGGGTGTCCAGGGTGGTGGTCAGGGGGCGGCCGGCCGGGTCGTGCACGTCGGCGGTCAGGATGACGATCTCGTCGTCGAACATGAACCAGGACTTTGTGGCACGGGCGTTGGCGTAGGTGACGAAGTCCGGAGGGAGTTCGTGGCGGGCGGCGTGGGCCGCGTCGTCGCTGAGGACGAGGGACGCCGTGCCGTAAGGGCCGAGGTGGGCGCCGCCGGAGTGGGTGTTGGTGGCGAGGGGGAAGTAGACGTAGCGGTTCTGGGACTCGGAGGAGGCGGTGAAGCCGGCCTCCGGGTTGTCGTACCAGGGGGTGCCGTAGAGGTCCGGGATCGTGCGGCGGGGTTCGACCGGGGCCGTGACGCCGGCGAGGTGGTACGGGGAGACCGTCGTGAAGTGGTCGATGCCGAAGGTCTCGGTCTGGTCCTGGCCGGTGAGGTAGAGGTAGTGGGCGCCGTCGCCCTGGAACCAGGGGGTGAGGTTCTCGCCGTTCATGTACTCGTACTTGCTGATCCGCCGCGAGCTGCGGGCCAGGGCGAAGGCGTAGCCGGGGCGGCGGTGGACCGTGCGGTCCATCGCGTTGAAGGCCGCGTGGTGTTCCCGGGGTAAGAGGTCCAGCGGTAGCACTGCGGGGTCGGCCAGGATGTCGGCGTATGTGGCGATGGTGACCGGGGAGACGAAGTCCTTCGGGTCCGGGGGTGAGGGGGAGACCTGGGCGATGGACTTCGCGTAGGACTTGAGGGCTTGGGCGTCCTGGTCGGAGGTGTGGGAGGAGAGGTCCGTGACCGCTTCGACGATGGTGGAGACGTCCGCGTACCCGGTCTGTGGGCGGGAGACGGTGCGGCCCTTGACGATCTCCATCAGCCAGCCCTCGAAGATGACCGGGGCGAAGCTGTGGGTGATCCAGCCCTGGATGACCGGGGCCAGGGGTGTGGCGGGGGCGAAGCCGGTGCCGTGCAGGAGTTTGAGGGTCTGGACGGCGCGGGTGAGGAGGTTCTTGCCGTAGGCGCCGGTGTAGGCGACCGATTCGTGCTGGAGGAAGGAGCCGTCGGCGTGGAAGCCGTCGCCCTCCTCGACCGTCGCGTACACGGTGAGTTGGTCGGCGACCGCCTTGGTCACGCGGGCGCCGTCACCCGTGAGCGCGCCCTGGAGGATGCGGTTGGTGGTGATGTCGGCGAGGTTGGCGCCGGTGTGGAAGCGGGAGTCGAGATCGACGTCGCCGTTCTTGCCGTTGCGCAGGTAGGCGTCCATCGAGGCGAGGTAGGTGCCGGTCAGGGTGGGGTGGTGGGTGGTGAGTTCGTCCCGCAGCAGGATGAGGGCCCTGGTCACGTGGGTGGAGATGCCGATCTCCCAGGTGAACCAGTTGCCGTAGTAGCCCCGGGACTGGTCGCCGTAGTACGTGTCGTGGAGCCAGACCAGGGCGTCGATGACGCGGCGCTGGGTGGCGGGGGCCGGGGTGGCGAGGGCGATCTCGTACAGGTAGCGGTAGGTGGTGTTGAGGTTCGGGTCGCTCGTGTCGAGGGGGAGGTTCGGGAAGAGTTCGCCCGGGGCGGCCCGGTCCATCGCGGTGAGGTGACGTTGGGCGGTGGACGCGATGTCGGCAAGTCGCGCGGCCACTTCGGGGCGGGCGTTGGACTCCGGGGTGCCGGTGAGGATCGCGAGGGTGTTGGACAGGATTCTGGCGTGGTCGTCCACCCCCGGTGCGGCGGCGGTGGCACGCAGCGGAGCGGCTGCGGCCAGCAGGGCGGACGCGGGCAGGGTGGTCAGCAGGGCGCGGCGTGAGAAATCCATGGGGCCTCCCCCATCCAAGCAACCACGCCCGGACGGGGGCGGCAAGACACCGGTCGGGTGCCGGTCAGGTGGTGGAGAGGTCCAGCAGGACCTTGGAGGCGCGTTCGCGGTTTCCGGCCAGGTCGAAGGCTTCGGTGGCCTGGGCGAGCGGGAAGGTGTGGGTGATGACCGGGTCGACGGGGAGGCCCTGAGCCAGGAGGGACAGGGCCTCGTCGAATTCGCTGTCGAACCGGAAGGCGCCGCGCAGGTCGAGTTCGCGGGTGACCGCGACGTTGCCCAGCAGGCCGACCTCGCCGGGCGGCAGCAGCCCGAGCAGGACGACGGTGCCGCCGCGCCGGGTGCGTTCCACGCAGGTGCGCAGGCCGGCCGGGGCGCCGGATGCCTCGATGGTGATGTCGAACGGGGCGGTCCAGGCCGGGTCTTCGGGGTGATCCGCCCGGACGGTGGCGGTGGCGCCCACCTCGGCGGCGATGCGCAGGGGTTCGTCCACCAGGTCGGAAGCCACGATCTCGGCGGCGCCGTGGTGGCGCAGTGCCGCCACGACGAGGCAGCCGATGGGGCCGGCGCCGGTGACCAGGACGCGCTTGCCCCGTACGTCCCCGGCCCGGTTGACGGCGTGCAGGGCGACGGAGAGGGGCTCGGCCAGCACGGCCCAGTTCAGGGTGAGGCCGGGCGGCAGGGCGCGGATCTGGGCGGCAGGCACGGTGACGCGCTCGGCGAACCCGCCCTGGACGTGGGGGAGGTGGGCGGCGCTGCCCAGGTAGCGGGTGTGGCCGCAGATGTTGCGGCGGTCGGCGGCGCACTCGGGGCAGCTGCCGCACGGGGTGGCCGGGTGGATCGCGACGGGGGTGCCCACGGCGGGGCCCTCCGTCTCGGGGCCGAGGGCCGCCACGTGGCCGACCACCTCGTGGCCGAGCACCATGGGCTCGCGCACGGCGAAGTCGCCGACCCGGCCCCGGTGGTAGTAGTGCAGGTCGGAGCCGCAGATCCCGCCGAGCGTGATGGCGACCGCGATCTCCCCGGGGGCGGGCGCGGGGGTGGGCCGTTCCTCGATCCGCAGATCGCCGGCGGCGTGCACGGTGCAGGCGCGGATGGTCGTGGGGTGCATGAAGGGCTCCAGAGGATTACAGGACGGAGAGCATGCCGCCGTCGACGTACAGCAGTTGGCCGTTGACGAAGTCGGACGCGGGGGAGGCGAGGAAGAGCAGGGCGCCGACGAGGTCGCCGGTCTGCCCCCAGCGGCCGGCCGGGGTGCGCTTGCGTACCCAGGCGCTGAACTCCTCGTCCGCGACCAGTGCGGAGGTCAGCTCGGTGTCGAAGTAGCCGGGGCCGATGCCGTTGACCTGGATGCCCGAGGGTCCGAGGTCGGCGCACATACCCTTGGTGAGCATCTTCAGGCCGCCCTTGGTGGCGGAGTACGGGGCGATGCCGGGCCGGACGGCCTCGCTCTGGAGCGAGCAGATGTTGATGATCTTGCCGTGACCCCGGGGCACCATGCGGCGCGCGACCTCGCGGCCGACGAGGAAGGCGCTGGTGAGGTTGGTGTCGAGCAGGCCGTGCCAGTCCTCGTCGGTGAACTCGGTGAAGGGGGCGCGGCGCTGGGATCCGGTGTTGTTGACCAGGATGTCGATCGCGCCTGCCCGCTCCTCGACCTGTCCGACGGCGGCGGCCACGGCGGCGGAATCGGTGACGTCGAAGGCTTCGGCGAGGACGGTGCCGTCCCCGAAGGTCGCGGCCAGCTCGGCGCGGGTGGCCTCCAGGGTGGCGGCGTCGCGGCCGTTGAGGACGACGGTGCAGCCGGCTTCGAGGAGTCCCTGGGCCAGAGCCCGGCCGATGCCGCGGCTCGATCCGGTGACCAGGGCCACCTTGCCGGTGACGTCGAACAGGGGGTGGCTCATGGGTCGTCCTCTCACGTGTGGCACGGCCCGCACTGGCTGTTTTTCCACTGAATGGGAAAAGTATCTGCTGACCGGAAATCATCGTTGACATGAGGTCTGCGCGCTGTCAAGCGCAGAATGAGAAACCTTTCCATTCAGTGGTAATTTCTCGGGCGTGAGCACCAGCGAATCCAGCGCAGTCCCGGCCGATGTCGTCGGCCGGGCGATCCGGCTCCTCGTCCTGGTCGGCGAGCATCCGCACGGCATCACGCTCTCCGAGCTGGCCCGGGCGAGCGGCGTCCCCGTCAGCACGGCCCACCGGCTGGTCAGCTCGCTGACCCGCGAGGGCCTGGTGGACTTCGAGGCGAGCGGCAAGCGCTACAAGCCGGGCCTGCGCCTGTTCCAGCTCGGCCAGCAGGCGGGCCAGGCGTACGGATTCGCCGGCACCGCGCTCCCCGTGATGCGACGCGTGACGGAGCGCACCGAGGAGGCCACCCTCATGTCCGTGCTCGACGGCACCCGCCACCTGTACGTGCACTACGTGGACGGCCCGCTGCCGGTCGGAGTGCGCAGCGAGCCCGGGCGCCACGGCCCGCTGCACTGCACCTCGATGGGCAAGGTGCTGATGGCGTTCGCCCCCGACGAGGTGCGCGAGGACCTGCTGGAGCGCGTCGATCTCACCCCGTACGGGCCGCACAGCATCACCGACCGGGACGTGCTGCGGGCGGACGTCGCCCGCGCCGCCGCACACGGGTACGCGACGGCCGACGAGGAGCACCACGCCGGGCTGCGCGCCGTGGCGGTCCCCATCCTGCGGCCCGACGGCAGCCTGTTCGCCTGCCTGTCCACCGCGGCCCCCGCCTTCCGCCGCTCCCTGGACGAACTGATCGCCCTGGTACCCGTGCTCCAGGAGGCGGCCACCGAGCTGGGCGTCCGGTTGCCCGCGCGCTGAGCCACCACCGTCACTGTCCCGGACTCCGTGCCTCGCAGTTCTGTTGTCGCGTCAGTGCTGCCATCCGCTTGGGCGAGAGGCGCTTCGCCAGGCAAGCCGGCCGTCTTCCGGTTTTTCATGAGTGAACGTCAAATGAGAGCCTGGTGGAGGACATTCACGCTGGGGCATCATAGGTACTGATGGACCGTGTGACTGATCAGAGCGCGTCGTGTCGGGGGGCGAAGCATGTCTGAACAAGGCAGCCTTCGCTTTGAGGACCTTACGCCGGGTCGGCTGATATCCGGGATCACGCCGGGGTCGGATGTGGTGATCGTCGCTTTACAGATGTACGGGTCGGCTGCCGCCCAGGTCACATACCGGCGCCCCGACGGTGCCGTCGAGGAAGCGATTCTCTACCGGGATCACGACACTCGCCTTGCCCCAGGCGCTTCCTCTACCGGGAATCACGCGTTCGATGCGGATCCCGCGTCGTTTCGCCTGGCAGCCGAAGCCCTGCGGATCCGTATGGCGGCTCGCGGTGATGGCATGCTGGCTGTTTCCACCAGCTCCCTCGACCCCCTGCCACACCAAATCCAGGCGGTCTACAGCGAGCTGCTGCCACGTACACCTCTGAGGTTTCTGTTGGCCGATGACCCCGGGGCCGGCAAGACGATCATGGCTGGTCTCTACATCAAGGAGCTGGCCCTTCGTGGTGACCTGGAACGATGTCTGATCGTCGCCCCCGGGGGACTCGTTGATCAGTGGCAGGACGAGCTCCTGGAAAAATTCGGGCTGGACTTCACTCTGCTCACCAGACAGCTCGTCGAGGCCAACATCGACGGCAGTGTCTTCGACAAGCACCCCCGCCTCATCGCGCGCATGGATTCCCTGGCCCGATCGGATGAGCTTCAGCAACGGCTTGCGGAGTCGGCGTGGGACCTGGTCGTCGTGGACGAGGCGCACCGGATGAGCGCCAGTTACTTCGGCTCCGAACTCAAGACCACCAAACGGTACGAACTCGGGCGACTGCTCGGCCGTGTCACCCGCCACCTCCTGCTCATGACGGCGACTCCGCACGCGGGCATCGAGGAGAACTTCCAGCTCTTCATGGCCCTGCTCGACGGCGACCGATTCGCGGGCAAATACCGTGACGGTGTACACCGGCATGATGCGTCGGGGCTGATGCGCCGTATGGTCAAGGAGGACCTGCTCACCTTCGATGGCAGGAAACTCTTCCCCGAGCGCCGTGCCTACACCGTGCCGTACCAGCTGTCGGTGGCCGAGCAGGAGTTGTACGAACGGGTCACCACCTATGTGCGGGATGAGATGAACCGTGCCGAGCGCCTCGACGGCCGCCGCGGAAACCAGGTGGGCTTCGCCCTCACCGTTCTGCAGCGCCGCCTGGCATCCAGCCCCGAGGCGATCGGTAAGTCCCTGAAGCGGCGTCGCCGGCGGCTCGAAGGCAGGCTGGAGGAAATGCTAGCCGGGAAACGGCACGGGACGCCGGGGAGGAGGGGCGCCGTGCCAGGTGATGCCGGTGGCCCCGGAGGCGTTGAATCGCTGGACGGCTGGCTGGATGATCTCACGGGCGAAGAACTGGAGTCCCTGGAAGAGGAAGTCGTCGATGCTGCTTCAGCGGCCTTGACGGTCACCGAGCTGGAGCTGGAGATCGCCGGCCTGCGCGGATTGGAGCAGCTCGCCCGTGCGGTCCTTGCCTCGGGTGAGGACCGCAAGTGGCTGGAGTTGTCCGCCCTGTTGCAGGACAACGACCACATGTATGACGCCGAGGGGCGGCACCGCAAGCTGATCGTGTTCTCCGAGCACCGTGACACCCTCGAATACCTCTCGCGCCGGATCAGAGCGCTGATCGGACGCCCGGAGGCCGTGGTGGCCATCCACGGCGGTACGCCGCGCCAGCGGCGCAGAGACATCAGGGATGCCTTCAATCAGGACCCCGATGTCCTGGTTCTCATCGCTACGGACGCCGCCGGCGAAGGGCTCAACCTTCAGCGTGCCCACCTCATGGTCAACTACGACCTTCCGTGGAATCCCAACCGCATTGAGCAGCGCTTCGGCCGCATTCACCGGATCGGCCAGGACGAGGTCTGTCACTTGTGGAACCTGGTCGCCGACAACACCAGAGAGGGCCAGGTCTTCCAGCGGCTGCTGGACAAGATCGAACAGCAGAGCAAAGCATACGAAGGAAAGGTCTACAACGTCCTCGGAGACATCTTCGAGGGCGAGCCACTGCGCGAGCTCCTGATGGAGGCAGTCCGGTACGGCGACGACCCGGCGACGAAGACCAGGCTCGACCAGGTCATCGATGCCAGGGTCGGCGAACGTGCTGTTGAACTGATCAAAGGGCTCGCCCTCGACGCACAGGTCATGGGCATCGAGGATGTGCACAAGGTGCGGTTGCGGATGGAAGAAGCCCAGGCCCGCCGACTGCACCCGCACTATGTGCAGGCATTCTTCCGCGATGCGTTCACCCGGCTGGGTGGGCAGCTCAAGCCGCGCGAAGGTGGACGGTTCGAGATCACCCATGTGCCGGCGGTCCTGAGGGAGCCCGGCCATCGCGGCAGCGGGCCCGGTGGAGCGGCACAGCGGAAGTACGAGCGGGTGTGCTTCGACCGTGACCGGGTTGCCGTAACGGGAAAGCCACGAGCCGACCTGATAGCACCGGGGCACCCTGTCTTCGACGCGGTCCTTGAGGAGACCGCGTACCAGCACGAGGGCCTGCTGGACAGAGGAACCGTCCTGGTTGACGCCGCAGACGGGGGTGACCGGCCCCGTCTGCTGGTGGCCCTCGCCCAGGACGTGGTGGACGGACATCGGCGTCCGGTGGACCGTGCCTTCGCGTTCACCGAGCTGCTGCCGGATGGCAGCGCCAGGAATGCCGGCTCGGCACCGTACCTGGACTACCGTCCGCCCACTCCGATGGAGGCCGAAACGGTCAAGGCCCTGCTCGATGAGGACTGGCTCCGTGACGGCGGGAACGCGCGGGCCATGGACTGGGCGATTCGCGAAGCGGTGCCTGAACACCTGAGGAACGTGCGGGAGCGTCTGCTCCCGGTCATAGATCGGACGAGGAATCAGGTCAAGCAGCGGTTGAAGCAAGAGATCAGTTACTGGTACGCGCAGGCCGGCAAGCTCGAACAGGATCTCGCCGACGGGAGACAGGTCCGGCACCGTCCGGAGAAGGCGCGGGGGTGGGCGGAGGAGCTTGAGACGCGCCGTGAGAAGCGGCTGTCCGAGCTGGAGAAGGACGCGGCCTTACAGGCCAAGCCGCCGGTCATCGCGGGCTCCGCTCTGGTGGTACCGGTTGGCTGGCTGGCCAAGCACCTCCGGGTTGGGGCCCCAGACCGTACGGCGATCGCCACCGATGGGTACGAGACCGATCGCCGGGCGGTCGCGGCGGTGCTACGCGCGGAGAGGGGCCTGTCCCGCACCCCCGAGGAGATGGCCCACAACAATCCGGGATATGACGTTCGCTCGCTCAGCTCGGACGGGCGCCTCATCCATATAGAGGTGAAAGGCCGCCGACTGGGAGCGAAGGAGTTCTACATCAGCCGGAACGAGATTCTGGTCGCCAAGAACCGTGGCGATCAGCACCGTCTTGCCCTGGTGTCCGTCCATCCGGACGGGCCGGAGCGGGACGAAGTGCGCTATGTGCGCGACGCCTTCTCCGACATCGAGTTCGGAGATCTGAAGACCGAAGGGCTCCTGCTGTCCTGGCCGGACGCTTGGAGCAAGGGAGGGGTCCCGCAGTGAGCGGCGACGCGACGGATAACCGGACGGCACCGCAGAGGCGGAAGCTCATCGAGGTGGCGATGCCGCTGGAGGCCATCAACAAGGAGTCCGCACGGGAGAAGTCCATTCGCCATGGCCACCCGTCCACCCTGCACTTGTGGTGGGCACGAAGGCCGCTTGCTGCGGCCCGTGCGGTTCTGTTCGCCCAGCTTGTGGACGATCCCTCGTCATACCCGGACCGGTTCCCTACTGAGGAGGACCAGAAGCGAGAGCGGGCACGGCTGTTCGACTTGATTGAGCGAATGGTGCCGTGGGAGGCGACACGGGACGAGCGCATCATGCGCGAGGTACGCGAGGAGATCGCACGGTCGTGCGGTGGCAACCCGCCGCCGGTCCTTGATCCCTTCGCCGGTGGTGGCACGATCCCGCTGGAGGCCCAGCGGCTCGGACTGGAAGCGCACGCCAGCGACCTCAACCCGGTGCCGGTGCTCATCAACAAGGCACTGATCGAGATCCCGCCCAAGTGGGCTGGCCACAAGCCGGTTTCCCCGGACGCGGAGATCCGTGGCGACTGGTCGGGCGTGAGCGGTCTCGCCGAGGACGTTCGTCAGTACGGGAAGTGGATGCGCGAGGAGGCGTTCCGGCGGATCGGCGAGCACTACCCGAAGGCGCGGCTGGCGGACGGTACTGAGGCGACGGTCATCGCCTGGCTCTGGGCCAGGACCGTGACCTGCCCGAACCCGGCGTGTGGGGCGGAGATGCCGCTGGTGTCCACGTGGTGGCTGTCGAAGAAGAAGAATCGGCCGCGGTGGATCCAGCCGGTGGTTGAGGGCAACCACATCCGCTTCGCGATTCGAGACGGCAAGGAAGGACCGCCCGACCCGCCCAAGCAGGGGCGGGGCGCGAAGTTTGCCTGTCTGGTCTGTGGTGAGGTCACCACGGACGCGTACATCAAGGGCGAGGGTGTGGCGGGGCGCATGGGCTCCATGCTCCTGGCGACGGTGGCTGAGGGCAAGCGGCAGCGGATTTATCTGGAAGTGGTTCCTGAGCATGTGCGGGCTGCCGCAGTCGCTCGACCGGCGGACGTTCCTGATCAGCCACTTGCCGAGGACCCCCGAAATCTGTGGTGCGTGAACTACGGTCTCACATCGATGGATCGACTGTTCACCCATCGACAGTTGGTATCACTCACGACTTCCAGTGATCTCGTCAGTGAAGTGCGGGCAAGGGTTGTATGCGACGCAGTGGCTGCGGGCATGCATGCACATGCTGCTGCTCAATATGGCGACGCGGTTGGAACATACCTGGCGTTCTCGGTTGACCGACTTGCCAACGAGTCATCGACCATCAGCTCATGGGACTCGAATGGGACTAAGCAACACGTGCGCGCCACGTTTTCGCGACAGGCGCTGCCCATGACATGGGATTATGCCGAAGCGAATCCGTTCTATACATCTACGGGGAGTATCTCCGAATCCGTGCGCCGTGTTGCGGCGGTGGTAGATGTGCTTCCTGGAAGCAGGCATGCAGCGGCTATACAGATGGATGCCCAGAAGGTGGAGCTTGGAGGCGGACAGGTAGTAAGCACCGATCCGCCCTACTACGACAATATCGGATATTCCGACCTTTCTGACTTTTTCTATGTCTGGCTCCGTCGAACACTTGGGGCTGCGTATCCCGATATTATGTCCACTATTCTCGCCCCGAAGCAGGCCGAGCTGATTGCTTCCCCTTACCGCCACGGCGGCAGCAAGGAGAAAGCGGAGCATCACTTCGAGCGTGGATTCATTGAGACCTTTACTCGGATTCGCGAAGGGCATCCCGCAGATTTTCCCCTCACGATCTTCTATGCCTTCAAGCAGTCTGAGACCGACGATATCGATGGCACGGCATCCACCGGCTGGGAGACGATGCTCAACGGGCTCATGGAAGCCGGTCTCATGGTGACGGCCACCTGGCCCGTACGGACCGAGCGGGCGGGCCGTTCCATTGGGATCGGGACCAACGCCCTCGCCTCCTCCATCGTGCTCGCCTGCCGCCCCCGCCCGGTCACTGCCGAGACCACGGACCGCCGCGGGTTTCTCAGTCGTCTGCGCAAGGAGTTGCCGAAGGCACTCCGTGAGCTTCAACAGGGGAACGTGGCGCCCGTCGACATGGCGCAGTCCGCCATCGGCCCCGGCATCGCCATCTACTCCCGGTACGCCAAGGTGAGCGAGGCGGATGGCACGCCGATGCGGGTGCGCAGGGCACTCGCGCTGATCAACGATGTGCTTGGCGAGGTGCTCTCCGAACAGGAGGGTGATTTCGACATGCACACGCGCTGGTGCGTGAAGTGGTTCGAGCAGTTTCAGTGGAGCCCGGGTGGGTTCGGCGACGCCGAGACGCTGTCGAAGGCGTACAACACCTCGGTACGTGGGCTGGAAGAATCCGGCGTGATCAAGAGCGGCGACAGCAAGGTGGAGTTGATCAAGCCCACCGTGCTCCCGCCGGGCTATGACCCGCTGGGCGATGTGCGGGTGTCCATCTGGGAGTTCGCCGTGCACCTCTCCCGCACGCTGGAACGCTCCGGTGTCGAGGATGCCGGCGAGTTGCTCGCCCGGGTCCGCAGCCGGGGCGGGGTTGACGACGACAGCATCAGGGAACTGGCCTATCTCCTGTACAGCATCTGTGAGCGCAACGGATGGTCAGAGAGCGGTCAGTGGTTCAACAACCTTGTCAGCTCCTGGTCGGACATGCAGGCGTCCGCCCGCCTGGCCGAGAAGCATGGGATCAATACGCCGAGGCCCGCCCAGTTGCATTTCGAGGCAGTCCATGGCGACGACACAGGCAAGACTCACGGAGACGAACCACTTTTCTGATCTCACACATTGCCAGAAGGCAAGGGGGCGGGGCATGCAGAACAACGAGTCGGCGTACGAAGACAGTGGGACGGACGCCGCGAGAATGGAAGACAGGACTCCGGAGACAATGGCACTGAGTAACCGTGACCGCATCGGCCGAATGATTGAGCTGTTGCCGGACGGGCTGCTGCCGCTTGTGGAACGGGAGATGGCCCGGCGGCAAGGAGAGAGCTGGTTCGATGACGCGGTCTCCGCAGCCCGGGAAGCCGGTTACGCCTCCCCGTCGAAACAGGATCCCCAGTTCCTGTTCAGCACGATAATCAAGAACTGGGGTTCCTACTTCCGGCACCTCTTGCCGCCTTCCGCCCGGAACTACGTCGGAGAACTCAGCGACATCCGCAACAGGTGGGCCCACAACAAGTCCTTCAATGCCGATGACACCGGCCGATCATTGGACACGGCGGAGCGACTTCTCTCCGCGGTCGGGGCCGACGCGGGTCTGGTGGACCGGGTGCGCAAGTCGCGTCTTGAACTTCAGCGTGCCGTGATAGAGGCTGAGACCAAGCGGGCGACCCGGCAGAAGGCGGCCATGCCCTCCGTCGCCGCCGATGGGCTCAAGCCGTGGCGTGAAGTACTCATCCCGCACCCCGACGTAGCCGAGGGAAAATTCAATGCCTCGGAATTCGCGGCCAATCTGGCGCGGGTTGCGAAGGGGGAGGGGGCGCCCGAGTACACGGAACCGGAGGAGTTCTTCCACCGCACGTATCTCACCGAGGGGCTTCGCGATCTGCTCAGCAAGTCCCTGCGGCGCGTATCAGGTGACGACAACGCCTCGCCGACGGTGAACCTGCAAACCAACTTCGGTGGCGGAAAAACCCACTCGATGCTGGCCCTGTACCACCTGTACGCACCTGGACTGCGACAGGAACGACTTCCGCAGGAAATGCAGGAGCTGATCACCGAGTCGCCCTCCGGGCTGCCGCAGGAGCGGGTGCGCAGGGCGGTCCTCGTCGGCACCGCCCTGGCACCCGGCCAGCCGATGGAGAAGCCCGACGGCACCAAGGTCAACACCCTGTGGGGCGAGCTCGCCTGGCAACTCGACGGCCGCCGTGCGTACGACATCATCGCCCAGGCTGATCAGAGCCGGACGAGCCCCGGCACCGACCTGCTTCAGGATCTGCTGGCCGCGTACGCACCGTGTCTGGTCCTGGTGGATGAGTGGGTTGTCTACGCACGGCAGCTGGTCAACGACGACTCTCTCGCGGGGGGCACCTTCGAGACCCACTTCTCCTTCGCCCAGTCCTTGACCGAAGCAGTTGAGGCCGTGAGCGGCGCCCAGCTCATCCTCTCGATCCCGGCGTCCGAGGACGGCAAGATCAATGAGGGCGACGACAACGAGATCGGAGGGCCGGCGGGGCACGCCGCGCTGGACCGTCTCCAGAGCGTCATCCACCGCAAGGCGGACTCGTGGCGTCCGGCGAGTGCGGATGAGTCGTTCGAGATCGTCCGCCGCCGGCTCTTCGAGAGTCCGAGTGGTGGTGTGCAGGCGGAGATCAACAAGGCCGCCCGGATCTTCAGCCAGTTCTACGCCTCGCACAAGGCGGATTTCCCGGCCGGAACCGACAGCACGGAATACGAGCAGCGGATGCGCGCGACGTACCCCATCCATCCGGAGCTGTTCGCCCGCCTCTATGAGGACTGGTCCACCCTGGAGCGTTTCCAGCGGACGCGGGGCGTGCTGAGACTCATGAGCGCGGTGATCCACGCCCTGTGGAACAACCAGAACCAGAGCCCGATGATCATGCCCGGCGACATCCCGCTCGACAACCAGTTGGTCAGCAACGACCTCACGCACTATCTGGAGGACCGCTGGAAGCCGATCATCGATGCCGATGTCGATGGTTCCGGCTCCACCCCCGTCGAGGTGGACAGGGAAAAGACCTACCTGGGGCAGCGCGCGGTGAGCCGGCGCATCGCCCGCACCGTTTTCATGGGCTCCGCGGCCACGCTGCGAGCCGCGAAGAAGGGGTTGGCCGAGCCCTATATCCGCCTGGGCATGGCGATGCCCGGTGACACCATGGGCAACTTCCGCACCGCGCTCAACACTCTCGCCGACCGCTCCACCTATCTCTACGGGGACGTCGACCGCTACTGGTTCGACACCCAGGCCAATATCACGCGCATCGCAAAGGACGAAGCGGACCGGCTCATCGGGCGCGATGAGGACGTCTGGGGTGAGATCGCCCGGCGTCTGAGCCCGATCCAGCACCGGCGCGGGGACTTCACCGCGGTGCATGTCGCACCGCGGCACACCAGGGACGTCCCTGATCGGGAGGAGGCCCGGCTCGTCCTGCTGCACCCCCAACACACCCATCGCAAGGACCGAGACGACAGCCCGGCGATGGAATTTGCCGAGGAAGCACTCGCCTCGCAGGGCCCGACCTCTCGGACGCACCGCAACATGCTGGTGTTTCTCGCACCGGACAAGACCCGCATGGGTGAACTCATGGAGGCGGCCCGGGAGTACATGGGGTGGTCCAAGGTGCTGGAGCAGCATCTCGAACACGACCTCACGGAGAGCCAGCGCCAGCAGGCGCGGACCCGCCGCGACCAGGCCCATCAGAAGGTCGAGCTCCGGATCGGCGAGACCTACCACTGGGTCCTGGTGCCTGAGCAGGGTGAAGAGCAGGGCGCCAGGGTCGTCCTGGAGAACATCAAGGTCGAAACCGGGCGGGCGGATGAAGTCGCGGTACGGACCGGGGAAAGACTGAAGCGCGGCGGTCTGCTGAATCTTCAGCAGGCACCCGCAGTCCTGCACCAGAAGCTCAGCCGCCCGCTCGCCCGTATCTGGGAGCGAGATGGTCACATCAGTGCCGGCCGCCTCTGGGAACTGCACACCACCTACCCGTATATGAATCGCCTGGTGAACCGCACTGTCCTGAATCAGGGCATCGAGGGTGCCTTGAGTATGTTCGACTGGGAGGAGGAAGGCTTCGCGCTCGCCACCGGGTACGACGAGGCGGCCGAGCGCTACCAGGGCTTGGCGCTGCCCGGTGGCGATGCCACCTTCGGTCAGATCACGGACACCACGCTTCTCGTCCGTCCGGACCGGGCGCTCGGGCAGCGCCGGGCCGATGAGGAAGCGGCGGCTCTGAGGCGGGAAGCGGCATCCGTGGCCGCCTCGCACAGCACCTCACCACCGGGAGTGAACGCCTCCATCACCGCGGACACCGGCAGCGCTCCGGCGGCCGGACCCGAACAGCCCCGCCTCCCCAGGGTCCCGACCCGCTTCTACGCCAACGCCCAGATGACCCCCGAGCAGTACAGCAAGAACGCCACGAAGTACGTCTTCGATATCCTTCAGCATCTCGATGGGATCGGGGCGGAGGCCGAGATCACTTTCGAGATTCAGGCGAAGCGGCCGGAGGGTTTTCCCGAGGACACGCTGCGGACTCTCACCGAGAACGCCAACACATTGCGGCTGAAAGTCGAGTTCGAAACGGAGTAGCCGGTTCGGACGCGGAGGCGGGCCCGTACGATCCGTGCGGCCGGGCCCCGCCTCGGCTTACGCTGGTAGGCAAGCGTCATTGCGAGGGGACGAATGGCTGCACGGAATCGCGACAGAACAGTCCATTTCTACCAGGTGTGCGACACCAAGGACGATGCCCCGCCATTGCCGGTTCAGGACTGGGGCGTACTACTGCGGCGGCTGCGCGACATGCCGCTTCGGGATCGGACGGTTTTATGGAACGGAGAGACCCTCATCGGCGCGGTGGATCCGCTGCAGCCGGCCCCGCATCTGCTCCTGGCGAAGGTCCGCCGGGAAGCACCTCAGCAGATCAACTTTGACGACGGTTCCTTCAGCCATCTGCAACTCGCCGCGAATCAGGGCCTTGTCGACGTCACCACGGTGCACTTCCTGTCCTTCGGCAATGTCATGGCGACCATGAGCGGAGGGATCTCGGCTCCCCGTGTCAGTGCCCTCCAGCGGTGGTTCAACGGCATGAACCTGATGAGTGACGAGATCGAGCTGCGCCCAGTGGTCAACGCCCGGTCCCGAGAGAAACTTGCCCGTGCCAGCGCGGTGGAGACACTGACGGTCAGGGTGCAGCCCGAGCCGTACGACAGCCCAACGGCCTTGAGTCAGAGCTCCGACCTGGGCGCTGCGATCGGCCGGCTGCACGAGGAGTACCCGGACATGACGATCACACTGACGCTGGAGGTTCCCAAGAAGCGCCGGTGGTATTCGCCCGTTCGCCGGTCGCGTGGGCAGCGGCAGCTCCTCGACTCGACGAGCGCCTTTGCGAGGGATATCGGTGACTGGCTGGACAACAGCGACGCCGTGGACGTGGCGCGGGCGACCGCGCACATCGAGGACTGGGAGCAGCAGGCGGCGGACGAGAAGATTGACTTCGTGGCCGAGCGCATCACCACCAAGTGCCAGGTTCCTCTTGAGTCCACCGATGGGCACTCGGTCGACCTGCACTTCGCCCTGGTCGAGTTGGCGCGGGTGGCTCATGAGCAGGAGCGCATTCTGAGGGTCGCTGTCGGTGCCGACCTTTAGGCTGGGCCGCGACGAGGGGAAGCATTTCTACTGGTCGCGCAGGGGGATAAGGGATGCCTGGCTCTGGAGTTGGACCGCGACGGCTGTTCCATCAGTGGGTCTCCCGGCCGGCATACGACTGGCTTGTTGTCTGCGTGGTTCTTGGGGCGCATCTGGCCTGGTTCCATCTGACGGGGAGTGGTGATCTCCTCGGAAGGCCCGGGCGTGAACAGCGATTGGCGATCTACACGACCGGGGCCACAGTGGTGGCCGTGACGGGCAGCTTCATCACGGCGGCCATCGCCCAGTACGGTGCCGCCTCCGGACCACGGATGCGGGTGCTGCGAGCATCCGGGCACCTGGGATCCCAGTTCCGCAGGAACTGGGTGAGCATCTTGTCCGCCACGCTCCTGGTCGCCGGCATCTGCTTGTTGGCAACTGTCCTGGATGTCTCCGAGCGCGACTCCGGCGGAGTCCACTGGATGGTGGAAGCGGCATTCATTCTGTGCGTGGCGCGGTCCTACCGGCTGCTGTGGCTGCTCAACGCCGTTATCCGGGCCACGGACCGTGATCTGGCCGAACCGGATCCGGACGGTCGGCGGCTGGCCGCTTGACACGTGTCTGTGCACCGACACGTGTCCGTTTAGCGGAGGGGACCGATCAGGCTGCGAGGGCGGCGGGTTCCGCTTGGATGAGGCGGAGTTCGAACCAGACCGTTTTGCCGCCGGGGCCCCAGGGGCCGTCTTCGAGGGCGCAGCCGCCCCAGTGGTCCGCGAGGGCGTCGAGGAGGAGCAGGCCCCTGCCGTTGTGGGAGTCCGGGGGAGGGGCCGGGCGAGGTGTGCCCGGGGTGTCGGGGAGTGCGGCGCTGGTGTCCCACACACTGACCCGGAGAACGGGGTGCCGCCAGTGGAGTTGTACGGAGGCCGCTCCGCCGGTGTGGCACACGGCGTTGCAGGCCAGCTCGGAGGTGAGGAGCTCTGCCCGCTCGGTGAGTTCGGTGAGGCCGTGGGCGTGCAGGACGGTGCGGAGGGTGAGCCGGGCGATGCGCGGGGCGCGCGGGTCGCGGGGGAAGTGGAGTTCGTAGCGCCAGGGTTCGGCGAACGGGATGGGGGCGAGGCGGGGAATCCCCGCGCAGGTGGCGTTCTGGGTGGGCACAGTCGGCTGTTGGGGTTCCGGGGACATCGGCGCCTCCTGAGACGCGGTCAGGTGGGGAATGGACGCTGGCCACAGGCTGGCTGTCCGAGCGGTGTCATTGCCGCCTCGCGGGGAGACGGTGCGCTTCCGCTCGGGGAGCAGGGTGAGTGGCACAGATCACAGGCTAGCCCGAAATTACAACAGGTAGTAATGGATTCACTCCAACGTGTTTCACCGACTTCACTGAGTCGACCGAGAGCGTCACGGACGGCCACAATGGGCGCGAGCGGAGAGGGAGAGCACATGGCACAGCGGGAAGGGCCGACGATCCTTCAGCGTCGCTTCGGTGCGGAACTGCGGCGCATGCGAGAGGCGACCGGAATGTCGGCGTCCGCGGCGGCCGAAGCGCTGAGCACCGATCGCACCACGATTTCCAACATTGAGTCCGGCCGTTTCGGTATCAGCGAGGCGCGGTTGCGTCGATTCGCGGCGATCTGCGCGTGTGACAACGTCGCACTCGTCGATGCGCTGGCCACCATGACGGGTGGGCGTAAGAAGGGCTGGTGGGACGAGTACCGGGGAAAGATCCCGCCGGAGTTCCTCGACGTCTCGGAGCTTGAGGGCTTCGCCGAGCGGATGCGGACGGTGCAGACGGCACACCTGCCGGCACTCTTCCAGACGGAGGAGTACGCGCGGGCCTTGTTCAACCTCTTGGATCCGCCTCTGTCCCGCCTCGAAGTGGAGTTGCGGGTGGCGCATCGACTGGCCCGGCAGACCAGGATCGCCGTGGACGCCGTGCCCTATGTGGGCGTGATCCACGAGGCGGCGCTGCGGATGCAGGTGGGCGGCAGGAAGGCCGCCAAGCGGCAGATCGGCCAACTGCTGGATGGCAGCGAGTGGGACAGTGTGACGCTTTTGGTGATTCCCTTCAGCGCGGGTGAGTTCCCCATGATGGGGGAGTCGGTGCTGTATGTGGAGGGCAAGGGCGGGCAGCTTGACACCGCACACATGGGCTCACCTGCCGGTGCGATCTTCATCGACGTGCCGGAATCGCTGGCTGTCGTCCGGAGTGGGATGGACGCCAACGAGAGGGTCGCGCTGTCGGCTGTGGAGTCCCGGGACCTGATCCGTTCCATTCACCAAGAGCTGTAGGAGTGAGGGAAGCATGACCGAGTGCCGCTGGCAGAAGTCTTCGTTCTCCGAGCACGACGGCAACAACTGCGTGGAGATAGCCGTGGTGGGGTCGGGGATCGCGCTTCGGGAGAGTGATGAGCCGGGGCGGGTCATACAGGCGGACCGCGTGGCCTTCCGCGCGCTGACGGGCTGGATCAAGGCGGGCCGGTGGGGTGCGCCAGGTCGGTGAGGGGCCGGGGAGGGCGAGTTCCTCCCGGCGCGGTCGGGGTGGCGGGGCGCGGCCCGGTGGGGCCGCGCCCTTCGTCAGGCGATCCGTTGGGAGGCGACCGGCTCGTGGGTCTCCTGCGGCTCCAGGACGTGGAAGGGGTGGACGGGGCCGAAGCGGGAGATGAGCTGTTCGTACCAGCGGGTCTCGGTCTCGCGCCGCAGGTGGCTGGGAGGGTAGCCGTAGGCGGCCCGGAAGACCCGGCTGAAGTGGGCGTTGTCGGTGAAGCCCCAGCGGATCGCGATGGACTGGATGGGCTGGGCGAACTTGGCCAGGTCGGTGAGGTCGCGCCGGCAGCCTTCCAGGCGCTGTCGGCGTATCCAGGCGGCGACCGTCAGGCCGTGCAGCCGGAACAGCCGGTGGAGGTGGCGCAGCGAGATGTGATGCGCGCAGGCGATGGTGCTGGGGGAGAGGTCGGGGTCCGAGAGACGCTCACGTATGTACTGCTGGACGACGAGGAAGAGTTCCCGTTGCGGCGGCAGGAGTAAGGAGGGGCTCAGCTCCCCGTGGGCCGAGGGTGTCGGCGGCTGAGGGTTCGGGCTGTTGCTGTGGTCGGCTGGGAAATCCATTTTTCCCCCTAGGTGTTCTTTGCGCCTTCTTGCAGATGTACCGGCTCGGTTATCGCGTTCCCGTGCGGCGGCGGGCGGTGATGGGCACGTGCTTGTACCCGGAGACGAAGTTGGAGATCATCCGCTCCGGCTTTCCCGCGGGGCGGAAGTCCTCGAAACCCTTGAGCAGTTCTTCGAAGAGGGTCCTGATGGTGATACGGGCGACGCTGTGGCCCACGCAGTAGTGCGGGCCGATGCCGAATGCCAGGTGCTTGTTGGGCTTGCGCCGGATGTCGAACCGCCCCGCGTCGGGGAATTCCCGCTCGTCCCGGTTGGCGGAGCCGATCCACACCACCACGGCGTCCCCGGCCGCGATGGGGGTGCCGTGCAGTTCCAGGTCCCGGGTGGCGTAGCGCAGCATGTGGTTGACCGGCGAGGACCAGCGCAGCGCCTCCTCCACGGCGGTGGCGCCCACCTCGGGATGCGCGGCCCAGTCCTGGAGCACCCCGGACTCGATGAACTCGGCCATCACGTAGTTCGGGGCGTGCGGCGTGGTGACGTTGGCACCCAGCAGCAGGCTGTAGCAGTTGGCGACGATCTCCCCCGGCGACATGTGCCGCCCCTCGAATCGGGTGGAGATCAGTGCGCTCAGCAGGTCATCACCCAGCTGGTCGCGCCGGAAGGAGACCAGGTCCTGGAAGTAGGCGAACAGTTCGCGGTGCGCCGCGGCCAGGGTCGCCTCCTTGCCGCCCGGGTCCTGGTACTCGGGGTCGTCGGCGGCGATGCAGGCGGTGGTGGCGCGGATCAGCCAGGGCCAGTCGGAACGCGGCAGCCCGATCATGGTGCCGGTCACCGACATCGGCATGTCGATCATGGCCTGGGCGAAGTCGAAGACCCCGCCGTCGCCCAGTGGTTCGATCAGCTCCAGGACGAGGTCGCGGATCATGTCCCGCTGCTTGTCGACGGTCTTCAGTGCCAGGGCCTTCTTCAGCCGGGCCTGCATGATGGTGTGCCGGGGCGGATCGGTGACCACCAGCTGCTGTCCGCCGGCCGGGTCGTCCATGCCGAGCAGTTCGAGCATGGTGCCGCGTTCGGAGGTGAAGTCGGCGGTGGTGCGCAGGACATGCTCGGTGTCGGCGAACTCCACCACCGACCAGAAGCCCCGGTCGGCGTCCACCTGGGTCCAGCTGAGGGCGTCCAGACCGCGTAAGGCCGCCCACTCCCGGTGCGGGTCGCCGGAGCTGTAGAAGGCCGGGTCGATCAGGTCGGTCGTCCCCAGGTGTACCGGGCATCCCGAGGTGGTCCGATGGGCGGTCATGTCCGTTCCTCTCTGTCGAACGTCATCGGTTCCCGGCCGGGACGACCGGGCGGGAACCGGCGACGGCGCGGCGCGTGGGGCGCGCCGCGCCGTCGCCCGGTCACGGGCGCCGGGGCGGTCGTGGCTAGAAGGCCGTGTCGAGCCGGGCCCGCTGGTCGGCGGTCAGCTCCAGGTCGACGGCGGCCAGGCTCTCGTTCAGCTGGGCCACCGAGGAGGCGCCGGTGATGGGCAGCACCGGGACCTCGCCGCCCATCAGCCAGGCCAGGACGACCTGGTTGGGGGTGGCGTCCGCCTCCTTGGCCACCTCGCGCAGCGCGGCCAGCCGGATCGGCGTACCCGGGTGCTCGTAGTCGTGCTCCAGCGGCTTGTCCTCGCGCACGTAACTACCGGAGAGCAGCGGCGAGTAGGCGACCAGGGTCAGCTCCGGGTGGGCGCGCAGATAGCTGAGCAGCTCACCGTCGAGCAGGCCGGGGCTGCCGTCGGGGGAGCGGCGGGCGGGCAGGTCGGTGCGCGGGCGCAGGTAGCTGTGCTGGTACTGGAGCACCTCGTAGCCGGGCAGTCCGGCGGCGGCCGCGATGGACCGGGACCGCTCCACCTTCCACGCCCAGTGGTTGCTGACCCCGACCATGCCGACGAGGCCGTCCTCGACCAGGTCGGCGAAGGCGCGCACGGTCTCCTCGAGCGGGGTGCCCGGGTCCTCGATGTGCGCGTACATCAGGTGCAGCCGTTCCAGGCCGAGCAGTTCACGGCTGCGCTCGGCCGCCTCGCGCAGTGCCTTGGCGGACAGGCCCTCGATGTTCTCCAGCCGGCCGGTCTCCGCGAAGCTGAGGCCGGGCTTGTTCGGCCGGCCGCCGGCCTTGGTGGCGATGGTGATCTCGTCGCCGACACCCCGGCTGGCCCGCCACCGGCCCAGCAGCGCCTCGCTCTCGCCGCCCTGCGTCCCCTTCGCCCAGAAGGCGTAGTTGTTGGCGGTGTCGACGAACGAACCCCCGGCCTCGGCAAAGCGGTCGAGAATGGCGAAAGACGTTTCCTCGTCCGTGCTCGTGCCGAACAGCATGGCGCCCAGGCCCAGGACGCTCACCTCGCGGCGGGTGGTCGGGTTACTGCCAATCGTGCGGTATTTCATGGTTTCCTTCCGTGCGGATTCCATAGGCCGGCCAGTTGTTTTCGGCCAGCGGCTGCACCGCGAATGGCGCTCGCGATCGGGGGCGACTGTAGCCGAGCGGGGTGGAAAAATCTGATACTTGGCGAATACCTGACTATTTGCTCGTGGGAATGATCAGTCTGGTGCGGAGGGGTCGTGCACGGCCCTGTCGATCAGCGACACCAGAGAAGCCGCCCCGTCCACCAGATACATGTGTCCCCCGGCCGGTTCGTGCAGCTCGAAGCCGGCCGTGGTGACCTCCCGCCAGGCCGCCGCCTGCGCCTGCGGCACCAGTTGGTCATCCGCCCCCCGGAGCGCGGTGATCGGCACCGGCAGTGGATCCAGCGTGCTGGGCCGGTACGCCTCGTGCATCTCGACGTCCGCCCGCAGCGTGGGCAGCAGCAGCTCCCGCAGCTCTGGCACCGCCATCGCGTCGTGGCTGTACCCGGCGATCTCGCCCACCCGTTCCAGGAAGGCGTCGTCCGGCAGCCCGGTGGCGCGCAGCGTGCGCTGGGTGCCGGGCTCGGGCGAGCCGCTGACGATCAGCCGCAGCACCTCGACCTCCGGCACGGCGCGCAGCCGCTGGGCCAGTTCGTAGGCCAGCACCGCGCCGACGCTGTGCCCGAAGAGCACCACCCGGGCGGGGCCGCCGAGTTCCTCCAGCAGATCGGCGACCAGCCCGTCGGTGGCCAGGTGGATGTCCCGGTACGGCTCGACGTCGATCAGGTGCTCGCGGCCGGGCAGCCGCAGCGGGAGCACCTCGAAGCGGTCGCCGGTGAGTTCGTCCCAGGGGCGGAAGAACGAGGTGCCCGAGCCGCCGAACGGCAGGCACACCAGGCGGATCGGTTCCCGGTCGGCCGCCGTGCCGGTGGTGGCCTCGGCGACCGCGCCGGTCGTGGTCTCAGGCATCGGACTCCCCGTTCCCCCCGGCGGCCGGCGCCGTGCGCGGCAGCCTGCGGTCGTAGGTGATCGGCAGCCGTTCCAGGCCCCGGCTGGCCGAGTTGTCGTACCGCCACTCCAGCTCGTTCTCCGGCACGGCCAGGGCGAGCCCGGGCAGCCGGCGCAGCAGGGTGGTGAACGCGACCTGGCCCTCCACCCGGGACAGCGGCGCCCCCGGGCAGAAGTGGATGCTGTGCCCGAACGACAGATGCCGGTTGGGCTTGCGCGTGATGTCCAGCCGGTCGGGATCCTCGAAGACCTCCGGGTCGCGGTTGGCCGAGTTGATCAGCAGGTGCACGAAGCTGCGGCAGGGGATGTCCACCCCGCCCACCTGGACGTCCTCGGCGGCGTACCGCGGCGGGGCCCGGTAGACCGGCCCCTCGTACCGCAGGAACTCCTCGACGGCGGTGTCCACCAGCTCGGGCCGGTCGCGCAGCAGCGTGAGCTGGTCGGGGTGGCGCAGCAGGGCCTGGGTGCCGTTGCCGATCAGGTTGGCGGTGGTCTTGTGCCCGGCGATGATCAGCAGGATGAGGGTGGAGACGAGTTCCTCGTCGGTGTAGGCGTCGTCGGCGTCCGCCGCCCGCAGGATCACGCTGACCAGGTCCTCGCCCAGGTCGGCGCGGCGGGTTCCGAGCAGGTCCGTCAGGTACACCTCGACGGCCTCGCTGACCTCCTTCAGCCGCCGGTTGGACTCCTCGTCGGGGTACGGGGCGCCGCTGAGCACCAGGCCCCACTGGTGCAGTTGTTCGCGGTCCTCCACCGGGATGCCGAGGAACCGGCAGATGACCTTCATCGGGATCTGGAGGGCGAAGTCGTGGAAGAGGTCCACCACTCCGCGCTCGGGCATCTCGTCGATCAGGTCGTCCGCGATCTCCTGGATCCGCGGCCGCAGCAGTTCCATGCGGCGCGGCACGAACGCCTTGCTCACCAGCTTGCGCAGCCGGGTGTGCACGGGCGGGTCGGAGGTCAGCATGTTCTTGATGAGGATGGGGCTGCTTTCCTTCAGCGCCTCGCGGAACCAGTCGGGGGCGTGCTCCACGCTCTTGGCGACCGTGTGGTTGCCGAATGTCTCGGCCACCGTCCGGTAGTCGGCGACGACGTACGCCTCGGAGTCCGCCGGGTAGTCGACCCGCCGCACGGGGCAGGTGCGCCGTACCTCCGCGTACCCGTCGTAGGGGTTGTCGCCCGGTGCCATGAAGAACTCCGTCGGCAGCGGGTCGCTGGGCTTCTTGGGTATCTCTGTGGTCATCGCGCAGCCTCCGAGGGGGATCAGGACGCCAGCTCGTGCGGGGCGGGCAGGGTGCGAATGGTCCGGGTGAGGGTGGGCAGGGCGGCCAGGACTCCGGCGACGGCCATGAAGAAGAACACCCAGGTCGGGCCGGCCAGGTCGAAGATGGCGCCGATGGAGAAGATGCCGAGGGGTTGCGCGATCATCCCGACGAAGCCGACCGCGCCCAGGACACGGCCCTGGAGGTCATCGGGAACGAGCGCGGCGATGTAGCCGTAGATGAGGGCGTTGACGACGCCGGCGCGGACGAAGACGCAGGCCACGATGACGCCCAGCGGCAGGACGCCGGGTGTCAGCATCAGCAGGACGGCCGCCACCGGGCCGATCCACACGGCGTAGACGATGATGAGCGAGGGCTTGACCCACTTCAGGACGAGCCCGGCGAGCAGCGAGCCGATGAGTCCGCCGCTGCCGGCCACGGCGAGGGTGGTGCCGATGGCGGCCTCGGAGGCGTCGCGGTGTTCGGCGGTGGCGATGAGGGCCAGGAACATGCCGGAGTGGTTGAACGCCATGTTGGAGCCCATGGCCCAGATGAGCAGGATGAGGATGACGGGCTGGCGGCGGATGAAGCGGAAGCCCTGGAGCATTCCGCCCTTGGCCGGTTTCCCGGGTTTCCCGTCCTTGCCGCCCTTGGGGTCCTTGCCGTCCCCGTCGTCCGCGTCCCCGGTGGCCGGGGAGTCGGCCGTGGTGGTCTCCCGGGGCGCCTGGAGCGGCTTCTTGATGAACAGCAGCAGCACCGCCGAGATCAGGAACGCCACCGCCGCGCTGAGGAACGGCAGGGCCCGGGCGATGCCGAAGAAGGCGCCGCCGATGGGCGGGCCGATCACCGTGGCCCCGAAGAACCTGATCTGGTTCTGCGCGGTCGCCTGGGTGAACTGGGACGGCGGCACCAGCTGTTTGATCGCGGCGAGCCCGGCCGGGTTGGAGATGCCCAGGCACGCCGCCGACAGCACGACGATCGCGAAGATCACCGCCATCGGCGGCTCCCCGGCGATCACCAGCACACCGAACAGCGTCAGCAGCACCACCCGCGCCAGATCGCACAGGATGATGGTCATCCGCCGGTCGAACCGGTCGGTGAGGCTGCCGCCGGGCAGCGACATCAGCCCGGCGACGACCAGTTGGACCGCCCCGACCGCGCCGGCGTAGGTCGCCGAGCCGGTCGTCGCCAGGATCAGCAGCGGATAGGCGATCTCCGCCGACTCCTTGGCCACCGCGGCGAAGAACTGGCTGATCCACATCGCCTGGAAGTCGCGATTGCGGAACAGCGGTTTCTCGGGCGCGGCGGGTACGGCGGCCTCGGCGGCCCCGGCCGCGTCGGCGGGCCCGGTCACCTCGCTCGCCCCGGCGCTCCCGGCCGTCCCGGTGGCGCCGGCGCGCGTGGACTCAGTGGTCATGAACCGACCCTTCGACTCTCGACAGAACAGTGCGCAACCGCTGTGCCAGCACCGCCACATGGGGCGGCGTCAGCAGCGACCAGTGGTCCCCCGGCACCGGGTGGATCTCGACTCCCCCCGCGTAGAGCGGCGCCAGCCGGCCCAGCAGCCGCCGCGCCTGCCGCCGGTCCGTACCGGCCCGCAGCACCACGGCCCGGGTGGCCACCGGCGCCGGGCGGTACACCGCGAGCGTGCGCGACTTGGCGCGCAGCACCCGGGTCAGGCCCGGATCGCGCCGCACCGCCGCGCCGACCGCGCCGACCCCCAGCGCGGCGCCGATCCGCACCCACGCCTGACCGGCCAGGAACTCCGGGTCGAGGCCGACCGGCAGGCCGTACCGGCCCTGGACGAAGGCGTCCAGGCACACGACGGCCGCCACCCGTTCGCCCGCGGCCACCAGTTGGCGCGCCGCCTCGTGCGCGAGGACGGCGCCGAAGGACCAGCCGCCCAGCAGATAGGGGCCGGTGGGACGGATCCGGCGCAGCGCCGCCACGTGGTGCGCGGCGAGCGCCGCCACGGACTCGGCGCCGGGCGTGCCCCCGGCCGGGGCGAGGTCCAGGTCGAGGGCGTGCACGGGCCGGGTGCCGTCGAGTTCGCCGGCCAGCGAACGGTAGGCGAGCGAGCCGCCGGTGGAGTCGGCGATCAGGAACAGCGGCAGACCGGCGCCGCCGGAGGCCAGGGTCACCACCGTCACCGGGTCGGGGCCCGGGGCGGACGCGACGGTGACCGGTTCCGGCTCCGGGTCGGGGTGCGCCGCCGCGTGGGCCAGCAGGGTGCCGAACGTCGGGTGCGCGGTGAACTCGGCCACCGGGACGGCGATCCCGGTCCGCTCCCGTACCCGGGTCAGCAGCTGGACGGCCATCAGCGACTCGCCGCCGAGCCGGAAGAAGTGGTCGCCCTCCGCCGCCTGGGGCACGCCGAGCGCGGCGCACCACAGTTCCTCGACGGCGGCCAGAATCCGCGCCCGGCCGGTGACCGGGGCGGTGCGCGCGCCGGTGGGGGCGGCCACCGGCCGGGGCCCCGGCTCCGGTGCGGCCTGCGGGCTGACCCGGGCGAAGGGGTGGCCGGGCAGGGAACGGCGGGTCGCCCGGCCGCCGTCCGCCAGGTCGAGGTCGAGCAGCGCCTGCCGTACCTCGTCCACGCCGCTCTCCCACAGCGTGCCGAGGGCGGCCGGGATCCCGCGTGCGCCGTCCTCCTCACGGCCGAGCATCGGGACCGTACGGTGCCCGGCCGGCCAGTCGGGGTGCCGGCGCACGGTGCCCAGCATCGAGGTGCCGGGGCCGAGTTCGACGAAGGTGTCGCAGCCGGCGGCCAGCAGGGTGCCGACCGCGTCGGCCAGCCGTACGGGGCGCCGCAGTTGTTCGGACCAGTAGTCGCTGCCGCGTACCGCGCCCGGATCGGCGAAGGTACCGGTGGTGTTGGAGACGAAGCGCAGGCCGGGCGCGGCGTTCGGGGCGGTGGCGACGGCCTTGGCGAGTGTCTCGGCCGCCGGTTCCATCGCCGCGCAGTGCGACGCCTGCCGGATGTCGAGCCGCCGCACGTCCAGGCCCGCCAGGGCGTCCCCGGCCAGCAGCCGGTCCATCGCCTCCTCGGGTCCTGACAGCACCACGGCCCCGGCGCCCAGGACGGCGACGGTGACCTCGTCTCCGGGCCGCAGCCGCGCCGCGACCTCCTCGTACGGCGCGTGCACGGCCGCCATGCCGCCGGGGACGGTGTCCGCCATGGCGGCGGCCCGCCGGTGCACCAGGTCGGCGGCGACCGTGGGTTCCCACAGCCCGGCCAGGGCGGCGGGCGCGTACTCGCCGACGCTGTTGCCGAGCATGGCCACCGGCCGCACGCCCCAGTCGATGAGCTGCCGGCCCAGGGCGTGACCGAGGGCGAACAGGCCCAGGTGGTGGTGGGTGAGATCGGAGAACCAGCCCGGGTCGGCGGCCTGTTCGTCCACCACCGGGCTCAGGTCGATGCCGTGGGTGGCGCGCACGTGCGCGCGCAGCGCGTCGAAGTGGTCGCGGAAGCTGGGCAGCAGGCGGTACGCGCTCGCCCCGGCCGCGTAGGAGAGGGGGCCGTGCCCGGGGAAGAGGAACGCGATCGCGGGCCGGCCGCCTTCCGCGCGGGCGGGTTTGACGGGCGCGGCCAGCAGCTCCGCGGCCTCGGCGGCCGAGCCGGCGACCACGGTACGGCGGTGCCGGTGGGCCCGCCGCTCCGTCAGCGACCGGGCGACCTCGGCGAGATCGGCGTCCGGCTCCTCGCGCAGCAGCTCCGCGAGCCCGGCCCCGGTCCTCTCCAGCGCCTCGGGGGTGGCGGCGGACAGCGTGAGCGCCCGGGCGCCCCGGCCGGTGGCAGGGCGGGGACGCTGCGGCGGCTGTCCGAGGATCACGTGCGCGTTGGTGCCGCCGACGCCGAAGGAGCTGACGGCGGCGAGGCGCACACCCCGTTCGGGCCACGGCTCGTGCCGGTCGGCGACCAGGAACGGTGTGGTCTCCAGCTCCTGGAGCGGGTTGGGGCGCCGGTAGTGCACGGTGGGCACGAGTTCGCCGCGCTCCAGCATGAGCACCGTCTTGATGAGCCCGGCCACGCCGGCGGCCGAACCGGTGTGGCCCAGATTGCTCTTGACCGCGCCGAGCCGGCACCAGCCGGTGTCCGCGCCGCCGGCCGGGCCGAACGCGTCGGTGAGCGCCTGCACCTCGACGGGATCGCCGATCGGGGTGGCGGTCCCGTGCGCCTCGATGTAGTCGAGGTCGGCCGGGTCGACGCCGGCCATCCGCTGGGCGTGCCGGATGACCTCGCTCTGGCCGGAGACGGAGGGCGCGGTGTAGCCCATCTTCTCCGCGCCGTCGTTGTTGATCGCCGAGCCCATGAGCACGGCGGCGATCCGGTCGCCGTCGCGCAGGGCGTCGGCCAGCCGCCGCAGGACGACCACCCCAACACCCTCGCTGGGTACGGTCCCCGCCGCGTCGGCGTCGAAGGGGCGGCAGTGGCCGTCGGGCGACAGGATGCCGCCCGGCTCGTAGCGGTAGCCCCGGTCGCGCCGGTCCGCGACGGCGACGCCGCCGGCCAGCGCGGCGTCGCACTCCCCGGCGCGCAGCGCGGCGGCGGCCAGGTGCACGGCGGTCAGCGAGGTGGAGCAGGCGGTCTGTACGGTGACCGCCGGGCCGCGCAGGCCGAGCTTGTAGGCGACCCGGGTGGCCAGGAAGTCGCGCTCGCGCCCGATGAAGCGGGCCAGTTCCGCCATCTCGTCGCCGTCGTCCGCGCTGTCGTCCGCGCCGACCTGGTCGGCGCCGCCGTACACGCCGATCCGGCCCGGGAAGCGGGTGGGGTCCAGCGCGGCGTCGTCCAGCGCGGTCGCGGCGGCCTCCAGGAACACCCGCTGCTGCGGGTCGATCCCGGCGGCCTCGGCCCGGCTGTAGCCGAAGTGGGACCAGTCGAAGTCGGTGGCGCCGTCCAGTACGCCCATGGCCGGCACGAAGTCCGGGTGCCGGACCCGGTCGGGGTCGGCGCCGGCCGCCAGCAGGTCCTCGATCCGGAAGCGGGTGATGCCCTCCGTACCGGCACGCAGCGCGGCCCAGTAGGCGCCGACGGTGGGCGCGCCGGGGAGGCGGCAGGCCATGCCGACGACGGCCAGGGGTTCGTGGGTGTCCATGGTCACCGCCCCCGCGCCGGACCGCCGGCGGGCTCCGCGGCGGCGGCGTCCGTCACCAGCCGGTGCAGGCCCTCGGGGGTGGGCGTGCGCAGGAAGTCGCGCAGCGGTACGGAGACGCCGAAGCGGTCGCGTATCAGCCGCACCAGGCGTACGGCGGCCAGTGAGTTGCCGCCGGCCCGGAAGAAGTCGGTGCCGGGGGCCGGGTCGACCGCCTTGTCGCGCAGCGACTCGGCGAAGACCGCGGCCACTTCCTCGAACCCGGGCCCGGAGGCGGCTCCTGGGGCGGTGGTCGGCGCGGCCGGTGCCGTTCTTACGGCCGGTCCCGCGGCGGCGGCCAGGGCGCGCCGGTCCACCTTGCCGTTGGGGGTCAGGGGCACCCGGTCCAGGACGGCCCACAGCACCGGCACCATGTACGACGGCAGCCGCTGCGCCAGCAAGTCCCGCAGCCGCGCGGTGTCGGGGGTGGTTCCGGGTTCGGGCACGACGGCGGCGATCAGCTGCTTGCCCGCGCTGTCCCCGTCCGTGACGGCCACGACGGCGTCGCGCACGCCCGGGGCCCGGGTCAGTTCGTCGCTGATGGCGCTGAGTTCGACGCGGTAGCCGCGCAGCTTCACCTGGCTGTCGCGGCGGCCGAGGAACCGCACCCGGCCGCCGCCGTCCACGCGCACCAGGTCGCCGGTGCGGTAGAGGCGCTCCGGCACGTCGGGGGAGAAGGTGCCGAACGCGCGGGCGGTCTCGGCCTCGTCGTGCAGATAGCCGTCCGCCAGGCCGGCGCCACCGGTGTACAGCTCGCCGACGCCGCCGGGCGGGACCAGCCGGCGCCGGTCGTCCAGCACGTACACCCGGGTGCCGGGCACCGGGGTGCCGATGGGCAGCGGCCCGTCGGCCTCCTCGGGGGTGCGCACGGTGTGGGTGGTGGTGAAGGTGGTGTTCTCGGTCGGCCCGTAGCCGTTGGTGATCTCCAGGCCCGGATGGCGGCGCAGCAGGCGCGCGACGTGCTCGTGCGGCACCACGTCGCCGCCGGTGAGCAACTGCCGCAGCCCGCCCAGCGTGTCGGCGGCGAACTCCTCGACGAGCCGGAAGAGCCCGGCGGTCAGCCAGGCGACGGTCACCCCGCGCTCGGCGAGGAACTGCCCCAGATCGGTGGGGGCCGGCAGGCCGGGCGGCAGCACCTCCAGGGTGGCGCCGCTCAGCAGGGCGCCCCAGATCTCCAGCGTGGAGGCGTCGAAGGCGAGCGGGGAGATGCGCAGCACGCGTTCCCCCGGGCCCAGCCGGACGAAGTCCGCCTCGTGCACCAGGCGTACGACGGCGCGGTGCGGCACCTGGACGCCCTTGGGGCGGCCGGTGGAGCCGGAGGTGAACGCCACGTACACCGGCTGGTCGTCCGTCACCGGCGGTGGCCCGCCGTCCGCCGCCCCGTCCCCGTCGGTGTCCGCGTCGTCCGGTGGGGAGGACGGGTCCCAGGCCGGGGCGGTGGGCACGCCGAGCGCGGCGAGCCGGGGCGCGTCCTGCGGGGCGGCGAGCGCGACCCGGGGCGCGGCGGCGGCGACGATCCGCGCCGTGTGCTCGGACGCCTGGTCCAGATCGACGCCGACGTAGGCGGCACCGGCCGCGGCCACGCCCAGCAGCGCGACGGCCTCGGCGGCGGAGCGGGGCAGCGCCACCAGGACCCGGTCGCCGGGCCGTACCCCGGCCCGGCGCAACCGCCGGGTCTGCTCCTCCGCGGCCTGTGCCAGCGCGCGGTAGGTCAGTTCGGTGGCGCCGTCCCGTACGGCGATCGCGTCGGGGGTGCGGGCGGCGGTCGCGCGGAACAGCGCGTCGACGGAGCGGGCCGGGAAGTCGCGCCGTACGTCGTTGAGTCGCTCCAGGAGCGCGCGGCGTTCCGGTGCCAGGCAGCGCACGTCGGCCAGCGGCGTGCCGCCGTCGGAGGTGAGGCCGGCCACGGCGGCGGTCAGGTCGGCGAGCAGCCCTTCGGCCTCGGCCGCGTCGAACACCCCGGTGGCGTACTCCAGATGGCCGGCCAGCGAGGGATCGGACCGGCCGATCAGCAGCGAGAGATCGAACTGGGCCCCGCCGCCGTGCGCCTCCTCGACCCGCAGCTCGACGTCCGGGGTGCGCAGCCGCTGCGGCACCAGCTGGTCGTGCATCCCGAAGGAGACCTGCACCAGCGGGTGGTGGCCCAGGGCGCGCTCCACGCCGAGCCGGGAGGAGAGTTCCTCGAAGGGCAGCCCTCCGGCGTCGATGGCGAGGCCGAGCGCGTGGTGGACGGACCGGAGGTACTCGTCGACGGTCGCGTCGTCGTCCACGTCGACGCGGACCGGCACCAGATTGCCGGCCACCGCGACCAGCCGCTCCAGCTCGCTGGTGTCCCGGCCGGTGAGCGGCACCCCCACGAGCAGGGCGCGGACCCCGGTGCGGCGGGCGAGCGTCAGCGCGAAGGCGGCGAGCAGCAGCGCGAACGGGGTGACGCCCGCCGCGCGGGCCCGGACGGTGACGGCCTCGCTGGCGGCGGCCCCCAGGTCCAGCGGGGCGCGGGCCCCGGCGGGGTCCTGGAGTGCGGGGCGCGGCCGGTCGGCCGGCACCTCCAGCACGGTGGGCACCCCGTCCAGGTGCTTCACCCAGAACTCGGCCTGCCGCTCCCAGTCGCCGCCGTCGCGGGCGGCGGCCTGGTGGCGGGCGAGCACCTGGGGCGCCACGCCGGGCTCGTCGGGCGGCGCGGGGGTGCCGGCGGTCAGCGCCCCGTACCGGGCGATGACCTCGTCCAGGAGCAGGCCGACGGACCGGCCGTCCAGCACCATGTGGTGGGCCGTCAGCACCAGCGCCTGCCCGCCGCTGCCGTCCTCGATCAGCAGATAGCGGTGGGCGGGGGCGGCGGCGAGGTCGAAGGGGCGCCGGCCGAACTCCTCGGCGGCCCGCCGCACCGCCGCCTCCGTCCCGGCGGTGTCGGTGGCGGACGGGCTCAACGTGAGGGTCTCGACCTCGGGCGTGTGGTCGGCGAGGACCTCGGGCACGGCCTCGTCGTCGTGCTCGCGGTAGACGGTGCGCAGTCCGGGATGGCGGGCGGCCGTCCGCGCGAGCGCGGCGGCGAGCGGGCCCGCCTCCAGCCGGCCCGCGGTGACGAAGCAGACGAAGACCAGGTGGTACGGGGAGTCGCCGGTGAGCCGTTCGATGAGCCACATCCCGCGCTGCGCCGGGGAGAGAGCGGCGGGCACCGGCTGCACCGCGGTGGTTTCCGGCGTCACGGTGCCGGGACCGCCGGGCGGGGCGGCGGCCACCGCCTCGGCGAACACCCCGGCGAGCGGGGTCCGGTCCAGCAGCGCCGACAACGACAGCCGTACGCCCAGGCGTTCGCGCGCCAGGGCGGCCAGTCTCATGGCGCGCAGCGAATCACCGCCGAGGGCCAGGAAGCTGTGGTCGGTGAAGGCCGCCGGGTCGGTGTCCGGTCCGAGAACGGCGATCGCGCACGCATCAAGCGACATCTTTTCTCTCCAGGGCGAGCCGGATTCCCGCCGTGGCCCGCCCGCGCACGGCCGGGCACGGCCGTCACGGCCGTCACGGCCGCCGGGGCCACGGGCGAGAGGGGAACGAGGTCGGGGCGGACGGTCGGTGACGGGCGAGGGGGACGGGCGTACGGGGGCTGCGGGGCCGCCACGGGAGGAGCTCCCGGGCGGGCCCGCCGCTCTCCGCCGGACAGGACCTAGCCCTGCGGTCCGGCCGCTTTCTGCTGCCGCACCGCGCCGAGCAGCCGGTCGCGTGCGCTGCCACCGCCGCCGTTCGCGTCGCCGGTGGTGCCCAGGGTGGCCAGCAGATCGGCCTGGCCGCGCACGGTGCCGGCCCGGAAGAGGTCCACGGTCTTCACCATCCGCCCCGACACCTCGCGCAGCCGTTCCACCAGGACGACCAGGCGCAGCGAGTCGCCGCCGGCGTCGAAGAAGCTGATGTCGTCGGTGACGTGGTCGGTGCCCAGCACCTCGCACCACACCGCGCGCACCATCTCCAGCCGGGCAGCCGGGTCGTTGACTTTGTCTTCCGCCGCGGGCTTCAGCACCAGGTCCTCCGGGTCGTGTGCGAGATCGGCGGCACCGCGTCGCAGTGCCGTGAGCAGTTCGTTGATGGCGGCGTCGTCGAACAGCGCCGCCGGGTGGTCCAGGGAGAACCCCAGCCGGGGCCGCTCGCCGTCCTCCTCGTCGAGATGGACGAACAGGGCCAGGTCCCACTTGCTGTACTGGGGTTCCAGCGGCCGGTAGCGGCCCCGCACGCCGGGGGCGAGGTCGACGGTGCCGGGGTTGTCGGCCATGTTGACCAGGACGGGGGACAGAGGGAGCCGGCCGACCTCGCGGTCGGCGTCGAGTTCGGCGGCGAGCGCGTCCAGCGGGACGTCGCAGTCGATGAAGGTCTCCATGCCCGCGGTCCGTGCGGTGACCAGGAGTTCGCGCCAGGTGGTGGTCGCGGTGAGGCCGACCCGCAGGATCAGCGTCGACATGAACATCCCGACGACCTCGGCGGAGGCCGGGTCGTCCCGGCCCGGCCAGACGACGGCGAACAGGAAGTCGCGCTGCTCGCCGCGCCGGGCGAGCGCCCCGGCGAGCAGCGCCACCCCCGTCATGAACGGGGTGCATCCCTCGCGGGCGGCGGCCTCGGTCACCCGCTCGGTGGTGCCGGCGTCGAGGGTGGTGCGGTGCAGGGCGCCCAGCATGGGGAGGTCGCCGTGCGGGTCACGGACGTAGGGCAGGTCCACGGTGGTGGGGGCGCCCCGCAGGCGGGCGGCGGCCTCGCTCACCCGCTCGGCCAGGTCCGCCGCCGGGGCGGCCGGCCGCACCTCGTCCGGGTGGACGGCGCGGCGCGGGGTGAAGGGCGTGCCCAGGACCGCCGCGCGGTAGCGGCCGGTGATCTCGTCCAGGACGAGTTCCCGGGAGGTCGCGTCGAACACGATGTGGTGCACGGTGAGGACGAGGAGGGTCGTCTCGGCGCCGGTGCGGATGATCTCGGCGCGGGCCGGTGCCTCGGAGCCGAGGTCGAACGGGGTGTAGCACAGCGCCTCGATCAGGGCGGCCAGTTCCTCCGCCGTCCACTCCTCGGCGACCGCGTCGATGAAGCCGACCTCCGCGGGCGGCCCGTCGGTGCGGTACTCCACCCGGCGGTGCCGGGTGTCCAGCCGGAACCGGGAACGCAGAGCGGGGTAACGGGCGACGGTGGCGCGGGTGGCCTCGGTGAGTGCCCGGTGGTCCACCGGGCCGGTGAACTCCAGGACCGAGGGGATGAGATAGGTCGGGCGCAGGCGCTCGATCCCGTCGAGGATCCAGATGCCCTGCTGGGCCGGCGTCGCCCCGTACCAGGTGGTCCGGGGTGTGGAAACGGACGGTGGCGTGGAAACAGACATGCGCAGTCTGACCCTCTGTGAGACATGCGATCCGAGTGAGCCGGTCGGCCCGGGAGGCACCCAACTCCGGGAGTCTGCATGAGGAGCACCCGTGCAGGCATTGACGATCAGCGACAACATGTTGGCAATCCGTGCACACCGTGGCGGTTGTGTGGCCCCGGCCCGGCGGCGGGCCGGGCGCCGGTGACCTGCGCGGGAGCACGGGGGAACGGCCGGCGCCCGCCCGGGGGCGGTCACCGAACGGTCAGGGGACGGGCGCAGACGGTCATGTGCGCCGGTCGTACGCCCGTGGCGGCCGGCCGGGAGGCGGGGCGCGCGGGGTGAGCCCGGTTTCGGCCGGGTAAATCCCCGATCAACTCCGGTCGACACGTATCGCAACTCGGTGGATCCACTGTATACAGATGGGCATGAGCCGAGCAGACCGAACTCTCCGGGGTGACGCGGGCGGCGCCGACGCCGTCACCAGTGAGCTGCGCCGACTGGTGGTCGAGGGCGTCTACCCGCCCGGGCACCGCCTGGTGCAGGACGAACTCGCGGACCGTTTCGGGGTGAGCCGCATCCCGCTGCGCGAGGCCATGCGCACCCTCATCAGCGAGGGCCTGCTGCGCTCGACACCGGGCCGCGGCACCTTCGTGACGGTGCTCGACCTGGAGGAGATCGACGAGGTCTACAACCTGCGCCGGCTGATCGAACCGAGCTTCGCCGAACACGTCGCCGAGCGCGTGTCGCGGCGCGACATCAGCCGGTTCGAGGAAATGGTCGCCCACATGGACCGCGTCGCCGAGACCGGCGCGGACTCCTGGTCCCGCACCAACCTCGCCTTCCACCTCGACATGTACCGGCTCTCCCGGCTGCCACTGCGCTACGAGATCATCGCGCAGATGTACCACCGCCTGGAGCCGTACTCGCGGTTCTACGTGCACGGCACCTGCGCCTACGACCGCGTCCAGAGCGAACACGCCGCCATGGTCCAGGCCCTGGCCGACGGCGACGCCGCCGAACTCGCCCGGCAGATCACCGCCCACATCGACGGCGGCCAGCAAGGGCTGCACACGGCCTGGGAGAACAGCAGCGGCACCATCCACGACTACTGGGCGGAGTCCGGCCGATGACCGCGCTCGCCCTCAACACCGATGTCGGCGAAGGCTTCGGCGCCTGGGGCCCGGACGACGAGGGGCCGCTGCTGGACCGGGTCACCGCCGCCAACGTCGCCTGCGGATTCCACGCCGGGGACCCCGACATCCTGCGCCGTACGTGCGCGGACGCCGCCGCCCGGGGGGTCGCGATCGGCGCGCAGGTCTCCTACCGCGACCTGGCCGGCTTCGGCCGGCGCTTCATCGAGGTGCCGCCCGCCACGCTGGTCAACGAACTGCTGTACCAGATGGGCGCCCTGGAGATCTTCGCCCGCCTGGCCGGGAGCCGGATCAGCTATGTGAAGGCCCACGGCGCGCTCTACAACGCGGCGGCCCGGCACGCCGGGCACGCCTCGGCGATCGTCGAGGCCGTCACCCACTACGACCGGGACCTGCCGCTGCTGTGCCAGCCGCGCACCGAGGTCTGGGAGCGCGCGCTGATCGCCGGGGTGCGGCCCCTGGCCGAGGCGTTCGTGGACCGCGGCTACACCGACGAGGGCCTGCTCGTCCCGCGCTCCCAGCCCGGCGCCGTCATCACCGACCCGGCCGAGGCGGCGCGGCGCGCGCTGCGGATGGCGCAGACGGGAACGGTGGCCTCGGTGAACGGCCGTACGGTGCGGGTCGCCCCGGACGGCGGGGACATCGCGGCGCTGTGCGTGCACAGCGACACCCCCGGAGCGGTCGCCATCGCCGCCGCCGTACGCGAGGCCCTGTCGGTGGGCGGGGTAACGGTCGGCACTCCGGCGGAACTCCCGGGCGGGGCCGGGGAATCGGTGGAGGTCGTGCCGGAGGTCGCGCCGTGACGGGCGCGGGTGCCGGCGAGGCGCGGCTGCGGCGGGCGGGTGATCGCGGCTGGCTGATCGAGTGTCCCGGCCACCGCCCCGCCGAACTGGCCCTGGCCATCCGGGCCGCGTCCTGGTCCGCCGAACTGCGGGAGGTCGTCCCGGCCGCCACCACCGTGCTGGTGGTGGCCGAGCACGCCGACGCCATGGAGCGGCTGGCCGGCCGGCTGACCAGGCTGCTCGACGCGGCGGCGGGCGGGGGCGGCGTGGACGGCGGAGACGGTGTGGACGGCGTACGCTCCGGGCCGCGGGCCGCCGCCCGTACCGTGGTGATCCCGGTCCGCTACGACGGCCCCGACCTCGACGCGGTCGCCGCCCGCGCCGGCCTCACCCGGGCCGAGGCCGTCCGCCGGCACACCGGCGGCCGACACACCGTGGCCTTCTTCGGCTTCGCCCCCGGATTCGCCTACCTCGACGGCCTCCCCGAACCCCTGCGGCTGCCCCGGCTGGACAGCCCGCGCGCCCGGGTCCCGGCCGGTGTGGTCGCCATCGCCGGGAACCAGACCGTCGTCTACCCCGGCGGAACCCCGGGCGGCTGGCACCAGATCGGGGTCACCACCACCCGGTTGTGGGACGTGGACGCCACCCCGCCGAACCGCCTCGCCATCGGCGACCGCGTCGTCTTCGAGGCGGTCGGCCCATGACCAACGGCACCGGCACCGTCACCACCCGCACCACCGGCACCCCCACCACCGGCACCCTGACCGTCGCCGCGGCGGGCGTCGCCACCACCGTCCAGGACCTGGGCCGTACCGGGCTCGCCCACCTCGGCGTGCCCACCGCCGGGCCCGCCGACCGGCGCAGCTTCACGCTCGCCAACCGCCTCGTCGGCAACCCCGAGAACACCCCCGCCCTCGAAGTGACCCTCGGCGGACTGGACCTCACGCTCTCGACGGCCCGGTACGCGGCCGTCACCGGAGCCCCGGCGCCGGTGACGGTGAACGGCGTCCGCGTCCCCGACCCCACCCTCGTGCACCTGCCCGCAGGCGCCCGCCTCACCATCGGACGCCCCTGGGCCGGCTGCCGCACGTACCTGGCGGTCTGCGGCGGCGTCGAGGCCGGACGCGTCCTGGGCTCGGCCTCCCGCGACTCCCTCACCGGCCTCGGGCCCCCGCCGCTCGCCGCCGGTACGGTGCTGGGCCTTGGCCCCGCCCGCCCGGTCCCCGGCGTCCCGGTCGAACTGGCCTTCAGCGCCGTACCGGTCGCCGGGGCCGTCACCGCCGGGTTCCGCTGGGGGCCGCGCGAGGACCTGTTCGACGCGGCCGACCGGCAGCGGCTGACCGCCACCACCTGGCGGATCTCCGCCCAGACCGACCGCGTCGGCGCCCGCCTCACCGGGCCGCCGCTGGCCATCGGCTCCGTGCACCTGCCCAGCGAGGGAACGGTGCGCGGCGCCATCCAGATCCCGCCGTCCGGCGAGCCGATCGTGTTCCTCTCCGACCATCCCGTCACCGGCGGCTACCCGGTCATCGGGGTGGTCACGGACACCGACATCGACCTCGTCGGCCAGACCCTGCCCGGGGACGAGCTGCGCCTCGTACCGGCCCGCTGAGAGGAGACCCCGGCCCGCACACCACCCCCATCCCGCACGACAACGACCGTCCCCCTCACCCCTCCCACCGAAAGAGAGCCACCATGACCACCAAGCCCACCGGCCTCGTCCCCTTCCACCTCGCCATCCCCGTCGACGACATCGAGGCGGCCCGCACCTTCTACGGAACGGTGCTCGGCTTCAGCGAGGGCCGCTCGGACACCAAGTGGATCGACTGGAACTTCGGCGGCCACCAGGTCGTCACCCACCAGGTCGGCGACGGCCCCTCCGAGACCCCCCGGGACGGCGTCGCCGGCACCAACCCGGTCGACGGCCACCAGGTCCCGGTGCCGCACTTCGGACTGGTGCTGCCCGTCGAGGAGTTCAAGGCGCTGGCCGAGCGGCTCACCGCGATCGGCACCGCGTTCGTCATCGAGCCCTACGTCCGCTTCGAGGGCGAGCCCGGCGAGCAGTGGACGATGTTCTTCCTCGACCCGGCCGGCAACGCCATGGAGTTCAAGGCGTTCGCCGACCTGGAGCAGCTCTTCGCCGTCTGACACCGCTCGTACGAAGCGACGGTCATCAGCAGGAGGTCCAGTCCTGCGGATGACCGTCATACGGGCCCCCGGCGCCGTACCCGCACCCGCGTCTGCACGCGGACGCCCCGCACGACTGGCCGCACATCCCTGCCACAGGACATGTCAGAACCGGAGCACGCCCATGACGAGCCTATCAACGCCCCCACCCGCGACCGGGGAGAGAACAGCGGGTCGGGACAGCACCCCCCGGCGCTCCCGCAGGGCGGCCGTCGCCGCCGCCGCGGGCACCGCGATCGAGTACTACGAGTTCGGCGTCTACGGCTACCTCGCCGTCGTCATCGGACCGCACTTCTTCCCCGACGACGACCCCACCGCCTCGCTGCTGGCCACCCTCGCGGTCTTCGGCAGCGCCTTCCTGATGCGCCCGCTGGGCGGCATCGTGCTCGGCCGGCTCGGTGACCGGATGGGCCGAAAACCCGTGCTGATCCTCACCGTCGTGGGCATGGGCACCGCCACGGCCGCGGTCGGCCTGCTGCCCACCGCCGAATCGGTCGGCGTCTTCGCACCGCTGGGACTGCTGCTGGTACGGCTGGCCCAGGGCTTCTTCGCCGGCGGCGAGGTCACCGGCTCCGCCACCTACCTCGCCGAGTCCGCCCCGCCCGGACGGCGCGGCTTCTTCGGCGCCTTCACCCCTGTGGGCGTCGCGCTGGGCGGCGGAACGGCCGCGCTGGTGGCCGGCGTCCTGAGCACCGTCCTGACCGAACAGCAGCTCCAGGACTTCGGCTGGCGCATCCCGTTCCTGCTCTCCCTGCCGCTGATCGCCGTCGCGCTGCTCGCCCGCAACCGCCTTGAGGACTCCGAGGCGTTCCTGAGCACCAAGGAGGAGGACGCCACCGCCAAGGCACCGCTGACCGAGGTGCTCACCCGGTACCGGCCACAGGTGCTCAAGGTCACGCTGCTGGCCATCGGGTCCAACTGCGGCTACTGGGTCGGCCTGATCTTCATGAACATCTACCTCACCTCGGAACTCGGCTACCCCAAGTCCTCGACGTTCTGGATCATGGGCGGGATCAGCTTCTTCGTGGCCTGCCTGATGCCCGTGTTCGGCGGACTCTCCGACACCTGGGGCCGCAAGAAGGTCATCACCATTGGCTTCACCGGCTACGCGGTCCTCGTCGTCCCGGCCATGCTCGTCATGGGCATCGGGAGCTTCCCGCTCGCCGTCCTCGCCATGATCGTCCTCGCCCTGCCGATGCCGATCGTCCAGTCCGTCACCTACCCGACGTACGCCGAACAGTTCCCGACCCGGGTCCGGTACACCGGCCTGTCCTTCAGCTTCAACATCGGCACCATCATCGGCGGCGGGCTCACCCCGTACCTGGCGACCTGGCTCATCGCCACCACCGGCAACCTCCTGGCCCCCGGCTTCCTGCTGATGGGCGCCGCCGCGATGGCGCTGCTCACGCTGCGCACCGTGCCCGAGTCCAGCAAGCTGGAGCTGACATGAGCGCCGGGACCCCCGACACCCCCCGGGCACTGCGCGAACTGGCGGCGGCCGGCCGCTGGACCGGCCCCACGGCCGGGATCCTGGACGGCCACCAGCAGGCCAACCTCGTCGTCGTGCCGCGCGAACTGGCCTACGACGTCCTGCTGTACTGCGTCCGCAACCCGAAGCCCTGCCCGGTCATCGCGGTGACCGAACCGGGCGACCCGGTGGTACGCATCGGGACGACGGTGGCCGACCTGCGCACCGACCTGCCGCGCTACCGCCTGTGGCGCCACGGCGAACCGGCCGGCGAGCCGCACGACATCACGCCGTACTGGCGCGAGGACTCGGTGGGGTTCCTGCTGGGGTGCAGCCACACCTTCGAGGGGCCACTGCGCCGGGCCGGCGTCCCGGTGCGGTACGCGCCGGACTCGGCGGCGCCGCCGGTGTACGTCACGGACGTGCCGACCCGGCCGGCCGGGCGGCTGTCGGGGCCGCTCGTGGTGAGCATGCGGGCCGTCCCGGCCGCCCTGGTCGCGCGCGCCGTCGAGATCACCGCCCGCTACCCGACCGGCCACGGCGCCCCCGTCCACATCGGCGACCCGGCGGCCCTGGGCATCGCCGACCTGTCCCGCCCGGACTTCGGCCCGCCGCCGGTGATCGAGGACGGCGACGTCCCGGTCTTCTGGGCCTGCGGGGTCACCCCCCAACTGGCCCTCCCGGCCGCGGCCCCGGAGTACGCCATCACCCACGCCCCGGGCCACATGCTGGTCCTGGACCACCTGGTGGACGCGGCACCCGAAGCACAGTGACACCGGGGCCCGCATCGACGCGGGCCCCGGCGCCGCCCGGGCGAGGCGCGACGTCAGCGCGCCGGGGGCAGGCCGGGCGGCTCTTCGGTGGAGGGCGTGTCGTTGGCTGTCTCCCGGGCCCACGATGCGGGGGGCGGACCGAACGCGCGACGACTGGCCCGCACCGCCACCGTGGCGAGCGCGGCGTTGGCGGTCCCACCGATCACCGCCCCGATGCCGAACGGCGCCACCCGGCCGAGGACGATGACGCCCTGCTTGGTCCCGTACTTCGCGACGAAGTTACGCCCCAGGACCTTGTTGATCTGACGCAACGTCTCGATGGGCACCCTGCCGACGATCTGACGTCCCCAGTGCTGTCCCGTGCGCTCGGCGACCTTGGTGATGGTGGCGGAGCCCGAGCCCCCGAGCATGACGCCCATGACCAGCGTCCTGCGGCGCTCGAGCTCGTCGATGGGGACGCCGTGCACTTCGGCGACGGAGAGGGCGAACAGGACACTCAACTCGAGGGAGGAGAACGCCTCGCCCGCAGAGAGCGCCAGGGCCACTCCTGTGCCGACACCGGGCGCCGCCGCGGTTCCGCCCACTGCGGCACCCGTCCCGGTCAGGGAGCTCACGTACATCCGCTCCAGGGTGCGGATGACCTGTGCCGGTGTCGCCTCAGGGTTCCGCTGGCGGGCGCGGGAGATGTTCTTGCGCACCAGGGTGCTCTGGGCGCCAATGGCCTTGTCCAGGAGAACGAGGGCTCGCTGGCCGCGCGGGGCCGCCTCCGGAACCGCTCCGTCGGGGGCATCCAACGCCATGTCTGAACTCCTCAGATCGTCACGTCCCCACCGATCGTGCCACCCGACCGGAGGAACCGCCCCCGACTTGGAGAAATTCGGATCGGTCCGCTCAAAGGGGCGTGCGGCGACAGAGGTTGGTTTCCGGCACGGGGACGGGCCGCCCCGACAGGCGGGTACGGATGAGCAGTCGATCACCGCCCTGCGTGCGTCACTCAGCGCCCGCCCGGCAGGCGATCGCCGGCCGGGCCGTTCAGATGCCCGGGGCACGTGGTGAGTTGTGTTCGGCCGACCGGGATCGGGTGCCGTCACTTCGGATGCGGTGCGGTGAGATTGGCGCTCACTCCGACAATGCCGTGATGCGCTCGCGCAGCGCCACCGTCCGGGCGTCCTCGAAGGGGGCAAGGAGCCGGAGTGCCGCCTCCCGATGCCGGGCCGCCGCGGCTCGGGCGGCGGTCGCCTGCTCCGGGTCCGCGCCGCTCTCGCCGGTCTCCCGGGTCTCCACCGCCCGCGCCAGCAGTTCCAGTGCCTGCGCCTCGTGCCACGCGTCGCCCAGTTCCCGCTGGACGCCGGCCGCCCGGCGGGAGAAGTCGGCTGCCGGGCCCGCCCGCCCCAGTGCCAGACAGGTTCGGGCGGTCTCCACCCAGGCCAGGGCCTCGCGCCCCCGCAGACCCAACCGCCGGTGCAGGGCCGCCGAACGCTGGTAGCTGCTCAGCGCGTCGTCCGGCCCGCCGTTCGCCCGCTGTGCGTTGCCCAGGGTGATGAGCCAGTACGCCTCGCCGATGTGGAACCGCAGCTCAAGGGCGATGTCCACGGCCTCCTTGGCCGAGTCCAGTGCTTCTTGCGGCCGGCCCGTCTCGTGCTGCACGGCGCTCAGCAGGTGCAGCGCGTTGCCCCGCTGGCGCAGGCCGGCGGGGCCCAGCTCCGTGAAGACCGTGAGGGCGTCGAGCACATCGGGCTCCGCCCGGTCCAACAGCCCCGCCCGGTACCGGGTCTCGCCCCGGTTCGCCAGAGCGACCGCGTACCGGTGGCGTTCACCCAGCGCCTCCCACCGTTCGAGAGCCTGGCCGAACCAGCTCTCCGCCTCGCCCAGACGCCGGTCGCGCAGCTCGGTCACCCCCAGCAGATTCAGGGAGTCGGCCACCCCCGCCTCGTCCCCGCGTTCCCGGCGGATCGCGAGTGCCTCCCGGTGATGTTCCCTGGCCTGCGCGGCCCGCCCCGCCTGGGTGTGGGCCATGCCCAGGCGTTCGTGCAGCAGCGCCGTCAGCCGAGGATCACCGTCCGCGCGTGCCGCGCGCAGTCCGGCCGTGCCGATCGGGAGCCAGCCGGCCGCCGCGCCCGACGGGGGCAGCGCGTCGTGGAGTACGACCGCCAGCTGTGCGAGCCGCCGCCGTTCACCGGCCCGTTCGGCCGCGCGGGCCAGCGGCAGCGCGTTGGGGTACTCGGTCTCCGTCCAGTTGACGGCCTGGTCGTAGTCGGCGAACACCACGGCCGGCACGCCCTCGGCGGGCGGATCGAGGGCTACCGGATTCCCTTCGGGGGCCAGCCGGGTGCGGGCCGTCGCCACCCCGTGCAGATACCAGTCGAGCAGGCGGCGCCGGCCCCTGGACCGTTCCTCCTGCGGCTCGTCCCGCTCCGCCTGATCCATGGCGTACGCGCGCAGCAGGTCGTGGAAGGTGTACCGGTCGGGGCCTGTCTGTTCCAGCAGGTGCGCGCCCACCAGGGTGTCGAGCAGTTGCCGCGCGCGCCGCCGGGGAGCCCCGGACAGGGCGGCGACGGCGTCCACCCCGAAGTCCTGGCCCGGGTGCAGACCCAGCAGCCGGAAGAGCCGGGCGGCCTGCGGGGGCAGGGCGCGGTACGACCAGGCGAAGACGGTGTGCACGGCCTCCGCCTCCTCACCGTCGCCCGCGCTGAGGGCGTCCCACAGGGCGGAGGAGTCCCGCAGGTCGCCGATCAGTTCGTCCAGGGGCAGCTGCGGGTGCACGACGGCGCGTTCGGCCGCTATCCGCAGGGCGAGCGGCAGCCGCGCGCACAACCGGGCCAGCTGCGTGAGGAGATCGGGGTCGTCACCGGTACGGTGCCGGGCGGTGACCGCGCGCAGCAGGGCGACGGCCTCCGGTTCCGGCAGGACGCCGAGGGTGAGGCGGTGGGCGCCGTCCCGGATGGTGAGGCCGGGCAGGCGTTCCCGGCTGGTGACGATGGCCAGCGAACCCGCAGTGCCGGGCAGCAGGGGCCGTACCTGCGCCGTGGTGGCCGCGTTGTCCAGCAGGATGAGCACCCGCCGGTGCGCCAGCACGGAGCGGTAGAGCGCGGCTGCCGCGTCGATGTCGTCCGGCAGGGCCGGGGCGGGGACTCCCAGGGAGATCAGGAAGTGCCGCAGCGCCTGCTGGGCGGTGACCGGTGCGCCGGGATCGTAGCCGCGCAGGTTGAGGTACAGCTGACCGTCGGGGAACCGGTCGCTGACCCGGTGGGCCCAGCGCAGCGCGAGGGAGGTCTTCCCCGCTCCCGCCGTCCCGGCGATCAGGCAGACCGTCGCGGCCGGTTCGCGGGGGTCGGTGCCGGCGGCCGGCTCCGTACCGTCGGTGCCGGCGATGCCCTCCATGCCGGTGAGGACGGTGTCCAACTCGGCGAGCTGTTCCGCGCGGTTGACGAAGCCGCGCGGTGCCGAGGGCAGTTGCCGGGGCGGATCGCGTCGTGCGGGGTCGTCCGGGGGGCGATCGGCGGGGGAGTGGAAGTGCACTCCGCCGGTGATGCGGCCGGCCTGGACGGCGTCGCGGGCGGAACCCGACAGCTCGGACCAACTGCCGGCCGGTGGCCGCCGTTCGCTCTGCTCGTTTCCGCCGGCGTCCGGCACGGCGTGGGCTCACCTCTCCGACGTGGCGTTCCGTGGCGCTGCGGACGGGAAGTACGGCTGGGTCACCCGGGGCGGTGGCAGCGGCGCCACTTCGCGGGTGTGGAAGGCCACGATGTCCTCGCCCGCCGCGAACAGCCCCCGGATGAAGCGTTCCCACGGCTGGACGAGCGCCGGATCGGTGAAGAGGATCGCCCCGTCCAGAAAGCCGTCGGCGGAGTACTGGACGTGGTAGAGCCGTTCGCCGCCGAGCACCACGAGCTCCGGCAGCGGACCTTCGGTCTCGTACGGGCGGATCGCGTCATCGCCGACGACCCGTACCGGAGTCCCGCACTCGGCCTGTTGTCGCAGGGAGGTCAGCTCCCACTGGAGGTAGGGCGTCAGCGGCTGCTCCGCCACCCTGACCCGGTGGAGGAGATGGCCGCGTTCGTCGTTCTCACGCCTGACGCGCAGCAGTGCGTCCCGCTCCTCGGCCATCAGCCGCAGCGAGCGCTCCCAGTCGCCGTCCCGGTGGGCCTCCCAGCTGGGGCTGCCCAGCTCCTGGAAGTTCTGCTGCCGTTCCAGCTTCCAGGAGGACCGGTGCTCGATGGCCTGGTGGAACGGCCAGAAGTCCTGCTTGTAGCCGTCGAAGGAGAGCCGCTTCCCGTCCCGGGCACGGAGGACCGGCGGCGTACGGTCAGGCATCCGGGATATCCGCCTTCGCGGCCAGGAGAGTGGAGCCGGGGATGATGACGATCCGCTCATCGGCCGCCACCTGGGCGTCCGCCGGGAGTCGCGCCAGGTAGGCGTGCGTCAGGTCCCGTCCGATGACCGCGATGTCGCCGTTGTCCAGTTGCCAGATGTCGGGGCAGCCGTCGGTGCCATTGGTGGTGCCCAGTTCCGCCGCCGACTTGCCCAGCCGGGTCCTGAACGAAGCGGCCGGGTCCGCCTCCCATGGACGCTCCATCGTTCCCCCTCCAGCGCGCTCACACGTGACACTCATTTGTTGACACCCCCTCAGGCTAGAGGTGTGGCAACAACCCAACAAGGGAGCGCGGGGTGCATCAACCCGAACGGGGTGTACGCCCTGTGTGGCGTTGACCTGGGGTGTTGCGGGGGAGTCCGCTGAGGCGCGAGCGTCCTCCGGCTGCGGACCGCGCGGGGGTGGGGGCGCGCGGCCCGCCCCGCGGGGTGTCTTCCGGGGCGGGCCGTGGTGATCAGGGCGGTGTCAGCCGTTGACCGTGATGTTGGAGTTGCCGCTGCTCTGGTAGCCCTCGGTGGCCATGATCATGTAGTAGTTGAAGGCGCCCAGGTTCATGCCCGAGCGGTTCCAGGCGTCGAAGTGGTTGCCCGTGGTGATCGTGCCGCCCACGCGGCGGGACTGGCGGACGCTCCAGTACTGGGGGAAGGTGCGGGTGCCCTCGACCGACGGGGCGTTGTAACGCATCGTGTGGTAGATGTCGTACGTGCCGCCGTCGCTGTTGACCGAGCCGCGGTACTCGCCGGTGGGCCGGTAGTTGCCCCAGCTGTCGACGATGTAGTACTCGACCAGGGGGTTGGCGGTCCAGCCGTACAGACACAGGTAGCCGTTGCCCGAGGGGTTGAAGCTGCCGGAGTAGGTGACGTTGCGGCGCGAGCCGTTGGGCCAGCCCTTGCCGCAGACGAAGTTGCCGGTGTTCTGCCACCAGGCGCTGTAGTTGCCGCCGTTCCCGAGGGTCATGGAGACGGTGTTCTGGGCGTCGGTCCAGAACGAGTAGTAGAAGCCGTTGTGGGTGCCGGTCTGGTTCTGGGTGATGGTCTGGGCGTGCGCGACGCCCGGCAGCACCAGGGCCGAGGCCGAGGCGGCGGCCAGGCTCACGGCACCGGTACGGGCGATGAAGCGCCGGCGGCTGAGCGGCCGGGCGGGAGTGCTGTCCTCGTGCATGTGTCCTCCAAGCAGCGGGACATGACCGTGCGGGTCAGTCGTGGGGGTAACACTCAGCGTGCCCAGCAGTGTGGGGTGGAGCCGATGGAGCGTCAACAGTTCTCGCTGGGATTCCGGAAGGAAAAACCGGCCTCTCGTCTTGTCCAGGCGCCTTTCCGGTCAATCGTGTGCGGCTATGGCAGTGATCGTTCTCCGATAATTTTCGGCGTTGTTCCGGATCAGTGGGCCGGCGTGGGCGGACCGGTTGTGCGAAGTGCTGGGGCAGCGCCGGATCGCGGATCCCGAACGGGCGGTGACCACCGCCGATCTGCTGCCGGAACCGGTGTGCGAGCCGTCCTGAATCGCGCCGGCCGGCGAGCGGGCCGTCACTGTCAGTGACCCGTGGCAGGATGCGGGTGGGGTGATGCGGTGATGGAGTTGCGGGAGCTGGCGCACGGTGTGGTGGCCGATCACGCCGCGGCCGTCGGCCGGGTGCGGGAGGCGGTGCGGCCGCTGCGCGACGCGGAGGTCGCCGAGCGGCTCGGGACGATGGCGGTGGAGCGGCTGCGGGAGGTCACCGAGGGGCGGTTGCGGGTGGCCGCCCTGGAGGAGGGCGGGTACCGGACGGTCGGCAGCGTGTGGGCCGCGACCGTGGGGGAGTTGCAGCTGGTCCCGGGGGTGGGGGCGCAGACCGCCGGGCAGGCGCTGGCCGCCGCGCGCCGCATCGGGCGCGCGGTGGAACGCACGGTATCGGTCTGGCTGGACGTGGAGGAGCCGGGCCCGGCGACCACCGCCGTCGTCATCGCGCTGCACCGGCTGCTGGCGGCCGGGCCCGGGCTGCGCAGGACGGTGGAGGCGGCGCGGGGTGTCGAGGAGCGGCTGGCGGAGTTGCTGCCGGCGGCCCGGCCCGCGAGGGGGCGGCTGCGGATGCTGGTCGCCGGGCGGGAGGGGCGGGCCCGGGCCAGGGCGGCGGTCGCCGCGATCGAGGAGCTGACGGCGGACGCCGAACGCCGGGGTCTGACCGGGGCGTTCCGGCAGGCCGCGGTCGATCTGCTGCGTGACCCGGCCACCGAGGTCGAGGCCTGGGTGGACTTCGAGCTGCGGTCCGCCGACTACTACAGCCTCCTCGCCGAACTCGACGGGCAGCCACCGGACTCCGACGCCGCGCAGGGCTTCGTGCCGGCCGAGATCGGCGACCGGGTCCGGGCCTTCGCGCTGGACGACTCCCTGCTGCGGGTGTCGCTGCGCGGGTACCAGTCCTTCGGGGCGCGCTTCCTGCTCGCCCAGCGGCGGGTGCTGCTCGGGGACGAGATGGGCCTGGGGAAGACGGTGCAGGCCGTCGCCGCGCTCGCGCACCTGGCGGCGCGCGGCGAGAGTCACTTCCTGGTGGTCTGCCCGGCGAGTGTGCTGATCAACTGGACGCGGGAGATACGGGCGCGCAGCACACTGCGGGCGGTGCCCGTGTACGGCCCGGAGCGCGCCGCGGAGTTCGCGCGCTGGGAGGCGGACGGGGGCGTCGCCGTGACGACGTTCGACGCGCTGCGCGGGACGGAGTCCGTGGTGCCCACGGCCATGCTGGTCGTCGACGAGGCGCACTACGTGAAGAACCCGGACGCCCAGCGGTCGCGGGCCGTGGGGCGGTGGGCGGCGCGCGCCGGGCGGGTCGCCTACCTGACCGGGACCCCGATGGAGAACCGGGTGGCCGAGTTCAGGTCGCTGGTGCGGCAGTTGCAGCCCGAGGTGCTGCCCCAGGTGGCCGGGCGGGAGCTGGTGGCCGGCTCGCGCGCGTTCCGGCAGGCCGTGGCCCCCGTCTATCTGCGCCGCAACCAGGAGGACGTGCTCGCCGAACTGCCCGCGCTGGTACGCGTGGACGAGTGGGAGGAGTTCGGCCCGCAGGACGGGGCCGCCTACCGGGAGGCCGTGGAGTCGGGGAACTTCATGGCCATGCGGCGCGCCGCGTACGCCTCTCCCGAGTCGATGAAGGTGCGGCGGATACGGGAGCTGGTGGCCGAGGCCGCCGAGGCCGGGACGAAGGTGGTGGTCTTCTCCTACTTCCGGGCGGTGCTGGAGACCGTCCTGGCCGCGCTCGACGGAGACCGGGTCACCGGGGTCATCAGCGGGACGACATCGGTGGCCGGACGGCAGCGGCTGGTGGACGCGTTCACGGCGGCGCGCGGGCACGCCGTGCTGCTCAGCCAGATCCAGGCGGGCGGTGTGGGGCTCAACCTTCAGGCCGCCTCGGTGGTGATCCTGTGCGAGCCGCAGATCAAGCCGACGATGGAGCACCAGGCGGTGGCGCGGGCGCACCGGATGGGGCAGGTACGGAGCGTACGCGTGCACCGGCTGCTGGTCGCCGACAGCGTCGATCAGCGGATGCTGGAGGTACTGGCCGGCAAGAGCGCGCTGTTCGACGCGTACGCGCGGCGCAGTGAGGTGGCCGCGGCCACGCCCGACGCGGTGGATGTGTCGCAGGGGGAGCTGGCCCGGCGGATCGTGGAGGAGGAGCGGCTGCGGCTCAGCGCACGTGCCCTGCCGTCAGGGTGAGCACCAGGTCCGCCGCCGCCGCTTCGTCCGGGTGGTGGGTGGCGTGGACGACGGTGGTGCCGTCCTCCGCCGCGATCCGGGACAGGGTCGCGGTGATCTGCCGCTGGGCCTCGGCGTCCAGGGACGCGGTGGGTTCGTCCAGCAGGAGCAGCGGGGAACGCTGCGCCAGGGCCTGGGCGATCAGGGCGCGCTGGCGCTGACCGCCGGAGAGGCCGCCGAGTTGGCGGCGGGCGAGGTGGGCGATGCCCAGCCGGTCCAGGCACTCGTCCACGATCACGCGGTCGGCGCGGGTCAGCCGGCGCCAGGGTCCGCGGTCCGCCCAGCGGCCCATGGCGACGGTCTCGCGGACGGTCAGCGGGAGGGTGTCCGGCACCGCGCTGCGCTGGACGACGTACGCGGGGCGGCAGGGGCGCGCGTACGTGAGGGTGCCGCTGGTGGGGGTGAGGGTGCCGGCCAGCAGGTTCAACAGGGTTGATTTGCCGGATCCGTTGGGGCCCGTGAGCGCGGTGACCCGGCCGGCGGGGAGGGAGGCGCTGACGCCGTGCAGGGCGCGGTGGCCCGCGTAGTCGGCGGTGACCTCGTGGAGTGTGACCGGCATGACAGTCCTTAATTGCTGACGATAATCGTTTTCATTATAGAGTGACCCATCATGGAGTGGTTGCTCGAACCGTTCGCGGTGTCCTTCGTTCAACGGGCGCTGTGGGGCGGGATCCTCGTTTCGCTGATCTGTGCCCTGGCCGGCACGTGGGTCGTGCTGCGCGGCATGGCCTTCCTCGGCGACGCGATGGCGCACGGGATGCTGCCGGGCGTCGCACTGGCCTCGCTGCTCGGCGGGTCCCTGCTGATCGGGGCGGCGGCCAGCGCCGGGGCGATGGCGTTCGGGGTGACCGTGCTGGGGCGCTCGAAGCGGATCTCCCGGGACACCGGGATCGGGCTGCTGTTCGTCGGCATGCTGTCGCTCGGCGTCATCATCGTGTCGCGCTCGCAGTCGTTCGCGGTCGACCTGACCGGCTTCCTGTTCGGCGACGTGCTCGCGGTGCGGGACGGAGACCTGGTCTTCCTGACCGTGGCGCTGGGATGCGCGGCGCTGGTGGCCGTGCTCGGCCACCGGGCCTTCCTGGCCCTGGCGTTCGATCCCCGCAAGGCGCACACCCTGGGGCTGCGGCCCCGCTGGGCGCACGGGGTGCTGGTCGGCCTGGTGACGCTGGCGATCGTCGCGTCCTTCCATGTGGTCGGCACGCTGCTGGTGTTCGGTCTCTTGATCGCCCCGCCCGCCGCGGCGGCGCTGTGGGCGCGGCGGGTGCCGCTGATCATGCTCGGCGCGGCGCTGCTCGGTGCCCTGTCGACGGCCGCGGGCCTGGTCATCTCCTGGCACGCGGGGACGGCCGCCGGGGCCACGATCGCCGCTGTCGCGGTGGGGCTGTTCTTCGCCTCCGCGCTGGCCACCCTCGCCAAGTCCCTGCTGGAAAAGAGAGTTCATTCATGAGACTCAGGAATGTCATGCTCGCGGCAACCCTGCCCGCGCTGCTGCTGGCCGGGTGCGCCTCGGCCGAGAAGGAAAGTGAACCCGCGTCCGGAGCCGGGGCCGGGAGCGAGGATGCCGAGTCCGCCCCGCACGGCTACGTGGAGGGCGCCGAGGAGGCCGCCGAACCGCAGTCCCGGCTGGTCCTCGCCGACGCGGACACCGGTGAGATCCGGGTGCTCGACCTGATCACCGAGGAGATCACCGACGTGGGCCACGCGCAGCAGCCCACCGCCCTGCGCGGTGACGGCCGTTACGGGTACCTGACCTCCGCCGACGGCTCCGTCCAGGTCGTCGACAGCGGCGCCTGGACCGTCGATCACGGCGATCACTCGCACTACTACCGCGCCACCATCGCCCTGGGCGAGACCCTCCCGGCCGGCACCCTCCCCTACAAGGACGCCGAGGTGACCGTCGCGGACGGCACCGTACGGGCGCCCGGCGTCGACGAGCCGTGCGCCGCCCCCAAGGGCACCGCCGTCACCCGGGCCGGCCTCGTCCTCGGCTGCGCCGACGGCGCGCTGCTGATCACAGCGGCGGAGGAAACCGACGCGGAGGAAGGACAGTTCACCGCCGCGCGCCTCCCGTACCCGGACGGTACGGCGGAAGACGCGCGGGCCGGGGAGTTCCGGCACCGGGCCGGCAGCACCACGCTGGCCGCCACCGCGGTGAACGGCGAAGGCTTCTGGACCCTCGATGTCCTCACCGGACAGTGGGAATTCACCGCCGACGACTCCGTCATCGCCGTGAACGCCGTCGGGAACGGCGGCGTGGTGCTCGCACTTACCGACAGCGGGGAACTGCTGTCCCTCGACCCCGACAGCGGCGAGGAGATCGCACGGACCGAACTCCCGGGAGACAGCATTGAGGTGGACAGCAGCCGTGCCTATGTCAGTGATGTGGCGGGGCAGAAGATTCATGAGATCGATTACGCGGATGATCTCCGGATAGCCCGCACCTTCGACCTCGACATCGCTCCCTCCCACATGGTGGAGACCGGGCGATGAGGGCGCACGGCATCCGCGCGGGCCTGGCGGCACTGGCCGGAGTCCTCGGGCTCGGGCTGCTCGGGACCGGCTGCTCCGCCGCCGCCGAGGACCGGGCCGGCGTGGTGGTCACCACCAACATCCTCGGCGACATCACCCAGCGGATCGTCGGCGATCAGGCCGAGGTCACCGTCCTGATGGGCGCCGGGACCGACCCGCACTCCTTCGGCATCTCCGCCCGCCAGGCCGCCGGCATCGAGAGCGCCGCGCTCCTCGTGTACAACGGCCTCGGCCTGGAGGAAGGCGTCCTGCGGCACGTGGCGGCGGCGGCCGGATCCGGCACCCCCACGCTGGAGGTCGGCGCCGGCATCGACCCCCTCCCGTACACCTCCGACGCCATGGCCGGGGAGCCCGATCCGCACTTCTGGACCGACCCGGCCCGGGTCGCCACCGCCGTCGGACTCATCGCCGACCAGGTGACCGAGCGGGTCCCGGGCGTCGATCCGGAGACGGTCCGCGCCAACAGCGAGGCGTATCTCGCCGAACTCGACGAGCTGGACACCTGGATGACGGAGCGGTTCGCCGGCATACCGCAGGAGCGCCGCAGCCTCGTCACCAACCACCACGTCTTCGGCTACCTCGCCGACCGCTACGCCTTCGATGTCGTCGGCGCCGTCATCCCCAGCGGCACGACTCTCGCCTCACCGTCCGCCGCCGACCTGGAATCCCTGGCCGGCGCCATCCGGGAATCCGGCGTCCCCGCGATCTTCGTCGACGCCGAACAGCCCGACCGGCTCGCCCGGGTGCTCGCCGAGGAGACCGGACTGCACGTCGACGTCGTACCGCTGTTCTCGGAATCCCTGAGCGCCCCGGGCGGCGGGGCCGAGACCTACCTCGACCTGATGCGTTCCAACACCGAAGCCATCGTTACCGGCTTGCGATAAGAAGAGAAAAGAGAAGAGAAGAACCATGCGGAAGAAGAGAATCGCCGCGTCGGTGGCCGTGCTGGCCGCCTCGGCCCTCGTCCTCAGTGCCTGCGGATCCTCCGACGACAGCAGCGCGGCGAAGGAGGGCGAGAAGCCGCAGGACAGCGCGCCGCCCACCGTCGAGGCCGCCGAACCGCTGGTCGTCACCTACGACGGCGGGCTGCTCGTCCTGGACGGGACCACGTTCGAGGTCGTCGGGGACCTCCCCCTCGACGGCTTCAACCGGGTCAACCCCGCCGGTGACGACCAGCACGTGCTGGTCTCCACCTCCACCGGGTTCCAGGTCCTGGACGCCGTCGGCGCCCGGCTGACCGGCGCCGAGTTCGCGGGCGAGAAGCCGGGCCACGTCGTCCGGCACGGCGACCGCACGGTGCTGTTCGCGGACGGTACCGGCGAGGTCACCCTGTTCGACCCGCACGACCTGGGCGGGGACGGCCTGCCGGACACCGACACCTACCAGTCCGCCGAGGCCCACCACGGTGTCGCCGTCGAGCTGGAGAGCGGCGACCTGCTGGTCACCCTCGGCAACGAGGAGAGCCGCGTCGGCGCCATGGTCCTGGACGCCGACGGCGAGGAGATCGCCCGCAGCGAGGAGTGCCCCGGCGTCCACGGCGAGGCCGCGGCCAAGGACGACGTCATCGTGATCGGCTGCGAGGACGGCGTCCTCGTCTACCGCGACGGCGCGTTCACCAAGGTGGACAGCCCCACCGCGTACGGCCGGATCGGCAACCAGGCCGGCTCGGACGAGTCCACCGTGGTCCTCGGCGACTACAAGCAGGACAAGGACGCCGAACTGGAGCGCCCCGAGCAGATATCCCTCATCGACACGGTCGACGGTTCGCTGAAGCTCGTCGACCTCGGGACCAGCTACACCTTCCGCTCCCTGGCGCGCGGCCCGCACGGCGAGGCCCTGGTCCTGGGAACCGACGGCCAGATCCACGTCATCGACCCGGAGGCCGGCGAGGTCACGGACACCATCCCGGTGATCGACGCCTGGGAGGAGCCGCTGGAGTGGCAGCAGCCGCGCCCGGCGATCTTCGTCCGTGACCACACCGTCTTCGTCACCGAGCCGGGCAGCAAGGAACTGCACGCCGTGGACATCCATTCGGGCGAGGTGCTGAACAGCGTCGAGCTGCCGCAGGTGCCCAACGAGCTGAGCGGCGTGGTCGGCGCGGCCGGCCACTGATGTGCGCGAAGCGCCCGGGGGTGCGCCCCCGGGCGCTTCCCGCGCGCCGTCAAGCGCCCTGGTGAGGCCGCCGATCCGTGCTGATCATGAGGTGTGACGCAAGATCCTGTGACCTCCAACGCCGAGTACGCCGCCTCCCGGCACGCCGTATGGGTGTGTGCCACCGCGCTGATGACCGACCCGTGGGGGCGGGTGCTGCTCGTACGGCCCTCCTACCGCGACACCTGGCTGCTGCCGGGCGGTGGCGTGGAGGCGGGCGAACTGCCCAGCGAGGGCTGCCGGCGCGAGGTGTGGGAGGAGACCGGTCTCACCAGGACACCGGGCGCGGCCCTCGCCGTCGACCACGTCAGCCCGCGTATCGAAGGGCTGCCCGAGGACCTGCCGTTCCCCGGCGAGTTCCACACGGTCTTCGACGGCGGCACGGTCGGGCCCGCCGACGCGGCGCGCATCCGGCTGCCCGCCGGCGAACTGAAGGACCACGCCTTCCTCGACGCCGCCGAAGCGGCCGACCGGATGGCGGGCCCCGACGCCCGCCGCATGCTCGCGGCGCTGCGCGCCCGGCTCGGCGGCACCGGCACCGTCTACCTCCAGGACGGCCGGCACACCGGCCCGCGCCCCCCGCTGGAGGAGCACTCGGTGATCACCCGGGTCGTGCGGGGACACGACTGGCCCTGGCGCACCGACCGTCCCGTGGCGCACCGCACCCCCGTGACCCAGGTGTGGGGCTGGCTGTTCGCCCCGGACGGGCGGGTGGTGATACTCATCGACCCGAAGGAGGGCGTGGTCCTGCTCCCCGGCGGAACGGTGGAGGCGCAGGACGGCCCCGACCCGGTGCGTACGCTCACCCGCGAGGCGTACGAGGAGGCCCGGCTCACCGTCGACGAGGCGCGCTGGCTGGGCTGGGTCCACTCCCCGGCGGGCCCGGAACGGGCGCTCGCCCGCATGGCGGGGCGGGTGACCGCCATCGGCCCGCGCGGCGTCGACCCGGCCACCGGGCTGAGGTACCACCGGCTGCTCGCCACCCCGGCACAGGCCGCCGAACTCCTGGGCTGGGGGCCGGCCGCACGCCACCAGGCGGCCGAGGCGGCCCGGATCGCCGCCGAACGCTGGGGCATCCCGTACGCCACGGACCGTCCCGTCACGGAGGTCGACGCATGAGCCCGTCCACGCACCGCGAGCCCACTCCCGTACCGCCCGAGCACCCCCGGCCCCCGGCGCCGCCCGACCGGCCGCCGCCGCCCACGCCCGCCGAGCCGCCGGTGCCGCCCGAACACCCCACCCCGCCCCCGCCCCCGCCGTCGCCCGAGCCGCCGGAGCGGTGAGAGGCGGGGCCCCGGCCCCGGGGTGTCACTCCTGCGGGTCCCCGAGCACGCGGTAGCCGAAGGAGACGAGGCGGACCCGCTCGTCCGCGACGGTTCTGGTGCGCCGGTGCGTGACGCTGCCCGCGAAGAAGACGAGGGACTCTCCCGCCCTCAGCCGGAGCCGCACCGCCCCGAGGTCCGGCGGATGGAGGATGAGTTCGGAGCGGGCCGGCTCCTCCTGCCTCACCGGTCTGTGCCCGCTCGGCGGCCGGTGCTCCAGCAGGGTGAGGATGTGCAGCGCGCACGCGTCCGGCTCGACGTGCGGATCGCCGCCGCGTCCCGGCTCGTCGTAGTAGAGGTAACGCGCCCGGCGGGTGGCGGCGAAGGCCCCGACCTTCTCGGTGAGGAACGCGTGGATCGCCGGGGAGCGGGAGACCTCCCCGGCAACGGGAGCGCCGGAGGCCGCACAGTGGTCGGGAAGACGTTCGGCCCGGGGGCGGTAGTCCCGTGATTCCCGGTCCAGCGCGGCGAGTTCCGCGTCGGACAGGAAGGAGCCGCGGCCGTGGAAGACGATGCCGGTCGGGAAGTTCTTCCGCGCCCCGGCCGGCGGTTTCGGAACGGAGTGCCGGACGGAATCCGGCGCGTTCTCCCGCGCCCCCTCCGGACGGGGGAACGCGGGGCCACTGAGCATTCCGCCCGCGGCCATGGCCAGGAGAAACGCCAGGTCCTCCCGTTCGGCGGCGGCCGGATCCGTCGATGTCCGGGGCAGCCGCCGCACCCATGCCGACGCTTCCTCCGGGGACGTCATACGGCGATCCCTGGCCTTTCCGGGGCCGTTCACGGCGGACGCCGGCGCGTGCCCACTTCTCGACGGACATCAACGGGCCGAACTCTTCGGTCAGGGAGGCACGTGCGGCTTCCGGCGCCGGCGCCTCCCGTGCGCGGGGGAACGCGGGCCGGGGTCCGGGGAAGTGATGTCCGTGTCGTTCGCCATCCGCGCGCTCCCGTCCCGGGCGCCCCGCCCACGTACGGTGCTCGACAGAGCCATCCATCACGCTAACAAGAGCAAGTTCATTTCCACAGAGGGCAGTTGGGGAATGAATTTTCGAAGAGGGCCGCAGCGGCAGCCAGATCGTCCGGTGCCAGGACCGCTCCCCGTCCGTCCCCGGCGTCCGCCCGCCCGGGCCCCGTCCTGGCCGAGAAGGCGCTCTGGCGGACGAGGGCGCGTACCTCCCACACTGGCGCGCCATGGGCGGAAAGCGGCAGAACCAGCGGAATCGGCGGAAGCGGCAGGTGCGGCGCAACCGGTGGGGCGCCACGGGGATCGCGGTGGCGGCAGCGGTGGTGATCTTCTGGCCGTACCCGCTGATCGCGCTCGGCGCCGCCGCGCTCGGGGCACTCGGCTGGTGGCTGTGGCGGCGCGACCGGCGGGCCAGGGCTGCGGACCGGGAGTTCCGCGCGGCGGACCGGCGCGCGCGGGCGCGGGCCACGGTGGCGGCGCTGGACATACTGAGCTGGCGGGAGTTCGAGGAGCACGTCGCCTGGCTGTGCCGCCGCGACGGCTGCGGCCAGGTGGAGGTGACGGGGCGGGCCGGTGACCTCGGCGCCGATGTGACGGCGCTGCTGCCGGACGGGCGGCGGCTGGTGGTGCAGTGCAAGCAGTACCGGGCGGACCGCTCGGTGGGCAGCGCGGACATGCAGAAGTTCCTGGGCACGGTGTACCAGCACCACCGGGCTGACCTGGCGGTGTTCGTGACCACAGCGGGGGCGTTCACCAAGCAGGCGCTCGAACTGGCGACGCAGCAGCGGGTTCTGGCCATTCACCGCGACTATCTGGGGCTGTGGAACAGCGGCACGCCGCTGCTCGACCTGATCGCGGTCAACGGGGCGGGACAGGGCCGGCGTGAACGGCGCACGCGCGGGTAAACAGGGGGCGGGAACGGAAGGGGGGCGGTCACATGGTCGATCCGCTGTCATTGGCGGCCATCACCGCGGCGGTCACGGCCGCGGCCGGCGCACTCGGCTCGGAGGCGGGAACGCGCAGTTGGGCGGCGCTCACCCGGCTGGGACGGCGCGCCCTGGGGCGCGCCGACGCCGAGCCGGACCCGGAGCCCGCGCCGTCCCCCGCCGCCGACCCCGACCCGCAGCCCGTGCCCGCCGTACGGCCCGATGACCCCGAGGTGCAGCAGCTCGCGGCCGTCATCTACGCCCGCGCGCTCCAGGACGCCGCCTTCGCCGCCGACCTGCGGACCTGGATGCGGGAGAGCGAGGAGGCGCGCGGCGCGGCCGGCGGCGTGAGCGTCCACAACGTCGTCCAGGGCAACGCCCGGGTGCGCAACCTGATCCAGGCGAACGAGGTGACCTGGCACTCCACCCGGTAACGTGGCCGCTGTGTCCGGTCCCCGTCACCGGCCCGGGCGGTACGACCCCGCCTGGGCGACGCTGCGCCCCCTCCCGGCGGTTGACGTTCTCGGGGTGGCCCGCACCCTCACCTCGGCGACCCGGCTGCGCGATCTGGTGCGCCTGCTGCCGCCGCAGGACGTGGAGCTGTTCTTCACCATCAACACCGGGTCCGCGTTCTCGGCCGGCCTGGAGGAGTACGTACGGTCACTCCCCGGCCGCTTCCTGACCTGGGAGGAGGCCACGGCGCCCGGCCGCGGCTTCGATCTGGCGGTGGCGTTCGCCGTCCACCCCAGCATGCGCGAGGTGGACGCGCCGCTGATGGTGCTGCCGCACGGGGTCGGATACAACCGGCTGGTGCCGGAGGTCACGGACGGCGAGCCGGTGGCCGCCGGGCTCTCCCGGGGGGAACTCACGCACGAGGGACGGATCGTCCCGGCCGTGATCGGGGTGTCGCACCCGGAGCAACTGGAGCGGCTGGCGCGCAGTTGCCCGGAGGCGCTGCCCCGGGCGCGCGTGGTCGGCGACCTGTCGTACGACCGGATGATCGCCAGCCTGCCGCGCCGTGACCACTACCGCCGGGCCCTGGGGGTGACCGGCGGCCGGCGGCTGATCGTCGTCAACAGCACCTGGCGCGCCCACTCGCTGCTCGGCCGCGCCACGGACCTGCCGCTGCGGCTGGTCACGGAGCTGCCCGTGGACGAGTACGCGGTGGCGCTGGTGGCACACCCCAACGTGTGGGCCCACCACACCCCGGCTGGCGTGGACCGGCGGCTGGCCCAGGCCCTCGACGCCGGGCTGATGATCATCCCGCCCGAGGAGGGCTGGCGTGCGGCGCTGGTGGCCGCCGACTGTGTGATCGGCGACCACGGCTCCACCTCCTTCCTCGGCGCCGCCCTCGGCCTGCCGGTCCTGCTCGCCGCCACCGGGGAACACGAACTGGACCCGTCCTCACCCAGCCACGCCTTCGGTACCGGGGGGCCGCGTCTCGACCCGGACGGGCCGATCGAGGACCAGGTGCGGCGGGCCATCGAGGACCACGACCCGGACGCCCTGCGCGGCATCACGGACGGCGGGCTCGGCGCGCCCGGCGAGGCGGCGGCCCGGGTGCGGCGCGCGCTGTACGGCTTCTTCGCCGGGCGCGGCGTACGGGAGCCGTCCGGCGACGCCCGGGAGGCGCTCGGCGCGCTGCCCGACCCGCCCCGGCGGACGGCACACACGGATGCCCCGGGCGTGTGCACCTTCGATGTGACGGGGGACTGTACGGACGGCGTGGTGACGCTGCGCCGCTTCCCGGTGGTCGCGCGCACCGGACGGACGGAGCCGCGCGGCTTCCTGGCGGTGACCGACGGCGAGACCGGCCCGCTGTGGCGGCAGGCGGCCGAGGTCGCGGCGCGCACCGTGACCGACGCCGGACTCCCGGCGGCCGATTGGCTGGAGCGCCGCGCGGCGGACAGCCCCGCCCTGCTGGTCGCGACGGCGGCGCTGAGCCCGCACCGCTGCCTGCTGCGGCTGCGCGACGGCCGGCTGCTGGAGGCCGAGAGCCCGCGCGAATGGGGCCGGCCCCGGCCGGAGCTGCACCCGCTGGTGCTGGGCGCGGCGGTGAACCTGTGGCAGTACGGGGGCGGCAGCGCGGCCGAACTGGCCACCGGCGGCCTGCTGATCCGGACCGGGGCGGCGGCGGTCCGGGTGCGGTTCGTCCCGCAGTACCGGACCGGCGACTGAGGCCGGGCGGCCGGCGGCCGTACCCTCCCGTCGCGCCCGGGGTCAGCCGTCCTGGCGCAGCGCGCTGCGCCGGGCCTGCGCCGCCGTGCGCAGCGCGGTGTCGCCCAGGCGCTCCGCCGCCCCGATCACCAGGGTCAGGGCCTGGTCCAGCTTGGGGTGCTGGCCCAGCCGGGCGGCCCATTGCGCGGCCGTGGTCGCGTGCCGCAGTGCCGCCCGGGCGTCGTCCGCCGCCAGCGCCGCCTTCGCCAGCACGATGCCGATCCTGGACCGCATCGGGTCGTCACCGCTCCGTTCCACCACCGCCAGCGCGTCGCCCAGCGCCGCCGTCGCCGCCGGGAGGTCCCCGGCGGCTAGGCCGTTTCCTGCGGATCATCGGATCGTTGGTTGATGTGTGTCGTTGACTGATGCCCAGTGGGCGAGGATCGAGCCGTTGCTGCCGGACCGGACACCTCGGCGGGGAGGGCGGTGGCGGGATCACCGCCCGGTGATCGACGCGATCGCCTTCAAATACCGCACCGGGACGCCGTGGATGGATCTGCCCGAGCGCTTCGGGTCGTGGAAGGGCGTCCACAACCGGCTGCGGTGCTGGGCCGCCGACGGCACCTGGGAGAAGGTCTTCACCGCCCTGCTCGCCCAGGCCGACGCCGAGGGCGACATGGACTGGGTCATCGCGGTCGACTCCACGATCGTCCGTGCTCACCAGCACGCCGCCGGGGCCCGCAAAAAGGGGCCCCGGCCGGCGAGCCGGACGACCATGCCCTCGGACGGTCCCGCGGCGGACTGACCACCAAGATCCATCTCGCCGCCGACAGCCGCTGTCGGCCCCTGGCCTTCGTCCTCACCCCGGGCCAGGCAGGGGACGCACCCGCGTTCGCCCAGGTCATGAACCAGTTACGGGTGCCCCGGCCGACCGGCCGGCCCCGGACAACACCGGAGATGGTCCTGGCCGACAAGGCTTACTCCTCACGCGCTATCCGGGCCCACCTCCGTCGGCGCGGAATCCGGGCAGTCATTCCCGTTCCCGCTGACCAGGCAACCAACCGCAAACGACGCGGCAGCCGGGGCGGCCGCCCGCCCGCGTTCGACCGAGAGGCATACAAGCAGCGCAACACCGTCGAACGCTGCATCAACAAACTCAAGCAATGGCGCGGCCTGGCCACCCGATACGACAAGACCGCCACCATCTACCAGGCCGCACTCCACATCGCCGCCATCCACACCTGGTCAGCACGATGATCCAAAAGAAACGGCCTAGGTGGGCCTGGGCCAGGTTGTAGGTCTGCACCGCCACACCGTGCCGGTCGCCGGCCGCCTCGTTGGCCGCCAGCGCGCGGGCGAACAGCGGCAGGGCCCGGCGCGGTTCGCCGTCCGCCACCCACAGCAGCCCGCCGGTCTCCCAGATCACCCCGCGCAGCACCGGCGGCACCGGACCCGGACCGTCGGCACTGCCCGGCCCGTCCGCACCGCCCGGGCCGCCCGTGCCGTCCCCGTCGGCGGCGCCGAAGTGCTCCTCCGCCACGGACAGCAGTTCCCTGGCCGAGGCCCGGTGCGTCCGCGCCTCCGCGCCGTCCGCGCTCTGATCGGCCATCGCGTGGTGGTAGCGCGCCAGCTGATTGAGCATCCGCACCTGCGCGGGCGTCCGCCCCTCCCAGCGGGCGGCCTCCAGGCCGAGCCGGTTGGCCTCCAGCCAGTCCGCGTACAGCAGCCGCCCGTGGTGCAGCGCCCACAGCGACTCGCTCAGCCGCCACACCGGCTCGTACCAGCCGCTCTCGTACGCCGCCCGCTGCACCGCCAGCAGATTGCTGCGCTCCGCGTCCAGCCAGCCCACCGCCGCCTCCCGGTCGGCAAAGGGGGAAGGGCCCTGGGGCGGCGGCGCGATGCGGTAGCGGTCGCCGAGCACGAGCGCGTCCGCTGCCGCCGCCAGCGCGACGTAGTCGTCGACGACGGCGCGCAGCAGCCGGTCACGGACGGGGGCGGTCAGCTCCCGCCGGGCGCGGTCGGCGGCGTGCTCGCGTACGAGGCCGTTCAGCCGGAACCAGCCGGTCTCCTTGGCGGGCCCCGCCAGATGGGACCGGGCCAGCTCGCGCAGCCCCGCCCCGGCGGCCGGTCCCGCGACCCGGGTGACCAGGTCCTTCGTGAAGGTCGTGCCGGGGTGGACGCCGAGCAGCAGATACGCCTGGCGCGCGGCCGGCGGGAAGTCCGCGAACGCCGCGTCGAAGACCTGGGACACCGACAGTTCTCCCATCCGCCGGCGCGCGTCGCGGAGCCTGGTGAGGATCTCGGCGCCGGTTTCGCCGAATCCGCCCTGGTCGGCGAGCAGTTCGCTCACAGCGAACAGCGCCTGTGGATGCCCCGCGCACAGCCGCACCAGTTCGAGCAGCTCCTCCGGCGCCGTCGTGTCCGCCGGCCCCACCAGGGTCCGCACGAGGTCGGTCCCCGCGGCGCCGTCCAGCGGCCCCACGGTCAGGGCCAGATCCGCCCGCAGCGCGAGACCCGGCAGCGCGCGCCGGGCGGCCACCACCAGCACGCCCCGGGTGGGCAGCAGCGGCAGCACCTCGGAGGCGTTGAGCACGCCGTCCACGAACAGCAGCAGCCGCCGTTCCGCCGTGAGCGTGCGGAACCGCTTCTCGCGGGCCGGCAGCGAGGCCGGCGGGCCCGCGCCGTCCCCCTCCAGCGAACGCAGCAGGTCCGTCAGCACCGCCCCGATGTCCACCGCCCCGTCCCGCCGGTGCTGGGCGAGATCGACATACAGGTCTCCGTCCGGGGAGTGCAGCTCGCGGTCCAGGGCGTGGATCCAGTGGCCCAGCAGCGAGGTCTTGCCGATCCCGCCGAGCCCGGTGACCACCACGACCACCCGGCCGTCCCGGTGCCGGCCGGTCTCCAGCAGGGCCGCAAGCCGGGTGAGTTCGGCGGCGCGGTTGACGAAAGGACCCAGCGGCGGCCGTACCTCGCGCGGCAGCGGCCGGGGGCGGGCCGGCGGATCGAGGTCCAGATTCATGATGACGTGCCGCGCCTGGACGATCGTGTCCGCCCGGACCTGCCCCGAGACGGAGTTGACGGACACGTCCTGGGCGTCATCGCGGCCATCCATCCGTCGGACGCTATCAGCGGGGCAGGCCCTTGTCAGGAGAGCGCACGAGGGAGGCCCCACGGTCGCCGGGCCCGGGGACGCGCGGCGACGCGGCGGTGCCGGAGGCGGTGTGCCGCGGCGTCTCAGCTGTTCGCGGGGGGCGTGGGGGCGGGCCAGTGGCGCAGCAGGGCGTCGAGGGAGTCCAGGATGCGGGTCCAGGTCTCCTGGGTGTCGGGGGCGCTGTGGCTGAAGCCGCCGCCCAGCTCCAGGCTGACGTAGCCGTGGAAGACGCTGCCCAGCAGCCGTACGGCGTGCGTCTGGTCCGGCTCCTCCAGCGCGTACCCGCGCAGGATCGCCCGGGTCATCCGGGCGTGCCGGCCACCGGCGCTGGCGGCGGCGGCCTGCGGATCCAGGCGTAGCTGGGCGGCGGCGTAGCGGCCGGGGTGCGCGCGGGCGTAGTCGCGGTAGACGTCGCCGAGGGCGGCGAGCGCGTCGCGTCCGGCCCGGCCGGCGAGGGCGGCGTCGCCGCGCTCGGCCATCTCCTCCAGGGCGAGCAGCGCGATGCGGGTTCGCAGGTCCTGGGAGTTCTTCAGGTGGGAGTAGAGGCTGGCGACCTTGACGCCGAGGCGGCGGGCGAGCGCGGAGACGGTCACCTCGTCGAAGCCGACCTCGTCGGCCAGCTCCGCTCCGGCCCGCACCACACGGTCCGTGGTCAGCCCCGCACGCACCATGATGTTCCTCGCCTGCCCTTGTCGCCGATTTCCCGATAGTGATTATGCGTTTGCCTAACACCTTTAGGCAAATTAGCCTGGCTCTCCATGAAGCCACTGACCGAGAACGAGATCCGTGCCTCCTTCGTCAACTGCTCCAAGGGCGAGACGAAGCGGCTGTACGTGCCCCTCGACCTGGCCACCCGCCCCTGGGACGAGCTGGACTACCTCGGCTGGCGTGACCCCCGGGCGCCCGACCGCGCCTACCTGGTCGCCGACGTCGCCGGCCGACCGCAGGCCATCGCCCTGCGCAGCACCGCCTCGTCCCCCGGGCGCAAGCGGCACAGCATGTGCTCGATCTGCCTCACCACCCGGGCGGGCGGCGTCGCCCTGATGGTCGCCCCGCGCGCCGGGCGGGCCGGCAAGCAGGGCGACTCGGTGGGCAGCTACCTCTGCGACGACCTGGACTGCTCGCTGTACGTGCGCGGCAAGAAGGACCCGGGCGACGGCGCCCGGGTGTACGAGACGCTCACCGTGGAGGAGAAGATCCGGCGGACCGTGGACAACCTGGCCGCGTTCATCGCCAAGGTCACCGCCGCGCCGTAGGCCCCGCCCGGTCACCGGTCGTGTGGGAGTACGTTTCCCGCATGGCCCGTTACCTCGCCGTCGTTCCCGTCCGCTTCACCCGCGAGCCCGCCGAGGACGTACTGAACGACTTCAACGACGCCCTCGCCGCCTGCGATCCCCGCGGCACCAGGGGCAGGATCGTCACGCGTCGCACCGACGCCGGAGACATCACCTTCAGCATCATCGTCGAAGCCGCCGACGACCAGGAGGCGAAGCGCGTCGCGGGGGAGACCGCCACCTCCGCGCTCCTGGACACCGGCCACCGGAGCGACACCGCCACCGTGCGCGGCGACGCCATCGAGGTCATCCCCGGGTAGCAGCGGCAGCCACCCGCGCCGGCCACTCGTGTCCGGGCCGGGCCGTCAGTCCAGGCCCAGCACCGGCAGCCGGGCGGGCGCGTGGCTGCGGAAGGTGGTCCGCCACGCGGGTTCGCCCGCGAGCCGCAGGCCGGGGAAACGGCGCAGCAGGGTGCCGAGCGCGATCTCGATCTGGGTGCGGGCCAGCGGCGCGCCCAGGCAGTAGTGCAGCCCCTGGCCCAGTGCCAGATGGGACTTCTCGGCACGGTGGATGTCGAAGCGGTCCGGCTCCGGGTACCGGGCCGGGTCACGGTGCGCGGCGGCCAGACCGAGCAGGACCGTCTCGCCGCGCGGGATGACCGTACCGCCCACCTCGATGTCCTCCACCGGGAAGCGGCGGATGGCCGTCACGTTGGGGTGCACGTAGCGCAGCAGTTCCTCCACGGCCTCCGGCAGCAGCGCGTCGGGGGCGTCGCGCACGGCGGTCAGCTGCTCCGGGTGGGTCAGCAGGGTGTAGAGGCCGCCCGAGATGAGGTGGGTGACGTTCTCGATGCCGGCGCCCACGATGAGGAAGGCGAGCGAGACCAGTTCGCTCTCGCTGAGCTGTTCGCCCTCGTCACGGGCGGCGATCAGTCCGGAGAGCAGGTCCTCGCCGGGCGTGGCGCGCCGGTCGGCGATCAGCGCGCGCATGAACGCGGCGATCGCCTCGACCGCCTCGGCCGCCTCCTGCGGCCTGCGGGCCGAGATGACGGTGCCGATCAGCGCGGCGAACGACCGCCGGCCCTCGGCGGGCAGCCCGAACAATTCGCCCATGACCGTCATCGGCAGCGGTCCCGCGTAGGCGCGGACGAGGTCCACCGGGCCGGACCGTCCCGCGAGGGCCACCGCCTCCGCGAGCTGTCCGGCCGCCTCCTCGATCCGGGGCCGCAGCGCCTCCACCCGGCGCGGGGTGAACGCCTTGGACACCAGCCGGCGCAGCCGCAGATGGTCGGCGCCGTCCATGTTGAGCAGGTTGGCGTCCAGCTCGGGCGGCAGGGAGAAGCCCTGGTAGCCGGTGGTGGAGTGCGACTTGTCGAGCGACAGCCGCGGATCGCCCATCCAGGCCCGCACATCGGCCTCGCGCGTGATCACCCAGGCCGCCGTGCCTTCGGGGAGGGTGACCCGCACGACGGGGGTGTCCCGGCGCAGTCGCGCGAAGGTGCCGTGCGGGTCGGCGGCGAAGACCTCGGGGTCGAAGGGCATCGGTGCCTGAGCGAGCGTCATGTGCCCAGCGTAGGGGGGGCGGCAGGCGGCGCGGCCCGGCGCGCGGTGCTTCGGTGCCGGCCGGTTCTGTGCCGGGTGCGCGCCGGGCCGTCGCGGGCCCGGGATCAGCGGGCGCCGGCGGTGTACTCCGCTGCCGCCGCCGCGACATCGACGGCGAAGGTGCCCTGGGTGACCGAGGTGGCGCCGCCGTCCACGGGGATGATCGCGCCGGTCACGAACTGGGCCAGGTCGCTGGCCAGGAACGCGGCGACGCGGGCGATGTCGTCCCCGGTGCCGACCCGCCCCAAGGGCTGGCTGCCGCCGAGCCGGTCGGCGAGGAACCCGGTGAACGCCTCGGCCTCCTCCATCGGCACCCCGAAGGACCGGGCCATGATGGGCGTCATGATGATGCCCGGCGCGATCGCGTTGGAGCGGATGCCGAGCGGGGCGAGTTCGGCGACGGCCTGGTGGACGACGCCGACCACCGCGTGCTTGGCGATCGTGTAGCCGGCGGCGCTCCAGCCGCCCTGGAGCGCGGCGGCGCTCGCGGTGCTGATGATCGAGCCGGGGCCGCCCTGTGCCTGGAACTGGCGGGCGGCGTACTTGTGGCCCAGCACCACGGACCGGGTGAGCAGGTCGATGGTGCGGGAGAAGCCCTCGGCGCCGATCTCGGTCAGCGGCGAGGGGTCGCCCTGCGCGCCGGCGTTGTTGAACATGACGTCGAGCCGGCCGAAGTGCTCGGCGGTGCGGCGCACGGCGTTCTCGATGGCCGCCTCGTCGGTGACGTCGGTGCGGACGTACAGGGCCCGCTCGCCCAGCCGGGCGGCGAGCGCCTCGCCGGCCTCGTCCTGGATGTCGGCGATGGTGACGCGGGCCCCGTCGGCGATGAACCGCTCGACGGTCGCCTCTCCGATCCCGCTGCTGCCGCCGGTGACGATGGCGACCTTGTTCTCCAGAAGTCCTGACATGGTGGTACCGGCTTTCCTGCGCTGTGATGCGATGCGTTGGGTGGTGTGGGGGAGTGGGGGTCAGCGGGCCCCGGCGAGGACGCCCGACACGAAGGCGTCGAGATGGGCGTCGAATAACGGCTCGGGGTCCTGGCCGGTGCGGGCCATCCCCTCCAACGCGAGCCGGGTGGCGGAGGCCACGGCGGCCGCGGCCGTTCGGGTGCCGACGGCGTCGGGCGCGCTGCCGAGCCGGGGGGCGAGCGCCTCGGCCAGCGTGGTCTCACCGTGGTGGACGGCGCGCAGGAAGACGGACCACATGCCGGGATCGGCGAAGACCAGCGGGAACAGGGCCCGGGTGCGGGCGGCGTGCGGACCGCCGAGCATGACGCGGAAGCCGTCCCGCAGCACGCCGGTCAGCGGCCCGGGCGGGGCGGTGCGCACGTGCGTGTTGAAGGTGTCCGTCGTCCAGTCGAAGACCGGCTGGACGGTGTCGGCCTTGGTCGGGAAGTAGCGGTGGAACGAGCGCGCGGAGATGCCGATGGCCGCGGTCAGCTCGGCGACGGTGAGGGAGGTGGTGCCGCGGCTGATGTACAGCTCGCAGCACTTCTCGGACGCCCTCATCGTGGCGTCGTCCCTGACGCGTCCCATGGCTCGCACCCTACGCCCGGGTGGCAGAATCTGCCAGGGGGAGCGGAGGTGAGCCACGGGACGCCTCCGGGCGTCAGCCGGTGCGCTCCGGCTGCCCGGCTGCGGCGGCCGGTGCGGCGGGGTCAGGCGCCGGTTCCGGTCCCGGAACGGCGGCGGGGCCGGCCTCCGGCTCCGGACCGGGCAGGGTGTCGGGCAGGGTGTACGTGCGCAGCGGCCGGTTCGTCAGCGCCACCACACCGACCCCGACCGCCCCCGCCAGACCGCCCGTCACCAGCGCGACCGGTGCCGAGGTGAGCGAGGCGACCAGGCCGCCCCGGAAGTTGCCGACCTCGGGTCCCGCCATGCCGATGACGTGCTCCACGGAGGACACCCGCCCCCGGTACGCGTCGGGCGTCTCCAACTGGACCAGCGCCCCCCGCGTCACCACCGAGATGGTGTCCGCGCCGCCCGCCACCGCGAGGCAGCCCAGCGCCAGCCACAGCGGCCCCGCCAGTCCGAACCCGGCCAGCGCCAGCCCCCACACCAGCGCGGCCGTCAACTGCACCGCCCCCGCCCGCCGCAGCCGGGTGACCGTCCCGGAGAACAGTCCCGCCGTGATCCCGCCGACCGCCACCGCCGACAGGAACAGGCCGAGCGTGCGCGGATCCCCGTCGAACCTGATCTCGTTGATCAGCGGGAACAGGGAGATCGGCATCGCCAGCAGCGTCGCGGACAGGTCCGTGGCGAAGGCGCCCCACAGGGTGGGCCGGCGCAGGATGTAGAGCCAGCCGCCGCGTTCGGGCCGGCGCATCCGGCCGGCTCCGCCGCCGTCCCCCGCGCCGGCCGCCGTCGCGCTCAGGGGCGGCATCGGCGGCAGCCGGAACAGAACGAGCAGGGAGATCAGGACGGCGCACGCCTGGAGCCCGTACGCCGCCGGAAATCGCCACTGCGCCAGCACGAGGCCGGCCAGCGCGGGCCCGGCCAGCATCGACACCTGGAACGCCATGCCCTGCAGGGCCAGCCCCGCGGCGAGTTGGCCGGACGGCAGCAGCCGCACCGGGAACGTACGCCGGGCGGGGGCCCCCAGCGCGCTCGCCCCGCTGCTCGCCCCCACCAGGGCGAGCAGCAGCAGGACCGAACGGTTCCCGGCCGCCGCCTGCCCCACCAGCGCCAGCGCGGCCAGCAACTGGATCGCGGTGGTGGCCCGTACCAGGGTCCGCCGGTCCATCGCATCGGCGAGCGAACCCCCGGCCACGCCCAGCACGATGGCGGGCCCGGCGGTGGCCAGGCCGATGGCCCCCGTCCACAGCGGACTGCCCGTCAGTTCCCACACTTGCGCCAGCACGGCCACCGTGGCGATCTGCTGGCCGACCGAGCCCAGCGAGGCGCCGATCCACAGCGCGCGGAAGGGCGGGCTGGTGCGCAGCGGCCGTACGTCCAGGAACCGGATCCGGCGGCTCACGACGGTTCTTCGAGGCGGTCGAGGATCCGGTCCTTCATCGACCGGCGTTCCAGCGCCTGGGCCAGCGCGACGGCGGCGGCGCTGAGCGGGTGCGGCAGCTCCTCGTCCAGCTCGGCGACCACCGCGTGGGTGGCCCGCCACTCCGCCTCCAGAAACGGCACCAGCGCGCGCCCGCGTTCGGTGAGCGTGATCTTGCGGGTGCGGGCGTCCTCCTCGCCGGGCGCGGAGTCGATCAGGCCCTCGCGGCGCATGGCGGTCAGGGTCTGGCTGACGGCGGAGTGCGAGCGGTCCAGGGAGTCGGCCAGCTCCCGGATGGTGAGCGGTCCGGTGTGCGCGAGGCGGATCAGCGGATAGGCGAACCGGGGCCGTACGCCGTGGATGCCGCGCAGCGCGTACACCTCGCCGATCTCGTCGTCCATGGCGCGGAAGAGCTGGTGCAGCGGCACCCAGCGGTCCGGCGCGGAGGTGGGGTCGCCACCGGCCGGTTCAGGGGGCTCGGGAGGCTCGGGAGATGTCATAGCGCTAATATAACAGCGCTCATGTAACTCGGATCCGGGTCGGAACCCGCCGCCCGCCCCCGGCGGCGCCCGGTGTCGGGGCTGTTGCTGCTGAGGGCCCCGGGGCGCGGGCCGTTAGGATCCAGCGGGAATGGACGGGTATGGAAGGGCAGGTGCACAGCCATGAAGTACCGCATGATCGGAGCCGCGCAGGTCAGCGAGATCGGCCTCGGCGCGATGCCGATGTCGATCGAGGGACGGCCGCAGGACGAGAGCCGTTCGATCGCCACCATCAAGGCCGCGCTGGACGCGGGCATCACCCTCATCGACACCGCCGACGCGTACAGCCTCGGCGACGCCCACGACGCGGGGCACAACGAGTCACTGATCGCCCGGGCGCTCGCCGGGGACCCGCGCCGGGACGACGTGCTCATCGCCACCAAGGGCGGCCACACCCGGCCCGGCGACGGCGCCTGGGGGCTGAACGGCTCCCCGCAGTACCTGCGTTCGGCGTGCGAGGCATCGCTGCGCCGGCTGGGGGTGGAGGCGATCGGCCTCTACCAGTTCCACCGGCCCGACCCGGCCGTGCCCTACGCCGAGTCGGTCGGCACGCTGGCCGAACTGCTGGACGAGGGCAAGATCCGGATGGCCGGCATCTCCAACGCCGACCCGGAACAGATCGAGCAGGCCAACGCGATCCTGGGCGGACGGCTCATGTCCGTCCAGAACCAGTACTCGCCTGCCTTCCGCTCCAGCGAGGCGGAGCTCGAACTGTGCACGGAGCTGGGCATCGCGTTCCTGCCGTGGAGCCCGCTGGGCGGCATCGCGCAGGCGGGCGACCTGGGTTCGCGCTTCGCGCCGTTCGCCCAGGTGGCGCGCGATCGCGGGGTGAGTCCGCAACGGGTGTGCCTGGCCTGGATGCTGGCGAAGTCCCCGGTGGTCGTCCCGATCCCCGGCGCCAGCCGCCCGGAGACGATCACGGACTCGGCCGCAGCCCAGGAGCTGACACTGACGGCGGACGAGCTGGCAACACTCGACTGAGCAGGAATGGGTGACACGATGCGACTGATGCGCATAGGCGAACCGGGCCAGGAGCGCCCGGTACTGGCGGCGGCCGACGGCTCCCGCCACTACGATCTGCGGGGCGTCACGCAGGACATCGACGCCGCCTTCCTGGCGGCGGTGACGGAGAACCCGGGGATCGTCCCGGCCGTGGACACCCTCCCGGAGACGAGCATCGAGGGGGAACGGATCGGCGCCCCGATCACCCGCCCCTCGGCGGTGCTGTGCATCGGGCAGAACTACGCGGCACACGCGGCCGAGTCGGGGTCCGCGCCGCCGAAGTGGCCGATCCTCTTCTACAAGTCGCCGAACACCGTGGTCGGACCGAACGACGCGGTGCACATCCCGCGCGGGGCCTCGACGACCGACTGGGAGGTCGAACTGGCCGTCGTCATCGGCCGGCGCGCCCGCTACCTCGACAGCCCGCAGGACGCGTTCGCGCACATCGCCGGGTACACGATCGCCAACGACGTCTCGGAGCGCACCTACCAGAAGGACGAGTCGGGCGGGCAGTGGTCCAAGGGCAAGAGCTGTGAGACGTTCAACCCGCTGGGCCCGGTGCTGGTGACGGCGGACGAGGTGCCGGACCCGCAGAACCTCACGCTGCGTTCCTGGGTCAACGGTGAGCCGCGGCAGGACTCCACCACGGCCGACATGATCTTCAGCGTGGCGCACCTGGTCCACCACCTGTCCCAGTACCTGGTGCTGGAGCCCGGCGATGTGATCAACACCGGAACGCCGCAGGGTGTCGCGATGTCGGGCAACTTCCCCTACCTGGCCGCCGGTGACGTGATGGAGCTGGAGATCACCGGTCTCGGCCGCCAGCGATCGCCGCTGCGGGCCGCTCCGTAATCGGGATGGCCGTCATCCGTCCGAGTGAGGAATCGGGAGCGGCCGTCCGATTTGGCGGTCCTTGACATGATTCACGGGGGGAAGCCAAAGGTGACACCTGGTTAGGTTGGGCGCCATGGCTTCCCCCCACGTGATCAAAGTCCGCTTCGACGGCGGCCCCCGTCACGGCCGGACGATCGATCTCGTCATCACCGGCCATGTCCCCCTGATGCTCTCCGGCCGCCCCGACAGCAACGGCCTGTACGAACTGCGCTGCACGGAGGGCCGGGGCACCCGCTACACCTGGATCGACGACGTCCCGGTCCGCAAGTAGCCCCTCCGCAGTGGCGGCCCGGCGCTCAGCGGCCCAGGGACCGGAAGCGGCGCAGCGCCAGCGGGACGGCCAGGCCCAGCAGGACGAGGGGCCACGCCACCGCCAGTGCGACGGGGTGTTCGGCCGACCAGGAGGTGCTGCTCCAGGTGGGGTTGCCGAACAGTTCGCGCACCGCGCTCGCCGTGGCCGACATCGGGTTCCATTCGGCCACCGTCCCCAGCCAGCCCGGCATGGTCTCCGGTGAGGTGAAGGCGCTCGACAGGAACCCCACCGGCCACACCAGGATCTGTACGGTCTGCACCATCTCCGGCCGCCCCGCGACCAGACCCAGCCAGATGCCGACCCACAGCATCGCGAAGCGCAGTAGAAACAGCAGCCCCACGGCAGCCAGCGCCGCCGCCGCTCCGCCGTGCCAGCGCCAGCCGATGGCGAGCCCGGCTCCGATCATGACCAGCAGCGCGGCGGCCGAGCTGAGCATGTCGAGCAGACTGCGCCCGATCAGGAACGAGGACGGGGCGATCGGCATCGAACGGAACCGGTCGAGCACCCCCTTGTTGATGTCCTGGGTGAGCGCCACCATCGTGCTTTCCAGGCCGAAGGCCATGGTCAGCGCGAGCATCCCCGGGATCAGGAACTCCTTGTAGTCCCCGCCGCCGGCCACCTCCATCCCGCCGCCGATGAAGTACGCGAACATCACCAGCAGCATCACCGGGAAGACCAGCTGGGCGGCGAACTGGCCCGGCTGCCGTGCCCAGTGGGCCAGGCCCCGGCGGGTCATCGTGACCGAGTCGGCCCACTGGCGCGGTCCCGGGTGTGCGGTGGTCATGCCGTCTCCGTTCCGGTCAGAGTGAGGAAGACCTCGTCGAGGGTGGGCCGGCGCAGGGCGATGTCCTGGGCCTCAACGCCGGCCGCCGCCAGCGCCGTCACGGTGGCGGTCAGGGCGGTCATCCGGTCCGGCGCCGGGCGGCTGACCAGCCGGCGGTCCGTGTCCACGACGGTTCCGCCGACGGCCGCCGCCGCAGCGTCCAGCCGGTCCCGTTCCCGCACCACGATGTCGATCCGGTCGGCGCCGGCCAGCGCCTTGAGCTCGTCGGCGGTGCCGTCCGCGATGCGCCGGCCCCGGTCGATGACCGAGATCCGGTCGGCGAGCTGGTCGGCCTCCTCCAGGTACTGGGTGGTGAGCAGGACGGTCGTACCGCTCCCGGTCAGCCGGCGCACCGCCTGCCACACCTCGGCCCGCCCGCGCGGATCGAGCCCGGTGGTGGGTTCGTCGAGGAAGAGCACCAGTGGGTGCACGATCAGGGAGGCGGCGAGGTCCAGCCGTCGGCGCATGCCGCCGCTGTAGGTGCCGGCGGGGCGGTCACCGGTGTCGGCGAGCGAGAACTCCGCGAGCAGCGCGTCGGCCCGCCGTGCGGCGGCCTTCCCGCCCAGGTGGTGCAGGCGGCCGAACAGCTCCAGGTTCTGCCGTCCGCTCAGCCCCTCGTCCAGGGCGGCGTGCTGCCCGACCAGGCCGATGCGGTGGCGTACCTCGTCCGGCGCGCGGGCAACGTCGTGCCCGGCCACCTCCGCCAGCCCGGAGGTGGGGCGCAGCAGGGTGGTGAGGATGCGGACGGCGGTGGTCTTGCCCGCCCCGTTGGGGCCGAGCAGGGCGTGCACGGTGCCTTCACCGGCGGTGAGGTCCAGCCTGTCGAGGGCGTTCCGGTCTCCGTAGGTCCTGGTGAGTTCGCGGACTCTGATCATCTGGCGCACTGCGTGTCCTCACTCCTCTCGCTATTCAAACTTGATGAGCGAGGGTCGAGGGTAGAGGGCGCGGTGCGGCTAGTCAAACTTGAAGAGTGGGCCCGATGAGAGACTGTCCGCACAGACACACCCCAGACGATCCGCGCAAGGGGAGGGCGAGTGATGTCGGTCATCCGGCTGCTGGTGCTGGGTTCGGTGCGCCAGCACGGGCGGACCCACGGCTACCAGGTCCTCAACGACCTGGAGTTCTGGGGCGCCCACGAGTGGTCCAACGCCAAGCCGGGCTCGATCTACCACGCGCTGAAGGCCATGGCCAAACAGGGACTGCTGCTCGCCCACGAGGCCGCCCCCAGCCCGGCCGGCGGCCCGCCCCGTACCGAGTACGAGATCACCGACGCCGGCGAGGACGTGTTCTTCGACCTGCTCCGGCACGCGCTGCGCGCCCACGACGAGCGGATCGACGTCCTGACGGCGGGCGTCGGCTTCATCGTCGACCTCCCGCGCGCCGAGGCCGTCGGCCTGCTGCGGGAACGGGTCGCGGCACTGGAGGGCTGGCGCGCCGAGGTGCGCAAGCACTGGAGCCCGCCCGACGACACCCCGGAGCAGTGGGGACACATCGGCGAGATCATGCGGCTGTGGGTGCATGAGTCGTCCAGCGACGAGGAGTGGACGCGCGGCCTGATCGACCGGATCGAGGCGGGCGCGTACGTCTTCGCGGACGAGGGCGAACGGCAGACGGACGTGCTGCCGCCCGGCGTACCGAATCCGTACGCGAAGAACTGAACCGGGGGCCGGCGCGGTGCCGGGCCTGCTCAGAGAAGCTGCCGCACGACGCGGTTCAGCAGCTCCCGCGACTCCGCCGGTGGCTGCGCCGCGTCGGAGAGCCGGTCCAGGACCGCCTGGTAGGAGGCGACGTCCTCACGCTTGTCGAGATAGAGCGCGCCCGTCAGCTGCTCGACGTAGGCCACGTCCGACAGCTCCCGCTCGGCGAAGCGCAGGACGGTGAACGCCCCGCTCTCCGCGACATGCCCGCCGTACGCGAAGGGCACGACCTGGAGCGTGACGTGCGGCAGCTCGGAGAACTCCAGCAGCAGTTTGATCTGGTCCGCCATGACCTGCCGGCCGCCGTACCCCCGGTGCAGCGCGGCCTCGTCCAGCACGCAGTGCAGCTGCGGGGCCCGCTCGCCGAACAGCAGCTTCTGGCGCTGCATGCGCAGTTCGACCCGGCGCTCGATCTCCGTGCGCGGCAGCCCGCCCCGGTGGCCGCTGATGATCACGGCCTCGGCGTACGCCTCGGTCTGGAGCAGCCCGTGCACGAACTGCACCTCGTAGGTGGCGATCCGGGCGGCCGCCGCCTCCAGGCCCACGTAGGTCTGGAACCAGCCCGGCAGCACGTCGTTGTAGCTGTGCCACCAGCCTGCGTGGCCGGAGGAACGCGCGAGGCCGAGCAGCGATTCGCGCTCGGCCTCGTCCACCACCCCGTACAGCGTGAGCAGGTCCGCCACGTCCCGCTGTTTGAAGCTGACCCGCCCCAACTCCATCCGGCTGATCTTGGATTCGGAGGCGCGGATCGAGTAGCCGGCCGCCTCGCGGGTCACCCCGCGCGATTCACGCAGCCGGCGCAGCTGTGAACCCAGCAGGATCCGGCGGACCATCGAGCCGCTGTCATCTCGCTCGGCCATGGCCATGCTGGCACTGCCCCCTGTGCTCCGCTGCTGCGGCTGTCGCTGCCGGTGGGTGGTGGTCGGTGCGGTCATTCGGTCAGCCCTCCACTTCGGACTGTGCGAAGTCTGCCATCTCCAGGCTTCATTCGGTGGTGGCTTGATTACAGTCAATCGATTTTTGAACATGCACGTGCATCTGCCCTTGCATTCGGCCGGGGCGTTGGGAAGCATGAGGATCTACGCGCTGGGAGCCGGTGCGTCTGTACGAGCCTGCCCGGACCACCGCCGCCGTGATCGCCAGGAGTGCCGCATGGGGAACGAGAGAACGCCGGTGCTCGATGTGTTAGGGCCGTCGTTCCCCGCCTTCGACAGCCGCACCGTGGCCGGTACGGCCACCCTCGATCTCCCCGACCGGCCGGAATCCGTCCGCAGCGCACGGGACTTCACCCGCAGCACGCTGCGCTTCTGGCGGCTGAGCGAGCAGTTCGACTCCGTCTCCCTGGTGGTGTCGGAACTGGTCACCAACGCGCTGCGGTACGGGGACCCCGCGATCGAACTGGAACTGGTGCGCGGCAGCCGGCGGCTGGTGTGCGCGGTGCGCGACGCCAGTGCCACCGCGCCCCGCCGCACCGAGGCGGACCCGGGCGCGGAATCGGGGCGCGGGCTGCAGCTGGTGGAGAGCTTCAGCGACGGCTGGGGCTGGCGCCATCAGGCCGGGACCGGCGGCAAAGTGGTCTGGGCGGTCTTCCGCATCTGAACACCCCCGTACCATGGGCGCGTTACGGACGGCCGTGTCGGGGGGACGATCATGCGGCGCCAGGCAAAAGGATCCATACGGGCGACCACATCGGGGGCGGTGCTGCTCACCCTGCTCACCGCCCTGGCGGTGGGCGGTTGCGGGAGCGGCGGCGACAAGGAGTGCGAGACCGGGGAGGTCGGCACCGTCGCGCACCCCGGACGCTCATCGGGGGGTTCGGGCGGCGGGCGCGGTGGTGGCCGCACCCGGCCCGGCGGCATCGCGACCACGGGCGGCAGCAGTAGCAGCGGCGGTTCGGGCGGTGACGACTGCCCGCGCCCCTCGCCCACTCCGACGCCCAGCGCGCCGGCGTTCCGGCCCTGACCGGCCCGCGACCCCTTACCGCCCCGCCCCGCCGGGACGATATTCACTGTCCGGCGGGCAACCGCTGTGCGAGGGTCGGCGGATGCACGCTTCCCGCACCGAGCTGCTGCGCTGGCAGTTCGAGATGACCTGGTCGCTGTTCGAGTACCACCTGGAGCGCCTGGAGCCCGAGGACTTCCTGTGGGAGCCGGCCGGGCTCGCCCACTGCTGGACGGTACGGCCCGACGCCGAGGGCCGCTGGCTCCCGGACTGGTCGGACATCGAGCCCGACCCCGTCCCGGTGCCCACGATCGGCTGGGTCAGCTGGCACATCGACTGGTGGTGGAGCGTCACCCTCGACCACGCGCGAGGCCGTGCGCCCAGGGACCGCACCGAGGTCCACTGGGCGGGCGACGGTCCTGCCGCCATCGCCCGGCTCCGCGAGCTGCGGACGGGATGGCTGGCCCTGCTGGAGGAGCTGACCGGCACGGACCTGGACGCCACCGCTCCCTTCCCGTGGCAGAACGACCCGGCCCACACGGTCGCCCACATGCTGAGCTGGGCGAACGCCGAACTGATGAAGAACGTCGCGGAGATCGGCCAGCTCCGCATGCTGCGCGCAGCTTCCGCCGCCTCCAGCTAGGCCGGGCGCCGCGCGTCAGTGCACCAGGTGGTCGAACTCGCCGTCCTTCACACCCAGCAGGAGGGCGGCGACCTCCGCACGCGTGTAGACCAGCGCCGGGCCGTCGGGGAAGCGGGAGTTGCGCATCGCCACCTCACCACTGGGGAGCTGGGCGAACTCGGCGCAGGTGCCCTGGGAGTTGCTGTGGCTGCTCTTGAGCCACTGCACATCTTCCAGTTGCTGCGCGGCCATGCCGTTGTAAACGTCGGGCACTGAGGCTCTCCCGGGGGTCGTGCGACACGTGCAAAGTCTCAACTCCCGGACAGCATAACGTCGTTCATGTGCAGGTGCACGTGAGGATGCACGTGCACAACGGGCAGTCGTCGCCTCATCACCCCTGGTCAGAGCCCATCCCCGCCGATCGGCTCAGCGGGTCGCGTACGGCAGCAGCGCCATCTCCCTCGCGTTCTTGATCGCGCGCGCCAGCGCCCGCTGCTGCCGCACCGTGACCCGGGTGACCCGGCGGCTGCGGATCTTTCCCCGGTCCGAGATGAACCTCCGCAGCAGCTCGGTGTCCTTGTAGTCGATGTACGTGATCCCCGCCGCGTCCAGCGGGTTGGGGCGGGGGTTCGCCGACTGCCTGCGGTCTTTGGACGTACGGCGCTGGTTCATCGTTCCGGCACTCCCGAGGTGGTGGGGTCGAGCAGTTCGTCGAAGGAGGACGGCCGCAGGCCGGCCCAGGCGGTGCGCCCGGCCGCGTACTCGGCGTCCGTCAGCAGGCAGGAGTCCAGCAGGTCCGTCAGCCCGCCGCTGTCGAGACCGGGCGAGGTGAACACCAGATGCTGGACGCGGTCCCCGCACACCGGGTCCCAGTCCAGCGCGGCGGCGGCGCGGCGCACCGGCGGCACCAGGTCCCAGGCGGCGTCTGGCAGCGAGGCCAGCCACGGCCCGGCAGGTTCCACGCACAGCGCCCCGCCCGCCGCGTCCCAGGACAGCAGCACATCGGGCCGGTCGGCCAGCCAGAACCGGCCCCGGCTGCGGGCGGCGGCGCAGGTCAGATCCTCCAGCGCCGCGTACAGCCGGTCGGGGTGGAAGGGCCGCCGCTGCCGCCACACCAGCGTGGTGATCCCCGACGCGTCGGCGGCCTGCGGCAGCAGCGCGGACGCCGGGTGCAGCCGGTCGGCCGCCGCCGCGGGGTCGAACCCGGCCGTCGCCAGTGCCGCGAACTCCGGCTCGGTGACCTCCACCCGCCGCGCGGTCGGATGCAGTTGGGCGAGCAGCGCGTGGTCGGCGTCGTCCGCCTCCTCGCTCTCCGCGCCCGGCGCGAGGGCGAGCAGCGTCGCGTACTCCAGTTGTCGCGCCCAGGTGTCGCCCACCGTGCGCTGGTCGGTCGCGGCGGCGGCCAGCCCGTGTTCGGCCAGGTCGTCGCCGCACCCCAGGAAGGGCAGTCCCAGCGCCGGGTCCACGGCGGTGACCACCCCAACCACGCGCAGCGCGTCCGGGTCGGCGTGCTCGGTGATCACCTCGGCCATGGACTTGGGCTCGACCGAGTCCCACAGCTCGACGACCGCCAGCGCGCAGTCGCCGCCGGCCGCCAGCCGGGCCAGCTCGGGGACCAGGTCCTCGCGCAGCGCGCAGCAGGCGCAGTCGTTGACCAGCGGTGCCTCGCCGCTGCCGATGACGCCGAGCGGGCCGTTGCGGATGGTCCGGGTGACGGTGCCCCGGGCGGCGCCGTCGGTCAGGTCGTGGTGCAGCGCGACGGAGCCGGGCACGGTGCGCAGCAGCGCGTCGACGGCGGCGCGGCGGGCGTCGGCGTGCAGCCCGGCGACGATGACGACGGGCAGGCCCGCCGCCGGCTCCGGGCTGCGGCCGGCGCCGGTCATCGCTGCCGCCCGTAGCGGCGCTCGAACCGTTCGACCCGTCCCGCCGTGTCCACGACGCGTGCGTTGCCCGTGTAGAAGGGGTGGCTGGCGGAGGAGATCTCCACATCGATGACGGGGTAGGTGGCGCCGTCCTCCCACTCCACCGTCTTGTCGCTGGTGGCGGTCGAGCGGGTGAGGAAGGCGAAGCCGGCGGCGCGGTCACGGAAGACGACGGGCCGGTACGGGGGGTGGATGCCTGGCTTCATGGTCGTGGGTGCTCCTGCTCCTCAGCGCTCTTCGCGGAACTCGACGTGGCGGCGCGCGACCGGGTCGTACTTGCGCAGGACGAGGCGGTCGGGGTCGTTGCGGCGGTTCTTGCGGGTGACGTACGTGTAGCCGGTGCCGGCCGTGGACTTCAGCTTGATGACCGGGCGGATGTCGTTCCTGGGCATGCCAGCTACTATACAGAAACGGTAACCATTTTCATTAAGGAGTTCTGCCTTGTCCGCGCACTGCCAGCTGACGGGCCGCGCGCCCCGCTTCGGCAAGACCATCTCGCACTCCCACGTGCGCACTCCGCGCCGCTTCGACCCCAACATCCAGCGCAAGCGCTACTGGCTCCCCAGCGAGGGCCGCTACGTCCGGCTCACCCTCAGCACCAAGGGCATCAAGGCTGTTGACACCCTCGGCATCGAGGCCGCCGTCGCCCGCATCCGCGCCCGGGGAGGAAAGGTCTGATGGCCAAGAAGAGCAAGATCGCGCAGAACGAACGGCGCAAGGCCGTCGTCGCCCGCTACGCCGCCCGCCGCGCCGAACTCAAGGAGCTGATCCGCTCCCCGCACACCGGCGACGCCGAACGCGCCGCCGCCCAGCGCGAACTGCGCGCCCAGCCGCGCGACGCCAGCGCCACCCGGATCCGCAACCGCGACAGCACCGACGGCCGCCCCCGCGGCCACCTGCGGGCCTTCGGACTCTCCCGCATCTCGCTGCGGCAGCAGGCGCACGCCGGGTATCTGCCCGGCGTGCGCAAGTCCAGCTGGTAACGGGGCGGCCGGCGCCTCAGTCGGTGTGCAGACTGAACGCCAGCACCACCTCGTCCTCCGCACCCGGCAGATAGTGCACCTTCACCATCCGCCCCACCTGCACCTTCGGCACCGCGTCCGCCGGCAGGAAACGCCGCACCGTGGCCGGGAAGGTGGAGCCGTCGCCGGGGCTGGTCACCACCAGCTCCAGCGCCAGCTCCGCCATCCCGTCCCGCACCGCGCCCGTCACCTCCAGCGCCCGCACCACCGCCTGCGCCGCCACCCCGCGCGCCGCGATGTCCAGCCGGCGCTCGGTCGTCACCCCGCGCTTGACCATCGCGCGGTTGATCGCGGCCTGCGCCTCGGCGGTGTCCCCGGAGAAGTCGATCTCCACCCGCACCACTTCCCCCGGACGGTGACCGGGCAGATAACGCACCGGCAGCATCGCACCCGGCCGCACCAGCTGAGTGCCGTCCATCGGCCCGAGCGTGACCTTCGCGTACGCCTCGAACGTCTCGTCCCGCGCCCCCAGCACGCTCAGCGCGACCCGCAGCACCGGACGGCCGTTGATCTCCACCCCGGTCGGCCGCGCCGACAGCACCGTGCCGACCCCCAACAGCCCCTCCTTGCGCATCTTCGCGCTGTTGCCGCCCGCGCCGAGCGTGCTGAGCAGCCGGCGGGCGAACGCGGCGGCGCTCAGACTCGACAGCACGATGCCGCCCACGATCGGCAGCGCCAGGTGCGGCCCGACCCACGCACTCGGGTACAGGTCCGTGTCGCCCTGACCGGTGAGCCCGTACCACAGGTAGTAGCCGATCGCACCCAGCGCCGCCAGGGCGAGCAGGACCCGGACCAGTACGGAGACTTTGCTGACCATGACGCGCACTCCTTCATCGACGTGATGCCGTGACGGTAGAAAGGGAATCCGCGCTACCGATCCCAGGTTTGCGGGCCGCCGCTTAGGCTGGCGGACGTGGCGCACCTACCGGACATACAGGCGGGGGCACGGCCGCGCGCGGCCGTGATCCACGAGGCGTGGCAGCGGTTGGAGGGCGTCGCCCCGCTCAGCGGCGCGCACGGCGGCCCGCTCAGCCGCACCGTCAAGCTGATCCTGGATCCGCTGGTCATCCGCCCGCTCCAGCACCCGCAGTGCGCCGGGAGCGTGGTCGGCGCGGACGGCGCCGTCCTGCTGGCCTCCCTCCTCTACGCCGCCGGGGACGTCCTGGGCGAGACGGCGCGCTGGTACGAACTGCTCAAGCGGGTACGGCGCGAGCTGCGGATCACGGACGGACATCCGCAGGACCGCTACTTCCAGCGCTGCTTCGAACTGGCCACCACGGGGGAACCGCGCGACCGGGCCACGGCGGAGCACGTCCTGCGCGCACTCCACGGGACGGCGGACGGCCGCACCACACGCGACCTGCGGGACCACCTGGCCGACCCCGCGCGGGCGGCCCGGCTGACGGAACTGATCGACACCACCTGGACGCGCCGTGAGCGGACGGCCGACCCGGACCCGGCCGGGACCGCCGCGCTGATCACGGCCGTGCTCGACGGCGCGGGCGGAGACGTCGTGGCACCCCTGGCCGAACTGACCGCCCGCCGGGCCGGGTCGGCCACCGGCACCTCGCTGACCGACCCCGGCCGCCTCCCCCCGGCCCGCCGGCTGGGCCTCACCGAGCGGACGGCACCCGGCCGGCCCCGGCTCACGGCGAGCACCATGAGCTTCGGCGCCCCCCTGGACCGCACCGTCCACGAACGGGTCTTCACCACCCTGCGGGCCAGCGCCGACCGGTCCGCGCTGCCGCCGCTGCCCACCCTGGTGACCGAGGAGATCACCCGCGGCTGCGCGCCGTGGGGGCTGACGGACGAGACGCTGCGGGTGACGGCCGCGGTCGGCGAACGCCTCGCCCTCGGACTGCGCCCGCTGGGCGCCGCCCCCGGTGACACCACGGCCGAGCGGGCGCTCAACGCCCGCTGGCGGCGCGAGGCGTACGTCCTGCGGGCCCGCCGCATGCTGATCCGGCCGGACGCGCCCGCCGCCGGACCGGACGATCCGCTGCACCGGATCGCACGGGAACTGCGCCACCCCTGGCAGGGCTACCTGCGCCGGCTGTGGGCCCGGCTGCACGGCCGGGACGTACGGCAGGCGCCCGTCGAGGCGTCGGACGAGCTGTGGGATCTGCTGGACGGGGTGGCCCGCTCGGTGATCCTCGACCACCGCACGCGGGTACGCCGGGCCCTGACCGTACGGATGACGCGGCCGGACGCGGTGACCGAGATGGGCACGGACACGGAAACGGACACGGAAACGGTGAAGGCCTGATGGCCGGTGCGGACAGCGCGGTCCTGGAGGTGGCGGGCGGGCATCTCACCTGGACGGTGGGGGATATCGCGGCCGACCCGGTCGCGGTGCTCGACGACCTGCCGGCCGCGCAGGGCTGGTTGTGGGCCCTGTACGGCGAGGCGGCGGCACTGCGCGCGGCGGCCGGGGAGCCGCTCGGCCCGGCGGAGCCCGCGCTGCCCGGGCTCGCCCGCGCGGCACGGCGGCTGGCGTACGCGCACTGGGCGGCCCGCTGGTGGCCGGCCTCCGTCATCGACGGCATCCCGCCACTGGACGACCGGCTGCTGGCGGCGGAGATCACCGAACTGGAGCAGGAGTGCGAACTGCTGTCCGGCGGCGAGGAGTACGGAGAGCACGGGGCGTCCGAGGAGTACAGGGACGGCGCGGCGGCCACCTCGCCGGTGGGCACCCCGCCCCGTACGGACTACGCCCTGGCGGCCGGGCCCGGCGCATCCGGGAGCGCCCGCGTCCTGGCGCGCGGCACGGCCGGCACCGACTGGCGCCGGGTCCCACCCGGCCTGCTGGACGCCTCGGAACAGGCGCTGAGCTGGGAGATCGTACGCTCCGCGACACGGCGCACGGAGGTCGCGGTGAGCGTCGTGGCCGGAGCGGGACTGACCGACCGGGTGCCGGTGCCCGCCCACCTGCTGCCCCGCGCCACCGTCACGGCGGCCGACGGGAGCACCGCCGAGGTGCCGCTGCGCCTGACCGACGACAGCTGGACGGGCACCACCGGACTCCCCGGCGCGGGACCGCTGACCTTCGCCGTCCACCTGCCCGCCTTCCCCGATCCGCCGACCCCCGACGACGCCGCGCAGCGCGCCCTGCGGGAGCGGGTCCGCGCGCTGGCCCGCGCCCGCCTCGCCGGGGCCCCCTCGGACCTCGCCCCGCTGCGCGCCGAACGTGCCGCCGAGCAGGAGTATTGATGACCGATCCGTTCGCGGTCTCCGTCACGGTCGCCGAACTGGCCGACGCGGGCATCGAGGAGTTCCGGCGGGGCGCGCCGCGGGCCGCGCACGACCTGTTCGAGCGGGCCGCCCGCGCGGCCGAGCCCCACCCCGAACTGGCCGGCCAGTACCTCCAGGTCCTCGTCAACCTCGCCACCACGTCCGCCCACCTGGGCGATCACCCGGCGGCGATCGCCGCCCTCCGGCAGATCCTGGACGCCCCCGACGCCGACCCGGCGCTGCGTCCGGCGATCCTGATCAACTTCTCCCAGTCCCTGCTGGAAACCGGGGCGTACGAGGAGGCGGAGGCAGCGCTGACCGAATGCCACGCCCTGGCGACGGCGGCGCTTCCCCACCCGCTCCCCGGCGCCGGGCCCGCCGCGGTGCACACAGCGGCGACGGAGCCGCTCCCCGGGCCCGGCGACCGGGGCATCGCGGCGGGCGACTCCCTTGCCGCCGCCGCTGGTTCCCCGGAGTGGCCCGACCCCGCCGCCACGTACGGCGTCCCGGGCACCGGCCCCGCCGACCCTGAACCCGCCCCCGACGGCCCCCCGTCCGACGCCGCCGAACTGCTGATGGCCTGCCTCGTCGCCCTCAGCACCGTCGCCATCCAGCGCGAGGACTGGCCACGGGCCGAACGGCTCACGGCCGAGGCGCTGGAGGTGGTGACCCGGATCAGGCCGGATCTGGTCGGGCGCCCCCTGATGAACGTCGCCGCCCTCGCGCTCGCCACCGGACGGTACGAACCCGCCGAGGACTTCGCCGAAGCGGCCCTCGCCGCCTGCGAGGCCGGCCGCGAACCGGCGGGCGCCGCCTCCGTACGCCTCATGCTCGCCCAGCTGTACACCGCGACCGGCCGCGCGGAGCAGGCCGAACCCCTGCTGCACGCCGCACTCGCCCACACCGAGCCGGCCGGGCTGACGGTGGAGACCGCCGTCGGCTGGGAACAGCTCGGTCTGCTCGCCGCCTCCCGCGGCGAACTCGACGAGGCCCAGGCGCTGTACGGCCGCGCCCAGACCCTCCTGCGTCGGGCCGGCGCCACCCCCACCGAGGCGGCGCTGGCGGTACGCCGCGCCGAGGTCGCCCACCTCGCCGGGCGGCCGGCCGAGGCCGAGGAACTGCTCACCCACGCCGCCGACACCTTCGCCGCGCTCGGCCTCGGACTGCGCCGCGCGCAGACCCACCTCGCCCACGCCGCTCTCCTCGAACGGGGCGGCGACCCGGGGCAACTGGCCCGCGCCCTGGACCTGGCCGTCCCGGCGGCGCTGGCCATCGACGCCGTACGGTACGGGCTGGCCGCCGGGCGGCAGCGCGACCGCTGGCGGCGCAACGTCGCCGAACCCGCGCTCCAGCTCGTCTTCCGGCTGGCCGCACGCGCCGGCGAGGCGCTGCTCGTCGCGCACCTGATCGAGGTGCAGTGCGCGACCACGCCGATCCTGCGCGAGGACGCCGTCCCGCGCCCGGACGGCCCCGGCCCGCTCGGCTCCTACCTGGACGAACCACCCCCGCCCGCCCACGCCTTCGCCGTGGCGCCGCCGCCCCGGCTGCTGCTCACCCCGGACGGCGACGGGGACGGGGACGGCGCGGTGGCGCTCGCCGACCGGATCGCGCTCGCCGAACAGCGGTACGGCCTTCCCGTGCGCGACACGCGAACGGTGCCGAGCTGGTGACCCGCTACACCGTGCAGGTCCGCTTCGCGGACGCCGGGGACCTGTACGTCTCCTGGCGCTGGACCCACGCCCTGTCCGAGGTGGGCGTCACCGTCATCCCGCAGGCCCAGGTCACCGCCGCCATGGCCGCGCTCGCCGCCGCCCGCCCGGGGGACCCGGCCGGCGGGTTCACGGTGTACGACACGGAACGCGCGCTCGCCGAGCAACTCGCCCGCACCCTCGTCCCGTACGGCCTCGCCTACCAGCTCCACCAGCTGTACCAGCAGGGCATCCGCCCGCTGCTGCGCGTGCAGCCCTCCCCGCGCATCGCCCAGGTGCCCTGGGAACTCCTCGCCCTCGACTCCGCTCCCGAGATCCGGCTGCTGGAGGTGGCGGACGTCAGCGTGCTGGCGCCGGCCAGCGTCGTGCACGCCCCGGGGCGCACCCCCCGCTCGTGGGCGGCGACCCGCACGCTGCCGGTGGTCGCCGTACTGGACCCCCGGGTGCCGGGTTACGGCACCGGCTCCCGGCTCGGCTCCGTCCTCGGGCCGGTGCCCTCCGACGCGCCGCTCGCCCGGCAGCTGGCCGGTTACGCGTCCGCCGGCCGGCTGGTGCCCGCCCCGCCGGGCGGGCTGTTCCGCCGCACCGACACCGACCGCGCCTGGCTGTCCGCCGCGCTCACCGCGGGCGCCGGCCGGCTGCTGTACGTCGGCCATGTGACGGCCGCCGACCCCGGCTCCGGGCAGAGCGAGGACGCCCGGCTCCACCTCGCCTGCACGGACGCGCACCCCGGCCACGCCCCGGCGCTGCGCGGCCACCGCCCGCTGTCCGCCAAGGACCTGATGCTGGACGCCGACCGCTGGCCGGTGCCCGCCAGAGTGGCGCTGATCGCCTGCGAGAGCGGCGGCGACCTGCGGTTCGGCGACGCGCTCGGCCTGGCGGCGGCGATGATCAGCGGCGGCGCCGAACTGGTGACCTCCACCCGCTGGTCGCTGCCCACCGACCACGCCTTCGCACTCGCCGGCGCCGACCGTACGGAGTACCCCCTGCGGGAGGCGATCCGCGCGATCGACGCCGCGCACGAGAGCGACGACCCGGTACGGGCGCTGGCCGACTGGCAGCGCGAACGGCTCGCGGCGTGGCGGGAACGGCGCACGGTCGAGCATTCCCCGGTGCTGTGGGGTGCGTTCGCGACCCTCACCGCGTGACGGCCCCCGGCCGACGCTGTGGTGGTACATGCCGCAGGTGCCGGCGCCTGTTCCGGCCGACGGTGGGGCCGGCGAACGCACCTGCCACATGCTGGGTATTCCGGCTGAGAGGGGAGGGCGGGTTGTCTGCGGGGCGGGTCTTCTGTCACGACTTCGCACCTGGATTCGCCCAGATCTCCCGCCGGGTTCCGGCCATCGCTAGGGTGGCGCGCGTGACGAGCAGGATGCGTGAAAAGCAAATCAGGCGCGCGGGTCTGGCAGCCGGCCTGGCCCTCACCCTGGCCACGGTCGCCGGCTGCTCATCCGACGGCGGCGACAACGACGAACCCATCAACACGGGCGACGAGTCGTCCGCTTCCCCGGACGCGGAGGGCGGGGAAGCGGAGGACGAGGCGGCTCTGGTGGCGCTGTACGAGGCGTACTGGGACGCGGTGATCGCTTCGGAGAACGGCGAGGAACTGGACGCGGCTCTCTTCGACGGCCTCACGACCAACAGCGTGATGGAGCAGGAGCTGAGCCGGATCGGCACATGGAAGGACGTGGGCGGCAGTCGTGAGGGGGCACCGGTGATCGAGAACATCACGGTCACGGTGGACGGTGACACCGCGCGCATCGAAGCCTGCAAGAACGAGGCCGACTGGCGTCTCATCCAGGACGGTGAGGAGTTGGAGGACAGCTTGCCCGAGAGTCTCACTGTGCCCCATCCCAACGTGGTCACTGCCGAGCGCACGTCAGGAAACTGGCTGATCAACGCGTCGTTGGCGACGGATGAGGCGACCATCTCATGCTGATGGCCGTGCGCGGGGGAACCGCGGCAGGAATCAGACTGATGCTTGCGGTCGCGCTGATGGCGGGCGCCCTGATGTTCGTCGGCGCTCGCCCGGCGTTCGCCGATCCAGAATGCGGCATGGTCGAGTCGGGGGACGGCAAGTTCGTCTACCGGTGCTCCGAGAGCAGCCCGGGTGATGACGGCTCGGGTGGCGGCGAGGGAAATGGGGGCGGTGGCAGCACGAAGCCCGCCTGCGATCTGGACGGAGTGAAGGAAAGCGCTCCCGGCGCCGACGAGTGGTACTGCCAGGGGCAGGACGCCTGCTGGGTGAACAACCCCACCGCCCAGTACCCGGATCCGAAGGACTGGCCGGAGGAGCCGCCGTCCGAGGGGGCTGTCTACGTCTACAAGAGCTGCACCGCTCCTGATGGCACCAAGACCTTCGACGACTACACCTGGTACACGGGGCCCGAGGACGAAGGTCCGTCGATCGAGGAACTGGCGCTCCAGGCGTTCGCCGCGCTGGAGACCCCGGGCTTCTCGCTCGCCCACAGCCCGCCCCGCAACTCGATCATCTTCATCGACACCTGGTGGTGGGCGGACGGTCCGTCCAACGGTGAGATCTCCAGTGGCGCAGCCCTCGGCGTCGTCGCCATCGGGACCCCCTCGCACATCGAGGTCGATCCCGGCGACGGCAGTGGCGTGATGACCTGTGACTTCGTCACGTCCGAGAGCGACGCCTGCTCGTACACCTACGACCGGGCGGGCGACTACACGTCGCGGGGGCGGCTGGTCTACGACGTGCACTTCGAGCAGGGCGGCTCCCCGCTCGACATCGCCGGTCTGCCCGACTCCCTGGAGAGCGGCTGGCAGGAGAGCGCCATCACCGTGGCCGAGTCCCAGGCGGTCGTCGTTCCCTGACCGACCCGTACCGCGCAGCGCGACCGAGGTGACCCGCCGGATCCCGGCGGGTCACCTTCTGCGTTCATAACGGTCATTTGTGATGAACTTCCCCGCATGAGAGTACGTGCGCTGGTCCTGGCCATGGTGCTGGGCGTTCTGGTGGCCGGGTGTGGTGGTGGCGGCGGGGATGGTGGAGGGGGTCAGAGCGACGGGGGTGAGACCAGTGGGGCCAAGGAGGCCTCACCGTTCACCGGGGAGGACGTTCCGGCCGGGCCGGTCCTGGCCGTCAAGGTGGACAACGCCCCGCAGGCCAGGCCGCAGGTTGGCCTCGGGGACGCCGACATCGTGTACGCCGAGCAGGTCGAGGCGGGGCTGAGCCGTTTCCTCGCGGTGTTCTCCGGGACGCTTCCCGACGAGGTCGGTCCCGTCCGCTCGGCGCGGCAGTCGGATCTGGAGCTGCTGCGGCAGTTCGGTACCCCGGCGCTGGCCTACTCCGGGGTGCAGAGCGCGCTCCAGCCCGAACTGGACGACGCCCGGCTGATCCAGCTGACGCCGGGGATGGCCCCCGAGGCGTACGAGCGGCACGACGACCGGGACGCGCCGCACAATCTCTTCGGCAAGCCCAAGGAACTGCTCGCCGCCGCACCCGATGCCTCCGACGCCGCCGACATCGGCTTCCGCTTCGGCGAGGCCCCCGCCTCCGGCGGCACCGACACCGGCGAGGAGAAGGTGTCGTTCCCGGCGGCCGAGTTCGGCTTCAGCTGGTCGGCGGAGGACAAGCGCTGGAAGGTGAGCCTGGACGGGGACAGCACCGACCTGGCCCCGGCCACGGTGGTCGTGCAGCACGTGACGATCTCTCAGTCGGAGTTCCACGACAGTTCCGGCGCGTTCACCCCGTTCACCCAGACGACGGGTGAGGGCGCCGCCACGGTGCTGCGGGACGGCAAGAAGTACGAGGGCCGCTGGTCACGGCCGGACGCCGACAGCGGTACCACCTTCACCACCCCGGACGGTGAACCCCTCCGGTTCGCCACCGGCCAGGTCTGGGTGGTGCTCGCCGAAGCGTGACGCGGACGCCCGGTGCCCGTACCTCCGGACCCGCACCCGTCGTGGTGCGGGTCCGGCGCTCTGTCCGGGCCACGTCCGCGGGGCGTGCGGGCCGAAGCCGTCGCGCGCCGGTAGACCGGTCAAGCCCTCGCCACCAGTGTCATCGTATGTACTTCATACGGCCATGCCGGTGGTTCCACGTGCTCTGACGGAGTGTTGGACGCCCCGTGCGGAGCACTCCAGCGGGCGTCCCAGGTGGCGGGTACACAAGATGATCAGTATGACCCTCAGTCTTGACCATCTCCGTCGTTGCACCGTGGCCGCCGACCTGGGCGCGTCCCGTACCCGCGTCTACCTCAAGCAGTCAGGACTCATCGTCGACGAGCCGTCAGTCGTCGCCGTCAACACCAAGACCGGCGCCCTGCTCGCGGTCGGCTCCCCCGCCGAGCGGATGGCCGGACGCACCCCCGCCAACATCCGCGTCGTGCGCCCCATCAACGGCGGCACCGTCGTCGACATCGACATGGCCCAGCGCATGCTGCGCGCCATGGTCGGCCCCAAGCTGCGCCGCGCCTTTCGCCGCAAGCCGCTGCTGCGCGCCGCCGTGTGCATCCCGCACGACGCCGACCCGCTCGCCCGCCGCGCCGCGCTGGAGACCCTCATCGGGCTCGGCGCCCGCCGTGTCGAACTCGTCGACTCCCTCGTCACCGCCGGCATCGGCTGCGGGCTCCCGGTCGAGCAGCCCGAGGCCACCATGATCGTGCAGGTCGGGGCGGCCACCACTCAGGTCGCGGTGCTCTCCCTCGGCTCCATCGTCGCCGCCGAGAAGGTGCCGATCGGCGGCGAGACGTTCGACCGCGCGCTCGTCCAGCACCTGCGCAACCACCACGAGCTGCTGCTGCCCTCGCTGGCGGTCCGGCCACTGCACCAGGTGCTCAACGGCGACATCCCGCAGATCACCGAGGTGCACGGGCGCGACGTCGCCACCGGTCTGGCCCGTACGGTCAAGGTCGACCCCGAGAGCCTGCGGCTGGCGGTGCGCACCCCGCTCACCTCCCTGCTGGACGCCATCCGCGCCGTCCTGCACCGCTGCCCGCCCGACCTGGTGGCCGACCTCGCCGACCGCGGCATCATGCTCACCGGCGGCGCCGCCCAGCTGCCGGGCCTGGACACCACGCTGCGCGAGAACACCGGCATGCCGGTCAACGTCGCCGAGGACCCGGGACTGTGCGCGGTCCAGGGGCTCGGCGCGATGCTGGAGGGCCGGGTACGGCCGCTGCCCGTTCCCGAGCCGGCGAACTGACCCGTGGCCGGCGTGGGTCCCGGCGTTAACATGACGCCACCATGGACAAGCTCAGGCCGCCGCACCCGTCCGCCGGGCCCGCGCCCACGGTGGTACTCGCCGTGGCGGTGGGCGGCGGACTGGGCGCGACGGCGCGGTACGGCGCGACGCGGCTGTGGGACATGCCCGCCGAGAGCGGCTTTCCCTGGACGATTCTCGCGGTCAACGCCCTCGGGTGTGCCCTCATCGGGGCGCTGATGGTGATCACCGAGGAACGCGGGCACCCGCTGGCACGGCCCTTCCTGGGCACCGGCGTGCTGGGCGGCTTCACCACCTTCTCCGCGTACGCCGAGGGCATCCGCGCCCTGACGGACGCGGGGCGGGTGGGGCCCGCGCTGGGATATCTGGTGGCGACCCTGGCGGCGGCGCTGGCCGCCGTGTGGGCGGGCACGGCGTCCACGCGCGCGGTCCTGGCCCGGCGACGGAGGCCGGCATGACATCCGGGTCGTCCGGGGCGTCCGGCGCGACGGCGGCCACGGGCGCGGGCGCGGGACCGGCGGGAACGGCGGGACGCACGACGGCGGGACTGCGGCTCACCGTACTGGTCGGTGAGGGCGACCTGCACGGGCACCGTCCCATGTACAGCGAGATCGTGCACCGGGCGCACCGCGCCCGGCTGGCGGGGGCGAGCGTCTTCCGCGGCATCGAGGGCTTCGGCGCGTCCTCGCTGATCCACACCACCCGGCTGCTGTCGCTGAGCGAGGAACTGCCGGTCGCGGTGGTCGTCGTGGATGTGGCGGAACGGGTACGGGCGTTCGTGGCGGAGCTGCGGGAAGTGGTGGGGGAGACCCTGGTGGCGTGGGTGGACGAGGTGGAGATCGTCCGGTGAACTGGATCCTGGTGTTCGTGGGCGGCATGGTCGGCGCGCCGCTGCGCTATCTCACCGACCGTGCGGTGCAGGCGCGGCACGATCAGCTCTTTCCGTGGGGCACCTTCACGGTGAACGTGGCCGGCTGCGCGGTGTTCGGCGCGCTGACCGGCGCGGCGGCTGCCGGGGCGGCCTCCTCCTCCGCGCAACTGCTGCTGGGCACGGGGATGATGGGGGCGATGACGACGTACTCCACCTTCTCCTACGAGACGCTGCGGCTGGCCGAGTCGGGGGCCAGGCTGCTGGCGGCCCTCAACATGGCGGTCAGCGTCATCACCGGCACGGCGGCCGTCTTCGCGGCGCACGCGCTGGCCGAGCGGCTGCTGTGAACCCAGGTGCGTGACGCGCGGCGGGCGGACAACAGACCGGGGGACGGCGGACGGGTGGCACGGCACCGTGCCACCGCACGCCCACAGGGTCACCGGGTCACAGACTCACGCCGTGGTCGCGCAGCCACGGGGCCGGGTCGATGGCCGACCCGACGTACGGGGTCAGGCGGATCTCGAAGTGCAGGTGCGGCCCGGTGGAGTTCCCGGTGCTGCCGGACAGGCCCAGGCGCTGACCGACGGCGATGCGGCTGCCCTGCGCCACCTCGGTGAGGGAGAGATGCGCGTACTGGCTGTAGTAGCCGTTCCCGTGGTCGATGATCACACTGTTGCCGAAGGCGTCCCCGCAGCTCACCGAGACGACGGTGCCGGAGCCGATCGCCCGTACGGGGGTTCCGGTGGGCACCGCGAAGTCCTGGCCGGTGTGGGCCGAGGACCACATCCCGCCGTTCTGCGCGAACGACGCCGAGAGCGTGTACCGCTCCACCGGCGCCACCCAGGACGCGCCGCCGCCCGCCGGTTCGGCCAGCTCGGCCGCGTCGCGGACCCGCGTCGCGCAGTCGCCGGCCGGGACGAGGGCGGGCAGCGCGGCGGCGGGCTGCGCGGTGGTGCGCCGCTTCTTGGCCTCCTGCCGTTCGCGCAGCTGACGCAGTTCGGTCAGCCGCCGCTCCGCCTCCGCGAGGCTCCGTTCGACCTCCTCGCGCACCTCCCGCTGCCGCTCGGCCTCCTGCCGCATGCGGGTGTAGGTACGGGAGGCGCGCAGTTCGTCCCTGGCCAGTGCCGCCTCGGCCTCGCGCACCTCCTCCAGCAGCTGGCGGGCCGCGTGGTCGCCGCGCCCCAGCAGGGAGACCCGGCGCAGGAAGATGTCGGGGGAGTCGGCCAGTATCAGCTGGGCGAGCCCGGTGCCGCCGCCGCCCGAGCGGTACTGCTCGCGGGCCCGCTGCCCGGCGATGTCCCGCAGGGCGGCCAGCCGTTCGCGCTCCGCCGTCAGCCGCTCGCGCACCTCGGCCACCTCGGCGCGCTGGTCGATCTGCCGTCTTCGCAGCCGCTCATGGGTGGCGGTGGCACTGGCCGCCTCCGCCCGCAGCTCCCTGACCTCGGCGGTCAGGGACTCGACCGTCGGTGGCGTCGCGGCCGCCCCGGGGGAGGGACACGCTGCGGCGAGCACCACCGCGAGGGCGACGCCTCGCTGAAATGTACGGATTCGCTGACGCACGTCGCCGATGCTGGCGCCGCCACACCGTACGGCCGCCGCTGACACACCTTCAGCCCCCGACCAGAACCCGGATGCCGTAGCCGCCCCCTGCTGTCAGGATGACGGCCATGGCCGCACCCGAACCGCAGATCCTTCACACCGCGCAGCTGGACGCCGGCACCCGCACGGCGGTCCGCGCCCTCCTCGACGAGGCGTTCGACGGTGACTTCACCGACGAGGACTGGTCCCACACCCTGGGCGGGCTGCACGCCCTGATCCGTACGCCGGACGGGCTCGTCATCGGGCACGGCGCCGTCATCCAGCGCCAGCTGCTGCACGGCGGGCGGGCGATCCGGACCGGCTACCTCGAAGGGGTGGCGGTGCGCGCCGGGCACCGCGGGCACGGTCACGGCGCCGCGCTGCTGCGCGTGCTGGAGGAGATCGTGCGCCGTGCGTACGACCTGGGCGCGCTCGGCTCCTCCGAGGACGCCCTGGACTTCTACGCGGCGCGCGGCTGGCGGCAGTGGCAGGGGCCCACCTCGGCGCTGACGGCCGAGGGCCTGGTCCGTACGGCGGAGGACGACGGCGGGGTGTTCGTCCTGCCGGTACGGCCTCCGGCCGACATCCCGCTCGACCTGGCCGGCGAGCTGTCCTGCGACTGGCGGGACGGCGACGTGTGGTAGGGGCGGCGTAGTGTCGGTGGCACAGCCATCAGCCACCTCTTCACCCAGAAAGCGTGAGACGCATGAGCACGCACTATGACGTCGTCGTCCTGGGCGCCGGACCCGGCGGCTACACCGCCGCCGTCCGCGCCAGCCAGCTCGGACTGCGGACCGCGGTCATCGAGGCGAAGTACTGGGGCGGGGTCTGTCTGAACGTCGGGTGCATCCCCTCCAAGGCCCTGCTGCGCAACGCGGAGCTGGCCCACCTGTTCACCCATGAGGCGCAGACCTTCGGGATCAAGGTCGAGGGCCGGGTCAGCTTCGACTACACCGAGGCGTACAGCCGCAGCCGCAAGGTCGCCGACGGGCGGGTGGCCGGCGTGCACTACCTGATGAAGAAGAACGGCATCACCGAGTACCAGGGCCGCGGCACCTTCGCCGACGACCACACGCTGCGGGTGGAGCTGAACTCCGGCGGCACCGAGACCGTCACCTTCGACCACTGCGTCATCGCCTCCGGCGCCACCACCAAGCTGCTGCCGGGCACCAGCCTCAGCGAGCGCGTGGTCACCTACGAGGAGCAGATCCTGGAGTCGGAGCTGCCCGGCTCCATCATCATCGCGGGTGCCGGGGCGATCGGGGTGGAGTTCGCGTACGTCCTGGCCTCCTACGGCGTCAAGGTGACGATCGTGGAGTTCCTGGACCGCCTGGTGCCGCTGGAGGACGCGGACGTCTCCAAGGAACTGGCGCGGCAGTACCGCAAGCTGGGCATCGAGGCGCTCACCTCCACCCGGGTCGAATCGATCGACGACGGCGACCCGGCCGCGCCGGTGCGGGTGACCGTGACCCGCGCGGATGGCACCCGGCAGGTGCTGGAGGCCGACAAGGTGCTCCAGGCGATCGGCTTCGCGCCGCGGGTGACGGGCTTCGGTCTGGAGAACACCGGGGTACGGCTGACCGAGCGCGGCGCCATCGACGTCGACGGGCGGCTGCGTACCTCGGTGCCGCACATCTTCGCGATCGGGGACGTCACCGCCAAGCTCATGCTGGCGCACGCCGCCGAGTCCATGGGCATCATCGCGGCCGAGACGATCGCGGGCGCCGAGACGATGGAGCTCGACTACGTGATGATCCCGCGCGCCACCTACTGCCAGCCGCAGATCGCCAGTTTCGGCTGGACCGAGGCGCAGGCGAAGGAGCAGGCGGCGGAGCGGGGCTGGGACGTGAAGGTGGTGAAGTTCCCCTTCACCGCCAACGGTAAGGCGCACGGGCTGGGGCAGGCCACCGGTTTCGTCAAGATCATCTCGGACGACACGCACGGCGAGCTGCTCGGCGCGCACCTCATCGGCCCCGAGGTGACCGAGCTGCTGCCGGAGCTGACCCTGGCACAGCAGTGGGACCTGACCGTCCATGAGGTGGCGCGGAACGTGCACGCGCACCCCACGCTGGGCGAGGCCGTCAAGGAGGCCATCCACGGACTCTCGGGACACATGATCAACATGTAGCGCGCGGAGGGCTGTCGTTCCGGCCGGGCCGGCGGCCTGGCCGTCCCTGGCCCTGGTCGGCGGGTACACCGTGCTGCTCCTGCTGGCGGCCGATACCGCTCTGGGCCGCAGGGACGCCTGAGGGCGCGCTGCCGGGCTCCACCCGCTGCGCGTGCCCGGCACGGCGCGCCGCCCGTTCGCCGGGCCGGACCGGTCGGCGCCCTGCGTCGGACGCTCCGGCCCGCCGGGTCATTCCCGCTCCTCGCGGTCCTCCTCGATCTCTTCCTGGAGGCGCTCACAGATGCGGGTCAGCAGCCGGGATACATGCATCTGGGAAATGCCCATACGGTCGGCAATCTTGCTCTGTGTCAACTCGTCAAAGAAACGGAGATACAGAATGTGCTGGTCCCGCTCGGGAAGGCAGCGGAGTTTCGGTTTGACCGCTTCCCGGAAGACCACCTGGTCATATCCGGGATCCGGGACCCCGAGCGTGTCCTTGAGGGAGTATCCGTCATCCGTTCCCGGGAGTTCCGCGTCGAGGGACAGCGGACTGTAACTCTCCAGCGCCTCAAGGCCGGTCATGACCTCCTCGGGGCTCAGTCCGCTGAACTCGGCGAGTTCTGCCACGGTGGGCCGCCGGTCATCGGGGCGGCATTCCAGCTGGCGGCTGGCGGCCCGCACCTGATTGCGGAGTTCCTGGGTGCGGCGCGGCACGTGCACGCCCCACAGGTGGTCGCGGAAGTGGCGTTTCACCTCGCCGACGATCGTGGGCACCGCGAAGCTCTCGAAGGCGCTGCCGCGCCCCGGATCATAGCGGTGCACGGCCTTGACCAGGCCGAGAGCCGCCACCTGCTCCAGGTCCTCCAGGGCCTCGCCCCGGTCGCGGAAGTTGCGGGCCAGCCGTCCCGCCATCGGCATCCAGGCGCAGATCACCTCCTGGCACAGCTCCTCCCGCTCGGGGCAGTCGGGCAGGGCGGCGATGCGGTCGAATTGGCGAGCGGTGTCGGGGGCGTCGTCGTGCGGGTGGCGTCCACGCCGCCGCCGGGGGGCGGCAGCGGTGTGCGGGGTACTCCGTGCGGACGTGCTCATGGCACCTCCCTGAGGTCGAGGGCAGTCAGCCGGCTACTCTCTGTTGTTTCCGCAAGATACTGCGGCGGAGCCATTCCCCCGGGGATCCCCCTGCATCCACGGCACTTTGTGCCCATGCCCGACCGGTGCGGGCATAAACGCCACCCCTGACAAAGTCGCGGAAGAATGGGGAAGATTTCCGCTGAAGATGCGGAGTGCGGCGGGCCGCTATACGGTGGTTGCTGCCCGGTTCCATCCCCGATCCCCGCTCGTTCCTCCTCCGCTTTTCTGGAGGTTTTCGGCATGGATATTCTCGTACTGATCGGCCGGATTCTTTTCGCGCTGCTGTTCCTCGGATCGGCCTTCAACCACCTGTCGCAGAGCAGAGCGATGGCGGGTTATGTCGAATCCAAGGGCCTGCCCTCGGGGGAGAACCTCGTACGCGGCTCCGGCATCGTCATGCTGCTCGGCGCGCTGAGCGTCGCCTTCGGCATCTGGGCCGACCTGGGCGCGCTCCTGCTGGTGATCTTCCTGATCCCCACGGCGTTCCTCATGCACCCCTTCTGGAAGGAGAGCGACGCCGGCACCCGGCAGAACGAGATGACGCAGTTCCTCAAGGACATCTCGCTGGCCGGCGCCGCCCTGGCGCTGCTGGGCCTGTTCGCCATCGCCGGCCACGAGGTGGGCTTCACCTTCACCGGGCCGCTCTTCGGCTGACGCGCGCCGCGCGCCGCCCCGGCGCGCATCGCGCATCGCCCCGGCGGACACCCGCTCACAAGGAAGACATCGGGAACCAGCAGGGCATTCACCCACGTTTCCCATCATGACGAGAGGGGCCCCGGTGAATCTGCTCGATGTCATCCTTGTGATCGCCGCGATCGTCTTCGCCATATCGGGGTACCGGCTGGGTCTGGTCGCCGCCCTGATCACCCTCGCCGGATTCGTCGGGGGTGCGGCGATCGGGGTGTGGCTGCTGCCGCTGGCCGTGGAACACATGGCGCCGGGCACCCTCACCGTCACCCTCACCGCCCTGCTGCTGGTGCTGGTGCCCGCCGCCATCGGCCAGGCCCTGGCCGGGGCGCTCGCCGTGCGGCTGCGGGACGGCCTCACCTGGACCCCGGTCCGCTGGGCCGACGGAGCCGGCGGCGCCGTGCTCAACGCCACCGCCGTCCTGCTGGTGGCCTGGATCGCCGCCAGCGCGCTGATCAGCTCCCCCTACCCCGGGCTCAACCAGGCGATCCGGGAGTCGCGGGTGCTCACCGGCGTGCAGGACCGGATGCCCGCCCAGGCGCCGACCTGGTTCAGCCGGGCCGCCGGCGCGCTCAGCGAGGCCGGCTTCCCCCGGGTCTTCAACCCCTTCGAACGCGACGCGTCCGCCCTCGACACCGCCACCGTGCCGATGGCCGACGAGGTCACGGCCGCCGCCCAGCAGGCCGCCGAGGACAGCACGGTCAAGATCGTCGCCACCTCGGGGGGCCAGATCCAGGAGGGCAGCGGCTTCGTCTTCGACGACGAACTGGTGATGACCAACGCCCACGTCGTGGAGGGCGCCATCACCCAGACCGTGCAGGTCGGCGGCTCGGGCGCCGTCCAGGGCGCCGATGTGGTCCTCTTCGACCCCGAGACCGACGTCGCCGTCCTCCAGGTGCCCGGACTCACCGCCCCCGCCCTCGACTTCGCCGGCGAGGCCAAGCGCGGCGACAAGGCGGTGGTGGCCGGCTACCCCGAGAACCAGGGCCTGGACCTCCGGGGCGCCACCGTCGCAGGCCGCACCGACGCCCGCGGCCAGGACATCTACGGCACCAACGTCGTCACCCGCGACGTCTACACGCTGCGGGCCAACGTCCGCCCCGGAAACTCCGGCGGTCCGCTCCTCACCTCGGACGGCAAGGTCTACGGCATGGTCTTCGCCCGCTCCTCCACCGATGCCGACACCGGCTACGCGCTGACCGCCGACCAGATCAGACCGCAGGCCAAGGAGGCGTCCCAGAGCGCCGGCACCGGTCACTGACCGGCCGGCAGCACCGCCTCCACCTCCCGCGCGGACCAGTGCCCGGCCGCCCCCGGGCAGGACGCCAGGAAGCGCGCGACACGCGCCGCCGGCCAGCCGTGCGCCTCGGCGATGCCCGAGCCCAGCTGCCGCAGATACGGCCCCGTCGGCGCCACCGGCGGGACCTCGTGCAGACCCCACGGCGCCGTGAACGTCAGCAGCGGCAGCCCGTCCAGCGTCCCGGCCCGCACCAGCGTCTCGTACCGTCCGGGACCGAGCCGGTCCCGGCCGTGCCGCAGCACCCGGCCCAGGTCCAGATCCGTCCCCGGCGCGCGGAACATCTCCTGGTGCGCGATGTCCGAGAACTGGCTCACCGTCAGCAGATAGGCGCGCGCCGGGATCTCCCCCGCCACCGCGGGATCGTAGAAGGCCCGGCCGCCGCCCCACACCGGTGACCGCGTGGCGAAGTACAGCGCCCCCGGCAGCATGACGCCCACGGTGCGCTCCGGCGGGCGCGGATCCCGGCAGCCCGGGTACGTCCGGTCGCCCCCGTCCGCCGAGCGCCCGCCCCGCAGATACGCGTCCAGCCGCGCCCGGTGCGTATTGGAGCCGTACGCCACGTACCACAGCCGGGAAACAACCCGGGAAGGCTCGTCGAACTCCGCCGCGGACCCTGTCATCACTGCCTCCTCCGCACGATACTCAGCCAGGCCGTACCCCCGCGTCCTGGAGGAATCGTGGCCCATCCCAGCAGGCGGCTCGCCCTCACCGCCACCGCCGGCGCGCTCGCCGTCCCCGTCCTCATCGGTGCCCGACCGACCCCGCCCGCCGAACCCCCCTTCGCGCGCCGCGCCCACGCGCACAACGACTACGAGCACCCCCGCCCGCTCCACGACGCCCTCGACCACGGCTTCGCCAGTGTCGAGGCCGACATCTGGCTGGTGGACGGTCAGCTCCTGGTCGCCCACGACGCGATCGACCTCGACCCGGCACGCACCCTCCAGTCCCTCTACCTCGATCCGCTCGCCGCCCGGATCCGCGCCAACGGCGGCTCGGTGTACCGCTCCGCGCCCCGGCAGTCCCTGCAACTCCTCATCGACCTCAAGACCGCGGGCGACCCCACCTACCGCGCGCTGTCCCGGGCGCTGCGCCCGTACCGGTCGATCCTCGGCTCCGCCACCGCCGCAGGGCGGGTACGGCGCGGGGCGGTCACCGCTGTCGTCTCCGGGGACCGGGCGGCGCGCGCTCCGATGGAGGCCGAGCCCACCCGGTGGGCCTTCTACGACGGCAGGATCGAGGACCTGGGCGGCCCTGCCCCCGCCTCCTTCATCCCGCTCATCAGCGGCAACTGGAACAACTCCTTCCGCTGGCAGGGCTACGGACCGATCCCGGCCGCCGAACGGGCGGCGCTGCACGACCTCACGGGCCGGGCGCACGTGGCCGGGCAGACCGTCCGGTTCTGGGCCACCCCGGACGCGCCCGGCCCGGCCAGGGACGCGGTGTGGCGCGAACTCCTGGCGGCCGGCGCCGACTGGATCAACACCGACGACCTGCCCGGGCTCGCGGCCTTCCTGCGCACCCACGACACTGTCAGTGGCGACCGCTAACTTCAGTGCGTATGACGATCCCCGCGGTCATCCCCATCCAGCACGAGCCCGGCCACCGCACCGACACCATCGGCCACTACCAGCACGGACAGTTCCTCGCCTCCGTCACCGCGACCTTCGACGAGCAGGAGAGGCGCTGGTACGCCGTGCTCCACCTGTTCGACGGGGCCGGCCGGCACCGCTCCTCCCGGATCGAGGCCACCGGCACCGCGGCTGACGGGCTGACCCGGCTCGACGACTGGCTGGCGGCGCTGCCCGGGCGCCGGTTCGCGGACATCGCGATAGGCCCGTTCTCCGTCCACCACGAGGGGCAGTTGTTCGGCCTCGTGGTGGAGGAGGACCGGGAATGGGTGGAGCTCTACCCCGACCGGCTGGGATTCTCCGCACCCTGGGACGGCCTGTACGACACCTGACCCGGGGAGGAGAGCGCCTGGTCCAGCAGGCCGGTGGGCGACAGCACGCTGCGGACGATCTCCAGCGCCCCGGCGCGCTCGCCCTCCGGCAGCCCCTCGCGGTCCAGCACCTGGGCCGCGGGGACCGCCACGTCCTCCAGGGCACGCACGCAGCGGTAGTACGTCAGCCGGTCCGGGTCGAGGTCGGCCGGGCCGTACCCCTCGAAGAACCACGTGCGCTGTTCGTCCGTCACCTGCGCGAAGGGCAGCACCCCGCCCAGCACGAACAGCAGGTCCTGTTCGGGCGCCGCGCACACCGCGTCGTCCCAGTCGATCAGCCACACCCGGTCACCGTCCCCCAGCAGCACATTGCCCAGATGCGGATCGGCGTGGCAGATCACCCCCGGCGCGGCCGCGTCGGTGGCTGCGGGACGCAGCGCGCCGGCCCGGGCCACCAGCGCGGCCAGCCGGCCCGATCCCTCCCGCCAGGCGTCGGCGAGCCCCCGCACCAGCTGGTCGGCGGCCGGCGCCGACGCGGCCCCGGACGCGGGCAACAGCCAGCGCTCCAGCGCGCGTACGGCGTCCGCCATCGGCCGGTGGCTCTGTGCCGGCGGCATCCCCGGCGGCACCGGCGCGGCGTGCACCCGTGTCAGCAGCCGGCCGAACGCCCGCCAGTGCCCGGCGCTCATCGGGCCCTCCAGCGCCGGGGTGCCGTCGATCCACGGCACCACCGACAGCCGGCGCCCGGTGCGCACGCTCCACCACCCGCCGCGCCGGGCGGGCAGCGGGCCCGGCACCCCCGGCACCTCCTCCGCGGCCAGCAGCCCGGCCACCCTCAGTCCCGCGGTGGAACCACCGCCGCTCAGCTTGACCGCGTACGCCGCGCCCTCGTCCGTGCGCCCGCGCCACAGCCGGGCGTTCTCATCGGCGCCGCCCGCCACGTCCTCCAAGGAGACAAGGCCCACCCCGAAGTCGGCCCGCACCCATCGCCGTACCTTCTCCTCCATCACAGGAACAGGCTCCCATGGCCCGGAGACCGGCCGGGCGGTCGGCGCCGCCCGCCCGGAACCCGCCCACCCGGAACCCGCCGCCCCGCAAACCGCCGTGCCGCTACCGTGGGGCGATGCCGAGCCTCCTGGACAGCGCCGTGTGGGCCGAGCACCGGGCGGCGGTGTTCGGGGCCGCCTACCGGATCCTGGGGAGCGTCGCGGACGCCGAGGACATCGTCCAGGAGGTCTGGCTGCGCGCCCACCGCGCCGATCTGTCGCAGGTGCGGGACCTGCGCGCGTGGCTGGTGACCGTAGCCGCCCGGCGGTCCTACGACGAACTGCGTTCGGCCCGCGCCCGCCGCGAGACCTACGTCGGCCCGTGGCTGCCCGAGCCGCTGCTCACCGGTCCCGACGCCGCCGAACCGGTGCTGCTGGACGAGCTGGTGTCCACCGCCGTGCTCCTCGTCATGGAGGAGCTGACCCCCTCCGAGCGTGTGGCCCTGGTCCTGCACGACGCCTTCGGGCTCGCCTTCGCCGAGATCGCCCCCGTCCTGGGCGGCACCCCGGCCGCCGCCCGGCAGCACGCCTCCCGCGCCCGGCGCCGGATCGCCGCCGCCCGCGAGCGGCAGGTCACGGCCGACCGCGCCGACCACGCCCGCGTCCTGGCCGCCTTCAAGTCCGCCTACGAGAACGGGGACCTGCCCGCCCTCGTGCGGCTGCTGCACCCCGACGCCGTCTACCTCACCGACGGCGGCGGCCAGGTGCACGCCGCCCGCAAACCCATCACCGGCGGCGCCCGCATCGCCGAGGTGCTGCTGCGCGTGGCCCGCCGGTTCGGCGACGGCACGCGCGCCCTGCGCCCCATCGAGGCGGGCGGCGAACCCGCCCTGCTCGTCGTCCACGCCGGGCGTCCCCTGTGCGTGGACACCCTGAGCGTCGAGGCCGGCCGTATCACCGTCCTGCACCGGCTCCTCAACCCGGACAAGCTCCGCCACCTGCCGGCCGGCCTGTGACCGCCGTCACTGTCACATCCGCGGAACCCGCCCCGTCTCCCTGCCGACAGCACCACCCACCAGCGAGGGAGCACCCACCCATGTCCCGTCTGAACATCGCCGAGGCCGCCCCGGCGTCCTACCAAGCGCTCATCCGCAGCCAGCGCGCGGTGCACGACAGTCCGCTCGACACCGCGCTCTGCGAACTTGTCAAGATCCGCGTCTCGCAGCTCAACGGCTGCCTGTTCTGCATCGACATGCACACCACCCAGGCCCGCCGGGACGGCGAGAGCGAGCAGCGGCTGCACCATCTGGCCGCCTGGCACGAGTCCCCGCTCTACAGCGAGCGCGAGCGCGCCGCGCTGGCCTACGCCGAGGCCGTCACCCGCTGCGAGAACGTCGGCGACGCCCAGTGGGCCGATCTGCGCGCCCGCTTCCCCGCCGAGGAGGAACTGGGCCACCTGGTGCTCCAGGTAGCCCTGATCAACGCCCTCAACCGGCTCGCCATCCCGCTGCGCACGGAACCGCTGCTCGGGCCTCCCACGGCGTGAGCCGGCGGCCCGGCCGGAGAGGTCACCGCCCGCGCCGGAGCGGCCTCGCGCACGAAAAAGGTGGCGGTCCCGCCCCCCTCGGGGGGCAGGACCGCCACCACGGTCTGCTCCGTCGTCACACCCGCGCGTGCCGGCGGCGCGCCCGCTGGGCGGGCGGCGGGGTGCCGTCCCCGTCGTCGTGCCCGTCCCCGGCCGCCGCGGCCGCCCGCTCCTTGCGGTGACCGATCACCAGCACCGTGGCCACCACCACGAAACCGGCCACCCCCAGCGCCAGCGTGAGCGGCACACCCTCGGTGGGCGCGTACAGCGAGGTGTCGTGCTCGTCCTCACCCTGCCAGGGCCACAGCGCCCGCAGCGCGCCCGCCATCACACCGGTGAGGATGACCAGCGTCACCCGGTGAAAGTTCTCCAGCAGCCAGCGCAGCACCTTCACAATGATCGCCAGACCGACGAGCAGTCCGCCCATGAAGACGCCGAGGTAGCCGAAGTCACGCTCGTTCAGTGCCTCGATCGTCGGCTCGTACATGCCCAGCGCCAGCAGCAGGAACGACCCGGAGAGCCCCGGCAGGATCAGCGCGGAGACCGCGATCGCGCCGGAGAAGAACACCACCAGCATGTTGTCCGGCGACACCGACGCCGACAGCGACGTCAGCCAGAACGCGGCGCCCGCGCCCACCAGCGCCAGCGGCCACTCACGCAGGCCCCAGTGCCGCCCCGAGCCGCTGAACGGCACCCACAGCGAGGCCAGCACCAGGCCGAAGAACACGGCGTACGCGTACTGCTTGTGGTCCGTCACCAGCGGCGCCAGCAGCGCGCTGGACAGCAGCAGACCCACCACCATGCCGATCATCAGCGGCACGATCATCCGCCAGTCGGCCTGCCGGAACTCGGCGCCCGCCCGGCGCAGACCCTGCCCGCGCGGCACGTCCGCGATGCCCAGACGTATCGCGCTCGTCACATGGCTCGCCCCGGCGATCAGCCGTTCGTAGACGCCGACGATCAGCGCGACCGTGCCCCCGCTGATCCCTGGCAGTGCCTCCGACGCTCCGACCAGGGAACCTTTGAAGGCATCGGCCACACGGCTGCTGCTGGCTTGCTTCGCCATGAATCTCCACTCTCGGTACACGCCGGGCATGGCGGAAGGCGCCCTGGGGCGCTCTTGAGGCGTTGCGGTGAGGAACATCCTATGCTTCGCATCGTGGGTCCCTCAGTGGGGCCAACCCCACAATTCCGGGAGGCGAGGAGAGCAGCGGAGTGGCCGGCGAGCACAAACGATTCGGCGAGGACGGCGAGGGTGGCGAGGGCGATCCACGGCGTCTGACCACCCCGCAGCTCATGCCCGTGCTGCGACCCGAAGGCTACGGTCACCCGCAGCCGGTGCCCGAGGCCGACGACCACCCCACCTCCGAGTTCGCGCTCCCCGAGGGCCTGGCCAGGCCGCCCGCGACCGAGCCCGAAGAGGAGGAGGCCTCCGGGTTCACCGTCCCCGAGGGCCTCACCACCAGCGCGCCCGTCGAGGAGCGCAGTGAGTTCCGCACCCCCGGCGGGGCCACCCCGCCCAGCGGTACGGCCCAGCTGCCCGTGACGCTGCGCCGCGCCGCGCCCGGGATCCTGTGGCAGGACCGGATGCGGTCCATCGTGCGCGCCGCCCCCACCACCGAGCGCATCACCCCGGAGCTGCCGCCGTCCCGCGCCGACGAGGAGACGGGCGAGCAGCCGGCCGTGCCCCGGGTGCTGGATCTGACGCTGCGCATCGGCGAGCTGCTGCTGGCGGGCGGCGAGGGCGCCGAGGACGTGGAGACGGCGATGTTCGCGGTCGCCCACGCGTACGGCCTGGACCGCTGCGACGCCACCGTCACCTTCACCCTCATCTCGATCAGCTATCAGCCCTCGCTGGTGGACCCGCCGTTCACGCTCAGCCGCACCGTGCGCCGCCGGGGCACCGACTACACCCGGCTGGCGGCCGTCTTCCGGCTCATCGACGACATCTCCTCCGGCGAGGTGACGATGGAGGAGTCGTACGGCCGGCTGGCGACCATCCGGCGCAACCGGCACCCGTACACCAAGTGGCAGCTGACCTTCGCCAGCGGACTGCTGGCGGGCGCCGCCTCCACCCTGGTGGGCGGCAACTGGGTGGTCTTCCTGCTGGCGATGGCCGGCGCCATGCTGGGCGACCGGCTGGCGTGGCTGGCGTCCGGACGCGGGCTGCCGGAGTTCTACCAGTTCGTGGCCGCCGCCATGGCCCCCGCCCTGATGGGGGTGGGCTGGGCGGCCGGGCACGACAACGCCGCCGGGAAGATCCAGGCGGCAGCCATCATCACCGGCGGCCTGTTCGCGCTGATCCCCGGACGGGCCCTGGTGGCCGGCGTGCAGGACGGGCTGACGGGCTATTACCTGACCGCCTCCGCCCGCCTCCTCGAAGTGGTCTATCTGATCGTCGGCATCGTGTGCGGGGTGCTCGCGGTGCTGTACCTGGGCGAGGTGTCCGGCGTCAGCCTGGAGCCCGAGGTAGTGGTACGGCACAGCCGGCCCGTCATCCAGTTGTGCGCCGCGCTGCTGCTGTCCCTGACGTTCTGCGTCCTCCTCCAGCAGGAGCGCTCCACCGTGCTCGCCGCCACCGTCAACGGCGGGATCGCCTGGCTGATCTACGGGGCGATGCGGGACACCGGCGGCCTGTCGCCGTTCGCGGCCACCGCCGTGGCGGCCGGACTCGTCGGCCTGTTCGGACAGTTGCAGTCGCGGTACCGGTTCACGTCCTCGCTGCCCTACGTCACGGCCGCCATCGGGCCGCTGCTGCCGGGCTCCGCCACGTACCTGGGCCTGCTCGGCTTCGCACAGGGCCAGGTCGACACCGGCATCCAGAACCTGCTGCTGGCGGTCTCGCTGGCGCTCGCCATCGCCATCGGGGTGAATCTGGGCAGCGAAATGGCCCGGCTCTTCATCAAGACGCCGGGCCAGACCACTCCGCTGTCCCCGCTGGGCAGGCGGGGAGCCAAACGGACGCGCGGGTTCTAACCGCTCAGTGCTCGCCGCCCTGCTCCGCGAGACGCTTGTACGAACGCTCGATCTCGGCCTCCGCCTCGACCCGGCCCACCCAGTTCGCGCCCTCGACGGACTTGCCGGGCTCCAGGTCCTTGTACACCTCGAAGAAGTGCTGGATCTCCAGGCGGTCGAACTCGCTGACGTGGTGGATGTCCCGCAGGTGCTCCATCCGGGGGTCGGCCGAGGGCACGCACAGCAGCTTGTCGTCGCCGCCCGCCTCGTCGGTCATCCGGAACATGCCGATGGCCCGGCACTGGATCAGGCAGCCGGGGAACGTCGGCTCGTCCAGCAGCACCAGGGCGTCCAGCGGGTCCCCGTCCTCGCCGAGGGTGCCCTCGACGAAGCCGTAGTCCGCCGGGTAGACGGTCGAGGTGAACAGGTGCCGGTCCAGGCGGATGCGGCCGGTCTTGTGGTCCACCTCGTACTTGTTCCGAGAACCCTTCGGAATCTCGATGGTGACGTCGAACTCCACAGGGGGCTCCTTAAGCGATCTGTGCTGGCTACAGGGGTTAAGTTTCCCTCACGCAAGTGTGTGCTCGCGAAAGGGGCTGGTCGCTGTGCCGGTGCGGTGGTCAAGAGCGGTGCATGTGGTGCTGGGCGCGCCCACCCGGCGGCTGGTCACCGCGGCCGGAGCCGCGGGTCTGGCAGCCGCCGCGCTGACCGTCGCGCTGGCCGGACCGTGGGACTCGGGACAGCGTACGGCCGAACGGCAGGCCGCCGCCGGGCTGGCCGCCGAACGCGAGGTCGCCGACCTGGAGAAGATCGTCGCCGGCCTGCCCTCCGCGCCGCCCGTCCTGGACCCGCTGGGCGAACGCGTCGCGGGCTCCGGACCGGACGCGGTCACCGACCTGAGCGGGGTCCTGTCCCCCCTGAACGACGCGGCGCTGGGCGGCGGCGCCGCCGTCTCGGTGGTCGACATCGCGGACGGCACCGTGCTGTACGCCTCCGGCGCCGACACCGGCAGGACCCCCGCCTCCACCGTCAAGCTCGTCACCGCCGTGGCGGCGCTCCAGGCCCTGGGCCCCGACCACCGGCTGTCCACCACCACCGGCTGGGACGAGGCCGCCCGGCGGGTGGTGCTGGTGGGCGGCGGCGACCCGACGGTGATGGCCGAGGACTACCAGGGGCTCGCCGAGGAGACGGCCCAGGCGCTGACGGAACGCGGCGTCAGCGAGGTGAGCGTGGGCTACGACCTCTCGCTGTGGGACGGCGGCGAGGCACTGCACCCGATCGGCTTCAACGACAACATCGCCGCGCTCACCGCGCTCCAGGTCAACGAGGGCCGGCTGGACGGCTCCACGCACGGCCCGACCGTACGCTCCACCGAACCCGCCGCAGACGCGGTCCGTGCCTTCACCGACGCGCTGTCGGCCGCGGGGGTGACGGTCGTGGGGGAGCCGGCCGCCGCGAGCGGCCAGGACACCGAACGGCTGGGCCGGCACCGCTCGGCGCCGCTGTCGGTCCTGGTGGAGCGGATGCTGACGTACAGCGACAACGACCTGGCGGAGGCGCTGGGCCGGGCGACCGCGCTCAAGGCGGGACAGCCGGTCACCTTCGAGGGGGTCGGCCGGGCGATCACCGGCGAACTCGCCGGGCTCGGGCTGCCGATGGCCGGCGTGCGGATCGCGGACGCCAGCGGCCTGGACCGCGAGGGCGTGGTCACCGCGCAGCTGCTGACCGGTGTGCTGACCGCCGCGGCCGACCCCCAGCGGCCCGAACTGCGGCCCGCGCTGACCGGGATGCCGGTGGCGGGCTTCACCGGCACGCTGACCGGACGGTACGGGGCCGGGACGGACGCGGCGGGCGGCAGCGGGGACGGCGCGGGTGTGGTCCGGGCCAAGACCGGCACGCTGACCGGCGTCAACACCCTGGCCGGCACGGCCGTCACCGCCGACGGCCGGGTCCTGGCGTTCGCCTTCCTGGCCAACGACACACGCGACGCGAACGCCGCCCAGAACGCCCTGGACACGGCGGCGACGGGCCTGGCGACCTGCCACTGCGGATAGGCCCTCCCTTTCGGACCTCCGCGGGGCCGCGCCCGCCGAAGGCCGGGCCCGCCCGGACCGCCCCGGGACGGACTCCGCCCGGCCGGCGCCGTCGGGCCGACCACCCCCGGCCCTCCGGGGCCCCGGGCGGGCGGCCGTCCCCCGTACGGCGCAGTCACCTCCGGGCCCGCCCCGCCCCGCCCACGGCGGTGAGGCGGGCCAGGAGGGGGCGGGCGGCGGCTACCGGTCCCGGGAGCGGCGCCGTACCGTGGGGCGCATGACGAGTTTCGGCGGTGGCGGTACGGATCTGGTCGACTGGAATCTCGCCGTGTCCACGGCGGCCCGGATGACGCGGCCGGGGCCCGAGGTGAGCCGCGACGAGGCCCGCGCCGCCGTCGCGGAGCTGCGCAGGCACGCCGAGGCGGCCCAGCTGCACGTGAACGGCTTCACCGGCCTCGACAACGGGGCCGCCGACACCCCGGTGCTGGTCGTGGACCGGCCCGGCTGGATCCGCGCCAACGTCGCCGGGTTCCGCGAACTGCTCTCCCCGGTGATGGTCCGGATGCGCGAACGCCGCTCCACCGTCCCCGGCGGCGCGGCTCTGACCGCCGTCGGCTCCAAGGTCACCGGCGTCGAGGTCGGGATGCTGATGTCCTTCCTGTCCTCCCGGGTGCTGGGCCAGTACGAGACCTTCGCGCCGCCCACGGCCGGTCTGCCGGCCCGCCCCGGCGGCGGCCGGCTGCTCCTCGTCGCCCCCAACATCGTCCAGGTCGAACGCGAACTCGCCGTCAAGCCACACGACTTCCGGCTGTGGGTGTGTCTGCACGAGGAGACCCACCGCACCCAGTTCACCGCCGTGCCCTGGCTGCGCGACCACATGGAGGGCGAAATCCAGGGCTTCCTCAAGGAGTCCGACGTCGACCCCGGCACCCTGGTGGAGCGTTTCCGGCAGGCCGCCCAGTCCGTCACCGGCCGCGCCCCCGAGTCCGGGGCCGACAGCGGGCGCGGCCTGGTCGATCTCGTGCAGACCCCGCGCCAGCGCGAGATCCTCGACCGGCTCACCGCCGTGATGTCCCTGCTGGAGGGCCACGCCGACTACGTCATGGACGGCGTCGGGCCGGCCATCGTGCCCTCCGTCGCCGAGATCCGGGAGAAGTTCACCCGCCGCCGCGCCGCCGGCGCCGGGCGCCTGGACCGGGCGCTGCGCAAGATGCTGGGCATGGACGCCAAGCTGCGCCAGTACCAGGAGGGCGAGCGGTTCGTGCGCACCGTCGTGGAGCAGGCCGGCATGACCGGCTTCAACAAGGTGTGGACCTCCCCGAACACCCTCCCCACCAAGGAGGAGATCACCGACCCGGAGAAGTGGGTGGCCCGGGTGCGGCCCGCCGCGGGGTGAGCCACCGGCGGGCCCGGCGGCAGGCATACGCACCGATATCACTCGTACGAGGGACCGTCGGGCGATAGTTGGCGTGCGATGCTCGGGTACCAGGGCTCCTCTGTCACCATTTACGCACCCAGCGTGACATTGCTCCCCGAGCCCCCACCCTCCCCAGCTCCCCCGAGCTTCCCCAGGAAGAAGTGATTCGGACATGGGTCCCCACCCCGCGGTCGCGGCGATACGTCTGGCAGTCCGCCGTGTGCTCCACGATCTGCTGAACGAAGCCCCGGAGCCCTCCCCACTCGATCCGCACGATCCGCTCGATCCGCCGCACGACCCCCCGCTCGTCCTGGTCGCCGCCTCCGGTGGCGCCGACTCCATGGCCCTGGCCTCCGCGCTCGCCTTCGAGGCCCCCCGGGCCGGCCTGCGGGCCGGCGCCGTCACCGTCGACCACGGCCTCCAGGACGGTTCCGCCGCCCGCGCCGCCGAGGTCGCCGACCGCCTCACCGCCCTCGGCCTGGCCCCCGTGGACATCGCCACCGTGACCGTGGGCCGCTCCGGCGGCACCGAGGCCGCCGCCCGCACCGCTCGCTACCGGGCCCTGGACACCGCCGCCGACCGCCACCACGCCGCCGCCGTCCTCCTCGGCCACACCCGCGACGACCAGGCCGAGACCGTCCTGCTCGGTCTCGCCCGCGGCTCCGGCGTCCGCTCGCTGTCCGGGATGGCCGCCGTCTCCGGCGGCACCGCGGGGCACACCGGCCGCTACCGCCGCCCGTTCCTGGGCATCGACCGGCAGACCACCCGCAAGGCCTGCCTGGTGCAGTCCCTGCCCGTGTGGGACGACCCGCACAACACCGACCCGTCCTACACCCGCTCCCGGGTCCGCCACGAGGCCCTGCCCATCCTGGAGAAGGCCCTGGGCCGAGGCGTCGTCGAGGCGCTGGCCCGCACCGCCGCCCTCGCCCGCGACGACGCCGACGCGCTCGACCTGTGGGCCGCCGACGCCGAGGGCACCGCCACCGCCGAGGACGGCACCCTCACCATCGCCGCGCTCGCCCCGCTGCCCCCGGCCGTACGGCGCCGGGTGCTGCGCCGGGCGGCCGTCGCGGCGGGCGCCCCGGCGGGTTCGCTCTTCGCCCGGCACATCGAGGAGACCGACCGGCTCATCACCGACTGGCACGGTCAGCGGCCCCTGAACCTGCCCGGCCGCGTGGAGGTCGCGAGGCAGGGTGGCAGACTGGTTCTCCGGCAGGCGGACCGAGCAGACCGGGCGGACCGCTGAGAGCGGCAAGCGGCAGAGAGTGACGCGGGTGCACGAGAAGGACATGGGCGCGGACCTGGAGTCGGTGCTCATCACCAAGGAAGAGATCGACGCGAAGCTGGCCGAGCTGGCCGCGAAGATCGACACGGAGTACGCGGGCAAGGACCTGCTCCTGGTCGGAGTGCTCAAGGGAGCGGTGATGGTCATGGCGGACCTCGCCCGGGCCCTGTCCTCACCCGTCACCATGGACTGGATGGCGGTGTCCTCCTACGGCGCGGGCACCCAGTCCTCCGGGGTGGTGCGGATCCTCAAGGACCTGGACGCCGACATCAAGGGCCGGGACGTCCTGATCGTCGAGGACATCATCGACTCGGGGCTGACCCTGTCCTGGCTGCTGTCGAACCTCGGTTCGCGCGAGCCGGCGTCGCTCAAGGTGGTGACGCTGCTGCGCAAGCCCGACGCGGCGAAGGTCGACATAGAGGTGGAGTGGGTCGGCTTCGACATCCCGAATGAATTCGTGGTGGGATACGGCCTGGACTACGCCGAGAAGTACCGGAATCTCCCCTTTGTCGGTACGCTCGCGCCGCACGTCTACCAGGGCTGAGCGGACCGCGCGGAACGCATCGGGGCCGTCCGGCGTTGCGTGTTTATGGACAAGCGGCCATATCCCACTGTCCCCGGCGCCGCCGGAGGGCCGCTTTGGGGTACGGTCGCGGTTGAACGAGACGTAGGACACCGCCGCGCACAGCGGATCCCAGCCGGGGGCTGTGCCTCTACATGGCAGGAGGGACGGGGCCGCACCGCCCCGTGTGAATAGACGTGAAGCGCTATTTCCGTGGGCCAGTGATGTGGATCGTACTGGCCGTCCTTGCCGTGGTTCTGCTGATGCAGGTGTTCACCTCGTCCGAGGGCTACAAGAAGGTGGACACGGGCAAGGTCGTCCAGGCGATCGCCCAGAACCACGTCCAGTCCGCCGAGCTCACCACCGGCGACGAGCAGACCATCAAGATCGAGCTGAAGAGCGGCCAGGAGATCGAGGGCACGACCAAGGTCCAGGCCAACTACATCGACGGTCAGGGCGAGAACCTGGCCGGCACGCTCCAGGACAAGCTCGCCGCCGGCGACCTGGAGGGCGGCTACACCGTCTCCCCGAAGTCGCAGAACCCGTTCGTCGGGATGCTGCTGTCCATCCTGCCGTTCCTGCTGATCATCGTGGTCTTCCTGTTCCTGATGAACCAGATGCAGGGCGGCGGCTCCCGGGTCATGCAGTTCGGGAAGTCCAAGGCCAAGCTGATCAGCAAGGACACCCCGAAGACCACCTTCGCCGACGTGGCCGGTTCGGACGAGGCCGTCGAGGAGCTCCACGAGATCAAGGAGTTCCTCCAGGAGCCCGGCAAGTTCCAGGCCGTCGGTGCCAAGATTCCCAAGGGTGTGCTGCTGTACGGCCCGCCCGGCACCGGCAAGACGCTGCTGGCGCGCGCCGTGGCCGGCGAGGCCGGGGTGCCCTTCTACTCGATCTCCGGCTCCGACTTCGTCGAGATGTTCGTGGGTGTCGGCGCCTCCCGGGTCCGTGACCTGTTCGAGCAGGCCAAGGCGAACGCCCCGGCGATCGTCTTCGTCGACGAGATCGACGCCGTCGGCCGGCACCGCGGTGCCGGCATGGGCGGCGGGCACGACGAGCGCGAGCAGACCCTCAACCAGCTGCTGGTCGAGATGGACGGCTTCGACGTCAAGGGCGGCGTCATCCTGATCGCCGCCACCAACCGCCCCGACATCCTCGACCCGGCGCTGCTGCGGCCGGGCCGGTTCGACCGGCAGATCGCGGTCGACCGCCCCGACATGCAGGGCCGTCTGGAGATCCTCAAGGTTCACCAGAAGGGCAAGCCGGTCGCCCCGGACGTCGACCTGGGGGCCGTCGCACGGCGTACCCCCGGCTTCACCGGCGCCGATCTGAACAACGTCCTCAACGAGGCGGCGCTGCTGGCCGCCCGCGGCAACGCCAAGCTGATCGACAACAAGTTCCTCGACGAGGCGATCGACCGCGTCGTGGCCGGTCCGCAGAAGCGCACCCGCATCATGAGCGACAAGGAGAAGATGATCACCGCGTACCACGAGGGCGGACACGCCCTGGTCGCGGCGGCCTCTCCGAACAGCGACCCGGTGCACAAGGTGACGATCCTGTCCCGCGGCCGGGCGCTGGGCTACACCATGGTGCTGCCGGAGGAGGACAAGTACTCCACCACCCGCAACGAGATGCTGGACCGGCTCGCCTACATGATGGGCGGTCGCGCCGCCGAGGAACTGGTCTTCCACGACCCGACCACCGGCGCGGGCGACGACATCGAGAAGGCGACGGGCACGGCGCGCTCCATGGTCACCCAGTACGGGATGACCGAGCGGCTCGGCGCGATCAAGTTCGGCTCCGACCAGTCCGAGCCCTTCCTGGGCAAGGAGATGTCCCACCAGCGCGACTACTCCGAGGAGGTCGCCGGGCTGGTGGACGAGGAGGTCAAGAAGCTGATCGAGACCGCGCACAACGAGGCGTGGGAGATCCTGGTGGAGAACCGGGACGTGCTCGACAACCTGGTGCTGGAGCTGCTGGAGAGGGAGACCCTCAACAAGGAGGAGCTCGCGGAGATCTTCCGCCCGGTCATCAAGCGTCCGGCCCGCCCGGCGTGGACCGGCTCCGCCCGGCGCACCCCCTCGACCCGGCCTCCGGTGTCCGTTCCGGTGAAGAACGTGCAGCTGGCCAACGGCAGCGGGGAGAACGGCACCACCTCCCTGGAGAAGGTCATCGGCACCGAGCCGGGGGAGCGCCCCGGCGCCGAGTGAACCTGGTCACCACGTCGTACCGGCCGATCAGCCGCATTGCCTGACAGAAACAAGGCGGGAAGTACATGACGGACCCGGTGACGGCGGAAGCGGGCCAGGTGGGCACGTTCGACGAGAAGCGCGCCGAGAACGCCATCCGTGAGCTGCTGATCGCGGTCGGCGAGGACCCGGACCGCGAGGGGCTGCGGGACACCCCGGCCCGGGTGGCCCGGGCCTACCGGGAGATATTCGCCGGGCTGTGGCAGGAGCCGGAGGATGTGCTGACCACCACCTTCGACCTGGGCCACGACGAGATGGTGCTGGTGAAGGACATCGAGGTGATGTCCTCGTGCGAGCACCACCTGGTGCCGTTCGTGGGCAAGGCCCACGTCGGGTACATCCCGTCCTCCAGCGGGAAGATCACCGGGCTGTCGAAGCTGGCCCGGCTGGTGGACGTCTTCGCCCGCCGCCCGCAGGTGCAGGAGCGGCTGACCACGCAGATCGCCGACTCGCTCATGCGGATCCTGGAGCCGCGCGGGGTGATCGTGGTCGTGGAGTGCGAGCACATGTGCATGACGATGCGCGGGGTCCGCAAGCCGGGCGCCAAGACCACCACCTCGGCGGTACGCGGCCAGCTGCGGGACGCGGCGACCCGTGCCGAGGCGATGAGCCTGATCCTCTCCCGCTGAGCGGTCGAGCGGTCGAGCTGCTGAGGGCGGCGCGCGCCGGGGGCTATCCGCGTTCCACGATGCCCTTGAGGGTGGCCAGGTCGGCCTCGACCAGCTCGGCGTCGCGGCGGAAGTCCTCGGGGGTGCTTCCCGGCTGCCGGCGCAGGGTGAAGACCACCTCGCAGGTGCCCTCCTCGTCCGGGATCACCCGCATCGGGTTGAGGACCGTCTCGCCGCTCGGCAGGGTCACCTCGTGGTCGAGCACACCGAACGTGTTGCGCGGGACGAAGGCCACCTCCACCCGGCCCATGGGGGAGGACGTCGCGATCCACCGTCCCTTGATCAGTTCGATGGAACCGCCGAGTCCGGCGGCCCAGGCGGGCAGATTGACCGGGTCGGCCGCGTAGGCGTAGACCTCGTCGGCGGCGCGGTCGATGTGGATGCTGAGGTGTGTCGACTCCATGCCGGTCACGCTATCCAGCGGCCGGTGGCCCGGCCTTGAACGAAACGGACGCGCCGCGGCGGCTCACTGCTTGGCGGTGCGCGGCTTGCCGAAGAAGTCGAACCCGCCGGCGGGCTCGGTGCTCTCCCGGCCGGCGCCGGCCGGCGCCCCCTGCGGCGGTACCGCGACCGGCGGCGCGGGGCGGGCGGGCGGTGCGTCCGCCGTGCCGGGGGACTCGGCGGCCCCGGCGTCCCGCGGCTCGTGCTGCCGCTCCTGCTCCCGGTTCTCCTGCTGGCGGCTCTCCTCCTGACGGGCGCCGTTGCGCGAGAGCTTGCCGAGTGCCTCGTACGCCTGGAGGTAGGTCAGCTGGGTCGGCGCGCCGCCCGAGGTGCGGTGGTCGGTGGCCCGGGAGGGCAGTGCCTTGGCGGGCTCGGCCGCCTCCAGCGCCAGCTGCCGGCGGCCCTCCAGCGCCTTGGCCCGCTCGGTCTCGGCGTTGGCGTACCGGCGCAGCAGGTCGGCGTGTTCGGAGCGGAGCCGGCCCAGTTCGATGCGCTTGGCCCGGACCTTGGCCTCCAGGGTGGAGACCAGTTCCTGGGACTCCTCCAGCTCGGCCTGCTTCTCCTCGATCTGCCAGCTGATACCGGCCTTCGCGGCACGTTCGCGGGCGACCTTCCGCCCGGCCTCCAGGTCCCAGCGGCGCAGCAGGAGGGCCGCGCCCACGGCGGCCGCCGCGGCCAGCGCGGTCAGGGAGCGCAGGACGACGACCGCGCCGTCGCTGCTGCCGGTGCCCACGAACCAGGCGGCGCCGGCGCTCAGTACGGCGGCGCCGCCCAGCGCGGCAGGAATCAGCACCCGGTGCAGTGGTGCGTTGCGGTGACGTCCACGTGCCATGCCCGAAACTTACCGTGACGCCCGGGGCTGCCGGGACCCACCCGGCGGACCGTTCTCAGGTGGTTACATTCCGCTGTGGCGGCTCAGTGGCTCAGCAGCCCCTTGTCGTGCAGGTAACTCCCGGCGACGTCAACGGCCTTGAGGCGCTCGGAGTCCACCTGGCGGTTGAGTTCGATCAGATCGTCGGTGGTGAGGGTCTCGGTGAGGCGGTTGAGGGCGGCGGTGATCTTCTCGTCGTCGCCGATGCCGGAGTGGAGCACGGGCAGCAGATTGTCTGCGAGTTGGAGGTTCTGGTCGTCCTCCAGCAACACCAGGCCGAAGTCGTCCAGGGTGGCGTCGGTGGTGGAGACCAGCACCAGGTCGTCGGTGCCGTCCTTGACGGCCTGCTTGGCCTGGACGGTGCCGACACCCTTGGGGTCTATGCCGGTGATGTCGATGCCGTAGACGTCCTCAAGTCCCGGCTGGCAGAACGCACGTTCGGAGCATTCATCGCCGGCCGCCAGCTTGATCGGCAGCCCCGAGGCACCGAGGTCGGAGAGCGTGGTCAGCCCGTGCTCCTCGGCGAAATCCTTGGTGACGGCGAAGGCGTTCTGGTTGACGGCGTCGCCCGGCTCCAGCACGGTCAGCCCGCGCGGGGTGGCCAGTTCGCGCAGCGCGTCCACGGTGGCGACCGGGTCGGAGGACGCGATCAGCGGGGCGTCCTCGCCGTTGACCCGGGCGTTGAGGAACTCGGCCAGGGTGGCGGCGTATTCGGGCACGATGTCGATCGAACCCTTCTCCAGCTCCGGCGCGTACAGTTCGCGGCTCTGCACCGTGATGACCTCGGTGGTGTAGCCGGCGTCCGTGAGCAGCTGGGAGTACAGCTCGGCCATGATGGTGGCCTCGGTGAAGTCGCCGCCGCCGATGGTGAGGGTGTCGGCGGACTGCGAGGCGTCCTGGTCCCCGCCGCCACCGCCCTCCGACTCCAGGCTGTCCCCGCCGCCGCACGCGGTGAGGGCCAGGGCGAGCGCGGCGCTGCCGCAGGTGGCGCCCAGCAGCCGGCGCAGGGGGGTACGGGGGGTGGTCGCGGTCACGTGTCTTGCCCTTCGACGGTGGATGGTGCCCGGCCCGGGGCCGGGCGGTTTCCCTGGGACGTCTTCGTCAGGGAGGCGCCGGCCGCGGCGGGCGCCGGAGCGGCGGGTGCCGGCTCCGGCGGTGTGTCCTGGGTGTCATGCGGGCCGGCCGGGGCGGCGGTGGTGCGGCGGCGCCGGGGCGAGCGGGGGTCGAGCAGCCGCTGGAGCAGTGCCATCAGTCCTTCGACGGCGAGCGCCAGCAGCGCGACGAGGATGGCGCCCGCCACCACCTGGGAGGTGCGGTAGGTGGCGAAGCCGGCGGTGATGATCCGGCCGAGACCGCCGCCGCCGGGCAGCGCGGCCAGGGTGGCGGTGGCCACGATCTGGACGGCGGCGGTGCGTACCCCGGTCATCAGCAGGGGGAAGGCGAGCGGGAGTTCCACCCGGGCCAGGATCTGGCCGCGCGACATGCCCATGCCGCGCGCGGCCTGCACGATGTCCCGGTCGGTGCCGGCGATCCCCACGTAGGCGTTGGTGAGCAGCGGGGGCACCGCGAACAGCACCAGCGCGATGAGGGTGGGGAGTTCGCCGTAGCGGGCGAGCGGGGTGAGGGTGAGCAGCACCAGCACGGCGAAGGTGGGCACGGCGCGGCCGACGTTGGAGATGTTGATGGCCACCGCCCCGCCGATCCGGCGGCCCCCGCCGTGGCCCAGCCACATGGCGAGCGGCAGCGCGATGGCGCAGGCGGCCAGCAGGGCGAGGGCGGTCAGATACAGGTGTTCGCCCAGCCGCTGGGTGATGCCGCCGTCGCCGCTCCAGTGCGCCGCGGTGGTGAGCCAGCTCCAGGCCCCGGTCATGGCGTTCACGCGACAGCGCCCTTCGACGGGCCGGCGGCGGCCCGCGACCAGGGGGTGAGGGCCCGCTGGACGCCGAGCAGCAGCAGATCGGCGGTGACGGCGAGCAGGACGCACAGCACGGAGGCGGTGAGCACCTCGGCCTTGAAGTAGCTCTGCATGCCGCTGTAGATGAGGTTGCCGAGCCCGCCGTGGCCGACGATGGCGCCGACGGTGGTCAGGGAGACGGCGGAGACGGTGGCGATCCTTATCCCGGCCATGACGGCGGGTAGGGCCAGGGGCAGTTCGACGGTGAGCAGCAGCCGTCCGCGTCCGTACCCCATGCCGAGCGCCGCCTCCCGTACCTCGGCGGGGACCGAGCGCAGCCCGGTGAGCATGTTGCGCACCAGCACCGTCAGCGAGTACAGCACCAGGCCGCACACCACGACCGACATCGACAGGCCGAAGAAGGGCAGCAGCAGCGCGTACATGGCGAGCGAGGGGATGGTGTACAGGACGGTGGTCAGCCCCAGGAGTGAGCCGGCCGCCGGCCGCCAGCGGCGGGCCAGCAGGGCGAGCGGGAAGGCGACCGCGACGGCGATGGCGATCGCGGAGGCCGTGATGGCGAGGTGCTGCACGGTGGCGTCGGTCAGCTCCTGGCCGCGGGTGCGTACGTACTCCCCGCAGATCCAGTCGTTCGCCACCAGACAGCTATTCGCACTCATGTCCATGACCCTAGGCGGTAAACCTGACAAACTCATGAACATGCTGCTCTTCGACCACGTCACCAAGCGCTACCCGGACGGCACCCTCGCGGTGGACGATCTGTGTCTGGAGGTGGCGGAGGGCGAACTGGTCACCCTCGTCGGGCCGTCGGGGTGCGGCAAGACCACCACCATGAAGATGGTCAACCGGCTGGAGGTGCCCACCTCCGGACGGGTGCTGCTGAACGGCGAGGACATCGCCGGCCACGACCCGGTGCGGCTGCGGCGCCGGATCGGGTACGTCATCCAGCAGGTCGGCCTCTTCCCGCACAAGACGGTGCTCGACAACACCGCCACCGTCCCCGTCCTGCTGGGCGAGCGCCGCACGGCGGCCCGGCGGCGCGCCGCCGAACTGCTGGAACTGGTCGGCCTGGACCCGGCCGTGTACGGCGGGCGCTACCCCGACCAGCTCTCCGGCGGGCAGCGGCAGCGGGTCGGCGTGGCACGGGCCCTGGCCGCCGACCCACCCGTGCTGCTGATGGACGAGCCCTTCGGCGCGGTGGACCCGGTGGTGCGCGAGCACCTCCAGAACGAATTCCTGCGGCTGCAGGCCGAGGTGCGCAAGACCGTGCTGTTCGTGACGCACGACATCGAGGAGGCGGTACGGCTCGGGGACCGGATCGCGGTCTTCGGGCAGGGACGGGTCGAACAGTTCGACACCCCGGCCACGGTGCTCGGCGCGCCCGCCAATGACTATGTGGCGTCCTTCGTCGGCAGCGACCGGGGGCTGAAGCGGCTGTCCGTGACCCCGGTGGAGACCGCCGACCTGGAGCAGCCGCCGATGGTCCATCTGGCCGATCCGATGGCGCTGGCCTGCGACCGGATGCGGGCCGAGGGCGCCCGCTGGGCCGTGGTGCTGGACGAGCACGACGGGCTGCACGGCTGGGTGCCGATACCGCCCGACGGCGCAGGACCGCAGCCCGAGGGCACGGTCGCCGCGCGGGCCCGGCGGATGGAGGCGTGGCTGCCGGTGGGCGCCTCGCTGAAGCAGGCGTTCGCCACGATGCTCCAGTACGACGCGGGGTGGATCGCCGTGCTGGACGGAGACCGGTTCCTGGGCGTGCTCACCCCGGCGAGCCTGCACGCGGCGCTGCGGCGCTCGGTCCAGGAGTCGGCCGCCGTGGAGGTGTAGCGCGGCGGATCAGATGGGGGAGCCCATCGGGCCGTGCCGGTCGCGGTGGTCGTCGTCGCCGTTGCCGTCCGGGAGCTTGCACACCCGTTCCAGATACAGGGCGGCGGCGCACACCGCGATGCCCGCGATGACGGACAGGCCCGCGTACAGGGCCTGTTCGCGGCGGTTGGGAACCTCCATCCGCTCCAGCAGCAAGAACAGTCCGAAGCCCCCGTACAACCCGGCCACCAGGGACGAGACGAGCGCGCTCGCCTGGCCGAAGACCACCGCGCGGGCCGCCACGAGCGGCTCCACCGGGCGGGCGCCCGCCCGACGTTCGCGCTGCGCCCGCAGCCGGGCGCGCAGGGACAGCGCGGTCGCCAGCAGGACGGCGGCGATCAGCGCCAGGATGACCGGGGCGAGCAGCGGGACCGCGGGCAGCGTGCCCAGCGAGTCCCACAGCCCGGCCCCGGCCCAGCCGAAGGCGAACGCGGCGGCGAACAGTCCGGCCAGATTTCTGATCCGCAGTTGATTCACCGCTGTGCGTGCCCCTCGTCCGTCAGCTGTTCCGTGCTCGCCCCGCTCAGTCGGGCAGGGCCAGCTTCAGGTCGGCGCGCGCGGTGATGCCCTGCTCCGGCAGCGTCGACAGAAGATCGGCGACCGGGCCGTGCCCCGGCACTTCGGCCGCCGGATCGACATCGTGCCACGGCACCAGGACGAAGGCGCGCTCGTGGGCCCGCGGATGCGGCAGGGTCAGGTCCGGGTCCCGCGAGATGACGCCCTGGTAGGCGACGATGTCCACGTCGATGGTGCGCGGCCCCCAGCGCTCGTCGCGTACACGCTCGAACGCCTCCTCGATGGCGTGCGCGCGCTCCAGGAGCGAGGCCGGCGGGAGCGTCGTCTTCACGACGATCACCGCGTTGAAGTACGTGGACTGGCTGCCGGTGGGCACCCCCCACGGCTCGGTCTCGTACACCGGGGAGACGGCTTTCACCCGCAGCCCCGGGGTGTCCTCCAGCGCGTCGATGGCGCCCTGGAGGGTCTCCAGGCGGTTGCCGAGGTTGCTGCCGAGGGACAGGACGGCGCGTTTGGGGTTGTGCAGGGTGGTGTCGGCGGCGTCGACCTGCTGCACCACGGAGGCGGGCACCGGCTGGACGGTCGGGTCGGGAGTGGACGCGGCATTGCTGGGGGTCATGCTCGGCTCCGCTTGATGGTGATGGTCACGTCGTCGAAGGGAACGGTGATCGGCGCCTGCGGTTTGTGGAGGGTGACCTCTGCCTCGCGCACCGGGGTGAACGCGAGGCAACGATCGGCGATCCGCTGGGCGAGCGTCTCCAGAAGATCGACGGGCTCGCCGGCGACGACGGCGGTGACCTCCTGGGCCACCCTCCCGTAGTCCGCGGTCTTCGCCAGATCGTCGGTCGCCGCGGCGGGACGGGTGTCCAGGCCCAGTGTGAGGTCAACCGTGAACCACTGGCCCCCCTCCCGTTCGTGCGGGAGCACACCGTGGAACCCCCTGACCCGCAGCCCGCTCAGCGTGATGCGATCCATGGTCTGCTCCCTTCTCCCGGTCGTTCACCGGCGTGTTGCCGCCGGCACATTCGAATCTACCTGCGGATGGTGACAGCCCTTGTCAGCGGCGGCTACCCGCGCACCGCAACGGCTAAGCCCCGCCGCCACCCCATCACGAGGTCCGGGGCGCCGGCGGGCCGGGGTCGCCGCGGACCGCCGGCGCCCCGGCGGACCGGGCGGGGTGCGTGGATCAGCGGTGCGCCCGGGGGCTTGTCCGACGGATGGCGCCGGTCAGGCCCGCGGTGTCTGGTGCTGGGGGCACCTCCCGGCCGAAGGCTGGGGGAGGATCGCAAGGCGCGGGGGCGGCCTCGTAGTGGGCTACTTGGGCGTCTCGGCAGCTCTGCCTCCAAGGTCTTGTAAAAGAGCAGAGACGGAGCGAAGCGGAGTGCAGCGAGGTGCCGTGCCAGGCGCTGCGGGCCAGGCGGGATCCGTCGGACAAGCCCTAGGGTGGAGGCATGGCTGAGATGCGTCGTCGGGTGGCCGGGTTGCCGGAGTGGAATCGGTGTGCGGTCATGGGGGTCGTCAACGTGACGCCCGACTCCTTCTCCGACGGCGGGCGCTGGTTCGACCCGGAGACAGCCGTCAAGCACGGCCTCGACCTGGTGGCCGCCGGAGCCGATCTCGTCGATGTCGGGGGCGAGTCCACCCGCCCCGGCGCCACCCGGGTGGACGAGGGCGAGGAACTGCGCCGGGTGCTGCCCGTGGTGCGCGAGCTGGCCGCCGAGGGGGTGATCGTGAGCGTCGACACCATGCGCGCCTCGGTCGCCGAGCAGTCCATCGCCGCCGGGGCCCGGATCGTCAACGATGTCAGCGGAGGCCGCGCCGACGCCCGGATGGTGCCCGCGGTCGCAGACGCCCGGGTGCCGTTCGTCGTCATGCACTGGCGCGGCCAGAGCATCGACATGAACGACCGCGCCCGGTACACGGACGTCACCGGCGAGGTCATCGCCGAACTGCGCGCCTCCATCGAGCGTGCCGTCGCCGGCGGCATCGACCCGGCCCGTATCATCGCCGATCCCGGGCTCGGCTTCGCCAAGCGGGCCGAGCACGATCTGGCCCTGGTGGCGGGCCTGGACCGGCTGCGCCGGGAGCTGGAGTGGCCGCTGCTGGTGGCGGCCTCCCGCAAGCGGTTCCTCGGCCGGGTGCTGGCCGGTCCCGGGGGCACTCCGCCGCCCGCCGCCGAGCGGGATCACGCCACCGCCGCCATCTCGGCGCTCGCGGCCCGTGTGGGGGCATGGGCGGTGCGGGTACACGAGGTACGAGCCAGCGCGGACGCGGTCCGGGTGGCCCAGGCCGTCGAGGACGCGACGCACGTGCACGCCGGAACGGAAGGGGATACGGCCCATACATGAGTGGTACCCGGACGGACATCGAAGCGGTGGAAGCCGCCAACACCGCGCTGTACGACGCGCTGGAGCAGGGCGATCTGGACGCCATGGCGGACCGCTGGATCGACGCCGAGGAGATCAGCGTCATCCATCCGGGCTGGCCGGTGATCACCGGCCGCGGGGAGGTGCTGCGCTCCTATGCGCTGATCATGGCGAACACCGAGTACATCCAGTTCTTCCTCACCGATGTCGAGGTCTCCGTGATGGGCGACACGGCCCTGGTGACCTGCACCGAGAACATCCTCAGCGGCGGGCCCGCCGAGGAGGACGGCAGTGCCGGGCCGCTGGTGGGCGGTCTGGTGGTGGCCACCAACCTCTTCCGGCGCGCCGAGGGCGGTGAGGGCGAGTGGAAGCTGTGGTCGCACCACGGCTCGCCGGTCCTCATCGATCAGGAGGAGGACGAGGGCGACGAGGAGCAGCAGCCGGACGACGGCGGTGGCGGCACGGTGATCTGACGGGCGGCGGCGCGGCGCCGCACCACCACCCCGCCGCAGCACCGCCCCGCCGCCCGGCGGCCGTCAGCGCGTCAGCCAGCGCTCCGGGGCGGCGTTGCGGCGCCCCAGCCGGGAGCGGTCCGCCTGCGCGGCGACCTCCCGGGCCGCCTCGGCGGCGTCCCGCAGCCGGGCGGTGGCCGTCCCGTTGGCGCCGTGGTCGACATGGATGTCGGCCAGACCGAGCCGCTGCTCCCACGGCCCCTGCGTCATCCGTACGCTCTGCACCTTGGCGTGCGGCACCAGCGTGTAGCGGCGGCTCAGCCGTCCCGCGCGGGCCACGAACACGGCGTCGGTCACCCCGTGCCCGTACCCGTGCCGCCACACCGGGACCGCCCAGCGCGAGCGCCGCGGCACGGCGGTGATGGAGGCCATCGTCTTGTCGATGTCGACCTCGGGCAGGATCCGCCCGATCAGCTCACCCGCCTGCGCGCGGCCGGCGACCGGGACGAGCAGCCCGCTCTCGTTGCCCTCACCGGCCACCGACAGCTCCACCCGCACCCAGCCCTGACGCCGCCACAGCAGCGGTTCGACGATGCGCACCGACTGCACCCGGCCGGGCGGCACGGTGGCGTGGTCGCGCTGGAGCAGCCCGTGGTCCAGCCGCAGCCCGTCCGGGGACTCACTGACGGTCCAGCCGTACTGGGTGAGGAAGCGGCCCAGGGTGCCGCCCCACACGCCGGCCAGCATCGGCAGCGCGACGGTGAGCGCGACGAACAGGCCCGCGCCCAGCACGTACAGCGTCACGGGCAGGGCGATCCCGGCGACCAGCAGCAGGGCCCAGCCGCCGCTGAGGGACTCCAGGGCGAGGGCCTTGGCCAGCACCGGGGTCGGCACGGCCGCCACCCGGCGGGCCGGGGCCTCTCCGGCGCTGGGCGCGGTGAGCGGGTCGATGCCGGCGGCGCGGGCGAGGAGTTCGGCGCGCAGCGCGGTGGCCTCGGACTCCCCGAGGTAGGCGAGTTCGTCGGAGTCGCCGGAGCCGACCACGTCCATCTTGAGCTTGGCGACGCCGACGGCACGGGCGAGCAGGGGCCGGGTGACGTCGATGGACTGGATGCGGTCCAGCCGCAGGTGCGCGGTGCGGCGGAACAGCAGACCGGTACGGATGCGCAGTTCGGTGTCGGTGACGAGATAGCGGGTGACGCGCCAGGACAGGAAGCCGTAGCCGGCGCCGCACAGCATGAGGGCGACCAGCAGGGCGGCGAGCCAGCCCAGGCCCAGGGAGGTGGTCCAGGACCGGATGTTCTCGGCGTTGTTGAGACCGACCGCGAACAGCCCGGCCAGGGGGGCCCAGGCCCGCCGCCAGGGGGTGACGGGGTGCAGACGCTTGCCGTCGTTCTCCAGCGAGGGCTCGGTGGGCGGGGCCGTCGGGTCCGCGGTCATGGTCACCCCGTTCGTGTTCACAGTCCCGCCGACCGGGCTTCGCCGAGCGCGGTGAGCCGGTCGCGCAGCCGTTCCGCCTCGGCCGGTTCGAGGCCGGGGATGGTGGCGTCGCTGGCCGCCGCCGCGGTGTGCAGCTGAAGTCTGGCCAGGTCGAACTTGCGGTCCAGCGGCCCGGAGGTGACCTCGACGAGCTGCATCCGGCCGTAGGGCACCACGGTCAGCTGCCGCCACAGCACGCCCCGGCTGATCAGCAGGTCGTCGTCCCGTTCCTGGTAGCGCCAGGAGCGGAAATTGCGCCCCAGCGCCCGCCACCCCCACGCGCCCAGCAGCAGCGGCGCCAGCGCTGGCAGCGACCACACCGGCGCCCCGAGCACCGCCGGTACGACGGCCGCGGCCAGCACCAGCGGGCCGAGCCACAGCGCCAGTACCAGCCGCCGCATGGTCAGCAGTCCCGGCCGTACCCCGTGCCAGGCGGCCTCTTCCCCTACCTCGTCCATGCCAAAAGCTTAGAGCGCGCTCACTGATCGTGGTGGGCTGTCCGGGTGAGCTGTCAGACTGTGGCCATGACGGAGACGATGGTCGGGGTCGGCGGCGCCGCCGAGTCCACCGACATGGTGCTCAACATCGGCCCTCAGCACCCCTCCACCCACGGCGTGCTGCGGCTGCGCCTGGTGCTCGACGGGGAACGGATCTCGGCGGCCGAACCGGTGATCGGCTACATGCACCGGGGCGCGGAGAAGCTTTTCGAGGCGCGCGACTACCGGCAGATCATCGTGCTGGCCAACCGCCACGACTGGCTGTCCGCGTTCTCCAACGAGCTGGGCGTGGTGCTGGCCGTCGAGCGGATGCTGGGCATGGAGGTCCCCGAGCGGGCCGTGTGGCTGCGCACCCTGCTCGCCGAGCTGAACCGGGTGCTCAACCATCTGATGTTCCTCGGCTCCTATCCGCTGGAGCTGGGCGGCATCACCCCCATGTTCTACGCCTTCACCGAGCGCGAATCCCTCCAGCACGTGATGGAGGAGGCGTCCGGCGGGCGGATGCACTACATGTTCAACCGGGTCGGCGGCCTCAAGGAGGACCTGCCGGCCGGCTGGACCGGGCGGGCCCGGCAGGCGGTCGCGGCGGTACGCGGCGGCATGGACCGGCTGGACGGCCTGATCCTGGGCAACGAGGTCTTCCGGGCCCGCACCCGCGGCATCGGCGTGCTGTCCCCGGAGACCGCCCACGCCTACGGGATCTCGGGCCCCATCGCCCGCGCCAGCGGCGTCGATTTCGACCTGCGCCGCGATGAGCCGTACCTGGCGTACGGGGAGCTGGGGGACGTGCTGAGGGTGAGCACCCGCACCGCGGGGGACAGCCTCGCCCGCTTCGAGGTGCTGCTGGAGCAGACCAAGAACTCCCTGGAGCTGGCCGACGCCTGCCTGGACCGGCTCGCCGAACTGCCGCCGGGGCCCGTCAACCAGCGGCTGCCCAAGGTCCTGAAGGCCCCCGAGGGCGCGACCTACGCCTGGACCGAGAACCCGCTGGGCCTCAACGGCTACTACCTGGTCTCGCGCGGCGAGCGCACCCCGTACCGGCTGAAGCTGCGCTCCGCCTCCTTCAACAACATCCAGGCGCTCAGCCGGCTACTCCCCGGCACCCTGGTGGCCGACATGGTGGCGATCCTCGGCTCGTTCTTCTTCGTCGTCGGCGACATCGACAAGTAGCCGGGCCGCCGCCGTCCCGGCGGGGCCGGCCGCCGACAGCAGCCAGCCGAAGTCGCCGAGCCCGCCGGGATCGGTCAGCTCCGCCGCCTGTCCGGCCCGCGCCAGGGCCTGTACGTACCCGGCCGGGTCGGTGGCGGCCAGCGCGAGCGGCGGCCGGTCGCCGCGCACCCCGAGGCGGTGCAGCGCCGTGCGCTGGGTCAGCCGCCAGGACGGGGCGCCGCCGGGCGCGGTGGCGGCGGCGCAGGCGTCCAGTGCTACGTGGGCGGTCAGGTCGCAGCCGCCGTCCGGCACCGGCGGCACCTCGCGCCCGTCCCGGAACCCGGTGAGGGAGCCCAGCGGCGGGCGGCTCGCGGCGGTGTGCCCGTAGTCCGCCGCCACGGCCAGGCCGTCGGTGAGGGTGTCCACGGCCGCGGCCCAGGCGGCGTCGCGCGGCCCGCCCGGTTCGGCGCGCAGCCCCGGTTCCGGCGGCAGCGGCCACCAGCGGGCCAGCCAGTCGGCGTCCGGGCCGGTCACCGGGTCGCCGAGCCGCTCCTCGCCGTCCGGGGAGACCAGCACGTACCGGGGGACGCCGTCCCCGTCCACCTCGGCCACCTCCACCGGGACGTTGTCCAGCCACTCGTTCGCGAACAGCAGCCCGCGCACGCCGCGCGGCGGCTCCGCGCACCAGCGCACCCGGGCGTCGAGCCCGGCCGGCCGCGTCGCCCGCTCCACTGCGTACGGCACCACGCGCGCCGCCACCGGTGCCTCCAGCGCCGCCAGGACCCCGGCCGTCAACTCGCCGCGTCCGGCGCCCAGGTCCACCAGGGCCAGCTCCGCGGGGTGCCCCAGCGCAGTGTCGACGCCCTCCAGCAGCCGGGCGACGGCCCGCGCGTACAGCGGCGAGGCGTGCACCGCGGTGCGGAAGTGCGCGGCGGGGGCGTGCCGCACATAGAAGCCGCCTGGCCCGTACAGCGCGCGCTCCGCCGCCGCCCGCCACCGTGTCACCTCACCGCTCACCGGCCTCACGGTACGCTCCCCCAGCTCCCGGCATGGGGCGCCCCCGGCCCGCCGTGTCCACCTTGAGGAGTAGCCGACGGCCGCACGGATCGGCCCATCGGCTGACTCCCGAGCCGTGCGCGCTCCCTACTCTGGGTGACATGAACCGGCTCTACGACCTCGTGCGCCGTCACCCCGGCTGGGTGGACGGATCCTGGGGCGTCGTATGGCTGTTCGGCACCGTTGTGATGCTGACGGCGGCGGGCCGCGAGGACTCGATGTACCGCGGCTCCGAGGCCGCCGCCGTGATCGTCTCCCTGACGCTGACCGGTGCGCTGGCCTTCCGCCGCCGGGCGCCGGAGAAGATGCTGCTGCTCGGCATCGCCGCGGGCCTGTTCCAGCTGGCCGCCGACGTCCCGCCGATCCCCTCCGACTTCGTCTTCCTGGTCCTCGTGTTCACCGTGGCGTCCCGGCCGGTGCGCTGGGCCTCCCGGCTCGCCCTCGGGGCCTCGCTCACCGCGCCGGGCCTGGCCACCGTGCGCTGGCCGGACACCAACGAGGAGTCCCTGGCCGGCACCATCATCTCCACTGTCTTCGTCACCGTGATGTTCCTGCTCGCCTGGGTGCTGGGCGACTCGCTGCGCACCCGCCGCGCCTACTACGCCGAGCTGGAGGAGCGCGCCGCCCGGCTGGAGCGCGAACGCGAGACCCAGTCGCGGATCGCGGTCGCCGCCGAACGCGCCAGGATCGCCCGCGAACTCCACGACGTCGTGGCGCACAACGTGTCCGTGATGGTGGTGCAGGCCGACGGCGCCGCCTACGTCCTGGACAGCCACCCCGAGCAGTGCCGCACCGCCCTGGCCACCATCTCCGGCACCGGGCGGCAGGCGCTCACCGAGATGCGCCGGCTGCTGGGCGTGCTGCGCGGGGACGGCGCGAGCACCGCCACCGCGCAGGACTATGTGCCGCAGCCCGGCGTCGAGCAGCTCGCCGAACTCGTCGACCAGGTCCGCGACACCGGGCTGCCCGTCGACTTCCGGATCAGCGGCACCCCGCGCCCGCTGCCCAGCGGCGTCGAGCTGACCGCGTACCGCATCGTCCAGGAGGCGCTGACCAACACCCGCAAGCACGGCGGCCCCGACGCCGGCGCCCGGGTCTGCCTGGACTACGCGGGCGACGCGCTGACGGTGCTCGCCGAGGACGACGGGCGCGGCGCGCAGCGCGAGCTGTACGAGGAGCGTGGCGTCGACGGTCTGGGGCAGGGGCTGATCGGGATGCGCGAACGGGTCGGGATGGTCGGCGGCGAACTGCTCGCCGGGCCCCGGCCCGGCGGCGGCTTCCGGATCTCCGCCACACTGCCGCTGGCCGCCCATCCCTGAGCCCCGCCGTCCCCGGCCACGACCACCCGAGCCACACTCCGCGCGCCACGACCCCCGGGCCCCGGGCCCCGAGGAAGGACCCCCTGGTGACCACGACACCGCAGCCGCCCATCAAAGTCATGCTGGTGGACGATCAGGTCCTGCTGCGCACCGGCTTCCGGATGGTGCTGGACGCCCAGGAGGACATGACGGTCGCCGCCGAGGCCGGGGACGGCGTCGAGGCGCTGGAGGTGCTGCGCTCCACCACCGTGGACGTGGTCCTGATGGATGTGCGGATGCCGCGGCTGGACGGGGTGGAGACCACCCGCCGGATCTGCAAGGAGGGCGCGGGCGGCCCCGGCGACCCCAAGGTGCTGATCCTGACCACCTTCGACCTCGATGAGTACGCCTTCTCCGGCCTCAAGGCGGGCGCGGCCGGGTTCATGCTCAAGGACGTGCCCCCGGACGAACTGCTGGCCGCCATCCGCTCCGTGCACAGCGGCGACGCGGTGGTCGCCCCCTCCACCACGCGGCGGCTGCTGGACCGTTTCATGACGCTGATTCCGGCCGAGCGGCAGCCCGCCCACCCCGAGATCGAGCAGCTCACCGACCGCGAGCGCGAGGTGCTGCTGCTGATCGCGCAGGGCCTGTCCAACGGGGAGATCGCCGGGCAGCTGTTCGTCTCCGAGGCCACCGTGAAGACGCATGTCGGCCGGATCCTCGCCAAGCTCCAGCTGCGCGACCGGGTGCAGGCCGTGGTGCTCGCGTACGAGACGGGCCTGGTGCAGGCGGGCGGGAACGAAAGGCGGCTGGGCCCGTAACCGCGATGGGCCCGTAGCATGGCGTCGACGTCCGGTACCGAGCACACGGACCGGAACGGATGCGAAAGAGGCTGAGCGAGCGCCGTGAACGAGTCGTGACCACCTCCCGCCCCGCCCGGCTCCGCGTGGGCGTGGTCGGCGCCGGCCGCGTCGGCCCCGCGCTGGCCGCCGCCCTCGCCCTGGCCGGACACCGGCCGGTCGCCGCCTCCGGGGTCTCCGACGCCTCCCGGCGGCGCGCCGAGGCGCTGCTGCCCGGGGTGCCGCTGGTCGAGCCCGCCGAGGTCCTGGCCCGCTCCGAACTGGTCCTGCTGACCGTCCCGGACGACGCGCTGCCGGCGCTGGTCGCCGGGCTGGCCGAGACCGGGGCCGTGCGCCCGGGCCAGCTGATCGCGCACGCCTCGGGGCGGTACGGCACCGCCGTCCTCGACCCCGCGACCCGGGCCGGCGGGCTGCCGCTGGCCCTGCACCCGGTGATGACCTTCACCGGCTCGGCGGTGGACGTGCAGCGGCTGGCCGGCTGCTCCTTCGGGGTGACCGCCCCGATGGAGCTGCGGCTGGCCGCCGAGGCGCTGGTCATCGAGATGGGCGGCGAACCCGAGTGGATCGAGGAGCGCGACCGTCCGCTGTACCACGCGGCGCTGGCGCTGGGGGCGAACCATCTGGTCACCCTCGTCGCCCAGTCCCTCGAACTGCTGCGCACCGCCGGGGTCGAGGCCCCCGACCGGATGCTCGGCCCGCTGCTGGGCGCGGCGCTGGACAACGCGCTGCGCTCCGGGGACGCGGCTCTCACCGGCCCCGTGGCGCGCGGCGACGCCGGTACGGTCGCGGCGCATCTGGCCGAACTGCGGGCGCACGCCCCCGGCGCGCTGCCCGGCTACCTGGCGATGGCGCGCACCACCGCCGACCGGGCCCTGGACCACGGGCTGCTGCGCCCGGAAGCGGCCCAGGAACTGCTGGGCGTGCTGGCGGACGGCCCGGTTCCGGGCGAGGGCGGGGCGGAAGGAGACGAGGACCGATGAGGATCGTGCACACACCGCGGGAGCTGGGTGAGCCGTACGGTGCCGGGCCGCCGCGCGCGGTCGTCCCCACCATGGGCGCGCTGCACGAGGGGCACGCGGCGAACATCCGCGCGGCGCGCGCGCTGCTGCCGCCCGGTGGCCAGGTGATCGTGACGGTGTACGTCAACCCGCTCCAGTTCGGGGCGGGCGAGGACTTCGACCGCTACCCGCGCACCCTGGAGGCCGACGCCCGGGTGGCCGAGGCGGCCGGCGCCGATGTGATCTTCGCACCGTCGGACGCGCTCATGTACCCGTCGGGCGAGCCCCTGGTCCGGCTGAGCGCCGGGCCGATGGGCGAACCGCTGGAGGGCGCCACCCGGCCCGGTCACTTCGACGGCATGCTGACGGTGGTCGCCAAGCTGCTGCACCTGACGGCCCCGCGCTACGCGATGTTCGGCGAGAAGGACGCGCAGCAGGTGGCGCTGGTGCGGCGGATGGTCGCCGACCTGAACTTCCCGGTGGAGATCGTCGGCGTCCCCACGGTGCGCGAGGAGGACGGCCTGGCGCTGTCCAGCCGCAACCGTTATCTGAACGCGGCGGAGCGGCGCACCGCGCTGGCGCTGTCCCGGGCGCTGTTCGCGGCCCGCGACCGGCTGTCGGCCGAGGCCGCGCTGGCCGACCGGGCCGCCGCCGGCAAGGCGCCCTTCGGCGACCGGGCCCAGGCCCTGGCCGCCCTGCACGAGGAACGCGCCTCCGCCGACGCCGCCGCCCTGGCCGCCGCGACGGCCGTGCGCACCGGCTCCGCCGCCTCGGCGCGGGCCGCCGCGCACACCGTCCTGACCGAGGCGGCCCGGCTGAACCCGCCCCTGGACCTGGACTACCTGGCCCTGGTGGACCCGGCCACCTTCCGCGAGGTCCCCGACACCCACACCGGCGAGGCGATCATGGCGGTGGCGGCGAAGGTCGGCACCACCCGGCTGATCGACAACACCCGGCTGACCCTGGGAGCCCCGAGATGACGGCACCCGGCACGACCCCGGCCCCGCCCGCGTCCCCCGACGGGCCGCTGCCCGCCCTCGCGCTGTTGCCCGCCCCCGCCGCCGGGTGGGAGGTGGCCGCCGACGTCGTCGTGGTCGGATCGGGCGTCGCCGGCCTCACCGTCGCGCTGCGCTGCGCCGCCGCCGGACAGCGCACCGTCATCGTCACCAAGGCCCGGCTCACCGACGGCTCGACCCGGTGGGCCCAGGGCGGCATAGCCGCCGCCCTCGGCGAGGGCGACACCCCCGAGCAGCACCGCGCCGACACCCACACCGCCGGCGCCGGGCTGTGCGACGACGCGGCCGTCACCGCCCTGGTCACGGAGGGCCCCGGCGCGGTGCGCCGGCTCATCGCCGAGGGCGCGCGCTTCGACACCACCGACGACGGGTCCATCGCCCTCACCCGCGAGGGCGGCCACCACCGGCGCCGCATCGCCCACGCGGGCGGCGACGCCACCGGCGCCGAGATCTCCCGCGCGCTGCTCGCCGCCGTCCGCGCGGCCGGCATCGAGACCATCGAGAACGCCCTCGCGCTCGACCTCCTCAAGGACGCCGAAGGGCACGCCGCCGGCGTCACCCTGCACGTCATGGGCGAGGGCCGGCACGACGGCGTCGGAGCCGTACGGGCCCCCGCCGTGGTGCTCGCCACCGGCGGCATGGGGCAGATCTTCTCCGCCACCACCAACCCCCCGGTCTCCACCGGCGACGGCGTCGCCATCGCGCTGCGCGCCGGCGCCGAGGTCTCCGACCTGGAGTTCGTGCAGTTCCACCCCACCGTCCTGTACCTGGGCCCCGGGGCCGAGGGACAGCAGCCGCTCATCTCCGAGGCGGTGCGCGGCGAGGGCGCCCATCTGGTCGACGCCGACGGCGTCCGCTTCATGACCGGGCAGCACGAGCTGGGCGAACTGGCCCCGCGCGACATCGTCGCCAAGGGCATCATGCGGCGCATGCGCGAGCGCGGCACCGACCACATGTATCTGGACGGCCGGCACTTCGGGGCGGCCATGTGGGAGCGCCGCTTCCCCACCATCCTGGCCGCCTGCCGCGCCCACGGCATCGACCCGGTCACCGGCACCATCCCCGTCGCGCCCGCCGCCCACTACGCCTCGGGCGGGGTCCGTACCGATCTGCACGGCCGCACGACGGTGCCCGGCCTGTACGCGTGCGGCGAGACCGCCTGTACGGGGGTGCACGGCGCCAACCGGCTCGCCTCGAACTCCCTCCTCGAAGGACTGGTCTTCGCCGAGCGCATCGCGGCGCACATCGCGTCGGCGCCCCGCACGCCGGCCACCTCTCCCACCGGCGCCCGGCCGGCGGCCCCGCCCGTACGGCTGCTGCCCCCCGAGGCCAGGACCGCGATCCAGCGCATCATGACCGAGGGGGCCGGGGTGCTGCGCGACCACGCGGGCCTCACCGCCGCCGCCCGCGCCCTGGACGAGCTGGCCGGCGGCCCGGCGGAGGCCGACCGCAAGCCGGCCGAGCCCGGCGCCGACACCTGGGAGACCGCTAATCTGCATCTGGTCGCCCGGGTCCTGGTGACCGCCGCCCTGCGCCGCACCGAGACGCGCGGCTGCCACTGGCGCGAGGACCATCCGGGGCGGGACGACCAGAACTGGCGGCACCACCTCGTGCTCGCCCTGCGGCCGGGCGGCGACGGCGCCCGCGACCCGTACATACGCCCCGATCAGTCAGAGCTTTCGTTCCGAGGAGAAACCCCGTGACCACCCCACCGCCCCGGCCGGCCCCCGTGGAGCTGACCCTGCTGCCCTTCGGCACCGCCCCGGGCGCATCCGGCCCCGCTCCCGGAGGCTGCGGCGACGGCTGCGGCTGTGGCGACGACGGCGCCGGCCCGGCCCACGACCCGCTGGAGTGCGGCCTGGACCCCGATCTGGCGGCGCTGCTGGCGGACGCCGGTCTTGACCCGGTGCTCGTCGAGGACATCGCGCACCTCACCATCGAGGAGGACCTCGACAACGGGGTCGACGTCACCACCGTGGCCACCGTCCCCGAGGACGCCGTCGCGACGGCCGACTTCACCGCCCGCGAGGCCGGTACGGTCGCCGGACTGCGGATCGCCGAGGCCGTGCTGTCCGTGGTCTGCACGGACGAGTTCGAGGTCGAACGGCACGCCGAGGACGGGGACCGGGTCGAGGCCGGACAGGTACTGCTCTCGGTGACCGCCCGCACCCGCGATCTGCTCACCGGCGAGCGCGGCGCGCTGAACCTGCTGTGCCGGCTCTCCGGCGTGGCCACCGCCACCCGGGCGTGGGCGGACGTGCTGGAGGGCACCGGCGCCCGGGTCCGCGACACCCGCAAGACCACCCCGGGGCTGCGCGCCCTGGAGAAGTACGCGGTGCGCTGCGGCGGCGGCGTCAACCACCGGATGTCGCTGTCGGACGCGGCCCTGGTGAAGGACAACCACGTGGTGGCGGCCGGCGGGGTCGGGGAGGCGTTCCGGCGGGTGCGCGAGGAGTTCCCCGGGGTGCCGATCGAGGTCGAGGTGGACCGCCTTGACCAGCTGGCCGAGGTGCTGGAGGAGGGCGCCGACCTGATCCTGCTGGACAACTTCACCCCCGAGGACACCGCGCGCGCCGTGGAGCTGACCGCGGGGCGCGCCACGCTGGAGTCCTCGGGCCGGCTCACCCTCGCGAACGCGGCCCGGTACGCGGCCACTGGCGTCGACTACCTCGCGGTGGGGGCGCTCACCCACTCCGCGCCCATCCTGGACATCGGTCTCGACCTGCGCGCGGCCGAGGGGCGGGGCTGACGATGCTGCTCACCATCGATGTCGGCAACACCCACACGGTGCTCGGCCTGTTCGACGGCGAGGAGATCGTCGAGCACTGGCGGATCTCCACCGACGCCCGCCGCACCGCCGACGAGCTGGCGGTGCTGCTCCAGGGGCTGATGGGCATGCACCCGCTGCTGGGGGAGGAGCTGGGGGACGGCATCGACGGCATCTGCGTGTGCTCCACGGTGCCCTCGGTGCTGCACGAGCTGCGCGAGGTGACCCGGCGCTACTACGGGGACATCCCGGCGGTGCTGGTGGAGCCGGGCGTGAAGACGGGGGTGCCGATCCTCACGGACAACCCCAAGGAGGTCGGCGCGGACCGCATCATCAACGCGGTGGCGGCGGTGGAGCTGTACGGCGGCCCCTGCATCGTGGTCGATTTCGGCACCGCCACGACGTACGACGCGGTCTCGGCGCGCGGCGAGTACGCGGGCGGGGCGATCGCGCCGGGCATCGAGATCTCGGTGGAGGCGCTGGGACTGCGCGGCGCGCAGCTGCGGAAGGTGGAGCTGGCCAGGCCGCGCCATGTGATCGGCAAGAACACCGTGGAGTCCATGCAGTCCGGCATCCTGTACGGCTTCGCCGGGCAGGTGGACGGCGTGGTGGAGCGGATGGCGCGGGAGCTGGCCGACGATCCGGACGATGTGACGGTGATCGCGACCGGCGGGCTGGCGCCGATGGTGCTGCGCGAGGCGACGGTGATCGACGAGCACGAGCCGTGGCTGACGCTGGTGGGGCTGCGGCTGGTGTACGAGCGGAACGTCTCCCGTTCCTGACGCTCCGGGATCCGGGCGGAGCGGGCGCCACGCCGTATGGCAGAGCAATAAGTGCAGATTGTCTGCTAAGCACTTAATGTCAGATTATGTTCACGTCAAAGGGTTCTCCCGTCTTCGCGAAGGCCGGTGACGAGCGCGGCAGGGGCGAGCAGGAGCCGCGCCGCCCCGGGAAGGCGCCCGCGCCCGGTGCGAAGCCCAAGCGGCCCGTACCGACCCCCGCGGAGGTCTTCCCGCCGCACCGGCGCAAGCCCGCCCCGGCGCAGCAGCCGCCGGCCCCCGCCGCTCCGCCGCCGGACAAGGACGGCGCGGAGCAGGGGGGCGGTCCGGGCGAGGGGTGACGCCGGGTCCGGCGCCGCGCGGTGCGGTCGGTAGTGTGGTCCCGCACGGACACAGGAGGCCGGTCACTCATGGACTACATCGCCGCACTCTTCCCTCCCACGGTGATGGCCATCGCCTTCATCGGGGTCATCGTGACGATGGTCAAGTCGCAGGGCGGGGCGAACAAGTACAAGGAAGACGCCGCCGTGGACGCGGCGTTCGCCGCGCGGACGAAGGCGGAGCCGGGGGCGGGCGAGACCCGCGACTGAGCGGGAGCGCGCTCACCAAACCGGACCAAAGCCATATTCCGCCGCCCGGCGGCTATTCTTCAGTTGTGCCTCGGCCATTGGGTGAACTTGAAGACGCGGTGATGACCCGCGTATGGGAGTGGAACCGTCCTGTGACGGTCCGGGAAGTTCTCGAAGATCTGCGCCAGGATCGTTCGATCGCCTATACGACGGTGATGACGGTCCTGGACAACCTGCACCAGAAGGGCTGGGTCCGCCGCGAGCAGGAGGGGCGGGCCTATCGCTATGAGGCCGTCTCCACCCGCGCCGCTTACTCTGCGGCATTGATGAATGACGCCTGGTCCGAGTCGGACAACCCGGCGGCTGCCCTCGTCGCATTCTTCGGGATGATGTCGGCCGAGCAGACCGAGGCATTGCGCGACGCGCTCCGGGTTACCGCCCTGGACGGCTCACGGGAGGGAACCCGCGAGCGGCCCCCCGGGCCGGAAGAGGGACCTTCCCAGCGATAGCCTCCGTTCGTGTCAGACGCATCGGAAGCCAAGAACGCCCCGCGCCGGGTAACGGAAGTCACGGTCCGCCGGGCCAGGACCTCGGATGTGCCCGAGGTGCGCCGTCTCATCGATCTCTACGCGCGTGACCGCATCCTCCTCGACAAGGCGACGGTGACCCTTTACGAGGACATTCAGGAGTTCTGGGTGGCCGAACGCGACTCCGATGCCCGCCTGGTCGGCTGCGGCGCCCTGCACGTCATGTGGGAGGACCTCGCGGAGGTGCGCACCCTGGCCGTCGATCCCCAGTTGAAGGGGCATGCCGTCGGGCACCGGGTACTGGAGAAGTTGCTCCAGACGGCGCGCTGGCTCGGTGTTCGGCGCATTTTCTGTCTGACCTTCGAAGTGGAGTTCTTCATGCGCCACGGCTTCACCGAGATCGGTGAAGCCCCGGTCGCGGGGGATGTCTACAGCGAGCTGCTCCGTTCCAATGACGAGGGAGTGGCGGAGTTCCTCGGTCTCGAGCGAGTGAAGCCCAACACATTGGGTAACAGTCGGATGCTGCTGCATCTCTGATAGCAACAGAGGCGCGGGAGTTATGTCCGAATCGTCCCTCTGTGTCTTATGGAGTTGCCGGGTAATCAGCACTCGGGGTTTGTGTTTTCCCAGGAATGGCGGTTTGATTACACCGCAAGCATGTATTGGTATTCGGCGACTATGAATGAGGAGCAGCCCGGTGGCACAGAAGGTTCAGGTCCTTCTCCTCGATGACCTCAGCGGTGGCGAGGCGGAGGAGACCGTTACGTTCGCCCTTGACGGCAAGACTTACGAGATCGACCTCAACTCCGAAAACGCGGACAAGCTGCGTGACGCTCTCGACCCCTACGTGAAGGCCGGCCGGCGTGCCGGGAGCGGTCGTGGCACGCGTGGCCGTGGCCGTACCGCGGCTCCGGCGGCGGGAAGCGGTCAGGACACCGCGAAAATCCGCGCGTGGGCGAAGGAAAACGGATTCGACGTGAATGACCGGGGCCGGGTTCCCGCCAACATTCGCGAGGCTTACGAGAAGGCCGGCGTCTGATTCAGCGGCCGGGCGCCGGGGGCCTGCATCCCCCGGCCGCGCTCAGTCGCCCCGCCGGGGCCTCTCCCGGCGGACCAAGCGCTTCCCTGACCTGGGGGGCCGTACCCCCGTGGGCGGCCCCCCGCGGTGTGTCCCGGGGCCGCCGGTTCACCGGTGTCATGTCTTGAGCGGCCGACCGCGGCGTGCGAGGGTTACGCACAGTCCGCAGACGGGCGCACAGTGTGCGCGCGCCGCGGGTGTCCCCCGACCGGCCGGAACGCGGCGAGGAATTATTCGCGTTCGCCTGTAGCGGATGTCCGTTGCCGCGGCGGCATGGAGTGTCAGTCTTGACGGGTAGGAATCCCACATGGTTGCCCATGACTGAAGGGGCGATTTCCGTAGGTCCGGGTGTGTTGCCCGGCGGCGTTCGCCGTCGGCGTACTCATCCGGGGGTCAAGAGCTTGGCCAGCGGGAACATCGTCTCGCACCATCGGGTTGGAACTGATGTCGCCTGTTCGGGGCACCGGGGCCGGGGACAGGAGCAGACAGTCGGAATGAGCGGTCCCCCGTTGCGGGACTAAGCTGCGGAAGGACAGGGAGGGGACCGACCCCTTTACTGCCTGACCGCTCTGAGGAGCGATTAACGATGTTCGAGAGGTTCACCGACCGTGCGCGGCGGGTTGTCGTCCTGGCTCAGGAAGAAGCCCGGATGCTCAACCACAACTACATCGGCACCGAGCACATCCTCCTGGGCCTGATCCACGAGGGTGAGGGTGTCGCCGCTAAGGCCCTGGAGAGCCTCGGGATCTCTCTTGAGGCGGTCCGTCAGCAGGTGGAGGAGATCATCGGCCAGGGCCAGCAGGCGCCCTCCGGCCACATCCCCTTCACCCCCCGGGCGAAGAAGGTCCTGGAGCTGTCGCTCCGCGAGGCCCTTCAGCTCGGCCACAACTACATCGGCACCGAGCACATCCTGCTCGGCCTGATCCGCGAGGGCGAGGGCGTCGCCGCCCAGGTCCTCGTGAAGCTGGGCGCCGATCTCAACCGGGTGCGGCAGCAGGTCATCCAGCTGCTCTCCGGTTACTCGGGCGGCAAGGAGGCGGCCACCGCGGGCGCCGGCCCCTCCGAGGGCACGCCGTCCACCTCCCTCGTCCTGGACCAGTTCGGCCGCAACCTCACGCAGGCCGCCAGGGAGACCAAGCTCGACCCCGTCATCGGGCGCGAGAAGGAAATCGAGCGGGTCATGCAGGTGCTGTCCCGCCGCACCAAGAACAACCCGGTCCTCATCGGCGAGCCCGGCGTCGGCAAGACCGCCGTCGTCGAGGGCCTGGCGCAGGCCATCGTCAAGGGCGAGGTGCCCGAGACCCTCAAGGACAAGCACCTCTACACCCTGGACCTGGGCGCGCTGGTCGCCGGCTCCCGCTACCGCGGTGACTTCGAGGAGCGCCTGAAGAAGGTGCTCAAGGAGATCCGCACCCGGGGCGACATCATCCTGTTCATCGATGAGCTGCACACCCTGGTCGGCGCGGGTGCCGCCGAGGGCGCCATCGACGCGGCGAGCATCCTCAAGCCGATGCTGGCCCGCGGCGAGCTGCAGACCATCGGTGCCACCACCCTGGACGAGTACCGCAAGTACCTGGAGAAGGACGCGGCCCTCGAGCGCCGCTTCCAGCCGATCCAGGTGGCCGAGCCGTCCCTGCCGCACACCATCGAGATCCTCAAGGGTCTGCGGGACCGGTACGAGGCGCACCACCGTGTGTCCATCACCGACTCCGCGCTGGTGGCGGCGGCCCAGCTGGCCGACCGGTACATCTCGGACCGCTTCCTGCCGGACAAGGCGATCGACCTGATCGACGAGGCCGGCTCCCGGATGCGCATCCGCCGGATGACCGCGCCGCCGGACCTGCGGGAATTCGACGAGAAGATCGCGAACGTGCGCCGGGAGAAGGAGTCCGCGATCGATTCGCAGGACTTCGAGAAGGCCGCTTCGCTGCGCGACGACGAAAAGCAGCTGCTGACGGCGAAGGCGCAGCGCGAGAAGGAATGGAAGTCCGGCGACATGGATGTCGTCGCCGAGGTCGATGAAGAACTGATCGCCGAGGTGCTGGCGGCTTCCACCGGTATTCCGGTCTTCAAGCTGACCGAGGAGGAGACCTCCCGGCTGCTGCGCATGGAGGACGAACTCCACAAGCGCGTCATCGGGCAGAAGGACGCCATCAAGGCGCTCTCGCAGGCCATTCGCCGTACGCGGGCGGGCCTGAAGGACCCGAAGCGCCCCGGTGGCTCGTTCATCTTCGCCGGCCCCTCCGGTGTCGGTAAGACGGAGCTGTCCAAGACGCTCGCCGAATTCCTGTTCGGCGACGAGGACGCGCTGATCGCGCTCGACATGTCGGAGTTCGGCGAGAAGCACACGGTCTCCCGTCTCTTCGGTTCCCCGCCCGGATACGTGGGCTACGAAGAGGGCGGCCAGCTGACGGAGAAGGTGCGGCGCAAGCCGTTCTCGGTGGTCCTTTTCGACGAGGTCGAGAAGGCGCACCCGGACATCTTCAACTCGCTGCTGCAGATCCTGGAGGACGGTCGCCTGACCGACTCCCAGGGCCGGGTCGTGGACTTCAAGAACACCGTCATCATCATGACCACCAACCTGGGGACGCGTGACATCTCCAAGGGCTTCAACATGGGCTTCGCGGTGGCCGGCGATGTCGCTACCGGGTACGACCGGATGAAGGCCAAGGTCAATGACGAGCTGAAGCAGCACTTCCGGCCGGAGTTCCTCAACCGTGTCGACGACACGGTGGTCTTCCACCAGCTGACGCAGGACGACATCATCCAGATCGTGGACCTGATGATCGCCCAGGTGGACGAGCGGCTGAAGGACCGCGACATGGGGATCGAGCTGTCGACGGACGCCAAGCAGTTCCTGGCGAAGCGCGGCTACGACCCGGTCCTCGGCGCCCGCCCGCTGCGCCGGACGATCCAGCGCGACATCGAGGACATCCTGTCGGAGAAGATCCTCTTCGGCGAGCTGCGCCCCGGTCACATCGTGGTGGTCGACACCGAGGGTGAAGGGGACGACAAGAAGTTCACCTTCCGCGGCGAGGAGAAGTCCTCGCTGCCGGACACCCCCCCGGTCGAGCAGGCGGCGAAGGGCGGCCCGAACCTCTCCAAGGAGGCATAGGGCGACCCTGGCCACTGAGCCGGTCCGAGGCCCCCGCAACCCGTCAGGGTTGCGGGGGCCTCGGCGTGTGCGGGGGTGGGCGAGGTCAGTAGCGGGCCGGGGGATGCAGGAGGACGCTGATGTGGGGAGGGAGCTGATCGGCGTCGGCGACCGGGACGGTGTCGGCACAGGTGATCCGGCGCAGGTCGGGGAGCGCGGCGAGCGGTGCCAGGGAGACGGGGGCGCGACGCCCGCCGGTGAGGTTGAGCGTGGCCAGCGACGGGAAGCTGTCGGCGACGGCGGTAAGCCCGTGCGGTGCGTCGGAGATGTCGGCCGTCAACGCGGTGACCGTCGGAAAGCGCAGGCCGGTGCCGGTCAGCTCGGAGAACCCCGCGGCGCAGACAGCCAGGGCGGAGAGCGCCGGCAGGGCGGCGACGGCGTTCCAGCTCGCGGAGCCCATCCGGCTGTGCCGTTCCTGGAGCCTCAGGCCGCGCAGCGTCGGCCAGCTGCCGATGCCGGTCAGATCCTCGACGTAGCCGGGCAGGCTCAACTGCACGAGCCCCGCCCGGGCGGGGAGCGCGGCCAGATCGCCATGGATGACGACGTCCCACAGATAGAGCTCGGAGAGATGAGGGAGCTCGTTCATCCATCCCAGGTCGCCGGCGTCCCCCGGGCCCCGCAGATTCAGGCTGCTGATCGGGAGGCCGGCGAGTATCGAGAGGTCGTCCTGTCCGGTCACATTGGACAGGAGCAGCCGCTGGAGTCCGGGAAACCGGTGGAGAAAGCCGAGTTCGTACAGTCGGTCACCGAGGAAGAGATGGACTTCGGCCACGTCCTTTCCATCCAGGGCCCGGCTGACCTCGGCGGCTGTGAAGTTCCCGCGCAGCGAGTAGTACCGGTGGTCCGGCAGGTCACGCAGCAGCTCCAGCTCTCGCCGGGTGGACGCGGCGATCCGGTAGTTGCCCTCCCGGGAGAGCTGGGACAGCACTTCCCGCGCGTACCTCTCGGTGTCGAAGGAGCTCCACTCGGAGGCCAGCCAGCTCCGTACGGAGGCCGAAGGGTGACGGCAGTAGGGCACCAGCCGGGGAATCGCGGCATCCGTGCCGATACGGGTGGCCGTGATGACCACGGCGCGTGCCTCTTGCTCGGACAGCCCTTCCGGCCCCGGAAGCAGTTCCAGGACCACGGGGCCGAGGTCGGCCAGTCGGTTGGCCTCGGACTCCAGGCGCGGCGGGATCAGCGCGGAGGCCCGCCGCTCCACCAGCTCCCGGACAGCGGGGTCCAACTGGGTGGCCTGCTCCAGGCAGGCCATGGCCAGCAGATGCAGGCGGACCCGGTGTCCGTCTTCCGCGTCGCCCCGCCGCACCAGGGACTCGAGGAGAGCGGCGCGTTCGTCGGGGCGGGCGTGGGCGACCGCCATGCGGATGATGTCCTCCCACTGATCCAGGTGGGCGTTGCGCAGCAGCACGCCGAAGTCCCGTTCCTCCACGGCCTCCCGGGCACCGAGGTAGTCCTGGAAGGTGCGGTGGACGAAGTCGATGGTGCCCGGGCCCGGCTCGCGCAGGAGGCCCGAACGGTTGAGGAGATGGCGGAAGATCTCCTCGGGCGTGCCCTGGCCGGCGACATGCGGCATGGCCGGCAGGACCCGCCGGATCAGGTCGAGGGCGATGTCCGTCTCCATCTCGTACTGGCCGTTGCGGATCAGCCAGTAGGCGAGTTTCTGGAGCAGCAGGGAGGTGGATTCGGCGTCCAGTTCGACGCCGGTGCTGGGCATGCCGCGTTCGCGGTCCCGGCGTTCCAGCAGCATCAGCAGGGCGGCGTCGTACAGCCCCTTGCGGCCGTGCGGGAGATAGCCGCGCCGTTCGCGATGCAGGGCGCAGATCAGGCCGCACATCAGGGGGTTGGTGGCAAGCCGTCCGAGGTCCCGCTGGGTGCGGATCGCCTTCAGCAGGTGCTCGCCGAGCGCGGGCTCCGTCCGAGCCGCCCGGTGCCAGCGGTCGGTGAAGGCGGCGATGTCCTGCCGGCTCATCCGGGCGAGGGCGAGGTCGGTGAACCCTTCCCCGGCCAGCCAGTTGTCGCGTACCGCCGAGGGCCGGGAGGTGACCAGCCACAGGTTGCCGGGGTACGCGTGCAGCAGCTCGCGCAGCCAGCGGCGGGCGGGCTCGCGGTCCTTCTCGGGGATCTCGTCGATGCCGTCGATCAGCAGCAGCCCGCGCCGGGAAGCGAGAACCCGGTCGATCCAGCCGGCCGGCTGGGCGGTGTGGAACGGGCAGCTGACGGCGGACAGGAAGGCGTCGGGGGAGGGGAGATCCCGGCCGCCCCGGGTGAGGGTCCGCAGCGGCAGCACGAAGGGGATACGGCCCAGGAGATGGGTCATACCGTCCGCCGTCTCCTGGCGGGCGGTGGTGGTGGCGAGCCACTGGACGAGGGTGGTCTTGCCGGATCCGGCCTCGCCGCGCAGCAGCACCCGGTCGCGGCCCGCCAGGGCGCGGTCGGCCGGCTGGGGCGGGCTCGGCGGGCGCGCCGACTCCTCGGCCTCGCTCTCCCCGACCGGGTGAGGGGCCTCGCGCTCCGTCGTCCGCAGGCTCAGATAGGCGGTGTCCAGCGGCCAGTCCCGGGACTGGTGGAGGTCGATTCCGTAAATGGTGAGTGTGCTGTGCTTGTCGGTGATGTAGCGGAGATACCGCTTCTCGAAGCGGGCGTCCTCCACCGTCTGGAGGGGGATGCGCTCGGCCAGCAGGTCGAGTTTCCGGATCAGGAGGTCCAGGTCGCGGCTCTGCTCGACCAGCGTCCGGGCGACGAACGTGGAGCGCTGGGTGAAGAAGTTCAGGATGTGGACGCAGGCGGCGTGCAGCAGCCCGTCGTAGAGTGCTTCACCCGCCAGGGACAGGCCAGCGGTCTGTCGCAGCAGGCGCGCCAGACCGGTGGGCCCCAGCCGCACCGCCTGGACGTCCTCCATTTCCAGCCTGCCGAGGGACAGCAGCGACCGGGTCAGGGCGTCGGTCAGCTCCTCCCGCTCGTCCGCGGTGGGGCCGTCGTGCGGGCCCCAGGTCTTCGCAGCGCGGGCGACCAGCTCCCCGCTGAGCTTGCGCAGTTCCCTCTCACCCAACGTACGGGTCTCGCCACGGAAGGACACCAGTGCGGAGATCCGCACCGGGCGGCCGACCAGGCCGGCGCCCGGGCCGTCCTGGTGGAAGAGTTTCTTGATCAGCGGCGCGATGGCGCTCGATGCGAGTCGGAGCCCGCCCCCGGTCGGATCCATGGACAGGAGCGTAGGCGTTCGGCTCGCATCCCGTGCGGGGGAGTTTCATCATGGAAGGGAGGCAGTTCGAGGAGGTGAGCCGCCATGGCTTCGTCGCACACGATGTGGGCCGAGTACGTCGATCCCGGCGAACCCGGGGCTGTGAAGTGGTGGCACATGGTGCGTGAGGGGGACGGGAACGTCGCCATGTGCGGCAAGGAGATGGGGGACGGGGTGGAGCGGCGGTCGGACCGGGAGTGGGGGAACACCGCGGAGCCGTCCTGCCACACCTGTGGCGCGATGTATCTGCGGGAGGTCCCGTACCGGGCGGCGGCCTGAGCCCGGGCGGGATTGTCAGTGCCCTGATGCACACTGTGGGGCATGAGCGACACAACGCGTGCGGTGGCCGGCCCGGACGGGCGGCTGCGCTGCCCCTGGGGCGTACAGCCGGATGACTACCGCGCGTATCACGACACGGAATGGGGCCGGGAGGTCCGGGGGGACGACGAGCTGTTCGAGCGGCTGTGCCTGGAGGCGTTCCAGTCCGGGCTGTCCTGGCTGACGATCCTGCGCCGTCGGGAGGGCTTCCGGTCCGCCTTCGCGCAGTTCCGGATCGGGAAGGTGGCGGCGTACACGGAGGAGGATGCCGCCCGGCTGCTCGCGGACCCGGGGATCATCCGGAACCGGATGAAGATCGACGCCACGCTGCACAACGCGCGGGTGCTCGCGGAGTGGAAGAAGGGCGAGCTGACCGAGCTGATCTGGTCGCACGCCCCGGTGGCCCAGGGCCGTCCCGCGCCCAGGGGGCACGATGACATACCGGCCACGATGGCCGAGTCGACGGCCCTGGCCAAGGACCTCAAGAAGCGCGGCGTCCGCTTTGTCGGGCCGACCACGGCGTACGCCCTGATGCAGGCGTGCGGTCTGGTCAACGACCACCTGGCGGACTGCGCCTACCGCTGACGCGGCGCGTGGTCCCGGAGGTGGAGCCCGCCGGTCTTGATGCGGGTCAGTAACGCCCGGGTGGCGGCGGGTGAGGCGGTGAGCGTGATGGCCGGGATGTCGCTCTCCCGGATCCAGACCGCGGCGGTGGTGGCGGCCAGTTCGACGCAGGCTCCGTTACCGCCGGATCCGCTGAAACTGGACTTCTGCCAGGCCAGATGACGCATGGTTCCCTTCCTACAAGGTGTACAGCAGATGCTGAGGGGACGATTGGGGGCCGGGAGGCCCCGAACGACCCTTCCCCGCAAGGCATTCCGCTTAACGCCGGGCCGCGAGTCGGCACTCACTTTGTAGATGTTCCACAGGTTGGCGGCCCCGGCGTTGTGCTGACGAGGCGCCCGGGCAGCACCGTCCGTGTGCCGTCATTCAAGTCGCCGGGCACGGCACAGCGATGACGTCGCGTGATCGCTCGACGGGCGGGCCGGTGTCCGTGGCGCGGCGCGCGACCGACCGATCCGTCATGGGAAGGGCAGCTCCGTATCCCCCGGCGGGCACGCTGTGTTGCCCTCCCGGCCCGGACCGCCCCCCGCCGGAGCCGCTGCGGGGGTGGTGCCAGCGCCACCCGGAGGCGGGGATCCTGGACCATGGCAGGCCGGGAAAGCCGTCCCCTAGGGTGGAGCGCGTGGCCGAATCCAGCGTGTGCGCCGGGTTGTTGACCTGGCAGGCACCGGATGCCGGCGCGCGCCGCACGCGGTGCCCATTCAGTTGTGCCATCCCCCACGGAGGACCTCATGAGCCGTCAGAAGTTCGCGACAACCGCCGGAATCGCCCTGTGCTGTGCCGTCGTCGGGGTGGGGCTGGTCGGCTGCGACTCGGACACGGACGGTGACTCCTCGGCCCCGGCCCCCGCCCCCGAGGAGGGGTCCGGCGGGGACCTCCTCACCGGGACCCAGACGATCACCGTCGGTGACCACACGGTGAAGGTGTCCTGCTCGGGCGAACCGGCGGACGGCCGGCCGCTCGTCGTCCTGCTGCACGGCGGCGGCGACGATCTGACCACCATGGCCGCTTTCCAGGAGACGCTGAGCGCGGACGGCCGGGTCTGCTCGTACGACCGGCTCGGCGCGGGCGGCAGCGACCAGCCCGAGGGCCCGCAGGACTACGACAGCGTCGGCGAGACGCTGACCGGGGTGCTGGACCAGGTGGCCGGTGACGAACCGGTCGTCCTCGTCGGGCACTCCATGGGCGGGCTGATCGCCGGCCGGTACGCCCCCGACCACCAGGACCGGGTCGCCGGGCTGGTGCTGCTGGACAGCACCTCGCCCACGGCCGGCGCCGACGTCAGCAACCGGATCCCCGAGTCCGACACCGGCCCCGCGGGTGAACTGCGCGCCGAGACCCTCGCCGTCTTCGACGGCGATAACCCGGAGCTGCTCGTCTTCACCGACGGAGACGTCGACTCGGCCGGCGACATCCCGGTGCGGCTCATCCAGCACGGCCAGCGGTACCTGGCCGAGGTGCCCGAGTACGGGGAGGGCCTGGAGGAGGACTGGACCGCCGGCCAGAACAAGTGGCTGGCACTCTCCGAGGACAGTGAGCTGAGCACCGCGGAGAACAGCGGGCACTACATCTACGTCGATGAGCCCGACGTGGCCGTCGCCGCCATCGACGAGGTCACCGCGCGGGCGGCCGGCTGACGGACCGCCGGACGGGGCGGGTGCTGCCGGTGTCGCCGGACCCGCCCCGGGACGTCACCGGCCCCGGGACGTCACCGGCCCCGGGGCGGGCCCGGTCCGTGTGTCACCCAGGAGCAGCGGCAAGTGAACCTGCGACCCCTTGACCCCCGGTCAAGTGCGCTGCCTCATCCGGAGGGCCTCGCGTCGGCGGCGCGGTCCTGGGCCGCCACGACCTCGTCCCCGTAAGCGGCTGCCCAGGCGCCGAAGCCCTCGATGGGCGCCAGCAGAGTGCGCCCCAGTTCCGTCAGCGCGTACTCCACCCGGGGCGGCGCCTCGCGGTAGGTGCGGCGGGCCACCAGGCCGTTGTGTTCCAGGCGCCGCAGGGTCTCGGTGAGGACCTTGCCGCTGATGCCCCCGATCCGGCGGCGCAGATCGTGCGGGCGGGCGGGGCCGTGCCGCAGGGACCAGATGACCACCGGGGTCCAGGTGTTCCCGAGCAGGTCGAAGGCGAGCCGCGTGCGGCAGTCGGCGAGGAAGTCGGGCACCGAATGGTTCCTTTCGGGGTGCCTACCGTTCCCTTCAGCGTGCCAGAGCGGCGCGGTGAAGGAGGCGGGGATGCGCATCGGGATCTTCGGTACGGGGAACATGGCGGACGCCCTCGGCACCCAGTGGGTGCGGGCCGGGCACGAGGTGCTGGTCAGCGGGCGCGATCCGGCGAAGGCGCGGGCGCTGGCCGGCCGGATCGGGCCGGGGGCGTACGCGGGGAGCTGGACGGAGGCGGCGGCGTTCGGGGAGGTGGTGCTGCTCGCGGTACGGGACCATGCCGTCCCCGAGGTGCTGGAAGCCGCCGGGGCCGGGGCGGGCGCGCTGCGCGGGAGGACGCTGATCGACTGCGTCAACGCCGTCGTACCGGGCCGCTTCACCCTCGCCACGGAGGGCGGGCCGGGCATGGCCCGGCGGATCGCCGACGCGGCGCCCGGGGCGCACGTCGTCAAGGCGTTCAACCTCTGTCACGTGGACATCTGGCGGATGCGGCCCCCCGCCTTCGACGGCACACCGCTCGGGGTGCCGCTGTGCGGGGACGACCCGGCGGCCCTGGCCCGCGTACGGTCGCTGATCGCCGACATCGGCTGCCGGCCGGTGGACGGCGGGGGCCTGGCGAGGGCCGGCCTGCTGGAGGCGACCGCGGCGTTCGTGATCGGGGCGTGGGCCGGCGGGGCCGACGTACGGGGGATGTTCCCGCCCTTCGACCCCGGCCACCGCCCCGAGCACCGCCCCGCCCACCGGTGACGGCCGCCCTCACCGCTTCCGCGTCACCGCGCTGACCTTGCCCTTGCGCAGCTGCAGCACCCGGTCGGACGCGGCGGCCAGCGCCTGGTTGTGGGTGACGACGATGACGCACTTGTGCTGCTCGTGAGCCAGTTCCCCGAAGAGCGCGACGATGCCCTCGGCCGTCTCCTCGTCGAGATTCCCGGTGGGCTCGTCCGCGCACAGCACATCGACGTCGCAGGCCAGCGCCCGGGCGACGGCGACGCGCTGCTGCTGACCGCCGGACAGCTTCAGCACGTTGCGGCGGGCCAGGTCGCCGTCCAGGCCGACCTTCGCCAGCAGCTCCAGCGCGTGGGACCTGCGGCTTCCGCCGGCGGGCCGGGACCCGGTGATCTCCATGGCGGTGGTGACGTTCTGCAACGCCGTCATGTACGTCAGCAGGTTGTACTGCTGGAAGATCGTCGCCACATGCCGGTTGCGGTAGCGCTGCAGCCCCAGCGCGGACAGATCCTGCCCGTCGAAGCGGACGGTGCCCCTGGTGGGGCTGTCCAGACCGCTGGCCAGACTGAGCAGCGTGGTCTTCCCGCTGCCCGAGGGGCCCAGGATCGTGGAGAAGGTGCCCCGTTCGAAGTCGAGGCTGATCTGCCGCAGCACGGTGCTCTTGCGGCCCCGGTCCTGGTACGTGTGGCTGACCTCGGTCAGGGACAGGACGGGCTGCTGCGCGGTGGTGGAGGTCGTCGCGGTCACGGTCAGATGCCCTTCGTGAGGATCGTACGGGGGGTCAGCCGCAGGACGGCGGTGGCCGGTACGGCGGCGGCGAGCAGCCCGATGCCGAGTCCGACGCCGGCGAGGGCGCCCACGGCCGAGGGGTCAAGACGTACGGTGATCGTGTCGATGGGGTCGGCGTTCTCGACCGGCGCGTCCAGGGGGTCGATGCCTTCGGCGAGCCCGGTGGAGCCGGGCGCCGGGGCCTGCCATGCGTCGATCTCCTCGTGGGCGGCGGTGACTTCCCGCCGCAGCAGCGCATCGCCCGCCCACTGCGTCACCCGCTCGGCGAGGACCGCGCTCATCGCGATGGCGAACGCCGCGACCACCACGATCTCCAGGGTCTGCTGGGCGATCAGTTTCCCCTTCCGCTCGCCCATCGCCAGCAGAATGCCGCACTCCCGGCGACGGCCCTTGACCGTGAGCGCGGTGAACAGGCCCAGCACGACGGCGCCCGCCCCACCGATCAGCCACATGGCGGCCGTCGCGGACGAGGTGATGCCGCGCAGCGGGCCGGTCATCTGCTGGATCGCCTTGTCGTTGACGGTGAGCGCGAACCCCTCCAGCTCCGCCCCCGCCGTCTCGCGGGCCATCGCCGTGAACGCGTCGAACGTCCCGGGGTCCTTGAGCTGGAAGGTGGCCGAGCCGACCTGCACCGGCACGTCGTCACCCCCGGAGTTCAACCGGCTCAGCGCCCGCGCCGGGATGATCAGCCAGTCACCCGGCTCCTGCCAGTACTCCGGGTCCGGCTCGTCGGAGGGGTTGCGGAAGATGCCCTGGACGGTGAAGTCCGCCTGGTTGTCGCCCGCGGGGTCGTTCTCGGTGAGGGTGAGGGTGTCGCCCACCGCGAGCTGGTTGTGCCGCGCCAGCCGCTCCTCGATGAGGATCACGTTCCGGTCCTGGTCCTCGGCCGTGATCGGCGCGCCGGACAGCAGCCGCCAGGTTCCGCCGCTGAAGTCGGGCAGCAGCGAGGAGTCCAGGACACCGTGCACCAGGGTGTGGCCGTCGCCGAACCCGTCGCCGACGGTGGAGTGCCCGCCGAGCAGCCGGGTGCCGTCGAAGGACCGGTAGGTGTACTTCTCGACCAGCGGGGAACCGCCGATGCGGTCCACCGTCTCCGCGCCGATCCGCGGCGCGGTCAGCTGCCCGCCGCTCACCAGCGCGTCCATGTCGAGTTCCAGTGCGACCTCGGCGCCGACCCGCTCCCTCGCCTCCCGTCCGGCCTGCGCCGCGGCGTCCCTGATGAGGACGCCGCTGAGCACCATGACGGAGATGACCAGGAAGGTCAGCAGCATGAGCAGGGTTCTGCCGGGGCGGGAGCGCAGACTCAGCGCCGCGCGGGTGATGACATTCATGACCGTGTTCGCCTTCGGTTATTCGCTGTGGGTGAGGAGGGAGCGCGGATGCAGGCGCACGATGCCGGCGCCGGGCAGGACGGTGGCCACCAGCGCGATGCCGAGCCCGATCGCGGCGACCGAGCCCACATCGCCCGCCGTCATCAGCAGCGGAGCCGGCCCGTCCGGTGACGGCGGCAGCAGCGCCTCGCCCGCCGGCCGGGCCAGGGCCAGCCCGAGCACGGCCGCCAGCGCCAGGGCGGGAACGGCGACGGCCACCGCCTCCGCCGTGTGCTGGCCGATGAGCTTCCACTTCTGCTCACCGAGGGAGAGCAGCATCCCCAGTTCGGCGCGCCGGGACCGGATCTCCAGCGTCACGATCAGCCCGAGCACCGCCGCGCCGCCCAGCGAGGCCAGCCACCCGAACACGCCCGCGAGCGCGCCGACCCGCTGGATCGGCTCGACCTGCTCCCGGTACGCCTTGTCGTTGATGTCGGCGCGGAACCCGCCCGGGCCCAGCAGCCGTTCCGCCAGCGCCGCCACTTCCCGTGCCTCGTCCGGGGAACCCACCTTGAGGACCGCCTCGTCCAGCGCGGTGCCGAACCCGAGTGCGGAGACCGCCGGAAGGGGCGCGTAGAGCTGGTTGGCGGGGATGTCCCGGGGCGGCACCCACTCGGCGGGGGTGGGCAGCGGCGAGCGGTAGAGGCCGATGATCTCGAAGGGGGTGCGTACCGCGCCGTCCGGCGAGGCCAGTTCGACGGTGTCCCCGACCCGCAGCCCGTTGCGCTCGGCCAGCCGTTCCTCCAGCAGGAGAACCTCGCGGTCCGCGTCCTGTGCGGTGATGCCGCGGCCGGCGACGAGCTCCGTACGGCCCCGGGCGAAGTCGAGCAGCAGCCCGCTGTCGCGGATCCCGCTCAGCGCCAGCCCGTCGCCCCCGGCGTCGTCCCGGCCGTCGTCCTCCGCCCCGGCCGGCTCCGGCGCGTCCGCGGTGACGGGGTCAAGACCCGGCGGCGCCGTCGTCCCCCGCAGCGTCGGGTTGTACCGCTCCACCAAGGGCGACCCGCCCAGCGCGGCGGCGGTCTCCGTGGTCAGCCCGTCCCCGCGCACCGTGACGTCCACGCCGATCCGGCGCTGGGCGTCCGCCTCCTGCCGGGCCGTCGCGCCGCGCAGCAGGGAGCTGCCGAGCAGCAGCACGCCGATGACCAGGAAGATCCCCAGCAGCATCGCGGTTCTGCCCTTCCTGGCTGCGAGGCTGTGGGCCGCGCGCTTGACGAAGTTCATGCCGCAGAGCACACCAGGCGGACGTTTGCAGGCGGGTAAGGCCCGTTACACGCGGATAAGCTCCGCCGCCGCGCACGCTTACCCCGCTGCAACCCGGCCCGTGCTTTCATCGGCGCCATGCGGATCCTGGTAGCCGAAGACCACCGTGTGCTCGCGCGGAACATCGCCACCGGCCTGCGCCGGCAGTCCATGGCGGTCGACATCGCCGCGTCCGGCGACGAGGCCGAGCGGATGTGCCTGCTCACCGAGTACGACGTGCTGATCCTGGACCGCGACCTGCCGGTGCTGACGGGCGACGAGGTGTGCCGGCGGCTCAACGAACGGGCCGACCCGCCGCGCATCCTCATGCTGACGGCCGCCGGGGAGATCGGGGACCGGGTCTACGGCCTGGAGCAGCTGGGCGCCGACGACTATCTCGCCAAGCCCTTCGACTTCACCGAACTCGTCGCCCGCGTACGGGCCCTGAGCCGCCGCGCCCCCAAACCGGCGGCGGTCGCCCTGCGGCACGGCGGCATCGTCCTGGACCGGGCCCGGCACGAGGTCAGGATCGACGGCACCCCCCTGGAACTCACCCCCAAGGAGTTCGCCGTCCTGCGGATGCTGATGGAGGCGGGCGGCGAGGCGGTGCCCCACCGGGAACTGGTGCGCGCCGTGTGGGACGAGCACCTGAACCCCCGGACCAGCGCCGTGCGCGCCACCGTCAGCCGGCTGCGCGGAAAGCTGGGCACCCCGGACCTCATCGCCGCGGACACCGGCGAGGGGTACCGGCTGTGCGGCTGACGGGCCCGGGGAGGCCGGATCCGCGCAACGGGCCGAGCCGGTGGCGACGCCTGCCCCGGCCGACCTTCCGCGCCCGCCTCGCCCTGGCCATCACCGGCCTGCTCCTGCTCGCCGGCGTCGCCCTGCTCACCTTCGTGGTGCTGCTGGCCCGGCACGGCACGGCCCAGCAGGTCAGCTCCATGGAGGTGGTCCGCCTGGACTGCCTGACGCAGCCCGCGGGCGCCGGATGTCAGGAGAGCGGCTCCTCGGGCCCGATGCAACCGGTGGGCCCCACGGGGGCCGGGACGTCGCCCGCGCCCCGGGACGAGCCCCTGCCGGACGGCGTGGCCCTGCGGCTGGTGGACGAGACGGTCCGCGCGGTGCAGGACACCGTGCTCCGGCAGCTGCTGCTGTGGTCCGCGATCGGCCTGCTGCTGATCGCCGCGCTGACCGGCCTCATGGGCTGGTGGCTCGCCGGCCGGGCGCTGCGGCCGGTCGCCGCCGTCACCGACACCGCCCGCCGGATCAGCGAGCAGCACCTGCACGAACGCCTCGCGCTCACCGGCCCCGACGACGAACTCCACCGGCTCGCCTCCACCTTCGACAGCATGCTGGACCGGCTGGAGAAGTCCTTCGAGAGCCGCCGCCGCTTCGTCGCCAACGCCTCCCACGAACTGCGCACCCCGCTGGCCGTCCAGCGCACCAGCCTGGAGGTGGGGCTCGCCGATCCGCTCCCGGAAGGGCTGGCGGAGGTACGGGAGGAACTGCTCGCCGTCAACCGGGACGCGGAGCGGCTGATCGCCTCCCTGCTGCTGCTCGCCCGCAGCGATCTCGGCCTGGACGAGGAGGAGAGCTGGGAGAGCGATCTGGCGGACGCCGCCCGGCAGGCGATCAGGGAATGGGGGCCACGGGCGGCGGAACGGGAGGTCGCCGTCTCCCTGGACACCGGGGGGCCGCTGCCGGTGGCCGGGGACCCGGTGCTGCTGCGGCACCTGGTGACCAACCTGGTGGACAACGCCGTACGGTACAACCGGCCCGGCGGCACCGTGACGGTGCGGCTCGCCGGACGCACGCTCACCGTCGTCAACACCGGCCCCCCGGTGGAACCCGGCCAGGTGGAGCGGATCTTCGAACCGTTCCAGCGCCTCGGCCAGGACCGCACCAGCGTCTCGGGGCACGGTCTCGGCCTGTCCATCGTCGCCTCGATCGCCGAGGCCCACCGGGCCAAGGTCACCGCCCGCCCGGGGACGGACGGGGGGCTCGTCGTCTCGGTGGTGTTCGCCGCCGCTCCGTGACCGGCCGTGCGGCCGGCCGGTCCGGCACCGGAGCGGCGATCCGCGTCAGTCCGTGCCGGGCAGCCGGTAACGCCCGTCCGGGAGACGTTCCACCAGACCATCGGTGAGCAGCCCGGTCAGGGCGCGGGCCCGCTGCTCCGGGTCGTGCCACACCGCGTCCAGCGCGGCCCGCTCCACCGGCCGGGTCGACTCCCGCAGAACGGCGAGCAGTTTGCCGCGCACCTGCCGGTCGGTCCCCGCGTACGTCTGGCCCCGGCGCGGCGGCCCCTCGTGGGCGGGGGAGCCCGCGCCACGCCAGGCGCACAGGTCGGCGATCGGGCAGCCACCGCACGACGGCGTGCGCGCCGTGCACACCAGCGCACCCAGCTCCATGGTGGCCGCCGCCCAGCGCGAGGCCGTGGTGTCGTCCTCCGGCAGCAGCATCCGGGCCAGCTTGCGCTCGGCGGCGGTGGTGGCGTTCGGCGGGTACTGGGAGCCGCTCACCGCGCGGGCGAACACCCGGCGGACGTTGGTGTCCAGCACCGCGTGCCGCTGCCCGTACGCGAAGGAGGCCACGGCCGCGGCCGTGTACTCCCCGACGCCGGGCAGCGCCAGCAACTGATGGTGGTCCTTGGGAACATCACCGCCGTGCCGTTCCGCTATGGCGGCGGCGGCGCCGTGCAGCCGCAGCGCCCGGCGGGGGTATCCGAGGCGGCCCCAGGCACGGACCGCCTCACCGGCGGCCTCGGCGGCCAGGTCGGCGGGGCGTGGCCAGCGGGTGAGCCACTCCTCGTACACCGGCAGCACCCGGTTGACCGGGGTCTGCTGCAGCATGAACTCGCTGACCATGACCCCCCACGCCCCCGCTTCGGGGCGCCGCCAGGGCAGATCGCGGGCATGCTGGTCGAACCAGTCGATGACGGGGGTGTGGAGGGCGGTGGGTTCGGCTTCTCGCGTCGTCGTGCTCGTCGCAGTCATGGCCTGATGATCCTGGCATGTCCGGCGCACGGCGCCCAAGCGGCCCCGCCGTTGTGACAGCCCTGCGGGCTAACCGTTCGATACGCAATGGTGCCCTGCCCAGACCCGGGTGAGGCGTCGGAGCCCCGCCACCGTCTCGTAAGGTTTCCGCGTGGGATCTCTGCGCACACCTGTCGGTCCGCTGCCCTCCTCCATCTATTGGCGGCGGAGGGTCATTGTGCTGCTGGTGGTCGCGCTGGTGGCGGCGCTGGCCTTCTGGGCCACCCGCTCGGGCGGCGGCACGCAGAACACCGGCGCCTCGGACGACGCGGACGGCCCCGCGCAGTCCCTCACCCCCGGGCCCACCGCCGACGAGGACCTCATCGACGAACGGCCGGGCGGCCGTGAGGAGGACGAGGAGGACGAGGAGGACGGCGCGGGCGACAGCGGCGGAGCGGACGACGCCGAGGGGGACGGCGCCGACTCCGGCGACCCGGAGGGCGACACCTCCGGGGGCGGGAACGGCGACGGCGGCGACCCGGCCGGCGAGGACGGCGCCGACGACGGCGCGGAGGCCGGCTCCCAGGGGAGCGGCGGCAGCGGGAACGGCGGTACGAGCGGGGCCGGGCTCCCCGGCTGCGGGCCCGGCGCGGTGACCCTCTCGCTGCGCAGCGCGGAGAACGCCTACGCGCCCGGCGAGAAGCCCGAACTGCGGCTCAGCGCCGAGAACTCCTCGGGCGACTCCTGCGCGCTGGACTTCGGCCACGGCGCCCTGACGCTCACCGTCGCCGACAGCGAGGACGAGGAAGTGTGGTCCTCCGGGGTGTGCCCCACCGGCAAGAGCCGTCAGCTGGTGGCTGTCCCGGCCGGGGACAGCGCCACCCACACCGTGCTGTGGGACCGCCGGCACAACGCCGGTGACTGCGACAGCGGCGAACCGGGCGCGCCGGCCGCCGCCGGGACGTACGTCGCCGAGGCCGCGGTGGACGGTTTCCCCGTCGCGAAGACATCCTTCCGGCTGAACCGCGACTGAACGCGGACGCGGGCCCCGACCTTCCGGGCCCGGGCCTGTCCTCCGGTACGTGCCGGTGGGGCCCCTCGCCCGGCCTGATGAGGACCGCGGTGCTGCGGAGCCCGGCTTGAGAGATGGCGGCGGCATCCCGGCGTCGGCGCCCCCACCGCAGCCGGCGGCGTGCCGTCGGCTCCTGCCGCCCCTTCGTCGGTCAACACCACGACAAGGTCCGGTGGGTCAGGCTGTGGACAGCATCACCAGACCTCGGATCAGCACCATGGCAGCCCCCGTGAGCGCGATGACAATGATCCACGTGCGGAGGGTGGAAGGCTTGAATCTCTGATCGGCGCGGTCACCGAGCAGAACACCGAGAACGAGGCAAGCGAAGATCGCTGTCCACATCCACCAGGGCCACGGTGGCACCGTGACCGGGAACAAGAAGAGCTTCGCGCTCAGGGACGCGATTCCCATCACCAGAAACAACGGCTGGATGGTCGCGACGAATGAACGGTGCGGCCAGTCACGGAGAATGGCATACGCGGTCAGGGGCGGCCCGCCCATTCCCGCGATCGCGTTCGACAGGCCGGCAGAGCCGCCGGCGATGACCATCGCGGCGCGGCCCGAGAAGCGCACATCGAGTCGCCGCACGCCCAGAGAGAACGTGATGGCGGCGATCGAGATCACGCCGATGGTGACGAACAGCACGGGGCTTTCGTTGGCGGCTGCGTACTGGACAGCGGGCAGAACGGCGAGGAAGGCGGGAATCGCCAACCATGTGAATATTCGCCAGTCTATGTCTCGCCATACCCGGGTGACGACCAGCAGGGCGGATGCGGCTCCCAGTGCGTTGATCACCAGCACGCCCTGATCCGGTCCGATGATGAGCACGAGAAAGGGGGAGGCGACCATGGCGAATCCCAGCCCCGCCACCCGTTGAACCAGTGCGCCCGCGAAGATCAGCGAGAGAACGAGGGCTTCCGTCATCGCCAGGGCCCGACGTCTCGCCGGCGACGGGCCTGTTCATGGCCTGTGCCATCCGGATCGGACCTGCCGGGCCGATCGGCGGGCCCGCGCCGTCCCGTCGCGGCGGGATGATCGGTGGGACGCGCCGGGGCAGCGACCCTCCGGTGTGGTGGGGCCGCATGTGTCACCGAGGCCGGGGCGGGCGCACCGGCGGCCGAGGACAAAACCTCCTTGATTTCGAGCGCGGCAGATGCGGGAAATATCGCAATGATTTCGCGAGGCATGTTCCCGGCCGAAACGCTCGAACCGTCCTGCGCGAAGGAATTCGGGAAACGCCGCTCACGTTCATTCACCACGGTGTTCTGCGAGGGCGCCTCTCGTCCGGCGGCTCGTCCGGCGGCGGATTGCTTGGCCCCGCTGTTCATCTTCCGGTAAGTGAAGAGGGACCTGGGCACCGATTACTCCTTCGCGCAGCGCATGTGAGCAACCCGCTCACGGGGCGCACCCTACCCCTGTCCCTGGACAAGGCTTTATCGAGATCCGGTGGCTCTCTTCCGGGAAATGATGGATGCGTCACTTCCGTGCGAATCCTCATGCGCTGGTGCGGCCAACCCGGCGCGGGAAAGCCATGGCCCTCGCCACCAGCCGCAGCCGGAGACACGGCGTCAGCTCCGCGCCTCGCAGCGCGTGGCTCCTCGGTGGAGACATCATCCGGACACCACGCTCACCGGACCGACAGCCTCAGACGTACCGTTCCAGGATCGAGGACTCGGCCAGCCGGGACAGGCCCTCGCGCACCGAGCGCGCCCGGGTCTCCCCGACCCCGTCCACCGCCTGCAGGTCGTCCACACTCGCGGCCAGCAGCTTCTGCAACCCGCCGAAGTGGTCCACGAGCCGGTCGATGACCAGACCGGGCAGCCGCGGAACCTTCGCCAGCAGCCGGAAACCCCGCGGGGAGACCGCGCCGTCCAGCGCCTCGGGCGAGGCGCCGTGGCCCAGCGCCCGCGCCACGATGGGCAGTTCCAGCAGCTCGGCGTGGGTCAGCGCGTCCAGCTCGGACAGCGCCGTGCCCACCCGGCGCGAACGCTTGCCGCCCGGGGGCTCCGTGCCCTGCGCCGATTCCGGCAGATAGTCGCGCACGATCAGCTGCCGCTCCGGCTCCACGCCCGCGATCAGCTCGTCCAGCTGGAGCGACAGCAGCCGCCCGTCCGTGCCCAGCTCCACCACGTACTCGGCGATCTCGGCCGCGATCCGGCGCACCATCTCCAGCCGCTGCGCCACCGCCGCCACGTCGCGGACCGTGACCAGGTCCTCGATCTCCAGCGCCGACAGGGTGCCCGCGACCTCGTCGAACCGCAGCTTGTACCGCTCCAGGGTGGCCAGCGCCTGGTTCGCCCGGGACAGGATGGCGCCCGAGTCCTCCAGGACCCGCCGCTGCCCGTCCAGGTACAGGGCGATCAGCCGCATCGACTGGCTGACCGACACCACGGGGAACCCGGTCTGGATGGAGACCCGCTGCGCCGTACGGTGCCGGGTGCCGGTCTCCTCGGTCGGGATGCTCGCGTCCGGGACCAGCTGCACGCCCGCGCGGACGATCTTGGTGATGTCGCGGTCCACGATCACCGCGCCGTCCAGCTTGCACAGCTCGCGCAGCCGGGTCGCGGTGAACTCCACGTCCAGCACGAAACCGCCGGTGCACAGGGATTCGACGGTACGGTCCACGCCGAGGACGATCAGGCCGCCCGTGTTGCCCCGCAGGATGCGCTCCAGGCCGTCCCGCAGCTGGGTTCCGGGGGCCACCGCGCTCAGCGAAGCGCGCAGCAGTCCGTCCGCTCCGGAACCTCCCCCGGCACCCCCGGCCCTGCCGGGACCCGCCGGCCGGTCGTTGGCTGCCATCTCTTCCTCCGGTGACGAAACCGCTTGAGTCCGGATGAGTCTACCGGCGTGCCCCCGTCACCCGTTCTGACGCTCCGCTCCCGGCCCGCTCACCGCCCCCGTCATCGGTGCCCCGCGAGCGGCGCGGCCCGCGCGGCAGCACCCGCAGCGCCTCGCCGATGTCCGCGACCTCCAGCACCCGCATGCCCGCCGGGGCCTCGCCCGAGTCCGCCGGGACCAGCGCGTGCGTGAACCCCAGCCGGGCCGCCTCAGCCAGCCGCCGCTGCACCCCGGTCACCCGCCGCACCTCGCCGGCCAGACCGACCTCGCCGATCGCCACCAGGTTGTTCGGCAGCGGGGTGTCGCTGGCCGCGCTCGCCAGCGCCAGCGCCACCGCCAGGTCGGCGGCCGGCTCCGACAGCCGCACCCCGCCCACGGTGGCCGTGTAGATGTCGTTCTTCCCCAGCGAGGTGATCTGCCCGCGCTGCTCCAGCACCGCCAGCATCATCGACACCCGGGAGGTCTCCAGGCCCGAGGTGGTACGGCGCGGGGACGGGATCTGGGTGCTGACCGTCAGCGACTGCACCTCGGCGACCAGCGGGCGCCGCCCCTCCAGGGTGACCGTCAGGCAGGTGCCGGGCACCGGCTCCTCGCGCCGGGTCAGGAACAGGCCCGAGGGGTCGGCGAGCGAGGTGATGCCCTGGTCGTGCAGTTCGAAGCAGCCGACCTCGTCGGTGGCCCCGTACCGGTTCTTCACGCCGCGCACCAGCCGCAGCCTGGCGTGCCGGTCGCCCTCGAAGTGCAGCACCACGTCCACCAGGTGCTCCAGCAGCCGGGGCCCGGCGATCGCCCCGTCCTTGGTGACGTGGCCCACCAGCAGCGTGGCCATGCCGCGTTCCTTGGCGGCCCTGATCAGCGCCCCCGCCACCTCCCGGACCTGGGCCATGCCGCCGGGCGCGCCGTCGATCTCGGCGGAGGCCACGGTCTGCACCGAGTCCAGCACCAGCAGGGAGGGCTTCACCGCGTCCAGCTGGCCCAGCACGGACCCCAGATCGGTCTCGGCGGCCAGATACAGCTCGTCGTGGACCGCCCCGATCCGGTCCGCCCGCAGCCGCACCTGCCCGGCCGACTCCTCGCCCGTGACGTACAGCGTGCGGTGCTCGGCCGAGGCGGCCTTGGCGGCCACGTCGAGCAGCAGCGTGGACTTGCCGACCCCCGGCTCGCCGGCCAGCAGCACCACGGCGCCCGGCACCAGGCCGCCGCCCAGCACCCGGTCCAGCTCCGGCACCCCGGTGCTGCGCGCGGTCACCCGCTGGGTGTCGACCTGGCCGATCGGCACGGCCGGGGACACCACCCGGGCCACCGCCGCCGTCCGCACCGCGGGGGCGCCGCCCACTTCCTCCACGGTGCCCCACGCCTGGCATTCGGGGCAGCGGCCCAGCCACTTGGCGGTGGACCAGCCGCACTCCGTACACCGGTAGGCGGGGCGATCAGATTTACGAGCCATGCGTCGACGTTAACCCCGGGCACTGACAGCGGATCAGCGCCCCTTGTCACCCATTAGGAGGAACCTTGTGCCGGTCGGGTTCTTGGGCGTCCGCCGGGCGCCTACCGTCGCCTGGTAATGAACAGCTGCCCCGAGCGTTCCACACGCACCACGACGCGCCCCCGCCCCGCCTCGGCGCCCGGCGCTCATCGCGTTCCCCGCGGGCGGGCGGCGGCGGACAAGGCCGCCGCCGGCAAGGCCGCGGGCAAGGGGACGGAACGGCGGGGCCGCCGCCCGGCGGCGTACGAGGACGCCCATCTGGACGGCCTGTTCACGTACTGCCTGTCCATCATGTGCGAGCACGACACCGCCACGGCCGCGCTCGGCGAGGCGCTGGCCCTGGCGCGGCGGCAGCACGACCGGGGCCGCCGGCCGGCCGCCCCCGGCCAGTCCCGGGCGTGGCTGTACGCGCTGGCCCGCTGGACGTGTCTGCGGCGGCTCGCCGTGCAGCGGGAGGCGGGCGGCCCGGCGGAGCCCCGGACTGTGGGCACTGCCGGGGCGGAGGCCCAGCTGCGCCGCCGTGAACTGGCGGCGCTGGCCTGGCCGGAGGCGGCGGGTACCAGCCCGGAGCAGCGGGAGGCGCTGGAGCTGGCGGTGCGTCACCAGCTGTCACCGGCCGAGGTGGCGCTGGTGCTGCGGCTCTCCGTGGACGCGGCGCGGGCGTTGCTGACCAGCGGCGCGTGCGAGGTGGAGCGCACCCGGGCGTCGCTGGCGGCGGTGGAGACGGGCGGCTGCCCCACGGTGGCCTCCTTGGCCGGCGAGGACCGGCTCATGCTGCTGCGTCCCGGTCTGCGCCGGGAACTGGTGCGGCACGTGGACGGCTGTGCGGTGTGCCGGCGGGCGGCCCAGCGGGCGATGGCGGGCGTGACCTGGCCGGGGACGGCGCCGGGCGAGGCGCGGCTGGCCGTCGTGGCGGCGCCGCGTTCGGCCGTGCACGCCGCGCTGCTGGTGGTGGAGCGGGCGCGGGCCCAGTACACGCCGCGGTTCGACCGCTCGGGGTTCCCGCTGACGGAGAAGGACCGCGCGGCGCGCCGGGACCGCCTGCGCAGCCGGGCGGTGACCACGACGGTGGTCGCCACGGTGCTGGCGGCGCCCGCGCTGGCGCTGTGGGCGGCGTACCGGGGCGCGCCGGTGACGGGGGAGGCGAGCGGGCCGGACGCGTCGGCGTCCGAGGACGACCGCGGCCTGGGCACGGCCGGCGGCGACGACTACGCGTACGAGAACACCGGGCGCTGGGAGGACTCGGCCGAGCTGGAGGCGGACGGCGGGCGCGAACCGGCGGACGAGGCCGCCGGGGAGACGGAGGAGCGGGAGCCGGGTGACGCCTCGCCCGAGGCGGACCCTCGGTCACCGTCCCCGCCCGCCGCGTCGGACGGGCGCGGGGGCGAGGGCACCCGCCCGGCGCGGCCCGGGCGGCTGACGGTGGACGCGATGTCCACCGGCACCGGTACGGAGATCAAGCTGACCGCCTCGGGCGGCGCGCCGGTGCGGTGGAGCGCGGTGTGGTCGGCGGAGTGGCTGTGGCTGAGTGCCACGTCGGGCACGTTGCAGCCGGGGGAGTCGGTCACGCTGGTGGTGACGGTGGACCGGGCGCGGGAGCCGTCCGGGCCGTGGCAGGGCCGGATCACCATCGAGCCCGCGGGCGCCACGGTCACCATCGAGGGCCACGGCCAGCAGTCCCCCGAGCCGACCCCGACCCCGCCGCCCCCGACCGAGGAGCCCACCCCGGAGCCGACGGACCCGCCCGCGCCCGACCCGGCCCCGTCGGACCCGCCGCCCGCCGAGCCGACCTGACCGGAGCCGCCCGGACGGCGCGGCGTACGGCCCGCTCAGCGCGCCGGTGGGGCGCTGCCGGTCAGGTGGTGCTGGACCACCGGGGCCAGGCGGGCGATCAGGGTCTCGGCGTCCTCGGTGGCGATCGGCGGCATCTTCAGCGCGTACCGCAGCAGCACCGTGCCCACCAGCTGGGCCGCCGCCAGTTCGGCGCGCAACTGCGCGTCGGCCGCGTCCAGGGTTCCGGCCAGCCGCGACAGCAGCTGACCCGCGATGAACTCGCGGAAGATCCGGGCCGCCGTCTCGTGGGTGAGTGCCGAGCGGACGATCGCCAGCAGCGGCGCGCGCGTCACCGGGTTCTCCCAGATCCGGAAGAACATCCGGGTGAACTCCTCGCCCGCCCGTTCCGGCGCGACCCGGTCCAGGACGGCGATCCGGTCGGTCACCGGCGCCGCCGTCAGCGCCACGGCCGCGGAGAACAGACCTTCCTTCGTACCGAAGTAGTGGTGCACGAGCGCCTGGTCGACCTCCGCGCCGCGCGCGACGGCCCGGACCGAGGTCTTCTCGTAGCCGCGCTCGGCGAACAGCTCGCGGGCCGATGCCAGGATCCGGTCCTGGGTGCCGGGCCCGCCGCCGCTCTCGCCCTTGGCCGGCCGGCCCCGCCGCCTGCGCGGCGTTCCTTCGCTCCCCTCCGTGCCGTCCCGCGGCGCGGCGGCCCGGATGTCCTCAGCGCTCACTGTCGGGGCCTCCGGCCGCCGCCCCGGCGCGCAGGTGCATCCGGGTGTAGGCCAGCGCCTCCGCCAGGTCGGCCTCCCGCTCGGCCGCCGACATGGCCCGCCGGGTGTTGACCTCGATCACCACGTGCCCGTCGTACCCGGCCGCCGCCAGCGTGTGCAGCAGCTCCGCGCAGGGCTGGGTGCCGCGTCCCGGCACCAGGTGCTCGTCCCGTCCCGAGCCGCTGCCGTCGCCCATGTGGACGTGCCCGAGCCGGTCGCCCATCCGGGCGGCCATGGCCAGGGCGTCGCTGCGGGAGGTCGCCGCGTGCGACAGATCGAGGGTGAAGTGCCGGAAGTCCTCCTCGGTGGGGTCCCAGCCGGGCGCGTACGCGAGCATCTCGCGGTCCCGGTACCGCCAGGGGTACATGTTCTCCACGGCGAACCTGACGTCCGTCTCGTGCGCCATCCGGCCGACGCCGGCCACGAAGTCCCTGGCGTAGCCGCGCTGCCAGCGGAACGGCGGGTGCACGACCACGGTGCTCGCGCCGAGCCGGTCGGCGGCGTCGCGGGCCCGGAGCAGCTTGCGCCACGGGTCGGTGGACCACACCCGCTGGGTCACCAGCAGGCAGGGGGCGTGAATGGCGAGCACCGGCACCCCGTACTGGTCGGAGAGCCGGCGCAGTGCCTCGATGTCCTGGCTCACCGGGTCGGTCCACACCATGACCTCGACCCCGTCGTAGCCGAGGCGAGCGGCTATCGCGAAGGCGGCCGCGGTGTTCTCCGGATACACCGAGGCGGTCGACAGCGCGACCTTCGTCCCCGGTTTCGCCTGATGTGCCACGCGCTCCAGCCTAAGGGGCCGCTTTCGCTTGACGGGCGCAGCCGTGCGCAGCAATATTCATCGCATGATGAATAAACGACCGGACGCGGACGCTGTCACCGCCGCGGTACGGGCCACCGGTCTCGATGTCGTCCGCGGCGGGGCCCGGGTGATCAGGGAGCTGGACTTCACCGTCCCATCCGGCAGCGTCACCGGGCTGCTGGGCCCGTCCGGCTGCGGCAAGACCACCCTGATGCGCGCCGTCGTCGGCGCCCAGGCCCGGGTCAGCGGCACCCTGGAGGTGCTCGGCCTGCCGGCCGGCAGCCCGCCGCTGCGGCACCGGCTCGGGTACGTCACCCAGGACCCGTCCGTCTACCGGGACCTGACCGTGCGGCAGAACCTCGACTACTTCGCCGCCGTGCTCGGCATCCCGCGCGCCCGGCGCGCGGAAGCGGTCACCGCGGCGCTCGGCGACGTGGACCTGACCGGCAAGGCGGACGCGCTCACCGCCGCGCTCTCCGGCGGTCAGCGCTCCCGGGTCTCGCTGGCCGTCGCCCTGCTCGGCGCCCCCGAGCTGCTGATCCTGGACGAGCCGACGGTCGGCCTCGATCCGGTGCTGCGGCGCGACCTGTGGGACCTGTTCCACCGGCTGGCCGCCGAACGCGGCACCACGCTGCTGATCTCCTCGCACGTGATGGACGAGGCCGACCGCTGCCACCGGCTGCTGCTGATGCGCGAGGGTGTCCTCCTCGCCGAGGGCAGCCCGGACGAACTGCGCGCCACCACCGGCACCGCCACCATCGAGGGCGCGTTCCTGCACCTGGTCGACAGCGCCGCCGACACCGGCACCGGCGCCGAGGGAGGCGCGTCCACGTGAGCCCCGCCCGTACCCTCGCCACCGCCCGCCGCGTCCTGCGCCAGCTGCGCCACGATCCGCGCACCGTGGCGCTGCTGCTGCTCGTCCCGGTGCTGCTGCTGACGCTGCTTTACTACGTCTTCGACAACAAGAACGCCGAGTTCGACCGCATCGGATCGTCCCTGCTCGGCATCTTCCCGATGCTGACCATGTTCCTGGTGACCTCCATCGCCACCCTGCGCGAACGCACCTCCGGCACCCTGGAACGGCTGCTCGCCATGCCCCTGGCCAAGGCCGACCTGATCCTCGGCTACGCGCTGGCCTTCGGCACCCTCGCCGTCCTCCAGGCGGGGCTGGTCACCGGGCTCGCCGTGTGGCTGCTGAACCTCACCGTCGCCGGATCGCCCTGGCTGCTGCTGCTCGTCGCCGTCCTCACCGCCCTGCTCGGCACGGCGATGGGCCTGTTCGTCTCGGCCTTCGCCGCCTCCGAGTTCCAGGCGGTGCAGTTCATGCCGGCGTTCGTCTTCCCGCAACTGCTGCTGTGCGGGCTGTTCGCGCCGCGCGACACCATGCAGCCGGTGCTCCAGTACGTCTCCAACGTGCTGCCCATGTCCTACTCCGTGGACGCCGCCCAGCAGGTGCTCCAGCACAGCGGCATCACCGGCCACTACCTGCGCGACCTGGGCATCGTCGCGGCCGTCGCGCTCGGCGTCTTGATCCTGGGCTCCGCCACGCTGCGGCGGCGCACCGCATAGGACCGCGCACGGGACCGCGCACCGCACAGGGCCGCCCCGGCACCCGCGCCCCGCCCCTCCGGGCGGGGCGGCCGGGCGTCGTCACCGCTCGGGGGAGCCGTTGCGCATCCCGTCCAGCCGGCGCAGGATCACCCCTTCGCGCAGCGCCCACGGGCAGATCTCCACCGAATCCACGTCGAACAGATCCAGCGCCGCCTCCGCGACCACCGCCCCGGCCAGCAGCTGCGGAGCCCGCCCCTGCGAGACCCCCGGCAGCTGGGCCCGCTCCGCCGCCGGCATCACCGTCAGCTTCGGCGCCCACGAGCGCAGGTCCTCACGGCTCAGGTCACGCCGTACGTACAGCCCCTCCGCCGCCCGTGCCGCGCCCGCCAGCCGCGCCAGCTGCCGGAACGTCTTGGAGGTGGCCACCACCCGGTCCGGCGCCCCGAAACGGGTGAAGTCGCCGACCACCCGGGCGATCTCGCTCCGCACCTCGCGCCGCAGCGCCTTCACCGCCGCGGCGTCCGGCGGATCCCCGGGCAGCCGTGCCGCCGTCAGCCGCCCCGCGCCCAGCGGCAGCGACACCGCCGTGTCCGGCGCCTCGTCCACCCCGTACGCGATCTCCAGCGAGCCGCCGCCGATGTCGAACAGCAGCAGCCGCCCCGCCGACCAGCCCAGCCAGCGGCGCGCGGCCAGGAACGTCAGCCGCGCCTCGTCCGCCCCCGAGAGCACCTGGAGGGCCACGCCGGTCTCCCGCGCCACACGTTCCAGCACCACGTCCGCGTTGCTCGCCTCGCGCACCGCCGAGGTCGCGAACGGCAGCAGCTCGGCCACCCCCTGGTCCTCGGCGACCTCCAGCGCTTCCTTGACCACCGCGATCAGTCGCTCTATCCCGACGGTGTCGATCGCACCCTTGTCGTCCAGCAACTCCGCCAGCCGCAACTCCGCCTTGTGCGAGTAGGCCGGCAGCGGCCGCGCACCCGGATGCGCGTCGACGACCAGCAGATGCACCGTATTGGATCCCACGTCGAGAACACCGAGCCTCATGAGGGTCAACGCTACCCGGGGCCCTTACCCTGGCGTGGTGGCAATCACGAAGAGGGCGAAGGCGGGCAGAACAGTCAGGCAGCTCGATGGAGCACGGCGGCGTGCCGCCGGCGACGAGGTGGCGCTGGATCACCCCCGCGCATGGGTGGAGTTCCCCGATCCCGCCGACCCCGAGCAGGTCTTCCGCTGTGACCTGACCTGGCTGACGTCCCGCTGGCACTGTGTGTTCGGCGACGGCTGTCAGGGCATCAAGGCGGGCCGCGCCTCCGACGGCTGCTGCACCCTGGGGGCGCACTTCTCGGACGAGGAGGACGAGGCCCGGGTGGCCTCGCACGCCGCCCGGCTGACCGCCGAGACCTGGCAGTTCCACGCCGAGGGCACCTCCGAGCGCGGCTGGGTCCAGCTGGACGACGACGGGGAGCGGCAGACCCGGCGCTTCGAGGGGGCGTGCATCTTCCTCAACCGCCCCGGGTTCGGCGCGGGCGCCGGCTGCGCGCTGCACACGATGGCGCTCGCCGAGGGCCGCGAGCCGCTGGAGACCAAGCCCGACGTCTGCTGGCAGCTGCCGGTGCGGCGCACCTACGAGTGGGTGGAGCAGCCGGACGGCGAGGAGCTGCTGTACGTGTCGATCGGCGAGTACGACCGGCGCGGCTGGGGCCCCGGCGGCCACGACCTGCACTGGTGGTGCACGGGCGCGCCCAGCGCGCACGGCGCCGGGCGCCCGGTGTACGTCTCCTACCGGCCCGAGCTGATCGAGCTGATGGGCAAGGACGGGTACGAGGAGCTGGCCCGGCTGTGCGAGCAGCGGCTGGCCGTGCACGCCGCCGTGCCCCCGGGCGTGCGCCCGCTTCCGCTGCTGGCGCCGCACCCCGCCGACCCCGCCGACCCTGTGTGCTCCGTCTCGGATTCCGGGATGTCCATCCCACCTCCCGGGCGGGAGGCGTAGCCTCGACCTACGCAGCTCCATGTCCTGAAGGAGAGCAGAATCATGGCGACCCTGAGGTCCCGTACCGTCACCCACGGCCGCAACATGGCGGGCGCCCGCGCCCTTCTCCGGGCCGCCGGCGTAGAGCGGGAGGACTTCGGCAAGCCGATCATCGCGGTAGCCAACAGCTTCACCGAGTTCGTGCCGGGCCACACCCACCTCCAGCCGGTGGGCCGCATCGTCTCCGACGCCATCAAGGCGGCCGGCGGCATCCCGCGCGAGTTCAACACCATCGCGGTGGACGACGGCATCGCCATGGGCCACAGCGGGATGCTGTACTCCCTGCCCTCGCGCGATCTGATCGCCGACTCCGTGGAGTACATGACGGAGGCGCACTGCGCGGACGCGCTGATCTGCATCTCCAACTGCGACAAGATCACCCCCGGGATGCTGATGGCCGCCCTGCGGCTGAACATCCCCACCGTCTTCGTCTCCGGCGGCCCGATGGAGGCCGGCAAGACGACCCTGGTGGACGGCACCGTCCGCTCCAACCTGGACCTGGTGCACGCCATGTCGGAGGCCGTCTCCGACGCCACCTCGGACGAGGACCTGCTGCGGATCGAGGAAGCGGCCTGTCCGACGTGCGGCTCGTGTTCCGGGATGTTCACCGCGAACTCCATGAACTGCCTGGTCGAGGCGCTGGGCCTGGCCCTGCCCGGCAACGGCTCGGTGCTGGCCACCCACACCGCCCGCAAGGAGCTGTACGAGGCGGCCGGCCGTACCGTCGTGGAGATCACCCAGCGGTACTACGACCAGGACGACGCCACGGTGCTGCCGCGCGCGCTGGCCTCGCGGGCGGCGTTCGAGAACGCGATGGCGCTGGACGTGGCCATGGGCGGCTCCACCAACACCGTGCTGCACCTGCTGGCGGCGGCGGTCGAGGCGGAGCTGGACTTCGGCCTCGCCGACATCGACGCCGTCTCGCGCCGGGTGCCGTGCGTGTGCAAGGTCGCGCCGAACGGGGCGTACCACATGGAGGACGTCCACCGGGCCGGCGGCATCCCCGCCATCCTGGGCGAGCTGCACCGCGCCGGGCACCTGAACGAGGACGTGCACGCCGTGCACGCCGACTCGCTGGACGAGTGGCTCAAGCAGTGGGACATCCGGGGCGGCTCGCCCGCGCCGGAGGCGGTGGAGATGTTCCACGCCGCGCCGGGGTGTGTGCGCTCGGCGCAGGCGTTCTCGCAGTCCGAGCGGTGGGCCACGCTGGACGTGGACGCGGCCGGCGGCTGCATCCGCGACGCGGCCCACGCGTACTCGGAGGACGGCGGGCTCGCCGTGCTGACCGGGAACCTGGCGCCCGACGGCGCCGTGGTGAAGACGGCCGGCGTGGACGAGTCGATCTGGACCTTCACCGGCCCGGCCGTGGTCGTCGAATCGCAGGAGCAGGCGGTCGACGCGATCCTGGCCAAGCGGGTCAAGGAGGGCGACGTGGTCGTCGTCCGCTACGAGGGCCCCAAGGGTGGCCCGGGCATGCAGGAGATGCTGTACCCGACCGCGTTCCTGAAGGGGCGCGGGCTCGGAGCCAAGTGCGCGCTGATCACCGACGGCCGGTTCTCCGGCGGCACCTCGGGTCTGTCGATCGGCCATGTCTCCCCGGAGGCGGCCTCGGGCGGCGCGATCGCGCTGGTCCGGGACGGCGACATGATCAGCATCGACATCCCCAACCGTGTCATCGAGCTCCAGGTGCCGGAGGCCGAGCTGGCGGCGCGCCGCGAGGCGCTCGGCGGCCGGTACGCGCCGGTGGGGCGTGAGCGGAAGGTGTCGCAGGCGCTGCGCGCGTACGCGGCGATGGCCCTGAGCGCGGACAAGGGCGCGGTGCGCGACATCAGCAAGCTGGAGGGCTGACCTTCCGGGGCCGCACCCGGCCCCGGATCGGCGGCGGCGCCGGAGCGGTACCCACGCGGGTCTCGCCGGCCAGGACGGTTCACTCGTCCGGGCCGGCGAGGCCCGCGACGGCGTTCCGGGGAGAAGTCGCCGCCCCGCCCCGGCCCGGCGGCGCCGTCCGGGACAAGGACACACCCCGGGCACGGGTCACAGGTCGGGCAGCCGCACCGAGTAGAGCGTGTTCCCCAGCGTCACCACGTACGCCCAGCCGTCCGCCACCACCGGCGCCGGCGCCCAGGCGCCGCTGCCCAGGCCCGGGGTGCCCTCGTGCGGCTCGCCCGACCACAGCGTGCTGCCGTCGGCGGTGTCCACGATGACCAGCCGCCCCCGCCCGTCCACCGTGTACAGCCGGCCGTCCGCCACCGTCGGCGCGGACGCGCCACTCACCCCGGTGTCCTCGCTCCAGCGGATCTCGCCCGCCGCCGCGTCCACCGCCGTCACCCGGCCCGCCGAGTCCGTCGCGTACACCAGGCCGTCGTCCGCGAGCACCGAGCGCGGATCCGCCGTGTGCGGCAGCTCCGTCCGCGTCCACTCCCCGGTGTCCAGATCCATCCGCTGCACGGCCACCGACACCGGCAGGTCCGGGTCCCACTCGTCGAAGTACGCCGCCTCCGCGTCGAGCCCCACCAGCTCCATCAGGCTCCCGGTGTCCGGGGGCGTGCGCGGGGCGTGCCAGCGCGGGTTGCCGGACTCGTCCAGCAGCATCAGCTCGGGGAAGCCCCCGGACTCCTCCTCACGGCTCACCACCAGCAACTGGTCCTTATGGGCCCGCATGTCCGTCAGATAGCGTCCCGGGGCCTCCCACAGGCCCACCCGCTCCGGGGCGTCCTGGGCGTAGAACCGCACCGTGCTGTCGCCGTTCCGCAGCGCGATCCGGTCGCCCACGGCCACCAGCTCCCCGTTCAGCTCCGGCGCGTCGATCTCCCACAGCTCCTCGCCGCTGGCCGGATCGAGGGCGACCAGGCCCTGCTGCGAGCGGGCGAAGACCACCTCGCCGGCTGCGAGCCCCTCCGGCGGCAGCATCGCGGTGCGCGGCCCGTCGTGCCGCCACAGCTCGCCGCCGGACACCTCCAGCGCGACGGTACGCAGCCCCTGCGCCGTGCACAGCAGGTCGTCCGGGGCCAGCGTCCGGCAGCGGAACCCCTCGGTCGGCGCGTCCTGCACCCCGAACGCGGCCAGGTCCAGTTCCCACGGCTCGGCGGCCGGCGCGGGGGCCTCCGACGTCCCGCCGGGGTCTCCCGCGGGCGCCGCCGTCGAACCGTCCTGCGGCCACAGCAGCCGCGCCCCGACCCCGGCCGCCGCCAGGACGGCCACCGCGATCCCCGCCACCAGCAGCCTCCGCGGTGTGCGCGGCCCGCGCGGCCCGCGCGGCCGGCCCGTGACGGGCCCGGGCCCCGTGGCCGGCTCCGCCGTACCCCGCGCGGCCTGCCACACCGGCGACGCCCGTACCTCACCCGCCTGCGCCCGGGAATCCGCCCAGGCCGCCATCCGCAGCACCGTGGCCACATCCGGCCGCCGGTCCGGGTCCTTCGCCAGACACAGCGCCACCAGCTCGCGCAGCGGCTCGGGCACCGCGGCGAGATCCGGCTCCTCGTGCACCACCCGGTAGGCCACGGCCAGCGGATCGGGCCCCGGCAGCTCGCCGCCCGACTCGAAGGGGCTGTGCCCGGTCGCCGCGAACGCCACCACCGCGCCCAGCGCGAACACATCCGCCGCCTGCGTCACCTCGGCGCCGCCGGTCAGCTGTTCCGGCGCCATGAACGGCGGCGAGCCCAGTACCGCGCCCGTCTCCGTCAACCGGTGCGAGTCCGACAGCGCCCGCGAGATGCCGAAGTCGATGACCCGCACCCCGTCCCCGGCCAGCAGCACATTGCCCGGCTTCAGATCCCGGTGCACCAGCCCCCGGCCGTGGATGTCCCGCAGCGCCTCCGCCAACTGCGCGCCCACCCGCGCCGCCTCGCGCGCCCCCAGCGGGCCGTCGCGGCCCACCCGGTCGGTGAGCGAACCGCCGGGCACGAACAACGTGGCCAGCCACGGCGGATCGCCGTCCGGGTCGGCGTCGATCACCGGGGCGGTGTACGCGCCGCCCACCTTGCGGGCCGCCGCCACCTCCCGGCGGAACCGGGCCCGGAACCCCGGGTCCTGGGCGTACTCCCGGCGGATCACCTTCACCGCGACCTGCCGCCCCGCGACCGTGCGGGCGAGGTACACCACCCCCATGCCGCCGCTGCCCAGACGCCGTTCCAGCACGTAGTCGCCGAGCCTGTCCGGCGCGGTGCCGTCCGTCATGGGCGCTCCCCCTGAGACAAGTGGAAACTCACCCTACAAAGGGCGCGGGCCCGCCCGTCATAATCGACAACATGTCCACACCCCAGACACAGCGACCCCAGCCGGACCCGATCCGCTTCTACGGCACCAGCTGGGTGGACCACTCGCGCGGTTACGGGGCCCGGCGCTTCGCGCTCGGCCTCGGGGCGTCCCTGCTGGCGGCCCTCGGCGTCCTGGGGCTGAAGCTCGGCTACAACGGGCTGACGCTGTCGCAGAGCGCGTCCTGGCTGCGCATCCTGGTGATCGTCGCCTTCGCGGGCTGCACGGCCATGGCCTTCACCCGCGCCATGAGCGGCTGGACACGGCCCCGCGCGGCCGGTGAGGACGAGACCGCCTTCCGCAGCATCAAGATCATCGGCTTTGTCGGGATCCTGCTGGCGTACGCGCTGCGCAGCGCGGTGGAGGCACCGGGCGAGCGGATGCGCCGCATGGACCACGAGGCGGCCGTCGAGGCGTACGAGCGCCTCACCTCCAAGCGCTCCCGCAACCCCTCCCGCAAGGGCGGCCGCGCCGGGGCCGGTGGCAAGCGGCGCTGAGCGGGAAGGGGAGAGCGTACGACTGCTCCACGCTCGCCACCCTGCCCGCCGAGCGCACCGCCGAGCTCCTCGCGGCCGAGCGCGCCGCGCTGCGCGAGGTCTTCCCGGACGGACAGGTCACCGAGCCGTACCTCGTGCGGCTGACCGCTGTGCGGACACCGGCCTGACGCCCTGCGCCCGCGGTGCACCATGGGGGAATGACTCAGAAGATCGCTGTTCTCGGCACCGGCAAGATCGGTGAGGCCCTCCTCGGCGGCATGCTGCGCGGCGGCTGGGCCCCCGGCGACGTGCTGGTGTCCGCGCGCCGGGCCGAGCGGGCCGAGGCCCTGCGCGCCCGGTACGGGGTCACCGCCGTCTCCAACGCCGAGGCCGCCAAGACCGCCGACACCCTCATCCTGTCCGTCAAGCCCCAGGACATGGGCGCCCTGCTCGACGAACTCGCCCCGCACACCCCCGCCGACCGGCTCGTCATCTCGGTCGCCGCCGGCATCCCCACCGCCTTCGTCGAGGAGCGCCTGACCCCCGGTACGCCGGTGGTGCGGGCCATGCCCAACACCGCCGCGCTGGTGGACGAGGGCATGACCGTCATCTCCGGCGGCGCCCACGCCACCGAGGAGCAGCTCGCGCACGCCGAACGGCTCCTGGGCGGCGTCGGAACGACCATGCGGCTGCCGGAGTCCCAGCAGGACGCCGCCACCGCGCTGTCCGGCTCGGGGCCCGCGTACTTCTACTACCTGGTCGAGGCCATGACGGACGCCGGCATCCTGCTCGGCCTGCCCCGCGACAAGGCGCACGACCTGATCGTGCAGGCCGCCGTCGGCGCCTCCGTGATGCTGCGCGACAGCGGCGAACACCCCGTCGTGCTGCGCGAGGCCGTCACCTCGCCCGGCGGCACCACCATCAGCGCGATCCGCGAACTGGAGAAGCACGGGGTGCGCGCCGCCCTCATCGCGGCGCTGGAGGCGGCCCGCGACCGCAGCCGCGAACTCGCCTCCGGACGGTAGCCGCCGCGCGGGCCCGCGCGGCGGCCGGCGACGCCTCGCGCAGGGCCCGCACGACGACGCGCGTGCCCCGCCCCCTCAGGACGTCGCCCCCACCGCCTCCCCCTGGGCATCCCCGGCGTACATCCGGGCGATGACGTCCTCGATGTCCGGCTCCCGCACCGACAGATCGACCAGCGGATACGCCTCGGCGACCCGCGCCACCAGCGGTGCCGCGCTCGCCCCGGCCGGGAACGCCAGCCACTGGCGCGGGCCCTCCACCCGTACGGTGCGCGCCCCCTCGACGCTGATCGGCGGCTGCTCGCGCTCCAGATCCACCACCAGCTGCCGCTCGCTCGCACCGGCCTCGTGCAGCCCGGCCAGGTCGCCGTCGTACATCAGCCGGCCGTGGTCGATCACCATCACCCGGCGGCACAACTGCTCGATGTCGGTCAGATCGTGGGTGGTGAGCAGCACCGTCGTGCCCCGCTCGGCGTTCAGGTCCCGCAGAAACCCGCGCACCTTCGCCTTGCTGATCACATCGAGCCCGATCGTCGGCTCGTCCAGGTACAGCACCTCAGGATCGTGCAGCAGCGCCGCCGCGATGTCGCCGCGCATCCGCTGCCCCAGCGACAACTGCCGCACCGGTACGTCCAGCAGCTCCGCCAGATCCAGCAGCTCCACGCACCGCTCCAGGTTCTCCCGGAACCGCGCCTCCGGTACCCGGTACATGCGCCGCACCAGACCGTACGAATCGCGCAGCGGCAGATCCCACCACAGCGTGGTGCGCTGCCCGAACACCACCCCGATCCGGCGGGCCAGCCGGGTCCGTTCGCGCTGCGGATCGATGCCCGCCACCCGCAGCCGGCCCCCGCTCGGGGTCAGGATCCCGGTCAGCATCTTGATCGTGGTCGACTTCCCGGCCCCGTTCGGCCCGATGTAGCCGACCATCTCCCCGCGCCGCACGGTGAACGAGATGCCGTCCACCGCCCGCACCTCGGTACGGGTCCGCCGGAACCGGCCCGCCTTCCGCCGCACCTGGAAGACCTTCTCCAGGTCCTCCAGCACGATCAGTTCGTCCCGCGTCGTGTCCATGCCGCTCATCTCAGCTCCCCGTACTCCGATAGTTCCGGATCCCCACCCGCCACACCGCGGCGGTCAGCACACACATCGCGACCGCCACCAGCGGGGAGAGGAAGTCCACCCAGCCGGGCAGCCCCAGGGGGCTCTCACGGTCCAGCAACCGCAGCAGCGGTATCCAGTTCACAAAGGCCAGCGGGACGAGGTACGTCACCCCGCGCAGCAGCTCGGTGCCGTAGATCGTCGGCGGGTACTGGAGCAGCCGGTTGCCGCCGTAGGTCACCGCGTTCTGCACCTGGGCCGCGTCCTGCGCCCAGAACTGGAACGCCCCGCCGAGTGCCCACAGCGCCCCGAAGATCACCGCACCGCACCCGATCACCCCGGCGAGCAGCACGTACTCCAGCGGCGAGAACGTCGTGTCCAGGCGGGAGATCGCCCAGCACAGCACCAGCACCCCCTGGATGATCCGGCCCACCCGGCGCAGCACGAACCGGTCGGCGGCGACCTGCGCGAACAGCGGAACGGGACGGATCAGCATGGTGTCCACGCTGCCGTCCCGGATCCGGGCGCCCAGCTGGTCCATATTGCCGAGGAACAGATCCGCGAGCCCCAGGGAACAACTGGCGGTGGCGTACATGAGCGCCACCTCGCCGACCGAGAAACCACCCAGCTGGTCGACGTGCGAGAAAATGATCAGAATGCCCACGAATTCCAGCGCGCTGCTCGCGGCGTTGCCGAGCGTGGTCAGCAGGAACGAGGCGCGGTACGCGAGCGTGGAGCGGAACCACATCGCGACGATCAGCGCATAACCGCGCAGACCCTCAACCACCCTGCACCACCACACGCCGCGTCGCCGCCGCCTGCACGGCGCGGCCGAGCAGCAGCAGGACGACCGCCCACACCAGGGGGAACAGCAGCACGGCGAACGCGCCGGCGCCCGAGTACCGGCCCAGCAGCACATCGGCCGGCACCTGGAGCAGCGCCGCCCACGGCAGCCACTGGAGGAAGGTGCCGAGCTGTTCGGGGAACACCGTCAGCGGCATCACCATCCCGGAACAGAACATCCCGAGCAGATTGCTGACCATGTTCAGCCCGTTGCCGTCCAGCAGCCAGAAGGCGACCAGGGCCACCAGGAAGTTGATCGCGAAACTCACCAGCAGGGCCAGCAGCACCGCGCAGCCGAACAACAGCCAGCGCAGCGGATCGGTGGGCAGCGCCAGCTCGAAGACCAGCGCTCCGACCGCCAGCGGCACCACCCCGCGCCCCAGCAGATGGAACACGGCCCGGCCGAGATCGGCCGAAAGCCACCACATCTGGAGATCCACCGGCCGGTAGAGGTCGATGGAGACCTCTCCGGTACGGATCCGCTCCTGGAGTTCCTCACGGAAACCGCCGCCGATGACGGCGGTCGCGGCGAGCAGTCCCTGGCCCACCCACGCGAAGGTGAGCGCCTGCGCCTGGTCATAACCCCCGAGATCGGGGCGCTGATCCCACAGTGCGATAAACGTGTAGCTCATGAAGAAGCCGAACATCGTATTGGTGAACACACCGGCGGCAGTAGCGACCCGATACGTCGCATAGCGCCGGAAACTACTGCCCGCGACAGCGCGGTACAGCCCGGACGTCCGCATGTCAGAAACCCCCTTTTCCTCCGGAGCCAAAACGCCGGAGCCTAGGGGCGCGCGGGAGCGGACCGCTACCGAATATCGGAGCCCCGCCACCACCGGAACCAGCGGTGACGCACGCCCTACCGGCTCCGCGGAACGGGAGCGCGCCCTGGAACGCGTGGCGGCCCGCGGACCGCGCCGGCGCGTGCTTGTGAAACGGCTGCT
>NZ_CM187440.1:0-2625000 GCF_059813725.1 Streptomyces sp. PH9007 | reverse complement strand
AGGAACCGATGAAGGACGTGGGAGGCCGCGATAGTCCCCGGGGAGTTGTCAACCTAGCTGTGATCCGGGGGTTTCCGAATGGGGAAACCCGGCAGTCGTTATGGGCTGTCACCCACTGCTGAATGTATAGGCGGTGTGGAGGGAACGCGGGGAAGTGAAACATCTCAGTACCCGCAGGAAGAGAAAACAACCGTGATTCCGGGAGTAGTGGTGAGCGAAACCGGAGGAGGCTAAACCGTATGTGTGTGATACCCGGCAGGGGTTGCGCATGCGGGGTTGTGGGAGCTTTTTTGATCGTTCTGCCGGACGGTCGGTGAGTAAGAAACTGTGTGGATAGGCGAAGGGCATGCGAAAGGCCCGGCGTAGAGGGTAAGACCCCCGTAGCTGAAATCTGCATGGCTCACTTAAAGGTTTCCCAAGTAGCATGGGGCCCGAGAAATCCTGTGTGAATCTGGCGGGACCACCCGTTAAGCCTAAATATTCCCTGGTGACCGATAGTGGATAGTACCGTGAGGGAATGGTGAAAAGTACCGCGGGAGCGGAGTGAAATAGTTCCTGAAACCGTGTGCCTACAAGCCGTGGGAGCGTCGTGCACAGAGCTTGCTCTGTGTGCCGTGACTGCGTGCCTTTTGAAGAATGAGCCTGCGAGTTTGCGGTGTGTTGCGAGGTTAACCCGTGTGGGGTAGCCGTAGCGAAAGCGAGTCCGAACAGGGCGATTGAGTAGCATGCCCTAGACCCGAAGCGGAGTGATCTAGCCATGGGCAGGGTGAAGCGAGGGTAAGACCTCGTGGAGGCCCGAACCCACCAGAGTTGAAAATCTGGGGGATGACCTGTGGTTAGGGGTGAAAGGCCAATCAAACTCCGTGATAGCTGGTTCTCCCCGAAATGCATTTAGGTGCAGCGTCGTGTGTTTCTTGCCGGAGGTAGAGCACTGGATAGGTGATGGGCCTTACCGGGTTACTGACCTTAGCCAAACTCCGAATGCCGGTAAGTGAGAGCGCGGCAGTGAGACTGTGGGGGATAAGCTCCATGGTCGAGAGGGAAACAGCCCAGAGCATCGACTAAGGCCCCTAAGCGTGTGCTAAGTGGGAAAGGATGTGGAGTCGCAGAGACAACCAGGAGGTTGGCTTAGAAGCAGCCACCCTTGAAAGAGTGCGTAATAGCTCACTGGTCGAGTGATTCTGCGCCGACAATGTAGCGGGGCTCAAGTACACCGCCGAAGTCGTGTCACTGCAACAATACTTCTAACGAAGGTTGTGGTGGGTAGGGGAGCGTCGTGTGCCGGGTGAAGCAGCCGTGGAAACGAGTTGTGGACGGTATGCGAGTGAGAATGCAGGCATGAGTAGCGATACAAGAGTGGGAAACTCTTGCGCCGATTGACTAAGGGTTCCTGGGTCAAGTTGATCTGCCCAGGGTAAGTCGGGGCCTAAGGCGAGGCCGACAGGCGTAGTCGATGGATAACCGGTTGATATTCCGGTACCCGTTGTGGAGCGCCAACGCTGAATCAGGCGATGCTAAGCCCGCGAAGCCGCCATCTGTCCCTTCGGGGGTGGGTGGAGTGGTGGAGTCGGTGGTCCAGACCTGTAGTAGGTGAGTGATGGGGTGACGCAGGAAGGTAGTCCAGCCCGGGCGGTGGTTGTCCCGGGGTAAGGGTGTGGCCCGTGGAGCAGGTAAATCCGTTCCACACGAGGGTGAGACCTGATGCCGAGCCGATTGTGGTGAAGTGGATGATCCTATGCTGTCGAGAAAAGCCTCTAGCGAGTTTCACAATGGCCCGTACCCTAAACCGACTCAGGTGGTCAGGTAGAGTATACCGAGGCGTTCGGGTGAACTATGGTTAAGGAACTCGGCAAAATGCCCCCGTAACTTCGGGAGAAGGGGGGCCATTTCTGGTGATGAGACTTGCTCTCTGAGCTGGGGGTGGCCGCAGAGACCAGCGAGAAGCGACTGTTTACTAAAAACACAGGTCCGTGCGAAGCTGTAAGGCGATGTATACGGACTGACGCCTGCCCGGTGCTGGAACGTTAAGGGGACCGGTTAGTCACATTTCGGTGTGGCGAAGCTGAGAACTTAAGCGCCAGTAAACGGCGGTGGTAACTATAACCATCCTAAGGTAGCGAAATTCCTTGTCGGGTAAGTTCCGACCTGCACGAATGGCGTAACGACTTCTTGACTGTCTCAACCATAGGCCCGGTGAAATTGCACTACGAGTAAAGATGCTCGTTTCGCGCAGCAGGACGGAAAGACCCCGGGACCTTTACTATAGCTTGATATTGGTGTTCGGTTCGGTTTGTGTAGGATAGGTGGGAGACTGTGAAGCCTGGACGCTAGTTCAGGTGGAGTCGTTGTTGAAATACCACTCTGATCGTGCTGGATGTCTAACCTGGGTCCGTGATCCGGATCGGGGACAGTGTCTGGTGGGTAGTTTAACTGGGGCGGTTGCCTCCTAAAGAGTAACGGAGGCGCCCAAAGGTTCCCTCAGCCTGGTTGGTCATCAGGTGGTGAGTGTAAGTGCACAAGGGAGCTTGACTGTGAGACTGGCAGGTCGAGCAGGTGCGAAAGCAGGGACTAGTGATCCGGCGGTGGTTTGTGGAAGCGCCGTCGCTCAACGGATAAAAGGTACCCCGGGGATAACAGGCTGATCTTCCCCAAGAGTCCGTATCGACGGGATGGTTTGGCACCTCGATGTCGGCTCGTCGCATCCTGGGGCTGGAGTTGGTCCCAAGGGTTGGGCTGTTCGCCCATTAAAGCGGTACGCGAGCTGGGTTTAGAACGTCGTGAGACAGTTCGGTCCCTATCCGCTGTGCGCGTTGGAGTCTTGAGAAGGGCTGTCCCTAGTACGAGAGGACCGGGACGGACGAACCTCTGGTGTGCCAGTTGTTCTGCCAAGGGCATGGCTGGTTGGCTACGTTCGGGAGGGATAACCGCTGAAAGCATCTAAGCGGGAAGCCTGCTTCGAGATGAGGACTCCCACCCACTTGATGGGGTAAGGCTCCCTGTAGACGACAGGGTTGATAGGCCAGATATGGAAGCCTCGTGAGAGGTGGAGTTGACTGGTACTAATAGGCCGAGGGCTTGTCCTCAGATGCTCGCGTCCACTGTGATTTTTTTTCGAATGACAACCTTTTAGAGTTTCGGTGGTCATGGCGAAAGGGAAACGCCCGGTTACATTCCGAACCCGGAAGCTAAGCCTTTCAGCGCCGATGGTACTGCATGGGGGACCGTGTGGGAGAGTAGGTCGCCGCCGAACAATTTTTATACAGAGTAGGCCCGTTGGGGATTCCGATCCCCAACGGGCCTACTCTTGTTTCATGGACTCGTCGGACCCGTACACGATCCGCAGGACCCGCCGCGAGGACTGGGCGCGGCTGCGGGAGCTGCGACTGGCCGCGCTCCGGGACCCGTTGGCCGCCGTGGCGTTCTACCAGACCCACGAGGCCGCCCTGGAGATCCCCCGGGAGGAATGGGAACGGCGGGCCGCCGGCGACCGTACCGTCACCTTCATCGGCGAGACCGGGAAGCACCGGCCCTGGGCCGGAATGGTGAGCGTGTACCCCGAGCCCGACCCCGCCGCCGACCACGTCGTCGTCGTGGGGGTGTACGTGCGGCCCGAGCACCGCGGCACCGGCATGGCCGCAGAACTGATGGAGGAAGCCATCGCCTGGGCCGGCGACCGCGAGATCCGGCTCCGCGTCCACGAGAACAACCCGCGCGCCGCCCGCTTCTACGCCTCGCTCGGCTTCCTCCCCAACGGCAGGAGCCACGTCGACCCCCGGGCCCCCGGGACGCGGGCGCTGGAACTCACGCTCTCCCGATGACCGTCAGCTTCGGCTGCTCGGCCACCAGCGCGTCCACCAGGGCCGCCCGGAACGGCGCCGTCGGCGCGTGGTCGCCCAGGACGTACAGGGTGGCGCCCTCGTTGGCGAGATTGTCCAGCGCCAGGGTGTCCACCCGGCCAGGAGTGCAGGATTGACGGATGTGCAGCTGGTCCAGGCCGTCCAGCGCGCGGCCGATGAGGACCAGCGCGGCGTCCCTGCGGTCGGGCATCGAGGTGAGGGCGCTCTCCAGCTCCATCGAGGCGCCGCCGGCCGCGCGCGGGTGGGTGCGCAGGATCTTGCCCGGCTCACCGCCCGCCTTCCCCTGGGCCCAGCGCTGAACGCTCTGGATCGGCTCCCCCGCGAGGGCGGCGGCGTGCAGATAACAGCGCAGCAGCGTCTCCGCGGTCTCCGCGTCCAGTTGGAAGATGGGCTCCGTGGGCCGTACCGGGCTCAGCAGGGCCTTCGCGCGGCTCCGTGCGGCCGGCATGTCCTCCGCGCCGCGCTGGGGCGTCCAGCGCAGGCGTACGGGCGCGTCCGAGGCGTGGCCGGGGTCGTACACGTGGACGGGCCCCTGTTTGCCGCGCCGGGCCGCCGTCTTGCCCCACAGCCGGGTGTCGGGGTCGATGACGATCAGGCCCTCGGGGGCGGCCAGTACCGCCGCGGTGAAGTCCGGTGCGGGGGCGGGCGGGAGGGTCACCGGCTCGGCCGGGGCGGGCTGCTGGGGGTGGGGCGGCTCGTACGTACGCGGTGCGGGTGCCGGGGCCTCCGCCGGCACCGCCGCCCGTACGGCCACCGGGGCCTCGTACTCCGCCGCTTCCTCCTGTACCGGCTGTCGGCCGGGGCGGGCACGCCAGCGCGAGACGCGGATCGCGATCCACAGGACGCCGCCGAACAGCATGATGACCAGCACCAGGAAGATCAGCCACAGCAGCCCGGCGCCGGGCAGGGTCTCCGGGTCGGCCTGCGGCCAGGCGGCGGGCACATCTCCCGGTGCCGTGAGGAAGGACCGCAGGGCGGTGGCCGTCCGCAGGAAGGTGACGCCGTCCGGCCAGGCGCCGTGCGCGACCCAGCCGGCGAGGCCGGTGGCGGTCCAGGTGAGGACGGTCAGGCCGAGGACGAAGCCGAGCCCGCCGACGAGAAGGGTGTCCGGGACGCCGCCGCGGCGGTCGCGGTCCGGGGGTGGGGTGCTGCCGCTCATCCGACGCCCTGCCGTTTCTCGAAGGAGATGACCCGTTCCTCCGTCTCGGCCTCGAAGGGGTCGGCGAGGGCGAGCGGGTTCTCGTCCCCGGAGCCGGCCTCCAGCGCGGCGGGGCCCTGGGCGAGGGCCGCCCGCTGGGCGGAGGACTCCGTCATGGCGCGGTCGGTGAAGACGAGGGGACGTTCGGACTCGGTCACCAGGTGCTTGACGACCTGGACGTTGCCGTTGACGTCCCACACGGCCATGCCCGGGGTGAGGGTGGGGATGATCTCCACGGCCCAGCGGGGCAGGCCCAGTACCTGCCCGGTGGCGCGGGCCTCGTCCGACTTCTGGGCGTAGATGGTCCGGGTGGAGGCCATCTTGAGGATCGCCGCGGCCTCCTTCGCCGCCGCGCCGTCCACGACGTCCGAGAGGTGGTGGACGACGGCGACGAAGGACAGGCCGAGACGGCGGCCGAACTTCAGCAGCCGCTGGAAGAGCTGGGCGACGGAGGGCGAGTTGATGATGTGCCACGCCTCCTCGACCAGGAAGATGCGTTTCTTGCGGTCCGGCCTGATCCAGGTGTGTTCCAGCCAGACGCCCACGATCGCCATCAGGATCGGCATCGCTATGGAGTTGCGGTCGATGTGGGAGAGGTCGAAGACGATGAGCGGGGCGTCGAGGTCGATGCCCACGGTCGTCGGGCCGTCGAACATGCCGCGCAGGTCACCGTCGACGAGGCGGTCCAGGACCAGGGCCACGTCCAGGCCCCAGGCGCGGACGTCCTCCAGGGCGACGTTCATGGCGTCGGCGGACTCGGGGAGCGGGTGCCGCAGCCGTTCCACGATGTCGGTGAGGATCGGCTGGCGGCGCTCCGGGCTCTCCGCGGCGGCCTTGTTGACGTAGGCGTGGGCGACCTTGAGGGCGAAGCCGGAGCGTTCGTCCAGGCCGCGGCCGAGGGCGACCTCGATGATGGTGCGCAGCAGGGCGAGCTGGCCGGTGGTGGTGATGGCCGGGTCGAGGGGGTTGAGCCGTACGGTGCCGTCGAGGGCGGCCATCGGGTCCAGGCGGATGGGGGTGATGCCCAGCTGCTGGGCGACCAGGTTCCACTCGCCGACGCCGTCCTCGCCCTGGGCGTCCAGGACGACGACCTGCCGGTCCCGGAAGCGCAACTGGCGCAGGACGTACGTCTTCTCCAGCGCGGACTTGCCGTTGCCGGACTCGCCGAGGACCAGCCAGTGGGGGGCGGGGAGTTGCTGGCCGTACAGCTGGAACGGGTCGTAGATGTAGCCCTTGCCGGAGTAGACCTCGCGGCCGATGATCACCCCGGAGTCGCCGAGGCCGGGGGCGGCGGTGGGGAGGTAGACGGCCTGGGCCTGCCCGGTGGAGGTGCGGACGGGGAGCCGGGTGGTCTCGGTGCGGCCGAAGAGGAGGCTGGTGAACGCTTCGGTGATCAGGCTCAGCGGGTCGCGGGCCGGCATGGCGGCTCCTCCCTGGAGGGAATGAGCGGGGGGACGGTCATCGCCTGATCCCGGTGGCGAAGGGGAGGGTGTTGACGAACGCGCGGTGGTGTTCCCGGTCGCACCACTCCAGTTTGAGGTACGACTTGCCGGCGGAGGCGCGGATGGTGCGCTTGTCGCGGGCGAGGGCCTCGGGGTTGGGGGAGGAGACCGTCAGGTAGCCGACGAGGTTGACGCCGGCGGCACCGGAGGCGAGGTCGTCGCCGCGCTGGTCGACGCGGCTGTGGGCGGCGACGTCGCGCGGGTCGACGGTGCGGTTCATCTTCGCGGCGCGGGACGCCTCGGCGTCGTCGTTGGTCTTCTCGGTGAGCATGCGCTCGATGGCCAGCTCGGTGGGTTCGAGATCCATGCAGACGGCGACGGTGCGGATCACGTCCGGGGTGTGGACGAGGATCGGGGCGAGGAAGTTGACGCCGACCGGGGTCATCGGCCACTCCTTCACCCAGGCGGTGGCGTGGCACCACGGCTCGCGGGTGTCGGACTCGCGGGTCTTGGCCTGGAGGTAGGTGGGCTCGCGGGCGTCGAGTTCGGCCGGCCAGGCGTTGCGGCGGGACATGGCCTGGAGGTGGTCGATCGGGTGGTCCGGGTCGTACATGGAGTGGATGAGGGAGGCCAGCCGGGCCTCGCCCAGGGGCTGGCGGACGCGGATGTCGGCCTCGGTCAGGCGGGCGCAGATGTCGGCGAGTTCGCGGGCCATGATGACGGCCAGGCCCTCGTCCTGGGACATGCGGCGCCGGCCGGCGGCGCGGTCGGCGCGGGCCACGGTCTGCGCCTCGTTGCTGAGGTCGCGGGAGTGGTGCATGCAAGCGACCAGGTAGGCGCGGTGCTGCTCGCTGGAGGTGGACACCATGGACTGGAGCTGGTCGTAGGAGTCCTGGAGCCAGGCGGGGGAGCCCGGGTCGCCGCGGTCGGCGACATCGTTGGCGTGCGCGTCGGGGTCGGCCGGGAGCGTACGGGCCAGCATCTGGAGCCGGGTGACGTGGCCGTCGCCGTTGGCGACGTGCTTGAGGAGCGTGCCGAAACGTTCGACCAGGGCTTCCTGGTCCTCGCTGTCGCGCAGGCCGACGCCGGGGCCCTCGATCTCTATGGCCGCGGTGATGGTGCGTTTCTCCGTGTGGAGGAGGACGGCGATCTCATCCGGGCCGAAGGGCGCGGCCAGCCACTGGACGCGGCCGACGCCGGGGGGCGCGCCGATCTCGACCTCACGGCCGGCGAGGCTGGTGCCGGCCTCGGCGGCGCCGGAACGGTAGGTGGCGCCGGTGCGCTGGGTGCGGCGGAAGTGTCGGTTGATTTCGTACCACTTGTAGAACGTGCGGCCGTTGTACGGCATGTAGATGGCCGCGAGGGCGAGGAAGGGGAAGCCGACGAGGCCGACGATCCGCAGCGTGAGCTGCGGGACGAGGATGCCGCTCATCATGCCGAGGAAGGCCCCGGCGACGATCAGGGCGATCTCGCCCGTCTCGCGGTTGCGGCCGACGAGGGCCTGGGGGCGGGCGCGGCCGATGAGGTACGTACGGCGGCGGGTGAGTGTGTGCGGCGGGCTGGTCACCTGTTGCCTCCTCCTCGGTTACCGGGGGCCGGGCCGCTGGGCGATCCGGTGGACGACGTTCCGGTGCCGCGGTTGCCGTGGGCGGCGACGCCGCCGGAGACGGCGCTGCCGCCGGCCCCGCCGCGCTGGCCGCCGCCGGTGGCCTGGGCGCCGCCGGCCGCCGCGCCGTCGCGGGCGCCGTGCGTGCCCATGCCCTGGCGCAGGACGGTGGCGGGGGTGGCGATGGCGGCCTTGGCGGCGCGGCTGGAGGTGTCCTGGCGGGCGGCGCGGTGGCTGACGATCTCGTCGCCGAAGCCGGGGACGAAGCGGTAGATCATCGCGGAGGCGAAGATCGCCAGGATGATGATGGCCAGCCCGGAGACGACGGCGGAGAAGGCGGAGGGGCCGTCGGTGGTGGAGAGGGCCGAGGCCAGGCCGAGGACGATCACGATGACCGGCTTGAGGAGGATGACGGCGATCATGATGCCGGCCCAGCGGCGTACGTGGCCCCACAGGTTCTTGTCGACGAGGCCGGCGTAGACGGCGGTGCCGAGCAGGGCGCCGACGTAGAGCAGGGCGGCGCGGATGACGAGTTCGAGCCACAGCACGCCGGCGGCGAGGATGGAGATGAGGGAGACGACGATCAGCATGATGGGCCCGCCGCCGATGTCCTCGCCCGCGGCGAGGGCGGCGGAGAACGAGCCGAAGAACTGGTCGGAGTTGTCCCCTGTCCCCGTGACGATGGCGTCGGTGACGCCGTCGGTCGCCGCGACCACCACGTAGAGGATGAGCGGGGTGAAGGCGGAGGCCATGACGGTGAGCCACAGGAAGCCGATGGCCTCGGAGATGGCGGTCGACAGCGGGACGCCGCGGATGGCGCGCTTGGCGATGGCCAGCAGCCACAGGATGAGGGTGAGGACGGTGGAGGCGGCGAAGACGACGGCGTACTGGCGCAGGAAGGCGCCGTTGGTGAAGTCGACGTTGGTGGTGCCGGAGACGGCGGCGGACAGCTGGTCGACGATCCAGGCGGCGGCGTCGGCGCAGCCCTGGGCGAGGGAGGACAGCGGGTCGAGGGTGTCCCCGAGCCGGTTCGTGCCGCCGCCTCCGCCGTCACCGGTCCCGGCGTCGCCCTCGCAGTAGTCGCGGGCGGAGCCGGTGATGAGTTCGCAGTCGGGGTTGCCCTCGTCGTCGGGGGTTTCGTCCTCGGGGGTCTCGTCCTCCTCGTCGGCGCGGGCGCGTGTGGCGAACGCGAGACTGGTGACGAGAGCGGCGGCGCCGGTGGCCATGAGTGTGGCCAGGCGCAGCCGGAGGCTAGCGCGCATAGGTGAACCCTCCGTACTCCTCGACAGCTTCCGCGATCTCCTCGGCGCCGGACGCCCGGTTGTCACCGGGTACCGGGGTCGGCCCCTCGGTCTGGGTGGAGCCGGTGACCTTCCAGTCGCCGTTCTCCCAGGCCAGGGTGAAGTTGATGGTGAACCAGGAGCTTCTGACCGGGGTCAGGGACTCGGTACCGGCGAGGCCGAAGAGTCCCGAGCACCACACGGCCACCTCGGCGGTGGTGTCGGTGTAGGCGGTCAGATAGGAGCCGATGGGGGTGGCGCGGCTGACGAAGGTGAGGCCCTCGGGGGCGTTGCCGTCTGCGTCGATGCCGACGCGTTCGTTGAACGCGGGGCTGTAGTCGGCGTTGAAGGCCTGGAGGAGTTCGGCGGTGGCGTCGGAGGCGCTGATGGTGGTGACGATCAGCTCGCGCTCCTGCGCGTTGAACATCCCTTCCCCGCCGAGCGCCACGGCATAGTTCGTGGCGGCGCTCTCCGCGCCCTCGGCGCTCTGCGGGAAGCCGGAGGGGATGCCGTTGGTGAAACCTTCCACAGGCTGCTGGCCCGAGGGGGCGGTCGGGTTGGCTCCGGGACGGTTGCCGTCGTCCGTCCCTCCGCCGTCCGAGCCGGTGCTGTCGTCGGCGCGGTTGGCGAAGACGATGGCGGCGATCAGGATGAGGACGATGCCGACGATGGTGACCACACTGCGGCCGGGGGAGGCGGCGGGGCGGCGGTCGGCGAAGCCGTCCTGCTCGGGCAGCCGGGTCCGGGTCTGTGAGGGGACGCCGCGGTCGCGCTCATCGTCGTAGCCATCGCCGCCATAGCTCATGTCGTGCCCCCTCAACAACCGCCGTGAGTCTATTACCTCCTCACACGACGTTAGCGTCCCAGACCGACAACAGTGCGCTTTGGCCGGAACGATCAGTCAGGGTTGCCTGAGTTGGCCCGGTACGCGTTGTGAAGGTCTAGTGTGTGGCGCCACTTCCGGCCGCCCGCAGCAGGGCCGCCCACCGGGCCGGCGTGGTGACCAGGACGGTGTCGGGGGCGTCGCTCTCCCGGAAGCGCAGGTCTCCTTCGGGGGTGCGCATGGCCTCCAGACAGTTGCTGTCGGGGTTGCCACTGCTGTAGCTGGACTTCTGCCACTCAGGGGCCGGCATGCTTTCCCTCCTTAAGGGCATACAGCACATGCTGTACGAGTCCCAGCGAACCCTCTGCCATTGGGCCTGTTGGGTCCAGGGGCGTCAGCGACACGGTACTCAATCGCTCAAAGTCTGTCGCGAACTGTTCAATGTGAGGCTGGTCCCCGAGGAAGACGGACGTCACTGGCTGCTCGACGTAGACGGTCCGCAAGCGTGGAGTCTGCGTTTCGAAGATCGTGAACGGGGCGCCGGGGCTCGACGGGTGTGCGTCCGAGGTGAAGGGCATCACCTGGATAGTGATGTTGGGGAACTGGGAGACCTCAACCAGGTACTTCAGTTGCTTCCTCATTGTCTGGCGATCGACGAACTGCATTCGGAACGCGGCCTCGTGAACAACGGCGTGGTAGCACGGCAGCGGCTCCTCGGTGAGCACTTGTTGGCGGCGAAGGCGGAACTCGACGTACTCGTCGATGGCCTCGGGCGGAGCGTCCGGCTGGCTCCGTTGGAAGAGCGTCCGCATGTACTCGGGAGTCTGTAGGAGCCCAGGAATGTAGAGCCACTCGAACGACCGGTGGGCTGTCGACACGGACTCCAGCTCCGCCAGCTCCCGACTACGGGTGCCCTTGAAACGCTTGTAGTGCGACCACCAGCCCCGGCCCCTGGACTGGCTCATAGCTACCAGAACGTCAACAAGCTTGCTATCAGTGCAACCGTACAGCTGCAACAAGGTTCTCAGTTTGTCCTCGGGGATATGAGTGCGACCCGTCTCGATGTGGCTCATATGAGGGCGGCCGAGGCCAACATGCGACCCCGCTTCGGTTCCGGAGAGTCCTGCCTCTTCGCGTAGGCGTTGCAGCTCCTGACCAAGCCGCTTCTGCCGTTGGCTCACCTGACTTCGCAATCCCATGTGGCAACTCCACTCACAGCACGCCACCTTGTGTCGACCTCATTGGGTTCCGTTCACTCGATGGGGTGGCGACGGCTTCGATGGTTGCACTGTAAGCAAAAACGGCCTTAGCGTCTTGGACGTACCAACCCGGACCGCCATAAGTCCGAAGTGCACCGCAACGTAGGGCCGTTGCGGCGAGCCACGGTGGGCGGGTGGGTATATCCGAGAGGAGCTGGTCCGTATGTGTGCTGTCGCTGTTCTCCCCCCGCTCGGCGGGGACTTCTCCTTCACGTTCCCGCCCGACGTCCGCTGGGTGCGGAGCGCCCGGGAAGCGATCCGTACCGCCTTGGGGGCCGTGTCCCCTTCGTCCCCAGAGAAGTCCGATCTGGTCGAAAAAACCACGCTGCTCACGTCAGAGGTGGTGACCAATGCCGTGGTCGCGTCGTTGAACAGCGTGCGGCCAAGCCCCGTCGCGCTCTACGCGGCGTGGACCCCGGCGGGGGCGGTGCGGGTGTCTGTACACGACTCCGCGCCAGGAGTGCCGCAGCCCCCGGCCGGCTTTCCTCTGCCAGAGGACGAGCACGGCCGGGGCTTGCTCCTCATCGACCTCTACGCCTCCGACTGGGGCGTCTGTCATCACACCCCGGGGCCGGGGAAGCTGGTGTGGTTCACGATCACCGGCGGGCTGCGGTGAGGGTCACCCTGGACCACGGGCAACTCCGTTCCGCCGCCCGGGTGGTGGCGCGGTGGACCGGCGTGCGGGTCGACGTACCCGGGGCGCCGGGACCGCCACCCCGTGGCAAGCGGTACGGCGTTCTGCGGCAGATCGAGGCACAGCTCGCGCCTCTCGTGGCGCCGGACCTCGTACCGTTGTGGGCGCCCGCGGTGGCCAGGCCGGACGCCGGTCCGGACGCCGGTCCGGACGCGTATCTGACACCGGACCTCGCGGTGTGCCCGTACGGGTTCCTCGGTTCCGACGAGTCGCTGCTGCATCCGCGCGCCGTGGAACTGGCCGTGGTGGTGCGGCTGGTCGCCCGAGGCGGTGCCGACGCCGACGCCGACGTGAGCGCGTACGCGGGAGCGGGCGTACGGCTGCTGGTGCTGGTGGACCCACTGCGCGGCCGGTGGTCGCTGAACAGCCATCCGCGGGGCGGGCGTTACCGCGTCGTGCGACGCGGCGCGTACGGGGAAGGGATACCCCTCCCCGTACCGCTCGGCTGCGGGATCGAGACGGCCCGCCTTCCGCGCTACGCCGCCGTCAGCGCTCAGTAGCGGCTCGGGGCGACGAAGTGGAAGCCGTCGTCGTCGCGGTTGAGAGAACTGATGCGCAGGTCGTCCTCATCGTCCTCGTCCGGGCGCAGAATGAGGGACTTGCCGTCGATGGCGCACTCGCCGTCGTAGTCGTAGTTGGGCACGAGGGGGCCCAGGAGGATCGTCGTGGGGTCCGCGTAGACCAGCGTCGCACTCCAGGAGCAGCTGTAATCGGGCGCGTAGATCATGAGCGCGCGTTCGCCGATCTCGTCGTACAGAAGGTCGACGATGAAGGGCTCGCCGTCGGCGGATGCCGGGGCACCGATCGTCTCGAAGTCCTCGCTGGACAGGCCCCACGAACCTCCGTGTTCCATCGGCTCGGGGTAGGACATGTCGTTGTTCTCGAACGAGGGGAGCATCTGTAGTTCGAGGTCCAGGGCCGAGGAGGTCCAGGTCAGTTCTTCGTCACCGGAGATGGTGAGCGTCTGGTCGCCGAAGTCGCAGTCCGCCTCATTCGCGTCCTCGGGGATGACGGTCAACTCGCCGGGGGAGAACAGGACCTCGCCCGAGGAGTTGGTGGTCACCGTCTGGACCTGGTGGCACAGCACATGGGGTGTGAGGAACCAGGAGGTGGCGCGGGTGTCCGTGCGGTTCTGCTCGATGACGACGCGGTGCAGGATCTGATCGGTGACACCGTCGTCGACCGTGAGGACGCCGTCCCAGGGGCCGAGGTACGCGCGGTCGATGTCGGCGCCGGTGGGCTCGTTGTCCGGCTCATCGGGTTCGTCCGGGTCCTCGACGGGGGCCGGGTCCTGCTCGGTGGGTGTGGGGGTGGGGTCGTCGGCCTGGTCGTCCTTGTCCCCGCCCTTGAGGGCGACGGCGGCGACGACCGCACCGATGACGAGCAGGGGAACGGCGACGGCGGCCGCGATGACCCAGGGCGCCGTCTTCTTCTTGACCGGCGGGTGGGGTGCGTAGGAGGCGGTGGCCGGGCCGAATCCGGGCGGTGCCCCGGTCCCGTAACCGTGAGCGGTCGGGGGCAGCGGGTTCCCGGCGGGGCCGTACAGCGCGGGGACGGGGGACGGCGGGCCGGGCGGTGCCGGGGGCAGGGACGGCGGCTGCGCGGCTGCCGGGGGGTGGGCGTCGTCCGCGTCCTCGGAGGTGAGGAGGGCTATCGCGTCCTTGCCGAGGCCGGCCAGGACGGAGGCGGGCAGCCAGTGCTCCTGGGCGGCGCGCGGATCGGGGGCCTGCGAGGTGGTGAGCAGCTCGTCGATCTGGTCGGGGGTGGGGCGCCCGGCCGGGTTCTGGGACAGGCATATCTCGATCAGCGGCCGGAGTCTGTCGGGGACGCCCGTCAGATCCTCCTCGCCCTGGACGATGCGCAGCAGCATGGTGTGCAGCGTGCTGTCGAGGCTGCCGAACGGGCTGCGGCCGGTGGCGGCGAACGTCAGCACGGAGCCGAGCGCGAAGATGTCGCTGGCGGGGGAGACCGGCAGCGCGCGGGCCTGTTCGGGCGACATGAAGCCGGGGGAGCCGACGATGGCCCCGGCGTGCGTCATGGTGGTGCCGCCGGTGCTCTCGACGGCGCGGGCGATGCCGAAGTCGATGACGCGGGGGCCGTCGATGGTGATGAGGATGTTCGACGGCTTCAGGTCGCGGTGGATGAGGCCGGCGCCGTGGATGTCGCGCAGGGCCTGCGTGAGGCCGGAGGCGAGGTGCCGGATGCTGTGCTCGGGGAGCGGGCCGTAGGTGGAGGTGACCACGGTGTGCAGGGAAGGGCCCGCGATGTAGTCGGTGACGACCCAGGGGGCCTCGCCCGTGGAGTCGTGGTCGAGGACGGGGGCGATCCACTGGCCGCCGACGCGGGTGGCCGCCTCGATCTCCGCCTGGAAACGGCGGCGGAAGTCGGGGTGTCCGGCGAGCTCGTTCCGGATCAGCTTGACGGCGACGGTGCGCCCGCGTGCTGACCTGGCCAGGTAGACCTGGCCCATGCTGCCCTCGCCGAGCTTTCCGAGCAGCTTGTACGTGCCGACCTGACGCGGATCGGCCGCCCCCAGCGGTTCCATTCGCCGTTCCTCCCCGTGTGGTTGCCCCCAGCGCTACGGCGTGGAGCCCAACCGAGCTTACGTGCAGGGGTCACGCTCCGCCGGTATGGGGCAGGCCGGTCCTCACATCGGAAGCCAACCCGCGACCCTTCTGTTACGGGGCAGTTGCCGGAAGCGGGTCTGGGTGCCCGGTGTCTATACGGACCGGCTTCTCCTCGGCGGCACGTATTTCGGGAGCGAACCTCGTTGCGTCCGGCCTGGGGCGCTTGGTGGCCCACCGCCGTCGGTTATGTGAATGTGCAGCTTTCGGGGCCGATCTGAGAAATCCGCCCGTCCATGTAGGATTCGAGAGCTGCGCTCAAGGATTCGATGTCCTTCAGCTTCTGCTCCTCTCCGAGGTCAATGATGAAACCGACCCCTGAGCTGCCCAGCTGGGATTCAGTGCAGTTGGAAAACCCTACGGCAATATGAGGCCAGGCGAAGATTTCATAAGAGCCCGTGCTCCTGTATTCGGGGTTATCGGTGTCAAGCGTGAAGCCTCGTTCGGAGATGTAATCTTCCACCCCATCGGCCTGGGTTGCTGGAATGCTGGAGAGAGAGAAGGCTCGACTTCCATCCACTGTCACGACGCAATTATGGGTAGTGGTCGTATTGTTGTCGGTGGTGTCGGTGATGTGGGCATCGGTTTCCAGGGTGTCCCCGGGTGGGAATACCGGGTCGAATGATTCCCGATCTATTTGTGTGCCGCACAGCTCGTGCGGAAGGGGGTACGTCCTCGCAGCCTCATCGGCATCCTTGGCGCACGCCACTGCGGCCGTGGCCGAGATCCCTAGCAGTGCCAGGATCCTAAGCATTTTCATATTATTCTCCCCCGGTAGGAATCACTTCGGTCGTTCGATGCGGGTCTTTCCGGCGTCATGTCCGTTTCCTGCGCCGATTTCCACGGTTTCTTTCATGAGGGGGTAGCTATGGAATTCAGAGGTGTCAATCTGGGCCCTCTCCAGTGCAAGATCCAAGGCGTCCGTTGTCGCCCCCACGTACGCTGTTCTTGAGTTGCTGTAGTTTCTGTCCTCCTGGTGGCGGGCTTCGATGGAATTGTCTACACGGAAAGATTCAAAGATGCTCGAGTTGGCCCCCTGGACAAAGCTGTCCGTCATGGACGCGGAACCCGAAAGCGGTACCGATCCGTAAACGGCTCCGCCCAGCAGGACGGAGGCCATTTCTTCCCATTGGTCCACGGACGCATTGGCGGCAGCGTCAGCAGCGATCTGATTGTCGTAGCGAGCGGTTGCGTATGCGTCGGTCAAGATTCCACTGACTTGTCCATTTCGGTTGGCCACGTTTCCTGCCGCCGTCTCCAGCGCTCTTTCGTTATGGCCGTGCTCATTGACTGCACTGTCCATGGCCAAGTTCATGTCGTACAGGTTGGCTGCCGTGATCAGCTGATAGGCGTCGACATTCTTTCCGACCTCATAGAGGAGCGTCGCCGAGTGATTGCTGAAATCTGCCTCTTGGTTGTCGTGCGTCACATCCGCTACTGCATGGGAGATGTCGGCTATGTAGTCGGCGGCGATCGTCCCCAGAGTGGGGCGCATATCCGGAGAATTCAGGTCGCCTCTGGACCTGGCGGGATTTTCGGCGTAGGTGTTCCACACCTCCTCGGCGATACGGATGTTGACTTCCGAATGCCCCTCGTAGCCGGGACCGACCGCTCCACCCGAAGGACGGCCGGTCGCAGCGGTTTCCAGAGCCGCGGTGAGGCCCGGAGCCTCGTTGAACGAGCGGCCACTGAGGAGATACTGGGTCAGGTCGGAGCCATAAAAGAGATCGCGGCTCTTTTCCCCATCGCCAATGAAGTAGCCGAGGTTATCGGTCCGATCGGGGTCGAAGAAGTGAGTTGTCGCTTCGACGTTGTTGCGGGCGCCCAATGCGAGGAGGCGGTCCGTTCCGTTGTTCTTCGGGTCCCAGCCGTGCTCGTTGTCGGGGTATCGCTCGCCGGACCAGATGATGGGGCTTTCCTTCTCCGCCGCGACCAGGCCGTCGAGCATGTCGTAGTAGAAGATGTCGTTCATCGGCTCGTCCGCGCTCTCCATGAGATCGAGGAAGAGGTCGTAGCCGATTCGGTTGTCCTGGACGGAGTCCAGCCAGGCGGGCTCCTCCGGCTCGTGCAGGCGCTCGGGGCCGAGGGCATTGAGGGCGTTCAGGCGGCGTTCGTATGCCTGGCCTTCCTCAGTGCGAAGCCAACTCTGGTAGGCACCCGATCCCGGGGGGTGGGTGGAGATGTCGATGGACGGCTGCATGGCGGTGTTGAGGGTGTTGGCCATGCCGGTCCTGATGCCGTCGATGTCGAGGTTCGCCGAGGCGAGTTCGGTCGCGGAGTGGTCCAGCTCCTGGGCCAGGGTCAGGTACTGCTCCATGCCGACGGTGTCGATGACGTGGTTCGCGAACTCCGGGTCGTCCGCGTGGAGGGCGAAGTAGTCGCCCATCATGCGCCAGTCCGCCGCTGTCTTGTTCTCTTTGCCGGCCAGGACGGCAACGGCTTCGGCGTCCTGCTGGACCTGGTTCTCGCGGGCGTCGTCGATGCCCGTCAGGTCGGTGTGGCTGAACCTGCCGTCGCCTTCCGCCAGGATGTCCGTGAGCGCGCGGGCCGCGATGCCGTCCGACTCCCCCGCCTGCTGGATGATCTCGTTGATCCGGGAGTGCGCGTGCCACATGGCTTGTTGCGTCTCCGGGGAAACGCCCTCCGGGTCCGGTTCCCCGATACCGCCCGTGCCGATACCGGCGTTCAGTTGGTCCAGCCGCAGATGAGGCGGCTGGGCGCTGGTGATCACCCCTTCCGGGGAGATCCGGAAGCCTTCGGCTTCGGAGTTCGCTTCCAGCCGGAGCAGTCCGTCCTGACCGCTTCGCAGATCGGTCAGGAGGTCGTGGAGGATGCTGTGGAGGGCTTCCGCCTGCGTGCGGGCGTGGGTGAACTTACCGGCGGTCCGGCGGATGTGTGCTCGGGATGCTGTCGCGTTGAGCCCTGCCCACAGTGAGCCGTGTGCCATCCCGTTCATGGCCTCGGCGTCCTGGTCCAGCTCGGTGAGCTTGGCCGTCAGGGCGCTGAGGGAGTCCACGGCGCCGCTCAGCGTGTTGAGGTCGGCGTTGCGGACGCTCTCGTAGGTGACGTTCGCCCCGAGGGGGAACGGGTTGATGGTGGAGAAGAGGGAGCCCGCTCCCGCGCCGGTCCAGTCGGGCATCAGGCCTTCCCCCAGTCGATCTCGGTGGGCGGGGGGTCATGGGGCGCGGGTTCGGAGACGCCGGCCAGGGCGACGATTCTGTCGTAGGCGGAGGGGGACTGCTGGAGGTGCTGGAACTCCGCCTGGATCTGGTATTCCAGCTCGGTGTGCGCGCCGACCGTCTGGTCCAGGTGGCCCGAGATGCGGGCGCAGTCGTTCAGCAGGTCGTCGACATGGCGGCTCCAGCCCTCGGCCAGCAGGGTCAGGGAACGGCCGGTGGCGAAGCGGTGGGCGGACAGGGCCTCGCCGGCGGCGCGTTCGTCGGTCTCGGCCATCCGGCCGTGTTCGGTCAGTTCGTCGTGGAGGCCGCGTGCCGCGTCCGCGATCGGGTCCAGTTCGTCCGAGCTGACATACAGGTCCAGTTGATCGGCCATGGCCTGGCGTCCCCCCTTGCCGGTGTCATGTATCCGATGAGCAAGCCTAACAATGCGGTGTGTGACCGGCTTGGGGGGCTTGTAGGGTTTTCGGTATGGGTGCTGATGTGACTGTTCGTGCTGCTGGGGTCCATGATGTGGCCGCCGTGCTGGTGTTCTGGAAGGGCGCCGCCGAGGGGACCAGCATCAGCGACGATCCGGCCGGGGTGACGCGGCTGGTGGAGCGGGACGCGGGGGCCCTGCTGCTGGCCGAGCGGGACGGGGAGATCGTCGGGACCGTCATCGCCGGGTTCGACGGATGGCGCTGTCATCTGTACCGGCTGGCGGTCGCGCCCGGGGCGCGGCGGCAGGGGATCGGGCGGGCGTTGCTCGCCGCCGCCGAGGAGCGGTTCGTGGCGCTGGGCGGGCGGCGGGCCGACGCCATGGTGCTGCGGCGGAACGAGACCGCTCACCGGGCCTGGGGCGCCGGGGGTTACGGGCCCCAGGAGCAGTGGGTCAGGTGGGTCAAGCCCCTGGGCTGAGTTTCGGCGGCAGGTCGAACAGCGGGAACCAGCGCTCCGTTTCCAGGAACGCGTTGATGCCGCTGATCCTGCCGTCCCTGGTCTCGATGATCTGCAGGGCCCAGGGTTCGCCGCCCGGACGGTACTGGGCGAAGGCCGGAGCGCCGTTGGCCCGGGTGGGGATCAGGCGGGAGCCACGGCAGCCGATGCCGTGACCCGTCAGCCAGGTGCGGATGTGGGGAGTGCCGCGCAGCCACAGGTCGAAAGGGGGCATCGTCAGGGTCGCCTCCTCGTGGAGCAGAGCGGTCAGGGCGTCCAGGTCGTACGCCTCGAACGCCACCATGTAGCGGGTCAGCAGCCTCTCGTCCCCCGGCTCCAGCCGCTTGGGCGGCTCGCCCTGCACGTTCGCCAGGGTGGCGCGGGCGCGTTGCAGGGCGCTGTTGACCGAGGGGACGGTGGTGTCGAGCAGTTCGGCCACCTCGCTCGCCCGCCAGCTGAGGACCTCACGCAGGATCAGCACGGCACGCTGGCGGGGCGGGAGGTGCTGGAGGGCGGCCACGAAGGCCAGGCGGACGGACTCCCTCGCCTCCGCCACCTCCGCCGGGTCCAGCCTGCTGTCGGGTATCGGTTCGACCCAGGTGGTCTCGGGCAGCGGCGCGCCCGGGGGGAATTCGGGGGTGCCGGCGGTCGTCAGGTCCATGGGGCGGGCGCGGCGCTTGTTGCCGTCCAGCGTCGTCAGGCAGACGTTGGTGGCGATGCGGTACAGCCACGAGCGCAGTGCGGACCGGCCCTCGAAGCGGTCCAGGCCGCGCCAGGCGCGGATCATCGTCTCCTGGACCGCGTCCTCCGCCTCGAAGGCCGACCCCAGCATCCGGTAGCAGTAGCCGGTCAGCTCGCGGCGGTACGGCTCCAGCACGTCTTCTGTCATGCCGTCACGGTAGGACCAGGCACTGACAGTCCCGTGCCGGAAGTTATCCACAGGGGTGGATATCTTTCTCGTTACCGTGTGTGATTGCTCCGTGACCGCGTTCGATGCCGTGTGGGAGGAGCTGGGGGTTCGTCATGGGGGAGTGCTGTTCGTGGAGGACATGGTGCGGGCCGGGGTGGGGATCGGCACGGTGCGCGGGGTGTTGCGGCGGCGCGGGTGGCAGCGGGTGGGGTCGGGCGCGTACGCCGAGCCGGGGTGCGAGGTGAGTTTCTGGATGCGGCTGTACGCGGTGCAGCGGCGGCGGCCCGATGTGGTCGCCAGCCACCGGTCGGCTGCCGCGCTGCCCGGGTGAGCGAAGCGACTGGGGGCCCCTCCCAGCGTTAGCTGGGGGAGTACTGCGGCACGCGTTGGAGGTGACCCGGGTCGGGGGCGGAGGTCCGCTGGGCGGGTTGCGGGTGCACCGGGGGCCGCTGAGCGAGGAGGAGGTCGTGGTGGTGGACCGGGGCGTGCGGGTCACCGGGGCGGCCCGGACGGTCGCCGATGTGCTGCGGGCGCCGGTGGGCGAGGGCGGGGTCGACGAGGGGGTGGTGGTGGCCGATTCCGCCTTGCGGGCCGGTGCTGTGGAGGTGCGGCAGGTACGTGCGGTGCTTGCCGGGCTGCGGGGGAAGCGGCGTGGCTTGGCCGCGCTCGACCTGGCGCGCGGTGAGTCGGGGTCGCCGGCCGAGACCGTGGCGCGGTTGCGGATGGTGGAGGCGGGGCTCGATCCGTGGTGTCAGGCGCGGCTGGGCGGGCTGCGGGTGGACTTCTTCTTCCCGGACCAGGGGGTGGTGGTGGAGGTGGAGGGCCGCCGGTGGCACGGCGGTGCCGCCGCCCATCAGCGGGACGTGGTGCGGTTCAACCGTCTGATGGCGACCCCGGGGGTGCGGGGCGTGCTGCGGTTCACCGCGGTCGATGTGTTCCGCCGCCCCCGGTGGATGGTGCGTACCGTCCGGGCCGTGCTGGTCAGGGGGCCAGGCGGGCGGCCAGCGCCTCGGCCTCCTCCCGGGTGAAGCTGCCGGAGATCTGTACCTGTCCGCCGTCGATGCGCGCCATGACGGAGGGCGCGGTGAGCAGTTCGCCGTCGAGCAGCATCGCCAGCTGGTTCTGCGGCACCGGACGGGCGGCGACGGCTTCCGTCAGATCGCCGAAGAGGGCGCCGTCCTCGGCGGTGAAGGTCAGCTGGATGAGCCAGCCTCCGGCGGCCGTGTCGTAGTCGGCGGCCACCTCCAGCAGGCCGTCGACCGTCATGGTGTGGGTGAGGGTGTCCAGGATCAGGCAGGAGGCGATGTCCGGGGCGAAGATGGCGGTGCCGCCGGCCTGCTCGGCGGCGGGGCACTGCTGGTCCGGCAGGACGTCGTCCACGGCGTGGATGTACAGCGGGGCGGCCGGGTCGCCGCCGGGTTCGGTGCGGTCCTGTTCCTGCTTGCCGCTCGCCGACTGGTAGGCCAGGAATCCGAGGAGCGCGCCCACGATGATCAGGGCGGAGATCAGCAGGTAGGGGCCGGGGGAACGGCCCTGTCCGCCGGGTGTTGAGTGGGCCGGTGGGTAGGGCGGCCAGGGGGGTTGGGCCGGATTTCCGGTGTCTCCTGCTATGCCACTCATCCCTGTCCCCTCTTCACGGCCGCCTGTGCCGCATAAAGTTAGCGTCAGCGGCGCCCTTTCCGCTGGCAGACAGCAGAACGGCTAACGTACCCGGGGCGGCGAACAGTTCGGTGTGCCAGGGGGTGCAGAAGATGCAGGGCCGGGTTCTCGATGACCGGTACCAGATCGGGCCGCTGTTGGGAGCGGGCGGCATGGGCACCGTCTGGGAAGCGCTCGATATGCGGCTGGAGCGGCAGGTCGCCATCAAGGTGGTGAACACCTCGGCGGTCGGCCGCGATCCGCAGGCCGGGCAGCGCTTCGCCCGTGAGGCCAAGCTGCTGGCGGGGCTGTCCAGTCCGTACATCGTCACCGTGCACGATGTCGGTGAGGCGGAGTTCGACGGCAGTACCGTGCTGTATCTGGTGATGGAGCGGCTGCCGGGGCGGTCGCTTGACCAGGTGCTGGCGGAGGAGATCCCGCCGCTGGGCGAGGTCGGCCGGTGGGGGGAGAAGATCTGCCGCGCGCTGGCCGTGGCCCACGACGCCGGGGTGGTGCACCGGGATCTGAAGCCCGGCAATGTGATGGTCGAGTCGGACGGTCTGGCCCGGGTCCTCGACTTCGGGATCGCCGCCGTGCTCGCCGAGTCCACCGATCACGCCCGGCTCACCTCCACCGGTGTCGTCATCGGTACCCCGGCCTACATGTCGCCCGAGCAGGTCGAGGGCGGCACCGTGGACGCGCGCAGCGACCTGTACGCCTTCGGCTGTGTGCTGTACGCGCTGGCCACCGGCCGGCCACCGTTCCACGGCGCCTCGCTGTACCAGCTGCTGCGGCAGCAGATGGAGAGCGATCCGCCGCCGCCCAGCGAGCTGCGCCCCGAGCTGCCGGCGGAGTGGGACGAGCTGATCATGACGCTGCTGGCCAAGGACCCGGACGACCGGCCGGACAGCGCCTCGGAGGTCGCCGAGCGGCTGCGCGAGCTGGCGATTCTGGCCGTCGATCTGCCGGCCGAGCCGGTGGAGGAGGCGCTCGCCTACCAGCCGACCCGGGTGGACCCCCGGGCGGTGCTGCTGTCGAGCTGCCCGCGCCCCGGCGGCGGCCGGCTGCCGCTGGCGACCGGGCAGCGGCTGCTGCTCGACGATGTGCTGCCGGGCGCCGACACGTTCATGATCGGGCTCGACTGGCAGGACCCGGAGGACACGGAGCCGGAGGACGCCCCCGAGGTCGACGCCTCCGCGCTGATCCTCGACGAGGACGGCCAGGTCCTCTCGGACGGGCACTTCATCTTCTACAACAACCTCGACCCGGGCGACGAGAGCGTCCAGCTGGCCGCCGAGGAGCCGGGCGAGGGCGAGGAGGAGGGCACCCGGGAGGCGCGCATCACCGTGCGGCTGCCGGAGCTGGACGAGCGGGCGGTGACCGTACGGTTCGCCCTGTCCGTCCACGACGCGGAGGCGCGCGGGCACGACCTGTCGCACGCGCGGGCGCTGCACATCCGGCTGCTGGACCCGGCCGGTGACACCGAGCTGCTGTGCTACGGCTTCCCGGTCGGTCCGGTGCACTGCACGGGTCTGACGCTGGGCGAGCTGACCCTGGGGGAGGACGGCTGGGGGTTCCATGCCATCAGCCGGGGGTACGCCGGCGGGCTCGGCGAGATCGCCGAGACGCACGGGGTCAATGTCCGCGGCGACGCCGGCGAGGATGGGGAAGCGGAGGACGCGGACGAGGACGCGGAGTCACTTCAGGAAGCGTGAGGTGCGCCGGTCGGCCAGCGGCTTGCCGCCGGTCTGGCAGGTCGGGCAGTACTGGAGCGAGGAGTCCCGGTAGGACACCTCGCGGATGGTGTCCCCGCACACCGGGCAGGGTTCGCCGGTGCGGCCGTGGACACGCAGTCCGCTCTTCTTCTCCGCTTTGAGCTTTCCGGCGGCGACGCCCCGGGAGCGGGCGATGGCATCACTCAGGGTGGTGCGGATCGCCTCGTGGAGGGCGGTGGTCTCGGATGCGGTCAGGCGACCCGCGGGCTTGAAGGGTGACATGCGCGCGACATGCAGAATCTCGTCCGAGTAGGCGTTGCCGATCCCGGCGATGGTCGACTGGTCGCGCAGCACGCCCTTGAGCTGCCGGCGTTCCCCGTCGAGGATCGCCGCCAGCGCCTCGGCGGTGAACGCGTCCGCGAGCGGGTCCGGGCCGAGCCGGGCGATGCCCGGGACCTCGGCCGGGTCGCGGACCACGTACACCGCCAGCCGCTTCTGGGTACCGGCCTCGGTCAGGTCGAAGCCGGCGCCCGGCGGCCCCTCCCCGGTGGCACCGCCCGGCCGAAGGCCGGGGGAGGAGTCCGGGGGAAGATCGGCGAGGGTGACCCGCAGCGCCAGCGGGCCCTTGCCGGGGCGCGGCGGCGCGGCCGGCAGCTTCTCCTGCCAGCGCAGCCAGCCGGCCCGTGCCAGGTGGGTGACCAGATGCAGCGGGGGGTCCTGCCCGCCGCCGAGCGTCAGGTCCAGGAACTTGCCGTGCCGGGCCACACCCGTCACCGTGCGCCCGGCCACGGCGCTCAGTGGCGGGTCGTACGTCTTCAGTACGTGGAAGGACACCGGCAGCGCGGTGGCCACCTCGCGTCCCACGAGGTGGCCGGTGAGGAAGTCGCGCAGTGCCTCGACCTCGGGAAGTTCCGGCATATGTTCAGCATATATGTCCGGCTTGTCGTCCGGTCAGCGCTTTCGGACCACCGTCACACCGTCGCGCAGCGGAAGCAGCACGCTCTCCACCCGCTCATCGGCCACGATCGCGTCGTTCAGCCCCCGGATCACCACATCCGCCTCGTCCCGCGCCGCCGGATCGACCACCCGGCCACCGCGCAGCACGTTGTCCAGCACGATCACCCCGCCCGGCCGCAGCCGCGACAGCAGCTCCTCGTAGTACACGGGGTAGCCGGTCTTGTCCGCGTCGATGAAGGCGAAGTCCAGATACTCCTCGCGCGGCAGCGCCCGCAGTGTCTCGGCGGCCGGCGCGATCCGCAGGTCGATGCGGTCCGCGACCCCGGCCCGCTCCCAGTAGCGCCGGGCCGTCCCGGTCCACTCCTCGCTGACGTCGCAGGCCAGCAGCCGGCCGCCCGGCGCCAGCCCGCGCGCGATGCAGATCGAGGAGTAGCCCGTGAAGGTGCCCACCTCCACGGCGTGCAGCGTGCCGGTCATCTTCACCAGCAGCGTCAAGAACGTGCCCTCGTCGTGGCTGACCTGCATACCGGCATTGCGCGGCAGCACACGGTGGGTCTCCTCCGCCAGCTCGCGCAGCACGTCGTCCGCCGGGGTGGCGTGGTCGAGCAGATAGTCGTTCAGTGCGGGATTGACGATGTCGATGCTCATGATGTGACTGTAGTCACCCGGGGTGCCCCGGTGGTGGGCCTGTCAGCCCCCGCCGGTCCCACACCGTGCGGCGGCGCGGCCGGGTGCCCGCGCGGTCGCCCCGGCGCAGCCAGAACGCCGACGCCACGCCGCCCAGCAGCCCGAACAGATGGCCCTGCCAGGACACCCCGTTCTGGGTCGGCAGCACCCCCCACAGCAGCGAGCCGTACAACAGGAAGACGGTCAGGCCGACCGTGATGTCCAGCGCGTTGCGCTCCACGAAGCCGCGCGCCAGCAGATAGCCGAACAGGCCGAAAACCACCCCGGAGGCGCCGGCCGTGATCGAGCCGCCCGAGGCGGTCAGCCACACGCCGAGCCCCGAGACCGTGATGATCACGAACGACACGGCGAGGAAGCGCGCGATGCCGCGCAGCGCGGCCAGGAAGCCGAAGATGACCAGCGGCCAGCTGTTGGCCGCCAGATGATCGAAGCCGAAGTGCAGGAACGCGGCCGGATAGATGTCCAGCAGGCCGCCGGTGTCACGCGGCTCGATGCCGTACTCGCACACCAGCGGCGGGTCGTAGTCGAACGGCAGGCAGTACGGATCGCTGCCGTCCGCGGCGGCCAGGACCCACAGCAGCCCGAGCCAGGCCAGCATGAGTGCCCCGGCGGCCAGCGCGCGCCGGCCACGGGTTCCTCCGTACGGCATGGTGTCCCCTCCCTGCTGATGCGTGCCCGGTGCCTCGTGCCTTGTGCCTCGTACTCCGTAACTCCTACCCGGTGCGCGGGGCTCCGTGCCCCGCGACGACCCTTCGGACCAGCCTAGGGCTGGAGAGGACCGGGGATGTTGGCCCGCTCCGGGTTCTCGGCGCGGATCTCGCGCTGCGTCTCCAGGTACATCAGGGCCACCGTGAGGTCCTGCGGGGTCAGCACGTCCCGGTTCTCCGGCGGCGGGGTCAGCCCGATCGCCGAGCCGCCGGTCAGCGTCATCCGCAGCGGCAGCTCTCCGGCGCCCGCGCCGCCGAACTGCCCCAGGTCGAAGGTGACCTCGCTCAGCACCCCGTTGCGGATCGCCAGCCGCGCGCTGACCTGCTCGTCCGGGTCGGCCGGCGGATGGAAGACCGGCGGCAGTCCGAACCGCGCGCCCTGGTCGGTCAGCAGCGTCAGCAGCGGGGACAGCGCCCGCTGCGCCTGCCCGGCCGGCAGCCGCACCTCGACCAAGTCCGCGCCCCGCTCCTGCCCGGCGGGCCGCAGGGTCGCCCCCGAGCGCAGTGCCGAGCCCAGGTCCGCGGCGAACCGCCACTGCCCGGCCGGGTCCAGCGTGTTGCCGCCGTCCGACATCGCGGCGGCGAAGACCTCGGCCTCGCGCTCGCCTAGCACCGTGTGCTCGCTGACGGCGCGCGCGTACCCGTCGTACTGGTACGGGTCGATCTCCACCCACTCGCCGCGCAGCGCCCCGCGCGCCACCCGCAGCGAGTCGGGCAGGGCCCCGGCGTCGCGCAGGAAGTGCGCGGCCTCGGCGTTGGCGGCCTCGTCGCCCCGGTAGACGTCGCGGACGACGGTGTCCACCGAGACCCGCACGAACGTCCTGCCCAGTATGTTCTTCACGCCGACCGCGTCCAGGCCGCCGAAGTTCAGGGCGACGGCGCCGGCCAGCGGGTCGGCGTTCTCGCGGTCCTTCATCCGGATCTCGCGCTCCGGGTCGCCGATCACCGCGAGCAGTTCCATGTCGGCCAGCAGCCGCGCCTCGTCCATCGACGGCTCGGGGCCGCCGTCCCGCGACGCCATCCGCAGCAGATAGTCGTACATCTCGTCGGGGGTGGCGTCGAGCGTGGCCTGGAGGGACAGCCCTTCCCAGGAGAGCAGCTGATCGGCCGCGCCGCTGACGGTCAGCCCGGTCTGGGCCTGCTGGATCAGGGTGCAGCCGCCGGTGCTGATGGCGAGCGCGGCGACCCCGCCGAGGGCGGCCATCCGGCGCAGTACGGTGCGTCGCGGGGTATCGATGTCGGGCTCCTGGGGCGTACGGGTGGGGGGACGGTGGTACGGGCCGTGCGGTTCGGTGCGCCTCCAGTTTCCATGGGGCGGGCACCGCAGGGGCGCGCAGGCACTCTTCTGTGGCGAAGGCGTCACCGTCCGGTAAGGGGACTGTTAGCTCCCGCAGGCCGGTTCGTTACGCTCGGACCCATGCCGAGCAGCGCCGGAACGAGTGGGCGACGCCCCTGGATCGTGGGGGTGTCGGGGGCTTCGGGCACCCCGTACGCCGCCGCCGTGCTGCGGGCGCTGCTCGCCGCGGGGGAGGCGGTGGACCTGGTGGTCAGCCGGGCGGCCCGGCTCACCCTTCTGGATGAGACGGGCGCGCCGTTCCGCGACGCGCACTGGCGGGCGGACCTGACCGGCTGGCTGGAGCAGGGCGCCGACGGCAAGCCGGGCACCTTCACGGTGGAGACCGGGGACGCCGTGCGGTACTGGCCGGCCGGCGACCTGGGCGCCGGGCCCTCCTCCGGCTCGTACCCGGCCAAGGGCATGCTGATCGTGCCGGCCTCGACGGCGGCCGTGGCGGGGGTGGCGCTCGGGCTCTCCAAGGACCTCCTCCAGCGGACCGCCTCGGTGACGCTGAAGGAGCGCAGGCCGCTGGTCGTGGCGGTGCGCGAGTCCCCGCTGACCGGGCCGACGCTGCGCCATCTGGTCGCGCTGGACGAGGCGGGCGCCGTGGTGGCCCCGGCCTCGCCCGCCTTCTACGCGGGGGCGCGCGATCTTCAGCAGCTGGTGGACTTCGTCGCCGGGCGGGTGCTGGACGCGGCCGGGGTGTCGCACGCGCTGTACCGCCGTTGGAATGGCGAGCTGGGGGCAGCCGCCCGGCTGGACGGGCACAGTTAAGGTCACCGGGCACGTATGCCTTAGATTCATCTGTGCACATCGACCGGACCAGGTGATGAGGAAGGCTCTGTGACGATGGACGCGGTGGACAGGCAGCTCATCCAGGCGTTGCGCGAGAACGGACGCGCCTCGTACGCGGAGCTGGGGCGTCTGGTGGGCCTGTCGGGGCCCAGTGTCACCGACCGCATCAACCGCCTGGAGGCGGCCGGGGTCCTCACGGGCTACCGGGCGACGGTGGACGCGCGCTCGCTGGGCCTGGGGGTGACGGCGCTGATCGGGATCCAGCTGTCGGACGCGGTGGACCACGAGGACGTCGCGGGGCGGCTGAAGGAGCTGGCGGAGATCGAGGACTGCTGGTTCATCGCCGGCGACGACTCGTTCATGGTCAAGGTGCGGGCCCCGGACGTGGACGGCCTGGAACGCACCATCCGGCGGCTCTCGGGGACCCAGGGGGTCTCCCGCACACGCACCACGATCGTGCTCTCCACGAAGTGGGAGAACCGGGTCGGGGAACTGCCTGTCGGGGGTCAGGCGTAGGGTCAATGGGTGATGTGCGTGGGTACGTACGGGCGTGCGTGCCACGGACCGCCCACCGTGGTCGAGGCGAGGAGGCGCGAGGGATGGACGCGGGGCTCAAGCGGGACCTTGAGGAGAAGGTGCGTGCGGGGGAACGGCTGTCCCGGGAGGACGGCATCGCCCTGTACGAGGCGGACGATCTCGCGTGGCTGGGTGATCTGGCGCACGAGGTCCGTACCCGGAAGAACGGCGACGTCGTCCACTTCAACGTCAACCGCCACCTCAACATGACCAATGTGTGCACGGCCTCGTGCGCGTACTGCTCCTTCCAGCGCAAGCCGGGGGAGAAGGACGCGTACACCATGCGCATCGAGGAAGCGGTGCGGCTGGCGAAGGCCATGGAGGGCGACCGGCTCACCGAGCTGCACATCGTCAACGGGCTGCACCCGTCGCTGCCGTGGCGCTACTACCCGCGGTCGCTGCGGGCGCTGAAGGAAGTGCTGCCGGACACGGTGTCGCTCAAGGCGTTCACGGCGACCGAGATCCACCACTTCGAGTCGATCTCCGGCCTTTCCGCGTCCGAGATCCTCGACGAGCTGATCGACGCCGGTCTGGAGTCGCTGACCGGCGGCGGCGCGGAGATCTTCGACTGGGAGGTCCGCCAGCACATCGTGGACCACCGCACGCACTGGGAGGACTGGTCCCGCATCCACCGCCTGGCGCACGAGAAGGGGCTCAAGACCCCGGCCACCATGCTGTACGGCCACATCGAGGAGCGCCGGCACCGGGTGGACCACGTGCTGCGGCTGCGCGAGCTCCAGGACGAGACCGGCGGTTTCCAGGTCTTCATCCCGCTGCGCTACCAGCACGACTTCGTGGACATGAAGGACGGCAAGATCCGCAACCGGCTCCAGGCCCGCACCACGATGGCCACCGGCGCGGAGGCGCTGCGCACGTTCGCGGTCTCCCGGCTGCTGTTCGACAACGTGCCGCATGTGAAGGTCTTCTGGGTGATGCACGGCGTGCAGACCGCCCAGCTGGCCCTCCAGCACGGCGCGGACGACATGGACGGCTCGGTCGTGGAGTACAAGATCACCCACGACGCCGACAACTTCGGCACCCCGGACAAGCTGACCCGCGAGGACCTGCTGGAGCTGATCCGCGACGCCGGGTTCCGCCCGGTGGAGCGCAACACCCGGTACGAGATCGTGCGCGAGTACGACGGCCCGGACGCGGGGCGGCGCGAGTCGCCGCAGCCGATGCGGGTGTGAGGGGCGGATCGCCGCGGTGAGGTACGTACTCGATCCGGAGATCACCCCCGCCCTGCGCGGGGAGCTGGCCGGGCTGTGGGCCGAGGTGGTCAACGCGGGCGGGGCGGTGGGCTTTCCGCCCGGGGTCGGCCCGGCCGACGTGCTGCCCGAGCTGGACCGGCACCTGGCGGGCGTCACCGCCGGCGGCACCCGGCTGCTGCTGGGCGTCGACGAGCACGGCACCGCCGCGGCGACCGCGTTCATCGCGCACACCGGCCACCCCCTGATGGGCCACTGGGTGTGGCTCAAGACGGTGATGGTGCGCCCGGACCGCCAGGGCGGCGGGGCCGGGCGGCAGCTGATGGGCGCCGCGGCGGAGGCGATACGCGGCTTCGGCGGGATCAGCGCGATACGGCTGACCTGCCGCGGCGGCATGGGCCTCGAACGCTTCTACGCCTCCTGCGGCTACAAGGAGGTCGGCCGGGTCCCGGACGCGATCGCGGTCGGGGGCGGGGAACTGCGCGACGACATCACCATGTGGATGCCGCTGACGTAGGGCCGCCGGCCGTGTGCTTGACTGGAAGGCCAACGACGCAGAAACGCAGAGAACGCAGGAAAAGGGTCCCCACCGTGAGCAGCAGCACCAAGAGCGCGACGCTTCGCTATACGGGTCTGCGGCTGGCGATCTTCGCCGGCTGTTTCGCGGTGGTCGCCGTCCTCGCCTACGTCGGTGTCATCCCCGAAAGCTTCGGCACCGCCAACCCGCTGTGGCTGCTGCTGCTGTCGATGCTGGTCTCGGCCCCGCTCAGCTTCGTGCTGCTGCGCGGCCAGCGCGACGCCATGTCGCAGGAGGTGGCCCCCCGGGTCGACCGTGCGATGAGCAAGCTGCGCAGCAACCAGGGCATGGAAGACGACGCGGACGATGCCGCCCGTTCCGCCTGAGCCCGCCCGGCCCGCTCCGCGCGGGCCGTTCACCCTTCCTGGCGTCCTTCCCGGAGCTTCCGCTGCCATGGGCGCCGCCCGTGCTCCCGGCGTACGCCGGTGTGAGCCGCGTCACGGTGTCCTGGTGCTACCGTGATGGACATGAACACAGCAGCCGCGCCGCGCCCCTTGCACGGGGTGCTTCTTGTCGCGCGCCTGCACATCGATCTGTGCCGCCGCCCCACCGCGGCCTGTTGCAGCTGATTCTTCCGTCGCCGGCCCTCTGGCCTTCCGGCCGCCCCGCGACGATCCTTCCTGCTGTGTGCCCCGGGGCATCACCCTGCCCCGAACCATCCCGAGACGTCATCCCTTGACCGGAGTGTGCCCGTGTCCTCCCCGTCCTCCCCCGCGGACTCCACCGAGCCCGCAGGCTCGACCTCCACCCCCACCAGACCCCGGTTCTCCCTGCCGCCGTTCTGGGCCCAGATCCTCATCGGCCTCGCCGCCGGTGTGCTGCTCGGCTGGATAGCCCGCAACTGGGAGGTGGACTGGCTGGCCCGCACCCTGGACGAGATAGGCGGCCGGTTCGTCCAGCTGCTGCGGCTGGCCGTAGCCCCGCTGGTGTTCTTCGCCATCGCCGTCTCCATCACCAACCTCCGCAAGGTCTCCAACGCCGCCCGGCTGGCCGGCCGCACCCTGCTGTGGTTCCTCATCACCTCCCTGGTCGCCGTGGCCATCGGTCTGGCCATCGGCCTGATCACCAACCCCGGCTCCGGCTCGGCGCTGTCCGCCGCCGACGGCCAGGCCCCCGAGAACTCCGGCTCCTGGCTGGACTTCCTCACCGGGATCATCCCCACCGACGTGATCACGCCCTTCACCGAGCTGAAGGTCCTCCAGATCGTCTTCCTGGCCGCCGCCGTCGGCATCGCCGCGCTCCAGCTCGGTGAGAAGGCCGCCCCGCTGGTCACCTTCGGCGAGACCGCGCTGGCGCTGCTCCAGAAGGCCCTGTGGTGGATCATCCGCCTCGCCCCGCTGGGCACCCTCGGGCTGATCGGCCGCTCCATCAACAACTACGGCTGGGACCTGCTCGGCGACTACGCCACCTTCACCATCGACGTGTACGTGGGCTCGCTGCTGGTGCTGTTCGGTGTCTACCCGCTGCTGCTGCGCTTCACCGCCGGCCTCAACCCGATCCAGTTCTTCCGCGGTGCCTGGCCAGCCATCCAGCTGGCCTTCGTCTCCCGCTCCTCGGTGGGCACCCTGCCCGTCACCCAGCGCGTCACCGAGCGGCTCGGGGTGCCGAAGGAGTACACCTCCTTCGCCGTGCCGTTCGGCGCCACCACCAAGATGGACGGCTGCGCCGCGATCTACCCGGCGCTGGCCGCGATCTTCGTGGCGCAGATCTTCGACGTCAGCCTCGGCGTCCAGGACTACGTGCTGATCGCGTTCGTGTCGGTGATCGGCTCCGCCGCCACCGCCGGGCTCACCGGCGCCACCGTGATGACCACGCTGACGCTGTCCACCCTGGGGCTGCCGCTGGAGGGCGTCGGCCTGCTGCTGGCGATCGACCCGATCCTGGACATGATCCGCACCGCCGTGAACGTGGCCGGCCAGGCCGCCGTGCCGGTGATCGTCGCGGCCCGCGAGGGCATCCTGGACCGGGACGCGTACGACAACGCCAAGAGCTTCGACATCAACGAGGTGGACCGGGAGGACTCCGAGGCGTCCCGCCCGGCGAAGCCCTCGGGCCCGGCGGTGGCCACCGCCTAGCCGCACGGCCGCACTGCCCCCTTTCGACGCCGCCCGCCCCCTCCGCTCCGGAGGCGGCGGGCGGCGTCGTCCGCTTCCGGGGCCGGGGGCAGGCCCGAGCCGGGCTACCATGCCCATGGCAAGGAGAGAGCCGTGGGTACGCTGTGATCGCGCCGACCTTCCCCCGCCCTTGGGCGGATGTGTGCCGGTACGACCGCCGCCCCGCCGGACAAAGGCGTGCCGGTCCGGTGAAGGAGCCGGTCAGGGCGCCACGCGGGCGGGCAGAATCCCGGAGAACCGCCGCACCGTGCCGGGAGTGCCCATGACGCCACCGCAAGACCCCCACGCACCACCCCCCGCCGTCATCCGTCCCCGGCTGCGCCGCGCGCACGGTGCCGTCGTCGAGGCATCACTGCCCGCGCTGGTCCCCGCCGTCGAACAGGGCAGCCTCGCGGACATCCCGTTCGTCAACGCCCAGCAGGCCCCCGACGCCGTCGCGTTCAGCCGCCAACACCGCGACGGCACCTGGTACGACGTCACCTGCGCCGAGTTCGCCGGCGAGGTGCTCGCCGTCGCCAAGGGCCTGATCGCCCACGGCCTGGCCCCCGGCGACCGGCTCGCCATCATGTCCCGCACCCGGTACGAGTGGACGCTCCTCGACTTCGCCGCCTGGGCCGCCGGGCTGATCACCGTGCCGGTGCACCCCACCGCCACCGCCCGGCAGGTCAGCTGGATCCTGCGGGACGCCGGCGCCCGTGCCTGCGCCGTGGAGGGTGTGGAGGAGGCCCGCACCCTCACCGCCATCCGCGCCGAACTCCCGCACCTGGAACACCTGTGGCAGCTCACCGCCATCCACGGCAGCGAATCCAGCGCCATCGGCCAGATCTCCGCCGCCGGCCGGGCCCTGCCGCACTCCGCCGTCGGTGAACGCCGCCGGCTGCTCACCCCTGGACACATCGCCACCCTCACCCACACCTCGGGCACCGCCGCCCTCCCACAGGGCTGCGTCCTCACCCACGCCCACCTGTTCACCAGGATCGACAACGCGATCGAGCTGCTGTACCCCATCCACCGCTCACTGACCGACCGGCCGGCCGCCACCCTGCTCACCCTGCCGCTCGCCCACGCGCTGGGCCGCACCGTCGCCCTGAGCTGCGTCCGCGCCCGCATCCGGCTCGGGCACGCCCCCGGCGACACCCTGCCCGACCTGGCCGGCTTCCGGCCCACCTTCCTCGTCGCCACCCCGCAGTTGCTGGAACGCGTCCACCACGCCACCCGCACCGCAGCCGAAGAGGCGGGCCGCGGCGCCGCCTTCGACCGCGGCGCCGCGCTCGCCCGCCGGATCGGCGCCGCCGTGCGGGCCGAACAGCACGGCACGGGGGACGGCCCGGGGCTGAGCCTGCGCGCCGGACGCTCGCTGTACGAGCCCACCGTCTACCGGCGGGTGCGGGAGGCCCTGGGTGGCGAGGTCCGCTTCGTGATCAGCGGTGGCGCCCCGCTCAGCGACTCCCTGGCGACCTTCTACGAGGGCGCCGGCATCCCCGTCCACGAGGCGTACGGCCTCACCGAGACGGCCGCCACCGCCGTCCTCGCCCCACCGCACGCCCCGCGCCTGGGCACCGTGGGCTGGCCGCTGCCCGGTACGGCGGTGCGCATCGCCGACGACGGCGAGATCCTGCTGCGCGGCGGCCAGATATGCAGCGGCTACTGGGACTCCCGCACCCGCAGCATCCGCCCCGTCACCGTCAACGGCGGCTGGCTGCCCACCGGCGACCTCGGCACGCTGGACGACGACGGCTATCTGACCGTCGACGGACGCAAGCAGGACCTCATCACCACGGCGGACGGCGGGCGCTTCGTCCCCGGACCGCTGGAACGGGCGGTACGCGCCGACCCGCTGATCGGCCACTGCGTGGTGGTCGGCGACCGGCGCCCGTACCTCACCGCGCTGCTCACCCTGGACCCCGAGGGGCTCGCCCAGTGGCTGCGGGCCGCCGGGCGCCGCCCCGCGGCGGCCGAGCGGATGGCCGAGGACCCCGAACTGCTGCGCCACATCCAGCGGGTGGTGGAGGACGCCGGGCGCATCCAGCGATTCCGGCTGCTGCCGCGCCCCTTCACGGTGGCGTCCGGCTATCTGACCCCGGCCGGCACCCTGCGCCGGGCGGCGGTGGTGCGCGATCACACCCGCGAGATCGAGGCCCTGTACGAGAGGCGGCAGCGATGAACGGCGCGGCGGCCGGGGGCCGCAGGGGGCGCACGAGTGCCGGGCCGAGTGGTGCGGGACGGGTCGATTCAGCTAAGAGCGTAGGTCCCGGCGGCGCACCGTGCGGACCCCGCAGGCCTCGCCGAGGATGTCGGCGTCCTCCAGCAGCATCGCGAGGATGAAGAGAAAGTAACCGGCGAGCCAACGGCGTACCGACTGGAACACACGAGGCCGTCCGATGTCGGTCACGCGGACCATCCGCAGACCCCACAGCAGCTTTCCGAGGCTCGCTCGAAAGAGACGGACCACAATCACATGATTGACGAAGGAGAGGCCGAGCGCCACGGCCGCCAGCGCCGCCAGGAATTCACCCGGGCCATCGGTATCCGGGAACAATCCCCGGGCCAGGACGAGGCCCCCCATAAGTGCGAAAAGGACATCGGTGAACACGGCCGTCATCAGTCGGCCGGTACCCGCTTCCGGGGGCAGTGCGGGGTGGGAGGAACGCTTTTTCTGTCGCACGCATGACAGGACGCCGATGCCGGGACGCGGGTTCCGGGAAAGGCAGGAGCCCCCGCCGAAGGCGGGGGCTCCTTGGGTACTTCAATTCGACGCCCTGGGGCGGCGGATCAGGCCGGGGTGACGTTCTCGGCCTGCGGGCCCTTCGGACCCTGGGTGACGTCGAAGGTCACCTGCTGGCTTTCCTCAAGCGAGCGGAAGCCGGCAGCGTTGATGGCGGAGTAGTGCACGAAGACATCGGGGCCGCCGCCGTCCTGGGCGATGAAGCCGAAGCCCTTCTCGGCGTTGAACCACTTGACGGTTCCGGTAGCCATAAGCCCTCCCTGGGCCTATAAGGGTCGCCCTGCTCCAGAACCTGCAAGAAGTCTGAAAACGACGAAAGCCTGCGGTTACATGCTCCGCAGGCTCGTACTGCAAGGGAAACCAAACTGCAACTTGCTGCGAGCGTAGCACGCTGTGTGCACGACCGGAAGGATGGAAGTCCCCCGTCGGGGGGAATCGCAACTCGCGGCCGGCTCGCATGACACCAGGCGTACCCTCACAGGGGTGAGTACACACCCCCGGACCCGTCCCCGTGTCGGGCACATTCAGTTTCTGAACTGCCTCCCCCTGTACTGGGGCCTGGCCAGGACCGGCACGCTGCTGGATCTGGAACTCACCAAGGACACCCCCGAGAAGCTGAGCGAGCGCCTGGTCGCCGGGGACCTCGACATCGGCCCCGTCACCCTCGTCGAGTACCTGCGGCACGCCGACGAACTGGTGGCCCTGCCCGACATCGCCGTCGGCTGCGACGGCCCGGTGATGTCCTGCGTGATCGTCTCCCAGAAGCCACTTGAGGAACTGGACGGGGCGCGCGTCGCCCTCGGATCCACCTCCCGCACCTCCGTGCGCCTGGCCCGGCTGCTGCTCGCCGAACGGTTCGGCGTCACCCCCGACTACTACACCTGCCCGCCCGACCTCGGGCTGATGATGCAGGAGGCGGACGCCGCCGTCCTCATCGGGGACGCCGCGCTGCGCGCCGCCCTGCACGACGCGCCCCGGCTGGGACTCCAGGTGCACGACCTGGGCCAGATGTGGCACGACTGGACGGGCCTGCCCTTCGTGTTCGCGGTCTGGGCGGTGCGCCCCGACTATCTGGAACGCGAGGAGGCGACGGTGCGCGAGGTGCACCGGGCGTTCCTCGCCTCCCGTGACCTGTCGCTGGCCGAGGTGTCCAAGGTCGCCGAGCAGGCCGCGCGCTGGGAGGCGTTCGACGCCACCGTGCTGGAGCGGTACTTCACCACGCTGGACTTCCGCTTCGGCGAGCGGCAGCTGGGCGGGGCCCGGGAGTTCGCCCGCCGGATCGGCTTCGCGGGCGCGGACCGGGTACGGCTGCTGCCGCCCGGCTGACGGCGCCGCACGTACGGGCACAGGACAGGGACGGGGAGGACCGACGGTGGAGCCGCTGGCGAGCGACGAAGCGCCCGTCGTGGGCGCGTACCGGCTGTTGCGCCGCCTGGACCGGGGCGGCATGGGCCGGGTGTACCTGGGCCGCAGCGCCGGCGGCCGTACGGTCGCGGTGAAGGTGGTGCACCCGCAGTTCGCCGTCGACGAGCGGTTCCGGGCGCGCTTCGCCCGTGAGGTGGCCGCGGCCCGGCTGGTGGGCGGGAGCGGCGCGTTCACGGCGCCGGTGCTGGACGCCGACCCGGACGCGGAGCTGCCCTGGGTGGCCACCGGCTATGTGGCCGGGCCCGATCTGCGCCGCACGGTGGGCGAGGTGGGGCCGCTGCCGGTGCGCACCGTACGGGCGCTGGGCGCGGGTCTGGCCGAGGCGCTGGTCGCGGTGCACGGGCACGGCCTGGTGCACCGGGACGTCAAGCCCTCCAACGTGCTGCTCGCGGTGGACGGGCCCCGGCTGATCGACTTCGGGATCGCGCGGGCGGTGGACGCGGCGGGCGAACTGACCGCCACCGGCGTCTCGCTGGGCTCGCCCGCGTACATGTCGCCCGAGCAGGTGCTGGGCGTGGACGCCGGGGAGTCCGGCGCGGTGGGCCCGGCGACGGATGTGTTCTCGCTGGGCGCGGTGCTGGCGTACGCGGCGGCCGGGCGGCCGCCGTTCCCGGGGGAGTCGCTGACCCAGCTGCTGTACCAGGTGGTGCACCAGGCGCCCGCGCTCGCCGGGGTCCCGCAGGAACTGCGCCCGCTGGTGGCGGCGATGCTGGCCAAGGAGCCGGCCGCGCGGCCCTCGCCCGGGGAGGTGGCGCGGGCGCTGGCCGGGGACGGCGGGGCGGCGCCCCTCGTGCGGGCCGGGTGGCTGCCGCCCGAGGTGGTGGAGGGCATCGGCCGGCGGGCCGTCGAACTGCTCGACCTGGACCTGGATGTGGCGCCGCCGCCGGACGGCGGCGCGGCCGGGCCCGTACCGGCTCCCCCTCCCGCTCCCGCTGCCGTGCCCTCCCCGGCCGCGGTGCCGCCCGGGTTCGGCCCGGCGATCCCGCTGCCGGTGCCCGCCCCCGCCGTCCCGCCGGCGCCGCCCGCACCGCCCCGGCCCCGGCGCGGCCTGCGGGCCGCGCTCGCCGCCGTGCTGGTGCTGGGGCTCGCCGGGGCCGGCGTGTACGCCTTCACCCGCCCGGACACGGACGGCGCCGCGGACCCCGGGGACCCGGTGGTCGAGGAGAGCCCGCGCGAACCGGTCGCACAGGAACTTCCCGAGGGGTTCCTGGGGGAGTGGGAGGGCGATCTCACCCTCGACATCGGCATCCCCGGCGGCCGCATGACGCTGACCATGGAGGGCGGCGCGGTCGGCGAGGAGACCGGCTACGCCTCCGCCACGGACCTCCTGGGCCTCTCCACCTGCGTGGACCGGATGACCCTGACCTCGGTCAGCGGGAACGAGGCGGTCTTCGACGCGCGGCTGGACACCGAGCAGTCCACCCGGGGCACCTGTGTGACCGAGGAGTTCCAGATGGTCCTGCGGCTGGACGGCGAGGGGCAGGTGCTGCGCTATACCAGCGTGCACCCGGACAGCGGGGCACAGGGAGTGCTCAATCGTCCGGGTTAGCCCCTGGCGTACGCTGGCTCCCGGAATTGCCCACCCCTGTCTCCGCCCGCCGAAGGGACGCCCTCCATGGCCCTGAGTGCTCAGCTCAAGTCCGCGCTCGACCGAGCCGCCGACGGTGGCCGGATCTCTCCGGAGGAGGCGCTGGAGCTCTACCGCAGCGCTCCGTTGCACGCGCTGGGGCGCGCGGCGGACGCGGCACGCCGTAAGCGGTACGCGGGCACCGAGCACATCGCCACGTACATCATCGAGCGGAACATCAACTACACCAACGCCTGCGTCACCGCCTGCAAGTTCTGCGCCTTCTACGCCGCTCCCAAGAGCGAGGACGTGTGGACGCGGGACCTGGACGACATCCTGCGGCGCTGCGCGGAGACGGTGGAACTGGGCGGGACCCAGATCATGTTCCAGGGCGGGCACCACCCGGACTACGGCGTCGAGTACTACGAGCAGCACTTCTCGGCCATCAAGGCGGCGTTCCCGCAGCTGGTGATCCACTCGCTGGGGGCCTCCGAGATCGAGCACATGGCGCGGATCTCCGGGGTGTCGGCCGAGGACGCGATCCGGCGCATCCACGCGGCCGGTCTGGACTCGTTCGCCGGCGCCGGGGCCGAACTGCTGCCGGAGCGCCCGCGCAAGGCCATCGCCCCGCTGAAGGAGTCGGGGGAGCGCTGGCTGGAGATCATGGAGACGGCGCACGGCCTGGGGGTCGAGTCGACGTCCACCATGCTGATGGGCACCGGGGAGACCAACGCCGAGCGGATCGAGCATCTGCGGATGATCCGCGATGTGCAGGACCGCACGGGCGGCTTCCGGGCGTTCATCCCGTACACCTACCAGCCCGAGAACAATCACCTGAAGGGCCGCACCCAGGCCACGATCTTCGAGTACCTGCGGCTCATCGCGATCGCCCGGCTGTTCCTGGACAACGTGGCGCACATCCAGGGCTCGTGGCTGACGACCGGCAAGGACGTGGGCCAGCTGACGCTGCACTACGGCGCGGACGACCTGGGGTCGGTCATGCTGGAGGAGAACGTGGTCTCCTCGGCCGGTGCCAAGCACCGTTCCAACCGGCTCGAACTCATCTCGCTGATCCGCTCGGCGGGCCGCGTCCCCGCGCAGCGGGCGACGACGTACGAGCACCTGGTGGTGCACGAGGACCCGGCGAACGACCCGGTGGACGACCGGGTGGTCTCCCACCTGTCCTCGACCGCGATCGAGGGCGGGACGGCCCACCCCGAGCTGAAGCTGCTCGACGCCCGCTAGCCGGTGGGCCGGGACCGCCCCGGGCCACCGGCCCGGCGCGGCCCCGGGCCGGTCGCTCAGGCCGGTCAGCTGCCGCCGAGCAGCGGGAGCCCGCCGAGCAGCGAGGTGACGGGGGCGGTCAGCCCGCCGAGCAGATCGTTGGTCGACGCGCCGTCGGAGAGTGGCTGGGTCAAGGTGGTGGTCCCCACCGACTGGAAGTCGGCGACCTGGGTGTCCACCCCGTTGGTCAGCGGGTCGACCACGGTGCCCGCCAGCGGGTTGAGCTGGAGGTCGAGCGGGCCGGCGAGGCCGTAGGTCAGCGCGGTCTGGGTGCCGGCCAGCGCCGCGCCGATGTTGTCGGTGGTGGCCGAGGCGGAGGCGCCGCCGGCGGCGGCGACAACGGCCCCCGTGGCGGCCGCGGTGGCGGCGGCCATCCGCAGCACGGGACGGGAGGGGCGGGAGTGGGAACCCATGAATCCACCTGCTCAGGTAGGAAGAAGCGATACGGAACCGGCACGCCACGGTAGTGGGGCACGGTCCCGCACTTCGCCTCGATCCGCCCCAAATCCACCGAACGGCGTAAGGCGCCGTCAACCGGTCAACCGGGTGGCTCCCCCACAGGGAGGGCCTGTCAGGGGACCCAGGGCCCGCTGATGTACGTGCCGTCCTCGTCGTACGGCCAGGCGTTGGCCACGCAGCCGTCAAGACCCTTGATCTGCTGCATCATCGCGGGCGCCAGGGCACCCTCCTCCGGGCAGCCCTCGTGGCCGTGGCCCAGCCGGTGGCCGACCTCGTGGTTGATGATCAGCGCCCGGTACTCGGTGACAGGACCGGGGAACTGGGGGGAGCCCTCCATCCAGCGCAGCAGGTTCACCACCACCGTCTGGCCCACCTGGCAGTTGACCTCGCCGCCGGTGTCCAGTCCGTACTCGCCGCAGATGTCGTCCACCGTGCCGGGGGTGGCGACCTTCACCGTGAAGTCGACCGTGCCCTCCTCGGCGAGCTGGAAGGCGCTGATGCCGTCGGTGGTCCAGCCGCGCGGATCGCCCAGGATGGTCTCGATCTCCTGTGCGGTCGCGACCGGGTCCAGGTCGATGCCGTCCTCGATCTGCACCATGTAGCGGCGCACCGTGCCCTGGCCGACCTGGTGGCCGGTGGCCGGGGCGGTGCGGAAGGTGCCGGGCCCGGTGGGCGGGATGTCGATCGGCTGCACGTCCGGTGCCTCGTCCTGCTCCGCCTCCTCCTCGGCGTCCGGGCCGGACTCCGGCTCCTCGTCCTGGTCCGGGGCGGGTTCCGGGTCCTCCACCGGGGGCGGCGCGGCGGACGGGTCCTGCCCGGTGCCGGCGTCGCCGTCCAGGAACAGCCGGGCTCCCATGCCCAGGACGACCAGCAGGACGAGGCCCGCGGCGGCGAAGAGGGCGACCGTCCGTCTGCGCCGCTGGAGCCTGCGGCGCCTCAGGACGGCACGGCCGGCACGGCGGATGGTTCGGTCTACGGAAGGCATCGGCGATGACGCTACAACACGTTGATCACTCCGGTGGCCTGGGTGTCCGACACCCGGGGGACCCTGCCCGCCACCCCGGATCGCGACCCGCGACAATGGGACGGTGACCCGTGCCACGTTGGACAAGCAGCCCAGAGAAGTCGCCGCGATGTTCGACGCGGTGGCCGCGAAGTACGACCTGACCAATGATGTGCTGGCCCTCGGCCAGAACCGCCGCTGGCGCAAGGCCGTCGCCCGCGCCGTCGACGCTCGCCCCGGCGAGCGGGTCCTGGACCTCGCGGCCGGCACCGGCACCTCCTCCCTGCCCTTCGCCGCGGCCGGCGCGTACACCGTGCCGTGCGACTTCAGCATCGGGATGCTGAACGAGGGCAAGGGGCGCGAGCCCTGGCTGCCGTTCACCGCGGGGGACGCCACCAGGCTGCCGTTCCAGAACGATGTGTTCGACAAGGTGACCATTTCTTTCGGGCTGCGCAACGTCCAGGACACGGACGCGGCGCTGCGTGAACTGCTGCGCGTCACCCGGCCGGGCGGCCGGGTGGTGGTGTGCGAATTCAGCCACCCCACCTGGCAGCCCTTCCGCACCCTTTACACGGAGTACCTGATGCGGGGGTTGCCGCCGGTGGCCGAAAAGGTGTCCTCCAGCCCCGACGCGTACGTCTATCTCGCCGAGTCCATCCGCGCCTGGCCCGATCAGCCCGCCCTCGCGGCGCTGCTGCAGAAGGCCGGCTGGCAGCGGGTGGCCTGGCGCGACCTCACCGGCGGGATCGTCGCCCTGCACCGGGGGACGAAGCCCGCCGCCTGAGACCGTCCGACCGTTCCGACCTGCCCGACCTCAGATCCGCTCATAGACTCGTAGCCGCCGAACCCGGACCGATGGGGAGAGCCGACCGTGGCTGACATCGATGCAAGCGCTTCCGAACACTCAGCTGATGTGATCGTCGTCGGAGCCGGACCGGCCGGCTCCACGACCGCGTACCACCTCGCCCAGGCCGGGCTCGACGTCCTGCTGCTGGAGAAGACCTCCTTCCCCCGGGAGAAGGTCTGCGGCGACGGACTGACCCCGCGCGCCACCAAGCAGCTCGTGGGCATGGGCATCGATGTCTCCGAGGAAGCCGGCTGGCTGCGCAACAAGGGCCTGCGCATCATCGGCGGTGGGCACCGGCTCCAGCTGGACTGGCCCGAGCTGGCCGCCTACCCCGACTACGGACTGGTGCGGCGCCGCGAGGACTTCGACGAACTGCTCGCCCGGCAGGCCGAGAAGGCCGGCGCCCAGCTGTTCGAGCGCTGCAATGTGACCGGCCCGATCCAGGACGACCGGGCGGCCGGCCGGATCGTCGGCGTCACCGCCAAGCTCGGCGAGGACAAGCGCCAGGTCACCTTCCGCGCCCCCGTCGTGGTGGCCGCCGACGGCAACTCCTCGCGGCTGTCGCTGGCCATGGGCCTGCACCGCAACGACAAGCGCCCGATGGGCGTGGCCGTGCGCACCTACTTCACCAGCCCGCGCCACGACGACGACTACCTGGAGTCCTGGCTGGAGCTGTGGGACCGGCGCGGCGACGAGCCACGGCTGCTCCCCGGCTACGGCTGGATCTTCGGGATGGGCGACGGCACCTCCAACGTGGGCCTCGGCATCCTCAACAGCTCCAGCGCGTTCCGGGAGCTGGACTGGCGCGAGGTGCTCAAGGCGTGGTGCGCCTCCATGCCCGAGGAGTGGGGCTACACGCCGGAGAACATGAGCGGCCCGATCCGGGGCGCCGCGCTGCCGATGGCGTTCAACCGGAAGCCGCACTACTCGCGCGGGCTGCTGCTGGTGGGTGACTCCGGCGGTCTGGTGAACCCGTTCAACGGCGAGGGCATCGCGTACGCCATGGAGTCCGGCGAGATCGCGGCCGAGGTGATCGTCCAGGCGCTGGCGCGGCAGTCCCCGGCGCAGCGGGAGCTGACGCTGCGGGCGTACCCGAAGACGCTCCAGGAGACGTACGGCGGCTACTACACGCTCGGCCGGGCGTTCGTGAAGCTGATCGGCAACCCGAAGATCATGAAGCTGGCGACCGACCGGGGGCTGTCGCACCCGGTGCTGATGCGCTTCACGCTCAAGCTGCTGGCGAACCTCACCGACCCGACGGGCGGGGACGCCATGGACCGGGTCATCAACGGGCTGGCGAAGGTGGCGCCGAAGGCGTAGTCCCGGTGCGGGTTTCCGCTTGACCTTCGCACTGATGTCAGGCCCTACCGTCCGGGGCATGACCTCTTCTTTCCACGCCGTCCACCGTGGCGGGCGGGCGGCGAGCGCCGGGGACCTGGCCCCGCTCGCCTTCGCCGGGTACGCCCACTTCACCGCGCTCCAGGTGCGCGGGGGCCGGGCCAGGGGCCTGGATCTGCATCTGGAGCGGCTGCGCGGCGCGTCCGTCCACCTGTTCGGCCGGGCGCTGCCGGACGAGCGGGTGCGGGACGCGCTGCAGGCGGTGGCGGCGGGCTTCGACGACGCGGCGTTCACCGACCGGCGGGGCCGGCTGAGCGAGGCCACCATCTGGAACCTGGCCTTCTGGGACGGCTCGGCGGTGGTGTGGCCGAAGGCCGAGCTGCTGACCGGTACGACGATGGGCATCGTACGGCGCCGGCTGGAGGTGCTCGGGGTGCCGCAGCGGGTGCGGGAGGTGACGGTGGCCGATGTGCCGTCGCTGGCCGGGGCCGTGGTGATGAACTCGTGGACGCCCGGCGTCCCGGTGTACGCGATCGGGCCGCACCCGGTCCCGGCGGCGCCGGAGTTCACGGCGCTGCTGCGCCGGGCGTACGAGGCGGAGCCGCTCGTCGCGTTGTGAACGGGCCGACTCCGGCGCTATCGTTATCATTCTCGATAATGATAACGTCGACGGCGTGAGTGTTTCCGCAGAACGCTGGGCCGAACTGGCCTTCCACCCCGTCCGCATCCGGATCCTCGGCGCGGTGGCGGGCGGCCGGCACACGGCCTCCGGCCTCGCCGCCCAGCTCCCCGACGTACCGCAGGCCACGCTGTACCGGCAGATCGCCACCCTCGCCAGGGCCGGCCTGCTGGAGGTGGTGGACGAACGCCGGGTCAAGGGGACGGCGGAACGGGTGTACGCGCTGCCGGAGGGCGGGGTGACCCCGTCCCCCGAGGCCCTCGCCGCCGCCTCCCCCGAGGACCACGCGCGGTACTTCACCGCGTTCATCTCCACCCTGCTCGCCGAGTACGCGCGCTACCTCGCCAGGGACCACATCGACCTGGCCGCCGACGGCGCCGGGTACCAGCAGACGGTGCTGCACCTGGACGACGAGGAGTTCGGGCGGTTCGCCCGGGGGTTCGGCGAACTGGTGCAGCCGCTGCTCGCGAACGGGCCCGGCGGGGACCGGGTGCCCCGGCTGCTGGCGACCGTTCTCCTCCCGCTGACCACGACGAAGGGCGACGAGGAATGACCAGGACCCGGACCGGCGGGGCGCTCCGGACGGCGGTGCGCGCATGACCGGCATAGAGGTGCGCGGGGCGACCAAGCGGTACGGGTCCCTCACCGCCGTCGACGACCTCAGCTTCACCGTGCGGGAGGGCGCCGTCACGGCCTTCCTCGGCCCGAACGGCGCCGGCAAGACGACCGCGATGCGCATGATGGTCGGTCACATCACCCCGACCTCCGGCAGCGTGACGATCGGCGGACGCCGCTACCGCGACCTCCCCCGCCCGACCACCGTGGTGGGCGCCTCCTTCGACGCCGGCTCCTTCCACCCGCAGCACACGGCCCGCGACCACCTGCGGATCTACGCCGCGATGGGCGGACATCCCGACACCCGGGTCGGGGAACTGCTCGCCCTGCTGGGCCTGACCGAGGCCGCCCGGCGCCGGACCGCGACCTTCTCCACCGGCATGCGCCAGCGGCTCAACCTGGCCACCGCCCTGCTCGGCGACCCGCGCGTGCTGCTGCTCGACGAACCGGGCAACGGCCTGGACCCGCAGGGCATGGCCTGGCTGCGCGCGTTCCTGCGCGGGCTGGCGGAGGAGGGCCGCACCGTCCTGGTCTCCAGCCACGCGCTCGGCGAGATGGAGCAGTTCGCCGACGACGTGGTGGTCCTCGGGCGGGGCCGGCTGGTGACGGCCGGCCCGCTGGCCGAACTCGCCGGCGCGGCACACGCGGTGCTGGTCCGCACCCCCGACGCCGCCGCACTGACCGCGGCGCTGGCCGGCGCGGGCCACCGGGTGGAAGCCCTCGGCCCCCATGACCTGCGCGTGCGCGGGCTGGACGCGGCGGGCGTGGGTGACCTGGCCGCTCTCGAAGGGCTGCGCGTCCACGGCCTGACCACCGAACACCTCGGCCTCGAACAGCTCTTCCTCGAACTCACCGGGCCCACCGGCACCACCGGCCCCGGCACCCCCGCCGACGGACGGAGCACACCATGAAGCCCCTGATCCACGCGGAGCTGCGCCGGCTGCTCGCCACCCGGATGTGGCTGGGGATCCTGTTCGCCGCGGCGCTCCTGGGCGGCGGGACGATGGGCCTGCTCGCCTTCGTCGGGCCGGAGAACTTCGACCCGCCGATGCCCGGGCTGCACACAGAGGAGGGCGTGCGCTCCGTTCTCGGTTTCCTGGGCTTCACCGCCTTCGTCCCGGCCGCGATCGGCACGGTGGCCGTGACCTCGGAGTACCGGCACCGCACCGTCAACGTCACCTTCCTGTACGCGCCGGACCGCTGGCGGGTGCTGGCCGCCAAACTCCTCACGTACGGGCTGGCCGGCATGGTCTACGGGCTGGTGCTGGCCGGCACTTCGGCGGTGGCGCTGTTCGGCGCCGCCGCCGCCCGCGGGATCACGCTGGGCCTGCCCACGGGAACCATCCTGGAACTGCTGGCCCGCCTGGGCATCGCGATGGTCGCCTACACGGTCCTCGGCGTCGGCATGGGCGCCCTGATCCGCCACCAGATCGCGGCCCTGGCCGTGGTGGTCGGCTACCTGTACGGGGGCGAACTCCTCCTGATGATGATCCCGGGCGTCCGCCACCTCTACCCGTGGCTGCCCGGCGGGGCGACCGCGTCGCTGACGGACTTCACGGCGGTGGCCGACGCGCTGGCCGACCAGCTCTCCAGCGATCCCGTCGTCCTGCTGTCGCCGGTTGCCGGGGCGCTGATCCTGCTCGGGTACACCGCGCTCGCGAGCACGGCCGCCCTGCTGCGCCCGCTGCGCCGCGACATCGCCTGACCGCCGGCGGGCGCCGCCCGGTGGCGCGGCGGTTCACGGGGCGGCGGCACGCAGCAGGCCGGCGAAGGCGTCGGCTGCCGGGCTCATCCAGCGGCGGGGGTGGCGGGCCAGTTGGACGGGAACGTCCGGGAGCGGCGGCCCGGCGAGCCGCACCAGGTGGCCGTGGCGCAGCTGCTCCCGCACGGTGGCCAGCGGCAGCAGGGTCAGCCCGAGGCCGGCGGCCACGCAGGCGCGGGTGGCGTCCACACTGCCGAAGCGGGTCAGCCGGGGCCGGGAGCCGGGGACGGACCGCAGCCGGCGTTCGAGGTCATCGCTGTAGGAGCAGCCCTGTTCGAGCAGGAAGAAGCTCTCCGCGGCCAGCTCCTCCCAGGTGATCGGGCGGGGGCGGCCGGCCAGCGGGTGGCCGGGGGCGCCGAGGAGGGCGAGCGGTTCGTGGCCGACCGGCTCGGCCGCGACCTCGGAGACCTCGGCCTCGAACAGCAGCGCGAGGTCGAGCCGCCCGGCGAGCAGGCCGTCGACGCACGCCGCCGTGCCGCGCGCGGACAGCTGGACCTCCACCTCGGGGTGACGCGCGCGCAGGGCGCCGATCACCTGCGGCAGCCGGGTCGAGCACAGCGATTCGGGGGCGCCGACGGTGACCCGGCCGGCGATGACGTCCGGGTCGGCGCGCAGCCGGGCGACGGCGTCCAGGACGTCCTCGGCGCGCTCCAGCAGCCGGCGGCCGGGGTCGGTGAGCACGGTCCCGGTGGGCAGCCGGTCGAAGAGCGGGGTGGCCAGCTCGCGTTCCAGGGTGCGGATGTGCACGGTGACCGTGGACTGGGCCAGGTGCAGTTCGGCGGCGGTGGCGGTGAAGCTGCCGGTGCGGGCGAGGGTGGTGAAGGTGTGCAGGAGGCGGGTGTCCATCGGGACAGGCTATGCGCGGGCCCGATGGAGCACATCGGAATCCATCGTTGGACGCGATGGGGGAGGGGGTGGCAGCGTGGGGCCATGACCGAAGGAACCCTGCGCTACACCGCGTTCACCGATGACCCGGCCGGCGGCAACCCGGCCGGCGTCCTCCTGGACGCCGCCGGTCTCGACGACGCCGCGATGCTCGCGACCGCCGCCGAGGCCGGCTACTCGGAGACGGTGTTCGTGACCGCCCGGGACAGGGCCGAGCGCCGTTTCGCGGTGCGCTACTTCAGCCCGCTCGCCGAGGTGGCGTTCTGCGGTCACGCGACGATCGCGCTGGCCGTGGCGCTCGCCGAGCGGATCGGCCCCGGTCCGCTCACCCTCGACACCCCTGCGGGCGAGATCCCGGTGCGGACGGTGGCGGACGGCGCGGGCCGGGTTCGGGCCACCCTCACCAGCGTGCCGACCCGTTCCCGCCCGGCCCGTGCGGCCGAAGTCGACGCCACCCTGCGCGCCCTCGGATGGGAGGCGGCCGACCTGGACCCGCGGCTGCCGCCGCATGTGGCCTTCGCGGGCAACGACCACCTGATCCTGGCGGCCGCCACCCGGGAACGGCTGGCCGGTCTCTCCTACGACTTCGACGCCCTGGCCGGAGTGATGCGGCGGCACGGCTGGACGACGGTGGACCTGGTGTGGCGCGCGTCGCCGGTACGGTTCCACGCCCGCAACCCGTTCCCGGTCGGCGGCGTCGTCGAGGACCCGGCGACCGGCGCCGCCGCGGCGGCGTTCGGCGGCTATCTGCGCGCCCTCGGCCTGGCACCGGACGCCGGCGCCCCCATCGCGATCCGGCAGGGCGAGGACATGGGCCGCCCCAGCGACCTGACGATCACCCTGGACCCGGGGGAGCCCCGTACCCACGTCACCGGCACGGCGGTGCCCATCGTCTGAGCGCCCGTCCGGCCGCGCCGGCCCGGCCTCACCCGGCCGTGTGCGCGAGGACGGCGGCGGCCAGCTCCTCGTGCGTCTCGGGCGGCAAGGTGTGGCCCATGCCCGCCACGATCATCAGCCGCGCCCCCGGGATCCGCTCCGCGATCACCGCCCCGTGCCCCGGCTTCGCCGGTTCGTGGCTGCCCTCGATGACCAGCGTCGGCGCCGTCACCCGGTGCAGCACGCCCTCCGGCTCGAAGTCGGGGTCCGCCGCCGCGGCCAGCCGGTGGTTGACCACCGCCGACAGGTCGTTGGCCCGGTCGTGGATCCGCTCCTGGAGCCGGCGTGCCGCGTCCTCGTCGAACGGCAGCCCGGTGCCGTGCAGCACACGCTGCTCGGCGATCATGCCGTCGATCCGCGCGCGCCGGTCCCCGGGCGGCGGGGCGGCCATCAGCGCGCGGTAGAAGGCCGTGAACTCCGGTGCCGGCTCGGGCAGGCTGCCCTCGTCCTGCGGCTGCCCCGTCAGCGCCCGCAGGATCACCCGCCCCTCACCGCCGCCCAGCGGCGAGGAACCGATGAGCGTCAGCGAGCGCACCCGCTCCGGCCGCTCCACCGCGATGAGCTGGCCCAGCAGCCCGCCCGCCGAGTGGCACACCAGATGCGCGCTCTGAAGACCGTGGTTGTCCAGCACGCGGTGGACGTCGTTCTTGATCTCCTCCCAGGTGTACGGGTTCGCCGCGAAGTCGACGGTGTCCGACTTCCCGGTGTCCCGGTGGTCGTACCGGATCACCCGGCGGCCACCGGCGACGAGGCGCCCGACGAACGCGTCCGGCCACAGCACGCCCTGCGACATCGACCCCATGATCAACAGGATCGGCGCGTCCGTCGCCGCACCGAATTCCTCGCTCCACACACGCACATCACTCATGCCGCAGAGTCTGTCCCGCTCCGGCCCCGGTGCCTTCCGTAGAACTACCGGTCGCGAGGACCATCAGGCGCGCCAGTTCCGTACGGGAGCCGATGCCGAGCTTCGGATAGATCTTGTACAGGTGGTACTCGACGGTGCGCGGGCTCAGGAACAGCCGGGCGGCGATCCGCTTGCTCGACAGCCCCTCGGCCACCAGACCCGCGATGCGCGACTCCTGCGGGGTCAGCGCGTCCAGCACGGCGGGGACCGGCGCCCGGCCGTCCTCGCCCGCCGCCCGCAGCTCACCCCGGGCGCGCCGCGCCCACGGCCCGGCGCCCGCCCGCTCGAACGTCTCGCACGCCCCGCGCAGATGAGCCCTGGCCTCCCCGGGGCGCTGCCCGCGGCGCAGCCGCTCGCCCAGCAGCAGCGCCGTCCTGGCCGCCTCGAACGGATTGGTGTGCAGCCGCAGCGCCTCGGCGAAGTCCTCCTCGCGGGAGTGGACCAGCCCCCGGCAACGGGCCAGCACCGCCCGGGTCTCGGGCGTCGTCGCGTGCGCCGAGGACCGTTCGTACGCCGCCAGCACCGCCCGCGCCGCCGCCTCCTCACCCGCACCCACGGCGGCCTCGATGTGATCCGGCGCCACCCGCCACACCACGGCGGGTGACCCGGCGCCCGGACCCGCCGCCGTCAGGGCGGTGAACCGTTCGTGCGCCGCCGCGTGCCGCCCCAGGCCCAGATCCAGCAGCGCCCGCGCGTACCCGGCCACCCCCACCCGCAGGCCCACCCGGTGCGGCACGGCGATGGCCAGCGCCTCCCGCGCCAGCCGTTCGCACTCCTCCTCCGCGCCGCGCAGCGCCGCCACCATCGCCAGGTTCGCCAGATGCGCGGCCACCGTGTTCGGGTAGCCGGCCTCCCGGGCAAGACCCAGGCCCTCCTCGGAGACCGCCCGGCTGCCGGCCAGCCGCCCCGCCAGCCGTTCGGCCGTCGCCACGAACTCCAGCACCACGGGCAGCTGCCCGGTCATCCCGGAGACCCGGGCCACCCGTCCGGCCCGCTCGGCCATCCCGGCCGCCAGATCCGTCTCGCCCAGCTGGCTCGCGGCGGCCGACGCCCACAGATACTCCGCCGCCTCCCGGGGTTCGCCGGACCGCGCCCGCGCCAGCGCCCGCCGCAACAGGGCCGGACCTTCGGGGTCGCCGTCCAGCGCCAGACCGATCCCGGCCACCGAGTCCCGCAGGAACCCCGGCGGATGCGCCGCCGCCCTGCGTCCGAGGCCGACGAGCGCCGCCGTGTCACCGACGTACGAGGCCGCCTCGGCTGCGTCGGCCAGCATCTCCAGGCTGTCGCCCGTGGACAGGATGCGGACGGCCTCGGCGGCGTCGCCGGAGTTCAGCTCGAACCGGCCCCGGAGCCGGGCGATCTCCAGGGCCAGAGCGGCGTCCGTGCCCGGCAGCTCGCGGGCCTCCGCCAGCAGGGACTCGGCCTGCCCGGGGCGGCCCCCGAGCCAGGACGCGACGGCGGCGTCCTTCAGGCGTACCGCCCGGGGCCCCGGCTCCGGGGTCAGTTCGGCCGCCCGGGCCAGGGCGGTGGCGGCGCTGCCGTACCCGCCGCGCTCGCGCGACCGCCGCGCGGCGGCCACCAGCTCGGCGGCGACCCGCTCGTCGCGGCCCACGGCGGCACCGGCCAGGTGCCAGGCGCGGCGGTCGCCCCCGGTCAGCTCCGCCAGGACGGCGTGCACCCGGCGGAGTCCGGCGGGGGTGGCCGCCTCGTACACCGCCGACCTGATGAGCGGATGACGGAAGCGCAGCCGGGTGCCATCGAGCCCGGCGAGACCCGACTCCTCCAGCTCGGCCAGCGCGCACCGTACGGCGCGGTCGGTGTCCTGCGGAGGGGCGGCGCTGCCGGTGCCCTCCGTGAGCAGCCGCGCGGTGGCGCGCAGCGCCGGATCGAGGTCGGCCTCCACGGCGGCCACCCGCGCCAGCAGTCCGGCGCCGGCGGACAGCGCCGCCACCCGGTCGCCGAACAGCCGGGCGCCACCGGGCAGCGGGTCGGGCAGCGGGGCGGCCCCGGCGAGCTGCGCGGGGGTCAGCCGGGCGGCGATCTCCCGCAGCGCCAGCGGGTTGGCGCCGGTCGCGGCGATGAGATCCCGCGCCACGCCGGAGGGGACGCCGTGCCGTGACCGCAGCAGTTCGGCCGCCGCCGCGTCGGGCAGCCCCCGTACCTCCACCGTCAGCGGCACCCCGGGCACCGGGGCGTCGCCGCGCACGGCGAACAGCAGCGCGATCCGTTCCGTGCCCAGCCGTCTGGCGGCGAACAGCAGCGCGTGGGCCGAGGCCCGGTCCACCCACTGGAAGTCGTCGATCAGGCAGATCAGTCCGCGCGGGGCGGCGGCCTCCGCCAGCAGCGAGAGCACACCGGCACCCAGCAGATAGGGATCGCCCGCCGGGTCCGCGGCGAGCCCCAGGGCGGCGCGGACGGCGTCGCGCTGCGGCGCGGGCAGCGCGTCCAGCGCGCCGGTCACCGGCCACAGCACCTGGTGCAGCGCCGCGAACGCGAGGCCGGACTCGGCCTCGACGCCGGTGGCGCGCAGCACGCGGGCCGCGGCACCGCGCCCGGCCGCGGCGTCCAGCAGCGCCGTCTTGCCCGCTCCGGCCTCGCCCCGCAGGACCGCGGCCCCGCCCTGTCCTTCGCGGGCCCGCGTGATCACCTCGACGAGCGCCGCGGACTCCGCCGATCTGCCATAGAGCACGGACAGACACTGTAGGAGAAGCGCGCGCCGCCGGGCCGGTACGGAGTCGCTTCTCACATCGCGCGCGAGGGCCCCGGCCGACCGGCCGGGGCCCTCACGACGACGGGTGGATCAGAGAACGCGGACCGCGCCGGTGGGGGTGTCCCACTCCATGTCGCGCTGGACGACACCGGTCGAGGAGTTCTGGGCGCCGATGAACTGGCCGCCACCGACGTAGATCGCCACGTGGTACGCGCTGCCCGCGCTGCCCCAGTACAGGATGTCGCCGGGCTGGAGGTTGCTCAGCGAGACCTGGGTGCCGGAGGTGGACTGCGGCTGGGAGGTGCGCGGGAGGGAGATGCCGGCCGAGGCGTAGGCCGCCTGGACCAGGCTGGAGCAGTCCCAGGCGTCCGGTCCCGTGGCGCCCATGACGTAGGCGTCGCCCAGCTGGGACTGGACGAAGGAGATGACGGCCGCGGCGCTGCCGCTCGCCGGTGCGGGGGCCGACTCGGTGGCCGCCGGGGCGGACGCCGCGGCCAGGGTGCTGCGTTCGGCGGAACGGGAGGCGGCGGCCTCCTCCGCCTCGCGGGCGGCGGCGGCTTCCTGTGCCTCGGCCTCCAGACGGGCCGCCTCGGCCTCGGCCTCGGCCTCCGCCTCTTCCTCGGCGCGCAGTTCGGCCGCCGCGCGGTGGGCGGTGGTGAACGCCCGCCGCTCGGCGTCGGCGTGCTCGTGGCGCAGGCCGGCCAGGTCGGCGTAGGACTCGGTGGCCTGGGCCGCCTCGCTGGTGGAGGCGGACAGGATCTCGTTCAGCGCGCGGAGTTCGGCGGTGGTCTCCACGGGGTCCTCGGCCGCGTGGGCGGGCGCGGCGGCGCCGGTGACGGCGACGGTGCCGACCACGCCGGAGAGGACTCCGCCGCGTATCAGAGTGCTGGCACGGGACGGCTTGCGGTGCCGGCCTCGGTAACGGATTGGGGACATGGACATCATCCGTACCAGTGATGTCCGGTTGTTCTCAATTGTTGTGGCGTGGGACACAGATGCCGTAAGCGAGGTTTTGAATGGGGGATTTGGCCCTTTTTGCTCCCGGTGATCCGGCCGTGCGCGGAGCGGGAGGCCGAGCCCTTGCGCTGGGCGTTGTCCGGAATACCCCATTGGCTAGCACGCGGCGGACCCCTGGGCAATCTGTCGGCGCGTCAGATGACAGCTCCCGTGGCGCACGTCACGACCACCACTGGTCGTACCCCAGGCGGACGACCAGCGCCGTCACGACCACGAGCAGGATCGCCCGGACGAAGCCGCTGCCCCGGCGCAGCGCCATGCGGGCGCCGATCCAGCCGCCCGCCATGTTGAACAGGGCCATGACGGCGGCCAGTTTCCACAGGACGGTGCCCTGGGCGGCGAAGCCCAGCAGGGCGCCGAGGTTTGTGCCGACGTTCACGACCTTGGCGGTCGCGGAGGCGGTGAGCATGTCCAGGTGGAGGATCGCCACCAGGGATATGACCAGGAAGGTGCCGGTTCCCGGGCCGATCAGGCCGTCGTAGAAGGCGATGCCCACCCCGGCCACCGCCAGGGCCAGCCAGCGGCGCCGGCGGGTCACCGCGCGGTCGTCCACGGTCGTACCGAACTGCGGTTTCCAGACGACGAATGCCGCCACCCCGAGCAGCACGACCATGATCAGCGGTTGCAGGACCTCTTTGTTCACTGCGGATGCGAACAGTGCGCCGCCCGCTGCCGACAGCATCGCGAGGCCGCCGAGCCGGACGGCGAGGCGCACATCCACGGGTGCTTTGCGGGTGTAGGTGAGGGCCGCGATGGAGGTGCCGGTGATGGCCACCGCCTTGTTGGTGCCGAGCGCGTAGGTCGGGGCGTGCTGCGGCAGGCCGATGAGCAGGGCGGGGAGCAGCAGGAGCCCGCCGCCGCCCACCACGGCGTCGATCCAGCCGGCGAGTGCGGCGGCGAGGCAGAGCAGGACGACGGTGGTCAGGGATATGTCAGGCACTGCTCGGCATATACCAGATACCTGTTCCACCTGCGAATTTGCCTGTATCCCACACGTAGTGGTAGAGACCACGGCCTGTTTCGGTGCCCCGGCACCTCCCGATTTGGCAGGGCGTATCGGGTACGTCGCGTTCCGTGTCAGTGGGGTGGCTTACCTTGGCTTCGTCGCCTTCGTCGGGTGGGAGAGATCACAAACTTCGTCGGTGACCCAGTGTCGAAGGTCACAGGCCCCGGGCTTAGGATGCTCACCAGCCTTGTGAACTGACTCACATAGATCTGATCTTCATCGCTAGCAGTCGCCGTTGACTGGAAGGAGCGAGGTGCGGTGAACGCGTACGTTCCCATCCTCGTACTGGGGGCCCTCGGGGCCGGCTTCGTCGTGATGTCCCTGGTGCTCGCATCGATCGTCGGTCCCAAGCGCTACAACCGGGCCAAGTTGTCCGCCTACGAGTGCGGTGTGGAACCGACACCGCAGCCGGCCGGCGGTGGTCGTTTCCCGGTGAAGTACTACCTGACGGCGATGCTCTTCATCATTTTCGACATCGAGATCGTCTTTCTCTATCCCTGGGCCGTGCACTTCGACGCACTGGGGATGTTCGGGCTCGCGCAGATGGCCGTCTTCGTCGGCCTCATCGGTGTCGCCTACGCCTATGACTGGCGCCGGGGAGGACTCGAATGGGACTGAGTTAGCCGGCGGAAGCCGTCGCGGGCCTGATACATGACAAACCCAGGAAGGGCGTTCCTATGGGTCTCGAAGACAAAATTCCCAGTGGATTCCTGCTGAGCACCGTCGAGCAGCTGGCCGGGCTGTCGCGGAAGTCGTCGGTCTTCCCGGCCACGTTCGGCCTGGCCTGCTGTGCGATCGAGATGATGACGACCGGGGCCGGGCGCTATGACCTGGCCCGTTTCGGTATGGAGGTCTTCCGCGGCTCGCCGCGGCAGGCGGACCTGATGATCGTGGCCGGGCGGGTCAGCCAGAAGATGGCGCCGGTGCTGCGGCAGGTCTACGACCAGATGGCCAACCCCAAGTGGGTCATCTCCATGGGGGTCTGCGCCTCCTCGGGCGGGATGTTCAACAACTACGCGATCGTGCAGGGCGTCGACCACGTGGTGCCGGTCGACATCTATCTGCCGGGCTGCCCGCCGCGTCCCGAGATGCTGATGGACGCGATCTTGAAACTGCACCAGAAGATCCGCGAGGAGAAGCTCGGCGTCAACCGCGAGCAGGCCGCCCGGGAGGCGGAGGAGGCCGCGCTGAAGGCCCTCCCCACCATCGAGATGAAGGGGCTGCTGCGATGAGCGACGCCACCAGCGGCTCGCACGAGCGGACCGACGACGAGCGCGCCGGCGGAGTGCCGGCCCCGCGCGGGAACACCGGGGAGACCATCGCCCGGCGGCGCGGGATGTTCGGCGCCAACAACGGCGGGGACACCTCCGGTTACAGCGGGCTGCGGCGCACCGTCCGGATGCCCGGCGCCTCCTCCCGCCCCTACGGCGGGTACTTCGACGAGGTCGCCGACGAGCTGGAGGGCGCCCTGGAGGAGCAGGGGGTCGATCCGGACACGGCGATCGAGAAGACCGTCGTCGACCGCGACGAGCTGACCTTCCACATCGCCCGCGCCTATCTGCCCCAGGTCGCCCGGATCCTGCGGGACGACCCCGCGCTGCGGTTCGAGCTGTGCACCGGGGTGAGCGGGGTGCACAACCCCGCCGACACCGGCCGGGAACTGCACGCCGTCTACCACCTGCGCTCGCTCACCCACACCCGGCTGATCCGGCTCGAGGTCTCCGTCGCGGACGCCGACCCGCACATCCCGTCCGTCGTCGACATCTATCCGACGAACGACTGGCACGAGCGCGAGACGTTCGACTTCTTCGGCATCGTCTTCGACGGCCATCCCGCGCTCACCCGGATCATGATGCCCGACGACTGGCAGGGCTTCCCGCAGCGCAAGGACTACCCGCTCGGCGGCATCCCCGTCGAGTACAAGGGCGCCCAGATTCCGGCTCCCGACCAGCGGAGGTCGTACAGCTGATGTCCACATCCCACACCACCCAGACCCCGCCCCGGGCGACGGCGTCGGCCGGGGCCCGGGAGACCACCGAGGGGACCGTCTACACCGTCAGCGGCGGCGACTGGGACGAGCTCACCGAAGCCGTGGCCCAGCGGGCCGACGACGAGCGGATCATCGTCAACATGGGTCCCCAGCACCCGTCCACCCACGGGGTGCTGCGGCTGATCCTGGAGATCGACGGCGAGACGGTCACCGAGGCACGCGCCGGGATCGGTTATCTGCACACCGGCATCGAGAAGAACCTTGAGTACCGGACGTGGACGCAGGGCACCACCTTCGTCACGCGGATGGATTATCTGACCCCTTTTTACAATGAGGCCGCCTACTGCCTGGGCGTCGAGAAGCTGCTCGGCATCACGGACGAGGTGCCCGACCGGGCCACCGTCATCCGCGTGCTGCTGATGGAGCTGAACCGGCTCTCCTCCCACCTGGTGGCCATCGCCACCGGCGGCATGGAGCTGGGCGCCACCACGGTGATGATCTACGGCTTCCGGGACCGCGAGCACTGCCTGGACATCTTCGAGCTCATCACCGGGCTCCGGATGAACAGCGCGTACATCCGCCCCGGCGGGCTCGCCCAGGACCTGCCGCCCGGCGCCATCGAGCAGCTGCGGGACTTCATCCGCAAGATGAAGAAGAACCTCCCCGAGTACGACAAGCTCTGCACCGGGAACCCGGTCTTCAAGGCCCGGCTGACCGACGTCGGCTATCTGGACCTGGCCGGCTGCCTGGCGCTGGGCGCCACCGGGCCCGTGCTGCGCTCCGCCGGACTCCCGCACGACCTGCGCAAGTCCGAGCCGTACTGCGGTTACGAGACGTACGACTTCGAGGTGCCGACCACCGACACCTGCGACGCCATGGGCCGCTTCCTGCTGCGCCTGGAAGAGATGCACCAGTCGCTGAAGATCATGGAGCAGTGCATCGACCGCCTGGAGCCGGGCCCGGTGATGGTCGGCGACAAGAAGATCGCCTGGCCCGCGCAGCTGGCGCTCGGCCCCGACGGGCTCGGCAACTCGCTGGACCACATCCGCAACATCATGGGCACCTCCATGGAAGCCCTGATCCACCACTTCAAGCTGGTGACCGAGGGCTTCCGGGTCCCGCCCGGCCAGGTCTACACGGCCGTCGAATCCCCCAAGGGCGAACTCGGCGTGCACATGGTCTCCGACGGCGGCACCCGCCCCTACCGGGTCCACTTCCGCGACCCGTCCTTCACCAACCTCCAGGCGACGGCGGCGATGTGCGAGGGCGGCATGATCGCCGACGTCATCGTCGCGGTGGCCTCCATCGACCCCGTGATGGGAGGAGTCGACCGATGACGGACGTCCAGCTGGGGATGCCCCAGCTCCCCGCACCCGCCTACCCGGACGAGGTACGGGAGCGGCTGACCGCGGACGCCCGCGAGATCATCGGCCGCTACCCGGACTCCCGTTCGGCGCTGCTGCCGCTGCTGCACCTGGTGCAGTCGGAGGAGGGGTACGTCACCCGCACCGGCATGGGCTTCTGCGCCGACGTGCTCGGACTGACCACCGCCGAGGTGACCGCGGTGGCCACCTTCTACTCCATGTACCGGCGCAAGCCCTCCGGCGACTACCAGGTCGGGGTGTGCACCAACACCCTGTGCGCGGTGCTCGGCGGGGACGCCATCTTCTCCGCGCTCCAGGAGCACCTGGAGCTGGGCAACGGGGAGACCACCGAGGACGGCAAGGTCACCCTGGAGCACATCGAGTGCAACGCGGCCTGCGACTTCGCCCCCGTGGTGATGATCAACTGGGAGTTCTTCGACAACCAGACCATCGAGTCCGCCAAGCGGCTCGTGGACGATCTGCGGGCCGGCCGCAAGGTGGTGCCGACCCGCGGCGCGCCGCTGTGCGACTTCAAGAAGACCGCCCGCACGCTGGCCGGGTTCCCCGACGAGCGGCCGGGCGCCACCGCCGCCGGCGGCAGCGCGGGCCCCGCCTCGCTCGCCGGGCTGCGGCTCGCCAAGGGCGAGGCAGGCCCCGGCCGGGTGGTCACCCAGCGCGGCTCCGCCCCCGCGGGCGAGGAGCCGGCCGGTACCCCCAGTTCGCACGACGCGCCCCAGCAGACCTCGGCCTCCGACCCGCACCACCCGGCCGGACCCGCCGCAGAGGAGGGCGAGTGATGACCACCGCCGCCAAGGACGTACGCGACTCGGGCCCCGAGAAACTGCTGTCCCCCGTGCTGTCCGCCTTCTGGGACGAGCCGGACTCCTGGACCCTGGACACCTACCGGGCGCACGGCGGGTACCGCGGCCTGCGCAAGGCACTGGACATGGAGCCCGACGAGGTCATCGCCTACGTCAAGGACTCCGGACTGCGCGGCCGCGGCGGGGCCGGCTTCCCCACCGGCATGAAGTGGCAGTTCATCCCGCAGGGCGACGGCAAGCCGCACTACCTCGTCGTCAACGCCGACGAGTCGGAGCCGGGCACCTGCAAGGACATCCCGCTGCTGTTCGCCAACCCGCACTCCCTCATCGAGGGCATCGTGATCGCCTGCTACGCGATCCGGTCCGCGCACGCCTTCATCTACCTGCGCGGCGAGGTGGTCCCCGTCCTGCGGCGGCTGCACGCCGCGGTGGCCGAGGCGTACGCGGCGGGGCTGCTCGGCAAGGACGCGCTCGGGCCCGGCAAGGACCTGGAGCTGACCGTGCACGCCGGGGCCGGCGCGTACATCTGCGGTGAGGAGACCGCGCTGCTCGACTCGCTGGAGGGCCGGCGCGGACAGCCCAGGCTGCGCCCGCCGTTCCCCGCCATCGCGGGTCTGTACGCCAGCCCCACCGTGGTGAACAACGTGGAGTCCATCGCCTCGGTGCCCGCGATCATGGACCGGGGCAAGGACTGGTTCAAGTCGATGGGCAGCGAGAAGTCCCCCGGCTTCACGCTCTACTCGCTTTCCGGGCACGTGGCCTCGCCGGGCCAGTACGAGGCGCCGCTGGGCATCACGCTGCGCGAACTGCTGGAGCTGAGCGGCGGCATGCGGCCCGGGCACCGGCTGAAGTTCTGGACCCCGGGCGGCTCCTCCACCCCGATGTTCACCGACGAACACCTCGATGTGCCGCTGGACTACGAGGGCGTCGGCGCCGCCGGCTCCATGCTCGGCACCAAGGCGCTCCAGTGCTTCGACGAGACCACCTGCGTGGTGCGGGCCGTCACCCGCTGGACCGAGTTCTACGCGCACGAGTCCTGCGGCAAGTGCACCCCGTGCCGCGAGGGCACGTACTGGCTGGTGCAGCTGCTGCGCGACATCGAGGCGGGCAAGGGCCGTCCCGGCGACCTCGACAAGCTCGCGGACATCGCGGACAACATCAACGGCAAGTCGTTCTGCGCCCTCGGGGACGGAGCGGCCTCGCCGATCTTCTCGTCGCTCAAGTACTTCCGCGCGGAGTACGAACAGCACGTCACCGGGCGCGGCTGCCCCTTTGATCCCGCCAAGTCCACCGTCTGGGCGGATGACGACGCGAACGCATCTGTGGAGGTGAAGGCATGACGGTCACCACCGACGCCAAGAACGGTGGTGGGCAGGCCGCCAGGCCCGCTGAGGAGGACCTGGTCTCCCTCACGATCGACGGCATCGGGATCTCGGTCCCCAAGGGCACCCTGGTGATCCGCGCCGCCGAACAGCTCGGCATCGAGATCCCCCGGTTCTGCGACCATCCCGCGCTCGACCCGGCCGGCGCCTGCCGGCAGTGCATCGTCGAGGTCGAGGGCCAGCGCAAGCCGATGGCGTCCTGCACCATCACCTGCACCGAGGGCATGGTCGTCAAGACCCAGCTGTCCTCGCCGGTCGCCGAGAAGGCGCAGCGCGGCGTGATGGAACTGCTGCTGATCAACCACCCGCTGGACTGCCCCGTCTGCGACAAGGGCGGCGAGTGCCCGCTGCAGAACCAGGCGATGACCACCGGCGACCCGGAGACCAGGTTCGAGGGCCGCAAGCGGACCTTCGAGAAGCCCATCCCGCTCTCCGCCCAGGTGCTGCTGGACCGCGAACGGTGCGTGCTGTGCGCGCGCTGCACCCGCTTCTCCAACCAGATCGCGGGCGACCCGATCATCGAGATGGTGGACCGGGGCGCGCTCCAGCAGGTGGGCATCGGCGCGGGGGACCCGTTCGAGTCCTACTTCTCCGGCAACACCATCCAGATCTGCCCGGTCGGGGCGCTCACCTCCGCCGCGTACCGCTTCCGCTCCCGGCCCTTCGACCTGGTGTCCTCGCCCGGCGTGTGCGAGCACTGCGCCGGCGGCTGCGGCATCCGCACCGACCACCGGCGCGGCAAGGTCATGCGCCGGCTGGCCGAGGACGTCCCCGAGGTCAACGAGGAATGGATCTGCGACAAGGGGCGGTTCGGCTTCCGGTACGCGCAGCAGCGCGACCGGCTGACGATGCCCCTGGTGCGCAACACGGAGACCGGCGAGCTGGAGCAGACCAGCTGGCCCGAGGCGCTGGAAGCGGCGGCGCGCGGGCTGACCGCCGGGGCGCGGCGCGGCGCGGCGGTGCTGACCGGCGGCCGGCTGACCGTCGAGGACGCCTACGCGTACGCCAAGTTCGCCCGGGTCGCGCTGCACACCAATGACATCGACTTCCGGGCCCGGGTGCACAGCGCGGAGGAGGCGGCGTTCCTCGCCTCCCAGGTCGCGGGGCGCGGCATCGATCTGGACGGCACCGAAGGGCTGACCTTCCGGGCCCTGGAGGCAGCGCCGGCCGTGCTGCTGGTGGGCTTCGAGTCGGAGGAGGAGGCGCCCAGCGTCTTCCTGCGGCTGCGCAAGGCCCACCGCAAGCACGGGCAGCGGGTGTTCTCGCTGGCCGGGCACATCACCAAGGGACTGGCGAAGACCGGCGGCACGCTGCTGCCGGCCGCGCCGGGCACCGAGACGGCGTGGCTGGAGGCACTGGCCTCCGGGACCGGCCTCGGCCCGGACGGAAGCGCGGCGCGCGAGGCGATCGGCGCCGAGGGCGCCGTGATCGTGGTCGGCGAGCGGCTGGCCGGGGTCACCGGCGGGTTCACCGCCGCGGTGGCGCTGGCCGGTTCCAGCGGGGCGCGCCTGGTGTGGATCCCGCGCCGCTCCGGTGAGCGGGGCGCCATCGAGACCGGCGCGCTGCCCGGGCTGCTGCCCGGCGGCCGGCCGGCCGACGACGCGCGGGCCCGCCGGGAGATCGCCGCCGCCTGGGGCGTCGCGGCGCTGCCGGACCGGCCGGGCCGGGACACCGGGGCGATCATCGAGGCCACGGCGGCCGGGGAGATCGGCGCGCTGGTGACCGGCGGGGTCGAGGTGGCGGATCTGCCCGATCCGGCGCTGGCCCGGCGGGCGCTGGACACCGTCGCCGCCGACGGGTTCCTGGTGTCGCTGGAACTGCGGCCCTCCGAGATCACCGACCGCGCCCATGTGGTGCTGCCGGTGGCGGCCGTGGTGGAGAAGGGCGGCACCTTCCTCAACTGGGAGGGCCGGGCGCGGCCGTTCGAGCCCGCCGTGAAGCCCGACCAGATGACGCGGCGCCTGGTGCAGACCGACTCCCGCGCGCTGAACATGCTCGCGGACGCCATGGACGTCCACCTCGGGCTGCCCGATCTGCCCACCATCCGGGCCGAGATCGACGGGCTGGAGCCGTGGGGCGGCGATCTGCCGCTGGGCCCGACCGCCACCCCCGTGGAGCTGCCCAGCCCGGAACCGGGCGAGGCCGTCCTGGCCGGGCACCGGATGCTGCTGGACCAGGGCCTGCTCCAGCAGGGCGACGCGGCGCTGGCCGGCACCCGGCACGCCACCGTCGCCCGTCTTTCGGCCGCCACCGCCCAGGAGGCGGGGGTCACGGACGGGCAGCCGCTGACCGTGACCGGCCCCACCGGCTCGCTGGTCCTGCCGCTGGCCGTGACCGAGGAACTGCCGGACCGGGTCGTGTGGCTGCCGCTCAACTCGACCGGCGGCGGCGTGTACTCCGACCTCGGTGCCGTTCCCGGGACCGTCGTCACCATCGGCGCGACGGCGGCTGAGGAGGTGAACGCCTGATGCGTACGACAACCCTCGCCCAGGAGGCGGATCTGTCGATGTTCGGGGGTGACCCCTTCTGGCTGATCCTGCTCAAGGCCGTGTTCGCCTTCGCCTTCCTCCTGCTGACGGTGCTGATCTGCATCGTCATGGAGCGCAAGGTGCTCGGCTGGATGCAGCTGCGGATCGGCCCCAACCGGCACGGTCCGTGGGGCATGCTCCAGTCCCTGTTCGACGGCATCAAACTCATGCTGAAGGAAGACATCGTCGTCAAGGGCGCGGACAAGGTGCTCTTCATCCTGGCCCCGGCCCTGGCGACGATCCCCGCGTTCATGGCCGTGGCGGTCATCCCGTTCGGGCCGGCCGACGACCCGGTGAGCATCTTCGGCACCAGCACCGTGCTGCAGCTCACCGACCTGCCGGTGGCACTGCTGCTGGTGCTGGCCACCGCCGCGATCACCGTGTACGGCACGGTGCTGGCCGGCTGGTCCTCCAACTCCACCTACCCGCTGCTGGGCGGGGTGCGGGCCACGGCGCAGGTCATCTCGTACGAGGTGGCCATGGGCCTCAGCTTCGCCGCCGTCTTCCTGTACTCCGGGACGATGTCCACCTCGGGCATCGTGGAAGCGCAGAGCGACCGCTGGTTCATGGTGCTGCTGCCGGTGTCCTTCCTCATCTACACGGTGGCGATGGTCGGCGAGTCGCACCGGCTGCCGTTCGACATGCCGGAGTCCGAGGGCGATCTGGTGGGCGGCTACCTCACCGAGTACTCGTCCATCAAATTCGCGTTCTTCATGATGTCCGAGTACATCCACATGGTCATCGTCTCCATGCTGATGGTGACCCTCTTCCTGGGCGGCTGGCGGGCCCCGGCACCGCTGAGCTTCTGGGAGGGCGCCAACTCCGGTTGGTGGCCGATGCTGTGGTTCACCCTCAAGATGCTGGCCGTCATCTTCCTCTTCGTCTGGGCCCGGGCCTCGCTGCCGCGGGTGCGCTACGACCAGCTCATGAAGCTCGGCTGGAAGGTGCTCATCCCGGTCGCGCTGGTGTGGCTGATGCTGGTCGCCACCGTGCGGGGCATGCAGAACGAGGGCTACGGCTTCCGCGACATCGTCCTGTGGGTGGTCGGCGGCGTCATCTGCCTGCTGCTCGTCTCCTTCGTCGTGGACATCTTCCGCGACCGCGCCGACGAGAAACGCGCCGCCGAAGAGGCGGACCGCGCCGAGGAGCCGTTCGACCCGATGGCGGGCGGGTTCCCCGTACCGCCGCTGCCGGGGCAGACCCTGCCACCGGTGCCCCGCAGGCCCTCGCGCGGGCCCACGGCGGGCGTCGCGGCGAGCGACACGGCGGATACCGAGGCGACCCGAGGAAAGGAGGGCGACCGTGCCTGAGTTCCGGAATCCCGTGGGCGGCTTCGGCGTGACCTTCAAGGCCATGTTCAAGAAGCGCCTGACCGAGCAGTACCCGGAGGAGAAGAAGCCCACCGCGCCGCGCTTCCACGGCCGGCACCAGCTCAACCGTCACCCCGACGGTCTGGAGAAGTGCATCGGCTGCGAGCTGTGTGCCTGGGCCTGTCCCGCCGACGCCATCTATGTGGAGGGCGCCGACAACACCGAGGAGGAGCGCTACTCCCCGGGTGAGCGGTACGGCCGGGTCTACCAGATCAACTACCTGCGCTGCATCCTGTGCGGCCTGTGCGTCGAGGCGTGCCCCACCCGGGCGCTCACCATGACCAACGAGTACGAGCTGGCCGACCGCACCCGCGCCTCCCTGATCTTCACCAAGGAGGAGCTGCTGGCCGGGCTCGAGGACGGCATGGTCGACTCGCCGCACGCCATCCACCCCGGCGCGGACGAGCAGACGTACTACCGGGGCGAGGTGAAGGCCGCGGCGCCCGGGACCGTACGCCAGGTGGCGCGGTCCAAGGGCGAGCAGCCCCCGGCGGACGAGGACGACGCCCTGGCGGCGGCGTCCCGGCTGCAGGACCCTTCCCCAAGCTCTTCGAGCAGGGGATACCCCAACGAGGGCGGCGCGGGCGACTCCGGTTCGGGGGTGCGGGCATGAACGCCCTGACCACGCTGGCCGCCGAGAGCTCCACCTCCTCGGGTGAGGCGGTGCAGTTCTGGATCCTGGCCCCGATCGCGGTGGCCGGCGGCCTCGGCACGGTGCTGATGCGGCGCGCGGTGTACTCCGCGCTCTGCCTGGCCAGCACCATGATCATCCTGGCGCTGTTCTACCTGGCCAACGGCGCGTACTTCCTCGGCGTGGTGCAGATCGTGGTCTACACCGGCGCCGTGATGATGCTGTTCCTGTTCGTCCTGATGCTGGTCGGGGTGAGCGCGGCGGACTCCCTGAAGGAGACGCTCAAAGGCCAGCGCTGGCTGGCCGCCGGGCTCGGCCTGGGGCTCGGCATCCTGCTGATCGCCGGCATCGGGCAGGCCGCGGGCGGCTCGTTCACCGGCCTCGGCCAGGCGAACGCCGGCGGCAACGTGCAGGGCCTGGCCTCGCTGCTGTTCACCCGCTACGTGGTGGCCTTCGAGGTCACCGGCATCCTGCTGACGATCGCCGCCGTGGGCGCCACCATGCTCACCCACCGCGAGCGGATCGAGCGCATCAAGACGCAGCGCGAGCAGTCGATCGACCGGATCAAGAACGGCACGCACGTCCCGCCGCTGCCCGCGCCGGGTGTGTACGCGCGGCACAACGGGGTGGACATCCCCGGGCTGCTGCCCGACGGCACCCCCTCCGAGCTGAGCGTCAGCGCCACCCTGCGCGGACGCGGCCAGATCCGGGAGGTGCACCGCGAGGCGCTGCGCGATCTGACCGCGCTGGAACAGCGGACCGCCACCTACCACGGTCAGCCGCGCCAGCACGGCATCAACGGCGACGTGAATGGCGGCGGTGACGCCAACGGCAACGGCAACGGCACGAGCGTGGCCACCGTCAACGGCGGCACCAAGGACGGCGAAGAGTCCGGGGAGGAGAACCGGTGAGCCCGGACAACTATCTGTATCTGGCGGCGCTGCTGTTCACCCTCGGCGCCTGCGGGGTGCTGCTGCGGCGGAACGCCATCGTCGTGTTCATGTGCATCGAGCTGATGCTGAACGCCAGCAACCTCGCGCTGGTCGCGTTCTCCCGGATGCACGGCAATCTCGACGGCCAGATCCTGGCGTTCTTCGTCATGGTCGTCGCCGCCGCCGAGGTCGTGGTCGGGCTCGCGATCATCGTCATGGTCTACCGGTCCCGCCACTCGGCCTCGGTCGACGACGCCTCACTGATGAAGCTGTAAGGGGTAATACCAGTGGAGTCATTGATCGGACTGCTCGTCGCGGCACCGCTGCTCGGCGCGCTGGTGCTGCTCGTGGGCGGCCGGCGGCTCGACCGTACGGGCCACTGGCTCGGTACCGGCCTGGCCTTCGTGTCCTTCGTCCTCGCGGCGGTGCTGTTCTTCGAACTGCTGGGCAGGGCGGACGGCGACCGCACCCTGCACCAGCATCTGTTCAGCTGGATTCCGGTGGCCGGTTTCCAGGCGGACGTCGCCTTCCAGCTCGACCAGCTGTCGATGACGTTCGCGCTGCTCATCACGGGTGTCGGCTCGCTGATCCATGTGTACTCCGTCGGTTACATGGAGCACGACCCGCGCCGGCGGCGGTTCTTCGGCTATCTCAACCTGTTCCTCGCCGCGATGCTGCTGCTGGTCCTGGCCGACAACTACCTGCTGCTGTACGCCGGCTGGGAGGGCGTGGGTCTCGCCTCCTACCTGCTGATCGGGTTCTGGCAGGACCGGCCGAGCGCGGCCACCGCGGCGAAAAAGGCGTTCATCGTCAACCGGGTCGGCGACATCGGCCTGTCCATCGCGATCATGCTGATGTTCACCACCTTCGGCACCTTCGCCTTCGGCCCCGTGCTCTCCAGCGCGGCGGACACCGGCGAGGGCACGCTCACCGCGATCGGACTGATGCTGCTGCTGGCCGCCTGCGGCAAGTCGGCGCAGGTGCCGCTCCAGTCCTGGCTCGGTGACGCGATGGAGGGCCCGACCCCGGTCTCGGCCCTGATCCACGCGGCCACCATGGTGACCGCCGGTGTCTACCTGGTGGTGCGCTCCGGCGCGATCTTCAACGCCGCGCCCGACGCGCAGACCGTCGTCATCGTGGTCGGCGCCGTCACGCTGGTCTTCGGTGCGATCGTCGGTTGCGCCAAGGACGACATCAAGAAGGCGCTGGCCGGCTCGACGATGTCGCAGATCGGCTACATGATGCTGGCCGCCGGGCTCGGCCCGATCGGCTACGCCTTCGCGATCATGCACCTGGTGACGCACGGCTTCTTCAAGGCGGGCCTGTTCCTGGGCGCCGGGTCGGTCATGCACGGCATGAACGACGAGGTCGACATGCGCAAGTACGGCGGCCTGCGGAAGTACATGCCGGTCACCTTCGTGACCTTCGGCCTCGCCTACCTGGCGATCATCGGCTTCCCGTATCTGTCCGGGTTCTTCTCCAAGGACGAGATCATCTACGCCGGGTTCTCCAAGGGCGGCACGCAGGGCTGGATCCTGGGCTCGGTGATGCTGCTGGGCGCGGCGCTCACCGCGTACTACATGACGCGCATCATGCTGCTGACGTTCTTCGGCGAGAAGCGCTGGCAGCCGGACGCCGCCGGGAAGCAGCCGCACCCGCACGAGTCGCCCGCCACCATGACGATCCCGATGATCGTGCTGGCGGTCGGCTCGGTCGGCGCGGGCTTCGCGTTCAACCTGAACGAGTCCTTCGCGCACTGGCTGGAGCCGGTCACCGGCCTCGCCCACGGCGACTCCCCGGTCGGCCACGGCATGGTGTCCGTCGCCGCGACCGTCGTGATGGTGATCGGGGTCGGGGTCGCGTACCTCCAGTACGGGCGGCGGCCGGCGCCGGTGGTGGCACCGCGCGGCAGCTTCGTCACCCGGGCGGCGCGCCGCGACCTGCTCCAGGACGACTTCAACCACGCCGCGTTCGTCACACCGGGCACGTATCTCACCCGGGGCCTGGTGTACGTCGACCACAAGCTGGTGGACGGCGTCGTCAACGGGCTGGCCGCCGCGTTCGGCGGTATGTCCGGGCGGCTGCGGCGGGTCCAGAACGGATATGCCCGCAGTTACGCGGTCTCGATGTTCGGCGGTGCGGCGATCCTGATCGCCGTGACCCTGCTGATGAGGGCGGTCTGAGATGTCATTTCCCCTGCTGACGGCCACGGCCCTGGCCCCCGCCATCGGCGCGGTGGCCACGGCCGCGGTGCCCGCGGCGCGCCGTACCCTCGCCAAGTGGACGGCGCTGGGCTTCTCCGTGCTGACGGTGGTGTTCGCGGCGGCGGTGCTGCTGCGCTTCGACACCGGGCCCGGCGCCGACCGGTATCAGCTGACCGAATCCCTCACCTGGATCAGGGACTTCGGGGTCACCTACGAGCTGGGTGTGGACGGCATCGGTGTCGCCCTGATCGGGCTCACCGCGATCGTGATCCCGTTCCTGATCGGGGCCGGCTGGAACGACGCGGACCCGAAGGAGGGCGAGAGCCCCCAGGGCAAGCGGTGGCGGCCCACCCAGGGTTTCTTCGCGCTGATCCTGCTGGTCGAGGCCATGGTCATCATGTCCTTCGCCGCCACCGACATCTTCCTCTTCTACATCTTCTTCGAAGCCATGCTCATCCCGATGTACTTCCTCATCGGCGGCTTCGGGGACCGGGCCGGGCAGCACGACGAGGAGGGGCAGGCGCGGCAGCGTTCGTACGCCGCGGTCAAGTTCCTGCTGTACAACCTCGCCGGCGGTCTGGTGATGCTGGCGGCGGTGATCGGCCTGTGGGTGGCCACCAACGACCAGCTGGGCAACGGCACGTTCTCGCTGACGGCCATCGCGGACGCCAAGGCGGCCGGTGAGCTGACCTTCGGGACCGGCACCGAACGCTGGCTGTTCCTGGGCTTCTTCTTCGCCTTCGCCATCAAGGCCCCGCTGTGGCCGCTGCACACCTGGCTGCCGAACGCGATGGGCGAGTCGACGGCCCCGGTCGCGGTCCTCATCACGGCGGTCGTCGACAAGGTCGGCACCTTCGCGATGCTGCGGTTCTGCCTCGGCCTCTTCCCCGAGGCGAGCACCTGGGCCACCCCGGCGGTCATCGTGCTGTCGCTGGTGAGCATCGTGTACGGGGCGCTGCTGGCGCTCGGCCAGCGGGACATGAAGCGGCTGATCGCGTACGCCTCGATCTCCCACTTCGGGTTCATCGTGCTGGGCATCTTCGTGATGACCAGCCAGGGCCACTCCGGCGCCACGCTGTACATGATCAACCACGGGATCGCGACGGCCGCCCTGATGCTGGTGGCGGGCTTCCTGATCTCGCGGCGCGGCTCGCGGCTCATCGCCGACTACGGCGGGGTGCAGAAGACGGCGCCGGTGCTGGCGGGCACCTTCCTCATCGGCGGTCTCGCCACCCTGTCGCTGCCGGGTCTGGGCCCGTTCGTCAGCGAGTTCCTGGTGCTGGTGGGCACGTTCAGCCGGTACAAGGCGGCCGGGATCATCGCCACGGTGGGCATCGTGCTCGCGGCGCTGTACGTCCTGGTGCTGTACCAGCGGACCATGACCGGCCCCGTGAAGCCCGGCCTGGAGAAGCTGCCCGACCTGCGGATGCGGGAACTGGCGGTGGTGGCCCCGCTGATCGCGCTGCTGATCTTCCTCGGGGTGTACCCGAAACCGGTCACCGATCTCGTGAACCCAGCTGTCGAACACACGCTGTCGGACGTCAACAAGACCGATCCGCAGCCGGACGTGACCGTGACCGAAGCGGAGGGCGCCTCCCATGAATGATCTCCAGGCTCCTTCGATCGAATGGCTGGCGCTGCTGCCGAGCCTGATCGTGTTCGGCGTCGCCGTCATCGGGGTGCTGATCGAGGCGTTCGCGCCACGGTCGGCCCGCTACGGGACGCAACTGGTGCTCACCACCCTCGGGTTCGCCGCGGCGTTCGCCGCGGTGGTGGGCCTGGCGGCGGGCGGGCACGCCACGGACAAGGCGCAGATCGCGGGCATGGGCTCGCTGGCGGTGGACGGGCCCGCGCTGTTCCTCCAGGGTGTGATCCTGCTGGTGGGGCTGCTGTCGGTGTTCCTGTTCGCGGAGCGGCGTCTCGAACCGGCCAAGCACGGCGCCCCGGTGGACTCGTTCGCCGCGCAGGCGGCGGCGGTACCGGGCGGTGAGGCCGAGCAGGAGGCCGTGCGGGCCGGGCACATGACCACCGAGATCTTCCCGCTGCTGCTGTTCGCGGTCGGCGGCATGCTGCTCTTCCCGGCGGCCAACGATCTGCTGGTGCTGTTCATCGCGCTCGAAGTGCTGTCGCTGCCGCTGTACCTGCTGTGCGCGCTCGCGCGCCGCAAGCGGCTGCTGTCGCAGGAGGCGGCGGTCAAGTACTTCCTGCTGGGCGCGTTCGCCTCCGCGTTCCTGCTGTTCGGCATCGCGCTGCTGTACGGGTACGCCGGGACCGTCACCTACGCCGGGATCGCCGAGGTCATCGGCGGGGCGCCCGCCGCCCTCGACCCGGGGCTCGCCTCAACGATGGGCAACGACGCGCTGCTGCTGATCGGCGGTGCGCTGGTGGTGATGGGCCTGCTGTTCAAGGTCGGCGCGGTGCCCTTCCACATGTGGACCCCGGACGTGTACCAGGGCGCCCCGACCCCGGTGACCGGCTTCATGGCGGCGGCGACCAAGGTGGCGGCGTTCGGCGCGCTGCTGCGGCTGCTGTACGTGGCGCTGGACGGCACCCGGTGGGACTGGGAGCCGGTGCTGTGGGGCGTGGCCATCGCGTCGATGGTGGCCGGTGCGGTCATCGCCATCACCCAGACCGACGTGAAGCGGCTGCTGGCGTACTCCTCGATCGCGCACGCCGGGTTCATCCTGGCGGGTGTGGTGGCGGTCAGCGAGGACGGCGTGTCCTCGGTGCTGTTCTACCTGGCGGCGTACTCGTTCGTGACGCTCGGCGCCTTCGCCGTGGTCACGCTGGTGCGGGACGCGGGCGGCGAGGCCACGCATCTGTCGAAGTGGGCCGGTCTCGGTCGGCGTTCGCCGCTGCTGGCCGGAGTGTTCGCGCTGTTCCTGCTGGCCTTCGCGGGCATTCCGCTGACCTCCGGGTTCGCCGGGAAGTTCGCGGTGTTCCGGGCGGCGGCGGACGCCGGGGCGATGGGCCTGGTCATCACGGGTGTGGCGGCGTCGGCGATCGCGGCGTTCTTCTACGTACGGGTGATCGTGCTGATGTTCTTCAGCGAGCCGAAGGCCGACGGCCCCTCGGTGGTGATCCCGAGCCCGCTGACCTCCTCGGTGGTGGGTCTGGCGGCGGTGGTCACGCTGGTGCTGGGCATCGCGCCGCAGTACTTCCTGGATCTGGCCGGTCAGGCCGGGGTGTTCGTGCTGCGGTAGGCCGCACGTTCGTGCTCACGCGGCGGTGGCCGCCCCGGACTCCGGGGCGGCCACCGTGCGTTCCGGGCGGTTTCCCGCTGCGTGGTGCGACGTACATGGCCCGGGCCCCCTGGTGGGGCTCCGGGCCATGACGTGCTGCCTGGGGTGCCGTCAGCTGTCGGGCGTCAGGTCCAGATCCAGACCGAGTTCCAGGTCCTCCAGATCGGGCACCTCGGACAGGTCCGGGATCAGGTTCTCCAGATCCTGGAGGTCCTCCGCCCGCTCGTAGACGTGCGTCTCGCCAGAGGACCAGGAGACCGTCAGCGTCCCGCCGTCGAGATGGACGGCGCCGGGACCGAGGTCCCGGCAGTCCTCCATGGCGAGATGACCGGCCGCGAAGGCACCCGTGCAGGTGCGCTCCTCGGCCAGGTCCGAGAAGGACACCAGCCCGCTCATGACGACCATGAAGCTGTCGTCGGGCTCGTAGCCGGTGATCCAGGTGCCCTCGAGGTCGGCGGCGGTCAGGCGGGTGTCCCCGGACGGGGTGTCACCGTCGGCGTCGCCCGCGTCGTCACCGGGCTGCTCGCCGCGGCCGTTGTCGCCGGAGGCGTCGCTGCCCCTGTCCTCGGACCCGCCGCTGTCGCCGCCGCAGCCGGCCAGGAGCAGGGCCGCCGCCGCGACGGCGGCGGGCACCGCCAGTCGTCCTGCCTTACGCATGGATCCCCCCCGTCGATCACGTGGATGCGGCCGTTTCTCACCCGGCCGGGTCAGAAGTCGAGCTCGAAGCCACCCATGTCGCCACCCAGGTCACCGAGGTCGAGGTCGAGGTCCTCAAGGCCCGGGATCTTGTTGTAGGTCTCGGTGGTGCCACTGGACCAGGCGACCTGGAGCGTGTCGCCGTCCAGGGCCAGGGTGCCCTCGGTGAAGTCGGAGCCCAGCAGGCACTCCAGGGTCACGGTGCCGTCGGTGACGGTCCCGCTGCACAGGTCCGCCTCCTCCCCGCTGAGCGGCACGGCCATGGTGGCCTCGTCGGCGGAGAAGATCAGGGTGTTGGCCTCCTCGCCGGACAGGTCGGCGGTCCACCAGCCCTCGAGCTCCGCCGCGCTGGGCGCCTCGCCGGCCGGGGCGTCGTCCGTGGCCGTGTCGTCCGCCGCGTCGTCGGCCGCGTCGTCGCCACCGCCGGTGGTGGACTCCTGCTGGGAGTCGTTGCCCTTGGCGTCGTCGTCCTTGGAGTCGCTGCCGCACCCGGTCAGGATGAGCGCCGCCGCGGCTATCGCGGCGGGAGCGGCGAGTCGTACTGCCTTACGCATGAGAGATTCTCCTCGGGGTGGATCAGAATTCGAGTGCGGCGTCGAGCAGGGCTTCGAGGCTCGTGGCGTCGGTGAACTCGGCGCCCGCGAGGGCCTCTTCGAAGCCGAGCCCCTCGATCTTGGTGAAGCTCTCGGTGGTCCCGTCGGCCCAGACGACGTTGAGGGCGTCGCCTTCGAGGGCGAGCGTGCCGTCGGTCCAGCTGCCGCCGTCGACGCAGTCGAGGGACAGCGTGCCGTCGCTCGCCGTGCCGAAGCACTCGTCGGCCTTCTCGGTTCCGGTGGGCGCGTAGGCCGTGGAACCGGTGTCACTGAACATGAAGATCGCGGACTCGTCGCCCTCGGCCACGATGCCCCACATGCCCAGGAGGTCCTCACCCGTGGGTGTGTCACCGGCAGGCGACTCGGCGTCGGCGTCGGCGTCCGTGCCGTCGTCCGTGTCCGTCTCGGTGTCGCCGCCGGTGGTGGACTCCTGCTGGGAGTCGCTGCCCTTGGCGTCGTCGTCCGTGGAGTCGCTGTCGCCGCTGCACCCGGTCAGGATCAGGGCGGCCGCCGCGATCGCCGCGGGAGCGGCCAACCGTACTGCCTTGCGCATGTGTTCCCCTCATGCAGTGATGTGAGGGCACTTTATCCGGAGCCAACGACAGTCCCGACGAAAAGGGGCACGATCATCGCATCGGTTACGCACCTATTGCGGTGGCGATTCCGCCCCGATACCTCGGGGCCGGTCCGGTGCCGGGGCCGAAGACCGCGCCGTCCGGACCGGGTTGACCCCGGCCCCCGTCTTGGCGCACGGCCGGCCATCCCGCCGGGCCCCGTACGTGACGCGGTCGCCGTGCGACCGGCCAGGCGGGCCGGACCGCACGACGTACCACCGGGTACGGCTACGCGCCGCCGCCGTCCGGGGCGGCGGCGGGCGGTGCCCCCCGGGTCGGCTCGATCCGGCCGGTGACTTCGCCCAGGCCGATCCTGCTGCCCCCGGGCCCCGGCGCCCAGGCGCTGAGCGTCACCTCGTCGCCGTCCGCCAGGAAGGTGCGCTCGCCGCCCGCGCCGGCCGGCAGCCGCAGCGGCTCGGCGCCGCTCCAGGTCAGTTCGAGCAACGAGCCCCGCTCGCCCCGCTCGGGCCCCGAGACGGTGCCGGAGGCGTACAGGTCGCCGGTGCGCAGGCTCGCGCCGTTCGCGGTGAGATGGGCCAGCTGCTGGGCGGCCGTCCAGTACATGGACGAGAACGACGGCTCGCTGATGAGTTCGCCGTTCAGGCGGACCGACAGCCGCAGGTCGTACCCCTGCGGCTCGGCGCCGGGGCCCGTGTCGTCCAGGTACGGGAGCAGCGGGTGGCTGCGCGGCGGCGGGGTCACCGCGGCGTGCTCCAGGGCCTCCAGCGGCGTGATCCAGGGCGAGAGCGAGGTCGCGAAGGACTTGCCGAGGAACGGGCCCAGCGGCACGTACTCCCAGGCCTGGATGTCGCGCGCGGACCAGTCGTTGAGCAGCGCCAGACCGAAGACGTGGTCGCGGAAGGCGGACCTGGGCACCGGCTCGCCCGGCGTGGACGGGGTGCCGACGACGAAACCGACCTCCGCCTCGATGTCCAGGCGGCGGCTGGGGCCGAAGTCGGGGGCGGCGGCGCCCGGCGGCCTGCGCTGGCCCGAGGGGCGGACCACCGGCGTGCCGGAGACCACGACCGTACCGGCGCGGCCGTGGTAACCGATCGGCAGATGCTTCCAGTTGGGGGTGAGCGGCTCGCCGTCCGGGCGGAACATCCGGCCGACGTTGGCGGCGTGGTGTTCGCTGGCGTAGAAGTCGACATAATCGGCCACCTCGAAGGGGAGGTGGAAGACCGGGGCGGGGGATTCAGCGGCCGGGTGGAGGGGGAGAAGCAGCGGGGAAACGGTTTCCCGGTGCGCCGGGTTGCCGAGCCAGTCGCGCAGGGCGGCGCGTACGGACTGCCACACCGGCCGTCCGGCGGCCAGCAGCGGGCCCAGGGAGGGGGCCTGGAGCAGCGGGGTGTGGGGTGAGCCGAGGGCGCGGGCGGCCGCGCCGGCGTCCAGGACGTGGTCGCCGTACCGGACTCCGATCCGGCGCCGGGTGGGATCGCCCGGGGCGCCGGGGGTGCCCGGGCCGCCGGGGGAGCCGGGCGTGCTGAACACTCCGTACGGCAAGTTGTCGAGACCGAAGAGATCCTGGGGAGTGACGGCCATGCGGTGCCTCGCCTTCGAGGTCGTCGGTTACGGGGCGGGAACAGCGTATGCCGGGTCGCTTGACGGGTACGCGCCGCTGATGGGGATGTGCCCGTGGTGATCCTTTGGTGACCGGCTACGCTGCCCAGGGACATGGCAACGGAGACAGGAGAACGCTCGTGACCGTCGTAGGTCCGTTCGGGGTGAGCGTGCGGGACCAGGCTCTGGAAGTGGACGTCCAGGCCGGTCTGGCGGCTGTCGAGGCGGGTCTGATAGAGGCCACGAAGAGCGATGTCCCCTTCATCACGGAGGCCGCGCAGCATCTGGTGCGCGCCGGGGGCAAGCGCTTCCGGCCGCTGCTGGTGATGCTCGCCGCGCGGTTCGGGGATCCGTACGCGCCGGGGGTCGTGCCGGCCGCGGTCGTGGTGGAGCTGACGCATCTGGCGACGCTGTACCACGACGACATCATGGACGAGGCGGAGGTACGGCGCGGGGTGCCCAGCGCCAACGCCCGCTGGGACAACTCGGTGGCGGTGCTGACCGGGGACTTCCTCTTCTCCCGGGCGTCCACGATGGTGGCCGACCTGGGGCCCGCGGCGGTCCGGATCCAGGCCGAGGCGTTCGAGCGCCTGGTGACGGGGCAGTTGCAGGAGACGGCGGGGCCCGGCAAGGGCGAGGACCCGGTGGCCCACTACCTGGACGTGATCGCCGGGAAGACCGGGTCGCTGATCGCGGTGGCCGGGCGCTTCGGGGCGATGATGTCCGGCGCCGACGAGGACGTGGTGGACGTGGTCACGCAGTTCGGCGAACGGATCGGGGTCGCCTTCCAGCTGGCGGACGATGTCCTCGACATCGCCAGCGACGGGGGTGAGTCGGGGAAGACGCCGGGCACCGATCTGCGCGAGGGCGTGCCGACGATGCCGGTGCTGCGGCTGCGGGAGATGGCCGAGCAGGGCGGTGCGGCGGAGGACCGGCGGCTGTGCGAGCTGATCGCCGGTGACCTGAGCGACGACGCGCGGCTGGCGGAGGCGCTGGCCGGGCTGCGGGCGCATCCGGCGCTGGAGGCGGCGAAACGCGACACGCTGCGGTTCGCGGACGAGGCGCGAAGATGCCTGGCGCCGCTGCCCGAGGGGCCGGCGAAGGCGTCGATGGCCGCGCTGTGCGATCTGGTCGCGGACCGTACGCGGTAGGGCCGTTGCGGCGGTGACACGAGGAAGGGGCGGTGCGTGTGCACCGCCCCTTCCTCATGTCCGCGTGTCCCGGAGACCACGTGGGGAGAACCCTTACGGGTTTCGTACTCCGCAGGCCGGGCGGTCTACTCCGCGGGGAGGAGACGGGAGCCTCCCGGCGAAGGATGTCCAAAGGCCGTCCGGCTGGTGCAATTGAGATTGCTTGGGGTGACGGGGGACCGAAGGCCGTTCGCGGACAGATGGGGATGAGAGTGACATGGGACTGAACGCGCGCATCCGCCGGGTGGGACTGCCGGTGGCCGTGGTGGTGGGAGCCGCCGCGATCGGGGCGGGTGTGTGGCCGGCGATCGCCAGTGACGGGGCACCGGACCTGCCCGACGTCTCGGCCGAGGAACTGCTGGTGCGGATCGCGGAGTCCGACACGACGCAACTGTCCGGCACGGTACGGGTGCAGGCCGATCTGGGGTTCTCGGGGGTCGCGGAGCTGGCCCGCGGCCTGGACGGCCCCGCGGGGCGGCTCGCCGATCTGGCGGGCGGCACCAGCACGCTGCGGATCGCCGTGGACGGCCCGGACAGGCAGCGGCTGGCGCTGGTGGAGGGCACCTCGGACCGCTTCGCGCTGATTCACCGCGGCCAGGAGGTCTGGGCGTACGACAGCGACAGCAACATCGCCTACCGGGCCGAGGTTCCGCTGGACGCGGAGCGCGGGGAGCCGGGGGCGGACGAGCTGGGGGTGGCGCCGCAGGTGACCCCGCAGGCGGCGGTGGAGCAGCTGCTGGAGCGGGCCGGTGAGGTCGCCGACGTCTCGGTGGACGGCACGGCGCGGGTGGCGGGGCGCAGCGCCTACCAGCTGCTGGTGGAGCCGAAGGACGAGGTGGGTGGCTCGGTGGAGTCGGCCCGGATCTCGGTGGACGCGGAGACGGGGGTGCCGCTGGCGGTGACGATGGTGGGTTCCGACGGGCCGCTGGTGGACCTGGCGTTCTCCCAGATCACCTACGGGCAGCCGTCGGGCGGCAGCTTCGACTTCACCCCGCCGCAGGACGCGACGGTGGTGGACATAGCGGCCGGTGATCCGCTTCCCGGGCTGCTGCCGGACGCGGTGCCGGACTTCCTGGCGGAGCTGCCGGCCCACTGACGGGCCGGTGCGGTCCGGCCCGAAGTGGCCGGGGCGGGAGGCCGGGCCGGGGCACGACGCGCCGGGGGCCAGTCGGCCCGGCACTGACGGGCCGGGCGGGTCAGGTGGGCCGGGCGGGTCAGGCGGCGCAGAAGACGTTGCCCTCGGGGTCGGTCATGACCCACCAGTGGCCGGCCATGCCCTGGTCGACCTCACGGACGCGGGTGGCGCCCAGGGCTTCGAGGCGCTCGACGAGTTCGGTGAGGTGGCCGCGCTCGCCGTGAACGTCGATGTGCAGCCGGTTCTTGCCGCTGTGCGCGCCGCCCTCGGGCACGTTCTGGAACAGGATGCGGTGGCCCTGGCCGATGCCGGTCGCCGGGTCGTACGGCTCGTCGGGGTGCCGGACGGCGGCGAAGGCGGCCCAGACACGGCGGCCGTGGTGCTCGGTGAGCGCGTCCTCGTCGATGTGCCCGGCGGCCAGCAGGCCGTCGATGAGGGTGCTGTGGTCCTCGACGGTGTAGCCGAGCGCGCCCGCCCAGAAGTCGGCCAGCCGGTGGGCGTCGGCCGTGTCGATGACGAGTTTCCAGTGGAGCGCGGGTGTCGCTGCTGCGGTCATGTAACTCGTTATACTGGTTACATGGCTGGCACGGCAACTCACCACGGGATTCCGCTGCGCTCGGGTTCCGGACTGTCCTACCGGTTCGACCCCGGGGCACTGGGCTTCGAACTGCTGCCCACCGGCGGGCCGGACTGGATGGCGCGCTACGAAGTGCTGCACACCCCCGAGGACCTGCGCCGCTGGGTGGGCCAGAGCCGCCTGGACCCCACTCCGGAGCCGGAGATCGGCGCCGAGGACATCCAGGCCGCCCGGGCCCTGCGGGACGCGCTGTGGCGCATCGGGCTCGCCCGGGTCGCGGGGGAGCGGCCCGCCGACGCCGATCTCGCCACCCTGAACGCGGCGGCGGCGCGCCCGCCCCTGGTGCCACTGATCGGCCCGGACGGCGCGGCGGGCTGGGCGGCACCGGCCACCGGCGAGCAGGTGCTCTCGACGGTCGCCCGGGACGCGATTGCGGTCCTCACCGGCCCCTACGCGGACCGGATCCGGATCTGTTCGGGAGACAACTGCGCGCTGATGTACGTGGACACCTCACGGCCCGGACGGCGCCGCTGGTGCGCGATGGAGAACTGCGGCAACCGCCACAAGGTCCGGGCCCACCGCGCCCGCCAGAGCGGCGAGTAGCGCCCACGACGGCGGTCGCAGGACCGCCCCCGAGCGGTTCCGGCCCCCGCCTCCGCTCCCGCTCCCGCTCCCGCTCCCGCTCCCGCCTCCGTCCTCGTGCCGGTTCCGGTCCCGTGTGCGTCCCGGTTTCGGTTACGGTGCCGTGCCGGCTGTCAGCCGGTTGCTCCGGCCGATGGCGTCTCCTCGTCGGGCAGCGGGTGCCCGGGCTCCGGCGGCGCGAGCGCTCGGCCGCACACGGCGTGCGTCCAGTGCACCTCGTCCACGCTCGCGTCGAACCCCCGGCCGGGCCCCCGCCCCGGCCGCCCCACCGGAGCACGCTGTGTCATGGCTCGCCCGCCTCTCTGGTCGGTGTCCGAGAGGGGAATGCCCCGTGCGGGGCCCGGACATGCCCATGACGCCCTAGCCGGAGAGCAGACCGTCCAGGTAGTCCTCCAGGCGGGCCTGGAGGAGGGGCGGGGTGAGGTCGGTGCGGCCCAGGGTGCGCCAGGGGGTGGCGACCTTCTCCGCGTCCGGCGCGTAGGCCAGCGCGTCCAGCAGCCGCCAGTAGCGGCGGTCCGCCGCGTCGGCGGACAGGGCGCCGCCGGCCCGCTCGTAGTGTCCGGGGAACGCCAGCCCCGCCGCCGGGCCGTGCAGCAGGGCCAGGGCGGTGGCGCAGTGCGCCACGTCCAGGTCGGCCGGACCCCAGGAGGTCTCCACCCAGTCGACGACGCCGCTGACGGTGTCCCCGTCGAGGAGCACATTGCCCGGGTGGAAGTCCCGGTGCAGGAACAGTGCCCGGTGCGGCGGCGGTTCGCGGTCGATGGCCGCGATCGCGTGCTCCCACAGGCCGGGGCGGCCGGTGTCCTCGGGGCGGCGCACCCGGGCGGGGGTGGTCCACGGCTGGTACGTGCGGGGCCGGTCCGCCGCCGCGACCGGGAGCCGGTGGATGCGGGCCAGCTGGCCGGCCAGTACGGCGGCGCGGGCGTCCGCGCCCTCGTCGCTGACCCGGACGGAGCCGGGCAGCAGCGTCATCAGCAGCGAGGGGTGCGCGCAGTGCTCGGCGGTCGCGTCCACCGCGAGCAGCCGGGCGGCCGGGATGTCCGTACCGGCCAGCAGCCGCAGGACGTTCGCCTCCCGGGTGAGCAGGCCCTCCGCGTGCCGCAGGAAGAACGCGTCGGTGAAGGTGCGCAGCACCAGGCCGCGCCCCGCGGTGGTGGTCAGCCGGCGGATCTCGGAGGTCCAGCCGCCGGCCAGCGGCGCCACCGCCTCGATCCGTTCGCCGTCCGCCAGCTGACGTTCCACCCACTGCCTGGTGCGTTCCCGCATGACCCGCAGACTAGCGGGGGACGGGCGCGGCGGTCTCGGCCGGTGCGGGGGTGTGGGCGGCCACGGTGCGGCGGGTGCGGCGGGCGGTGCGCAGCGCGTCGACCGTCAGCACGCACAGCGCGGCCCAGATCAGCAGGAAGCCGGCCCAGCGCTCGGGCGGCATCTCCTCCTGGAAGACGGTGAGGCCGAGCAGGAACATCATGGTGGGCGCGATGTACTGCATCAGTCCGACGGTGGACAGCGGCAGCCGGACGGCGGCGGCGCCGAAGAAGATCAGCGGCAGGGCGGTGGCCACCCCGCTGGCGACCAGCAGCAGGGCCTGCCCCGGACCGTCGGCGGTGAAGCTGGAGTCGCCGCGCGCGGTGAGGTAGACGAGGTACCCGATGGCGGGCAGGAACTGGAAGGCGGTGTCGGCGCTGAAGCCCTGCACCCCGTCCAGGGCGGTCTGCTTCTTCACCAGGCCGTAGGCGGCGAAGGAGAGGCTGAGCGTCAGCGCGATCCACGGGACCTGGCCGTAGGCGAGGGACATCACGAGCACGGAGGTCATGCCGATGCCGACCGCCACCCACTGGAGGCGGCGCAGCCGTTCGCCCAGCAGCAGCACGCCGGCGGCGATCGACAGCAGCGGGTTGATGAAGTAGCCGAGGGAGGATTCCAGGACCCGGTCGTTGGCGATGGCCCAGATGAACAGGCCCCAGTTGACCGAGATCAGCGAGGCGGACAGGGCCACCATCGCCAGGCGCTTGGGCTGCCGCAGCAGCTGGGGTATCCAGGCCCAGCTGCGGACGACCGCGAGGATGATCAGCACCGTCGGCAGCGACCACACGATGCGGTGGGACAGGATCTCGAAGGCCCCGAGGTCCTCCAGCAGCCGCCAGTACAACGGCAGCAGCCCCCACATGCCGAAGGCCGCGAACCCGAACGCCATTCCGGCCCGGCCGCCGCCCGCCCCTGAACCCACCGCTGCCTCCTTGTGATGCTGTCAACCTCGCAAGAAGGTAGCGCCTGGGTGGGCCGTTGTCATTCCCGTACGGACCTATTGGTCCTGTCGCGTTGGTTACGCCAGGCGCGAGAGATCGATGTCGATCGCGAACGGAACACCCAGCTTGAGCTGATCGTGGTGGATGCCGGTGAGCAGATACGTCCTGGTCGCCGGGTCGGCCTCGTAGACATAGACGGCCGTCTGGCCCGACTTCTTGTCGCGCTCCACCCGCCAGAAGTGCGGAATGCCCGCCGCCGCGTACTTCCTGGGCTTCACCTCGCGGTCCCGCTTGAGGGAATCGGCCGAGACGACCTCAATGGCCAGCACCACGTCCTCGGGCAGGAACGAGGTCTGCTCGGGGTCGGTGTAGGCAGTCGCCTTCACCGCCATGACATCCGGCTCCGGGCGATCGCGCTTGCCCAGGGTGACGGTCATCTCCCTGAAGATCTCCAGCTCGTGGGGAGCCAGTCGCAGCAGCTCGTTCTCCAGAAGTCGCATGGCCTTGGAGTGGAAGGCGGTCTGCGGACTCATCATGACAAGGCTCCCGTCGATCAGCTCCGTGTGGGGAGGCAGATTCGGCAGCCGGTCCAGGTCGTCGGCGGTGTAGCCGCCCACCGGGGGGCGCGGCCAGTCGTACTCGGGCTCGTGCTCGACATTCATCACTGCTCCCATGAGCCAGATCCTCGCCGACGAATCCAGCGTACGCGCCAAAAACGACCATCTCCCACTCGAACGTGCGAGCGGGAGATGGTCGGGTTGACGGATGGGGTGGAGATCAGCCCGCCACGGTCCAGGTGTCGTTGCCCTGGAGCAGCGCGGACAGATCGCCCTTGCCCTTGCGGTTGACCGCCTCGTCCAGCTGGTCCGCCATCAGGTCGTCGTACACCGGACGCCGCACGCTGCGCAGCACCCCGATCGGGGTGTGGTGCAGGGTGTCCGGGTCGGCCAGCCGGGACAGCGCGAACGCCGTCGTCGGCGAGGTGGAGTGCGCGTCGTGGACCAGCACCCGGGAGACGTTCTCCGGCGTGATCTCCGCGACCTCCATGTCGCCCGTCTCCTGGTTGCGGAAGACGCCCTGGGTGCCCAGGCCGTCCTCGCCCGGCAGGCCGAAGCGGATCGGCTCGCCGTGCTCCAGGCGGATGACCGCCTCCTGCGCCCGCTGCTTGTCCTTCAGCGCCTCGAACGCACCGTCGTTGAAGATGTTGCAGTTCTGGTAGATCTCGATCAGCGCCGAGCCCTTGTGCTCCGCCGCCGCCCGCAGCACCGAGGTGAGGTGCTTGCGGTCCGAGTCCACCGTCCGCGCCACGAACGACGCCTCCGCGCCCAGCGCCAGCGACACCGGGTTGAACGGGGTGTCGAGCGAGCCCATCGGGCTGGACTTGGTGATCTTCCCGCCCTCGGAGGTCGGGCTGTACTGGCCCTTCGTCAGACCGTAGATCCGGTTGTTGAACAGCAGGATCTTCAGGTTGACGTTGCGCCGCAGCGCGTGGATCAGGTGGTTGCCGCCGATCGACAGCGCGTCGCCGTCGCCCGTGACCACCCACACCGACAGGTCCCGCCGCGAGGTCGCCAGGCCGGTCGCGATCGCCGGGGCGCGCCCGTGGATGGAGTGCATCCCGTAGGTGTTCATGTAGTACGGGAAGCGGCTGGAGCAGCCGATGCCGGAGATGAAGGCGATGTTCTCCTTGGCCAGGCCCAGCTCGGGCATGAAGCCCTGCACGGCCGCCAGCACCGCGTAGTCACCGCAGCCGGGGCACCAGCGGACCTCCTGGTCCGACTTGAAGTCCTTCATCGACTGCTTGGCGCCGGCCTTGGGCACCAGCGACAGCGCGTCGATCACGGGAAGAGCCTCAGTGGTCATCGGAGGGGCCCCTTTCGGCGTCCTGGATGGCGTTCGCGAGCTGCTCCGCCTTGAACGGCAGCCCCGTCACCTGCGTGATGGACTCGACATCGACCAGATACCGGGCGCGCAGCAGCGAGGCCAGCTGGCCCAGGTTCATCTCGGGGACGACCACCCGGTCGTAGCCGGCCAGCACCTGGCCCAGGTTCGCCGGGAACGGGTTCAGGTTCCGCAGGTGCGCCTGCGCCACCGTGCCGCCCGCGCGGCGGATGCGCCGCACGGCGGCCGTGATCGGCCCGTACGTCGAACCCCAGCCCAGCACCAGCGTCCGCGCGTCCGCGTCCGGGTCGTCGACCTCCAGCAGCGGGACGTCGATCCCGTCGATCTTCGCCTGCCGGGTGCGCACCATGAACTCGTGGTTGCTCGGCGAGTACGAGATGTTGCCCGTGCCGTCCTGCTTCTCGATGCCGCCGATGCGGTGTTCGAGGCCCGGGGTGCCGGGGATCGCCCACGGGCGCGCCAGCGTCTCGGGGTCACGCTTGTACGGCCAGAAGACCTCGTTGCCGTCCTCCAGCGTGTGGTTCGGCCCGGTGGCGAACGACACCCGCAGGTCGGGCAGTTCGGAGACCTCCGGGACCCGCCACGGCTCGGAGCCGTTGGCCAGGTAGCCGTCGGAGAGCAGGAAGACCGGCGTGCGGTACGTCAGCGCGATCCGCACCGCGTCCAGCGCCGCCGTGAAGCAGTCCGCCGGGGTCGCCGGGGCCACGATCGGCACCGGGGCCTCGCCGTTGCGCCCGTACATCGCCTGGAGCAGGTCCGCCTGCTCGGTCTTGGTGGGCAGCCCGGTGGAGGGGCCGCCGCGCTGGATGTCCACGATCAGCAGCGGCAGTTCGAGCGAGACGGCCAGGCCGATCGTCTCGGCCTTCAGCGCCACCCCGGGGCCCGAGGTGGTGGTGACGCCCAGCGCCCCGCCGAAGGCCGCGCCCAGCGCCGCGCCGATGCCGGCGATCTCGTCCTCCGCCTGGAAGGTACGGATGCCGAAGTTCTTGTGGCGGCTCAGCTCGTGCAGGATGTCCGAGGCCGGGGTGATCGGGTACGAGCCCAGGTACAGCGGCAGTTCGGACTGCTGGGCGGCGGCGATCAGGCCGTACGACAGCGCCAGGTTGCCGGAGATGTTGCGGTACGTACCGGCCGGGAACGCCGAGGTGGCCGGGGCGACCTCGTAGGAGACCGCGAAGTCCTCGGTGGTCTCGCCGAAGTTCCAGCCGGCGCGGAAGGCCGTGATGTTGGCCTCGGCGATTTCCGGGCGCTTGGCGAACTTCGCCCGCAGGAACGCCTCGGTGCCCTCGGTCGGCCGGTGGTACATCCACGACAGCAGCCCGAGCGCGAACATGTTCTTGGAGCGGCCGGCTTCCTTGCGGGTCAGCTCGAAGCCCTTGAGCGCCTCGACCGTCAGGGTCGTCAGCGGCACCTGGTGGACGCTGTAGCCCTCCAGGGAGCCGTCCTCCAGCGGATTGCTGTCATAGCCGACCTTGAGCATCGCCCGGCCGCCGAATTCGTCGGTGTTGACGATGATCTCGGCGCCGCGCGGCACGTCCGCGATATTGGCCTTGAGAGCCGCCGGATTCATCGCCACCAGGACATTCGGGGCATCGCCCGGGGTGAGGATGTCATGATCGGCGAAATGCACCTGGAACGAGGACACCCCGGGGAGAGTCCCGGCGGGGGCGCGGATCTCGGCGGGAAAGTTCGGCAGCGTGGACAGGTCGTTCCCGAAGGAAGCCGTCTCGGAGGTGAAACGGTCGCCCGTCAGCTGCATGCCATCGCCGGAGTCGCCCGCGAAGCGGATGATCACCCGGTCCAGGCGCTTCACTTCCTTGGCATCAGCGCTGCCGCGCTCCTGGCCGGACTGATCGACCTGATCGACCTGGCTGGTCACTGCTTGTAGCCCTCCTTGAGGCGGCCCTTGTCAGCCATCGTACGTGGGTAAGGATCGCCTTACTGAAGCTGATCACATCATGGACGGCGGGCCTGCCCGACCCGCACCCCGTTCAAAGGGTGTCCTGTGATCCCCCTCCCCACTCCAGCGTCGCAAGTCCGCTACGAATTCAGATAGGTCAGAACTGCCAGAACCCGACGGTGATCTGTGTCACTCTGTGCCAAACCGAGCTTCATGAAGATATTGCTCACATGCTTTTCTACCGCACCGTGGCTGACCACCAGGGCGGCCGCGATCGCCGAGTTCGTCCGCCCCTCCGCCATCAGACCTAGGACCTCGCGCTCGCGCGGAGTGAGCGCCGCCAGCACGTCCTGCTTGCGGCTGCGGCCCAGCAGCTGGGCCACCACCTCGGGGTCCAGCGCGGTGCCACCCCGGGCCACCCGCGCGACCGCCTCGGCGAACTCGCTCACATCCGCCACCCGGTCCTTCAGCAGATAGCCGACCCCGCGGCTGGACCCGGCGATCAGCTCGGTCGCGTACTCCTCCTCCACATACTGCGAAAGTACGAGGACCCCCAGTTCCGGGAAATCGGCCCGCAACCGCACCGCCGCCCGCACCCCCTCGTCGGTGTGCGTGGGCGGCATCCGCACATCGGCCACCACCACGTCCGGCAGCTCGCCGCGGGCGGCGAGTTCACGCACCACGGCCACCAGCGCCTCCCCGTCACCGACCCCGGCGACCACCTCGTGCTCCCGGTCGGTCAGCAACCGGGTCAGCCCCTCCCGCAGCAGCACCGAATCCTCGGCGATGACCACCCGCACAAGCTCTCCCCGTTCCCGCTGACGTACCCCGATGACCGGCCCTGCCCGGCCCGGCCGGGTTCAGGATCTCATCGGTCGCGCCAGGGCAGCTCGGCCGTGACGGTGGTCGGGCCGCCGGGCGGGGAGCTGATGGCGAGCTGTCCGTCCACGGCGGCGAGGCGTTCGGCCAGGCCGGCGAGTCCGGAGCCGGCGGTGGTGTCCGCGCCGCCGTGCCCGTCGTCGGTGACCTGGAGCAGCAGCCGGTCCTGCGCGGTGCGCCACGCCTCCAGCCGCGCGCGCGAGGCGCCGCTGTGCTTGCTGACGTTCTGCAGCAGCTCGGAGGCGGTGAAGTACGCGATCCCCTCGATCGCCTGCGCGGGCCGCACCGGCAGCTCCACCTCCACCGCCACCGGGACGGTGCAGCGGGAGGCGACGGCGGACAGCGCCGGGCCAAGACCCCGGTCGGTGAGGATCGCCGGATGGATGCCGCGCGCCAGGTCCCGCAGCTCGGCCAGCGCCAGCTTCACCTCGCCGTGCGCCTCCTCCACCATGCGGGCCGCGGCCTGCGGGTCCGAGGCCAGCTTCTCCTTCGCCATGCCCAGATCCATGGCGAGCGAGACCAGCCGGGCCTGCGCCCCGTCGTGCAGATCGCGCTCGATACGGCGCAGATCGGCCGCGGAGGTGTCCACGACGACCGAACGGTCCGACTCCAGCCGCCGCACCCGTTCCCCGGCGGCGGACGGGCCCAGCAGCCCCGTCACCAGCAGCCGGTCGACATGCGCCAGGCCGCGGATGAGCAGCCCCGCCCCGTACAGGACCAGCGCCCCCAGCAGCACGACCACGACGAAATCCGGCGGACTGTCCCACACCCAGCCGCCGCCCACGCCGTCGAGATGGACGCCCATCGGCTCGGACACCGCCCACTGCCACAGCGGGTAGGTGACGCCGGCCCAGCCGAACGTCCACAGGAACGTCACCGCGCAGAAGGTGAACAGCGCCCACGGGGCGTGCACCAGGGAGTAGGCGGCGGTGCGCCACGAAACGCCGCTGCGCAGCATCGCGCCGACCCAGGCCAGCGGTCCCCGGGCGCCGGGGCGCAGCCGCAGCGGCTCGGGCTCGGCGACATCGGAGTGCAGCAGGAGACGGGCGCGCAGCCGTTCCAGGTGGCCGTAGCCGCGCAGCGCGAACAGGACGAGGGCCAGCAGCGGCACGCCGACCAGGGTGACGAGCAGGGCGCCGCTGACCGCGAAGCCGCAGACGGCGAAGAGGGCGGCGGCGAGGGAGAGCGGGAAGTTGAGCAGCAGGTGCAGGCCCTCGCGCCACGTGCGGGCGGCGACGGGCAGCAGCCAGGGGTTGCCGGAGGGCTGACCGGCCGGGTGGGTGGCCAGCGGGGCGGCAGGGTGCGGGGCCGGAGGGGCGGTGGGCCGGGCGGCGGTCATGAGGTCGGTCCTTCGCTGGGAGTGCGGTCGCGCCAGGGCAGCTCGGCCGTCACGGTGGTCGGGCCGCCGGGCGGGGAGCTGATGGCGAGCTGTCCGTCCACGGCGGCGAGGCGTTCGGCCAGGCCGGCGAGCCCTGAGCCGGCGGTGGTGTCCGCGCCGCCGTGCCCGTCGTCGGTGACCTGGAGCAGCAGCCGGTCCTCCGTACGCCACAGGGCGACCTCGGCGTGCCGGGCGCGGCTGTGCTTGCTGACGTTCTGGAGCAGCTCGGAGACCGTGAAGTAGCCGATGCCCTCGATGGCCGGGGCCGGGCGCACCGTGAGCGCGTCCTCCACGGTGACCGGGACGGTGCAGCGGGAGGCGACGGCGGACAGCGCCGGACCAAGACCCCGGTCGGTGAGGATCGCCGGATGGATGCCGCGCGCGAGATCGCGCAGCTCGGCCAGCGCCAGCTTCACCTCGCCGTGCGCCTCCTCCACCATGCGGGCGGCGTCGTCCGGGGAGCTGAGCAGCTTCTCCCTGGCGAGGCCGAGGTCCATGGCGAGCGAGACGAGGCGGGCCTGCGCCCCGTCGTGCAGATCGCGCTCGATACGGCGCAGATCGGCGGCGGAGGCGTCCAGCACGGTGGCCCGGTCCGACTCCAGCTCGGCGATCCGCCGCTCCAGGCCGTCGGACGGTGCGAGCAGGGCCCGTACCAGCGCCCGGTCCACGTGGCTCGCGCCGCGCGCCAGCCACGGCAGCAGTGGCCACAGCAGGAAGAAGCAGGGGAAGAACGCGGCGAAGGTGAACAGCCCCCACACCAGCCGCACCGGGAAGAAGAGGGCGGTGCGCCAGCCCACCGGGTCCTTGAGGGTGTTCCACAGCCAGCCGAAGAAGCCGGCGCCCCGGTAGGTGGCGGCCAGCGGGCTCGGCTCCTCGATGGGCAGGTCCAGCAGGGCCCTGGCGCGGGCCCGCTCGGCGCGGCCCAGCAGCCGGACCCCGGTCAGTCCGGCGGCCAGGAACGGCAGCCCGACCACCGTGAGCGAGAGCAGGGCGGCGGCGACGATCCACACCATGACGTAGCAGAAGGCCAGCAGATCCAGCGGCCAGCTGGTGGTGAGATAGGCCAGTTCGCGCCAGGTCTGTGCGCCGAGCGCCGGGCGCGGGCGCGGTAGCGCCGCGGTGGGGCCGGCGGGGGTCGTGGTGCCGCTCGTCATGCGTCAAGACTGCCGGGTGGGGCCGGACGGGACCATGGGGGTCGTCGGTGGACCGCGGTAGGGCTACCCCCACCTTTCCGCTACCCCCTAGACTCCCGTGCTGACAGATCACCGGGCGCGCCGGAGGGGCAGGCAACCGTGCCGGAATACTTCCACGGCTACGCGGTCGTGGGCCTTGTCGCGGTGGTCGGTGCCGTCTTCGTGGCGGTGGCCTTCACCGCCGGGCGGCTGCTGCGCCCCGTGGTGCCCACCCCCGAGAAGCTCATGGTGTACGAGTGCGGGGTGGACCCGGTCGGCGAGGGCTGGGCGCACACCCAGGTGCGGTACTACATCTACGCCTTCCTGTACGTGATCTTCGCGGTGGACGCGATCTTCCTCTTCCCCTGGGCGACGGTCTTCGCGGGCGAGGGCTTCGGCGGTACGACGCTGGTGGAGATGTTCGTCTTCCTCGGCTTTTTGACGGTGGGCCTGCTGTACGCGTGGAAGAAGGGGGTCCTGACGTGGACGTGAAACTCGGTGCCCTGGCCCGGCTGGCTCCCGAGCCGATGAAGGTGGTGCTCAACTGGGGCCGCCGGTACAGCCTGTGGGTCTTCAACTTCGGACTGGCCTGCTGCGCGATCGAGTTCATCGCGGCGTCCATGTCGCGGCACGACTTCATCCGGCTGGGCGTCATCCCCTTCGCGCCGGGCCCCCGGCAGGCGGACCTGATGGTGGTCTCCGGGACGGTGACCGACAAGATGGCGCCCGCGGTGAAGCGGCTGTACGAGCAGATGCCGGAACCGAAGTACGTGATCTCCTTCGGCGCCTGCTCCAACTGCGGCGGCCCCTACTGGGACTCGTACTCCGTGACGAAGGGCGTGGACCAGATCATCCCCGTCGACGTGTACGTACCCGGCTGCCCGCCGCGGCCGGAGGCGCTGCTCCAGGGCATCCTGAAGCTCCAGGAGAAGATCGCCGAGGAGTCGACGGCGCAGCGGTACGGGGCGCGGCCCGCCGCCGCCCCGCGGGCGTCGGCGGCGGAACTGACCAGCGGGCTGGTCAACCGGTGACGTCCGAGGAGTCCGGGGAGCTCGGAGAGTTCGGAGAGTTCGGGGAGGGCGCCACCGAGTCGGTGGCCTACGGGCTGCGGACCGTCGACGTGCCCGCGGAGCGGTGGCTCGCCGCGCTGGCGATCGCGCGCGACGAGCTGGGCTGCACGTTCTTCGACTGGCTGAGCGCGGTCGACGAGGGCGCGGACGGCTTCCGGGTGTGCGCGCACGTGGTCGCGCTGGGCGCGCCGCCGCGCGGGGTGCTGATCCGGACGCTGGTGGGCCGGGAGGCGCCGTCGCTGCCGAGCGCGACGGAAGTGTACGCGGGCGCGGCGTGGCACGAGCGCGAGACGCGGGAGATGTTCGGGGTGGACTTCCCCGGCCACCCCGGGCTGGCGCCGCTGCTGCTGCCGGACAGCTTCGAGGGCCACCCGCTGCGCAAGGACTTCGTCCTGGCGGCGCGGGTGGCCAAGGCGTGGCCGGGCGCGAAGGAGCCCGGCGAGTCGGGCCACGGCGCCCCCAAGCGCCGCCAGACCCTGCCCCCGGGCGTCCCCGATCCGAACGAGTGGGGCCCGCAGAAGGGCCAGCTCCCGCCGGCGCCGTCCCGGCCCGCGCGGGGACCGCGCCGGGGCCCGGCCCAGGACGGCGAGGAGGGCGCCGCCGCGCGCCCGCCCCGCCGCACCCGTACGGCGGGCGGCGGCTCGGCGAGCCAGCGGCCGGCCGCCGGCGACAGCCCGGGCGAGGGCGGCGCGGCACCGGAGGCTCCGCGCCCGCCGCGCCGCTCGCGGTCGGCGTCGGCCGGCTCGGCGAGCCAGCGCGAGCCGGGGGCCACCGAGGGCCCGGCGGCCGACGCTCCGCCGCCGGAGGCACCCCGTGGGCCGCGCCGGTCGCGGTCGGCGAGTGACGGTTCGGCGAGCCAGCGCGAGCCGGAGGCCCCGTCGCCGGACGCTCCGCGCCCGCCGCGCCGGTCGCGCTCCGCGTCCGACGGCTCCGCGAGCCAGCGCGAGCCGGGAACGCCGCAGGGGCCGGCGGAGGAGGGCCCCGCGGCCACGTCGCCCCGCCCGGAGAACGGCGGCGGCTCCGCGACGCGGCGGGGCGCCACCCGTGGCGGCGACGCGCCGTGGCACAACCCGGAGCCCGCCTTCCCCGACACCCCCCGCAGCAGCCCTGACGACGGCCGTGACGACCCCGCCGCCCCCGCCCCCGACGACGGCGGCCGGCCACCGGAGACGGCGGACGGGACCGAGCCCCCGCGGGCGCGTGGCGGGGGTCAGGACAGCGCTCGGCGGGCGCGTACCTCTTCCGATCAGGAACAGCCCCCGGCCGAGCAACAGCAGGAGCAGGAGAACCGGAACCGGGACGAGGAAGGGGACGGCTGATGGATGTGCTGGACGTCGCCGTCCGCGTGGCGGCCGTGTTCGTCGCCTTCCTCGTCCTCCCGCTGCTCGTGGGGCAGCTGGAGCACAAGGTGATGGCCCACATGCAGGGCCGGGTCGGCCCCATGCACGCGGGCGGCTTCCACGGCTGGGCGCAACTCGTCGCGGACGGCGTGAAGTTCGTCCAGAAGGAGGACACCGTCCCGGACGGTGCCGACCGCCGGATCTTCCAGCTTGCGCCCGCCGTCGCCCTGATCCCGTACCTGGTCGTCCTCGTCGCCATCCCGCTCGGCCCCGATGGAGCAGTCGGGCAGGTCATCGACGCCGGCATCTTCTTCGTCCTCGCCGTCCTCGGCGTCGGCATCCTCGGCTCGCTCATGGGCGGCTGGGCCTCCGCCAACAAGTACTCGCTGCTCGGCGCCCTGCGCACCGCCGCCCAGCTGATGGCCTACGAGCTGCCGCTGCTGCTGGCCGCCGCCTCCGTCGTGATGGCCGCCGGCACGCTCTCGCTCACCGGCATCCTCGCCGCCTTCCACTGGTGGTGGGTGCCCTGGCAACTGCTGGGCGCGTTCGTCTTCTTCACCGCCGGGATGGCCGAGCTCCAGCGCCCGCCGTTCGACGCCCCGATCGCGCCCGAGGAGATCATCTTCGGCGCGTACACCGAGTACTCCGGGCTGCGCTTCGCGCTGTTCCTGCTCGCCGAGTACGCGGGCATCGTCGTCATCTCGGCGCTGACCGCCGTTCTCTTCCTCGGCGGCTGGCACGGCCCGCTCAGCGACTCGCTCGGCTGGCTGTGGATGCTGCTGAAGACCGCCGCCCTCAGCTTCGTCGTCATCTGGGCGCGCGTCGCCTGGCCCCGGCTGCGCGCGGACCAGATCCAGAAGTTCGCGTGGACGGTCCTCGTCCCGCTCGCCCTGGCGCAGCTCGCGCTCACCGGCGTCATCAAGGTGGTGATCTCTTGAGTTACGGATCCGGTCTCGCGAAGGGGCTGGCGATCACGCTGCGCACCATGACCCGGCGTTCGGTCACCCAGCACTACCCGGAGGTGCAGCCCGAACTGCCGCCGCGCAGCCGGGGCGTGATCGCGCTGTTCGAGGAGAACTGCACGGTGTGCATGCTGTGCGCCCGCGAGTGCCCCGACTGGTGCATCTACATCGACTCGCACAAGGAGACGATCCCGGCGGCGGCCCCCGGCGGGCGGGAGCGCAGCCGCAACGTCCTGGACCGGTTCGCGATCGACTTCTCGCTGTGCATGTACTGCGGCATCTGCGTGGAGGTGTGCCCGTTCGACGCGCTGTTCTGGTCGCCGGAGTTCGAGTACGCGGAGACCGACATCCGTGAGCTGACGCACGAACGCGACCGGCTGCGCGAGTGGATGTGGACGGTGCCCGAGCCGCCGCCGCTGACCGAGGCCGCCGAGGAGCCGAAGGAGATCGCCGCCGCCCGCAAGGCCGCCGAACGGCAGAGCGGGGGCCCGGCCTCGTGAACCTCCTGGAGGTGATCTTCCTCCTCGTCTCGGTCGTCGTCCTCGGCGCCGCCGTGCTGTGCGTGACGAGCACCCGGCTGGTGCGGGCCGCGCTGTGGCTGGTGGTGGCCCTGGGCGGCCTCGCCGTCCAGTACCTGCTGCTCACCGCCGAGTTCGTCGCCTGGGTGCAGGTGCTGATCTACCTCGGCTCGGTCGTCGTCCTGCTGCTGTTCGGCCTGATGCTGACGAAGGCGCCGATCGGCCCCTCCCCGGACGCCGACTCCGGCAACCGCCCCGTCGCGCTGACCGTCGCCGGGGCATCCGCCGTCGCCCTGGTGGTGCTGGTCGCGGACGCGTTCCGGGGCGAGGTGATCGACGTGGAGACCCCGCACGGCCGCACCGACGCCATCGGCGACAGCCTCTTCTCGCACTGGGTGCTGCCCTTCGAGGCGCTGTCCGTCCTGCTGCTCGCCGCGCTGGTCGGGGCGATCGTCGTCTCCCGTACCCGCCAGGACCAGGAGGAGCGCCGCTGATGGAACTCCACCTGCTCTACCCGGCGCTCGTCGCCGTCCTGCTGTTCTGCGTGGGTCTGTACGGGGTGCTGGCGCGCCGCAACGCGATCCTCGTCCTCATGTCGGTCGAACTGATGCTCGCCGCCGTCATGCTCAACATGGTCGCCTTCGACGTCTGGCTGCGCGACACCCTGCACTCCGGGCAGGTGTTCACCCTCTTCCTCATCGCTCTCGCCGCCGCCGAGATCGGCATCGGCCTCGCCATCGTGCTGCTCGTCTACCGCAACCGCGGCGTCTCCTCCGTTGACCGGTTGCGCGAAACGGGGGAGCGCCGGGAGAAGGCCCAGTGACCGTTACGACCGCCGCTGTCCTCGTACCGCTGCTGCCCGCCCTGGCCGCCGCGCTGATCTTCCTCACCGGGCGCCGCGCCCCGGGCTTCGTCCAGCCGCTCGCCGTGCTGCCCACCCTCGCCGCCGCCGGGCTCGCCGTCTTCGTGGCGGTGCGGCAGGGCGGCGAGGAACCCCTGACGGCCGCGCACCGGCTCGCCCCCACCGGCAACGACAACCTGCCCATCGAACTCGCGCTGCGCCTGGACGGGTTCGCCGTGCTGGTGGCCGTCCTGGTGGCGGTGGTCGCCACCTGCGTCCAGCTGTACTCCACGGGCTATCTGCGCGGCGACCGGCGCTACCCCTCCTACGCCGCGCTCGTCTCGCTGTTCACCTCGGCGATGCTGCTGGTCGTCTACACCGACGACCTGATCGTCCTGCTCGTCGGCTGGGAAGTCATGGGCATCTGCTCGTACTTCCTCGTCGGCCACTACTGGGAGACCGGCGCCGCCCGCGCCGCCTCCCTCAAGGCGTTCCTGGTCACCAAGCTCGGCGACGTGCCGTTCCTCATCGGCATCCTGGCGCTCGCCTCGGACGCCGGCACCTTCCGCATCTCCACCATCGTCGCCCGGCTCACCTCCTCCCTGTCCTCCTTCGAGCTGAGCCACCCCACCCTCATCGCGCTGCTCCTGCTGGCCGGCGTCGCGGGCAAATCCGCGCAGGTCCCGCTGCACACCTGGCTGCCGGACGCCATGGCGGGCCCCACCCCGGCCTCCGCGCTGATCCACGCCGCCACGATGGTGGCCGCCGGGGTGTACTTCATCGCCCGGCTGCTCCCGGTGTTCACCGCCTCCGCCGCCGCGCTGATCGTCCTCGCCGTCCTCGCCGCGCTCACCATGACCGGCTCGGCGCTGGCCGCCCTCGCCCAGGACGACATCAAACGGATACTGGCCTACTCCACCATCGGCCAGCTCGGCCTGATGACGGGCGCGCTGGCCGTCGCCCACCGCGAGGCGGCCGTCTTCCACCTCCTCACCCACGGCGCGTTCAAGGCCCTCCTCTTCCTGGCCGCCGGCGTCATCATCCACACCGCGGGCACCGGCTCGCTGCGCGCCCTGTCCCGGCTGCGCGGCCTCAAGGAACGCGCCCCCGACGCGTACTGGACGATGACCATCGGGCTGCTCGCGCTCGCCGCGATCCCGCCGTTCTCCGGCTTCTTCTCCAAGGAGGCCGTGATAGGCGCGGCCGAACACGCCGCCCTCGACAGCGGCTCCGGCTCCGCCTCCGTCGCCGGCTGGATCGTGCTGGTCGCCGCCCTGCTGACCGCGCTGCTCACCGCCGCCTACGCCGCCCGGCTGTGGCTGGTCGCCTTCCACGATCCGGTGCATGCCCGCCCCGAACCCCTGCCGGCCGCCGCCGTCCACGAGGACTCCACGCCGGTCATGACCACCGTCCTGTGGCTGCTCGCGGTCCCCGCGCTGCTCCTGGGCCTCACCTACCGGGCGCTGCCCGACTGGCTGGACGGCGGCTCGCTCGCCCCCACCCTCACCACCTCGGTGCTGGCCACCGCCGCCGCCCTCACCGGCGGTCTGATCATGTACGCGGGCTGGCGGCGGGCGTACGAGGCGGACGCCGCCGTCGACCCAGGACCCGCCCTGCTGGGCCCGCTGTTCGCCCCCGCCGGGGCCGGCTTCGGCCTGGACACCGCCTACCGGACCGTGTTCGTCCGCCCCACCCGGGCCGCCGCCACGCTCGTGCGGTTCCTGGACCGCACCGTCATCGACACCTACGTACGCGGCGCCGCCACCGCCCCCGGGCTGCTGGGCACGCTCACCCGCCGCGCCCAGACCGGCAACGTCCAGACCTACCTGGCCGCCCTGATCGGCGGCGCCCTGGTGCTCGCCGTCGCCGCCGTACTCGTCGCCGCCGGAGGGTGAGCCCACTACCATGACCACCGCTCAGCTCCTCCTCATCGCCGTCGTGGCGCTCCCGCTCATCGGGTCCGCCGCCGCCCTGCTGCCCGCCCCTCCGGGACTGCGCGGCAGCTCCCCCGAACAGGCCGTCCTGCGGCACGGCGTCACCGTCACCGGCGCCGTGCTCGCCGCCGCGATCGCGCTGCTCGCCGTCTTCGACCACGACGAGCCGGGCCGCATGCAGGGCACCACCGACATCGCCTGGATCCCGGCGCTCGGCATCCGCCTGCACCTGGGCGTGGACGGCATCTCCCTGCCGCTGATCGCGCTCACCGCGCTGCTGGGCTTCCTGTGCGCCGTGTACACGTACGTCGTCCGCCCCGCGAACGCCACCGCGTACACCGCGCTGGTGCTGCTCCTGGAAGCCGGCACCCTCGCCACCTTCGCGGTACTCGACCTGGTGCTGTTCTTCCTCGCCTTCGAGATGGTCCTCATCCCGATGTACTTCCTCATCGCCCGCTGGGGCGGCGAGGGACGCGGTCCCGCCGCCTGGAAGTTCGTCCTGTACACGGTCACCGGCTCGGTGGTCATGCTGCTCGGCCTGCTGCTGATCGGCATCCAGGGCGGCACCTTCGACATGGTGGCGCTCGCCGAGGCGCGGGGCGCCGGCCTCACCCACACCACCCAGCTGCTCGCCGTCCTCGCCATCGGCCTGGGCCTGGCCGTCAAGACCCCCATGTGGCCGCTGCACAGCTGGCTGCCGGACGCGCACACGGCGGCGCCCACCACCGGCTCGGTGCTGCTGGCCGGCGTGCTGCTGAAGATGGGCACCTACGGCCTGGTGCGGATCGCGCTGCCCATCGCGCCGGACGGGATGCGGACCTTCGCCCCGTACCTCGCCGCCTTCGCCGTCACCGGCATCATCTACGGGTCGCTGGCCTGTCTGGCGCTCGTACGGGAGGGCGCGGGCGGCGACCTGAAGCGGCTGATCGCGTACTCCTCCGTCGGCCACATGGGCTTCGTGCTGCTGGGCATCTCCACCCTGACCGCCACCGGCGTGAACGGCGCGCTGTTCGCGAACGTCGCCCACGGCCTGGTCACCGGCCTGCTGTTCTTCCTGGCCGGCGCGGTCAAGGAGCGCCTGGGCACCACCGACCTGGACACGCTGACCCGCACGGCGGGCGCGGCCCTGTACGGCCGCACCCCGCGCCTCGGCGGGCTGCTGGCCTTCGCCGCGATCGCCTCCCTCGGACTGCCCGGCCTGGCCGGCTTCTGGGGCGAACTGCTGGCCATGCTCGGCGCCTTCCACCCCGCCGACGGCCTCAGCCGCCCCGCGTACCTCACCTACCTCGCCGTCGCCGGGCTCGGCACCCTGCTCACCGCCGCGTACCTGCTGCTCATGGTGCGCCGGGTGTGCATGGGCCCGGCCGGCCCGTACGAGGAACCGCTGGCCGACCTGCGCCGGCACGAGTACGCGGCCTTCACCCCGCTCGTCGTCCTCACCCTGGTGGCGGGCCTGTGGCCGGCCGTCCTGCTGAACCTCACCGATCCCGCCGTGCAGCACCTCCTGCCGGGAGTCGCCCGATGAACCTCGTCCAGAGCGTCGACTGGGTGACGATCGCGCCGCCCACACTGGTGGCCGTCACCGCCGTGGCCGTCCTCGTCGCCGACCTGTTCCTGCCCGCCGCCCGCAAGGGGTGGCTGGGCGCGCTGACGGTGGGCGGCCTGGTCCTGGCCTCGCTCGCGCTGCTGCCGCTGCGGGCCGGGGAGCGCACCAGCTTCTGCGCGCCGGACGGCGGCCCCTGCGCGTACGCGGCGGACACCTTCGCCCTGTGGATCCAACTGCTGGTCCTGGCCGGGGCCCTGCTGACGGCGCTGCTCGCACAACCGCTGGACAAGGACCTGCCCGCCGGGGAGTTCTGGTTCCTGCTGCTCGCCTCGGCCTCGGGCGCGGCGCTGCTGCCCGCCGCCCGCGACATGGCCACACTGATCATCGCCCTGGAGCTGACGACCCTGCCCGCGTACGCCCTGGTGGGCCTGCGGCGCGGCAGCCGGCGCGGCCCCGAGTCCGCGCTGAAGTTCTTCCTCACCTCGGTGACGGCCACGGCCATCGCGCTGCTCGGCGTGAGCTTCGTGTACGCGGCGGCCGGCTCGCTGCACTTCGAGGCGATCGCCGCCGCCCTGCCCTCCGCCGACCCCCAGCTGGCCACCCTCGCCAAGACCGGCGTCGCGCTCACCCTGGTGGGCTTCGCGTTCAAGACGGCCGCGGTGCCCTTCCACTTCTGGGTGCCCGACACGTACACGGGCGCGCCGCTGCCGGTCGCCGCCTACCTCTCGGTGGTCAGCAAGACCGCCGGCCTGGCCGGGCTCATCCTGGTGACCACGGTGGCCTTCCCCGGCTTCGGCGACCTGTGGGGGCCGGTGCTCGCGGTGCTGGCCGCGCTCACCATGACCGCCGGGAACGTGGCGGCGCTGCGCACCGACCCGGCCGCGCCGGGCGGCACGATCCGGCTGCTGGCCTGGTCCTCGGTGGGACAGGCCGGCTACCTGCTGGTGCCGCTGGCCGCCGCGGCGTACGTGGGGCCGTCGGCGGTCGGGGCGAGTGTGGCGTACGCGCTCATGTACGCGGCGGTGAACCTGGGCGCGTTCGCGGTGGCCGCCCACGTCGCGCGCCGCGCCCCCGAGCACCGGCTGGACGACTACCGCGGCCTGTACCGCCGCCACCCCGGCGCGGCGCTGGCGCTCGGCTTCTTCCTGCTGTGCCTGGCCGGACTGCCGCCCGGGGTGATCGGCCTGTTCGCCAAGGTCGCCGTCTTCTCCACGGCCGTGGACGCGGGCCTCGGGGTCCTTGCGGTGATCATGGCCCTCAACGTGGTGATCGCCCTCTACTACTACCTGCGCTGGACGGCGCTGCTCTTCGAGAAGGCACCCGCGGCACCCGACGCGGAACGGGCCGCCGTGGCCCTCCCCGTCCGGTCCGCCCTCACCCTGGCCGCGGCGGCCGGAGCCGTCCTGTCCGTCCTGCCCCAGCTGATCCTGACGCTGACCTCCGGGGAACTCCTGTAGCGCGGCGGCGGGGGAACGGATGCCGCCCGCGTGGCGTTGTCCCCATCGGGAGTGTCCACTGTGAGTGGAGAAACTCTGTTATCCCCCGCTCCCATCCGCTCAGCACGACCAGGAGGGCTCACCGTGCACCGCCGGCACAACGGCCTGCGTACCGCCGCGCTCCTCGGCGGTATGTCGGCGCTGATCCTGCTCATCGGCAGCCTCTTCGGCAGGGGCGGCCTGGTGATCGCCCTGCTGGTGGCGCTGGCCACCAACGGGTACGCGTACTGGAACAGCGACAAGCTGGCGCTGCGCTCCATGCGGGCCCGGCCGGTCAGCGAGTTCGAGGCGCCGCAGCTGTACCGGATGGTGCGCGAGCTGGCCGGGGTCGCCCGGCAGCCGATGCCCCGGCTGTACATCTCCCCGACCGAGGCGCCCAACGCCTTCGCGACCGGACGCAACCCGCGCAACGCGGCCGTGTGCTGCACCGAGGGCATCCTGCGGCTGCTGGACGAGCGCGAGCTGCGCGGGGTGATCGGTCACGAGCTGAGCCACGTCTATAACCGCGACATCCTGATCTCCTCGGTCGCCGGCGCGATGGCCTCGGTGATCGTCTTCCTGGTGAACTTCGCCTGGCTGATCCCCATCGGCCGCGACGACGACGAAGGACCCGGCCTCTTCGGGATGCTCCTGATGATGATCCTGGGCCCGATCGCGGCCTCGCTGATCCAGCTGGCCGTCAGCCGCTCCCGGGAGTACGAGGCGGACGCCTCCGGCGCCCGGCTGACCGGCGACCCGCTGGCCCTGGCGAGCGCGCTGCGCAAGCTGGAGACGGGCACCCAGCGGGCCCCGCTGCCGCCCGAGCCGCAGCTGAACACCGCCAGCCACATGATGATCGCCAACCCCTTCCGGCGCGGCGAGGGCATGACCAAGCTGTTCGCCACCCACCCCCCCATGGCCGAACGCATCGCGCGGCTTGAGCACATGGCGGGCGGCCGTTACTGAGACGATGAGCGGATGCGGACTCTTCTCAATCTCATCTGGCTGATCTTCTCGGGCCTGTGGCTCGCGATCGGCTACGCGGTGGCCGGGCTCATCTGCTGCATCCTGATCATCACGATCCCGTGGGGCATCGCGTGCTTCCGGATCGCGGTGTACGCGCTGTGGCCGTTCGGCCAAACCGTCCGGGACCGGCACGACGCGGGCGTCGCCTCGGCCCTGGGCAACGTGATCTGGCTGATCGTGGCCGGCATCTGGATCACGATCGGCCACATCATCGCCGGCGTCACCTTCTGCCTCACCATCATCGGCATCCCCTTCGGGATCGCCCACTTCAAGATGGTGCCGGTCTCCCTCATGCCGCTCGGCAAGGAGATCGTCTCCACGGACGCCCCGGCCGCCTACCCCCACTACCGCTGGTAGTCATCACCTGCACGGGGGCGGTCCGGCACGACTGACGGTCGGATGGAGGGGAGCACGGATGACCGCGGACAGAGGCACGCCGGCCGTTGCGATCCTGCTCTGGATCGTCCTCGCGGGGATGGTGCTCCTGGCCGCCGGGGCAACGGGGCTGCTGATCCACTCCTAGCGGGCCAATGACCGGCGTGAGAAGGAGGCGTTCGAGGCCACGGCGGAACTGGTCGAACGCTACATCGCGGAGGTCGCCCGCCTTGCGGCGGCCGACGGATTCCCTCGGGAAACGGCGGATCTCGACGGGGTGGCCGTGCCGGACACCTTGGTGCTCCACTTCACGCGGGACGGCGACCGGGCGGTGCTCGTGCTCATGGTGGCCGGCTTCTACGAACGGGCCATCAATCCGTTCGGCGGCTCCGTGACGCGGTGCTTCCGGACGGTCTTCACGGGGCTGGACGAAGCGGCCGGAGACGGCTCCGTACGGGTGGAGACACAGTCCCACGGGGTGGGCCCCTGCCCGGCTTCCTGGCTGTCGCCCCCGGGTGATGAACGCCTGCTCCCCGTGGTCGTCCCGGACGAGGACGACCACGGGGAACAGACGGAGCAGTTGTCGCTCAGCGGTAGTTGACGAACTGAAGGGCGAAGTCGAAGTCCTTCTCCTTCACGAGCCGCTGCACCTCCTGGAGGGCGTCGCGGCTCTTGGAGGAAACCCGCAGCTCCTCACCCTGCACCTGCGCCTTGACCCCCTTGGGGCCCTCGTCGCGGATCAGCTTGGCGACCTTCTTGGCGTCCTCGGTGCTGATCCCCTCCTTGATGGTGGAGAAGATCTTGTACTCCTTGCCGGAGGGCTGCGGCTCGCCGGAGTCCAGCGCCTTCAGCGAGATCCCGCGCTTGACGAGCTTGGACTGGAAGATGTCCAGGACGGCGTTCGCCCGTTCCTCGGCGTTGGCACGGATCTCGATCTTCTCGCCCGACCAGCCGATGGAGGCGCCCACGCCCTTGAAGTCATAGCGCTGGGACACCTCCTTCGCGGCCTGGTTGAGGGCGTTGTCGACCTCCTGCCGGTCGACCTTCGAAACGATGTCGAAACTGGAGTCGGCCATGGTGTCACTGGCTCCTGAGGGCTAGATCGTCTGGGCTGGATTCCCGCACAGCCTAGTCACCCGCCGCGCCCCCACCCTCCGAACAACCGAGTGGCGAACCACCCCCGCGCATCAGGTATCGTTTACGACGTCGCCAGCGCGCGACAACCCCAGGCGGTGTGCCCGAGCGGCCAAAGGGAGCAGACTGTAAATCTGCCGGCTCAGCCTTCCCAGGTTCGAATCCTGGCGCCGCCACACTGGGAAAAGTAGCCCCTGACCAGCGGAAACGCGGTCGGGGGTTTACTTGTTGGAGTACTCAGACGGGCTCGTTCAAATGGGCCCTATGTCCTGTTCTGTCCCACTGAAATCCGCGTGTTGTCCGCTGCGTGTGGACTATGCGCGGACGGAAAACAGGGTGCTGAGGGAGCTATCCCCAGCGCTGGAGCCACTCGCTGATGCGGCGGTTGGCGTCCTCGTCGGTGTCGTGGATGAAGCGGGCGTAGACCCGGAGCAGGACCTCGACGCTGTGGCCGGCGCGCTGGGCGACGGTCTGCGGGGCGACGCCGGCGCTGAGCTGTCCGGAGAGCCCGGCGGGCCGCAGGCTGCTGGGGTCCTTGGCGAGATCGGTGTCGAGAAGGTGCGGCGGAAGCACGGCCTTGCGCGCCCGCTGCCATACCTCGCCATATCCGGTGTCCTGGAGGAGCCCGTTGCGGTTGGTGCGGAACAGGCGGCCGTCCGGGGCGAAGCCGTAGGCGTCGATGTGCCAGCGGAGCATGGCGACCAGCTCCGGTGGAATGGGCACGAGCCGTACGGCCTTGCTGGGCCGCTTCTTCAGCCCGCGGTCGTCGTGAGCCTGCCCGCTGTTGGTCCACGCCGTGCCGACCCGGGGCCGGGTCCGCTGATAGCCAAGCAGCCCCCAGCCGTGTTTGGGCAGACTGCGACATCCGGCTCGATCGAGTCCAACCGCTTCCGCCGGCCGGGCGGTCCCGTAGTACAGACACCCGAAGAACGCGTGGAGCCGCCGTCCTCTGGCTCCCTGGGCCCGAACGGCGTTGAGGAGTTTGCCCGTGAGTCGGGGGTTGGGGACGATGGCGGGGTCGATGACCTCGTCGATGGGGTCGGGGAGTGACCACTTCACCTTGTGGATCGGGTTCTCGGTCAGCCGTCCCGCCTCGATCGCGTACTCAAGGGCGTTGTGGAAGATGGCTCGCTTGCGCCGGATGCTGATCGAGGCCGCGGTGGTCCCGTCCAGCTTCCGCTTGAGGCTGTCCAGCGCCTTGCGGGTGACGAGCGGATCGGCCAGCGCGGACATGGGCAGGGACTTGCGCTCGAACCAGGTGAGCACCTTCTGGACTTCCTCGGGCGGATCCTGATCCCACCGGTGTTGGTTGAAGGCCCAGCTGTAGAGGGCGGTGCGCACGGTCCGGTTGTCAGCCATGCCCCGGGTGTCGGTGACGAGTGCCGGGGTGACGGTGGCCATGGCCTCAGCGAGGGTACGGCGGGTGGAGGCGGGGGAGTCGGTCCACTTCATGTCGATGTACTCGCGGGCGTGCCGGTACCAGGGGACATCGTTGCGGCGTCGCAGCTCCGAGACAGGCAGCCCGGTGGCCTCATCGAAGGCTTCGCCCTGCTGGACGGCGACCATGAGTTGGGAGCGGCGGTTGTCGGCGAGGGTGAAGGTGTCGAAGGTTTCCGATGGAGTCTCGGAGCCCACCCTCCACCGCACCTCGAACGATGTTTTGCTGGCCCAGGTCCGTTCCCGGATCGACCAGATCTTGACTTTGAAGGTGTGCCCCAACGGGGCTCTCCTTTCATGGAGCGGCGCCCGGGGTTGCCGGGCGCCGATGTGGTTGTGGCGGTTGGTCAGGCGGCGTTCTCGGCCAGGCGGTCCAGCCAGGCGTCGAGGTCGGCCCGGCGGACCCGGATGTGTCCGTTCGGCAGCTTGTGGAGGCGGGGGGCCTGCCCCCGGGAGCGCATCCGGTAGAAGCCGGCGCGGCTCATCCGGATGGTCTGGAGGACCTCCGGCAGCTTGAGCATGTCGGTCTGACGCATGGTCGTGTCCCTTCCAAGGGCGCCTCTCTGGGTGCCCATAAACGAATGTTTATGAACCATACGGTGACAAATCGCGTCTACAGCCGATGATTGACGCTCGCGTCGCTCGGACGAGTGAGACCGTTCACCAACGCGTGTGAATGGCCGGGCGAATCCTCGCGCCATCCGCATTTATGGACTGATTTTCCGGAAGTGACGTCCATAGTTGATGCAAGAAGGCGGCGGTCCGGAGATTAGGCCCTCCGGACCGCCTGGTTCTCCGCCTGTGTCGTGAATCTACGGAGGTCACCGAGTATGCCGTACCCCTTCGGGCTTCGAGGCCCGACCGCACCCGGGTTGGGGACCCGATGAGCCGCTACGGCCGCATCGAGCGCGGCTACATGGCGGCGGACCGGTTCGTCCAGATCTCCAACGACCTCGTCCGCGACCGCAGACTGAGCCGCAAGGCCCGCGGCCTGTTCGCCGAGATCGCCTCGCACCGCGACGGCTTCGGCATCACCGTGGAAGCCCTGGTCCGCACCGGCCCGGAAGGGCGCGACGCCATCACCAGCGGCCTCAAGGAACTCGAGCGGTACGGGTACCTGGCGCGGCACCAGGAACGTGACGAGCGGGGCCGTCTGGGTACCGCCGTCTACCGCATCACCGACTCCCCGGCACGGCCCGAGAACCCACAAAACCCCAGGTCGGAACCGTTGACGGAAAACCCGGCAACGGGTGAACCGGCAACGGGTGATCCGAAGCCTAAGAAGACCAAGATCAAGAAGACCAGCAACCAGAAGACCCGACCCTCCCCTCCCTCCGGCCAGGGCACAGCGCGGAAGGAGACCGCTTCCGAAAAGCGGAAGGGAACGGCGCCGCCGGAGCCCGCGCCGGCAAGCTCCGGGGTGTCGCTGCTGCTGGGGATCGGGGCCCGGGATCATAGGCTCGGGATCGGCGGTCAGGTCCTCAGCCAGTTGGGCGCGCGACTGGACTCCCTGCTTGCAACGGGATGGTCGGCTGCGGACCTGCACACCGCGCTGACCGGCGGACTGCCGATTCGGGTGACCAGCCCGGCCGGGTTCCTGGCCCGCCGCATCGACGCCATCCCCGCCGCGCCTACCACCTTCCCCTCGGCCGATCCGGTTCCGCAGACCGGCGGCGAGACGTACGCCCCACCCCGGTTCGGCAACCACGCGGGCACGCCACCTCTGCCCGAGTGCGAGGACTGCGGAGTCCCACCCGTCCCCGGCTACGGCCGGTGCGCCGCCTGCATGGACTGGCCCATCTGCGAAGGCTGCCAGCGTCGCCGCACTATCCCCGGCGGCAACGGCCTGTGCCGTACCTGCGGTGAGGACGAACACGAATGGCAGGCCGCTGCCGACGCTCTCAACACCCTTCTGGAAGACCGATGACGCTCACCACGGCCACCGATGTACCAGCGGAGTTGCTCAGGCCTTTCCTGCTTGTCCAGCATGACCCGATGACCGTCGCCGACTCCCTGTCCGCTCTCAAGAAGGCGAAGCGCCGCTTCGATCGCCTCCAGGAGCTCTTGCCGGACCGCGAAGCTCGCCGCAACAGCCTCCTGACGGATGCCCACGCCGACCCGCTGACCAACGAGGAGAAGGCGCTCCGCGAACAGAGGAAGGCCCGCGGTGAGAAGAACCCGCCGATCCCCGGACGAGGCCGCAGGCCGGCGATCGCCCGCCTGATCGGCCAGACCGAGCGCAACGTGCGGAACCTCTACGAGACCGAACTGGCTCGCCGCCACAAGGCCGGCCTACCCCGCCGCCTGGCCGACCCCGACACCGCACTCGCCGAACTCCACGAGGCGCAGCGCCTGGTGGATGAGGTCGCCACCGCCCGCGACGCCTACTACGAAGCGATCGGTGAAGCCCTCCCACCCCACATCAAGGGCACCCGTCCCACCGGCCCCGACGCCGACCGCTTCACCGAAGTCAAAACGATCACTAGCCTTGACCCGGCCCACCTCCGCCGCATCCAATGGGCGGCCTTGGAGAGGAGTATCAGTGGTCAGAGGCGTCCGCATCCACAAGGTGAGTAATGGCGCCACTGCCGGGCACTTCCGCAGTCGGCCAGCGCTGCACAGTGGAAGCGATATCCCAGGCCGGCAAAGGCTGGCCCCCGGGGGCGGTGGTGGAGGTTGCTTAGGCGTGCTGGCCCACAGCGAGGGGAAGAACCCTGGCGGTGAGGCTACGTGAGTAACGTTGCGGTGCACCTACGCACGTGTGTAGGTGCACCCGATCCACACACTCAAGTGAGTATCTGCTTTGTCTGGTTCACTTCTCGTTGGTGAGGTAGACGGCGGCTCCATCGTTCACGGTGATGAGGATGTGGCTGTCGTGGGAGCTGGTCGACTTGTTCACATGATGTTGCACCGCGCTGCTGTAGCTGATGCTGGGGCTGTTGTCGCCCGTCCACCCGATCTCGGGCTCGGGCGGTGCCTGGCTGCCAGCCCTGCGGCTCTCCCAGCCGCGCAGTGCCGCGTCCCGAAGGAGTACCTCAATCGCCTCGCGGCGACGGGCGGCGATCGCATCCGGGCCGGGCACGGGATCCTCTTCGGTGACCAGGGCATAGGCAGCCTCCTCGTCGGTCTGAGTTGCCGCGTGGAGAGCGTCAGCCGGCGGGGGTGGCAGTTCTACGGAGATTCCTTCCGGTCCAACGCGCCAGTTGCGTGCGAGGACAGCCCGCCGGAAGCTCTCGCTGGCGGCCATGCCGATTGCCAGTGGCAGAAGGGTGAGCAGGATCAGCAGCGTCCACTGCGTCTCGACTATGAACTCTGCGACGGTCACGCAGCGATTGTTCCCGACCAGCGGAAGGTCATGCGGGGCGGTCCGGCTCCCGAAGTCCTATCCTGGTCCCAGGTCGCGGAGTCGACAGAGTCTGATGTCATTCATCCGAAGTGCGTTTGCGGGACGGCGTGATGTGTGAATGGCGGCCGTGGAGAAACAGCTTCCGGCGCCAGGCTTGCACACCAACACATATCTTGCCTGTAGAGTCAGCTACTACACGCGTACGTGTGCAGTGAACGCTAAGTTTCATATTGGTGACTTTGCGTGACCTCGTGCGGCGTCGCAGAGAGTCGGCCGCCCGGGGGCAACCGGGGGCCGACCAGTGCGTACGCTGATAGGTCCGGCCGACTGCTTCGCGGCCGGACCTATCCATTCGTCCAGCCGACTTCGGCCCACCCGGTGCTACGGGGCTACCGCAGTACCAGCGACACGCAGAACGCGAGCGGGGTAAGGGCGGTCAAAATCGCGACCGTTGACCGTACCCACACCGGCAGTAAGAGGTCTTCCTGCCGGGGCTGGCGCCTGTTCTGCTCCATTGGGCTCCCATCTCCATGAACGACCTCACTGAATGAGGTCCCCAGTCACTGGGCGCGACCGGGACGCATTGGGGAGACGAAGGACCAATGAGCACTCACCATACCTGGGCTGTCCAATCGAGGTGGACAGATAACCACCAAAGCGGCAGGCGGGTTCACTATGCCGACGAACCGACACCGTTGGGGCGAAGCCTATGTCGAGGGAGCAGTTCCTGAGGCGGTTAGCCGACTCGCCATCCTGGTCACCCAAGGCGCTAGACGTTAGGCGGCGCGTTCCTTTTGGATGGCTTCGTGGAGGCGCTTTGCCCGTTCCCAGCGGCGGTTGACGGCTTTGGCAACGGCGTTGACCGAGGGTTCGCCGCCAGTCGTTCTGATGCTCTCAGTGAAGAGGCAGCGGGTGATGTCCAGTTCTTCGGCAGAGAAGGCTTGCCTGCCGCTCGGAAAGTAAGTTGCGCCGTGCCCGTTCGCCAGGTTCTCCGGAGCTCGGACGATGATTTCCCGATGCTGGGTGGGGGCGGGGAAATCTCGGACACGGAGGGCCGTCGGGCAACAGGTCCATGGAGAGCGCGGTTGCATGCGGGTCAGCTCGAAGGCGTTGCGGGTGGCAGCGATGTCGTTGAGGAGATAGCGGCGCTGATCGGGGTGCTGGGCGGCGCCGGAGGCTCGGATGGCCCGACGCAGGCGGTCGAGTGTCCAGCGTTGCCAGAACGAGAGGTCATGTTCCTCCGCCCCGCTGAGGCGGTCGGTGAGCCGAGCCGCCCGGGCGCAAGCGCGACGCCGGTGAAGTTCCCCGGAATCTTCGTCCCTGGCTCGGGGCAGGAGGGCAGCCCGGAGGCGGGCGAGGTATGTGGCGATGATGCCGGGGGAGCCTTCTCTTGTGGCGCGGCGTTCTGGTGCGAGGCCCCGTTCCCAGAGCCAGCCGGCTGTGACGGGGGCGATCAAACGCACCAGCACGATCACTAGTTGCTCACCTGGTGGGGTGCCTGCCGGTGCCGCCAGGGCGGCTTCGGTGGCGGATACCGTGGCCGAGGCGCTCACGGCGAACCACAGCGCCACGCCATCGACTCCGGCACGGCCGGTCTCCATCACGTTGGCGCGGGCGCGGAGGCCGCAGGCGATGATCGTCCCTTCGAGCAGCCCGAGCGCGGTTAGCGCCAGCGGGGCCACCATGTCGTCCGGCACGCCGGCCGCGACCACGGCCACTCGGGTGGCCGGCCACATGCCGATCAAGGACGCCGCGGTTCCGATGGCGGCGATGAAGCAGGTGATGGCGTTCGCCTGGGCCCTCGCCCGCGTGATGCGCTCGGCGGTCTGCGGTGGAGCGGTGTTGTGCGGTTGTCCCACAGCTCGTTCTCCTCAGCTTGATGAGAAGGCGGTCGGATCCCGGGGTCTGGCGTCACCGCTGGCCCCAGGGGCGCTCTGCTGTCAGAGTCCTACGAGACTTACATAACTTACAAGACTCGCGCAATCTAGAATGACCGGATGTCTCACGACTCCCGCCGCGACCCGAGCGAGCACCTGCGGTTGCACTGGGGGTCGGCGCTCGCCGACGCGCAGCACCGCTTCGTGCATCGCGAGGTGACCCGCAACGATCGGGTGTGCGCGGTCTTGGTGCCGCCCACGTGGTACGAGGAGGCCCGCCGGGATCACCCCGCGCCGGAACCGCAGTCGTGGACCTCACGAGATGGGCGCGAGGATCTGACGCGCGTGCTGGACGCCGTCGAGTACCAGGGCGCCCATGCCGCCATCACCCGCTACGGTCGGCCAGCAGCGATTTTCGTTCCTCCGCAGTGGCACGATGCCGTGCTGGCGGGCAGGGACTGATGGAGAGCGGCAATCACCCGGCGTCCGGATTGCGGAAGGCGATCTGGGGCGACGCCGACCTGGAGGTGATGTCGTGGCACGACGTCACCATCCATGGGATGTGCTCGATCTTGACTGCATCGTTCAGTGGGTCCACCCGGTTGCGCCGGCGATCTTGGTGTTCGAGGACGTGACCGACTTGGACTTCTCCGGCTGGTTCCCCGAGCTGACGGTGGACGGGCTGCGGCGGGTGATGGAAGCAAAGGAAGCCGTGCCACGGACACAGCCTCCGCCGGTGAGTAGGTGATGCGGGACCAGTCATCCTGCATCACGAGTAGCAGGCACGGAGACGCCTCGGTGGTTGTTGTCCGCGGACAACAACCACCCGGGCATCCGCACGTAGACGACGCGGGCCGTCAGTGCCGGGACGATGTCCCGGGGAATGGACTGCCGATGGCGAAGGGCGGAGGGGGCGCTCTGAGAGGTCCGCCCTGAAGAACTGCGCCTCTACGGACGGTTTCCTCTAACCTCGTCGGTCACCAACACGGTTGGCGCACGAGAGAGCCCTTACCCACCCGGTCGGGGTCGACGCAGAACGACCCCCGAGCCCGCTCCACGTTGCTGGATCGATGGCGTTCACATGCCGTGCTGTGTCACCATTCAGTGGCATCTCAGGGCCGGGAGTAGGCAAACTCGGAATCATCTTCGGCGGGAGTCTCGTAGCGACCGTCTGAGTGGATCTCCCCTGTGGTCGCGTCGACGGTGCCATAGATCGTCTCGGTATCGGTCTCCAGGTTCATGAGCCAGTGCACACGCCACTCACCCTCGTACCGTGCCGCCAAGTGCACAGGCTCAAAGCGCTCTGTGTCCGCGGGGTCAAGGGAGAAGTGTGCTTCGAGCAACTGCCAGGCTGCGTCTTCGGTGACGGTGACCTCCGGCAGTTCGGGGTCATCGACCTGTCGGGTCAGCAGGTCGGTCAGGTTGCCATCGGCTTCGATCGTGACGTCCAGGCGCATCGGAAGGAGGACGTCACCGTCCCAGCGTCGCCAGCTGGCCAGCCAGCCGAGGTTTCCGTTTTCCACGGGCTGGATGATGAGCTCGGAGTCCTGCACTCCCCAGGGCATGAAGCGCTCGGCGTAGGCCTTGACGATGGTCTCGGCTTCCTCCTGTGTGGAGACGGACCCTGCAGTCTCTGTTATCGGGTAGGAGTGCCCGGCTTCAAAGACGCTGGGCAGCACGTGGACATCGAAGGTCTCTTGATCTGGCCAACTGAGTTCCGCAGAGCCGGATGCCGTTTCAACTCCGGAGTCCAGGATGGCTGTGATCGTTCCCGTGCCGTCCTGCCCGCGGACGAACTCGGTTGACCTCACGGTGTAGTGGCCGTCGAAAGCCTGCTGAACCGATTCCTCAATGGCGCGGCGCTGTTCGGCGGAGGCGGAGGTCGCGCTATTGCTCCACTGGATGACGACAGGTGTCACGAACAGAGTCCATGCCCCAGCAAGTGCTGCTGTGATGGCCACGATGCCTATCGCCAGGTGCCGTCCGGGGAGTCGCGTGGGTGAGGGTGTCTGGCGGTCAGACAGGGTCAGGAGCAGGCCGAGGGCGACACCGATCACCGTGCCGGCTGAGTTGGAGAGGAAGTCGGTGGTGTCGCATGTTCGGCTGAGGAAGGGGACTGATGCTTGCGTGATCTCGATGGTGGCGGACAACAGGATCCCGGCAGGAAGCACCAAACCGGGGCGCCGTGTGGCGAGGACGCCCAGCAGGCCGAAGGGTATGAACATGCCCATGTTCATGAGCCCCTGGGTCTGGGTGAACGACTCGGCCACGTCCTTGTTGATCACGCATTCGCTGGCGGGGGATATGCCGCCCCCAGGGCTCCACATCGTCAGCAGGACGACGCTGACTGCTGATGAAGCCCACAGGGCATGGATGGCCGGACGGTGCCATCTCGTGCGGGTTGCCTTGTAGGTCAGATAGCTGGCGGCGGCGGCAATGAGACAGGCCACGACCACGAAGCCGAGGTGTCCGCTGAACACAGCGTCAAGCACAGGTGTGCAGATCTTTCTGGGAGAACCGTTGGGCCCAGTGCTGGAACGCGCTGGGCCCAACGGCTAGTACGTCAAGTGGTGAGTCGCCTGCTTAGCACATGCCCATGGTGGGAGTCGGGTAGGTCGTCCCGTTCTGCACGTGGAGCTTGCCGATCACGGGGGTGCACCCAACGAAGTCCTTGTTCCAGGATCTGCTGAAGTGCCGGTTGGCCACCTCCGAGGCGTAGGTCATCGTCTTGTAGGTGTCCCAGGTGTTTGTGCCGTTCTGTTCAAAGCCCAGACGGGCGTAGATGCTGCTGCCGCCGCTCTTGTAGTACTGCACGGTGACCGAGGGCTCGCTGGTCTTCCGTATGTAGAGGGTGCCGTTGCTCAGGCTTGTGCATCGGGCGCCCGCATCGTTTGTGTTTCCGCTGTTGCTGCAGCTCCCCCAGTGGTGCATGGGGGTGATCTCGGTGGAGTCGGCCATGGCTGCGGGGGCGGCGAAGACGGGGGCGGCGACGGCGGCGATGATCGCGCTCAGGACTCGAAGTCGCTTTGTCATGATGTATTTCCCTCCGACATGAAGACAGACATGACAAATCGGGCCCCTCGATGTGCAGGAACCGTGAACTTGTCAGTCAGATGATCACTTGAGCGACGTAATCGTGCAGTCCCGGTGAGTGATCGTCAACGACGCCCGGCGGACATGGCGGGCAGGCGCTCAGGCGTGCTTGACAGTTTGAACAGGCCTTTACCCGCAAGGATCTTGAGGCCGGGGGGCATCGATGAGAGAGGCAGCCAATTGGCCCGCAAGCCGAAACAAGTGAAGTGATCAGGTCAATCTTTGGCTGAAACCAGCGCGCCTCCCGTGCATGCGCGCAGGTCACCGACTAGCCGTCACAGCCAGCGCGTGCAAGACGGTGCGAGTGGAGGGCACAAGATCCATGCCCGGCTACTGCTCAAAGTCATAGCCGTAACGTCTTCCTGCTCGTCGGTCTCTCGATCGCCGCTGGTGAGGGGCGGCGCGCGGGTCGACTCTGGGCCCCGCCGGTGGGAGTACTGGGTTACCCGGCGACTGGGCAAAGCCGCCCCGTCTAATGCCGGGTGGTAGCACGCCACGGCTGAGGATGCTGCGGCGGCATTGGCGTCCGTCGGCGACCCGGCACCGTCGGGCCGTTAACCCGGTTAATGCCACTGCCCACTCGGCTCACGTGGTTGGGCCGGAACGACCGCACATACAGCTCCTGGCGGTCCGGGTACTGGTCATCGTCGGCGCGGTGCCGTCGCAGGATTTGCCCCGACAGCGGGTGTAGCGTAGCTGCAGCACACCGGGGTGGTCGGTCGAGGCGAGTTGAACGCAGCATTCGCTGAGGGCGGCGGGTCCCTGCTCCAGGTCGCATGTGCAACGGCCCGGGTCTCGGCAATGGGCAGTCCCCACTCAGAGTGGGTGAGGCGAGCTGCGGTGGCGTCGCGGAAGCCGAGGGTGTCTTGCTGGGGTGCATGGATGTGGTCCACGATCCATTCCTCACCACCGTTGCGGACGAGGTTGCTCCGGCCGTGGTACTGAAGGGGATGCCAGCGGTTCGGAGGATGCCGACTCGGCGAAGGAGTCCGCTGGCGAGCCATGCCGAACGCGTGGCGTGGGTCGCGTGCGTGAACTCGCTCAGATGGACGCCAGTTCAGTGGACGTTCGCGGTGGCAGGGGAGCGACCCGGCCAAGGCAGCCTCGCACTACTCGGCTTCGACTGCGGCCTGCCAGTCCCTCGGCATGACGCCATCCAGGACGATGGATGCGGGAGAACCCAGCGTGCGCAGTGCGACGTTGCGGCCCTCGATCGTGGCCCGAAGGCGGGCACTCCCGTGACCTCGCTGTCTGAGTGGATGGAGGGGACGAGACTGCGGGCGAGTTCGCGGGCCCTGGAGTGCTGGCGAACCAGCGGTTCACAGGAGATCCTCGAAGGTGATGCGGAGGGCGTCCGGCTGCGGGTCGACGTGGCGGATTCCCCAGAGGTGGATGGTGGTGATCAAAGGCCAGGCCAGAGCTCGAAGCACTTGGCTTTCCTGCTAAGGATGAGCGGCGTCTTCGGGGTAGACGTCAGTTACGCGTTGCGGGGACCGGGGACGATTCGGCGGAGCCGCTGTGGCACATCGAGGGGCACGCCTTCGACCTGAAGTTCCGGGCGGCGGGGTTTCGTCAGTTCGGCCGGCAGCCCCCACGACTGGCCGCCCGGCGGGTTCTTCCTCACGCGGAGCGCGGTGGGTACTCCTTCGCCGAGACGAGCTTCGCGTAGTTGCCCAGCGCGGCGGTCGCGCATCGGAAACCCGTGTCGTCGTCGCACATCGTGTGGTCGGCGTCGTTGAACGCTGATGGAGCGGCGCGGGCGAAGGGGCTGGTGAAGGCGGAGCCTTTGAGTTCGTAGCGGCCCGGAGTCGTAGGGCTGGCGAGCCATTCCCAGATGTTGCCGCACAGGTCGTAGACGCCGTACGGGCTGGTGCCGGAGTGGAAGCGGTGGACGGGGGTGGTCCGCCCGATGGCGGACTCGCGGACGTTGCACTTGCCGATGCTGTCGGTGTTCCCCCACGGGTAGGAAGCGCCGGCCGGGCCGCGCGCTGCCTTCTCCCACTGCAACGCGGTCGGCAGGGTACGGCCGGTCCAGGTGGCGTACGTGCTGGCGTCGTCCCAAGTGACCCAGACAACCGGGTGATCCGCCAGGTCGGCGGGTGGTTCTGGGCCCCTCCAGTGCTGAGGGACGGGGTACCCGGTCGCCGTGGTGAACGAGGAGTATGCGGCGTTCGTCACCGGGTGCACGTCGATCCAGAAGTCGGACAGCCAGACCGGCTCGTCGTCGGGGCCGGACAGGAACAGCCCTTCCGGGACGCGGGCCATGGGCACTCCGCTGAGCGGGTGGAGAACCTGGTCCGGGCCCGAAGGGCCGGCCCGGTGGCCGCTGCTCACAGTCGCGGCGATCAGCGCGGCGAAGCGGTCGCGCACATCCGGAGGAGAGAGGGAGAGCGAGGCGTCGAAGGCGGATTGATTGGCGGGGCGGGGGGTGATCGATGCTCCCCGTGCTTCCCACTTGGAGACCATGCGCTCGCTGACGCCGATGTGCTGGGCGAAGGCGACCAGGCTCATCCGCTTGGCCTGGCGTAACGCCCGGATTTCCCGTCCCGTCCAGGTCATGACCGTGACCATCGCGCCCCTCCTCCCCGTGCGCGCCGGGCCTCAGACGCGTTCCGCCGCGATCTTCGCGTAGCTCTCCTGGAGAGCGGTGAGCGTCGGGTGGTCGGTGCGCAGGGGGATGTGGTCGATGGCGGCGATGGGGCGGACGCCGATGCTGGTGTTGGTCGCGAACGCCGCCTGCAGGGTGGGGAAGGCGTCCCGGTGCAGCGGCTTCGTGATGCCGTGTCCGGCGTCCCTGAGCAGCTGGAGGGTCACGCCGGGCAGGACGTCGGCGTCTGGCCAGATGACGTTGCCGTCCGTGTCGATGAACCCGGCGTTCCAGGTGACACCCTCGCTCACCAGCCCGTCGTGCGGGCCGGTGAACAGCGCGTCGCCGAAGCCGGCGCGCTGGGCCCGGCGGCGGTGGTGGAGTGAGGCGAACAGGCCCGTGTGCTTGACGGCCGCCAGGTCCCTTTGGAACGGGCGGGCTTGCACTGTGAGCGGTGGCGGCGGAAAGGCGGCGGCCGGGCGGATCGTGACCAGGATGTGCGGGGTGGCGTCGCGGCCGGCGTGGCCGAGGTCCAGGGCCGGGTCGAAGACGGTGACCCGTACGGTGCAGGACCCGGGGGTGTCCTGGGCGAGCAGCGCCTGGCGGACGAGGGTACGAACGTGCACCGCGTCCAGGTCGGCGTCGAAGACCGTGCGGCAGTCGCGCACAAGCCTTTCGAGGTGGAGCGTCAACCCGCGCACCGCGCCGTCCTCCACGCGCATGGACGTGAAGTGACCGAGGTTGACGAGGGCGAGCGTCTGCAACTGCTCGGGTGAAACCGGCCTGCCGTCGAGTTCCGCCATGCGGCCAGTCTGTCATCCCGCCGTACCCCGACAGACGGCTCCGAGACGGAAGTTCGGTGCCGGTTCAGGGCTGGGGCGGTGCTGGCTCATTGGGAACGGTGACCGGCCACGGGCATGCTGGTCGGGCCGGATCCTCCCCACCCAGCACGAAGCAGGAGAACACCTGGATGACCGACTCCCTCGCCCCCGACAGCGGCACCGCACTGCGCGCATCCGTCATCGACGAGCTGATCGCGCAGGACTGGATCACCTCGGAGCGGGTGGCGGCCGTCATGCGTGCCGTCCCGCGGCATCGGTTCACCCCCGAGGCGCCGCTGTCCGAGGCGTACCACCCGTACAACGCCGTGGTGACGAAGCGGGACGAGGACGGGATCGCGGTCAGCTCGGTGTCCGCGCCGCAGATCCAGGCGATCATGCTGGAGCAGGCCGGGGTCGAAGAGGGGATGCGCGTCCTCGAAGTGGGCTCCGGCGGACTGAACGCCGCCTATCTCGCCGAGCTGGTCGGCGAGAGCGGCGAGGTCACCACGGTCGACATCGACCCGGACGTCACGCAGCGGGCGGAGAAGCTCCTCGCGGAGAACGGCTACGGGCGGGTCCGCGTGATTCTCGCCGACGCCGAGCGAGGCGTACCGCAGGACGCCCCGTACGACCGCATCCTGGTGACGGTCGGCGCGTGGGACATCCCGCCCGCGTGGGTCGAACAGCTCACGCCCACTGGGCGCCTGGTGGTGCCGCTGCGCGTGCAGGGGCTGACCCGGAGCATCGCCTTCGACCGCACAGGCGACCACTTGGAGAGCGTGTCCACTCGGGTGTGCGGGTTCGTCTCGATGCGAGGAGCCGGCGAGCACCAGGACCAGCTGCTGATCGTGGACGGCGCCGGCGGTGGCGTCCGGCTGCGGTTCGACGAAGGACTTCCGGCCGATCCGGGTCTGCTCGACAACGCCATCCGCACGCCCCGCGTGGAGGCTTGGTCGGGCGTGACGATTCCGCGCGGAACCATGGAGGACACCTTCCAGCTCTACCTCGCCACCGCGCTGGACGGCTTCTGCACCCTGTCCGTCGACCCCGACCGGGACACCGGCGAGGTCGAGCCCAGGAACAAGCGGTTCTCGATGGCAACCGTCCGGGGGGCCGACTTCGCCTACATCACCCCAAGGCTGACGGCGGACGGCCAGTCATTCGAGTACGGCGTCCACGCCTTCGGGCCCGGAGCCGCATCGCTCGCCGAGGCGACCGTCCAGCACTTGCGCGACTGGGACCGCGAGCAGCGCGGCGGTCCCGGGCCCCGGCTCACTGTCCACCCGGCCGGGACCGACGCTCCCGAGCCCGCCGACACGGTCCACCGGACCATCGACAAGGTCCACAGCCGCGTCACGATCTCCTGGCCCCGGACCAGGGCCTCCTGACCCTGCCCGGTGGCCGGGCCACCGCACCACCTCGACCACAAGGAAGGTGTGCCATGCCGCACAGCCCAACGGCCGACCTGCTGCCACCGATCGACGAGGACGACGACTTCACGCTCGACGTGCGCGTCGTCCTGGCCGCCCAGCGCAGCCCTCTGCACAACAACTGCCCCACCGACGACGGTTGCGGCGCCACCTGCGAGAACGGCGCCAGCGCCTGCGACTCCTTCATCGAGGAACCTGCCTGACCTACGCCCTGGAGCCGGAGGAGGCCCGCGGTGACAGCTCCATCCGATGCCGACTACTCGTGGCGGGACGGTGCTCTGCTGCGGGTCACCACCGACCCCGGCACTCCTGAGGTGCCGCGCGATCTGGATCTGACCGGTGAACGGGCAGTCGAGGACGGCGCCGCCTGGCTCGCGAAGGTCTGGGGGCGGGACGACGTGCGCGATGCCATCGCCCTCACCAGCCCGTCCTTGCAGACGCAGATCGACCGGATCCTGAACGGCCCTTCCCGTGACGCCCGCGAGGTGCGCCGTTCGGTGCTGGCCGTCGTCGGCTACCTGCTGCGCTGGCAACAGCGGCCCACACCGTTTGGGGTGTTCGCCGGCGTGGCCGCCGTGCGCATGGGCGGCGGCGTGCCGGAAGTGCGCTGGGGAGATCGACACCAGCACGTCGTACGGGCGGACGCCCAGTGGGTCTCGACCGTCACGGAACGCCTTGAGCGGCAGCCGCATCTGCTCGAACGGCTCCGCGTTCAGACCGCTCCGGAGGCTCAGATCCGGGGCGGCCGCTATGTGATCTCGGCGCAGACGGCGGACGAGGTATCGGTGCGTTGTACGGAGGCCGTCGCGCAGGCCGTAGCGGCGGCCCGCGAGTCGGTCCCGTACGGGCGGCTGCGCGCAACGCTCATTGAACGGTGGCCGGGTGTCGCCGTTGATCGCGTCGATGCGCTGCTGCGGGGCCTGGTGGAGAGCGGGCTGCTGATCGCCTCGCTCCGTGCACCGAGAACGGCCACCGACCCGCTGGACCACCTCTGCACCGTCCTGGAACAGGTGGGCGCCGAGGAAGCGGCTGCCTTCCGTCGCATCCATCGCTCCCTGAACGCAGTCTCGCCCTCGGCCGTGATCGGCGAGATGACCCAGTGGTGCCCCACACCGGCGGTGCCCGTCGCCGTCGACACGGTTGTCGACTGCCGGGTCGGCGTGCCCGAAGCGGTCGCGCAGGAGGCGCGGGATGCCGCAACCGCGCTGATCCGGCTCTCTCCCCACCCGTTCGGGAATCCCGCGTGGCGCGACTACCACGGCCGCTTCCGCGCTCGATACGGCAGCGGCACCGTCGTACCGCTCCTGGAGCTGGTGGCCGACAGTGGCCTCGGTCTCCCAGCCGGCTTCCCCGGCAGTCCGTGGAAGCGCCCCGCCGGGCAGCTCACCGCACGGGACGAACACCTCCTCGCCCTGCTTCAGCGCGTACAACTGGAGGGCCGCGACGAGATCGTCCTCACGGACCGGCTCATCGACCAGCTCGCCGGAGAGCCCGCTCGCGCCGTCCCCGACCGGATCGAGATCGCGGTCGCCGTACATGCCCCGACGATCGACGCCTTGGCACGCGGACACTTCCGGCTCACCGTCACCGGCACCCCGCGGCCCGGCAGCAGCATGGCCGGCCGGTTCGCCCCACTGCTGACGGCAGACGAACGCGCAGCGATCGCGGAGACCTTCACCAGCACGCGCGCCGACACCATCGCGGCCCAGCTGTCGTTCCCACCACGGCGCAGCCGCAGCGGGAACATCACCCGTACCGGCCGGCTGCTGCCGCACGTGATCCCGCTGGGCGAACACCACGCGCCCGGCCCAGGAGTGATCGCCCTGACGGACATCGGAGTCACGGCCGACCGCACGAACTTCCAGCTGATCCAGATGTCCTCCGGCCGCTTCATCGAGCCCCGCGTGCCGCACGCGCTCGAAGCCGTCCACCGCACGCCGCCGCTCGCCCGTTTCCTCGCCGAAATCACCAACGCGCGAAGCGCCGTCTACCGATCCTTCGACTTCGGCGCAGCTGCTCGGCTGCCGTACCTGCCGCGCGTCCGGTACCGCCGCACGACGCTCGCCGAGGCCCGCTGGCTGCTGGACGCGGACGACCTGCCCTCGTCCGGCGGGCCAGTGGGGGAGTGGGAAAGCGGCCTCGCGACCTGGAGGTCACGGCTCCGCGTACCCGAGACGGTGGTGCTCGCGGACCACGACCAACGCCTGCGGCTCGACCTGACCCACCCCGTACACCGGCTCTTCCTCCGCCGCCGACTCAACGCCGCCGGCCAACTGCGTCTGCGAGAGACACCGGCCGAGGATGCGACGGGATGGCTCGGCAGACCGCACGAACTCCTCATCCCGCTGCGCCTCACCGCACCACGGCCGGCACCCGCTCCCAGCACGGCACGCCGCGCCTGCGACACCACCGCCCTGACAGCGCAGATCCACGGGCACCCGGACCGCTATGACGAGATCCTGCTGGACTGGCTGCCCGAACTGCTCCGGGATCTCGGCGCGGCGCCGTGGTGGTTCACCCGGCAGCGCGCCGCACCGCGCCCGGACGCCCAGAGTCTGCTCCTCCTCACCTTGCCGCTGCGACGGGACGAGGAGTACGCGCAGACCGCTGGGCTGGTGAACAACTGGGCCCGGACTCTGCGGGCGAAGAATCTCGTGTCGAGGGTTCTTGTCAGCGAGGCGTTACCGGACGGGCATGCCGGTCTGGCGGAGGTGTTCGCCACCGACTCCGTCGCCTCTCTTGCCCAGCTGCGTCTCGCGGCGCGCGGGGAGTTCCGCCGCGAAGCCATCGCGGCGGCCGGCCTGCTCAGGGCCTCCCGCGGCTTCGGGGTCGCGCAGCTCATTGAAGCCCTTCCGCACGACCCCGTCCCGGTGGACCGGACACTCCATGACGAGGTCCGCGCGCTCGGGAACCATGTCGGGGCGTTCCCTGGGGGCGCCGAGGTCGAGCGGGCCTGGATGGCGCGCGGCGCAGCGCTATCCGGCTACACGGACATCCTCGGGCGCCTTCCCGCCCTGATCCGCGCCCACATTGTCCGGGCACTCGGCCACGAACGCGCCGTCCACCGCACGGTATGCCACCTCGCACGGGCCGGCGCGCAGCGCCTGCTCGCCACCGGAGGTGCCGCGTGACAGGCCGTTCTTCGCCCCCTCAGTCACTGACCGATGGCGCCGCCGGAACCGCGCTGCTCCATGTTGAACGCGCGCACCGCGGCCTGGGCGACTGGCAGACCGCCCACGGCTGGATCAGCCGGTCCACGGCGGCCGACATCATCGCGGACGACGCGGCCGGACTGTTCCACGGCCTACCGGCCATCACGTACGTACTGCACGCCGTCGGCCGTTACCCAACGGCGCTGAGCGCCCTGGACCCTCACCTGACGCGTCTTGCCCACCGGAGGTCGGCCGCGGCGATGGCCCGTGTCGAACGCGGCGAGCCCGCCACGTTTCGCGAGTACGACGTCTTCACCGGGCTGGCCGGCATCGGCGCGCTCCTGTTGCTGCGGCACCCGGGCAGCAGCGCGCTGGAGGCGGTACTGCGCTATCTGGTCGCCCTGACCCGACCGCTCCGCCTCGACGGACTCGCGGTCCCCGGCTGGTGGGTGGGCCACGACCCTCATTCGCGGACGGCGAGCCGCTACGCGGAAGGCCACGCCAACCTCGGAGTGGCACACGGCATCTGCGGCCCGCTGGCGCTGCTGAGCCTCGCCCGGTCGGCCGGCGCGCAGGTCCCCGGTCAGCGCGAGGCCATCAGCGCCATCCTCGACTGGATGGACACCTGGCAGCAGGAAGCGGACGAAGGGCCATGGTGGCCGGAGCACCTCACCCTGGACCAGGTCCGCAGCGGCCGGCCCACCCAGCGCGGCCCGGCACGCCCCAGCTGGTGCTATGGAACGCCCGGCATCGCCCGAGCCTGCCAGCTCGCCGCTCGCGCTCTCCGGGAACCGGCGCGGCAGCTCCGATACGAGAACGCCCTCGTCCGATGCCTGGCCGACGACCGACAACTTGACCGGCTCACCGACGCGGGACTCTGCCACGGCTGGGCCGGGACGTACCAGACCGCCTGGCGAGCGAACCAGGACGCCGCCACGAGGCACATCGATGAGCGCCTGCCGGTCCTGGCCGAACGGCTGCACCACCACGCCCTCTCCTCGGAAAGGGACCCGGGATTCCTCACCGGATCCGCCGGAACCGGCCTCGGTCTGCTCACCGCAACCACCAACCACGCACCGCACACGGGATGGGACGCATGCCTGCTGATCAGCTGATGTGGCGGCAGATCAACGTTGAGTTCGCCGACTGGGCCGAGGCGGAGAAGACGATGTCGACTCGACTCGCTCCCGTGCTTGAGCGGACCAGATCCTCCTGGTGGTTCATCCGCAAACAACCCTGCTGGCGCCTCAGAGCAACCTCGATCACGGATGAGCTGCACCAGACGCTGGCCGCGATGCGTTCCGCAGGCAGCGTGGTGAGCCACCGGGAGGTCATCTACGAACCCGAGATCGCTGCCTTCGGAGGGCCGGCGGCCATGGACACCGCCCACGCTCTGTTCCACGCCGACAGCCGGGCCATCCTCACCACCAACCGCCAGGGCAGCCCACTCGGCCGTAAGGAACTGTCCCTCCTGTTGTGCTCCACCCTGCTACGCGCTGCCCGCCTGGAGTGGTACGAGATGGGCGACGTCTGGCACCGGGTCGCTTCGGAACGGCCTGTAGCCATGGGGATCGAGCCGGATTCCCTCGCGGCTCTGGCCGTCTCTGTCCGGCCTCTACTTCGCGCTGACACGGCTGCGTCGGGAGGTGTCTGGGGACGGGGCGGACCGGGTTCCTTCGCCGTCACCTGGGCTGACGACTTTCGTCGGGCGGGCACGTTCCTCGGCCGAGCTGCCCACACAGGAACCCTGACCAGGGGACTGCGTGCGGTCCTCGCCTACCAGATCATCTTCCACTGGAATCGCCTCGGCCTGCCCACACGAACACAATCCACCCTGGCCCACGCGGCAATGAGTGCCATCCTCCACCAGCCCGTACCGGGACCGGACCCAGGACGGGACCGCTGAACTTCCAGCCGTGTTGACAGCCGCTGCCTCGACCCCGGTGCCGTCACACACCGGGGCCGAGGAGTTCTGGGGTGTTCAGGCGAAGGCCCACCAGACGCTGGCCACGCTCGCCGCCAGCGTCGCGACGCAGATCATGGTGACGGCCGTCGAGGCGCCGTGTGTGGCGACGTTCGCTGACGTAGTGGGGATGAATCGGAGGAAGCCGCGTCCGTGGTGGGTGGGGCCGCGTGGGGGGTCGATGTCGCGAACCCAGAGAGTGAGGCGTTCGGTGCAGCGAATGCAGGCGTGGAAGGGCTTGGCCCGGCCGAGATTGATGACGGGACCGAGCCACAGCACGTCGACTCCGTCCCGGTCGCACATCAGGCAGCGGCCCTTCTCAGTCCAGCCGGCGACGAGGTCGGTCTCCACGTAGACGTGACAGGGAGAATCCACAGGCATCGTCAGTACCTCCTGGTGAGCTGAGCGGCGGGTGCATCGGCGGTGGACTCGTCCACCTGGCCCGGACCGGTGAGCACTCTCCGCAGCACCGTCATTTCCCGGCCGGCGCACAAGGTCAGATGGTTGCCGTTCAGGGTGTGCAGCCTGCGGCCGTTGTGCAGCACCGTCACGGACATCACCGTCTCCGGTTGCCCGGCTACCGAGATCACGTCGCGGGCTCGAACCGCTTCCACCGGCAGGTGCAGTTCCACGTTCACGAACACGGGGACTCCTTCTCCGGAGTGAGGACGCGGATCACGAGGTCGGCCACGGTGCGGGCGCTGTCTCCGGTCCAGCGGCAGATTTCGTCCTTGACCGTCGTCGGCACGTGGGAGCCGATCGGCATGCGCTCGATGTGGCGAAGGGCCGCGGCGACTCCGTCACTCCCCGCGCAGCGCTGGGCAGCGCCGTGGTGCGCGAGGGCGAGTGTGGGATCGCCGGGCGGTACGAGTTCGAGTACGGGGATGTTCAGCAGAAGCGCTTCGAGCGCCGAGTTGGAGTAGCCCGTGACGAACGCGTCGGCCCCGGCCACACAGCCGCGGGCACCGACGTGCGGACCGGCCAGGACCACGGGCTCTCCTCCAGCGAACCGGAGCAACGGCTGGATCGCGGTCAGGCGTTGTGCGGGATGGGGAGCGATCGCGAGGCCCCAGCACGGGCCGATCTGCCGCAGCGAGTCGAGAAGTACGCGGAAGTGAGCGAGTAGCCGGCCCTCCGGGTGCGGCTGCGTCCCCCAGACCAGCATGCGCCGAGGGACCGTCCCCGCCTGGACGGTGAACAGCGCCTCCAGATAGTCCCGCTGGGCACGGCGGTCCACAGCGGCCAGCCCGTCGAAGCGAGGCTGACCCGTCACGTACTGTCGCGTCTCGCGGTGGTGGCGCTGCCAGCCGCTGCATCGCTCCAGGTCTCGGGGGCCCATGAGGGCGATGTGTTTGCAGTGTTGCGCCCGCCAGGCGACCTCGCCCTCTACCCAGGCACCGGGCTGGACGTAGACGGTCTCCGCACCCACACGCTCGGCGCAGCGGGTGGCGAGCAGTCCAGGCGGGTTGGTGTCGTCGGCGCACAGGAACGCCTTCGGCCGGACGGTGCCGAGCACGTTGTCCAACCACCGTTCCATGGCGACGGCGGTTGCCCAGGATGGCCCGGTGACGGACGAGGACCGGGTGATGGTGCGGGCGATCAGATCCGCCACCCCGGAGACGGGGAGGTCGTGGAATCCCACCCGTACGGTCCGTTCGTCGCGGATCGCGTGGAGCGAGCCGACGGGGAGACCGCCTTGGGGGATCACATCCGGAGGGCGAATGATCGCGATGGCGGGATGCGATGGTACGGGGAACCGGTGGTGCGTATCGCCGGCGAGATCGATCACGCTGCTGGTGATGCCACGCCGGGCCAGGTCGTCGAGGATCGGAAGCAGGGTTTCCGCGTGTGGTCTGCGGCAGGAGATGGCTGTGACGAGCGCCCGGTTGGAGGTGCGAGGTGGTGGCCGATGATCGTATCGGGCGAGTTGAGGTCGCTGCCTCGGCGGGCGCCCGTACCCGAGGCCCGTTTCGCCGGTGGTGTCCGTGAACCATGAGCCGCGCAGGGCAGTCGTCCCGCCCCTGGATGTCGGGGGAGGCCGCTCGTCATCATGCCGCGTGGACAGGACGTGCCGCACGATCTGCGTCAGCAGTCGTCGGGCCGGGACATGGTGGACGTCCAGCCAGCTCACCCCGCCCGGGGTGACAGCAGCGTCTCGGTAGGCGTTCTCCAGCTCCCGCATGAGCGCGTCGACGCGGCGTTCCAGTAGAAGGTGGGATCTGCTCGTTCTGTCCTGGTGAAGGATGGGTCGGTGTTCAGCGAACACAAGGGCCTCCGAACGGAGAAGACGTGGGGGATGGGAGGGCGCGGCCCTCAGACCAGGTCACAGCTGAACCAGACGATCTTGCCGTCACAGCGTTCGGTGAGTTCGGTTCCGAAGGCTGCGGCCATCTCGCGGAGCATCCAGAGCCCGCGTCCGGATTCGGCTTCCCAGTCGGGCTCGGCATCGACGCGGGGGAGCCTCCGGGAACGGTCGAAGACCTGTACGGTCACCCGTTTCCCGATGCGGGTGATCCGCAGATAGCAGCGGGGGTGGTCCACGTGCTTGGCGACGTTGGACAGCAACTCGCTGACGCCGAGCCGTACGAGTTCCACCGCCTGGTCATGTGCGCCCCAGCGCAGCAGTACCTCGGCCGCTGCCCGGCGCCAGTGTGCGATCTCTGTTGCATTGACGATCAGGGACTGTCCGTAGACGTGCTGGTCGTACGTGGCTCGTACGGAAGTCGTTGTCATGGCGCCTCGCCCGACATAGCGGTCCTTCGGTCCGGCCGGAACGGTGTTCCGGGCTGCCGCCACCGAAAGTAGGGGCCGAAGGAGCCTGAAGGTTCACCGTGGTGAACCCGCTGTGCGACGAGGTGTCAGGTGGCGATACCGATGCGGTGGGCCAGCCCTTGTACATCGCGGCGGATGCGGTCTGTGAGCCGGCGGCGGGCAAGTTCTCGCACGGTCTCGGCGATGAGCCGATTGCCCCGGACACGTTGCGGGGCGAGGCGCTCGGCGGTCAGCAGCGCGGCGACGGCGCTGGCTTCGCGGCCCCGGGTGTGGGCGAGGGAACGGCCCAGGTCGGTGTGGAATGCGGCTCGACGCCCGGCGGGTAGAACGGACAGATCCGCGTGGGGGCCGGTCCCGGCAGCGATGGCCGTCCCGTACTGGTGGAGATCGGTATTCAGGCTGACCTGGTGGATGCCGACGTTCGCCGGGCCGAAGTTGAGGTACCAGGCGCGCGATTCGCCGATCCGGTCGGCGAGCTTCGTGGCTTCGGCCAGGTGGTCCCTGACATCAGTGAGGCGGCTCTTCCCGGAGCGTGCACGATCGAGGGTGGTCGCCGTGGCACGGATCAGATGCAACTCGCCGAGCAGAGCCTGGGAGGCGGGGGTGGTGAGATGCCGCTCCAGGGTGTCGGCGGCATCGGTGGCGTGCTGGAGCGCCTGAGTGGGTGCGCCGGCGGCCATGAGCACGTGGGCGGTGAAGAAGCCCGACAGGGCGCTGTACGCCGGGTTTTCCAACTCCGCGGTGAGGTCGGCCGCCCTGGTGACCGCGAGGAACGCGAGGTCGGTGTAACCCAGGTACTTGAGCAGCATGACGGTGGCCGGGTTGTAGGCGGCGATCAGCAAGCGGAGGAGCCGTCGGCGCTGGTATCCGGTGTGGGTGTCGACCGCCGCGTGGAGATCAGCCAGGAGGTCGGGCAGGGTGGCGGAGAGCTCTCCGAATCCCGCCGCGTGGTATCGACGGTTGGCCTCGGCCACGCGCTCGGCCAGTACCTGCTCCGGCGGAGGAGGCCCGGGGGGCCGGGACCAGATACCCGCACCCATCAGGGCGAGCCGGAGTGCCGGGATTGCGGCGTGAGCGTCAGCTGAGACGCGGTCGGACGGGGGGAGGTGACGGCCAGCCAGCTCGACCGGTGTCGTCTGGAGGACCTCGGCCAGCGAGGCGATGTGGCGCGAGCTGTCCAGCAGACGCTTCCCGTTCTCCACCATGGACAGGAAGCCGACCGAGATTCCGGCCGCCTGCGCCGTCTCCTTGACTGTCAGACCGCGCCGCAGCCGGGCCATGCGCACCCGTGAACCGATCGCCTGAGCTCGCTCGTCATCCATCGCCGACACCCGCCTTGGGTAAGTGATGTATGTCTCAGCGTACGCGATCGGACCGAGGCGTTCGGGTGGTTACCCCGGTTCGCCAGAGGTGGTGCAGCACCTCGCGGGCGAGTGGGTCGGAGGCGAGCCGGAGCGGGGCGTAGCCGTGGGCCTGATCGAGATGTTCGGCGGCGTCGAGACTGCGGTCCAGTAGGGCGTGGACGCGGGCGGCGACGACCAGAACGTCGTACCGCTGAGCGCGGGGCAAAGACCCGTCCATGGCGCGCCCTATGTGGTCGAGGGCTTCGTCGGGCCGGCCGAGTTCGAGTGCGACCGACGCCCGAGCCGCCAGGACGCGGTCCGCCGCTGCCGCTGACTCGGCCTGCTGCGCAGCGGCCGCCAGCGCGGCATGCGCCGCGGAATGGTTCCGGAGGAAGGCGTGTGCCGTCGCCTGTACGATCAGCGTCTCAGCGCACATCGCCCGACCCGCCCGGATAAGGGCAGCCTCGGGCCGGCCTAGTTCCAGTAGCAGGCGTGCCTCCTCAGTGAGGACAGCACGGTGTTCCGGTGCGCGCGCTCGATGCAGCATCAGCCAGGCCAGATCCACGTAGCCCAGCCGCCGCAGCAGCCCGGCGCCCGCCGTGTACATCTCCGGTCGCGAGCAACCGGCGCTCATGCAGACCAACAACTCCGTTGCGAGATCGGATTCGTCCCCGTCCGATTCGGCAAGGAGGAGCCGGTCCAAAGTACGCTCGCGGCCATCAACGGCCCGGACGGGTCTGTCTACCAGGAGACGGCGGACAAAGAAGGCCGTGCTGAGGAGCTCAGCCTCGGCTTGGCCGCCGGGCGTAGCAGGTCTGCCCGACAACTCGACGGCGCTCACCCCCAGAGCGTCCGCGAGCTGAATCAAAGAGCCGTACGACGCGACCCAGCTACGCCCACCTTCGAGATCACTCACGGTGGCAACACCGAGGTCAGCGCGCACCGCCAGCTCGTCAACCGTCATCTGCCAGCTGGCCCTGATGCGCTGAACAGCAGCACCTATCGGGCCAGGGGAATCGGTGGTGCCTTGCCTGTCCATCTTCCGCATCGTCGCATAGTGGAGTGCGTCAACCGCACTGCCGGGCGAGCGCCGAGCGGATACAAACCAAGGCGAGCATTCGGGCCCGGACGTTGCGGCTCCGAGGTCGACGGTCTGGGGCAGGGGTTGCCCTGCCTCGGCGAACGAGCCACGTCCTGCCACCACGGGTGATTAACGGGCAGAAGGCTCATAATCTTGACATTTGCCCTCGATGCGCTCCGAGGTACTCGTCGAGGTCAGCCGAACCTGTTCGGCCGGAATGCGTAGCGGCGCGGCAGCATGCGCGTTCCACAGGACGACATGACCGTCCGCGATACCAAAGGAAAGATAGGGAAGGCGGGGATTCAGCTGGCCTCCCTTCTCCGCGAGTTCGGGCAAGGCCACCGTCGGTCTAACGCAAGACCAGGTAGTGCGCACACCGAAATAAGGCGGTGCTGGAGTGCGGTCGGTCGCGGCGCGTTGCAGTGCGGATGCGGCATCACGCGGCGATTCCATTGCATGGGTGGCTGCCGTCAATATCGCCATCACCATGATGAAAGCAAAGACACTTAGCCCCAGTACGCTTCCTGGGCGAATGTAGTTGAGATACCGCAGTAGCCCCCAGCCGGCGCCGACACCAAGTACAGAAAGTAGCGTGGGCCATAGAAGCTTCACAGCTGCCATAAGTTGCCAAGTCGTGCTCACTGCCGTTTCACTGGGGGTGAGCAGGAGCGCGTCGGCGTACATGTCGTGCAGCATTCTGCTGGTTATCGGTAGCGCAGCAGCCACGACGGTGACGAGTAGAGGCAGCACGCCAACGAGAAGTCCCTGCCAGCGCCAGCGTCGGACGAGTAGAACCAGTCCCGTTAGATAATATACTGCCGCTGCGAGCACAACAGCGTCCTTCCGGGACCATCCCTCTGAAAGGCCCGGGACTCCGAGGAAAACTGAGAGGATCACCAGAGTACTTATCGAGGCCATAAGAACCGTCTCGCGGCGGCTTCTCCCAATCGGAAGCTTCAGCGCCTTCCACCAGCCGATTGCCAGCGAAGTGATGGCAAGGCTGCCAAACAGAACTTTCCCCGCTGTAGGCGCTTCACGCGCGACAACGAGAAAAAACCCACTGGCGAGCAGCAGCCCTATGAAGATCATTCCTGCGGTCTGATTCGCTTTTTCCCCGATCAGTACGGTGCCCGGGCGTCCCAGTCCGTTCAGCGGGCGGATATCGATGTCAGTACGCGGGGTACCCGAAGAAATCTCCCTCGCCACCCTCAGTGCGGCCTCTCGCCTTCCGGTAATGCGTTCGCCGGGGAGGTCATACGCGCCGAGGTGCACAGCAGTCTGGTGAATTCGGTGTCGTATTCGCCAAAGCGACCGGGTCCAAAGGGGCGACGAAGCCGACGGTTGAGCCGGGGGCTGATGCTTGGTGGAATAAACTTGCCACGCTGGTTGCATCGTCGGATCGGCTATCTTGCGCCGAGGGAGCCGGGCATGCATGACAACTTCGGCCCGCTGGCCCACATCCTCAATCATCCATGATGCACGCCTGTGGGCCCGCCAAGGCGAACCCGGTACTGGCACGTCCACCCAATGGAAACGTGTGTCGCCATCGGTGCCGTAAGCACGTCGCGCGATACGTCGTTCGCGTGGAGTGGGGTCTCGCAACCCCCAGCCGAGCTTTCCGAACTCGTCTTCCGCTTTTGCCCAGGCTTCTGTCCCGCCCTGCACTTCAACGAGTTGGCTGATTGTGGTAGTCCTGGCTGGCCTGTCGCTGTGTGGCATGGTGGCCCGCTCGCTCCTCATTTGGTCGGACATCGCGAGGACCATGGAACCAGCAGGGTCTGACAAAACAGTTGTCTCATCGGATGTTCAGGAGCAGCAGCTTTTCTGCTTCGTGGCTCGTTCACCGGACGTGTGTGCTCGAAGGCGGTTCTTCTCAGTTGAAGGGGAACGGAGTGGACGAGTAACTGCTGAGCTTGGCGGCGGTGGTCTTGGTGGCTTCGATCACCGCGAGGGGTGGTTCCGGCATGAGGTGGGCCGGTTTGAGGAGGAGCGTGGAGCCGACGATCGAGTCGTGCCAGAGGATGGGGGCGGCGCAGCTGTTCCAGCCGGGCATGCACTCCTGGTAGCCGGTGGCGTGGCCTTGGTCGCGGATGTCGGCGAGGGAGCGCAGGAGTGCGTCGTTGTCGCGGTAGACCCCGGGGCCGGCACCATCCGGGACGGGCTCGGCGAGAACGCGGTACTGGATGCCCTCGGGGAGATAGGCCAGGATCGTTCGCCCGCTCGCGCCGGTGCGCAGGGAGCGGGTGACGGTGAGGACTTCCCGGGTGGTCAGGCCGAGTTCGGCGAGGTCCGAGTCGCCTACCGCCATGTCGACGCACTGGCGGTGCGCGCCGCTGAACGGGGCGAGCATGTAGAGCAGTACGAGACCGCCGTGGGTCGCTGTGCGTAGTTCCTCCAGGGCGGCGTGCGCGCCGTTGCCCGGGGCGTGGGCAAGGGCGTGGAGGGAGAGGTGCGCGGTGCTGGTGCCGAGGCGGTATCTGCCTCGCCCGACGCGTTCGAAGACGCCCTGGTAGACGCCGGACTGGAGGATGCGGAAGACGGTGGAGTCGTCCAGTCCGGACTTCTCCGCGAGTTCTCCGGGACCGTGAACGCTCCCGCCGAGGTCGGTGAAGGCGCGTTGAACGCGGAACACGCGCTCGGCGTGGCCGCTTCCTCCGGAGCGGGATGAGGCGGCGGCGTTGTTGTGCATGCGTCTCCTCGGGTCGGGCGAGGCAGCACCCTCACTTCGTGGGGTCCAACGACAGCTTCCCGCTGTGGGTACGGGTCGCCAGGGTCGTGTGAGCGACCGCCGCCTCGGCGAGGGGATAGACCCCGCCCGTGATGGTGCGCAGGTCGCCGGTGCGTACCGCGTTGAACAGCTCCTCCATGCTGGCGGGGAGAGCCGTGCGGTCTCCGTAGAGGCTGGGGAGCCAGAAGCCGGAGACGGTGATGGACTTCTCCATCAGAAGACGGAGAGGCAGATTGCCCTGCTGTCCGGAGGCGAAGCCGTAGACGGCGAGCCGGCCCCGGGGCGCCAAGGCGGCGAGTGCGGCGGGCAGCTCCGGCCCGCCGGTCATCTCCAGCGCGACCTCGACTGGCCCACCGGCCGCTTCCATGATCGCGCCGGTCAGGTCGTCGGTGGTGGAGTCCACGGTCGCGTCCGCGCCCAGGTTGGCGGCCAGAAGGCGCTTCTCCTCGGTGCTGGCGAGCGCGATGACCTTCGCTCCGGCGTTCTTGGCCAGTTGCACCGCGAGCGACCCGAGCCCGCCGCCCGCCGCGGGGATCACCACGCGCTCGCCGGCCTGGACGCCGGCGCTGGTGAAGAGGATGTGCCAGGCCGACTGGCCCTGGAGCGCCAGGCAGACGGCTTGGTCGTCGCTGATGTCGTCCGGCACCTCCCAGGCGACGCGGCGGTGCAGATGCGCCTGCTCCGCGTAGCCTCCACCCCGGGTGAGACCCACCAGCCGGCGACCGTCCGGTGCCGTGCCCAGAACCTCGTTGCCCGGGATGTAGGGCAGTTCCACCGGGGCGAGATACGTGTTCCCGCGTACGTGGACGTCGGCGTAGTTCACTCCCGAACGAATGACGTTGAGAATATGATGACCGGCTCGCCGCTCAAGGTCGGGAACTTCAGTCAGCCGTAGGACTTCCGGCCCGCCGAATTCTTCCATGGTGATAGCTCGCATGATCTTCTCCTTTCTCCTGAAACGCTATCCCATGCATGCCTTTCTGTTTGCTGTGGCTGCCCTGGAGGATGTTTCCCTTCTCGCGTGACGAGAAGGGAAAATATTCAACCTTCTCGTCACGCGAGAAACGGGATCGAAAACTCCCGGCTCGCCAACTCTGTGTTGACATGGGTGTTTTGTCAAGATAGACAGAGCGCGTTCGGCTCTTGACGCGGAAGGCATCTGAGGTGAGTCATGAATGCAGTCGCGGGAAAAGTGTGTGATCAGCAGAATGTGCTAACCGAATTCGAAGACCATGTTCCTGGCTCGTCTCAAGGGAAACGGCATGGGCCAGTCAGCGTTTGGCTGAGCACGGATCAGGGCGACAGCCTCCGGTTGCCGATCTCGGCCGCAAGTGATGCCGCAGGAGTGACCCACCTGGTATTGGCATCTTCGGGTGGCGCTGGTGGGGAAAGAGGACGCGAGGAAGCACTGCGTGCCGCGAGCTGGCTCATGCCGAGCCTGTCGCCCGAACTCATCGCCGAGGTCCTGGGGTGGCCGGTCGGCGGTCTCCCCTAAGCCGTGGACGCTGCTTCTTCGACCTGCTGGAGATGGGCGATGAGGGCGAGGACGGCCTTTCGGCTTGGCTCTGTGAGGACGGCAGCCCCCATCGCGATCTCCCGGACGCTGTCCTCCTGGACGGCGTCGAGAAGGCGAGGCGCGCGGACCACCGCGCCCGCAGTCGCGACCTGTTCAGTGGTGAGCGGTGCGGCGGCGCGGGTGAGGTCCCGCAGGCCCGGGTCCCCGAGAGCCCTGAGCACCGTCGTGTCGTCGAGGACACCCCGGATGGTTTCCCGCTGGTCCGCGCCCAGTGACCTCAGGCGGTCCCGCACCTCGTTGTCCTCGGTGAGTTCGAGCTGCCTGAGACGGCCGAGGAGTTCTTGGACCGTGGCGAGGTCGGCGGGTTCCTGCGCAGCCCCGTGCACTTTGATGTTCTGGACGCCGCGCTGCTTGAGGGTGCGGAGGAGTTCCAGCTCCGCTTCGAGCTGCGTGAAGTCTGCTTCGTCGTCACTGAGATAGCCGATCGGCACGGCGAAGAACTTCGCCAGCGCCTGAAGGTGATGCAGCTTTGGGTTGGTTGTGCGCCCGGTGGCCAGCTCCCAGACGTAGGGGCCGGAGATGCTGATGCCCGTGCTGTCGGAAACCTGCCGGGCGGTCGCCTCGTAGGAGGGTGGCTGCTCGCCTCTGGGCGTCTTCAGCTCGCGGAGCCACTGGATCTTCTCCGCCAGGGTCTTCGGCCGGCGGACGTCGTCTGCCATCGGCTTCTCCCTCCTCCGGTAAGCGGTCGCGGAGAGCCTATCGCTCGTCCTGACGGCGGGAGGTCAGGAGCGACGGGCACGCACGTACGACCAGGCGACTCCGATGGAAACGACGATGAGCGCCTGGAGAACCACCGGTGTCCCTCCCGGCGAACCGACCGCCTTCCCGGCGACGAGAACGCCGGAGAGGATGAGAACGTAGGGAAGCAGGAAGAGAACGGTGCGCCCTCGACGGATGAGGCTCATGGCGGGGTCCTTCTTTCGGTGATTCTCCGGTCAGATGGTGCTGGTGCCACCCGCTCCCGGGAATGCTGGTTCGGCCCATCCCAGATAGCGCAAACGCCACTGGCCATCCGTCAGTTCCCGTCGCGAAACGAGCGCGATCTTGCCCTCTCCTACATAGCTGTCCATGATGTCGTTGCTCGCCACCAGGTCGTTGCCGAGATAAAGGGCCACGTGCCCCGCGGCCTCGCCGGTCTCGTAGAAGAGGAGCGCGCCGGCCGGAGGGGCTTCTTCACCGGAATGAGTGAGACCCATTGCGCGGAGCCGGTCCCAATGAATCGCTGCCGTGGCCGAGCCGCTGTACGCGTAGCCGTATGCCTCGGCGACGAACTGGCCGCAACGCCGGTACCAGCCGGTCTCTCCAGCGGTCTCCCGCGCGGCGGCGATCGCTCGTGCCGGAGAGCGGGGATTGGTGGCGGAGAAGTTCGCCGTCGGTTCGTCGCCGATTTCACCGGCGCAGGCGGTGAATTCCGATGTCGTCGCGCTGGAGCCCCAGCTCTCCGCCACGAGTTTTCCGGCTGCCCTCTCCCAGCGGGCGTAGGCATCGGGGAACGCGCTGCGCTGCACGGACTGCGCGACCTCGGTGAGTGGTGCGCTCTCCCATCCGGACACGTCCAGGAGCGCGTCGTAGAACTTTCCGGAGGCGTACACCGGGTCCCTCAGCTCGGCGGCTGTCCCCCACCCCTGGCTCGGCCGCTGTTGGAAGAGCCCGACGGAGTCCCGGTCACCGTGGCGCAGATTGTGCAGGCTCGATTCCTGCATGGCCGTCGCGACGGCGATCACGGCTGCCCGGGGTGGCAAGGAACGGGACCGGGCTACGTCGGTGATGGTGTTCGCGTTGCGGACCTGCTCGTCGCTCCAGTTCGCATCGGTCTGCGCCCCTTGGGGGCTGAGCGGCACAGCGATCGTTTCGCCATCGCCCACGAGGTGAGGACGTTGATCTGAGCAGAGCCCGCTGCCCCCAGGGGTGGCGGCTCCGGCAACGGTCAGGGTCATCAGGAGCGGCAGGGAGCAGCTGGCGGCCAGCAGCGTCATGGCGGTCGCGCGCGTCGTCTTCACTGTCCTCCCCGTAAACAAATGTGTATAGCTTCGACGAGTTGTCGCCCCGAATGGTAAGCATCGGAGACGGCCCTCTAGATCATCGGACCGAGTTTTTTGCAGCGTAACGCCTCGCCGGTGCATAAACGTGTGTTGACAACGACGTGTCAGGTACGTTGTGCCGCATTCCGTATATGCCGGGTATATCCCGACGATGGATGAGAGGCAGTGACGTGTCGTTCGCACACACGCTGGTCCTGGCCGCCAACGGCGGCATCGGAAGTCTGGTCAATGGCGTGGCCCCGGACTGGGGTCCGTTCGCCGCGCTGGGTGACACCGCTCGCACCGTGGTTCAGGTGATCATGGCCGGCGTCATCGTGGCGCTTCTCGGCCGCGCGGCCTTCGGTGCCTTCCACATCAAGATCGGAGAGAGCCAGCACGACGTCGCCCAGGTGTCCAAGGGCAAGAAGGACGTGGGCGCGGCCCTCGTCGGGGCGTTCGTGGTGGCGTCCCTCGGGACCGTCTTCACGATCGTCTACGGCATGGGGATCTGAGCATGCCGGACGTACAGTCACAACCACGGCGCGGAACCACCGTGCTCCAGAGCGACGAGGCGCCGGGCGTCGGAGGCAGACCTTGGTGGCGCGGCGCCGCCATCGCGGGTGGGGGATTCGTCGGCCTGCTGGTGCTGGCTGTCCTCCTGCATGCGTTTCCGTCTCCCGATCCCGACGATTCCGTTCAGCGCACGGCGGTCGTCCCGGTGGAGGACGGCGCTGGAGGAGAGACGCTCCCGGCCGCTCGTGAACCGGACGAAGGGCCGCCGGTCGGCTATCCCCGAACCGAGTCCGGCGCCACCCGGGCCGCCGTCAACTACCAGCTCGCCCGGTCATCGGTCTCGTACATCGTGGACCGATCGGCCCGCAGCCGAGTGTTGACCGGTATGGCGACCTCCGATGCCCTCGCCACCCTCAAACGCAACGACGACGCCGCCATGGACCTGGCCCTTGTCTCACTCGGCGTCGGTAAGCGCGCCGCTGACACCCTCGTCGCCCGAGCCGCGCCGATGGGGGTCAGGCTCAGCGGCTTCTCCGATCGGGAAGCCACCGTCCAGGTGTGGGTGGCCGGGGTGATCGGCACGACCGGCAAGAGCGCCCCGCTGCCGGTCTCCGCCTCCTGGAACACCTACACCCTCACCCTTCAGTGGCAGCAGGACGACTGGAAGCTCGCCGCGGTCAGCTCCGAGCCCGGTCCGACGCCGCTCGCCTCCGGAGGCGGCACGCCCAGCACGGTCGACGACTTCCGCCGCGCGGACAAGGAGTTCGATGCGCCTCCCTATCTCCGCTGATCCGGGCCAGGGCCGATGGCGTGTGATCACCGTCGGACTTCTGACCGGCCTGCACACGCTGTTCGTCGCCGGACAGGCTCAGGCCGCGGTACGCACCGGCTGGTGCGACTCCATCCCCTTCGCGGACACGCTGTGCGATGTCGTGAGTAACGCCCGCGAGGTGTACGAGTTCGCCAGCGACCCGGTCGGCTACCTGGCCGCGATGTTCCACGACGCGGTCGCGTTCGTGTTCGGCGCGATGATGAACGCGCTGCTGTCGACCACCAGGATCGACTGGTCGGACGCGGGCTTCCTGCGTACGTACGGCATGGCGTTCGCCGTCTCCTCGGTCCTGACCGTGATCCTGTGGCTGATCGCGGTCGCCAAGCGGGTGATCCAGGGGACGCCCGCCCTTCAGGCGGTGACCGAGTCGATCGGCTTCCTCCTGCTGTCCGTCGTCGCCACGGCGCTGGCTCCCGCCGCGATCGCCTATGTGACGGAGCTGTTCGACCGGGCGGCCGAGGCCATGTTCGCACCGGTCGCGGACGACGGTGCCGATCTCGTCGTCACGGTGACCGCCGCGATGGCGGCACTGATGGTCACGCCCGGCGGCCCGATCATCGTCTCCTTCCTCGCTCTGGCGCTGCTCGCAGCCGTCTCCGGGGTCTGGATGATCCTCATCATCCGCGACGCCCTCATCCTCTCCGGACTCATCTTCGGCGCCACGGTCTTCAGCGGGCTCGTCGACCGGAGCCTGTGGAGCCACGTGAAGCGCTGGGTGGGGGTCATGGGCGCGATCATCGCGAGCAAATACGTGGTGCTCACGACGATCGCCCTGGCCACCGGCATGCTCGCGAGCGACGCCGGGGGCGAAACGTCGATCGTGCAGTCCTTCGCCACGGTCTTCACCGCCATCGCCCTGCTCTGGCTGGCGCTCTACCTGCCCTTCCAACTGTCGAAGTTCCTTCCGCTGCTCGGTGATGACATCCAGGGGCTGTACCAGGCGCGGGACGAGTTCACCGGCCGGGCCCAGAACCTCGGAGCCAAGGGCGGGGACACCTTCCGCGAACTCAGCGGCCGGTTCGGTGGCGAGAGCGGCGAAGGAGAGGGGGCGGACGCCGCCGGTGGTGGTGCAGGTGCCGAGGCCGGGGTCGGCGGAGGGGAAGCCGCGGCCTCTGCTACCGGCGTCGGCGCCGTCGCCGTGGCGGGAAAGAAGACGGTCGACGCGGCCGAGGAGCACGTGGAACGGACCGCCGAGCGCGGCGTGGAGACCGCCACTCAGGAGGAGTCCGCCGACTCGAAGAGCCGCGATTCCGGGGCGGAGTCCCCGGACATCCCGCCTTCTCCGGCTCCACCAGAACGGGGACAGCCGGCTGGGGCGCAGCGCGAGCGGCCGGACACCGACACGGCCGATCCCTGGGCCGACCCGCCGGAGACCGCTCGGCCCCCGGACCGAGGCCCCGGCCAGAGACCGCAGCCCACCGCCGAGCCCGAATCAGGCACCCCACCACAACCGGAAAACAGCGGGAGATAACCGATGGCCCGAACCTTCTCCTTCCCCCGGCCCCGGCCACGAGGACTTCTCGGGCGCCGGCTGGAAGGCGACGAACAACTGGTGCTCGGCGCCGGATTCACCGGTGGCCTCATGGCAGCCTGGGTGATCAGCGGCACCATCCCTAAGATCGCCGTCTTCGGCCTCTTCGCGGGTGGTTGCGCCTGGGCCGCTCTCGCGCCCTACCGGGGGCGCACGTACCTCCAGTGGTACGAGATCAACCGCACCCACCGCAGACTCCTGTGCGACGGCTCCCTCCTCTACCGGTCCAGGGCACCGCACGCGGGCCGGAACGGGCACGGTCGGCGCATCGCCATCGACGTACCGCCCGGCATCCCGCGCGACCTGGAGTGGATCACCGCCCGCACAGCGTTCGGCGAGATCGCGATCCTCCTCCAGCCGCACGAGCGGATGTTCACGGCCGCCATCGAGGTCGAGGCGATGCGCGACTTCGGCAGCCTCGACACTGACGACAAGGAATCGCTGATCAAGGCGTACGAATTCCTGCTCAAGGCCACTGCGGACGGGGGCGGTCGCATCCGCCGACTCCAGTGGATCACCCGGATCATCCCCACCGACCCCAACACCCACGCCCGCGACGCCGCCGCGCGCCGCGACCCGGAGGCCCCCACCTGGCTCGACCGTTCGTACGCCGAGCTGATCCGCCAGGTCGCTGTTACCGCAGAGGACCGGCGGCTCATCCTCGCCCTGGGCATCCCGTACACCCCCGAGCTGGTGGCCGAGGCCCGTCGGTACACGACCCTCCACGAGGGATACGCCGTGGCGCTCGGCAAGGAGATCGAGGCGTTCATCCGCAACCTGGCGCGCGGACAGCTCCGGCACGTCCGCAACCTGGACGAAGGGGCGCTGGCCTCGTACCTGCACCACGCGTACGACCCCGGGCATTGGATCGACGACACCACCGGCATGGACCGGGTCACCGCCTGGCCCGCCGAGCTGGACGCGCGCGCCGCCGGCCACATGGTCTCCCGGAGCTGGGAGTCGGCGGAGAACGCCTGGCACTCCCGAACCGCGTGGGTCAAGGAGTGGCCGCTGCTCCCCGCCGGGGTGAACTTCCTGGCTCCGCTGCTGCTGTACGTCCAGGACGTCATCGTCTCGGTCGCCGTGACCATGGACCTCGTCCCCTCGGAACGCGCCATCACCGAGGCCATGGCCGATGCCACCAACGAGCTGGGCCAGGCCGACAAGCGCGCAGGGAAGATCGAGGATCCGCGCGAGCAGAAGTCCCAGCAGGCATCGCTCGCCACCATGCGGGAGATCGCCAACGGCGCCGCCGGTACCCGTCTTACCGGCTGGGTGACCGTCACCTCCCCGAGCGGTGAGGCGCTGCGCCGCGACGCCGACACCATCCGGCACGCCGCCACCCGCAGCGGCCTGCGCCTGGAGTGGTGCGACCGCGAGCACCACCGCGCCTTCGCCAACACGCTGCCGTTCGCCGGCGGCCTGCTTCCGGAAGGGCGCTGATCACGGTGGTGCTGGACCTGCTGCGCACCCAGACGCAGACCCGCCGCCGCGCCATCCGCTCCACCACGGCCAACGCGTGCGGCCTGTACCCGGCGGTCGGAGCCGCCGGCATGGATCCGCGGGGCGTGGTGATCGGGCGGGAGGCGTACAGCGGCAAGGCGTACATCTTCGATCCGTTCATCCTCTACGACCCCAAGGCCCGCGTCCGGCTCCCCAGTGGGCACGTGCTGGTGCTCGGCAAGAGCGGGCACGGCAAGTCGGCGCTGGAGAAGACGTACGTCCTGCGCCAGCTGCGGTTCCGCGACCGGAGCTTCTGCGTGCTCGACGCCCAGGGCGAGGACGGCACGGGGGAGTGGGACGGGATCGCCCGCGAGCTGGGCATCACCCCGATCCGGCTGGTGTACGGGGACACGGCTGCCCGCGACGGTGTCCGCATCAATCCGCTCGATCCGCGCATCCCCCAGGAGCACCAGTTCAAGGTGCTGCTCTCGATGATGGAGATCCTGAGCGGCGGCCCGCTGGCGTCGACGACCCGGTTCGCCCTGGCCGAGGCACACCGGATGGCGGTGGCGACGGCCCGCGCGCAGCAGCGGGTGGTGGTCCTCTCCGACGTGCTCGACGCGCTCACCGCGCCTCGGCAGGCCCGGCTCGGACAGCAGCGGGTCGGCCCGGACGAACTCACCGAGTGGGGCCGGCCGGCGGCTCTCGCTCTGGACGAGCTGTGCAACCCCGAACGCGAACTGGCCGGGCTGTTCGACGGCCCGACTAGCGAGGGGATCGATCTCGACGCCCGGCTCATCGTGTTCGACCTGACCCGCCTGCCGCGTGAGGGCGAGGCCATGCCGCTGCTGATGGCGGTCATCGGACCCTGGATCCGCTTCGGCTGGATCAAGCCCGGCGACACCGTCAAGCGGACGCTGATCGTCGAAGAGGCATGGCACATCCTCAGCCACCGACCTGTTGCCCGGCTCTTCGAGGAACTCGTGCGGTACGGGCGCCGGCTCGGGTTGTCGTTCTGGGCGGTGCTGCACCACCTCGCCGACCTCTCGCTGGAAGAGGCTCCGGAGGCTGCCGCGATTCTGAAACTGACGGCGACCAGGGTGCTGTACCACCTCGACCGCGACGAAGCCGAGGTGACGGCCGACTACCTGGGGCTGACCGCCTGGGCCCGCAAGGCCCTCCCGGACGGCGCCAACATCTGCGCCCCCGGCCGCGCCATCTGGCAGGTCGGATCCCGGATCAACCTGGTGGAACACATCCGCACCGCCACCGAGATCCGGCTGACCGACACCAACCGGCGCATGACCGAGAAGGCGCACGAGTTCACACATACCGACGTCTTGATCCCCATGAACCCAAGGGCGGCAGGCCGATGACGAACCTAGCCGCGCAGCGCCTGGTAGCGGTCGAGCGCCTCACGGGCGTCCGGGACGAACACCTGGCTCCGGACGAGGACCGCGAGCTCGGGCTCAGTAAGCCAGTTCCACCAGGCGACTTCCAGGGGGTCGGGCTCAATCCGCGTCGTGATGACGACCTCGTGAAGGCCCAGCCAGTATGGACTGATCGCGCCCGCGCAGAGGAACTTGAAGACGAGGCGGGGGCTGGAGCTGACCCCCAGTTCTTCGGCCAGTTCGCGTGCCGCGGCTTCTTCGTACGACTCACCGACGTTGACGGCACCGCCGAGCATCCAGTTGAACTGACCCGGGAAGCGGGACGCGTCGTCCGGACGGCGGTGCACGAGGAAGCGTCCCTCGCTGTCACGGCACACGATCGTCGCCACGCGGTGTGGCCACTTCTCCCGAATCGCCTCCCCACGGTCGACGACCGCCACGACCTGATCCCGCTCATCGACCCGCTCTACCAGTTCACCCATGGGACACACGATGGCAGGGGTTGCTCGCGGGGAAGGCCGACCGTCCCGGTGATCCCGCTGCGGAAGGGACCCGCCGCATGATGCCGAAACCTGCCGTGCCCATGACGGCGGGGCGGCTGCGGCTCGGCCGCGACGCCGTGTGGATGGTGCCGCTCGTGGTCGCCTTTGGACTCACCTTGCTCATCTGGCTGGCCGCCGCCACCTCCGGCGTACTGGCCTATGGCCGCCCGGCCTTCACCAGCTGGGAATCCGTGTCGGCAGCTCTGTTGCCGTTGCTCAGGCACCCGGGTGACCCGGCCGCCGCATGGCCGCCGGGGAGTGGAATCGGCGGCCCGTTCGCCTTCTGGAGCGGCTTCACCGTGCTGCTTGTCGCCACCACCGCCGGTGGACGCCTGCTGTGGGCGTGGTGGCTGCGCCGTGGCCCGGACGGCGCGAACGGCCGGGCCGGTGCTGCTCAACTGGAGCGCGCGATGGGCGAGCACCAGGCCCTGAACCGCGCGGCATCCCTGCGCCCTGCCTTGCACGCCGAGGACCCGGACGCCGTCACCGTCCGGCATGTTGCCGTACACGTCGGCAGCTCCGAGCCGGCCGGAATCCCGCTGTGGGCGCCCATCGAGGAGAGCGTGGTCCTGGTGGCCCCGCCCCGGGAGGGAAAGACTAGCCAGATCATCCTCCCCGGCATCCTCGACTTCCAGGGCACCGTGCTCGCCACCAGCTCCAAGACGGATGTGCTGTACGCGACGGCGGTACTGCGCGAACCGTACGGACCGGTGCGTGTTCTCGACCCGACCGGCCTGTCCGGCTGGCCGCATCAACTGCGCTGGCCGCTCACCGCGAGCTGCGAGCGCTACCAGGTCGCCCGCAAACGCGCCGAGACGCTGGTCGGCACGACCAAGAGCGACGAGGGCACCAGCAACGGCGGGTACTTCAACCTCAACGCCAAGACCCTCATCACCTGCTGGCTGCACGCCGCCGCACTGAACGGCTGCCCGGTGTCCGACGTACTGAGCTGGGCCGCCGACCCTGACAACCGGGAAGCGGTGGACCTGCTCGCCCGCCAGGGCAAACACGCGCTGGCCGAGGCGCTCGCCGGCCAGCACGCCGCAGCTGAGGAGGAGCGCAGCGCGACCTGGCGGACCGCACAGCAGCCGTTCATCGCGCTGTACGACGACCAGGTCGCCGCCATCTTCGCCCCGGACGCCGACGACACCGAGGTCTTCGACATCGAGCAGTACCTCACCGAGGGCGGCACCCTCTTCCTCATCGGTGAGGACGAGGAGGGCAGCGCCCTCGCCCCGCTCAACGCCGCCTTCGCCAAGGCTCTCTTCGACACGGCGAAGACGATCGCCGGCCGCGCCCCCAACGGACGGCTGCCGCTCCCGCTCGGCTGCTTCCTGGACGAGCTGGCCAACGTCGCACCACTCCCGGAGATCCCGAGCCTGATGAGCGTGAGTGGGTCGCAGAACATCTTCGTGATGGCCGTCCTCCAGTCCTACGCCCAGGCGGAGGAGCGCTGGGGCCAGCTCGGCGTACGGAAGATGTACGCGGCCGGCACGGTGAAGATCTTCCTGGGCGGCATCTCGGACCCGGAGGAGCTGAAGGCGTACAGCACGCTGACCGGTGAGTTCGACGAGGATGTCGAGACGGTCAGCGCCGACCACGTCGGGAACGTTTCCGTCTCCACCGCGCTGCGCCGCCGCCCCGTGCTGGAACCGGCGGACATCCGGATGATTCCGGAACGCGGCGGGATCGTCATCCACCGGCGGACGCCCGCGACCCTGGTGTCCTTCGTGCGTGCCCATGAGGGCCCGCGCGCCGAGGAGATCCGGCAGGCGACCCGCCGGGCCCGCGATCTCGTGGAGGCGGTCGGCCATGGCTGATCCATCCGATGACCTCTTCGACGAGCTGACCGCCGTCAGCGGCGAGCTGGCGTTGCTCGGTGAGCGGGTCCTGGTCCTGGAGCAGCTGGCCCCGGCGCCCGGTGCTCCGGAGGACAGCGGGCGTCCGGCCGGTGCCCCGGTGAACTGGGCGGAGATGTCGCCGGACGAGCGGCCCGCGTGCTGGATCGAGTTCGTCGCCTGGGTGGTCTGGCTCGCCGACCGGTACGAGCTGACGACCGACCAGCTGCCGAGCGCCTGCTGGTGGCGGCACGGCGCGGTGGTCGAGGAACTGACCGCGCTGTGGACCTCGCACCGCTCGGTGTACGGAGGCGATGAGGACGCCGGCGCCGCCCCGTACCTGTGGCAGGACGCGCTCTCCCGCGCCATCGAACGCATCGGCCGCCACTGGCTGGGCCCCTGCCGCAACGGCCAGCACCGCGACCGGCACCGCACCGCCTGGTCCGGCGATGGCCCCTACCTCACTCCCATCCTCACCTTCACCACACAAGGAGCGACGACATGACCATGAACCGATACGGCGTCGAGGCCCAGGCGTACTGGCGGCGGTGGCTGCCCGAGCGCTGTGCGGCGCTCCCCGACCCGATCGCCTTTTTCACCAACCTCGGCGAACAGGTGGAGCAGCAGGTGGGCGACCTGTGGGACCAGCTGGTGATCGCGGACCCGGTGCCCGCCGACGAGACCCACGAGCAGCGCGTGGGGCGCCTCGGCCTGCTCAAGGCGCAGGCGGAGCACGAGGTGCTGAGCGACATGGTGCGGCTGGAGCCCGAGGCCGGCGCCGCGTACGACGTGGATGACGACGAGCTGCTGGAGAGCGACGAACAGTTCGCCGCGCGCATGCGGCGTGTGGAGGAGCACACCGAATGGCTCGGCACCACCGCCGACGCGCTCATCGACGGCACCGTCACCCTGGACGACCTCGACGACGAACAGGTCCGGCAGATCCTGGACTATCTGACCCCGTCCTTCCTCCGGCTGCTGGGCACCTCCATCGAGGACCTGCACGCCGCAGGCCGCCGCATCTAACGCGATGACCAGGTACGAGACGCCCCGCACCCGCTCCGCGCTGGACGATGGCGCGCACAGCGGAGCCCTGTCCCTGCGCGCCGCGACTGCCCCGGACGCCGCCCCGTGGGAGTACCGCCTCTATGGTGTCGGCCCGGAGCGCTCCGGGAGCGATCCCTTCGTTCTCGTGCGGGTGAATGAGGACAACACCGTTCACGAGGTCGCGACACCCGAACACATCCCGCACGGTCAGCCGGCCGAAGACCTCTTCATCCGGCTCGCCGAGACCCTGAAAACCGCTGCCGCAGACGACGAGCCGGCCGCAGCGGAGCGCCGCGTCCTCGCCGAGATCACCCGCAGCCCCGCCCCCTCCGGCCCGATGACCCGCATCCGTGCGAACCTCGCCGCGCTCCGCACCCTCCACACCCTGCGCGAAGAGCAACGCCCGGTCACAGCCGCCGAACGAGCGGCGCTGGAGCGCTGGAGCTCGTGGGGCGCCGTCCCGAAGATCTTCGACCCGCGTGCGACCGAGTACGACAAGCCCCGCGCCGAGCTGCGCTCCCTGCTGACCGAGGAGGAATGGCACGCCGCCGAGGCGACCACCCGCAACGCCCACTTCACCGATCCCGCCCTCGTCGAACCCATCTGGCAGGCCCTGCGGGACCTCGGGTTCGAGGGCGGACGGGTGCTGGAGCCCGGTTGTGGCAGCGGCAACTTCCTCGCCGCCGCCCCGGCCCAGGCCCGGATGACCGGCGTCGAACTCGACCCCGTCACCGCCGAGATCGCCGCCGCGCTCCACCCCGACGCGGAGATCCGGGCGGAGTCTTTCGTCGCCACCCGCGTCCCCGACGGCTACTACGACGCCGCCATCGGGAACGTGCCGTTCGACGCGATCGCCCTCACCGACCCCGTGCACAACCCGCTGCGGCTGGCCACCCACAACCACTTCATCGTCAAGGCCCTGAACCTCACCCGCCCCGGCGGCCTCGTCGCCGTGGTCACCAGCCGGTACACCCTGGACTCCATGGGCAAGACCGCCCGGCTGGAGATCGCCGACCGGGCGGACCTGGTCGGCGCCGTACGCCTCCCGGCCGGGGCGCACCGCAAGAGCGCAGGTACGGACGCGGTCACCGATGTGCTGATTCTGCGGCGCCGCGACGGCGATCACCGGGACGCCCATCCCGCATGGGTCGGCCTGGCCCCGGTGGAAGTCGGCTCCGACAGCCACGCTCTGGTCAACCGCTACTTTGCCGAGCACCCCGAGATGGTCCTCGGCACCATCGGGGTGACCAGTACCCCGTACGGCAGGGACGACGTCACGGTTCGGCCTCGTCCCGGGGCCGACCTGTCCACGGCGCTATCCGAAGCCCTGACCACGATCACCCACCAGGCTCGGGAGACGGGCCTGACGATGAGCGCGGCCCCGGAAGCCGCCCAGCGCACAGCGGTCGAACAACGCATGGAACGGATCCGCCGGGCTCAGGAGATGTTCGGCGACGAACTCCAACGCGCTGAGGGCACTCTGATCGACCAGGCCGACGGCACGTTCCTCCAGGTTGTTGGCGGCGAACTCGCCGAGCGCCCCGTCTTCAGTAACGCTGTCGAGGAACTGCGCTCGCTGCTCGGCTTGCGGGACATCTATGTCGGCCTGCTGGGCGCCGAATCCGCGGGGGAGGAGGAATCGGCCGGCCGACTGCGTGCCCAGCTGGACCAGCGCTACGCCGGCCACACCGCGAAGTACGGTTTTCTCAACGCCCGTGAGACCAGGCGGGACCGCCGTTCGACCCATGGTGCCTTCCGGTCCGACCCGTATGCCGCTGGCGTGTACGCGCTGGAGATCTACGACCGCGACAGCGGCACGGCGAAGAAGTCCGCGATCTTCACCCGGGCGGTCGGGAAACCCCAGGTGGAGGCGACGACCGCCGAAACCGCCCAGGACGCCCTGGCCATCAGCCTCAACACCCACGGCGAGGTCCGGCTGGGCGAGATCGCGCGCCTGCTGGGCGCCGACTCCCTGGACACGGCCCGGGAAGCGCTCGGGGATCTGGTCTTCAACGAACCAGGCAGTCAGCGGCTCATCCCGGCGGCTGAGTACCTGAGCGGCAACGTCCGGGACAAGCTGGAGAAGGCCGAACAGATCCTGCGGATGGTCTCCGACGAGATCCGGCCGAACCATCCCTTGCAGAGCAACGTCGCCGCACTGCGCCGGGTACTCCCGCCGGACAAGGAGCCGGGAGACATCGAGGACGTCGGGATCGGCGCCACCTGGATCGACCCCAAGTACTACGAACAGTTCCTCCAGCAGCTGCTCCAAACCCGGTATCTGACCGTCACCCGCACCTCCGGTGCCGACTGGGAGATCGACGCACCCAGCCATGTACGCACATCACGGGCCGCGACCAAGGTGTACGGCACCGAGAAGCGCAACGCCGTCGAACTCGCCCATCGGATACTGCGCCGCGCCTCCCTCGTCGTCCACCCGCCCAAGCAGGACGACGACGCCAGCCCGCAGGACATCCAGGACGGAAAACGCTGGGCAGCCCAGCAGACGGAGCAGGTCGTCGCCAAGGCCGACGAACTCAACCGGCTGTTCGCCGACTGGCTGTGGCAGGAACCCGAGCGCACCAAGTACGTCCTGGCGACGTACAACCGGCTCCACAACTCCTACGTCCCCTACCAGGGGGACGGCAGCCACCTGACCTTCCCCGGGCTGTCCGACGCGATCACCCCGCGCCCGCACCAGCGCGCCGGGGTCGCCCGCGCGCTGGTCGAGCCGGGCGGGAGCTTCTTCGACTACGAGGTCGGGTTCGGCAAGACGCTCACCATCGCCATGACGCTCATGGAGATGAAACGCCTGGGCATGGCCGCCAAGCCCTGCGTAGTGGTGAAGAACCCCACCGTCAACGACTTCCGCAACGACTTCCTGCGCGCTTATTCGCAGGCGCGGGTGCTGGCTATCGACAGCGCCGAGTTCACCAAGGAGACGGCCGCCGCCTACATCGCCCAGATCGCGAACGGGGACTGGGACGCGGTGATCCTGCCCCAGAGCCTCTTCAACCGCATCCCGATGTCCGGGCGCGGACAGGCACAGTTCGTCGCCGACCAGACCGCCGAGTACCGGGCCCGCATCCACAAGATGCTGACGGGCAGCGACGCGGAACTCTCCGAGGAACACAACCCGGGCGGCGATCCGCTCATCGCCGACGCCCTGGGGGTGGCCGCCGCCGCGCACAGCGCCCAGGGCGCGCGCCTTCCCACAACCGCCCGGAACACAGTCAAGAACCTGCAAGGGGACCTCAAGCGCCACAGCCGGCGCGCCGAGAGGAACTTGGTCAAGCAGTCGGCGGCCGGTGTCTCGTGGGAACAGACCGGCATCGACTTCATCGCCGTCGACGAGGTCCAGGACTTCGCCAACGCTGCGGTGGGAGCCAACAACAGTGAGCTGTCACTGCCCGTCTCCGCCCAGGCCCGGGGCCTCAAGGTCAAGCTGCGCACCATGGCCAAGGCGCACGGCCCGAAGGTCGGGCTCGGCTCCACCGGCACGCCGTTCCCGAACGCCATGCCCCAGGCGTACGTCATGCTCGACTACTTCCGCCCGGACTTGCTGACAGCGGCCGAGATCTCCGCCTTCTCCTCCTTCCAGGCGCAGTACCTCATGGAAGTGGTCGCCCCGGAGATCTCCCCCGAGGGCATTCCGCGCATCAAGGAACGCATCGGAGCCTTCCGCAACGCCCGGCAGTTCAGCCAGCTGTGGAAGTCCATGGCGGATGTCAAGACGAAGCACGACATCCAGCTCCCGGTACCCCGCCACACCAGCGACACCGTCGTCGTCCCGGCGACCGGCAACGACCGTGCGTACATGGAAGACATCGCCGACCGCGCCGAGCTGGTACGAGACGGCATGGTCGACGCGACCGTGGACAACCTCCTCAAGATCTCCAACGACGGCCGGATGGCCGCGATGGACCTGCGGATGGTCGGGCTGACTCCGGACGGCCCCGGCAAGCTGCACGCGGCGGCCGACAAGATCGCCCAGATCTGGCACGAGTACCGACATCACTCCTACACCGACCGCGAAGGAACCCCGAGTCCGCTGCCCGGCGCACTCCAGCTGGTGTTCGCCGACCGGGGCACACCGTCCGATGACGCCCGCAAGAAGGGCAAGTTCATCGCCTACGCGTATCTGCGTGACCAACTGATCGCGCGCGGCGTCCCCGAGGACGGCATCCGGTTCGCACAGAGCGCCCAGACCGCCGAGGAGAAGGAACAGCTGTTCGCCGACTGCCGCAAGGGCAAGGTCGCCGTGCTCATCGGCTCGACCGAGACCATGGGCGTCGGCGTCAACGTGCAGGACCGTGCCATCGCCCTGCACCACCTTGACTGCCCCTGGCGGCCCAGCGACGTCACCCAGCGCGAGGGCCGCATCCTCCGCCAGTTCAACCAGCACTTCTCCCTCAACATCCCAGTCCATCTCTACCGGTGGGTGAAGGAAGGATCGTTCGATTCCTTCATGTGGCAGACGGTGGAGCGCAAGGCCCGCTTCATCGACCAGGTACGTACTGGCCGGGACCCGGACGAGCAGGACCGGGCGCTCGACGGTGACCTTGGCAAGGACTATCTCGAATTCGGCGAGATCAAGGCGCTGGCCACCGGCAACCCGCTGCTGATGAAGAAGTTGCAGGCGGACGAGGAAGTCCGCCAGCTGGAGGCGGCGTACCAGAGCTGGCGGCGCACCAACGAGCATCTGCGGACCGTTGTCGATACCGGGGACGAGACGCTGGCGAAGGCGCAGCGGCTCGCCGATGTGGCTGAGCAGGCGGGCCGGCGCAGGACCGAAACCAAGGGCGACGCCTTCCGGATGGAACTGCCGGACGGCACGACGGTGACCAAGCGCCAGGACGCTGCCGTGGCGCTGCGCCGCAAGCTCATGCTGATGTACAACCAGGGGTACGGAGGCGCTTCCCCCTGGCAGCACGCCGCTACCCTGGGCGGCCAGCGGTTCCTCGTCCGGATCAGCACCGGCGGCGACGAAGCACAGTTCACGCTCGACGGCCTGCGCGACGTTCGACAAGCCGGCTTCGTCATCGATGACGTCTACGGACTGATCCGCGAGGACAAGCCGCCTCTGGGCCTTGTGTCCCGGCTGGAGAACCAGGTCGAGAAGCTCGATGCCCTGCACAACACCCTGCTGGCCGTTCAGAACGAACTCAAGCAGGAGATCCACCGAGCGCAGAAGCTGGTCGATCAGCCCTTCACGAAGAAGGACAAGCTGCTCCGCGCCCGCGCCGACCAGGCCCGTCTCGAAGCCGAGATCGAAGCGTACGTGCCAGACGCCCCCGACACGCAGGACTCGGAGCCGGAGTCACCACCTTCCGCGGCTGCGGCTCCGACGCTAGAGCCGCCGACCGCCCCGTACGCGGACCGCGCCGAGTACTGGAAGGCTGAGCAGTCCACGCTGGCGGCCTACCGGGAATGGGCGCAGGAGTACGGCACGCGGCTGCTGGAAGGCAGCGAACCGGAACGGGCCCTCGCGCCGGTCGCCACAGCCATGTTGGCCGCGAGCCAGGAGGCGCGACGTGCCCGGCTTCTCGGCCTGGTGGAGTACCCGGACGGGCAGCTCACCGACAACCTCGCTGACCGTGCCCGCGCCGTCGCCGAGCAGTGGGACCGGGAACAGCGCGGGCCGCGCACGGTCAGCGGCACCTGGGATATGTACGCGAAGGTCCGTGACCACGCGGCCCGCTACCGCGCAACCTTCGAGAGCCCGCAGAGCGCGGCCATCCAGCGCTGGGCAGCGGATGAGGAGCCGATCACCGTCGCCGACGCGGAAGCGGCCGAGTCCATCCCAGGGATCTCCTTGTTCGAGCAGTACACCGTCACCGGGCCGGATGGCCGGCGCACAGACCCGGCGAACGGCGTGGACCTCGCAGCGGGCATCGCCCAGCTCATCGCGGACGGACTGACCGTTCAGCAAGGCCGGCGCGGACTAACCCTGGCCGCACCGGATGGCAGCCGCTTCGAGATCATCCCCCTCACCCCCCACACGCCCGGCTCGTCGAACCCACGGGCACAGCGCATGGCCGTCCTGCTGGGCCACTACACGGGCGGCGGAGAGCTGGCGGCCGGCCGCGAACTCATCACCCAGTCCATCTCTCAACTGCGGGACACTCTGGACCCCGGCACCGCAACGGAAGCACCCCGGGCGGAGTTCGCCCGCGCCAGCGACGCGCTCTCCGACATCGAGCAGATCTCACCACCGGATGTCCTCGCCCGATACGACCGGCTGGCTGCCGCCACGGAGCAGCTCGCTGACACCACACAAGGCGAAGCCGCCGAACGCGCCCGCCGACTCACCCAGCGCACCGAGCGCCACCTGGGACGACTGCACGCTGCCGGCGACGATCTGCACGACCTGCTGCTCGACGCCGCCGCGCTCGACACCAACTCATGGGAGCTGCTGTCCCGCAACGACCCCCTGAAGGAACGGCCCACCGCCTACCTCGACAGCGAACAGCTGAACTTCGCCCGGAGCCTGATCTTCGAGGCCTACGACCGATGGCCCCAGGTCAACGGTGGAACCGAGGGCGAGGCAAGTAACCAGCTGCGCCGCGCCATGTGGGACATCCGGCAGATGTCCGACACTGATGTCGGGACCGCGCTGACCGGTTGGAACCAGATCGTCGCCCACGCCCTGTCGGCGGCCGAAGAGGCCGGCCAACCGGAGAGCCGGACTGTGCTGCGCGATGTGGCGCAACGGGCGTACCGGCACCAGCAGAGCCTGGCCGCCTGCCAGCTGGCCGCCGCGAGCTCGGCCCCGTACGGTCTCGGGAACACCTTCGCGGCCGGGGTGCAGCAGGTCGATTCGGCATGGAACACCTGGCTGGAGACGGCCACCGCTCGGCACCTGACCGAGCGGATGGAACAACTCCGCGAGGCCCGATACGCGGCCGACACGGCCGGAGCGGACGACGGAACACTCGACGAACTCACCCGCCGCACCACCAAGCTCGCGCACACCGCCTACGCGCTGGTGCTCAGCCTGCGGGACGACGCCTACCGAGACCCGGGCGACCAGAAACACCTCACCCGACTCGTGCGGACCTGCTACGAGCACGCGGCCAGCTGCCAAGCCTCGGCCCAGGTACCCGAAGTCGTCGCGACCGTACTCCACGACCTGGCAGAACGGCGGAAAAGCCTCGCACCCGAACCAGCGTCCCAGGACGCGGGGCCAGCTACACCGGTCGAGATCGAGCACTGCCTCCGCACCACGATCGTACGAGGCCCCACGGACAGCGAAGCCGACGCAGCTGTACGAGCAGCCCTTGGCCGCCACGGCTTCGAGCTCTCCGCCGAGCAGGGCCACTGGCAGTTGCCCACCCGCATGTCCGAGGCGAGCCGGAACACCTGGGTACGGAAACTGCTGGACGAACTGACCCACCTCGGCTGCCCCCACCGGGTGGCGGAACCCGAGGCCGGGATCCCGGCCGGTGAACCGTACGCGTCGAAGGCGGAGGCCACCCGGGACTTCGAGGCGATGCTTGGCGGCTACCGGAGGATGCAGGACACCCACGTCGGCCGCGTTCTGATCACCAGGCACGCCGATGCCCGCCCGGACGGCAGAGCGGTCTTTCTGGCGCTGGAGGACCTGCGGCAAGGACCGGCGGCCGGTGGCGGTGACCCGTTCGCACACCCTGGCGCTGACGTGGCCCGGCGGTGCACGGAACTCGCCCGTGCGGCACAGACACTGGCCGCCAACCGGGCCAGCGAGGGATACCAGGACCCGGTGGCGCAGCGTCACTTCCGGGTGATGACCGAGTACGCCACGCTGCTGGCCTCCCGTATCAACGCCACGGTGCAGCAGCACGGCCTGTGGGACCAGCTGTTCAGCGAGCCGAAGGAGAACCAGCGCGCCGAGGCCGAGACCGTGACCACACCGAGCGTCGCCAACCAGCGTGCCGAGGACCGCGCTGGTGCGGTGGTCGCGGAGCCAGGACCGGAGCGGCCCGTCCCGGAACGGGCCGCGCTGCTGGTGAAGCAAGCCCGGGCCAGAGGGTGGCAGGTGGGGGAGAAGTGGGACAACAAGAGCTACTTCTCCCTCTACGAGCTGTCCCTGGAGGCCCATACCGATCAAGGGCCACGCAAGTTCAACCTGGTGTGGGAGCAGCGGCGCGGACGCTACCGGTACCAGGCCGCGCAATCCGTCGCCGGACACTACGCGGATCGGACGGCCAAGGGCGGCTTCCGGCCGGCGCTCGCCGATGTCGAGCGGGAGGTCTACGCACGGCGCGTGGTTGAGGAGACGCCGCCCACCAGCGCCACCGAAGTACCCGCAACCGAACCGGAACCGAAGTCCGAGCAGGACACCCTGTTCACCCCACCGGATCAAGAACCCCCAGCAGATGGCCCGTGCCTGACCCGCCACCACCTGGAAGCACTTCCACACGGGTCGGGTGACGACGCGCGGCTGGCCGTCGTCACCACACTGCACCTCCCGGACGGAGAGGTGCATGGCGCCCTGCTGCTCCTGCGTTCGGTGGAGACGGAGGACTTCGAAGGCGGAGAGACGATCGTGCACGGAGCACAGATCGTGCCGGCGAACAGCCTCGTCTCCACCAGCCTCGACGGCCGCTACTTCCTCTCCGACCTGCTCGCCATGGCGGACGCCCGCGTGCTTCCTCTGGCCGCGCCGGTCCCCTGGAGCAAGGTCGGGGAACTCGCCGCGATGACGCCGGACGCGGCACGGCAAGCGTTGCCCCTGGGTCCCGCACAGAGTCCGCCGAGTGCCCCGCGGTCCGCCGGCCGGGAGCCCTTCAGGATCGTCCAGGACAGCCCCGGCGACCGATGGTCGCTGATCGCGACGGGCAGTGGCTCCGCCGGGTACGGACGTGTCGACTCGTACGCGAATCTGCCGGAATCCCCGCCCCAGGTGATGACGGGGCTTCGTTCCGAGGCGGAAGCGGTGGCCTTCGCGGAACGGCTCACCGCGCTCAGAGACAGCCTCGGTGAACCTGTCGACTGGGCGGCGCTTCCTTCCCCCGACCAACTGGGTTCGGCCCGTTTCGAGCTGGACCGCCAAGTCCTCGAACAGCGGGCGATCTTCGACCGGCGGCTGGGCCTCAGCCCCGACACGTCCTCCGCCATCCGGGTCTGGAAGCTGCTGGCCGTACACCCGGACCGGACGCCGCCCCCGGAAGGTCATGAGTACGCGGACCGGCTGCGCGTCGGGGACCGGATCCGCTGGGGCACCAGCCCGGACGCCCCGCTGCTGGAAGTCCTCGACGTGGGCGAGCCGATGCGGCCGGGCCTGATCAAGATCAATCTCGCTGCCGTGGACGACCCCGACGACGTCTACGAGTGGGACATCCCCCGCAATCTGCCGGTCGGACATCACAAGGAGAAGCAGGTGCCCCCTCCCGCGTCACCGGTAACAGTGAGTTCGTGGTCCGGCAGGATCCAGATCGTCACCGAGGGGCGGGCCACGTACATCACGGGGACCGGGGGCCAGCACTGGGCCGAGGAAGCCGAGCTGCGCTCGCTGCTGAAGAAGAACCGCAACTTCGCCTTCAAAGGCGGACGCTGGAAGTACCAGGGCAACAGCGCCGACCGCGACACCGTCATCAACGAGGTCCGTGCCTACCTGCGGAACCGGGACACACGCGACACGAAGACCGCACGGGCCGCAGCCCCGGAATATCCGCCGACCCCGCAACAGCAGCGCATCATCGACGCCTGCGTCGCCGGGCAGGATGTCGCGGTCCAGGCCCTGGCCGGCACCGGCAAGACCTCTACCCTCCAGATGGTCACCCGGCGGATGGCGGACAAGCGGATCGCGTACGTCGCGTTCAACCGCAGCATCGCGGACGAGGCCAAGCGGAAGTTCCCGCCCAACGTCACGGCGGACACCAGCCACTCCTTCGCCCGGGCGGCGATGCGGAACACCCCGCTCATGGACAAGATCAGCAAGGCAGGCCGCAACGGCGGCGCCCGCCGCCCCAAGGACGTGGCCGAGGCGCTCGGCCTGACAGCCCCCCTCCGTTTCCAGACCGGCACCATCGAGCCGGAGAACGCCGCCCGGATGGTGATGACCGCCGTACGGAGCTTCCGGGAGAGCGCCGACCCCGAGCTGACGGCGAAGCATCTGGGCAAGAACCCGATGGCCTGGGGCCCGGCCGCCCACGCCCTGGTGGATCTCGCGCGCAGCGCTTGGGCGGACATCGCCGACCCCATCGGCGACAAGCTGTTCTTCTCCCACGACGACTACCTGAAACTGTGGGCCCTGTCCAACCCCCTGCTGCCGTACGACGTGATCCTGTTCGACGAGGCGCAGGACATCAACCCCGTCCTCAAGAAGGTCATCCAGGACCAGCGCGCCCAGACGATCGTCGTCGGGGACAGCAACCAGAGCATCTACGAGTTCCGGGGCGCCGTCGACGCGCTCAAGGACTGGCCGGCGGACGTTGTCCTCCCGCTCACCCAGAGCTGGCGATTCGGCCCGGGAGTCGCGGAGGTCGGTAACAGCTACCTGCGGCTGCTCGGCTCCGAACTCACGCTGGAGGGCAACCCTGCCCTGGAATCCACGGTGGGTCCGGCGGGCGACATCGATGCCGTACTGACCCGTACGAACGTGGGGGCGATCGCCGCCGTTTTCGCCGGCTTCGAAGCCGGCCAGCGGGTCGCTCTCGTCGGTGGCGGACGCGAGATCGAGGAGACCGCACGGGCCGCGCGCGACCTCCAGCGGGGGCGCCGCACCAACCATCCGGAGCTGGGCGGCTTCAGCAGCTGGCAGGAGGTGCGGGAGTACGCGGAGACGGAATCGGACGCGACCCTCCAGACGTTCGTCCGGCTGGTTGACCGGTACTCCCCGGAGGGACTTCTCCGCCTGATCGCGGACCTGGTACCGGAGAGCGGCGAAGACCCGGAGAACAAGCCCGACCTGGTGGTCTCCACCGCCCACAAGGCGAAAGGGCGGGAATGGGACCGGGTCCGTATCGGAGGGGACTTCCCGCAGCCCAAGGAGGACACCGAAACCGGCGAAGTGGCCCTTCCTCCGGCCGAGGAACTGCGCCTGGCGTACGTCACGGTGACCCGCGCCAAGAAGGAACTCGACATGGGCTCCCTCGACTGGATCCGTCACGTCGGGGAAGGCGTCGCCCAGCCGGTGACCCTGACGAAGCCCGCTCCCGCTGCTCCCGAGAAGACCGCCGAACCGGAGAAGCCCAGCGCACCCATCAAGACGCAGGAGAAGGTCCCAGCCACCCCCGCACCGGAGAACGCCAGCCAGCAGGACATGGGCTCCCTCGACCGGATCCGCCATGTCGGCGAAGGCGACGCCCAACCGGCGAACCTCACGAAGCCCGCTCCCGCTGCTCCAGGGAAGACCGGCGAACCGGAGAAGCCCAGCGCACCCATCAAGACGCAGGAGAAGGTCCCAGCCACCCCCGCACCGGAGAACGCCAGCCAGCACGTCGAGGGCATCGCCGCCGCCCTGGACAGGGACGACACGCAGCTCCTGTCCCAGCTGAAGGCCGTGGGCGACCTGCTGAACCGCGTTCTCGGCAGCTCCGACATCGGCACCATCACACCGAAAGTGGTGCTCCCCGCCGTTGACGACACCGAACTGGACGCCGCCCTCGCGGCAGCACAGGACGAGTCGGAGCAGTTCGCAGACGCGCCCGAATGGGAGAGCATCGGCCGGCTCCGGCAGGCGGAGCAGGACCTGATGACCGCGATCGGCTCCGGAGCGGCAGCTTCCTTCGTATCCACGGCGGAGCTGGACCGTACCGTACGGTCGCTCACCGCGAGGGCACTCTCGCACGACGCGTTCGCGCTCGCCCGACGCCTCGACGCAGCCGGCCACCGGGACACGGACGCCTGGAACGCCGTATGGCAGCTACACCGCACGGCGACCACCCAGGCGGACCGGCTCGCGGGCAACCTCCCCGCCGACGAACGGATCGACCGCCCCATCGAGGTCCGCGAAGCATGGCAACGGCTCTCCGCCCGCATGACCGCCACCAGCGGAGCACCGGCCAAGGCACAGATCCTGATGGCGACCGGCTTCGAGTCGGTGAAGCAGCGCTACCACGCCACCGCCGACCAACTCGGCGAGCTGACCCGTCACCCCCTGTGGCAGCGCGCCACCACCGCCTTCGAAACCGCCCAGGAAGTACTGGACAAGGCCCGCCTCGGCACCTACCGCCTGTCGGCGGACGACACCACCCTGGGCACCGTCCGCATGCTGTGGACCCGCACGGTCGAGCTGATCGCCCAGGCAGCCCGCGCGCTCCTGGACCGGCTCGACCGGAGCGGCAATCGGGACGGCCTGCGCTGGAACACCCTCCACCTCCTCCACCACACCACCGAGGAACACCTCTCCCATCTACGCGGATACCTCCCCGCCGAGGAGAACAGCCCCCTGGGCACGTACTACGAGCCCGGAGCCGCCTCGGCAGCCTCCGAGAACCCAGCCCCCAGCGCCGAAGGCTGGGACGGACTCCAACGCGCCGCCGACATCGTGAGCGAGGCCGACGTCGCTTCACCGGTGAGCTTGCAGAGCCGGATGGACATCAGCTACGCCGAGGCGGGCGGACTGCTCCAGCGCCTGGAAGACCTCGGAATCGTCGGGTCACCGCAACGCGCACGCCTGCGCGAAGTCCTGACCACCTCCGAGGAAGCGACCCGCGTCATCAACGAAGCCCGCGCCGCAGAGGACGCTGCACCGAGGTGGAACCCCACCCACGAGCCATTCCGCACCCGCTGGTTCACCGAGGTTCGCCAGACACTTCCCCATGAACCTGTACCCGAGGGCAGCCTCACCCGCGGCGACGTGATCAACCTCCTCTTCCACGAGAGCCGCCGCGTCGCTCTCGGCCAGACCGACCGGGACGACGCCGGCCAGCGAGCCAACCAGGCCATGGAGCTGTACCTGAACGGCCGGAGCGACGAGATCCCGGCACTGCTGGCAGGGCAGGACGAACACCAGGGGGAAGGCGCCCCGACCCACTCCGCAGCCGAGACGGAGACCACCGCGCAGGACCGATCGCGCGTCCCGAAGAAAGCACCCCCGGCCCCTGACCGGAGCCGACATTCCCAGCAACAGCTCCACGATCCGCAACGACACCTGGCCGGCGTCTCGACCGGCCGCCGGTAACCGATAAAGAACGCCTCCGGCGGGCCACCCTGCGGAGGGGGATGGACGCCTCGGTCGGGTTCCGGTGGTGGGTGGTGGCGGTGAGGGCTCGCGGAGCGGGGTCCCTCCTCGGACGCCGCTCCGCACCTTGCCAGACGTCGCCGGGGGCAAACCGCGCCCCCGGCGACGCCCGGCCACACCGTGATCGCCGCCCAAGGAGGGACCCCACCCCACTCGGCCTCCCCCTGGGCGGGCGCGCGCCGGCACGTCGTGCCAGTCCGCTGATCATCTTCGGCACATCACCCGTTCGGCCCGTGCGCCGCCACCCCTGACACGCCGTTAAAGGTGGTTCAATAAAGGTGTTGGTCGGGAGGGCAACCCCGTTCAACACCCCCAAGAGGCAATCGCCCCTTGGGTACCTCCCCTTCACCAAGGAGAGTCATATGGCGACGATGACCGTCGCGCGCCACAACCTCAGCGTTTCCGCTGTGGAAACCATCAGGGTGGCGATGCGTCAGTTCGACACCCGGCGGGGAGCCCTGTGGGGCGACCTGCTGCATTTCCTCGCCCGACACGACCGGGCCGTGTTCGTCATGGACAGTGACCGCGTGCTGGGCCGCGACGAAGTGGCTCCGGGCGGAGTGGTCCCCGCTGACGTACTCGAAATGCCCTGGCGCGCCAGCAGCTCCGACGCCGTGGCGTGCCTGACCTCGGCCGGGTATCTGGCCGGGCGCCCGACCGTCGTACGCCACGACGCAGCGCACGACACGTACCTCGACACTGGTCGTGCCTTCGAGGCGGTTAGCGTCCGGAAGCCGTTCAAGGTGGTGACGGTGGCCTACCGGCACGGTGACGGGCAGCCGGGGCACGACTGGACACTGACGGGCGTGCTCGGCGTACCGGCGGGCAGTTACGTCATCGCCTCCACCGGCGATGTCCGGATGACGATCCGCGCGATCGGTTACACGCAGCAGGCGCCGCAGCTGAGCGGCCCCGGTGTGTCCCGCGCCCAGGCCGAGTGCCGAACGTGCGGCGGCCGGTGGCGGGCCAAGGACGGATCGTGGCAGTTCCGCCCGGAGCGGCTGAGCGACGCCTCGTGGTCGTTCGACGCCGCCGAGGACCACCGCGACGGCACCATCGCCTGCCCGGCGCATGCCTGTGCTGGACGCGTCGGATTCCGCATCTTCTGACCCGATGCGGGGCTCGGAGAGGGCAACCTCCGCGCCCCGCGTCGACCACCCATCCCACCCCTTCACCGAGGAGAGGTATTCGTATGACCACCATCCCCACACTCACCCTCACCCCGCTCGACGTCATCAGGGCCGCTGCCGCCGTCGTCGCCGTACGCGGTGGCTACCGGTCCGTCCGCTGCACCGGAGAGACCGGGGTGCCGACTGCCCGGGAGGTAGCGAACTATCTCTCCGGCGCCGAGCTGGCCGCACCGGAGGACCGCGAGCACTTCGATGCCGCCGTCGCCGAAGCCGCCGACACGGCCGCCGCCGTGTGCGCCTGGTGCATCGCCGGGGCGAGTGAAGGCACGAAGTACCGTACGCGGCTGGCCCGGCTGGTGAAGTCCGGCCGCATGGGGGAGAAGGATCTCGCCCTCGTCGCGTCGGCCGTGGGCGCCTGGCTGAGCGACCGCCAGCGCGAGGAGATCGAGACCGAATTGGCCCTCGACGCCCGCCGCTCCCGCTACCGGGGCCAGCTCGGCGAACGTCTCACCTTCACCGCTGAAGTCGTCGCCGTGATCCGGCTGGCGGAACGGTACTACGGCAACGCCGTACAGCACCCCCACCTCGTCAAGCTCCGCGACACCAGCGGAAACATCTACCTCTGGCAGGCCACCACCGAACGGATCCCCGATCGGCACGCCACCGTCGAGATCGCCGGAACCGTCAAGGCGCACACCAGGTACCGGGGGATCGCGCAGACGAAGCTGTCGTACTGCTTGTGGTCCCTCACCGACCTCTCGTTCTCCTGAACCACACGGGCACCACGAAACGGCGTAGGGCAACGCGCCACCACCCCCCTTCACCAAGGAGAAGGCCACCCGATGAACCACCCCGCCCAGCCAGACCCTGAGGACTGGAACGAGCCCGCCATCCCCCGGCTCCCCATTCCCGGGCGCCGCAAGCCCGGTCAGACCGGCGGAACCCCCTCCCCCGATTGGCCGCTCCCACATCCGACCGGCGAGGAGAACTGACCCACGACCACAGAGAAGTGCGCCGCAGCCCACCCACGGGCTGCGGCGCACTGCCGTATGAAAAGGGACGGTCGGCACAAGCGGGCAACCGGCCGACCGTCCGCCTACTGAGCGAATCCCCTTCACCAAGGAAACAACGCAACCGTAGGAGCCCCCATCGTAAGCGAGCAGCCCTTCGTTGCGTCACACTTGCACACCGAACGATCCATGCCCGACGAAACGAGACCCCGTGGACGCCGCGCCCGCAGCCGACGCCGGTACGCAGCTGGCCACCCGCGCCGAACTCGCCGCACGGTTCGGTGTCAGCGTCTCCACACTCGAACGCCTATGGGCCCAACGCGACACCAACGGCCACCCGCCGCCCGTCACCCGTTCCACCGGCCGACCCGGCCCGCCGCGCCCCCGCTGGACGGTCAGCGAATGGGGCCGATGGTACGAGGCATACCTCGCCGAACGCCGAGGCGACACCAGCCGCACCGGCAGCCCCGACGACCTCGGCGGACCGGCCGACTTCGCCCGCGCCTGCGGCCACGCCGACACCTCCACCATCAGCCACTGGCTGAACGAACCGCCCGCCGGCTTCCCCGAGCCCGACACCTGGATCGACCTGCCCAGCGGCAGGCGACGCCCTCAGTGGAAGCTGGGCCGGATGTGGGCGTACGCGGATCGCCGCACCTACCGAGGGCAGCAGGGCGGTCGGCGACCCCGATCCGGGCACGACTCGCGCATCGAACTCGCCCGCCGAGCGCTCGCCGAGCGCCCCGCAGCGCGCAACTCCGAACTCATCCCCGGGTTGCAGAACGAACATCCCGCGTCGCGCTCCACCTGGAACCGTATTCTCAATACCGCACGGAAAAACCCCGACTGAAACAGGGCGAGACGGCTTTCCCATTTCCGTCCGCGACTCGGTTCGGATATCCGTCCACGTGACCGCGTATACCGTGATGCTGTCACCCATCGCACCGCACCCACAATGCGTACGCATGGAAAGGGCAACTGTGACACCGAACCGGATGATCGAGCTGCCGATCGAAGAACTGAACCCCTGCCTGATCGGGGTGGCCATGGAAGTGAGCACCCCGGACGGAACCCGCGCCGGTTTCCGCCTCGCCCGATACGAGAAGACCGTACGCGACGACCAACCGATCTGGATCCTCTTCAGCACCGAGCACCCCTGGCGGACAGAGATCCACGGCGGCAACCGCATCGTCTGCGCGATGAAACAGGAAGCAGCCGGCCGGACCAACGACTTCTACCCGCCGCAAGCCCCACCGGTGCCGACGGCACCACCCGCGCAGCCCGCACCGCTCCACCCACACCCGGCCTGGATGCCGCCGGCTACCGCGCACCGATAGCACCCACAGCACAAACAACCGGTGGCCCCGCTCTGACGCCGTAACGTCAGAGCGGGGCCACCGCCGTGATCACAAGCTGACAGCAGCGCCTTCGCGCTCCGAAGCCGCTCCCTCGGCGATCCTGAAGGCGCGCACGGCCGACTCGGCAACGCCCAGCCGCCCGGCCACGGAGCGAACACGCTCCAACGTCAGCATCTGAGCGACGATCTGCGCCATGCCCTCCCGCAACCTGCCGACATCCTTCTCGGACTCGGCACGGACCCGAGCCGCGTACGCCTCGACCCTGCGCCGCGCCCCTGCCTCGATCTCGGCGATCTCGTCCTCCGCTGCGAACCAGTTGGTCGCCAGGTCCTCCAGTCGCTGCTCCCGCGCCCGTCGTTCCACAGTCCGGGCACGGGCCTTCTCGCGCGCCTCGACAGCTCGTGGTTTCCTGCGTCCCGCCATTCCCTTTCTCCTTTCATGACGCCGAATTACAGCCTTCTTGGATAGATGATGCCGCGAGTGGAAGGGAAAGTCGGCAACGCGGTGGATATCGTCGTGGCATGGTGTCCCAAGTGTGCTCAGGAGAACTCACTTGGGACACCATGCGGCGCGGAGCGGACCGTTTTCCGTCCGGGGTAAAACGCCCCGGACGGAAAACGGTCGAAGCTCTTGCATTCACAATGTCACGAGGTAACGTGCGTTCCATGATGACCATTCACAAGCTGACCGCTGGTGACGGTTATCTGTACTACACGCGCGAGATCGCCACCGGCGATGAACGCCGGTCCGGCCGTCGCGAGCTGAGCGACTACTACACGGCCGAAGGCAACCCCCCCGGTGTGTGGACCGGTTCCGGCACCGCCGAACTCGGAGTGTCCGGCACGGTCTCCGAGCACCAGATGAAGGCCCTGTTCGGCGAAGGACTCCACCCCGACGCCGACCGCATCATCGAAGAAGCCATTGACCAGGGCTGCACGCCGCCCGAGGCCATCCGTCGCGCCCGCTTGGGCCGCCGCTACTACCGCTACGAGCAGACCGAGGGCCCCCTGGCCGCCCGCATCCAGAACGCGATCGAGCAGTTCGAAGCGCGGAAAGACCGGCCCGCCACCGAAGAGGAGCGCCGCAGGCTCCGGGGCACGGTCGGCGCCTCTGCCTTCCGCGAGGACTTCGGCCGCTCCCCGAAGAACGCGGAGGAGCTGAGCAGGTACATCACCGCGAACACCCGCTGCCAGCGCCAGCCGGTCGCCGGCTACGACCTCGTCTTCCGCAACAAGTACGGCTCCATCCTGTGGGCCCTGGGCGACGAGGAGACCCGCCTCCAGGTCGAAGCCGCCCACGAACAGGCCATCGCCGAGACCCTCACCTGGATCGAGAAGAACGCCCTCGCCACCCGCACCGGCATCAACGGCATCGCCCAGGAAGACGTACGCGGCGGACTCATCGCCACCCGATACCGCCACTACGACAGCCGGCTCGGCGATCCGCTGCTCCACGACCACGTCGTCGTCGCCAACAAGGTCCGCGGCCTCGACGGCAAGTGGCGCTCCATCGACGGCAAGCTGCTGTACGCGATGGGCGTGGCGGCCAGCGAGCTGTACAACCAGCGCGTCGTCGAGGAGCTGTGCCGCCGCCTGGGTGTCCGGGCCGAAGAACGCGAGGTCACGCCGGGAAAGCGCCCGGTGATGGCCATCAGCGGCCTGGACGACGACCTGATGGAAGCCTTCTCCAAACGCGCCCAGGACATCCGCGCCCACCTCGAACCCCTCCTGGACGAGTACCGCGCCCGCCACGGCAAGGAACCGGACGTCCGTGCCCGCATGGCCCTGATCGAACGCGCCGCGCAGCAGACCCGGCCACCGAAGAAGAAGGCCCGAGCGCTGGTCGACCTCCGCGCCACCTGGCGCACTGAAGCGATCCGCCTATTCGGTGCCACCCGCGTCATCAGCCTGCTCGACACCAGCCGCCGCACGGCGACCCCACCGGCCGCCGAGGTGGACGTGGCCGAGACGGTGAACGTCGTGCTGGAGGTGGTGTCGGGCGAACGCGCCGTGTGGGGCCGTCGCCACGTCCTTGCCGAAGCACGTCGCCAGATCGTGCGCATCACCGGAGGCCGGGGAGATACCGTTGGACTCGCCGAAATCATCACGCAGCGTGCGCTCGACGAGGGCTCGTTGAACATCACCCCGCCAGATCTCCACACCCCGTTCGCGCCGCTCCAGCGGGCGGACGGCACGAGCATCTACCGCCGTCGTGAGTCCGAGCTGTATACCTCCGCCGAGGTCCTGATGAACGAGGAACGCGTCCTGCACGCGGCTCGTCGGACGGTCGCCCCGGCCTGCTCTCGGGAACGGTTCCGGGTCGCGGCCGAGCGATGGAACGGGCCCCGGCTGGACGCCGGCCAAGAGCGACTGGCCGAAGTGTTCGCCTGCTCGGACAAACAGGTCGCCGCCGGTATTGGCCCGGCCGGTTCGGGCAAGACGACCGCGCTCCGGCTGGTACGCGACGCGGTGGCCGCTGGCGGCGGACGCCTGATCTGCCTGGCGCCATCCGGCCGGGCGGCGAAGGTACTGGAGAACGAACTCAGCACCGCCGCCCACACCCTGCACAGCTGGCTCGCACACCGCGACCGCCTGGCCGAAGGCCGCCGCATCAAGGATGTCTACCAGCTCCACCCCGGCGACGTGATCGTGGTGGACGAGGCCGGAATGGCCGGAACACGAAACCTCGCCCGTATCGTCGCCGAGGCTGAACAGGTAGGCGCTCTCGTCCGCCTGATCGGAGACCCTGCGCAGCTCGGCGCGGTGGAGTCCGGTGGAGCCTTGCGCCTGGTCGCCCACGAGGTCGGCGCGGTTGAGCTGGAGGCGCTGCACCGTTTCCGAACGGAGGGCGAGGCAGAGGCAACCCTCACCTTGCGGGACGGCGCTCCAGAGGAGGCGTTCCGCTGGCACGCCGCCCACAACCGCGTGGTGGGCGGCGACGCGGAGACGATGCTGGACTCCGTGTTCACCGCCTGGCAGACGGACACAGAGGCCGGTCTCGGGTCGCTGATGATGGCGGACGACACCGAGAGCGTTCGCGCGCTCAACGCCCGCGCCCAGGCATTCCAGATCGCCTCCGGCTACCTCGACCTCAGCCGCACGATCCCGCTACGGGACCAGCTCCACGCAGCCGTGGGCGACGTCATCGTGACCCGCAAGAACGAACGCCGCCTCCCGGTCAACGGCGCCCGCGACTTCGTGAAGAACGGCGACCAATGGCACATCGAACACCTCGACCGCACAGGCAACGCCCGTGTCCGCCACACCGCCCACGGGGGCCGGACCACCCTCCCCGCCCGCTACCTGCACCGGCACGTCGAACTCGGCTACGCCAGCACCACCCACCGCGCCCAGGGCCTGACCGTGGACACCGCCCACGGCCTGATCACCGCCCGCACCAGCCGCGAAGCCGCCTACGTCATGGCCACCCGAGGGCGCCGGACGAACCACCTGCACGTGGCAGCCGACGAGGGCCAGACCATGCACGACGTCCTGGACACCGTCGCCCACTCCAGCCGGCCCTCGATCTCCGCCCACGAAACCATCCGCACCGAACAAGACCACGCCTACGGCATCGCCCAGCTGGCCGCTGAGTACACCGACGCCCACCACCGCGCCGACACCGAACGCCTGAAGAACCTGGCCCGCCGCACCCTCGGCCGGGCCGTCGAGCAGTTCATCACGGCCGACGCCTGGCCCGCCGTCGAACGCGCCCTCCGGACCGCCGAAGCGGACGGCTGGACCACCGCCCGCATCCTCACCCGCGCCTACGCAATGAGCGGCTTCACCGACGCCCAAGACCCCGCCGCCGTCCTGGCCTGGCGCATCCACGCCCACATCACCGAAGCCCGCGCCACCGCCGAACGCACCGACCACCGCCCCCGCCCGCTGAAACACCTCAGCGACCAAGCCCTCGCCCGCCTCAGTCAGACCAGCCCCGGCGACGCGATCGCCGAGGCCCGCCACCGACTCCGCCTCGCCCAGCACACCCACGAGCCCGAAGCCGTCCGAGCAGCAGCCGAAGAACTCGCCCACCTACCCCGAGCCCACCAACAGCCGGGGCCGGCCATCACCGAACGCATCCGCGCCGAGCAACGCCTCCGCAGCCGCCTTCCCGACGGTCCACCACCGCAGGCGGATCACTCAGGAGCCGTGCCGGAATGGCTGGCCCCAACAGGGGCGCTGCACAGCCCCGACACTCCGACCGAATGGAAAACCCACCTCGCCGAACGCCGCGCCGCGCTGGCGGACCGCCTGGCCCACAACGGTTCCGCTCTGGCCCTGACCCCTCCCCGCTGGGCAGCTGTCATCGGCCCCGTTCCGGACCGGCACAGCCCACTCCGCGCAGGATGGGAAGAAACGGCAGCCCTGGCCGAAGCCTGGCGAATCCGCAATGGCGTCACCAACCCTGATACCCCCGGCATCGGAGACCAACCCACGAAACCCGAGGACGCTTGTGCCTGGGCGATGCTCCACGAGCGCATTCAAAAGACGGCTCGCCGCGTCCGTGCACCGGCACTCGCCAGGACTTCGTCCAACAAGCCGCCGAGCGTTCTTCACTCGGACGCCCCACGGGCATCGGCATGTCGCAGGATTCACCCATGACGAGTGGATGGCCGTCGCCCGGGTGGGAAGAGCCCTGCACGAGCGGGAACCGCGCTGCTCAGTCCGGACCGCCCTGGCTCGCGCGGGAAAACCCTTGGGTCACGGCGCTGCCGCCCATGATCCACGAACCACGCCCACTCGCCCGGGGAACCCCCCTTGTTCCGCGGCAGCGCTCCTCCGAGCGCGACCCACCTCCGCTCGCGCGGAGAGCACGACGCGGCGGCCCCGGTATCAGCGTTTTCCGCCGACCCACCTCCGCTCGCGCGGAGAGCACTCAACCGCCAGCAGCAGCGGCGTGACCGCGGCCGACCCACCTCCGCTCGCGCGGAGAGCACTCAACCGCCAGCAGCAGCGGCGTGACCGCGGCCGACCCACCTCCGCTCGCGCGGAGAGCACTTCTGGTCCGAGCTGCGCCCGTTCACGTAGATCGACCCACCTCCGCTCGCGCGGAGAGCACACCATGCACCGGCACGACGTCCTAACCGGCGCCGACCCACCTCCGCTCGCGCGGAGAGCACGCCCTCCGCGCCCTCTACGCCACCGTCACCGACGACCCACCTCCGCTCGCGCGGAGAGCACTATCTGGCGGAAACGCCGGATGGGACATGGTTCGACCCACCTCCGCTCGCGCGGAGAGCACGAGACCATGGGCGATTTCGAAGCAACGGAAACCGACCCACCTCCGCTCGCGCGGAGAGCACTGGTCGACCACCTCAAGTCTCTGCGTGACCAGCGACCCACCTCCGCTCGCGCGGAGAGCACCCCGGCCCCCGCGTGCCCGTGGTCTACGTCGGCCCCCGCGTGCCCGTGGTCTACGTCGGCCCCCGCGTGCCCGTGGTCTACGTCCTCGACCCACCTCCGCTCGCGCGGAGAGCACGTACTGCGTGGTCCGCCCGGCGTCCAGGGCCGCGGCCCACCTCCGCTCGCGCGGAGAGCACGGAGTCGGTGATCTCTGCGATTGCGGCTCTGACGACCCACCTCCGCTCGCGCGGAGAGCACCGCTTTTCGGCGGCTTCGCGCTCGGCGGCGGCCGACCCACCTCCGCTCGCGCGGAGAGCACATCGTGGGGTTCAGACCCGGCCGTTATGACGCGGACCCACCTCCGCTCGCGCGGAGAGCACTGGTGTGGGTCGGGTCGCGGGCCGTGCCCCTCCGACCCACCTCCGCTCGCGCGGAGAGCACCTGGCGCGCTGACGGGCCAGCTTGGTCCGGGTCGACCCACCTCCGCTCGCGCGGAGAGCACACCTACGAGTACCGGGTGCTGGCCACCAGGTACGACCCACCTCCGCTCGCGCGGAGAGCACCACGACAGCTGCCACTGCGGCCCGGTGCCCATCGACCCACCTCCGCTCGCGCGGAGAGCACATCAAGGTGACCCTGCCCGACGGGACGCGCATCGACCCACCTCCGCTCGCGCGGAGAGCACAGACCGAGCGCCGCGTTGCCCGCCCGCACGAACGACCCACCTCCGCTCGCGCGGAGAGCACATCGGCCCGCGCCACCAGGACGCGCCGTACACCGACCCACCCCCGCTCGCGCGGAGAGCACGGCGAAGCCCACCAGGCCAGTTGCTCCAAGTGCGACCCACCTCCGCTCGCGCGGAGAGCACGCGGCGACCTGGTCGTCGTTGCGCTTGTCGAGCGACCCACCTCCGCTCGCGCGGAGAGCACGGTAGGCGGCCTCATTCCGGTACGGGCTCGACTGACCCACCTCCGCTCGCGCGGAGAGCACCGCGTGCCATCCGTTGGCCTCGCCGTGCGTGACGACCCACCTCCGCTCGTGCGGAGAGCACGACATGAGCCCGGAGAAAATCGGACCCGCCAGCGACCCACCTCCGCTCGCGCGGAGAGCACGCGCCGGTCTTCCTGGAGATCCCCGGCAAGGGCGACCCACCTCCGCTCGCGCGGAGAGCACGGACGTCCCACAGCGAGCCCGCCGCACCCGTCTGACCCACCTCCGCGCGCGCGGAGAGCACGCGCCGATCAAGGTGGGGCCGACCTCGTAGAGCGACCCACCTCCGCTCGCGCGGAGAGCACGTGCGCAGCGGTGCGTTGGCCGTGGCGGCCTCCGACCCACCTCCGCTCGCGCGGAGAGCACGCCGCCAACGCCTACCTGTCCGGCCCGAGTGCCGACCCACCTCCGCTCGCGCGGAGAGCACATCGTCCCGCCTCCCTACACATCAGGCCAGCGCGACCCACCTCCGCTCGCGCGGAGAGCACACGTGGATGTGGGCGCCGGGCAGCACGCTGGCCGACCCACCTCCGCTCGCGCGGAGAGCACCACAACTAGCCGCAGCAAGCGACACGCCGGAGCGACCCACCTCCGCTCGCGCGGAGAGCACTCGGGCTCGGGCCCGATGTCCTCCGGCGCCGTCGACCCACCTCCGCTCGCGCGGAGAGCACTCGATTCGACGAATCCGCGGGATCGACGGGAGCGACCCACCTCCGCTCGCGCGGAGAGCACGGAGATGTCGCCCAGCCAGGAGAGCACCGCGGCGACCCACCTCCGCTCGCGCGGAGAGCACTCCGGTGCGCGGTGGTTGCGGAGTTCAGGGGGCGACCCACCTCCGCTCGCGCGGAGAGCACATGCTGAACGCCCCGCCCCTGGAAGGCCGCAGCGACCCACCTCCGCTCGCGCGGAGAGCACCAGATCGTCCCCGCCGGCACCTACGCCTTCCGCGACCCACCTCCGCTCGCGCGGAGAGCACCGGAGCGGGGTGGGTCAGCTCTCGTCGAACCGCGACCCACCTCCGCTCGCGCGGAGAGCACTTGGGCGGGACCCTGGATAAGGCGCTGGACGGCGACCCACCTCCGCTCGCGCGGAGAGCACATGCCCAGCTGCACCATGCGGCGGGCCGCGGCCGACCCACCTCCGCTCGCGCGGAGAGCACGACGGAGCGAACGGCGGCGTCGGCAGGCCGGCCGACCCACCTCCGCTCGCGCGGAGAGCACCTGCTGATCGGCATGGCGGAGGCGCGGACGTACGACCCACCTCCGCTCGCGCGGAGAGCACCGCTGGACGTTGAGCGGTACCCGTTTGAGGATCGACCCACCTCCGCTCGCGCGGAGAGCACGCTCCCAGAGTGCTGGGTGTGCGTAGGTGTAACGACCCACCTCCGCTCGCGCGGAGAGCACCCTCTACGCCAGCGATGCAGCCTGCATTTCGGCGACCCACCTCCGCTCGCGCGGAGAGCACAGCCCCGCCCCCTCTCATGGTCAGGGGCGGGGCGACCCACCTCCGCTCGCGCGGAGAGCACCCTTTCTGAACTGCGGCGTTAGAGGCGCTTTGCTGTTTCTTTACGCTTCGATCGCAGCGCTTGAGGAGCACAGAACATGGCGGGGAGTGTATGACACGGGCTTTCGGTTCCCGTGCCGGACAGGTTGCTCGAAGGCCGCTGTCAGTGGCGGCTGTTAGACATGCTGTCGTGATGGATCGTCGCGATGTCGTGCCTGTGGACTGTCGGTTCTGGGGGAAGCAGAAGGGGCTGAAACGCCCGTACCCCGTGGTGGGACACCTTCTGGATTCGGGGGCTGTGTTCGGGGTGCTCTGGGATGTTGTCCTGGGGGGCCGGATGCGCAGGCGGATCGCCGGGGCTCTCGGGTTGTCCACCTCTGAGGCGCGCTCGGTGTTGTCCTTCTGGGCGGCGCTGCACGACATCGGGAAGATCTCGCCACCGTTCCAGGCACAGGTGCCCGAGGCGTTCGGCCCGATTCGGGACGATCCCACCTACCTCTTCGCGCCGGGGGCGGACGGGCTGAAGCAGTTCCGCCATGAGATGGCGACTCACTGGGCCCTCGCTGGGCTCTTCGCGGAGGTGGGATATCCGAGCTCCAGCCAGATGCGGCGGGCGGTAAGCCATCAGATTGCGCAGCTGCTCGGGGGCCATCACGGCCGGTACGGCGCGGTGCTGAAGGCCAAGGAGTTGGCTGCGGGGAGTGCCTATCAGCGTGGTCTCGGTGAGGAGGGATGGGCGAGGCAACGTCGCGCTCACTTCGATGGGGTGGGCCGTGTGATCGGTGCGGCAGCCGTGCCGAAGAGCGGGCTTCCTCCGGAGTTGGCTGTGGTCGTCAGCGGGTTGGTGGTCGTGGCTGACTGGCTGGCGAGTTCGACGGCGCACGTTGAGGCGATGCAGCCGCCAGCGGCATGGCGAGGGACTCCGGCAGAACTCGATGATCACTGGCGCAGGGCTCAGGAATCCGCCCCTGACTGGGTCAGGAATGCGCGGCTGGGGCGGGCCGCCTTCGCGGCCGAACGGTTCACGGACATGTTTCCGTTCCACCCCAACGCGCTTCAGCGAGATATCGAGGAGCACCTTCCACGCCACGTCGCCGAGCGAGGCCCGGGGCTGGTCCTGGTGACGGCACCCACAGGGGACGGCAAGACGGAGGCCGCGCTGTTCGCGGCATCGGTTCTGGGCCGGGCCGCCGATGCCCGGGGCCTGTATTTCGCCTTGCCAACCATGGCCACAGCGGACGCCATGTTCCCCCGGGTGGCTGATTTCGCGGACAAGTCGCTCACCGGTGAGCGCGCGCTGACCCTGCTGCACTCGATGGCCTGGCTCAGCCCCGTCTACACCGCCGCTGAGAATGCCGATCGCGAGACAGAAGAAGTGGAGGTGAGCAGCGACAGCGCGACGGTGGTCGAAGCGGGCGCCTGGCTGAGGGGGGCGAAGCGGCCACTTCTCGCCTCACTGGGGACAGGCACGATCGACCAAGTGCTCAGCGCCGTACTGCCGGTGAAACACAACGCGCTGCGCCTGTTCGGGCTGGCGGACAAGGTGTTCGTTCTGGATGAGGCCCATGCCTACGGCCCGTGGATGCACAAGCTGCTCCTACGGCTGTTGGAGTGGCTGGGCGCATTGCGGGCGCCGGTGGTTCTGCTGTCCGCCACGCTGACGGGCAAGACAGCGGCCTCGCTCGTTGACGCCTACCGTCGTGGGGCCGGCTTCGTCGAGCCCTCGGCTGTCGAGCCACGGTATCCGGGTTGGGTATTTGCCGATGTCGGCACCGGCAAGGTGATCGAACCGCGCGGTACCGGAACCGAGCGCCCCAGAACCTTGGACCTCTCGCTCCGGCCAGTGTTCTGGGATACGCGCGAGGAGCCGGCTTCACCGGTGCGAGCGGGTAGCAGGCGGCAAGCTCTGAAGGAGGCACTGCGCCCGCTGGTGTCGGAGGGCAGCGGGACCGCGCTGGTGTGCTGTACGACGGTGGCCGAAGCACAGGCCACGTATCGCTATCTCTGCGAGGCATTCCCTGAACTCGTTCGCCACGACGGAGGACTGAGGCTGCTGCACTCGCGCTATCCGGGCGTGGAGCGGCAACGGATCACCGCCGACTGCGAAGCGGCATATGGCAAATCCACCCAGCCGGCAGATGAGCTGTCTCCGCGTCCGGCGTCCGTTCTTGTGGCCACAGCGATCGTCGAACAGTCGCTCGATCTGGACTTCGACCTGGTCATCAGTGACTTGGCACCGCTGGCACAACTCCTCCAGCGCGCCGGCCGGGGCCGCCGCCATCACCGCGGCCAGCGAGGCCGGCCCGAGTGGGCGATGCCGGAGAACCGTCCGCAGCTGGTGGTCCTGGAGCCCGTGGATGGCGAGGGAGTGATGACTGTTCCCCCAGGGATGGCAGCCGTGTACGACGAAGGGCTGCTGCGCCGCACCGCGCTGCTGCTGAGTGAGTGTGAGCAGGACGGCATCGAGGTGCCCGGCAATGTCCAGCGTCTGATTGACGCCGTGTATGCAGACGACTTCGTCGACGGGCTCGACGCGGCCACCGCCCGCGAGCTGCGTGAACTGGATGTCGAGCGGATGGCTGAGCAGTCCGCCGAGGAACACCTCGCCGAGATGGTCTCCATCTGTAGTCCCGCAGATGTCAGGGGGAACCTCTACGAGCTGAGTCGGCGAGACTTCGGGGTGACCGAGGAACTGCTCACCACGCGTCTCGGTGCTGATACCGGGCGGGTGCTCTGCCTGTACGAGCAGGCGAACGGCCGTCTCGCCCTCGACGCTTCCGGAGAGCTACCTCTTCCGCTCGGTGGTTCCCAGGGGCCAACGCCGAAGGAGCTCGCCCAGATCATCTCCTGCACCGTTCCTGTTCCCGGTAGGTGGCTGACCGGAGCCGACGAGGACTTCAACCGGCCCGCAGGGTGGAGAAATCGGCCAATCCTGGAGGACCTGGTGGCGCTGGTGATGCGACCGGACGGTGAGGGGGCGTGGACCTGTGACCACGGTGAACGAACCATCCGGATCTCGGAAGTGGGACTCGAGGTTGCGTGACGCGTTCTCACCTGTGCCTCCTTCGCCTATGGCCTTTGGCCATACGATGACGTTGTCCGGTTGGTGGGCTTCCCGCGTGCACGGGGAAGCCCACCAACCGGAGCGTGCACCCGCTTGCGCGGGCATGGGGAACGCCGGGCCCAAGCCGCCATCGCCGATGGCCGACTGACCCCCGTTCATCCACGGGGACCCTTCGCCTTCATTGTGGACTGTGACAGGAGCCACACCTCCATGAGTACCTATAATTTGTTGGACGAGCAGTGGATCCCCGTGCGATGGGGCGCCAAGGCAGGCGCTCCTCCCTCCAGCGATCTGCCGCTTCGCGTCGGCCTGAAGGAACTGCTGCGGCGCTCCCAGGAGATCGCCGGACTGGCGGTTCCCGAGCCGCCGGCACACGCTGCGCTGCTGCGGATCCTGTACGCGCTCACTGCACGGGTGACCGGGCTGGACCGCGCAGGCACCACCGACTGGGGTGAGCGGCGCGAGACGGTTCAGGACGCGGGCTGCCTGCCGCTGAACGGCATCGACGAGTACGTCAGTCGGTACCATCACCGGTTCTACGTGTTCGATCCGGGCGGCGGGCGACCGTGGATGCAGGACGCACGGCTGGCGACACAGTGTGACCCGAAGAAGTCCGCCGGGGTCAACAAGCTGATCGTCACCCGCCCCTCAGGCAACAACCACGCCTGGTTCCGGCACGGCACCGACGCCTCCCCGGACCTCCCGGGGGCCCCCGAGGCCGTGATGAATCTGCTGATCTGGCATTACTGGGGTCCGTCGGGACGCTGCTCGGCTCGTGAGGTGAACGGGAAGTCCAGTGCCAACACCGCAGCGGGGCCTCTGCGGACAGCGCTGTCCTACCACCCCGAGGGCGAAAACCTCTTCGAAACGCTGCTGGCTGGACTGTTGCCGCCCTCCACCTCCGTCAATCCCGATGAGGATCAGTGCCCTTGGGAGTGGGAGGACATGCCGGACCCCGCCGGTGAGCCCCGCCTGCCCAAGGGCCCCTGCTCCCGGTGGACCGCGTGCTCTCAGCACGCCCTGCTCCTGGTCCAGGACGAGGAAGACCCGGAACTCGTGCGTGACGCGTTCATCACCTGGGCGTATCGCACCGGGCGTATTCCGCGGGGCGACGCCTACCTGATCTGGCAGACGAGCCAGCAGAACAACCCCTACCCTCGCCCGGCCGATTCACGGCGGGCTCTGTGGCGGGATCTGGACGCGCTGCTTCTGCATCATCCCGTGGGTTCGGCTCAGCCCAAGCACCCCAGGGTGTTCGACTCCGCTGCCGAGGTCTCGGAAGATCTGCGGGTGCGGGCCCTGGGATTCGAGCAGGACGGCCAGGCCCGCGACGTCCAGTTCGTCGACGCCTCGACCCCTCCGGTGCTGGGCTTCGTCGAGGCCAAGTCCCCGCAGACCGCGCCGGCTGTTGCCACGCTGCGCCAGCTCGGCGAACGGTACGGGTTCCGACTGCGGCGAGCGGTGAGGCAAGCCTGGGCCGCCTACCGCGAGGACCCGAAGGCGAAGGCTGACACCTGGGTGAAGGAAGCAGAGGCTCGCTACTGGCCCGGTGCCGAGGAAGAGTTCTGGGCTCGCTTCCGCCGCCTGGACCAGACAGGGCAGGTGCTGAACGCCGGACTCGACGAGGCGGCGGCGCGACGGGCATTCCTGAGGATCGCCGAGGACGCCTATGACACGGTCACCCGCACCGTGGTCCGGACCCAACGCGGTGCCAGGGCTGTGGCCGATGCCCGGCTCCTTCTCCGCCGCCCCGGCCAGAGCACGTAGCCGATGCAGTCCGCGATGACTTCCCCGAGATCCGCGAAGGAGTATCCACGATGACGACACCCCTCACCGTTTCCGGCAACCCGCCCGCTCCGCGTCAGATGCGCTTGCGCTACACCTCCTGGATTGCCGAGAGGTGCCGGGATGACCCCGGGATGCGCAGGCAGCTCGCAGGCGGGCTTCGGATGCCACTGGACCACAAGCGTGTCCAGCCAATGCACCGCTACGTCACCAGGTGGCTCCCCAAGGGCGCTTCCGATGAAGAGCAGCGGGCGTACTACACGGTGGCCGCTCTGATCGCGGCCCAGCCCCGTATTCGGCGAGGCACGGATGAAGAATCCGTGCCGGCTGCCGACAGCGGATCGCAGGACCCGGACCAGCACGCGGACGCCGACGGGGCCGCCGCTCTCTCCACTGCCCCCGCCAAGTCGGCGCCCTACGGTCAGAGCCTTGGCAGTGCCTTCGCACACGCGGCCATCGACGCACCAGCACGCGAACGTCTCATGCGCACCGAGACCGCAGAACGGACTCTGCACCTGCTGACCCGGCAGAGCACCAACGGCCTCCACCGGCATCTGCCCGCAGCCGTGCTGTACCTGCGGGACCTGGACGTTCCCGTGGACTGGGCGCAACTGCTCCAGGACCTCATCAGGTGGCCAACGCAGTCCGGCCGGATCTCCCGTCGCTGGCTCCAGGACTTTCACCGCCTGCGCACCCGGGAAGAGGAACGCCTGAACGAAGAGAAGGACGAGCAGCAGGTCCCCGATCCCGGCGACGCCGAGGACTGACGTTCCGCTCCGCCGTCACCAGCTCCGTACAACCCCATCCGCGTCTCCAGGGAGAGCACAGTGATTCAGCCTGCCCGCTTCATCGATATCCACCTTCTCCAGTCGGTTCCGTTCGCCAATTTGAACCGTGATGATCTCAATAGTGTGAAAAGCGTGCAGTATGGCAATGTTCTGCGTACGCGTGTGAGCAGCCAGTCCTGGAAGAGGGCGGCCCGTGAACTGTTCCAGGAGCGCATCGGGCAGGAAGCCGTGCGCACTCGCCGGATCGGCGAACGGGTCACCCGGGAGCTGGAGAGCCGGGGCTGGCCCACCGATCTCGCCCAGCGGGCGGGCGCCCACGCGGCTGCAGGCAGCAGCATCAAGTTCGAACTCGCCAAGGACCGCGAGAACCCGAAGCAGACCGTTCCCAACAAGGTCCTCACCAACGCCATGGTCTACGTGCCCGAAGCGGCCGTCAGCGATCTGGCCGACCTCGCCGCCGAGCACCGCGATGCCCTGGAAGCGGCCAAGGACATCAAGAAGCCGGCAGACAAGAGCGTCCTGCCCAAGGACCGCATCGAGGCGATCCTGCGTTCCCGCAACGGTGTCATCAACCTGTTCGGCCGGATGCTCGCCGAGGTCGACGACGCCGGCGTCGACGGCGCCCTCCAGGTCGCGCACGCGCTCACCACCCACGAAACGGACGTCGAACTCGACTACTTCTCCGCCGTCGACGACGTCACCGCCGCCTGGGACGACAGCACCGGAAGCGGCCACATGGGGCACGCCGAATTCAGCGCCGGCACCTTCTACCGCTTCGCCACGGTCGATCTGCGCGACCTCGCCGCGAACATCGGCGACGACGAACGGGCCGCCCGTGAATTGGTGACCGCGTTCCTCGGGTCCTTCATCGAATCGCTGCCCCAGGCCAAGAAGAACTCCACCGCGGCCCACACCATCCCGGGCCTCGTCCACCTGGCCGTCCGCTCCGACCGCCCGCTGTCCTTCGCCGCCGCGTTCGAGAAGCCCGTTCGTTCCGCGCGCGGTGGCGGCTTCGAAGCCCCCTCCGTCAAACACCTCGATGACTACGCGCTGAAGGCGAACACCCTCCTCGGAACGGGACGGATCCTCACCAGCGGCTGGGCCAGCCCGGAACACACAGAGCTGGAAGGCCTGGGCACGAAGCACAACGCATTCGACGATCTCATCGCCGCCGCCGTGAACACGGCCCTGAACCAGGACACCACCGGGGCCACCGCGTGACCACCGACAACACGCGGAAGACAACGACAGGCCCCGGGCTGCTGCTGCGCCTTTCCGGCCCTCTTCAGTCCTGGGGCGAGCACAGCCACTACAACGACCGTGACACCGCACGCTTTCCCACCCGGTCCGGAGTCATCGGGCTGCTGGCCGCCGCGCTGGGACGCCGCCGAGGAGAACCACTGGACGATCTCGTCCGCCTCTCCCTGACCGTGCGCGCAGACCGGCCCGGCGTCGTCCTGACGGACTTCCACACCGTCGGCGGTGGCCTGCCGCCCAGCGGTACGGTCACCACGGCCGAGGGCAAGAAGCGCAGCGGCGGCACAGGAACCCTGGTCACCCGCCGTGACTACCTGGCCGACGCCGCCTTCACCGTCGCCATCACCGGCACGGACAACACCCAGGACACCGAGACCCTGTCCCGCTGTGCCCGCGCGCTGTGCTCCCCACAATGGCCGCTCTACCTCGGACGCCGCTCTTGTCCGCCGGAAGGCCCCGTACTCCTGGGCCTGACCGGCGACCCTCTCCGGCACCTCATCTCCCTTCCATTGGCTGCCAATCCCCCGAAGTCACAGTCACGCGTGGGAGTCGAGTTCCTCTCCGACCAGCCCCTGGACCGCCTCCCCGTCCCGGACGAGCTGACCACACCCGACAGCCACGATGCCTCCCATCCGTCCGGCAAGGTGAAGGACGACCCCCTGACCTTCCACGCACGGCAGCGCGCCTACCGAGAGCGCGACTTGTACCGGCGGACCCTGCTGCTGCCCGAAACGCAGTACGCAGGAATGGGCACCCAGCAGCTCACCCGCCTCGCGGACTACCTCCGCGACCACCTCGACGGCCCGGAAGGGAGCCTCACGTGACCCTCTGGCTGACACGCATCGTCCCCAACCCGCACTTCGTCGACGCCCAGCGCGAAGTCCACCGCAAGGATGGCGGCATCCGGCTGCACCGCCGCCTCATGTCTCTCTTCCCCGACCACGCCGGTGAGGACGCCCGAGCCCACTACGGAGTGCTCTTCCGCACGGAGAACACCCCCGCCGGCACCCACCTACTGCTCCAGAGCACGCACGAGCCCGACCTCAGCCGCCTCCCCGAGGAGTACGGAACGGCCATCACCCGCTCCCTGGAGCCCTTGCTGAACGCCGTGCGCGCCGGACTCCCGGTTCGCTACCGCTGCGTCGCCAACCCGATCCGCAAGCCCGGCGCCACCACCCGCGCCCTCTACAACCTGCCCGCCGTCGTCCCCCTCACCGGCGACGCGGCGGACGACTGGTGGAACCGTCAGGCCGAGGCTGCTGGACTGAAACCCCTGACCCTCAACGCCGTGCCGCTCGACACCGTTCACGGCCGACGAGGTACGCACGGGCCGGCCGCAGAACAGGTCATCCGGCACGCCCGTACCCAGTTCGAAGGCACCGCCACCATCACCGACCCCAACCTGCTCCGCACCAAGATCACCCACGGCATCGGCCGCGGCAAACCCTACGGATGCGGACTCCTGAGCATCGCCCCCGCCAAGGCCGCCGGATGAAGCGCACCACCACACCCGAACCACGCCGGCACACCCCCACCGAAGCCCGCCGCAGACTCGCCGCGCCCACCCTCGCCATGCTGCCCCGCATGGCGGACTCACTGTCCTTCCTCTACCTCGACGTCGTCCGCATCCACCAGGACGACACCGGCGTCCGCGCGGAGATCACCACACAAGAACGGGGCGCAGAGAGCGTCTACATCCCCACCGCCGCCCTCAGCTGCGTCCTCCTCGGGCCCGGAACCTCCATCACCTCCCGCGCACTGGCCACCTTCGCCCGGCACGGAACCACCGTGCTGATCACGGGCTCCGGCGGCGTACGGTGCTACGCCGCAACCACGCCCGGCTCCCTCACCACGCTCTGGCTCGAACGACAGGTCCGGGCATGGGCTGACGACGAGAAGCGTCTGGCCGTCGCACGCCGGATGTACGAACTCCGTTTCGGCCCGGGATCCGTCACCGAGGGCGCAACATACAACCAACTGCGCGGCATGGAAGGTGCCCGGGTCAAGGCCCATTACCAGTTGCTGGCCCGCCAGTACAAGATCGGCCGATTCCGTCGCTCCTACGACCCCGACTCCTGGGACAGCCAGGACCCCGTCAACCTCGCTCTCTCCTCAGCCAACAGCTGCCTCTACGGCATCGTCCACGCGGCCATCCTCGCCCTTGGCTGCTCGCCGGCCCTCGGCTACATCCACAGCGGGAACCAGCAGTCCCTCGTCTATGACCTGGGTGACCTTTACAAGGCCGAACTCACCATCCCGTTGGCCTTTTCCCTGCACGACTCGACCAACCCTGAAGCCGAAGCACGCCGCTCCTTCCGCAACGGCCTGCGCCTCTTCAAACTGCTGCCGCGCATCGTGACCGACCTCCAGCAACTCCTCGACCCGGAGAACGCTTACGAAACGCCAGACCCCGAGGAAGAGCTCGTCGACCTGTGGGACCCCGTCACGGGAATCGTCCCAGGGGGCGTAAACCACGGAACGGCAACATGACCGCTCAGATTAGAGGTCGTGACACATGTCGTCCATGATCGTCATCTCTGCCACAGCCGTCCCCGATCACCTTCGCGGGGCGCTGGCCCGCTGGCTCCTCGAAGTCACACCGGAGCTGTATGCCGGCACAGTCTCCGCCCGCGTGCGCGACGAACTCTGGGCAGCCGTCACCGCCACCATCGGCGACGGCCACGCTGTCCTCATCCATCCGGAGAACAACGAACAGGGCTTCACCCTCCGCACAGCAGGAACCCGACGCCGCAATCCCATGGACTTCGACGGCCTCACCCTCATCGCCTTCCAGAAAGGTCAAGAAACGGCAAAGCCCTCCTAGAAGCCCAGGTCAAAAAGGGTGCTCTCCGCGCGAGCGGAGGTGGGTCGGAGTTGTCGCGGATCCTGCGGCAGGGGACAGCGTGCTCTCCGCGCGAGCGGAGGTGGGTCAGTAGACCTGTCCGAGCGCATCGCCCAGGAGCCGGTGCTCTCCGCGCGAGCGGAGGTGGGTCGCCTGATCTCGAAGCCGTCGCGGTGGCGCAGCAGTGCTCTCCGCGCGAGCGGAGGTGGGTCGCAATAAACTGCCGAAAAAAATGAGTTGAGCACGTGCTCTCCGCGCGAGCGGAGGTGGGTCGGTGAGCCTCTGCTCGGGCGTGAGGTCGGCGATGTGCTCTCCGCGCGAGCGGAGGTGGGTCGACTGTCCGGGCGGGATCAGCCCTTCGTCCTGGGTGCTCTCCGCGCGAGCGGAGGTGGGTCGACAGCTCATCGACGAACGCCTCCCAGTTCTCGGTGCTCTCCGCGCGAGCGGAGGTGGGTCGGCCCCGCAGGTCTACAGGTTGCTCAAGGGCGGGTGCTCTCCGCGCGAGCGGAGGTGGGTCGGATCTCGTAGCGGAGGCGCTTGGAAACGGCCAGTGCTCTCCGCGCGAGCGGAGGTGGGTCGCGTACCCCCACTTCTACCGGCGCCCGTCTGCGGTGCTCTCCGCGCGAGCGGAGGTGGGTCACCATCAAACGCGTCACGGGCGAGGTGTGGGACGTGCTCTCCGCGCGAGCGGAGGTGGGTCGTACGAGCGGATCAGCTCACCCGCAACGCCGTCGTGCTCTCCGCGCGAGCGGAGGTGGGTCGCAGCACTCGGACAATGCCGCCTGCTTCGGCATGTGCTCTCCGCGCGAGCGGAGGTGGGTCGGCGATCCAGGAACTCGTCGACGTTCACGGCTCGTGCTCTCCGCGCGAGCGGAGGTGGGTCGACCAGGTTGACCAGCAGGAACAGCCCGGAGAGGTGCTCTCCGCGCGAGCGGAGGTGGGTCACCGAGCTGGCAACCGCCATCGGGAGCGAGGTCGTGCTCTCCGCGCGAGCGGAGGTGGGTCGACGGTGGGGCGACCTCACCACCTGGCCCGGCTGTGCTCTCCGCGCGAGCGGAGGTGGGTCGTCCTCGCAGTCGTGCAGCGAGAAGGTGACCTCGTGCTCTCCGCGCGAGCGGAGGTGGGTCGGGTACATGGACCATGACGAGTTCGCCGGGGCGGTGCTCTCCGCGCGAGCGGAGGTGGGTCGCGCGCCAGGCGGTACGCGATATCCGAGCGTGCGTGCTCTCCGCGCGAGCGGAGGTGGGTCGCAGATCGACCCGTACCGGCGTGGGAGCCGCACGTGCTCTCCGCGCGAGCGGAGGTGGGTCGTTCGCAGCGTGGGACTCGATCGCCTTGGCCCAGTGCTCTCCGCGCGAGCGGAGGTGGGTCATCCCGGTCCAAAGCAGGCAAGGGGCGCCGGGAGTGCTCTCCGCGCGAGCGGAGGTGGGTCGGTGATGTCGCCCTGCCTCGGGTCGATGAACTCGTGCTCTCCGCGCGAGCGGAGGTGGGTCGATATATCCCCAGGTCATCCCCACCCTGACGACGTGCTCTCCGCGCGAGCGGAGGTGGGTCGCGCTCTGTACTACGTCGTTCCCGAAGGGAGAGGTGCTCTCCGCGCGAGCGGAGGTGGGTCGCCCAGTTCACCGGCGAAGGCCGGGAAGACATGGTGCTCTCCGCGCGAGCGGAGGTGGGTCCTTCCTCGCTTGCCCCTTTGCCACCTTGGCCGCGTGCTCTCCGCGCGAGCGGAGGTGGGTCGGCGCCGCAGACCGTGACGTGCGTGGCGGCGTGGTGCTCTCCGCGCGAGCGGAGGTGGGTCGGCGCCGCAGACCGTGACGTGCGTGGCGGCGTGGTGCTCTCCGCGCGAGCGGAGGTGGGTCGCTGTGCAGGTCTCGCCCCTCCGCAATAGCGCGGTGCTCTCCGCGCGAGCGGAGGTGGGTCGCGCCTGATGCGAGGGCAGGCGTAGCACTTCTCGTGCTCTCCGCGCGAGCGGAGGTGGGTCGACGGCGAGGACGTTGGCCTTGCGGTCCGGGGTGTGCTCTCCGCGCGAGCGGAGGTGGGTCGACGCATCGGCGGCGCTTCCGCGCGGCCGTGCTGTGCTCTCCGCGCGAGCGGAGGTGGGTCGTGCAGCACCCTGTTCCCCGGCGTCACTCGCGCGTGCTCTCCGCGCGAGCGGAGGTGGGTCGCCGGCGGGCAGGGTGAGCTGGACCTCGACGCCGTGCTCTCCGCGCGAGCGGAGGTGGGTCGACGTGGGCGGTGTCGATGGAGCCGTGGCCGAAGTGCTCTCCGCGCGAGCGGAGGTGGGTCGTTCGTGGGGTTGCCCGGTGGACGAGGACTACGGTGCTCTCCGCGCGAGCGGAGGTGGGTCGCGGTGCCGCGGATGCCAGGGCCAGCAACTGGTGTGCTCTCCGCGCGAGCGGAGGTGGGTCGGACGTCTCCGACGCCGACGCCTACAACCCGCGGTGCTCTCCGCGCGAGCGGAGGTGGGTCGACGGCGCTGCGGTCCGAGGGCACGCAGAACGAGTGCTCTCCGCGCGAGCGGAGGTGGGTCGGCTGTCGAAAACGTCCGTGACAACACCGCCGAGTGCTCTCCGCGCGAGCGGAGGTGGGTCGCTGCGCCCACTGCATCATCCGGTAGCTCACCAGTGCTCTCCGCGCGAGCGGAGGTGGGTCGATGCCCCCGGGGGGCAACCCGGGGGCGGTGTCGTGCTCTCCGCGCGAGCGGAGGTGGGTCGCGGAGCGGGAGTTCGGCAGGGTCAGGGGATGTGTGCTCTCCGCGCGAGCGGAGGTGGGTCGCGGACCTCGCCGGGCACGAGCCGGTCTACACGGTGCTCTCCGCGCGAGCGGAGGTGGGTCGAGGACTGGAGCCAGGAGCCCCAGGAGGAGACCGTGCTCTCCGCGCGAGCAGAGGTGGGTCGCGTTGGTGTGCGCTGACGGTGGTGGAGACGGAGTGCTCTCCGCGCGAGCGGAGGTGGGTCGACCGGCTACATCGACCACTGCCACGCCGTCCGGTGCTCTCCGCGCGAGCGGAGGTGGGTCGAACAACGTTGGCCCCCCCCGGGACAGATGTGGGTGCTCTCCGCGCGAGCGGAGGTGGGTCGGAGAGCAGCAGCAGGCGGTAGCCGGAGTGGTGGTGCTCTCCGCGCGAGCGGAGGTGGGTCGATGACTGCGGCGTTCGTCTCGTGCGCCATCATGTGCTCTCCGCGCGAGCGGAGGTGGGTCGTTCGCCGTGTCGCAGGACGACGAGGGGCCGGGTGCTCTCCGCGCGAGCGGAGGTGGGTCGGTGCGGCCGTCGGTGTGCTGGAGCAGGTAGGAGTGCTCTCCGCGCGAGCGGAGGTGGGTCGAGCGACCGGGCCGCGGCGAGGGTGTGGGTGAGGTGCTCTCCGCGCGAGCGGAGGTGGGTCGGCGGTCAGCGGCGCCACCGGCGACGAGTTCGCGTGCTCTCCGCGCGAGCGGAGGTGGGTCGTGACCATGCACTACTTCGAGGCCCCCGACTACGTGCTCTCCGCGCGAGCGGAGGTGGGTCGAACAACGTTGGCCCCCCCGGGACAGATGTGGGTGCTCTCCGCGCGAGCGGAGGTGGGTCGCCGCCCTGTGCGGCGACCAGGTCGCCGGGTGGGTGCTCTCCGCGCGAGCGGAGGTGGGTCCCACCTGATCCGCCGCACCCCCGTACCGGTCGTGTGCTCTCCGCGCGAGCGGAGGTGGGTCGCTGAAGATCCGGAGCCCGTCCGTCGTGGCCCGGTGCTCTCCGCGCGAGCGGAGGTGGGTCGGAGCCGGATATAGCCCGCCTCTATGGAGCTGGGTGCTCTCCGCGCGAGCGGAGGTGGGTCGCCGGGCCAGCACCCGGCCTGGGTCTGGTGGCAGTGCTCTCCGCGTGAGCGGAGGTGGGTCGGGCCAGTAACCATCCGGATTCCCTACAGGGTGGCGCTCTCCGCGCGAACGGAGGTTGGTCGCCCTGCCCAACAGATACGGGTGCCGCTACCGCCTGATCTCCGTGCGAGTACAGAGATCGGGCGGCACGAGCTTCACGAGACGAGCTCATGTCTGGTCGTTGCACAGTGGACTTTTTGTCCAAGGGCCACATCCGAAGTGTCCTGGCCATTCACCACAGGACAAGTGGGCGGCCGTCAGCCTGCACCGTCCCGATAAGCATGCCGATAGTGTCTGCGGGTTCGCCAGCTGTGCGGGCGGCGCGGATTGCCTTGGCGATGGCTCGGGATCTTGCTGCGGGGCCTCGGGTGTCGGCGAGGGGGCTGTGGGGGTTGTGGCGGCGGATTGACCATTCGGTTCGGTTTTGGGCTTTGGTGCCGGGGCGGAGGTGGGTGGGGTTGACGCAGCCGGCTTCGTCGCATTGGTGGCAGAGGACGAGGTCGGTGGTGGTGGGTGGGCCGTGGTGGAGGTGGTAGGCGAAGAGGTGGGCGGGGATGGTGCCTCGGCGGGTGGGGCCGGGGAGGGTACCGGCGCGGAAGCTGCCGTGGCCGGTTGAGGAGATCGCGCCGAGCCAGTGCCAGCAGGCCGTGGGGGAGGGGCGGTAGCGCTTCTTCTCGAAGCGGGCCAGGACGGTTGGGTCGGTCAGCCAGGTGTGCCAGAGCGTGGTGGAGATGGGCATTCCGGTGCCTGTGGGGTGGGTGTGGGGTGGGAGGCGCCAGGGCCCAAGAACTGCCTGGTCAGGGGCATTTCGGCGGCAGACTGTAAATCTGCCGGCTCAGCCTTCCCAGGTTCGAATCCTGGCGCCGCCACACTGGGTGAGAGTGGCCCCCGACCAGCGGAAACGCGGTCGGGGGCTTACTTGTTGGAGCACTCAGACGGGATCGGCCAAATAGGCTCTATTTCCCGTTCTGTCCCGCTGGAATCCACTTCTTGTCCGCTGCGTGTGGACTATGCGTGGACGGGAGACGGGGTGCCGAGCGGGCCTGTCCCCCCTGCTGGAACCAGTCGCTGATGCGGCGGTTGGCGTCGTCGTCGGTGTCGTGGATGACGCGGGCGTAGACCCGGAGCAGCACCTCGACGCTGTGGCCGGCACGCCGGGCGATGCCCGCGCTGAGTTGCCCGGAGAGCCCGGTGGTGCGGCGCTTGGGCCGGCGGCATTACGACCGGGTGCCGCCGAGGAAGCGCAGCAACTCCTCCGTGACGAATCCAGGGTTCTCCTCGACCAGCCAGTGGCCGGCCCGGGGCACGTCCACGGCCCGCACGATGTTGGTCATGTGCCCCGCCACGGTGGAGCGCACGCCCTCGAGCTGCCCCTGTGCCGTCATGAGCAGGGCCGGGGTCTCCACCGGTGCGGCCGCTTCGGTGTCGGCGGCGTCCTGGTCGAGGCTGCGGTAGAGCTCGAAGCCGCCCGACAGGACTTCGGGCCGGCTGTAGGTGCGCGCGTATTCGTCGATCTCCTCGTCGCTGAACGGGGATTGTTGCGCGGTGCCGCCGAACGATGATCCCTCGTAGGCGACCTGGGGGTAGAACAGTTCCAGGTAGTCGCGGACGTTGTCCCCGACGACGGCCTCGGGGACGCGGGGCTGGGAGTGGAAGGCGATGTGCCAGCTCAGTGAGCGGTACGCGGCGCCGTCCAGCGCGGGCCCGGGCAGCGGCAGGTCGAGGTAGCCGAGGAGTTCGGTGTCCTGGGGGAACTGGGCGGCGTATTGGAAGGCGACCGCGGCGCCGAGGTCGTGTCCGACGACCCGGGCGTCACGCACGCCGAGCTGCTCGGCGATCAGTGTGTGCACGTACCGTGCCAGGGTGGCCTTGTCGTAACCGGTCGGCGAGCCGGTGCTGTCGCCCAGGCCGGGGAGGTCGACGGCGTAGACGGTGTGGTGCTCGGCGAGTTCCGGCATGATCTCCCACCAGCTGTACCAGGTCTGCGGCCAGCCGTGCAGCAGTACTACCGGCGGGCCGCTCCCGCCCTTGACGTAGTGCATGCGGACGTCCTCGACGTCGGCGAACTCGTGCTGGAAGGTGCCGGTGAACTCCGGGTCGTCGTGGGTGGCGGCGGCGTGGGCGGGGACGCCGGCGTCCTGCGTGGCGCAGGCGGTGGCACCGGTCGTCAGCGCGAAGGCGAGCGCGGTGGCGGCCAGGGTGCGTGTGAGGCGGGACGGGCGGCGGCTGAAGCGTCGTTCTGCGGGGGTCATGTGTCCTGTGATTCTGGTGCGGTCGTGGGTCAGCGTCCGGTGGTGCCGTCGGTCAGCTCGCGCAGGATGTCCGCGTGCCCGGCGTGGCGGCCGGTCTCCTCGATCATGTGGACGAGTGCCCAGCGGATGCTGGGAGCGGGTCCGCGCGTCCGCGCGCGGGGTACGGGCGCGCCGAGGCCGGTGCACGCGTCGAGGACGGCGTCGGCGCGCGCGACGGTCTCCCGGTAGCGGGCGACGACATCGGCCACGCTGTCCGCGGCGGGGGCGTCGAAGGTCGCCTGCCAGTCGGCGACCTCCTCGCCGAGGAACGTGGCCCGCTCGACGGCGGTGAGGTGGTGGAGCAGGCCGAGCAGATTCGTGCCCGAGGGCGTTCTGTACGTGCGGACCTGCGGTTCGGGAGCGCCCTCGACCTTCGCGGCGATCGAGTCACGCAGGTAGCCGAGGAATCCGCGCAGGACCTCGGTCTCACTGCTTCCGGTGCGGGGCGGCGGGGTGTCGCGGCGGTGGGCGGCGGGCATCGTGCCTTCTCTCGGTGGGCCGGGCAGGTTCAGCCGGCGCGGCGGATGACCAGTACGTGGTCGGTGACCTCGGCCGTCTGCCCTTCGGGGCCGGTGGCGGTCCGGCGGGGCGCGGCGGCACGCTCGACCGCCCATGTCCCCGCGTCCAGGGCGATGCCGGCGGCGACCTCCCGCGGGGACGGGAAGCGGGCGTCCTGCTCCCATGACCAGGGAGCGGCCGAGCCGTGGTCGACGACCAGCAGCCGCCCGCCCGGGCGCAGGGCGTGCGCGGCCGTACGCAGCACGGCCGCTTTGTCCAGGTCGAAGGGGGTGTGCAGGTAGTGGGCGCAGACGAGGTCGAACGTGCCGCCGGGGAAGGTCTCGCGCAGGTCGTGCCGCTCGGCCGCGATGCGCCCGGCCAGTCCGTGCGAGGCGGCGAGGCCGGCAAGGCGCCCGACCGCCACGGCCGACACGTCGACGGCGGTGACCCGCCACCCCTGACGGGCGAGCCAGAGCGCGTCACCGCCCTCGCCGCACCCCAGGTCCAGCGCGGTGCCGGGCGGCAGACCGCTGACCGTCTCGGTGAGCGTGGCGTTCGGCTGCGGATCGGCGGGTGCCGGGCGGCCCGCGTACAGGCCGTTCCAGAACGCGACCGGATCAGTGGTGCTCATCGAGCGCTCCTTCTTCGTCTCTTGCCGTTGCGGGGAACGCGGCCCACTCTTGCCCGGCCCGTCGTGAATTGGCACGCCATCTTGCAGTTCCTGCAAGATGGCGTGATGAACGGTGAACCGGAGGACGCGCTCGGCTCCGTGGGGCCCCGGCTGCGGGCGCTGCGCCGCGAACGCGGCATCACCCTGGCCGCACTCGCGGAAGTGACCGGGGTCTCGGAGAGCACCCTGTCCCGGCTGGAGAGCGGGCGCCGCCGGGTGACCCTGGAACTGCTGCTCCCGCTGGCCCGCACCTACGACGTCCCCCTGGATGACCTCGTCGGCGCCCCGCGCACCGGCGATCCCCGCATCCACCTGAAGCCGATCCGGCGGTTCGGCATGGTGTTCGTGCCGCTGTCCCGCCGGCCGGGTGGCACCCAGGCCTTCAAGATGATCATCCCGGCGAGCCCGGAACCGCTGGTGCCGACGCCGCAGACCCACGAGGGGTCCGAATGGCTGTACGTGCTCAACGGGCGGCTGCGGCTGCTGGTCGGTGAGCGCGACCTGGTCCTGTCATCCGGCGAGGCGGCCGAATTCGACACGGCACTGCCCCACTGGCTGGGCAGCGCGGACGGCGGCGCGGTCGAACTCCTCGTCCTGTTCGGTCCGCAGGGGACACGTGCGCACCTGCGCGCCGGTCCCGGCCGGGCACCACAGGAGACGTGAACCAGGGGCCGTGGCATTCCGCCCGGTGGAGGCTTCGGGCGGGCTCGCCGGTTCCTGGCGGGCGGTGGACGTGCGGGCGTACCCGATCCGGATCGGCGCTCGGTGCGGGGCGCGGGCACAGCGGCGACTGGCCTTGGACGCTTGCCCGTCGGCTCGTTGCGCCGGGCCTGGGCGGGGGTTGCCGCCGTACGCCGTCGTCAGGGCCGGTTCGGGTCGGAGTGCACCACCATGAAGAGCGACCAGGCGGGCGCGGCCGGGTCGTCCGGGCGGGCGGCGAACTCGTCCAGCAGATCCTTGAGCCGGGTGCGGAACTCCTCCATCTGTGGCGGTGGCAGGCGCAGCGCCATCCTGGTGCCCTCGGCCTGGGCCTCGGGGACGAGGGCGAGTTCCTCCAGGAACGCGTCGATCATCGGCCGGTCCAGCGCGGGTCCTTCGAGGTGCCAGCTCTTGTGCGTCGTCAGATACGGGATCTCCCGTGCGCCGCGCGCGCCGCGCCGTTCTTCCTGCGCCTCCAGGAATCCGGTACGGACCAGCGTTCTGGTGTGGTGCAGCACGCTGGCCGGGTCTCGGCCGAGGATCGCCGCGATCTCCTTGTTCGTGTGTGGCTTCCGTACGCAGATGCGCATGATGCGCAGGCGGAGGGCGGAGGCGAGTGCCTTCGCCTCCGCGTCGGTAGCCGGCCGGCGTTCGGTCATGACCAGCAGCGTACTGAAGAGCGGGCAGCCCGGGGAAGGGCCGGACACGAGTGATTGACAAAACCCAATCACTCGTTCAGGGTTTCGCTGTGCCCTTCGCAGCCCGGGGATCCGCGGATCTCCCGCCACGCCCACCGTGGCCCGAACGAACGAGGTCAACCATGTCGAACCGCCCCGGAACCACCGGCGGGACCGCCGCTCCCGAAAGCCCCGCAGAACACGCGGATGTCCCATCGAACCGGCAGACGGCGTCCTGGGTCAGTCCCGTCGAGGCGCCTCCGGGGCCCGGGGAGAGGGTGAACGACTACGACAGTTTCGCCGAGGCGTACGCGGCCGGGAACGAGACCAGCCTGCTCAACGCCTACTACGCGCGCCCCGCGATCGTGGACCTGGCCGGCGACGTGGCGGGCCGCCGCATCCTCGACGCCGGCTGCGGCGCCGGCCCCGTGGCCGCAGACCTGCGCGAGCGGGGCGCCGTCGTCGCCGGCTTCGACTCCAGCGCCGGGATGCTGGCGCTGGCCCGGCGGCGGCTCGGCGACGGCGTGGTGCTGGAACGCGCCGAACTGGGCGGCCCGCTGCCCTTCACCGACGCCGAGTTCGACGACGTCGTCGCCTCCCTGGTCCTGCACTACCTGGAGGACTGGACGACGGCCCTGGCGGAACTGCGGCGCGTGCTGAAGCCCGGCGGCCGCCTCATCGGGTCCATCCACCACCCCTTCGTCCAGCACATGACGGCACCGCCCGGAACCGACTACTTCGCGATCCGCCCCACCTCCCAGTGGTGGGAACTCGGCGGCACCAAGCACCTGATGACCTTCTGGGACCGGCCGCTGCACGCGATCACCGACGCGTTCACCGCAGCCGGCTTCCGGATCGACGTCCTGAGTGAACCGGCCCCGGGGCCCGGCGCCCGCGAACGGTTTCCCGAGATCTTCGAGCAGCGGGAGTCGGGCAGGTTCGCGTGCTTCCTGTTCTTCGTCCTCACGAAGGCATGACCTCCGCCCGCAGGTGCGGGCCGTCGGCTCAGGAGCCGGCGGCCCGCACCCGCAGGCTCGGCCAGCTCCGCCAGGCTCAGCAGGCCGGGGAACTCAGCCCCGCCCGGGACCCGGCCGACGTCCTCGCCCTGGTCAACCAGATCGCCACTACGTGGGCAGCGGTCTGAGGAGCACCGGTTACTGGCAAGGGACCCGCACACAACGGGGTACGTCCGCCACCGCTCCGCGAGCGATCACGCCTGGAAGCCGTGCCGGCCGCTCGCTCGCGGTAACCGCACGAGACGAGCAGGGCGCTTCAGCGCTGCGGCGGCAACAGGACGCGGAAGGTCGCACCGGCGCCGGGAGCCGTGTGGATCTCGACGCGGCCCTCGTGGGCGCGTACGAGCGAGTCGACGATGGCCAGCCCCAGGCCCGCGCCGGCCCCTCCACGGGCACGGGCACGGGCCACATCCCCGCGGTAGAAGCGGTCGAAGGCCCGCTCGGCCTGTTCCCGGGTCATGCCGGGCCCCTCGTCCTGGAATTCGAGGACCGCGAGGCTGTCCTCGGTACCGACGCCGATGCGGACCGGAGCGCTGGACGGGGTGTGGGCGACGGCGTTGCCGATGAGGTTGGTCGTGACCTGACGGAGTCTGGCCTCGTCGCCGAGGACGGGTGCCGGGGAGGGTGGCCCGCCGCCGAGTCCGGTGAGGGTGACGGTACGCCGCGGGTCGAGGGCATGGAGGTCGTGCAGCGCGTCGACCGCCAGCGTGCGCAGATCCATGGGAGTGAGCTGCAGGGTCTGTGCGGCGGCGCCGTCCTCGTCGAGGCGGGCCAGGAGCAGCAGCTCCTCCACCAGGTCGACCAGCCGTGCCGCTTCGCGCTCGATGCGCCTCATCGAGGCGTCGACGTCGTCCCGCTCGGGCATGCCGCCCATCCGGTACAGCTCGGTGAAGCCCTTGATGCCGGCGAGCGGTGTACGCAGTTCGTGGCTGACGTCGGCGATGAAACGGCGCATGCGCTGCTCGGCGTCGGCGCGGGCGGCGTCGCCTGCCTCGATCCGGTCGAGCATGCCGTTGAGCGCCGTGGACAGCCGGCCGAGTTCGGTGCGGGGGGCGGCCAGCTCCGGGACCCGGCTGGAGAGGTCTCCGGAAGCGATGGCGGCGGCGGTGGACTCGATCCGGCGAAGCGGGCCCAGCCCGGCCCGCACCGCGAACCATCCGGCGAGGCCCAGCAGGGCCAGGACCGCCGCGTCGATGAGCAGCACCCGGCCGGTGAGGTGCCGCATGGACGCGTCGGCGGCGCTGAGCGATCCGGCCACCACCACGCTGCCCGTGGCCGGGCCGGCCCCGCTCGCCGTGACCGGCACGGCCACGACGCGCCACCGGTCACCACCGTCCGGGGATGCGACCGTGAAGGGGGCTCCGTCACGCTCGTCGACCGCCGCCTCGTCGAGGCGGGGCAGCGACGGCAGCGGTCCCGTGGCGGCCCGCAGGACACGTTCGACATGGCCGCCGGGGCCGACGTAGACGATGTGGACGTCCCGGATCCACTCCTGCTCCACGAGGTGGTGCACCTCCGGCGCGTCTTCACCGACCAGGTCCGGCAGCTCGGGCAGGCGGGTGGTCACCGCGGCGACGCCCCTGATCCGTTCGTCCATCTGCTCGACGAGATCGCGGTGGAGCTGGCCGAGGAGCAGACCGTTGCTGCCGAGCAGCGCGGCGACCAGCAACAGCAGGGTGATGGCCAGCAGCCGGGCGCGCAGGGAGAGTCCCCGGCTTCGGCGGGTGCCCCCCGTGGTCACCGCGGCGGCCGGCGGAGCACGTAGCCGGTGCCGCGCACCGTGTGGATCAGTTTGGGCTCCTCCGTGTCCATCTTGCGGCGCACGTAGCTGACATAGGAGGCCACGATGCTGTCGTCCCCGCCGAAGTCGTAGTGCCACACCAGGTCGAGGAGCTGATCCTTCGACAGGACCTGCCCGACGTGCTCCATCAGCACGCGCAACAGGTTGAACTCGGTGGGCGAGAGCGGGACCGTGCGCCCTCCGCGTGTCACCTGCCGGCTCTCGGGGTTGAGCGTGAGGTCACCGACGACCAGGAGCCCGTCCGGCTGCTGGCCGCTGGTGCGGCGCAGGATGGCCCGGATGCGGAGGATCAGCTCCTCCAGGTTGAAGGGCTTGGTGACATAGTCGTCCCCGCCGGCCGTCAGCCCGCTGACGCGGTCCTCGGCCGCGTCGAGTGCGGTGAGGAACAGCACCGGTGGAGCGGTCGGCGGCGAGCCCTCCCGGCGCAGTCGCCGTACGACTTCGAAGCCGTCGACGTCCGGCAGCATCACGTCGAGCACGATCAGATCGGGCCGCACCTGTGGCACGGCGGCCAGCGCCTCGGTTCCGGTCATGACCGGTGTCACGGTGAAGCCGACCAGCCGCAGGCTCGCGGAGAGCAGTTCACGCAGCGTGGTGTCGTCCTCCACCACCAAGAGGTGTTCTGTCATGGCCGTACCCTCCTGATCGGCTCCTTCCGATCTTCCTATGCGTCCCGTGTGCGGAAGGTGAGGAACGCAGCGGTCAGCAGGACCGTGACGCACCCGGCCAGTACGCCGAGACCGGGCCACGGATCCAGCAGCGCCGGATCGCGGTAGCCGGTCATGATCTGCCCGCCCGCCGTGGGGGGCCAGTACTTGGCGGCCCAGTCCGCGAGGCGGCCCGGCAGCGCGGGCCCGAACGCCGGCATGATCAGCAACGCGGCGAACAGCGTGGTCACGGTGGCTGTGGTGCTGCGGATCAGGGTGCCCGCGGCGAGCCCGAGGAGCCCGGCGAGCGTGAGGAAGAGAGCGCCGCCGAGGATGGCCCGCGCCGCGCCGGGGTCCGAGAGCAGCAGATGCGGCGCGTCAGCGCCCCTGAGCGCCGCCTGGCCGGCCAGGAACCCGGTGAAGGTGGTCAACAGCCCGGTGAGGAAGGCGATCGCGGCCAGGACAACGGCCTTGGCCGCGAGGACCCGGTTCCGGTTCGGGACGGCGCTCAGTGTGCTGACGACCGTGCGGCTGCCGTACTCCGCGGTGATGATCAGGCCGCCCAGGAGCGCGATGGTGATCTGCGCGACCAGGTAGCCCTTCAGGCTGAGAGCCAGCGGGTCGAAGGCGAGCTGGTCCGCGGCCGTCATGGTGGCGTACTCGCCCCCGGCGGACGAGCCGTTGAGCGTCGCGAGCGCCGCGCCGAGAGCGAGGGTGCCGAGGATGACGTACAGCGTCGAACGCATGGAGCGGATCTTGATCCACTCGGCGTGCAGGGAGTGCCGGAACGCGGCCCGGCCCGCAGGTCGGCGGGCCGGCGACGGCGGCCGGTTCCGCACCCTCCGCCGGGAGGGACGCGGCGCGCGGAGCAGGGTGGTGCTGTTCATCGGGCCACTTCCTTGTCGGCGGAGTACTCGACGCTGTCCCGGGTGAGTTCCATGAAGACTTCTTCGAGAGGGGTCTGCCGGACCGTCAGCTCATGGAGTTCGACGCCTGCGGACGCGGCCAGCGAGCCGATCCCGGCGGAGTCGAGGCCGGTCACGCACAGGCGATCCCGGCTGTCGGTCCGCACGGCGGCGCCCGCCGCGGTGAGCCGGCGGCCGAACGCCTCCGCCTGCGGGCTGCGCACGACCACCTCCCGGCCGGAGTGCGCGTCGATGAACTCGGCCATGCCGGAGTCGGCGATCAGCCGCCCCCGGCCGATGACCACCAGATGGTCGACCGTGAGCTCGATCTCGCCCATCAGGTGGCTGGACACCATCACGGCCCGCCCTTCGGCGGCCATGCGCCGCATGAGCGTGCGGATCCAGACGATGCCCTCGGGGTCGAGCCCGTTGAGCGGCTCGTCGAGCACGAGGATCGGAGGGTCCCCGAGAAGGGCCGCGGCGATGCCGAGCCGCTGCTTCATCCCGAGCGAGTACGTGCCGGCTGCCCGCCGGGCCACGCCCGAGAGCCCCACGTCCTCCAGGACCGTGTCGACACGGTGGTGCGGCAGTCCGTTGCTTGCCGCGAGCGCCAGCAGGTGGTGGTAGGCACTGCGGCTGGGCAGCAGCGCGCCGGCGTCGAGCAGCGCGCCCACGGCCCTCAGCGGCACCGGCTGGGCGGCAACCGGCCGGCCGCCGACGGTGGCGGTTCCTGAGGTGGGTGCGTCCAGGCCCAGGATCATGCGCATGGTGGTCGACTTGCCGGCGCCGTTCGGTCCCAGGAAGCCGGTGACTTCCCCGGGACGGACCGTGAAGTTCAGGCCGTCGACGGCCGTCACCTCGCCGTAGCGTTTGGTCAGTCCATGAACGTCGATCACTGAATCCTCCAGGTGCGGTGTTCGGATGGCACACCGCCGCGGTGCGTCCGGGACCGAGACTGCCCGCGGTCTCTGGGAGCACCTGGGGAATTCTGTGTGCCGCATGGGAGCGGTGGCCGCCGGGAGGCCGAAGACGCCCAGGCCGGGGCGTTCGGTCCGGAGCGGTGTCGCTCCCCAGGGGCGGGGCACACAGCGAACTCACATCCCCGCGGCCGGCGGAGACGCGGTCGGGGTCGCTCGGCGGTCGGGGTCGGCCCGGGTGCGGCCCTGCCACGCGGGTGGCCGCGTCAGTCAGTTTTCACGCAGAAGTGAAAGGACCTCCGGCCGGCCGGCGCGGCGGGCAGCGTAGGGGTGTGTACAGCCGTGCGCATGACAGGAGGGGACGGCATGAAGCGGCGGAAGAGGTTCACCATGACGGCGGCGGCGACCGCGCCGGCGCTGGGCGGTCTGCTGGGCTCGGGGGTGGGTCCGGCCGGTGCCGCGACGGAGGCGGACGTGGCCGTTCAGCAGGAGGCGTCGGCCGCCGCCGAGGCCGGCTTCGCACTCGCCCCGGGAGAGGCCGTCGGGTTCGAGGACACCGAGGCACTCGCCTACGAGGATTGCGAGGACGGGTACATCTGCTTCTTCTCCGCCACCGGGGGCGGGGGCGGCAAGTGTCAGTGGTGCGCCGCGCTCAACCCCGACACCCGGCCCGAGTGCACCTGGATGAAGAGCGGGACGGCCGCCAAGTCCGTCTGGAACCGGACGTCCTACCGCTACCACTACTACCTGGACAAGAACTTCAAGAACCGGATCGGCAGCACCCTCAGTGGCGCTCGGGGCAACCTCGCCGGCAACTACCTCATCGGATCACTGTGCCGGCACAACGCCAGCGGCTGCCCCAACTGACCGGTCCGGCCCGGAAAGCCGTGAGCCCCTGACCGTCACCGCGACGGTCAGGGGCTCACGCCCGGTCAGAACAGGCCGTCCGCCGAGCGGCCGAAGAACTCGATCTCGGCGATGGCGACCTGCTTCTCGTCCGACATGCCGTGGGCCGACACGAGGGTGAAGCGGATCTGCACGACCTCCTTGGCCCGCAGCTTGCGCAACTGGCCGCCCGCGCCCTGGTCGAGGGTGACCTCGTGGGTCGCCTCCGAGCCGTTCGCCCGGGTGACCGTCACCTCCAGCACACGCGGCAGCGCCGACTCGTTGAGGTCGGCGGCACGGGCGGAGACGCCGGGGGTGATGACCATGTCCAGCAGGTCGGTCGGGTTCGTGAAGCGCGCCTCGATCCACTCGCCCTCACCCGCATGCGAGACCCCCGGGCCCCACCACGTGTTGCTGCGGGTGTCGAAGGCCAGTTCCGGGCCGTGCTCCTGGAACGAGCGGGACGCGTCGACGCTGTCGGGGTAGACGGGCGCGCGCTTGGCGAAGTGGTCCCGGGTCGCCTGGATGCCGTCGGGTATGCGGACGATCAGGAAGATCGCCAGCACCGCCACCAGCCCGGCGGCCACCCACTTCATGATGTGGCCGAAGCTGCGGTTCAGCCGCGGCCGGTCACCGGCCCACGGCGTCTCGCGATTGTTCGGGTCCAGCAGCCGCCGCCACCAGGGCAGCCGCTCGTCGTCCCGCTGCTCGGTCACCATGGGCATGGCGCAGCGCGCGCAGTAGTGCCGGTCGGGGCGGTTGTGGATGCCGCACCAGCGGCACGGGACGCCGCCCTCGGCGTCCGTCTCCCGCCCCGGGCCGCGTACCTGCTGCCGCGCGGCGGCGGGCCGCCCCGGCAGGGTGGGGGCGACCGCCGCCGGAACCTCGGCCGGGGCGGCGGGATCGGCCACCGGCACCAGGAGTTCACGCGCGCGGCGGGCCGACTCCTCCGCTGATTCCTCCGCCGATTCCCGCGCGGGCGCCGGCGCTTCCACGGCCGCGGAGACATCCGTGCCGGTCGCCGGGGTCGGCGTCAGATCCGGGTCCTCCGCCTCATCCCCGCCCTTGCCCAGCCGGGACACCGTCGCCGTACCGCCGCGCGCCACCCGGCTGGTGGTGTCCTCCGTACCCAGCATCGCGGCACCGCCGGCGGCCTCCGCCGCCCGCGCGCCGGTGTCGCGCTCCTCCCGCCAGCTCAGTACGGCCCCGCACGCTTCGCAGAACGACTGGCCGGGCTCGGCGCGGGTGCCGCAGTCGGCGCAGTTGAGGGTACTCATCTCTCCAAGGTCCTTTCAGCGGCCGTCACCTGGACCGTGTACGGCATGTGGGCGGGGCGCGCGGCGGCCACCAGAGTGTCCAGCCGGTGCTCGTCCGCAGGGGTGGGGTGGGGCAACCGCAGGTGGACGTGCAGGCGCGGGCGCCGCTCGCCGGGCACCGGACCGTAGGGGCGGGCGCTCCACTCGGTGCCGCCGCTCTCGGTGATCTCCGGCTCGGCCCCGAACGTCAGCCGCACCGCCTCGGCCAGGCCGCGCCGGGTGCCGCGGATCCGGTGCAGGTACGCGGCGGCCCCGACCGTCGCCCGCAGCCGCTCCTCCCGCTCCGTGCCGTCGGTCTCCGCCCCGACCCAGGTGCCCAGCCAGCGGGTGAAGTCCTCGGGCGCGAGCGAGGGGGTGAAGTACGCGTCCAGGCAGTCGAGTGTGTTCAGGATCGGGGCGAGCACGTCGTCGAGCCCGCCCACGAAGCGCTGCGCCAGATCGTCGTCGGCGAACACCGCGGGCAGCATCGTACCGATCGGTGAGGACGAGCCGAGCCCGTCGACCGAGCCCCTCACGCGCTGTCCCCGATCACCCGGACGCGGTGGTCGAAGGAGAACGGCAGCGCCCCCGGCCCCAGATTGACGCGGTCGGTGGCGTCGCCGCGCTTGCCGGACAGCGGATCGGCCGGGTGCAGGCTCACCTGGTCGACGAGTTCCACCCCCGGGACGCGCTGCAGCACCGCGAAGATCTCGCCCGCCTGGACGGGCCGCCCGAAGGGCCACCCGGTGCCGTCGGCGCCGCCCGTGATCGGGTCGAGGTGTTCGAACAGCGCGTCGTGGGCGCGCTGCCGTACCTGGTCGATGTCGGTCCCGCGGTACGCGTGCACTGTCGCCACCACCGTGAGCCCCTGGTAGTAGGGCGGGCCGACCGCCAACCGGGTGCCGATCGGGCGGCGTTCGTCGAGGTAGCGGGCCACCCGGCTCAGCAGCGCGTCACCCGGCACCAGTTGCTCGAACCGCAGCCGGCCGCCCCGGTCCACCACCGCCTGCGGCACCACCAGCACCCGTACCGCGTACGCCCCGTGCTCGGACTCCTCGCCCTCCAGGCAGGTGATGCGCGCCGTGTCGGGCGCCGCCCGCCGCGCCAGCTCCTCGTAGTCGCGCAGGGTCACCGCCCGCTCCTGGGCGCGCAGCGAGATCGGCGCCCGCAGCTTCGCCTCCTCGACCGTCTCGCCGTCCACCCCGCCGAGCGCGGCCTCCCGGTTGATGATCTCCGAGATGTAGGGGACGGAGGTGCGCAGCACCCGGACGGCGCCGCGCGCCACATTGCCGGACCGCCCGCCACCGGTGCGGTAGCGGCGGGCCCGGATGACGGCGCCCTTGGGGGCGACCATGCCGTACTGCCGCAGGGAGCCGTCCGGTTCGCGCACGCTGGGGCCGAACGCGATCTCGCCGGTCGTCGCGTCCAGCGTGACGTGCCGGTCGCGGGGCAGCGAGGACGCGAAGTTGGGCACCACGTCCCAGTCGGCCCACCCCTCGCCCTCGGCGGTCTGGAGCAGCACCGGCGGGTCATCGCCGACCACCGGCGGGTGCGCGACGCGCAGCCGCTGACCGGGCAGCCCGGTGGATTCGCCCAGCGCCTCGTCGTACACCGTGTCGGCGTGCACGGCCGGCGTGGTGCCGCCCAGCGTGAACGCCTCCGCCGAACGCACTGTCGGCGACGTCGTATAGAACGGCTGGTCGGATCGCGGCTCGGTGACGCGGCAGCGCAGCCAGCCGGCCGTCTTGCCGCCGCTGCGGGAGCGCACGTGCCCGCCCGGGACGTGGAGCACCACGTGGCCCGGCCGGTTGAGCCCGCCGGTGCCGTCCTCCCCGACCTCGCACTCCGCCCAGCCGTCCTCGGTCCACGCCTCCCACACCAGCGGGGGCTGCCGCGGATCGACACCGACACCGTCCACCCGGCTGTCCAGTTCGATGCCGACCGCGCAGTTCGGCACGGCGGCGGACAGCCCGATGAGCATGCAGTCACCGGGCGACGGCGCCTCGTTGAAGCACATCGGGCCCTTGCCCTCGGCCAGGTCGGTGGTGCGGTCGGTGACCGCCTCGCCCCGGTGCTGCACGGCCAGGTGCCGCAGCTCGCAGGGGACGATGGCCAGGCTGCGTTCGGTGGCGAAGACCACCGCGTCCTCGTGTTCGGTGCGGGAGGTGGCGACCTCGGCGCCGACCGGCACCGTCACGGTCTCCTCCTGCGGCGCGGAGAGCCAGAAGGTGACGTCCGCGCGGGCGGCGGTGGGCGGGAACAGGCTGATGCCGATGAGGTCCAGGAACGCCAGCTGGTTCTTCTCCGGGACCCGGTTGAGCCGGTAGACGATCTGGTCGGCGAGGTGGGCGACCGTCTCGACCAGGGTGACCCCGGGGTCGGAGACGTTGTGGTCGGTCCACTCGGGGGCGCGCTGCTGGATGTAGCGCTTGGCGTCGTCGACGAACTGCTGGAAGCGGCGGTCGTCGAGATTGGGGGAGGGCAGGGCCATCAGTGGTCGCTTTCGGATGCCGGACCTGAAGCGGTGTGCGGCTCGTCGTGGGACGGAATGACATAGAAGGGGAAGACGAGGTTGCGCGGGTTGTTGGTGCCGCGGACCGCGTACCGGATGTCGATGTAGAGCACGCTGCGGTCGGTGCCGGCCGTCACCTCGACCTCGTGCACGTCGATCCGTGGCTCCCACCGGTCCAGGCTGGTGTGCACCTCGTGCTGGATCCGGCCCGCGGTCTGCTCGTTGACCGGGGCGAACACCATGTCGTGGATGGCGCAGCCGAACTCGGGGCGCATCGGCCGCTCGCCGGGCGCGGTGGCCAGCACGAGCCGGATCGACTCCTCGACCTCCTGCTCCCCGCTGACCAGGGCGATGCCCCCGGTGGGGGAGATCCGCAGCGGGAACGACCATCCCGATCCGACGAATTGTTCGGCCATGGGCCGCGTACCTGCCTTTCTCCGGGCGCTGTTGCGAGGGGGTGGTGACACGGGGCGGCGGCCACGGCGGTGGCGGCCCGGGTGGCCGGGCGCCGGCCGTGGCCGGGTCGGTCACGGCGGGAAGGGCAGCTTGTTGAACAGCGAGGGGGCGATGCTCTTGATGAGGACCGCGCCCTGCGCGTTCACCTTGACGAGGCCCATCGCGTCCAGGCTCAGCAGGCCCATCGACTTGACGCCGACCACCCCGAGACCCTCCACGTTGACGCTGCCCCGGCTCTTGATGTCGAGGTTCCCGCCGCTGGAGAGGCTGAGCTTGCGGCCGGCCTTCAGCGTGAGGTTCTTGCCCGCCTCCACCGACACGGCCCCGTCGCCCTTGATCTCGACGGCGCCGTCACTGTTCACGATGATCTTCGTCTTGGAGCGGTCCAGGTGGATGGTGAGCTTGTCGTCGCCGCTCGCGATCCGCACGCCGTTCTTGCCCGGCCGCTGGCTGAGCAGATCGACGCGGTTGCCCCGGCGGTCGGACAGGGTGTGCCGGGCGGCCTCGTTCTTCAGGCCGTCGTGCAGCGGCACGTCCTTGACGGGCGTCGGCTTGTCGATCCCGTTGTAGAGCCCGCCCACGACGTACGGATGGTCGAACGCACCGCGGTCGAACGCCACCAGCACCTCGTCGTTGACATCGAGCGGGAAGATCCCGCCGCCACCCTTGCCGCCCCACTGCGTCACCCGGCACCAGTCGCTGATGTAGGTGTCGTCCAGCCACGGGAACTTGAGCTTCACCCGCCCCTGCTTCAGCGGGTCGCGCACATCGGTGACGATCGCGATCACCACGCTGGGCAGCTGCACGCCGCCCCCCTGGCCGCCCGCACCGCCGCCGGAGGCCACCCCGTACAGCGAACGCCACTGCCGGCCGCTGACGGTGGCCAGCGTACGGTACGGCTCCTCGCCGAAGACGTGCTGCACCGAGGTGACGGTGTAGCGGCCCTCGAACGGCTTGCCCACGTCGTCCAGGTACACCGGCAGGCCGGGCCGCAGCTCCGGGTTGCCGTGCACCGACAGCTCCAACTCGGCGAACGAGGACGCCACATCGTCCGCCAGCGCCTTGGCCGCCCGCTCCACCTGCGGCTGTTCGTCGTACGGGGTGCCGGCGTCCACCAGCGTCACGGAGGGGAACGCCCCGGCCGCGTCCGCCGGGGTGTTGCCGATGCTGAACCGTTTCGTCGAGGGGTTCGGGACCGGCTCCACCACCTCCTGCTTGGTGGTGACGTTCCAGCCCCGGGCCTCCACCCGGCTCACCTGATCGCCGGCCGTCACCGCCGTCCGCAGCCGCAGCACGTCGCTGCCGCCCTGGAGCACCAGCGGGTTCGGGTCGATGACGCCCGACGGCGACGGGGCGCCCGAGGCCGGCTTGGGGTCGACGAAGTGGAACTTCCCCTCCGAGTCGATCGACATGACCCGCTTGTTCTCGTCCGCGAGCCGCGCCAGGAAGTCCCAGTCCGTGACGCCGGATTGCGAGATGAACTCGTACTCGCCGGGTGTGGAGTCGATCTTGCCGATCGGCACGCCGTTCTCGGAGGCGAGCTTCTGCGCGATCGACGAGGCCGTCTCACCCCGGTACGCCTTCACCCGGCTGCGCCGCATCAGCCGGAACCCGCTGTCGTAGCCACGGATGATCGCGAACGATCCCGAACCGTCGAAGTCCGCCTCGATGCCGGTCACTTCACCGGTGAAGAGTGGTTCGGTGCTGCCCTCCCCGTCGGCCACGGGCGTGATCACCACGGAGGTGCCGAACTTCACGCCGAGGTCGTCGAGGATCGTCCGGGTCTCGTCCCGGAAGACGAGCCGGAACGCGGCCGGCACGCCCACCCCCTGATCCACCCAGCCCTGGACGAGATCGGTCGCGAGGTCCCAGGTGAGTTCGCTCCCGCCGATCGCGATGCTGAGCACACTGGAGAACGAGGACTCCGCCATCAGGAACGCACCTCCTCGGCGGCCGGCATCATCAACTGCGATCCCGGCCTCAGATGTGAGGGGTCGTCGATTCCGTTGGCCTCGGCGATGGCCCGCCAGGCCGACGCGTTGCCGTACTCCCGGTAGGCGAGGGACTGCAGCGAATCGCCGGCCACCACCCGGTGCACGCGGCGCGCGGTGAGGGCGCCGGAGGTCGGGTTCTGCCCGGGGGTACGGCCCGGGATCTCGTGCAGCCGCAGCTGACAGGTGGCACGAATCGGGGTGCCGGAGGGCGCGAAGAGCGAGTACGAGGCCTCGACCGAGCTGACGTACGCGGCGAACCGGGCGGTGGAGAACGAACCCCACTGGAAGATCACCCACGGCGGCGACGGCTGCTTGGCGGCCAGGCTCTCGTCCGTCACCTCGCAGCACTTCATCAGGTCGTCCACCTTCTTCAGCACCGAGTTGCTGCCCGGCTCGTGGGAGGTGTCCAGGAAGATCTCCAGCGTCATCTGGCGCGGCTCCGCCCCCATGAACTCCGGCTTGGACCCCCGGCGCACGGCCACCGTCGGGGTCTGCTTCCACAGCGCGCCCCGGGTGACGGACAACTGGGCCGGGTTGAACTCGAACGCGAACTCCTGGATGAGCCCGCCCGGCATGACCTTGCGGCCCCGGGGAGGCTGGTGGATGGCGAGCGTGGCGCGGACGAGGCTGCTGCCCGCGCCGCCGCGCTGTCCCGTGGCCATGGCTGGTGGTGTCCCTTCGGTTGGTCGGCCGCCGCGCCGGGCGGTGTGTGCGGGGTGCGGGGACCGGTCAGTCCGCGAAGCCGTGGTGGGCCAGCTCCAGGGTCTCCAGGGCCACCGCCGATCCGTCCGGGTCGAAGCCGGGGGCCTCCCAGCGGACCGGGAACACGTCCAGCAGGCTCCAGGTGACGATCTCGGACCGGTCGGCGCGCAGCGCCGTGATCGCGGCGGTGGGGCGCACCATGCCGGTCTGGATGGACGAGATCCACTGGGCGACCTTCACGCTGTCCTCGGTGACCGGGCGCGTGAGGCGGATGTTGGAGAAGGTGACCCGGGTGGGGAACTGCCACACGAAGCCGTTGTTGCCGCCCTCCGGCCGCTGCTCCGTCTCCACCTGCGCGGACAGGCCGTCGCAGGTGTTGAAGTAGCCCAGGGACCCCGTGTCGATGCTGAGGCGGAAGAAGGGAGTGCTGGCCGGGTCCAGTCGTGAGGACATCGGGGCTGGCCTTTCTGCGGGCGGTGGGCTACGGGCGGTGGGCAGCGGGCTGTCGGGCCGGTGCGAGCGGATCGGTGGCGGTCGTCGTCAGTGGCGGTTGTCGCGCAGTCGTCCGATCCGCTCGCGGTCGAGGCGGAGTTCGGTGCGCAGCAGGCGGGTGATGCGGCTGATGAGCTTGCGGCTCAGCTGGTCGAGCTGGAACTCACTGAGGTCGAGCGGATCGGTGGCCTCCCGCCGGTCCTCGGAGGCGTGTGCGTCCTCGGACCTCTCGGTGCCCGAGGACGGGGGTACGGCGGCGGACTGCCACCGCACGGACGGGGCCCCGCCGGGCGACGAGGCGTTGGGCGTCCGCTGGACCGTGCGCGCCGACCTGGGCGCGGGCGCGGGTGCGGGCGTGGAGGCCTGCGGGGTGGGTGCGGGCGGTGCCGGCTGGGCGCGGTGGGCGACCGGCATGGCCACGGGCGCGGGGGTGGCCGCGGGCGTCAGGCCGACCGGCGCGGTGCGGCCCGGCTGCCGGGGAGCGGCCGAGGGCATCGCGAGGCGTTGCACGCCGACGGGACGGGACGGGGCAACGGCGGGCAGCGGACGCTGCGATGCGGCCGGGGCCGGGGCAGGGGCAGGGGCAGGGGCAGGGGCGGAGGCCGGAACGGCGACGGTGAGCGGGGGCGTGGGCACGGGCACCGGCAGAGGAGTGGCGCGCGGGGCGGGAGCGTCGGCGTGCGAGGGCGTCGCGGTGGGCGGGGACACCGGTGCGGTGGGCGCACCGGAGGGTGCGGCGGCGCGCTGCACGGCCATGGGGCCGGGGCCGGGCCGGACCGGCGCGACCGGGGTGCGGCTCACGTCCTGCGCGGGCAGCGGACCGCCGAGCCCGGCGGGGCGCGGGCCCTGCCCGGCGGACGCACCGGACTCAGCCCCCGACGGGGAGGGGGAAGGGGTAGCGAGCGGCGAGCGGTGCACCGGGACGGAGGGCGCGACGGGCGGCACGCTCCCCGCAGGGGCGGAGGAGCGCGGCAGCGGGGAGGCGACGGCGCTGCGCTGCACGCGGGCCGGGCCGGGCACGGGCGCGGACGGCACCTGACGGGTGGGCGTGCCCAGCCCCGTACGGAGCGGGGCGCCTTCGGCCGGCCGCTCCGCCGGGGGAGTGACGGGCCCGGCCGGTGGGGCGGCCTGCGTCGGCCGTGCGGTGGCGCCCGGCGTCGGTGCCGTGCCCTGGGGGGAACGGGCCGCGGTGGACGTACCCGCCGTGGCGTCCGCCGCCGGTGACGCGCGGAAAGGTGTGCCGTCCGCCCGCGCCGGGGAACTGCCGCGCGGAGCGGCGGACGGCGCGCCCCCGGTGCCGGTGCCGATGGCGCGTTGGACGGGGGCAGCGGGCCCAGGACCGGGGTGGTGGGCCGGGTGGTTCGCGCCGGTGGCCGGGGCCGAAGGCGGCGTGGTGCCGCCCGTCGCCCGGTGGGGCGCCGGTGCCAGGGTGCCGCTGCCGCCCGCCGTGCGGGTCGGCGGAACCACGGGGGAGGGAGAAACCGGGGTGGACGGGGAGGCACTCGCCGACCGCTGAACGACGGGCGTCACCGGCCGGCCCTCGCCTGCCCCCGGGGAGACCGGACGGACGGGCGCGGCGTCCGTGGTACGCCGGAGGGCGGCGGGAGGTCGCGGGCTGCCACCGTGCGCCCCGGTGGGCGGGGTGCTCGGTGACGTGTCGGCAGCGCGAGGGCCGTGCGAGGGAGTTGCCGGGGAAGGACCGGGCGTGGTGGGGGCCACCGGCCGGCTGTCGCCCGTCGCGGGGGTCGTCGTCCGCCGGGCCGGTGACGAGGGAGCTGCGCCGCCGGTGGTGCGGGTGGCGGGCGCGGCAGGCGCGGCCGGAGGAGTCGGGGTGCTCGCCTTGCGCTGCACGGCGGGGGTTGCCGACGCACCGTCGCTTGGCTTCGGCCGCTGGGGAGTTGACGCCGGAGTGGCGGGACGGGCGGTGCCGGGGGCGGGCGGCGCAGTGCGTGCGGCGGGGGGCGGCGCCGTGTTCGGGGTGCTCCGGACCGGGCTGCCCAGCCCGCCGTGACCGGCCGTCGGCCGCTGAGGCGCCGACGGGGGAGTAGCGCGGGCGGCCGGGGGAGCGGGGGTGCTCGCTTTGCGCTGCACGGCGGGCGTTGTCGGCCCGCCCCTGTCGTCGGGCGTCGGCTGCCCGGGTGTTGACGGCGCGTTGGCGGGACGGCCGGCCGCCGCACGGGGAGCCCCGGGGCCGCTGTTCGTCGCGGTCGCCGGAGCAACGGGCGTGGCGGGATGCGTCGTCGCGCTCGCCGCTTGCTGGACAGCCGGGGCCCCGGGCCCGCTGTCGCCGGTCGTCCTGGAGGAAGAAGGGGGCGTGGCCGCCGGTGCGGCGGGGGCCGGTGCCGCTTTCGCGGTGCGCTGGACGGGGCTGCCCAGCCCGGCGGTGCCGCTCGGGGAGGCCGCCGGCCGAGCGGCTGCCCGTGGCGGAGTGCCGCCCGGCGCGCGGGTGGCCGCCGCCTGGTCCGTGGGGTGCTGCGCGGTGGGGGTACGCGGTGGGGTGCCGGGGGTACCGGTGTCCCCAGTCGGTCGCGGGGCCGTCCGGCCGGTCGCGCCCCGGTCCGGCCGTTCCGTTCCCCGACCACGTACCCGGTCCGTGCTCGGGCTCGGGCTGGGGTCCTGGCTCCGGTCCTGGCCCTGACGGGCTGAGGACGCCTGCCGCTGCACGGCGGGGCCCGCCCCACTCGCCTGGCTTGCCGCCGGGGACGCGGAAGTGCCCGGCGCGGCCGGGGCGGCGTCGGGACGCGGGGCGGTGCGGGGCGTGGTGTGGCCCGCCCCGGATGTCGCGGCCGTCCGCTGGACGGCCGGGGCGGTGTTGGTGTCCTGCTGCCGCGCGGGCCGTTCCGGTGTGCTGGGGGAGGCGGGGCCCGGCCCGTCCGGGGTGGGGCCCTGCCGGGTCACCGGCGGCTGCGGGCCGCCGTTCGCGGGGGCCTTCCGCAGCGGTGCGCCGAGGACCGGGCGGCCTCCCGCCCGGTGGTCACCGGACATGCTTGTGGCAGGTGTGGCAGGTGTGGCAGGTGTGGCCGGTGCGGGGCCCGGCCCGTGCGGTGCGGCAGGGGCGCCGGGGACCGTCGATTCCCCGGCGCCCCCGCCCGCAGGGGAAGCGTCACGCCGTTCCCGTCCGACTTCGCCCGTACGCGTCGCCGACCGCTGCACGGAGGGCGCCGCCCCGGCGCCCGGTCCACCGCTGCCGGAAGCGGGCGGCGGCCCGGACGCCGCCGCCCCCGGGCCGCCGGTCGGGTGCGACCGCCCCGTCCCGGACGCGGGTTCGCGCCGGACCGCGGGCAGTACGCGGCGCGGCGCGCCCGCCGGTGCCGCCACGCTCCGGGTCAGCGAACGCTGCACCGGGGCGTCCTGGGTGACCGGACCTACCCGGGTGCCCGACGGGCGGGAGCGAGCGGCCGAGGGCCCGGTGGCGCGCCGAGCGGCTCCCTCCGCCACCGGCTGTGCCACCGACTGCTCCACGGGCTCGGCGACCGGCTGCGCGGCCGGGGCCACGGGCTGCGGCGCCGGGTGTTCGAGGCCGGACACCGAGGCCCGGGCGGCTTCGAGGGGCCGGCCGATGTTGCTGGCGGGAGCCCGCCCGTCGAGGATCGCGGGCGGCCGGGCCCGTACCGACGAGGGGTTCTGGAACGTCGCCAGCTGTCCGCCGAACCGCATGTCGGCGACCCGCTGTTCGGGCGCCACCGCGCGCTGGATGGGCGGCAGCACCGTCCACGCCGGCACGACCGGTCCGCCAGCCGGCGGACCGGCGGCGGGCACGCCCGCCGGGGGCGGTGTCCCGCCCCCGGCCTGCGCCGTCCGGTCCGCGGCACCCGGCGGGGCCGAACCCGGCGAGTCCCCCGCACCGTCCGTGCGGCGCAGCAGACGATCGAGGAAACCCACTGCTCAGCCCTTCGTTTCGGCGCTCTGCACCAGGGACGCGATCTGCTGCACGTAACGGCGGCGATCGTGGTGTTCCAGGTCCAGGATCTCCGCGTGTCCCCAGTGGAAGTGGTAGGCGAGGTACGCGATCTCCTCGTGCAGCCGGTCGGTCGCGTACGTCATGATTCCCCCAGGCGGCTCCCGCCGAGTTCCACCTCGAAGGGCTCGGAGCAGTGCGGGCAGGCCACCGTGGCACGGGTGTGGCCCTCGGCGTTGATCTGGCGGTAGAAGTCCTGGAGGAACGCCAGATCGGAGGCGAACATGCCCTCCACCGTCCCGTCGTGCACCGAGGACAGCGTGCCGAGCCGGGTGATGACGCGACCCAGGAGCACCACCGACAGGTAGGCGGGGTTCTCCATCACCCGGGCGTCGCGGAGCGGGAGCAGTTCGTCCCGCGCCGTCGACAGCCGCATCGTCCCCTCACGGTGGACGGTGCCCTGCGCGTCGACGTACCCGCGGGGCAGTTCGAAGGCGAACTCCGTGCGCAGCGCGGGCTCCGGGACGGCCGCCGCGGCGGGCGCCGCGGCAGGCTCCGCCTCCGGCCGGTCCTGTGCGGGCGGAGCCGGCGGGGCGGTGTTCTCCCTCGCCGGCCTGGCCACCGTGCGCCTCATTAAGCGACTTCCAGCCGTTCGAAGTTGACGGTCGCGGTGAGGGTCAGCGGAGCGGAGCCGCCCGCCTCCAGCGAGGTCGGCGTCGCCAGGTTGCACCAGGCGTTGACGAGGTTGTACCGCATGACCTCGTTCCGCTCGTAGTCCAGCAGGATGATCGAGGCGTTCTTGCGGGCCGAGCCCATGTTGCCTTCCTGGGACTCCTTGATCCAGTCCTGGAAGACGGTCTGCCGGGTGAGGCCGAAGACGACCTTGACGCTGCCGCTCTGCTCGGTGCCCGGCATGTTCTTGGTGACGGGGATGCCGTCGGGGGTGTTCTGCTTGTAGGTGATGACTTCCTGCTCGATGTTGAAGTCGCTGATCTCGTGGATCGCTTCGACCGCGATGCCGTCGATCTGGAAGCCGAAATTGTGAACTGTGAGGCTGTCGCCCAGCTCCAGAGGCATGCTTGCGTTCTCTTTCCGGTGGATCGGGGACTCGGTCCCGCGATGCAGGGGTGGCGATGACGGTCCGTGGGGTGGCGGCCGGCCGCGGCCCCCGGTTCGTCAGGGGAGCCGGTGGGCCGCGGCCGGCCGCCGGAGCGGTTACTCCTCGAGCTCTCCGGTCCCGCTGGAGTGCTGGGCGAGCCGGAAGATCACGAACTCCGCGGGCTTGACGACGGAGACGCCGATCTCGCAGATGACACGGCCGAGGTCGATGGACTCCGGCGTGTTGGTCTCCTCGTCGCACTTGACGTAGAAGGCCTGGCTGGCCTGGGTGCCGAACAGGGCGCCCTCACGCCACTCGTTCGTCAGGAAGGCCGTGATGTTGCGCCGGATACGGGCCCACGTCTTGTGGTCGTTGGGCTCGAAGACCACCCACTGGGTGCCCAGGAGGATGGCCTCCTCCAGGTAGTTGAAGTACCGGCGGATGTTGAGGTAGCGCCAGGCCGGGTCGGAGGAGAGCGTACGGGCGCCCCACACGCGGATGCCGCGGCCGGGGAAGGCCCGCAGGCAGTTGACGCCGATCGGGTTGAGCAGGTCCTGCTCGCCCCGGGTGATCTGGAGCTCCAGGTCGACGGCGCCGCGCACGACCTCGTTGGCGGGGGCCTTGTGCACGCCGCGCTCGGTGTCGTTGCGGGCCCACACGCCGGCGACGTGGCCGCTCGGCGGGATCAGCCGGGCCTTGCCGGTGGCGGGGTCGAAGGACTTGATCCACGGGTAGTACAGCGTGGCGTACTTGGAGTCGTAGCCGGCCGTTTCCTGCCGCCAGACCCGGATCTGCCGCGCGTTCAGCGAGGGCGGCGGGTCGATGATGGCGACGCGGTCGCCCATCAGCTCGCAGTGCGCGATGAGACCGAGCTGGACGGCCTTGACCGACTCCAGGTCGATGGCGCCGCTCTGGTAGGCGGCCATCAGGTCGGGGACGGCGACCATGGAGATCTCGTCCACGGCCTCCAGGCCGCCGAAGCCGGTGCGGTCCGAGGAGTCACCGAGGTACGTGCCGGGGCCGGGGTGCGCGGGCTGCGCGTCCTCGGCGGCGGGGGCCGGTGCACCGGCCGGTACGGGGGCGGTCAGCGTGACCGTCTGGTTCTCGGGGCGCGCGAGCTGCCCGGCGGGCGCCGCCTCGGCCACCGCGATGAGCTTGGAGCGCTCCTTGACCTGGGTGACGACGTAGGCGCGGTTGCCCTTCTTCGCCGTGACGTCGAAGCTCTCGACGATCTTGCCGTCGTCCTTGACGTTCAGCTTGAACCGCTCGGCGGGGCCCTCGCCCTCGGCGTCGGCGACCTCGACGCTCAGCGGGCCGCGCGGCCCGGGCGCGATCGCGTTCACCGTGAAGGTGCCCAGTTCCTGGGGCTCGGCCGGGGGCAGCGCGGCGGGGGCGTCCTGGCCCGAACCGGCGAGCGCGGCCTGGCCGCCCGCGGGGTTGCCCGCCGCGGAGCCGCCGACGCGCACGACATAGGCGGCGCTTCCGCCGTTGTTGAAGAAGCCGTAGACCGAGTGCGCCAGGTAGTAGCCGTCGGTGAAATCGCCGAAGGAGGCGACGTACTGCGACCAGTTGGTCACCAGCGTCGGCTCGTTCAGCGGCCCGCGGGGCGCGAGCCCGACGAAGGCGGCGACGGAGGTGCCCACACCCTCGATCGGACGCGTGCCGCTGGCCACCTCCTCGACGTAGACGCCGGGTGACAGATAGGACGGCATGGTCTGCATCTCCTCGGGGTATGGATAGGAACAGCACCACCTTTACGCGCCTCGGCGCGGCAACGGAACGGCCCTGGGGCCCATGTGATGGGCAATGTCCAGTCCTGCGGGGGCAGTTCGTGCGGGGCCCTCATGGGCCCGGTACGGCACCGTACGGGCCGGGCGCGGCCTTCCGATGCCCGCTCCGTACCCGCGATGTCCCGTGTCCCGCCCCGCCGGGCGCGGTCCCGGAAGGGCAACCGCCTTGCCCTTTCGCGCCCGAAGGACGGCGCCGTCGCCTCGTGACCGCCCGGGGCCCGCTTCATTACGCTCGCCCTCGTGACCCTGTGGACCTCTCTGGAACCCGCCTCCGCGACCGTCGCCCCCGGTGACAGCACGCGGGTACGCCTGCGTCTGCGCAACACCGGAGACGTGGTCGACGAGTACCGCTTCGAACCCGTCGGGGACGTCGCGCCCTGGACCACCGTGGAGCCGCAGACACTCCGCCTCTACCCGGGGACCACCGGGGCCGTCGAACTGACCTTCGCCCCGCCCCGTACCCCCGACGCCACGGCCGGGCCGACCCCGTTCGCGGTACGCATCACGCCGACCGAGCATCCCGAGGCGGTGACGGTCCCCGAAGGCAACCTGACCGTACTGCCCTTCAGCGAGGTGCGCGCCGAACTGGTGCCGCCCACCGTGAAGGGCAGGTTCCGGGGCCGGCCCCGGCTCGCCGTCGACAACCTCGGCAACACCCCGCTCACCGCCTCGCTCAGCGGCAGCGACAACGGCGACCAGCTCTCCTACGACCTGCACCCCAGCAATGTGCGGATCGAGCCGGGCCGGGCGGCGTTCGTGAAGGCGACGCTGCGGCCCAAGGAGATCCGGTGGTTCGGTGGCAAGGAGGAGCGGCCGTACACCCTCGCCGTCCAGCGCTCCGGCAAGGAACCGCTGCCGGTGGAGGGCACCTTCCTCCAGCGCGGCTTCCTGCCCGGCTGGCTCGCCGCCTTCCTGGGGGCGGCCGTCGCGCTCGCCCTCGCCTTCGCCATGCTCTGGTACAACCACGACCCGAAGGTCAAGAGCCTGGCCACGGAGCTGACGACCGACGTCAGTGAGCCCATCGACCCGCCGCCCGCGTCGGCCGAACCGCCGCCCCCGCCCCCCGAGCCGGACCCGGAGCCCGATCCGGAGCCGGAGACCGAGGAGGAAGTGGAGGAGAGCGGCGGCGAGGAAGAGGGCGCCGGCGGCGGTGAAGAGGAGGAGGAAGAGCCGCTGATGGAGAACCTCGTGCTGTGGAACTCCTCGACCTGGCGCTGCGCCGACATCCCCGGCGCCAAGCCCGAGTTGGACTACAAGGTGGAGCAGCACGAGTGCAAGACGGACCAGCAGAGCCAGCGGTGGAACCTGGAGGTGCGCCTGCCCGACGGGGGCCCGGCGGGAGCGCCGCTCTTCCAGATCCGCAACGCCTGGGCCGACTTCTGCATGGACCTTCCCGCGCAGCGCGGTCATGAGGCCGGCACGGTCATCACCCAGTACAGGTGCGTCACCAACACCGACGACAACCAGCTGTGGTGGCTCGACAAGCAGGACAACGGCTACTGGATCCGCAACTTCAAGAGCAACAACCTGTGCCTTGTCGTCGACGGCCTGGACGCCAGCCGCGTCGACCACCCGCTGACCCTCGGCGACTGCGCCTCCTCCGATCACGCCCAGTGGACGATCCTCGACATCGAGAACGACATCGTCCTGTAGCGGACCCCCGGGCGGGGCGGCCGTGACCCGGCGGCCCCGCCCGCCGCCCCCGGCACGGCCGGCGCGTTCTCCCTCAGGTGGCGCGCCTGCGCCGGACGGCCCGCGTCCGCCGGATGGGCCGCGGGTCCCGGGCCCCTCCCGCGCGGGGCTTCGGCAGGGTCAGCGGACGTTGGGCGCGCTCCTCCGCGGCCGACGGTTCGTCGGACATGCCCCGCACCCGGACGACGGCCTCCTTGATCGGCGGGGCGACGTCGTACTCCGGGGACAGCGGGAACGGCGCGGTGAGCGTCACATCGACGGACGGCTTGAGTTCGCCGCCCAGCGCCGACCAGATGTCCGCGAGCGAACGGGCCTCACCGTGCGGGCCCGCCACGGTCAGCGGCACCGGCATGCCCAGGGCCCGCAGACTGTCGGGCAGTTCGGAGGGGTGCAGCGTGTCGCGGGGCAGCAGCGTGGCCAGTACGGCCGAGAGCAGCCGGTGTTCGTCCTCCGGCTGTTTCGTCCACGCGGTCACCAGGTACGACAGCCGCAGCCAGCGGGGCGGCTCGCGCCGTTGCACGGTGATGTCGCGGTCATCGCGCACCGCGACCTGACCGCGGTGGCGGCGGCCGGTGTCCTCCCGGATGTCGTACAAGTACGCGTTGATCACCGGTCCGTTGCGGCGTGCCGCCCAGTCGCGGCTCGGCACCTCGAACGAGACATCGATGCCGGAGCCGGTCAGCGCGCCACCGCCGAGCAGTCCCTTCAGAACCTCGTCCACCTCGTGGATCACCGTCGTACTCCCACCGTTCCGTGTCAGCGCCGTTCCGGGTCACGCGCGGACGCCGCAGATCATGCCTGGCCGACGGCCGTCCCGCACATGGGCCCCGGGGCCGGGCGCCGGGCACACCCGCTGCCCCGGAAGGCAACAGCCGGGTGCCCGGCGAGGGGCGGCCCAGATCAGAGGTAGCCCTCTTTGAAGGCGTAGGCCACCGCGTGGGCCCGGTTGCGCAGGTGGAAGCGGGTGGTGAGCCCGTGCATCACGTTCTTGATGGTGCGCTCCGAGTACGCCAGCTTGGCGGCGATCTCCCCGGTGTCGAGGCCGTCGGCCGCCAGCCGCAGCACCTCCACCTCACGGGGCGTCAGCCCGGTGGTGGGCACGCCCTCGCGGCCCGCCGCGGACCGGTGCAGCGCGCCGACCTGGTTGATCAGCCGGCCGAGCAGGTCGCCCGGCAGGGTGCCGTCGCCGCGGGCCGCCGCCACCACGGCCTGCACCAGGCGCTTCTCGGTGGCCTCGTGCCGCCAGACGATGGCGCTGATCCCGCAGGCGACCACGTCCAGGAGTTCGGCCTCCCGCAGCGTGCCGACGACGAGGACGGCCCGGGCGCCGGCCGTGCGCGCGATACGCCTTAAGACGGAGAGGGTGGCACCGTCGAGGGTGTCGGCGATGAGCAGGACCACGGTGCCGGAGGTGAACCCGGTCTCCTCGCGCAGCTCGATGTCGGGGTGTCGCCCCAGCAGACTGAGCGCGCCTTCGCGGGAGAGTGGTTCGGAGGTGTGCACCGCCACGGGTATGCGGGCATCGGGTCGAGCGTCCGGTCCTGGTGCCCGGCCGGTGTCCGGGTTCCGGATGGTAGTGGGCAAGATCTCCCCTAAGTGGGCTGGTTGGCAGTCGTCGGAGTCGTTCAGGCTCTCACCGTTAAGACCACCCCAAGAGGGCACTATGTTGCGCGGAATCTCATCCCGGTGTTCCGGCGGGGTCCGGCAGGACCTCGCCTGAGGGGCAAACCCGCCTGCGCGCAGACACATTCCCGGCTCGCGACCCGAAGTCAGGGCGTTTGGAGGCACGTTGCCGGGTGGCGCGTGTCACCGGCGCCCGGCCGGGCGTGTCGTGGCCGGCTCCGGCGCGTCAGCCGGGTGTGTGCTCGGTGACCAGGACGACCTTGCCGACGACCGTCCCGGACTCGGCGAGTTCCATCGCACGGGGCGCCTCGGTCAGCGGAACGCGGGCGGCGATCCGGGCGGTGAGGACGCCGTCCGCGAGCAGCCGCAGCACCGCGGTGAGCTCCCGGTGCTGCCGGGCCCGGAAGCTGCGCGCGCGGCGGCGGCCCGCCCACACGTTGAAGAAGGAGGCGCGGCGGCCGTTGGGGAGCACGTTCCACAGCAGCAGCCGGCCGACGAGCAGCATGGTCGCCCGCCCGTTGCGGGGGTCGTCGCGGGTGGAGGCGCTGCCGTAGGCGACGAGGGTGCCGCCCCTGGCCAGCAGCCGCCACGAGCGCACGATGCCGGGGCCGCCGACGTGGTCGAAGACGGCCTGGACGCCGTGCGGGGCCAGCGCGCGGATCCGTTCGTGCAGATCCGGTGCGCGATAGTCCACGGGTTCGGCACCCAGAGCACGGACGGCCTCGGTGTGCCGGGCGGAGCAGGTGCCGATGACGCGCGCGCCGGCGTGCCGGGCGAGCTGTACCAGGAGGGTGCCGACGCCGCCGTTCGCGCCGTGCACGACGACGGTCTGTCCGGGCCGTATCCGGGCCGTGCGGTGCAGCATGCCCCAGGCGGTGAGCCCGTTCACGACGAGCGTCTCGGCCTCGGCCGGGCCGACGCCGTCCGGTATGGGGACGAGGTCGCGGGCGTCGAGCAGCGCGGCGCTGGCCCAGCCACCGGTCTTGGTCAGCGCGGCGACCCGGCGGCCGACGAGGGAGGTGTCGACGCCGTCGCCGACGGCGGTGACGACGCCGACGCAGTCGTAGCCCGGGATGAAGGGGTAGGCGGGCTGGTCGAAGTAGGTGCCGCGGCGCATCTGCTGTTCGGCGAACGAGACGCCGCTGGCCTCGACGCGGAGCAGGGCCTGGCCGGGGGCCGGCGGGCCGATCTCGCGTCGGCGCAGCTGGAATCCGGCGGGCTCGACCGGGCCCGGCAGGACGACTTCGGTGGCGGTCGTGGTGGTCATGGTGCTCCTTCGCAAGGGGTGGTGAATGGCTGATCATTCACTCTTTGGGTCAAAGAAAAAGACCCGGGCGCGGGTCCTTCGCGCCGACCGGGCCGTCCGGTGGCGACAGGAGTGATTGAACAGCCACTCACTACTGGATGTCAATCCCCGTCCGGGCAGGCTTGCCCTCCGGGAGAAGAGTGAATGTACGGTCAATCACATGAACACGGAGCGCATTCTCTCCACCGCACAGGATCGCCGGGGGATCGTCGTTGCCAGCGCGGTCGCCACCTTCGCCCGGCACGGCTTCCGGGGCACCCGTATCGCCGATGTGGCCGAGCACGCCGGCATCTCCCCGGCCTACGTGTCCAAGCTGTTCTCCTCCAAGGAACGGCTCTTCGTCGCCGCGCTCGACCTCTGCTACACCCGGATCATCGAGGCGCTGGAGCGCGGGGCCGAACAGAGCGAGGACACCTCGCCGTCCGGCCTGCTGGCGGCCATGGCCGGTGCGTACGCGCAGCTCATCGCCGACCGCGACCTGATGATGCTCCAGGTGCACGCCCAGGCGGCCACCGATCAGCCGGCCGTCGCCGAGGCGGTGCGCCACGGGATCGGCCGGGTCACCGACCACGTCGCGTCCCGCTCCGGGGCGGAGGTCGCCGACATCCAGTACTTCTTCGCCTACGGGCAGCTGTGCCACCTGCTCACCAGCATCGACGCCTTCTCCGTCGACGCGCCGTGGGCGACGCTGCTCACCACCGGCCTGCGCCACGCGCAGCCGCTCCGCGCCGCGACGGCCCCGGAGGGGTGACCCCCCCGGGGCCGCCGGATACGACCCGGGCAGTGGTCGGTGGCCGGAGTCCGTCAGCCGGCTGCGGCGGCGCGGGTCACCGCGGCGTCGACGGCGGTCGAGCCGTTGACCAGGTTCAGGGTCAGGCCGGCCGTCGCGGGCGTGTCCAGCAGGGCGAGCAGCACCGCCGCCACGTCGTCCCGGGTGATCTCGCCGCGCGGAGCGTCCGGGGAGAGGTCCACCAGGCCGGTGCCGGGGGCGTCCGTCAGCATGCCGGGGCGCAGGATCGTCCACTCCAGGGCGGTGCGCGCGCGCAGGTCCGCGTCGGCGGCGGCCTTCGCCCGCAGATAGGCGGCGAAGACGGGGTCGGTGCCGGGCGGCGGCTCCTCGTCCACGTTGATGGCCGACACCATCACATAGCGCCGCACCCCGGCCGCCTCCGCCGCGTCCGCGAGCAGCGCCGCCGCCGCCCGGTCCACGGTCTCCTTGCGGGCCGCCCCCGAACCCGGCCCGGCGCCGGCCGCGAAGACGACCGCGTCGGCGCCCTCCAGATGCCTCGTCAGTTCGGCGACCGGCGCCGACTCCAGGTCGCAGACGAGCGGTTCGGCGCCCGCCGCGAGCAGGGCCGCGGCCTGCTCCGGTGTGCGGATCAGGCCCGCGGGGCGGTCCCCGCGCGCGGCCAGCAGCCGCTCCAGACGCTGTGCGATCTTCCCGTGCCCTCCGGCGATGACTGTGCGCATGTTCCCGAGCTTGGCACACCGGGACGGTGTTCACGCAGCGCCGCGGGCCGGGGGAGGCGGGCCCGTCACCGGCACGGCGGGACGGGGCGGCGGCGGCCTCGTCCGGCGAACGGGCCGCTGGCCCGCCCGGGGCAACGCGCCGGACGGCACGGCCCGCAGACGCCTCGTCGGCCGCGCGTCACCCGTGCGTTCCCCGGGCCACCGACCCGTCGTCAGCTCCTCGGGGCCGGCTGGCGCGGCAGCTCGGTGAGGGGGACCGCAGGGGAGCCGCAGTACTCGCGCACGGCCGAGGTACGGGCCACCACCCGGCCCCGGTGGATCACCAGCCGGCTGTACGCCAGGGACAGCGCGCCCGGCAGGTTCTCGCCGCGCACCGCCAGCAGTTCCGCCGGGAAGCCGGGCTCGATGCGCACCTTCGGCAGCCCCAGCACCGCCCGCGCCGCCGAGCTGATGGCCCGGTAGGCCCCGGCGGTGTCGCACGCCCCGCGCACCGCCAGCAGGTACGCGGCCTCCAGCGGGTCGCCGCGGCCCACCGGATTGCCGGCGTCCCGTACCGCCCCGCTGCCCGCCGCCACCGTGACACCGGCGGCCAGCAGCGTCCGCACCGGCGGGGTCGGGGGCCGGGAGGGGCGGGGCGGCGCGGGCAGGGCCGCGCACGGTGACTGCGGCAGGCAGCTGACCGCGACCCCGGCCGCCGCCAGCTGGTCGGCGGCGCGCGCCGCGGTGTCCGGGGGCAGCAGGGAGAGCCCGGCGCACGGGCCCAGCGTGACCGCCGTACGGCACGCCCCCGCCGCCGTCACCAGCCGGGCGAACCGGGCCGGGTCGTCCGCGTCCGTGTGCAGGTCGATGGCGCAGCCCTGCGCGTCGGCGATGGACAGCACGATGTCCGCGTAGCCGGCCGGGTCCGGGTCGAGGTCGGGACAGCCGCCCAGCGCGGTGCCGCCGAGCTGGGCGGCGTCCGCGAGCTGGGCGCGGTTGTCGGCGCCGGCCCGCCCGGTCAGCAGCCGGGGCGCGGCCACCGGCTGGAGCTCGGCGAGCCCCAGCAGGGCCCGGCGCGCGGCCTGGGCGGCCTCCAGCGCGCGCAGCCCCAGGACGTCGCCGATCCTGATCTGGCTGCGCTGGGCGGTGGCGCCGTGGCTGAGCTGGAGCAGCGACGCCTCGATGATCCGCCGCCGCAACTGGTCGGGCCCCTCGGGGGGTGGCCCCGGGCAGCCGCTGGTGAGGGCGGTGTCGTGGTGGGCGTGCGGCTCGGCGGGGGCCGGCAGGAGCAGGTAGCCGGTGAGGTCGAGCCGCTGGACGCCCGGCGCGGTGGCGGGCAGGCTGCCGGGGGTTCCGACGGCCTCGACGCGCTCGCCGTTCAGCCGGACGTCGACGGTACGGCCGTCGGCGAGCCGGGCGCTGCCCAGCAGCAGTGCGGTCGCGGCGGCATCGCGGTGGTCGGGCACGAGGCGAGGCTACGGCGCCCGGGGTGGTTGGGTGGGGAAGACGTCATTAGTCGTACTGCTGTGGTTTCCGGTGACTTGGGAGGTGTTGACGGAGCCGGGGCGGCCGTTTACGGATTTCGTCTTCGGCCCGGGAGCGTGTAATCTCTTTCTCGCTCGCCCCAATAGCTCAGTCGGCAGAGCGTCTCCATGGTAAGGAGAAGGTCAACGGTTCGATTCCGTTTTGGGGCTCTGAGATGTGAGGTCTTCCTCCTGTTGGCGGGAGCCACGCAGCTCGTGGCGGCGTAGCTCAGTCGGTAGAGCAAACGGCTCATAATCGTTGTGTCACCGGTTCAAGTCCGGTCGCCGCTACTTCACTCCGAGTAGCCGATTGCGGGGTCGGTCCTCCGATCGGCTACTCTTTCCTGTGTTTAATCCGTCCATCCGTCAAGGAGCACTCACGTGGCTGCCACCGACGTCCGCCCGAAGATCACGCTGGCCTGCGTGGAGTGCAAGGAGCGGAACTACATCACCAAGAAGAACCGGCGTAATGACCCGGACCGTCTTGAGATGAAGAAGCACTGCCCGCGTTGCAACGCCCACACGGCGCACCGCGAGACCCGCTGACTTGTCACTGTTGCGAGGCCGCCCCCGATCTGTCGGGGGCGGCCTCGCGTGATTTTGGGAGGTTGACGGCCGATGGCCCTGGATCAGTCCTTCGCCGGGCGGACATATCCGCCGACCGAGCCGTACGAGGTGGGGCGCGAGAAGATCCGCGAGTTCGCGGTCGCGATCGGTGACGAGAACCCGGCGTACACGGATCCGGCCGCCGCGCGGGCGCTGGGGCACCCGGATGTGATCGCCCCGCCGACGTTCGTCTTCGCGATCTCCTTCGCCGCAGCCCAGGCGGTGATCCACGACCCGAAGCTGGGCCTGGACTACACCCGCGTGGTGCACGGGGACCAGAAGTTCCGGTACAGCCGTCCGGTGGTGGCCGGGGACGTCCTGACGGTCACCTCGGTGATCGAGTCCGTGAAGTCGATGGCGGGCAACGACATCCTCGACGTCCGCGGCGATGTGCACGACGCCGCGGGGGAGCACGTGGTGACCGCGTACACCAAGCTGGTGTCGCGCGCGCCGGAGAAGCCGGAGGGGGAGAAGTGACCGCCAGGATCGCGTACGCCGATGTCGAGGTGGGTACGGAGCTGCCGGCCCGTACGTTCCCGGTGACCCGCGCCGATCTGGTGCGCTACGCGGGCGCCTCGGGGGACTTCAACCCCATCCACTGGAACGAGCGCTTCGCCAGGGACGTCGGGCTGCCGGACGTGATCGCGCACGGCATGTTCACCATGGCCGAGGCCGCCCGGGTGGTCACGGACTGGGCCGGGGACCCGGCGGCGGTGGTCGAGTACGGGGTGCGCTTCACCAACCCCGTGGTGGTGCCGAACGACGACACCGGGGCCGAGATCGAGGTGTCGGCGAAGGTCGCGGCCAAGCTGGACGACGAGGCGCGCACGGTCCGGGTGGACCTGGTGGCGCGCAGCGCGGGCCAGAAGGTGCTGGGGCTGTCCCGGGCCGTGGTCCGGCTGGGCTGAACGCCGGCCCGTTCGATCCCGTTGACAAGATAGTGATTGGTCAATAACTTACTCGCATGGCCAGGGACAGCGGCAGGATGACGGCGGAGGAGCGGCGTACGGCCGTCATCCGCGCCGCCGTCGTGGAGTTCGCCAGGGGAGGGTACGCGGGCACCACGACCGCTGCCATCGCCCGCCGGGTCGGGGTCTCGCAGCCGTATCTCTTCCGGCTGTTCCCCGACAAGCGGGCGATCTTCCTGGCCGCCGCCGAGCACGGCACGGCGGAGATCCGGCGGACGTTCGAACGTGTCTCCGAGGGCCTGGATCCGCAGGCCGCGCACGACGCGATGGCGGAGGCGTACACCGGGCTCACCGCCGACCGCGACAAGCTCATGTTCCAGATGCAGATGTACGTCGCGGTGCACACCGCGGAGGCGGGCGGGGACGAGGACTTCGCGGCCCGGATCCGTGCCTGCTGGAACGAACTGTTCGAGGCCGTGCACCTGCGGCTGGGCGCGGACGGCGTGGAGACCGCCGATTTCCTGGCCAACGGCATGCTGATCAACGTGTTGCTGGCGCTCGGCTTCCCGGCGGACCACCCGCTGTGGGTCGCCTGCGCGCACGATCACGAGGGCAAGAAGCGGTACGGCTAGCCGCCCCGGCCCGGTTCTCGGTCCGGTTCCCGGGCACACGTGTGTCCGCATAAGTTATTGATCAATCACTAGTTTTCTGGGAGGGAACATGCCCGAAGCCCCGAACGGGGGCACGCGGCGCCCGCACGTCATCGTCTGGACGCTGCTGCTGACCGGCTTCGCCACCTTCATGGCCAGCCTCGACAATCTCGTCGTCACCACCGCCCTGCCCATCATCCGCGAGGACCTCGACGGTGACCTGGCCGCCCTGGAGTGGATCGTCAACGGCTACACCCTGCCGTTCGCCTGCCTCCTGCTGTTCGCCTCGGCCCTGGGCGACCGCTACGGCCGCCGCCTGGTCTTCGGCGCCGGCGTCGCCCTGTTCACCCTCGCCTCCGCCGGTGCCGCGCTGGCCGGCTCCACGGACGCGCTGATCGCCGCCCGCGCCGTCCAGGGCGCCGCCGCCGCGGCCCTCATCCCGCTCAGCCTCACCCTGATATCCGCCGTCGTACCGCCCGAGCGGCGGGGCGCCGCCTTCGGCGTGTGGGGCGCGGTCAACGGCCTCGCCATCGCCGCGGGCCCGCTCGTCGGCGGCGCCGTGACCGAACACCTCTCCTGGCACTGGATCTTCTGGCTCAACATCCCCATCGGCGTCCTGCTGCTGCCCCTGGTCTTCCTGCGGCTCCCGGAGAGCCGCGGCCCGGTCAAGCGGCTGGACGTGGTCGGCACCGTCCTGGCCAGCGCCGGTCTGCTGGGCGTGGTGCTCTCCATCGTGCGCGGCCACGAACACGGCTGGACCACGGGCCCGGTGCTGGCGGGCTTCGCACTCGGGGCCGTGCTGCTGTACGCGTTCGTCCGCTGGGAGCTGCGCCACCCCGAGCCGCTGCTGCCGATGGGCTTCTTCCGCTCCCGCACCTTCACCGCGATCAACATCACCAGCCTGCTGATGTACGCGGGGATGTTCGGCTCCATCTTCCTGCTGACCCAGTTCCTCCAGCTGATCATGGGCTACTCGCCGATGGAGGCCGGAGTGCGGATGCTGCCGTGGACCGCCATGCCGATGATCGTGGCACCCATCGCCGGGGCCTTCACCGACCGCGTCGGCGGCCGGCCGATCGTCGCCTCGGGGCTGGTGCTGATGGCGGTGGGCATGGGCTGGTTCGCGCTGTACGCCGACCCGGGCGTCTCGTACGGCGGCATGGTGCCGGCGTTCGTGCTGTGCGGCATCGGCATGGCCATGTTCTTCGCCCCGTCCGGGGCGATCGCGATGGGGGCCGTACCGGAGGGGCGGCAGGGGGTGGCCTCCGGTGTGAACAACTCGGCGCGCGAGGTCGGCGGGGCGCTGGGCGTCGCCGTCCTGGCCTCGGTCTTCGCGTCCCGCGGCGGGTACGGCTCGGCGCAGGCGTTCACGGATGGCCTGGTGCCCGCGCTGTGGCTGGCCGTGGGGCTGCTGCTGGTGGCGGCGGCCGTCATCGCGCTGCTGCCGGAACGGCGGGCGCCGAAGGCTCCCCGGCCGACCGCCGCCCCGCCGGCCGGGCCCACCGACCCGACGACCGACCACCGGCCGGCCGACCGCGTGCCCGCCTGATCGCGGACGGCGCTCCGGGGGGCCCCGGCCGGAACGCCCCGCCGGGGCGGCGGGGCGGGCGTCGCCCCGGGCCCGCCCCGGCGCGCGATCCGGCCCGGGCCGCCCTCGCCCCGGTCCGGGCCCCGCGCGGCGGCGGACCGTATTCTGGACGGGTGCTCGAAACCTCTGACCCCGCCGGTACCGCCGGCGCCGCGCTCGCCGATCTGACCACCTTCCGGCTCGGCGGCCCCGCCGACCGGCTGATCACCGCGAGCACCGACGCCGAGGTGATCGCCGCCGTCCAGGAGGCGGACGGCACCGGCACCCCGCTGCTGATCATCGGCGGCGGCAGCAACCTGCTGATCGCGGACGAGGGCTTCCGGGGCACCGCCCTGCGGATCGCCACCACCGGCTTCGACCTGGACGGCACCCGCCTGGAACTCGCCGCGGGCGAGAACTGGTCGGCGGCCGTCGCCCGCACCGTGGAGGCCGGGCTGGCCGGCATCGAATGCCTGGCCGGCATCCCCGGCTCGGCCGGGGCCACCCCCATCCAGAACGTCGGCGCCTACGGCCAGGAAGTCGCCTCCGTCATCACCGAGGTCATCGCCTACGACCGTGCCGAGCACCGTACGGTCACCCTCCCCGCCGCCGACTGCGGCTTCGGCTACCGGCACAGCCGCTTCAAGGCCGACCCCGGGCGGTTCGTGGTGCTGCGGGTGCGCTGCGCGCTGGAGGACGCGGGCGGGCTCTCGGCACCGATCGCGTACGCCGAGACCGCCCGGACGCTGGGCGTCGCCGCGGGGGAGCGGGTGGCCGCCGCCACCGCCCGCGAGACCGTGCTGAAGCTGCGGGCCGGCAAGGGCATGGTGCTGGACCCGGAGGACCACGACACCTGGTCGGCCGGTTCGTTCTTCACCAATCCGCTGCTGACGGCACAGGAGTTCGCGGCCTTCCGCGAGCGCGCCGCGCGGCGCCTGGGCCCCGGCGTCGAGCCCCCCGCCTTCCCGGCGGCCGGCGGCCACACCAAGACCTCCGCGGCCTGGCTGATCGACAAGGCCGGCTTCACCAAGGGGTACGGGAGCGGCCCGGCCCGGATCTCCGGCAAGCACACCCTGGCCCTCACCAACCGGGGCGGCGCGACCACCGCCGATCTGCTGGCGCTGGCCCGCGAGGTACGGGACGGGGTACGGGACGCCTTCGGCGTCACCCTGGTCAACGAACCGGTGACGGTCGGCGTCAGCCTCTAACCACGGGGACGGGCGCCCCCTCCGTGCCGGCCGGTACTGCCGTAGAACTGTCGACAGCAGGGGGGCGTGGGGACGCCCTGGGAGGGAACAGGGGCTGTGCGCACACACGGAGACCACCGCGAGAACGCGGAGCAGCGTCGTACCGGGCGGGTGTCCGTACGCCCGGCCGACCCGGCCAGGACCGCGAACATGCCCGCCTCGGCATCCATCGGCTTTCCTCCCGTGGCGGTGCGGCCCCACCCGCACCCGGCGGGGAACGCCGCCGTCCCGCCGCCGGGCGCGGGCTGCCCGACCATCGGCCCGGCCGTCGAGCGGGTCGAGGACGGAGCGGTCGGCGGACACGGCGGGATCAGCAACCGGGCCGGCGGACGGATCAAGGAGAAACCCACCAACCACGTGGAGCGGGAGTTCTACGCGGAACTGCGCGCGGGTGAACACCCCGCCCTGGACGGGGTGGCGCCGTACTCCCACACCGCCCGGCAGGTCACGGCGATGGACGGTCACCGGGGCGCCGGGGACGACTCGACCCACGTCTACGTCGACAATCTGACGTTCGGCATGAACCGGCCCACGATCCTCGACCTCAAGGTGGGCGCGTCCACGGCGAGCTGGCACGAGCTGCTGCGCTCCATGTCGAGGGCAGCCGCCCTGGTGAAGAAGCTGAGGATGAAGGCGGCCGACCGGCTGACCGGCTCCGCGAGCCGCGGCTACCGGGCGGTCGGCAGCTCGGGCCTCACGGGAGGCCGGCTGGCCATCGGACGGCGGACACCGCGGATCGTACGCGACTTCTGCCGCGAACCCGGTGTCCCCGAGGCGATGCTGCCGCAGCTGATCCGGGTCAGGGAGGCGGCCCGGGCCTCCGGCCTGGCCTTCGTCGGGGCGAGCGTGCTCATCGCGGTGGACGAGGCGCCCCCGGCGGGCCGCCCGGTGCCGTCGGTGAAGGTCGGCCTCATCGACTTCGCCCACACCTTCGGCCCCCGGTCGGCCGGCGCGAAGCGGGTGGAGAAGTACCGCCAGCGGTTCGACCAGGGCATGGACCGGCTGATCGCGGACGTGCGGGCGGCCGGCGCGGCGGGCCGTCAGCAGCCGGGGGCCGACGGCCGGTAGCGGGCCGTGGCCCGGCCGCGATCAGCCGGTCCGGCCGGGCGTCACAGCGCCAGCCACTCCTCGATCTCCACCATGATCTTCTCCTGGATGTCGGACGGAGCCGCCGAGCCGCGCACCGACTGCCGGGCCAGCTCCGCCAGCTCGCGGTCGGTGAAGCCGTGGTGCTCCCGCGCGATCTCGTACTGGGCCGCCAGCCGCGAGCCGAACAGCAGCGGGTCGTCGGCCCCCAGCGCCATCGGCACGCCCGCGTCCCACAGGGTGCGCAGCGGTACGTCCGGCAGCCGCTCGTACACGCCGAGCGCCACATTGGAGGCCGGACACACCTCGCAGGTCACCCGGTCCCGGGCGAGCCGCTCCAGCAACCAGGGGTCCTCGGCGGCCCGCACCCCGTGCCCCACCCGTGCCGCCCGCAGATCGTCCAGGCAGTCCCGGACGCTGGAGGGGCCCGACAGCTCGCCGCCGTGCGGGGCCGCCAGCAGGCCGCCCTCCCGGGCGATCGCGAAGGCGCGGTCGAAGTCCCGGGCGAAGCCGCGCCGCTCGTCGTTCGACAGCCCGAAGCCGACCACCCCCTGGTCCCGGTAGCGGACCGCGAGCCGGGCCAGGGTGCGGGCGTCCAGGGGGTGCTTCATCCGGTTCGCGGCCACCAGCACCCGCATCCCGACGCCGGTCTCCCGGGAGGTGACCCGCACCGCGTCCAGGATGATCTCCAGCGCCGGGATCAGCCCGCCGAGCCGGGGCGCGTACGAGGTGGGATCGACCTGGATCTCCAGCCAGCGCGCGCCGTCCCGCAGATCCTCCTCGGCCGCCTCGCGCACCAGCCGCTGGATGTCCTCCGGCTCCCGCAGACAGGAGCGGGCCATGTCGTACAGCCGCTGGAACCGGAACCAGCCGCGCTCGTCGGTGGCCCGCAGGCGGGGAGGCTCGCCGCCGCGCAGCGCCTCCGGCAGATGCACGCCGTACTTGTCCGCCAGCTCCAGCAGGGTGCCGGGCCGCATCGAGCCGGTGAAGTGCAGATGCAGGTGGGCCTTGGGCAGCAGCCGGACGTCACGTACACGATCCATCCACGAATCTTGCCGCATTGCGCCGTCCGGCCGGTAGCCGCGTCACCCGAACGTGAGTCAGCTCGCTTCCGCCAGCAGCTTCTGGAGGCGGGAGACGCCCTCCACCAGGTCGTCGTCGCCCAGGGCGTACGACAGCCGCAGATAACCGGGGGTGCCGAACGCCTCACCCGGGACCACGGCGACCTCGGCCTCCTCCAGGATCAGCTCGGCCAGCTCCACCGAGGTGGCGGGCCGCCGGCCGCGCAGCTCCTTGCCCAGCAGGCCCTTCACCGAGGGGTAGACGTAGAACGCGCCCTCGGGCTCGGGGCAGACGATCCCGTCGATCTCGTTCAGCATCCGCACGATCGTGCGACGCCGCCGGTCGAACGCCTCGCCCATCGCGGCCACCGCGTCCAGATCTCCGGAGACCGCGGCCAGCGCCGCCGCCTGCGCGACATTGCTCACGTTGGAGGTGGCGTGCGACTGGAGGTTGGTGGCGGCCTTCACCACGTCCTGCGGGCCGATCAGCCAGCCCACGCGCCAGCCGGTCATCGCGTACGTCTTGGCCACCCCGTTGACGATCACGGTGCGGTCGGCCAGCTCCGGGACGACCACCGGCAGCGAGGAGAACTCGGCGTCCCCGTAGACCAGATGTTCGTAAATCTCGTCGGTGAGCACCCACAGACCGTGCTCCACCGCCCAGCGGCCGATCGCCTCGACCTGCTCACGCGGGTAGACCGCGCCGGTCGGGTTGGAGGGGGAGACGAAGAGCAGCACCTTGGTGCGCTCGGTGCGGGCCGCCTCCAGCTGCTCCACACTCACCCGGTAGCCGGTGGTCTCGTCCGCGACGACCTCCACCGGGACGCCCCCGGCCAGCCGGATCGACTCGGGGTAGGTGGTCCAGTACGGCGCCGGGACGATGACCTCGTCGCCCGGGTCCAGCAGCGCGGCGAACGCCTCGTAGATCGCCTGCTTGCCGCCGTTGGTCACCAGCACCTGGGAGGGCTTCACCTCGTAGCCGGAGTCGCGCAGCGTCTTGGCGGCGATGGCCTCCTTCAGCTCCGGCAGCCCGCCGGCCGGCGTGTAGCGGTGGAACCTCGGCTCCCGGCACGCGGCCACGGCCGCGTCCACGATGTACCCGGGGGTGGGGAAGTCGGGTTCGCCGGCACCGAAGCCGATCACCGGCCGGCCGGCGGCCTTGAGGGCCTTCGCCTTGGCATCGACGGCCAGGGTCGCGGACTCGGAGATCGCCCCGACGCGGGCGGAGACCCGGCGCCCGGGGGCTGCTTCTGCGGACTGTGCGGTGGGTGTCGCTGCGCTCATGAGGGCATCGTTGCAGACCGGAGTGGACCGTGGCACCCGGGTTGCGGCTGTTGTCCGTTCGACTGGCGGCGATTGAGCACGTACACTCTCCACGCAGTGGGGCCGGGTGAGGTAAGTTTTCCCGGTGCCGCGAGCAAAGGGTCGTAGCTCAATTGGTAGAGCACTGGTCTCCAAAACCAGCGGTTGGGGGTTCAAGTCCCTCCGGCCCTGCTACGCAGCAGGCAGTACAGCGTTAGTAGTGGTAGTAGGTACGTACCGCAATGCAAGCCGTCCGGGGGACCGGGCGGCTTACGACCATGACCGGGATCAGGTGAGGGCGAGTGGCTGGGATCACGGACTCCGTCGAAACGCCGGAGCCCCGGGGGGACGGCGCCGGCCGAGGACGCGGGCGGCGCGCCAAGCGGGGCCCGCTGGGCAAGCTCGCGCTCTTCTACCGGCAGGTCATCGCCGAGCTGCGCAAGGTCGTCTGGCCCTCTCGGCGCCAGCTGACGACGTACACCTCCGCGGTGATCGTTTTCGTTCTCGTCGTCATCGGCATCCTCACCGTGCTTGACTGGGGATTCAGCCGGGTCGTCGAGTACGTCTTCGGCTGACCCCGCTCCGGACGGGGCGAGGCGGGCACGGACGTACGGTCGTAGGTACCCACCCGTGCCGCGGCGATCCCGCCCGGATGTTCCACGTCAATGTGAAGCAGGAAGAAGCAGCCACCGTGTCTGACCCGAAGTCTGACCCGAATCTGACCGACGACGCCGCCGAGGGCGACGACACCGCGCGCGACATCGTCGAGGCAGCGGACACCGTCGACCAGACCGAGGCTGCCGACGCCGCGGCGGGCGAGCCCGCCGAGTCCGCCGCCGTCCACGAGGAGGACGCGGACGAGGTCGCGCGGGAGGCGGACGCCGAGGGCGAGGCGGAGGCCGAAGCGGACGCCGAGGCCGAGGCCGAGGCTCCCGAGCCGGTGGACCCGGTCGCGCAGCTGCGCGAGGAGCTTCGGGTGCTGCCCGGCGAGTGGTACGTGGTGCACACGTACGCGGGCTACGAGAACCGGGTCAAGACCAATCTTGAGCAGCGCGCGGTGTCGCTGAACGTCGAGGACTACATCTTCGCGGTCGAGGTGCCGCAGGAAGAGGTCGTCCAGATCAAGAACGGCGACCGCCGCACCATCAAGCAGAACAAGCTCCCCAGCTACGTGCTGGTCCGGATGGACCTGACGAACGAGTCCTGGGGCGTCGTACGGAACACCCCCGGTGTCACCGGCTTCGTGGGCAACGCCTACGACCCGTACCCGCTGACGCTGGACGAGATCGTGAAGATGCTGGCGCCGGAGGCCGAGCAGAAGGCCGCCGAGCAGGCCGCGGCCGAGGGCGGCGCCCCTGCGGCGGGCCGCCGCGTCGAGGTCCAGGTGCTGGACTTCGAGGTCGGCGACTCGGTCACCGTCACCGACGGCCCGTTCGCGACGCTCCAGGCCACGATCAACGAGATCAACGCCGACTCCAAGAAGGTCAAGGGCCTGGTGGAGATCTTCGGCCGGGAGACCCCGGTCGAGCTGAGCTTCGACCAGATCCAGAAGAACTGAGGCCGGACGGAGTCCGGCACAGCGGCCCGAAGCCCGGGAGGCGCCCCGGCGCCGAGTGGTGCGAGGGCCGCGTGAAGAGGAGCCAGTCCCCGGTCGAGCTGAGCTTCGACCAGATCCAGAAGAACTAGCGCACGGCGCGTCACCCGGACCCGCAGCGGGTCCGGAAGAACGACCTCCGCGGCTTTCGCCCCGGTACCGCACTCCACCGCGGTACCGGGGCGCCGCTAGTCTGGGGCGCATGCGCGCGCTCATAGTCGAGAACGATGACCGGGTCGCGCGCGCCCTGAGCCGGACGCTCCGCGCCGAGGGATACGACGTGGAGCGCGCCCGCAGTGTGCGGGAGGCGGCCGGGGCGATCGGTACGGCCGACTTCGCCATCGCCCTCGTGGACCTCGGTCTCGACGACGGGGACGGCGTCGAGGTGATCCGGATGCTGCGCGACCGTGCCGCCACCGGGGTCATCGCCGTCACCGCCCGTGGCGAGCAGACCGACCGGGTACGCGGCCTGCGGGCCGGCGCCGACGACTATCTGGTCAAGCCCTTCGGAGTGGCCGAACTGCTGGCCCGCATCGAGGCCGTCACCCGGCGGCTGCGGGTGCTCCAGACCGGCCTCACGGCGCGCGGCACCATCGGCCACGGCGATCTGCTCATCGACCGGGACCGCCACGAGGTCTCCCGCGACGGCGCACCACTGCGGCTGACCCGCAAGGAGTTCGAGATCCTGGTGCTGCTGGCCCGGAACACCGGCACTGTGGTGGAGCGCGAACACATCCTCGACCAGGTCTGGCAGTCCGCCTGGGAGGGCAGCAGCCGCACCCTGGACACCCACATCGCCTCGCTGCGCTCCAAGCTCGGCGGCACGGCGCGCATCACCACGGTGCGCGGCGTGGGCTACCGGCTCGAACCGGCCGGTGCGCCGGTGGACGGATAGCCACCCGTGCGCCGGCGCATCATCGTCGCGCTGCTCCCCGTGCTGGCCCTGCTGGTGGTGGGCATCGGCATCTCGTACGCCGCGGTGGTGAGCGAGCGCACCACCCAGCAGGTGTTCATCGACCGCAGTGGGGACGCCGTACGGTTCGCCAATCTCGCCGAGGCGGCCATCGCCTCCGGCGAGCGGACGCGGCTGCACGCGGAACTGGACGCTTACCACGAGCTGTACGACTCGCCGGTGTGGGTGCTCGGCCTGGACGGGGGCCTGGTCCACGACCCGGGTCCGCCGCCCCCGGACGGCGCGGCGGTCGCCGAGGACATCCAGCGGGCGTTCGCCGGGGCGCGGGCGACCGAGGCGGCCACGGTATGGCCCTGGCAGCGCGGGCCGCTGCGGGTGGTGGAGCCGGTGGGCCGCGACTCCCAGGTGACCGCCGTCGTCGTCATCGAGGCGCCCACCGACGGGCTGCGCGCGGCCAGCATGCGCCGCTGGGGGATCGGCGCCGCGCTGCTGCTGGTCCCCGTGCTGGCGCTGATGGGCGGCCTGTGGCCGCTCACCCGCTGGATTCTGCGCCCGGTGCGCGACCTGGAGCGCATCGCGATGGACGTGCGCGGCGGTGAGCTGGGGGCGCGCGCCCCGGTGGAACACGGGCCGCCCGAGCTGCGCGGGCTCGCCTCCTCGTTCAACGCCATGGTGGACACGGTGCAGCGCTCCCTGGAGCGGCAGCGGATGTTCGTCGGCGACGTGGCCCATCAGCTGCGCAACCCGCTGGCCGGGCTGCGGCTCTCGGTGGAGAATCTGCGGCCCTGGGTCCGCCAGCCCCCGGCCCGGGAGGCGGTGGAGGACGCCGTGGACGGCGCCGTGCAGATGGGCGAGATGTTCGAGGCGATGCTCGCGGCGACGGCGGCGGCCAGCCGGGAACGCGTACGGGACAGCGAGGCGTGGACGCTGGCGCGGGTCTTCGCCACCGCCCGGCCGCACTGGGAGGCGGTCACCGGCGAGCACGGGCGCACGCTGCGCGTGGCGGACCCGGACCCCGAGCTGGTGCTGCGGCAGCCGCCCGGCGGTCTGGTCGCGGTGCTGGACGAACTCGTGGACAACGCGGCCTGGCTCTCGGACGGCAGCACGGTCACGGTGCACGCCTTCGCGGACGCCGACGGCGGCTTCGGCACCGTGATCGTCGCCGACGACGGCACCGGCCTGTCGGCGGAGGAGCGCGAGGCGGCCCGCGGCCGGTTCTGGCGGGCGGCGCGGCACCAGAACATCCGCGGCACCGGCCTTGGCCTGGCGATCATCCACGACGTGGTGGAGGACGTCGGGGGCGAGGTACGGCTGGAGCCCAACACTCCGCGCGGCCTGCGGGTCGCCGTCCGCCTGCCCGCAGTACGCCGGCCGGGCCCCTGATCCGGCCACCTGCCACCGGCTGTCCGCTCCGGCGGAGCCGCTACAGCTTGGCCGCCCGGAACCAGGCGGCCGCGCCCGGGTGCAGGGTGATGGGCACGGTGGCGGCGGCCGTACGGGGGTTGATCTGGTACGCCTCGGGCCGGGTCCTGGCCAGCGCCGCCGCCCCCTCGACGGCGGTCCGGGTGAAGAACCGCGCGGCCTCGGTGGGGAAGCCGGAACGCACCGCTATCAGCGTCGGCACCGCCAGCGTGGCCGTGGTGGCCACATCCGGATAGACCGCGCCGGAGATCGTCACCGGCAGGTACTCACCGGGGTGCGCGTACCGCATGGTCTCCGCCTCCGCCGCGAGATCGACGAAGTGCACCGGCGGCGCGTTCGCCAGCAGCCAGGAGATGGCGGGGGTGGGCATCGCGGTGAGCGAGAACACGGCGTCCACCTCGCCGTCCACCAGGGCCCGCGCGGCGGCGGTCTGCCCCAGGTCGCGGACCTCGACCGGCACCCCGGCGGCCTCGATCAGCCGCTGCCCCGTGAAGCGGGTGCCCGACCCCGGCAGCCCCAGGGCCACCGGCCGCCCCGCCAGGTCGGCCAGTGCACGGATGCCGCTGTCCCGCAGCGTGACCAGGTGCACCACCGAGTCGAAGATCCGCAGCAGCGCCACGGTCTCGCCGTCGTACGGGCGCAGCACGTCCACGTTGCCGTAGGCGAGGTCCACCTCGCCGCCGCGCAGCAGCCGCAGATTGTCGACGGACGCCTCGGTGAAGACGACCTCCACGGCCTCGCGGTCCAGCGCCGCGTTCCACAGCGCGGCCAGTGCCGCGCCGGACTCCCGGTAGGTGGCGCCCTCGGGGCCGGTCGCCAGCTTGAGGTCACCGATGCCGAGATCGGGTGGGGAGCCGCACGCGGCGGCCGCCAGCCCCAGCGGTGCGGTGAGCAGTACGCGCCGGGAGATCCCGAGCGGCGAACGATCCGACCCCAATGTCAGATCAACCCCAAATTCTTTCCCGATGCGTTGCTGTGACGCCTGCCCGCCCGCACTGTGATGCGATCCACATTAACAGTCACAGGGATGGACGACCCATGACGAATTCCCCCGCCGCCTCGCCCCCGGCGCCGAAGCTGGTGAAGCCGAAGAAGCGGATCTATCAGCATCTGTACTTCTGGGTGCTGATAGGCATCAGTATCGGCATCGGCATAGGTCTCGCGGCGCCCGGGGTGGGCGCCGACATGAAGTGGATGGCCGACCTCTTCATCAAGCTGGTCAAGGTCGTGATCGCCCCGACCATCTTCGCCACGGTGGTGGTGGGAATCGCCGGCATGGGCAACCTGGCCAAGGCCGGCGGTCTGGCCCTCAAGACGGTGCTCTACTTCAACATCACCACGGTGTTCGCCCTGGCCATCGGCCTCGTGGTGATCAACATCTGGCAGCCGGGCTCCGGTCTGGGCTACGACATCGAGTCCTTCGACACCTCGGCGGCCGACGCGACCATCGAGTCCGCGGGTGCGACCGAATCGGGCTTCTCCGGATTCCTCCTGAGCCTGGTCCCGACCTCGTTCGCCAGCGCCTTCGTCGACGGCCAGCTGCTCCAGGTGCTGCTGCTGGCCATCCTGTTCGCCATCGCGCTGACCATGCTCGGCTCCCGCGCCGAGGGCATGGTGCGCGGTCTGGACACCTTCGCCAAGACGATGTTCGGCGTCATCAAGCTGGTCATGTGGGTCGCCCCGCTGGGCGCGATGGGCGGTATGGCCTTCACCATCGGCCAGCACGGCAGCTCGATCCTCGGCTCGCTCGCCTCGTTCATGATCTCGTTCTGGGTGACCTGTCTGCTGTTCATCACGCTGGTGCTCGGCGTGGTGTGCAAGATGACCGGCTTCAGCCTCATCAAGTACGTCCGCTACATCAAGGACGAGCTGCTCATCGTGCTGGGCACCTCCTCCTCCGAGACGGTGCTGCCGCGCATGATGACCAAGCTGGAGGCGGCCGGTACGCCCAAGCACGTGGTGGGCATGACCATCCCGACCGGCTACTCCTTCAACCTGGACGGCACTGCGATCTACATGTCCATGGGCGCGCTGTTCATCGCGCAGGCCTTCGGCGTGGACGTGTCCATCTGGACCCAGATCGGTCTGCTCGTCTTCATGCTGATCTCCTCCAACGGTGCCGCGGGCGTCTCCGGCGCCGGCCTGGTCACGCTGGCCGCGTCGCTGGCCGCGTTCGACTCGGTGATCCCGGTCGCGGGCATCGCGCTGATCGTCGGCATCGACCGCTTCATGAGCGAGGGCCGCGCCCTGACCAACCTCACGGGCAACGGCATCGGCACCCTGGCGATCGCCCGCTGGACCGGTGACCTGGACCGTGAGCGGCTGAAGTACGTGCTCGACAACCCGAACTCGGTGGACGTCGACGAGCTCATGAAGCAGGAGGCGCAGGGCCTGGCCGCCGCACAGGACCCGGACGCCGCCGCTGTTCCGGCGCCGGCGGAGGACCGCGAGCGGGCGGACGCGGACGCCGCCGCCGGTCGCGGCAAGTAGCCCCCGGGGCGGTACGGGGCCGGGGTCGCACCCCGCGCCCCGCCCCGTTCCCCCGCCGGCGGATTTTGGCGGCATCGCCGTACCCGATATCGTGGTGCGGTATGCCTCCGTACGGATGATGTCCGGTTCGATCGGCCAGGACCGATCGGCAGCGACCGTCCGCCGGCGGGGGCCACAACCTCTCAATCAATGACCCGGAGAGAGCATGCCTCCCAAGAAGAAGAAGGTCACGGGGCTGATCAAGCTCCAGATCCAGGCCGGCGCCGCCAACCCGGCCCCGCCGGTCGGCCCCGCGCTGGGCCAGCACGGCGTGAACATCATGGAGTTCTGCAAGGCCTACAACGCGGCGACCGAGTCGCAGCGTGGCTGGGTGATCCCGGTGGAGATCACGGTCTACGAGGACCGTTCCTTCACCTTCATCACCAAGACTCCGCCGGCCGCGAAGATGATCCTCAAGGCCGCTGGTGTGGAGAAGGGCTCCGGCGAGCCCCACAAGACCAAGGTCGCCAAGATCACGGCGGCTCAGGTGCGGGAGATCGCCACCACCAAGATGCCCGACCTCAACGCCAATGACCTGGACGCCGCGTCCAAGATCATCGCGGGTACCGCCCGTTCCATGGGCGTGACCGTCGAGGGCTGAGCCCCCGTACCACCGTGGCAGGGCCAGGCGCTGGTCCGGACCACGACTCCACAGCAGAAGCATTTCGAGGAGCAGCAGTGAAGCGCAGCAAGAACTTCCGCGGCGCGGACGCCAAGATCGACCGGGAGCGCCTGTACGCGCCCCTGGAGGCCGTCCGTCTCGCCAAGGAGACCTCTTCGCAGAAGTTCGACGCGACCGTCGAGGTCGCCATGCGGCTGGGTGTCGACCCCCGCAAGGCCGACCAGATGGTCCGTGGCACCGTGAACCTTCCGCACGGCACCGGCAAGACCGCCCGGGTCCTGGTCTTCGCGACCGGTGACCGTGCCGCGGCCGCGGAGGCCGCCGGAGCCGACATCGTCGGCTCGGACGAACTGATCGACGAGGTCTCCAAGGGCCGCCTGGACTTCGACGCCGTGGTGGCGACCCCGGACCTGATGGGCAAGGTCGGCCGGCTGGGCCGGGTGCTCGGTCCGCGTGGTCTGATGCCGAACCCCAAGACCGGCACCGTCACCCCGGATGTCGCCAAGGCCGTCACCGAGATCAAGGGCGGCAAGATCGAGTTCCGCGTGGACAAGCACGCGAACCTCCACTTCATCATCGGCAAGGCGTCCTTCGACGACACCAAGCTGGTGGAGAACTACGCGGCGGCCCTCGAAGAGGTCACCCGGCTGAAGCCGGCCGCCGCCAAGGGCCGCTACATCAAGAAGGCGACCTTCACCACCACCATGGGCCCCGGCGTTCCCGTCGACCCCAACCGCAGCCGCAACCTCCTGGACGAGGAGCCCGCCGTCTGATTCCGGCGGAAGGCTGATCGCGTCAGCGGTCGAGAGGCCCGTCCCAGCTCTGTCACAGAGCCGGGACGGGCCTCTTGTGTGACAGTCCCACCGGTTAGTGTCGGAATGGCACAGAGTTCCAACGCTCCATGATTGTGGGGGAGAAGATGCGTCCCGTTCGCAAGGCTCTGCTGGGGATGGCCACGGCGGTGCTGCTGGCCGGCACGGCGGCGTGTGGTGGCAGCGACAGTGGCACTTCCGACGCCCGGGGCAACGAGGGCTCCGGCGACGACAGGAGCGGCTCCGACACCTCCGCGCGCAGCGCGTTCGAGGCGCTGACGGCCGCCGCGCAGTCCACCGAGGAGATCACCTCGGCCGATGTGGTCTCGGTGACGCAGCAGGCGGGCACCGAGACGAGCATGAGCGGCTCGCTCTCCTGGGCGGACGGCCTGGAGATGACCGCGGTGATGGCCAACGACACGTTCGGGGCCGCGGCGGGCGGCCCCGGCGAGATCGAGGTCGTGTGGGTCGACGGCGTGATGTACATGAACCTGGGCGAGGAGTTCGCCACGGAGACGGACGGCCGGTCCTGGATGGCGATGGACCTGGCCGCTCTCATGGAGGAGGCGGGCGAGGACGCCCTGGGCAGTGTGCTGTCCTCCACCATGGACCAGGGTGCGCAGAGCCCCGCCGACCAGGTGGCGATGCTGCTGGAGTCCGAGGACGTCGAGTGGGTCGCCGAGGAGGAGCTGGACGGCGCCACCGTCAACCACTACGCCGGCACGTTGGCGATGGAGGACGTCTTCGAGCTCCAGGGCACCTTCGAGGGGCTGGGCGAGGAGGAGCGCGCCGCGCTGCTCGACCTGCTGGCCGAGCAGGGCACCGAGTTCTACGAGCTGGACGTCTGGGTCAACGAGGACGACTTCCCGGTGAAGGTCAGCCAGTCCTACGACACCGAGATGGGCCCGTTCGCGCAGGAGACCACCTACAGCAACTTCGGGACCGAGGTGAACGCCGAGGCGCCGCCGGCCGACGAGGTCGTCGACTTCCTGGAGATGATGCAGATGATGGGCGCCGGCATCTGACGGCCCCCGCCGGAAGGCGATTTGCCTGAGCCGAGCACGTTCGCGTAATCTTCCACAGAAGCCAAAGACCGCTGGTTGTCGCCGTGCCCTTCGGGTGTGGTGGCCGAAGGATCCGCTGATCGCGGGCGACCTGCGCAGGTGACTGTGGAAGACCGAAGCGATTCATGTCTGCCCCGTGCGCCTGCGCCGGGGCGTTTGTTGTGTACAGCCCCTTCCGAGCGGTCCGACATCCCGGAAGGAGGGCCGAGGTTCATGGCGAGCCCCGACAAGGTCGAAGCCGTCGCGGAGATCAAGCAGAAGTTTGAGAACTCCAACGCGGCGGTTGTCACCGCGTACACCGGTCTCACCGTGGCGCAGCTCAAGGACCTGCGCCGTTCTCTCGGTGAGAACACTCAGTACCACGTGACGAAGAACACGCTGACCAAGATCGCGGCCAACGAGGTCGGGATCTCCGAGCTGGACGAGTACCTCACGGGCTCGACCGCCGTCGCCTTCGTCACCGGTGACCCGGTGGAGGCGGCGAAGGGTCTGCGTGACTTCGCCAAGAACAACCCCGCCCTGGTGATCAAGGGCGGTGTGCTCGACGGCAACGCGCTGAGCGCCGAAGAGATCAACACGCTCGCGGACCTCGAGTCCCGCGAGGTGCTGCTCGCCAAGCTGGCCGGGAACATGAAGGCGTCCATGGCCAAGGCCGCGGCGACTTTCCAGGCCCCGCTCACGGAGTTCGTCCGCACCGTGGACGCGCTGCGCGAGAAGGCGGAGCAGGGCGGTGCCGGTACGCCGGCTCCCGCCGAGGCCGAGTCCGCCGAGTAACTGCGGCGTTCGGTCACAGCGGGCCCGTGAACGCCCGCCGAGAAACATCATTCCGGCACCTGCCGACTAAGTGGAAGGACCGCCCACCATGGCGACCAAGCTGACCCAGGACGAGCTGCTCGAGCAGTTCGAGAACCTGACCCTGATCGAGCTCTCCGCGCTGGTGAAGGCGTTCGAGGAGAAGTTCGACGTCAAGGCCGCCGCCCCGGCCGCCGTTGCCGTCGCCGCCCCCGGTGGTGCCGGTGGTGGCGCCGAGGCCGCCGAGGAGCAGGACGAGTTCGACGTCATCCTCACCGGTGCCGGCGACAAGAAGATCCAGGTCATCAAGGTCGTGCGTGAGCTGACCTCGCTGGGCCTGAAGGAGGCCAAGGACCTCGTCGACAACGCGCCGAAGGCCGTCGTCGAGAAGGTCGCCAAGGACGCCGCGGCGAAGGCCAAGGAGGCCCTCGAGGGCGCCGGCGCCTCCGTCGAGGTCAAGTGACCTCCTGACGTTCCGGTCTTCTGACCTCATGACGTCACCCTGAGTCCATGCGACTCAACCGAGGGCGATCACCCAGTCGGGTGGTCGCCCTCTGGCGTTGTGGTGACGGCTTGGCCACCTGCGGCGATCGGCAGGTATGGTGATCTTCGGCTGTCGGCAGGCCCCTCGGGGGCCTTGACGAACTGCTTCCGGCACGCGATTCTCAGGTCGCGTCGCACATCGGTCCCTGATTCGAGGCATGGATCGCTGGCGAAGCGGGAAAGGTTGCGGCAGACGGGTCCGCACCCGGCGACCGAGGCAGCCGGAGGCGGACGCGAGGGCACAGCGAGGGTGGCTCCTTGTTGAGGTGGCGCAGGCATTGGACATCAGTGGGTCTTGTGACTACACTGACCCTTTGCGCTGCCTAGCTGCCTCCTGCCCGTCACCAGGGGGGCGGGTATGCGCGCAGAGAGTCCGAGCCCTCGGAAGGACCCCCTCTTGGCCGCCTCGCGCAATGCCTCGACCACTAGTACGAATAATGGCACCAGCACCGCACCACTGCGTGTCTCTTTTGCGAAGATCAAGGAACCCCTTGAGGTTCCGAACCTCCTGGCGCTGCAAACCGAGAGCTTTGACTGGCTGCTCGGCAATGACGCCTGGAAGGGTCGCGTCGAGGCCGCGTTGGAGAGTGGGCAGGACGTCCCCAGGAAGTCCGGTCTGGAGGAGATCTTCGAGGAGATCTCCCCGATCGAGGACTTCTCCGGGTCGATGTCCCTGACCTTCCGTGATCACCGGTTCGAGCCGCCGAAGAACTCCATCGACGAGTGCAAGGAGCGCGACTTCACGTACGCCGCGCCGCTCTTCGTCACCGCCGAGTTCACCAACAACGAGACCGGTGAGATCAAGTCCCAGACGGTCTTCATGGGCGACTTCCCGCTCATGACCGACAAGGGCACCTTCTGCATCAACGGCACCGAGCGTGTCGTGGTCACCCAGCTCGTCCGGTCGCCCGGTGCGTACTTCGACAGCAGCATCGACAAGACCTCCGACAAGGACCTCTTCTCCGCCAAGATCATCCCGTCCCGGGGTGCCTGGCTGGAGATGGAGATCGACAAGCGCGACATGGTCGGTGTCCGCATCGACCGCAAGCGCAAGCAGTCCGTGACCGTGCTGCTGAAGGCGCTGGGCTGGACCTCGGACCAGATCCTGGAGGAGTTCGGCGACTACGAGTCGATGCGGGCCACCCTGGAGAAGGACCACACCCAGGGCCAGGACGACGCGCTGCTGGACATCTACCGCAAGCTCCGTCCGGGAGAGCCGCCGACCCGCGAGGCCGCGCAGACCCTGCTGGAGAACCTCTACTTCAACCCGAAGCGGTACGACCTGGCCAAGGTCGGCCGGTACAAGATCAACAAGAAACTGGGCGGCGACGAGCCGCTGGACGCCGGCGTCCTCACGGTCGAGGACATCGTCGCCACGATCAAGTACCTGGTCCGGCTGCACGCCGGTGAGACCGAGACCTCCACGGAGTCCGGCCGCACGATCATCGTCGAGACCGACGACATCGACCACTTCGGCAACCGTCGTCTGCGCAACGTCGGCGAGCTCATCCAGAACCAGATCCGTACCGGTCTGGCCCGGATGGAGCGCGTGGTCCGCGAGCGCATGACCACGCAGGACGTCGAGGCCATCACGCCGCAGACGCTGATCAACATCCGGCCGGTCGTCGCCTCCATCAAGGAGTTCTTCGGCACCAGCCAACTGTCGCAGTTCATGGACCAGACCAACCCCCTGTCCGGGCTCACCCACAAGCGCCGTCTCAACGCGCTGGGCCCCGGCGGTCTGAGCCGTGAGCGGGCCGGTCTGGAAGTCCGTGACGTGCACCCCTCGCACTACGGCCGCATGTGTCCGATCGAGACGCCCGAAGGCCCCAACATCGGTCTGATCGGCTCGCTGGCCGCCTTCGGCCGGATCAACGCCTTCGGTTTCGTGGAGACCCCGTACCGCAAGGTCGTCGACGGTGTCGTCACCGACGACGTCGACTACCTGACCGCCGACGAGGAGGACCGCTTCGTCATCGCGCAGGCCAACGCCAAGCTGACCGACGAGCTGACCTTCGCCGAGGCCCGCGTCCTGGTGCGCCGTCGTGGCGGGGAGATCGACTACATCCCCGGCACCGAGGTCGACTACATGGACGTCTCGCCGCGCCAGATGGTGTCGGTCGCGACCGCCATGATCCCGTTCCTCGAGCACGACGACGCCAACCGCGCGCTCATGGGCTCGAACATGATGCGCCAGGCGGTGCCGCTGATCAACGCCGAGGCGCCGCTGGTCGGCACCGGCATGGAATACCGCTGCGCCACCGACGCCGGTGACGTCATCAAGGCCGAGCAGAACGGTGTCGTCTCCGACGTCTCCGCCGACTACGTCTCGATCGCCAACGACGACGGCACCCACGTCACCCACCGGCTGGCCAAGTTCTCCCGCTCCAACCAGGGCACCTCCTTCAACCAGAAGGTCCTGGTCGAGGAGAACGACCGCGTGATCGCCGGGCAGGTCATCGCCGACGGCCCGTCCACCGAGCGCGGTGAGATGGCGCTCGGCAAGAACCTGCTGGTCGCGTTCATGCCGTGGGAGGGCTACAACTACGAGGACGCGATCATCCTCTCCCAGCGTCTGGTGCAGGACGACGTCCTCTCCTCGATCCACATCGAGGAGCACGAGGTCGACGCCCGCGACACCAAGCTGGGCCCCGAGGAGATCACCCGGGACATCCCGAACGTCTCCGAAGAGGTCCTGGCCGACCTGGACGACCGCGGCATCATCCGTATCGGTGCCGAGGTCGAGGCCGGCGACATCCTCGTCGGCAAGGTCACCCCGAAGGGTGAGACCGAGCTGACCCCCGAGGAGCGCCTGCTGCGCGCCATCTTCGGTGAGAAGGCCCGCGAGGTGCGTGACACCTCGCTGAAGGTGCCGCACGGCGAGACCGGCAAGGTCATCGGGGTGCGCGTCTTCGACCGCGACGAGGGCGACGAGCTGCCCCCGGGCGTCAACCAGCTGGTGCGGGTGTACGTCGCGCAGAAGCGCAAGATCACCGACGGCGACAAGCTGGCCGGCCGGCACGGCAACAAGGGTGTCATCTCCAAGATCCTCCCCGTGGAGGACATGCCCTTCCTGGAGGACGGCACCCCGGTCGACATCATCCTCAACCCGCTGGGTGTCCCCTCCCGGATGAACCCCGGCCAGGTGCTGGAGATCCACCTCGGGTGGCTCGCCTCGCAGGGCTGGAAGGTGGAGGGCACCGAGGAGGAGTGGAAGCAGCGCCTCGCCGCCATCGGCGCCGACGAGGTCGCCCCCGGCACCAACGTCGCCACCCCGGTGTTCGACGGTGCCCGCGAGGACGAGATGGCCGGGCTCTTCGAGTCCACCATCCCCAACCGCGACGGTGACCGCCTGGTGCTGCCCACCGGCAAGGCCCGGATGTTCGACGGCCGCTCCGGCGAGCCGTTCCCGGACCCGATCTCGGTCGGCTACATGTACATCCTCAAGCTCCACCACCTGGTCGACGACAAGCTGCACGCGCGCTCGACCGGTCCGTACTCCATGATCACCCAGCAGCCGCTCGGCGGTAAGGCCCAGTTCGGTGGCCAGCGCTTCGGTGAGATGGAGGTGTGGGCCCTGGAGGCGTACGGCGCCGCCTACGCCCTGCAGGAGCTGCTGACGATCAAGTCCGACGACGTGACCGGCCGCGTGAAGGTCTACGAGGCCATCGTCAAGGGCGAGAACATCCCCGAGCCCGGCATTCCCGAGTCCTTCAAGGTGCTCATCAAGGAAATGCAGTCGCTCTGCCTCAATGTGGAGGTGCTGTCCTCGGACGGTATGTCCATCGAGATGCGTGACACCGATGAGGACGTCTTCCGCGCGGCGGAGGAGCTTGGCATCGACCTGTCCCGGCGCGAGCCGAGCAGCGTCGAAGAGGTCTGACGGGCCCGACCGGAAGGGCCGCACCACGTGTGCCCCTTCCGGTCCCCCCACCCGGACCCCGACAGACCATTGACTCACGACACTGAGAGGGATTGACGAGAGTGCTCGACGTCAACTTCTTCGACGAACTGCGGATCGGCCTGGCCACCGCTGACGACATCCGTCAGTGGTCACACGGCGAGGTCAAGAAGCCGGAGACCATCAACTACCGCACGCTCAAGCCCGAAAAGGACGGACTCTTCTGCGAGAAGATCTTCGGCCCCACCCGGGACTGGGAGTGCTACTGCGGCAAGTACAAGCGCGTCCGCTTCAAGGGCATCATCTGTGAGCGCTGCGGCGTCGAGGTGACCCGCGCCAAGGTGCGCCGTGAGCGGATGGGCCACATCGAGCTGGCCGCTCCCGTCACCCACATCTGGTACTTCAAGGGCGTGCCCTCGCGGCTCGGCTACCTGCTGGACCTGGCGCCGAAGGACCTGGAGAAGGTCATCTACTTCGCCGCGTACATGATCACGTACGTGGACGAGGAGCGCCGCACCCGCGATCTGTCCTCGCTGGAGGCCCACGTCTCCGTCGAGCGCCAGCAGATCGAGCAGCGGCGTGACGCCGACCTGGAGGCCCGCGCCAAGAAGCAGGAGACGGACCTCGCGGAGCTGGAGGCCGAGGGCGCCAAGGCGGACGTCCGCCGCAAGGTGCGCGAAGGCGCCGAGCGCGAGATGAAGCAGCTGCGCGACCGCGCCCAGCGGGAGATCGACCGCCTGGACGAGGTGTGGAACCGCTTCAAGAACCTCAAGGTCCAGGACCTGGAGGGCGACGAGCTCCTCTACCGTGAGCTGCGCGACCGCTTCGGCACCTACTTCGACGGCTCGATGGGCGCCGCGGCGCTGCAGAAGCGCCTGGAGACCTTCGACCTCAACGAGGAGGCCGCCCGGCTGCGGGAGATCATCCGCACCGGCAAGGGCCAGAAGAAGACCCGCGCCCTCAAGCGGCTCAAGGTCGTCTCCGCGTTCCTGCAGACCTCCAACAGCCCCAAGGGCATGGTCCTGGACTGCGTCCCGGTGATCCCGCCGGACCTGCGTCCGATGGTGCAGCTGGACGGTGGCCGCTTCGCGACCTCCGACCTGAACGACCTGTACCGCCGTGTCATCAACCGCAACAACCGCCTCAAGCGCCTTCTCGACCTCGGTGCCCCCGAGATCATCGTGAACAACGAGAAGCGGATGCTGCAGGAGGCCGTCGACGCGCTGTTCGACAACGGCCGCCGCGGCCGGCCGGTCACCGGCCCGGGCAACCGCCCGCTCAAGTCGCTGTCCGACATGCTCAAGGGCAAGCAGGGCCGCTTCCGTCAGAACCTGCTGGGCAAGCGCGTCGACTACTCGGCCCGTTCCGTGATCGTCGTCGGCCCCCAGCTGAAGCTGCACCAGTGCGGTCTGCCCAAGGCGATGGCGCTGGAGCTCTTCAAGCCGTTCGTGATGAAGCGCTTGGTGGACCTCAACCACGCGCAGAACATCAAGTCGGCGAAGCGCATGGTCGAGCGCCAGCGCACCGTGGTGTACGACGTCCTCGAAGAGGTCATCGCCGAGCACCCGGTGCTGCTGAACCGCGCCCCGACCCTGCACCGGCTGGGCATCCAGGCCTTCGAGCCGCAGCTGGTCGAGGGCAAGGCCATCCAGATCCACCCGCTGGTGTGCACCGCGTTCAACGCGGACTTCGACGGTGACCAGATGGCCGTCCATCTGCCGCTGTCGGCCGAGGCGCAGGCCGAGGCCCGCATCCTGATGCTGTCCTCGAACAACATCCTCAAGCCGGCCGACGGCCGGCCGGTGACCATGCCCACCCAGGACATGGTGCTGGGCCTGTTCTTCCTCACCACCGATGAGGAAGAGCGCGAGGTGCGCGGCGAGGGCCGGTCCTTCTCCTCCACCGCCGAAGCGATCATGGCGTTCGACTCCGGGGAGCTCTCGCTCCAGGCGAAGATCGACATCCGCTTCCCGATCGGCTCGGTGCCGCCCCGGGGCTGGACCCCGCCGGCCCCGGGCGAGGGCGAGGGCGAGTGGCAGCAGGGTGACAGCTTCCGGATGCGGACGACCCTGGGTCGTGCGCTCTTCAACGAGCTGCTGCCCGAGGACTACCCGTTCGTTGACGGCTCGGTGGGCAAGAAGCAGCTCTCCCAGATCGTCAACGACCTGGCCGAGCGCTACCCCAAGGTCGTCGTCGCCGCCACCCTGGACAACCTCAAGTCCGCTGGTTACTTCTGGGCCACCCGGTCCGGTGTCACCGTCGCGGTCTCCGACATCGTCGTTCCCGAGGCCAAGAAGCAGATCCTCGAGAACTACGAGGCGCAGGACGAGAAGGTCCAGAAGCAGTACGAGCGCGGTCTGATCACCAAGGACGAGCGCACGCAGGAGCTCATCGCGATCTGGACCAAGGCGACCAACGAGGTCGCCGAGACCATGAACGACAACTTCCCGAAGACCAACCCCATCTTCATGATGGTGGACTCCGGGGCCCGCGGAAACATGATGCAGATGCGTCAGATCGCGGGTATGCGTGGTCTGGTGTCGAACGCGAAGAACGAGACCATCCCGCGTCCGATCAAGGCGTCCTTCCGCGAGGGCCTGACCGTGCTGGAGTACTTCATCTCCACCCACGGTGCCCGTAAGGGTCTGGCCGACACCGCCCTGCGTACCGCCGACTCCGGGTACCTCACCCGTCGTCTGGTGGACGTCTCGCAGGACGTCATCATCCGCGAGGAGGACTGCGGCACCGAGCGCGGCCTCAAGCTGGACATCGCGGCCAAGGGTGCCGACGGTGTGCTGCGCAAGGCGGACAACGTCGAGTCCAGCGTGTACGCGCGCTGCCTCGCCGAGGAGATCGTCGTCGACGGCAAGGTGCTGGCCCCGGCCGGTACCGACCTGGGCGACGTGCTCATCGACGAGCTCGTGCGGCACGGTGTGCAGACGGTCAAGACCCGTTCCGTGCTCACCTGTGAGTCGGCGGTCGGCACCTGCGCCATGTGCTACGGGCGTTCGCTGGCCACCGGCAAGCTGGTGGACATCGGTGAGGCGGTCGGCATCATCGCCGCCCAGTCCATCGGTGAGCCCGGTACCCAGCTGACGATGCGGACCTTCCACACCGGTGGTGTGGCCGGTGAGGACATCACCCAGGGTCTGCCCCGTGTGGTCGAGCTCTTCGAGGCCCGGCAGCCCAAGGGTGTCGCGCCGATCTCCGAGTCGGCCGGCCGGGTGCGCATCGAGGAGACCGAGAAGACCAAGAAGGTCATCGTCACGCCGGACGACGGCACCGACGAGACCTCCTACCCGGTCTCCAAGCGTGCGCGTCTGCTGGTCACCGAGGGCGACCACGTCGTCGTCGGCCAGCCGCTGACCGTGGGTGCCGCCAACCCGCACGACGTGCTGCGGATCCTGGGCCAGCGCGCCGTCCAGATCTACCTGGTCGGCGAGGTCCAGAAGGTCTACAACTCGCAGGGTGTGGCCATCCACGACAAGCACATCGAGATCATCGTCCGGCAGATGCTGCGCCGGGTGACGATCATCGAGTCGGGCGACGCGGAGCTGCTGCCCGGTGAGCTGGTCGAGCGCTCGAAGTTCGAGGGCGAGAACCGCCGCGTGGTGGCGGAGGGCGGTCACCCCGCCTCCGGCCGTCCGCAGCTGATGGGTATCACCAAGGCGTCGCTGGCCACCGAGTCGTGGCTGTCGGCGGCGTCCTTCCAGGAGACGACCCGGGTGCTCACCGACGCGGCGATCAACGCCAAGTCGGACTCCCTGATCGGCCTCAAGGAGAACGTGATCATCGGTAAGCTCATCCCGGCCGGTACGGGTCTGGCCCGTTACCGCAACATCCGGGTGGAGCCGACCGAGGAGGCGAAGGCGGCGATGTACTCGGCTGTCGGCTACGACGACATCGACTACTCCCCCTTCGGCACGGGCTCCGGCCAGGCGGTTCCGCTGGAGGACTACGACTACGGTCCGTACCAGGGCTGATCCGGTCGTACGCTGTCCCGCCGGGCGGCTTCCCCTTCACGGGGGGAGCCGCCCGGCGGCGTTTCCGGGGTGCTCAGCGCACGGTGTCGCCCAGGGTGTCCGGGGCCCCGTCGGTGGCGAGGAAGGCGGCCATGGTGTCCTCGCGCATGGCTTGCCACAGGGGGGCCGCGGCCTCCTCGTCCAGGAAGACCACGGACTGGCCGCCGGCCGTGCCGGTACCGGCCACCGGCGCGTTCATGAAGGCGATGTCGGAGGCCCGGACCGAGCGCAGCTCCCAGGCGAGGTCGCGCAGGTCGCCGTTGGAGAGCTGGTCGTCGACGCTGATCACGTCGCCGAGGGTGTCCAGCAGCGCGGTGAGCCGGCCGGGGTCGGTGAGGGTGCCGGCGGACAGGGTCTGGGAGAGCAGGGCGCGCAGGAAGTTCTGCTGACGGCGGGTGCGGTCGAGGTCGCCCTCGGGGAGCGACTTCCGTTCGCGCACGTACTCCAGGGCGGCTTCGCCGTCCAGCCGTTCACCGTCGAGCGTGACGCCGCCGACCGCGTCGGTGAGGGCCCGAAAGCCGGTCCAGTCGATGACGGCGAGGTGGTCGACGCGGATGCCGGTGAGGTTCTGGACGGTCTCCACCATGAGGGAGGGGCCGCCCCAGGAGTAGGCGGCGTTCAGCTTGGCCTCGCCGTGGCCCGGGACCTCCGTCCAGGTGTCGCGGGGGAGGGAGACCAGGGAAGCGGAGTTCCGGTCGGCGGCGATCTGGAGCAGCATCATGGTGTCGCTGCGGGCGGCACCGGCCTGCCACTCGGGGGTGCCGTCGGGGGTCTCATCGGACTGAGGGGTGTCCTTGGCGTCCAGTCCGACCAGCAGATAGACCTGGGCGTCGGCCGCCTCGGGGGCGCGTACCGGCTGTTCCTCCTCGGGCAGGGTGGGCAGCGCGTCGGGGATCCGGTCGATGCCGGACAGCGCCTGGTCGGTGCGGTGGTAGAGCCAGCCGGCGCCGGCGAGGACGGCGAGCAGGAGGGCGGCGAGAACGGCGAGGATGACGCGTGGCCAGCGGCGGCGTTTCCGGGGGACGGGCGCGGTGTCCTCGGATATCGGTCTGGCCGGCTCCGTACTGGTGTCCATGGAGTAAGTGTGCGGTACCTCACAGCGGTTGCCCGGGGTGGCGGGGGCCGGAGATAGTTGTTTTGACCGTTGGCCGTGGGGTAGGTACGCTCAGTTCTTGTGCCTGGGGTGTTCCCTGCGCTCTTTTTGTGAGGCGTCAGCTGGAACTCCGGGATCTGCGTTCTCCTCCCATGTTGTTGTCGGGGGTCATGCAGTCTTCGACACGCCCGACCGCGTGGGTCGGTCGCCGTGTTCCGGGTTAGCTTCACAGTCGGCACACAGAACTGGAGAAATGGTGCCAACGATCCAGCAGCTGGTCCGAAAGGGCCGGCAGGACAAGGTCGAGAAGAACAAGACGCCCGCGCTGAATGGGTCTCCCCAGCGCCGCGGCGTCTGCACGCGTGTGTTCACCACCACCCCGAAGAAGCCGAACTCGGCGCTGCGCAAGGTGGCCCGTGTGAAGCTCAGCAGTGGGATCGAGGTCACGGCCTACATCCCGGGTGAGAACCACAACCTTCAGGAGCACTCCATCGTGCTGGTGCGCGGTGGCCGTGTGAAGGACCTGCCGGGTGTCCGTTACAAGATCATCCGCGGTTCTCTCGACACGCAGGGCGTGCGGAACCGCAAGCAGGCCCGCAGCCGCTACGGCGCCAAGAAGGAGAAGTAAGCAATGCCTCGTAAGGGCCCTGCCCCGAAGCGCCCGGTCCACGTCGACCCGGTCTACGGTTCTCCTCTGGTGACCTCGCTGATCAACAAGGTGCTGCTGAACGGCAAGCGCTCCACCGCCGAGCGCATCGTCTACGGCGCCATGGAGGGTCTGCGGGAGAAGTCCGGCAACGACCCGGTCATCACCCTGAAGCGCGCCCTGGAGAACGTGAAGCCGACCCTCGAGGTCCGCTCCCGCCGTGTCGGTGGCGCCACCTACCAGGTGCCGGTCGAGGTTCGCCCCGGCCGTTCCTCCACCCTCGCGCTGCGCTGGCTGGTCGGTTACTCGCGCGCTCGCCGTGAGAAGACCATGACCGAGCGCCTGATGAACGAACTGCTCGACGCCTCCAACGGCCTCGGCGCGTCCGTCAAGAAGCGCGAGGACACCCACAAGATGGCCGAGTCCAACAAGGCCTTCGCGCACTACCGCTGGTAGTCGCTACCCCATCGAGACCGAGAGAACTGAAGCCTTATGGCTACCACTTCACTTGACCTGACCACGGTCCGCAACATCGGGATCATGGCTCACATCGACGCGGGCAAGACGACGACCACCGAGCGCATCCTGTACTACACCGGTGTGAGCTACAAGATCGGCGAAGTTCACGACGGTGCCGCCACCATGGACTGGATGGCCCAGGAGCAGGAACGCGGCATCACGATCACGTCCGCCGCGACCACCTGTCACTGGCCGCTCGAAGGCGTCGACCACACCATCAACATCATCGACACCCCCGGTCACGTCGACTTCACGATCGAGGTGGAGCGTTCGCTGCGCGTGCTCGACGGCGCGGTCACGGTCTTCGATGGTGTCGCAGGTGTGGAGCCCCAGTCCGAGACCGTGTGGCGTCAGGCGGACCGCTACGGCGTGCCGCGGATCTGCTTCGTCAACAAGCTCGACCGCACCGGCGCGGACTTCTTCCGCTGCGTCGACATGATCGAGGACCGGCTCGGCGCCGTTCCGCTGGTCATGCAGCTCCCCATCGGGGCCGAGGCGGGCTTCCAGGGCGTCATCGACCTGGTCCGCAACAAGGCCCTGGTGTGGTCCGAGGAGACCAAGCTGGGCGAGATGTACGACACCGTCGACATCCCGGCCGACCTCGTGGAGCAGGCGGAGGAGTACCGCGCCAAGCTCATCGAGGCCGTCGCGGAGAACGACGAGGAGGTCATGGAGCTGTACCTGGAGGGCAATGAGCCCACCGAGGAGCAGCTGTACGCCGCCATCCGTCGCATCACCCTGGCCTCCACCGGTGGCGAGACGACCACCGTCACCCCGGTGTTCTGCGGTACCGCGTTCAAGAACAAGGGCGTGCAGCCCCTCCTGGACGCCGTGGTGCGTTACCTGCCCACGCCGCTGGACGTCGAGGGCGTCGAGGGCCACTCCCCGAAGGACCCCGAAGAGGTCGTCGTCCGGAAGCCTTCGGAGGACGAGCCGCTGGCCGCCCTGGCGTTCAAGATCGCCAGCGACCCGCACCTCGGGAAGCTCACCTTCATCCGGGTGTACTCCGGTGTCCTCACCGCCGGCACGCAGGTGCTGAACTCGGTGAAGGGCCGCAAGGAGCGCATCGGCAAGATCTACCGCATGCACGCCAACAAGCGTGAGGAGATCGAGCGGGTGGGCGCCGGCGACATCGTCGCGGTGATGGGCCTGAAGCAGACCACCACCGGTGAGACGCTCTCGGACGCCGCCCACCAGGTCATCCTGGAGTCGATGGACTTCCCGGCCCCGGTCATCGAGGTCGCGATCGAGCCCAAGACCAAGGGTGACCAGGAGAAGCTGGGTGTCGCCATCCAGCGGCTGGCCGAGGAGGACCCGTCCTTCCAGGTCGCCACCAACGAGGACACCGGGCAGACCATCATCAAGGGGATGGGCGAGCTCCACCTCGATGTGCTGGTCGACCGGATGCGTCGCGAGTTCAAGGTCGAGGCCAACGTCGGCAAGCCGCAGGTCGCCTACCGGGAGACCCTGCGGAAGATCGTCGCGAAGCACGACTACACGCACAAGAAGCAGACCGGTGGCTCCGGCCAGTTCGCCAAGGTCCAGATCTCTCTGGAGCCGCTTGAGGGCGACGGCTACGAGTTCGAGAACAAGGTCACCGGTGGCCGCATCCCCAAGGAGTACATCCCCTCGGTGGACGCGGGCGCCCAGGAAGCGATGCAGTTCGGCGTTCTCGCCGGCTACCCGCTGACGGGCGTCAAGATGATCCTGCTCGACGGTGCGTACCACGACGTGGACTCCTCCGAGATGGCCTTCAAGACCGCCGGTATCCAGGCGTTCAAGGAAGCCGCGCGGATGGCCGGTCCCGTTCTGCTGGAGCCCCTCATGGCCGTCGAGGTCACCACGCCCGAGGACTACATGGGCGATGTGATCGGCGACCTGAACTCCCGCCGTGGCCAGATCCAGGCCATGGAGGACCGCAGTGGTGCCAAGGTCGTCAAGGCCCTGGTTCCGCTGTCGGAGATGTTCGGGTACGTCGGCGACCTGCGGAGCAAGACCTCGGGTCGCGCGAGCTACAGCATGCAGTTCGATTCCTATGGTGAGGTTCCGCGGAACGTCGCCGAGGAGATCATCGCGAAGGCCAAGGGCGAGTAACCCTTAAGCTGGAGCAAAACGGCATAGGGGCGATTTCGCCCCTGTGTCAGCCCTTTAAGCGAACCGGTCCAGGGCATCCCCCTAGGGGTCCCCGCCGGTTCGGTACGACCACCTGGAACCCCCGCAGAACGCGGGGGCGTACAGCATCAGTCCACAGGAGGACCCCGTGGCGAAGGCGAAGTTCGAGCGGACTAAGCCGCACGTCAACATCGGCACCATCGGTCACATCGACCACGGTAAGACCACTCTTACCGCGGCGATCACCAAGGTGCTGCACGACGCGTACCCCGACCTGAACGAGGCCTCGGCCTTCGACCAGATCGACAAGGCTCCCGAGGAGCGTCAGCGCGGTATCACCATCTCCATCGCGCACGTCGAGTACCAGACGGAGAGCCGCCACTACGCTCACGTCGACTGCCCGGGTCACGCCGACTACATCAAGAACATGATCACCGGTGCCGCCCAGATGGACGGCGCGATCCTGGTCGTGGCCGCCACCGACGGCCCGATGCCGCAGACCAAGGAGCACGTGCTCCTGGCCCGCCAGGTTGGTGTGCCCTACATCGTTGTCGCCCTGAACAAGGCCGACATGGTGGACGACGAGGAGATCCTGGAGCTCGTCGAGCTCGAGGTCCGCGAGCTGCTCACCGAGTACGAGTTCCCGGGCGACGACACCCCGGTCGTCAAGGTCTCCGCGCTGAAGGCGCTGGAGGGCGACGCCGAGTGGGGCAAGTCCGTTCTCGAGCTGATGAAGGCCGTCGACGAGGCCATCCCGCAGCCCGAGCGTGACGTGGACAAGCCGTTCCTGATGCCGATCGAGGACGTCTTCACGATCACCGGTCGCGGTACGGTCGTCACCGGCCGTATCGAGCGTGGTGTCCTGAAGGTCAACGAGACCGTCGACATCATCGGCATCAAGGACGAGAAGACCACCACCACGGTCACCGGCATCGAGATGTTCCGGAAGCTGCTGGACGAGGGTCAGGCCGGTGAGAACGTCGGTCTGCTGCTCCGCGGTGTCAAGCGCGAGGACGTCGAGCGCGGCCAGGTCATCATCAAGCCGGGCTCGGTTACCCCGCACACGGAGTTCGAGGCGACGGCGTACATCCTGTCGAAGGACGAGGGTGGCCGCCACACCCCGTTCTTCAACAACTACCGTCCGCAGTTCTACTTCCGTACCACCGACGTGACCGGTGTGGTGACCCTCCCCGAGGGCACCGAGATGGTCATGCCGGGCGACAACACCGAGATGAGCGTTCAGCTGATCCAGCCGATCGCCATGGAGGAGGGCCTGAAGTTCGCCATCCGTGAGGGTGGCCGGACCGTCGGCGCCGGCCAGGTCACCAAGATCAACAAGTGACCTGAGTTCTTTCCCGTACCGGGGCCCGTTTCCACCTGTGGGTGGGGACGGGCCCCGGTCGTGTGTGCGACGGGTGGTGCGGGTAAGCCGTTCGGCGCGTATTTCGACCGTTCGCCGAGTGTCCGGGTCGGGGTCGCTGTGGGGTGAGTGTGACCCTCCTTACATTTGCGGGGCTCTACCCCCGACCGACCCACAGGAGCCCGTCGATGACGACGACGCAACCCGTTCCCGACGCAGGCGAGCCCCCGGGCGATGATCTGGAGACCCGCTCGGCCGCGATGCACGACGACCCCCGGTTCCAGGAGTTGCGCGGGCGGTTGCTGCGCTTTGTGGTCCCGGCGAGCATCGCGTTCCTTACCTGGTACACGCTGTATGTCCTGATGTCCGGTTACGCACGCGGTGTGATGTCGACCAAGGTGATCGGCGACGCCAATGTCGCGCTGATCTTCGGACTGCTCCAGTTCGTGACGACGTTCGGCATCGCCATCCTCTACTCCCGGTACGCCAACCGCCGTCTCGATCCGCTGGCGGACGAGCTGCGTGACGAGCTGGAGAACCCGGGGGGCCGGTCATGATCACCATGGCGCGCGAGGTGTCCGCCGAAGGCCGGCTGATCACCGTCATCCTGTTCACGGTACTGATCGCCATCACCCTCGGGATCACCATCTGGGCCAGCCGGCAGACGAAGTCGGCGACCGACTTCCACTCCGGCGGGCGCGGCTTCTCCGGGATCCAGAACGGCTTCGCCATCGGCGGCGACTACATGTCGGCCGCCTCCTTTCTCGGCATCGCCGGCATGATCGCGCTGTACGGATACGACGGGTTCCTCTACTCCATCGGCTTCCTGGTGGCCTGGCTGGTGGCCCTGCTGCTGGTCGCCGAGCTGCTGCGGAACTCGGGCCGGTTCACGATGGCGGACGTCGTCTCGTACCGGATGAAGCAGCGCCCGGTGCGGACCGCGGCCTCGGTCTCCACGCTCACCGTCTCGATCTTCTATCTGCTGGCGCAGATGGTGGGTGCGGGCGCCCTGGTGGCGCTGCTGCTGGGGATCCAGCCGGGCGAGACCTATCTGGGGATGAGCGCGGACGTCGCGAAGATCGTCGGCATCGTCACGGTCGGTCTGCTGATGATCGTCTACGTGTCCTTCGGCGGGATGAAGGGCACCACCTGGGTGCAGATCGTCAAGGCCGTCATGCTGATGACGGGCGCCGCGATGCTGTGTCTGCTGGTGCTGTCGATCTACAACTTCAACTTCGGCGCGCTGATGGACGACGCGGCGAAGGCGAGCGGGGTCGGCGACGCCTTCCTGGAGCCCGGGCAGCGGTACGGGGTCGAGGTCGTGGACGACGCCTGGCAGACCATGGTCAACAAGCTGGACCTGATCAGCCTCGGCCTGGCGCTGGTGCTGGGCACGGCCGGTCTGCCGCACATCCTGATCCGCTTCTACACGGTGCCGGACTCCAAGGCCGCGCGTAAGTCCGTCAACTGGGGCATCGGGCTGATCGGTACCTTCTACCTCTTCACCCTGATCCTGGGCTTCGGCGCGGCGGCGCTGGTGGGCAAGGAGGCCATCACCGCACAGGACGCGGCCGGCAACGCGGCGGCGCCCCAACTGGCGGAGGAAGTCGGTATCCACTTCGGTGGCGACTTCCTGGGCGCCGTGCTGCTGGCCCTGATCGCGGCGGTCGCGTTCGCGACGATCCTCTCCACGGTGGCGGGTCTGACCATCGCCTCCTCGTCCTCCCTGGCGCACGACTTCTACAACAGCGTGCTGCGGCGGGGGAAGGCGAGCGAGCAGGAAGAGGTGCGGGTGGCGCGGTTCGCCGCGATCGGGGTCGGCGTGGTCGCCATCGTGCTGGCGATCTTCGCGCAGAGCCTGAACGTGGCCTTCCTGGTGGCGCTGGCGTTTGCGATCGCGGCGTCGGCGAATCTCCCGACGATCGTGCTGAGCCTGTTCTGGAAGCGGTTCAACACGGCGGGCGCGGTGGCCGGCATCTACGGCGGTCTGATCAGCGCCGTGGGTCTGGTGTTCTTCTCGCCGGTGGTGTCGGGGAAGGTCAACGCGGCGGGGGAGAGCGCCTCGCTGTTCCCCAAGGGCGTGGACTTCGCCTGGTTCCCGCTGGAGAACCCGGGTCTGGTGTCGATCCCGATCGGGCTGCTGTGCGCGATCGTCGGCACGATCATGTCGAAGGAGAAGGACGACGTGAAGTTCGCCAGGCTCCAGGTGCGGGCGCTGACCGGCGCCGGTGCGGAGCGGGCGACCTCGGACTGAGTCCGGGCCGCCGGGATCGCCCCGCCAGCCCCTGACGTGTACCTGACTTTCCGCAGATAGCCGGGCACTTCCCCACAAGCCCGGCACCCCGATGCCCGGGGGCCCGAGTTAATCCTCGGACCCCCGGGCATCTTTCATCCGATCCAGTGAACGTATTGAACTCCCGTTACTCCTGAGGTGCTGATGGCGTCACCTTCCGGGACCACGCTGCCTCGCGTGTCCACTTCCTCCACCACCAAGGACGGCAGATCCGGCGGGGCCCCGCCCCGGGACAGACCGCCGCGCACCCTGCTGCGCGAGCGCCGCAAGGAGACGCTGCTGGCCTGGGGCTTCCTCGCCCCCTCGCTGGTCGTCTTCGCGCTCTTCCTGATCTATCCGCTGGGCCGCACCGTGTATCTGTCGATGCACGGCAACGACATCATCGGCCGGCCCACCCGCTTTGTCGGCTTCGATCACTTCGCCGAACTCTTCACCGCCGACTTCGGGAAAGTACTCGTCACCACGCTGCTGTTCACCTTGCTGGTGGTGGTGCCCGGGGTGCTCGGCGCGCTGGCGGTGGTGCTGCTGCTGGAGTCCGGCATCAGGGGGCAGCGGTTCTTCCGCTCCGCCTTCGCGCTGCCGTTCGCCTTCTCGGTGGCCAGCGCCTCGGTCATCTTCGCCGTCTTCTACAACCCGGCGTCCGGGGTGCTCAACGGCATCCTGTACGAGCTGGGCCTGGGCCAGGTGAAGTGGCTCAACTCCACCGAGTGGTCGCTGATCTCGGTCAGCCTCACCACGGTGTGGATGAACCTCGGATACGGCGTACTGGTGCTGGCCGCGGGGGTCGGCTCCATTCCGCGCGAGGTGAACGAGGCCGCGCTGCTGGACGGCGCGACCGGTGGCCGGCGGGCCTGGCACATCACGGTGCCGCTGCTGGGGCCGCAGCTGTTCTTCCTCGCGGTGATCTCCACGATCAACGCGCTGCAGAGCTTCGGCCAGATCCACATCCTGACCCAGGGCGGTCCGGTCGGCTCGACGACCACCCTGGTCTATTCGATCTACCAGTACGCCTTCGCGTACGGCACCAGCGATTTCGGGAGAGCGAGCGCACAGGCGCTGGTGCTGCTGCTGATGGTGCTGTGCTGCACGGCGCTCCAGTTCGGGGTCATCGAGCGGAAGGTGCACTACTCATGAGCGCGCGAGTGGTGGCGGGGCGGATCGCCCTGTACGCGGTGCTGCTGCTGGCCCTGATCCCGGTGCTCTTCCCGGTGTACTACGTGTTTGCCGGAACGTTCATGCAGCCCAGGGAGCTGGCGACCTTCCCGCCCCAGCTGGTGCCCACCGGCTTCCACCTGGAGAACATCCAGCGGGTGCTGGACGCCGTGCCGCTGACCCGGATGTACGGCAACTCGCTGCTGATGGCCGGGATCATCACGGTGGCGCAGCTGGTCACCTCGGCGCTGGCCGCGTACGCGTTCGTCTTCCTGCGCTTCCGGTTCAGCGCCGTGGTGTTCGCGCTGTTCCTGTCCACGCTGATGGTGCCGTCCGAGTCGACGATCATCCCCAACTATCTGACGCTCTCGGACTGGGGCCTGCACAACACCTTCGCGGGTCTGGTGCTGCCGTTCCTGGCCTACGCCTTCGGCACCTTCCTGCTGCGGCAGAGCTTCCGGCAGTTCCCCACCGAGCTGCGGGACGCGGCCCGGGTGGACGGCATGGGGCATCTGCGCTTCATCTGGACGGTGCTGCTGCCGCTGTCCAAGCCCACCCTCAGCGCGGTGGGCGTCTACGTGTTCATCACCTCCTGGAACATGTACTTCTGGCCGCTGATCATGACGCGCACCACCGAGATGCAGACGCTTCAGATCGGCCTCAACTCCCTCCGTAACGCCGAGTCCGCGAACCCCGGACTCTGGCTGGCCGGCGCCGCCCTGTCGGTGCTCCCCACCCTGGCGCTGGTGCTCTTCGGGCAGCGCTTCATCGTCCGCGGACTCACCGCGGGCGCAGTCAAGTGATGATGGGAACTGGACGGATCATGAGAAGAACCCGTACCCGTACGGCGCTGGTGGCCGGCGCCGCGGCGCTGTGTCTGGGCATCACCTCCTGCGGCAGCGACGACACGGGGGCCGGCGGCTCCCTGGAGGCGCCCGGGCCCGAGGCGCTGGAGGGCCAGGACGGCCCGGTGCAGGTGGAGTTCTGGCACAGCATGGACAGCACCAACGGTCAGGTGCTGAACGGACTGATCGACGCGTTCAACGCGGAGCACGAGGGCGAGATCAAGGTCACCGGCTCGTTCCAGGGCGACTACGACACCACGCTGGCGCAGCACCGGGCGGCGATCCAGCAGGGCAACACCGCCAACATCGTGCAGATATTCGACCTGGGCACCCAGTTCATGATCGATTCCGGTCAGACGGTGCCCGCCCAGTCGTTCGTCGACAAGGACAGCTACGACACGGGCCCGATCGAGGACGCGCTGCTCAACTACTTCACGGTGGACGGGCAGCTGCGGTCCTTCCCGTTCAACAACTCCACCCCGCTCATGTACATCAACAAGGACGCCTTCGAGGAGGCGGGCCTGGACCCGGAGCAGCCGCCGAAGGACCTCGCGGAGATCCGCGAGTACGCCGAGGCGCTGACCGTCAAGGGCTCCGGCGGCCAGGTGGAGCGGTACGGCTTCGGCGCCGCCGTCTACGGCTGGTTCATCGAGCAGTTCATGGCCCGCGCCGCCGTGCCGTACTGCGACAACGGCAACGGGCGCGAGGGCCGCGCCGAAGAGGTCCTCTTCGACGACCCGAACGTGGTGGAGCTCGTCGAGTGGTGGCAGGGCATGATCGACGACGGCCTCGCCGCGCCGCTCGGCCGCAACCTGGACGACGCGCAGTCCTCCTTCACCTCCGGCCGCGCGGCGATGACCCTGGAGTCCACCGGCGCCATGGGTGGCTTCCTGGAGCAGTCCTCCTTCGAGGTGGGCGCCGGGTACTTCCCGCTCATCCACGCCGATGACCCGGCCGGCTCGATCATCGGCGGCGCCTCGCTGTGGATCAACGGCCAGGGCCACTCGGACGCCGAGACCCGCGCCTCCTGGGAGTTCGTGCAGTTCCTGCTGACCGCGCCGTCGCAGTCGGTGTGGCACGCCGGCACCGGCTACCTGTCGGTCAACACCGAGGGCTACAACGGCCCCGAGGCCAGCGAGCGGGCCGCCGAGTTCCCGCAGTTCTCGGTGGCCGCCGACCAGCTGGCCAACTCCGAGACCAACATCAACACCGCCGGCTGCATGATGGGCGTCATGTCCGAGGCCCGGATGACGGCCGAGGAAGCCTGGGAAGAGGCCCTGGTCACCGACACCCCCGCGGCCGACGCCCTGACGGCGGCCACCGAGAAGCTGACCCAGAAGATCGACGAGTACAACGCCTCGGTCGGCTGACGCCGAGCCGGGTGTGATCAGCGCCGGCCCGCCCCCGACCGTACGGGGGCGGGCCGTTCGCCGTGCTCGCGCGGCACCCGGCGCAGGCACGGGGCGTCGGCGAGCGGGCGGTCGGTGAAGAAGCGGGCCGCCAGGTCGGCGGTGTCCCGGGCGCGTTCCAGCACCACCCAGTGGTCGGTGTCCGGGATGGTGAGGAAGCGGCGGGCGCCGATCCGTTCGGCGAAGGCACGCTGCCGCTCCGCCGAGGTGACCGTGTCGTGTTCACCGCTGAAGACCAGGGTCGGGACGCCGGTGGGGCCGCCGGAGAAGTCGGCCGGCTCGGTCAGGGCGCGCCGCAGCGAGTCCCCCAGATGCGGGGAGTGCCGGGCGGTGTGCAGCAGGGACCGCCGTACGTAGCGGTAGGCCAGCGCCCGCCGCGTGACGTGCCGGCTCTCGTCCAGGCACAGCATCACAGCCGCGGTCTGCTCGGCGAACGACTCCGCGTCCCCGCGCGCCAGGGACCACTGGGCCCGCCGCACGGCTCGCACCAGGGCGTCACCGATGTGCGCCGGGACACCGCCCAGCATCATGCGCGCCACCCGGTGCGGAAAGCGCCGGGCACAGCCGTGGGCCAGGCCCGCCCCGTAGGAGAAGCCGAAGACATTGACCCGCTCGTAGCGCAGATCGTCCAGGATGCCCTCCAGCGCCCGGCACAGCAGGTCGTGGCTGGGCCCGGGCGGCAGCGGAGCCGCACCGCCCATGCCGGGCAGGTCGGCGGTCACCACGTCGGCCACCGGCCCCAGGGCGTTCTCCAGCTGCTGCCACCCGCCCATTCCCTGCAGCGCCCCGCCGATGACCAGGACGGGCTGGGTACGGGGGCCGACGCCGTCGTGGCCGGAACGCCGCAACAGCCGGTAGGCGTACGGGACGCCGCTCACGGTCAGGGAGCGGATCACCTCGTCGGGCATGGGTGCTCCCGGTCAGTCACGGGTCAGGACGAGCGCGGCGTTGTGGCCCCCGAAGCCGAGCGAGGTCTTCACCGCGCACCGCAGAGGGGCCCGGCGGGCCGAACCGCGGACCAGGTCGAGGCCGGGTGGGAGCCCGGGGTCGGGCGTCGTGAGATTGACGGTCGGGGGCACCGTCTGCTCCTCCAGGGCCAGGACGGTCAGCGCGGTCTCGATGCCGCCGGCGGCGCCCAGGGTGTGACCGGTGACGGCCTTGGTGGAGGTCACCAGCGGCCGGTCGCCCAGCACCCGGGACAGGGCGTGGCCCTCGATGAGGTCGTTCAGCACCGTCGAGGTGCCGTGCGCGTTCACATGGTCCACGTCGGCGCCCGCCAGGTCCGCGTCCGCCAGCGCCGTGCGCAGGGCCCGCTCGATGCCCGCGCCCTCCGGGTCGGGGGCCACCACCGAGCAGGCGTCGGAGGAGGCGCCGTAGCCGCGTACCACGGCGCGTACGGCGGCCCCGCGCGCCCGCGCGTGCTCGGGGCGCTCCAGCACCAGCAGCCCCGCCCCCTCGCCCACCACGAACCCGTCCCGGTCCGCGTCGAAGGGGCGGCAGGCCGTCGCCGGGTCGGAGCGCCGGGTGGAGACCGCCCGCAGCCGGCAGGCGCTGGCGATCAGCAGCCGGGAGAGCACCGACTCGGCGCCGCCGGCGATGACGATGTCGCAGGCGCCCGAGCGCAGCATCTGGTGCGCGGTGCCCAGCGCCACGGTGCCCGAGGAGCACGCGGTGGACACGGCCAGGCTCGGGCCCAGCGCCCCCAGGTCCGCGACCACGCCGGAGGCCGCGCCGTTGACCACGGTCAGCGGCGCCAGCTTGGGCGACACCCGACGGGTGCCCCGGGAGGCCAGGACGGCGTGCTGGTCGTCGTAGAACGGCAGACCGCCGTGCGCGGAGCCGATGACCACGGCGACCCGGGCACCGTCCCACGCGGCCGGGTCCAGGCCGGCGTCGGCCACCGCCTCGCGGGCGGCGATCACCGCCAGCTGCGTGAAGCGGTCCATCAGCCGCAGCGCGGCCACCCCGAGCACCGCGGCCGGGTCCAGGCCGGTGTTCAGGTACATGAAGTCGCAGGGCAGCTCGGCCAGCTCGGGGGGCCGGCGCACGCCCTCCGGGGCCGCCCCGCCGGTGACCGCGTGCCACGTCGCCTTCGCCCCCGCACCGGCCGCGGTCACCAGGCCGAGCCCCGTGACCGCCGCCTCGAACGGCGGCTGCCGGCCCGGCATCAGGCGACGGCTTCCTGCCCGACGACGGCGACCAGTCTCCCCACGGTGTCGCGCGGCGTCAGCTCCACCGTCTCCAGATCGATGTCCAGCCGGTCCTCGATGAGCAGGCGCAGCTCCTCCAGGGCGAGGGAATCCAGGCCGAGCGCGGCGAGCGGCGTCGCGTCGCCGATGCTGGCCGCGGCGACCCCGAATCGCTGAACCAGCAGCTGGCTCACCACATCTGTTGCGATCAAGAAACTCTCCCGCGTCCGCAGAGGGTGCTGCATACGACCGTTCAACGAGCGGACCGCGACATGGAAACGGATCAGGGGCGCGCACGAGCCTTCAGCAGGCGTACGGGGCTGGGTTAGCGTGCCAGCCATGGTGCGATGGCGCGGGTGGGGCCGGGGGGTGGCGGGGGGCGATGTGGTGCGGGTGCTGGAGGGCGTACGGGGGGTCGACTCCGGGCTGCGGGACGGCCTGTACGGGCGGGGGACCGGCCGCGCCGTGCGGCGGCTGCGCGGGCTGCTGGGCGCCGAGGTGGTGGTGCTCGCCGACCTCGACGGACCGGTGGCCTCCGCCGGGACGGTGGGGGAGGGGGTGCGGGAGGTCCTCGCGCTCGCGTACGAACAGGGCGGCGTCGTCCAGCGCGGGCCGTGGGCGGCGGTGCCTCTGCTGGTGGCCGGGGAACTGTCGGGGGCGCTGGTGATGCGCGGGGGCGCGGAGGAGGCGCTCGCCCCGGTGGGCGCGCTGGTGGCGCGCTCCCTCGACCACGCCGCGCTGCGCCGCGCCCGGGGCCGGATAGCCCAGGCCGATCTGCGCACGCTGCGCGCCCAGATCTCGCCGCACTTCCTGCACAACGCGCTGGCCGTCATCGGGGCCCGGATCCGCACCGAGCCGGAACGGGCCAGGGAACTCCTGCACGACTTCGCCGACTACCTGCGCTACAGCTTCGCCGTCCGGGGCGACTACGCCACCGTCGCCGACGAGTTGCAGGCCGTACAGACCTATCTCGAACTCCAGCGCGCCCGCTTCGACGACCGGATGGAACTCATGGTGCGGATGGCACCCGACATCCTCGCCGTCGCCATCCCCTTCCTGGTGATCCAGCCGCTGGTCGAGAACGCCGTACGGCACGGCCTGGAACCCAAGACCGGCACCGGCGGCATCTCGGTCTCCGGATTCGCCGAGGGACCGCTGTGCGTCATCGAGGTGGAGGACGACGGAGTGGGGATGGATCCGGAATTCGCCCAGGGGGTGCTGGCCGGGACCGGGCCGCCCACCTGCAGCGTCGGGCTCGCCAACGTCGACCGGCGGCTGCGCGCCGTCTACGGCGCCGAGTACGGCCTCGTCATCGAGACCGCCCCCGGCAACGGCACCAAGGTCGTGGTCCGGGTGCCCCGGTTCCGCCGCGGGGTGGTGACCGGATGAGCGGGCGGCAGGGGCTGCGGGTGCTGGTCGTGGAGGACGAGGGCGCCACCCGCCGGGAACTGGTCGAGGTGCTGCACACCGTCGAGGGGGTCGACGGCGTCCTGGCCGCCGACAGCGGGGAGACCGCCGTCCGGCTGCTGGGCACCGAGGGGTTCGACGCGGTCTTCCTCGACGTCTCCATGCCGGGGCTCAGCGGCGTCGAGGTGGGCCGGGTGCTCAACATGCTCTCCGAGCCGCCCGTCCTCGTCTTCGTCACCGCCTCCGAGGCCCACCGGGAAGAGGCCGGGGAGATGGGCGCCGTCGACTATCTGCTCAAGCCGGTGCGCGACGAGCGGCTGGCCGAGGCCGTCGCCCGGGTCCGCGCCGCCCGGCGGCCCGAGCCCGCCGCCGACGAGCTGGCCGTGGTGCGGATCGACACCGGGCGGCACATCTTCTTCGTGCGGCGCGACGACGTCTACTTCGTCGAGGCGCACGGCGACTACGTACGGCTGCACACCGGCGGCGGAGTGCATCTGATCCGGCTGGCGCTCTCCCACCTGGAGTCCGTGTGGGGCTCGGCCGGCTTCGTACGGGTGCACCGGGGGTACCTCGTCGCCATCCACTGGGTGCGCGACCTGCGGGCCGGCTCCTCCTCCGGGCTGCTGGCGCACACCCCGGCCGGGGACGTACCGGTGAGCCGCCGGCACGCCCGCGCGCTCAAGGAACGGCTGCTGTCGGCCGTGCGGGAGGGCTCGTGAGCGCGCGGGCGAACGGGGAGGGCCGGTGAGCGGCGGCGGCCGGGTGCGGGTCACCAGTCCGCAGACCCGGGTCGCCCTGGCCCGCAGGCACCGGCCCGCCCAGCATCTGCTGCCGCTGCCCTCCCCGGACTCCGAGGCGGACACCGAGGCCGCCCGCGCGCTGTTCCGGCGGCAGCGGCGGCTCGCCCTGCGGACCGTGCTTCTGCTCGGCGGCCTGCTGTCCGGGCTGTCCGGGCTGCTGTGGCTGCTGCCCGCCCCGCTGTCCTGGGTGGTGCTCATGGGCGGCAGCTACCCGCTGCTGCTGGTGATCGCCGTGCTGCACGTACGGGCCGCCGAGCGCATCGAGGACCGCGCGCCGTGATCTCGCTGCTCGCCATCCTGCTGCTCTTCCTGAGCAGCGTGATCATCGGGGTGTACGGGGTGCGGGCGGCCCGCAGCACCCCCGACTTCCTCGTCGCCTCCCAGCAGATCAGCCCCGGCTGGAACGCCATGGCGATCGCCGGTGAGTACGTCTCGGCCGCCTCCGTGCTGGGCCTGGCCGGGCTGATGCTGAAGAACGGCGTCGGCTCGCTGTGGTGGGCGGTCGGCTTCACCGCCGGGTACGTCGCGGTCGCCGCCCTGGTGGCCGGGCCGATGCGGCGCTCGGGCGCGTACACGGTGCCCGACTTCGCCGACTACCGGCTGGGCTCGCGGGCCATCCGCAAACTGTGCGCCCTGATCGTGCTGGTGATCATGTGGCTGTATCTGATCCCGCAGTTCAAGGGTGCCGGGGTGGTGCTGCACCTGGTGAGCGGGACGCCGTACTGGGTGGGTGTGGTGCTCGCCGGGGTGGTGGTCAGCTCCTCCATCGCGGTGGGCGGGATGCGGGCGGCCACCTATGTGCAGGCGTTCCACTACGTGGTGAAACTCGTCTTCATCGCGGTGCCCGCGCTGGTGCTGCTCGTACGGGCGGGGGAGCCGGGGCGGGAGCTGGCGCTGCGGGTGGACGCCGGCACCTGGTCCCGGCCGCTGCTGGACATCCACAACTCGGGCCAGCCGCTGCTCGCCACCTGGTCGGTGCTGCTGGCGACCACGCTGGGCGCGGTCGGACTCCCGCATGTGATCATGCGGTTCCACACCAGCGCCACCGCCCGGATCGCCCGCCGGGTGGCGGTGGGGGTCATCGTCCTGCTGGGGCTCTTCTATCTCTTCCCCGCCGTGTACGGGCTGCTGGGCCGGGTGTTCGCGGCCGAGTTGATCACCGAGGGGCACACCGACCAGGTCACCGTCGTGCTGCCGGGCGCCATGGTGCCCGGCCAGTGGGGCGCGGTGCTCACCGCGCTGGTGGCGGCGGGGGCGTTCGCCGCCTTCCTGTCCACCTCCTCGGGGCTGCTGATGGCCCTGGCCGGCGGGCTCTCGCACGATCTGTCGCGCTCCTCGGTGCCCCGGCTGCGGCTGGCGGTGGCGGCGGGGGCGCTGGTCGCGGTGGGCCTGTCGCTGCCCGCCGAGGGGGTCGACATCAATGTGCTGGTCGGCTGGGCGTTCGCGGTGGCGGCCTCCACCTTCTGCCCGCTGCTGGTGCTGGGGATATGGTGGCGCGGGCTGACCGTGCCCGGTGCCGCCGCCGGGCTCGTGGCCGGGGTGTGCGCCGCCACCGGTGCCGCGCTGGCGTCCGTGCTCACCGGCCCGCACACCGGCTGGCTGACCGTGCTGCTGGCGCAGCCCGCCGCCTGGACCGTACCGCTGGCGTTCGCCGTCATGGCGGGTGTCTCGCTGCTGACGAAGCCGCCCGAGTGGGCCGAACGCGTCGTGCTGCGGCTGCACATACCACAGCGGGCCTCCGGGGACGGTTGAGCGACCCCGCGCGATTGGCGAGGGGAGTGTCCGGTATGGCACACTGAGCAGGTTGCTCGGCCCGGAGCCGATGCCGCGCGCCTCCCGCCGGGAGGACCGGAAGCGAGTCCCACTGTATTCGTCGCGCCCGTTGAGGTGCGGAAATACCGGGATCTTCCGGGAAGCGTGGGCGGGGGTCCGGCCAGGCACCTGGTGGAAGTCATCCCCACCCTCCTCCCCGGAGAAACCTTCGTGGTTGATTCTCGCGAGGAGCGCGACACACCCGACCGCGTGGGTCGGGGCGGGGGAGCGCGGAAGCCAGGTTCCAGGGCGTTAAACGATAGAGACAGGACTACGAAGTAGCCATGGCGGGACAGAAGATCCGCATCCGGCTCAAGGCCTACGACCACGAGGTCATCGACAACTCGGCGAAGAAGATCGTCGAGACGGTGACCCGCACTGGTGCGTCGGTCGCGGGCCCGGTGCCGCTGCCCACTGAGAAGAACGTGTACTGCGTCATCAAGTCGCCGCACAAGTACAAGGACTCGCGCGAGCACTTCGAGATGCGCACCCACAAGCGTCTGATCGACATCCTCGACCCGACCCCCAAGACCGTTGACTCGCTGATGCGCCTGGACCTTCCGGCCGGCGTCGACATCGAGATCAAGCTCTGAGAGGCGCGGGAGAGATGACCAAGCAGATCAAGGGTGTCCTGGGCGAGAAGCTCGGCATGACCCAGGTCTGGGACGAGAACAACCGTGTCGTCCCGGTGACCGTCGTCAAGGCCGGACCCTGCATCGTCACCCAGGTGCGCACCAACGACAGGGACGGCTATGAGGCCGTCCAGATCGCGTTCGGCGAGATCGACCCGCGCAAGGTGAACCGCCCCCTCAAGGGCCACTTCGCCAAGGCCGATGTCACCCCGCGCCGCCACCTGGTCGAGCTGCGGACCGCTGACGCCGCCGAGTACACCCTGGGCCAGGAGATCACGGCCGAGGCGTTCGACTCCGGCGTCAAGGTCGATGTGACCGGCAAGAGCAAGGGCAAGGGCTTCGCCGGTGTCATGAAGCGTCATGGCTTCGGCGGTCTCGGCGCCTCGCACGGTACGCAGCGCAAGCACCGCTCGCCCGGCTCCATCGGTGGCTGCGCCACCCCGGGTCGTGTCTTCAAGGGCCTGCGCATGGCGGGCCGGATGGGCAACGAGCGGGTCACCACCCAGAACCTGACCGTCCACGCCGTTGACGCGGAGAAGGGTCTGCTGCTCATCAAGGGCGCGGTTCCCGGTCCGAACGGCGGCCTCGTCCTGGTCCGCACCGCGGCCAAGGGGGCCTGAGGGTAACCAATGAGCACCGTTGACATTCTTTCGCCCGCCGGCGACAAGACCGGTACCGTCGAGCTCCCCGCGGAGATCTTCGACGCCAAGGTCAGCATTCCGCTGATCCACCAGGTCGTCATCGCCCAGCAGGCCGCGGCCCGACAGGGTACGCACAAGACCAAGACGCGCGGCGAAGTCCGCGGCGGTGGCAAGAAGCCTTACCGCCAGAAGGGCACCGGCCGCGCCCGCCAGGGTTCGACCCGTGCGCCGCAGTTCGCCGGCGGTGGCGTCGTCCACGGCCCCGTGCCGCGCGACTACAGCCAGCGGACCCCGAAGAAGATGAAGGCCGCCGCCCTGCGCGGTGCCCTCTCGGACCGGGCCCGCCACGAGCGCATTCACGTCGTGACCGGCGTGATCGCCGAGGGTCTGATCTCCACCAAGGCGGTCAAGACCCTGCTCGGCAAGATCAGCGACCGCAAGAAGGTCCTGCTGGTCATCGAGCGCTCGGACGAGGCCGGCTGGCTGGCCGCCCGCAACCTGCCCCAGGTGCACATCCTGGACCCGGGTCAGCTGAACACGTACGACGTGGTCGACTCCGACGATGTCGTCTTCACCAAGGCCGCCTTCGACCGTTTCGTGGCCGGCGAGGCCAAGGTGACGTTCGACAAGCAGCTCGAAGGGAGCGACGCCTGATGAGCGACGCGATCGCCACCCCGGTCAGCAGCAAGGAGTTCTCGGACCCCCGCGATCTTCTGATCAAGCCGGTGGTGTCGGAGAAGAGCTACGCGCTCCTCGATGAGAACAAGTACACGTTCATCGTCGACCCGCGCGCCAACAAGACCCAGATCAAGCAGGCCGTCGAAGAGGTCTTCTCGGTCAAGGTCACCGGGGTCAACACGATCAACCGGCAGGGCAAGCGCAAGCGCACCCGCACCGGTTACGGCAAGCGCGCGAACACCAAGCGCGCCATCGTGACCCTCGCCGAGGGCGACAGCATCGACATCTTCGGCGGCCCGGTCTCCTAGCGGAGGCTGAGTCGTCCGATATCGGACGAGGACTGAGAAATGGGAATCCGCAAGTACAAGCCGACGACTCCGGGCCGTCGTGGCGCCAGTGTCGCCGACTTCGTCGAGATCACGCGGTCCACGCCGGAGAAGTCGCTGGTCCGCCCGCTGCACAGCAAGGGCGGCCGTAACAACGCCGGTCGTGTGACCGTCCGCCACCAGGGTGGCGGCCACAAGCGTGCCTACCGCCTGATCGACTTCCGTCGGCACGACAAGGACGGTGTGCCGGCCAAGGTCGCGCACATCGAGTACGACCCCAACCGCACCGCCCGTATCGCCCTCCTGCACTACGCGGACGGCGAGAAGCGGTACATCATCGCCCCCGCGCACCTCAAGCAGGGTGACCGGATTGAGAACGGCCCCGGTGCCGACATCAAGCCCGGCAACAACCTGCCGCTGCGCAACATCCCGGTCGGTACGGTCATCCACGCCATCGAGCTGCAGCCCGGTGGCGGTGCGAAGTTCGCCCGCTCCGCCGGTGCCTCCGTGCAGCTGCTGGCGAAGGAGGGCCGCATGGCCCACCTGCGGATGCCCTCCGGTGAGATCCGGCTGGTCGACATCCGCTGCCGCGCCACTGTTGGTGAGGTCGGCAACGCCGAGCAGTCGAACATCAACTGGGGCAAGGCCGGCCGTATGCGCTGGAAGGGCGTTCGCCCGACCGTCCGCGGTGTGGTGATGAACCCCGTTGACCACCCCCACGGTGGTGGCGAGGGCCGGACCTCGGGTGGTCGCCACCCGGTTTCGCCCTGGGGCAAGAAGGAAGGTCGTACGCGCTCGCCGAAGAAGGCCAGCAACAAGTACATCGTCCGCCGCCGCAAGACGAACAAGAAGCGCTAGGAGCTGGCGAGAACATGCCGCGCAGTCTCAAGAAGGGGCCCTTCGTCGACGACCACCTGATCAAGAAGGTGGACACGCAGAACGAAGCAGGCACCAAGAACGTCATCAAGACCTGGTCTCGCCGCTCGATGATCATCCCGGCCATGCTGGGGCACACCATCGCGGTGCACGACGGCCGCAAGCACGTCCCGGTGTTCGTCACCGAGTCGATGGTCGGCCACAAGCTCGGCGAGTTCGCGCCGACGCGCACCTTCCGGGGCCACGTCAAGGACGACCGGAAGTCGCGCCGCCGCTGAGGCGGGCGTGAATGACCATGACCGACACCGAAGGGACAACCATGGACGCCATGGCCCGTGCGCGGCACATCCGCGTCACGCCCATGAAGGCCCGCCGGGTGGTGGACCTCATCCGTGGGCTCAATGCCGCGGAGGCTCAGGCGATCCTGCGCTTTGCGCCGCAGGCCGCGAGCGTGCCGGTGGGGAAGGTGCTCGACAGCGCCATCGCCAACGCCGCGCACAACTACGACCACACGGACATCGACAGCCTCTACATCAGTGAGGCGTACGTCGACGAGGGTCCGACCCTGAAGCGGTTCCAGCCGCGCGCTCAGGGCCGGGCCTACCGGATCCGTAAGCGGACCAGCCACATCACCGTGGTCGTCAGCAGCAAGGAAGGGACCCGGTAATGGGCCAGAAGGTAAACCCGCATGGGTTCCGCCTCGGCATCACAACCGACTTCAAGTCGCGCTGGTACGCCGACAAGCTTTACAAGGACTACGTCAAGGAAGACGTCGCCATCCGCCGCATGCTCACCCAGGGCATGGAGCGGGCCGGCATCTCCAAGGTGGAGATCGAGCGCACCCGTGACCGGGTCCGCGTCGACGTCCACACCGCCCGCCCGGGCATCGTCATCGGCCGCCGCGGCGCCGAGGCCGACCGCCTGCGGGGCAACCTGGAGAAGCTGACCGGCAAGCAGATCCAGTTCAACATCCTCGAGGTCAAGAACCCCGAGCTGGACGCCCAGCTGGTGGCCCAGGCGGTCGCCGAGCAGCTGTCCTCCCGTGTCTCCTTCCGCCGTGCGATGCGCAAGTCGATGCAGAGCACGATGAAGGCCGGCGCCAAGGGCATCAAGATCCAGTGCGGTGGCCGTCTCGGCGGCGCCGAGATGTCCCGCTCCGAGTTCTACCGCGAGGGCCGGGTTCCCCTGCACACCCTGCGCGCGAACGTGGACTACGGCTTCTTCGAGGCCCGTACCACCTTCGGCCGCATCGGTGTGAAGGTCTGGATCTACAAGGGCGACGTCAAGAACATCGCCGAGGTCCGCGCGGAGAACGCCGCCGCCCGGGCGGGCAACCGCCCGTCGCGCGGTGGTGGCGCCGGCGACCGTCCCGCGCGGGGCGGTCGTGGCGAGCGCGGTGGCCGCGGCCGCAAGCCGCAGCAGCAGAGCGCCGGTGCCGAGGCTCCCAAGGCCGAGGCTCCCGCCGCTGCCGCTCCGGCTGCCGAGAGCACCGGAACGGAGGGCTGACCGTCATGCTGATCCCCCGCAGGGTCAAGCACCGCAAGCAGCACCACCCGAAGCGCTCGGGTATGGCCAAGGGCGGTACCGAGGTGGCATTCGGCGAGTACGGCATCCAGGCCGTCACCGCCGCGTACGTCACCAACCGGCAGATCGAGGCCGCACGTATCTCGATGACCCGGCACATCAAGCGTGGCGGCAAGGTGTGGATCAACATCTACCCCGACCGCCCGCTGACCAAGAAGCCCGCCGAGACCCGCATGGGTTCCGGTAAGGGTTCGCCGGAGTGGTGGGTCGCGAACGTCAAGCCGGGACGGGTGATGTTCGAGCTGTCCTACCCCAACGAGAAGATTGCTCGTGAGGCGCTGATCCGCGCTGCTCACAAGCTTCCGATGAAGTGCCGGATCGTTCGGCGCGAGGCAGGTGAGGCGTGATGGCGACCGGAACCAAGGTTTCGGAGCTGCGCGAGCTGAACAACGAGGAACTCGTTGGGAAGCTGCGTGAGGCCAAGGAGGAGCTGTTCCGGCTCCGCTTCCAGTCGGCGACCGGACAGCTGGAGAACAACAGCCGGCTCAAGGCCGTCCGCAAGGACATCGCCCGGATCTACACGCTGATGCGCGAGCGCGAGCTCGGCATCGAGGCCTCGGTGGAGACGGTGGAGAGCGCCTGATGAGTGAGAAGAATGTGACTGAGACGACCCCGACCTCCGAGGCGGAGCGCGGCCGGCGGAAGACCCGTGAGGGTCTGGTCGTCAGCGACAAGATGGACAAGACCGTCGTTGTCGCTGTTGAGGACCGCGTCAAGCACGCGCTCTACGGCAAGATCATCCGCCGGACCAACAAGCTCAAGGCGCACGACGAGCAGAATGCCGCAGGCATCGGTGACCGCGTGCTCCTGATGGAGACCCGGCCGCTGTCCGCCACCAAGCGGTGGCGCGTCGTCGAGATCCTAGAGAAGGCGAAGTAACCATGATCCAGCAGGAGTCGCGACTGCGCGTCGCCGACAACACGGGCGCGAAGGAAATCCTTTGCATCCGCGTTCTCGGTGGCTCGGGTCGCCGCTACGCGGGCATCGGGGACGTCATTGTCGCCACCGTCAAGGACGCGATCCCCGGTGGCAACGTGAAGAAGGGTGACGTCGTCAAGGCCGTCATCGTGCGCGCCGTCAAGGAGCGCCGGCGTCCGGATGGCTCGTACATCCGCTTCGACGAGAACGCCGCCGTCATTCTGAAGAACGACGGTGACCCCCGCGGCACCCGTATCTTCGGCCCGGTCGGCCGTGAGCTGCGCGAGAAGAAGTTCATGAAGATCATCTCCCTCGCGCCGGAGGTGCTGTAACCGATGAAGATCAAGAAGGGCGACCTGGTCCAGGTCATCACCGGAAAGGACAAGGGCAAGCAGGGCAAGGTCATCGTGGCCTTCCCCCGCGAGGACCGGGTCCTGGTCGAGGGTGTCAACCGGGTCAAGAAGCACACGAAGGCCGGTCAGACGGCTCGTGGGTCGAAGACCGGTGGCATCGTGACGACCGAAGCCCCGATTCACGTGAGCAATGTTCAGCTCATCGTGGAGAAGGACGGCAAGAAGGTCGTCACCCGTGTCGGCTACCGCTTCGACGACGAGGGCAACAAGATCCGCGTTGCCCGGCGAACCGGTGAGGACATCTGATGACTGCCACTGCCACCACCGCGATCCCGCGTCTCAAGACGCGCTACCGCGAAGAGATCGCCGGCAAGCTGCACGAGCAGTTCTCCTACGAGAACGTCATGCAGATCCCGGGCCTGACCAAGATCGTGGTCAACATGGGTGTGGGCGACGCCGCCCGCGACTCCAAGCTGATCGAGGGCGCCATCCGCGACCTCGCCACGATCACCGGCCAGAAGCCTTCCGTCACCAAGGCCCGCAAGTCCATCGCGCAGTTCAAGCTGCGTGAGGGCCAGCCGATCGGCGCGCACACCACGCTGCGCGGCGACCGGATGTGGGAGTTCCTGGACCGTCTGCTGTCGCTGGCGCTGCCGCGCATCCGCGACTTCCGGGGCCTGTCCCCGAAGCAGTTCGACGGCCGGGGTAACTACACCTTCGGTCTGACCGAGCAGGTCATGTTCCACGAGATCGACCCGGACAAGATCGACCGGGTCCGGGGCATGGACATCACCGTGGTGACCACGGCGACCACCGACGAGGAGGGCCGCGCCCTGCTGCGTCACCTCGGTTTCCCGTTCAAGGAGGCGTGAGCCATGGCGAAGAAGGCCCTGATCCAGAAGGCCGGGCGCAAGCCGAAGTTCGCGGTGCGCGGGTACACCCGCTGCCAGCGCTGCGGACGGCCGCACTCCGTGTACCGCAAGTTCGGCCTGTGCCGTGTGTGCCTTCGCGAGATGGCGCACCGCGGCGAACTGCCGGGCGTCACCAAGAGCTCCTGGTAATCACTACTACGCCGTAGGTCTTTGGGGCCGGCCCCGTACACATCCGTACGGGGCGGCCCCGGAGAAACCCCGGTGAGAGAGGCCGAAGGCCGTCTCATGACCATGACCGACCCCATCGCAGACATGCTGACTCGTCTGCGGAACGCCAACTCGGCGTACCACGACACCGTCGTGATGCCGCACAGCAAGATCAAGACCCACATCGCGGAGATCCTCCAGCAGGAGGGCTACATCACCGGCTGGAAGACCGAGGAGGCCCCCGTGGGCCAGGCCCTCGTGCTCGAGCTGAAGTACGGCCCGAACCGCGAGCGTTCGATCGCCGGCATCAAGCGGATCTCCAAGCCGGGCCTGCGGGTCTACGCGAAGTCCACCAACCTGCCCCGCGTGCTGGGTGGCCTGGGCGTGGCGATCATCTCCACGTCCAACGGTCTCCTGACCGGTCAGCAGGCTCAGAAGAAGGGCGTGGGTGGGGAAGTCCTCGCCTACGTCTGGTAACGGAAGGGAACGGATAGCCATGTCGCGTATCGGCAAGCTCCCCATCCAGGTTCCCGCCGGTGTGGACGTCACCATCGACGGCCGTACGGTTGCGGTGAAGGGCCCCAAGGGCTCCCTCTCGCACACGGTCGCCGCGCCTATCGATGTCGAGCGGAGCGAGGACGGCACCATCGTCGTCTCCCGCCCGAACGACGAGAACCGGAACAAGTCCCTGCACGGCCTGTCCCGCACGCTGGTGGCGAACCTGATCATCGGCGTGACCGATGGGTACAGCAAGGACCTCGAAATCAGCGGTGTCGGTTACCGCGTGGCCGCGAAGGGCTCCAACCTGGAGTTCTCCCTCGGCTACAGCCACCCGATCCTGGTCGAGGCTCCCGAGGGCATCACCTTCAAGGTGGACTCGCCCACGAAGCTCAGTGTTCAGGGGATCGACAAGCAGAAGGTCGGCGAGGTCGCCGCGAAGATCCGCAAGCTGCGCAAGCCCGACCCGTACAAGGCCAAGGGCGTCAAGTACGCGGGCGAGGTCATCCGCCGCAAGGTCGGAAAGGCTGGTAAGTAAGCCATGGCATACGGCATCAAGATCGCCAAGGGCGATGCCCGTAAGCGTACGGCGAACAAGCGGCGTCACCTGCGGATCCGCAAGAAGGTCTCCGGCACCGCCGCGCGTCCGCGCCTGGTCGTGACCCGCTCGAACCGTCACATGGTGGCCCAGGTCATCGACGACATCGAGGGTCACACGCTGGCGTCGGCCTCCTCCCTGGATGTCTCCATCCGCGGGAACGAGGGCGACAAGAGCGACAAGGCCAAGAAGGTCGGTGCGCTGGTCGCCGAGCGGGCCAAGGCCGCGGGCATCGACGCCGTGGTCTTCGACCGTGGCGGCAACAGGTACGCCGGGCGCGTGGCCGCGCTCGCGGACGCCGCCCGTGAGGCGGGGCTCAAGTTCTGAGCCGGTTCCGTCGACTGATTCGAGAGAGGTAATTCCAATGGCTGGACCCCAGCGCCGCGGTGGCGGCGCCGGTGGCGGCGAGCGACGGGACCGTAAGGGTCGGGACGGTGGCGCTGCCGCCGAGAAGACCGCGTACGTCGAGCGTGTCGTCGCGATCAACCGCGTCGCCAAGGTTGTGAAGGGTGGTCGTCGCTTCAGCTTCACCGCGCTGGTCGTGGTGGGCGACGGTGACGGCACCGTGGGTGTCGGTTACGGCAAGGCCAAGGAGGTGCCGGCCGCCATCGCCAAGGGTGTGGAGGAGGCCAAGAAGCACTTCTTCAAGGTCCCCCGTATCCAGGGCACCATTCCGCACCCGATCCAGGGTGAGGAGGCCGCGGGTGTCGTACTGCTCAAGCCGGCGTCCCCCGGTACCGGTGTGATCGCCGGTGGCCCGGTGCGCGCCGTGCTGGAGTGCGCGGGCATCCACGACGTGCTGAGCAAGTCGCTCGGTTCGTCGAACCCCATCAACATCGTGCACGCCACGGTGGCCGCTCTGCGGGGCCTGCAGCGCCCCGAGGAGATCGCCGCCCGCCGTGGTCTGCCGCTGGAGGACGTGGCTCCCGCCGCTCTGCTGCGGGCCCGTGCCGGGGTGAGTGCGTAATGGCGCAGCTGAAGATCACCCAGGTCAAGTCCTACATCGGCAGCAAGCAGAACCACCGGGACACGCTGCGCTCGCTGGGCCTGAAGCGGATCAACGACGTGGTCGTCAAGGACGACCGCCCGGAGTTCCGCGGCATGCTCCGCTCGGTGCGTCACCTGGTGACGGTCGAGGAGGTCAACTGACATGGCGCAGGAAGAGAACAGCGGCACGCCGCTGAAGCTGCACCACCTGCGGCCCGCGCCGGGCGCCAAGACCACCAAGATCCGCGTGGGTCGTGGTGAGGCGTCCAAGGGCAAGACCGCCGGTCGCGGTACCAAGGGCACCAAGGCCCGGTACCAGGTGCGGGCGGGCTTCGAGGGCGGGCAGCTGCCGCTGTACATGCGGCTGCCCAAGCTCAAGGGCTTCAACAACCCGAACCACAAGCAGTTCCAGGTCGTCAACCTGGAGAAGCTGGCGCAGTTGTACCCCGAGGGTGGCGACGTGACCGTCGCGGACCTCGTGGCCAAGGGCGCGGTGCGGAAGAACGAGCTGGTGAAGGTCCTCGGCTCCGGTGACATCTCGGTGGCGCTGACGGTGACGGTTGACGCCGTTTCCGGCTCCGCCAAGGAGAAGATCACCGCGGCCGGCGGCACCGTGACCGAGCTTCTCTGAGCCGCATGAAGTGCGAGTGACCGGGGATGCCTGAGACGAGGCATCCCCGGTCAGTCGTTCCGGCCTGGCGCATCCGCCGGTAAGGTGGCGTGCGTTGCCGTCAACCGGGGCCGACCGCTGCCCGGCGGGCAGCGGAGTTTGTGCCCAGTTTCTATCCGTTGACCTTCAAGACCATCCCTCTCGCGCGCGCCGCGGGGGGCGCAGGAGGAACCGTGCTCACCGCGTTCGCCCGGGCGTTCCGGACGCCTGACCTGCGCAAGAAGCTGCTCTTCACGCTCGGCATCGTGGTGCTGTTCCGGTTCGGACAGCACGTTCCGGTTCCCGGCGTCAGTTTCCAGAACGTCCAGCAGTGTGTGGACGAGGCCCAGGCCGGCGGGGCCGGTTCCGGGCTGTTCGGTCTGGTGAACATGTTCAGTGGTGGCGCTCTGCTCCAGCTGACCATCTTTGCGCTCGGCATCATGCCGTACATCACCGCGAGCATCATTCTGCAGCTGCTTGTCGTCGTGATCCCCCGACTCGAGGCCCTGAAGAAGGAGGGGCAGTCGGGGCAGGCCAAGATCACCCAGTACACGCGTTATCTGACGATGGCCCTGGCGGTGCTCCAGGCGACCGGTCTGGTCGCCACCGCCCGCTCCGGCACCCTCTTCCCCAACTGCACGGTCGCGGGTGACATCATCCCCTCCGACTCCATCTTCACCACGGTGATCATGGTGATCGCCCTCACCTCGGCCACCGCGCTGATCATGTGGATGGGTGAGCTGATCACCGACCGCGGCATCGGCAACGGCATGTCGATGCTGATGTTCGTCTCCATCGCGGCGGGCTTCCCGTCGGCCCTGTGGCAGATCAAGCTCTCCGGCACGCTGGCGGACGGCTGGATCGAGTTCGGTGTCGTGGTGGCCTGTGGTCTGGCCATGGTCGGCCTGGTCGTCTTCGTGGAGCTGGCCCAGCGCCGGATCCCGGTGCAGTACGCGAAGCGCATGATCGGCCGTCGCTCGTACGGCGGCACCTCCACGTACATCCCGCTCAAGGTCAACCAGGCCGGTGTCATCCCGGTGATCTTCGCGTCCTCGCTGCTGTACATCCCGCAGCTGCTGGTGCAGTTCGCCGGTGCGGACGCGGGGGGCTGGGCGGACTGGGTGCAGCGGTACTTCACCGGTGGTGACCACCCGTACTACATCGTCACCTACTTCCTGCTGATCGTCTTCTTCGCGTTCTTCTACGTGGCCATCACCTTCAACCCCGAAGACGTGGCCGAAAACATGAAGAAGTATGGTGGTTTCATCCCGGGTATCCGGGCTGGCCGGCCCACGGTCGAATACCTGAGCTATGTGCTGAACCGCATCACGTGGCCCGGGGCGATGTACCTGGGTCTGATCGCGCTCGTGCCGACGGTGGCACTGGTGATGTTCAACGCCCAGCAGGACTTCCCCTTCGGTGGCACATCCATCCTGATCATCGTGGGTGTCGGCCTGGAAACGGTGCGGCAGATCGAGAGCCAGCTCCACCAGCGCAATTACGAAGGGTTCCTCCGCTGATGCGAATCGTCCTCGTCGGACCGCCGGGCGCGGGCAAGGGCACGCAGGCCGCGCTCCTCGCCGAACGTCTTGGCATTCCGCACGTCTCGACCGGAAACCTGTTCAGGGACAACATCAGCCAGGGCACGGAGCTGGGCCGCGAGGTCCAGCAGATCCTGCGCGAGGGTGGTCTGGTCCCGGACGAGGTGACCATCGCGATGGCGGCGGACCGGCTGGCTCAGCCGGACGCCGGGGACGGTTTTCTGCTGGACGGCTTCCCCCGCAACATCGCCCAGGCGCAGGCGCTGGACGAGCTGCTGGGCGAGGGCGGGCACAAGCTCACCGCCGTGCTCGACCTGGAGGTTCCCGAGGACGAGGTGGTCAAGCGGATCGCCGGGCGCCGGATGTGCCGCAAGAACAGCGGGCACGTCTTCCACGTGGAGTACGCGCCCCCGGCCGTCCCCGGTGTCTGCGACGTGTGCGGCGGCGAGCTGTACCAGCGCGACGACGACCAGGAGGACACGGTCCGGCACCGCCTGGAGCTGTATCACCAGGAGACCGAGCCGATCATCGGCTACTACCGGGAGCAGGGCCTCGTGGTGACCATCGCGGCCCTGGGCCCGGTGCCGGAGATCACGCAGCGCGCGCTGGCCGCGCTGCCGGAAGCGGACGCCGCGTAGCGCGGCGCGTACGGGGCGTGTCCCCGCTGTTGTGACGGCCGCAGCGACCGCCTTGGGGCGGGCGCTGCGGCCGTACTGTGGGAGGGGCCCGGTGTGGGCCGCCCCGACCCGCCCGATCCGAAGATGAGGGAAACCCCGATGGTGGAGATCAAGACCCCCGAGCAGATCGCCAGGATGCGCGCGGCCGGGCTGGTGGTGGCGGAGATCCACCGCAGGTGCGCGGCGGCGGCGGTGCCCGGGGCCTCCACGGCCGAGCTGGACGAGATCGCGGCGGCCACGCTGCGCGAGCACGGCGCCAAGCCGAACTTCCTGGGGTACGGGGGCTTCACCGGCAACATCTGCACCTCGGTGAACGATGTCGTGGTGCACGGGATCCCGGGGCCCGGGACGGTGCTGGCGTCCGGCGACATCATCTCCATCGACGCCGGCGCGGTGGTCGACGGCTGGCACGGGGACGCGGCGCTGACCGTGTTCGTGGGCGAGGGCCACTCCGCCGAGGTGCGGGAGCTGGACCGGGTGACCGAGGCGTCCCTGTGGGCGGGCATCGCGGCGGTGCGCAAGGGCGGCCGGCTGGTCGACATCTCCAAGGCGATCGAGGGGTACATCCGGCGGCAGCCGCGTCCCTCCTCGGGCAAGTACGGGATCGTCGAGGAGTACGGCGGGCACGGCATCGGCTCCGAGATGCACATGGACCCGCATGTGCTCAACTACGTGGAGCGACGGCGCGGGCGCGGGCCGAAGCTGGTGCCCGGGATGTGCCTGGCGATCGAGCCGATGGTGTCCCTGGGGACCGCGAAGACGCATGTGCTGGACGACGAGTGGACCGTCAAGACGAACGACGGCAGCTGGGCGGCGCACTGGGAGCACTCGGTGGCGCTCACCGAGGAGGGGCCGCTGGTGCTGACGGCGCCGGACGGTGGCCGGGCACGGCTGGCCGAGCTGGGCGTGCAGGCCGCCCCTGACCCATTGGCGTGATCCGGCGGCGTAATGATCTCCGATCCGGGGAAAAGATCATGGATTCGTCTTTTCGGGTGGGGTGCCGTAGAGTGATACGTCGGTCCTGGTGCACCCATGCGTACAGGGCTGTCCAGGTAGCCGATCCCGGAAGGTGAAGCGCTCAAGTATGGCCAAAAAACAAGGGGCCATCGAGATCGAGGGCACTGTTGTCGAGTCCCTGCCGAACGCGATGTTCAAGGTGGAGCTCCAGAACGGGCATCAGGTCCTCGCGCACATCAGCGGCAAGATGCGGATGCACTACATCCGTATTCTTCCCGACGACCGGGTCGTGGTGGAGCTCTCTCCCTACGACCTGACCCGCGGGCGGATCGTCTACCGCTACAAGTAAATCCAGATCGTTCGTACCGACTCGGAGAACCTCACTCTCATGAAGGTCAAGCCGAGCGTCAAGAAGATCTGCGACAAGTGCAAGGTGATCCGCCGTCACGGGCGGGTCATGGTCATTTGCGAGAACCTGCGCCACAAGCAGCGCCAGGGCTGACGCAGACCGCCACCGCCTCGTACTCGTAGCAGTTCTTCGCGCGACGCCGCGACACGCATATATGTAGATACGCAGACACCCGACCCCTCGCCATTCAGCGCGGGGACGACACCCCCGGTCGGAGGCCGGGGACCCGGCTCGTAAAACTTCGTGAGTCTTACGGGAACGGTGCTGCGGAAGACCTCCGAAGAGCCCATCAGGAGCCACATTCATGGCACGCCTTGCAGGCGTCGACCTCCCGCGTGAAAAGCGCGTCGAGGTTGCCCTCACCTACGTCTTCGGCATCGGGCGCACCCGTGCTCAGGAGACCCTTGCCAGCACCGGGGTGAACCCCGACACCCGCGTGCGCGACCTTGCCGAGGAAGACCTCGTCAAGCTCCGCGAGTACGTGGACGCCAACCTCAAGACCGAGGGTGACCTCCGTCGCGAGATCCAGGCCGACATCCGCCGCAAGGTCGAGATCGGCTGCTACGAGGGTCTGCGTCACCGCCGCGGCCTGCCGGTCCACGGTCAGCGCACCAAGACCAACGCGCGTACCCGCAAGGGCCCGCGTCGCGCGATCGCCGGCAAGAAGAAGCCGGGCAAGAAGTAGTCCGCACCGGACGCTGTTCCAGCGGTCCGTGTTGTAGGACCGACCACCTCCACAGGAGTACGTGTATATGCCTCCGAAGGGCCGTACGGCCGGCGCCAAGAAGGTGCGCCGCAAGGAAAAGAAGAACGTTGCCCACGGGCACGCTCACATCAAGAGCACGTTCAACAACACCATCGTCTCGATCACCGACCCGTCCGGGAACGTGATCTCGTGGGCCTCCGCCGGCCATGTCGGCTTCAAGGGCTCGCGCAAGTCCACCCCCTTCGCCGCACAGATGGCCGCCGAGAACGCGGCCCGGCGTGCGCAGGAGCACGGCATGCGCAAGGTTGACGTCTTCGTGAAGGGCCCCGGCTCCGGCCGTGAGACCGCGATCCGCTCGCTCCAGGCGACCGGGCTCGAGGTCGGCTCCATCCAGGACGTCACCCCCACCCCGCACAACGGATGCCGCCCGCCCAAGCGCCGCCGCGTCTGACCAGGTCGAAGTAGGAGACAGATAGACAATGGCGCGTTACACCGGGGCCGACTGCAAGCGATGCCGTCGGGAGAAGCAGAAGCTCTTCCTCAAGGGGAGCAAGTGCGAGAGCGCGAAGTGCCCGATCGAGATCCGTCCTTACCCCCCGGGTGAGCACGGACGCGGGCGCACCAAGGACAGCGAGTACCTGCTTCAGATGCGTGAGAAGCAGAAGTGCGCGCGGATCTACGGTGTTCTGGAGAAGCAGTTCCGCGGCTACTACACCGAGGCCAACCGGCAGCAGGGCAAGACCGGCGAGAACCTGCTGCGGATCCTCGAGTCGCGACTGGACAACGTCGTCTACCGGGCCGGCTTCGCCAAGTCCCGGGACCACGCCCGTCAGCTGGTGCGGCACGGCCACATCCTGCTGAACGGCCGGAAGAACGACATCCCCTCGGCGCGGGTGTCCCCGAGCGACATCGTCGAGGTGCGGGAGTCCTCCCGTAACCTGACGCCGTTCGAGGTCGCCAAGGCCGAGGCGGGCGACAAGACCGTGCCGGCGTGGCTGGAGTCCATTCCGACGCGTCTGCGGGTGCTGGTGCACGCGCTGCCCGAGCGCCAGGTGATCGACACCCAGGTGCAGGAGCAGCTGATCGTGGAGCTGTACTCCAAGTAGTGGTGTGGGCGGAGTCACCGGGGAGACCCGGGGGCTCCGCCCGTACTCTTGAAACACATCGTGCGGTGTTCCGGCTGTCGGACACCGCTGTCGGCCTCGGCATCAAATAGTGGGTGCCGAAGACTGGAGTTCTTTTCATGCTGATCGCTCAGCGTCCCTCTTTGACCGAAGAGGTCGTCGACGAGTTCCGCTCCCGGTTCGTGATCGAGCCGCTGGAGCCCGGCTTCGGGTACACGCTCGGTAACTCCCTGCGGCGCACCCTGCTGTCCTCCATCCCGGGCGCGGCCGTCACCAGCATCCGGATCGACGGCGTGCTGCACGAGTTCTCCACCGTGCCGGGCGTCAAGGAGGATGTGACCGACCTCATCCTCAACATCAAGCAGCTGGTCGTCTCCTCGGAGCACGACGAGCCCGTGGTGATGTACCTGCGCAAGCAGGGTCCCGGCCTGGTGACCGCGGCCGACATCGCCCCGCCGGCCGGCGTCGAGGTGCACAACCCCGACCTGGTGCTGGCCACCCTGAACAACAAGGGCAAGCTGGAGATGGAGCTGACCGTCGAGCGCGGTCGCGGCTACGTCTCCGCCGTCCAGAACAAGGCGGCGGGCCAGGAGATCGGCCGGATCCCGGTCGACTCGATCTACAGCCCGGTGCTGAAGGTGACCTACAAGGTCGAGGCCACCCGTGTGGAGCAGCGCACCGACTTCGACAAGCTGGTCGTCGACGTGGAGACCAAGGAGGCCATGCGTCCGCGCGACGCCATGGCGTCCGCCGGCAAGACCCTGGTCGAGCTGTTCGGCCTGGCGCGTGAGCTGAACGTCGACGCCGAGGGCATCGACATGGGCCCCTCGCCGACCGACGCGGCGCTCGCCGCCGATCTGGCGCTGCCGATCGAGGAGCTGGAGCTGACCGTCCGCTCCTACAACTGCCTCAAGCGTGAGGGCATCCACTCGGTGGGCGAGCTGGTGGCCCGCTCCGAGGCCGATCTGCTGGACATCCGGAACTTCGGTGCCAAGTCGATCGATGAGGTCAAGGCGAAGCTGGCCGGCATGGGCCTGGCCCTGAAGGACAGCCCGCCCGGATTCGACCCGACCACCGCCGCCGACGCCTTCGGGGCCGAGGACGATGGGGACACGGGCTTCGCGGAGACCGAGCAGTACTGACAAAGCGGTGCTGAGCGGCCCCCGCGGCTGACAGTGGCCACTGCTGATCAGTGGCGCCCTGACACCGGTACCTGACACGGCCGGTGCAGACAGATGAAGGAGACAGACCATGCCGAAGCCCACGAAGGGCACCCGGCTCGGTGGCGGCCCCGCCCACGAGCGGCTCATGCTGGCGAACCTCGCCACCGCGCTGTTCGAGCACGGCCGGATCACCACCACGGTCGCCAAGGCCCGCCGGCTCCGTCCGGTCGCCGAGCGGCTGATCACCAAGGCGAAGAAGGGCGACCTGCACAACCGTCGTCAGGTGATGCGCACCGTCACCGACAAGAGCGTCGTGCACACCCTCTTCACCGAGATCGGTCCGCAGTTCGCGAACCGTCCGGGCGGCTACACCCGGATCACCAAGATCGGCAACCGCCGCGGGGACAACGCCCCCATGGCCGTGATCGAGCTGGTGGAGGCCCTTACCGTGCAGCAGGAGGCGGTCGGCGAGGCCGAGGCCGCCACCAAGCGTTCGGTGAAGGAAGCCGAGGCGCCCAAGGCCGCCGAGGCGACCGAGGCTCCGGCCGAGGCCAAGGCCGAGGAGAAGAAGGACGAGACCGAGGCCTGATTCCGGTCCTGGTTGGTCTGTGCCGCTGGGCCTGTCACCCTTTCGGGGGAGACAGGCCCAGTGCCATGTGGAGAGGAAGAAGCGGGTGTCCGAGACGGTTCGGGTACGTCTTGACGTGTCCTACGACGGCGCGGCGTTCTCCGGCTGGGCCCGCCAGCGGGGGCGGCGCACCGTACAGGAGGAGCTGGAGGAGGCGCTGCGGGTCGTCACCCGCTCGGCGCGGGGGTACGAGCTGACGGTGGCCGGCCGTACCGACGCCGGGGTGCACGCGCGCGGCCAGGTGGCCCACGTGGACCTGCCGGCGGAGGTGTGGGAGGAGCAGCGGGAGAACCTGCACCGCCGCCTGACCGGCCGGCTGCCGCAGGACGTACGGGTGCGCCGGGTCTCGCGCGCCCCGGCGGACTTCGACGCCCGCTTCTCGGCGATCTGGCGCCGGTACGTCTACCGGGTGAGCGACCACCCGGGCGGGGTGGACCCGCTGCGGCGCGGCCACGTGCTGTGGCACAACTGGCCGCTGGACGTGGCGGCGATGAACGCCGCCTCCCAGCGGCTGCTGGGCGAACACGACTTCGCGGCGTACTGCAAGCGGCGGGAGGGCGCGACGACGATCCGTACGCTGCGCCGGCTCAGCTGGGAGCGTGGCGCGGACGGGGTGCTGGAGGGCACCGTGGAGGCGGACGCGTTCTGCCACAACATGGTGCGCTCGCTGGTGGGTGCGCTGCTGTTCGTCGGGGACGGGCACCGGGACCCCGAGTGGCCGGGGAAGGTGCTGGCGGCCGGGGTGCGCGACTCGGCGGTGCACGTGGTGCGCCCGCACGGGCTGACCCTGGAGGAGGTCGGCTATCCGGCGGACGACCTGCTGGCGGCCCGCAGCCGGGAGGCGCGCAACGTCCGCACCCTCCCGGCGTCGGCGGGCTGCTGCTAGACGCGGTGGCTCGGCCCCGATGGGGCGCCGGCGGTCTCAGCCCGCGGGCGCGGGTTCGGCGGGCCCGGTGGTGAAGAAACGGACGAGGTCCGCGGCCGCGGTGGGGGACAGCATCATCGCCTGGATCCGGGCGGACATCTCGGCGATGGGGCCGATCCTGGTGAACATCCCCTCCTCGTAAGCCCGGATCGCCGCCTCGGGGTCGGCGGGGCCGGCGGCGAGCCGGGCGGCGAGTTCGGCGCCGTCGAGCATGGCCTGGTTGGCCCCCTCGCCGACCGGTGGCATGAGGTGGGCGGCGTCACCAATGAGGGTGACACCCGGTCGGCCGGGCCAGCGCGTTCCGGTGGGCGTCGCTTCGATCGCGCGCGGGGCGGGCGTGCCGTCCCCGGCTTCGATGAGCGCGGTCAGCCGCGGGTCCCAGCCGCCGAACAGATCCAGCAGGGCGCGCTTGTCGCGCCAGGTGTCGAGAGGGCGGCCGTCGGGACGCAGCGTGATCCCGATCCGGAGGCTGCCGTCCCCCAGGCGTTGCGCCGCCAGGATCCGGTTCTCACCGACGCACCAGAGGTTCCCGGGGCCGACCAGCTCGGCGAGGCCGGGACGGCGCCGGTCGGCGTCCACGACGGTCAGTTCCACGAGAGTGGCCACGTGGGACAGCCGTACGTCGGCCAGCAGTGGGCGGACGACCGAGCGGGCGCCGTCCGCGCCGACGAGGAGGTCGCAGCTTGAGCGGTGGCCGTCCTGGAAGGTCAGTTCCCAGCCCCCGCCGGGTCGGGGGCTCGCCGCGATCAGGCGGCGCCCCCACCGCACCGCGTCACCGGGCAGACTGTCGAGCAGCAGATCACGCAGGACGCCCCGGTCGATCTCGGGACGTCCGGAGAACGAGCCGGGGTCCGGCACATGGTGGACCAGGGTGCGTCCGCTCGGATCGAGAAGGCGATGTTCCTCGCCCTCGGGGCGCGCCCGCGAGCGGAACCGGCCGGCCAGGCCCGCCGCGGCCAGGGCCTGTTGGCCGGACTCCGGGTGCAGATCGAGGGAGCCGCCCTGCGGGCGCGCCGACTGGCTCGTCTCGCGCTCGTACACCACCGCGTCGATGCCGTGCCGGCGCAGAATCCGCGCCAGGGTCAGCCCGCCCAGCCCGCCGCCGGCTATCGCCACGCGCATACCCATCCCCATCTCCTTGCCGTACACTGTACTGGTGAATACACCGTACGGTAGCGAATGGATGTCCGTCTGGGAACGGCCCGAACCTCAGCCACGGGCGGCGCCGGTGCCGTTGAGCCGCGAGAAGATCGCGGCGTCGGCGATCCGGCTCGCCGACGCGGACGGACTGGAGGGCCTGTCCGTCCGCAAGCTCGCCAAGGAACTCGGGGTCGGTCCGATGCGGCTCTACGACTACGTGAGCAACCGGTCCGAACTGCTCGACCTGATGGTCGACGTCGTCTACGCCGGGATCGCCGAGGCCGGCCGGCGGACCGCGTGGCGCGCCACCGTGCTGGCCATCGCCCACGCGACCCGTGACGCCGCCCTCGCACACGAGTGGTTCGCCGACCTGCTCGGCGGCAGGCCCCACCTGGGCCCCCACGCGCTCGCCGTCGGCGAGGCGACCGCGGCGGCGCTGAGCCAGGCCCCCGGCGTGCGCGGTATCGACGATCTCCAGCGGGCGGTGGGCGCCCTCAACGCCTTCCTCATCGGAGCGGTCCGCACAGAGGTCACCGAGCGGCGTACCGCCCGTGCCGGTGGCACCGACGAGGCCGCCTTCCAGGCCGCACTCGGCCCCTACCTCACCCGCATGCTCGACACCGGCAGATATCCCACCGTCGCCCGGCTCGTCATCGAAGGTGCCCACCTCGACGCCCGGGAGACCTTCGACCACAACCTGACCACCGTCGTGGACGGCATCAGCGGCTGACCGCCCGCCCCCGCGCGGCGTTCAGGTTCGGGGACGGTGCGCTAGCTGTTGTTGCGGCGCTCCTCGACGAGGGCGGAGGCCGAGGCGGACGCCTGGGTCTCGCCGCGCAGGATGATGCGGGAGAAGGCGTGGTCGTTGCCGTCCCGGGCCGCCTGCTGGGCCACGGTGCCGTCGCCGCTGTCGGGGGTGCCGTCGCTGTTGCCCGCGATGGTGAAGTAGGCGTAGCGGCCCACCTGGTTGGTGGTGGTACGGCAGCCGCCGCGCTGGCAGAACTCTGGGCTGTCGCCCGCGGTGAGCGGCAGCAGATTGCGGGTGTAGGCGGCGTTCGCCGCCACGGCGTCGTCCTCGGAGGGGAACTGGGCGACGCCGACCGTCACGGCGGCCCCCGAGCCGGTGAAGGTGGCGCGCAGCAGGGCGGCGCAGCCGTGTTCGGTGAGTACGGCACCCAGCTCGGCGCTGACGCCCTCGGTGCAGTCCTCGGTGGCGTCGGTGCCGGTCTTGGTGTACTCGCGGCCCTCGACGGTCATGGTCTCGCCCGCGTAGAACTCGTCGGCCGTGAAGGGCGCGAGGTCCTTGTCGGCGTCCGCTATGAACTCGCGCGGCTTGGGCAGCGGGGGAAGACGCGTCTCCTCGAACGAGGGATCGGCGGTGGGGCTGGCGGTGGCGTCGGTGCTGGTGTCGGCGGTCTGCCCGCCGCTGTCCCCGCCCGCCTGCCCGTCGGACCCGCCGTCCTGCTGCACGATGGCGAGCGCGACGACGGTCCCGACGGCCAGCGTGGCGAGCGCGCTTCCCCCGATGACGAACATCCGCTTGCGCCGCCGCTTCCGCTCCGCCTCAACGGCGAGCGCGCCCCAGTCCGGAGCTCCCTGCTGACCCCACCCGGGTGCTCCCTGCCCAAAACTCATGCACGAATCCTAGCGGCGGCCGGCAGCACCGGCCCCCGCCGGGAGGCGGCGGGGGCCGGGTAGGGGGACCGGGGTTAGCTGATGGTGCGGTATCCGGTGAACTTGGTGCTCACGGTAGTCAGTGTGGCCTTCTGATGGATGATGTCGATGGCGGAGAGCTGCAGCTGCCCTGTGGGCCGGATCAGGACCCAGATCTCGACGAAGCCGTCGCGTGTCAGGGCTGTTCTGGCCGTCAGTGCCGTCACATTGGCTGTGTGCCAACCCCAGCCCAGCTGCTGGGTATGGTCCAGGCTGATGGAGTAGTGACCGGCGTGGAGCTGACCGTCGAAGAGGAAGAGCAGGCCGTCGTCCTCACGGTCGTAGGCGACGATGAGATCAGGTATGCCGTCCTCGTTGACGTCTCCCGGAGCGGCCAGCGTCACCTCGTTGATGGTCGATCCCCGCGATGAGATCGGATCGTCCGGTCCGGCGATCAGCACCGGGTCGCGGTACGAGTCCAGCTTGAAGTCGTCGCTGCCGTAGTACAACCAGATGTACTCACCGTCGTTCACCAGGAGGTCGGGGAAGCCGGGGATGTCGTCGACTCCGTCTCCGTCGGTGTCGAGGCCGCCGTCGACGTCACCGACCGCGAGGATCTGCTTCGCCCCGCCGTTCCAGTGGTTGTTGGTCTCGTCGAAGACCGTGAGCTCGACGGGCCGGTGTTCGCCGCAGTCACTGCAGACGTCGCCGAAGCCGGAGTTGGGATAGACCCAGAGACCGTATTCCTCGGTTCCCTCCCTCGGGCGCAGAGCGAGGAGATCCTCGATACCGTTTCCGGTCCAGTCCCCCTGATGCGTGATCAGTGTGTCGCTCCAGTCACCGTCGTTGGCTGGAGTCGTCGCTTCATGTACCTGACCATCTCCCGAGCCGTAGTGGCTGATCAGCTTGCCGTTACCGTCGATTCCCCAGATGTCCGGTATCCCGTCGCCATTGATATCTCCTGGGGCGTCTGGGGTCTTCAGCCCCGAGGCGTAGAAGAGGTAGGCGTACGTGTCCGATTCGTTGGCCGCTCGATCAATGCTCTGCACATAGAGAACATTGGGGCCCGATTGGGTAGGAGTGAGCTTGATGTTGGCATTGCCGCCCGCGCTGACGTTGACGGTCTTCCGGGTGCCACTCCAGCTGGTCCAGTAACGGTACGTGACCACATCGTTGACGCCGCCAGACGTCAGCGTGAAGGTGCCTTCCTGCCGGATGCTCCCCGTCCCGCCGGGCCAGCCCTCACTGCCGTCGGGGAAGTCGGTGCTGGTGACGCCGGGAGGGCTGGAGGGCCGGTTCGGGTCGTACACGAAGCGGCAGCCGGGTGCGCCCAGCGGCGGTGTCCACTCGGACTTCAGCGAGCCGTCGTTGGCCTGGACCTTCCACGAGAAGTTCCCGTTGGCAACGTTCATGTAGGGCAACAGTGTCGACTTAGCGACTTTGACCTGGGCGTAGCCGCCAGAGGTGACGGAGACCGTCTTGTCGATGATCAGGCCGCCCTGCGCGGTGTCCCGGTGGCCGGTCGGCCACAGATGGAACATCGCTCTGACAGTGCCGCCGTCCTTGTCGGAGACCTTGGCACGCAGATAGAAGTCCGTGTTACCGATGTATTGGTACGGGGCGCGGTCTCCACAGCCGTACTGGTTATTGGTGGAGATGGGAGAGGTGTCGAGGTTGGAGGGCGGGTTGGGGCGCGTGTTGTAGGTGGTGCTCAGCACCGCCGAGGTAGCGGTGAACTTCTTCCAGGCGTAGACGTCCGTCTCGCTGGAGTCGGGGACCCTCAGCCCCAGGGTGAGTGAGTTGAACCCCCTGCTCTGAGCCGTCTTGGCTCCTGCGGTGGCGTCGAAGACCAGGTTCCCCGCCGGGCAATTGGAAGCCCAGCCCCTGGACTCATTGACCGTGCTCAGCCAGGAGCGCCATTCGGGCTGGTTGTTCCAGGTCGTGGCAGAGGTGATGCCTCCGACATACCAGAGCTCCACCTTCCGGGCGTTGCAGGACCAGGACCAGGTGTTGCGGATGCGGAACTTGGAGGAGGTGATCACCCGGTTGGTGTCCAGGAGGTTCTTGGAGTTCATCCGGAAGAAGGAGCGCGCGGTGCCGTTGGTCGTGTCCTCGTAGCCGACTCGGGCCTCGCTGGTACCGCCGTTGAAGTTGGCGCCGTTGAAGAAGCTGCTGTTGGGGTACTTCTTGTAGGCGATGGCCCAAGAGAGTCGGCTGCCCTCGACCGTGGGGTCGATGTACACGGGGTACTGGGTGTTCTCGCCGGTCAGCAGGTCCTGATCGGGGACGAGGAACAACTGGCTGTCGTCAACACGAAGCTCAGCGAGAGCGCTCTCGGCACCGATCCCCGGCGTGAAGTCGCTACTGATCGGCGCCTCCTCCCCGGCGGCACTCATCATCCTGCTGACCTCGGGGTCATCCGGGGTTTTGCTGTCCCACATGAGGGGGGAGGGTGCGGTGAAGACTTCCTGGCCGGCGGGGTTGATGGCTCGCAGGTTGCCGTGCTCGTCGGCGTTAACCTCCAGCCCGATGGTGTCCAAGCCGAAGGAGAGTTCCGCGAGCCGGGGGTTCGCGGCGGCAACGGCGTCGTGAACCACCAGAACCTGACCGAAACCACCGTTCCTGGCCTGCAGCTTGAGGTCCACTCCGTCCAGGACCCCGGGGTAGGTGATCACGTCTTCGTCGATCGTGGGCTGGGGCAGGGGATCTGGCCAGGTGATGGACATCGAGCGGCCATCCCGGACCACCGTGGCCAGCGGTTCTTCGCCGCCGCCGGCAGAGAAGGAGACCTGAACTTCCGTGGCCGCAGGTGAGTAGGTGCCGTCGTCGTTGTGACGCAGCGTGGTGTCGATGTCGACCAGCTGTCCGTTCTGGCGCACCCATTGCGGCATGACGTAGCTGTGTTCGGTGAAGTCGCCATCAGGATTGGCGAACACCTGTGAGGTTTCCGAACGTTGGGACAGTATCTCCACCGGTTCGCCGGTTTCTTCGGCTTCGCTCAGCGCAGTGCTCTCCTCCTGTGAGCGCCAGTCCTCCTCCCACGCCGGAGCCTCGTCATCGCCTCCCTCGGCAGCTGTTGCCATGGATGCGCTGAAAAGCGACGAGACGAGGGTGAGTGCGAGGGCCGGGGCGAGTATTCGGTATCGATGATATTTTCCTCGTGATGAGGAATAGAATTTCTTCTCCATATTCTTCATATTCCTTCTTCTCAAGTTCTCAGCACTGATTCATGGGGTGCCGATATGACGTCTGCCCATCGGATATGACGCGTGGAGAAGATGTAACGGCAGTCGATTGTCGGTGTCAAATGTCTCCCCATTGAGCCGTTGTCGGCGTTACTATCCAAGTATGTGCCCATTGGGGAAGTTTGGCCCCGTTGACCTGCAAGGTTGTTGCAGGTCAAACGCGCGCGCGGGAGTGGGGGTTGGGCCCATCGCGACAGCCACCGAGTTCCCGTAGCTAAATAACGAACACATAACGCATAGACTTGAATCGGATCATCCTGGCCTTTTCCTGTTACGTTCAGCGCTGTTTTTCATGGTGAAGATCAGGTGGAGGGGGCGTGGGCATGTCTGTTGACTGGCCTGGCCGGGGATGGCAGCGCGCGGCAGCTGTGGGATTGGCGACGCTGCTGTTCGGCGGAATGCTGGCCGGGCCCGTGGCCGCTCAGCAGAGGCTCGATCTGCCCGACATCGAGGAGATGGATCCGGTACCGACCACCTCGGTCACCGGGCAGCCCCTCGACTGGCCGGACGAGACCGAGGACCGCCCCGCGGCCAACGGGGCCGCCGAGACCGAGTGGTCGCAGTCCGAGGTGGAGGAACTGGCCGCCCCGGCCGGTCTCGGCACCGTGCAGATGCAGATCCTCAGCGGGGACGCCACGGAGAAGGCCGGCGTTGACGGCGTCCTGATAGCCGTACGGGGCTTGGCGGACGACGGCGAGGCAGCTGGGGCGGACGCCGCTACGGCCACTGTCGATCTAGCTCTGGACTACGAGCGGTTCGCCGGGATCTACGGTGCGGATTGGGCCAGCCGTCTCGTCGTCCGGGCCCTGCCGGAGTGCGTTCTGCTCACCCCGGACACCGATGACTGCGGCACTCAGCAAGAGCTCCCCTCGCACAACGATGCCGCCGCGCAGACGCTCTCCACACAGATCGACCTGCCCGCGACGGGAGCTGCCCTGGAGAGCGGTAGTGACCTGGTGAAGCCGGCCGACGATGAGCTAGCCTCAGCCACAGGGCTGATGGCCACCGTCGGCACCCGGCTTCTGGCACTTGAAGCAGCACCGTCGGGGGCTTCCGGAGACTTCACCGCCACAGACCTCTCCCCGTCCGGGTCCTGGACCCACGGGGGCTCCTCCGGCGGGTTCTCCTGGTCCTACGGCCTCGACATCCCCTCCGTGCCGGGCGGTCTGCAGCCCGGCCTTGGCCTGTCGTACTCCTCCCAGTCGGTCGACGGCCGCACCGCTGCCACGAACAACCAAGCCAACTGGGTCGGTGACGGCTGGTCGTTGTCACCCGGTTTCATCGAACGCCGCTACATCGCCTGTGAGGACGACAAGAGCGGGGGCAACAATCCGGGTAACAGGGTCGGCGATCTGTGCTGGAAGAAGGAGAACGCCACTCTGGCCCTCGGCGGATCCGGCGGCGAACTCGTCAAGGACGACACCACCGGCGTCTGGCGCAAGCAGGACGACGACGGCACCCGCGTCGAACTGCTGACCGGAGCTGACAACGGCGCGCGTAACGGCGAGCACTGGCGTGTCACCGCACCGGACGGCGTCCAGTACTACTTCGGCCTGCACAAGCTTCCCGGCTGGTCGGGCGACAACGCGGTGACCGATTCCACCTGGACCGTGCCGGTCTTCGGCAACCACGCCGGTGAGCCCTGCCGTGCCTCCTCCTTCGCCGACTCCTGGTGCCAGCAGGCCTGGCGCTGGAACCTCGACTACGTCGTTGACCCGCTCGGCAACGCGATGGCGTACTACTGGACCAAGGAGACCAACCGCTACGCCCGGGCCATCGACAGCTCCTGGAAGGGCACCCCGACCACCTACATTCGGGGCGGACACCTCAAGCGAGTCGACTACGGGCTGCGCAGCGACGCCGTGTACACCTCCAACCCGGCCGGCCGTGTCACCTTCGGGGTCTCCGAACGCTGTGTGCGCGAAGGCGCTGCCTGCGACTGGTCGAAGGTCACCAAAGACACCGCCAAGGACTGGCCGGATGTTCCCTTCGACCAGCACTGTGCCTCCGGAGCCGACTGCGAGGGCAACTACTCGCCGTCCTTCTGGACCACCAAGCGACTGACCTCCATCACCTCCTACGCCCTGGCCACCGGCGAGCTGAAGAAGGTGGACAGCTGGAAGCTGGACCATAGCTTCCCCTCCACGGGTGACGGCAGCGACCCGGCCCTGTGGCTGAAGTCCATCACCCGCACCGGGCACACCGGCGACGCCGACCTCACCCTGCCGGCGGTGACCTTCCGTGGCCAGCAACTGCCCAACCGGGTGGAGGGCGTTCTCGACCCGATCCCACCGCTGAACCGGTACCGCGTCTACGCCGTCGACACCGAGACCGGCGGCACCATAGGCGTCACCTACTCCAAGGCGGACTGCGATCCACGCAATCTGCCGTCACCTTCTTCCAACACCAAGCGCTGCTATCCGGTGATGTGGTCCCCGCCGGACGCCCCGGCTCCGGACTACGAGCCGTACCTGGACTGGTTCCACACCTACGTGGTGGACCAGGTGCTGGAGTCCGACAACACGTCGGGCGCTCCCGTCGTGCGCACCGATTACCGCTATCTGGGCGGCATGGGCTGGGCCAAGCCCGAGGACGAGTTCAGCAAGCCGGCGCACCGCACGTTCAGCGAACGCAAGGGGTACGGACGGGTCCAGACACTGAGTGGTGATCCGGCGGAGGGCGTACAGACCCTGACGGAAACCCGCTACTTCCGCGGCATATCCGGGGCCCAGGTCGCCGACACCGAAGGCAACCAGGTGGCCGATCACGAGGCGTTCGCCGGCCTGGTACGGGAGACGGTGACCCACGCGGGTGACGGCGGCGCGGTGCTGTCCGCCACTGCACACGTTCCCTGGCGCTCGGCTGCCACGGCGACCCACAGCCGGGACGGGGTGTCCGACCTGCGGGCGTACCAGGTCGACCTCAAGACGGAGACGTCGCGTGAGCGCCTGAGCGACGGCACCTGGCGGCGCACCCGTGCCGACAGCACCTTTGATTCCTTCGGCATGGTCGCCTCGGTCAGCGACCAGGGCGACACAGCGGTTGCCGGCGACGAGAAGTGCACCACCGTCAGCTACGCCAGGAACGAGAGCAAGAACATCCTCGGCCTCGAGGCGGAGAACCGGACCGTCGCAGGAACCTGCGACAAGACACCCGCACTGCCCGACGGTCTCCTGTCGGCGACCCGCACGTACTACGACGGTTCCGGCACCCTGGGAGCCGCACCCAGTCGCGGTTTGCCGACCCGGGTCGACGGAGTGGACAGCGCGGGTACGGGATACCGGACGGTCAGCACGGTGACGTACGACCAGTACGGCCGGGCCCTGACCCACACGGACGCGGCCGGCGCGGAGACCCGTACGGCGTACACACCTGCCACCGGGCAGTCGCCGACCAAGACCGTGACGACCAACGCCCTGGGGCACACCGCCGAGGTGACCACCGACGCGCGACGCGGCGTGGTGACGGCGGCCGTTGACGCCAATGGCGTACGGACGGACGCGACCTACGACGCGTTGGGGCGGACGACGGCGGTGTGGGAGCCGGGCTGGACGAAGACCGAGAACCCCACCAAGCCGACCGCGACGTACACGTACAGCTTGTCGCGGACGAAGCCGAACGTCGTCACCGAGCAGCGACTCGACTATCAGGGCGACTACCTGACAACCTATTCCTTCTACGACGGTCTGCTGCGCAGCAGGGAAACCCAGGGTCGTGCGGTGGGAAGACCGGACGGGAAGATCATCTCCGAGACGCTGTACGACACTGCGGGCCGGGCGTGGAAGTCGTACACCCCGTACTTCACGGATGGCGCCCCGTCGGCGGAGCTGGTCAAGGCAGCCGACAACAAGGTGCCGGCGGCCGTACGCAATGAGTTCGACGCCGCCGGCCGGACCGTCCTCTCCGTGGCCCTGCGCTACGGGGACGAAAAGGCCCGCACGCGCACCCTGTACGACGGTGCGGAGCGCACCACGGTGATCCCGCCGGAGGGTGGGACCGCGACGACCACCCTCACGGATGCCTACGGCCGGAAGGTCGAACAACGCTCCTACACCAATGCGGGACGCACCGCGTACCAGGCGACGACGTACGGCTACGATCTGGCCGGGAACCTGGTGACGATGAAGGACCCCGCAGGGAACTCCTGGTCGTGGTCCTACGACAAGCGCGGCAATCGCGTGCGGATCGATGACCCGGATACGGGGGTGACGACGGTGTCCTACGACGTGCTGGACCGTCCCGCCTCCGCCACCGATGCGCGCGGTGTCACCATGACAACGTCCTTTGATCTCCTCGGGCGCAAGACCGCCCTTGAGGTGGACGGGGAGACGACCGCCGAGTGGACGTACGACACGGTCAAGAAGGGTCGGCCCGCCAAGGACACCCGCTATGTGGACGGCGCGGCGTACACCACGGAGGTGGGCGGCTACAACGAGCGGTATCAGGTGACCTCTTCCACCGTCACGCTGCCGTCGGAGGAAGGTGCCCTGGCAGGCGCGTATACCTGGACGTACGGCTACAACAAGCGCACGGGCATCTTTGAATGGCTGATGCATCCGGCGATGGGCGGGTTGCCACAGGAGCGGGTCACCACCAACTTCACGAGGGAAGGTCTGCCCTTCAAGACCACGGCCGGACGCCAGGTGCTCGTGAACAACGTCAGCCACGACGCGTTCGGCCGGGCCGAGCGGACCGAGTTCGGAGTGCTGGGCCGCAAGGTGTACGACACCCGGATCTGGGACGAGCACACGGGCCGGCTGACAAGCCGGACCGTGGACGGCGACGAGGCGCTGCGCATCGAGAACACGCGCTACACCTACGACGAGGCCGGGAACGTGAAGCGGGTCGCCTCGGTGTCCGGCCAGGACGCGGAGGCCGTGTCCGACACGCAGTGCTTCACGACGGACGCGCTGCGCCGCCTGACCGAGGCGTGGACGACATCGACGGCGGTCGACGACTGCTCGGCGGGCGCCTCGGCGCGGACGGTCGGTGGCCCGGACGGCTACTGGCACGAATACGAGTACGACCTGGCGGGCAACCGCGTGAGCGAGACGCAGAACCCGGTGGTCAGCGGCTTTGGCACGGTGACCCGTGCGTACGGGATGACGGAGGCCGGGGGCGAGGGGGCGCACGCGCTGCGCAGCGTGACCACCACGGGCGGCCCCGACAGTGGGCAAAGCGAGTCGTTCACGTACGACGAGGCCGGCAACATGACGGGCCGGGCGGGCGGCGCCCGTGATCAGGAATTCGTCTGGAACGGCGAGGGCCGCTTGGACTCCGTGACGGAGGCCGGCAAGAGCACCTCATATGTGTACGACGCCTCGGGTGGCCGACTGCTCGCCCACAATGGTGACGGCCGCGCGACCGCGTATCTGCCGCACGGCAATGAGCTGACGGCGACGGGCGCTACCGTGACAGGTCAGCGGTACTACGAACACAGCGGCCAGGTGGTCGCCATGCGCGAGAGCACCACAGGTGATCTGACCTTCCTGTTCTCGGACCAACAGGGCACGGCGTTGATCGCGGTGGCCTGGGGCTTGGGCCAGGCGGTCCAGCGCCGCAAGCAGCTCCCGTTCGGCGGCGAGCGCGGCTCGACGGGCAGCACTTCATGGCCGGGCGACCGCGGCTTCCTGGACGGAACCAAGGACCCCACGGGTACCACTCATCTGGGCGCCCGTGAGTACGACCCGCTGCTGGGCCGCTTCATATCACCGGACCCGCTGCTGCTGGAGGATGACACCACCCAGCACAACGCCTACCAGTACGCGAACAACAACCCCCTGGCCTTTGCCGACCCGACCGGCCTGGCTTACGAGGAGTGTTTCTCGGGCCAGTACAAGTGCACCTACGGGTCGCGCCACAGCCTGGAAAAGGTGGAGTACGGCAAGAACTACGAAACGGTCACCAAGAACCAGGGCGGAACCCTGGCGCCGCGTTACGTTCGATATCGGAATTCCATGCAAACAGCGTGCTCCAAGGATCCAGGCTGCATCACGTGGAATGCCGGTCATGTTACCGCCAAAGCGCGGGCAGAAGATCGTGAGCAGGCGGAACGTGAGCGCCAGGCCGCAGAAGAACGGCGCAAGAACGAAGAAAAGAACCGAGGATTCTGGAACAGCCTGGCGCGGGGTGATGTTTCTGGCGCTGCCGGCGCAGCGTGGAACAAGGTTTCAGGTGTTGCCGACGTCGCCTTGGATAAATTGTCAGACGCTTGGCATGATTTCACCAGTGAAGATCTGTGGCGACGTCTCGGACATCTTGGTGTCAATATTGCAGCAGTGAGCCTCGGAACAGCCTTTGCTATCGGGTTCTGTGGAGCGACTGCTGGCGCAGGATGCCTAATTTTGGCAGGAGCTACGGCTGGCGCCTTGGCGGGGTCGATCTTGCACGTCGGGTTCGCAACTGCTACGAACGAGGATATTACTGGGCAAAAGGTAACAAAATGGATTTTCCAATCCGCCTCGGGCGGGGCGCGAAACGGTGCCTTTGTGGCAAGATACGGAACGACACCCCTCAAGAAGGGAATTGAAATATTGAAAGGGCGGTAATTCGACAATGAAAGCAAAAGGCAAGGCGGCGGCCAATGACGGCTTGTTGATATTCCTGATAGTTTATTCAGGGATACTTGTCTACGGCGGATTTTTTGGCTCTATTGGCATGGTCGCCATGGTTGGCCTGCCGGTAAGTATTCTTGTCGGCCTGGCGTCTGCTTCGCTTAAATGCCAAAGGATGAGAAGGGTTGAAATTGGCAGACGGCAGGAAGGGGGAAAATGGACGGATGCTGTCGAAGTAGGTTCCTGGCGGCGCGACGGTAATGGCTACAAGAAGCACATTCGACTAGATAGCGCCCGTTACGCTTTGTATCTCCACGAGTATCTAGGTGCGTTTTCTGCCTCCCTGGTTGCTGGTGACGGCGAAAAGATAGCAACCTTTCCGCAGTTTGCAAAGAATGCAGGAGGCTTGACCTATCTCCTTCGTCGGGGAATTTCGGGTGAAATCCCAGGGTCTGATGTAAAAATTGCACTGCATAGGATCGAAAAAGGGAAGCTGCTCATGGATGTGGGTTCAAGGTTCATTATCGACCGAAGAACCGTGCGCGCCGGAAGCGTTATAGTTGCAGTTCGCGATGAGATTGGCTGGCGAGTCAAAGACGGCCTGTCTAATCGAGAGTCGATGGTCTGCGCACTATTGCTTGGATCTGGAATCCCCGATCTTTCCTGAATGATTGAGGGCAGATAAATATCCATAATTCTCAACGCTGGATTCAGGTGGATAATAGTTTATCACAATCCATCTGACATCCTGGACATTGCGCTTTAATATGTTCCTTCTGTTGGCGTTCGGGCGGTTGATTTGCTCTTCAAATGCCAACTTCGTGCAGAGGTAAATGAAGGCCAGGCTGCTGCCACCCGGGTGTTCGCTGGCGGGGAGTTTGTGCTTCTGCCGTTCGTAGGGGGTGGCTTTTGTCGTCAGCGGGCCAGCACAACCGCGACGCGACGGTCTGACCGGCCTTTCGCCGAAGCGGCGACCGTGTCCGAGGTCGGTGGAACGCTGGGTGTGGGCGGTCTTGGTTTTCACGGGGCTGGCGATGCGCGATGTGACTGAGCTCCAAGCGGGACGGTGACAGAAACCCGGTTGGGTCGGCCCCTCCCGGCTGGGAGCATGGGGGGCATGGGGCATGTTGAGGTGGCGCATCTGGAGTACGTGCTGGCCGATGGGCGGGTGCTGCTCGACGATGTGTCGTTCCGGGTGGGGGAAGGGGCCGCCGTCGCCCTCGTCGGGGGGAACGGGGCCGGCAAGACCACCCTGCTGCGGCTGATCGGCGGTGAGCTGACTCCGCAGGCCGGCGGCGTCACCGTCAGTGGCGGCCTGGCCGTCATGCCGCAGTTCGTCGGCAGCGTGCGGGACGAGCGGACCGTACGGGACCTGCTGGTGTCCGTCTCCCCGCCGCCGCTGCGCGCGGCGGCCGGGGCCGTGGACGAGGCCGAGCTGGCCGTCATGACGCGGGACGACGAGGACGCGCAGATGGCGTACGCGCAGGCGCTCGCCGACTGGGGCGAGGCGCGCGGGTACGAGGCCGAGACGCTGTGGGACATCTGCACCACGGCCGCGCTCGGGGTGCCCTACGAGCGGGCCCAGTGGCGGCAGGTGCGCACCCTGTCCGGCGGTGAGCAGAAGCGGCTGGTGCTGGAGGCGCTGCTGCGCGGCCCCGAGGAGGTGCTGCTGCTGGACGAGCCGGACAACTATCTGGACGTGCCGGGCAAGCGCTGGCTGGAGGAGCGGCTGCGGGAGACCCGCAAGACCGTGCTGTTCGTCTCCCACGACCGTGAGCTGCTCGCCCGGGCCGCCGAGAAGATCATCAGCGTGGAGCCGGGGCCCGCCGGGTCGGACGTGTGGGTGCACGGCGGCGGCTTCGCGACGTACCACGAGGCCCGCGAGAAGCGGTTCGAGCGGTTCGAGGAGCTGCGCCGGCGCTGGGACGAGAAGCGGGCCCAGCTGAAGAAGCTGGTCGTGGACATGCGGCAGTACGCGTCGCGCAGCGACGACATGGCGAGCCGGTACAAGGCGGCGCAGACCCGGCTGCGGAAGTTCGAGGAGGCCGGCCCGCCGCAGGAGCCGCCGCGCCGCCAGGACATCCGGATGCGGCTGCGTGGCGGCCGTACCGGGCTGCGGGCCGTCACCTGTCAGGGCCTGGAGCTGACCGGGCTGATGCGGCCGTTCGATCTTGAGGTGTTCTACGGGGAGCGGGTGGCCGTCCTCGGCTCGAACGGGTCCGGGAAGTCGCACTTCCTGCGGCTGCTGGGCGGGGACGGGGTCGACCACAGCGGCGCCTGGAAGCTGGGGGCACGGGTGGTGCCGGGGCACTTCGCCCAGACCCACGCCCACCCCGAGCTGCTCGGCCGGACCCTGCTGGACATCCTGTGGACGGAGCACGCCAAGGCGCGCGGCCCGGCCATGTCCGCACTGCGCCGCTACGAGCTGGACCGGCAGGCCGAGCAGCGCTTCGAGCGCCTGTCGGGCGGGCAGCAGGCACGCTTCCAGATCCTCCTGCTGGAGCTGGTGGGGAGCACGGCGCTGCTGCTGGACGAGCCGACCGACAACCTGGACCTGGAGAGCGCCGAGGCCCTTCAGGCCGGCCTGGAGGCGTACGAGGGGACGGTGCTGGCCGTCACGCACGACCGGTGGTTCGCGCGGTCCTTCGACCGCTATCTCGTCTTCGGCTCGGACGGTGTGGTAAGGGAGACGTCGGAGCCGGTGTGGGACGAGCGACGGGTCGTGCGGGAGCGGTAGCCGGGGCGCCCGCGTTTTGACCGGCGCGGGGCGGTGACGGTAATCTGCCTGGCTGAATGCGTTTGGCTTGCTCGTTCTCACGTGAGGGGCCTTGCGCCGGTCTATCTGGTCGGTTTCCAGCGGTCCCGCTTCCGGTATGCGTCACCGGGTGCGGGCGGTGCTGTGATCACCGGGTGGCCTTGTCAGGACCCATTCACTGAAGAAGCGAAGGCTACGACCGTGCGTACGTACAGCCCCAAGCCCGGAGACGTGCAGCGTCAGTGGCACGTCATCGACGCCACCGACGTCGTCCTGGGCCGCCTGGCCTCACAGGCCGCCACCCTTCTGCGGGGCAAGCACAAGCCGGTGTACGCCCCTCACGTTGACACGGGTGACTTCGTCATCATCATCAACGCCGAGAAGGTGCACCTGTCCGGCAACAAGCGGACCCAGAAGCTGGCCTACCGCCACTCCGGTTACCCGGGTGGTCTGCGGTCCATCCGCTACGACGAGCTGCTGGAGAAGAGCCCGGAGAAGGCCGTCGAGAAGGCCATCAAGGGCATGCTCCCGAAGAACTCGCTCGGCCGTCAGGTTTTCTCGAAGCTGAAGGTCTACGCGGGCGACCAGCACCCGCACGCTGCTCAGCAGCCGGTCCCGTTCGAGATCACCCAGGTCGCGCAGTAGTCCCGGCCACCCCCTAAGACGAAAAGAATCTGAGGAGCATCGTGGCCGAGCCCACCACTGACGAGACCATCGACACCGAGGTGCCCGAGGTCGAGGAGTACACCACCGAGAGCGCGCCGGAGGAGTTCGCGACCTCCGACGAGGAGTTCGCCGAGCGCTTCGGCGAGCCGCTCCCGGGCGCCGGCACCGGTCGGCGCAAGAACGCCATCGCCCGCGTGCGCATTCTGCCGGGCACCGGCAAGTGGAAGATCAACGGTCGCACCCTGGAGGGGTACTTCCCCAACAAGGTGCACCAGCAGGAAGTCAACGAGCCGTTCAAGGTGCTCGAGCTGGACGAGCGCTACGACGTGGTCGCGCGCATCTCCGGTGGCGGCATCTCCGGCCAGGCCGGTGCGCTGCGTCTGGGTGTCGCCCGGGCGCTGAACGAGGCCGACGTGGAGAACAACCGCGCCGCGCTGAAGAAGGCCGGCTTCCTGACCCGTGACGCCCGCGCCGTCGAGCGCAAGAAGGCCGGTCTGAAGAAGGCCCGTAAGGGTACCCAGTACAGCAAGCGCTAACCCGATTGCTGCTGACGCCCCGACAGTGCTTACGCGCTGTCGGGGCGTTCTTTTATAAGGTTAACGACGCGGGTCAGCCTTGTGAACGTGGAGGAATGACAGTGGGACGACTCTTCGGTACCGACGGGGTACGCGGAATCGCCAACGCGGATCTGACGGCCGAGATGGCCCTCGGGCTGTCCGTGGCGGCGGCGGGCGTGCTCAGCGGTGACAGTGCCGGTGACGGTCGGCCCACGGCGGTGGTCGGGCGCGACCCACGGGCATCCGGGGAGTTTCTCGAGGCGGCGGTGGTGGCCGGGCTGGCCAGCGCCGGGGTGAACGTGGTGCGGGTGGGCGTCCTGCCGACCCCGGCCGTCGCGTACCTGACCGGCTCGCTGGACGCCGCCTTCGGCGTGATGCTGTCCGCGAGCCACAACCCGATGCCGGACAACGGCATCAAGTTCTTCGCGCGCGGCGGGCACAAGCTCGCGGACGATCTGGAGGACCGGATCGAGGCCGCCTACCGCGCCCACGCGGCGGGCGAGCCGTGGGACCGGCCGGTGGGGGCCGGGGTCGGCCGGGTCACCGAGTACGGGGCCGGCGCGGACGACTATGTGACGCACCTGGTGGGCGCGCTCCCGAACCGGCTCGACGGGCTGAAGATCGTGGTCGACACGGCGCACGGGGCGGCCGCCCTGGTGGCGCCGGGTGCGTTCGCGCGCGCCGGCGCCGAGGTGGTGGCGATCGGCGCGGACCCGGACGGCCTCAACATCAACGAGGGCTGCGGCTCCACGCACCTGGAGCCGCTGCGGGCGGCCGTGGTGGAGCACGGCGCGGACCTCGGCATCGCGGTGGACGGGGACGCCGACCGCTGCCTGGCCGTGGACGCGGCGGGGCGCGACATCGACGGCGACCAGATCATCGCCGTGCTGGGCGTGGCGATGCGGGAGGCCGGCACGCTGCGCGAGGACACGGTGGTCGCGACGGTGATGTCGAACCTCGGTCTGTCCCTGGCGATGGAGCGCGAGGGGCTGCGGCTGCTCCAGACGTCGGTGGGGGACCGGTACGTGCTGGAGGAGATGCGGCGCGGCGGGTACGCGCTGGGCGGCGAGCAGTCCGGGCACGTGATCGTCACCGACCACGCGACGACCGGGGACGGCACGCTGACCGGGCTGCTGCTGGCGGCGCGGGTGGCGGACACCGGGCGGACGCTGGCCGATCTGGGCACCGTGATGGAGCGCCTGCCGCAGGTGCTGATCAATGTGCCGGACGTGGACAAGGCGCGGGTGGGGCGTTCCCCCGAGCTGGCGGACGCGGTGACGGACGCGGAGCGGCAGCTCGGGGCGACCGGGCGCGTCCTGCTGCGGCCCTCGGGGACGGAGCCGCTGGTACGGGTGATGGTGGAGGCGGCGGACGCGGCGCAGGCGCGGGCGGTCGCGTCGGGCCTCGCGGACGCGGTGAAGTCGGCGCTGGGGTAGGCGGGGACAGGGCGGGTCGCGGGTGGGGCGAAGGGCTCTCCGTCCTCGTCGCTGCCCCTGTTCCCTGTTCCCTCTTCCCTCTTCAGCTCCTCAGATCTTGCGCAGGCGGAGGCGGCGGACCGAGTGGTCCGCCGCCTTCTGCAGCACCAGGGTGGCGCGGCCGCGGGTGGGGGCGATGTTCTCGCGGAGGTTCGGCTCGTTGATGGTGCGCCAGGTGGTGAGCGCGTACTCCATGGCCTCGTCCTCGGGAAGTGCGGCGTGCCGGTGGAAGTGCGAGGCCGGGTTCTGGAAGGCGGTGGCGCGCAGCTGGCGGAAGCGCTCCAGGTACCAGGTCTCGATGTCGGCGGGGCGGGCGTCCACGTACACCGAGAAGTCGAAGTAGTCGGCCAGGCCCACCTGGCCGGGGGCGGCGGGCTGCAGGACGTTGAGGCCCTCGATGATCAGTATGTCGGGGCGGCGTACGGTCAGCCGCTCGCCGGGGACGATGTCGTAGCTCAGGTGCGAGTACACGGGTGCGCTGACCTCGGCGCGGCCGGCCTTCACGTCGGCGACGAAGCGGGTGAGGGCGCGGCGGTCGTAGGACTCGGGGAAGCCCTTGCGGGACATCAGGCCGCGACGTTCCAGTTCCGCCTTGGGCAGCAGGAAGCCGTCGGTGGTCACGCGGGCGACGTGCGGGTGCTCGGGCCAGCGGGCGAGGAGAGCCTGCAGGAGGCGGGAGACGGTGGACTTGCCCACGGCGACGCTGCCGGCCACGCCGATGACGAAGGGGGTGGCGGGCTGAGGGCCGCCGAGGAAGGTGCTGACGGCGTTGCGCAGCTGGTGGGTGGCGGCGACGTGGAGGTTGAGGAGACGGGAGAGGGGGAGGTAGATCTCCCGTACCTCGTCGAGGTCGATGACGTCACCGAGGCCGCGCAGGGCGTCGAGTTCGGGTGCGGTGAGGGGCAGGGGCGTACGGTCGCGCAGCGCGCTCCACTCGGCGCGGCTGAGGTCGATGTACGGGCTGGCCTGCGGGGCGGGGGAGCCAGGGGGGACGTCTGGGGGCGAAGTGGTCACGGGGAACATTGTGCGGGGGCGGGCCATGCCGGGCGTGGCGGGGGCGCGGGGGCGGGCTACTCTGCCCGCATGTGCGGCATCGTCGGGTACGCGGGGGCAGGGGGCCAGTCGGCCGAGGGTGTACTGCTGAGGGGTCTTGAGCGGTTGGGACGGCGCGGGGAGCCGGTGGGGGCGGAGGGTCCGGCGCGCTCGGCGGGGGTCGTGGTGTCGGCGGACGGAGGGCTCGGCGCGACGTGGGGCGGGCCTGGTGGGCCTGGTGGGCCGGGTGGGCCGTCACCTGCGGTGGAGAGGCTGCGGGAGGAGCTGGAGCGGCGGCCGTTGCCGGCGGGGATGTGCGGGATCGGCGGGCTGGGGGGTGTGCCGGGTCTTGACGGTGCCGGGCGGGTGGCCGTGGTGCTGGCGGGGGCGGTGGACGCGGGGGCGCTCGCTGGGGCGCGGGAGGAACTGTGGGGGCGCTCAGGCGCGCCGGGCGCGGTGGCGGGAGTGACGCCGGGGCCGGTGGCGGATGCCGAGGTGGTGGCGCGGCTGGTGGCCGAGGCGTTCTCCTCGTGCGGTGAACTGGTCGAGGCGGTACGGCAGGTGCGGGGGGTGCTGGCGGGCGGGTTCGCCGCGCTGGTGGTGCACGCAGATGAGCCGGACACGGTGGTCGGCGCGGCGGCCGGGGTGCCGCTGGTGGTCGGAGCCGCCGACGGTGCGGTGCGGTTGGCCTCGGACGCCGGGGCATGGGGGGACGGGGCGGGCGAGAGCGTTGTGGTGAAGGGCGATCAGATGGTGCTGGTGCGGCGGGAGTTCGGCGAGGTGCGGTGGGAGATCACCGAGGGGTGGGGCGTGGTGGTGGCGCCGTGATCGTCGGGGTGGGAATCGATGTGGCGGAGATCGCGCGGTTCGGGGAGTCGCTGGAGCGTACGCCGCAGCTGGCCGACCGGCTGTTCGTGACGGCCGAGTTGTGGCTGCCGAGCGGGGAGCGGCGGGGGATCGCCTCGCTGGCGGCGCGGTTCGCGGCGAAGGAGGCGCTGGCGAAGGCGCTGGGGGCGCCGGGCGGGCTGCGGTGGACGGACGCGGAGATCTGCCAGGAGGACTCGGGGCGGCCGTGGTTGCGGGTGCGGGGGACGGTGGCGGAGCGGGCCGAGGTGCTGGGCGTGCGCTCGTGGCATGTGTCGCTGAGTCACGACGCGGGCGTGGCCTCGGCGGTGGTCATCGCGGAGGGATGATCACCAGTTCGAGTGAAAAGAGCTGGTGAGGGGTGTGCCGGGCGGGTGGGGTGGGGCAGTCTTGGGTCATGGCGGCCAAGGGGGCGGTCACGGAGGGGAGTCGGTGATCGGCTGGCTGGGGCCGATGACCGGCGATCCGTGCGGGATCAGGGGAGGGGGAATGCGGATGGGGAGGACGAGGCCGCGCCGCCCGTGCCGGTGCCGGTGCCGGTGCCGGTGACGCGGGCCCAGGCCCGGGGGAGGGCGGCGGCGACGGTGGTGGCGCTGGGCGGGGTGGGCGCCAGGGAGCCGGCGAGGCCGTGGAGATGGGCCGCTGCCGAGGCGGCGTCCAGGGCGGGGAGCCCCGAGGCGAGGAGGGAGCCCGCCAGGCCGGACAGCACATCGCCGCTCCCGGCGGTGGCCAGCCAGGGCGTACCGGTGGGGTTCGCGCGGACCGGGCCCCGGGGATCGGGGTCGGCGATCAAGGTGGTGGACCCCTTCAGCAGCACCGTCGCCCCGTAGCGCTGGGACAGCTCGCGCACGGCCGCCAGCCGTGCGGACTCCACCCGCTCCCGGGTGGTGCCCAGCAGCGCCGCCGCCTCGCCCGCGTGCGGGGTGAGGAGAGTAGGTGCCTCGCGGGTCCGCAGACGGTCGGGGTCCAGCGCGCGCAGACCGTCCGCGTCCACCAGCACCGGCACCTCGGTGGCCAGCACCTCCGCCACGATCTCCCTGGCGGCCGGCTCCTCGCCCAGTCCTGGGCCCACCACCCAGGACTGCACCCGGCCGGCGTGGTGGGGGGACCCGGAGGAGACCAGCGTCTCCGGGTACCGGGCGAGCACGTGATCGCTCGCCGGTCCTGCGTAGCGGACCGCGCCCGCCCCGCCGTGCAGGGCCCCGGCCACGCACAGCACGGCGGCCCCGGGGTAGCGGGCGGAGCCGGCGGCGATGCCCACCACACCGCGCCGGTACTTGTCGCTCTCGGCCGAGGGCCGGGGCAGCAGGGCGGCCACGTCGGCGCTCTCCAGGGCGGCCAGCTCGGGCACGGCCGGCAGCTGGGGGGTGAGACCGATGTCGACGAGGTGCACCTCGCCGGCGTGGGTCCGGGCCGGGTCCACCAGCAGACCCGGCTTGAGGGTGCCGAAGGTGACGGTGAGCGCGGCGCGCACGGCCGGTCCGTTCACCTCGCCGCTGTCCGGGTCGACGCCGCTGGGCAGGTCGACCGCCACCACCGGGGCTCCGGCGTCGGCCACCCGCTGGGCCAGGTGGGCGGCGTCGGGGCGCAGCCCGCCCCGGCCGCCGATGCCGACGATGCCGTCCACCACCAGGTCGGCCGAGCGCAGAAGGGAGGAGACGGATGAGGTGTCCGCAAGGGTGAGAACCCTGCCGCCGGCGCGGCGCAGGGCGGCCAGCCCGGCCGGGTGGGCCCGCTCGGGGGACAGCAGCACGGCGGTGACGGCCGCACCGCGGCGCGCCAGCCGGGCGCCGGCGTACAGGGCGTCGCCGCCGTTGTCCCCGCTGCCCACCAGCAGGGCCACCTTGGCGCCGTACAGCCGGGCCGTGCGGGTGGGCCGGTCCCGGGTGGGCCGCCCGGTGGCCCTCGTCAGCAGGGTGGCGCAGGCGGCGGCCAGCCCGGCGGCCGCGCGGGTCATCAGGGTGCCTGCGGGCAGCCGGGCCATCAGGGCGCTCTCGGCGGCGCGTACGGTCTCCACACGGTAGGCGGTCCTCATGGGCCCAGTCTGCGGCAGAGCGGGCGTTCTCTCCTGCGACACTTGAGCCTATGAGCGACCAATTGCCGCCGGAAAGTGCCCGGCTGCGTGCCGAGATCGATCTGGCCGCGCTGCGGTCCAACGTCCGCGCGCTGCGCGAGCGGGCGGTCGGCGGCGCGCAGGTGATGGCCGTGGTCAAGGCCGACGCCTATGGGCACGGTCTGCTGCCCTGCGCCCGCGCGGCACGCGAGGCCGGCGCGGCCTGGCTGGGGACCGCCACCCCGCAGGAGGCGCTGGCCCTGCGGGCGGCCGGGGACCGCGGCAGGCTGCTGTGCTGGCTGTGGACGCCCGGCGGGCCGTGGCGGGAGGCCATCGAGGCGGACATCGATGTCTCGGCGAGCGCGCGCTGGGCGCTCACCGAGATCGTCACGGCGGCACGGGCCTGCGGACGCACCGCCCGGGTGCACCTCAAGGCGGACACCGGCCTGGGGCGCAACGGCTGCCAGCCCGCCGACTGGCCCGACCTGGTCGCCGCCGCCCGCGAGGCGGAGGCCGAGGGCACCGTCGTGATCACCGGTCTGTGGTCGCACTTCGCGTGCGCCGACGAGCCGGGGCACCCCTCCATCGCCGCCCAGCAGGAGGCGTTCCGGACGGCGCTCGACATCGCCGAACGCGCCGGGATCAGGCCCGAGGTGCGGCACCTCGCGAACTCGCCCGCCACCCTCACCCTGCCCGGCACCCACTACGACCTGGTCCGGCCCGGAATCGCGGTCTACGGCCTGTCGCCCTCCCCCGAGGTGGGCACGCCGCACGACCTCGGGCTGCGGCCCGTGATGACGCTGCGCGCCCAGCTCGCGCTGGTGAAGCGGGTGCCGGGCGGCCACGGCGTCAGCTACGGCCACCAGTACGTCACCCCCGGGGCGACCACCCTGGCCCTGGTGCCGGCCGGGTACGCGGACGGCATCCCCCGGCACGCCTCCGGCAGCGGCCCCGTACTGGTCGCCGGGAAATGGCGGACGGTGGCCGGACGGGTCGCGATGGACCAGTTCGTGGTCGATCTCGGCGGCGACCTGGCCGAGGCCGGGGACGAGGCCGTCCTGTTCGGGCCCGGGGACGGCGGCGAGCCCACCGCCGAGGACTGGGCGCGCGCGACCGGCACGATCGGCTACGAGATCGTCACCCGGATCGGGGCGCGGGTGCCGCGCGTCCATCTGTCCGCCGGCGCGTAGCATCCACAGCATGACGACGTCTGCCGGAGAGGGCACCCGGATCACCGTTCACGGTCCCGAGCGGATGACGGCCCTGGGCCGCCGCCTCGGGGCGCTGCTGCGCGCCGGGGACCTGCTGGTGCTCAGCGGCGATCTCGGGGCCGGGAAGACCACGCTCACCCGCGGCATCGGCGAGGCCCTGGGCGTGCGCGGGGCGGTCACCTCGCCGACCTTTGTCATCGCCCGGGTCCACCCCCCGCTGGGGGACGGGCCCGCCCTGGTGCACGTGGACGCCTACCGGCTGGGCGGCGGGCTCGAGGAGATGGAGGACCTCGACCTCGACGTCTCGCTCCCCGAGTCCGTGATCGTGGTCGAGTGGGGCGAGGGCAAGGTCGAGGAGCTGTCGGGCGACCGGCTGCACATCGCCATCGCCCAGGACGGCGAGGACGCCAGGACCGTCGCCCTCACCCCCGTCGGGGAGCGGTGGGCCGGGGTCGGGCTGACCGGGCCGGAGCCCGGGGCCTGACCCACCCGGCCCCCGAAAACCCGTCCTGCTCCCGCCTACGGGACCACGACCACCTGGGTGCCGACCTCCGCGAACTCCCACAGCTGCGGGCTGTCCTCGGGAGACTGGCGGATGCCACCGGTGCGGGCCTGCGCCGAGGGGTCGGGCAGCGACCCGTCCACGGCGGCCGAGAAGCCGAAGACGATCCCGTCGGCGTCGGTGTGGAAGACCACCACGTGCTGGATTGGCACCCCGTCCGAGCCGGGAATGGCCTCGTCGCGGCGGGTGACCTGGTAGGCGCCGGGCTCCGGGTCGACGGTGCTGCGGTGCGCCGGGTAGGTGTGCAGGACCTCCTCGCCCAGCCCGTCGGGGGCCTCGGCCACCAGCCACAGGCGCTGCGCGGACAGCGAGTAGACCACCCGCACCCCGTCGCCCGACTCGGGCGGCAGCGCGGGGTTCTCGTTCTCGGCCCCGTCCGTCTCGGACGGCTTGTCCGGCACGATCTCCTCGACCGGTGTCGGATCCGGCTTTCCGCCCGCTCCGGGGCGGTCCGGAGCCGCGTTGGCCTGGTACGCGAAGAAAGCGACCACGGCGAGAGCCAGAACGGTGAGCGCGGCCACGGTGGGCCCTGGCCGGGAGCGTGAGTGACTGCGCGCCACAGTGGTGCTGCCGCCTTTCGCGGGATCCGGTGAAACCTGTGGTGACGCTATCAGCAGCATGGCCGGGCGCGAGAGACCGTACGCTTGCTGACGTGCTGCTGCTTGCCATGGATACCGCCACCCCCGCCGTCACCGTCGCGCTGTACGGGGAGGGCCGGGTGCTCGCCTCCTGGGAACAGATCGACGCCCGCCGCCACGGTGAGCTGCTGATGCCCGCCGTGGACCGCGTCCTGTCCACCGCCGGGCGGAAGATCAGCGAGGTCACCGGCCTGGTGGTCGGCAACGGCCCCGGCCCCTACACCGGGCTGCGGGTCGGCCTGGTGACCGCCGCCGCGCTCGGGGCGGCCCGCTCCGTACCGGTGCACGGTCTGTGCACGCTGGACGGCATCGCGCACGCCGCCGGGGCCGCCGGCCTCACCGGCGAGTTCGTGGTGGCCACCGACGCCCGGCGCAAAGAGGTGTACTGGGCGCGGTACGACGCCACCGGCACCCGGGTCGCCGGGCCCGCCGTGGACCGCGCCGGAGAGCTGCCCGCCGAGGTCACCGCGCTGCCCGCCGTGGGAGCCGGGGCCCTGCTGTACGCCGACGCCTTCGCGGACGTGCGCCGCGAGCTGCCGCAGCACGCCTCGGCCGGCGCCCTGGCCGCGCTCGCCGCCCAGCGGCTGGCCGCCGGAGAGGAACTGGAGCCGCCGCGTCCGCTGTATCTGCGCCGCCCCGACGCCCAGGTGCCCGCCGGGTACAAGGTCGTCACCCCATGACCGGGAGCGCCGTCACCCTGCGCGCGATGCGCTGGTGGGACATCGAACCGGTGCTGGCCCTGGAACGCGAGGTGTTCCCCGAGGACGCCTGGACCCCGGGGATGTTCTGGTCCGAGCTGGCGCTGACCGCCGGCCCGCGGCGCAGCAGGCACTACGTCCTCGCGGAGGACCCGGCGGGCGGGACCCCGGCCGGGTACGCCGGACTCGCCGTGGCCGGGGACCAGGCCGACGTGCAGTCCATCGCGGTGGCCCCCGCCCGCCAGGGCAGCGGGCTCGGCGCCCGGCTGCTCACCGACCTGCTGTCCGCCGCCGACGCGGCCGGCTGCGGCGAGGTGTTCCTGGAGGTGCGGGTGGACAACGCGCGGGCGCAGCGGCTGTACACCCGGTTCGGCTTCGAGCCGCTGGGCATCCGGCGCGGCTACTACAAGCCGGGCAACCACGACGCGCTGGTGATGCGCCGGCCGGCGCCCGGCGACCACCATGACGAGAGCTGAGATAGAGAGAGATGGCTGACGAACCGCTCGTGCTGGGCATCGAGACCTCCTGCGACGAGACCGGCGTGGGGATCGTGCGCGGCACCACGCTGCTCGCCGACGCGGTGGCCTCCAGCGTCGATGACCACGCCCGGTTCGGGGGCGTGGTGCCGGAGATCGCCAGCCGGGCGCACCTGGAGGCGATGGTCCCCACCGTCGAGCGGGCGCTGAAGGAAGCCGGGATCGCGGCGAGCGACCTGGACGGCATCGCCGTGACGGCCGGTCCCGGCCTGGCCGGGGCGCTGCTGGTGGGGGTCTCGGCGGCGAAGGCGTACGCGTACGCGCTGGGCAAGCCGCTGTACGGCGTCAACCACCTCGCCTCGCACATCTGCGTGGACCAGCTGGAGCACGGTCCGCTGCCCGAGCCGACGATGGCGCTGCTGGTGTCGGGCGGCCACTCCTCGCTGCTGCTGGCGCCCGACATCACCTCCGACGTCCGGCCGCTGGGCGCGACGATCGACGACGCGGCGGGGGAGGCCTTCGACAAGGTGGCGCGGGTGCTGGGGCTCGGCTTCCCCGGCGGCCCGGTGATCGACCGGTACGCGCGGGACGGCGACCCGGAGGCGATCCGGTTCCCGCGCGGGCTGACCGGCCCCAGGGACGCGCCGCTGGACTTCTCCTTCTCCGGCCTGAAGACCGCGGTGGCCCGCTGGGTCGAGGCCAGGCGCCGGGCCGGGGAGCCGGTGCCGGTCGCGGATGTGGCGGCCTCCTTCCAGGAGGCGGTCACCGATGTGCTGACCCGCAAGGCGGTCCGGGCCTGCAAGGAACAGGGTGTGGACCATCTGATGATCGGCGGCGGGGTGGCGGCCAACTCGCGGCTGCGGGCGATGGCGCGGGAGCGCTGTGACGCCGCCGGGATCACGCTGCGGGTGCCCCGGCCGAAGCTGTGCACGGACAACGGCGCCATGGTGGCGGCGCTCGGCGCGGAGATGGTGGCCCGCAACCGCCCCGCCTCCGGGCTGGATCTGCCCGCGGACTCCTCGCTGCCCGTGACGGAGACCCACATCCCCGGGCACACGCACACGCACGCCGACTCCCACACGCATGTGCACGAGCTGAGCGCCGCCAACCTGTACGGGGGCCGGGCGTGACCACGACCACCACCCTCATGTGGGAGGCGCGGGCCGCCGAGGGCCGGGGCGCCGAACTGCTGGCCTGGGTACGGCAGCAGGCGCTCGACCCCGCCCCCGCCCGCCGGGAGACGTTCACGGCCGCCGCCGACCGGGTGCTCGTCATCACCTGGTGGGAGCGCACCGGCCCCGCCGAACTCCCCGACCCGCCGGCCGGTCTGCTGCACCGGCCGGTGCACCGCTGGCGCTTCCAGCAGGTCCCCGAGTGAGCCGCCCCGCCCGGCCCGTGGTCACCGCGGTGGAGACCTTCCCGCTGGAGTCCCCGCTGCCGGACGGCGGTTACGGCACCGCCAAGGCACCGGGCGACCGCCGGGTGGCGACGCTGGTCAAGGTCACCACCTCGGACGGGATCCACGGCTGGGGCGAGTCCTTCGGGCCGCCGCGCCGGGTTGCCCCGTTCCTCGCCGAGTTCGGCGCCGCGCTGCTCGGACAGCCGGTGGCCGTCCGGGAGAACCCGCTGCTGGACACCCTGTCCACCGGCTACCACCACACCACCGGCGGCCCCCACGTCGCGGCGCTCAGCGGCCTGGACATCGCCCTGTGGGACGCCCAGGCCCGTACGTTCGGCGTGCCGGTCGGCGACCTGCTCGGCGGGCGGCTGCGGGAGAGCGTGGCCGCGTACGCGTCGAGCGGCTACGTCACCCCCGGCCGTGACCTGGGCGAACTGCGCGCCGTACTGGCGCGGAACGCCGCCGAGGGGTTCCGCGCCGTCAAGATCAAGATCGGTCTCTCCCCGGCCGTGGACCGGGCCCGCACGCAGGTGGCCCGGGAGGTCTTCGGCGACACCGGGCTGGTGATGGTCGACTACAACACCAACGCCACCGCTGCCTCCGCCCGCCGCTCCATCGAGCGGCTGCACGACCTGGACCCGTACTGGGTCGAGGAGCCGGTGCCGCCGCACGACCACGCCGGCTACCACGAACTGCGCGCCGCCGCCACGGCCCGCGCCCTCCCGCCGCTGGCCGGCGGCGAGGCGCTGTACACCCGCTACGGTTTCCGCGATCCCATCGCCGGCCGGCAGCTGGACATCGTGCAGCCGGACGTCGCCAAGTGCGGCGGGTTCACCGAGGCCCAGGCGATCCGCGCCATGGCCGCCGCCTGGAACCTCCGGCTGTCCCCGCACTGCTGGGGAACGGGCGTGGCGCAGGCCGCCACCCTCCAGCTGCTGTCGGCGGTGCCCGACGTCCCGTACGGCGCGGGCACCGGTGAACCCCTGATCTTCGAGTTCGACCGGGGGCACAATCCGCTGCGCGAGGGCGTGCTGGCCGACCCGATCCGGCCGACCGCCGGGGGCCGGGCCGAGATCCCGTCCGGCCCGGGGCTCGGGGTGAGCGTGGACGAGGCGTGGGCACGGGCGCACCGGCTGGACGAGCACAGTGTGGCGGTGCGGCGGTGAGCGAGCCGGTGGTGCACACGGTCATCGACTCCCCGGTCGGGCCGCTGACGGCGGTGGCCGAGGAGACGGGGGCGCTGACCGGGCTGTACTTCCCCGGCCATCTGCGGATGCCGCCGCTCGCCGCCCTGGGGCCGCGCGTGGCGGGTGGCTTCGAGGCGGTGCGCGAGCAGCTCGGCGCGTACTTCGCCGGCCGCCTCACCCGTTTCGAGCTGCCGCTGGCGCCGCGCGGCAACGACTTCCAGCGCCAGGTGTGGCGGCTGCTGGTGGAGATCCCGTACGGCGAGCGGCGTACCTACGGGCAGCTGGCGCGGGAACTGGGCGAGGTGTCGCTGTCGCAGGCGGTGGGGTCGGCCAACGCCCGCAACCCGATCTCGGTGATCGTGCCCTGCCACCGGGTGGTGGGCGCGGGCGGCGCTCTGACCGGGTACGCGGGCGGGCTGGAGCGCAAACGCTTCCTGCTGGAGCTGGAGGAGCCGGCGGAGGAACGGGCGGGCCGGCTGTTCTGAGCCGGCGGAGGGGCGCCCCGGCCGTGTCACCATAGGTGGGTCGTTGGTACCCGTTCCGTGACTGCGCCGAGGTGGATGCCGTGTCCGAGCCGGTGGCCCTCCCCCCGATCCCGTCCGGGCGACGCCCCCCGCCGCAGCGCCGCAACGCGCGCTCCAACCGGGCGCGCATTCTGGCCACGGCCCGTCAGGAGCTGGGGCGCAACCCGGATGTGACGCTGGAGGAGCTGGCGCAGGCCGCGGGGGTCGTACGGCGCACTCTGTTCGGGCACTTTCCGGGGCGGGCGGCGCTGCTGGAGGCGCTGGCCGAGGAGGCCGCCGAGGCCATTCGCGGCGCGGTGGCGGCCGGGGCCGAGCAGGTGGCGGGGCCGCCCGAGCAGGCGCTGGCGCACCATGTGTTCGGCATGTGGCCGATCGGGGACCGCTACCGGCTGCTGCTGGCGCTGGCCCGCCGGGACCTGGGCGCCGAGCGGGTGGCCGTGATCCTCGCGCCGGCCAGGGACGCGGTGCGGTCCGTCCTGGAGCGCGGGCGGCGGGAGGGCGTCTTCCACTCCCCGCTGCCGCCGGCGGCGCTGAGCGCCGCGCTCGAGGCGATGACGCTGGCCCTGCTGGAGACCGTCAACACCGGGGAACTGGTGGACGACGGGACCCAGGTCGCGGTGGCGACGCTGATCTCGGCCGGGGTGCCGGAGCCGCGGGCGTCCGCCGTGGTCGCCGAGGTGGCGCCGGTGGCGCGCCCCGCCGCCGGCTGACGCCCCGGCACTCCCGCGCGCCGGGCGGGCCCGCGCGGGACGTCCGCGGCGCGGGGCCGGAACCCGCCGCTCACTCCCGGCGGGGCGGCCGTACGGCGCACAGGGCCCAGATCACGAACGCGTACAGCGCGATCAGCACCACGGACCACAAGGGGTAGTAGGGGATCGTCAGGAAGGCCGCCAGCATCAGCAGACCGGCGATCACCACCCCGGCGACGCGGGCCCACAGCGCCGCGCGGAACAGGCCAAGACCGACCAGGACGGCGAGGATCCCCAGGACGAGGTGGATCCAGCCCCACCGCGTCAGGCTCAGCTGCAGGGCGTAGTCGGGGGTCGAGATGAAGATCTGGTCCTTCGCCAGGGCCATGGAACCCCGGAGGATGTCCATGATTCCGCCGATGACCAGCATGATGGCGGCGAACAGCACCAGTCCCTCGGCCCACAGCGAGCGAGCTTCGGCGGGGCCGGGGGAGTGACCCCCGGGGCCGCCCCCGGCCGGCCCGGTGGAATGCGGTGATGGCTCCATGCTCCGAAGGTCTCTCCGGGCCCCCGCCCCCGACCACCCCACGGGGGCCGTCCGGGTGACGGCGCCGGCGGACTCACGCCCCGGACAGCACCAGAGCGATGAAGAGCACGCAGACGCCGATGTTGATCAGCCAGCTGTGACTGTTCATCCAGTCCCGCACGGCCGGCATGGCGGTCTCCGCCCGGCGACGGAAGAGTGAGCGCAGCAGCAAAGGCAGCGCGGCGATCAGCACCGTCGCCACGATGAACGGCAGGGCGGCGGCGAACCCGGCATGCCGTTGTTCCAGATGAACGCCCACCGTCAGCAGCACGATCAGGTCGGACGGCATCAGCCCGATGACCAGCATCCCCACGGTGAACGCCCGTGCGGCACCGGCCGACATCAGCGTGCCGAGCCACTTGGGCGGCTCGGCGCTCTCCCGGCCGCGCCAGTTCTTCAGCGCCAGCAGGGCCAGCAGCCCCACCAGCACGTACTTGATGATGTTGCCCGCCGAGCCCTTGTCGGACTCACTGCCCAAGTGCACGGCGTTGCCCAGCAGATGGGCGACCAGGAGCATGACCAGGACGCCGGCTGTCACGGCCAGGGCCACGCCGCACAGGAAGGCCAGCGAGACCCGTGTCGCGCGGGGCACGGTGACGAAGATGATCGCCGAGATGATCTGGGGGCCGGCCACCATGGTGATGGCCAGCGGGAGGATGGGAAGGTCCATGGCGCCCGCGGGGTGTCGTCTGCTGCGTCCGCTCGGAGCCCGCTCCGAGACGGACCCGGAGAACATGGGTAACCCGCGGGTGTGTCCGTCAGTCTCCGCCGTTCGGGCGGTGCCGCGCGGCCCGCGCGCCGGTGATCCGGGCGCGAACGGCCGGCGGCCGCTCATGAGCTGTGCCCCCGGCAGGATTCGAACCTGCGACACCGGCTTTAGGAGAGCCGTGCTCTATCCCCTGAGCTACGGAGGCGGGACGGCTGGTCGCCGCCGCGGTCAGTGTAGCGGGTGAGCAGGGACGGCTTCGCGGCGGCGGATCTATGCTTCGTCGGATCCGTACCCCCGAGTGTGGAGGAACGATGACCACCATCGTCAGTGTCGACGCGATAGATGTCCGGTTCCCGACCTCGGCGACCATGGACGGCTCGGACGCCATGAACAAGGACGGGGACTACTCCGCCGCGTACGTCGTCATCAGGACCGATGACCCTCAGCTGTCCGGGTTCGGCTTCACGTTCACCATCGGGCGCGGCAACGACATCTGCGTGCTCGCCGCGCGCTTGCGCGGCCGGCCGCTGGTCGGGCGGAGCGTCGAGGAAGTGGTGGGAGACCTCGGCGGCACGTACCGGGAGCTGAAGTCCGACTCCCAACTGCGCTGGCTCGGGCCCGACAAGGGCGTGGAGCACCTGGCGCTGGCCGCCGTGATGAACGCCGTGTGGGACCTCGCCGGGCGGGTGGCCGGCAAGCCGCTGTGGCGGCTGCTCACCGACATGACCCCCGCCGAACTCGTCGACGTCGCCGACCTGAGCTATCTGTCCGACGTCCTGACCCGGGACGAGGCGATCGGCCTGCTCGCCGAACTCGCCCCCACCCGCGAGCGGCGCGTCGCCGAACTGTCGAGCACCGGCTACCCCTGCTACACCACCAGCGCCGGCTGGCTCGGCTACTCCGACGACAAGCTGCGCCGGCTGTGCCAGGAGGCGGTGGACTCCGGGTACCGGCACATCAAGCTCAAGGTGGGCGGCAGCCTGGCGGAGGACGTCCGGCGGCTGCGCATCGCCCGGGAGGTCATCGGGTACGAGCACGCCCAGCTGATGATCGACGCCAACCAGGTGTGGGACGTGCCGCAGGCCATCGAGTGGGTCGGCGCGCTGGCCGAGTTCAAGCCGTTGTGGATCGAGGAGCCCACCAGCCCGGACGACATCCTGGGCCACGCCGCGATCCGCCGCGCCGTCGCGCCGATCGGGGTGGCGACCGGCGAACACGGCATGAACCGGGTGCTGTTCAAGCAGATGTTCCAGGCGGAGGCGATCGACTTCTGCCAGCTGGACGCGGCCCGGCTCGCCAGCGTCAACGAGATCATCGCGGTGTATCTGATGGCGAAGAAGTTCGGCGTGCCGGTGTGTCCGCACGCGGGCGGCGTGGGGCTGTGCGAGCTGGTCCAGCATCTGTCGGTTTTCGACTACGTCGCGGTGTCCGGCTCGCTGGAGGGCCGGGTCACCGAGTACGTCGACCACCTGCACGAGCACTTCACCGACCCGTGCGTGGTGCGGGAGGGCGCGTACGTCCTGCCGTCCGCCCCCGGGTACAGCGCGCGGATGCACGAGGAGAGCGTGGCCGCGTACACCTACCCGACCGGCGCGTACTGGGCCGCCGCCACCGCCTGACCCCTCTCGGGGAGTGGTGAAAAGGCGGTGCGGACGGCGGCCCGCACCGGTCACCGTGCCGCCGTCGGACGGGGTACCGCGCGACGTGCGCACCCCGCCGTGGAGAACCGAGCACAGGAACGAGCACACACATGCGCTACCGCGAACTGGGCACCACAGGCGCCCGGGTGTCGGAGATCGGCTACGGAGCCTGGGGCATCGGCCAGGGCCGGGCAGCCGTTCCCCGAGGGCGACTGGCGCAACCAGTACTTCCGCGGCGAGCGGGCCGCCCAGGTCGAGGAGCGGGTGGCGGCCATCGTCTCCGACCTGGGCATCGGGGAGGATGAGATCGCCCGCACCGCGCTGCGCTTCGCCACCTCGGGCCCCGGCGTCTCCACGGTCATCGTGGGCATGCGCACGGTCCGCAACGTGGAGCGCAACGTGCCGGTGGGCGACGCCCCGCCGCTGACGGACGAGGAACGCCGGATCCTCGCCCGGCACCGCTGGGACCGCAATTTCTACCAGTGAACGGACGACGATGACCATCATCGACAAGGTCGCATGGCTGCGTCTTGAGGACGGGAAGGTTCTGGGCGCGCGCTCCCGGGGCAAGGACACCTGCTATCTCCCCGGCGGCAAGCGCGAGCCGGGCGAGAGCGACACCGAGACCCTGGTGCGCGAGATCGCCGAGGAGCTGACCGTCTCCATCGACCCGGCCGGCGCGGTGCACGCCGGGACCTTCGAGGCACCGGCGCACGGCAAGGACTCCGGCACCAGGGTGCGCATGACCTGCTACACCGCCGGGTACGAGGGAACGCTCGCGCCCAGCAGCGAGATCGAGGAGCTGATCTGGCTGGGGTACGCGGATCGCGAGCGGGTCTCCGCCGTCACGCGGCTGGTCTTCGACGAGTTGCACGGTGCGGGGCTGCTGCGCTGAGCGGGCCGCGCCCCGACGCGTGAGGAGGTCCCGGCGGTCTTCCGCCGGGACCTCGGTTCTCGTCGTCGGTGTGTGCGTCGTGTGGGTCGTGCCGCGATCGGCGGGTGCTGTTACGCGGCGGCGTCGAAGCCGGAGTCGCTGGCCATCTTCTTCAGCTCCAGCAGGGCGTGCTTCTCTATCTGCCGGATGCGCTCACGGGTGAGGCCGTGCTGCTTGCCGACCTCCGTCAGCGTCCGTTCGCGGCCGTCCTCGATGCCGTAGCGGGCGCGGATGATCGCCGCGGTCCGCTGGTCGAGGCGGCCGATCAGGTCCTCCAGGCCCTCGCGGCGCAGCATCACCAGCACGGACTGCTCGGGCGATGCCGCCGAGGTGTCCTCCAGCAGGTCCCCGAACTGGGTCTCGCCCTCGTCGTCCACCGACATGTTCAGCGAGACCGGGTCGCGCGCCCAGTCCAGGACGTCCTGCACCCGCTCGGGTGTGGAGCCCAGCTCGGCCGCCACCTCCGAGGGCTCCGGCTCGCGGCCCTGCTCGCGGTTGAACTCCCGCTGCACGCGCCGGATCCGGCCCAGCTCCTCCACCAGGTGGACGGGGAGCCGGATGGTGCGCGACTGGTCGGCGATCGAGCGGGTGATGGCCTGCCGGATCCACCAGGTCGCGTACGTCGAGAACTTGAAGCCCTTGCTGTAGTCGAACTTCTCCACCGCCCGCACCAGGCCGGCGTTGCCCTCCTGGATCAGGTCGAGCAGCGGCAGGCCGCTGCGCGGGTAGCGCCGTGCGACGGCGACCACCAGGCGCAGGTTGGAGCGGATGAAGACGTCCTTGGCACGTTCGCCGGCTGCCACGATCGCCTCGAGCTCGTCGTGGGTGATGTCGGCGGCGGGCCCCTGGGTGACGGGCGGTTCGCCGCCGTTCAGCAGACGCTCCGCGAACAGCCCCGCCTCGATCGCGAGGGACAGCTCGACCTCTTTCGCCGCGTCCAGCAGCGGGGTGCGGGCTATCTCATCGAGATACATCCCCACGAGATCGCGCTCGGTGGCATCGCCGCCTGCACTGGACCGGACACTGCCCGTCGACTCGGCACCCTCCACGGTGTCCTTACGTCGGGCGACGGCACGGGTTGCCATACGTGCTCCCTTGCGAGTGATCGAATGCTGTTCGATTGACGCGCTGGTCAACCCGGACGCCTGGGATGCCCCCTCGCCTCCCGCGTCCGTAACGAATCAACGACGGGAATCCGGACAGAATTCCCAAGCGACGCATCTTTTTCTGCCGATGCAGTATCCTGCCCGCCCACGACGGGTCTGTGATCTTGTCCGGTACCCCATGCCGCACCTCACCCGTGCTCACCCCCACGTCGGTGAAGACGAACGGCGCCCTCCGATGGTTGCGCGGGTGCCCGCCACCCGGATGCGTCATTCGGCGCGCGGCCCCCCTTTTCGCGGCCGAAGGTGGATTCCCAACCGGCCTCCACCTCCGACCGGACCGCCACCGCCGCCGCCCGCACCCCGGGCGGCCGCCCGGCGGGGAAGGGCGAGAAGCGAGATGCCCCACATACCCAGCCGCCCCCGGCGAGCCTTCATCGCCGTCGGCGGATCCCTTGCCCTGGTCATGGGTTCAACACCGGGCACGGCCTCCGTACTCCCCGCCCACCTGCTGCGCGCCGCCGCCGCCGTGGAGGGCTCCTGCGCGCCCGCCGAGCACGAGGGGCTCAGCGTCGGCATGCCCACCTCGCCCGGCTACAGCGCCACCACCGGCGTCGTCACCGCCCTCACCGTGTTCATCGACTTCCCCGGCTCCGAGGCGCGCGGGACGACGGAGGAACGGTTCGCCGAGTTCTTCCCGGCCACCAGCGAGTACTTCGCCACCAGCTCCTACGGGCGGCTCGACTACCGGGCCGAGCCCGTCCACCGCTGGCTGCGCATGTCCCAGCCCTTCGAGGCGTACGGCATCGACCGCGGCGCCGGCTGGCACCCGGACGATCCGCAGGGCTACAACCGGCTGCTGACGGAGATCGCCGCCGCACTCGACGGCGAGGACCTGGACCTGTCCGCGTACGACCTGGTCAACGTGCTGGCCACCGCGAACGCCGGCCCTCCCGCCACCGAGAAGGTGCTCTCCGTGTCCTTCCCCGGCCGCCCGCTGGCCCAGACCTCCTCCGGGACGCTCTCCAACGTCAGCTTCATCTGGAGCCGCCAGCCGGGCGAGAGCCCCTACCGGGTCCTGGTGCACGAGAACGGCCACGCCTTCGGCCTGCCCGACCTGTACTGGACCGGCCAGGACAGCGCCCCGCTGCTGGCCGGCCACTGGGACGTGATGGAACAGGACTGGGGCCCCACGAACGACTTCCTGGCCTGGCACAAGTGGAAGCTGGGCTGGCTGCTGCCCCACGAGGTGGTGTGCGTCCCGGGCGGCGCCGGGGTCAGCGACCATCTGCTGCGCCCGGTCTCGGACCCCGCCACCGGGCTGAAGCTGCTCGCCCTGCGCACCGGGGACAGCGAGGCGATCGCCGTCGAGGTGCGCGCCCGCGGCGAACTCGACCGCGTCGTGTGCCGCCCGGGCGTGCTCATATCCCGGGTGGACGCCGCCGTCCCCACCGGCCAGGGCCCCGTCCGGGTGGAGGACGCCACCCCCGGCTCGGCCGGCTGCCAGGCGCTGCCCGACCCGCAGGTGACCGCGGAGCTGACCGATGCCCCCTTCGTCCCCGGCGAAACCTTCACCGACGACGATGCCCGGATCCGTGTCGAGGTCCTCGCCGCCCACCCCGACGGCTCCCACCAGGTACGCGTCACCCGCTGGTGACCTGGGGGCATCACCCGGGGTAAGTTCGGCGAAAAGGCGAGCAGCCACCACGGCGACCAGGGGCGGGACGGGGCAGGGACATGGGGCGCAAGGGGCGGGGCGCGGACGGCGGCGGGGACCCGCGCGCCGACATCAGACGGTGGATCGCGCACCGCCGCAACACCGAGCTGGTGCTCATCCTGCTCGCCGTCCTCATCTGCGCCGCCGGACACGCCACCGCCGGACTGGCCCTGTACGACGCGGTACCGACCGGCCTGCCCGCCTATGCCGCGGGCCTCGGCGGCGCCGCGCTCGCCGCCCATCTGGCGGTACGCCGCTTCGCCCGGCACGCCGACCCGCTGATCCTGCCGGTCACCGTCATGCTCTCCGGGCTCGGCCTGATCCTCATGGACCGCCTGGACCACTCCTACGCCCTGCGGTACGGCTCCGAGCCCGTCGCCGCCAACCAGGCCACCTGGACCGTCATCGGCATCGGCCTGCTCGTGGCCGTCCTCGTCGTGCTGCGCCACCACCGCCTGCTGGCCCGCTACACCTACGTCGGCATGGCGATCTCGCTGCTGCTGCTGATGGCCCCGGCGTTCTTCGGCGCCGACATGTACGGCGCCAAGCGGTGGATCAACCTCGGCCCGCTCTCCCTCCAGCCGGGCGAGTTCGTCAAGGTCATGATCGTGGTGTTCTTCGCCAGCTATCTGATGGCCAACCGCGACGCGCTGGCCCTGGTCGGCCGCCGCTTCCTCGGCCTGGCCCTGCCCCGTGGCCGCAACGCCGGCCCGGTGCTGCTGGTGTGGGGCGTCTCGCTGGTGGTGCTGTTCTACGAGCGTGACCTGGGCACCTCGCTGATCTTCTTCGGCGTGTTCATCGTGATGCTGTACATCGCCACTGAGCGCACCAGCTGGGTGGTGCTCGGCGGGCTGATGGCGGTGGGCGGCACGGTCCTGGTGGCCGCGACCCAGCCGCACGTCAAGGGCCGCGTCCAGGCGTGGCTGGACCCGATGGCGATCTATCTGCCGCCCGAGCAGCGCCCGCCGGGCCTGATCTCGGACCAGTCGGCGCAGGCGCTGTTCAGCTTCGGCACCGGCGGCCTCACCGGGACGGGCCTGGGGCAGGGGCACCCGGATCTGATCGGCTTCGCGGGGCGCTCGGACTTCATCCTGTCCACGGTCGGTGAGGAGCTGGGCCTGGCAGGGGTCACCGCGGTGATCTTCCTGTACGTGCTGCTGATCGAGCGGGCGCTGCGGACCGCGCTGTCGGTGACCGACCCGTTCGGGAAGCTGCTGGCGGCCGGTCTGGGCACGGTCATCGCGCTCCAGGTCTTCGTGGTGGCGGGCGGCGTCACCGGGCTGATCCCGCTGACCGGCAAGGCCCTGCCGTTCCTGGCGCAGGGCGGCTCCTCGACGGTGGCGAACTTCCTGCTGGTCGCGCTGCTGATCAGAGTCAGCGACAGCGCCGGGAAGGCGTCCACCGAGCCCGAGGGCAACGCGACCATCCTCACCCCCGTGATCCGGGTCGACGACGACCCCGCTTCCCCCGCACGCCCCGCATCACCCGGCACAGCACCGAAGGAGCCCCGCGAACGATGACCACCACGACGAGCAGTGCCTCCCTGACCGACGACGCCGGCGCGCTGGCCGGTGAGCTGACCCAGCTGCGCCGCACGCTGCACGCCCTCCCCGAGGTCGGCCTCGACCTGCCCCGTACCCAGGAGGCGGTGCTGGCCGCTCTGGACGGCCTGCCGCTGGAGATCACCACCGGGCAGGGGCTCAGCTCGGTGACCGGCGTGCTGCGCGGCGCGCTGCCCGGGCCCACCGTGCTGCTGCGCGGTGACATGGACGCGCTGCCGCTGGCCGAGCGCAGCGGCCTGGACTTCGCCGCCCCGGTGGAGCGGATGCACGCCTGCGGCCACGATCTGCACACCACCATGCTGGCGGGCGCCGCCCAGCTGCTGAGCACGCGGCGGGACCGGCTGGCCGGCAATGTGATCTTCATGTTCCAGCCGGGCGAGGAGGGCTACGACGGCGCCGGGCGGATGCTGGCCGAGGGAGTCCTGGACGCGGCCGGGACCGGGCAGCCCCCGGTGGCCGCGTACGCGCTGCACGTGATGTCGCACAGCTGGCCGGCCGGGGTGTTCACGGCGCGCGGCGGGCCGCAGATGGCCTCCTCGAACGTCCTGTCGGTGACGGTGCGGGGCGCGGGCGCGCACGGCAGTTCCCCGCACCGGGGGAAGGACCCGATCCCGCCGGCCGCCGAAATGGTGGGCGCGCTGCAGACCTGGATCACCCGGTCCTTCGACGTGTTCGACCCGGTCGTGCTGACCGTGGGCACGTTCCACGCCGGTACGGCCACCAACATCATCCCGGACACCGCCGAGTTCCAGGCGACGATCCGCTGCTTCTCGCCGGAGAACCTGGAGCGGCTGCGGGAGGGCACGGTGGCGGTGTGCCGGGGGATCGCGGCGGCGTACGGGGTGGAGGTGGACGCGGTCTTCTCCGAGCAGTACCCGGTGACGGTGAACGACCGCGCGGAGACCGACTTCGCGGCGCACGCGGTACGGGAGCTGCTGGGGGAGGAGCGGTTCGCGCCGATGGACAACCCGAGCCTGGGGGCCGAGGACTTCTCGCGGGTGATCGACGCGGTGCCCGGGGCGATGATCTTCCTGGGCGCGACCCCGCTGGGCGCCGACCCGGAGACGGCGCCCAGCAACCACTCGCCGCTGGCGGTGTTCGACGAGTCCGTCCTGCCGGACGGGGCGGCGCTGTACGCCGATCTGGCGCTGCGGCGGCTCTCCGCGGCGGCGATCTGAGAAATCTGCCCCCTATGTAGCGTTATGCCGCATGAGGTGGCATGCTGGAACTGGAGCCAAGGACCACCTCGATGAAGTGGAGAAGGTGCACAGCATCGAGGGCCCGGAAGTAAAACACCGGGCAGGGGCCCTTGGCTTCAGTGATGCCCGGCACCCCCTCGCCGGGCATCGGCGCGTTCCGGGGCCGCAGGACCGCACGGACGGGCCCGTACCCCTCGGGTACGGGCGCTGTACGCCGGGTACGTGCCGGCGGTGCTCAGCTGTGCGGGACGACCGCCACCGGGCTGTGCGCGTGATGCAGCAGGCCGTGCACCACCGGGCCCACCCTGCTGCGGCCCCGCCCCACGACCACCAGCGCCGCGTCGGCCGCCGCCGCCAGCAGCACCGGTGAGGCGCTCCCCGCCACCGCCGTCTCGACCACCACCACCTGCGGATGGGCCGTCCGCCAGCGCGCCACGGCCGCCCCCACCTCCGTGTCGTGCTCCTCGCCCGCGTGCACGACCCGCAGCGGGACTCGGCGACCGGCCGCCGCGGTGAACGCGAACTCCAGCAGCGCCTCGTCCGGCCGATCCAGATGCTTCAGCCCCACCACCACCTCGGCCTCACCGCCGGTCTCACCGCCGGGGTCGCCGTCCGCCGTCCCGCCGGACGAGCGCACCACGACCACCGGGCACGCGGTGTTCCCCACGATGTGGCCGCTCACCGAGCCCAGCAGGAACCCGGCCAGCGGGCCGAGCCCGCGCGAGCCCAGCGCCAGCAGCTCCGAGTCGTGCGAGACGTCCAGCAGCGCTGTCCGCGGCCCGTCCGCCATCGCCTCCAGGGACACGTTCAGCCGCGGGTGCCGGTTCAGCAGCGTGTCCTGCGCCTCGCGCAGCAGCCGCTGCGCCCGCCGCTGCTCGTCACTGGCCCGGTCCACCACCGGCTCCAGGGGCGAGGCCAGGCCCCAGCCGTGCACCAGCCGCAGCCGCAGCCCGCGCCGTACCGCCTCTTCGGCGGCCCAGTGGGCGGCGGCCGAACCCTCCGCCGAGCCGTCCACCCCGGCCGTAACGGGAAGGAGGGTCATCACACACCTCCAGAGGGTGTTTTACGCACACATCACCTGATGTGCCCCATTATCCCTCGCGGGCGGGTGACCATGTCGCTGTGCTGTGACCCACCGCACAGCGGCAGCCGAAATAACCGGGGAGGGCTTCCCCGTTTTGACTTCCGTATGTCCAAGCGGGGAGCCACTCCCCACTTACCCGATCACCCCGGCATCAGAAGGCGGCGACCATGACGAGCGAGTGCGCCACAGCGGCACGGACCCGGCCGCCCCGGCTGCGCGCGGACGCCGTGCGCAACCGGGAGCGGATCCTGGCCGCCGCGCGCGACGCGTTCGTCGCCGACGGCAAGGACGCTCCCCTGGACGACATCGCCCGGCAGGCCGGCGTCGGCAACGCCACCCTCTACCGGCACTTCCCCGACCGGGAATCGCTCCTCTATCACGTGGTGCTCTACGTCAACGACCGGATCACCGAGCGCGCACAGCGGGCCCTGGAGGAGGAGAGCGACCCCTTCGAGGCACTGCGCCGGACCGTCCTCGGCTCCACCGACGAGCGCATCGGCGCGCTCTGTCCCGCCATCGGCGTCAGCATCGACCCCGGCGACCAGCAGCTGACCGCCAGCCGCGACCGCCTGCTCGACGTCTGCGGCCGGCTCGTGGAACGGGCCCAGGAGGCGGGCCAGCTGCGGCACGACGTGGGCGCGGGAGACCTGCTGATCGCCATCAGCCGGCTCACCCGCCCGCTGCCCGGCACCCGCTGCTCCGGCGGTGAGGTCCTGGCCCGCCGCCATCTCCAGATCTTCCTGGACGGACTGCGCGCCCCGGCGCGCTCCGAGCTCCCGGGAACCGCCGCCCAGGTGGCAGACCTCGAAGACGAGTTCATCTGATCCACCCCGTCACGACACCACCGGACCCGGTGCGCCCAACCGAGTCCTCTTTGCCCAGGTTTTACCAAAAATCGCAACGTGAGGTAACTGCCCCATGCCACCGGAAGCATCCGTGAGCCCGGCCCCCGGCGCGCTCGATCCGCGCCGCTGGCGCATCCTGACCTTCATCGCCATAGCGCAGCTGATGGTCGTCCTGGACGCCACCATCGTCAACATCGCCCTGCCCTCCGCCCAGGAGGACCTCGGCCTGTCCGACGGCAACCGTCAGTGGGTCATCACCGCCTACGCCCTCGCCTTCGGCGGACTGCTGCTCTTCGGCGGCCGCATCGCCGACCTGTGGGGCCGGCGCAACGCCTTCATCACCGGACTGGTCGGCTTCGCCCTGGCCTCCGCCCTCGGCGGCGCGGCACAGAACTCCGGCCTACTGTTCGCCTCCCGCGCCCTCCAGGGCGTCTTCGCCGCCCTGCTGGCCCCGGCCGCGCTCTCCCTGCTCACCGTGATGTTCACCGAGGCCAAGGAACGCGCCAAGGCGTTCGGCATCTTCGGCGCCATCGCGGGCGCCGGCGGCGCCGTCGGCCTGCTGCTGGGCGGAGTGCTCACCGAGTACCTCGACTGGCGCTGGACCTTCTACGTCAACATCCCCTTCGCGGTCGTCGCCATCGCCGGCGCCATCGCGCTGATCAAGGAGCCCGAGGGCTCGCGCAACCGCTCCCCGCTCGACCTGCCCGGTGTCCTCCTGGCCACCGGGGGCCTGGTCGCCCTGGTGTACGGCTTCAGCCGTGCCGAGGAAGCGGGCTGGGGCGACGGCGTGACCGTCGGCATGTTCGTGGCGGCCGTCGTGCTGCTGGCCTCGTTCGTTGCGGTCGAGGCACGGGTCGCGCACCCGCTGCTGCCACTGCGCGTGGTGCTCGACCGCAACCGGGGCGGCGCGTACGCGGCCACCGGCATCGCGGTGATCGGGATGTTCGGCCTGTTCCTGTTCCTCACCTTCTACATGCAGCTGATCAAGGGGTACTCGCCGGTGGTCACCGGCGTCGCCTTCCTGCCGATGGTGGCGGGCATGATCACCGGCTCGACGCAGATCGCCACCCGGCTGATGCTGCGGGTGCCGCCGCGCCGCCTGATGGTGCCCGGCTACCTCGTCGCCGCCCTCGGCATGCTGCTGCTGACCCAGATCGGGATGGACACCTCGTACCCGCTGCTGATCCTGCCCGCGATGGTGCTGATCGGCCTGGGTCTGGGCACCGCGATGATGCCGGCCATGCAGCTGGCCACCGGCGGGGTGCAGCCGGCCGACGCCGGGATCGCCTCCGCCATGGTCAACACCTCGCAGCAGGTCGGCGGCGCCATCGGCACGGCGCTGCTCAACACCATCGCCGCCTCCGCCACCACCTCCTACCTCGCGGCGCGCACCCAGGTGGGCATGAGCGAGCAGGCCCAGGGGCTGCTGGCGCTGGAGGGCCAGGTGCACGGGTTCAGCCGGGGCATCTGGTGGGCGTTCGGCATCCTGCTGCTGTCGGCGGCCATCGCCGGTGTGCTCATCAACGGCAAGGGCGCCTCGGCGGCGCGGGGCCAGGAGGCTCCCGCCGGTGAGGGCCGGGAGGGCGAGCCGGTTCCGGTGCTGGCGCACTGACCGGCGGACACTCCCCGTTCGTACGGACCCCCGTGGCCACTGCGGCCACGGGGGTCCGTTCGTTTCCGGATCTGTTTACTTTCCGGCAGTACGGACGTAATCTGACGCCGAAACCACATGTTCGGGCGTAGAACGGACGCAAACACAGATGTACGCACCGGAGAGGCAGCAGGCCATCCTCCACCTCGCCCGCGAACGCGGCCGGGTCGAGGTCCTCGCGCTCGCCGACGAGTTCCAGGTCACCGCCGAAACCATCCGCCGCGACCTCAACGCCCTCGGCCGCGCCGGCCTCCTGCGCCGCGTGCACGGCGGCGCCATCCCCGTCGGCCGCCTCGACTTCGAACCCGACCTCAGCGAACGCGAGAGCACCGCCGTCGGCGAGAAGGAACGCATCGCCGCCGCGGCCCTGGACCACCTGCCCCAGGACGGCAGCATCATCCTCGACGCCGGCACCACCACCGCCGCCCTCGCCGCAGCCCTCCCCCCGGACGCCGCCCTCACCGTCGTCACCCACGGCCTGCCGCTCGCCACCCGCCTCGCCGACCACCCCGGCATCGAACTCCACATCGTCGGCGGCCGCGTCCGGCACCGCACCCGCGCCGCCGTCGACGCCTGGGCCCTGCGCGCCTACGGCGAGATCACCGCCGACGTCCTCTTCCTCGCCACCAACGGCTTCGGCACCGACTCCGGACTCACCACCGTCGATCTCGCCGAAGCCGCCGTCAAACGCGCCCAGATCTCCGCCGCCCGCCGCGTCGTCCTCCTCGCCGACTCCCGCAAGTACGGCGAAGACCACTTCGCCCGGTTCGGCACCCTGGAACAGGTCGACCTGCTCATCACCGACACCGGCCTCAGCGACGACGCCGCACGCGCCATCGAGGACAAGGGAACGGAGGTCGTCCGCGCATGATCCTCACCATCACCCCCAACCCCAGCCTGGACCGCACCTACGAGATCCCCGCCCTGGAACGCGGCGCCGTACTGCGCGCCGGCACCGACCGCGTCGACCCCGGCGGCAAAGGCGTCAACGTCTCTCGCGCCGTCGCCGCCGCGGGCCTGCCCACCACCGCCGTCCTGCCACTCGGCGGCGCCGAGGGCGCGCTCCTCGCCGACCTGCTGACCGGACTCGGCGTCGAGGTCATCGGCGTCCCCGTGGCCGGCTCCACGCGCGTCAACGTCTCCATCGCCGAACCCGACGGAACCCTCACCAAACTCAACGCCGCCGGTCCCCGGCTGACCGGCGCCGAGACCGAGACCCTGCTGGAAACCGCCCGCCACCACGCCGGCCGAGCCCGCTGGACCGTGTGCTGCGGCAGCCTCCCCGGCGGGGTCGGCAGCCACTGGTACGCCGACCTCGTCGCCCGCACCCACCGGGCCGGCGCCCGCATCGCCCTCGACACCTCGGGACCCGCGCTGCTGGCCGCGCTGCGCGAACGCCCCGATGTGATCAAGCCCAACGCCGAAGAACTCGCCGAAGCCGTCGGCCGCCCCCTGGCCACCGTCGGCGACGCCGTCAAGGCCGCCGGGGAACTGCGCGCCGCCGGCGCCCGCGCCGTCCTCGCCAGCCTCGGTGCCACCGGACAGCTGCTCGTCGACGACAGCGGCACCCACTTCGGCAGCGCCCGGGTCACCGCCGTCCGCAGCGATGTCGGCGCCGGGGACGCCTCACTCGCCGGCTTCCTCACCGCCGGCGGCACCGGCCCCGCCGCCCTGGCCGCCGCACTCGCCCACGGCGCCGCCGCCGTACAACTCCCGGGCTCTGTCATGCCCACCCCCGACGACCTGCGACCGGAGACGGTGACCGTCACCACCGACGTACCGCTGGACCGCCCCCTCGATGGAGCCACGAGATGAACACTCCCCTGATCACCGCTGATTTGGTGGACCTCGACCTGACCGCCGGCACCAAGGACGAAGCGGCCCGGGCCCTGGCCCGCCGCATGGTCGCCGCCGGACGCGTCACCGACCTGGACGGCTTCCTCGCCGACGTCGCCGCCCGCGAGGCCCAGATGCCCACCGGGCTCGAAGGCGGCATCGGCATACCCCACTGCCGCAGCGCCCACGTCACCCGGCCCACGCTCGCCTTCGGGCGCAGCGCGCGGGGCATCGACTTCGGCGCGGCCGACGGCCCCGCGACCCTCGTTTTCCTCATCGCCGCCCCGGCCGGCGCCGACCAGGACCACCTCAGCATCCTGTCCACGCTGGCCCGCGACCTGATGCGGGCGGAGTTCACCGACGCGCTGCGCGCCGAGACCTCGGCGGCGCGGGCGGCGGCCCTGATCAGGGGAGAGGACCCGCAGGCCGAGGCCGCCGACGCCGCCGACGCCGCCGAGGACGACGTTGAGGGCGGCAACGCGGACGAGGCGCCGGCCGGGGAGTCGCAGGACACCGGCGCGGCGGACAGGGGCACGGACGGCGCAGCGGACGGGGACGGCGCGGAACCGTTCCGGCTCGTCGCCGTCACCTCCTGCCCCACCGGCATCGCCCACACCTACATGGCCGCCGAGTCACTCGACCGGGCCGCCCAGGCCGAGGGCGTCCACATCCACGTCGAGACCCAGGGCTCCGCCGGCTTCGAACGCCTGGACCCCGCCGTCATCGCCGCCGCCGACGCCGTGATCTTCGCCCACGACGTGGAGGTACGGGAACGGGACCGGTTCGCCGGCAAACCCACCGTCGACGTCGGCGTCAAGGCCGCCATCAACCGCCCCGCCGAACTCCTCGCCGAAGCCAGGCGCCGCGCCGCCGAGACCCCCGCCGGCACCCCCGCGACAGCCCCCATGGACCGGACCGGCGAACCCGCCGACAACGGCGACGGCTTCGGCACCCGGCTGCGTACCTGGCTGATGACCGGCGTCAGCTACATGGTGCCGTTCGTCGCCGCCGGCGGTCTGATGATCGCCCTCGGCTTCGCACTCGGCGGCTACGAGATCAGCGACGCCCCCTCCGTCGCCGACCACTTCGTCTGGACCGAGGCCCACAGCTGGGCGGCCCTGCTCTTCCAGATCGGCGGCGCCGCCTTCGGCTTCCTCATCCCCGTACTCGCCGGCTACATCGCCTACGGCATGGCCGACCGGCCAGGACTCGTCCCCGGCTTCGTCGGCGGCGCCATCGCCATCACCATCGACGCCGGATTCCTCGGCGGCCTCGCCGCCGGCCTCGTCGCGGGCGCCGTGGTGAGGGCCATCCAGCGGGTCAACGTACCCGCCCCGCTGCGCGGCATCATGCCCGTGGTCGTCATCCCGCTCATCTCGTCGGCGATCGTCGGCTTCCTGATGTTCATCGTCATCGGCAAGCCCATCGCCTCCGCCCAGTCCGGCCTCACCGACTGGCTGGAAGGACTCAGCGGAAGCAACGCTGTCCTGCTGGGCGTGCTGCTCGGCCTGATGATGTGCTTCGACCTCGGCGGCCCGGTCAACAAGGTGGCCTACGCCTTCGCCACCGGCGGCATCGCCGTCGCCGACCCCAGCGACACCAGCCTGAAGATCATGGCCACCGTGATGGCGGCCGGCATGGTCCCCCCGCTGGCCATGGCGCTGGCCACCACCGTGCGCGGCAAGCTCTTCACCAAGACGGAGAAGGAGAACGGCAAGGCGGCCTGGGTGCTGGGCGCCTCGTTCATCTCCGAGGGCGCCATCCCGTTCGCCGCCGCCGACCCGCTGCGGGTCATCCCGTCCGCGATGGCGGGCGGTGCGGTCACCGGCGCGCTCACCATGGCGTTCGACAACACGCTGCGGGCGCCGCACGGCGGGGTGTTCGTCGTCCCGCTGATCGGCAGCCCGTTCCTGTACCTGATCGCGATCGCGGCGGGTACCGCCGTCAGCACCGCCCTCGTCATCCTCCTCAAGAGCCGCCGCGGCACGAAACCCGCAGCGGCACCGGAGGCGGCCGGTACGACGGCGCCCCCGGCCGTCGCCGCGGCCCCGGCCTCCGCGTGAGCGCCCCGGAGCCGGTCAGCGGTGGATGATCCGCCGCACCAGCTCCGGGACCCACTCGACGTACTCGACCTCCGCCCCGTCCGCGTGCCGCGCGTACAGGAAACGCCCCGTGGGGGAGGTGGCGACGGGCGTGGTGATGGTCGCACCGGCCTCGGCCAGGGCGGCCATCACCTCATCCAGGTCATCGACCACCACCGTGGCCGAGGCGTGCGCGTACTTCGCCCGCTCACCCGGCGGACCCGCGATCACCAGCAGGTCGCCGACGGCGGCCAGCTCGACCGACTCGAAGCCGACCCGCAGATCGGGGGCGGCGCCGGTCAGCCGCTCCAGCAGCGGCAGGGCCTGATCGAGGCTGTCGGACCACAGCCGGGCATACGTCTTCAGAATGGCCATGCGGGTGCTCCCTGACGGGTGAGGTTTCCGAACGTTCCTCGGTAACCGTAGGGAAGTAAGCTCTGACCTGGAAGAACGCACTTTTCCGTGAGAAGGTCACCCGATGGAAACCGCCTCCGGCCCGGCTGAAAGCCCGGACCCCGTACCCGCCCTGGCACGGGAGATCTTCACCGGCGTGGCCGGCAAGTGGGCGCTGCTCATCCTGGAGACGCTGGCCGACCGGACGCTGCGGTTCAGCGAACTCAGGCGGCAGGTCCCCGGCATCAGCCACAAGATGCTCGCCCAGACGCTGCGCGCGCTGGAACGCGACGCGGTGGTGCACCGCACCGTCCACCCGACCGTGCCGCCGAGCGTCGAGTACCGGCTCACCGAGGCGGGGCGCGAACTGCGCGGGACCGTGTTCGGCCTGTGCGCCTGGACCCGCCGCCACTACGCGGAGATCGAGGCCGCGCGCCGCCGCTCCCGGTGAGGCGGTGCGTCAGGCGCCGGCGGCCTCCGCCGCCGCCCGCACCGTGTGCTGGAGCAGCAGCGCGGTCGTCACCGGGCCGACCCCGCCGGGCACCGGGGTGAGCGCCGCGGCCCGCCCGTCGACGGAAGCGGCGTCGATGTCGCCGGTGAGCCCGCCGTCCGGGGTGGGGTTGGTGCCGACGTCGACCAGGATCGCGCCGGGGCGGATGTGGTCGGCGGTGATCAGCCCGGGACGGCCGACCGCCGCCACGACGATGTCGGCGGCGCCGGTGATCGCGGCCAGGTCCTTGGTACGGGAGTGCGCGACGGTGACCGTCGCGTCCCGGTCCAGGAGCAGCAGGGCGGCCGGCTTGCCGACGACGGTGGAACGGCCGACGACGGCGACATGACGGCCCGCCACCTCGATCCCGTGGGCGTCGAGAACGGCGACGACCGCCTCGGCGGTGGCCGGGGCGAAGGCGGGCAGCCCGGCCGCGAGCCGGCCCAGGGAGAGCGGGTTGGCGCCGTCCACGTCCTTGGCGACGGCGATCTCGGCGGCCAGCTCCTGGGCGTTGGCGCCGGGCGGGAGGGGGGTCTGCAGGATGATGCCGTGGGTGGCGTGGTCGGCGCTGAGCGCGGCCAGGCGGGCGCCGATGTCGGCGGGCGTGGCCTGCGGGCCGAGGTCGGCGATGTCGCAGTGGATGCCGCACTTCTCGGCGGCCCGGGCGATGGACCGGACGTACCAGGCGCTGGACTCGTCGGCGGTCGCCGTGACGACGGCGAGCCGGGGCGGCGTACCGGACGCGGCGAGGCGGGCGGCCTCCGCCGCCGTACGTTCCCGCAGGCGGGCGGCGTACTCGCGGCCGGACAACAGGTCGGTCACGGGGCGATCTCCAGGCGTACGGCGTCGGTGAGCTGGGCGGCGCGGTCGGCGATGCCGTCGACGGCGGCGATGACGGCGGTCAGTTCGGTGCGCAGGGCCTCGTCCTTGATCCCGCCGAGGTTGATCTCGACATTGATCCGGGCGGTGGTGGCGGCGGCCCGGGCCGCCTCGGTGGCGGCGGCGATGTCGGTGATGACGTTGCGGTTGCCGATGGGCAGCAGCTCGGTGGCGAGTTCGACGACGGCCCGGGCCAGCCCGACCACCTCGGCCGGCGGCCGGGCGGCACCGGCGAGAGCATGGGCGACGGCCTCGGCCCGCTCGCCCTTGGGCAGCCGGTACGCGTTGATGACGGCGGTGAACGCGGCGGCGTCCTCCTCCCCGACGCGGAGGGCGGCGGCGCGCACCGTGTCCGTCTCCGTGATGATCCGCTCGACGGCGTCGCGGTGTTCGGCGTACTTCTCACCGGTGGTGTAGCGGGCCACCATGCCGAGCAGGGCGGCGCCCTGCGCGGCATGCAAGGCGGCGGCGGCACCCCCGCCGGGCGCGGGCACCCGGTCGGCGAGCTGGGACAGATACTCGGAGATCGTCTGATCACGCACGCTGTGTCCTGAAGTTGAACGCGGAAACCACATCGGCCAAAGAACCCACCCGAACCCTACGGCGAACCCCACCCCACACCCGAACCGACGAGCCAGAAGCAAGGGCGCGTCCGCCATGCCCAACTAGGGCGGCCAGCTGTCGGTGGCCATACCCCCGCAGACGCGGGGAACAGCGCCCCCGCGAAGTGGCCGTGCACGGCGCTGGGAACACCCACGCGAGCGCGGGGAGCAGACCGAAGGCCGCGCCGTGACGTTCTGGGAAGAGGGAACACCCCCGCGAGCGCGGGGAGCAGTGGGAGCGACCTGGGGATTTATGTGGGGGCGCTGGCAGTTTTGCCCGCTTGTGGGGAATTGGGTCTATCGGTCCTTCGGGGCATTTCGGGTGGCCTGCTTGGTGTCGATGGGTGCGGCAGGTGCGTTGGGGGCTCAGGCCGGTCGACCAACTCGCTCTTGCTGGTCATTCTCGCAGCCACTGGGCGGGAAGAGGGAGGGGTTCGTCCCCGCCTCCGCTGCTCCGTCAGTTCTCGTACAGCTCGCGGTATGCGGGGTAGTGGCCGCCCGGGGTGTCGGTTCCCGTGGCCGCGCGGATGCCTTTGACGATGGCGCGGGTGAGGACGTCGGTGCCGGCGCTGAGGAGTTCGGAGAGGATCAGCGCGCCCTCGATGGGGGACTCGGGGTCGGGTGGGGTGCCGTCGGGGTGGGTGAGCGGGCGGGTGGCCGTGGCGAGGGTGAAGACGGTGTCGCCGTCGGTCATGAGGTGGACGGGGCGGATGGCCCGGGCCAGTCCGTCGTGCGCGCTGCCGGCGAGTTTCTGGGCCTGGGCGGGGGACAGAACGGCGTCGGTGGCGATCACGGCGAGGGTGGTGTTCAGCGGAGGGCGGTTGGCGGTGGGGGAGCGGCGGTCGCTGGCCGCCCCGGCCTCGGCCAGCAGGCGGCGGGCTTGCCCGTGCTGAGCCGGTGCCGGCAGTGGGTGGCCGGGGTCGTCGCCGTAGAACGCGCCGGTGTCGGGGTCGACCGGCGAGCCGGCCGCGTTGACGGCGGCCAGCGCGGCGACCGTGACGCCGTTTGGCAGCACGGCGCTGGCCGTGCCGATCCCGCCCTTGAGCTTGAACCACCTCCCGGGGGCCCCTCCCCCCTCCCCCTCCCCCTCCCGCCGCCCCGTTCCCGCTCCTGTGGTGGCTCCGGTGCCCGCGCCGATCGTGCCCATGGCGACGGGCACGCCGGGGCCGGTCTCCTGGGATGCCGCGTGCTCGACGGCGGCGCGGCCCAGTGCCGCGTCCGGGCGGGCGCGCCAGTCGCCGCCCCGGCCCAGGTCGAACAGCACCGCCGCCGGGACGATCGGCACGACCTGACCAGGCTCCGGGCCGATCCGGAAACCCCGGCCGTGCTCCTCCAGCCAGCCGACCACCCCCGACGCGGCGTCGAGTCCGAAGGCGCTGCCGCCCGTCAGCACCACGGCGTCCACCCGTTCCACGAGATTCCGCGGGTCCAGCACATCGGTCTCCCGGGTGCCGGGACCGCCGCCCCGGACATCAACCGCGCCGACCGCCCCGCCCTCCGGGGCCAGCACCACCGTCACCCCCGTCAGCCAGCCGTCCCCGATCCGCTGGGCATGACCCACCCGGATACCGGGTACGTCTGTCAGGGCGTCAGCGGGCCCCGTAGGCCACTTCGGATTACTCATATGAGCAGCATTACCACGCTCCGCGATGAGCGGGCCAGGCGTACAGCGGTCGTTTAGCCGACGTCAATCGCCTCCCGTCAGGCTGCCGTCATGATGGTGGATCAACATGGCCCGGTCGACGTGCTCAACCACACCCAGCTCCTCGATCAGGGTGAGCGGGCGGCTGTGGCGCTGGCGAAGCTCGGCGTGCGCCCCGGGGACCGGGTCGCCGTTCTGCTCCCCATGTCCCTGGAGTCGGTGGTGGTGACCCTCGCCTGTATCAGGCTCGAGGCCCTGCGTCTGACCCTCCCGGTCGGGGACCACCTGGGCTTCATCCGCCATCGCATCCGCACCTCGGGTGCCAGGGTGGTGATCACCGCCGGGAGCTGTTCCGTCGACGGCACCGTCCGGGACGTCAAGTCCGGACTGGACCGCGCCTTATGGGCCTGCCCCGACGTCCACTCCGTCCTGGTGGTGCAGCAGCTGGCCAGGCCCGTGCCCTGGACCCCCGGGCGTGATGTGTGGTGGCACGAGGCGCTCGACGCCGGACCGGTCCCGGGCGGACCGTACGCTGGGGTCATGAGCAGCACTCCCGAACAGCCCGCCGCCCCGTCGTCGTCCCGGCCGGTGCCGGCGGTCGCGCCGGCGTCGCTGATCTTCGACGATCCGCTGGAGCGCCGTTCCGCCGACGACACCGATCAGGGCTGGGGCGACCGTCCCGCCGAGGACGGCACGCCGGGCGATCTGATCCGGTTCCTGAACGAGAAGCCCCCGCACCACCTGTGAGGCCCCGCGCCCCGGAAGGGGCGCCGGTCAGTCGTCGAGGCGGGCGGTGTCCAGGGCTTCGGTGAGGTGGTTCAGCCGCTCCCGCAGCTCGGCCACCTCCGTCAGCGACAGGCCGGTGGCCGTGGCGATCCGCTGCGGGACCCGCAGCGCGGGCTCCCGCAGGGCGGTGCCCTGCTCGGTGAGGCGTACGGTCACCGAGCGCTCGTCCTCGGCGCTGCGCTCGCGGTGTACCAGGCCGGCCGCGTCCAGCCGCTTGAGCAGCGGGGACAGGGTGCCCGATTCCAGGCGCAGCAGTTCGCCGATCCGTTTCACGGGCAGTTCGCCGTGCTCCCACAGCACGAGCATCACCAGATACTGCGGGTAGGTCAGCCCCAGGTCCTTCAGCACCACCCGGTAGACGCTTCCGAAAGCGCGGGATGCCGCGTGCAGGGAGAAGCAGATCTGGTGGTGCAGCCGCAGGAAGTCCTCCCCCGGTGGTGGCTGCGGTGGGCCGGGTGAGGTGGTGGCGGGCTCGGTGCTCATGGTCACCACGATACCGGGGGTTCCTTGCCCGCGTTTTAGTTGTGCACAACTTAGTTGTGTGCTTAGGTTGAGGAGTCAGGAGAGCCGGCCATCGGCGAAGTGGATGAGGGAGACCGTCATGGAACCGCTGTACACCGCGATCGCGACCGCCAACGGACGTGAGGGGCGGGCCGTCAGCTCCGACGGTCAGCTCGACCTCACCCTCGCCCCGCCGCCCGCGCTCGGCGGCAGCGGCAAGGGCACCAACCCCGAGCAGTTGTTCGCGGCCGGCTACGCCGCCTGCTTCGCCAGCGCGCTGGGCGCGGTGGGGCGACAGGAGAAGGTCGACACCAGCGAGGTGTCCGTCACCGCCGAGGTCGGTATCGGCAAGGACGGGGTGGGCTTCGGTCTCGCGGTGACGCTGCGCGTCGAACTGCCGGACGCGCTCGCCGGTGAGACCGGGGAGAAGCTGGTGGCCCAGGCGCACCAGGTGTGCCCGTACTCCCGGGCCACCCGGGGCAACATCGACGTGCAGCTCGTCGTCGAGTAGGAGGGGGCGGCCGGGGAGGCCGCCCGCCGTCAGCGGCTGCCGGAGCCGGTGCCCGATGCCGGGTCGGTGCCCGCGCCGGCGCCGGTGTCCTCCCCGCCCGCACCGTTCGGGGCGCCGCGCTGGCCGACCAGGGCCGGCGCCCCCTCCGTGTCGGCTTCCGTGCCCGCCGCCGCACGCTGGGCGATCAGCTCGTCGCGGATCTCGATGAGAATCTCCAGCTCGGTCTTGGCGGCAGGCTCCTCGTGCAGCCCCGCCTTCGCGGCCCGGCGGGCGTTGAAGCGGTTCATCGGCATGATCATCAGGAAGTAGACGACGGCGGCCGTCATCAGGAAGGTCAGCGAGGCGGTCAGCACCGAACCCCAGCGGATCGCCGCTCCACCCGCCGCGCCGCAGTCCCCCGTCAGGCACAGCTCGTACTTGTCGAGATCCTGCGTCCCGAAGGCACCGATCAGCGGGTTGATGACGCCCTCGACCACCGACGTGACAATTCCGGTGAACGCGGCGCCGACGACGACCGCCACCGCCAGTTCGATGACATTCCCGCGCATCAGGAATTCTTTGAATCCGCTCAGGATTCCCTTGGTCTCGCTCACTGCACTGTCCTTCTGGAATGTGATCCGCGTCGGACCCCGCACGGTGCACCACAATGGCATTCCGTGTCCAATCGGTTCGAACTACCATCGGGATACCGCCAGCTGTGCTCCGGACGCCGCGCCCGCCAGCTCGGCCGCTGTGGCGGGGGAGACCGACAAAATCAGCAGCGCGCCGCGCTCACCGGAGAACCCCGCCCCGCCGGCCTCCTGCTCGACCGGAACCTCGGTGACCTCCGCCCGGTGGGCGACCACCCGGGCCGGGTCCGTCGAACCGGGATCGGCGGCCAGGACGTCCACCTCATCGCCGGGCGCCAGCAGCCGCACCACCTGCGCGTCGGCGATCCGGACCGCCGCCGAGACCCGCTCGGCGGCCGGTAGCGCCTTCGCCGCGGCCGGCGGGCTCTCGCGGGCGTCGGCGACCGTCACCGTCACCGGTTCCCGCCCCGGGGCCCGCGCATCGCCGGGCAGAGCCATCGCCAGCACGGCCGCCGCCACCGCCAGGCCCGCCGCCCAGCCACGGGCCCGGCCCCGTACCAACTGCCGCAGCCCGAACCGCCGAACGCGCGGGCGCAGCGGAGCGAAGGCCGGCACCACGGGCCGGGCCGAGCCGGAGCCGTGGCCGGAGCCAGATCCGGAGGCCGGGACCGGAGAAGTCGGAGAAGGCGGAACTGCAGAAGTGGAGGAGGTGGGGGAATTGCGTGGGGGTGTTGCGGTCGCTGTCATGCGGCCACTGTGTCCTGCGGCGCGAGACCTCGCCGCAACCTGGGGATAACCCTGGGGTTGTGGATAACTCCGTCACCCACACGGGTGGGTCAGGGCAGCTCTATGCCCGGTTCCTGCCCCAGCAGGGCCGTCGCGCACCCGCAGTCGCGCTCACCCGTGACGGGCAGCGCCGCCACCGCGTCGAAGAGCACCTCGCGCAGCCGCCCGATGTTCTGGCCGAAGACCTCCAGCACCTCGGCGTGCGAGACGCCCTCCCCGCTCTCCGCACCCGCGTCCAGATCCGTGACCAGGGTCAGTGAGGTGTAGCAGAGCTCCAGTTCCCGGGCGAGCACCGCCTCCGGGTGGCCGGTCATGCCCACCACGGACCAGCCCTGCGCGGCGTGCCAGCGCGATTCGGCGCGGGTGGAGAAGCGGGGACCCTCGATCACGCACAGCGTGCCGCCGTCCACCGGCTCCCAGCCCCGCCCGCGGGCGGCGTCCAGCGCCACCCGGCGCCCGGTGGCGCAGTACGGGTCGGCGAACGTCAGGTGCACCACGTTCGGTACCTGGCCGTCCGCGCGCTGCTCGCCGTCGTAGTACGTCTGCGCCCGGCCCTTGGTGCGGTCCACCAGCTGGTCGGGCACCAGCAGCGTGCCGGGCCCGTACTCGGGGCGCAGCCCGCCCACCGCGCAAGGACCGAGGACCTGGCGCACCCCGAGGGAGCGCAGCGCCCACAGGTTCGCCCGGTAGTTGATCCGGTGCGGCGGCAGCCCGTGCTTGCGGCCGTGCCGCGGGAGGAACGCCACCCGGCGGCCGGCGATCTCGCCGAGGAAGAGGGAGTCGCTGGGCGCCCCGTACGGCGTCTCGACCGTGACTTCGGTCACATCGTCCAGGAAGGAGTAGAAACCCGACCCGCCGATGACGCCGATCTCCGCCTCGGCCGCGCTCATGCGGCGGAGGTGGAGCCGGCCGAGGACGAGGCCGGGGACGACGAGGACGCGGCGGGCGCCGGGGTGCTGCCGCCCGACGAGGACCCGGAGGACCCGGCGGAGGAGGCGTCGGAGCCCGACGTCTTCTCCGTCTTGGCGCCGCTGTCCGCCTTCTGGGCCGAGGACGCCGCCGGGCTGCTGCTCGACGAGCTGTTACGGCTGTCGTTGCGGTAGAAGCCGGAGCCCTTGAAGACAATGCCGACCGCCGAGAACACCTTCTTCAGCCGCCCCTGGCAGCTGGGGCACTCGGTGAGCGCGTCATCGGTGAACTTCTGCACCACTTCGAGGCCCTCTTGGCACGCGGTGCACTGATACTGATACGTCGGCACGTGATCCTCCTGGCACTCTTCTCCACCGAGTGCTAACGACGGTCCATCGTGCAACATTCCGGGTACGGAAGTCCACTGCCGACCCCCACCGGCCCCACAACGGCCACCGTCAGTGCCCCGCGCCGCGCCGTACTCCCGTGCTGCCGCGCCCGCCCAGCCAGCCCACCAGCCGCCCGCCCCGGCTCACCGCGAGCAGCCGCCGTTCCACCTCGTCCCGCACCGGCTCCGTCGCCACCACCAGCAGTTCGTCCCCCTCCCGCAGCACCGCCGACGGGGCCGGTACGAAGCCGGTGCCGCCCCGTACCACCAGCATCACCGCGGCCCCGGCGGGCAGCCGCAGCTCCGCGATCTCCACCCCGGCCATCTGGGACCGCGCCGGCACCGCGCACGTCAGCAGATGCCCGAAGCCGCCGAGCCGCTCCAGCGGCGTGGACTCGATGTCCAGCTCCACCCCTGCCCCCGCCTCGCCGCCCAGCCGCAGCCTGCGCGCCAGCGCGGGCAGCGTCGGCCCCTGCGCCAGGGTGAAGACCACCACCAGCACGAACACGATGTGGAAGATCCGGTCGCTGTCCGGCACCCCCGCCACCACCGGGATGATCGCCAGCACGATGGGGACGGCACCGCGCAGCCCCGCCCACGACAGCAGCACCTGTTCCCGCCACCGCCACCGCTGCCCGAACGGCGTCATGCACAGCGCCACCGACACCGGCCGCGCCACCAGCGTCAGTACCGCCCCGACCAGCACCGCCGGCCAGAAGTCCCGTAGCAGGTCGGACGGCTCCACCAGCAGTCCCAGCAGCACGAACAGGCCGATCTGCGCCAGCCACGCCAGCGCGTCCGCGAACCCGCGCGTCACCGGCCGGTGCGGCAGCCGCGCGTTGCCCAGCACCAGACCCGCCACATAGGTGGCCAGGAAGCCGCTGCCGCCCGCCAGCGCGCCCGCCGCGTACGCCAGCACCGTCAGCGCCACCACCGCGATCGGATAGAGGCCGGAGGCCGGCAGCGCCACTCGCCGCAGTGCCAGCTCACCCAGCCGCCCCACGGCCAGGCCCGCGCCGAGGCCGATCGCCAGCTGAAGCGCCATCAGGGGCACCAGGACGTACCAGGCGTGCCCGCCGCCCGCCCAGCCCCCGCTCCACAGGCCGCCCCCGCCCCCGCCCCCGTCCAGGTCGGAGAAGGCCACCACCAGCAGCACCACCGGCGCGTCGTTGAACCCCGACTCCGCCTCCAGCAGCCCGCTCAGCCGGCGCGGCAGCGGCACCCGGCGCAGGACGGAGAAGACCGCGGCGGCGTCCGTCGAGGACACCACGGCGCCCATCACCAGCGCGGACCGCCACTCCAGGCCCACCAGGTAGTGCGCGCCGGCGGCCGTGATGCCCACGCTCAGCGCGACCCCGGCGGTGGCCAGTACGGCGGCGGCTGGAACCGCGGGGCGGATGTCGCGCCAGCGGGTGGACAGGCCGCCCTCCGCCAGGATCACCACCAGCGCCGCGTACCCGAGCACCTGGGTGGTCTCCGGGTCGTGGAAGTCCAGGCCGAGGCCGTCCTGCCCCAGGACGACGCCGATGGCCAGATACAGCAGCAGGGACGGCAGCCCGCTGCGCGAGGTGAGCCGGACGGCCGCGACGGCGACCAGCAGGACCAGGGCGCACAGCAGCAGGAACGCGTTGAGGCGGTCGACCGTCAGCGTCGCGTCCTCTCGTCCTCGTCGCCCCCGGCTTCGTGCCCGTCGCTGTTTCCGTCACCGTCGGCGGTTTCCGGGGTCCGCGTGGTTTCCGCGCCTGCCGGAACCCGTGTGACGCGTTGGCCATTGCGCTGATTCGCGCGGATTTCACCCTGCTATGACGCGCGCCCTCGCGGCGGGTGACTCCCCGTAGGCTCACCCCAGTGGCCGTATGTCTATGGTTGCTTCCATCCGCTTACCAGGCCTGTGAAGGACACAGATGCCCGCCAACAAGCCCTCGCGACGCCTCCGCGTGTTCGTGATCGCTGTCGTACTGATCGTCCTCTCCGGATTGGGGTACGGCGCTTTCTGGACCGTGAGCACCGTGCGGGCGTCCTACCCGCAGGTGTCGGGGGAGATAGAAATCGACGGGCTGAACGGCCCGGTCACCGTGCAGCGGGACGGCAACGGCATCCCGCGCCTGTACGCCGACTCCGCCGAGGACCTCTTCCGCGCCCAGGGCTATGTGCATGCCCAGGACCGGTTCTGGGAGATGGACGTCCGCCGGCACATGACCTCCGGCCGGCTCTCGGAGATGTTCGGCGAGGACCAGGTGGAGACGGACGCCTTCCTGCGCACCCTGGGGTGGCGGCACATCGCGCAGCAGGAGTACGACGAGGAGCTGGCGCCGGAGACCAAGGCGTACCTGGAGGCGTACGCGGAGGGCGTGAACTCGTACCTGGGCACCCGCAGCGGCGCCGAGCTCTCGGTGGAGTACGCGGCGCTCGGCTTCCTCAACGACTACGCGCCCGAGCCGTGGGACCCGGTCGATTCGGTGGCCTGGCTGAAGGCCATGGCGTGGGACCTGCGCGGCAACATGGAGGACGAGGTCGACCGCTCGCTGCTCGCGGGGCGGCTGAACCCCGAGCAGATCGAGGAGCTGTACCCCGGCTACCCGTACGACCGCAACAACCCGATCGTCGAGTCGATCGGCGACCACGGCGACGGCTCGGGGACCGCAGGCGACGGTGCCGCCGACGGCTCCTCCGCCGATGACGCCGTCGGCGGGGTGGGGACGCAGCTGGGCGCGCTGGCCGCGACCCTGGACCAGATCCCGGCGCTGCTGGGCCCGGCGGGCCCCGGCATCGGCTCCAACTCGTGGGTGGTCTCCGGGGAGTACACGACCACCGGGCTGCCGCTGCTGGCGAACGACCCGCACCTGGGCCCCTCGCTGCCCTCGGTCTGGTACCAGATGGGCCTGTACTGCAACGAGGTGACGGCGGAGTGCCCGTTCGAGGTGTCCGGGTTCTCCTTCTCCGGGATGCCGGGCGTGGTCATCGGCCACAACGAGGACATCGCCTGGGGCTTCACCAACCTCGGTGCGGACGTGACCGATCTGCGGCTGGAAAAGCTCAACGACGGCAACTATCTGCGCGACGGTGAGCAGAAGCCGTACGAGACCCGCACCGAGCTGATCAAGGTGGCGGGCGGTGAGGACCGCGAGATCACCGTGCGGTCCACCGAGAACGGCCCGATCGTCTCCGACCGGCACGACGACTTCGCCGAGACCGGCCAGACCGCGCCGGTGGACGCCGGCGCCCCGGACCGTGGCAACGGCTACGCCGTCTCGCTGAGCTGGACCGCGCTGGAGCCGGCCAACACCATGGACGCCGTCTTCGGCCTCAACACCGCCACCGACTTCGACGCCTTCCGGGCCGCCGCCGCCGACTTCGCCGTCCCGGCCCAGAACATGATCTACGCCGACACCTCCGGCAACATCGGCTACCAGGCGCCCGGCCGGATCCCGGTGCGCGGCGCGGGCGACGGCCGCTACCCGGCGCCCGGCTGGGACTCGGCGTACGACTGGACCGGCTACGTGCCCTTCGAGGAGCTGCCCTGGGAGCTGAACCCGGAGCGTGGCTACATCGTCACCGCCAACCAGGCGGTCATCGACCCGGCGTCCTACGAGCACTTCCTCACCGAGGACTGGAGCTACGGCACGCGCAGCCAGCGGATCGAGGATCTGCTGGTGTCGAAGATCGAGGACGGCGGCAAGATCTCGATGGGCGACATGCAGTCCATCCAGATCGACAACAGCAACGAGATGGCCCGCGTCCTGGTGCCGTACCTGCTGGACATCGAGATCTCCGACCCTTACATCCGCGAGGCGCAGGAGCTGCTGGAGGGCTGGGACTACAGCCAGGACTCCGACTCGGCCGCCGCCGCCTACTACAACGCGGTGTGGGCCAACACGCTCCAGCTCGCCTTCGGCCACAAGCTCCCCAAGGAGCTGCGGGTGGAGGGCCAGTGCCTGCGGGTGCGCCCGGCGGACGACTCGGCGCCGCTGGAGGACGCCAACGGCCAGGCGCTGTTCGACACGGAGTGCGGCGAGCGTTCCCCGGACTCGGCGTGGCCGGACGGTGGGGACCGCTGGTTCGAGGTGGTGCGCGTCCTGATCGAGGAGCCGGACAGCGACTGGTGGACGACCCCGGCCACCCGTACCGAGCCGGCCGCCACCGACCGCGACGAGTTGCTGGCGCGGGCCATGCGCGACGCCCGCTGGGAGCTGACCGCGAAGCTGGGCAAGGACATCGACACCTGGAGCTGGGGCCGGCTGCACCAGCTGACCCTCACCAACCAGACCCTCGGCGAGGAGGGCCCGGGCCCGCTGCGCTGGATGCTCAACCGCGGCCCGTGGAACCTGTCGGGCGGCGCGGACGCCGTCAACGCCACCGCGTGGAACGCGGCGGGCGGCTACGAGACGACGTGGGTGCCGTCCATGCGGATGATCGTGTCGCTGGCCGACTTCGACGAGTCGCTGTGGATCAACCTGTCGGGCGCCTCGGGGCACGCGTACCACGAGCACTACACCGACCAGACGGGTATGTGGGCGCGCGGGGAGTTCCTGCCCTGGCCCTCCACGGCGGAGGCGGTCGCGGAGCGCACCCGGGACACCCTCACGCTGACGCCGGGCGGCGCCCGGGAGGACGCGGACGAGGACGCCGGGGACGAGTAACGGCGGAAGCGGGCGGGGCGGGGCCGGTACGTACGACGTACCGGCCCCGCCCCGTTGTCGTTTGCACCCGCCGCCCGGCCCGGTCCGCGCGGCTCAGCGCGGGAAGCGGTGCACGCCCTCCGGGGTGACCGCCACCCGTACCGGCCGGTCGTGCGCCTCCACCGGCAGCCGCCCGACCACCTCGTGCCCGTACAGCAGCACCACCGGCGCCGGATCGGCCCCGGCCGCCGCCAGCCGGGCCAGCACCCGGTCGTAGCTGCCGCCGCCGCGTCCCATCCGCACCCCGTGCGCGTCCACCGCGAGACCGGGCAGCAGCACCACGTCCGCGCTCAGCACCGCCTCGCGGCCCAGCCGCCCGCCGCCCGGCTCCCGCAGCCGCATCCGGCCGCCGCGCTCCGTCTCCACCAGCGTGCCGGGCCCCTCGTACACGCCCCAGTCCAGGTCGTCGTCCGCCAGCAGCACCGGCAGCAGCACCCGCACGCCGCGCTCGCGCAGCGCGTCCAGCAGCGCGCCGGTGCCCGGCTCGTGGCCCACCGACACGTACGCGGCGACCGTGCGCGCCGTGGCCAGCTCCGGCAGGCCCAGGGCGCGGTCGGCCAGCGCCACGGCGGCCTGCGCGACCTCCTCGTCGCTCAGCGCGGCCCGTACCGCCAGCAGATCGCGGCGCACCGCCCGTTTGCCGTCGGCCGTGGCCCCTGCGACATGATCCATTTCGTCATCCTCGCGTAAAGGGTCCAAGCACACTAGCTGGATAAAGTGACGGGCATGACATCACCTCGCCCCCGGATCAGCAAGGCTGTCATCGCTGCTGCCGGGCTCGGGACCCGGTTCCTCCCCGCCACCAAGGCCACCCCCAAGGAAATGCTGCCGGTGGTCGACCAGCCGGCCATCCAGTACGTGGTGGAGGAGGCCACCAGCGCGGGCCTCACCGACGTGCTGATGATCACCGGGCGCAACAAACGTCCCCTGGAAGACCACTTCGACCGCAACTACGAGCTGGAGGACGCGCTGCGCCGCAAGGGCGACCTCGACCGGCTCTCCCGGGTCCAGGAGTCCACCGCCCTGGCCACCATGCACTACGTCCGCCAGGGCGACCCCAAGGGCCTGGGCCACGCCGTGCTGTGCGCCGCCCCGCACGTCGGCGACCAGCCCTTCGCCGTCCTGCTGGGCGACGACCTCATCGACCCGCGCGACCCGCTGCTCACCCGGATGACCGCCGTCCAGGAGGAGCGCGGCGGCTCCGTCATCGCGCTGATGGAGGTCGACCCCTCCCAGATCCACCTCTACGGCTGCGCCGCCGTCGAATCCACCGGCCAGGACGGCGTGCACCGCGTCACCGACCTGGTGGAGAAGCCCGACCGGGCCGACGCCCCCAGCAACCTCGCCGTCATCGGCCGCTACGTCCTGGACCCCGGCGTCTTCGAGGTGCTGCGCGAGACCCCGCCGGGCCGCGGCGGCGAGATCCAGCTGACCGACGCCCTCCAGACGATGGCCACCTCCGACGTGAGCGGCGGACCGGTGTACGGGGTGGTGTTCAAGGGCCGCCGCTACGACACGGGCGACCGCGCCGACTATCTGCGCACCATCGTCCGGCTGGCGTGCGAACGTGAGGACCTCGGGCCCGAGTTCCGGGCCTGGCTGAAGACCTATGTCAACGAGGAGATGCGGGCACTTGAGTGACCTGTGGTCGGTCGATGACCACCTTGCCGACATCCTGCGCGCGATCCGCCCGCTGGACCCGATCGCCCTCCCGCTGCTGGAGGCCGACGGCTGCGTCCTGACCGAGGACGTGACCGTACCCACCGCGCTGCCGCCGTTCGACAACAGCTCCATGGACGGGTACGCGGTGCGCTGCGCCGATGTGACCGCCGCGACGGCGGAACGGCCGGTGGCGCTCACCGTGATCGGCGACATCGCGGCGGGCAGCGGCGAACTCCCCACGCTCCGGCCCGGGCAGGCGGTGCGCATCATGACCGGCGCGCCGCTGCCGCCCGGCGCCGAGGCCGTGGTGCCGGTGGAGTGGACGGACGGCGGGCTCGGCGGCGGCCCCGTCAGCGCGATGCCGGCCGGGCAGGTACGCGGTGGGGAGAACGTCCGCGTACACCGCCCGGCCGAACGCGGCGCGCACATCAGGGCGCGCGGCTCGGACGCCGCAGCCGGGGCGCTGGCGCTGCCCGCCGGCACCGTGCTCGGGCCGCCGCAACTGGGCCTGCTGGCCGCGGTCGGCCGGGCCTCCGTGGAGGTACGGCCGCGCCCGCGCGTCGTGGTGCTGTCCACAGGGAGCGAACTCGTCCCGCCCGGCACCGCACTGCGCCCCGGGCAGATCCACGACTCCAACAGCTTCACGCTGACCGCCGCCGCGCGGGCCGCCGGAGCCGCCGCGTACCGGGCCGCCACCGTCGCCGACGACCCCGAGCGGCTGCGCGCCGCCCTGGAGGACCAGCTCTCGCGCGCCGACCTCGTCATCACCAGCGGAGGGGTGAGCGTGGGCGCGTACGACGTGGTGAAGGAGGCGCTGCGCGGCAGCGTGGAGTTCCGGCGGCTGGCGATGCAGCCGGGCAAACCGCAGGGCTTCGGCCTGGTGGGCAAGCAGCGCATCCCGCTGCTGGCGCTGCCGGGCAACCCGGTCAGCTCGTACGTGTCCTTCGAGCTGTTCGTGCGCCCCGCGCTGCGCGCCCTGGCCGGGCACCCGCAGGTCGAGCGGGCCCGGGTGCGGGCCCGCCTGGAGTGCGACGCGCCGCTGGTCTCCCCGGCGGGGCGCCGCCAGTACCTGCGCGGCAGCTACACGCCGCCCGCCCCCGGCGAACGCCTGGGCACGGTCCGGCCGGTGGGCGGCGCGTCCTCGCACCTGCTGGCGGCGCTGGCCCGCGCGGACGCGCTGATCGAGATCCCGGAGGCGGCCACCGGCGCCGCCTCGGGGGCGGAGCTGACAGTGGTGCCGCTGGGCGGTGGGGCGCAGGAGTACGGTAGCTCCTCATGAGCAGCCCTCATCTGACCCATCTGGACGCCTCGGGCGCGGCCCGGATGGTGGACGTCTCGGCCAAGGACATCACCGTACGGACGGCGCGGGCCGTCGGACGGGTACGGGTGGCGCCCGCGGTGGTGGAACTGCTGCGCGGCGCGGGGGTGCCCAAGGGCGACGCGCTGGCGGTGGCCCGCATCGCGGGCATCATGGGCGCCAAGCGCACCCCGGAACTGATCCCGCTGTGCCACCCGCTGGCCCTGTCGGGCGTGCAGGTGGAGCTGACGGTGGCCGACGACGCGGTGGAGATCGCGGCGACGGTGCGCACCACGGACCGTACGGGGGTGGAGATGGAGGCGCTGACGGCCGTGTCGGTGGCGGCGCTGACCGTGGTGGACATGGTCAAGGCCGTGGACCCGGGCGCCGTCATCGACGGGGTGCGGGTCGAGGAGAAGACCGGCGGCAAGTCCGGGCGCTGGAGCCGCGCCGAATGAGCGGCGGACAGGGGGAGCTGGGATACCGGGCGCTGGCGGTGACCGCGTCCAACCGGGCCTCGGCCGGGGTCTACCCGGACCGGGGCGGGCCGCTGCTGGTGGCGGCGCTGCGCGAGTGGGGGTTCACGACCGAGGGCCCGCAGGTGGTGCCGGACGGCGAGCCGGTGGCGGCGGCGCTGCGGGCGGCGGTGGCGGCCGGGTACGACGTGGTGCTGACCACGGGCGGTACCGGGCTGACGCCGGGGGACCGTACCCCCGAGGCCACCCGTTCGGTGATCGACTTCGAGGTGCCGGGCATCGCGGAGGCGATCCGGGCGGCGGGGCTGGCGAAGGTGCCCACGGCCGCGCTGTCGCGCGGTGTCGCCGGGGTGGCGGGCCGGACGCTGATCGTCAATCTGCCTGGCTCCACGGGCGGGGTACGGGACGGTCTTGCGGTGCTGGCGCCGCTCGCCCGGCACGCGGTGGACCAGCTGCGCGGCGGCGATCACCAGCCGTGAGCATTCCCTGGCCCGTGGAACTGCGGGACGGCGAGGTGGGGCTGCGCCCCATCCGCCAGCGTGATCAGCGGACCTGGCGCGAGGTCAACCAGCGCAACCGGGAGTGGCTGCGGCCGTGGGAGGCGACGATCCCGCCCCCGCCGCCGGGCCACCTGCCCGGGCACCGGCCCACCTACCGGCAGATGGTCCGGCACCTGCGGGCCGAGGCGCACGCGGGGCGGATGCTGCCCTTCGTGGTGCTGTACCAGGGGCGGCTGGCCGGGCAGTTGACGGTGGCGGGGATCACCTGGGGGTCGATGTGCTCGGCGCACCTCGGGTACTGGATCGACCAGGACGTGGCCGGGCGCGGCGTGATGCCGGCGGCGGTGGCGATGGCCACGGATCACTGTTTCCGGTCGGTGGGACTGCACCGGGTGGAGATCTGCATCCGGCCGGAGAACGCGCCCTCGCGGCGGGTGGTGGAGAAGCTGGGATTCCGCGAGGAGGGGATGCGGCCGCGCTATCTCCACATCGACGGGGCGTGGCGGGACCATCTGATTTTCGCGTTGACGGCGGACGAGGTGCCGGAAGGGCTGGTCGAGCGCTGGCACCGGCGGAGCAGTCACCGACAGACGAACAATTAGAACGTGTATTCGGACAAGCCTTAACTCATCCATAAAATCCGAAGAAATGCCCGGTATGAGCCCCAGATCGTGCGACACACCGCGCTATTTGGCAGATGGACTCATGCAAACCCCTCTACCGTGTGAGCGTGAGCAGCAGTGGCCTCATCTTCGCAATGATCGTCGGGGCCTGGGCCGCGTACCTCGTGCCCATGTGGCTCCGCAGACAGGACGAGCTGAACGAGGCCCGTCCCACGGAACGCTTCAGCACCGCGATCCGGCTGCTGTCCGGCCGCGCGGCACTGGAGCGGCGCGCCGCCCGGCGTGCTGCGGAGGGGGACGCGTCGCCAGGGGACCGCGACGCCGACGTGCGCGCGTACGCCGAACCGGTGACCGCGCTCGCCGCTCCGGAGCCCGCCCCGGCCCCGGAACCGGCACCCGAACCGGAGGCCGAACCCGAACCGGAACCCGTGACCGCCGCCCGCGCGAAGGTCCTGGCCCGCCGGCGGCGTACCACGATGGTGTTGTTCCTGGCCTTCGCCGGGAGCGGCATCCTCGCGCTGAGCGCCGGGGGCGGCTCCCTGTGGATCCCGGCGATCCCGGGCGTGCTGCTGAGCGTGTACATCATCAACGTACGGGCGCAGGAGCGCCGCCGGTACGCGGTCGCCATGGACCGCCGCCGCGCCGAGGACGCCGCCAGGCGGCTGCGCGAACGCACCCAGGCGAGCGCGGCCGTGCGCCCCGAGCAGCCGTCGCGGGCCGTGGTGGAGCAGACCGACCACGCCGAATGGGTGGACCAGCAGCGCCGCAGGGGCCCGGCCCCCGACGACGAGCCGACCGGCTGGGAGCCGGCCCCGGTGCCGCTGCCCACGTACGTCAGCGCCCCGGTCGCCCCGCGCACCACGCGCGGCGTCGACCTGGACGCCCCCGGCACCTGGAGCGCGGCCCGCTCCACCCCCGCCCAGCAGCCCCCGCAGCAGGGCCAGCAGCCCTCCGTCCCCGGGGCCGCGGGCGGCCAGCCGGGGCCGCAGCGCACCCCGCTGTTCGACCAGTTCGAGGAGGACGACCACCCCCGGGCGGCCGGCGAATGACCACGGATTTCGGACCGCCCGGGGACGGGTGCTAGAGTTTCTCTCGTTGCAAGGGCCTGTAGCGCAGCCTGGTAGCGCATCTCGTTCGCAACGAGGGGGTCAGGGGTTCAAATCCCCTCAGGTCCACAACAAGGACCGTTCCCAAGACCAGGTGGAACGGACAGGCGAAAGCCCCCGTCGAGTCAATCGACGGGGGCTTTCGCGTGCGTGCAAGCAGCGAAGTACAGCAACGACGTTCTGAGTTCGCTATCGGGGACCGTCGAGCTGCCGGCCCAGCTTTCTCAGCGCCTTCCGCGTCGCCTCCGACGGGACATGCGTGTACACCTCCATGGTGACCGCGATCTTGCTGTGCCGCAGGATCTGCATCGCGATGCGCGGGTGCACATCCAGCGCTGCCAGGATCGACCCGCAGGTGTGCCGGGTGTCGTGCAGCCGGATACGTCGGACGCCGGCCCGGTCGGTCCGGGCGGCGAACTCGCGGTTGAAGTTCCTCGGATCGATGGGCGTCCCGTTGCGGGTGGTGAACACAAACCCGGACTCATCCCACAGCTCTCCCGCCGCCTTCCGGGCCGACGCCTGGGTCTCCCTGCGGAGCCGCAGCGCCGCGACGCAGATGTCGGGCAGCGGTAGCAAGGCGGTGGACGCCTCGGTCTTGGTCTCGTCGTGTACCAGGCGCCGCTGAATGCGCTGCAAGGAGTGCTCGACGGTCAGCTCTCCCGCGTCCAGGTCCACACTGGCCCACGTGAGACCGAGGACTTCGCCCCGGCGGAGGCCGAGCACGAGGGTGAGGACGTACGCCGGGTAGAGCGGATCGCCGGCCGCCCGAGCCGCGTCCAGGAAGGTCCGCGCCTCGTCAACCGACCACGGCTGCGGCTTCTTCCGACGCACGGACCGCACCTTGACCAGGCCGGCCACGTTCTTGGCGATCATCTCCTCGGTCATGGCGTGCGTGAGCGCCGACCGCAGCACCGTCCGAGCGTCCTGCACCGTCCGCCGGGAGGGCACCCGCTGGCAGCACCGGCCCACCGCGCAGCAGTGCTGCCGCTGGCGAGGGTCGCGGTGGCGCTCCGGACGCTTGGCGTCCCGACCCTGGGCACAGCACTGGCACTGCACCATCAAGTCGTTGATCCACTTCCGGACGTCCCGGACCGTGAGCTTGTCGAGCCGCTTCGCCCCGAGGCCGGGCGTGATGTAGAGGCGGACGTGCATCGCGTAGGTCTCTGTGGTCTTGGGCTTCAGCTCAGGCTGCACCACCTCACGGAGCCAGTACGCCAGGTACTGGCCGAGCGTCGGAACGGCCGTGGCGACCGGCCCCTTGGCGGCTTCCGAGTGGAGCTTGATCCACTTCTCGTGGACGGCCGTCCGGGTAGGTCCGTAGGCGTACTTGCGGGTGCGTTTGCCTTCGGGGGTGGTGACCCAGACGTAGGCGGCGAAGCCGTTGCGGTAGGGGTAGATCGAGCCTTCGCCGTTGCTTCGCTTGCCGCTCATGCCACACGCTCCCCGAAGGTGTCGGCGGTGCAGCGCTCGACGTATTCGTCGACCCAGGCCGGGAGGATGCGGCGGTTGCGGCCGATCTTGACTGAGCGGATCTCTCCGGTGAGGACGAGCATCTTGGTCTTGGAGAGCCCGAAGCCGAGCATGGCGGCCACTTCGGCCGTGGTGTGCCACTTCCGGGTGATAGTGGTCATCGCGCGGGTTCTCCTTCGGTTCCAAGGGCGGGGGTGAGCGAGGCGGACAGCCACTTCTCGGCTGCGGAGAGTCCGGTGCCGGCGTAGGTCCAGTGGGCGAGGACGAGAGTGGTGTCGCCGGGGCCGTGAGCGAGGCACGCTTGCTGGCGGCGCCATTCGGTGCGGGCGTCGCGGAGGGCGCCGAGGGTGGTGGAATAGCGCCGGGATTTGGTGGAGAAGTGACCGCGGAACCCGAGCATGTGGGCCCAGGCCCGCAGGCGGAGGTGTTCCAGGTCGGTGCGGGCGCCGAGGGTCCAAGCGGTGCGGATGAGGCGGCGTGCGTGGTCGGTGATGTTGAGCGGGGCGAGTTCGGCGAGGAACTTCAGCGGCCGATCGAGGGCACCGGTGGCCGTCTCGGCCCCTTTGGTCGCGTACTTGGCGATGTAGCCGGCGACAGCCCGTTCGGTGAGGGCGGTGCCGTGGTCGAAGTCCGCGCTGCGGATGGTGCGGATGTCGAGCTGGCGGCCGAAGACGAAGCGGTGGGCCCGTCCGTCGAGGACAGGGCCGTTAACGGTGGCAGCCGAGGCGGCGGCCCGGATCGCGTCGGTCAGGAGCGTGGCGGTGGCCCAGCCCGGTGGGGGCGTGTGTCCGCCGCCGGGACCGTCGAGACGGATGACGGCGTGGAAGTGGATGGCCCCGCGCTTTTGGTACTCGGCGACCTTGGCGAAGGAGACGCGGGCATGGTCGGCGAAGGCCCGCTGTGTCAGCCCGGCTCGCTTGGCGATCTCCCGGCGGAGGTAGATGGTGAAGCGCCGCCACAGGGCCCCGGCGTGCGCGTTCCACAGGACGGCGGCTTCGTAGTCGTAGCGGTCGGGGTCGATGGGGGTGCCGAGTGCTTCGTCGGCCGGGTCGTGTGGGGTGCCGCAGCGGCAGGCCGGCCGGTCGCTGCGGCGGTTGTGGACGGGCCCGAAGCCGGGTGCGGTGAAGGTGGCGAACACGCGCGGGTGGGTGCCGACGACTTCTGGTGTGCCCTTGCCGCCCCGTAGTCCGGAGGTGATTAGGTGGTAGGTGTCGCGGCGGTAGGTCTCGGCGCAGGCCGTGCAGCGGGTCGCGCGGCGGTTGTTGCAGCGGGTGAGGAGCTGGCCGGCGGGCAGGTCGGCGGAGTCCAGGTGGTGCAGGACGGGGCCGATTTCGCCGGTGGTGGTGTCGAGATGGTGTTCGGTGCGGTGGCCCGTGAGGCGGATGGGCCGGGTGCAGCCACCGAGCCCGGAGAGCTGACGGCCGAGGGCGGGCAGGATGCCTGTCGCGGCCAGGTTGCCGAGTTCGGGCAGCGGCGGCGGGATGGCGGGGGTGATGATGGGACTTCTCCTTTGCGGCGATTGGTTGTGAGGAGTTGGGCCCCGGGGCGGCGGATGCTTGGCGGTATCGGCGCCGCCCCGGGGTTTTCTGCTGAGTGGGTGATCCGGGGGTCAGTCGCTGTCGCCGTTGACGATGTCGACGCCGGAACGCGTACCGGAGTCGACGACGGGGGCGAGCGAGGTGTCGGCGAGGTAGAAGCCGAAGAGCGCGATGACGACGACGAGCCACGGGCGGACACCGAGGAACCGGATGGAGCCCCAGACGACCAGGCCGAGGACCAGGACGAGCGGCAGGCTGACGGTCACGGGAGGTGTTCCTTTCAGCGGACGGGGCAGCGGTGGGTGCGGGCGGCGAGTTCGGCGGCGGATCGGGTGTCGTACTCGGCGGAGAAGCCACAGCGGGGTGCGGTGCAGGCGGCGGTGTGTTTCTCACGGCCCCGGCGGTCGTTGGCGGTGCCGACCTGGACGGGACCGATACGGACGAGGTCACGGAAGCGGTGTAAGCGGGCCACGAGGGCTCCCTTCAGAGGCGGCGTGCGATGGATTCGGCGAAGTGCTCGGGGACGCCGAGACGGGCGCGCAGCGTCGGCGTGTCGATCGATGTGCCGGTCCGGGCGAGGTGTTCGGCGGCGACTTTGCGGGCGTGCTCCAGCAGCGCGGAGGGAACAGCGACCTCCTGCGGCCTCTCCGTCGGCTCCGACACGGCTGGCGGGTCAAGAGGTGGTCCGGTGGCCGGGGCGGATACGGCAGGCCGTTCTTCTACCGGCGAGGCGGATGGGAGCGGGTGTGGGGTGTGGGCGAGGAGGGTGCCGCCGAGGAAAGCGACGGCGGGCCAGCCGGCGACGAGGATGCGCAGCCACACGGGTACGTCGTCGAGGTCAAGGAGGCCGGCGGTGGCGATGTTGGCGCCCAGGGACGCGGTCAGGGCGATCAGGAACCAGCACCAGCCGGCGGTCTTCCCCGTGTCGCTGGTGCGCAGGCGTCGCCAAGCGGCTACCAGGAGCAGGTCTACGGAGATCGGGTAGGCCCAGGCTTTCCAGCCGTCCTGTCCGGCCGCCGCCGCCAGGTCGTGAATGTGGGCGAAGGACAGTGCGGCGGCGATGACGGCTTGGACCAGGACGGCATCCACGCGGGCCAGACGGGCACGCACGGGGCATCTCCCTTCCTGTTTTCGGCATGGCGGGGGTAGGGGGAGTGGCACAGCGGAATCGCGGTGTGGTCAGGCCGGAAGGCCGCCGGCCTCAACCGCAGTGGAGACGTTCACCGGCTTGAACGGCGCCAGTTCGGGCAGCTCCGGCACCACGTGCGCGGTCTTGACGCAGCGGTCGGCGGCATCGGCCAGAGACAGATACGGGGTGCGGATGCGGGACCAGCCGCCGGAGGTGTCCCCCGCGACAGCGGTACCGGGACGGTCGGCGGGGACGGAACACGCGGCGATGACCGCTTCGGGGGCGATGTCGCCCAGCGCCATCTTCGCCGACGCCTCATCGTTCACGCGGTGGCAGACCCGGCCGCTCAACTGAGCCCGCAGCATGGTGGCGCCCTTGCCCAGCTCGGCGCCGAAGCGCTGACCGCAGACCTCCAGATAGATCCCGGCGGCACGGCCGAGCTGAGCGAGCCGGATGAGCTGAGTGACCATCTCGTCCCGGCGTTCCTCGTCCTTGCGGGTCGCAGTCAGGAACAGCTCGGCCACCTCATCGACGAACACCACCACCGGCACCGGCCGTTCTTCCTCCGGCAGGCCCCAGAGATCGGAAGTGATCGCTTGGTCCGGCGTGCCGACAGGGATGTTCTGCCGGGCACGGATCAGGTCGTAGCGCCGGTCCATGAGCCGCACCATGACAGAGAGCAGTTCGGCAGCCTCCACCGGATCGGTCGCCAGCGCGGAGAGCCGGGAAGCGAACGGCGCGAGTTCCACGCCCCGCTTGCAGTCGATACCGACCAGGGCGACATCCTGGCCGGCCAGGCCGGCCACCAGGCGCCGCAGGTACATGGACTTCCCCGACAGCGTCGCGCCGAGCGTGAGCTGATGCGGAATCGCCCGATAGTCACGGACGAACGCCGTCGCGTCCTCCCGCAGAGCGACCGGCACCCGCAGATACCCGCCCTGAATGTGGCGGGGCATACGGACGTCCTTCAGCACGTCGAAGCCGACCAGTCGCAGTTCGACCGTTCCAGGCCTTATCTCCGACACGTGGACGGCATGAACGCCCCACGCGTGCCGCAGCCGTTCCGCCGAGGCCGCAACATCAGCCACCTCCTGGCCGGCGGCCAGCCGCAGACGAAGCCGCAACCCGGTCGACGTGGGCCGCAGAAGCCCGCGCCGGGGCGGAACCGGCCGCACCTCACGCCGGGTCGCGGCCCGGACCGCCAGGGCCCGCAGCCGGGACGGCGCAACCGTCAGCCCACAGGCATCCATCACCGAGCCGTACGAACCCAACAGCCGCACTGTGGACAGCGGCAGACCCACCGCCGACCAGTACACAGAAGGACACTTCTCCCGGGCCACGGCCACCGTCCCACCCATCACAGCGAGCGGCCCGCCAACCCCGAGCACGGTCAGCAGCTCAGACACCTCAGACCCCCGCCGGAACCGGGAACGCCGCCGGAGTGACCGCAGCAGCCCGGTAGGCGATGCCGTGCCGCTCCTGACCGTTGAAGACCGACTCCCAGGGCCGCGCGACCAGCCCCGGCAGGGACACCGGCGCCCCGAGCGCCAGCCCTTCGGAGACCCCGCTCTCCGGGACGGTGACCAGAATCAGCGAGGACTCACCGTCCTCGATGTAGACAACACCGATCCGCATCAGCGTCTCACCGCTGACAGCGTCCTTGGCGATCTCCCCGGTCTGCCGGTCCCGCACCTTCGGCGCAGGAGCTTCGGTCAGCAAGATCGTCGCGGCGGATGTCTCGACACGAATGGAACGCATGATTGATTTCTCCCTTGTGCAGCACCCAAATAAGGGCGCAATAGATCACTAAGTGGTGCACATGGGGAGGTTGACCGCATACGGGTCGGACGCGATACGCTCAGGGAGCGTTGATGCCAAAGACGCGCCCGGCCTGAGTGGGCTGCCTCCCGCTCAGGCCACATTCATCTCTGTGGCCGTACTCCCGCGCCGGACAGGTCTGCCTTCCTGACCGGCGCGTTCGCATGTCCGCAGGTCCTCCCCGCCGGATGCGAGGAGGTGAGTGCTGACAGTGTCCACAGTAACCCGCACTGGAAGTACTGTCTAGTACTTCATGTACCAGTTCGCATTTCTTGTACGCCCAACTCCCTTGCCATGGATCGAAGCTGATCGGACGGCAGCGGGCTCATGGCCACGAGATCGGCGACGAGCTGCTTGACGGCGGGCTTCGCGCGGAACATCTCTGGCAGCAACTCGCGCACGTTGCTGAGGGAGTGGACCGCCTTGTCGATCTGGCGGCGTTGGGCATGGGCTTTGGCGAGGTCGATGGCGAAGCGTGCCTGTCGTTCCGAGGACAGGCCCGACGGATCTACACTCTCGGCGGCGCGCAGGGCTACTCCGGCGTCGCCCAGGTCGACGGCCACGGCGACTTGGTGGAGCGCGACATTGGTCGGGCCGAACTCGGTGTTGTAGTCGTTGCGTCCGTCGCCGATTCGATCGGCTAGCTCTTTGGCCGCCCGAAGGTGCGTATATGCCTCGTCGGCGTGGTTGAGGCGGCCGGCGGCGAGCGCACGCTGAAGGGTGAGAGCACCGCGCAGCGCGATGGCTTCTGGTTCACCGCCGTCGGCCAGCGGAGCCAGGGCGTCTGCCGCGCTGCCGGAGACCTGGGCTGCTTGGTCGTAGTGACGTGCCCCGAGGAAGACGATTGACAGCCGGAACTCGCCGGCTGCCATCAGCAGCGGATCTCCTGCCCGCTCAGCTGCGACGACGGCGCGGTCGACAGCGATCCACGCCGCTTCGGGCTCTCCCATGTTCGCGAGGGCCGCGCTGCACGTGTGGTACATCGAGGCCAACAGCCGGAAGAGTCCGGGGCGTTCTTCGTCACTGCCGGCACGAGTGGCTGACTCCAGTCGCGGAACCAGACCTTCGAGCAGTTCCGCCAGGTCGGCGTAGTTGCCCTCGTGTGTCAGCGACCAGGCTCGATCGACTTCGGTGCGCAGGGCGGGGATGTCCGGAGATTCCGGTCGGCCGAGAATGGCCTTCAGGGAGTGCGCGGAGCTGAGCACGAGCCGGAGACGGCTCGCACCGGGTGCCTCGTGCTCCGTCACCGAGGCGACGATCGGAGCCTCGGCGGCCAGTTCGGCGACCGGCAGGTCCAAGACCTCGGCGACCTTCTCCAGGACCGTCATCCGGTCGATGCGGCGCACGCCCCGTTCCACCTGTGACACCCAGGCTTCCGACCGGTCCAGCAGGCCGGCGAACTCCTTCTGCGACAGCCCGCGCCGCTTGCGGTTGAACGCGATCTTGCGGCCGAGGGTCTTCTCGTAGTCAGTGCTCAACGTCCACGCCCTTGCCGGACACGAAGTCCAGGCGGTCGACCTCGGTCGAGGCGAGGTACTGCTCCCGCTCGGCGAGGAACGAGCGCACGTAGTCCTGCGACTCGTGCGTGTCGAAGGCGGCCACGTCGCGGTACAGCTCGTAGAAGATCCGCTCCAGCGGCCGGCCGTCAACACGGTGCACGGTGTAGATCACCGTTCCCGGCTCGTTCGCACGAATCTGCTCCCCGGTCCGCGCGACCAGTTCATCGAACGCAGCGGCTGCGGCCTCGTCCTTGCAGGTGAACCGCACCATCAATCCGAACATCGGGGTTCCTCTCTCGTCGACGTACGCGCCGGGCATCGCGCCACTGCGCACGCTATGCGGGCAGCACCCGCACGAAAAGTGCGATCTCGCACTTTCACAACGCACATTATGGGTACGGTGCTAGTACTAATTCTACGTGTCATTGCGGTTGGCGTCATCAGAACGCACGAATCGGTGCAAGAAACCGCAGGTCACCAAGGATGAAGGAGCTCTCATGCCGACCCATCGACGCACCTTCCCAGGGCTACCTGAAGAAGTCAGCCGTGCCCGTCACTGGATCCGGGAGATTCTCGGTGGCCACCCCTGCACACAGGACGCCGAGCTGATCGTCACGGAGCTCAGCGCCAACGCCATCACTCACACAGACAGTGCAGGTGCTGCCTTCCGCATCGCAGTGACCTGTGCCGGAGACACGGTGAAGATCGCCGTCACCGATGCCGGTGGCGCCCACCACCGCCCGCACATCGAGCACCAGGACAACAGCTCCCCTCACGGCCGAGGTCTGTTCCTCGTCTTCGCCTGCGCGTCGACCGTCGACATCAGAGGTGACCATCACGGCCACACCGTGACCGCTGAACTCACCGGCAAGCCGACCGGCACCCGTACATGCTGATCACCACCAAGGCGCTGCCGCTCCAACTCAGCACAGGATTCTGGTGCGAAGCCATCGCCTACACCTCCAACGGCTTGTCCACGCACTGGTTGGGCTCGGCCCTGTCCTCGACGGCCCGGATCGCGGTTCGGTGGCTTCGCTGGAGGGCCGGCCACATCAGCGACCAACTGGACCCGCCGGCCGCGTATCCGGTGCGGTGCTGGCTCGCGGACCAGGCTGAGCACGAGCGGGCCCTGGAAGTTCTGGTGAGTGGGGATCTGTACACGTTCACGATCCCGGACGGTGCGGTGCGCTATCTGCTGTCCGCCCGGCCGGCGAAGCGCACGCCCTTGCCGAGGCGAGCATGGTGAGCGAGCACGAGTACCAGCATGAGCAGCTCTACCAGTACGAGATCACTGCCGCCATGAACCATGTGGTCCGCGCCTGCCACGAGATCGCCCGAGAGCACAGCCACCGCGGCTTCTGGACTCCCCACACCGATCCCGGAGCTGACTTGCACATCGACCTCATCGAAGCCGCCCGCCGCGACATCCTGACCAAGCTCCAAGTGGTAGTCACCGCAGCCGAGACTGTTGCCTACGACATCGAGCAGGACCGCCAACGAGGCCAGTGAGTTACAACCTTCTCTACGAGTTCAAGGCGCCGCGCAAGCGCGGCGCGCGGCAGCGGCGATTCCCGGGCCGCCGCTCCTGTCTCCGCCCCGCTTCGACCCGAGCCCGCCGGCCGCGCACTAACTCGGGCGCGAACCTGGTTTCGGTGAAAGAAGGGTCGCTCGTGGCTCCGGGTCGGCTGCACGGCTTTAGGCAGCCAGCTTGGGGCGAGCCTCTAAGATCGGGGCCCACATCGGGCACCAACGGGCAGGTCCACAACCTGCCCGATCCGCCAGTCAGCGTATGGGCCCCGATCTCTCGCCCCAAGCCAGCTCCCGCCCAAAGCCACTCCGCCGACAGCTCACTATCTTGCGGGATCAGAATTCAAGTGGCCTAGAATGCCGTGTGGGGTTGCTCCAAGAATCTGACTCAGCATATGAGTCAGAAATGCAGAAGTGCTTATAAGGTCTGCGATTAGGGGATCAGAGTCACCGTCTTGTTCGAGGATTGTATTAATCGTTTCACTGACCCGAGATGGGTCCCGCGCATCGAACAATGCCGATAGAACAGCGGAAGATCGAATGCTATACATCGGCCCTTGAAGGGGTGATTCAAATTCTACTGACCGAAGATTTTCGAGAGGATCCCTAGATTCGGGTGCCGATATCAGGATTTCCAGATCTGAAATCGTTGGAATTTTCCGCAGCGCAAGAGTTTTTACTTCAGCTGCGGCCAGCCCTTCCTTGGGCAGTTTAAATAGCGCAGGGCTCCCATTGGTGCAGTCGATGGAATTGAGGGAATCTATCATCAATGGGGCTAATTTAATGCAGTGGCGAATATTCATTCGCATCATGCATTGTTCAATCTCCCCGTATCCTTCCATGGCATCATCCATAAGTGGGGAGAGTGGAATATGGTCCGGCCAGGTCAAGAGTAGGCTCTTGGCATGCCTGCCCCAATTAAACCGAGTCCCCAGAAGGCGTGATCGATCGAGAGTGAGTACGACTTCCCTGTTCTCAGGGATATCTGAAACCTGCAAATTTCCCGGTGGAATGCCGGCATGCTGCGTGTAGTCGCGAAGCTTGTAAAGGAATCGATAGCCTTGCCGTGAGTCGAATGAAGCCGAGGTTGCTTTTTGAAGCTCCCTCATTTCACTGCTGTCTTTTCCATATCGAGAGAGGATGAAATTTCTCTCGTTCTCCAGGTAGAGCCTAGTGGCAGCAAGCCAGTTCGTCACTTCGGACATGAGGGATTCCCTGATGATATCCCTATTCATTAGACGAAAGTTGCCGCCAAGTTTTTCTATATTCGAAATGGCAGAAAGTATCAGTTTTACGTTCGAGAAGCTTCTGACTATCAGCTTGAAAGCGCCTCGTTCGCTGATTACTTCGTAGGAGGCGATTGCTTCAGAGAGGGCGTTGAATTCATCCTCTGATAGTTCATGTTCGGTCCGAATCTCCATCTCCGGCTGGAGGCCAGGCTGCTGGCTCCAAGTGCCGATAGAGTACGAAAAGTTCGCCATGGTGCAATGAAATCAGAGCCGTGGTCGACGCGGCAACCGTTTTGACTGTAGAAGATCATTTTCGATGGGCCGCAGTGAGGATGGGCTGAGAGCGTAGGTGGATAAGTCCAGTGAGAACACCAGTTCCCTTCAGGTCTTCTTTTCGGCATCTAGAGAGTTCGACCTGTTGGGCCTGGGTGTGCTGGAATCTTTTGAGTCGCCAGTCGAGCTCGCGTGGGTGAGGCTATGGTTGCTCTGGGAAAAGTAGCAATTGATCCTCCGAGGGATCTGGCCGTGGGGGTCGCGAATAATCTGAGATCGGCCCCAGTGTCCGAATTACCGTCGCATCATAGAGCCAGCTCAAACTGCCCTCCTTCTCCAGTCGGCCGCTCACCTGCAATGCAAGATCCTCTTCATGGGCCCGAACTGCCTCGTGATACTCTTCTTCGTCTGAAAGTCTCACGCGAACTTTCTTTGGGCGTCCGGAGGCCAGCACCTCGATGCCGAATACTCCGGGGCTCCCTGCCTGTTTCTTGGCAAGAAGATGCACTCTGCCGATTAGGCTCGTGAATTGCGATGACGGGTCTGACGCTAGCTTCGAAGCGGCCTTATTGAGTGGTTCGACATCTGACCCCCGCAATTCAAAGTGTGAATCGAGAGAGTTGGGTCCGGGGATAGCCGGATCCCATTCCACGCTTATATCTGCACCATCCGAATTTTCTGCGATCCCAAGAAGTGCATTGGTCATCTCATATGAGATGCCTTGGGTGACTCCATCCTCAAATCCCGAGAGGGATCCGCTAGTTCGATAGTGCTCAAGTGCCTCAATCGTTGCCTGAACGGCCTGGATCACGGCCTGGCTGACATCTCGGACGCTGGCGAGCCCAACTTCCGGAAGAGTCAAGGTTTTCAATTCAGATGATGCAGACAAAGGAACGCCTGCATTTGGGGGAGCATACGCCGTGATGATATAGCTTCCGGGCTCCGTTTGCCCCATTAGCACTTGATCGAGATAGCGACGGGCAAACGGTCCATGCCTATTTACAAAATGTCGTCCGGGGCCCATGTAGGACTTAGCTCCGGCCAGCAATGTCCTGCGTGCGGACTCGACAAGCCTTTCCCCGCTGCGCCATTCGATGAAGCCGCTAGGGGCCGATGATTCCTTGCGAAATCTGAACTCGTCAGATGCATCGACAATCAGGCGTGGATAGACCGATCTATGCCAGAAATCTCGATCCCGTGAAAGCTGGTAAAGCGCTGCCTTCATGGTCTCAGAAAACTCTGGTGCGTCCTCGTCCAGAGGGAGGAGTAGGCTGGACTCCTGCCATGGATCCGTTAGATGAGGAGGAAGATAGCGAGAATAGATCCCTTGCCTTCCTCCAGTGCGTTGCCAACCCGCTTCTTCAAGCAGAGCGACCAATCTCCCTGGATCAACGTGTGCAGGAAGCGTGGCGCCCGACATATCAGTCACTTAGCGATTCACCCCTGTCGGTCTTGTCCAGAATCTCTGCAAGAGAAGCCGCGTCTACCTTATTCTTGAGTGGAATATGAACTGTCGGCTTTTTGATCGACGGATCTACATTCGCCCCCTCTAGATATGCCCAGTAACAAGATCGTCTAGTCCAGAGGCCATCATGCGTCACCTCGGTCCACTCCGCCTGTCGAGTGGGTGTAGTCATAACGATCAAGATCGCTTTGGGGTACTTGCGTGGCTTCGCAAGGTGATCAAAGTACTGGCGCTTGGTGAACTGATAGCTGAAGTGATCACGAGAGGCATCAGGAATGATTTGTGTTGTGCACTTGAGCTGCGCATACACCGCGGCCTCTTCATCCATGGGGTCACTGGGTGGCCGGATGAGGCGTACGTCGTAGCCGTACAGATCAACTGGCGGGACTTCGACCGCGAGGCCAGCCGTAGCTGCGACGGACTTGATGTAGCCCTGTTGAAGCTGTTCCATCATCTGAGTGACGTAGCGCTTGTCAACTGCCTCGATCCTGCTGGCCCGCAGCGTACTGCTACCCGCAGGTTCCATCGCCTTCACCACAGGCGGCGTCCCTCCCCCAAGTAATGGGACATCAGGCTAGATCAGGGGAAGCGCCCTGGGTACCTTGTGTTCGAAATTCATGTATATCGAACGCTTGTCGCATAAAAGGAGATGGGCCAGGTTTGGTTGCGTCGTGCCACAACTTCGACCGTCGGGCCCGGTTGGTCTGTCTGCCGCGCAGCAGCTAAGAACCGCAGCCGCCTTGACCGATGGCCGCTGGACGCCGGTTGCATCGCGTAGTCGGTTTGCCGTGCTGCAAGGACAGTGAGTGACCGGACTGCCTTGAGCGCGGGCCGGAGAGAGGCTTCGGGGCGGTTGCTGTACAGCAACGCAGTACAGCAACCGTGGTGTCCGCAGTCGACGACTGCAAGTCCTCAACGGCCGACTGACCGGCCCGGCAGACCTCAACGACCTCCCCGCCCGTAGTTCGCAACGAGGGGGTCAGGGGTTCAAATCCCCTCAGGTCCACAACAAGGGCCGTTCACGGATCTAGGTGTGAACGGGTGACGAGATCCCGTCCGATCTTCCTGATCGGGCGGGATTTTCGTGTTTTCCGGGCGCAGCGCAGGCTGGGCAGTGACGAGACTGCTACATCCCACGCGTTGTGGCGGCCGTGTCGATCTCGTTCTACTGGGGAGAACCAACTTGTTCGTTGGCCTTGCGCGGGATCGATGCGGCAGGCCAACCCAGAAACGGGGGACACGAGTGATACGAACGCGAAGGATGAGGAGTCTGCTCGCGGCGAGTCTGCTGGTCGCGGGGACGACTGTCGTGCTGGGCGGCACCGCGGGGGCCCAGGCGGCCGAGGTCGAGGCGGCGCAGTGCGACACGACGATCATCGGTCAGGACGTGGACGGCCATGTTCACAAGGCGTCCGGCTACAACGGCGCCATCGACGAGAGCTATCGGACCGCTGAGCCGGTCCCGTGGTCGCTGCGGGCGCTCTACTCGATCGGTGGTTCCGGGGGCGGCGGTTCGTGGGGCACCTCGTTCCTGGCCCCGGCGACGGACGGTGACCTGCGGGTGGTCAACCTCCGTGGTACCGAGGGCGACCCGACGATGACCGCGGGGTCTCACCACACCGTGGCGACCGGGTGGAATCCGCATGTGATGCCGGCGGGCAGCGGATTCAAGATGTACACGATCGAGCAGGACGGCGACATCCTGATGCGCGAGGTCGGGCCCGGCTCCGACGGAATGACGGAACTCGGCGACTACGAGACCCTGCCGGTGACGGCGGTGGACACGAAGGCCGCCGGGGTCTTCTGGATCCGTCTGGCAGACGGCACGCAACGCGACGTCATCTACGCGACCAACGGTGAGACCGGCGCGCTGCATCAGATCATCGTCGACCCGGAAGAGCCTGCTTCGGCGGAGAGTTACACACTGGCCGAAACCGGGTTCGAGGCGTTCACCCACCTCAAGGCGGGTTTCTGCGGTGGGGAGTCCCTCTCGGTGGTCGCTGTGGACAGCGAGGCCGGCGACGCGCGCTGGTTTGAGCACGCCGACCCGTTGTCGCACAGCGGCTCCACTCTGAGCACAGGCCGGCCTGTCGGCACGGACGGTCAGTGGGAGGGCTGGACCGGCATCGGCTGAGCCATGAGCCGGACGTCACGGGTGTTCGGCCCTTGATGGTCCCGCCGGGCGGCGTGCCGTCGCCCGGCGGGACATCGTCGGCCGCGATCGCGCCGGCCGAGGGCCGTCATCACCAGTGCCGGCGCACCGTGGCCTTGCCGCCGGTCACCAGGGTTGCGGGCGGGATGTCGTCGGCGACGATCGCGCCGGCGGCGATCACGGCGTCCCTCCCGATGCTGACGCCGGGCAGGATCGTGGCCCCGGCGCCTATCCAGACGTTCTCCGCCACATCGATGGGCCCGCCGCTCAGCCACTCCCGGCGCTCACCGGGATCAACCGGGTGGCCGACGGTGATGAACGTGGCCCTCGGCCCGACCATCACCCGTTCGCCGAGCCGGATACCGGCGTAGTCCATGAAGGTGCAGTTCTGGTTGATGAACACGCGCCCGGCGAGCTCCAGATGGAGGCCGTGGTCCGTGTAGAAGGGTGGATAGATCGTTGCCTTGGCGGGCAGCGGCCTGCCCAGGATCTGCTCGAAGATCTGTGCCTTGCCCGCGTCGTCCTCGAAGGGCAGGACGTTCAGCCGGGAGGTCAGTTCGGTGGTCCGCAGGACTCTGTCGGCCATAGCCGTGAACTCGGGGCTGTGGATACGCAGGAGACGGTCGTTGGGCACGCCGCGATCCTTTCCGGTGGAGCAGCGGTGAGGGGAGGCAGGGGCGCCCCCGGAGAGGGCGTCATGGCCCAGGCCGCCGCCGGAACGGCCCGGACGAACGATGGCCCCGCGCGGCGTCCACCGGATCACCCTAGGCAGCCACAACTGATCGTTGTGGCTTGCCGCATGGCGGTTGTCCGATCAGGTTCGGGTAGCGGCTCTCCGCGATGGCCGCCCCGCAGCACGGTGACCCCGTGCTGACCATCCCCGGGGGTCGTGTCGTGTTTCCCTCGCTCATGCTGTGAGGCGACTCGGCGCCGAATGGGCGGCAACCCGGCGGTCGGGGGTGGGGTTGCCGGGGGCTGGCAGGATGCGGGGGACGGGGATCGGGTCGGCGGTTCGGGCAGGTGGCAAGGTGACGGGCGTGGTGGATCAGGGGACGGAACGGCGGAGTGGGGGGCCGGGGATCGGGCCCAGGGTGGGGGCCGGGCTCGTTTTCGGTTCGTCGGCCGCTGTGTTGGTGGTCGAGTTGGTCGCGTTGCGGTTGTTGGCGCCGCATGTGGGACTGACCATGGAGATGAACACCATGGTGATCGGTATCGCCCTGGCGGCGATCGCCCTGGGGTCGTGGGCCGGTGGGCGGGCCGCCGATGTGGTGGCGCCGCGGCGGGTGTTGGGGCCTTTGCTCGGGGCGTCCGGGGTGGCCGTCGCGGTCACGCCGGCGCTGGTGCGGCTGGCCGGGAACGCCGATGGCGCGCTGGCGCTGCTGGTGGGTGGGGCCTGTCTGTTCCTGCCGGCCGCGCTGCTGACGGCGGTGACGCCCATGGTGACCAAGCTGCTGCTGACCGATCTGGAGGTCACCGGCACCGTGGTGGGCCGGCTGTCGGGGGTCGGTACGGCCGGGGGCATCGCCGGGACCGTGCTGACCGGCTTCGTGCTGATCTCCGTCGTGCCGGTGAGTGTCATTCTGCTGGTTCTGGGTGTCGTGCTGGTGGTGGCCGGGGTGCTCGTCGATGTGTCGGTGCGGAACTGGCGGCGGGGGCGGCGGGTGCTGGTGACCGGTGCGGCGGTCGGCGGCACCATGGCGGCGGGCGTCACCGGGAGCGTGGCCGTTCCGAGCGGCTGTGACGCGGAGACCCGGTACCACTGCGCCGTGGTCGTACCGGATCCCGGACGGGAGAGCGGACGGACCCTCGTGCTCGACGGGCTGCGGCACTCCTATGTCGATCTCGATGACCCCACGCATCTGGAGTTCCCCTACACGCAGGCGATCGCCTCGCTCATCGACACCGCGTACCCGCAGGGTGAGCCGCTGGACGCCTACCACCTGGGGGCCGGCGGGCTCTCCGTGCCGGTCTATCTGGAGGAGACGCGGCCCGGTTCGGACAGTGTGGTCTCCGAGATCGACCCGGGTGTGGTCGAGGTGGACCGCCGCTGGCTGGGCGTCGAGACGGGTGAGCGGCTGGACGTGCGGGTGGAGGACGGGCGGCTGGGGCTGCGGCGGATCGAGGACGGGTCGCGGGATCTGGTGGTCGGCGACGCGTTCGGGGGCGTCAGCGTGCCGTGGCATCTGACCACGAGGGAGGCGGTCGCGGACATCGAGCGGGTGCTGCGGTCCGGCGGTGTCTATACCGTCAACATGATCGATTACGGTGAGACGGCCTTCGTCCGTGCGGCGGTGCGTACGTTGCTGGCGGAGTTCGAGCACGTGGCGGTGGCGGCGGGGCCGGGCGCGTTCGACGGGGCCGGTGGCGGCAACTTCGTGGCGGCGGCCTCCGGCAGCGCCCTGGACACGGCGGCGTGGGGCGAGCGGATCGCCGAGCGCGGCAGTGGCTGGCGGGTCGTGGAGGGCGATGAGCTGCGCGCGTGGGTCGGCGATGCCCGGGTGCTGACCGACGACTTCGCGCCCGTGGACCAGCTGCTCACCCCGCACCCGCCCTCACGGCGGTGACTGGGTGAGCACGAACCAGGCGCCGTACAGCCCGGAGCCCAGCGCGGCGGCCGACAGGGTGGCCGCGGTGGCGGGGCGGGGGAGCCGGGCCAGCCCGGTCGCCAGCGGCAGGAGCAGCGGGAAGGCCGGCATCAGCAGGCGGGGGCGGGAGGAGAAATAGCCCTCGCTGACCAGGGCGCTCGCCGCGATCGCCAGCGTGAACACCAGCAGCGGCAGCGGTTGGCCCTGGCGCACGCACTGGATCAGCAGCACGAGCCCGCAGAGCAGGACGGCGAGCACCAGCAGCCCGTGGGCGGGGTCGGCGCGCAGCCGTTCGGTGAGGAAGCCCAGGAAGCCGGTGCCGCCGTCGAAGCCGTTGCCCCACTCCTTCTGGACGTCGAAGTAGCCGGTCGGGCTGCCCATGCGGGCGCCCACGAAGGTCACGTAGCCCAGCCAGCCGAGCGGGGCCAGGGCCATGGCGGCCAGGACGCGTGGGCGTGGCCGGCGGGCGCGCCACAGTTCCAGTGCCCCGCCGGTCAGGACGGCGGCGACCACCGCCAGGCCCGAGGGGCGGGTGAGCCCGGCGGCCACGGCGAGGGCGCCCGCCGTGTACCAGCGTCCGGTGAGGACCGCGTACAGCGTCCAGGCGGCCAGCGCGGTGAACAGCGTCTCGGTGTAGGCCATCGACTGCACGAACGCGGGCGGCAGGGCGGCCCACAGGACGACCAGCACGATGCCCACGGCGCGCCGCCGGGTCACCAGGACGGCGACGGCGTGGATGCCCCAGGCGGCGGCGAGCCCCGCCGTCCAGCCGATGATCAGCCCGGCGTCGTGCGCGGGGATGGGCAGCACCGTGGCGAGGGCCCGTTCAAGGGCGGGGAAGAGCGGGAAGAACGCCAGGTCGTGTTCGGCCCGGCCGCCGATGTACTCGGTGTGCCCGTAGCCGTCCTCGGCAATCCGGGCGTACCACAGGGAGTCCCAGCGCTGGGCGAGGACGGTGCGCAGGCTCTCGCCCTCGGTGGCCGTCCAGATCGCCAGGATCAGCAGCCCGACCGCGCGCACGGCGGCGTAGGCGAGCAGGGCCGGTCCGGCCGTACGCAGCGCGCCGCGCGCCCCGGTGGGCGCGGGGCGCACGGCCGGCGCGGCGGTGCGTTCGGTGGTCATCAGCCGGCGGGGCCGGTGCGGCGCAGCAGCAGCCGCCAGGGCAGCAGCGCCGCCTCCAGCTGGACTGCCGCCGACATCTTGGAGGCTCCGTGGCGGCGCTCCTCGAAGCGGATGGGGATCTCCAGGGCGCGGCAGCCGGCCCGCAGGGCGGCGTGCTTCAGCTCGATCTGGAAGCTGTAGCCGGCGCTGCGGGCGTGGTCCAGGCGCAGCGAGGTCAGCGCGGTGGCGCGCCACAGCACGAAGCCGGCGGTGAGGTCGCGCAGCCCCGTGCGCAGGACGGCCCCTGCGTAGCGGTTGGCCCAGCGGGAGAGCAGCCTGCGGTGGACGGGCCAGGCACCGGTGAGCTGCCCGCCGGGTACGTAGCGGCTGCCGATGACGAGGTCGGCGCCGGTGGCCTGGGCGCTGCCGAGCAGCTGGGGGATGTGATGCGGCGGGTGGCTGCCGTCGGCGTCCATCTGGAGCACGTAGTGGGTGCCGCGGGCGACGGCGGCGGCCATTCCGGCGGCGTACGCCCGCCCCAGGCCGTCCTTGCCCGCGCGGTGCAGCACCTGGATCCGGCCGGGGTGGCGCCGAGTCAGTTCGTCGGCGATCCGGCCGGTGCCGTCGGGGCTGGCGTCGTCGACGATGAGCAGCCGCAGCCCGGGCAGGGCCAGGCCGAGGAGCTCCGCGGCGATGCCGGGGAGCCCCTCCGCCTCGTTGTAGGTGGGCATCACGACGGTGAGGGAGGCGTCCCGGCCGTCCGCTGCTGCCATGCGCTCACTCCCCTGGATCTCCGAGAGCCGACACCGGTTATGGTCTCGCCCGGAAGGAGGGGATGGCTGCTCTTGTGCGGCAATCGGGTGATGTGCCCCGGTAGGGCCTACCGGGCGGCGAAGAAGGCCCGGATGTCCTCGGCCAGGACATCGGGGGTCTCCTGGGAGAGGAAGTGGCCGCCGCGGTCGAGTTCGCGCCAGTGGACCACGTGGTGGTCGCGCTCGGCCCAGCGGCGGATCGTCACATCGTGGGCCGAGACCAGGACGCCGGTGGGAACGGTGCCGCGTGCCGGGGCCTCGGCGGACCAGTCGGCGGCGGAGATCTCCTCGTAGTAGATCTGGGCGGCCGAACCCGCCGTGCCGGTCAGCCAGTACAGGGAGACGTCGGTGAGGATCCGGTCGCGGTCCACGGACAGGTGGGACAGCTCGTCGAACTTCTCGGTGATCCAGGCGAGCTGGCCCACCGGCGAGTCGTGCAGCGCGTACGCCACGGTCTGCGGGCGCTTGGAGTTGCACTGGAGGTAGCCGTCGTTGAAGTTCTGCATGTGCTCCCAGCGGCGCTGTTCGGCCTCGGTGAGGCCCTCGAACTCGCCCTCCTCGCCGGCCGGGAAGGTCAGCAGCGCGTTGAGGTGGATGCCGATGACGCGGGCGGGAGCCTGCCGGCCGATGGCGGGGGCCACCCAGGCGCCGGTGTCGTACCCGTGGACGCCGAACCGCTCGTACCCCAGGCGGGACATGAGCTCCAGCAGGACGGCCGCCATCCGGGCCGCGTTCATGCCGGGGCCGGCCAGCGGGGTGGAGAAGCCGAAGCCGGGCAGGGAGGGGATGACCAGGTGGAAGCCGGAGAGCGGGCCGATGACGTCCAGGAAGTCGGTGACGTTGCCCGGCCAGCCGTGCAGCAGCAGCAGCGGGGTGGCGCCGGGGTCGGCCGAGCGGAGGTGCAGGAAGTGCAACCGCTGTCCGTCGACGGTGGTGCGGAACTGCGGGTGCGCGTTCAGCTCCGCCTCCCGGGCGCGCCAGTCGAAGCCGGTGCGCCAGTGGTCGGCCAGCTCCTTCAGGCGCTCCAGGGGGACGCCGCGTTCGCTGCCGACGCCGGGCAGTTCGTCCGGCCAGCGGGTGTGCGCGATCCGGGCGGCCAGATCGTCCAGCTGTGCCTGCGGAATGTCGATACGGAAGGGGTCGATCGAGGTCATGAACGGAACGCTAGGGGTACTTCAGGACACTTTCTGACCGTAAGTCCGGTGAAGAAAGCGCTTCCTACCTGTTGACCCCGTGGAGTGCGCTCGCTTTGACTGTGCCCGGCCAAAGCGTGTGAGGGAGTGGTGGAGATGAGATCCCTGTCAGGGTGGATCAGAGCGGGAGCCGGAGGTCTGGCGATCGCGTTGCTGGCCGCCGGCGCGGGCACGGCGGTGGCCGCACCCGCCCCGGAGGCGAGCAACGCACAGGTGTGGGAGGCCGTCACCTTCGGCCAGTCCACCGACCTCAACTTCGCGACCAATGTGCTGCCGGAGAAGATCGGCACCAACTACGCGGAGCCCGAGCATCCCGGCACCATCGACGGGAAGATCGTCATGGAGAGCCGCGGCGGCAAACTCGCCCCCGGCCACGACGGGCTGACCTTCTACCAGACCGGCCTCGACCCCCGGACCGACAACTTCGTGCTCACCGCCGACATGACGGTGGAGCAGTTCGGGCCCGAGACCGGCGCGGCACCCAACTCGCAGGACAGCGCGGGCATCATGGTCCGCGACGTGAACGGCGCGCCCCGCCAGGACCCGATGGTCGCCGGCTTCGAGGAGGTGCCCGCCGCCTCCAACATCTTCGGCGCCGGAATGCTCCGCCAGGGCATCAGCGGCCTGGTCCGCACCGGGGTCACCGAGCCCTGGGGGAACCGCGGCAGCGCCCTGAAGGCCACTCCCTTCACCACCGACTCCCGGTACACGCTGCCGGTCGGCACCCCGGTCAGCCTGCGTCTGGAGCGCACCGACACCGAGTTCGTGATGTCGGCGACCTTCACCCACGCCGGGGAGCCCGCCACCTTCGAGCAGCGGGTCACCGGCGCCGACTGGGTCCAGGACATCGACCCCGACCGCATGTACGTCGGCTTCTACGCCGCCCGCAACGCCAAGGTGACCTTCGAGAACGCCCACCTGGAACTGAGCGGGGCCCAGACCCAGCCGCGCCCGCCCACCGAGCCGGTGCCCGTCCAGCCCTCCCTCACCCTGCACTCCGCGCCCGAGACCAGCACCGACCGGTACACGCTGCGGGCCCGTACGAACACGGCCGGCACGGTCACCGTCACCGACGAGCGCGGCAAGCGGGTGGCGCACAAGCGGCTGGCGGCCGGGGAGTTCTTCTCCCACCCGGTGCGGCTGAAGGCCGAGAGCACCGGCTACACCTTCACCCTGGTGACCGGTGAGGGCGAGACCGTCACCCGCGCCCTCACCGTCAAGCGCACCGCGTACGGGGAGCGCGGCGACGGCGCCGTCATCCACGCCTCGCCCACCGGTACGGCCACCGCGGCCGGCACCGCCGCCCGCCCGGTGGACCTGGAGACCGCCCTGCGCCATGTGGCCCCCGGCGGGCAGGTGCTGCTGCACGGCGGGACGTACGAGCCGGCCGGCACGCTGAACCTGTCCGCCTCCTACAGCGGGCTGCCGAACAAGCCGAAGACGCTCAAGCCGTACCGCAACCAGCAGGTGATCATCGACGGACGCGGCGCGCTGCCCGTCGTGCTGCGGCTGGACGCCGACAACTGGCGGGTCGAGGGCTTCCGCATCACGCAGGCGGCCAGCAACGCGCTGCGGATGAGCGGCAGTCACAACGTCGTCAGCGCGATGACGTTCAACTACAACGGGGACACCGGCTTCCAGATCACCGGCAGCGGTGAGGACCCCGCGTACTGGCCCCGGCACAACCTGATCACCGGCTGCGAGTCGCACGACAACCGCGACGCGAGCGACATCAACGCCGACGGGTTCGCGGCCAAGCTCGGCGTGGGCGAGGGCAACGTCTTCCGCGGGAACATCGCGCACCACAACATCGACGACGGCTGGGACCTGTACAACCGCACCAACGAGGGCGCCAACCTGCCCATCACCCTGGAGAACAACGTCTCCTACGCCAACGGCCGGCTCTCCAACGGCTACAACGAGGACAGCAACACCGGCAACGGCTTCAAGCTCGGCGGCGAGGGACTGCCCGTGGACCACGTGGTGCGCGGCAACATCGCCTACGACAACAACATGGACGGCTTCTCGGACAACTTCAACCCCGGGCGGCTGACCCTCACCAACAACACCGCCTTCGACAACAAGCGGTTCAACTACCTCATGCGCTTCAGCCCCTACTTCTCCCCGGAGGAGCAGGGCGTCTACCGCGACAACCTCTCCTTCCGGACCCCGGGCGGCCGGGGCGGCGACGAGCCGGAGACGGACTTCATCGCCGGGGACGTCGATCGCACCAATGTGCTCTTCGACGGCGAGCGGGCCACGAACGCGGACGGTACGACGGTCGCGACGGCCGCCGACTTCCGCTCCCTCGAACTGCCGGAGCGGTACGCGCGCGGCCGGGACGGCACCCCTGAGCACGGTGATTTCCTGCGCCCGGCGCAGCGTTCCCCGCTGAACAAGGCCGGTACGCACCGTTCGGTGATCGGCGCGCTGGACGGCTCGCGGCGCTGAGCGCGGCCACGGCGTCCCCCGGGTCCCTTTGACCCCGGGGGACGCCGTAGGCAACGCTGATCTCTGTGGCAACTCCCTTAACATTAACTCCCGTTGGTGAACAGTGGCCCGAGCGCACGCCGGGGCCGGAACACATCTACCCTCTCCACGGTCCCGACTTCGCGCGTGACCCCTTCTCGTACTACGACAACCTGCGCCGCCACGTCGGCGCGGTGGTGCCGGTATCGCTCGAGGAGACCCACCGCATCCGCGGCTATCTCGTCATCGATCACTCGGCCCAGCTGGAGATCCTCCGGGACCAGCAGCAGATCTGGACCCGCGACCCGCGCTGGTACCGCGATCTCGCCGAAGGCGCCCTGCCCGCGGACCACCCGATCACGGCCCAACTCGTCCACCGCCGCGGCCGGCTGTGCTCCGACGGTGCCGAGCACGCCCGGTTGTCGGGCCCGGGAAACAAGGCGCTGGCCAGGATGGACACGCTGCGCGTCGGCGATCTCGTCGAGGAACTCGCCGACCAGCTCATCGACTCCTTCTTCCAGGGTGGGGACCCGGAGGCGGAAACCGTCGAGGTCGACATCCTGCGGCAGTTCGCGCTGCCGCTGCCCCTGCTGGTGCTGACGCGGCTCACCGGGATGGACGAGCGCGAGGCGCTGACCTCGGGCACCGCCGTCCACGAGATGTTCTCCGGTCCGGCCGGAGCCCAGCACGCCATGGAGGAACTGGCCACCCTGATGGCCGGCCTCGTCGAGCACAAGCGGCAGGAGCCGGGCCCCGACCTCGTCTCCTGGATGCTGCACCACAACCAGGACGGCGCGCTCACCCCCGCCGAGCTGACCGACGACATCTGGCTCCAGATCGCCGTCGGGCGCGGCGCGAGCACAGCCTGGATCTGCAACACCCTGCTGGAACTGATGACCAATGAGCGGCTCAACGAGGATGTCGCGGCGGCCCGCTGCTCGATGGATCAGGCGATGAACCACGTCATGTGGATCGACGCGCCGATCCAGAACCTCATCGGCCGCTGGGCCACCCGGCCGACCTGGCTCGGCGGATACCGGATCAACGCCGGCGACATGGCGGTCATCAGCCTGGGGGCCGCCGCCGCCGACCCGGCGATGCGCTCGGTCGGACTGGACACCTCACGCACCAACAACGCCCATCTGGCCTGGGGCTCCGGAACCCACGGCTGCCCGGCCCCGGCGCGCGAACTGGGCGCGCTCATCGTGCGCACCGGCCTGGAGCGGTTGTGGGACCGCCTGCCGGACATGGAACTCGCGGTGTCCCGGGAAGCCCTGGAATGGTCGCTGCCGCATGTCGAACGAACGCCCAACGCGCTCCCGGTGCGTTTCCCCCGGCCCTCCGCCGACCTGCCGAACGGTGCGTCGGAGGAGTGGACACTGACATCGGGTCCTTCGGAGACCGCGCCGGCGGCCCGGCCGGAGCAGCAGCACAGCCCCTTCACCTCCCCTCCGCCCCGGACGGCCTCTCCGACGGGGAAGGGTGGGTCCGCCGCCCAGCGGGGCCGGTTGCCGCTGTGGCGCTCCCCGGCGGCGTGGTGGCCCAAGCGATGACCCTCCGTGAGGAGTACGCCCTCGTGGGGGCGGTCACTCCGCGTCCGGCGTCCGGCGCTCCGGCGGCGGGCTGACGAGCGAGGCGACCCCCAGGGCGGCGAGGTCCTGGGGGCGCAGCCGCAGCGCGTCCGACAGCTGCGGCACCTGCTCGGGCGGCAGTTTGAGGATGGCGGCGGCCAGTTCGGGCGCGATCACCGAGCAGTAGCTGTCCGGGGTGGCCCAGGTGTTGCCGGCGGCCGCCAGGGCCATCGCCCCGCCCGATCCGCCCTCGCCGATCAGCAGCGAGGTGATGGGGACCGGGGCGGTGGCCACCGTCGTGAACGTCTCCGCGATGGCCGGGCCGGCCCCGGCCCGCTCCGCGCGCGCGTCATTGGCGGCGCCCGGGGTGTCGATGAGGGTGAGCACCGGCAGCCCCAGCCGCCCGGCCAGCCGGATCACCCTGCTCGCGGTGCGGAACCCGGCGGGCGTGGTGGCCGTACCGCGCTGGGCGACGTACACGATGCCGCGCCCGTCACGCAGGCCGATCCCGCAGCGCAGTCCGGGGTCCAGGCCGCCGGCCCGGTCGCCGCTGAGCGGCAGCGGGCCGGGCCCCGGCTCGAAGTAGGCGTCCAGGTAGGCGTCGGCGCGCGGGCGGCGCGGGTCGCGGGCCGCCTTCACCGCCGCCCAGCCGGTCTCCGGCAGCGGGGTGCCGGTCAGTGGGGCGGGCGGCGGCGGGGCGCCCGGGTGCGGGCGGGTCAGTGCCGTGACGTAGCCGGTGAGGGTGGTGCGCAGCTGCTCGGGCGGGACGATGGCGTCGATCTGCCCGGTGGCCAGCTGGCTCTCGGCGGTGTACGCGGCCGGGTCGGCGTCCGGGGGCCGGACCCGGGAGCCGGCGAAGCCGACCTGGGCGCCGGGCAGGGCGATCACCACATCCGCGGCGCCGCCCAGCACGGCCCAGCCGCCGCCGGTGGTCGGGTCGCACAGCACCGCCAGCTGCGGCAGCCCCGCGTCGCGCAGGGCCGCCGAACGCCGGGCCACCCGCTGCAACTGCGTCAGCGCCCGCATGCCCTCCTGCATGCGGCTGCCGCCGGTGGCGATCAGCGACACCAGCGGCAGCCGCCGCTCCAGAGCCGTCGCGTAGGCCGTCTCCAGGCGGTCGCCGGTGCGTTCGCCCAGCGAGCCGCCGAGATAGCCGAAGACGAAGGAGATCAGCACCACCGGGACGCCGCCGAGTTCGGCCGTGCCCACCAGCACCGACTCGTCCTCGCCGGTGCGTTCGGCGGCGCGGGCCCGGGTCGCGTCGTAGCCGGGCCAGCCGATCGGGCCGTCCGCCGGCTGGGTGCGGGGGGCGACGGTCAGGGGGGTGAAGGTGCCGGGGTCGGTCAGTCGGTGGACGAGGTCACGCATGCGGGGCTCGCTTCATGCTCGTGCCCATGGCGTCGCAGGGCGGGTCGGTCGGACATCGCATCCCGGGGGTGAAGCGCGGCGCCGGCCGTTGCAGGGAAGGGACGCGGTCATGGCAGGGAGTCCTTCCGGGCGGGCGGGGACGGTCGGGGCGCCGGGCATGATCCGTACCCACCCCACCACGGCGGGCACCACCGCCGCCAGAACCCTGCGCGCGCCATCGGCCGCCGGAAGCCGGTCCGCGTCCACGGGTCACGGCCGGTCGAGGACGGCGCGCAGCCGCCGGGCAAGGGTGGCGTTCTCCTCGGCGGACGGTTCCAGGACACCGTTCTCGGCCATCAGGGACGCGAACTGCTGCCGGTGGTAGGGGACACCGGGCGGCAACCCGGCAATGTGCCAGTGCAGATGGGCGTTGCCCTGCTGACTGCCCAGGGACAGCAGATAGGTGCGCTCGGGCGCCAGGACCTCCTCCATGGCCAGAGCCGCCCGCCGTACGAGGGCCATGATCCGCAGATAGCCGGCCTCGTCCATGTCCCGCACCACGTGTTCGAGGTGGGCCTTGGGGGCGACGAGGAGTTTGCCCGGGAGGGTGGGCCAGCGGTCGAGGAAGACGATGTGGGTGTCGTCCTCGTGGACCCTCTCGTGCGCGTAACCAGGCTCTCCGGCGAGGAAGGAGCAGATGAAGCAGGGGCCGTTCCTGGCCCGTTCGGCATAGCTGCTCGCGTCCCAGGTCATGGCGGCCCTTCCTCGCGGGAACGGGCGCGGCCGGGCACTCTGGCCCGGCCGCGTCCGTGGTGTCCCTACACCGTAAGGACGTTCCGCAGGTCGTCCAGTACGCCGTGGGTGGCGTGGGCGAGTTCGGCGGGGGTGGTGGGGCCGCCGGTGTAGCCGATGACGGGCATCGCGGCGGCCAGGGCCGCGTCCACACCGGCCGGGCTGTCCTCGATCACCAGACAGTCGGCCGGCGCGGCGCCCATCGTGCGGGCCGCGTGCAGGAACAGGTCGGGGGCGGGCTTGCCGTGCGCCACGTCGTCCGCGCTGAAGATCCGCCCGGCGAACCGCGGCCACAGCCCGGAGTGGGTGAGCGAGTGCCGGATCCGCCGGTGGTTGCCGCTGGAGGCGACGCAGTACGGCAGGCCGCGCGCGTCCAGGGCGTCCAGCAGGTCCACCACGCCGGGCATGGTGTGCGGCCGGGCGGCGAACGCCTCGCTGACCCGGGCGTGGTAGGTGACCAGCCAGTCGGGACCGATGGGGGTGGTGGCGTGGGCGCGGATCTGCTCGTACAGGTACGCCTCGGGCCGGCCCAGGAACCGTTCACGCACCTCGTCGGGGGTGAGCGGCCAGCCGGCCTCGGTGGCCATCTCCGCGACCACGGCGGGGCCGATGGTCTCGGTGTCGACCAGCACCCCGTCGCAGTCGAAGATCACCAGCCGTACGGTGTCGGCGATCACGCGCGGGCCGCCTCGATCGAGGCGAGCGCGGCGGTGACGACGGCCTGCGGCGTCATGCCCTTGGCCGCCAGTGCGTCGCCGGCCGGGGCGGACAGGCCGAAGTCGTCGATGGTGACGGTGGTGCCGGCCTCGCCGAGCAGGTCGTGCCAGCCGAACGGGGAGGCCGCCTCGACGACGACGCGGGCGCGGACCGCCGGGGGCAGTACGCGGTCGCGGTACTCCCGGTCCTGGGCCAGGAACCACTCCTTGGCGGGCACCGAGATCACCCGCGCCGAGACGCCCTGTCCTGCCAGGCTCTCGCGGGCGGTCAGGGCCAGCGCCACCTCGCTGCCGCTGGCCAGCAGCAGCACGTCGGTGCCGTCCGCGACGACGTAGGCGCCGCGCGCCACCCCTTCGCGCACGGCCGGGGCCGGGGTGGGCAGGACCGGCAGGCCCTGGCGGGCGAGCACGAGGCCGACCGGGCCGCGGTGGCCGAGCGCGGCGAGCCAGGCGGCGGCGGTCTCGGTGGCGTCGGCGGGGCGCACCACGGTCAGGCCCGGCATGGCGCGCAGCGCGGCGAGGTGCTCGATGGGCTGGTGGGTGGGGCCGTCCGCGCCGAGCGCGACGGAGTCGTGGGACCAGACGTGGATCACGGGCAGCCGCATCAGGGCCGCCAGCCGCAGCGAGGGGCGCTGGTAGTCGCTGAAGACCAGGAAGGTGCCGGCGAACGGGGCGTCGTAGCCGACGATGGCGATGCCGTTGAGGGCGGCGGCCATGGCGTGTTCGCGCACGCCCCAGTGGATGTTGCGGCCGGACAGGTCCTCGGGGAGGAAGGATCCGCCGCCCTTGATGGTGGTGCGGTTGGAGTCGCCGAGGTCGGCGGAGCCGCCCCACAGCGCGGGGTGCGCGGTGGCCAGCGCCTGGATGACGGTGCCGGAGGCGTCGCGGGGCGCGATCGGCGTGCCGGGGGTGAACTCCGGGAGTGCCTCGGCGAGATCGGCGGCGGCGGGGGCGGTGATGGCGTGGGCGCGGGCGGCGGCCCGCTCGGGGTGCGCGGTCGCCCAGGCGTCGAGGGCCGTGTCCCAGGCGTGGTGCAGTGCGGCGCCGCGGGTCAGGGCGGTACGGGTGTGGGCGAGGACCTCGGCGGGCACGGTGAACGGCTCGGCGGCGACCCCCAGGCGTTCCTTGGTGGCGGCGACCTCGGCGGCGCCGAGCGGGGCGCCGTGCGCGGCGGGGGTGTTGATCGCGTGCGGGGCGGGCCAGGCGATCTGGGACTTGAGGACGATCAGGGCGGGGCGGCCGCGTTCGGCGCGGGAGGCGGTGAGGGCGGCGTCCAGCGCGTCGGTGTCGATGTCGCCGTCCGTGCCGAGGCCGACTTCGCGAACCGCCCAGCCCTGGGCGGCGAACCGGGCGCCGGTGTCCTCGCGGGTGGCGAGGTCGGTGCCGCCCTCGATCTGGATGCTGTTGTCGTCCCAGATGACGACCAGGTTGTCCAGCTCGTGCCGGCCGGCGAGCGCCCCGGCCTCGTAGGAGATGCCCTCCTGCAGGTCGCCGTCGGAGGCGAGGACCCACACGGTGCGGTCGGGGAGGCCGGTCTCGGCGGCGCCGGTCAGGCGCAGCGCGTCGCGCTTGAGGGCCATGGCCATGCCGACGGCGGTGGCGACGCCCTGGCCCAGCGGTCCGGTGGTCATCTCGACCCCGGCGGTGTGGCCGAGTTCGGGGTGCCCGGGGGTGAGCGAGTCGAGCTGACGGAACCGCCGCAGGTCCTCCAGCTCCAGTCCGTAGCCGGTCAGGTGGAGCTGGGTGTACTGCAGGATGCTGGCGTGGCCGCAGGACAGGATGAACCGGTCGCGGCCCTCCCAGGCGGGGTCGGCCGGGTCGTGCCGCACGTGCCGCTGGTAGAGCAGGTGCGCGACCGGGGCCAGGGCCATCGCCGTACCGGGGTGGCCGGAGCCCGCCGCCTCGACGGCGTCCATGGCCAGGGCGCGGGCCACCGCGACCGCCTGGCGGTCGGCGGGGCCGAGTATGGATCCGGTTCCGGTCACGGCGGGGCTCCTCTGTGAGCTACGAGATCATGTCGTCATGATGACTTGAAACAACGTAACGCATCGCTGTTCAGCGACGCTAGAGGGTGTTTTGTCCCTTTTGTACGGAGTGAGTTGCGGGGGATCTGACCGATTCCGGAAGCTTCCGCCGCGCAGTACGGTTACATCGAATTGACCTATTGACGTCCTCTGGGTTTCTAGTCATCATGACGTCTCGACGACACGTTCTCAGTGAGGAGGCGGCGGTGGCCGAGCACAAATACGCCCAGGTGCGCGACCATCTGCTGAACCGGGTCAGCGATCTCCCGGTCGGCGGACAACTGCCCCCCGAGGCGGCGCTCTGCGAGGAGTACGCCGTGAGCCGCATCACACTGCGCCGGGCCGTCGACGATCTGGTCAACGACGGTTACCTGATCCGTCAGCACGGCAAGGGCACCTTCGTCTCCCGGCCCCGCTACGCCCTCAAGCACCGTGAGCGGTTCGTCAGCGAGGTCACCGGCTTCTTCACGCAGATGACCCGGCAGGGCCACGCCGTCACCTCCGAGGTGCTGGCCCAGAAGCGGACGCGGGCCGGCAGCCGGCTGGCGGCAGCCCTGGACATCTCGCCGGCCGCCCCGGTCGTACGGCTGGAGCGGCTGCGCCGGGTGAACGGCGTCACGCACCATCTCGCCGAGTCGTTCGTGGCGGAGGAGCGGTTCCCCGACGTGCTGGGGGCGGACTTCACCGCCACCTCCCTGTACGCCCATCTGCGGGCGCACCACGACGTGGTGCTCACGCGGAACGAGATCGTCGTCGGCCTGCACACCTGTGACGGGCGCGAGGCCCATCTGCTGGATGTGGCGGACGGCTCGCCCCTGCTGCTGGCGACCTCCACGGTCTTCGACCTGGAGCGGCGGCCGGTGGTGCACGGGACGTCCAAATTCCTGCCGGAGAGCGCCGAGCTGTCCTTCGACATCCTCGCCGACGCCGACTAGCACCACGAGCACGAGAGATCACGGAGAAAGTGCCATGCTCAGCGAACTGCTGACCGAGGAGAAGATACGTTTCTCCGCCGACCGCCTCGGCTGGCGGGAAGCGGTGACCCAGGTCGCCGAACCCCTGCTGACCGCCGGCGACATCACCGCCGAGTACGTCGACGCCATGATCGCCTCCATCGAGGCGGGCGGCACCTACATCGACCTCGGCTTCGGCATCGCCCTGGCCCACACCCGCCCCGAGAAGGGCGCGGTGCGCACCTCGATCTCGATGCTGCGTCTTGAGGAGCCGGCCCCGCTGCTCGACCAGCCCGAGCACGCCGTCGATCTCTACTTCTGCTTCGCGGCGGTCGACGCCACCGCGCACACCCAGGCCATGTCGTCCCTGGCCCGCATTCTGTCGGACACCGAGACCCGGGAGGCGCTGCGCGCCGCCCGCTCGGCCTCCGACGTCCACCGGCTCATCACCGCATTCGAGGAGAAGAAATGAAGTTCCTGGCGATGTGCAGCTCGGGCCTCGGCTCCAGCTTCATGGTCCACATGAACATCGACGAGGTCCTGGGCGAACTCGGCGTCAGTGGCGTCGAGGTCGACCACACCGACATCGGCTCGGCGGGCCCCGAGAGCGCGGATGTCTTCTTCGTGGCCAAGGACCTGGCGGACACCGCCGCCGGCCTCGGGGACGTGGTGGTGCTCGAAAGCATCATCGACAAGGAGGAACTGCGCGAGGCGGTCAAGGCGGCCGCCGTGCGCAAGGGCCTGCTGTAACCCTTCCCCGGCTCCACCCGTCCCCCCGCTCGCTCCCCGATCCACAGCAAGGAACGTCTGTCCACTGCTGACGTCACCTGCATCGCGACCGAACCGCTCGTCGTGCCGTAGAAAGGCGCCACCCGTGAACGGCTTCCTCAACACCCTCGTGGACATATTCCGCGAACCATCCGTGATCATCGGCCTGATCGCTCTGCTCGGTCTGGTCCTCCAGCGCAAGTCCGCCTCGGACACCCTCAAGGGAACGATCAAGGCGTTCGTCGGCTTCCTCGTGCTGGCCGCGGGCGCGGGGGTCGTCTCCGGCGCCCTCACCCCGTTCGGCGACATGTTCCAGCACGCCTTCGACGTGCAGGGCGTGGTGCCGAACAACGAGGCCATCGTCGGTACCGTCCTCACCGACTTCGGCACCCAGGCCGCGCTGATCTTCTTCTTCGGCATGGTGGTGAACGTGCTGCTGGCGCGCTTCACCCGGCTCAAGTACATCTACATGTCCGGGCACGTGGCGCTGTACCTGGCCGCGATGACCGCCGTGATCCTGATGGCCAACGGCTTCGAGTCGTGGGAGGCCGTGCTGTGGGGCTCGATCGCCCAGGGCATCGTCACCACCGTCTCGCCCGCCCTGGTGCAGCCGTTCATGCGCAAGGTCACCAAGCAGGAGAACGTGGCGCTGGGTCACACCGGCAACGTCGGCATCGCCACCTCCGGCTGGGTCGCCAAGCTGACCAAGGGTGACGCCGCCAAGTCCACCGAGGACCTGAAGATCCCCTCCGGTCTGGGCTTCCTGCGGGACACCACGGTCGTCATCGCGCTGTCCATGGGTGTCATCTACCTGCTGGTGACGCTGATCGCCGGGCCCGGCTACGTGGAGAGCGAGCTGAGCGGCGGCCAGTGGTTCGTGATCTGGGCGATCATGCAGGCCGGTATGTTCGCGGCCGGTGTGACGATCATCCTGGCCGGTGTGCGGGTCGTGCTGGCCGAGATCATCCCCGCCTTCAAGGGCATCTCGCAGAAGCTGGTCCCCAACGCCAAGCCCGCCCTGGACGTGCCGATCGTCTTCACCTTCGCGCCCAACGCGGTGCTGATCGGCTTCCTGGCCAGCTTCGCGGCCGGTCTGATCGGCATGGGTGTGCTGGCGGCCGTCGGCGGCACGATCATCATCCCGGGCATCGTGGCGCACTTCATGACCGGTGGTGCCTCCGGTGTCATCGGCAACGCGGTCGGCGGCCGGCGCGGCGCCGTCCTCGGCTCGATCGCCAACGGTCTGCTGATCACCTTCCTGCCGCTGCTGATCCTGCCCCGCCTGGGCGATGTCGGCCTGGCGAACTCCACCTTCTCGGACGCCGACTTCGGTGTCGCCGGGTTCCTGGTGGGCAACGCCGCCAACTGGGGTCACGTCGCGGTGATCGTGCTGGTGCTCGGCTCGCTGGTGGGTGTGCTGGTGGGCAGCGCGCTGGTCGACCGGCGGGAGAAGCGCAACGGCCCGCCCGCGGACGAGGCAGCCCCGGAGCAGCAGACGCAGCCCGTCTCCTGACCCGGCCGGCCCTCGGAGAACGGCCCGGGCCCGTACGGTACGTACCGTACGGGCCCGGGCCGTCGGGTTTCCCGGCGCCGGTCAGGCGTTGCCGGCCACCGCGTCGGAGAGCAGGGGGACCACCAGGTCCAGGGCGTAGGGCAGGGAGAGCACCGTGTTGGTGGCGAACGCCAGGGAGATCTCCGGGTCGTCCAGGACCAGCCCGCGGCCGTCCGCGACCGAGGGGATCGCCTGGTAGAGCGGGTCCTCGCTGATGTCGGTGGGCGGCACGCCGATCGGGGTGACGATGGTGACATCGGCGTCCAGCAGGTCCAGCCGTTCCTTGGAGACCGGGATGGAGAAGTCCTCACCGGCCAGTTCGTTGACGGCGGGGCTGTTGGTGAAGCCGAGCGCCTCCACGAAGTCCACCCGGCCGCTGTTCTGGACGTAGGCGCCGTAACCGCCGGAGGTGACCGCGGAGACCACGATCGTTTTGCCCTCGAACTCGGGGTGGTCGGCGGCGGCCTGGGCGAAGGCGTCCTCGGTGTCGGCGATCAGCTGCTCGCCGGCCTCGGCGCGGCCCAGCGCGGTGGCGATCATGGTGACCTGCTCGCGCCAGGAGATCTTGTACTGCTGGCCGCCTTCGGGGATGCCCACGGTGGGGGCGATCCGCTCCAGCATGTCGTACCGCTCCTGGGTCCCGCTGGAGTTGAGGTCCAGGATCAGGTCCGGGTCGAGCTCGGCGATGCGCTCCAGCTCGGGCTCCATGGTGCCGATCAGTTCGGGGGCCTCGTCGTACAGGCCCTCGGCCCAGGGGCCGACCCCTTCGCCGCCGAAGGCCAGCCAGTCGCTGGCGCCGACCGGCTGCACGCCGAGCGCCAGGGCGGTCTCGGCGTCGCCCCAGCCGAGGGCGACGATCCGCTGCGGCTCCTCCTCGATGGTGACGTCGCCGAAGGCGGTGGCGACGGTGACCGGGAAGGCGCCGCCGTCCGGGGAGGCGTTCTCCTCCTGGCCGGCGGGCTTCGCCGCGGTGTCGTCGTCGGAGCCGCAGGCGGCGAGGGGGAGGGCGAGGGCGGCGACGGCGAGCAGGGCCAGCCGCACACGGGGCAGATGTCTCATGCCGCTTAGGTTAGCCTGCCCTTACTTGACCGAGTGATGCCGCCCCATCGGTACGATCAGCGGCGTCCCGGAGACCGGGTCGTCCACCAGCGTGCAGCGCAGCCCGAACACGTCCGACACCACCTGCTCGGTGACCACCTCGGCCGGCGGCCCCTCCGCCACGATCCGCCCGTCCCGCATCGCCACCAGGTGATCGGCGTACCGGCAGGCCAGGTTCAGATCGTGCAGCACCACCACCACGGTGGTGCCGGCCGAGGTGTTGAGGTCGGTCAGCAGATCGAGCACCTCCACCTGATGGGTGATGTCCAGGTACGTGGTCGGCTCGTCCAGCAGCAGCAGGTCCGTGCCCTGGGCCAGCGCCATCGCGATCCACACCCGCTGCCGCTGGCCGCCGGAGAGTTCGTCCACCGACCGGTCCGCCAGCTCCGCCACATCGGTGGCCTCCAGCGCCTCGGCGACCGCCCGCTCGTCCTCGTCGCTCCAGCGCCGGAACCAGCCCTGGTGCGGATAGCGGCCCCGGCCCACCAGATCGGTGACCGTGATGCCATCGGGTGCCACCGGGGTCTGCGGCAGGATCCCGAGCGTGGTGGCGACCTCGCGGGTGGGGCGCGAGTGGATGGACGCGCCGTCCAGCAGCACCGAACCGGAGGCCGGGGTCAGCAGCCGGGCCAGACCGCGCAGCAGGGTGGACTTCCCGCAGGCGTTCGGCCCCACGATCATGGTGATCCGGCCCGGCGGTATGTCCAGGGACAGGCCCTTGACCACCTCGTGGCGGTCGTAGGTGAGCCGCAGCTCCTCGGTGCGCAGTGTGTGCTGAACGGTCATGGGCGGAGGTTCTCCCTTGGACGGGCCCGGGTGCGGGCGCGAATGCCGGCGGCGCTGGTCAGCCGCCGCGGCCGACGCGGTTGGCGGTGGCCAGCAGCCACAGCAGGTACGGGGCGCCGACCACGCTGGTGACCACGCCGACCGGGATCTGGTGCGGGCCGAGCAGATGCTGGCCGATGTAGTCGGAGAGCAGCACCACCAGCACCCCGGTGAGGGCGGCCGGCAGCAGTGCCGCGTCCTGGCGGCGCAGCAGGCCACGGGCGATGGGCGCGGAGACGAAGGCGACGAAGCCCACCGGTCCCGCGGCGGCGGTGGCGACCCCGGCCAGGGCCACGGCGCACAGCAGCAGGGCGACGCGGGAGGGTTCGGTGCGGGCGCCCAGACCCCGGGCGGTGTCGTCGCCCAGCTGGAGCGCGGGGAGGGCACGGGCGGCGAGCACGGTCAGCGGGATCAGCAGGGCCAGGGCCAGCAGCAGGGGGCGGGCCTGGTCCCAGGACCGGCCGTGGAGGGAGCCCGCGAGCCAGACGAAGGCCTGCTGGGCGACCATCGTCTCCGAACGCGTCATCACGTACGAGACGGTGCTGGTGAGGGCGGAGGCCACCCCGACACCGATCAGCACCAGCCGGTAGCCGGTGACGCCGCGCCGCCAGGCGAGCGCGTAGATCAGTACGGCGGCGGTCAGTGCCCCGCCGAGCGCGGCCAGCGAGACGGCCGGACCGCTCAGGCCCAGGATCACGAGGGAGACCACGGCCGCGGCGCTGGCCCCGGCGCTGATGCCGATCACATCGGGGCTGGCCAGCGGATTGCGCAGCAGGGACTGGAAGATGGCCCCGGCCACCGCGAACGCGGCGCCCACCCCGACGGCGGTGACGGCGCGCGGCAGCCGCAGCTCCATGATGATGAACTCATCGCCCCGGCTGCCGCCCCCCGTGAGGGTGGCCAGCACGTCGGGCAGCGGGATCGACTTGTCCCCGGTCGCCAGCGACAGCAGGAAGACGGCGATCGCCCCGGCCAGCAGCCCGGCGCAGACCACGAGGGTGCGCCGCCGCCGGGTCCGCCGGGCGTGCCGGATGGCGCCGATGGCCTTGATGTCCGTTGTCGCTCGGGTCTCCGTCGTCACAGCGCGCCCGTCTTCCTGCGGCGGACCAGGGCGATGAAGGGGGGTACGCCGATCACAGCCGTGACGATGCCGACCTGGAGTTCGCCGGGGCGGGCGACGAGGCGGCCCACCACGTCGGCGGCCAGCAGCAAGGTGGGGGCCAGCAGCGCCGAGTAGGGCAGGATCCAGCGGTAGTCGGGGCCGGTGAAGGCGCGGGCGATGTGCGGGATGACCAGGCCGACGAAGGCGATGGGCCCGGCGATGGCCGTGGCCGTGCCGCACAGCAGCACCACGGCGCAGGCCGCGAGGGCGCGCACGGCGCCCACCCGCTGACCCAGTGACCGGGCGGTGTCGTCGCCCATGCTGAGGGTGTTGAGCCAGCGTCCGCTGACCAGCGCGCACAGCGCGCCGGCCACGATGAACGGCGCGGCCTGGGTGAGCAGTCCGTCCTCGGTCCTGGTCAGCGCGCCGACCTGCCAGAAGCGGTACTGGTCGAAGGCGTCGTTGCTGGTGAGGATGATGGCGCTGGTGACCGAGCCGAGTGCGGCGGTGGTGGCCGCACCGGCCAGGGCCAGCTTGATGGGGGTGGCGCCCTCGCGGCCCAGGGAGCTGACCCCGTAGACGAGCGCGAAGGCGCACAGCGCCCCGGCGAAGCCGAACCACACATAGCCGCTGAGGGTGACGATGCCCAGGGTGTTGATGGCGAGGACGACGAAGAGGGCGGCGCCCGCGTTGACACCGAGGATGCCGGGGTCGGCCAGCGGATTGCGGGCCACGGCCTGCATCACGGCTCCGGCCAGGCCCAGCGCCACCCCCGCCAGCACGCCGATGACGGTGCGCGGGACGCGGACCTCATGGATGATCAGCTGCTGGGTGTCGGAGGGGTCGTAGGCGGTGAGCGCCTGCCACACGGTGTGCGCCGGAATGCTCGCGGTGCCCAGGGTGAGGGAGGCGATGACCGCGAGCAGCAGGGCCGCGGCCGCCGGGATGAGCCCGGCGGCGAGCACGGGGCGGGAGCGCGAGGACGGCGTGGCCGTCGTGTTGCGTATGCCCATGTGTCTGATCGCGTCTGTCTGTGCGCCGGTCTCCCAGTAAGGGAAGGCTACCCTAACATGCGCGTCAGTAGGTGACCTTCAGCTCCGAGAGGTCCTGCGGCCAGGACTCCGGGTCCCACAGGCCCGAGCGGCGCAGCGCGTTGGAGCAGTGCAGAAAGACCTCGTCGGTCTCCACGATCAGGGCCAGCGCCGGGCGGCGGCCCTTCAATACCATCCGGTCGAAGAACTCCCCGTCCCGCACCAGCGTGGCCCGGCCGTTGATCCGCAGCGTCTCGGCGGCTCCCGGGATCATGAAGATGAGCCCCACCTGGGGGTTGCTCAGCACATTGCGCCAGCTGTCGGTCCGGCGGTTGCCGAGCCGGTCGGGTATCGCGATCGTGGAGTCGTCCAGCACCTGCGCGAACCCGGGCGGATCGCCCCGCGGCGAGACATCGCAACTGCCGTCGGCGGCCGAGGTGGACAGGACGCAGAACGGGGAGGTGGCCAGCCACTTCCGCTCGAACGCCCCGAGTTCCTTCTTCACCTTGTCGATCACGGCAGGGTGCGGGGTGCCGACGATCTCGGACAGTTCATCGGCGGAGGTGACCGCGTGCTCGTACATCATCCGGCCGATGCTCTCACCCGGCCCCCGGCGGGTGCGCAGACGGGTGGCGGTGGCTCAGCGCTCCCGGCGCCCGTAGCGCTGCTCGAACTTCTGCACCTGGCCCTCGGAGTCCAGCACCCGGGCCTTGCCCGTGTAGAAGGGATGGCTCTCCGAGGAGATCTCCACATCGATCACCGGATACGTCTCCCCGTCGTCCCACTCGATGGTGCGGTCGCTGGTGGCCGTCGACCGGGTGAGAAAGGCGTACCCGGCGGAACGGTCCCGGAAGACCACCTGCCGATAAGGGGGGTGGATGTCCGATTGCACGGTTCCTCCCGGACTGGGGCGGATGCCTCCCTTCATGCTCGGCGCGCCCGGACGCCCCCGCAACCGGAACGGGCCGGGGCCCGCCTACGCCGCGTCGGCGGCGCCGGCCCGGGGCTCCTCGCCCGCCGCCGTGGAGCGCTCGTACTCCGCGCGGGCCGTCTCCAGCAGCTGCCGCCAGGAGGTGACCGTCGGCCGCCGGCGCAGCAGCGCCCGCCGCTCCCGCTCGGTCATCCCGCCCCACACCCCGAACTCGATCCTGTGGTCCAGGCCGTAGGCCAGACACTCGGTCTTCACCGGGCAGCCGGTGCACACCGCCTTGGCGCGGTTCTGCTCCGCGCCCTGCACGAACAGTTCGTCCGGATCGGTCTTGCGACAGATCCCGTTCTTGCTCCAGTCGGTTTCCCAACTCATCCCGGTGCCGTCCTCCCACGGTCCCACGACCATTCTCAGCTGAGGACGTTACGGAATGCGACGGCATGGCAACACCCCCAGTCGGTCCCATCTGGCATGGCCCGATGGGACTATGCCAAGGGCCAGGTCACTCTCAGGAGTGATGCCAGAGGCAACTGGGACGGGGCGGACGGCTCGGAGATAGGGTGACGGTTGCCCCGCACCCCTCAGGGAATCCCGTGTCTGCCTCCGCGCCCTCTCCGTTCGCCGCGCTGCGCTGCCCGCTGTGCGGGCAGCCGCTCACCCCCCACGACACCAGCCTGCGCTGCCCGGAGGGCCACACCTTCGACATCGCCCGGCAGGGGTACGCGAGTCTGCTGACCGGCGGCAAGGTGCCCGCCGGCGCCGATACCCAGGCCATGGTCGCCGCCCGGGACGCCTTCCTGGCCGCCGGCCACTACCGTCCGCTGGCCGAGGCCCTCGCCGCGGAGGCGGCCGGGGCACAGGTCCCCCGCGATGGGACCGTTCTGGACGCCGGCACCGGGACCGGCTACTACCTCGCCGCCGTCCTCGACGCGCTCCCCTCAGCGCAAGGAATCGGCCTGGATCTGTCCAAATATGCCCTGCGCCGCGCCGCCCGCGCCCACCCACGGCTGTCCGCCGCCGTCTGGGACGTGTGGCGCCCGCTGCCGCTGCCCGACCACCACGTCGATCTGCTGATCAACGTCTTCGCCCCGCGCAACGGCCCCGAGTTCCACCGCGTACTGCGCCCCGGCGGCACCCTGCTGGTGATCACCCCCACCGCCCGCCATCTGTCCGGGCTGCCCCGCGAGCGCCTGGGCCTGCTCGCCATCGACCCCGACAAGGACGCGCGGCTGCGCCGCACCCTGGAGGGCCACTTCGAGCCCGCCGGCAGCCGCACCGTGGAGTACCGGGCCGAGCTGCCGCCCGCCGACCTTGCCCACCTGATCGCCATGGGCCCCTCGGCCCACCACCTGGACACCGACGCCACCCGCGCCTGGCTCGCCGAACAGCCGGGCCCGGTGCCGGTCGTGGTCTCCGTCACCCTCTCCCGTTACGACCCCTGCAAGGACTGATCCATCAGGCCGGGCCCGACGATCACCCCCCGGTGATTGGCCCATGCCTCGGCCGCCTCCGCCATGGCCTTGAGCCACGATTCCTCGGGGCGCCACTTGGCGAACGACCAGTACATGCGCGTGGTGGCAGCGGCAAAGGCGTCGATCGCCTCCGGGGCCGCGTTTTCCCACACCTTGCAACCGGACGCCCACGACTCGGCGGACTCAGGGCTGTGCCCGGATGACACGAGCTGCACGACGAGCATGCCCGGGTCGATGAATGCCGCCCCGCGCGTGGGCCACGACCAGTCCACCGCCCACGCGTCCCGCTCCCCGATCAGCAGGTTGCTCGGATTGATGTCGGTGTGCAGCAGGGCATCGCCTCGCAGGAGAGCGGCCTCCGCCTGGTCCGCGACGTACCTGTCCCAACGAGTCTCGTGCCAGCCATGGGCGACACCGGGAAGTTCTACCGACGCCATCCGGTTGAGGAGTCCGACGATGGCGGGCAAGTCCGGCGAGCCCGGGGCGAAGGCTGATCGCCTGCCATCAACGACCTCGAATCCCAGCACGATCCACTCCTCGTTCTCCACTTCCCACAGCACAGCGGGGGAGATTGGTTGAACGTGGGGATTGATCAGTTTCTCGCGAACGATGGAATCGCGGTGCCATCCCGCGTTGCGCATCGCCTTGACGAAGAACGGTCCCTTCTCGCACCGCACCAGCTCCGTGAGGTCCGCTCCGAACCCCCGCTTGGGCTCCGCGTGACCCACAGCTCCGGTGTGCGGGTGAATCAATTCCCAGAAAGCGGAGCCGGGATGTTCCCGTTTCATAGGTCCCACAGGTGTTCGGAGGGCATTCAGTTCCCGGATGACCCGGTTCACACGAGTCATTGTGGCTGCAACCGGCGTCGCACCACTGATCCGGCAGGAAGGGCTGTTCGGGGCAGCAGTTGTTACTGGCCTGCGGCCTTTCCGGGCGGGGGCATGTCACCAGTGTGCGCCGCACAGCGCGGGGCGCAGGCCCACAGGCCGTACGCGTAGCCGAACGCGGGATGCCGGACAGCGCCGATCAGTCGTGCCGCACGCCAGACGGCGGGAAACCGATATCCGCACCGGATGCAGGCGAGACCGCACTGTTGTTCCGGGGAGAGCCGCGAGACCGGCGGAAGACCGGGGTTCACCGCCCGATGACCGACAGGCCGAGGACAGCGACCGCGATGGCGCCGGCCAGCGCCTGGGCGACGACGGTGGCCTCCATGCTCGGTCCGGCGTCCAGCCCGCCGTGATGACACGCACAGGCACAGCCGGTTGGCGCGTCCGGACACGAGGCGTGAAACTCGCCGAACCCCGGCTCTCGCGCCACAGCGCAGACCCGGCTGACAGTTTCGGACCCGGTGGGCATCAGATCCGCTTCCTGCTGTGGTGGTTGCGCTCCTCAACCTTGGCCCGCAACAGATCCCCGGAATCGGCCGCCCGGAGGTCCTCGGGCAAGACGTCCCACTCTCGCCCGCCGCCCACCGGACGCAATTGATAGCTGGGACCGATGTGATCCATGACCACTCCCACCCGGTCCAGCCGGCTGTCCCTCGCCAGTTCACCGATCTTCGGCACGATCGTGGGGGTCTCGAACGTCATTGCGTGTCCCTCTTGCTGCCGTTCTGTATTCGGACGACTACAAGGATTGAACGGGCGGTATTACGCTGACCAGGGGAAAGGAGTGGTCCGGATCACACGGGCCACGCACAGCCATTCGACAGAGGGCGGAACTTCCATGGCTGCGAGCAAGTCCACCTCCACCCGCAAGCCACACGCCAGGCGCATCTTCATGGAAGAACTCGCGCTCCTGCGCGAGGAGTCGGGGATGTCCCTGGCCCAGCTGGCGGAGAAGGTCCGCTTCGACCGCAGCTACCTCCACAAGCTGGAGACGGGGCTGCGCCTGGGTGATGAGGCCACGAGCAGGGCACTCGACCAGTGCTATGGCACGGGGCGCCACCTTCAGCTGTTGTGGAAGCTGGCGAAGGAGGAGGTGTTTCTGGACCGCTACAAGCGCTATATGAAGCTGGAGAGCGAGGCCATGGTCATGCACAACTACTCGGCCAGCACGATCATGGGGCTGTTGCAGACGGAGGAGTATGCCCGGGAACAGCAGCAGACCGCTTGGCCCAAAGACGAGAACGAGTTGGAAGAACAGGTTGCGGCACGGATGGGCAGGCAGGAGGTGCTCACCCGGGAGAGCCCGCTGCATCTGCGGGCCATCCTTGATGAGTCGGCCCTGCACCGGCGGCTCAACGACCCGGAAGCCTGGACCCGGCAGCTTGCCCATCTGTTGAAGGCAGCCCAGCGCCCCAACATCATCATTCAGGTGTTTCCCTTCTCAGCGGGGCTGCAAGATCAGTTGGGCGGTTCCCTCACCGTGCTGACGGTGCCCAATGGCACGTCAGTCGTCTACGAGGAGAGCAGCACGACGGGGGAGTTGATGGAAGAACCGGGAGAGGTAGAGACTCGCAAGCTGGCTTACGATCGCCTGCGCGATGCGGCCTTGACACCGGTAGAGTCTGTGGCATTCATTCGTTCTCTGCTGGAGGAAAGTGCAACATGCGAGCCGCCGGACTCGATCTGAGCGCCGCTGTGTGGCGCGCGAGCAGCTACAGCAACGCCAACGGTGGCCAGTGCGTGGAGGTCGCGGACGGATTCCCCGGGGTTGCCCCGGTCCGTGACAGCAAGTGCCTCGGCCCTGTCCTGATGGTTTCCTCCTCCGCCTGGGCCGGGTTCGTCACCAGCGTCAAGGCGGGCGAATTTCCGCTCGCATGATGCAGCGGCCGATCACGGGCGGGCCGGTGTGGCGCGCCAGCAGCTACAGCAATGCCAGTGGTGGTCAGTGCCTGGAGGTCGCGGACGGCATCCCTGATGTGATCCCTGTCCGCGACAGCAAGCGTCCAGAGTTGTCCCTCGCCGTTTCCTCGTCCGCATGGGCCACATTCGTCGCTGCCGTCAAGCGCGGCGCTCCCTGGTGACGGCAGCCGCTTGCTCGTGCCCGCTGGAAAACGGTTGAGGCGTGATCATGTCGGAGCTCCGGTGTCGGCCGGCCCCGTGGTGTCCGTCTCACTTCCTGCCTTTCGCGGCGGGAACGGAATGATCCCGCCTCTCTGAGGGTTGACCTCCCGTACCGAGCCGCAGGAACAGGGAGGACACCGCCGTGTCGGACGCCATCAGGGGAAGCAGCTTCGGGACGGCCCCCGTACCGCTGTCGGTGCTGGACCTGGCCACCGTGGGCAGCGGACGGACGGCGACCCAGGCGCTGGCCACCTCGGTGGAGCTGGCCAAGCTCACCGAGCGGCGCGGCTACCACCGGTTCTGGGTGGCCGAGCACCACTCGATGCCCGGTGTCGCCAGCTCGGCGCCCGCCGTGATCCTCGCCCACCTCGCCGCCCACACCGACCGCATCCGGCTCGGCTCGGGCGGCGTGATGCTGCCCAACCACGCCCCCCTGGTGATCGCCGAGCAGTTCGGCACGCTGGAGGCGATGGCCCCCGGCCGCGTCGACCTGGGCCTGGGCCGCGCCCCCGGCACCGACCAGGCCACCGCCGCCGCCCTGCGCCGGGGCCGCACCGACGGCGCCGACGAGTTCCCCGAGCAGCTGGCCGAACTCGTCCGCTTCCTCGACGACGACTTCCCGCAGGGCCACCCCTACGCCCGCATCCACGCCGTCCCCGGCCCCATCCAGGGCCGGGTACAGGGCGGGGTGCAGTCGGACCGCCGGCCCTCGGTGTGGCTGCTGGGATCCTCCGGGTTCAGCGCGCAGCTGGCCGGGCGCCTCGGACTGCCCTTCGCGTTCGCCCACCACTTCTCCTCGGCCCACACCCTGCCCGCCCTGGAGCTGTACCGGCACACCTTCCGCCCCTCCGAGGTGCTCTCCGAGCCGTACGCCCTGATCGGCGTCAACGCCCTGGCCGCCGAGGACCGGCACGAGGCGTACCGGCAGGTCCTCACCGGTGCGCTGTCGATGGTGCGGCTGCGTACCGGCCGGCCGGGCCTGGTGCCCAGCCCCGAGGAGGCCGAGAGCTACCCGTTCAGCGCGATGGAGCAGGACGTGGTGGACGAGTGGCTGAGCAACGTCATCCACGGAACACCGGACACCGTCCGCGAGGGCCTGGACGCGCTGGCCGAGCGCACTGGGGCCGATGAACTCATGCTCACCTCCATGGGCCACGGCGCCGAGGCCCGGCTGCGGAGCTACGAGCTGATCGCGGACGTCTACCAGCAGGGCTGATCCGGCCCGCCCTCAGTGGGCGGTGTCGGTGTGCCAGAGCAACTCCCCCTCCGCCGAACGGATCTCGACGTCACCTGTGGTGCGGGCCGTGAGGACCGCCCCCGGGTGACCGGCGGTCGGGGTTGCCCAGATCGCCTCGCCCTCCTCGGAGAGCAGGGCGAGTTCACCGCTGGGCCTGAACTGCGCCAGCACCGCGCCGCTGTCGGTCGTGGAGCGCCAGCGTTCGTGCTCCCGCTCGTCGTGGACGGTGAGGTCACCGCTCTCCTGGAAGCGCAGCCGGGCCTTGCCCGAGCTGATCACCTCCCCGCGCCGCAGCGTGAGCGGCGCGGCGTACCGCTGGTCCTCCAGGGGCCCGCCGCCCACCGGGATCACCCCCTCCGCCAGCCACTTCAGGGCGGAGAGCGAGGGCACGAAGGTGTACAGCGCGCCCTCGGTGCGCACGAACTTCTTGAAGTCCAGCGGGTGGTGCCCCGACTCGCCGACCGGGAAGGATCCGGAGCCCGCGCCGCCGATCACCGGATCCCGGCCGACCGGGCTCTGCCGCTCGGGGAAGTCACCGGCCTCCACCCAGGTGCGCTGGATGAACTCGAACTGGGCGATGAGATCCGACTGATAGCTGATGAACAGCAGCCCGCGCGCGGCGTCCCGGCCCCCTGCCTCGGCGGTCGGGCCGAACGGGACGCCCCGGCGCAGCACCCGGCGGCCATCCAGGATGCCCTCCTGGGCCAGCGCCTCCTTGTCGTCCTCGGTGGCCTTGAGCCCGTCCCTGGGGTTGGTCTTGCGCAGGTGCGAGAACAGCGGGGTGACCCGCCCGTCCAGATCGTCGCCGAACGACACGTCGTTGGTCGGGGATGCGCACGGGGGGAGCGGCGTGTCCCGGTCGGGGGAGTGCGGCAGTGGGGTGCCCGAGGGCCAGCGGCCCATCATCCGGGCCGCCATCCACTCCTTGCCGGCGCCGGGCGGCGCCGCGCCCACCGCGCGCAGGGCCCGTACATGCTGCTCGGCCTGCTCCCACCAGCCCTCGACGTCCTGGGCGAGGCGCCGCACCACCTGGAAGGTGCCGTCCCGCATCCAGTCCGGCAGCCAGGTCACCACCCGGTGGTCCGGGGTACGGCCGATGAGGAACTCGCCCGCGGCGATCAGCCGGGTGCCCGGCTTGCCCTTCTGATGGACCGGGTCCAGGGGATCGGGGGCGTCGAAACCCCGCACCCCGGGCTGGCTGATGCCGTCCCGGAAGCCGAAGTGCTCCTGTCCGCGCCGCGCCCCCGGCAGCGTGGCGGCGCGCTGCTCGAAGACGAGGAACACCTTGTGCCGTTCGCAGGCGGCCCGTTCCTCCTCCACGGCCGCGCGCAGCTCACCCGGCCGGTCCGCGGCGAGGGTGAGCACCGCGTGCACCGGCTCCTGGTGGCCGGCGCCGAACAGCCAGTGCGCCGGGTCGCTCTCTCCTGTGTCGCCCAGCAGTTCCTTGCGCCGCGCGCAGCCCTGCGCCAGCGCCTCCTGGGTGCTGCCGGCCGGCACGTCGGTGAGCGGATCACCGCCGATCAGCTCGGCCAGCCCCGGGTAGGTGAGGGACACGCCCCGCCACACCGCCGCGGCGTGCAGTGGGTCGGCCCCCTCGGCGGTGCGCCGGGCCCGGCTGAAGGACTCGTTGAACGCCGCCACCTCGGCCGTCGTGGAGATCCGGTGGCGCAGCCGCCCCAGCCACTCCCTCGCCTGCCGCCGGTCGCCGAAGCGCAGCATCAGCAGCCGGGCGTGGTCCTTCTTGAACCCGGCCAGGATGTCGCCCTGGATCTCGGTGCTCTCGCGCAGTGGCAGTTCGCCGCCGTCCGGGCTGTCCTCCCGTGCGTCCCGTGCGGTGACCCGGCCGATGTCAGGTTGGATGTTCGCCATCACACGCCCCCCGTGCGTCCATGCCAGCCACCTCCCATGGTGACTGTGTGTCTCCCTTGACATGGATGACGTTACCGAACGTGAGGGCAGTTGGGGTGATTCCCTCCCAGAATCACCCCAACGAGTGGCTGCCCTATGTCTGATTGACGGCCGCGTACTCCTCCGCCAGCTCCGCGTCGACCTGATCCCCGCCCTGCGTACGCCAGGTCCGCACCGCCTCGTCCCACTTCTTCATCGAGTCGTGCCCCTGCACCACCGAGATCACCGCGTCCTCGAAGAGCTTGCGCATCCTGGTGTAGGGCCGCAGCGCGTCGCGCACCACGAGCCCGCTGGTCAGCGGCGCGATCCCGGTCTCCACGTCCTGGGTCTGGAAGGCGTGCACGCGGCGCACCGCGTCCGGGTTGCCCGGGTAGAAGTGCACCGGCGGCGGCGCGGTGATGTACCTCACCGGCACCGTGCTCGGGTTCTCCGTCTTCGCCAGCTCCGTCAGCTCCAGATCGCCGTCCACCCGCTCGAAGTGCTCGCCCTCCACCCCGTAGTACGTGCGCTCGTACTCCGTGGTGCCGAACGGCGCCGCCAGGTAGTTGATGATCCGCAGCATCAGGGCGATCCGCTCCGGCGGCCCCGGCTTGAGCAGCGTGTACCCGTATGTCCCGCCGCTGAAGTGCGAGGTCGCCCCCGCGCCCAGGCCCGTCGGCGGGCGCAGCAGATCCACCGTGAACGCGTCCCCGACCGCGATGTTCGCCGCCTGGTACCCGGGCAGATTGTCCAGCTGGGCGCGGACCGTCCCGTTGAAGAACAGCGACTTCATCGTCTCGGTCGGCATCGTCGCCGTGCCCGGGTAGTACACCTTCTCCGTCACGTGCAGCCGCCGCGCGAACTCCACCGCCGCCCGGTACTCCTCGGTCAGCTCCGCCTTGACGAACGCGCCGTCCCGCATCCCGTACAGGTTCGGCGCTCCGTGCCACGACGACAGCAGCGGCACCCCGAACAGCCAGCCGCCCGAGGCCACCCCGAAGCCGTACTTCTTGCCGCCGGTGCCCCGCTTGAGGGTGTCGGTGAACTCCTCCGCCGTCCAGTCGTTGTACGTGCCCTCCGCCAGCTCCGTCATCTCCTCGCGGTTCGACAGGATCGCGGAGCCGGTGCGCGGCCGGGTGATGGGCACCCCCATGATCCGGCCGCCCATCAGCCCCATGTCCCGCCAGGCGTAGGTCGGCAGGTTCGCCAGGTTCGGGTAGTCCCGCACGGCGGGGCCGCTCAGGTGCTCGCTCAGATCGGCCGCCACGTTCGCCGCGTAGTCGGCCACCCGCGGGATCCAGTTGCGCACCATCACCAGGTCGGGCATGTCCCCGCTGGCCATCATCGTGGCGAGCTTCGCGCTGAGGTTGCCGCTGGGCACCAGCTGGAGCTTCAGATCGACGCCGAGCGCCTCGTTGAGGGCGGCCCAGTAGCGGTTGGCGCCGGGTCCGCGCGGCGGCGCCTCGTACGTCTCCACCATCGCGGTCACCGTCTGGCCGCTGCCCGGCCGCTCGGGTACCGAGGACACCAGGTGGTCGGGGTAGCGCAGGAAGCCGGCGTCCACCCCGCGCGGGTCGGGCGGCAGATCGGGCCGCGGGCCCTCCACCGGTACGTACTCGGGCCACGGCACCGGCTCGGTGCCGGCGTTGCGGGCGCTGCGCACCTGCGAGGTGGCGCAGCCCACCAGCGCGGGCCCGGCGGCCAGCGCCGCCGAAACACCGAGCGAGCCGCGCAGAAAACCTCGCCGGGAGGGAGCACCGGCACGGGGATTCACGGTCATGTCCGCTCCTTCGCTCAGCTCTTGATGGCGCCGGTCAGCACGCCCTTGGTGAAGTACTTCTGGATGAAGGGGTAGATGATCAGGATCGGGATCACCGCGACGACGACCGTGGCCATCTGGTACGTCTGCGGCGCCGCGACGGCGCCGGAGTCGGAGAGCGCGTCGGTGGTGTTGCCGCCCAGGTTGGCGCCCTTGGTGACCACCGTCTGGAGCACCGCCTGGAGCGGCCACTTCGAGGAGTCGTTGAGGTAGAGGATCGCGGAGAAGAAGCTGTTCCAGTAGCCGACCGCGTAGAAGAGGCCGATCACCGCGATGACCGCCTTGGACAGCGGCAGCACGATCCGCAGCAGCACGGTGAGTTCGCCGGCCCCGTCGATGCGGGCGGCGTCGTACAGCTCCTGTGGCAGCCCCTGGAAGAAGCCGCGCATGATGACCAGGTTGAAGACGTTGATGGCCACCGGCAGGATCAGCGCCCAGTACGAGTCGAGCAGCCCCAGGCCCTTGACCACCAGGTAGCCGGGGAGCATCCCGGGCGGGAAGAGGAAGGTGAACAGCACCATCAGCAGCAGCGGTTTGCGCAGGCTGAAGTGCTCGCGGGAGAGCACGTAGGCCAGGGTGATGGTGCCGAACAGGCTGACCGCCGTGCCGACCACCGTGATGCCCACGCTCACCGCGAGCGAGCGGGTGATGGTGCCGCCGGAGAGGATGTCCTGGTAGGCCTGGAGCGTCGGTTCGGTGGGGAAGAGCACCCAGCCGCCGTTCTCGGTCACCTCGGCGGGCGAGGCGAGCGAGGTGGAGAACACCACCAGGATCGGCACGAGGATCAGCGCGCAGATGATGACGAGGGAGACCGCCTTGCCCACCTGGGTGAGCGGGTTCGGCTTCTCCATCCAGGAGGGGCGGCGTTCCCTGGGGCCCGCCACGCGGTCCAGGAGCGTGTGCTGGCTGTCTCGGCTCACTTGTAGACCCCCTGCTCGCCCAGCCGGTGGGCGATCTTGTTGGCGCTGAAGACGAGCACCGCGCCGACGACGCCCTTGAAGAGCCCGGCCGCCGCCGAATAGCCCCAGTCGGCGCCGAGTACGCCCTGGTAGTAGACGAAGGTGTCCAGCACCTCGCCGGCCTCGGGGCCGACCGCGTCGCGTTGCAGCAGGATCTGCTCGAAGCCGACGGTGAGGATGTCGCCGAGCCGCATGATGAGCAGCAGGATGACGATGGGCCGGATCGCGGGCAGCGTGACGTGCCAGAAGCGGCGGCGCGGGCCCGCCCCGTCGAGGGCGGCCGACTCGTACAGATCCTGGTTCACCTGGCTGAGCGCGGCCAGGAAGATGATCGTGCCCCAGCCGCAGTCCTTCCAGATGATCTGGACGACCATCAGCGGCTTGAACGCGTCGGGGTTGGCGAGCACATCGGTCACGAAGGCGACGTTGCCGCCGAACATCCCCGTCGGACCGAGCAGTTGCTGGAACAGCGCGACCACGATGACCCAGGACAGGAAGTGCGGCAGGTAGACGACCGACTGGATCAGCTTGCGGACGCCGCCGCGCGCCAGGCTGTGCAGCAGCAGCGCCAGGGCGAGCGGCAGCGGGAAGAAGAACACCAGCTGGAGCACGGCGATGGCCAGGGTGTTCCAGGCGGCCTGCCAGAAGGCGGCGTCCTCGAACATCCGCTGGAAGTTGTCCAGGCCGACCCAGGGGCTCTCCCACAGGCCCTGGAAGGGGACGAAGTCCTTGAAGGCGATGACATTGCCGAACAGCGCGGCGTAGTGGAAGACCAGGAAGTACGCGATGCCCGGGAGCGCGAGCAGCAACAGGGTGCGCTGGCCGCGCAGTTCCCTGCCCCAGCGGGCGAGGCGGTCCGTGCGCGCGGGGGAGCGGGGCGGCGGGTCGGGCGGGTCGGCGGACGGGGCGGGGGAACCGCCGGCCTGCTCGATGGTGCTCGTCATCGAACACTCCCTCAGCTCGGTGCATCTACCCAACGGAACCAACGGATTCAAACGGTTCACGGAAGGTAGAGCGATTGCTGAGGGAGGTCAACAGTTCGGACAGAACTGCCTGTTGAGAGGCATAGCAAACGTGTTGCTGCGCCGACCGGCCGCAGGGACCCGCGGCCGGTCAGATGTCAGGAACGCACAGAACCGAACGGGCTCAGCCGGGCAGGCCCTCGAAGACCGCCGTCACCGGGGCGTGGTCCGACCAGCGCTCCCCGTGCGTCGCCGCCCGCTCCACGTACGCCTTGACGCACCGCCCGGCCAGCCCCCCGGTGGCGGCCAGCAGATCGATCCGCCAGCCCGCGTCGTTGTCGAACGCCCGGCCCCGGTAGGACCACCAGGAGTAGGGACCCTCCTGCTCGGGGTGCAGCGCGCGCACCACATCGGTGTAGCCGCCCTCGGCCCCGAACACCCGGGTCAGCCACGCGCGTTCCTCCGGAAGGAAGCCGGAGTTCTTCCGGTTGGCGCGCCAGTTCTTCAGATCGGCCTCCTGGTGGGCGATGTTCCAGTCGCCGCACACCAGCACCTCGCGCCCCTGCGCGGTGGCACGCTCGCGCAGCCCGGCCAGGTACGGCAGGAAGGCCGCCATGAAGCGCTCCTTCTCCGCCTGCCGCTCGGTGCCCACCTCGCCGGAGGGCAGATAGAGGCTGGCGACGGTCAGGCCCGGCAGGTCGGCCTCCAGATAGCGCCCGGAGTCCTCGAACTCCGCGACCCCGAACCCGGTGCGCACGGCGTCCGGCTCGCGCCGGGTGAGCAGCGCCACACCCGCCCGCCCCTTGGCGGCGGCCGGCGCCCAGTACGCGTGCCAGCCGGCCGGCTCCCGTACGTCCTCGGGCAGCTGCTTCTCCTCGGCGCGCACCTCCTGGAGGCACACCACGTCCGCCTCGGTGGCGGCCAGCCACTCCCGGTAGCCCTTGGTGGCGGCGGCCCGCAGGCCGTTGACGTTGACCGTGGTGACGGTGTGCACAGTGAGTGCCCTCCCGGCTGATGCCCTGATGCGTGGGGTGCTGAGGATTCCGCGCGCGACCCTACGCCACCGCGCCAACCCGGGGACAACCCGGCCAGATGGTGATCAATCGCCTCAGGTGCCCGTACCGTCACGACCCTCCGGGTTTGTACGATGACCTGCATGAAGCTCGTCACCGCCCGCTTTGATCACCCCGACGCCCGGAAGCTCAACGACCGGGTGCAGGCGGAGTACGCGGTCCGCTACGAGGACGAGGGTGACCTGACCCCGCTCGCCCCCGAGATGTTCGACCCGCCCAGCGGCCTGTACGTCCTGGCGTACGACGCCGACGGGGTCCCCATCGGCACCGGCGGCTGGCGCTCCCACGACGAGACCTCGCTCGGCGAGGGGTACGCGCTGGGCGACGCGGAGATCAAGCGGATGTACATCGTCCCCGAGGCCCGCGGGCACGGCTTCTCCCGGCTGATCCTGGCCCATCTGGAGGAGACCGCCCGCGCCGCCGGGCGGCGGCGGATGGTGCTGGAGACCGGCACCAAGCAGCCCGAGGCGATCCAGCTGTACGAGTCCAGCGGCTACGCCCTGGTGCCGGAGGGCGGCAAGTTCGGCTACTACCGCTTCCACACCAGCAGCCGCTGCTACACCAAGCCGCTCGGCTGACCGCGGCGGCCGGTCAGCGCGCCATCGCCGGGGCCGGCGAGGCGGGCGGGGCGTCCGCCACCGGGCCGCCCCGGCGGCGGCGGTGGTGCACCACGGCCACCGTGGCCAGCCCGGCCACCGCCCAGGCGGTGAGCACCGCCAGCGGGTACGCCGCCCCCGCGCCGTCGAAGAACGCGACATCGCGCAGCAGGGTCGCCCCCGAGCCGGTGGGCAGCAGCTGACCCAGCGTCCCGACCGGGCTCGGCAGCATCTCCGGGGCCGAGGTGGCGCCCGACCACGGGTTGCCCAGCATCATCAGCAGCACCGCGCCGGCCCCGATGCCGCGGGGCCCCAGCAGCGCCGCCAGCCCGGCCACCGTCGCCCCGCCCGCCAGCGCCATCAGCCCCAGCGAGGCGGCCACCGTCCACCAGTTCCCGGCCATCGCGCCCAGCCAGCTGTGGCCGATCAGCGCCCCGGCCACCCCCACCAGCGCCGCCGTGCCGAGCAGCGCCGCGATCGCGTACCGGCCGCGCAGCCGCAGCAGGGTGACCAGCGCGCCCAGGGCGATGCCCGCCATCGCCATCGGCAGCACGCTCACCCCGAAGACGGCGCCGCGCGGATCGCCGTCCGGGGTCGGTACGACATCGGTCACGGTGAGCTCGGTGCCCTCGGGCAGCCCCTGGGCGGCGACCTGCTCCAGCAGCTGGGCGACGGAGGGGCTCGCGGCGGACGCGGTCAGCAGTTCGGCGCCCTGCGGGCCGAGCACCAGCGCGCCGTAGACGTCGCGGTTCTCGATCGCGGCGGTGGCGGCGTCCGCGTCCGGGTAGGTGTGCACGTCGAACGCGCCGCCCCGCGCGTCGAGCCCGGCCACCACGGGGGCCGTCGCCTCGGCGGGGCCGGCCACGCCCAGCGGCAGGTCGTGGGGGGCGGTCCTGGCCACCGGCCAGGCGAAGGCCCACAGGATGAAGGTGATGGCGAGCGGCAGCGCCACCAGGACGGCGATCAGCTTCCGGGTCTGGGATGGCATGGCGGATGCTCCGGATTCAAAGAGAATGAGCATTCGTTTTACGACCGGGGCGCGACGGTTGTCAAGAAGGAACGTTCGTTTTAGGCTCGGCGCCGTGGCCCGTGTCTCGCAGGAACATCTCGATGCCCGCCGCCGGCAGATCGTGGAGGGCGCCGCGCGCTGCTTCGCGCGCGACGGCTTCCACGCCACGTCCATGCAGGACGTGCTCAAGGAGACCGGCCTGTCCGCCGGAGCGGTCTACCGCTACTTCCCCTCCAAGGACGCCATCATCGTCGCCCTCGCCCTGGAGGTCCTGGAACGGGTCGGCGGCTCCTTCTCCCGCGCCGCCGCCGCCGAGCCGCCCGCCCAGCCCGGGGACGTGCTGGCCGACACCCTGGAGGAGGTGCTCCAGACCCTCGACGTGCCCCCCTCGCTGATCATCCAGGTGTGGGCGGAGACCCTGCGCAACCCCGAACTCGCCGCCGTCCTGCACCGGGGCATCAACACGGTGATCTCCTCCTGGACCGCCATCGCGGAGAACTACCAGCGCCAGGGGCTCATGCGCGACGACGTCCCCGCCGAGCACGTCGCCCGTACCGTCGCCGCCTGTGCCCAGGGGTTCTTGATCCAGCGCGCGCTGGTCGCGCCCGATCTCCGGCCGGACGTGCTGCGCGACGGTCTTCGGGGCCTGACCTCATTGACCCTAGACTGAGGCCTTCGGAGGCGTTCCGATGGCGGAAGGTGCGTGGTGGGCACAACGGCGGGGCCGGCGGGCGGGCGTGACGGGGACCCGTCACCCGAACTGCTGACGGAAGCCGCCGCCGCCTTCGGGCTGCTGGCCTCCACCGCCCGGCTGCACATCGTGTGGGCGCTCGCCGAGGGCGAGAGCGACGTCAGCGGTCTCGCCGAACGCGTCGGCGGCACCCTCCCGGCCGTCAGCCAGCACCTCGCCAAGCTCAAACTCGCCGGTCTGGTCAGATCACGGCGCGAGGGCCGCCGCGTCGTCTACCTCGTGGACGACCCCGATGTGGTCACCGTCGTACGGCTGATGGTCGGCCAGCTCGCCGACCGCACCCCGCGCCGCGCCGCGGTGCCCCAGGCGCCCCGGCGCGCGCATGGCCTGGGGATCTGAGGCGTCCGCGCGCCCCGCCGCGCCCCCGCAGCTCACCGCAGCCCGCCCGGACACCACCGATCCGGCCGCACTGGGCCGGCTGACCACCCTGGAAGTCCTGCGCGCGCTGGAGACCTCACCGCGCGGCCTGGACGAAGCCCGGGCCCAGCGGCTCCTGGAGCGCTACGGCGAGAACACGCCACCCGCCGCCCACCCACCCGGCCGGCTGCGCCGCTTCGCCCGCAGCCTGCGCGACCCGTTCAGCGCCGTCCTGCTCGTCCTGGGCGTGGTGTCCGCCGCCGTCTCCGCCTGGGCCACCGCCGCCGTCATCACCGTGCTCGTGGTCATCAGCTGCGTCCTGCGCTCCGCCGGCGAACACCGGGCCGAACGCGCCGCCGCCGGGCTGCGCGAGCTGGTCGCCGCCACCGCGACCGTACGGCGCCGCCCCGCCCCCGGCGCGGAGCCGCAGGTGCGCGAACTGCCCGTCGACCAGCTGGTGCCGGGCGATGTGGTGCTGCTGGGGCCCGGGGACGTGGTGCCCGCCGATGTACGGCTGCTGCGCGCCACCGGGCTGACCGTGCACCAGCCCGCGCTCACCGGCGAGTCCGCCCCCGTCACCAGGACCGCGCAGGACACCCCCGACACTCCGCTTCCCTGGGACCTCCCCGGGCAGCGGCACCTGTGCCTGCAGGGCGGCAGCGTGGCCACCGGCAGCGGTACGGGGGTGGTGGTCGCCACCGGCGCGGGCACGTTCTGGGCCCGGCAGTCCCGCCCGGTCCCGCGCAGGACCACCAGCGGCACCGTCTTCCACCAGGCGCTGGGCGGCGTCTCGTGGACCCTGATCCGGCTGATGCTGTGCGCCGCCGCGCTGGTGCTGGCCGCGCACACCGTGCTGCGCGGCCCGGCCCTGGACACCGTGCCGCTCGCGGTGGCCGTCGCCGTGGCCCTCACCCCCGAGATGCTGCCGGTGGTGGTGAACGTGTCGCTGGCCAGGGGCGCGGTGCGGCTCGCCGGGGAGCACGCGGTGATGGTCCGCCGGCTGCCCGCCCTGCACGACCTGGGCGCCATGGAGGTGCTGTGCACCGACAAGACCGGCACCCTCACCCGGGACCGGCCCGTGCTGCACAGCGCGCTCGACCCCTGGGGCCGGCCCGACCCCGAGGTGCTGGGCTGGGCGGCCGTCAACGCGCACTGGACGCTGCACCTGGCGGAGCTGCCCGCCCCCGACCCGCTGGACGAGGCCGTCCTGCGGGCGGGCGGCCCCGGTGACCCCGATCCCGGCGATCCCTGCGGCCGGCTGACCGGCCTCGCCGCGCTGCCGTTCGACCCGGTACGCCGCCGGGCCACCGCCGTCGTCCGCGAGCCCGACCACCCCGGTACGCACACGGTGGTGGTGAAGGGTGCCGTGGAGGAGGTGCTGCCCTGCTGCACGCGCCTGCGTACGGAGGCGGGCGGGGAGCACGCGCTGGACGAGGCGCGCCGGCTGGAGGTGCTGGCGCTCGCCGAGCGGCAGGCGGCCGCCGGGCTGCGGCTGCTGGCCGTCGCCATGGCCCGCCGCCCCGGCCGGACCGTACCCGCCGGCCTCACCCCCGCCTCCGCCGAACGCGAGCTGACCCTGCTGGGCTTCGTCGCCCTGCGCGACGAACTCGCGCCCGGAGCCGCCGAGGCGCTGTCCGCCCTCGCCCGCCGGGGCATAGCCGTCAAGGTGCTCACCGGCGACCACCCGGCCACCGCCGCCCGCGCCTGCCGTGACCTGGGCCTGGACCCGGGGCCGCCGGGCACGGTGGTCACCGGGGCGCACACCGAGACCCTCGACGACGCCGAGCTGGCCGAGCTGGCCGCCACCCGTACCGTTTTCGCCCGCTGCACCCCCGCCCACAAGGCCCGCGTCGTGGAGGTGCTGCGCGCGGCGGGGCGCCCCACCGGCTTCCTGGGCGACGGCGTCAACGACCTGCCCGCGCTGCACGCCGCCGACGTCGGCATCTGCCCGCTGGGCGCCGCCGACGTCACCCGGGCCGGGGCGGACGTGGTGCTGGCGGGCAAGGACCTCACCGCGATCGACCGCGCGGTGACCTGCGGCCGGGACACCACCCGCAACATCACCACCTATCTGCGGGTGGTGCTCTCCTCCAACCTCGGCAACGTCATCGCGATGATGGTCGCCGGGCTGCTGCTGCCCTTCCTGCCGATGCTGCCGCTCCAGGTGCTGGTCCAGAACCTGTGCTTCGACGCCGCCCAGCTCGCGTTCGCCTTCGACCGGGCCGAGCCCCGCGCCGGGGCCCGCGATGGCCCCACCGTGCTGCGTCCGCGCGCCTTCACCGCCTTCGTCCTGCGCTTCGGCGCCCTCAACGCCGCCGCCGACCTGGGGACCTTCGCCGCCCTCGGCTGGCTGCTGAGTCTGCCCTCGGCGGCCGGCCTGGACGCGCACGCGGTCTTCCACGCCGGCTGGTTCACCGAGAACCTGCTCACCCAGGCGCTGGTGATCTGGCTGCTGCGGCCCGGCTCCGCGCGCCGGATGCCGCCGCCCCTCGTGGCGGCCGTGGCCGGGCTCACGGCGATCGGGCTGCTGCTGCCGCTGTCGGCGCTCGCGCCCGCCCTGGGGCTGACCGCCACCCTGCCCGGCGCGTACTATCCGCTGCTGGGGGTGGTGCTCGTGGTGTACGCCGGAGCGCTGGGCTTCATCAGGGCGCGTTACCGGGGCGCCATTTCCATACTTTAGAGTTTGCGCAATCGGGGAACTGGTGTCCGTCCCAGGGCGTCGGATCGAACGACTCATGACGCGCGGAAATTCGTAACGGGGGAGCAGCGTGGCCGGCTCACATCGCTCGAAGAACGCGCCGACGCGACGCAAGCGCGGCACGGACGGCTCGGCGGGCGGGCGCAAGCGCGGCAAACGCGTGCTGCTGTGGACCGCGGGGGTGCTGGCCTTCGTCATCCTGGCCGGCGCCGGCGGCGTGTACTGGATATATCAGAAGCTCAACGGCAACATCACCTCCGCGACCATCGACGACAAGCTCGGCGAGGACCGCCCCGAGGACCTCAGCCCCGGCGCCAAGACCATCCTGGTGGCCGGCTCGGACACCCGTGAGGGCATGGACGACTACGGCGCGGTTGAGGGGATGCGCTCGGACACCCTGATGATCCTGCACATCGCGGAGAACCGGGAGTGGGCCACCGTGGTGTCCATCCCGCGTGACTCCTGGGTGGAGATCCCGTCCTGCGACATGGGCGACGGGGTGATGACCGAGCCGCACCACGCCAAGATCAACGAGTCGTACGCGCTCGGCGGCATCAACGGCGACGCGGGCGGCGCGGCGGCCTGCACCATCCGCACCCTGGAGCAGAACACCGGGCTGCGCATCGAGAACTTCGTCTCCCTCGACTTCCTCGGCTTCAAGGACATGGTGGACGCCCTGGGCGGCGTGGACATGTGCCTGGACGAGCCGATCGACGACGTGAAGGCGCACGTCAGCCTGGAGGCCGGCTGCCAGACGCTGGACGGCGAGGACGCGCTCGGCTTCGTCCGGGTCCGCTACAGCGTCGGCGACGGCAGCGACATCGGCCGTATCGAGCGCCAGCAGGACTTCATGAACGCGCTGGCCGAGAAGGCGCAGTCCAAGCTCACCAGCCCCACCTCGCTGTACGGGTTCATGGACGCGGTCACCAAGTCGCTGACCACCGACCCCGAGCTGGCCAGCCTGGACGCGCTGTACAACCTGGCCACCGAGCTCCAGGGCGTGCCGGCCGACAAGCTGACCTTCATCACGGTCCCCAACTACCCGCGCGAGCTGGACGTCCCCACCGACAAGGCCAATGTGGTGTGGGACTACCCGGCCACCGAGATGCTGTTCACCTCGCTCGCCAAGGACGAGGAGATCACCAAGGAGCAGCTGGAGCAGGCCGCCGAGTCCGCGCCGTCCCCGTCCGAGGTACGCGTGCGGGTGCTGAACGGCACCGGCACCACGGGACAGGCCGCCGAGGTCGCCGACCGGCTGCGGAACCTGGGCTTCCAGGTGGTCTCCACCGGCAACGCCGACCCGGCCGAGACCACCACCATCAGCTACCCGGAGGGCCTGGAGGGCCACGCGGACGTGCTGGGCTCGCGGGTGCCGGGGGCCGAGACGCGGCAGACCACCGACGATCTGCCCGGCGTGCTCACCCTGACGATCGGCGCCGACTTCGACGGCGTCCGGGGCTGACGGGGACGGGGACGGGGCCGGGGCGGTGAACCGCCGCCGGGCCGAGACGCCGAGTGCCGCGCCGGTGGGCGCGGCCCGGCCGCTGCGGGGCGCGGTTCAAAAGCGCCAGCGGGTCTGACCGTAGACGCCCTTGCGGAAGCCGAAGGCGGTGGCCGGGCGCACCTCGAACGCCGCCGCCCGCGGCCCCTCCCCGGACTCCGTCCCGGAGGCGCCCCCGCCCGGCAGCACCAGGAACCCGTCCCGCACGGTGAGGTGCCAGTCCGGACCGTACTTGGCGAGGAAGGCGTCCGCGACGGCCTGGAGCAGGGCGTCGCCGGTGATCCGTTCGGCCCGTCCCTCCACCACCAGATCGGTGCCCCCGGCCAGGGAGTTGCAGCCGGTGGTCAGCACGCAGGCGGGGTTGGCGGCGAGGTTGCGGCCCTTGCGCTCCTGCTCCCCGGTGGTGAAGTACAGCGCCCCTGCGTGGGTGACGGCCAGCACCGGGGTGACATGCGGGGCGTGGTCCGGCCGTACGGTCGAGAGCCAGTACAGCTCGGCGCGTTCCAGCATGGTCCAGGCCTCGGCCCAGGGCATGGCGCGCGCCTCCGGGCTGCTGTAGCGGACATCGAGGGAGGTCAGCGGCTCTTTGCGGGTGCTGGTCATGGTTCCACGGTGGACCGGGCCCGGCGGCCGCGCCACCGCGCGGCCGGCGTGCGGGGCGCGCACCCGTACACCGCTCGTGCCCCCCACCCGGAGGTGGAGGGCACGGCGCACGGAAGGGCCGTTGCGGTCAGGTGCCGCCCTGATCGTCCCGGTACCCCTGGTCCTGGCCGGAGCTGTTCTGCTGCCGGCCCCGCTCGGGGTTCTGGTCCTGGTTCTTGTTCTGGTCCTGCTCGTCCTTGTCCTTGTTCATGGCGTCCTTGGCGCGCTGCTGAAGCTCCTGCGCCTTGTCCTTGAACTGGTCTCCGATGCCCATGGGTGCTCCTTCGCGCGATCGGCAGAAAGAAATGTCCGTTGCATCCCTTTCATTCACCGTCCCACGAACGGCCCAATCACGCACCCGGGCCAGCGGTACGCGGCGGCAGCACGGGTCGCCGCCGGTCCGGAACCTCCCGGTAGTCCGGCGGCGACCCCGGCGGATGCCGCTCCAGCAGGTCAAGCGCCGTGCGCACCGCCGTGTCCAGCACCCCGTACCGGCCCTCCGCCCAGTCCAGCGGGGTCCGCCCGGAGGGAATGTCCGGCGCCACGCCCCAGTTCTCCACGCCCCAGCCGTACCCCTCGAACCACGCCGCGTTCATCGGCACCGTGATCACCGTCCCGTCCCCGAGCCGGTGCCGCCCCGTGATGCCGACCACCCCACCCCAGGTGCGGCTGCCGACCACCGGGCCCACCCCCTGCAACCGGAAGACCGCCGTGATCATGTCCCCGTCGGAGGAGGTCGCCTCGTCCGCCAGCGCCACCACCGGACCGCGCGGCGCGTCCGAGGCGTACGAGACGGGCTGCGCGTTGCGCGTCAGGTCCCAGCCCACGATGGTGCGGGTCAGCTTCTCCACCACCAGCTCGCTGATGTGGCCGCCCGCGTTGCCCCGGACATCCACGATCAGCGCCGGATACGCGAACTCGCGCCGCAGATCCCGGTTGAACTGCGCCCACCCCGAGCCCCCCATGTCGGGGATGTGCACATAGCCGCACTTCCCGCCGGACAGCTGCCGCACCACCGCACGGCGCCGCGCCACCCAGTCCTGGTACCGCAGCGGCTGGTCGTGGATCAGCGGCACCACCGCCACCCGGCGGGTGCCCGCGCCGTCCTCCTCCGCGAACGTCAGCTCCACCGACGTCCCGCCGGTCGCCGCCAGCAGCGGATACGGGCCCGCCACCGGATCCACCGGGCGTCCGTCCACATGCGTGAGCGCCGCGCCCTCGCGCACCCCGGTACCCGCCAGCGGCGAACGCGCCTTGGGATCGGAGGACTCGCCCGGCAGGATCCGCGCCAGCAGCCACGCCCCGGCCTCCTTGGACCGGGTGAAATCCGCCCCCAGCAGCCCCTGCGCCCGCTGGTAGTGCCGCGGCCCCTCACTGCGCCGCGCCCCCGTCACATAGGCGTGCGAGGTGCCCAGCTCGCCCATCACCTCGCGCAGCAGATCGGCGAACTCGTCCGGCGTCGCCACCCGCTCCACCAGCGGCCGGTACTGCTCCAGCACCGCGTCCCAGTCGATGCCGCACATGTCCGGCTCCCAGAAGTAGGCCCGGACGATCCGGCCCGCCTCCGCGTACGCCTGCCGCCACTCCGCCGCCGGGTCCGCCTCGTGCACGATCCGGCGCAGGTCCAGGACCACCGTCGAGTCGCCGTCGCCCAGCTCGGTGGCCGGCACCGCGCGCAGCTCGTCGTCCTCGCACACAACCATCCGCGTGCCGTCCGCGCTCAGCGCGAACCAGTCCACGTCCTCGGTCAGCTCGGTGCGCTTGGCCCGCACCGGGTCGAAGTGCTCCAGCGTGGGCTTGCCCGAGGTGTCGTCCGGGTTCAGGAACGTTTCGCCCAGCGCGCCCGAGATCGGCCAGCGCAGCCACACCAGGCCGCCGCCGCTGACCGGGCACAGCGCCGAGTACTTCGAGGCGGACACCGGGAAGGGCACCACCCGGCTGGCGAGGCCCTCCGCCTCCACCCGCACCGAGCCGTCCGCGCCCGTCGCGCTGCTGGTCTCGTCCGGGTCCAGGCCGCCGGCCGCCGGCCGCCCCTCGGGGGTGATCGCGAACGGGGAACGGGTCGCCGAGGACAGCGGGACGAGATAGGGGCGCGACCCCAGCGGGAAGGACAGATCGCCGCTGTGCACGTCGTACACCGGGTCGAAGCCGCGCCAGGACAGGAAGGCGAGGAAACGGCCGTCGCTGGTGAAGACCGGGCCCTCGTCCTCGAAACGGCCGTCGGTGACATCGAGGACGGTGCGCTCGGCCTCCGCCCACCGCGCGATCTTGATCTGGGAGAGCGAGCGGCCGATGCCGGGGTGCGCCCACGCCAGCCAGCGCGAGTCGGGGGAGAAGGCCAGATCGCGCACGGGGCCGTTGATGGAGCGGATCAGCTCCTGCGGCGCGGTCTCGTCCGGCTCCTCCTCCGCCTCCGGGACCGTCACGACCAGCAGCCGCCCGTCGTGCGAGGAGACCGCCAGCGTCTTGCCGTCGGGGGAAGCGATCAGCTCCAGGACCCGGCCCAGGTCCCCGGTGCGCAGCCGGCGCGGGTCACGGCCGCCGCTGGCGCGCGGCAGGTAGGCGATCTCGATGGCGTCGGCGCCGTCCGCGTCGGTGATGTACGCGATGCGGCCGGTGTCGCCCAGCATCTCCGGCAGCCTGACCCGTACCCCGGGGGTGGCGGCGATGACCCGGGCCGGGCCGTCGCGGTGGGTGAGCCAGTACAGGCTGCCGCGCACGCACACGGCGGAGGCGCGGCCGGTGGTGTCCACGGCGAGCGAGTCGACGTGGCTGGCGGTGGGCACCTGGTAGCGGCGGCGCCCGGCGCGCGGGCCGCCGAGCCGGATGTCCAGGCGGCGCGGTACGGCGGCCGGGTCGTCCAGGTCCGCGGCCAGCCACAGCTGCCCGGCGCAGCTGTAGATGACGCGCTCGCCGTCGGTGGCGGCCTGCCGGGCGTAGAACGCGTCGTGGTCGGTGTGCCGCCGCAGCCCGCTGCCGTCGGGGCGGCAGGAGTAGAGATTCCCGACCCCTTCGTGATCGGAAAGGAAGGCGATCCGGTCACCGACGAACATCGGGCACTCGATGTGGCCCGCGAGGTCCGGGAGGAGGCGCTCGCCGTGCAGCCACAGCTGTCCGGTCGCCCCGCCCCGGTAGCGCTTCCAGGCCGCCGGCTCGTGCGGTGCCTTGGCGGTCAGCAGCAGGGTGCGCCGCTCGCCGCCGCAGCCGCTGACCGCGATGTCGGCCACCGGGCCCCAGGGCAGCCGGTCGCCTGGCGCGCCGTCGAGCGGCACCTGATAGGCCCAGGTGAAGTGGGAGAACGGCTGGTCGTGCGAGCCCACCGCCAGGATGCGCGGTTCCTGCGCCGGCGCGCCGCCCGGGTCGGCGGGGCTCTCGGGGGTCCAGCCGCACACCCGGGTGTCGGCCGAGCCCCAGTACGTCAGCCGGCGGGCCGGGCCGCCGGCGACCGGGGCGAGATGGATCTCCGGGTCCAGGGAGCGCCAGGTGGTGAAGGCGATGTGCCGGCCGTCGGGGGAGAAGCGCGGAGGGCCGAGGCGGGTCCGGTCCACGGTCAGCCGCCAGGCGCGTTCGGTGCGGTGTCCCGGCGCGGGCAGCGGCGCGAGCCACAGATCGTCCTCGGCGGTGAAGCAGACCAGTTCACCGTTCAGATGCGGGAACCGCAGATAGCTGTCTACGTGCTCGGCTTCGTCGCTCACGTGTCCATGCTTCGGTGCAGCATGCCCCAGGGCAACTCGTGAAGGATCAGTTCATGTGATCTAGGCCACATTATGGCAATTTCTCTCATCCTGCCCGCCGGGGTCGGCGTCTCGTGGCATGAACTGACACTTCTCTTTCCTGCACACGCCCTGATACCCGGACAGGAGAACCTGCCCCGTGGCTACGTTTCTATACAAGCTCGGCCGCCTGAGTTTCCGGCGGCGCTGGCTGGTGGTGTCGGTGTGGATGGCACTGCTGGTCGCCGTCGGCGCCGCGGCGGCCACCGCCGGCGACCCCGCCGAGGAAGAGTTCTCGCTGCCCGGGACCGAGGCACAGCAGGCGTTCGACCTGTTGGCAGAGGAATTCCCCCAGGCCAACGCCGAGGCCCTCACCACCAAGGTCGTCTTCCAGGCGCCCGAGGGCGAGACCCTCAACGACCCCGCCAACCAGGCGGCCGTCCGCGCCGTCACCGACCAGCTGGCCACCGGTGACAAGGTCATATCCGTCACCGACTTCTACGAGGGCGGCCAGCTCAGCCCCGACGAGACCATCGGCTACGTCGATGTCACCTACGACGGCTCCTGGGCCGACGTCGACAACGACATGCGCGACCAGTTCGCGTCCGCCGTCGAGGCCGGCACCGACGCGGGCCTGACCGTCCAGTCCAGCGGCGAACTCGTCACCGCCGAGATGAACATGGGCAGCGGCGAGATCATCGGCATCGTCGTCGCCGCCATCGTGCTGGTCATCACCTTCGGCTCGCTGGTCGCCGCGGGTCTGCCGCTGCTCACCGCCCTGATCGGGGTCGGCGTCGGCATGTCCGCCATCGGCGCCCTGTCCGCCACCCTCGGCCTGACCGAGATGACCGGCATCCTCGCGATGATGATCGGTCTGGCGGTCGGCATCGACTACGCCTTGTTCATCGCCTCCCGCTACCGGGCCGAGCTGATGGCCGGGCACAGCCGCGAGGAAGCCGTCGGCCGGGCGACCGGCACCGCCGGTTCCGCCGTCGTCTTCGCCGGCCTGACCGTGGTCATCGCGCTCTCCGGCCTGGCTGTCGTCGGCATCCCGATCCTCACCAAGATGGGTCTGGCCGCCGCCGCCACCGTCGTCGTCGCCGTACTCATCGCCCTCACCCTGGTGCCGGCCGCGCTCGCGATCGTCGGCAAGCGGATCTTCGGCAAGAAGCTGCGCGCCCAGAACCCCGAGACCGGAGTCCCGGCCTCCCTCAGCGGCGGCAAGGAGAACTTCGGCTCCCGCTGGGCCAAGGGCGTCCTGCGCCGCCCCTGGCTGGTGCTGGTCGCCTCCGTCGCCGGTCTCGGCCTGATGGCCGCCCCGGTCGCCAGCCTGGAACTGGGCCTGCCCGACAACGGCACCGCCGCCACGGACACCACCCAGCGCCAGGCGTACGACCTGCTGTCCGACGGCTTCGGCCCCGGCTTCAACGGTCCGCTGATGATCGTCCTGGAGGCGCCGGACGGCGGCGACGTGATGGCGTCCGCCGACACCATCGCCGAGGCCATCGGCGGCCTGGACGACGTGGTCGCCACCGCGCCCGCGTTCCCGAACGAGGCCGGCAACGTCGCGATGATGTCGGTCTTCCCGGGCAGCGGTCCCTCCAGCGCGGAGACCACCGACCTGGTCTCCGAGATCCGCAGCGACCTCGCCCCGCAGCTGGAGGCCGAGACCGGCGTGAACATCCTGGTCTCCGGCCAGACCGCCGCGCAGAGCGACTTCTCCCAGGTGCTCTCGGACGCGCTGGTCCCGTACCTGGCGCTGGTCGTCGGCCTCGCCTTCATCCTGCTGATGCTGGTCTTCCGCTCCGTGCTGGTGCCGCTGAAGGCCGCCCTGGGCTTCCTGCTCTCGGTGCTTGCCTCCCTGGGCGCCGTGGTCGCGGTCTACCAGTGGGGCTGGCTGGGCGCCTTCGGGGCCGAGCCGCAGCCGATCATGAGCATGATGCCGATCTTCATGATCGGTGTGGTCTTCGGTCTCGCCATGGACTACGAGGTCTTCCTCGTGACCCGGATGCGCGAGGCCCACGTCCACGGCGAGTCCCCGCGCCAGGCGATCATCACCGGCTTCAACCTGAACGCCCGGGTGGTCACCGCCGCGGCCGTCATCATGATCTCGGTCTTCGCCGGCTTCATGACGATGGGCGAGTCCATGGTCATGATGATGGGCTTCGGCCTCGCGATGGCGATCCTGCTGGACGCCTTCGTGGTCCGGATGACCATCGTGCCCGCCGTGATGGGCCTGCTGGGCGAGCGCGCCTGGTGGATGCCCAAGTGGCTGGACCGCGTCCTGCCCAACGTCGACGTCGAGGGCGAGACGCTGGAGAAGTACCTGGAGTCCACCGGCAAGGGGCGTCAGGACGCCACCGCCAAGGAGCCCGAGCCGGCCGGCGTCAGCTGACCGTCCCGGAGATCCGGATCCGGGAGACCGGAGTGAACGGAGCCCGGCCGTCCGTACCCGCGTGGTACGGGTGGCCGGGCTCCGGCCGTTCGCGGCCGGTTTTCCTGGTACGTCCCTGGCCCCTGGGCTAGCATCGGCAGCCGGCGACCCCGGGAGGGACCAGGATGCGACGCATCGTCACCACGGCCGCCCTCGTCCTGGCCCTGGCCGCCGCCACGGCCGGCCAGGGGCACGCGGACCCCGCCCCGGACGGCGGCGCCTGTGTCCCCGAAGCGGCCCTCGACACGGCGACCGGCTCGGGCGCCGACCAGGTGCTCGCCCTGGTGGACACCCTGCGCGCGAGTGGCGCGGACGACCCCGCGGTCGACGCCGAACTGGCCGCCCGCGCCTGCCTGGTACGCGCCACCGCCGCCGAACCCCCGATCCCCGACGCCGACCTGATCGACCTCGCCGCACCCGACGTGTACGTCATCACCACCGTGGGCGGCGTCGACCGCTGGGTGGCGATCAGCGCCTGGCAGTGGCAGGAAGCCCCGGGGTATCCGATGCGCGGCGAACAGGGTGTCGCCACCTGGTTCGACGGCGAGATCAGGCCCATCCTCCAGGTGGTCCACCACAGCGGAACCACCCCCGCCTTCCCCAGCGTCAGCCACGAGGACGCCGCCGTCGTCAACGGCCACGGCGTGGGCTTCCTGCTGACGCCCCGGCAGAACGCCACCGACACCGACGTCGCCACCGGCCGCACCGCCCTGGTCTTCGAAGGCACCGGCGGCTGCCGGGACATCACCGTCCGCTCCGCCTTCGCCCACACCTGGAACGACACCGGCATCAGCGGTCTGACCGTCGACGCCGAGGGCCCGGCCTTCGGCTGGACCTCCACCGAAGACCGGGCCCTCGCCCTCAGCCCGCCCACCACCGTGGGCGTCAACTGCTGAACATCGAGCCCCCCACGAGGGGCGCCGGGTTCCGTCCACCCGTTCCGCCGTCCGGCGGGACGGCGCATGCCCCTACGGAGCGGCGCTCAGGACCTGGGCCACGACCGGGCCCGCGTTGCTGCCGCCGTGCCCGGAGTCCGGCACCACGGCGGCCACCGCCAGATCGTTGCGGTACCCGGTGAACCAGGCGTTCGGCTTGTCCTGCCCGTCCACCTCGGCCGAGCCGGTCTTGGCGCCGATGTCCCCGCTCAGCCCGGCCATTGCCTCGGCGGCGGTGCCGTTCACAGCGGTCCGGTTCATCAGCGACCGCAGCTCCTGGGCGGTCGCCGCGGAGGGTCCCGCCGCCGTCGCCAGCTCCCGGCCGCCGATCTCGGCGGGCACCAGGTAGGGCTGCTTGAACGTGCCGGACTTCACGGTGGCGGACACCGACGCCATCGTCATCGGGTTCATCCGCACCCCGCCCTGGCCGATCAGCGAGGCCGCCATCTGCGCCAGCGACTGGGTGGGCACCGCCCCGTCCAGCGTGGACACCCCCACGCTCCAGGTCAGGCCGAGCCCGAACGCGTCACGCGCGTGGTCCCCCAGGGCATCGTCCGACAGCTCGCCCGCCTGGCTGATGAAGGCCGTGTTGCAGGAGGCCGCGAAGGAGTCCGCGAACGTGCCGTCCTTGATCTCGAACTTGTCGAGGTTCTGGAACTTCCAGCCGCCGTGCTCGAAGTACTTCGGGCACGGGTGCTTCGCCCCGGCCGAGGCCAGCCCTTCGTCTATGAGCAGCGACGCCGTCACGATCTTGAAGGTGGAGCCGGGCGCGTAACTGCCCTGCAACGCGATGTCGAAGCTGTCCGCCGGGGCGTTGGCCACGCCCTGGATGGCGCCGGTGCTCGGCTGTATCGCCACCACCGCCGCCCGGTCCTTGTCCGCCACCGCCGCCTCGGCCGCCGCCTGGATCGCCGGCACGATCGTGGTCGGCACCTCGCCGGCCACCGGCTCCGCCAGCTCGATCAGCTCCTCGACCGTCCCGCCCTCGGCGTCCGCGATCCGGGTGATGACCGCAGGGCTGGCGCCCGAGTGGTCCGCGAACCGCTCGCCGATGTCCTCCAGCACGCCCTTGAGCGTCGGATGCGCCTGCGCGGTCAGCTCACCACCCTCGGCGTCCAGCACCGTCACCGGCGGCAGTTCACCGCTGGGCCCGGTCTCGATGCGCTGCCCCTCCACCAGCCCCGGGTACAGCACCGACGGCTCCCAGTCGACGACGATCTCACCCGAGTCGGCGTCCCGCACCACCGTCAGCTCGGAGTCGTAGCTCCACTCCCGCTCCGGCAGCTCCTCGTACGCGATGTTCGCCACCACGCCGAACGGCACCGAGCCGCCCTCGGGGGCGCCCGCGCTCAGCGTGAATCCGCTCACCGACGCGTCCTCGGCCAGCGCCGCCAGCGCCTGGGAGGCGGACCCGGCGTCGTCCGTCAGCGCCGCCGCACCGTCGGTGTCCCCGGCCGCCCAGGCGTCGAGGAAGTCCCCGGAGACCTCGAGCACCTCGGCCGCCGACGGCGGCGCGCTCTCCTCCGGCTTCGCGTCCGAGGTGGACGACGCGTTCTGCTGCCCGCCCTCGTCGCCGTCACCGCTCAGCATGCTGTAGGCACCGAATCCGGCGCCCGTCGCCACCACCACGAAAACCCCAGCGATGACGGCGATCTTCTGCCCGTTCCGCATCCCGTCCCTGCCCCTCGATCCACCCCGCGTGCGCAGCCTACAAGCAGCCGCTGACCCTCCGTGTTCAGACCCAGGTGCCCAGCCACATTCGGGCCCGCCATCCGTCGACCGGAATCTCCTGGCCCGCGTAGATCGGGTAGAAGTAGATGAAGTTCCACACGATCAGCAGCACCAGCACCCCCGCCGCGACCACACCCAGCGCGCGCCGCCGCTCCGGGCAGCCGGGCGGCCCCAGCAGCGCCCCGATCAGCATCGTGACCGCCAGACACAGGAACGGCACCAGCACCACGGCGTAGAACGAGAAGATCGTGCGCTCCTGGTACATCAGCCACGGCAGATAGCCCGCCCCCACCGCGCACAGTACGGCGCCCGCCCGCCAGTCGCGGCGCAGCAGCCAGCGCCACAGCGCGTACACCAGCGCCGCGCAGGCCGTCCACCACAGCAGCGGGGTGCCCAGCGCCAGCACCTCGCGCACACAGCCCCCGGCCCGGTCGCAGCCGTCCTCGCCCGGGTCGCGCGACTCGTAGAAGTACAGCACCGGGCGGCCCATCACCAGCCAGCTGAAGGGGTTCGACTCGTAGGAGTGGTCCGAGGTCAGCCCCAGATGGAAGGTGTACACCTCACTCGTGTAGTGCCACAGGCTGCGCAGCGGCCCCGGCACCCACTCCCAGGCGCTGGGCCCGGCGCCCTCGCGCTCCGCCCAGGTGCGGTAGTAGCCGCCCGAGGTCGCGAACCATCCGGTCCACGACACCAGGTAGACGGCGAGCGAGACCGGCACCAGCGCGAGGAAGGCGGGCAGCGCGTCCTTGCGCAGCGCGACCAGCGGGCCGTGCGGGGCGCCGGCCGTCCGGCGGGCGGCCGCGTCCCACAGCACGGTGAGGATGCCGAAGGCGGCCAGCACATACAGGCCGTTCCACTTGGTGGCGCAGGCAAGGCCCAGGCAGACTCCGGCGGTGATCCGCCACGGCCGCAGGCCGAGCCCGAGCCGTTCGGCGGTGGGCCGGTGCGGGCGCAGGACGGGTTCGCCCGCGGTGGGCAGCGCGGCGGCGAGCCGTTCCCTGGCCCGGTCGCGGTCCACCAGCAGCGCGCCGAAGGCCGCCAGCAGCCAGAACATCAGCACCAAGTCGACCAGCGCGGTGCGGCTCATCACGAAGTGCAGCCCGTCCACCGCCATCAGCAGCCCGGCCAGGCAGCCCAGCGCGGTGGAGCGGAACAGCCGGCGGCCGATGCGGCAGAGCATGAACACCGACAGGGTGCCGAGCAGGGCCACCATGAAGCGCCAGCCGAAGGGGTTCATGCCGAACGCCCACTCGCCGAGCGCGATCATCCACTTGCCCACGGGCGGATGCACGATGTACGCGGCGGCGTCGGTGGCCGGGATGTCGCCGTCGATGATGCGCTGGTTCGCGTCGTCCGGCCACACCGTCTCGTAGCCGTGCTGGAGCAGCGACCAGGCGTCCTTGGCGTAGTACGTCTCGTCGAATATGACGGCGTCCGGCTCGCCGAGCCGGGTGAAGCGCAGCGCCCCGGCGAGGGTGGCGACCAGCAGCGGGCCCAGCCAGCCCATCGCGCGGGCCAGCGCGGCGGCCGGTCCCGGCGCGATCCCGAAGTAGCGCCACAGGCGCCCGGCCGGGGCGGGAGGGGAGGGCGCCAGCCGTTCGCGCACCCCGCGCGGGCCCGGCGGGGGCCGGTAGCCGAAGGACCGCAGCCGCTCCGTCCAGCCACCGCCGCCCGCGCCGCCGCCCGGCTCGGGGCGGGGCGGTGCGTCGGTCAGCGTCCGGCCGCTCTCGCTACTGCTCACGCGGGCCATCTTGACATCCGGGCCTGGGAGGATGGGGCGTATGACGGAGGAGACGCAGTACACGGCGTACGAGGGGGAGCTGGGCACCCTGGTGCTGGCGGGCACCCCGATCGGTGATCCGGCGGACGCCCCGCCCCGGCTGGGCGGCGAACTGGAGGCGGCGGACATCGTCGCCGCCGAGGACACCCGCAGGCTGCGCCGGCTGACCCAGGCGCTGGGGGTGCAGACCGGTGGCCGGGTGGTGTCGTACTTCGAGGGGAACGAGACGGTCCGCACCGCCGAGCTGATCAAGGAGCTGGTGCGCGGCGCCCGGGTGCTGCTGGTCACCGACGCCGGCATGCCCTCCGTCTCCGACCCCGGCTACCGGCTGGTCGCCGCCGCCGTCGAGCGCGGGGTACGGGTGACCGCGGTGCCGGGGCCCTCCGCCGTGCTCACCGCGCTGGCGCTGTCCGGGCTGCCGGTGGACCGGTTCTGCTTCGAGGGGTTCCCGCCGCGCAAGCCGGGGGAGCGCTCCGCGCGGCTGCGCGAGGTCGCCGAGGAGCCGCGCACGCTCGTCTACTTCGAGTCGCCGCACCGGCTGGCCGCCACCCTGACCGCGATGGCCGAGGTCTTCGGCACCGAGCGGCGGGCGGCGGTGTGCCGGGAGCTGACCAAGACGTACGAGGAGGTACGGCGCGGGCCGCTGGCCGAGCTGGCCCGCTGGGCGGCGGAGGGGGTACGGGGGGAGATCACCGTCGTCGTCGAGGGCGCCCCGGCCGCCGGGACGGCCGAGGTGGACGCGGAGGAGCTGGCGCGCCGGGTGGCCGCCCGCGAGGAGGCCGGACAGCGCCGCAAGGAGGCCATCGCCGAGGTCGCCAAGGAGGCCGGGCTGCCCAAGCGGAACGTCTTCGACGCGGTGGTGGCGGCCAAAGCGGACTAAAATGGTGTGAAGGTCTCCAAGGAGCCGCACCATGAATGTTCCGAATCCGAATCTCCCGCCGGAAATGGGCGGCGCGGAGGGGTACACAACCCACGCCGCGTATTCCTTCGCCTGCCTGAGCTGCGGCTACGGCTGGGAGCAGAAATTCAGCGTCGAGCATCTGCGTGATCCGCACGGCCGCCCCATCGTCGAGTATTACGTCGGGGGAAAACAGGTCCGCTCGCCGCTCACCTATCCGACCTGCCCCAACTGCGACGGGCACCGGGTGCGGGTGATGCGGCCCGGGCGGGTGGCGGCCGTCCGGCGGGCCCGGGGCTGAGCACGGGGGCGCCGCGCGGCGCCGTAGGATCGACCCCATGCCCAAGTCCGCCAAGGCGAAGGCGGAGCAGTCCGTACCGCCTCCGCCGCCCGAGCCGCTGGCCGTACCCGTCGCCGATGCGCACACCCACCTCGACATGCAGGACACCACCGTCGAGGAGGCGCTGGCCGCTGCCGCCGCCGTGGGAGTGACCCGGGTCGTGCAGATCGGCTGCGACGTCGCCCGCGCCCACTGGGCCGCCGAGACCGCCGCCACGTACCCCGACCGGATCTGGGCGGCCGTCGCCCTGCACCCGAACGAGGCGCCGCGGCTGGGGGACGGGCTGGACGCCGCCCTGGCGGAGATCGCCTCGCTGGCCGGCCTTCCGCAGGTGCGGGCCATCGGCGAGACCGGGCTCGACTATTTCCGCACCGGCGACGAGGGAAAGGCCGCCCAGCACCATTCCTTCCGCCGTCACATCGCCCTCGCGAAAGAGCACGGGAAAGCGCTGGTCATTCACGACCGGGACGCCCACGACGATGTGCTGCGCATTCTCAGGGAAGAAGGCGCTCCCGAACGCACCGTGTTCCACTGCTTTTCCGGTGACGCGGCGATGGCGGAGATCTGCGCGGCCGAGGGCTATTACCTGTCCTTCGCGGGCAACGTGACCTTCGCCAGCGCCCAGCCGCTGCGCGACGCCCTGCTGGCCGCCCCGCCGGAACTGCTCCTGGTGGAGACGGACGCCCCCTTCCTCACCCCCGCACCCTTCCGGGGCCGCCCCAACGCCCCGTACCTCATCCCCGTCACCCTGCGCGCCATGGCGGAGATCAAGGGCCTGCCGGAGGACGAGCTCGCCGCGCACATCGCGGCCAACACGGCGCGGGTGTTCGGCGATGACTGACGCACTCGACGGGGACCTGCTCAGCGCGGCCGACATCCGCGAACTCGCCGCGGCCCTGGGGGTCCGCCCCACCAAGCAGCGCGGCCAGAACTTCGTCATCGACGCCAACACGGTGCGCCGCATCGTGCGCGCGGCCGGCGTCGGCGAGAACGATGTCGTGGTCGAGATCGGCCCCGGACTCGGCTCCCTGACCCTGGCCCTGCTGCGCACCGCCGGACACGTCACGGCGGTCGAGATCGACGACACCCTGGCCGCCGCGCTCCCCGCCACGGTCGCCGCCCGGCTCCCGGAGCGCGCCGACCGGTTCTCCCTGGTGCACCGGGACGCGCTGCGCGTCACCGAACTGCCCGGCCCCGCCCCCACCGCGCTGGTCGCCAACCTGCCCTACAACGTGGCCGTCCCGGTGCTGCTGCACATGCTGGCGCTCTTCCCCGGCATCCGGCACGGCCTGGTGATGGTCCAGTCCGAGGCCGCCGACCGGCTGGCCGCGCCCCCCGGCTCCAAGGTGTACGGGGTGCCGTCGGTCAAGGCCGCCTGGTACGCGGACGTGCGCCGGGCCGGGGCGATCGGCCGTACCGTCTTCTGGCCGGCCCCCAACGTCGACTCGGGCCTGGTCGCCCTCACCCGCCGCGAACCGCCGGTGACGACCGCGTCCCGCGAAGAGGTCTTCGCGGTGATCGACGCGGCGTTCGCGCAGCGCCGCAAGACGCTGCGCTCGGCCCTGTCCGGCTGGGCCGGTTCCCCGGCGGCGGCGGAGGCGGCGTGCACGGCGGCCGGGGTCAGCCCGGGCGCGCGCGGCGAGGCGCTGTCGGTGGAGGACTTCGCCCGGATCGCGGAACACCGCCCCGCCTGACGGCGGGCGGTCCGTGCGGGGCGTCAGGCAGCGGGCCGGACGAAGCAGGACGCGTTGCCGCCCGGGTTCCGGAACCCGGAACGCGCCCCGGGCCGATCCCCGGCCCGGTTTCACCGGGCCGGGCGGGGCACCCGGTTCCCCGGCCGGTTTTCTCCCGCCATCACCTGGGCGGGGCCCCGCCGGCAAGCCCTAGGCTGTGGGGCATGTCCCATCCCGCCGCCTCCGTGCCGGCCGTCACGATCCGCGTTCCCGCGAAGGTCAATGTGCAACTGGCCGTCGGTCCGCCGCGCGCGGACGGCTACCACGACCTCGCCAACGTCTTCCTCGCGGTCGGCCTCCAGGACCGTGTCACCGCCCGCCCCGCGCCCCGGCTGTCCATCACCTGTGCAGGACCCGGCAGCGCCCTCGTCCCCCTGGACGGCACCAACCTCGCCGCCCGCGCCGCCGAGCTGCTCGCGGAGCACACCGGCCGGGAACGGGCCGACGTCCACCTCCACATCGACAAGGACATCCCGGTGGCCGGCGGCATGGCCGGCGGCAGCGCGGACGGTGCCGCCGCCCTCCTCGCCTGCGCCGAACTGTGGGGCACCGGTACCCCCCGTGAGGAGCTGCTCGAACTGGCCGGACGGCTCGGCTCCGACGTGCCCTTCGCCCTCGTCGGCGGCGCCGCCCTCGGCCTTGGCCGCGGCGAGCTGCTGACCCCGCTCCCGGTCGGCGGCACCTTCCACTGGGTGTTCGCCCTGGCCGACGGCGGCCTGTCCACCCCCGAGGTCTACCGCGAGTGCGACCGGCTGCGCGGCGCCGACCCCGCCCCCGCCCCGGAGGCGTCCCCCGCCCTGCTCGCCGCCCTGCGCGACGGCGACGCCTACGCCCTGGCCGGCGCGCTGAGCAACGACCTCCAGCCGGCCGCCATCTCCCTGCGCCCCGCCCTGGAGGACGTCCTGGAGGCCGGCAGCGCCGCCGGCTCCCTCGCCGGACTGGTCTCCGGCTCCGGGCCCACCTGCGCCTTCCTGGCCCCCGACGCCCCCACCGCCGCCCGGATCGCCACCGTCCTGGAGGGCTCGGGCACCTGCCGCGCCGCCCGCGCCACCACCTCCCCGGCCCCCGGCGCCGGCGTTCTCACCATCTCAGGAGCCTGACCTTGTCCACCCCCTCTTCCTCCTCCCGCAACCTCGCCAACGTGGAGTCCGTCAGCAAGGTGTACGGCACCCGTACGCTCCTGGACGGCATCTCCCTGGGCGTCGGGGAGGGCGACCGGATCGGCGTGGTGGGGCGCAACGGCGACGGCAAGACCACCCTCATCCGCGTCCTCGCCAAGCAGGAGGAGCCGGACAGCGGCCGGGTCACCCACGTGGGCGGGCTGCGTCTCGGCCTGCTCACCCAGCACGACTCCCTCGACCCGGCCGCCACCATCCGGCACGAGGTCATCGGCGATCTGCCCGACCACGCGTGGGCCGGCGACGCCCGGGTGCGGGACGTGCTGACCGGCCTGTTCGGCGGGCTCGACCTGCCCGGCTTCCCGCAGGGCCTGGACACCGTCATCGGCCCGCTGTCCGGTGGCGAGCGGCGCCGCATCGCGCTCGCCAAGCTGCTGATCGCCGAGCAGGACCTGGTCGTGCTCGACGAGCCCACCAACCACCTGGACGTGGAGGGCATCTCCTGGCTGGCCGGCCATCTGCGCACCCGCCGTTCCGCGCTGGTGGTCGTCACGCACGACCGCTGGTTCCTGGACCAGGTCTGCACCCGGATGTGGGACGTGCAGCGCGGCGCGGTGCACGCCTACGAAGGCGGCTACAGCGACTACGTGTTCGCCCGCGCCGAGCGGGAGCGCGTCGCCGCCACCGAGGAGGTCAAGCGGCAGAACCTGATGCGCAAGGAGCTGGCCTGGCTGCGGCGCGGCGCCCCGGCCCGTACCAGCAAGCCGCGCTTCCGGATGGAGGCCGCCAACGCGCTGATCGCGGACGTGCCGCCGCCGCGCGACACCGCCGAGCTGATGAAGTTCGCCAACGCCCGCCTGGGCCGCACCGTCTTCGACCTGGAGGACGTGACGGTACGGGTCGGCGGGGAGGACGGCGCGGGCCGCGAACTGCTGCGCCACCTCACGTGGCAGCTCGGCCCCGGTGACCGGATCGGCCTGGTCGGCGTCAACGGCGCGGGCAAGACCTCGCTGCTGCGCGCCATGGCGGAGTCCGCCGCCGACCCCGAAGGCGACCGCGGCGGCTCGCCGCTGGTGACCGCGGGCCGGATCAAGACCGGCAAGACCGTACGGCTGGCCTATCTCTCCCAGGAGGTACGGGAGGTGGACCCGTCGTGGCGGGTGCTCCAGGCCGTGGAGTCCGTGCGGTCGCGCGTCGAACTCGGCAAGGGGCGGGAGATGACCGCCTCGCAGCTGTGCGAGCGGTTCGGCTTCACCAAGGAGCGGCAGTGGACGCCGGTCGGCGACCTGTCGGGAGGTGAGCGGCGGCGGCTGCAGATCCTGCGGCTGCTGATGGACGAGCCCAACGTGCTGTTCCTGGACGAGCCGACGAACGACCTGGACATCGAGACGCTGACCCAGCTGGAGGATCTGCTCGACGGCTGGCCCGGTTCGCTGGTGGTGATCAGCCACGACCGGTACTTCGTGGAGCGGACCACCGACCGGGTCTACGCGCTGCTGGGGGACCAGACGCTGCGGATGCTGCCGCGCGGCATCGACGAGTATCTGGAGCGCAGGTCGGCGCGGAAGGCACCGCAGGCGGCGCAGCCGGCGCCGGTCGCGGGAGGGGCCGGGTCCGCCCCGGCCGCCGCGTCCCCGGCGCAGCTGTCCCGGGCCGCGCAGAAGGAGATCCAGAAGATCGAGCGGCAACTGGAGCGGCTCGACGGCGAGGAGGCCGATCTGCACAAGGAAATGGCCGAACACGCCACGGACTTCGCGCGGGTGGCCGGCCTCGACAGCCGGTTGCGGGAGCTGTCGGCACGCCGGGACGAGCTGGAGACCCGCTGGCTGGAGCTGTCCGAGGGCGCCTGAGACCGGTCGGGACGGGCCGGGCGCCGGGGGACGGCCGTCCGTCCTGTCGGGGCTCGGTGGTAGAAAGAACGGGCGTGCCGCCGCCCAGGGGGAGTCCATGTCTCAGCCGCCACCGCCGTCCCAGCCGCCGTCCACACCACCGCCGTCCCCCTACGGTCCGGCGACCCCGCCACCGGCCGGGCCCCCGAGCGGAAGCTTCGGCCCGGCCACGCCGCCGCCCGCGCCGTCCGGCGGGTGGGGGTACGGGGCGGACTCCGGGCAGGGCCCGCCGGCCGGACCGCCGACCGGCGGTTTCGGCCCGCCGACCTCGCCCGGCGCACACCCGGCGCCCGGCACCCCGCTGCCCGCGCCCGCCCCGTACGGCGCGGGCTCCATCGAGGTCAGGAAGCCCCGGCGGCCCGGCTGGCAGTGGGCGCTGATGGGTGTGGCCGGGCTGCTCGCCCTCGCACTGATCGGCGGCGGCACGGTGTGGCTGCTCGCCGGCGACGGCGCGGGTGAGGGCGCGGACGGCGGGAACGGCGAGCAGGCCGCGCCCGGCGAACAGGAGCCGCTGCCCACCGAACCGGTCGACGCCTCCCTGGCCTGGCAGGAGTCCATCCCCGAGGTCGGCGACGGCCTGATCCAGGCATCCGGCACCTGGATCTCCGGCGACCACCTGGTGCGGCTGATGCCGCAGGGCCTGGTCGCGTACGCCCTGACGGACGGCACCGAGGTGTGGACCGTGCCGCTGGAGCACCACGAGGGCGGCTGCAACGCGTCCGTCACCGCCTCCGAGGACCGGGTGGCGGTGCTCCAGGGCCTGGAGTGCGAGTTCCTGACGGTCGTGGACATCGCGGCGGGGGAGGAGCTGTTCACCCTGCGGCACGAGGCGAGCGGCAGCTCGCTGGGCGGCTGGGACTACCCGGCGATCGTGGGTGACATCGTGGCGATCGGCACCGCCAACGGCGGCTCCGGCTACAGCATCACCGACGCCAAGAAGATCTGGGAGCCGCGCTCGGACGACGACTGCCGCGAGCGCAACTACGCCAACATCGACGAGACCCTGATCGCCGTGATGACCTGCGGCGGGATGCTGGAGTTCGACCGGGGCAGCGTCCGCGCGACCGCGCCGGGCGGCGAGGACCTCTGGGAGTGGGAGTTCGGCGCCGAACACGAGGGGGAGCCGTTCACCGTCGACGCCGTCCTGTCCATCGCCCCGCTGGTGGTCGCCACCCGGGTCGGTGAGATGACCGAGAGCCCGGTGCAGCAGATCTGGGTGATCGACGACGCGTACCAGGAGATCGCGCACGTCATCGACTACGACCCGGAGCGGCAACTGCGGCCGTGCCGGGTCAACATCCTGGACGACTGCCGCGGCGCGGAGGTCACCGACGGATTCCTCTACCTCACCGGGCAGCCCTCGGTGGGAGGAGACGGCAACTCGGTGGTCGCCTTCGACCTCAGCACCGGGACGGCACTGTACGACGTGAAGCCCATCGGCGGCGGCTATATCAAGCCGTTCGCGGTCGTGCACGGTCAAGTGCTCGCGTATCAGCCCGCCGACTCGCAGACTGAGGGCATGGTGGTCGCCATTGATCCCGAAACCGAGGAAGCCACCCCGCTGATGACGCTGGACCGCACGCAAAGGGATGTGGAATGGGCGATGATGAGTGACGTCATCGACGACGACACGATGCTGCTGTGGCACAACGGCGCCTTCGTCATGGTCAATGAGCGGTACTACACCCACGACGAGCCCGACACACCCGCCGCGCTGGTCTATCGATGAGCGTACGGGTCGTGGTCGTCGACGACCGGCGGCTGGTGGCGGAGGCGCTGGCCTCCGCGCTGCGGGTCCGCGGGCACCGGGTGCTGGGCGCGGGCGCGCCGGCCGGGCGCGCGGCGGACCTGGTGCTGGGCAAGCAGCCCGAGGTCTGCCTGCTGGGTTCGGCGGCGCCGGAGGCGCCGGGGGCGCTGGATCTGGTGCAGCGGCTGCGCCGCGAGGCACCGCGGGTGGGCGTGCTGGTGCTGGGCCCGGTGCCCAGCCCGCGCGGGGTCGCGGTGGCCTTCGCGACCGGCGCGCGCGGGTATGTGCGCCACGACGAGCGCATCGAGGGCGTCGAACGCGCCATGGCCAAGGTGCGGGCCGGTGAGGCGGCGGTGGCGCCCGCGCTGCTGCGGGAGGCGTTCACCGAACTGCTCAGCCCCAGCAGCGGCCCGGACGCGGAGGGCGCGCGGCTGGCGTCCCTGCTGACGGAGCGCGAGATCGATGTGCTGCTGCGGATCGTGGAGGGCGAGGACACCCGGCTCATCGCGGCCGGTCTGGGGGTGGCCCCGAGCACCGCGCGTACCCATGTCCAGCGGCTGCTGACCAAACTGGGCACGGCCTCCCGCCTGGAGGCGGCGGCCCTGGCCGTCCGTACCGGCCTGCTGAACCACCTCCCGCCCCGCACCGCCCCGCTGCCTCCCGGCTGAGCGCCGGGCCGGCGCGGCGGCCCCTGAACGCGCGGGCGGCGTCTCGGCCGGCGCGCGCCCGCCCCTTCTCCCCATCCGCCCGCCCGCACCCGCGCTTGCGCCTTCCCCGCGCGGGCGCGCGCCGCGCCGTGTGGCCGGTGGGGAGTTCTGTTCTTCCCGAGCGTGTGGTGGTTCCTGCTGTCCGGTTCCGGGGAGTGATGTGCCGTGCGGTCGTGCGGCCGGTGGGCGGACTCGCGTCCTCCTCGCACCGTCGCCGGGGTCGCGCGGCCGGGAACGTGCGGCGTTCCGCCGTCACCCCGGGGCACGACCGATGTGGTTGACGCCCACTGCAGGGGTATGCTTCATTATGTTTGATTCTGTTGGAGTGGGTGCTGGCAAGTGAGGACGGCATGAAGAGGACCACGGTCAAGCTGGCCGATGGGCGAGAGCTGATCTATTTCGACTCCCGCGACGACGCCGACCGCACCGCGCTCGACCGGAGGCCGCTGGAGCTCGCCGCCCCCGCCTCCGAGATCCGCCGCGACCGGCTGCGGGGCGAGTCCGTCGGATACGCGGCGCACCGCCAGAGCCGTACGTACCACCCGCCCGCCGACCAGTGCCCGCTGTGCCCCTCGCAGGGCGAGCGGCTGAGCGAGATACCGGCCGCCGACTACGACGTCGTCGTCTTCGAGAACCGCTTCCCGTCCTTCTCCGGCGACCTCGGCCGCTGCGAGGTGGTCTGCTTCTCGCCGCGCCACGACGGCTCCTTCGCCGATCTCACCCCCGAGCAGGCGGCCCTCGTCCTGCACGCCTGGACGGACCGCACCGCCGAGTTCGCCGAGAACCCGGCCGTCACCCAGATCTACGCCTTCGAGAACCGGGGCGCCGAGATCGGCGTCACCCTCGCGCACCCGCACGGGCAGATCTACGGCTACCCGTTCCTCACCCCGCACACCGAGCGCGCCCTGGCGGCCGTCGCCGAGCACAAGCGCGCCACCGGCGGCGCCAACCTCTACGACGACCTGCTCGCCGAGGAGCGCGCCGACGGCTCCCGCGTCGTGCTCGCCACGGAGCACTGGACGGCCTTCGTCCCCTACGCCGCCCGCTGGCCGTACGAGGTGCACCTCTACCCCAACCGCCGCGTCCCCGACCTGCGGACCCTGGACGACGCGGCGCGCGCGGAGTTCCCCACCGTCTACCTGGAGATCCTGCGCCGCTTCGACCGCGTCTTCGGCCCCGGCATGCCGCCCACCCCGTACATCTCCGGCTGGCACCAGGCTCCCTTCCGCGGCATCACCGACGAGGCGCGCGCCGATTTCGCCCTGCACCTGGAGCTGTTCACCATCCGCCGCGGCCCGGACAAGCTGAAGTACCAGGCGGGTTCCGAGTCCGGTATGAATGTGTTCGTCAGTGATTCCCTGCCGGAGGCCGCCGCCGCCCGGCTGCGAGAGGTGGCAACCGCATGAGCAACCGTTACCTGGTCACCGGCGGTGCCGGCTACGTCGGCAGCGTGGTCACCGCCCACCTGCTGGCCGCGGGCCACCGCGTCACCGTCCTGGACGACCTGTCCACCGGCTTCCGCGAAGGCGTCCCGGCCGGTGCCGAGTTCATCGAGGGCCGGGTCCAGGACGCCGCCCGCTGGCTGGACGGCTCCTACGACGGTGTCCTGCACTTCGCCGCCAGCTCGCAGGTCGGCGAGTCCGTGACCGACCCCGCGAAGTACTGGCGCAACAACGTCGGCGGCGCCATCGAACTCCTCGCCGCCATGCGCGACGCGGGCGTGCGCACCCTCGTCTTCTCCTCCACGGCGGCGGTGTACGGCGAGCCCGCCACCACCCCCATCACCGAGGACGCGGCCACCGCGCCCACCAATCCGTACGGCGCCACCAAGCTCGCCGTCGACCACATGATCACCAGCGAGGCCGCCGCCCACGGGCTGGCCGCCGTCTCACTGCGCTACTTCAACGTGGCGGGTGCGCACGGCGCCTACGGCGAGCGGCACGACCCCGAGAGCCACCTCATCCCGCTGGTGCTGCGCACCGCGCAGGGCCGCCGCGACAGCATCTCCGTCTTCGGCACGGACTACCCGACCCCCGACGGCACCTGCGTGCGCGACTACATCCACGTCGACGACCTCGCCGAGGCGCACCTGCTCGCCCTCACCGCCGCCAAGCGCTCCGAGCACCTGATCTGCAACCTCGGCAACGGCAACGGCTTCTCGGTCCGCGAGGTCGTCGAGACCGCCCGCAAGGTCACCGGCCACGAGATCCCGGAGACCGAGGCCCCGCGCCGGGCCGGCGACCCCGCCGTCCTGGTGGCCTCCGCCGACCGCGCCCGCGAGGTGCTCGGCTGGCAGCCCACCCGTACCGATCTGGCCGGGATCATCGAGGACGCGTGGACGTTCGCGCGCCGGCAGGAGAGCGAGAGCACCCAGTGACGCACGAGCAGCTGTACGGGGCCGCCCCCGAGGGCACCTGGACCGCCCCGGGGCGGGTCAACCTCATCGGCGAGCACACCGACTACAACGACGGCTTCGTCATGCCGCTCGCCCTGCCGCACAGCACCACCGCCACCGTCTCGCGGCGCGCGGACGGCATCGTGCGGGTGCACTCGCGCGAGATAGCCGGCCCGCCGGTGGTCATCGACCCCGCGACCCTCGCCCCCGGCTCGGTCGGCGGCTGGGCCGTGTACCCGGCCGGTGTGCTGTGGGCGCTGCGCGAGGCCGGTCACGAGGTCGGCGGCGCGGACATCCACTACACCTCCGACGTCCCGGTCGGCGCCGGGCTCTCCTCCTCCGCCGCCCTGGAGGTGGTCACCGCGCTGGCGCTGAGCGACCTCTACGACCTGGGGCTGAGCCGCGAGGAGATCTCCCGGATCGGGCAGCGCGCCGAGAACGGCTACGTCGGCGCCCCGACCGGCATCCTGGACCAGATGGCCTCCGCCTGCTGCACGGAGGGCCACGCCCTGCACCTGGACACCCGGGACATGGCGCAGCGCCAGATCCCCTTCGATCTGGCCGCCGAGGGGCTGCGGCTGCTGGTGGTGGACACCCAGGTCAAGCACGCGCACGCGGACGGCGCGTACGGCAAGCGGCGCGCCTCCTGCGAGGCGGGCGCGGCGGCGCTGGGGGTGGCGGCGCTGCGCGACGTCCCGTTCGGTGAGCTGGAGGGGGCCCTGGCCCGGCTGTCCGACGAGGAGATCCGCCGCCGGGTGAAGCACGTCGTCACCGAGAACCACCGGGTGGAGCGGGTGACCGCGCTGCTGGACGCGGGCCGGGTGCGCGAGATCGGCCCGCTGCTGTTCGAGGGCCATGCCTCGCTGCGCGACGACTTCGAGGTCTCCTGCCCCGAGCTGGACCTGGTGGTCGAGGCGTCGGCCGCCGCCGGTGCGCTCGGTGCCCGGATGACGGGCGGCGGCTTCGGCGGCTCGGCCGTCGTCCTGGTGGAGGAGGACGCGGCGGAGGTGACCGGAAAGGCCGTGTCCGACGCTTTCGGGGCGGCCGGGCACGCCGCCCCGAGGATCTTTACCGCCATCCCGTCGCCGGGTGCCCGGAGGCTGCCCGTACGCTGATCGCCGTCCAACTCGCTTACGGGACGGGAGAGTTAGTGATCCGCGATCTCTACAACGTGCGTGCGGCGGCCGACGGAGGGGCGACGGACGAGGTGATCCTCACCCCGATGTCCCCGCAGGAGGAGCAGCGGGCCCGGGTGGCGTTCATGGAGCTCATCGCGCGGGAGCTGGAGGAGAAGAGCTGGGCGCGCTTCCCGGCGTACTCCCCCGAGGAGCGCACCCGCCTGACCGAGGTGGCACGGGCCCTGTGCGTCCGGCTCGGCCGGCCGGTGCGCGTCGATGTCCGGGACCCGTGCTCCATGCTGTTCTCCTTCGAGCGCGGAGCCGGTGACCCCGGTCAGCTCGATGTGGGCCGCCTGTCCCTCTGACGGGCCTGCCGGAACGGGTGGATCATGCTGGCGACCACCGCGTCGGTGGGGGGGAACGACGTGGGGTCGTGCAGCCCGACCCGCTCGGGGCGGCGTCCCGGATACCAGGTGAAGCTGCCGAAGAGGCTGTCCCAGATGGACAGGTCGCTTCCGTAGTGGCCGGCCTCGGACAGTTCCGTGCTGTGGTGCAGCCGGTGCTGTTCGGGGCTGGCGAGGACGTAGCCGACCCAGCCGGTGCGGACGTCGATGTTCGCGTGCACGAAGAAGCCCTGCGCGACGACGAACAGGCCGACCGCGAAGACCGCCTGGGCCGAGAACCCGGCCAGGGCCAGGGCGAGTTGCACGATGCCCTGGGAGATCATGATGTCAAGGACGTGATTGACGCCGTTGTTGGCGACGTTCACCTTGTCCGGGGCGTGGTGCACGCCGTGCAGCCGCCACAGGTATTTGTTGGTGTGCCCCCAGCGGTGGATGAGGTAGCTGGCCAGCGAGCCGACCAGCAGCGCCAGCGGGATCTCGACGGCGAGCCCGAACCGGGGCACGTCGGGGGACAGCCGCTCCACCCCGGCGAGCACGGCGAGTTCGGCGATCACGCTGCCGATGGTGGTGAGGGCGTAGTAGATCCCGTAGCGGCCCCACTCGCGGCGGCTGGGGTGCCAGTCCGGGTTGTGCGGGATCAGCCGCTCCAGGATGGCGAGGTACGCGATGGTGCCGATGAGGAAGGGCATGCTGGCGGTGCTCAGATCCCAGCCGAAGGCGAGCGTGGACGCGACGGTGGCGACGAGAGCGAACAGAAGGAGCGGATAAGCGGTTTTGCGGAGTAGTGAATTCGACCGGATGGGTACGTATTCTGTCTCGGGCAGAGTGTCCACGGCGGATGTTACCCGGAGAGCCGGTATACCACCCCTCCATCGGATAAGACCGCCTATAGGATGAATAGCGCTCGCGCATGGCGCGCACCGCGCAGAGCACGGCGCCCCGCCGGGCGCGCGATTCCGTCTTCGTACTCCTTTCCGGGATGGCCGACTTCCGTCAAACCCCTTCACCCAGACGTTTCCGCCCGTACATTGGAGGGACAGCATCGGTGGGGGCCGACAGCTGTTTTTCAGGGGGCGAGAGCGGTGGGTGCTACGGGACGGCGGCGGCCGTACCCGAATGCGCCCACCAGGCCCGCCCGTTCGCGTCAGGGGGCGGAATCCAATGGATCGCATACGCGTATTGGTGGTGGACGAGCACCGCATCTTCGCCGAGTCGCTGGCCACCGCTCTCACGGCGGAGACCGATGTGGAGGCGGCGGCCGTCGGCACGGTTCCGGCAGCCGTGCACCAGCTGGAACGGGCCGGCTACGACGTCCTGTTGCTGGACGTCGACATGGCCGAGTCGCAGACCCTGCTCACGCTCGTCCGCGAGCGCCACGGTGAGCTGCGCCCCGTGATGCTCGCGACCTACGACGACCCGCGGCGCGCCGCGCAGGCCCTCACTGCGGGGGCCAACGCCTGGGTGGCCAAGGACAGTTCACTCGCCAGGCTGCTGGTGGTGGTACGCGGTGTGCTGCGCGAGGAGACCCACGTCCCGCCCGCCCTGCTCACCGGCGTCTTACGCGAGCTCACCCACGACCGTCGCAACCGCACCGAGCACCAGCGGCTGGTCGCCTCACTGACCCCCAGGGAACTGGAGGTCCTGCGCTGCATGTTGTCGGGCCTGGGCCGCAAGGCGGTCGCCGAGCGCCTGTACCTGTCCCCGCACACCGTGCGCACCCACATGCAGAACGTCCTGGGCAAGCTCGGTGTCCACTCCACCCTGGCGGCCGTCGCGCTGGCCCGCCGCGCGGGCGTCCCGCCGGCCGACTGAGACCCCCGCGAATGCCCGGGGCGTCGCGCTCACCCGGGCACCGCGCGGTGGGCGTGCCGGTCAGCCGCAGTCCATCGCCATCGAGCGGATCTCCGAGTCCAGGGCGAGCTGGGTCAGCGGCCCGTTGACCCACTGGCTCTCACCCCCCTGGTCCTCCTCGGGGTAGACGAGGATCCCGCAGTCCTGGTCCAGCGGCAGCGGGGTACGGGCGGAGCTCGCCGTGAACGGCGGGTCGATCGCCGCTTCGTCGCTGAACTCGATCTCGTGCACCCGCCACTCGCCGTTCTCGTTCCAGTGCCATCCGGCGGTCAGCGGGGCCCGGTACACGATGTCGCCCTGACCGGTCGGCTGGGAGTAGAAACAGATCTCGTCGAACCCGCACGGCGCGGGGTCCTGCCGCACGTCCCGTGCGGCGGGCACGCCCGGCGCGGTGTGCGGGAGGTGGGCGGCGTACGGGGCGTGCACGGCGTGGGCGTGGGGGGTGAGGGCCAGGGGGGCCGCGAGCAGGGCGGTCAGCGGGAGGGCGACGCGGGCGACGCGCATGGGGGTGCTCCTCGGGGTGGGGGTTCGTACGGGGTCACGCGGGTCACGGGCGGGGGCGGCGGATACACGACGCGCCGTCACCCCGCACCGGAGCGCGGGGGAGAGTCGTGGAGGTGGCGGTGGCCCGGGCGGGCCTCCGTACGGGTCAGCCGCAGTCCATGACCAGGGAGCCGACCCGCGAGTCCGGCGCGAGGTTCACCAGGAACGAGCCGACCCACTGGGCGTCGCCGCCCTGGTCCGGCTCCGGGTAGGCGCCCACCGCGCAGTCCGTCACCTCCGGAAGCGGTCCCCGGGCGGAACCGGCGGTGAACGGCGGGTCGATCGACTCCACGTCGGCGAACTCGATCCGCCACGGTTCCCACTCGCCGTCCTCGTCCTGGGTCCAGGTCACGGCGAGCGGAGTGCGGTAGACGATCTCGCCGTGGCCGTCCGGCTCGGCGTAGAAGCAGAGTTCGTTGTTCCCGCAGGGCTGCGGGTCCTGCTGCACGGAGTGGGCCCCGGGAACGGGCGCGAGCGCGAGGGGGACGGCGAACAGAACGGCCAGCGGGAGGGAGGCGCGCGCGGTGCGCATGGGGTGCTCCTCGGGTCGGGGCGGTGGTGCGTCCGCGTCCATGCAGCCACGCCCCGCCGGGCCGGCGGGACCGGGCACACCCCGCGTCACTCGCACGGAGACGGAAGAGATCCGCATGGGCGGCGCGCGGAACCGCACTGCCGCCGGTGCCGGTGCCCCCGCGCCCGCGCGCTCACCAGCTGCCGATCTCCTTCACCAGACGTCCCGCCTTGCGGTACTCCCGCCGGGCGCCGGTCAGCAGGTCCTCCGAGGTGACGGCGGAGCCGCGCGCGGCGGCCGCGTAGGCGGCGGTCATGACGGCGCTGCGGATCGCGCCGCCGGCCAGCTCGAAGTCCCGCGCGCACGGGGCCGCGTCGATGTCCTCGGCGCACGGTACGTGGGTCAGGCTGTGCCGCCACAGGGCCAGCCGCTGGTCCTTGTCGGGGAAGGGGAAGTCGACCACGAGATCGAGCCGCCGGGTGAACGCCTCGTCGATGTTGGAGCGCAGGTTGGTGGTGAGCAGGGCGATGCCGCTGAACGCCTCCAGCCGTTGCAGCAGATAGGCGCTTTCGAGGTTGGCGTACCGGTCGTGCGAGTCCTTGACCTCGGAGCGCTTGCCGAACACGGCGTCCGCCTCGTCGAAGAGCAGGACCGCGTCGGTGCGGTCCGCCTCGGTGAAGATCCGTTCCAGGTTCTTCTCGGTCTCGCCGACGTACTTGTCCACCACCGAGGAGAGCTGCACGACGTACAGGTCGAGGCCCAGATCGGCGGCGACCACCTCCGCCGAGAGCGTCTTGCCGGTGCCGGAGTCCCCGGCGAACATCGCGAGCACCCCCCGCCCCCGGCCGCCGCCCGCGCTCAGCCGCCAGTCACCCAGGACCCGTTCGCGGTGCCGGGCGCGCTGCGCCAGTTCGTGCAGCTGCTCGCGGGTGGCGTCCGGGAGCACCAGGTCATTCCAGCCGACGTCCGGCATGATCCGGCGGGCGTGCTGTTCCAGACCCGAAGCGGACTGCTGCCGGGCCGCCAGCCGCAGATGGCCCGCGGTCAGCGTGGTGTCCTCCAGCGCGGCCAGACCCAGGGCGGAACGGGCGGCACGGCGGATCCGGTCGCCGCCCAGCCGGTAGGCGGCGACCGTCGAGGTGAGGTCGAAGCCGGGGTCCTCGCCCGGTTCCAGGCCGAGCGCGTCCGCCCACAGCCCGGCGGTGTCCGAACGCGGCCTGGGCGCGTCCAGGACCAGCGGGTCGGGGTCGCACCACTGCGGGTCGTACGCGGCGGGCCCGGTGAGGATCACCGGTACGTCGCCCACGTCGAGCGCCTTGATCAGCTCGGCGGGCCGCTCCGGCAGCGGGGAGACCACGATCGGGCAGCCCCGCAGCCGGGCCTCCAGGAGGAGCTGCGGAATCGGGGCGGTGTCGTGCGGGGTGATCCGGTCCGCCGTGGTGAGGTGCAGCGCGGGGCGGCCGGCGGCGGTGAGCGCGGCCACGGCGCAGGCCAGGCCGTCACCCTCGCGCCGCTCGCGCAGATAGACCAGGGGCGGCGTCTCCCGCGTCAGCAGTTTGGCGAGCCGGTCCGTCAGCGGTTCGCCGCCGCCGGCCGGGGCGCCGGGGGAGACCGGCAGCGCGCGGATCCGCCCGTCCAGCGCGCTGTCGGGGGTGTCGTTGCCCAGCAGATGGGCGGCCAGCCGGTCGGGGACGCGCAGCGGGCGGCTCAGGAACGGGGCGTCGGGATCCTCCACCCGCAGCAGGCCGAGCCAGGACAGCGGCGCGGTGGGGTGGAAGCGGTCGCGCGCCGCGGCGTCCAGGAGGGACAGGCCGCACACGTCCAGAGCCAGGCCGATGGTCGCCCGCCGACGGCTGACATCGTCGTTGAGGTAGGCGTACAGCGTCTCGAAGTCCCGGTCGAGGTCCGGGGCGAGGGCGATCAGCAGGATCACGGTGTCCAGGTCGGACAGCCGCATCCGCAGCGCCAGCGTGGCGATCCGGTCGGCGGGCCCGAGCGGCCCCGGGCCGGGGAGGGGCGCGTCCACCTCCTCGTCCCGGCGGCCCCGCAGCAGCCGCCCGATCGCCTCGGGGGGCAGATGCAGGCCGCGCAGCGGGTCACCGGCCGTGGGGTCGTCCGCGGAGCGCAGCTCGACCAGGGTGGCGATCCGCTCGCGCAGCGCGCCGAGCCGGGTGAGCAGCGGCAGGGCCGGATCGGAGCGGGACGGTGGGCCGTCCGGTCCGGCGGGTGGAGGCGGGGGGTTCGTCGTGGGTCCTGGCGGATCCGTGGGGACCTCATCCACCGTGCGGTTCACCGTCGTACTTTCCTGTGTGGCCGGTCGGCGGCGCGTTCCACCCCGACGGGTGCCATTGTGCGGAGGTGGCGCGCGGGGCCACAAGGGCGGCGGGGGACGGCCGGGGGGAGGGCGGCGTTGCCCTCCCGGTCAGCCGGGCTGCCCGTTCCGGCCGGGGGCGCCGGCGGGCAGCAGCCGGGGCACCGCCCGGACGTACACCACCATGCCCACGACCTCCACCAGCGTCTGGGTGACCACGACCACGGCGGCGATCGCCAGGGCGTCGGGCAGCGCCAGGGCGAGGGGCAGTACGACCAGGGAGTTGCGGGTGGCGCCGGTGAACACGACGGCGCGGCCGTCCGCCGTGCCCAGCCGGAAGAGCCGGCTGACGCCCAGGCCGGCGAAGGCCATCACGACCAGGAAGAGAACGTAGAACGGGACCACCCGCGCCACATCGCCCAGGTTGTCGCCGAGCTTCGGCACCTGCGAGGCGACCACGGTCAGCAAGGTGACGGCCATCAGCGGCACCATCGCTGTCCCCATCGCCCCGGCGACCCGCTGTCCCGCGCGCCGCCGCGCCGCCCACGCCTGGGTGAGCCAGGCCAGGGTCAGCGGGATGACGATCAGCACGGTGAACGCCTCGACGAACGGGCCGGCCTCCACGACAGCGCCCAGGTCCGGGCCCATGAAGAGGAACAGCAGGCCGGGCAGCAGCACCATCTGCGCGAGCAGCAGCAGCGGGGTGGCGGCGAGCAGCCGTTCGGCGCTGCCGCCCGCCAGGCCGCTGAAGACGATCACGTAGTCCACACACGGGGCGAGCAGCACCAGCAGTACGCCAAGACGCACGGCCCGGTCCTCGGGCAGGAACGGGAACATCCCCGCGACCACCAGCGGTACCACCGCGAAGTTCACCACCAGCGCGGCGGCCAGGAAACGGCCCGCGCGCAGCGAACGCAGCAGTTCGGCGGCGGGCACCTGGAGGAAGGTGACGTAGAGCAGGGCGGCCAGGACGGGGTTGATGGCGTGTTCCAGGCCCGGCCCCGCGCCGGGCGCCAGCCGTCCCACCAGGCCACCGGCGGCCAGCGCACCCAGATAGACGGGGACCTGGTGCCGTTCCATGGCCGCGACCGGGCCGGATGACGGTGACAACGTACGTGCTCCTGGAGAAGGGGGAAGGGAGGCCGGTGCGCCCGGGGAGCGGGTACCGCCCGGCCGCCGGGTGGCGCTCCCTCCCCGCCGGTACGCCGGTGAGCATACGCCAAACTGATGTATGAACTACCCTTGGTACATGTCGATGAAGCGGACCAATGTCTACGCCGATCCCGAGGACCTGGCGATCATCAAGGAGGCCGCCCGGCGGCGGGGCGTCAGCGAGGCCGAGATCATCCGCCAGGGGATCCATCTCGCGGCCATGGCCAACCGGGTCTGGGACGAGCCCTTGTTCTCCCGTGTGTACGAGGGGCCGGGACACACACCGGGCAAGGAAGAGGTCCGGGACGCGGTCAGCGACGCGGTGGCGCGGGAGAGCGGCTCAGAGGCCGCCGCGTGATCATTGTCGTCGCCGGCACCTCGGGGCTCCTGGCCGCTCTCGACAGCCGGCATCCGGAGCACGGGGCCGCCAACGAGGCCATCCTGACGGCCGGCCTGCTGGTGATGTCCCCGCTGCTCCTGGCGGAACTGGACCATGTCGCCACGCGTGAGCTGGGGCGGGCGGCGGCGATGACCTCCGTGGACGACATCCGGCGCTGGATGCGCAAGGGGCGGGTCATCGTGCCCGAGATCACCGAGGACCACCTGGCCGCGGCCCAGTCCGTGCGCGTCCGGTACCGCGGACTCGACCTCGACCTGGCCGACGCGGTGAACGTCGCGCTGGCTTCCGACTACGACACGGACGCGATCCTCACGCTCGACCGCCGGGACTTCCGGGCCGTGCGGCCGCTCGGCCGGCACAAGGCGTTCCGGGTGCTGCCGGACGATCTCCCGCTCTGAGCGCGCACCGCGTCACAGCTCGGGCGCGAGCGTCGCCGCCGCCGAGCCGGTCAGGGCGGCGGCCGTGATGTCCGGGTCGTGCTCCGCCCGCCGCAGGAGGAGTTCACGTACCCGCCGCCGTTCTTCCGTCGTCGTGCGCATGGTGCGACGGTAGTGCGGTCCGCCGCTGTGCCGCCCGGTGTCCCGCCCGTTCCCGTCAGGCGAACGCGTCCTCCCCGGTGAGTTCGGCCGACAGCGTCCACAGCCGGGCGGCCTGCTCCGGGTCGGTGGCCCACTCCCGTACGGAGTCGGGTCCGGCGATGTCGCAGTCCACGCAGTACACCCCGCCCTCGCCCGCCAGTTGCGGGGAGGTGGCCGCCCAGGTCTGGGTGGCGGCGCCCTGGGCCGGGGTCTTGAAGTCGGCGCGCACGGTGCCGTGTGCGTCGGTCCAGCCCAGCTCGGTCATCTCCTGGGCGGCGAGATGGCGCTGGAGGGTGGTCATGATGGGCCCGGGGTGCAGGGAGAAGGCGCGCACGCCCGCGTCCCGGCCGAGGGTGTCCAGGTGCCGGGCGAACAGCGCGTTCGCGGTCTTGGCCTGCCCGTACGCCAGCCACTTGTCGTAGCCGCTGGTGAACTGCACGTCCTCCCAGCGGATGCCGGAGCGCATGTGGCCGGCCGAGGAGACGGCGATGACCCGGGCGCCGCCGTCCCGGGCGAGGGCCGGCCACAGCCGGTTGGCGAGCGCGTGGTGCCCGAGGTGGTTGATGGCGAACTGGGCCTCCCAGCCCGGGCCGACCCGGGTCTCGGGGCAGGCCATGACGCCGGCGTTGTTGATCAGGATGTCGAGGGAGCGGTCGGTGTCCAGGAAGGCGTCGGCGAAGCGCCGTACGCTCTCCAGGTCGGCGAGGTCGAGTTCGGCGACCTCCGCGAGCCCGTCGAGGGCCTCGCGCGCCGCCGCCGGCCGCCGCGCCGGGACGACGACGTGGGCACCGGCCCCGGCCAGGGCGCGGGTGGTCTCCAGGCCGAGCCCGGCGGATCCGCCGGTGACGATCGCGAGCCGTCCCGACAGGTCGATCCCGCTGACGACGTCCCGCGCCGTGCTGTGCGCGCCGAACCCGGAACCGATGCTGTGCTGTGCGGTGGTGGTCATCTCCCCACCGTACGAACGGGAGTGCGCTCCAGGGCAAGTGCGCGGCGCGGGCTCAGGCGGGGGTGTTGTCGAAGGGCGCGGTGAGGGTGCGCAGCAGGGTGGCCAGGTTCTGGCGTTCGGGGGTGCTGAGGCCGTTGAGGATGGCGCGCTCCTGGTCGAGCAGGCCGGCCAGGGCGGCGTCCGCGTGGTGGCGGCCGGAGGGGGTGAGGCGGACGAGGACGCCGCGCCGGTCGCTGGGGTCGGGGAGCCGTTCGACCAGGCCCTTCTTCGCCAGCCGGTCGATGCGGTTGGTCATGGTGCCGGAGGTGACCAGGGTCTGGGTGAGGAGGGCGCCGGGGGAGAGCTGGTACGGGGTGCCGGCCCGGCGCAGTGCGGTGAGGACGTCGAACTCCCACGACTCCAGATCGTGTTCGGCGAACACCTGGCGCCGTGCGCGGTCGAGGTGGCGGGCCAGCCTGCTGACGCGGCTCAGTACCTCCAGCGGCTCCACGTCGAGATCGGGGCGCTCCCGGCGCCAGGCCGCGACCAGTCGATCGACCTCGTCCTTCATGGGGAGCAGTGTAGTAGTTCTGTCGACGTGAAGTCTCTTGAAGCCGTTTATCTTGACATCGAGATAAAGTCCGGGCAGGGTCGGACCATGAGCGATCTGTGGGATCCCGGTCAGTACCAGCGCTACAGCGGCCACCGCGCCCGGCCGCTGCTCGATCTGCTCGCCCGGGTGCCCGGGCTGCCCGGGCACCCGCCGGGGCCCCGGATCGCCGACCTCGGCTGCGGGCCCGGCGCGCCGACCCGGCTGCTGGCCCGGCGCTGGCCGGACGCCGCCATCACCGGGTACGACAACTCACCCGCGATGCTCGCCGAGGCCGCCGCCCACGCCGGCCCCACGGACGGCGGCGGCTCGGTGGCCTTCGCCCCAGCCGACCTCGCACGGTGGACCCCGCCGCCCGCCTCCCACGAGCTGATCGTCTCCAACGCCGCCCTCCAGTGGGTGCCGGGGCACCCGGAGCGCTTCGCCGCGTGGATCGCCGGGCTCACCCCCGGCGGGGTCCTCGCCTTCCAGGTGCCGGGGAACTTCGACGCCCCCAGCCACGTGCTCATGCGCGAACAGGCCGCGAGCCCGCGCTGGCGCGACCGGCTCGCCGGCGTGCTGCGGGAGCCGCGCCCGGTGCTCAGCCCGGCCGGGTACGCCGAGGCGCTGACCGGTCCCGGCGGGGCGGCGGACGTCGACATCTGGGAGACCACCTACCTCCAGCGGCTGACCGGCGAGGACCCGGTGCTCGACTGGATGCTGGGCACCGGACTGCGGCCCGTGCTCGCCGCCCTGGAGGAGGACCCGCAGGCCCGGGTGGACTTCCTCTTCGAATACCGGGACGCGCTGCGCGCCGCCTATCCGGCGGGGCCGGGCGGCGTCACGCCGTACCCGTTCCGCCGGATCTTCGCCGTGGCGGTGGCGCCGTGATCACCGGGCTGGACCATGTCCTGCTCGCCGCCCCGCCCGGCAGCGAGGACCGGCTGCGGGCGTTCTACGGCGGCCTCCTGGGGATGACGGAGCTGCCCAAGCCGCCCGGGCTCGCGGCCCGCGGCGGCTGCTGGTTCGGGTCCGGGACGTGCGTCCTGCACCTGGGCATCGAACGGGACTTCAGGCCGGCGCGCAAGGCGCACCCGGGGATCCTCGTCACCGGCCTCGACGCGCTCGCCGCGCGGCTGGCCGCGCACGGAACCACCGTCGTCCCGGACGGCGCGCTGCCGGGGTACCGGCGCTTCCACACCGAGGACCCGGTCGGCAACCGGCTGGAATTCCTCGAACCGGAGTGAGCGGTCCGGCAACCTTCTGGTGGGTTGTGGCGACTTCTTTTCGCTTGAGTCGCCTCCCACTTCCCGAGGAGAGAACGTGGCAGCTCCACGCCATCCCCGTCGCCGCCGCACCTGGCTGCTGATGGGCGCCGCCGTACTCGCCGGGGTGCTCGCCGCCCCGACCGCGCCCGCCGCCGCCGACGACGAGCCGTCCGCCGGCCTCCCGTCCGCCGCTGAGGGGGTCTCGGTGGCCGCCTCCCAGCTGGAGAACCTCGACCGCGGTCTGGTCAGCGTCCACTCCGGCGGCAACAACCTGGTCAGCTGGCGCTATCTGGCCACCGACCCGGACAACGTCGCCTTCAACGTCTACCGGGGCAGCGTCAAGGTCAACGACCAGCCCATCACCGGCACCACCAACTTCCTGCACCGCGACGTCCCCAACAGCGCCGACTACCGGGTGCGGGCCGTGGTGGGCGGTGCCGAGCAGGACTGGTCCCCGCACGCCATCCAGTTCCGTTCCGGCTACTACGACGTGCCGATCCAGCAGCCGCCCGGCGGCTCCGGCTACACGTACAACGCGAACGACGCCTCCGTCGGCGACCTCAACGGCGACGGCCAGCTCGACATCGTCCTCAAGTGGGACCCCTCCAACTCCCAGGACAACGCCAACGACGGGGTCACCGGCACCACGATCATCGACGGCTACACCCTGGCCGGACAGCGGCTGTGGCGGATCGACCTGGGCCGCAACATCCGCTCCGGCGCCCACTACACCCAGTTCCAGGTGTACGACTACGACGGCGACGGCCGCGCCGAGGTGGTCATGAAGACCGCCGACGGCACCGTCGACGGCACGGGCCGGGTCATCGGCAACGCCTCCGCCGACTACCGCAACAGCGCGGGCCGGGTCCTGGACGGTCCCGAGTTCCTCACCGTCTTCAACGGCACCACCGGCGCCGCCATGGCCACCGTCGACTACGTCCCGGCCCGTGGCAACGTCAGCTCCTGGGGCGACAACTACGGCAACCGGGTGGACCGCTTCCTGGCCGGCACCGCCTACCTGGACGGCTCCCGCCCCTCCATCATCATGGCGCGCGGCTACTACACCCGGACCGTCATCGCCGCCTGGGACTGGCGGGGCGGCCAGCTGACCCGCCGCTGGACGTTCGACACCAACAGCTCCACCAACGTCGGTCAGGGCTACGACGGGCAGGGCAGCCACAGCCTGTCCATCGGCGACGTCGACGGGGACGGCCGCGACGAGATCGTCTACGGGGCGATGGCCGTCGACGACAACGGGTCCCGGCTGTGGACCACCCGCACCGGCCACGGGGACGCCCAGCACCTCGGCAACTTCAACCCCGGCACCCCGGGCCTGGACTACTTCAAGGTCTCCGAGTCCGGCAGCCAGCCCTCCTCCCTGTACATCAACCCCGCCAACGGCCAGATCCGCTGGCAGACCGCCGCCGGCGGCGACAACGGGCGCGGGGTGGCCGGCAACATCTGGTCCGGCTCGGTCGGCGCCCAGATGTGGTCCTCGCGCGACGGCCAGCTGCGCGACGTCAACGGCCAGCAGATCGGCCGCAAGCCCTCCAGCACCAACTTCCTGGTGTGGTGGGACGGCGACCCGGTGCGCGAGCTGCTGGACGACACCCGCATCGACAAGTACGGGCCCAGCGGCGACACCCGGCTGCTGACCGGTTCGGGCGTGGCCTCCAACAACGGGACCAAGGCCACCCCGGTGCTCTCCGGCGACATCCTCGGCGACTGGCGCGAGGAGGTCATCTGGCGCACCAGCAACAACGGCGCGCTGCGGATCTACTCGACCCCCATCGAGACCGACCGCAAGATCACCACGCTGCTCCACGACCGGATGTACCGCACCGGCCTCGCCTGGCAGAACACCGCGTACAACCAGCCGCCGCACACCAGCTTCTACCTGGGGCAGGGGATGGGCACCGCTCCCCGGCCGACCACCCTCGGCACGCCTCTGGCGGGTGAATAGGTAATGGTTGAAGCCTGCATTTCCCCTGAAAGGGGCACGTAATAGGTCCGACCGAGTGAACAATGACAACCGATCCCGCTCAGCCGTGTTGTTCAGGATGCTCCCGCAGCGGGGCATCCACACACGGAAGGAACATCTCGTGAAGAAGACCCTTGCCACGGTCGCCGTCGCCGCCTCGGCTGTTGGTATGGCGGGCGCGGCCGCTGCTCCGGCGATGGCCACCGACAACCAGCTGGGCCCGATCTCGTCCAACGGCAACGCCTCGGACCAGATCTACGGCAACACCACGACCAGCGGCAAGTTCTCCCCGAACTTCGCGCTGATCAACGGTTCGCTGAACAAGCCGTGCATCGCGGTTCCGCTGAACAGCGTCGACGTCCAGAACGTCGTTGGCCTGGTCAACGTCGGCATCCAGGACCTGCTCACCCAGAAGCAGAACCAGACCTGCGCCGAGAACTCCAGCTCCGTCCAGGGCGACGCGCCTCTGTCGCACGTCCTCACCGGCCTGGGGATCCTCTCCAACAACGGTGTCGGCAACGGCTGATCCAGCTCCGGCTGACCTATCGCCGGGACATCCGGCGGCGGGGCCGCACACCCTCCGGTGCGGCCCCGGCGTCCCCGGCGTTGCCCCGCATCAGAACCGCCCCCCGGCTGCACGGCAGCCGGGGGGCGGTTCTCTGTGTCCCGGGACCGGTCGGTCGGATCGGCCCGGGGCCCGGGCGGCTCACACCCGGCGGTGGCCCACCAGACGGGGGGAGTGCTCCAGGCCCTGGAGGCCGTTCCACGCGAGATTCACCAGGTGCGCCGCGACCTCGGACTTCTCCGGGCGCCGCACGTTCAGCCACCACTGCCCGGTCAGCGCCACCATCCCCACCAGCGCCTGGGCGTACATCGGCGCCAGCTTCGGATCAAAACCGCGCGCCTTGAACTCCAGGCCGAGGATGTCCTCGACCTGGGTGGCGATGTCCCCGATGAGGGAGGCGAAGGTCCCGGTGGACTGGGCGACGGGTGAGTCGCGCACCAGGATGTGGAAGCCGTCCGTGTACTGCTCGATGTAGTCCAGCAGCGCGAAGGCCGCCTGCTCGCACAGCTCGCGCGGATGCCCCGCGGTGAGCGCACCCTGCACCATGTCCAGCAGCCGGGTCATCTCGCGGTCCACGATCACCGCGTACAGCCCCTCCTTGCCGCTGAAGTGCTCGTAGACCACCGGCTTGGAGACGCCGGCCTTGGCGGCGATCTCCTCCACCGAGGTGCCCTCGAAGCCCCGCTCGGCGAACAGGGTGCGACCGATGTCGAGCAACTGCTCACGGCGCTCGGTGCCGGTCATCCGCCGGCGCGGGCGCCGGGGCGGACGCTCCTTGCGTGCGCCGCCCCGGACCGCTCGCTGATTGCCGTTACTGCTGCTCTCGTCGGTCGCCACCCCACCATCATGCCGTCTTCGTGGACGCGCCTTCCCCGGGGTTTCGCTCGGTGGACGCGCCGGCGGCCGTCGCGGGGGCCGGATCCGGGGCCTCCGGCGCGCTCTCGTCCCCCGCGTCCGTGCCTGCGGCCCGCCGCGCCGCCAGCCGTTCCGGCTTCGGCCAGCGCACGTCGTACACCCAGCCCGCCTTCTCGAACCAGCGGATCAGCCGGGCGCTGGAGTCCACCTGATGCCGGTCCACGCCGTGCCGCGCGCAGGTCGGGTCGGCGTGGTGCAGGTTGTGCCAGGACTCCCCGCAGGACAGCACCGCCAGCCACCACACGTTGCCCGAACGGTCCCGCGAGCGGAACGGCTGCTTGCCGGTGGCGTGGCAGATCGAGTTGATGGACCAGGTGACGTGGTGCAGCAGCGCCACCCGCACCAGCGAGCCCCAGAAGAACGCGGTCAGCGCCCCCTGCCAGGACCAGGTGGCCAGGCCGCCGATAACCGCCGGCAGCGTCAGCGAGACGGTGGCCCACAGCACGAACTGCCGCGAGACCCGCCGGACGTCCGGGTCCTTGATCAGGTCGGGCGCGTACTTGTGCTGCGGGGTCTGCTCCACGTTGAACAGCCAGCCCGTGTGCGCCCACCACAGGCCCTTGAGCAGCGCGGGCACGGTCTCCCCGTACCGCCAGGGGGAGTGCGGGTCGCCCTCGGCGTCCGAGTGCTGGTGGTGCTTGCGGTGGTCGGCGACCCAGCGCACCACCGGGCCCTCCAGCGCCAGCGAGCCGGCGATGGCCAGCGCGACGCGCAGCGGACGCCTGGCCTTGAAGGCGCTGTGCGTGAAATGCCGGTGGAAGCCGACGGTGATGCCGTGGCAGCCGACGAAGTAGAAGGCGACGAGCAGCCCGAGGTCGAGCCAGCTCACCCCCCGGCCCCAGGCGAGCGGGACGGCGGCGAGCACGGCCAGGAAGGGGAGCACGATGAAGACGGTGAGGGCGACCTGCTCCACCGAGCCCCGGCGTTCGCCGCCCAGCGTGCCGGACAGCGCGGGGGAGGACGGTGGCGCGGGGTCGGGGGGCGCGGCCTGGGAAGGTACGAGGTCGGGGCTGGTCGACATGAGGCAGCGTTCCTCGGGTGAGGGAAATGGGGATAGGGGGGTACGTAGAGGCTGATGTCCTCCTCCACGGCTTACCTACGGGACCGTAACCTACGGCGACGTTTGTATCGCAATCCGTGAGGTCATCTCACGCCCTGAAGCGCCCCCGCCCCGGCGGGGCGGCCTCATTACCATGGGGGTCCGTCGGACAACGCGGTCCGTGACCAGCCAGATCCCTGTCCATTCAGCTTCATTCAGCTGCGAGGAGCCGCAACTGTGAGCAGTGCCGACAGCAAGCCGGAGAGAGCGGAAAGCCCCGAAAGTGGTAGTGCCCTGCGGGCGGATATCCGCCGTCTGGGGGACCTTCTCGGGGAGACGCTGGTCCGGCAGGACGGTCCTGAGCTGCTCGATCTCGTCGAGCGGGTCCGATCCCTCACCCGTACGGACGGCGAGGCCGCCGCCGCCCTGCTCGGGGACACGGATCTCCAGACGGCGGCCAAGCTCGTTCGGGCGTTCTCCACCTATTTCCATCTCGCGAACGTGACCGAACAGGTGCACCGCGGGCGCGAACTCGCCGCCCGGCGGGCCACCGAGGGCGGCCCGCTCTCGCGCACCGCCGACATGCTCAAGGACGCCGACCCGGCGCACCTGCGGCAGACCGTGGCGAACCTCGGGGTACGCCCGGTGTTCACCGCGCACCCCACCGAGGCCGCCCGGCGCTCGGTCCTCACCAAGCTGCGCAAGATCGCCGAGCTGCTGGAACGCCCGGAGGGCGAGCACGGCGGCGACCGGCGCCGCACCGAGCTGCGCCTGGCCGAGAACATCGACCTCATCTGGCAGACGGACGAGCTGCGCGTCACCCGCCCCGAACCCACCGACGAGGCCCGCAACGCCGTCTACTACCTGGACGAGCTGCACCACGGCGCGGTCGGCGACCTCCTGGAGGACCTGGCGGCCGAGCTGGAGCGCGCCGGTGCCCCGCTCCCGGCCGGCACCCGCCCGCTGACCTTCGGCACCTGGATCGGCGGCGACCGCGACGGCAACCCCAACGTCACTCCGTCGGTGACCTGGGACGTGCTGCTGCTCCAGCACGAGCACGGCATCACCATGGCGCTGGAGCACATCGACCAGCTGCGCAGCGCGCTGTCCAACTCCATCCGCAACAGCGGCGCCACCCAGGAGCTGCTGGACTCGCTCGCCGCTGACCTGGAGGCGCTGCCGGAGATCACCCCGCGCTACAAGCGGCTCAACGCCGAGGAGCCCTACCGGCTGAAGGTGACCTGCGTCCGGCAGAAGCTGCTGAACACCCGCACCCGGCTGGCGGCCGGCGCCACCCACGTACCCGGGCACGACTACCTGGGCACCGGGGAGCTGCTGGCGGACCTGTCCGTCGTCCAGCGCTCGCTGCGTGAGCACCGCGGTGCCCTGATCGCCGACGGCCGTCTGGAGCGACTCATGCGGACGGTGGCGGCGTTCGGCCTGCAGCTGGCCACCATGGACGTGCGCGAGCACGCGGACGCCCACCACCACGCGCTCGGCCAGCTCTTCGACCGGCTGGGCGAGGAGTCCTGGCGGTACGCGGACATGCCGCGCGAGTACCGCACCAAGCTGCTGGCCAAGGAACTGCGCTCACGCCGCCCGCTGGCGCCCTCCCCGGCGCCGCTGGACGCCGCGGGTGCCAAGACCCTGGGGGTCTTCGGGACGATCGGCAAGGCGCTGGAGGCGTTCGGCCCGGAGATCATCGAGTCGTACATCATCTCGATGTGCCAGGGCGCGGACGACGTCTTCGCGGCGGCCATCCTGGCGCGCGAGGCGGGGCTGCTGGACCTGCACGCGGGCTGGGCCAAGATCGGCATCGTGCCGCTGCTGGAGACCACGGACGAGCTGCGGATCGCGGACGAACTGCTGGACGCGATGCTGTCCGACCCGTCCTACCGCCGCCTGGTGGCGCTGCGCGACGACGTGCAGGAGGTCATGCTCGGCTACAGCGACTCCTCGAAGTTCGGCGGGATCACCACCTCCCAGTGGGAGATCCACCGCGCGCAGCGGCGGCTGCGCGACGTGGCGCACCGGCACGGGGTACGGCTGCGGCTGTTCCACGGCCGCGGCGGCACCGTGGGGCGGGGCGGCGGCCCGACGCAGGACGCGATCCTGGCGCAGCCGTGGGGCACGCTGGAGGGCGAGATCAAGGTGACCGAGCAGGGCGAGGTCATCTCGGACAAGTACCTGGTGCCCTCGCTCGCCCGGGAGAACCTGGAACTGACCGTGGCGGCCACCCTGCAGGCCTCGGCCCTGCACACCGCGCCGCGCCAGTCGGACGAGGACCTGGCGCGCTGGGACGCGGCGATGGACACCGTCTCGGAGGCGGCGCACGGCGCGTACCGGAAGCTGGTGGAGGACCGGGACCTGCCGGCGTACTTCTTCGCGGCCACCCCGGTGGACCAGCTCGCGGAGCTGCACCTGGGCTCGCGCCCCTCGCGGCGGCCCGACTCGGGGGCGGGTCTCGACGGACTGCGGGCGATCCCGTGGGTGTTCGGCTGGACGCAGTCGCGGCAGATCGTGCCGGGCTGGTTCGGGGCGGGCACCGGTCTGCGGGCGGCCCGCGAGGCGGGTCTGGAGGACACGCTGACCGAGGCGTTCGGTCACTGGCACTTCTTCCGGAACTTCCTGTCCAACGTGGAGATGACGCTGGCGAAGACGGATCTGCGGATCGCCCGGCACTACGTGGACACGCTGGTGCCGCAGGAGCTCCAGCACATCTTCGACGTCATCGAGGCGGAGCACGCGCTGACGGTGTCCGAGGTGCTGCGCATCACCGGGGAGTCGCAGCTGCTGGACGCCAACCCGGCGCTCCAGCGCACCCTGCGCATCCGTGACGCGTACCTGGACCCGATCTCCTACCTCCAGGTGTCGCTGCTGCACCGCCAGCGGGAGGCGGCCGAGCGGGGCGAGGCCCCCGATCCGCTGCTGACCAGGGCGCTGCTGCTGACGGTGAACGGGGTGGCGGCGGGGCTGCGCAACACCGGCTGACGCCCGTACCCACCCCGAGGGCCCCGCCCGGCCGCCGCGCCGGGCGGGGCCCTCGGGCTGTGCGGAGCGCGTCCCGGGGCGGGGCCTCCGGAGGGTTCAACACCCCTGGTGCGTAGGGTGTTTGATTCCATCACTCAAGGGGAATCGGGGAAAGTTGCCCATGCGTGGGACCAAGATACTGCCGGTGACGGCTGCCGCCGTGCTGCTGGCACTGGTGACGGCCTGTGGCGGGGACGGCGGCTCTGGCGGCGACGGGGACGCCGCCGCGGAGACGCCGGGGCAGGAGAGCACCACCGGTGCGGACGCGGAGCCGTCCGCCGGACAGGACACCGAGCCGGAGGCGGAGCCGGAGACCGGGCCGGCCCCCGCGCTGGCGGTGGGGGAATCCTCGGGGCCGGTGCCGTTCGCCGTCGAGTACAACGACGGCGGGAGCTGGGAAGCCATGGTGGACATCACCGTGGACCGGGTCGAGGTCGGGGACCACTCCGCGCTGGAGGGCTACTTCGAACCCGAGGACGTGGAGGGGCTGCGACCGGCCGCCGTCCACGTGTCGGTCGCCCATGTGGAGGGCGAGGACCTGCCCTACAACTACGCCGGTGCCAATCTGCTGGTGCGCACGGCGGACGGCGACTCCTCCACCAACGTCCTGAGCGTGTACCCGCTGGCGTTCGAGGGCCGGTGCCCCGACGACACCGGGGACGCGATGGAGGAACTGCCCGCCGGGTCCGTCGTGGAGAAGTGCAAGACGGTGCTGATCCCCGAGGGCAGCGATCCGGTGGAGGTCGAGATCTACCTGGGGCCGGGCAACATCTACCGCGCGGACGACAGCAACCTGCGCTGGGACCTGGGCTCGGCCGCGTAGCCGTAGTAGGCGATGACCTCGGCCCGGTCCAGGGCGAGCCGCACCGGATGGCCGGGCGGCAGGGCCGGGCCGGGGAGCTGCGGCAACTCGACGGGGAGCAGTCCCTCCGGAAGCTGGAGGGTGTGCGGCTTGTCCACGGGGGTGTGGACGGTGAGGGCCAGGTCCGCGGCGCCGAGCAACGATCCCGCGGCCCAGCGCAGTTCGTGGGGGTCCGGCGTGATGAGGCGGGCGGTGCCGCCCTCGGGCGGGGTGCCGTCGAGCCGGTAGTAGCTGTAGGTGTCGTCGCCGGTGAGCGCGGTGGCCGGGCGGCGCAGCACCTCGAGTCCGGCGCGGGCGGTGGGGTGGCCGGGGTCGGTGCGCAGCACGGCCCGGTACAGGTGCAGGGCCTCGCCCTGCCGGCGGGCGATGGCGGCGTCGGGGTCGCCCAGCAGATACCGCAGTTCGATCTGCTGGGCGAGTACCCCGGCCAGCAGGACGGCGGCGGACGCGTCGTCGGGGCGGGCGGTCAGCGCCGCCCGCAGCCAGGGCTCGCCGGGCCAGTGGGGTAAGGGCCATGCCTCGCCGTCCGGTTCGTCCGGGAGGAGGCAGAGCAGCCGCCCCAACTCCCGGGCGGCTTCCGGGTTTCCGGTCACGGCCTCGTTGTGCAGCGCGGCCAGCCGGTTCTCATCGATCACCACGATCCCGCACCCTACCCACCGCCGGGCCATGCGACGGTCAACAGCGGTAGGGGCGCGGGGAGTACCCGTACGTCGCACAGGCCGCTCAACGGCCTGCGAAGGGGCGGGTGTTCTTCGGTGCCTATCAGGAACTCGGTCAGGGCGAATTCCAGGACGGTCATTGGCGGGCTTCGCGAGTCTCGGCGATGACCCGTCGCACGTCGTCGGCGGTGACGCAGGAGCGTGCGGCGATGCCGCCCGCCTCGGCCGCGCCTCTTCGAGGGTGAGGTCGGCGGCTTTCCTCTCCGGCAACTGCGGTACGTGGGCCCGAAGTGATGGCCCGAACCGCGGGTCGTACTCGTCCGCGACCGGCGGGGGAGCGGCGCGGTCGCCTCGCATCGACGTCATTCGGTGGCCTCCGGCGCGGGTACGGGACCCAGGTCGCCTTCGGGCTCCCGGGTGATGGCCGCGTGCAGGGCCGGGTCGGCGTAGATCTCCGCGCTGTGGCGCCATTGGGTGAGGAGCAGGGCCGGGGGATTCATATGGTCCGGGGCTGCCGCATCTTGGGCGGTCGAGGCCAGCTCACCGATGAAGCTGTCGAGGTCTCGCTCCGGGAGGAAGGTGGTCCAGGGCAGTGCGTCGGGCAGAACATCGCGGAGTACCGCCACGTTGCCGCCGCGCACCAGTTCGCTGAAGGGCACGCTGTCGTAGGCGGCGGGCATGACATCCACACTACGTCGGATGTCGCGCTTCGCAGAACGAAAGGCGTTGAGTGGGTGGCCCGATGCGGCTACTGTCAGCAGCATGAGCAGCGATGCACCTGACAGTGGGCGCGAGAAGTGGCTGGCGCCCGTCGCGGCGGGGGTCACCGTCGTGTTGTGGGCCTCGGCCTTCGTCTCCATCCGCAGCGCCGGGGAGGTCTACTCGCCCGGCGCGCTGACCCTGGGCCGGCTGCTCTTCGCCGTGCTGGCGCTGGGCGCGGTCTGCCTGGTGCGACGGGTGGGGTGGCCCCCGCGGGCCGCCTGGCCGTGGATCGCGGCCTCCGGCTTCCTGTGGTTCGGCGTCTACAACGTCGCCCTCAACTGGGGCGAGCAGGAGGTCGACGCCGGCACCGCCGCCATGCTGGTCAACATCGCGCCGCTGCTGGTCGCGCTCATCGGCGGCCGGATGCTGGGGGAGGGACTGCCACGCACGCTGCTGCTGGGCATGGGCATCTCCTTCACCGGGGCCGTGGTGGTGGGCCTGGGCATGTCGGGCGAGGGCGACGCGTCCACCACGGGGGTGCTGCTGTGCCTGCTGGCGGCGGTGACGTACGCGGCCGGGGTGGTGCTGCAGAAGCCCGCCCTCGGCTACGCGGGGCCGCTCCAGGTGGTCACCTTCAGCGCCCTGGTGGGCCTGGTGGCCGCGCTGCCCTTCAGCGGCGCGCTGGTGTCCGAACTGGCCGACGCGCCCGCCTCCGCGACCCTCAACATGGTCTACCTGGGCCTGTTCCCCACCGCCCTGGCCTTCACCACGTGGGCGTACGCGCTGGCCCGCACCACCGCCGGGCGGATGAGCGCCACCACCTATGTGGTGCCGGCCCTGGTGGTGCTGATGTCCTGGGTGCTGCTGGGCGAGGTGCCCGGCGTGGTCGGGCTGCTGGGTGGCGCGCTGTGCCTGGCCGGGGTCGCCGTCTCCCGCTACCGGCCCCGGGCGCGTACCGGTCCGGCGGTGCCGGAGCCGGCCGTGGCGCGGGAGCACGCCGGCTGACCCGGCCCGTTCACCACAGCGCGAAGGCCGCCGCCAGCAGCGCGATGCCCGCCCCCGCCGTGGCCCACGCGGTGCGGTACATCCGCAGACCGCCCGCGATCACGATCCCGGCCAGCAGCAGCGAACCGGCCAGCGGCAGGCAGGCGTACATCACCCCGGGCGCCCCGGTGCGGACCACCTCCGCCGTGCCGGGGCGCCGCGCCACCTCCAGCGTCTCGCCCGGCTCCCGGCCGATCCGCTGATACAGGGCGACGGCCTCCCCCGAAGGGCCGAACGTCCCCGTGCAGCGCTCCCGGTCGCACTCCTGGAGCGTCAGCGGGCCCGCCGCACCCTCCGGTGACCGCAGCGCGTCCCGCGCGGTGTCCCAGGAACTCCAGGCGCCACCGGTGACCATCAGCAGGGCCAGCAGGGTCATCAGGATCATCCGGGTGAGCAGCAGCGCGCCGAACGCGCGCTCCCCTGCTCGCCGCAGTCGGTCGCGTCGGACGGGCATGGCGCAGATCTTTGGCCAACGCCCTGCGCCGGGTCAACCCCCGGTCAGCCGTTGTACGTGCCCTGCGCCCGCTCCAGACCGTCCGTGATCAGGGATTCCACGGCGTCGGCGGCCCGGTCCACGAAGTAGTCCAGTTCCTTGCGTTCGGTGCCGGAGAAGTCCTTGAGCACGAACGCCGCCACATCCATCCGCCCCGGCGGGCGGCCCACCCCGAAGCGCACCCGGTAGTAGTCGCGGCCCAGGGTCGCGGTCAGTGACTTCAGCCCGTTGTGGCCGTTGTCGCCGCCGCCCCGCTTGAGGCGCAGCACCCCGTAGTCGATGTCGAGTTCGTCGTGGATGGCGATGACGTGTTCGGCGGGGATCTTGTAGAAGGCGCTCAGCGCGCCGGTGGGGCCGCCGGAGACGTTCATGTACGTCATCGGCTTGGCCAGCACCACCCGGTGGCCGGCGAGACGCCCCTCCGCCACCATCGCCCGGGACTTGTGCGCCTTGAAACGGGCGCCGATCCGGTCGGCCAGCAGATCGGCCACCATGAAGCCCACGTTGTGGCGGTTGCCCGCGTACTGCGGACCGGGATTGCCCAGGCCGGCGATCAGCCAGGGGGAGGGAGCGGGAGAGGTGCTTTCACTCATGCCCCGCATCCTTCCATCCCCGCCGTCACCGGCCCGGGCTCAGTCCCGTACGGGACGGTCACGACCTCAGGCGGTCGCGCCCTCTTCGCCGTTCTCGGCACCCGCGGCCGGCTCCTCGGCCTGCGGCTGCACGACCTGCACCACGATGTCCTCGCCGTCGATGGCCAGCGAGGTGCCCTGGGGCAGCTTCACGTCCTTGGCGAGCACCGAGTCGCCGGTGGTGAGGCCCTGCACGGAGACGGTGAGGGACTGCGGGATGTCGGTGGCCTCGGCCTCGACGGGCAGCGCGGACAGCACGTGCTCCAGCAGGCCGGCGCCCGGCGCCAGGTCGCCCTCGGTGACCAGCGGCACCTCGACGGTGACCTTCTCGCCCTTCTTCACGACCAGCAGGTCGAGGTGGACGAGGAAGCCCTTGAGCGCGTCACGCTGGACGGCCTTGGGGATGACCAGCTCTTCGCGGCCGGCGATGTCCAGGGTGATCAGGACGTTGGAGTTCTTCAGCGCCAGCATGGTGGCGTGGCCCGGCAGGGTGACGTGCACGGGGTCGCCGCCGTGCCCGTAGATGACGGCCGGGACCTTGTCCTGCTGGCGGATACGGCGCGAGGCGCCCTTGCCGAACTCCTCGCGGACCTCGGCGGCGATCTTCACATCAGCCATGGTGGTTCTCCCTCAGGCTTGGGTGGTATGGATACGGCACATGTCACCCGGCCCTGGTGGGACCTGCTGCGTGGAACACGAGCGCGTCGATAACGGACGCCCCCCGCTGGGGGACCTCCCTCGCCGAGCAACCCGGGCAGTGTACCCGGCGAGGAAGGCCCTGCCCGAATCCGGTTACGCGTCGCCCTCGAAGAGGCTGGTCACCGAGCCGTCCTCGAAGACCTCGCGCACCGCGCGGGCGATGGTCGGGGCCATCGACAGCACGGTGATCTTGTCGAGCTCCACCTCGCTGGGGGTGGGCAGCGAGTTGGTGAAGATGAACTCCGAGACCTTGGAGTTCTTCAGCCGGTCGGCCGCCGGGCCCGACAGCACGCCGTGGGTGGCCGCCACGATGACGTCCTCCGCGCCGTTGGCGAACAGGGCGTCCGCCGCCGCGCAGATGGTGCCGCCGGTGTCGATCATGTCGTCGACCAGGACACACACCCGGCCGTTCACATCACCCACGACCTCGTGCACGGTCACCTGGTTCGCCACGTCCGGGTCGCGCCGCTTGTGCACGATCGCCAGCGGGGCGCCCAGCTTGTCCGCCCACCGGTCCGCGACCCGCACCCGCCCGGCGTCCGGGGAGACCACGGTCAGCTTGCCGCGGTCGACCCGGCCCCCGATGTAGCTGGTGAGCACCGGCAGTGCGAAGAGGTGGTCCACGGGGCCGTCGAAATAGCCCTGCACCTGGTCGGCGTGCAGGTCCATGGTGATGATCCGGTTGGCGCCGGCCGTCTTGAGCAGATCCGCCATCAGCCGGGCCGAGATGGGCTCACGGCCGCGGTGCTTCTTGTCCTGCCGGGCGTAGCCGTAGAACGGAATGATCACGGAGATACTGCGCGCGGAAGCACGCTTGAGCGCATCGATCATGATCAGCTGTTCCATGATCCACGTATTGATCGGCGCGGTGTGGCTCTGGATCAGAAAACAGTCGGCGCCGCGCACCGACTCCTGAAAACGTACATAGATCTCGCCGTTCGCGAATTCCCGGGCCGTCGTCGGGACCAGTCCCACGCCCAATTCGGCGGCGACCTCCTTTGCCAACTCTGGGTGGGCGCGGCCGGTGAAGAGCATCATTTTCTTCTCGCCGGTCGTCTTGATCCCGGTCACAGTGTGTCTCCTTGGAGTCCGCTTCTGCGCGTATCGGCCCGTTCGGGGCACCTCTACGGTACTTCCCGCCCATCGCCGCCGCTTGGCGCGGTTCGCCCTTCGGACAGCGGGGGAGGGACCCGACCTGCGGATCAGTTCTCGGAGGGCTTGTGCTCCCGTGCCGCGGAGGCCGCCTCGGCCGCCCGCGCCGCCGGGGAATCCGGGCGCTTACGGGCCACCCAGCCCTCCACATTCCGCTGCTGACCACGCGCCACCGCCAGTGAACCCGGCGGCACATCCTTGGTGATGACGGAACCCGCCGCCGTATAAGAACCGTCCCCGACCGTGACGGGCGCCACAAACATATTGTCCGAGCCGGTCTTGCAGTAAGAGCCGATCGTGGTGTGGTGCTTCGACTCCCCGTCGTAGTTCACAAAGACGCTCGCCGCGCCGATGTTGGTGAAGTCACCGATCGTGGCGTCACCGACATACGACAGATGCGGCACCTTCGTCGACTCCCCGACCGTGGAGTTCTTCATCTCCACGAACGTGCCCGCCTTCGCCGCGCGGCCCAGCACCGTACCCGGCCGCAGATAGGCGTACGGGCCCACGCTCGCCCCGTCGCCGATCCGCGCGCTGTCCGCCACCGTGTTGCTCACCGTGGCGCCGTCGCCCACCGAGGTGTGCGTGAGCCGCGTGTTCGGGCCGATCTGCGCACCGCCTCCGATGTGCGTGGTGCCCAGCAGCTGGGTGCCCGGGTGGATCACCGCGTCCGGCTCGAAGGTCACCGTCGCGTCGATGAACGTCGTGGCCGGGTCCACCACCGTCACCCCGGCGAGCATCGCCCGCTCCAGCAGCCGGTCGTTCAGCAGCCGCCGGGCCGCGGCCAGCTGCACCCGGTTGTTGATCCCGGCGATCTCCGTGTGCTCGGCCGCCCGCGAGGCGCCCGCCCGGTGGCCGGCGGCGCGCAGGATGCCCAGCACATCGGTCAGATACTCCTCGCCCTGGCTGTTGTCCGTGGAGACCTGGGCCAGGGCCTCGCCCAGCAGCCGCGCGTCGAACGCGAAGACCCCCGAGTTGATCTCCCGGATCGCCCGCTGCGCCTCGTCCGCGTCGCGCTGCTCCACGATGGCCGTCACCGCGCCGCCGGCCGCCGCGTCCCGCACGATCCGGCCGTAACCGGTGGGGTCGGGCACCTCGGCGGTCAGCACCGTGACCGCGTTGCCCTCCGCCTCGTGCGTACGGGCCAGCTCCGCCAGCGTGTCCGCCGTCAGCAGCGGGGTGTCGCCGCAGGTCACCAGCACGGTGCCGGACAGCTCACCGGCTCCGCCCAGTTCGGCGAGCGCGGCGCGGACCGCGTGCCCGGTGCCGTTCGGGTTCTCCTGCACCGCCGTCAGCGCGGCCGGCGCCACCTCCGCCAGATGCGCCGCGACCTGCTCCCGCGCGTGGCCCACCACCACGACCAGCCGCTCGGGCTCCAGCTCCGCCGCGGCGGTCACCACATGGCCCACCAGCGACCGGCCGCAGATCTCGTGCAGCATCTTGGGGGTGGCGGATTTCATGCGGGTCCCCGCACCCGCTGCGAGAACGATGACGGCTGCCGGGCGAACGGAGCTCACGTGACTGTGCCCTTCGATGGAGATGGCCGGTTCCCGCAGGATAACCGCAGGATCACCGCGGGGCCCCCGCATGGGGCGCCCGCTCCGTCCGGACGAGGGGATGCGGGCACCGGGCCGGGCGCCCTACAGCAGTCCGTCCCACATCTGCTCCAGCAGCACCGACCACCAGTTCTCCGGGTCGGCCACCGCCTGCGGGTCCAGCGAGGCCAGCTGCGCCTGGAAATCGGTCGTCCAGCGCCCCGCCTGCTCCGGGTTCAGCCCGTACCGCAGCCGCCACATCCGCCCCAGCAGCGCCAGACAGCGCACGAACTGCGGCAGCGAGGCGTTCACGAACTGCGGCGTCACCGGCGCCCCGCCCGGCCCCGCCTCCAGCGGCACCGCCACGATGTGCGCCGTGCCGTACTGGACACACAGCTGCTTGCCGAAGTCCGTGCCCATGACGAGGTACGAACCGGCGTCCGGGGCGGGCTGCACGCCGCGCTCCGCCGCCACCTCGGCGAGGGTGGGCACGAGCCGGCCCGGCTGCGCGTACGCCCAGAAGATCGGCGCGATCTCCAGCGGCAGCCCCGACCACAGCAGGGTGTGCGCCACGATCTCGGGCACCCCCTGCCGGGAGACCGACTGCTGGTCGTAGCGGAAGATCGCCTGCGGGCCGAACGCGTCCGCCAGCTCCTGGCCGATCACGTCCAGACCCACCGCCGGGGCCGGCTGCTGCTGCGGCAGCTGGGCCCGCACGGGGGCGGAGCGCGGCGGCCCGTCGGCGAACTGCTGGAGCTCGTCCTGGTGCTCCACCAGATGCCGCACCCCCGCCTGCCGCGAGGTGTGGTCGTGGCCGTACGCGGCGGTGTGGGTGATGCGCACCTGCGGCCAGTTCTCGCGGATCATCCGGGCGCAGTAGCCGCCGGGCAGCTCGCAGGACTGCAGCTCGGTGTGCAGTTCGAGGACCTGCTGCGGCGGCACGTTCATGGCGTGCAGCTCGTGCAGCAGCTGCCACTCCGGGTGCGGCATGCCCGGCGCGGAGCGGCGGATCAGCTGCTGCTCGGAGCCGTCGGGCGCACGGTAGCGCAGCACCGCCATGTACCCGGAGCCCACCGTGGGCATGCCGGGCGGCGGATAGCCGTACCCCTGGCCCTGGGACGGCGGGGAGTGCTGCCCCAGGGGCGGCGGGGTGCCGGGGCCGCCCGGCGCCTGGATCGCGGGGCCCGGCGGCGGGGGCGGCGGGGTGCCGTGGCCCGGGCCGGCCGGGGCCGGCGGCGGGAACGGGACGCCGCCGGTGTCACCGGCACCGGGAGTGCCGGGGGCGGGAGAGAGCATCGTGGCGGCGGCGTGCACATTGCCGCCGGGGCCGCCGGGGCCGCCGGGGCCGCCGGGAGCGCCGGGGACCCCCGGGCCGCTCGGCGGGCCGGGCGGCGGGGTCTGGGACGGGCTGGGCGCGGTGGGCCGGGAGGCCGCCGCCTTCAGCGCGGCGATCTCCTCCGGGCTGACCTGCTGGGTGGGGATGTAGGAGTCGTCGCCGCCGCTGCTCGCCGCACCCGGCACGGCCGGCGCGGGGGGCGGCGGCGGGGGCACGGAGGCACCCGGCCGGGAGGGGGCCGGCGGCGGGCCGCCCTGCGGGGCGGTGGGCGCCATGGCCGCCTTGGCGGTGTCGGCGGACGCCAGATCGGCGGCGCCACCGCCGCCCGTACCGCCCGGAAGCGCGGGCGCCGGCGGCACCGGCGGCAGTTGGGGCGGCTGGGCCGAACCCGCCGGGGGCAGGGCGTCGTGCAGCTGGGTCTTGGGCAGCGCGCTGCCCTGCGGCAGCACGGAGGTACGGGCCTCGGAGGCCGGCGCGGACCCGGGGGCGTCCCGGTCGTCCCTGCCGAGCCCGGCGGGCGGCTCGCGGTCCAGCACGACCGGCGGCGAGAAGACGGTGGCGGGCGGAGCCACGGACGGGATGTCCGTGCCGCTGCCCGAGGTGTCGGTGGCGTCCCACACCGAGCCGCCGGCCGAGGGCGGCCCGGCGGTGTCGGTACCGGCCCACGGATCGGCCTCCGGCTCCGGGCCGGACGCCGCGCCCGCGCCGGCGGCCGGGGGCGCCCCGGCCGTGTCGGTGCCCGCCCACGGGTCGGGGTCGGCCGCGGGTGCCGGCCCGGAGCCGTCCGCGTCGGAGCCGTGCTCTCCCGTGGCGTCGGCCCCCGTCGCCCACGCGCCGGAGCCGGAAGCGGCCCCCGCCGTGTCGGTGCCGGCCCACGGGTCCGGTTCGGCCGCGGGCTGCGGGTCCGGTGCGGACGGGGCGAGCGAGCCGGTGTCCGCCTGCGCGGGCTCGGCGGCGTCCGCCCCGTCGGCGGCCGACGACGCGGCCCGGTCCGCCGCCTCCTGGAGCCAGTCCGGCGGCGTCAGCAGGAACGACGTCGCCTCCAGGTCCATCCGGCCCTGCGGTTCGGCGGCCGGGGCGGCGGCGAGCGCGGCACCGTACGTCTCCTCGTACCGCCGTATCACCTCGCTCACCGGCAGCGCGGGCCACAGCGTCGACTCGCCGCTGTCCCGGGCGATCACCAGCTTCCCGCCGCAGTCCTCGGCCCAGGCCACGAAGCCCAGATCGAACTCGCGCACCCGCACCTCGCGGCTGCGTTCCCCGGTGGCGGAGCCGTTCACCCAGCGGTCGGCGCGCTCCTGCGCCTGTGCGAAGGTCACCATCGCCGCCTCACCCCTCCACCGGGACGGCGCGGGCGAAGCCGCCGTCCACCATCAGATCGGCCACCGTCTCCAGCTCGGGCGGGCTGCCCGCCAGCCGGAGCAGAAACGCGTCGAAGTCGGCCCCGCACGGCAGCAGCAGGGTGTCCACCCGCTCCTGGACGGTCAGCCCGTCACGGTCGCGGGCGTCGTCGTAGGCGCACAGCCACACCGAACCGATGTCCTCGCCCTTGACCTTCACGGCGATGATCCCGCCGTGCACGAAGGCGACCCCGAGATAATCCTTCGTCAGATGATCACGCAGACATTTGTTGATGTAGACGAGATCGTTGACCGCCGCCTCCTCCCTGAGGGTGAAGAACGGCTGGTCGATCAGCAGCCCCAGCTCGGCGTCGAGCGCCAGGCCCACCGGGGCGCAGCCGCCGGCCGCCTTGAGGAAGGAGCGGTAGGCGCCCGGCAGCGGGTACCCCAGCTTGTCCTCGGCCGCGCGCAGCCGGTCCTCCTCCACCGCCACCGAGTAGGGGGCGGCGAAATGCACCGGCTTCGGGTCCTGGAGCGGGCGGGTGCCGCGCTTGTCCTGGTCCACGGCGGTGGTCGCCAGCCCGGCGTGGTGCCGCAGCAGCGCCTTGACCTCGACGGGTATGAGTTCGAGGCGGCGGGAGCGGGCCACGTGGTGCCAGGTCCAGCCGTGCGGCGTGGCCACCGGCGGCAGATCGGCCCACAGTTCGTGACCGGCGGCGTGCAGCGCGGCGTTGGCCGACACGTAGTCGGTCAGCCGCAGCTCGTCGATGCCGAAGCCCTCGGGGGGCTCGGCGATCTCGGCCGCCGCTCTCGCGAACGGGGAGAAATCCGGGAATCCCTCCGCGTCCACCCGGACGCCCTGCGGGTAACGGGCCGCCCGTACCGGGTCGGGGAACTGCACCAGCTGTCCCGCATAGGCCCCGTTCGGTGGCGCGGCATGCTGCCCGAGCCGACCTGTCGTCATGGCGTTTGGCCCCCTGCTGCTTCCTGCGCGGTCACGCTGTTGCCCGACAGCCTACGAGGTCAATGTGTCATGGGCACCGTCCCAGGGCTGCTTAACCGGTCGTGACAACGGCTTGTGGCAAGCTGATCGGCATTGTGGGGAGGACCGGGGGAGAAAGCACGAGGATGCCGGTGACGCTGGATCTTGAGGGCCAGGACGGCCAGGCGGACGCCGGGCCGGCCGTCCCCGTGCTGCGGCACCGGCGCGACGGCATCCTGCCCACCACCGCCGCCGCGCTGTCCCTGCCGGGACGCGAACACCCGCTCAAGGGCGCGGCCGTGCTCCGCTCGGCCCAGGACGCCCCGCGGCTGCACCCGCTGGTACGGGAGTTACTGGACGCGCTGGGCCCGGCCGACCGCGAACGGCACGCAGGACGCTGCCCCGAGGTGGCGCTCATCTCCCGGCACCTGAGCGAGGGCGGCGACGCCCGGCTGCTGCGCGGCGCGGTGATCACCACCCGGCACATCAGGGAGGACGGCGACCCGCAGCACGGCACGTACGCGCCGCACTGCCGCTCGTGCGCGGCGCTGCTGGCGCACTTCGGGGTGGAGAGCGTCAGTGAGGGAGCGCCGGGGGCGGACCTCACCGGCCCCACCCTGACCCTGCGGATGCCGGCGGAGACCCGTGCCGGCGGCGGTGCCGGCCACGGCTTCGATCTGGACCAGGCGCTGGGCTACGCGGGGTGGCAGCCGGGCCGCCGCATGATCGAGCAGGCCGAACGGTGGGCCGACACGCTCAGCGGGCACCGCTCGCCGCTGGGACACCCGCACGCGCTGTTCCCGGCGGCGTTCGAGACCTGGGCGGAGTTCGGCGGGCTGCGGCTGCACCCGATGGGCCCGGGGCGCCGGTACGCGCCCGGTTCGGTCGTCATCGACCCGCTGCGCGGGCTGCACTGGGCCCGCACCCTGAGCGATCTGGGGCAGGCGCTGGAGACCGAATTGTGCCCGCTGGGCGCGGAGGGCGGCGGAACGGCGCTGCTGGCGATGGACCGGGAGGCGCGGATGTACGCCCTGGACCACACCGGCGACTGGTACCTGGGCCCCGATCTGCGGACCGCGCTCACCACGTTGCTGAGCGGGGCGGAGCCGGGCCGGCTGATCAACCCCGCTGACAGCCGCCGCTGATCGACCCCCGCTGATCGACCCCGGGCCCGGCGGCGCCCCGCCGGGGTGGGCGTCAGGACGCGGGGGCCTCCGCCGCGCGGATCGTGTCGCGGTAGGCGCGGGCGGTCGTGCGCAGCGCGGTCTCCGGGTCCACCCCGGCCGCCTCCGCCTCCGCCGCCAGGGCCAGCAGCCGGGCGCCGAAGTCCTCGGGTCCTGCGGGCGCGGGGAGTTCGGCCGTCAGACCGGCCGTGCGGGCGCGGCCCGCCAGCTTCGCGGCCAGCGCCAGTCCTGGCTGGCTCAGCGGGATGCCCTCGGTCACCGAGTCCCGCCGCTTCTCCTCGGCCTTGGTGCGCAGCCACAGCTTCCGTACGTCCTCGGGCGTCTCGGCCTGCTCGTCGCCGAAGATGTGCGGGTGCCGGTGGACCAGCTTGGCGACCAGGCCGCCCGCCACGTCGTCCACGTCGAACGGCTCCTCCGCGTCCTCCTGCGCGATCCGCGCGTGGAAGACGACCTGGAGCAGGACGTCGCCGAGCTCCTCGCGCAGCTCGGTGCGGTCGCCCGCCTCGATCGCCTCGACCAGCTCGTACATCTCCTCGAGACCGTGCTTCGCGAGGTCCCGGTGGCCGCGGGTGGAGGACCACGGGCACTCGCTGCGGATGCGGTCCATCACCTGCACCAGGTCGAGCAGCCGGGCACCGGGCAGGTCGTACGCGCCGGGCAGCAGTTCGAGCGCGGGCATCGTGTGCCGTCCGGAGCCGGCCAGGGCCGCCAGCTCGTCGGTGAGCCGCCGTTCGCCGTCCGCGCCCGCCAGCACCACGACCGTACGGCCGCCCGCGCACTCCTCCAGCAGCCCGGCGCCGCCCGGGGCGGCGCCCGCCACGGTGACCCCGGCCTCCTGGAGGTACGGCAGCAGCGGGTGGCCGCCGTCCCGCGCGTAGACGCGGTCGGCGGCGCGCAGCAGCTGCCAGGCGGGCCAGGACAGCAGCCCGGGCGCCACCCGGTGGCTGGTGGTGAGCAGGACGATACGGCCGGGGCCGGCCGGGGCGGAGTCGGTCACCCGTCGAGCGTAACCGCCTGCTGATCACGGTCGGTGGTCCGCAGCCAGGGCTCCTGGAGGTCCACCAGGGAGACGGTCTGGGCGTCCCAGGTGCCGTACCGGGGGTTGATGTCCACCCCGACTTCCTGCGCCGTGTCCGCGAGCAGCGCGCCGACCTTCTCGCCGCCCAGCGGGTCCGTCAGGACGCCGAGCCGCTCGGCGATGCCCTGGATCTGGAGGTTGCTGCGCAGTACGTCGTCGATCTGGCCGGAGGTCAGCGGCAGGCCGCCCTGTCCGCTGAGCGCGCTCTGCGCCAGCGCCTCGGGGCCGCCCGCGTTGGCCTCGGCGTCCGCGCGCGCCTCCTGCACCTGGCGGCGGGTGACCTCCACGCCCTGGGACTGGGCGGCGCGGTCCACGACCTGGAGGTACACGAGGAAGTTGACGGTTTCGCGGGTGAGCGTGCTGCTGGTGGAGATCAGCTCGTCGGCGTCGGGCTGCTGGCGCTGGGCGGCACGCACCGCCTCGACGTGGCCCTGGACCTGGGAGATGGAGATCCGTTCCCCGCCGACGACGGCTGCCGCTCCCGGATGGGCGCCGGTGGAGCAGCCGGTCAGCAGGGGCGCGGCCACCAGCAGGGCGGCGGCGGTGACGGACAGGGCTGTGGTGCGGCGCTTCATTGCTGCTCCCCGCGGGGTGGCGTGGTGTCCGGTTCGGGTCGGATCGATCTTAAGCAGGCTGCACGGTGGTGACTACCCTGCGCAGCGCGGCTTTCCACCCGGCCCCGGGCCGGCCGTGGGCGGTTCAGCCCTTGGCGAGCCGCCGGATCACCGGGGCGACGCGCTTGCGGCCGACCTGGTAGAGGCCGCCGGCGCCGCGCCGGATGAGGCGGCGCACGGCGGTGGGGGCGCGGTCGTGGCTGGGCGGCAGTGCCTTGCCGTCCAGGCCGAGTCCGCGCCGGGACAGCAGCGTCTCCAGGTAGTCGGCCGCGCTGCGCGGCGTGTAGTAGGGGTGGGTGGGCACCCGGGTGCCCGGGGCGGCGGCGCGCAGTTCGGCGATGCGGGCGCGGGCGGCGGCGTACGGGTCCTGGTGGCCGACGCCGCGGCTGGCGGCCCACCCGGGGTCGACGGCGGGGATGAGTCCCTTGTCGAGTTCGGCCCAGGAGGCGAGCAGTCCGGAGTGGATGAAGTAGTGGTTGCCGTGGGCCTCGCGCACCCCGTAGTCGGTGAGGATGGCGGTGGGGATGCCGCGGTGGATCGACTCCATGGCGGCGGTGGAGGAGACCGTGACCAGCAAATCCGTGCGATCCAGGACCTCTCCCATGTCGCCGTAGACGAGGGTGAGGTTGGCCGGCGGGTTCGGCAGTTCCTCGTACAGCGACTGGTACGAGTGGCGTTCGGTGTGGGTGACGGCCTCGCCGGGGCGGTTGCGCAGCTTGATGAGGACCTCGCGGTCCGGGTGCAGGCGCGCGTGCCGGGCCAGCTTCTCCAGCATCCCGAACCGCGCGGCGCGGGTGCCGGGTACGGAGGGCTGGACGGCGAAGGTGACGGTGAACGGCCGGGCGCCCGCGGGCTGCCGGTCGCGCCCGTGGGCGCCGAAGACGGCGGGCGGGTCGTACGGGTCGCCGCCCAGGAAGGGCAGGCCCGCCTCCACGATGTCCTCGGGGTCGGCGCCGATGCTGCGGTAGACGGAGCGGAAGCGTTCCGCGTCGTGGGCGCAGTTGGCGAGTATCAGGTCGGAGCCGACCCGCAGCAGCAGCCCGTCGACGAGGTTCTCGTAGACGACGCCCACATAGCCGGTGACGAGCAGCGGCCGGTGCGGGCTGCCCTCCCAGGCCATACCGAGGGAGTGGATGAGGGAGAGCACCGTGCCGCCGGTGGTGCCCAGCACCACCAGGTCGGCGGTGTGCACGGCCGGGTCATCCAGCAGTTCGACGCAGCTGACGACGGCGGTGGTGTCGGGCACGATGCCCACCTCGGCGATCTGCCGTTCGGTGGGGGTGGTGGCGACGGCCAGGAAACGGGCGTCGATCGCGTGCTCGGGGGCGATCCGCCGGGCGACCGAGGCCGCCCATTTCCAGCGGCTGTCGGAGTCGGCGAGGACGACGACGCGTGGGGTTCCGCTTCCCATCTCTTTTTTACGTTTCCCTTCGATGGGACGCGAGGTCCTCGGTCGTGCTGGGCGCCGTTCCTGTCTACACCGGCCGCGCGACGTCGAGTTGGCGTTCAGGTGAACCGGAGGTGGCGTCCTTGTCGGCGCCGGGCCTGCGACCGCGCGGCGCGGGGGCCGTCTCGGGCCTGAACAGCCATCCGATCCGGGGCTGCACGAGGGGCCTCAGCAGCCACCGTACCGGCGGGGTGGCCAGCGCGGTCGCCAGCGCGACGGCGAACAGCAGCAGCGCGGCCTGCTCGGGCCAGGGGCCGACCCAGTCGACGCCGTAGCGCTCCAGCAGCGGGCGCAGCAGCAGGGGGTGCAGCAGGTACATGTACAGGCCGCCGGCGCCGAGGTAGCTGATGACGGGGAGGTGGCGGCGCGGGACGAGCCGGATGAAGGCGAGCGCGACGACGAAGCCGACGGCGAGGGCGCCGGCCCGGGTGATCCAGGCGAAGGGGGCGTCCAGCAGGTGGCCCTGGCCGTACGGGCCCTTCATGGACAGCCAGCCGAGTTTCACCTCGTGCCGCACCACCCAGGCGATGACGAGGGTGGCGGCGATGACGCCGAGCGCCGCGTACCGGCTCCAGAGGGCCACCATGGCGTCGCGGAACCAGCCCTGCCGCAGCCGCCAGCCGAGGAGGAAGAACGGCAGGAAGGTGAAGGTGCGGGAGAGCGAGAGGTAGGCGCCGATGTCGGCGATGTAGCCCACCAGCAGCGCCACGCACACGGAGGTGGCGAGCGGGTACCGCAGCTGGGCGAGGTAGGGCAGGGCGGCGCGCCAGCACAGCAGGGAGAGCAGGAACCACAGTCCCCAGCCGGGTTCGGCCGTGTAGAAGGTCCACTCGCCGCCGTCGTAGTGGTGGCGCTGGAGACTGTGCAGCAGACCGATGGCCAGGTAGGGCACGAGGACGGACTCGATGAGGCGGCGGGCCTCGCGCGGGGTGAGCGTGTCGGCGCGCGAGAAGTAGCCGGCGACCATGACGAACACGGGCACCCGCATCGCCCAGGAGGCGATGTACAGCCAGCGCAGTCCGTCGCGGTCCGCGACGGAGTCCATCACATGCCCGAAGACCACGAGGACGCCCGAGAAGTACCGGATGTTGTCCCAGTGCGGGTCACGGCTGGCTCGGTGGGCGCGGGGCCGCCGTCGGGGGATGGGCAGGCGCATGGGGTGACCTCGGATGACGGGACGACGGGAGGGGGCCGGGGGAGGCTAGCGGGGCGGGGGCGTCGTTGGATGCACGGCGGGGAACGGGGGGGTGAACGGGACGCGCCGGTCGGGGGAAGCCCCTAAGGGCGGCCGGGCGACGGTCGTTCCGCAGGGCGATGACGCGGGCGGCGGCCGTCCTTAGCCTGAGTGCGCGGCAGGGGACAACGGGTGAGGACGGGGGAGGGCGGCGACATGACGGTGGTCAGGACATCGGTGCGCAACTTCATGGCCCACAAGGGCCGGATGGTGCTGTCGGGGATGGCGGTGCTGCTGTCGGTGGCGTTCGTGTGCGGGACGCTGGTGTTCACGGGGACCATGACGACCACCTTCGACAAGCTGTTCGCCCGCACCGCCTCCGATGTGATGGTCGGTCCGGTGGAGCGGCCGGGCGGTGGGGGCTTCGACGTGCCCTCGGCGGTCGGCAAGCCGGACACCGTGCCCGCCGCGCTGGCCGGGGAGGTGGCGGCCGTGCCGGGGGTGGAGCGGGTCACCGGCATGGTCTCCTCGCAGCTGGTGGTCGTCGTGGACGCGGCGAACGAGAACATCGGGCCGACGACGGGCGCGCCGACCATCGCGAGCGGCTGGTCCGAGGTGGAACTGCGCTCGATGGAGGTGCGGGAGGGGGCGCCGCCGCGCGGGCCGGACGAGATCATGGTGGACGCCGACACGGCGGGCAAGAAGGGCCTGGCGGTGGGCGATCCGCTGCGGGTGCTGACCGCCTTCGGCGACTTCCCGGTGCGGATCAGCGGCATCGCGGCGTTCACGGTCACCAACCCGGGCGCGACGGTCCTGTACTTCGAGGGGCCGGTGGCGCAGCAGGTGCTGCTGGGCGGCGAGGACGCGTACACCGAGCTGTACGTCGACGGGGACGGGTCCCGTACGGACGAGGAGCTGCGGGACGCGGTCGCGGCGGCGGTCGGCGCGGAGGACTACCGGCTGCGCACGGCACAGGAGTACGCGGACGACAGCAAGGACGCCATCGGCGAGGTGATGTCGGTGCTCCAGTACGTGCTGCTGGGCTTCGCCGGGATCGCGCTGCTGGTCGGGGTGTTCCTCATCGTCAACACGTTCTCGATGCTGGTGGCGCAGCGCACCCGGGAGATCGGGCTGCTGCGGGCGATCGGCTCGGGGCGGGGACAGGTCAACCGCTCGGTGCTGATCGAGGCGCTGCTGCTGGGGCTGATCGGTTCGGTGCTGGGGTTCGGGGCGGGGATCGGCCTGGCGGTGGGGCTGATGGTGGTGCTGCGGGAGTTCGGCATGAACCTCAGCACCGACGATCTGACCATCGGATGGTCGGTGCCGGTGATCGGGGTGGTGCTGGGCACGGTGGTGACGCTGCTGGCCGCGTACATCCCCGCCCGCCGGGCCGGGAAGATCACGCCGATGGCGGCCCTGCGGGAGGCCGGCACCCCGGGGGACGTCCGGGCCGGCCGGGTGCGGGCCGCGGTGGGCGGCGTGCTGGCGGTGGCCGGGCTCGGGCTGCTGGCCGCCACCGCCACGGTGGACGCCGCGTCGCAGGGCTGGGGGTACCTGGCGCTGGGCATCGTGCTGAGCCTGCTGGGCCTGATCCTGGTGGCCCCGGCGCTGGTGGGCGTGGTGGTACGGGTGCTGGGCGTCCTGCTGCTGCGGGCCTTCGGCCCGGTGGGACGGCTGGCGGAGCGGAACGCGCTGCGCAACCCCCGGCGTACCGGGGCCACCGCCTCCGCGCTGATGATCGGATTGGCGCTGGTGTCGGCGCTGTCGGTGGTGGGCGCCTCGATGGTCTCCTCGGCGACGGACGAGATCGACCGCTCGGTGGGCGCCGACTTCATGGTCAGCCCGGTCGACTTCGGCCCGGTGCTGCCGGACGTGGGCGCCGCGGTGGCGGGCGTGCGCGAGAGCGACGGCGGCCCGCTCGCCTCCGTCACCGAGTACCGGATGCTCTCCGCCGAGATCACCACGGCCGACGGGCGGGTGACGGAGCGGCAGCTGTCCTCCGCGCAGCCCAGCATGCTGACGGACCTGACGGTGGGCACGGTCGCCGGCGACCTGGAGCGGGCGTACGAGCGCGACGGCATCGCCGTCGACGCGGACGCGGCGGCCGACCTCGGGATCGGCGTCGGCGACGAACTGACGGTGGCCTTCGAGCGGGGCGCGAGCGCCGTGCTCACCGTGCGCGCGATCACCGAGAAGTCCACCCTGGAGGGCGGCACCTGGGCCCTCTCGCTGGAGACCGCGCGGGCCCATGTGCCGGACGAGGCGCTGCCGCTGCCCCTCATGCTGTTCGTCACGGCGCAGGACGGGCGGGCGGACGAGGCCCGCACGGCGCTGGAGACGGCGCTGGAGCCGTACCCGCAGATGGAACTGCTCGACCAGTACGAGCTGAAGGAGCAGATCCGCGCGCAGATCGGGCAGTTGCTGAACATGGTGTACGGGCTGCTGGCGCTCGCCGTCATCGTGGCGGTGCTGGGCGTGGTGAACACCCTGGCGCTCGCGGTGGTGGAGCGCACCCGGGAGATCGGGCTCATGCGGGCGATCGGGCTCTCCCGGCGGCAGCTGCGGCGGATGATCCGGCTGGAGTCGGTGGTGATCGCGCTGTTCGGCGCGCTGCTGGGGACCGGGCTCGGGCTGGCGTGGGGCGCCGCGGCACAGCGGCTGATGGCGCTGGAGGGCATGCCGGTGCTGGAGATCCCGTGGCCGGTGATCACGGCGGTGTTCGCGGGCGCGGCGCTGGTCGGCCTGGTGGCGGCGCTGGCCCCGGCGTACCGGGCCGGGCGGATGAACATCCTGACGGCCATCGCCACCGAGTAGCCGGCCGGGAATCGGGGGCGGGGCGCGCCGGGACCGGTCGTGAGCGTATGGTGTACGCTTTTCGGCCGTGCCCCGTCCCCGCTCCCTGACCCCGCAGCAACTCGCCACCGCGGCCCTCACCGTCATCGACCGCGACGGCCTCCCCGCCCTGTCCATGCGCGCGGTGGCCACCGAACTGGGCATCGCCACCATGTCCCTGTACCGCTACGTCCCGGACCGCCAGGCTCTGGAACGGCAGGTGGTGGACCTGGTGCTCGGCACCGTCCACACCGCGCCCCCGCCCGGCGAACCCTGGCAGCGGCAGCTCGCCGAACTCCTGGACCGGGTCCGCGCGGCGGTCGCCGCACACCCCGGCGTGGTCCCGCTGACGGTCAGCCACCGGCACACCTCGGCCGCCGTCCAGCTGTGGTCGGAGGCGGTCCTGCGCGTCCTCACCACCGCCGGTTTCACCCCGCGCCGCCGCGCCCTGGTCCTGCGCGCCCTGCTCGCCTACCTCACCGGCGCCCTGCAGAACGAACACCTGGCCCCGCTGTCCGGCGAAGCCACCACCGCCCTGGCCGGCCTGCCGCCCGAGGCGTACCCCCTGCTGTCCCGCACCGCGACCGAGGCGGCCCGGATCCCCCCGGCGGAGGAATTCCACGCCGGCCTGGACCTCCTCCTGACGGGCCTGAGCGCCGCGCCGCGCTGAGCGGGGGCCGCCCCCGGCCAGGACGGGTCACGCGCTGAACAGCCAGCGCACCCGCGTGTCGCCCTCCGGGGTGTCGTAGGCCGTCACGCTCAGGCCCGACTGTGAGCGGGTCAGCGCCGGGGCGTGGTCGGGCGGGGACCACTGAAGGGTCTGATCCGCCGAACTGTCCGGCGCGGTCGGCGGGTGGTGCAGGGCCGCCGTGTCCAGGCCGTGCTGCTCGGTCAGCCAGTCCTCGAAATCCGGGCCCCGCACCGTGAACACCGCCGCGAAGTCCGCAGCCCGGCGCGCGCAGCGGGCGTCCGCGACCTCCTGCGGCGGCTCGAAGCCGGCCGCCGCGTACGCCTCCTCGCAGGAACTCTCCCGCCAGCCGCCCGCCACATGGTTCACCGCGCGGTCCAGGTACCACTGGCCGGCGAACGCGGTCAGCGTGATGCCCAGGGCGATCGCCGCCAGAGTGCCGAAGGCGGGCGGACGCCCCGGTCTGCGGCGGCGCGTGCGCGCATACGTGCCCGGCTGCCTGTACACACGACCACCCCGTAGTTCCGACGTGAAACGACCCACAGGGTTCGTTCCCCGTCCCCGGCGCCCTCTACCGCCGGTCACCACGTGTATCCATCCGCTTGCATGATGCACCCATTTGGGTGGAGGTGTGGAGGCGTAGGCTGGGGGAAACCCGGTCCGCTGCGCGTACCGGGCTGTTGTGCGTGCCTGCCCGCCCCGTGACCGGACCGGATGGACCTCCATGAGCCTGCACGGCCTGCTCGATGCCGTCGTCGAAGACCCCGCCCTCGCCGAGGCGGTCACCGCCGCGCGCGCCGGCACGCGCCGGCAGGTGGATCTCGTCGGGCCACCCGCCGCCCGGGCGCTGTCCGTCGCCGCCCTGGCGCGCGGCGCCGGACGTACCGTGCTGGCCGTCACGGCCACCGGGCGGGAGGCCGAGGACCTGGCCGCCGCGCTGCGCTCGCTGCTGCCTCCGGACGGCGTCGTGGAGTACCCCTCCTGGGAGACGCTGCCGCACGAGCGGCTCTCGCCGCGCGCCGACACCGTCGGCCGCCGGCTCGCCGTCCTGCGGCGCCTGGCCCACCCGAGTGCGGACGACCCGGGCGCCGGCCCCGTCTCCGTCGTGGTCGCGCCGATCCGCTCCGTGCTCCAGCCGCAGGTGGCCGGGCTCGGTGATCTGGAGCCGGTCAGCCTGCGGGGCGGGCAGAGCGTCGAGCTGGAGCGGGTGACCGCCGCGCTCGCCGCCGCCGCGTACCAGCGGGTGGAGCTGGTCGAGAAGCGCGGCGAGTTCGCCGTGCGCGGCGGCATCCTCGACGTCTTCCCGCCCACCGAGGAGCACCCGCTGCGGGTGGAGCTGTGGGGCGACGAGATCGAGGAGATCCGCTACTTCAAGGTCGCCGACCAGCGGTCCCTGGAGATCGCCGAGCACGGCCTGTGGGCGCCGCCGTGCCGTGAGCTGCTGCTGACCGACGCCGTACGGGAGCGGGCCGCCGTGCTCGCCGAGGAGCACCCGGAGCTGGGCGAACTGCTCGGCAAGATCGCCGAGGGCATCGCGGTGGAGGGCATGGAGTCCCTCGCCCCGGTCCTGGTCGACGACATGGAGCTGCTGCTGGACGTCCTGCCCGCCGGGGCGATGGCCGTGGTGTGCGACCCGGAGCGGGTCCGCACCCGGGCGGCCGACCTGGTCGCCACCAGCCAGGAGTTCCTGATGGCCTCCTGGGCGGCGAGCGCCGGCGGCGGGGACGCGCCCATCGATGTCGGCGCCGCCTCGCTGCGCGGCATCGCCGAGGTGCGCGAGCACGCCGCCGAGCTGGGCATGCCGTGGTGGACGGTCAGCCCGTTCAGCGCGGACGCCACCGCCGAGGACGACACCGTCCGGCTGGGGCTGCGGGCCGCCGAGTCCTACCGGGGCGACACCGCGCGGGCGCTCGCCGACACCAAGGGCTGGCTGGCGGACGGCTGGCGCGTCGTCTACCTCACCGAGGGCCAGGGCCCGGCCTCCCGCACCGCCGAGGTGCTGTCGGGCGAGGGCATCGCGGCCCGGCTGGCGGCCAGGGGGCTGCCGGGCGAGATCGCTCCCGCGCTCGTCCACGTCGCCTGCGGTGCGATCGAGCACGGCTTCACCGATCCGGCGCTGCGTCTCGCCGTCCTCACCGAGACCGACCTCACCGGCCAGAAGGCGGCCGGCCGCGACGGCACCCGGATGCCGGCCCGCCGCCGCAAGACGCTGGACCCGCTGACCCTGGAGGCCGGCGACTACATCGTCCACGAGCAGCACGGGGTGGGCCGCTACATCGAGATGGTGCAGCGCACCGTGCAGGGCGCGACCCGCGAGTACCTGCTGGTGGAGTACGCCCCGGCCAAGCGCGGCCAGCCCGGCGACCGGCTGTTCGTCCCCACGGACCAGCTGGAGCAGGTCACCAAGTACGTGGGCGGCGAGGCGCCGACGCTGCACCGGCTGGGCGGCGCGGACTGGACCAAGACCAAGGCGCGGGCGAAGAAGGCGGTCAAGGAGATCGCCGCCGACCTGATCAAGCTGTACTCGGCGCGGATGGCGGCCCCCGGGCACGCCTTCGGCCCGGACACCCCCTGGCAGCGGGAGCTGGAGGACGCCTTCCCGTACGCCGAGACCCCCGATCAGCTCACCACGATCGGGGAGGTCAAGGAGGACATGGAGAAGTCGGTCCCGATGGACCGGCTGATCTGCGGCGACGTCGGGTACGGCAAGACCGAGATCGCGGTGCGCGCCGCGTTCAAGGCGGTGCAGGAGGGCAAGCAGGTGGCGGTGCTGGTGCCCACCACCCTCCTCGTGCAGCAGCACTTCGGCACGTTCTCCGAGCGGTACGCGCAGTTCCCGGTGGCGGTGCGGGCGCTCTCCCGCTTCCAGTCGGAGTCCGATTCCAAGGCGGTGCTCGAAGGGCTGCGCGAGGGGTCTGTGGACGTGGTGATCGGCACCCACCGGCTGTTCTCCTCCGAGGTGAAGTTCAAGGACCTCGGTCTGGTGATCGTGGACGAGGAGCAGCGGTTCGGCGTCGAGCACAAGGAGCAGCTGAAGAAGCTGCGGGCCAACGTGGACGTGCTGACGATGTCGGCGACGCCGATCCCGCGCACCCTGGAGATGGCGGTGACCGGCATCCGGGAGATGTCGACGATCACCACGCCGCCGGAGGAGCGGCACCCGGTGCTGACGTTCGTCGGCCCGTACGAGGAGAAGCAGATCGGGGCGGCGCTGCGGCGTGAGCTGCTGCGCGAGGGCCAGGTCTTCTACATCCACAACCGGGTGGAGTCCATCGACCGGGCGGCGGCGCGGCTGCGCGCGATCGTGCCGGAGGCGCGGATCGCGACGGCGCACGGGCAGATGAGCGAGTCGGCGCTGGAGCAGGTGGTGGTGGACTTCTGGGAGAAGAAGTTCGACGTGCTGGTCTCGACGACGATCGTGGAGTCCGGCATCGACATCTCCAACGCCAACACCCTGATCGTGGAGCGCGGCGACACCTTCGGGCTCTCGCAGCTGCACCAGCTGCGCGGCCGGGTGGGCCGGGGCCGCGAGCGCGGCTACGCGTACTTCCTCTACCCGCCGGAGCGTCCGCTGACGGAGACCGCGCACGAGCGGCTGGCGACCATCGCCCAGCACACCGAGATGGGCGCGGGCATGTACGTGGCGATGAAGGACCTGGAGATCCGGGGCGCGGGCAATCTGCTGGGCGGGGAGCAGTCCGGGCACATCGCCGGGGTCGGCTTCGATCTGTATGTGCGGATGGTCGGCGAGGCGGTGGCGGACTACCGGGCGACGCTGGAGGCCGGTGGCGGCGAGCCGGAGGAGGCGCCGCTGGAGGTGAAGATCGAGCTGCCGGTGGACGCCCATGTGCCGCACGACTACGCGCCGGGTGAGCGGCTGCGCCTCCAGGCGTACCGCTCGATCGCGGCGGCGACGACGGAGGAGGACATCGCGGCGGTGCGCGAGGAGCTGACCGACCGCTACGGTCCGCTGCCCGAGCCGGTGGAGAACCTGCTGCTGGTGGCGGGGCTGCGGATGCTGGCGCGGTCCTGCGGGGTGGGGGACATCACGCTCCAGGGCAACAAGATCCGTTTCTCGCCGGTGGAGCTGCGCGAGTCGCAGGAGCTGCGGCTGACCCGGGTGTACCCGGGGTCCGTGGTGAAGCGGGCGGCGGGGCAGGTGCTGGTGCCGCGCCCCGCGACGGCGAGGGTCGGCGGGAAGCCGCTGACGGGGCGGCAGCTGCTGGCGTGGACGGGCGAGTTCCTGACCACGATTCCGGGGTCCTGACCCCGGGGGCACGCGAGCACGCGGGAGGGGCCCGGGGTACGTACGCGGCGTACGTGCCCCCGGGCCCCTCGGCGTCCGCCCGCCGCTCCCTCCGTTCAGCGGCGGGCGAGGGGGTGCGGGGCGGCGCCTCAGAGCTCGAACTTCCAGACCGCTTCCTCGTCGAGCAGGTCGGAGATCTCGACGGTGAAGGACGTGCTGCCGGGGGGAAGCGCGAAGCCGAACTCGGCGGTGACGGTGACGCCCGGGTCGACCTTGCTCTGGAAGCCCATGCCGATGTCGCCGTCGTAGATGTCCTCGACCTCGATGCCGTTCTCGTCGTAGGCGAACGGCATGATGAAGGCGGTCTCCAGCCGCTCGGTGCCCGTGTTCGTGAGGGTGAACTCGACCGTGTAGGCGTCGTACTCCTCGGCCTCGATGAACGCGTACTCGCCCGGGGTGAAGGCCTCGGGAGCCTCCGCGGTGATCTCGATCCCGCTCTCCTCCCACACCGCCATGTCGTCGACGGTGAAGTAGTCCGAGCCGGACCCGGCCGCCGCGTCGTCCTCCGGGGTCTCCTCGTCCGGGGTCTCCTCCTGCGTCGTGTCGCTGTCCGCCGGGCTCGCCGCGCCCTCGTTCTTCGTCGGCTTGTCCTCGCCGCAGGCGGTCAGGGCGCCCATGGCCAGGGTGACGGCCGCGAGGCCGGCCAGGGCCTGGATCCGCCGGCGGCGGAAGGCGGTACGGGGCTGCTGCGGCGTGGCGGTGGCGGTCATGACGGGTCCCCTCCCAGGGTGCTGTCACGGCTCTCTGTGAACCGATGGCGTAACTACAACACAGCCTGTGAACCGAGTCAACATGGAAAATGGGTTCCCGATATGGACTTCCCGTGTATCGAGCGGGCACTCTGGGGTAGGTAAGGTCCGTTACACACACGGAGCGCAGAGGGCGGGGATGGGAGTGACGCAGGTGCCGGACCACACCACCGAGGTCACCGCGGCCGGGATCGCCCGCCTCGCCGGCGTCGGCCGCGCCGCCGTCAGCAACTGGCGCCGCCGCTACGAGCACTTCCCCCGGCCCGTCGGCGGCACCGAGACCAGCCCCACCTTCTCCCTCGCCGAGATCGAGCGATGGCTGCGCGACCAGGGCAAACTCGCCGAGGTGCCGCCGCGCGAACGGCTGTGGCAGCTGATCGAGTCCGACCCGGCGGGCCAGAGCGCCGCCCTCACCGCGCTCGGCGAGCAGTACCTGGGCCACGGCGCCGGGACCCCGGGAGACGGCGGCCCGCCCGACACCCCCCTCGCCCGCGCCGCCGCCCGCGCCGCCACCGGGAGCGACCCGGCCGAGGTGTACGCGTTCGCGCTCGGCCGCTACACCGACGGCGCCGCCGCCCGCCTCACCCTCACCCCGCCCGAGACCGCCGACCTGATGGCCGCGCTCGCCGGACCGGCCCACTCCGTCCTCGACCCGGCCTGCGGCGCGGGCGGCCTGCTCGCCGCCGCCCGGCGCGGACCCGCCGCGCCGCCCACCGAGCTGTACGGCCAGGACGCGGACCCGGTGCTCGCCCGGCTCGGCGCCCTGCGGCTGGCCCTGCGCGGCTCCGCCACCGTCCAGGTCCGCGACGGCGACACCCTGCTCGCCGACGCCTTCCCGCACCTCACCGTCGACGCCGTGCTGTGCCACCCCCCGTTCAACGAACGCCACTGGGGCCACAGCGAGCTGACCTACGACGCCCGCTGGGAGTACGGCCTGCCCGCCCGCGCCGAATCCGAACTCGCCTGGGTCCAGCACGCCCTGGCCCGGCTGCGCCCCGGCGGCACCGCCGTCCTGCTGATGCCCCCGGCCGCCGCCTCCCGCCGCACCGGACGCCGGGTCCGCGCCGCCCTGCTGCGCCGCGGGGCGCTGCGCGCCGTCATCGCGCTGCCCGCCGGCGCCGCCCCGCCGCACAGCCTCCCGCTCCATCTGTGGGTGCTGCGCAAGCCCGACGGCACCACCGCCCCCGACCCCCGGCTGCTGGTCGTCGACACCGCCACCACGCACCGTCCGGCCGGCGGCGGCCGGGCGGGCCTGGACTGGCCCGGGCTGCGCCGCACGATCCTCGACGCCTGGCAGGAGTTCCGGCGCGCGGGCGACATCGGCCCCGTCCCCGGCATCCGCCGGGCACTGCCGGTCATCGACCTCCTGGACGACGAGGTCGACCTGGCCCCCGCCCGCCACCTCCCGCCGCCCGCCGAGGCCACCGGCACCGCCGCCCTGGCCGCCGTGCAGGAGGAACTGCGCGGCACCCTGCGCCGTACCGCCTCCCTGGCCGCCGCCGTCCACCCGGACGAGGGGAGCGGCACCGCGCCCGGCGCGCACTGGTCCACCGTCACCATCGGCGAACTCATCCGCGCCGGCGCCCTCGAACTGCACACGCACTCCGCCGCCGGAGAGCCGCCGCCCGCCACCCGCGCCGGGGACGTCCTCGTACCGCTGCTGCTGGACGGCTCCGCCACCCATGTCGTCACCGACGCCGGAGCGGGCGAACCGCCGGACCGCCGGCTGTCCCTGCTGCGCCCGGACACCGCGGCCCTGGACCCCTGGTTCCTCGCCGGGTTCCTGCGGGGCACCGCCAACACCCGGCAGGCCAGCAGCTACGCCTCCAGCGCGACGCGGGTGGACGTCCGGCGGCTGAAGGTCCCCCGGCTGCCGCTGGAGACCCAGCGCCGCTACGGGCGCGGCTTCCGTGATCTCGCCGCGTTCGAGGACGCCCTCCAGCACGCGGCCGAGCTCGGCCGGCAACTGGTCCAGGGCACCGTCGACGGGCTCACCGAGGGAACCCTGCCGCCCGGAGACTGAGCGCCCCCGCCCCGGATATCATCCTTCCCCGCGGAAAGCGGGAGCCGAACGGGTGACGGGGAGACCACATGTACGGGTATGGGCCGTCTTCGCCCGCGGGCCCGCCGCCGGTTCCGGGGCCTGCCCCGGCCGTCGCCGCACCGCGCCGCGGCCCCGGCGCGCGGGCGCTCATCATGCGCACGCTGTTCGCCAGCTTTCCCGTGTGGTCACTGGGCCTGCTCTCCTGGGTGCCCATGCTGCGCTTCGCGGTGCAGCGCAGGCGCTCCCTGGACTGGGCGGTGCTGGGCCTGTACGTCCTGCTGACCGTCGGCCTGCTGGTGTGGCTCGATCTCCTGCCCACCACCGAGACCGAGGAGGGCGAGGTCGCCGAGGTGTCCGCGCTGGTCGGCTTCTTCTGGCTCTCGCTCATTGTCGCCGCCACCGTGCACGCGGTCCGCGGTGACCGCTTCGAGCGCCCGGGTCGGGCACCCGCCATGGCGCACACGCCGGTCGCGTACCCCGCTCCGTACTACGCGCCCCCCGCCCCGTACGGTCCGCCCTCCCCCTACGCACCGCCGCCGGCCGCCGCTCCCGGCCCCGCCACCGCGCCGCCCTCGCCCGCCTCGCCCCGGATGCGGCAGGTCGCCGACGAACTCGACGAGCTGGGCGCCTACCTCAGGAAAGAGGAAGAGGGCGGGAACCGGTGACCCCCCGCGTGCTGGCCGGCCGCTACCGGCTGACCGAGCCGCTGGGCAAGGGCGGCATGGGAGAGGTCTGGGCGGCCCAGGACTCCGCGCTCGGTGGGCGGCGGGTCGCCGTCAAACTGCTGCACGCCAACCAGTTGTCCTCCCTGTCCGGCACCACCGACCCCGAGGAACTGCGCCGCCGCTTCCTGCGCGAGGCCCGCGCCACCGCCCGCATCGACCACCCGGGCCTGGTGGCGGTGCACGACGCCGGCAGCGAGGGCGATGAGCTGTACCTCGTCATGCAGCTCATCGACGGCAGCGACCTCTCCGACCACCTGGCCGAGCACGACCCGTACCCCTGGACCTGGGCGGTCGCCGCCCTCGCCCAGCTGTGTTCGGCGCTCGCCGCCGTGCACGCCGTGGAGATCGTGCACCGCGACCTCAAGCCCGGCAATGTGATGATCCGGATGGACGGTCGGGTCACCATCCTCGACCTGGGCATCGCCGCCGTCCGCGGCGAGCACGAGGAGACCCGGCTCACCCGCACCGGCGCCCTGCTCGGCACCCCCGTCTACATGGCCCCCGAACAGGCCGTCGGCGGCCCGCCGGTCGGCCCGGCCGCCGACCTGTACGCGCTTGGCGCCATCGGGTACGAACTCCTGACCGGGCAGGCACCCTTCCGCGCCCCGAACGCGGCCGGTCTGCTCTACAAGAAGCTGCACGAGGACCCGCTGCCGCTCCAGCAGCTGCGCCCCGACATCCCGCCCGGGCTCGCCGTGCTCGTCCACCGGCTGCTGGCCAAGGACCCCTCCGGCCGCCCCGCCGACGCGCACGAGGTGTTCGCCGCGCTCACCCCGCTGCTGCCCGCCCCGGGCGCCTCCGGCGCGCCGCCCGCCGTCCCCATGGACCCCACCCGCCCCTTCTGGCACCCGATGGCCCCCTGGCCCGCCACCCGGCCGCGCGCCCGCGAACAGGACCTGTCGGCCGTGGTGGAGGAGGTACGGCGGCTGCTGGACCGGCACCAGTACGCGCAGGCGGCCGAGCTGCTCAGCCACACCGTGCCCCGGGCCGCCGCCCGCTACGGCCAGCACTCCCCGGTGGTGCGCACGCTGCGCAAGCAGTACGCCGCCACCTTGATGGCCACCGCCCAGTACGGCCGCGCGCTGCCGGAGATCCAGCGGCTGCTCCAGGACTTCACCGCCGAGCGGGGCCCGTACGACCGGACGGTGATCCAGCTGCGTTCCGACGAGGCGGAGTGCCTGTCCCGGCTGGGGCACCGCTAGAGAGTGTCCGGACCGGTCGACAGCGCGGGCCGAAGGGGGAGGGGCGGTGGGGCGAAGGGCCCGGCCGCCTGCCGGACCCCCGCCTCCGATGGGCTCCGCCGGCTGGACTCGAACCAGCACTACAAGGATTCAAAGTCCTGCGGGCTACCGATTACCCCACGGCGGATCGCCGGGACAGACCCTACCCGAGCCGACCCCGCCGACCGGAATCCGAGGCCGTGAACGGCACTTCGGCCTCCGCCGCACGCGCCCTCCCGGAGCGGGACGCCCGCGATCCGCGCCGGCCGCCCTCCCCGCCCGGCACCGATCCCTCCCGGCGTCGGAAAAGGTGTGGACCGCGCCCTTAGGGTGGGTGGTATGAGCGAGTCGGGGGCGGAGAAAACCGGGGAGGCGGGGCCGGGGGGCGCCGCGTTGTGGTGGTGGGAGCGGCGGCGCAGCGTCCTGCTGGACGGGGCGCTGGCCCTGGCCTCGGCGATCGAGTGCGTCGTCCAGAGCGTCGTCTTCGCCGGCCGTACGGGGTTGCCGGTGGTGCCCACCGCGCTGTTCGGGGGGCTGGCCGGGTCCGTGCTGCTGGTCAGGCGGCGCTGGCCGCTGGCGGTGATCCTGGTGTCCATCGCGGTGCTGCCCGCCCAGATGGGCATGGGCATGGCGGCGGTGGGCCTGTACACGCTGGCCACCACCGAGGTGCCGCGCCGGATCATCGGGGTCATGGCGTCCATGGTGTGCGTGGGCACCGCCCTGGTGACGTTCCTGCTCATCGAACAGGACGCCGGGCTGCGCGAGCAGCCGATACCGATGTGGTTCAAGCCGTTCGTGGCGGCGCTCTTCGCGGTGGCCACCACGCTGCCGCCGGTGCTGCTGGGGATGTACGTCCGCGCCAGGCGCCGGCTGGTGGAGTCGCTGCGCGACCGCGCGGACGGTCTGGAGCGGGAACTGGGGCTGCTCGCCGAGCGCGCCGAGGAACGCGCCGAGTGGGCGCGCGGCGAGGAGCGGCGCCGGATCGCCCGCGAGATGCACGACGTGGTGGCGCACCGGGTGTCCCTCATGGTGGTGCACGCGGCGGCGCTGCAGGCGGTGGCGCCCAAGGATCCGGACAAGGCGGCGAAGAACGCGGGCCTGGTCGCGGACATGGGGCGGCAGGCGCTGACCGAGCTGCGGACGATGCTGGGTGTGCTGCGGGCCGAGGAGAAGCCGCGCGAGGCGGCGGGTGCTGCGGGCGCGGCGGGCGGCGAGCCGGAGAGCGCGGCCGACGCGGCGGCCCGGCTCGCGGAGATCGCGGCGGCCGGGCGGCGCGGCGCGCGGGGCCCGCGGCTGAGCGAGGTGGCCTCGCTGGTCGACCAGTCCCGGGCGGCCGGGATGGCCGTGGAGCTGTCGGTGGAGGGGGAGCCGCGCGGTTACGCGGCGCAGGTGGAGTCGACCGCGTACCGGGTGGTGCAGGAGGCGCTGACCAATGTGCACAAGCACGCGGCCGGCGCCGCCGCGCGGGTGCGGCTGGCGCACCGCGACGGCGAGGTGGCGGTGCAGGTGCTGAACGAGGCCCCGCTGGGCGGCGGCCCGCACGGCGCGCCGGCGGCGCTGCCCTCCGGCGGCAACGGGCTGCTGGGCATGCGGGAGCGGGTCACCGCGCTGGGCGGCGGGTTCGTGTCGGGGCCGCTGGACGGGGGCGGTTTCCGGGTCTCGGCGGTCATTCCGGACCGGGACAGGTCCCCGGCCGCACCCGGTGTCGGACTCGCGTCGTAGCGTCGTACGGGTGCAGACGACTCCCTCCCCTCCCCTCTTCAGCCGGGAATTCGGCGCCGACCCGTACCCCGCGTACGCCTGGTTGCGGGAGAACGCCCCGGTGTACAAGGCGGAGCTGCCCAGCGGGGTGGCGGCCTGGCTGGTCACCCGGTACGCGGACGCCCGCGCGGCGCTGGCCGACCCGCGGCTGAGCAAGAACCCCGACCGGCACAGCGCGCAGGCGCACCACAGCGGCCGGGTGGGCATCCCGGGGGAGCGCGGCGCCAATGTCATGACGCACCTGCTGAACATCGATCCGCCCGATCACACCCGGCTGCGCCGGCTGGTGGCGAAGGCGTTCACCCCGCGCCGGGTGGCGGCCTTCGAGCCGCGGGTGCGGGAGCTGACCGGCTCGCTGATCGCCTCCTTCGCGGGGCGGGGCGAGGCGGACCTGATTCATGAGTTCGCCTTCCCGCTGCCGATCTACGCCATCTGCGACATGCTCGGCGTCCCCCGGGAGGACCAGGACGACTTCCGCGACTGGGCCGGGATGATGCTGCATCCGTCGGGAAAGCGGGGCGGAGTCGGGCGCTCGGTGAAGCGGATGCGGGCCTATCTCGGCGACCTGATCCACCGTAAGCGCGCCGATCTGGGGGACGATCTGATCTCCGACCTGATCCGCGCCTCCGACCACGGCGAACATCTGACGGAGGACGAGGCGGCCGCGATGTCCTTCATCCTCCTGTTCGCCGGGTTCGAGACCACGGTCAACCTCATCGGCAATGGCCTGTACACGCTGCTGCGCCACCCCGCGGAACTGGCCGATCTGCGCCGGTCGCTGGCGGCGGGGGAGGAGGCGCTGCTGGCGAGCGCGGTGGAGGAGCTGCTGCGGTACGACGGCCCGGTGGAGCTGGCGACGTGGCGGTTCGCGCGGGAGCCGCTCGTGCTGGGCGGGCAGCGGGTGGAGCGGGGCGATCCGGTGCTGGTGGTGCTGGCCGGCGCGGACCGCGATCCGCGCCGGTTCGAGCGGCCCGATGTGCTGGATCTGGCCCGGCGCGACAACCAGCATCTGGGGTACGGGCACGGCATCCACTACTGCCTGGGGGCGCCGCTGGCGCGGCTGGAGGGGCGGGCGGCGATCGGGATGCTGCTGAGCGAACTGCCGGATATCCGGCTTGCGGTGGATCCTGAGGATCTGCGGTGGCGCGGTGGGCTCATCATGCGAGGGCTCCGCTCACTGCCGGTAGAGTTCACATCCAGCCATGTGACGCAGAGTCAGTAGTGTGATCTGTATGTGATCTCGGTGGGATCAGCTTGTGATCGCACCGGAGGGCGGGCTAGGTTCTGCGCTCAACTGCACCACCGCGCCACAGCGGCCGGACAGTACGCAGCACACCGCAGCACACCGCAGCACACCGCAGCACCGCAGTACCGCACCACCGTTTCCATGTCATTCGCACGAGAGGCAGTCACATGCGCTCCGGCACAGGTCGTCATCGTCGTCCCAAGCAGGCCCCCGCTTTCGTGGTGGCCGCGGGAGTCACCGGAGCGGGCATCGCCCTGCCACTGCTGGGCGCCACGTCCGCCAACGCCGTGACCCCCGAGACCTGGGACGCCGCCGCCGCGTGCGAGAGCGACGGGGTGTGGACCGCCAACACCGGCAACGGCTACTACGGCGGGTTCCAGATCCCGCTGGCGCAGTGGGAGGCCCACGGCGGCACCGACTTCGCCAAGCGACCCGACCTCGCCTCGCGGGCGCAGCAGATCACGGTCGCCGAGCGGATGCTGGCGGCGCAGGGCAAGGCCGCGTTCCCCGGTTGTGCCGTGACCACCGGTCTGTGGCAGGAGTACCGCGCCGGCGGCCAGGAGGAGACGGACGCCACCGCCGAGGTGCCCGGCGCCACCGAGAGCGGCATCGGCGAGGTCCTCCCCGAGGAGACGGCGGCGGACACCGAGGACGAGAAGGCCACCGGCTCCGGCGCGGACGCGACGCGGGACGCGGCGGCCGACGGGGCCACGGACAAGAGCACCGGGAAGCCCGCCGACAAGGCCACGGACGAGACGGCGGACGCCGACGCCGACGCCGGCGAGCGGGACGGCGGCTCCGCCGCCGACACCGGCACGGACGGCGGTTCCGGCTCCGGCTCCGGCCGCCACCGGGGTGAGGCCGCGCCCGAGTCGGACGCCCAGCCGGGTGAGAACACCGACGGCACCGGACGGCACGCCGAACGCCCCGCGGACCGCGACGGGGAGCGCACCGACCCGGCCACCGGCGAAACCTCCGAGGAGGACGCCGAGGCGGCCGTGGCGGACGACGCCGCGTCCGGCGCGTACGAGGTCCTCACCGGCGACACGCTCTCGGAGATCGCCGACGCGCTCACGGTGGACGGTGGTTGGCCGGCGCTCTACCAGGCGAACGAATCGGTCATTGGGGACAACCCTGACTATATAGTCCCGGGTCTGCAGCTTGAGTTGGGCGGAAAGGGCGCATAAAGGGCGGATGCGGGCGGCGACTTCCGTACCGTGTTAAGTGTGACCATCGTCTCGTTATGCGGCAATGCCGCCCGACTGGTCCGCACTGTCCGATTCCCCGTTGACCTGCGGAGACATCCCCCGTTCGGAGTCAAGCCCAGGCCGCGCCGCGATCTTCATCGTTCTTGAATCGTTAGTCGGCCTGTGTTTAGTGTCCAGCGCTCGGATTTACACACCGGGCGCCCTGGCCGTACGCCGAATCCTGCCGCCGGCCGGGGGACCACCACTGCGCCACAACCGCTTGGCAGGAGCGGGGGACCCAGTCCGTCACCCGGCGGCCGTCAGGCGGCCGGGCGGCGGAACGCCGTACCGAGACCGATCCGTTCCCCGGAACGGGCCGGACCCGGGGCGGCTTGGGGTGAAGCCGGGACGGATCCGTCCGTCCCGGCCGGGCAACTCACTGACCCGAACCCGACAGCTCACCTCGCAGGCGTCCGGTGAGAAGGATCGTCATGCTGTTCTCCGGTAAGGGCCGTCACCGCCGCCCCTCCAAGCCCACCCGTCTCGCGGCCGCCGCCGGCGTCACCGGTGCCGCCGTCGCCATCCCCCTGATCGGTGCCACCGGCGCCCAGGCCGCCTCCGTGGACACCTGGGACGCCGTCGCCCAGTGCGAGTCGGGCGGCGACTGGTCCATCAACACCGGCAACGGCTACTACGGTGGCCTGCAGTTCTCGAACTCCTCGTGGGCGGCGGCCGGGGGCACCCAGTACGCCCCGCAGGCCGACCAGGCCACCAAGGAGCAGCAGATCGCCACCGCCGAGCAGCTGCTGTCCATGCAGGGCCCCGGCGCCTGGCCGGTGTGCGGCGCCCGTGCGGGTCTGTCCGCCGGCGGCCCGGCCGCCGAGGTGAACCCGGACGCCGGCGCCACCACCGAGGCACCCGCCCCGGCGCAGGAGGCCCCGGTCGAGGAGACCCCGGCCCCGGTCGAGGAAGCCCCGGCCCCGGCCCCGCAGTCCACCGAGAACACCGACGAGAGCGCCCCCGTGGCGTCCGGCGACACCTACACGGTGGTGGCCGGCGACTCGCTGTCGAAGATCGCCGCCGCCCACGGCGTCAGCTGGCAGCAGCTGTACCAGCAGAACAAGTCGGTCGTCGGTGACGACCCCAACCTGATCTTCCCCGGCCAGCAGCTCGCCCTGTGAGCTGACCCGAAGGACCGGCGAAACGATCCTCGCGCCCGGCGCGGGGTGGCGAGCGGCAGCGCAACCTGCCGTTCAGCCGCCCCGCGCCGGGTTTTCTTCCGCTCGTAAACAAAAAGATGCCTGGCCGGAAAACCATCTCTGACCAGCGACAACACCCCCAGCGGCACAGTTTGTGGCGAGCTTGTGAGCGGTGGCGCGACGGGAGCCGGTTAGGCTCAGAGGGTTTCAAGACGCCATAAGACAGACGTCCGTCCAGACGAAGGAGAACCTTGTGCCGTCCATCGACGTCGTCGTAGCCCGCGAGATCCTCGACTCGCGAGGCAACCCCACGGTCGAGGTCGAGGTTGGCCTCGACGACAGCAGTACCGGCCGCGCCGCTGTCCCCTCGGGCGCCTCCACCGGAGCCTTCGAGGCGCTGGAGCTGCGCGACGGAGACGCCGGCCGCTACCAGGGCAAGGGCGTGGAGAAGGCCGTGCTGGCCGTCATCGAGCAGATCGGCCCCGAGCTGGTCGGCTATGACGCCACCGAGCAGCGCCTCATCGACCAGGCGATGTTCGACCTCGACGCCACCGCCGACAAGTCCTCGCTCGGCGCCAACGCCATCCTCGGCGTCTCGCTGGCCGTGGCGCACGCCGCGTCCGAGTCCCGCGACCTGCCGCTCTTCCGCTACCTGGGCGGCCCCAACGCGCACCTGCTGCCGGTGCCGATGATGAACATCCTCAACGGCGGTTCGCACGCGGACTCCAACGTCGACATCCAGGAGTTCATGATCGCCCCGATCGGCGCCGAGTCCTTCTCGGAGGCCGTGCGCTGGGGCGCCGAGACGTACCACACCCTCAAGTCCGTGCTCAAGGAGCGCGGGCTGTCCACGGGCCTTGGCGACGAGGGCGGCTTCGCCCCGAACCTCGACTCCAACCGCGAGGCCCTCGACCTGATCATCGAGGCCATCCAGAAGGCCGGCTACACCCCCGGCCAGGACATCGCGCTCGCCCTGGACGTGGCCGCCAGCGAGTTCTACAGCGACGGCGTCTACACCTTCGAGGGCAAGACCCGCACCGCCGAGGAGATGACCGCGTACTACGCCGAGCTGGTCGAGGCGTACCCGCTGGTCTCCATCGAGGACCCGCTGCACGAGGACGACTGGGAGGGCTGGCACACCCTCACCGTCCAGCTGGGCGACAAGGTGCAGATCGTCGGCGACGACCTGTTCGTCACCAACCCCGAGCGCCTCCAGCGCGGCATCGACTCCGGCACCGCCAACGCGCTGCTGGTGAAGGTCAACCAGATCGGTTCGCTGACCGAGACCCTGGACGCCGTCGAGCTGGCCCAGCGCAACGGCTACCGCTGCATGATGTCGCACCGCTCCGGCGAGACCGAGGACGTCACCATCGCCGACCTGGCCGTCGCCACCAACTGCGGCCAGATCAAGACCGGTGCCCCGGCGCGCTCCGAGCGGGTCGCCAAGTACAACCAGCTGATGCGGATCGAGGAGATCCTGGACGACGCGGCCGTCTACGCGGGCCGCAGCGCCTTCCCGCGCTTCCAGGGCTGACAACCCCGGCCGCCGGTGCCACCGTCCCCGCCACCCGTCCCGTACGGTGGCGGGGACAGCTGTTGGTGCGGGACGGCGTGACGGGGAGGCTGATGTGGCGGCGGACCGGGACCGGTTCTCCACCGCGACCCGGATCAGGGCGCTGGGCGAACAGGCCGCGGCCCGGGTCTACCGGGCACAGAACCGGCGGCTGCGCCGCCCTGTGCGCCGCAGCCGGCTCACCGGCCGGGCGGCGCTGCTGGCGCTGGTCATCTGCGCCCTGATCGTGGCGCTCGCCTACCCGCTGCGCGAGTACGTCTCGCAGCGCTCGGAGATCGGCGACGAGCGGCGCAAGGCACAGGACGCCGAGGAACGCGTGGAGGAGCTGCGGGACGAGAAGGCCCGCTGGCAGGACCCGGCGTTCGTGGAGCAGCAGGCGCGCCGTCATCTGCACTACGTACGCCCGGGGGAGACCGGCTACATCCTCCCCGCCCCGCCCGGCGCCCAGGAGGACGGCGATCAGGAGCGGCTCCGCAACCGGAGCGCGCCCGCCAACCGCCCTTGGTACGACAATCTGTGGGACGGCGTCGACAAGGCCGACCGAGCGGCCCCCGTCCCCTGACACGATGAGAGCGATGACGAACAACACCGAGAGCGACACCGCGACCGACCGCGACACCGCGGCGGTGGCGGCCCAGCTGGAACGGCTCCCGCGCGGACTGCGCGGAGTCGCGCACCGCTGCCCGTGCGGCAACCCCGACGTGGTGGAGACCGCGCCGCGGCTCGAGGACGGCAGCCCGTTCCCCACCACGTACTACCTGACGTGCCCGCGCGCCGCCTCCGCCATCGGCACCCTGGAGGCGAACGGGGTGATGAAGGAGATGACGGCGCGGCTGGCGACCGACCCGGAGCTGGCGGACGCCTACCGGGCGGCGCACGAGGACTACCTCGCGCGCCGGGACGCCATCGAGGTGCTGGAGGGCTTCCCGAGCGCCGGCGGGATGCCGGACCGGGTGAAGTGCCTGCACGTGCTGGTGGCGCACTCCCTGGCGGCGGGCCCCGGGGTCAACCCGCTGGGCGACGAGGCACTCGCCATGCTCCCGGAGTGGTGGAAGAAGGGCCCCTGCGTGAGCGCGGACGGCACGCAGTGCGCGACGGCGACGGCCGAGGGGGCGGGCGCGTGAAGGCGGCGGCGATCGACTGCGGCACCAACTCCATCCGGCTGCTGATCGCCGACGCCGATCCGGCCACCGGGGAGCTGAAGGACCTGGACCGCCGGATGGAGATCGTCCGGCTGGGCCAGGGCGTGGACCGTACCGGGCGGCTGGCCCCCGAGGCGCTGGAACGCACCCTGGAGGCGTGCCGGCGGTACGCGGCGGCGATCGAGGGGCACGGCGTCGAGGCCGGGCGGATCCGCTTCGCGGCGACCTCGGCGACCCGGGACGCGCAGAACCGCGCGGACTTCGTGGACGGTGTCCGGGACATCCTGGGCATCGAGCCGGAGGTCATCACGGGCATGGAGGAGGCCGCCCTGTCGTACACCGGTGCCACCCGCGAGCTGACCGGCGCCGGCACCGCCCTCGTGGTGGACATCGGCGGCGGCTCCACCGAATTCGTACTGGGGAACCGCGAGGTAACAGCGGCCCGCAGCGTGAACATCGGCTGCGTGCGGCTGACCGAGCGGCACGCGCTGAGCGACCCGCCGACGGCCGCTCAGATCGCCGCCCTGACCGCCGACATCGACGCCGCCCTGGACGAGGCCCAGGAAACCGTCCCGCTGACCGGGGCGGACACGCTGGTGGGCCTGGCGGGCTCGGTGACCACGGTGGCGGCGATCGCCCTGGAGCTGCCCGCCTACGACCCCGCGGCGATCCACCACTCCCGCATCCCGGCCGCCACGGTCGGGGCGATCTCCGACCGCCTGCTGGCGTCCACCCACGCCGAACGCGCGGCGATCCCGGTGATGCACCCCGGCCGCACCGACGTGATCGGCGCGGGCGCGCTGATCCTGTCGCGGATCATGGCGCGCAGCGGGACGGCGGAGGTGGTGGTCTCCGAGAGCGACATCCTCGACGGCCTGCTGTGGAGCACCGTGGAGCGGCGGCCTGGCAGGCCCTAGCGCCACACGGTGCAGGAGGCCAGGGCCAGGAGCGGCGCCCCGATCACCAGGAGACAGCCCGCGCCCACCAGCAGGCGGTCGATCGGGGCGGCGAACCGGTGCGGCTGGGCCGGGGGGCGGACGGAGAACTCGGGCACGGTGAACGGTCCTTCCGGTGATCGGGGAGGTTTTCACCGTAGGGCAGAGAACTTCGTGAAGTTTTTCACATGGGCGTGCCGCGGGGAACGGGTGACAACGGCCGAATCGTGATCCACAGGACCCCGCGGCGCACCTCAGGACACCCGTGCCACACCCCCGCGCGGGACAACCCCGCAGGTCGCGGCGGTTAGGGGTGGAAAGGGGCGCGCACTATACCAGAGGGGTCCGGAATCCTTGTGAAGGGCCTCACGAGGTCCCCCTCGGGGGTGGGTGGATACTCGATGGCATGAGCACCACGGAGCGTCCCCGAATCCTCGTCGTGGGTGGCGGGTACGTCGGTCTGTACGCCGCGCGCCGCATTCTGAAGAAGATGCGATACGGCGAGGCGACTGTCACCGTCGTCGACCCGCGCTCGTACATGACGTACCAGCCCTTCCTCCCGGAGGCTGCCGCAGGCAGTATCTCCCCGCGGCACGTCGTGGTGCCGCTCCGTCGCGTTCTGCCCAAGGCCGAGGTCCTCACCGGCCGGGTCACCTCCATCGACCAGGACCGCAAGGTCGCCTCCGTGGCCCCGATCGTCGGCGCCCCGTACGAGCTGCCCTTCGACTACCTGGTGGTGGCGCTGGGCGCCGTCTCCCGCACCTTCCCGATCCCCGGGCTCGCCGAGCAGGGCATCGGCATGAAGGGCGTCGAGGAGGCCATCGGCCTGCGCAACCACGTGCTGGAGCAGCTCGACAAGGCCGACTCCACCACCGATGAGGAGGTCCGCCGCAAGGCGCTGACCTTCGTCTTCGTGGGCGGCGGCTTCGCCGGCGCGGAGACCATCGGCGAGGTCGAGGACATGGCCCGCGACGCCACGAAGTACTACCCGTCCATCAAGCGCGAGGACATGCGCTTCGTGCTGGTCGACGTGGCCGACAAGATCCTCCCCGAGGTCGGGCCCAAGCTCGGCGAGTGGGGCCTGGAGCACCTGAAGAAGCGCGACATCGAGGTCCACCTCAAGACCTCCGTCAACTCCTGCGTGGACGGCCACGTGGAGCTGTCCAACGGCGTGATCGCCGACTCCAACACCATCGTGTGGACGGCCGGCGTCAAGCCCAACCCGGCGCTGGCCCGCTACGGCATCGCGCTCGGCCCGCGCGGCCACGTGGACGTCGACGGCAACCTCCAGGTCCGCGGCACCGACTACGTGTGGGCCGCCGGCGACAACGCCCAGGTCCCGGACCTGGTGCTGCGCGCCCAGGGCGTGGAGAACGCCTGGTGCCCGCCGAACGCCCAGCACGCGCTGCGCCAGGCCAAGGTCCTCGGCGACAACGTGATCTCCGGGATGCGCGGCTTCCCGCAGGGCGAGTACAAGCACGCCTCCAAGGGCGCGGTGGCCGGCCTGGGCCTGCACAAGGGCGTGGCGGCGCTGAAGTTCGGCAAGATGACGCTGCGCTTCAAGGGCCGCATCGGCTGGTACCTGCACCGCGGCTACCACGGCATGGCGGTCCCGACCTGGAACCGCAAGATCCGGGTCTTCGCCGACTGGACCCTGGGGATGTTCCTCAAGCGCGAGGTCGTCTCCCTGGGCGCCATGGAGAACCCCCGCGAGGAGTTCTACGAGGCGGCGGCCCCGGTCACGGCGGCTGCCGAGGCCAAGAAGGCCGAGAAGCCCAAGGCGACCGCGAGCTGAGGCTGCGACACCTGTGACGAGGGGCCCCACCGAAGGGTGGGGCCCCTCGTCATGTCCACGCGTCGAGCCGCAGCAGCACCTGGTGGTTGTGGCCCTCGTGCCAGAACACTTCCCCGGCCACCCGGGACCCCAGGGGCAGCCCCGCCACGGCCCCCTCCCAGGCGCCCCCGGCCCGCCGGGCCCGCTCCTGATACCAGTCCACAGCGCGGATCCCACTCCTCCCGCACGACGGCCGGTGCCGCCCCCTCTCAGCGGGGCATCTGCCAGCCGCTGTCCGTCATCCCCGTGAAGGCGAAGAACGCCTTGCGCTGCTCGGCGTAGGTCGTCACCGCCTCGTACGGAGCGGGGTCGAAGATGTCCACCAGCTCGTCGGTGACCTTCTTGGCCTCCGGATCGACGAGGTACAGGTGCCGGCCCCCGGAGGCGTGCAGCAGGCTGGAGGACATGGTGTCGGGGCGGGCTCCCTGACAGCAGAGCTGGAGCCCTTCGTCCTCCATGTCCAGCTGAAGCTTGGCGAGACAGATGCCGTACGTGCCCCCCTCGTACGTCGTGCGGGCCCCCGACTCCCGCGTCACCTCGACGCGGAACGGCGGCCCGTGGTCCGAGAGCGCGAGCCGCAGTTCCTCGCCCCGCCCGGCACCGTCGGAGGCCAGGAGCGACACTGTCTCGGGTGATCGCCTCACCTCAGCCCGCTGCCGCGGGAGGTCGGCCACGCTCAGCTCCGCCACGGCGCTCTCCACCGACTCCGGGTCCGCCAAGATAGGGCGGCAGGCCCGGATGGACCCCGCAGAAGGTGACGTGGGCGGTGAGCGGCCGCCCCTCGACCGCGGCCCGGGACAGCGACACATGGGCGCGCATCCCCCGCAATCCCTGGTCCTCCGCCGCGGCGAGACCCGAGAGCGCGAAGGCGAACGCCCTGCGCAGCAGAGGCCGCCGCCGGTGACGGTCCTCCAGGGGGAGATCGAAGTCCGTCACCGCTCTTCCGTTCACCGCCGTCTCGAGGGCGACGACATCCCGGAACGCGTCCAGGTCCCCCACGTATCCGTCGAGGAATCCGCGGAGCAGGTACGCCCCGTCGCGAGTGGTGGTCCACCCGCGCTCAAGCACCGGGCGCAGCACGTCGGGCACATCGTCGATCCCCAGCCCCCGGATACCGACATCACCGACCAGCCGCCGCATCGCGTCATTGGTCTTCATCGGTGCTGTGAACTCCTGCTTCCGTGGTCATGGCAGCCAGGCCCTCCCGTACGACGCACCAGCAGGCCACTTCGCGAGCCGGATCCGGTAGAGGCCACTCGTTGCGGGGTGGCACGGTTTCCCGCACCTCGGTCGCCTCCCACCGTCCCCGCGCACGGCGGGCCAGGCGTCGTCGCCGCACACCGCAACGCCGCTTGCTGGATCACTCGGAGACCCGGGCCTTGAGTTCCCCTCCGCTGGACTCCACGGAGACAGTGAACTCTTCCCCGGTGATGTCGATTCCCACGAGAGTGCCCACCTCGTTGAACACGGGACGCTGGAGGACGACGGGCGACCCTTCCGTCGAGAGGCAGACATCAATGCGTTCACGCGAGTAGTCCCCGTGTGGCCAGAAGTATGAGGGCAGATCGGTGCGTGCTTCCTCCTTCAGGGCGAGCGACCAGTCGGTCCACACGGTGCAGACCAGCGCCGTGCGATCGGAGAAGACGACCTGCACCGCCGCCACTGCATTGTCGAGGTCGCGTATCTCGAAAATTCTCAGCACCGTGGCGTGTGAAATGTCCGGGATGATCGACGGATCGCCGGTGGTCATACCGTTCCTCCCACCGAGGGGTCCTCCGCCGTACAGACGCCCCCGGTGCCAGGCGGGACGTCACGGACGGGCATCCCGTGGTCAGCGACGGGCGAACGAGACGATGGGGCCGTCGTCCGTCGCCCACGGTACCCGGGTTCGTCGCGTCGCGCCGCCCCCACAAGCGGCGGAATCGCGGGGCGGGGCGGGGGGTTCCTGCCATGGTGGGCGGGATTGTCCCGATCCCCGTGACGGAGGTGTGTCCGCATGGCCGTTGCCCCTCGACTAGTCGCTCTCGCCGAGCAGATGCTCGGCGCCACTGTGCCGGTACGGATCCGGGCCTGGGACGGCAGCGAGGCGGGGCCGCCGGACGCGGGCGGGCCCGTCATCGTCGTCCGGCACCGGCGTGCGCTGCGCCGGCTGCTGTACAAGCCGGGCGAGATCGGCCTGGCCCGCGCCTGGGTGGCCGGGGACATCGATGTGGAGGGCGACCTCTACGCGGTGCTCGACACCCTCGCCCCCCTCATCTGGGAGCGGGCGGACGCCGGGCTCGCCGCGCCCGGCGGGCGGCGCCGTCTCGCCGCGGTGCGCGAGTTCGCCGCGCTGGCCGGTCCCGGGCTGCCGCCGGCCCCGCCCCGCGAGGAGGTGCGGCACCGGCGCGGCGGCCCGCTGCACTCGCTGCGCCGCGACCGGCGCGCCATCTCGCACCACTACGACGTGGGCAACGACTTCTACCGCCTGGTCCTGGGCCCGTCCATGGTCTATTCGTGTGCCGTGTGGGACGACAAGACGCCCACGCTGGAGGAGGCCCAGAGCGCCAAGCTGGATCTGATCTGCCGCAAGCTCGAGCTGCGCGAGGGCCAGCGCCTGCTGGACGTCGGCTGCGGCTGGGGGGCGCTGGTGCTGCACGCCGCCCGGCACTACGGGGTGCGCGCCACGGGCATCACGCTCTCCGGGGAGCAGGCGGCCCACGCCCGCCACCGGATCGCCGAGGAGGGCCTGGAGGAGCGGGTCGAGATCCGGGTCCAGGACTACCGCGAGACGGGGGACGGCCCGTACGACGCGATCTCCTCGGTCGGCATGGCCGAGCACGTCGGCTCCGACCGCTACCGCGAGTACGCGGCCCGGCTGCACGATCTGCTGCGCCCCGGTGGCCGGCTGCTGAACCATCAGATCGCACGACGCCCCGCTCCCGGTGGGGAGCGGGGCGAGAAGGCGTACCACGTGGATGCCTTCATCGACGCCTACGTCTTCCCCGACGGGGAGCTGGCGCCGGTCGGGCGCACCGTGTCCCTGCTGGAGGAGGCCGGTTTCGAGGTCCGCGACGTGGAGGCGCTGCGCGAGCACTACGCCCTCACGCTGCGCGAGTGGGTGCGCAATCTGGAGAGCCGCTGGGCCGAGGCGACCCGGCTGACCACCCCGGGCCGGGCCCGGGTGTGGCGCCTGTACATGGCCGCCTCGGCGCTGGCATTCGAGCGGGCGCGCATCGGTGTGAACCAGATCCTCGCGGTGCGGATGACCCCCGAGGGGGCGTCCGGTCTGCCGCTGCGCACCCGCGACTGGATCACTCCGTCTTGATCGCCTGCAGCATGTTGAGCTTGGCGGCGCGCCTGGCCGGCCACAGGGCGGCCAGGACGCCGACCAGCGCGGCCAGGGCGAGGAAGACGCCCATCCGTCCCCAGGGCAGCACCAGTTCGTAGGTGTCCATGCTGGTGGCGATCATCTCGCCGGCGGCCCAGCCGAAGAAGACACCCAGGCCGACTCCGAGTACCCCGCCGAACAGGGCGATGACCACCGACTCCAGGCGCACCATCCGCTTGGTGCCGCGCCGGTCCAGGCCGATGGCGCGCAGCATGCCGATCTCCTGCTGGCGTTCGAAGACGGACATGGCCAGGGTGTTGATGACGCCGAGGATGGCGACGATGACGGCCATGGCGAGCAGCCCGTACAGGATGTTCAGCATCAGCGTGAACATGAAGGCGATGTCCTCGGAGATGTCCTGCTTGTCCTGGACGAGGATGGCCGGGTTGCTGCCGAGCGCCTCCTCCAGGGCGGACTTCGTGCCGTCCGAGACGCCGGCGGTGGTGCTGAGCATCACCTGGAAGTCCTGCACGCGCTGCATGTGCGGGGTGATGGTGGCGTTGTCGAGCATGATGCCGCGGATCATCTCGTTGGCCTCGTACACGCCCGTGATGGTCAGCTCGCCGGCGGTGCCGTCCTCGTAGGTGACGCCGAAGCTGTCACCCTCCTGCCAGCCGTGCTTCTCCGCCGTGTCGGTGTCGACCACCGCGTTGTCGCCGCTCAGCCCGTCGAAGGAGCCGGACGCGAAGGGCAGGTTGACCAGCTCGGCGATGGAGTCGCCGTTGACGCCGGTCAGGTACTCGTCCTTGCTGCCGCCGTCCAGGTAGACGGGCGCCATGCGCAGCGGGGAGACGGCGGTGATGTCGGAGCGCTCGGCGAGCGTGTCGGCGATCTCCGGGGACAGCGGGGTGAAGTTGGCGGTGGAGACGACGTAGTCGGCGGTGATCGCCTCGGAGGCCAGCTTGTCGATGGCCTTCTGGGTGCTGCCGGCGATGACCGTCATCCCGGTGATCAGCGTCAGGCCGATCATCAGGGCGGAGGCGGTGGCGGCGGTACGGCGCGGGTTGCGCACCGCGTTCAGCCGCGCCAGCTTGCCGGAGACCCCGCCCAGCCGCAGCAGCGGGGAGGCGGCGGCGATGACCGGGCGGGACAGCAGCGGGGTCAGCACGAACACGCCGATCACCAGCACGGCCGCGCCCAGGCCCATGGTGAGGCCGTTGTCGTCCTGGTTGATGCCGGCCAGCACCAGGGCGCCACCGCCGGCGGCCAGGATCGAACCGATGGTGTTCCGTACCAGCAGACCGCGCGTGGTGGCGGTGGCGTGCACGCTGCTCATCGCGGCGACCGGCGGGATCTTGGCGGCGCGGCGGGCCGGGAGGTACGCGGCCAGCATGGTGACGCCGACGCCGACCACGAGCGAGGCGATCACGGTGGAGACGGTGATGACCAGCGGGCCGTCCGGGACGGTCAGCTCGAAGGCGTTCATCAGCCCGCGCAGCCCCGCGGCGATGCCGACGCCGGCCAGCAGCCCGGAGACCGCGGCGACCACGCCGACGACGAGCGCCTCGATGAGAACGGAGCGGGTGACCTGGCGGCGGCTGGCGCCGACCGCGCGCAGCAGGGCGAGTTCCTTGGTGCGCTGGGCGACCAGCATGGTGAAGGTGTTGGCGATGATGAAGACGCCGACGAACAGCGCGATGCCCGCGAAGATCAGCAGTGCGGTCTGCATGCCGCTCATCGCCATGTCGATCATCTCGGCCTCGTCGTCCGCCAGCTGCTGGCCGGTGATGGCCTCGGCGTCGGCCGGCAGCAGCGCGGTGACCTCGTCCTTGAGCTGCTGTTGCGAGGTGCCTTCGGCGGCCTCGACCGTGATCTGGCTGTAGGCGCCGGGGGCGGTGTAGAGGTTCTGCGCGGTGTCGTTGTCGAACAGCACCAGGGTGCCGCCGGCCGCCACGTTGCCGTCGTCGGTGGTGAAGATGCCGGTGACGGTCTCCTCCCGGACCGGGCCGTTCACCGAGAGACGGACGGTGTCGCCGACCTCGTAGCCGGTGCGCTCGGCGGTCCTGGCGTCGAGGGCGATCTCACCGGGCGCCTCGGGGGCGCGGCCGGCGGACATCGGGTACCGCGTGTCCTCGCCCTCGCCGCCCGGGTAGTAGTTGGCGCCCCGGGAGTCGAAGCCGCCGCCGACGAGCTTGCCGTCCTTGTCGGCGAGAGCGGCGAACCCGGAGGCCACGCCTATGGCGTTGCCGGTGCCGGGGAGCGCGGCGACCTCGGTCAGCAGGTCCTGGCCGAGGTAGGCGGCGGCGCCCGGGCCGGAGGCGTCCGCGTCGTTGTCGGGCCGGACGGCCACGTCGACGTGGGTCAGGCCCTCCTCCGCGCTCTTCTGGAACGCGGTGGAGATGGTCGAGGTGAACACCAGGGTGCCGGACACGAACGCCACGCCGAGCAGGACGGCGAGGGTGGTCATCAGCAGCCTGGCTTTGTGCGCGAGCACATTGCGCAGGGCGGTACGGAGCATGGAGCGGTCCCGGGAGATGGTGGGTGAAGTCTGCGAAGGAGGAAACGGGCGGTGCGGAAGCGGTGCGCGCGGAGGTGCGGTGCGCGCGGGGCGGATCAGCTGGTACGGCCCCGGGCGTCGTACTGCTTCATGTGCTCCAGCACCCGCTCGGCGGTCGGGTCGGCCATGTCGTGCACGATGCGGCCGTCGGCGAGGAAGACCACCCGGTCCGCGTACGCGGCGGCGACCGGGTCGTGGGTCACGATCACCACGGTCTGGCCCAGCTCGCGCACGGAGTTGCGCAGGAAGCCCAGGACCTCGGCGCCGGCCCGCGAGTCGAGGTTTCCGGTGGGCTCGTCACCGAAGATGATGTCCGGCTTGCTGGCCAGGGCGCGGGCCACGGCGACGCGCTGCTGCTGACCGCCGGAGAGCTGCGCGGGGCGGTGCTTGAGCCGCCCGGACAGGCCGACCGTCTCGATGACGCGGTCCAGCCACTCCTGGTCGGGCTTGCGGCCCGCGATGTCCATGGGGAGGCGGATGTTCTCCAGGGCGTTCAGGGTCGGCAGGAGGTTGAACGCCTGGAAGATGAAGCCGATCCGGTCCCGGCGCAGCTGGGTGAGCTTCTTGTCCTTGAGCCCGGTCAGCTCGGTGTCCCCGATGCGGGCGGACCCGGCGGAGATGGAGTCGAGCCCGGCCATGCAGTGCATCAGGGTCGACTTGCCCGAGCCGGAGGGGCCCATGATCGCGGTGAACTCGGCCGCCCGGAACTCCACCGACACGTGATCGAGGGCGACCACCTTGGTCTCGCCCTCTCCGTAGATCTTGGTGAGGTCCGTGGCCCGGGCCGCCGCGGAGCCGGTCGGCGTGGTCGGGGTCTCGGTGGCGATGGTGGACACGGTGGTCTCCTGTCGAACGGTGCGGTGGGCCGGCGGGTCGGCGGTTCGGTGAACCCCCGTGCCGATGAGCCGGTGATCCGGTGCGGCGATGGATGTCGAACGGGCGCGGACGGCGTGCCCACGAAATCCCACGCCCTATCCTTCCGGCCGCGCGCCCCCCTGGGATCCGTCCCGCTGGTGGTTGTGGGGCCTTCTTGAGGGGTACGGGCCGAGCCCGTCCGTCATCCCTGGGGATGACGTCACCCCTGGTGCTCCCGAGGGTTGATTTGCGTCATTCCTTGGGGGTGGAGGGGGCGCGGAGGGGCCGGTGAGGGGCCGGTCCAGAGCTGATGACCCATCAGGGGCTCATAAAATCAGACAACAACGGTGCCAGGCACCGGTGTTAGCAGCTCGTGACCCCGATAAGCTCGGACACGCCCTGTTGCGCACACGCGCTTGGTACGGCTTGGGGATTCTGTGCCCGGATGGTGGAATGCAGACACGGTGAGCTTAAAACTCGCTGACCTTCGGGTCGTGCCGGTTCAAGTCCGGCTCCGGGCACACCACCACCCCAGCCTCTGACCTGCGGGGACAGCCGCGTTCCGGCGCCTTGGCGCCGTAGATTCGGACATCGGTCCGAGCTGACTCCCGGACGGTGAACAATTCCCGCCCCGGGCGCCGCAGGCCGCCGTGGAAGGACACATCGCCGTTCCCCCCGGCCGCGCCGGGGGTACCGTCTGAATGTCCCGTTCGGATGGGAGAGTTCACCATGTCCGAGAGCAGTGACCACCGGTACGACGCGGCGATCGGCCGGCGGATCCAGGCGATCCGCCTCCAGCGCGGGCTGACGCAACAGGGACTCGCCCAGCGGGCCCACATCTCGTACAGCGCCATCACCAAGGTCGAATCCGGCCACCGCGCGGCCACCCCGACCCTGACAGCGGCCTGCGCACGGGCGCTGCGAGTCCCGGTCACGGACCTCACCGGGCAGCCCTTCTTCGATTCGTTGCGCCAGGATCAGCTTGAGGAACTGGTCCAACCGGTACGGGCCGCCGTGGTCAACCCCATGCTGCCACCCGAGGAGGGACTGCGCCCGCGCAGCCCGGTGGACCTGGCAGACGCCATAGACGCGCTGGAAGCGGAGCGACTCCGCGGTGACTACCTATCGGTAGGGGTCGGACTGCCGCCTGTGGTGGATGAACTCCTCACGCTGATCCACGAGAGCGCGCCGGGCCATCAGCGGGAGCGCTTGTATGAGTTGCTCGGTGTTGTGTACCGCTTCGCCCACACCTTCGCCTACAAGTTCGGCTTTCACGATCTCGCGCTCCTGGCGCTGGAACGAGCGGATCAGGCAGCTCAGCACGCCGCCGATCCGTTGCTGCCGTCGGTGGTAGCCGAGAAGCGCGCGATCGTCCTGCTGGCGCACGGCAGCTACCGCCTTGGGCTGCGGGAAATGGCCCGGGCCGAATCCGCCTTGGCGGAGCCTGCCCGCAGGGGGGACGCGCGTGCCTTGTCAGTACAGGGGAGCGTCCATCTGAAGAAGGCGATTCTGGAAGCCCGGAGGCATACCGCCAGTTCGGGTACGGAGGCGGTTGCCCACGTCGAGGAGGCCCGGAAGATCGCCGGCCGAATCTCTGGGCAGCCCGACCCCTACGGCCTGGTCTTCGACTCTTGGAACGTTGAGATCCACTCTGCCGCCATACAGGTCGATCTGGGCGACCTGGGAGCTGCCGTGGAGCGGGGTGAGCGGATTCATGTGCCGAAGGGATGGGCGGTCAGCAGAATCGGGCACCATCACATGGACATGGCGCGGGCGTATGAGCAGTTGGGCCGGGGCGAGGCCTCTCTCCGGTCGCTGACTGCGGCCAAGGCGGTGGCCCCGGTACAGACCCGGTACCACCCCAGCACCCGGGAGACCGTGCTGGCGCTCCTGCGTCGGCACCGGACGCCGCATCGTGCGCTGTCCGGCTTCGCGCGGTGGGTGGGCGTCTAACACATCACAAGGTGGTTCATGGGCCTCTGACTTTCACAAAGTGTGGAAAGCCAGGGTCTCTCCCTTTCGGCACAGTGCTGACGGTCAGCGATCGTCACCTCACTGGAGCTGGACATGGGTGCTTGTCTGCGTTGGATTCCACCGGTCGGGAAGGGCATCCGGCTCGTGCCGTGCGGGCGGTGGTGGGACGCGGTCCAGGTGCCCCGGTCGCGGCAGCGGGACCTCGCGGGGGAGGTGCCCGGCGGGGGCGTGCTGGAGGACCAGGCTGAGGACGTGCTCACGTGGCTGCTCCCTGTGGGGACGGCTCGCGCCGGGTGGGGGCGGGGCGGCGTGCGGGTGCTGGGGCGCGGCTATCACCTGCCGGTGCCGCCGGGTGAGTGGCGCACCGGCTGGTGGCTGACCTGGCGTGCGGCGCCGCGCGGCGACGGTCTCACCGACCCCGGCGCCCTGCGCGCGCTGCTCGCCGGTCTGCCGGAACGCTGTGACCGCTGCCATCGGCCCGCCGCTCCCTCGGCGACCATCACCGGACCGGCTCCGGGTGGCGGCACGGTCACCGTGATCACCTGTCAGGGGTGCGCGGACACCATGACCGCCGTGCTGCGGGCCACCGCCTCGCTGGCGGCCGACCGGCTGGGGCGGACAGGGCGGACCGGGTCGTGAACGAGCGCACCGTCACCGGCGTCTGCCGGGCTGCCACGGCCGGTACGGGCCCGGCCTGGTGGCACTGGACCTGTCCGGGACTGGGCGCCACGCCGATCACCCGCACGTACACGCTGTACAGCGACTGCGGCTGCTCTTGTCACACGGTGGCGGGCGAGGCGCGGCTCCCCGAGGTGCCGAACGCCTACCGCGCCCTGGTGCCGCACGACCGCCACCGTCCGGAAGCGGGGGGCACATGACCGCCCCGCGCCGCAGCCTCAACCTGGGTGTGGGCCGGGCCGGAACCCTGGACGGCTGGTGGGAGCGCGGCACCTGCGCCGGCTGCCGCCGCCGGGACCGGCCAGTGACCTGGACCGGACCGCCGTCACGGGGCGGACCGTACACCCCTGTACTGGTGTGCTGGGACTGTCGTCCCCGGGTTCGGCCGGCCGTAGTCCCGTACGCGCCGCCCTTCTCCCGGCCGGGGCGTGCCACCCGTTGTGCCACCGGCCGGGCGGCCGGGGCCATGCCCGCGTACCGGCTGCCGGAGCCACCGGGTGATGATGGCCGGCTGAGGGGGCTCCGCCGGGCTGTAGGCGCCTGCGTGGCCGTGCTGGCGATCGTGTTGGTCGTCCTCGTGGTCACCGTCGGGTGTGTCGTTTGACCCGGAGTGTCCCCCGGGCGCTACCACCGCGCACCCACCCGTCTTGTGCCAGCAGGCAGCAAGTGCCGTTCAGCGGCATAAAAGGGGCTCCCCGTGCGTAGACTCTCGGCGTGACCGACACCGGACTGACCCTCCGCGAACGCAAAAAGCTCAGGACCCGGCGTGCCCTGGTGGACGAGGCGCTGCGGTTGTTCAGCGAGAAGGGGTTCGCCGAGGCGACGCTCGACGAGCTGGTGGACGCGGTGGACGTGTCCCAGCGCACCTTCTTCCGCAACTTCAGCTCGAAGGAGGACGTGGCTCTCGCCCCGGAGCGGGAGTTGTGGGCGGCGTATCTCCGCGAGGTCGACCGGTGGGCGGGCGGCGGGGTTCCCGGCCTCGGCGAGTTCCAGGAGATGCTCTTCGCCGCGGTCGCGGGGATGGCCGAGGGCTGGGAGCAGCGCTTCGTGGTCAGCCGGGCGCTGTGCGACCGGACCCCGGCCCTGGTCGCGCAGAGCCTGGAGCACTGCTCCCAGGTGACCGATCAGGTGCTCGAGCGGACCACGGAAGAGGGACAGCGGCCGGCGTTGCCGCAGCGGCTTCTCTTCGAACTGATGCTCTCCGCGTGGCGGCACGCGCTCAGAGAGTGGTCCGCCGCCCACCGGAGTGGCGACACGGGCCCCGGCCGGGACGCGCTGTATGAGCGGATGCGGTCCGCTTTCGCCGCCATTCCCGAGGTGGCCGCCTTGACACGTCGGTAACGACCTGCGAGGGAGGGAACCTTCTCACCTCTTTTCAGCGTTATCACGGGTGCACTAGCGTGCGGTCTTTGCGAACGCATTACTCTGATACGCAAGGCCGTGCCGTGCGGCCATGGAGGAGTGAGATGAGGAGCAGCAACCCGGTCTTCACGCGTCGGGGGTTCAGTCGGGACGGCGGTTACGCCGGCTTCAACGCCGGACCGCAGCCGCAGACCGGGACTCCGTACGCGGGCAGCCCGAGCAACCCCTACGCGCAGCCAGGGAATCCCTATGCGCAGCCCCAGGTAGGCCCCGACGGCAGTGTGATGGCGCCGGGCGCGCCCGGCACCCGTCCGGGTGTGATGACGATCGACTCGGTCGTCTCGCGTACCGCCCTGACCCTGGGCTCGGTCGTCGTCGCGGCGGCCTTCGCCTGGATCATGGACCTTCCCATCGGTGTGGGCATCCTCTTCGCCCTCGTCGGCATGGGTCTCGGCCTGTGGCAGTCCTTCAAGCGTGAGGCCTCGCCCGCGCTGATCCTTTCGTACGCGGTGGCCGAGGGTCTGTTCCTCGGTGTCATCAGCAACTACATCAACCAGTGGGCGCCCGGCGCCGCGATGCAGGCCGTGCTCGGCACGATGGCGGTCTTCGCCGGTGTGCTGTTCATGTACAAGCAGCGCATCATCAAGGTGAACGCCCGCTTCACCAAGTTCGTGATGGCGGGTGCCATCGGCTTCACCCTGCTGATGGCCGTGAACCTGATCGTCGCCCTCATCGGCGGCGGTGACGGTCTGGGCCTGCGCTCCGGCGGCCTGGGCATCCTGTTCGGTGTCGTCGGCATCGTGCTCGGCGCCTGCTTCCTGGCGCTGGACTTCAAGATGGTCGAGGACGGCATCGCCTACGGTGCCCCCGAGAAGGAGTCCTGGCTGGCCGCCTTCGGTCTGACCATGACCCTGGTCTGGATCTACCTGGAGTTCCTGCGGCTGATCGCCATCCTCCAGGGTGACTGAGCCACAGCCGGACGGCATCGGTCGTACGGCTTGAGGGCCCCACGGGACGTCTCCCGTGGGGCCCTCCGTCGTTTCTCTCAGGGGCGCGCGGTCTCCCGGCGCAGCACCTCCCGGGCGGCGGCCACCGCGCCCGGGTCGGGGTGCTCGCGCAGGGCCCGCACCAGGTCGTGCCCGGCGACGGCCAGCTGATCGCCGACCGCGAACACCCCGTGGTCGGGCATGACGCGCGGCTCGGTCCCGGGGCGTTCGATCAGCTGGGCGCGGCGGGACAGCTCCCGTGCGCGCGCGAGGCCCTCGGCCGCGGCCCCCTGCCGCAGCCGGCTCTCGGCCAGCCCCCGCAGCCGTCCGGCGTCCTGCTCCACGGCCTCCTCCAGGGCGGTCAGCTCCTGGCGGTAGGCGCCGGATCCGGTGTCGGTCGGGGTGTCGGTGTCCGTGTTGTTCACGGGCCCGACTGTATCGGCGGCCGAACCGGCCCGGCCGTGTCGGTCAGCCGAACTGTCCGGGGGTGTAGTCGCCGGCCGGCTGGCGTACGAGGACGTTGAGCCGGTTGTAGGCGTTTATGACGGCGATGAGCGACACCAGGGCGGCGAGCTGGTCCTCGTCGTAGTGCCGGGCGGCGGCCGCCCACGCCTCGTCCGTGACCCCGCCGGCCGCGTCCGCGATCCGGGTGCCCTGTTCCGTCAGCTCCAGGGCGGCGCGCTCGGCCTCCGTGAAGACCGTGGCCTCCCGCCAGGCGGCGACCAGGTGGAGCCGTACGGTGCTCTCCCCGGCCGCCGCGGCCTCCTTGGTGTGCATGTCGGTGCAGAAGCCGCAGCCGTTGATCTGGCTGGCGCGGAGCTTCACCAGCTCCTGGGTCGCGGGCGGGAGGGGCGAGTCGGTGATGACCTTGCCGGCCGAGTTGATGTGCCGCAGGGTCTTGGCGGTGACCTGGTTGCCGAAGAGGTTGAGACGGGCGTCCATGGTGAGCTCCTGTGGTCCGTTCCGTTGCCGGCGGGTGCGTGCACCTGGGTGACACGGCGGGGGGCGGGAGTGTGACCGGGGCGGATATGGCCCGCGTCACACAGACCCGCTGCCGGGCCGGGGGCTCAGGCCTGGCCCGTCTCGAAGCGGGAGATCCGTCCGTTCTCCGCCACCTCGAACCGCCAGGCGGTCCGCATCTCGCCCCAGGTGTCGTTGCGGAACCGGACGATCAGTGAGCGGCCGTCCCCGGACTCCGACTCGATGTCCATGTGCCCGCCGGCGTCGAAGATCTCCCGGTCGGTCCACTGCTGGAGATCGCGGTCCGAGCCGTCGTCGGACATGGTGGCGTCCGGGGTCAGGAGGCCGTGGAAGGCTTCGCGGTCGCCCGCGTTCACCGCCGCCACGAGGGCGCGTACGGCAGGGTCGGTCAGCATGCCCCCACTGAACACCGGTACCGGGGGCGCCGCAGCCCGGCGCGGACCGGTCAGGTGGGCTCGGGGAGGCTCAGGTGGAGACGATGCGGTCGGCCAGCAGGTAGACGCTGTCCTGCCCGCAGGCGAACGTCAGGGCGTACGCGCCGGAGATGCCCGAGCCGCCCATCAGGACGGGGGCCTCGCCGTCCCGTACCGCCGCGGCCAGCCGCTCGGCGGTCTCCTGCTGGCTGGGGGACAGGCACAGGGTGGTGCCGTCCTCGAAGAGGTACACGTCCAGGGTGCCCAGCGGCCCGGGGCGGACGTCCGCCAGCGGAGTGCGGGCCTCGGCCAGCTGGCTCAGCTGGTCGGTGGTGCGGCGCTGCTGCTCCTCGATCCCGGGGCGTGGGCCGGTGGCCTCCACGGGGTCCCCGGACAGGGTGTAGCCGGGGTGCGAGGGGTGCCGGCGGCGGGCGGCGGCCAGCTCGGCGGACTCGCCGTCCTCCCCGGCGGCCTCGCGGTCGCGGTCACGGTCACGGTCACGCTCGGCGGCCGACTGCTGGTGCTGCTGCTCGGCCGCGCTGCACAGGTCCTGCTGCCGGGGGACGAACACCGTACCGTCACCGGCCTCCTGCCCCGAGTCGCTGAGCAGGTACCGCTCCAGCAGAGCGTCCAGCAGATCCTCGTCCGCCTCGGCCACCTCGTACTCCAGGCCGCGCCCCGCGAGCAGCGCGCCCGGCCCCTCGCTCTCCCGTGCGTCCTGCTCGGCCCAGAAGGCGCGGGCCTCCGCCAGCTCCCGCTCCCGCTCGTCGGCCAGTGCCTCGGCGACGGCGGCGCGGATCTCCTCGGCCGGTACGGGCCTGCGGGCGGCCGGGAGCTGCGCGCGGCGCAGACCCGAGACCTCGGTACGCAGGCCACGGATGGTGTGCAGGGCAGCCGCGCTCAAAGCCACGGAGGTGCCTGCGGTCACCAGCAGGATGACGGATATGGCGCTCACGGACTGTCTCCCAGTGCTCTCGGTCCCTGACTTCCTATCTCAGGTTTCCGGGACGCGGCCACGCCGGGCAGGGTGAAACGTCACGAAATGGACAGGACCTCAGTCCCGACGCCCACCCCGCCCGCCCCGCTGACCTGCGCATTCGCCCGGGATGGCGGCGTGCATCACATCCCGGGCACACTTCGGTATCGCCCCCGCGACCCTGGCGTGATCACTCGCGGATCGCGGGGATCGCGGAAGCGGAACCTCTCTTTTATCACCTCAGCTGAGACGCTCCAGCACCATGGCCATGCCCTGACCGCCGCCCACACACATCGTCTCCAGGCCGAACTGCTTGTCGTGCCACTGGAGCGAGTTGACGAGGGTGGTGGTGATGCGGGCACCGGTCATCCCGAACGGGTGACCCACGGCGATGGCGCCGCCGTTGACGTTCAGCCGGTCGATGTCGATGCCCAGATCCCGGTAGGAGGGGATGACCTGCGCGGCGAACGCCTCGTTGATCTCCACCAGGTCGATGTCCCCGATGGTCAGCCCGGCCCGCTCCAGCGCCCGCCGGGACGCCTCGACCGGCCCGTACCCCATGATCTCGGGGGAGAGCGCGGACAGGCCGGTGGACACGATGCGGGCCAGCGGGGTCAGCCCCAGCTCCCGCGCCTTGGTGTCGGACATGATCACCAGGGCGGCGGCGCCGTCGTTCAGCGGACAGCAGTTGCCGGCCGTGACCAGACCGTCGGGGCGGAAGACCGGCTTCAGGCCCTGCACGCCTTCCAGCGTGACGCCGGGGCGCGGGCCGTCGTCCTTGCTGACCACCGTGCCGTCCGGGAGCGTGACCGGGGTGATCTCGCGCTGCCAGAAACCGTCCGCGATGGCCTTCTCGGCGAGGTTCTGCGAGCGGACCCCGAACTCGTCCATCTCCTGGCGCGTGACGCCCTTGTGGCGGGCGAGGTTCTCGGCGGTCTGGCCCATGGCGATGTAGATGTCGGGCAGCGCGCCGTCCTCGCGCGGGTCGTGCCAGCCCACGCCACCCTGCTCGGCGCGCTCCGCCGAACGGGCCCCGGCCGGGTCGAACAGCGGGTTGCGGGTGCCGGGCTGGCCGTCGCTGCTGCCGTTGGCGAAGCGTGAGACGGTCTCCACCCCGGCCGAGATGAAGACATCGCCCTCGCCCGCCTTGATGGCGTGCAGTGCCATCCGCGTGGTCTGGAGCGAGGAGGAGCAGTAACGGGTGACGGTGGCACCCGGCAGAGTGTCGTGGCCCAGCTGTACGGCGACCACGCGGGCCAGGTTGTGGCCCTGCTCGCCGCCGGGCATGCCGCAGCCCAGCAGCAGGTCGTCGATGTCGGCGGGATCCAGCTCGGGCACCTTGGCGAGCGCGGCACGCACGATTCCGGCGGTCAGATCATCGGGGCGGACATCTTTCAGTGAGCCCTTGACGGCCCGCCCGATCGGGGTGCGGGCGGCGGAGACGATCACTGCTTCTGGCATGGAATTCCTCCGGAGTGCTGTGCATCGTGCGGATGCGACGAACGCGCCCTCATAAGCTACCGGCAGGTAACCCGGCGGCGGCAAGACCTAGGTCCTGTCTGACACATGGCGCCGGTCAGGCCCGCGGCGTCTGGTGCGGTGCATCGCAAGGCGGAGGGGCGCCCTCGTAGTGGGCTACTCGGGCGTCTCGACAACGCAGCGAGGTGCCGTGCCTGGGGGCACCTCCCGGCCGAAGGCTGGGGGAGGGTCGCGGGCCAGGCGGGATGTGTCAGACAGGACCTAGGGAGACAGCCGTTCCGACGGGCCGGGACGCTCCGGCTGCTCCGCGGGCGCCGGTCCCTCCGGGGATTCCGGCCGCTCCGAGGTCTCCGACTCCTCGGGCCGCGGCAGCTGCCGGCGCCGCCGCCGCTTCAGCAGCGCCCACGGCGTACGCCGCGCCGCGCTCTCCTCCCCGGCCGCGCTCACCTCCGTACCGCTCTCCGCCGCCGCCCTGGCCGCGGCCCGCTCCACCGGCAGATAGCCCTCCCGGCGCCGCGCCTCCACCCGTTCCTCCTCCGGCCACACCCCGAGCGAGGCGCACAGCGTCGGCAGCACCGCCATCGCCGCCGTGGCGTACCCGACCGCCGAGGGGTGGTACCGGTCCGGGCCGAACAGCTCCCCGGGATGCGCCGCGAACTCGGGGCCCAGCAGATCCCCCAGCGACACCGTGCGCCCGCCCAGCTCCACCACCGCGATCGTCTGCGCCGCCGCCAGCTGCCGGCACACCCGGCGCGCGATCCAGCGCAGCGGCTGCGCCACCGGCTCCACCGAGCCCAGATCGGGGCAGGTGCCCACGATCACCTGGCAGCCCGCCGTCCGCAGCCGCGCCACCGCCTGGGACAGATGCTTCACCGACTCGGCCGGGGACATCCGGCCGGTGATGTCGTTGGCGCCGATCATCAGCACGCACACGTCCGGGGCCGGGGCCCGCCCCGGCTCGGTGAGCAGCATCGACACCTGCCGCTCCAGATCGTCCGACTTGGCACCGGACAGCGCCACGTTGTGCAGCTCCACCGGCCGCTCGGAGACCGCCGCGAGACCCGAGGCCAGCAGCGCGCCCGGCGTCTGGGTGGGCCGGTGCACCCCCATCCCGGCCGCCGTCGAGTCGCCCAGCATCGCCAGCCGCCACGGCACCGCCGCCCGGGGACCGGCCGTGGGCCCCGACGCGTACTCGGCGCCGTATACGCCGTCCGCCAGCGGCGGGGGCTCCTCCCGGCCATTGCGCAGCAGTTGCCGCCGCGCCAGCTGAACTTCCGTCAACACCAGACCGACCGCCGCACCGCCCAGCAGGCTGATGCCACCACCGCCGTACGCCGCCGCCGTCGCGATCCGCCGCGCCACGCGCTCTCTGCTGGACATGGGGCCGCTGCGCCTCCCGTCTCGTCCGCCGTCCGCCGGCTTCCGCTCCCTGCGGTTCCCCGCTGCCGTCTCTGCTCTGTGTCTCTGCTCTGTGTGTCTGCCCAGGGTGCTGGGCCGCGCAACGCGCGTCCACGTCCACGCGCGGGGCAATAGGGTGCACTCAGTGGGTGGACGAACCCGCCCCGGGATGTGCGGAGACCACAGTGCAGTATCACGAGTCGATGATCGACCTTGTCGGCAACACCCCGCTGCTCAAGCTCACCAGCGTGACGGAGGGGATCCGGGCCACGGTCCTGGCCAAGGTCGAGTACTTCAATCCGGGTGGCTCGGTCAAGGACCGGATCGCCCTGCGGATGATCGAGGCGGCCGAGGAGTCGGGCGAGCTGCGCCCCGGCGGCGTGATCGTCGAGCCCACCTCCGGCAACACCGGGGTGGGCCTGGCCATCGTCGCCCAGCGCAAGGGCTATCGCTGCGTCTTCGTGTGCCCCGACAAGGTCTCCACCGACAAGATCAACGTGCTGCGCGCGTACGGGGCCGAGGTCGTCGTCTGCCCGACCGCCGTCGACCCCGAGCATCCCGACTCGTACTACAACGTCTCCGACCGCCTCGTGCGCGAGACGCCCGGCGCCTGGAAGCCCGACCAGTACTCCAACCCGAACAACCCGCGCTCGCACTACGAGACCACCGGGCCCGAGCTGTGGGAGCAGACCGCGGGCCGGATCACCCACTTCGTGGCCGGGGTCGGCACCGGCGGCACCATCAGCGGCACCGGCCGCTACCTGAAGGACGCCAGCGACGGCCGGGTGAAGGTGATCGGCGCCGACCCCGAGGGCTCGGTGTACTCGGGCGGCTCGGGGCGCCCGTACCTGGTGGAGGGCGTCGGCGAGGACTTCTGGCCGACCGCGTACGACCGCACGGTGGCCGACGGCATCGTGGCGGTCTCCGACAAGGACTCCTTCCAGATGACCCGGCGCCTGGCCCGCGAGGAGGGGCTGCTGGTCGGCGGCTCCTGCGGGATGGCGGTCGTCGCCGCGCTGGAGACGGCGCGCGGGCTCGGCCCGGACGACGTGGTCGTGGTGCTGCTGCCGGACAGCGGGCGCGGCTACCTGAGCAAGATCTTCAACGACGAGTGGATGGCCGACTACGGCTTCCTGGAGGGCGGCGAGCCGCAGACCCGGGTCTCCGACGTGCTGCGCCGCAAGGAGGGCGGGGCGCTGCCCTCGCTGGTGCACATGCACCCCGAGGAGACGGTCGGCGAGGCGATCGACGTGCTGCGCGAGTACGGCGTCTCGCAGATGCCGGTGGTCAAGCCGGGCGCCGGGCACCCCGATGTGATGGCGGCGGAGATCGTCGGCTCGGTGGTGGAGCGGGAGCTGCTGGACGCGCTGTTCACGGGGCGCGCCGCGCTGGAGGACCCGCTGGAGAAGCATCTGAGCGCGCCGCTGCCGCACGTCGGTTCCGGGGAGCCGGTGGCCGATCTGATGGCGGTGCTGGAGTCGGCGGACGCGGCGATCGTGCTGGTGGAGGGCAAGCCCACCGGGGTGGTCAGCCGGCAGGACCTGCTGGCGTTCCTGGCGGCCGGCCGGCGGTCCGAGAAGTAACGCGCGAGCAGGCTCCCGGGACACGGGTGGCGATCCCGGTACGGGCAATCGATCCCGAAGTGTCACGGCCGGGCAACGCGTCGTTAACACCGGTCCGGCACTGTAGTGGATGTCGGCACCAAGGACCTCCGGAGCGGCTCCCGGACCTCCCTGGTCGCCCGGACGCGCGGCCCCGACCCGGCCCGTGTCCCCGCGGGGACCGCCGTCGTCCCGCCCCTGGTGATCTCACCGGGGTGCGGCGGTCCCCGCCCACTTCCTCCTCCAGCGGCAGGCCCGGCCGGGCCTGCCGTTTCGCGGAGCCGGGTCAGTCGCCGTGGTCGGGCCGGCGGAGGGAACCGCCGATGGTGTAGCAGGCGTTGATGCCCACGATGCCGCCCCAGCAGACCACGAGCCCGGCCAGGCCCAGGTTGGCGGCGGCGATCGCCGACAGCGGGACGGCCAGGACCAGGGAGACCACGGCGAGGGCGAACGCCCCGGCCGGGCCCTCCAGCACGGAGCCGGAGCCGGAGCGCCGTATTCCCTCGGGCCGCCCGCCCCTGGCCACCACCATCTGCTGTTCGGCGACCTGGCGGCGGACCCTCCCCCAGACTTCGTCCGGAGGTGCCCCCATGTCCACGGTGGCGTCGATGCGCTGCTCCACCTTTTCCAGGAAGGACTCGATCAGCTCGGACTCGTAGGTCGAGCCGAGTTCCCTGGGGGCACCCCCGGACGAAGTCTGGGGGAGCGTATGTACGGCCGCGTCGAGGTCATGCGCCAGCTCGGGGTCGCTCATGGGCGCCACGGTACGCGCGCGGGGGCGCGTGCGGCACTGGGGCTAACCCCACTTTCGCCACGACCGCTCCGCCGGGACGGGCGGCTGCATAGACTTATGCAGATGAGTGAGACGGCGAGCGCGCGGGCGGGCGCGCGGCTGCGGACGCTGTTCGAGGGGCACCGGCTGACCCCGGCCCAGCGGCGGATCGCGCACTGCATGGTGCGGCAGCCGCAGGAAGCGGCGTATCTGTCCAGCGTGGAGCTGGCGCGGCTGGCGGGGGTGAGCCAGCCGTCGGTGACGCGGTTCGCGGTGGCGCTGGGCTTCGACGGCTATCCGGCGCTGCGGCGGGCGCTGCGCGCGCCGGTGGCGGAGGAGGGCGGGGAGCCCGGGGGAGCCGAGGGGCCCGGGGCGAATGTCTATCAGCGGGCGGTGGCGTCCGAGATCGAGAATCTGCGGCAGCTGGCGGCGTCGCTGGCCGATCCGGGGCCGGTGGCGGAGGCGGGCCGGCTGCTGGCCGGCTCCCGGCCGTTGCCGGTGCTGGGGCTGCGGGCGGCGGCGGCCCAGGCGCGCGGCTTCGCGTACTTCGCGGCGAAGGTGCATCCGGAGGTGCGGCTGCTGGACGAGGGCGGCTCGATGCTGGCCGACCGGATCGACGCGGCGGTGGCGGCCGGGGCGGGCGCGCTGCTGTGTTTCGCGCTGCCCCGCCACCCGCGCGAGACGGCGCGGGCGCTGGAGCTTGCGCGGGCGGCCGGGCTGCGGGTGGTGACGGTGGCGGACAGCGCGTTCGCCCCGGTGGTGCACCCGGACGATCTGCTGCTGCCGGCTCCGGTGAGTACCACGCTGGCGTTCGACACGGTGTGCGCGCCGATGCTGCTGGGGCGGGTGCTGCTGGAGGCGATGTGCGACGCGCTGCCGGACGCGCCGGCCCGGCTGGAGTCCTTCGACGCGCGGGCGGCGGAGCGGGCGCTGTTCCTGGAGTGAACGGGCCGGGGTGCCGGTCCGGTACGGTCCCGCGCGCTCCCCGTCTCACAGGTCGCCGCCGGATTCGGCGACCACCTCCGCGAGGGTCTGGGCGCGGCGCAGCATGGTGAAGGCGAGGGTCCCGTCCGGTTCGTACGCGTAGCCGTAGACGGCGGGGCGGGGGAGCGAGTTGTAGGCGAACGGGGTGGAGAAGTAGTACGCGCCGGTGTCCAGCAGGGCGGTCAGGTCGCCGGGGGCCAGCGGCGGCAGGGCGCGGTCGCGGGCCACCAGGTCGCCCGCGAAGCAGCACGGGCCGGCCACGTCCTGGCGCAGCGGGACGCCGGTCTTGGGGCGGCCCTTGGCGTCGTACGCGGCCACCCGGATCGGCCAGGCGTCCGGGGCGAACACGGTGCGGGTGGCGACCTGGGCGCCGGCGTGGGTGACGGCGATGGGGCGTCCGCCGGCGGTCTTGGTGTACTCCACCCGGGTGAGGATCAGCCCGGATTTGGCGAGCAGGGACCGGCCGAACTCGGTGACCAGGCCGTACCGCCCGTCGAAGAGTTCCGGCACCTCGCGGCGCAGCAGGGCGGCGTACGCGGCGAAGGTGGGGGTGGTCTCCTCGCCGTCGAAGTTGACGGGGAGGCCGCCGCCGATGTCCAGGGTGTCGACCTGCCGGCGGCCGAGGGCGGCGTTGATCTCCTCGGCCAGTTCGTGGGTGGCGCGCACCCCGGCGGCCATCCGTTCCAGGGGGATGCCCTGGGAGCCGACGTGGCAGTGCAGCCGGGTGAGCCAGGGGTGTTCGGCGAAGGCGCGCAGTACCCAGGCGCGGGCTCCCTCGTCCCGCAGTGCGACGCCGAACTTGGAGGTGGCGGTGGCCGTGCTCATGGCGTCGATGCTGCCGCCGCCCAGCTGCGGGTTGACGCGCAGCCCGATCGGGCCGTGGCCGCCGGTGGTGCCGGTGCCGGGGCCCGCGTCGATCAGCTCGGCGATCCGGTCGAGTTCCTGGCGGTTGTCGGCGTTGAGGGCGATGCCCTGGGCGAGGGCTTCGCGCAGTTCGGCGCGGGTCTTGGCGGGGGAGTCCAGCACGACGCGGTCCGGGGGGAATCCGGCGGCGGTGGCCAGGGCCAGCTCGCCGGGGCCGGCGACCTCGGCACCCATGCCCAGGGCGCCCAGCCGGCGCAGTACGGGGGCGAGTGACGCGGCTTTGACGGCGAAGGTGTGGAGGACGTGTTGACCGGGCGCCGTCACCTCATCGAAGGCAGCATGGAGAGCGGAGACGGTGTCCCGCATGTCCTGGAGGTCGAGGAGGCCGATGAGCGGGCTGTGGTCGTCGAGGAGGTCGTGGGTCACGGCCGCGGCGACGGCCAGATCCCGGCGTTCTGTGCGGTCGGCAGGCGGAACGGCAGGGACAGCAGACATACGACCACATAAGCATGATCGGGGCCGCGATGGGCAGAAGGGTTGTTGACTGAAACTATTCAGCGCCACAGGTGGCTGAATATCTATCCTCAGCAGGGAGGCAGGGGCGATGTCAGGACCGCGACCCGTGCGCGCGCCGCGCGGCAGCGAGCTGAGTGCCCGGGGGTGGCAGCAGGAGGCCGCCCTGCGCATGCTGCACAACAACCTCGACCCCGAGGTCGCCGAGCACCCCGACGAACTGGTCGTCTACGGCGGCACCGGCAAGGCCGCCCGCGACTGGGCCTCCTTCGACGTCCTCACCCGCACCCTGCGCACGCTGCGCGGTGACGAGACGCTGCTGGTCCAGTCCGGCCGCCCGGTGGGTGTGCTCACCACCCACGAGTGGGCGCCCCGGGTGCTGCTGGCCAACTCCAACCTGGTGGGCGATTGGGCCAACTGGGAGGAGTTCCGCCGGCTGGAGCAACTGGGCCTGACCATGTACGGGCAGATGACCGCCGGGTCCTGGATCTACATCGGCACCCAGGGCATCCTCCAGGGCACCTACGAGACCTTCGCCGCCGTCGCCGCCAAGCGGTTCGGCGGCACCCTGGCCGGCACCATCACCCTCACCGCAGGGCTGGGCGGCATGGGCGGCGCCCAGCCGCTGGCCGTCACCATGAACGACGGCGTCGTCATCTGCGTGGACTGCGACCCGCGCGCCATCGCCCGGCGCATCGAACACGGCTACCTGGACGTCCGCGCCGACTCCCTGGAGGACGCGGTGCGGCGCGCGGAGGAGGCCCGTGACGCGCGCCGCCCGCTGTCCATCGGCGTGCTGGGCAACGCGGCGCAGGCCGTACCCCGGCTGCTGGAGCTGGGCGCGCCCATCGACATCGTCACCGACCAGACCAGCGCCCACGACCCGCTGGCCTATCTGCCGGTGGACACCGCCTTCGAGGACATGGCGGACGAGGCTAAACGCGACCCGGCCGGCTTCACCCGGCGGGCCCGGGAGTCGATGGCCCGCCACGTCGCCGCGATGGTCGGCTTCCAGGACGCGGGCGCGGAGGTCTTCGACTACGGGAACTCGATCCGGGGCGAGGCCCGGCTGGCCGGGTACGAGCGGGCGTTCGCCTTCCCCGGCTTCGTCCCCGCCTACATCCGGCCGCTGTTCTGCGAGGGCAAGGGGCCCTTCCGCTGGGCGGCCCTGAGCGGGGACCCGCGCGACATCGCCGCCACCGACCGGGCCGTCCTGGACCTCTTCCCCGAGAACGAGTCGCTGGCCCGCTGGATCAAGCTGGCCGGCGAACGCGTCCGCTTCCAGGGCCTGCCCGCGCGGATCTGCTGGCTCGGCTACGGCGAACGCGACCGGGCGGGCGAACGCTTCAACGACATGGTCGCCTCCGGTGAACTCGCCGCCCCGGTCGTCATCGGCCGCGACCACCTGGACTGCGGCTCCGTCGCCTCCCCCTACCGCGAGACCGAGGCCATGCGGGACGGCTCCGACGCCATCGCCGACTGGCCCCTGCTCAACGCCATGGTCAACGTCGCCTCCGGCGCCTCCTGGGTCTCCCTGCACCACGGCGGCGGCGTCGGCATGGGCCGTTCCCTGCACGCCGGACAGGTCACCGTCGCGGACGGCACCCGGCTGGCCGGCGAGAAGATCCAGCGGGTGTTGACCAACGACCCGGGCATGGGCGTCATCCGGCACGTCGACGCCGGCTACGAGAGCGCCGAGACCGTCGCGGCCGAGCGGGGCGTCCGCGTCCCCATGCGGGAGGGGGAGGCGTGATGGCGGACGGCTTCCCCGCCATGTGGCGGGACCTGGCGCCCATCGGGCGCGACTCCGGCACCGGCGGCTACCGGCGGTACGCGTGGGGCGGCGCCGACGGCGACTGCCGCGACTGGTTCCGCGACCAGGCCCAGGTACGCGGACTGCGCTACGAGGTGGACCGCAACGGCAACCAGTGGGCCTGGCGCGGCGACCCCGCCGCCGGGGACGCCGTGGTCACCGGCTCCCACCTGGACTCGGTGCCCGACGGCGGCGCCTTCGACGGGCCGCTCGGGGTGGTGTCCGCGTTCGCCGCCGTGGACCGGGTGCCGCCCGGCGGACGGCCGCTGGGCATCGTCAACTTCACCGACGAGGAGGGCGCCAGGTTCGGCGTCGCCTGCGTCGGCTCCCGGCTGGCCACCGGCATCCTCACCCCCGAACGCGCCCACAGCCTGCGCGACGCCCACGGCATCACCCTGCCGCAGGCCATGGAACGCGCCGGGCAGGACCCGGACGCCATCGGCGCCGACCCCGAACGGCTCGCCCGCATCGGCGCGTTCGTCGAACTGCACATCGAACAGGGCCGGGCCCTGGACCACACCCCGCACCCCGTCGGCGTCGCCTCCGCGATCTGGCCGCACGGACGCTGGCGGTTCGACTTCCACGGCGCCGCCAACCACGCGGGCACCACCCGCCTCGAAGACCGCCGCGACCCGATGCTGACCTACGCCACCACCGTGCTCGGCGCCCGCAAGAAGGCCCGGCTGGCCGGGGCGCTCGCCACCTTCGGCAAGGTCGCCGTCGAACCCAACGGCGTCAACGCCATCCCCTCCCTGGTACGCGGCTGGCTGGACGCCCGCGCCGCCGACCGGCCCACGCTGGACGCCATGGTCGCCGAGATCGAGCGGGCCGCCGCCGAACGCGGCGACCGCGACGGGGTCGGCGTCACCGTCACCGAGGAATCCCGCACCGGCCTCGTCGAGTTCGACACCGCGCTGCGCGACCGGCTGGCCGCCCTGCTCACCGAGCGGCACGGCGGCGCGCCGCTGCTGCCGACCGGCGCCGGGCACGACGCCGGGATTCTGTCCGCCACCGTGCCCACGGCCATGCTCTACGTGCGCAACCCCACCGGGATCTCCCACGCGCCCACCGAGCACGCCACCGAGGACGACTGCGAGGCCGGCGTCACCGCCCTCGCCGAGGTACTGGAGGAACTGGTGTGTCGCTGAGCGCACAGACGTACTGGGCCGCCCATGCCTGGCTCAACGGCACGGTCGAGGCCGGCACGGTCATCTCCACCGGTGCGGACGGCCGGATCACCGCCGTCCGCACCGGCGTCCCCGAGCCGCCGGTCGGCGCCGTCCCGCTCGGCGGGCTCACCGTCCCCGGACTGGCCAACGCCCACAGCCACTTCTTCCACCGCGCGCTGCGCGGCGCCGCCCAGATCGGCGGCGGCACCTTCTGGACCTGGCGCGAGGCCATGTACCTGGTCGCCTCCCAGCTCACCCCCGAATCCGCCCACGAACTCGCCCGCGCCGTCTACGCCGAGATGGCGCTGGCCGGCATCACCTGCGTCGGCGAGTTCCACTACGTGCACCACGCCCCCGGCGGCACCCCGTACCAGAACCCCAACGCCATGGGCGAGGCCCTGATCGCCGCCGCCGGCGAGGCCGGCATCCGCCTCACCCTCCTCGACACCTGCTATCTCACCTCCGGCTTCGGCACCCCGCCGACCCCGCAGCAACGCCGCTTCAGCGACGGCACCGCCGACGCCTGGGCGACCCGCGCCGCCGCCCTGGCCGACACCGGCCACGCCCGGATCGGCGCCGCCATCCACTCGGTACGCGCCGTCCCCGCCACCGCCTTCACCACCGTCGCCGACTGGGCGCGCGACCGCGGCGCCCCCCTGCACCTCCATCTGTCCGAGCAGCCCGCCGAGAACGACGCCTGCCACCGCGCCCACGCCCGCACCCCCACCCGGCTGCTCGCCGACCACGGCATCCTGGGCCCCGGCACCACCGCCGTGCACGCCACCCATCTCACCGACGACGACATCACCCTGCTCGGCGCCACCGGCACCGGCGTGTGCGTGTGCCCCACCACCGAACGCGACCTCGCCGACGGCATCGGCCCCGCCGCCGCCCTCGAACGCGCCGGCAGCCCCCTGAGCCTGGGCAGCGACAGCCACGCCGTCATCGACCTCCTCGAAGAGGCCCGCGCCCTGGAACTCAACGAACGGCTGCGCACCCGCGCCCGCGGCCACTGGACCGCCGCCCAACTGCTGCGCACCGCCTCCGAGGAGGGCCACGCGGCGCTCGGCTGGGCCGACGCCGGCCGCCTGGAACCCGGCTCGCTCGCCGACTTCACCACCGTGGCGCTGGACACCGTCCGTACGGCGGGCCCCGCCCCCTCACTCGCCACCGAGGCGGTGATCTACGCCGCCACCGCCGCCGATGTCCGGCACACCGTGGTCGGCGGCCGGCACATCGTGCGCGACGGCGTGCACCAGACCGTCCACGACACGGCCGGCACCCTGGCCCGTACCATCCGCGCCCTGAACCACCCCCGCTGAGGACGACGACGATGGCCAGCACGGCAATCACCCACATCGGCACGCTCATCACCAACAACCCCTCCCTGGGCCACGGCCCGCTCGGACAACTCCACGACGCGGCCGTCGTCATCGACGGCGACCGCATCGCCTGGATCGGTACGACCAGTGAAACACCCGCCACTGACAGTCACCACGACGCGGCCGGGCGGGCCGTCATCCCGGGCTTCGTCGACTCCCACTCCCACCTGCTGTTCGCCGGCGACCGCACCGAGGAATTCACCGCCCGCATGTCCGGCCGCCCCTACACCGCCGGCGGCATCCGCTCCACCGTCACCGCCACCCGCCGTGCGAGCGACGAGCAGCTCGACGCCAACCTGGCCGCCCACCTCACCGAGATGCGGCGCCAGGGCACCACCACCGTGGAGACCAAGTCCGGCTACGGCCTCACCACCGACGACGAGGCCCGCGCCCTGCGCGTCGCCCGCGCCCACACCCCCGAGACCACCTACCTCGGCGCGCACATCACCGCACCCGAGTACGCCGAGGACCCGGACGCCTACGTCGCCCTCGTCACCGGCCCGATGCTCGACGCCTGCGCCCCGTACGCCCGCTGGATCGATGTCTTCTGCGAGCGCGGCGCGTTCGGCGCGGACGCCGCCCGGACGATCCTGGCCGCCGGCCGCGCCAGGGGCCTGGCCCCCCGGGTGCACGCCAACCAGCTCGGTCCGGGCCCCGGCGTCCAACTTGCCGTCGAGGCCGGCGCCGTCTCGGCCGACCACTGCACCCACCTCACCGACGCGGACGTCACCGCGCTCGCCGACGGCGACACCGTCGCCACCCTGCTCCCCGGCTGCGAGTTCTCCACCCGCTCCCCGTACCCCGACGCCCGCCGCCTGCTGACCGCGGGCGTCACCGTCGCGCTGGCCACCGACTGCAACCCGGGCTCCTCGTACACCTCCTCCATGCCCTTCTGCCTCGCCGTCGCCGTCCGCGAGATGGGCATGACCCCCGACGAGGCCCTGTGGTCCGCCACGGCCGGCGGCGCCGCCGCCCTGGCCCGCGACGACATCGGCCACCTCACCCCGGGCGCCCGCGCCGACCTCGCCCTGCTCGCCGCGCCCTCCCCGGTGCATCTCGCGTACCGCCCCGGCGTCCCGCTGATCGAGGCGGTCTGGCGGGACGGCGCCCGCGTCCCGTAAGGCACCGGCCAGGGCGAGTCCCCATGGCGCGGCCACAACCCCCGTGCCGGGGTGGGCCGGTGACACTGGTGAAACAGACGGCGGGCCGCGAGGCGGGCCCGCGCACGCCGTTCGCGGTGGCGGCCGTGGTGTCCTTCGGGCTGTACTTCTCCGTGCGCCGGCACTTCACCGAACGCACGCTGCCCCGCCGTACGGAATCCCGCTAACCGGCAGCGGCCTGCCGCGCCCACGTCACCGCGCGGGCGTGCTCCTCCAGCGACAGGGCCTCGCCCGCCGCGATGACCCGCGGGCGCAGCTCGGGGGCCGTCGTCCTGGCGCGGAAGAGGAACGCCACCGTCACCTCGTGGTCGGGCCGGTGCAGCACCCGTACGGGGTCGCCGGCCCGCACCGTGCCGGGCCGCAGGACTCGGAAGTACGCGCCGGGCGCCGCGTCCTGGGTGAAGCGCTTGACCCAGCCGCGCTCGCCCAGCCATTCGGCGAATGTGCGGCACGGGATGCGCGGCGCGGTGGCCTCCAGGACGACCTCGTCACCGATCTGCCACCGCTCCCCGATGAGGGTGCCGTTGACGTCGACGCCGAGCGTCGTGAGGTTCTCGCCGAAGACCCCGGGCGCCAGTTCGCGCCCCAGCGCGGCCTCCCAGCGGTCCAGGTCCTCGCGGGCGAAGGCGTACACCGCCTGGTCGGCCCCGCCGTGGTGGCGCGCGTCGCTCACCGTGTCGCCGGCCAGCCCGCTGCCGCCCGCGCCGCTCGGGCCGGGGGAGGCCACCGCGACGGGGCCGGCCACCGGGCGTTTGTCGATGCCGGTGAACCCGCCCGCCGTGTCGGTGTACGAAACGACGCGGGCCCGGCCGATGTTGACGGACAGCAGCTCCATGGATGCCACCCTACGGCCCGGCCGGGCCCCTGCGTCCGGTACGCCGCCGCGGAGCTCCGGCCCCGGACGGCGGTCGCGCGGTCAGTCCTCGACCATCAGACCTTGGCGCAGCTTGCGCAGCGTTCTCGCGAGCAGCCGCGAGACGTGCATCTGGGAGATGCCCAGCTCTTCGCCGATCTCCGACTGCGTCATGTTGGCCACGAACCGCAGCGAGAGGATCTTGCGGTCGCGCGGCGACAGTTCGGCGATGAGCGGCTTGAGGGACTCGACGTACTCGATGCCCTCCAGGCCGTGGTCCTCGTAGCCGATCCGGTCGGCCAGCGCGCCCTCCGCGTCGTCCTCCTCGGGCTGCGCGTCCAGCGAACTGGCGGTGTACGCGTTGGAGGCGGCCATGCCCTCCACGATCTCGTCGTGGCTGAGGTTCAGCCGCTCGGCGAGCTCGGCCACGGTCGGGGAGCGGTCCAGCTGCTGCGCGAGTTCGTCGCCGGCCTTGGCCAGGTCCAGGCGCAGTTCCTGGAGTCGTCGCGGCACCCGTACCGACCAGGAGGTGTCGCGGAAGAAACGCTTGATCTCCCCGATGATCGTGGGCATCGCGAAGGTGGGGAATTCCACCCCGCGATCGGCCTCGAATCGGTCGATCGCCTTGATAAGTCCAATGGTGCCGACCTGGACGATGTCCTCCATCGGCTCACTGCGGGAGCGGAATCGCGAGGCGGCGAACTTCACCAGCGCCAGATTCAGCTCAACCAGGGTGTTGCGGACATACGCGTACTCGTGGGTGCCCTCTTCGAGATTCCGCAGCCTGACGAACAGGCTCTTGGACAGCGCACGCGCGTCCATCGGGGCGATCTCGTCGAATCGCTGATCCTCGGGGATCTCGGGCAGCAGCTCGTGAATGCTCTCGGGCGCCGACGGGGCGGCGGCCTCGGAGATCTCGTGCACCGTGGGCTGCTCGGTCACGCTATGCGGTTCTTCTGTCCGGGGGGCGGGTGACATGGGTGTCCTCCGTAGTCTCTCGGCATATGGCTGCCGAAGCCATGACGTGCACTGCGAGGTGCGGCGCCTCCAAAGCCGGCGTGGTCTGCTGTTGCCTTACTAGCCCTACCCGTCTTCCGCCGGGAATAGCAAGTCTGCTATGTCTGAATTGATTGCTATGTCTGTCCTGTTCGGGTGTTGGGCCACGTCGCAACGGGCTAAGGTTCGGTGCTAGCCAGGAAGCCCATTCCAATTGAAGGGGGCTGCATGGACCGCGCGATGCCGGGCAGCGGAAACCGGCGCCAGTTGACGGTCGATGTGCGGCGTATCGACGCCGGAGCGGTTGTCTCGCCCGCGGGGGAACTCGATCACCATTCCGCCGGAATGTTGCGTGAGTCACTCGACGATTGCGTCGCCGGCGGATGTTCCCGAATCGTTATCGACTGCTCGGGCCTGGAGTTCTGCGACTCCACCGGACTCAATGTGCTCCTGTCCACCCGCGTGGACGCCGAGGCCGCCGGTGGCGGCGTCCACCTCGCCGCGATGCGGCCCATGGTGGCCCGTGTCTTCGAGATCACCGGCGCGGGCGCGGTCTTCTCCGTGCACCCGAGCCTGGACGACGCCCTCGCGGCGCTTCCCGGCAGCTGATCCTTCCCCCGTTTGCGCAGGTCGGCCCCGCTGTACGGGAGGGGGTCGGCCGGGTCACACTATTCCCCGGATCGGGCGGGTGTTCTCCTCGCTCTTCCGGGCAGGAGCCCAGGCACGCCGGACCCAGATGGAGCCGGCGGCCGGCCCGGGAACCGGCCGGCAGGTCAGGGCGATCTATCAGAGCGATAGATCGGTGCGGCTCAGGTGCGGCGGCACGTGGTGATACGGCGAGGGAGGCGTGCAGTGAGTACGACCCATCCGTATCCGGCGGGAGAGCACGGTGGGGACGACGCGGCGGTGGAGGCCGCCGGCCCCGGTGGGGCGGTTCGGCCCGACCGGGCCGAGGCGGTGCGCCAGATCCGCCGGCTGCGCCTGATCGGTACCTCCGGCGTGGTCTCGCGCTCCCGTGAGTTCGCCCGCGCCGCCCTGCACGACTGGGGATGGCTGCCCGCCGCCACCGACGAGGCCAGGGCCGCCGCCGAGGACGCCCTGCTGGTCGTCTCCGAGCTGGTGACCAACGCCTGCCTGCACGCGAACGGCCCCGACGAGCTGCGCCTGGGCTGCGGCCCCAAGGTGCTGCGCGTGGAGGTCTCCGACCGCGGCAGCGGACTGCCCGCCCCCGACCTCGCCCGCCGCGCCGGGCGCCCCGGCGGCCACGGCATGTTCATCGTGCAGCGCCTGTGCCTGGACTGGGGCGTGGCCCGTGAGGCCGGCCCACAGGACGGCTCCGGCGCCCCCGGAAAAACGGTCTGGGCCGAACTGGCGGCACCCACCGCCCCATGAGTGCCCCCGGGGCACGACCTGCCGTATCCCACCGGGACGAGCAGTCCGGGCCGTCTACCATCGGCCCCATGACCCGAGTTTTGCTCGCCGAGGACGACGCATCCATCTCAGAGCCGCTGGCCCGCGCCCTGCGCCGTGAGGGCTACGAGGTGGAGGTGCGCGAGGACGGCCCCGGCGCGCTGCGTGCCGGGCTGCGCGGCGACGTGGACCTGGTCGTGCTCGACCTCGGCCTGCCGGGCATGGACGGTCTGGAGGTGTGCCGGCGGCTGCGCACCGAGGGGCTTGGCCTGCCGGTCCTGGTGCTGACCGCCCGCGCGGACGAGGTGGACACCGTCGTCGGTCTGGACGCCGGTGCCGATGACTACGTCACCAAGCCCTTCCGGCTGGCCGAGCTGCTGGCCCGGGTCCGGGCCCTGCTGCGGCGCGGCACCACCGAGCCCGCCGTCGCCCCCGCCGTGCACGGCATCCGCATCGACGTGGAGTCGCACCGGGCCTGGATGGGCGAGACCGAGCTGCATCTGACCGCCAAGGAGTTCGATCTGCTGCGGGTCCTGGTACGGGACGCCGGGCGGGTGGTCACCCGCGAGCAGCTCATGCGCGAGGTGTGGGACACCACCTGGTGGTCCTCCACCAAGACGCTCGACATGCACATCTCCTGGCTGCGCAAGAAGCTCGGCGACGACGCCGCCAACCCGCGCTACATCGCCACCGTACGGGGCGTCGGCTTCCGCTTCGAGAAGAGCTGATCACCACCCCGTGCGCCGCCGTCTGATCAATTCCACCCTCGCCGTCGTCCTGGTCGTCATCGCGGTCTTCGGCGTCTCGCTGTTCTTCGTCGAGGCCCGCTCCATCGAGTCCACCGCCCGCGACCGGCTCCAGTCGGAGGCGGCCCGGCTGGTCGCGGTCGTGGAGAGCCGGATCGCGGCCGGCGAGCAGGTCACCGCCGCGAAGATGGCGTCCTTCGTGCCGGAGGACCGCCATGTGCTCATCGAGCAGCCGGAGCACCCGCCCATCTCGCTGGGCGTCCAGGCCGGCGCGGACGCCCTGACCGCCACCGAGAGTGGGGTGAACGGCGAGACCGTCACCGTGCGGCAGCCGCGCAGCGTCGTCGATGACGAGATCACCCGCATTCTGATGATCATCCTGGTGGTGTCGCTGGGGGCCGTCGCCGCCGCCGCGCTGCTCGCCGTACGGCAGGCCGCCCGGGTCTCCGCCCCGCTGACCGACCTCGCCGAGACCGCCGAGCGCCTGGGCTCGGGCGATCCGCGCCCGCGCCACCGCCGCTACGGGGTCGCCGAGCTGGACCGGGTGGCGGATGTGCTGGACGGCAGCGCCGAGCGGATCGCCCGGATGCTCACCGCCGAGCGCCGGCTGGCCGCCGACGCCTCCCACCAGCTGCGGACGCCGCTGACCGCGCTGTCCATGCGGCTGGAGGAGATCATCGCCACCGCCGACGACCGCGACACGGTGCAGGAGGAAGCGGCGATCGCGCTCACCCAGGTGGAGCGGCTCACGGATGTGGTGCAGCGGCTGCTGACGAACTCGCGCGACGCCCGTTCCAGCTCGGCGGTCGGCTTCGACATCGACGAGGTCGTCCTCCAGCAGCTGGAGGAGTGGAAGCCCGCCTACCGGGGCACCGGGCGGGCCCTGGTGCACTCGGGCAAGGCCGGGCTGCGCGCCGTGGGCACCCCCGGGGCCGTGGCGCAGGTGCTGGCCACCCTGATCGAGAACTCACTCATGCACGGCGCGGGCACGGTGGCGCTGCGCACCCGCACCACCGGCAACCAGGTGGTCGTCGAGGTCACGGACGAGGGCCGCGGGGTGCCGGTGGAGCTGGGCGCGCGGGTCTTCGAGCGGACGGTGTCCGGCCGCAACTCCACCGGGCTGGGACTCGCGGTGGCCCGTGATCTCGCGGAGGCGGACGGCGGGCGTCTTGAGCTGCTCCAGCAGCGGCCCCCGGTGTTCGCGCTGTTCCTGAGCCGGGAGGCCGATCAGACGGCGTCGGCGGGGGAGTGAGCGGGGCGGCCGTCGCGGGGCGCGCGCTCCTTGAAGACCCAGGTGCGGTAGGACCAGAAGCGGAACGCCGACGCGATGCCCAGCCCGATCACGTTCTTGGCGAGGTTGTCGGCGAGCACCGAGGTGAAGCCGAGGCCGTAGTGCGAGATGGCGAGCGCCGCGTTCTCCAGCAGCAGGCCGACGCACGAGAACAGCACGAACAGCCCGGCCTCGCGGCGCTGCCTGCCCTTGTCGCGGTCCCGGTAGGTCCAGTGCCGGTTGCCGAAGTAGTTGGCCGTGATGGCGGCGCAGGTGGCCAGCAGCCCGGACAGCAGCGGTTCGACGCCCAGCGCCTGGGCGCAGAGGTTGAAGACCACGACGTTGACGAGGAAGCCGAAGGCGCCGACCGTGCCGAACTTCGCCGCCTCGCGGGCGAGCGGGGGAGGCAGCGGGAGCCTGGGGCGCATCGGACCCTTTCCGTGTCACGTCGGCGGCACAGCAAAATCGTACAGAACATCACATAAGACTGCGATCATGCTAACCAGCTCCCCCGGCACGGCGCCCGGTGAACAGCCGGACCCGCCGCGCGAAGGCCGCCGGGAGACCGCGGCGGAGCACTGCCGGCCACGGGCGGGCCGTACCCGGAGCCGACGCGAGCACGGGCCCCGCCGGTTCCGTACGCTCCCGGCCGGTTCCGTACGGGCTCCCCGGACGTCTCCCGGCTCCTTCCCCACCACTGCCCACGGCAGCCCCGCACCCGGCCGATACCCTGGGCACCGTGACATTTCCGGTAGTCGGCATGGTGGGCGGCGGGCAGCTCGCCCGGATGACCCACGAAGCGGGCATCCCGCTCGGCATCAAGTTCAAGGTTCTCAGCGATACGCCGCAGGACTCGGCGGCCAAGGTCGTGGGGGAGGTCGTCATCGGCGACTACCGCGATCTCGACACCCTGCGTGCCTTCGCGAAGGGCTGCGATGTGATCACCTTCGATCACGAGCACGTCCCGACCGAACATCTGCGCGCACTGGAGGCGGACGGCATCCCCGTGCGCCCCGGCCCCGACGCCCTGGTGCACGCCCAGGACAAGGGCGTCATGCGGGCCCGCCTGACCGAGCTCGGCATCCCCTGCCCCCGGCACCGGATCGTCGCCGACCCGGCCGATGTGGCGCGGTTCGCCGCCGAGGAGGCCGGGGGCTTCCCCGTCGTCCTGAAGACCGTGCGCGGCGGCTACGACGGCAAGGGCGTGTGGGTGGTGGACTCCGCCGAGGACGCGGCCATCGCCCAGCCGTTCCTGGCCGGCGTGCCGGTGCTCGCCGAGGAGAAGGTCGACTACACGCGCGAGCTGGCCGCCAACGTGGTCCGCTCCCCGCACGGCCAGGCCGTGGCGTACCCGGTCGTGGAGTCCATCCAGGTGCGCGGCGTGTGCGACACGGTCATCGCACCCGCCCCCGGCCTGCCCGAGGAGCTGGGCGCCGCCGCCCAGCAGCTGGCCCTGCGGATCGCCGCCGAGCTGAACGTCACCGGCCACCTCGCCGTCGAGCTGTTCGAGACCACCGACGGCCGGGTGCTGGTCAACGAGCTGGCGATGCGCCCGCACAACTCCGGCCACTGGACCCAGGACGGCGCCATCACCTCCCAGTTCGCCAACCACCTGCGGGCCGTCCTCGACCTCCCGCTGGGCGACCCCCGCCCGCGCGCCCCGTGGACCGTCATGGTCAACGTCCTGGGCGGCGACTACCCGGACATGTACCCGGCGTATCTGCACTGCATGGCACGCGACCCCGGGCTGAAGATCCATATGTACGGCAAGGACGTGAAGCCCGGCCGCAAGGTCGGCCATGTCACCACCTACGGCGACGAGCTGTCCGAGGTCCGCGAACGCGCCCGGCACGCCGCCGACTACCTGCGGGGAACGATCGACGAATGAGCATCCGTAACGCGCCGGCCGCACCTCCCGTGGTCGGCCTGGTCATGGGCTCCGACTCCGACTGGCCGGTCATGCAGGCCGCCGCCCAGGCCCTCGACGAGTTCGAGGTGCCCTACGAGGCGGACGTGGTCTCCGCGCACCGCATGCCGCGCGAGATGGTCACCTACGGCGAACGGGCCGCCGAGCGCGGGCTGAAGGCCATCATCGCCGGCGCCGGCGGCGCCGCCCATCTGCCCGGCATGCTCGCCGCCCTCACCCCGCTGCCCGTCATCGGCGTCCCGGTGCCGCTCAAGCACCTGGACGGCATGGACTCGCTGCTGTCCATCGTGCAGATGCCGGCCGGGGTGCCGGTCGCCACCGTCTCGGTGGGCGGCGCCCGCAACGCCGGCCTGCTGGCGGTGCGCATCCTCGCCGCGCACGACCCGAAGCTGCGCGACCGGATGCGGGACTTCCAGACCGTGCTCAACGCGCAGGCCACCGAGAAGGGCCGCAAGCTGCGGGCCTCGCTGCGCAAGGACGGGGAGGCCGCCCGGTGAGCGACCTGAGCGCACACCTGGAGCGGGCCCGCGCCCTGCTCGCCGAACACCCCGTGGTGGACGGCCACAACGACCTGCCGTGGGCGCTGCGCGAGCAGGTCCGCTACGACCTGGACCGGCGCGACATCGCCACCGACCAGAGCGCCCACCTGCACACCGACCTGCCGCGGCTGCGGGCGGGCGGGGTCGGCGCGCAGTTCTGGTCGGTGTACACCCGCTCCGACTACGCCGGCGACGCGGCGGTCAGCTCCACCCTGGAGCAGATCGATGTCGTACGGCAGCTGCTCGCCCGCCACCCCGGCGAACTCGCCCCGGCGGCCTCGGCGGACGAGATGGAGAAGGCGCGCGCCGAGGGCCGGATCGCCTCCCTGATGGGCGCCGAGGGCGGGCACTCCATCAACAACTCGCTGGCCACGCTGCGCGCCCTGTACACGCTGGGCGTGCGCTACATGACGCTCACCCACAACGACACCATCGACTGGGCGGACTCGGCCACCGACGAGCCCCGGCACGGCGGCCTCAGCGCGTTCGGCGAGGAGGTCGTGCGCGAGATGAACCGGATCGGCATGCTCGTCGATCTCTCCCACGTCTCCGCCGACACCATGCGCGACGCGCTGCGGGTCAGCGAGGCGCCGGTGATCTTCTCGCACTCCTCGGCGCGCGCCGTGTGCGACCACCCGCGCAACATCCCCGACGACGTGCTGGCCGCGCTGCCGGGCAACGGCGGGGTGGCGATGGCGACCTTCGTGCCGAAGTTCGTGCTGCCGGCGGCGGTGGAGTGGACGCGCCGCGCGGACGAGAACATGCGCGCGCACGGGCTGCACCACCTGGACACCACGGAAGCCGGTATGCGCGTCCAGCGGGCCTTCGAGGAGGCCCACCCGCGTCCGGTGGCGACCCCGGCGACGGTGGCCGACCATCTGGACCACATGCGCGAGGTGGCGGGCGTCGATCACCTCGGCATCGGCGGTGACTTCGACGGCACGGCGTTCCTGCCCCAGGGCCTGGACTCGGTGGCGGGCTACCCCAACCTCATCGCGGAGCTGCTGCGGCGCGGCTGGTCGGACGCCGATCTGGCCAAGCTGACCTGGCAGAACGCGGTCCGCGTGCTGCGTGACGCGGAGACGGTGGCCGCCGGTCTCGGCGCGCGGCGCGGTCCCTCGAACGCCACCATCGAGCAGCTGGACGGCCCGGTCACTGCCGATTCCGGACATTGAGAACATTGGGTGGGATAGCGTCTCTTGGGAGATGCGTGGTGACCGACCTCACTTTCCGCCCCTGACGGGGTTCCGGCGAGGTGCGGGGCGCCGCTCCGCAAGGTCGGCAAGTGGGACATTCATACGTGAAGTTGGTGCAGAACGGGAATGATCGCCCGAAGGTGATCATTCCCGTTTCTGTTGCGTGATCAAGCCCGCGCCCGCCGCCGCTTGTTGTCTTGTCCGAATTAACGGGATTACGGTGCTCCCGCGTCGCACCCGCGACGATCCGCGACCGGACGCCCAATCCTGTCACCGGCCACGGAAACGCAGTCCTTCCCCATGACAGGAGCGGGGGAACCACTTCCCGCCGGCCCGTACGCAGCACGGACCGGCTCGGGGTGAAGCCACCGCCGCGCGGCTCGTCCGACGGCAGTGGCCGGGCTCCTTCTCGGCCCGAACCCGACAGCTCACCTCGCAGGCGATGAGAGGAGTCCCCGTATGTCCGGACGCGGTCGTCACCGCGCCTCGCGCGCCCATCGCTTCACCCGTCTCACCCGTGCCTCCGTGCTGCTGGCCATCGGCGGCGCCGGCATCGCCGTGCCGCTGGCCACCGCCGGTGCCGCACACGCCGCCGACGAGCCGGCCGTCACCGCCACGTACACCGTCAAGGCTGGTGACACCCTGAGCAAGATCGCCCGCGACCTGGGTCTGGAGGGTGGCTGGAAGGGTCTGTACGCCGACAACAAGGCCGCCATCGGCGCCGACGCCGGTCTCATCAAGCCCGGCCTGAAGCTGGAGCTGTCCACCTACGCGGGCACCAAGACGGCCACCGCCGAGGTGGAGACCCCCGCGGCGGAGCCCGCCCCGGCGACCGGCGGCTGGGTCTCCCCGATCGCCGACGGCGCCCTGGCGACCGGCTACAAGGTGGCCGGCTCCATGTGGGCCAGCGGCTACCACACCGGCATCGACTTCCCGGCCGCCACCGGCACCCCGGTGCTGGCCGTGGGCGACGGCGAGGTCATCTCGGCCGGCGACGGCGGCAGCTACGGCAACCAGGTCGTCATCCAGCACGCGGACGGCCACTACAGCCAGTACGCCCACCTGTCCTCGCTCTCGGTGAGCGCCGGCCAGTCGGTGTCCGCCGGTGACGAGATCGGCGGCGTCGGCAGCACCGGCAACAGCACCGGGCCGCACCTGCACTTCGAGATCAGGACCGGCGCCGACTACGGCTCGGACATCGACCCGCTGGCCTACCTGCGGGCCCAGGGCGTCACTCTCTGACGCCTCCCCGACGGCCGCCCGCACCGGCCCCGCCCGCCCCGCCGCCCCCCCGTGGACGGCGGGGCGGGCGTTCTCCGTACCCGCCCCGGGCCCCGGCTTATCCGCCCGGCCCCCGGCTCCGGCTCAGCGGCTGAGGTTCTGGTAGCGGCGTACCGCCAGCGGCGCGAACACCGCGACCAGGACCACCGGCCACGCGATGGCGAGCGCCATCGCGTTCTCCGTCGGCCAGCTGGCGCCCGCCGTGTGCAGACCCGGGTTGCCGAACAGCTCCCGGATCGCCGACACCGTCGCCGACAGCGGGTTCCACGCCGAGATCGTGCCCAGCCACCCCGGCATCAGCTCGGGCGCCACGAACACGTTGGAGACCGCGGTCAGCGGGAAGGCCAGCGGGAAGACGATGACGCCGACCGTGTCCGGGTTGGGCACCAGCAGCCCCACGAAGATCCCGACCCAGGTCATCGCGATCCGCAGCGCCAGTACGAGCGCCACCGCCAGCAGCGCGTACCCGATGCCGCGGTGCCAGGTCCAGCCCACCAGCAGCCCGCATCCCACCAGGACGGCGATCTCCAGCAGCGCCCGGAACAGATCCGCGACGCTGCGCCCGGTCAGCAGCGCGGAGCGGGCGATCGGCAGCGAACGGAACCGGTCCACCACCCCGCGCTGGGCGTCGTGCGCGACCGAGGTGGCGGTGGCCCCCATCCCGTACAGCATGGTCATCGCGAACACGCCCGGCAGCAGGAACTCCCGGTAGTTGCCGCCGTCCGGCAGCTGCATGCCGCTGCCGAAGACGTAGCCGAAGACCAGCACGAACATGATCGGCAGCATGAAGTAGATGCCGATCTCCTCGGGCGAGCGCACCACGTGCGCCATGTTGCGGCCCGTCATCACCCAGCTGTCGGCCGCCGCCAGACGGAGCTTCCTCATGCCGCCACCTCCGTCTTCCCCGTACGCCCCGCCGTGAGGTGCAGGAACGCCTCGTCGAGGGTCGGCCGCCGGGTGCCGATGTCCTCCACCGTCAGTCCGGCGTCGTGCAGACCCCGTACGACCTCGGTCAGCGCCGCCACCCGGTCGGTGACCGGGACGCCCACCCGCCGGGTGTCCGGGTCGGTGGTGGCGGGCGCGCCCGCTATCCGCTCCAGCAGGGCGGCCACCGTCACCAGGTCCCCGGCCCGCCGGGTGACGATCTCCACCCGGTCGCCCCCGATGCGGGCCTTCAGCTCGTCGGCGGTGCCCTCGGCGATGACCCGGCCCGCGTCGACCACCGAGATGCGGTCGGCGAGCTGGTCGGCCTCCTCCAGGTACTGCGTGGTCAGCAGCACGGTGGTGCCGGCGGCGAGCAGGTCGCGCACCGCGTCCCACACCTCGTTGCGGCTGCGCGGGTCGAGTCCGGTGGTGGGCTCGTCCAGGAACAGCACCCGGGGGGTGCGGATGATGCTGGCGGCCAGGTCCAGCCGGCGCCGCATGCCGCCGGAGTACTGTCCGGCCGACTTGGCGCCGGCGGCGGTGAGGCCGAACCGCTCCAGCAGTTCGTCGGCGCGCCGTCCGGCCGCCGCCTTGGACATCCGGTGCAGCCGCCCGAACATCACCAGGTTCTGCCGGCCGCTGAGCGTCTCGTCGACGGCGGCGTACTGGCCGGTGAGCCCGATGGCGCCGCGTACCCGCTGCGGCTCGCGCGCCACGTCCAGGCCGCAGACGGTGGCCCGGCCCGCGTCGTACCGCAGCAGGGTGGCCAGCGCCCGCACGGCGGTGGTCTTGCCGGCGCCGTTGGGGCCGAGCACACCGTGCAGGGTGCCCGTCTCGACGGTGAGATCGAATCCGTTGAGGGCGTAGGTGCCCCCGTACCGCTTGCGCAGCCCCTCGGCCACGATGGCGTGCTCTGCCATGGGTGGTGCCTTTCCCGTCCCCGAAACTGTGTATCAAGTACACTACTGTCTACAAGATACACAGTTTTAAGATGGCGTCAATCGTGAACGGGACCGGAGGAGAACGGCATGGCGGCGCGGCGCGACCCCGAGCACACGGCCGACCTGCTGTGGCGCAGGCAGCGGCCGGGCAGCCGCGGGCCACGCGGTGCACTGACGGTGGATCAGATCGTGGACACCGCGGTGGAGCTCGCGGACGCGGAGGGCATGGCCGGGGTGACCATGGGCAAGGTCGCCAAGCGGCTGGGAGTCACCACCATGTCGCTGTACCGGTACATCCCCGGCAAGGACGACCTCGTCGACCTGATGTTCGAACAGGCGACCGGGCGGCCGGAGACCACCGACTGGCCCACCGAGTGGCGCGCCCGGGTCCGGGCCTTCTCGCACGCCCAGTACCAGGTCCTGATGGCCCGGCCCTGGCTGCTCGACGTCCCCATCGGCACCCCGCCCATGGGGCCCAACAACGTCGCCTGGATGGAAGCGGGCCTGTCCGCCATGGAGCCCACCCCGCTCACCCCCGAGGACCGGATGGGCGTGCTCAGCGTGATCTCCGGCTACGCGCTGACCGAGGCGCGCCAGGCCGAAGTGGTCCGCCGCGCCGCCCCCTCCACCGGCCTGACCTACACCGAATGGGGCGCCGCGTACCACCAGGTGCTGGCCAGGGTGGTGGAGGAGGGGTGCTACCCGGCGCTCAGCGCGATCGTGGAGGCCGGCGTCTTCGCCGATGACCGCACCACGCCGGAGGAGGAGTTCTTCTACGGCCTCGACTTCATCCTCGACGGGGTCGAGGCCCTCATGGAAAAACGGCGGGCGGCCCAGGGCATCGCGCCCTGACCGCCCGCCGTTCCCGGCCCGTGCGTCAGGGCAGGTTGCGCGCCATCACGATGCGCTGGATCTGGTTGGTGCCCTCATAGATCTGGGTGATCTTGGCGTCCCGCATCATCCGCTCCACCGGGTAGTCCCGGGTGTAGCCGTAGCCGCCCAGCAGCTGCACCGCGTCCGTGGTGATCTCCATCGCCGCGTCCGAGGCGTAGCACTTCGCCGCCGCGCCGAAGAACGTGAGGTCGGAGTCGCCGCGCTCCGAGCGCGCCGCCGCCGCGTACGTCAGCTGGCGGGCCGCCTCCAGCTTCATCGCCATGTCGGCCAGCATGAACTGCACGCCCTGGAAGTCACCGACCGGACGCCCGAACTGCTTGCGCTCGGCGACGTACCCCTTGGCGTAGTCCAGCGCGCCCTGCGCGATGCCCAGCGCCTGCGCCGCGATGGTGATCCGAGTGTGGTCCAGAGTCCGCATCGCGGTGGCGAAGCCGGTGCCCTCCTCGCCGATCAACCGGTCGGCCGGGATGCGGACGTTGTCCAGGTAGACCTCGCGGGTCGGCGAGCCCTTGATGCCGAGCTTCTTCTCCGGGGCGCCGAAGGACACGCCCTCGTCGCCCTTCTCCACCACGAACGCCGAGATCCCGCCCCGGGTGCGCTTGTCCGCGTCGGTGACCGCCATCACCGTGTAGTACTCGGAGACCCCGGCGTTGGTGATCCAGCGCTTCACGCCGTTGAGGACATACGTGTCGCCCTCCCGCACCGCCCGGGTGCGCATCCCGCCCGCGTCCGAGCCGGCGTCCGGCTCCGACAGCGCGTACGAGAACATCGCCTCGCCCCGCGCCAGCGGCGCCAGGTACCGCGCCTTCAGCTCCTCCGAGCCCGACAGCAGCACCGGCATCGACCCCAGCTTGTTGACCGCCGGGATGAGGGAGGAGGAGGCGCACACCCGCGCCACCTCCTCGATCACGATCACCGTGGCCAGGGCGTCCGCACCGCCGCCCCCGTAGCTCTCGGGCACGTGCACCGCGTGCAGATCACTGGCCACCAGGGCGTCCAGCGCCTCCTGCGGGAAGCGGCCCTGCTCGTCCACCTCCGCCGCGTGCGGGGCGATCTTCGCCTCGGCGAGGGCGCGTACGGATTCCCGGAGCAGCTCGTGCTCCTCGGCCGGCCGGTAGAGATCGAAGTCCGCTGCTCCTGCCACCGCACTCACTCCCGTGTGACGCGCCACCATGCTAATGACTGTTAAGTAACTTAACCCTAGATCCTGGGACCCTCCCCCCGCCAGACGGGGACTATGCTCGCTTCATGCCCCCGCTCAAGATCACCGTCATCGGCACCGGCTATCTCGGCGCGACCCATGCCGCCGCCATGGCCGAACTGGGCTTCGAGGTGCTGGGCCTCGACATCGCCGAGGAGAAGATCGACCTGCTCAGAGCAGGCCGCGCCCCGATGTACGAGCCGGGCCTCGAAGAGCTGCTGCGCCGTCATGTGGCCGGGATCGAGGGCTCGACGGGGCGGCTGCGCTTCACCACCTCCTACCCGGAGGCCGGCGAGTTCGGCGATGTGCACTTCATCTGCGTCACCACCCCGCAGAAGGCGGGCGAGTACGCCTGCGACATGAGCTACGTCGACGCGGCCGTCACCTCGCTCGCCCCGCACCTGAACCGCCCGGCGCTGGTGGTCGGAAAGTCCACCGTCCCGGTCGGCTCCGCCGCCCGGCTCGCCGCGCTCATCTCCGGACTCGCCCCGGCCGCCGCCGACATCGAGCTGGCCTGGAACCCCGAGTTCCTGCGCGAGGGCTACGCGGTCCAGGACACCCTGCACCCCGACCGGATCGTCGCCGGTGTCACCGGCGAGCGCGCCGAGACGCTGCTGCGCCAGGTGTACGCGACCCCGATCGCCGAGGGCTCCCCGTTCCTGGCCACCGACCTGCCCACCGCCGAGCTGGTCAAGACGGCGGCCAACGCCTTCCTGTCCACCAAGATCTCCTTCATCAACGCGATGGCCGAGATCTGCGAGGCGGCCGACGGCGACGTGGTGCGCCTCGCCGAGGCGCTCGGGTACGACGACCGGATCGGCCACAAGTTCCTGCGGGCCGGCATCGGCTTCGGCGGCGGCTGCCTGCCCAAGGACATCCGCGCCTTCATGGCCCGGGCCGGCGAACTCGGCGTGGACCAGGCGCTCACCTTCCTGCGCGAGGTCGACTCCATCAACATGCGGCGCCGCGCCCACATGATCGAGCTGACCCAGGAGGCCCTGGGCGGCTCGGTGCTCGGCCGGCGGATCGCCATCCTCGGCGCCACCTTCAAGCCGGACTCCGACGACGTACGGGACTCCCCGGCGCTCAACGTCGCCGGCCAGCTCCACCTTCAGGGCGCCCAGGTGACGGTGTACGACCCCAAGGGCACCGAGAACGCCCGCGCAGTCTTCCCCACCCTGCGCTACGCGGACACCGCGCTGACCGCGGCCCGGGGCGCGGACGCCGTGCTGCACCTGACGGAGTGGCGCGAGTTCGGCGAGCTGGACCCGGCCGCGCTGGGCGAGGTCGTCACCGAGCGCCGCATCCTGGACGGGCGCAACACCCTGGACCCGGCGGTGTGGCGCAAGGCCGGCTGGACGTACCGGGCGATGGGCCGCCCCACCGCGTGAGGTGAGGACTGAGGACTGAGGACAGGAGAGGGGCGGGACGGCCGACCGGCCGTCCCGCCCCTCCTTCCGTTCCGTCCGCCCGCCACCCGGCGGCTTCCGGTCTTCCTGCGTCCGCTCAGTCCTTCACGCCGACGGTGACCTTCTCGTCATTGTTGATCTGGCTCATCAGCAGTTCGGTCTGTTCCATGTCCCACAGCACCGCCGAGCCCTTGTCGGTGGCGTAACCGGGGTTGGCGACCGGGATGTTCATCTGCTCGGCGCCGCGCATCGCCAGGAACATCCGGCCCAGCTGCCACAGGCTCATGTCCTTGTCGACGATCAGCGCGTCCGTGGTGGCGCTCAGCGTCGGGTACAGCTTGAACGGATTCAGCACGGTGGCCGGGGAGCCGGTCTGGGAAGCCAGCGCGCCCAGGAACTTCTGCTGGTTCTTGGTACGGCCCAGGTCGCCCTCGGCCTCCTGGTACCGCTGCCGGTTGAACGCCAGCGACTCGGCGCCGTTCAGCGTCTGGCAGCCCTCGGCGAAGTCGGCGCCGCTGTTCTTGTCCTGGATGGCCTTGTCGAAGCACATCTCGACCCCGCCCAGCGCGTCCACGACATTGGCGAAGCCGCCGAAGCCGACCTCCACGTAGTGGTCGATGCGCACCCCGGTGTTGTACTCCACCGTCCGCACCAGCAGCTCGGGGCCCTCGATGGAGAAGGCGGCGTTGAGCTTCTGCTGCTGGGCCGGGATGCGGTTGCCGGACACCGAGCCGGTGAACTCCGGGATCGTCACCCACGAGTCACGCGGCAGCGAGATCATCGTGGAGCCGTTGTCCCCGACGTGCAGCAGGATCATGGTGTCCGTGCGCTTGCCCTCGGCCGAGCCGGTGGACAGATCGTTCTTCTGCTCGTCGCTCAGCCCCTCGCGGCTGTCCGAGCCGACGATCAGATAGTTGGTGCCCTTGCCGCTGTCCGGCCGGTCCTCGACGGAGGCGAGGTCCACGTCACGGTTGAGCTTGCTGTTCGCCCAGAAGTACGTGCCGGTCGCGATCACCAGCAGCGCCAGCACCAGCGCGAGCGCCGAGTACCCTATCCGCCGTCCCCAGCGGACGGGCCGCCGCGGCGGCCCGCCGTCGTCGTACGGGCCCCGCGCGGCCGGCGGCGGACCGGGATGGCGCGGGCCGCCCTGCCCCGAGCCCCGGTAGACCTGCCCCTCGCTGTAACCGTCGTCGTACGCGTCATGGCCGCCGCCTCTCGGCTGCGGAGGCCCCTGGGGTGTGCCGCCCGGCGCGGGCCGCCGTACGTGCGGCATCACCCGGGCGCCCTCGGGGCCGCTGCCGCTGCCCCGCCCGTAGCGGTCCGCGCGCGGCTGATCGTCGTCCGTCCATCCCTGGGGCCAGTCGCTCATAACTCAGCAGTGTCCCCCGGGGCCAGGGCCGGTGGGGAGTGGCCCCGGTCACTTGTGGCAGAGCTGATGCACAAGGATTCCCCGCCTTACGCTGGTCTTATGACAGACCACGTCATTTCCCGCCCGGAGAACGATCTTCCCGGCAAGCCCACCGGCGCCTCGCGCACCACCCTGTCGCACATCATGACCCAGAACGACACCAATCTGATGGGAACCGTGCACGGGGGAGTCATCATGAAGCTCGTCGACGACGCCGCGGGCGCCGTCGCGGGACGGCACTCCGGCGGCCCCGCCGTCACCGCCTCGATGGACGAGATGGTGTTTCTGGAGCCCGTCAAGGTCGGCGACTTGGTGCATGTACACGCCCAGTGCAACTGGACGGGCCGCTCCTCCATGGAGATCGGCGTCAAGGTCATGGCCGAGCGCTGGAACGAGTCCACCCCCGCCACCCGGGTCGGCACCGCCTACCTCGTCTTCGCCGCCGTCGACGACAACGGAAAGCCCCGCCCCGTCCCCCCGGTCGTGCCCGAGAACGACGAGGACCGCCGCCGTCACCAGGAGGCGCAGATCCGCCGCAGCCACCGGCTGGCCAGGCGGCGGGCCATCAAGGAGTCGCGCGGCGCGTGAGCCGGGCGGTGAGCTTTGTCACCGTGCCCCGGCGGTCAGCGCGGCGCACGCCGGCTCACAGCCGGGCGATCCGCGCGTGCCGCTGACGCGGAGCGCGCCGGGCCGGGGCGACCCCCGACAGCAGGATCAGCCGGGCCGCCCGGTGACGCTGCCCGGCGTACGGCTCAAGCAGCTCCAGCATCCGCGCGTCGTCCGCGCCCCGTACCCCGGTGAGCGCGTAGCCGATCAGGCCGGGCAGATGCAGATCCCCCACCGTCACCGCGTCCGGCGCGCCGTTGCTGCGCTGCAGCGTCTCGGCCGCCGTCCAGGGGCCGATGCCGTCGATCGCGCACAGCCGGGCGACGGCCGCCGGCAGGTCCATCGCCGCCGCCTCCTCCATCCGGCGCGCCACCCGGGCCGCCCGGACGATCGCCGCCGACCGCTTGCCGTCCACCCCCGCCCGGTGCCACTCCCACGACGGGACGCGGACCAGGGTGCGCGCGTCCGGCGGCACGTACAGGTGCGGCGCCCCCGGGGCCGGTTCGCCGAACCGGCGCAGCAGCAGCCGCCACGAACGGTGCGCGTCCTCGGTGGTGACCCGCTGCTCCAGCACGCAGGGCACCAGGACCTCCATGACCTGGCCGGTACGGATCAGCCGCAGACCCTGGTTGCGGCGCCAGGACTCGGCCACCACCCGGTGCCGGGGGACGAAGCCGGACGGGTCGTCCTCGCCGCCCAGCAGGGCCGGCAGCCGCTCCAGCACCCAGCCGGCGCCCGGGCCCCAGGCGGCGGCGCGCACGGTGCGGTCCGGCGCGTGGTCCTGGCGCAGCCGCAGCGTGGCCGGTCCGTGCGGGGTGCGGGTGGCCCGCCACAGCGTGCCGTCGGGATCGGTGCCGAACGCGGGATCGTACGGCCCGCGCCGCAGCACTCCGATGCTGCGGCGCAGGTCGTACGGCTGGGACCCGGGCGGAGTCCAGTGTTCTTCGAGAGGGCGTTCGGTCATGTTCCGGCCAGGCTAGCCGGTGGCCGGCCCGGCGCCCGAGGCGGTCAGCGGCCCTGGAACCCGGCAGCGGTGGAACGGATGGCGGGCAGCTGCGCGTACAGCTTCTCGCCGGGGCACTCGGTGGCGAAGCCGTCGCGGTGGCCCGAGATGTTGGCCATCTTCACCGTGACGCCCTTCGCGTAGAGGCCGCCGCCCATCGAGGTGCGGTTGCGGGAGCTCTTGGGGTTGATGTCGGACAGGCCCAGCTTCCAGGCCGACAGCTGGGAGACCGCGTTCAGGGCCTCCTTGGTGGGGGCGGTGGAGCCGTGGCTGCCCAGGAGGGCCACGCCCATGCTGTTGTGGTTGAACCCGGCGGTGTGCGCGCCCTGCACGGCCCGGTCCACGCCGCCGGCCCGGCCCTCGTAGATGGTGCCGCACTTGTCCACGAAGAAGTTGTAGCCGACGTCCCGCCAGCCCTGGGACTGCACGTGGTACCGGTAGATGCCGCGGATGATGGCGGGGGCCTCCGAGCAGGAGTAGTTGTTGCCGCCCGCGGTGTGGTGCACGAAGACCGTCTTCACCATGTCGGTGTAGGCGAAGGCGCTCTCGCGCAGGCTCTCGTCGGCGCCCCAGCCGGCCCGGGTGGTGATCGGCGGGCGCGGCCCCGGGTACGAGGCGGCGGCGGACTGCGCCCCGCTGTCCGAGGTGCCCGCGGCGGGTGTCGCGCCCCGGCCGGAGGCCACGCTGGTGCCGGCGGCGTCGACGGCGACCGCGGCGTCGAGTCCGGTGTCCGGGTCGATGAGTTCCAGGCTCAGCCCCTCGGGGAGCCCGGTCACCGGCGCCGTGCCGTCCTCGGGCCACACCCGCACCTCGACGGCGTCCGAGGCTCCCACCCACAGCGGCGCCGTGCCGCCGCGCAGCGCGCCGTCCGCCGCCTCGGCCGTGTTCTGGTCCGGGGCGTGGTCGGTGTGGGTCTCCAGCGGCTGCCACCCGGACCAGTCGCCGTCCAGGGCGCGGGTGCGCACCTCGGCCTCGCCGTGCAACTCCTCGGCGGCGTCCGCCCACACGACGCCGAGCAGCGAGAACGGTGCGGTCTCCCGGGCCGGCAGCCCCACCTCCCCGCCGCCGTCCGCCGAACGGGCCGCGGCAGCGAGCGGTTCGAGCGGCAGCGACTGGATCCCGCTCGCCTCCGTGCTGGTGGCGGCCGTACGGGGAGCGGACGCGGCGACGGCACCCCCGGTGCCCAGGGGCAGAACGAGCGGGACGGCGAGTGCGGCAGCACAGGTGACACCGATGGTGGAAGCAATGAATGCACGCATGACAATGATCGTGGACACAGTGGTTCAAAACTGCCATTTGTAATCTGACGCTCCGTAAGCAAGGAGCCGCGCCGCCCCCCGCTCGGGCCCCCTGCGGCGGCAACCCGCCCGGCGTACTGTGGCGGTGATGAACTCTTCCGAACACACCCCCGCCGACCTGCTGCGTTCCGCCCTGGCCGCGGACCCCGGCCGCCCCCTGGTGACGTACTACGACGACACCCTCGGTGCCCGCGTGGAACTCTCCGCGACCACCCTCGCCAATTGGGTGGCGAAGATGGCCAACGCCCTCCAGGACGACCTCCTCGTCGAGCGCGGGCAGCGCCTCGCCCTGCTGCTGCCCACCCACTGGCAGACCGCCGCCTGGCTGCTGGCGTGCGCCGCCACCGGAGTCGTCGCCGAGATCGACGGCGACCCGGAGGACGCCGATGCCGTCGTCGCCGGCCCCGACCGGATCGAGGAGGCCCGGGCCTGCCGCGGTGAGCGCGTCGCGGTCAGCCTGCACCCGCTCGGCGCCCGCTTCCCCGCCGGTCCGCCGGACGGCTTCCAGGACCACGCGCTGCTCATCCCCGGGCAGGGCGACACCTTCACCTCCTTCGACCCGCCGGGCCCCGAGGACCCGGTGCTGGTGGTCGAGGGCCAGGAGATGACCGGCGCCGAGGTGCTGGCCGCCGCCCGCGAGGACGCCGGCGACCTCGGCCTGTCCGCCGGCGCCCGGCTGCTGTCGCTGCGCGGCTACGACACCTGGGAAGGGCTGTCCGCGGGGCTGTTCGCGCCGCTGGCGGCCGGCGCCTCGGTGGTGCTGGCTCCCGGCGCGGACCGGCTGGAGGAGGCGGCGCTGGCCGCCCGCCGGACGAGCGAGGGCGTCACCCACTTCGCCGACTGACAGTGGCCGCCCGGGCGGCGGGCCCGCAGGATCAGCACCATGAGGTTGCCCCGACAGGCCACGCGCCACCGGCCGTACGAGGAAAGCGCCCCGGCCCCCGCCCGCACCCACCCCGGCGCCACCCGCTGGGCGCGGCGGCTGGCGGTGACCGTGGCGGCCGTCGTCCTGGCGGTCGCCGGCACCGGATACGCCCTGCACCACGGCTTGATCTACGCGTCCTCGCTGCCGACGAAGGACCAGAAAAACGGAAGTATCTAAATATTCTCCTCGCCGGGCCCGGGTGGAATACGTCACCGCCGTGCGGACCCGCGGAACCGTGCGGCTAGTGTGTGCCGTCTGACTTCTCAGTCGGCACACGGAGGGCGCACGGTTACGTGGACGCGCAGGGACGTGGGGGCGCGGGCGACATCGATCCCGCAGACCAGTGGGTGTTGAACCCGGACACCGGTAACTACGAACTCAGGCTGCCCGGTGACACCACCGGGCGGCCCGGCAGACCGCGCTCCGGGGCACACTCCCCGGCTTCCGGTGACAGACCTACCCCCCGTAACGCTCCGCCACACCAGCGTCGCGCGCCGTCTTCCCCCCGGGAGGACACCAGCCGGGGCACCGGCAGCGGTCCGGGCGCGGGTTCGGGTTCCGGCACGGGTTCGGGCACGGGCACCGGTTCGGGTTCCGGCACGGGCGAGCGCGCCGTACCCGCCCAGCGCGCCGGCGGGCGCCGCAAGGAGGACGCCACGGCGCGCTCCGGATCCGCCGCCGGCCCCACCGGCAGCCGCGCCGACCGCCGCAAGGCCCAGGCCAAGAAGAAGAAGGGCAAGGGCAAGAAAGCCCTGATGTGGATAGGCGGCGGGCTGGCACTGCTGCTCGTCGTCGGCTGCGCCACCGCCTTCTACGCCTACCAACGGCTCAACGGCAACATCGACAAGGTCGACGTCGTCGGCGCGGACAACCCGTTCCAGAAGGACGCGCCGGTCAACGTCCTGTTCATCGGCACCGACAAGCGCACCGGGGCCGGCAACGAGGACTACGGCAACTCGGGCGACGAGGGCCGCGCCGACACCGTCATACTTCTGCACTTCTCCCAGGACCGGACCCACGCCACCGGACTGAGCATCCCCCGGGACCTCATCACCGACATCCCGGACTGTGAGGTCAAGCAGGACGGCGAGACCGTGACCATCCCGGGCACCGCGCAGACCCGCTTCAACTACAGCCTCGGCGTGGACGGCCGCGACCCGGGCTGTGTGTGGCGCACGGTCGAGGAGATCACCGGCGTCGAGATCAACCACTTCATGATGGCCGACTTCAACGCCGTGAAGGACCTGTCCACGGCAGTCGGCGGCGTCGAGGTCTGCCTCGCCAAGGACATCAGCGACGACAAGTCGCACTTCCACATGGAGGCCGGCACCCACCGCCTCCAGGGCGAGGACGCGCTGGGCTTCGTCCGTACCCGCTACGGCGTGGGCCAGAGCAGCGACCTGAGCCGCATCAAGCTCCAGCAGCAGTTCCTCGGCTCGCTCGCCCGCGAGATGGTCGGCACCCTCAAGGAGCCCACCAAGCTGTGGGGCCTGGCCGACACTGCCACCAAGGCGCTGACCGTGGACACCGGCATCGGCAGCATCGACAAGCTGAACGACATCGCCCAGGAGCTGGGCAAGGTCCCGGTCAAGGACATCTCCTTCGTCACCCTCCCGGTGGTGGACAACCCCGATGAGCCGGAGGACGCCAAGGCGACCGTCGTGCTCGACAGCGGCAAGGCCGAGCCGCTGTTCCGGATGCTCCAGGAGGACCTGTCGCTGACCGACAGCGGCGACGAGGAGAAGAACGGCGACAAGGAGGACGAGGAGAAGGCCGAACCGGCCCCCGCCTCCGAGGTCCGCGTCGACGTCTACAACGGCGGCAACGTGATCGGCGCCGCCCAGGACACCGTCAACTGGCTCCAGAACACCCACGGGGTGCTGCTGTCCACCAACGCCTCCAACGCCGACTCGCAGGAGACCACCACCCTGGAGTACGGCCCCGACCAGGCGGGACAGGCCGTGACCCTCGCGGATCTGATGGGGCTGCCGAAGAAGGCGCTCAAGGAGGGCTCGGCGGACGCCGGGGACACCCCGATGGTCCTCACCCTCGGCGACGACTTCCAGGGCGTGGGGATCCCGATCGAGGTCAAGGCCGAGAAGCCGGCCGATGTCGACACCATCACCGCTGACGACGAGAGCATCTGTGCCTCATAAATCCGACACACCTGACGCACCCGATGCGGCAGCGGCAACCGAAGACAGCGCGACGGCGGGCGGTGACGAGGAACCGGGAGAGATACCCGGCCCGTCCCGCCCGCCGGGGCGCCGCCGCTGGGTGCGCGTGCTGCGCTGGACGGCGGGCGGCCTGGCGGTCGCCCTCCTGGGCACCGCGGGCGCCGGCTACCTCTACCTCCGGCACCTCAACAGCAACCTCACCAAGGAGGAGCTGAACCTGGGCAGCAAACCCCCGCTGCCCCGCGCCACGCCCAACGCCGAAGGCCAGACCCCGATCAACATCCTGCTGCTCGGCTCCGACAGCCGCGGCTCGGAGGCCAACGCCGAACTGGGCGGCGCCCGCGACAACGCGGACCGCCCCGGCCTGGCCGACACCCAGATGCTCATCCACGTCTCGGCCGACCGCGGCCACATCTCGGCGCTCAGCATCCCGCGCGACACCCGCGTCACCATCCCGGAGTGCACCGACCCCAAGGACGGCACGGTCTACCCGGAGACCGAACGCACCATCAACACCTCCATCCAGCACGGCGGCCCCGGCTGCACCGTGGCCACCTGGGAGGAGCTGACCGGCATCCCCATCGACCACTTCATGATGGTCGAGTTCGCCGGGGCGGTCTCGCTGGCCGACGCGGTGGGCGGCGTACCGGTGTGTGTGGCCGACAACGTGCACGACGAGGACTCGGGCCTGCGCCTGGAGGCCGGCACCACCGAGGTCAGGGGTGAGCAGGCGCTCCAGTGGCTGCGCACCCGGCACGGCTTCGAGGACGGCAGCGACATCGGCCGCACCAAGGCGCAGCAGATGTACTTCACGGCGATGGCCACCGAGTTGCAGCAGGGCACGAAGCTGACCGATCCCGTCCAGCTGATGGACCTGGCCGAGGCCGCCACCGACGCGCTCACCGTGGACCCGGGCCTGGGCAGCGTCGAGGCGCTGTACGACCTGGGCGAGGACGTGAAGAACGTGCCGAGCGACGCGATGACGATGGTCACCATGCCGTGGCTGCCCGACCCGCAGCGCCCGGCGGCCCACGTCATCCCGCACGCCGAGCGCGCCGAGCGGATCTTCTCGGCGATCCGCAACGATGTGGCCCTGGACGACGCCGAGGGGCTGCGCGCGGCCGAGGAGGCCGAGGCGGAGCGGCTGGCCGCCGAGGCGCCGGACCCGGCCCCGGCGGAGGAGATCGCGGTGGCGGTGCGCAACGGTACCGGAACGGCCGCCATCGGCCCGGTCACCGGGCGCGCCTCGGAGGTCGCGGGCGCACTGTACGGGGAGGGCTTCACCCAGGCGTACGCGGACGACACCTGGGTCACCCAGGACGCGACGACGCTCGGCTACCCGGCCGGGGACCCGCAGCGGCTGGCGGACGCGCGGGCGGTGGCGGAGGCCCTGGGTCTGCCGGCGAGCGCGGTGCGCGAGAGCGAGGGCGAGGGCGAGGGCACGACGGTGCTGGTCCTGACCATCGGCGCGGACTGGCGCGAGGGTGCACTGTACCCGGCACCGCAGGAGGAGCCCGACGCGGACGCCGAGGAGACCGGGGACGCCGGGGACCGTGAGAGGGACGACGACGCCCCCGAGGAGATTCTGCGGGAGGACGAGGCGGTGACCGGCAAGGACGAGAACGCCTGCATGACGGTCAACCCGCTTCACATCTGGTGAGCGCTCACATCTGGTGAGCGCCGGCCTGCCGCTCGACGCTGCTGGCCTTGACGCGGCGGGCCAGCTTGCGGGGGCTGGTGAGGAAGCCCCAGCCCCACGACATGTGCATGGTCGCCAGCGCCACCGGGATCCGTAGCCGCACGCCGGCCGAGGTGCCCTTGCCGGCCGGGATCGAGCCGAGGGTGATGGCGGCCAGGTAGCCGGCCGGCACCACGAAGGCCCAGGGGGTGAGCACCGCGCCGACGACGATCCCGGCCGCGATGGCGACCAGGGCGGTCGGCGGGGCGAGATAGCGCGGGTTGATGGACCCGGCGTGGTAGCGGGCGACCACGTGCCGCCAGCGGCCGTAGTGCAGATACTGCTTGGCGAGCGCCCGGACGCTGGGCCGGGGCCGATAGGAGACCAGCAGCTCGGGGGAGAACCAGATCATCCCGCCGGCCTGCCGGATGCGGAAGTTCAGCTCCCAGTCCTGGGCCCGGATGAACTCCTCGTTGTAGCCGCCCTGGGCCTCCAGCACCTCGCGCCGGAAGACGCCCAGGTACACGGTCTCGGCCTCGCCGGCCTGCCCGCCGGTGTGGAAGGCGGCGTTGCCGACGCCGATCTTCGAGGTCATGGCGCAGGCGACGGCCCGCTCCCAGTCGTTCTCGCCCTCGGCGTGCATGATGCCGCCGACATTGGCCGCGCCGGTCTCCTCCAGGAGGCGCACGGCGGTGGCGATGTAGTTGGGGGAGAGCATCCCGTGCCCGTCGACCCGCACGACGACCGGGTGCCGGGACGCCTTGATGGCGGCGTTCAGCCCGGCCGGGGTCCGCCCGGTGGGGTTGGCGACGGTCTTGACCCGCGCGTCCTCGGCGACGAGTTCCTGGGCGATCCGGTCGGTGTCGTCGGCGCTGGGGCCGAGGGCGATGACGACCTCGAGCTCACCGGCATACTCCTGGGCCAGGATGTGCTGGACGGAGTTACGCAGATGCCGTTCCTCGTTGAGCACCGGCATGATGACGGACACGGCGGGGGGCGGGGTGCTGGTCACCCGGCTCACGTTACCGCGAATGGGGGACGCCCCAGCGCGCCGCCCCGGTATGTAGATCATCTGGAAATACCTTTGGCTGCCATGTCTGTGAGGTTCCGGATCGCCGCCACCCTCGCCGCCCTGCTGCTGACCATCAGCGGGGTCGGACACGCCATGGTCAGCAAGGTGGAAAACGGCGTCGAACGCGTCGACCCCTTCGCCGGCCTCCGCGACCAGGACCGCCCGGACGGCGACCCCGGGCTGAACCTCCTGGTCATCGGCACCGACACCCGCGACGGCCTGACCGAGGAGGAACGGCGCGCCTACCACCTGGGCGGGGAGGGCTGCCACTGCGCGGACAGCATCATGCTGGTCCACCTCTCCGCCACGGGGGACCGCGCCTCGATCGTCAGCCTCCCGCGCGACACCCTGACCGCCCTCCCCGAACCCGCCAAGCTGAACGCCGCCCTCTCCAGCGGCGGCCCGGAACTGATGGTGAGTGCCGTCGAGAACCTCACGGACCTGCGGATCGACCACTACCTCGAAGTGAACTTCGTCAGCTTCATGCGCGCGGTCGACGCGGTCGGCGGCGTCGAGGTCTGCACCCCGCGCCCCCTCAAAGACGAGAAATCCGGCCTCGACCTCCCCACCGGTACCTCCACCCTCACCGGCGGCGAGGCCCTCCAGTACGCTCGCGCCCGCACCGTCGACCCCACGGCCGACTTCGGCCGCATGCAACGCCAGCAACGTCTGCTGGCCGCCCTGGCCACCAAGGCCCTGGCCACCCCCGCCCGCATCCCCGCCACCGCCGAGGCCCTGCTGACCTCCGTCCGCGCGGACCCCGGCTTCGGCGCCCAGGAGATGCTCGACCTGGCCGAGATCCTGGCCGGCCCGAACCGCACGACGATCGACTACGCCTCGGTCCCCGTCGCCGACCGCGACCACGCCCACCCCGACCTGGGCTCCACGGTCCTGTGGAACGAACGCGAGGCGGCCGCCCTGTTCACCACCCTGAAGAAGGACCTCCCCCTCCCGAAACCGAAACTGCCCACGGCGGCGACAACCCACCCGACTCAGACGGCGAACGACACACTCTGCGAATGAAACCGCTCAGCGGCGGGCAACGACCGCATCCACACCGTCACCCACGACCCGTCCCCGAACCCGATCTCCACGCGGCGTCCGCGCCGCCGGCGTACCGAGCACGCGAGCGGAACGGCGTCGGCCACCACCTGGTCCGGCCGGCGCCACCGCGCCCCGCCGACCTCCGGTGTCAGCACGGCCCGCCGGGACGATTCCCGGACCGCGACGACGAAACGGCCCGCCTCGCTCTCCCAGTCACCGCTCCACACCTGCCCCCGCACCGGGCGCCAGATCGCCACGGCGAGGCGCTTCAGACCCTCGACCAGCAGTTCGAGGATCAGCCCCAGCCCGTCGATGATCACCAGCACGACGAGCAACGGCCTCCATCCCCGGCCCTGCCGCTTCTCCCGCGGCGGCGGGGGAGCCGGCGGCCTGGGGACGAAGGAGTCGACCCAGCAGAAGAACTCAGCCTCGCCGGCCACTGCCGCCCCCGATGATCTCCACCAGCGCCCAGACGCCGGTGGAGGGATTGACGGCGTACTCCTGGCCGGTGGGTGCCAGATCGCGCGCCCGTTCCACTGCCGTGGCCCAGGAAGGCCCGAAATCACGGGGGAAGTTGATCTTGGCCTTGTCGTAGGACGGGACGTGTTTGCCGAGCAGGTCGGCCAACTGCTGGTAGCCCGTGGCATGGGCGGTGTGCGGGGTGTGGTGCAGCAGCAGCCACAACTCGAAGCAGGGGTTGGAGACGGCCAGCTCGATCCCGAGGTCACGGGCCTTCTTCACGGCCTGAGGGATGTCGGGGTAATCGTCGACATCGAAGACGCACCAGACCTGGTCGAAATCCTCCGGGGCCCTGTCCCGGAAGTCGGCGGCATAGGCCACTAACTGGGAGGGTGAGCGCGGCTTGTTCCTGATCCTGACCGTGATGGCCGGGTTCGCGACATGGTTCACCAGCGCCCGAAGATAGTCGTGCTCCGTGACATCGGAGTCACAGAACACCAGGATCCGCTCCCTGGGCTGCCGTCCACGGCCGGACCTGCGCAGGTCGGACTCGAAGCGAGGCCCGCGTCGCGGGCTACTCCCCGGTTTCCTCGCCATTCGTCCTCCCCCTGGCGGCCACCGCCGCTTCGAACCGCTCGTCGCTCAGGAACGGCACCGCACCGTAGCTGCCGCCGAGGTAGCGCCGCTCGCGGTTCTCGTCCTGACGCGGCTTGAAATCCGACAGCGGGAAGAGGCTGGTCTCGCCGTACTCGTTCTTCTCGACGAACCAGACCTGGTCCCGCTTGAGGATCTCCTCCCCGCCACTGCGGCCGAGCAGGCTGGCGTCGTGGGAGGTGAGGATGAGCTGCGCCCCGTGCGGGTTGGTCTGTGGCTCCTGGAACAGCTTGATGAGGTGCGCGGTCAGCTTGGGGTGGAGACTGGCGTCGACTTCGTCGATGACCAGCAGGCCGCCGCCCTCCAGGGCTTCCAGGACCGGACCGGAGTAGGCGAGCAGCATCCGAGTGCCTTCCGACTGTTCTTCCAGGCCCAGCCGGGTGACTCCGTTGCGGCCCCGCTGCGCGATCCACACCTCTTCCTGCCACAGGTCCGCTTCATCGGAGCCGGGCCGTGCATCCCTGGAGAGCTCCCTGAGCTTCCACGTCACCGTTCCACCCGTGGAGCGGAAGGTCTTGACGTCAACGAAGCGCTTTCGCAGGCCCGCGTCCTCGATGCCGAGATCTGCCGCACGCAGCAACGAAACGACGGAAGCGGCCCGGTCGGCGTCGGACAACAGGCCAGTCGCGGCTGAGGACGCCCATCGCAGGGGCCGGTTCTTGATGCTCAGCGCATGCGAAAACCACAAGTACACCGGCAGCACCGACTCCTGCCGGGACCGGGCGGCGACGGAGAGCAAGAGCGCGTTCGGCTCGGTGATGCGCTCGACCAGGCGCAGTTCCTTTTCCGGTACCGCGTCCCCGAAGGCCGTCTCCGACTCCGAGCGCTGGAAGATCTTGCGCCGGCGTCCGTGCGGGTAGCTGTAGAGCCATTCGTCCAGCACCCGCTCGCCGTCGATGGTGAAGCCGTACGTGTGCCGGACATCCTCCAGCAGCAGGTCCACCACATACCAGGAGGGGGAAGCGGGCCCATCGGAGGAGAGGGCGAACGGATTGCGCGCGATACCACCGCCGGGCTCCGCGTCGCGGTGGGACTGGGTGACCATTCGCTTCATGAACCGGAGCGCGTCCACCACGTTCGACTTGCCCGCCGCGTTCGCGCCGAAGATCGCCGCCACCGGTACGGCCTCCCAGGCCGTGCCCTCCGGGCGGTCCGCTTCGTAGACCGGGGTGAGGTTCAGTTGCTGCTCCTCCCAGAGCGAGCGGTGGTTCCCCACCCTGAAGCTCAGCAGCATCCCGATCCCTCCTTCTACGGATTACGTCGCCTTCTCTGCGAGTAAACGGCACGATCTGACTTCAAGCAACGGCTTGAGGAGATCTCAGCGGGTGACGATGAAGTCGTCCGCCTCGCGGGCCGGGCGGGGTTTGGCCTCGGTGGCCGGGTGGCCGACCGCCACCGCGCCCATGGGGGACCAGTCCGGGGGGAGGTCCAGGGCGGCCCGGGTGGTGTCGCGGCAGAACATCGTGGAGGAGATCCACGCCGAGCCCAGGCCCTCCGCCGTCAGGGCGACCAGGAGGTTCTGGACCGCCGCGCCCATCGAGACCGTGAACATCTCGGCCTCCGCGCCCGCCCGGCGCGCGTCGGGGTAGGGGTGGGCCCACTCCGTCGTGGTCAGGCAGGGGATCACCAGGTACGGCGCGGCCCGCAGGACGTCGCCGCGCTTCACCCGCTTCGCGATGGACTCCTCCGGCTTGCCGTCCGCCCGCAGGTCCGCGATCCACGCCTCGCGCATCGCGTCCAGCAGCGCCGTACGGCTCTGCGCCGATTCCAGCAGGACGAAGCGCCACGGCGTGGAGTGGTGCGGGGCCGGGGCGGTGATCGCCGCCGCGACCGCGCGGCGGACCGCCGCCGGGTCGACCGGGTCCGGGGTGAACTCCCGCACCGTGCGCCGCTGGGTCACCGCCTCGCGGATCGCCTCCGAGGTGCCGAGCCGGAACATGTCCAGCGAGGCGTCCCTGATCAGCGCCCGGGCGGTCTCGGGCGAGTCCGGGTCGGTGCGGTGCGCCAGACCGCGTACGACCGCCACCGGCAGCCCCGAGGTCTTGCCCTTCACCAGGTCGCCGGCCCCGGCGAGTTCGTCGGCGAGTGCGGTGATCGTCATGCCCAGCGGGTTGCCGTGGGTGTCGGTGCCGCCGCGCAGGTCGTCCAGCACCTCCACGCCCGAGGCGCCGATGGCCACGTCCGTCAGGCCCTCGCGCCACGGCCGGCCGAAGGTGTCGGTGACGATGACGCCGACGTCCACCGACAGCAGGTCCCGCAGCCCGCGCCGCAGTCGCGCCGCCGAGGCGTCCGAGTCCTCGGGCAGCAGGAGCACGGTGCCCTTGGAGGTGTTGGAGGCGTCGACCCCGGCGGCTGCCATCACCAGTCCGTGCCGGGTCTCCACGATGCGGGTCGCTCCGCGCCGGGCGACCAGCCGTACGGTCTCGGCGTCGATCGCCGCCTCGCGGTCATCGGCCTGGAGCACCCGGCCCTCGGCCTTGCTGACGATCTTCGAGGTGACGAGGAGGATGTCACCGTCGGCCAGGCCGGGGGTGTCCCCGGCGCCGGCCGCCGTCGCGATCAACTCGGCCAGGCTGTCACCGGGGTTGACCTCGGGGATGCCGGGCAGCGCCCACACGCGCAGGGTCATACGGTCCTCAACTCCTCGGCCAGGTTCAGCGCTTCGGCCGCCATCGCCTCGGTGGCGGCGGCGTCCGTCATCAGCAGGGGTACGGCGCGGCAGCGGATGCCGTCGGCCTCCACCGCCTTCACCGCGTGGGCGTCGACCGTGTCCACCAGCCAGCCGTCCAGCAGCCCGGATCCGTAGTGCTGGGCGACGGCCGCCGCCGTGGGCTGCACGCCGATGGCGGCGAGCACCTTGTCGGCCATGCCGCGCACCGGCGCGTCGCCGATGATCGGGGACAGGCCCACCACCGGGACGCCGGCCTCCGCGATGGCCTCCCGGATGCCGGGCACGGCGAGGATGGTGCCGACCGAGACGACCGGGTTGGACGGCGGGAAGATGATGGCGTCGGCGGCGCCGATCGCCTCCAGTACGCCGGGGGCGGGCGTGGACTGTTCGGCGCCGACCGGGACGACGGCGTGCGCGGGCACGGCGGCGCGCAGGCGTACCCAGTACTCCTGGAAGTGGATGGCCTTGCGGGTGCCGTCCTCGGCGTCCGTCAGCACGTGGGTCTCGACCCGGTCGTCCGTCATCGGCAGCAGCGTGACGCCCGGCTGCCAGCGCCGGCACAGCGCCTCGGTGACCGCGCTGAGCGGATAGCCGGCGGCCAGCATCTGGGTGCGCACGATGTGGGTGGCGAAGTCGCGGTCGCCGAGGCCGAACCACTCGGGTCCGACCCCGTACGCCGCGAGTTCCTCCTTGACGGCGAAGGTCTCCGCCGCCCGGCCCCAGCCCTGTTCCTCGTGGATCCCGCCACCGAGGGTGTACATCACGGTGTCGAGGTCGGGGCAGACCTTGAGGCCGAACAGATGGATGTCGTCGCCGGTGTTGCCGATGACGGTGATGTCCGCGTCCGGCGCGGCTCCTTGGAGACCGCGCAGGAAGCGGGCGCCGCCGATGCCGCCGGACAGAACCACGATGCGTCGCATGCGGCCAGTCTGTCAGCAGGCGACCTGCGGCTGCGTCCGGGCCCGTTGGGCGTGCATGGGCATCTCGGTCAGGCCCGGGAAGTACACGTGCAGGCTGACGGCCCCTTCGAGGGAGTCGTTGACCATCTCGTGAACGTGTCCGGGCGCGAAGACGTGCAGCGCGCCGGGGGTGAGGCGGCGCGGGCCGCGTGCGGTGCGTTCGGTGAGCGTTCCCTCCAGCACGGTGTGGACACCGCTGGACGGTCCGTGGTCGTGGAGCCCGCTGCCCTGGCCGGGCACCCAGCTCAGCAGCCACACCTCGTAGCCGGGGCCGGTGCGCAGCCGGTGGTACCAGCGGGTGGTCTCGTCGTACCGCACCAGGGGAGCCCAACACTCACGATCACCCGCGAGAGCGGTGGCCATCCCGGCGAACTGCGCGACGGTGGATGGGTGCTCGGCGACGGGCTGCAGAAGATGCGGCACGGAGAAGGGATCTCCGGCGATCTCGTTGTCGTTGTTCATGTGTGAGGTGGTCTCAGTGCTTCCGGAAGTGAGGAGAGGTGGGGCAGAAGATGTGTGCGTGCAGATTGATTCGGAACGGCCACCGGGTTGTCAACTCGGGTCCATCCCTTGGCGCATTCTTTCACCACATCCGGTCGTGCTGTCTGCTGAAAGGTTTATGCACCGCCTGAAGCGGTCAGGAGCACGCATCAGTCACGCAGTACGCGGTCAGGGGCGTATCTCATCAGTGCCCCTCTTTGATCCGAAATGAAGATCGGATAAAGCGAACGTGCTGAGTTGCGTGAGCATAGTTTGTGGCGATTTGAACACTTTCCGTATGGCTGTGGTGCCAGAGGGTGAATCATCGGGTGAATGGCAGATCGTGGCTTGACTGCCCGGGAGTGACGCACCTGTAATTTCACTCGTGTCGTTCGACGGCAATCGATAGCGAGCGATGGCATCACGGGGTAGCAAAGAGGACGAGGGGCGCGCACATGACCGAGCTGTTCCACCAACTGCTGGTCAACGAAGCGGACGAAGAGATGGGCTGGCAGGAGCGCGCGCTGTGCGCCCAGACCGACCCGGAGTCGTTCTTCCCCGAGAAGGGCGGTTCCACCCGCGAAGCCAAAAAAGTATGCCTGGCCTGCGAGGTGCGCTCCGAATGCCTGGAGTACGCCCTCGCCAACGATGAACGTTTCGGCATCTGGGGCGGCCTGTCCGAGCGTGAACGCCGCCGACTGAAGAAGGCCGCTGTCTGACCGCGGCGAGGCCGCGAAGAACACCGCCGAGAACACCGCGGCACAGCCGTACATCTCCCCGGCGGGCCATGGACAGTTGTCCGGTACGCGGAGCGCCGTCGGCCCCAGCCGCTAGTGTGGTGCGCTGTCCCCGACGCACTCGCCGCTGCCGCAGGGCGCGCGCGTCCCCCAGCCCACCGAGCGAACCGGGGTCCGCACCTCGATGTCCGTGCACAGCCAGCAGCCGGCGCACCCGTCCGCCACCACCGCTGCCGCCGCCACCCCAGCCTTCCCGCAGCATGTGGTCACCGCCGTGCTCGTCTCGCACGACGGCGAACGCTGGCTCCCGGAGGTCCTCACCGGACTGCTGGGCCAGGACCGGCCCGTCCAGGACGTGATCGCCGCCGACACCGGCAGCGCCGACAGTTCCGCCACCCTGGTCACCGAGGCGTTCGGCGCCGACCGGGTGCTGCACCTCGCCCGCCGCACCGGCTTCGGCACCGCCGTCGCCGAGGCCGCCCGCAGCGCGCCCGTGCTCACCCCCGACGACCTCCCGTACCTCAAACGCCCGGAGGCGTGGGACCCGACGACGCGGACCTGGAACAACGACGTCTACGACCTGCCCGAATTCCCGCACGGCGAACCCATCCACTGGCTGTGGCTGCTGCACGACGACTCGGCCCCCGAGCCCGACGCGCTCGCCGAACTCCTGCGGCAGGCCGACGCCAGCCCCTCCGCCGCCGTCATCGGCGCCAAACTCCGCGGCTGGTACGACCGCCGCCAACTCCTGGAAGCCGGCGTCACCATCGCCAACAGCGGCCGCCGCTGGACCGGCCTGGACCGCCGCGAACAGGACCAGGGCCAGCACGACCAGGTCCGCCCCGTGCTGTCCGTCTCCACCGCCGGAATGCTCATCCGCCGCGACGTCTACGAGGAACTCGGCGGCTTCGACCGCCGACTGCCCCTCATGCGCGACGACGTCGACCTGTGCTGGCGTGCCCACTCCGCCGGCCACAACGTCCTGGTCGCCCCCGGCGCCGTCCTGCGGCACGCCGAGGCCGCCGCCCGCGAACGCCGCACCATCGACTGCTCCGGCCGCACCGCCGTCAACCCGCACCGCGTCGACAAGGCCGCCGCCGCGTACACCCTGCTCACCGGCGTGCGCACCCGCGCGCTGCCCTGGGTCCTGTTCCGGCTCGTCCTGGGCACGATGCTGCGCGTCCTGGGCTACCTGGTGGGCAAACTCCCCGGCCGCGCCCTCGACGAGGCGACCGGGCTGCTGGCCACCCTGCTGCGTCCCGAGCGCGTCCTCGCCGCCCGCAAACGCCGTCCCAAGGCCGCCGAACCCGGCGAACTGAGACCGCTGTTCCCCCCCGCGGGCGCCACCCTGCGGGCCACCGTCGAGCAGATCGTCGGCGCCGTGTCCGCCCGCTCCGAGGCGGCCGCCGCCACCAGCGGCGGCGGCCGGCACGGCGGCCCGGTCGAATCCGGGCCCGGCGACGACGACACCGAATCGCTCCAGGTCGAGCAGTTCGCCCGGCTCAAGCGGCTCGCCCGCAAGCCCGGACTCGTGCTGTTCGTCGGCCTGTTCGCCGTCGCCGCCGTCGCCGCCCGCGATCTCATCGGCGGCGGCGCGCTGGCCGGCGGCGCCCTGCTGCCCGCCCCCGCCGACATCTCCACCTGGTGGGACCGCGTCTGGCAGACCTGGCAGCCGATCGGCACCGGCGGCGCCGAGAGCGCGCCCCCCTACCTCGGCGCCCTCGCCCTGCTCGCCGGCGCGCTGCTCGGCAACCCCGGCGTCGCCATGACCGCGCTGCTGGTGTGCTCCGTGCCGCTGGCCGGCGTCAGCGCGTACCTCACCTCCAAGCCCCTGGTGACCTCGCGTCTGCTGCGTGCCTGGGCCGCCATCGCGTACGCCTTCCTGCCCGCCGTCACCGGCGCGCTGGCCACCGGACGCGTCGGCACCGCCGTACTCGCCGTCCTCCTGCCGCCGCTGGTCCGCTGCGCCGTGTCCGCCGCCGGGCACACCCGCGACAGCGGCAAGGGCTCCTGGCGCGCCGCCTGGGCCGCCGCCCTGCTGCTCACCGTCGCCACCGCCTTCACCCCCGTGATGTGGCCGCTGGCCGTCCTGCTCGCCGTCGTCTCGCTCGCCCTGCCGCTGCGCCTGGAGGGCGCGCTGCGGGTGGCCAAGGCCGTACGGTTCGCGGCGATCCTGCTCACCCCGCTGCTGCTGCTCGCGCCGTGGTCCTTCTCGGTGCTGCTGAGCCCCGAGGAGTTCCGGCACGAGGCCGGGCTGCGCTTCGACACCGGCGCCGCCACGGCCACCCAGCTGCTCAACGCCAATCCCGGCGGCCCCGGCACCCCCGGCAGCTGGCTGCTGATCGGGCTGCTGCTGGCCGCGCTGGGCGCGCTGCTGCGCACCGACCGGCGCCTGGCGATCGGCACCGCCTGGAGCGGCGCGCTGCTGGCCCTGCTGTTCGGGGTGTGGGTCAACGACAGTGCCTGGGCCGGGCCCGCGACGCTGCTGTACGGCATCGCCCTGCTGTCCGCCGCCGTCCTCGGCGCGGACGGGGCGCGCGGACGCGTTGCCGCGCAGAGCTTCGGCTGGCGGCAGCCGGTCGCCGTGGCGGTCGCCGCCGCGGCTGCCGCGGGGCCGCTGCTGGTCGCCGCCGGCTGGATGATCAGCGGCGCCGACGGCCCGCTCCAGCGCCGTGACCCGGTGCAGGTGCCGGCCTTCGTCGCCGAGGAGTCCTCGACGCGCGACCAGGCCCGCACGCTGGTGCTGGCCGGCGAGAGCGACAGCGCGGACGGCCTGACCGAGCGCGTCACCTACACACTGGTACGCGGCTCGGGCGCCCGGCTCGGCGACGCGGACGTGGCCCGGCTGCTGGGCGAGGACACCGCGCTGACCCGCGCGGTCGGCGACCTGGTGGCCGGCTCCGGCGCCGACCAGACCGAGGCGCTCGCCGCCTACGCCGTGCGCTATGTGCTGGTGCAGGACGGCTCGCCCGCCGAACTGCGCCGCGTCCTGGACACCACGCCGGGTCTCAAGCGGCTCAGCCAGGAGGACGGCGGCGCGCTGTGGCGGGTGGAGAGCCCGGTCGGCCGCGTGATGGTGCTGCCCGCCGAGGGTTCGGCCGAGGCGCCGGTGGCGCTGCCCGCCGGACCGGTCGAGGCGCACACCGACCTCCCGGAGGGCGAGGCCGGGCGCGTACTGCGGCTGGCCGACACCGCGGACGAGGCGTGGACCGCGACGCTGGACGGTACGCCGCTGACGCCGGTGACGGTCGGCGGTTGGGCGCAGGGCTTCGAACTGCCGGAGGGCGGCGGCAAGCTGGCCCTCACGTACGAGACCCCCGGCACGCACACCCTGTGGGTGTGGACGCAGGGCTTCCTGCTGCTGGTGGTGGCGGTGCTGGCGCTGCCGGGCCGCCGCAAGGAGCTGGACGACGACCTGCCGGACCCGGAGGAGGCCGCCGCTGCCGCGGTGCCCTCGCAGGGACGCGGGGCGCGTCGCCGCGCGGCAGCGGAGGCGGCCGAGGCGGCGCGGGCGGGAGAGACGGCGGACGCCGTGGACACGGCGGACGCGGCGGACCACGCGCCGCCGCCGGCCGGGGCCGGCCCGGAGCCGCAGCCCGAGCCCGTACCGGAGCCCGGGTACGTGCCGCAGCAGCAGGGCTACTACCCGGACCAGCAGCCGCAGCAACAGCAGGACTGGTCCGGCTACTACGACCAGCAGCAGCAACAGCAGCAGTACGGCGGCTGGGACGGTCAGTACCCGCAGCAGCAGCAGCAGCCGCAGCAACAGCAGAACTACCAGGCGCCGTACGACTATCCCGCCGATTACGGCGACGGGAGCAGCCAGCGATGAACCGGACGACCATCTCCCTGCTGGCCACGGTCACCGCGCTCGTCGCGGTGACCGGCGTGGCCTCCCTCGGCGACGGCGCCGAGGACACCGCCCCCGCCGGCAAGGCCCGTGAGATGCCGGTGGAACGCACCGCCCTCACCTGCCCCCGCCCCACCGACGCGGAACTGGCGACCACCGAGTACACCGCGTACACCCCGGCCGCCGAGAGCGCCGCCGAGGGCCGGGGCGAGGGCCACGCCTACCTCCTGCCCGCCCCCGAGTACACGGCCGGCTTCGGCACCGACGAGGACGAGGACGGCGAGGGCCCCGAGCCGCTGGTCGCCCTGGAGCAGCCGGGCGTCCCCGTCGCCGAGAGCATCGACACCTACGGGGCGCCCGCCCTCGCCGGCACCGCCGAGCAACTGCTGGCCCCCGGCTGGACGGTGCAGCAGACCACCAGCGTGCGGTCCGGCAGCGGCCAGGGCCTGATGGGCACCGCCTGCCAGGTCCCGGACAGCGAGTTCTGGTTCGCCGGTGCCAGCACGGCCGACGCCCGTAACGACTACGTCCACCTCACCAACCCCGACGAGAGCCCCGTCGTCGTGGACATCCAGCTGTACGGCCCGGAGGGCCGGCTGGAGTCCGGGCTCGGCGGCGAGGGCGTCACCGTCCCCGGCGGCACCTCGGTCCCGGTCCGGCTGACCACGCTCACCGATGAGCCGCTGGCCGACCTGGCCGTCCAGGTGACCGCCCGCACCGGCCGGATCGGCGCCCAGATCGAGGCCACCGACGCCCAGCTCGGCGTCGACTGGCTGACCCCGGTCTCCGCCACCACCGGGCCGCTGGTGCTCCCCGGCATCCCCGCCGACGCCCGTACCGTCCGGCTGGTCGCGTACGCGCCCGGCGACGACGACGTGGCGCTGGACGTGGCGCTGTCCGGGCCCACCGGCTCCTTCACCCCGGCCGGCAACGAGTCGATCACCCTGCGCTCGCGCACCCTCACCGCCATCGACCTGGAGGACCTCACGCAGGGCCAGCCCGGCTCGCTGGTCCTCACCCCGTCCTCAGGGTCGGGCGACGGCCGGGTGGTGGTCGGACTGCGGGTGACCCAGGGCGAGGACGACGAGCGCGAGATGGCGTTCATCCCGGCCACCGCTCCCATAGAGCAGCGCGCGAGCGTGGCGGGCAACACCGCGAAGGGCACCACGCTCTCGCTGGTCGCGCCGGACGAGGCGGCCGAGGTACGGATCACCGTCTCGGGCGGCAGCGGCGGCGGGGACGCTTCGGAGCCGGAGACGTACACGGTGGAGGCCAGGAGCACCCTGGCCATTGCGCCCGAGCTGCCCGACGGCGCCAAGGGCCGCTACGCCATCACCATCGAACGCCTCGGCGGCGGCGAACTGTACGCGTCCCGCACGCTGTCCAAGAAGCAGGACGACATGGTGACCTTCACGGTCCAGACGATCCCCGACGACCGCTCGACGGTGTCCGTGCCGCAGACCGGTCCCGACCTGTCCGTCCTCACGGACTGACGCCGTTCACTCCTGGCCGTACCTGGGGTCCACCGACTCCGGGGACAGGCCCAGGAGTTCGGCGGCCTGTTCGACCACCACCTCGTGGACCAGGTGGGCCCGCTCGTCGCGGTCCCGGCTGCGCAGTTCCACGGGGCGGCGGTAGACCACGACGAGGTCGCGGCCGTCGGGGGTCCGCGCGCGGACGATGCCGCCCAGCGGCACCGTGGCGTCGTCCCCCTCGGGGAGCACCGGCGGCACCTCCCGCACCCCGAAGTCCACCCGGCCCAGCTCCGGCAGCCGCCGCCGCAGCCGGTCGGCGGACTCCAGCACCAGCGAGTCGAAGGTGTCGGAGCGGGTGAGGGCGAGCGGCACCTGCGGTGGCGCGACCGGTCCGCGCATGCCGCGGCCGTGCCGGTCCCTGCGCCGGGGACGGCGGCCGTCGGGACCTGGCGGACCTGGGGGGACGCTGCGATTGTCCATCGGCTCCGACCTTAGATGACGATGGGTGGCTGTACCGGTTCGATACCGGTTCCTTCAACGTTTCAGTCCATGACGGGGAACAAACCGTACGTCCCGGAACGAATCCGGTCCGAAAACGGGCACGGCGCGGCGACACGGGAGGGTGACGCCGGGGTGAGTCGTCGCGGCCCGCTCAGGAGTGCGGTACGGTCCAACATCGTGAGCCCCGTACGTCGCTGTTCGCGCACCGCGTGCGGCCGTCCCGCCGTGGCGACGCTGACGTATGTCTACGCGGACTCCACGGCCGTACTCGGTCCCCTCGCCACTTATGCCGAGCCGCACTGCTATGACCTGTGCGCCGAGCACTCCGAGCGGCTGACCGCCCCCCGCGGCTGGGAGGTGGTCCGCCTCGCCGTGGACACCTCCGCCTCCCGCCCCAGCGGTGACGACCTCGAAGCGCTCGCCGACGCCGTACGGGAGGCCGCCCGTACCCCGCCGCCGTCCTCCGAGGACCTCGCGGAATCGGCGGGCCGGCCGGTCAGGGACGCCACGAGCGCCATGGAAGTCGCCCGTCGCGGCCATCTGCGGATCCTCCGCTCTCCCGAACAGTAGGCCCACACCAACACGGACAAGGGGTGAACTGTGCCCGCAACGGACCTGTCACAGCTCGTCAAGGCTTACGACGTACGCGGGGTCGTCCCCGACCAGTGGGACGAACACCTCGCCGAACTCTTCGGCGCCGCCTTCGTCGAGGTCGCCCTCGGCGACAGCGACGGCATCGTCATCGGCCACGACATGCGGCCCTCCTCGCCCGGCCTCGCTCACGCCTTCGCGCGCGGCGCCGCCGCCCGCGGCGCCGACGTGACCGAGATCGGGCTGTGTTCGACCGATCAGCTGTACTACGCGAGCGGCGCGCTCGACCTGCCGGGCGCCATGTTCACCGCCAGCCACAACCCCGCCCGGTACAACGGCATCAAGATGTGCCGCTCCGGTGCCAGGCCCGTCGGGCAGGACAGCGGACTCGCCGAGATCCGCGCCCTGGTGGAGCGGTGGGCGGACAGCGGCGCGCCGGAGCCCGTCGCCACCCCCGGCACCATCACCGAACGCGATGTGCTGGAGGACTACGCCGGCCATCTGCGCGGCCTGGTCGACCTCACCGCCATCCGCCCGCTGAAGGTCGCCATCGACGCGGGCAACGGCATGGGCGGCCACACAGCTCCCACCGTCTTCGCCGGCCTGCCCGTCGAGGTCGACCCGATGTACTTCGAACTCGACGGCACCTTCCCGAACCACGAGGCCAACCCGCTGGACCCGGCCAACATCGTGGACCTCCAGGCCCGGGTGCGGGAGACCGGCGCCGATGTCGGACTCGCCTTCGACGGCGACGCCGACCGCTGCTTCGTCGTCGACGAACGCGGCGAACCCGTCTCCCCGTCCGCCATCACCGCGCTGGTCGCCGCCCGCGAACTGGCCAAGGCCCCCGGCTCCGCCGTCATCCACAACCTCATCACCTCCTGGTCGGTGGCCGAGGTCGTCGAGGAGAACGGCGGCACCCCGGTGCGCACCCGGGTCGGCCACTCCTTCATCAAGGGCGAGATGGCCAGGACCGGCGCCATCTTCGGCGGCGAACACTCCGCCCACTACTACTTCCGCGACTTCTGGAACGCCGACACCGGCATGCTCGCCGCGCTGCACGTCCTCGCCGCCCTCGGCGGACAGGACGGCCCGCTCTCCCAGCTCGTCGCCGCCTACGACCGGTACCCCGCCTCCGGCGAGATCAACACCGAGGTCGCCGACCAGGCGGGCCGCACCGCCGCGGTCCGCGAACGGTACGAGGGCGGCAGCGACACGGACATCGACACCCTGGACGGGCTGACGGTCACCACCCCCGACTGGTGGTTCAACCTGCGCCCCTCCAACACCGAGCCCCTGCTGCGGCTGAACGTCGAGGCCAGGGACGAGGAGACCGTGGCCAGGATCCGCGACGAGGTCCTCGCCCTCATCACGGCCTGACCCGGCCGTCACCACTGCCGCTGCCGCCGCCCGCCCGTCCGGACGGGCGGCGGTAGGCTGAGGAACCCCGGCGCGACACCCGCGCACCGTCCGCAACTCCCCGGAGGGACACCACCCATGCCGCTCGTCGAAGCCGCGCTGCTGGAGATCCTCGCCTGTCCCGTGTGCCACGCACCGCTCCGGGAGGACGAGGACCGCTCCGAACTGATCTGCACCGACGCCGGCTGCGGCCTCGCCTACCCGGTCCGGGACGGCGTCCCCGTCCTCCTGGAGGACGAGGCCCGCAGGCCCGCCCGGTGATCGACGAGACCCTGCTGGACGACTCCGAGCGGCTGCTGCGCGCCGACACCCGCGGCCTGCTGCGCGGAGCCGCCACCGCCGGGGCACAGGTACGCACCGCCGCCCGCGCCGCCACCGAGGCCGGCATCGACGGGCTGCGCCCCGAAGGCCGCCCCGGCACCATCCTCATCGCCGGCACCGGCCCCGAAGTACCCCTCGCCGCCGACCTGCTGACCGCCCTGCCCGCAAGTGCCTCCCGGCCGGAGGCCGCGGGAGGCTCCGCGCCCCTGGCCGTGCTGCCCGCCACCGGGCCGCTCGCCGCACCCGGCGCCCTGCGCTGGACGCTGCCGCGCTGGGCCGGCCCCATGGACCTGCTGCTCATCACCTCGGCCGAGGGCACCGAGGCCGGGCTGTCGCTCCTGGTGGACGCCGCCTACCGGCGCGGCTGCTCCATCGTCTCCGTCACCCCGGCCGGCAGCCCGCTCGCCGAGGCCACCGCGCACCGCCGCAACCTCACCGTGCCGCTCACCCGGCCCGCCCACCTGGAGTCCGCCGGACACCTTCCTCCGGCCTTCGGCCCGTACTGGTCCCTGCTCACCCCGCTGCTGCTGCTCGGTGACCGGCTCGGCCTGTACGAGGGCGCCGGACAGGCCGAAGTGGCCGCCCTCGCCGACCGGCTCGACCGGCACGCCGAACGCTGCGGCCCCACCGCCCCCACGGCGGGCAACCCCGGCAAGACCCTGGCCACCGAATGCTCCGCCGCCCTGCCGCTGCTGTGGAGCGAGGGCCCGCTGGCCGGCGCCGTCGCCCGGCACTGCACCGCCACGTTCACCGCGCTCGCCGGCACCCCCGCGCTCGCCGCCGCGCTGCCCGGCGCCCTCACCGCCCACGGCGCGCTGCTCACCCGCACCACCCACACCTCCGAGGACGACTTCTTCCGCGACCGCGTCGACGAACCCGAGGCACCGCGCCCGCGCGTCCTCCTGCTGCGCGAGGACGCCGCGGCCGTCCCGGCCGAAAGCGCCGTGACCGCCGCCCGCGACCTCGCCCGTGACCACGGCATCGCCCTGGGCGAGATCGCCCCCGCCGAGGACGCCGAAGGTCCGCTGGCCGCCCTCGCCGACCTCCTCGCCCCCCTGGATTTCGCCGCCGTTTACCTGACGCTCGCCTGACGCCCGGAATCATGGGGTCATGGACAGCCTCGACAACCCGATCCGGCCCTACGCCTGGGGCTCGACGACCGCCCTCCCGGCACTGCTGGGCACCGAGCCCACCGGCGAACCCCAGGCCGAACTGTGGATGGGCGCCCACCCCGGCGCCCCCTCCCGCCTGAACCGCGGCGCCGGACCCCGCACCCTCGGCGAGATCATCACCGCCGACCCCGAGAGCGAACTCGGCCCGCGCGCCCTCGCCGCCTTCGGCCCCCGGCTGCCCTTCCTCCTCAAGGTGCTCGCCGCCGGCTCCCCGCTCTCCCTCCAGGTCCACCCCTCCCGCTCCCAGGCCCAGAGCGGCTTCGCGGACGAGGAGCGCAGGGGCGTCCCCCTCGACGCCCCGCACCGCAACTACAAGGACGCCAACCACAAACCCGAACTCATCTGCGCCCTCACCCCGTTCGAGGGACTGTGCGGCTTCCGCCCCGCCGCGCGGGCCGCCGCCCTCCTGGAGGGCCTGGGCATCGACGAACTCAAGCCGTACGCGCTCACCCTGCGCTCCCGGCCCGCGGACGAGGCGCTGCGCGAGGTCCTCACCGGCCTCCTCGGCGCCGACCGCACCACCCTCGCCCCGACCGTCGACCGGGCCGCCCGCGCCGCCGAACGCCTCGGCGGCGACTACGCCCCGTACGCCGGCATCGCCCGGCACCACCCCGGCGACCCCGGGGTACTCGCCGCGATGCTGCTCCACCACGTCACGCTGCGGCCGGGCGAGGCCCTGTACCTCGGTGCCGGCGTCCCGCACGCCTACCTCAGCGGCCTGGGCGTCGAGATCATGGCCAACTCCGACAACGTGCTGCGCTGCGGTCTCACCCCCAAGCACGTCGACATCCCCGAACTGCTGCGGGTCGTCCGCTTCGAACCCACCGACGCCGGCGTCCTGCGCCCCGAACCCGGCCCCGGCGGCGAGGAGGTGTACCCGGCGCCCATCGACGAGTTCCGGCTCTCCCGCTACGTCCTGGCGGCGGACGCCGGAACGGATACCGGAACGCACACCGGCACCGGCGCCCGGACCATCCCGGCCGGCGGACCCCAGATCCTGCTGTGCACCCACGGCACGGTCACCCTGCGCACCGACGCCCCGGAGAGCGCCGAACTGACCCTGCGCCCTGGCCGTTCCGCGTACGTACCGGCGTCCGAAACCGTCACGATCACCGGCCCCGGCACCCTCTTCCGTGCCACTGTGGCCCAGTGACCGCACCGCCCAAGGCGTGTAGATTTGGGCCCGGAGTAGGAGTAGACGTCGCTGCTGATGGCAGTCGGGCGGCCGTGAGGCCCGGCCCGGCCGAGGGGTAAGAAGGCCCTCCGACGGATGCGAAGCCCGGGCCCCCGCACGCCTCGCGCGCCGCGTGGTTCGTCCGGCAACTGCATTCTGTCCGTCAGCCAACCCTCCCAGGAGGAGCAGCAGTCATGTCCCACGACCAGGACCAGGACTTCAAGGTCGCCGATCTCTCGCTGGCCGCCTTCGGGCGCAAAGAGATCACCCTCGCCGAGCACGAGATGCCGGGCCTGATGGCGATCCGCGAGGAGTACGCCGCATCCCAGCCGCTGGCCGGCGCCCGTATCACCGGCTCGCTGCACATGACCGTGCAGACCGCCGTCCTCATCGAGACCCTCGTCGCGCTCGGCGCACGCGTCCGCTGGGCCTCCTGCAACATCTTCTCCACCCAGGACCACGCGGCCGCCGCCATCGCCGAGGCCGGCATCCCCGTCTTCGCCTGGAAGGGCGAGACGCTCGAAGAGTACTGGTGGTGCACCGAGCAGGCCCTCACCTGGGCCGACTCCCCGACCGGCGGCCCCAACATGATCCTGGACGACGGCGGCGACGCCACCGTCCTGGTCCACAAGGGCGTCGAGTACGAGAAGGCCGGCGCCGTTCCGGACCCGGCCACCGCCGCGGAGAGCGACGAGCACCGCGTCATCCTCGAACTGCTCACCCGCACCCTCGCCGAGAGCCCGCAGAAGTGGACGCGGGCCTCCGCCGAGATCCAGGGCGTGACCGAGGAGACCACCACCGGCGTCCACCGCCTGTACGAGATGTTCCGGGACGGCAGCCTGCTCTTCCCGGCCATCAACGTGAACGACTCCGTCACCAAGTCGAAGTTCGACAACAAGTACGGCTGCCGCCACTCCCTCATCGACGGCATCAACCGCGCCACCGATGTCCTCATCGGCGGCAAGGTCGCCGTCGTGTGCGGCTACGGCGACGTCGGCAAGGGCTGCGCCGAGTCGCTGCGCGGCCAGGGCGCGCGCGTCATCATCACCGAGATCGACCCGATCTGCGCGCTCCAGGCCGCCATGGACGGCTACCAGGTGGCCCGCCTGGACGACGTGGTGGAGACCGCCGACATCTTCGTCACCACCACCGGCAACAAGGACATCATCATGGCCGCCGACATGGTGCGGATGAAGCACCAGGCGATCGTCGGCAACATCGGCCACTTCGACAACGAGATCGACATGGCCGGCCTCGCCAAGATCCCGGGTGTGGTGCGCGAGGAGGTCAAGCCGCAGGTGCACACCTGGACCTTCCCCGACGGGCACGCCATCATCGTGCTCTCCGAGGGCCGGCTGCTGAACCTGGGCAACGCCACCGGGCACCCCTCGTTCGTGATGTCCAACAGCTTCGCCAACCAGACGATCGCCCAGATCGAGCTGTTCACGAAGCCCGACGCGTACCCGGTGGGCGTCTACACCCTGCCCAAGCACCTGGACGAGAAGGTCGCCCGGCTCCACCTGGACGCCCTCGGTGTCCGGCTGACCGAGCTGACCAAGGACCAGGCCGACTACATCGGCGTCCCGGTCGAGGGCCCCTACAAGGCGGACCACTACCGCTACTGATCCACTCGGCACGACGCGACCTGGCATGAGGGCCGTATCCTGGCCCTCATGCCACGCGGCCGTTACAGCCTCCACGACCCGTACGACGGAACACCGCTGGGGGAGGAGCGCTTCCAGTGCGCTCCCGGCCCGCACGGCTGGCGCTACGTCTCGCGCACCACCGCCGCGGACGGCGCCCCGGCCGGCTCCGTGGATCTCACCCTGGACGATCTCGGCCGCCCGCTGCGGCTCGAACTCCACGCCGGCGACTGGCAGGTACGCGGTGCCGCGCTGTCCGGGGTGACGTGGGTGCGTACCGATCCCACCGGCGAACTCGCCCAGGAGGGCAACGCGGCGGCGCACGGTTTCGCCGGGCGCTCGCCGGCGCATCTGCTGGCCGTCGCCCAGCTGCTGCGGCTGCGCGCGGGGGAGGGGGCGACCCGGGTCCGGCTGGTGGAGTTCACCGAGCCGGTGCTGGCGCCGCGCACCCGGGACGAGACGTGGTCGCTGCTGGGCAGCGAGACCCACGCGGCGGAGGGCGGCGGGGCGCTGACCGTCCACGCGTACCGGATCGACGACCAGGAGACGGGGGAGCGGCACACCCTGCATCTGGCGGGTGATGTGGTGCTGTCGGGGCCGGGGATCGAGCTGGAGGAGCTGGACACGCCGCCCTCGGAGTTCAGGACGGCGGGGTAGGACCGCCGGGGGAGGGCCGCCGCTCGGCGAGGACCGGGGCGGGCGCGTACGGGGGGACGTGCGGGGCCGCCGCGGGGCCGCGGCCGAAGACCCGCTCGCTGTCCCGGCGCCGCCGTTCGGCCGCCACCGCCGACAGATAGCCGGCCGGATGCAGGCCGGGCGGCGCGGGCGTGCCCACCCGGGTGGCGAGGTCCCCGGCGAGCCGCTGCCCCATGGACCAGGCGGCCGTGGGCTCCATCTTGCCCATCCGGGTCAGGTACTGGCGTACCGCGAGCCACAGCCCGTCCGGCACCTGGGAGAGGTCGAGTGCGGTGAACTGCCCGGCCAGCTCGGGCGGCGGCGCGGGCAGCGGGAGGGTGCGGCGGCCGGGGAGCCGCTCGCGGACCACCAGGGTCCCGGCGAACACGTCGCCGAGCCGGCGTCCCTGGGGCGAGACGAGGGAGGCGATCAGGGCGACGGATCCGCCGGTCATGATGATCTCGACGAAGCCGATCACGCCGCGCACCAGCGCGTGCCGGAACCGTACGGGTCCGCCGTCCGTGCGCACCACGCGCAGCCCGAGGACCAGCTTGCCGAGCGAGCGCCCCTGGGTGAGGGTCTCGACCGCGATCGGCACCCCGATGAGGATGAGGATCAGCAGCGCGACCTGCACGGCCTGCGCGGTGGCGAAGCCCAGCGGGACGACGGCCGACAGGAGCAGCAGGCTGATCAGCAGATAGCCGGTGATGATGAGGAGGGCGTCGATGGCGATCGCCAGCGCCCGAGTCGGGACCCGCGCGGGCTGGAGCCCGAGCACCACCGCATCACCCGTGACGAGTTGACTCATCTGCCCAGTCTCGCATTGTCATCTGGGAAGCTTTCCCTATGGATCTCGATGTCTTCATGGCCGCGCACGGGCCGGAGTGGGACCGGCTGGACCAGCTGCTGCGGCGGCGCCGGCGGCTCAGCGGGGCCGAGACGGACGAACTGGTGGTGTTGTACCAGCGCACCTCGACGCAGCTGTCGCAGATCCAGTCCTCCTCACCCGATCCGGTGCTGATCAACCGGCTGACCACGCTGGTGGCGCGGGCACGGGCGAAGGTGGTGGGGACGCGGAAGGCCACGTGGCGGGACGCGGCGCACTTCTTCACGGCCGGCTTCCCGGCGGCGCTGTACCGCACCCGGCGGTGGTGGGTGCCGGTGGCGGTGCTCTTCACGCTGGCCGTGGCGGGCATGGGGTGGTGGATCGCGGCCAACCCCGAGGTGCAGGCGTCGATGGCGGCACCGGAGGAGCTGCGGGAGATGACGCGTCCCGGCGGTCAGTACGAGACGTACTACTCCAGCAGTCCGGCGGCGGCGTTCTCGGCCCAGGTGTGGACGAACAACGCGCAGGTGGCGGGGATGTCGCTGGCGTTCGGTGCGCTGCTCGGGATCCCGGTGCTGTGGGTGCTGTTCACGAACGCGGTGAATGTGGCGACGGGCCTGGGGCTGATGGCGTCGGCCGACCGGCTCGACGTGTTCCTGGGGCTGATCCTGCCGCACGGGCTGCTGGAGCTGACGGCGGTGTTCGTGGCGGCGGGGGTAGGGCTGCGGCTCGGCTGGACGGTGCTGGACCCGGGACCGCGGACCCGGCTGACGGCGCTGGCGGCCGAGGGCCGGGCGGCGATCGGGATGGCGCTGGGTCTGGCGCTGGTGCTGTTCGTCTCCGGACTGATCGAGGGCTTCGTGACCCCGTCGGGGTTGCCGACCTGGGCGCGGATCGCGATCGGGGTGGTGGCGGAGCTGGCGTTCCTGGCGTACGTGTTCGTGGTCGGGAAGCGCGCGGTGGAGGCCGGCGAGACGGGTGACATGGCCGAGGCCGACCGGCCGGCCGAGGTACCTGTCGCGGCCTGAGCAGTGGATTTGACGGTGGGGTGGGGGATGCGTAATGTTCTCCGAGCTGTCCGCCCCTCGGGGCCTGGACGGCACATCTCGCCGCACATGATCACGCGATCACGAAAGCGGCACTCACTCGAAAGAGAACGACCCTGCGAGGGCCTTATTTGGCTTGCCCAAATTCGGTACTCGGCCCCGGATTTTGAATCCGGCGGGGAAATCCTCTAAAGTAGTGAACACGCCGGAGGGCGAAAAACTTACCGGGCCGAAAGGCCCAACTCCTCTCAGCGGAGGCCAAGTTCGGGAAACCGAGTGTGGTAAGCTGGGAAACACGAAGGGAAAGCCCGGAGGGGCCCGAGAGGGAACCAAAGGAAGCATCCGTTCCTTGAGAACTCAACAGCGTGCCAAATAGTCAATGCCAGATTATTTACTGAAGTCTGTGCCTCGACCTCGTCTGAGGTGCAGCAATTAGCGAGGATTTTCCTTGCTCTTACATGAAGCATTCATGGAGAGTTTGATCCTGGCTCAGGACGAACGCTGGCGGCGTGCTTAACACATGCAAGTCGAACGATGAACCGGTTTCGGCCGGGGATTAGTGGCGAACGGGTGAGTAACACGTGGGCAATCTGCCCTGCACTCTGGGATAAGCCCGGGAAACTGGGTCTAATACCGGATACGACACATGAGGGCATCCTCGTGTGTGGAAAGTTCCGGCGGTGCAGGATGAGCCCGCGGCCTATCAGCTTGTTGGTGGGGTAGTGGCCTACCAAGGCGACGACGGGTAGCCGGCCTGAGAGGGTGACCGGCCACACTGGGACTGAGACACGGCCCAGACTCCTACGGGAGGCAGCAGTGGGGAATATTGCACAATGGGCGAAAGCCTGATGCAGCGACGCCGCGTGAGGGATGACGGCCTTCGGGTTGTAAACCTCTTTCAGCAGGGAAGAAGCGAAAGTGACGGTACCTGCAGAAGAAGCACCGGCTAACTACGTGCCAGCAGCCGCGGTAATACGTAGGGTGCAAGCGTTGTCCGGAATTATTGGGCGTAAAGAGCTCGTAGGCGGCCTGTCGCGTCGATTGTGAAAGCCCAGGGCTTAACCCTGGGTCTGCAGTCGATACGGGCAGGCTAGAGTTCGGTAGGGGAGATCGGAATTCCTGGTGTAGCGGTGAAATGCGCAGATATCAGGAGGAACACCGGTGGCGAAGGCGGATCTCTGGGCCGATACTGACGCTGAGGAGCGAAAGCGTGGGGAGCGAACAGGATTAGATACCCTGGTAGTCCACGCCGTAAACGGTGGGCACTAGGTGTGGGCAACATTCCACGTTGTCCGTGCCGCAGCTAACGCATTAAGTGCCCCGCCTGGGGAGTACGGCCGCAAGGCTAAAACTCAAAGGAATTGACGGGGGCCCGCACAAGCGGCGGAGCATGTGGCTTAATTCGACGCAACGCGAAGAACCTTACCAAGGCTTGACATACACCGGAAACGGCCAGAGATGGTCGCCCCCTTGTGGTCGGTGTACAGGTGGTGCATGGCTGTCGTCAGCTCGTGTCGTGAGATGTTGGGTTAAGTCCCGCAACGAGCGCAACCCTTATCCTGTGTTGCCAGCGGATCCCTTCGGGGGTGCCGGGGACTCACGGGAGACTGCCGGGGTCAACTCGGAGGAAGGTGGGGACGACGTCAAGTCATCATGCCCCTTATGTCTTGGGCTGCACACGTGCTACAATGGCCGGTACAATGAGCTGCGATACCGCGAGGTGGAGCGAATCTCAAAAAGCCGGTCTCAGTTCGGATTGGGGTCTGCAACTCGACCCCATGAAGTCGGAGTCGCTAGTAATCGCAGATCAGCATTGCTGCGGTGAATACGTTCCCGGGCCTTGTACACACCGCCCGTCACGTCATGAAAGTCGGTAACACCCGAAGCCGGTGGCCTAACCCCTTGTGGGAGGGAGCTGTCGAAGGTGGGACTGGCGATTGGGACGAAGTCGTAACAAGGTAGCCGTACCGGAAGGTGCGGCTGGATCACCTCCTTTCTAAGGAGCTTCTAGACCGCGATAGCGGTCCAGAGCCACTACGCCGGCGAGTGTTCGGCGGTGGTTTGCTCATGGGTGGAACATTGACTGCAACATTTGGTTCGCTGTTGGGTGTCTGAAGGTACGGCTGTGAAAGGTCGAATCTTCGGTTGTTGTTTGAGAATTGCACAGTGGACGCGAGCATCTGTGGCCAAGTTTTTAAGGGCGCACGGTGGATGCCTTGGTACCAGGAACCGATGAAGGACGTGGGAGGCCGCGATAGTCCCCGGGGAGTTGTCAACCTAGCTGTGATCCGGGGGTTTCCGAATGGGGAAACCCGGCAGTCGTTATGGGCTGTCACCCACTGCTGAATGTATAGGCGGTGTGGAGGGAACGCGGGGAAGTGAAACATCTCAGTACCCGCAGGAAGAGAAAACAACCGTGATTCCGGGAGTAGTGGTGAGCGAAACCGGAGGAGGCTAAACCGTATGTGTGTGATACCCGGCAGGGGTTGCGCATGCGGGGTTGTGGGAGCTTTTTTGATCGTTCTGCCGGACGGTCGGTGAGTAAGAAACTGTGTGGATAGGCGAAGGGCATGCGAAAGGCCCGGCGTAGAGGGTAAGACCCCCGTAGCTGAAATCTGCATGGCTCACTTAGAGGTTTCCCAAGTAGCATGGGGCCCGAGAAATCCTGTGTGAATCTGGCGGGACCACCCGTTAAGCCTAAATATTCCCTGGTGACCGATAGTGGATAGTACCGTGAGGGAATGGTGAAAAGTACCGCGGGAGCGGAGTGAAATAGTTCCTGAAACCGTGTGCCTACAAGCCGTGGGAGCGTCGTCATGCGCACTTGTGTGTATGGCCGTGACTGCGTGCCTTTTGAAGAATGAGCCTGCGAGTTTGCGGTGTGTTGCGAGGTTAACCCGTGTGGGGTAGCCGTAGCGAAAGCGAGTCCGAACAGGGCGATTGAGTAGCATGCCCTAGACCCGAAGCGGAGTGATCTAGCCATGGGCAGGGTGAAGCGAGGGTAAGACCTCGTGGAGGCCCGAACCCACCAGAGTTGAAAATCTGGGGGATGACCTGTGGTTAGGGGTGAAAGGCCAATCAAACTCCGTGATAGCTGGTTCTCCCCGAAATGCATTTAGGTGCAGCGTCGTGTGTTTCTTGCCGGAGGTAGAGCACTGGATAGGTGATGGGCCTTACCGGGTTACTGACCTTAGCCAAACTCCGAATGCCGGTAAGTGAGAGCGCGGCAGTGAGACTGTGGGGGATAAGCTCCATGGTCGAGAGGGAAACAGCCCAGAGCATCGACTAAGGCCCCTAAGCGTGTGCTAAGTGGGAAAGGATGTGGAGTCGCAGAGACAACCAGGAGGTTGGCTTAGAAGCAGCCACCCTTGAAAGAGTGCGTAATAGCTCACTGGTCGAGTGATTCTGCGCCGACAATGTAGCGGGGCTCAAGTACACCGCCGAAGTCGTGTCACTACAACAATACTTCTAACGAAGGTTGTGGTGGGTAGGGGAGCGTCGTGTGCCGGGTGAAGCAGCCGTGGAAACGAGTTGTGGACGGTATGCGAGTGAGAATGCAGGCATGAGTAGCGATACAAGAGTGGGAAACTCTTGCGCCGATTGACTAAGGGTTCCTGGGTCAAGTTGATCTGCCCAGGGTAAGTCGGGGCCTAAGGCGAGGCCGACAGGCGTAGTCGATGGATAACCGGTTGATATTCCGGTACCCGTTGTGGAGCGCCAACGCTGAATCAGGCGATGCTAAGCCCGCGAAGCCGCCATCTGTCCCTTCGGGGGTGGGTGGAGTGGTGGAGTCGGTGGTCCAGACCTGTAGTAGGTGAGTGATGGGGTGACGCAGGAAGGTAGTCCAGCCCGGGCGGTGGTTGTCCCGGGGTAAGGGTGTGGCCCGTGGAGCAGGTAAATCCGTTCCACACGAGGGTGAGACCTGATGCCGAGCCGATTGTGGTGAAGTGGATGATCCTATGCTGTCGAGAAAAGCCTCTAGCGAGTTTCACAATGGCCCGTACCCTAAACCGACTCAGGTGGTCAGGTAGAGTATACCGAGGCGTTCGGGTGAACTATGGTTAAGGAACTCGGCAAAATGCCCCCGTAACTTCGGGAGAAGGGGGGCCATTTCTGGTGATGGAATTTACTTCCTGAGCTGGGGGTGGCCGCAGAGACCAGCGAGAAGCGACTGTTTACTAAAAACACAGGTCCGTGCGAAGCTGTAAGGCGATGTATACGGACTGACGCCTGCCCGGTGCTGGAACGTTAAGGGGACCGGTTAGTCACATTTCGGTGTGGCGAAGCTGAGAACTTAAGCGCCAGTAAACGGCGGTGGTAACTATAACCATCCTAAGGTAGCGAAATTCCTTGTCGGGTAAGTTCCGACCTGCACGAATGGCGTAACGACTTCTTGACTGTCTCAACCATAGGCCCGGTGAAATTGCACTACGAGTAAAGATGCTCGTTTCGCGCAGCAGGACGGAAAGACCCCGGGACCTTTACTATAGCTTGATATTGGTGTTCGGTTCGGTTTGTGTAGGATAGGTGGGAGACTGTGAAGCCTGGACGCTAGTTCAGGTGGAGTCGTTGTTGAAATACCACTCTGATCGTGCTGGATGTCTAACCTGGGTCCGTGATCCGGATCGGGGACAGTGTCTGGTGGGTAGTTTAACTGGGGCGGTTGCCTCCTAAAGAGTAACGGAGGCGCCCAAAGGTTCCCTCAGCCTGGTTGGTCATCAGGTGGTGAGTGTAAGTGCACAAGGGAGCTTGACTGTGAGACTGGCAGGTCGAGCAGGTGCGAAAGCAGGGACTAGTGATCCGGCGGTGGTTTGTGGAAGCGCCGTCGCTCAACGGATAAAAGGTACCCCGGGGATAACAGGCTGATCTTCCCCAAGAGTCCGTATCGACGGGATGGTTTGGCACCTCGATGTCGGCTCGTCGCATCCTGGGGCTGGAGTTGGTCCCAAGGGTTGGGCTGTTCGCCCATTAAAGCGGTACGCGAGCTGGGTTTAGAACGTCGTGAGACAGTTCGGTCCCTATCCGCTGTGCGCGTTGGAGTCTTGAGAAGGGCTGTCCCTAGTACGAGAGGACCGGGACGGACGAACCTCTGGTGTGCCAGTTGTTCTGCCAAGGGCATGGCTGGTTGGCTACGTTCGGGAGGGATAACCGCTGAAAGCATCTAAGCGGGAAGCCTGCTTCGAGATGAGGACTCCCACCCACTTGATGGGGTAAGGCTCCCTGTAGACGACAGGGTTGATAGGCCAGATATGGAAGCCTCGTGAGAGGTGGAGTTGACTGGTACTAATAGGCCGAGGGCTTGTCCTCAGATGCTCGCGTCCACTGTGATTTTTTTTCGAATGACAACCTTTTAGAGTTTCGGTGGTCATGGCGAAAGGGAAACGCCCGGTTACATTCCGAACCCGGAAGCTAAGCCTTTCAGCGCCGATGGTACTGCATGGGGGACCGTGTGGGAGAGTAGGTCGCCGCCGAACAATCTTTGAGAAGAGGCCCGTTGGGGGATTTCGATCCCCCAACGGGCCTCTTTCTGTTTTTCTGTGCCCTCGGAGCTGCCGGAGTTACCGGAGCTACCGGCCGATCGAGTCCAGTTCGGCGAGATCCTTCTCGGAGAGCGTGAGCCCCGCGCCGGCGACGTTCTCGCGCAGGTGGGCCACCGACGAGGTACCGGGAATGAGCAGGATGTTCGGCGACCGCCGCAGCAGCCACGCCAGGGCGACCGACATCCGCGTCGCCGCCAGCCGGTCGGCCACGGCGGACAGCGCCGTCGCCTGCAGCGGGGTGAAGCCACCGAGCGGGAAGAAGGGCACGTAGGCGATGCCCGCCCCGGCCAGCTCGTCGATCAGTGCGTCGTCCTGGCGGTGGGCGAGGTTGTACATGTTCTGCACGCACACGATCGGCGCGAGCGCCCGCGCCTCGGCGACCTGTTCCGCCGTCGCGTTGCTCACGCCCAGGTGCCGGATCAGGCCCTGCCGCTGGAGTTCCAGGAGAGCCTCGAAGGGCTCGGCGAGCGATTCCTGACGCGGGCCCTGGGCATCCCCGAGCCGCAGGTTCACCACGTCGAGCGCGTCAAGACCCAGGTCCTCGAGGTTCTCCCGTACCGCGTCGCGCAGTTCCTCCGGCCGGCGGGCGGGGATCCAGCCGCCGCGCTCGTCGCGCACGGCGCCGACCTTGGTGACGATGCGCAGGGGTGCGGCATAGGGATGCAGCGCCTCGCGGATCAGCCGGTTGGTGACACGTGGTCCGTAGGCGCCCGCGGTGTCGATGTGGCTGATCCCCAGGGCGACGGCCTCGCGCAGCACCGCCAGCGCCCCCGCAGGGTCGGCGGGCGGGCCCATGACCCCTGGGCCGGCCAGCTGCATGGCGCCGTAACCGAAGCGGGTCACGGTCAGATCGCCCAGGGCCCAGGTGCCGCCGGGCAGTGACGTGGAGGGTGTGGTCATGTCGGTGTCCTTCTCGCTGGGCCGGATGGCCGCTGAGGCTCGGTGAGCCGTTCAGCGTGATCCTCGCCCGCGGACGCGCCGTGCGGCCAACACCCATCCGGTGCACGGTGATACCTGGCCGGTATCACCGGTCTAGAGTGAGGGCGTGGACACCCTGGAGACCCGTGAGTTGAGGTACTTCGTCGCCGTCGCCGAGGAACTGCACTTCGGCCGTGCCGCCGAGCGCGTCGGGATCGCGCAGCCGCCGCTGTCGCGGGCGATCCAGCAGTTGGAGCGGCGGATCGGCGTCCCGCTGCTGACCCGTAACCGCCGTGGCGTCCGGCTGACGCGTGCGGGCGAGGTCCTGCTGCACGAGGGGCGTGCCGCCCTCGACGCGACCACGGCTGCCGCCCGCCGTGCCCGTCGCGCCGGTGGTGCCGGTGACCGCGAGGGCGGCGGCGAGCGTCTGGTGCTGGCGGTGAAGGCGGGCGCGTCCCACGACCTGCTGCACGCGCTCCTCGACGCCTACGCGGCCGGGCCGGGCGCCGCCGAGATCGAGGTGCTGCCGAGCGGTACCTGTGAGCAGGGCGAGATGCTGCGTGACGGTCGTGCCGATGTGGCGCTCATGCACGCCCCGTTCAACTCCCTCGCCGGATTCGACAGCGAGGAACTCAGGACCGAGGGACAGATCGCCGTCCTGCCGGCCGGGCACCCTCTCGCGGCGCGCGGTTCGCTGTCCCTGGCCGAGGTCGCCGGCATCCCCGGTCTGCCGCTCGCGCGGTGGGCCCGGCACGGCACGTACCCGCCCGGCCCGGGGCCGGAGATCCACGATCAGACGCAGCTGGCCCAGTTGATCGCCCTGGGCCGTACGGTGGCGGTCTTCCCCGACTCGGCCCGCGCCTGGCTGTGGGCCGAGCACGCCGCCGTCCCGCTGAGCGACGCGCCTCCCGTCGTCACGCACATCGCCTGGCCCGCGCACAGCCGTTCGCTGGCCCTCGCCGGGCTGGTCCGTACGGCCACCCGGTTGTGACGCGCGGCGTCCCGGGCGGGCACTAGAGTTTGCCGGCCGCCTTCAGTGAGAGGTACGCGTCCGCCACCGCCGGGGGGAGGTCGGCGGGTGGGGCCTCGACCACCGTGACGCCGAGCCGGGCCAGCCGGGCCTTCGTCCGGCGGCGTTCCTCGTCGTGCTGGGCCGCTGCCGCCGCCTCGTAGACGGCGGTGGCGGTGCCCCTGGCCGTGCGCATCTCCTCGACGCGCGGGTCGCCCACCGCCGCCACCAGCACGGTGTGACGCTGGGTCAGCTGCGGGAGTACGGGCAGCAGGCCCATCTCCACCGGGGCGGTCTCCAGCGTCGTGAACAGCACGATCAGCGAGCGCCGCGGGGCGCCGGCCCGGGCCGCGGTGGCCAGGGCGGTCATGTCGCTCTCGATCAGCGCGGGTTCCAGTGGTGCGAGGGCCTGGACGACGGCCGGCAGCACGTCCTTGCCGGTCCGGCCGCGTACGGCGGCGCGGGTGCGGCGGTCGAAGGCCAGCAGGTCGACGCGGTCGCCCGCGTGGGCGGCCAGCGCGGTCAGCAGCAGGGAGGCGTCCATCGCGGCGTCCAGGCGCGGGACGTCGCCGACCCGGCCGGCCGCCGTACGGCCGGTGTCCAGGACCAGCAGCAGATGGCGGTCGCGTTCGGGGCGCCAGGTGCGGACGGCCACGGCGGACTGGCGGGCGGTGGCCCGCCAGTCGATGGAACGGATGTCGTCCCCCGGCACGTAGTCGCGCAGGCTGTCGAACTCGGTGCCCTCGCCGCGCAGCATGACGCTGGTGCGGCCGTCCAGCTCGCGCAGCCTGGCCAGTTTGGACGGCAGGTGCTTGCGGCTGCTGAACGGCGGCAGGACCCGGACCGTACCCGGGACGCGGTGGCTGCCCTGGCGGGCGGCGAGACCGAGCGGGCCGTGCGAGCGGATCGTGACCCGTACCGCCGCGTGGTCGCCGCGGCGGGTGGGGTGCAGGACGGTGGTGACGCGGCGGCGTTCGCCGGCCGGGACGGTCAGGTGGTGGCGGGCGGCGGCGTACTGGGTGCCCGGCTGCCAGCTGCTGGGCGGCCAGGCGTCCCTGAGGTCCGCGGTCAGCGGCCGTCCGGAGAGGTTGGTGACCGTCAGGTCCACCTCCGCGCTCTCGCCCAGCCGGATGGAGACCGACGCGGGGCGGCTCAGGTGGAGCGTGCGGACCGGGGCGGCGCGCAGCAGGTCGTACCCGATGGCCGCCAGCAGCGGCAGGCAGACGGCGGCGATGCCGCCCCAGCCCGGCAGCAGGCCGGCGATCAGCGCCCCGAGCGCGGCGATGAGGGCGGTGCGTCCGGTCAGGGCCATCAGCGGGGGACCGGGACGTGCGCGAGGAGGCCGGTGATGACGGTGTCGGCGCTGATGCCCTCCATCTCGCTCTCCGGGCGCAGCCGGACGCGGTGCCGCAGGGTGGGCAGGGCGAGGGCCTTGACGTCGTCGGGGACGACGAAGGCGCGTCCGGACAGCCAGGCCCAGGCGCGGGCGGTGGACAGCAGGGCCTTGGCGCCGCGCGGGGAGACGCCCAGGGCGAGGGAGGGCGAGGTGCGGGTGGCGCGGCACAGGTCGACGACGTAGCCGCTGATCTCGGGGGAGACGGTGACCTTGGCGACCTCCTCGCGGGCGGCGGCGAGTTCGCCGGGGCCGGCGACGGTGCGCACGCCCGCGGCGGCCAGGTCGCGGGGGTCGAAGCCGGCGGCGTGCCGGTTGAGGACGTCGATCTCCTGCTCGCGGCTGGGCAGCGGGAGGGTCAGCTTGAGGAGGAAGCGGTCGAGCTGGGCCTCGGGGAGGGGGTAGGTGCCCTCGTACTCGACGGGGTTCTGGGTGGCGGCGACCAGGAACGGCTCGGGGAGCGGGCGCGGGGTGCCGTCGACGGAGACCTGGCGTTCCTCCATGGCTTCGAGCAGGGAGGCCTGGGTCTTGGGCGGGGTCCGGTTGATCTCGTCGGCCAGCAGGAGGTTGGTGAAGACCGGGCCGGCCTGGAAGGAGAACTCGGCGGTGCGGGTGTCGTAGACCAGCGAGCCGGTGATGTCGGAGGGCATCAGGTCGGGGGTGAACTGGACGCGCTTGGTGTCGAGTTCGAGTGCGGTGGCGAGGGTTTTGACCAGCAGGGTCTTGGCGACGCCCGGGACGCCTTCGAGGAGGACGTGGCCCTTGCACAGCAGGGCGACGACCAGGCCGGTGACGGCGGCGTCCTGGCCGACGACGGCCTTGCCGATCTCGCCGCGCAGGGCCTCCAGGGCGGTGCGGGGGGAGGACGGGGTGGGCTCGGCGGTTCCGGTCGGGCTGGTCACTGGCTCGGGTCCTTCGGGTCGGGGGTGAGGCTTGCTTCCAGGGCGTCGAGGTCGTCGGCGAGGGCGACGAGCGCGGGGTCGTCGGCGGGGGCCGGGCCGAAGAGGAGGGCGTGCAGGTCGGCGGCGGCCCGGTGGGTGTGGGCGGCGAGCGCGTGCAGCAGGTCCTCGGGGGTGTGGGCGGCGGCCGGGGCGACGCCGACGCGGGGTGCGAGGCGGGTGCGGGCGGCGGAGCGCAGGGCTTCGGCGGCGCGGTCGCGGGCGCCGTTGCGGTGGTAGAGGCGGGCGCGGCCCTCGGTGGTTTCGGCGGCGCGTACGGAGACGGGGAGCCGTTCGGTGACGACGGGGCCCAGGCGCCGGCCGCGCCAGAACGCGGTGAGTGCGGCGGCGATGGCGAGCTGGAGGGCGGCCCAGCGCCAGCCGGGGGCCATGAGGTCGGTGAGGCTGCGGTCGGCGCCGCTGCCGGGGGCGTCGGCGGCGGTGGGCAGGTACCAGATGAGGTGCTCGCGGGCGCCGAGGAGTTGCAGGGCCAGGGAGGCGTTGCCGTACGCGTCCAGGTTCGCGTTGTACAGCAGGTCGGGGGCGCCGAGCAGGACGGTCTCGGAGGGGCCGCCGGCGTGGTGGGTGACGAGGGTGGGCAGTCCGGCGAACGGGTAGCAGGCCGCGGCGGCGGTCGCCCGGTCGGTGTCGGGCGGCAGGAGGTAGCGGTGGCCGCCGAGCTGGGCGCTGCCGGCCCGCTCGGTGAGGTCGGTGGCGCAGCCGGGGTCGAGTTCGCCGGTGGGGGCGGACGGGGCGACCTCGATGCCGGGGGTGAAGGCGGCGGCGGTGTCGGGGCCCGCGCCGGCCAGGACCGTACGGGTGCCGGTGCGCAGGGTTTCGCGGCGCAGGGCGTCGCGGCGTTCGGGGGCGAGGTCTTCGGGGTGGGTGATGAGGAGGGTGGCGGCGGGCCAGTCGTTCCGGTCCAGGCGGTCCAGCTCGGCGAGTACCTCTTCGGAGGTGTGGACCACGGTGATGTCGACGCCGTGGTCGGTGAGGAGCTGACTGATGGCGCGGCTGCCGAGCGGGGCGGCGGAGCCGGGGTGCAGGGTGCCGTTGTCGCCGGAACGGAACAGGGCCAGGACGAGGCCGGTGATCAGGAGGGCGGCGGCGGCGATGAGCAGGCCGCGGCCGCGCCGCCACAGTCGGCGGGCGTCGGGGGAGACGGAGGTTCCGGTGTCCGTGCCGGTGTCGGTGGCGGTCATCGGGGGGCTCCGGCGCCGGTGAGGTCGGGTTTGGTACGCAGCACCGTCTCGTCCAGGTCGCGCAGTTCGTGGTGGTCGGTGGGGGTGGCCCGGCCGTCGCCGTAGGTGACGGCGTCGAAGGTGGTGGCGGCGGCGCGCAGCCGGGTGGCGAGGGCGGGCATGACGCGGGCGGCGTCGGTGGTGGCCTCGTTGGCGGTGCGTCCGGGGCGGGGGCCCAGGAGGGCGCGTTCCTCCAGGGAGCGGATGAGGGCGCGCAGTTGTTCCTGGACGGCCTGGTCCCACTGGCCGAGCTGGGCGTGCCGGGCGGCGGTGGCGCGGTGTTCGGCGGCGGTGCGGGGGCGGTTCTCGAACAGCGCGCCGCCGGTGCCCGAGCGGGCGGTGCGCAGGGCGCCCAGGCGCAGTCGCAGGGCGATGAGGAGGCCGATGACGACGAGGGTGAGGATGAAGACGCCGAGCCAGCCGCCGGGGGCGTGGAAGGCGACGGATTCGAGGGCGCCGAAGATCTGGTCGAGGACCCAGTTGAAGACCCGGCGGACGAGGCCGGGTTCGTGTTCGGCGTATATCTGCTGGGACAGTTCGCGCTCGGCCGCCTCGCGGGCGGCCTCGCGGTCGATGGTGAGCGGCGGTCCGTCGCCGTCTCCGGTCATGATGACGCTGATCATGCTGCTGTTCTCCCCCCGGTCCCGGCCCCCTGCATGGTGTCAGCTTCCCGGGTGCGGGGTGATGCCGGCGGCGCGGGCCAGTTCCAGGTCGAGGGCCTCGCGGCGGATGCGCAGGTCGATGTAGAGGAGGGCGGCGACGCCCGCGCTGATGGGGAGGGTGATGGCGGAGCCCAGGACGCCGCCGATGCCGGAGATCAGCAGGTAGGTCCAGGTGACGTCGGCCAGGGAGCCGCTGATGAAGCCGTCGACGCTGCCGGAGCCGACCAGTTCGGCGAGGATCGTGAAGGGGAATTCGAGGATGCCGGCGACCATCGTGATGAGGATCGTGATGAGCAGCTGGATGCCGAAGATGCGCCACCAGGAGTTGCTGACGAGCTTGTAGGAGCGGCGCAGAGCGGTGAAGACGCCCTGGCGTTCGAGCATCAGGGCGGGGGCGGCGAGGGAGAGGCGTACCCACAGCCAGACGGCGAGGATGATGCCGGCGATCATGCCGAGGATGGCGAGGCCGGGGCTGCCCACCAGGACGCCGAGCAGCACGGGGACGCAGACGGCGGCGACGATGACGAGGCCGGTGAGCAGGGTGAGGCCGAGGAGCCGGCCCAGCTGGCGGCGGGAGTCGTCCCAGGCCTCGCCGAGGGTGACGCTGCGGCCCAGGACGGCGCGGCTGACGACGATGGTGAGCATGGCGGTGGCCAGGACGCTGCCCACCAGCATGGCGATGCCGGCGACGGAGCTGAAGGCGCCGAGGTCCAGGAGGCCGTCCCGCAGCTCTTCGGTGGTGGGGTCGGGGTTGTTCTCCAGGGCGGCGATGCCGGAGCTCTCGGAGAGCCACAGTTTCATGGCGACGCCGGAGAGCAGCTGGATGACGATGGCGATGCCGAGGGAGATGGCCAGGACGGTGCGCCAGTGGGCGCGGGCGGTGGAGACGGCGCCGTCGAGGATCTCGCCGAGGCCGAGCGGGCGCAGCGGGATGACGCCGGGCTTGGCGGCGTACTCCTTGGGGCCCCAGGTGGGGGGCGGTGCGCCCCAGCCGGCGGGGGGCTGCTGGCCGTAGCCTGGGTGGTGGCCGGGGCCGCCGGGCTGCTGGCCGGGGTACGGTCCTGGCTGCTGTCCGTATCCGGGCTGGCCGTACGGGCCGCCCTGGGGCGGGACGCCGGGGCCGGCGGTCCAGCCCTGCGGCTGCGCGGGCTGCTGGGCGCCGGGCTGCGGTTGCGCGGGCGGGGCCGTGGTGGTGTCCGGGTCGTGCTCGGGCGGCTGGGAGCCGGGCGAGGTCCAGCCTGGCGCGTCACTCACGGCTTCGTACTCCTACGCTCGTACTGCTCGGTGTTTGTTGTTTCAACGGGATCTGGGTGCACATCGTGCCATGGCGTGCCGGTGGGTGTTCGGGCTGTGGTAGTTCCCGTACCCGGGACGGATGGGCACGAGGCCGGGATGTGTTCCAGATCACGTTCGGGGAAGTCACGATCAGGGGATGGGATGATGAAGGCATGAAGGGACGCGTACTCGTCGTCGATGACGACACCGCGCTGGCGGAGATGCTCGGCATCGTGCTGCGCGGCGAGGGATTCGAACCGTCGTTCGTGGCAGATGGCGACAAGGCGCTGGCGGCCTTCCGGGAGATCAAGCCGGATCTGGTGCTGCTCGACCTCATGCTGCCCGGCCGGGACGGTATCGAGGTGTGCAGGCTGATCCGCGGTGAGTCCGGGGTGCCGATTGTCATGCTGACCGCCAAGAGCGACACGGTGGACGTCGTGGTCGGCCTGGAATCGGGCGCCGACGACTACATCGTCAAGCCGTTCAAGCCCAAGGAGCTGGTGGCACGGATCCGGGCGCGGCTGCGCCGGTCCGAGGAGCCCGCTCCCGAGCAGCTGGCCATCGGCGATCTGGTGATCGACGTGGCCGGTCACTCGGTGAAGCGCGGCGGGGCGACGATCTCGCTGACCCCGCTGGAGTTCGACCTGCTGGTGGCGCTGGCGCGCAAGCCGTGGCAGGTCTTCACGCGTGAGGTGCTGCTGGAGCAGGTGTGGGGGTACCGGCACGCGGCCGATACGCGGCTGGTGAACGTGCACGTGCAGCGGCTGCGTTCCAAGGTGGAGAAGGACCCGGAGCGGCCGGAGATCGTCGTGACGGTGCGGGGGGTCGGTTACAAGGCCGGATCCAGCTGAGGTGAGTGCCCGGCTGTGGCGGCGTGGTTCCCGGCTGCTCCCCGGAGGGGCGACGAGCGGCCGGGCCCAGCCCGCGATGCGGATATTCGGCCGGTGGGCGCGTGGCCCGCTGCTGCCGGTGCTGCGCCTGTGGCGGCGCAATATCCAGCTGCGGGTGGTGGCGACCACACTGCTGATGTCGGTGGCGGTGGTGCTCGTGCTGGGCATCGTCGTCATGGGGCAGGTGCGCAACGGGCTGCTGGAGGCGAAGCGGCAGACGGCGATCAGCCAGGCCGACGGCGGGTTCGCGGTCGCCGAGGACCTGGCGAACAACGCGCACGACGGCTCCGACCCGGTCACCGGCCAGGGGGTCACCGATCCCGGGTCGTGGATGACGGGGATCGTGGAACAGCTGGCCTCCGGCGGCCAGGGTGTGTACTCGGTGGTGGCGCTCAGCTCGCAGCTGTCGTCGACCCCGTTCACGGGGGAGCCGAGCGCGGCGATGCGCGGGCCGCGGGCGTCGGCGGACATCCGGCCGGAGGAGAGCATCCCGGCCGAGCTGCGGCAGGCGCTGGACCGTGACCCGGCCACGCACCGGCAGTACGGCACGATCGTGCGCCCGGACGGCAGCTCGGAGTCGGCGCTGATCGTGGGCCGGCGGCTGACGGACAACGACAACGGCCAGTACCAGCTGTACTACCTCTTCCCGTTCACGCAGGAGGAGAAGTCGCTCAGCCTGGTGATGGGGACCATCGCGACCGCCGGGATCTTCCTGGTGGTGCTGCTGGGCGCGATCGCCTGGGTGGTGGTCCGCCAGGTCGTGACGCCGGTGCGGATGGCGGCCGGGATCGCCGAGCGGCTGGCGGCCGGGCGGCTGAAGGAACGGATGAAGGTCAGCGGCGAGGACGACATCGCGCGGCTGGGCGAGTCGTTCAACAAGATGGCCCGCAATCTCCAGGTGAAGATCTCCCAGCTGGAGGATCTCTCCCGGATGCAGCGGCGATTTGTCTCGGATGTGTCCCACGAGCTGCGGACCCCGCTCACCACGGTGCGGATGGCCGCCGAGGTCATCCACGAGGCGCGCGAGGAGTTCGACCCGGTGACGGCACGCTCGGCGGAGCTGCTGCTCGGCCAGGTGGAGCGGTTCGAGTCGCTGCTGGCGGATCTGCTGGAGATCAGCAGGTTCGACGCGGGGGCGGCGAGCCTGGAGGCGGACCACAGCGATCTGCGCGACGTGGTCCACCGGGTGATCGAGGGCGCCGAGCCGCTGGCGGAGCGCAAGGGCAGCGCGCTGCTGGTGCGCGGCGCCGAGGCACCGGTGGTCGCCGAGGTGGACGCGCGGCGGATCGAGCGCGTGCTGCGCAATCTGGTGGTCAACGCCATCGAGCACGGCGAGGGCCGTGACGTGGTCATCCGGCTGGCGGAGTCCGGGGACGGTTCCGCGGTGGCGCTCGCGGTGCGCGACTACGGGATCGGGCTCGGTGAGGGCGAGGCGGAGCGGGTGTTCAACCGGTTCTGGCGGGCCGATCCGGCGCGGGCGCGTACCACCGGTGGCACGGGTCTTGGGCTGTCGATCGCGGTGGAGGACGCGCGGCTGCACGGCGGGCGTCTGGAGGCGTGGGGCGAGCCGGGCGGGGGCGCGCAGTTCCGGCTGACGCTGCCGAAGGTGGCGGGCGGGACGCTGCGCGGGTCGCCGTTGCCGCTGGAGCCGGGGGACGCGCGGCGGCGGACGGTGGCGATTCCGGCGCAGGGCCGGGGCAGCGGCGCGTCCGGTGCGGCCGGCGGGTCCAGCGGTTCCGGTGGGTCCGGTGGGTCCGGTGGGTCCGGCGGTTCCGGTCCGTCCGGCTCCGTGTCGACGGTGGAGGAGGACAGCGGCCGTGGCAGGTGAGCGGTGGCGGGGCGGCGTGAAGACGGTCGGTGTGCTGCTGGCCGGCGGACTGCTGGTGGGCGGTTGCGCGGCGATGCCCTCCAGTGGTCCGGTGCAGCGGGTGGACGCGGCCGAGCGCGCCGAGAACGAGTCCCCGGTGCGGATCTTCGGTGTCTCGCCGCAGGAGAACGCGACGCAGCAGGAGATCGTCCGGGGCTTCCTGGAGGCGATCACCAGCGACGAGGCGCAGTTCGACACGGCGCGCGAGTATCTGACGCCGCAGCGGCAGCAGGTGTGGGACCCGTTCGCGAGCACCACGGTGCTGGCGTCGGGGCCGAACTTCACCAGCCGGCTGCCGGAGGGCGACCTGCTGGCCGCCGAGGGCGACGCCGCGGAGAGCGCCGAGACCGCGGTCGTCGACGTGGGGGGAACGCTGCTGGCGACGGTGGACGCCGCACACGGGTACACCCCGCAGGAGGGCGGCTACCGGGAGCCGTTCCGGCTCCAGCGGGTCGAGGGCGAGTGGCGGATCGACGAGCTGCCGGACGGCCTGATCATGAGCGAGGCCGACTTCCAGCGCAACTACCACTCCGTCAACACGTTCTATTACGCGGACTGGGGCCCGGAGACGGGCAAGGCGGGCGAGACCGCCAAGGCGCTGGTCGCCGACCCGATCTACGTACGCTGGCGCATCGACCCGGTCGGGGAAGCCGTCAGGGAACTGCTGAACGGGCCGGGCGAATGGCTGGCCCCGGTGGTGCGCACCGAGATCCCGCAGGACGTCGGCCTGGCGCCGGAGCGCAACGCCATCACCATGGACTCCGGGACGCTCACCGTGGCACTGACCGGTGTGGACCCCGGGCTGAACCGCGACCGCTGCGAACTGATGGGCGCACAGGTCCTGCACACCGTGCAGGAGCAGTCCTCCAGCGAGGTCTCCGAGGTCCGGCTGACCGACGGTACGGACGGCTCCCGGCTGTGCTCGCTCTCGCGCGCCGAGGCCAACGGCCTGGCGCCCGGCCAGCTGGACGCGCGCACGGGCAGCTCGTACTTCCTGGACGGGGAGGACCGGCTGCTGACGGTCCCCGACGTGGACGCCGAGCCGCAGATCGTCACCGGCGCGCTGGGGCAGGGCGCCGTGCCGCTGCGCGAGGCCGCCGTCAGCCGCGGTGAGGACCGGGCCGCCGGCATCACCGAGGACGGCAGATCGCTGCTGGTCACCGAGATGTGGGGCACCGACCCCACCCCCGAGCCGCTGACGCTGAGCGCCTCGGCCGACCCGGAGACCGGCCTGTCCCGCCCCAGCTGGGACGGGCTCGGCGACCTGTGGGTCGCCGACCGGGACCCGGCCGGCCCCCGGCTGCTGCGGCTGTCCGGCGGAGTGGGCAGCCCGCAGGAGGTCACCGTGGAGGGCCTGCCGGCCGGGCAGCACATCGCCTCGGTACGGGTCGCCTCGGACGGGGTGCGCCTCGCGATGCTGCTGGCCGGGGACGACGGCTCGGCCACGCTGTGGATGGGCCGGATCCACCGGGCCGCCGCCGGGGAGGCGGTCGAGGTCTCCGTCCAGGGCCTGCGCGCGGTCACCCCGGTCCTGGAGAAGGTCACGGCGGCCTCGTGGGCGGGGGTCAGCAAACTGGTCGTCGTCGGGCGCCCGGCGGACGGCGTGGAGCAGTTGCAGTACCTGGCCACCGACGGCTCACCGGCCAGTTCCTCCACCATGCCGGGCCTGGTGACCGGGCTCGCGGCGTCCGAGGACGACACCCTGCCGCTGCTGGCGGAGACCGCCGACGGCATCGTCCGGCTCCAGGACCAGTGGAGGCTGGTGACCGAGCAGGGGTCGGCGCCGTTCTACCCGGGGTAGGCCCGGAACACGACCGGGCGGGTCCGGTACGTGGGCGGTGGAGTCGTTGCGCATCTGGTGGCGGGAGATCGGGGATCTGGTGCTGCCGGCGGGCTGCGCCGGGTGCGGCGCGGTTCGGGCGGTGCTGTGCACCGGCTGCCGGGCGCTGCTGTACGGGGCGCTGGCCGGGACGGCGCGCAGGGTGCGGCCGGCGCCGGAGCCGGCCGGGCTGCCGCCGGTGTACGCGGCGGTCGAGTACGCGGGTGAGCCCAGATCGGTGCTCCTGGCGCACAAGGAACGCGGGGCGCTGGCGCTGGCCGCGCCGCTGGGCCGGGCCCTGGCGCTGAGCGTAACGGCGGTGCGGGCGCACGGCGAGCGGGTGGCGGACACGGTGGGGCGCGGCGCCGGAGGTGAGGTGCTGGCGCTGGTCCCGGTGCCCTCGGCGCGGGCGGCCACCGGGCGGCGCGGGCACGATCCGGTGCGCCGGATCGCGGTGGCGGCGGCGGCGCGGCTGCGACGCGAGGGTCTGGCGGTACGGGTGCTGCCGGTGTTGCGGCAGCGACGCACGGTGGCCGATCAGGCGGGCCTGGGGGCGGAGGCACGCAGGGCCAATCTGGCGGGCGCGCTGACCGCGGAGGGCGGTCGGGTGCTCGCGTACGGTGAATCGGTGGTGCTGGTCGACGACGTGGTGACCACCGGTGCGTCCCTTGCCGAGGCGGCGCGCGCGGTCCGGGCGGCGGGTGGCCGGCTGCTGGGAGCGGCGGTGGTCGCGGGGACACGGAGTGCCCGTGAGGAACCTGGGTAGGGGTCTACGCGTTGGTAAGGGTGTCTTGGATGGGCCATTGGAGGTACTTTCGATACAAGGCGTGGTGGTGCGAACCACCGTAAAAAGTGCACATTCGTTCTGTACCAAGGGAGCTGCTCCGCCGGCGCAGGCGGGGCGATCCGGGAACGGAGTTCTGCGTGGACATCGTCGTCAAAGGCCGCAAGACGGAGGTACCGGAGCGATTCCGGAGGCACGTGGCCGAAAAGCTGAAGCTGGACCGTATCCAGAAATTCGACGGCAAGGTGACCAGCCTCGACGTGGAAGTGTCCAAGGAACACAACCCGCGTCAGGCCGACCGTTCCGACCGGGTGGAGATCACGCTGCGCCACCGCGGACCCGTGGTCCGCGCGGAGGCGTCGGCGGCCGATCCCTACGGTGCGCTCGACCTGGCCGTCGAGAAGCTGGAATCCCGGTTGCGCAGGCAGCATGACAAGCGCAAGTGCCGTCGTGGCAAGGGCCGCATCCCCGCCAGCGAGGTGGGAGACGCCGTCCCCGACGCCGCGGTGATCAACGAGGAGGGCGAGCTGGGCGCGGGCCCCGAGGAGCCGGAGCCCGCGGTGACCGTACGCCGCACCGGATCGATCGAGGTACAGGGCGACGGGCCGCTCGTCGTTCGGGAGAAGACCCACACCGCCGCCCCCATGTCGCTGGAACAGGCGCTGGAGGAGATGGAGCTGGTGGGGCACGACTTCTACCTGTTCGTCGACATCGAGACCAAGCAGCCCAGCGTCGTCTACCGGCGGCACGGGTACGACTACGGCGTGATCCATCTGGAAGCCGATCCGCTGGCGGAGCACGCCCCGGTCGGTGCGGGAGCGGCGCTGGGAGGTTAGCCTCCGCCACCCGCTGATGAAGGGCGCCCCTTGGCCGGATCATGGACCCGGCGGGGGCGCCCGTCATGGAATCATGGTCCTGCCAACCGGCGTACGGTGGCCATCCGTTGTCCGGTGGGCGGCACCGGCCTGTGCAGGGGGATACGACGATGGTGGACGGCTTCGGGCCCGTGATGCCCCGCACCGGTGCGGAGCCGTCGCGGCGGGAGGCGCCGCAGGGCGCGCCCGAGCGGCGGGAGCCGATCAGGGTGCTGGTGGTGGACGACCACGAACTGTTCCGGCGCGGCCTGGAGATCGTGCTCGCGCAGGAGGAGGACATCCAGGTCATCGGGGAGGCCGGGGACGGGGCCGAGGCGGTGGAGAAGGCCGCCGACCTGCTGCCCGACATCGTGCTGATGGATGTGCGGATGCCGCGGCGCGGCGGGATCGAGGCGTGCACTTCCATCAAGGAGGTCGCCCCCAGCGCGCGGATCATCATGCTGACGATCAGCGACGAGGAGGCGGACCTCTACGACGCGATCAAGGCCGGGGCCACCGGCTATCTGCTCAAGGAGATCTCCACCGACGAGGTGACCGCCGCGATCCGGGCGGTGGCCGACGGGCAGTCGCAGATCAGCCCCTCGATGGCGGCCAAGCTGCTCACCGAGTTCAAGTCGATGATCCAGCGCACCGACGAGCGGCGGCTGGTGCCCGCGCCCCGGCTCACCGACCGTGAGCTGGAGGTGCTGAAGCTGGTGGCCACCGGCAAGAACAACCGGGACATCGCCAAGGCGCTGTTCATCTCCGAGAACACCGTGAAGAACCACGTGCGCAACATCCTGGAGAAGCTGCAGCTGCACTCCAGGATGGAGGCCGTGGTGTACGCGATGCGGGAGAAGATCCTGGACCTGGAGACCGGCTGAGCCGGACCGCGCGGACTGTGCTGGCTGCGCGGTCCGGTGCGCGCGCCGGTCAGCGGTAGGCGGCCCGGAAGGCGTCGCCCACCGCGCGCCGCAGCGGCTCGTGCAGCTGCTCCGGGGTGGTGCGCTCCACCCGTACGGTGTCCGCGCCCACCCACGCGGCGGCCTCCACCAGGGCCTCGGCCATCGCCGGGAGCGCCTTGGCGGCCCGTTCCGTGGTGCCCTCGAAGGCGGCATGCCGGGCGATGAGGGTGCTGCCCTCGCGCGCCGGGTCCACCCGGCCCAGCAGCCGCCCGCCGGACAGCAGCGGCATGGCGAAGTAGCCGTAGACGCGGCGCGGCCGGGGCACGTACGCCTCAAGGCGGTGCACGAAGCCGAACATCCGCTCCGTGCGGGCGCGGTCCCAGATCAGGGAGTCGAACGGGGAGAGCAGCGTCGTACGGTGCCGGCCGCGCGGCGCGGTGGCCAGGGCCGCCGGGTCGGCCCACACGCGGTTGCGGCCGTCGCCGCGCCCGCGCGGCGGCTCCCAGCCGTCCACGGTGACCTCCACCAGACCGGTGTCCTCGACGACCGAGGCGACCTGGGCGCCCTTGAGCCGGTGGTAATCGGCCAGATCCGCCTGGGTGGCCACGCCCAGCGCCGACCCCGACTGGGCGACCAGCCTGCGCAGACACGCGGTGTCGTCGAGGTCGTCGTGGAGCAGGGCGTCCGGGACGGCCCGCTCGGCCAGGTCGTACACCCGCTTCCAGCCGCGGCGCTCCACACACACGACCTCCCCGAACATCAGTGCCCGCTCGACGGCGACCTTGACATCGCTCCAGTCCCACCACGGGCCGCCGTTCTTCGCCCCGCCCAGCTCCGTGGCGGTCAGCGGCCCCTCGGCCCGCAGCTGATCGATGACGCGCTCGTACACGCCCTCGCCGAGCCCGTGGTGCCAGGACTCGCGCTCGCGGAAGGCGCGGCGCCTGAAGGCGAACAGCGGCCACTCCTCGATGGGCAGCACACAGGCCGCGTGCGACCAGTATTCGAAAGCGGTGCCGCCCGACCAGTACGCCCCCTCCACCGCGTCCCGGCCGACCGCGCCGAGCCGGGCGTAGGGCAGCAGCTCGTGCGAGCGGGCCAGCACCGAGATGGTGTCCAGCTGGACCTGGCCGAGGTGGCGCAGCATCCCGCGCACGCCCGCTCTGCGGTCGACGGCCCCCAGCAGTCCCTGGGCACGCAGGGCGATCCGGCGGGCTTCGTCGGCGGTCAGACGTGGAGGAGCAACAGTCATGCGGGCGATCGTAGGGCCGACCACTGACAGTCGCGTCGGCGCTCGCATACCATGGCCGGTGCGGCGGGGCCATTCTCGCTGTGCCCGCGACCCAGCAGGCCCGACCCAAGGAGACCAGCCCTCGTGTCCGTCTTCAACAAGCTCATGCGTGCAGGCGAAGGCAAGATCCTGCGCAAGCTGCACCGCATCGCCGCTCAGGTGAATTCCATTGAAGAGGACTTCCTTGATCTCTCCGACGCGGAGCTGCGGGCGCTGACCGACGAGTACAAGGAGCGCATCGCCGAGGGCGAGTCGCTCGACGACCTGCTGCCGGAGGCGTTCGCCACGGTCCGGGAGGCCGCCAAGCGGGTCCTGGGGCAGCGCCATTACGACGTGCAGCTGATGGGCGGTGCCGCCCTGCACATGGGGTACGTCGCCGAGATGAAGACCGGTGAGGGCAAGACGCTGGTCGGTACGCTGCCCACGTATCTGAACGCGCTGTCCGGCAAGGGCGTGCACCTGATCACGACCAACGACTACCTCGCCCAGCGTGACTCGGAGTGGATGGGCCGGGTGCACCGCTTCCTGGGCCTGGAGGTCGGCTGCATCACGGCGGGCATGACCCCGGCGCAGCGGCGGGCGCAGTACGCGTGCGACATCACCTACGGCACCAACAACGAGTTCGGCTTCGACTACCTGCGCGACAACATGGCGTGGTCGAAGGACGAACTGGTGCAGCGCGGCCACAACTTCGCCGTGGTGGACGAGGTCGACTCGATCCTCATCGACGAGGCGCGCACCCCGCTGATCATCTCGGGCCCGGCCGACCAGGCGACGAAGTGGTACGCGGACTTCGCCAAGCTGGTCAAGCGCCTGGAGAAGGGCGAGGCGGCGCAGCCGACCCGCCAGATCGCCGAGACCGGCGACTACGACGTGGACGAGAAGAAGCGCACCGTCGCCATCCACGACGCCGGCGTCAGCAAGGTCGAGGACTGGCTGGGCATCGACAACCTCTACGAGTCGGTGAACACCCCGCTGGTCGGCTACCTGAACAACGCCATCAAGGCCAAGGAGCTCTACAAGAACGACAAGGACTACGTCGTCATCGACGGCGAGGTCGTGATCGTCGACGAGCACACCGGCCGTATCCTCGCGGGCCGCCGCTACAACGAGGGCATGCACCAGGCCATCGAGGCGAAGGAGGGGGTGAAGATCAAGGACGAGAACCAGACGCTCGCCAAGATCACCCTCCAGAACTACTTCCGCCTCTACGACAAGCTGTCCGGGATGACCGGTACGGCGATGACCGAGGCCGCCGAGTTCCACCAGATCTACAAGCTGGGCGTGGTGCCGATCCCCACCAACCGGGGGATGGCGCGCATCGACCAGGCGGACCTGATCTACCGCACCGAGGTGGCCAAGTTCAACGCGGTCGTCGAGGACATCGTGGAGAAGCACCGCTCCGGGCAGCCGGTGCTGGTGGGTACCACCTCCGTGGAGAAGTCCGAGTACCTCTCGCAGCAGCTGAACAAGCGCGGCGTGCGGCACGAGGTGCTCAACGCGAAGAACCACGAGCGGGAGGCGGCGATCGTCGCCAAGGCCGGCCGCAAGGCCGCGGTGACGGTGGCCACGAACATGGCCGGCCGTGGTACCGACATCAAGCTGGGCGGCAACCCGGACGACATCGCCGAGGCCGAGCTGCGCAAGAAGGGCCTGGACCCGGCCGAGCACGTCGAGGAGTGGGCGGCGGCGCTGCCGCAGGCGCTGGAGCGCGCCGAGAAGGCCGTGGAGGACGAGTTCGTCGAGGTCAAGGAGCTGGGCGGGCTTTACGTCCTGGGCACCGAGCGGCACGAGTCGCGGCGTATCGACAACCAGCTGCGCGGCCGTTCCGGACGACAGGGCGACCCGGGGGAGTCGCGGTTCTACCTCTCGCTCGGCGATGACCTGATGCGGCTGTTCAAGGCGCAGATGGTGGAGCGGGTCATGGCCATGGCCAATGTGCCCGACGACGTGCCGATCGAGAACAAGATGGTGACGCGCGCGATCGCCTCCGCCCAGGGCCAGGTCGAGCAGCAGAACTTCGAGATCCGCAAGAACGTCCTCAAGTACGACGAGGTCCTGAACCGGCAGCGCGAGGTCATCTACAGCGAGCGGCGCCGGGTGCTGGAGGGCGAGGACCTGCACGAGCAGATCCAGTTCTTCATGGACGACACCATCGACGCCTACGTCCAGGCGGAGACCGTCGAGGGCTTCGCCGAGGAATGGGACATGGACCGGCTGTGGGGCGCGTTCAAGCAGCTCTACCCGGTGAAGGTCACCGTCGAGGACCTGGAGGAGGAGGCGGACGGCCGGGACGGTCTGACGCCGGAGTTCATCTCCGAGTCCATCAAGGAGGACATCCACCAGCAGTACGGGGCCCGCGAGGAGGAGCTGGGCGCCGAGGTGATGCGCGAGCTGGAGCGGCGCGTGGTGCTGTCCGTGCTGGACCGCAAGTGGCGTGAGCACCTGTACGAGATGGACTACCTCCAGGAGGGCATCGGGCTGCGCGCGATGGCGCAGCGCGACCCGGTGGTGGAGTTCCAGCGCGAGGGCTTCGACATGTTCACGGCCATGATGGACGGGATCAAGGAGGAGTCGGTCGGCTACCTGTTCAACCTGGAGGTCCAGGTGGAGCGGAAGGTCGAGCAGGTTCCGGTCCAGGCGGCGGCTCCGGGCGCGGAGCAGGGCGGGGCGGCGCCGAAGATCCTGGCGAAGGGCCTGGAGGCCCCGAAGCGGGCGGACCGGCTGCACCTGTCGGCTCCGTCGGTGGACGGGGAGGGCGGCGTCGTGGAGAGCGATGTCGTGACCGACGCCGACCAGCCGGTGACCGGTGGCCGGGCGGACCGCCGCAAGGCCCAGAAGGGCGGCCGGCGCCGCAAGAAGTGACGCACACGGTGCGCCGCGCCCGCACGGGGCGCGGCGCACGGTGAACCGCCGGAGGGGCGGTGGGAACGGCCGGGAGGCCGTTCCCACCGCCCCTCCGGGCGTTGTGGGGGGGGCGAGATCCCCCGGGAGGGCGACCTCACAGGTCTTCCGAGGTTGACGACCGACGGCCACCGGGCAACGCGGTCCGTGCGCTCCAGCTGGTAGGGCCGGGGCGAACTCCCCCGGCCTTCCGCTCTCCGTGCGGGATGGGGCTCGCCCGGGCCCTCGGGTGACTTGGAGGCGGTTGGCGCGGGGGGTCCGTCTGGGGCCTTCCATGCTGCGCGGGGGCGGCGGAGGCCGTGCCCGCCGGGGCTGCCCGCCCGGGGCGTGTCCGGTGAGCGGCACTGCACGCGACAGCCGCCCGCCGGGCCCGTGCGCCCTACGGGCGGCGGGCCGGTGGCCCCCGGGGGCCGGGTTGGGTGCGGCAGCGTCCCGACACGTACGACGGCGAACGCCAACCGTCCCGCCGCCGGCCCCCCGGGGGCTCAGCGGCGGCGGCCGTCCGGGCGGTGGCGGGGTGGTGCGGTGGGGTGGGGCGGGTCCTGGTGGCCCGGGTGCATCGTGTCCAGTTCCAGGGCCGCGCACCGCCAGGAGCCGGCGGGCGTCTGTTCCAGGCGGAAGGCGAGGGCCCGGGTGCGCTCGCCCACCGTCACGCGGGCGAACGCCTCGACCGCGCCGGGGGCCGGCTGGGTGGCGCCCACCCGCCGCAGTACCGGGGTTCCGGAGGAGGCGAAGGGAGCGTGGTCGGCGGCGTGGATGAGCGCCTCGTACGCCTCGGCCGTGGTGTGCCCCAGCAGCAGGTGGACGGGGCGGCGCCCGCTGAGGATCAGCAGCAGCCGTTCGGCGAACCAGTGCTGCGGGGTCCGCACGCCGCCCGCCGTGCGGGGCAGCGGGACGCCGGGGCGGCGGGAGTCCGTGCGCCGCGTCCGGGGTACGGGTCCGGCGCCCGGCCGGGGGCGTCGGTCGAATCCGCTGGTGCTGGCGCGCATGCCGTCCCCCTGCGTGTACTGGCGAGTAACTATGACGCAGTGTAGTCATGCGATCGCGGAGCGGCAAGGCGTACCCTGGACTCCTCACCCGTCAAGTCCTGTGATGAAAGCGGCAGTCATGCGCGTCTACGTTCCCCTCACCCTCCCGGGGCTCGCCGCCCTGCACCGCTCGGGAGAGCTGGGGCCCGCGCCGCTGACCGCCTTCGCCGTCACGCCGGCGCTGCGCGACTGGTACGGCGAGGGGGCCGACGAGGAGGAGCTGGAGTACGGGGCGCTCGGGGAGGCCGCGGCGGGCGCGCTGCGGCTGCTCGCCGCTGATCCGGCGGCCCCGCGGCGGCGGGTGGTCGTCGTCGCCGAGGTCGCGGACGGTGCGGTGGACGCCGACCCCCGGGAGCCGGGCGCCGTCACGCTCACCGCCCCCGTACCGCTGGCCCGGCTCGCCTCCGTGCACCTGGACGCCGCCGACGCCGAGCCCGCCGTGGCCGCGGCCGCCACCGCCGGGGACGGGGACACCGACCCCGGCCACGAACTGCTGTGGTACGGCGTCCAGGAGATCCCCCACCTCCTCTAATACATTTCGCGCCTGTCAGTGCCGCCCCGTACCGTCGAGGCATGGTTCCGGACACCCAGATCCCCGCGCCGCGCTCCGCCCACATCGTGTGGGACTGGAACGGCACCCTGCTCCACGACACCGACGTGGTCGTCGAGTCCGTCAACGCCTGCCTGGCCGTCTTCGAGGCCCCGCCGATCACCGTGGAGCGGTACCGCGAGGAGTACCGCATACCGATCCCCGACTTCTACCGGCAGCTGCTGGGCCGCGAGCTGAGCGAGCCGGAGTGGCTGCGGCTGGACGCGGCGTTCCAGTCGCACTACGCCACCCACGCGGCGCGGGCCGCCCTCACCGAGGGCGCCGCCGACCTGCTGGTCTCCTGGCGGGGGGCCGGGCACACCCAGTCGCTGTGCTCGCTGGCCCTGCACGACCAGCTCACCCCGCTGGTCAGCCGCATGGGCATCGCCGGCCACTTCACCCGCGTCGACGGCAGCACGGGGGAGGGCAACCGGATCGGGAAGGCCGAGCAGATGGCCCGTCACCTGGCCGCCCTCGGGGCCGTGCCCCCCGCACGGACCGTCGTCATCGGTGACGCCGTCGACGACGCACGGGCCGCCGCGCACATCGGGGCGCACGCCGTGTTGTATACAGGCGGTTCGCACAGTCGTCGCAGTCTTCAGCGCGCCGGCGTCCCCGTCGTGGACACGCTGGCCGAAGCGGTTGACCTGGCAGCGGAGCTGGCGGCGTGAGCAGCGCCACGCCGGGTGCTTTGAACCGGCCCTGTACTGCGATTTTGTTCACACCGTTCTCATCCGCTCGTCCCACCGGGAGCGATAGCCTTGCTCACGTGATCAGTGCGATATCGGCAGGAGGCGGTGCCGCCTCCCCTCGGGGCCCGGTTCATGGGGCGAGGTCCGCCACTGATCCGTTCTTCGCCGGGAGCATCCGTCACGTGAGATCGAGCGCTGCCCGGTGACCGTTTCCCGACGTCACGCAACGGCGCGCGACAGGAGCCTGAGGACATGCACACCAAGCTGGATGAAGCCAAAGCCGCACTGCTGGTGCAGGCCGCCGAGGTAGGGGTGGGAGATGGGGGGCCGGCGGGCATGGATGCCGCCGCGTTCACGGCCTACCTCCAGCGGTACTACCAGTACATCTCGCCCGAGGACGTCAGCGAGCGCGAGCCCGTCGACCTGTACGGCGCCGCCCGCGCCCACCTGCGGCTGGCCGCCACCCGCCCGCAGGGCACCGCCAACGTCCGCGTCTACACCCCGACCGTCGACGAGATGGGCTGGACGTGCAGCCACACCGTGGTCGAAGTCGTCACCGACGACATGCCGTTCCTGGTGGACTCCGTCACCAATGAGCTCTCCCGCCAGGAACGCGGCATCCACATCGTGATCCACCCTCAGGTGATCGTGCGCCGCGACGTCGCCGGCAAGCTCCTGGAGGTGCTGGACGCCGGCCGCGACCCGTTCGGCCCGTCCGCCACCACCTACGACCCGGCCGAACTGCCCGCCGACGCCGTCACCGAGTCCTGGATCCACGTCGAGATCGACCGCGAGACCGACCGCGAGGACCTGACCCGCATCGAGGCCGACCTGCGCCGCATCCTCAGCGACGTGCGCGAGTCGGTCGAGGACTGGCAGAAGATGCGCGGCGCCGCCCTGCGCATCGCCGACGAGCTGCCCACCGAGCCCAAGGCCGACGAGCTGCGCTCGCAGGAGGTGGAGGAGGCGCGGGAGCTGCTGCGCTGGCTCGCCGCCGACCACTTCACCTTCCTCGGCTACCGCGAGTACGAGCTGACCCGGCACAACGGCGCCGAGGACGACGAACTGCGCGCCGTCCCCGGCAGCGGCCTGGGCATTCTGCGCTCCGACCCGCAGCAGTACCCGGACGGCCACCCCGCCTACCCCGTACCGCTCAACCCGGCCGCCTCCCCGGCGTTCGCCCGGCTGTCACCCTCGGCGCGGGCCAAGGCGCGCGAGCCGCAGCTGCTGATCCTCACCAAGGCCAACAGCCGCGCCACCGTGCACCGCCCCTCCTACCTCGACTACATCGGCGTGAAGAAGTTCGACGCCGACGGCCGCGTGGTCGGGGAGCGGCGCTTCCTGGGGCTGTTCTCCTCCGCCGCCTACACCGAGTCGGTGCGCCGGGTCCCCGTCATCCGCCGCAAGGTCTCCGAGGTACTGTCCGCCGCCGGGTTCGCGCCCGACTCGCACAGCGGACGCGACCTGCTCCAGATCCTGGAGACCTACCCGCGCGACGAGCTGTTCCAGACCGGGGTGGAGACGCTGCGCTCCATCGCCACCGCCGTACTGCACCTCCAGGAGCGCCGCCGGCTGCGGCTGTTCCTGCGCCAGGACGAGTACGGCCGGTACTACTCGGCGCTGGTCTACCTGCCGCGCGACCGCTACACCACCTCGGTCCGGATGCGGCTGATCGACATCCTCACCGAGGAACTGGACGGCTCCTCCGTCGACTTCACCGCCTGGAACACCGAATCGGTCCTCTCCCGGCTGCACTTCGTCGTCCGCGTGGAGCCGGGCACCGACCTGCCCGAGCTGACCGAGGCCGACGTCGACCGGATCGAGGCGCGGCTCGCCGAGGCGTCCCGCTCCTGGAGCGACGGCTTCGCCGACGCGCTGCTCAACGAGTGCGGCGAGGAGCAGGCGGCGGAACTGAGCCGCCGCTACCACAACGCGTTCCCCGAGGGCTACAAGGCGGACTTCCCGCCGCGGGCGGCGGTCGCCGACCTCCAGTACGTCATCGGGCTGCGCCCCGGCGAGCCCGGCGCCGACTTCGCCCTCAACCTGTACGAGCCGGTGGGCGCCGCCACCGGTGAGCGCCGGTTCAAGATCTACCGGCGCGGCGAGCCCGTCTCGCTGTCCGCCGTGCTGCCGGTGCTCCAGCACCTGGGCGTCGAGGTCGTCGACGAGCGGCCCTACGAGCTGCGGCCCACCGACGGCGCTCCCGCCTGGATCTACGACTTCGGGCTGCGGATCCCCGAGGCGCTGGCGCCGCTGCTGGGCGGCGACACCCGGGAACGGGTGCAGGAGGCGTTCGCCGCCGCCTGGACCGGGCAGGCCGAGAACGACGGCATCAACGCGCTGGTCATCTCCGCCGGGCTGACCTGGCGGCAGGCGATGGTGCTGCGCGCCTACTCCCGCTACCTGTGGCAGGCCGGCGCCCGGTTCGCCCGGGAGACCATGGAGGCCACGCTCCGCCGCAACGTCCACACCACACGGCTGCTGGTCTCGCTGTTCGAGGCCCGGCTCTCCCCGCAGCGCGTCAGCGCCGGACGGGAGCTGACCGACGGCCTGCTGGAGGAGCTGGACGGCGCCCTGGAACAGGTCGTCAACCTCGACGAGGACCGCATCCTGCGGGCGTACCTCACCGTCATCAAGGCCACGCTGCGCTGCAACTACTTCCAGCGCGACGACGAGGGCAACCCGCACCCGTACCTGTCGCTGAAGCTCGACCCGCAGGCCATCCCCGACCTGCCGCAGCCGCGCCCCGCCTACGAGATCTGGGTGTACTCGCCCCGCGTGGAGGGCGTGCACCTGCGGTTCGGGAAGGTGGCGCGCGGCGGGCTGCGCTGGTCGGACCGCAAGGAGGACTTCCGCACCGAGATCCTGGGCCTGGTGAAGGCCCAGGAGGTCAAGAACACGGTGATCGTGCCGGTGGGCGCCAAGGGCGGCTTCGTCGGCAAGCAGTTGCCCAGCCCCGCGGAGGACCGCGACGGCTGGCTGGCCGAGGGCATCGCCTGCTACAAGACGTTCATCAGCGGGCTGCTGGACATCACCGACAACCTCGTCGACGGCGAGGTCACCCCGCCGCGCGACGTGGTGCGGCACGACGGTGACGACACGTACCTGGTGGTCGCCGCCGACAAGGGAACGGCCACGTTCTCGGACATCGCGAACGAGGTCGCGCAGTCCTACGGCTTCTGGCTGGGCGACGCGTTCGCCTCCGGCGGCTCGGCCGGCTACGACCACAAGGGCATGGGCATCACGGCGCGCGGCGCGTGGGAGTCCGTCAAGCGGCACTTCCGGCAGCTGGGCCACGACACCCAGCGCCAGGACTTCACGGTCGCCGGGATCGGCGACATGTCCGGCGACGTGTTCGGCAACGGCATGCTGCTGTCCCAGCACATCCGGCTGGTGGCCGCGTTCGACCACCGGCACATCTTCCTGGACCCCGAGCCCGAGGCGGCCGTCGGGTACGCGGAGCGGCAGCGGCTGTTCGACCTCCCGCGCTCGTCGTGGGCGGACTACGACACGGAGCTGATCTCCAAGGGCGGCGGGATCCACCCGCGCACCGCGAAGTCCATCGCGATCACCCCGCAGGTGCGCGCGGCGCTGGGCATCAGCCCCGGCATCGTGTCGATGACCCCGGCCGAGCTGATGAAGGCGATCCTCAAGGCGCCAGTCGACCTGCTGTGGAACGGCGGCATCGGCACCTACGTGAAGGCGTCGGGCGAGACCCACGCCGACGTCGGTGACAAGGCGAACGACGCCATCCGGATCGACGGCCGGGACGTACGGGCCCGCGTCATCGGCGAGGGCGGCAACCTCGGCCTCACCCAGCGCGGCCGGATCGAGTACGCGCAGTCCGGGGGCCGCTGCAACACCGACGCGATCGACAACAGCGCCGGGGTGGACACCTCCGACCACGAGGTCAACATCAAGATCCTGCTGAACTCGCTGGTGGCGGGCGGCGATCTGACGCTCAAGCAGCGCAACACGCTGCTGGCCGCGATGACGGACGAGGTCGCCGAGCTGGTACTGCGCAACAACTACGCGCAGAACGTGGCGCTGGCCAACAGCGAGGCCACCGCGCCCGGGCTGCTCCTCGCCCACCAGCGGCTGATGCGGAAGCTGTCCGCCGACGGGCGGCTGGACCGGGGGCTGGAGTTCCTGCCGGCCGACGAGGAGATCTGGGAGCTGCGCGCGGCCGGCAAGGGGCTGACCCAGCCGGAACTGTCGGTGCTGCTGGCGTACGCCAAGCTGTCGGTGACGGCGGACCTGATCGGCAGCGACCTGCCCGATGACCCGTACGTGAAGCGGCTGCTGGCCCAGTACTTCCCGACCGCGCTGCGGGAACGGTTCCCCGAGCGTATCGAGGGCCACACCCTGCGCCGCGAGATCATCACCACGCTGCTCGTCAACGACACCGTCAACACCGGCGGCAGCTCGTTCGTGCACCGCATGGGCGAGGAGAGCGGCGCCTCCACGGAGGAGATCATCCGCGCGCACACCGCGGCGCGGGCGATCTTCGGCCTCAACACCATCTGGGACGCGGCGGAGCGGCTCGACAACCAGGTGGCGGCGGACGTCGTCACCCGGCTGCGGCTGCACTCGCGGCGGCTGGTCGAACGCGGCGCACGCTGGCTGCTGAACAACCGGCCGCAGCCGCTGCAACTGGGCGACACCATCGAGCTGTTCGAGGATCGGGTCGCCCAGGTGTGGGCCGAGCTGCCGAAGCTGCTGCGCGGCCAGGACCTGGAGTTGCACGGCCGGATGTTCGACGAGCTGGTGGAGAACGGCGTACCGGCGGATCTGGCCCAGCAGGTCGCGGGGTTCTCGGCGGCGTTCTCGGCCCTGGACATCGTGGCGGTCGCCGACCGCAGCGGACGTGAGCTGTTCGACGTCGCGGAGGTGTACTACCACCTGAGCGACCAGCTGGGCATCTCGCAGCTCCAGGACCGCATCAGCGAACTGCCGCGCGCCGACCGCTGGCAGTCCATGGCGCGCACGGCGATCCGCGAGGACCTGTACGCGGCGCACCAGCTGATCGCGGCCGACGTGCTGGCGGCGGGCGAGTCCGAGGCGGGCCCCGAGGAGCTGTACGCGGCCTGGGCCGGCCGGCACGCGGCGATCCTGACCCGTGCCCGGGCCACGCTGCGCGAGATCCAGTCCTCGGACACCTTCGATCTGGCGAACCTGTCGGTGGCGATGCGCACGATGCGCACCCTGCTGCGCAGCAACCGCTGACCGAAGGCCCCCGGGCGGTGCCGAAGGGCCCGCGCCTGAGTAGCGATACTCATGCGCGGGCCCTTCGCGTTGGCTAGCATCCTGCGATGAACCCGGATGTCCGATCTGGAGGGGGATGCGGTGACATCGCAGGATGAGGGCGTGGGAACCCGGCTGAACGCGTGGGACGAGGGGCCGGGACCGGAAGGCGCCGGCGGCGCCGGGATGTTCGACCTGGAGATCGACGGCGGGACGCTGACTCAGCTGGGTTCCGACGCGACCGCGCTGGGCGGCCAGTTGACGCAGGTGGTGCTGCCGGGGCTGCGGGGGGACGGCGAGGAGACGGGCACCGGTCTTGAGTCCGAGACGGCGCTGCGCTCGGTGCTCAGCAGCTGGCGCGACCGGCTGGGCGATGTGGAGCAGGAGTGCGTGCGGCTGGGCGAGGGCTTCACCTCGGCGGCGGGCGGATTCGCGGAAACGGAGGCGCGCGCACAGGCCGACCTCCAGCGGGCGAACCCGTCCTGGGCCGATGAGGTGCTGGCCGAGGACACCGCCCGATGATGACCGTGGCCCAGCTGCGGGACCTGCGGACGGACGTCCTGACGACGCGCGCCGGTGAGTGGCGGACCGTCGTCGAGTGGGGCGAGAACGGGCGGGCGCACGTGGACCGCCAGATGCTCGCGCCGCTGCGGGAGAAACTGACCGGCGAGACGGCGACGGCCGCCGAGACCCGGTTGCAGCTCATCGCGGACAACTGCGAGTACGCCAGGCTCCAGGCCGGCCTGGTGCATGCCGCGTTGCTGGGCCTGGCGGAGGAACTGGCAGAGGTACGCGCGCGGTTGCGCTCCTCGCTCACGGAGGCGGCGGAGCACGGGTACCCGGTGGCCGACGACGGCAGCGTCTCCTACCCCGAAACGCTGGACGAGGACGGCGGTGTCCGCTACGAGGCGGGCACCGCCGTCCGTTCCGGTTCCGTCTTCGGACGCATCCTGGACCGCGTCGGGCTGCCGCTGTTCGGGCATCCGATGGTGGCCCAGCAATTGGCGGACCGGATCGGCGGCGTACTCCAGGCCGCGGCCGACATCGACACGCGCTACGCCCGCACCCTGCGCGAACTGGTCTGCGACCGGGGCATCGTGATCACGGACGCGATGTGGCGGGACGCCCAGTCCGACCTGGAGACGGCGGCCACCTCGATCCGGGGCATCGGGGATGTCGGCGACATCCCCGCAGGGGGGACGCCGGAGGAGAACGCGGACTGGTGGCGTGGCCTGACGGAAGCCGAGCAGGACGCGTTCCTGGCTCTGCGCCCTGCGGAGATCGGCGCCCTGGACGGCCTGCCGTCCGAGACACGGGACATGGCCAACCGCTCCGTCCTGCAGATGGAGGAGGCCCGGCTGCGGGGAGAACTGACCGAACATTTCGCCCTGGCGGCGTCGCTCGGGGAACCCGGGGGCATGGGCCGAGGCGAATGGAACGAGCGTCGCGAGCAGCTCCAAGAGCAGTTGGCCGGAATCGATGCCATCAACGCTCGCTTCGCACAGTCCGGGACCCCGGCCGACGGCGGGGAGGCTCTTCCCGAGGCATACCTCCTCGGCTTTGACACGGAGGGTCTCGGTCATGCCATTGTGGCGAACGGAAATCCGGACCACGCTGACCACACCGCGATCTACGTGCCGGGAACGGGGTCCAATCTCTCCGGTGCGGCGGGTGACATCAACCGCATGGTCGACCTGTGGCGTTCCAGTAACGCCGTAGCAGGGGGTGATTCCGTCTCGACGATTACCTGGATAGGTTATGACGCGCCGCAGGACGTCTTTCCCGACGCGACACAGCGCAGCTATGCCTACGACGCCGCACCCGGGCTGAGTCGCTTCACCGCGGGTGTGGAAGCTGTCCAGGGAGGGCCCGACGCCAGCCATACAACGGTCATCGGGCACAGTTACGGAAGCACGGTGGTGGGTGCCGCGGCGAAGGAAGGCGGCATTGCTCCGGACGACATCATCGCGGTCGGAAGTCCCGGCATGCTGGTGTCGCGTGCGGACGACCTCGGTATCGGCAGCGAGCACGTGTGGTCCATGGCGGCCGGGCCCTTTTCCGGGGACGATCTGATCGGTGAGGGGGACAAAGTCCCGGATCTTGGGCGGTGGTATCACGGTGAGAGTGATTTTGGCATCCACCAAGGGCCGCTCGGGATACCGTACGTGGACCCCGATTTCGTTCCCAATGTTCCGTCCGACCGGTTGTTCGGGGCCAATCGGATGGAGACCGACTCCATCGGCCACAGCGGTTACTGGGACAGAGGATCGACGAGTCTGGTCAACCAGTCATGGGTTGTCGTCGGCCGATACGATGAGGTCGGTCTGGAGTGAATACGGTGAAGAGCGGTCCATGGCGGAACAAAGCAATCATGGGTGTTGTCGGTCTCACGCTGTGGTGTATGGGGTGCTCGGTCATGGATGAACCCGGAAAAGAACAACTGGATCACGCGCCGACGGTGAGTTCCGTGGACGACTCCCGTGAGGCGGCCAGGCAACTCTCCAGCAGGCTGTTCGACATCATTTCCGTCCAGGGTGAGGCATCTCAGCCAGGGCCTGGCGTGACCATCTGTGAAGAGGACCCCGACAAGGAAAGGCTCTACAAGATCCATCACCCGTGGTCCATCCGCGGAGTCCCCAGGGAGGCCCTGAGGGAGGGAATGGAGCGCCTTCGGGAATCGCTTCCGCAGGAGGGGTGGACGGTTGTCGAGGAAGGGGAGGCGAACAACGCGAACCGGTCTCCCATGATGTTGCTCGAGAACACCGATGTCGAATACGCCGTTTACGTGACTCTGGCGGGCAAGACGGACGCCGATTCTCTCCTGCTGGTCTCTTTGACGTCCGCCTGCTTCAGCACGCCGCAGGGGCAGAGCCCCAAGAATGAGTTCTGAGTCGGGTCAGCGGTCGATCTCCTCGAAGAGGGTTTCCCAGCGGTCCAGGACCCGGGGGAGGTCCAGGGGGGCCACGTGGTTGCGGGCCGCCGCGCCGTAGTGGTGGCGGCGGGGGGTGTCGGTCATCAGGTGGGTGAGGGCCTGGGTGAAGGCGTGGGTGTTGCCGGGCGGGACCAGGGTGCCGGTATGGCCGTCCTTGACGAGTTCGCGCACTCCCGCCGACAGGTCGAAGCTCACCGTCGGGACGCCGCAGGCCGCCGCCTCCGCCACCGCCATGGGGCGGCCCTCGCGGTCGCTGGTGAGGGCCAGCAGGGACAGTTCGCGGTAGGCGGCGGCCATGTTCTGGACGCTGCCGCGGAAGTGGACCCGTTCCGCCACTCCGAGCGAGGCCGCGTGCGCCTCCAGCGTGCCGCGCAGCGGGCCGTCGCCGAAGAGGTGGAGTTCCCAGTCGGGCGCCCGGGTGGTGGTGTCCGCGAACGCGTCGATCAGCCGGTCCAGGCGCTTGACCGGTTCCAGGCGGCCGACCGCCCCGATCCGCCGGGTGTCCAGACGCGCGGCGGGGCCCGGGCTGAACGGGAGGGGGTTGGGGATGGTGGCGGCGTTGGGGAGGCGGTCGCGGCGGAACAGCGCGGCGTCGCCCTCGCTGAGGAAGACGGACTTCTCCAGCTCCGGGTAGTGCCGCAGGATCAGCCGCAGGTTGGCGGAGGCCCGGGCCTGTTCGTACGACTCGTGGTACTGGCCGATGCCGCGCAGATGCGGCCATTCGGCGGCGCGCAGCCAGTCGGCCGCCCACGGTGAGCCGATGATGAGGTAGCCGGTGTCGACGGCGGCCAGCCGTTCCTTCAGTTTCACCAGCGCCTCGTCGCGGTGGTCCGACCGTGCGCGCTGTTCCCTCATCCGGGACCAGTTGAGCCGCTCGGCGAAGGTGTTGGCCCGCCACGGTTCGGGTGCCGGCTCCGGGTAGAGCGTGGTGTGCCCGTAGCCGGGGTCCGGCTGGTACGTGTGCGGCTCGGGGCTCGGCCGGATGCCGATCAGCTCCACGCGGTGCCCGCGCCCGGCGAACCCCTGGGCCAGGGTGTGCAGCACCCGCTGGGAGCCGCCCATGGAGTCCACGTCGATGCCGGTCAGGAAGATGTTGCGGTGTTTCATCAGGCGATTCCTTCGAAGAAGCGTTCCACCACGGCCCAGCTGGCGCCGCCGGTCTCGTAGGTCGTGAAGCGGCTCTGGAACGCCGCGTACCGGTCGGCGTGCTCCTTCTGCACCCGGTCCAGGTCGTTCACCACCTCCACCAGCTCCCCGGTCTCCGTCAGCACCGGGCCCGGCGCGATCTCCGCCAGGTCGTAGTACGCGCCGCGCGCGCTGTTGCGGTAGTGCTCGTAGTCGTCGGCGAACAGCAGGACGGGCCGCCCCAGGTTGGCGTAGTCGAACATCACCGAGGAGTAGTCCGTCAGCAGCGCGTCCGAGGCCAGCAGCAGATCGTTGATGTCGGGGAAGCCGCGCCCGTCCCGCACCACCGGGGCCACCTCGCGCGGTACTTCGAAGCGTTCGTAGTAGTGCGGGCGGACCACGATCGTCCACTCCTGCCCGATGCCGGCCGCGAGTTGGGCCAGGTCCACCCGCAGTGACGCGCCCGAGCCGCGTGCTCCGTCCCGGAACGTGGGCGCGTACAGCAGTACCTTGCGCCCGTCCGGGATCTGCAGCCGCACCCGCGCCGCCTGGGCCCGGTCCCTGGCCTCCACCTCCCGCCAGCGCACCAGCACGTCGTTGCGCGGCAGTCCGCAGCGCAGCAGTTCACCGGTGTAGCCGTTGGCCCGGACGAAGGTGCGCTCGAACTCCTCGCTGGGCGCGATCAGCAGGTCCCAGCGGGCGACCGCGTCCCGGTGCAGGCGCTGCTTCTCCTCGCTCCCGAAGCGCAGTTCGGGGATGTCGAAGCCCATGTGCTTGAACGCCTGGCCGTGCCAGGTCTGCAGGTAGCGGGTGCCGCGCGGCTTGCCGTACGCGGCGGGGAAGCCGTGCGAGTCGACCCAGTAGCGGGCGCGGGCCAGGGTCCGTACGTACTCCCAGCTGCCGCGCCGCACCAGCGGGACGCCGGGCGGGAAGCCGGACGGGTCGCCCGCGTGGGACCACACGGCGTTCAGGGGCAGCCCGCGCCGCACCAGTTCCTCGTAGATGTAGCGGGGGCTGTCGGCGTAGCCGCGGCCCTCCAGCGCTTCGAAGACCACCAGGTCGCGGTCCCGGGGCAGCCGCTTCAGCTCCTGGTACGTCCAGGTCTTCAGGCGGGGTCCGGACAGCCGGCGGCTGATGCGGGCGGTCTTGCGGCGGACCGGGCCGAGCGTCGGGGCGATGACCTCGGCGCCGGCCAGCAGTCCGGAGCGGGACCAGGTGAGTTCGAGGCGGCCGGCGCCGCGTTCCTCCACGGCGACGCCGATGGAGTGTCCGGCGAGCCGGGTGCGGCGGGCGGGCAGATCGCCGGGGGCGAGCAGGATGTCGGTGCGGCGCAGGCCGAGCCGTTCCAGGGCGATCACCGGGTGGCGGCGGCCCTTGAACCCCTTGGCGGCCATGGGCACTTTGCGCAGGTCGACCTCGATGTCGGCCTCGTAGCGGTCGGTTCCGGCCGGCACGTAGGCGAAGGGGACGCGCAGCGGCTCGCCCGCGGCGGCCAGCCACAGTTCGGCGGTGATGCCGTCGGGGTCGGCCAGCAGCCGGGCCGGGTCGTACGTGCGCAGGCCGAGGCGCAGTCTCGCGCCGGCGGTGGTGACCCGGGTCAGCTCGTGCCGTACGGGGCGGGAGGTGAAGGGCTGGGCGTCCAGCTGCCACTCGGTGATGTCGAGTTCGGCGAGCGCGTCGGGGTCGTCGGGCAGGTGGTCGCCCCAGTACGTGCGTTCGCCGTCGCGGACCACGGCGCGGGGGGCGAGCAGCGGGCGGCCCAGGGTGCGGGCGGCGGCCTGGGCGTCCTCGAAACGGCCGGCGGTGAGCAGGTACTGGCAGACGCGCTGTTCGCGGGGGAGTTCGGCGCGCGCCTGCGGGGTGATCCCGGTGCTGAGGTACTCGGAGACCACCTCGGTGAACTCCTCGATCCAGGCCGGGTCGCGGAAGGGCAGGTCGCCGAGGTAGAGCCGCAGGTCGTGGCGGAGGAACTTGGTGTCCTTGGCGGGGCGCAGCGCGGCGTTGCCGCTGTCGGTGAGGAAGGTGTCGATGAGCCGGGCGGCGTGTACCCGGTCGCGGACGTTGGCCATCTTGTGCCGGCTGGAGGAGATGGACAGCTGGCCGGGGTCGTGGGCGAGGTACCAGGTGTACACGGGCCAGGGCACGACGGCGAAGCGGTCGGCGAGGGTGAACGCCTTCGCGGTGAACAACTGGTCCTCGTAGTGCATGCCGGTCGGGAAGCGCAGCCGGTGGCGGGCGATGAACGCGGCGCGGTAGAGCTTGTTGGTGGACAGGTGGTCGGTGAAGAATTCGGGCGCCCGCGCGATGCCGTCCACCACGCGTACGTCGCTGTCGAACAGTTCGGGGTACCACAGTCCGCGGGCGCCGTTCTCCTCGTTCACCCGGGTGACTTCGCCGGTGACGAAGTCGACGCCGGTGGCCTCGGCGGTCAGCAGCAGGGATTTGCAGGCGTGGCGGGGGAGTTCGTCGTCGCTGTCGAGGAACATCAGGTACGGGGCCCGGGCGGCGTCGATGCCCGCGTTGCGGGGGGCGCTGCAGCCGCCACTGTTCTCCGGCAGCCGCAGGACGCGCACCCGCGGGTCGGTGGCGGCCAGTTCGCCGGCGACCCGTTCGGTGTCGTCGGTGGAGCAGTCGTCCGCGATGATCACCTCCAGGTTGCGCAGGGTCTGCCGCAGGACGGAGTGGACGGCGCGGGGCAGCCGGTGGGCGTCGTTGTAGGCGATGACGACGACCGTGACGTCCGGTGTCAGCGTCGTGTCGGTCATGGGGTTGCGCCCCCTCGGGGTTCGATGGGTTCGATGCGGTCCACCTGGTAGAAGCCGGCGACACAGCGCGCGGCCCAGTCGCCCTCGGCGTTCTTGGCCATGAAGGGCTCGGTGAGCCCGGCGATGTGCAGCGGCTGGTAGCCGACGGCGGTGGCACCGGCGGCGGCCTCGGTACGGATGCGGGTGTCCTGCGCGTCCCAGGCGGCGGCGCGGTCGCGGGTCTCGGTGGCCAGGGACCGTACCTCGGGGAGCAGTCCGGCCAGGGCGCCCAGGGTGGCGGCGGTGGTGAGGAGGGCGGCCACGGTGCGGGCGCGGGGGCGCAGCCGGGTAGCGAGGGCCTGGCCGGCGAGCATGCCGTAGCAGCACAGGGCGAGCAGCAGGGGCAGCAGGAAGCTGTTCCAGGTGCGGTAGTACGTCCAGCCGCCTGCCCCGTATCCCAGGCGCAGGGCGGCGACGACGGCCAGCGAGGCGAGCGCCACCGCGAGGGCGGGGGCGGCCGGGGCGAGCCGGCCGGAGATCCCGGGCAGCGCGGGCAGGACGACCATGCCGGAGTCGGCGCCGCGCCGTACGGGGGTGTCGGTGGCCGGCCGGGGGCGCCCCCGGCCGGAGGCTGGGGGAACGTGGGGTGCGGTCAGCGGGGGCAGCGACAGGGGCGCGGTGCGCAGTGCCAGGCCGAGCAGGACGCCGACGGTGAACGCGCCGAGCCACACCCAGGAGCCGGCGGCGCGGCCGAGGAACTCCCACACCCGCAGCCAGTCGTGCACGGTGGCGGAGAGTTCGGCGGTGGAGAAGGGGTCGCCGGCGGGCGGGTGCACGCGGCGCCGGGCGCGGGCGCCGGGGGAGGTGTAGAGCAGGGCGAGCCCGGCGAGCAGGCCGAGGCATCCAGCGGCGCACCAGGTGAGGACGTAGCGGCCGTCGGGGGTGCGGCGGCGGGCCAGGGCGGCGAGCCCGGCGAGGCCGGCCAGGACGAGGGCGACCGCGCTGAACGCCTCGCTGAGGGTGCCGAGGAAGACCCCGGCGGCCAGGACGCCGAGCAGCGCGGCGCGGCGGGCTCGCTTGCCGCGCCGCTGGGCCCACAGCGCCCAGACGACCAGCCACAGGCCGATGATCGCGGGCAGGGTGTGGGAGATGGTGGCGGGGGCCCACAGCAGGGTCTGGTAGGGCAGCGGCGAGGCGTACACCAGCAGGGCGGGCAGGACGAGGGCGGCGGCGATCAGGGCCGGCAGCGGAGCCTCGCGGCCGGTGCGGAGGGCCAGGGTGCGGCCCAGGACGACGAGTCCGGCGGCGAGGGTGAGGAGCAGGAAGGCGGGCAGCAGCTTCGGGCCGAGCAGCCCGGCGGTGTAGGTGACGCCGTTGAGGAAGGCGTTGGCGACCCGGCCGTTCTGGGTGGTGTAGAAGTCCCAGGTGATGCCGTGGATGCCCAGTTCGCGGGTCTTCCAGGCGGCGCACCAGTCGTCGGAGGTGGGACGTACGTACCGTCCCAGGGCGGCACTCACCGCGAGCAGCGCGCCGGCTCCGGCGGCCACCGCGAGTGCCGGGCGGCGGCGCGATGCGGTGGTGCGCGGTGTCACCCGGACGCCCTCCTTCGCATGTCGCAAATGGGATGAAATAGGTGCATTGCACCATACTGAGGCACGCCGGGCTGTCCACGGCAGCGCGGATCCCGCGCGTTGTGCGGGAGATCGGGATATCCGGGACAACCGGAAGGAAAGCTCGTCCATGAAGCTGTCCGTCGTCGTCCCCTGCTACAACGAAGAGGCCGTCATCGACCGCTTCGACCAGCAGCTGCGCACCAGCCTCGACCGGCTCGGCGTCGGCTACGAGCTGTGTTACGTCGACGACGGCAGCGCCGACAACACCCTCACCCGACTGCGCGCCCTGCGCGTCGAACACCCCGCGAACACCCGCTACCTCTCCTTCAGCCGCAACTTCGGCAAGGAGGCCGCCATGCTCGCCGGACTGCGGGCGGCCGGCGGCGACGCGGTGGTCCTGATGGACGCCGACCTCCAGCACTCTCCCGAGCTGATCGGCCACATGCTCCAATTGCACCGGCGCGGCCACGACCAGGTCGTCGCCAAACGCGACCGCTCCAGCGACAAGGCGGTGCGCGGACTCCTGTCCCGGCTGTACTACCGGGCCGTCAACCGCTGGGTGGACGTGCGGCTGACGAGCGGTGTCGGCGACTTCCGGCTGCTGTCCCGGGCGGCGGTGGACGCGCTGCTCTCGCTGCCGGAGAACAACCGCTTCTCCAAGGGGCTGTTCTCCTGGATCGGCTTCGACACCGTCACCTTCGACTGCCGCGACGCCGAACGGCAGGGCGGCGGAGGCAGCAAGTGGCGGTTCGGCTCGCTGCTCAACTACGGCATGGACGGCCTGATCTCCTTCAACAACCGGCCGCTGCGGATGGCCATCTACACCGGTCTGGCGCTGGCGGCACTCGCGGCCGGGTACGCCGGCTGGGTGATCGTCACCGCCCTGAGCGGCGGGGTCACCGTTCCCGGGTACGTCACCCTGGTCGCCATCATCGCCGGGCTCGGCGGGCTCCAGATGCTGATGCTCGGGCTGATCGGCGAGTACATCGGGCGCATCTACTACGAGACCAAGCGCCGGCCGCACTACCTGGTGAAGGAGAGCGGCGAGGTGCGCTCCCCGGCGCGCGGGCCCCTCGCCGGGGCGAGCCCGGCCCCGGGCCCGGCTGTCGAGCCGGCCCCCGCCGAGGACCTCGAACGATGACGACGGGGCCCCGGGCGGCCCAGCTGGCCCAGTTCGGCCGGTTCGCCCTGATCGGCGTCGTCAACACCGGCACCTTCTACCTCTGCTACCTGCCCCTGCACCGCTGGCTGCCGTACTTCTCCGCCTTCACCATCGCCTACCTCGCCAGCATGGTCGGCTCCTTCTTCCTCAACACCTACTTCACCTACCGCACCCGCCCCAGCTGGCGGAAGTTCGCCTTCTTCCCGCTGACCCAGCTCACCAACTACCTCGCGCAGAGCGCCGGCCTGTATCTGCTGGTCAGCGGCGCCGGACTGAACAGCACCACCGCCCCGCTGCTCGCCGCCGCCGGAGCCGTACCCTTCACCTATCTGGTGTCCCGGCGCATCCTGCTGCCCCATCCCCGCGAGGAACCCGCTCCATGAGTCTGTCCCGCCGCGCGCTGCTCGGGGGCGGGCTCGCCTCCGTCCTCGGGGCCGCCACCCTCATCGAGGCCCTGCGCCCCATACCCGGCGGCGACGGCCACGACGCGCTCCCCGACCCGGCGGACACCGCCTCGGTCGTGCAGGTCATCGCCCACCCGGACGACGACCTGTACTTCATGAACCCCGACCTGAGCTGCACGCTGGGCGGCGCCGCCGCGCTCACCACCGTGATCCTCACCTCCGGCGAGTCCAACGGCGTCAACGGCAACGGCGGCCCCGGGCGGCCCTCCCCGAGCGAGGGCCACGAACGCTTCGCCCGCGCCCGGCAGAACGGACTGCGCGCCGCGTACGCCCACATGGCGACCGGCGACCACAACAGCCGCTGGAACTCCGTCGTCCTGTCCACCGCCGGCGGCTTCCCCGCCCAGTGCGACACGCTGCTGGCCCGCCCCTCCCTGCGGCTCATATGGCTGCAACTGCGCGAGGCGCGCAAGGTCTCGGACGAGGTGCCGCAGTCGCTGCGCGGACTGTGGCGCGGCCAGGTCGGGACGCTGGAATCGCTGCGGGCGCGCGGCAGCGTGGTCGGCGAGGACTTCACGGTGACCGGCGACCAGCTGACCGCCGCCCTCACCGGACTGCTGCGGGCGTCCGGCCCCACCCATGTCAGGTTCCAGGACCCGACCCCGGACCGGCTGCCCGGCAAGAAGAAGTACACCGACCACCAGGACCACATGTACGGGGCGAGGTTCGCCCAGCTGGCACTGGAGCGGTACGCCGCCGAGGACCCGGCGTACTTCAGCGTGCAGAGCTACCTCGGGTACCGGGGCGGTGCCCTGCCCCCCACGCTGAGCCCGGCGGCCGTCGAGGCCAAGGCGCGCACCCTGCACATCTACGGCGGGGTCGGCGCGACCTGCGGCGACCCGGACGGCTGCGGCGACTACAAGACGGGTGCCACCCCCGTGCTGCGCTGGGTGCCGGTCATGCGCGACCCGCGCGAGATGGGCACCGACTGGCTGCACCGGCTGGACGACGACGGGGTGCTGGCCTGCGCGGTGCTCAGCGGACGGCTCGCCGTGTGGCGGCGGGCTACGGGGGAGACCCAGTGGGAGGGCCCGGAGCTGCTGCCCGGAACGGGCATCGACGACGGACTCGTCATGGTGCGCCACCCGGACGGGCGGCCGGCGGTGTACGGGACCCGTACGGTCGGCGGCGCGCCGGGCGACGCCGGGTACCGGCGGGAGGTGATCGCCTCGGTGGGGCTCGGGCCGTGGGAGTCCCTCGGCGCGCCGGGCGGTACGGACGCGGAGGCGAGCTGGCAGCTGTCGGTGCCCGCCGTCGGGGTGGACGCGGCGGGGCGGGTGGTGGTCGCGGTGCGGAACGCCGAGCATGGACTGAGCGCCCGCACGCGGGACCCGGGGACGGGGGAGTGGGGCACCTGGCAGGACCTGGGCGGCTCCGACGCCGGGAGCCGGCCGGTGGCGGCGACGGCCAGGGACGGCCGGATACGGATCCTGGTGGCCACGCACGAGAAGGTGCTGCTGTGGCGGCAGCGGGCCGACGGTGGGTTCGGCGACCCGGTGGACGCCGGACTGCCGGCCGTCACGGGGCCGCTGACGGCGCGGCAGGCGGGGGCCGGGGTGACGCTGTACTTCCGCCGGCCGGGCACCGGTGCTTTGCAGACGGCGGTGGTGGACGGGGTGGAAGGCGTAAAGCCGCAGGTCACACTGATGCCCGGCGGAGTGGGGTGCGGGCCGGTGGCGGAGGCGGACGACGCGCTGGTGGCGGTGCGGGACGAGACGGGCCGGGTCGCGGTGGCGGTGTCGCCCGCGCCGTGGGTGACGGAGCCCCACATGGCGGTGGGCAATCCGGCGGCGGTGGCCACGGCAAGGGGCCGCGCGACGGTCGCCTATCTGGGTGCGGACGCCCGGCTGCGTTCCATGGAGTTCGACACGGGCGAGGCGCCGCTGCGAACCTAGCCGCTCTTGGGGCGGGCGCGGACGTGCATGCGCTCGCCCTGCGGGCCGAACAGGCTGAGCAGTTCCACCGGCCGGCTGTCGGCGCTGCCGAACCAGTGCGGCAGCCGGGTGTCGAACTCGGCCGCCTCCCCCTGCCCCAGCTCCAGGTCACGGTCGGCGAGCAGCAGCCGCAGCCGGCCGCTGAGCACGTAGAGCCACTCGTACCCCTCGTGGGTGCGCTGATCGGGGACCGGCTGCCCCTCCGGCTGGCCCGGGATGATCATCTTGTACGCCTGGAGCGGTCCCGGGTGGGCGTTGAGCGGGACGACGGTACGCCCGCCCTGGATCTGGCGCGGCGCCAGCCGTACCCGGGGATCACCCACCGGCGGGGCCCCCACCAGCTCGTCCAGCGGCACCTGGAACGCCTTGGCGAGCGGCAGCAGCAGTTCGAGCGAGGGGCGGCGCTGCCCGGACTCCAGCCGGGAGAGGGTGGAGGTGGAGATGCCGGTCACCTCCGACAGCGCGGCCAGCGTCACCCCCCGCTCCTGGCGCACCCGCCGCAACCGCCCCCCGACCTCGGCCAGTACATCCGTGAACTCCATGGCCCCAGCGCACCACGGCGTCCCGTTTATGGCAACGCGTTCTTGCCGGATGTGGCCGGCGCCACCACCGGATCCGGGACGGTGAAGGTCTCGGTGTTCGCCGGGACGCCCACGCCCGTCCACGTGAAGGGGATGCCGTGGGCGCGGTTGACGTCGGGGTGATCCATCAGCTGGAAGTGGACGTGGGGCTCCGTGGAGTTGCCGGTGTTGCCGCACTCCCCCAGGAGCTGGCCCGGGGCAACGCGGTCGCCCTCGCGGACCCGCAGGGAACCCTTGCGCACATGGGCGTACATCGCGTACGTGCCGTCGCCCAGGTCGAGGATCACGTGGTTGCCGATGACGCGGTACGGGCCGGCGATGTCGCGGAAGATGCCCTCGATCAGCAGGTAGATCAGGGCCGGCCAGGAGTTGCGGCTGCGGTGGTCGCGCTGGTTGTCACGGGCGCGCACCACCGTGCCCCCGGCCACCGCCAGCAGCGGGGCGCCGAACGCCGGGAAGTCGCGGTTGGGGCGGGAGGGCGGCCACCAGCCGAAGGCGGGGCGGGAACCGTCCTCGGGCTCGGCGACGATGTCGATGGCGTGGCTCTGTCCGTACACGTGCGTGCCATGACTGGGCACCTTGTCCGCCGGGCTGTTGAGCCCCATCCAGCGGCCGGTGACCGGCGCCGCCACCTCCACCGGCGGCGGGTACACGTGGTGACGCGGCGGGCGGGAGGCCGCGAACTGGACGGCGGCCCCGGCCAGCAGGACGGTCCAGGGCAGGAACCCCGGGATGTCGTAGAGCTCCCTCAGCAGGGCCAGGGGGAGGAACGCCCACCAGCAGGCGCGGTACAGCCGGGGGGCTATCAAGCGGAACGTACTCATGCGGGGCCCTTCAGCCGGGTGACTGGGTGATGGCCAGCGCCACCAGCAGCGGGATGACGCGGGTGACCGGGATCTCGTGCCGGCCGCGCTGGGGGGTGTGCAGCCAGCCGGCCGAGGTCAGCTGCCGCAGGTGGTGGTAGATCTGGCCGGTGGTGCCCAGGTCCTCCAGCGCGGCCAGTTCGGCCACAGTGCGGCGGCCGTGCACGATCTCCCGCAGCAGCCGCATCCGTACCGGGTGGCCCAGCGCCGCGAAGGACTCCGCCGCCTGTTCCCAGTCGGCGGCCAGCACGGTGTCGGTGGCCAGGCCGAACTGCCACTCGGCGAACTCCTCGGTGGGCAGCCGCGCGGAGCCGGTGAACAGCACCCCGCCCGTGCCGTCCTCGGGCAGCTGCGCGCGCAGGCCCTCCAGTGCCCAGAAGTCCCCGGCGGGCCCGGACCCGCGTCCGTCGGCGGGGCCCGCGCCCGCGCCGCCGGACGCGCTCTCCAGGGCGGCCACCCGGCTCTCCAGCGCCGCCACCCGTTCCTCCAGGCCGTCACTCATACGGAGAAGCGTACATGTTTTACGGAATTACCGAATGAAGCGCCAGCCCGTCCACGCCGATGTGATCATGTCCCGCACGCCGCGCCGCGCACTCCAGCCCAGGTGCTTGGCCGCCGCGTCCGTCCGCGCCACCACCCGCGCCGGATCGCCCACCCGGCGCGGCCCCACCTGCGGAATCAGCGCCTCGTGGTGCGTCAGCACGCCGATCTGCTCGGCCATCTCCCGCACCGAGACCCCTTCCCCGCGCCCGATGTTCAGCGTCAGGTCCCCCGCGAACGGCTGCTCCGACAGCGCCCGTGCCGCCGCCACATGGGCCTGCGCCAGGTCCTCGACATGGATGTAATCCCGTACACAGGTGCCGTCCGGCGTCGGATAGTCGTCCCCGAAGATCAGCGGCGGCAGCCCCGCGTCCAGGCGTTCGAACACCATGGGGATGAGGTTGGAGACGGAGGTGTCCGCCAGCTCCGGTGCCGCCGCGCCCGCCACGTTGAAGTACCGCAGGCAGGCCGTGGAGATGCCGTGCGCCCGCCCAGCGTTGCGCACCAGCCACTCGCCGATCAGCTTGGTCTCGCCGTACGGGCTGATCGGCGCGCACACGGTGTCCTCCGTCACCGGCCCATCGTCCGCCGGGGCCCCGTAGACGGACGCCGAGGAGGAGAAGACGAACGTCTCGATCCGCGCCCCGCGCACCGCCTCCAGCAGGATCTGCAGCCCGTGCACGTTCTCCCGGTAGTAGCGCAGCGGCCGGCTGATCGACTCCGCCACCTGCTTCTTCGCCGCCAGATGGATGACCGCGCCCACCTCGTGCCGGGCGATCGTCTGGTCCAGCAGCACCCGGTCCAGCGTGCTGCCCTCCACCAGCGGCACCCCCTCCGGCACCCGGGCCCGCAGCCCGGTGGACAGATCGTCGTACACCACCGGCCGTTCGCCCGCCGCCAGCAGCGCCCGTACGACGTGGGCGCCGATGTAACCCGCTCCGCCGGTGATCAGGAAGGTTGTCATCCGGGTTCTCCTTCGGTCAGTTCTTCAGCATGCGGTGCAGCCGGGCCGTCGCCACCCCCGTGGCGCCCCGCATCCCGGGCGCGACCCGCAGCGCCAGTGCGCCGTGCGAGGTGGTGTACGGCTGTACCAGCAGCAGTCCGTGCCGCCGGCTGGGCAGCACGGCGCGACGCGGCGCCGCTCCCACAGGTCGTACCCCGGTGATGATGGTCCGGCCCCTGGCGCAGCGGATGCCCGCCCTGATGTCCCACACCGCCAGGGCCGCGTCGGTCGCGGGCAGCGCGGTCAGATCCAGCCGGGGGGAGGCGACCCAGCCCGTCCCGTCGGGGAACAGCGCCACGCTGCGCCGCTGCCCGAGCCGGCCGCGCTCGCGGTGCCACAGTTCCACGTCCACCCCGTAGACGTCGGCCGCCGCCAGCCGCCCGTACAGCTCGTGGACGCGCAGCCGCAGGACGGGGTACGCGCCGGGGCCCGCGACTTCGGCGTCCACGGTGAGCGGCAGCGCCTCCAGGGGGAGGTGCTCCAGGCCCTCCAGGGGCAGGTCCGGCAGGTCGGCGGACCACACGGGCCGGCCGCCGGAGGCGGCCAGCGGGGGCAGCAGCCGGGGCGGGGCGGCGGTCAGCGCCGCCATCCTGGCCAGTTCGCGCGGGGTGGGCGAGGCCAGCAGCAGGGCGGCCAGCCAGCGGTGCGCGGGGCGGGCCGCGGCCCGTTCCGCCGGGGCGAAGGCGGCCAGGTGGGCGCGGGTCAGCGACCACCACCAGCGCTGGAACTCCGCTCCGCGCGAGGGAAGTTCGCGGATGTACAGCGGCAGGTCGTGGTCGAGGAACTTGGTGCGGGCCGCCCCGGCGAGCCGCTCCGCGCCCGCCGTCCGCAGCACGTCGACGGCCTGGCGGTGCGCTTCGAGGCGGCCCGCCCAGTGCTCGATGCGCCCCCGGTCGAGCGAGATGGACAGGGCGGTGGAGCGGCGGCGCACCTGCCAGACGTACACCGGGTCCGCGATCACGGCCAGCCGCGGTGCGGCGGCCAGCACCCGGGCGGTGAAGACGAAGTCCTCGTAGGGGAAGCGGCCTTCGGGGAAGGTGATGCGGTGGGCGCGCAGGAAATCGCGCTCGTAGAGCTTGTTGACGCACAGCGTGTCGTGGACGAGCTCCGGGTGGCGGCGCGGCGGGTCGTACACGGCGGGCGCGGCGGGCGCCTCGAACAGGGCGGGCTGCCAGGGGCGTTCGGTGCCGGCGGGCAGTTCGCGGCGTACGCACCGGCCGGCGGTCACCGGCGCGTCGTGCCGGGTGGCGGCGGTGAGGAGTGCGGCGGCGGCGCCGGGCGGCAGCAGGTCGTCGCTGTCCAGGAACATGACGTACCGGCCGCGGGCCGCCGCGAGGCCGGTGTTGCGGGGGGTGCCGCAGCCGCCGCTGTTGACGGGGTGGCGCAGCAGCCGCAGCCGGGGTTCCCGGGCGGCCAGCCGTTCCAGGACGGCGGCGGTGGCGTCGGTGGAGGCGTCGTCTACGGCGATCACCTCGGCCACGGTGGGGCCCTGCGCGAGCGCGGAGCGCACCGCGTCGGCGACGTGGGCGGCGTCGTTGTAGGCGATGACGACGACGCTGACGCTGCGGGAGGTCATGGGGCGCCGCCCTGCCGGGCCGGTACGGGGCCGGTGGGCCGGCGGGGCTCGGGGCCAGTGACGCGGTGGGCGTGCGGCTGCCGCGGGTGCGCTGCGCCGGGCTCCGGCCGGGGACCGTCCCCGGCGGGCGGGGTCACCGGGGGGACGGATCGGCCGTCGAGGAAGACCTCGCGGACGACGCGTTCGGCGGCCCGGCCATCGTCCCCGGGGGAGAAGCGGGCCCGGAACGCCGCCCGGCGCCGGGCGGCGGCCGGATCGTTCCAGAGCGGGCGGGCGGGGTCGGTGAGCAGCGCGAGGAGTTCGTCCTCGGTGCGGGTGACGGGGCCCGGCGGGCAGTCGGGGAGTTCCAGGCACACACCGCGGGCGGTGCGGTAGTCGGCCCAGTCCTCGGCGTGCACGACGATCGGCCGGTCCAGGAGCGCGTAGTCGAAGATCACCGGGTGGTAGTCGGTGATCAGCACATCGGCGGCGAGGCACAGGTCGATGAGCGAGGGGCGGCCGGTGGCCCGCGTGCTCCTGCCCGAGCCGTCGGCCGGGGGCGCCTCCGGGGCGTGGGTCAGCAGGAGATGACGGGGGCCCAGACGGGCGGCGAGGCCGGGCACATCGAGGCGCGGGATGGCCGGGGCCGGCTCGTAGGGGCGCTCGGCCGGCGCGTACAGCAGGACGAGCGCCTCCTCGGGGATGCCGAGCCGGGCCCGCACGGCGCGTACGTCGTCGTCGGTCGCGGTGACCAGCCGGTCGGCCTGCGGGGAGCCGTACTCCAGGAGGGTGTACGCGCCGGGGTAGGCGTGCCGCGCGGTGCGGGTGGCGTGCGGCCCGGCGGACAGGGCGGCGGTCCAGCAGTCGATCTGCCGCAGCAGGGCGGGCAGATCGGCGGGGCCGTCCGGGCCGTGCGGCCGGGCGATCGGGGTGCCGGTGTGGGTCTGCAGCCGCACCTGTCCGGTGCGCGGGGCGCGCGGGACGGGGCCGGGGAACGGGGCGTCGCTGACGAGGTAGCGGGCGCGCGCCAGCGCGCGGGCGGTGGCCAGGGAGTACGGGTGCAGCCGGCGCGGGCCGCCGTCGGGCAGGTGCGGGGCGTGTTCGGGGCCGGCCACCCAGACGGTGCGCAGGTGCGGGGCGAGGGCGCGGGCGGTGGTCTCCAGGGCGGCGGGGTGGCCGGTGTAGGCCCCGGTGGCGGGGAGGAACACCGCCAGTTCGGGCCGCAGGGGGCGCAGGAGGTGCAAGCGGTAGGTGAGATGGAACGCGGCGGCGCGCACTCCGCGACCGCACGCCGTCAGCCGGGGGAGGAGGAACCGGACGGCGCGGCGGACGGTCCGTGCGGTGGTGGCGCGCAGCCGGCGGGCGAGGACGGAGAGGCTGCGGGTGCGGCTCCTGGCGTCGGTGAGCGCGGTGGCCCCCGAGGTGACCCGGTGCCGGGCGCACAGCGCGGCGGCCCGCCGGAAGAACTCGGTGCGGGTGGAGGGCGGGAGCAGTCCTGGCCGCTGGTGGAGTTCGGTGAGGTGGGCGAGCATCCGGTGGTAGAGGGCGGCCCGCCAGCGGGGCTCCGTGACGGTGGCGAACAGCCGGTCGTACTGGCGCAGGACGTCGAGGTGCTCACGGCCGCGCGGTGGCCGGGCGGGGGCGGCGGGGCGGCGTACGCAGCAGCGGTCCAGGACGGCCAGGGACCCGGCGGCGAGCAGGGCCCGCAGGCCGAACGGGAGGTGCGCTTCGTGCCCGGGCGGGAAGCGCAGGGCGAGACGGTCCAGCAGGTCGCGGCGGTGGGCGCGGGTGTGTGCGGCGGGGTCCAGCCACAGCAGCCCGGGGCGGTCGGCGAGGGTCATCACCTCGGGGGGCTGCTGGCTGTACAGGCCGCGCCGGTCGTCGCCTGTGGTGTCCCGGAACAGCAGCAGCTGCGGGTCGCCGGTGGCGCGCAGCCGCGCGTCGATGGCGGGCAGGGCGCCGGGGGCGAGGGTGTCGGTGGCGTCGAGGAAGAGGACGTACGTGCCGCGGGCCCGTTCCAGGGCGGCGTTGCGGGCGGCGCCGGGGCCCGCCGGGTAGGGCAGCCGCACCCGTACGAGGCGGTGGTCGGCGGCGGCGTACCCCCGGATGACCTGGTCGCTGGCGCCGGAGGACGCCTCGTCGACGGCGATGAGTTCGAGGTCGGCGAGGCGCTGTCCCAGGACGGAGGTGAGGGCGGCGTGCAGCTGCTCGGGCGATGCCTGGTGGACGGTCACGATGACGCTGAAGCGGGGCACGGCACCACATCCACCGGACGAGGGAGCAATACACGGACCATCCGACAATCCCTCAAGTCGTGCGGGATTCGGTGGATCCCTGGGATGTCGTGGGCCGGGTCCCTCCGTTCGGACCAACGCCCCCGGGGACGGGGCGCGCGATGCCCCAGCTCCTCGTGAGATCAAAGGAGTGGACCGCTCCACCGGACCACCTCACACTTCTGCCATGACGGAAGCAGAGCTGTTGCCGGAGGTCGAGCACTACTACACGCACGGCACCGACGAGGACGCGCGCCTGACCCGTTCCGCCGATGGGCGGCTGGAGATGCTGCGGACGCAGGAGATCCTGCGCCGCTTCCTGCCGCCCGCCCCGGCGCGGGTGCTGGATGTCGGGGGCGGTACGGGCGTTCACGCGCGATGGCTTGTCGAAGACGGATATCACGTGGACCTGATCGACCCCGTCGCGCGCCACGTCGAGCAGGCCAGGCAGGTGTGCGGGGCGACGCTGGGAGACGCGCGGAGCCTCCCCGTGCCGGACGCCGGCTACGACGCGGTGAACCTGCTGGGCCCGCTGTACCACCTCCCGGACCAAGCGGACCGCCGGCAGGCGCTGGCGGAGGCCGTACGTGCGGTTCGGCCGGGCGGGATCGTCGCGGCGGCGGGTATCAACCGCTACGCGAGTGTCTTCGACCACACCGCGGCGGCACAGCTGCACACCGACCGTATGCAGGCGTCCGTTTCCGGAATCCTCGCGTCCGCCGTGCACGACGGCCTCGGGCGGTTCACCGTCGCCTACTTCCACCGTGCCGAGGAACTCGCCGGGGAACTGCGGGAGGCCGGACTGGCGGACGTCCAGGTGTTCGGAGTCGAGGGCCCGACATGGGCGCTGCTCAAGGCCGTGGAAGTCCAGTCGGGTGCCGCGCCGAGTGACGAACTCTTCCAGTCGGCTCTCGCGGCGGCCCGGTTGGCCGACCCGTACCCCGAACTGCTCGCCGCCAGTTCCCACCTGCTGGCGATCGGACGGTCGCCGGGCCGCACCTCGTGAGGTGTGTCCCGCCCGCACCGGGCGCCGACGTGGCTGAGGCGTGAACGAGGGGGTCGTCCCGGTCGGGACGGCCCCCTCGCGCGTGTGCTCCGGCGTGGTTACTTGACGGAGCCCGCCATCACGCCGGTGACGAACTGGCGCTGGAAGGCGAAGAAGATGCCCAGCGGGATCAGCATCGACAGGAACGCGCCGGGGGCGAGGACCTCGATGTTGCTGCCGAACTGGCGCATCTCCTGCTGGAGCGCCACCGTCATGGGCGGGGAGCTGGAGTCGGCGAAGATCAGCGCCACCAGCATGTCGTTCCACACCCACATGAACTGGAAGATGCCCAGCGCCGCGATGGCCGGACCGCCCAGCGGCAGCACCACCCGGGTGAACAGCCGCAGCTCGCCCGCCCCGTCGAGACGGGCCGCCTCCAGCAGCTCGCGCGGGATCTCCGCGAAGAAGTTCCGCAGCAGGAAGATGGCGAACGGCAGCCCGAAGGCGGAGTGGAAGATGACCACGCCCACCGTCGTCTCGAAGATGCCGAGCGTGTTGAACAGCCGCGCCACCGGAATCAGCGCGACCTGCACCGGCACCACCAGCAGCGCCACCACCAGCACGAACAGCCAGTCCCGGCCGGGGAAGTCCAGCCAGGCGAAGGCGTACGCGGCCAGCGCGCCCAGGATGATCACCAGCAGGGTGGAGGGGACGGTGATCGCGATCGTCGTCCACAGCGAGCTGGTGAAGGCGTCGTTGCTCAGCAGCGCGCTGTAGTTCGCCCCCGTGAACTGGCCCGGGTCGGTCAGCGCTTCCCACCAGCCGGAGGACGCGATGTCCCGCGGGTCCCGGAAGGAGGACGCCAGCAGCCCGGCGGTGGGCAGCAGCCACAGGACGGCCAGGACCGTCAGCACCACCCGGACCGCGCCGCCGCCCGCGATCGCGCCGACGCGCGAGGCGAAGGAGGGCTTGGGCGGGCCGGCCGGGGCGTCCGTACGGTGCGGCGGCGGGTTGGGGGCGGCCGTGGCGGCCGCTTCGGTCGAGGCGCTCACCGCTTCTTCTCCTGTCGCAGCCGCCGCACATTCATGATCATCATCGGGATGCACAGCACCAGCAGCAGCACCGCGATGGCACTGCCCAGACCCTGATTCGCCCCGCCGCCGAACGACGACCGGTACAGCTCCAGGGCCAGTACGTTGGCGTCCGCCTGGGAGGAACTCGGCGCGATCACGTACACCAGGTCGAAGACCTTCAGCACATTGATCATCAAGGTCACCAGCACCACCGCGAGCAGCGGTGCCAGCAGTGGCACGGTGATCCGGCGGAACACCTGCCACTCGTTCGCGCCGTCCACCCGCGCCGCCTCCAGGGTTTCCCGGGGGACGGCGGCCAGGCCGGCGGCGATCAGGACCATCGCGAAGCCCGCCCACATCCACACATAGCTGGCGATGATGGCGGGCGTCACCAGCGCCGGGCCGAGCCACTCCACCCCGTTGTACGCGGCGGTGAAGTTGCCTGCGGACAGCCGAAGTTGGGTACCGTCCGCGTCCTCGGCGGGCAGGCTGAAGGTGCCGTCGTCCCCGGTGGTGGCCGAGGCGGCGACGGAGCCGTCCTCCCGTACCGCCTCCACCGTGAGCCCGGACAGGGCCTTCTCACCCGGGTCGATGACATCCGGGGCGCCACCGCCGCCGGGCGCGAAGTCCAGCCACACGGTGCCGGTCACCGCCCCCGGGTCGGCGGCGGCGGGCGCGGCCTCCGCCGCGCCCTCGGCATCGGCCGGCTTGACCCCGACCAGCGGCAGCAGCACCGGCTCCCCGGCGCGCGCCGGGGTGGCCAGCAGGTACGAGCCGTCCTCCTGCCCCGCCAGCTCCCCGTTGGGGCGCGGACGGGCGTCGGGCCACTCGGCCCCGCCGGAGAAGGTGTCGTGCACCGCCACCACCGCGGCGTTCGCCAGACCGCGGTCCGGGTCCTGCTCGTACACCAGCCGGAAGATGATGCCGGCGGCCAGCATGGAGATGGCCATCGGCATGAAGACCACCAGCTTGAACGCGGTGGCCCAGCGGATGCGTTCGGTGAGCACCGCGAAGATCAGCCCCAGCCCGGTGGCGACGGCCGGGGCCACCACGATCCAGATCAGGGTGTTGCTGAGCGCCTTGCGGGTCGCGTCATTGGTGAACAGATCCTGGAAGTTGTCCAGGCCGACGAAGGTGCTGCCCGACGCGTCGAAGAGACTGCGCTGGATCGAGTACCCGATGGGGTAGACGATCAGCGCGCCGAGCAGCAGCAGGGCCGGCAGCAGAAAGCAGGCGACGGCCCAGGGACGAGCCCTGATGACCGCCACTGCCTTGGCGGAAGCCATGGTCGTAAGTCAGCCCCGCTCCGTGTCAGTTGCCGTACGCACGCACGGCCTGGGCCTCCAGGTACTCCTGGGCGCCCTCGATGTCGGCCGGGTCGCGCAGGAAGTTCTGCAGGCCCTGCCACATGCCCTGCCCGGTGGTGCCGCCGAACGCGGCGGGCGCCTGGTCGGACATGTCGAAGCGGAAGTTGTCACCGGCGGCGATCAGCGCCTCGGCGATGCCCTGCGTGACCTCGTCCGGGTACGCCTCCAGCTCCAGCGAGTGGTTGGGGGAGAGGTAGCCGCCCGGGCCCGCCCAGATGCGCGCCGCGTCGGTGGAGGCCAGGAACGCCAGCAGCGCCTCCTGCGCCTCGGTGGCGGTGCCGTCGGTGGTCAGCGCCACGGCGGCGTCGCCCGCCGTCACCACCGGGGCCTCGCCGTCCACGGCCGGGAACGGGAAGACCAGCGCGTCCTCGCCGACGACCGCGTCGGTGTTGCCCGCGATGAACGCGGCCACGAAGTCGCCCTCGTAGACCATGCCGGAGGACGGGGCCTCCAGGTCCGAGAAGGTGTTGGTGACGGAGGCGGGGAAGTCGGTCTGGAGTGCGCCGGAGGCGCCGCCGGCCAGCAGGGTGTCCTCGCCGAAGAGTTCGCCCAGGGTGGTGAGGGCGTTGGTGACGGTCTCGTCCGTCCACGGGATCTCGTGCGCGGCGAGCTGGTCGTACGCCTCGGGGCCGGCCTGTGAGAGGTAGATGTTCTCGAACCAGTCGGTGAGCGTCCAGCCGTCGGCGCCGGCCACCGACACCGGGGTCGTGCCCGAGTCGGACAGCAGCCACGCCGTGTCGATGAACTCCTGCCAGCTGGTGGGCTCGGTGGCGCCCGCGGTCGCGAAGGAGGTGGCGTTGTACCAGACCAGCGACTTGTTGGCGACCTTCACGTACACGCCGTACTGTTCGCCGTCGTACGCGCCCAGATCCTGCCAGCCCTGGCCGAAGTTGGCGTCCAGCTGCTCCTGGACGGAGGGGCCCACCGGGGCCAGCCAGCCCTTCTCCGCGAACTCGTGCAGCACGCCGACCTGCGGCACCATGACGATGTCCGGCGGGGCGCCGCCCTCGATCTTGGTGCCGACGAAGTTGGACACGTTGTCGCTGCTGGGCACGAAGCTGACCTTCGCGCCGGTGCGCTCCTCGAACTCGTTGAGCACCGCGACGAAGTTGTCGCGCTCGGCGCCCGTCCACACGGCCGCCACCTCCAGCGACTGGCCGCCGAGGTCGGGCAGTTCTATGGAGGAGGAGTGCTCGCCCTCGCTGTCGTTGCCTCCGCTGCCGTTCCCCCCGTCGCTGTCGCTGTCGCCACTGCACGCCGCCGTGAAGGCGAGTGCGGATACGACGGCCACCGCCGCGGCCGCGCGGGCCGTTCTCCGGGGTCCCCGAATCGAACTGCGCATGAGTTCCGTCCTCCATCGATCTGGCGTGGCGGGCTCACGGCACTCGGTTGTGCGGTACCGGGCATGCCACGCCGCACGTCCTTGTGTCCCTCGTCCTACGCTCCGGCGTCGGGGCAGGCAAGAGCAGCTGTGCTGCCAACTCCCCTTTGTGACTACCCCGTTATCGGTTGTCGCAGCTCAGCGAGGGAAAGCGTTCGAATGTGTGGAGGGATGTCGGAGTGTGTGGGTCAGACGAGAGAGGCGGTGCCCGCGGGGTCCGTGCGGCCCGCCCGCGCCGCCGCCGAGGCCAGCAGCGCGATATCGGTCGGCCCGTTCCCCAGCTCCCGCACCGGCCGCCGGGCGGGCGGGTCGCCCGCCGTGGTCCAGTCGACCAGGGTGACGGTGGGCCGCAGCGTCGCGGTGCGCGGGATGCGGCCGGTGACCCGCCCCACCTGGAACGGGATCAGCTGCCCCGACCCTGTGCGCAGTTCGGCGCGTCCGGCGGGGGAACCCGACAGCGCGACCCGTGCCCAGGCCGTGTCCGGCAGCCGCCCCCCGGGGGTGCCGGTGCCCGGCGCGCCGCCGGAGCCGGCCGTGATGAGATGCACGCCGAGCCGATGCCCCTCGCGGGCGATCGACTCCAGCACCCGTATGACGGAGCCGGCGGCCGGCCGCCCCGGCGCGCCGAGCGGCGGCGCCAGCAGCAGGTCCAGATCGTCCACCAGCACCACCAGCCGGGGGAGCGCGGCCTCGCGGCGCACGTCGTCGGCGGGCGGCCGGGGCGCGACCACGCCCGGTGACGCGGCACCGGACGCCTCCTCGCCCAGCAGCAGGGCGCGCCGCTTGAGTTCGGCGCGCAGATCCTGTGCGAACGCCCGCATCCGGACCGGATCCGTGGCCGCCAGATGCCCGGCCACCTGCGGCAGTTCGGCGGCCGGGCGCAGCCCGCCGCCGGTCGCCGACCCCTCGATCAGCAGCAGCGACAGGGCGGCCGGACCGGCCGAGGCGGCGAGTGAGACGGCCAGCGAACACAGCAGTTCGGTGCGGCCGGAGGCGGGCGGCCCCGAAATCATCAGCGGCGCGCGGGCGGCGGCCAGATTGGCCTCGACCGGACCCGTACCGCCCAGGCCGAGCACGAACGGCAGCCCGGATCGGTGCGCCCAGCGCTCGCGCAGGGTGGACGGGGTGACCCGGGGCAGCGCCAGGACATCGAGCAGCCGGACGTTCTCGGGCAGCGGCTGCGGGGACGGTGCCCCCACGGCGACGTCCTCCTGCTCGCGCAACGGCGCGAGCGCCCGCGCGAACCGCTCGGCCCACGCCGGGGAGACGGCGTCGGCGGTGACGACCGGGCCCGGCTGCCCGTCCTCGCCGATCAGCCGCAGGGAGGTGGCGACGGCGCCGCTGAGCACTCCGGCGGTGCCGCAGGCACGGAACGCGGCGGAGGAGCGCCGGGCGGCGGCGAGGGCCTCGTCCAGGGGGGAGGCGGGTGTGGCCGGCGGGGTCTCGGTGAGCACCAGCAGATGGATGCCGGCCGCCGGCCCCTCCGCCGCGAGCCGCGCGGCGGCCTCACGGGCGGCGGCGCTGCCGGGGTCGCCGTCGAGCAGCACGACCGTACGCGGGCCCTCGTCCGGCTCCCGGGCCACCTGGGAGAGTTCGCGCAGCCGTGCGGTGATCTGGGCGGGGTCGAAGCCGAGCAGCAGCCGGCAGTTCTCGCCCCGGGCGGGCCGCAGGTGCGGCAGCCAGCCGAGCCAGGACCACTCGCGGGCCCCGCCGTCCGCCAGTACGGCGATCCGCAGGGCGGAGGGGGCGTGCAGGGCGGCCAGTTGGGCGAGGACGGTCCGCGCCAGACCGGTCAGCCGCTCGCGCGGCCCGGCCAGCCCGAGCGAACCCGCCTGCGGCAGGCCGATGGTGACCGGCAGCAGTGGCCCGGCCGGGCGCTGGGTGGTGCCAAGACGCACCGTGTACGCCTCGGGGTGCGCGGCGTCGCGCGCCCACAGCCGGGGGTCGCCCTCCAGCGCGGACAGCAGTATGGCGGCCGGATCCGGCCACCGGGCGTCGGCGGCGGCCGCCTCGGCCCGCGCGGCGGCGGCCTCCTCGGGGTCGGCCGCGCGCCCGGCTCCGCGCCCGACGCGCAGCGCCCAGCCCACGATCCCCTTGCGCTGCCGGACGGCCTGCTGCCCGACGAGCGTGACCTGCCCGTCTGGCCCTTGCTGTCCCTGGGGCGGACGGTGGCCCTCCGGGCCGGAACCGATCCGTGGCCGCTCCCGCGGCGGGGGCGGGGCGGCGATCCGGGTGGTGTGCGGCTGGTCGCCGTCGCCGTCGGCGTCGGGCAGCCCACGTCCGGGCTGAGCGCCGGTACCGGCCGGGGGGTGCTGGGCGGCACCCGTGGCGGACGGCGCCGCGCCGGCTTCCGCCGCGCTGCCGCGCCGGCCGCCGGTCGGCGGCGGGTTCGCGCCCGGGGCGTCACCGGTGCCGGGGCGTTCGGTGGGCCCGGACCGTACCCGGTGGGCGGAGGCATGGCGCTCGGCCTCGGCCTCGGCCACGCTGCCCCGGCTCTGGACCGGCACGTCGGTGAGCTGGTGGCCGGAGGCATGTCCGCCGGTGGGCCCGGCCGCCGCGTACCGGTCCTGGGTGCTTCCGGTGCTTCCGGTGCCTCCGGTGCTTCCGGTGCTTCCGGTGCTTCCGGTGAGACGGGCTGCGGGCCGGTCCGTGCCGCCGCCGGTTTCCCCGGCGCCGGCCCGTCCTGCCGTGACGCGGCTGTCCTGCGCCTGCGCCTGCGACGGGGAGGCGGAGGGGGCGCCGGGTTGACGGGAGAACGCGCGCCCGGAGTCCTGGCCGGTGTCGCGCCCGTCACCGGTGTCCCGGCCCGGGTGGCTTCCGGTGCCGGGGAGACGTTCGGGACGGTCCGTGGTGCCGGCGACAGACGCGGACCCGCGACGGCCACCGGGAGAGCCGGCCCCTGCCGTGCCGCCGCCGCCCGCCCCGCCCGGAGTATCCGGACGGGGCGCGCCGGGGCCGCCGCCGAGAGTGCCGTGGGTGCTCGGGCCCCGGGGGGTTCCGGCCGTGGCCGGGCCGTCGTGCGGACGGCCTTCCGCCACGCCTCCCGTGTGCTCACGCCGGTCGCCGCCGTCCGACGGGGCGGGCGCGCTCCGGACGGTACGGCGGGTGCCGGGCGTGTCGCGGGCCTCGTGGCCGCCGGCGGCCGGGGGCTCGCTGCGGACGGTGCGCCCGCCGTCCGGTGGAGCGGCGGCGTCCTGGCCGGAGGCGGTACTGCCGGTGCGGCCCCGGGAGTCGGGGCGGGCGCTGTCGAAGGGGTCGCGCTCGCGCCCGCCGGTGCTGTCGGTGCCGTCCCGATCGCCGGGGCCCCGGCCGGTGGTGGTGCCCGTGGTGGTGCCGCTCTGCTCCCGCGCGCGGTCACCGCTCTCCCGCTCCGCCGGGGTCGCGGTGTCCCCCGCCCGCCCCCGGGCGTCACCGGGGGAAGCGGAGAAGGGGTCGCGCTCGCCGGCGCCCCCGGAGCCCCGGGCCCCGGGGACCGGCGAGGTCGCGGTGCCGGGGCGCTCGTCGTGGCGCCGGGCCGTCTCCGGGGCGTGGGGCGGCCGGTCCGCGCCGGTGTGGTGGGCGGTGCGCTCCTCCCGCCGCCGGGGCGCCCCGCCCGCGCGGGAGTCCTCGGACGCGTGGCCGTCGCGCTGGGCCGGCATCGTGGAGCCGTCCCGGGAGTCGTTCTCCCGGTCGTGGCCTGCCGCCCGTTCCGTCTCCGGTGCGTAGCCTCCGGGCCGGGTCCGGGCGCCGGACGGCGCCGCGTCGGGCCGGGACGCGCCCCCGGCACCGGCCGGTGTCACGCCGTACGGGTCGGCCTCCCCCGCCGTCGTGCCCCGACCGGGCAGCCCGGGGGCGGATCCCTCCGCGGCCCCGGCCGCCCGGACCGTCGCCGCGGGGACGACCCGCAGTGTCGATTCGCCGAGTCGCAGCGGTGCGCCCGCCGGAAGCGGGGTGGCCGGCGCGGTGACCGGCCGGCCGTCGATCTGGGTGCCGTTGGTGGAGTCGAGGTCGGTGACCGTGACCGAGCCGTCCGGGCCCAGCGTCAGCGCGCAGTGCAGCCGGGACACATCGGGGTCACGCAGCGCGACGTCGGCGCCGGAGGACCGCCCGATCCGCACCTCGCCGCCGTTCAGCAGGTGCACCCCACCCGCGTCGGGCCCGGCCACCACCAGCAGCCTGGCCGCGGTGGCGGGCGGCCGGGGCCCGGTGAGCGGCTGGTGGAAGGAGAGCACCGCGCCCTCGACGAGCGGCGGCTGCCCCAGCAGGGCGAGCTGCGGGTCCAGGCGCTCGTCCTCGCAGTACACCGTGCCCGGCGCGCCCGCGCCCGGCACCGCGGCGGCGGCCAGCGAGCCGAGTACGGCGGCGAGCGGGGTGTCGGCGGGAGCGGTGATCTGGACGTCCACCCCGCCGTCGGCGGTGCCCCGTCCCAGAACGGTCAACCTGATCTGGATCGGCATCGGCCCTCCCGCTCGCCCCGCCCGCCCGGTGTCATCTCCGGTCGGTCGTCTGCTCGTTCGCCCGAACGCATCCGTTCGATCGCATCGGATGCTGATGGTGAAAGCATCCTCGCACCCGGCGCCGACACCTGGCCCCGTCAGCCGCAGTTAATGATCTTGATTGCCCGGATCTGACCAGATCTGATCGCTCAGCCGGTCCTCCCGCCGGGAACCAGCTCCCCGTGGCGCGGCATCGTAACCTTCCGAACAGACGGCCGCCCGGGTGCACCGGCGGCGGCATTAGAGTGGAGAACTCGGTCTCGTCACCACACGTCCTCACTCGTCATCATCACCACCATCAGCGAAGCATCAGGGAGCACACGTGCGGCCGGTCGGCAGCAAATACTTGCTCGAAGAGCCCCTCGGGCGCGGCGCTACCGGGACCGTGTGGCGGGGCCGCCAGCGGGAGGCCGCCGGGGACGAGGCGGCCGTCACCGGCGCACCGGGCGAGCTGGTCGCGATCAAGGTGCTCAAGGAGGAGCTCGCCCACGACCCCGATGTCGTGATGCGCTTCCTGCGCGAGCGTTCCGTGCTGCTGCGCCTCACCGACGACAACATCGTCCGCACCCGTGACCTGGTCGTCGAGGGCGAGCTGCTCGCCCTCGTCATGGACCTCGTCGACGGCCCCGACCTGCACCGTTACCTGCGCGACAACGGCCCCTTCAGCCCCGTCGGCGCCGCCCTGGTCACCGCCCAGGTCGCCGACGCGCTGGCCGCCGCGCACGCCAAGGGCGTGGTGCACCGCGACCTCAAGCCCGCGAACGTCCTGATGGCCGGCGGCGGCCAGGACGGCGCCCCGCTGCGCCCGCTGCTCACCGACTTCGGCATCGCCCGGCTCGCGGACTCACCGGGGGTCACCCGGGCCCACGAGTTCGTCGGCACCCCCTCCTACATCGCCCCCGAGTCCGCCGAGGGCCGCCCGCAGACCTCGGCCGTGGACGTGTACGCGGCCGGCATCCTGATGTACGAGCTGATCACCGGCCGTCCCCCCTTCGCCGGGGAGAACACCCTCCAGGTCCTCCAGCGCCACCTCAGCGAGCAGCCCGCCCGGATCGACGGGCTGCCGGAGCCGCTGTGGACGGTCATCGAACGCTGTCTGCGCAAGAGCCCCGACGAGCGGCCCAGCGCCGTGAGCCTGGGCCGCGCGCTGCGCACCGTCGTGGCCGGGATCGGCGAGCACGCCACCCAGGAGCAGTCGGACGCGGCGTACGGGGTGGCGGCGCTGCTGCTGCCCGACAGCACGCCGGTGAAGGTGACGGGCCCGGGCGGGCCCGACGCCCAGCCGACGCAGGCGCTGTCCGGGGGCTCCTACGACCCCGGCGCCGCCACCAGCGTGCTGCCCTCCGCCGGCGGGGCCGGCGGCGCGGGAGCCGGTGCGGACGGTGGCCTGGACGGCACCCGGGTGATGCCCGCCCAGCAGGGCCCCGACGAGCCGCAGGCGCCGCCGCCGTGGGCGGACCAGATGCGCGCCGCCCGGGACCGCAACGAGCAGACCCAGTTCCAGCAGCTCGACCCCGAGCAGGACCCCCTCTACCGCGCGCCGCAGCGGCAGCCGCAGCGCCGCCAGCCTCCGCAGCCCCAGCCCCAGCCGCAGCCGCAGCGCCGTCCGCAGCGGCGCAGCTCGGCGGCGGCGGCCGGGCACTTCGGGTACGCGGACGAGCAGCGCTATCAGCAGCAGCCGCAGCCCCAGGCGCAGCCGTACCAGCAGCCGCCGCAGCGCTACCACGAGCCTCAGCCCCAGCGGTACCAGGAGCCCCCGCGCCGCCGGGAGCCGGAGCGCGACCGCGAGCCGCGCGGCCGTTCGCGCAGCGCCAATCCCATGCGGATTCCCGGCCTCGGCTGCCTCAAGGGCTGCCTGTTCATGGTGGTGATCATGGCCGTGATCGCGTTCCTGCTGTGGAACTTCACGCCGCTGCCGGAATGGGTGGCCGAGGGCCAGAGCTTCTGGGAAGCGACCAAGGACTGGTTCAACACCGTCGGGGAGTGGCTCGGTCTGGTGGAGAAGGCGCAGGACGCGACCTCCGGCTCCTGACGCGTCGGTGACCTGGGGGATTTGTCGACTTCCGGAGATGGATTCCGGCCGCCGCTTGCCCACAAAGCGGGGCAAGGCGGGCGGCCGGGGCCGCCGGTGGCCGGATCGCCGTCGTAGCCTCACGCCATGGCACGGAACATCGGCAGCCAGTACACGACCCACCGCGTCCTGGGACGCGGAAGTGCCGGAACGGTGTGGCTCGGGGAAGGGCCCCAGGGCCCTGTCGCCATCAAGCTGCTGCGCGAGGACCTCGCCACCGACCCGGAACTGGCCGAGCGCTTCGCCCACGAGCGGCACGCCCTGCTGGGCCTGGAGCACCCGCACATCGTCGGCGTGCGTGACCTCGTCATAGGGGGCGAGGACGGCCAGGACCTCGCCCTGGTGATGGACCTGGTGCGCGGCCCCGACCTGCGCACCCACCTGGAACGGGAACGGCGGCTCGCCCCGCACGAGGCGGTGGCCATCACCGCCCAGATCGCCGCGGGCCTGTCCGTCGCGCACGCGGCGGGCATCGTGCACCGCGACATCAAGCCGGAGAACATCCTGCTGGAGCCGGCCCCCGAGGGCACCGGCACACCGCCGACCGCCCTGCTGACCGACTTCGGCGTCGCCAAGCTGATCGACGAACCCCGGCACGGCGGCAAGGGCGGGGTGGTCGGCACCCCCGACTACGTCGCCCCCGAGATCGTCGAGGGCCTGCCGCCGCGCGCGGCCGTGGACATCTACGCCCTGGTGACGGTGCTGTACGAGCTGCTGGCCGGCTTCACGCCGTTCGGCGGCGGGCACACCGGGGCCGTACTGCGCCGCCAGGTGACGGAGACGGCCGCCCGGCTGCCCGGGGTGCCGGACCCGCTGTGGGAAGTGCTGCAGCAGTGCCTGGCGAAGGCCCCGGCCTCGCGGCTGCGCGCCGCGGAGCTGGCCTCCCGGCTGCGGGAGATCCTGCCGTCGCTGGAGGGGCTGCCGCCGCTGGACATCGGCGACCCGGACGAGGCGGACGAGCCCCAGGAGCCGGCGAACCTGCCGCAGCCGGTGCCGGGGCCGCTGCCGGCCGCCGTCCCGCTGGTGCGGTCCGACATCCCCGACGACGAGCGCGCCACGCACACCCGGATGCGGGTGCCGGACGCCGAGGAACTGGCCGGCGGCGCGCACGGCACGGCGCGCACGCCCCGCGCACCGGGCCAGGCCCGGGCCGGCTCGGCCCGGCACGCGGCGGCGGCCCGCCGCAAGCGCCGGCTGGCGATCACGGTGGCGGCGGGCGTCCTGGCCGTGGCCGCCGTCGGCGGCTGGCTGCTGACCGGGGGCGGCGACGGCGACAGCAACTCCCACCGGCTCCCGCACACCACCACCGGCGAACCAGCCCTCGCCCCCTGACACCCGGCGGGCCACCCGGGCCACCGGCAGCGGATCGCACCGTGGCGCCCGTCCGGCCCCGTGCCGGGTGCGGGCACGACGGGACCACCGCCCAGCTCCGGCCGGGCCCCCACGGCCCGGCGCCCGCCCGGAGGGCGACTGGCGGCGGGGTGGGATGCGGCAGCCGTTACGCTGGTGTATGTGGCAGCCGTCGATGTATCCGAAGCTCTGAAGTCTCTCGCCTCCACCATGGAGTCGATCGAGGCCGTCCTCGACCTTGACCAGTTGAGGGCCGATGTGGCCGTGCTGGAGGAGCAGGCGGCGGCGCCCTCGCTGTGGGACGACCCCGAGCACGCCCAGCAGGTCACCAGCAAGCTGGCCCTGCTCCAGGGCCAGGTGCGCAAGACCGATGAACTGCACAGCCGGATCGACGACCTCGAAGTGCTCTTCGAGCTGGCCGAGGCCGAGGACGACGCCGACACACGGCGCGAGGCCGAGGCGGAACTGGCGGCCGTCCAGAAGGCCGTGGACGAGCTGGAGGTCCGCACCCTGCTGTCCGGCGAGTACGACGGCCGCGAGGCGATGATCAGCGTCCGCGCCGAGGCCGGCGGGGTCGACGCGGCGGACTTCGCCGAGCAGCTCCAGCGGATGTACCTGCGCTGGGCCGAGCGCAAGGGCTACTCGACGGAGGTGCTGGACACCTCGTACGCCGAAGAGGCCGGCATCAAGTCGACCACCTTCACCGTGAAGGCCCCGTACGCGTACGGCACGCTCTCCGTCGAGCAGGGCACCCACCGCATGGTGCGGATCTCGCCGTTCGACAACCAGGGCCGGCGACAGACGTCCTTCGCGGGTGTCGAGGTGCTGCCGGTGGTGGAGCAGACCGACCACATCGACATCCCGGAGAACGAGATCCGGGTCGATGTGTTCCGCTCCTCCGGCCCCGGCGGGCAGTCCGTCAACACGACCGACTCCGCGGTCCGGCTGACCCACCTGCCGACCGGCATCGTCGTCTCCTGTCAGAACGAGAAGTCCCAGATCCAGAACCGCGCGGCCGCGATGCGCGTCCTCCAGGCGAGGCTGCTGGCGCACCAACGCGCCGAGGAGCAGGCCAAGATGGACGCGCTCAAGGGCGACGGAGGCAATTCCTGGGGCAACCAGATGCGCAGCTACGTGCTTCAGCCGTACCAGATGGTGAAGGATCTGCGGACGGAGCACGAGGTCGGCAACCCGCAGGGGGTTCTCGATGGTGACATCGACGACTTCCTCGAAGCGGGAATCCGGTGGCGCAAACAGCAGGAGAAGTAACCTTCACCCAATTCTCACGCCATGCAGGGTATTTAACGGACATCCCGCTTGACGCTCGCATGACGAGCGGGAAAGCTGTTCGCGGCATGCCTGTGTTCTGGGGTGCGTGTTGCAGCGGGGTGCGTACCGGCACGAGCCGCGGGTGCCCCCGCCGCACCGCCGCAGCCCTTGAGTGAGGCTGCGACCCCACGACAAGACATTGTCGAGAATCAATAACTACAGGGGGTAGTGGATTTATGGCCAGTTCCAAGACGCGCGCCAACGTCGCGCGGGTGGCCGCGGCTGCGATCTTCGCGGCCGGTGCTTCGCTCGCGGTGGTCGGCACGGCCAACGCGACCGGTGGCTCCGACAAGAACGAGACCACGCTCATCGGGATCGGCGACGACGGTGACTCCGTCGGCACCGGCATCCTGGGCGGCAGCTCCGACGGTTCCGACGGCGGCTCCGACGAGGGCGCCGACCAGGGTGGCGACGAGGGCGCCGACGGCGGTTCCGACGAGGGTGCGGACCAGGGTGGCGACGAGGGCGCCGACGGCGGTTCCGACGAAGGTGCCGATGGTGGCTCCGACGAGGGCGCCGACGAGGGTGCCAACGGTGACGCCGATGGCGGCAACGGTGGCAACGGTGACGCCGACGGTGGTAACGGTGGTAACGGTGGCAACGGTGACGTCGATGGCGGCAACGGTGGCTCCGACGACGGTGGCTCCGGCAACGGTGGCCCCGGCCCCGGTGTGAACGAGGGCGCCACCGGCCCCGGTCCGCAGACCGAGGGCGGTGCCAGCCCGATCGAGCAGAACCCGCCGGCCGAGGACATCACCGAGACCGTGCCGGACACCACCACTCCCGCCGGGGAGACCCCGAACGGGGAGCGTGGCGAGCTGGCCGAGACCGGTGCCTCCGGTGGCGAGGCGCTGCTGATCATCGGTGCCGCGACCATGATCGCCGGTGGGGTGGCCTTCCGCTACCTGCCGCGTCTGGTCAACAAGGGTGCTGCCGCCGCCTGACGACGGCCCGCACCTCACGCGTCACTCGCGTAACGCCCACGGGCCCGGAGCGATCCACTCGCTCCGGGCCCGTACGGCTGTTTCCGAGGACTTCTAGGCGGGCCTGGCCACCAGCAGGGCCACGGTCACCAGCGCCAGCAGCGCCGCCATCAGCAGCGCCCCCGGGGCGCCCAGCGGCCCCCACGCCCCCCGCTCCTCACGCATCCGGGCCCGGCGGTCCCGGCACACGGCGCACCGGCCCTCGCTCACGCGCCCGGCGCAGTTCGCGCACACCAGCCAGTCTGCGGCGGTCATGGCGATCGTCTCCTCTCATGTCCCCCTCCTTACCTACTGTGCCAGGCTTTGGCCGTAACCGCAGACGCCAGATCAGGGCAAAGCGGGTGGTAGCGGTCGCTGTCTGCGCACCATGCGCCGCGTCGCGTAAGGTCTGTGCCCAGCGAGGGGGGAGCCTCCCCCAGCCATCGGCCGGGAGATACCGCCAGGGGCTTCCGCCGCATGTACCCAGCCTTGACGTGGTGTAACCGTGATCCGATTCGACAATGTCTCCAAGACGTACCCCCGGCAGACCGCGCCGGCACTGCGCGATGTCTCCCTGGAGGTCGAGCGTGGCGAGTTCGTCTTTCTGGTGGGCTCCTCCGGCTCCGGCAAGTCCACCTTCCTGCGCCTGCTGCTGCGCGAGGAGCGCTGCAGCACCGGCACCGTGCACGTCCTGGGCAAGGACCTGGGCCGGCTGTCCAACTGGAAGGTGCCGCAGGTGCGCCGCCAACTGGGCACCGTCTTCCAGGACTTCCGCCTCCTGCCGAACAAGACGGTCGGCGAGAACGTCGCCTTCGCCATGGAGGTGATCGGCGAGGCGCGCGGCAAGATCCGCAAGACCGTGCCCGAGGTCCTCGATCTGGTGGGCCTGGGCGGCAAGGAGGAGCGGATGCCGGGCGAGTTGTCCGGTGGTGAGCAGCAGCGGGTGGCGATCGCCCGCGCGTTCGTCAACCGCCCCATGCTGCTCATCGCCGACGAGCCCACGGGCAACCTCGACCCCGACACCTCCGTGGGCATCATGAAGCTGCTCGACCGCATCAACCGCACCGGCACCACCGTGGTCATGGCGACGCACGACGCGCAGATCGTGGACCAGATGCGCAAGCGGGTGATCGAGCTGGAGAAGGGCCGACTCGTGCGTGACCAGACGCGCGGCGTGTACGGCTACCAGAACTGACCTCCGGCGCTTCACGCACTCACCCCCGCACTGAAAGGACGCCATGCGCGCCCACTTCGTCCTGTCGGAGATCGGAGTCGGTCTCCGCCGCAATCTCACGATGACCTTCGCGGTCATCGTCTCGGTCGCCCTCTCGCTGGCGCTGCTGGGCGGCTCCCTGCTGGCGAACCAGCAGGTCAACAGCATGAAGGACTTCTGGTACGACAAGGTCCAGGTCTCGATCTTCCTCTGCAACGAGAACGACGCCGACAACGCTCCGCAGTGTGCGCGCGGCGCCGTGACCGAGGACCAGAAGGAGGAGATCCTCGGCGAGCTGGAGGCCATGCAGCTGGTCGACGAGGTGTACGAGGAGTCCGCGAGCGAGGCGTACGACCGCTACCAGGAGCAGCAGCAGGGTCAGCCGATCGCCGCCGTGGTGACGCCCGACCAGATGCAGGAGTCCTTCCGGGTCAAGCTGGTGGACCCCGAGCGGTACGACGTGGTCGCGACGGCGTTCGCCGGGCGCGACGGCGTCTACTCGGTGGAGGATCAGCGGGCGCAGCTGGAGAACCTGTTCGCGCTGCTGAACGGCGTCAACTACGCCGCCCTGGGCCTGATGGCGCTGATGCTGGTGGTGGCGCTGCTGCTGATCGTCAACACGGTGCGGGTGTCGGCGTTCAGCCGCCGCCGGGAGACCGGGATCATGCGGCTGGTGGGCGCGTCCAGCTTCTACATCCAGATGCCGTTCATCCTGGAGGCGGCGATCGCGGGGCTGCTGGGCGGTCTGTTCGCCTGTGTGCTGCTGGTCGGGGTCAAGTACTTCGCGATCAACAACTTCCTGGCCCAGGAGATCCCGCTGATCAACTTCATCGGCTGGGACGCGGTGATCTCGGTGCTGCCGTTCGTGCTGGCGGTGGGTGCCCTCATGCCGTCGGTGGCGGCGTTCTTCGCGCTGCGCAAGTACTTGAAGGTGTGACGCGGGTGTGATGAATCACGCCACGCACCTCCGAAAGGCCCTCCGCGCGCCCCGGTCCGGTGACCTACACTCCCGTCCATGTCAGGTCCGACTGATCGGCTGACGCCCCGGTCTGTCCGGCGTGGGGCGGCTTTGGCCTGTGTGTTCGCCGGTGTGCTCATGTCGGGGGCCGCGACCGGCTCCTGGATCGAGGAGCCGGAGGGCGAGGGCGCCGACAGCGTCCCTGTGGCGGCCGGCGACGACGCGCCACGGGACGCGGGTGACGCCGCCCGGCTCGTCAGCCGCAGCGGTGACCGCTGGGCGGCGGCGTACTCGCCGCAGGAGTACGAGCGGCTGCGGCTGTCCCTGGAGGGCGAGTACGTGGGCACCGGGATAGCGGTCAGCCGCACGGCGGACGGCCGGATCGTGGTCAACGAGGTGCACGTGGACAGCCCGGCCGAGCGGGCCGGGATTCTGCCGGGTGACGAGATCGTCACCATCGATGGGGCAGGACTGGACGGCGGCGCGGTCACCGACGCGGTCGGGCGGCTGCGCGGCAGTGATCAGCCGGCGGCGGCCGGGCCCGGCTCCACCGTGCTGCTGGGGCTGGTACGGGCCGGGGAGCGCTGGGAGGCCGAGGTGGCCAGAGCCCGGCTCACGGCCGAGACGGTGTCGGTGTCCCGGGAGGTGCCCGGGGTGACCCGGATCCATGTCTCCTCCTTCACCCGGGGTTCGGCCGGTCAGCTGCGCGAGGCGGTGGGCGGCGTCCCGGCCGGGGACGCGGTGCTGCTGGACCTGCGGGGCAACGGCGGCGGGCTGCTGACGGAGGCGGCGCAGGCGGCGTCGGTGTTCCTGGACGGCGGCCTGGTGGCGACGTACGACGTGCACGGTGACCAGCGGGCGCTGCACGCGGAGCCGGGCGGGGACACCCGTACGCCGCTGGTGGTCCTGGTGGACGGCGGCACGATGAGTTCGGCGGAGCTGCTGGCGGCGGCGCTGCAGGACCGCAACCGGGCGGTGCTGGTGGGGTCGCGCACGTTCGGCAAGGGCACGGTGCAGATGCCGAGCGAGCAGCCGGACGGGTCGGTGGCCGAGCTGACCGTGGGGTACTACGCGACGCCCTCGGGGCGGACGGTGGACGAGGAGCGGCCGGTGGAGCCGGATCTGCCGGTGGGCGCGGGCGAGGACGCCGAGGAGAAGGCACGCACGGTGCTGGACGGGCTGGCCACCGGGCCCGGCTGAGGGCCCGGTCTCGGGTGGCCGGGCGGCCCGGCGGGTGGCCGTTAAACGGGCGGCGGTGCGGCGGCGTGGCGCCGTAGACTGATCACGTCATGGCTAAGAAGAAGAAAGAGACGGCGATCGGGTCGGGGCGCAAGCTCATCGCGCAGAACAAGAAGGCGCGGCACGACTACGAGATCCTGGACACGTACGAGTGCGGCCTGGTGCTCACGGGCACCGAGGTGAAATCGCTGCGCCAGGGCCGGGCCTCGCTGGTGGACGGCTTCGGGCAGCTCGACGGGGGTGAGGTCTGGCTGCACAATGTGCACATTCCGGAATACGCGCAGGGCACCTGGACCAATCACGCGGCGCGCCGCAAGCGGAAGCTGCTGCTGCACCGCGCGGAGATCGACAAGCTGGTCGGCAAGGTGCAGGAGTCGGGTCTGACGCTGGTGCCGCTGGCGCTGTACTTCACGAACGGCAAGGTGAAGGTCGAGCTGGCCGTCGCGCGCGGCAAGCGGGAGTACGACAAGCGGCAGACGCTGCGGGAGAAGCAGGACACCCGGGAGGCGGAGCGCGCGATGTCGGCGGCCCGTCGCCGGCAGCGCGCCTGAGCGGCGCGGAAAAAGCCCGGGCGTCGCGGCATCGGGTGGCGTACACTGGTGCACAGCGGGCCCCACGGGGCTCGGCTGCTTGTTAACTCAACATGGGGATGATCGGTTTCGACAGTGGTTGTCGAAGCAGGGGAAGCGAGCCGAGGAAGCGGCAATGATCTCGTAAACCATATGTCGCAAAAAAATAATCGCCAATACCAAGCGCGATTCCTTCGCCCTCGCTGCATAAGTAGCGACTGGTGAGGTGCCAGCCCGGGCCTGTTCCCGTCCCGGTTCCTGGTATCAGCTAGGGGACTTCACCGTTAGCCTCGGTCACGGAGGCTTGCGGGACATTTAACAGTGACTGAGCCCGTCGGAGACTTGTCCGCGTGATCTCCGGGGCCGAGAAAATCGCAGCGGACTGCGCTCGGAGAAGCCCTCTTTCCACGTCACTGGACGCGGGTTCGATTCCCGCCATCTCCACCGTTTCACCGTCAGGCCCCGGCCCGCGTTCGCGCGGACCGGGGCCTGCGTTTGTTCGAACCCCGGGGTGACTGTCCGTGGGGCCCGGTAGGGTCACCGGCATGGCAGACAGTGCACCGGGGTGGGGTCCTCAGGGCCGGCCAGAGCCCGAGACGACCGGCGGAAACCGAACAAAGTGGATCATAGGGGGCGCAGTCGCTGTCACCGTGCTGGCGATCGGCGCCGTCCTGTTGCTGCGCGACGGCGACGAGGACCCGGCGAGCGCCGCGCGGTCCGAGTCCCAGAAGTTCCTGGACGCCTGGGCGGAGGGCGACCTGGAGGGGGCCGCCGCGCGCACGGACGACGCGGAGGCCGCGGAGTCGCTGCTGGAGTCGGTCCAGCGCAACCTCGGCGCCGAGGAGACCGCGCTCACCATCAGCGGGGAGGTGGTGCGCGCCGAACTCGACACCGGTGCGCCCGAGGCGGCGTACACGGTGCCCTTCACCGCCTCCTTCACCCTGCCCGGGGTGGGGGAGTGGTCCTACGAGTCGTCCCTGTACGCCGCGCCCGACGGGGTCGAGGAGGACACCTGGCACGTGCACTGGGAGTCACCGCTGGTCCACCCCGAGCTGTCCGAGGGCCAGACCCTGGTGCTCAGCACCGACCAGTCGGAGCGCGCCCCCATCCTCGCCGCGGACGGCAGCCAGCTGGCCGGCCCCTCCGTCGTGTGGGACCTGAGCATCTGGCCCGCCCGGCTGAGCGACCCGGAGGCCGCCTACGAGGCGCTGGACGGGCTGGACGTGGGCCTGGACACCGAGGCGCTGGCGGACCGGGTGGAAGCCTCCGATCCCGACCAGGCCGTGTCCGTGGTGAGCCTGCGCGACGAGGTCTTCCGCGAGCACGAGAACGCGCTGCGCGCGGTGGAGGGCCTCCAGTTCGCGGAGGACAGCCGCCCGCTGGCGCATCTGGCGCGCACCGTGGTCGGCGGCCTGGACCCCGCGACCGGCGCCGGGTCCTCGGGGCTCCAGGGCCGGTACGAGGAGCAGCTGGCCGGTACGCCGAGCGCCGCCGTCGTCATCGCCGACCGTGAGTCGGGGGACGCGGTGGAGGTGCTGTACGAGCAGGAGGGCGGCGAGCCCGGCACGCCCGTGCAGACCACCATCGACGCCGATGTGCAGCGTGCCGCCGAGGCCGCGCTGGAGGGTACGGACCAGGCCGGCTCCATCGTGGCGGTGCGGCCCTCCACCGGGGAGGTGCTGGCGGCGGCCGACTCCCCGCTGGACGGCGGGGACCGCTCGCTCAGCGGGCAGCTCGCGCCGGGGTCCACCTTCAAGGTGATCACCACCGCGGCGCTGCTGGAGGGCGGCACCGCGCCCGGCGAGGCGATCGGCTGCCCGAAGTACGAGACCGTGGAGGGCTACCGCTTCCAGAACCAGAACGAGTTCGAGCTGGGCCCGGCCACCACGCTGCACGAGGCGTTCACCGCCTCCTGCAACACCGCCTACATAGCCAACCGGGACCGCTTCGAGCCCGACACGCTGCGGCTGACCGCCGAGGCGTTCGGCATCGGCGTCGAATGGGACCTGGGCGCCGGCTCGTTCGACGGCAGCGTGCCGGACGCCGAGGGCGCCAACGACCTGTCGGCCTCGCTGATCGGGCAGGCCCGGGTGCAGGCCAGCCCGCTGGTGATGGCCTCGGTGGCGGCCACCGTCGCCGAGGGCGCCTTCCACCAGCCGGTGCTGGTGCCCGACGCGGTCGCCGAGCCCGCGTCCGCGCCGTCGGAGCTGAGCGCGGACACCTACGCGGCGCTGCGCTCGATGATGCGGGACACCGTCACCGAGGGCACCGCCACCGTGCTGGGCTCCGTGCCCGGCACGCCGCACGCCAAGACCGGCACGGCCGAGTTCGACACCGGCGACGGCGAACTGTCCACCAACGCCTGGCTGATCGGCTACCTCGGCGACGCGGACCTGGCCTTCGCCGTGCTGCTGCTGGACGGCGGCTCGGGCGGCGCCACGGCGGGCCCGGTCGCGGTGGACTTCCTCACCGGCTTCCAGGAGTAGAACGCGAGCCGGGCGACCGCCGCCGCCAGCGTGGCGGCGGTCAGCGGAGTGACGTAGCCGGCGGCGCCGGGCGGCAGATGTTCGGCCGCCCAGCCGCCGGCCGCCGCGCCCGCGGCGATGCCCGACAGCAGCGCCGTCACCGCCAGGGACATGCCCTCGTTGAGCCGGGGCGCCGGCGTCAGCTCCTGGAGCAGCGTCATGCCGGTGACCATGGCCGGCGCCGTCGCCATCCCGGCGATCAGCAGTGCCGGCACCAGCGGCAGCAGCGTGCCGGTGGCCGCCACCAGCAGCGGCAGCGCCATCAGCACGGCCATGAGCGTCACCCAGCGCACCAGCCGGCGCCGTACCGGGGCGGCCCCCGGGGTCAGCAGCCCGAACGCGAGCCCGGCAGCCCCCGACCCCAGCGCCTGTGCCGCCAGCACGGCACCCGCCCACGCCTTCAGCCCCAGGCCGTCCGCGTACGCGATCGTCACCACCTCCAGCGACCCGAACACGGCGCCGGTGCACAGGAAGGTGACCAGCAGCGGCGGTATCCCGGGCAGCAGCAGCGGGGCCCGCCCGGTACGGGCCCGCCCCGGCTCACGGGGGGCGACGGGCGGCTCGGTACGGCGCTGGGCCGCGAACAGCACGCCGCCGGTCGCCAGCAGCGCGACCGCGGTGAGGGTTCCGGCCGCCGGGAACAGCGCGGTGCACAGCCCGGCGGCGATCAGCGGGCCGAGCAGGAAGCACAGCTCGTCCATGGCCTGCTCGAAGGAGTTGGCGGTGTGCCGGGCGGCGGGATCGCCCCGGTACAGGTGCGCCCAGCGGGCCCGGGACATGCCGCCGGTGTTGGGGGTGGCCGCCATGAGCGGGACGCAGCAGAACCAGGCCCACAGCGGGGCGCCGCCGGTGACGCACCACAGCAGCCCCAGATGTCCGGTGCCGGTCAGCAGCACGGCCGGGACGGTGATCCTGGCCTGCCCGTACCGGTCCACGAGCCGGGCCAGCAGCGGGCCGCCGACGGCGGAGGCGGCGAGCGTGCCGGCCACGACCGCGCCGGCCAGCGCGTACGAGCCGTGCAGTCCGGTGATCAGCAGCACGGCGGAGATGCTGAACATGCCCATCGGCAGCCGGGCCAGCAGGTTGGGCAGCGTGAAGGCGAGCGCGCCAGGGGCGTCGAACAGCCGGGCGTACGGGCCGCGCGGGCGCCGGGGGCGGCGGCCGCGGCGGTGACGGTCGGGGGAGAGGGGAACGTGGACGAGGGTGTGGCCGGTGAGGGCGAACTGCATGGTGATCACCTTCGGGCCGGGCCGCGCGGGGCGTCCAACACCTGATCGGCGGCCATTCACACACCCTGGTAGTGAATCGGCCCCGACCGGCGACAATGAGGGAATGTCCGCCGACCGTGACACCGATCCACGGCTGCTGCGCGCCTTCGTCGCGGTGGCCGAGGAGTTGCACTTCACCCGCGCCGCCGCGCGGCTGTTCGTCGCGCAGCAGGCGTTGTCCCGGGACATCAGACGGCTGGAGGAGCAGTGGGGGACGCGGCTGTTCGTCCGCAGCACCCGTCAGGTGACGCTGACGGCCGACGGCGAGCGGCTGCTGGCCCCGGTGCGCCGGGCACTGGAGGCGCAGCGGGACCTCGCTGCGGCGGTGCGCGGCGCCGGGGCGGGGGCCCGTCCGCTGGTGGTGGATGTGTCGGCGCCGGTCACCACGGCCCGGCTGGTCCTGGACGCCGCCCGCGAGGCGGCGCCCGGGGTGGAGTTCGTGGCCCGTTTCCACAGCGGCCTGGCCGGGGCGGTGGCCGAGATGACGCGCGGCCAGCTGGATGTGTCCTTCGGCCGGTTCGCGGGCCTTGACCCGGGGGTCCGCGCGGGGCTTGACCACCGGCTGGTGCGTTACGAGCGGACGGCGGTGCTGCTGCCCGCCGACGATCCGCTGGCCCGCCTCGCGGAGATCCCGCTGGACCGGCTGGCCGGGCGTGAGCTGTACGCGGGCGCCGGCAATCCGGAGACCACCGAGTGGACGGACTACGCGGAGCGGCTGTTCGCCGGGCGCGGCATCGCGGTGGCGCCGCCGTTCCCGCGCATCGACGGCGAGGAGGAGTTCGTCCGGCTGGTGCGGGCGCGCGGGTGGTGGGTGCTGGCCAGCGAGCAGTTCACCGGGGTTCCCGGCATGGTGCTGCGCCCGCTGACCGATCCGGTGCCGCTGTCGCCGGTCTCGGTGGTGTGGCCCCGCGCCCTGCGGCACCCGGGGCTGGCGGCGCTGCTGGACACGGCGGCGGCGCTGGGCGCCGCGGGGAACTGGCTGCACCGCCCGCCGGGCGCCTGGCTGCCCGAGCCGGACCGCCGGTTCGTGCGGCCGGCGGTCCCGCCCCCCTCGCGCGGGTCGGGATAGGTGGATGGCTCACGTGGCAGGAGTGCCGGCCCGTACGGCTTCGCCGACGACGCGTACGGCCCGTGTGACGCTCTCCGCCGTGGCCTCGGAGGAGGGCTGCTCGGATTCATGGATGAACGCGGTGGCACCGCGGCGGCTTCCGACGTAGTCGACGATGCCGTGCTCGATCTGCGTCCGCAGCGCCCGTTCGTATCCGTGCCGCTCGAAGCCGCCGGGGTCCTCGCCGGCGATGGGCAGCAGATGCGTGGTCAGCCGCTGGAGCCTCGGACGCAGCCCCGACCCGGCCGAGTGGTCGAAGGCCCAGCCGTTGACGAACACGCGGTCGATCCACCCCTTGAGCAGCGCCGGCATGGACCACCAGTACACCGGGAAGACCAGGACGAGGTCGGTGGCGCGGTCGAGACGACGGTGCTCGCGGGCCACATCGGGAGCGTGGGGGCCGCCTTCCTGGTAGTGGCGGCGGTCCGCCGGGGTGAACCGGGGGTCGAACCGCTCCCGGTGCAGGTCCGCCACCTCGACGGCCCGGGGACGGAGGGCCGAGGCGAGTTGACGCGCCACGTGGTGCGTCAGGGAGCCGGGGTCCGGGTGTGCGGTGACCAGCAGGGTCAGCGGGTCGTGGGCGTCGGGTGTCAGGTCAGTGTTACGCGTCATGGCTCCTACAGAACACGCACGGGACGCACGATCACATGGGTGAAAGGCCGAAATGCCTTTGCAATCGTCTAGCCTGTCGGTGTGGACGTGACCAGTGACCTTTTCCGCGGAGTGCGGGCCCGCGGCTCCCTGTTCGGCAGTTCGACGCTCTCCGCGCCCTGGTCACTGCACTTCGTGGACGGTGCGCCGCTGACCCTGTGCACCGTCCTCACCGGGGCGGGCTGGATCGTGCCGGAGGGCCATCCGCCCGAGCGCCTCGGCGCCCACGACACGATCGTGGTGCGCGGTCCCACGACCTTCACCTTCGTGGACGAGCCCGGCAGTACGGCCGAGCCGATCAGCTGCGGAGAGGACTGCGCGACGCCCGAGCAGGGCGGCACCCGGCACCGGCTGGGCTGGCACGATCCCGGGGAAGAGGGCGGCGACGACAGCGGCGCGACGACTCTGGTGGTCGGGGCCTACCCGGTCCGCGGCGAGATCAGCCGGCGGCTGATGGAGGCGCTGCCGGTTGTGCTGCGGGTGGACTGCGGAGGCACCGGCGACCCGGTGCTCGACCACCTCGCCGCCGAGGTGGCCCGCGACGAACCGGGCCAGCAGGTCGTGCTCGACCGGCTCCTCGACTGGATGCTGGTCTGCACGCTGCGTACCTGGCTGGACAGGCCCGGTGGCCGCCCCCCTGCCTGGTGGACCGCCCAGAAGGACCCGGTGGTCGGCCAGGCGCTGCGCCTCCTGCACGGCGAGCCGGCGGCACCGTGGACGGTGGGCGAACTGGCCCGGCGTACGGGGGTGTCCCGCTCGACACTCGCCAAACGGTTCGCCGATCTGCTCGGTGAACCGCCGCTGGCCTACCTCACCCGCTGGCGCATGACGCTGGCGGCGGATCTCCTGGTCGAGCAGGGGGCCTCGACCGTCGCGCACGTCGCCCGTGCCGTCGGTTACAGCGATCCGTTCGCGTTCAGCGTGGCGTTCAAGAGGATCCGGGGCGCCAACCCCAGCGAGTTCCGCCGCCTGGCCGAGACGCGATGACGCGGCGGTGTATTCGGTGGGCGGCCGTCGCGGACGCCGCGGTGCCCGCCCCTCTCCGTCGGCCGCACCCCGGTAGCCCGTGCCCGGCGCCTGCCTGACGGACCGTGCGGGCCCGAAGAAGATCGCCCGGAGAGGACCTAGCCGAGCCAGCCGTTCAGGGCGGCCCGTGCCCCGGCCTGGAACCGGCTGGTGGCGCCCAGATGGGCCATCAGCTGGGAGACGAGACGGCTCACGGAGCGCCGGGAGATGCCCAGTTGCTCGGCGATGTCGTCGTTCGACCTGCCGACCGCCATCAGCCGCAGCACCTCGCGCTCCAGGCCGCCCGGCACCCCGTCCCCCGCCTCCCCGGCGGCGGCGGTCACCGGGATGTCGATGCCGTCGTCCCAGCAGTGGTCGAAGACCTGGCACAGGAAGCTCAGCGCGGAGGGGTCCCGTACCAGCGCCACCCCGGTCCCGGTGTGCAGCGGGTCCAGCGGGAGGACCGCGCACCGCCGGTCGTAGATCAGCATCCGCGAGGGCAGCGTCCCGGCGCTGCGCACCTGGGCGCCCGCCGCGCCGATCGTCTCGGCGTAGCGCAGGCCGACGCGGTGGGTGCGGGCGCTGTGCTGCATCAGGACGCGGATGCCGACGCCGCGCGCCAGCAGCTCCAGGTCGAGCGGGACGGCCGCATCGATCGCCTCCTCGGTGGGGACGCCCGGCATCAGGGTCTCCACCGATTCGACGCAGGTACGCGCCAGGTCGTCGATGACGGCGCGGGTGTTGCCGATGCCCTCGACGACCTCGATGCTGATCTCGGCGGACCGCATGCCGCGCGCCGCCACGTACTCACCCGAAAGTGACTGGAATTGTTCCCTCGCGGCGGCCATCGTGATGCGCTGGGCCAGGATGTCCGCCTCCACGGGGGCGAGCAGCTGGTCGGCGGCGCTCTCCGGGCTGACCGCCACCCAGCCGCCCGCCGGGGACGGCTGGAGCAGGCCGAGCCCGTACAGCAGGGCCTCGGCGCGGGTGACGTCGTCGGGGCGCAGCCCGGCGCGTGCGGCGAGCCGGTCGGCGTCGTCCGCGGGGTGGCGTACCCGCAGCAGGTAGACCTGGAGCGCGGTGGCGTCGATGTCCTCGACCTCGTGGATCCGCATCTAGGAGAGCCAGCCGTTCAGCGCCGCCCGGACGCCGGCCTGGAACCGGCTGTCGGCGTCCAGCTGTTCCAGCAGCCGGGCCACCACGCGGCTCACCGAGCGCGGGGACATGCCCAGTTGGTGGGCGATCGCCTCGTCCTTCTTCCCGGCGGCCATCAGCACCAGGACGTCGCGGTCCACGCCGACGGGTGCCGAGCCCGACTTCTTGGGCCCCTCGACGAAGTCCACCGCCCGGTCCCAGTAGTGCTCGAAGAGCTGCTGGAGGAAGCCGAGCACGGTGGGGTCGCGCACCAGCGCCACACCGGACTTGGTGTGCAGCGGGTCGAGCGGGAGGACGGCGCAGCTGCCGTCGTAGATGAGCATCCGGGAGGGCAGCGCGGTGATGCTGCGCACCTGGGCGCCGGCCTCGATGAGGGTGGTGACGTACCCGACGGTCGGCTGGTGCCGGCGGGCGGTGTGCTGCATGAGTGTGCGGGCCTTCACGCCGCGTTCGAGGATCTCCAGGTCGCCGGGGGTCGCGGCCTGGATGGCGGCCCGGCTCTGGCCGCCGCCCGGGTGCAGCGCGTCGACCGACTTGGCGCAGGTGCGGTCCAGATCGGCTATGACGGCGCGGGTGTTGTCGATACCCTCGACGACCTCGATGCTGCTCTTGGCCGAGCGCATGCTGCGGGCTTCGAGGTAGTCGCCGGAGAGCGCGTGCAGCCGGGCGCGGGTGGCGGCCATGGCGATGCGGCGCTGGAGGATGTCCTGTTCGATGGGTGCCAGCAGGGCGTCGGCGGCGCTTTCGGGGGAGATGGCGACCAGTCCGCCGCCGGGCGAGGGCCGCAGCAGGCCGAGTTCGGTCAGCCGGGCCTCGGCGGAGGCGGCCTCGGCGGTGGAAATGCCGGCGCGGGCGGCGATCTGTGCCACCGAGTCGGTGGGATGAATCACGCGAAACCGGTAAACCCGTGTCGTCGCGGCGTCTATTTCCCCGGGTTCGTACACGCTCATCTTCCTCGCATGACGTCAGCAAGCACCTTGGCGTCAACTGGACAGGCGAGATGATGCCACAGGGACTCTATCGACTTCCTCGTGAATGCTCGTGAGCATGATTGGGCCAACATGCCATTCATGTTCGCCTATGTGGACACGGAAGAGGGATCCCGTGAAGAAGTTTGCTCTGAGCGTTATCGCAGCTCTCCTGCTCGTGGGTGCCTCCGGTGGGGTCGCCATGGCTGCCGGTTCCCCGGCCGCCAAGGGTGAGGTCATCACGACCGACAGCCTCTGGGACTGACCACGGCCCGCTGATACGACGGATCGGATCGGATCGGTGGACAGGAAAGTGGTGCGGTGATGGCCCAGGCCCCGCTGGCGGTGCTGCTGAGCCCGCGCCTCGAAGAGGTACAGGCGGCCCGGGAGGTCGGTGCCCGCACTCTTGTCCTCGCTCCCGACCGGGCGGCTCCGGGGATCCGGGAGGCCGTCGCGGCGGCGCACGACGCGCTGACCGTGGACTGGCTGGATCACCAGGGGCTGCTGATGGCGATCGGTCATCTGGCCGGTCATCCCGCCAGGGTGTCGGTGTTCGGCTTCGCGGAGGCCAGTGCGCTGGTCGCCGCGCGGGTGAACGAGGCCCTGCGGTTCCGGGGCAATCCGCACGCCGCCGTCGCGTATCTCACGGACAAAGTGGCGCTGCGCGGCAAGGTCAATCAGCTCACCGGTACCCCCGTCCGGTTCGAGCAGTGCGATCGGGTGACGCGTCTGGTGGCCGCCGCCGAGCGGGTCGGCTTCCCGTGCGTCGCCAAGCCGCGCACCGGTTCGGGCGGCCAGGAGGTGCATCTTCTGCGCGATGTCGCGGATGCCGCACTCCTGGCCGCCGAACTGGTGAGCGAACCGGCGCTGATCATCGAGGAATTCCTGGAGGGCCCCGAGTACAGCGTGCTCGCCCACTCCAGGGACGGTGAGCACACCGTGCTCGCCGTGGCCAGAAAGCATCTGTCGGACGGCCCCGGGTTCACCGAGGAGGGCCACGATCTGCCGGCCGACCTCGGCCCGCGGGACACGGCACGGATCGGCGACCTGGTCACCGCCACCCTGGGGGCCGCCGGCCACCGGGCGGGACTGTCCCTGACCGAGGTGGTCCGTACCGCACAGGGACCGCGGCTGATCGAGTCGCACGCCCACCCCGGCCCCGGCCGGCTCGGCGACCTGCTGGCGCTGGCCACCGGCACCGACCCGGTGGCGCTCGCCGTCGCCACCGCGCTGCGGCTGCCCGTACCGGCGCCGCACCCCTCGTCCGGCCGGCGGTACGCGGGCATCCGCACCCTGCGGCTGCCCCCCGGCCGGCTCGACGCCGTGCACGGGATCGACGAGGCGTACGCCCTGCCGGGCGTCGCCGACATCGGCATCACCGTTCGCGTCGGAAGCCATGTCCCGGAGGCCACCAGCCGGGCCGCCGGGCATGGCTTCATCACGGCCGTCGCGTCCAGCCCGCAGGAAGTGGAGGCGGTGCTCGGCAAGGCCCTTGGCCTGCTGCGCCCGGTCGTCGGCGGCGCGGATCCCGGAGCGTGCGGGCAGCCCGCGCATCCCGAGAAGGAGGAGGAGCACACTGCTGCCTGAGCTGCTCCCCGGGATGGGATTCCCCGCGACCCCGGCCCCACGGGCAGACCTGCTGCTTCCCCTCCCCGGCCTGTTCGCCGGACCGCCCGCCCGCCCCGGCTACGTCGTCCTGGAACGCCTGGACGTGCACGGCCGGGTCGAACAGCGCGGCGTCCTGGGCGCCCTGAGCCTGCACGGCACCGAAAGCGGCCACATCCTGCGGCACCAGCAGGTGGGCGAGCCCGAAGTGCGGCTGCACACCCGGCTGCTGCGCGAGCGCCGCACCCCCGCCGAACCGCTGCTGCTGGCCGCCCCCGACCCGGGCGCGTTCCGCCGCTGCATCGAGGAGACCGTCCGCCGCCCGCCCGACCGTACGGGGCCGGCCACCCGCGGCGGCACCCAGCGGCTGTGGGCGGTGGCCGGCGAGTGGAGCCGGCGGCCCCCGGCGCTGCCGCCGGTGCTGCTGGCCGACGGCCACCACCGTCTCGAGGCGGCCCGCCGGCTGCACCGCGGCCAGCCCGCCCGGATGGGCGACCGGCTGCCGGCCCTGGTCGTGGACCACGGCCGCTACCCGCTGCGGCTGGCGGCCACCCACCGCACGATGCCCGGCCTCGACCCGTACCGGGCGGCCGATGTGGCCTCCGGCTTCGCCCGGGTGACGGAGCTTCCGGCCGGCTCGCCGCGCCCGGTGCCGCGCGCCGGCACGTTTTTACTCACCGGCAAGTCCAGGATCTGGGCCATCTCCCGGGTCTCCCCGGTCACCACGGCGCGCCGGCTGCGGTTCCTGCCCTCGGAGTGGGCCGAGCTGTCGGCCGCCATCAGCGACCACGTCCTGATCCCGATCCTCTGCGAGGACCAGGGACTTGACCCCACGCCCGGGTACACCGAGCGCCATCCGGCGGACGACGAGGCCGGGCTGATCCTGCCGCCGCCCACCTGGGAACAGATCTGGTCGGGCGCCGCCGGCGGCACCGTGATGCCGCCCAGGACCACCTCGCTGGGCCCCGCCCCGCTGCCGGGACTGCTGCCCCCGCTGCCCTGCTGATTCGCCGTGGCCGGGGCGGGGGTTGCCGCATAGGCTCACGGCCATGACGGATATCGGTGTGATGGTGCCGCGCGATCTGGCGGCGGAACGGTTCGTCCGGTACGTCCGGCGGGCGGAGGAACTGGGCTTCGCCGAGGTGTGGGTGGTCGAGGACTGCTTCTTCCGGGGCGGCTTCACGCAGGCCGCCGTCGCGCTGGCGGTCACGGAACGGATCCGGGTGGGGATCGGCATCCTGCCCGCCGTGCTGCGCAACCCGGCGCTGACGGCGATGGAGGCGGCCACGCTCGCCCAGCTGTTCCCCGGCCGCCCGGTCGTGGGCATCGGGCACGGCATGCCCGGCTGGATGCGGCAGGTCGGCGCGTACCCGGCGTCGCCGCTGGGCGCGCTGGGCGAGCATCTGCGCACCGTACGGGCGCTGTTGCGGGGAGAGACGGTGCGCGACGAGCGGCTGGACGCGGTGACGCCCGACCTGCCGGTGGCGGTGGTGCCGCCGGTGCTGGCCGGGGTGCGCGGGCCCAGGTCGCTGGCGCTGTCCGGGCGGGAGGCGGACGGCACGATCCTGGCCGAGCCGGTGACCCCCGAGTATCTGGCGGCGGCGCGCGGGCACATCGGCGCGCGGGCGGTGGCGGAGGGGCACCGCGTGGTGGCGTACAACGTGGCGGCGGTGGACGACGATCCCCAGGTGGCGCGGGCGGCGGTGCGGCCGGCGCTGGAGTGGATCGGCGAACCGGACTGGGCGCCGCACATCACCCCGCTGCCGTTCGCGGCGGAGTTCGCCCGGCTGCGCGAGGACAGCGCGGACCGTGCGGAGTTCGCCGCGCGGCTGCCCGGTGAGTGGGTGGATCAGCTCGCGGTCACCGGCACCCCCGGGCAGGCCCGGGAGCGGATCGCGGCGCTGCATGCGGCGGGCGCCGGCAGCGTGGTCCTGATGCCCGCGGGGCCCGACCCGCTGGTGGCGTTGGAGGGGCTCGGACGGGTCCTGTGACCGTTCGGGCACATGTGCGGGAAAACTCTTCGCGGATCGGTGCAACCGTTCGGGCGTGATCGGTGTCGTAGGGGTCGGGGAAACACGGGGGTGCAGGAGGGGAGCGAAGGGCCCGGCGGGGGAGCCGGGCCCTTCGGAGTTTTCCACAGCCCCCTTCGTCCTGTCGGCGCCGGTGGATACCGTGCGGGCATGTCGTCGCACAGCGCGGTGCTCGAGGGGGTCCTGGAGCGCATCACCTACGCCAACGAGGAGAACGGGTACACCGTCGCCCGGGTGGACACCGGCGGCGGTGGCGGGGAACTGCTCACCGTCGTCGGGGCGTTGCTCGGGGCCCAGGTGGGGGAGTCGCTGCGGATGCGGGGCCGCTGGGGCTCGCACCCGCAGTACGGACGGCAGTTCACGGTGGAGAACTACACGACCGTGCTGCCCGCCACCGTCCAGGGCATCCGGCGCTATCTGGGCTCCGGGCTGATCAAGGGCATCGGGCCCAGGACCGCCGAGCGGATCGTGGAGCACTTCGGGGTGGCCACCCTGGAGGTCATCGAGGCGGACGCGGGCCGGCTGATCGAGGTGCCGGGGCTCGGCCCCAAGCGCACCCGGCTGATCGCCGCGGCCTGGGTGGAGCAGAAGGCCATCAAGGAGGTCATGGTCTTCCTGCAGAGCGTGGAGGTGTCCACCTCCATCGCGGTGCGGATCTACAAGAAGTACGGGGACGCCTCGATCTCCGTCGTGCGGAACCAGCCCTACCGGCTGGCCGCCGACGTGTGGGGGATCGGCTTCCTGACCGCCGACCGCATCGCGCAGGCGGTCGGCATCCCGCACGACAGCCCCGAGCGGGTGCGGGCCGGGCTGCGCCACACGCTGTCCCTGGCGAGCGACCAGGGGCACTGCTTCCTGCCCGAGGAGCGGCTGATCGCGGAGGCGGTGAAGCTGCTCCAGGTGGACACCGGGCTGGTCATCGACTGTCTGGGGGAGCTGGCGCAGGACCCGGAGGGGGCGGTGCGCGAGCCGGTGCCCGACCCGCAGGACCCGCACGGCACCGTGATGGCGGTGTACCTGCCGCCCTTCCACCGGGCCGAGCTGTCGCTGGCCGGGCAGGTGCGGCGGCTGCTGCGGGCCGGGGAGGACCGGCTGGCGGCCTTCGCGGACGTGGACTGGGGCCGGGCGCTGGCCTGGCTGGCGCAGCGCACCCGGGCGGAGCTGGCGCCCGAGCAGGAGGCGGCGGTGCGGCTGGCGCTGACCGAGAAGGTGGCGGTGCTGACCGGCGGCCCGGGGTGCGGGAAGTCGTTCACGGTGCGCTCGGTGGTGGAGCTGGCGCGGGCGCGCCGGGCGAAGGTGGTGCTGGCGGCGCCGACGGGGCGGGCGGCGAAGCGGCTGGCGGAGCTGACGGGGGCCGAGGCGTCCACGGTGCACCGGCTGCTGGAGCTGAAGCCGGGCGGCGACGCGGCGTACGACCGGGACCGGCCGCTGGACGCGGATCTGGTGGTGGTGGACGAGGCGTCGATGCTGGATCTGCTGCTGGCCAACAAGCTGGTGAAGGCGGTGCCGCCGGGCGCGCACCTGCTGCTGGTGGGGGATGTGGACCAGCTGCCGTCGGTGGGCGCGGGCGAGGTGCTGCGGGATCTGCTGGCGGACGGCTCCCCGGTGCCCGCGGTGCGGCTGACCAGGATCTTCCGGCAGGCGCAGCAGTCCGGGGTGGTGACGAACGCGCACCGCATCAACGCCGGGCGGCCGCCGCTGACGCGGGGGCTCGCGGACTTCTTCCTGTTCGCCGAGGAGGACACGGAGGCGGCCGGGCGGCTGACGGTGGACGTGGCGGCGCGCCGGATCCCGGCGCGGTTCGGGCTCGATCCGCGCCGGGACGTGCAGGTGCTCACCCCGATGCACCGCGGCCCGGCCGGGGCGGGGGCGCTGAACGGGCTGCTCCAGGAGGCGGTGACCCCGGCCGCGCCCGGGCTGCCGGAGAAGCGGTTCGGGGGCCGGATCTTCCGGGTGGGCGACAAGGTCACCCAGATCCGCAACAACTACGAGAAGGGCGCCAACGGCGTCTTCAACGGCACGGTCGGGGTGGTGCGCGAGCTGGACGCGGACGAGCAGCGGCTGGTGGTGCGCACTGACGAGGACGAGGACGTGGCGTACGAGTTCGGTGAGCTGGACGAGCTGGCGCACGCGTACGCGGTGACGATCCACCGTTCGCAGGGCAGCGAGTATCCGTGTGTGGTCGTCCCGGTGACGACGAGCGCCTGGATGATGCTCCAGCGCAATCTGCTGTACACGGCGGTGACGCGGGCGAAGCGGCTGGTGGTGCTGGTGGGTTCGCGGCGCGCCCTGGAGCAGGCGGTACGCAGCGTCTCGGCGGGGCGCCGGTTCACGGGGCTCGACATGCGGCTCGCGGGGTGACGCGGGGTGACGCGGGGGCCGGCGGGCGGGACGTCGGCGGGCGCCTGTCCGGCTGCGGGGGCAGAATAGTCCGCATCATCCCGGTTCCAGCGGCACGGCGTGCCAGAAACTGGGCCGATTGCCGACCCTGAGTGCACATATTGGCCCCGGATGGGGGACACTGGGAGGGAGTCAGGGCACCCCGAAGGAAACTCGAAGGACCTCGAAGAAGAGGACAACGTCGGTGAGGGATGACGTGAGCGAACACCGCGACGGCGCGCAGTCCGTAGAACTGAACTACGACGGCGCCACCTACAGCTACCCGATCGTGAACAGCACCATCGGGGACACCGGCTTCGATGTCAGCAAGCTCCGGGCCCAGACCGGTCTGGTGACCCTGGACTCCGGTTTCGGCAACACCGCGGCCTACAAATCGGCGATCACCTATCTCGACGGTGAGCAGGGCATCCTGCGCTACCGGGGCTATCCGATCGAGCAGATCGCCGAGCGCGGCTCGTTCCTGGAGACCACTTATCTGCTGCGCAGCGGCGAGCTGCCCACCGTGGACGAGCTGGCGACCTTCCGCAACGAGATCACCACGCACACGCTGCTGCACGAGGACGTCAAGCGCTTCTACGACGGCTTCCCGCGCGACGCGCACCCGATGGCGATGCTGTCCTCCGTGGTCAGCGCGCTGTCCACCTTCTACCAGGACAGCCACGACCCGTTCGACGCGAAGCAGCGGAACATCTCGGCGGTCCGGCTGCTGGCCAAGCTGCCCACGATCGCGGCCTACGCGTACAAGAAGTCCGTGGGCCAGCCGGTGGTCTACCCGCGCAACGACCTGGGCTACGTGGAGAACTTCCTGCGGATGACCTTCTCGGTCCCCGCCGAGGAGTACGTCCCGGACCCGGTGGTCACCAACGCGCTGGACAAGCTGCTGATCCTGCACGCGGACCACGAGCAGAACTGTTCCACCTCCACGGTGCGGCTCGTCGGCTCCTCGCAGGCGAACCTCTTCACCTCCGTCTCGGCCGGCATCAACGCGCTCTCGGGCCCGCTGCACGGTGGCGCGAACGCGGCGGTGCTGGACATGCTGGAGTCGATCCAGGCCAGCGGCGGCGATGTGGATGCCTTCATCCGCAAGGTGAAGAACAAGGAGGACGGTGTCCGCCTCATGGGCTTCGGACACCGCGTCTACAAGAGCTTCGACCCCCGGGCGAAGATCATCAAGGCGGCGGCGCACGATGTGCTGTCCGCGCTGGGCAAGTCCGACGAGCTGCTGGACATCGCCCTGCGGCTGGAGGAGCACGCGCTCAGCGACGAGTACTTCGTGTCGCGCAACCTCTACCCGAACGTCGACTTCTACACCGGTCTGATCTACCGGGCCATGGGCTTCCCGACCAGCATGTTCACCGTGCTGTTCGCGATCGGCCGGCTGCCCGGCTGGATCGCCCACTGGGAAGAGATGATCACCGAGCCCGGCTCGCGGATCGGCCGCCCCCGGCAGATCTACACCGGTGTCGTCGAGCGCGACTACGTGCCCGTCGAGCAGCGGTAATCCTTCCCCGGACGCCGTCCGGGAAGGGCCTTCGGGGTACGGAACAGAGCACGCCCGGCAATGTGACGCAGGTCACATCGCCGGGCGTGCAACCTTTTGCCGGTTGGCGGGTCTAACCGGGCAACGACAGCGCGAATTCGGCTGGATTCACGCCGTCGGTCGTCCGGCCGGGGTCCCGTGGGGGGACGCTTCGAACGGGCGGCAGGAAGCGCCCCGCTTCGGGCCCTGTGGGGGGACCCGCTGCGGGGCGCATTTCCGTTTCCGCGCCCTGATCGGGCGCCCGGTCCGGCTGTCGCCGGTGCCGCTCTCTCAGCTCGCGGCGGGGCCGACCAGCTCGAAGCCCGCCTCGTCGACCGCCGCCCGGACGGCCTCCTCGTCCAGCGGAGCCTGGGACACGACGGTGACCAGTCCGCTGCTCGCCTTGGCGGTCACCTCGCTCACCCCCTCCAGCGCGGAGAGCTCGCTGCGTACGGACGACTCGCAGTGCCCGCAGGTCATGCCGGAAACCTGGTAGGTCGTGGTGCTCATGGAAGGATCCTCGTTCCTCTCCAGGGGCCGCTCGGTGCTGCCCGCCGACAGCGCGAGTTTATACCCCCACCGGGTATTCAAGCTACCCGGTGGGGGTATCGCGTGGCATGCGGTTCAGCGACGGCTGCCCGGCCGCCGGCTCACCCACAGCTCGATGGTGTGCGGGTACCAGAAGGGCTTGCCGCCCTCCGTCACATCCGGCGGCGGCAGCAGGCCGTGCTTGCGGTACGAGCGCACCGTGTCCGGCTGCACCTTGATGTGCGCGGCGATCTCCTTGTACGACCACAGTCCTCGATCGGCCATCGTCCACACCTCTTCGCACTCGGCGTTGATGATCACCACCGAGCCTGCGCCGCCCCGGCCCGCGGGGCGGCGCGCCGCAGCACCCTGTTGATCAGCTGTGACGGCGAAGGCGCGTAACGGAGACGGCTGTTGCCCATCCCCGATAGTGGGCTGATGCCATCGAAGGATGGTCAGTGTCCGCTGGGGAAGCCCAGATTGATCCCGCCGTCCGCCGGGTCGGGCCAGCGGGTGGTGATCACCTTGCCGCGGGTGTAGAACCGCACCCCGTCCTCCCCGTAGATGTGCTGGTCCCCGAAGAGCGAGTCCTTCCAGCCGCCGAACGAGTGGTGCCCCACCGGCACCGGGATCGGCACGTTCACCCCCACCATCCCGGCCTCCACCTCCAGCTGGAAGCGCCGCGCCGCGCCGCCGTCCCGGGTGAAGACCGCCGTACCGTTCCCCCAGCGCGAGGAGTTGATGAGCTCAAGACTCTCCTCGTACGAGCCGGCCCGCACCACGCACAGCACCGGGCCGAAGATCTCCTCCCGGTACGCGTCCATCCCCGGGGTGACGTGATCCAGCAGCGACACCCCCAGGAAGAAGCCCTCCTCGTGCCCGGGGACGGTGTACCGCGTCCCGTCCACCACCACCTCGGCGCCCTGCGCCCGGCCGCTCGCCACATACGAGGCCACCTTCGCCCGGTGCTCGGCGGTGATCAGCGGCCCCATCTCGGAGTCTGGATCGCTGCCGGGACCGATCCGCAGTGCCGCCGCCCGCTCGGCGATCCGCGCCACCAGCGCGTCCCCGATGTCCCCGACCGCCACCACCACCGACACCGCCATGCAGCGCTCGCCCGCGCTGCCGTACGCCGCGTTGATCGCGTTGTCCGCCGCCACGTCCAGATCGGCGTCCGGCAGCACCAGCATGTGGTTCTTCGCCCCGCCCAGCGCCTGCACCCGCTTGCCGTGCTCCACCGCGCCGCGCTGGATCGCCCGCGCCACCGGCGTGGAACCCACGAAGCTCACCGCCGCCACGTCCGGGTGCTCCAACAGCCGGTCCACGGCCGCCTTGTCGCCGTTGACCGCGTTCAGCACCCCCTCGGGGAACCCGGCCTCCGCCGCCAGCTCCACCAGCCGCAGCGCCGCCCCCGGGTCCTTCTCGCTCGGCTTCAGCACGAAGGTGTTCCCGCAGGCGATGGCCAGCGGGAACATCCACAGCGGCACCATCGCCGGGAAGTTGAACGGGGTGATGCCCGCCACCACCCCCAGCGGCTGCCGGATGGACGCCACGTCCACCCCGCTGGACACCTGCGTCGACAACTGCCCCTTCAGATGCTGCGGAATGCCGCAGGCCAGCTCCACGATCTCCAGCCCGCGCGCCACCTCGCCCAGCGCGTCGGCGTGTACCTTGCCGTGCTCGGCGGTGATCAGCCGGGCCAGCTCGTCACGGCGCGCGTCCAGCAGCTCCCGGTAGCGGAACAGCAGCGCGGTACGGCGCGCGAGCGGCGTCGCGCGCCAGGAGACGAACGCCGCCCGGGCCGCCGCCACCGCCGCGTCCACCTCCGCCTCGGAGGCCAGCCCGACTTGGGCCGGCTGCCGCCCCGTCGCCGGATCGAAAACGGGCGCGTAGCGGCCGGAAGCGGGCGCCACCGGCTTGTTGTCGATGAAGTGACCGATGGTCCTCATGGGTGGTCCGTTCTCCTCACAGATAGCGGCGGCGGGCGGCCGCCTCGCGCTCGTACCCGGATCGCGCCCCGACGGCCGCCGGCCGGCCGGCGACCTCGGCCACCGGCACGTCCCACCACGCCTGCGCGGCCGGGGCGTTGGAATCCGGGTCGGTCTCCACGTACACCGCGACCGGGCCCCGCGCCTCGCGCGCCACCGCCAGCGCCTCGCGCAGCTCCTGGCAGGAGTGGGCGCGCAGCACCGTCATGCCCAGCGAGGCGGCGTTGGCCGCCAGATCCACCGGCAGCGGCGCCCCGTGGTAGGCGCCGTCCGCCGTACGGAAGCGGTAGTCCGTACCGAACCGCTCCGCGCCGGTGGCCTGCGACAGGCCGCCGATCGACGCGTAGCCGTGGTTCTGGATCAGCACCAGCTTGATGGGAAGGTCCTCCTGCACGGCCGTCACGATCTCGGTGGGCATCATCAGATACGTGCCGTCGCCCACCAGGGCCCACACCGCGCGCTCGGGGGCGGCCAGCGCCACTCCGATGGCGGCCGGGATCTCGTAACCCATGCAGGAGTAGCCGTACTCCAGGTGGTACTGGCGAGGTGAGCGGGCCCGCCACAGCTTGTGCAGATCGCCGGGGAGCGAACCGGCCGCGTTGATGATCACGTCCTCGTCACCGACGGTCGCGGCGAGCGCGCCGAGCACCTGCGGCTGGGTGGGCGGCCCGGCGTCGCCGCGCGGCGCGGTGGCGGCGTCCACCACGGCCTCCCAGCGCTCCTTGCCCGCCGCGCACGCCCGCGCCCAGGACGGATCGACCCGGTACCCGGCCAGCGCCCCGGACAACTCCCGCAGCCCGGTGCGCGCGTCGGCGACCAGCGGCAGCGCGGCCAGCTTGTGGGCGTCCGCGGAGGCGATGTTGAGATGGACGAAGCGCACCGCCGGGTCGGCGAACAGGGTGTGGGACGCGGTGGTGAAGTCCGTGAACCGGGTGCCGACCCCGATCACCAGATCGGCGGTGCGGGCCAGGTCGTTGGCCACCGCCGTCCCGGTGTGCCCGACCCCGCCCACCTCCCCGGGGTGGTCGTGGCGCAGCGCGCCCTTGCCGGCCTGGGTGGTCGCCACCGGGATGCCGGTCGCGTCCACCAGCGCGCACAACGCGTCCTGCGCCGCGCTGTGGTGCACCCCGCCGCCGGCGATCAGCAGCGGCCGGTGCGCCGCCCGGACCATCGCCGCCGCCTGGGCCAGCGCGTCCGGGTCCGGCCCCGGGCGCGGCACCCGCCACACCCGCTCCTCGAAGAACGCGGCCGGCCAGTCGTACGCCTCCGCCTGGACGTCCTGCGGCAGGGCCAGGGTGACCGCGCCGGTTTCCACCGGGTCCGCCAGCACCCGCATCGCGCCCAGGGCGGCCGGGATCAGCGCCTCGGGGCGGTGCACCCGGTCGAACCAGCGCGAGACCGGGCGCAGGGTGTCGTTGACGGACAGGTCGCCGGCGCCCGGGTGCTCCAGCTGCTGGAGCACGGGGTCGGCGGGGCGGGTGGCGAAGGTGTCGCCGGGCAGTAGCAGCACCGGCAGCCGGTTGATGGTGGCCAGCGCCGCGCCGGTGACGAGGTTGGTGGCGCCGGGGCCGATGGAGGTGGTGACGGCCTGTGCCGAGAGCCGGTCGCGCTGCCGGGCGAAGCCGACGGCGGCGTGCACCATGGCCTGTTCGTTGCGGCCCTGGTGGAAGGGGAGTGGGGCGTCGGGGCCCTGGCCCGACTCGACGAGGGCCTGGCCGAGGCCGGCGACGTTGCCGTGGCCGAAGATGCCCCAGCAGGAGTCGATGAGCCGCTGCCGTGCCCCGTCTCGCTCGGTGTACTGGGCGGCGAGGAAGCGGACGAGGGCCTGGGCGACGGTCAGCCGGATCGTGGTGGTCATCGCGGCGTCACCTCCGGGGCGCGGTAGAGGGGCAGCCGGGGATCGACGGCCTGGTGGCGCCAGTTGTCGCGGATCCAGGCGTGGTCGGGGTGGTCGCTGATCAGCCAGGCGCGTTCGGCGCCCGGGCCCGCCATGACGTTGAGGTAGTACATGTCGTGGCCGGGGCCCGCGATGGAGGGGCCGTGCCAGCCGTCCGGGATCAGCACCACGTCCCCGTCGCGTACTTCGGCGAGCACGTCGGTGCCGCTGCCGTGCCCGGAGGGGGTGACCCGCTGGTAGCCGAAGCCGGCCCCGGCGATCTCGAAGTAGTAGATCTCCTCCAGCTCGGACTCCTGCTCGGCCCGGAACTCGTCGTGCTTGTGCGGGGGATAGGAGGACCAGTTGCCGCCGGGGGTGAGGACCTCCACCGCGATCAGCCGGTCCGCCTCGAAGGTGTCGGCGGCGGCGAAGTTGTTGACCTGCCGGGAGCAGGCCCCGGCGCCGCGCAGTTCGACGGGGATGCCGGCGGCCGGCCGGTACCGGGCGGGCAGCCGCCGGGTGCAGCGGGCGCCGGCCAGCGCGAGCCGTACGCCGGCGCCGGCCGGGGCCCGCAGCGTCACCTCGGCGTCGCGCGGCGCGTACACGAAGTCGCTGACCGAGGTGAAGACGCTCTCGCGGCCCGCCAGCGTGAACTCCTGGCCGTCCACGCTCACGTCGGCGCCGCCGGCCAGCGGCAGCACGATCCACTCACTGTCGCCGGTGGCGAAGGTGTCGGTGCCGCCGGGCGGCAACTGCACCACGCGCAGCGAGCAGTACGCCCAGCCGGCGTCCTGCGGGGTGATGTGCACCGGATACGGGCCGGAGGACGCGGTACCGGCGGGCCGGTGGGCTGTCCTGGTTCTCACGTGGGTGGTGCCTTTCGTCTCGGCGGAGCGTCAGAGCAGGGAGACAGCGGTGTCCACGGCCTTCGCGACGTCGCCGTCCGCCGGGTACAGCAGGGAGCGGCCGACCACCAGGCCGCGTACGGTCGGCAGCCGCAGCGCCGTGCGCCACTTCTCGTACGCGCCCTCCTGATCGCCGTGCACCTCGCCGCCCAGCAGGACGGCGGGCAGCGTGGAGGTCTCCATCACCCGCGCCATGTCGGCGGGGTCGGCGGTCACCGGGACCTTGAGCCAGGTGTACGCGGAGGTGCCGCCCAGGCCGGAGGCGATGGCGATGGAGGTGGCCACGGCCTCGAGCCCGAGGTCGTTGGTGACCTTGCCGTCTATGCGGCGGGAGCGGAACGGCTCGACGAAGACCGGCAGTCGGCATGCGGCCATGGCGTCGATGGCGCGGGCGGTGGAGTGCAGGGTGGCGAGCGACCCGGGGTCGGCGTAGTCGATGCGCAGCAGCAGCTTGCCGGCGTCGAACCGCATCCGGGCGAGGTCCTCGGCGCGGTGTCCGGTGAAGCGGTCGTCGAGTTCGAAGGCGGCGCCGGCCAGGCCGCCGCGGTTCATGGAGCCGATGACGACCTTGTGTTCCAGGGCGCCGAGCAGAAGCAGGTCCTCCAGGATGTCGGCGGTGCCCAGGACTCCGTCCACGCCGGGGCGGGAGAGCGCGAGCACGAGCCGTTCCAGCAGGTCGCCGCGGTGCGCCATGGCGAGCCGGTCGCCGCCCACGGCGAGCGCGCCGCGTGCCGGGTGGTCGGCGGCGATGATCATCAGGCGTCCCGAGTCGCCGGTGAGCGGGCGGCGTTCGCGCCGTGCCGCCGCCTCGGCGATCGCCTCGGGGTGCTGGGCACGCACCGTGACGAGGTCGGGGATGGTGATGCTCACGGGTGGCTCGCTTTCACGGGGCCGCCTCGATCGCTGTCGCTGTCGCTGTCGCTGTCGCTGTCGGGATCGGGGCGGGCGTCGGGCGCGGGGGCGTGGCCGGCGAGGAGGGCCTCGACCTCGGCCGGGTAGGGCATGGCGGTGGAACAGGCGAGCCGGGCGGCGACGACGGCCCCGGCGGCGTTGGCGTACCGGGTCAGGCGCCGCGGCTCCCAGCCGGCCAGCAGCCCGTGGCACAGCGCGCCGCCGAACGCGTCGCCCGCGCCGAGGCCGTTGACCACCTCGATGGTGTGCGGCGGCACTTCGGCCGCGCGGCCGTCGCGGTGCAGGGCGAGGACGCCGGCCGGGCCCTGTTTGACGACGGCGAGTTCGACCCCGGCGGCGAGCAACGCCTCGGCGGCGGCGCGCGGTTCGCGTTCCCCGGTGGCGATCTCGCACTCGGCGAGGTTGCCGACGGCGACGGTGGCGTGCGCGAGGGCCTCGGCGTACCGGGGCCGGGCCCGCTCCTCGGGCGCCTCGCCCCAGAACATCGGGCGCCAGTCGAGGTCGAAGACGGTGGCGACATGGTCCGGGTGGCCCGGGTCGCGGGCGGCCAGCGCGGTGAGAGTGGCGGTGCGGCTGGGCTCCTCGCTGAGCCCGGTGCCGGTCATCCAGAAGATGCGGGCGGCGCGGACTGCGTCCAGGTCCAGCTCGTGCGGGTGGATGACCAGATCGGGCGCCTTGGGGCGGCGGTAGAAGTACAGCGGGAAGTCGTCGGGCGGGAAGATCTCGCAGAAGGTGAGGGGGGTGGGGTGGTCCTCCACCGCCGTCACCCACCGGTCCTCGACGCCGAACTCGCGCAGCGCGCGGTGGCAGTAGTCGCCGAACGGGTCGGCGCCGGTGCGGCTGATGACCGCCGAGCGCCGTCCGAGCCGGGCGGCGGCCACCGCCACATTGGTGGCGGAGCCGCCCAGGAACTTGCCGAACGTCTCGACCTCGGACAGCGGCACCCCGGTCTGGAGCGGGTACAGATCGACCCCGATGCGTCCCATGGTGATGAGGTCCATGCCCATGCGGAACTGCCCCTTCCGGTTGCCCTGACGCGCTGACCGCCCCCCAGATGTAGACGGGGCGGGCGCGGCTGTCAATGGTTTGTCTTTACATAATGACATCCATACTCCCCCAGAGGTACGGTCGTTACCGGTGTGGATCGCGACCACCCGGACGACCTGGACGACCCGACGACACGGACGACGTACGGAAGGCAGGCTCGCGCATGGACCTCGACCGCATCCGGATCGGATCCGCCCCCGATTCCTGGGGCGTGTGGTTCCCCGAAGACCCGCAGCAGACCCCCTGGCAGCGCTTTCTCGACGAGGTGTCCGAGGCGGGCTACCGGTGGATCGAGCTGGGCCCGTACGGCTATCTGCCCACTGATCCGGCCCTGCTGGGCGACGAACTGACGCGCCGCTGGCTGACCGTCTCGGCCGGCACCGTCTTCACCGCGCTGCACCGCGGCCCGGCCGTGTGGGACGCCACCTGGGAGCACGTGTCCCGGGTCGCCGCGCTCACCTCGGCGATGGGCGCCGCCCACCTGGTGGTGATCCCCGAGTTCTGGCGCGACTCGGTCACCGGCGAGCAGACCGACCCCGAACACCTGAGCCCCGACCAGTTCCGCGAGCTGACCGCCGGCATGGAGCGGCTGGGGCGCGAGGTGCGCGAGCGGTACGGGCTAACCATCGTCGTCCACCCGCACGCCGACACCCACCTGGCCACCGAGCGGGACGTCACCCGCTTCCTGGACGCCACCGACCCGGACGCCGTCAGCCTGTGCCTGGACACCGGGCACTACGCGTACTGCGGCGGCGACAGCGTCCGGCTCATCAAGACCTACGGGGAGCGGATCGGCTATCTGCACCTCAAGCAGGTGGACCCGGCGATCCTGGCCGACGTCCGGGCGCAGGGCACCCCGTTCGGCCCGGCGGTGGCAAGCGGCGTCATGTGCGAACCGCCGCACGGCCTGCCCGATCTGCCGCCGGTACTGGCCGCAGCCCAGGGCCTGGGCGTGGACCTGTTCGCCATCGTCGAGCAGGACATGTACCCCTGCCCGCCCGACGCCCCGCTCCCCATCGCCACCCGCACCCGCCGCTACCTGCGCTCCTGCGGCGCGTAGCGGCAGCACGCACCCGCACCGAAAGGCTCGCCGTGAACACAGAGAACTCGCTGGGCATCGCCGTCCTCGGCACCGGGCGGATGGGCGCCGACCATGTACGGCGCATCGAACGGCTCATCAGCGGAGCCCATGTCGCCGCCGTCGCCGATGTGGACGAGGTCCTGGCCAAGGAGGTCGCCGGTACCGTCGGGCCGCACTGCGCCGCGCACACCGATCCGGCCGCCGCGATGGACGCGCCCGGGGTCGGCGCCGTCCTCATCGCCTCGCCCGGGGCCGCGCACGAGGAGCAGCTGCTCGCCGCGCTGGAGCGGGACCTGCCGGTGCTGTGCGAGAAGCCGCTCACCCCCGATCCGCAGGGCGCGCTGCGGGTGATGGCTGCCGAGGAGGCGCTGGGCCACCGGCGCATCCAGGTGGGCTTCATGCGGCGGTTCGACCGCGAGTACCGCGAACTCAAGCGGCTGCTGGCGGGCGGCACGCACGGGCGGCCCCTGATGCTGCACTGCCGGCACCGCAACACGGTCTCGCACCCGCTGTTCACCACCGAGATGCTCATCAACGACTCGGTGGTGCACGAGATGGACGCGGCGCGGTGGCTGCTGGAGCAGGAGCTGACGGCCGTGACGGTGCTGCGGCCCACGCCCTCGTCCGCCGCCCCCGAGGGGCTCGGCGATCCGCAGCTGATCATCTTCGAGACGAGCGGCGGCGCGCTCGTGGATGTGGAGATCTTCGTCAACTGCGGCTTCGGCTACCAGGTGCAGGCCGAGGCGGTGTGCGAACACGGCACGGCCCGGATCGGCGACGCGCACGGGCTGCTCGCCAACACGGCGGGGCGGTGGGGCGGGGAGATCGCGGACGACTTCACCGGACGGTTCGCCGACGCGTACGACCACCAGGTGCGCGAGTGGGTGGACGCCACCCGGGCCGGGCGGGTGACCGGGCCCAGCGCCTGGGACGGGTACGCGGCGGCGGCCGGGTGCGCGGCGGGGGTGGCGGCGCAGCGCAGCGGGCAGCGCACGGAGGTCGAGATGATCGAACGGCCCGCCTTCTACAGCCCAGTATCGTATGTCCGGACAAACTGATCGGAGCACGGTGTTCAGGAGAGGGTGACCCCGGGTGGACCTGGCGTTCCGCATCGACCGCAGCAGTCCGGTACCGCTGTACTTCCAGCTGTCCCAGCAGCTCGAAGCCGCCATCGAACGCGGCGAGCTGCTGCCCGGCACCCTCCTGGGCAACGAGATCGAACTGGCCGGACGGCTCGGGCTCTCCCGCCCCACCGTCCGGCAGGCCATCCAGGTCCTGGTCGACAAGGGCCTGCTGGTGCGCCGCCGCGGCGTCGGCACCCAGGTGGTGCACAGCCAGGTCCGCCGCCCCCTCGAACTGAGCAGCCTCTACGACGACCTGGAGACGGCGGGCCAGCGGCCCGCCACCCGGGTCCTGGCCATCGAGGACACCGAGGCACCCGCGGAGGTCGCCGCGGCGCTCGGCATCGCCGAGGGCACCCCCGTACGGCGCGTCGAACGGCTCCGCCTCACCCACGGCGCCGACCCCATCGCCCGGCTGCGCAACTACCTGCCCGTGGACCTGATGCCGCTCACGAAGGACGAGCTGGAGGCCACCGGCCTGTACCGGCTGATGCGCGGCGCGGGTACCACCCTGCACAGCGCCCGGCAGTCCATCGGCGCCCGAGCGGCCACCGCGGCCGAGGCGGCGATCCTGGAAGAGGAGCCGGGCGCCCCGCTGCTGACGATGCAGCGCACCGCCTTCGACGACACGGGGCGGGCGGTCGAGTACGGCGCGCACCTCTACCGTGCCTCGCGCTACACGTTTGAGCTGCAACTCCTCATCCGCCCCTGACGGCAGCCCTTTACGGTGATCCGTTCCTCGGGTACTTCTCCCTCATCAGGCGTCTCGCAGCGGAGAGGGGCTGAGGGCGATGCGGGCGGTGTCGTACGCGGGCGGGGCGGTGGTCCTGGGACTGCTGCTGACCGGCTGCGGAGGATCGGGCGGCGGGGCGGGGGACGGTTCGGCGCACCTCACCATCAGCGCCAACGCGGTGGCCGGCGGCAAGAACGCCGAGGAGGCCGCGTGGATCGAGGACTGGGTGATCCCGCGCTTCGAGGAGGCGCAGGCGGCGAACGGGGTCGAGGTAACGGTCTCCTTCGAACCCAGCGGCGTGGACGACGAGCAGTACAAGACCAAGACCGCCCTGGACCTCCAGGCCGGGGCGGGCCCCGACATCATCACCCTGGACGGCATCTGGGTCGGTGAGTTCGCGCAGGCCGGCTACATCGAGCCGCTGACCGCCGGGCAGCTGGAGTGGGACGGCTGGGCCCAGATCCCCGAGGCGGTACGGCAACTCGCCGGCTTCGAGGACGAGCTGTACGGCATCCCCTGGGGCACCGACGGCCGGGTCCTCTACTACAACAAGGACCTGTTCGCCCAGGCCGGACTGCCCACCACGTGGCAGCCCGCCTCGTGGGCGGAGATCCTCGACGCCGGGCGGGCACTGAGCGACCTGGACGGCGTGATCCCGATCCAGCTCAACGGCGGCACCGCCATGGGCGAGGCGACCACCATGCAGGGCGTGCTGCCGCTGCTGGCCGGCGCCGGGGCGCAGATCCACGAGGACGGCACCTGGACGGGCGCAGGACCCGCGCTCGACCAGGTACTCGGCCTGTACGCCGAGGTGTACGGCGGCGGCCTGGGCGACCCGCTGCTCCAACAGGAGGCGCAGGGCCGCGACAAGTCCTTCCAGTGGTTCGCCGAGGGCCGCGTCGGCATCCTCGCCGAGGGCGACTACCTGTGGCGCGGCGTGCTGGACCCGGACAGCGGCACGGCACCGATGGCCGAGCGGGACACGGCCGTCGGCTACGCCAAGATCCCGGCCGTCACCCCGGGCGCCGGGGCCGGCGGACAGGACTTCGTCAGCATGTCGGGCGGCAGCGTCCGCGTCCTCAACCCCGCCGGCGAGGACCCCGACCTCGCCTTCGAACTGCTGGCGTTCATGAACTCGGCCGAGGCGCTCCAGGCCGCCATGAGCGGCCAGGACGCCCGCATCACGGCCCGCACCGACGTCAACGAGACGGTCCTGGCGGGCGATCCGATGCTGTCCTTCGTCGCCGGCGAGGTCCTGCCGTACACCTTCTACCGCCCGCCGCTGGCCGCCTACCCGCAGGTGTCGCTGCTGTTGCAGGAGGCCACCGCCGAGGTGATCTCCGGCGGCGACCCGGCAGCGGCGGCCCAGGCGTACCAGGAAGCACTCACGGGGGTCGTCGGCGGTGCCGAGCACGTCGCCGGGCGGTGACGCCGCCGGCCTCGGCCGGGGCCGGGCCGGCGCCTTCGCCGCCCCCGCGCTGCTGCTGATCACCGCGTTCCTGCTGTTCCCCGCGCTGTGGACGCTCTACCTGGGGGTCACCGACTACCGGCTCACCGGACTGGCCGCCGCCGACCCGCAGAACGTTGGCCTGGACAACTTCGAACGCGCCCTCAACGAGGACCGGTTCACCGACTCCCTGTGGCTCACCCTGCAATTCGTCGTCGGCTCCGCCGTCCTGGGCCAGGCCCTGCTCGGCTTCGGCATCGCCTGGCTGCTGCGCAACCGCACCGGGCTGCTGCGGCGCCTGGTCGAATCACTGGTGCTGCTGGCCTGGATCCTGCCCAGCTCGGTGGTCGCGTTCCTGTGGATCGCCCTGCTGGACCGCGACGACGGCACCCTCAACGCCCTGCTCGGCACCCCCGGCACCGCCTGGCTGCTCGAACACCCCATGGCGTCCATCATCGTCTTCAACATCTGGCGCGGCACCGCCTTCTCGATGATGCTCTACGCGGCGGCCCTGGGGAACGTCCCGCCCTCGCAGCTGGAGACCGCCCGGCTGGCCGGGGCGTCCACCTGGCAGCAGCTGCGGGATGTCGTCCTGCCCCGCATCAAGGGCCACGTCCTCACCAACCTGCTGCTCATCAGCCTGTGGACGTTCAACGACTTCACCCCGTTCCTGCTCACCGGCGGCGGCCCCGACAACCGCACCGAGATCATGCCGGTGCTGCTCTACCGCACCGCCCTCCAGGGCGGCGAACTCGGCTACGGGGCGGCGCTGTCGGTGCTCATGCTGCTGGCGAACCTGGTCATCGCCCTGGTGTACGTGCGGCTGCTGCGCTCCCGGAGCAAGGAGCCCGCCGCGTGAACGAGACCGTGACCCGCACCCTGCGGACCCTCGCCCGCTACACCGCGCTGTCCGTGCTGCTCGCGTTCTTCTCCCTGCCCCTGCTGTGGCTGGCGTTCGCCCCCTTCGACCGCACCCCCACCATCGCCGCCTCGCTGCCGTCCTTCACCCTCGACAACTTCCGGCAACTGCTGGACAACCCGGGCGCGCTGCGCTCGCTGCGCAACTCGGCGCTGCTGGCGGCCGGCACCGGCACGCTGGTGGTGGTCACCGCGGCGCTGGCCGCGTACGCCCTGAGCCGGGTGCGGCTGCCCGGCCGCGACGCGCTGCTGTACGTCCTGCTCCTGCTGTCCTCCATCGTGACCGGCACCGCCGCGATGGTGCCGCTGTTCAACCTCGCCCACGAACTGCGGCTCATCGACGCCCAGCTGGGCGTGATCCTGGTCATGGGCGGCGGACTGCTGCCCAGCGCCATCTTCATCCTCAAGGACTTCATGGACGGCACGCCCCGCTCCTACGAGGAGTCCGCGCGGGTCTTCGGCGCCTCCCCGCTCCAGATCGTCCGCCACGTGGTGGTGCCCCTGGTGCGCCCCGGGCTGGCCACCATCGGGGTGTGGTCGGTGGCCCAGGTGTGGGGGAACTTCCTCATCCCGTTCCTGCTGCTGCGCTCGCCGGAGAAATCCCCGGCGGCGGTCGTCATGTACACCTTCTACACCGAGGGCGGGCAGCCGGACCTCGGGCTGATCGCCACCTTCTCGCTGCTGTACTCGCTGCCGGTGGTGCTGATGTTCCTGTTCGTCAGCTCCCGCTACGGCTTCCGCTTCCACGGAGGGATCAAGAGCTGATGGCGGCCATCTCACTGACCGGGCTGACCAAGGTCTACCCCGGGGACGTCACCGCCCTCGACGCCCTGGATCTCGTGGTGCCGGACGGGGAGTTCTTCGCACTGCTGGGCCCCTCGGGATGCGGCAAGACGACACTGCTGCGGACGATCGCCGGCCTGGAGGCGGCCACCGGCGGCACGGTGGCGATCGGCGGGCGGGACGTCACCGCGCTGCCGCCGGGGAAGCGGGACGTGGCCATGGTCTTCCAGGACTACGCGCTCTTCCCGCACATGACGGTGCGCGACAACATCGGCTACCCGCTGCGGATCAGGAAGGTGCCGGGGCCCGAACGCGCGGCGAAGGCGGCCGAGGTCGCCGGCGAACTGGAGCTGGGGGACTATCTCGCACGCCGCCCGGGACAGTTGTCCGGCGGCCAGCAGCAACGGGTCGCGCTGGCCCGGGCGATGGCGGTGCGTCCCAGCGTGTTCCTGTTCGACGAACCGCTGTCGAACCTGGACGCGCGGCTGCGCCTGGAGGCCCGTACCTTCCTCAAGCGGCTCCAGCGCGAACTGGGCGTCACCACCGTCTTCGTCACCCACGACCAGGCGGAGGCGCTGGCCCTGGCCGACCGGATCGCGGTGCTCGAACGCGGGCGGATCCGTCAACTCGGCACCCCCACCGAGGTCTTCCGCCGTCCGGCCAACACCTTCGTGGCCTCGTTCATCGGCTCCACCCCGATGAATCTGCTGCCCGGCACGGTACGCGGCGCGTGGGTGAGCGTCGCCGGGGTCCTGCTGCCGGGGCCGATGGGGGAGGGGGCGCGCCCCCTGCCGGACGGTGCCGAGGTGGTGTACGGCATCCGTCCCGAGTATCTGCGCTACACCGCGCACCACGCCCCGGGGTCGCTGCCCGGGCGGGTCACGGTGATCGAGAACCTGGGCAGCACCCAACTCCTCACCCTGGACTCCGAGGAAGCCGGCGCCTCGCTCCAGGTGACCGTCCCGGAGGACCTCCCGGTGACGGTGGGCGAGCGGGGGTACGCGATTCCGCGCCCCGAACGCGTGCTGGTCTACCGCGACGGCGAACTGCTGTGAACGGGCGGACGCCCGGCGGTCGTCGTGACCGCCGGGCGGTAGCCCCGTATGCCGCTTCGGAGGCTCCGCGTGTGCGTCAGCCGCCCATGTAGCCGGTCAGGTCGGACGGGTCGAGGGTCCAGTTGGAGACGATGGGCTGGTCGATGAGGGTGGCGGAGATCGGGAACTCCTCGGCGTTGGCGCCGTCCTCGCCCGCGATGCCGAGGAAGACCTGCTCGAACTCGATGCCGTTGTCGTCGTTGGTGGTCTTGGGGTTGATGCCGACGTAGGCGATGGTGTCGCCGGACAGCTCGAAGCTCCCGCTCCCGGACTCGATGGCGGAGGCGTGGCTCTCCTCGGAGGAGCCGAAGAACACGTCCGGGTTGGTGGCCTCCAGGGTGCAGGTGATGCCTTCGTTGGCCTGGGCGGCGACCAGGAAGTAGCCGCCGTACTGGGACTCCTCGGTGAGGGTGAAGGTCAGGTCGGTGGTGCCGCAGCCCTGGGTGACCGGCTCGCCCTCGTGACCGCTGCCCGGGGCGTCCTCGTCGGTGGTGTCGTCCGCGCCGTCGCTGTCCGAGCCGCCGGTGGAGGGGGCCGCCGGGGTGGCCGAGTCGTCCTCACAGGCGGTCATGGTGGCGGTGAGCGCGACGGCGGCGGTGGCGGCCAGGATCAGACGGGCGGGGCGGTTGGCAAGGCGCGAACGCATCGGAGGCTCCGGGGGGTTGTGGGTGGTGCGGTGTCGTGCTGACACGGAAAACACTAGGTCAGGAGCGTTCATCAAATGATCGCGTGCATGTCCGGGTTCTGTCTCACGGCGCTGTCCCCGCGAACGCGGCGGTGACCCCTTGGGTCACGGCGCTGCCCTTCCCGTACCGGGCGGCGCTCATCCCGCCCTGCCCCCGTCGGCGGCACGGCGGGGGTCCCGTTCCCGCCGCGTGGCGGCCCCGACGTGGGTCCCCGTGCGTTCCCCGCCCGCTCTACGGTGACGCCGTACCCAGCCGAACCTGCTGCCCCTCCGGTCCGACCCGTACCCGGAACGCGGTCAGCGGGGGCTGTCCGGCCCCGTCCCACCACTGCCGGGCCGCCGCGACCTCGTCCCAGAGGCCGCGCGCCCCACACTGCCGGACCGCCCCGTCGGCGCGGACCAGGGCGCGGGACCCTCCCTCGTCCCACAGCACCAGCCGCCAGGTCCCGTGCGGGTCCGAGCCGTTCCACTCCTCGCGGTACCGCACGCCGGGCACCCGCAGCCCGATGGCGAAGGCGGCGTGCACGGAGTCGAGTACGTGCTGGGGCTGGACGGTGGTCACCGAGCCGCGTTCCTCGGTGTGGGTGTGGGTGTCGGTGTCGGTGTCGGCGGGAGGAGGGCGCTGCCCCCGTACCCACATGAAGTGGACGCTGTCGACGAACCGCCCCTCGGCGGTGCCGTCGTCGGCGACGCGGAGCCTGAGCAACCCGGCGTTGCACAGCGGTGTCCCCCACGGTGTCACGATCAGCGCACCGGGCCGGCACTGTGCGACCCAGGCGTGGGGCACGCGGGCGACGGCGGCGGTGGAAGCGATCCGGTCGTACGGCGCGTGCCCGGTGCTGCCGAGTTCCCCGTCCCCGACCAGCAGCCGGGGCCGGAGCCCGACGCGGTCGAGCGCGAGGGCGGCACGGTGGGCGAGGGCACCGTCGATCTCCACGGAGGTGACCTGCCCGTCCCCGACGCGGGCGCAGAGCAGCGCGGTGGACCAGCCGGACCCGGTGCCCACCTCCAGCACCCGGTGGCCGGCCCGGGCGTCCAAATGCCCGAGCATGCGGGCGACGAGCGAGGGCATGGAGACCGAACTGGTGGCCACCCCCGGCCCGTCCGAGTTCCCGTCGTCGAGCTGGGTCACCACGACGGCGTCGGAGTTGACCCGCGCCCACCATTCCCCGGGCTGTTCGTGCTGACGGACGGCCCGGTACCCGCTGGGCCCGTCCTCGGCCCAGATGGTGTCCGGTACGAAAGAGCCGCGCGGGGTGCGCAGAAACGCCCCCCGCCAGCCCGCCGCGAGATCACCGCTCTCACCCATCCGGTGAATGAGCCGCCGATACTCCGCGTCCTCGGTGTACGTCACTTCTTGCCGCCTCCGGGCTGCTGCGGCCCGGCGGGCGGAACGGGGCGCTTCCACTGCCCGTCCGATTCCCGGGGCGACTGCTGCTGATCCCCCTCGGAACCGCCCTTGCCATCACCGTGCTTACCGCTCATGACACCAACTCCCTTTCATTCTTCGCTGTCAGTGTCACCAGCATGCCCACCCGTATATCGGTGGACTACCCACTTTCCCGTTGCGTCAAGAATCCATCCCGGATGTGCTCCAGCGGGCGCATTATCGCACCGCGAGGGTGGATGGCGCGTGTCGCTGGTCCCCGCCGCTCAATCCCGGAGCAGTTGATCGCGGTACTCCGCGAACGGCATGGCGTTTTTGCGGGCGATATCGCGATAGCCCTGATAACGCCGCACGGACTCACTCGGGAGCAACTCCGCGCCGATGAACTGCCCCGCGTCCGTGTAGTTCATGCGGTAGACCTCCGCATCGTCGAACAGCCAGAAGTCGTGATCCGGCAACCCGTTGACCTCCTGATGTGCGAGGTCGATGATCCCGATGTTCTCGCCGGCGGTGATGTTCCCCGGGTAGGCGGCCAGCTCGTACCGGAGGTAATCCGTGAGCGGCGAGCGAAGGACATGCACGCGCGACAGCTCCTTCCCCAGGTCGGTCATCGACCGAACCCACGGGCTGTCGTGCCAGGAATCGTCCATCGGTTCGCCGGCCAGGAACGCCGCGAACTCCTCCTGCTCCTCGGCCACATCGTAGACACTCAGCGTTTCCAGCCGAAAGGCCGTTCGCTGAAAGTCGCGGAACAGCCGACTGAAATCCTCGCCACTGATCATGAGGCCCCACCTTTCAGAAGTTCAACGCGGATGGCGCTCAATGCGGACCGCATGGCGTCATCTGCCAGGGCACTGTGCTGAAATGCTTCGAATCTGGCAATGTACAGATCGATGTCACGAGGGTCGGTGACCGTGAGTTCCGCATGGATGGTCTCGACCGTCACGGTGCGATCATCGCGGATGACGAAGGAGTGATTTGCGATGTCTGTCTGTCGGGCGGACAGAGGCACGCACCGGATGTCCACCTGAGGCAGTCGCGACAGAGAGATGATCCGCTCCAACTGCCGCGCCATGACATCGGCCTCCACGATCAGCCATCGGAGCACCGTCTCTGTGATGACGAAGGAGAACCTCTTGCCCGAATCGTGGAGAACGCCCTGCCTCTCCAGCCTCGCGAGCGTGGTGCGGTGCAGGGAATCCTCGCTCAGCCCGTGGCGGCCCAGAATCGCACGCATGTATTCCGGGGTCTGGAGAAGCCCGGGAACCAGCGCGGGCTGAAACAGTCGCAGCGTTGTCATCTGAGCTTCGACGGACCTCAGTTCTTGCTGTGCCTTGTGCACCCCGGAACGCTTGAGGAGACGCCAGGCGAGCGCCTCTGTCGCCTGGGTGCGGGCAATCTCCAGATACTGGTCCCTTATGTCGCCGGTGACACCGAGAGCGGAGAGAATGAGTTCGACATCAGCGGTGCTTGGGGTGAGTCTCCCGTTCTCGATCTTGCTGAGCTTGCTCGGGGACATGACTGCGCTGCGGGCCACGCCATTGGCCTGTCTTCCGGAGGCCAGCCGCAGTTCCCGCAGCACACTCCCGAGCTGTGCGCGGTTCACTCGCCGTGCTCTGCCCACCACTCCGGGAAGGGCCGGGCGTGCGCGAGGGCGGCCTCCCGGTAGCGGATGAACTCCTCGGCCCGGTCGTCCGGCAGTGTCTCCGCACCCAGGAAGGCGCCGGTCTCGTCGTAATGCATCATCGCGGGGCGTTGGGAATCGAAGAACCAGAAGTCACCGATCCCGGGCAGGGGGTTGGGCCGGTCTGTCGTGTCCAGGATGAAGAACTCCTCGCCACCCGAGATGTTCGTCCGGTAACCCCAGCCCAGCTCGTACTTGAGGTAAGGCGTCAGCGGGCGGGACAGGATGTGTACGCGGTAGACCCTCTTCCCCGCGCTGGTGTGGGAGCGAATCTGCTCCACCCACTCGGCGTTGTAACCCTCCGGCTGGGGCTTGCCGTCCAGGAACGCCTGGAGGTTGGCCGCGCTCCGGGGGATGTTGTACACATCCAGTGTCTCCAGCCGAAACGCCTCCCGCTGGAACGTGGCGAAGAGGTCCCCGAGGGTCTCAGATGAGCTGGTCACGAATTGCCTTTCGGATCAGGTCCACCGGGATCTCCACAACCGTCTCATGCGCCGGTAGCTGCAAGCCGTGGTCGTCGGGCGTTTCTCCCTGCACGAGCAAGGTCCCCCGGTCCGTTGCGTAGAGGGTGGGGCAGTCTCCGAGCTCGCACTCACTCACCAGCTGCGTCACACGCATCGCTATGAAAACCCCCATGTCCGTGGCGGTGCACGTCGTGTCCTGATCCTGGCAGGGTCATTACGCAGCGCACAAGGCGATGCGGTTTCCGTAACGGGAAAGTCGGGTCAGTCGGGCCCGTGCCAGCGTTGGCGTATGGCGAGGGCCGCTTGGATCTGGGGGAGGGTGGCGGGCCGGAGGGTGCCGGGTGGGGCGTGGAAGGGGAGGTCGTCGGCGACGGCCCGCAGCCGGACCAGGCGTTGCTCGCGGGCGAGGACCGTGCCGACGCGTCGTTGCTTGGCGCACCACAGCAGGCTGCCGGGTGTGTACAGCCGCCCGGCTCCGGCCAGGGTGCGGATCAACAGATCGGCGCCGCGAGTGGTGAGGGCCAGCGTGATGATCTGCCGCCCTTCGGGCCCGACTGTCGTCGCACGGGCGCCGGTGAGGAGATCGGCGAGTGCGCGCGCCAGGACCGGGGCGGTGACGGGATTCCTCACCGTGCCCCCAGCCAGAGTCCGGCGGCGGTGGAGGTGAGGGAGAGAAGGCCGGAGATGGTCACCGCCGCGACGGAGTTGACGGCGATCTCGTAGCGTCGTTCATGGGTGGTCTCGCCACCCGAACGCGGGAGGGGCTCGCACGGTTCGGGCTCGGCACCCCGCACCCAGCGCGCCAGCCGGGTGGCGCACGGCTCGCAGGCATGGAACGGCCGGCTGCGTCCGAACCCGACCACCGGGCCGAGCCACATCACCAGGACGCCCGAGCGCTGGCACATCAGGCAGTCCCCTTCTTCCGCCCAGCCGGAGATCGCATCGGTCTGCACCCAGACCTGCGGCGAGAGGTTCACAGCGTGCATCGGAACCACACGATCTTCCCGGCGCAGCGGTGAGTGCGCTCGCACCCGAAGTCGTCGGCCATCTCCCGGAGCATCCACAGGCCGCGTCCGCCTTCCGCGTCCCAGTCGGGCGCGTGCCCCAGGAGGACCGGGAGTTGGCGGGAGCGGTCGAAGAGTTGCACGGTGACCTCCAGTTCGATGCGGGTCATGCGCAGATAGCAGCGGGGGCTCTCCACATGCCGCGCCACGTTGGTGATCAGTTCGCTGACCCCCAGCCGCACCAGCTCCGCGCAGTCCCGCCCGCCGCCCCAGCCCCGCACCACCTCGGCGGCCACCGTGCGCCAGCGTTCGACCTGGACGGCACAGGCCGTTAACGACTGCCCGTACACGTTCTTGCTGTAGGCGACCTGCACCGGATTCCTCATCACACCTCCAACGTGTCTGCTGACAGGGGGCGTTGTGACGTGCGCAGAGAGAGCCACGTGCTGTAGCCGGGTGGAAGCGCAACGTCAGCGTCACCAGGGTGGCGTAGCCGACGGCGATCCGCAAGGCATCGCGTCGCAAGTTGCGACGATTACCTCTGCGGAGTGAATCTGAACCCGTCCCGGGCGACGGTTGCGGCACACTGAGCCGAACCCAATAGACACAAGAGGGGGTTGCCGTGGGTCGACCAGTGATGACGGTCCGAAGGATGCGGCTGGGGATGGAGTTGCGGCGGCTGCGGGAGCACGCGGGAAAGTCGCAGTTGGAGGCCGCAGAGGTCGTTGACGCGAGTGACGCGAAGATCAGCCGGGTGGAATCCGGGAAGACCGGTCTGAGCCGCCTCGAACTCGTCGCCCTTCTCGACTTCTACGACGTCCAGGACCAGGAGCTGCGCGAGGGCTTGGGCGAGCTCAACCGGAACAGTCGTAAGCGTGGCTGGTGGCAGCAACGCAAGGATGTTCTGACGCCGAAGCTCATGGAGCTGATCGAGCTTGAGTCAACGGCCAGCAAGGTCTTCCAGTACGAAGCCAACGTGGTCCCGGGTCTGTTCCAGACCGAGGCATACGCCCGCGCGATCATCGACGGGTTTCCGGACCCCTTCAGCCCGTCCGTTGACCAGGCGGTTCAGATCCGGCTGGAACGACAGAAGGTACTCGTCGGTCCCAACGCTCCCCGGATCATCTGCGTTCTGGATGAGGCAGCCCTCCATCGACAGATCGGAGGTCCGTCCGTCATGGCTGAGCAGTTGCGGAAGCTCGTTGGCCTCGCGAAGCCGCCCCATCTGTCGATCCAGGTCATCCCGAACAGCGCGGGCGCCCACGCCGGTATGGATGGCTCGTTCCTGCGATTCGTATACCCGGCGCCGGGGCACATGGACATCGTCTTTCTCGAACAGAAGACGAGTAGGCTCTTCATCGAGGAAGAGGCCGATCTGGAGCCGTATCGGATCGCTGAGGAGCACTTGCGGACTCAAGCCCTGTCCTCTGCCGACTCGATGAAGTTGATCTCTGCCATCGCGGTGGAACTCGATCACGCGTAGGGGAAAGTCATGCGATATGGGCTGCCGATAGCGAGGTGGCGTAAGTCCAGCTACTCGAACGGGGGGAGCGGAAGCTGTGTGGAGACCCAGCTGACGGACGACGGCCTGGTGGCGGTCGGGGACAGCAAGGACCGTTCGCGGGGGGCGTTCGTGTTCCCCGGGGCGGCCTGGAGCGTGTTCCTCCGGCACGTCAAGGGCTGAGCCCCGCCGCCCCTGAACGGGCGGACGCCCGGCGGTCGTCATGACCGCCGGGTCGCAACCCTGGCGTACCGCTTCGGTCGCTCCGCAAAGGCGTCAGCTCATGGGGACGGCGTCGATGTCCCGCAGGCTCCAGTTGGTCGCCTCGGGCTGGTCGACGAGGGTGGCGGAGATCGGGAACTCCACGGCGTTGGCGCCGTCCTCGCCCAGGATGCTGATGAAGATCTGCTCGTACTCGGCGCCGTTGTCGTCGTTGGTGGTCTTCGGGTTGATGCCGGCGTAGGCGATGGTGTCGCCGGACATCTCGATGCTGTCGTCCACGGACTGCCCGGCGGGCGAGACGTGGCTCTCCTCGGCGGAACCGAAGAACGCCATCGGGTAGGAGCCCTCCAGCGTGCAGGTGATGCCCTCGTTGGCCTGGGCCGCGACCAGGAAGTAGCCCCCGGCCTGGGTCTCCTCGGTGACGGTGAAGGTCAGGTCGGTCGTGCCGCAGCCCTGGGTGACGGGCTCACCCTCGTGGCCGCTGCCGGGGGCGTCCTCGTCGGTGGTGTCCTCGTCCGTCGCGTCGTCGCTGTCCGAGCCGCCAGTGGAGGGGGCCGCCGGGGTGGCCGAGTCGTCCTCACAGGCGGTCATGGTCGCGGTCAGGGCGACCGCCGCAGCGGCGGCCAGGACGAGGCGAGCGGGGCGGGTGGCGAGACGCGTACGCATCGGAGGCTCCATCAGGTGCTGGTGTGGGGTGTCGTACTGACACGGAAAACACTAGGTCAGGAGCGTTCATCAAATGATCGCGTACATGTCCGGGTTCTGTTTCACGGCGCTGTCCCCGCGAACGCGGCGGTGGCCCTTTCGTCCATCGGGCTGCCCTTCGCGGGCAGCCCTGCCTCTCCCCTCGCCGCCCGGCGGCCATCACCTCACCCCGCGGTCCCGTGCGCCAGGCAGGACCTAGGGTGGGCTCTTGTGGACGCGGGGGCAGCAGACGAGATGGTGGCCGTTCCGTCGGGGCGGGTGACGCTGTCCGACCGGCGGACGCGGAGCACGTGGACGGTCGAGGTCGCGCCGTTCCGGATGTCGGCGTTCCCGGTCACACAGTCCTGGTACGCACGCGTCACGGGCCTGCGGCCCAGCAGCGTTCCGGGCGATCGGCTGCCGGTCGAGGGTGTTTCCTGGTGGGATGCGGTCCGGTTCTGCAACGCCTTGTCCGAGAGCGAGGGGCTGACGCCCGCGTACGAGCTGGGTGTCAACGACGAGCGGGCCGCCTGGGACGCCTCCGCCAACGGGTACCGGCTGCCGACCGAGGCCGAATGGGAGCATGCCTGTCGCGCGGGGAGCACCGGCGCGCGGTACGGCCGGCTGGACGAGATCGCCTGGTACCGGGGCAACTCCGAGGGCGGGATGCACCCCGTAGGCGGCAGGCTGCCGAACAGCTGGGGTCTGTACGACATGCTCGGCAACGTGTGGGACTGGTGCTGGGACCTCTACGACGCCGAGGTGTACGGCACCTACCGGGTACTGCGCGGGGGTGGGTGGGCCGACGAGCACTGGAGCTGCCGGGCGTCGGTGCGGCGGCGCAGTCACCCGACCTTCCGGATCGACGACGTGGGGTTCCGCGTCGCGCGCACCGTGCCGCTGCCCCAGCCCTGAGAGGGTGTCTTCCGGCTGCTCCTCCCGGGCCGGACGGTCCTCATCAGGCACGTTCGCCCCACCCGTACCGGCGGGGTGGTGCGCGGGCGGGGATCGCGGGAGTCTGGTGGCGGGAGGTGGTGTGGGGTTGAGCGAGGTGGTGCTTCGCGGCAGGTGGAGCGTTGCGGACCGGGTGGCGGGGGAGGTGCGCCGGCTGCCCTTCGAGGTGGGCGCGGGGGTGGCGGCGGTACGCGTGGAGCTCGCGTACGACCGGGACAGCGGCGGTGTGCTGGACCTCGGCTGCTGGGGGCCCGGCGGGTTCCGGGGCTGGTCGGGCGGGGCGCGCGAGAGCTTTACCGTCGCCGCCGACTGGGCGACACCGGGCTATCTGCCGGGTGAACCGGAGCCGGGGCTGTGGCACGTGCTGCTGCGGCTGCACCGGGTGCCGCCGCAGGGGGTGGCGTACACGCTGCGGGTGGTCACCACCGGGCGCCGGCCAGTGCCGCCCGCGCAGGCCGCGCCGCCGGTGCCCCCCGAACGGCCGCCGCGCACGCCGCTGCCCGCCGTGGACGGGATGCGCTGGCTGGCGGGGGACTTCCACGCGCACACGGTGCACAGCGACGGGGCGCTCACCGTCTCCGAACTGGCGGCGCTCGCGGTCACCCGGGGGCTCGACTTCCTCGCCGTCACCGATCACAACACCGTCTCGCACCACGCGGAGCTGGCCGCGGTGGGCGCCAGGTACGGGATCACCCTCGTGCCCGGCCAGGAGGTCACCACCGACCTCGGGCACGCCAATGTCTTCGGCGACACCGGCTGGGTCGACTTCCGGGAGCCGGCCGACACCTGGGGCGCGCAGATCGAGCGGCGCGGCGGGGTGCTCTCGGTCAACCACCCGGTGGCCACGGACTGTTCCTGGCGGCTGCCGCTCGCCCCACGGCTGCGGCCCCGGCATGTGGAGCTGTGGCATCCGACGTGGCGCGACCGCAGGTACGGGGCGCCGCTGGCGTGGGCGCTGGCCTGGCGGCCCGATGTGATCGCGATCGGCGGCAGCGACTTCCACCGGCCGGGCGGTGAACGGCCCCCGCCCGGGTCGCCCACCACATGGGTGCTGGCGCGGGATGACAGTGTCCGCTCCGTCCTGGCGGGCCTGGCAGCCGGGCGTACCGCCGTCCACGCGGGCGGCCCGCGCGCCGCGCTGCTGCTGCGGACCGGTGGCGAACTGCTGGCGCTGAACGCCGCCGGGACGGTGCTGGTGCGCCCGGACGGCGGGCGCCAGGTGGTGTCGGGGGAGCGGGAGTTGCTCCCGGCACCGCCCCCGGGGCCGGACGAGCCCGGCGGGCCCTACCGGTTGGAGGGGCCGGGCAACGAAGTGCTGGCCCTGTGCCAGTAGGGACCCCTCGGGTGCCTCGTGAGGCGGCGGGCCGGCCACGATACGGGTCGAGCGGTGGGAGGGGAACCGACATGGCCGACCCCGTTGTTCGGCCGGCCCAGGCCCCGTGATCGAACGTCTCCGCAAAGGGGTAGGGGGAGACACTTATGAAGAAAATAGCCGGACTTCTGGTCGTGCAACTGGCGCTGAGCGTCCTGGTCATTACGGTCGTGCTCCTCCTGTCCGTGGTTGGCGTCAGCTTCGACCTGTGGCCCTCGGTCGGTCTGTCCCTCCTGCTCATCGGGCTGCTGGTCGCGGCGGTCTGGCTGGCGTTCACCTCGATCGCCGGCGAACGGCTGCGCGTCGCGCCCGTCCCCATACTGGTGGTCATCACCGCCCTTCCCACTTTCGCCGCCGGGGTGGTCGCGTACTCCGCCGCGGAGTCCCTGACACTCGAAACCCGAGGCCGCTGGACGGAGGCCGTGGTGACCGGGACCGTGGCGGGCGGCCCTTCCCAAAACCACAGAGTGGGGGAGACATCCCCGGCGTGCCGGCTGGAGACCGCCGAAGGGGAACGCATCCGCCCGCACCTCGATGTCCCCAGGGGATGTGTCGGGTTGATCGAGGGCTCGCGGGTGAACGTGATCTACGACCCGCAGGGCCATGTCAAGCCCCGCACGGATGACCCTCCGTCCTATGTGGCGGCGGTCGCGTGGCTCGCGGGGGTGGGAATGGTCACCGGAACTCTTTCCGGCGTCCTGCTGGCCTCCGCGTCAGGCCGCCACTGCTGGTGGATTCCGCCGAAGCGCGAGGGCGGGCGGTCCCAGCGGTGATGGTCCGTACCGCCGGGTGAGGGGCGCCCGCAAGTCGTACCACGCGCTCTCCGGCCGGCAACCTGCGGAATGACCTCGCTGAACGGCTGCGCACCGGAGGGCCCGGCCGGGTGAGCCCGGCCGGGCGCCGTGGTCCGGGGACGTACCGCTTACTCCTCGGAGGTGCCGGCCCGCTCGTGGGCCCGGCCGCGCAGGGTGAGCACGATGGCCGCGCCGATGGCCGCGATGACCGAGCCGAGCAGGACGGCGACCTTGACGTGTTCCATCAGGTGCGGCAGGTCGGCGAAGGCCAGTTCGGCGATCAGCAGCGAGACGGTGAAGCCGATGCCGGCCAGCATGGCGGCGCCGAAGACATCGGGCCACTTCAGGGAGGGGTGGAGCTGTGCCCGGGTGAAGGTGGCCACGAGCCAGGTGGCGCCGAAGACGCCGATGATCTTGCCCGCCACCAGGCCCAGGGTCACACCGAGCGCCTCGGGCTCGTGGATCATGTCGGCAAAGGTGTCACCGGAGACCGCCACCCCGGCCGCGAACAGCGCGAACAGCGGGACGCACAGGCCCGCCGACCAGGGGTGGACGAGGTGCCCGATGTGCTCGGCGGGGGCGGTCTCCTCGCCCGGCTTGGTGGTGGTGCGCAGCAGCATGCCGATGGCGACACCGGCGATGGTGGCGTGCACGCCGCTGTTGAACATCAGGCCCCAGATCACCAGCGCGAGCGGCACGTAGATGTACCAGCCGCGTACCCCCCGGTGGTGCAGGAAGCCGAAGAGGGCGAGTCCGGCGATCGAGCCGAGCAGGAACCACAGGTTCAGGTCGGAGGCGAAGAACACCGCGATGATGATGATCGCGATGAGGTCGTCGACGATGGCGAGGGTCAGCAGGAAGGTGCGCAGCGCGGAGGGGAGCTTGCGGCCGACGACGGCCAGGACGCCGAGCGCGAAGGCGATGTCGGTGGCCATCGGGACGGCCCAGCCGTCCATGGCGCCGCCCTGCAGGCCGTTGACCAGCACGTAGATGAGGGCGGGTACGGCCATGCCGCCGATGGCGGCGACCACTGGGAGGGCGGCGGCGGCCGGTTTGCGCAGCTGCCCGACGACCAGTTCCCGCTTCAGCTCGACACCCGCGATGAAGAAGAAGACAGCGAGCAGCCCGTCCGAGGCCCAGTGGCCGATGGAGAGGTTCAGGCCCAGCCAGGGGATGTCGAGGTGGTGGTCGCGCACCGAGGTGTATGTGTCGCTGACCGGGGAGTTCGCCAGGATCAGCGCCAGTGTGGCGGCGATCAGCAGCATCAGGCCGCCGGTGACCTCCAGACGCAGGAATTCCGCGATCGAACGGCGGTCTTGATCTTCCGCGTTCGGGGCGGGCGTGGTGGTCTGCGGCGGGGTCATGAAGAGAGCCTCCGGGGCTGTAAAGGGACAAATGTTTGCACATTGCCGACCAGACTTCCCGGCGCACCTGCCCGCAAAGCTAACCCAGATTCGCGAACGCCTCCACGGCGGACGTCTCCCCGGTGACGATGATCACATCGCCCGGTTCGAGCACGGTTTCCGCCGTCGCATAGGTGAAGTGCCCGCCCGGCCGCTTGACGCCGACCACGGTCACCCCGTGCCGGGAGCGCACCGCGGTGGCGCCCAGGGGCCGCCCCGTGGCGGTCGGGGGCGCCAGGGTCTTGGCCAGGGCGTAGTGCTCGTCGAAGGGGATGAAGTCCAGCATCCGTCCGGCCACCAGGTGCGCGACCCGCTCGCCCATCTCGTGTTCGGGCTGCACCACGTGGTGGGCGCCGAGCCGCTCCAGAATGCGGCCGTGCTGGTGGCTGATGGCCTTGGCCCAGATGTTCGGCACCTCGTCGTCCAGGAGATGGGAGGTGACCAGGATGCTGGCCTCCACGGCGCTGCCGATGGCGACCACGACATGGTGGAAGTCGGGGATGCCGAGCTGGCGCAGGACCTCGTGGTCGGTGCAGTCGGCGACCGCGGCGTGGGTGAGGGCGTCGCTGTGCCGCTGGACGAGCTGCTCGTCGGCGTCGACTCCGAGCACCTCCCAGCCGGTGCGCATGAGCTCTCCGGCGAGGGACATGCCGAACCGGCCGAGGCCGATGACCGCCACCCGCTGATCGGGGTGACCGCGGCGTCGTCTGGGCATCACTGTGCTCCGTTCCGTGCGAGGGGGTGATGACGTCCGTGCGTGCGCACGGTGGGTGTGGGCGTCGGGAGCGGGGGCCGGGGCTTCATCCGATGATCGGGCGTTCCTCGGGCAGCCGGTACCGCTGCTTGCGGTGGCGCAGCGCCAGCGCGGAGGCGAGGGTGATCGGGCCCACCCGGCCGAGGAACATCAGGGCGGTGATGATCAGCTGACCGGGACCGTCGAGGTCGCCGGTCAGCCCGGCCGACAGGCCCACCGTGCCGAAGGCCGACACCGCCTCGAACAGCACGATCTCGGCGCGCGCGTCCACCATGGCCAGGAGCGCGATGGAGGACGCCATGACAGCGGCCACGCCGAGCAGTGCGACGGTCAGGGCCTGGCGCAGCACCTGCGGCGCCAGGCGCCGTCCGAAGATGCTCGCGCCCGGCTCGCCGCGCACCTCCGCCAGGATGGCCACTCCCAGGACGGCGAAGGTGGTGATCTTGATGCCGCCGGCTGTTCCGGCGCTGCCGCCGCCGATGAACATCAGGACGCAGGAACCGAGCAGCGTGGCGGGTTCCAGGGCGCTGATGTCGGTGGCGTTGAAGCCCGCGGTACGCAGCATCGCGGAGTGGAAGAACGCGCCCAGGGCCTTGTCCTCGCTGCCCAGTGGTCCCAGCGTGCCGGGATTGGACCATTCGAACAGCAGGGTCAGCGCTGTCCCCGCCGCGAGCAGCGCTCCGGTCAGCCACAGGGTCAGCCGCAGATGCAGGGACCAGGCACGGGGGGTTCTCGCCCGGCGGCGCCCCCCGCGCCACTGCCGCAGCAGTTCCAGGATCACCGGGAAGCCGAGGCCGCCCAGGATCACCGCCGCGGACACCGGAAGCAGCACCCACGGGTCGTGCGCGTAGCCGGTCAGGCTGTCGGCGTGCAGCCCGAAGCCGGCGTTGTTGAAGGCCGAGACGGCGTGAAAGATCCCCGAGTACGCGGCGGTTCCCGGGGACTGTCCGTGCCCGAGCCACAGGCGCAGGGCCAGGATCAGGGCCGTGACCGCCTCCACCGTCACGGTGATCAGCGCGACCCGCTTGAGCACGCCGCGTACCTGACCCATCCCGATCTTGGACTCGGCCTGCGTTCGCAGCGTGGTCATCAGCCGCAGCCGCCCGACGACCAGGAGCGCCAGCAGCGAGGCGAGCGTCATGATGCCGAGGCCGCCCGCCTGAATCAGGAAAAGAATTACCACTTCGCCGAAACCGCTCCAGTACGTTCCGGTGTCTACAACGGCGAGACCGGTCACGCAGACGGCGGAGGTGGCGGTGAACAAGGCGGTCAGCAGGGGCGCCGCACCGTCTCCCGCGCGGGAGATCGGCAGCGCCAGCACGGTGGTGCCGACGACGACCGCGAGGGCGAAACCGAGGGCCACCATGCGTGCCGGGTGGGTGTGCACGTCCTGAACGTAACGGCGGTCGATACGCCCCTGGGGTACCACCGGGGACGATCGTCGCGTATAAATATTGTCAATATCACCATAGGGGGGTTGAAGGATGGGGGAGTTCTTCACGACGGCCATGGCGTTTCCGGCCGTGATCTTCACCTTCCCTCTCGCCGTGGTGCTGCTGTACTGGATCTTCGGGGTGCTGTTCGGCGTCGGCGGCTCGGTCGCCGAGGGCGGCGACGGTGCGGGTGACGGCGACATCGGCGGCTTCGCGGGTGTCATGGCCCTGCTCGGCCTGAGCGGCGTGCCCGCCGCGATCCCGCTCTCGCTGCTCATCGCCGTCGCCTGGTTCACCGCCATGGCCGGCACCGAACTGCTGGACGCCACCGCACTGCGCGTCGCCACCGTCCCGGTCGCCCTGGTGGCCGGCTGGGGCGCCGCACGGCTGGCCGTCCTGCCGCTGCGCAAGGTCTTCGCCGCCGACACCGGCTCCCAGCACGAGGACTTCGTGGGCAAGGTGTGCGTCGTGCGCACCAGCCGCGTCACGGCCGACTTCGGCCAGGCCGAGGTCACCGCCGAGGACGGCGGCACCGCCATCGTGCAAGTACGCGCCGAAGGGCCCGAGGGCGCCGACCTCGGGGCCGGCAGCCGGGCGCTGATCTTCGGCTACGAACCTGAACGCGAGTTCTTCTGGGTGGCGCCGTACGACGCCGGCCCGGCGACCGGGTACCTCGAGAACCAGTTGCCGCGCTGAGCGCGTCCCCCCTTCGACGGCCCCACCCGTGAAACGGCGCCCCCGCGCGCCACGCGGTCTTCACCGCATCTCCTTCTACAGCCGCACATCTTCTCGACCGACCACGAGGGGTTCACAACCGGATGGACACCATAGGAACCAGCCTCGGCGTGCTCATCGCCGCCGCGCTGATCATCGTCATCGCCGTCGTCTTCATGCTCAGCCGTCTCTTCCGCAAGGTGGAGCAGGGCAAGGCCCTGATCGTCTCCAAGGTCCGCAAGGTCGATGTCACCTTCACCGGCGCCGTGGTCCTCCCGGTCCTGCACCGGGCGGAGACCATGGACATCTCCGTGAAGGCCATCGAGATCGGGCGCACCGGGCGGGACGGCCTGATCTGCCAGGACAACATCCGCGCGGACATCCGGATCTCGTTCTTCGTGCGCGTCAACAAGACCGTGCAGGACGTCATCAAGGTGGCCCAGGCCATCGGCACCGAGCGCGCCAGCGACCGCGAGACGCTCCAGGAGCTGTTCAACGCCAAGTTCTCCGAGGCGCTCAAGACCGTCGGCAAGCAGCTGGACTTCGCCGACCTGTACACCAAGCGCGACGAGTTCCGCGACCGGATCATCGCCGTCATCGGCACCGACCTCAACGGCTACAGCCTGGAGGACGCGGCGATCGACTACCTGGAGCAGACCCCGCTCTCCCAGCTCGACAAGGACAACATCCTGGACGCCCAGGGCATCCGGAAGATCACCGAGCTGACCGCGCACCAGCACGTGCTCACCAACGAGTTCCGCCGGAACGAGGAGAAGGAGATCACCCGGCAGAACGTCGACGCCCGCGAGGCCGTCCTCGAACTGGAGCGCCGCCAGGCCGACGCCGAGATCAAGCAGACCCGCGAGATCGAGACCGTACGCGCCCGCGAGGAGGCCGAGACCGCCCGCGTCCAGGCCGAGGAGCGGCTGCGCTCGCACACCGCGCACATCAAGACCGAGGAAGCCCTCGGCGTGCAGAACGAGAACCGCGAGCGCGAGGTCGCCGTCGCCAAGCTCAACCGCGACCGCGTCGTGGCGATCGAGAACGAGCGCATCGAGAAGGACCGGATGCTGGAGGTCATCGCGCGCGAGCGGGAGACCGAACTCCAGCGCATCGCCAAGGACAAGGAGCTGGAGGGCGAGAAGCGGGACATCGCGGACGTGGTGCGCGAGCGCATCGCGGTCGAGAAGACCGTCGCCCAGCAGGAGGAGGAGATCAAGAAGCTGCGGGCCGTCGAGGAGGCCGAGCGCGACCGCCAGGCGCTGATCATCACCGCCGAGGCCCAGGCGCAGGAGCAGCTGGTCAAGGACATCAAGGCGGCGGAGGCGGCCGAGGCCGCGGCCGTGCACAAGGCCAAGGAAGAACTCACGCTCGCCGAGGCGCGGCTGAAGTCGGCCGACCTGGACGCGCAGGCCGCGATCCGGCTGGCCGAGGGCAAGCGTGCCGACACCTCTGCCGAGGGCCTGGCCGAGGCCGAGGTCAAGGAGCGGATGGCGGACGCCATCGCCAAGACCCGGCACGCGGAGGCCGAGGCGGCCAAGGAGATGGGCCTGGCCGAGGCCGAGGCGCTGCGCGAGAAGATGACCGCCGAGGCGGACGGCCTCAAGCTCAAGGCCGAGTCGATGGCCGCGCTGGACGCCGCCAGCCGGGAGCACGAGGAGTACCGGCTGCGTCTGGAGGCGGAGAAGGACATCCGGATCGCCGGGATCGACGTGCAGCGGCAGATCGCCGAGGCGCAGGCCACGGTGGTCGCCACCGGCCTGGAGAACGCCAAGATCGACATCGTCGGCGGGGACACCGTCTTCTTCGACAAGCTGATCGGCGCGATCTCGGCGGGCCGGGGCCTGGACGGGTTCGTCAACAGCTCCGAGCACGCGCAGGCGCTGGCCGGGCCGTGGCTGGACAAGGAGAACTCCACCTTCACCCAGGACATCGGCGCGATGGCCGCCGGTCTCGGCGCCGCCGGGGTGCGCGACCTGACCCTGGCCGGGCTGCTGGGTTCCCTGATCGCCGGCGGCGGTGAGCACACCGGGCAGCTGCGCGGCGTGCTGAAGGCCGTCACGGCCCAGGGTCTGGGCGAGGTCCGGCTGACCGACCTGGCGAAGGTCAACGGCGCGGTCGCGCTGGACAAGTAGGGCGCGTCGTCCGCCGCCGGTCCGGCCCGCGGGGGCCGGGCCGGCGGCGGACGGACGGGGCGGGGGAAGATCCGGTGACGGGTGACGTGACCGGAGCGGGATCGGAAACGGGATACGGGAACGGTTGACGACGTGAGCACCCAGGACACCCAGGAAACCCAGGATACTCAGGACACCCGGCTCGATGCCGGCACCTACGACGTACTGCGGGCCCGGATGTCCGCCGCGGCCACCGAACTGGCGGCCCGCGCGCAGACGCTCAACGCCCGCCGCATCGAGACCTTCGGCGGCAGTGAACTCGCCCTGCTCGCCACCGAACGGGTCCGCACCGGGCGCGAGAGCGTCCCGCGCGACATCGTCCAGGTCGGCGGCGTCCTGCTGGCCGGCTACAACCCGCGCGGCACCGGCGCCTCCGGCACCGAGAACACCGCGATCGGCGACGTCTTCGGGCTGCACCGGCTCAGCGCGGGCGGCGCCGACGACGGCCACTTCCTGCCCGCCCCGCCCGACGCCGTCCCCGGGCTGCTCGATGACCCCGCGTTCCAGCGCGACTTCGAGAGCCTCTACCGCTACTTCCGGCAGGCCCAGCTGCTGCGGCTGCGGCTCACCGGCGGCCTGCTGCTGGCCGTCTTCCGCACCGGCGACCGGCTCAGCGACATCCGCGTGCTGCGCTGGCGCATCCACCCCGACGGCACCCCGCAGTACCTGGACGCCAAGGGCGAGCGCGACCATGTCTTCCCCGAGCCCTACGACTTCGGCTGGACCGACACCGGGCGCGAGCAGCACATCCTGGGCACGCACCCGCATGTGAGCATCGAGGGCGCGCTGTATGTCGCCACCGTCGGCGGCCGGCTCACCCTCAAGACCGAGAACGACACCGACAGCGCGGACGGCATCCACCACGAGCCGGTGGACGAACCGCTCCAGTCCCTCGCCGACGCCGAGATCGCGTACGCCCGCGTCGGGCCGCTGATCCTGCTGCGCGTTCTGCCGTACAACGAGAGCGTCCACCGCTACCTCGTCTTCAACACCCGCACCCAGGACGTGGTCCGCCTCGACGGCATCGGCCAGGCCTGCCGCACGCTCCCCGACGAACAGGGCATCATCTTCCCCGGCGGCTACTACCTCGCCGCCGCCCCGCCCGGCGCCGCCGCCCGTACCTTCGAGGCCACCGACACCGCCGGGCTCGCGTACGAGAAGGCCATCCGCTCGCCCAACGGCGAGGACGTGCTGTACGTCTTCCACGCCCCCGCCACCGGCCACACGCTCCTGCTGCCCTACAACCTCATCCGCAAGGAAGTGGCCAACCCGCTGCCCTCGCACGGCTTCGCGCTGTTCGACGACGGCACCCTGGCCATCAGCCGCGCCGGGAACGACGGCGAACCGGCCCTCGTCCACCCGGTGCAGGTGTGGCGCAGCCCCTTCACCTCCGACGCGTACGCCGCCGCCGCGCCCCCGGTGGGCGAAGGACCGCTGACCCGGATCGGCAACGCGGAGCTGGTGCGCGGCATCTCCGACGCCCTCACCGTGGGCCGGCTGGCGAGCGAACTCGCCGCCGGCACCGCCGTGTTCGAGGCGATCACCGCCGCCTGCGACCGGCTGACCGACCAGTACCACTGGCTGGGCCTCGACGGCCTCGCCGGTCTCGACGAGCCCACCGCCACCCTGCGGGCCACCGCCGAGCAGGTCATCGACGAGTACCAGCGCGTCCAGGAGCAGCGGGCGCGGGCGGCGAAGGAACTGGCCGAGGCGGGCGAGCACGCCGAACGGCTCATCCGGCGGGCGCGCGGCGAAGCCCCCAAGGGCGCGGCCGAGTGGGTCACCGTGCTCACCGAACTGCGCCGCGCCCAGGGCCACACCGAGTCGCTGCGCGAGGTGCGGCACATCGACCTGGACGCGCTGGCCGCGATCGGCGAGCGCCTCGGGGAGTCGCTGGCGGCCACCGGGCGGCGCGCGGTCGCCTTTCTCTCCCGCGAGGACGCGTTCGACGACACCCGGGCCGCGATCGCCGAACTCACGGAGCGGGCGGCGAGGGTGGACAGCGTCGCCGTCGCCGACCCGCTGCTGGCGGAGATCGGCGAACACGCGGACGGTTTGCGCATCGTCACCGACGTCATCGGCGGCCTGGACATCGCGGACGCCACCGTGCGCACCGGGCTGCTGGAGCGCATCGGCGAGGTGATGGGCGCCGTCAACCGGGCCCGAGCGGTGCTCGACGGGCGGCGCCGGGAACTGCTGGAGCGGGAGGGGCGGGCCGAGTTCGCCGCCGAGTACGCGCTGCTGGGCCAGGCGGTCTCCGGCGCCCTGGCCGCCTCCCGCACCCCCGAGGAGTGCGACGAGCAACTGGGCAGGCTGCTGCTCCAGTTGGAGAACCTGGAGTCACGGTTCGGCTCGTTCGACGACTTCCTCACCCAGCTGGCCGGGCAGCGCGAGGAGATCTACGAGACGTTCTCGGCGCGCAAGCAGGCCCAGCTGGACGAGCGGGCGCGGCACGCCGAGCGGCTCGCCTCCTCCGCGAACCGCATCCTGTCCACCGTCACCCGGCGCGCGACCGCGCTGCCCACACTCGACGACATTAACGCCTACTTCGCCGCCGATCCGCTGGTGGAGCGGGTGCGCGCCACGGCAGGCGAGCTGCGCGAGATCGGCGAGACCGTCCGGGCGGAGGAGCTGACCGGCCGGCTGAAGGCCATCCGGCAGGAGGCGGGGCGGGCGCTGCGCGACCGCGCCGACCTGTTCGGCGCGGACGGTACGGTGCGGCTCGGCCGGCACAGCTTCGGCGTCAACACCCAGCCCATCGACCTGACGCTGGTGCCGCAGGACGGCGCCCTGTCGTTCGCCGTGACCGGCACCGACTACCGGGCACCGGTCACCGACCCGGAGTTCGCCGCCACCCAGGACTTCTGGGACCAGCCGCTCGCTTCGGAGTCCCCGGCCGTGTACCGCGCGGAGCACCTGGCGGCCACGGTGCTGTCCCAGGGCGCGGCGGGGGAGAGCGAGGCGGAGCTGCTGTCGCAGGTGCGCCGCACGGCGGAGGCGGCCTACGACGAGGGGTACGACCGCGGCGTCCACGACCAGGACGCGGCCCGCATCCTCGCCGTGCTGCTGCGCCTGCGCGACCACGCCGACCTGCTGCGCTACGGGCCCGAGGTGCGTGCCGCCGCCCAGCTGTTCTGGGCGTACGGCGCCACCGACGCCGACCGGCGGGCGTGGACCACCCGCGCCCAGTCGCTGGGCCGGGCGCGCACCGCCTTCGGGCAGGTCGCGGCCGTGGAGCGGCTCGCGGCCGAACTGACCACCGCCATCGAGACATTCCGCATCGAGCACGCCCTGCCACCGGCACCGGGCGAGGACGCCGGCGGCTACCTCTTCGAGGAACTGGCGCTGGCCACCGGCCACACCCCGCGCTTCGCCACCAGCGCCGCGGCCCGCAACCTGCTGGAGGACTTCCGTACGGCGCTGGGCACCGCGGGCACCAAGGAGTTCGCGCAGGACGTCGTCTCGCTCGGCGACGACCTGGCGGCCCGGCACCAGCTCGTGACCGCGTGGCTGACGGCGTTCACCGAGTCGTCCGGCCGCGAGGCGACCGACCTCGCCGAGGCCGCCGTGCTCGAACTGTGCGGCGAGGACGTGGAACACCGCGCCATCGACGCCCCGCTCACCGCCCGCGTGGACGGCCTGCTCGGCGCGCACCCGCGCGTGGCCTCCGGCGAACTGCCGCTGCGGCTGGATGAGTTCCTCTCCCGCACCACGGAGTTCAGGACGCACCGGGTGCCCGCCCACCGGCAGTACATCCGGCGCCGCAACGCGCTGCTGGACGCCGAACGGCGCCGGCTGCGACTGGACGCGTACCGCCCGCAGGTGATGTCGGCGTTCGTGCGCAACCGGCTGCTGGACGAGGTGTATCTGCCGCTGATCGGCGACAACCTCGCCAAGCAGCTGGGCACGGCGGGCGAGGAGCGGCGCACCGACAGCCAGGGCCTGCTCCTGCTGCTCTCCCCGCCCGGGTACGGCAAGACGACGCTGATGGAGTACGTGGCGGCCCGGCTCGGCCTGGTGTTCGTGAAGGTGGACGGCCCCGCGCTGGGCCACGACACCACCTCCCTGGACCCGGCGGCGGCTCCGGACGCGGCGGCCCGGCGCGAGGTGGAGAAGCTCAACTTCGGCCTGGAGATGGGCAACAACGTCTTCCTCTACCTCGACGACATCCAGCACACCTCGCCCGAGCTGCTCCAGCGGTTCATCCCGCTGTGCGACGCGCAGCGCCGCATCGACGGGGTCCGGGTCGGGGACGGCGAGGCCGTCACGTACGACCTGCGCGGCAAGCGGTTCGCGGTGTGCATGGCGGGCAACCCGTTCACCGAGTCCGGGACCCGCTTCCGGGTGCCGGACATGCTGGCCAACCGCGCGGACGTGTGGAACCTGGGTGATGTGCTCTCCGGCCGGGACGAGTTGTTCGCGCTGAGCCACATCGAGAACGCGCTGACCGCGAACCCGGTGCTGGCCCCGCTGGCGGCGCGCGAGCGCTCGGACGTGGACCTGCTGGTGCGGCTGGCGCGCGGCGACGAGTCGGTGACGGCGGACCGCCTCGCCCATCCGTACGGGGCGGCCGATCTGGAGCAGATCCTGTCCGTGTTGCGGAAGCTGCTGTACGTGCAGCGCACGACGCTGGCGGTGAACGCGGCGTACATCGCCTCGGCGACGCAGGACGACGCGAGCCGCACGGAGCCGCCGTTCCGGCTCCAGGGCTCGTACCGCAACACCAACAAGCTGGCGGAGCGCATCGTCCCGGTGATGAACCAGGACGAGCTGGAGGCGCTGATCGACGACCACTACCTGGCGGAGGCCCAGACCCTGACCACGGGCGCCGAGGCCAACCTGCTGAAGCTGGCGGAACTGCGCGGCCGGCTCGGCCCGGAGCAGCAGGCGCGGTGGGAGCGGATCAAGCTGGCCTACGCGGGGTGATCGGTCGCTTCGCGTGTCCGGCTGCTACGTCCGTGTGACAGAACGCGGATATGCGCCACCTAGGGTGGATGTCAGTTCGATGTAAGAAACCAACGGGGAGTTCCACGTGTCACACCGCAAGAACCTCTGGCTGCGCGCCGCCGCTCCCGCCGCCGTCCTGGCGCTGACGCTGACCGCCTGTGGCAGCGACGACGGCGACAGCTCGGACGCCGGATCCGGGCCGGACCAGAGCCAGGAGCAGGACACGGACCAGGACGAGGACGCGGCGGAGGACGACTCCGCCGGGGACGACGACGCGACGGAGGGCTCCGGTGGCAACCTCGCCCTGGGCGAGACCGCCGGGCCGCTCCCGTACGAGTACAGCGAGGCCGCGGCCGAACTGGAAGTGACCGTGCAGAAGCTGGACACCGGCGACATCGCCGATGTCGAGGCGCTGGACATCTTCGACCCGGAGGACCTCGAGGGCACCACGCCGATGTACCTGTACACGGATTACGCCCATGTCGGGGGCGAGGCCCTGGAGTACGCGCGTCCCAGCCTGGAGCAGTCGGCGCGCCTCGCGACCGGCCAGTACATGCCCTCCGTGATCATGATCGGCAGCATGGACATCCCGGGTGGCTGCCCGGCGGCCGAGGATCCCAAGACGTTCGCCGAGGGCGACGTGTGGAACGACTGCAAGATGTACCTGGTGCCGGACGGCAGCGAGCTGACCGAGGTCACGTGGGCCGCGGCCGATGACGCCGAGTACACCTGGGCGCTGAACTGATCCTCTGATCCCTTCGGGGGACCCGGGCGCGTCACACGGTGGCCGCCGGCCTGCGGGCCGGCGGCCACCGTCATGTGTCCGGCCGCCCTGCCGGACGGCGTCAACCGAAGGTTGACACTCTCCGGGCTGTCAACCTAAGGTTGACACATGACTGACGCCGAACGCACTCAGATCAACCGCTCCGTGCGCCTCGACGACCTCATCGAGGCCATCAAGAAGACCCACACCGACTCGCTGGAGCAGCTGACCAGCGCCGTCATCGCCGCCGACCACCTCGGCGACGTCGCCGACCATCTCATCGGCCACTTCGTCGACCAGGCCCGCCGCTCCGGCGCCTCCTGGACCGACATCGGCAAGAGCATGGGCGTCACCCGGCAGGCCGCCCAGAAGCGGTTCGTCCCCAGCGAGGGCGCCGCCCAGGACTTCGGACAGTTCACCCCGCGCGCCAAGAACGTCGTCATGGCCGCCCAGAACGAGGCCCAGGCCGCCCGCAACACGATGATCACCCCCGAGCACCTGCTGCTCGGCCTGATCGCCGACCCCGACAGCCTGGCCGCCAAGCTCATCACCGGCCAGGACGTGCTGCTCGACGCTGTACGGCAGGACGCCATCGCCGCCCTGCCGCAGGCCACCGACGGCGAGGCGCCCTCGCTCGTCCCCTACGACGTACGGGCGCGCAAGGCGCTGGAGTTGACGCTGCGCGAGGCGCTGCGCCTGGGCCACAACTACGTCGGCACCGAGCACATCCTGCTGGCGCTGCTGGAACTGGAGGACGGGAACGGGGTGCTGTCCGGGCTCGGCGTGCGCAAGGAACGGGCCGAGACCGAACTTGTCGAAGCACTCGCGGTGTTCCTGGAGCAGAAGCAGGGCTGAACGGCTCCTCAGGGCAGGGCGGCGGCCCACTCGGCCAGCGCGGTGAAATCCGCACTGCCCAGCCCGCGCGCCGGATCCACCCCGTGCAGCAGCGCGGGGGCCGGGTGCCGCTCGCGTACGAACGCGGCGTCCGCGTCGGTCGGTTCGTCATCCACCCAGGCGAACGGCCGGCGCCCCGCGTACGCCAGCAGGGTGCGGGTCTTCCAGTGCAGCGGCGCGGTGCGCGGCGCCGCCAGGAACGGCACCGGCCCGAAGCGCACATGGGGCAGCGGCGGCAGGCCCAGCACCGTACCGATGAAGGAATTCGCCTCGTCCTGCCAGGTGGTGCCCCACACCAGCTCGTACGCGCCCGCCAGCCGCAGCAACTCCTCGCCGTGCGCGGGGTTGAGCCGCACGAGCAGCGACCGCCCCGGGTACCGGGCGGTCCAACTGGGCGGTTCCATCCGATGGGCGCCGTACCCGGGCAGGTCCTGCTCCGGTCCGGCCGCGAAGGGATTGAGTGGTCCGTCGACATCGAGGAAGAGCACCGGACGCGTGTCCACGCGGGGGACCGTAGCAGCGCGGGATGCCGGGTGGAAGAGTTGCCCGGCCCCGGGGGGTGTCACAGCCTGAGGTCATGACAGGGCAGGAGGGTGGCCTGGACCGCAGGAGCTTCCTGGGCGCCTGCGCGGCGGCCGGGGCCGGAATCGCGGGCGCCTGCTTCCTGTGGGGCGGCCAGGACCCCGACCCGGCGGGCGAGGCCGCCCAGACCGGCGACCCCGGCTGGCGGATCACCGACACCGGGGCCGATGACGCCATCGAGGGGTACGCCGATCGGGTGAGCGTGGACCCGGGGGAGGAGTTCGGCCTGTACGTCTCCACCCCGGCGCCCGCATACCGGGTCTCCGCCTACCGGATCGGCTGGTACGGCGGGGCGCAGGCCCGCCGCGTGTGGCACTCCGAGCCGCAGCCGGGCGTGGTGCAGGGGGCCCCGTCGTTCTTCCCCGCCACCGGCACCGTACGGGCCGACTGGGAACGCGGCCTCTCCGTGCCCACCGAGGGGTGGCCCGAGGGCGCCTACCTGCTGCGGCTCGACGCGGAGGGCGGGGACGGCGGACAGCGGTACGTGCCGCTGGTGGTGCGCTCGCGGGAGGCGGCGGGCCGTACGGTCCTGCTGCACGCGCCGGCGACCTGGCAGGCGTACAACCGCTGGGGCGGGTACAGCCTGTACGAGGGCAAGGACGGCCAGGACCGCACCCGGGCCCTGGTGGTGAGCTTCGACCGGCCCTACGACAAGGACGGGGCCGAGAAGTTCCTGGCGTACGAGCGGGCGGCGGTGGTGCTGGCCGAACGGCTGGGGCTGCCGCTGGCGTACACCACCGGGAACGATGTGGACCGCGACCCAGGGGTGTTGAAGGACGCGGCCTCGGTGGTGATCCTGGGCCACGACGAATACATGACCCCCGCCCAGCGAGAGCACCTGACGCGGGCGCGGGACGCGGGCACCAACCTCGCGATCCTCGGGGCGAACACCTGCTTCCGCCGGATCCGCCTGGAGCCGACACCGCTGGAGCCGAAGCACGCGGGCGAACGCAGAATCGTCGCCTGCTACAAGTCGGCCGCCGCCCGGGACCCCCACCACGGCCACCAGGACGCCCTGGTCACCACCGACTTCCGCGCGGACCCCGGCGCCGACCCCGAATCGTCCCTGACCGGCGTGCTGTACGAGGGCTACCCGGTGGACGCCCCGTACGTCGTGCACCGCCCCGAGCACTGGGCCTTCGAGGGGACCGGGGTGCGGGCCGGCGACGCGTTCGACCACCTGGTGGGGGCCGAGTACGACCGCGTCACGCCCGAGGCGCCCACCCCCGAGGGCATCGAGATCGTGGCGCACTCGCCTCTGGTGTGCAACGGCCGTGCCAGCCATCAGGATTCGGCGTACTACACGGTCGACAGCGGCGCCGGAGTCTTCGCGGTCGGCACGATGCGCTGGGTGGAAGCCCTCATGGCGGGGACGGACGAGAACGGCGGAAACCATGGGATGGACGCGCGGACGGGGGAGTTCGTGACGAGGGTGACGGAGAACGTCCTCCGCACCTTCGCCGAGGGCCCGGCCGCTCGCACCCACCCGGCGCACGGCAACGTCCCCGAGGTGTACGGCGACCGGACCTGAGACCGGCGGCCCCTACCGCACGATGGCCTGCACCTCGCTCACCGTGATCTCATGCGTCGTCTCGAACACCCCCGACGGCAGCGAGGCCCCACTGCCGTCCGACCCCTCCCAGGAGATCTCCCAGGTGAGCGAGGCCGTCAGCCCGTAGGAACCGGTGGCGTGCGTGGCCCGCAGATAGGTCACCCCACACGGCGGCTCCTCCCCGGACCGCCCCCGGCTGTACGGCTCCCCGATACTTCCGTCACCGCCGACGGCGCACTCACCGGACGCCGGATGCAGGCGGGCGTCGGACGTGCCCGGCTCGATGGTGAGCGTGGTGGGCGTGGCGGTGGTGGTGGCCCACAGCCCGTAGTCATCGAGGGACGCGGTGACGGACACCGGCTCGAAGGCCGCCTGATCGAGCCACACCCAGGTCGCGAGATTGACGGTCTGCTCGCCGTCCGGATTCAGCTCGATGTCGGTGTCGGGAACGCGGACGCGCTCGTAGGCGAGCTCGGCGAGGGTGGAGATGTTCACCACGCGAGGAACGTCCGGGGGAGGATCGCCGAACTCCACGAAGAAGGTGCGGTATTCGCAGGCCAGCTGATCCTCGATGGGGTAGGCGTCATTCCTGACCACCTGCCAAAACATTCCCTCCCCCTGCTTTTCAATGTTGTAGTTCGGATACTCTCCCTTCTCGCCGTAGGAGTCCTCGAGATTCTCCCGAAGCAGGTCCTTGTCATCCTGTGGCCAGCCAGAACTGTAGAACTCGCGGGAAAGTTCGGCCCAATACGCCTGGTATTCCTCGGGTGTATACATCGGAGCGTAGTAGCAGGCGGGCGGCGTCCAGGATGTATCGACGCTGGTGAGTCCTCCGCTCCCACCAAGGCCATTGCCGCTGTAGCTGATTCGGACCCCCTCCGGCCTTCCGACGCTGGCCTCGATGGACTTTCCATCGGCGTTTCCTGAGGGGGTGTTGTCCAGTCCATCTTGCAAGTCCGCGCCGGCCGCCGACGGTATGGCGACTACAGTAATGGCCAGGGCGGTGATGGCTGTGACCTTCCTGTTGTGCCTCTGTCTCACCGACATTCGGCATCCTCTCTGAACAGCTCGTATTCGACTGTCTGCCAGACGCCCTCATCATTCTGCTGCATGCGTGCCACGTACCGGGAAGCCGGTGATCCGGGTTCGGCTTCTTCCACGGTCTCTCCGGTTTCGAAGTCAATGGTGTAGATCTCACTGAAATCTCGGCAGAAGGTGATCGTGGCGATACCTTCCTCGCGAAGAGTGACATTGCGATTGAAGTACGTGGCGACTCCTGCGGATGAATTCCCTGTCTGATACACGTTGTCCAGAAGGTCAAGCGTGCTGTAAAGAGCCTGATCAGCGACGTAATACCTCAGGGATGGCCGCTCGTTGTCGTAGCTGACGATGGCCTCTGCGACAGCGTCTTGAAAACCCTGATTGTCCAGGAGAATCTCATCGATGGCAGGATCGCCTGTGAATTCATCCGCATAGACGTTCTCGTAATTACCGCCCAGGTCGATGTCCGGGCGCCCCTCCCGGCCCTCATCGGCCGGGGGTTCCTCCGGCTCGTCCTCGGGCCCGCCCGGTTCCTCGGTCGTCTCGTCGACCCCGGGAATGTCGTCGCTGGCGTCGCTGTTGTCGCTTCCGCCGCAGGCGGTCAGCAGCAGGGCGGTGGCCGCGGTAGCGGCGATCAGGGCGGTCCTGGTCCGGCGGCGGGTCACGGCGGCTCCGTATCGGCGGGGTTTGAGTGCTTTGAACCCTCACCCTACGAACTCGTGCCTGCACCGTGCGACCCAGGGCCCGGAGGTGTTACCAACCCGTGGTCCCGTCACCGGCCATGACGCCCGCCCTGTGCCGTGGTGCGCCGCTCAGCGGGTGTAGTGCCGGATGCTGCTCAGTACCGACTCGATGACGTCCGGGTCGACTTCGCCGTCGTGGCCGGTGTCGGCCACCAGACCCCATCCCACCAGGTCGGAGTTGGGGCTGAGGTAGGACACGGCGATGGACATGCCGTCGGTGACCGGGCAGTCGCGCTCGGGGATGCCGTCGGGGACATCGGTGATGGTCGCCCGGACGATGTGGCCGGTGATGCCGTGTTCCGTCTCGAACGGTTCGGGCTCACCGACGTCGAAGGAAGCCGACCTGGTCTGGTCGTAGTTGGCCCACAGCAGGTTGCCGGCGATGATCTCGGCGGCGTCCGCCGTGTCCGTCGCGCCCTGCGCGCCCCGGGTGCCCGCGACCAGCCGGTGGCCCGGCTTGCCGCACTCCGTGTCGATGACCGCGGAGACATCGGTGAGGCTGAACGCGTAGTCGGGGACGTCGGGGTCCTCGGGCTCCCAGGTCTCCCAGCGGAAACTGGAGTCGCGCGACGGCCCCCGCCAGTCGGGGGGCACGTCGAACGCCGTGTGCCACCGGTCGCTGAGGACCACCTGCCAGTCATCCGCGACGACGGGAAGAGGCTCCTCGGACTCCTCGACCGGCCGTCTTGGGTCCTGCGCGGAGGGGGTCCGCGGCGTCTGCTCGTCCTCGGCCGCCGCCGCTCCGCCGTCCCCGTCCTCACCGCCGCCGCGGGTGAGCACCACACCGACGGTCACGGCCAGGGCGGCCACGACCACCCCAGCGACCCCGAGCAGCGCCGCCTTCCGGCCCCTGCCCGGCGGTGGCGGCACCGGCGTGGGTGCGCCGGGCCAGCCGGGGGGCATGGTGGGCTGCTGATACGGGTTCTGTGTCCGGTACGGGTCCTGGCTTCCGTGAGCCCCCCACCCGGAATCCTGTGCTGATCCCATGGGAGGAACTTTACCGAGCGGGTACGGGGCGGCCCCGGGCCCCTGGGGCTGAGGAGGACGGTGGGTGAGGCCCTGGTCTCGCGGTCGGCACCGAGCGCTGGGTGGAAGTCCTGATGGCGGGGACGGGCGAGAACGGCAGCAGGCGCGGACTGGACGCGCGGACAGGGGAGTTCGTTTCGCGAGTGACCGCGCCTGCGGCCACCGGCGCCCGGGTCCGCGCCCATGACTCGGTGAAAGCGGGGCGGGGCGTGTCTTTCCAAGGGAGCGGGAAGCGGTTGCTTTCGGAAGCGGGTCGCGATGCGTGAAGCCGATCAGCCCTCGTACGGGCGGATGCTGCTCACGATCAGCTCAATCGTCTCTGCCGACACCGCGTGTTCATGACCGGTATCGGCCACCAGACCCCAGGAGACGATATCGGCGGAGGAAGTGATGAAGGAGACACCGATCGCACGCCCTTCGGTCGAGGCGCAGGCACCTTCCCCGTGCTCGGGGGCGTCGGAAGAGGTCGAGTAGGCGATGTGTCCGTTGACGCCGTGCTCGTTCTCGAAGGGCTCGGCCTCCGTGGTGGTGAGGTCGCCCTCCAGAGCTTGGTCGTACAGCGCCCAGGCCAGATTGCTGGAGACGGACCGTGCCGCTTCCTCCGTACCGCTGACGCCCTGAATGTAGCGGGTGCCGACATAGGCGATTCTTCTGCCGTCGCAGGCCGTCACAGCCTGACTGGCGGGATCCCGCAGGGTGTAGGCCCATTCGGAGCCGTGTTCCTCGGGGTCGTCCGCCGGCCAGAAGGTGTTGCTGCCCTCCTCGTGGACGTTCCACTCGGCGGGTACGTCGTAGGCCATCCCGCCCCGGGGGCTCAGGACGACCTGCCAGTCGTCGGCGACCACCGGCTCCTCCGGAGCGCGCGCCGGAACGCGGGGATCCGTGGGACCGGCGGGCCGCCAGGGTTCGGTGGTGGTGTCGTCGGTGACGCTGCCCTGTGCGGAGTCCTTGTGCCACCGGCCCCTTTCGCCGCTGATCACCAAATACGCCACGAGTGCCATGCCCACGATCAGAGCCGTGAGGGGGACCAGCACCACCAGCGCCTTGCCGCGCCGTGGCGTCTTCACGGCCGGCGGGTGTGGCCCGTACGGAGAAGGCGGCCCTGACGGCGAGTGGTATCCCTGCCACGGTCCGGACGGGTTGTCGCGCTGTGTCATGCTCGCGATCGTAACCAGTGAGAGAGAGCGGTTTCCCGATGGCCCGTCACTCGTCCTGCCGTCCTGCCCCCGCGTGGTAGCTCGCTGGTCGCTGCGGGAAGCGGCGCACAGCTTGTCGTTTATCGGCCGTCTCGCCATCGTCGTCCGCTCGCCACCGGTCAGGATGGGCCGACCCTACCGGCCGCTTTCGGTGCGGACACTGTTCCCGTGTCCGGCCACCAGCACGTGACCTGCCCGAACTCGACGGACCGCCATACGATCCCTCCGGCCGTGCGGTCGTACGCCGGAGACAACACGGACGACAGGGAACACCCGTGCAGGTCATCATCAGCGACTGCGCCTCTTCATTTTGACCGTTGCGTAGCCGAGCAGCACACCGGTGACCCCGATGGCCAGCCAGCCCGTGCCGACGGTCAGTCCGGCGTTGCTGTGGGATTGGTCGAGGAGGCAGTAGAACCCCTCGTCGCACAGCACCGGGCCCCGGTAGTCGCGCGGGGGCGCGGTGGCGAAGAGGACGGAGAGTGACGCGGTAGTGAGCGCGATGCCCAGCGCCATGATCGGCGTTGCTCCCGCACGTGTCAGCCGAGCCCGGCGGTTGGCGGCCCAGACCGTACTTCCGATGCCCAGGACGACGGCGGCCCCGGCACACGGCAGAAAGACCATGGGCCCTCCGGGCCACTTCTCCGCCAGGGTGAAGTACGCCTCGTCGAACAGGATGGCCGACGCCACCATCGTGATGAACAGCGAAAGGAACAGCAGTGCGCCGCACATCCTGACCATCAGATCGAGCCGTTCACGGGAGTTGTCACCGCCGATGTTGCCCGCGAGGACGAACGCCCCGGCGAGCAGGGCAACCAGACCGACGACCAATCCGCTGACGGCCGCGCCGGAGAATGGCAGGGACAGGAGAGTGACGGCGCTCAGGAAGCCGGCCGTGACCATGATCCAGTGCGTCGTCCGTGCGCCGACCCGCAACTTCGGGCCCACGCGATGCGGCCACTTCCCGGCCACACTGAAGAACACCGCGACCAGCACTCCCAGAGCGCTGAGGAAACCGAGTGTCACGGCGAATCCGGTCGGGCCACCGGGCCAGCTCCCGGCTGTGGCGCGAAGGTTGTGCCTCACCGCCAGGACCAGGACCACAGCGCTGAGGAACCCCACGAGGACAGTGACGGTGACAACCCATGGGGACGGGGCTGGGACCGAGGTGGCTTTGGGCATGGATCCTCTGTCGATGGCGGGTCCGGAAGTGTTCAGCCCGGTCGTACAGCCTCCCGTTGGTGGCCTTGGAGGGACGGAGCCGGGTGGGCCCTCCCAGAATGCGGCGTCACCTGCGGGCCCTGGCGGAGCGCACGAGAACGGTGAATATCAAGACCACTGCGACAAGAAGAGTCAGCCAGCCCATCGCCACCGTTGTGGTCGCATCTTCGTGGGCTTGGTCGAGACGGCAGTAGAAACCTCCGTCGCACAGCGCAGAGCTTTGGTAGCGGCGCGGTGCCAGGGCAGCGATCAATACCGACAACGCCGCTGCCGTGACAGCGACGCCCGCCAGGACGAGTGGCACCGCACCCCAAAGGGTCAGCCGCCGCCGTCGGGTCCAGGACCACACGGAACCGCCCGCACCCAGCCCGACCGTGGCACCCGCACTGATCAGGAATAGCCGCGGCCCACCCGGCCAGCTCTCGGCCATGTCGTAGTACGCCTCCTGGAAACGGAACGCGCTCGCGAGGGTGACGAGCAGGACGCCCAACCCGGTGCCGATGAGAACCTGAGGAATGACGGCTGCCCACCGGCGGTTCGCGTCCGACGCGAACAGATATGCCAGCATGAGCGAAGCCAGCCAGGTCGTCACACCCAGGGCGGTGAGCCCCCACACCCAGGCGCCGGATTCGTGTACCTCCAGCCAGCAGCCCAACTCGTCGCAGCCGCTCGGGTCGCGATCACGCGGTGGCATGGCGCTGATCAGAACGACCGTACTGATCAGCGCCACCGCGGCGCCGATCGTGGTGATCACGTACCGCACGGGCGGGTTCAGCTGGGGTTGCCAAGGGGACCGCTGTGGCCAGGCGTGGACGAGCCACACCGCCGCCGTGGCGGCAAGGCCCAGTGCCCCGATCAGACCCAGGGAGACGAGGAACGCCACCGGGCCACCGGGCCAGCCCTGAGCCCAGGAAATCAGGCTCTCCCGCAAGGCGATGGACAACAGCACGGCAGCCACAATGCCCACAGCCAGGACGGCCGCCAGAATCAGGGCGATGCGGTTCTCTTGTCTTTTGTCCATGTTCGAGCCGTTCAGTTCAGATCGTTGGTTCCGTGACCCGCAGCGTCTCCACCATCTGGTCGGTCCACTGCTCGATCACATCGTCGATGACGGGCTCCCGCCACAGCGCGGTGGCGGTCACCAGATCCGTACAGCCGGGTGGCCTGATTCCGTAGATGAGGCTACGAATGACTGGACGTCCGCCGAACCAACTGCGCTTCTCACCGAGATAGTTCTGCCGAAGCCGCACGGCCGGGCCCGCAGGGAGGTCTGCGTGCTGAATGTGGGGTTCACCCAGTTCCCGGACTGTGCAGATATCGGCGAACCATTCCAGCGTGGGCTCGGGGTCTCCCTCCTCCGGATAGATCGTCATGACCTCCAGACCCACATCCGCGCTGTCCATGCCAGGGGGGTAGCAGAGGAAAGCCAGGGCGAGGTCCCGGCCCCTGTAGCCCTCCGCCCGACTTGCCATCTCGCGGGCGATTCGATCGGGGTTTCCGGTGAAGCCCCGGGAGAGGTCTTCCCCGGCCTGGGCCGTCTCCTCGATCAGCCGCTCGGCGTGTCGCCTGGCCCAGCTGTCGAGGTTGGTGTCCGGTTCGAGCGGCACCGGGAACCACGGCTCGGGGTAGTCCAGTGTGATGACGGGCGGAATCCTCATGCGGTACTCATTCCCCTCCACGTAAACGCCTTGGCCACCGCGTCGAACAGCCCGACGAGGGCGTCGGCGATCATATCCAGGGGAGTGGAAAACGACAGGACCAGGAACGAAGTGGTGCCGGGCACCGGCAGGTAGTAGTCCACCGCGGTGCTGTACACCACCTCGCCGGTTGTTTCATCACGGGCTGACTCGGTGCGGCTGCGGGTGCGTACGGCTGGCCCCGAGGGCAGGTTCTCGACTGTCGCCTCCGTTCCGACCGGGCCGTGGTGCGCCAGATCTCTCGACACCTCTTCCAGGGAAGTGTCCGGCTCACAGGCCTCGGGTGCCAGCGTGACCAAGAGGCTGGCAGGAAGGGTGATCGGACCGGCCTCCTGAAGACACAGGTACATCTCGATACCGCCGTTGCCGATCGCCCGGTCGGCCTCGTCGAGCAGGGCGTCGCGCGCTTGTCGTTTCGCGTGCGGCTGGTTGTCGGTGCCTTTGAACTGCCGTTCCAGCAGAGCGTCCACGGAACGGGCGCACTGTTCGGGATCGAGCGAAATGCGATACCAGCCGTCCGGAAGGATCAGCGAATAGTCACTCGGAGTCTCCGCCGGCGCAGAGGCTGCCGACGGCGCCTCCGCCGGTCGTCCCCGGTCCACTCGCTGTGCGGGAATCGTCATGGTGTGCTCCTCACAGTCCCCGGCCGACGGCCCACCAGGCCGCCCCCGTTGCGATACCCGTCGTCGCGGCCCAGCCCGCCACCTGGGAGTTGAAATTCTGGGTCGCGGCCTGCACTGCGGGGTGACGGAGAACCTGGGCCGGCATTCGGCTGAACTCATCGGCGATCTGCCCGATGTTCCTGTCCGACCGGCTTGCGATGGACGTCAACGGGTTGCGCATGGAGGACGGCATCGGAAGGCTGCTCATCCGGCGGGGCGGCATCGCATCGATGGCCCGGCGCATGGCCGCGCCACTGGGGGCGTTGATTCCGGCGTTGCTCATCGCCTGACGCACATTGCCCGTTCTGCGGGCCGCGGTCGTGTATACCTGTCGGGCCGTCGCCCTGGCAGCACCCGCTGCCAGCCGACCGCTGCGCAGGAATGCGGCACCGACGCCGAAGCTCGCTACGCCGACGACATCGAGCACAACATCCAGCAGACTGCCATCTCCTGAGGCGTACTGGACCACGCTGTTGATCAGCGATACGACACTGGCCGTGATAGCGATGATGGTGAGTAGTTGTCCCAGAATCGGGACCCAGCCGAGGAACAGGGACAGGAATCCGGCAACGGCAGCTATTCGGCCGGCCCAGGTGCCGACGACCGACAGTGCGCTGCGGAACTTGTCCCAACCGCTGTCCTTCATGCCGTCGTTGTTGATGACCTCGCGAATGGCTCCGGCGGCGGCGTCGGCCGCGTTGTCGCGGATCTGCTTGGCGGTCGAGATCAGGGTCCGGGCGGTACTCAGTGTGCCCTCGGCCGCCTCCTGTTTGTCCTCCAGCCGAGTCTTGTCGGGGTCGTCGTCCTCGACATCGTCGTCCAGCGCATCGAGGGCATTGGTCGCCGTGCGCAGGTCCTGGTCCGCCTCCTCCGCGTCCGACAGCGCCCGGTCCGCCTTCAGCTGGGCGCGGTGCAGTTCGGAGGCGTACTCGGTGTGGTCCTCGTAGTCCTCGCCGAAGTCCTTGACCTCGGTGCCCAGGGCCTTGGCCGCGGTGTCGTAGCGGTCGAACGCCTTGCGCAGCCGGTCGCTGGTCCCATCGGCCTTGTCCTTGAACTCGACCGCCGTGGGGGTGTTCCAGTTGTCGACGTTGGCCAGCGCCTCGATCTCACTGGCCTGCTGCTGGATGGCGTCCGCCATCTGCCGCAGCTCCCGGCCCAGGGTGGCGACCTCTTCCGGATCGCCGGGGACGGGATCGCTCGACTCCCCGACGAGTGACCAGTCGCCCCCCGCGGATGACCTGCTCACGATTCCCCCTCCCGCACTGCGTCGTTGTCCCGGAGCGCCTGTGCCAGTTCGCGGTCGATGCCTTCGTACATCTCGGCGGCGCCGGCCACGATGTCGCCCAATGCCTTCAGTTCGTCGGTGAGCTTGCCGCGTCGGATGCTCCAGTTGTCCTCGAATTCGTCGAACGCGTCGAGCAACGTGGTGGCGCCCAGTTCTGACTTGCCATAACCCTCGGCAGGGTTGGCCGAGTTGGCGAAGGTGTCGTGAATCCCCAGAATCGCGTCCGCACACTCGCGGATACGTTCGAGATCGGCCCGCATCTCGTCAGTGTTACCGCCCATGCCGGCGGTCCCCCTTATGGAACATGTCGTGAGGTGGAGAGTGGACAACGATGGCCCGCTGGGGGGCGGCGCGCTCCTCGCAGCGTGCCGCCCCCCAGCGGGAGGATGAGACGGACGGGCGGCTTCCGCCGCCCCGCAGGGGTCAGCTGCCGCTGACCGCCGCCGCGAAGTCGATGTCCTGGCCCTCGAAGCCGTCGGCGGCCATGATCAGGAAGTTGCCCAGGCCACCCATGCTCTCCAGCAGCTGCGTGACGTTGGTGGTGAACTCCTCGTACACCTCGTCGAACGCCTCGGACGCCTGCGGCGTGTTGAAACCCTCTGAAGTCAGGTCGTTGACCTGGGACTTCAGCTCTCCCAGCTCTCGCTCGAAGCGCTCCTGCTCCGCCTGCAGATGCGCGCCGAAGTCCCGCATGTCATCGGGTGTGAGAGAAAGCTTGTCGGTGGCCACAGTAGGCCCCTTTCCTCGATGTGCGGCACCGTCCCCGGCGACCGCGAAGAACGGTCAGTGTGGTGGCCGAGCGGCCCCCGTGTTCCGCACCTCAGGGTACGTCGGTACGCCGCGCGGGCACATGGCTTGATGCCGTCGTGGTACATGGCTGTGACAATCGTTGGGCCGGCCCATGACAAGGTGGTCGCAGACGGTCCGGAACTCGCCGCCGAGGCGCGTGGGCCGGTCGGCTAAGTTGGCCGACATCACGAGCGAATCCCCCACCATTCGGAGAGTGAGCAGTGCGGCTGTCCCTGACCGTCGTCGATCCGGTAGCGGGCCATCGAGTGGACGGCGTGCTCGACGCCGACCCTCAGATCGCCGTGGCCGACCTTATTCCCGAGTTCCTGGGCCTGCTCGGCGCCTACGCGCAACAGCCGGCGATGGTACCCGTGTTCGTCGACGGCGCGCCGGTGGATCCCGCCCTGTCGTTGGAGCGGTCGCCACTGCGTGAGGGTGTCGTGGTGAGCCTGCGCGATCCGTCCGGCTGCCCGCCGTTGGAGCCGACGGGGATCGCGGAGCTGCGTGTCGTCGGTGGCCCCGCGGCGGGCGCGGTACACCGCCTGGGCGTGGGACGGATCGATATCGGCCAGGGAGCCGTACCCATACGTGTCAACGACCCCGAACTCGCCGGACGAGCCCTGACGCTGCGCATCATGGCGGACGGTACGGCCTCCGTTCAGGCCCACGACACGGCCATCACCATCGACGGAGTGGCCCCACAGGACCCGGGAGCACGGCACGACTGGCCGCTGGGCGCCCAGATCGCGGTGGGTAACTCGCTGCTGGAACTGACCCCGTACTTTCCCCCGGACGCCGCGCTGAAGGTGTCCGACGACGGTGTCGGTCTGGACTACAACCGCCCGCCCCGGCTGCATCCCCCGGAGCAGCCGGACCATTTCCGGCTGCCGAAGAAGCCCGCTGATCCGGAGCCCCGGCCGCTGCCGTGGATCACCGCGTTCGTTCCCCTGGTCGGCTCCGTGATGCTGGCCATCATCCGGGACCGGTGGATCTTCCTGCTGCTCGCGGTGCTGACCCCGATCATGCTGTTCGGCAACTACTACTACCAAAAGAAGCGTGGCGGTAAGAAGCACGCGGAAACGGTCAGGGAGTACAAGGAGACCAAGGAGCGGATCGAGCGGGACGCTCAGGCGGCCTTGATCGCCGAGCGGTACATCCGCCGTCACATCGCCCCTGATCCGGCCACCGTCCTGTCCGCGGCCACCGGCCCCCGTACCCGCTTGTGGGAGCGCCGTCGCACGGATGAGGACCATCTGCTGCTGCGGGTGGGTACGGCTGAACTCGATTCCGCTGTGGTCCTGACCGATCCTGAACAGGACGAGCACCGCCGCGAGGTCACCTGGCGGATCGCGGACGCCCCCGTCACGATTCCCCTGGCCGAGCACGGCGTTGTCGGTTTCGCGGCCCCCGGGGACATGGCCCGTGCCATGGGGCGCTGGGCGGTGGGGCAGTTGGCCGTCCTGCACAGTCCGCTCGATGTGCAGTTCTATGTCCTGACGGACTCAGGTGGGCAGTCGAGCTGGGAATGGCTGCGCTGGCTGCCGCACTCCAGGCCGACCGCGGACCAGGACGCCCACGTCCTGATCGGTAACGACGCCGAGACGGTGGGGGCCCGGCTTGCCGAGCTGAGCTCCTTGCTGGAAGGCCGTCTCTCCGCGAGCCGCAAGACCCGGGGCAAGGGGTCCTTCGGCGACCCCGACATCGTGATCGTCTTCGACGGCTCACGTCGGCTGCGCTCGCTTCCTGGGGTGATCCGTCTCCTCAAGGAGGGCCCGGGCGTCTCCATGTACTCCCTGTGTCTCGACGACGAGGAACGCTTTCTGCCCGGCGAGTGCCAGGCGGTGGCGGTGGCCGAGCCGCGCGACACCGGCGCGGGTCACGCCGCGTGGGAGTTCCAGCCCGGCTACCAGCTCCAGGCGTACCAGCAGTTCCAGCGCTACGGACAGCCCCCCGCCGTCACCGGCCAGCCCCCGGGCGCCGGGTTCGGAGCGCCGGGCGGGCCGCCGGCCTGGCCGGGTGTGGGACAGACCTCGCAGCCGGCTGCCTCCTCCTTCGACCGGCTCCGGGTGGAACAGGCCAAGAAACCCAGGATCCGGGGCGTGCGCCCCGATCTCGTGGCGCCGGAGTGGACGGATCTGCTGGGACGTTCGCTGTCCCCGCTGCGGGACATCAGTGCGGAGGCGGAGGACGCCGGCCTCCCGGCGGCCAGTCGGCTGCTCGACGTACTGCGGATGGAGCCGCCCACGGCCGGCTCCGTCATGGCCCGCTGGCAAGCGGGGGGCCAGTCCACCGTCGCCGTGCTGGGCGAGTCGTACGACGGCCCGTTCGCCATCGACCTGCGGCGGGACGGACCGCACGGACTGATCGCCGGTACCACCGGCTCCGGCAAGTCCGAGCTGCTGCAGACGATCGTCGCCTCACTGGCGGTGGCCAACACCCCCGAGAACATGACCTTCGTCCTGGTGGACTACAAGGGTGGCGCCGCGTTCAAGGACTGCGTGCAACTGCCGCACACCGTGGGCATGGTGACCGACCTGGACAACCACCTGGTGGAGCGGGCCCTGCGGTCGCTGGGAGCCGAGCTGACCCGCCGGGAACACATCCTGGCGGAGGTGGGCGCCAAGGACATCGAGGACTACCAGGATCTGTGCCGGCGCGAGCCAGGACGTCACCGGCCGATGCCCCGGCTGCTGATCGTGATCGACGAGTTCGCCTCGATGGTCCGCGAACTGCCGGACTTCGTGAAGGGCCTGGTCAATATCGCTCAACGAGGGCGTTCGCTCGGTATCCACCTGCTGCTCGCCACTCAGCGTCCCTCCGGTGTGATCTCACCGGAGATCCGCGCCAACACCAACCTGCGGATCGCGCTGCGGGTGACGGACCCCGCCGAGTCCACCGACGTCATCGACGCGCCCGACGCCAGCATGATCGCCAAGAACACGCCGGGCCGCGCTTACGTACGACTCGGCCACGCCTCGCTGGTCCCCTTCCAATCCGGCCGTGTCGGTGGCCGGCGCCCCGGCGCCGCGGACCCCGCGATCGCCCGGCCCTGGTCCACGGATCTGCTGTGGCCGGGCCTCGGCCGGCCCCAGCAGAAGCGCCCTGCGGGCGCCGGAAGGGCGCCGGAGGACGTCAACACCGATCTGCGGGTGCTGGTGGAGACCGTGATCGACGCCAACCAGCGGCTCGGGCTCCCGCCGCAGCACAGCCCGTGGCTGCCACCGCTGCCCGACCAGATCCTGCTGAGCGACCTGCCCCGGGCCCAGGCGTCCGGACCGCTCGCCGCGGTCCCGTACGCCATCGAGGACCTGCCGGAACAGCAGAGCCGCCGCGCGCTCGCCATCGACTTCAAGACCTTCGGTCATCTGCTGGTGGCGGGTGCGCCCCGGATGGGCCGCTCCCAACTGCTGCGTACCATCGCGGGCTCCCTCGCGCTGACGCACTCCAGCGAGGACGTCCATCTGTACGGATTCGACTGCGGCAACGGTGCGCTGAACGTTCTGACCAAGCTGCCGCACTGCGGCGCGGTGGTGGCGCGCAGCCAGGTCGACCGGGCGAAGCGTCTGCTCAAGAGGCTGGAGGAGGAGGTCCTGCGGCGCCAGGAACTGCTCTCCCAGGACGCCCTGGCGGACATCACGGAGCAGCGGCAGGCCGCGGCTCCCGGGGAGCGGCTGCCGCACATCGTGGTGCTGCTGGACCGCTGGGAGGGCTGGACGGCGACACTGGGGGAGATCGATCTGGGCGCCCTGACGGATCAGCTGCAATTCATCATGCGGGAGGGCGCCAGCGTCGGCATCCACGCCGTCATCACGGGGGATCAGCGACTGATGGCCGGGCGGATCAGTGGTCTGAGCGAGGACAAGTTCGTCTTCCGGATGGCGGATCGCACCGACTACGCGGCAGCTGGACTCAACGCGCGGAAGCTTCCGGAGAACATGCCGCAGGGGCGGATGTTCCGGGCGGTTTCGGCCGGGGAGAGCCAGGTCGCCGTGCTGAGCGAGGACGTGAGCGGACAGGGTCAGGCCGCGGCGCTGACCGAGATCGCCGAGCAGGTCACCCGGCGCGACGCGCAGGTCGCCCGCGCCCGGCGGCCCTTCCGGGTGGATGTGCTGCCGCAGCGGCTCACGTTCGACGCGGCATGGGAGATGCGCGACCCGGCCGCGTCCGACGCTCCGCTGTGGGGTCTGGTCGGGGTGGGCGGCGACGAGTTGACCGCTTTCGGCCCGGACCTGGGCACTGGCATCCGCAGCTTCGTCATCGCCGGGCCGGCCAAGTCCGGCCGCAGCACGGTGTTGCACCTGCTGGCGATGTCCCTGTTGCGCAAGGGAGTACGCGTGGTGGTCTCGGCCCCCCGGGAGTCGCCCATGCGTGATCTCGAGGGTCGGCCGGGCGTTCTGGCGGTGCTGACCGAAGCGGAGATGAGCGGGGCCGAACTGCGGGAGGTCATGGGGACATCCTCGCGTGAGGAGCCAATCGTTCTGCTGATGGACGACGCGGAGGATCTGCGCCGCTGCAAGGCGGACGAGGAACTGCGGGCGATTGTCACGCGGGGCGGCGAGACGGGCCGGGCCGTGGTGGTCGCGGGCGACGCCGAGAGTGTGTGCGCCGGATTCACCGGCTGGCAGGCCGAGGTGAAGAAGGCCCGCCGGGGTGTGCTGTTGTCGCCGCAGTCGCACCGGCACGGAGATCTCATCGGGGCGAAGCTTTCCCGCAGTGTGGCCGTCGCGCAGCCCAAGCCGGGCCAGGGCATTCTCCATCTCGGTGACGGTGCGCCGGTGTCGGTGCGGATTCCGGTGCCGTGAGCCGATCGCTGTCGCCCAGCTGTTGCCCAGGTGTGACGCCAGGAGCGTTGTTGCGCCTCCGGAGCTGCTGATAGCGTTTCGACGGCTTTGCTGGAGAAGTAAAGATTGCTTGTTTGCTCGGGGATTTCGATGGCGGGGATGATGGCATGAGAACTCAGGACCGGGCATCTGCGGCTGCGAAGAAGTCCATCGCCGCAGGGCCGGTGATGGGGGACCGGCTGCCCGCCCCGCCGCGTGAGCGCAAGCCGGCGCTCGCCGCCCTGGCCGCCCTGTTGGTGCTGGCCGGGGCGCTGGGCGCCACCATGCTGGTCATGCAGGCGGGGGACCGGATCGAGGCCGTGCGGATCACGGAACGGGTGCCCATGGGCGGCACCATTCCGGAATCCGCGATGACCTCGGTTCTCGTGGCTGATGATTCATCCGTCAACTATGTGCGCTGGGAACAGCGCGGCCAGCTGAAAGAAGAACTCCGGGCGGCCACCGATCTGGTGGGCGGCACTATTCTGATCGGCGAAATGCTGACCGGGGAAGAGACCCTGCCCGAGGACGAAGTCATTGTCGGAGTTTCCCTCCAGCCGGGGCAGTTCCCGGCCGGCCTGAAGGCGGGCGACACCGTCGCCGCCTACTGGGTCGGACGCGAACGCAACAGCGGGGACGAGGAGAGCACGACCCAGCAGACCGTCATCACCGAGGAGGCCCACGTGTCCGTCGTGCACGGCAGCGGCGACTCCATCGGCAACACCTCGCTGCCCGTGACCCTGCGGGTGGCCCGCGAGGACGCCGCGGCCCTGACCCGGGCGGCCTCCGCCGGTGAGGTCTCGCTCGTCATCATCGCCGCGAGCAACTGAGCCGAGCCCATGACGAGGAGAAACTGAGCAGATGGCGCTGATCGCACTGGCCGCGGACAAGGGGGCCCCCGGGGTCACCACCACGGCTGTCGCGCTGGCCGCGCTGTGGCCGCGCCGTGTGCTGCTCGCCGAGGCCGACCCGGCCGGCGGGGATCTCGTCTACCGGTCGGTCGGCGCCAACGGCCGCCCGCTCGACCCGAGCACCGGGATACTCTCGCTCGCCGCCACCGCGCGCCGCGGGATCGCCGCCGAGCAGCTGTGGGACCACTCGCAGCGGGTCGCGGGCGGCCTCGACGTCATCATCGGCCTGGCCTCCTCCGACCAGTCCGGCGGGCTCACCGGCCAATGGGGCGCACTGGGGCGGGCCTTCGCCGAGCTGGCGCAGTCCCCGCACCAGGAGGCCGCCGCCGACGTGCTGGCCGACCTGGGGCGGCTCGACGCGCACTCCCCGGCGCAGGCGCTGCTGCCGCACGCCGCCCTGCTGCTCCTGGTCACCCGCGGGCAGCCGGAGAACCTCGCCCACGTACGGGACCGGGCCGCCGCCCTGCACAACAAGCTGCACGGGCAGCAGCGCGGCACCTCCCACCTGGGCCAGCCCCGGATCGGGGTGCTGCTGGTCGCCGAACCGCAGCACGGCGCCAAGATCGCCGCGCAGGTCAACGAGATGCTCATCGCCTCGCAGAGCGGCGCCCGGGTCGTCGGGCTCATCGCCGAGGACACCGCCGGGGCCGAGCAACTGGCCGGCCGCAGGCGCGGACGGCTCGACAAGTCGCTCCTCATCCGCTCCGCCCGCAAGGTCGTCACCGACGTGCACCAGACCTACGGCGCGGACCTCAACCCCGTCCGCCCGCCCGTACCGCAGCAGCAGCCGGGCGCGCAGGCCGCCGCGTACGCGCCGCCGCCCTCCTACGGACAGCCGGGGGCCGGCGCATGAGCGAGGTCAACCACCAGCTGGTGAAGCGGTTCCGGCAGGAGGCGGGCGACCGCCTCGCCGAACAGCGGCGCATCGACCAGGCCAGCGGCGTACGGCCGATGACCGCCGAGGACGAACGCCACTACGCCCGCGCCGTCATCGCGCAGGTGCTGGAGGAGTACGCGCGGGCCGAGATCTCCGAGGGCCGGGCGCCGCTGGACGCCCAGTCCGAGGAGGACTACGCCTCCGCCGTGCACGCCGCGCTGTTCGGCGTGGGCCGGCTCCAGCCGCTGCTGGACGACGCCGACGTCGAGAACATCGACATCAACGGCTGCGACCAGGTCTTCATCGGCTACTCCGACGGACGTGAGGTCCGCGGGGACCCGGTCGCCGAGAGCGACGAGGAACTCGTCGAACTCATCCAGATCCTGGGCGCCTACTCCGGCCTCAGCTCCCGGCCCTTCGACTCCGCCAACCCGCAGCTGGACCTGCGGCTGCCCGACGGATCCCGGCTCTCCGCCGTCATGGACGTCACCCGGCGCCCCGCGCTGTCCATCCGGCGTGCCCGGCTCGGCAAGGTCTTCCTCGCCGACCTGGTCGGGAACGGCACCATCACCCCGGAGTTGGGCAGCTTCCTCGGCGCCGCCGTCCGGGCCCGCAAAAACATCATGATCGCCGGGTCCACCAACGCCGGGAAGACCACCCTGCTGCGCGCCCTGGCGAACGAGATCCCCGCCGAGGAACGCCTGATCACCGTCGAGCGGGCTCTGGAGCTCGGGCTTGATCAATTTCCCGAGCTCCACCCCAACGTCGTGGCGTTCGAGGAGCGGCTGCCCAACTCCGAGGGCCAGGGCCTCATATCCATGGCCGAGCTGGTACGCCGGTCACTGCGCATGAACCCCTCCCGGGTCATCGTCGGCGAGGTGCTCGGCGACGAGATCGTCACCATGCTCAACGCCATGTCCCAGGGCAACGACGGGTCGCTGTCGACCATCCACGCCAACTCCTCCGCCGAGGTGTTCAACCGCATCTCCACCTACGCGCTCCAGGCCAGTGAGCGGCTGCCCATCGAGGCCAGCCAGATGCTGATCGCCGGCGCCGTCAACTTCGTGGTGTTCATCGAACGCCGCAACACCTACGCCCAGGGCGGCAAACTCCACCGCATCGTCTCCTCCATCCGCGAGGTCAACGGCGTGGACGGCCGCGTCCTGTCCAGCGAGGTGTTCGCCGAGGGCCCGGACGGGGTGCCGCGCGCGCACGCCGCGCTCTCGTGCGGCGACGAACTCGCCCTGCACGGCTACCGAGGGGCCTGGGGGTGAGCGCACCATGACCGGATCCGGGCTGTTCTCGCTGACCGCGCTCTACGCGCTGGTCTGCGGCGTCGCGGTCGGCGGCGGCATCGCACTGCTGGTGACGGCGATCCGCGGCGTGCCCCCGAAGACCTCTGAGGAACGCGCCCGCGCCGAGCGCCGCAGGACCGAACTCGCCCGCTTCGCCGGCCGCCGCGGCACCATCGCCGGGGCCGCCGCCGTTCTCGTCCTGCTGCTCACCCGCTGGCCGATCGCCGCCATCGGCACCGCCCTGCTGGTCTTCTCCTGGAGCAAGCTGTTCGGCGGCGCCGCCGAGGAACGCGCCAACATGCGCCGCGTCGAGGCGCTGGCCGGCTGGACCGAGTCCCTGCGCGACACCATCGCCGGGGCCGTCGGCCTGGAACAGGCCATCCCCTCCTCGGCCCGTGCCGCCGCGCCCGCGCTGCGCGTACCGCTCAACAACCTGGTGGACCGGCTCCGTTCGCGGATGCCGCTGCCCGAGGCGCTCCAGGAGTTCGCGGAGGAGCTGGACGACTCCTCCGCCGACATCATCATCGCCTCGCTCATCCTCAACGCCCGGCTGCGCGGCCCCGGCCTGCGCGAAGTGCTGGGCGCCCTCGCCAAGTCGGCGCGCGAGGAAGTGGACATGCGCCAGCGCGTCATGGCCCAGCGCGCCTCGACCCGGCGCAGCGTGCAGATCGTCGTCGGGGTCTCCGTCGCGTTCCCGCTCGGGCTCGCCATCTTCAACCCGGGCTTCGTCGAGCCGTTCGGCGACACCCTGGGCCAGGCGGTACTCGCCATCGTCTGCGGCCTGTTCGGCCTCGGCTTCTGGTGGATGCGGCGGCTGGCGAAGATCGAGGTGCCCGAGCGGTTCATGGCGCGGGCCGACGAGAGCGAGCAGCTGCGCGAGCGGCAGCCGTCCGAACAAGGGGGAGTGCGGTCGTGAACTCCGACATCACCACGGCCGTTCTGGTCGGAGCGGTCTTCGGCCTCGGGGCGTACGCCCTGATCCGGGCCCTGATGCCCACCCGGCGCAGCTCGGTGGCCACCGTCGCCCGCATCGACGCGCTGCGCCAGCGCGGCGGGTTCGGGCACGTCCCGTACAGCGCCGTGCCGCACCAGGGCGGCGCGGACGCGGGGAAGAAGCCCAGCCGGTTCGACGAGGCGCAGGAGCGGATCGGGGAGCGGCTGGCCGAGCTGTACGTGCAGCGCGGCTGGGAACAGCGCTCGCTGCGGGCCGACCTCGCGCTGCTGGACCGCACCTGGGAGTCGTTCCTGGCGCAGAAGGTGGTGCTGGCGGCGGCCGGGCTGTTCTTCGGGCCCTTCCTGTTCTCCATGGCCTGGCTGATCGGCTTCGGCGCCAGCCCCGTCATCCCGGTGTGGATGGCGCTGGTGTTCGCCGCCGTGTTCTTCTTCCTCCCCGATCTGGAGGTCCGGCGGGACGCCAAGGCGCGGCGGCGTGACTTCCGCCGGGTGGTGGCGGCCTACCTGGACCTGGTGGCCATGAGCCTGGCCGGCGGGCGCGGCCTGCCGGAGGCGCTCAAGGCAGCGGCCGAGGTGAGCGACGGCTGGGCGCTGCGGCGCATCCAGTCGGCGCTGGCGGACGCCCGGATCACCGGATTGACCCAGTGGCAGGCACTGGGCAAGCTCGGTGACGAGGTGGGCGTCGACGAACTGAAGGATCTGTCCGCGTCCCTGGCGCTGGTCGCGGACGACGGCGCGAAGGTACGGGCCTCGCTCTCCGCCCGTTCGGAGACGATGCGGCACCGCGAACTCGCCGAGATCGAGGGAAGCGCGGGGGAGAAATCGCAGTCGATGCTGATCGCGCAGCTGCTGCTGTGCTTGGGATTTCTGATCTTTCTGATCTATCCGGCCGGAATGCGGGTGTTCTCGGCATGACCAGCTTGAGAGGTAAGTGACATGAGCAAGTTCCGTTTCGCGGCGGCCGATTATCTGGTCGCCCTGGTGCGCTCCCGGACGGCGGGCGCCGACCGTGACCGCGGTGCCTCCGCCATCGAGTGGGTCATCATCGCGGCGGTCGTGGTCGGCATCGTCGCCGGTGTGGCGGCCGTGATCATGAACGCGATCGACGACCGGGCCGGCAACGTGAGCGAGTGCATCCAGGGCGCGGTGAACTACGCGGACTGCTGAGCGGGCGCCCGCACCCCGGGCAAGCGGGGAGCACGGGAGCACGGGGAGCACCGGACAACGGGGAACACGGGGAGCACGGGGAGCACGGGGATGACCAAGCGAGCGGGCCGCTGGCTGCGCCGCCGGATCGGGGAAGGCTCCGACCGGGGCGGCGCCGTGCTGCGCCGGGGCGAGCGCGGTGACCGCGGCAGTTCGGCGATCGAGTTCGTCTTCCTCACCCCGCTCATGTTCTTCCTGATCTTCGGGGCCGTGCAGTTCGCCATGTACTCCTTCGCCCAGGACGTCGCCAAGGCCGCCGCACAGGCCGGCGCCCGCACCGCCCGCGCGGAGGCGGACGCCGATCCGATGGGCTGGCAGTCCAAGGCCCGGGAGAAGTCGTACGACTACATCGACCAGCTCGGCCGGGGCATGTTCGACTCCCCGCCGTCGGTGTTCACCACCCTGCCGGCGCCGGACACCGTACGGGTGGAGGTGCATGCCACCGTGCCGTCCATCGTGCCGGGCATGACCATGACCGTACGGGCCTCCTCCGAGGGTCCGGTCGAGCGTTTCGTGCCGGACGGGGGGTGAGGTCCGTGGCCGCCGCGCAGCGCGACGACCGGGGCCTGTCCTCCGTCGAAGTGGTGATCCTCGCGCCGCTCATGATCGCTTTCATCCTGGTGCTGGTCGCGATGGGCCAGCAGGTCTCCGGGCGCGCCGCCGTCAGCGGCGCGGCCCGGGACGCGGCGCGGGCCGGCTCGCTGGAGCGGGACGGCGCCTCCGCCGCCTCCGCCGCCGCCCGCACCGCCGAGCGGGAGCTGGGCGAGGTGTGCGTGGGCGGTACGGTCCGGGTCGAGGTGACCTCGGGCGGCGGGCACGAGGCGGGCTCGCTGTTCAGCGTGCGGGTCAGCTGCAAGGTGCGGGCCCTGGACATGCTCGGGGTGCCCGTCGCCTCCACCCTCAGCGGGGCGTCCAGTTCGCCGATCGACCCGTACCGGAGGTCGGGGTGAACGGGGAGAAGGGGACAGCGGTGGACAGCGTCGGCGGGGCGGGCGCGGTGTCCCGGTGGCGGCGGCTCACCGACCCCGCGGCCGGCTCCGACCGCGGCTCGGGCGCCGTCCTGGTCATCTTCTTCGCGATCGTCGTGCTGGCGCTGGCCGCGTTCGTGGTGGACGGCGGACTCGCCATCCACCAGCGGGAGCGGGCCGCCGACATCGCCGAACAGGCCGCCAGGTACGCCGCCCAGGACCTCGACGAGGAGGCGCTGCGCGAAGGGCTCGGCAACGCCCCCATCAACTTCGGGAACTGTGCCAACCGGGTCGCCGAGTACGCTGCTTCGGTGGACATGAACGCGGCGGACATCGCCGCGTCCGCCTGTTCGCAGGCGTCCGTGGACCGGGTCACCGTACAGATCCGGCTGACCTACCGCCCGGTGTTCACCGGGTTCTTCTTCGACCGTCCGCTCGAGGTCTGGGGCACGGCCACCGCCGAGGCCCAGATCAACTGATCCGCCACTGATCCATCACCATCGGGGAGTTCACGTCATGGCGAACCGAACGCCGGTGCCCGTGAAGGCCGGGCGCAGCTTCAGCGACATCATGAAGGCGGCCCTCGCCTTCGTCGCGCTGGCCGCGCTCGTCGTCGGCGTGCCGTTCTCCCTGGCCACGCTGATCGGCTGGCCGCTGCCGCGCACCATGCCGGGGCTTGACACCCTCCAGGAGGAGATCAGCACCACCGCCTTCATGAAGGTGCTGGCGCTGCTGGTGTGGGTGGCCTGGGCGCAGTTCACCGCGTGTGTGCTGGTGGAGGTCAAGGCCGCGCTGTCCGGGGTGGGCATCCCGGCCCGGGTGCCGGGCGCCGGGCCCAGCCAGCTGCTGGCGCGGCAACTGGTGGGGATGCTGCTGCTGGTCACCGCCTCCGCCGCGTCGTTCGTGCCGGGGCTGAGCGGCATCGGCGGGGCCTTCGACGGCGGGAACTCCTCGCAGGTGGTGGCGGAGGCCCAGCAGACCCCCGGAGGTGCCGGGCCCGAGCACGCGTATCTGCCGGGCGGCGGCGGTGGCGGCAACGACGTGGAGCCCGCCATGGCACTGCCCCACGAGGCGGCGGGCGAGGAGGAGTCGGCGGAGGCGGCGACCAAGTACTACCGCATCCAGCCGCCGGAGGGCCGGCACCACGACACCCTGTGGGGCATCTCCGAGCGGCATCTGGACGACGGGCTGCGCTACAAGGAGATCTACCAGCTCAACAAGGACCGGGTGCAGCCGGACGGTTCGAAGCTGACCGAGGCATCCCTGATCCGTCCCGGCTGGATCCTGGAGATGCCGGCCGACGCGCACGGCGGCGAGCTGGTCGAGATGCCCCACGAGGCCGAGGAACTGTCGCAGGACGAGGTCGAGGAGTTCCGGGACTACCAGCGCACCGGTGACACCGCGTGGCCCTCGGCCGACCCGGGCGCGGGAGGGGACGGCGGAACCGACGCCGGATCCGGCGGCGCCGACACCGGGGCCGATCAGGCCGGGATCGGCGTTCCCGAGCTGGGCCTGGCACCCGAGGACGCCGGCAGCGCCCCCTCGCTGCCCGCCTTCGACACCACGCCGTTCCAGCAACTGCCCGACCAGGCGCCGCAGGACGCTCCCGAGGCCGCCGCTGCCGCCGAGGACGACGGCGGGTTCGGCCTGCCCGAGGCGCTGCTCGGCGCCCCGCTGCTCGCCGCCGGACTGCTGATGGCGCTGGGCCGTACCCGCCGCAACGCGCTGTGGCAGTCGGCCGCCGGGACCCTCGCGGGCCGTGGCGTGGGCGACGACCTGGCGCCGGGCTCCACCGCCGCGCACAACGTCCGGGACGCGCTGCTGGTGGGCGCCGCCCCCGACGCGGTCGCCTTCCTCGACCACGCGCTCCGCCGGCTGTCCGCCGCGCTGGACTCCGAGGGCAAGGTGCTGCCCCCGGTGTACGCGGCCTGGCTGACCGACCACGAACTCCACCTCCAGCTGGCCGCACCGGCCGGACGCCCGCCCGCCCCGTGGCGGCCGGGCCAGTCCGACACGTACTGGACGGTGCGCCGCGACGCGCTCCCCACCGACGGCGGCGCGCCGGACGCGGAGGCCCCGTACCCCGGCCTGGTGTCCCTGGGCGTGCGCGACGACATGCGGCTGCTGCTCAACCTGGAGGCGGTGCCCGGCATCGTCTCGGTGACCGGCGCCCGCGCCGACCGCGAGGCGGTGCTGGCCTCCATCGCCGCCGAACTGGCCACCAGCGGCTGGGCGGACCGGATGACGGTCACCCTGGTCGGCTTCGGCGGCGAGCTGACGGCCCTGGCCCCCACCCGCGCGCGGTATCTCGACGATGTCGCCGGGCTGTTGGAGGTCATGGAGACCGAGACCAATCTGCGCCGCGGCGCGCTGCGGCACACCGGGCAGGAGTCGATCCTGACGGGGCGCACGGGGCCGGCCAGGCAGCAGCAGTGGGCGCCGCATCTGGTGCTGATCGGCGCGGTGCCGACGGCCGAGCAGGCGGACCGGCTGGCGGCGCTCGCCGCGGTCTCCGCGCAGCTGGGCATCGGCTATCTGGTGACCTCGGACCGGCCCGATCTGCCCGGCATCGCCTGGGAGTTCGAGATCTCGGGCGAAGGTGTGCTGACCGAGCCGGAGATGGGCCTGGAACTGACCGCCCAGCTGCTGCCCGCCGCCCAGCGGGCCGCGGTGGTCGAGCTGTTCGCCGAGCTGACCCGGGAGCCGGGCGGCGGTGGCGCGGCGGGTGCCGCCGGGCCCGCGTTCGCCGTGGACCTGAGCCAGCGCGGCAAGCCCGACGTGTATGCCCAGGTGATGGGTGGGTACGAGATCACCGGGCTGTCCGTGCCCGATCCGGAGCGCGGTGAGCAACTGCGCGAGGCGCTGGCCTTGTTGCTGCTGCACCGCGAGGGCGTGCACCCCCGGGTGCTGGCGTCCGCGCTGTGGCCGCGCGGCGTGCCGGAGGACGTACGGGAGGCCCTGATCGGCCGGCTGCGGGAGTGGCTGGGCACGGACGCGGCGGGCGCGCCCCGGCTGCTGACGGCCGAGGACGGACGGCTGTCGCTGGCGCCGGGCATCGTCTCGGACTGGGATGTGCTGCGCACCCTGCACCACCAGGCGGTCTCGGTCGGCGGCGGTGTCGCGGCCGAGCGCAAGCGGCAGCTCACGGACGCGCTGAGCCTGGCGCGCGGCCCGCTGCTCCAGGGACAGCGGGAGGGCGGCCGGTTCGGCTGGCTGGAGCATGAGATCGTGGATGCGCAATACCCGTTGCTGGTCTCGGAGATCGCGCTGAAGCTGGCGGCCGAGCAGCTGGCGAGCGGCGGCAGTGAGCAGGCGTATGTGGCGATCAGGTCCGCGCTCGCCGCCTCGCCGACCGATGAGCGGCTGTGGAACGAGCTGCTGCGGTCGGCGAAGGCGACCGGCAAGGCGGACTGGCTGCGCGGGGCGGCCGACTGGCTGCTCGCGCACCACGCGCATCTGTACGGCCCGGCACAGGCGTTGCCGGCGCAGACGGAGGCGTTGCTGGACGAACTGCTGCCGGGGTGGCGGAGCACGGTGGCGGCGGCCGGCTGACGGTACGGCCCTCCCCGGGTTCCTCACCTGCGCTCAGGTGGCAAGATCATCTGATGACATGTCGAGAAGGGCACCGAGGAGGGCTGACACTTGGTCATGGCGCGCGACGATGACGCCGACCACTCGCTCAAGTGCTCGTTCTGCGGCAAGACCCAGGAGCAGGTCCGCCGGCTGATCGCCGGCCCCGCCGGGGTCTACATCTGCGTCGAGTGCGTCGGGGTGTGCAACGACCTGATCGAGGAGGAGCTGGGCAGGCCCGACGAGAGCCTGCCCACCGAACTGCCCAGGCCCCGCGAGATCCACCGCTATCTGGACCAGTACGTCATCGGCCAGGAGGACGCCAAGCGCGCCCTGGCGGTGGCCGTCTACAACCACTACAAACGGGTGCGCGGCACCGCCGCCGCCGAGGAGAACGGCGAACGGCCCGTCGAGCTGGCCAAGTCCAACATCCTGCTGCTCGGCCCCACCGGCTGCGGCAAGACGTACCTGGCCCAGACGCTGGCCCGTTCCCTGAACGTGCCCTTCGCCATCGCCGACGCCACCGCCCTGACCGAGGCCGGCTACGTCGGCGAGGATGTCGAGAACATCCTGCTCAAGCTGCTCCAGGCCGCCGACTTCGACGTGGCACGCGCCGAGACCGGCATCATCTACCTCGACGAGATCGACAAGATCTCCCGCAAGAGCGAGAACCCCTCCCTGACCCGCGATGTCTCAGGGGAGGGGGTGCAGCAGGCGCTGCTGAAGATCATGGAGGGCACGGTCGCCGCGATCCCGCCGCAGGGCGGGCGCAAGCACCCGCAGCAGGAGCTGATCGAACTCGACACCTCCCAGGTGCTGTTCATCGCCGCCGGGGCCTTCGCGGGCCTGGAGACCATCGTCGGCGACCGGCTCGGCGGACGCGGCATCGGCTTCGGCGGCGAACTGCGGGCGGCCACCGCGCCGCCGCCCGGCGACCCGTTCGCCGGGGTGCAGCCGGCCGACCTGGTGCGGTACGGGCTCATCCCGGAGTTCATCGGCCGCCTCCCGGTCATCACCCGGGTCACCGCCCTGGACCGGGCGGCCCTGCTGCGCACCCTGACCGAGCCCCGCAACGCGCTGGTCAAGCAGTACCAGCGGCTGTTCGAACTCGACGGCGTGCAGCTGGAGTTCGACCGTCCCGCGCTGGACGCGATCATCGAGCGGGCGATCAGCAGGGGCACCGGGGCGCGGGCGCTGCGCGGCGTCATGGAACGCGTGCTGCAGCCCCTCATGTACGAGATCCCCGGCCGCTCCGACATCAGCCACGTGGTGGTCGACGAGCGCACCGTCATCGAGAACGCGGACCGGGCCCGCTTTCCGCGCCAACGGCGCGGCCAGTGACCTGAGTCGGGGACGCGTCGTCGGCCGGGCGCGAGCCGCCCGGGTGCGCGGGCCCGGCCGTCTCCTCACCCGCCGGGGGCCGGCCGTGCGGCGCGGCCCCGACGGTGGTGGTCAGCTGTGCAGGCCGCCGGCGAACGGCGTGCTCCGCCACTGCTCGACGGCCGGCATGAGGTACTCCGTCAGCCGGGGAAGCTGCGGGACCAGCGTGAGGGTGGCGATCACCCGCAGCATGCCCACGGCGTTGACGAAGCGCAGCACGTCCCCGTCCAGCGGCCGCATGCCGTTCTCCCGGGCGCCGCGGTCGTAGGCGGCTTCCAGCTCCGGCCCCAGCGCGGCCAGGTCCCACTCGACCGGCCCCAGCGTGATCATCTCGAAGTCGGCGTAGCGGTCCCCGTCCGCCCCGGAGAAGATGTTCGCGGGCGGGCAGTCGCCGTGGACGGGCTGGAGGCCGATCCCGGGGAACCGGGCCTCGAAGGCCGCGCGTGAGCGCACGAGGGGTTCCAGGGCCCGCCATTCGCGGCGGGCACGCTCCAGATCGTCCGCCCCGATGAGGTCGGGGTGACCCTCCAGCCGGGCGAGCCCTTCGGTGACGAACCAGGGTTCGGCCGAGGACAGGAACTCCAGGCGGCCCGGGTAGGAGCGCAGCGCCGCGTGCAGGGCGGGGACGCTCTCGGCGTTCGCCGCGTAGTCGGGTTCCCTGGTCCGGTCCTCCTCGACGTAGGCCCAGAAGGTCATCGAGAATCCGCCGCGCCGCACGGGTTCGCGCGGCACGAGCGGGCTGGGGGCGAGGACGGGAACGCCCTGGCCGGCGAGCCACTGTGTGACGTCCAGCTCGTCCCGCTGGCGGCGCGCGAGGGCGTCCAGGTCGTCGGGGCGGGGCAGGACGGTGGGGATCCGGGCCACGACGGGTGAGGGCGCCAGGTGGACGACGACGGAGAAGACGTCGTGCAGCACGGTGGGGTCGGTGACGGTCAGGCCGAGCGCGCGCCCGGCGGCGACGGCCGCCTCGACGGCGGCGGTGGTCCGGTCGGCGAGCTGGCGCGCGGTGAGATGGGTGGTCATGGGCGTCACGGGTCCTTCGTCTCAGCGGATGTCCGCGGGTACGGCGGGAGGGTCGGGGCGGGGCCGGGCCGTGGGCCGCGCGAACGGCGGCATCGCCCGGGGCCGGGCTCAGACGAAGAAGTGGTAAGCCATGACCACAGCCTAACAAGACGAACCGTCTCGCCTCAACGCGTGCGGGAGACGCTGCCCGTGATCCCCGGCACAGGCCACGTACCGGACGCGCCCTCGCGCCGCTCTGCGCGGACGGCGGACCGGGCGGAGCCGGGCGTGCTCATCCGTTGCTGATTCGCGGCACCCAGGGTGGTGGCATCGGCCGGCGCCCGGAGCGCGAGGGCCGCGGAACGAAAGGCACAGTCCCATGACGCAGAGCATTCCCGGTTTCGCCTATCAGCGGGTGGCGGTGGCGGACGGTGTGGAGCTGAACGTCGCGGTGGGCGGCTCAGGACCGCCCGTCGTGCTGCTGCACGGCTTCCCGCAGACGCACCTGATGTGGCGGCACGTCGCCCGGAACCTGGCGGCCGACCACACCGTCATCTGTCCCGACCTGCGGGGTTACGGCGACAGCGACAAGCCCGCCGAGGACGGGCCCGACGTCTACTCCAAGCGGACCATGGCCGCCGATATCGTCGCGCTGGCCCGTGCCCTCGGCCATGAGCGGTTCGCGCTGGCCGGGCACGACCGCGGCGCCCTGGTGGCCTTCCGGGCCGGCCTGGACCACCCGGACGTCATCACCCACCTGGCCTGTCTGGATGTCCTGCCCACCGTGGACATGTGGGACGCCCTGCACGGGGTACGGGCGGCCGTCGGTTTCCATCTCTACCTGATGGCCCAGCCGCCCGGCCTGGCCGAGGAGATGATCCGGAACAGCTCGGACGCGTTCTTCGCATACTTCCTGGACATCTGGGCGAACGACCCCGAGGCTGTGCCGCCGGCCGTGCGCCAGGTCTACCTCGACGCCTGCCGCGCGGCCGTCCCCTCCATCGTGGCGGACTACCGGGCCTCGGCCGGCATCGACATCGAGCACGACGAGGCCGACCGCGCGCGGGGCCGCAAGCTGGCCATGCCGGTCACCGTCCTCCAGCAGGACTGGGGCGCGCAGCTGGGCTACGAGGCCGCCGCCCTGTGGGGAGCCTGGGCCGAAGACCTCGACCACGGCACCGTCTCCTGCGGGCACTTCATGGCCGAGGAGGACCCCGACACCATCACCCGGCGGCTGCGTGACCTCCTCGCGCGCTGACCTCCCCGGACGTCCCCGGACTCAGCCGTTCAGCATGCGTGTCACGGCGGTGACGACGGCCTCCCGGTGCGCCGCGACGCGGGCGGGGTCCTCCGGATCCCGCCCGTCCGCGCGCAGCAGGCCCACCGGGCTCAGGTACCACGCCTGGGACACCGCGTAGATGAGCACCAGCAGGTCGACGGCGGTCAGCGGCGCGCTCTCGGCGGCCGACACCGCCGTGGTCTTGGCGAGGTAGCTGTCCATGGGCTCGGACGCGGAGTGGGGGCGTTCGAGCTGGGCCCACATGGTGATCCGCAGGGTGGTGGGCTCGCGCCGGTGGTAGTCGAAGAGGTCACCGGCCCAGGCGGCGAGGTCATCGGGGCGCGGGGGCACGGCGGCGGCCATGGAAGTGATCGCCTTGGTGAGCGCGGCGTCGAAGAGCTGGTCCTTGCTGCCGTAGTAGGCGTAGATCATCCGGACGTTGGTCCCGGCCGCCTTGGCGATCCGCTCGATGCGCCCGCCGGCGTGCCCGTGTCCGGCGAACTCCGAGAGCGCCGCCCCCAGGATCCGGGCCTTCGTCGTCTCTGCGTCGCGTGGCGGCATGTGCTCTCCAGCCCGCGGGCGGGCGGTTGACAGTGATCAGGGCGCCTCCTAGGCTAGCAATAAATAAGTATTTACTTACTTAGCCTTCGCGGGCCGCCGTGCCCGCGGGAGGCGGACACCCTGAGGAGCCGACATGACCGAACCGAGAAATGCCCTGGTCACGGGCGGGAACCGGGGCCTGGGCCGGAGCACCGCCCGCGCGCTCGCCCGGCGCGGCATCAAGGTCGCCCTCACCTACCGGGGCGGCGCGGCCGGCGCGGCGGAGACGGTACGGATGATCGAGGAGGAGGGCGGCGAGGCGTGCGCCCTGCGTCTGGACCTCGGCGACGCGGGGTCCTTTCAGGACTTCGCCGGCGAGCTGACCGGCGAACTGCTCGACCGGTGGGGACACGACCGGCTCGACGTCCTCGTCAACAACGCCGGGGTCGGCCTCTTCGACGCCCTGGGGGAGGTGACCCCCGAACGCTTCGACGAACAGGTCGGCATCAACTTCCGGGGCACGTTCTTCCTCATCCAGGCCCTCGTGCCGCACCTCGCCGACGGCAGCCGGATCGTCAACGTGTCGACCTCCCTGACCCGGCACGTCAGCCCCGGCACCTCCGTGTACGCGGCCTCGAAGGCCGCCGTCGAGGCCCTGTCCCGCAGCCTGGCGGGCGAGTTGGGGCCGCGCGGCATCCGGGTCAACGCGGTGGCCCCCGGGCCCAGCGCCACCGACTTCAACGGCGGCGCCATGCGGGACGACCAGGAACTGCGCGACTTCCTCGCGGCGCACACGGCACTGGGCCGGGTGGGCACTCCGGAGGAGATCGGCGACGCCATCGCCACGCTGGTCTCGCCCGGGATGCGCTGGGTCACCGCCCAGCGTCTGGAGGTGTCCGGCGGCGCGCTGCTGTGAGCGGCCGGGGGCGGGGCCAAGCGGTGCCGCCCCCGGCGTGTTTCAGCCGCGCAGGGCCCGCAGGGCGTCCCGGGTGTGGGTGAGCGCCTCGATCCGGGACTCGATGCGGTGCAGATGGCCCGCGATCACCCGGGCCGTGTCCGGGGGCGGCGGACGGTCGGTGTCCGAGAGCAGCAGCAGCTCACCGATCTCGGCGAGGGAGAGACCGGCGGACTGGGCGGTCCTGATGAACACCAGCCGGTCGGCGCTCTCCGGCGGATAGTCCCGGTAGCCGGAAGGGGTGCGCGGGGGTTCGGGCAGCAGCCCGGCCTGTTCGTAGAACCGCACCGTCTTGGTGGTCACCCCCGCCGCGTGTGCGAGCGTCCCAATGCGCATGTCCCGTAGCTTAGGTGAGCGTTGCCTGACCACGTCCGTTCTTCATGATGTCGTGGCCAGAAACTGAGTGGCCGCCAGTTCCGCGTACAGAGCGTTGTCCGCGACGAGTTCGGCGTGCGTGCCGACCGCCTGGACCCGGCCCGCCTCCATCACCACGATGCGGTCGGCGGAGGTCACGGTGGACAGCCGGTGGGCCACCACCAGCACCGTGGTCTCGCGCGCCGCCTCCGCCACCGTGTCGCGCAGCGCCGCCTCATTGACGGCGTCCAGCTGCGAGGTGGCCTCGTCCAGCAGCAGCAGCCGGGGGCGGCGCAGCAGCGCGCGGGCGATCGCGATCCGCTGCCGTTCGCCGCCGGACAGCTTGGTGCCCCGGTGCCCCACCAGGGTCTCCAGGCCCTGCGGCAGCCGCTCCACCAGGCCCTCCAGGCGGGTGGTGCGCAGCACCTCGGCCACCGCCGCCTCGTCCGCCTCGGGCGCGCCGAGCAGCAGGTTGTCGCGCAGCGAGCCGGACAGCACGGGCGCGTCCTGCTCGACGTAGCCGATGGTGGCGCGCAGTTCGGCCAGGTCCCAGTCCTCCAGCTTCCGGCCGTCCAGCGTGATGTGGCCCTCGGTGGGGTCGTAGAACCGCTCCACGAGGGAGAACACCGTGGTCTTGCCCGCGCCGGAGGGGCCGACGAAGGCGGTCATGCCGCGCGGCGGCACCTCGAAGCTCACCCCGTGGTGGACCTCGGGCAGTTCCTCGGTGTAACGGAAGCGGACCTCGTGGAAGGCGACGGCGGCCGGGGCGGCGTGCGGTGCGGCCGGCCGGGGCGGCGCGGTGGCGGCCGGGGGCTCGGAGGGCAGGTCGCGCACCTCCTGGATCCGGGTGATGGCGGCGGCCCCGACCTGGTAGCCGGTGATGGCGCTCACCACTTCGCTGATCGGGGACATCAGGTAGAAGACGTACAGCAGGAACGCGACCAGCGCGCCGACCTCGATCGACCCGGTGGCGACCCGGGCGCCGCCCACCCCCAGCACGGTGATGAAGGCCGCCTGGAGCGCGACGCCGGACAGATTCCCGGCGATCGCCTGCCACTTGGCGGCCCGGATGCTCTGCCGCCACGCGTCCTGCGCGGCCTCGTGCACCACCGTTTCCTCGCGGGTCTCGGCGCCCGACGCCTTGACGGTGCGCAGCGAGCCGAGGACGCGTTCGACGGCGGTGCCCATGGCGCCGACCGCCTCCTGGGCCTGCTTGCTGGCCCGGTTGATGCGCGGCGCGATGATGCCGATCACCACGGCCATCACCCCGATGACGGCGACCGTGACCCCGAGCAGCACCAGGTCGACGATGGCCATCATCACCAGCGTGCCGATGAGGGTGAGCCCGCCGGTGGCCAGCCCGATCAGCGAGTTGGTGGTCATGCCGCGCAGCAGCGTGGTGTCGGAGGTGACCCGGGACAGCAGATCGCCGGGCTCCGAGCGGTCCACGGCGGTGATCCGCAGCCGCAGCAGATAGGAGGTGAGCGCGCGGCGGGCGGTGAGCACGACGGATTCGGCGGTGCGGTGCAGCACGTACGCGCCGAATCCACCCAGGACGGCGTTGGCGAGCATCAGCACGGTCATCACGGCGAGCGCCCCGCCCACCGAGCGGTCGGCCGACAGGTTCTCGATGAGCCGCTGGGCGAGCAGCGGCAGGGCGAGGCCGGTGGCGCCGGTGGCCAGCGCCAGCAACGCACCGCCGGCCAGCGCCCAGCGGTGCGGCCGTACATAGCTCAGCAGGACACGCCAGGCGGGGGGAGCCCCGGGGGTTTCGACAGTGGTCACGCTCACCAGGACGCGCGTGGGGCGCCCGGGGTTGATCAGCGGGCCGGATCAGCGGGTCAGGAAAGATCCGCCAGCGCCGTCTCCACCGCGCGGTGGAAGGTGGGGTAGGAGTAGATCATCTGGCGCAGCCGGTCCAGCGGGACCTCGCCCTGGATGGCGACGGCCAGCCCGTACAGCACCTCGCCGCCGGCCGGTCCCGCCGAGGTGGCGCCCACCAGCACCTGGCGCCGGGCGTCGGCGACGAGCTTGATGAAGCCCTCGTTGCCGGCCTGGTGGATCCAGCCGCGGGTGCTGGAGGCCAGGTCGGCGATGCCGGTGCGGACGTCGATGCCCGCCTCGCGGGCCGCCGCCTCGGTGAGGCCCACCGAGCCGATCTCCGGGTCGGTGAAGGTGACATGGGGAAGCGCCCGGTAGTCGGCCGCCGGCGCCTCCTCGCCGAGGATGGTGCGGGCGGCCAACTGCGCCTGGTACATGGAGACATGGGTGAACTGGCCGACGCCGGTCACATCGCCGATCGCCCACAGCGCGGGCGCCGCCAGCAGTTTCTCGTCGACGGGCAGCGCGCGGGCCTTCGGCTCCAGCTCGATGCCGGCGTGCTCCAGGCCCAGGGAGGCAAGGTCGGGGGCGCGCCCGGTGGCCACCAGCAGGCGTTCGGCGGTCAGTTCCTCGCCGTCGTCCAGGCTCAGGGTGAAGCCGGTGGCGTCGTCGTAGCGCACGGCCGTGGCGTGCGAGCTGACGTGCACGATCAGGCCCTGCCGGGTGAGGACATCGGTGATCAGCCGCGAGGACTCGGGTTCCTCCCGGGACAACAGCCGTTCGCCACCCTCGACCACGGTCACCGTGGTGCCGAAGCGGGCGTACACCTGGGCGAGTTCGAGCCCGACGGGCCCACCACCGAGCACCAGCAGGGAACGCGGCGGGGCCTCGGCCGAGACCGCCTCCCGGTTGGTCCAGTACGGCGACCCGGCCAGGCCCGGCAGCGGCGGCACGACGGGGCGGCTGCCGGTGGCGATGACGATGCCGACCCGCGCCCCGTACTCGGTCTCCGGCCCGTCGTCGGAAGGCTTGACGGCCACCCGCCCCGGCCCGGACAGCCGCCCCCGGCCGCGCACCAGGCGCCCGCCGGCGTCGGTGAAGCGGTCGGCGGCGACGGTGTCGTCCCAGTTGTCGGTGGCCTCGGACCTGATGCGGTGCGCGACGACGCCGAAGTCGGGTGTGACCTCGCTGCTGCCCGCGATGCCGGGCACCCGGCGGGTCTCGGCGATCAGGTCGGCGGCGCGCACCATCATCTTGCTGGGCACGCAGGCCCAGTACGGGCACTCGCCGCCGACCAGTTCGGCCTCCACGCCGACCACGTCGAGCCCTGCGGCGGCGAGCTTCCCGGCGACGTACTCGCCGCCGGGACCCATGCCCAGCACAATCACATCTGTCTCTTCGGCCACGTCGTCAGGCTAGGGCAATCGCGCGGGCTCCGCCCGCCGTGCGCCGCCCGCCGCGTCCTCGTGCGGGTCCGCGTCGTGCAGTCCGAACCGGTCGTGGACGCGGCGCAGCGGCGCGGGCAGCCACCAGATGGCGCGCCCGCCCAGGCGCATGGCGGCCGGCAGCAGCGCGCCCCGGATGAGGGTCGCGTCCATGAGCACGGCCAGCGGCAGCCCGATGCCCATGGCCTTCATGAAGCTGATGTCGGAGACGAGGAACGCCAGGAAGACGACCGACAGGGCGGTGGCGGCGGCGGTGACGATGCGTCCGATGCGTTCCAGGCCGAGCGCGACGGCGGCGGTGGGGTCGCCGCTGCGTTCGTACTCCTCGCGGATGCGGGAGAGCAGGAACACCTGGTAGTCCATGCCCAGGCCGAAGGCGACGGCGAACAGCAGCACCGGCACGGTGCCGTTGATGGAGCCGGTGGCGGTGAAGCCGAGCAGCCCCGCCAGATGGCCGTCCTGGAAGCCCCACACGAGGGCGCCGAAGGTGGCGGTCAGGCCCAGGGCGCTGAGCAGCATGGCGACGAACGGCAGCAGTACGGAGCCGGTGAGCAGGAACAGCAGCACCACCATGGCGGCGCCCAGGGTGAGCGCGGCGACCGGCAGCCGGTCGGTGATGGCGGAGATGCCGTCCAGGGCGACGGCGGCCGGGCCGCCGACCAGGATGGGCGAGGGCGGCTCGGCCGCCGCGCCGGAGCGGATGTCGCGCACCAGTTGCTCGGCGCGGCCCTGGTCGCCGGGGGCGGGCACCACGGTGAGGGTGGCGGCGTCCGAGGCGTCCGTGGCGGTGAGCGCGGCGTGCTGCGGCCCCGGCTGCGCCACCTGCGTGCCCTGGGCGTACGAGCCGGTGGCGGCGTCCACCCGGGCGGCGTCGGGGTGGGCGGACAGGCCGGTGGCGTAGGCGGCCAGCTCCTGCTCGGCGGCGCCCTCGGGCAGCACCACCCGTACGGCCATGCTCTCGCCGCTGTCGAACTCGGCGCGCATCACCTCGGCGACCTGCCGGCCGGCGGAGGAGGTGGGCAGGGCCCGCTCGTCGAGGGAGCCCATGTTCAGGGAGAGGAAGGGCAGCCCGAGGAGGAGCAGGAAGAGGGTGCCCAGGGTGGCGAAGGGGATGGGGCGGCGCATCACCAGGGAGGCGAGCCGGTGCCAGAAGCCGTTCTCGGCGGCGCTGTCCTCCTGGGCGGCGGCGCGGCGGCGGCGCAGCACCCGGCCGGCCTCGAAGCGCGGGCCGAGTACGGCGAGCAGCGCGGGCAGCACGGTGAGGGTGGTGAGCGCGGTCAGGACGGCGATGGCGATGCCCGAGTAGGCGATGGAGCGCAGGGCCAGCAGCGGGAACCAGGCGAGCCCGGCGAGGGTGACGGCGACGGTGATCGCGGAGAACAGCACGGTCCGCCCGGCCGAGCCCATCATCACCCGGATGGCGGTGGCGCTGTCCCGGCCGGCCCGCAGCTCCTCGCGGTACCGGTTGACCATCAGCAGGCTGTAGTCGACGGCGAGGCCGAGCCCCAGCAGAGTCACCACGTTGACGGCCAGGACGGAGACGTCGGTGAGCTGGGCCATCGCCCACAGCAGGCCCATCGAGACGAGGATCGTGATCAGTCCGGTGGCCAGCGGGAGTGAGGCGGCGACGAGGCTGCCGAAGACCAGCACCAGGACGATGAGCATGATCGGGAAGGCGATGGTCTCGCCCTTGATCACATCGCGTTCGCTGAGTTCGCTCACCTCGTTGTTGATCATGGCGGTGCCGCCGACGGCGACTTCCACGCCGTCCCGCTCGCCCTCGTAGCCGGGGCGCAGTTCGGTGAGCCGGTGCCCGGCCTCGGTCTCGTCGCCGGCCACGGTGGCCAGCACCAGGGCGCGCTCGCCGTCGGCCGAGCGCAGCTGGTCGGCGCCGCCCGCGGTCCAGTACGAGATGACGCCGCTGACGCCGTCCTCGCCCGCCAGCCGTTCGGCCAGCGCGGTGCCAGCGGCCTGTGCCGCGGGGTCGTCCACCCCGTCCGGCGCGTGCACCAGCAGGACCAGGTTGGGGTCCGTCTGCCCGAAGTGTTCGGCGAGCGCGTCGGCGGCCTGCCCGGATTCCGCGCCGGGGTTGGTGAAGCCGCCTCCCTTCACGTCGTCGAACAGGGTCGCGCTGCTGGCCCCGCCGATCAGCGCCAGCAGCACGGCCACCCACAGCACGGCGCGGCGGTGCCCGAGCACCAGCGCGGAAAGCCTCGCGAACATGGTTCCTGTCCCCTCTCCCGGGAGCCCTGGAGTCCCGCGCACCGGCGGTGCCGGCGGCGGGGACTCGTGCGTTGCCAGGGGAGAGGGGCGGGGCGGCCGGAATGTGACATGACGGATGTGGCGTCCGGCGAGACGTGGGTCACACCGGGTGGGAAGCTGGTGCGGTGATCCGGGTGATCCGCGGGGTCAGGGGCACCGGCCGGGAGGCGCGCGCTGAGTACGTTGGTGGCCGAGACGCTCTCGGTGGTGTTGCTGCTGGGGGTGCTGGTGTTCGCGGTGTGGCGCCCGCGCGGGCTGCCGGAGGCGGTCGCGGCGGTGCCCGCGGCCGGGGCGGCGCTGGCGTTCGGCCTGGTGACGGCCGGCGGTGCGTGGCACCAGATCCGCGAACTGCTCCCGGTGACGGGCTTCCTGGCGGCGGTGCTGGTGCTGGCCAGGCTGTGCGACGACGAGGGCCTGTTCACGGCGGCCGGGCGGGTGGTGGCGCGCTGGTGCGGCGGCCGGCCGCGGCGGCTGCTGGCCGGGGTGTTCGCGCTGGCGGCGGCGGTGACGGCGGTCCTGAGCCTGGACGCCACGGTGGTGCTGCTGACCCCGGTGGTCTTCGCGACGGCGGCACGGGTGGGGGCGGCGGCGCGTCCGCACGTGTACGCCTGCACCCATCTGGCGAACTCGGCCTCGCTGCTGCTGCCGGTCTCCAATCTGACGAATCTGCTGGCGTTCGCGGCCAGCGGGCTGACGTTCACCCGGTTCGCGGCGCTGATGCTGCTGCCGTGGCTGGCGGCGATCGCGGTGGAGTACGTGGTCTTCCGCCGCTGGTTTGCGGGCGACCTGGCGGGGCGGGGCGCGCCCGTCCCCGAGCCGGAGCCGGAGCCGGCGGCGCACAGCGGCGGGCGGGGGCCGGCGCCGCGCCCGGTGTTCGCGCTGACGGTCCTGGCGCTGACCCTGGCCGGGTTCGCGCTGACCTCGCTGGCCGGCGCGGACCCGGCCTGGGCGGCGCTGGCCGGTGCGCTGGTGCTGGCGGTACGGGGCCTGGCGGCCCGCCGTACGACGGTGCCGGTGCTGGTACGGGCGGCGAACGTCCCGTTCCTGCTGTTCGTCCTGGCGCTGGGCGTGGTGGTGAAGGCCGTGGTGGACCACGGCCTGGGGGACGCGGTGGACCGGCTGCTGCCGCAGGGCTCCTCGCTCGCCGGGCTGCTGGTGATCGCGGCGCTGGCCGCCGTGCTCGCCAACCTCATCAACAATCTGCCGGCCATCCTGGTCGTCCTCCCCGCGCTGGCGGCGCAGGGCGGGGCGGGCCCGGTGCTGGCCGCCCTCATCGGGGTGAACCTGGGGCCCAACCTCACGTACGTCGGCTCGCTGGCCACCCTGCTGTGGCGGCGGGTGCTGCACGCCCACGACACCGACCCGGGCCTGGGCCACTTCACCCGGCTCGGCCTGGTGACGGTGCCCGCCTCCCTGGTGGCGGCGGTGGTGGCGCTGTGGGCCGGACTGCTGCTGATCGGAGGCTGAGGAGCGTATGACCGTCATCATCTGGATCGCCGAACCCACCTGGGCCTCGTGCGTGGACGCGGCCCGCGCGCGGTGCGCCGAGCGGGAGCCGGTCACGCTGCTGGGCGTGACGGACGAGGGGGTCGCGGCGGCGGCACACGGCGCGTTCACCAGGCTGCTGGGGCGCGGTCACGGCCCCGGCCAGGACCCGGGCCGCCGCCTGGCGGAGGAGGCCGCCGGCGCCGCCGCCGGACTGCTGGAGCGGGCCGCCGCCCGGCTGGGCCGGCCCGCGCGGCGGGTGGCGCGCACCGGCCGGGTGGAGGACGAGGTGATGGCGGAGCTGGCCGGGCGGGGCGCGGAGGACCTGCTGATCTGCGCCCGGGACGGCGACCGCTCCCGGCCGGGCCCGCACACGCTGGCGCCGCCCACCCGGTTCGTGGTGGACCACGCGCCGTGCCCGGTGCTGCTGGTGTGGTGAGGGGTGCCGATGTCGGCCGTGTGACGGCACGGTGACAGCCGTACGAAAATCCTTGCGAACGAAATGAACGTAAGCGAGACCTCGGTCACAGCCTGGTGGATATTGCGTCAAGTGCAATCCGGCCCCCCGAGCCGAATGACTCCACAAGGACGAGGAGACCACCGTGGCCGCAACCAGCCCGCCCGAGGCGCCGGGCGCCCCGCGCAAGAGGCGTGACCGTACGCACTGGCTTTACATCGCCGTCATCATCGCGGTCGCCGCGGGTATCACGATCGGTCTGCTCGCCCCGGGCGTGGGGGTGGAGCTGAAGCCGCTGGGCCAGGGGTTCATCGCCCTGATCAAGATGATGATCTCGCCGATCATCTTCTGCACCATCGTGCTCGGCATCGGCTCGGTCCGTAAGGCGGCCAAGGTCGGCGCGGTGGGCGGGCTCGCCCTCGGCTACTTCATGGTGATGTCGACCTTCGCGCTCGGCATCGGCCTGCTGGTGGGCAACTTCCTGGAGCCGGGCCACGGTCTGAACCTCTCCGAGGTCGACACCAACGCCGGCGCCGAGGCTGCCGAGAAGGCCGGCGAGTCCACCGTCGACTTCCTGCTCGGCATGATCCCGGACACCATGGTCTCCGCCTTCACCGCGGGCGAGGTCCTCCAGACCCTGCTGGTCGCGCTGCTGGTCGGCTTCGCGCTCCAGGCGATGGGCAAGACCGGCGAGCCCGTGCTGCGCGGCATCGGCAGCATCCAGAAGGTCGTCTTCCGGGTGCTGGGCATGGTCATGTGGACCGCCCCGATCGGCGCGTTCGGCGCGATCGCGGGCGTCGTCGGCGAAACCGGCGTGGACGCGCTCAAGTCGCTGGCCGTCATCATGATCGGCTTCTACGTCACCTGTGTGCTGTTCATCGTCGTCGTGCTCGGCGTCCTGCTGAAGCTGACCACCGGCGTCAACATCTTCTCGCTGCTGAAGTACCTGGGCCGCGAGTTCCTGCTGATCGTCTCCACCTCCTCCTCCGAGACCGCGCTGCCGCGTCTGATCGCCAAGATGGAGCACGCGGGCGTCAGCAAGCCGGTCGTCGGCATCACGGTGCCCACCGGCTACTCCTTCAACCTGGACGGCACCGCCATCTACCTCACGATGGCCTCGCTGTTCATCGCCGAGGCGATGGGCACCCCGCTGGCCCTGGGCGAGCAGCTCTCCCTGCTGCTGTTCATGATCATCGCCTCCAAGGGCGCGGCCGGTGTCTCCGGCTCCGGCATCGCGATCCTGGCCTCCGGGCTCTCCTCGCACCGCCCCGAACTCCTGGACGGCGTCGGCCTGATCATCGGCATCGACCGCTTCATGAGCGAGGCCCGCGCCCTGACCAACTTCGCGGGCAACGCGATCGCCACGGTCATCATCGGCACCTGGACGAAGGAGGTCGACAAGGACCGCATGCGGGAAGTCCTCGCCGGCCGGCACCCGTTCGACGAGGCTACCCTGGTCGACGACAGCCACGGCACCCCGCCCTCCCCACCGGAGCCGGACGCCCCGACCCTGGACAAGACCCCCGCCAAGGTCTGACCACCCCACCGTTCCCCCCGCCGCAGCCGCGCCCCCCCGTACGGAGGGGCGCGGCTGCGGCGTGCCGGGACCGGCTCGCCTTCGGGAGCCCGCTCTTGTGCGGGTGACCGGAGTACGCCACTCTCTGCATCCGACCGCGCCGCCCCCACGCCCGGAGGAAGCAGTCTCATGGCCCACCGTCAGCCGACCATCACCGCGTACGCCGTCCACCCCGTCGCCGGCCGGGACTCCATGGCGCTCAACCTCTCCGGCGCCCACGGCCCGTTCTTCACCCGCAACGTCGTCGTCCTGGAGGACTCCGAGGGCCGCACCGGCGTCGGCGAGGTGCCCGGCGGGGAGCGCATCACCCGCACCCTGCGGGAGGCCGAACCCCTCGTGCTCGGCGCCCGGGTGGGCGACTACCAGCGGGTGCTGGCGGAGATCGGCGCCCGGTTCGCCGGGCGCGACGCGGGCGGACGCGGCGCCCAGACCTTCGACCAGCGCACCACCGTGCACGCGGTGACCGCCGTGGAGTCCGCCCTGCTCGACCTGCTCGGCCAGCACCTGGAAGTCCCGGTGGCGGCGCTGCTGGGCGAGGGCCAACGGCGGGACGCCGTACGGGTGCTGGGCTATCTCTTCTACGTCGGCGACCCGGACACCACCGGCCTGCCCTACACCCGCGAACCCGGCGCGGCGGACGCGTGGCACCGTCTGCGGCACGAGGAGGCGCTGACACCGGCGGCGATCGTCCGGCAGGCCGAGGCCGCCCACCAGCGGTACGGCTTCCGCGACTTCAAGCTCAAGGGCGGGGTGCTGCCGGGCGACGAGGAGGTGGCCGCCGTCCGCGAGCTGAAGCACCGCTTCCCCGGGGCCCGCATCACCGTGGACCCCAACGGCGCCTGGTCGCTGCGCGAGGCGGTCGAGCTGTGCGGGCCGCTGCTGGACACCCTCGCGTACGCCGAGGACCCGTGCGGCGCGGAGGACGGCTACTCGGGACGCGAGATCCTCGCCGAGTTCCGCCGGGCCACCGGCCTGCCCACCGCCACCAACATGATCGCCACCGACTGGCGGCAGCTCACCCACGCCCTGGCACTCCAGTCGGTGTCCATCCCGCTGGCCGACCCGCACTTCTGGACGATGCGCGGCTCGGTGCGGGTGGCGCAGCTGTGCAACGCCCTGGGCCTGACCTGGGGTTGCCACTCCAACAACCACTTCGACATCTCGCTGGCGATGATGACGCACTGCGGGGCGGCGGCCCCGGGCGCGTACAACGCCCTGGACACGCACTGGATCTGGCAGGAGGGCCTGGAGCGGCTCACCGTCTCCCCGCCGCGGATCGTGAACGGCGAGGTCGCCGTCCCGTACGACGCCCCGGGCCTGGGCATCACCGTGGACCGCGACCGGCTGGCGGCCGCCGCCGAGCTGTACCGCGAGCAGGCGGTGGGCGCCCGCGACGACGCGGCGGCGATGCGGCTGCTCGTCCCCGGCTGGACCTTCGACCCGAAGCGGCCGGCCCTGGTGCGCTGATGGCCGGGAGCCCGGTGAACGAGGCAGCCGGCGCGCGCCGTTGAGCCGGTGGAGTCTCGCCCGGCACGGATTTCTCAGTCGCCGGCCCGACCCAGTGGGTCGATCAGCGCGGGGAGGGCACGTCGCCGTTCGTGGAGGTCTCGCACGGTGGAGGTGGCAGTGCCGGTCAGCACACGGTCCAACTCGGTGAGGCGAGCGCGGGCGGTGGAGCGCAGGCGCGCGGGAGGCACGGTGTCCAGCACGGTGAGGGCACGGGCCGCCGCGTCCCCCGGCTCGCCGGCGGCCGCCTCGGCATGGGCGTGCAGCAGCGTGGCGGCAGCCCACCCCGGAGTACCCACGGCACAGCGGGCGGCGGAACCCTCGGCCAGTTCGACGGCCCGAGTGGCTCTGTCCAGCGCGAGGCATGCCTTCGCCTCGTGCAAGCGGTGCTCGGCGAGGTCGTAGCCGAAACGCCCCGGCTCTCCGTCACCCCCGGCGGCGGAGAGTGCCGCGTCGGCGGCAGCCCGGGTGTCCTCCGCTTCCCTGTCCCGGCCTTGATCCGCCAGGGAGGGCGATACCGCCCAGCCAAGGAGCTGTGCACGCACCAGTGGCGTGGGAGCAGCGGCAAGGCCGCGTTCGGCGAACTGAAGCGCGGTGTCCGGCCGGTGGCGCGCACGGGCGATCATGCTCCGTGCGCCGCAACACCAAGCGGTCAGCCGCGCGTCCCCCACCCGTGCTCCGATGTGAGCGGCGGCGGTGACATGGACATCCGCGCCCGTGAGGTCGTCCAGGTGATAAGCCAAGTTCCCCAGGAGAGCTGAGAGCCAGCCCGTCACCCGGGACAGCTCCGTGATGTTCCCGGGGACGGCGGTCATGGGCCCTGTCAGCATTTCACGGACAGCGCGGACCTCACCGAACAGCACGTGGGGCGGATGCTTGCTGTAGCCCAGCGCGTAGTGGTCAAGGGCAGCGTGGGCGGCTTCCAGCACGTCCGGCCCGGCACTCGGATCCGCCAGCAGCGCCAGGTGAAGGGATTCGCGGACGGCCGGCAGTCCGGCAGCTGTGGTCATCGGCTCTCCCCATGCGGGTGGCAGCGGACAGTCTGGCCGACCGTACCCGAAGGCCGCAGCCCGGGTGGGCGCTGCAAGCGCGAGCCCGCCCGGGTGTGTCAGTTCGAGGTTTTCCAGCGTGGTCCCGTAGGCGCGGGCCAGCATCACGGCGTACTCGGGTCCGGGCCGCTCGCGGGAGTCATGTTCCCAGCGGCACAGCATGGATTCCGAAGGCCCGGGCGGCGCCAATCCGTCCAGGCGATAGCAGTCGGCTATTTGCCCGATCGCCTCCGTCCTGGACCACCCCAGGGCCAGGCGCCACGCCTCCAGAGCGCCGACCTCGGGCAATTCGCGGCGCAGCCGGGCGGCGATCTGCCGCGTGTGCTGCCCCTGGCGCTGGCTGTCCCGGCGGATGTGTGCCGCCTCGCGGACGATGGCCGCACGTCTCGTTCGGGTGACCACAGCCATGGCATCCCCCTCTGGGGCTTGACGGCCCGGGCGCTCAAGGTAGCCCGCCCGGACACGCCGGGGGAGGGCGTGTTCAGGGGGCGCACGGGTCCGCACTTCTCATTGCGGGCATCCGCAATCACCGCCGCCGACCACGGCAATGACGCGGGCGCCCCGCGGCGAGCAACCTGCGGAAGCCGAGGGCATCGTGCCCGTCATCAACGGTCCCTCACCCACTTCCACCATGAGGTGCTGATCATGAATGAATCCGAACTCGCCGGCCGCACCGTTCTGATCACCGGGGGCGGGGGGCTGATCGGCAGCCGCATCGTCGGCCGGCTGCGCGGGCTGGGCGCCCGGGCCACCACCTTGTGCACGCTGGACGCCTACCCCCACAGCGTGTACCAGGACTTGTTCGGCATGAGCCTGAGCGACCCGAGCATCGTCTGCGGCAGCGTCACGGACACCGCCCTCGTGAAGCGGCTGGTGTCCGAGAGCGATTACGTCATCCATGCCGCCGCTCTCGCCGATGTCGCGGCCTGCACCCGGTGCCCGGCGGACGCGATCACCACCAACATCACGGGGACCCAAGTGCTGCTGGATGCCGCGGTTGCCTCCGATCGTCTTCGCCGGTTCGTCTTCGTGTCTTCCGCGAGCGTCTACGGCAACGGAGATCAGCGGGATGGGGCACGGCCGGAGGACGAGTACCGGGTCATGCGGCAATTGCTGGAGTCGGTGTACGGCCGCACCCCGCCCCAGTTCGCCGAATTCACGGCCCTGCGGCCGATGTCCGGCTACGCGAACACCAAGGCCTGGGGTGAGACACAGACCGCCCTGGCTCTCGGAGCGGTGGGCACCTCGTACACCGTCGTGCGTTATTTCTCCGTCTACGGAGAACCGCAGGTGATCAAGAAAAATAGCCATTCCTGGGTCGTCGCCTGGTTCGCCGCCCGGGCTGCCGCTCCATCTGAACGGCGGCGGACACCAGACGAGAGACCTGGTGCACGTGGACGACATCGCCGCAGCCACCGTGCGGTCACTGATCGCCCCGCGAGCCCACAACGAGACCCTCAACATCGGTACCGGCACCCCCACCTCCGTCCGCAAGGTCGCGGAACTGGTCGCCCGCCGGTACCCCGGAACCAGGTTCGTCGAGTCTCCGCCGCCCCCCGGAGACCCGCTCGGTGGCTATGCCTGCACCCGCCGCATGGAGTCCGCACTCGGCTGGAGACCGGCCATCACGATCGCGGAGGGCGTCAACCGTTACGCGGCCTGGCTGGCCCGTACTCCCGCGGCGATTCCCGGCTGGCTGCGGGAGCAGCGGGCCGCCACGGGCTGATCAGATCACCGGAGGACGTCCCAGGCGCGTCATGCGCCACACGGTCGCCCAGCGCATCGGACGGCGCGGTGGGCATGGAGTTCGTACCCCTTCCACGAACCCGTGCCGCCACGCCCGCAGCCCGGTCAGCGAACGCGTACGGGCAACGGTCAGTCCCGCCCACACCGACAGATACACCGGGACGAGGAGAGCCGGCAGATGTCGCTTGGCCAGCCATACCCGGTTGCGGGCCACCATCCGGTGGAAGTGCGCGTGCCGGGTCGGCGCCGTCCACGGATGTTGCAGCACCAGCTCCGGCTCGTACAGCACCCGCCACCCCCGGTCCAGCGCCCGCCACGCCAGATCGGTCTCCTCGTGTGCGTAGAAGAAGGCGTCCGGCCAGCCTCCGATGTCGTCCAGCATCCGCATCGACAGGCTGTGACCGCCGCCCAGGAAGGTGGTCACGTAACCACCGCGCAGGGGATCCCCCGCCCGCAGCCGGGGAACATGCCGGCGCTGAGTGCGGCCTCGTTCATCCGCGATGCGGAAGGAGACGATGCCCAGGTGTTCATCGGCCACGTACAACTCCACCAGCCGGGTGAGGACATCCGGGGCGATCAGCAATCCGTCATCGTCGAGGTCCAGCACGACATCGACATCACCGAACGAGCGCAGCCGCTCCAGCGCGACGTTCCGGCCACCGCTGACCCCGAGGTTGGTGGGCACTTCCACGCCCGTGACGCCCGCCGGCAGCTCCGGCAGCCCACAGCCGTTGCCCACCACCACGACACGGGAGGCAGGTGTCTCCTGGGCGGCCACCGACTCCAGGAGCGCGCCCAGTTCGGCCGGGCGGTCCCCCATCGTCAGCACAGCGACACCCACGCGCAGATGGCTCACAGATGAACTCCGATGCTCGGATGGATGACGATGCTAGCCACCCGGGAACGGAGCCCTCGACCACCGGAAGGACGGACGGCTCATGCCAGTACTCCGCATCGGCGATTACCTCACCGGCCCGCGGAGCCGGCCCTTGTGCGACACCCCCTACGCCGCCATCGAGGACACCGACCTCGCAGCGTTCCTCGCCAACTGGGACGAGTGGCACCGCCAGGCCCTGGAGCGCGTTCCGCACCGCGTCCATCCCACCGCCCGTATCCACCCCACCGCCATCATCGGCGAAGACGTGATCATCGGTCCCGGCGTGCGGGTATGGGAGTTCTCCACCGTCCGAGCCGGCTCGGTACTGTGCGCCGGCGTCTCCGTGGGGTTCAACTCGGAGGTGACGAAGTCGTACCTCGGCGAGGGAACGATCCTCGGCCACCGCATCGGCCTCAGCCGCACCCTGGTCGGTGCCGACGCCCATCTGTCCGCCGGGCTCACCGTCGCCGCCATCAGTATGTGGAGCCCCCACATGAGCCGACCCGAGCGGGAGATCCTCCTCCGCCATCCGGACGGCCTCTACCGCACCGGAACCCCCCGGTTCGGCGCACTGCTCGGTGACCGCTGCCAGACCGGCAACTCCATCAGCCTCGGCCCCGGCCTGGCACTCGGGCCGGACAGCCGCATCGCCAGCGGCGTCACCCTCGCCGCCCGAGTACTGCCCGCCGACAGCATCATCACCGCACCCCATACAGCGGACGTCCACATCCGGCGGCGGCCCGGATGCGGGCCCGGCGGTTGTACGACGTGACCTGACGCGGCGGTCAGGGCAGTTCGACCACCGTGGCCGCGTAGGACAGGCCCGCGCCGAAGCCCAGCAGCAGGGCCAGGTCGCCGGAGCCGACGTCCTCGGTGGACATGATCGCCTCCATCGCCAGCGGGATGGAGGCGCCGGAGGTGTTGCCGGTGGTGACGATGTCCCGGGCGATCACCGTGGAGTCGGGCAGTTCCAGGCGTCTGGCCATGCCGTCGATGATGCGCACGTTGGCCTGGTGCGGGATGAACGCGTCCAGGTCCCCCGGGGCCAGCCCGGCCGCCGCCACCGCCTCCCGGCCGGCCTTGGACACCTCGTAGACCGCCCAGCGGAAGACCTGCTGGCCCTTCTGGGTCAGCGCGGGCCAGCGCATCCCCGGGTCGGCGCGCACCGCGTCCCACGGGGCGGTCTGGGTGACCGCGTCCCACTGGCCGCCGTCCGCGCCCCACACCACCGGGCCGATGCCCTGGGTGGTGGACGGGCTGACCACCACGGCGCCCGCCCCGTCGCCGAAGATCATGGCGGTGGAACGGTCCTCCACGTCCAGCAGGTCGGTCATCCGCTCCGCCCCGATGACCAGGACGTGGCCGCCCCGGGCGCGCACCGTGTCGGCCGCCAGCGACAGCGCGTGGACGAAGCCCGCGCAGCCCGCCGACAGGTCGAACGCCGCCGCGTGCCGCGCGCCCAGCCGGTGGGCGATCGCGGTGGCGGCGGCCGGGGTCTGCCACAGGTGGGTGAAGGTGGCCACGATGACGCAGTCCAGGGCGTCGGCCGTGATGCCCGCCGCCGCCAGGGCCTTGCCCGCGGCGGCGGTGCCCATCTCGGTGAGCGTCTCGTGCGGGCCCGCCCAGCGCCGGGTGACGATCCCGGTGCGTTCGCGGATCCACGCGTCGGAGGAGTCGATGCGTTCGCACACTTCCGCGTTGTCGACCACCCGGTGCGGCCGGTAGCCGCCCACTCCGGAGATCCTGGCGTGCGGCGAGCCACCGGTGGCGTGGCGCCCGGCGGGGGTGATCCGAGGCTTCATGGTGCTGGCCTTTCTCATCCTCAGTCGGCGAATGTTACCCGGGCGAGGGGGTCGAACCGCCCTCCGGCGAGCAACGTCCGGCAGCGGAATCGCTGGATCTTTCCGCTGGGGGTCCTGGGCAGCGTGCCACGTGGCAGAAACAGACACTCGGCCAGGGCCACCCCTGACTTCTCCCGTGCCACCGTCGCCGCGTGATCGGCGATCGGTGCGAAGTCGCGGGGCCGGCCCTGGGGTTCGAGCAGCAGGACGAGATGGGGCAGCCCCGAGACGCCGGCGTCGACCACCGCGACACAGCCCTTGCGGACCTGCGCGTGGCCCTCGATCGCCGATTCGATCTCGGCGGCGTAGACGTTCCGGCCGCCCACCGACAGCATGTCGTCCTCGCGGCCCACCACATACAGCTCGCCCTCGTGGTGGAAGCCGATGTCACCGGTGCGCAGCCGGCCGCCGGGGAAGCGGGCGGCGGTACGGTCCGGGTCGGCGTGGTAGCCGCTGGCCAGGGCGGGGGAGCCGACGCTGATCTCGCCGAGCCGGCCGGGCTCCCCGGCCGCGAGGGTCACCCCGGGCAGGGCCTGGCCGTTGGAGACCAGCCGGGTGGCGCGCGGATGATCCTCGCCGACCTCGCGCACCGTGCCCGCGCCGAGGGCGGCGCCGTCGAACAGCCGCGAGGTGGGCTCCTGCCGCCACGGCTTGCCGGCCACCGCCAGGGTCGCCTCGGCCATCCCGTACGCGGGCTGGAAGGCGGTCGGCGACAGCCCGTACGGGCCGAACCGCTCCTGGGCGGCCCGCAGATTGCCCCAGTCGACGCGTTCGGCGCCGATCACCGCCGTCCGCAGCCCCGCCAGGTCGCCGCGCAGGGCGCCGCGGCCCTGGGCGCGGGCCGCCAGATGTACGGCGGTGCTGGTGCCCGCGGTCAGGGTGGCCCCGTACTCGGTGAGGTCCCGGAACCAGCTGCGCGGCGCCATCCCGAACCGTTCGGGGGTGGAGAGCACGAAGTCGAAGTCGTGGGCCCAGCAGTAGAGCAGGCAGCCGAACATGCCCATGTCGTGGGAGAGCGGCAGCCAGGAGACGCCGGTGTCCCGGCCCGGCCGGCCGCCGGTCAGGTGGAGCAGCAGATCCAGTTGCGCCTCGACGGCCCGGGTGGTCAGGGCGGAGCCCTTGGGGGTGGAGGTGGAGCCCGAGGAGTACTGGATGAAGGCGAGATCGTCGGGCCCCGGCGGGCTGGGGTCCACCCGGCGCCCGGTGTCGGGCAGTTCCCAGGTGCTGGTGGGCAGCGCCCGGGTGAGGTGGGGCGGGATGAGGGAGAGGATCCACGCGTCGGCCAGGAACAGCACCGGGTCCAGACGTTCGGTCAGCGCGGTGAGCAACTGGCCGTACTCCTGCGGGCTCTGGCCCCGGGTGGGCAGCGGCAGCGAGGCGGGGGTGCCGCCGGCCAGCCAGATGGCGAGCAGACCGCGCACGGTGGCGGGGCCGTTGGTGGCGATGGTGGCGACCCGGGTGCCGGGGCGGACCCCCGCGGCGCGCAGGCCGGCCGCCAGGGAGTGGGCGCGCGCGGCGACCTCGCGCCAGGTGGTGTGCTCGAAGTCCTCGCCGGCCCAGGCGTGCAGGGTGCCGCGCGCCGAGCCATTGGTGAGCGCCTTCCACAACCGCATCGAAATGTCCCCCTTGCTTCTTTCTGATCGGACGGAGCCGGCCATTGGTACGGGATTGTCGCGGCGCCCGGCAATGATTCCGGGAATGCCGCCTTGGCCGTTATGGGATTCCGGCGCGAGCGGTTGGCGTCCGGGGCCGACAGTACCGCCGGAGCAACGCCCGGGGAAGTCCCGCAGGGGCATTGCGTGGAGAGGGAGTCAATGTGTCGAAAGTACTGGCGAACCGGGCACTTGTGGGGCAGTATGGGTCTGCTGGGCCCCAGATGAGCGGCTGTTGCACGAGCGCCGCGCCCGGGGCTTCCGCAGGTCCGGCAAGTTTATTGGTCAACCGGTTTGGTCCTGCCGAAATCCGAGACCTGGGTACGGCGGGGTGAAATCGAAAGTGCATCACGGGGAAATATATGCGCACACACGCTGGTGAACGGGGGCGAGCCGTATGTTCATTCGCTATGAACTGAGTCAGACGGGCCGTCATCGCCGCGAACATACCGCCGCCGAAACCCAGGAGGCCCGAAGTACAGAACCCGATCCGGCGCCGGTATGGGCGATACCCGCACCGCCGCTCATCGGACGCGAAGAGGAACTCCGCTGTGTCACCGAACTGCTCGCCGCACCGGGACTGCGGCTGCTGACCCTCTCCGGCCCGGCCGGCATCGGCAAGAGCGCGCTCGCCCACGCCGCGCTCGCCGCCACGGCCGCCGAGGGCCGGTGCGCCGTGGTGGCGCTCGACCTCGCCGAGGTGCGCGACCCCGCCATGGTCGACAGCACCCTGCGCGCCCTCACCGCCGAGGGCCCGCGCCGCCCCGAGGGCGGACGGCAACTCGTCTTCCTCGACAACTGCGACCCGGTCATCGACGCCGTCGCCGAAGGGGCGCTCCGGCTGCTGGCCGCCGCCCCCTGGACGGTGGTGGTGTGCGCCAGCCGCACCCCGCTCGACGTCTACGCCGAACGCATCCTGCCGGTGGGCCCGTTGCGGCTCGGCCCGGAGGGCGACGCGGTACGGCTGTTCACCGACCGGGTGAGCCCGTACTACCGGCACGGCATCACCGGCGCCCCCGAACGCGCCGCCATCGCCCGCATCTGCGAGGTCCTGGACGGCGTCCCGCTGGCCATCGAGATCGCCGCCGAGGCGGTCGGCCCGCTCAGCCCCGCCGAGCTGGAGGGCCGGCTGCGGCGCGGCGAGTACCCCGCCCGGGGCCGGCTGCGCGACCTGGCCGAACGCCACCGCTCGGCCGGTCACGCGCTCAGCTGGGGCGAGAGCGCCCAGCGCGAGGAGGACATCGCCCTGCTCAAACGGCTGTCGGTGTGCGAATCGCTCATCGACATCGACACGGCCGGGCAGTTGAGCGGCATCGGCCGCGAGGAGATCGCCGGCGGGCTGCGCCGGCTCGTCCACCAGGGGCTGCTCACCAGCGTCGACAACGGGCTCGGCGGCTACTCCTTCGCCATGACCCACATGGCGCGCAGCCACTACCGGCAGGAACTGGAACGCGACCCCGCCGCCCTGGCCATGGCCCGCGCCCAGCACGCCTCGGTGTGCCTGGCCTTCGCCGAGCGCATCGGCGTCACCGGCATCGGAGCCGCATTCGGCAGCGACCCGGACGCGGGGGCCGAGGACGGCCGCGACGCCCGCCGGGCCGCCGCCATCGCCCGCCGCCTCCCCGATCTGCGCGCTGCCGTACGGCACCTGCGCCAGGCCGGGCGGTACGCCGACGTCCTGCGGCTGCTGCTCGTCATGGCCGGCCCGGACGGGCCGGGGGGCGTCGAGTACACCGCCCAGCTGGAGGAGAGCGCCGAACGGGCCGTCGAGGACGGCGGCGCGGAGGGCCGGGGCCCGGCCGCCGCCGCCCTGCTCACCCTCGCCCACCTGGCGGCCCGCACCGGCGACCCGGAACGCGCCGGCGCCGCGCTGCGCCGCGCCATCGCCCTGAGCGGCCACGGCGAGCGGAACATCCCGGACGGCGCACGGGAGTTGCTGGCCGCGCTCGGGGACCGCGCCCGGCCGGCCCCCGTACCGCCGCCCGAGCCCCCGGCGCGGGCCACCGCGACGGCTACGGCAGCCGCGACGGCGACAGCGCCGCCGCACGACGCCGGGCTCACGCCACGGCAGCACGAGGTGGCGCAGCTCGTCGCCGAGGGCCTCACCAACCGTCAGATCAGCCGGGAGCTGGAGATCTCCGAATGGACCGTCGTCAATCATCTGCGCGAGGTGATGCGCAAGCTCGGCTGCCCGTCCCGCGTTCATGTGGCCCGCATCCTGGGGCAGCGCGCCGGCTGACGGTGCCCGGCGGGCGCTGCGCGGTGTGGCTGGGCCACGCCCCCGCGGCGCCCCGCCCCGTGGCGGACGGCGCCCTGCTGGACGGCACGGAGCGGGAGCGCGCCGACCGCATGACGGACCCGGTCGCCCGCGCCCACTACATCGCCGCCAGGGCCGGCATCCGCCGGACGCTCGGGGCGGCCCTGGGCACACCCCCGGCGCAGGTGTCCTTCGGCCGGGCCCCCTGCCCCGGCTGCGGCAGCGCGCGGCACGGCCCGCCCGTGCTGCTGGGCCAAGGCCCGCGGGCGGAGCGGGAGATGTGGCTGAGCGTCTCGCGCGCCGGGCCGTGGTGGCTGCTGGCGCTGTCGTACGCGGGGCCGGTCGGCGTCGATCTGGAGGTGGACCGTACGGATGTCGGTCCGGCCGTGCTGCGCCGCTGCTTCAGCGACGCGGAGCGGGAGCGGATCGCCGCCCTGCCGGCCGCGTGGCGGCAGCGCGAGGCGCTGCGCGGCTGGGTGCGCAAGGAGGCCGTCACCAAGGGCTGGGGCACCGGGACGGGGACCGCGGCCGGGCTCGGCTCGGTCGAGGTGCTGGCCGGTGCCTGGCCCGCCGGGCACCGGGCGGCGGTGGTCCGCCGGGCCGGCCGGCCCGACTGGCCGGTGGCCGAACTCCCGCTGGGGCGCCGCTTGGTGGGCGCCCTGGCCGGCCCGGTCGGCCCGGTCGGCCCGGTCGACCGGCCGGGCGACCCCGGTTAGCGGACGGCGAGGGCGGGCCGGGGACCGGCGCGGGCGTACCCGCACCGGTCCCCGGCCCGCCGGCCCGCCGTACCTCACGCGCCGGCCCGCCACCGTACGGCCGCCGCCCCGGCGAAGTCCCCGGCGTGCGCGAACCCGGCCAGCATCAGCAGCGAGCCGTCCGCGATCCGGCCCTCCCGCACCCCGTGGTCGAGGGTGACCGGCACCGCGGCGCCGAACAGGTTCCCGAACCGGTCGTAGGTGTCCAGGTGCCGCTCCGGCTTGATGTCGAGCCGCTCCTGCCACTTCCGCAGGAACACCCGGTTCGGCTGGTTGGTGATCAGGGTGTCGAGATCGGACGGTTCGATGTCGAGCCGGTCGCACACCGCGCGGACCGCCTCGGGCACCAGCCGGTTGCCGCGCTCGACGATGTCGGCCACCTTGCCCGGGGTGAAACCGACATGCACCTGGGACTCGCCCGCCTCCCAGTACTTGCGGCCGTCGCTGAGCGTCACACCGCAGTCCTTGGCGTACTCGCCGAGGTTGCGGGTCTCGATCGCCAGTACCGGCGACTCCTCGGACGCCGCCACGTACGCGACGCCGCAGCCGTCGCCCGGCACCACCGCCTCCGGCAGCTTGCGCACCTCCGACTGCGTCATGACGTTCCCGGCGCAGTTCTGCACATTGCACAGCAGTGCCGAGCGCGCCTGCCCGCTGCCGATCAGCGCGCGGGCCAGCTTCAGCATGTGGATGAACGAGGCGCAGCCGCCGTTGTGCGCGTCGAGCACCCAGCTGGGGCGCAACCCCAGCCGGTGGGTGATCTCCGCCCCCGACCCGGTGATCGGCAGGTCGGGTAGCAGCACATTGGTGATGACCAGGTCGATCTGCGCGGCCTCGCGCGGGCCGATGCGGTCCAGCAGCACCCGCCCCGCCTTCTCGATCATGTCGGCGGCGCTCTCGTCGCGGCTGACGTGGTGCCGGAAGGCGGGGGCGCCGAACATCGCGCTGTCGGACATCGGGCTGTCCGGGTCCCGGTGATCGAGGAAGTACTGGGTGGGTACCTTCTCGGGCGGCAGGTACGAGGCGACCTCCAGCAGGCTGACGGTCCTCACGCGGCGCCGCCGTTGCCGTGCCGGTGCTCCAGGATCTTCTTCAGGTTCTGCAGTTCGAGGGCGTGGGCGGCGGCGAAGATGTCCCAGAAGTCGCCGACCCAGGGCCGCTCGGGGGTGGGGGCCAGCTCGGGGAACGGGTTCTTGTCGTAGTACGGGTGCCGGCTGTTGGTCCACAGCACGACGGAGCCCGGCCGGCCCAGGACGGTCTGCGCGTCGACGACGCGGTGCAGGTACACCATCCACAGCTCCTCGCCCTGGTCCCAGGCGCAGTGCATGTCGACGGTGAGCGCGGCGGGGTCGGCCTCGACGCGCATGAAGATCTTGGTGTCCGGGTGCGCCAGCGGGTCGCGGCCCTCGTACAGGCCCGGCTTGCCCTCGACCGGCTGGAAGGCGCGGGTGCTGTACGTGAACTCGTCCAGGTTGCGGATGTCGCTGAGGTACGCGTGGACGGCCTGCGGCGGGGCGTCGATGTACTCCTCGACGGTCACGAAGGGGGAGGGGCCTGGGGTGTACGAGGCGGCGAGGCCGATGGCCTGCTCCTGCGGGGTGTTCTCGATCCGGATCAGGCCGGGGATGTCGTCGATGCTGCTGGGCATGGGGGTCCTAACGGTTGGTGTGGAACGGGCGGAACGGCGGTACCTGGTGCGGGTCGACGTCGATGGAGATCAGGACGGGGCGGCCGTCGTGCGGCGCGGCCAGCGCCCGGTCCAGCTCGGCGGCGTCGGTGGCGTGGTGGGCGCGGACCCCGGGGAACAGGGCGGCGACGCCGGCCCCGATGTGGGCGGGGCGGAAGAGGTTGAAGGTGTAGTCGCCGGTGAAGAAGACCTGTTCGCGGGTGTGGCACATGGCGTGCGCGTTGTTGTTGACGATGAGGAAGGTGACGGGCAGCCCGAGTTCGGCGGCGGTGTGGATCTCCATGCCGTGCATGTAGAAGGCGCCGTCACCGGCGACGACATAGGTGGGGGCGCCGGTGGCGAGCGCGGCGCCGATCCCGGCCCCGAAGCTGTGCCCCATGCCGCCCATGCCGAGCGCGGTGATGAACCGCCCCCGGCGGGGCGCGGGGACCCGGTGCACGGTGGTGGCCCCGGTGTTCCCGGCGTCGACGACGAGGTTGGCGTCCTCGGGCAGCCGCCGGGCGAGGATGTCGAGGGCCGTGGGCAGATCGAGCGCGGCGGCCGGGTGGGTGGCGGGGCGGGCGGCGGGGTCAACGGCGGCCCGGTGCGGGGCCGGTGGGGTGGGACGCGCACCGGCGCCGGTGGCCGCAGCCGCGCCCGGCGCGGTCGCGGGCGGCTCCAGCGCCCGCGCCAGTGCGTCCAGTTCCGCCGCGATCGGTCCGGTCAGCCGGATCAGGGCCGGGTGGTCGGCGGGCAGCAGCGGCGGTTCGCCGCCGTCCACGCTGATGACCGGTATGCCCTTGAGCTGTTCGCGCAGGGAGCCGCCGGCCATCTGCGGCAGCCGGTGGCCGGCCACGACGACGGCGGACGCCCGCGCGATGCGCCGGTCCGTCTCCGGCGTCCCGGACGGGCCCAGCACGCCCAGGCAGCGGGGGTGGGTGTTGTCGAAGACGTCCTTGGCGTCCGGCGCCACGGCGACGTCGGCATCCAACGCCTCGCACAGCGCGGCCAGTTCCGCGCGGGCGTCCGCCCGGATGACCCCGGGCCCGGCCAGGACGACCACCCCGCCCGCCGCACGCCCGGCGCGGTCGCCGGTGTCCTCCCACGCGTCGGTGGCGGCGCCGGGCACACCGTTCTGCCGCCCCTCGCCCGGCTCGCCCGCGACCGGGCCCCGGGCCGCCCGCGCGGCCGTCAGGACGGTGACCGCCTCCGCCCGCAGCGGCTCGGCCGACAGCGGCCGCAGCGGCGCGCCGACGCGCGCGATCCGCTCCGGCCAGGCGCCGAGCACGGACTGCTGGACGTCCTTGGGCAGCAGCAGGATCGCCGGGCCCGGGGCGGCCAGCGCCGCCTCCAGCGCCCTGGGCAGCGCCGCCACGATCCGGTCCGGCTCCGTCACCCGCGCGCAGAACACGCCGATCTCGGCGAACAGCCGCTCCGCGTCCATCGTGCCGGCCAGGCCCGAGGTCTCCTGGAAGGTGCCGGTGCCGTCAAGTGCCGCCGGTGGCTGGCCGATCAGGGCCAGTGCCGGGACCTGGGATGCGCGCAGTTCGGCGAGCCCGGGCACCAGGTTCATCGCCCCGGCCCCCGAGGTGGCGGCGACCACCGCCGGGCGGCCGGACGCGCGGTGGTAGCCGTCCGCCATCGTCGCCGCCGAGAACTCGTGCTTGGCCACCAGCGCCCGCAGCGGCGCACCGGCCAGTGCGACGGCGTCGTAGAGATCCTCGATATTCGCTCCGTCCACTCCGAAGACGTCGTGCAGTCCCTGCTCCCGCAGAAAGCCGACGACGTAATCAACCGTGCGCGATGAGTGACCCATGGTGGTGGCCCGTTCCCGAGAGGTCGTGGTGCGGGGGTCAGGACTTTCTATGCCGTCCGCCAACCGCCCACCACCCGCAGCAACTTGTCATTCCACCTGCCACACCCCTGCTGGCAGATTGCTGCTAGCCGCTTGTCATCCCGCCGGCCGGTACCACCGACCTAGGGTGTGATCCCTCACCCACCGGAAAGGCAAGGCATTCCCCGATGGTCACTGTTTCCATGGTCTGCGAACTGATGGCGAAGAAGCTCGGCGGCAAGGCGGATCAGCACACGCTCAACGCCGATACCGAATTCGAGACCGTCGGTCTTTCCAGCCTTCAGATCGCCGACATCGTCTATGCCATCGAGGACGAGGTCGGCATCGAATTCGACCCCGGCCAGGCGGCCAATGTGAAGACCGTCGGCGACCTGGTCGAGCTGGCCCGCGCCACCAAGCTCGGCAGCGTCGAGGCATGAGCACCGCCACCACCGCCCACCCCACCACGGGGCCCGCCCCCGGCCCGGCCGCCGTGGCCAACCAGGGCGCCACCGCCGAGGCGATCCAGCACCACTACGACGTCTCGGACGACTTCTACGCCCTGTGGCTGGACACCTCCCTCACCTACACCTGCGCCCTCTACCAGGACCTGGCCGACCCGGCCGAGACCCTGGAACAGGCCCAGCGCCGCAAACTGCACCACCTCATCGAGGAGTCCCGCGCCGACAGCGCCCGCCGGGTGCTGGACATCGGCTGCGGCTGGGGGAGTCTGCTGCGCCGGCTGGCCGAGGTGCACGAGGTGCCGCGCGCGGTCGGGCTCACGCTCAGCGCCACCCAGGCGGCCCTGGTGCGCGAGCAGGCCCCGCCCGGCGTCGAGGTGCGGCTCGAACCCTGGCAGGAGCACCGGCCCGAGGACGGGGGCTACGACGCGATCATCTCCATCGGCGCGTTCGAGCACTTCGCCGCCCCCGGCCTGTCCCGTACCGAACGGGTCGCCGCCTACCGGGAGTTCTTCGAGCGCTGCGCGGGCTGGCTGCCGCCCGGCGGGCGGCTGGCGCTCCAGACCAATGTCAAGGGCAACAACGTCGTCATGGACCGCACCACGGTCCGCGACCAGTTGTTCATCATGGAGATGATTTTCCCGGAATCCGAGATTCCGGCGCTCTCCGAGGTCATCCACGGCTCGGAGCGGCAATTCGACGTGGTCTCGCTCCGCAACGACGCCCCGCACTACAGCCGCACCCTGCGTGAATGGCACCGCCGCCTGGTGTCCCGCCGCGCCGAGGCCGTCGCCCTCGTCGGCGAGGAGACCACCGCGCATTACGAGCGCTATCTCAGCTCCGCCGCGGACCATTTCGACCGGCGCCATCTCGGCCTGGCCCGTATCACCTTCGAAAAGGTCAGGTGAAGCGTATGCGACCGCTCGACGACCTGAAAAAGGTGGTGTACTGGCACGAGACCGAACAGGCCGAGCCGGGACCGCCGCTGCGCGAGAGCGTCGACTGCGACGTCGCCATCGTCGGCGGCGGCTACGCCGGACTGTGGACCGCGCACTTCCTCAAGCAGGCCGAACCGGCCCTCGACATCCACGTCGTGGAGGCCGAGTACTCCGGTTACGGCGCCTCGGGCCGCGCCGACGGCTTCGTCACACCCACCATCGGCAAGGACATCCAGGCCCTGGTGGAGCAGTTCGGCGAGCGCCGCACCGCCGAGGCGTCCGCGGCCGTCGGCCGCTCCATCCTGGAGATCGGCCGCTTCCTGCGCCGCAACAAGGTCGACGCCGACTGGGAGGCCAACGACTACCTGCTGGCCGCCACCAGCCCCGCCCAGCTGAGCCGCCTCGCCGAGGACCGCGCCCTGGCCGCCCGCCTGTCCGGCGGCGCCGCGCCCGAACTGCTCGGCGCCCGCGCCGCCCAGGAGATCATCGGCTCCCCGGCGATCACCGGCGCGCTGCGCACCGGCGGCGCGCTGATCAACCCGTACAAGCTCGCCCGCGGCCTGGCCCGGGTGGTGCGCGAGCAGGGCGTGGTCATCCACGACCGCACCCCGGCGCTGCGCATCGACCCCGGCGTGCGGCCCACCGTGCACACCCCGGGCGGCCGGATCACCGCCGACAAGGTCGTGCTGACCGCCAACGCCCACCAGTTCACCTTCCCCGGCTTCCGCAACAAGGTCCTGCCGGTGTGGAGCTACGCCCTGGTGAGCGACCCGCTGACCGACGCGCAACTGGGCCGCATCGCCTGGGCCGGACGCGAGGGCCTGGTGGAGGCCAAGACGTTCCTCACCTGCGCCCGCTTCACCGCCGACAACCGGGTGCTGTGGGCCGGCGGGCCCGTGCTGTACTTCACCGGCCGCGATCTGCGCCGCCGCCGCATGAACGAGCCGCGCGCCTACCGCGAACTGCTGAAGGACTTCCGCCGCTTCTTCCCGATGTGGGACGACGTCCGGTTCCGGTACGCGTACGGCGGCACCATCGACATCACCCGCGACTTCGCCCCGCACTTCGGCTCGATGCCGGGCAACGTGCTGTACGGGTACGGGTTCTGCGGCAACGGCATCTCCGCCACCCACACCGGCGGCAAGGTGCTGCGCGACCTGACCCTGGGCAAGGACTCCGACTTCACCCGGCTGCTGTACGTCGACCGCCGGGGCCGCAAGCAGCCCTCCTTCCCGCCCGAGCCGCTGCTGTCGGCCGGCGTGCGGGGCATGACCCGGCTGCTGGAGTGGCGGGAGGGCCGGGCATGAGCGCCGCCGCCCGCCCCACCGTGCTGCTGACCGGCGCCGGCGGCGTCGTCGGCCAGTCCCTGCTGCGCGAGCCCTCGGCCGTACGGCTGATCGCCGCCGCCCGTGGCCCCATCGACGCAGGCCGCGCCGAGCGGGTGGTGCACTGCGACCTCGCCCAGGACCGGTTCGGCCTGGACGCCGACGCCTACCGGGCGCTGGCCGCCGAGGTCGACGTCGTCATCCACTCCGCCGGGCTCACCGAATGGGGCCTGCCCGCCGAACGGTACGAGCCGGTCAACATCGAAGGCACCCGCCGCGTCGCCGAGTTCGCCGAGACGGCCGGGGCACCCGTGCACTTCATGTCCACCGCGTTCGTCGCCGCGCTGCTGCCCGGCGCCGCAGCGCCGCTGCCCGACACCAACATCACCAGGCCGTACGTCCGTTCCAAGCTCACCGCCGAGCAGTTGCTGGCCAAGAGCGGCGTCCCGCACACCGTCTTCCGCCCCACCAACCTCATCGGCGACTCCGTCACCGGCTGGACCTCACGCCCGCAGGTCGTCCAGCTGCTCTCCGACTGGATGTGCCGGGGCCGCGCCCCGTTCGTCCTCGCCCACCCCGGCAACCGCACCGACATCGTGCCCCAGGACCTGCTGTCCAAGGCCGTCCTGCGCGCCATCGAACAAGGTGTGGACGAGGGCGAGTTCTGGGTCACCTACGGCGCCGAGGCGATGGACATGGAGACCACCCTCGCGCTGTGCGCCGAGCACGCCGCCTCCCTCGGCCGCACCCTGCCGGAGGTTCCCGTGCTCCACCCCGACAGCGAACGCGGCCGTGACCTGTCGGACCTGGCGCCGATGACCCGCTCGTACCTGTCCGTCCTGCGCGACGTCAGCGAGGTCACCATGGCCTCCGGCGGCGTCCTGCCCACCTCCATGCCCGAACTGCGCGAACGCTTCGCGCTGCCCGTCGTGCGCGACACCGACGCCTATCTGCGCACCCTGCGCCACGCGTCGGTGCCGCCGCCCGCGGAGAGGAGCTGACCTCCATGTCAGAGACCGCGCCCGAGACCGCAGTCCACAGCGCGGCGGACCCGGAAGGCTGGCAGCCGCCCCGGCTGGCGGAGACCGTGGCCGTGGTGACCGGCGCCAGCCGTGGCGTGGGACGCGGCATCGCGCTCGCGCTCGGCGCGGCCGGCGCCACCGTGTACGTCACCGGCCGCAGTTCGCGCACCGGCGACCGCACCGAGGGCCTGCCCGGCACCGTCGAGGACGTCGCCGAGGAGATCACCGCGCGCGGCGGCACCGGCGTCGCGGTGCGCTGCGACCACACCTCCGGCACCGACAACCAGGCGCTCGCCGACCGGGTGCGCGAGGGCCACGGCCGCCTGGACCTGCTCGTCAACAACGCCTGGGCCGGGTACGAACGCTCCGCCGAGGTACGGTTCGACGCCCCGTTCTGGCAGCAGCCCATGTGGCGCTACGACCTGTGCGCCGCCTCCCTGCGCGCCCAGTACGACGTCACCCGCCTGCTCGTCCCGCTCATGCTGCCCGCCGACCGGGGCCTGGTCATCGGCATCGGCTTCACGGACGGCGACACCTACCTGGGCCAGGCCGCCTACGACGTCTTCAAGCACGGCTCCGACCGGCTCAACCGCGCCTTCGCCGCCGACCTGCGCAAGCACGGCGTCACCGCCCTCGCCCTGCACCCCGGGTTCGTGCGCACCGAACGCGTCGAGGCCGCCTGGGAGGCGCTCAGCAGCGGACCGGCCGCCGTCCTGCACTCGGTGGAGTACGTCGGCCGCGCGGTGGCCGAACTCGCCGCCGACCCCAAGGTGTCCGAGCGCGCCGGAACCGTCCTCACCACCGGGGACCTGGCCGCCGAGTACGGCTTCGACGACGTCGACGGCCGCCGCCCGCCCGCCTTCCGCCTGGAGGGCCGGATGACCCTGGCCACCCGCATGGACCGGCTCAACCGGGTGGTGGCGGCGGCGAACGCCACCGGCGCCACCGCCGGGAAGAACACCTGACCGCTCCCGATCCGACCGACCGGAAAGGCACCTGCCCATGGACGGCAAGGAACACCGCTGGTTCATCCTGGCGGCCTCCATCATCCCCGTGCTCGGGGTCATCGCCGCGATGATCCTGCTGTGGAACCGCATCTTCGGCTGGAGCGACCTCGCCGCCCTCGTGATCATGTACGTGATCTGCGGGTTCGGCGTCTCCACCGGCTACCACCGGATGCTCACCCACCGCTCCTTCGAGACGTACAAGCCGATCCGCTACACCCTGGCCACCTGGGGCGCCATGGCCGGCCAGGGCCCGCCGATCATCTGGGCCGCCCACCACCGCCGCCACCACCGGGTGGCCGACAAGGAAGGCGACCCGCACAGCCCCCACCTGGGCTTCGAACCCGGCGTCAAGGGCACCCTGGCCGGCGTCTGGCACGCCCACCTCGGCTGGCTGTTCGACACCGGGCTCACCTCCGACCCGCTGCGCTACTGCCCCGACCTCACCCGTGAGAAGCCGCTGCGCTGGATCAGCGAGAACTTCGTCCTCGTCGTCCTCGCCGGCATCGCCCTCCCCGGCCTGCTGGGCTTCGCGTTCACCGGCGGCACCCTGTCCGGGTTCCTCACCGGCATGCTGTGGGGCGGCCTGGTGCGGCTGTTCCTCGTCAACCACCTCACCTACGCGGTGAACTCCATCGGCCACGTCTTCGGCCGCCGCCGCTTCACCACCACCGACGAGTCCCGCAACGTCGCCTGGCTGGCCATCCCCTCCTTCGGCGAGGCCTGGCACAACAACCACCACGCCTTCCCGCGCTCCGCCCGGCACGGCATGCGCTGGTACGAGGTCGACATCAGCGCCGTCTTCATCTGGTCGCTGGAGAAGACCCGGCTCGCCTGGAAGGTCGTGCGCATCGACACCGAACGGCTCACGATGCGCGAGGCCGGCATCTCCCGGGTGAGCGCGGCCGGCGCCGACCGGCAGCAACTGCTGGACTCCCAGCAGCAGATCGCCCCGCTCGCGGAGCGCTCGGCCGACGCCAAGCCCTCCCTGGTCGACGTCGAGTAGCCACCGCCCCCCAGTCACCGTCCGGCCGCGCCGGTGCCACCGACCCGGGCGGCCGGACGGTACATCCGCACACCCCAGGGAGCACAGCACGATGAGCGAGAACGCCTCCTTCTTCCGCTCCGACGACGAGGGCCCCGGCCGGCTGCGGCTGCACCTGAACGAGACCCCGTACGGCCCGCCGCCCGGCGCCGTCGAGGCGGTACGGGAGGAGGCCGACGGTCACCTGGCGCACTACCCCGACCCCTCCGCCCGTACCCTGCGCGCCGCACTGGCCTGGCACTTCGCCGTCGATCCGGAGATGCTCACGGTCGGCAACGGCGTGGACGAGCTGATCCTGCTGACCGCGCTCACCTTCGCCGCCGGCCCGGACGCCGAAGTCACCTGCACGGCGGGGACGTTCCCCGGCTACGGCGAGGCGGCGCGCGCGGTGGGCGCGACCGTACGGGCCCTGCCGCTCACCGAACGGCACGCCGTCCCCACCGCGGCGATGGCGGCGGCCCTGGCCGACGGCACCGACCTGGCGTTCGTCTGCAACCCGCTGAACCCCACCGGCTCGGTCCTGGCCGCCGCGGAGGTCGCGGACCTGCTGGCCGCCGCCCAGGACGCGCCGGGCCGGCTGCTCTTCGACGAGGCGTACCTGGACTTCGCAGGACCCGACCACGACCACGCGCTGGAACGGGTCAGGAACGGCGCTCCGGCGCTGGTCACCCGCACCTTCTCCAAGGCGTGGGGCCTGGCCTCGATCCGGCTCGGCGTGCTCATCGGACCGCGCGGGGACATCGCCCGCGTCGAACGCACCGCCCGCGCCCTGCCGTTCCGGGTCAGCCGCCCCGCACAGCGCGCCGTACGCGCCGCCCTGGGCCGGCCCGCCCACCTGGAGCGGGTGCGCACCGAGACCGCCCGCGCCCGCGAGCACCTGATCAAGTCCCTGGACACCATCGGGGTGACCGCCCTCCCCTCCGCCGCCAACTTCGTCATGGCCGAGCTGCCGGACGGTGCCGACAGCAGCCGCGTCGCCGCCCGCCTCGCCGCCGAACACCGCGTCCTCGTCCGCGATCTGACCCTGCTCGGCCTCCCCGGCCGGCTGCGGATCACCGTGGGCACCGTTCCCCAGGTCGAGCAGGCGGTCAGCGCGCTCGCCGCCGTACTGCACACCATGGAGCCCTCGTCATGAGCCACTACCGCCCGCACGTCCGCGACATCGAGTTCACCCTCTTCGAGGTACTGGGCCGGGGCGAGGTCTACGGGAAGGACGCGTTCGCCGACGCGGACGAGGCCACCGCGCGCACCATGCTCGCCGAAGTGGCCCGCCTGGCCACCGACGAACTCGCCGACGCCACCGTGGCCGCCGACCGCACCCCGCCCGAGTACCGCCCGCTGGACCACAGCGTCACCCTGCCCGACGCCTTCACCAAGGCGTACCGCACCTGGATGGAGAGCGGCTGGCACCGGCTGTGGCTGCCGCCCGAACTCGGCGGCTCCCGGATCGCGCCCTCCCTCCAGTGGGCCGCCACCGAACTCGTCATGGGCGCCAACCCGGCGCTGCACATGTACCAGTCCTTCGGCGGCTTCGCGTCCGTGCTGCACACCCTGGGCACCGAGGAACAGCGCCGGCTGGCCCGCACCATGGTCGAACGCGAGTGGGGCGGCACCATGGTGCTGACCGAGGCCGACGCGGGCAGCGACGTCGGATCGCTGCGCACCCGCGCCGTGCCGCAGCCCGACGGCAGCTGGCACATCGAGGGCGTCAAGCGCTTCATCACCTCGGGCGAGCACGATCTGTCCGACAACATCGTGCACTTCGTCCTCGCCCGCCCCGAGGGCCACGGCCCGGGGACGAAGGGCCTGTCGATGTTCGTGGTGCCCAAGTACCGCGTGACGGACTGGGCCACCGGTGAACTCGGCGCGCGCAACGGCGTCCGCGCCACAGCGCTGGAGGAGAAGATGGGCCTCAAAGCCTCCAGCACCGTCGAACTGACCTTCGGCGCCGAGGGTGAGGCGGCCATCGGATACCTGGTGGGCGAACGCCACGACGGCATCCGGCAGATGTTCACCATCCTCGAACACGCCCGGATGATGGTCGGCACCAAGGCCATCGCCACCCTCTCCAGCGGCCACCGCAACGCCGTCGTGTACGCGCGCGAACGCCTCCAGGGCGCCGACCTCACCCGCGCCACCGACAAGAGCGCCCCGCGCGTCCCGATCATCCGCCACCCCGAGGTGCGCCGCTCCCTGCTCACGCAGAAGGCGTACGCCGAGGGCCTGCGCGCCCTCGTCCTCTACACGGCGAGCGCCCAGGACGACGGGAACCGCGCGCTGAGCGATCTGCTGCTGCCGCTGGTCAAGGGGTACGGTGCCGAACGCTCCTGGGAGCAGCTCAGCGCAGCCCTTCAGATCTTCGGCGGCGCCGGCTACCTGGCGGACCACCCGCTGGAGCAGTACCTGCGCGACGCCCGGATCGACAGCCTCTACGAGGGCACCACCGCGATCCAGGGCATGGACCTGTTCTTCCGCAAGATCGCCCGCGACCAGGGCGCGGCGCTGACCGGACTGCTCACAGAGGTCAAGGAGTTCGCGACCTCGCGGGCGGGCGGTGACCAGCTGCGGCCGGAGTGCGAGCAACTGGGCGCGGCGGTGGGCGCGTTGCAGAAGATCGCGGAGACCCTGGGCGGTCACCTCCTGACGAGCTTCGCCGAACCCACCGCCCTGTACGAGGTCGGCCGCAACACCACCCGCCTGCTGATGGCGGCCGGTGACGTGGTCATCGGCTGGCTGCTGCTGCGGGGCGCGGCGATGGCGGCGGAGCGGCTGACGCGGGAGGTGCGCAGCGCGGACCGGGCCTTCTACGAGGGCAAGATCGCCGCCGCCTCGGTCTTCGCCCACGACGTGCTGCCGCTGGTGGCGGCCCAACTGCACACCGTCACCCGCGCGGACGAGCGGCTGATGGCCCTCCCCGAGGAGGCGTTCTGAGATGCTCCTGCCGCTGAGCCCCGAACAGGAGGCGGTGCTGTCCGGCTGGCTCACCGGCTACGTCACCGCCCCGCATCCCGAACTGGGCCGCGAGGGGCCGGTCTGCCCGTTCGTGGCGCCGTCGATCCGCTCCGGGGTGCTGCACAGCGCGCGCTTCCCGTGGCGGCCGGGCGACGGACTGCCCGCGATGTCCCGCCTCATCCACGCCGCCATGGACGCCTTCGAACGCCGCTTCGCCGCCCAGCCCACGTCCCTGGACAGCCTGATCGTGGTCTTCGACGGCCTGGAACGGCGCGAGTGGCACCTGATCGACGACGTGTACGAGGAGGTGAAGGACGAGGCGGTGGGCCGGGGCCTGATGCTCGGCCAGATGCACCCCGACTGTGACGCCCGCGCCGCCCGCAACCCGCTCTTCCCTGCCAACCGCTCCCCGCTGCCGCAGATGGTGGTGCGCAGAATGGCCTTCCACGACATCCTGTTCCTCCACCACCGGCCGGACTGGTTCACCAAGTACCAGGAGAACTACGGCCACTTGTACCGCTCACCGGACCGGGTGGACCCGCACTACGTCCGCCTCTTCGACGCCGGCGCCCTCGTGGCGGCCGGCGGCAGCCTGGTGTGACACCCGACGAAAGGCACCGCAATGCTGACCATGGTCCTCGCCCACCGCGCGATGCTGCGCGACCTGGACCGGATCGCCCGCACCGCCACGGCCCTGGCCAAGACCCCGGACCCGGACCGCACCCGGGCTCTGGTGGCGTACGCCCGGCGGCTGACCGAGCTGATCCACCACCACCACGAGGGCGAGGACGAGGTGCTGTGGCCGGTGCTGCGCGAGCACGGCGCCGATGAGGAGGCGCTGTCCCTCCTCCAGGAGGAACACGCCGCCCTGGAAGGGAAACTGACCGCCTTCGGCGAGGCCATCGAGGCGCTGTCCCCGGACGGCACCGGCGCCGAGGAACTCGCGGACGCGGCCACCGCCGTACGGGAACTGCTCGCCGTCCACACGGCGGACGAGGAACGCGAACTGGCGGGCCGGTTGGCCCCGGCCCTGAACGCGAAGGTGTGGGCCCGGTTCGAGAAGTCGATGGTGACGTCGGCGGCCCGCTGGACCCTGACCTTCATGCCCCCCTGGCTCGCCTCGGTCGCCGAACCCTCCGAACGCGCCGGCATCCCCGCCCGGCCGGTCGCCGCCCTGATGCGCGGCAGCCTGGAACGCCGCCAGCGGGCGGCCTTCGGCGAGCAGTATTGAGCGCACGGGGGTATCAGGGGGGACATCAGGGGGACGGCGTTGCCGAGGGCCGTACCCCGAGCCACTGTGCGGCGCCGTACGCCTCGAAGCGCTCCACCTCGTGAAATCCCAGCTTGGTCGCGAGGCGCAGCGCGCGGGTGTTGGCGATCTGGGTGCACAGCGCGACGGGTTCGCCGGGGTGGGTGGCGGCGTACCAGTCGAGTACGGCCGCGCACGCTTCGGCGGCGTACCCGTGGCCCCAGGCGTGGGGCAGGAACAGGTAGCCCAGCTCGACCTGTCCGATATCCGGACGTGCGGGCCCGGGGCGTTCCGCGTCGCGCTGGTCCAGCGACACCATGCCGATCATGGCGCCGTCCCGTTCCGCCACGAAGAGGCGTGGACGGCGCCCGGGTATCTCCGGTGCCGTGCGTCCGAGGTCGGCACGCGGCTGAGGGCCGCCGGTGTAGGCGGTCACCTCCGGCGACGCGAACAACTCGATGAAAGCGTCCCGGTCGCGGGCCTCGGAGGTGCGCAGCACGAGCCGCTCGGTCCTGATACGGGGCGTGGGAGCGGGTCCGGTCATGACGGGAACCTACCGAGCCCTCAGCGGGCGGTCCACCAGGCGCTCGCCACGCTGGCGACGAGCGAGGTCACCCCCAGTGCGGTGATCGTGGCGAACGCCCGGTCGGTGGCGCTGCGGAGGGCGCGGGGACTCGGGGGAGATGCGGGAGGCGCGGTGGGCCGGAGGGCTCCGGTCCCGCGCCGGGTGGGTGCCTGGGGGCTGTCCGCCTCGTCCTGGACGAACTCGCGCAGTGTCCTCAGGCAGGAGCAACAGGCCCACACGCCCCGGGCACGGCCGTGGGCGATCACCGAACCGGCCCAGATGACCGGTACGTCCTCGGTCCTGCACATCGAGCAACTGGCGTGCTGCGCCCAGTCGGCGAACCCGTCGGCGTGCAGCCAGGTGAGCGGGGTGGGGGCGGTCATGCGGGGCCGCTTTCGTGGGTGGTGGCTTCGGGGTGCTCGGCGTGTTCGGCGGCGAGGACAGTGCGGGTGATGGTGAGAACCCGGCCGGTACTGAGCGTCAGCCGGCCGCCCCGCAGGAAGTGGAGGCGCCGCCCGTTGTGCAGCACGGTCACGGACTCCACCCGCTCCGTCTGTCCACCTATGTCGATGCGGTCCCAGTCCCTGACCTGCTCCACCGGCAGGTCGAGTGTCACCGTCATCCGTGTCCGGCTGTTGCCGCCCGCCGCTGTCATCGCGGGTCTCCGTGCAGGTCGCAGCTGAACCAGACGATCTTCCCGTCGCAGTGGCAGGTGTGTTCACAGCCGAACCGGGTGGCCATCTCCCGCAGCATCCACAGCCCTCTCCCGGACTCCGCGTCCCAGTCCGGGGCCTCACCGATGACCGGGAGCTGCCGTGAACGGTCGAAAACCTGCACCGTCACCTCACCACCGATCCGCACGATCCGCAGATAGCAACGGCGCTCCGCCACATGCCGGATCACATTCGACAGCAGTTCACTCACCCCCAGCCGTACCACCTCCACCGCCGAAGCCGACGCCCCCCATCTCCCCACCACATCGGCCGCCTCCCGCCGCCACCACTCGATGTGCTGGCTCTCGGCGATTAACGACTGCCCGTACACGTTCTGGTTGTTCGTGATTCGTACGGAACTCGCCATGACACCTCCAGCGCTTCGCATCACACGGGGAAGTGGCGCGGTCGGCCGCCAGGTACTGGGCTCTCCCGCGCTGTTGCGCGCTCAGGATGCCGGAGAAATGGAAAAGGTGGCAAGCATGGCACCTGCGTGAACAAATGACCGACCCTTTTAGCTATCGACTTGCGCACCGGAGGCCGGGCAGACTGCACCGCACACTTCGCTCATGCACCTTGGAGGTGTCGGACAGCACCATGCCGAACCAGCGCGCAGTACCCACCCTTCGTCGGCGTCGCCTCGGCGAAGCCCTCCGCAAGTACCGGAACACCGCCGGGATGAGTCTTGGCGCCGCCGCGACGGCGCTGGGCTGGGACGAGAGCAAGATGTCCCGGATCGAAACCGCGAAGGCCAGGCTGTCCCCCGCGTCGGTCGCGCCCTTGCTGGCGCTGTACGGGGTGACGGATAGCAGCGTCGTTGAGCCTTTGGAAGCACTGGCTCGCGATGCCGGCAAACAAGGCTGGTGGCAGGGATACGGAGATGTCGTCTCCTCCGGATACAGGGACCACCTGACGCTGGAATCGGACGCTGAGAGCACCCGCATTTACTCCCCGGACCTGGTCCCGGGTCTGCTACAGACCACGGGCTACGCCCGTGAAATCATCGCGGCAACCGCCATCACTCGGCCGCCTCAGGAGGTCGCCGCACTTGCCGAAGTCCGTAAGGCTCGCCAGGCCATTCTGACGGCCCGACCGGGCGGAAGCCCACTCACGTTCTGGGCCGTGATTCATGAGGCGGTCCTGCATCAGCGCTTCGTTGGACAGCCCAACGTCATGCGCGAACAGCTCAGGAATCTGCTGGACATGGGCGAGCTGCCCAGCATCACCATCCAGATCATGCCACTGACGGCCACCCCACATCCCGGCCTGATGGGGCTCTTCGAGATTGTGCGGTTCCCGAAGCCTTGGCCGACCGTCGTCAGTCTCGAAAACATCCGAGGCGGTTACTTTGTGGAGGGGACCGACGATGTGGCGGTGTTCGAAACTGCCTTTGACCGCGTTGTCGCGACCGCTCTGTCCGTGGACGATTCACGGGAGCTCATCGAAACCACCATGAAGGACAGGACATGAACATAGGCGATCTGTATGCCTTCGACCTCAGCGACGCCGCTTGGTACACGTCGTCGTTCAGCAACGGCGGGGAGCACTGCGTCGAGGTCGCCGGTCTGCCGGGCGGCATAGCTGTCCGGGACTCGAAGGACCCGGCCAAAGGAACCCTGCGCTGCCCCGTCGGCCAGTGGGGTGCCTTCTGCCAGGCTGTGAACGACGGGGCGCTCTAGCTTCGGGCCCCGACGCAGGAACACGCCCTCCCCACACGCTGTGGGGAGGGCCTTCGCGCTGAGTACCTGGCTTGGGGCCCGGGGTTGATGAGGAGGAGCCTGTGAGTGGTGGCGGTTGGGTGCATACGTCCACGCCGTACGTAGCGGCGTCGGGGCGGGGTGACGTATGGGCCGAGGAGGCGGCTGCCCAAGGGCGTCGGGGAACCCAGCGCATCGTTCGGGCCGGGGAGGCCACCGCGTCCACCGAGGTGGCCGGCCTGCTGGGGATCCCGGAGGGCAGCGCCGTGGTCGAGCGGCGGCGACTGATCCATCTCGACGGGCGCACGGTCGAGTCGACGCGGACGTACTGGCCCGTCGCTATCGCCGGCGGGACCGCGCTGACGCAGGCGCGCAAGATCAAGGGCGGTGCGGTCGCACTGCTCGCCGAACTCGGTCACGCCGCCCATGTGGTGCGGGAAGAAGTCCGGGCCCGGATGCCGGACGACGACGAACGGGCCGTTCTCGGCCTGGGGCCGAGCGACCCGGTGCTGCAACTGGTGCGGCAGACGCTGGATGGCGAGGGCGCGCCCTTCCAGGTGGATGTGTCTGTCTTCGCCGCCCCCACGCAGCGACTGCGTTACGAGATGAGAGTCGGCCAGGACGCCCCCGACGGTCGGTGAACGCCAGGGCACCGGCCCTCCGCCCGGAGGGGTGCCGGTGCCCCTGACCGCCGGCGATCAGGGCGCGACGGCGCGATACCCGTTCCGGGGTATCCGGAGGGTCAGTACTGGCGGCGGACGGTTGCCTTCGGGCCGGTGATCAGGGTGGCGGGGGGTACGTCGTCGGCGACGACCGCGCCGGCGGCTATGACCGCGTCGCGGCCGATCGTGACGCCCGGCAGGATCGTGGCGCCCGCGCCGATCCAGACGTTCTCCGCCACGTCGATGGGCTCACCGGTGAGGTAGAGCAGCCGCTCCGCCGGGTCCACCGGGTGGCCGCCGGTGATGAAGGTGGCCTTCGGGCCGACCCACACGCCCTCGGCCAGCCGGATGCCCGCGTAGTCCAGGAACGTGCAGTTCTGGTTGATGAACACCCGCTCGGCCAGGTCGAGGCGGAGACCGTGGTCCGTGTAGAACGGCGGGTAGATCGCCGTTCCCGTGGGCAGCGGCTTGCCGAGGATCTGTGCGAACAGGTCGGCCTTGCCCGCCTCGTCGCCGAAGGGCAGCACGTTGAGGCGGGAGGTGAGGTCGGTGACCCGCTGGACCCGGTCCATGTGGGCCTGGAATTCGGGGCTGCGGACGAGCATGAGGCGGTCGCTGGACATGGGGCGGGCCTTTCCGGTGAAGGGGTGCGTCAGGTGGTGGGCTGGTTGTCGCCGTCGTGCGGCCGGGTCGCCCAGGACGGGACCCAGGTCCCCTCCGGCAGCCTCGGCAGCCCGGCGAAGTGAGCCAGGATTCCGCGCAGTTCGGGGTGCGGGTTGGCGCGGGGCAGGATGAGCGAGAGCGGGTACGCGATCGTCGGCGACACGATGGGGATGCGGCGCAGGTTGTGGTGCGCCGGCCACTGGTAGCGGTCGCGGGCGCCGACGAGGGTGGCCACGTCTCCGGACTCCGCCAGGACGTCCAGCAGCACCTCGTCCCCGAAGTGCGGCCCGGCGGCGTCGATGCGCAGGTCGAACTCGGTGACCAACTCGTCGTAGAACTCCGCCCATTCGCTGCCGGGCGCGATGCCCGGTACCCAGATGCGGTGCTTGCGCAGTTGGTACGGGGTCAGTTCCGCCGCCTTGGCCAGCGGATGTTTCGGGCCGACGAGCAGTTCCACCGGGGAGTCGAAGGCGTGCCGCATCCGGACGCCGTGTGGCAGCGCGGAGGGGTCGGTGACCGAGCGGAACGCCGCGTCGACCTCGCCGGCCGCGACGGCGGCGACCGCCTCCCACGGGTCGGTGACCTTGAGGGTGACCACGTCGATCTTGCTGCCGGGGCGCGACCGCCAGTACGCGTGCAGCAGGACGGCCTGTGCGGTGCGCAGGCCGAGTACGTCGATCCGCAGGGTGCGGGCGCCCGGCCGGACGGCGGTCAGGGCGCGTTCGACGCTCGCGACGACATCACGGGCGTGCGGAAGGAACGTCCGGCCGTCCCGCGTCAGCTCGACGCCCCGCGCGGTGCGGGTGAACAGCCGGACCTCCAGCTCGCGTTCCAAGTAGGCGATCCGCTTGGAGATCGCCTGCTGGGTCACGCCCAGTTCATCGGCCGCGTGCCGGAATTGTCCGAGCTCGGCAGCCCGGACGAACGATCGCAGTGCTTCGGTGTCCACGACCTCATGCTAGGAACGCACAACCAGCGGTTGTGGCTCTCTGGAGGCTGGTTGTCCGGGATCACCGGAGGGTCCACCACACGCCGGCCACAGGCGCGGCGGGCGATGCCGGGCCCGGCACGGTGATGGTCGTGAACGCCCGGTCCACCGGCGCGCGTCGGATGGCGACCGGAGCGGCCCGCCGCAGCGCGCCGGACCCGGACCCGGGCGCGGTCCGTGGTCGGGACCGGGCGGCGGGCTCGTTCGCGTACGGCCTCCTACGCCTGCGGCCGGGCGTCGTACGCGGCGCGTGCGGCGTCGATGCGTGTGAGATGCAGGGCGCTCCACTCCAGCAGGGGAGCGGTGGCCTGCCGAAGGGTTGTGCCCATCGGAGTGAGTTCATAGCTGACGTGCGGTGGCATGACGTTGCGGACGGTCCGCGTGAGGATTCCGTCCCGTTCCAGGTCGCGCAGGGTGACGGTGAGCATGCGCTGGCTGATTCCGTCGATGGCTCGCTTGAGTTCGGTGAAGCGGCGCGGCCCCTGGCTGAGGTTGCGCACCACCAGCAGTGCCCATTTGTCACCGACGATGTCGAGCACTTCGCGGGTGCGGCACGGGTCTTCCTGCCGGGCCGACTGCGCCTCGCCGCCGACTGGGTTCATGGTTACCTCCAGGGAACCGGGGCACCGGAATGTGCCTTATTGCGCGGAGCGCGGCGGGTGCACCACGATGACATTGGTTCTCAAAGAGTACTGAGGAACGCATCGGAACCATGATGCTTCCCCGTCTCGCCTTCCCCGGATAGGAAGATCGTTTCCCTCATGTCAACATTCCTGCTGATCCATGGCGCTTGGCACAGCGGCCGGTGCTGGGATCGTGTGGTGCCGCTGCTGGAGTCGGCCGGACACCGCGTGTACGCGCCTTCGCTGACCGGCTACGGGGACAAGGCGCACTTGCTCAGCCCCGAGGTGGGGCTCGACACGCACGTCGAGGACATCGTCAAACTCCTCCACGAGGAGGAGCTGACCGAAGTGACGCTCGTGGGGCACAGCTACGCGGGCTTGGTGATCTCGTCCGTCGCCAACGATGTCCCGGAACGCATCGCGCACATGGTGTACCTGGACGCTATGGTCCCGGAACACGGCGAGGCGGCCATCGACATCCAGCCCATGACCCGGCAACTGATCCACAGGGCGGAGGAATCCGGCAGTGGCTGGCGCATCCCGCCCCTGCCCGAGATGCCGCCGCCCTTCGGTCTGTTCGGGGTCACCGACCCGGCGGACGTCGCGTGGCTGCGCGCGATGCTCACCGATCAGCCGGTGCGCTGCCTGCGGCAGCCGGTGCGGCTGGACAACCCGGCCGTGGACGCGATTTCCCGCACGCACATCCACTGCGCCGTGAAGCCGGAAGGTATCGCCCGGCGACCCGTCCCCGCCCTGCAGCCCAATGGTTCCCCGGCACGGGTGTGGGAGTTGCCGACCGGGCACGACTGCATGATCACCATGCCGACGGAACTGAGCGAGCTGCTGCTGAGGGTCGGCCTTTGACGGCATCGGCCGTCGCACGGCGGAGCCAGATCATCGGCGGACGGCGTCACCGCCACCACCGTCATCGTCAGCCGGACCCGGAAGTGCCCCGGCCGGACAGCCGCGCCGTCAGCGGGCGCGGGTCGGCCGCCCGGCGAGAACGGTACTCACAGGGTCTGGATCAGGCCGATGGCCAGGGCGATCAGGGCTGCGGCGATGAGCAGGGCGCCGGCGCGGGTCAGGGTGGTGCCGGCGGTGGTGCGTTCGGGGGCGCCCGCGGTCAGGTGGAGGAAGAAGCCGCCGGACTGGGCGAGCACTCCCACCAGCAGCATGATGCCGAACAGCCACTGGAGGAAGCCGCCCCAGTCGGTGCGGTCCAAGTAGAGGAAATAGGCCAGCGCCAGGATCAGCAGCACCCCGGCGTGGGCGTGCCCGGCGCGGAAGAACTGTTCGCGCGCCGGGCCGAGTTGCTCCCGGTCCACGGTGATGACGCGCAGCAGGGCGTGACCGCCGAATTCGACGGTGACCAGGGAGAAGAGAGCGATGATGGGCAGCAGTTCGGTGGCCGTCACGCGTGCACCGTAGGACCGCCGGACGGGCGGGCCGGGGACGCGCGCCGTGGCGTGCGGGTGATGGGGAGGTCAGGCGGCGGAGGCGGAGGTCAGGCGGCGGCGACGGGTGTCGGAGGCGGCGCGTCCTCGTCGGGCGTGCGACGCCGCAGGGTGCCCGGCAGGCGGGTCCAGACCGGCTGGAGGCGGAAGGCACTGGTGACGACGGTGCCCGAGGGGCGGTCCGCCAGGGAGCGGCGGGAACCGGCCAGGGCGAGCAGGGCGTGGAGGAGGAACACGGCCACCGCGAGGATCCAGCACAGCACCGACAGGCCGATCGCGCCGCCCACCAGCAGACAGCAGGCCAGCGCGTACCAGCCCACGTCCACCAGGGAGCCGGCCGCCGCCCGGCCGGCCGCCGCGGAGCGGGCGGGACGCTGTCCGTCGCGGCGGTTCACCACCCGCAGGGCCAGCAGCGCCTGGCCGGGTGTACGGCCCATCAGGGCCAGGGACGCGAAGCGGTAGGCGAAGGCGAACAGCACCAGCCCGGCGAAGCCCTGCCACACGGCGCGGACCGAGGAGCGCCACAGCGAGGTACCCACGCCCTGGCCCGCGCCCACCAGATCACCACCGGAAGTGGCGAGCTGCCAGGCGGAGATGCCCACCAGCCCCGGTACGCCGGTCAGTTTCGCGCTGATCCGGTTGAAGGTGAGCCAGCCGAGGAGCGCGGCCACGGCGAGGATCACCGTGAAGTCCAGCAGCCAGGCGAGCAGGCGACGGGTGCGCGGAGCGCGGTCCGCTGCCGGTACCGGTGCCTGAACAGGTGCCTGAACGGGTGCCGCGACCGGAAGTGGCTCCGTGGCCGGCTGACTCATCGTTCCCCCGAAGATGTGGTGTTGTGATGATCAACTCCGCATCCTAGGCGCTCAGTTCGGGGGTGGACGCCGACCGCCGCCAGGCGGACTCGCGCAGCAGCCGCAGGCCGTTGAGGCCGACCAGCACCGTGGAGCCCTCGTGGCCCGCCACGCCCAGCGGGAGCGGCAGGTGGCCGACCAGATCCCAGGTGACCAGGACGGCGATGAACGTTCCGGCGATCACCAGGTTCTGGATCACCAGCCGCCGCGCCCGGCGGGACAGGTCCAGGACGGCGGGGATGGTGGCGAGTTCGTCGCGGACCACGACCGCGTCGGCGGTCTCCAGGGCGAGGTCGGAGCCGGCCCGGCCCATCGCCACCCCGGTGTGGGCGGCGGCCAGTGCCGGGGCGTCGTTCACGCCGTCGCCGACCAGCAGCACCTTGCGTCCGGCCTGCTCCCACTCCCGTACGGCGGCGGCCTTGTCCTGCGGCAGCAGCCCGGCGCGTACCTCGGTGATGCCGACCTCGGCGGCCAGCCGCCGGGCCGCCGCCTCGTTGTCGCCGGTGAGCAGGACGGGGGAGCGGCCGGTGTACGCGGTGAGCGCGGCGACGGTGGCGGCGGCGCCGGGGCGGGGGCGGTCGGCGAGACCGATGAGCCCGACCGGGGTGCCGTCCCGCAGGACGGCCACCGCGGTACGTCCCGACGCCTCCAGGTCGGTGGCACCGCCGGGGAAGAGCCGGGCCGGGGCGCCGACGCGGATCTCGCGGCCCTTGACGGTGGCGGTGACCCCGGTGCCGGGTGCGGAGGCGAAGTCGGTGGCCTCGGCGAGCACCAGGCCGCGCTCGCGGGCGGTGCCGGTGATGGCGCGGGCGAGGGGGTGTTCGCTGGGGTGTTCCGCCGACGCGGCCAGCGCCAGCAGGGCGTCCTCGTCGAGTCCGGAGCCCGGCAGCGGCCGGAGGTCGGTGACGCGCGGGGTGCCCTCGGTGAGGGTGCCGGTCTTGTCGAGGGCGACGGCGTCGATCTGGGCGAGGCGTTCCATCACGACGGCCGACTTGGCGAGCACGCCGTGCCGCCCGGCGTTGGCGATGGCGGACAGCAGCGGCGGCATGGTGGCCAGCACGACGGCGCACGGCGAGGCCACGATCATGAAGGTCATGGCGCGCAGCAGGGTGTCGTCGAGGGTGGCGCCCAGGGAGAGCGGGATGAGGAAGAGCGCCAGGGTGGCGGTCACCATCGCCCACGAGTAGCGCTGTTCGATCTTCTCGATGAACAGCTGGGTGGGGGCCTTCGTCCCGGACGCCTCCTCCACCAGGGTGACGATCCGGGCGATGACGGAGTCGGCGGGGTCGCGGGTGACCCGCACCCGCAGCGCGCCGGTGCCGTTGACCGTCCCGGCGAACACCTCCTCGCCGGGCCGCTTGGCGACGGGCAGCGGCTCGCCGGTGATGGTGGCCTGGTCGATCTCGCTCTCGCCCTCGGTCACCACACCGTCGGCGCCGACGCGTTCGCCGGGGCGGACCAGGACGGTGTCGCCGATGCCGAGCGTGTCGGCGGGCACGGTCTCCTCGCCCGCGCCGCCGGGCAGCAGCCGGGTGGCGGTGGCCGGGGCGAGATCCAGCAGGCTGCGGACGGACTCGGCGGTGCGGTGGGTGGCGATGGCCTCCAGGGCGCCGGAGGTGGCGAAGATGACGATGAGGAGCGCGCCGTCCAGGACCTGCCCGATGGCGGCGGCGCCGAGCGCGGCCACGACCATCAGCAGGTCCACGTCGAGGGTCCGTTCGCGCAGCGCCTTGAGCCCTTCCCAGCCGGGCTCCCAGCCGCCGCAGACGTAGGTGGCGGCGTACAGCGGGGCCCAGGTCCAGGCGGGGGCGCCGAGGAGGTGCGGGGGCAGCGCGAGAAGGAAGAGAGCCAGGGCGGCGAGCGCCCAGCGCGCCTCCGGCAGCCGTACATACGTAGACGTGAACACCTATTCATATATAGCAGAGGAGTCGGCGCGGTCGCGGTGTGAAGATTCACCCTGACCGGGTGCGGCGGGCCGTGGCGCGGGAGGCTCGCGGGGAACCGGCCTTCGAAGGGGTACGGTGCTCACTCGGCCGCGGGGCGGCCGGACCCGTGCACGGCGGACGGCGGGTCGCCCTCCCCGAGGTCGCCCGCCGTCGATGTGCGCGCGCCCCCGGCAGGACTCGAACCTGCGGCCAAGTGCTTAGAAGGCACCTGCTCTATCCACTGAGCTACGGGGGCATGAGCTCCATCACGGCCCGGGACGGATGCCCTCGCTGACCTCGACGCACAGGATAGAGCGTCGCGAGGTTCGCCCCGGATGCTTCACGGCGACGCCGTCGTGTGGAGATCCAGTGAAGCAGCCCCGATAATCGCAGGCGAGTGCGATGCGCGCAGCGATTTCGCGGGCTCGCGCGAGGGGTGTTGCGCACTCGTTATGCCACAGCGCCGGGTTTGCCGCCCGGAATCGGGCGCGTTCGGGCGAATATGCTTTGGAAACCGCGTGAAATTGGGCATTCTTCGCATGTGGCGATCTTGGACGCACGGCCCGAACTGCTCGAAGCGCTGACCGTACTGCGGGAGCGCCTCGCTGCCGCGTGCTTCCCGCTGGAGCTGCCCGGCGCCCCGCGGGCGCGGCGCTCGCGGGCGGAGCTGCTGGCCCAGCTCGACGGATACCTGCTGCCCAGGCTGCGCCGCCCCGACGCCCCGCTGCTGGCCGTCATCGGCGGATCCACCGGGGCCGGCAAGTCCACCCTGGTCAACTCCCTCATCGGCCGGCCGGTCACCGAGGCCGGCGTGCTGCGCCCCACCACCCGCACCCCCGTCCTGGTCTGCCACCCCGATGACCGGCACTGGTTCGCCGGCGACCGCGTACTGCCCCAGCTGGACCGCGCCAGCGGCGCACTCGCCATGGAGACCACCCGCACCCTGCCCCCCGGCATCGCCCTGCTGGACGCCCCCGACATCGACTCCCTCGTCGAGGGACAGCGCGACCTCGCCGCCGACCTGCTGTGCGCCGCTGACATCTGGATCCTGGTCACCACCGCCTCCCGCTATGCCGACGCCCTGCCCTGGCACCTGCTGCGCAGCGCCCAGGAGTACGACGTCACGCTGGCCACCGTCCTGGACCGGGTGCCGCACCAGATCGCCGCCGAGGTCTCCCGCCACTACGCCGCCCTCCTCGAACACGCCGGACTCGACGACATCCCGCGCTTCACCGTCCCCGAACTGCCCGAATCCGCCGGCGGCGGCAACGGACTGCTGCCCCGCACCGCCGTCGCCGCGCTGCGCGAATGGCTCGCCCACCAGGCCCAGAGTCCCTCCGCCCGCTCCCACGCCGCCGCCCGCACCGCCACCGGCGCACTCGCCGCGCTCAAGGGTTCCGTCGCCGCCCTCGCCTCCGCCGCGGCGGCCCAGTACGCCACCGCCGTCCGGCTGGACCAGCAGCTCCAGAACGCCTACCAGGAGTCGGTCAAGCGCGTACGCCAGTGCCTGACCACCGGCGGCGTCCTCACCGGCGCCGCCCGCGCCCACTGGGCCGCCTTCCCCGAGGACACCAGCAGCTCCGAACTCCTGGACGCCCTCACCGACGCGCTCACCGCCCTGCTCACCGAGGCCGTCGCCGCCGCCGACGAACACACCACCGCCGCCTGGCGCCGTGAGGCCGGCGCCCCGCCCGGCGGCTGCGACACCCCCGAAGAGGTCCGCGAACGGGTCGGCATCCGCGTCCGGCGGCTGCGCCGCTGCCTGGAGGAACTGGCCGACGAGGCGCGCGCCGCCTCCGGCGGGCACAACGGCCCCGTCATCGGCGAACGCGGCGGCCCCGCCCGGGTCAAGACCGGCGACGACGGCGAACTCGCCGCCCTGCTCGCCGCCGGACTGCTCGGCGGCAAGGAGGCCCAGATCGCCCAGCACACCCTCGCCGGCGTCCTGGGCACCCTCGCCGCCAACCGGATGCGCGACAACGGCCGCGGCATGCTCAACGACTGCGTCGACCAGGTCCTCGGCGAGGAGCGCGACCGGCGCGGCGACCCCCTGCACCACCTCGGCATCAGCGCGGGCCACCAGGTCGAGCTGATCGCCGCCCTGTCCACCCTCCAGGCGGAACGGCTGCGCACCGCGGCCTGACCGCCGCCCGCCCCCATCCCATCCACGACAAGGAGACCGCCGGTGCCGCAGAGGACCATGACGGCGGAACACCAGGGCAACGGCTGGGACGACGGCCTCATCGCCCGCCGCGCGCTCATCGACGACGTACCCACCGGGCGCGCCACCGAACTCGCCACCGCCGTGCCCGCCCCCGCGCACGGCGCCGAGGCACCCGAGGACCACGCCCTCCAGACCCGGCTGGGCGCCCTGCGCGAGCTGATCGGCCTCTCCCGCGCCCGCTTGGATGCCGGCGCGCTCACCGATGCCGGCAAGGTGATCGACGAGGCGACGGCCCGCCACCGGCTGCCCAGGACGTACACCACCGTCGCCATCGCGGGCGCCACCGGCAGCGGCAAGTCCACCCTCTTCAACGCCATGGCCGGCGCCAACCTCTCCGAGACCGGGGTGCGCCGCCCCACCACCGCCAACGCCGTCGCGTGCAGCTGGCCTGCCGGCAAGGGACGCGGCGGCGACGGGCTGCTGGAACGTCTCGCCATTCCCGTCCGCGCCCGGCGCCGCGCCCACGTGCCCGACCCGGCGCTGCGCGGCCTGATCCTGCTCGACCTGCCCGACCACGACTCCATCGCCCCCGACCACCGCGAACAGGTGGACCGGCTGCTGGGCCTGGTCGACGCCGTGATCTGGGTGGTGGACCCCGAGAAGTACGCCGACGCGCTCTTCCACGAGCGCTATCTGCGGGCCTTCGCCGGACACGCCGAGGTGAGCATCGTCGTCCTCAACCAGGCCGACCGGCTGCCCGGCGAGGCGGTGGACGCCGTGCTGGACGATCTGCGCCGGCTGCTGGACGAGAGCGGCGTCGCGCTCGGGGAACACGGCGAACCCGGCGCCGCGGTGCTGGCCGTCTCCGCCCTCACCGGGCAGGGCGTGCCCGAACTGCGGCAGCTCGTCGGCGAACTGGTCGGCGGCCGGTCGGCCGCCGCCAAGCGGCTCACGGCGGACGTGGACGGGGTCACCAGGCGGCTGCGCCCGCTGTACGTGGGGGAGGGGGCCGAGAGCCCCGCCGGGCTGACCCAGCGCACCCGGGAGGACTTCGAGGACCGGCTCGCCCAGGCGGTCGGCGCCCAGGCCGCCGGGCAGGCCGCCGAACGCGGCTGGCTGCGCCGAGCCGACCGGGCGTGCGGCACGCCGTGGGCGCAGCTGGCGCGCCGGATGGCCTTCCGGCAGGCCCAGCGGCGCGGCGAGCCGCCGGCGCTGCTGGCCCGCCGGCTGGCCGGCGACCCTGTCCCCGCCGTCTCCCGCCCGGGACTTGAGCAGGCGGTACGGGAGCTGGCCGAGGACGCCTCGCGCGGGCTGCCGCTGCCCTGGTCCACCGCCGTGCACGACGCGGCCTGGCGCGGCGCGCAGGGCCTGCCGCGCGCCCTGGAGTCCTCACTGGCCCGCCCGCCGGAGCAGGCGGACAGCGACAAGTCGACACGGCGGCAGAAGCAGGAGAAAGAAGAGGGGAAAGAAAAAAGGGGGAAGAACGACAAGCCGGACCGCCCCAGGCGTTGGTTCGCCCGCCACCGGCAGCCCGAACTGACGGTGCTCAAGCCGCCGCCCGGCACCCTGCCGGCCGCCCCCCTGCCGACCGGCCCGGCGAACCCGGCCCTGCAACTGCCGCGCCCCGGCTGGTGGTCGGTGGCCGCCTTCGGGCAGGCGCTGCTGCTCGCCACCCAACTGCTCGGCGTCAGCTGGCTGCTGGCCGCCCTCGTCGGCCTCCCGGTGGCCGGCCGCTGGCTGCCGCTGGTACTGCTGCTCGGCGGCTCGGTCGGCGGCCCGCTGCTGGCCTGGACCTGCCGCCTCGCCGCCAGGGGCCCGGCGCACAGCTGGGGCCGCAAGGAGGAGTGGCGGCTGCGCCGGCTCGCCGCCGACGCGGGCCAGAGCCACGTCCTGGAGCCCGTGGCGGCGGAACTCATGCGCTACCGGGAGGTCCGCGAGCAGTACGCCATCGCCGCCTCACCGACCGGCTCCGCCGAGGACCCGATCCCCCCGGCCGTGATGTCCGAGGGCTGACATGGCCCTTGACGCGGCAAAGGTGCCTGCATAGCGTCGGCCGCGACCGGCCAGGAAGAACAGGACCCGCGGAGAGGAGCCGTCGTGCTGCCACGCCCGTACGACGCCCCCGTCCGTCCCCTGGTCGGCTTCGCGCCCGCCCGGCGCCGGCACATCGATCTGCTGCGGGTCGCCGGCACCCTCTGTCGCGCCTGACGCGCCCGACGCCCGGCCCGCGCCCGCCCGGGTACGTGACGTTCGTACGTACCCGGGTGTCCGTGGGATCCGCGCACCTTCGCGCCTTCGCGCGCGCCCTCTGATTCCCTCCCTCCCCGCCCCGTGCGTTCCGCACGCCGGGCCGCGTCCGCGCGTGCTCCCGCGTGCTCCGTGCCGGGGCGGGGACGGGAACCGTCACCGGAAGGACACCCCGCCATGACCACCACCCCCAAGTCCGCCAGGAAGCCCGCCGGGGGCGGGATAACCGCGCCCGCCGGCACCGGTGACGACGCCGGTACGGACGCCGGTACGGGCGTCGCCGTCTCCGACGCCGACGTGCTGGACACCGCCCCCGATCCGCAGCCCGGGCTCCGCGCCTACCTGGAGGTCAAGCGGGCCGCCCTGCTGGCCCGGCGCGAGGCCGCGCGCGCCAACCCGCCCACCCGGCCCAACCGGCTGCGGGCCCGCGCCGCCGCCGAGGCGCGCAGCGGGGTGCGGCGCATCCGGATCCGGCACCACCAGATCCTCAGCGACTCGCCGCTGGACTTCGCCGGGTACGACCTGGGCCCGGCCTCGCCCGAGATCCAGCTGGGCGTGCTCTCCAGCTGCCTCACTCACGTCTTCCTGATCCAGGCCGCCGACCTGCGGGTGCCGCTGGACTCGCTGGAGGTGGAGGTGGACGCCGACCTGGATCCCCGGGCCGGGAAGCCGGGGTTCGAGGACACTCCGATCTACCCGCACAACATCAGCTACACCGTGCACGTCACCTCGCCCGCGCCGCCCGAGCGCATCCGTGAACTGCACGAGGCGGTCGAGCGCAACTGCCCGATCTACAACCTGCTGGTCAACCCGCAGCAGGTCAGCGGGCGTGTGGTGCTGACCGGCAGCCCGCGCGAGGTCTGACAGCGGGGCGGCGGGCGCCTGTCCGGCGCCCGCCACGACCCGCACGGTCAGGCGCCGCCGCGTTCGCGGGGCAGCCGCTCGCCCGCCTCGACGGCCGGCGTCAGCCGGTTCTCGCGGGGCGGCAGCGGGCAGGTCGCCAGATCGGTGTACGCGCAGGGCAGGTTGACCGCCCGGTTGAAGTCCACGGTCACCCGGCCCCCGGCGTCCGGCGGCGCGATCGACAGGGAACGGTTCGCCGCGTACGTGGTCACCCCCGAGGTGGCGTCGGTGAACAGCACGAACAGCGCGCCGGGCCGGCCGCCGTTGAACGCGGTCAGCCGGTGGGTGACGCCGTCGATCGCGAACTCGATCTCGCCCGGCGCGGTCAGGACGTGTTCAAGACCCTCCACCACCGCGCCGACCGTCACCGGCCGGGGAACGTCGAACGGCAGGAAGCGGCCGGGACGCGCCCAGCCCGGGTCGGGGGCGTAGACGGGGGTGCCTGAGAAGCCGGTGCGCAGCGGATTGGCCGGGTCCCGGGGGCGCAGCACGGGCTGACCGCCGCGCCGGGCCACCTCGACCACGAGATCGCCGGAGGTGGCCAGCACGCTGCCGCCGTCCGGGAGACCGGTGAACCGGTGCCGCCGGGGGAGGGGTTCGCCGTCCACGGCGAGTGTTTCGCCGTCGGAGAGTTCGACCAGGACCGTTCCGTCCTCGTCGGTGGACCAGGTGCCGGGGGCGTCCTCGAACCGGGTGGGCTCCGGGGTCAGCCAGCGCATGCTGGTGATCGCGAGGAAGCCGTGAGGGGCGGCCAGGGACCGGTCGCGTGCGTCGTGCCAGGCCCGCCAGTCGCGGGCGAACGACGCGGGATCGGGGTCGGGGTCGGTGGGGTGTGCGGCGGACGCGGTCGTCACAGGGGTCTCCGGCCGGGGGAGCGGGCGTACGGGGGCGGGGGGAGGGCGCCGGGGGTTCCGGCGTCAGGCCGTACAGGAGGCCGTGGTGACCCGCCCCAGGTCGATGTGCCGACGGGACGTCAGGACTGCCGCTCGCATGGGGACGAGAATGCGCGGGATCGCCCCGGAACGTCAATGAGGTGGAGCACACCCGGCACCGTCCCGGCGCCCCGGAAGGGCCCTCCGACCGGCCGGTCGGGCGGGTGCCGTGAATGTTCCCATTCCGAGCGATTCTGAGGTAACGATTCCACGTCGGAAGGCTTAAGACTGTCTACGGGCGGGGACACAGAGCAACTCCCTCTCTACGATCCGGCAGTACGCACGGGGAAGTTGATGAGCGTGCCGCCTCAAGTGCGGCTGCGCGCCCCCGTGATCGCCGTGGAGGGGACTTACATGATGTTTGCACGCAAGCGGGTCGCCGCCCGCCTTGCGGCTACCGCCGTCGCCACCGGGCTTGCCGCCGCCGGCGTGCTGGCCACCGCCGGCCCGGCCCTCGCCGACCAGACCCCGGGCAACGGCGGTGCGACCGCCACGCTGGACGGGCTCCGCGTCAGCGACAAGATCGACGTGACGCGTGACGGACGGACCAGCACCTACAGCGGTGGTCTGTTCTACCTCAGCGCCGACGACGGCGGCACCCTGAAGACGTACTGCATCGACTTCGGCACGCCCACCTCGCCGAACGCCAAGTACAAGGAGACCGACTGGAACTCCTCGCGTCTGCACGACCTCCAGGAGGAGGCCGCCAAGATCCACTGGATCCTGCAGAACTCCTACCCGGTCGTCGATGACCTCAACACCCTCGCCGAGGCCGCCGGTGCCAACGGGCTGACCGCCGAGCAGGCCGCCGCCGGTACCCAGGCCGCCATCTGGGAGCTGTCGGACGGCGTCGAGGCCACCCCGAAGAACGAGAACGCCGCGAAGCTCGCGGACTGGCTCGGCGACAACGCCGAGGCCGTCGAGGAGCCGCGCGCCTCCCTGGGGCTCTCCCCGCAGGAGGTCACCGGCAAGCCCGGTGAGCTGGCCGGCCCCGTCACCGTGCACACCAGCGCCGACGCCGTCGTCGTCTCCACCGACGCCGCCGCTGCCGCCGCCGGTGTCACCGTCGTGGACGCCAACGGCGAGACCATCACCGAGTCCACCCCGGTGACCGACGGTACCGAGCTGTTCTTCTCCGTGCCCGAGGGCGCCGAGGACGGCTCCGCCTCCCTGACCGCCACCGCCACCTCCCCGGTGCCGGTCGGCCGTGTCTTCACCGGTGTCGACGTCCGCACCCAGACCATGATCCTGGCCGGCTCCTCCGAGTCGTCCGTGACCGCGGGCGCCAGCGTCAACTGGGCCAGCGAGGGTCCGAACCCGGCCATCACCGCCGAAGAGGTCTGCGTCGACGGCGGCGTGCAGCTGACCGTCACCAACGACGGCGACCAGCCGTTCACCTTCGAGCTGGAGGGCGAGTCCTACGAGATCGCCCCGGGCGTCGAGGAGAAGGTCCTGGTCCCGGTCGAGAACGGCCAGGCCTACGAGATCACGGTCGAGAACCTTGAGGGCAAGGAGCCCTGGGTCTTCTCCGGTGTCCTGAACTGCGACACCGCCGGTGAGGAGCCGATCGCCGAGCCCGAGCCCGAGACCCCCGCCGAGAACGAGCCCGCCCCGGCCACCACCGGCGGCAGCGGTCCGGACCTGGCCGAGACCGGCTCCAGCTCCAACCTCGGCATGATGGCCGGCATCGCCGTGGCCCTGCTGGCCGTCGGTGGCGGCGCGGTGTTCTTCCTCCGCAAGCGGGCCGCGGGCTCCGCCGCAGAGTAAGCACCAGCACCACCCAGCACTGCCCGTACCGGCGGTGAACGGCCGTGTCACACGGTGATCGCCGCCCGTACCAGAAGGGGCGGGTCCCACCCGGGACCCGCCCCTTTCGTGTCTCCTCCGCCTCTAGCACACCCCCGGCCGGTTTCCGCCCGGGGCATGCCATGCGGCAGGATGGACGCATCCACTCTTCCGCCCCTTCACTGATTAGCCGGACGGTTTCTGTTGGCTGAGTACATCTACACCATGCGCAAGGCGCGCAAGGCACACGGCGACAAGGTGATCCTTGACGACGTGACCCAGAGCTTTCTGCCCGGGGCCAAGATCGGTGTCGTGGGCCCCAACGGCGCGGGTAAGTCCACCGTGCTGAAGATCATGGCCGGTCTGGAGCAGCCCTCCAACGGTGATGCCTTCCTCACCCCGGGTTACAGCGTCGGCATCCTGCTCCAGGAGCCCCCGCTGGACGAGACCAAGACCGTGCTGGAGAACGTCCAGGACGGCGTGGCCGAGGTCAAGGGGCAGCTCGACCGGTTCAACGAGATCGCCGAACTGATGGCGACCGACTACTCCGACGCGCTCATGGAAGAGATGGGCGCGCTCCAGGAGAAGCTGGACCACGCCAACGCCTGGGACCTGGACGCCCAGCTGGAGCAGGCCATGGACGCCCTGGGCTGCCCGCCCGGCGACTGGGAGGTCACCAAGCTCTCCGGTGGCGAGAAGCGCCGCGTGGCGCTGTGCAAGCTGCTGCTGGAGCAGCCCGACCTGCTGCTGCTGGACGAGCCCACCAACCACCTGGACGCCGAGTCGGTGAACTGGCTGGAGCAGCACCTGGCGAAGTACCCGGGCACCGTGGTGGCCATCACCCACGACCGGTACTTCCTCGACAACGTCGCCCAGTGGATCTGTGAGGTCGACCGCGGCCGGCTGCACGGCTACGAGGGCAACTACTCCAAGTACCTGGAGACCAAGCAGGCGCGCCTGAAGGTCGAGGGCCAGAAGGACGCCAAGCGCGCCAAGCGGCTCAAGGACGAGCTGGAGTGGGTCCGCTCCAACGCCAAGGGCCGGCAGGCCAAGTCCCGCGCCCGCCTCGCCCGTTACGAGGAGATGGCGGCGGAGGCCGAGAAGACCCGCAAGCTGGACTTCGAGGAGATCCAGATCCCGCCGGGCCCGCGCCTGGGCAACGTGGTCGTCGAGGTCGACAGCCTGGGCAAGGCGTTCGGCGACAAGGTGCTCATCGACGACCTGTCGTTCACGCTGCCGCGCAACGGCATCGTCGGCGTGATCGGCCCCAACGGCGCCGGCAAGACCACCCTGTTCAAGATGATCATGGGTCTTGAGGAGCCGGACTCCGGGAGCGTCAAGACCGGCGACACGGTCAAGGTCTCCTACGTCGACCAGTCCCGCGCCAACATCGACCCCAAGAAGACGCTGTGGGCCGTCGTCTCCGACGAGCTGGACTACATCAACGTCGGCCAGGTCGAGATGCCTTCGCGGGCGTACGTCTCCGCGTTCGGCTTCAAGGGCCCGGACCAGCAGAAGCCGGCCGGGGTCCTGTCCGGCGGTGAGCGCAACCGCCTGAACCTGGCGCTCACCCTCAAGCAGGGCGGCAACCTGCTGCTCCTCGACGAGCCGACGAACGACCTGGACGTCGAGACGCTCTCCTCCCTGGAGAACGCCCTGCTGGACTTCCCCGGCTGCGCCGTGGTCGTCTCCCACGACCGGTGGTTCCTGGACCGGATCGCCACCCACATCCTCGCCTACGAGGGTGACTCCAAGTGGTTCTGGTTCGAGGGCAACTTCGAGGCCTACGAGAAGAACAAGGCCGAGCGCCTGGGCCCGGAGGCCACCCGCCCGCACCGGGCGACGTACAAGAAGCTCACCCGGGGCTGAGGGGCGGAGGCAGAGCCGTGCGGCATGTGTACGAGTGCCCCTTGCGCTGGTCGGACATGGATTCCTTCGGGCATGTCAACAATGTGATCTTCCTGCGGTATCTGGAAGAGGCCCGGATCGACTTCATGTTCCGGCTGGCGCGGCAGGCCGACTCCGGTGCGTTCACCGGCGGTTCGGTCGTCGCACGGCATGAGATCGACTATCTGCGCCCGTTGGTGCACCGGCACACGCCGGTCACCGTCGAGCTGTGGGTGGCGAAGGTGGGCGGCGCCTCGGTGACCGTGGCCTACGAGGTCAAGGACCCCGAGCAGGTGTACGTACGGGCCGCCACCGTGGTGGTGCCCTACGACCTCCAGGCGGGCCGGCCGCGCCGGATCACCGAGGAGGAGCGCCGCTTCCTCGCGCACTACCAGGACGACGCGGCCGGGAGCGGTACCGCGTGAGCCTGTCGTTCGCCGAGCGGGGGGAGGCCGCCGAGCTGGCGGCCCTCCTCGCCCGGCTGCTCCGCTGGGAGAAGGCGGCGGCGGCCCGGCTCCAGGCGGACGGGCAGGTGCTCGGCGTGTTCGCCAAGCCGGCCCGCTTCGACGTCCTGGCGATCCGCCCGCTGCGGCTCGCCGAGCCCGCCCGCCTGGACATCACCGTCTCGGCGGGCGAGCTGCTGGAGGGCATCGACGAGGCCACCGGCACGGCGCGCGTCCCGGCGGCGGTGACCGGCCCGTCCTGGGCGGGCGTGCTGCCGCCGCGCGGCGGCTGGGAGCCGGTGGCCGAGCTGGACCACGCAGGGGTACGGGGCGCGGCCGAGGCCGTGGTCGCGGAGTTCCGGGAGCGTACGGAGGCGCTGGCCGCCACCGAACGCACCAGGGACGCGCTGGACGCCCTGGCCGAGGAGATCTGGAGCCGTACGCTGTCCGGCACCCCGCTGCCGCTGCGTGCCGTGCACGCGGCCCGCTCGCTGGGTTTCCTGCGGGCCGCGGCGCCGGTGGCGGTGCTGGCCCGGGGCGTGTGGCTGCGGCTGCGCACTCCGCTGGGGTCGATCGCGGTGCGCCGGCCGGGCACCACCACCCCGGGCCTGACGGTCACCCCGCGCTGACACGTTCGGGTGGCCGATCACCGCGGGGTTGACATCGGTCCCGGCGGGCGGTGCGCCACGGGCGGGGCACCGGCCCCGTCCGGATCACATCTCGCGGGCGATGAACTGGATCAGCTGCCGCGACTCACCCTCGTCGAGGGCGATCTTCTCGGAAACCTCCAGCAGTCTGCGGTACTTCTCCAACTCGTCCGCCGCGTGCAGGAAATCACCGCCGAAAGGCGTGTCCACCTCGACCGTGTCCAGTTCCCGCACCGGCCCGTACGCATAGAGAAATGACTGACCGTGCCCGGGAATGTCCTCCTGGGAAAACGGAATCACCCGCAGCTCGACCGAGGGCCACTCGGTCACCTTCAGCAGCCACTCCAGCTGCCCGCGCGCCGTCGCCCGGCCCCCGTACCGCATCCGCAGCGCGCCCTCGTGGATGATCGCCTGGCACCTGGGCGGGTTCTCCCCCCGCAGCAACTCCCCGCGCCGCAGCCGCACCGCCACCCGCGCCGCCAGCAACTCCTCGTCCGGCGGCGGCACCGAGCCCGCCATCACCGCGCGCGCGTACTGAGGCGTCTGGAACACCCCGGGCACCAGCAGCAGATGCACCATCCGCAGCGCCGTGCTGTGGTGCTCCAGCTCCGCCATGTCCACATTCCCCTGCGGCACCTTCCCGCGGAACGCGTCCCACCAGTTGCCGCCCCGGTGCTCCCGGGCCATCGCGCACAATTCACCGACCAGCCGCTGATCGCGGCACCCGTAGAACTCGGTCAGCCGCCGGATCCGCGTCTCACTGATTCCGCGCCGCCCGGATTCGATATTCGACATCTTCGCGCGATCCGTACCGATCCACGCCGCCGCCTCGTGCGCGGCTTTACCGGCCTGTTCCCGCAACTTCCGCAATTCGGCCCCGAGCCGCGCCTCACGCGCGCTCGGAAGATCCCTCGGCGGCATCCTCGCCCTCCTCATTCACGACCGGATCAGTCTGCCGCGCCCTGTCGCCCCCGGTCTACTCTCCGTGAGTTCCCGGCCGGGGGCGCTCCCCGGACACATTCCGGAGGGAGGAACGGGTCTGCGACCATGGAGGAGTGACTGAGATCCGACGCGGCACCCTGCAGACCGAGACCTTCTACGAGCGGGTCGGTGGCGAGGCCACCTTCCGCGCGCTCGTGAAGCGCTTCTACCAGGGCGTGGCCGACGACCCGCTGCTGCGGCCCATGTACCCCGAGGAGGACCTGGGCCCGGCCGAGGAGCGCTTCGCGCTCTTCCTCATGCAGTACTGGGGCGGCCCGCGCACCTACAGCGACAACCGGGGCCACCCCCGGCTGCGGATGCGGCACGCCCCCTTCACGGTCGACCGCGCGGCGCACGACGCCTGGCTGGGGCACATGCGGGAGGCCATCGACACGCTCGGCCTCGCCCAGGAGGACGAGGCCGAGCTGTGGCGCTACATGGTGTACGCGGCCGGTTCGATGATCAACACCCCCGGCTGACCGGCGGCACGGACACCGCCGGGCCGCCGGGGCGCGGGGCCGGACCCCCGCGGACGCTCAGGCGTCCCAGCGGAACAGCTTCGCCGCGATCGCGGTGAGCACCGCGGTGAACAGCAGCAGCCCGCCGATCACCGGCAGCGCCGTCTCCCAGCCGCCACCGCGGCTCAGGACATCCGACAGCGCGTCGTTGAGATGGCGCAGCGGCAGCAACTGGGCGATCCCGCTCAGCCAGCCGGGCATCACCTCGGTGGGGAAGAACGACCCGGCCAGGAACGCCATCGGCATGATCGTGACCTGGAGAATGCCATTGGCCGCCTCCTCGGTCTTGGCCACCGCCCCGATCACCAGGCCGATCGACATGAACGCCAGCGAGCCGCTCAGCACCAGCGGGATCGACAGCCACCAGCTCCCGCTCAGCTGCAGACCGTAGAACGGGATGCAGGCGATGCCGAGGAACAACGCCGTCTGCACCAGCGCCAGCGCCAGCGTCACCCCGACCCGGGCGCCGATGATCGTCGCCGGGTGGATGGGTGCCAGCCACAGCCTCCGCAGCAGCCGGGACTTGCGCCACCCCACCAGGGTGAGGGCCGACAGGAAGGCCCCGCCCATCGCGATGGCCCAGCCCAGCAGGCCGGGCGCCAGGAACTGGATCGGCTTGACCGAGTCGTCCTCGACGGTGTCGATGGCGAGCCGGTAGGCCGGCGGCTGGCCCGTCGCCGCCTGGTTCGCGGCCTCCACCAGCGACTGGAGCACGCTGCGGACGGTGCCGGCCCGTACGCCGTCGGACTCCGAATAGCGCAGCTCGACGGTGTCGCCCGACTGCCAGATCGCACCGGCCACCTCGCCGGTGCGCACGTCCTCCAGCGCGCTGTCGAGATCGGCGGCGCGCCGGAACTCCACCACCTTGTCCAGCTCGGCGCGGGCGTCCTCGGGCAGCCCGTCCAGTACTTCGACCTCGCCGACCTGCGCGATCGGTGAGCGCGAGATGCTGTTGTCCTGGAAGAGCGCGCCGAACAGCACCAGGAACATCAGCGGGAAGATCATCATGAAGAACACGGCGGTGCGGTCGCGCAGCAGACCCAGCATCATGTTCTTGGACAGCGGCAGCAGCCCGGAGGAGCGGCTCATTCGCGGAACTCCCGTCCGGTCAGCTGGAGGAAGACGTCCTCCAGGGTGTCGACGCCCAGCTCACTGATCAGCTCGGCGGGCGGCCCGGTGCGCAGGATGCGGCCCGCGTCCATGATCGAGACCCGGTCGCACAGCACCTCCGCCTCGTCCAGATAGTGCGTGGTGAGGACGACGGTGCGGCCCTCGGAGTTGATCTGCCGCAGCAGGTCCCACAGATTGCGGCGGGCCTGCGGGTCCAGGCCGGTGGTGGGCTCGTCCAGGAACACCAGCTCCGGATCGTGCACCAGCGCGCAGGCGATCGACAGCCGCTGCGCCTGCCCGCCGGACAGCTCACTGTCGCGGACATCGGCCTTCTCGGCCAGACCCACCGACTCCAGCATGGCGTCGGCGCGGTCGGTGGACACCCCGTACAGCGCGGCGAAACTGTGGATCTGCTCGCGTGCCGACAGCTTCTCGAAGAACGCGGACGCCTGAAGCTGCACGCCGATACGGCGCAGCAGGCCCCGGTTGCGCGGCCAGGACGGGATGCCGAGCAGCTCGGCGGTCCCCTCGTCGGGGCGGCGCAGCCCCTCGATCATTTCCAGTGTGGTGGTCTTGCCGGCGCCGTTCGGCCCGAGGATTCCGTAGAACTCCCCCCGCGGAACCTCGAAACTGACGCCGTCGACGGCCTGTGTGTCCCCGTATTTCTTGCGCAGACCCGCCACCGATATGGCGGGTCCGCCCCCCTGGTCAGTGCTCACGACGTGCTGGGCCCCTATCCCCGGTAGAGAGTGATGGTCGTCCACGCCCCGACATGCACCCGGTCGCCCTCGCGCAGCGGGACCGGGACGAAGGGCTGGACCGGATCTTCCGAACCGTTGACGGTGGTGCCGTTGGTGGAGTCCTGATCCACCACGGCCCAACTGCCGTCCGGCTGCTGGACGAGGACGGCGTGCTGATGCGAGACGCCGGGGTCCTCGGAAGGCTGTGACAGGTCGATGTCCGGGCTCTCCCCGGTGGACTGGCGGCGGCGGCCGATGGTGACCTGCGGGCCGTTCAGCGGCACCTGCCGGGGCGGGGCGTACGGGGGGAGGCTCAGCTGGGCGGCCTCGGGGCCCGAACGGCGCATCATCGCCTGGAAGTAGTCGGGGTCGGGGCCCACCGTCACCATCCAGGAGGCGGCGGTGTTCGGATAGCCGTAACCGCCCTGCGCCTGCTGCTGCCCCTGCTGCTGGTGCGGCATCGGCGGCGGGAGCACCCAGTCACCGGTCTGGCCCGGGGCGCCGCCGCCCGGCATCGGGGCCGGCGGGGCGGGGGGCGGCTGGTGACCGTACGGCTGCTGGTGGGGCGGTGCGCCGGGTATCGGCGGGCCGTCCGCGCGCGCCGGAGGTATGTAGGTGGTGGGGGAGTTGGTCAGGAAGTTGTACCGGCAGCCCTCGCAGAACGGCGCCTGCGCCTCGCGGGGCGTACGGCACTGCGGACACACCTCGGGCGGCCGGCCCGGGTGGTGCTGCATCGGCGGGCCGGCCGGGTAACCGGGCGGGCCGGGGGGAACGGGGGGACCCGGCGGAACCGGGTGCTGGCCGAAGGCGCCGGGGGGCGGGGGCATCGCGGCGGCGGGCGCCGGCATGCGGTAGCCGCACACCTCGCACCAGTCCTCGGCCGACGACTGGTGACCGTTCGGGCAAGTCGGCACGTTACGCCCTCCCCCTGCTTCCGCTGATTCGTCTCATGTCGACTACTTCTTTACCCGGACCGTCTTCGTCGACCTCGTCTCCAGGGTCATCTCGTCGGCCTCGGCGACTTTCGCCTTCAGTCGAACAGTACCTCTCGCCGCATCCTCCACGTCCACCACCTTTGCCAGCAGTTGTGAGGTCTGTTCATTCCCCGAGCTGTGCGCCAACTGGACGGCGCGGCCCAGTTTGGCCGTCGCGCCGCGCGCGTCACCGCGCTTGCGCAGGTCAATGCCCTGCTGGATGACCGAGGCCAGCTCCTCCTGCCCGGTGTAGTGGGCGACCTGCGGGTTGAGGGCGGTGGCGGCCGCCATGTCGGAAGTCCACACAGCGCGGATCAGCCCCGGCCGGGCAGCGACGGGCTCGCCACCGGCCCGCACCAGCGACACCCGGGCCGCCAGCATCTCCTGCCCCACGTCGCACGGTGGCACATGGAGAGCGAGGTGATAGTCGCGGGACTCCGCGCCCCACGCACCGGTCGGGTAGTCGCCGGCGCGCGGCGGCGCCTCCGTACGGCGGTCGGTGAGATCAGCGACGGACGGCGCCACCTGCTTCACGGAGCGGACGGAGGCCCCCAGCGGCGTCCACAGCCGCAGGCTGACATCGCCGACCTCCTTGCCCATGACCGACTCCATCATGGCGGTGAAGTCGGCCGTCAGACCGTCCGGTTCGGCGACGATGTCGGCGGAGCCCAGCAGCGCCGCGGCGATCTGGGTGACCTCCCCGACCTCCCAGTCCGTGCCCACTCCACGCGCGTCACAGGTGAACCGGCCCGCGCACCGGGCGAGGGCCTCGGCCAGCCGCTCCGGCTCCTCGTGCTCGTTGCGGCCGTCGGTCAGCAGCAGGCCGTGCCGGATCGGGGCGGTGGAGGTGGCCAGCAGGCGCTCGGCGAGCAGCAGCCACGTACTGATGGCGGTGCCGCCGGTGGCGGTCAGGCCCTCCAGGGACGCCTTCGCCGCCCGGCGGGTGGCGGCATCGGCCACGGCCAGCCGGCCCGCGCCCGGGAAGACCTCCCGGGCCCGGTGGGTGCCGGCGACGACGGCGAAGGCCGTGCCGTCGCGCAGCGTGTCGATGGCCGCCTCGGTGGCGCGGCGGGCGCCGTCCATCTTGGACGGCGGGTAGTTCATCGAGCCGGAACAGTCCACCATGATGACGACGGCGGCCTCGCCCGCGCGGTCGCCGCCGGTGGCGGAGACCGTGACGATGGCGTGCACCTCGTCGGCGCCCCGGTGCAGGAACTCGTTCTGGTAGACGTCGACGCCGAAGACCGGCTCTGTACTCATCCGGCCGCTTCCACCACCGGGAAGGGAATGACCGCGACGGTGACATTGTCGTGGCCGCCCGACTCCAGGGCGTGCCGCACCAGATGCTGCGCGGTCGGCAGCGGGGTCTCGCGGGCCGTGGCAGGCACCAGGTGCGCGAGCCGCTCGGCGGACTCGGCGTAGTTCCACAGGCCGTCCGTGCACACGATCACCACGCCGGGACGGTCCGGCTTGAACGACGCGGTGTGCGGCTCGACCTCGACGGCGTCCGCGCCCAGCCAGGCGGTGATGGCGTGCGCGCGGTGATCCGCCATCGCCTCGGCCTCGCTGAGCAGGCCGGCCGCGACCATCTGCGCCGCCCACGAGTCGTCCTCGGTGAGCCGGGCGGGAGCGGCGCCGCGCTCGGCCGGGATCCAGTAGGCGCGGCTGTCGCCGACCCACCCCACGGTGAGGATGCCGCCTGCGGTAACGGCGCCCACCAGGGTGCAGGCCGGGGCGTTCTGGCCCGGCTCGGCGGCGGGGTCGGCGAGATCGGCGACGGCACGGGCGGCGGACAGGACGGCGTCGTGCATGGCCTGCTGGCCCGAGACGCCGCGCGGGAGGGAGACGAGCAGCGACTCGGCCGCCGCGTCGGAGGCCGCGGCAGACGCCTCGTGGGGGCGGGAGGAGGAGGACACGCCGTCGCAGACGATGGCGATGACGGCGGGCGAGCCGTCGGCGAGGGCGGTCGCCGAGACGGTGAACGCGTCCTCGTTGCGGTGGTGCCGCAGCCCGAGGTCACTGACGGCGGCGACGCCGCCGAGCGCGCGCTCGACGTGGTCGCGCTGGCCGGGCTGCGCGCGACCGCAGTCGGCGCAGTAGCCGTCGCCGTCGACGTGGCCGGTGCCGCAGACGGCGCACAGGACGGGGTTCGTCTCGCGGGTGGGCGGCCGGGAGTCGCGCGTGCGCGGATCGGCGGCGGCGCGGGGATCGGCGGGCGCGGTGGCCGGGGTTGGGGCCGGCGGGGGCGTGGCGGCGGCAGCGGTGGCCCGGGGGTCGAGCGAGGGAAGACGGGGCCCGCCGGACGCGGGCTGCGGCGGCGGCAGGGTGAAGTCCGGCTCGGTGGGCGTATACCCGTCGGCGGCACCGGCGGGCTGGGCCGCCGGCCGACCGGAACCCGTGGCCTGCGGCGCGGGGGCGCCGGGCGCGGAGGCCGGCTTGGCGGCCGGCGACTGGGGCGAGTTGGCCGGGGCGGAGCCCTTGGCCTGCGCGGCGGGGGCTGGGGCCGGGCTGGTGACAGCCGGGGCAGTGTTCGGGCTCTGCGGGGCCGGGGCCGGGGGAGCGGCGGGCTGCTGGGCCGCCTGCGGAGCCCGGGTCGTGGCTGCTGAGCCCTGTGGCGCGGTGGCCGGTTGGGGCTGCTGCGCTGCGGGTGCGGGTACGGCCGGTGCCGAGGCGGGGCTCTTGGCCTGCGGTGCCGGGGTCGCGGGAGTCGCGGCCGGGCTGGTGGCCGGGGGCTGCGTCCCACCGGGAGCGGTGGGGTTCGGGCTCTGCGGAGTCGTGGCTGCCGGGGCCTGAGCCTGCGGCGCCCCGGCGGAACGGCCGCCGGGCTGCTGCGGGGGCGTGGTCGGCGCTGCCGCCGCACCGGTACGCGGGGTGGCGGAACCCGGGCCACCCACACCCGGCTGTCCGGCCTGCGGGGTGGGACCACCGGGCGCGTTGCCGGTGGCGGCGGCGGGCTGCTGCCCTGCCGCCGGTGCCGCAGTGGTGGCCGAGCCGGCGCTACCGGCGGGCGTGTTCGGCGCGGGCGGGGCCGCGCCCTGCGGCGCGGGTGCGGCCGGTGCCGGGCTGGCCGGGGCACCGGCCGAGGTGGCGCTGCCGGGGCCTGCGTCGGGTGCGTTCGGGCCCGGCTGGGCCGCGCCGTGCGCCGCCGGGGTGCCGGGCGCGTTTCCGGTGCCGGTGGCGGCGGGTTGGCCGGGCGCGGCTGCCGCAGTGGTGGCCGAGGTGGTGTTACCGGTGGGTGCGGCGGGTGTGTTCGGCGCGGGCGGAGTGGCGCCCTGTGGCGCGGGTGCCGGTGGGTCCGGCTGCTGCGCTGCCGGAGCCTGGGGCGTGGTGGGTGTGCCGGTGGCGGCAGGCTGCTGCCCGGCGGCCGGCGTGGCGCTGACGGTGCCGGTGCGGGGTGCGTTGGGGCCCGGCTGGGCGGCGCCGTGTGCCGTCGGCGTTCCCGGCGCGCTGCCCGGGGCGGCAGGTTGCTGCCCGGCCGGGGCCGGGGCCGGGGCCGGGTGGGGGTTCGGGGTTTCGGCCGGGGCCGGGCCGGTGCCGGGGGTGCCCGTTGTGGCGGGGCGGGGGTCCGCCGGGGCCGGGGCCGCGCCGGGCGTGTGGGAGCTCGCCGGGCTGCCGGGTGCCGACCCGGGGGGAGTCGCGGTGCCTGCCGGTGCGGGCGGCGTCCCGCCCGGTGCCGTGGGGGCCGCGGGGCGCCGGGCGGTCATGGGCGGGGGCGGGGGAGCGGGGGCCACCGGACCCTTCGCCCCCGTCGGGGCCGTGGTGCGCAGGTGTTTGCCGCAGTTGCCGCAGAACTCGTCGTCGGCTTCCAGCGGCTCCCCGCAGCCGGGGCAGGCGGAGAGTTGGTCGAGCTGCGGCATCGTCACACCCATGTCCTAGGGCGGAAGCGGTTGGCCGCCTCCACCAGTTCAATCCGTTCCCTACTGTCCGGCGCCCACTGCGCGAGCCGCCGGTAGGAGCGTTCCAGACCCAGTCTGATGCCCGTCTCCTCCAGAGGCGCACCCAGGAGCCGCCCATTCTGTCCGGAATGGCCGGACAGCAGCCAGTCCAGCGCAGACCCCAGCACCTCACAGGACAGTTGTTCGCCCAGTGCCGGTTCCAGTCCCCCCGCGAGCAGCGTCTCGACCTGCCGGCCCGCCGCCAGCAGGTCCGGCAGCAGCGGCTCGGCCGGTGAGCGGTGCCGCAGCCTCGCGCGGACCGCCGCCACCCGGGCGGCGATGTGGTGGGCGGAGGTGTCCGGCACCGATTCCAGCGCGGCCACCGCCCCCTCGCGGTCGCCGGTGGCCAGCCGTACCCGGGCCAGACCGAAACTGGCGCTCACATGGCTGGGATCGGTCCGCCACACCAGTTCGTAGTAGTCGGCCGCGTTGTCCTGCTGGCCCAGCGTCTCCGCGCAGACCGCGAGCGCCAGCTTGGGGGCCACCTCGCCCGGGAACGCGTCGTACACCGCGTCGAAGGACAGCGCCGCCGTGCCGAGGTCGCCGGTCGCCAGGGCGGCCACGCCCTGGTACCACACCACCCGCCAGTCGTCGCCGCACTCGTCCTCCAGCGCGGACAGCAGCCAGCGCGCGCTCTCCCGCCCCCGTCCGTCCGGCAGTTCCAGCAGGGCCCGCAGTTCGCGCAGCCGCCGTTCGACCGAGTCCACCGGGGCGGCGCTCAGTGCGGCCAGCAGGTCGGCGGGAGCGCCGGCCATCAGCCCGGACAGAAAGCCCGCGTTCGGGTCCTCCGGGTCCACCTTGGGAACGGGCAGCGCCAGGGCCGCCGCCTCGATGTCCACCGGCGTGGTCAACGGGCCGGCGGCCGGCGGGAGCGCCGACGCCGCCGCGGCCCGTGCCGCCCGCCCGCGTACCCGCCGCCGCGCGCCCAGCGCCGACACCTCACGGCCCAGGCCCGGCATCAGCTCGGTGTCCGGCACCCGCACCTCGGGGCCGAACAGCTGCGACAGCGCCGGCTGCGGCTGCCCCGACTGGAGCGCCACCACCTCCCGCAGCACCCCCGTCAGCTGCTCCGACATCTGCTGCGCGGACGCGAACCGCCGCTCCGGGTCCGGGTCGGTGGCCCGTACCAGCAGCCGGTAGAACGACTCGTACCGCTGGAAGACCTCCACGTGCTCCGGCTCCGGCAGGCTGTCCGCGAAGATCGTGGTGTAGCCCTGGAAGTCGAAGGTCAGCACGGCCAGCGTGCGCGCCACCGTGTACAGGTCGGAGGCCACGGACGGGCCCACCTCGGCGACTTCGGGCGCCTGGTAGCCGACGGTGCCGTAGATCGCGCTCTCGTGGTCGTCCATGCGCCGCACCGCGCCCATGTCGATCAGCTTGAGCTGGTCGTTCTGCTGGATCGCGTTGTCGACCTTGAAGTCGCAGTACAGCAGCTGGCGGCTGTGCAGATGCCCCAGCGCGTCCAGCGCCTCGATGCCGTACGCGCACGCCTGCTCCACCGGCAGCGGATCGCGCCGCCCGTCCGCGCTGCGCCGGGTGTTGGCGATCTCCTTCAGCGACCGGCCGCCCACGTACTCCATGACGATGTAGCCGTCCAGGCTGCCGGTACGGCGGTCCAGATGCTCGACGAAGTTGTAGATCCGCACGATCGTGGAGTGCTCGATCTCGGCGAGGAAGCGCCGTTCGGAGATCGCCACCTCCATGGCGTCCTCGTCGCCGGTGTCCAGCAGGCCCTTGAGGACCACCCAGCGGTGGCTGACCCGGGTGTCCTTGGCCAGATAGATCCAGCCGAGCCCGCCGTGCGCCAGGCAGCCGGCGATCTCGTACTGGTCGTGCACCAGGTCGCCGGGGCGCAGCTTGGGCACGAAGGAGTACGGGTGGCCGCAGCGGGTGCAGTACCCCTCGCTGCGCCCGGTGCGCTCGCCACGGGTACGGCCCACCCGTTCGCCGCAGTCGCTGTTGCCGCAGAACCGTTTTCGCTCGGGCACCTCGGGGTCGGCCAGCACCTGGTCCAGCGGTTCGGGGCGGGGCACGGCGGGGATGGTCACCAGGCCGGCGCCCAGCCGGGAGCGGTGGCGGGAGGAGCTGGCGCGGGAACTGCGCACGGAGACCGGGCGTTCCGACATCGGCCCCGACAGGGAGCGGGAGAGCGCGCCGGAGACCGAGCGGTGCGACAGCCGCGAGCTGGGCAGCGACCGTTCGGAGGCGGCCGACGGTACCGAGGCGGGCGCCGAGCGCTGGGAGGGTACGTCACCCCGGCGCGGCGCGTGGGTCAGGCCGGTGCCGACGCCGCCGATGTCGCCGCGCGCCGAGACGACGGGGGCGAGCCCGCACAGGTCGCAGTAGAGCTGTCCGTCGCCGACGTCCTCGTAGTGGCCGGCGCAGCCGGGCCGCTGGCACGGCACGGACAGGGGGCCGCTCTCGTTCATGACTCGCTCCGCCCTGTCAGCACGTCGGCCGCCGCGTCCTGGTAGCGCTGCACCGCGCTCTCGGCGGCGCGCAGATCGCACGGCGCGGTCCACAGCAGGCGGCGGGCGGCGTCGTAGCGTTCGGACAGCAGGGGGTCGTCGTTCTTGCCGAGCCGGACGGCCTTGGCGCGGTAGGCGTCGAGACGGCCGCGCAGTTCGGCGCGTATCGCGAGCGGGGCGGTGACGGCCGACAGGGAGGAACGGGCGCGTTCCAGCTCCTCCTCGGCGCGTACCTCCAGCGCGTCCAGCAGCGGGGAGAGCCGGTGCCACTGGGCGCGGCGCCGGTACTCCCCCGCGGTGGCCAGCTGTTGCTGGAGGACGACCGGCGGCCCGCTGACGGCGGGGACCTCACTGGCGGCGATCTTGGACAGCACCTCGACGCGGGCGGCGCGGGCCTCGGCCAGGGTGCGGTCGGCGCGCGAGAGCACGTCGCGCAGCCCCACCAGCCGGGCCTCGGCGTCCTTGCGCACGCCGAAGACGGCGTCCACCTCGCGGCGGATGTCGTCCAGGGTGCGGGCGGCCGTGTCGTAGCGGGTGGTGTCGGGGCGACCGCCCGCGACCGCGCCGGAGCCGCCCTCGGGCAGCCAGAAGGCGAGCGGGTCGGCGATGACCTCGGCGCGCAGCGCGGTCAGTTCGGCGGTGACCCGCTCCAGGTCGTCGCCCGAGGGGTGGGTGCCGGGGCGCACCCCGGCGGAGTGGGCCAGTTCGCTGACCCGGCGCAGTTCGGCGGAGAGCAGGTCTATCCGGGCCGGCAGCGCGGACCACACGGCGTCGGCGGCGGCGACCACGCCGAGGACCTCGGCGTAGCCGCGGTTCATCCGGGTCACCAGCTGCTGCCAGCTGGTGTGTTCGGCCAGCAGTTCGCCGCCGGAGATCACCAGGTTGCGGCCCTCCAGCAGGTGGCTGAGGCGGCTGAGTTCCTCGCGGCCGGGGAAGCGGCGGCGGCCGCGCAGTTCGCGGGCTTTGGCGAGGGTCTCGGTGCAGGTCTCGAACCAGGACCACAGGTCGGAGACGATGGCCTCGGCGTGCCGCCAGCGTTCGAGGGTGAGCCCGGTGAGGTGCGCGCCTTCGAGCAGCCGCCGCCCGGCGTGGTCCTGGAGGGACAGCAGGGACGTCTCGATCGCCTCGTGCTCGGCGGCGAGCCGCGTCAGGGCGCGGTCCACCTCCTCCCGGCTCAGCACCCGTTGACCGGAATCCGGGGCCATCGCTCTCCCCTCTGGCTGTGGCTCTGGCTGTGACTGTGGCTCTGGTACTGGCTCTGGTACTGGCTCTGGTACTGGCTGTGACGTCGCCGCATGTGCGCGCTCGTTGATCCTTCCCCCGTCCGCGTACGGTTCACCGGTCAGTCCCGGTATCGGGGCGCGGCCGGCTCCGGGGACTGGTCCGGTGGGAAGTAGTCGGCGAGCCAGGCCCGGTAGGAGACGCGCCAGTCGCTGCCGTCGCCGCCGGCCCGGTAGTCCTCCAGTATGGCGTTGACCCGGCGCACGAGGTCCTCGTCACCGGGATTCATCGCGATGCCGTAGGACTCCTCCTTGATGGGCTCGCCGATCAGCCGCATGGTGGGGTCCTGCGCGGCGTGGGCGGCGGCCAGCGCGCCGTCCGTCATCAGGGCGTCGGCCTCGCCGAGCTGGATCCGTACCAGGCAGTCCAGATGGCCGCCGGCCTCCACCAGCGCGGCGCCGTGCGGTTCGCTCTCCAGCAGCACCCGGGCGGTGGTGTCGTCGCCGCTGCACACCCGCATCCCGGCCAGCGAGGAGTCGAAGCCGGTGATGGTGGACCAGCGGGGCGCCAGCAGTTGCTGGCCGGTGTCGAAGTAGGGAGCGGAGAACGCCACGGACTCCCAGCGGGTGCAGGTGATGGACATGCTGCGGATCACCATGTCCACCTCCCTGTTCTCCAGGAGCGGGATGCGCTGGTCGGTGGGGATGGGGCGCAGGGTGACCAGTTCGGGGTCGCCCAGCAGGTCGGCGGCGACCGCGCGGGCCAGGTCGATGTCGAAGCCGATGACGGTCTGCGGATCGTCGGGGGCCCGGTAGCCCCACAGATAGCTGTTCTGGTCGACGCCGACGATCAGCCGGCCGCGCTCGGTGATGCGGCGCACGGCGTCGCCCTCCTCGCGGGAGGGGGACCAGCTGTTGCCGGCCGGGTCGATCCCGTTGTCGCACGTCTCGCGGGCGGCCAGCGAGCCGATGCCGTCGCCGTCCGGGCCGCTCCCGCCGCTGTCGCCGTCGCCGTCGTCCACCTGGACCAGGTGTCCGCCGGTCACCGGGCCCGGCGCGTCCTCCGGTCCGCCGTCGCCGGGGGCGGGCAGCGAGCCGGCCAGCATCCAGCCGGCCAGCGCCATGCCGCCCACCACCATCAGCAGCGAGCGACCGCCCGGCCGTCTCAGCGCGCCCATCGCCGCACCTCCACCCTCACCCCGGGTCACCCGTACTCCGCCAGCCTGCGGTTGATGCCGAGGACGGCGCCCGTGGCGGCCAGCGCCGCCAGGGCCAGCGCCCCGACCAGCAGTCCGGTCTGCGCCGCGGCGGCCCGTTCGGCGGCCCGGGTGAACTGGCCCTGTTCGTGGGCGACGGCCCGCTTCAGCGCCTCGTCGACCCGGTCGAAGGAACTGCCCGTGGAGTCCTCGCCGATGACGAGTTCCACCGCCTCCTGGTACTCCCCGGCGTTCTCCCGCTGCCGGGCCTCCTCGTGCAGGGCCCGCCACTCGCCGACCGCCGTGTGGGCCGCCCCGATCGGCTCCCGCCCGTCCTCGTCGTCGGCGAGCCGCCAGGCCGCGCCCAGCCGCCCGCGCGGCGCGCCGTCCTGCGCGTCGTCGGCCTGCGGCCCGGCCAGTTCGGCCATGCGCTCCTGGTAGCTCTCCTCGAACCCCGTGCCCGAACCCCGTGCCACCAGCGTCATGCTCTCGGCGCCCCGGGCCTGGAGGGCCGCGATCCAGGCGTCGTTGAGCGCGCTGAGCGACTGCGCCCCGCCGCGGTCCGCCTCGTCCAGTGCCGCCCGCGCGAAGGTGTGCGCGCCCACCAGCCACAGCAGCAGCACCAGCGCCGCCCCGGTGGCGGCCAGCAGGCCCTGGTTGAACACCCGGTGGGTACGCAGCCAGTGCCGCCGCTGCGCCCAGGCCAGCACGCCGAGCGCGAGCGCGGCGGCCGCCAGCGAGAACCAGGGCCAGGCGCCCGCCCGCCGGGCGTCGTCCTGGAAACGGCCGGTCTCCAGCGCGTACAGCGACTCGGCGGCCGGCAGCAGGACCTCCTGCATCCGGCTGTCGGCGTACCGCAGATAGGCGCCGCCCAGCGGCAGTCCCTGCCGGTCATTCGCGCGTGCGGTCTCCACCAGCCCGGTGTACACGGGGAGTTCGGCGTTGAGCAGCGCGATCAGCTGCTGGGCCTGTTCGGAGTTGCCGGTGTGCGCGGCGGCGCGGGTGAGCAGGGCGGCGGCGGTGGCGATGCGCTCCTCGTAGCGCTCGCGCACCTGGGGTTCGGAGCCGCTGCCGGTCAGGAAGGCCACGGCCGCTGTGGTGTTGGCGTCGGCCAGCGAGCGGTAGATGTCGGCGGCCTCCGCGCTGAGCGGCTGGCTGCTGCTGATGAGGGTGTCGGCGGCGTCCGAGCGGTCGCCGATCTGCCAGGCGGTGGCCGCGCCGAACAGCAGCAGCGCGGCGGCGACGGCGGCCCCGATGATCCGCAGCCGGCCCGGCTCGGTACGGGCCGAAGTACGCAGCGAGCGCACCCCTTTCGCCCAGTCCGAGAGCCGGGGGCGGCCCGGCGCGCGGGACGGGGAGGGCGGTACGGGCGGCGGTGCGGCCGGTACCTCCGGCGCCACGGGCAGTGGCGGCGGGGTGTCCGGGGGCAGGCCGGGCGGGGCCGGAATGTGCGGTGGCTGCCTCACGTCGGGCCCTCCCCCCTGGTGTGTGGCCACGGCCAGAAGTATGGCCGTTGTGCCGGGATCCAGACAGTCTTTACCGGGATCTTGTCGCGATCGCGATGTTGCGCCCCGTCCCGCGCGCCGCGAACCCGCCCGGGGGGCGCCGGAGTCCGCTCTTAAGCCCCCTTAAGGCCGGCTTCACCGTCCCCCAACTGACACGCATTGACCACCCGTCAGGTTGCACTTACGTTCACATCGGTCTCGATCCCTCCCCCCCCCCACGGCAGACGAGAGGTCCCATGAGCCACACCCCCACCACCGACAGCGGCGCTCCCGCCGCGCACCGGCGCCGGACCCGGCCCGGAACCCGCGCCATCGCCTCGCTCGCCGCGCTGCTCACCGCGACCGGCGCCGCCGCGGCGCTGTGGCTGGGCGGCGGCACCGCCACCGCCACGGCCTCCGGCGGCGAGAGCCCCGACGAGCCGCGGCGTTCCGAGGCCGTCACCCCGTACCAGCAGCACGGCGCCCTGGAGATCTGCGGCCTCAGGCTGTGCGGCGAGGACGGCAGCCCCGTCCAGCTGCGCGGCATGAGCAGCCACGGCACCCAGTGGTTCGAGCACTGTCTGACCGAGGGCTCGCTGGACGCCCTCGCCGACGACTGGGGCGCGTCGCTGCTGCGGGTGTCCACCTATGTGCAGGAGGGCGGTTACGAGACCGACCCGCAGCGCTTCACCGACATCGTCAGCCGGGTCATCGACCAGGCCACCGCGCGCGGGCTGTACGTGATCGTCGACTGGCACCAGCTGAGCCCCGGCGACCCGAACGCCAACACCGCCCTCGCCAAGCGGTTCTTCACCGACATCACCGACCGCCACGGCCACCAGGACAACCTGCTCTACGAGATCGCCAACGAGCCCAACGGGGTCAGCTGGCAGTCCATCAAGAGCTACGCCGAGGAGGTCATCCCGGTGGTCAGGGCCGGGGCGCCCGACGCCGTCGTCCTGGTCGGCACTCGTGGCTGGTCCTCGCTCGGCGTCTCCGAGGGGTCCGACGAGAACGAGATCGTCGCCAACCCGGTCAACGCCGACAACATCGCGTACACCTTCCACTTCTACGCGGCCTCGCACCGCGACCACTACCTCTCCGTCCTGGACCGGGCCTCGGACCGGCTGCCGATCTTCGTCACCGAGTGGGGCACCCAGGACTACTCGGGAGAGGGCGCCAACGACTTCGCCATGTCGCAGCGCTATCTCGACCTGATGGCCGCCAAGGGCATCAGCTGGGCCAACTGGAACTTCTCCGACGACTGGCGCTCGGGCGCCGTCTTCCGCGAGGGCTCCTGCGCCGCCGGTCAGTTCTCCGGCACCGCGCCGCTCAAGGAAGCGGGCGTGTGGGTCCGGGACCGGGTGGGCTGACACACACCACGCCGTGGCGGCCGGCCGGGGCCCGGACACACGTACGGGGTGCGCGGCACCGCGTACGTCCGTACCTGCCCGGTCGGCCGCCACGCCCGCTTCCGTGATGTGAACGACCACTTCCAAGATCGATGATCACCGGGCAAGATCACCAGCATGACCGGCGAGGAACCCGTATACGTGCTGCCCCTGGCCCCGCTGCGGCTGGCGGGGCACGGCGTGCAGCTGCGCGAGTGGACGGCGGCCGACCGGGCCGCCATGGTGGCGCTGTTCGACGACCCGGAGATCGCCCGGTGGACCCCGCTGCGTTCACCGTTCGACGAGGCCGCCGCCGATGACTACCTGGCGAAGGCCCGCGACTCCCGGCCGGCGGGCCGCCGCGTCCAGCTGGCCATCACGCTGGACGGGGCCGTCCCGCTGGGCGAGGCGGTGCTGTTCCCCAACGCGGACGCCGAACGCGAGGCCGAACTGGGCTACACCGTGGGCCCCGCCCACCGCGGCCGGGGGCTGGCCGCCCGCGCGGTGCGGCTGCTGGCCGAGTACGCCCTGACCGAGCTGCCCGTCACGCGGGTGATCCTGCGGATCGAGCCGGAGAACGCGGCCTCCAACGCCGTCGCCCGCGCCGCCGGGTTCGCCCTGGCGCCCGACCAGCCGCTGCACCGTGAGATCCGGGGCCGCGCGGTCACCCTGCTCACCTGGGCCCGGCACCCCTGACCGGCCGTCCGGCCGCCGGGGGACGCCGCGCCGCCGGCCGTCCTACAGCCGCAGGCCCAGATACAGCACCTGGGCCTCCTCGGTCGGCTCGCGCAGGGTGACGAAGCCCAGCTGGGTGTAGAAGGCGTGCGCGGCGGTGTTCGCCGGGTTCATCCCCAGGTGCACGCCGGGGACGCCGCGTTCGCGCAGCGCGTCGAGGTACGCCGTCATCAGCCGGGTGCCCAGACCACGCCGCTGCCCCCGCGGCAGCAGGTCGATGTGCAGATGGGCGGGGTGCTCGCGCACCACCTCGGCGTCGATCATCCGCTCCGGCGCGTGCAGCAGGCTCCGCAGTTCGCCGTCCATGTCCGTCGCCCCGGCCAGCTCCGGGAAGCGGTCCCGCACCCGGGGCAGCCACGTGGCGCGGAAGTCGCGGTAGTACGCCCGGGTGTCGGCCGCGCCCACGATGTAGCCGATCGGCCCGTCCCCCTCGTCCGCCACGAACACCAGCTCCGGGGCGAGTTCGGCGTACGGGGTGGCGAACAGTGCCGGCAGCACCCCCGGATCGCGGTAATGGCCCCGGGCGTCCCCGCCGTTGTACCCGGTGCGGACGCAGATCCGCCGCAGGGCCGCGGCGTCGGCGGCATCGCCCGGACGGTAGCGGCGGATCTCGACCTCGGCCTCGACCCCGGCCGCGACATCGGTATGTGTCATGCGCGCCATTGTGTGGCCCGCCCGGGGTGATCGACTAGACGGTGAGCACGATCTTTCCGCGCACGTGGCCGCCCTCGCTGCGCTCGTGCGCCTTCGCGCCCGCGTCCAGCGGATACTCCGAGTCGATCGCCACCGTGAACCGGCCCTCCCGGGCCAGATCGGCGGCCTGCGGCAGTGCGTCGTACGCCGGTTCGTCCGACATCGCCGAGGTGACCCGCGCCCCGTGCTGCGGCGCGGAGAAGTCCGCGATGCTCACCACCCGGCCGGGATCGCCCGCGATCTCGATCAGCTCGGGCAGCGAGCCGGAACCCGCGGTGTCGAACACCGCGTCCACTCCCTGCGGCGCCAGCTGGGCCACCCGCTCCCGCAGGCCCGCCCCGTACGTCGTCGGCAGCACCCCCAGCGAGCGCAGGTAGTCCTGGTTGCGGTCGCTCGCCGTGCCGATCACGGTGATGCCGTTGGCCACCGCGAACTGCGCCGCCGCGCTGCCCACTCCGCCGGCCGCGCCCTCGATCAGCAGCGTCTGCCCCGTCGTCACCCCCAGCAGGCGCAGCGCGCGCATCGCGGTCTCCGAGGTCACCGGCAGCCCGGACGCCTGCTCCCAGGTCAGCTCGGCCGGCTTCACCGTGTAGTGGTCGAGCACCGCGTACTGGGCGGAGGCGCTCTGCCCGGAGCCGAAGACCTCGTCACCGACCGACACCCCGGCCACCCCGGAGCCGACCTCGTCGACCACACCGGCCGCGTCCGTGCCCGGGATGGCGGGGAAGGCGAGCGGAGAGGTCTCGTCGAAGAGGCCGCGCCGGATCTTCCAGTCGATGGGGTTCACCGCCGCCGCGCGCACCGCGATCCGGACCTGGCCGGGCCCCGCGTGCGGCTCCGGCTGTTCGGTCACCCGCAGCACCGAAGGGTCGCCGTAATCCGTGTAGGTCAGTGCGCGCATCGTGAGATCGCCTCCCAGGTCGCTTCGCTCCTCACCCCTCAGTGTTACGGAGCGTCGCGCCCGGCGCAGCTCGAAGCTTCTCCAGCGTCACGCCGGCCGCGTCCACCTGCGCGATCCCGGCCTCGTCCAGCGTCTGCTTGATGCGGCGCCGCAGTTCCCGTTCCACGGTCACGGCCTTGCCGGGCATGGTGCGGGCCCGCACCTTCACCACCATGGAGTCCAGCGTCACCGACTCCAGACCCAGGACCTCCAGGGGCTCCCACACCAGTTCGTCCCAGGGGGTGCCGGCCGTCCGCAGTTCCTCGCCGGCGCCGGTGATGAGCTTGCGCACCTGCTCGTAGTCGGCGTCCGCGCGGACCTCGATGTCGAGCTGGGCGGTGGCCCAGCCCTGGCTGAGGTTGGCGACGCGCTTGATCTCGCCGTTGCGCACGTACCACAGCTCGCCGTTCTCGCCGCGCAGGGTGGTGACCCGCAGCCCTATCTCCACCACGGTCCCGGTCGCCTCGCCCGCGTCGATCCGGTCCCCGACCCCGTACTGGTCCTCCAGCAGCATGAACATCCCGCTCAGCACGTCGGTGACCAGGTTGCGCGCGCCGAAGCCGATCGCCACGCCGAGGAAGCCGGCGCTGGCGATCAGCGGGCCCAGCTCGATCTCCAGCTGGGACAGGATCATCAGCGCGGCGGTGCCCAGCACCAGGACGGAGGCGGCGCTGCGCAGCACGGAGCCGATGGCGGCGGCGCGCTGGATCCGCCGTTCGGGGCTGGCCAGCAGCGAGCCGCCGCTCCGGCCGCCGGTGCGGCGCTTGTCGTCGCGGTGCATGCGCTTGATGAGCCGGCTGATGGACCGGCGCACAACGGCGCGCAGCACGAGGGCGATCACCACGATCAGCGCGACGCGCAGGCCCGTGCCCAGCCAGGCTTCCCAGTTCTCCCTGCTCACCCGTCCACCGTAATCGGGGGAGGGGCCCCCACCGGCCCCGTTGTGGCTCGGGGGAGGGGGAGAAGTATGAGCAATACGGGGCAGGTGTGGCGAATGACACCATCGGTGCATTCCCTGTTCGTGGTGGCGCTTTCCCCCACGGCCGGGACACACTGTGGGAGATCGTCCCGGCGCGAGCCACGCGCCGCCGACGGAACTGGAGGGCATCCGTGCCGCAGGTCCTGGTTCTCAATGCTTCGTACGAACCGCTCGGCGTCGTCCCCATCCGCCGCGCGCTCATTCTGCTGCTGAACGACAAGGCGGTGAGTCTGGAGGACTCGGACGTCCTGATGCGCAGCGCCACCCATGCCATACCGGCACCCAGCGTGGTACGGCTCAAACGCTTCGTCCGGGTTCCCTACCGGGGTTCCGTGCCGCTCACGCGGCGGGCGCTGTTCGCCCGCGACGGCGGCCGGTGCGCGTACTGCGGGGCCGTGGCCACCAGCGTCGACCATGTGATCCCGCGCAGCCGGGGCGGCGCGCACGCCTGGGAAAACGTCGTCGCCGCCTGCCGCAGCTGCAACCACATCAAGGCCGACCGGCAGGTCGCCGAGCTGGGCTGGCGGCTGCGGCACAAGCCGGGGCCGCCCTCCGGGCTCGCCTGGCGCATCATCGGCACCGGCCACCGCGATCCGCGGTGGCTGCCGTACCTCCAGCCGTACGGCGCGGACGACGCGCTGGCCAGAATCGAGGGACGGACCTCCGCCTGAGGAGAGCAGCGCCGTAAATCTTTTCGCCGACCGTGGGTGATATCGATCGCTTTCCCGTAATTGCGGTCGCGAGGACGGATGGGGTGGCGTTGACTGGGTAGGGCAACGAGGGCACCGAAGTCCGCGTTACCGCCCGTGAACGGAGTGAGGCCCGTGGCCGCACCCAGTAAACCCGCCGTCGCCCCCCATCCGCCCGCCCTCATCGGCGAGCCCGCAGTGCCGTACGACGAGCTGCCGGCCATGCCCTGGGACGAGACCGGCGAGCTCGACCTGTCGGAGCTCACCGACCCCGACGCGGCGGCCCGTGCCCTCGACCCGCCGCTCACCAGCGAGCCGGCCCCCTGGGACATCGCGCCGCTCACCTCGGAGCAGCCGCTGGCCGCCGCCGAGCTGCCGCTGACCTCCGAGCCGACCGGGGCCACCCCGCACTGATCCGTACGAAACGGCGGGGGCGTGGGAAAGGCCGCGGAAGGGGTTCGTTACTGTGGGGGGCGTGGTCAACGCGAACAAGAACGCCCGTGGGCAGAAGCGACTGAGCCAGCGCGGCCTGCGCGCAGGAGCCCTCACGGCCGGCACGCTGCTGATGCTGCTCATGACGTCCCCGGCCGCCCAGGCCCTGACGCGCGAGGACGGCGACGACCCGGGCTCCGGCCTGAGCGTCATCGAGACCCTCGGCCTGTTCGTGGCGGCCCCGATCGTCCTGTTCGTGGTGATCGCCGGTCTGGTCATTCTGGGCGAGAAGAAGAAGCCCGCCAAGCAGCAGAGCTGATCGCCGCCGCCCGCGCGGCGGCGCGCTCCGGAACGGGGCGCGCCCGGTCGGGGGCATGAGGCGAACGGCGCTGCGCGCACCGCGAGGTCTGCCAAGGTTGCGGCCTGGCCCTCGCGACCCATGCGTGTTGTTCGCGGGCCCCGTACCCGGGGCCCGCGTTTTCGCATGCCCGGATCCGGCACCGGCGGGGTGTGCGGGCCTCGCCCGGCCCCGGTCGCGTGCGGTACGGGCCGGGCGGATCAGCGGGTGCCGGGGGAGCCGTTCGGGTGGTGCGGCGCCCGGGCCGGTCGCTCCCACAGTCCGGCCAGATGCGCGTCGAGGACCTCGTGCGCCTCCGGCGCACTGAGGTGACCGATGAGGACGTGCGCGGTGAGGCCGTCCGCGAGGGCGAGCAGCGTACGGGCCTCGCGCCGCGGATCGAGGGACACGGCGTGGTCGGTGCCCCCAGCGCCCTCGGTGCCCTCGACGGCCTCCGCGATGAGGCGGGTGAACGCCTCCTGGAGGTCCGCGTAGTTCGCTGTGAGCGTTCTGGCGAGCGGCTCGCTGACCGCCGCCTGTGCGACGAAGGCGAGCCAGACCCTGGCCTCGGCGCGGTGCTCCTCGCGCAGCAGGGAGACCTCGGTGGCCGCGTGCCCCAGGGCCGTGCCCGCCGACTGGGCCGGGCTCTCGACGAGCCGGGCCCGGACGCGTTCGCCGATCCGTTCGCCGATCTGTTCCAGGGTGAACACCAGCATCTCTTCCTTGGTGCGGAAGCAGCGCTGCACCGCGCCCATCGACACCTGCGCGCGGGCGGCGACATCGCGCAGGGTCACGCCCTCCAGTCCGCGTTCGTCGGCGAGCCGGCACACGGCCTCGGCGATGAGGCGGCGTCGGCCCGCGTGGTCCACCTGCCTGGGCATCTCGGCTCGTCTCCCCTGCTCCTCGTGTCCCGGTGCACGGCACAGTTTATTCGATGCGCTCGCATCGGTTTCCGGGGTACCGTTCCGATGCAAGCGCATTGGTACGAGGACGGGAAAGGTGAGCGGTCATGCGGGACGCCCTGTGGAGGATGCCGGCCGCCGCGCAGGCGGAGGCGGTGCGCGGCGCGGAGATCTCAGCCGCCGAACTGGTGGACAGTCACCTCGATCGCATCGCCGAGGTCAACCCGCGGGTGAACGCGGTCACGCAGCTCATGGCGGAGCGCGCACGCGAGGCCGCGGCACACGTCGACCGCCGCCGGGCCGCCGGTGAGACGCTGGGGCCGCTGGCCGGCGTCCCCTTCACGGTGAAGGAGAGCACGCCCGTCGAAGGCGTACCGACCACGTTCGGCACCGCGCGCTTCCGCGACCTGGTGGCGGCGGCCGACGCGCCGCCGGTGGCGCGGCTGCGCGCGGCCGGAGCGATCCCCATCGGGCACAGCAACATCCCCACCCTGATCATGGCCGGGATGCACACCCGCAGCGAACTGTTCGGCGACACGGTCAACCCGTGGGACAGCGGCCGCACCCCCGGCGGCTCCAGCGGGGGCGACGCGGTGGCCGTCGCCACGGGCATGGCCGCGCTGGGGCTCGGCAACGACTCCGGTGGATCGGTGCGCATCCCCGCGCAGTTCTGCGGGGTGGCCGGACTCAAGCCGTCCACGGGACGCTTCCCCGCCGACCACCGGGTGCTGGGCCCGGCCGACCCGGGCCCGGCGTCCCAGATCCTGGTCACCGACGGCCCGCTGGCCCGTACCGTGGGCGATCTGCGGCTGGCGTACGAGACGCTGGCGGGCACCGACCCGCGGGACCCGCGCGCCGTGCCGGTCCCCGCCTACGGCGCACCGCTGCCCGGGCCCGTGAAGGTCGCGGTCGTGACGGACCCCGGCGGGCACGGCGTCCACCCCGCGATCCGCGCGGCCGTCGCGACCGCCGCCGACGCGCTCCGCGACGCCGGGTACGACGTGCGCGAGGTGCCGGACGTGCCCCGGCTGGAGGAGGCTCTGGAGGCGTACGGCCGGATCGTCGTGACGGAGTTCGCGCCGTCCTGGCCGGCGGTGCGCGGGCTGCTCGGCGACGGCGGGGACCGCTACCTCGCGATGGCCATGGAACAGACCCCGCCCGCGGACGCGGCGGAGTTCATGACGCTGATGAGCACCTGGATGACCGTCCGCCGCTCCTGGGCGGAGTTCCTCGACACCTACCCGCTGCTGCTCGGCCCGGTCTTCACCGAGCCACCGGTGGAGCCCGGGATCGAATCGCGCGACCGGGCGGGGCGGGACCGGGTCGGGTCGGCCATGCGCCTGTGCTCCGCGACCAGCTTCGTGGGCGTCCCCGCCGTCGCCGTACCGACCGGGCTGGCCGACGGCCTGCCCTGCGGGGTGCAGATCGCCGGGCGCGCCTTCCGGGAGGACCTGTGCCTGGACGCGGCCCAGGCCATCGAAGACCGGCTCGGGGTGCTCACCCCCGTCGACCCGCGAGCGGGCGGCCCGGCCGGCGCGCCTCCCGGGCGGTAGCGGGTCGGGTCCGTACGGCGAACGCGCACCCCGCTCGTACGGACGGGGGCGCCGGACCGCTCGGTCCTGCGCCCCCGTCACCGTGGGCCGTGGCCCCGTTGTGCCGCCGTCCCGCTACGCCTGCGCCTCGGCCGCCGCCTTGTCGGCGAGCTGGGCATTCAGCGCGCGCTCCACACCCGCGCGGGACTCCGTCACCAGACGCCGCAGCGCCGGCGACGGCTTCGCCGCCTCCAGCCACGCGTCCGTCTCCGTCAGCGTCGCCCCGCTCACCTGGATGCCCGGGTACAGACCGACCGCGATCTGCTGCGCCATCTCATGGCTGCGGGAGTCCCACACGCTCTTGAGCACCGCGAAGTACTCCGGCGTGTACGAGGCCAGCAGCTCGCGCTGGTCCGCCTGGACGAAGCCGCCGATGACGGCCTCCTGCATGGCGTTGGGCAGCTTGTCGCTCTCCACCACCAGCGCCCACGCCTCGGCCTTCGCCTCCCGCGTCGGCCGGGCCGCCCGCGCGTACGCCGCGTGCCGCTCGCCCGCCGAGGTGCGGTCGCGCTCCAGCTCGGCCGCGATCTCCTTCTCGTCCGCGCGCCCGGTGGCCGCCAGCCGCTGGAGCAGCGACCAACGCAGCTCCGTGTCCACGGCCAGCCCCTCCACGCTCCGCGAGCCGTCCAGCAGCCCGGCGATCAGCGCCAGTTGCCCGTCCGTACGGGCCACCGAGGTCAGCGCCCGCGCCCACGCCAGCTGGTGGTCGCTGCCGGGCGCCGCCTCCGCCAGGTGCCGCTCGGCGGCCTCGCTCCAGCGCAGCAGTCCGCTCTCGCGCCACTCCGGGTCGGCGTAGAAGTCGAGCGCCATGGACACCTGGCGGTGCAGGGACTGCACCACGCCGATGTCCGTCTCCTTGCCGATGCCCGAGAGCACCAGCGCCAGGTAGTCGCGGGTGGCCAGTTCGCCGTCGCGGGTCATGTCCCACGCCGAGGCCCAGCTCAGCGCGCGCGGCAGCGACTCGGTGAAGTCGCCCAGGTGCCGCTGCACCACGGCCAGCGACTCCGGGTCAAGACGCACCTTGGCGTACGACAGGTCGTCGTCGTTGAGCAGCACGACCGCCGGACGCATCTGCCCCACCAGCTGTGGGACGTCCGTCAGTTCTCCGTCGACGTCCAGCTCGATCCGGTCGCGCCGCACCAGCGCGCCGTCCGTCAGCTCGTACAGACCGATGGCGATCCGGTGCGGGCGCAGCGTCGGTTCGCCGGTGGCGCCGGGCGGCAGCGCCGGGGCCTCCTGCCGTACCGCGAACGAGGTGATCGCGCCGTCCCCGTCCACCGTGAACTCCGGACGCAGCACGTTGATGCCGGCCGTCTGGAGCCAGGCCTTGGACCAGGCGCCCAGGTCCCGGCCGCTGGTCTCCTCCAGCGCGCTCAGCAGATCGGTGAGGCGGGTGTTGCCCCACGCGTGCCGCTTGAAGTACGCCTGCACGCCCGCGAAGAACGCGTCCATGCCGACGTACGCCACCAGCTGCTTGAGGACGGACGCGCCCTTGGCGTACGTGATGCCGTCGAAGTTGACCAGGACGTCGTCCAGGTCACGGATCTCGGCCATGATCGGGTGGGTGGAGGGCAGCTGGTCCTGCCGGTACGCCCAGGTCTTCATGGAGTTGGCGAAGCTGGTCCAGGCGTGCGGCCAGCGGCTGCCCGGCGCGTGCGCCTGGCAGGCGATCGAGGTGTAGGTGGCGAACGACTCGTTCAGCCACAGGTCGTTCCACCACTCCATGGTCACGAGGTCGCCGAACCACATGTGGGCCAGCTCGTGCAGGATCGTCTCGGCCCGCATCTCGTAGGCGGCGTCGGTCACCTTGGAGCGGAAGACGTACTGGTCGCGGATGGTGACCGCGCCCGCGTTCTCCATGGCGCCGGCGTTGAACTCCGGGACGAACAGCTGGTCGTACTTGGCGAACGGGTAGGGGTGGTCGAACTTCTCCTCGAACCAGTCGAAGCCCTGCCGGGTCACGGCGAAGATCGCCTCGGCGTCGAGGTGTTCGGCCAGCGAGGGCCGGCAGTACAGGCCCAGCGGCACCGAACGCCCCTCGGGCCCCTCCCAGCTGCTGTGCACCGAGTGGTACGGGCCCACGATCAGCGCCGTGATGTAGCTGGAGATGCGCGGGGTCGGCTCGAACCGCCACACGCTGTCGGCGGGCTGCGGGGTGGGCGCGTTCGAGATGACCGTCCAGCCCTCGGGCGCCCGCACGGTGAACTGGAACGACGCCTTCAGGTCGGGCTGTTCGAAGCAGGCGAACACCCGCCGCGCGTCCGGCACCTCGAACTGCGTATACAGGTACGCCTGCTCGTCCACCGGGTCCACGAACCGGTGCAGACCCTCGCCCGAGTTGGTGTACGCGCAGTCGGCGATCACCACCAGCTCGTTGTGGCCCTCCGCCACGTGCGGCAGCACGATCCGGGAGTCGGCGAAGACGTCCGAGGCCGGCAGCACCTCCCCGTTGAGCGCCACATGGCTGACCGAGGGGGCCACCAGATCGATGAAGCTCGCCCCGGCCTCGCGCGCCGTGAAGTGCACGGTCGTCTCGGAGCGGAAGGTGCCGCCCTCCTGGGCACCGGAGAGATCGAGCGCGATGGTGTAGGTCTCCACGCTCAGCAGCCGGGCCCGCTCCTGGGCCTCTTCTCGGGTCAGATTCGTGCCAGGCACCAGTTCTCCTTCACGTACACGTGGGTACTCCTGTACTCCGTCCGGTCATCCTTCCACGGGCCACGCACACCGGGGCGGTGCGCGACCTGTGCCGCGCCCGCCCCGGTGCCGTTCACCGTCCCCGCGTGGGGGTCAGGGTGAGGTCAGGAGCCGCTCACCTTCTCGATGATGATCCCGCCGCTGCCCGTCACCGTTCCGGCGGCGTTCAGCAGCTTCACCTCGCCGAAGAACTCGCGCCCGGCGGAGGCGTCACCGGCGGCCGAGATGACGGTCACCTCGGCGTCGATCTCCGCGCTCGCGCCGCTGGCCAGCGAGACGACCTGCTCCTCGTCCACGGCGACCGTGCCCAGCTCGGGGGAGAGGTAGGCGTCGCGGTAGTCGTAGGCGGTGGACCCGGACGGGATGGCGTACGCGTGCACCTCGACGGTGTACGTGCCGGCCGCCGGGTTGGTCAGGACCACGCTCTCCTCGGAGCCGCCGGAGGCCGACTGGCCGACCAGCGTGCCGTCCCGGTACACGTACAGGTCCAGGTCGGCGGCCGGGTCCGAGGTGCCGCCGATGACGGCCTCGAAGCGGGTGACGCCGGCGGCCAGTTCGACCGTGCTGGTCTGGTACGCGCCGGTCTCGATGGTGGGCCGGTCGGTCACCACCGAGCCCAGGTCACCGGCGGACAGGGAGCCCTCGATCGGCGCCAGCGTGTTGCTGACCTCCCAGCTCACCGGGAGCGGGGTGCCGACGGTGGCCTCCTCGACGGTGACCGTGCCGGGCTCGAAGACGGTGCCCAGGGCGGTCGCGGTCATCGTGTACGGGTTGTCGAGGTGCGGCGAGGTGCGCCGGGCCTCGACCTCGATCTCCCACACGCCCGGGGTCGGGTTCTCGTAGGACCGCAGATCGGGGCGGCAGGTGTTCGAGGGGTTGGTGTAGTTGGGGTAGCAGTTGACGGTGGAGGAGTTGTCCGCCAGCGTGCCCCACGGGGTGATGGCGATCCACCGGGTCTGGCTGCCGTCGGTCAGGCCGTCCAGCTTGACCTCGAGGCTCTTGGTGCCCTCGGGGACCTTGATGAAGTACGAGGTGCTGGCGTTGCGCTGCACCGTCGAGGACGTGGTCACCGCGTAGGAGGGCCCGGCGAGCTGCTCGGTCACCAGGATGGTGCTCAGGACCTGGAGGTCCACGCCCTTGGTGGAGCGGTCGTCCACGCCCAGCAGCACGCTGTGCGCCCCGGCCGAGCGCGGCTTGGCCTGCACCTTGACGGTGACCGGCTTGTTGAGCGGCAGCGAGACGGAGCTGTTGCCGACCAGCGAGAAGGTCTTGTCGTGGTTGTTGTCCAGGGTCAGCTTGTGCTGGACGTTGCGGTTCGGCCCGCTGGTACGGGTCAGGGTGATGTCGTACGTCTTGCGCTCGCCGACCTTGGGGGCGGTCTCGCGGTCGTACACGCCGGTGCCGAAGCCAGGGGTGGCCAGGAACTCGGCGAGATCACTGCTCACCGGCGCCTTGACGGTGTACTCGTGCGCGGTGGCGCCCTTGGTGATGAGCTTCCACGCGGCGACGGTGTCCACCAGGCCCGCGCCCTGCTCGTGCGCCTGCACCCCGGAGATGGGGTCGGCCGAGGAGGTCAGCGCGGTGCGCAGGTCGGCGGCCGACAGCTCGATGCCGCGCTGCTTGGCACCGGACAGCAGCAGCGCCGCCGAGCCCGCCACCTGCGGGGAGGACATCGAGGTGCCCTGGAGCATGCCGTAGCCGGGCGGCAGGTCGTAGCCGGCCTCGGCGACCGGTGCGCCGGGCTGCCAGGTCGGGATGGTGTTGATGGAGGCGCCGGGCCCGGTGATGGTGGGCTTGAAGCCGCCGTCCGCGCGCGGTCCCGCGGAGGAGAACGGCAGCATGGCGTACTTCTTGGTCACCCCGGAGCCGTAGTTGGCGGCCCAGGTCTCCTTGGAGATGGCGGCGCCGACGCTGACGACCTTCTCGGCGACCGAGGGGTCGGAGACGGTGTTGACACCCGGGCCGTCGTTGCCGGCCGAGATGAACAGCTGGACGTCGTAGGTGTCGATCAGCTCGCTGTACACGCGGGCACGGGCGTTGTTGCCGTCGTTGAGCGCGGGCAGACCGCCGATGGAGACATTGACGAGGTCCACGTCGCGGTTGACGACGAGGTCGATCATGCCCTCGAACATGGCGGTGGCGGTGCAGCCGCCGCCGAACCGGCAGGCGCGCGAGGAGACGACCTGCGCGCCGGGGGCGGCGCCGTCCATCTTGCCGCCGAACAGGCTGTTGGCGGCGGTGATACCGGCGACGTGGGTGCCGTGCCGCCCGGAGACGATGCCGATGTTGACGAAGTCGCGGGTCTCGCCGATCCAGTCACCGCCGTAGGGGTCCATGGGGACGTCCTCGCGGATCTCCACCACGAACGGGACGGACTCGGCGATCTCGGTGTCCGGGTTGTCGGTGCCGAAGTAGCCGATGTCGTGGTTCTCGCGGTACGGCTTCATCTCGGCTTCGTCGGTGAAGTCGCCGTCGTCGTTCAGGTCCACGCGCACGGTGCCGGCCGCCGGGTCGTACAGCACGGCCCAGGCGCCGTCGGTGCGGCCGTCGCGGTTGACGTCGCCGCCCAGCTCACCGGCGGCGATGTTCTCCCGGAAGATCGAGACGTAGTAGTCGCCGGCCGGGGCCTTGTAGTCGCGGCCGTTGTAGCTGAAGGTCTCGCCGGAGACCGCGGTGGTCATCGGGCGCCAGGAGCCGTCGCTGTCGATGATCGGGTCGGTGGCGGTGACCCAGTCGGTGACCTTGCGCTCGCCGGTCGTGGTCTCCTGGAGGGAGGGGTGGGCGAGGTCGACGCCGGTGTCCAGGATGCCGATGGTGATGCCGCGGCCGTCGTACTTCTTGTTCTGCTTGACGAAGTCGACGGCGCCCGTCTCGTGCGAGGGCTGGTACGGGTTGGCGGCCTTGGTGGTGGCGTCGGGAGCCGGGTAGGACGTTCCGTTGCCGCCGGAGCCGTGGCCGCGGCCCAGCTCCGTGTCGGGCAGCGGGTCCGGTACCTGGATCTCCTCGTTGAGGTCGATCGCGTACACGGAGGACAGCGCCCGCGCCTCGTCGATGGCCTCGTCGGCGGCGCCGGTGCGCACGGTGGCGCGGACGTAGCCGATCTCGTCGAGGGTGTAGCCGACGGAGGCACCCCGGACGGCGTCGAGCGCGTCGCTGACCTCGTCGGTCTGGCCGGGCTCGGTGGCGATCATCAGGGTGACGTGCGGCTCGCCGGCGGCCTTGGCCTCGGCGAGCAGCGTCGCGTCATGGGTGCCGAACTTGTCGTCGATCGGCTTGTCCGCGGCCGAACGGGTGAGCGCGTCGCTCTCGGCGGCGAAGGCGGGCAGCGCACCCGTGACGGCCAGCGCGCTCACCAGCCCGGCGGCGAGCGCCACCCGGGCGGTCCGTGCCGAGCGTCTCCTGCCGGTGGCAGGGGGAAACAGGGGAGAAGTATGAGACATGGGCATCCTTGTTCGGATTCCGGAACCGGATGACCGGTCATCATACGTAAATGATCACTTGATGTAATGGCTTTACAAGATAGTTGTCGCATTCCTGTCATGGACGATTGAAGAAATCGTGCCCGGGGTATCTACGCGCGAGGATCGCCGCAAAAGGGTCGTAAAGCCCCCAAAAAATGGGAACGCCCGCAACGGCCCAGGCCGTTGCGGGCGTCCATCCGCCAGCGGAGCGCCGGTTACGCTCCGTGCTCCTCCTCGGATTCCCGCGCCTCCCGGGATTCCTGCGCCTCCTGCGCCCGCAGCGCCCGGTGCAGATCGTCCCGCTGCTCCAGCACCAGCCGGCGCAGCGCCGGGGCCGCATCCTGATGGGCGTTCAGCCAGGCGTCGGTGGCCTCCAGCGTCGCCCGGTCCTGCTGATGGCCCGGGAACAGGCCACGCACCACCGACATGCCGATCTCGATCGACCGCTGCTCCCACACCCCTTCGATCACCTCGAAGTAGCGGGCGGTGAACGGCGCCAGCAGCTCCCTCTGAGACGGCCGCGCGAAACCGTCGATGGTGGCCTCCACCAGCGCGTTGGACAGCGCGTCGGATTCCACCACCGCCGCCCAGGCGGCCTCCTTCACCTCCGCCGAGGGCCGCGCCGCCAGGCAGCGCACCTGGTGGCGGCGGCCCGAGGCGGTGTCGTCACGCGTCAGCTCCCGCGCCAGCTCCGCCTCCCCGATCCGGCCGTGCGCGGCCAGCGGCAGCAGCATCGTCCAGCGCAGCTCCTGATCGACGACCAGGCCCTCGATCCGCTCCTTGCCGGACAGCAGCCCCTCCAGCAGCGCGAAGTCCGCGTCCGAGTCCGCCCGGCCGGCGAAGAACCGCGCCCAGGCCAGCTGGTGGTCGCCGCCCGGCTCGGCCCGCCGCAGCTCCTCCCCGGCCGCCCGCGCCAGCTCGGCCGCCTCCTCCGCGCGCCGCGCCCGCGGCAGGTACCACTCCAGCGCCGAGTCGGCCCAGCTGAGCACCATCTGGAGCACGCCGATCTGCGTCTCGGCGCCGCCGAAGCGGCGCACCAGCGTCAGGAAGTCGGCGGCCGGCAGCAGCCCGTCCCGGGTGAGGTTCCACAGCGCCGACCAGCACAGCGCGCGGGCCAGCGGGTCCTCGACGGCGCCCAGGTGCTCGCGCAGGGTCTCCAGCGAGGCCGGGTCGAAGCGGGTCTTGCAGTACGTCAGGTCCTCGTCGTTGACCAGCACCAGATCGGGCCGCTCCGTGCCCACCAGCTCGTCCACCACCGTCAGCGCGCCGGCCACATCGACGCCGGCCACGGCGTACCGTACGAGCCGCCCGCCCTCCGCCAGCCGGTAGAGACCGACCTGCACCCGGTGCGGGCGCAGCGTGGGGTGGTCCTGCGGCGCGTCCTGCTCGATGGCCAGCTCGGCGATCCGGCCGTCCGCGTCGTGCCGCAGGCGCGGGGTCAGGGAGTTGAGCCCGGCGGTCTGCAGCCAGGCCCGCGCCCACTCGGCCATGTCGCGCCCCGAGGTCTCGGTGAGCACGGACAGCAGGTCCGACAGCCGGGTGTTGCCGTAGGCGTGCCGCTTGAAGTAGCGCCGCGCGCCCTCCAGGAACGCGTCCTCCCCGGCGTACGCCACCAACTGCTTGAGGACGGAGGCGCCCTTGGCGTAGGTGATGCCGTCGAAGTTGAGCTTGGCGTCCTGCAGATCGCGGATGTCCGCGGTGATCGGGTGCGTGGAGGGCAGCTGGTCGGCACGGTACGCCCACGCCTTGCGGCGGTTGGCGAAGGTGATCCACGCCTCGTCGAAGCGGGTGGCGCCGTGCGAGGCGTAGGCGCCCATGAAGTCGGCGAAGGACTCCTTGAGCCACAGGTCGTCCCACCACTCCATGGTGACGAGATCGCCGAACCACATGTGGGCCATCTCGTGCAGCAGGGTGTTGGCGCGGGCCTGGTAGGCGGCGCGGGTGGTGCGGCCGCGGAAGACGTACTCCTCGCGGAAGGTCACCAGGCCCGGGTTCTCCATGGCGCCGAGGTTGTACTCGGGCACGAACGCCTGGTCGTACTTCCCGAAGGGGTAGGGGAAGTCGAAGTGGTCGTGGAAGAAGTCCAGACCGGCCTTCGTGGTCGCGAAGATCTCGTCCGGGTCGAAGTGCTTGGCGAGCCCCTTGCGGCACAGCGCGCCGAGCGGGATCTCCAGCGTGGTGCCGTCGGCGAAGGTGCGGGAGTAGTGGTCGCGCACCTGGTGGTACGGGCCGGCCAGCACGGCGGTGATGTACGTGGAGATGGGCTTCGTGGTCGCGAACGTGTGCCGTACCCCGCCGCCCTCCGGGGGCGCCGACTCGCCGGTGGCGGCGCCGTTGCTGAGCACCACCCATTCCCGCGGGGCGAGCACCGTGAAGGCGTAGGGCGCCTTGAGGTCCGGCTGCTCGAAGTTGGCGAACACCCGGCGGGCGTCGGCCGGCTCGTACTGGGTGTAGAGGTAGGTCTCCCCGTCCTCCGGGTCGGTGAAGTGGTGCAGGCCCTCACCGGTACGGCTGTAGGCGCAGCGGGCGTCGACGATCAGCTCGTTCTCGGCGCGCAGGCCCTCCAGCCGCACGCGGGTGCCGTCGAAGACCCGGTCGACGTTGAGCGACTCCCCGTTCAGCGTCACCGAGTGGACGTGCGGGGCGATGAGATCGGCGAAGGTGTCCGCACCCTCCTCGGCGCAGGAGAAGCGGATGGTGGTGGTGGAGCGGAACGTACGGGGCCCGGAGGCGGGAGCCGGACCGGCCGCGTCGCGTACGTCCAGGACCACCTCGTACCCGTGCACGGTCAGCAGCCGGGACCGTACGCCCGCCTCGTTGCGGGTCAGGTTCTCTCCGGGCACGACGTTTCTCCTCATGTCTGGCATACGGAAGGGGCCCGGCCAGCATGTCATGGGGCCGTGCGATCACCGGCGGGTACCGGGAATGCGCCCGGGGATGGTGAGGTTGTAGCGGCAACAACCGTCACCTTCTGGAGGAGCCGAGACCATGTCGGAGAAGACCCCCGCCGATTTCTGGTTCGACCCGCTGTGTCCGTGGGCGTGGCTGACGTCGCGCTGGATGCTGGAGGTCGAGAAGGTACGGCCGGTGGAGGTGCGCTGGCACGTGATGAGCCTGGCGGTGCTCAACGAGCCCCGCAAGGACGAGCTGCCCGAGCAGTACGCGAAGGTGCTGGAGACCGCCTGGGCCCCGGTGCGGGTGCTGATCGCGGCCGAGGAGCGGTTCGGCAGCGAGGTGCTCGGCCCGCTGTACACGGCGCTCGGTACCCGCTTCCACCTTCAGGAGAAGCCGCGTACCAAGGAGACGATCGTCGAGGCCCTGGAGGAGGCCGGGCTGCCGGTGGAGCTGGCGGACGCGGGGGACACCGACGCGTACGACACGGCGCTGCGCGCCTCGCACAAGGCCGGGATCGACCTCGTGGGCCAGGACGTGGGGACCCCGGTGATCGCGGTGCCGGGCGCGGACGGCGAGCAGATCGCGTTCTTCGGCCCCGTGGTGACCCCGGCCCCCAAGGGCGAGGCGGCGGCACGGCTGTGGGACGGCACGCTGCTGGTGGCGAGCACCCCCGGCTTCTACGAGATCAAGCGCACCCGGGACGCGAAGCCGCAGTTCGACTGAGGCGCGCGCCGCGCGCCGCGCGTCATCCGGCGCGCGAGATGCTGAACGGCCCCCGCGTATGTGGCACGCGGGGGCCGCTCTTTTTCACCTGCCCGGTGAAACGGTGAGAAGACGATCACGCGAGCAGGAGCCTGCCGCCGCCGGCCTTGGCGGCGGTGTACCGGGCGGCGACGTCCTGCCAGTTGACGACGCGCCACATGGCCTCGACGAAGTCGACCTTCTGGTTGCGGTACTGCAGGTAGAAGGCGTGCTCCCAGGCGTCGAAGACGAGGATCGGGACGGACCCCTGGCCGATGTTCCCCTGGTGGTCGTAGACCTGCTCGACGACCAGCCGGCCGCTGAGCGGCTCGTAGGCCAGCACGCCCCAGCCCGAGCCCTGGGTGGTGGCGGACGCCTTGGACAGCTGCGCCTTGAAGCGCGCGAAGGACCCGAACGACTCGGCGATGGCGTCGGCCAGCTCCCCGGTCCCGTCCTTCTCCAGCGGCTCCCCGCCGCCGTCACCGGTCATGTTGCGCCAGTAGATGGAGTGCAGGATGTGCCCGGAGAGATGGAACGCGAGGTTCTTCTCCAGGCCGGTGACGTTCCCCCACTGATCCTTCTCCCGCGCCTCGGCGAGCTGTTCGAGGGTGTCGTTGGCGCCTTTGACGTAGGCGGCGTGGTGCTTGTCGTGGTGCAGCTCGATGATCTCCCCGCTGATGACCGGCTCCAGGGAGGAGTAGTCGTACGGCAGCTCAGGAAGCGTGTAGGTGGCCATGCCGGTGCCTTGCCCGTCTCGCTCGAGTAATTGCATAAGACTTGCAACAACAAGTTAGCAGCATCTACCGCGTCAGCGGGCGCCGATGACACCCAGAAGGGTGGCGAGCAGCCCGAGCACGACCAGCCCGGCCGCCGCACAGATCCCACCCTTCGGAGGCGGCCCGGACCGCCGCAGCCGGACGAACCCCGCGCCGTACCGCGTCGGCCCGCACGGCGAGGCGGCCTCACCGTGCACGAAGCGGATGAGTGTGGTCATGCACGGGACGCAGGCGTGAACGGCTCTCGACCGCCCGAACCCGGCCACCGACCCGGCCCAGACCGTCGGCACGTCCCCGGCCCGGCACATGGAACACGCCCCGTTCTGCGCCCAGCCCGCGAACAGGCCGGTACGTAGCCACACCTGCGCGGGAGACGGCGTACGCGGCGTCACCGGCGCCCACCCCGGCTCCGGGCGTTCGCCTCACGCACCGGCTGCGACAACCCCTCCGACAGCGCCACCGCCTCCAGATCCCCCGGCAGCGCGAACCACTCCACGCCGCCACCCTGAGGCCGCAGCGCGACCCGTCCACCGACCCGGTCCATGACGACCCCGATCCGTCCGTTCCACGTGTCGCGCACCAGCGACCCGACATCGGGCAGGGGCGGCGGGGTGCTGTGCTGATCGTTCGTCATCGAAGCCCGCCCTCACCGAACGTTCGCCGGAGGGCGGCCGCCCGCTCGTCCGGGTAGCGGGACAGCAGCTCGAGTGCGCGTTCTCGATGGCCCTGTGATTCCTCGCGGGGGGTGGCGTCGGCCAGGCAGGCCAGCGCGAGGGCCTCGTGCCAGGGGTCGTCCAGTCCCCGGTGGGCGGACGCGGCGCGCCCGGCCAAGTCGGCAGCCTCGGAACGCTGTCCCCGATCGAGGAGGACCTGCGCGACCGCTTGCCACGCCATGGCCTCTCGGGAGCGGTTGCCGCTCCGGGCGTGCAGGTCGGCCGCACGGTGGAAGGAAGCCAGGGCCTCCTCGGCCCGGCCCGCCGCCCGTTGTGCCTTCCCGAGGGCGAGCAGCCAATATCCCTCCAGCGTCTCGGATCGCAGGTCCACGGCCAGGGCGACCGCCTCCTCGGCGCAGGCCAGGGCGGCTTCGGTTTCCCCTCGCTCGCGGTGGATCACGCTGAGCTGCCGCAGGGCGTTACCCACGCTGCGCCGGGCGCCGAGCGCGCGGTGGGCCTCCAGAGCACGCCGCGCGTCCGCCTCGGCTTCGTCCACCCGGCCTGCCGCGCAGCGGGTGCTCGACAGATTGGCCAGGGCCATGGCCGCCCGATGCCGGTCGCCGAGTTCTTCGAAGAGGGCGCGGGCACGCGTGAAGTGCTCCTCGGCTGCGCTCAACTCACGTCGGTGGAGATGGACGATCCCCAGCAGATTCGTCGACGACGCCTCGCCCCGCCGGTCTCCCAGTTCGCTACGGATCTCCAGCGCCTGTTGATGGCAGTGCAGGCTCTCCGTCAATCGGTTGACCCGGGCGTGACCCATGCCGACGCATTCCAGCAGCCGCGCTTCACCGTCCCGGTCGCCGAGTCGGCGGACGGCCAGCAAGCCTCGGTCCGCGACCACCGACCAGTCGTCCAGGGACAGGGAGGACAGCTTGGTGTCCCAGAGCACGACGGCCAGCAGCCAGGCGAACCGGTCGGGACCATCCGCCTCGGCGGCCTGCACGATCGGGACGAAGTGTTTCTGCTCCCACGCGGCCCAGTCCACGGGGGAAGCGGAGGGTGCGTCGCTCTGTGGTGTCGGCGGGGTGGCCTGCTCGTTCATCATCGAACGTCCTTCGGTTGGCGGTGAACACCTTCACTCGCCAGAGGTAACCGTCCGATTGCGGAGAGCGGTACCGTTGGCAGCGCGTGAGCGTTTAAGAGCTTTCAGTGCACGAGGGGTTGTGGATCATGCCGATTCCCGCACCGAACCACTCACTCGACCGCCTGCACCGTGAAGCGGGCTGGACGCTCCGCCAGTTCGCCCAGGCGGTCAACCGTCTCGGCACGGAGCGCGGAACGCCGCTGAGATACCGGGAGTCGTCGGTGCACCAGTGGCTCAACGGTGGTCTGCCGATGCCGCAGGTGCGTCCGCTGATCCTCGAAGCACTCGCCCGAAGGCTGGGCCGCCCGGTGACGGCGGGGGAGGCCGGATTTCCGCCTGCTCTCGGCTCCTTCGACACCCGCGCCTCTACGGTGGAAGCTCTGATCGACCTCGGGAGGCAGGACATGGATCCGTCCCGGCGTGGCGTGCTCGGGGTGGGGCTTTTCTCCGTTGCCCTGACCGTGCCCGGTTGGCCCGACGTGGTCGGCCGTATGGAGGCGGTGCAGGCCGGCAACCTGCGGCGTATGGGGGATCCGGACGTCGACGTGGTCCGCGCGATGACGGAACGCCTCTCCGAACTCGATGACGATTTCGGTGGCAGGCACGCCCGTCCCATGGCGGCGGCGTTTCTGGTCAACACGGTGGCGCCATATCTACGGGCCGAGGGCCCGGAAGACGTGCGAGCCAGGATGATGGAGGCCGCGTCCTTCCTCTGTTACATCACGGGGTGGATGGCGATGGACGAAGGACGGGATGGACTCGCACAGCGGTATTACGTGAAGGGCCTGGAACTCGCCGGTGCTGCGGGCGGCCACATGACCTACTGCCACATCCTGCGCGGCATGTCCGTGCAGGCGACTGATCTTGGACATGCCAAGGCGGCAGTGCGTTACGCCGACGCGGCAGCCGCTGCGGCGCCGACAGCGGGGCCCCGCATGCAGGCCTTCCTCACGGGACAGCAGGCGCACGCGTACGCCCTGGACCGGAATCGCCGGAAGGCGCTCCGCCTGCTGCGGGAGACGGAGGTGGGCATGGACAAGGCCACGAGTCAGGCTCCGACTTTCGGTGGCTATTCACCCGCCACCGTCGCGCTGCACACGGCAGAAGTCCAGAGCGAGTTGGGCGATGTCTCCGGAAGCATCCGGTCACTGGAGTCGCACTTCCGGCTGCGTGACAGCAGCGACAGAAGAAGGAGTGGACTGCGCTTCAACGCCAAGCTTGCGGAAAGGCAACTCAAGATCGGTCACCTGGAGGCGGCATGCTCTTCGTGGGACCGCGTCCTCGAACACTATCCGCAGGTGCATTCCGGCCGGGTCGACGGCCACATCCGGGAGATGTTCCGCCTGATCCGGCCCCACCTCAAGAACGCCACCGCCCGCAGCCTCGACGAACGAGCCCGCGCCGTCACCCCGGCCGCGCTGCACTCATAGGCGCGGTCACGCGTCCGGGATGTCTGGCTTCGCCGCGCTGAGCATGTTGCCCGGGATGATCACCAGGCGTTCGCCGGGGCCGAGCCTCACCCCCGGTGGCAGCCGGGAGTCATAGGCGGCCGTCAGGTCGCGGCCGATGACCGCCACGTCGCCGTTGTCCAGCTGCCAGATGTCCGGGCACAGCTCCTCGTCCTCCGAGTTGCCCAGGTCCTGAGCCGTCCTGCCCAGGCGTCGCGCGAACGCCGCGGACGGGTCCGCCTCCCACGGGGGTGCCATGGTGCCTCCGATCGGAGCGTGGCCATTGCCGGATTCTCACTCACCGTATCGGGGCGGGCCATCCGCGAACAGGGGGCGCCGCCCCCGCGCGAGGTGTTCGGGGCGTCTTGTGGGGTGTGGATAAGAGGGGAGGGGTTCGGGCAGTGGATTGGGCTCTTGTTCCGGGTGGGTGGGGTGGGGTCGGATAGGGGCTGGGGGATTTCGTTCTTTGGAGGATGTATATGAGCACCGCTGTACTCGCGGATCTGTTGCCCGCCCCGACCGTCTCCCGGGCCCGGGTGCAGGATGTGGCACTGGTCGTGGGTGGCGCCGTGTTGACCGGGGTGGCCGCGCAGATAGCGCTGCCCGTTCCGGGGTCGCCCGTGCCGGTGACCGGCCAGACGTTCGCCGCCCTGCTCGTCGGCGTCTCGCTCGGCCCCGCCCGCGCCCTGCTGTCGATGCTGCTGTACGCGCTGGCCGGCATGGCCGGAATGCCGTGGTTCGCGGAGGCGTCCTCCGGGTTCGGGATGCCGTCCTTCGGCTACATCATCGGGATGACCGTCGCCGCCGCCGTCGTCGGTGAGCTGGCGCGGCGCGGCGGGGACCGTACGGTGCTGCGGACCGCCGGGACGATGGTGGCGGGCATGGCCGTCACGTACGCGATCGGCGTGCCCTACCTGGCGCTGGCCACCGGCATGTCGGCGGGCGAGGCCATGGCCGCCGGTCTGGTGCCGTTCCTCATCGGTGACGCCCTCAAGGCGGCCCTCGCGATGGGCGCGCTGCCCACCGCCTGGCGCATCGCCGGTCGCCGGGGGCGCGCGTAACCGGGCCACCGCGCGCATGTCAGACTCATCCCCATGCGCGTCTATCTCGGCTCCGACCACGCCGGCTATGAACTGAAGAACCACCTCGTCGACTGGCTCACGGCGCACGGCCATGAGCCGGTCGACTGCGGTCCGCACGCGTACGACGCGCAGGACGACTACCCGCCGTTCTGCCTGCGTGCCGCCGAGGCGGTCGCCGCCGACCCCGAAGCGCTCGGCGTCGTCATCGGCGGCAGCGGCAACGGTGAGGCGATCGCCGCCAACAAGGTCGCGGGCGTACGCTGCGCCCTCGCCTGGAGCGTGGAGACCGCGAAGCTGGGGCGGCAGCACAACAACGCCAACGTGGTGGGCATCGGCGCCCGCATGCACACCACCGACGAGGCCACCACCTTCGTCGAGGTCTTCCTCGCCACCCCGTACTCCGGCGAGGACCGGCACACCCGCCGCATCGACATGCTCAGCGCCTACGAGACGGACGGCACGCTGCCGCCGCTGCCCGCCGGCGCCTGATGCCCGAGGGCCACACCATTCACCGGCTGGCCGCCGACTACCGCGAGTGGTTCGGTGGCCGGGCGGTGCGGGTGGACTCCCCGCAGGGGAAGTTCGCCGGCGGCGCCGCCCTGATCGACGGTGAGGTGCTGCGCGAGACCGAGGCGCACGGCAAGAACCTTTTCCTGGGCCTGGGCTGGCGCAAGTGGGTGCACATCCATCTGGGGCTGTACGGCAAGGTCGCCTTCGGCGACGGCCCGCCCCCGCCGCCCACCGGGCAGATCCGGCTGCGCCTGGCCACCGCCGAGGCGTACGCGGAACTGCGCGGCCCCACCACCTGCGCGCTGCTCAGCCAGGACGAGAAGGGGGCCGTGCAGCGGCGTCTGGGCGCCGATCCGCTGCGCGCGGACGCCGAGCCCGACCTCGCCTGGCGGCGGATCTCCGCCAGCCGCACCACGATCGCCGAACTGCTGATGGATCAGCGGATCATCGCCGGTGTCGGCAACGTCTACCGGGCCGAGATCCTCTTCCGGCACGGGATCGACCCCTACCTGCCGGGCCGTTCGCTGGAGCGCGCGGAGTGGGACGCGATGTGGGAGGACCTCATCCCGCTCATGCGCGAGGGGGTGCGCAACAACCGCATCGACACGGTGCGGCCGGAGCACACCCCCCGGGCCATGGGCCGGGCGCCGCGCGTGGACGGCCACGGGGGAGAGGTGTACGTCTACCGGCGCGCGACGCTGCCCTGCCTGGTGTGCGGGACCCCGGTCCGGCGTGCCGAGGTCGCGGCCCGCAACCTGTTCTGGTGCCCGGTGTGCCAGCCGGCCCGGGCCACCGGGCGCGGTCAGCCCGCCGCCACCGGCTGACCCTCGGCGACCAGTTCGCGCACGGCGCGCACCACGCGCTCCACGTGTTCGGCCGGGGTGCCCACACCGAAGCTGACCCGGATGGCCTTCAGCGGCCCGTCGCAGCCGGCCGCCCGGGCGCCGTCGCCCTCCGGGCCCAGCAGCGTACGGACCAGCGGGTGGGCGCAGAACAGCCCGTCGCGTACCCCGATCCCGTACCGCTCGGAGAGCGCCTTGGCGAACTCCTCGCTGGACCAGCCGTCCACGACGAAGGACAGCACCGACACCCGGGGCGCGTCCGGGCCGAACAGCGCCAGTTGCCGCACCCCGGGGACGGTGGCCAGCCCGGAGCGCAGCGCCGTCAGCAACTCCTCTTCGCGTGCCACCAGTTGCTCGAACCCGGCGTCGGTCAGCGCCCGGCAGGCGGCCGCGATGGCGAACGCGCCGATCACATTGGGCGAACCGGCCTCGTGCCGGGAGATGTTGTCGTTCCACACGACGCCGACCGCGCCGTCCTGCGCGGTGACGGTGTTGCTGGCGCCGCCGCCGGCCAGGTACGGCGCGGCGTCGCGCAGCCAGTCGGGGCGTCCGGCCAGGACACCGGAGCCGAACGGCGCGTACAGCTTGTGCCCGGAGAAGGCGACCCAGTCGACGCCGAGTTCGGTGATGTCGACGGGGCGGTGCGGGGCGAGCTGGGCGGCGTCCAGGACGGTGCGGGCGCCGGAGCGGCGGGCGACGGTGGCGAGTTCGGCGATGGGCCACAGTTCGCCGGTGACGTTGGAGGCACCGGTGACGCACAGCAGCTTGGGCCCGGGGGCGGCGTCGGCGAGCGCGTTGACCACGGTGGCGATGGCCTGCCCCGGGGTGCGCGGCGCCGGGAGGTACGTCACCGGGTGGCCGTGGTGCGCCCAGGGCAGCAGCGCGGCGTGGTGTTCGGTCTCGAAGACGAACACCTGGGTGCCCGCGGGCAGGGCGCCGGCCAGCAGGTTCAGGGAGTCGGTGGTGGAACGGGTGAAGATCAGCTGGTCGTCGGGGCGGCAGCCGAGGAACGCGGCCACCGTCGCCCGGCTCTCCTCGTACAGGTCGGTCGACAGCTGGGAGAGGTAGCCGGCGCCGCGGTGGACGCTGCCGTAGTACGGGGCGTACGCGGCGACCTCGTCCCACACCGCGCGCAGGGCCGGGGCGCTGGCGGCGTAGTCGAGTGCGGCGTAGCCGATCTCCCCGCCGTCCGCGAGCGGGGCGCGGACCTCGTCGCCGAGGACGGGGAGGGGGAGGGGGTGCGGGAGGGAACAGTCGGCGGTGTTCGGGGCAGGGGCGATCGGCGCAGTGGGCATGACAAAGCTCCGGGAAAGGCTGAAGGCAGGCAGAGGCAGGCTGGGTCGGGGGCGTGCGCCCTAACGCATTCGCGTGCTCATGGAAGAACTCCCTCAAGAACCGTGCTTGCCACAGACCTCGCTGCCTGCGGCCCGGTCATCACCCGGGGCACCCCGCCGACGGTTGGAGGGTTGCCGGACAGCGGGCCGGGGCCTTGATCGCTGTCACTCGTGACCTGATCGCAGACTATGTCATGCCGATCGGCGATGAACACCTTGTGTCCATATCGCGAGATCCACGGCACATGACCGCCGCCTTGACAGCTCACCGAGGGTTGGCTGATATTTACCGCATGCCAGCCCTGCCGCTTCTGACATCGCGCCGACACGTGGACCTGCTCCGCGTCACGTCGGCGTCCTGTGCGGGCTGCTGATTCCTCCCACCGCGCGGCGGTGAGCGCCGGCCCCCGGCCGCGCCCGTAACCGCCCCTGGCGCGCCGGGACTTCTGTGCGGGATGGGCACCGCGTTGCCGTGCCCTCTCCCGCTCCGCCCCGCCCTGCCGTACCGTGCGGCGCCGCTCGTCGCCCCCGGCCCCCTCCACCTCACCTTCCTCACCCCGGCCCGTCCCGCCGCGCGCCTTCGCGCGCCACCGGCCGGGTGATTCGTCCTGAAAGGACCCTCCGCCGTGGCCACCTCGCCCACGCCCAGACGGCTCAGCCGCCGCATGTCCCGCCCCGCCCACGCCACCGCGCTGATCGCCGCGATCGCCGTCGCCCTCACCGCCTGCGGCACCGACGGCACCACCAACGGCGGTGGCTCGGGCGACGGTTCGGACGGCGCCGGCGCCTCCGGCGAACCGGTGGCGGGCGGCACCCTGAAGTACGCCTTCGCCAACACCATCGACTGCGTCGACCCGCGCCAGCGCCCGCAGCTCACCTCCCGCAACGTCGGCCGCCAGCTCGGCGACCAGCTCACCGAACAGGACCCGCAGACCAAGGAGATCAAGCCCTGGCTCGCCACCTCCTGGGAGATCAGCGATGACGTGAGCGCCTTCACCTTCCACCTGCGCGAGGACGTCACCTTCTCCGACGGCGAGCCCTTCGACGCCGAGGCCGTCAAGGCCAATTTCGACGCCGTCGTCGACCTCGGCGCCCGCGCCCCCCAGGGCAGCAGCTTCATCGCCGGCTACCAGGGTTCGACCGTCCTCGACGAGTACACCGTGCGCGTCGACTTCGACGGCCCCAACGCCCAGTTCCTCCAGGCCACCGCCACCGCCTCCTTCGTCCAGCTCTCCCCGGCCTCCCTCGGCAACGACCCCGCCGACCTGTGCCTGGGCGACTTCGCCGCCTCCGGACCGTTCACCCTCGGCTCCTTCACCCCGGAGAAGTCCGTCGAGCTGCTCAAGCGCGAGGACTACGCCTGGGCCTCCCCGATCGCCGCCAACCAGGGCGCCGCCCACCTCGACAAGATCGTCCTGGAGGTCGTCCCCGAGGGCGGCGTCCGCTACGGCTCCATCACCAGCGACCAGATCGACCTCGCCGACGGCATCCCCTTCACCAACCAGGCCGAACTGACCAACCTCCCCGGCTACGGCCTGGTCACCGGCGCCTCCCCGGGCATCGCCATCCCGTACATCCCGCTCGCCTCCAGCCCCAAGCTCCAGGACCCGGACGTGCGGCGCGCGCTGAGCCTGGCCATCGACCGCCAGGCCATCGTCGACGCCATCTTCCAGGGCACCCAGCAGCCGGCCTCCGGCGTCGTCACCGCCGCCACCCCCGGCTACACCGACCAGTCCGAGGACATCCGGCACGACCCCGAGGCCGCCATCGCCCTGCTGGAAGGCGCGGGCTACGACACCGTCGGCGACGACGGCATCCGCCGCGACGCCGACGGCGACAAGCTCTCCCTCACCATCACCTACCAGTCCGGCTCCCCGGACGCCGAGGCACAGCACCAGCTCGTGCAGCAGGAGTGGAAGGAGATCGGCGTCGAACTCGTCCTCGACCCGGTCGCCACTCTCCCCGACGTGCCCATCGACGAGTTCCCCGGCGACCTCACCACCTGGAGCCAGGGCCGCGCCGACGTCGACGTCATACGCCTCGTCTACGGCTCCTCCCACCCCGAGATGAGCATGCTCTACAACCACCCGGACGAGGAACTGGACACCCTCCTCAACTCCCTCCAGTCCACCGTCGATCCCGCCGAGCGCCAGGCCATCGGCGAGCAGGCCCAGCAGCGCATCGTCGAGCAGGGTTACACCATCCCCGTCTACGACCGCTACTGGTCCTACGGCTTCGGCCCCAAGGTCGGCGGCTTCGCGGCCGACATCGAGGGCAAGCCGCTGCTGAACGAGGTGTGGATCGCACAGTGAGCCGCTACGTCCTGGTCCGGCTCGCCAACGGACTCATCGTCCTGTGGGCGGCGCTGAGCCTCTCCTTCCTGGTGCTGCATCTCGTCCCCGGCGACCCGGTGTCGATCATGCTGCGCTCCGGCGGCGGCGGCGACCCGGTCGGCGTCGACGCCGCGCAGGCCGCCGCGCTCCGCACCGAGCTGGGCCTGGACCGGCCGCTGTACGAGCAGTACACGGACTTCGTGGTCCGCGCGCTGTCCCTGGACTTCGGCACCTCCTTCGGGACCGGGGACGAGGTCAGCGCCATGCTGGCGCGCGCCCTGCCCTCCACCCTGCAACTGGCCACCGCGTCCCTGCTGCTCACCGTCGTGCTCGGGGTGGCCGCCGCGCTGGCGGCCACCCTGGCGCCCTGGGCACCGCTGCGCAACGCCGTGCTCTCCACCACCGTCGCCGGGATCTCCCTGCCCAGCTTCTGGACCGCGATCCTGCTGATCCAGGTGTTCTCCTTCGGGCTCGGCTGGTTCCCGGCGTACGGCGACAGCGACACCTCACGGCTGGTGCTGCCCGCCATCGCCCTGGCGCTGCCCAGCGCCGGGGTGCTGGCCCAGCTGCTGGCCAAGGGGCTGCGTACGGCGCTGGCCGAACCGTACGTGCGCACCGCCCGCGCCAAGGGAGCCGGGCGGCTGCGCACCGCCTGGCACCACGCCTTCCGCAACGCGTCGATCCCGGCGCTGACCATGCTGGGCATGATGATCGGCAACATCCTGGCCGGGGCCATCATCACCGAGACCGTCTTCGCCCGCGCGGGCATCGGCCGGCTGACCGCCGACGCCATCGCGGACCAGGACTTCCCGGTGATCCGCGCGATCATCTTCCTCGCCGGTGCCCTGTACGTGCTGGTCAATCTCGCCGTCGACCTCATCTACCCCAAGGTCGATCCCCGGATCGTCCTCCAGGCCGGAGCGACCTCATGACGACGACCGGGACGACCACCGGGACCACGTCCGCCGTCCCCGACGCGGGCGCCGGCACCGAGCAGGGCCACAGCCACGGCCACGACCAGGAGCAGGCGCAGGCGCAGGAACAGGCGCACGGCCGGGCCGCCCGGCTCCGCTCGGCGCTCGGCTCCCTCGCCGCCCGCCCCGGGCTGCTGCTGGCCGTCCTCTACCTCGCGCTGATCCTGGCCTGGACGCTGCTGCCCTCGCTGTTCGCCGGCGAGGACCCGCTGCGCACCAACCCGGCCGCCTCGCTCACCCCGCCCGGCGCCGAGCACTGGTTCGGCACCGACAACCTGGGCCGCGACCTGTTCACCCGCGTCGTGCACGGCACCCGCACTTCCATCACCGCCGCGCTCATCGCCGTCTCGCTGTCGCTGGTGGCCGGCACCGTGCTGGGCGTGCTCTCCGGCTACCTCGGAGGCTGGGTCGACCAGACCCTGATGCGCTTCGTCGAGGTGCTGATCGTCATCCCCGGGCTGCTGCTGTCCCTGGCCGTGGTCTCCATCCTCGGCTTCGGCGTCACCAACGTCGCCATCGCGGTGGGCATCTCGGGCGTCCCCGGCTTCGCCCGCGTCATCCGCGCCGAAGTGCTGCGCATCAAGTCCAGCGTGTACTTCCAGGCCGCCGTCACCAGCGGCACCCGCACCCCGGTCATCCTCGCGCGGCACGTGCTGCCCAACGCCTCCCAGCCCGTGCTCGTCCTGGCCGCTCTGGAGATCGGCGGCGCGGTGCTGTCCGTGTCGGCGCTCAGCTTCCTCGGGTACGGGGCGGCGCCGCCCGCGCCCGAACTGGGCGCCATGGTGGCCCAGGGCCGCGACTACATCTCCACCGCCTGGTGGCTGACCACCTTCCCCGGCCTGGCCATCGCCCTGATCGTGCTCTCCGCCAACCGCGTCGGACGCGCCCTCGAACGAACCGGAGCACAGTGATGAGCTCACCAGAAACCCTGCTCACCATCCGGGACCTGACGGTGGCCTTCCACTCCCGCCGTTCCACCGTGCGGGCGGTGCGCGGCCTTGACCTCGACCTCGCGCCCGGCCGCACCCTGGCACTGGTGGGCGAGTCGGGCTCGGGCAAGTCCACCACCGGCCTCGCCGTGCTGGGCCTGCTGCCCACCGGCGCCAAGGTCCTGGGCGGCCGGGTCACCCTGGCCGGACGCGAACTGACCGGCCTGCGCGAACGGGAGTGGCGCACCGTACGGGGCCGGGAGATCGGCTTCGTACCCCAGGACCCGATGGTCTCCCTCAACCCCGTGCAGCGGGTCGGCGACCAGGTCGCCGAAGTCCTGCGCATCCACGGCCTGGCGGAGAACACCAAGGCCGCCCGGGAACGGGCCGTCGACCTGCTCGCCGACGCCGGCCTGCCCCACCCCGCGCGCGTCGCCCGCCAGTTGCCGCACGAGCTGTCCGGCGGGATGTGCCAGCGGGTGCTCATCGCCATCGCGCTCGCCGGCGAACCCAGGCTGCTCATCGCCGACGAGCCCACCAGCGCCCTCGACGTCACCGTGCAGCGGCGCATCCTGGACCACCTGGAGACCGTCACCGAACGCCTGGGCACCTCCCTGCTGCTGATCACCCACGACCTGGCGGTGGCCGCCGACCGCGCGGACGAGATCGCCGTCATGTCCCGGGGCCGCATCGTCGAACGCGGCCCGGGCCGCCGCGTCCTCACCGAACCGACCCACGCCTACACCCGCGAACTGGTCGCCGCCGTCCCCGACATGACCGCACAACCGGCGCGCCCGGCGCCCGAGGGGGACCGGCCGCCGCTCCTCGACGTGCGCGGACTGCGCCGCACCTTCGACGGCGGCCGTACCGTCGCCGTCGACGACGTGAGCTTCACCCTCCCGGCCGGCGGCTCACTCGGCATCGTCGGCGAGTCAGGATCCGGCAAGTCCACCACCGCCAAACTCGTGCTGCGCCTGGACCGCCCGGACGCCGGCACCATCACCCTCGACGGCCAGGACCTGTCCACCCTGGCCCCGGCCGCGCTGCGCCGGCTGCGCCGCGACATCCAGCCGGTCTTCCAGGACCCGTACGGCTCCCTGGACCCGCACTTCACCGTCGCCGACTCCATCGCCGAACCGCTGCGCGCCTTCCGCGTCACCGGCCGCCGCGGCCGGCGCGAGCGGGTCACCGAACTCCTGGACCTGGTACGCCTGCCCGCCTCCACCGCCCACCGCCGCCCCAGCGAACTCTCCGGCGGCCAGCGCCAGCGCGTCTCCATCGCCCGCGCGCTGGCGCTCACCCCCAAGCTGCTGGTCCTGGACGAACCCGTCTCGGCCCTCGACGTCTCCGTCCAGGCCAGCGTGCTGGAACTGCTGACGGACCTGCGCGCCGAGTTCGGGCTCAGCTACCTGTTCATCTCCCACGACCTGGCGGTGGTCCGCCAGATCTGCGACCGGGTCGCGGTGATGCGCGAAGGCGGCATCGTGGAATCCGGCCCGGTCACCCAGGTCTTCGACCACCCCGAGCACCCGTACACCCAGGACCTCCTCTCGGCCATCCCGGGCCGCCGCGTCCGCGAACCGCTCGCGGGGTGAAGCCTGAGCCTTTTCCCACCTCACGTTGAGGGTGCGAGATGAAGAAGACCGCGGTGCCTACTCGCACATGGTTGCCGGCCTGCGTCGTGACGTCGGCGCGGTACCGGTGATCAGCCGGGGACTTCGGCGCTGGTGGTGGTTGCTCGGAACAGCTCGCGTGCCCGCTCGCAGAACTGCTCGACCTCCGTGATGTCCGGCTCGGCACCGCTCGCCAGCATCCTGGCCTGGAGCTGTTCGGAGCGCAGCCCGCCGTAGCGGGCTCGCACCTCAGCGGTCACCGGCTGGACCGCGATGTGCAGGTGCTTGCGTGCGTCACGGCCGTGCGACCACATGCAGACATAGGTCTGCTCCGGCCGGCACAGAGTCTCCACGACACGAGCGGTATCGCGCAACAAGGGGCCGAGCACCGCCGCCGCGGTGTCGTCGAGGTCCGCGATGGCCACGACGTGATCCCGCGGGCTGACGATCAAGGTTCCGAGATTCATCGGACCGACGACGTGGTTCACGACCCAACCGGCTGTCTCGTGCAGGACACCCCCGGGCAACTCCCGGCGCCCGGCCAGAAGGTCACACCCAAGACACCCTGTGACATCCACGCGCGGCAGTTTACGCAGAATCCGCAGCGATGAAGCCGACAGCCACCATGACAGCTGACGGCATTCCTCCGGCCCTGCCGGCCCGGCGCCCATCGGTGACGCACCGTCAGAAATTGTGCGGCAGCCACGGCGCCACCGGTGAGGTGAACGCCGTGGACGCCGCCGTCAGGGCGCCCGGGCGCAGTTCCTGGACCCGGCCAGCGCCCGCGAGCGCGGTCAGGGAGATGCCGCCCAGGTAGGCCGCGCCCAACTCGTTGGCCGACAGGGCCAGATCCGGGGCGTCGGCCGTCCGCGCGCACACCGCGCCGTCCGGGCCGCCGGACAGCCGCCAGCGGCCCTCGTTCCACGGGCAGAAGGAGTCCGTGATCTCCAGCACCACGTCCACCTCGGTCGCGTACCGGCGCGCGGCGAGCGCCGCGCCCGCCTCCACCGGCCGCAGATGCATCCCGTCCCGCGTCCGCAGTGCGCAGCGCCGCACGTCCGACAGCAGGTGCAGCAGCGGGTCGTCCACCGGCCGGTTCGCCAGCCGCACCGACGACATCAGGTCGATCTCCATGAGGTAGCGCAGCAGCGCCGCGTACCCCGCCGGGTCCACCGCCTCCAGGTCCTGGACGATGACCGTGCCGTCGGGTCCGCTCTCCTGCCACGACGGTGCGGTGACATAGCGGACGTAGCCCAGCAGTTCGCCGGCGCGCTCCGCCAGCACGCACAACTGGTCCGAGGCCCCAGCCCGGTGGTGCGCGGGTACGTGCAGCGGGAACCGTCCCCACCGGGGCGGGCGGGCCGGTCGCCCCGGCCGCAGCGGCAGTTGGCGTGCGTACAGCGCCTCGCACTCGGCGAGCACATCCGCCGGTTCCGCCACCCGGATCTGCACATCATCGATGCCGGGCGGCGGCGAAAGCCGCACATCACGCGTCTCGATCTCGGCCGAGAGCTGCCAGGTCGCGGTACCGTAACCGAAGCGGCCGTAGATTGAGGGTTCCGAGGCCGTCAGTACCGCCAGGGGTTCCCCGGCGGCCCGCACATCGTCCAGTTGCTGCCGCATCATCCGCCGCAGAATCCCGCGCCGCCGATAGGTCGGTGCCACTCCCACCATCGTCAGCCCACCGGCCGGCACCACATCGCCGCCCGGTACCGAAAGGCCAAACGAGAAGGTGCTCGCCGTTGCCACGACACGGTCGCCGTCCCATACCGCGATCGACCGTTCCACCTCGGTCAGTGACCGCCACAGCTCCGTTTCTTCGTCGGAGCCGACCGCTCCGCCGAACGCCCAGTTCAGGGTGCGGTACCAGACGTCCCACTCATCCTCGGCCAGAACGCGCAGCTCAATTGTCATACCTCCATCCCTATCAGCCCCCTTCCGTACGGGGCGACGGTATTTCCGCCGCTCCGGCGTCCCGCACGCAGGTACGGGAGCGTGGGAGGTTCGACGCACCCCCGAATGGGTGGATAAGGTCCTAGGACATGGCACGCGGTAGCGACAATCCACCCCCGACGACCTGGAAACACCGGGTCCACAAGGCGTATCACCGCCTGCGCACGACCCTCCGCCGCGCCGCCGTCGACTCCTTCCGGGGCGGCGGTTCGGACTCCGGCGCACTCACCGTGCTGCTGTGCTCGGTGCCGCTGCTCGCCGCCGGGACGCTCATCAGCTCCGAGTGGTGCCCGCCCGAGGCGCTCGCCCTCCCGCTGGTCGCCGGTGGTCTGCTGCTGCGCCCCGCCAGCCTGCTCGGCCTGTACGGAGTGGCCGCCACCGCGCTGGTCGCCGAGACCGCCCTCATAGACAACAGCCGCGCCAACATCGACCCGGTCACACCCGGCACCATCCTGGTGGTCGCCGCCGTGGCCCTGGCCGGCCTGCTCATCGCGCAGTTCCGCAGCCGCGTCGGCGTGCCCTGGCGGCGCGGCGGCACCATGCTCTTCGACCTGCGCGAACGCATCAAGACCCAGAGCACGCTGCCCAAGCTGCCGCCCGGCTGGTACGCCAACATGTCGCTGCGTCCGGCCGGCGGCCAGTCCTTCTCCGGCGATTTCGTGGTCGCCGCCCGCACCGGGCCCACCGGGCGCACCCTGGAGGCGGTGCTCACGGACGTCTCCGGCAAGGGCATGGACGCGGCCTCCCGCTCGCTGCTGCTGTCCGGCGCGTTCGGCGGGCTGCTGGGCTCGCTCCCGCCGCACTCCTTCCTGCCCGCCGCCAACGGCTATCTGCTGCGGCAGGACTGGGACGAGGGCTTCGCCACCTCCATCCATCTCGTGCTCGACCTGGACACCGGCGACTACGAACTGCTCTCCGCGGGCCACGTTCCCGGTCTCCAGCTGAACGCCGGCACCGGCCGCTGGTCGGAGGTCGCCGCCGAGGGGCCGCTGCTCGGGGTGTACGACGGCGCCGAGTTCCACCCGGCCAAGGGCACCCTGCGCCGCGGCGACGTCCTCATGCTGTTCACCGACGGCCTCGTGGAGCGTCCGGCCCGGGATCTGTCCGAGGGCATCGACCGGCTCACCGGCGAGGCCGACCGCTACGTGCCGATGGGCTTCCGGGGCGCGGCCTGGCATCTGATCGAGGCGGTCGCCAAGGACGTCAACGACGACCGGGCCCTGCTGCTCATCACCAGAGAGTAATCGCACGATCACTCGCGCAGGTGATCATGGCGGCCTGCGGTACGAGGGGCGACAGGCCGCCCCCACCAGCACGACGCGGGCCGTGGCACCCCGTCCGCCGTGCGCCGAACGGCGGCGGGCCGGGAGCGCCGGGCGGATGCGAAGCGCCGGACGCTGATCTTGGCTCGACGTCATGAGCACCGAACGACCCATGTCCGCAGGCCCCGCCGCGCCCGCCGTCCTCGCCACGCTCACCGGCCCCCGTACGCTGCGCCGCGCTCTGGCCGGCAGCCTGCTGGGCGCGCTGGTGATAGCGGGACCGTGGTCCGTCCCGGCGGCGGCCACCGGCGCCGCACCGGCACCGTCGCCGGAACAGGCCGTCGTGCAGGCCGGGGCGTACGGTCCGGCGGCCTTCGGCGCGGCGTCCGGGCCGCCGTCGCGGGCCAGCCAGCGGGCCGCCGCGCTCCCCGGGCCGCCGCAGGACCAGCCGCCGGTGCTCGCGGACCTCGCCGTCCTGGGCGAGAGCTGGCTGACCGCCGTCTCCGCCTCGCTGGCCGGGGCTGTGAGCACGGAGCTGTGGACCATGCCCGTCACCGGCTTCCCGATCAGCGCCGGCTACGGCATCCCCGGCGGCTGGGCGGCCGGCCGCCACACCGGCACCGATTTCGCCGTCCCGACCGGTACCCCGGTGAGCGCGGTGGGCCCCGGCACCGTCGTCTTCGCCGGTGACTGGGGCGACTACGGCAAGGCCGTGCTGATCGAGATGGCCGACCAGCACTACACCCTGTACGCGCATCTCTCGGAGATCCACGTCCAGGAGGGCCAGCGCGTCAACGGCGGGGTACGCGCCGGGCTGTCCGGCAACACCGGCCGAAGCACCGGTCCGCACCTGCACTTCGAGGTGCGCACCAGCCGCGCGTACGGCAGCGATGTGGATCCGCTCGCCTATCTCGCCGGGCACGGCGTGGCCACGGGCTGACCGCTCGAAACTCACTTCTTCCCCACGCAACCGGAACGTACGCTCGAACGTCGTACCGAGCGTCGTTCCGGTTGCGCCCGTGTCGCAAGAGGCGTTCGGGGCAACGGGGTTACGAAGGAGAGTCTCGGAATGAAGTTCGACATGGGGGCCGACACACTCACCACCCTCGGGGGACAGACGATCACCAGCGGGGACGACCTCTCCGGTCTCGTCACCCGGCTGGTGGACTCGATCCAGCCCCTGGAGGGCAAGTTCAACGGACGCGGCCGCGAGGCGTTCCAGTACTTCAAGGAGCACGCCGACGAGATCGCCGTCGCGCTGCGCATCTCGCTGGGCCAGATCCAGGAGGGGCAGTCCGGCATGGAGACCGCCTTCGCTTCCGGGGATCAGGAGCAGGAGGACAACGCGCGCCAGTCGCAGAGCGCCATGAACTTCGACGCCGCGAAGTTCTGAGGCCCGGAGCATCCACACACCATCAGGCGTCGCGCGTCCGCACGCGCCGACGCGGCAACACAGCACGGACCACAGGGGAGAGGACACACAGCGATGAGTGGATTTCTGGACCGGCGCAGCTACGACTCGGCCGCCTCGGCGGAGGCCGAACTGAACATCAGCACCATCGTGGGGCTGCTGGAGACGCTCACCACGGACCGCACCGGCTCCGTCAACCAGGCGATGTCCAACTTCCAGGCGGACGGGGTCTCCGAGGAGTACCACGGCCTGGAGATCGACTGGGAGCAGGTCTCCGTCAACGTACGGATCATCGTCGACGAACTGCGCCGGGTGCTGGAGGAGAACGACAGCATCGCCCAGTCCACCGGCCAGCGCGCCGCGGCGGCCGTCGCCGCGATCCGCCGCTGACCGGGGCGGCACACCACACCATGAGCACATGGGACATCGACATCGGCGAGGTCGCCCGCATCCAGGAACTGGCCACGCCCATCGCCGAGGACCTCGCGGAGCACGCGTCGGATCTGGGCGAGAGCCTGGGCACGGCCATCCCGAACTCCGGGGCCCTGGCCTGGGACGGCGATGACGGCGGGCCGGGGCTGGTCGGCGCGGCACTGACCGCGTTCGTCCAGCACGCCGCCGACCGGCTGGAGTCCGTGGCCGCACGCCACGGACGGTCCTGGCAGGGGGCGGCCGGCGCCACCAGCGCGTACGCCGCCGGCGACCTGGACATGGCGGCGGCGGCCCAGCGGGCCGGGACGCTCGGCATCGACTTCGACAGCACGCCCTTCGAGAAACCAGGGCGACGGTGAGCGGCCCGGCGGGAAAGGAGGACACGCCATGGCCACACTGAACGTGCTGAAGATCCCCCGGTTCACCGGCAATCTGGAGGGTCTGACCGACGACTACCTGTCCATCACCGCGCTGGCCGGGTCGATCAGCACCACGGCCAAGTCGCTGCACGACAACTTCCAGCTGCTGCGCGCGTACTACCAGGCGCCCGAGGGGGAGGACCTCTTCCTCAGCACGCTGGAGGTGACCACCGAGGGCGACGAGTTCAAGGAGGAACTGGGCGAGGTCAGCAACGCCCTGTCCGAGTACGTGTGTTCGGTGCAGGGCGTGGTGGCGCGGCTGGCGAGCGTACGCGAGCGCGCCGCCCCGTTCCTGGTCTGCTCGGTGGACGACGACACGAGCGGGGAGCAGGAGCTCAAGGACGAACTGGTCCGCGAGATCAACTCCATCGTCTCCGAGTTCCAGCGCGCGGAGATGGCGGCCTACAACCGCATCGCCGTGCTGTACGGCGGTCCGATGGCCATCCCGTACGGCGCGGACAAGGCGCTCATCCCCGCCGGACACCAGGGGCAGCCCTTCGAGTACGGGCTGAGCGCCGACCAGCTCAACGCGATGGAGGACGTGCCCTGGGGCACCCCGAGCGAGCCCAGCCGGGCCTGGTACGAGCATGCCGGGAGCTTCTTCTCCGGCTTCTTCTACACCGGGCTGTGGGGCACGGTCGACAGCTTCTTCACCCTCATCCCCCTCAACCCGCTGATCGGGCGCGCCGAATGGAGCGACACGGGGGCGGCGTGGAAGCAACTGGGCCTGGTGGGTGTGGGCGCGGCGACGTACATCCCGCCGTTCGGCTTCCTGCCGGACGACTGGATCGCCCCGCTGGGGCAGGACGGCCGGCAGGCGTTCCGCAACTTCGGCAAGGAGTTCCTGGCCTGGGACACCTGGAGCGATGACCCGGGCCGGGCGGTGGGCGTCGTGCTGTTCAACGGCGTCACCATCGGCTCCGGCACCCTGCTCAAGATGGGCAAGGGCGGCACGACCGTCTCCGGCGCCTCCAAGGGCGCCCGTGGCGCGCTGACCGCGCTCGGCACCATCGGCAAGTACTCCGACCCGATGCTGTACGTCGGCAAGGGCATGACCGGGGCCACCAACCTGGGCGGCAACCTGGCCAGGCTCGGTGAACTCAACGCCGGCTCCCGGATGCTGCCGGACGGCTCGATCCGGCTGCACGACGGCACCACCCACCGGATCGACGGCACCGTGGAGCACGCCAACGGCACCACCGTCCTGCCGGACAACACCATCCGGATGCCCCAGGGTTCCGGCCCGATCCAGGAGATCAAGCCGGACGGCACGATGAGGATCGACGGCACCGAGATACGGCCCGACCCGCCGCTCTCCGCCGCCGAACTCGACCGGCTCTTCAGCAGCCCGCGGGAATTCCGCGACCGTTACCCGACCATGTCGCCCACCGAGGTGGAACGCGCCCTGGGCACGGCCGCGGACAACCTCGGCAAGGTTCCCTGGGGCCAGATCAACGATTCCAAGTACAAGGCGGACGCCCCGGCCCCCGAGCCGGAACCGGCGCTGCCCCGATAAGGAGAGAAGGGACGCACGGCCGGTTTCCGGGCTCCGGCCCGGGAACCGGCCGGCCGGCGCTTCCATGACCGATCTCACCAACGGGCCACCACCGCCACCCGAACCCGAACCCGAACCGCGACCGACACCGCCCGCACCGCTGCCCGGCGCCGTCCGTGCCCTGCGGGTCCTGCTCTGGACCCAGACCGGCTACGCGGCACTGGCCATCCTGCTGCTGACGTCCCAGGTCCGCCCCGTGGACGGCGCCCTCACGCTCTCGCTGGCCCTGCTCGCGCTCTCCGGGCTCATGGCAGGCCTGCTGGCGGCCGGCCCGGTGGTCCTCGGTGGCCCCTGGACGCGCTGGGCCCTCGTCGCGTCCGCGCTGCTCGGCCTGGCGGCCGCACTCGCGGGCCTCACCCACGAACAGGCCGTCCCGCAACACGGGATCATCCCCACCCTGGTCAGCTCCGCGCTGCTGTTGCTGCCCTGGGCGCCGACCGCCGAGAGCTGGTACGGGCGTGGCGACCCGGATCGCGAGCCCCAGAGCCCACCGGCCGCCGACCCGCGCTGGGTGGAATGGCAGGCCCGGCGCGCCGGTGTCTGCGCCTCCTGCGAGGCGGGCCCCGTCGCGGACCGCCGGCTGCACGCGGTCAAGGGATTCCTGCTGTTCCACGCCACCACGCGCAGCCCGGCCCCACTGTGCCGCGACTGCGGGCTGGCGCACTACCGCCGCCACACGCTGCGCACCCTGGGACAGGGCTGGTGGGGGTTCATCTCCTTCCCGCTCACCGTCGCCGCCCTCGTACGGAATCTCGCCGCCTACCTCACCTACAGGCGGCTGCCCGCACCGCCCCCGCACCCCGAACGGGACGGGCCGCCGCGCGGCGCCGGGCTGGCGGCGGCCGGGTCCGTGCTGCTGACCGTCGTGATGGTGACCGCTCTCGCCGCAGGCATCCGGTACGGCGTCGCCGAGGCCGACCGGCAGCGCGACCAGCCACCCGCCCCCACCGCCCCGCCCGGCCCCGGCACCACCGTGCCCGGCCCCGGCACCACCGTGCCCGGCCCCGGCACCGACCTCGACGACAACCTCGGCCGGCTGGACGACCTCTACGGCGCGGGAGAGGGCTGACCATGGCCAAGGACTACGACAGCCAACTGCTGGAATCCGTCACCGTACGCCGCCGCCGGCTGCGGGACGCCCTGCTGTTCGGGCCCGGCCGGCTGCGGCGCGAAGCCGAGGAGAACACCAAGGTGCTGCTGGGCAGCATCGTCATCGCCGCCCTGCTGTGCGCCGGATGCGTCGGCTGGGCCTACATCTCGGACGTGATCGCGGACGGCGGCTTCGGCCGCTCCCACCGCGGCGCCGCCGTGGAGGAACCCGCCCCATGAGCGTGGAGTTGCAGACCCGTGGCCCGGCCAACACCCGCCGCGTCACCCTCGTCGGCGAGTACCGCCGCGTCGACGTGGTGCTGTCCGCCGACGAACCCGTCGGCGTCCTGCTGCCCGAGATCCTGCGGCTGCTGGGTGACCGGCCCGGCCCGTACCCGCTGGCCCGGCGGCTCACCACCCCCAGCGGGCGGGTCCTCGCGCCGGAGAGCAGCCTGGCCTTCGCCGCCGTGCAGGACGGCACCGTCCTGCGGCTCATCAAGGAGACCGAGGCCCCCGTCGCACCGGTCGTGCACGACGTCACCGACGAGGTCGCCGACGACCTGCCGCCCCGCGCATGGCGATGGGGCGACCGCAGCCGTGTGTGGACCTCCACCGCCGCCCTCGCCGTACTGGTGCTCACCGCCGCTCTGCTCACCCAGCGGACGTACGGCGTCGAACCCGCCGCGCCCTACCTGGCCGGCGCCGCCCTGCTGGCGATGGCGCTCGGCGCCGTCGCCGCGCCGGCCCGCGCCGAGACCACCGGCGGGGCGCTGATCGGCACCGGCGCGGCGCTCGGCGTGCTGCTCGCCGGGCGGATGGGCGCCGCAGGACTGTGGCAGGAGGGTCAGGTGCTCGCCCTGTCCGCCGCCGTCGCCGCCGTGGCGCTGCTGCTGCTCGGCCTGGTCACCCCACTCGGCAGGGGCGGCTGGATCGGCGCGGCGGCGGTCGCCGCCACGGCCGGGATCTGGCTCGCCAACGGTGCGCTGATCGGCACCACCGACAGCACCGGCCAGGCGCGGCTCGGCGCGGTCATGATCGCCGTCACCGTCTGCGCGCTCGGACTGCTGCCCCGCCTCGCCCTGATGACCGCCGGACTGACCCGGCTGGACGACCAGCACGCGGCCGGCCGGCCCACCGCCCGCCGCGAGGTGACGGCGGCGATCACCGCCGCGCACCGCGGACTCGCCCTGACCACGGTGGTGATGGCGGCCTCGGCGGTGGCGGCCGGGTTCTCCGCGCTGCGGGTGTGGGGACCGTGGAGCGTGGCGCTGACCTGCGCGCTGATGGCCGTCCTGCTCTCCCGCTCGCGCGAGACGCCGCTCGCCGTCTCGGCCATCGCCCTCCAGACGGCGGCCGGCGTCCTGGCGCTGCGGCTGGCCTGGGAGTGGGACACCACCGGCCCGGCGGCGATCGTGGCGTTGCTCCTCGCGGCGCTGATCCCGCTCCTGGCGCTGTCCGTACGCCCCGCCGAACACGTACGGGTGCGCACCCGGCGTGCCGTCGCCGCCCTGGAATCCCTGGCGGTCCTGGCCACGCTCCCCCTGGTGGTGGGCGCCTTCGGCGTCTACGGGCAGCTGCTCAACACCTTCTGACCACCGTTGGACCCACGTCCGGCGCACGCGAACTCAAGCACGGAGGCCCCCCGGTGACGGGCGAGGACTGGCAACAGGAGATCCTGCGGCAGATACAGGAGGCCGAACGGTCCGCCCCGGCGGCGGACGCGGACGGCGCGGCGGCACCGGCCGAACGCGCCGAACCCGCCTGGCCTTCCGCACCCACGGCCGGTCCGGACGACGGAAGCGGCGACGAGCCCGGGCACGGACGGCACGAACCGCCTCCGCCGGCACCCCGCCCCGACCCACGGCTGACCGTGGCCAGACCCCTCGACGGCACCGCCCCGCCGGCCACCCGGTCCGGGACGGATGACCCGCGCCGTCCCGGACGGGGCCCCTCCGACGCCGCGCCCACGACGCCGGGCTCCCAGGCCGCGCCCGCCCGGGAACCGGACCGCGCCGGTACGGCGGTGCCGCCCGGGGCAGGACCACCGGCGACGCGCCCCGCCGCTGCCGCCTCGGGGGAGGCCGGGGGCCCGGTACCGGCCGTGCCGGCTGGTGGGCCCGGGCCATCGGCACGCCCCTCGGCTTCCGGCACCACGTCGTCCGTGACCGCCTCCCCGGGCCCGGGCCTTGCGGTACCCCCTGCCGCACCGGCCGGGTCTCCCGTCACGGCCGGGCAGGCGGGCGAGCCCGCTGCCCCGGCGCGTCCCGGCGCCGACGATCCGCGCCGCCCGGAGCCGGTCTCCTCCGACACCGGGTCCGGCCCGATGGGTGCGGCGCCGTCCGCACGCCCCGCCGCCGGAGTCGCGTCGCCCCCCGGGACGGCCCGCCCCGCCGCGGCCCCCCGACCGCAGGACCGGAACGTCCCCGGGCCGGCGATCCCGCACCGGCCGGGGGACGGCCCGCCCCGTACGGGGGCCGTGCCGGTGGCGGGGACGCCCACCGGCGCGCCGGCTTCACCCGCCGCCGGCCCCCCGGCCGCCTCGGCGTCCTGGCCCACAGCAGGGGACGGCGGCCATGACGGGACCGTCGAACTGCGCTCCGGCACCGCTTCCGCAGCCTGGTCGTCCGCCGTGGAGGGCACCCACGACGGCACCGTCCAGCTGCGCTCCGGTGGCATCGCCGCCGACTCCTTCGGGGGAACGCTCGAACTGCGCCACCACGGCGCCGTCGTGGCCGGGATGGTGGGACTCGCGCAGACGGCTGACCCCTCGCTCACCGTCGAGCTGCGCCGCACCGACCTGACGCACCCCGACGCGCCGGCCGTGGCAGCGGCCCCCGCACCGCCACGCGCGCCCGTACCGCCCCCGGGCCCCGCCGGGACCCACGAGCCCGTCTCGCCCGCCGCCCCGCTCAACAGCCCGCACCTCGTGCACCGCCCGGCCCGTACCACCCGCCCGCTCGCCGAGCCCGCCCCGCGCGGGATCGAGGCACCGCCCAACCTCCCCGACGGCGAGACCGGTTCGGCCGCCACCGCCGTGCTCCCCATGGCCGGCATCGCCGGCTCCGTGCTGATGATGACCCTGCTGCGCGGCAGCCAGTTCGCCGTCATCGGCGTCGCCGTCCTCACCATCTCCCTGCTCGGCGGCGCCGCCCTGTTCCTCTCGCAGCGCGGCCGGGCCCGCCGCACGCGCCGCACCCAGCGCCGCCGCTACCTCGAATACCTGGAGGCCCAGCGCGAGGAACTCGACCGCGAGGACACCGCCGACCGCGACACCGCCCGGCTGCTGCACCCGCCGCCCGACGCGCTGTACGACCTGGTCGCCGACTCCGCCCGGCTGTGGGAACGCCGCCGCACCGACGCCGACTTCCTCACGGTGCGGATCGGCTCCGGCGCCGTCCCGCGCCGCCTGCTCCGCATGGACCGCGACCAGTCCACCGCCGTCTCCCCGCCGGACCCCTTCATGGTCAACGAGGCGGCCGAACTGCGCCGCCGCTTCGCCCGTACCGCCGGGATGCCGCTCACCGCACCACTGGACCGGGCCGGACACGTCAGCGTCATCGGCCCGCGCGCCGACACCCTGCGCGTCATCCGCGCCCTGCTCGCCCAGGCTGCCGTCGCCCACGCCCCCGACGACCTCGGCATCGCCGTCGCCGCCCCGTCCCACCGGCTGCCCGAGTGGGAGTGGGCCAAGTGGCTGCCGCACACCGCCGACCCCGAGCAGTGGGACGCGGTCGCCCCCGCCCGCCGGGTGGCCACCGACCCCTCCGCGCTCGCCGCGATCCTCGGACCGCTGCTGCGCGCCCGCGCCACCCGCGCCTCCGAGAGCCGGCGCGGCCACGCCGCCCGCGACGCCGCGCAGCGCGCCGCCCGACTCCTCGTCGTCCTCGACACCGCGGACGGCCCGGCCTCCGAACTCCCGCTCCCGGACCGTACGGTGCCCCTGGCCGAACTCGGGCTCACCGTCCTGCACCTCGTCACCCGGCGGCTCGACGAGCCCGGCCAGGTCGGCGTGCGCATCACGGTGGACGGCGACACCGTCACCGTCGAGGACCTGCGCGACACCACCGATCCCACCGTCCTCACCGGCACCCCGGACACCTGCCCGCTCGCCTGGAGCGAGGGCCTCGCCCGGCTGCTGGCCCCGCTGCGGCTCTCCCTCGAACCCGGCGCCGCCGCCGACACCGACGGCGGCCAGCAGGGCTTCCCCGAACTCCTCGGCCTGACCACCCGGAACGGCCTGACCGCCGACTGGTCCCCGCGCGGCATCCGCGACTTCCTGCGCGTACCCATCGGCACCGACGACTCCGGCGAACCGGTGCTCCTGGACCTCAAGGAATCCGCCGAACTCGGCATGGGCCCCCACGGCCTGTGCGTCGGCGCCACCGGCTCCGGCAAGAGCGAACTGCTGCGCACCCTGGTCCTGGGCCTGGTCGCCACCCACCCGCCGCAGGACCTCGCGATGGTGCTGGTGGACTACAAGGGCGGCGCCACCTTCGCCCCGTTCGGCGCCCTCCCGCACGTCGCCGGGATCATCACCAACCTGGAGAACAAGGCAGGACTGGTCGAACGCGTCCACGCCAGCCTCGCCGGCGAGGTCAAACGCCGCCAGCAGGTCCTCAAGGACGCCGGCCACCTGCCCGGCATCGCCGAGTACGCCGCCGCCCGCGCCACCCGCCCCGACCTCGAACCCCTGCCCCACCTGTTCGTCGTCATCGACGAGTTCGGCGAACTCCTCACCGCCAAGCCCGACTTCATCGACCTCTTCCTGTCCATCGGGCGCATCGGCCGCTCCATCGGCGTCCACCTGCTGCTCGCCAGCCAGCGCATCGAGAGCGGCAAGCTGCGCGGCCTGGAGACCTACCTCTCCTACCGCCTGGGCCTGCGCACCTTCTCCGCCGACGAATCCCGCACCGTGCTCGACAGCAAGGACGCCTTCGAACTGCCGCCCGTCCCCGGCTTCGGCTACCTCAAGGTCGACACCAGCGTCTACCAGCGGTTCAAGGCCGCCTACGTCTCCGGGCGCCACCACGGCCCCACCCCGCCCCGCGAGGAGACCGCCACCACCGGCGACCGGCCCCTCGTCGCCCCGTTCCCCGCCCTCAACACCGCCCCGGAGCCCGCCCCCGGCACCGACCTCGCCACCACCGCACCCGCCCCGCGCACCCCGGGCAGCGGCGGCCCCACCCTCCTGTCCACCCTCGTCGACGGCATCAGCGACGCCGCCGAACCCGTCCGCCAGATCTGGCTGCCCCCGCTCCCCGAAGCCGTCCCCCTCGACCGGGTCGCCGCCCCCGCCGGCCAACTGCGCGTCCCCATCGGCGTGCTGGACGACCCCGCCACCCAGTGGCAGGGCCAGTGGATCCTGGACCTCACCCGGGCCGGCGGCCACGCCGCCGTCGTCGGCGGACCCCAGTCCGGCAAGACCACCCTGCTGCGCACGCTCATGCTCTCCCTCGCCGTCACCCACACCCCGTACGACGTGGCGCTGTACGGCATGGACCTGGTCGGCGGCGGACTGCGCGTCATGGACGGACTCCCGCACACCGGCGGCATCGCCCCGCGCACCGACCCCGAACGCGTCGCCCGCACCGTCGAGGAACTGCGCGGCATGCTCGCCGAACGCGAGGACCTCTTCCGCGCCCACGGCATCGACTCCCTCGAAGCGCTGCGCACCGCCCGCGCCGCGGGCCGCTTCCCGCAGCTCGGCTCCACCGAGATCGTCCTCGTCATCGACGGATTCGGCGCCCTGCGCGAGGAGTTCACCGACGTGGACGACAAGGTCGCCGACCTGCTGCGGCGCGGCGGCGGCTACGGCATCCACGTGGTGGCCGCCATGAGCCGCTGGAACGACGTGCGCATGAACCTCCAGTCCACCTTCGGCACCCGCGTCGAACTGCGGCACACCGACCCGCACGACAGCGCCATCGACCGCAAACTCATGGAGACTGTCGGCGACGACGAGCCCGGCCGCGCCCTCACCACCGACAAGCTCTTCGCCCACACGGCCCTGCCCCGCCTCGACGGCCTGGCCACCGCCGACGGGCTCCCCGAAGCGCTCGCCGCCGCCGTCGACCGCGTCCGCGCCGCACGCCCCGGCGAAGCGGTCCGGCGGATCCGGGTCCTGCCCGCCCGCCTCACCGCCGACCGGCTGCCCACCCCGGCCACCGAACCGCTCCGCGTCCCCTACGGCCTGGAGGAGACCGCCCTGGACCCCGCCCTGCTCGACCTCGCCGCCCGCGACCAGCACCTCCTCGTCCTCGGCGACAGCGAATGCGGCAAGACCAACCTCCTCACCCTCATCGCCCAGGGCCTGCTCGCCCGCCACACCCCCCAGGACCTGGTCTTCGCCGTCATGGACCCGCGCCGCGGGCTGCGCACCGCCATCCCCGAGGCGTACCGCGGCGGCTACGCCCACACCCCCGACCTCGCCCAGCGCCTGGCCACCGGCATCGCCGGCAAGCTCGCGGACCGGCTGCCCAAGGAGATCATCGACCCGGACGCGCCCGCCCCCGAGGGCTTCACCGGGCCACGCGTCGTCCTGCTCGTCGACGACTACGACATCCTCGCCACCGCCGGCCAGCGCCCCTTGGCCCCGCTGCTGCCGCTGATCCCCTCCGCACCCGACATCGGGCTGCACGTCGTCCTCACCCGCCGGGTGGCCGGCGCCTCGCGCGCCATGTACGAGCCGTTCGTGCAGGCACTCAAGGAGAACGGCGCCACCGCCCTGCTGATGACCGGCGACCGCATGGAGGGCCAGCTCTTCCCCGGCCTGTACCCGCGCGCCCAGCCGCCCGGGCGCGGCACCCTCGTACGGCGCGGCGAGCCGTACCGGCTGGTGCAGACGGCCCTGCACACCGGCCACCGCACCACCACCGACGCGACCGGCACGACACCAGAACGGCGGGACCGCCCATGACCACCGACGCGACAGCCCTCACCGAGCGCCGCCCCGACGACGACGCCCTGCGGTACGCCCTGTCCGCCGCCGGGCCCGGCCGGGCCCTGGACGCCACCGAGGGCGGCGGGCTGCTGCGGGTCCGCGACGCCGCCGGGCACCCGCTGCTCGCGATCGGGGCCCCCACCGAGATCGCCGTCCCCGGCGAGGCCCGGCGCCTGCTGGGCCCCGGCGCCCCCACCGGCCCGGTGTGGTGGACGGAGGTCCGCACCACGCTGCCCGGCGCCCGGGGCGCGGCGCTGGCCGGCCGCTTCACCGCCCGGCTCGCCGAACGCCTGGGCGGCACCGCCTGGCCCGACCCCACCCGCCACGACCCCGGCGGGCCAGCGGACACCGGCACGGCCCCCGTCCCGGCCGCCGCGCACCCCGCCATCGACGCGCTCACGGCCACCTCCGCCGTCCTCCTCCAGGACCGTCCCGTCGTCGGCGTATCCCCCTGGATCCAGGACGCCCTGCGCGCCGTGCACGAGACCGGACGCACGCTGTATCTCGTCACCCCCGAACACACCCGGCTGACCCTGCCGCTGTACGAACTGCTGCCGACCCAGCCGCTGCGCTGGGTGGTGCGGTACGGCGAGACGTTCTACGACGGGTTCACCGGCGCCGCCCTCACCTGGCGCGACGGCGGATACGCCGAGCGGACCGGCCCCGACGGGCATCCGGTGCTCGCCGCCGCCTGGCACGACTCGCGGCTGCCGTACCTGGACGACCCGCACGGCCCGGAGCTGATCTCCCGGCACAACGCGCTGGCCGGCAGCGCGGAGCGCCGGCTCACCTTCCACGTCCACACCCGGCACGCCGCCCGCGAGGACCTGGTGCTGGGCGGCGCGCTGGAGGCGGTGTGGCGGGCGGTCACCGGGGGTCCGCCGGCCGGCTGGGGCCCGGCCGAGCCCGCCGGGCGGCCCTGGTCACAGGAGGAGCTGACGGCGCTGGCGCGCGAGCGGGCCCCGGAGCCGAGCTATCTGCTGGTCACCGGCGGCGACGCCGCCGCCTCGGCCGCGCTGCGGATCGCCCGCACCACGGCGGGGGTGGAGGAGGAGGCCACGCTGACCTTCGGTTTCGCGTCGGCCGACGCCGTACCGCTGGACGCGCTGCGCGGGATCGCGGAGGAACTGGCTGCGCGGCACGGGCTGCGGACGCTGCGGGTCACCTGGCGGGCGACCGACGCCGCGCCCGCCTGCGCGCCGCTGTTCCCGGGGCTGCCGGCCCCGCTCGGCTTCGCGCTGGGCGCGGCTGAGCCCACCGCGCCGCGCGGCGGCGAGCCGCTGCCGGTCACCGCGCTCCCGCTGGGCCCGGCGGGCCGGGACGGCCAGTGGTATCCGTTCGGCGGGGGAGTGGAGCACTGGCAGGACTTCCGCGCGCTCATCGGCCGGCTCTCCCGTCCGATGACCGACTGGAGTGACGGGATGACCGGCTGAGCAGGCCCGACCCGGCCCCGCCCCGCCCTGCGCGGCCCGGCCCGGGAAGGGCAAAGGCGGAGGGGGACGGCCGCCCGGCCGTCCCCCTCCGCCCTCGTCTTCCGCGCGGACCGCTACTTGGCCGCCGGCACCCGTTCCGGCTTGGCCGCCGGATCGTCCTTCTTGAACGCCCAGTCCATGGGCGGCTCGACCACCCACCGGAACATCTTCTGCACCGGCGTGGTGCACAGCAGCGTGACCACGGCGGCGCCGATCAGGGTGATGGCCACGTACCCGGCCGGGGTCTGCACCCAGTCCAGGTCGTACCAGCCCCACCAGCGGGAGCCCTTGGCCAGGAAGCCGTGCAGCAGGTAGCCGTAGATGGAGCCGGCGCCCAGCGCCGTGAACCACAGGTGGCGCCGGGGCACGAACGCCAGGAAGCAGGCGGTCAGCACCAGGCCGCAGCCGAACAGCGCCAGCGACATGATCACGCCATAATCCCAGGTGAATCCGAGACCCTGGGCGCTGTGGCTGCGGTAGAACCAGTGGTAGTCCATCCGCGGCGCCACCCAGTACGCGAAGACCAGCGTGACCGGCGCGATCACCGCCGCCGCGATCCTGGACTCGCGCCGCACCAGCAGCGTGAAGTGCTCACGCCGCAGCAGCATCCCGAGCACGAAGAACGGCAGGAACTGCAACACCCGCATGATGTTGAAGTCGTTGCCCAGATCGGGGGAGACCGAGGCGATCGCCGCGATCGCCAGCGAGACCGGCAGCGGCCAGCGCAGCACCCGCCACAGCGGCGCGGAGAGCCGCCAGCAGAAGAGCGCGATCAGGAACCAGGTGAGGTAGTACGGGTCGAGCAGGCTGAACGGCTCCAGCAGCGGCTTGTCCGTGTTGTTCACCCAGCGGTCGAACAGGGTGTACCCGACGACGAAGATCAGGTACGGCAGCAGCACACCGGAGATCAATCGCCCTATCTGGGCAGGTTTGCCGGTGAAGCTGCGCGAGAAGTATCCGGCCAGCATGATGAAGGCCGGCATGTGAAAGGCGTACACGAACATGTACAGCGCGGTGGCGGCCCGGGAGTCGGGCATCAGCGGGGCCCAGACGTGCCCCATCGCCACCAGCACGATCGCCAGATACTTGGCGTTGTCGAAATAGGGATCGCGGGGCTTGCCCTTCGGTGGGCCGTCCGTGGCCTCCGGTGGGGGATCAGCCATCCGCGCCCGGGCAGCGGGCAGGGGGGCTCGTGGATTACGGACGCGCAACATTGACCGCACGATAGCGCCTCCGGGTCCGGGTTGTCCGGTAGGGGGGTGCGGTTCCGGACCGGCCGCGACACGTACGGACACCCAGGGTGAACGGAGCGAACAAGTCAACGCCCCGAACCTGTCGCTCATCAACCCCCATGTGCCACCCGGTTGATGGCACGATAGGTGCCCAGCGGGGGTAGGACAGCCGTGGTCAAGCTCCCGCTGGAGCGCAGGCGTACCGTCCGAAGGTGATGTGATCAGTCGTGGTTATCTCGTTCTCCCTGACGCTGCTGCTGGGTGTCGTGCTGTTCTTTCTCGCCCGCAGCGGCAACCTCAAGTGGGGACCGGCCATCGTGGCCATCCTCTTCGGCTTCTCACTCGCCTCCACCGGAGCCGCCGACCCGATACGGGACTTCCTGGAGTCGATCTCCAACTCCGTCAGCTCCGTGGACGATTCCATCAATTCGAGCGGTCCCTGAGCAACGCGGCGGCCCGGCCCCCGAAGGAGCCGGGCCGGGCCTCACGGAGCGGGCGACGGGAATCGAACCCGCGTAGCTGGTTTGGAAGACCAGGGCTCTACCATTGAGCTACGCCCGCGCGCCGGGGATACGGGCCACCCGGTCGTTCCGACCGCGGCGACGATCACCGTGCGGACAGCATCGTACCAGCGCCGCGCCGCCCGGAGGCGGGGGAGCCGGGGGGCGAGCGGACCTGTACGCTACGTGTCGCGTCATGAGCGACCACGGGGTGTGGCGCAGCTTGGTAGCGCGTCCGCTTTGGGAGCGGAAGGCCGTCGGTTCGAATCCGGCCACCCCGACCACGTACTATGAAGAGATCGTGCGCCTGTGGCGTGCCCGCAACCGGGTACCGGGTACCAGCGGCCAGACCGGCACCCATAAGCTCGGCCACGCAGCATCACAGCAGCACCGCATACCTCCCAGAAGTCAGCCCCAAGGAGACCGACCGTGAAGAGCGCCGTGGAGACCCTGAACCCCACCCGGGTTCGGCTCACTGTCGAGGTGCCCTTCGAGGAGCTCAAGCCCAGCCTCGACGCGGCGTACCGGAAGATCAACCAGCAGGTCACGGTGCCCGGATTCCGTAAGGGCAAGATCCCGGCCCGCATCATCGACCAGCGTTTCGGCCGTGGCGCCGTGCTGGAGGAGGCCGTCAACGACGCGCTGCCGAAGTTCTACAGCGAGGCCGTCTCCGAGGGTGAACTGAACCCGCTGGGTCAGCCCGAGGTGGACATCACCGAGCTGAAGGACAACGAGCTGCTCACGTTCACCGCCGAGGTGGACATCCGGCCCGAGATCACGATCCCCGACTACACGGGCATCGAGGTCACCGTCGAGGCCGCCGAGGTCACCGACGAGGACGTGGCCGAGGCCGTCGAGCAGCTGCGTGAGCGCTTCGCCTCGACCTCCGTCGTCGAGCGCGCCGCCGCCGAGGGCGATGTCCTCAAGCTCGACCTGGAGGCCAAGGTCGACGGCGAGGTGCTGGAGGACGGCGTCGCCGAGGGCCTGGACTACACCGTGGGCTCGGGCCAGCTGCTCGACGGCATCGACGAGGCCGTCACCGGCCTGGAGGCCGGCGGCACCGCCACCTTCAACAGCACCCTCAAGGGCGGCTCGGCCGCCGGCCAGGAGTCCGAGGTCACCGTCAAGGTGATCAGCGTCTCGGCCCGTGAGCTGCCCGAGGCGGACGACGAGTTCGCGCAGCTCGCCAGCGAGTTCGACACCTTCGAGGAGCTCCAGGCGGACAGCCGCCGCCGGCTCGCCGACCAGAAGAAGTACCAGCAGGCCACCGAGGCGCAGGAGAAGGTCCTCGACGCGCTGCTGGAGCTGGTCGAGGTCCCGATGCCCGAGAAGCTGCTCAAGGACGAGGTCGAGACCCGCAAGCACAACCTGGAGCACCACCAGCTGGGCCAGCTCGGCATGGACCTCGAGGCCTACCTGAAGATCCAGGACAAGACCGTCGAGGAGTTCGAGGACGAGCTGAAGGAGCAGGCCGAGAAGGGCATCCGCACCCAGTTCGTCCTGGACCAGATCGCCAAGTCGGAGAACCTCACCGTCAGCCAGGAGGAGCTCACCGAGCACCTGGTGCGCCGGGCGCAGTCCTCCGGCATGTCCCCCGACCAGTTCGCGCAGGCGGTCGTCGAGGGCGGCCAGGTGCCGATGCTGGTCGGCGAGGTCAGCCGCGGCAAGGCGCTGGCGACCGTCGTGGAGTCGGTGAAGGTGACCGACACCAATGGTGAGCCGGTCCACCTCGACGACGAGGACGAGGAGGGCGCCGAGGCGTCCGCCGAGACCGTCGAGGCCGCCGAGGAGACCACCGGGGCGGACCAGGGCGCGGACAAGGCCGAGAAGGCCGAGAACGCCTGATTCACCCTCCCGCGCGGGTCAGCGCGGAAGCGTCAAGGACGGGGCCGGATATGACAATGTCCGGCCCCGTCGCGCACCCCGGCCGCCCCACTCCGCGGGCACCCTGCGCTCACAGCGAACAGTTCCCTGGCCGGGACGGGTCCGGCGGCGCCGCGCGTTAGGGTCCGTAAGAAGTACAACGCTTAAGCCATGCGACGGCCTGGCGACAGTGCCGCCGTCCGACAACGAGCAGGTGGATACGTGACGCTCCCGATGCCTTCCGCCGCCGCTGAACCCTCCAACGGCGGTCTCGGCGACCAGGTCTACAACCGGCTGCTCAACGAGCGCATCATCTTCCTCGGCCAGCCGGTCGATGACGACATCGCCAACAAGATCACCGCGCAGCTGCTGCTGCTCGCCGCGGATCCCGACAAGGACATCTTCCTTTACATCAACAGCCCCGGCGGCTCGATCACGGCGGGCATGGCGATCTACGACACCATGCAGTACGTGAAGAACGACGTGGTGACCATCGCCATGGGCATGGCCGCCTCGATGGGTCAGTTCCTGCTGACCGCCGGTGCCCCCGGCAAGCGCTTCGCGCTGCCGAACGCGGAGATCCTGATCCACCAGCCGTCCGCGGGCCTGGCCGGCTCCGCCTCGGACATCAAGATCCACGCCGAGCAGCTGCTGCGCACCAAGCGCAAGATGGCGAAGCTCTCGGCCCTGCACTCGGGCCAGTCCGAGGAGCAGTGGGACCGCGACGCGGACCGCGACCGCTGGTTCAACGCCGAGGAGGCCCGCGACTACGGCCTGCTGGACCGGGTCATCACCAGCGCGGCCGACATCGAAGGCGGCGGCGGTACGGGCGCCTGAGCCGGTCTCTTACGCCCTCCCTCGAACGTTCAGGCAGGCCGGCTCAGCAGGCCCTTCCCAAGGCGGTAGACACCACATGACTTCATCCCAGCGGTTCCCCGGCTCCGGCCTCTACGACCGGCTCCCGGCCGAGTCCCGTTACATCGTTCCGCGCTTCGTGGAGCGCACCTCGCAGGGCGTGCGCGAGTACGACCCGTACGCGAAGCTCTTCGAGGAGCGGGTCATCTTCCTCGGCGTGCAGATCGACGACGCGTCGGCCAACGACGTCATGGCGCAGCTGCTGTGCCTGGAGTCGATGGACCCCGACCGGGACATCCAGATCTACATCAACAGCCCCGGTGGCTCCTTCACCGCGCTGACCGCCATCTACGACACGATGGACTTCGTCAAGCCGGAGATCCAGACCGTGTGCATGGGCCAGGCCGCCTCGGCCGCGGCCGTGCTGCTGGCGGCGGGCACCCCGGGCAAGCGGCTGGCGCTGCCCAACGCCCGGGTGCTGATCCACCAGCCGTACTCCGAGACCGGTCGCGGTCAGGTCTCCGACCTGGAGATCGCCGCCCGTGAGGTGCAGCGGATGCGTGACCAGCTGGAGGAGATGCTGGCCAAGCACTCCACCCGGCCGATCGAGCAGATCCGTGACGACATCGAGCGGGACAAGATCCTCACCGCCAAGGAGGCGGTGGACTACGGTCTCATCGACCAGATCGTCACCACCCGTTCCACCGTCGCGGTCTGAGCCGGCCGGGATCGGGCAGCAGTACCCAGCAACATCCAGCAGTAGCCAGGCAGGCAAGAGGCAGTACAAGGCTGTAACTGGCCGCCCCTTTTGGACGGGAAGGCCCCCGAGCCGGGGGATTCCCGCCAAGGGGGGCCATTCCGTCGGGGCGACAAGGTACCGTCGTCTAAGCAAGCACCAGGCACCGTCTCCCCGGCGGTGCGCAGGCGAAGGGGAAGCACCTCGTGGCACGCATCGGTGATGGCGGCGATCTGCTCAAGTGCTCGTTCTGCGGCAAGAGCCAGAAACAGGTGAAGAAGCTCATCGCGGGTCCGGGGGTCTATATCTGCGATGAATGCATCGACCTGTGCAACGAGATCATCGAGGAAGAGCTGGCGGAATCGCCCGGTTCGGAGCTGAGTGAGCTGCCGAAGCCGCGCGAGATCTACGACTTCCTGGAAAGCTATGTGGTCGGCCAGGACGACGCGAAGCGCGCCCTGTCGGTGGCCGTCTACAACCATTACAAGCGGGTGCGGGCCAGCGAGACCGAGGCGGGCGCGGCGCGCGACGAGGAGATCGAGCTCGGCAAGTCCAACATCCTGCTGCTGGGCCCGACCGGCTCCGGCAAGACCCTGCTGGCGCAGACGCTGGCCCGGATGCTGAATGTGCCGTTCGCCATCACCGACGCCACGGCGCTCACCGAGGCGGGATATGTCGGCGAGGACGTCGAGAACATCCTGCTGAAGCTGATCCAGGCGGCCGACTACGACATCAAGAAGGCCGAACAGGGCATCATCTACATCGACGAGATCGACAAGGTCGCCCGCAAGAGCGAGAATCCGTCGATCACCCGCGATGTGTCCGGTGAGGGCGTGCAGCAGGCGCTGCTGAAAATCCTGGAGGGGACGACCGCGGCGGTGCCGCCGCAGGGCGGGCGCAAGCACCCGCACCAGGAGTTCCTCCAGATCGACACCTCGAATGTGCTCTTCATCGTGGGCGGCGCGTTCGCGGGTCTCGACGAGATCATCCGGGCCCGTTCGGGCGGCCGCGGCATCGGCTTCGGCGCCGACATCCGTTCCAAGCGGGAGCGGGACACGGCGGAGCTGCTGTCGGACGCGCTGCCCGAGGATCTGGTGAAGTACGGGATGATCCCGGAATTCATCGGCCGGCTGCCGATCATCACCTCGGTGCACAACCTCGACCGCGAGGCGCTGCTGCGGATCCTGGTGGAGCCGCGCAACGCGCTGGTCAAGCAGTACCAGCGGCTGTTCGAACTGGACGGCGTCGAGCTGGAGTTCGACCTCCCCGCGCTGGAGGCGATCGCCGACCAGGCGATCCTGCGCGGCACCGGGGCGCGCGGGCTGCGCGCCATCATGGAAGAGGTCCTGATGTCGGTGATGTACGAGGTCCCGTCCCGCCAGGATGTGGGCCGCGTGGTGATCACCGAGGACGTGGTCCGCTCCAACGTGAACCCGACGCTGGTGCCGCGCTCGCGCCTGGCGAAGCAGCGGGGCAGCAGCGGCGTTCCGCCGCAGGAGAAGACGGCCTGAGCGTCCGTACCCGGCGCGGAGGGATACGACAGCGGCACGTACGACGGCGGGGCCCGGACACCGAGTATGTGGTGTCCGGGCCCCGCCGTCGACGCGTGAGCTGTGCGTGAACCGTCAGCTGCCGCTGGGGGCGACGAGCGAGTCGGAACGCAGCTGCGCGGTGGCGTTGGCGGCCTCGTCGATGGACATCTCCATCGCGGTCTCCACACCCTGCTGCTTCTGGAACGCGGCGAAGCCCATGGTGCTGTTGTCCGCCCAGACACAGACCGGGACCTGCACGGCCTCGCCGATGAAGGCGTCCTCGACCTCCGCGTACTGGCACTTCATCGTCGCGCCGTTCAGCCCGCTGGGCTTGACCGTTTCCGGGCTGCCCACGAGCTCGCCGTCCTCGCTGGCGGTCGCCTCCTCGGCGGCGTAGGCGAGCAGTGCGTCGACGGTGGCCTCGGGGTTCTCGATCTCGCCCCACAGACCCACACCGACCATGGAGGTCAGGACGGTGTCCTCGATCTCCGACGGGTCGGTCATCGCGTCCAGTTCGGTGGGGTCGGCCCCGGCGAGGTAGTTGGAGCTGGCGCCCTGAGCATCGGGGCCGAGCCCGAACTGAGCCAGCTCCTCCTCCGTCATGCCAGAGCTTTCCTGGGACTCGATCTGAACGAACTCACCGGTCATCTGGGGGAAGCTCAGCGAGTAGCCGACGAGCGTCTCGCTCTTCTCGTCGTCACCGCCGAGCAGCACCACACCGCCGACCGCGAGCGCGGCCACCACGGCCAGGGCGCCCACGATGATCCCGGCCTTCTTGCCGTTGCCGCCGCCGGAGGGCGGGGGCGGCACCTGGCCGTAGGGCGGCTGGCCCGGGTACTGGCCGGGCGGGCCCTGCGGGGGCTGCTGGCCGTACGGGCCCGGTGCCTGGGGCTGGCCGTAGGGGGCGCCCTGCGGCTGACCCGGCTGGCCCGGCTGTCCGGGGTACGCGCCAGGCGGCGGGGGCGGGCCCGGCTGTCCCGGCTGCTGCTGCGGGTAGCCGTAGCCCGGCCCGCTGGGTGCTCCCGGAGCGCCGCCCTGCGCGTACGGGTTGGGCGCGCCACCGGGCGGACCCGGCGGCGGCGGTGCCCCGTACGGGCCGGGCTGGCCGGGCTGGCCCTGCGGGGGCTGCTGCCCGTACGGGCCCGGCTGGTACTGACTCATGGGTTTTTCCCCTTATCACTGCGACAAGCGTTACCGCTCATCCTGTCCGACGAAATGCCCCCGTGTACATCCGCCCCCGTGCGCTCTCCCGGCGGCGGTCAGTCCTCGCTGGGCGCGCCGTCCCCGGCCGGAACCTCGACCAGCGCGAAAGCGCGCAGCTCGGAGGCGAGTTCGGCGGTCCGTTCCAGATTCAGCGGGGCGGTGCCCTCGGCGGTGCCGGGAATGCCGTACACCACACCGATCGTGCTGTAGTCGCTCCAGATGCAGACGAAGGAGACCTCGGGCTCGCCCGGTTCCGGCTGGACCGGCTTCATCTCCTGGCAGGAGAGCGCCGCGTTGTGCAGGCCGCTGGGGCTCATGGAGGAGGGGGAGCCGACGAGTTCCACCCGGTCGTCCTCGTCCGCGTCCTCGTTCAGGTCCTCGGCGATCATCGCGAACATCTCGCCGGGGGTGTTCGCCGGGTCCGTCACCGTGCCCCAGGAGCCCTGGAAGAAGAGGAGGTTGGAGTCCTCGGACGACTCGTCCTGGGCGTAGGTGGCCATGGCCGCGCCCTCCTCGGTGAAGCCGACCCGGCGCGCCTCCTCCGAGGTGAAGAACTCGTCGGTCTCGTCGCCGTACGTCAGCGCGTAGCCGCCGATCTCCTCCGGGGTGGCCAGCGTGTACGTCGTGCCGTCGTCCTTGAGCGAGGGGCCGTCGTCGCCGTTCAGGACCAGCACCAGCCCGACGCCGAGCGCGGCGGCGAGGGTGAGCACACCGGCGGTGATACCGATCATCTTGCCCTTGCCGCCGCCGGAGGCGGGGCCGGCGGGCGGCGGCGGAACCTGCCCGTACGGCGCGCCCCCGTACTGCGGGGCCCCGTACGGCGCACCCCCGTACGGTGCGGAGGGTGGCTGCGGCGTGCCGTACCCGTGCTGGGGCGGCTGCTGCGATCCGTACGGTCCGGGCGGTGGCTGCGTCATGGTGATCCCCGTGTGGCCGGCATCTCATCTGACCGGATGCCTCATGTACCCGGCATTGTGCCGCAGATGGGAAGGCGGTCCGCACCCTCGCGGGCGCCCCGGCCCACCGCCCCGCAACCGATTCGAGGAGCGGCCCACCCCGCCCGTAGACTGGGCTCCGTGACCGAGAACACTCAGCCGCCCGCCACCCCCGGGCACCACAGCGCCGCCACCGAACTCCCGACGCAGTACGCGCCGGCCGAGGTAGAGGGGCCGCTGTACGAGCGCTGGGTAGAGCGCGGTTACTTCGAGGCCGACGCCTCCAGCGACAAGCCCCCGTACACCATCGTCATCCCGCCGCCGAACGTCACCGGCACGCTCCACCTGGGCCACGCCTTCCAGCACACCCTCATGGACGCCCTCACCCGCCGCAAGCGGATGCAGGGGTACGAGGCGCTGTGGCTGCCCGGCATGGACCACGCCGGCATCGCCACCCAGAACAAGGTCGAGCAGCAGCTCGCCGAGGAGGGCAAGTCCCGGCACGACGTGGGGCGCGAGGAGTTCGTCGAGCGGGTCTGGAAGTGGAAGCAGGAGTACGGCGGGCGCATCCTGGGCCAGATGCGGCGGCTCGGCGACGGCGTCGACTGGTCCCGTGAACGCTTCACCATGGACGACGGGCTCTCCCGCGCCGTCCTCACCATCTTCAAGCGGCTGTTCGACGACGGGCTGATCTACCGCGCCGAGCGCATCATCAACTGGTGCCCGCGCTGCATGACGGCGATCTCCGACATCGAGGTCGACTACCAGGAGGACGCCGGCGAGCTGGTCTCCATCCGCTACGGCGACGGCGAGGACTCCCTCGTGGTGGCCACCACCCGCGCCGAGACGATGCTGGGCGACACCGCCGTGGCCGTCCACCCGGACGACGAGCGGTACGCCCATCTCATCGGTCGGCGGATCAAGCTGCCGCTGACCGACCGCACCATCCCGGTCGTCGCCGACGCCCACGTCGACCCGGAGTTCGGCACCGGCGCGGTCAAGGTCACCCCGGCCCACGACCCCAACGACTTCGCCATCGGCCAGCGCCACGGCCTGCCCTCGTTCACCGTCATGGACGAGCGCGGTGTGATCACCGTGCGCGGCCCGTTCGAGGGTCTGGACCGCTTCGAGGCGCGCTCCACGATCGTCGCGGCGCTGCGCGAACAGGGCCGGATCGTCGCGGAGAAGCGCCCCTACCTGCACTCCGTGGGCCACTGCTCGCGCTGCAAGACCACGGTCGAGCCGCGGCTGTCCATGCAGTGGTGGGTCAAGGTCGAGCCGCTGGCCAAGGCCGCCGGTGACGCGGTGCGCGACGGCCGGGTCGCCATCCACCCGCCGGAGCTGTCGAAGCGCTACTTCGACTGGGTCGACAACATGCACGACTGGTGCATCTCGCGCCAGCTGTGGTGGGGTCACCGCATCCCCGTCTGGTACGGCCCCGACGGCGAGACGGTGTGTGTCGGGCCCGACGAGCAGCCGCCGAGCGGCGAGGGCTGGACCCAGGACAGCGATGTCCTGGACACCTGGTTCTCCTCCGGCCTGTGGCCGTTCTCCACCCTGGGCTGGCCCGAGCAGACGCCGGACCTGGAGAAGTTCTACTCCACCGATGTCCTGCTGACCGGCCACGACATCATCTTCTTCTGGGTCGCCCGGATGATGATGTTCGGTCTGTACGCGATGGACGGCAAGGAGCCGTTCCACACCATCGCGCTGACCGGACTGGTGCGCGACGAGTTCGGCAAGAAGATGTCCAAGTCCAACCCCAACTCGGTGGACCCGCTGGACTGGATGGACAAGTACGGCGCCGACGCCGTCCGCTTCACCCTGGCCCGCGGCGCCAACCCCGGCGCGGACGTGCCGATCGGCGAGGACTGGGTCCAGGCCTCCCGCAACTTCGCCAACAAGATCTGGAACGCCACCCGGTTCGCGCTCATCAACGGCGCCACCGTGGAGGGCCCGCTGCCGGAGACCGCCGAACTGTCGGCCACCGACCGCTGGATTCTGTCCCGGCTGAACACCGTCATCGCCGAGGCCGACGCCGCCTACGAGAGCTACGAGTTCGCCAAGGCCAGCGATCTGCTGTTCCACTTCGCGTGGGACGAGGTCTTCGACTGGTACGTCGAACTGTCCAAGACGGTCTTCGCGGCCGGCGGCCGTCCGGCCGAGGCATCCCGGCGGGTGCTCGGCGAGGTCCTGGACGCCACGCTCCGGCTGCTCCACCCGGTGATCCCGTTCGTCACCGAGGAGCTGTGGACCACCCTCACCGGCGGCGAGTCGCTGGTCATCGCCTCCTGGCCGCAGGACAGCGGCTTCCGCGACGCGGCGGCCGAGGACGAACTCGCCACCGTCCGCAAGCTGGTCACCGAGGTCCGCCGGTTCCGCGCGGACCAGGGGCTCCAGCCGGGGCAGCGGGTGCCGGCCACCCTGGACCTGTCCGGCACGGGCCTGACCGCGCATGAGGAGGCCGTGCGGGCGCTGCTGCGCCTCAACCCGGCCGGTGACGGCTTCGCGGCCACCGCCTCGCTGCCGGTGGCGGGCGCGGTCGTGGCCCTGGACCTGTCGGGCGCCATCGACTTCGAGGCCGAGCGCAAGCGGCTGACGAAGGACCTGGGCGTGGCCGAGAAGGAGCTGAAGCAGGCGACGGCCAAGCTGGGCAACGAGGGCTTCCTGGCCAAGGCCCCGGCCGAGGTGGTCGAGAAGATCAAGACGCGCAAGGCGGCGGCCGAGGCCGACATCACCCGCCTGACCGCGCAGCTGGCGAACCTCCCCGGCTGACCCCGGCCCGCCACGCCACCCGTCCCAGCACCCGGTCCAGCGGGAAGGGCCCCACGGCCCGCGAGTCGGTACTGGCCGCCGGGTTGTCGCCGAGCAGGACGGCGACACCCGGCGGCACCGTACCGCCGTATCCTGCGGCCACCATGCCCGGGGGCATCGGGTCCCCGGGCAGCGCGGCCAGCCGCTTCACCCACAGCCGGGGGACACTCTCCCCGGGCGGCGGAAGGAACACGGCACCGCCGGGCAACCGCACCGGGCACACCACCAGGTCCCCCACCCGCAATCGCCCCGCCGCCACCCGCCGCACCAGCAGCCGGTCCCCGGCGTACAGGGTGGGCTCCATGCTGCGCCCCTCGACGGTGCTGTACAGGAACCCCCGGCGTGCCCACCGCAGCAGCGCGCCGCCGGCGACGATCGCGGCCACGGAGCACGCCCACTGTCCCCGTCTGCCCCGGCGCCCGGTCACGCGCCGTCCAGCTGGAAGCCCGCCGCCTGGCTGCGGAACGCCGTCGCGTAGTGGCCGCCCGCCGCCAGCAGCTGCGCGTGCGTGCCGAGTTCGGCGATCCGGCCGTCCGCGAGCACCGCGATCCGGTCGGCGTCGCGGATCTCGCTCAGCCGGTGCGAGACGAGCACCCGGGTGCGCCCCGCGCCGTGGTGGTGGATCAGCCGGCCGACCTCCGCCTGGGCGAGGGGGTCGAGACCGGACGTCGGCTCGTCCAGGACGAACAGGTCCCGGTCCTCGCGCATCAGGGAACGGGCCAGGGCCAGGCGCTGGAACTGCCCGCCCGACAGCACCACGCCGTCGTCCTCGCCGCTGTCGCCGAAGTAGCCGCGGCTGAGCATGGTCCGGTAGCCGGCCGGCAGCGCCGCCAGCACATCATGGATACCCGCCCGGCGCGCCGCTTCCGTCACGCGCCGCTGGTCATCGGCGTGCGCCGGGTCGCCGAGGCCGATGTTCTCGGCCGCCGTCATCTCGTAGTTCATGTGGTCCTGGTAGACGACGCTCAGCCGCTCGCGCAGCGCCTCCGGCCGTATGTCGCGCAGATCGGTGCCGTCCCAGCGGACACTGCCGCGCTCCGGGTCGTAGAACCGGCACAGCAGCTTGATCAGCGTGCTCTTGCCCGCGCCGTTCACCCCGACCAGGCCCAGGGACTCGCCGGCCGCGATGCGCAGGTTCACGCCCCGGAGAATCCACGGGTGGTCCGGCCCGTACCGGAACCACACGTCGCGCAGTTCCACCGCCCCGCGCAACGGGCCGATCGGCCGGGCCGGTTCGCGCGTCGTGAGCACGGGCGGCGCGGCCACGAGGTCCGTGTAGGCGCGGAAGACGAGCAGGTGCTGGTGCCCGCTCGCGACGGCGCCGACCAGGGTGCCCAGCGTGCTCTGCACGGAGGCGATCGCCGCGACCACCAGGGTCAGTTCACCGACGCTCAGCGCCCCGTCCCTGACCTGCCCCACCGCCCACAGCAGGCCGGCCGCCGCCACCCCGGCGGTGATCAGGGTCGGCAGCCCGTTCAGCAGCAGTTCCCGCACATCGAGCCGCAGCCGCTCCCGGTCGGCGAGGCGCCGCTGCGCCGTCATCCGGCGGCGCAGCAACTCGCCGATGCCGAACAGCCGTACCTCCTTGGCTCCCGGCACGTCCGCCAGCAGCAGCATGTAGAACACCTCGCGCCGCTGGTGCGCGGTGAGCCCGTGCACGGCACCGGCTCTGATCCGCGCCACCCGGATCTCGGCGAGCAGCTTGGGCACCGTGCCCACCGCGACCAGGGCGGCCAGCGTGGGGTGAATGCCGATCAGCACGGCGGCGAAGCCGAGGAGGGTGAGCGCCGAACGCACCAGCGCCATCGCGCACTCCAGCAGATCGGTCGGGGTGTGCTGCCCGCAGTCCTGCGCCTGCCGCAGCTGGGTGAGCCGGTCGGGGTTCTCGTACCAGGCCAGGCCCGGCTGGGCGGTGACAGCGCGGAAGAGGCGGTTCTGCGCCTGCCGAGCGACGGCGCGGGCGAGTTCGCCCTGGGCGAGCCGCTGGACGTACGGCAGCAGCGCGGCCAGGACCCCGCAGGCGGCGAGCCCGGACGCGTACCCGGCCAGCGCCGGTTCGCCGCCGGTCAGCCCGTCCACGAGGCGCGCGGTGCACCAGGCGGCGGCCACCGGGACCAGGGCCTCGACGATGGTGAGCACGAGGGTGGCGGCGAGTACGGCGGGGCGGGCGCGCAGCGCAAGCGAGAACGCGGTACGGGCGGACTCCCTCACCCCGCGAGCCGCCGTTCGAGGTCGGCGGGGACCAGCGCGGACCAGCGCAGCGCGCCGTCCTCGGTGAGGGCGTGGACCCGCGGGAAGCCGTCCACCTGGAAGGCGCTGATCCAGGGGGAGTTGAGCGGGACCCGCAGCACCCGCGCGACCGGGGAGAGCGTGTCCAGATAGGTCCGGCTGTCGGATTCCGGGTCCACCTCGACGACCACGGCGGTGACCTTCTCCGTTCCGCCCGGGTGTGCTTTGGCGGCGTCGGTGAAGGCCGGCAGCAGGTCCTCGCACGCGCCGCAGCCGGGGGAGAAGAAGCCGACCAGGGTGGGGGACCCGGAGGGCAGCGCGATGCGGACACCGGCGCGCGGGTCGCCCGCGTTGCGGTCCTGGTCCGCGCGCAACCGGCGGATGATGCCGTAGGACAGCAGCAGATTGAGCGCGGTGACACACAGTGCGAGAACGGACAGCACCAGCGCGATCATTTCGGGCTCCTGAGCGTGGGCGGAGAGGTGGGGGAGGGGAGGAACAACTCCGTGATGTCGTCCAGGCCGATGAGGACCAGCGCCGCCACCGAACCGGCCGCGATCGACACGGCCAGCACCTCGGCGTGCGCGGGCCCGGCGGCGGGCAGCAGCGCCAGGCCGCACCCGGCGGCGAGCAGCAGCACCCCGTTGCGCACCAGATGGACGCCGCGCAGCGGCCGGACGCTGGGCCCGAAGCAGGCGCAGCTGACCGCCCGCCGCCCGATGACGACCCGGGCCACACCGGCGGTGAGCGCCGCCAGCAGCAGCGCGGCGAGCACCAGGCCGTAGGGGGCGGTGGGGGTCGGCAGCACCAGCAGACCGGCGGCGGCCTCGGCGGTGATGACAGCGGTGGCGGTGAGCGGGATCAGGCGGGCGGGCAGGCCGAGTTCGCGCAGGGTACGACGCAGGGCGCGGACCCCGGCCGGGCGCAGCTTGCCGGTCGCGGACACCAGGAAGACCACGGCCAGCAACACCTGGCAGCTCAGCAGGACATACGTCATCGGCGCCCCTCGCCTCGGTGGCTGGACGGCCCCGAACGTTAGGAGGTCCCCGCATATGGCCGATACATCAAGCGCTCGCACAGCTCGGCGAGTTCGGCGTCGGGGTCGCGGCCGAGCCCGTCGCGGAAGGCGGCGCGGGCCATCGCGTACGACTCGGTGAGTCGGCCGTGCTCGCCGAGCCGGTGGTGGGCGCGCAGCACGTACTGCCAGCCGCGGGTGCGCAGCGGGTCGGCGGTCACGGCCTGCCAGGCTGTGTCCAGCGCGCGGCGCGGTTCGCCTAGTTCGAGCCAGATGCCAGCCAGATCCTCCAGGGCGCGCAGCCGCTTGATGTCGAGGTGGGCGAGTTCGGCGGCGAGCGGCCCGCGCCGGTCAAGGCCGGTGGCGGCGTGCTCGGAGCGCCACAGCTCCAGCGCACGGCGCAGGGCGACGGCGGCGCCGTGCGGGTCAGCGGCGGCGAGCAGATTGCGGCCCCGGTGCACGAGCCGGCCGAAGACCAGATGGTCGCTGTCGTGCGGGGACAGGCGTAACTCGTAGCCGCCGCCCGGATGGCTGAGCAGGATGTCGGCGCCGTCGCCGGGCAGGGCCCGGCGCAGCCGGTGGACGTAGGTGCGCAGGTTCGACAGCGCGGACAGCGGCGGTTCGCCCTCCCACAGCGCCTCGCTCAGGGTGTCGAAGGACACCGCCTGGTTGGGCCGCAGCAGCAGCATGGCGAGCACGGCCTGCGGCTTCCCGACCCGCGGCGGTGGCTTCCCCTCCCCGGTACAGATCTCCACAGGACCCAACAGCCGGAAAACGAGTCGCGGTTCGGGCATCATCGAAGACTTCTCCCACCCCTGGGGAACTACGGAACGAATGTTGCCGGTGACGCAAGGTCCGACCATAGAGGTGAAGCGCTTCACCTGGGAACCGGTGTGCTGGGCAGGATGCGGCTCGCCGTTTCCGGCCGGTCGACGGGCCCGTGCTGTCGAAGCGTTTCGAGGGACGGAGCGGTGTCCGGTGTACCGACTGTGTGCGCGGGGTCTCTACGGTGTCCGCCACGAGGAACGGCGGCCCGCCGGGCCGCCGTCCGGGACACAGGAAGGGTGAGAACGATGAAGTTGCTGAACCAGCTCGCCGACGCCGCCCTGCGGCGCGTACTGCCATCGGCCACGACCGAGGCCGCGACGCAGTACGACTGCCAGGTGGGCACCGCGTGCCCCGGGTACCCGGGGACCAACATCTGGAACAACCGCAAGCGGGAGTGCACCACCTGCCCGTGGATACCGTCCGGCTGCTGCTACAAGACTCCGTGACCGCCTGGTCATCCCACCCCTGAGGATCCCGTGCTCGCCCTGATCACCCAACAACTGCGCCGCCGTTCCGCACGGGCGGTGACGCTACTCGCCGGCGTGCTGGTGGCGAGCATGGGGTTCGTCCTGCTCACCGGCTCCGTCGACACCTCCCGGCTGCGGGTGCAGGCCACGGCGGACGCCAACTTCCGGGCCGCGTACGACATCCTGGTCCGCCCGGTGGACGCCACCAGCGAACTGGAAGCGCAGGCGGGCGAGGTCCGGCCGAACTTTCTGTCCGCCCAGTTCGGCGGGATCACCCTGGAGGAGTGGGAGCGCATAGCCGCCCTTGACGGAGTGGAGGTGGCGGCCCCGATCGCCATGCTGGGCTACCACAGGACGGATCTGTGGATCGACGTGGACATCACGGAGTCGCTGGATCCCGCTCTGGACCAGCAGTTGCTCAGACTGGACCGCACCTGGACCGCCGATCGTGGGCTGACCCAGGCGCTGGATCCCGGGCCGGACTTCGTGTACGTCACCAAGAATCGCGTCCTGGAGCCCCGTAAGGTTCCGTTCTCGGATGGAGTGATGCTGGAGGACGGCTATCTGCTCGACGGCGAAGTGCTGCGCATCGACACAGGCGGCTGCCAGGACAGTCGTCCGGCCGCGGAAATCCTGCCCCATGGGGATGTGCTGCCTCTGTGCCGACTCGACCACTACGCTCACCGTGCCGATCCACTGACGTCCGAAGGCCGGGACCGGCTGATCGTGGTCGAGTGGCGGGAGGACGGATCCTTCTCCACCACCGGTACGGGCGAGGTCGACCACCCGAAGGTCGGCGAACGGGCCGTCATCCGGATCCCCTGGCCCACGACGCTGCTGGCGGCTGTCATCGATCCGGCGTCCGAGGCAGCTCTGGTCGGACTCGACTCGGCCATGGTGAAGGGTGACTATCTCACCGCCGACCCGCCGCAGGTGACGGACGGGCACCCCGGGATGGATCGGGTCGACATACCGATGCTGGTGTCATCACAGCCGCAGACCGAGGAGTCCGTACGCGTCGATGTCGGCCGCCTCGCCATGGACGCCGCCGACCTGCCCGGCAGAACATCCGCCGACATGGAACAACAACTGCCGCAGGTGCCGGTCGAGCCGCTCGGCTCGGAGATCAGGGACTACGCGACCGCCTACGCCGGCGTGGTGGAACGGGATGACTTCGGAGTGTGGTTCAACAGACTCCAACAGGCTGACCCGCCCGTGTACCGGCCCGGTACCGATGTCCTGCGGCCCGACACCACCGACCAGAACACCCGGAACAGCTGGACGACGGAAGTGTTCCTTGGGGAGGGCGTGCCGCCGTGGCTCACCCGGGACACCGGATTCCGTCAGTTGTATGGCACCACCGAGCTCCTGGCGAGCGTCGGCGGAAACGCCGTCGGCACCTTCGACCCCGGCACCATCCAGGAGTTCTCCGAACTCTCCGACGTGCCCCTGGAGTCCTACCGCCCCGCCGCCGCCTCCGGGGCGGACGAGCGGTCGCGGGAGCTGCTGGGGGACCGGCCCTGGCTGCCCAACAGCAACCCGACCGGGTATCTCGCCACCCCGCCCCAGCTGCTCACCAACCTCGCCTCCCTCGATCACCTGCTGCATCCCGCCTCCCCGCAGGCTGCCGCACCGCTGTCCGCCGTGCGGGTGCGGGTCGCGGGGGTGACCGGACTGGACGACGCCTCCCAGGAGCGGGTGCGGCAGGTCGCCGAACGCATCGCCACCGGCACCGGGCTCACCGTGGACATCACCGTCGGCTCCTCGCCCGCGCCGCGCCAGGTGGAGGTCGCCGCCGGACAGTTCGGCCGCCCCGACCTGCTGATCGAGGAGCACTGGACCCGCAAGGGCGCCGCTGTGACCCTCGTCCAGGAGGCGGACCGCAAGAGCGTGCTGCTGTCCGGCCTGGTGCTCCTGGTGTGCGCGCTGTTCACCGGCAACCTGGTCGCCGCCTCCGTCCGCACCCGGCGTGCCGAACTCGGCATGCTGGCCTGCCTGGGCTGGTCCGGGCGCCGGCTCGCCGCCCTCGTACTCGGCGAGGTCGCCGCCGTCGCGGCCACCGCCGCCGTGCTCGCGGCCGTCCTGGCCCCTTCGCTGGCCGGGCTCACCGGGCTGACGGTACGGCCCGCCCTCGTCCTGCTGACCGTGCCGCTCGTCGTCGCCCTCGCCCTGCTCGCCGCGCTCGGACCGGCCCTGCGCGCCGCCCGGATTGGGCCCGCCGGGGTGCTGCGCCCGCCGGTGCTGGCCGGGCGGCGGGCGCGGGCCCGCCGTTCGGTGGCCGCGCTGGCTCTCGCGAACGTGACCCGGGTGCCGGTACGCGCTGCCCTCGCCGTGCTCTCCCTCGCCGTCGGCATCGCCGCCCTCACCTTTGTCACCGCCGTGCTGTGGCACTTCCAGGGCGCCGCCGCCGGCACCCTGCTCGGGGCGGCCGTGACGCTGGAGATCCGCGCCGTGGACATCGCCGCCGTCGCGCTCACCGTGCTGCTGGGCGCCTTCGCGCTCGCCGACGTCCTGTACGTCGGCATGCGCGAACGCGACGCCGAACTCGCCGTGCTGCGCGCCACCGGCTGGAGCGACCGCGCGCTGACCCGGCTGGTGCTGGCCGAGGGCGCGCTGCTGGGCGCGGCCGGCGCGATCCTGGGGGCCGCCGCCGGGGCCGGCCTGGTGGCGTGGGTGGTGGGCGCACTGCCCACCGGCGTACTGGCCACCGCGCTGGGGGCCGCGGCCGGCGGGGTGGGGCTCGCGATGGCCGCCTCGCTTTTCCCGGTCCGGCTGGTACGGGGCCTGCCGCTGGCCGCCCTGCTCAGCCGTCAGTGACGGTCAGTGAGCACACCCGTCCGCACGAGAAACGAGAGATGGTCAGGACCGATGAGCGGCATGAACAGCAGCAGCCCCGGCGGGGTTCCGGTGACCGTCAAGGATCTGCACCGTACGTTCGGGGCCGGCGCGGGCCGGATCACCGCCGTGGACGGGGTGCACCTCGACGTACCGGCGGGGCAGTCGGTGGCGCTGACCGGCCCCTCCGGCTCGGGCAAATCCACCCTGCTGCACCTCATCGGCGCGGTGGAACGCGCCGACTCCGGCGTGATCCGGGTGGGGGAGCAGGAGATCACCGCACTGGGCCGCCGCGAGCTGGCCCGCTACCGGGGACGTATCGGCTTCGTCTTCCAGCGCTTCCACCTGCTGCCCGCGCTCACCGCGCTGGACAACGTGCTCGCCCCGCTGCTGCCCCGCCGCGCGTCCGAGACCCCTTTCGACCGTGTCGAGCGCGCCACCGGCCTGCTGGCGGCGGTCGGGCTGGACGGGCGGGAGAAGGCGCTGCCGTCCCAGCTGTCCGGCGGCCAGCAGCAGCGGGTGGCCATCGCCCGCGCGCTGATCGCCGGCCCCCGGCTGCTGCTCGCCGACGAGCCCACCGGCAATCTCGACTCAGCCACCAGCGCCCGCGTCATGGATCTGATCCAGCGGCTGGCCGCCGAGCACGGCTGCACCCTGCTGATCGCCACCCACGAGGAGGCGGTGGCCGAGCGGTGCGAACGCGTCGTGACCCTGCGCGACGGCCGTCTCGCCGCCGACGTGCTCGGGGAGCCGGAGGGGCCCGCCGGTGGCTCTCACCTGGATACCGATCCGGATAAGGGGCGGTGAGTGTCGGTGGGGGTTCGTAGACTGGCATCGTGACTGAGCACTCCCGCCCCGAGCCCCCCGACTCCGGCGACTCCGGCGATGCCGGCACCCCCGAGGATCTGGACGCCGCCGCCTTCGAGGAGCTGATCGGTGCCGAGACACAGCGGGACCCCGATCTCGCCGTGATCGAGGCCGGCAGCCGCACGCTGCGCACCCAGGCGGGCCCGCCCGCCGGGGACGGCGTGCCGGAGCGGCCGGCCGACCCGGAGGTGGACCGGGCGCTGCGCGAGGTCGAGACGGAGCTGTCCAAGCGCTGGGGCGAGACGAAGCTCGACCCCTCCGTCGAACGGATCAAGGCACTCATGGACGTGCTGGGCGAGCCCCAGCACGCGTACCCCTCGATCCACATCACCGGCACCAACGGGAAGACCAGCACGGCCCGGATGATCGAGGCGCTGCTGGGCGGCTTCGAGCTGCGCACCGGCCGGTACAGCAGCCCGCACGTGCAGTCCATCACCGAGCGCATCAGCCTGGACGGCGCCCCGATGTCCGCCGAGCGGTTCATCGCCGCCTACGAGGACATCAAGCCGTACGTGGAGCTGGTGGACGCCCGCCAGGAGTACCGGCTGTCGTTCTTCGAGGTGCTGACCGCCATGGCGTACGCGGCCTTCGCCGACGCCCCGGTGGATGTGGCGGTCGTCGAGGTCGGCATGGGCGGCACCTGGGACGCGACCAACGTGCTGGACGCCGGGGTCTCCGTCATCACCCCGATCAGCCTGGACCACACCGACCGGCTCGGCCCCACGCCGGAGCGGATCGCGGTGGAGAAGTCCGGGATCGTCAAGCAGGACGCCACCGTGGTGCTGGCCCAGCAGCAGATCGAGGCCGCCTCGGTGATCCTGCGCCGGGCCGTCGAGGTGGACGCCACCGTGGCCCGCGAGGGCATGGAGTTCGGCGTGGTCTCCCGCGAGATCGCGGTGGGCGGCCAGCTGCTGACGCTGCGCGGTCTGGGCGGTGAGTACCCGGACATCTTCCTCCCGCTGCACGGTGAGCACATGGCGCACAACGCGGTGGTGGCGCTGGCGGCGGTGGAGGCGTTCTTCGGCATCGGCGCCACCCAGGCGTCCGCGACGCTGGACATCGACGTGGTGCGCGCCGCGTTCGCCGCCGTCACCTCGCCGGGGCGTCTTGAGGTGGTCCGCTCCAGCCCGACGGTGCTGCTGGACGCCGCGCACAACCCTGGCGGCGCGCAGGCGGCGGCCGCGGCCGTGACGGAGGCGTTCGGCTTCAGCCGGCTCATCGGCGTGGTGGGCCCCAGCGCCGACAAGGACGTCACCGGGCTGCTGGAGGCCTTCGAGCCGATCTTCACGGAGGTCGTGGTCACCCGGAACGCCAGTCACCGCGCGATGGACGTGGACGCGCTGGCGGCCGTCGCGGTCGAGGTCTTCGGCGAGGACCGGGTGCAGGTCGAGCCGCGCCTGGACGACGCCCTGGAGGCGGCCATCTCGCTGGCCGAGGAGGAGGACGAGTACGCGGGCGCCGGGGTGCTGATCACCGGCTCCGTCATCACGGTCGGGGAGGCCAGAATGCTGTTGCGGGGCCCGGGGCGGACCGGCGGCGCGGGCCGGGAAGCGGGGGACCGCTGATGCGTACGCTGTGTTCCTCCACGCTGATCTCCGAAGTGCTGGTCATCGGGCTCGCGGCGCTGGTCGCGGTCCGGCTGACCGACACCTCCGCGACCACCATCTGGGCGGTGAGCGGGACGGCCATGGTGCTGTGCCTGCTGCTGTGCGGCCTGGTCACCCGGCCCGGTGGGGTGCAGTTCGGCTGGGCCCTGCAGATAGCGCTGATCGCCAGCGGTGTCGTGGTGCCGGCGATGTTCGTGCTCGGCGTGATCTTCGCCGGTCTGTGGTGGGCATCGGTCCATTTCGGCCGGAAGGTGGACGAGATCAAGGCCGCCCATGGTGCGGCGGCCGCCGCTGCGGCCCCGTAGCCCCGGGCCGGGTGCGGGAGGGCGGCGATATCCCGGGTAAGGTGCCGGTACTTCCCCGGATTCGTTTCCCCAGGAGCCACCCCATGTCCCAGCGCACCCTTGTCCTTCTGAAGCCGGATGCGGTCAGGAGGGGCCTGATCGGCGAGATCATCGGCCGCATCGAGAAGAAGGCGGGCTGGACCATCACCGCGCTGGAACTGCGCACCCTGGACCGGGCCACGCTGGAGACGCATTACGCGGAGCACAAGGGCCGGCCGTTCTACGAGCCGCTGCTGGAGTTCATGACGTCCGGCCCGTCGGTGGCGCTGACCGTCGAGGGCGAGCGGGTCATCGAGGGGCTGCGGACGCTGTCCGGGCCCACCGACCCGATCACCGCCACCCCCGGCTCCATTCGCGGTGACTTCGGGACGATCGTCCGGGAGAACCTCATCCACGCGTCGGACTCGGAAGAATCCGCCGAACGCGAGCTGAAAATCTTCTTCCCCGGGCGCTCCTGAATCACCGCTGAATCCCCGTCAGTCCGACACGGGGTCCGACCAGCGGCATCAGCCTGAACGCATTCCGCCTTTGTGGTATGTACAGTCGAACGAGGGAACCCGTCACCCGAACACGACGTCACCATGATGGAGGGCGGGCACGGTTCCCGCGACAATGGCGAAAGCGGCGCTCCGGCGCTCCGTGTTCGACCGGCCGTGGATACGATGGCATCAGCCGCCACACTCTCCCCCCGGACTCCGTCCGGGCGAGGGAGTACCCCCAGGCGTGCCTCGTTCATCGCACCCCCGTGCCGACCTCCCGCCCACATCGCTCCAGCTGGAAGGCCAGATGTATCCCTATGGCGAACAATATGTCGTTCATCGGACGTGACATGGCAGTCGACCTCGGGACGGCCAATACGCTGGTGTACGTCAGGGGTCGCGGGATCGTACTCAATGAGCCATCGGTCGTCGCCATCAACACCAACACCGGTGGCATTCTCGCGGTCGGCGCCGAGGCGAAGAAGATGATCGGCCGGACCCCCGGCAACATCGTCGCGGTCCGCCCCCTGAAAGACGGGGTCATCGCCGATTTCGAGATCACGGAGCGAATGCTCCGCTACTTCATTCTCAAGATCCACAAGCGGCGTTATCTCGCCCGCCCCCGGGTCGTCGTCTGTGTGCCCTCGGGCATCACGGGAGTCGAGCGGCGCGCGGTCATCGAGGCGTCCACCCAGGCCGGTGCCCGCCAGGTGCACATCATCGAGGAGCCGATGGCGGCCGCGATCGGCTCCGGGCTCCCGGTCCACGAGGCCACCGGCAACATGGTGGTGGACATCGGCGGCGGTACGACCGAGGTCGCGGTCATCTCGCTGGGCGGCATCGTGACCGCGCAGTCCATCCGGGTGGCCGGCGACGAGCTGGACAACGCGATCATCCAGCACATCAAGAAGGAGTACAGCCTCCTGCTGGGCGAGCGCACCGCCGAGAGCATCAAGATCACCATCGGCTCGGCCTACGAGATGGACGAGGACGAGCACACCGAGATCCGGGGCCGCGACCTCGTCAGCGGGCTGCCCAAGACCGTGGTGATCTCCTCGGCCGAGGTCCGCAAGGCCATAGAGGAGCCGGTCAACTCCATCGTCGACGCCGTCAAGACGACGCTGGACAAGTGCCCCCCCGAGCTGTCCGGCGACGTCATGGACCGCGGCATCGTCCTGACCGGCGGCGGTGCCCTGCTGCGCGGCCTGGACGAGCGGCTGCGCCGGGAGACCGGCATGCCGATCCACATCGCCGAGGACCCGCTGGACTCGGTGGCGCTGGGATCCGGCAAGTGCGTCGAGGAGTTCGAGGCGCTCCAGCAGGTGCTGGACGCCCAGCCCCGCCGCTGATCGCGGCCACAGCCCGGCCGGACCACCTTCCCCGGCCGGGAGGTGCCCCCAGACGGGGGTGATCCGCAGCCCTTGATCCGCCGCGTGGACCGCACGAGTCCACGCGGCGGACCGCCGGCGGCGGAGGATCTGATCGACTACCTGTTCCAGAAAGGCACGGCCGCCGCACGTGAGGGACACACGAGAGAGCCGACTGCTTCTCGTCCTGCTGGTATCCATCGCCTTCGCGCTGATCACGATGGATATCAGGGGTGGGGACAACTCCCCGCTCAACGGGCCCAGAGAGGCCACCGCGGCCTTCTTCGGACCCGTGGAGAACGGCGTCGCCTCGGCGGTCGACCCGGTCGGGAACGCGATCGCCGCGGTCCGGGAATCCGGCGGCCGGCACGACCGCATCAGTGAACTGGAGCGGGAGAACGCCGAACTGCGCCAGCAACTGGGCAGCGACGCGCACCGCGACTCCCGCATACAGCAGCTCGATGATCTGCTCCAGACCGCCGGGGCCGGCCAGTACGGCATTGTCGGCGCGCAGGTCATCGCCATCGGCGCCACCCAGGGCTTCTCCTGGACGGTGACGATCGACGCGGGCAGCAGGGACGGCATCGCCCGCGACATGACGGTCCTCAACGGTGACGGCCTGGTGGGCCGGGTCACCACCGTGGGCCCCAGCACCTCCACCGTGCTGCTCGCCAACGACCCCGGTTTCACGGTCGGTACCCGTCTGGAGGGCGGCGACGAGCTCGGCTTCGCCACCGGGCGCGGCGACAACGCGCTCGACGTGCAGCTGCTCAACCAGGCCGCGCAGGTGAAGAAGGGCGACCGGCTGGTGACCTTCGGCTCGGCCGAGGACAAGCCGTTCGTGCCGGGCGTCCCGGTCGGCGAGGTCATCAACGTGGACCGCACGGCGGGCGACCTGACCCGTACCGTCCAGGTCCGCCCGTACGTGGCCTTCACCCGGCTCGACCTGGTCGGCGTCGTCGTCGAACCGCCGCGCGAGAACCCGCGCGACACGGTGCTGCCGCCCCGGCCCGAGGACGAGAAGAAGTCCGCGGACGACGAGAGCGACAAGAAGACGGATCAGGGCGACGGGTCCGGCGCCGGCGACGAGGGCGAGGACGGCACCGAGGACGGTACCGAGGACGGCGGCGTGCAGAACCGCACCACCCCGGGCGAGTCCCCGGGCCCAGGCGACAGCAACGCCCGCCGTGAGCAGGACGCCGACCAGGACGACGACCCCGCCACCAGGAATTGAGCTGACCATGCGCGTCTCCCGCACGATCCTCGCGGTGATCCTCGTCGTCGTGGCGCTGGTCCTCCAGGTCACGATCCTCGCCCGGCTGCAACTGCCCGGAGCCGTCCCCGATCTGCTGCTGCTCACCGTGCTCGGCCTCGCGCTGGTGTACGGCCACGTCGGCGGTGCCCTGGTGGGCTTCGGCGCCGGGCTGCTCGCCGATCTGGCCCCGCCGGCCGACCACGCGGTGGGCCGCTACGCGCTGGTGCTGTGTGTCATCGGCTACGCGGCCGGGCTCACCAAGCCCGAGACCGGGCAGCACCGTTCGGCGACCGTGCCGATGCTGGTGGTGGCGGGCGGTGCGCTGTCCTCCACGCTGCTGTACGCGGGTGTCGGCGCGCTGGTCGGCGACACCGCCGCCCGCCATGTCGGGCTCACCGGGCTGCTGCTGACGGCCACGCTCTACGATCTGCTGCTCGCGCCGTTCACCGTGCCGCTGGTGATGGCGATGGCCCGGCGGCTGGAGAACGACCCGCTCAAGGGCGACGGCTCCGGCGGCCCCTCGTCCGGCGGCGACAACCTGTCCAGCTGGTTCGGGGGCGGCACCGGGCTCAGCACCCGCGGGGGCGGCCGGCGTACCCGCTACGGCAAGGCCGCCCGCATCGGTGGCCAGCGCAGCACGTTGCTCAGTCGCTCGGCCCGTAACCGGGCGGGGCGTATCAAGGGGGTCAAGCGACTGTGAGTAACATCCCGGAGACCGGACGGACCTCGCGCGTCACCATCCGGCTGATCATCATCCAGATACTGGTTTTCTCGCTGCTGCTGACCCTCGGCGGCCGGCTGTGGTACCTCCAGATCCGGCAGGGCGACGAGTTCGCCGCCGCCGCGGCCGGCAACCACGTGCAGCAGGTCGTCCAGCCCGCCGTGCGCGGCGCCATCCTCGACGCCCGCGGTGTGCCCATCGCCGACAACGAGACCCGTCTCGTCGTCTCCGCCGACCGCTCCAAGCTCACCCGGATGAAGGACGACGGCGAAGCCGTCCTCACCCGGCTGGCCGAACTCCTCGGCATGGAGTACGAGGAGATCGCCCAGCGCATCCGGCTGTGCGACGCGCAGACCCCGCAGCCGTGCTGGAACGGCTCCCCGTACCAGCCGATCCCCATCACCGACGAGGCCACCCCGCAGCAGGCGCTCCAGATCCGCGAGCGCTCCGAGGACTTCCCCGGCGTCAGCGCCGAGCCCACCGCCGTACGCCGCTACCCCGCCCCGTACGGCTCGCACTCCGCGCAGGTGCTCGGCTACCTCTCCCCGGTCACCGACGACGAGGTGGAGGACGCGAAGGACACCGACGCGCCGCTGCTGCGCTCGGACCAGATCGGCCGCGCCGGGCTCGAACGCACCTACGACAGCTATCTGCGGGGCCAGCCCGGCGTCACCCGCTACGAGGTGGACAAGTTCGGCCGCGTCATCGGCGAGGCCGAGGGCGAGGCCGCCGCGGCCGGCTCCAACGTGGTCACCAGCATCGACTCACGGGTGCAGGCGGTCGCCGAGCAGGAGCTCATCGGCGCGATGGAGGAGGCCCGCGCCCAGACCGACGAGATCACCGGCCGCCCCTACGAGGCGGACTCCGGCGCCGTGGTCGTCCTGGAGAACGCCACCGGCCGCGTCGTCGCCATGGCCTCCGCCCCCGACTACGACCCCAACGTGTGGGTGGGCGGCATCACCACCGAGAACTACCAGGCGCTGACCGGCGACGACTCCAACTACCCGCTGCTCAACCGGGCCATCCAGGGCCAGAGCCCGCCCGGATCGACGTTCAAGGTGGTCACCTCGACCGCCGCCGTCAACGCCGGCTACGACTTCGACGGCCGCTACGAGTGCGGCTCCTCGTACAGCATCGGCAACCAGACGTTCAAGAACTTCGAGTCGCAGGGCTACGGCATGATCAGCCTGCACCGCGCGATCGAGGTGTCCTGCAACACCGTCTTCTACGGCATCGCGCACCGCGAGTGGGAGCGGGACGGCGGCATCAACCCCAAGGACGACCCCAACGACACCCTGTTCACCACCGCCCACGGCTTCGGCCTCGGCGCCCGCACCGGCATCGACCTGCCCGACGAGGCCAGCGGCCGCGTCCCGGACCGGCAGTGGAAGCAGGAGTACTGGGAGGCGAACAAGGACAACTGGTGCGAGGTCGCCGAGACCGACCGCGAGGACTACGCCGCCCGGATCGCCCGCGAGAACTGCACCGAGGGCATGAAGATGCGCGCCGGTGACATGCTCAACTTCTCCATCGGGCAGGGCGACGTGCTGGTCACCCCCATCCAGATGGCCTCCGTGTACGCGGCCATCGCCAACGGCGGCACCCTGTACGAGCCGTCCGTCGGCAAGGCCATCATCGGCGCGGACGGCACCGTCCTGGAGGAGATCGACCCCGTGGTCAACGGCGAACTGCCCGCCGAGGCCCAGACCGTCGCGGACCTCCAGTCCGCCACCGAGTCCGTGATCACCACCGGAAGCGCCAGCTGGCGCTTCATGGGCTGGCCGCAGAGCGAGATCCCGCTGCACGCCAAGACGGGTACCGCGGAGGCGTCCGGCGACAAGCAGACCACCTCCTGGCTGGCCACCTTCTCCCCGGACTACACGATCGTGATGACGATCTCCCAGGCCGGTACCGGCTCGGGGGCCTCAGGACCGGCCGTGCGCAACATCTACGAGGCGATCTACGGCGTCGGCGAGGACGGTTCCGTCAACGCGGACCTGGCGCTGCTGCCCACCCCGCAGGCGGCGCTGCCGGAGATCGACGAGAACGGCACCATCGTCGCCCAGCGCGACGAGCCCCGGGGCGAGGACGCGGAAGAGGGCGAAGAGGGCGGCGAACCGGGCGAGGACGGCCAGGAGGAGGACCCGGGCGACCGGCAACTGCCCGACGGCCTCGAACCGGGCGGCGACCAGGACGGCGGACAGCAGCCACCGGGCGACGACCCGGCCGGCGAACAGTGGAACGCGGGCAATGTGGCCGGGCGGGACGAGAGGTCGAACGACTGACGTGGGCGACTACTCCCTGAGCATCGGGCGGTTCGCACCCCGCAAGAGCGCCTGGCGGCGGATGACCGCCCGGGACTCGCTCGCCCGGCGCGTCGACTGGATCATGCTGCTGGCGGCCGGCGCGCTGTCGGTCATCGGCTGCGTCCTGGTGTGGTCCGCCACCCGCAACCGCACCGAGATCAACAACGGCGATCCGCAGTACTTCCTCATCCGGCAGTCCATCAACCTCGCCGTGGGCATAGCCCTGGCGGTGGCCGTCATGTGGCTGGGACACCACCGGCTGCGCAGCGCGGTCCCCGTCTACTTCGGATTCACCCTCGTGGTGATGCTGCTGGTGTTCACCCCGCTGGGCACCGAGATCAACGGCCAGCGCAACTGGCTGTCGATCGGCAGCTACACGATCCAGCCCGGCGAGTTCGCCAAGGTCGCCGTCGTCCTGGCGATGGCCATGGTGCTCGCCGCCCAGGTCGACGCGGGCGACAGCGAACACCCGCGGCGCCGCGCCGTCCTCCAGGCGCTGGGCATCGCCATGGTCCCGGTGACCATCGTGCTCATCGACGACATGGGCACCGCGATGGTGCTGTGCGTGATCGTCCTGGGCATGCTGCTGGCCTCCGGCGCCTCCCTGTGGTGGACCTCCGGCCTGCTGGCGGCGGCCGTGGTCGGCGCCGTCCTGGTGTGGATGCTCGACATACTGGACGAGTACCAGATCAACCGCTTCGCGGCCTTCGCCAACCCGGCGCTCGATCCGGCCGGCGTCGGCTACAACACCAACCAGGCCAGGATCGCCATCGGCGGCGGCGGACTGTACGGCAAGGGCCTGTTCGAGGGCACCCAGACCACCGGGCAGTTCGTGCCCGAGCAGCAGACCGACTTCATCTTCACCGTCGCCGGCGAGGAACTCGGCTTCGTGGGGGCCGGCGGGATAATCCTGCTGATCGGGGTCGTGCTGTGGCGGGCGCTGCGCATCGCCAGGGAAGCCACCGACCTGTACAGCACGCTGATCGCGGCAGGCATCGTCGCCTGGTTCGCTTTCCAGTCCTTCGAGAACATCGGCATGGCCCTGGGCATCATGCCGGTCGCCGGCATCCCGCTGCCGTTCCTGTCGTACGGCGGCACCTCCATGTTCGTGGGCTGGATCGCGATAGGGCTGCTCCAGTCGATCCGGATGAAACGCCCGCTGTCGGCCTGAGCGGTACGCCCCTACCGTGGAAGCGGAGGGCACCATGGCTGTCACCAGCGCGACGGAGACCGAGCGGAAGTACGAGGCCACCGGGCCGCTGCCGGAACTGACCGGCATCGGACCGGTGGCCTCCGTGCGCGGGCCCGACGCGGCGCCGGTGGTGCTGGAGGCGCGCTACTACGACACCGAGGACCGGCGGCTCTCGGCCGACGGCATCACCCTGCGCCGCCGCACCGGGGGCGATGACCCCGGCTGGCACCTGAAGCTGCCGGTGGACGGCGACACCCGCGAGGAGATCAGGGCACCGCACAGCGAACACCCGCCCGACGGCCTGACCGCCCTGATCCGCTCACGGACCCGCGGCGCCCCCCTCGTACCCCTGGTGGAACTGCGCACCGAGCGCGAGGCCCGGCTGCTGCTGGACGCCGCCGGGCAGCCGCTGGCGGAGGTGGTGCGGGACCGGGTCGACGCGCTGCGCGGACCGCGCGCCGCGCACTGGGTGGAGTACGAGGTGGAACTGCGCCCCGCCGCCGGAGCCGGGCTGCTCGACCTCATCGAGGAACGGCTGACGGCGGCCGGACTGCCCCGCTCACAGGCGCCGTCCAAGGCGGCCCGCGCGCTCGCCGCCACCGCCACCCCGCCGCTTGCACCGCGCACGGGGCCCGCACTGCCGGCGGGCAGCGCGGGGGAGCGGGTCATGGCGTACGTACGGCGGCAGGTGCGGCTGATCGTGGAGCTGGACCCGGCGGTACGGCGCGGCGTCCCCGACTCCGTGCACCGGATGCGGGTGGCCACCCGGCGGCTGCGCAGCGCGCTGCGCTCCCAGCGGGCGGTGCTGGACCGCGAACGCACCGGGCCGATCGCCGAGGAACTGCGCCGGCTGGGGGCCGGACTCGGCGCGGACCGCGACCGTGAGGTGCTGGCCGGGCGGCTTCGCCGGCGGCTGTCACAGCTGGAGCCCGAGCTGCGCCGGGGGCCGCTGGAACAGCGGGTGGCCGCGTACACCGACCGTCCGCGCGCCGACACCTCGGTGCGCGCCCTGGACAGCGCACGCCACCTGGACCTGCTGACCTCCCTGGACGCGCTGCTGACCGACCCGCCGCTGCTGCCCGACGCGTACTGGCCCGCCGGGCCCGTGCTGACCCTGGCGGTACGGCACGACGTCCGGCGTATGGAACGGCGGCTGCGGGCCGCCCGCCGCACCCCGCCGGGCCCGGACAGGGACGCCGCCTGGCACGCGGCGCGCAAGGCCGCCAAACGGGCCCGCTACGCGGCCGAGACGGCGGGGAAGCACAAACGGGCCAAGAAGCTCGCCCGGGTGCAGCGGGTGCTGGGCAAACACCAGGACAGCGTGCTGGCGCGGGCCGCGCTGCTCCGGATCGCGGCGGCGGCCGAGGCGGCCGGGGAACCGTCCTTCAGCTACGGGGTGCTGTACGGGCGCGAGCACGAGCTGGCGGAGGGCTACGAGCGGGAGCTGTAACCTGGGCAGCCGGTTTCAGCCCCCTTCCGAAAGACACGAGTTCATGCCTGTCGAGTCGGTGTTCCCGCGCCTGGAGGCCCTGCTTCCGCATGTCCAGAAGCCGATCCAGTACGTGGGCGGTGAGCTGAACTCCACCGTCAAGGACTGGGACGCCTGCGACGTGCGCTGGGCGCTGATGTACCCGGACGCGTACGAGGTCGGGCTGCCCAACCAGGGCGTCATGATCCTCTACGAGGTGCTCAACGAGCGCGAGGGTGTGCTCGCGGAGCGCACCTACAGCGTGTGGCCGGATCTGGAGGAGCTCATGCGCAAGCACGGGGTCCCGCAGTTCACGGTGGACGGGCACCGGCCGGTGGGCGCCTTCGACGTGTTCGGGGTGTCCTTCTCCACCGAGCTGGGCTACACGAACCTGCTGACCGCGCTGGACCTGGCGGACATCCCGCTGAGCGCGGCCGACCGTACCGAGGACCACCCGGTGGTGGTGGCGGGCGGGCACGCCGCGTTCAACCCGGAGCCGATCGCGGAGTTCATCGACTGCGCGGTGATCGGGGACGGCGAGCAGGCCGTGCTGGAGATCAGCGACATCGTGCGGGCCTGGAAGGCGGCGGGCCGCCCCGGCGGGCGCGAGGAACTGCTCCTGCGGCTGGCGAAGACCGGCGGCGTGTACGTCCCCGGCTTCTACGACGTGGAGTACCTGCCGGACGGCCGCATCGGCCGCGTGGTGCCCAACCGCTCCGGGGTGCCGTGGCGGGTCTCCAAGCACACCGTCATGGACCTGGACGAGTGGCCCTACCCCAAGCAGCCGCTGGTGCCGCTGGCGGAGACCGTGCACGAGCGGATGTCAGTGGAGATCTTCCGGGGCTGCACGCGCGGCTGCCGGTTCTGCCAGGCCGGGATGATCACCCGGCCGGTGCGCGAGCGGTCGATCACCGGCATCGGCGAGATGGTGGACAAGGGCCTGAAGGCGACCGGCTTCGAGGAGGTCGGGCTGCTGTCGCTGTCCTCCGCCGACCACAGCGAGATCGCCGACGTCGCGGGCGGCCTCGCCGACCGCTACGAAGAGGACAAGATCGGTCTGTCGCTGCCCTCCACCCGGGTGGACGCCTTCAACATCGATCTGGCGAACGAGCTGACGCGCAACGGGCGCCGCTCGGGTCTGACCTTCGCGCCGGAGGGCGGCAGCGAGCGGATCCGGAAGGTCATCAACAAGATGGTCTCCGAGGAGGACCTGATCAGGACCGTCTCCACCGCCTACGGGAACGGCTGGCGGCAGGTCAAGCTCTACTTCATGTGCGGGCTGCCGACCGAGACCGACGAGGACGTGCTGCAGATCGCCGACATGGCCACCCGCGTCATCGCGGAGGGCCGCAAGGTGACCGGCTCCAACGACATCCGCTGCACCGTGTCGATCGGCGGCTTCGTCCCCAAGCCGCACACCCCGTTCCAGTGGGCGCCGCAGCTGTCGGCGCAGGAGACGGACGCGCGGCTGGCGAAGCTGCGCGAGAAGATCCGCGGCGACAAGAAGTACGGCCGCTCCATCGGCTTCCGCTACCACGACGGCAAGCCCGGCATCGTCGAGGGCCTGCTGTCGCGCGGCGACCGGCGGATCGGCGCCGTCATCCGCGCCGTGTACGAGGCGGGCGGCCGGTTCGACGGCTGGCGCGAGTACTTCTCCTACGACCAGTGGATGGAGTGCGCCGAGCGGGCGCTGCCCCAGTACGGGGTGGATGTCGCCTGGTACACCACGCGCGAACGCTCCTACGAGGAGGTCCTGCCCTGGGACCACCTGGACTCCGGCCTGGACAAGGACTGGCTCTGGGAGGACTGGCAGGACGCGCTCGACGAGACCGAGGTCGAGGACTGCCGCTGGACTCCGTGCTTCGATTGCGGTGTGTGCCCCCAGATGGATACGAGCATTCAGATCGGCCCGACCGGCAAGAAGCTGCTGCCGCTGAGTGTGGTCGGGAAGTAGCCGGTGCCCGCGCTGGTGCGCCCGACCGAGACCGTACGGGAGTCCTTTCTCGCCGCGGTCGAGGAGTTCCGCGCCGAGGGGCGCGGCGCGGTGGACGACAACTCGATGCTGGGGCGGGACATCGCCCGGTGGGCGCCGCGCTGGCAGGAAGCTGCCGTGTTCGCCGCCTATGTCGAGGAGACGCTGGCCGACGCGCGCGAGGACGCGCGCCGGCCGCGCGGATTCGTGCCGTCCACCGTGCTGTGGTGGGTGGACGGCACCGCGTTCCTGGGGCGGCTGTCCATCCGGCACCGCATGACCCCCCGGCTGCTGGAGTGGGGCGGGCTGATCGGGTACGACGTCCGCCCCTCGGCGCGGCGGCTCGGGCACGGCACGGCGATGCTGCGGGCCTCGCTGCCCAGGGCGCGGGCGCTGGGCATCGATGAGGCGCTGGTGACCTGCGATTTCGACAATGTCGGCTCGCGGAAGGTGATCGAGGGAGCCGGCGGGGTCTTCGAGGACCGGCGCGCGGAGAAGCTGCGGTACTGGGTCCCCACCGGTGCGCCGGACGAGGGGTAACGGGGCGCACGCGGGTGGCGCGTAACCTGGAGGGCGGACAACGGTCCGCCCCGCCAGGGCGGCCGGGCAGCAATGACCGAACGAGGGACTGACGACACTGGGCAAGCGACAGCCCGTAGGCCCGCCGCCGGCGCCCGCCGTGCAGCGTGTACGACTGCGCTACACCAAGCGTGGCCGCCTGCGGTTCACCAGCCACCGCGACTTCCAGCGCGCTTTCGAGCGCGCGCTGCGCCGGGCCGGAGTGCCCATGGCGTACTCCGCGGGATTCACCCCCCACCCCAAGGTCAGCTACGCCAACGCGGCGCCGACCGGGACGGCCAGCGAGGCCGAGTATCTGGAGATCGCGCTGGCCGCGCCGCGTGAGGTGGCATGGCTGAAGGAGCGGCTCGACGAGTCGCTGCCGGCCGGCCTGGACATCGTCGATGCGGTCGACGCCCGGGTTTCCGGCTTCGCCGAACGGCTGGAGGCCTCGTGCTGGGAGCTGCGCCTGGAGGGCGTGGAACCGGCGGACGCGGAGCGGGCCGTAAAAGTTTTTCTCGCCACTTCGTCCGTCGAGGTGTCACGGGAAACAAAGAAGGGCATCAGAACTTTTGACGCCAGAGCCGCGGTGACCGCACTGGAAGCCACGGACGCGTACGCCTCCCCTTCGCCCTCCGGCGGGTCCGATGCGCTCGTGTCCGTACCTTGTGCGATACTGCGCCTGGTAGTACGGCATCTCACACCTGCCGTACGACCCGATGACGTTCTGTCCGGTCTCCGTATTGTGGCCGACCTGGCGCCGCCGGTCCCCCCAGGGGTGACGAGGCTGGCGCAGGGGCCGCTCGATGAGGAGTCCGGGACGGTGACCGACCCGTTTGCGCCTGACCGCGACGCTGCCATGGCCGCCCTTTCCACGGCCGCCGGGCAGCAGGCCGCGGCGGCGCCGGAGATCACCGGACAGTGACGTCGTCACCGCGCCGCCCAACCGCATGGTGCCAGGGAGCCACTCGGGCCCGGCTGTTACCGGCAGGCGCACCGACCAGCAGACTTTCGCCGTAGCCGGACCGCAGGGAACGGGGCCGGAACCGGCGAGCGACACGACAGCTCCTGAGCGGCGCTGCCCGCCGCCCATCGGCGAGGCGCCCGGGAGCGTGACGGGAGAACCGCCCGCATGCACGCATCACACGAGTCCGCCGAAGCGGACGTGACGACAGAACGCGACCGCGACGACACGAACACCCCGAGCGGCACGCTGCCCCCGCGGCGGCGGCGCCGGGCCGCGAGCCGGCCGGCGGGTCCGCCGGCCGGTACGGACAACGAGACGACGGCCCCCCAGGTGGCGGCCACATCGGGTGAACGTCCCGAACGCACTTCCGGGAGTGAGGGCTCCGCCGGTACCGCGGTGAGCGGTGCGGCGGCCGATCCGGCCCCCGCTTCTGCTTCCGCTTCCGCCGCTGCGGAGGAGCCCGCCGCACCGCGCAAGCGGCGCCGCGCGACGCGGCCGGCCGCCGCCACGGACACGGCGCCGCCAGCTGAGACCGGCGACACCGCCGGCGCCGGTGCGGTGGCCGACACCGAGCCCGCCGCGCCCCGTGCGCGCCGGCGCGCCACCCGTCCGGCGACCGCGCCGGACGCCCCCGCCGAGAACACCGCGACCCCCGAGGCAGGCCCCGAGGCCGCCGCAGAGCCGGTGGCCGCGCGGGGGCGGCGCCGTGCCGGCGCCAAGAGCGACGAGGAGACGGCCGCGCCGCGTGCCCGTCGCCGCACCACGCGTGAGACCACCGAGGCCGCCGGCAGTGAGGTGACCGAGGCCACGCCCGCCACCGACGGCGAGAGCGAGCCGGCGGCGCCGCGCCGGCGGGGCCGTACGAGCCGCGCCGCGTCCGTGACCGAACCCCAGGCGGAGACCGCTCCGGCGGAGACGGCTCCGGCGGCGGCAGCAGCCGAGCAGGCCCCCGAGCCGCGCAAGCGGCGTCGTGCGACGCGCGTCGCGTCCGCCCCGGCGGCGGCCGAGGCCGGTGCCCAGGAGAGCCAGGCCCCCGGGCCGGCGGACAGCGACACCGCCGCGACCGGGACGGGCCCCGCGTCCGGCAGCGCCGCAGATGAGACGAGTGCCCCCCGTGGCCGCCGCCGTGCGGGCGGCTCCGGTGAGAGCACGGCGGACGCCGGTGCCGCCGAGGAGAAGGCCGCCGCCCCGCGTCAGCGTCGCCGTGCGACGCGCGTCGCGTCGGCGCCGGCGGTCCCCGCCGAGGAGACGCAGCGGACCGATGCCGCGGACAGCGCCGCCGAGCCCGCGCCCGCCCCGGCGCCGGAGGCACAGCCCGTGACCGGGACCGACAGCCAGGGCGAGCCGGCCGCCGCGCCGCGCCGCCGCCGCCGTGCCACCCGCCCCGCGTCCGCACCCGAGGCGACCTTCGCGTCCCCCGCCGGTGCGCAGGACGCTCCGGTGGACTCCGGTGAGAGCGCCGACGAGGCCGCCGCGCCGCGTGGGCGCCGGCGTACGACCGCGCCCGCCGACGTACCGGCCGACACCGCTGCCGCCGCCGAGGAGGCGCCCGCGCCGCGCCAGCGTCGCCGCGCGACCCGTGCCGCGTCCGCTCCCGAGGCGACCTTCGAGGCCGCCGCGCCGGAGGCTCCGGTGGAGTCCGGTGAGGGTGCGGGCGAGGAGGCGTCCGCGCCGCGTCAGCGTCGCCGGGCCACGCGTACCGCCGCCGCCGACGTACCGGCCGATTCCGCGGTCTCCGCCGCTGACGAGGACACTGCTCCGCGTGGACGTCGGCGGGCGACGCGTGCCGCGTCCGCTCCCGAGGCGACCTTCGAGGCCGCCGCGCCGGAGGCTCCGGTGGAGTCCGGTGAGGCTGCGGGCGAGGAGGCGTCCGCGCCGCGTCAGCGTCGCCGGGCCACGCGTACCGCCGCCGCGCCGACCGCCCCCGCCGTCGCGGACGCGGCGGACCAGGACGAGGCCGCCCGCCCGCGTCGCCGTGCGACGCGTGGCGCTTCGGAAGAGGCTGACGTGAACCGGCCCGACGAGGACGCCACCGCGCCGCGTCGGCGCCGGCGGGCCACCCGGGTCGCTTCCACCCCCACTGACGAAGGAAAGGCCAAGGGATCTGTGACTGAGGACCGAGCGGGGAGCGAGTCGGAGCCGATGCCGCCGGCCGTGCCGGTGCCGGCGACCGCCGTGTTCCAGCCGCCGGTCTTCCAGCCGCCGATGTTCCAGACGCCCGAGCGGGCCGCCGCCGAGGCGGCGGCGCTGGCCGAGGCCGACGCCGAACCCGAGGACGAGCTGGATGCCGTCGGCGAGGAGAACGAGGAGGTCGAGACCTCCGAGGAGAGCGAGCGGCCCTCGCGCCGCCGGCGTCGTGGTGGGCGCCGCAGGCGGCGGGGCGAGACCGCCGAGCGTGCCGCCGAGACCGAGGACGAGGCCGAGGAGGCTCCGGCGGAGCCCGCCGAGACCCCCCGGGCCGAGCGGGAGACCGAGCCCGAGGCCCCGGCCGAGCCCGAGCGTGAGGCCGAGGCGGAGGACGACGAGTCCGGTTCCGGCTCCGGGTCCTCCCGTCGCCGCCGCCGTCGCCGTCGCCGCACCGAGGAGTCCGGCGAGGCCGGCGGTTCGGGCGCCGACGACCCCGAGCGCACGGTGATCAAGGTCCGCGAGCCCCGTAAGAAGAAGGACCACGAGCCCGCCGAGAGCGGCGACGGCGTGCAGTCCATCAAGGGCTCCACCCGTCTGGAGGCCAAGAAGCAGCGCCGCCGCGAAGGCCGTGAGCAGGGCCGGCGGCGGGTGCCGATCATCACCGAGGCCGAGTTCCTGGCGCGCCGCGAGGCCGTCGAGCGGGTCATGGTGGTGCGCCAGCAGGGCGACCGCACCCAGATCGGGGTGCTGGAGGACAACGTCCTCGTCGAGCACTTCGTGAACAAGGAGCAGTCCTCCAGCTACGTCGGCAACGTCTACCTCGGCAAGGTGCAGAACGTGCTGCCCTCGATGGAGGCGGCGTTCGTCGACATCGGCAAGGGCCGCAACGCCGTGCTGTACGCCGGTGAGGTCAACTTCGAGTCCCTCGGGCTCGGCAACGGCCCGCGCCGCATCGAGGCGGCCCTGAAGTCGGGCCAGCCCGTCCTCGTCCAGGTCACCAAGGACCCGATCGGGCACAAGGGAGCCCGGCTGACCAGCCAGATCTCCCTGCCCGGCCGGTACCTGGTGTACGTGCCCGAGGGGTCGATGACCGGGATCAGCCGCAAGCTGCCGGACACCGAGCGGGCGCGGCTGAAGCAGATCCTCAAGAAGATCCTCCCCGAGGACGCGGGCGTCATCGTGCGCACCGCCGCCGAGGGCGCCAGCGAGGAGGAGCTGACCCGCGACGTCGAGCGGCTCCAGGCGCAGTGGGAGGAGATCCAGAAGCGGGCGAAGAAGGGCAACGCCCCGAGCCTGCTGTACGGCGAGCCCGACATGACCGTGCGGGTGGTCCGGGACATCTTCAACGAGGACTTCTCGAAGGTGATCGTCAGCGGTGACGAGGCGTGGGAGACCATCCACGGCTACGTCTCGCAGGTGGCGCCCGACCTGTCCGAGCGGCTGCAGCGGTGGACCTCGGAGGTGGACGTCTTCGCCACCTACCGGATCGACGAGCAGCTGATGAAGGCGCTGGACCGCAAGGTGTGGCTGCCCAGCGGTGGTTCGCTGGTGATCGACCGCACCGAGGCCATGATCGTCATCGATGTGAACACCGGCCGGTTCACCGGTCAGGGCGGCAACCTCGAGGAGACCGTCACCAGGAACAACCTGGAGGCGGCCGAGGAGATCGTGCGGCAGCTGCGGCTGCGGGACCTCGGCGGCATCATCGTGATCGACTTCATCGACATGGTGCTGGAGTCGAACCGGGATCTGGTGCTGCGGCGGCTGCTGGAGTGCCTGGGCCGGGACCGTACCAAGCACCAGGTGGCCGAGGTCACCTCGCTGGGGCTCGTGCAGATGACCCGCAAGCGGGTCGGGCAGGGGCTGCTGGAGTCGTTCTCCGAGCAGTGCGTGCACTGCAACGGGCGCGGCGTCATCGTCCACATGGAGCAGCCGCACACGCACGCGGTGTCCGGTGGCGGCGGCAAGAAGGGCAAGGGCGGCAAGGCCGGGCGCAAGGAGAAGGCGGCGGCTGCCGCGGCTCCCGAGGTCGAGGTCGAGGCCGCGCCGGTGCCCGAGGCGGTGCCCGCTCCGCTGCCGGAGGCCGGCGAGGAGAAGGTGCCCGAGGTCGTTCCGGTGACCGAGCCGGCCGCCGCGTTCACCCCGGACGAGGAGCTGTACGGGAGTGTGGCCGAGGCCGAGGAGGCGGCGCGGCGCGGTCCGCGCGGCCGTCGGCGGGCCAGCCGCAAGGCGAGCGCTCCCGCCGGTGCTCCGAAGCCGGTGGCGGAGGCCGCCGAGCAGGCGGTGACCGTCGTTCCGGCGGCGGAGGCCCCGCGGCAGCCCGAGCCCGAGCCCGCGCGCGAGGCGGAGGCCGCACCGGCTCCGGCCGCGCAGGCGGCGGAGGAGCCCGCGCCGCGGCGCCGTACCCGCAAGGCGTCGGCTCCGGCCGGTTCGCCGAAGGTGGCGGACGAGGCGCCGGCCCTGGTGGTCGTGGCCTCCGAGCCGGTCGCCGAGGCGCCGGCCCAGGAGCAGCGGGCCGCCGAGTCGGCTGCCGAGCCGGCCGTGGCCGAGGAGCCCGCTCCCAAGCGGCGCCGGGCGGTACGCCGGGCGTCCGCGCCGGCCGGGTCGCCCGAGGGCGGTACGGAGGCGGCGGTGACGGTCATCGCGTCGGCGGGCGGGTCCGAGGAGCCGGAGCGCAAGGCGCCGGCGAAGAAGACCACCAAGAAGGCCGCCGCGAAGAAGACGACGGCGAAGAAGACCGCCGCGGCCAAGAAGACGACGGCGAAGAAGACGGCCACGGCGAAGAAGACCGCGGCGAAGAAGAGTGGTACGGCGAAGAAGTCCTCCACCGCGAAGAAGACCGCGGCGGCGGAGCAGCAGGCGCCGCCGTCGGTGTCGGCCTCCGCGGAGGACTGATCCGGCGGGTGTCCCGCCCGTACGGCCCACCGCCCCGTACCCGCTCCGGCGGGTGCGGGGCGGTGGGCCGTCGGGGTCCCCGGGGCCGGTTCCCGGGGATTTGACCCGGTCATCGGGTCCCACATAAAGTTGATCCTCGGCGTGTCAGCAGACCCGTCGTGCTTCTGAGCAACCAACCTCCCGTGCTGTGCGCGCCAGCGCCCCGGGAGAGGCCGGGCAGGCCGCTTCACCGTCGCCGCCCGGCTGGCATCAGGGGTTCCGAAACGAGCGAGAGAAGAGTTCCGCGTGTACGCGATCGTGCGCACCGGCGGCCGTCAGCAGAAGGTTGCTGTCGGCGATGTCATCGAGGTTGACCGTCTTTCCAGCAGCAAGGTCGGCGACAGCGTCGAGCTCTCCACGCTGCTCGTTGTCGATGGTGAGACCGTCACCAGCGACCCGTGGGTGCTGGCCGGCGTCAAGGTGACCGCCGAGGTCGTCGACCACCACAAGGGCGACAAGATCCGGATCCAGAAGTACAAGAACAAGACCGGCTACCGGAAGCGGATCGGTCACCGTCAGCTGCACACCCAGCTGAAGATCACCGGCATCCCCGCCCCGGCTGCGAAGTAAGGGACTGAGCTGACATGGCACACAAGAAGGGCGCGTCGTCCACTCGGAACGGCCGCGACTCGAACCCCCAGTTTCTCGGCGTGAAGCGCTTCGGCGGTCAGGTCGTGAGCGCCGGTGAGATCCTGGTCCGCCAGCGGGGCACCCACTTCCACCCCGGCAAGGGCGTCGGCCGTGGCAAGGACGACACGCTGTTCGCGCTGCAGGCCGGTTCGGTGGAGTTCGGCCGCTACCGTGACCGCAAGGTCGTGAACATCGTTCCGGCCGCGGTCGCCGAGTAACCACGGGGACGATTTCAGTACTCCCGAGGGCGGATCAGCTTTACCGGCGTACAGCCGGGAAGCGGATCCGCCCTCGTCGTGTTGGCACCTTCGGGGTCCGGCATCCGACTGTCCGACATCCGACACCTGATCCATACGTATTGATCGCCGGGAGGCATCCGTCATGACCACCTTCGTGGACCGCGTCGAACTGCACATCGCCGCGGGTAACGGGGGCCACGGCTGCGCCTCCGTGCACCGGGAGAAGTTCAAGCCGCTGGGAGGCCCGGACGGCGGCGACGGCGGCCACGGTGGAGATGTGGTGCTGGTTGTCGACCACGAGGTCACCACACTCCTGGACTATCACTACAGTCCGCACCGCAAGGCCACCAACGGCAAGCCGGGCGGCGGCGGCAACCGTACCGGTGCCAACGGCCAGGAGCTGGTGCTGCGGGTGCCGGACGGCACGGTGGTGATGGACAAGAGCGGTGAGGTGCTGGCCGACCTGGTCGGCGAGGGCACCACCTTCGTGGCGGGGGCCGGCGGGCGCGGCGGTCTGGGCAACGCGGCGCTGGCGTCGGCGCGGCGCAAGGCGCCCGGGTTCGCGCTGCTGGGTGAGCCGGGTGAGGCCCGGGACATCGTCCTGGAATTGAAGTCGGTGGCGGATGTGGCGCTGGTGGGATATCCCAGCGCCGGTAAATCGTCGCTGATCTCGGTGCTTTCGGCGGCCAAGCCGAAGATCGCGGATTATCCGTTCACCACACTGGTGCCGAATCTGGGTGTGGTGACCGCCGGGTCGACCGTGTACACGATCGCGGATGTGCCGGGGCTTATCCCGGGCGCGAGCGAGGGCAAGGGTCTCGGCCTGGAGTTTCTGCGGCATGTGGAGCGCTGTTCGGTGCTCGTGCATGTGCTGGACACCGCCACGCTGGAGTCGGACCGGGAGCCGCTGTCCGATCTCGATGTCATTGAGGCGGAGCTGGCCAGTTATGGCGGCCTCGCGGACCGGCCGCGGGTGGTCGTGCTCAATAAGACCGATATCCCCGACGGCCAGGATCTCGCGGACATCGTCCGTCCTGACCTGGAGGCGCGCGGACTCAGGGTGTTCGAGGTGTCCGCGGTGTCCCGCAAGGGGCTGCGGGAGCTGTCGTTCGCGCTGGCCGAGCTGGTGGCGGGGGCCCGGGCGGCGCAGCCCAAGGAGGAGTCGACGCGGATCGTCATCCGTCCCAAGGCGGTCGACGAGGCCGGGTTCACCGTACGGCGGGAGGGCGACAGCCTGTTCCGGGTGCGGGGCGAGAAGCCCGAGCGCTGGGTGCGCCAGACGGACTTCAGCAACGACGAGGCGGTCGGCTACCTCGCGGACCGGCTGGAGCGGCTCGGGGTGGAGCAGGCGCTGCTCAAGGCCGGTGCGCGGCAGGGCGACGGGGTCGCGATCGGGCCCGAGGAGAACGCGGTGGTGTTCGACTGGGAGCCCACCATGGCAGGCGGTGCCGAGCTGCTGGGGCGGCGCGGTGAGGACCGGCGCATGGAGGATCCGCAGCGGCCGGCGGTGCAGCGGCGCCGTGACCGGGAGGCGGAACGCGAGGACAAGGACGCCGGGGACATTCAGCGTGAATATGATGAATTCCGCCCCTTCGGCTGATATTGCCGAAACTGCGGGACGAGCGGCGTGATGACGGCCGGCTTCGTGAGGAACAGCGAAGCGAGCGAAGCCGGCCAGAGTACATGATTGTCGTCACAAGCCGGTAACGGGCGACAACGCTTCATCCGTATGACAAGTCAGTCTTCCGCAGGGGTTAACCTTCTACTCGCGTACGCGACACTTCTTCAAACCGGCGGGAGCGGTTTTGTCTATGCATGCCAACGGGGCTCGCCCTCGTACCACCGCGGTCGTTCTTGCGGGTGGCACCGGTCAGCGAGTGGGTCTTTCCATACCCAAGCAGCTCATCAAGATCGCCGGTAAGGCCGTCATCGAGCACACCCTGGCCATCTTCGAGGAGTCGTCGGACATCGACGACATCATCGTGCTGATGACCCCGGGGTATGTGGCGGACATCGAGAAGATCGTCGCCAAGGCGGGCCTGACCAAGGTGACGCAGGTCATCGAGGGCGGCTCCACCCGCAACGAGACCACCGAGCGCGCCATCGCCGCCGTGGGCGCCTCGCTGGCCGAGGGCGAGAGCGCGGACGACCGCAACCTCCTCTTCCACGACGCGGTGCGCCCGCTGCTGTCGCAGCGCGTCATCAGCGACTGCGTGGCCGCCCTGGAGCGCTACCGGGCGGTGGACGTGGCCATTCCGTCCGCCGACACCATCATCGTGACGCGGACGCACGGGGAGGACGGTGAGTTCATCACCGAGGTCCCCGACCGCTCCCGGCTGCGCCGCGGGCAGACCCCGCAGGCGTTCAAGCTCTCCACCATCCGCCGCGCCTACGAGATAGCCGCCGGCGACCCGAATTTCCAGGCCACCGACGACTGCTCGGTGGTGCTGAAGTACCTGCCGGACGTGCCGATCCACGTGGTGCCCGGTGACGAATACAACATGAAGGTCACCCAGCCGGTCGACGTCTTCATCGCCGACAAGCTGTTCCAGCTGGCCACCACCGCCGTCCCGCAGGTCGCGGACGAGGCCGCGTACCGCGAGCGGCTGGCCGGCAAGACCGTGGTGATCTTCGGCGGCTCGTACGGCATCGGCAAGGACATCGCCGATCTGGCGGCCGGCTACGGCGCCGTGACCTACCCGCTGGGGCGCTCGACGACCGGCACCCACGTGGAGAACCCGGCGGACATCGAGGCGGCGCTGGCGAAGGCGCACGCCGAGACCGGGCGCATCGACTACGTCGTGAACACGGCCGGCGTGCTGCGGATCGGGAAGCTCGCCGAGACCGAGGACTCGGTCATCGAGGAAGCGCTCACCGTCAACTATCTGGCGCCGGTACGGATCGCCAGGGCCGCGCACCAGTACCTCGCGCAGACCGGCGGACAGCTGCTGCTGTACACCTCCAGCAGCTACACGCGCGGTCGCGCCGAGTACAGCCTGTACTCGTCGACGAAGGCCGCCATGGTGAACCTCACTCAGGCGCTGGCCGACGAGTGGGCGGGCGACGGGGTGCGGGTGAACTGCGTGAACCCGGAGCGTACGGCCACCCCGATGCGTACCAAGGCGTTCGGGCAGGAGCCCGCCGGTACGCTGCTGTCCTCGGAGGCGGTGGCCCGTACCTCGCTGGACGTGCTGCTGTCGGGGCTGACCGGGCACGTCATCGATGTGCGGCAGCAGGACCCGACAGCCGACGCGACCGCGGCGGGCTCCTTCGACCGGGCGCTGGCGGCCGCCTTGCAGGGTGGCGGCACCGCGTGAGCGGACGCAATCACCTGATCACACCATCTACTCCGAGGTGATAACCCGAATGCTGGCCGGACTGATCGGGCGCGGTGGCCGTTGGCCAAGCATCCTGCTCGTGGTCTACGTGGTGAGCGCCGCCGCGCTCTCCGCGACCGTTGTCGACGGCAACGAGGCGGTCTTCTTCACCGCGCTGGTGCTCAACTACGCGGCCGACTGGGCCCTGCGCAAGCGCGGACGCTACTTCAACCGTCTGATGCGGCGGTTCGGGTTCGGCGAGCGGATACGGGAGCTGTACCGGCTGCTGCTGCTGGTCGCCCTGGCGCTCTCCCAGGACCTCGCCGGCGTGCGGATCCTGGCGGTGTGCGCCGCCGTGCTGTTCCTGGCGAACAGCTGCCAGCAGCCGCTGGTCAGCTTCCGGGTACGGCGGCGGAACCTGCCGGTGGCCGCGCTCAACATGAACATGGGCGCGCTGGCGCGGCGGATCCCGGACCTGCCGAGCAGCTCGCTGCTGAGCCCGCGCGGCCTCAGCCGCATCCCCGGCCCCGAGCTGCTGCTCGCGGCCGGCGCGGCGGCCGTCGTGGCCGGCGCCGACGAGGCCTGGATGCTGCTGGCCGTGCTCGCGCCGCTGCCGGTGCTGATATCGCTGGTGCACGCCGCGTGGCACGCCTTCCGCAACCTGCGGCTGCCCGACCCGGCCGAGGTGCTGGACGTCGTCAACCGCAATCTGGCCGAGTACCGGCCCGAGGTGGCGCTGTACTTCACCTTCGCGGCCGGCGGCCAGGACTTCATGTACCAGGTCAACATGTGGGTCGACGCGATGGAGAAGATGGACCGTCGCGGCGTGATCATCCTGCGCGAGACGGCGGCCATGCGGGGTCTGGAGCAGACCCGGCTGCCGGTGGTGTGCGTGCGCAAGGCCGATGACCTGGCGCAGCTCGACCTCTCCGACGTACGGGTGGCGTTCTACCCGGGCAACGCCGGCAAGAACGTGCACATGCTCCAGCGGGCCGAGATCCAGCACGTCTTCATCGGGCACGGCGACAGCGACAAGCTCGCCAGCAGCAACCGGGTCAGCCGGGTGTTCGACGAGATATGGGTGGCCGGCAAGGCCGGGCGCGACCGCTACCAGCGGGTGCGCCACGCGATCAGCGACTCCTCGATCGTGGAGGTGGGACGCCCGCAGCTGTCGGAGGTCCGGCCCGCGGGGGAGCGGCTGGTCGGCGAGCGCGGGACGGGCGAGGGCCTGACCGTGCTGTACGGCCCGACCTGGGAGGGCTGGACGGACGACGCCTGCCACACGTCGGTGATCCCGATGGGCGAGGCCATCATCGGCGGCCTGCTGGAACAGGGCGATGTGCGGGTCATCTACAAGCCGCACCCGCTGACCGGCAAGCGCTCCGGCGAGGCCGCGGCGGCCGACGCGCTCATCGAGCGGCTGCTGACCGAGGACAACGTCCGGCGGGCCGCGCGGCGCGATCCGGCGCGGGTCGCCGAGACCGAGCGGGAGCTGGCACGGCTCGAGGCGCGGATGGCGGAGCTGTCCGGGGCGGTGGCCGAGGGCGACCGCCTGCAGCGCACCCGTGACGCGCGGGTCCCCGAGCGGGACCTGCGGGCCGAGATCGAGGTGATCCGGCAGGCGTGGAGCGAGCTGTTCTGGAGCGATGACTACCAGGGCGGACAGCACCTGATCGTCAAGAACCGGCTGCCCTCGCTGTACGACTGCTTCAACCACGCGGATCTGCTGATCAGCGACATGTCCAGCGTCATCTCGGACTTCGTGGCCAGCCGCAAGCCGTACGTGGTGACCAACGCCGAGGACATGGACCCGCAGGAGTACCGGCTCCAGAACCCGACGGCCGGCGCCGCGTACCTGCTGGGCAGCGAGTGCGACGAGCTCTCGGAGATCCTGGGCCGGGTCCGCGGACCGGTCGGCGCCGACCCGATGGCGCGGCGGCGCACCCAGCTCAAGGAGTACCTGCTGGGCGCGGACGAGCCGTCCTCCACGGAGCGGTTCAACGGAGCGGTCGAGGCGCTGTACCGGAAGGGCCTGCGGGCGTTCCCGCTGGGCACGACGGCGGAGCCGGTGCCGGCCTCCCCGGACTACACGGACGTGCTGCCCGGTGCCCGGGTGGGGACGACGCGGTAGGAGCGGTAGGACGAGCGAACGGCGTGCGCGGAAGGGCCCGGATCGGGGGACGATCCGGGCCCTTCCGGCGTCCCGGGACTCCTCCGGCGGCGCGTGCCGGTCGGGGTCGCGCGCCGCTCTGCCGCACACTGAACGGCATGATCGAGACAGTGCACACCCCGGCGGGGGAGGCCCGTATCACCTGGCACCGGGCGGCGAAGGCCCGTACGGTGCTGGCCCTCGGGCACGGCGCGGGCGGCGGGATCGAGGCCCAGGACCTGGTGGCGCTGGCCGCGGAGCTGCCCGCCCGGGGCGTGACCGTCGCGCTGGTGGAGCAGCCCTGGCGGGTGGCGGGCAAGCGGGTCGCCCCGGCGCCCAAGACGCTGGACGCGGCCTGGCGGGCGCTGTGGCCAGCGCTTGAGGGCATGGAACTGCCGATCATCGCCGGCGGACGCAGCGCGGGGGCCCGGGTGGCTTGCCGTACCGCCGCCGAACTGGGCGCGCACGCGGTGCTGGCGCTGGCCTTCCCCCTGCACCCGCCCGGGCGGCCCGAACGCTCGCGGGCGGACGAACTCGCGGCGGTGACGGCACCCCTGCTGGTCGTGCAGGGCGAGAAGGACCCCTTCGGCACGCCCGGGGAGTTTCCGTCGAAGGTGCGGACGGTCCCCGTACCGCACGCCAACCACACCTTCGGCACCCCGAAGTCGGCGCCGGTGAGCCAGCAGGAGACGCTGCGGCTCGTTACCTCGGGCACGCTGCGCTGGCTGGACGGGCTGAAGCTGGGCTGACACCTCAGGGCGGCTCCGTACCGCGCCGCGCCACCAGGTCGAGAACCTCGGGCAGGTCCGTCAGCCGGTCCAGGGTGTGGATCGCGCGGGCCATGCGCGGATGGTGGGCGAAGCGTTCGCGGTGCCGGTGGAGAAAGACCCAGTAGCCGGTGGTGTAGGGGCAGGCGCGCTCCCCCGTACGGTCGGAGGGCCGGTACGCGCAGCCGTCGCACAGATCGCTCATCCGGTGGATGTAGGCGCCGCCCGAGGTGTACGGCTTGCTGGTCATCGCGCCGCCGTCCGCGTACTGCGACATGCCCACGACGTTCGGCAGCATCACCCAGTCGTAGCCGTCCACGAAGCAGCGGTGGAACCAGTCGGTGACCGCCGCCGGGTCCCAGCCGTCCTGGAGGGCGCGGCTGCCCAGCACCATGAGCCGGGGGATGTGGTGCGTCCAGCCGGTGTCGCGTACCTGGGCCAGCACGGTGGACAGGCAGCGGGCGTCGGGGGCGTCCGCGTCCAGTTCGAGGAACCAGTCGGGCAGCGGGGCCCGGTGGCCGAGCGCGTTGCGGTGCCGGTAGTCGGGGCCGAAGTGCCAGTACAGCTGCCACACGAACTCGCGCCAGCCCGCGATCTGCCGGACGAAGCCCTCCACGCTGTTCAGCGGGGCGCTCCCGGACCGCCAGGCGAGCTCCGCGCGGCCCACGCACTCGGCCGGGTCCAGCAGACCGAGGTTGAGCGAACTGGACAGCAGGCTGTGGCTGAGCACCCCGTCGTCGGCCAGCATGGCGTCCTCGTGGGCGCCGAAGGTGGGCAGCCGGTGCTCGGTGAAGTGCCGCAGCGCCGCCAGGGCCTGCCGCCGGGTGGCGGGGAAGCGGCGCGGACCGTCCCGTCCCACGAAGGACACCGAGCCCTCGCGTTCCCACCGGTCCAGGTCGCGCCGTACCTCCTCGTCGATCGCGTCCTCCCTGGCCCGCCAGGGCGGGGGCACCGGCAGCCGGGAGCGGTCGCGGGGCGGGGGCTCGCGGTTCTCGTGGTCCAGGTTCCAGTGTCCGCCGGCCGGGTCGGCGCCGTCCATCAGCAGGGTGTGGGACCTGCGGACCCGCCGGTAGAAGTCCTCCAGCCGCAGGCCGTGCTCCTCGCGTCCCTGCGCCCAGGACCGGAAATCCTCCCGGGACGTCAGGAAGCCGCGCGCCGGCAGCACCTCCACCCCGTCCAGCGCGGCGACGAACGCGGCGGCGGCCCGGGAGGTGGGGGCGTGGACGGTCAGTCGCTCTCCCTTCCGGAGGGCTTCGCGCAGCCCCTCGCGGTAGGTTTCGGCCCGTACGTAGCGCACGCGGTCACCCAGTTCGGCGGCGCGGTGCCGCATCGCCGAGAGCACGAGGTGGGCCTTGGCGCGGTGGAAGCGGCGCCGGCCCAGGACCGAGCGGGCCTCGATCATCAGCAGCGGCGCGCCGCGGTCCGGGCCGCCGTGGCGCGGGTCGATGAAGCGGGGGCCCAGTTGATCCCCGAAGAGCCAGTGTGTCCGTGCCGCCATGTCCGTCCTCGGCTTTCGGGCGGGGCCGGTGGGTGGGTGCGGGATGGGGGTGCGGGAGCACGCTCAGCGTAGGGCGGCCGGGGCGGTGCCGCCCGTGGTGCGCCGCTGCCCGTGCTGCGCCGCCGGTGTGCTCCGGTTGCCGTGTCCGGCGTACCTGTGTGGGGTAGGCGGGTGCACAGTGGGCTGACGACAGTGCGCTGATGACAGGGACCGACGGATCAGGAGGGGCGGGCGCGTATGGACAGCACGGCGTTGCGGGTGATCGGGGCGGTGACCGCGGTGTACGGAGTGGCGGTCGCGGTGCGGCCGCGGCTGCTGGCGCGGCCGTCCGGGCTGGGGCAGGACGCGCGGGTGGACGCCGCCCTGCGGCCCGTGGGGCTGCGGGACGCCGTCTCGGGTGCGGCGCTGGTCGTCGCGCCCGAGGGGCCGGCGCTGAGGACGGCGGCCCTGGTACGGATCGGTGCGGACCTCGGGGACGCCGTGGTGCTGGGGCGGACGCTGGACGGTGCGTGGCGGCGGCGTGGGGCGGTGGCGGTGTCGCTGGCCTGGGGAGCGTTGTCGATCGGTGCGTTGCTGGCGCCGCGACGCGGGTAGGCGGGACGGCATGACCGCATTCGGCAGTACCTTCGTTCCGCGAAATCTCGACCGCGCGCTGTTCGCCCGGCTGGCGGCAGCCCGGCCACGGGGTGTGCAGAGCGTGCTGCCGCGGCTCAGCCGGGCGGCGGATCACGGCGTGCTGTGGGCGGGGGCGGCGGCGGCACTGGGGGTGTTCGGCGGCCGGAGCGCGCGGCGGGCGGCGCTGCGCGGGCTGGGATCGTTGGCTATCGCCTCCACCGTCAGCAACCTGGTGGCCAAGCCGACCACCCGGCGTACCCGGCCCGTCATCGACCAGGTGCCGGTCGCCCGGCGGCTGGCCAGGACGCCGCACACCACTTCCTTCCCCTCCGGGCACTCCGCCTCGGCCGCCGCGTTCACGTTCGGCGTGGCGCTGGAGTCGCCCCGGGCCGCGCTGCTGATCGCCCCGCTGGCCGGAGCCGTGGCGCTGTCCCGGATCTACGTCGGCGTGCACTACCCCAGCGACGTGCTGGCGGGCGTGGCGATCGGCGCGGCGGCTGCCGCGCTGACCTCGCACTGGTGGCCGACCCGCCCGGAGGCGCCCGCCACCGCCGTGCAACCCCGGCTCCCGGCGCCCGAGCTGGCGGACGGGGCCGGGCTCTCGCTGGTCGTCAACCCCGGCTCCGGGCTCACCGGCCAGGTGGACGATTCGCTGCGGGACCTGCTGCCCGGGGCCGACATCCGCGTCCTGAAGCCGGAGGACGACCTGACCGCTCTGCTGGACGAGGCGGCGGAAACGGCCGCCGGTACCGGTGGCGCGCTGGGCGTGTGCGGGGGCGACGGCACCGTCAACGCGGCGGCCGGGGCGGCCGTACGGCACGGGGTTCCGCTCGCCGTCTTCCCCGGCGGAACGTTCAACCACTTCGCCGCCGACCTGGGCATCGAGACGATGGAGCAGGTGGCGCAGGCGGTCCGGGCGGGGGACGCGGTCCGGGTCGACCTGGGCCGGGTGGCGTCGGCCGACGGGGCCCGCGAGAAGATCTTCCTCAACACGTTCAGCCTGGGCGTCTACCCCGAACTGGTGCATCTGCGGGAGCGGCTGGGGAAGTGGATCGGCAAGTGGCCCGCGCTGGCGGTCTCCCTGGCCGCCGTCCTGGCCACCAGCCGCCCCACCACCGTCACGATCAACGGGGTGGAGCGGCGGCTGTGGCTGCTGTTCGCGGGCAACGGGGTCTACCACCCGGCCGGGTTCACCCCCAGCTACCGGCCGAGCCTCGACGACGGGCTGCTGGACATCCGCACGGTCGACGGCTCGCTGCCGCTGGCCAGGACGCGGCTGCTGCTGGCGGTGCTCACCGGGACGCTGCACAACTCGCGGGTGCTGGTGACCGGGCAGGTGTCCCGGCTGCGGCTGGAGACGGCGGAGCGGCAGGTGCTGTTCGCGTACGACGGCGAGGTCACCGAACTCACCAGCGGCTCCCTGGTCCTGGGCAAGCGCCGGCAGGCCGTCACGGTCTACCGTCCGGCCGGTCCGGTGGACGGCGTCTCGTCCCTCTGAGCGAGGGTTCCCGCGGTGTCGAGTCGAAGGGCCCGGATCGGTGGCGATCCGGGCCCCTCGCCCCTGGGTGACTACTTCCGCAGGAGACCCTTGACGAGGCTCTTGCGGCCGACCCGGAGGGTGAGCGTCTTGGTCTTGCCGGCGGGCAGCGGTTTGGCGTACCAGAACTGGAGCAGGCGGCGGCGCCACTGGGTGACGTCCAGGTCCCCGGGGACGGAGACGGAGCGGGTGGCACGGCGCGGGGTGGCACCGGGGACATCGAGCAGCCACTGGACGCGCCAGTCACCGGGGGCGGTGAGCGGGACGGCCTGCTCGAACCGGCCGGACTCCCGGTCGACGGCGACGGTGAACTCCTGCTTGCTGCCCACCGCGTTGGTGAGCCGCACCAGCAGGCGCTCGCCCCGGTCGAGGCCACGCATGGCGCCGCTGAGGAGGACACGGGAGGGATCGGCCGGGGACCAGTGAACATCGTCCGGCTCGAGATCGCGCCTGAGCCGCGAGACCGGCGCGGCGACCTTGACGCTGAGCTTGCCGTGCTGGGTGACGTAGGCACGTACCGGCCGGAGCTGGGTGCCGTCGCGCAGTGCATGGCTGATGGACGCTGCGCCGCTCGCTTCGGCCTGGCTGCCGAGCCGGGCTTCCTGCGTGTGGCCGCCGGTCCTCAGACTGACGAAGACGTCCCAGGTCCCGGTCGCAAGCGGCCGGCCGTCGGCGGCCGTGCGGAGGGGGAGACACAGCCGGTCGGTGGAGTCCAGGGCGACGTGGTGCTCCCCCGCTCCGTCGCGCTCCCGGAGGATGAGGGTCGCCTGTTGCTCCTGCGGAACGCGGTGCAACCGTACGCTGCCCTCAACCCACAGGACGGCCGATTCCTCGTCGAGTGACAGTGATCCGGCGTCCTGACGGATGCTGAGCTGAGCGGTGTAGTCGTAGACGGAGTCCGGGATGGCGACGGCGTCATCGCGGAAGTAGGGGTAGTGCGCATACGCCCTGCCGTCCTCGACGGTGACATCGAAGACCCGGTCGGCGGAGGGGACTTCATTGAAGCGGCGGACCGTGAGCAGTTCGTCGAGCATGCCGTGCTGGAGGAGATGACATTGCAGCCGCAGCATGGCGGGGAGGCCTGCGGCGAGGGCTTCGGTGTAGTAGGCATCGAAGAGGGGGCGGAGGTCGGCGAGGACTTTCTCCTGCTCGGCCCGCTCTTCGACATGGGCGATGCGCCGTAATATCCACGGCAGATCGATCTCCAGATGGCGGTGGATGAGGAGGTCGCGGCGGGGCCCGGCGGGCACCTCACTGGCGACCAGCGGCAACATGTACTGGAGCACCTCGACACGCGAGTGGAGATCCTGGATGGTCCGCGTGATGTTCCCTCCGTCGTCACGGTACGACCAGTAGACGCAGTCGTAGTCGGCGACGACCGAAATGCCCGAGGCCCGCAGATAGGCAAGCATGACAAAAGGCTGGTCCTCGCACACCCGGAGTTCGTATCCGAAGCGGATGCTGTGCTTCTCCAGCAGCTCCCGGCGGTAGAGCTTCATCGGATTCAGAGTCCAATAGGCCCTGGAGGAGAAGACGTCCGTGTTCTCCTCGTTCTTCTTGTACATGGTGGGCGATTTGCGCCCGCCGACCCCGATGGTCTTGCCGAGGACGACGTCGGTCCCGTTGGCGTCAGCCACCGCCACCATGCGCTCGAGGGCTTCCGGGCCGAGGTAGTCATCCGCGTCGAGGATGAACACGAAGCGCCCCCGGGCGATGTCCAAAGCCCTGTTGCGGGGGCGGGCGGGGCCTCCGGAGTTCTCCTGGTGAATGACTTTCAGCGTGCCGGGGTGGCTGGCCGCCAGCCGATCGAGTTCGGCACCGGTGGCGTCGGTGGAGCCGTCATCGACGGCGATGATCTCCAGCCGGTCGTGTCCGATGCTTTGTTCAAGAGCGGAGGTGACGCTTTTGGTGAGGTAGGGCATGGCGTTGTACGCAGCGATGATGACGCTGACGTCCGGTACGTGACCGGTGTGCGTGCTCATTGTGGGCCCATCAAATCGAGGATGAATAGCGTTCGCAGAACTGGCGGTGATCGGTGGAACGCTACTGGTCGCCCTCCGCCGAGGCACCCCCCCGATCGGAGATCAGCCGGCCGTGGGTGCTGGGTGGTGCCATCCGTGGCGTGCCCACTGGATCCGCCCGGGTGCTCCTTCTGCCTGCTCGGTGCCCGAGCGGGTGTGACCGGTCCGAGCCGGGCAGCCTCTATGGCTCCTGACATGCCCTCGTAAACGTGCACTTCATCACGTCATCGATTCACTCCCTTCTGTGACGCCTTCTCTCACTTGCCCCAATCGTTCACCTGTTCATATCGCACAGCGTTGCTTACGGTGATCGCCGCGTTATGTGTGTTGATAATTTGTGGTGAATGTGGGGGGAGTGCACATCGTGCGTCGAGTGCGGCGTCGTGGTGTTCGGGGTGTTGCGGCTACGGGGCTCAGCGCGGCGCTGCTCGCCGGGTTGTTGCCGGTGGTGGTGCTGACGGCCGCGCCGACGGCCTCCGCCGATTCTGCGGAGTCGGCTGGGGAGCCTTATGATCCCTCCCTGCCCGCCGAGACAGCGGAATCGCTGGCCCTGGCAGCGGCAGTTGAGACGGGTGAACGGGTAGAAGTCGAGTCGCTCCGCTCGGAGACGAGTGAGGTCTTCGCCACGCCCGAAGGTGAACTGGAGGCCTATGAGTACCTGCGCCCCGTGTGGGCGCGGGTGGACGGTGAGTGGCAGTCTGTCGACACCGATCTTGAGGTGAACTCCGACGGACTCGTGGCCCCGAAGGCAGCCACCGCTCAGATGGTGTTCTCCGGCGGCGGGGGAGACCCTCTCGTGCAGTTGGAGCGGAGCGGCCGGGAACTGGCGCTCGAATGGCCGGACGCTCTTCCCGCGCCGGAACTGATCGGTGACACAGCGATCTACCACGATGTCCTGCCCGACGTGGATCTCCATGTCCGGGCACACCCGGATGGCTTCAGCCAGCTCATCGTGGTCAACTCCGCCGAAGCCGCCGGCAGTACGTCGCTCGAACGCCTCCGGCTGGGCGTCGACTCCTCCGGCGTGGTGCTGCGACTGACCGAGGGTGGAGGCATCGAGGCCCGGGAAGCGAACGGTGACACCGCGGTGTTCGAAGCACCGCCCCCGCTCATGTGGGACTCCAGTGTGGGCGGCGGCGGCGATGCCGAGGCACGGCTCGCCCAGGTCGAGGACGAGGAAGCCGCGGTGGGACCCCCGGGAGCCGGTGAGTCGGGCAACCTCGGCCACGTGGGCACCGAGCTGACCGTGGAACGCGACGCCCTGATCCTGACCCCGGACGCCGACATTCTCCGCGGCGAGGACACCGTGTATCCGGTGTACATCGATCCGCAGTGGCACAGTCCCCGCTCGACCGCCTGGACGATGGTGTCCCGCTACTGGGCCGGCTCACCGCAGTGGAAGTTCAACGGCGACTCCAACGCCGGTATGGGCTACTGCGGCTGGGCCGCGTGCATGCCGCAGGACCTCAAGCGGCTCATGTACCGGATACCGACATCGAAGTACGCGGGGACGCAGATCCTCTCCGCCGAATTCTCCGTGCGGAATGTCCACTCGGCGTCCTGCACCGCCCAGCCGGTGGAGCTGTGGCGTACCAAGGACATAGACGCGAAGACCACGTGGAACACCCAGAACAGCAGTGGCTTCTGGATCAAGCGCCTGAAAACGGAATCGTTCTCCCACGGCCACCAGGGGTGTGCGGTGAGGGACGCCGAGTTCGATGTGAAGGCCGCTGTCCAGGAGGCAGCGGACAAGAGCTGGTCCACCATGACGTTCGGCCTGAGAGCCGAGGACGAGTCCGCCGCACTGTCGTGGAAGCGCTTCTCCGACAAGGCGCACCTCCGTGTCTCCTACAACCGGGTACCGCACCAGATCAAGCCGTCCCAGCTCGCCATGGAGTACGGAGGGGTGTGCAAGCCCTCGGGCAAGGAGGCGCACGCTCGGACCCTTGGCAAGATCTACGCGAGCAACATCACCGACCCCGACGGTGACCGCGTCGCGGTGGAGTTCCGCGCCCGCTGGGACGCCGGAGACGGCCGCGGAAACGCAGTGCGCTGGGAGTCCGGTCTCCTCTCCTCCAAGGCATCCGGCTCAGCTTTCTCCGTCAAGCTGCCGGCCAATCTCCCCCCGGACCGAGAGGTGCAGTGGTCGGCGCGCTCACACGACGGAAGGGCGTACAGTCCGTGGTCCACATCCGGGTCAAGTGGACATCACTGTCACTTCGTCTACAACACTTCGGTGCCGCAGGGCCCCGATATCAACGCGACCCTGTACCCGGAAATCGATAACGACGACCCGTTCGACCCTTGGTACAGGGGGACCGGGCAGTACGCCGACTTTCGGATTACGGCGCGGGACAACGACGTCACCCGCTACTGGTACGGGGTGAACCAGGACCCGATGTCGCGCAACGAGCTGGCCACGACCAACGGTGCACCACGTGTGGCCGCCATGGCTCCCGATCAGCCGGGGTTGCACTTCGTCACCGCGCAGGCCATCGATCGGGCCGGGAACGCATCGGAGGTCACGACCTATTTCTTCCGGGCCAACTCGGGTGCCCCGCCCAGGGCGACATGGTCGATGAACGATTCCGAAGGGGCCACTGCGGCCACGGGTACGGCCGGGGCACGCTGGGGCACGGTCCACGGGGGCACAACTCTTGGCGTCGACGGTGCGGTGGGCACGGCAGCGCGCTTCGACGGAACGAGCGGCTACGTCTCGGTCACCGGTCCGGCGACCGACACCATCCGGTCCTTCGCGGTATCGGCATGGGTGAAACTGGATCGCAAACCGAGCAGCGACGCCGTTGTGGCGTCCCAGACAGGAAGACATCGCCCCGGTTTCGAGCTGTACTACGCGGCGGAACAGGACCGATGGGCTTTCGCTCAGTACCGTGCGGACGAGCCCGGCGCTTCGGCGTCCCGTGCCCTCGCTCAGAGTGCGACCGTGCGGACCGGAGAGTGGACGCACCTCGTGGGCGCCTACGTCCCTTCAGCGAATGAGCTGAGGCTTTACGTCAACGGGCAACTCGCCGGAAGCACACCCCACACAGGGCCGTGGAGCGCTCCGTCGGACCTCCTGATCGGAGCGGGCGGCTACAGCGGTGAGGTGAGGAACTGGTTTCCCGGCGCGATAGACGAGGTTCAGGTCTTCGACCTCGGGCCTTCCGCGACCCTCGTGTCCAGGCTGTACCGGAAGGAACGTCTGCACACTCCCAATGGGCGGCCGGCCGTCGCACTCATCGATTTCGACGAGGCCGAAGGATCACGCCGCGTTTCCGCCGCATCGGACACGCTGCCCGCCACCTATCACGGTGGAGTCCAGCCCGGCGTCGCGGCCGTGCACGGAGACGGCCTGTGGCTGAACGGTACGGATGGCTACGCACGCACGAGTACAGCCATGCTGCAGACGGGACGGAACTTCGCCGTCTCCAGCTGGGTCAAGCTCGATCACCGGCCGACATCGGCAGGGGTCATCGCGACACAGGTCGGGACCTATGCACCTGGTTTCGAGCTGTACTACTCAGCCGGCTACGACCGTTGGGTCTTCAACCAGTACAGCGAGAACTCGGCCAACGGCACTCCGATCCGAGCCATGCAGCCGTCCGGTACTCAGGCCAAGGTCGGGGAGTGGGTGCATCTGGTGGGGGTCCATGACTCCTACGCCAAGACCCTGAAGCTCTACGTCGACGGAGAACTGGCCGGCACCGCCTCGCTGCCCAATGCCTGGCACGCCGACCAGCACGTCCAGATCGGCGCCGGACAACTGAATGGCCGCAACCGGACCTTCTTCCCCGGTGTGATCGACGACGTGCGCCTGTACGACCGCATCCTCACCGATTACGAGGTGCGCCAGATCTACCACCAGGCGCCGGTGGTCCAGGCGCGCTGGCAGTTCGCCGAGATGAACCAGAACCCCGTCAGCACTCCCGACTCCTCGGACTTCGGCCATGATCTCTATCTGTGGGGCGGAGCGGGCCTCAGCCCGGGGTTCGTCGACAGCACCTCCATGTACGTCGACGGCTGGGGTGGCTACGCCTACTCCGCGGGGGTGCCGATCGACACGTCGATCAGCTTCACGGCGACCGGATTCGTCCGTGCCGCGGCTCCCCCCAGCAGCCCCGCGTCCTTCATGAGCGTCGCAGGAGGGCATCAGAGCGCCTTCGCGGTGCACTTCGTACCCGACGCGGAGAGTGGCGAAGGCTGGGGGCGTTGGGAGGCGACACTCGCCGACGCGGACAACACGAATGCGACCATTTCCCGGTTCGGCCATCAACGGCTGTACGACGTACGCGAATGGCACCACATCGCCTTCGTCTACGACGGCTTGACCGCCCAAGCTCGCCTGTACATCAATGGCGAGTTGGAAGAGATCACCTGCCTCGATGAAGAAGCCGACAACTGCACGCCCGGCCTGTCGTGGGCGGAGAACGTGCACCCCTTCCAGGCACAGAGCAATCTCCATCTCGGGCGATCTCTCAGCGGTGGAGTGTGGAACCAGCCGTCATGGCCCGGAGCGATGGATGACGTCTGGGTGATCCAGGGCGTCCTTGAGCAGGAGCAGATCCGCCAGCTGAGTCTCGGCAAACCGGACATGCCAACAGCCGTTCCACCGCCGACCGAGCAAGCGGAGTAGGGCCCGCCCGAAGGTGGTGAGCGGTGGTCCCCATGGGACCGCGGCTCACCACCCCAGGCGTGCGTTTCGACAGACTTCCTGATCATTCCGGGCCCTCACCGATGGGTGGGCTGGGCCTGTCTCCGAGGGGAACAGCAGATGAAGGCCCCAGCCAGACCCCGCCGTGTGCGGACCGCGATGAGACAGCGAGTGTCCTTGGGCATCGCCATGCTCATGGTGGGTTCGCTCCTCCAGGCGATCACCGCTCCCACCGCCTCGGCGGACGACTTCCCTGACATAGAAATCCCGGAGGAGCATCCGGTCGAGGGGGTCGACGGGCTTCCGGTCACACCGCGGCCCGACTCCCACACCGACTACACCCCTCCGGAGCTGCCCGACGTCGTATGGCCGGAGACGGGCATCGCGGAGATCCCGCTGCCCGGATCCGGAGCGGTACCGCTGCGCCTCGACCGGCGCGCACCGGTCAACCTGCTCCCGCCGGCCGGGACCACGGCGCTTCCCGCGCAGGGGGTCGGAGGCCGGGCCAACGCGGAGGTCGAGTTCTTCGACCCGGAGCACGCGGAGGCTGCCGGGCTGGCGGGTCTGCTGTTCAGCATCGAACTCCCCGAGAGCTCCGGGGCCGTGCCGCTGCGGCAGTCCGAGGAGAGTGTGGGGGTTGAACTGGACTACTCCGGGTTCGCCCACGCCTTCGGCGGCGGGTTCGGTTCCCGTCTGACGCTGGTCGAACTCCCCGAGTGTGTGGTGGAGACCCCGGAAGTCTCCGCATGCGCGCAGCTGAGTCCTCTCCCGGCGCAGAACGACACCGAGCGGCAGGTCCTCACGCTCCCCGAGACCGCTCTCGGTCACGGATCCGGTCCGTCCGTCTTCGCGGTCGTGGCCCAGGAGGAAGGCGACAAGGGCGACTACAAGGCCACCGATCTGTCCGCCTCGGCGACGTGGGACGTCGGGCTGAACACCGGTGACTTCAGCTGGTCGTACGGCATGGACGTACCCGATGTCCCCGGCGGTCTCGCCCCCGAGATCGGGCTCTCGTACTCCGCCGGCGGCATCGACGGGCGCACCGGCGGTACCAACAACCAGGGCTCCTGGGTGGGAGACGGCTTCGACCTCTGGCCCGGTTACATCGAACGGCGCTACAAGCCGTGTGCCGAGGAGGGGGTGAAGGACTCCAACGGCAACCACATCGGTGATCTGTGCTGGGACCACGAGAATGCGTTCATCTCGGTCAACGGAGCGGCCGGGGAGCTGGTTCCGGACGGTAACAACACCTGGAAGCTTCAGCAGGACGACGGCACCAGGATCGAGAAGCTGACCGGCACCGGTCGCGCGAACGGCGCCCGCAACGACGAGCACTGGCGGATGACCACTCCGGACGGAACCCAGTACTACTTCGGGTACCACCGCCTTCCCGGCTGGACCAGCGGCGCGACGGCCACCAACTCGACGTGGACCGTCCCGGTGTACGGGAACGACTCGGGCGACCCGTGTCATGCCTCGGCGATGAAGGACTCCTGGTGCCAGCAGGCGTGGCGCTGGAATCTCGACTACGTGGTCGACGTGCGGGGCAACGCCATCGCGTACTACTACAACAAGGAGGAGAACTCCTACGGCCGGTTCCTCACGGCCAAGGACAACACCCGTTACACCCGCGGCGGCAGCCTGGACCGCATCGAGTACGGTCTCTCCTCCGACAACCTGTACGGCACCGCCCTCGCCAAGGTCGACTTCACCAACGGGGACCGGTGCCTGCCCGGTGGCGGGGCGAACTGCTCCAGCATCGGCACGTATCCCCAGTACTGGTACGACACCCCGTGGGATCTCAACTGCGGCGCCAGCGCGGATTGTGACAAGGGGCGTCTCTCCCCGACGTTCTGGACCACGAAGCGCCTCACCGAGGTGACCACGCAGGTGCGCGTCGGGACGGGCTACCAGAAGGTCGACTCCTGGAAGCTCAACCACCGGTGGGGGACGGCCGATGTGGACTACCAGCTGCTGCTGGCCGACATCCGGCACACCGGACACACCGCCGCCGCGCCCAGCACCCTGCCGCCGGTGACCTTCGGCTATACCCAGCTCACCAACCGGCTGGACGCGACCGGGGACGGCTTCGCGCCCTTCATCAAGGCACGGCTGTCCTCCATCGCGGACGAATCCGGTGGGCAGATCGACGTCACGTACTCGGCGCCGGCCTGCGTCAGGGGCTCCCTGCCCACACCGGAGACGAACACCACGCGGTGTTTCCCGCAGTATCTGAGCAACGGGCCGGACATCGCCCCGGATCTGGAGTGGTTCAACAAGTACGTGGTCACCGCCGTTTCGGCCACCGACCGGACGGGTGGTGCGGACGACCAGCTGACGCGGTACGACTACCGCGGTGGCGCGGCGTGGCACTACGACGACGACAACGGCATGGTGCCCGAGAAGGAGAAGACCTGGTCCCAGTGGCGCGGCTACGGCCACGTCCGGGTGCAGAGCGGTGGCCAGAGCGGCATGCTCAGCCAGTCCGACTCGTACTTCCTGCGCGGTATGCACGGCGACCGGCGCACGCGGTCCGGTGGGACGAAGACGGTCACGGTGACGCTCGACTCCGGAGAGGGCGACCCGATCACGGACCACGCCCCGCTGGCCGGTTTCCTCTACAAGTCGGTCGACTTCGACGCGCCCGGTGGCAAGGTCCTGGAGAAGACGGTCGCCCGCCCGTGGCACCACGAGACGGCGAAGGACGTCCGCGACTGGGGCACGATCACCGCGAACTTCAGTGGTGCCGCTCACAGCAAGTCCTGGACATCGTTGGACGCGGGGGCTGGCAGCAGTTGGCGCACCACGGAGGTGTACCAGTCGTACGACACGGTTGCCGGCCGGGTCATCCAGACCGATGACCGAGGGGACACGGCTGCCACTGCGGACGATCAGTGCACAAGAGTCACGTACACCGACAACACGGCGAAGAACATTCTCTCCGTCCCGTCTCGGGTCGAGACGGTGGCAGTCCGATGCTCGACCACGCCGGACCGTTCGGCGGATGTGATCTCCGACAAGCGCTATGCGTACGACGACGGGAGCTATGGCGCAACTCCCACGCGGGGGGAAGTTACCCGAAGTGCGGTTCTGAAGGAGCACGACGGCACAACAGGAACTTATCTGGAGTCTGCAAGGACGTATGACAACTACGGTCGAGTTCTTTCTCTTACTGACCTCTCCGCCGATGTGCTGGTCACAGGATCGGACATCACCCGTCGAGTCCGTACGGACGGGCGGACTAACAGCACCGCGTTCAGTCCGGCGACAGGTTTCCCTTCCCGGATGACGCAGACCACTCCGCCGGCGACAGTGGGAGACGCCTCGACCGCTCAGCGCACGATCACGGAAGTGGAGCCGCTGCGCGGCGTGCCGGTGAAGCTGACCGATACCAACGGCAAAGTAACGCAGTTGGCATATGACGCTTTCGGTCGCTCAACCAAGGTGTGGCTTCCCGACCGTGCATCCTCGGCCACACCGAACTACGAGTTCACGTACAGGTTCGCCGAGAACCAGCCTGTCGTGGTGGGAACGAAAACACTGGGTAATCGGGGAGTTCAGGACACTTCCTACGTTCTTTACGACGGCTTCCTGCGGGAACGGCAGACCCAGGCACCCGGTCCGCAGGGCGGCCGGTTGCTGACGGACACGTTCTACGACGAGCGCGGCTTGGTGTCGAAGTCCTTCGCTCCCTACTTCAACGACAGGGCACCAGCGCAGAGCTTCTTCCTGCCAGGTCAGGATGCCTCGGGGGTCGAGACCCAGTTCCGCTATCGCTACGACGGGCTGGGCCGTGAGACCGAGAACCGGATGATGGCTGGGGACGGCGACGGCGGCAGCGTGCTCGCCGTCACCCAGACGTCCTATCGGGGCGATCGCACGACGGTCATTCCACCGGAGGGCGCGACGGCAACGACCACGCTCACCGATGCCCGCGGGCAGCTCACCGAGTTGCGCCAGCACCACCAGCGTTCGGCGGGTGCAGCCTTCGACAGCACGCACTACGCGTTCACTCCACGCGGCGAACTGGCGAAGGTGACCGACCCGGCCGGGAACGAGTGGACGTACACGTACGACCAACTGGGCCGGCGCGTTTCCACCACCGACCCGGACGCGGGCACGACGGTGTCCGTCTTCGACGACCGCGACCTGCTGACCCATCGCACCGACGCCCGTGATGTGACCCTGGCCTACGAGTACGACGGTCTGGGTCGCAAGATCCGGCTGCGGGAGACCGACCTCCAGGGCCCGGTGCGTGCGGAGTGGGAGTACGACACGCTCCCCAATGCGCAGGGGCTCCTGGCCTCGTCCACCCGGTATGAGGAGGACAGCGCTTACACGAACCGGGTCCTCGAGGTCGACGCCCTGTATCGGCCGGTGCGTACCGAGGTCGAGATCCCCGAGAGCGAAGGCGCACTCGCGGGACGCTACGAGTCGGGCACGACGTACGCGGAATCCGGAAAGCCGGAACAGATCCGTTACCCGGCGGCGGGCCGCCTGCCGGCCCTCACTCTTCAGCCGACGTATGAGGACGGAACGCTCCGGCTGACCCATCTGCGGACGCCGCAGCGGTTGCATGTCGCAACGACATACATGAATACGGGTAAGCCCTCTGTCTTCACCCTCCGGGCGAACGAGTTCGCGGATGAGTCGGTCAGGGTCGGAAACAGGTACGAGCACGGAACACAGCGACTCCAATCCGTGCAGGCTTTGGCATTTAATGTTCCCGGCAATCAGCTGATGGAGGAATACCAGTACGACCAGGCGGGCAATGTCCTGTCTCTCTCCAGTAGGACGGCCACCGGTGCAGAGGTCCAGTGCTTCCAGTACGACTACCTCCGAAGGTTGACCGAGGCATGGACGCAGGGCACGAACACGGTTTGCGCGGGGAACCCGACGGCAAACCTGCTGGCCGGTCCGGCCCCTTACTGGCACTCCTACACGTATGACAAGACGGGCAACCGCCTCACGGAAACCCGCCATGAGCAGAGTGTTGAGCGCACCTACCACTACCCGGAGGCGGGTGAACCCCAGTCGCACGGGGTGACCTCCGTCGTCCAAGAGGCTCCGGGTATCCGATCGCTGGAGGAGTACGCCTACGACGAGGCCGGCAACACGATCTCCCGGCAGATCGGCGGCGACACCCAGGAACTGACCTGGAGCGCCGAAGGCGGCCTGGAGAAGGTCGAGGAGGCCGATGGCGCGGTCACGGACTACCTCTACGACGCGGACGGCCAGCGCCTGATCGGACGCACCCCGACGGAAACGACGCTTTACCTCGGGCACACGGAGGTCACCGTCGCCAAGGGCTCGGCGACCGCCCGAGGCACCCGCTACGTGGATGCCGGCGGCGGCCACATGGTCATCTTCGAGGACAACGGCGACATCTCCTTCAGCCTCGCCGACCACCATGGCACGGGCCGAGTGTCGGTGGACGGCTACACGATGGAGGTCAACCACCGCCGTACACTCCCCTTCGGCGGGGACCGAGGCGCGGCACCCGCGTACTGGCCCGGAACGCGGGGCTTCGTCGGCGGCACGAAGGACACGTCCACCGGGCTGACTCATTTGGGAGCCCGGGAATACGACCCGAATCTGGGCCGCTTCATTTCCCTCGATCCCGTTATGGACCTGACTGACCCTCAGCAGATTCATGGATATACCTACGGAAACAACAGCCCCCTCGTATTCAGCGACCCCACCGGCCTGTTCTTCGGGGGAATCGGTGGCCTCGGCTCCATCATCGGAAAGGCCGTTTCACGCGCGGTCAAGGTGGCATCGAATTACCTGAAGGCAGGTCCACGATCCCAGCGAACGGCCATTTCGAGAAACACAAGCGGAGGATCAGGATCCCGGGCAACCTCCGCGAGTTTCCGATCGACCGGAGGCCCCACCGGAATGGGGCCGGGCGGCCCCCTCGAACGGGCATTCGGCGCGGTCAAGAAAATGAACGACGTTATGATCGACTCCTTCGAAACGGCCGGCCGAGAAGGGGTGAATTTCTTTGTGCCCGATATTGAGGGCGCCATGCGCTGTATAAAAGATCCCGCAATCAATTGGGATTGCGCGGGGCTGGCGGCGGATATCTTCCCAGCTGGGAAGCTCTTCGAGGGTGCAGTGGGAATCTTCAAGTGGGCTACCAGGAAATCTGACGACGTTGCCGACGGCGCCCGTTCGGCAACCCGCTGCAACAGCTTCATCCCGGGAACCCATGTCCTGATGGCCGATGGTTCCACGAAGCCCATAGAAGATGTCGAGGTGGGCGACGAGGTTCTGGCAACCGACCCAGAAACTGGGGAAACTTCCGCTCGGGCCGTCACTGCAGAGCTGAACAACGCCGGCTACAAGAACCTGGTCACCCTCTCCATCTCACCAGAAGAAGGAAATGAACAGGGATCCATCCTGGTCGCAACGGAAGGGCACCCCTTCTGGGACGCGAACCTTGGCGCGTGGGTAGAGGCCGGGGAGCTGGAGACTGGCACGTTGCTCTTGACAAGCTCAGGAGAACGGGCTCAGGTGGTCGAGGTGCGCAAAGAGAGGGCGGTAGCAAGCGTCTTCAACCTCACTGTCGAAGGCGTGCACACTTACTACGTGCAATCGGGAAGCATTTCAGTTCTCGCGCACAACGCAAACTGTTTTATTGGAAGTCGACAGTTCGATCACGCTTGGGATCAGCACTCATATGGAGGTGCATACCATCAGGAAGGCAATATGGGAAATGTGCTTGCTGAGAATATCAACAAAGAGCAGTTCGGGTCGATGGTGAATCAGGCGATAGAAAAGGGAGAGGTTGTCAAGAGGTCTACGGCAGACGCGCGCGGCGGTCATTATATTGACTACGACTTCGGGGATGTGGAAGTCGGTGCGATGGGGCAAAATGGAATGAGGATCGCAGTTGACGGAGAAGGGAATTTCGTAACCGCGATGCCGAGATTTATATACTAGGTGGACGAGTGTTTTCTTTCGAATTCTTCCCGCGCGGCGAAGACTTGTCATGGCAGCCTGAGGGAAAGCTGGATTCATGCTTTCAAGAAATGGGTGCCGACGATTTCACGTTCTATTACTTTAAATCCGATGTTCTGATCAATGACGGGCTGAACGAGATTCCGCTAATGACTCCTGGTCTGCCGGTTGTAGATTTTGTTCTGATGCTCGTCCAGTTGCGCCGTGAGACGATTTCATCAGGTCTATCGACGGTGGAGTCGTCCCAGAGTCAGGACTCGATCACAGCGATGAAAGTTGGTGACTTTGTGGAAATTTCATACAGTTTCTCTGGAGTGATTTCAAGAATTGGATTGGAGGAATTTAAAGAGATTCCAAGTTGCGCTTTCAGGCCGGCGATGCGATTGATTTGTTCGGTTCATCCCGCACTCAAGGAAAATGAATATTTGGCCAATCTCGGTCGTGTTATTCTCCAAAATTAGCTCAAGCTCCGCCTGGTCGTGGCATAGGTTGGGAGAGCAAAGCTGGAGCTAGTCGGTGAGGGTGTACGTCGGTGGGTGTGGTGCGGCAGGGGGTTGCTGGGGCCCGGCGGGTCGTGGTCAAGGTGGGGTCGTCGTCGCTCACGACGGCGGCCGGAGGGCTCGACGCCGATCGGGTGGACGCGCTCGTCGATGTGCTGGTGAAGCAGGAGGACCGGCAGATCGTGCTGGTGTCCTCCGGCGCCATCGCCGCCGGGCTCGCGCCGCTGGGGTTCGCGCGGCGGCCCTCCGATCTGGCGCGGCAGCAGGCCGCCGCCAGTGTCGGGCAGGGGCTGCTGCTCGCCCGGTACACCGCCTCCTTCGCCCGGTACGGGCGGCGCGTCGGGCAGGTGCTGCTCACCTCCGACGACACCAGCCGGCGCGCCCACTACCGCAACGCCTACCGGACGCTCGACCAGCTTCTGGAGCTGGGCGCGGTCCCGGTGGTCAATGAGAACGACACCGTGGCCACCGACGAGATCCGGTTCGGTGACAACGACCGGCTGGCCGCCCTGGTCGCCCACCTGGTGCGGGCCGACCTGCTCGTGCTGCTCTCCGATGTGGACGGGCTCTACGACGGCGACCCCCGCAAGCCCGGGACCCGGCGGATCGAGGAGGTCGCAGGCTCCGAGGATCTCGTGGGCGTCGAGATCGGGAAGGCCGGGAAGTCCGGGGTGGGCACCGGCGGGATGGTCACCAAGGTCGAGGCCGCCTCCATCGCCACCGAGGCCGGGATTCCGGTGGTGCTGACCTCCGCCGGCCACGCCGGGGAAGCACTGGCCGGGGGGCCCACCGGGACCTACTTCCACGCCACCGGGCGGCGCTCCGCCGGCCGGCTGCTGTGGCTGGCGCACGCCTCCGTGCCCCGGGGCGCCGTCGTCCTGGACGACGGAGCGGTGCGCGCCGTCACCGAGCGGGGCAGTTCGCTGCTGCCCGCCGGGATCACCGCGGTCGAAGGGGAGTTCACGGCGGGCGAACCGATCGAACTGCGGGACGGCGCCGGGCAGGCCGTCGCGCGCGGGCTGGTCAACTTCGACGCCCGCGAGATTCCCCAGCTCATCGGCCGGTCCACCTACGAGCTGGCCCGTGAATTGGGCCCCGCCTACGAAAGAGAGGTCGTCCATCGCGATGACCTTGTGCTGATGCGGGCATAAGCCTTTCCGGCAAGGATCCAGGAAATGGCCCCACGGCCGCGCATGAGCTGGTCAACTTTGAGACGCGGTCCTTGCGCGTCGGACCGGCGTCATGTCAGTACCACGTCAGGAGGCTGCCGGTGAGACGACTGGCCAGCGTCGGAGAGCAGCGCCAGCAAGCCGCCACCCGCACCATCGCGGGAGAGCGGGAGGCGGCCCGGCTGTGGCACATCACGCTCAGCGTCGCCGGGAGCGCGGTCGCGCTGAGCGAGGTGCGCCGGGGGCTCGAACGGCTGGCGCATGATCACCCGTTCCTGCTCACCAGTCGCTACGCCTGCGATCACGCGGAGATCCGGTACTGGGAGGAGGCCCGTGATCTGCACGACGCCGCCGCCGTGGCGCTGCGGTTGTGGGGCGAGCACCGCCGTACCGCGCAGCTGCCGGCGTGGGAGATCGTCGGGCTCGAGGTGATCGGGCGGGAGACGTACCACCAGCGCGTCGCCGAGGGCAGCGGGCCGCCACGGGCCGTCCCGGTCGGGGTGCATCCCTTCTGACCGCACTGTGGACGGCGGGCGGGAGTCGGTGAGCGCGCGGTTACGCTGGTCCTATGAGCAGCGTCGTGGATTCTCCAGTCATCGCCACCGCCCGGCGGGCCCGGGAGGCCGCCGCCGAGCTGGCCCCGCTGCCGCGTGCCGTGCGCGACGCGGCGCTGCTGGCCGTGGCGGACGCCCTGGAGGTGCGGGCCGATGAGATCGTCACCGCCAACCGCGTGGATGTCGAGCGGGCCCGGGAGGCCGGTACGCCGGCCGGCATCGTCGACCGGCTGACGCTGACCCCGCAGCGGGTGGCCGCCATCGCCTCCGACGTACGCGACGTGGTGGCGCTGCCCGATCCGGTCGGGGAGGTCGTGCGCGGTTCGACCCTGCCGAACGGCCTGGAGCTGCGCCAGGTGCGCGTTCCGCTCGGGGTGGTCGGGATCATCTACGAGGCCCGGCCCAATGTGACCGTGGACGCCGCCGCCCTGTGTCTGAAGTCGGGGAACGCCGTGCTGCTGCGGGGTTCCTCCTCCGCCTACGCGTCGAACACGGCCATCGTGGCCGTGCTGCGCGACGCCGTCGCCTCGGCGGGGGTGCCCGCCGACGCCGTCCAGCTCGTGCCGGGCGAGAGCCGCGACTCCGTACGGGAGCTCATGACCGCCCGCGGCCTGGTCGACGTGCTCATCCCGCGCGGCGGTGCCTCGCTGATCAGGACCGTGGTGAACGAGTCGACCGTGCCCGTCATCGAGACGGGCGTCGGTAACTGCCACGTGTATGTGGACGAGAGCGCCGATCTGGAGACGGCGGTCAAGATCCTGGTGAATTCCAAGGCGCAGCGGCCCTCGGTGTGCAATTCCGCCGAGACGGTGCTCGTGCACGCCGCGATCGCGGACCGTTTCCTGCCCTTGGCCCTGGAGGCGCTGACCGGGGCCGGGGTCACCGTGCACGGCGACGAGCGGTGGCGCAAGACCGGTGAGCAAGCCGGCGTCGACGTGCTGGAGGCGGGCGACGAGGACTGGGCGGACGAGTATCTGAGCCTGGACATCGCCGCCGCCGTCGTCGAGGACCTGGACGCGGCCGTGGCACACATCCGGCGCTGGACCAGCGGCCACACCGAGGCGATCGTCGCGCGGGACGCCGGTGCCATCCGCCGGTTCACGGCCCGGATGGATTCGGCGGCCGTCATGGTCAACGCGTCGACGCGGTTCACGGATGGCGGACAGTTCGGCTTCGGCGCCGAGATCGGGATCTCCACCCAGAAACTGCACTCCAGGGGCCCGATGGGGCTGCCCGAGCTGACCTCGACCACCTATGTCGTCACCGGGGACGGTCACACCCGCGAGTGAATTCACTGCGACCCTCCCCCCACGCCGCCAATCCGCCTACGCTGGGACGCGTGCCGGATGACGTGGGGGGCCTGCCGTTCCCGGACGGAGACAGGCCAGACAGCCAGGAACGCCGCACCGCCGATGAGGTCTTCGCCTCGGTGGTGCTCGACGACGATTTTGTCCAAGCCGCCGAGATCCATGAACCGACCGCCGCCGAGCGGATTCTGTACGCCGCTCTGGAACGCGCCGAGTCGGAGGCCGCCGAGGCCCAGGGCCTGTACGGCGAACACGACGATGACGAGGGGCGCTTCGACCGCTCCGACTATCTGCGCTATCTCCCGCCCGAGGAGGAGGACGAGGACGAGGACGAGGCCCTCGGCACCGACTACTCCGTGCCGCCGCCCGCCCCAGGCCCCGCCATCGCCGGCCCCGCGCAGAGCGGTCCGCCGCCCGCCTGGCGTCCGCTGCGCTGGCAGCGGCCGGTGGCCTGCGTACTCGCCGTGGTGATGGGGATCAGTGTGATCGCCTTCGCCCTCATAGCCGTTCAGCGTTCCGGCGGTGCGGGTGAGCACGGGCAGGACCGTCCGCCCCCGGCCACCGAGCACGACGAGCCCGACAACGGGATGTAAGGCGCGATCGGGGGTGCCGGGGCTCTGCCGGTGACCGTACTCTGGTCGGGTGGCCGGGAGTTCGGACCCCGGGGGTGTCCCGGGCAGTGGGGACGAGGAGTACGCGTCGACCGTCTTCGACGAGTCGTTCGTCAATGCGGCACGTCTCCAGGAGTTTTCGGCGCAGGAGCGGCTGCAGGACCACAGCACGGCGGTCCGCGATCGCACGCCGCACCGTACGGTGCCCCGGCAGGGGCTGGCGCTCGGCGTGATCATCCTGCTGGCGTTCGCCGCGGCCGTGTACCTGGGCAACAACAACCCGTACGGCGAGGACGGCGGGCACGCCGTTCAGCCGCCGCTGACCACCCTGGTGCCGCTGGCACCCGCCGGGGTGGTGCCGGGCGCGGCGGAGCCGGCGGAGCTGTTCGAGGCCAGTCCGGCGCAGGGGTTCGGCTCCGGTGCGGCCGGGGTGCTGCTGCCCGACGCGCGGGCGACCGCGCACTTCTCGCGCGATCAGGTGTTCACCGCGCTCACGCTGGCCAAGGAGTACATCGTGGCCAGCGCTCTCACCCAGGACGTGCTGACCGGGGTCTCGGCCGTGCCGGTACGCGAGTTGCTGGATCCGCAGCAGCGGCGGCAGCTGGACCGGGCGGTGAGCGGCGGGATCGCCGCGGCGCCGCTGACCGCGTGGCTGGTGAGCTTCGATCCGCTGGAGGTGGAACTCGCCGATCCGCAGGTGCGGATCGAGGGCACGTTCGCCTTCACCGAGATCGCCGACGACATGCTCCAGGTGACCGCGCGCCATGTCGCCGTGTACGCGGTACGGGAGGCCGGTGCGGCGCCGCGCGAACCCGGGGAGGAGCCGGGGGAGACGACGCTGTTCACGGTGCGGCGCGAGGTGGTCATGCTGTTCGCCGAGGAGGGGCTTCAGGAGCGGACCGTCATCCTGCGCCAGACGGATCTGCTGGCCGGCCCGATGGACTGCGGGGTGGACCCGGACGGCCCGCTGCGGCCGTTGCTGGCGGGGGAGCGGGCCGGGGACTCGCGGCCGGCCGGCACCGATCCTTACACCACCGATGCCGACCACATTCCGCTGTGCGGGGCGCTGGACGCCAAGGCATTGCCTAACCCGGACTCTGCGGCCCGGGATCTTTAGGGCCCCCTGCGGTGCCGCCCCCCGCGGTGCCGCCGCCACCGTTGCTGCCGCGGCCGGTGGCGAAGTCGCGGAGCCTGCCGCCCAGATCGCTGGCCCCGCCCGCCACGTCCGAGACCAGCTTCATGAGCGGGTCCTTGCTGGACTTGACCGACTGGGCGTAGTGGCCCGCCGATTCCCGGATGGAGCCGCTGACGGACGCGTCGGCATCCGTGTCGCGGCGCGGGTAGTGCCCGTCCATGATCCGCTGGTAGTCGCGGGTGGCCGCCCACCGGTGCAGCTCGGCGGCCCGGACGGCGGCGAAGGGGTGGGTGCGCGGCAGCACGTTGAGGATCTTGAGCACCGAGTCGCGCAGATCGCCGCCCGCCTCGTACTCCTTGGCCTGTTCGAGGAAGGCGTCGACGTTCATGTGGTGCAGGTGGTTGCCGCCGGCCAGCTTCATCAGGCCGCGCAGCGAGGCCTGCGGGTCCTGGCCGACGAGCAGTCCGGCGCGGTCGGCGGAGAGTTCGGACTTGCGGAACCATTCGCGCAGCGCCGTGATGATGCCCATGATCGCGATGTTGCCGAGCGGGATCCACGCCACCCGGACGGCGATGCTGGTGAGGAAGAGCAGGATGGTGCGGTAGACGGCGTGCCCGGACAGGGCGTGGCCCACCTCGTGGCCGATGACGGCACGCATCTCGTCCTCGTCGAGGAGTTCGACGAGCCCGGTGGTGAGCACGATGATGGGCTGCTGGAGGCCGATGCACATGGCGTTCGGCTTGGGGTCCTGGGTGACGTACATCGGCGGGACCGTTTCCAGGTCCAGGATGTCGCAGGCCTCCAGGAGGAGTTGGTGCAGGTGTGCGAACTGCCGCTCGTCGACGCGGACCGAGTCGGACAGGAACATCAGGCGCAGGCTGCGCTCGGGGAGCATGCCGCTCAGCGCTTTGAAGACCGTGTCGAAGCCGGTCAGTTTGCGCAGCGCGACCAGGGCCGAGCGGTCGGCGGGGTGTTCGTAGGCGCGGGACGATATGCCGGGGAAGCGGCGGCGGTTGCGGCCGGGGAGCCGCTCGCGGTTGAGGGCCGCGGGGTCGGGCGTCGCCGCCCCGTGACCGTCGCCGCCGTCACTCCCCTGACCGTCGTTCCCGTTGTTCGAGCCGGTGTCGTCGCTCATCGGGCCCCCTTGTGAAGTCTGTGTTCGTCGGCTCCGGACGTGGCTCTGTCCACCGCATCGCATCGGGAGCGGTGGGGGCAAGAGGCCGCGACGGACGCGTCCGCTTACGATGAGCCTACGTCCCAGCCGTCTCGTTCCGGATAGGTCCGTTCATGAACCTGCCCAGCAGCACCGCCGAAGCCCTCACTACGCTCGCGAGCGAAGGCGGCCCGCACGACAGCCTCAACGCGTACTTCATCGGTGGTGGCGCGCTCGCGGCGCTGCTGCTGCTCCTGTGGATCACCACCCGTCTCAACCGCGACCGCTGAGCCTCACGGCCCCGAAGCAGTTAAGGTCCGCTCATGGCAGACGGGATAACCCCCGGGAGGCGGCGGCTCGGCGTGATGGGCGGGACGTTCGACCCGGTCCATCACGGCCACCTGGTCGCCGCCAGTGAGGTGGCGGCCCGGTTCCACCTCGATGAGGTCATCTTCGTGCCGACCGGGCAGCCGTGGCAGAAGGAGCACCGGCAGGTCTCGGCCGCCGAGGACCGGTATCTGATGACGGTCATCGCGACCGCGTCCAATCCGCAGTTCTCGGTCAGCCGCATCGACATCGACCGCGGCGGCAAGACGTACACCATCGACACGCTGCGCGACCTGCGGGCACAGCACCAGGACGCGGATCTCTTCTTCATCACCGGCGCGGACGCGCTCGCCCAGATCCTGACCTGGCGGGATGCCCCCGAGCTGTTCTCGCTCGCCCACTTCATCGGCGTCACCCGGCCGGGGCACACCCTCACCGATCCGGGGCTGCCGAACGGCGGGGTCTCCCTGGTGGAGGTGCCCGCCCTGGCGATCTCCTCCACCGACTGCCGCGAGCGGGTCGCCCGCGGCGATCCGGTCTGGTATCTCGTGCCGGACGGGGTGGTGCGCTACATCAACAAGCGCGCCCTCTACCGGGACGGGGACTCCGAGCTTCCGGAGCGGACAGGCTGAACCGGCTGAGGGACTGAAGGGGCGGCACGGGTGAACGACCGACAGGATCCGTACGGGCAGATCTACGGCTATGACGAGTACGGGCGCCCCCTGTACCAGCCGGCGCCCGGATCCCCGGGGCAGCAGCAGGAACCGCAGCAGGAGCAGTACTACCCGCAGCAGTACCAGCAGCCGCAGCAGGACCAGTCGGGTTACCCGCAGGCGGACTACCAGCAGTCCGGTTACCAGCAGCCGGGTTATCCCTCGTCGGACTACCAGCAGCCGGGCTACGGGTACGACCCGTACCCGCAGCAGTACCAGGGGTACGACGGCTATCAGCAGGACTCCTACGACTGGGGGAGCGGGCAGCAGCCGCGGGTCACCGACGCGCCCGGCTACCCGGCGTACGGGACCGGCGAGCAGCCGGCCGTCGACGCGGCGCCGGCGGGCGCGGTGCCCCAGCAGCGGCAGCCGGAGACCGGGGCGGGGGCCGGGGCCGATCCGGAGCCGGAGCCGCCTTCCGGTCCGGAGGGCGGGGCGGAACCGCGGGCCGGGGGTGATGACCGGGCCGGGGGCGATGACGCCGAGGTCAAGGAGTACGCCACCGAGCAGTTCGCCTTCATCGAGGAGGAGGACGCCGGCTCGGAAGACGTCATCGACTGGCTGAAGTTCAGCGAGAGCCGTACCGAGCGCCGCGAGGAGGCCAAGCGGCGCGGCAGGGGCCGGGTACGGCTGCTGGTGATCGTCCTGGTGCTGGCGCTGATCGGCTCGGTCGGGGCGCTGTGGGCGACCGACCGGCTGCCGTTCCTGTCGGGCCCCGGCGGGGACGACGGGGGGTCGGCGGTGGCCGAGAAGCGCGATGTGATCATCGTGCATCTGCGGGAGCTGGACGGGGAGACCGCGTCCACCGCGCTGCTGGTCGCCAATGAGACGACGGGCGGCGGGTACACCGTGCTGCTGCCCGGCGATCTGACCATCACCCCGGACGGCGGCACCACCACGCTGGGCCAGGCCGTGACCCAGGAGGCCGCCGGGTCGGTCCGGGAGGCGGCGGGCGATCTGCTCGGCGCCGACATCAAGGGGACCTGGCGGCTCGGCAGCCCGTATCTGGAGACGCTCGTCGACCTGCTGGGCGGGATCACCATCACCACCGACGCCGAGGTGCCGGGCAAGAAGGACGAGGAACCGCTGGTGCCGCTGGGCGAGAACGTGTCGCTGAGCGGCGAGGCCGCGGTCGCCTACGTGACCTACCGGGAGCCCGAGGAGCCGGAGAACGCGCGCCTGGAACGGTTCGGGCAGGTGCTGGCCGGGATGCTGGCCAAGATGCCGACGGGGGCCGAGGGCGCCACCAGGACCATCAACGCGGTCGGGCTGATCGCGGACCCCTCGCTGTCCGAGGAGGAGCTGGCGCTGAGCCTGGCCCAGCTCGGCGGCTACGCGCAGGACGACGCGTACGAGACCCTGCTGCTGCCGGTGGAGAGCGATGGCACGCTGAGCACCGAGACGGCCGAGGGCCTGGTGCTGGACGTGCTGGGCGGCACGGTCGTCAACGCCGACCCGGGCGCGGCGCTGCGGATCTCGGTCACCGACGCGACCGGCAGCGAGGCGGGCGGGGAAACCGCCCGGGTGGCCCTGATCAACGGCGGTTTCTCGGTCGTCGACAGCCGTACGGCGCCGGAGCCGGGCGAGACCTCGCGGATCACGTACCGGGCGCAGGAGCACCGGGAGACGGCGGTGGAGGCCGCCAGGACGCTGGGGCTGCCGGAGGACGTGGTGGAGGCGGGCGACGGCGCGCCGAACGCCGATGTGACGATCGTGCTGGGCGAGGACTACGGGGAGTAAGTGCGGTAGCGGTGGGTGACAGGCTCAGGGGTAAACCGGGCTGAGCCTGTCAGTGGGCCGTGAGACCCTTGGGGGGACATCGTCGGAGAAATCCGCTGACGCTGCCGAACCACCACTGCCGCCGTAACGATGGAGAAGCTTCGCCTGTGACCGCAACGGATCGCGCCACCGAGCTGATCGAGGCCGCCGCCCAGGCCGCGGCCGACAAGCTGGCGCACGACATCATCGCCTACGACGTCAGTGACGTCCTCGCCATCACCGACGCCTTCCTGCTCGCCTCCGCGCCCAACGACCGGCAGGTCAAGGCCATCGTCGAGGGCATCGAGGAGACGCTGAACAAGGAGCTGGGCGCCAAGCCGGTGCGCCGCGAGGGCGAGCGCGACGGCCGCTGGGTGCTGCTGGACTACGTCGACATCGTCGTACACGTGCAGCACGCCGAGGAGCGCGTCTTCTACGCGCTGGAGCGGCTGTGGAAGGACTGCCCGCAGCTGGAACTGCCCGAGGACGCCAAGGCGACCCGGGGCAAGGCAGCCGCGCACGCCGGCGAGGCGGGTACGGCGGACGAGGGTCCGGCGCCCGGCGGTGAGTTCAGCTGAGCGCCGCGCGGAGCCACGGACGGCGCATCGTCCTGTGGCGGCACGGACAGACCGCCTGGAACCTGGAGAACCGCTTCCAGGGCACCTTGGACATCGAGCTGACCGAGACCGGCGTGGCCCAGGCCAAGCGGGCCGCGCGGCTGCTGGCCGGACTGTCGCCGCACACGATCATCGGCTCCGACCTGCGGCGTACGGTGGCCACCGCCGCCGAGCTCGCGGCCGTCACCGGGCTGCCGGTCACCCATGACGAGGCGCTGCGCGAGACGTACGCCGGCGAGTGGCAGGGGCTGACGCACGAGGAGATCAAGGCCCGCTTCGGCGAGCAGTACGCGGCGTGGAAGCGCGGCGAGCCGGTGCGGCGCGGCGGCGGCGAACTGGAGACCGAGGTCGCCGACCGGGCGGCGCCGCTGGTGGAGCGCACGGCGGAGAAGCTGCCGCCGGGCGGGGTTCTGGTGGTCGTCAGCCACGGCGGGACGATCCGGACCACCATCGGCCGGCTGCTCGGCCTCGCGCCGGCCACCTGGGAGGCGCTGGGCGGGCTCGCCAACTGCTCCTGGTCGGTGCTGGGCGAGAGCGAGCGCGGCTGGCGGCTGCTGGAGCACAACGCGGGTTCGCTGCCGGAGCCGGTCATCGGCGACGACGTCTGAGACGGCGGAACGCGGCCGGGGGGACCCACGGGGGAGCGGGAGAGCCGGGGCGACCCGGCGGCGGGGTGTGGCACGGGCGTCGGCGGGTAGCCGACGCCCGTACGGCTTGGTGGGCACGTACGGCGCGGGCGGCGAGGGTGACGCCGATCTCGAAAGCGTCTCCCTTCGCTCACGACGTGTGACGCGGGACTTATTCGCCGGGGTCCCGCGTGGCACAATCGGAAGGCGTCGGGCGAGGGGTCCCCGGCTTGGCCTGTCCGGCGTTGACGGAGGCGTTTCCCTTGGGTGCCCACAGCAGGAAGTGCGACTGGTGCGGCTGCGGTACGCCCATCGTCCGTGATCTCCAGCCCGTGAACACGGGCTATCAGTACTGGTGCGTGGAGTGCGCGCGGGCGCTCATCATCAAGGGCGACCCGATCGAGGTGTACCGGGAGCTGGAGGGCGAGCCGATCTATGGCCGGCTGCTGGACGAGCACTGTGCGTTGAAGCGGTTCTACTCCTTCGCGAGTGCCTGATGAACCCCCGGACGGCGGGCCGCCGCAGCCGATTTGGCAAACCACCCGGGTGAGTGTGTAGAGTAAGGGCATCGCCGCAAGGGGCCGGAAGGGAAACCGGAAGGAAGCCCGGCGGGGAACAACAGAACAAGGGGCTATAGCTCAGTTGGTAGAGCGCTTGCATGGCATGCAAGAGGTCAGGAGTTCAATTCTCCTTAGCTCCACAATCACCAAGCGGGTCATCCAGTTGATGGATGACCCGCTTTCGGTTTGTCCCCGTGCGGTATTCTGAGGCCATGCGTGCCGTACGCCTTCTGCTTAGCCGGCCGCGCTGAGTCACCGCCGGTGCCCGCCGCTGAGCCGGGCCCGGAATCGGCGCGGCGACCCCCTCCTGTGCGAGGGGTTTTTTCATGGCGCGGCAGAGACGACCCGATGGAGCTTCGAGGACCATGAGCGAGACACAGAAGTACGACGCCGCCCTGGCAGCGGACATCGAGGCGCGCTGGCAGGACTGGTGGGAGCAGCACGGCACGTACCGCACGCCCAACCCTTCGGGCGACCTGGCGGATGACCCGGCGCAGGCGGCCAGGCCCAAGAAGTTCATCATGGACATGTTTCCGTACCCCTCGGGCGCGGGCCTGCACGTGGGGCATCCGCTGGGCTACATCGCCACCGACGTGTACGCGCGCTTCCTGCGGATGAGCGGCCACAACGTGCTGCACACGCTGGGGTACGACGCGTTCGGCCTGCCCGCCGAGCAGTACGCCGTGCAGACCGGCACCCACCCGCGGGTGTCCACCGAGACGAACATCGAGAAGTACGAGGCGCAGCTGCGGCGGCTGGGCCTGGGGTACGACAAGCGGCGCACCATCGCCACCATCGACCCGGAGTACTACCGCTGGACGCAGTGGATCTTCTTGCAGATCTTCAACTCCTGGTACGACACCGGCGCCGGCCGGGCCCGTCCCATCGCCGAGCTGGTCGCCGAGTTCGAGGCCGGCACCCGCGAGACCCCGGACGGGCAGCCGTGGAGCGAGCTGACGGCGGCGCAGCGGGCCGACGTGCTGACCGGGTACCGGCTGGCGTACGCCTCCGACGCGCCCGTCAACTGGTGCCCCGGGCTGGGCACGGTGCTGGCCAACGAGGAGGTGACCGCCGACGGTCGCTCCGAGCGTGGCAACTTCCCGGTCTTCAAGTCGAAGCTGCGCCAGTGGAACATGCGGATCACCGCCTACGCCGACCGGCTGGCGGACGACCTGGACACGGTGGACTGGCCCGAGGCCATCAAGCTGCAGCAGCGCAACTGGATCGGCCGCTCGGAGGGCGCGCGGGTCGACTTCCAGGCCGGCGAGCCGGGTGACGGAGGCACGGTCACGGTCTTCACGACGCGTCAGGACACCCTGTTCGGCGCCACCTACATGGTGCTGGCGCCCGAGCACCATCTGGTCGATGCGATCGTGCCGGCCGCGTGGCCGCAGGACACCCACGCGGTGTGGACGGGCGGGCACGCCACGCCGGGTGCGGCGGTGGCCGCGTACCGCAAGCAGGCGGCGGCCAAGTCGGACGTGGAGCGGCAGGCGGACGCCAAGGTCAAGACCGGGGTGTTCACCGGCGCTTACGCCACGAACCCGGTCAACGGCGAGCGCGTTCCCGTGTTCATCGCCGACTACGTGCTGATGGGCTACGGCACCGGCGCGATCATGGCCGTGCCGGCGCACGACAGCCGGGACTTCGCCTTCGCGCGCGCCTTCGAACTGCCGATGCGCTGCGTGGTGGAGCCCACGGACGGGCGGGGCACGGACCCGGCCGCGTGGGACGACGCGTTCAACGCCAAGGACGCGCGGCTGATCAACTCGGCCTCCGCCGAGGTGTCGCTGGACGGGCTGGGGGTCGAGGACGCCAAGGCGGCGATCACGGCCTGGCTGGCGGACCGCGGCCTGGGCGAGGGCACCGTCAACTACCGGCTGCGTGACTGGCTGTTCAGCCGGCAGCGGTACTGGGGCGAGCCGTTCCCCATCGTGTACGACGAGGACGGCATCGCGCACGCGCTGCCCGCCTCCCAGCTGCCGCTGGAACTGCCGGAGGTCGACGACTACACGCCGCGCACCTTCGACCCGCAGGACGCCGACACCCAGCCCGAGACGCCGCTGTCCCGCAACGAGGAGTGGGTGCACGTCACCCTGGATCTGGGGGACGGGCGCGGCCCCCAGCGCTACCGGCGCGAGACCAACACCATGCCCAACTGGGCCGGCTCCTGCTGGTACCACCTGCGCTACCTGGACCCGCACAACAGCGAGCGGCTGGTGGACCCGGAGATCGAGCGCTACTGGATGGGCCCGCGCGAGGGCATGCCCACCGGGGGCGTCGACCTGTACGTGGGCGGCGCCGAGCACGCGGTGCTGCACCTGCTGTACGCGCGGTTCTGGCACAAGGTGCTGTTCGACCTGGGGCACGTGTCCTCGGCCGAGCCGTACCACAAGCTGTTCAACCAGGGCATGATCCAGGCGTACGTCTACCGTGACGCGCGCGGCTTCCCGGTGCCCGCCGCCGAGGTGGAGGAGCGCGAGGGCGGCACGTACTGGTGGGGCGGCGAGCAGGTCACCCGCGAGCTGGGCAAGATCGGCAAGTCGCTGAAGAACGCGATCTCGCCCGACGACATCGCCGCGCAGTACGGCGCGGACACGCTGCGCCTGTACGAGATGGCGATGGGTCCGCTGGACGTCTCGCGGCCGTGGGAGACGCGGGCGGTCGTCGGGCAGTACCGGCTGCTGCAGCGGCTGTGGCGCAACGTGCTGGACGAGACCACCGGCGCCGTGACGGTGACCGAGGACGCGCCGGACGAGGAGATGCTGCGGGCCGTGCACCGGGCGATCGACGGGGTGACCCGCGATCTGCAGGGGCTGCGCTTCAACACCGCCATCGCCAAGATCACCGAGCTGAACAACTACGTGACCAAGCGGGGCGGGGCCGTTCCGCGCCAGGTCGCGGAGACGCTGGTGCTGCTGACGGCGCCGCTGGCCCCGCACATCGCCGAGGAGCTGTGGCACCGGCTGGGGCACGAGGGCGGCAGCGTCGCGCACGCGGACTTCCCGGTCGCAGATCCGGCGTACGTGGTTGAGGAGACGGTCACGTGCGTGGTGCAGGTGAAGGGGAAGGTGAAGGCGCGGCTGGAGGTGCCGCCGGGGATCGGCGACGCCGAGCTGGAGGCGCTGGCGCTGGGCGATCCCGGTGTCGTCGCGGCGCTGGGCGGGGCCGGGGTGCGCAAGGTGATCGTGCGGGCGCCGAAGCTGGTGAACATCGTCCCCGCGTGAGGGGCTGAGCGGCTGAGGGGTGGTGCGGGGCCGGATCCGGGTTTCTTCCGGGTCCGGCCCCGTCCCCATTCGGGGGCGGTCCGCCTAGGCTGGTGGCCAGGACTGTGTGTGGCACGGATGTGTGGAGGGCGGGATGGAGATCGCTGTCGCGGTGATGGTGCTGACCTTCCTGGTGTTCGTGGCGCTGGCGGTCCGCACGGTGCGGTCGGTGAAACGGCGGGCCGAGCGGGCGGGGCGGGAGCTGCGTCAGAAGGTGAACCGCACGGTCTCCGAGGCCACCCTGGCGGCGCGCGCGGTGCAGCCCGGGGTGATCGGGGAGGCCGCGCGGACCCGCAGGGAACTGCGCTCGGCGCTGGACGGCACGCGGGGCGTGCTGCGCGCGGGGGCGGCGGACGATCCGGCGCTGCGCGAATCGCTGGCGCTGCTTGACCAGCTGTACGCGCACGGGCGGCAGCTGGACGGGGAGCTGGAGACGCTGGTGGCGGGCGACCCGGACCGGGGGTGGGTGGCCTCCCGGCTGCCCGCGCTGCGGGAGCGGGCCCAGCGCATCGTACGGTCGGCCGACTCGCTGCGGCAGGCGGCCCTGGAACGGGCGCACCGGCACGACGCGGACGCGCTGAACGCGCTGCACGAACAGATCGCGGTGGAGGCCAGCGCGCTGCGCCACTGGGCGCCCGCCGCGCAGCCGGAGCCCGGCATCGAAGGCGGAGTCGAGGGCGGTCTCGAGGGCGGCAAGGGGCCGCAGGAGCGCCGGTAGGGACGTCCGCTAATCTCCGGACCATGCCCCGATCTGTCGCCATCGTCACCGATTCCACCGCCTATCTGCCGCCGGCGGAGCTGGCACGGCACGCGATCACCTCCGTCCCGCTGACGGTGGTGCTGGGCGGCGAGGCCGTGCCGGACGGCACGCCGGACGCGGCGCGGCGGCTGGAGCGGGCGCTGCGGGAGCGGCTGCCGGTGACCACCTCCCGGCCCAGCCCCGAGACGTTCGCGGCGGCGTACCGGCGGGCGGCCGAGGAGGGCGCGGAGGCGGTGGTGTCGCTGCACCTGTCGGCGGAGATCTCCGGGACGTACGACGCGGCGGTGCTGGCGGGGCGGGACGCGCCGCTGCCGGTGCGGGTGGTGGACAGCGGCATGGTCACCATGGCGCTGGGGTTCAGCGTGCTGGCCGCCGCGGAGACGGTGGAGTCGGGCGGCTCGGCGGACGAGGCGGTGGCGGCCGCGGTCAAGCGGGCCCAGTCAACGCGGGCGTACTTCTACGTGGACACCCTGGAACATCTGCGCAGGGGCGGGCGGATCGGTGCGGCGCAGGCGCTGCTGGGGTCCGCGCTGGCGGTGAAGCCGCTGCTGGAGCTGGTGGAGGGGCGGATCGAGCCGCTGGAGAAGGTCCGCACGGCCGGGAAGGCGATCGCGCGGCTGGAGGAACTGGCCGCCGGTCACGCGGGACTTGGCCCGGTGGAGGTCGCGGTGCACCATCTGGCGGCGGAGGAACGGGCGGTGGCCCTCGCCGAGCGGCTGCGGGAGCGGATTCCGGGTCTTGAGGACGTGCGGGTGAGTGAGGTGGGCGCGGTGATCGGTGCGCACACCGGGCCGGGGCTGCTGGGGGCCGTGATCGCCCCGAAGTAGGCGGGAAGCGGGCCGGTGGGCGGCCGTGAGGGGGCGGTGGTCACCCACATGAGTGACGGAGTTATCCACAGGTGCCGGGTTGTCCACAGAATCCGGCGCTGTTCCCCGCTGCTGGGGGAATGTCCGTACGGTCCTGCCCATGGAGATCGACAGCGGGAAGACGAGCAGCTCCGGGGCCGGTAGGGCGAGCCGGGGCGGCAAGAGTGCGGCCACCATCCGGCGGCCGGGGGCGGGCCGGCCGCCGAACGCCGGCGCCCCGGGCGCCCGGCGGCGGGCCGGAGAGCTGTTCCCCCAAGAGGTGAGCCGGGCCATCGGGACGGCGGGGCCTCCGCTGCCGGATGCCGGGGCGGCGGGCGCGCGGGTGCTGTCGAGGGCACCGGCCGTCCCCGATCCGCCGCCGCCACGGGAGGCGGTGGGCGGGGCACCGCTGTCGTGGCGGGTGCGGTTACGGCTCGCCCTGCTGGACCGCTGCGCCGTGGAACCACGGACGCTGGCGGCACTGGCCGTGGTGCTGGTGGTGGCGGCCGGATTCGCCGCGCACCACTACTGGAGCGGCCGGCCGCGTACCGTCACGGCGAGCACGGAGCTGGTCGCCCTGCCCTCGCCTGCCGCGTCCGAGGACGGGGTGGGGGAGAGGGCCGGGGCGGGGGAGGCGGCCGACGAGGAGAGCGGGCCGGCCACGCTCGTCGTCGATGTGGCGGGTGAGGTACGCAGCCCCGGGCTCCAGACCCTGGCCGCCGACGCGCGGGTGGCGGACGCGGTCGAGGCGGCCGGCGGGGTGCTGCCCGGCACGGACACGGACGGCCTCAACCGGGCCAGGGCACTGAGCGACGGCGAACAGATCCTGGTCGGCGTCAGGCCCGAGCCGCTCGCCGCCGACGGAGTGGCGGCGGGGGCCGGGGTGGGCGGGCCGGTCAGTCTCAACACCGCCACCTCGGAGCAGTTGCAGACGCTGCCGGGCGTCGGCCCGGTCCTCGCCGGCAACATCATCGGCTACCGCGAACAGCACGGCGGCTTCAGCTCCGTCGACCAACTGCTCGACGTCTCCGGCATCGGCGAACGCCGGCTGAGCGATCTGGAATCCCGTGTCACGCTCTGAGCCGCCCGCCCCGCGAACGGCACCCGCAGCGGGGGAGGACGGCAGGGAGAGCCCGGGGGCGGGGGACGCAGGCGCGGTGGCCGCGACGGAGCAGGCCGGTTCCCGTGGCGGCTTCCTGCCCTCCGGAGCACTGGCCGCGGTCGGCGGGGACTTCGGGGGCCGCACGGCGGACCTGCGGTTGGTGGCCCCGGCCGTCGCCGCGTGGGCGGCCGCCGCGCTCGCCCTCGGCGGGCCGCTGCCGTGGGCGCTGGGCGGGGCGGCGGGCGCGGTCGGGCTGGCCCTGGCGGTGCTGCTGTGCTCCCGCTCGGGGGTGTGGGTGGCGGTGGCCATGGCGCTGGTCTCGGCCGCCGCCGGGGCGGTGGTGGCCGCGCTGCACGGCGCGGCGGTACGGGGCAGCCCGCTCGCGCAGTCGATCGGGGAACGGGCCACCGTCGAGGTGGAGATCAGCGGCGACCCGAAGGTGGCCGCGAACCGGCGGGGAGAGGTGATCGTGATGACGGGCGAGGCGGAAGGCAGCGGCCCCGTCGTGCTGGTGGCCGCCCCGGCGGCCGAACACCGGGCGGAGTGGGCCGCGTTGCTGCCCTCCACCCGCGTACTGGTCGAGGCCAGGACGGGTGAGCCGATGCCCGGCCGGGAGAGCGAGTTCGCGGCCGTGCTGAAAGTCCTGGGGGACGGGCCGCCCCTGCTCACGGCCTCGCCGAGCGGGCCCCAGCGGTTCGCCGGACTGCTGCGTCAGTCGCTGCGCGAGGCCACGGACGGTCTGCCGCCCGATGCCCGCGCCCTGGTGCCGGCGCTGGTCATCGGGGACGCCTCCCGGATCACCCCGGAACTGCGGGAAGCCGTCCAGGCGACCGACCTGACGCACATCATCGTCGTCAGCGGCGCCCATCTGGCGATCGTCCTGTTCGTCCTGATCGGGCCCGCGGGGACGGCCGGGCGTGCCGAGCGCGGCGGTCTGGCCGGGCGGCTGGGGATCGGGCTGCGGACCACCGCCGTGCTGGGCGGCGGACTCCTGGTGGGGTTCGTGCTCATCTGCCGGCCGGGCCCCAGCGTGCTGCGGGCCGCCGTCTGCGGCGGGATCGCGCTGCTCGCCGTCGCCACCGGCCGGCGCCGCTCACTGCTGCCCGCGCTGGCCGCCGCCGCCCTGCTGCTGATCCTCCATGACCCCACCCTGTCCCGTTCCTTCGGGTTTCTGCTGTCGGTGCTGGCCACCGGCGCGCTGCTCGTCCTCGCACCCCGGTGGAGCGCGGCCCTGCGGCGGCGCGGGGTGCCCGGGCGGCTGGCGGAGGGGCTGGCCGCGGCCGGGGCCGCGCAGGCGGTGTGCGCGCCGGTGGTGGTCGTGTTCACGGAGCGGACGAGTCTGGTGGCGGTGCCGGCGAACCTGCTGGCCGAACTCGCCTTCGCCCCCGCCCTGGTGGCGGGCTGGGCGGCCCTGGTGTGCGCGCCGGTGGCCATGCCCCTCGCCCAGGCGCTGGCCTGGCTGGCGGGCTGGCCCGCCGGGGCGATCGCCCTGATCGCCCGCACCGGGGCCGGGCTGCCGGGCGCCGAACTGGCCTGGCCCGGCGGCTGGGCCGGTGCGGCGCTGCTCGGGGTCCTCACCGTGGCGGTGGTGGCGCTGCTGCGCCGGGCCCTGCGCCGGCCGGTGCTGGGGGCGGGTTGCGCCCTGCTGTTGCTGGCGGCGGTGCTGCGGCCCGCCCCGGTGGACGGGCTGACCCGGGCACTGAGTGGCTGGCCGCCGGCGGGCTGGCGGCTGGTGGTGTGCGACGTGGGGCAGGGGGACGCGCTGGTGCTCGCGGCCGGGGCGGGCTCCGCGGTGGTGGTGGACGCGGGCCCCGACCCGGTGGCGGTGGACCGCTGTCTGCGGGAGCTGGGCGTGCGGCACATCCCGCTGCTCGTGCTCAGCCACTTCCACGCCGACCATGTCGCCGGGCTGCCCGGGGTGTTGCGGGGCCGCACGGTGGACGCGATCCACACCTCACCGGTACGGCGGGACGCCGACCAGGCGGAATTCGTGGCGCGTACCGCAGCCGAGGAGGGCGTTCCGGTGCTGCCGGTGGCCGTGGGCGCCGGAGCAGCGGTGGGTGAGGAGCTGAGCTGGGAGGTGCTGTGGCCGCCGGCGGACGCGGCGGAGCAGGGGTACGGGGCCAACGACGCGAGCGTGACGCTGCGGGTGCGGACCGGCGGGCTGACCGTCCTGCTGCCGGGCGACCTGGAGCCACCGGCCCAACGGCGGCTGCTCGCGGCGCATCCGGACCTCGGCGAGGTGGCGGTGCTCAAGGTCGCGCACCATGGTTCGGGCGAGCAGTACGGGCCGCTGCTGGAGCGGCTGCGGCCCCGGCTGGCACTGATCCCGGTCGGCGCGGACAACGCCTACGGCCACCCGGCCGCCCCCACCCTCGACGCTCTTGAGGCCGTCGGAGCGACGGTCCTGCGCACGGATCTGCACGGCGCACTGGCCGTTGTCGAGGGCCGGTCCGGGCCCGTGGGCATCATCCGGAGCGGTCGGTGTCCCTGGGGTGCCGGGGCGAGGCGTACACGAGGTGAACGGTGCGGCGGTCCTGGTCCACCAGGTAGCGGACCCGGCCGCCGGAGGTCACCTCGTACTCCCACTGGGGGAGTTCCCGGCCTCCGAGTACGCCGGTGGCCAGTCGGCCACGTAACTGATGCTGGCGATCCGGGTCGTGGTGCGAGGCCGGGCGGAGCCGGAGGCTCTCGTAGCAGCGCCGGGAGTTTCCCGGTGCCTCGGCGCACAGCTCGCCCCAGCCCTTCGCGGCCTCGTTGGTGGCGAACCTCAAGCGCCATTCGTCGCCGCGCTTGGGCGTCACGGGGCAGGCACCTCGCCGTGGTCCTCGTCGGGCAGGGGGCGGGTGAGCTGCGCGGCCAGCTCCGGGTCCGCCAGGATGCGCGCCGTGGCGCGCCACTCCACGATCACCCGGTGCAGGTTGACGTGCACGTCCAGTTCGGCGACATCACTGGTGGCGGCGATGAGTTCGGTGGCGAACTCGCGGCTCTCCGCCGCCGACAGATGGCGGGTCCAGGGGAAGACGGTGGGCAGCGCGCGCCGCACCGCCCGGCTGCCCTCTTCACTGGCCATCAGCGCGCTGATGAGCCGGGCGGTGATCTCGGCGGTTTCCTCGCGCTGCTGGTCGTGGCGTGCTGTGGTGAGAAACAAGTCTTCGCCGTCCCGTCGGGTGACGTGCAGGCGCTGGACCCGGTCCAGAGTCTCGGCGACATGCCGCGAATTCTTCGAGAGCTCGGAGAACGACACCGTGGGAGTGGCCATAACACCAGAGACTACTTCGGAACGTATTCCGAAGTCAAGGTTCAGGTCAGCCAGACGCCGTCCCGCATCAGAAGGCGAGTGGAGAGTTCGTTCTCCTCGCGCCAGGCGCGCAGGGCACGGGGGTGGAAGCGCAGGTGGCTCCAGGCGGAGTAGCCGCGGGGGTCCCAGTGGTGCTTGGCCGCGAAGGCGTCGTGCTCGGCCTCGGGGACCTTGTCGCTCGTGAGGAGTTCGGCGTCGGCCTCGATCAGGATCACGTCGCGGGTGGTGCCCAGCGAGATCACCGCTCGGCCGATCCGGCCGATGTTGACCGCCGTGGGGTTGGTGGTGCGGGTCGCCATCAGCAGGGTGCCGGCCGTCCACAGGAAGGACAGCGGGACCATGGTCGGGACCCCGTCCTGGCTCGCCGTGGCGACCCAGGCGTCCTCGTCCCCGGCCAGCCGGGCCAGGGCGTCCTGCTTGCGTCGGCTGATCGGCCGTGCCGGGGGTGGGTCTGCGCTCTCTGCCTGGTTCGTCATGATCGACAACGTAGCGGCGCACACGAACCGGTACATCGGGCAGCGGTCCTAGGACCGCTCCAGCCGGCCCCCGTGCTCCTCTGCCGGTGTGGCGAGCGCCGCCACGAGGTGCCGGGGGAGGCGTACACGAGCGTGGCCGCCAGGCCCGGAGGGCACCCGGCGGGACGGCGCCGTGGGAGCGGGGCGTGGCACGGGCCTCTTGCGTCGGAGTGAACGTGTCCGGCGAGCGCGCCGGAGCCGTGCCGGAGCGGCCGTTGTTCGCCCGGGTCGATGATCCCGCAGGTCAAACGGGTAGGGGCGTGACAGGGCTCTTTCCCCGGAGGTGTTGTACTGGGTCCGATGTGCCGGACTCATTCCCTGGTGCGGCACCTGGACCGAAGGAACACGAGTGTCATGAATGCTGAACAGCGCTATGTGAGGGTGTCGGGGCCGCGGCAGTTGGAGGAGTTGGCCGGGGACGAGCAGCGACCCGCGCCGGACGGGGTGGTCGTCGACATCACGTACAGCGGGATCTGTGGCACGGACGTCCACGGATACACCGACGGGCACATGCTGCCGCCCGCCGTTTTCGGGCACGAGTGGACGGGGACCGTCCGGGCGATCGGGGACGAGGTGTCCACCGTGCGGGTCGGCCAGCGCGTGATCGGCGGCGTCGGACCCGCCTGCGGGGCGTGTCGCCAGTGCCTGGCCGGCCACTACCGGCAGTGCGACACGGCGTTCGCCGAGGCCAACGGCGTGGACGAGGCCGCTCCCGCGCACGGCGCCTTCGCGACGCGCGTCCGGGTGTCGGAGCGTCGGGTGATCCCCGTGCCCGAAGGCATCTCGGATGTCGAAGCCGCACTGGTGGAGCCGGCGACCGTGACCTTCCACGCGGTGCGGCGCACCGCGTTGGAGCCCGGGTCCGTGGTCGTGGTGCAGGGCGCGGGGCCGATCGGCCTGCTCACCGCCCAGCACGCGCGCAACGCGGGCGCCGGCCAGGTCATCGTCTCGGAGCCCTCGCCGGCCCGCCGGAACGCGGCCGAGAAGCTGGGGTTCAGTGAGGTGGTGGCGCCCCAGGACCTGCCGGAGCTCCTCTCGGAGGCCACCGGTGGACTCGGAGCCGACGTGCTGTTCGAGTGCGCGGGTGTCGCGTCCCTGTTGCAGCCGTCCGCCGAGCTGGTCCGGCGCGGCGGAGTCCTCGCGCTGCTCGGCTTCCCCCTGACCGAGTCGACGGTCAGTTACGGGGACTGGCAGAGCAGGGAACTGACCGTCATCGGTTCGCTCGCCTACAACCACGAGGATTTCGTGGGAACGATGCGCGCCATCACCCAGAAGCGGATCGACGTCGCCGCCCTGCACACCGGCACCGTCGGCCTGTCACAGCTCGGCGCCATGCTGGAGGAGCTCGACTCGGGCAAGAGCGCTCATGCCAAGGTGCTGGTCGATCCGCGCGCCTGATTCCGCGCACTGGTACGGGGAGCACGGCGTTCTGTGCCGGGGGAGCGCCGCACGGCGGCGCATCGCCCTCGTCACGGGTCATCCGGTCGATGCGACGACGCTGCGAGGTGCCGTCCGGGCACCTCCTAGGACCGCTCCAGCCAGCCCTCGTGCGCCTCCGCCAGCGCGGCGAGTGCCGCCACGTCCAGGGTGGCCGGGGCCGGCTCCAGGACGACCAGCCACTGGGCGTCCTCCGCGTCGTCCTCGCCGGCCAGGGCCTCCCGCACCAGCCGGGGTTCGCTCGGCAGCGGGAAGCGTTCGGTCACTTCGCCCGCCACCTCCTCGGCCGCGTCGCGGTCGGGCAGTACCAGGATCAGGGTGGTCGCTTCGGTCACCGGCCCATTGTCGCCGCCCGTGCGTGTCAGTGGCGCGTGGGATGCTGGGGGCGATGGCCAGGAAGACGCAGAACACCGCCGACGACCCGCTCGCCGCCCTCACGCTCGCCGTGGGGCAGGAGGAGCTGCTGCTGGACCGCGCCGTGCGGGAGATCACCGCCGCCGCCAGGGCGGTGGACCCCGACACGGACGTGCGGGACCTGGCGCCCGGCGAGTTGCAGCCCGGCACGCTGGCCGAGCTGACCAGCCCTTCGCTGTTCTCCGAGCGCAAGGTGATCGTCGTCCGGGGGGCGCAGGATCTGGGCGCGGATTCGGTCAAGGAGCTGAAGTCCTATCTCGCCGACCCCGCCGAGGAGATCACCCTCGTGCTCCTGCACGCCGGCGGCGCCAAGGGCAAGGGGCTGCTGGACGCCGCGCGCAAGGCCGGGGCGCGGGAGGTGCTGTGCCCGAAGATGACCAAGCCCGCCGACCGGTTGACCTTCGTGCGCGGGGAGTTCCGGTCCGCCGGACGCAGCGCCACCCCCGGCGCCTGCCAGGCACTGGTGGACGCCATCGGCAGTGACCTGCGCGAACTGGCCTCTGCGGTCGCCCAGTTGACCGCCGATGTGGAGGGGGCCATCGACGAGGCGGTGGTGGCCCGCTACTACACCGGCCGGGCCGAGGCGTCCAGCTTCACCGTCGCCGACCGGGCGGTGGAGGGGCGGGCGGCCGACGCGCTGGAGGCGCTGCGCTGGGCGCTGTCCACCGGGGTGGCGCCGGTCCTGGTGACCAGCGCGCTGGCCCAGGGGGTGCGCGCGATCGGCAAGCTGGCCTCGGCCCCCGGCGGCATGCGGCCCGGCGATCTGGCCCGCGAACTGGGCATGCCGCCGTGGAAGATCGACCGGGTGCGGCAGCAGATGCGCGGTTGGTCGGCGGACGGGGTCGGGGTCGCGCTGCGCGCGGTCGCCGAGGCCGACGCCGCGGTCAAGGGCGGCGGCCAGGACCCCGGTTACGCCCTGGAGAAGGCCGTCGTCACCATCGCCAGGGCCGCCCGCACCCGCTGAGCGCCGGGTCCCGGTCCCGGGCCGCGGTCCGTTCCGCCCGGGCCCGTTCCCTGTCGGTCTCCGTGGAGCAGGCTGTTCCCCGGCCGGGGGCCGGGGGAGGCGCGGCCCCGCGAAGATCCACCGCAGCCGGCCTACTCCTTGAGCGCGGCCAGCGTGGTCTCGGTGGCGGAGCGCAGCATCTCGGTGACCCGGCGGGGGTCCACCAGCTCCGCGTACTCCGGGGTGTCCAGGAAGGCGTTCCAGGTCACGCTGGCCTGGAACCAGCCGTCCCGCACGGCCAGGATCACCCAGTCGAGTTCCTCCGCGTCATTGGTGCGGGTGACGAGGTACGCCTCCTGGCCGAGCCCCGACAGCTCCTCCACGGTGTACGCGAAGCCGTCGTCGCCGTACTGCTCGAAGAACCGGTAGGAGTCGGCGAACTCGGGCGCGGGGTCGCTGCCCCGGTGCCAGCTCGCGTCGTAGGTGACGTACGCGGAGTTGTAGTCGTCGTCGCCGATCGGGGCGAGGGTGAAGTCGCACGTCCCGATCGCGAGCGTGTCGCCGTTGAAGGAGCGTGCCAGCGGCTCGGAGTCCAGGTCGTAGTCGTCCTCGAAGGCCGAGATGTCCGCGGCCGCGCACAGGTCGTCGGTGAAGGCGTGGCCGGCCAGGTCGGGCTTGTCGTCGCCGCCGAGCGCGCCGGTGGCGAACAGCACACCGCCCCAGGCGGCCGAGGCGAGCAGCACGCCGCCGATCCCCCACAGCCAGCCGGGGACGCCACCGCCCCTGCCACCCGGCGCGGGAGCGGGCGGCGGCGGATACGGGGAGTACCCCGCGCCGTACGGATTCGGCTGCTGCGGCTGCATGTAGGGATTGGGCGAGCCCCCCGGTATGGACATGAGCGGTAACCTACCGCCTCCATGCCGAAGGCCCCAGACCGTCCCGGGGAAGGGGAGGATCCAGGGCCTTCGGAACGCTGCTGCTGTACGTGTGCCGTACAGGCCGTACGTCGGGCGCCGCGTCCGCGTGGCGAACGTTGGACAACGCGGCGCTCGGGACCGTCCGGGGCGGAGAGAGGGGCCGCCTTGCCCGGGAGCCGGTGGGACGTACGAGAAGCGGAGAGGTGAAGAGGTCAGCCCTTGAGCGCGTTGACCTGGGTGGCCAGCGCGGACTTCTTGTTGGCCGCGTTGTTCTTGTGCAGCACGCCCTTGCTGACGGCCTTGTCGAGCTTGCGGGAGGCGACCTTGTACGAGGCCTCCGCCTTCTCGACGTCACCGGCGGCCACGGCCTCACGGGCGGCGCGGACGGCGGTCTTCAGCTCGGACTTGACCGCCTTGTTGCGCAGCCGCGCCTTCTCGTTGGTCGTGATCCGCTTGATCTGGGACTTGATGTTCGCCACGAAGGAGCCTCTACAGATTCGCTACAGGTTTTGATGTGCTTTCCGTGTCCGCCGGGTCCGCCAGCAGACACAGTGGGCCAGCTTACCAGCGCCCCCGTACGGTCCCGTAGGCTTCCATGGGCTGCCTCCGGGCCGGCCGCAGGACAATGGCCCGGCCGCCCCGCGCCGCGGCGGTCACCGCGTGCGGCTCCCGCAGGGCGCCAAGAGCACCACGACATCACCGAGACATTGAAGAAAGTGCAGGTCAGAGTACGTGCATCTGCCCGGTAACACGGATTCGGCACTGATCCGCAACTTCTGCATCATCGCCCATATCGACCACGGCAAGTCGACGCTCGCCGACCGGATGCTACAGCTGACCGGGGTCGTCGAGCAGCGGCAGATGCGCGCCCAGTACCTCGACCGGATGGACATCGAGCGCGAGCGCGGCATCACGATCAAATCACAGGCCGTCCGGATGCCCTGGAATTCGGAGAACACCGGCGGCACCTCGCACGTGCTGAACATGATCGACACCCCGGGGCACGTGGACTTCACCTACGAGGTCTCCCGTTCCCTGGCCGCCTGTGAGGGCTGTGTCCTGCTGGTGGACGCCGCGCAGGGCATCGAGGCGCAGACTCTCGCCAACCTCTACCTGGCGATGGAGAACGACCTCACCATCATCCCGGTGCTCAACAAGATCGACCTGCCGGCCGCCCAGCCCGAGAAGTTCGCCGCCGAGCTGGCCCATCTCATCGGCTGCGATCCCTCCGACGTGCTGAAGGTCTCCGCCAAGACCGGCGAGGGCGTGACCGAACTGCTGGACGAGGTGGTGCGCCAGGTGCCCGCCCCCGTCGGGCAGCTCGACGCCCCGGCCCGCGCGATGATCTTCGACTCGGTGTACGACGCGTACCGGGGCGTCGTCACCTACGTCAAGGTCGTCGACGGCCGGCTCGGCAAGCGTGAGCGCATCGCCATGATGTCCACCGGCGCCACCCACGAACTGCTGGAGATCGGCACCAACTCGCCGGAGATGACCGCCTCCGACGGGCTCGCGGTCGGCGAGGTGGGCTACCTCATCACCGGCGTGAAGGACGTCCGCCAGTCGAAGGTCGGCGACACCGTCACCCAGCAGCGCGGCGGTGCCACCGAGGCGCTGGGCGGCTACAAGGACCCCAAGCCGATGGTGTTCTCCGGGCTGTATCCGCTGGACGGCTCCGACTACCCCGACCTGCGCGACGCCCTCGACAAGCTCCAGCTGAACGACGCCGCCCTGGTGTACGAGCCGGAGACCTCCGCCGCGCTGGGCTTCGGCTTCCGGGTCGGCTTCCTGGGGCTGCTGCACCTGGAGGTCATCCGTGAGCGCCTGGAGCGCGAGTTCGATCTCTCCCTGATCGCGACCGCCCCCAGCGTCGTCTACCAGGTGACCATGGAGGACGGCTCGCAGCACACGGTCACCAACCCCAGCGAGTACCCCACCGGCAAGGTCGCCGAGGTGCGCGAGCCGGTGGTGCGGGCCACCCTCATCGCCCCGAACGAGTTCGTCGGCGCGATCATGGAGCTGTGCCAGAGCCGGCGCGGCGCGATGCAGGGCATGGACTACCTCTCCGAGGACCGGGTCGAACTGCGCTACACCCTCCCGCTGGCCGAGATCGTCTTCGACTTCTTCGACGCGCTGAAGTCCAAGACCCGCGGCTACGCCTCGCTGGACTACGAGCCCACCGGGGAGCAGCCCTCCCAGCTGGTGAAGGTCGACATCCTGCTGCACGGTGACCCGGTCGACGCGTTCTCGGCGATCGTGCACAAGGACAAGGCGTACGCGTACGGCGTCAAGATGGCCTCCAAGCTGCGCGAGCTCATCCCGCGCCAGCAGTTCGAGGTGCCCATCCAGGCCGCCATCGGCTCGCGCGTGATCGCCCGCGAGACGGTGCGCGCGATCCGCAAGGACGTGCTCTCCAAGTGCTACGGCGGTGACATCTCGCGCAAGCGCAAGCTGCTGGAGAAGCAGAAGGAGGGCAAGAAGCGCATGAAGATGGTGGGCCGGGTGGAGGTCCCGCAGGACGCCTTCATCGCCGCGCTGTCCTCCGACTCCGACGGCGCGGGCGGCGCCGACGGGAAGAACAAGAAGTAGAGCGAGGTGTGGGCGTTACGGGCCTTACGCCCGGGAGGGTTGGCCCGTAATCTGATCGTCCCAAGTTACCCATGAGTTACTCATCAGTCACCCATGTGTCGCCCGCATGGGCGCGGGACCGGAGGAAGCCGTGAGCGAGCAGCAGCACCAGTCGATCGAGAACCGTCCACCGTCCCTGGCGCAGCTGTTCCTCGACCGTGTGGCCGCCACCCCGGACCGGGAGGCGTTCCGCTACCCCGTCCCGCCGGCCTCCGGCACCGGACCGGCCGACTGGGCCTCGTACACCTGGGCCCAGGCCGCCGACCGGGTCTTCGCCATCTCCGCCGGGCTGATGGACCTCGGGGTGCGCCCGCAGGAGCGCGTCGCCATCGCCTCCACCACCCGCGTGGACTGGATCCTGTCCGACCTGGGCGTGATGTGCGCCGGCGCGGCCACCACCACCATCTACACCCAGACCAACGCCGACGAGACCGCGTACATCCTCGCCGACTCCGGCAGCAAAATCCTGATCGCGGAGGACGCCGAGCAGCTGGCCAAGGCGCGCGAGCGCCGCGCCGAGCTGGGCGCCCTCGAACACGTCGTGGTGATCGAGGACGCCGACGCGGTGCCCGCCGAGGGCGACCCGGAGGGCTGGGTGCTCTCCCTGTCGGACCTCGCCGAGCGCGGCGCCGCCTACCTCGACAAGCACCCCGAGGCCGTCAAGGAGGCCGTGGCCGCGCTGCGCCCCGAGCAGCTGGCCACCCTCATCTACACCTCGGGCACCACCGGCAGACCCAAGGGCGTCCGGCTCAAGCAGGACACCTGGTCCTACATGGGCCACGCGATCGAGGCCATCAACCTGCTGCGCCCCGACGACGTGCAGTACCTGTGGCTGCCGCTGGCGCACATCTTCGGCAAGGTGCTGATCTCGGCCCATATCAAGGTCGGCCACGTCAGCGCGGTGGACGGCCGCGCCGACAAGATCGTCGAGAACCTTCCGGTGGTCCGGCCCACCTACATGGCCGCCGTGCCCCGCATCTTCGAGCGCGTCTACAACGGCGCGCAGGCCAAGGCGCGCGCGGGCGGCGCCGCCAAGCTGAAGATCTTCGAGTGGGCGGCGCGCACGGCCGTGGAGTACGCGAAGGTCTCGCAGGAGAACTACCGGCGCACCGGCTCCGCGTCCGTGCCCTTCGCCCTGTCGGCCCGGCACAAGGTGGCCGACACCCTCGTCTACGCGAAGCTGCGCACCGCCATGGGCGGCAACCTGCGCGGTACGGTCTCGGGCTCGGCCGCGCTGGCCCCCGACATCGGCTACTTCTTCTCCGGCGCCGGGATCCACATCCTGGAGGGCTACGGGCTGACCGAATCCGCCGCGGCGAGCTTCGTGAACCCCGAGGTCGGCTACCGCACCGGGACGGTCGGCAAGGCGCTGCCCGGCTGCGAGGTGCGTATCGCGGAGGAGGACGGCGAGATCCTGCTGCGCGGCCCGGGGATCATGGAGGGCTACCACGGGAAGCCGGAGCTGACGGCGGAGGTCCTGGAGGAGGACGGCTGGTTCCACACCGGGGACATCGGTGAGCTGTCCGACGACGGCTATCTGAAGATCACCGACCGCAAGAAGGACCTGTTCAAGACCTCGGTCGGCAAGTACGTGGCGCCCACCGAGATCGAGGGGCGCTTCAAGGCGGTCTGTCCCTACGTCTCCAACGTGCTCGTCATCGGCGCGGACCGGAAGTTCTGCTCCGCGCTGATCGGCCTGGACGAGGCGATGATCCTGGGCTGGGCCGCCGAGAACGGCATGGCCGGCAAGACATACGCCCAGGTCATGGCCGACCCGCGCACCCGTGAACTGATCGACGGGTACGTGGGGCAGCTGAACGAGGGCCTCCAGCGCTGGCAGACCATCCGGCAGTTCCGGCTGCTGCCCCGCGACCTCGATGTGGAGCACGGGGAGCTGACGCCGAGCCTGAAGATGAAGCGGCCGGTCGTCGAGGGCGAGTACAAGGAACTGATCGACGAGATGTACGCCCCGCGCACCTGAGACGGCGAGCGCACCGCCGCCGGGCGGTGCGTCAGTCGATCAGGTCGCGGACCAGCGCGTCGGCCAGCAGGCGGCCCTTGAGGGTGAGGGCCGCCCGGCCGGCGGCGTGCGCCGCCGGGTCCAGCAGGCCGTCCGCCAGCGCGCGGGCGGCCGCCGCCGTTCCGGCCTCGCGCAGCAGCGTCAGCTCGCAGCCGTCCACCAGGCGCAGCTCCAGCAGGACGCGCTCCACCCGCCGGTCCTCCGCCGACAGCAGCTCGCGCCCGGCCCCGGGGGAGCGGCCGGCGGCCAGCGCCCGGGTGTACGCGGCGGGGTGCTTCACGTTCCACCAGCGGACGCCGCCCACGTGGCTGTGGGCGCCGGGCCCGGCGCCCCACCAGTCGGCGCCGGTCCAGTACAGCTCGTTGTGCCGGCAGCGCGCGGCCTCGGAGGTGGCCCAGTTGGACACCTCGTACCAGCCGAAGCCGGCCGCCGACAGCGTCTCCTCGGCGATCAGATAGCGGTCCGCGTGCACGTCGTCGTCCGTCATCGGGATCTCGCCGCGCCGCACCCGCCCGGCGAGCCGGGTGCCCTCCTCGACGATCAGCGAGTACGCCGAGACGTGGTCGGGCCCGGCGGCCACCGCCGCCTCCAGCGTGCCGCGCCAGTCCGCGTCGGACTCGCCGGGGGTGCCGTAGATCAGGTCGAGATTGACGTGCGCGAACCCGGCGGCGCGGGCCTCGGCCACGCACGCCTCGGGGCGGCCCGGGGTGTGGGTGCGCTCCAGGATGTTCAGCACGTGGGGGCTGGCGCTCTGCATGCCGAAGGAGATCCGGTTGAAGCCGGCCGCGCGCAGCTCCTCCAGGTAGCCGGGGTCCACCGAGTCCGGGTTGGCCTCGGTGGTCACCTCGGCGTCCGGCGCCAGTCCGAACTCCTCGCGCACGGCGCCCAGCATCGCGCCGAGATCGGCGGCCGGCAGCAGGGTGGGGGTGCCGCCGCCGACGAAGACCGTCGACACCGGGCGCGGGTCATCGCCCAGCACCTTGCGGGCCAGCCGGATCTCCTCGGCGAGGGTCGCCGCGTAGTTCTCCCGGGAGGCGATCGCCCCGTCCGCGCCGCGCAGCTCGGCGGCCGTGTAGGTGTTGAAGTCGCAGTAGCCGCAGCGGGTGGCGCAGTACGGCACGTGCAGGTAGAACGCGAGCGGCCGGCCGGCGGCCCCGGTCAGGGCGGCGGCGGGCAGCGAGCCGTCCTCGGGGACGGGCTCGCCATCGGGCAGGACGGAGGGCATGCCCTCCATTGTCCGGCATCCGTGCTCAGGGCACCGGGCCGCCCACCGTGACGTGGTCGATCAGGTGTTCCACCGGGCCCAGCAGGGTGGGCTCCAGGTCGCGGAAGCTGTGCACCTTCCCCAGGATGTGCCGCCAGGCGGCGCCGGTGTTGGCCGGCCAGCCCAGGGCGCGGCACACCCCCGTCTTCCAGTCCTGGCCGCGCGGCACCCGCGGCCAGGCGGCGATGCCCACCGAGGACGGCTTGACCGCCTCCCAGATGTCGATGAACGGGTGGCCCACGATCAGCACGTTCGGGTCCGTCACCCCGGCCGCGATCCGGGACTCCTTCGATCCCGGCACCAGATGGTCCACCAGCACCCCGAGCCGGGCGTCGGCGGTCGGCCCGAACTCCCGCACGATCGCCGGGAGGTCGTCGATGCCCTCCAGATACTCGACGACCACCCCCTCGATCCGCAGGTCGTCGCCCCAGACCTTCTCCACCAGCTCCGCGTCGTGGCGCCCCTCCACATAGATCCGCCCGGCGCGCGCCACCCGGGCCCGCGCCCCCGGGACGGCCACCGAGCCGGAGGCGGTACGCGCCGGCCCGGACGCGGGACGGGAGCCGGCCGGCCTGGGCAGGGTCAGCGTCACGGGCTTGCCCTCCAGCAGGAAGCCGCGCGGCTCCAGCGGGAACACCCGCCGCTTGCCGAACCGGTCCTCCAGCGTCACCGTCGGGCCCTGCGCGGTCTTCTCGCAGCGGATCACCGCCCCGCAGTACCCGGTGCCGGCCTCCTCCACGACGAGACCGGGCTCGGCCGGCACCTCGGGCACCGGGGCGGACCGCTTCCACGGCGGGGTCAGGTCGGGGCCGTACTCTCTGCTGCGCATGGCCGTCATTGTGCCCCGGCGCGTGCGGCGAGAAAGGCGCGCTGGGCGCGTACGAACGCGGCGTCCACCACCGCGCCGTGCCCCGGGACGTAGCGGGCCTCCGGGCCGCCCAGCTCCAGCAGCCGGTCCAGCGCGGCGGGCCAGGCGGCCGGGTCCGCGTCGGGCCCCGCCTGCGGCTCGCCCGACTCCTCGACCAGGTCGCCGCAGAAGACGATGTCGTCCACCTTCACCACCACGTCGTGGGGGGTGTGCGCGGGGCCCAGCCGCGCCACCGACACGGTGCGCCCGCCCCCCAGGTACAGCGAGAGCCGCGATTCCACCGGCTGCGCCCGTACCCCCGCCAGCGCCGCCGCGCCCTTCGCCGCCTCCGCCTCCGGCATCCCGTGCCGTACCGCGTCCGCCGCCAGCTCCACCGGATCGCCCAGCTCCCCGTACACCCGTGCCCCGGGGTAACCGCCCGCCCCGAGGACGTGATCGAAGTGCGGATGGGTCAGCACCACCCAGCGCACCGGCAGTCCCAGCAGGCCGCGCAGCTCCGCCCGGATCGCCGCCGCCGCGCCCGGGGAGGGGCCCGCGTCCACCAGCAGCACCCCGCGCGCGCCCGCGATCGCGCCCACCGTCTCGTCCCAGCCGGGCAGCCGGATCCGCAGTACGCCCGGGGCAAGCTCTTCCCAAGAGGTCTCCACAGTGCGAAGTTAACGTCACGGAGCGGGGCATGCTCTGCCTTACGGGGCTACTCCCGCGATACCGTCGGGCGGTCGCGCTTTCCCTGGCCTTGCTACCCGGCCGTACACTGGACCAGGGATTGGCACTCGGAGTGGATGAGTGCCAGGACGGTACTGACGGGAATGCGGCCGGACGGGAGGTGTCGCTGCATGCTCAGTGAACGCAGACTGGAAGTGCTGCGGGCCATCGTCCAGGACTATGTCGGCACCGAGGAGCCGGTGGGTTCCAAGGCGCTGACGGAGCGGCACAACCTCCAGGTGTCCCCGGCGACGGTGCGCAACGACATGGCGGCGCTGGAGGAGGAGGGCTACATCGCCCAGCCCCACACCAGCGCAGGACGGGTGCCCACCGACAAGGGCTACCGGCTGTTCGTCGACAAGCTCGCCGACGTCAAGCCGCTGACCACCGCCGAGCGGCGCGCCATCTCCAGCTTCCTGGAGGGCGCCGTCGACCTCGACGACGTCGTGGGCCGTACGGTGCGGCTGCTGGCCACGCTCACCCGGCAGGTCGCCGTGGTGCAGTACCCCTCGCTGAGCCGCTCCACGGTGCGGCACGTCGAACTGCTCTCGCTGGCCCCGGCCCGGGTGATGCTGGTGCTGATCACCGACACCGGGCGGGTCGAGCAGCGCATGGTGGACTGCCCCGCGCCGTTCGGGGAGACCTCGCTGGCCGATCTGCGGGCCCGGCTGAACAGCCGGATCGTGGGGGAGCGCTTCGCCGAGGTGCCCCGGCTGGTGCAGGACCTGCCCGAGTCCTTCGACAACGAGGACCGGGGCACGGTGTCCACGGTGCTGTCCACCCTGCTGGAAACCCTGGTCGAGGAGACCGAGGAACGGCTGGTCATCGGCGGCACCGCCAATCTGACCCGGTTCGGCCAGGACTTCCCGCTGACGATCCGGCCGGTGCTGGAGGCGCTGGAGGAGCACGTGGTGCTGCTCCGGCTGCTCGGCGAGGCCAAGGACACGGGTATGACCGTGCGCATCGGGCATGAGAACGCTCATGAGGGGCTGACCTCCACATCGGTCGTGGCGGTCGGCTACGGTTCCGGTAACGAGGCGGTCGCGAAACTCGGCGTGGTCGGACCGACCCGCATGGACTACCCCGGAACGATGGGAGCGGTGCGCGCAGTGGCACGGTACGTCGGACAGATCCTCGCGGAGAATTAGGTGGCGACGGACTACTACGCGATCCTGGGCGTGCAGCGTGATGCCTCACAGGACGAGATCAAGAAGGCCTTCCGCAGACTGGCGAGGGAGCTGCACCCGGATGTGAATCCGGACCCCAAGACCCAGGAGCGGTTCAAGGAGATCAACACCGCCTACGAGGTGCTCTCCGACCCGCAGAAGAAACAGATGTACGACCTCGGCGGGGACCCGATGGGTCCCGGCGGCGGGGCGGGCGCCGCTGGATTCGGCGGGGCGGCCGGGTTCGGGAACTTCTCGGACATCATGGACGCCTTCTTCGGCACCGCGCAGCAGCGCGGCCCGAAGTCGCGCACCCGGCGCGGCCAGGACGCCATGATCCGGCTGGAGATCGACCTCAAGGAGGCGGCCTTCGGCACGACCAAGGAAATCCAGGTCGACACCGCCACCGTGTGCAACACGTGCAACGGTGAGGGCGCCGCGCCCGGTACCTCCGCGCAGACGTGTGACATGTGCCGGGGCCGGGGCGAGGTCTCGCAGGTCACCCGTTCCTTCCTGGGGCAGGTCATGACCTCGCGGCCGTGCCCGCAGTGCCAGGGCTTCGGCACGGTCGTCCCGACCCCGTGCCCCGAGTGCGCGGGCGACGGCCGGGTACGGTCGCGGCGCACGCTCACGGTGAAGATCCCGGCCGGTGTCGACAACGGCACCCGCATCCAGCTGGCGGGCGAGGGCGAGGTCGGCCCCGGTGGCGGACCGGCCGGCGACCTGTACGTGGAGATCCGCGAGAGCGCGCATCCGGTCTTCCAGCGGCGCGGTGACGATCTGCACTGCACGGTCACCATCCCGATGACGGCGGCGTCGCTCGGCACCAAGGTGCCGCTGGAGACGCTGGACGGCACGGAGGAGGTCGACATCCGGCCCGGGACGCAGTCCGGCCAGTCGATCCCGCTGCACGGCCGGGGTGTGACGCATCTGCGCAGCAACGGGCGCGGTGATCTGGTGGTCCATGTCGAGGTGCAGACTCCGTCGAAGCTCGACCCCGAGCAGGAGGAGCTGCTGCGGCGGCTGGCGAAGCTCCGGGGTGAGGAGCGGCCGCTCGGTCAGTTTCAGCCGGGGCAGCAGGGGCTTTTCTCGCGGCTGAAGGACGCCTTCAACGGCCGCACCTAGGAAAGGCGTTACGGAAGAACGATGACGGCTCCGGTCTTTGTGACGGACGGACCGCTGGCGGGGGCCCGGGCGGGCTCCTCGCTGACCCTGGACGGCGCCGAGGGCCGGCACGCGGTGTCGGTGCGGCGGCTGCGGGTGGGCGAGGAGGTCGTCCTCACCGACGGCGCGGGCACCGGCGCCGCCGGCACGGTCGCCGCCGTCGAGGGCAAGGACCGGCTGGTGGTGACGGTGGACGCGGTCCGCTCCGAGCCGCCGGCCGCCCCCCGGATCACGGTGGTGCAGGCCCTGCCGAAGGGCGACCGCGGCGAGGTGGCCGTGGAGACCATGACCGAGACGGGCGTGGACGCGATCGTGCCCTGGGCCGCCGCCCGCTGCATCACGCAGTGGAAGGGCGAGCGGGGCGCGAAGTCCCTGGGCAAGTGGCGGGCGACCGCCCGCGAGGCCGCCAAGCAGTCCCGGCGGCTGTGGATCCCGGAGGTCGGCGAGCCGATGGCGACGGCGGCGGTGGCGAAGCTGCTGGCGGGCGCGGCGTTCGCCGGGGTGCTGCACGAATCGGGCACCGAGCCGCTGGCCACGGTGCCACTGCCCCCCGAGGGGGACATCGTCCTGGTGGTGGGCCCCGAGGGCGGGGTCGCGCCGCAGGAGCTGGAGGCGTTCGCGGCGGCCGGGGCGCGGCCGTACCGGCTGGGGCCGACCGTGCTGCGCACCTCCACGGCCGGGACCGCGGCGGCGGCGCTGCTGCTGACCAGGACCGGCCGCTGGGGCTGAGCCCCGCACGACATTCCGGAGGCCGCCGTCCCCCACAGGGACGGCGGCCTCCGGCGCGTGCGTACGGGTGTCAGTCCTCCGGGGTGTCCGGGTGCCGGACCAGCTTGATGATCGCGCCGATCATGCCGCCCCAGACGATGATCATGGAGACGATCATCATGATGATGGCTCCGGTGCTCATCGCGGATCTCCCTTCGACAGCCGGTCGGTACGGTCCTCGTCCTCGTCGGCCAGCGCCGGGCTCGGCCGCCGCCAGGGAATGAGGGAGAGCACGATGCCGACGACGAGCGCGGCCAGCGCCACGCCCCAGCCCGCGTAGAGCAGGAACGAGGTGGGGAGCTCGCCGTAGTTCTGCTGGAACTCGTGCACCAGGCTGTCGATCATCATCCAGCCGAGCACGACGGGGGTGATGACGCCCAGGCAGATCTTCCACCAGCGGCCGAGCAGGATCGCCGAGGTGGCGTCCGCGTTCCGCTGGAGCATGGGGAGCTTGCGGGCGATCCAGCTCATCACGATCAGCAGCACCAGACCGGCCAGCGCGATGCCGTACTGGTTGATGAAGTGATCGGCGGCGTCCAGGAAGTACAGACCGCCGTCGGTGGAGAACAGCAGGATGGACACGACGCCGGTGGCGCCGCCGACCATCAGCACCGAGCGGGTGCGGCTGATCCCGGTGCGGTCCTCCACGGCGGCCACGATGACCTGCACGATGCTGATCAGCGAGGTCAGCCCCGCGATCACCAGCGAGACGAAGAACAGCACGCCGAACGCCTGGCCGAACCACATCTCCGAGATGACCTGCGGGAAGGCGACGAAGGCGAGCCCGACGCCGTCGCTGGCCACATCGTTGACCCCGACCCCGGCCTGGGTCGCCATGAAGCCGAGCGCGGCGAAGACGCCGATGCCGGCCAGGATCTCGAAGGAGCTGTTGGCGAACCCGGCCACCATCGCCGATCCGGTGAGGTCGGAGCGGCGGTTGAGGTACGAGGCGTAGGTGATCATGATGCCGAAGCCGATGGACAGCGAGAAGAAGATCTGGCCGTAGGCCGCGACCCAGACGCTGCCGTTGGTGAGCGCTCCCCAGTCGGGCTGGAAGAGGGCGTTGAGCCCCTCCGTCGCACCGTCCAGGGTCACGGCGCGGATCACGAGTGCGCCGAAGAAGACCACCAAGAGCGGAATGAAAATCTTATTGGCGCGTTCGATGCCACGCCGCACACCGAGGCCCAGGATGATCAGCACCACGATCCAGATGGCGATCAGCGGCACCATGACACCCGGCACGAAGGCGCCGATGGTGCCCGGCTCATCGGCGGCTTTCAGGAAGTCGTTGAAGAAGAAGCCGTTCGGATCGTCCCCCCACGCCCTGGTGAAGGAGAAGCCGACGTAGCGCAGCGACCAGGCCAGGATCACGGCGTAGTAGGTGGCGATGACGAAGCAGATCGCCACCTGCCACCAGCCGATGACCTGGGTGGGGCGGTACAGCGCGCGCAGTGCGGCGGGTGGCGAGGCGCGGTATTTGCGGCCGATCGTGTATTCGAGAATCAGCAGCGGGATTCCGGCGGTGAGCAGCGCGATGAGATACGGCAGCAGAAAGGATCCGCCGCCGTTGTCATAGGCGACTTTGGGGAATCGCCAGATATTCCCCAGTCCGATGGCTGACCCGATCGCGGCCATGAGAAACCCGAGTCGGGTTCCCCATTGTTCGCGAGGCGGCTGGTCGGTCATGGTTCGAGCGTCCTTATCGTCCCTGTACAACTGCGCGAACCGTACCAGTGTGATGAATGTACGGCATCAGGAGTCCAACCAGGGGACGGAAAGGGTGGTGACAGCCGGGTGACCCGCGGCTACGGTCGGTGGATGAGTCTGCCTTTTTACGCGAGATTCCCGCATGTGCACGGCGCGTTGCTGGCCTTTGTCGCCGAGGACGACGTCTGGGTCGCCCCCGTGGACGGCGGGCCCGCCCGGGCCCGGCGGATCAGCACCGACCACGCCCCCGCCAACCACCCCCGGATATCCCCCGACGGCAGCCGGGTCGCCTGGACCTCGTGGCGGGACGGCACCCCCGAGATCTACATGGCGCCGGTCGACGGCGGCCCGGCCACCCGGCTCACCTGGTGGGGCCACCCCGAGACCTCGGTACGCGGCTGGTGCGGCCCCGACGAGGTACTGGCGATCAGCGGCGTGGGCCAGCCCGACTTCCGCTGGACCTGGGCCCGGGCGGTGCCGCTGACCGGAGGCCCGGCCCGCACCCTCCCGTACGGCTCGGTGGGCGCCGTGGCGTACGGCCCGGACGGCGGCGTCCTGCTGCGCTCCGGGCGGATGGGGCGCGGCCGCGACGCCTCGGCGTGGAAGCGCTACCGGGGCGGCGCGGCCGGCAAGCTGTGGATCGACCGCACCGGCGGCGGCGACTTCACGCGGATCCACCCGGACCTCGACGGCAACATCGAATACCCGCTTTGGCAGGGCGAGCGCATCGCCTTCCTCTCCGACCACGAGGGCACCGGCGCCCTGTACTCCTCCCTCCCCGACGGCACTGGACTGCGCCGGCACACCCCCCTGGGCGGGGCCTACGCCCGGCACGCGGCGGGCGACGGCGTCCGGGTGAGCTACGCCGCGCACGGCGAGCTGTGGCTGCTGGACGACCTGGAGCCGGGCACCGAGCCGTACCGCCCGGACATCACCCTCGGCGGCCCGCGTACCGGCCGCCGCCCCCACCACCCGGCCGCCGCCGACCACCTCGCGGCCGTCGCCCCCGACCACACCGGTGACGCCAGCCTGGTGGAGACCCGGGGCGCCCTCCACCTGCTGCCGCACGGCCGTGGCCCCGCCCGGGCGCTGGCCGCCGAGCCGGGCGTCCGGGCCAGGCTGCCGCTGATCGCCGGGGACCGCGCGCTGTGGATCACCGACGCCGGAGGCGAGGAGGCTCTCGCCGTCCGCCCCACCGGGCCCGGGGCTGACGGCACCGCCCCCACCCTCATCGGCGCGGGCGAACTCGGCCAGGTCTTCGAACTCGCCGCCTCCCCGGACGGGCGGCTCGCCGCCCTCGCCCTCCTGGACGGCCGGCTGCTGCTGGCCGACCTGGATCGCGAGACCGTACGCGAGCTGGACAGCGGCCCGCACGGCCCCATCACCGGACCGGCGTTCTCACCCGACGCGGCCTGGCTGGCCTGGTCCCACCCGGGCCCGGAGCCGCTGCGCCAGCTCAAGCTGGCCCGGCTCGCCGACGACACCGTCATCGAGGCCACGCCCCTGCGATTCCGCGACTACGCGCCCGCCTTCACCCGCGACGGCCGGCACCTCGCCTTCCTGTCCGAGCGCAGCTTCGAGCCGGTGTACGACGCCCATGTCTTCGAGGTGTCCTTCCCGGTCGCCGCCCGGCCCCACCTGCTCACCCTGGCCGCCGACGTCCCCTCGCCGCTCGGACCGGTCCCCCCGGCACCCGCCGCCGGCACCCCCGAGGTCCGGGTGGACACCGAGGGCCTCGATCAGCGCGTGGAGGCGTTCCCGGTACCGGCCGGCCGCTACAGCGGACTGTGCGCGTACGACGGCGGCGTGCTGTGGCTCGCCCACCCCGTCACCGGCTTCGACGGCACCTGGATCACCCTCGGCGAACCGCCCGAGCCCCGGCAGACGCTGCACCGCTTCCCGCTCGACGGCGCGGACGACGCGACGGCCGAGGAGATCGCCACCGGCGTCGCCACCGCCACCGTCAGCGGCGACGGGCGGCACGCCGTCCTGCACACCGCGGGCGGGCTGAGCGTCCTGCCGCTCACCGGCGACGGCGGACCCGAGCGCGCCCCCGACCTGTCCCGCATCCGGCTCACCGTCGATCCCGCCGCCGAATGGCGCCAGATGTACGACGAAGCCGGCCGGCTCATGCGCCTGCGGTTCTGGCGCACCGACATGTCGGGCGTCGACTACGCCGCCCAGCTGGCCCGATACCGGCCGCTGCTGGAGCGGATCGGCAGCCACGACGATCTGGTGGACGTGCTGTGGGAGGTGCAGGGCGAACTCGGCACCTCGCACGCCTACGTCATCCCCGCCACCCCGAAGCCGGCCCGCCCGCAGGGCTGGCTGGGCGCCGACCTGGCGCCCGGGGAGGACGGCCGCTGGCGGGTGACGCGTGTGCTGCCCGCCGAGCCCTCCGACCCGCACGCCCGCTCCCCGCTGGCCGCACCTGGAGTGGCGGTCCGCGCGGGCGACGCCGTCACCGCCGTCGACGGCCGTCCCGTGGACCCGGTGACGGGCCCGGCACCGCTGCTGGAAGGTACGGCGGGGCGGCCCGTCCAGCTGACCGTCGCGCCGGCGGACGGCGGCCCCGTACGGCATCCCGTGGTTGTCCCGCTGCCCGACGAGGAGCCGCTGCGCTACCACGCCTGGGTGGCCGGGCGCCGTGCCGAGGTGGCCGAACGCTCCGGCGGCCGGCTCGGCTATCTGCACATCCCCGACATGATGGGGAGCGGCTGGGCACAGCTCCACCGCGACCTGCGGCCGGCGACCACGCACGAGGGCCTGGTGGTGGACGTCCGGGGCAACCGCGGCGGCCACACCTCCCAGCTGGTGGTGGAACGGCTGGCCCGCCGGGTGCTGGGCTGGGAGTTCCCGCGCAGCCGGGAGACCCACACCTATCCCGCGAACGCCCCGCGCGGCCCGCTGGCGGTGCTCGCCGACGAGTACTCCGGCTCGGACGGCGACAAGATCAACGCGGCGGTACGGCTGCTGGGCCTCGGCCCGGTGATCGGCGTCCGCACCTGGGGCGGGCTGATCGGCCTCGGCGGGCGCCCCCAGCTCGCCGACGGCACCGGCGTCACCCAGCCCTCCTTCGCCTCCTGGCTGGAGGGCGGCATCGGCTTCGGCGTCGAGAACCACGGCGTGGACCCCGACATCGAGGTGGTGCGCCGCCCGCAGGACTGGGCGAGCGGTGCCGACCCGCAACTGGACGAAGCCGTACGGCACCTCCTGGCCGCACTCGACGAGCGGCCCGCCTCCGTACCGCCCCGGGTCCCCGGCCGCGCCCGGTAGCATCCCGGGGAACGCACGACCAACGCACCGAGGAGAGCCCGGCGATGGCGGGAGAAGCCCAGGCGGACTGCCTGTTCTGCAAGATCGTGGCCGGGGAGGTGCCGGCGACCGTCGTCCGTGAGACACCGACGACGGTCGCCTTCCGGGACATCAACCCCCAGGCGCCCACCCATGTGCTCGTGGTGCCGCGCGCCCACCACGCCAACGCGGGCGCGCTGGCCGCCGCCGATCCGCGGCTGACGGCCGATGTGCTGCGCGAGACGGCGGAGGTCGCCGCGCAGGAGAAGATCGACGCCAGCGGCTACCGGGTCGTGCTCAACACCGGCGCGGGCGCCGGACAGACCGTCTTCCACGTGCACGCCCATGTGCTGGGCGGGCGCGGCTTCGAGTGGCCGCCCGGGTAACCGGCACCATGTCCGTACGCGAACTGGTGGTGCTGGGCACCGCCAGCCAGGTGCCCACCCGGCGCCGCAACCACAACGGCTATCTGCTGCGCTGGGACGGGGAGGGGCTGCTGTTCGATCCGGGGGAGGGCACCCAGCGGCAGATGACGCACGCCGGGGTTTCCGCCACCGAGATCACCCGCATCTGTGTCAGCCACTTCCACGGCGATCACTCGCTCGGCCTGGCCGGGGTGATCCAGCGGATCAACGGCGACGGGGTGCCGCACCCGGTGCGCGCGCACTATCCCGCCAGCGGCCAGGTGTACTTCGAGCGGCTGCGGTACGCGACGGCCTATCAGGAGCGGGCCGTCATCGAGGAGCACCCGGTGCGCGAGGACGGCGTGCTGGACGCCGGGGAGCGCTTCACCCTGTCGGCGGCGCGGCTCTCCCATCCGGTGGAGTCCTTCGGCTACCGGCTGGTGGAGCCGGACGGCCGCCGCATGCTGCCGCGGCGGCTGGCGGAGGCCGGCATCCGCGGGGCCGAGGTGCGGCGGTTGCAGCAGGAGGGCGAACTGCGCGGGGTGCGTCTTGAGGAGATGAGCGAGGAACGGCCGGGACAGCGGTTCGCGTTCGTCATGGACACCCGGCTGTGCGACGGGGTGTACACCCTCGCCCAGGGCTGCGACCTGCTGGTCATCGAGGCCACCTTTCTCGACGAGGACGCCGCTCTCGCCGAGAAGTACGGCCATCTGACGGCCGGTGAGGCCGGCGCCGTGGCGGCGGAGTGCGGCGTACGGCACCTGGTGCTGACGCACTTCTCGCAGCGCTACCCCGACCCGGCCCCGCTCGGGGCGCAGGCCCGCGCGGCGGGGTTCACGGGCGAACTGACGGTGGCCGAGGACCTGGACCGGATCCCGGTACCCAGACGGCCGTGACCAATGAGGAAAGGTGCCCCATGAAGGCGACGGCTGACGGTTGGGCAGGCGGCACATTCAGCAATCCGGTGATCCCCGGGTTCCATCCCGACCCCAGCATCTGCCGGGTCGGCGAGGACTACTACCTCGTCTGCTCCAGCTTCGAGTACTTCCCCGGCGTGCCGGTCTTCCACAGCAAGGACCTGGTGCACTGGGAGCAGATAGGCAACGTCATGGAGCGCCCGGCCCAGCTGCGGCTGCCGGACACCGCGCCCTCCTCCGGGGGCGTGTACGCGCCGACGCTGCGGCACCACGACGGCCGGTTCTGGCTGATCACCACGGACGTCTCGCACGACGGCAACGTGCTCTTCAGCGCCGCCGACCCGGCCGGCCCCTGGTCGGACCCGGTGCGGCTGCCCGGGGTGAAGGGCATCGACCCCGACCTGGCCTGGGACGAGGACGGCCGCTGCTGGGTCACCACGGCCGGGATCAGCCAGATCGCCATCGACACCGCCACCGGGCAGACGATCGGCGCGCCGCGCCGGCTGTGGTCCGGCACGCCGGGGGCCAAGGCCCCCGAGGCGCCGCACCTGTACCGGATCGGTGACCACTGGTACCTGCTGATCGCCGAGGGCGGTACGGAACGGGGCCACGGCATCTCGATCGCGCGCGGGCCCGCGCCGTACGGGCCGTTCGAGCCCTGCCCGGACAATCCGGTGCTGAGCCACCGCAGCACCGATGAGGAGATCCAGAACACCGGGCACGGGGATCTCGTCCAGGCCCCGGACGGGTCGTGGTGGCTGGTGTTCCTGGGGGTGCGGCCCGGCGGCGGCAGCCCGGGCTGGCACGTGCTGGGCCGCGAGACCTTCCTGGCGCCGGTGACCTGGACGGATGGGGGGTGGCCGGTGATCGGCGCGGCCACCCCGGCGATGGCGGCACCGCCGTGGCCGCCGCGGCCGGTGCCCGCGCCGCCGGCCAGGGACGACTTCGACGCCGCGCGGCTGCATCCGCACTGGCTGTCGGTGCGCTCCCGGCCCGAGGGGTACTTCTCGACCACGGAGCGGCCGGGCTGGCTGACGCTGCGGGCGCGCGGGGCGTCGCTGGACGACCAGGCCGTGACGTTCGCGGGCCGCCGCCAGCAGGATCGTTCCTGCCGGGCGCGCACGCTCATCGATCCGGGGGTCGGGCGCGGCGGGCTCGCGGTGCGGCTGGACGAGCGGCACCACTACGCGGTCGAGGCGGCGGGGTCGGGCTCGGTGCGCGTGGTCGCGCGGATCGGCCCGCTGCGGCAGACGCTGGGTGAGCGGCGGGTGCCGGCGGGCCCGGTCACGCTGCGGATCGACGTCAGCGCGCCGACGGAGACCTGGGACCCCCGGCAGGGCCCCGATGTGCTGCGGCTGGGGGTGGAGGGGCCGGACGGCGAGCTGGAGGTGCTGGCCGAGCTGGACGGCCGCTATCTGTCCACCGAGGTGGCGGGCGGCTTCACCGGCCGGGTCATCGGCATGTACGCGGCGGAGGGCACGGTGCGTTTCGACTGGTTCGCACTCGACGCCGGGGAGAAGGAGTAGCCTCCGCTGCCCTCGGGGCGGCCGAGGCCGCCGCCCCGGGCTCCGCCCGCGTACCCGGGGGGTGGCGCCACGTGGTGCCGGAGCCGTCCGCGCCCCGGGCGTCAGCCGGACACCGGCCACCCGGCCGCCGCCAGGATGTGCCCGGCCGTGGCCGGGGAGTCGACCAGCGGGTGCAGCGCCAGGGCGCGCAGCGCGGCCTCCGGCGAACCGGTGCCGGCGGCGTCGATGGTGGCGCGCTCGACCGCCTTCAGCTGGAGCATCAGCCCGGTCTCCGCGAGCCCCGGGGAGATGGCCGGCACCGGGTGGGCGCCCTGGGCGTTCACCTCGCAGACCGTCTCGATGACGGCGTCCGGCGGCAGAGCGGGCAGCGTGCCGGCGTTGCGGACGTTGAGGATGAGACGGGTGGCACGGTCGGTGGCGATGGCGCGCATCAGCGCCAGCGCCACCTGCTCGTAGCCGCCACCGTCCAGGTCGCAGCTGTCGCGCGGCGCCGCGTCGCCGGCCGCCGCACGGGCGTCGGCCCCGTAGGTCTCCTCGCGCTCCAGCCGGGTCCGCTCCCACCGGGCGTGCACTCTTTCCGGTGAATCCGCCTCGGCCAGCGCCGCCTCGAAGAAGCCCTCCTGCTGCCGGGCCAGGAACGCGCCCCTGGTCTCCCGCGCGTCCCGCGCCGCGGCCAGGGTCTCGCGGCGGAAGTAGTAGTAGTGCAGGTACTCGTTGGGCAGCGTCCCCAGCGCGCGCAGCCAGCGGGCCCCGAACAGCCGGCCCTCCTCGAAGGAGGCGAGCGCCGCCTCGTCCGCCAGCAGCCCCGGCAGCAGCTCCCGGCCGTGCAGGGTGAGCGAGTGCAGCCAGCCCAGGTGGTTGAGCCCGGTGTACCCGTAGCCGACCTCCGCCGGGTCGGCGCCCGCCGCCCGCGCCGCGCGCCGCACCAGGCCGACCGGCGAGTCGCAGATGCCGATCACCCGGTGGCCCAGCACCGCGGACATCGCCTCGGTGACCATCCCGGCCGGGTTGGTGAAGTTGATGACCCACGCGCCGGGCGCCACCGCCGCGACCCGCTCGGCGATCCGCAGCGCCACGGGCACCGAGCGCAGCCCGTACAGCACCCCGCCGGCCCCGACCGTCTCCTGGCCCAGCACACCGGCCGCCAGCGGCACCCGCTCGTCCGCCACCCGGCCCCGCACCCCGCCCACCCGGATCGCCGAGAAGACGAAGTCGGCACCGGCCAGGGCCTGGTCGAGATCGGTGGTCGCGCGGACCCGTACGGAGGAGCCCTGCGCCGCCAGCACGGCCGCGATCACCCGCAGCCGGCCCGGGTCGGTGTCGTGCAGCGTCACCTCCGTGACCCGCGCCGGTCCGTCGTCGCCCAGCAGCGCACGGTATACCAGGGGGACGCGGAATCCGCCGCCGCCAATGATCGCCAGCCTCATGCACGGCAACGTACACGTACCGTGGAGGCGAGTACGTACCAGGAGCAGCAGGTGACCACCGACGACCAGACCCCACGACCGGGACCCCTGGGGCACGCCCTCGATCCGCTGGCGGGGGTGCGCCGGCCCGGCGATCCGGGCTGCGACGTGTATCTGACCGGGACCGTGTTCCTGGACATCATCTTCACCGGCCTGGACTCGGCGCCGGTGCGCGGTACCGAGTCCTGGGCGCGGGGCATGGGCTCCAGCCCGGGCGGGGTCGCCAACATGGCCACCGCGCTGGCCCGGCTGGGCCTGCGGACCTCGCTGGCGGCGGCGTTCGGGGACGACAAGTACGGCGAGTACTGCTGGGAGACGCTGGAGCGGGGCGAGGGCATCGATCTGGGCGCCTCGTGGACGGTGCCCGGCTGGCACTCGCCGGTGACGGTGTCCATGGCGTACGAGGGCGAGCGCACGATGGTCTCGCACGGCCACGAGGCGCCGCTGCCCGGGGGAAGCGCCCCCGGGGTGCGCGGGGCACCGGCCGCCCGCTCCGCCGTCGCCTCGCTCAGCCCCGGGCAGCCCCAGGAGTGGATCGCCGCGGCGGCGGGCGGCGGCAGCCTGGTCTTCGCCGACGTGGGCTGGGACGACACCGGCGCCTGGGACCTGGCGGCGCTGCCCGACCTGGCGCACTGCGAGGCGTTCCTGCCCAACGCGCAGGAGGCCATGCGCTACACCCGCACCGAGTGCCCGCGCGCGGCGGCCAGGGCGCTGACCGAGCGGGTGCCGCTGGCCGTGGTCACGATGGGCGCCGAGGGCGCGTACGCGGCCGACGGCAGGACGGGGGAGACCGCCGAGGTTCCGGCGATCATGGTGGAGGCGCTGGACACCACCGGGGCCGGGGACGTCTTCGTGGCCGGGTTCGTGACCGGGACGCTGGCCCGCTGGCCGCTCGCGGACCGGCTGGCCTTCGCGGGGCTGACCGCCGCGCTGTCGGTGCAGGAGTTCGGCGGCTCGCTGTCGGCGCCCGGCTGGGGCGAGATCGCGGCGTGGTGGCAGCGGCTGTGCTCGCTCACCCCGGCCGGCACCCCGATGGAGCAGGCGCTGGAGCGGTACGCGTTCCTGGAGCGGCTGCTGCCCTGCCCCGCCCCGCCGTGGCCGCGCGCCCGCGCGGTGCCCACGCTGGGCTTCCGCGGCACGCCGGGCACCACCGCCGTGGCGCAACGGGACGATCGCACTGCGTAATTCTCTAGGGTCTGTCCGCGCCGCGTCGTACCCTGGGATCCCGGAAGCCGAGGACTAGAGAGGGATGAGCTGGCCCATCCGGGCCGCCCATGACACAGACACCCACGCACCAGCCAGTGGCCCCGGCCACTGAGGCGACCGCCCGGTTCGCCGTTCCCGCCAAGCACCCGATGGTCACGGTGCTGGGCTCCGGCGACTCTCTGCTGCGGGTCATCGAGAAGTCGTTCCCCGCCACCGACATCCACGTCCGGGGCAACGAGATCACCGCCACCGGCGAGGCCACCGAGGTGGCGCTGATCCAGCGCCTGTTCGACGAGATGATGCTGGTGCTGCGCACCGGCCAGCCGCTGAGCGAGGACGCCGTGGAGCGCTCCATCGCGATGCTGCGCTCGGCGGGCAACGGCGCGTCCGACGCCGCGGAGAGCCCCGCCGAGGTGCTCACCCAGAACATCCTGTCCAACCGGGGCAAGACCATCCGGCCCAAGACGCTGAACCAGAAGCGGTACGTGGACGCCATCGACCGGCACACGATCGTCTTCGGCATCGGCCCGGCCGGTACCGGCAAGACCTACCTCGCCATGGCCAAGGCGGTGCAGGCGCTCCAGTCCAAGCAGGTCAACCGGATCATCCTGACCCGCCCCGCCGTGGAGGCGGGCGAGCGGCTCGGGTTCCTGCCCGGCACGCTCTACGAGAAGATCGACCCGTATCTGCGCCCGCTGTACGACGCGCTGCACGACATGCTCGACCCCGACTCGATCCCGCGGCTGCTGAGCGCGGGCACGATCGAGGTCGCGCCGCTGGCGTACATGCGCGGCCGGACGCTGAACGACGCGTTCATCATCCTGGACGAGGCGCAGAACACCAGCCCCGAGCAGATGAAGATGTTCCTCACCCGGCTCGGGTTCGAATCCAGGATCGTCATCACCGGTGACGTCACCCAGGTCGACCTGCCCGGCACCAGCAAGAGCGGACTGCGGCAGGTGCAGGAGATCCTGGACGGGGTGCCGGACGTGCACTTCTCCCGGCTCACCAGCACCGACGTCGTACGGCACAAGCTGGTCGGCCGGATCGTGGACGCCTACGAGCGGTTCGACGAGCGCACGGGCGACAGCAGAAACAACGGACAGGGAAAGTAGCCGCGACACCACCATGGCGATCGAGGTCAACAATGAATCCGGCCTGGAGATCGACGTGGCGGCGGTGCACGACATCGCCCGCTACGCGCTGAGCAGGATGCGGATCCACCCGCTGTCCGAACTGTCGGTCATCGCGATCGACGAGGAGGCCATGGAGGCCCTCCACATCCAGTGGATGGACCTCCCCGGCCCCACCGATGTGATGTCCTTCCCGATGGACGAACTGCGTCCGCCGGCCAAGGACGAGGAGGAGCCCGTCAAGGGGCTGCTCGGCGACATCGTGCTGTGCCCCCAGGTGGCCAGGACCCAGGGGGCCGCCGCGCCCACCGGGCACTCCATGGACGACGAGCTGCAGCTGCTCACCGTCCACGGCGTGCTGCATCTGCTGGGATACGACCACGAGGTGCCCGACGAGCGGGCCGAGATGTTCGGCCTCCAGAAGGCCATCGTGGACGGCTGGCGCGCCGAGGCGGGGCTCAGCGGCCCCTCCCCGGCCCCGACGATCACCTGAGCGGGCGGGCAGACGCGACGATGGACGCCACACTGTGGACCTTTCTGCTGACTCTGCTGGTCATCGCCTGGCTGGCCTCCTGTGCCGAGGCAGGGCTGAGCCGGATCACCGCCTTCCGTGCCGAACAGGCGGTCCGCGAGGGCCGGCGCGGCGCGAGCCGGCTGGAGACGGTGGCCGCCGACCCGACCCGCTATCTGAACCTGGCGCTGCTGCTGCGCGTCGCCGGCGAGATGGGGGTGGCCGTCCTGGTCACCTACGCCTGTCTCAAGAGCTTCGACGAGGTGTGGCAGGCGCTGCTCGTCGCCGTCCCGGTGACGGTGGTGCTGTCCTTCGTCGTCATCGGGGTCTCGCCGCGCACCATCGGCCGCCAGCACCCGGTGGCCGTCTCCGGCGCGGCGGCGCTGATCCTCATCCCGCTGTCGCGGGTGCTGGGGCCGCTCGCCCAGCTGCTGATCATCGTCGGTAACGCGCTGACACCGGGCGAGGGCTTCCGCAAGGGACCCTTCGCCTCGGAGGCGGAGCTGCGGGCGATGGTGGACCTGGCCGAGCGCGAGTCGCTGATCGAGGACGAGGAACGCCGCATGGTGCACTCGGTCTTCGAACTGGGCGACACCCTGGTGCGCGAGGTGATGGTGCCGCGCACCGACCTGATCTCCATGGACCGGGGCAAGACGCTGCGGCAGGGGCTCTCGCTGGCGCTGCGGTCCGGGTTCTCCCGGATCCCGGTGACCGGGGAGAGCGACGACGACATCGTCGGCATCGTCTACCTCAAGGACCTGGCACGCGCCGTGCACATCAGCCGGGAGGCGGAGGCCGACCCGGTGGAGTCGCTCATGCGGCCCGCGACCTTCGTGCCCGACACGAAGAACGCCGGTGACCTGCTGCGCGAGATGCAGCGCGACCACATCCACGTGGCCGTGGCGATCGACGAGTACGGCGGCACGGCCGGGGTCGTGACCATCGAGGACATCCTGGAGGAGATCGTCGGCGAGATCGCCGACGAGTACGACCAGGAGCTGCCGCCGGTCGCCGAACTGGCGGACGGCGCCTACCGGGTGACCTCGCGCCTGGACCTGGGCGACCTGGGCGAGCTGTTCGGGGTGGACCTGGAGGACGAGGACGTCGAGACGGTCGGCGGGCTGCTGGCGAAGTCCCTGGGCCGGGTCCCGATCGCCGGTGCCACGACGGTGGTGGACCTGTCGGCCGAGCGCGCCCATCCGGACCTGGCCGGCCTGCGGCTGACGGCCGAGCCGCCGACCGGGCGCCGCAACCGCATCGACCGGGTGGTGGTCGAGCCGATCCGCCACGAGGCCGGGGCCACCACGCAGGACGCGGCCTGACAGCGGTGACACGGGCCGCCGATCACCCCGGCCGGCGGCCGACCGCCGCCGGCAGCCGGCGCACGCCCGCACGGTAGCCCCCTCACCCGAACGGGCCTGCGACGGTGGCCGGGGGGCCACTCGGGTGGCGCCATGGGAGGCATGGAGCTTTCGCAGCGCACCGCCGCCGTCGCCTCCCTCGCCTCGATCGCCGCCCTCGGCCTGCTCGCCGGGGCGGCACTGCCCCCGGGCGCCCCCGCCGGGACCTCCACCGGCCCGGCCACCTCGGCCGCCTCCGTCGTGGCCGGGCCCCAGGTGCTCGACGAGGAGGGGCTGCGCGCCGCCCTGCTCGACCACACCGACTTCCCGATGGGCTGGGCCGGCGACAGCGACGAACAGGCCGAACGGCGCGGCATCGGCGTCCCGCGTCCCACCGAGGACGGCTGCCGGGAACTGTTCGAACCCGCCGCGGGCGAGCCCGCCGTCGTACGGGCCGGGTTCGCCCGTACCCACACCGGGCCCTTCGTGGTCACCGTCGCCGCCGCGCACGGCGACGAGGCCGGCGCCCGGGCCGCCATGGAGGGGTTCGCCCGGGCCGCGGGACAGTGCGCCACCTTCCACGCCGAGGAGGGCCCCGAGCAGAACAGCGCCACCGTCTCCTACACCGCCGAGGAGAGCACGAGCGGCACCGACGGCGCGGGACTCGGCGAGGATGCCGCGGTGCTGCGCTTCGAACGGGAGGCCGGGGACGCGGAGGAGGCCGGGATCGTCGCCGAGGTGGTGATCGCCAGGATCGGCGCCCACACCGTACGGATCGCCCAGGCCGGCCGGGACGACGCCGCCGCGGGCGGGCTCGGCGAACTCGCCGAACGCGCCGTGGAGAAGCTGCGCCAGGTCACCGACGGCCACACCCCCCGACCCCAGCCGGACCAGCCGGGGACCACGGAACTGTAGGCGACGCCCAGCCCGTAAGCTCCTGGGTATGAGTGACGCCGAGGACCGCAAGATCATCACCCTGGCGCGCAGCGCCCGCGCCCGCAACGGGGTGCCGCAGGGTGCGGCGGTACGGGACGAGACGGGCCGTACGTACGTGGCGGCCACCGTCGAGCTGCCCTCGCTGCGGCTGAGCGCCCTGCGCACGGCGGTGGCGATGGCCGTGGCCAGCGGCGCGACCTCGCTGGAGGCGGCGGCACTCGTCGCGGACGCGGACACCGCCGAGGTGCCGGCTGAGGACCTGGCGGCGGTGCGGGACCTGGGCGGTCCCGGCACCCCCGTTCTGCTGGCTGGCCCCGAGGGCGACCTTCGTGCGACGATCGCGGCCTCATGAGTGACTCCCTTTCCCCGATGTCCGCGATGTTCGGCTCCGTGCCGGAGGGCTACCGTTCGGGCTTCGCCTGCTTCGTCGGCCGCCCCAACGCCGGCAAGTCGACCCTGACCAACGCGCTGGTCGGCACGAAGATCGCCATCACCTCCAGCCGCCCGCAGACCACCCGGCACTCGGTGCGCGGCATCGTGCACCGCGAGGACGCCCAGCTGGTCCTGGTGGACACCCCCGGGCTGCACAAGCCGCGCACCCTGTTGGGCCAGCGGCTGAACGACGTGGTCCGCACCACCTGGGCCGAGGTCGATGTCATCGGTTTCTGCCTGCCCGCCGACCAGAAGATCGGCCCCGGCGACCGCTACATCGCCAAGGAACTCGCGGAGATCAAGCGCACCCCCAAGATCGCGGTCGTCACCAAGACCGACCTGGTGGAGCCGAAGATCCTGGCCGAGCGGCTGCTGGACGTGCAGCGGCTGGGCGCCGAACTCGGCCTGAAGTGGGCCGAGATCGTGCCGGTCTCCGCCGTCGGTGACCAGCAGGTCGGGCTGCTCGCGGACCTGCTCGTCCCGCTGCTGCCGGAGGGCCCGCCGCTGTACCCGCAGGGCGACCTCACCGACGAGCCCGAGCAGACCATGATCGCCGAGCTGATCCGTGAGGCCGCGCTCGAAGGGGTACGGGACGAGCTGCCGCACTCCATCGCCGTCGTCGTGGAGGAGATGCAGCAGCGCGAGGACCGCCCCGCCGACCGGCCGCTGCTGGACATCCACGCCAACCTGTTCATCGAGCGGACCAGCCAGAAGGGCATCGTCATCGGCCCCAAGGGCAGCCGTCTCAAGGACGTGGGCACCAAGGCGCGCCAGCAGATCGAGGCGCTGCTGGGCACGCCGGTCTTCCTGGACCTGCATGTGAAGGTGGCCAAGGACTGGCAGCGCGATCCCAAGCAGCTGCGCCGGCTGGGCTTCTAGCCCTCGACGCTCCCGTCACGCGTCAGCCGTCAGCCCGTCACCGTCGCCGTAGACGTACGGGGTGGTGGTTCCGATCGCCGTGAAGCCCAGCCGCCGCAGGATCGGGCGGCTGTCCTCGGAGGCGTCCACCTGGAGGTACCGGACGCCGTGCGCGGCGGCGATCCGGGCCCGCGCGGCGACCAGCGCCCGGTAGATGCCCCGGCCCCGCCAGCCGGGCGCGGTGCCGCCGCCCCACAGGCCGGCGAAGTCCGTCCCCGGGTAGCGCTCCATCCGGGCCGCGCACACCGGCTCGCCGTCCTCGCCGTCCTCGCCCGCCAGGGCCACCAGCACGTCCACCAGCTCGGGCGAGGCGGTCAGCTGGGCGCGCACCATCGCGCCCAGCGCGGCCGGGTCCGATCCGAACGCCGCCGCGTGCGCCCGCATCATCAGCCGTACCCCCGCCTCGTCCGTGACGTGGTGCAGGGTGACGCCCGGCGGCAGCGCGGCCTCCGTGGACAGGGTGGCGGTCTCGGCGACCATCAGGGTCTCCGGCGTCCCCGCCCTGAACCCGGCCCGGCGCAGCCGGTCGCCCAGATCAGCCGGGCCGTCGTGGGCGTACGTCTTCCATTCGAAGCCGCGGCCGAGCCCCGTGAAGTACGCGACCTGCGCGGCGATCGCGGCGTCCGCCGTCTCCTCGGTGAGGTCCGACCACACCACCCCGTCCCAGCCGCCCAGCTCCCGGGTCACGCGGACCACGGGCCCGCTGCGCTCGGCCGGGGACAGGTGTTCTCTCAGCTGCGCGTCGAAGCGGGCCAGCACCGCCGTGTCGTCCATCGGGCCAGCTGATCACCGGGGACCCGCCACCGCCACCGGTTTTGCGCGGTCTCGCATAGTGATACGGGTCGGGCCGGTGCGTACGGCGCCGGGTTAGGCTGGGCGGGCGATGCGTCACGGGAACCTGCTTCTCCTTAGCCGCCGCGGCGAGGGTCTGTAGTCGTACGGGCCGACCCCCTCCCCGCGGAGTTCGGCGCTGCCGTCGGCCGTTTTCCCGCTGAGACCATCCAGGAGCCCCCGTGCCCAAGCCGACGCCCATCACCGCCGCCGCCACCCCTCAGCGCGCCTCCGGTATGCCGGTGCACCGCTACACCCCGTACGAGGCGGTGGAGCTGCCCGACCGCACCTGGCCCGGCAAGCGGATCACCGCCGCACCGCGCTGGCTGTCCACCGACCTGCGGGACGGCAACCAGGCGCTGATCGACCCGATGTCGCCGGCCCGCAAGCGCGCGATGTTCGACCTGCTGGTGCGGATGGGCTACAAGGAGATCGAGATCGGCTTCCCGGCCTCCGGGCAGACCGACTTCGACTTCGTGCGCTCGATCATCGAAGAGGGCGCGATCCCCGAGGACGTGACGATCTCCGTCCTGACCCAGGCCCGCGAGGAGCTGATCGCGCGCACCGTCGAGTCCCTGGTGGGCGCCCCGCGCGCCACCCTTCACCTGTACAACGCCACCGCGCCGACGTTCCGGCGGGTCGTCTTCCGGGGCGGCAGGGACGACGTGCGGCGCATCGCGGTGGACGGCACCCGCCTGGTGATGGAGTACGCCGAGAAGCTGCTGGACGACCGTACGGTCTTCGGCTACCAGTACAGCCCCGAGATCTTCACCGACACCGAGCTGGACTTCGCGCTGGAGGTGTGCGAGTCGGTGATGGAGGTCTGGCAGCCGGAGGACGGCCGCGAGATCATCCTCAACCTGCCCGCGACCGTGGAGCGCTCCGTACCCGCCACCTACGCGGACCGCTTCGAGTGGATGTCGCGGCGTCTGTCGCACCGCGAGCACGTGTGCCTGTCGGCGCACCCGCACAACGACCGGGGTACGGCGGTGGCCGCCGCCGAACTGGCCGTGATGGCCGGGGCCGACCGGGTGGAGGGGTGCCTGTTCGGACAGGGCGAGCGCACCGGCAACGTGGACCTGGTGACGCTGGGCATGAACCTGTTCTCACAGGGCGTGGACCCGCAGATCGACTTCTCGCAGATCGACGACATCCGCCGCACCTACGAGTACTGCAACCAGATGGAGGTCCCCCCGCGCCACCCGTACGCCGGTGACCTGGTGTACACCTCCTTCTCCGGCTCGCACCAGGACGCCATCAAGAAGGGCTTCGAGGCGATGGACGCCGAGGCGGCCCGGCGCGGCGTCGGCGTGGACGAGCTGACCTGGGACGTGCCCTACCTGCCGATCGACCCCAAGGACGTGGGGCGCAGCTACGAGGCGGTCATCCGGGTCAACTCGCAGTCCGGCAAGGGCGGCATCGCGTACGTCCTGAAGACGGACCACAAGCTGGACCTGCCGCGCCGGATGCAGGTGGAGTTCTCGCGGATCATCCAGGAGAAGACGGACGCCGAGGGCGGCGAGATCACCCCGGCCGAGATCTGGCGGGTCTTCGCCGACGAGTACCTGCCGGCGGAGGACGGGGCCTCCGGCTGGGGGCGGATCGCGCTGCGCGACGCCCAGACCTCGACCACCAGCGGGAGCGGTGTGGACGCGCTCACGGTGGAGGCCGTCGTGGACGGCGCCGACACCGTGCTGACGGGGCAGGGCAACGGCCCGCTGGCGGCGTTCTTCGACGCGCTGGCGGGGGCGGGCGTGATCGGTGAGGAGGTGCGCCTGCTGGACTACGTGGAGCACACGATGAGCGAGGGCGCCGGGTCCCAGGCGGCGGCGTACATCGAGTGCGCGATCGGCGGCCGGGTGCTGTGGGGCATCGGCATCGACGCGAACATCGTGCGGGCGTCGCTGAAGGCGGTCGTCTCCGCCGTCAACCGGTCCGCTCGCTAGTCACCGGAACGTGCAGGTCCGCGCCCCGGCCGGGGCGCGGATCCGTTTCGGCCGCGCATTTGGCCGGTCTGACTACTGACCCCGGCGGGGGAGTGTGGTTAACATCACGTCTCACACTCGCAGTGTTGCGGGTGTGTTACGGAGGTCGGCGTGCCGAGGGTGGCAGGGACAGGTATCCGAACGGCGTGGCGGGTCATCGACGACGGGGACTTCTTCTGCCCCGGCTGCGGTGGTGACCGCTGCTATCAGCGGCTGGCCGGACGGCGGCGGATGACGCTGCTGGGAGTGCCCCTGCTGCGGCTGGGGGAGGCCGCCCCGGTGGTCTCCTGCGTCTCCTGCGCGGGCCACTACCCGCTGACCGCCCTGGACGACCCGACCACCACGGGCCTGTCCGCGCTGCTGCGGAACGCCTACCTGGTGGTGGCCCTGGCACTGCTGGCCCCCGCGGACCCGGTGACCCGGGCGGCGGCGGTCGACTCGCTGCGCGAGGCGGGCTTCCCGGACATCCCGGCGGACGGGCTGGCCGGGCTGCCCACGGAGACCGAGGTGCGGGACGCGCTGGAGCCGCTGGCCCCGCATCTCGCGGCCCAGGGCCGGGAGAGCCTGCTGCTGCACGGCGCCCGGATCGCCCTGGCGGACGGCCCGTACACCGATGCCGAACGCATCACCCTGACCCTGATCGGTAGCTCCCTGCGCCTGGCGGCGGCGGACCGGGAACGGCTGCTGGCGGCGGCGTAGCCGGGCCGGCCCCGGCGCGGACCGCGGCTGCCGGGGCCGCCCGGCACCGGGTGGCGCGATGCCCACCCCTCACCCCTCCCGCGCTTCCGTCCGCTCCTGCTCCGGCACGGGGCGCAGATGAGAGGGTGTGCGGCATGGCTGTCATCCACCACACCACCCTCACCCCGACCAAGCCCGAACTGCTCGCCGCCTGGCTGCCGTCCCGGCCGTGGTACCGGGGCGGTGACGGGGTGCCGCGGCTGATCAGGGCCGGCGGGTTCCGGCTGGACGATCCGGCCGGTGAGGTCGGCGTCGAGTTCGTCATCGTGCGCGACACCTCCGGGGCCGAACCCGTCGTCTACCTGGCGCCGCTGACCTACCGAGGGGCCCCGCTGGACGGCGCGGAGCACGCCCTGGTGGGCACCCTGGAACACGGGGTGCTCGGGCGGCGGTGGGTGTACGACGCCTGCCACGACCCGGTGTTCGCCGCGCAGGTGCCCGCCCTGATCGAGGGCCGGGTCCGGGCCCAGGCGCAGAGCGTCAGCCACACCCCCGACGACGACGTCGTCCGCGCGTACCGGGGCACCGGCCCGCTGGCCGCCGACTTCGGTTCCGCCGTGGTCACCGACCACCGGGACCGTACGGAGCTGACGGCGGCGGACGGCAGCGCGCTGCGGGTGCGCCGGGTGCTGAGCCCGGGAGCCGGGCCGGGCTCCGGTGCGCCGGCCGGCGATGCCGGCGCGGTCCGTGAGGTCGGTGAGGTCGAGGCGTCCTGGGAGGAGCCGGACGGCGGCCGGGAGCGCGGGGTGCTCGTCACCGTACGGACCGCCCCGCCCGCTTTCTGAGCCCTCACCCCGCGGCGGCGCGGGTGAAGCGGGTGCCCCAGTCGTGCAGCCGCTCGCGCAGCGCGGGCGGCTCCACGACCTCGAACTCCGCGCCGGTCATGCCCAGGGCCACCAGCGGCCAGTCCAGGGAGTCGGTCGTCATCACCACCCGGCAGCGGCCGGCGTCCGCCGTCTCCTCGACCGTGGCCCACTGCCCGATACGGGCGCGGACGCCGGCGGCCGGGGCCGCCACCAGGGCCTCCACCCGGTGCGGGGCCGGCCAGGTGTCGATGCCCGCGCGGACGAAGGCGGCGGCGTCGGCGGCGGGCAGCTCGCGGGGGCGGAACCGGTCGCCGGTGCGCTCCGCCGCGCCCGCGACGCGGTCCAGGCGGAAGCTGCGCCAGTCGTGCCGGGTGAGGTCGTAGCCCACGAGGTACCAGCGGCGGCCGAGCATCACCAGACGGTGCGGTTCCAGATGCCGTTCGGTGCGCTCGCCGGCCGCCGAGGTGTACGCGAAGCGCAGCCGTTCGCTGTCGCGGCAGGCCATGGCGACGCCGGTGAGCAGATCCGGGTCCACCGTCGGCCGGGCGGCCGAGTCGCCCCAGCCGGGCCCCGGGACGGTCACCTGGTGCAGGGCGTCCACCCGGTGCCGCAGCCGGGTCGGCATCACCTGGACGACCTTGGCCAGCACCCGCAGCGAGGTCTCCGCGATGCCCTCCACCGGGCCCTGCGCGGCGGCCTGGAGACCCACTACCAGGGCGACGGCCTCCTCGTCGTCGACCACCAGGGGCGGCAGCGCGGCGCCGGCGGCCAGCTGGTAGCCGCCCTCGGTGCCGCGCTGGGCCTCGACCGGGTAGCCGAGTTCGCGCAGCCGGTCGATGTCGCGGCGCAGGGTGCGGACGGAGACCCCGAGCCGCCCGGCCAGTTCGGTGCCGGGCCAGTGGCGGTGGGTCTGGAGGAGGGAGAGCAGGCGCAGGGTCCGGGAGCTGGTGTTGGCCATGCGGCCATTCTCCGGCCGCTTCAGGTCAGGAAGTGACCGCTGTGGTTCCTAGCGTGGTGGGTGTCGGGCAGGAACGGACAGCACGTCGAGGAGAACCACCATGACCATGGCCACCACCGCGTCCACGGGCGTCGCCGGCGATGAGCGCGCGGACCTGCTGGAGTCGCTGCGGCTGCACCGGGGCTTCCTCCGGTTCACCGTGCGCGGCCTGAACGAGGAGCAGATCCGGCTGCGCACGACGGTCAGCGAGCTGTGTCTGGGCGGGCTGATCAAGCATGTGACGGCCGGGGAACGGGGCTGGACGGACTTCATCCTGGAAGGTCCCTCGGCGATCGGTGACTTCACCGCGATGACGCCGGAGGAGCAGGAGCAGTGGGCCGCCCGGTCCGTGGTGCAGCCGGGGGAGACGCTGGAGGGGCTGCTGGAGGAGTACGCGGCGGTGGCCGCCCGTACCGACGAGATCGTGGCCACGCTTCCGGACCTGGGCGTCTCGCATCCGCTGCCGAGGGCGCCCTGGTTCGAGGAGGGCGCGCACTGGTCGGCGCGCCGGACGCTGCTGCACATCATCGCGGAGACGGCGCAGCACGCGGGGCACGCGGACATCATCAGGGAGTCGATGGACGGCCAGAAGACCATGGGCTGAGGCCCCGCCGTTACGGCCCGCACCGGTTCCGTTACGGGGTCCGTTACGGGGTCCGTTACGGGGTCTGTTACGGGGCCGTCCGCTCGGCGAAGCGGAGCCGGGACTCCTCGATGTGGCCGAGGTGGCGGGTGGTCCACTCGCACATCACATCGACGGTCTCGCGCAGGGCCCGGCCCGGCGGGGTGAGCGTGTAGTCGACGCGCGGGGGCACCGTGGGGTGCACCTCGCGCTCGACCAGGCCGTTGCGTTCCAGCATGCGCAGGTTCTGGGTGAGCATCTTGTGGCTGATGCCCTCGACCTCCGCGCGCAGTTCGCTGAAGCGCAGGGTGCGCTCGCCCAGGGACTCGATGATGAGCAGGGCCCATTTGTTGGCGACGTCCGAGAAGATCTCGCGGGCGAGGGAGTCGGCGCGGCGCAGATTCGCTTCGTCGGGCAGGCCGCTGAACTGCTGGGTCACCATGAGGTTCCTCCGTCACCAAAAAGTGCGTTCTTCCAGTTCAGGGTTCACTCTCCTATGGTTCCTGAGTAACCGCAAGAGAGCGGTTGCAGGAATGCGGAGGAGAGGAAAGATCATGGCTGTGACACTGCTGAACCCGGACGGTCTGCCGAAGATCGATGGCTACCGGCAGGTGTCGGTCGCCACCGGCTCGAAGATGGTCTTCGTCTCCGGGCAGGTCTCCTGGGACGAGACGGGTGCCCCGGTGGGGGAGGGCGATTTCGTGGCCCAGGTCGAGCGCTGCTACCTCAATGTGGGCACGGCGCTGGCCGCGGCGGGGGCGTCCTTCGAGGATGTGGCGAAGCTGACCGTCTACGTCGTGGACCTGACGCCGGACAAGCTGGAGCCGTTCCTGGAGGGCGTGGCGCGGGCGGCCGAGAAGCTGGGGGTCACCCCGGCGCCGCCCATCTCGGTGCTGGGCGTCGCGGCGCTGGACGTCCCCGAGCATCTGGTGGAGGTGGAGGCCACCGCGATCATCGACTGACGGGCGGACGCGATGTCGCGTCCCCGCCAGCCCCGGAACGCCCGGGCGGCAAGGCTGGGGCCATGAACGGACTTGAGGGAAGAGTGGCCCTGGTGACCGGCGGCAGCCGGGGGATCGGCGCGGCGATCGCGCTCCGGCTGGCGGCCGAGGGGGCGGATGTCGCCGTGACGTACGTGACCGGCGCCGACCGTGCCGCCGGTGTGGTGCGGGGGATCGAGCGGGCGGGGTCCGGGCGGCGCGGGCTCGCCCTGGCGGCGGACAGCGCGGACCCGGCGGCGCTCACGGCGGCCGTGGACGCGGTGGCCGCCGCGTTCGGGCGGCTGGACATTCTCGTGAACAACGCGGCGGTCTTCGCCTTCGGGGCTTTCGACGCCCTGGAGGAGAAGCAGATCGACCACACGCTGGCGGTGAACGTCCGCGCCCCGCTGATCGCCGCGCGGGCGGCGGCCCGGCACATGTCATCCGGTGGGCGCGTCATCAGCATCGGCAGCAATGTGGCCGAGCGGGCTCCGTTCCCCGGCATGGCGCTGTACGCGCTGAGCAAGTCGGCGCTGACCGGCATGACGAAGGGCCTGGCGCGTGACCTCGGGCCGCGCGGTATAGCGGTCACCCTGGTGCATCCCGGGCCCACCGACACGGAGGCGAACCCGGCCGACGGGCCCGGCGCCGAGACCTTCGCCGGCTTCACGGCGCTGGGCCGGTTCGCCGAGCCGGCCGAGGTCGCCGCCACCGTGGCCCATCTGGCGGGGCCGGACGGCGGCTACCTCACCGGGACCGCGGTGCACGTGGACGGCGGGTTCACTGCCTGACGGTGCCCCGTACGGCAGCCTGCGCGGGCGGGCGGGGGGTCGTCACCCGCCCGCGCGGGCCTGCTCGGCGAGTCGGGTGCGCAGCGCGGCCAGGTCGGGCAGGAACCACAGCTGGCCGCCCCGGTTGCTCTCGCGGACGAAGTCGCGCAGCGGCGTACTCCCCTCCACCTGGCGGGAGATGTCGCCGATGACCGCCAGGCCGAGGCGGTAGGTGGCGAACTTCTGGACGATGTCGCCCGCGACGCGGGTGCTCAGCCGGAAGAAGTCCTCGCCCAGGCGGGTGGCCGGGAGCGCCACCCAGGTCGCGCCGAGATACCAGCCCTCGCCGATCAGATCGGTGGCGGCCCGCTCGTCCCGCACGGGCGGGCCGTCCGCCGGGCAGACCAGAACCTGGGTGCCGGAGAGCTGCTGGACGCTGTTGGCCGCCGGGTCGGTGTCGGTCGTCATCGCGGGTCCCCTGCGCTTTCGTGGTCCTCGTCGTCGGTCAGGGCGTGGATGATCCTCAGCAACTCGGCGGTGTCGGCCAGATCCCCCAGGACGATCACCTTGAGGACGGCCCGCTCCTCGTCGTAGACGCTCTCCACACGGAGCGGGGCGCCCCGCCGGTTGTGGATCGCGGCCAGCACGGTGTTGGAGACCCGGTTGGCCTCCGCCGGGGTGATGGCGTCGATCCGTACGATGCCGGACACCTCTGCCTGGCGGCGTGCGCCCGGGCCCGCCACGGTGGCCGCCGAGGGGGCCGGGGCACCGGTGAACGCCGCGAGATCCTCGCCGGTGATCCGGTACTGCCGACCCACCCGGCTCGCCCTCAGCCGCCCGTCCCGTACATAGCCGCGCACGGTGCGCACATGCAGCCCGAGCAGGTCGGCGACCTGATCCACCGAGTAGTAGCGCTGCGGCATCCGCCTGGCCTCTCTTCCCTCACGCTCCCTTGACTTCCCTCACCTTACCTCGCAAGGTGCGGAAAGGTAATACAAGGGAGTGCAGCGCATTCCGGCACCCGCCCGCCGGCGGCCTCCCGGCGGGCGAGGGGGTCCGCCCCCCGTCCGGCAGAATGACGGCATGAGTCTGTTCCGCGACGACGGCATCGTGCTGCGTACCCAGAAGCTGGGAGAGGCGGACCGGATCATCACCCTCCTCACCCGCGGTCACGGGCGGGTACGGGCGGTGGCGCGCGGGGTGCGGCGGACGAAGTCGAAGTTCGGGGCGCGCCTGGAGCCGTTCTCGCACGTCGACGTGCAGTTCTTCGCGCGCGGCAGCGAGCTGATCGGCCGCGGGCTGCCGCTGTGCACCCAGGCCGAGACCATCGCCCCCTACGGCCGGCACATCGTGAGCGAGTACGGCCGCTACACCGCCGGCACGGCCATGCTGGAGACGGCGGAACGCTTCACCGACCACGAGGGGGAGCCGAACGTCCAGCAGTATCTGCTGCTCGTCGGCGGCCTGCGTACCCTGGCGAATGGGGAGCGGGCGCCGGGCCTCGTGCTGGACGCGTTCTTGCTGCGGTCGCTGGCGATGGGCGGGTACGCGCCGAGTTTCGAGGACTGCGCGAAGTGCGGGCTGCCGGGGCCGAACCGATTCTTCTCGATCGCGGCGGGCGGGGTGATATGCGGCGACTGCCGGGTCCCCGGCAGCGTCGTTCCCTCGCCCGAGGCGCTGCGGCTGCTCGGCGCGCTGCTGACCGGTGACTGGCCGGCGGCGGAGGCGGCCGAGAGCCGGCACGTACGGGAGGGCAGCGGGCTGGTGTCCGCGTATCTGCACTGGCATCTGGAGCGTGGGCTGCGTTCGTTGAGATTCGTGGAGAAGGGCTGAACGGGTTACCCTCAGCGGCAGAGCATTCGAACCGTGGAGAGTCCCCTATGGCCGCCGTCCAGCGCCGGTTTCTGTCCCGGCAGCACCGTGAGTACCGGACGCCCGATCCCCACCCCTCCGGCGCCCAGCCGCCGAAACTGCCGGGCGAGCTGATCCCGCAGCACGTGGCGATCGTCATGGACGGCAACGGCCGATGGGCGAAGGACCGCGGACTGCCGCGCACCGAGGGCCACAAGATCGGCGAATCCGTCGTCCTCGACGTCGTCAAGGGCTGCCTGGAGCTGGGCGTCAAGAACCTCTCCCTGTACGCCTTCTCCACCGAGAACTGGAAGCGCTCCCCCGAGGAGATCCGCTTCCTGATGGCCTTCAACCGCGACGTGATCGACCGCCGCACCGAGGAACTCCACGCGCTGGGCGTGCGCATCCGGTGGGCCGGGCGCGAGCCGCGGCTGTGGAAGTCGGTGGTGACCAAGCTCAAGGCGGCGGAGGAGCGGACCCGCGACAACGACGCCATGACGCTGTACATGTGCGTCAACTACGGCGGCCGGGCGGAGATCGCGGACGCGGCGGCCCGGCTGGCGCAGGACGTGGCCTCGGGCCGGCTCGACCCGCAGAAGGTCACCGAGAAGACGGTGGCGCGGTACATGTACCACGCCGACATGCCGGACGTGGACCTGTTCGTGCGCCCCTCGGGCGAGCAGCGCACCTCCAACTACCTGATCTGGCAGAGCGCTTACGCGGAGATGGTGTTCCAGGACATCCTGTGGCCCGACTTCGACCGGCGCGCGCTGTGGGCGGCGTGCGTGGAGTACGCGTCGCGCGACCGCCGCTTCGGCGGGGCGCTGCCCAACGAGGTGCTGCTGGCCCAGGAGGCGCAGGCGGCGGCACAGCGCGAGGTCAGCGGCTGAGGACCGGGTCGCCGACGGCGAAGACCCAGTCCGAACAGTACGACTCGGGGAGCGCCTCGATCTCCAGGCGCAGGACGTCCGTCACATCGAGGGCGTAGGAGTCGGCGCCGCCCAGCGTCACGGTCTCGCTCACCAGCGGCTCGCCGTCGGCGCGCACGGTGAACCGCACCGACTCCTCCACGGACGCGTCGTGGAGCCCTGCGGTGAACTCCAGGGAGGTCCAGGAGCGGCCCAGGTTGTAGGAGACGGGGCCCTCCAGGATGCAGCTGCTGAAGGTGAGGGAGTCCTCGTACTCGGTGCCGTTGATGTGCGCGGGCTCCCGCATGATCCCGTAGGGCATCTCCACCGGTTCGAGGTCGACCAGCAGGCTGACGGGCGGCGCCTCGCCGCCCTCGCCCTCGTCCCCGATCTCACCCAGGCCGAGATCGGCGTCGCCCTCGCCGACCGTCTCGGTGACGGTCTCGGTGACCGTGGCGACCGGCCCCGCTCCGGCGCCCGACCCGGCGCCGTCCCCGCTCCCGCCGCCCAGCAGATAGCCGCCCACCCCGCCCAGCGCGATCGCCGTCACGGCCGCCGCCGCCAGCAGCGGCTCGCGCACCGTCCTGCGGCGCGGGCCGGCCGCCGGGGGCTGCGAGGGCGGGGGCGGCGGCAGTACGGAGGCGGAGACCGCTGCCGCGCCGCTGGTCCGCAGCGCGACCCGGCGCACCTCCCGCACCCACTCGGTCAGCGTGGGCGGCCGGCGCTCCGGGCGCGGCGCGAACAGGGTGAGAAGCCGGTCCAGCCGCTCCCGTGGCAACGCAGCCAGCCGTGGCAGCGCCCCGAACGCGTCCCGCAGCTCCTCGGCGGTAGCGGGCGGGGACTGCGCGCTGAGCAGGAAGTACGCCAGCGCCCCGAAGGCGTACCGGTCGGCCGCCGGCGAGCGCCGGCCCTCGTACACCTCGGGCGCCGCGAACCCGGGGGTCAGCCACGGCTCGGTGGTCTGATGCTCGGTGGCGAGCTTGCTCAGCCCGAAGTCCACCAGCGTCGCCTGCCCGTCGGCGTTCACCATCACATTGCCCGGCGACAGATCCCCGTGGATGACGGTCCGGCCGGAGGGGGTGGCGGCGCCCGAGTGCAGCCAGTCGAGCACCTCGGCGAGCTGTTCCAGGACGCGCAGGACGGCGCGCCGCTCGGCCGGCCACTCCAGGTGCGGGGTCAACTCCTCGCGCCAGTCCCGCAGATCGAGACCGTCGACGTGGTTCATCACCAGGCACAGGGTCCGCCCGCTGGTCTCCTCCGCCCGCCCCGCCGGATGCGGCGGCGGTCCCTCGAAGTGCTCCCTGACGCCGACCACCCCCACCCGGTGCGCGAACCGCAGCAGCTCGGCCTGCTCGTTCCACTTGGCGCTGATCTGCGCGAACCGCTGCTGGGGGACGGTGCGGCGCATGTCCAGCACCTTGACGACCACGGGCTCGGTGCCGCCGGACAGCTCGATCTCGGCGAGATACAGCACCGCCTCGCCGCCCCGCCCGATGGACCGCACCAGCCGGTACCGGTCGGCCGCCCCCTGCGGCCCCACGAACAGACTCCCCGCCACGCTGCCCCGACCTCCCCCGGAATCAAGGGCACTCAGGGTACGCGCCCGGAGTGTCAGTCGTCAGGACCCTCATCGGGCGCGAAGGCCCGGCGACGCCGGCCCTCGGTCTCGTTCAGCGTGACCAGAAGTGGAGGTGTGCGCCGCGCATATCACCGTGGAAGTGGTAGCAGTTCCCGCCGCCCTGCCCGCCGGACCCGGAGTGCGCCGGTGGGCGAGGGTCCCGTTCCGCGGTGCTCAGAGCGGGTGCGCAGTGCAGGACCTCGTCCGCTATGCGTTCCAGATCGATCAGCGCGTTGCGGTGATCGAAGCGCATGTACTGCCGGTCGGTCAGGAACCCGAGCTCCCGGGGCAGGTCGGAACGGCGCAGCCGGGGGGTCTCCCTGCCGATCAGTACCGGCAGGACCGGAATGTCGTACTCCCGGGCCCGCAGGATCTCGTGAACCGCCCAGTCGTGCCGCCGCTCCGAGGACCGCGACGCGGCTTCCCCGGACGCCTGCGCCCATCGGGGACCGATCACGGCCAGGACGATCCGGCAGCGGCGCAGGGCGTCCTCGATGCGGTGGGTGTAGTCCTCGCCGGGGGCGATGGACCTGCTGGCGAAGAAGACATGATCGGCCCCGAAACGGCGAGCCAGTTCCCCCTGAATGAGGGTCGCGGCCATCTCCTCGTCGCCCGTGCGGTAGTTCACGAAGACTTCCGGGGCTGCCGCCATACCGGTGTCACCTCAAGGAGGACTCACAGGGTGGTCAGGAGTGCTTGCCGTTCGCTCGTGCCGCCGTGCACTCGTCGCAGGTGCCGAAGATCTCCACCGTGTGGCCGACGTCCGTGAAGCCGTGGTCGCGGGCGACCGCTTCGGCCCATTTCTCCACGGCCGGGCCCTCCACCTCGACGGCCTTGCCGCACAGCCGGCACACCAGGTGGTGATGGTGGTCGTCGGTGCTGCACCGGCGGTAGACGGCCTCGCCGTCGCTGGTGCGCAGGACGTCGACCTCGCCGGCGTCCGCCAGTGACTGGAGGGTCCGGTAGACGGTGGTCAGGCCGACCGAGTCGCCGCGGTGTTTGAGCATGTCGTGCAGTTCCTGCGCGCTGCGGAACTCGTCCACCTCGGCCAGTGCCGCCGCCACCGCCGCGCGCTGGCGGGTCGACCGGCCACGGACCGGCGGTCCTGGCGTGTCCACGTCTACCACTGCTCCCTGCTGATGCTGCCGCGTCCCTGTGTGCGCCCCAAGGGTAGCGGCTCCGCTACGGCGAGGCCGCCAGCGCCTTCTCGCCGGCCGGTGACGGCTGGGCGGAGCGCCGGGCACGGTGTCTGGCCAGCGGCAGGGCGAGCAGTGACACCACCGCGAACAGGCCGAGCGCGATCAGGACGATCGTCGCGCCGGGGGGCACGTCCGCGTGGTACGAGGTCACCGTCCCCGAGATCGAGACCAGCACGCCCAGCGCCATCGACAGGCCCAGGGTCGCAGCGAAGCCCCGGGTGACCGCCTGGGCGGTCACCACCGGGATGACCATCAGCGCGCTCACCAGCAGCAGTCCCACCACCCGCATCGCGACCGTCACCGTGGCCGCCGCGGTCACCGCCAGCAGCAGGTTCAGGGCGCGCACCGGCAGGCCGGTGACGCGGGCGAACTCCTCGTCCTGGCAGACCGCGAACAGCTGCCGGCGCAGCGTGAAGGTGATCAGCAGGATGAACCCCGACAGGACGCAGATGGCCCTGATGTCCTGCGGGGAGACGGTGGTGATCGAGCCCCAGAGGTAGCTGGTCAGGTTGGCGGTCGAGCCACCGGGCGCCAGGTTGATGATCATCACACCGCCCGCCATGCCGCCGTAGAACAGCATAGCCAGCGCGATGTCCCCGCGCGCCCGGCCCGAGGAGCGCAGCAGCTCCATGGCCACCGCGCCGACCGAGGAGACCAGCACCGCCATCCACACCGGGTTGGTCTGGAGCAGGAACCCCAGCGCCACCCCGGTCAGCGCCACATGGCCGATGCCGTCGCCCATCAGGGCCTGCCTGCGCTGCACGAGGAAGATCCCCACCGCGGGCGCGGCCACCCCGATCAGCAGCGCGGCCAGCAGGGCGCGCTGCATGAAGGCGTAGTCGAGGAGTTCCAGCATCACAGGATTCCCGTCTCCAGCTCGTGGGGGTGGCAGGCGTTCGTGGCCTCCACCAGGCCCGCCGACAGCGACACCGAGCGGGTGATCAGGGGCTCCAGCGGGCCCAGCTCGTGCAGCACCACCAGGGTGGACACCCCCTGTGCCAGCTGGCTGCGCAGCGTGTCCGCCAGGATCCGCTGGCTGGCCAGATCCACCCCGGCCAGCGGCTCGTCCATGATCAGCAGTTCCGGCTCACCGGCCAGCGCCCGCGCGATCAGCACCCGCTGGTGCTGGCCGCCGGAGAGCGACTCCACCGGGTCCCGCGCCCGGTCCGCCAGCCCCACCAGCTCCAGCGCCCGCTCCACGGCCGCCCGGTCCGCGCGTCCCAGGGGCCGCAGCCGGCGCCGCGCCAGGCGGCCGGCGGACACCACTTCCCGTACGGTCGCGGGCACCCCGCCGGCCGCCGTCGAACGCTGCGGCACGTACCCCACCCGCCGCCAGTCGCGGAAGCGGCGCACCGGCGTGCCGAACAGCGCCAGCTCGCCGCCGCTGACCGGCACCTGGCCGACCGCCGCCCGTACCGCGGTGGACTTGCCCGAGCCGTTCGCGCCGAGCAGGGCCACCACCTCGCCGCGCCCCACGGTCAGGTCGACGCCGCGCAGTACGGGGCGACCGCCCAGCTCGGCGTGCACGTCGCGCAGGGTCAGCGGTATGGCGGAGTCGGATTCCATCCGGGTCTCGTCCTCTCGGTCGTCTAGGAGGTGGCGCCCAGGGCCTGGCGCAGCGCTTCCAGATTGGCGCGCATGACCTCCAGGTAGTCAGCGCCGGCGGACCGGTCGGTGATTCCCTCCAGCGGGTCCAGGACGGCGGTGGCCAGGCCGAGGTCGTCCGCGAGGGTGCGCGCGGTGGCGTCGCTGGCGAGGGTCTCGAAGAAGACGGTGGAGACGTTCTCCTGCTGGGCGACCTCGTGCAGGTCGCGCAGCCGGGCCGCGCTGGGCTCCGACTCGGGGTCGAGGCCGGCGATGGCCTCCTCGTGCAGCCCGTAGCGCTCGGCGAGGTAGCCGAAGGCGGCGTGGGTGGTGATGAAGGTCCTGGTGTCGGTGTCGGCGAGGCCGGCGGTGAACTCCTCGTCGAGGGTGGTCAGGTCCGCGACCAGCGCCTCGGTGTTGGCCTCGTAGTCGGCGGCGTTGTCCGGGTCGGCCTCGGCCAGCGCCGTACCGACGCCCTGGGCGACCTCGGCGTACTTCACGGGGTCGAGCCAGATGTGCGGGTCCTCGGCGCCGTGGTCGTGACCGTGGCCGTCGTCGTCCGCGTGGTCGTGGTCGTCGTGGTCCTCGTCGTGGGCGTGGTCCTCGTCCGTGCCGTGGGTCTCCAGGGAGGTGTACGAGGTGGCCTCGGCGATGTGGGTCACGCCGGACTGGGCGATGGCCTCGTCGACGGCAGGCTGGAGGCCCTTGAGGTAGACGATCACGTCGGCCTCGGTCAGCCGGGCGGTCTCCTTGGGGGAGAGGTCGAGGTCGTGCGGCTCGACGCCGGGCTTGGTGAGCGTGCTGACCGAGACGTGCTCGCCGCCGATCCGCTCGGCCAGGAATTCCATCGGGTAGAACGACGCCACGACGTCCAGCGTGCCGTCCGCGCTGCCGCCGCCACCTCCGCCGTCGGAGTCGGATCCGCAGGCGGTCAGGGCCAGCATCCCCAGGGCCGCCGCACCGGCGGCGAGGGTGCGGGCGGGGGATATCCGGGGGCGGCGTCGTCTGCTCATGACAGCCATTTTCAAGTGGGATGGAAACCATTGTCAAACGTTCGGGAGGGTATGTGACCGGTACCTCCCGATACCCCGGATACCCGCCCGTGATCCGGCCATCACGATTTGCTGATGGGCCCTCGTACGCCGGTAATCTGGGGCCACTCCATCGTCGTCCTGAAGAGAGCACCGTGGCCGCCGACAAGATCGACACTATCGTCAGCCTCAGCAAGCGCCGTGGCTTTGTCTACCCGTGCAGTGAGATTTACGGGGGGCAGCGCGCCGCCTGGGACTACGGTCCGCTGGGCGTGGAGCTGAAGGAGAACATCAAGCGCCAGTGGTGGCGCTCGATGGTCACCTCGCGCGACGACGTGGTCGGAATCGACTCCTCCGTCATCCTGGCCACCGAGGTGTGGGAAGCGTCCGGTCACGTCGCCACCTTCTCCGACCCGCTGACCGAGTGCACCTCCTGCCACAAGCGCTACCGCGCGGACCACCTGGAGGAGGCGTACGAGGCCAAGCACGGTCACCTCCCGACCGGTGGTCTGAACGACCTCAACTGCCCCAACTGCGGCAACAAGGGCACCTTCACCGAGCCCAAGCAGTTCTCCGGACTGCTCTCCACCCACCTCGGCCCGACTCAGGACTCGGGCTCGGTGGCGTACCTGCGCCCGGAGACGGCTCAGGGCATCTTCACCAACTTCGCCTCCGTGCAGCAGACCTCGCGGCGCAAGCCGCCGTTCGGCATCGCCCAGATGGGCAAGTCGTTCCGCAACGAGATCACGCCCGGCAACTTCATCTTCCGCACCCGCGAGTTCGAGCAGATGGAGATGGAGTTCTTCGTCAAGCCCGGCGAGGACGAGCAGTGGCAGATCTACTGGATGGAGCAGCGCTGGAACTGGTACCGCGGCCTCGGTATGCGCGAGGAGAACATGCGCTGGTACGAGCACCCCAAGGAGAAGCTGTCGCACTACTCCAAGCGCACCGCCGACATCGAGTACCGCTTCAACTTCGGCGGCTCGGAATTCGGTGAGCTGGAGGGCGTGGCCAACCGTACGGACTACGACCTGAGCGCGCACTCCAAGGCGTCGGGCCAGGACCTGAGCTACTTCGACCAGGAGGCCGGCGAGCGCTGGACCCCCTACGTCATCGAGCCGGCCGCCGGTGTCGGCCGGGCGATGCTGGCGTTCATGCTCGACGCCTACGTCGAGGACGAGGCGCCCAACGCCAAGGGCAAGCTCGAGAAGCGCGTCGTGATGCGCTTCGACCCGCGGCTGGCCCCGGTGAAGGTCGCGGTGCTGCCGCTGTCCCGCAACCCGGAGCTGTCCCCGAAGGCGAAGGGGCTGGCCACCGCGCTGCGCCAGCACTGGAACATCGAGTTCGACGACGCGGGCGCCATCGGCCGCCGCTACCGCCGCCAGGACGAGATCGGTACGCCGTTCTGTGTCACCGTCGACTTCGACACCCTGGAGGACAACGCGGTGACCGTGCGCGAGCGCGACACCATGAAGCAGGAGCGGGTCTCGCTGGACCAGATCGAGTCCTACCTGGCGAGCCGCCTGATCGGCTGCTGAGCCGGTCGCACCCGCCGCGAGGCAAGGCCGTGGCCCGGCCCCCGTCACCGTACGGGGGCCGGGCCACGGCCGTGTCCGGCGTCACCAGCCCGAGGTGTCCAGCGGGCAGTCGAACGGCTCCGGAAGCTTCACCGTCGGACCGAACAACACGGTGTTCTGCTGTTGGTAGCCCTGCGGGGACGGTGCCGTGTACACCGTGAGGCTGCCCTTCTGCATGTCCACGAGGAGATAGACCGGGATGCCCGCCACCCCGTAGCACTCGACTTTGTCGTACCGGTCCACGTCCGCGGTGGACGCCGAGGTCAGTTCGGCGACGAGGGACAGGGCATGGCCGGGCAACCGCGAACTCCGGATCCGGGTGGCCTCGGCATCCGCCACGTGAAGGTCCGGGCCGAAAGCGCGACTCATCCCGGGAAAGACGTAGAGGCACCGGGCCAGGCTCACCCGACGGCCTTCGGGCAGATGCGGCCGGAGCTGGTCCACCAGGGAATCCATGATGTCCAGGTAGTAACCCTGCGACCATGGCGACATGATGATCTTTCCCCCGGTGATCTCAGCCCGGTACCCCTCGGGTACCTCCATTTCTTCCAGCGTCTGGCACAGCACGTCGAACAGTGACGGTGCCGGGGGCTGTATCGGCGTCGGTCGCTCTATCACCGTCGTCATGATGCACCTCTTCGGACAGTCGGCCAGTAACCACACAAAGTGTAGGGATGGCTACTGACAGCGCCCTGCGGTTCGCCCGGGGCGCCCTGTCCGCTCAGGCCCGCAGGCCGCGGATCACCAGGGCGCTGACCGCCTCGAAGGATTCCTGGACGTCGGGCGCGGACCACTCGGCGGCGTGCGAGGGCTTGTGGAAGGAGGCCGTGGCCCGGAAGACGGCGCGGGCCGTGGCGGGGGCGTCCGGGGGTCCGGCGGCGAACTCCCCCGAGGCGCGGCCCGCTTCGATGATCGCGGTGAGCTGGCCGACGAGGTCGGCTATGTGCCGGGAGACCGTCTCGCGCTGCTCCTCGGCCAGCACCTGGTAGGTCGCGAAGAGTTCCGGGTCCTCCACGGCCTTGCGCCGCTTCGCCGCGAACAGGGCCCGCAGCCACCGCTCCAGGCGGCCGGCGGCCGGCCCCTCGCCGGTGGCGATCGCCGCCAGTTCGCCGGTCGCCCGCTCCAGCCAGCGCCGGGTGACGGCCTCGCGCAGCTCGGCCTTGGTGCGGAAGTGGCGGTAGACCGTGCCGTGGCTGACCCCCAGGGCGCGCGCCACGTCCACCACCGTGGCCTTGGCCGGGCCGTAGCGCCGCAGCACATCCTCGGTGGCCCGCAGGATGTCCTCGGGGGTCAGCGGCTCCGGCGGCATGGGTCCTCGGTTCGTGGTGCTCGGTTCGTGGTACTCGGGTCGGGGTCGGTCAGCTCTTCTTCTCGCTGTCCAGGTGGGCCATCTGCTCCGCCGGGTAGCGGTCGCCCGCGGCGGCCCCCGGCGGCACCGCCGCCCCGATGGCGGCCAGATCACCGGCGTCGAGCGTAACGTCCAGCGCGCCCAGGGCCTCACTGAGCCGCTTCCTGGTACGCGAGCCGACCAGCGGCACGATGTCCTCGCCGCGGGCCAGCACCCAGGCGATCGCGAGCTGGGCGACGGAGACGCCGCGCTCGTCGGCGATCGCCCGCAGGGTCTCCACCAGGCCGAGGTTGTGCCGCAGGTTGTCGCCCTGGAAGCGCGGGCTCGCGGTCCGGAAGTCATGGGCGTCCAGCGCGCGGTCCGGCTGCCAGTGGCCGCTGATCAGGCCGCGCGAGAGCACGCCGTACGCCGTGACGCCGATGCCCAGTTCCCGGCAGACGGGCAGGATCTCCTCCTCGATGCCGCGCGAGATCAGCGAGTACTCGATCTGCAGGTCGCTGATGGGCGCGGTCGCGGCGGCGCGGCGGATGGTGTCGGCGCCGACCTCGGAGAGGCCGATGTGCCGTACGTGTCCGGCGCGGACGAGGTCGGCGATGGCGCCCACCGTCTCCTCGATGGGCACGTCCGGGTCGACGCGGGCGATGCGGTAGATGTCGATGTGGTCGGTGCCCAGGCGCTGGAGGGAGTAGGCGGCGAAGTTCTGCACGGCGGCGGGCCGGCCGTCGTACCCGAGGAAGCCGCCCTCCACGCTGCGCAGGGCCCCGAACTTGACGCTGATCAGCGCGCGGTCGCGCAGGTCGGCGGAGAGTCCGCGCAGCGCCTCGCCGATCAGCATCTCGTTGTGGCCCATGCCGTAGAAGTCGCCGGTGTCCAGCAGGGTGATGCCGGCTTCCAGGGCGGTGTGCAGGGTCGCGACGGACTCCTCGCGGTCGGCGGCCCCGTAGAGGGCGGACATGCCCATGCAGCCGAGGCCGAGGGCGGAGACGGGTACGCCGGGGGAGGTGCCGAGAGTGCGGGTGGGTACGGCCGGGAGAGGTGTGGCTGTCATGGTCCGAGCGTGACACATGGAATGACAGATTTCAAAATCTGTCATTCCATGTGTCGGAGGTCATCGGCCGGCGGCCGGCGCCCGCCCACCCGGCGCGGCGGAGCAGCGCGACACGTACGGGACAATGGGGGGATGACCGCACCGCCCCTCCAGATCGGACCGCACACCGTCGACCCGCCCGTGGTGCTCGCCCCCATGGCCGGGATCACCAACGCGCCGTTCCGCACCCTGTGCCGGGAGTTCTCCGGGGGCCGGGGCCTGTTCGTCAGCGAGATGATCACCACCCGGGCGCTGGTCGAGCGCAACGAGAAGACCATGCAGCTCGTCCACTTCGACGCCGCCGAGAAGCCGCGCTCCATCCAGCTGTACGGCGTGGACCCGGTCACCGTCGGGCGGGCCGTGCGCATGATCGCCGACGAGGATCTCGCCGACCACATCGACCTGAACTTCGGCTGCCCCGTCCCCAAGGTGACCCGGCGCGGCGGCGGCTCCGCCCTCCCGTACAAGCGGCCGCTCCTGCGCGCCATCCTGCGGGAGGCCGTGCGGCACGCGGGGGCGCTGCCGGTGACGATGAAGATGCGCAAGGGCATCGACGACGACCACCTGACCTACCTGGACGCGGGACGGATCGCCGTCGAGGAGGGCGTGACGTCCATCGCGCTGCACGGCAGGACCGCCGCGCAGCACTACGGCGGGCAGGCCGACTGGTCGGCCATCGCCCGGCTGAAGGAGGCCGTGCCCGAGATCCCGGTGCTCGGCAACGGCGACATCTGGACCGCCGACGACGCGGTACGGATGATGCGCGAGACCGGCTGCGACGGCGTCGTCGTGGGGCGCGGCTGTCTGGGCCGGCCCTGGCTGTTCGGCGATCTGGTGGCCGCCTTCGACGGGCGCGGGCCGCAGGCGTACGCGCGGCCCTCGCTCGCCGAGGTCGCCGAGGTGATGGTGCGGCACGCCCGGCTGCTGGGGGAGTGGCTGGGCGACGAGGCGCGCGGTGTCATCGACTTCCGCAAGCATGTCGCCTGGTACACCAAGGGCTTCTCGGTCGGCTCGGAGGCCCGGCGCCGGCTGGCGGTGGCCGGGTCCCTGGACGAGCTGGCCAGCCTGCTGAACGAGCTGGACCTGACCCAGGAGTGGCCGGCGGGGGCGGACGGCCCCCGGGGCCGCACCTCGGGCCGTAACCGGGTCGCGCTGCCCGACGGCTGGCTGGGCGACCCGTACGACTGCGCGGGGGTGGCGGCCAACGCCGAACTGGACACCTCGGGGGGCTAGCCGCGGCCCACCGGCGGGCCCGGCCCGCGCCTGCCCCGGCGGGCACCCGCGGACCGGGCGGGTGTCACGGCGTCGCGTCCCCCGCGCCGTCCGCGCCGTCCGCCGGCTCGGGGAGGGTGCCCTGCGGTCCGTAGGCCGCGATGTCGGGCTCGGCCGAGTGGTCCGCGTGGCTCAGGACCAGCTGCCCGTCGGTGAACGCCACGTGGGTGGTGCCCGGCAGAAGGAGATCGTCCGTCCTGAACAGCGGCTCGGCCGTCTCCCCGTGCGGTGCCAGCCGCACCACCTGGCCCGCCTCTCCCCGGTAACCCGCCTGGTGCACGAGGATGCCGGCGCCGTCGGTGCCGATGACGAGCTGACGGGTGATGTGCTCCGGCAGGTAGGACCACAGGAGTTCACCGCCGGCGAGATCGTACGCCGTCACCACGGGGTCGCCGGAGAACGTGCCCGGTGAGGTGTAGAGGGTGTTCCCGTTGACGACCATGCCGCCGCAGTCGTCCAGCGGGCTGTAGACGACCGTGCCGGTCAGGCAGTGCGACTCGATGACCAGCCCCATGTCGTCGGGGGAGAACCCGATGCCGGTCAGCGGTATCTGGCGGGCGATCGCGCCGTCCTCGACGACGGCCAGCTCCAGGTTGCCGCCGAACTGCTCGTCGCGCAGGAGCACCGTGAGCGGTGCGCTGCTGACGACCTTGGACAGCCACCTGCCCCGGGGCAGATCCAGGCTCCACCGGGTGTCCCCGGTGTCCGGGTCGATCTCCTCCAGCCGGAAGAACGGATCGGTCAGCCGGGCGCTGTCCGCGTCGATGACGGTGGCGCAGGTGCGCCGTCGCAGCAGGGTCTCGCCGCCGGCCACGCCGTCCACGGCGCAGATCTCGCTGTCGGTGACCAGCGGCCTCTCGCGGGTGTAGTCCGTGTCGTTGACGTCCTCGTTGAACGTGTTGTACATCGCGCCGCCCGAGGAGATGACCTCACCGTCCGCGACGCGGTGCAGGGTCCAGCCGCCGACCGTCTGGGTGGCGTACGAGGATTCCGTCATCGCGATCTCGAAGCTGAGCGGGTTGCTCTGCGGCTCCAGTCGCTGGCTCCAGCCGGTCTCGCCCGAGGTGAGATCGATCCGGGTGACGTTCTGGCCGCAGTTGTTCTCGCCGTGGCCGACGACGATCACCCCGTCCGACGTGGCGGTGGTGGGGGTGCACAGGTGGTTCCCGTCGAGGTCGAGCGTCCACACCGGGGAGCCGTCGGCCAGCGCGTACGCGGTCAGCACGGTGCCGGCGGCCTTGACGAGGGTGTCGCCGACCATCCAGTGGCCGTTCGGGGACGCGGAGGCGTTCTCGCCCTCCTCGTTGACCGACCACACCTGCCCGCCGGGCGTGGCGGGGTCGACCGCCACCGGAGGGCCGCCGCTGTCCTCGTCATCGGAGTTGAGCAGAAACCAGGCGCCGCAGACGACCAGTGCCAGGACGAGGGCGATGGCGAGCGCGGGGACCAGCGGGGAGCGCCCCTTGCCCGGCGGCGGGCCCGGTGGACCGGGCGGACCGGGCGGCCAGGCCTGGCCCGGATAGGGCGCCGCCGGCGGCGGCCCCCCGGCCGGTGGCTGCGGAGGCACCTGCGGGTGGGGCTGTCCGGGTTGGTGGCCGTAGGGTCCCGGCTGCCCGGGCTGGGGGTGGTAACCGCCTGACATATGTCTTCCGTAACGGTGTGGGGTGGGACGGCAGCGCGCCGGGCGCCGGTCACGTCGCCCCGGTAAGAATGTGGGGCACCGCTTTCTCCGCGCTTTCATGGCGGACGGAGCGGGTTCGGGGGCTCGGGGGAGGAGAACACAGTCATGGAATTCGTGCTGCTCGGCTCGATGGAGATCCGGCGGAAGGACGGAACGGAGGAGGTGTCCGGCCGGCTGCGGCGCACCCTGCTGGGCGTGCTGCTGGCGCGGGCCGGCGAGGCCGTCCCGGTGGATGTGCTGACCGGCGCCCTGTGGGGCGACCACCTGGACGAGCGCGCCGGGGCGAGGCTCCAGCTCCATGTCCACCGGCTGCGGACCGTGCTCGGTGACCGCGACCGCCTCAGCTTCGGCCCGGACGGCTACCGGCTGCGGACGCTGCCGGGGGAGGTGGACGCGGAACGCTTCGAGACCCTGACGGCCGAGGGCATGGAACTGGCGGAACGGGACCCGCTGCGGGCCGCCGCCGTGCTGCGCGAGGCGCTGGGGCTGTGGCGGGGCGAACTGTTCGCCGGCCTGGACGTGCCGCTGCTCGGCGACTGGGCGCACCGGCTGACGGAGCGCCGGCTCGCGGCGTACGAGGCGCTGTACACGGCGGAGCTGGCGGGTGGTGCCGGCGCGGGCGGCGGTGTCGTCGCGGAACTCACCGCCCTGGTGCGGGAGCATCCGCTGCGCGAACGGCTGCACGGGCTGCTGATGACGGCGCTCTACCGTTCCGGGCGGCGGGGGGAGGCGCTGGCGGTCTACCGGGAGGCCAGAGAACATCTGGTCGCCGAGCTGGGGCTGGAACCGGGGCCGGAGCTGCGCGAGCTGGAGCGGCGCGTCCTGGCCGGGGAGCCGGTGGGGCCCGCCCGCCGTGCGGGCGGCCCGGCACCGTTGCCGCCGGCGCAGCTTCCGGCCGACGTGCCCCGGTTCACCGGACGCGAGGCCGAACTCGCCGCTCTCGACCGGCTCCTGGCCGGGGCGCGGACCACGGGTCCGCTGCCGGTCGTGGTCGCGGGCACGGCGGGGGTCGGCAAGACGGCCCTGGCGGTGCACTGGGCGCACCGTGCGCGGGCGCGTTTCCCCGACGGTCAGCTCTATGTGGACCTGGCCGGTGACGGGCCGGACCGGCCCGTCACGCCCGGGGAGGCACTGGCCGGATTTCTGCGTGCGCTGGGCCCGGAGGGCGGCACCGCGCTGCCACGGGAGACGGCCGAACGAGCCGCCCGGTTCCGTACCGTGCTGGACGGGCGGCGCCTGCTGGTGATCCTGGACAACGCGCACAGCGCGGAACAGGTACGGCCGCTGCTGCCCGGCGGAACCTCGTGTGCCGTGCTGGTCACCAGCAGGAACCCCCTCACCGGGCTCGCCGTGTGGGAGGGCGCCCACCGGCTGAGCCTGGAACGGCTGCCGCCGGCGGACGCCCGCGTGCTGATCCGTGCGCTGCTCGGAACGCGGGCCATCGCCGAACCCCGTGCCGTGGACACGCTGATCGAACGGTGCGCCAGGCTGCCGCTCGCGCTGCGGATCGCCGCCGAGCTGGCCCGCTCCCAGCCGTCCCGCACCCTGACGGAGCTGGCCGGCGAACTCGCCGACCGGTGACAGGGGGTGGGGTGACGGTGGGCCGGGGCGAGGGCGGGTTCACCGTCCTCGCTACGGGCCGCAACCGTTGACGGGCGTCGTGTGCCCGGGTCCGGGCGGGGCGGCCGGGGTGCGGGGCGGACCCCGTACCGGGGTGCGCGGCCGGTACGGGAGCTGGTGAGTCGCGGCGGGGCCGCAGCGGTGACGGGTGCGCCGCGCAACGGGGCCCGGGAGGGGTGCCCGGCGCGCGGGGCGGCCCCCCGTACCGGGGGTGCGCGGCCGGTACGGGACTCGGTCGGTCGCGGCGGGGCCACCACCGTTCACGGGTGCCGTGCGACGGCGTCCGGGCGAGGCGGCCGGGGCACTACCGGCCCCGGCCGCCCGGACGTTACGCGTCGGGAACGGTCCGGCCCTCGGGCGCCGGGGTCGTCGCCGGCGGCGGTGTGGCCGTGCGGGCCCGGGCCGCCGCCGCCCCGGCGGCGGTCAGCAGGGCCGCCGTCACCAGCGCCGCGCTCACCCACAGCGGGGCACGCAGGCCCAGCCCGGCCGCGATCACGACCCCGCCCAGCCAGGGGCCCGCCGCCGCGCCGATGTTCAGGCAGGCGGTCGCGAAACTGCCCGCCAGGGTCGGGGCACCGGCCGCCGCGTACAGCACCTGCGAGATCAGGGTGCTGCCGACCGCGAAGGACAGCGTGCCCAGGACCGGCACCAGGACGAGCACCGCCACCGGGTGGGCGGCGCTCAGCGCGAACACCGCCCAGCCGGCCGCCAGCGCCACCCCGCCCCCGGCGAGCAGCGGCACGGGCCGAGTGTCGGCGAACCGGCCGCCGATCCGCACCCCCAGGAACGACCCGATCCCGAACAGCGCCAGCAGCCCCGGCACCGCACCGGTGCCCAGCCCGGCGACATCCGTGATCACCGGTGCCAGAAAGGTGAACGAGCAGAACGTCGCCCCGTTGACCAGCGCGCCCAGCAGCAGCGTCACCAGCAGCCGGGGCGCGCGCAGCACCCGCAGCTCGGCGCGCGCGTCGAGCGGGGGTCCGTCCGTGGCGCTGCTCCCCGCGCCCTTTGGAGCGCCCGGCACGGACGTCAGCACGGCGGCGATCGCCGGCAGCGTCACCAGCGCGACCGCCCAGAACGCCGCCCGCCAGCCCCACAGCTGGCCGAGCAGCGCCCCGCCGGGAACCCCGGCGACGCAGGCGAGCGTGGTGCCGCCGAGCAGGACGGACAGCGCCCGGCCCTTGGCGTCGGCCGGGACGAGCGCGGTGGCGGTGGTCAGCCCGACCGCCATGAACCCGGCGTTCGCCAGCGCCCCGGCGACCCGGGTGGCCAGCAGGACGGCGAAGCTGTCGGTCAGCGCGCCGACGACATGGACGAGGACGAAGACGGCGAGGAACCCGGCGAGTGTCGCGCGGGGCGGCAGACGCCGGCAGAGCAGCGCCATCAGCGGCGCGCCGACCGCCATGCCGACGGCGAAGGCGGAGGTCAGCAGCCCCGCGTCGGAGAGGGAGACACCGAGATCGGCCGCGATGTCCGGCACCAGGCCGGCCAGCATGAACTCGGAGGTGCCCTGGGCGAAGACCGCCAGCGCGAGGAGATGGACGGCGGGCGGCATGGGGTCCCTGGGGTGGCCAGGCATGAGAAGGCTCCGTGAGTGATCGGTGGATACCGGTGGGAACACGGCACCGGTCGATCGGGGGCGGCACGGAAGGAGCGTCGATCGGCACGACGGAAGCGGACCCGCGCGGAACGCACGAAAGCGCGAACGTACGAACGCGCGGACAGCGGGGGCACGGCACACGGCACGGCACAGCACAGAGCGTGCCGGAACAGGTGATCCGTCGAGGAGGGCTCGGCCGGCGCCACCGGATGACCGGTGGCTAGCTTCTGGACGCCTCGGGACTCGACATGCCGGTCAGGCTAGCAGCCTTCCTTCTCCAGGTCGTCCAGATATCCGGCCACCGAGGCCCGGTAGCGGCGCAGATGCGGGGTGAGGGTGCGCAGTGCCAGCAGCGCCGCCTCCCGGTCCCGGCCCAGGTCGAGCAGGGCGAGCGCGGCGAACGTGTTGATCTCGTCCGTCAGCACCCCGTGCCCCGCCGCGCGTTCCGCTTGCAGCAGTGCCGCGCCTTCCTCGGCCCGGCCCAGATTGCGCAGCGTGCCGGCGTACTGGACGGCCGCCTGGACACGCAGTTCCCCGGTGAGGCCCGCGGCGAAGGCTTCCTCGTAGAGTCCGGCCGCCGCTTCCTCGCTGTCGGTGGCGTCGTGGGCGGAGGCCAGCTCGAACAGGGCGCGGGCCTCGCCCGGCCGCTCGGCCGCCAGCGCGGCCATCCGTGTGCGGAAGGCAGCCGGTTCGAGGTCGTCGCAGGCGTCCCACAGGGCCGCCAGCCGCTCGTCCCAGCCGCCCTCGCGCGTGTCGTCGGTGCTCATGGAGCCCGACCCTCGCACGGCGCGGAGCCGGCCGTCACCTGGTTTGTGCGGCCGCGGCCGGCTCCCGTACGGCCGGCGTCGCCGCGCCGACCGCCGTGCGCAGCGCCAGGGGCGCCGCCGCCGACCACGCCTGCGGCGAGCAGGCGTGCGGGTAGGGCACCGGGCCGAGCCGGTCCTCGCGGTCGTACCCGGCGATCACCTCGGCCAGCCGCCACCCGCTGCGCGCCGCCACGTCCACGATCGCGCCGGCCACCGTACGGGCCTGCTCGTGCAGCCCGTACCGGGCCAGGCCGAGCGCGGCGATGGCGTTGTCGTGCGGCCACACGCCGCCGCGGTGGTAGGACAGCGGGTGGTACGCGCCCTGGCCGGCGGCCACGGTGCGGATGCCCCAGCCGGAGAAGAAGTCGGGGGACAGCAGCCGGCGGGCGACGGCCTCGGCCCGGTCCTGGTCGAGGATGCCGGACCACAGCAGATGGCCCGCGTCCGAGCCGAGGGCGTCCGCGCGGCGGCCGATGCCGTCCAGCGCGAGGGCGGGGAAGCGGTCGGCGGGCAGCCAGAAGTCGTTGAGAAAACGGTTCCGCAGCTGGTCGGCCCGCTCCTGGAGCCCGTCCGCGTAGCCGGCGTCGCCCCACACCGTACGGGCCAGGCGCGCGGTACGGGTCAGCGCGTCGAACGCGTATCCCTGGGCGGTGGCCGCGCTGATCACGCCCTTGGCCGGGGAACCGTCCGTGAAGCAGATCGCGCGGGCCGAGTCCTTCCAGCTCTGGTTGGCGAGCCCGCCCTCGTCGGCCCGGTAGCGCAGATAGCCGTGCTCCTCCAGGCCGCCGTCCGTCAGCATCCAGCGCACCGCGGCGCGGGCGTGCGGTTCCAGGCGGCGGGCCAGCTCCGGGTCGTGGGCGGCGGCGTACGCGTCGAGCAGCACCAGGAAGAGCGGGGTGCTGTCGACCGAGCCGTAGTAGCGGTCGTAGGGCACCTGCCGGAAGTGGGCCAGCTCGCCGTGCCGCACCTCGTGGACGATCTTGCCCGGCTGCGCGATGCGCGCCGGGTCGGCCTCGCGGGCCTGGGCGGCGGCGAGCGCCAGCAGCGTGCCACGGGCCAGCTCCGGGCGGTCGCGGAGGGCGAAGAGGGAGGTGATCAGGGCGTGCCGCCCCAGCAGGGTCAGGAACCACGGCACCCCGGCGGCCGGCACGTGAACCGTTTCTCCCTCCGGCCCGGTGGCGGCCATCCGCAGCCCGTCGAGGTCGGCGAGCCCGCGCTCGCAGGCCCGGTCCAGCTCGGGCCAGCCGGACGGGGTCACGCCGTGCGGTGCGCCGTCCTGCGGAGCCGCCGGCTGCGGGACGGCGGTGGCGGGCACGGGTTCCGGCGCCACGTGCGGATGGGCGGTGACCCGCAGCAGCAGCTCCGCGGTGCCGTGCGGCGGGAGCCGCAGCACCCAGCACAGCCGGCGCGCGCCGCTGCCGGTCTCCTCGACGGCGTCGGGGGCCGGGTCGGTGGTGACCACCGTGCGGGCCTCCCAGTCGCGCCGCCGGTAGCCGAACTCGACGCCGTCCGGCAGCGCCTGACGGGTGCGTACCGCGTGCGGCTTCTCGTACCAGCGGTGATCGGAGCGCAGCTCGAACTGGTCGGCGAAGTCGGCGTCCACGGTGAGCGCGAGTAAGACGGTGGATTCCTCGCCCCGGTTGCTGCGCAGCCGCAGCACCTCGGTCAGGGCGGCGGTGGAGACGGTCTGCTGCCGGAAGACGGTGTGGGCGGGCGCCTCGGCCCGGCTGCCCGGGCGGGTGACCACGGTGGTGGCGGTGGCGGTCAGCTCGTCGGAGGCGGGCACCAGGACGGTCGGGGTGCTGCCGTCGATCGTCAGCTGCCAGCGGCTGAGATGCCGCGCGTCCCGCGCGAACAGGCCGTCCGGCCAGGCACCGCGTTCGCCGGTGATGTCCCCGGAGGGGCCCACCGCCGCGAAGGTCCCGTCATGGACGAGCTGTTTGTGGTGCGTGGTGGTGGTCACGAAGCCCCCCTGCGGCCTGTGGCTCGGAATGCTCGGTCGGTGTGGTGGTGGCAGTGCGGGTGGAGCCGGTGGAGCCGGTCGTGCTCGTGGCGCCGGTGGCCAGGCTGTCGGTGGCGCCCTGGGCCAGCAGATCGATGGTGAGCGCGGCCGTCCAGCCGAAGTCGCGGCTGCCCCGGGCCGCGCCCGTGTACGGGTCCACGTACTCGGTGAAGTCCGACGCGACGGCGGCCCGCAGCATGGCGGCGCGCAGCTCGGCGGCGCGGCGCGGCTGCCCGTACCTGCGCAGCCCGCGTTCCAGCAGCCAGTTGACGTTGAACCAGGCCGGGCCGCGCCAGTAGCGGCTGGCGTCGAAGGCGGCGCCGGTCAGCGCGTAGCTGGGCGCCATGGCGGTGATGCCGCCGAGGCCGAAGTGCGGCCCGGTGAGGGTGTCGATCAGCGCCCGGGCGACCGGGGCGGGCAGCCCCGGCACGATCAGCGGGATCAGCCCGGCCGCGCTGCGTTCGCGCACCCGTGACCCGGCGCGTACGTCGAAGCTGAAGAACTGCCCGGCGTCCTCGTCCCACAGCCGCTCGCGCAGCGCCGCGGTGCACTCCTCGGCGCGCACCAGGTGGGCGGAGGAGTCCTCGCCGATCTCCATCGCGATCTCGGCGAGCGCGTGCTCGGAGGCGATGAGCAGGGCGTTGAAGGCCGGGTCCTCGACGGCGAAGGGGTGCGGGGCGAGATCGTCGCGGTACCCGTGGTCGCGGTAGTCGAGGGCGAGCCGTACGTACTTGCGGTAGTCGAGATCCGTCGGCCGGTCGCAGGGCGCGCCGTGGGCGAGGTCGGCGCGGGTGAAGGAGCCGGGGGCGGCGGGTGGGACGGCGGCCAGCGGCTGGTCCCAGCTGGGGCTGTTGTCCATGCCGGATTCCCACGGATGGACGATCGAGGCCAGGCCGTGCCCGCCGAGGTCGCGGCGCTCGGTGAGGTAGCGCTGCCAGGCGGCCAGCTTGGGGTAGACGCGCACGAGGAAGCCGCGCCGCTGCGAGGTGTCGGGGTCGGCCTGGTGCACCAGCCAGGCGGCGAGCGCGTGGATGGGCGGCTGGACGATGCCGGAGGTCTCGGGGGCGGTCGGGGCGCCGGCTCCCGCGCCGCGTCCCGCGGTGGTGCTGCGCCAGAAGTCCGGGCTGGGGAAGTAGGCGGCGAGGGGCACCTCGGGGTGGAACACGATGTGCGGGATACGGCCGTCCCCCCACTGGGCGGCGAGCAGGGTTTCCAGCTCCTGCTGGGCGCGCAGCGGGGACAGGTGCCGCTGGCCGATGGCGATGAAGCCGGAGTCCCAGCTCCACTGGTGCGGGTAGAGGCTGTGCGAGGGGATGGTGGAGGAGCCGGTCCAGTTGTCGAGGAGTACGTGGCAGGCACCGTCGTAGGCGCTGATCGCGTCGGGGGTGAGGGGGTGGAGGGTGCTGGTCTGTTCGGCTCGTTCCACGTGAACTCCGGAAGCAGGTTCGGGGCCACCGTTTTTGTCGATGACACCGTAGAGTTACGTCTACTTAACACGCAAAAGTAGCGCTGTAATATCTCCATCACAAGATGAAGTGGCGAACGTCATCAGATCGCGACCGGAGATGGACCGGTGCCCATGAACCAGCCCAAGCCCATGAACCAGGCGAGCGCGGGGCATCTGCTCCGGCTGATCCGCCGGGGGCAGGCGGGTACCCGGGGGGAATTGCAGCGGGTGACGGGACTGTCACGGTCCACCGTCTCCGCCCGCCTCGATCAGCTGTTCCGGGCCGGCTGGGTGCGCGAGCACGCCGGCGATCCGGTGGCGGATCCGACCGGCGGGCGCCCGGCGGTCCGACTGGAGTTCGACGGGTCGCACGCGGTGGTCCTGGTTGCCGACCTGGAGACGCGGAACGCCCGCGTGGCCGTGCTGGACCTGAGCGGCGAGGTGCTCGCCGAGCACGCGGGGCGGCTGCTGATCGACGACGGGCCCGCGGTGGTCCTCGACCGGCTCGGGGCCTGGTTCGCGGAGCTGCTGACGAAGGCCGGCACCGGCATGGAGAAGGTGTGCGGCGTCGGTCTCTCGGTGCCCGGGCCGGTGGACTTCGCCTCGGGGGAGATCGTCCAGCCGCCGATGATGCCCGGGTGGGACGGATTCCCGGTGCGCGAGGCCCTGCGCGCGGCGCTGCTGCGCCACGCGGGCGGCGGCGCGGGTGGCCGCGCGGGCGAGGGCGAGCTGCCCGTCCTGATAGAGAACGACGCCAATGTGATGGCGTACGCCGAGCAGCGCCTGGGATTCCCGGACTGCTCGGCGTTTCTGCTGGTCAAGGTGTCCACCGGGATCGGCGCCGGGGTGGTGGTCGACGGTGAGATGTACCGGGGCATCGACGGCGGTGCCGGGGACATCGGGCACATCCGGCTGAGCGGGTTCCCCGACGCGCTGTGCCGCTGCGGTTCGTACGGCTGTCTGGCGGCGGTGGCCAGTGGCCGGGCGCTGGCGGAGCAGCTCACGGCGGCCGGGGTGCCGACGGCCTCGGGGTCCGGGGTGCGCGACCAGCTGGCGATCGGGCAGCCGGACGCGGTGCGGCTGGCGCGGGCGGCCGGGCGGCAGGTCGGGGAGGTGCTGGCCACCGTCGTGACGCTGCTGAACCCCGGGGTGCTGGTGATCGCCGGGGATCTGGCGGGGCCGCCGTTCCTGACCGGGGTGCGGGAGCTGCTGTACCAGCGGGCGATGCCGCGGACCACGGCGGAACTCCAGGTGGTGACGGGCCGGCTGGGGGACCGCGCGGGCCTCGCGGGGGCGGGCGCGATGGTGGTGGAGTACCTGTACGCGCCGGACCGTGCGGATGCGCGGCTGGCGGCCCGGGCGGAGGTGCGGGAGGCGCCGGCCGTACCGGCCGTACCGGCCGTGCCGGACGTGCCGGACGGGCGGGGTGCGCGGGACGTAGGGGAGTTGCCGCACCCGGGGGACGGCCCGGCCGTGCGGTCGGGGCCCGTCGCGACGCCGTTCCTTCCGGGTCGCTGACCGGCCCCTGACCGGTCGCCCGGCCGGCCACGGCGGCGCCTTCCTCTGCTCCTCTTTACCTAATCTTTCCCCTTCTCCGCCGGGCACTTCGCGCTGCTTGCAGGCATATATCCAGCTTTTGTGCGCGCGGAGTTCCCCACTTATGATGGAGATAACGCTCAGATGAGCGTTCGCCGGGGTACTCTCCCGCTGTCAGGGCAGACAGCACCACCCCCCGGATCCCGTCCGGGGGTCCCTCAGAGGAGTCGAGTCTCGTGACGCAGACCGTGGAACCACCCTCCATATCTCCACCGTCCGTCCCTCCCACGCAGCCGGTGAAGCTGGTCTACGACTTCGCCGAAGGCAACAAGGACCTGAAGGATCTGCTCGGCGGCAAGGGCGCCAACCTGGCCGAGATGACCCGGCTGGGGCTCCCCGTCCCGCCCGGCTTCACCATCACCACCGAGGCGTGCCGCGCCTACCTGGCGAACGGCACGGAACCGGCCGGCCTGCGCGACGAGGTGAGTGCGCACCTCGACGCGCTGGAACGGCGGATGGGCAAGCGGCTCGGGCAAGGGGCGGATCCGCTGCTGGTGTCGGTGCGCTCGGGGGCCAAGTTCTCGATGCCCGGGATGATGGACACCGTCCTCAACATCGGACTGTCGGACGCCTCGGTGGACGCGCTGGCGGCCCAGGCCGGGGATGAACGTTTCGCCTGGGACTCCTACCGGCGGCTCATCCAGATGTTCGGCAAGACCGTGCTCGGCATCGACGGCGAACTCTTCGAAACAGCGCTGGAGGACGCCCGCCGGGCGGCGGACGCCGCCACGGACGTGGACCTGGAGGCCAGCGAACTCCGTGCCCTGGTCGACACGTTCAAGTCCATCGTGCGCGAGCGGACCGGCCGGGACTTCCCGCAGGACCCGCGCACCCAGATGGACCTCGCGGTACGCGCCGTCTTCTCCTCCTGGAACGGCGACCGGGCCCGCCTCTACCGCCGCCAGGAACGTATCCCGCACGACCTGGGCACCGCCGTCACCATCTGCGCGATGGTCTTCGGCAACCTCGGTCCCGACTCCGGCACCGGCGTCGCCTTCACCCGCGACCCGGCCACCGGACACCAGGGCGTGTACGGCGACTACCTCCCCAACGCCCAGGGCGAGGACGTGGTGGCGGGCATCCGCAACACCGTGCCGCTCGCCGACCTCGAACGCCTGGACCCCGACTCGTACACCGGGCTGCTGCGCATCATGGAGGTGCTGGAGAACCACTACCTCGACCTGTGCGACATCGAGTTCACCATCGAGCGCGGCACCCTGTGGATGCTCCAGACCCGGGTCGGCAAGCGGACCGCGGCGGCGGCCTTCCGGATCGCCACCCAGCTGCTGGACCAGGGCCTGATCGACGAGCGCGAGGCGCTGCGCCGGGTGACCGGGAACCAGCTGGCCCAGCTGATGTTCCCCCGGTTCGACGTCTCGGCGGCGGAGACCGACGTGCTGGGCAAGGGCATCGCCGCCTCTCCCGGCGCGGCGGTCGGCGCGGCCGTCTTCGACTCCGCGACGGCGGTGGAACGGGCGGCGCGCGGCGAGGCGGTCATCCTGGTGCGCCGCGAGACCAACCCCGATGACCTGGACGGGATGCTGGCCGCGGCGGGCATCCTGACCTCGCGGGGCGGCAAGACCTCGCACGCGGCCGTGGTCGCCCGTGGCATGGGCAAGACCTGTGTCTGCGGCGCGGAGGGGCTCGACGTGGACACCGGGCGGCGCCGCTTCACCACGGCGGACGGCCGGGTGATCGAGGAGGGCGAGATCCTCTCGATTGACGGCACGAGTGGCACCGTGCACCGCGGCCGGGTCCCGGTCGTACCGTCCGCCGTCGTCGACTACTTCGAGCACGGCAGGGGCACGGACGACGACGACCTGGTCCGCGCGGTGGACCGGATCATGCGGTACGCCGACCGCGTACGGCGGCTGGGCGTGCGCGCCAACGCCGACACCACCCAGGACGCGGCCCGCGCCCGGCGGTTCGGCGCGCAGGGCATCGGGCTGTGCCGTACCGAGCACATGTTCCTCGGCGAGCGCCGGGACATGGTGGAACGGCTCATCCTGGCCGGGTCGGACGCGGACCGGGAGGCGGCGCTGGCGGCGCTGCTGCCGTTGCAGCGGGGCGACTTCACCGAACTCTTCGAGGCGATGGACGGCCTGCCGGTGACCGTACGGCTGCTGGACCCGCCGCTGCACGAGTTCCTTCCCGACCTGACCGAGCTGTCGGTACGGGTGGCCACCGGGGACGACCCGCACGACCGGGCGCTGCTGCCGGCCGTGCAGCGGCTGCACGAGCAGAACCCCATGCTGGGGCTGCGCGGCGTCCGGCTGGGGCTCGTCGTACCCGGCCTGTTCACCATGCAGGTACGCGCCATCGCCGAGGCCGCGGCCGACCGCCGGGCGGCCGGCGGGGACCCGCACGCGGAGATCATGATCCCGCTGGTGGGCACGGTCCAGGAACTGGAGATCGTGCGGGACGAGGCGGAACGCGAGATCGCCCGGGTGGAGAAGGCCCGCGGCATGGAACTGTCCCTGTCGCTGGGCACGATGATCGAGCTTCCCCGGGCAGCGCTGACGGCGGGTCAGATCGCCGAGTCCGCCGACTTCTTCTCCTTCGGCACCAACGATCTGACCCAGACCGTATGGGGCTTCTCCCGGGACGACGTGGAGGCGAGCTTCTTCTCCGCCTACCTGGAGAAGGGGATCTTCGGCGTCTCGCCGTTCGAGACGATCGACCGGGACGGCGTCGGCGCCCTCGTGCGCACCGCGGCCCGCGCCGGCCGGGCCGCCCGCCCGGACCTGAAGCTGGGCGTGTGCGGCGAACACGGCGGCGACCCCGAGTCGGTGCACTTCTTCGACGAGGTGGGCCTGGACTACGTGTCCTGCTCGCCCTTCCGCATCCCCGTGGCCCGCCTGGAAGCAGGCCGGGCGGCGACGGCGCGCGCCTAGCGACGCCGGAGCCACCGGGACGTCCGCCACCCCGACCCTCACCCGGCGGAAGGTCCCGGCCCCTCACGGGGACCCCGGGGGCGGCGCCTGTGCGGAGGCGCCGCCCCCTTTTGCCTTGTTCCCGGGCGTGTTACCCGCGTCGATCACCCGCGTCGTCCGCCGGGTGACGGCCCGGGCGGTTCACCCGGGAGGAACCGCCCCGGGAGTGATGAGGCGGAAGCGCTCCAGGACGACGGGCGTGGTGTCGTTCACCGTGAACGCGGGGTCGCCGAGTGCGGCGCGCAGCTCGGGGCCGTGCCAGAACTCCTCATGCCCGGCCCGCCAGTCGGCCACGGAGGTGTAGCCCTCGCCCTCGTCCACCGCGTGCGCGAGATCCACCTCGCCCAGCGGGACGACCCGGACCTCCGTCACCTCGATACCGGCCACCCGCCGCCCCGCCGAGTCGACGACGGCGCGGCGGTCGCCGACCCGGGGCAGCGGCTCCCCCTCGCATGCGTACGCGCTCACCAGACCGGTGGTCGACGTCTTGGAGCCATCGAGAATCGCCGCCACCAGCAGGTCGCGCAGCGGCCCCGGAAAGCCGAACTCGGCCGGGGGAAGCACATCGAGATCCATGCCGTGACCCTACTGACCGTACGGGTGTGTCCCGTCGGCCGCCCCGGCGGCGTCCCGCGGGGAAAGGCCGTGCCCCGTACGCCTACTCGACCGGCGGGCAGGTGCCGGTTTCCTCGCCGATGGTGTTGATCTCGGCGTTGGAGCGGGAATCTCCCGCGTAGTTGATCTGGTCGGTGCAGCTGAGGCCGGGCTCCTTCGGGGTGCCGTCCCCTGCGTCGTCCCCGGCCTCCGCGCCTTCGGTGCCCTCGGGTTCGGGGCAAGTGCCGGTCTCCTCGCCGATGGTGTTGATCTCGGCGTTGGACCGCGAGTCCCCCGCGTAGTCGAGCTGGTCCGTACAGCTCTGCGCGGGATCCTTGGGGGCGTCGACCGAGGAGTCGGCCCCGGACGAGGAGGAGCCCTCGGTGTCATCGCTGTCGCAGGCAGTCAGGGCCAGGGAGGCAGCCACCGCGGCGATGGCCAGCACCGAGATCTTCCGAACGCGCATTGCTCTTGTCCTCCGGGGGTGGGGGACCCTGCTCGTGCGAGCGGGGCTGCTGTCTCTGCGGACATCGGCCCGGCTGCCCCGGTTGCACTACACCATGCCTCAGGACACGTTCGTGACACACCCACGTGAATGAGCCCGGCGCGGTCGGGGGGTTACCGCCGAGGAAAGCGGCTTGGTCAGCAGCGGAGGCCGCTCATGGCCGTTCGCTGATCCCCCCGTCCCCCGAGGCGCCGAGCACCCCTACCTTGGTGGACGGAGCACCGGTGCGGCCAATCATTTCGGCGTACGCTGAAAAACCAAGGTCACACGCCTGGGAGGTGCTCGTTGCTGCGCATCCATGTCACGGGGGAGGACCTGGCCCGGATACGCCTGGCGGACCGGCCGGATCCGATGTGGGAGACCGTCCTCAGCTCGCTCCGTTTCCGGGACCGGCGCGGACCGGCCTCGTACGGGCGGTGGCGAGGGCAGGTGCGGGGGCGCTTACGGGCACTGCCGCACACCCTGCGGGCACTCATTCCCCTCGGCGGTTACTTCCCGGACTTCCTGACCCCGGTCACCGCCGGCCCCGACTGGGAGGAGCGGGTCGACCTGCTGCGCTCCACGCCCCGGCGGCAGTTGCGGGCCGAGATGCTCACCCTCGACGCCGAGTCCGCCGTCGCGCTGCCTGGCTGGGTACGGGAACTGGCCGACGGAGAGCGGGAGACGCTCGACAAGGTCGCCGGTGACCTCGACCGTTACTACCGGTCCGCGATCGCCCCGCCCGGTATCTGGTCCGCCGTCCAGACCCAGGTGGACGCCGACCGCGCCCTGCGGATCCGGCATCTGACCTCCGGCGGCATCGAGGGGCTGCTGCACGGGCTGCGTCCCGTGCTGCGCTGGGAGTCACCCGTCCTGGAGGCGGACTACCCCGTTCCGCGCGAACTGCGCCTCGAAGGACGTGGGTTGCTGCTCATCCCGTCCTTCTTCTGCTGGCGCCACCCGGTGACGTTCTACGACGACGGCCCCAACCCGGTGCTGGTGTACCCGATCCAGCACACCGCGACGATCCTGCCCGGCAGCGCCGCGCTGGGGCGGCTGATCGGCGCCACCCGCGCCCGGGTGCTGCGCTGCGTCGGGCACGGCGCCACGACCGGCGATCTCGCCCGGCGCGCCGGGATATCCGCCGCGTCCGCCAGTGAGCACGCCGGCGTCCTGCGCGAGGCGGGGCTGGTGATGTCGGTGCGGCGCGGCAACGAGGTGCTGCACACCCTCACCCCGCTCGGCACCGAAGTGCTGCCCACTCACGCGCTGGGCGCCGACCAGTGGTAGCGCCGTTCGGGGCGGCCGGTCGCCCCGTACCGCAGCCGCACCCCCACCTGCCGGGTGGAGACGAAGTATTCGAGGTAGCGGCGCGCGCTCACCCGTGACAGACCGCTGCGGACGGCGCACTCCGCCGCCGACAGATCCTGCGCGGGGTCCAGCGCGGCGAGGGTGTCCCGGATGAGCTGGGCCGTCTGTTCGGAGAGCCCCTTGGGCAGCCGGGGCGGGGTACGGGAGGCCCCGGCGCCGAACACCCGGTCCACGTCGTCCTGTCCGGGTACGGCGATGGCCGCCAGCTCCTGCGCCCGCCGCGCGTAGTCCCGCAGCCGTTCGGCCAGCACCGGCGGGTCGAACGGTTTGATGATGTAGTGCACCGCCCCGCCGCGCAGCGCGCCGCGTACCGTCTCGGCCTCCCGGGCGGCGGTGATGACCAGCACGTCCACGTCCGAGTCCTCGTCGGCGCGCAGGTCGCGCAGCACCTCGAGACCGCTCATGTCGGGCAGGTAGATGTCCAGCAGGACGAGATCGGGGCGCAGCGCGGCGACCAGCGCGAGCGCCTCGGCGCCGGTACGGGCCTCCCCGACGACCGTGAAGCCGGGGACCCGCTCCACCAGCTTGCTGTGCAGCCGGGCCACCATGAAGTCGTCGTCGACGACCAGCACGTTGATCATGAGGAGGCCGCTCCTTCGCGGTCGGCGTCGCGCGGCAGCCTGGCGGTGAACGCGGCCCCGTCGACGGTGACCGCCCCGCCGCGCCGGGTGCACACCAGGCGGGTGATGGCCAGGCCCAGACCGCGGGTGGCGTCGGCGGCGGTGGCCTTGGTGGTGAAGCCGTGCCGGAAGATCTCCTCGGCGAGTTCGGGGGCCACCCCGGGCCCCGAGTCGGTGACCGTGAGCCTGACCTCCGCTTCCGTCTCGGTGAGGGCGATCTCCACCCATCCGGCGCGGCCCGCGCCGCGCACCGCGTCCAGGGCGTTGTCCACGAGGTTGCCGACGACCGTGACCAGGTCGGAGGCGAGAGTCTCGGGGACCGGGCCGAGCGCGCTGTCGGCGGTCACCCGCAGGGCGGCGCCCTGTTCGGCGGCGAGCGACGCCTTGGCGATGAGCAGCGCGGCCAGCGACGGGTCGGCGATCTTCGAGATGACCTCGGCGGCCCGTTCGGTGTGCGCCCCGCTCACCCCCCGGACGTAGCGGGCCACCTCCGGGTACTCGCGCAGTTCGACGAGCCCGGCGATGACGTGCAGATGGTTGGAGAACTCGTGCGCCTGGGCCCGCAGGGTGTCGGTGGCGCTGCGGGTGGTCTCCAGCTGGTGCTGGAGGGCGGCTATTTCGGTCAGATCGCGCATGGTGGTCACGGACCCGGCGGACTGGCCCCGGGTGATCAGCGGCATCCGGTTGAGGGTCAGCACCCGGTCGGCAGTGAACACTACCTGGTCGTGCCCGGGGGACCGGCCGGTCAGCACGTCGTGCAGCCGGGGCTCGACACCGAGGTCGGCGAGGGTACGCCCGGGGGCGTCGCCCGGCAGCCGCAGCAGGTCCCGGGCCGTGTCGTTGACCAGGGTGACCCTGCCCTGCCGGTCCAGGCCGAGCACGCCCTCCTTGATGCCGTGCAGCATGGCCTCGCGGTGCTCGGCGAGCGCGGTGATGGCCTCCGGCTCCATGCCGAGGGTCTGCCGCTTGATGCGGCGGGCCAGCAGGTAGGAGCCGAGCGCGCCGAGCGCGCTGGCGATGCCGAGGTAGGCCAGCATCTGCGGGGCGGCGGCGGCGATGCGCTCGGTCAGGCTCTGGTAGTCGCGGCCGGCCGAGACGATGCCCAGCAGCCGCCCGTCCTCGCCGAAGACGGGTACGTGCGCCACCAGGGAGGTGTGGCCGTCCGCGGTGGTGATGCCGATCCAGGACCGGCCGCTGAGCACCTGTGATCCGCCCAGCGGCAGTTCGGTGCCGATCCGGCGCGGGTCGGCGGCGGTGAGCACGGTCCGGTCGGTGCCGGTGATCTCCACCGTGGAGGCGCTGGAGACGCTGCGGGCGTTCTCGGCGGCCGTCTGGAGGATGCCCTCGCGGTGCGGGTCGGAGAGGCCGACCCGGACCGCGTCCTGGGCGGCGACGGTCTCGGCGACGCTCAGCAGCCGGCCGCCCTCCGCCCGCCGGAACTCGGCGTCCGCCTGCGCGACGGTGACCGCGGCGATGACGCCGAGGACCACCACGATCAGCCCCAGCTGCAGCACCAGGAACTGTCCGGCGAGGGTGAGGCGGGGCAGCCGGGCGCGTACCGATATCACTGGCTCCGCCTCCCTTCTTCGGACATGCGCTGGTGTTGCATCCTAGGTACCTCAATGGCGACGGGCGGAAGGGCGGGCGGTGAGCACCACGCGAAGGACGCTGCTCGCGGGCGGCGCGGGCACGCTCGGCGGCCTGCTGCTGGGGGCGGTGGGGGCGGCCGGCTGCGCCGCGAGCGGCCCCGTGCCGCACCACGAACTGCGGCTCATGGTGCCCAACATCCCGGGCGGCGGCTATGACTACACCGCCCGCACCCTGGCCGTCACCCTGAGCGACGCCGGGCTGGTGGAGGCGGTGGAGGTCTTCAACCTGACGGGCGGCTCGGGCACCGTCGCGCTGACCCGGCTCGTCCACGAGGCGGGCAACGACCGGCTGCTGCTCCAGATGGGCCTGGGCCTGGTGGGCAGCGTCAACACCCACGCGGAACGCAACCCGACCCGGATCGCGGACGCGACGCCGGTGGCGCGGCTGGTGGACGAGGCCGAGGCGGTGATCGTCGCGCCGGACTCGCCGTACCGGACGCTGGCCGCGCTCGTGTCCGCCTGGCGGGACGGTGCCCTGCGGGCCGGCATCGGCTCGCGCCCCGGCGGCCCCGACCACCTGGCGCTCATGCTGACCGCCGAGGCGGCCGGGATCGCGCCCGATGACGTGCGGTCGGCCGTGTACGACGGCGGCGGCGGGCTGCTGGCGGCGCTGCTCAGCCACAGTGTGGACTTCATCATGAGCGGGATCAGCGAGTACCGGCACGCGATCGCCGCCGGGGAGCTGCGGGTGCTCGCGGTGACCGGCGAGCAGCCGCTGGCCGGGCTCGACGCGCCCACGCTGCGGGAGAGCGGTTTCGATCTGGCGGTCACCAACTGGCGCGGGCTGCTGGCCCCGCCCGGTCTGAGCGAGCGGGACCTGGCCGGGACGACGGCGGTCCTGGACGCGCTGCACGCCACCCCGCAGTGGCGGCGGGCGCTGCGGGACAACGGGTGGACGGACTCCTACCTCACGGGCGAGGACTTCGGACGGTTCCTGACGGCGGAGGACGCCCGGGTGTCCCGGCTGCTGAACGGCTTTCCGCCGGTGACCGTGGCGGAGGGCGACGCGGAAACGTAGCAGGCTCGCGGCCCGGCGGGGCCACAGGGGGCGGACTCCTCGCCGCGCTCAGTCCGGGGGAGTGGTGCTCCGCACCGGCGGCAGGGCGTCGTAGTGGACGCCCGTCAGTTCCTCCGAGCGTTCCCACAGGCGCTCGGCCAGCCGGTCGCGCCGGGTCCACGGCGCGCGCCAGCCGGCGCCGGGGCCGCCGCGCAGCCGCCGTACGCCCATCACGCTCGGCCCGGTGAACGAGTCGGCGCTCACGTCGGGGGCGGTCGCCGCGTACAGCGTCGGGGTGGCGCCCACCTCCGGGTCGGTGGCGAACAGCCGGTTGCCGATGCGCGCGATGCGCCGACCCGTGCCGCTGCCCGCCAGCCGCGGCCCCTTGGTGTGCAACTCGGTCTCCGCGTACCCCGGATGCACGGCGGCGGCCAGCAGGTCGGCGCCCGACGCCTCGATCCGGCGCGCCAGTTCGTGGGTGAACAGCAGATTCGCCGTCTTCGAGCGGCCGTACGCGCGCCAGCGCCGGTAGTGGCGCTCCTCGCTCAGCACCCCGGGGCCGGTCAGATGCAGCAGGCTGGAGACCGTCACCACCCGCGCGCCCGGCGTCGCCAGCAGCTGGTCGAGCAGCAGTCCGGTGAGCGCGAAATGCCCCAGGTGGTTCACCCCGAACTGCGTCTCGAAGCCGTCCGTGGTCGTCGCGTACGGCACAGCCATCAGCCCCGCGTTGTTGATCAGCACATCCAGCGGCTGATCCGCGAACCCGGCGGCGAACGCCCGTACCGACGACAGATCGCCCAGATCCAGCAGCCGCAGTTCCGCCCGCGCCTCGGGCACCTGCCCCAGCAGCCGCTCCAGCGCCTGGGCGCCGCGCCGCCGGTCCCGGCAGGCGAGCACGACGTGCGCGCCGCGCCGCGCCAGCTCACGGGCGGTGACGTAGCCCAGCCCGCTGTTGGCGCCGGTCACCACGATGGTGCGGCCCTTGAGATCCGGGATGTCCCGTACCGTCCAGCCCATATGGCCAAGCGTAGGACCGTACGGCACCGCCGGGCCAGCGTCTCAGCCCGCGATCACCTCCGCGGGGCAGCGCAGCCGCCGGTCGTACCCGAGGACGCGTTCGGGCCCGGTGAGGGTGAGCGGCAGCCGGTGCCGGATGTCGCCGCTGGAGGCGGCGAGCCGCAGTTCGAGGTCGCCGGGATCGGTGACGCGGCGGCCCGGGGCCACGGTGTACGCCGCCAGGTCGGCGTGGAAGGCGAACCGCACCCGCGCGGTGGCACCGGCCGCCAGCTCCACCCGGGCGAAGCCGATCAGCCGGTTGACGGGACGGACGACCGCGGCGACCGGATCGTGCAGATACAGCTGCACCACCTCGGTGCCCGCCAGATCACCCGTATTGGTGACGGTGATCTCCACGTCCGCGCCGCCGCCGGTGTCCGTCGTGCGGGTGGACAGCGTCGGTGCGTCCCACGCGAAGGAGGTGTACGACAGCCCGTACCCGAAGGGGTACAGCGGGGTGGGGTCGATGTTGCTGGCGTCGCCCAGCAGCCCGAGCGGCGGGGCGAGGTACGTCCAGGGCTGGCCCCCGGGGTGCGCGGGCACGCCGACCGGCAGCCGTCCCGAGGGGTTGACCCGGCCGGACAGCACCCCGGCCAGCGCCGGGCCGCCTTCCTCTCCGGGGAAGAACGTCTGCACGATCGCGGCCAGCCGGTCCGCCCAGCGGCCCAGCGCGTACGGCCGCCCCGCGCACAGCACCAGGACCACCGGCGGGCCGTCCTCGGCCGCCAGCAGTTTGTCCAGCAACGCGCCCTGCCCGTCGGGCAGTTCCAGATCAGCGGCGTCGCAGCCCTCGCCCGAGGTGCCGCGTCCGAACAGCCCCGAGCGGTCGCCGACCGCGACCACGACCACCTCGGCGCCGGCCGTCCCCTCCGTGGTGATCACCGCGTCCGGCAGTTCGGCGCGCAGCGACTCCAGCAGGGTGGGTACCTCAACCCCCAGCGGCAGCTCGGGGTGTTCGACGCCGACATGGCGCGGGAAGCTGTAGCAGCCGAGCATGGCCGCCACCTCGTCCGCGAACGGGCCGGTCACCGCGATCCGGGCGGTCGGCGCCAGCGGCAGCACCCCGCGCGGGTTGGCCAGCAGGACGACGGACTCCTCGGCCAGTCGCCGGGCGGCGGCGCGCAGCTGCGGCGGATCGAGGTCCACCGTGCCGGAACCGGCGGCCAGGGCGGGCGGTTCCGGGGACCAGCCGGGGTCCAGCAGCCCCAGTTCGGCCTTCTGCGTCAGCACCCGCAGCGCCGCCCGGTCCACCAGGGCCTCCTCGACCTCCCCGGACCGTACGGCCTTCAGCAGCGGCAGGCCGAACGCCCGTACCGCGGGCAGTTCCACGTCCACACCCGCCGTCAGGGCCAGGGCGGCCGCCTCGGCCGGGGAGCCGGCCACCCCGTGCGTGGTCTCCAGGAAGGTCACGCCGAAGTAGTCCGAGACCACCGTGCCGGTGAAGCCCCACTCCTCGCGCAGCAGCCGGGTCAGCAGCCAGGCGTCGCCGTGGGCCGGCACCCCGTCGAGGTCGACGTACGTCGCCATCACCGAGCGGGCGCCCCCCTCGCGCAGCGCCATCTCGAACGGCGGCAGCACCACATCGGCCAGCTCGCGCGGGCCCATCGACACCGGGGCGTGGTTGCGGGCGCCGCGCGAGGCCGCGTACCCGGCGAAGTGCTTGAGGGTGGCGACGACGCCGGCCGACTCCAGGCCGCGCACGTACCCGGTGGCGATGGTGGACACCAGGTACGGGTCCTCGCCGATGGTCTCCTCGGTGCGGCCCCAGCGCGGGTCGCGCACCACGTCCAGCACCGGCGAGAGCCCCTGGTGGATGCCCACCGAGCGCAGCGAGTCGCCGATCAGCCGGGCCGTCTCCTCCACCAGTTCGGGGTGGAAGGTGGCGCCCCAGGCCAGCGGGGTGGGCAGCACGGTCGCCTGCCAGGCGGTGAACCCGGTCAGGCACTCCTCGTGCGCGAGCGCCGGAATGCCGTGCCGGTTGGCCGCGACGATCTTGCGCTGGTCGTCCGCCAGCGTCCGGGCCCGGTCGGCCGGGTCCACCGGGTTGGTGCCGAAGGGCCGGGTCACCTGGCCCAGGCCGTGCGGCAGCAGGGCGTTCAGGTCCAGCTCGGGCTCGGTCAGCGAGCCCTGGAGCGGGGCCACGTCTTCACCGTCGCCGTCCGAGCCGGGCCAGATGCTGCTCAGCTGGGCCAGCTTCTCCTCCAGGGTCAGCCGGGCCAGGAGATCGGCGGCGCGTTCGGCGGCCGGACGGGACGGGTCCTGCCACTGCTGGTGCTCCATGAGGGTCTGGGCTCCTTTACGGGGGGAGGGTTGCGCGCGGGGGTCAGCGACCGCCGACGCCCATCAGGCCGTTGATCAACTGGCGGCGGGCGAAAAGATAGGCGGTGAAGATCGGCACGATGGACAGCACCACGGCGGCCAGCAGGGCGGGGATGTCCACCCGGAACTCGCCGATGTAGTCGTACAGTCCGAGCGTGAGCACCCGGTTCTCCCTCGACTGGGTGAGGATCAGCGGGAACATGAACCCGTTCCAGGCGCCGAGCGCGGAGAACACGCCGACGGTGGAGATGCCGCCGCGGGTCATCGGCACCACGAGCTGCCACAGCACCCGGGCCGGGCTCGCGCCGTCCAGCGCCATCGACTCGTACTGCTCCTCCTCGATGTCGCGCATCGAACCGACCAGGATCAGCACGCTCACCGGGAGCGAGAAGGCGGCGGTGGGCAGGATGATCGCCAGCAGCGTGTCGTACAGCTGGAGTTCGGTGATCATCAGATAGACGGGGATGATCACCGCCTGGGAGGGGATCGCCAGGCCCAGCAGGAACAGCTGGAAGATCCGCCGGGAGGTCCGCGAGCGGGTCCTGATGACGCTGTAGGCCACGGTCACCGCCAGCACGATGACGAGGGCGGCGCAGGAGACGGTGACGATCAGGGTGTTGAGGAGATAACGCGGGAAGTCGCCCTCCAGGACCCGGCGGTAGCTGTCCAGGGTGAACTCGGTGGGCAGCGAGAGCGGGCCGTTCTCCAGGTAGGTGCCCCGGCTCTGCACGGTGGAGGCCACCAGGATGTACAGCGGGACGGCCACGATCACCAGCCACAGGACGGCTGCCGCCCCGGCCGGGAGGTTGGCGCGGCGCCAGGCCGCCGGCCTGCGGCTGGTGCTCCTCGTGTCGCCGGTGCCGCTCATATCCCCTCCCGGGTGCTGCGCATCTTGCTGAAGCCGGTCAGCCGCACCAGGAGCAGCGAGACGGCGGTGGCGGTGATGACCAGGGCGGTGGCCACGGCGCTCGCGTAGCCGAGGTCGAACGCCTGGAAGCCGGTGCGGTACATCAGGAACGGCACGATCGTCGTCGCGTCACCGGGGCCGCCGCGGGTGAGGATCAGGATGGTGTCGAAGTAGGTGAGCGCGCCCACCACCATGAGCACGGTGGAGGTGACGATGGTGTTGCGCAGCTGGGGGACCGTGATGGCGAAGAACTGGCGTACGGTGCCGGCGCCGTCGATGGACGCCGCGTCGTACAGGGATTGCGGGATCTGACGGGCCCCGCCCTGGTAGATGAGCGTGTGCAGCGGGATGAACTGCCAGGCGGTGACGAACAGGACGGCGGCGAACGCGCCGCGCGGGGAGCCCAGCAGGTCGGCCGAGGAGAGATTGAACCACTCGGCGATCTGGGCGTTGAGGCCCAGATTCGGGTCGAAGATCGTCTTCCAGAGCAGGGCGAGCGCGACGGAGGACGCCAGCAGCGGCAGGAAGAAGATCGCGGACAGCACGGCGCGGTTGCGCTGCCGGCCGGCCGCCCACACGCCCAGGAGCAGCGCGATCGGGGTCTGGAACAGCCAGGTGAGGAGGGTGAGCAGCAGGCTCAGGCCGATGGCCTGGCGCATGGCGTCGTCGTTCCACAGCCGGGTCCAGTTGTCGGTGCCGCTCCAGGACGGGTCGGACAGGCCGTCCCAGTCGGTGAAGGACAGATAGCCGACGATGAGCATGGGCGCGGCGGCGAAGAAGACGAAGAACAGCAGGCCCGGAACCGCCCAGGCGATGCCTGGGCGGCCGGTGCGGCGCGGGGAGGAGGTGGTCACGTCGGGGTGCCCGCCTACAGGTCCCGCATCGCGGCGACGAACGCGTCGGGGCTGATCTGGCCGCCGAACAGCTTCTCGATGTTGTCGTGCAGGGCGGGCGCGTCCCCGGCGGGCAGCGCCTGGTCCCACGAGAGCGTGAAGGACGGGGCCTCGGCGACCATGTCGTACTGGAAGCGGGCGAACTCCGGGTTGGCGTGCGAGTCCAGCAGGCTCTCGGCGCCGGAGGTGGTGGGGATGTCGCCGTTGTCGATGAGGGCCTGGGCGTACTCGTCGCTCGCGGACATCCTCAGGAACTCCAGGGCGGCGTCCAGGCGCTCGCCCTCCACGCTGGAGCTGACCGACCAGTAGTTGGTGGGGTTGCCGACGACGGCGCGCGGGTCGCCGGTGCCGTCCGGGACGGTGGGGAAGGCGGCGAAGCCCAGATCCTGGGCGGCGAACTCGGGCTGCTGGGAGAGCTGGTTGGCGTACTCCCAGCTGCCCATGAGGTGCATGACGCCGCCGCCCTGGGCGAAGAAGGTGGAGGCGCCGTCGGCGGTGTAGTTGACCGAGCGGAAGTTGTTGCCGAAGGTGCCGGCGTCCACCAGTTCCTTGACGGCCTCGGCCATCCACTGCACGGCCGGGTCGTCCCAGCCGGTCGCGTCGCCGTTGCGGATCCGCTCGAAGATCTCGGCGCCGCCGCGCCGGTCGAGCAGGTACTCCAGCCACATCAGCTCGGTCCACGGGTCGGCGCCGGCGACGACGGCCGGGACGGTGTCGCGGTCGATGAAGACATCGATGACGTGGAGGAGATCGTCCCAGGTGGCGGGCGGTTCGACGCCGGCCTCGGCGAAGGCGGTCTTGTTGTAGAAGAGGATCACCGGTTGCACGCCGCGCATCGGGATGCCGTAGTAACGGCCGTCCACGGAGCCCGAGTCCAGGATGGAGGGGATGAAGGCGTCCTTGAACTCCGGGTCCTCGTCGAGGATCGGGGTGAGGTCGATCAGCATGTCCTCGGCGACGAAGTCGCTGATGCTGCCGCCGCCCCAGTTGAAGAAGATGTCGGGCGCGTTGGGGCTGCCCATGGCGGTGCGCATCCGGTCCGTGTAGTTGTCACCCGGGATCTGGACCAGATCGAGCTTGATGTCGGAGGTCTCGTTGAACTTCTCGACGAACTCTTCCTGGATGACCGTCGAGCCGTCCTGGTAGACCCACACGGACAGGCTGTCGCCGTCGCCGCGGTTGGGCCCACTGCTGCCACAGGCCGCCAGGGCGGTCGCGGCAACGGCGCACGCTGCCGTGGCCGCGAGGGCACGCAGGGTACGTATACGCATCGCACACCTTCCGGAAAATCGCCGAAAATTATCGGACCAGGTGCCGAAGAAAGTTACGGCGACGGGAGGTTGGCGTCAACGGTTTGCACACGCCTGCTTTCCGCCGGGCCGGCCCCGCGGGGGTGGCCCCGTGCGGCGGCACGGCGCGGGGCGGCGGAAAGCGGCGTGGTGAGTGAACGTCAGGCCGCGTCGGCGGCCCGGCCGTGGAGAGGCCGTGGCGTGAGCGGCGGCCCGGTGGGCCGCGCGGACGCCGGGGCAGGCTCAGCGCTGGATCAGCCCGCCCACCGGGACGGGAGCGAGGTGACCGGTCGCCGGAACGGTACGCCCGAGGGTGCCGCCGATGTCGACCAGCGATGACCGGCGAAGGGGGTCCAGACGGACGCGGTGGTCTCACCGTTCGCCTCGGGCCGGAGCCGAACGCCGGTGTCCGGCCGCCGCGTCCGGACTCCGTCCCGGCGAACGGCCGGGCCACCGGCGGTGTGTTCGGGCCTTGCGGGCGTCCGGGGCGCCGCGCGGCTCGCCCGCCCTCGGCCGGCGCGGTGGTGGCCGGCGGGCACCGGCGCGCCGCACCGCCGCCGCGGCCGGCGGCTAGTCCGCCGAGCGTGTCGCCGGCGGGGCCGTGCTGGCGCGGACCACCAGTTCCGTGGCCAGTTCCAGGCGCGGGGCGTCGATCTCGCCGCCCTGTGCCTGGCGCAGCACGGTCCTGGCCGCCATCTTGCCCATCTCGGCGAGCGGTTGCCGCACCGTGGTCAGCGGCGGCGCCGACCAGCGCATCTCGGGGAGGTCGTCGAAGCCCACCACGCTCACGTCCTGCGGAACCCGCAGGCCCTTGCGGCGCAGCGCCTCGATCGCGCCGAGGGCCATCTGGTCACTCGCCGCGAACACCGCCGTCGGCGGCTCGGGCAGGGCCATCAGCGTCTCGCAGCCGGTGAACCCCGACTCGTGGTAGAAGTCGCCGGGGACGATGAGTTCGTCGTCCACCGGCACCCCGGCGTCCTCCAGCGCGGACCGGTAGCCGTCGAGCCTGGCCCGGCTGCACAGCAGGCGCGGCGGGCCGGCTATGAACCCGATGCGTCGGTGGCCGAGTTCCAGCAGGTGTCCGGTGGCGGCCATGCCGCCCGCCCAGTTGGTGGCGCCGATCGTCGGGGCGTCCAGGGCGGGGGAGCCGGCCGGGTCGATCACCACCAGCGGGACGCCGAGCCGGTGCAACTCCTTGTGCAGGACGGGCTCCAGTGCGCTGGTCACCAGGATCACCCCGTCCGAGGCGCGGGCCCGCAGGTTCTTCATCCACTGGCGGGCGGCGCCGGCCCGGTCGTGGATGGCGGAGACCACCGTGCCCACCCCCGAGGCGTGGGCGACCTCCTCCACTCCCCGGATGATCTCCACCGCCCAGGGGCTGTCGAGGTCGTTGAAGACCAGGTCGAGCAGCGCCGCCCGGTCACCGGGGGCCACGGTGCGGCGGCGGTAGCCGTACTGCCGCAGCAGATCCTCCACCCGGGCCCTGGTGTCGGGCGCCACGTCGGAGCGGCCGTTGACCACCCGGGAGACGGTGGGCACCGAGACGCCGGCCTCGCGGGCGATGGCGGTGATGGTGACCTTCCGCCGTCCGTCGCCCTGGTCCTTGTTCCCGCGCTGCACCGCCATGTTCCCCTGCTTTCTGACGACGTCCGACTCCCGCCGGAAGTTTTTCAACATTATTCCGGAAGGGTTGACGTCCACCATGGTCCCCCTTACAACGGTCCCGTCAGCCTGCGGGGGCATGACAAGGGAAGGGACGGCCATGTTTCCCCTGATGCGCAGAGCCGCGGTCGTCATCGCCGCCGGAGTCCTGCTCTCCGGTGCGGCGTTGCACGGCGGCGCGCAGGCATCTCAGACGTCGGTGGAAGAAGCGCCATCGGCTCAGTTGGCGACCTTACGCGAAGCCGCGTCAACAAGCGGCAAATTCATCGGAACGGCGATCGCCGACCACCGGCTCAGCGACGCCACGTACAACGGGATCGCGGCGCGCGAGTTCAGCAGCGTCACCGCCGAGAACGCCATGAAGTGGGACGCCATCCAGCCGCAGCGCGGAACGTTCAACTGGGCGGCCCCGGACCGGCTCATGCAGTTCGCGCAGGCCAACAGCCAGCAGGTGTACGGGCACACCCTGGTGTGGCACAGCCAGATGCCGGGCTGGCTCCAGAACGGCAACTTCAGCGCCACCGAGATGAACCAGATCATGAACACCCACATCTCCACGGTGATGGGCCGCTACAGCGGCCAGATCAACCGCTGGGACGTGGTGAACGAGGCGTTCAACGAGGACGGTTCGCTGCGCAACTCCAAGTGGTACCAGGTGCTGGGGCGCGACTACATCGCCAACGCGTTCCGGGCGGCGCGGGCGGCCGACCCGAACGCGAAGCTGTTCATCAACGACTACAACACCGACGGCATCAACGCGAAGAGCAACGGCATGTACAACCTGGTGCGTGATCTGCGTGCTCAGGGCGTGCCCATCGACGGGGTCGGTTTCCAGTCGCACCTCATCCTGGACCAGCTGCCCAGCGACTACCAGGCCAACCTGCAGCGGTTCGCGGATCTGGGCGTGGAGGTGGTGGTCACCGAACTGGACATCCGCATGCAGATGCCGTCCGACGCGGCCAAACTCCAGCGGCAGGCCCAGCAGTTCGCCCAGGTGGTGCAGGCGTGCCTGAACGTCTCGCGCTGCTCGGGCGTCACGGTGTGGGGCTTCAGCGACCGTGACTCGTGGGTGCCGGGCACTTTCCCGGGGGAGGGCGCGGCGCTGCCCTACGACGACAACTACCAGCCGAAGCCGGCCTACAACGGGATCCTGACGGCGTTCGGCGGCACGCCGGGCGGCGGCGATCCCGGGCCAGGGCCGGGCGCGGACTGCACGGCCGCCTACCAGGTGGCCAACCGGTGGAACGCCGGGTCCGTGGTGGATGTGCGGGTGACCGCCCGGCAGGCGCTGAACGGCTGGACGGCGACGTTCAGCCTCCCGGCGGGCGAGTCGGTGACCAGTTCGTGGAACACCCAGCTCACCCAGTCGGGGACGACGGTGACCGCGCGCAACGTGGCCCACAACGCCACGGTGCCGGCCGGAGGAACGTTGAGCTTCGGCTTCCAGACCAACAGCGGGGCGGTCTACTCGGCCCCGGTGGTGAGTCTGAACGGCACCGCCTGCACGGCGGGAACCGCCTGAGCCGGACCCTTTCCGCAGAACGGCGCCGGCCGGTGGCCCCAGGGCCGTCGGCCGGTGGCCGCCGGGGCGGGACTCAGGGCTTGTCCGGCCCGGCCCCGGGGAGGCCCACGTCCCCGGCCCGCGCGGTCATGGTGTGGGTGAGGAACTCGCCGGGGTCGCGCACCACGCCGTGGAAGTGGCCGAAGAGTTCGAAGCTGATCAGCCCGAAGAGGGCGTTCCACGCCTCGACGAGGGCGGGGGCGGCATCGGCGGGGATCATCCGGGCGAGATCGGCGGTGACCATCTCGCCGGGGTGGCCGCCCGCCGGCGGCGCCAGGTCGCCGCGCGCGTGGGTGTCGGCGATGACGGTGATCAGGGCGAGGGCGACCCGGGACGCCGGTCCGACGGTGGACGCGGGGGCGGCGTAGCCGGGGATGGGCGAGCCGTAGATGAGCGCGTACTCGTGCGGGTGGTCGAGCGCCCACTCCCGTACGGCGTGGCAGACGGCCAGCCAGCGCTCCAGCGGGGGGCGGGACGGCGGAGCGGCGGCCAGGGCTCCCTCGGCGGCCTCGCCGACCATGTCGTACGCGTCGATGATGAGCGCGGTCAGCAGGTCGTCGCGGCTGGGGAAGTAGCGGTAGAGGGCGGAAGAGGCCATGCCCAGCTCGCGGGCCACGGCGCGCAGGGAGAGCTTGGCGGCCCCCTCGGCGGCCAGCTGCGCCCGGGCCTCGTTCTTGATGGCGGCCGTCACTTCGCGCCGGGCGCGTTCCCTGGCTCCTCTGATCGCTGTCATACGAACATTCTGCCACTGTTTCGAGAGCAGTGCTCTTGCTTGTGTGCGGTGATAGTGCAACTATTGCTCTCAAGTGAGAGCAGTGCTCTCGAAGCGAGAAGGGGAAGTGCCATGAGCGAGCAGCGGCCCGAGCGGACCGTCCACGTCAAGCAGCCCGGGTGGCTCACCAACAAGGTGTTCAACCCCCTGATGGCGTGGCTCACGCGGCGTGGCATCAGCGTCCGTGGCTCCCGCGTGCTCGCCGTGCGCGGCCGCACGAGCGGCGAGTGGCGCCGTACCCCCGTCAACCCGCTCCGGTACGACGGGCAGCTGTACCTGGTGGCCCCGCGCGGGCACGTCCAGTGGACCCGCAACATGCGGGTGGTCGGCGGCGGCGAACTGCGCCTCGGCAAGAAGGTGGAGGTGTTCACCGCCACCGAGGTCGCCGACGACGACAAGCCGGAGGTGCTTCGCGCCTACCTCAAGCGCTGGAAGGCCGAGACAGGCGCCTTCTTCAACGGCGTCGGTCCCGACTCGACCACCGAGGAACTGCGCCGCGCCGCCCCCGACCACCCGGTGTTCGCCGTCACCGTCACCGAGGTCCGCACCGGCTGACGGGGCCGCCTGCCCCGTACCTGCCAGGCTTCGGCCGTCCTCCGCACGGCCGGCTGTCGGGCGAAGGGCATCCCCGAGGCGGGCGGACTGGCGTAGCGTTCGCCCCATGAGCGACCCCGAGCTGCTGGCGAAGATAGCCGAACGGCCCGAGCTGTTCCGGTACTTCGAGTGGCCCTGCGATTTCGACGTGACCCGTCTGGACCCGGTGGAGCCAGGGCTGTCCCTGCGGTCGGGCGCCACCCTCGTGCCCGTCGCCGGCTGCGGCGCCGGCGGCAGCTACTTCCTGGTCGATGGCACCGCCGTGCTCTACGCCTCCTCCGAGGGCGAGTGCGCGCTGATCGCCGACTCGCTGCGCGCCGCCCTGGAGCTGATGACCGGGGTGCCGTTCTGGAAGGAGTACCTCCACCTGAGCGCGGGCGGCCGGGCCCGTCCCGTCGCCGAGGTGCTCGCCGAACTCGACGAGGAACTGGCCGAGGTTCCCGAGTTCGCCCCGGGCGGCGGCCAGTCCGCCGCCCGCGCCCTGGGGCTCGGCCGCCCCGACCGGGTCGCCCTGCTGGCCGGGCTGCGGGACGCCATGGCCAGGACCAGCCCCGGCCACCTCCTGATCAACGCCGACGGGGAGCCGTACGACGAGTTCTGAGCCCCGGCGCCCCGGCCGCCTGCCCCGTGGTCCCGCCGCCCGCCCCGTCACCGCGTGATCGACGAGCGGTCCCCGCACCCCGGCGCGATGCTGGAGGGGTGAGGGAGGTGGTCGCGCATGGCAAGACCACGGCACCGGCACCCGCGCCCGTCCCAGCCGTCCCGGTCGTCGCAGCACCGCAGTGACATCGGCCGCCGGGTCGTCCTGCTGCGCGAACGGCTCGGACTCAGCCGTGAGGACGTCGCCCACCGGGCCGGGGTCGCCCCCGAGTACCTGGCGTACCTGGAGGAGCACCCGGCCTCGCCCAGCGTCAGCTCACTGACCCGGGTCGCCCGGGCCCTGGACACCACCGTCGCCGACCTCACCGGCTCCGACCTGTCCTCCGGCGGCGGCCACGCCAACCGCGAGGCCAAACTGGTGGCCCTCGACGCCACGGCGTCACGAGCCCGCATGCCCCAGTACGGGGTCGGCCGCATCGGCGTCGACAGCGAGCAAGGACCGGGAATCTACCCCGTCAACTACTCCATCGTCGGCGACAGCGTCGTGCTGCGCACCTCCCCCGACTCTCCCGTCGCCTCCGCCGCCGGACACGAGGTCGCCTTCGAGGTCGATCACATCGACGAGGCACGCAGTGAGGCCTGGAGCGTACTCATCGTCGGCCGCGCCTCCCTGGTCACCGACGAGGAGACCCGCCGGCAGCTGGACGAGGCCGCGCACACGGAATCGTGGGCCGGCAGCGACCGCCAGCTGTGGGTGCGCATCCGGCCGGAACGCGTCTCCGGGAGCGAGATCCAGGCCCGGTGACCCGGCTGCCGTTGCCGACCAGGCGAACAGGGGTTCCCATGGAAAGCATGAGTGCCATCACCGTTCCGGAGCTGGAAGCGTGCCGGGCCGTCGTCTTCGACACCGACGGGGTCATCACCGACTCCGCCCCCGCACACGCCACCGCCTGGAAGGCCGCCTTCGACCCGGTGCTGCGCGAGCACGGCCAGGCACCGTTCGACGCCACCGAGGACTACCGGCGGTACGTCGACGGCAAGTCCCGGCTGGACGGCGCCGCTTCCTTCCTCACCCAGCGCGGCATCGGGCTGCCCTTCGGCGACCCCGAGGACCAACCCGGCACGGCCAGTGTCTGCGCCGTCGCCGCCCGCAAGGAGGAGGAGTTCATGCGCCGCCTCGGCGACGGCTCGGTGGACGCCTGGCCCGGCACCGTACGCCTGCTGCACGCCCTGTACGAGGAACGCGTCCCCTGCGCCGCCGTCTCCTCCTCCCGGCACGCCCGCGACCTGCTCGCGCACACCGGCGTCCGCACCCTCTTCCAGACCGTCGTCGACGGCAACGACGCCGCGCACCTGGCGCTGCGCGGCAAGCCCGACCCCGCGCTCTTCCTGGAGGGCGCCCGCCGCCTGGGCGTCCCGCCGGACTCCTCCGCCGTCGTCGAGGACGCCCTGGCCGGGGTCGAGGCGGGCCGGCGCGGTGAGTTCTCCCTCGTCATCGGCGTGGACCGGGCCGCCACCGCGACCAGCGCGGGCGAACTGCGCGAGCACGGCGCCGACCTCGTGGTGGGCGACCTCGGCGAACTGCTGACCCCCGAGGGGAGGTGAGCCCATGGCGACCACCATCGAGCTGGGCCGGCTGACCGACGAGTGGATCTGGGCGTACGAGGGCTACGACCCGCGCGCCGAACGACTGCGGGAAGCCCTGTGCACCCTGGGCAACGGCTACTTCGCCACCCGCGGCGCCGCCCCCGAGGTCACCGCGGGCGCGGCCCACTACCCGGGCACGTACGCGGCCGGCTGCTACAACCGGCTCACCTCCCACGTCGCGGGCCGCGACGTGGAGAACGAGGACGTCGTCAACCTCCCCAACTGGCTGCCGCTGCGCTTCCGCGTCCGCCCGGACGACGGCCCCGCCGGCCGCTGGTTCTCCCCCGACCGCGAACGCGACGGCCTGCTGTTCTACCGGCAGTGGCTCGACCTGCGGCAGGGCACCCTCAACCGGGCGCTGCGCTTCCGCGACGCGCACGGCCGGCACCTGGGCGTCGAACAGAGCCGCCTCGTGCACATGGGCGACCCGCATCTGGCGGCGCTGCGCACCACCTTCACCGCCGAGGACTGGTCCGGCACCATCGAGATCGACTCCGCCATCGACGGCACCGTCGCCAACACCGGGGTCCAGCGCTATCGCGACCTGGCCAGCGCCCACCTCACCAAGGTCAGGACCGGCGCGGTGGCGGAGGAGCCCGACACGGTGTGGCTGCACTGCCGCACCACCCGCTCCGCCATCCACGTCGCGCTCGCCGCCCGCACCCGCTGCGTGAGCGGGGCGCCGCCCGAACGGATCGGCGTCACCGACAAGCTGGCGGGCCGCCGCGCCGCCCAGCGGCTCACCGTCCCGCTGGCCCCCGGCACACCGGTCACCGTCGAGAAGACCGTCGCCCTGCACACCTCCCGCGACCGGGCGATCAGCGGCCCGCTGGAGGCGGCCGTCGAACGCGTCGGCAGGGCCGGGGACTTCGCCGAGCTGCTCGGTTCGCACGCCGCGGCCTGGGGCCGGTTGTGGCGGCGTGCCGATGTCGAGGCGCCCGGCGAGGCCGGGCACATCCTGCGGCTGCACCTGTTCCACGTGCTCCAGACGCTCTCCCCGCACACCGCCGACCTGGACGTGGGCGTCCCGGCGCGCGGGCTGCACGGTGAGGCGTACCGCGGGCACGTCTTCTGGGACGAACTGTTCGTGCTGCCCTACCTGAACCTGCACTTCCCCGAGGTGTCCCGGGCGCTGCTGATGTACCGCTACCGGCGGCTGCCGCAGGCGGTGCACGCCGCCCGCGCGATCGGCCGGGACGGGGCCCGCTACCCGTGGCAGAGCGGCAGCGACGGCCGCGAGGAGACACCCGAGGTGCATCTGAACCCGCGTTCGGGACGCTGGCTGCCCGACCACTCCCGGCTCCAGCACCATGTCGGCTCGGCCATCGCGTACAACGTGTGGCGGTACGGACAGGCCAGCGGCGACACCGAGTTCCTGCACACCAAGGGCGCCGAGATGCTGGTGCAGATCGCCCGCTTCTGGGCGGACTCGGCCGTCTTCGACGCGAGCATGGGCCGCTACCGCATCCTGGGGGTGGTGGGCCCCGACGAGTACCACGAGGGGTACCCGGACGCGGACCGGCCCGGCCTCGACGACAACGCCTACACCAACGTCACCGCCGCGTGGGTGCTGGCGCGGGCGCTGGAACTCACACGTGAACTGCCAGCCTCCCGCCGGGAGAACCTCTACGACCGCGTCGACATGCGCCCAGGCGAGCCCGAGATGTGGGACGACATCTCCCGGCGGCTGTACGTGCCCTTCCACCGGGGCGTGGTGAGCCAGTTCGAGGGGTACGGCGAGCTGGCCGAGCTGGACTGGGCCGAACTGCGCGAACGCCACGGTGACATCCGCCGACTCGACCGCATCCTGGAGGCGGACGGCGACAGCGTCAACCGCTACCAGGCGTCCAAGCAGGCCGATGTGCTCATGCTCGGCTACCTGTTCACCCCCGGCGAGCTGGGCAGGCTCTTCGGCCGGCTCGGCTACGACCTGGACGAGGCGACCTGGCGGCGGACCGTCGACTACTACCTGGCCCGTACCAGCCACGGCTCCACGCTCAGCGGCCTCGTGCACGCCTGGGTGCTGGCCCGCGCGCGGCACCGGGACGCCTGGGGGCAGTTGCAGGAGGCGCTGGCCAGCGACGTCGCCGACATCCAGGGCGGCACGACCGCCGAGGGCATCCATCTGGGCGCCATGGCCGGCACCCTCGATCTGCTGCAGCGCGGGCTGACCGGCCTGGAGACCCGCGACGGCGTGCTGTGTATGGACCCGGCGCCGCTGCCGGAACTGTCGGAGTACGGCTTCTCGATGCGCTACCACAGCGACGGCGGCATCCAGGTGCGGATGAAACCGGGCCAGCTGTGGGTGAGCGTGCCGCCGTGGGAGGAGGAGCCGGTGCGGGTGCAGCTGGCCGACGGCCATCTGGACGGGATCGGCTTCGAGGTGGCCCCGGGCGAGGACCGGCTCATGCCGTTGCCCGGGCACACCGCCCCCTGACGTCCCGGCCGGACCCCAGCCCGCCCGTGACGGCCGCCTACGACGCCAGGGGGGCAGCCACCGGCTGACGGCGCGCCGGATACACCGGTACGGCACGGGCGGCGTCATCGTCGTCCAGGCAGCGCCCGGTCCGCAGATCGAAGCGCTGCTTCAGCAGCGGCGAGGCCACGAACGCGCTGCCGCCCGCCGACCCCAGCAGCCCGCGCGAGAGCACATAGGCGCCGGTGAACGGGTCCCGGTTGCCGATCGCGTACGCCGCACCCGTACGGTCCAGGAAGACCGCGATCTGCCGCCCGTCCGGCAGCAGCGCCGCCACGCCACGCCCCGGGACCAGCTCGTCCGCCGCGCACACCGACACCCAGCGCCCCCCGCTGAGTACCTCCACCGTCGCCGTGGCCGTCGTAGCCGTCGTCGTCTCCGTTGTCATCAGGCCCGCCCCCCGACCGGGATCTCCGGGCCGGACAGCAGCACCAGATCCGGCTTGGACTGCCCGCGCTCGGGGACGAACCGCACGCTCGGATCGGGCACCCCCGGCGCGTTGACGAAGGACACGAACCGGCGCAGCTTGTCCGGGTCGTTGATCGCCTGCGCCCACTCGTCGCGGTAACCGGCCACATGTGCCGCCATCAGCGCCTCCAGCTCCTCACAGATGCCCAGGGAGTCCTGCACCACGACATCCCGTACGTGGTCGAGACCGCCCTCGATCCGCTCCAGCCACACCGAAGTGCGCTCCAGACGGTCGGCGGTGCGGATGTAGAACATCAGGAACCGGTCGATGAGCCGTACGAGTTCGGCGTCCGACAGGTCCTGCGCCAGCAGATCGGCGTGCCGCGGGGTCGCGCCGCCGTTGCCGCCGACGTACAGGTTCCAGCCGTTGGCGGTGGCGATCACCCCGAAGTCCTTGCCCATCGCCTCCGCGCACTCCCGGGCGCACCCGGAGACCGCCGACTTGAGCTTGTGCGGGGAGCGCAGCCCCCGGTAGCGCAGCTCCAGATCGATGGCCATCCGCACGCTGTCCTGCACGCCGTAGCGGCACCAGGTGGAGCCCACACAGGACTTGACGGTGCGCAGCGACTTCCCGTACGCGTGCCCCGACTCGAAGCCGGCCGCCACCAGCCGCCCCCAGATGGCGGGCAGCTGGTCGACGCGGGCCCCGAACATGTCGATGCGCTGCCCGCCGGTGATCTTGGTGTAGAGGCCGAAGTCGCGGGCCACCTCCCCGATGACGATGAGCCGCTCGGGGGTGATCTCGCCGCCGGGGATGCGCGGCACGATCGAATAGGAGCCGTTGCGCTGGATGTTGGCGAGGAAGTGGTCGTTGGTGTCCTGGAGGGCGGCCTGTTCACCGTCCAGCACGTGCGTCCCGGCGCCGATGGCGGGGGCGAGCGAGGCGATGATGGAGGCGACGGCCGGCTTGCAGATCTCGCAGCCCTCGCCGCCGCGCGCCGCCTCGCGCCCGTACTCGTCGAGGAGCCGCCGGTAGCTGGTGACGCGCAGGGCCAGCACGATCTCGTACAGCTCCTGCCGGGTCTGCCCGAAGCAGCCGCACAGCCCGGTGTCGATGACCGCGCCGCCGGCCGCCAGCTCCTCGTTGACGAGCTGGCCCAGTACCTTGACGCAACTGCCGCAGCCCGTACCCGCCTTGGTGCACTTCTTCACCTCGGGGACCGAGGCGCAGGCGTGGTCGGTGACGGCGGAGCGGATGGCGCCCTTGGTGACGTTGTGGCAGCTGCACACGACCGCCTCGTCGGGCAGCGCACCCGGGCCCAGCGCGGTGGGCGGGGCGAGCCCGGCGGGCAGCACCAGCTGTTCGGGCGGGGCGGGCGGCACGCTGCCGGTGAACGGGCGCAGCAGGCCGTACGCGTCGGCATCGCCCACCAGCACCCCGCCCAGCAGGGTGCCGTCGCCGCCGATGACCAGCTTCTTGTACACGCCGGAGCGGGAGTCGGCGTACACGACGTCCAGGGAGTCGGGCGCCGTGCCGTGCGCGTCGCCGAAGGAGGCCACGTCCACCCCCAGCAGCTTCAGCTTGGTGGAGGTGTCGGCCCCGTGGAATCCGCCCGCCTCCTGCCCGGCGATGGTGCGGGCGGCGGTGGCGGCCATGTCGTAGCCGGGCGCTACCAGGCCGTACACCCGGCCGTCCGCCGCCAGGGCGCACTCGCCGATGGCGTACACGGCCGGGTCGGTGACGGACACGCAGTGCTCGTCCACCGTGATGCCGCCGCGTTCACCGACCGCGAGCCCGGCGGCGCGGGCCAGGCCGTCCCGGGGGCGTACCCCGGCCGAGAAGATGACCAGTTCGGCCTCGACGGCGGAGCCGTCCGACAGGGACATCCCGGTGACGGTGCCGTCCTGGGGGTCGGTGAGGATGCGCTGCCCGCCCACCCCGGTGTGCACGGTCAGCCCCATGCCCTCCACGGTGCGGCGCAGCGCGGCGCCGCCGCCCTCGTCCACCTGGACGGGCATCAGGCGCGGGTTGAACTCCACGATGTGGGTGGCGAGTCCGAGCCCGCGCAGGGCGCCCGCCGCCTCCAGGCCGAGCAGCCCGCCGCCGACGACGACGCCGGTGGTGGTGCGGTCGGCCTTCGCCCACTCCTCGATGGCCAGCAGGTCCTCGATGGTGCGGTAGACGAAGCAGCCGGCGGCGTCCCGGCCCTCGACCGGCGGCACGAAGGGCGCCGAGCCGGTGGCGAGGACGAGCGTGTCGTAGCGGATGACGCGCCCCGAGCGGGCGGTGACCGTACGGGCGGCGCGGTCGATGGACTCGGCCGGGTCGGACAGGCACAGCTCGATGCCGTGCCGGCCGGCGAAGCCGGGCGGGGTGAGGGAGAGTTCGTCGGGGGTGACCCCCGAGAAGTAGGAGGTGAGCTTCACCCGGTCATACGCGGGGCGGGGCTCCTCGGCGAGGACGATCACCCGCGAGCGGGCGGTGACGCCCCGTTCGGCCAGTTCCTCGAGGAAGCGCTGACCGACCATGCCGTGACCGATGAGCACGATGGTGCCGGTGTCCTGGGCCGTGTCCGTTTCCGTGCCCGTGTCGGTGTCCGTGGACATCAGTTTCCTCCGTCGTGGGTGAGCAGGTGCAGCAGCGGCGTGGCGGGGAGGGCTTCGTCGGACTCCCAGGCGCGGGTGAGCTGACCGACCGCGCCGAGATCGCCGACCAGTACGCCGCCGCGCAGCCGGTCGCCGCGCACGACGAGGCTGCGGTACGTGCCACGGGTGGCGTCGGTGAGCCGGACGGTGTCGTCGCCGTCGGTGGGGGAGGCGGTGCCGAAGGCGGCCACGTCGATGGGGCCGGGGAGGGAGAGCCGGTACAGCGGGCGCGAGCCGTGATAGGCGGCCTCGGCACGGCCGTTGAGCAGGTCGCCGAGCACATCGGCCTGTTCGAGGGCCGCACCGGCCAGCCCGTGGGTGTCGCCCGCGTGTTCGGCGCAGTCGCCGATGGCGTGGACGTGCGGCTGGGAGGTGCGCAGCCGGTCGTCGACGACGATGCCGCCGGTGCGGCCGACGGCGATCCCGGCGTCCCTGGCGAGTCCGGTCAGCGGCAGCACCCCGCAGGCCAGGAACACCGTGTCGGCGGCCAGTTCGTACTTGTCCGCCAGCAGCACGCCGCCCCGGCGCAGCCGCCGCACCCGGCACTCGGTGTGCACCTCGACGCCGAGCGCCGTCAGTTGACCCCGCAGCAGCGCGGACGCCGCGGCATCCAGCTGGCGCTCCATCAGCCGCTCGCCCTGCTGGACCAGAACGGTGTCCACGCCGCGCACCGCGAGCGCGGCGGCGGCCGACACGCCCAGCAGCCCGCCGCCGACCACGACGGCACGCTCGCCCGGGTCGGCGAGGGCGTCGTCCAGGGTGCGGAAGGCCCGTACGCCTTCGGGCAGTTCCCCGTCGTGCAGCGGCGGCAGCACCGGCGCCGCGCCGGTGGCCAGCACGAGTGTGCCGTACGGCTCCCGGGTCCCGTCGTCGCACACCACCTCGCGGGCGGCGGTGTCGACGGCGGTGGCCCGTACCCCCGCGCGCCAGCGCACACCGGGGCCCGGCGCGGGCAGGGCGATCACCTCCGGGCCGTACTGCCGCGCCAGCACCCCGGCGAGCAGCACCCGGTTGTACGCGGGGTGCCGCTCGCCCGCGATGACGGTGGTGGGCGCGTCGAGCCGGCGCGCCAGCCGGGCGGCGGCCATTCCGCCGCCGACGATCACCACAGGTTCCATGCCCTGAGCGTGCGGGCCCTCCGTTACCCGCCCGCATCACCGCCGTTTCCCCCGCGCAACGCTGCCCTCAGCGGGGACTCCGGGCCGGTGTGAGCCCGGCCGGCTGCCCGTCCGCCGCGGATTAAGGTCCGCTCAGGCCACCCTTATGCGACCCTTAACGGCCGCTCCGCCGACCGCGCGCGCCCGTACGCTGCCGGGCATGACGGCGACCTGGCCAGCACCTTTACGGCTCGCCCCGCACACCGTGCGCCTGGGCATCGGGGCCGGCGGGCTGCTGGTGACCGGCCTGTGGGCGCTCTCCGCGCGCCCGGATGACGTCGCCGCGCTGCTGCCCGGGACGCTGTTCGCCTCCGCCGCGCGGCTGACCGGACTGCTGGCCGCGTACGGCGTCGTGGTGATGCTCGTGCTGATGACCCGGATACCGGCGGTCGAACACGGCGTGGGCGCGGACCGGCTGGCCCGCTGGCACGCGTGGGCGGGCCGGTACGTCCTGACGCTGTGCGGCGCGCACGCCGTTCTCGCGCTGCTGGCGTACGCCACGGAGCACGACGTCTCCCTGGTGGCGGCGGGCCGGGAGTTCGCGCGGCATCCCGCGCTGCTCGCGGCGGCGGCCGGGCTCGTCCTGCTGCTGGCGGCGGGCGTGGTCTCGGCGCGGCGGGTGCGGGCGAGGATGCGGCACGAGACGTGGCGGGCCGTTCATCTGCTGATGTACGTGGCGGCCGGGGCGGCGTTCTGGCATCAGCTGGCCGGCCCCGACGTGGCCGGGCACTGGGCGGCGGCCTGGCTGTGGTCGATGCTGCACACCTCGGTGGCGGTGCTGCTGGTGTGGTACCGCCTGGTGGTACCGGTGCGGCAGGCGCTGCGGCACGCGTTGCGGGTGGTGGCCGTGGTGCCCGAGGGGCTGGAAGCGGTCTCGGTGACCATGCGCGGAAAGGACCTGGCGGCGCTGCGGGCCGAACCCGGGCAGTTCCTCCGCTGGCGGTTCCTGACCAGACGGCTGTGGCGCACCTCGCTGCCGTTCTCGCTGTCGGCGCCGGTGCGCGGCGACGAGGTGCGGATCACGGTGAAGGCGCTGGGCGACCACACCCGGCGGATGCGGCGGCTGCGGCCCGGCGTACGGGTGTGGGCCACCGGGCCCTTCGGCGCGCTCACCGCGCACCGGCGGACCCGCCGCCGGGTGCTGCTGCTGGCGGGCGGGGTCGGGATCACCCCGCTGCGGGCGCTGTTCGAGACGCTGCCGGGGAAGGGCCGCGAGATCACGCTGCTGTACCGGGCGGACGAGGCAGAGGACCTGGTGCTGCGGGACGAACTGGAGGCCATCGCGGCCGAACGCGGGGCGGGCCTGTTCTATCTGCTGGGCTCACCCGACGGCCCCTACGATCCTCTCTCCCCCGAGGTGCTGCGCGGCCTTGTGCCCGACCTGGCACAGCGCGACGTGTACCTGTGCGGGCCGCCGGGGATGACGGAGGCCGCGCGCTCCGCACTTGGCCGCGTCGGGGTTCCGGCGTCCCGCATCCACAGCGAGGAGTTCGCGCTCTGATGGCCCGCCATCGGCTGGTGGGCCGGCCCCCTTCCGCGACCTCCGGGCGGGCGGCGCCGTCCCGCCGCCGCAGGAAGGCCCTGCTGCTGTTCGGCGCGAGCGCCGCCCTGGCCACCGCCCTGACCCTCGCCCCGACACCATCCGCACCCGCACCCGCACCCGCACCCGCTTCCGTACCCGCACCCGCACCAGTGGAGGAAAGAGATGCCCCTTCAGGTACGAACGGCCCACACGGCGGAGCTGTCGACGGCGACCCTGCGGGCGATCCGGGCGCTGCTGGGCCTGATCGAACATGACTGGGACCACGCACTGGGCGGCATGCACACGATGGTGTGGGAGGACGACCGGCTGATCGCGCACGGCGCGGTGGTCCAGCGCCGGCTGATCCACGGCGGGCGGGCGCTGCGCACCGGGTACGTCGAGGCGCTGGGGGTCCACCCCGACCACCGGGGGCGGGGGCACGCCCGCACGGTGACGGCCGTCCTGGAACGGGTGATCGCGGCGGCGTACGACCTCGGCGCGCTGTCGGCCCCGCCCGAGGTGGCGGCGTACTGGCCGGCCAGGGGCTGGCAGCCGTGGCAGGGCCGCACCTGGGCGCTGACCCCGATGGGCATCGCGCGCACGGAGGAATCGGACGGCACGGTGCACATTCTGCCGGGACCGGTCCCGCTGGACGTCACGGGCGAGCTGATCTGCGACTGGCGGGACGGCGACATCTGGTAGCTCAGAGGGGAATCAGCCCGACCCGGCTTCCGCGGAGACGAGACATGTCATCGACATCAGAGGTCAGCACGCCCACCGGGCCGACCCGTCCGCGGTATGCGCGCCCCCGTGGGTTCCTCCCGCTTCGTGCTTCCGGCGCCGAGCCGCGTCACCAGCACCCCGTCGGGAGCCCGCCGCCCGGAGCGCCGGGTGGCGGTCGTCCGCGGGTGGTGCCGATCACCTTCAGGATGACCGCACCGCCCGGGTGATGATGGCCACCGGGCCCCGGCGTACGGGCCTCCGAGGGGGAGGGGTAGTCCCGTGATGGTCGTCGTTTCTCTTCTGCTGTGGGTGTCGCCGGTGGTCTTCACCGGGTCGGTGCTCACGCTGGTCGTGCAGCTGGCGCGGAGGCTGCTGCCCGGGGGGTTGCCGAGGGTACCCAGTGCCAAGCCGCTGGTGCTGGTCGCCGTGCTGGCCTTGAGCGGCGCGGGGACGCTGTACGCGCACGCGGTCAGAACGTACGCGGGGGGTTTCGTGTTTCCCGACACCGTCTGTCTCTTCGGGCTGGGTATCGACGAGCCTCCGGAGTCGCGCCGGTCTCTCCCTCTCGGCGTTGTGTGCCGGGGCACGGAGATGGTGCCGGGCTGGGTCAACCCCGCGCTGTACGCGCTGCTGGTGCTGGGCACGCTGTCCCTGACGGCCGCCGCCGTCTACGCGTCGACCCGGCCCGACAGGAAGTCCTCCCACGTGTGACGTCCCCGGTCCGCGTCCTCGGCGGCCAGGTTGGTGCCGGCGCGCAGGGCGCGGCCGGCCTTGCCGGGGAGGGGGAGGGGGAGCACCGGGCGGCGGGTGCCGGTGGAGCGCAGGTAGGAGTGGATCAGTTCGTCCAGCCCGTACACGGTGGGGCCGGCCAGGTCCGGGACGAGGCCGGCCGGTTCGCCCAGGGCCAGTTCCGCGAGCCGGGCCGCCACATCGCGTGAGTCGACCGGTTCCAGGCGCACCCCGCGCGGTGCCGGAACGACCGGCAGGCGCGTCATCCTCGCCAGCACGGTGTGGAGCAACTCGTGGAACTGGGCTGCGCGCAGCGTGGTCCAGGCAAGGCCGGACTCGGAGACGGCCACCTCTGTGCCGAGCTTCATGCGGTGGTACCCGACCGGAACCCGGTCCGCGCCGATGACCGAGATCAGCACCAGGTGCCGCACCCCTTCCTCGCTCGCGGCGCGCACCAGATTGCGGGTGGCCTCGTCGTCGCCCTTGGGGCCGCCGGCCAGATGGACGACGGTGCCGACGCCGGCCACGGCCGCCTCGACGCCCTCGTTCTCCAGCAGGTTCCCGGTCACGTACGTGAGGCCGCCGTCCTCCTCGCTGCGGCTGTCACCGGCGGGGCGGGCCTGCCGGCTCAGGACGCGCACCGGGTGGCCGGCCTCCCGCAGCAGGGGGACGACGTGCCGGCCGAGGGTGCCCGTGCCGCCGGTGACCAGAAGGGGCGTTGTCATGGCTTCTCCACATCGCAGGGGGAGTCTCTGTCTGCCATGACCCCGGGAACGGCGCCAACGTGACGCGCCGGACGTGCCGCCGCACGAGGTGCGCGAGTTGCCGCGAATGCCTGCGCCAACTCATCACGTTTCCCTAAGATCTGCTTCACCTTGTCGCCCGTATGGCGACAGTGTGAAACCCGCAGGGAGAACGATGACACACGCACGCTTAACCGCGCTTCTGGCCGCCTTCGCCGTGGCCGTGCTGCTGCCGCTGGGTACGGCGGGCAGCGCCCACGCCGCCGGGTCCGTGAAGATCACCAAGATCTACTACAACAGCCCCGGCAAGGACGACCGCAGCAACGCCAGTCTCAACGGCGAGTGGGTGCGGATCACCAACTCCACCGGCAAGGCCGTCAGCCTCAAGGGCTGGACGCTGACCGACGCCCAGAAGCACACCTACACCTTTGGCACGTTCAGCCTGGGCGCCGGCAAGTCGGTCACGGTGCGGACGGGTTCGGGCAAGAACACGGCCGCCAACGTGTACCAGAACCGCGGCGCGTACGTCTGGAACAACGACAAGGACACCGCCACCCTGCGCAAGTCCAACGGCACGAAGGTGGCTTCGTGCTCCTACAACAACTCCCGCGTGGAGTTCAAGAACTGCTGACCTCCTCGCCGACCCACGCCAGGTAGGCCGCGCTGCCGCCGGTGATCGGGGTGGCGATGATCTCGGGGGTGTCGTACGGGTGGCGGTCCAGCAGATGGGACTCCAGGGCGGGGTAGCGGGCGGCCGTGGTCTTGCAGCTCACCCGCCACTCCTGTCCCTGCTGGACGTCCCCCTCCCACCAGTACACGCTGGTGATCGGCCCCTCGATCTGCGCGCAGGCCGCCAGCCGCGCCCGCACCGCCGAGTCCGCGAGTCCGTGCGCGGACTCCTCACTGTCCGTCGTGACGTGCACCAGTACGTGCTCGGCCGTCATGTGAGCGCCTCCCGGGGGTGGTTCGCGGATACCTGGTCGTTCCCCGGGAGGCTATCCACTCACCCCTGCCACACGCCGGTCGCCGCAGCCTCCTTCACCCGGTTTCTCGCCAGGAAGCCTGGGGCTTCAGCCCCAGGAGAAATGGCTTCCCTTGAGGCGGAGCCACGCAGCGGCGGAGTGCTCTTCCTGGCGTTTTGAGGCGGTTTCATCTTCTGGCGCCCACTCCACTAGGGTGCTTCGCGTGAAGATTGTCGCGCAGGTGAAGTTGGTGCCCACGTCCGCGTATGTGGCGGACGCGCTGGCGGCGACCCTGCGTGCCTGCAACCGGGCCGCGAACCGGGCGTCCGAGGTGGCTTTCGCCAAGGACCTCAAGCGGCGCAACGTGTTGCAGAAGCAGGTCTACTACGCGCTCAGGACCGACTTCGACCTCGGGGCCCAGCCCGCCGTACGAGTGGTCAAGAAGGTCTGCGACGCCTACGCGGCACTCAAGGGCAACATCAAGGCCGGGAACCTCGGTCGCGAGGGATCCAAGCGTCGTCTGCGGGCGGAGTCGAAGCCGATCGTCTTCCGCGAGGACGCGGCGCAGCCGTTCGACGACCGCATCCTGACGTGGAACCTCGACCAGCGGACCGTGTCCATCTGGACGGTCGCGGGCCGTGTCAAGGACATCGCGTTCGTCTGCTCCGAGGAGGCGTTGAAGCTCCTTGGCTCCCGTAAGGGGGAGTCCGATCTGGTGATGCGGGACGGGAGGTTCTTCCTCGTCGCCTCCATCGAGGTCCCCGAGCCGGAACCATACGAGCCGGCCGGCTTCCTCGGCGTGGACCTCGGGATCGTGAACATCGCCACCACCTCGGATGGCGAGATCATGGCAGGGCGCCGCCTGAACCGCTACCGGCAGCGGCATCGCGACCTGCGTGCCAAGCTCCAGAAGAAGCGCACCAAGAGCGCCAAGCGAGCCTTGAAGCGGATCCGCCGCCGCGAGGCGCGGCACGCGGCGGACACCAATCACGTCATCGCCAAGAAGCTCGTCGCCACCGCTGAACGCACCTCGCGTGGGATCGCCCTGGAAGACCTGGGTGGTATCCGGCAGAGGGTCACGGCCAAGAAGGACCAGCGGGCACGACTGCACACCTGGGCCTTCGCCCAACTCGGCACCTTCGTCGGGTACAAAGCCCGGCGAGCAGGTGTCCCGGTGGTCCACGTGGACCCCCGCAACACCTCCCGCCAGTGCTCCAAGTGCTGGCACACCCACCGCTCGAACCGAGTGACCCAGGCGCGGTTCGCGTGCCGCTCCTGCGGGAGCGTACTGCACGCGGACCACAACGGCTCCCGCAACATCGCCCACCGAGGCGACGCTGTGTGGCAGCGGGGCGCGGTCAATCGCCCCAGAACTGGCGTCAGCTAGTTCCGGACGCAGGGGACCACGCGGCAGCCGGTCGCGCTCCACTTGCCATCAACGCCCTCTCGACCGAGTCAACAAGCTCGGTCCTTCAGGGCCGAGAAGTTGACGTAGTCGGTGAAGTCCCGAGACGTACGGTGATGCCGCGCTCCGTCAGCCGGGCGGCGATACGGCGGCCGGTCTTGCCCGTACCGCCCGTGATCAGCGTGGTGTTCATGGACCCATTCCATGTCCCCGGCCGCCCGGCGGCCATCCCTCAGGCGCTCGCCACCATGTGCGGGCGTCTAATCTCTCCCTCATGGACAGTCTCGCGAGCCTGCTCGAAGGCCCCCGAGCCCACCGCGCCTTCCTGCTGCGCGCCGTCTTCGACCCGCCCTGGTGCGTACAGGTCCGGGACCGCGCCCCGCTGACCGTTCTGTGCGCCCTGCGCGACACCACCTGGATCACCCCCGAGGACCAGGATCAGGACCAGGGCCAGGACCCGGTACGGATCGACGCCGGTGACATCGCCGTGGTGCGCGGCCCCGCCCCGTACCGCGTCGGCAGTGGTACGGGTGTCCCGGTGCAGGTCGTGGTGCACCCCGGGGACGTCACCACCACCCCCGAGGGCGAGGGGCTGTGCGAGCAACTGGACCTCGGCGTCCGCACCTGGGGCAGCAGGCCGGACGGCGCCGCCGAACTGCTCATCGGCACCTACCACGTCGACGGCGAGGTCAGCGGCCGGCTGCTGCGCGCCCTGCCCCAGGTCCTCGTCCTGCGCGAAGCCGACTGGGACTGCCCCCTGCTGCCGCTCGTCGCCCAGGAGATCGGCAAGGACCAACCCGGCCAGAGCGTTGTCCTGGACCGCCTGCTGGACCTGCTGCTCATCGCGGTGCTGCGCGCCTGGTTCGCCCGCCCGGAGGCCCGGGCCCCCGCCTGGTACCGGGCGCAGGCCGACCCGGTCGTCGGCCGCGCGCTGCGCCTGCTGCACGAGGACCCCGCCCACCCCTGGACGGTTGCCGCCCTCGCCGCCCGCGCCGGTGTCTCGCGGGCGGCCTTCGCCCAGCGCTTCGCGACCCTCGTCGGCCGGCCGCCCATGGCGTACCTCACCGACTGGCGGCTCGCCCTCGCAGCCGACCTGCTGCGCGAACCCGCCGCCACCCTCGACGCCGTCGCCCGCCGGGTCGGCTACGGCAGCGGCTTCGCGCTCAGCACCGCCTTCAAGCGGGAACGCGGCATCAGCCCCAGCCTGCACCGCCGGAACGCCGGATAGCGGCACCGGCCACGCACCCGGCGGCACCGGCGAACCGGCGCCCCACGTCCGGGGGAGGGGCGGCGCGCGGCGTCAGCCCCAGCCGGCGCCGGGCGTGAGCGCGTCCGGCACCGCCGTCACCGAGGTGAGCACCAGCACCGCGTCCTCCAGCGCCACCACCGAGTGCCGCACCTGCGGGATCTTCATGATCTCGCCCTCCGCCAGCGGGATCCCGGCCTCCCCGTCACCGGCCGGCACCACCCGGACGGCGCCCCGCACCAGATAGAGACTGGCGGCGGGCGGCGCGTTGTGCTCCTCCAGCTCGGCGCCCGCCGTCAGCGCGATCACGCTCTGCCGCAGCGGACCGTCGTGCAGGAACAGATGGGCGCTGCGGCCGTGCTCCGCCGCGCGGGCCCGGTCCAGATGGTGCTCGGCCAGGGCGTTCAGATGCGTGGTGTGCTGCGTGGTGTCGGTCACCCTTCCATGCTCCGGGGTGCGGGCGGCAGCGCAACCCGGTTCACCATGAAGCGCCCCCTTTCACTCTCGCTCCACTCGCACTGCGCAGATCTTGAACTCCGGCATCCGGGAGGTGGGATCGAGCGCCGGATTGGTGAGCGTGTTCGCCCGCCCCTCACCCGGCCAGTGGAACGGCATGAACACCGTGTCCGGCCGGATCCCCGCGTCGATCCGGGCCGGCGCCACCGCCCGCCCGCGCCGCGAGACGACCACCAGCCGGTCGCCCTCCGCCGCCCCGATCGCCGCCGCCAGCCGTGGATGCACCTGGACGAAGGGCCCCGGCGCCGCCGCGTTCAGCTCCGCCACCCGCCGCGTCTGCGCCCCCGACTGGTACTGCGCCAGCACCCTCCCCGTGGTCAGCAGCACCGGATACTCGGCGTCCGGCTCCTCCGCCGCCGGACGGTGCCCCACCGCCGTGAACCGCGCCCGTCCGTCCGGCGTCGCGAACCGGTCGAGGAACAGCCGGGGCGTCCCCGGGTGATCCTCGGCCGGACACGGCCAGAACACCCCGCCCTCCGCCGTGATCCGCGCGTACGTGATCCCCGCGTAGTCCGCCTTGCCACCGGCGGAGGCCCGCCGCAGCTCCTCGAAGACCCGCTCCGGCTCCTCGGGGAAACCCTCCTCCCACCCCGCGAAGTCCAGCCGCCGCGCCAGCCCGCGCAGCACCGCCAGATCGCTGCGGCACCCGTCCGGCACCGGCACCGCCTGCCGCCGCAGCTGCACCCGGCCCTCCAGATTCGTCAGCGTGCCGCTCTCCTCCGCCCACTGGGTGACCGGCAGCACCACGTCCGCCAGCCGCGCGCTCTCCGACAGCACGACGTCACACACCGCCAGAAAGTCCAGCGACCGCATCCGTTCCTCGATGTGCGCGGCACGCGGCGCCGAGACCACCGGGTTGGAGCCCATCAGCAGCAGCGCCCTGATCCCGCCCGGGTCCGGGCCGCCGAGCGCCTCCAGCAGTTCGTACGCGCTGCGCCCCGGCCCCGGCAGCACGGCGGGGTCCACGCCCCACACCCCGGCCACGTGGGCGCGCGCCGCCGGCTCGGTGAGCATCCGGTAGCCGGGCAGCTGATCGGCCTTCTGCCCATGCTCGCGCCCGCCCTGCCCGTTGCCCTGCCCGGTGAGACAGCCGTAGCCGGAGTACGGGCGACCGGCCCGGCCCGTCGCCAGGCACAGATTGATCCAGGCCGAGACGGTGTCGGTGCCCTTCGCCTGCTGTTCGGGCCCGCGCGCCGTCAGCACCATCGCCGCCTCCGGCGCGCAGAACAGCTCCACCGCCTCCCGCAGCTGGGGCACCGGTACCCCCGTGATGCGCTCCACCAGCTCCGGCCAGTGCGCCATCGCCTCCGCCCGCGCCTCCTCCCAGCCGCTCGTGCGCTCCGCCACGAACGCCTCGTCCACCCGGCCCCCGGCCACCACCAGGTGCAGCAGCCCCAGCGCCAGCGCCAGATCCGTCCCCGGGCGGGGCGCCAGGTGCAGATCGGCCTGCTCGGCGGTGCGGGTACGGCGCGGGTCGATCACGATCAGCGTGCCGCCGTTCGCGCGCAGCTCGGTGAAGTAGCGCAGCGCGGGCGGCATCGTCTCCGCGAGGTTAGAGCCGACCAGGATGACGCAGCCGGTGCGCGGAATGTCGGCCAGCGGAAACGGCATTCCCCGGTCAAGGCCGAACGCCCGGTTCCCGGCCGCCGCAGCCGAGGACATGCAGAACCGGCCGTTGTAGTCGATCTGCGAGGTGCCCAGCACCAGCCGGGCGAACTTCCCCAGCGCGTACGCCTTCTCGTTCGTCAGCCCACCGCCGCCGAACACCGCGACCGCGTCCGCCCCGTACCGCTCCCGTGCCCCCGACAGGCCCGCCGCCACCCGTGCCAGCGCCTCGTCCCAGTCCGCCGGGGCCAGCTCGCCGTCCGCGCCGCGCACCAGCGGCCGGGTCAGCCGGGCGCCCGGATTGAGTACGGCGGTGGCCGTGGCGCCCTTCCCGCACAGCGCGCCCCGCTCCACCACCTGCGGAACACCCTGCGGCACCCGGCGCAGCCCCATCGCGCACTGGAGCGCGCAATACGGGCAATGGGTGTCCGTGATGTCTGTCATATCGGGGCTCATGCGCGCCATCCTGCGCGCGCGGTGTTACGCGGGCCCCGCCCCGGGGTTACGGCCCCGGCGCGCATCGCTCACCCCGCGGACGGGGCGCGGGGTGAGCCCCGGGCGCGGCATTGGTGACACCCGCGCAACACAACGGCAACGCCATGGGCGCAGGCTGGCGGCATGAGCGCCCGCACGATTCCCACCCCCACCCTGGTGGCCGTCGCCCACGGCTCTCCCGACCCCCGCGCCGAACGGAGCATCACCGCCCTGCTGCGCCTGGTGCGCGCGCTGCGGCCGGGACTGCGCGTCGAGGCCGGCTACCTGGAGAACGACACCCCGCGCCTCGCCGACACCCTGGCGGGGCTCGGTGCGGGCGGCGGTGGCCGGGCGGTGCTGGTGCCGCTGCTGTTCAGCCGGGGGTACCACGTCAAGCACGACATCCCCGGGGTGCTGGAGCGGGTACGCGAGGGCCTGACCGTCACCACCGCCGCCTGCCTGGGGCCGCACCCGCTGCTGGTCGACGCCCTGTACAGCCGGCTGGTGGAGGCCGGCTACCGGCGCTCCGCCGACCCGGACGCGGACGGTGTCGTCCTGGCGGCGGCCGGATCGCTGGACCCCGAATCGGCGGCCGGCACCGAATACACCGCCCACATGCTCGCCGACCGGCTCGGCGGCGTACCGGTCCTGCCCGCGTACGCCTCGGCCGCCCGGCCCACGGTGGCCGAGGCGGTCGCCGAACTGCGCCGGAGCGGGCGGAGCAGGATTGCCGTCGCCTCGTGCTTCACCGCGCCGGGCCTGTTCGCCACCCGGTGCGCCGAGGCGGCGCCGGGGGTGGCCGCCGCCCCGCTGGGCGCGCACCCGGCGCTGGCCCGGCTGCTGCTGCACCGCTACGACCAGGCGCGCGGCGCCATCCCGGAGCCCGCCCCCACCCCGGCCCCGGCGACGCGGCGGCCCGCGCTGGTGGCGAGCGAGGGATAGCGGAGGGGGAGGCCGCCGGTTCGGCGGCCCGGCGGATCCGCGCACGTCGTCGCCGAGTTCCGCGCGTTCCTGCCGTGCCCGCGGGTCGGGGTGCTGTTGTCCGGGGGGCGAGCGCGCCCCACGCCGTATCCGGCGGATCTTGTACGTTTCTCGCATGAACGGCACGGCGACCACGCGGACACGGATCCGGACGCGGCGACCGCACCGTGACGGGAGCGGCGAGGTCTTCCCCGGCCGCCCCGAGCCCCTCGCGGCGCGGCCCGCCCCACGGGCCACCGCCGCCGGCCTCACCGACCGAGCGCACGTCCACCGGCACCTCACGCGGCATGTCGGCTCCACACCGGGCAGGTTCCCTTCATGAAACTCGACAAGCCGCTGAGCACTCCGGTGAGCAGCCGTCCCCCCATCGCCCTCTCGGCGGCGGGCTTCGTCAGCTGCTTCGACCGGTTCGCCATCAGCCCGCTGCTGATCCTCATCTCCACCGGGCTCGGCATCCCGCTCGGCACCGCCGTCTTCACCGCCAGCGCCTACTTCCTCGCCTACGGCCTGTCCCAACCTCTGTGGGGCATACTCTCCGACCGCGTCGGCCGGGTCCGCGTCATGCGCTGGACGCTGCTGATCGCGGCCCTCGCCGGCGCGGTCTCCGCGCTCGCGCCCAACGCCCACGTCCTGATCGCGGCCCGGATCGTCGCCGGTGCCTGCTACGGCGCCGTCGTCCCCACCTCCCTCACCTACCTCGGCGACACCGTCCCCGCCGCCCGCCGCCAGCGCGCGCTCTCCGACCTGATGGCCGTCATGGCGGTCGGCACGGCACTGGCCACCGCCGTCGCCGGTGTGCTGGCCGAGGCCGTGGACTGGCGGCTGGTGTTCGCCGCGCCCGCCGTGTGCGCGGTGATCTGCTCGTACGCCCTGCGCACCCTCCCCGAACCCCGGCGCGCCGCGAGCTCGGCGGGCGGCATCGGCGGCCACCTCGGCGCGGTGCTGCGCAACCGGTGGGCGCTCACCGTCTTCGGTCTGGCCTTCGTGGAGGGCGCGGTGCTGCTCGGCACCATGACCCTGCTGGCCACCGCGCTCCAGGCGCGCGGCGTCAGCGCGACCGTCGCCGGGCTCGCCACCGCGATGTACGGGGTCGGCGTCGTGATCTTCTCCCGGGTGGTGCGGATCCTCACCGGGCGGCTGCCGGTGTGGGGGCTGATCGCCATCGGCGGGGCACAGATGTGCGCCGGGTACGGGATCGTCACCGCCTGGGTGACGCTGCCCGCCGTCTTCGTCACCGCCCTGCTGCTGGGCGGCGGCTGGTCGTTCATGCACTCCTCGCTCCAGACGTGGGTCACCTCGGTGGTGCCGCAGGCACGCGGCACCGCGGTGGCGTTCTTCGCCGGAGCCCTGTTCATCGGCTCCTCGGCCGCCGCGACCGCCGCCGGGCCGCTGGCCGAACGCGGGCACTACGCCCTGCTGTTCGGCATCGCCTGTGCTCTGACCGTCCCGCTCACCCTCACCGCCGCGCTGACCCGCCGCCGCTGGCGCCCGGCCCCCGAGGAACCGGTGGCGGTGCCGGGGCCCGTGACGGCGGAGCCCGCCCCCGCCGAGCCGCAGACCCAGGCCGGGCCCGGCGGTCGCTGAGGGCGGACCAGTCAGGGCCGCCACCGGGCCGCCGCACCCCCGCACCACCCCGGCGGCACCCCGCTGTCACCCCCGCCGGTTAATGTCGGGATATGCAACACAGCGCCGCGTACGCCCCAGCCGATGCCGAGCGGTGGGACCCGGAGCCGGACAAACGCTCCGGGCGCACCGCCTTCCAGCGGGACCGGGCGCGGGTGCAGCACTCCGCCGCGCTGCGGCGCCTCGCCGGGAAGACCCAGGTGGTCACCCCGGACACCGGCCACGGCGGTCCGACCGGAGTGGCCGTGGCCGAGCACGCCTGGGACGCCAGCCCCCGTACCCGGCTCACCCACTCGCTGGAATGCGCGCAGGTGGGCCGGGACCTGGGCACGGCCTTCGGCTGCGACTCGGACATCGTGGAGGCCGCCTGCCTCGCGCACGATCTGGGCCACCCGCCGTTCGGGCACAACGGGGAGCGGGTGCTGGACGAGATCGCCGCGTCCTGCGGCGGGTTCGAGGGGAACGCGCAGTCGCTCCGGCTGCTGACCCGGCTGGAGCCGAAACGATTCTCCGAACCCTTCCACCGGTCCGTCGGCCTCAACCTCACCCGCGCCACCCTCGACGCCGCCACCAAGTACCCCTGGCCGCGCGGCGGCCACCCCACCGATCCCGCCTCCCCCAAGTTCGGCGCCTACGAGGACGACCTGCCCGTCTTCGACTGGCTCCGCCAGGGCGCCCCCGGCCACCGCCGCTGCTTCGAGGCGCAGGTCATGGACTGGTCCGACGACGTCGCCTACTCCGTCCACGACGTCGAGGACGGCCTGCACGCCGGGCACCTGGACCCCGCCCTGCTGCTCGCCGAGCCCGAGCGCGCCGAGATCTTCCGCGTCGTCCGGGCCCGCTACGCCCCGCCGTCCACCGGCGACACCGACCTGGCCGCCGCCCTCGACCGGCTGCTCGACCAGCACTGGTGGCCGCACGGCTACGACGGTTCCGCCACCGCCCAGGCCCGGCTCAAGGACGCCACCAGTCAGCTCATCGGACGGTTCTGCCTCGCCGCCGAACAGGCGACCCGCGAGCGGTACGGCCCCGGCCCGCTGCACCGCTACGCGGCCGAACTGATCGTCCCGCCCGACACCCGGCTGGAGTGCGCCGTCCTCAAGGCGGTGGCCGACGTGTACGTCATGCAGCGCCCCGACCAGGAACTCCGCCGGGGCCGCCAGCGCGAGCTGCTCGCCGAACTCGGCGACGCCCTCATCCGCCGCGCCCCCCACGGCCTGGACCCGCAGCACCGCGCCCTTTACGCCGCCGCGGCCGATGACGCATCCGCCCTCCGGGTGATCGTGGATCAGATCGCCGCGCTCACGGACGCATCGGCACGCTCCCTGCACGCCCGCCTCACCGCGTCGTCCCCGGGGTATGTGTGGGGGTGACCATCCCCCAGCACAGCAGGGGACACCTGCGGCAAGGAGGCAGCGCGTGGACGGTATGGACGGCATGCACCGCACGTTCGTGATCATCGGAGGGGGGCTGGCGGGCGCCAAGGCCGCCCAGACCCTGCGGGAGGAGGGCTTCGGCGGCCGGGTCATCCTCATCGGCGACGAGCACGAACAGCCCTACGAGCGCCCCCCGCTGTCCAAGGGCTACCTCGCCGGACGTGCGGCCAAGGAGAGCGTGTTCGTCCACGAGCCGTCCTGGTACGCCACCCACCGCGTCGAACTGCACCTCGGCCAGCAGGCCGTGCACATCGACCGCGAGGAGCGGGAGGTGCGGCTCGGCGACGGCGCCCGCGTGCCGTACGACGCCCTGCTGCTGGCCACCGGCGCGGAGCCGCACCGGCTCCAGATCCCGGGCGCGCGCGGCGTGGCCGGAGTGCACCATCTGCGCCGCCTCGCGCACGCCGACCATCTGCGCGCCGTGCTGGCCGACCGCACCCGGCAGGGGGAGCCGCTGGTTATCGCGGGCGCCGGCTGGATCGGCCTGGAAGTGGCGGCGGCCGCCCGCGAGCTGGGCTCGCCCGTGGTGGTCGTGGAGCCCTCGCCCACCCCCCTGCACGGCGTGCTGGGCCCGGAGCTGGGGGAGGTGTTCACCGGGCTGCACCAGGAGCACGGGGTGGAGTTCCGCTTCGGCCGCCGGCTCGCCTCGATCAGCGGGCGGGACGGGCAGGTCGCCGGGGTGGTCACCGACGACGGCGAGGAGATCCCGGCCCGCGCCGTCCTGGCGGCGATCGGGGTGCGGCCCCGTACGGCGCTGGCCGAGGCCGCCGGGCTGAAGCTGGCCGAGGACACGGGCGGGGTGGCGGTGGACGCCTCGCTGCGCACCAGCGATCCGCACATCTGGGCGGCCGGCGACATCGCGGCCTTCCCGGCGCCGGCCGGCGGGCGGCTGCGGGTGGAGCACTGGGCGAACGCCCTGAACTCGGGGCCCGCGGCGGCCCGCGCGATGCTCGGGCGGGAGGTGACCTATGACCGGGTGCCGTACTTCTTCTCCGACCAGTACGACGCCGGTCTTGAGTACTCGGGCTGGGCGCCGCACGGCGCGTACGACCGGGTGGTGTACCGGGGCGAGGTGGGCAAGCGGGCGTTCATCGCGTTCTGGCTGAGCGCCGAGGGCCGCGTCCTGGCCGGGCTCAACATGAACGTGTGGGACGTCACCGGGCCGATCCAGGAGCTGATCAGGTCGGGCCGCCCGGTGGACGCGGCGGCGCTGGCCGACCCGGCGACGGACCTCGGCTCGCTCTGACCCGCCGCTCCGGTTCCCCGGGCGCGGCCCGCGCCCGGGAACCGGCCGGTCCGCCGGTGTTCCGCCTGGTGTTCCGCCCGGTGCGGCATAGGGTGGCATACAGGTGCGAAGCACCGGCGCGGACGGACCGGACGAGCGAGGTGGCGGCAGGTGGTCGTGCGGGACGCGAAGCCCGATGAGCAGTCCGTGACCTCGCTGGCGGCGGCGGCCGGGACGGCGCCCTCCATGTTCAACGCGCAGCCCTGGCGGTTCCGCTACCTGCGCGACGCCGCCACCTTCCAGCTGCGCGCCGCCCTGGACCGCACCCTCCCGCACGCCGACCCGCACGGCCGCGCGCTGCATCTGGGCTGCGGCGCCGCCCTGTTCAATCTGCGGGTGGCCGTCGCCCACGCGGGCTGGGAGCCGGTCGTCACTCTGCTGCCCGACCCCTACGACCCCCGGCTGCTGGCCACCGTACGGCTGGCCCCCGCCGAGGCCCCCGATCCGGAGCTGGCCCGGCTGCACCCGACCCTCACCCGCCGGCGCAGCAGCCGGCTGCCGTTCCGCGACGAACTGGTGCCCGAGCCGGTACGCGCCAGGCTGCGCCGGGCCGCGGAGCTGGAGGGCGGTCAGCTGCACTTCCCCTCCGTCTGGCACGTGCGGGCCATCCTGGAACTGGTCCGCGACGCGGAGGGCCGCGACCGGGCCACCCCGGCGCGCGCCGAGGAGCGCGAGCGCTGGACCCGTACCCCCGAGGAGGCGCGGACCGCGACGGATGGCGTGGTGGAGCAGGTGCTCGGCCCGTACGGCGGCTACCACAGCATCCCGGTACGGGATCTCGCCGGGCGGCACAGCGCGTTCGAGGAGGGGGACCCCACCCCGTTCGAGGAGGAGCCGCAGCTGGCGCTGCTGGGCACCGCCGAGGACCGGCCGGCGGACTGGCTGCGGGCGGGGCAGGCGATGGAACGGGTGCTGCTGCTGTGCACCGAGTACGGGCTGTCCACCGGGCTCACCACCCAGGTGCTGGAGTGGTCGGAGCTGCGCTGGCCGGTGCGTGATCCCGAGTCGGGGATGGGGCAGGTGCAGATGGTGATCCGGCTCGGGTACGGGCCGCCGGTGCCCGGTTCGCCGCGCCGCCCGGTGGGGCAGACCCTGGAGATCGCCTGACGGGCGCCGCGGTTCTGGCCGCCCTCACTACAGTGGCGGCATGAGCGCCATCCGTACCGCCGTCGTCCCCGTCTCCGAGATCTTCCGGCTGCGCTGGGACGTGCTGCGCCCGGGCCTGCCGGCCGCGAGCGCCGAGTTCGCCGAGGACACGCTGCCGGGGACGTTCCATCTCGCCGCCTACGAGGGCGCGGGGACCCGGGTGCTGGGGTGCATCACGCTGTTCGCCGATCCGCTGGACGGCGACACCACGGCGTACCGGTTCCGGGGGATGGCGAGCGACCCGGCCGCGCGGGGCCTGGGCTACGGCGCGGCGGTGCTGGCGGCGGCCGAGCGGGAGGCGGCGGAGCGCGGGGCCGGGCTGCTGTGGTGCAACGGCCGCACCGAGGCGCGCGGCTTCTACGAGCGGCACGGCTACGCGGTGCGCGGCGAGGAGTTCGTGATCGAGGGCGTCGGCCCGCACTACGTCCTCACCCGGAAGATCCCCAGCCGGGCATAACGCCACATATGCGGTTACGTTGCTCGTGGAGGTGCATGAGCGATGGCCAGACAGACCGTGGCGGAACAGTTTGTGGACACCCTGGTGCGCAGCGGGGTGCGGCGCCTGTACGGCGTCGTCGGGGACAGCCTCAACCCGGTGGTGGACGCGATCCGGCGCGATCGCTCCATCGACTGGATCCAGGTGCGGCACGAGGAGACCGCCGCCTTCGCCGCCGGTGCCGAGGCCCAGATCGCGGGCCGGCTCGCCGCCTGCGCGGGCTCCTGCGGCCCCGGCAATCTGCACCTGATCAACGGCCTGTACGACGCCCACCGCTCGATGGCGCCGGTGCTCGCCCTCGCCTCCCACATCCCCTCCAGCGAGATCGGCACCGGCTTCTTCCAGGAGACCCACCCGGACCAGCTGTTCCGCGAGTGCAGCCACTACTGCGAGCTGATCTCCAACCGGCGGCAGATGCCGCGGGTGCTCCAGACCGCGATCCAGCACGCGGTGGGCCGGGGCGGGGTGAGCGTCGTCGCGCTGCCCGGGGACATCGCCGGCGAGCAGGTCGCCGAGCGCGCCGAGGAACACGCCCTGGTCACCAGCCGTCCGGCGGTCCGCCCGGCGGACGGCGAGATCGAGACGCTGGCGCGGATGGTGGACGCGGCGGACCGGGTCACGCTGTTCTGCGGCAGCGGGACGGCGGGGGCGCACGCGGAGGTGATGCGGTTCGCCGAACGCGTGAAGGCGCCGGTGGGCCACGCGCTGCGCGGCAAGGAGTGGATCCAGTACGACAACCCGTACGACGTGGGCATGAGCGGACTGCTGGGCTACGGCGCGGCGTACGAGGCCACCCACGAGTGCGATCTGCTGCTCCTGCTCGGCACGGACTTCCCCTACAACGCGTTCCTGCCGAGCGGCGGGGAGGTCAAGATCGCGCAGGTGGACGTGCGCCCCGAGCATCTGGGCCGGCGCTCCACCCTGGACCTGGCGGTGTGGGGGGATGTGAAGGAGACCCTGGACTGCCTGACCCCGCGGGTCCGCGCCAAGACCGACCGGCGCTTCCTGGACCGGATGCTGAAGAAGCACGCGGACGCGCTGGAGGGGGTGGTCAGCGCGTACACGAAGAAGGTGGAGAAGCACACCCCGATCCACCCGGAGTACGTGGCCTCGGTGCTGGACGAGGAAGCGGCCGACGACGCGGTCTTCACCGTGGACACCGGGATGTGCAACGTGTGGGCGGCGCGCTATCTCACCCCGAACGGGCGGCGCCGGGTGATCGGGTCCTTCAGCCACGGATCGATGGCCAACGCCCTGCCGCAGGCGATCGGCGCGCAGTTCACCGACCGGCGGCGGCAGGTGATCTCGATGTCGGGGGACGGCGGGTTCACCATGCTGATGGGGGACTTCCTCACCCTGGTCCAGTACGACCTGCCGGTGAAGGTGGTGCTGTTCAACAACTCCACGCTCGGGATGGTGGAGCTGGAAATGCTGGTGGCGGGATTGCCGGCGTACGGCACCGGCAACCACAACCCGGACTTCGCGGCGCTCGCGGAGGCGGCCGGGGTGCACGCGCAGCGGGTGGAGAAGCCCAAGGACCTGCGGTCCGCGCTGCGGTCCGCCTTCAAGCACAAGGGTCCGGCCCTGGTGGACGTGGTGACCGACCCGCACGCGCTGTCGATCCCGCCGAAGATCAAGGCCGAGATGGTCACCGGCTTCGCCCTGTCGGCCGGGAAGATGGTGCTGGACGGCGGCGTGGGCAAAATGGTGCAGATGGCCCGCTCCAATCTGCGCAACATTCCGCGACCGTAAACCTCAGTCCCTTGGTTCACCCGTCCGCGTGGCTGTGTCCGGACGGGTGGAGGCGAAGGTCTCAGCACTCCTAGGGTGAGGGGGTGGCGGTGGACGAGTTGACTCCGGCAGAGTTCGAAGACCTTGCCAGGATCGCGCAGAACCTGGATACACCGGATGGCTTGAAGGCCGAGATCATCGGGGGCCGGATTGTTCTTTCCCGCTGGGCGGACTCGTGTCATGTGCGTTCACTGGCACGGATCCGGCCGGCGCTGATGACGCATGCCCCGGAAGGGCATGCCGCTGAACTCTTGCGCCTGCTCTTCGCCTTTCCCGGGGCACGGCGAGCCTATGGGCCTGACCTCTATGTGGCAGAAGAGTCCGCCTTTGACCGGTCGGAAGGGCCGCTCGACGCCGAGGTGCTTTCCTTGGCCGCAGATCACACTTCTTCGTCGACCAGGGATGATGACCGAGACGAGAAGCTCCTTGTCTATGGCCGGACCGTGCCGATCTACCTGCTGGTGAACATGGAACAGCGGGACGCGTCCGTGTTCTGGAATCCGTCGTCCCGTGGTTACCGAAGTCGTCACACGGTTCCCTTCGGCCGGACGTTGGCCATTCCGGAGCCGTTCGGCTTTGGCCTGGACACGGCGGCGCTGGACACGGCGGTGCTGGGGCCGGTCGGCGGTGCCGGCCGGGCTGTCGGCGGCCGGCCGTAGACTGCCCGTGTGGCGGGCAGGATCAATGACGACGACGTGAAGGCGGTGCGGGACGCGGTCCCGATCGACTCCGTCGTGTCCGAGTACCTCCAGCTGCGCAGCGCCGGCGGGGGCAACCTCAAGGGCCTGTGCCCCTTCCACGACGAGAAGTCCCCCTCCTTCCAGGTGTCGCCCAGCAAGGGCCTCTTCCACTGCTTCGGCTGCCAGGAGGGCGGCGACAGCATCAGCTTCCTGATGAAGCTGGAGCACCTCACCTTCGCCGAGTCCGTCGAGCGGCTCGCCGCCCAGGCCGGCATCACGCTGCGCTACGAGCAGGGCGGGTACAACAGCAACCGGCAGCAGGGCGAACGCACCCGGCTGATCGAGGCGCACAAGGTGGCCGCCGCGTTCTTCACCGAGCAGCTCGCCTCGCCCGAGGCCGAGATCGGCCGCAGCTTCCTCCAGGAGCGCGGCTTCGACGAGCAGGCCGCCACCCACTTCGGCGTCGGGTACGCCCCGGCCGGCTGGGACCAGCTGGTGCGCTACCTGCGCGGCAAGGGCTTCACCGACCGCGAGCTGATCACCTCCGGCATCGCCCAGGACGGCCGGCGCGGCCCCATCGACCGCTTCCGCGGCCGGCTGATCTGGCCCATCCGCGACATCACGGGCGAGGTGGTCGGCTTCGGCGCCCGCAAGCTGCGCGAGGACGACAACGGTCCCAAGTACCTCAACACCCCGGAGACTCCGCTCTACCGCAAGTCGCAGGTGCTGTACGGCATCGACCTGGCCAAGCGCGACATCGCCAAGGACAACCGCGCGGTGGTGGTCGAGGGGTACACCGACGTCATGGCCTGCCATCTGGCGGGCATCACCACCGCCATCGCCACCTGCGGCACCGCCTTCGGCGCCGAGCACATCAAGATCCTGCGCCGGGTGCTGATGGACGACAGCGGCTCGCACCGGGCCGGTGAGGTGGTCTTCACCTTCGACGGCGACGCGGCCGGGCAGAAGGCGGCGCTGCGCGCGTTCGAGGACGACCAGCGGTTCGCGGCCAGGACATCGATCGCGATCTCGCCGGGCGGGATGGACCCGTGCGACCTGCGGCTGGCGCACGGCGACCAGGCCGTGGCGGAGATGGTGGAGAACCGGACGCCGCTGTTCGAGTTCGCCGTCCAGTCGATCATCGCGCGGCACAACCTGGACACGGCGGAGGGCCGTTCCGCGGCGCTGGAGCAGGCCACCCCGGTGGTGGCGCAGATGAAGGACTCCTCCCTCCAGCACGAGTACGCCGTCCGGCTGGCCGGCCTGGTCGGCATCCCCGACGAGCGGTTCGTCGTGCAGCGGGTGGCCCAGCTGGCCCGCTGGGAGCGCGAGCGCAAGCAGCGCGGCGAGTCCCCGCGCGGGCGCAGGTCCGTTCCGGCGCCGGCCGCCCCCGCCGTGCCCGAGCGGCGCGGCCCGGCCGTCGACCCCAACAATCCGGCGCACCAGGTCGAACGCGAACTCCTGAAGCTCGCCCTCCAGTTCCCGCATCTGGTGGCACCGGCCTTCGACGCGTACGAGGAGAGCGAGTTCACCGCACCGCCGTACACGCTGGTGCGCCGGCTCATCGCCGCGGCCGGCGGGGTCACCGACGCCGACGAGAACCTGGTGACCCGGGTCCTGGACGCGGCGCCGGACGACACGGTGCGCGTGCTCATCCGGGAGCTGACCGTCGAGGCGCCGCTGACCTCGCGCGCCCCCGACGAGCGGTACGCGGGCGAGCATCTGGTGCGGGTCCGGCTGGCCGCCGTCGAACAGCGCATGCGTGACCTGGAGATCGTCGCGCGCCGCATCGAGGCGCAGTCCGCCAACAGCCAGGCCGCCCAGGAACGGCAGCAGCTGTGGACGCTTCAGCAGTACCGCACGGCGTTGCAGGCGCGCGGCCCGGCGGCTCTGTACGGCTGACCGGGCGCCGTCCACCCCGGCGCGTGAACCCCGTGTAACAGCGGGGTAATTGGGCATAGCACACCAGGAGCCGCCAGCACAAAAAATGGACGCATGCCTCTCGTGACCGGACAGCCCCCCACGCGCCGGTCGCGATCACTGTGGAGGTCGCCCGTGTCGCCCGTGCAGAGCCAGATCCTCGATGTTCCGGCACCGGTTCGGGTCCGGAAGCCACCCGCTCCACCGGTGTCGGCGTCGGGCGCGTCGGCCGACCTCTTCCGGCAGTATCTGCGGGAGATCGGCCGCATTCCGCTCCTGACGGCGGCGGAGGAAGTGGAGCTGGCCCGCCGGATCGAGGCCGGGCTGTTCGCCGAGGAGCGCCTGGCGGCGGCCCACGGCGCGCAGCGGCACGACCCGCGGCTCGCCCTGGACCTCGACCAGCTCGTGGTCCGCGGCCGGCGCGCGAAGCGGCAGCTGATCGAGGCGAACCTCCGGCTGGTCGTCTCCGTCGCCAAGCGGTACATCGGGCGCGGGCTGACGATGCTGGATCTGGTCCAGGAGGGCAATCTGGGGCTGATCCGGGCGGTGGAGAAGTTCGACTACGCCCGGGGCTTCAAGTTCTCCACGTACGCGACCTGGTGGATCCGCCAGGCCATGTCGCGGGCGATCGCCGACCAGGCCCGCACGATACGCGTCCCGGTGCACGTGGTGGAGCTGATCAACCGGGTGGTGCGGGTGCAGCGCCGGGTCCTTCAGGAGCGCGGCTACGAGCCGTCCCCGGCCGAGGTCGGCGTCCTGCTCGGGCTGACGGCGGCGCGGGTGACGGAGATCCTGCGGCTCGCCCAGGACCCGATCTCCCTCCAGTCCCCGGTGGGGGAGGAGGACGACGTCAATCTGGGCGACCTGATCGAGGACGTTGACATCCCCTCGCCGGCCGAGTCGGCGGCGTTCCTGCTGCTGCGGGAGCAGCTGGAGGCGGTGCTGTCCACCCTGGGCGACCGGGAGCGGCGGGTGGTCGAGCTGCGCTACGGCCTGACGGACGGGCGGCCCCGGACGCTGGAGGAGATCGGCCGGCTGTTCGGCGTGACGCGGGAACGCATCCGGCAGATCGAGCACAAGACGCTCGGCAAACTGCGCGACCACGCCTACGCCAACCAGCTGCGCGGCTACCTGGACTGACCGGCCGCCGGGTGCGCCGCCCGCCCACTCCCCGTCGGGGCCTCCGACATCCGGCCGGGGAGCGCGTCACCCCTGCGGGTGCGTGGTGTCCCGGACCGCCCCGTACTGCTGGCGGATGGCCTTGCCCGTGGGCAGGTCGTCGCCCGGGTGGTAGGTCTCCCCGTCCTGCTCGGGCCACTTCGGCGGGGTGTCCGGGGTCAGCCGGCCCTGTTCGACGCCCAGGGCCCAGGCCGCCTGGCGGGCCGCGCCCAGGGCGGTGTAGGCGGCCGGGGCGGGGATCACCACCGGGGCGCCGAGCAGCGCGGGGGCGAGTTCGCGCACCGCCGGCAGGTCCGCCGCCGCGCCCAGCAGGAAGAACCGGTCGATGCGTACGCCGCGTTCGCGCAGCACGTCCGCCGCGTCCGCCAGGCCGCACAGCATCCCCTCGAACGCCGCCCGCGCCAGGTGTTCGGGCTTCATGCTCTCCCGGCGCAGGCCGGTCAGGGTGCCCGCCGCGTGCGGGAGCGCGGGCACCCGCTCGCCCGCCAGGTACGGCAGGAACACCAGCCCGTGGGCGCCCGGCGTCGAGCGCAGGGCGAGGTCGGAGAGCGCGGGCAGGTCGCAGCCGAGCAGTTCCGCGGTGCCGCGCAGCACCCGTACCGCGTTGAGGGTGCGGACCACCGGCAGGTGGTGGCCCGTGGCGTCCGCGTACGCGGTGACCGCGCCGCTGCTGTCGGGCGGCAGCGCCGCGTGGTGGACGGCGCAGACCGAGCCGGAGGCGCCGAGGGAGAGCACCGCGTCCCCGGGGCCGACGCCGAGCCCGAAGGCCGCCGCCATCGTCTCGCCGGTGCCCGCCGAGATCAGCTGGCCCTCCGGGGTGCGCCCGGCCGGCTGGGCGGGTGCGAGGACCTCGGGCAGCGCGACCGCGTGTCCCAGGGCGAGTTCGACGAGTTCGGGCCGCCACTCGCCGCCCACCGGCGACCAGTAGCCGGTGCTGGAGGCCCCGCCCCGGTCGGTGGCCATCCGGGCCGGGCGGCCCAGCAGTTGCCACACGAGCCAGTCCTGGGCGAGTGCCACTCCGGCGACCCGCCGGGCCGCCTCGGGGTGTTCGCGCGCGAGCCGGCGCAGCCGGGCCACCGGCTGTCCGCCCTGGGGCACGGAGCCCACCGCGCGGGTCCAGGTGTCGGGGCCGCCGAGCGCGTCGATCAGTTCGCGGGCCGCGGCGTCGAGCGCGGCCGTGCGGGTGCGGTCCTCGCCGCCCACCCCGGGGGAGGCGGCCCGTACCGGCGCTCCGCCCTCGTCCAGCGCGACCACGGCGTGCGGCTGCGCGGCGACCCCGATCGCGGCGACGTCCTCCAGGACGCCGCCGCCGGCCGCCTCCCCCAGGGAGTGCAGCCACGCCTCGGGGGTGGCTTCTTCCTTCGGGTGGTCGGCGTGGCCGTGCCGTACCACCTGGCCCGTATCGGTGTCACAGACCACGATGCGGGTGTAAACGGACGAGCTGTCCAGACCGGCGACAATCCCCATGTGGCCGATGATGCCTCACCGCGCCGGACATCCGCCCCCGGCCATCAGTGTTGTGACAGTCCGCTCATCACTCTGTAGCGGTGGCCACGAGTGTGGTGATGCCCTGGGCGCGCAGCGTCTCGCGTGCCGCGGGCGACAGGCCCTCGTCCGTCACGATCGACTCGAACTCGCTCAGTGCCGCCACCCGGTACATGCCGAAGGTGCCGTACTTGGCGGACCCGGTCAGCAGCACCGACCGCGAAGCGCTCGCCATCGCCGCCTGCTTGACCTCCACCTTCGCGGAGGACGGCGTGGTCACCCCGCGCTGCAGGTCCCACGAACTGGTGGAGACGAAGGCGATGTCCAGCGCCAGCTGCGTCAGCGTCTGCGCGGCGAGCCGCCCCACGGTGGAGCGGTTGGCGTGCTCTATGCGGCCGCCGGTGTGGATGACCTCCACGTCCGGGTTGCCCATCAGGGCGTTGGCCGTGGTGAAGTCGTTGGTCACCACCGTCATGCCCTGGCGCCGCACGATGTACGGGACCAGGGCCTGACAGGTGGTGCCGGCGTCCAGGTACACGGTGGTCCCGTCCTGGAGGAGTTCGCCGGCGCGGGCGGCGATGGCGAGCTTCGCCGGCTGGTCCATGGTCGACTTGTCGATGAAGCTCGGCTCATGATGCAACTGCCCGGCGATGCGTACCCCGCCCGGCACCGACACGGCGCGCCCCTGCCGCTCCAGCGCGGCGATGTCGCGCCGTACCGTCATGTGGGAGACCCCGAGCAGCTCGGTCAGCTGGTGCACGCTGAGCACCGAGTGCCCGCGCAGCAGCTTGATCAGCAGCTCCCGGCGCTGATCCGGGATCAACGGAGTGTCCGCGGAGCCGGGGGACCCTTCTGACGACACCGTGGTGCCTCCTTGTGCCTGTCGGTCTTTCCGTGGGCCGGCCCGGCCGGCCGGCAGAGGTCTGCCGGCCGGTCCGCCGCCGGAGGGCTCAGATGACGCCGACCCCGTACAGGACGTACACAATCGCGAAGCCGGTCACCCCGGACAGGGCCGAGGCCACACCGATGGAGCGGATGCCCTGGCCGACCGTCATGTTGGACAGGGTGGTGGTGACCCAGAAGCCCGAGGAGTTGGCGTGCTTCATGATCTGCGCTCCGGTGCCGCACGCCAAGTAGATGGCGAGCGCGGAGATGCCCAGGCCCTCGGCGAGCGGTTCCATGATCGCGGCGGCGGTCATCACGCCGAGGATATTCGAACCGGTGATGGTGCAGATGGCCGCGGCCACCAGGAACGGCACGATGATGGGGGACAGGCCCCAGTCCTGGATCATCTCGGCGACGGAGTCCGCCACTTCGGTGTCCCGGATGATGGTGGCCAGCGCGCCGCCGACACCGGTGAGGGCGAGCGGCATGGCGGCCAGCTTCAGACCGGCCTCGAACAGGTCGTTCAGGGTCTCCTTGCTCGACCAGCGGCGGCCGAACAGCGGCAGCGCGGCCAGACAGCCGATGAACAGGGCTATGACCGGCTCACCCACGAAGGCCAGCACGCCGCCGACGGCGTTGTCCGCCTCGAACAGGTCGACCACGAACGAGCTGGACATGATCAGCACGATCGGCAGGAAGATCGGGACCAGCGACATCCACAGCGGGGGCAGGTCGCGCTCGGTCTCGCCGTCCGCGTCGGTACCGGAACCGCCCAGGGACAGCCGGGGCTTGCCGCTGCCGTCACCCGCGCCCGCACCGGCACCCGCGAGGTGGTCGGTGAACTCCGGCTTGGGGTCGACGTGCGTCTTGATGGTCAGCAGGTAGATCGTGGCGACGATGATGCCGGGGATGGCCACGACCAGGCCCCACAGCGTCGCCTCACCCAGGTCCACGCCCAGCAGCGAGGTGGCGGCCAGCGGGCCGGGGCCCGGCGGAACCAGCGAGGTCATCACGTAGGCGCCGATGTACAGGATCGGGCCAAGGCGCATCATGGACATCTTCGACTGGTACGCGATGGCCGAGACCACCGGGATCAGCATCAGCACGACGGTGTCGGCGATCAGCGGGATACCGACGACCGTCGAGGCCAGCGCGATGGCCCACGGCACCTTCTTGCCCGAGAACAGGCTCAGCGCCGCCTTGGTGATCCGCAGTGCCGCGCCGCTCAGCTCCAGCATCTTCCCCAGCACACAGCCGAAGATGACCAGCAGACCCACACTGGCCAGGGTGTTGCCGAAGCCGGTGGTGACCAGCTCGATCGTCTTGGCGCCGCCCATGCCGAGCACCAGGCCCAGCGAGGTGACGATGATGAACAAGGTGGCCACCGGGTGGACCTTGAACTTGGCGATCAGCAGCACCAGCGCCGCGATCGCCGCGCCGAACGCGAAGAGCGTGTAGGCGTCGGACATGGCGAACCTCTTTGTTTCATGGCCGCGTCACTGCGGCCGTCCTGGGGAGGGGAGAGCGTGGGGGAGTCAGGGGGTGGTGGTGGGGGTGGTGGGGTACGCGTCGCGCCCGGCGTTCCAGGCGGCGAGCAGGTCGGGGTCGTAGCCGCTCACGTCGTCGAGGGTGAGCAGCGAACCGGCCGTCACGTCCCGTACGAGGGTGGCGTGCGCGGCCAGGTACAGCGGCGCGGTGTCGGCCGGGGCGTCGGCGGCGGGCAGCAGCACCGGCGCGACACCCGTCACCTCGTGGTGGTGGCCGCCCATGGTCAGCACGGTGCCGGCGCTCAGGTCCTCGGTCGCGCGCCCGGCGAGCACGGCGTGCTGGGCGGGGGAGGGTGAGCCGGCGGGGATGCCGCGCAGCACGGCGTCCCGCAGGGTGGTCGGGGTCTCGACACCCATCAGGTGGTACGGGAGGTAGATGCAGGCGTAGCGGCCGTCGCGGCTGACGACGTGTCCCTTCTGCCGCAGCAGCTCCCAGGTGACGGTGTCGTGGGTACGCACCACGACGAACACGCCGCCGGCGAAGCTGGCCTCCTCGGGCAGCCGCAGCACGCTGAAGACGTCCACGACGCCCGGCCGGGTGACGACGCCGCCGTGCTCGCGCAGGGCGTAGATGTCGGCGAGTTCGGCGGTACGGGCCACCGGGTAGTGCATCGTCTCGACATCGGGGGTGAAGCCGGTGCTGGTGGCGACGACGGACATCTCGCAGTAGTCGGCGGCGGCGCTGCGCTTGAGGCCGGCGACGGCCTCGGCGCGGGCGGCCAGGGTGGCGCGGACGCCTTCGGGGCTCTCCCGGTCCAGCTTCAGCAGGCCGCCGAGGGCCGGGGCGTCGATGGTCTCGTCGAGCTGGGTGACGGTGCCGCGCTCGGGGTCGAAGACGAGGTCGTACTCGCCGGACTTGCCGATGGCGACGATCTCAAGACCCAGGCCGTCGGCCCAGGAGAAGAGCTGGATGAGGTTGGCGGGCTGGTCGCCGGTGGCGGTGGTGTAGACGAGACCGCTGTCGGCGGCGAGGGAGGCGAGTTCGATGCCGCTGACGGAGTCGACCTCCTTGCTGACCATCGCCACGTGGTGGCCGCCGGTCAGCGCGGTGCGCGCGGCGCGGTACCCCACGGCCGGGTTGCCGGTGGCCTCGACGAGGATGTCGTAGGCGGCGCCGGCCAGCAGGGAGACGTCCGCGATCACGGCGGTGCGCCCCGCGGCGCGGGCGGCCTCGATGCCGGCCCGGTCGGTGGCGACGGTGAGGGAGCCGGGTCCCTCGGCGGGGAAGCCCAGCTCGGCGGCGAGCGCCAGTACCCCTTCGGTGTCGAGGTCGCACAGTACGGCCGGCTCGACGTCCGGGGTGAACCGGGTCTGGGCCAGCAGCGTACGGGCGAAGCCGCCGCGCGCGCCCGTCAGTGCGTACGTGACGGTTTCCCGCGTCCCGTGCGGCTCGGCGTTCATGGTGCCCTCCTGGCGCTGGTGCTGCTGTTTCCGCTGCGTCGGCGGGTGAATCGGATGAACCCGCCTATGGAGCGCGAACGTAACGCCAATTAACATGAGCGTCAACTGTAGTACCATAAATTCACAGATTGGCGCGGGAGGATCACGCGCCTCTCGCCTGGATACGTAGGAACGGCGTAACGGACGGTGACGACGCATGGCGGCAGGACAGGTCAGATGGGGCGGCGTGGCCGATGACTTCACCGGTGCCACCGACCTCGCCACCAACTGGGTCGCCCGAGGGCTGCGCACCAGCGTGACCCTGGGTGTCCCCAGCGACGAGCAGCTCGCGGATCTGCGGCTCGCCGGGATGGACGCGGTCGTGGTCGCGCTCAAGACGCGCACCGCACCGGTGGCGGACGCGGTACGGCAGTCGGTGGCGGCGCTCGATGCCCTGCGGCGGCTGGGCTGCGAGCGCTTCTACGACAAGTACTGCTCCACCTTCGACTCCACCCCGGCCGGCAACATCGGCCCGGTGGCCGACGCACTGGCGGCGGAACTCGGCGCGGACAAGGTGGTCGTGGTGCCGTCCTTCCCGGCCACCGGGCGCACGGTCTACCAGGGGCATCTGTTCGTCGGCGGACAACTGCTGAGCGAGAGCTCGATGCGGCACCACCCGCTGACCCCGATGACCGATTCGGACGTGGCCGCGCTGCTGCGCCCGCAGACCGCCCACCGGGTGGCGACCGTGCCGCTCCAGACGGTCCGCGCCGGAGCGGCGGCCCTGCGCGCGGCGATCGACGCGGCGGAGGGCACCTACGTGGTCGTCGACGCCCTGGACGAGAGCGACCTCGCGATCATCGCCGAGGTCACCTCAGGGGACCCGCTGGTGACCGGCGGCTCGGGCCTCGCACTGGGACTGCCCGCGGTGGCGGACGCGCCCGCCACCGACGCGATGCCGGTGGCTGCTGGACACCGCGCGGTCCTGGCCGGCAGCGCCTCCTCCGCGACCCGCGGCCAGATCGCCGACGCCCGGGAGAAGCTGGCGCACCGCAAGCTGGACCTGGCCGCGCTGCGGGCCGACCTGCCCGGCGAGGTCGCCCGGCTGACCGCCTGGGCGCGCGAGCGCTGGAGCTGGGCCCCCGGCGAGCCGGTCCTGGTGTACGCGGTGGACTCCCTCGACGACCTGGAGAAGGCACCGCCCGCGGGCGAACGTCCGGCCTCCGAGGTCGTGGAGGAGGCGCTGGCCGGCTGCGCCACCGCCTTCGCCGAGGCCGGCGCCCGGCAGTTCCTGGTGGCCGGCGGCGAGACCTCGGGCAGCGTGGTGCAGGCACTGGACGTGCAGCGCCTGGAGCTGGGCCCGTCGCTGGCGCCCGGCGTCTCGTGGGCGCACGGCACGGCGGCCGACGGCCGCGCGTACAACCTCGCCCTGAAGTCGGGCAACTTCGGCCACCGCGACATCTTCACGGCGGGCTGGCAGGCCCTTGCGTAACACACGGACCGAACGGGAGCTGGAACCGGATATGAGCAGCGACGCACGCCACGAACTCGTCGCGGCGGGGCGTGAGCTCACCGCCGCCGGGCTGAGCCCGGGCGCCTCGGGCAATCTGAGCGTCCGGATCGGCGACCGCATCTACATCACCCCGACCGGCGCCCGGCTGGACGCGCTGGACCCCGAGGGCCTCGCCGTCCTGGACGCGGGCGCCCCGGTGGACACCCCGCTGGAGCAGGCCCTGCTGGAAGGGCCGCGGCCCTCCAAGGAGTTCCCGCTGCACCTGGCGCTCTACCACCGTGACCCGGAGGCGACGGCGGTGGTGCACCTGCACAGCGCGCACGCCGCCGCGTACTCGTGCCTGCCACCCTGGTCGGACCGGAGCGCGGTGCCGCCGCTGACCCCGTACTTCGTGATGCGGGTCGGGCAGACCCCGCTGCTGCCGTACGCGGAGCCGGGCGATGTGCCGCAGGCCGTGCTGCTGCGCGAGCTGGACTTCCCGTTCCGGGCGGCGCTGCTCCAGAACCACGGCCCGGTCACCTCGGGCACCACGATGGCGGCGGCGGCCGACGCCGCGATAGAGCTGGAGGAGACCGCCCACCTGCTCCTCCTGCTGAACGGCCGCACCCCCCGCCTGCTGACCGACGCCGAGGCCACCAGCCTGGCGGAGCGCTACGGCACCCCGTGGCAGCCGGGCGGCGGCCCGGCGTGACCCGCACCCGGTGGCGGTGAGAACGGCCGCTGCCACCGGACCCGACAGCCCCCGGCCCTTTCGGCCGGGGGCTGTCGGCGTGCCAGGACCGGCCGCGCCGGCCGGGATGGATCAGGTACGCCGTGCCGGTGCCGGTCGGGGCCTGCCCAGGCGCACCGTCCTCGTCTCCTCGGTGAAGGAGTCGAACGACAGGTGCCAGCTGTCGGCGTCCGGCCAGTGGTAGGTGACGGCGCCCTCCGCCGGGCGGTAGTGGGCGCTGTAGACGGTGCCGAAGCCCTGCGCGTATCCGTCCTTGTGCAGCGGCGGGCGCAGCAGCGCCGCCACATCGGGCCCCGCGGCGCGCAGGGCGGCCAGCCGTTCCCGGCTGCGCCGCGCCCGCTGCGCCTCCTCCGCCTCTTCCCCGTCCTCCGGCACCGTCTCGGACTGGTGGTTGGCGGCGCAGGCGTCGGGCGCCTCGGTCATGGGAATGTCCGGGCCGAGATACACGGTGACGGAGCGGGTGGCGTCCACCAGGGTGAGGTTCTGCGGGATGCAGACGGGGACGGTGCGCAGCCGTGCGAGCGCCTGGTCCACGGACGTACAGGTCTCCAGCAGCCAGCGGATCACCAGCACCACGGCGAAGCCCGGCCCGTGAACCTTGCGCCCGCCGAAGGTGAGGGAGATGGCGAGACCGGCGTCGTTCATGCCGTCCAACAGGCCCCAGCCGCCCTCCTGGGTACCGATGACGGGGCGCAGCAGATGCGAGCGGACGAAGCTGCCCTCGACCCCGTCCGGCGCGAAGTCATAGGTGCGCAGGAGTTCGCCGCCGCTGCCGATCTGGGTGCAGCCGGACCAGAAGGGGCGGACGGCGGCCAGGGTGAGAAACGTCCCGGCGTGCGGGATGTCCTCCAACTGGGCGGTCAGCCGGCGCAGGGCGGGCAGCAGCTCCGGCAGGTGGGTCGCGAACAGCCGGCGGGCGGCGCGGGCACCCTCGTCGGTGCGGCCCTCGGCGGTCAGCCAGTCGGCGACCACGGCAGGCGGGTAGGTCGCGCGTATCACGGCGGCCCAGCGGCCGTCGTCCCCGGCGCCGACATCGACGGCCCGGAACGTCTTCCTCGGGGTGGTCTCCATGGGCCGCAACGTACTGAATTCCACCGGGAATCCGCGAGCCACGGTTACCTCCGGTCGCTGAGCGAACCCGCCCGGCCGGCGGGGGGACTTCACACCACAGGGCCGGCCGGGCGGGTTCTTCCCCCTACCGTTCCGTGGTGGTCCGTGGATGTTCCACCGGGGTCGGGGCGGGGGTGTCGGAGGGCGGCGCCGCGCGGGCGGCCCGCCGGGCCCGGTCCATCGCCCGCCACTGGGGGAGCAGACCGGGCAGGAGGGTGGTGATCGCGTACAGGATGCCACCGGTGACGAGCGCGGGTGCCAGTCCGATGGCTCCGATGGCGGCGCCGGCGGCCAGACCGCCGAACGGGATGCCGGACCACGCGAGCGAGCTGACCAGACCCTGGACGCGGCCCAGATGGGTGCGCGGGCTCCGTTCGAAGATCAGCGCGCTGATGATCGGATTGAGGAAGCCGCCCCCCAGGCCGCTGACGGCGAAGACCGCCAGCACCACCCACGGCGACGCGTCGGCCGCCAGGACGAGGAAGCGCGGAGCGCCCGCGATGAGGAAGCCGATGATGTAGACCGGCAGCCGGGGCAGCCGGTGGGCGAGGGCCGCCGCGGTCAGGCTGCCGGCCATGGCGGTGATCCCGGCGGCGGTGCCGAGCAGCCCGACCACCTCCGGTCCGTGCCCCGCTCCCCGCGCCCACACGGGCAGCAGCACTGACATGAAGGCCGCGTCCAGCAGGTTGGTGACCGCCACCATGAGGGCGAGGGACAGCAGCAGCGGATCGCGCCGCAGCACCGTGAAGCCCTGTGCGAAGCGCCGCCAGTAGCCGTCCTCTTCGCTCTCGCCGCTCGCCGGGTCGGGCCGGGCCGGTGCGCCCATGCCGCGCGGCAGGAACACGGCGATGATCAGCGAACCCAGTGCGAAACAGCCCGCGATGACGGTCAGCGAGGGCACCGGGCCGATGGCCGCCACCAGCAGGCCGGCCAGGCCGGGTCCGATGGTGGAGGCGAGGCGTTCGGTGGTGCCCGCCAGTCCGGTGGCGCGTTCCATCGGGATTCGGCAGCGTTCGGCGGCCTCCGGCACCAGCACCATCTTCGCCAGGTCGCCCGGCCCCCGGCTGGCCCCGATCAGCGCCACCAGGCCGAGCAGTACCGGAAAGGACAGGGCCCCGGCGGCGTACAGGATCGGGATGAGCAGCGCGGGTACCGCGCTGGCCAGGTCCATGGTCCAGGAGATCCGCCGGGGCCCGATCCGGTCGACGACCGGCCCGGCCAGTCCCTTGAGCACGACGTAGGGCGCCATCTCGAAGAGCGCGACCAGCCCCGTCTGCACGGCGCTGCCGGTGCTGGTGAGCACGAACCAGGGCAGGGCGAGGGTGGAGATCTTGGTGCCGGTCTGGGCCACCGCGAGCGCGCCGAGCACCCCGGCCAGCGGGCGGAGGCTCCGGCGCTCCTCCACACCCTTCATCGTTCGTCCTCGTTCTGGTCAAGCTCTCGCCCGTCGGAGTCAAAAGATCCCTCAAGGTCGGGCAAAACATGCAGCACGACTTGGACCCGTTCGGCACGCTCGGGCGCCTCTTCTGGGCCCGTGGCGGACGCCGGACGGTAGCGCGCGACGACCTCGTCCAGCTCGTTGCGCAGCTGCCGTGCCTCCTGCGGGGTGAGCCGCAGCAGCCGGTCGCCGAGACCGAGCGTCTCGCGCCATTCGCGCGGCATGGTGACCATCTCGTTGAGCGTGCTCTGCGTGGCCTGGGCGTGGGCGACGGCCACCGACTGGAGGAAGGCGAGGGTCGCCTCCGGCTCCTGTTCGCGCAGGGTCCGGTCGCCGAAGGAGGTGAGCCGGTGGACCGAGCGCCACCAGCGTTCCCGGGCGTTTCCGCGCTCCTCGTCCTCCTCCACGAAGCCCGCTGCGGACAGCTGCCGCAGGTGGTAGCTGGTGGCTCCCGAGGTGAGCCCGAGCCGCGCGGCGAGCAGGGTCGCGGTGGAGGGCCCGTTGCGCCGCAGCAGACCGAGCAACTGCACCCGTACGGGGTGGGCGAGGGCGCGCAGACCCTTGGCGTCGAGGACGACGACATCGCGGTCGTCGTGGGGGGCGTACGGGCTCTTCGGGTCGGTCATGAGCACCACTCTAGAACTGCAAAGAGGCTTTTGCAAAGAAGTCTTTCCAAAGAGTTTTGGGCAATCGGCGTGGCTATTCTCGGCTCCGACACTGCCGCTGTGAAGGGCGCGACACACTCATGGGCACCAAACGAACCCCGCTGCCGGGCGTGGGCGTTCAATACGACATCAGCACCCGGGACGGACGCCACGTATCCGTCGTCGCCCACGAGGACGGCCGCCGCTTCCTGGGGTTCTACGACCCCCAGGACCCCGACTCCTGCCAGTGCACCGTGCCGCTGGACGCCGAGGAGGCCGCCAAACTGGCCTCCCTCATCGCGCCGGACAGCACCAGCCCCTCCCTCGCCCCCGGCGAGATCGGCCTGGACCTGATCACCGAACGCATCGCCATCGGCCCGGACTCGCCCTACCGGGGCCGCCCGCTCGGCGACACCCGAGCACGCACCCGCACCGGCGCCTCCATAGTCGCCGTGCTGCGCAGGACCGGCGCCCACCCGTCGCCCGGTCCCGACTACCGACTTGAGGCAGGGGACACGCTGCTGGTCGTGGGCACCCGCGAGGGTGTCTCCGACCTCGCCGACATCATCGCTGGGGGATAAACGCGTATGCACGAAACCACCACCATGCTCATCGAGCTGGGCGCGGTCGTGTTCGGGCTCGGCATCGTCGGGCGCCTGGCCGGCCGCCTCGGGCTCTCCCCCATCCCGCTCTATCTCATCGGCGGACTGGCCTTCGGCTCCGGCGGCCTGCTGCCGCTCACCACCACCGAGGGCTTCATCGAAATCGGCGCCGAGATCGGCGTCATCCTGCTCCTGCTGATGCTCGGCCTGGAGTACAGCCCCTCCGAACTCGTCGACAGCCTGAAGACCCAGTACCCCTCGGGCATCGTCGACTTCGTGCTGAACGCCACCCCCGGCGCGGTCGCGGGTCTGCTGCTGGGTTGGGGCCCGGTCGGCGCCACCGCCCTGGCCGGCGTCACGTACATCTCCTCCTCCGGCGTCATCGCCAAGGTCCTCACCGACCTCGGCCGCCTCGGCAACCGCGAGACCCCCGTCATCCTCGGCATCCTCGTCATCGAGGACCTCACGATGGCGGCCTACCTCCCGCTGCTCACCGCCATGCTGGCCGGCGTCGGCCTGGCCGGCGGCAGCCTCACCCTGCTGATCGCCCTCGGTACGGCCGCCACCGCGCTGTACGTGGCCCTGCGGCACGGCCGGTTCATCTCCAAGGCGGTCTCCTCCGACAACCCCGAGATGCTGCTGCTGGTCGTCCTCGGCCTGACCCTGCTGGTGGCCGGCTTCGCCCAGCAGCTGAAGGTCTCCGCCGCCGTCGGCGCCTTCCTCGTCGGCATCGCCCTGTCCGGCGAGGTCGCCCACAACACCCGCCAGCTGTTCACCCCGCTGCGCGACCTCTTCGCCGCCGTCTTCTTCGTCTTCTTCGGCCTGTCGACCGTGCCCGGCGACATCCCGCCGGTGCTGGTCCCCGCGCTGCTGCTCGCCGTCGTCACGACCATCACCAAGATCGCGACCGGCTGGTACGCGGCCAAGCGCGCCGGCATCGGGCCGCGCGGCCGGCTGCGGGCCGGCGGCGCCCTGGTGGCCAGGGGAGAGTTCTCCATCGTCATAGCGGGACTGGCCAGCGGCGTCGAACCACGCATCGCGCCGATCGCCACCGCGTACGTCCTGATCCTGGTCATCGTGGGCCCGTTCGCCACCCGCTGGGCCCAGCCGGTCGGCATGAAGGTCCTGGAATGGCGGGCCGGCCGCCGCGCCGCGACCGGGGCGAATCCCGTCACCGGACCCGCCCTGGAAGCCACCGACCCCCAGGGCGCCCCCTCCTGAACCGGGCCGCCCGCGCACTCCCACCCCCGCGCGGGCGGCCCCTCACTCTTCGTACGGATGTCCGGGCGACTCCCGTCCGCCCAGCGCAACGCCCCTGCCATGCCTCCGGGCAGCGACGGGACGGCACCCGGGCCGCGGCGACGGGCCTAGCCTTCGAGGGTGGAATGCCCCGGCTGCAACGCCCCCCAGGGGATGTCCGCCATCACCACCCGGGGCGGCGTGTACTGCTTCCCGTGCCTCACCTGTGAGCAGGTGGCCATCGTCGCCCCGGACGGCGGCTTCGCCTTCGCCACCGCGCAGCCCTGCCGCACCCCAGGCTGCGACGGCTCGACCGGCCTGTCCTACCGCTACATACACAGCGGCGTCTTCGACCGCGCCGTGCTCGAACCCTGCGACCAGTGCTACGGCGGCGACCGCACCCAGCAGTGGCCCACCCGCGTCCGGGCCCACTGACCCCACCGCATCAACCCCTCCGGCCCGCCCCCGGCCCCTGCGGACGGATCCCCTGCCTCCCGTCACATGGTCCACCGGTACGTACGCCCGTTGGGAGCCGTGTACGACATGGCCTGCGACGTGGCCGAGGCCACGACGGTGAACCACTCGCGCCGTGGCCGGTTGAGGGCATGCCACAAGGCGTGGGCGTCCTCGACACGCGCCCAGAGATCATGGACGCCCGCCGTCGTGACGGTGTTGCCGCGGACTCGGGTGTACGAGCCGTCCGCCGGATCGTCAAGGGCGGTGGTCTCCGGCCCGTCCCCGGTTTCCACGGTACGGACCGCGGTCGGCGGCAGATGAAGCTGTGCGAAAAAGGAGAAGGTCCAGTCGTCCAGCACCTTCCCGCTGAGCCGGGTCGGCCGGTCCTCTCCTGTCAGGGACGGATCGGGCAGCCGGGGCTCAGGGCCACTGATCAACGGCATGAAGGCTGCGGGTGTGTGCATCACGCGCCCGGCCAGCGTGCCATCGCCGAGCTTCGTGAGCCGCGCCACCATGCCGCCGGCGAGGGTGCCCCTGAGCGGCACCACCAGGAGTCCTCCTGTTCGCAGTTGGCCGATCCAGGCAGGCGGGACGCGCCAGACGGAGCAGGTCGCGATGATCCGCTCGTACGGGGCGCACTCCGCTACTCCGGCCGCCCCGTCGCCCAGCACCACGGTCGGTCCCGGGCCGGGGCCAAGTGTGGAGCGCAGCCGTTCCCTGGCCACGTCGACGAGTTTCGCCGAACGGTCGACCGTGGTGACAAGACGCGGCTGCGTGAGCCGTGACAGCGGTGCGGCGTTGTACCCGACCCCGTGCCGATCTCCAGGACCCGCGACCCCGGGACGACGTCGAGCGCGTCCAGCATGTCCGCCATCAGGCTCGGCGCGGTGGAAGAAGATGTCGGCACCCCTGGGCCGGAGCCGCCAGCGCGGCGGCGACCAGCGTGTCGTACCCCGCAGTGACCACATCGGGAGGCTAGAAACAGCCGCCGGACCCGGAAAGTGATAAATACGCCGCCGCCCGATCCTTCAGCTGTCCGTGTGCCCGCATGATCGCCATGTGCAGTTGGACAAGATGAGTCGAAGTAGACTTGTACGCATGACGGAGAATGGACCGCTGGCCAAACCGGAACACGTGATCGACAGAGACCGTGAGTGGCGGCTGCTCGTGGATTTTGTCGCGGACCCCGATCCGGCGATGCGGCTCGGGATCGTTTCAGGACGGCGGCGGCACGGGAAGTCGTATCTCCTGCAAGCCTTGTGCGAGCAGGTGGGCGGCCTGTACGTGACCGCTGTCCGGGAGGAGGGTCGGGTTCCCTCGATCCAGCGGTTCGGCGACGCGATCGCCGCTCATGCCGGGCTGCGGCCGGGGAGCCTGCGGCTGACCGACTGGCGTGACGTTCTGACCAATGCTCTTGAAATGACCACCCGTTCGCCCTACCCGCTGCTGGTGATCGATGAGCTGCCGTACCTGCTCCAGCACTCGCCCGAGGTGCCAGGACTGCTCCAGCAGCTCTACGACGAGTGGCAGCGCGGTACGCGGCTCACGGGGCCGGGCCCGCGGCTTATTCTGTGCGGGTCCGCGATGAGTGTCATGCATGAGCTGCTGTCGGGGACGAAGCCGTTGCGCGGCCGGGCCGTGATCGATCTGCGGCTCGGGGCGTTCGGCTACCGGGAAAGCCGTGACTTCTGGCAGATCAAGGACCCGCTGACCGCCCTGAAGGTGCACGCCGTCCTGGGCGGCGCGCCCGGATACCGGCCGGTCGCCGCCCGCCCGCAGCCCGATGACGGCTTCGGGGCCTGGCTTGCCGGGACACTCCTCGACCCGGGCCGTGCGGTGTACTCGCGTACCGAGACCGAGTATCTCTTGCGGGAGGATCCGCGGATCACGCAGCACACTCTGTACTACGACATCCTCACGGCGATCGCCCAGGGCGCCACCACGCCCACCAAGATCGGTGCCGCCCTTGAACGTCCGCGTAATGCCGTGTCCCATCCGCTGGGCGTGCTGGAATCCACCGGGTACATCCGGCGGGAACAGGACATCCTTCGTCCCCGGCATCCGGTCATCACCCTGGTCGATCCGGTGATTCGTTTCAACCAGCTCATCACGCTGCCGCAGGTCGCCGCCGTGGAACAGGGGCTGGCCGAGCAGGTGTGGGAGGCGTCCGCCCCCACGTTCAACTCCAAGATCCTGGGGCCGCACTTCGAGGAGCTGGCCCGTGAGTTCACCAGCCGCTACGCTCACGCCCTGCTTCCCGGCGGGCTGCCCGGCCCCGTGGGAACCACCGTGGTCGCCGACCCCCGCTCCCGGACGTCCCACGAGGTCGATGTCGTCGCCCTAGCGGCAGGTGAACGTCCGCAGGCGGCCCGGGCCCGGGTCGCTCTCCTCGGTGAGGCGAAGGCGACCGCCGCCCGCCGGGGCACCGGCGATCTGGAACGGCTGGAGCGCATCCGTGACCTGCTCACCGGTCAGGGCCACGACACCTCCCGCACCACCCTGGCCCTCTACTCCCTGCACGGCTTCTATCCGGATCTGGTGGAGCTGGCCGCTCGCCGTGCTGACGTGGCCCTGTTCGACCTCTCTGCCTTGTACGGGAGTTGACCTCACAGGCGGCCGTGGGCCGCCTCCTCGTGGGTGACGATGTACACGTCGAGGTAGTCGCCCGAGCCCTCCACGATCGAGGTGCCCACGCCTTTGCCGGCCAGCAGCGACTTCACCCGGCCCCGGCGGCTGGCGCCGATCACGATCTGTGTCGCGTTCACCCCCCGGGCGAACTCCAGGACCGCCTGCGCCGGATCGTCGCTCGTCACCAGCTCGAAGGTGCCGCCCAGGCGCTCCACCAGCGCCCGCTGGCGGGTGATCGTCTCGCTGGGAGGCTCGCGCAGCCCGTCGTCCCGGCGCACGTGGATGACCAGCAGTTCGCCGCCCGCCCCGCGCGCCGCGATGCGGTTGCCCCGGCGGATCAAGGTGGTGCCCTCGGGCCCGCCGGACAGCGCCACCACCACGCGCTCGCGCGTCGCCCACGGCGTCTGGATGCCCTGCTCACCCCGGTACCGCTGCAACGCCTCCTCCACCCGGTCCGCCACCCACAGCAGGGCCAGTTCGCGCAGCGCCGTCAGGTTGCCCTCCCGGAAGTAGTGGGTGAGCGCGTCGGCGACCTTCTGCCGGGGATAGATGTCGCCGTACTCCATGCGGCGGCGCAGGGCCTGCGCCGACAGATCGACGAGTTCGATCTGGTCCGCCCCGCGCACCACCTCGTCCGGGACGGTCTCGCGCTGGGTGACGCCGGTGATGTTCTCCACCACCTCGTTCAGGGACTCCAGATGCTGGATGTTGACGGTGGACACCACATGGACGCCGGCCCGCAGGAGTTCCTCGATGTCCTGCCAGCGCTTGGCGTTGCGGCTGCCCGGGACGTTGGTGTGGGCCAGCTCGTCCACCAGCGCCACCTCGGGGCGGCGCGCCAGCACCGCGTCCAGGTCCATCTCGGTGAACCGCGCGCCCCGGTAGGTCATCTCCCGCCGGGGCACGGTCTCCAGCCCCTCGGCCATCCTGCGGGTGGGTTCGCGGCCGTGGTCCTCCATGAAGCCGATGACCACGTCGCCGCCGAGCGCGGCGCGCCGCCGGCCGTCCGCCAGCATGTCGTAGGTCTTGCCCACCCCCGGGGCCGCCCCCAGGAAGACGCGCAGCGTGCCACGGGACACCGTTCCCTCACCCGGCCTTCGCGGCCAGGGCCAGGTTCAGCCGCAGCACGTTGACCCGCTCCTGCCCCAGGAAGCCCAGGGTGCGGCCCTGTACGTGGGTGTCGACCAGCTCGCGCACCTGCTGTTCCGTCAGTCCGTGCGCCCTGGCCACCCGGGTCACCTGCTGGCGGGCGTACTGCGGGGAGATGTGCGGATCGAGGCCGCTGGCCGACCCGGTCAGCGGGTCCGGGGGCACCTCGTCCGCCGGTACGTGCTCGGCGCGCGCGACCGAGGACCGCCGCAGCCGTACCTCCGCGAGCAGCCGCGCGCTGCTGGGGCCCAGGTTGCTGCCGCCGGTGGCCAGCGGGTCGTAGCCGCCCGGGCGGGGGTGGAACCACAGCGGGCCCCTGAAGTCCTGGCCGATCAGGGAGGATCCGACGACGCGGCCCCCGGCGTGCACGAGGGAGCCGTTGGCCCGGTCGTGGAACGCGGTCTGGGCGACGCCCCAGATGACCACGGGGTACGCCAGCCCGCACAGCACGGTCATCAGCAGCAGGATCCGCAGGCCCGCGGCGGCCTGGCGCAGTACCGACAGCACCACGGCGCTCAGCCCCCCAGGCCGGGGATCGGGGAGATCAGCAGGTCGATCAGCTTGATGCCGATGAACGGGGTGACCAGCCCGCCCGCCCCGTACAGCGCCAGGTTGCGGCGCAGCAGCTTCGAGGCGCCCGCCGGGCGGTAGGCGACGCCGCGCAGGGCGAGGGGGATGAGGGCGACGATGATCAGGGCGTTGAAGACGACGGCGGACAGGATCGCCGACTCGGGGGAGTGCAGCGCCATGATGTTGAGGTGCCGCAGCCCCGGGTACAGCGCGGTGAACATGGCCGGGATGATCGCGAAGTACTTCGCCACGTCGTTGGCGATGGAGAAGGTGGTCAGGGCTCCCCGGGTGATGAGGAGCTGCTTGCCGATCTCGACGATCTCGATGAGTTTGGTGGGGTTGGAGTCGAGGTCGACCATGTTCCCGGCTTCCTTGGCGGCGTTGGTGCCCGCGTTCATGGCGACGCCCACGTCGGCCTGGGCCAGGGCCGGGGCGTCGTTCGTCCCGTCGCCGGTCATGGCCACCAGCCGGCCGTCCGACTGTTCCTGCCGGATCAGGGCCATCTTGTCCTCGGGGGTGGCCTCGGCCAGGAAGTGGTCGACGCCCGCCTCGTGGGCGATGGCCCGGGCTGTGGCGGGGTTGTCGCCGGTGATCATGACGGTGCGGATGCCCATCCGGCGCAGTTCGGCGAAGCGCTTCCTGATGCCCGCCTTGATGATGTCCTTCAGCCGGACCACGCCCAGCACCCGGGCCGGGACCCCGGGGGCGGGCCGTTCGGCGACGACCAGCGGGGTGCCGCCGCTCGCGCTGATGGCGTCCACCAGCGGGCCGATCTCGTTGATGGAGGTGCCGCCGTTCTCCCGCACCCACTTGATGACGGCGGTGGCCGCGCCCTTGCGGACCATCCGGCCGTCGTCCAGGTCCACGCCCGACATCCGGGTACTGGCGGAGAACGGGACGAAGCGGGCGCCGGTCACCTGGCCCTCCTCGCGGGCGCGCAGCCCGTGCCGTTCCTTGGCGAGGACGACGATGGAGCGGCCCTCGGGGGTCTCGTCGGCGAGCGAGGCCAGCTGGGCGGCGTCCGCCAGTTCGGCCTCGCCGACGCGTGGCACCGGCACGAACTCGGTGGCCTGCCGGTTCCCCAGGGTGATGGTGCCGGTCTTGTCCAGCAGCAGGGTGTTGACGTCCCCGGCGGCCTCCACCGCGCGCCCGGAGACGGCCAGCACGTTGTGCTGCACCAGCCGGTCCATGCCGGCGATGCCGATGGCGGACAGCAGCGCGCCGATGGTGGTGGGGATGAGGCAGACCAGCAGCGCCACGAGCACGACCACCGTCTGCTGCCGGCCGGAGTAGGCGGCGGCCGGCTGGAGGGCGGTGACGGACAGCAGGAAGACGAGGGTGAGCGCGGCGAGCAGCAGGGACAGCGCGATCTCGTTCGGGGTCTTCTGCCGGGCCGCGCCCTCCACCAGGGCGATCATCCGGTCCAGGAAGCTCTCGCCCGGTTTGGCGGTGATCCGTACCACGATCCGGTCCGAGAGCACCTGGGTGCCGCCGGTCGCCGCCGACCGGTCGCCGCCCGATTCCCGGATGACCGGGGCCGATTCGCCGGTGATGGCGGACTCGTCGACGCTGGCGATGCCCTCGACCACCTCGCCGTCGCCCGGCACCGTCTGGCCGGCCTCGACCACCACCAGGTCCCCGACGCACAGCCGCACACCGGGGACCTCCTCCTCGCGGCCGTCGCCGTCCGGGATCAGCCGCCGGGCCACGGTCTCCCGCTTGGCCCGGCGCAGCGCCGCCGCCTGGGCCCGGCCGCGCCCCTCGGCGACGGCCTCGGCGAGGTTCGCGAACAGGACGGTCACCCACAGCCAGATCGCCACCGCGACGGCGAAGAACCCGGGGGAGGCGGCGGCGAGCACGGTGCTCAGGAGCGCCCCGACCCACACCACGAACATCACCGGGGTACGGACCATGTGGCGCGGGTGCAGCTTGCGCAGCGCGGCCGGGAGCGAGGTGAGGAGCTGGCGGGGGCTGAAGGCCCCGGTGGGCGCCTTGCCGCCGGCCGCCTTCATCGCAGCCCCTCGGCCAGCGGGCCCAGGGCCAGCATGGGGAAGAACGTCAGTCCGGCCACCACCACGACCACCGCGACCAGCAGGCCGGTGAACAGCGGGGTGTGGGTGGGCAGGGTGCCCGTCCCGGTGGGGGTGCGGTGCTGGGCGGCGAGCGTCCCGGCCAGCGCCAGCACCAGCACCATCGGCACAAAACGGCCCATCAGCATCACGAGCCCCAGGGTGGTGGTGAAGAAGGTGGTGTCCGCGCCGAGCCCGGCGAACGCGCTGCCGTTGCCGTTCCCGGCCGAGGCGTACGCGTACAGCACCTCGCTCAGCCCGTGCGGCGGGCCCGCCAGGATCCTGGCGCGCGGCTCGGGGAACGCCAGCGCCAGGGCGGTGCCCGTCAGCACCGCGAACGGCATCGCCAGGACGTACAGCGCCAGCAGCGTGATCTCCCGCTGCCGCAGCTTCTTCCCCAGGTACTCCGGAGTCCGCCCCACCATCAGCCCGGCCAGGAACACCGCCAGCATCGCCAGCACCAGCATCCCGTACAGGCCCACGCCCACCCCGCCCGGCGCGACCTCGCCCAGCAGCATGTTCAGCAGCAGCATCCCGCCGCCCAGCGGGGTGAAGCTCTCGTGCGCCGCGTCCACAGACCCGGTCGAGGTGGTGGTCGTGGCGTTGGCGTACAGGGCGCTGTTCCACACCCCGAACCGCCACTCCTTGCCCTCCGTCGCCGCGCCCACCGCCTGCGGCACGTCCCCGTGGTGCGTCGCCTCCGCCGTGGTGACGGCGGCGAGCCCGACCGCCCACAGCGCGGTCATCGCCGCCAGCACCGCCCAGCCGTGCCGGGGCGAGCCGGTCATCCGCCCGAAGGTGCGCGGCAGCGCGGAGGGGATCAGCAGGAGCAGGAAGATCTGGAAGAAGTTGGTGAACGGGTTGGGGTTCTCGTAGGGGTGCGCCGCGTTGGCGTTGTAGTAGCCGCCGCCGTTGCCGCCCAGCAGCTTGATGGCCTCCTGGGAGGCGACGGGGCCGCCGGTCAGCGCCTGCCGGTCCCCGCCCAGGGTGATGATCTCGCGTACCCCGTGGAAGTTCTGCACCACCCCGGCCGCCGCCATGACGAGCGCGGCGAGCACCGCCAGCGGCAGCAGCACGCGCACCGTGCCGCGGACCAGGTCCACCCAGAAGTTGCCGAGCCGGTCGGTGCGGGAGCGGGCGAAGCCGCGGATCAGCGCCACCGCGACGGCCAGGCCCACGGCCGCCGACAGGAAGTTCTGCACGGCCAGGCCCGCCATCTGCGCCAGCGGCCCGAGCGTCGTCTCGCCCGCGTACCACTGCCAGTCGGTGTTGCTGACGAAGGAGACGGCGGTGTTGAAGGCGCCGGAGGGGTGCACCCCCGCGTGGCCCTGGGCCAGCGGCAGCACCCCTTGGAGCCGCAGAAAGGCGTACAGGAACAGGGCCGAGACGGCGGAGAAGGCGAGCAGAGACAGTGCGTACGCCGTCCACCGCTGGTCGGCGCGCGGGTCGACGCGGGCGATCCGGTACAGCAGCCGCTCGACGCCCAGGTGCCGCTCGCCGGTGTAGACGCGCGCCAGGTAGTCGCCGAGCGGGACGTGGACGAGGGCGAGCAGCGCCACCAGCGCGGCGATGGTGAGCAGGCCGGCGGTGGCGTCGTTCATCAGAAGCGCTCCGGGAAGAGCAGCACCCAGAGCAGGTACAGCAGCAGTGCGCCGCAGGAGCCGAGGCCGAGGATGTTCTCCCAGCTCACCGGCGATCCACCCCCTTCACGATCAGCACCAGAACCGTGAAGCACCCGATCGTCAGCGCGATGAAGGCCACGTCTGCCATCAGCGAAGTCTGCACAGCGCGCCGAGGGGGCGCGGGGCGCGCGCCGGGTCAGTCGGGCGAACCACCCGATCGGGCCAGGGGGCTGTGCTCCGTCAGGAACCCGGCCAGGGCGGTGTTGAAGGCCGACTCCTGTTCCAGGTTCGGCAGATGCCCGGCGGACTCGATGATCTCCAGCCGCGAGCCGGGGATGTGGCGGTGCATCAGCTCGGCCTCGGCGACCGGCGTGAACTCGTCGTGCCGGCCGACCACGATCAGCGTGGGCACGGTGACGCGCGGGAGCAGGGGGAGGTAGTCGGGCCGTTCGGCGCGCCCGCGCAGGGCGGCGGCGGCGCCGGCCGGGTCGGTGGTGTCCATCATCGCCAGTACGTGCCGGTTGACGTCCGGCCGGGTCTGGAGGGTGTCGCGGCACACCATCTTCGGCAGGGTCTCGTCCGCGTACGCGGTCATGCCCTCGCGCAGCAGCCGCTCGGCGGTGGTGCGGCGTACCCGGCGGGCGGGTGCGGAGTCGGCGCGCGGGCTGCCGGCGGCGAGGACGAGGGCGGTGACCCGCTCGGGGAAGAGCCGGTAGAACTCCAGGGCGATCTGGGCGCCCATGGACAGCCCGCCGACGGCGCAGCGGGCGACGCCGAGCCGGTCCAGGAGGGCCGCGAGGTCGTGGGCGAAGACGTCCAGGGTGGTGTGGTCGCCGGCGGGCGGGGTGTCGCCGTAGCCGCGCAGGTCCGGGACGATCACGCGGTGGCCGGCGGCGGCGAGGTGTTCGGTCTGGGGGTGCCACATGGTGCGGTTGAAGGGGTGTCCGTGCACCAGCAGCAGGGGTGCGCCGGTGCCCCGGTCCTCGTACGCCGTGTTCCGCATGGTTCCTCCTGTGGGACCTTGACGGATCGAGGCTATCCGGAGCAATATCCGAGTGCAATAACATCATTGAACTCAGTGCAATGTACGGGGACGAGAGCAATACGGGATGGGGCGCATGGAGGACTACCGGCTGATCGCCGACCGGATCGCGGCGGACATCGCCGAGGGACGGCTGCGGCCGGGCGACCGGCTGCCGCCGCAGCGGCAGTTCGCCCGCCGGCACGCCATCGCCGCCTCCACCGCCGCCCGCGTCTACACCGAACTGGCCCGGCGCGGGCTCACCGTCGGCGAGGTCGGCCGCGGCACCTTCGTCCGCGCCACCCCGATCGCCCCCGGACCCTGGCTCTCCGAACCGGCCGACCCCTCCGCCGGGCGTATCGAACTCGGCATGAACCGGCCGGGCGCCTCACCCGACCACGCCGCCCTGCTCGCCCGCGGACTCAGCGGCATGCTGCGCGCCGACGTCCTCACCGCCGCCCTGTGGCAGGTCGGGGCGCGCGGCACCCCCGAGGCACGGGCCGCCGCCTCCGCCGGGCTCGCCCGCGCCGGCTGGACGCCGGACCCCGCGCACACCCTGTTCACCGCCGGTGCCCGGCAGGCCATCGCCGCCACCATCTCCGCCCTGGTGCCGCCCGGCGAACGGCTGGGCGTGGAACGGTTCACCTACCCGCCCGCCGCCGGGATCGCCGCGCGGCTCGGCGTGACCCTCGTACCGCTGGAGATGGACGAGGACGGGGTACGCCCCGACGCCCTGCGCGCCGCCCACCAGCGCACCCCGCTGCGCGCCGTCTACCTCCAGCCCACCCTCCACAACCCGCTCACCGTCACCATGCCCCCGCACCGGCGCGAGGCGGTCGCCGCCACCGTGCGGGAACTGGACCTGCCGCTCATCGAGGACGCCGTGTTCTCCTTCCTGCGCGAGGACGTGCCACCGCTGGCCGTGCTGGCGCCCGACCACACGGTGCTGGTGGAGAGCCTGTCCAAGCGGATCTCGGCCGGGCTGACCGTGGGCTTCGCGTTCACCCCGCCCGCCCTGACCGAGCAGATCGCCACCGCCGTACGGTCCGGCGCGTGGACGGCGGCCCCGTACGCGCTGGCCGCCGCCACCCGCTGGCTGGCGGACGGCACGGCCGCCACCATCGCCGCCGCGAAACGGGAGGAGGCGACCGTACGCCAGCGCATCGCCCGCGAGCGGCTGGCCGGGTTCACCGTCCGGGCCGACGAACGCTCCGACCACCTGTGGTGGGAACTCCCCGCCCCCTGGCGCGCCGACACCTTCCTGGCCGCCGCCTCCCGCCACGGCATCGCCCTGGCCCCGGCCGCCGCCTTCACCACCAGCCCCGCCCACGCCCCGCACGCGGTGCGCATCGCCCTGGCCACGCCCTCGCACCAGGTCCTCGACGCCGCCCTGGGCACCCTGGCCGAACTGGCGCGCTCCCGCCCGGAGGAGGCCAGGGAACTGGAGTGAGGGGGCGGTGCCGCGCCCCCCTACGACACGCGCCGCCCCCGGGTCCCCGGGCGGCGGGCGGTCATCGCCCAGGATGGCGAGCACCGGCGGGCGCGAGGCGAAAGACGAGGGCACGCGATGACCCTGGCAGTGACCGGAGCCGGGAGCGCGGGCGGCGGGCCCGCCGCCCTCCCGTGACGCCGGACGCCCCGGCCCCGGCGGCACCACCGGGCCGCAACCCGTACGTCGATCTGCTGCGGATCACCGCCGTCGGCTTCGTCGTCGTCGGCCACTGGCTGCTGACCTCCGTCAGCGACCGGGGCGGCCAACTGCACGGCGAGGACGTCGTGGACGCCCTGCCGTGGACCCAGTGGCTGACCCTCTTCTTCCAGGTGATGCCGCTGATCTTCCTCGCCGGCGGCTACGCCAACGCCCTGTCCTGGTCGGGACACCACGCCCGCGGCGAGTCCTGGGGCGGCTGGCTCGCCGACCGGGCCCGGCGGCTGCTGGTCCCCACCACCGTGTACGTGGCGGTCGCCGTGCTGGCCGTGGTGGTGAGCGTGGCCGCCGGGGTGCCGGCCACCGTACGGGACGAGGTGTTCTGGGCCGTCGCCCTGCACCTGTGGTTCCTGCCGATGTATCTGCTGCTGCTCGCCCTCACCCCGCCGCTGCTGGCCCTGTGGCGGCGTCTGGGCCTGTGGCTGCCCCTGGCGTTCGCGGCGCTGAGCGCCGTGGTGGACGCGTTCGTCCTCGGCCCCGGCGTCCCCCTGATCGGCTGGAGCAACTACCTGTGGGTGTGGGGCGGCCTGTACCTGCTGGGCTTCGCCTGGCGCGACGGCACCTTCACCCGCCCCCTGCTGCTGTGGTCGGCCGCCGCCGCGGCGGCGCTGTGGGTGCTGCTGGTCCTCCCCGGCCCGTTCCCCGTCAGCACCATCGGCGTCCCCGGCGCCCGCGTCCAGAACGCCTCACCCCCCTCCATCGCCCTGTTCGCCTACTCCGTCGTCCTCATCGGCCTGCTGCTCGCCGCCGAGGACGCCGTACGCCGCCGGCTGCGCCACCCGCGCCGCGTCACCGCCGCCAACGCCGCCGCGATGCCGCTGTATCTGTGGCACATGGCCCCCGCCATGGCCATCGGCGCCGTCCTCTACCCGCTCGGCCTGCTGCCGTTCGAACCCGTCGGCTCCGGCGGCTGGTGGCTGCTGCGCCCGGTGTGGGTGCTGATCTGCGCCGCCCTGCTGATCCCCCTCGTCCTGGCCATGGCCCGGCTGCCGCACCCGCCCCCGTACCCCACCCGCACCGGCTGGAGCACCGGACCGTGGCTGCTCCTCGGGGCGGGCCTGGCAGCCGCCTCCTTCGGGCTCGCCCGCCTCGCCCTGCGCGGCTTCGCCCCGGACGGACGGCTGCCCGCCCTGCCCCTGCTGTGCTACGCGGTGGGCGTCGCCCTGCTGCTCGCCGTCTCCGCCGCGCCACGGACGGGTGGCGGTGTCGGGCATTCGGCGTCCGCGTAGTGCCCGATCGCGCGCCACCGCGTTGACTCACCATGTGACTCCCGGGACGACGACCACCCAGGTACGGGCCGCGCTGGAGCAGCGATTCGGCAGCGGCGGCACCGGCGACGAGCTGGACACGATGAACCGGCACGCCGTGCTCTCCGGCGGCAAACTGCTGCGCCCCTTGGTGCTGCTGGAGTTCGGCGCCGCCACCGGCACCGGGCCCGCCCGGTTGCTGGGCGCCGCCGAGGCCGTCGAAGTGCTGCACTCCGCCTCGCTCGTGCACGACGACATCATCGACGGCGACGACACCCGCCGCGGACAGCCCGCCCTGCACCGGGCGTTCGGCACCGAACGGGCGCTGGTCACCGGTGACGCGCTGTTCTTCATGGCGTTCAGCGCGCTCACGGGCTGCGTACGGGCCGGGGTGCCGGCCGAGGCGGTGGTGCGGGCCTGCGGCCTGGTCGCCGAGGCGGGAGAGGAGATCTCCCGGGGCGTGCTGCGCGAACTGGCCCTCAGCGGCAGCTGGGAACTGCCGCCGCAGGAGTACCTGCGGATGGCGGGCGAGAAGACCGGTGCCCTGCTGGCGCTGGCCGGGCGGCTCGGGGTGGTGCTGGGCGGCGGCGACGAGCCGCGCGTGAGGGCCGCCAGCGCGTACGGGCACGCGCTCGGGATCGCCTTCCAGCTGCGGGATGACCTGCTGCCGTGGACCACCGGAGAGGCGGTGGCCGGGAAACCCGCCGCCAGTGACCTGCGCAACCGGCGGGCCGCGATGCCGCTGCTGCTCGCCTGGCAGTACGCGGGGCCCGCCGACCGCGAACTGCTGACCGGGCTGCTCGCCGGTGCCGACACCCTCCCGGACCCGGAGCTGCTGGCCCGCGCCGCTCCCGTGCTGCGCCGCACCGACGCCATCGGGCGCACCGGCGAGCTGGCCCGCGCCTACGCCACCGCCGCGAAGTACGCCCTGACCGGCGGCTTCCCGCCCTCCCCGCACCGCGACCGGCTGATGGCACTGGCCGACTGGTCCCTCACCCGCGACCGCTGAGACGAGCGGCGGCCCGCCGCGTCGTGAACCGGGACGGCGGGTGGGGCCGCCCCGGCACCCGGATGCGGCAGGGCCTCACGCGCCCCGGCCCACCGTGGCCACCAGGTAGCCGGGGAACGCGAAGCGGACCGTCAGCGGGAGCGGCGCGGCCAGTTCCCGCAAGGCCGCCGCCCCGTACGCCTTGCGCAGGCTGATCACCCCGTCGTGCACATGGGTCGGCCCTCCGGTCGCGAACATGAGCGGGATCGCCGCCGCGCACACCCACGGGCTGCGCCACGCGTCGATCAGCAGCAGCGCCCCGGCCACCCGGGTGCCCTCGCGCAGCACGGCACGCACCCCGTCCGGCGGCAGATGGTGCAGGCTCGCGACGAACACCGCCACGTCGAACGCCGCGTCCGGCGCGTCGATCGCCGTCGCGTCCAGCCGCCGCACCGCCGCCCTGGGGTGCGCCCCCAGCGGCCCGGCCTCCAGCGCCGCCACCGCGTCGGGCGCCACATCGCTCACCGTCACCCGCGCCTGCGGGTGCCGGCGCAGCACCCGCAGGGACAGGCCGCCGGTACCGGCGCCGAGTTCGAGCACCCGGGGACGCGGGGCGCCCCGGGCCCGCTCCAGGGTCCAGCGCGCGTACCGGTCGTAGCCACGGGTCAGCAACTGCATCCGGTGCAGGGCCCGCCGGACCCGGGCCGCCTCGTGCGGGGTCTCCGGGCGGTCCAGGTACTCGGGCACGTCCGTCTCGTACCGCCGGTCCAGCCAGGAGGCGTCCGGGCCGCCGCGCGGCATCACGGCCGTCATTCGGGCCGCGCCATGGCCAGCAGGATGACCACCAGCACCAGGACCGGGTACAGGCTGGCCCGGTTGAAGACGGCCAGCGCCGTCTCCGGGCGCGGGTCGCGGTGCAGCGCGAGGCCGGGCACCAGCAGCGCCCAGCAGCCGGCGAGCACGGTGCCCACCACGCCGATGGCCCGGAACGAGGACCACCCGGCGATCATCAGGGCGACCCCGCAGCCGAAGGTGATCAGCAGGAACGCGAGCACCAGGCGTGCGGTGACCCGGTGGCCGTACACGACGGGCACGGTGCGCACGCCCAGGTGCACGTCCTCCTCCACGTCGGCCCAGTCGTTGACGAGGTTGCGCCCGCCGATCTCCCAGGCGGCCATCCAGCAGAAGAACAGCAGCAGCCGTACCCAGTCGACCCCGCCGCCGCCCGCCGTCACCGGGGCCAGCGCGAACCAGCCCGCGCACGCCGCCACGCCCACGCACGCCCCGGTCAGCCAGAACTTGTGCGGGGTGACGGTGGCCAGCGCGCAGTACACCACCTGGAGCAGCGCGGCCACCACGAACAGCACCGCGCACAGCCAGTGCAGCCAGGCCGCCAGCACCAGCGCGAGCCCGCCGAGCGTCACCACCCAGGTGACCGCGCCGGGGTAGGAGAGCCGGCCCTGCGCCAGCGGATGCCGGACGCCGGTGCTGTCGATGTCGAAGCCCTCGTACGAGCGGAGGTGGGCGAACCGCTTGCGGTCCAGCCGGTGGTCCAGCAGGTCGTTGACCGCGAACAGCGCGAAGTACCCGGCGAACGCCGCCACCAGCGCCACCCCCAGCCGGTCCAGCGGCGGGTCCGGCACCGCGATCAGCGCGCCGATCAGCGGCTGGGCGACGGACAGGGACGCCTGCGTGCCGCGCGAGAAGCCGTACAGGGCCCGCACCCGGTCACGCATCCGGTCCGCCAGGACGGGGATCGCCATCATGCTCTCCACTCTTTACGGTTCACGTGTCCCACGAACTCACGGGCGAAGGCCGCCGCCTCGGGGCCCGGCCGGGTCAGCCGCCGCAGCTCCTCCAGCGCGTCCCGGGGCGGCTGGTGGAGCAGGCGCATCAGACGCTCGGAGAAGTCCTGGGCGCGGCGCAGGGCCGCGAGCCGGCGCTGCCCGTATCCGGCGAGGCCGCCGTGGAGCAGGGCGTGTGCGAGGTCCGCCGCGTCGTCGATGGCGAGGTTCATGCCCTTGGCGCCGGACGGGGTCAGCAGGTGGGCGGCGTCGCCGGCCAGGAACAGCGGCCCGTGCTGGAGGGGCCGGGTGACGCGGCTGTGCATGCGCAGCGTCCGCCGCTCGTACAGCCCGCCGAGCGCCGGGCCGCCCTCCAGCCGCAGCCGCAGCTCCTCGCGCACGCGCCGCTCGGGCCAGTCGGCTGGGGTGTCGCCCGCGGCGCACTGGAGGTAGAAGCGGCTGATCGCGGGGGTGCGCGGCATCATTCCGGCGAACCCGCGCTCGTGCAGCGCGTACAGCACGCCGTGCGCGGGGCGGTCGACCTCGGCGAGCACCGCGAGCCAGTCGTACGGGTAGCGCTGGGTCACCTCGCGGCGCAGTACGGGGTGGAGGGCGTGCCGGCTGACGCCGTGTCCGCCGTCGCAGCCGATGACGTAGTCGCAGTCGATCTGGAGCCGGTCGCAGCGGATGCGCCGCAGTTCCTCGACGGCGCGGGCGGGGGTCGCGAACCAGGGCAGCCGCCCGTCGGTCTCCAGGGCGGCGATCAGGTCGCGGACCAGCCACTGCTGCGGGTACACCCAGTGCCGGGCGCCGCCGGTCAGGGCCGCGTAGTCCATCCGCAGCCGCTGTCCCTGGCACAGGAACTCGCACCAGCCGTGCCGGGTGCCCTCGGCGAGCAGCCGGTCGGCGAGGCCGTGGGCGCGCAGGTAGGAGACGGTGCGTTCCTCCAGCAGCCCGGCCCGGGCGCGGCTCTCGACGCGGGCGCGCGGGTGGCGTTCGACGACCTGGCAGTCGATGCCGGCCCGGCCCAGCACATTGGCGAGCACCAGACCCGCCGGTCCGGCGCCGATGATGCCGACCTGGGTGCGCAGCCGGCGCATCAGGGGGACACCAGGGAGGGGTGGAACAGTTCGTTGACCAGGACCAGCGGCCGGTCCCCGTGCCACAGCAGATACGTCTTGTAGCAGGCGGGTTCGCCGCTGGGCCAGCGGCGGCGGCCCGCGTCCAGGACGGTGCGGCGGTGGCCGGTGCCGGCGGCGTGCAGGGCGGCGCCGATCGGGAGCCGGCCGTCCGTCAGCAGCGGCCGGATCTCCGGCAGCAGATCGTCCCGGGCGGCCACCCGGTTGACCGACAGCCAGCGGCCTCCGGGGCCGGTGAGCGCGGAGTGCCGGGTGAGGACGTCCTGGTCCGCGCCGATCTCCAGCAGCGCGGGCACCGGGCGCCCGGCGCGGCCGGCGGGGATCCGGTCGGCCCGCAGCAGCCGTACCCGGGGGGCGGCGCCGGTCAGGGCGTGCAGCGCGGTGGTGGTCAGGCCGTCGCCGCTGAGCAGCATCCGGGTCAGGGGGGAGGCGAAGTCCGCGATCCGCTCGGTGAGCGTGGCGCCGCCGGTGATGTCGAAGACCTCCGTGTCGAAGGCCGCGGCCCGTAATGAGCGCACCGGCACCCTCCTCGTCTCACCTTCGCCCGGCTCACCAGAAACACAACGCCCCCGGCACCGGGAGGTCACGGCGGATCCCCCGCATGTACGACGAGAACCGGACGCTCCCCGCTGTTACCGTCAAAACCGTCATGACCCATGGTGATCAGCCCGGTATCGATGACAGCCGGCCCCCGCCCAGAGCCGGATGGTGGGTGTGGCTGCTCGCCGCGGCCGTGATCATCGCCGCGCTGGTGCTGGCGGCGTCCCGCCGGGACGAGTTGGGCGAGGCGTTCGAGCAGCTGTCCAACGTGAACCCGGTCAAGGCGGCGCTGGCCCTGATCTGCCAGGCGGGCGCCATGTGGTGCCTGGCCGCCGTCCAGCGCTGGCTGCTGCTGACCGGCGGGCTGCGGATGGGCATGCGGCCGCTGCTGTCCATGATCCTCGCCTCCAACGCGGTGGCGGGCGCGCTCCCGGGGGGTGCCGCGTTCTCCGCCGCCTGGCTCTACCAGCAACTGCACCGCAGGGGCGCGAGCAAGGCGCTGGCCGCCGCCTCGCTGGTCATCGCGGGGGCGCTGTCCGCGCTCGGCCTGATCGTGGTGCTGGCGGCGGGGCTGCTGACGGCCGGTGCCCGGGGGCCGGCCGGCGTGCTGGGCCGGATCGGGATCGTGCTGGTGGTTCTGGCGCTGCTGGTGCTGATCCTGGCGCGCTCGGCCGCGGTACGGGCCTGGACGCGCCGCTGGTGGCGGCGGGTGCAGGCCCGGCACCGCAGGGCCAGGGAGGGCACCGAGGCGGTGAACCGGCTGCTGGTGCAGGCCCGCGCCATCCAGCCGGGCTTCCGTCCGTGGCTGCGGCCGTACGCGTACGCCCAGCTCAACTGGCTGCTGGACGCGGCCTGTCTGGTCGCCTCGCTGTGGGCGCTGGGCATCTCGGTGCCCTGGCACGGGGTGCTGATCGCCTACGGGCTGACGCAGATCCCTGGCAGTCTGCGGCTGACCCCGGGCGGGGTGGGCGTGGTGGAGGCGAGCATGGCGGCGCTGCTGGTGGTGTACGGGCTGAACGCCGCCGACGCGCTGGCGGCCACGCTGCTGTACCGGATCTGGAGCTACTGGCTGTTGCAGCCGATCGGCTGGGGCTGCTGGCTGACGCTGTCGGTGCAGGGGCGCCGGGAGGCCAAGGGGGAGTGAGCGCGGGGGACGGCCGTCCGCCGGGCGGAATACTCTGTCGGCATGAGTGAGCGAGGGATGCAGGAGCTGGCCCTGCTGCTGCTGACGGCGCTGGCCAACGCGCCCCGGCACGGTTACGCGATCGCGCAGGAGGTCAAGGCCATCACGGACGGCCGGGTGGTGCCGCGGACCGGCGCGCTGTACGGGGCGCTGGACCGGCTGCTGGCCGATGGCCTGATCCGGGTGGAGCGCGAAGAGGTGGTGGACGGGCGCGCCCGCCGTACGTTCGCGCTCACCCCCGCCGGCCGGGACCGGCTGGCGGCTGAGGCGGAGCGGATGGCGGCCACCGCCTCCGAGGCGCGCCGGCGGCTGGGCATCGGCGGCGCGGTGCAGCCCACATGAGTCGCGGGCCGGTCCGGCTCTACCCGGCCGGCTACCGGGCCGTGCACGGCCCGGAGATCGCGGAGACGCACCGGGAGCTGACCGCGGGGCTGCCGCGGGCGGCCCGGCTGCGGGCCGACGCCGATCTGGCGGCGCACGCGCTGCGGATGCGCCTGGGGCTCGACCCGGCCGCGCCCGGCGGGCGGCTGTTCGCGCTCGCGGCGCCGTTCGCGCTGGCCACCGCCGCGGTGGTGGCCGGCCTCGAACTGACGGACTGGTACCGGACGCTGGTGATCTCCCCGACCACGCTGCGCACCATGGTGGCCGGCACGGGGGCCGGGTGGGGGCTGTATCTGCTGTGCTCGCTCCTGGTGTGCGTGGGCGCGATCCTCGCGCTGACCGGGCGCTGGGTGGCCGGGGTCGCCGCGGTGACGGGCGGACTGCTGGGGACGGTCGCGCTGTGGCCGGCCGTCGGTCCGGCGCGCGGCGGGGGCGCGCTGGTGCCGGTGCTCGCGCTGCTGACGGTGGCCGTCGTGCTGGCCTGCCCGCCGGACCGGCGGGCGGACCCCGAGGCGTGTACGGCGGCCGGGGTGATGGCGGCGGTGGGCTGGTTCCCGCTGGTGGCCGTGGGCACCGGGGGGTTCGCGGTGAGCACGGACTACGGGGCGTGGCCGCTGCTGGTGCTGGCCGCCTCCGGCATCGCGCTGGCGGTGCGGCGGCGCTCGCGGGGGCTGTACGAACTGGGGGCGATGGCGGTGGCCTCCCCGCCGCTGATCGGCCGCGCGTACGCGGACGCCTGGCTCGATCCGTGGCCCGTGGCGGGCCTGTTGCTGGTCCTGCCGCTGGGGGCGGCGCTCTCGGTGGGGGTGTGGCGGGTGCGGCGCGGAAGCTGACCGGATTGCCATAGTCCGTTGAAGTGAATAGTCTCCTGCCCGTTCCATTGTTGAGCGCGAGCAGAGAGAGCACCGCGTTGCCGTTCACGCTGTCCCACCCCGCGGCCGTCCTGCCACTGCTGCGCCCGCCCTTCGTCCCGGCGGCCCTCGTCATGGGCGCCGTCGCCCCCGACGTCCCCTACTACCTCGGTGAACTCGGCGTCGCCGCCACCTCGTCCGACGACTGGTACGAGCCGCTCCTCAACGCCACCACGACCCACGGGCCCCTGACCGGGCTGCTGGTCAACCTGCCCATGGCCCTCCTGCTGGTCCTCGGCTGGCGGCTGATGCGCGGGCCGCTGGTGGCGCTGCTCCCGGCCCGGGCCCGGGTGGGGCCACCCGCGACGGCACCCGGGCCCGGGCCCCTGGACCGGGCGCGGTACGCCGGGTGGCTGGTGCTCTCCGCCGTGATCGGGATCGCCACCCATCTCGCCTGGGACGCCGTCACCCACGGGGACGGCTTCCTGGTCACCCGCGCCGCCCTGCTGAGCGAGCCGGTGCTGGGCGGACTGACCGTCTCCCGGCTGCTCCAGACCCTCAGCACCGTCCTCGGCCTGGCGCTGATCGCCCGCCATCTGTGGCGCCGCCGCCACCGGACGCGGGCCGGGCACCGGGAGACGGGGGACGGCGGGGGCCGGCTGAGCCGCCCGGTCCGGCTGACCGTGCTCGCGCTGCTGGCCCTGGCCACCGCGCTGGGCGTCGCCGCCGGGGCCCGCGCCGACGTCGACGCCTTCCGGTACACGACCGAGGTGGACCACGAGCACCCCGTCACCCGCACCTTCGAGGACGGCACGAGCGAGACGACATACCCCACCACCACGGTCCGGGCCCCCTGGGGGACCTTCGCCGAGGGAGTCCTGACCGGCGCCGCCAAGCGGGGCGGCGCGGCGTTCACCGCCGCCCTGCTGCTGTACGGCACGGCCTGGCACACCCACCGGCTGCTGCCACGCGGCACCACGGCGCGGGACCGGCACCCCGGAGCCGTCCGAACGGGACCACCGGACGCCTGAGCCCGGACGGACGGGCCGAGGGCAAGGGGGGCGTCGGGCAGCCGCAGCCGGGGGAACGCGCCGCCACCGGCGAGCTGTCCTCGCGGCGTGCGGCGCCAGCCGTGCGGGCGTGGGATGCGGCGCGGCCGGCTGAGGAGGCCGCCCGTGTTCCGGGCCGGCGGACCGGCCCCCGCACGGCCCGAGCCCGCCGACGGGCGCCGGCGCGCCGGCCCGTCGCGCCCGCCCCGTCCCGGTGGCTCAGTCCGCCTGCCGGGCGGGCAGCACGACGGTGGCGACGAGGCCGCCGCCCTCGCGGGGGCGCAGGGTCAGCATGCCGTGGTGGACCCGGGTGATCCGGTCGACGAGCGCCAGACCCAGGCCGTGCCCACGGGTCCGGCCGGGGGCCGGGACGCGGCCGGGCTCCGCCGCCACCCGGCCACCGCCGCGCAGGAACGGCTCGTGCAGCCGTGCCACGGTCTGCGGGCTCATGGGCGGCCCGGTGTTCTCCACGCGCAGCGTGACCGTGCCGGCCGCGCGGTCGTGGCGGGTGGCCGCCCACAGCGAGCCGCCGTCGGGGAGGTTGTGCCGGACGGCGTTCTGCACCAGGTTCACCGCGAGCCGGGCGAGCAGCTCGGCGTCCCCGCGCACCGGCGCGGCGCGCAGGTCGGTGTTGGCCCGGACCCCGGCCCCCTCGGCCTCGGTGGCGCACTCCGCCAGCGCCGCCGAGGCGGCCTCGGCGAGGTCGAGGTCGTCGCAGGCCGCCGTCACCTCGTTGGCGTCGGCCAGCCGCAGCAGCGCCTCGGTCACCCCGATGGCGCGTTCATTGGTGTCGGTGAGCCGTCGCAGCAGCCGGGGGTGGTCCTGCCCGGCCGGATCGCGGCGGGCCACCTCCAGCAGGGTGGAGGTCACCGCCAGGGGGGTGCGCAGCTCGTGGGAGGCGTTCGCGGCGAACCGTTCCTGCGCCGCGAAGGCGTCCTGGAGCCGCCCCAGCATGGTGTCGAAGGAATCGGCCAGCTGCCGGAACTCGTCGTTGCGGCCTCGGAGCCCGATGCGGTGGTCCAGGGCGCCGGTCGCCGCGATCCGGGTCGCGGCGTCGTTGATGCGCCGCAGCGGGCGCAGCACCCGGCCCGCCAGGAACCAGCCGCCCGCCACCCCGACCACGGCGAGCGCGGCCAGCAGATAGCCCGACACCCCCACCAGGGTTTCCAGGATCTCCTGGCGGCTGGGCGCGTACGCGCGGTCCCGGGGGTTCGCCGCGGTCAGCGGATAGTTCGGCACCTTGTACAGCACGATGGAGACGCCGGCCAGGACGACGGCCCCGGCGGCGACGAGGAAGACCGCGTAGCCCAGGGCCAGCCGCAGCCGGGCGCTCACCCGGGGGCCGCGCGGCGGAGCGGGCGGCGGCCACGTCACGGCGCCGGCTCCCGCAGCCGGTACCCGGACCCGTGCACCGTGGTGATGGGGTCGGGGTCGCCGAGCGCCTTGCGCAGGGTCGAGACGGTCACCCGGGGCGCGGTGGAGAACGGGTCGGCGTGCTCGTCCCAGACCTTCTCCAGCATCGTCTCGGCGCTGACCAGGCCGCCGCCGGCCCGCATGAGGAGTTCCAGCACGGCGAACTGTTTGCGGGTCAGCCGCAGGTAGCGGCCGGCCCGGTACGCCTCGCGACGGAACGGGTCAAGACGCAGCTCGCCCCAGGTGAGCACGGGCGGCGCCGAGGCGGCCGGGCGGCGGCCCAGCGCCCGCAGCCGTACCACCAGCTCCGCCAGGGCGAACGGTTTGGTGAGGTAGTCGTCGGCGCCCAGTTCGAAGCCGCCGACCTTGTCCCGCAGCCGGCCGGCGGCGGTGAGCATGATGACCCGTACGGCCGGGTGGTGCTCGGTGATGGCCCGGCACACCTGATCGCCGTGGGTGCCGGGGATGTCGCGGTCGAGTACCACGGCGTCGTAGTCGTTGACGGAGATCCGTTCCAGCGCGCTGTCCCCGTCCAGGGCGATGTCGGCAGTGATCGCCTCCAGCCGCAGCCCTTCCTGCAGGGCTTCGGCCAGGTACTCCTCGTCCTCGACCACCAGCACGCGCATGTTCCGTTCTCCCTCCCTTCGGCCCGGCCAGTCTAGGCAGCGGCCGTGTTGCGGAAATGTGAGCCGGAGGGCTCACGGCCGCGCAAGGTGCGGGCGCGTGGGGTGGCCCCGTCACGCGGCGAGGGCCGCCGCGGGAGGGAGCCATCGATGGACCGCGTCGCACACCGCCGCCCCGGCGCCACCCTGCTGAGCGCGGTGGCCGTGCTGCTGGCGGGCACGCTCGCCGGCTGTACGGCCACCGCCTCCCCGGGCGGCAGCCCGGACCCGGCGGGCGGCAGCCCGCCCGGGGGAACGGAGGTGAGCGGCTACCTGGCCGAGCCGATCTCCCCGTTCGCGGACGACTGGGCGATCACCGGGCTGGAGCCCGGGCTGCGGGCGGCGCTGCACGCAGCCGCCGAGGACGCCGCGGCCGATGGCGTGGAGCTGGTGGTGACCTCGGGCCGGCGCAGCGCCGGCTATCAGCGGGAGCTGCTGGACCACGCGATCCGGGAGTACGGGAGCGAGGAGGAGGCCAGGCGCTGGGTGAGCACCCCGGAGCTCTCCCGCCATGTCACGGGGGAGGCCGTGGACATCGGCTACACGGACGGCGCCGACTGGATGGTGCGCAACGGCGCGCGGTACGGCCTGTGCCAGACGTACGCGAACGAGATGTGGCACTTCGAACGGGTGGTCGCACCCGGCGAGGTGTGCCCCGCCGCCCGCCCGGACGCCTCCGCGGGCTGAACCCCGGCCCACGATGACACGACCGTCGTCGTTCGACCGGCGTCCGGCGGATGGACGCGACCGGCCGGTCCGCCCGTCCCCCCTGAGGCCGGCATCCCTGGAGGTCTCGCGCGGCCCGGCCGCCGACGCTGTCGATCCGGGGTCCGCCCGCCCGCCTTGAACGGTCAGCCGGGCGTCACCGCACCACACGAAGACCTCCGTGCGGTGCGGTTTGGGATGTATGGGCTGTGGAAGAGCGCGGCTCAGCGTCCCGTCGCGTACTCCGGCAGCGTCAGGGACGAGTGCGTCGCCCGTCGCGCCTCGGCATCCGATGTCGCCAGTTCCTTCGCCATCGCCGCCGGGTCGCGAAGGAGCGCGTTGCGGGCGTCCAGCTGGGCACGCGTCGTCGGTATGACGATGGTGCCACCGCTGGTGGCCAGCGCCTGGTTGCGCTCCGCGAAGGGGCGCATCCGGCGCTCGTACGCCGCGAACGCCTCGGCGTGGTCCGCGTGCGAGGCGAGTTCGCCGGCCAGGACGTAGGCGCCGACGAGCGCGACGCTCGACCCCTGCCCGGAGAGGAAGGACGTCGCGTGCGCCGCGTCGCCCGCCAGCACCACCCGCCCCCGGGACCAGGCCGGCAGGTGGATCTGGCTCACGATGTCGAAGAAGAGGTCCTCGGACGCCCGCATCGCCGCCACCAGCCGCGGCACCTGCCACACCTCCTCGGGGAACTGCGAGGCGACCAGATCGCGTTGGGCACGCGGGTCGCGGAACGCCTCGAAGGGCGGGGTGTCGCGCACGAAGGTGAGGAATCCGTGCACGGGCTCGGAGGGCTCGTAGGCGTACACGACCGCGCTGCGTCCCGGCTCGCTCCAGATGAACGCCTCGTGCGAGAAGCCGGGTTCGTTGGGCAGGGTGAAGCCCGCGAAGACGTGCCCGAGGTAGCGGTGGAAGGGCTCCTCGGGCCCGAGGACCAGCCGGCGGGTGTTCGAGTGCAGTCCGTCCGCGCCGATCACGAGGTCGAACGTGCGGCGCGTGCCGCTGTCCAGGACGACGTGCACGGCGTCCCCGTCGTCGTCCAGCGTGGCGATCGAGTCGCCGAAGAGGAACTCGACGCGGCCCCGCAGCGGCGCGTAGAGGGCGTCGGCCAGGTCGCCGCGCCGGACCTCGAGGTCCTGGCCGCTCTCGCCGCCGGTCACCTGCTCGGGCTGCACCGCGCCGATCGTGTCCCCGGCGGCGTCGAGGAAGCAGATCCGGTGGGTGTCTATGTGGGCCTCGCGCAGTCGCGGCAGCAGGCCCATGCGGTCCACGACCTCCCGGGCCGTGCCGCGGATGTCGATCGCGTAGCCGCCGCCCCGGACGGCGTTGGCCTTCTCCAGGACGGTCACCTCGAAGCCGTACCGGTCGAGCCAGTAGGCGAGGGTGGGACCGGCGATGCTGGCCCCGGAGATCAGGACGCGACGGGGGGCGGACGTGGATGGCGGGTGCGTCATGGGAACGGCACCTTTCCGCCGGGCGGACCCGGCACGGAGGCGGCACGCGGCGCGCCCCGGAGAGCGCGGGAAAAATACGTACCTTAGGTATCCTTTATGAGGCCGTACGGCGCCCTTCGGTGCCGCGGCTTCGTCCCCACGGTATAGATACCTAACTCAGGTATGCAAATGGAGGTGCCATGACTCCCGAGTCCCCCGGGGAACCCGCGCCCGGACTCTCGCCCGACGAGCTGCTCGCCGTGCTGCCCCGGATCACCCGGCTCAGCTCCGCGTTCAACAAGGGCTGGCTCGTCGATCGTGCCGTGAAGGCTGCCGGTCCGTCCCTGGACCGCCCCGCCGTGGGGGTGCTGGTGTCCCTGCTCGCGGCCGGGGAGCCCTTGCGCATCGGGGAGATCGCCGACCGCATGCAGGTCGTGGGCCCGCACGTCACCCGTCAGGTCCAGGCCCTGGAGAAGCGCCGCCTCGTGCGGCGCATCGCCGACCCCCTCGACCGCCGCGCGAGCCTCATCGAGCCGACGGAGACGGGTAACGAGGCCGCCCGCCGCTATGTCGCCTCGGTGCTCGGCTGGTTGGCCGAGGTCCTCGCCGACTGGCCCCGGCAGGACCGCGATGACCTCCTCCGCCTTCTCGCCCGCTTCGCCGACGACGTGTTGGCCCGGCTGGCGCTGCCGGAGGAGGGGGAGCAGACGTAGAGCGCGGCGTGCTCGGCGCTGCCGCCGGCTCGTCGGGCTCTGCCCGTCGCCGTCCTGGGCGCCACGGCGGACGTGGGTCCTCGACGGGAAAGCCCGAAGGCCGGGCGCGAGGTGCGCCCGGCCTTCCGGGGTGGGGCGGGTGGGACTCGAACCCACGGCCGACGGATTATGAGTCCGTTGCTCTAACCGGCTGAGCTACCGCCCCATGAACGGCGAGCCGCGCACACATGTGCGCGCCGTCTGCCGCAGCATAGCTGCTCATACGATCTCCCGCCCGGACTGGGGCGGTTGTACGGAGGCTACGACGGCGGTCACGGGTTGATCGGTTCCCGGTCAGCGGGCAGTGATGCATGGAGAACGCCGAAGGGCCCCTGAACGGGGCCCTTCGAGTGATGCTCCCCCGACTGGACTCGAACCAGTAACCTGCCGGTTAACAGCCGGCTGCTCTGCCAATTGAGCTACAGGGGACTGCGCCGCTCGGGTCTGCCTCCCGTTGTTCTGCGGAAGCATTCCCTCGCTGCGGGCAATACATTAGCGCATGTGAGGCGGTGCTTCGAAATCGGTAAGCGGGGCGCCCATAAGTACGACGGACAGTCCGTACGAGAAAGGACGCATCCCCATGCGCAAGCTCATCTTCGTCGCAGGTGCGGCGGTCGGCTACGTGCTCGGTGCCCGGGCCGGGCGCGAGCGGTATGACCAGCTGGCGGACGCCGCCCGGCGGTTCTGCGACCGGCCCGCCGTGCGCAACGGCATGGACACCGCCAACCAGACCGGGCGTCAGGCGGCGGCGATGGCGGCCGGCGCCGTCGTGGACCGGGCCGGCGACAAGCTGCCCGACCCGGTCGTGGAGAAGCTGCGCGAGGTGCGCCGCTCCGGAGCCGCGGAGGACGAGGTCGCCTGAGCGGGGGCGCCCGGCCTCCCACCGCCACCCGGCCGCCGCCTCTTGCCGGGGAAGGGCCCGGCTCGGTACCGTGCTGTTCGACATTCCGGCATCTGACCGGCATGCCGAACAGTGAGCGAGCGGAGGCCGCGGTCATGGGGCGTCGCGTACCGGCGGTCAGCCGTGCGTTGGACATATTGGAGCTGTTCCTCGACGGGGACGGCACGCTCTCCGCGCCCGAGATCACCCGCAGGCTCCAGCTCCCGCGCACCACCGTCCACGAGCTGGTCACCACACTGGCCGCACGCTCCTATCTCGTCCCGGTCCCCGAGCAGCCGGGCCGCTACCGCCTCGGCGTGCGCACGTACCAGCTCGGCAGCCGCTACGCCGAGCAGCTCGATCTCGCCGCCGAGGGCCAGCAGGTCGCCCGCGCCATCGCCGAGACCTGCGGGGAGACCGTGCACGTCGCCGTCCTGGAGGACGCCGACGTCATCTACATCGCCAAGGTCGACAGCACCCACGCCGTACGGATGGTCTCCGCCACCGGCCGCCGGCTGCCCGCGCACTGCACGGCCGTCGGCAAGATGCTGCTCTCCACCCTGCCGCCCGAGGACCTGGCCGCCCGGCTGCCCGACCGGCTCACCGCCATGACCCCCAACTCCCTCACCTCCCCCGAGGAGCTGCGCGCCGAGCTGGCGCGGGTGCGGGAGCGGGGCATCGCCTACGAACAGCGCGAGTCCAACCCCGATGTGAGCTGTGTGGCCGCCCCCGTGCGGGACCGGGCCGGCCGGGTGGTGGCGGCGCTGTCCGTCTCGGTGCCGATGATCCGCTGGAGCGAGGAACGGCAGCGGGAGCTGGCGGAGCTGGCCGCGCGCGGCGCGGCCGATCTGTCCGAACGGCTCGGGCACCACACCGGCAACCGGGACTGACCGCACACTTCAGGGAGAGGGTTCGCGTGGCACAGCACCTTGGGCAGGGACTCGACGTCGCGATACGGGCGCGGGCGGAGCTGGGCGAGGGCCCGACCTGGGATCCGGCGGCCGGGCGGCTGATCTGGGTGGACATTCTGGGCTCCCGCGTCCACTCCCACGACCCGGCGGGCGGCACGGACACCGTTCTGCCGGTCGAGCAGCACGTCGGCGCGGCCAAGCCGCGGGCCGGCGGCGGCCTGGTGGTCAATCTGCGGGACGGCATCGGCCTGTACGAGGCGGACGGCACCGGCTTCCGCTGGCTGCACCGCGAGGTCGTGCCGGGCCGCCGCGCCAACGACGCGGCGGTCGCGCCCGACGGCTCGCTGTGGGCCGGCAGCATGCGCTACGACCAGGCCCCCGGCGGCGGCACGCTCGTCCGGGTGGACGCGGACGGCACCGTGCACACCCTCCTCCCCGAGGTCACCGTGAGCAACGGCCTGGGCTGGAGCCCGGACGGCGGCCGGGTGTACTACGTCGACAGCCCCACCAAGCGGATCGACGTCCTCACCTTCTCCGACGACGGCGAGGTGCGCCGGGTCCCGCTGGTGGACACCAGCGCGATGCCGGGCGACCCGGACGGGCTGACGGTGGACGCCGACGGCTGTGTGTGGGTGGCGTTCTGGGGCGGCGGGGCGGTACTGCGCTACACCCCGGCGGGCGAACTCGACCGTACGGTCCCGGTGCCGGTCTCGCAGCCCACCGCGTGCGCGTTCGGCGGCGCGGACCTGACGGACCTGTACATCACCACCGCCGCCACCGGCACCGATCCGGCGGCCGAGCCGCTGGCGGGTTCGGTGCTGGTGCTGCCGGGCGCGGGCCGCGGGCTGCCGCAGCCGGCGTTCGCGGGCTGACCCGGAGCCGCAGCCCGATCCGGAGCCGGAGCGCTCCCGCTGGTGCGGAATGTCCCTGCCGGGGGGAAGGTTGACGAGGGAGTCGCGGTGCGCACCGTGCCGCGGCGCTCCCGAGCCGTCCCCCACCCGGAGGTTCTCCGTGTCCCTGCCGAGCACCGCTCTCGCCTGGCATCTGGTCGCCCGCCCGCATGGTGTCCCCGCCCCCTCGGACTTCGCGCTGCGCGAGGTCCCGCTGGAGGCGCCGGGTCCGGGCCGGCTGCTGGTCCGCAATGTCTACCTGTCCGTCGACCCCTACATGCGCGGCCGGATGAACGACGTGCCCTCGTACGTGCCGCCCTACCGGCTGGAGGAGCCGATGGAGGGCGGCGCGGTCGGCGAGGTACTGGCGGTGGGGGAGGGCGTCACCGGGTTCGCGCCCGGCGACCATGTGCTGCACGGCCTGGGCTGGCGTTCCCACGCGGTGGTGGACGCGGCGCGGGCCGGGCGGGTCTCCGAGCGTGAGGCCCCGCTCAGCACCTATCTGGGGGTGCTGGGGATGACCGGCCTGACCGCGTACGCCGGGCTGGTGGCGGTGGCCCGGCTGACGGAGGGCGACACGGTCTTCGTCTCCGGCGCGGCGGGCGCGGTGGGCAGCGAAGTGGGGCAGCTGGCCCGGCTGCTGGGCGCTGGCCGGGTGGTCGGCAGCGCCGGCTCGGCGGAGAAGGTGCGCTGGCTGACGGAGGACCTGGGGTTCGACGCGGCGTTCAACTACAAGGACCCGGCGCCGGTCACCGAGCAGCTGCGGCAGGCGGCGCCGGACGGCATCGACGTCTACTTCGACAATGTGGGCGGGGAGCACCTGGAGGCGGCGATCGACGCCTTCCACGTCCACGGCCGGGCGGTGATCTGCGGAATGATCTCGCTCTACAACGCCACCGAGCCGCCGGCCGCGCCGCGCAACCTGAGCCAGGTCATCGGCAAGCGGCTGCGGATCGAGGGGATGCTGGTGGGCGATCACCAGGGTCTGCGCGAGCGTTTCGTCGAGCAGGCGGGCGCGTGGGTGCGGTCGGGTGAGCTGAAATACGAGGAGACCGTGGTGGACGGCGTCGAGCACACGCTGGACGCGTTCCTGGGGATGCTGCGCGGCGAGAACACCGGGAAGATGCTGGTGCGCCTGTAGGCGCGCGGGGGCTCCGTGAGGCAGCCCAGGCGGTAGCCGGGGTGGTGCCACGGGACGCGGCTGAGGTCACCGTTCAGTGATGCGAGTGGGCTGCCCTGCGGGTGAGCGCGTCGCACGGCCGCCGGACGGCGAGCAGGGGCGTACCGACCCTCGGCCACCCGCCGGCGGGGCCGGAGCCCGGGCGCGACGCCGATGGCGTTGCGCCCGGGCTCCGTTGTGTGCGGCCGTGAGGGAAATTCTGGCTTCTTGTGTCCGGGCGGTTGACCCTGTGCGGCGGCGGCTCTACGTTGCGGTGCACGTTCGCATATCCGATCGCTGTTCGGTATATCGACCACTGCCTCCCTGGGGGATGAGAGCCGCCGATGTCCCAACACTCCCTTCCACCAAATGGGTTCACCCGTCGCCGGCTGCTGGCCGGTGCCGCAGGGGCGGGCGGCACGGCCGCGCTGGGTGCGCTCGCCACCGGCTGCGCCGCCCCGGCCTCCCTCGGCGGGGACGGTGAACGCGTGCGGTTCTGGAACCTCTTCGACGGCGGCGACGGCGCCAACATGCGGGCCATGCTGGACGGCTTCCGCGCCGAGCACCCCGGCATCACCGTCGACGACGTCACCCTGGCCTGGGGCGCCCCGTACTACACCAAGCTCGCCATGGCCGGCGCCGGCGGGCGCGCGCCCGAACTCGGCGTCGTCCACCTCGGCCGGCTGCCCGGCTTCGCCCCCGGCCGGCTGCTCGACCCCATCGACACCACGCTGCTGGCCGGACACGGCGTACGACGCGAGGACTTCAACCCCCTGCTGTGGGACGCGGCGACCATCGACGGCGAGCTGTACGGGCTGCCCCTGGACGTCTTCGCCTTCGTCCACTTCTACAACCGCCCGGTGTGCGAGGCGGCCGGACTCCTCGCCCCGGACGGCGACCTGGCACCGCTGCGCGGCGAGAGCGCCTTCATCGACGCGCTGGACGCGGTGCGCGAGGTCACCGGCGCCTCACCGCTGGGCTGGAACGCCCTGCAACCCGTCGAGTGCTGGTGGGCGTTCCTGTCCCTCTACACCCAGCTGGACGGCGCCCTGCTCACCCCCGACAGCACCGGCACGGCTCTGGAGGACGACAAGGCCGAGGCCGTACTCGCCTTCCTCGCCCGCCTGGTGGCCGAGGAGTACGCCATCCCCGGCCAGGACCTGGTTGGTTACCTCGTCAACGGCGGCGGCTTCGTCTGGTTCGGCAACTGGCTGGTCATCAACTTCCAGGACGCCGGAATGGACTTCGGCGTCACCCCGTTCCCCACCATCCTCGGCGACACCCCGGCCGGACAGGCCGACGGCCACACCCTGGTGCTGCCGCACCAGGACAACCGGGGTGGCCCCGCCCACGAGAACGCCCATCTGCTGATGGCCTGGCTGGTGCGCCACAGCATCGACTGGGCCGCCGCCAGCCACGTCCCCGCCTACCTCCCCGTGCTCCAGGATCCCGGCTACCTCGCCATGCGCCCGCAGTCCGAGTACCGCGCGGCCATGGACCAGGCCGCCTTCGACCCGCCCGCCTGGTTCGCCGGCACCCAGTCCGCGCTGCAGAACGACGTTGGCAACGCCATCTCCGCCGCCGCCATGGGCTTCACCACCCCCGCCCAGGGCGTCCGGGCAATCCGCGCGGCGCTCGGCAAACTGCTCGCCACCCGCGACCCCTTCGGCGGACGGAGCGCGGCGTGAGCACCATCGCCGACCCGGCACGGCGCGGTTCGCGCGGCGGGATCTTCCAGCACGGCGCCTGGTTCGTCGCCCCGTTCCTGGCGCTGTACGCGCTGTTCCTGCTCTGGCCACTGGCCTCCGGCTTCTGGTACAGCCTCAACGAGACCAACCTGGCCGGGATCGACACCCGCTTCATCGGCCTCGACAACTACCGCGAGGCATTCCGCGACGCAGCGGTGTGGGACTCCCTGGGCAACACCCTCAAGTTCACCGTCATGATCACCCCGCTGATCGTGCTCGCGGCACTCGGCCTCGCCCTCCTCGCCCACCACATCAAACGCGGCAAGTGGTTCTGGCGGCTGGCGTTCTTCGCCCCGTTCCTGCTGCCCTCGGCCGTCGTCGCCCAGCTGTGGAAGTGGCTGTACGAACCGGACTTCGGGCTGCTGAACAACACCCTGGACCACCGGGTGCCCTGGCTGATCGACGCCGATTGGGCGATGTTCTCCCTCGTGCTCACCACCCTGTGGTGGACGGTGGGCTTCAGCTTCCTGCTCTACCTGGCGGCCCTCCAGGCCATCCCCGCGCACCTGTACGAGGCCGCCGCGCTGGACGGCGCGGGACCGTTCCAGCGGATGTGGCACATCACCGTCCCGCTGCTGCGCAACATCACCGGCCTCATCGTCATCCTCCAACTGCTGGCCTCGCTCCAGGTCTTCGACCAGATCTTCCTGATGACCGCCGGCGGCCCCAACAACGCGACGCGGCCCGTCGTCCAGTACGTCATCGAACAGGGCTTCACCAGCTACCGCATCGGCTACGCGTCGGCGATCTCGTACATCGTCTTCGTCCTCATCGTCACCGTCACGCTGCTGCGGATGTGGCTGCTGCGCACCCGGGGGGAGAAGGTCCAGTGAGCACCGACACGACAGCGAGCACCGCGCCGCCGGCGAGCGCCGGCCGGGCGGCGGACACCGCGGGCACCGGCGGCACCCTGCGCGTCCGGGCGCGCCGCAACGCGGGACAGATCGCCCTCACCGTCGTCGCGAGCCTGCTGGCGGCGCTGTGGCTGGTGCCCTTCGGCTGGGCCCTGTCCACCTCCCTCAAACCGGAGGGCGACACCCAGAAACTGCCGCTCGCGTGGATCCAGTCCAACATGAGCGTGGACGCCTACCGCAAGGTGCTCGGCGAGGGCGACATCCCGGCCTGGCTGCTCAACTCGGTGATCGTCTCCACTGGCGTCACCGTCCTCACCCTCACCGTGTGCGCGCTCGCGGCCTACGGCTTCGCACGCACCGAATTCCGCTTCCGCAAGGCGCTGTTCGGGCTGATCCTGGCCGGTATCATGGTGCCCGGAACGGTCATCACCGCCCCGCAGTTCGCCAACATCAGGGCCCTGGGGATGGTGGACACCTACTGGGGCGTCATCCTGCCGCAGGTCGCCGCGCCCGCGATGCTGTACATCCTCTACAAGTTCTTCCAGGCGGTGCCGCCGGAGCTGGAGGAGGCCGCGACCATCGACGGCGCCGGCCGCTGGCGGATCTTCTTCCGGATCGTGCTGCCGCTGTCCCGCCCGGTGCTGGCGGCCGTGGCGATCTTCACCTTCATCGCCTCCTGGAACAACTTCCTGTGGCCCTACCTGGCCACCACCGACCCCGATCTCGCGACCCTGCCGGTCGGGCTCGCCACCATCCAGTCCAGCTTCGGGATCCGCTGGGCCCAGCTGATGGCGATGTCCCTGCTGGCCGCGCTGCCGCTGCTGATCGTCTTCGTCTTCTTCCAGCGGCAGATCGTCCGCGGTGTCGCGCACACCGGCATCGCGGGCCAGTGACCGCGCACCCCCCGCTCACCCCCACCCGAGGAGCCGCATCCGCCATGAGAAGGACACTCCACCGCCTGCTGACGTTAGTCACCGCCGCCGCCCTGGCGGCCGCCCTGCCGGCCGGCACCGCGTCGGCCGCCGAGTACCCCGACCCGTACCCCGCCGCCGGGGAGACCCAACTGCACGACCCGACCATGATCCGGCTCGCCGACGGCCGGTACGTCGCGTACGGCTCGCACCGCGACGTCGACGCCCACGTCTCCACCGACATGGTCAACTGGACCCGGCAGGGCGGCGCGTTCGCCCCGCAGAACGTTCCGTCCTGGTGGGACCGCTACACCACGCAGGACCGCCCCTGGGCCCCGGACATCTCCTACGCGAACGGCCAGTACTGGCTGTACTACGCCGTCTCCACCTTCGGCTCCCAGAACTCCGCCATCGGCCTGGCCACCTCCCCCACCGGCGCGCCCGGCACCTTCACCGACCGGGGCATCGTGCTCTCCAGCGCCACCGGCGACCGGTACAACGCCATCGACCCGGCCGTGCTGTGGGACGGCGGCCGGCTGTGGATGACGTTCGGCTCGTACTGGACCGGCATCCACATGGTCGAGCTGAACCCGGCGACCGGGCTGCGCAGCGGCAACCCGCCCATCACCCACCTCGCCACCCGGCCGGACGCCCCGTACGCGGTGGAGGCGGGCCAGGTCGTCAAGCGCGGCAACTGGTACTACCTGTTCGCCTCCTACGACGCCTGCTGCGCCGGGCTCGACTCCACGTACAAGATCCGGGTGGGCAGGTCCTCCGCGCCGACCGGGCCGTTCACGGACAGCACCGGCCGCTCGATGCTGAACGGCGGCGGGGATCTGCTGCTGGGCAACAGCGGCCGGTACCTGGGCCCGGGCGGGCAGCACGTGCTGCTCGGTGACGGCGGGCGCGACCTGCTCGTGTACCACTACTACGACACCCAGCGCGGCGGCGAGCCGCATCTGGCGATCAGCCGCCTGGGCTGGACGGCGGCGGGCTGGCCGGTGGTCGTGCCGACCAGCGGCTGACGCGGCCGGGGGAGGAGCCGGCGCAGCGGACGGGACCCCGTTGACGCCGGCTCCATCCCGCCTTAGATTTTCTTTTTGTTCGAAGCTGCGACCGATGTACGAAATAACGAACACCATCGAACAACACCGTTCAGTCAGTCAGGGACCCGCATGAGTGCTCAGCAGACGACCGCCCGTTTCACCCTCGACCCCGCCTTCGCCGTCTCCGAGGTGGACCCGCGGCTCTTCGGCTCCTTCGTGGAGCACCTGGGACGCTGCGTCTACACCGGCATCTACGAGCCCGGGCACCCCGCCGCCGACGCCGCCGGACTGCGCACCGACGTCCTGGACCTGGTCCGGGAACTGGGCGTCACCGCCATCCGCTACCCCGGCGGCAACTTCGTCTCCGGCTACAAGTGGGAGGACAGCGTCGGCCCCAAAGAGGACCGGCCGCGCCGTCTGGACCTGGCCTGGCGCTCCACCGAGTCCAACCAGTTCGGGCTCAGCGAGTTCATCGACTTCGTCCGCAAGGTCGGCGGCACCCCGATGATGGCCGTCAACCTGGGCACGCGCGGGGTCGCGGAGGCTCTGGAGCTCCAGGAGTACGCCAACCACCCCGCCGGCACCGCCCTGTCCGACCTGCGCGCCGCGCACGGCGACAAGGACCCGTTCGACATCAAGCTGTGGTGCCTGGGCAACGAGATGGACGGCCCCTGGCAGACCGGCCACAAGACGGCCGAGGAGTACGGGCGGCTGGCCGCCGAGACGGCGCGCGCCATGCGGCAGATCGACCCGGACGTGGAACTCGTCGCCTGCGGCAGCTCCAACTCCTCGATGGACACCTTCGCGCAGTGGGAGGCCACCGTCCTGGAGCACGCCTACGAGCTGGTGGACCACGTCTCGCTGCACGCCTACTACGAGGAGCGGAACGGGGACCGCGACTCCTTCCTGGCCTCGGCCGTGGACACCGAGTCCTTCATCGAGAAGATCGTCGCCACCTGCGACCACGTGGGCGCCAAGCTGAAGTCGAAGAAGAAGCTGAGCCTCTCCTTCGACGAGTGGAACGTCTGGTACATGAACCCCGAGGCGCCGGCCCACACCGACCCGCCGCAGGAGGACTGGGCCGAGGCGCCGCGCCTGCTGGAGAACCACTACAGCGTGGTGGACGCCGTCGTCTTCGGCTCGCTGCTCATCGCGCTGCTGCGGCACGCGGACCGGGTGAAGGTCGCCTGTCTGGCGCAGCTGGTCAACGTCATCGCCCCGATCCTGGCCGAGCCGGGCGGCCCGGCGTGGAAGCAGACCACCTACTTCCCCTTCGCGGCGGCCTCGAAGTACGGGCGCGGCACGGTGCTCGACGTGCGCCCGGAGTCCCCGACGTACGAGACCGAGCAGTTCGGCACGGTCGACCTGCTGCACACCACGGCCGTCAAGAACGACGAGACCGGCGAGGTCACGATCTTCGCCGTCAACCGCAGCCAGACCCGGGCGCTGCCGCTGGAGGCGGTGCTGCACGGCCTGGACCTGACCCGGGTCGTGGAGCACTCGGTGCTCTCGGACGAGGACCCCGACGCGCGCAACACCCTGGAGAACACCGAGCGGGTCGCCCCGCACGCGGCCACCGGCACGACACTCACCGACGGCACCCTGAGCGCCACCCTGGAGCCGCTGTCGTGGAACGTCATCCGGCTCGCGTGACCCCGTAACCGCCGGTACGCACCCCCACCGACCGGGACCGCCGCCGCCCGCCCATCCCCGGGCGCCGGCGGTCCCACCCAGCGGGCTCCGGGCTCACTTCCCGGTGCAGATGGGGCAGTTCTCCTTCTTGCGTTTGCCGTCGTAGTGCACCCACACCCACCCCTGGCCCCCGCACGATCCACAGTCAGCCATGGTGCGTATCCCCTCTCGCGGTGAGGATGTCCGTCGCCGGGAAGGCGGGATCATCCAGCCATACGTACTGTCGCTCCCGGGTGAGCCGCAGGCCCATCCGGTCCGGCCCCGGGCAGCCCCGGTCGGTCCACGCGGCGTGCACGTGCTCCGCCTCGTCCCACAGATCGCGCGGCCCGCTCTGGGTGACCTCGCCCGCCCGTACCGTGGCGCGGGAGGCGCCACCGGCCAGTACCAGCTCCCCGTCCCGGCCCTCCCAGGGCAGATCGCCGAGGAGGACGTCGAACAGCAGCTGCAGCCCGGGCGCCGGATCGAGCAGCGGCGCCGGATCGCGGTCCAGCGCGCGCGTCCGGGACGGCCCCGGGTCGCCGGCCGGCGCGCCCGGCCCCGTCCCGCGCTGGGAGCGCAGCGGCATGAACGCGCAGTCCTCGTGGAAGGTCCCGAGCGCCTCACCGTCCGCGCCGACCACCAGCCGCAGCAGCCGCATCACGGGCGCGTAGGGCAGCACGATGACGCCGCCGGGGCGGGTCTGCTCGATCCAGCCGTACGGGATCTCCCGCACCCCGGCGGTGATGTGCAGCCGGTCGAAGGGCCCGTGCTCCGGTGCCCCCGCGGTGCCGTCGCCGACCACCAGCCGCGGCACCGCTCCCGCCGCGCGCAGATTGCGCTCGGCGACGGCCGCCAGCGTGGCGTCGATCTCGACGGTCGTCACCCGCCCGGGGTCTCCGGTGAGGTCCGCGAGCAGCGCGGCGGTCCAGCCGGTGCCGGTCCCCACCTCCAGCACCCGGTCGCCGGGCTCGGGCGCGAGGTGCCGCAGAAAGGCGGTGATCAGCAGTGGGCTGGACGCCGAGCAGGTGGGCGCGAAGGTACGGGCGGCGTTGTGCGGCGTCAGCTCGGTCGCCCCGTCGTCCAGTTGGGTGAAGACCACGGTGTCGGAGCACACCGCCGTCCACCACTGGTCCGGATCCCGATCCCGGTCGATCCAGTACCCGTCCCCCGCCGCGGGCCTGGCCCAGGCCGCGGTCGGAATGAACGCGTGCCGGGGCACCCGGATCAGCGCGTCGGCGAGCGGTCCCATGGGCACGGTCGAACCTCTTCGGGTGGGGGCGGCGATTCCGGCCAACAGCCCTACCCATCCCATATGCCGTGCAAGCCGCAGGTGGGGGAGGAGCGCGCGGAACGGGACAAAGGCATATGCGGCGCGGTGCGGGCCCGGCGGGCCCCACGCCGGCGCCCGGGCCACCGCGGCCCCGCCCGGCACCCGCGCCTACCGGCCCGTCGTCACCAGCCCCGCCTCGTACGCGGTGATCACCAGGTGCACCCGGTCCCGGGCGTCGAGCTTCGTGAACAGCCGGGCCACATGCGCCTTCGCCGTGGCCGCGCTGATGGTCAGTTCGGCGGCGATCTCCGCGTTGGTCAGGCCCCGGCCGACCAGGGTCAGCACCTCGCGCTCCCGTTCGGTCACACTGCCCGGCAACGGCCGCCCGGCACCGGGCCGTACCGCCGGTCTGGCCGCGAACTCCGCGATCAGCCGCCGGGTGACGCCCGGCGCGATCAGCGCCTCGCCGCCCGCCACCACCCGCACCGCCGTCAGGATGTCGTCCAGCGCCATGTCCTTGACCAGAAAGCCACTGGCCCCGGCCCGCAGCGCGCCGTAGACGTGCGCGTCCTCGTCGAAGGTGGTGAGGATCAGCACCCGGGGCGCGCCCTCGCCGCCCGCCGTGATGACCCGGGTGGCCGCGATGCCGTCCATGCCGGGCATCCGGATGTCCATCACCACCACATCGGGGCGAAGTTCGGCCGCCAGCGCGACCGCCTCCGCGCCGGTCCCGGCCTCGCCCACCACGTCCAGCCCGGCCGTGTCGGCGATCAGCACCCGCAGCCCGGACCGGATGAGCGGCTGGTCGTCGGCCAGCAGCACCCGCACGCTCACCGGACCGCCGCCACCGGCGCCGGAACCGGCAGCGTCGCCGCCACCCGGTAGCCGCCCCCGGGGCGGGCCCCGGCCGTCAGCGAGCCGCCCAGCAGCGCCGCCCGCTCCCGCATCCCGACGATCCCGTACCCGGCGGCCCGCCCGTCGCCCGGCCCGCGCCCCTCGTCGGTGATCTCCACCGACAGGTCCGCCTCGCCGAGGCCGACCGTCACCCGGCAGCGGTCGGTGTGCGCGTGCCGCACCACATTGGTGAGCGCCTCCTGCACGATCCGGAACGCCGACAGCTCGATGTCGCCGGGCAGCGGGCGGGGTTCGCCGAGCCGGCGCACCTCCACCCGTACCCCGGCGGCCCCCGCCGTGGCGACCAGCCGGTCCAGGTCCGCCAGGCCCGGGGCGGGCTCCAGCGCGACGGGGCGGCGCAGCGTGCCCAGCATCCGGCGCAGCCCGGACAGCGTCTCGCGGCTGGTGGCCTCGATGGCGCCCAGTGCCCTGCGGGCCTCGGCGGGCTGGGTGTCGATGACCCGGCCGCCCATCCCGGCCTGGAACGCGATGATCCCCACGCTGTGCGCCACCATGTCGTGCAGCTCGCGGGCGATCCGCAGCCGCTCGGCGGTGACCGCGGCCTCGGCGGCCCGGGTCCGCAGCGCCTCCTCGTGCAGCTGACTCTGCCGGATGGAGTTCCCGATCAGCCACGCGACGACGGTCGTCAGCACGACGGTTGCCGCGGTGGAGACCTCCACCGGCATCCCCAGCAGCGAGCGGGTCAGCGCGTACCCGATCAGTACGCCCAGCGCCATCGCGCCGGCGGCGGCCGAGGTACGGCGCGGGCGGGTCGCCGCGATGTAGCACAGCGCCACGATCACCGGCAGGAACTGCAGCAGCGGGATGTCCTTCACCGAGATGCCCGTGGTGGTGACGACGGTGCCGGTCAGCAGCAGGGCGAGCGCGAGCAGGGTACGCCGGGTCAGCAGGCCGGCCGCCGCGACCAGGGCCCCCGCGACGGTCAGCATCGGCCAGCCGGTCATCCGGGAGCGGGGGCCGCCGAACACGAAGTGCCAGGGGTCCATCATCCGGGTGTCCATCACCAGCGTGTACACGGTGACCGCGAGCCAGAGCAGCACCAGCCACAGCCCGGGCGGGACCCGCCGCAACAGCGAGGGCGGGGCCGGGGGACCGGGGGTGGTGTGCATGACGCCGATCGTAGGACGCGGGAGCGGGCCCGGCCATTGGCCGACGGGCGTACGCCCACGGGCCCATGGCCGGGCGCCGGTTGCGGCCACCGGGCCGATGCCCGGCACGGGTGCGGGGCGGCACCGTGGGACGGGTGATCGACGTACACCACCTCACCAAGCGATACGGGCCGGCCACCGCCGTGCGGGAGCTGACGTTCACCGTCAGGCCCGGCCGGGTCACCGGCTTCCTGGGCCCCAACGGGGCGGGCAAGAGCACCACCTTGCGGATCATCCTGGGCCTGAACGACCCGACCTCGGGCACCGCCACCGTCGAGGGGCGGCAGATCCGGCACCGGCCGCGCGCGCTGCGGCACATCGGCGCGCTGCTGGACGCCCACGACGTGCACGGCGGGCGCACCGCCGCGGCCCATCTCACGGCGCTGGCGGTGAGCAACGGCATCCCCCGGGCGCGGGTCGCCGAGGTGCTGGCCGAGGTGGGCCTGGCGGACGCGGCGCGGCGCCGGATCGGCGGTTTCTCGCTGGGCATGAAGCAGCGCCTGGGCATCGCGGGCGCGCTGCTGGGCGACCCGCCGGTGCTGGTCTTCGACGAGCCGCTCAACGGCCTGGACCCGGAGGGCGTGCGGTGGATCAGGGCGCTGTTCCGGCGGCTGGCCGCCGAGGGCCGCACGGTGTTCGTCTCCAGCCACCAGATGCGCGAGGTGGAGCACACCGCCGAGGACCTGGTCGTCATCGGCCGCGGCGAACTGATCGCGGCCGAGACCGTCACCGCGTTCGCGGCGCGCGGCGCCCGGCGCTCCATCACCGTCCGGGCGCCGCGCGCCACCGCGCTGGCGAGCGTGCTGGCGGCGGCGGGCGGCACCCCGGTGCCCGGCGGGGAGGACACCCTGACCGTCACCGGGCTCACCGCCGCGCGAATCGGGGAACTCGCCCTGCGGCACGGCTACGTCCTGCACGAACTGAGCGCCGCCGCCTCCTCCCTGGAGGAGGCGTTCATGGAACTGACCGCCGACAGCGTCGACCACCTCGCCGGAGATGCCCGATGACCCCCCGCCCCCGGTTCGGCCGGCTGCTGGCCGCCGAATGGATCAAGCTGTGGTCGCTGCGCTCCAGTTACTGGGTGCTGGGCGCCGGCGCGCTGGCCGTGATCGCGATCAACGTCAACGCGGCGCGCTCCAACGCCGACCGGCTCGCCACCCTGTGGCCGCCGCCGGACGGCCTCGATCCGCGCATGATGTTCGACCCGATGCACACGGCCTTCGTCGGCCCCGCCTACCAGATCCTGGTGATCATCGCGGGCAGCGTGGGCGCCATCGCCCTGTTCGGCGAGTACACCAGCGGCCTGATCCGTACGACGGCGGCGGCGGTCCCGGACCGCCGGGCGGTGGTGGCGGCCAAGGCGGCGGTGGTGACGGCCGTGACCCTGGCGATGGGCACGGTGGTGGCGCTCACCTCGTTCGCCGTCAGCCAGTGGCTGCTGCGGGAGTACGGCGGCGTCTCGCTCGCCGACCCGGGCGCGGCGCGCGCGGTGGCCGCGTCGGCGCTGCTGGCCCCGGTGAGCGCGCTGGTGGGCCTGGCGGTCGCCGCCCTGATCCGGCACGCGACCGGCACCGTGGTGACGACCATCGGCGTACTGCTCCTGCTGCCGGCGCTGTTCGGCGGCGACACCTACCGCTGGGTGGCGGAGATCGGGCACGCGATGCCGCTGCCCGCCTGGCAGACGCTCACCCTCAACCCGGCGATGGACTACGACCCGGGCCGGTATCCGGCGACGGTGACCGGGTCCTGGATCGTCCTGGCGGCCTGGCCGCTCGCGGCGGCGGTGACGGCGGTGGCGGTGGTCCACCGGCGCGATCTGTGAGCCGTCCGTGAACCAGCACAGGACGTCCACCGAACCGGCCCGGGGCGGGGATTGACGGAGTGAACAAGCGCTTCCTAGGTTGAGGTGTACAGGTCGGTTCAGCAGTCGGAGAGGACCCCATGAGCCGCAGCAGGCACCGCAGGCCCACCGGACGCCGCAATCTGGCCGCGGTGGGGGCCGGAGTGCTGGCCGCCGGGCTGCTGGTGCTGGCCGGCGGGACCGCCGTGAGCGCGGGTGAGTCCGCCGAGCCGGCCGGGCCGGAACACAGCCGACAGGTGCCCTCCGAGGGTCGCTGACCGGGTCGGGGCGGGGCGGCGGGAACGGGCGGGACCGTTCCCGCCGCCCCTCGTCCGTCCCTGCTCATCCGCCGGTCCCGGCGCCGGTTTTCCGCCGATTCGGTCGCCAATTCCCTGACATTCTTCTCCTTTGTTCTTCTCCACGTGGCGTCGATACGGGTTCGTGTTCACCTGCCACTCTCAGAGTTCCTGCGGCAGCAGCAACGCGTGGACACAGGAGCGATCCCATGGGGCACGGACACCACCACCCGCACGGTCACGGGCACGAACACGGTCACGGGCACGACCACGACGAGGAACCCCGGGCGCTTCCGGCCGCCATGGACACGGAGATCCCGGACAGCGAGCTGAGCCCCGACCAGCTCTCCCGGCGCTCCATGCTGCGCCGCGCCGGACTGCTGGGCGCCGGGATCGCCGGTGCGGGCGTGCTGGGCTCCTCCGCCTTCGAGGCGGCGGCCGCCGCCCCCGGCACCCGCCCCACCGGCAACAACGGCCGGGGCAACGGCAACGGCCGGATGCTGTGGCTGGCCGGGGACCACCACATCCACACCCAGTACAGCTCCGACGGCCTCTACCGGGTCGCCGACCAGGTCCGCAACGGCTCGCGCCACGGCCTGGACTGGATGGTCATCACCGACCACGGCAGCGTCAACCACTCCCGGATCGGCGTGGAGAAGGTCAATCCGGACATCAAGGCCGCCCGGGAGCGCTACCAGGACACCCTCGTCTTCCAGGGCCTGGAGTGGAACATCCCCGCCGCCGAGCACGCGACCGTCTTCGTCCACCCCGGCAAGAACGAGGTCGATGTCCTCAAGCAGTTCGAGACCGGCTACGACGGCGCCGTCAAGGGCGCCACCGCCGACACCCCGCAGAACGAGGCCCTGGCCATCTCCGGCCTCAACTTCCTCGCCGAGCAGGTCCAGCGCAAGAAGGTCAAGGCCGCGCTGATGCTCGCCAACCACCCCTCCCGCAAGGGCATCGACTCCCCGCACGAGATCCGCGCCTGGCGCGACGCGCAGCCCGGCATCGCGGTCGGCATGGAGGGCGCCCCCGGTCACCAGGCGGCCGGCATCGCCAAGCCGGGCGGCCCCGGCTCGGGCCGCGGCTACTACGACTCCAGCCCGGGTGCCGGCTCCTTCCCCGCCTACCCGGCCGAGAGCTACCGCACCTGGGGCGGCTTCGACTGGATGACCGCCACCGTCGGCGGCCTGTGGGACAGCCTGCTCGCCGAGGGCAAGCCCTGGTGGATCAGCGCCAACTCCGACTCGCACAGCAACTACGCCGACACCGCCGCGCGCCCCTCCGACACGGATTTCGACGCGAACGGCTTCCACGGCGACCCGGTGTACTCCGGCGGCCTGAACCTGGACGCCGGCGACTACTGGCCCGGCCAGTACAGCCGCACCCACGTCGGCGCCACCAACTTCTCCTACGCCGCCGTCATGGAGGGCATCCGCGACGGCCGGGTCTGGGTGGACCACGGCGGGCTGATCTCCGGCCTCGACGCCCAGCTGCGCGGCGGCAACCGCTCCGCCACCCTCGGCGGCACCCTCCAGGTCAAGCGCGGTACGAGCGTGGAGCTGCGGCTGGAGATCGCGCTGGCCAACGGCGCCAACTGGGCCGGTTTCGTGCCCGAACTGGCCCGGGTCGACGTCATCCGGGGCGAGGTCACCGGCGCGGCGCAGGACCGCGACGGCTTCCGTGCCCCCGGCACGAAGGTCGCCACGTCCTTCGAGGTCAACAAGTCGACCGGCTCCGTGACCCTCACCTACAAGCTGGGCCGGATCGACCGCCCGGTGTACGTCCGGGTGCGCGGCACCGACGGCAACCGCTCGCAGGTGGGCCTGCACGGCGCCGCCACCGACCCGAACGGTCCGGCGCTGGACGTCGTCGGCGACGCCGACCCGTGGCGCGACCTGTGGTTCTACTCCAACCCCATCTGGGTGCTGCCTTCGTGACCACGTTCCACGTCATCGGCGTCGACGCCGGGCCGCAGGCCGCCACCCTGCGCGCCGCCGACCATGTGCTGCACCGGCTGGCCGGCTTGCTCCCGCTGCCGGCCGGTGCGTACGCCTGCACCCACCGGGTGCGCCCGCCGGGCGAACGGCCGGGCCTGGCCCTGTCGCTCGCGGTGCCCGCCGCCGACGCCGGTACGGTCCTGGACCGGCTCGGCGCGGAGGCGGGCCCGGCGGGGGTGCGGTGCGGTACGGAGGCGGGCGCGGGCGCCGCGCTCGCCACGGCCGAGCACACGGGCCGTACGGGCGGCCGGGCGGTGTACTTTCCCGGCTCCGCGAGCCTGCCGGAACGGCTGACCGTCGCCGAACTCCTCGCCACCACCGCGATCGACGCCGCCGAGGTGCTGGGCGGCACCCCGGCCGACCCGGACACGGTGCTCCTCACCCGCTCCCACGTCCGCCCCGAATGGGCGGGCGGGCGGCTGCTGCTGCGGCTGATGCCGGCCCTGGGCGGCACCTACGTGCCGTTCGAGACCCCGGATCCGCACCCCTGCTGCGGAGCGGACCACGACTGAGGGGCCGGCCACTCATCGTCGGGGGTCATCGGACGTGGCAGGAGGTGCGGGCTCCGGACGGGTGAGGAACCGCTCGATCCGGTGGGCCCGGCCGGCGGGGCTGGACGCGGTGACGACCTGATGGATGACGGAATAGCGCCGGGACCGGTCCAGCGCGGCGAAACGCGCCGCCGCTTCCGGCGACCCGGCGAGGGCACGCGCGAGATCGTCCGGGACCTGGGCCACGGCCTGTCCGCCGTACGCCCGTTCCCACCGGCCGTCGGCCTTCGCCCGTTCGATCTCCCGGTGCCCGCGCGCCCGCATCCGCCCCTCCTCGATCAGGGCCGCGACGATGCCGACGTTGCGGCGCGACCAGAGGGACGCCGCGCGGCGGGGAGTGAAGTGCTGCTGGAAGGTCCGCTCGTCGATGGCGTTGCGGCGCCCGTCGATCCAGCCGCTGCACAGGGCCTCCTCCAGCGCCTGGGCATAGGTCAGGGAGGTGGGGTGCGTGTGTCCCTTCTTCGCGAGGACCAGCAACACGCCGTCGGACGATTCCTCGTGGACGTCGAGCCACTGTCGCCACGCCCGCGTGTCCCGCACTGTCAGCCGCTCCGCCGGTTGTCGCTTCGTCATGGGGCAAGGGTGGCCCCACAAGCGGTCAGGTTCTGTCCTGTTCCTCCGCGTGGCCCGCGGTGTCCGGCGGCGGGCCGGTGGCCGCCGCCCGCAGGCGGTCGGCCAGGGTACGGGCGGCGGCGGCCAGGGGCGGTGGCCCGAGGACGGTGAACGGGGCGTCGAACCGGGTCACGAGCGCGAGCAGGCCGGTCCATGACCACGAGCCCACCGTGAGCCGGCACGTCCGCTCGGTCAGCGCCTCCACCTCGCCGTCCCCGATCCACGGCGCGACCTCGCTCGCCGGCCGGGCGATGACGACCTCCCCGGTGCACGGCCACCGGTCCTCGGCGGCCGACCCCTTGGACCGCGCGGCCAGGAAGGTCCGCGCGTCCGGGGCCGGAAGCCGGCGCGGGGTGAAGGGGCCACCGTCCGGCAGGCGCGGGGTCACCCGGTCCAGGCGGAAGACACGCCAGTCCTCGCGGTCCAGGTCCCAGGCGATGAGGTACCACCGGCCGCCGCGGGCGACCACGGCGTGCGGCTCGGCGCGTCGCGCGGGACCGTCCGCCTCCCCGTAGCCGAAGCGCAGGACGTGCCGCCGCCGCACCGCGGCGCTCACCGTCCGGAGCACCCCGGGGTCCACGCGTGCGGTGGGCTCGGCGCCGGTGAACCGGACATCGTCGATCCGATGGCGGAGACGTGAGGGCATCACCTGCCGTACGGTCGCCAGCGCCCGCGCCGCCGCCTCCTCGATGTCGACCCCGCTCGCGGAGGCGTTCCGCAGAGCCACCGCGATCGCCACGGCCTGGTCGTCGTCGAACAGCAACGGCGGCAGCTCCGATCCCGCCGCGAGACGGTAACCCCCGTCCGGGCCCTTCGTCGCGCTGATCCGGTACCCGAGCTCGCGCAGCCGCTCGATGTCGCGCCGCACGGTGCGCGGGCTCACCGCCAGCCGCTCGGCCAGCGTCCGGCCCGGCCAGTCGCGCCGGGTCTGCAACAGCGACAGCAACGACAGCATCCGAGAGGAACGTCCGGCCATGCGCCCGATCCTGCCCGAGGTGGAGGACCGCCGCTGTCCTCTACTGCCGCCAGTGTGGGCCCCGCGGCGAACCGGCCGCCGAGAACCGTCAGGAGAAGGACACTCCCATGACCATCCAGACCACCACCCACCTCAACTTCCGCGGCACCGCCGGGCAGGCCCTCGCGTTCTACCAGAGTGTGTTCGGCGGACGGCTCACCCTCGCGACGTACGGTGACCTCGGCGCGCCGAAGGACGCGCCCGGTGCCGACAAGGTGGTGTTCGGCCAGGTCGAGAACGAGGACGGGTTCCGTGTCATGGCCTACGACATCCCCGGCCCGGAGGACGCCGACCCGGCCGCGATCGCCGGGTCGACCCGCCGGGAGAACGGCATGACCCTCACCGACCGCACCTTCTTCCAGTCCGTGCGCGGCGAGACCCTCGACGAGGTCACCGGCTACTGGAAGGCGCTGTCCGAGGGGGCCGACATCGTCGAGCCCCTCGCCGCCTCGCCCTGGAGCCCCGGCTTCGGCATCCTCACCGACCGCTTCGGCGTCACCTGGGTCCTCGATGTCCAGGCACCGTACGCGGGCTGACGGCACACGCCCGACGAACGCGGCCCGCCCCCCGGCGGGCCGCGCCCGCCGTCAGGCGGCGCGGGCGGCGGACGCCGCGCGGGCGGCGGCCCTGGCGCGTTCCGCCGGGACGGCCAGGGTGAACGCCGCCGAGCAGCCCTCGGTCAGAGAGCGGGTGCTGACCCGCTCCAGGGACAGCAGGCCGTCCCGCTCCCCGCCGCCCGCGTACACGATGTCGCGGGCCAGCGTCGCCGGACCGTCGCCGATGTGCTGGGCGTACGGCTCCAGTTCGTACACCTCGGCGACCAGCTCGTCCGGCAGGAACAGCTGCCCGGTGAAGTGCGTGGCCTCCGCCGCGAAGCCGCCGCTCTCCGGCTCGGCGCCCAGGTGCACCCGGACGTGGATGTGCGGGGCGCGCGGCGCGTACCAGCCCGGCACGATGGTGCGGAAGGCGACCCGGCCCTCCCGGTCGGTGACCTGGTGGCCGCGCAGGAAGGAGTCCGGGTCGGCGCCGCTGCGGTCCTCGCGTTCGGCGCGTACCTCGCCGCCCGGGTTGGCGTCGGTGTAGCCCGAGTAGTACCCCCAGGCGTCGCAGTGCCAGACCTCGACGGCCGCGCCGGGGAGGGCCGCCCCGCTGCCGCCGCTGTCCCGCACCGTCAGGTCGAGGGCCAGCGGCACGCCCTGCTTGCCGTCGGTGATGTCCTGCCGGTTCTGGGCGGCGGTCAGGGTGTACGGGCCGTCCGAGCGGTGGGTGGTCAGCTCGTACCAGGAGTCGGCGGTGGTCTCGCCGGTGGCGCCCGAGGCGGGGTGGACGGGGGTGGCGGCGCCGGTGGCGGCGCTCGCGGGGCAGTGGCCGGCCAGCACAAACCCGGCGGCTCCCAGGCCGCCGATGGTCAGGATGCGACGGCGGCTGAGTCTGTATTCCGTCATGAGGATCAAGCTAGGTTCATCACGGTGGATTGAGCAGAGTCCCGGGCTGGCCGAACAGATGTTGTCACCGTATGGCGCACCCCCGCCGGGAGCCGGTGCCCCTTGCGACGTGCGACGGCGGTTCGCCGCCCGGACCGCCGTCACCGCACCCGCACCGGGTTCAGCTCATGGGCGGGGGCATGCCCTCGCCCTCGGCCCGCTCCTCGGCCTCCTCGTCCGCGACCGGGACCACCGTCACCACCAGGTGGTCCCCGCGCGCGTCCGCCGTGATGGTGTCGCCGTGCTCGACCCGGTCGCCCAGCAGCAGCGTGGCGATCCGGTTGTCCAGCTCCGTCTGGATGGTGCGGCGCAGCGGCCTGGCCCCGTACTCCGGCTGGTGCCCGCGCTCCGCCAGCAGCCGCTTGGCGGCCGGGGTGACCTCCAGGTGCATGCCCTGGGCCCGCACCCGGCGCCGGCTGCGCTCCAGCAGCAGGTCCACCACGCGCTCCAGATCGGTGTCCGACAGCCGGTGGAAGATGATCGTCTCGTCGATCCGGTTGAGGAACTCGGGCGGGAAGCCGCGCCGCAGCTGCTCCAGCAGTTCGGTCCTGATCTCGTCGACCTCGCCGCCGTGCGACAGGATCAGGTCGGCGCCCAGGTTGCTGGTCATGATGACCACGGTGTTGCGGAAGTTGACGGTGCGGCCCTGGCCGTCCGTCAGCCGCCCGTCGTCCAGCACCTGGAGCAGCAGGTGGAACACGTCGGGGTGCGCCTTCTCCACCTCGTCGAAGAGCAGGACCCGGTACGGCTGCCGGCGCACCTGCTCGGTCAGCTGCCCGGCCTCCTCGTACCCGACGTAGCCGGGCGGGGCGCCCACCAGCCGCGAGACCGTGTGGCGTTCCTGGAACTCGCTCATGTCGAAGCGCACCATCCGGCTCTCGTCGCCGAACAGCAGCTCGGCGAGGGCCTTGGCCAGCTCCGTCTTGCCGACCCCGGTGGGGCCCAGGAAGAGGAAGGAGCCGACGGGCCGGTCCGGGTCGCCCATGCCGGCGCGGGAGCGGCGCACCGCCTCCGAGACGGCCGTGACCGCCTCCTCCTGGCCGACGATCCGCTGGTGCAGGGCGTGTTCCAGGCGCAGCAGCCGGGCCCGCTCGCTCTCGGTGAGCTGGGCGACCGGGATGCCGGTGGCGCGCGAGAGCACCTGGGCGATGTCGTCGGCGGTGACGGTGCGCACGCCCTCGTGGTGGTCGGGCCCGGCGCCGGGCGGCGGCCCCTCGGCCTCGACGGCGGCGAGCTGCTGCTTGATGTCGGCGGCCCGCTCGTAGTCCTCGACCGCGATGGCCTGGTCCTTCTCCCGGTTGAGGGAGGCGATCCGCTCGCGCCGCCGCTGCCCGTCCGCCCCGCCGGGGCCGCCGCTGAGCCGCACCCGGGCGCCGGCCTGGTCGAGCAGGTCGATGGCCTTGTCGGGCAGGAAGCGGTCGGACAGGTAGCGGTCGGAGAGTTCGGCGGCGGCGGTCAGCGCCTCGTCGGTGAAGCGCACCTGGTGGTGCGCCTCGTACGCGTCCCGCAGCCCCTCCAGGATCTGGACGGTCTCGGTGACGGTCGGCTCGGGGATGGTGACCGGCTGGAAGCGGCGCTCCAGGGCGGCGTCCTTCTCGATGTGCCGCCGGTACTCGTCCAGCGTGGTGGCGCCGACGACGTGCAGTTCGCCGCGGGCCAGCGCCGGTTTGAGGATGTTGGCGGCGTCCATGCTGCCCTCGCCGCCGGTCCCGGCGCCGACGACGGTGTGCACCTCGTCGATGAACAGGATGGTGGAGCGTTCGGTGGCCCGTACCTCGTCGATGACGTTCTTCAGCCGCTCCTCGAACTCGCCCCGGTACTTGGACCCGGCGAGCAGGGCGGTCAGGTCCAGGGCGACCACCCGCCGGTCGGCGAGGGTGGAGGGCACGTCCCCGGAGACGATGCGCTGGGCGAGGCCCTCCACGATGGCGGTCTTGCCGACGCCCGGCTCGCCGATCAGCACCGGGTTGTTCTTGGCGCGCCGGGAGAGGATCTCGACGGTCTGCTCGATCTCCTCGGCGCGGCCCACCACCGGGTCCAGCCGGCCCGCGCCCGCCTCCTCGGTCAGGTCGCGGCTGTACAGGTCGAGGGTGGGGGTGGTGCTCTCCCGTTCGGTGGCGGCACCGGGCATGCCCATCGCGCCGGGGCCGCGCACGGGCTCGGCGGGGCGGCCGGGGCGGGCGGATTCGCGCAGCCGTCCGCTGTCCACCCGGGCGTCGCCCAGCAGCAGCCGGGCGGCGGCCGAGTCGGGGTCGTCCAGCAGCGCGCCCAGGATGTGCTCGGGGCCGATGTAGGAGACGCCGGCCGCCCGGGAGCGGGCGTGCGCGGCGATGAGGGTGCGTTTGGCGGAGGGGGTCAGGCCCAGTGGGGTGCCGGCCCGGGTTCCCGGATGCGGCAGGGTGTCCTCGACCCGCTCGGCCAGCCGGTCGGGGTCCGCGCCGGCGGTGGTGAGCAGCCCCCGGGACGGTTCGACCTGGGTGGCGGCCCACAGCAGGTGCCCGGTGTCCAGATCCTCGCTGCCGTCCCGGGTCGCCCGGCCCGAGGCGAGCGAGATCAGCTCGCGCGCGGCGTCGGTGAGCAGCCGCCCGATCGGCACCCGCTGGACGGCGGGGGGCGAGGCGAGCGGCGACATCCCGAAGAAGCGGTTGAGCAGGTCGGAGAACGGGTCGGGTGAGGAGGGCGACGACGAGGATCCGAAGGGCAAGCTCATGCTGTCCACTACAGCAAGAGCCACCAGGCCCCGCAAACCGGCACAAACCCCACTCGGCTACGCGGTGGTGAAGGTGTGCACCGTGCTGCTGCGGTAGGTCTCACCGGGCCGCAGCACGGTGGAGGGGAAGCCGGGCCGGTTCGGCGAGTCGGGGAAGTGCTGGGTCTCCAGGCAGACCGCGTCGCCCTGCCGGTACGCCCGCCCCGAGGAGCCCACCAGCGAACCGTCCAGGAAGTTGCCGCTGTACAGCTGCACCCCCGGCTCGGTGGTGGCCAGCTCCATGACCCGGCCCGAGCGCGGGTCGCGCAGCGTGGCGGCGTACCGCGGCTCCTCGCTCGCCCCGGCGTCCAGCACCAGGTTGTGGTCGTAGCCCTGCGCGTACCGCAGCTGCTCGTGCCCGGTGCGCAGATCGCGGCCGATCGGCTTGCCCGCCGGGCCGGTGAAGTCGAACGGGGTGCCCTGGACCGGGGCCAGTTCCCCGGTCGGGATGAGAGTGGGCCCCACCGGGGTGTAGCGGGAGGCGGCCAGCCGCAGCTCGTGGCCCTCGACGCTGCCGCTGCCCTCCCCGCCCAGGTTGAAGTAGGTGTGGCTGGTGAGGTTGACGAGGGTGGGGGCGTCGGTGGTCGCCGTGTAGTCGATCCGGAACGCGCCGCCGTCCGTGAGCGTGTAGTCCACCCGCACCTCCAGCGTCCCGGGGTAGCCCTCCTCGCCGTCCGGGCTGGTCCGGCGCAGCGTGAGCCCGGTGCCCTGGGGTCCGTCGAAGGGGGTGATGTCCCACAGCCGCCGGTCGAACCCGGTGGTTCCGCCGTGCAGGCTGTGCTCGCCGCTGTTGACGGGCAGCCGGTGCTCGCGCCCGTCGAGCGTGAACCGCCCGCCGTCGATCCGGTTGCCGTAGCGGCCGATCAGCGCGCCGAAGTACGGGGACGCGCCCTCGGCCGCGTACGGCGCCAGGTGGCCGAAGCCCAGCGAGACGTTGGCGAGCCGCCCCTCCCGGTCCGGCACCTCCAGGGACTGCACGATCCCGCCGTAGGTGAGCACCGCGAGCCGCAGCCCGCCGCGCGCCAGCGTCCATCGGTCGACGCCGGTTCCGTCCGGCAGGGTGCCGAACGGGGTGCGCGCGGGCGGGGCCGCGGCCGGGCGGTGCTCCGTGGTGCTCATGTTGCCTTTTGCTCCTTCATGTGCGGGAGCGCTCTTTCATGTGCGAGCGCGACGCTTGTTCCACACATCGAAGCCCACGGCGGCCAGCAGCACCAGCCCCTTGATGATCGACTGCCAGTCGGGACCGATCCCCACCAGCTGCATGCCGTTGTTCAGCACACCCAGCACCAGGCCGCCGATCACCGCGCCCAGCACCGTGCCGACACCGCCGCTCATGGACGCGCCACCGATGAACGCCGCCGCGATCGCCTCCAGTTCGAAGAGCTGACCGGCGCCCGGCGTCCCCGCGTTGAGCCGGCCCGCGAACACACACCCGGCCAGCGCCGCCAGCACACCCATGTTGATGAACACGGCCATGGTGACCCGCTTGTCCTTCACCCCGGACAGCTGGGCCGCCGCCCGGTTGCCGCCCAGCGCGTACACATGCCGGCCCAGCACCGCGTTGCGCATCACGTAACCGAGCACGATCAGCAGCCCGGACAGGATCAGCAGCACCACCGGAACACCCCGGTAGCTGGCCAGGGTCATGGTGAACGCGGCCGTCGCGGCCACGATCGCCGCGCACTTGAGGAGGAAGAGATTGCGGGGCAGCACCTCCAGTTCGTACTCCCGCTGCTGCTGCCGCTTGCGCCACTCCTGGAACAGCACCACCGTCACCACCAGCAGACCCAGCAGCAGCGTCAGATTGTGGTAGTTGGTGTACGGGCCGACCTCCGGCAGGTACCCCTGGCTCATGTTCTGGAAGCCGCGCGGGAACGGACCCCGGGACTGACCGTCCAGCAACAGCTGGGTGGCGCCCCGGAACAGCAGCATCCCGGCCAGCGTGACGATGAACGACGGGATGCCGATGTACGCCACCCAGAAGCCCTGCCAGGCCCCGGCCGCCGCGCCGATCAGCAGCGACAGCGTGAGGGCGAGCGGCCACGGGACCCCGTGGTTGACGATCAAAACCGCCGAGGCCGCCCCGGAGAACGCCGCGACCGAACCGACCGACAGATCGATGTGACCGTTGATGATCACGATCATCATCCCGATGGCCAGGATCAGGATGTAGCCGTTCTGCAGGATGATGTTGGTGACGTTGCCCGGCATCAGCAGATCGCCGCCGGTCCAGATCTGGAAGATCACCACCAGCATGCCGAGCGCGATCAGCATCCCGTACTGGCGCATGTTGGTGCGCACCGAGCGCAGCAACTCCGAGGCCAGCACGGCCAGTCCGCCCGCCGGTCCGCCGCTCCCGGGCCCCTGCCCGTCACCGCCGCCCGGCGCGGGCGCGTTCTTGTCCAGCGTGACGTCGGTGCCGCTCATCCTCGTGCCTCCCCGTCCTCGTCGCCCCTGCCCCCGCCGGCCGCGTTGACAACGCTGTCAACGGGCTCCTCGGTGCGCGTCATCAGCCGCATCAGGGCCTCCTGGGACGCCTGCTCCCGCTCCAGTACGCCGGTCAGCCGCCCGGCCGCCATGGTGGCGATCCGGTCGCACAGACCCAGCAGCTCCGACAGTTCGGAGGAGATCAGCACCACCGCCCGCCCCTCGGCCGCCAGCGCGCTGATCACCGCGTAGATCTCCGCCTTGGCACCCACGTCGATGCCGCGCGTCGGCTCGTCCAGGATCAGCACCTTGGGCCCGGTGTTGATCCACTGACTGAGCACCACCTTCTGCTGGTTGCCGCCGCTCAACCGCCCCACCTGCTCGAACACCGTGGGCGTCTTGATGTTCATCGAGGCGCGGAAACGCTCGGCGACCCGCGTCTCGGCGTGCTCGTCGACGACGCCGCGCCGCGCCATCCCCGGCAGCCCCGCCAGGGAGATGTTGCGGCTGATGGTGTCGATCAGGTTCAGCCCGTACGTCTTGCGGTCCTCGGTGACGTACGCCAGGCCGTGCGCGACGGCCTCCGGCACCGTACGGGTGGACACCTCCTCGCCGTCGACGGCCACCGTGCCTCCCTCGTACCGGCCCCAGGAGCGCCCGAACAGGCTCATCGCCAGCTCGGTGCGGCCGGCGCCCATCAGCCCGGCCAGGCCCAGGATCTCGCCGCGCCGTACCTCGAAGGAGACCGAGTCGACCGACTTGCGCCGCTCGTCGGCGGGGTGGGCCACTGTCCAGTCGCGTACCGCGAGCGCCACCTGTCCGGCGTCCTCGCCCTCGTAGGGCACCCGGTCGGGGTAGTAGGCGTCCAGCTCGCGGCCCACCATGCCCCGGATGATGCGGTCCTCGGTGAGGCCCTCGGCCGGCAGCGTCTCGATGGTGCGGCCGTCGCGCAGGATGGTGACGGAATCCGCGACCGACAGCACCTCCTTCAGCTTGTGCGAGATGAGGATCGCCGAGATGCCCTGGTCGCGCAGTTCGCGGATCAGGTCGAGGAGCTTGCGGCTGTCCTCGTCGTTGAGCGCGGCGGTGGGCTCGTCCAGGATCAGCAGCCTGACCCGTTTGGCCAGCGCCTTGGCGATCTCCACCAGTTGCTGCTTGCCCACGCCCAGGGCGGAGATCTTCGTCTGCGGGCGCTCGCCGGTCAGCCCGACCCGGCGCAGCAGCCGCTCCGTCTCACTCAGCGTGGTGGACCAGGAGATGAAACCGCGTCCGCCGGTGCGTTCGTTGCCGAGAAAGATGTTCTCGGCGATGGACAGCTGCGGTATGAGCGCGAGTTCCTGGTGGATGATGACGATGCCGCGCCGCTCACTGGCGCGGATGTCCTTGAAGGCGCAGGGTGCGCCCTCGAATTCGATGTCGCCCTCGTAACTGCCGTGCGGATGTACCCCGCTGAGCACCTTCATCAGGGTGGATTTGCCGGCCCCGTTCTCCCCGCAGATGGCGTGGATCTCGCCGGGCCGCACCGACATGCTGACCCCGTCCAGGGCGCGCACCCCGGGGAAGGTCTTGACGATGCCGCTCATCCGCAGGACGTGTTCGGGCTCGGATGCCGTGTGCTGTGCACGTGCCATGACGTCGCTCCCGTGCTTCCGTCTGCCTCCGTCCGCCTCGCCGCTCAGCCGAGGTCCGATTCCTTGTAGTAGCCCTCGTCGATGAGGATCTGGTAGTTGCTGATGTCCATGCTCACCGGGTCCAGCAGGTAGGCGGGGACGACCTTGACACCGTTGTCGTAGCTCTCGGTGTCGTTGACCTCCGCCTCGCCGCCGGTCAGCAGCGCGTCGCTCATCGCCACGGCCTGCCGGGCCAGTTCGCGGGTGTCCTTGTAGACGGTCTGGGTCTGCTCGCCGTCGATGATCGACTTGATCGAGGCCAGTTCGGCGTCCTGCCCAGTGATGACCGGGAAGGGCTGGCTGCCCGAGCCGTAGCCGATGCTCTTGAGGCTGGACAGGATGCCGATCGAGATGCCGTCGTAGGGGGACAGCACGGCGTCCAGCCGCTGGCCGGAGTAGTGCGCGGTCAGCAGGTCGTCCATCCGGCTCTGCGCGCGGCCACCGTCCCAGGCCGCGGTGGTGATCTGGCTGAGCTTGGTCTGCCCGCTGCGGACCACCAGCTGTCCGCTGTCCAGGTAGGGCTGGAGCACCTCCATGGCGCCCTGGAAGAAGTACTGGGTGTTGTTGTCGTCCGAGGAGCCGGCGAACAGCTCGATATTGAAGGGCCCCTCCTCGCTGCCGTCGGCCAGGCCCAGGGCCTCGACGATGTACTCGCCCTGGAGCCGGCCGACCCGCTCGTTGTCGAAGGAGGCGTAGTACTCGACGTATTCGCTGCCCAGCAGCAGCCGGTCGTAGGAGACGACGGGGATGCCGGCGTCGTGGGCCTGCTGGAGCACGTTGGTCATCGCGCTGCCGTCGATGGCGGCGATCACCAGCAGGTCGACCCGCTGGGAGATCATGTTCTCGATCTGCGAGACCTGGTTCTCGACCCGGTTCTCGCCGTACTGGAGGACTGTGTCGTAACCGGCGTCCTCGAACTGCTGGACCATGTTGTTGCCGTCCGCGACCCAGCGTTCGGACGACTTGGTGGGCATCGCGATCCCGATGGTGCCGCCCTCGGCCTCGGGGTCGCGGTCACCGCCCCCGCCCCCACCCCGGTTGGAGTCCTGGCCGCAGGCGGCCAGGACGAGGGTGAGGGCGAGGGCGGCGCCGGTGGCGGCGGTGACGCGTGTTGCGGCTCGTGCGCGAGACATGACGGGGTCACGTCCTCTCGACTCGGTGGTGCGGTGCCTTCTCTGTGCGGTGGTACGTGGTGCGAGTCGTGCAGGTGGCGCTGTTCCTGGCGGTGTTCGGTGAGGGAAGTTGTTCGGTTGTGGTGGTGGTACCGGCTGGCTGATTCTCCGTCAGCTGGCCGGAATGGGGAAGCGGTTGAGCGCGCCCGGAAGCCGTGAACCGAGCGGCGACATCGTGCCGGTGCCGGTCTCGTCCCCGCCGAGCCGGGCGAGCAGGTCCAGGGCGAGCCGTCCGCGCCGTACCCGTTCCTTCGCGGTCTCCAGGGCCAGGTCGCGCAGGTGCCCGCCGAAGGGGTAGATGCCGGGCGCCTTGCTGAGCCCGAACTTCAGGTAGATGGGCGCCCCGCGCCGGATCAGCTCCGCGATCTCGTGCATCCGGACGTAGCCGCCCAGGTCGTCGGGCGCCTCCAGGTAGAAGTCGAGCGGGACCCGGCTGACCCGGCGGATCTCGGTGAGGTGCTCCAGCGTCAGGTCCGAGGGAATGTTGACGGAGTCGCCGCCGAGCCCCTCGTGGACGGAGACGGCCGCCGGGTTCACCGGGCCGATCAGCGCGGACACCTTGAGGGTGGTGTCGGCCGGCAGGTCGCCGCGCTCGCGCAGCTGGTGCAGCACCCACAGCACGCCCTCGTCCGCCACCAGCAGGCAGCGCACGCCCAGCGCGGCGGCGCGCAGGGCGTCCTCCACGCAGCCGGCGACGGCGGACTGGCCGCGGGCCCGCAGCCCGCCACCGCCCGAGGCGGTACGGGTGCCGGCCCCGATGTCCCAGGTGCCGCGCGGCCCGGTGAACAGGCACAGCTCCACCCCGGCCTGCGCGGCGGTGTCCACCATCTCGGTGATCTCGGCGTCGGTGAGCATCCACACGCCGCTGCCCTGGCTGATGCGGTGGACCGGCACGCCCAGCTGGGCGGCCTCTTTCAGGACGGTGTGCAGGGCCTCGGGGCCCTCGACCGAGGGCACCTCGGTGCGCCAGCGGCCACCGTCGGGGAAGGTGTGCGGGGAGGAGTCGGCGGTGTCGCCGGCCGGTATGGCGTGGCCGAGCGAGGCCAGGGCGGCCTCGCCCGGGCGGTGCGGAAGGGCGGCGGCTGACTCAGACACGATGCTCCTGTAAGGGTTTGTTCGATATGTCGTACATGGTTCGGGCGGGGCGGCGGGCGGTCGCACGACTCCCGGACACCGGGGCGGTGGGGGATCGGGCGGCGGGCGGCAGGTGGCGGGCTAGGGCGTCAACAACACCTTGCCCACCTCCGGGTCTCCGCTACCGACGAGTTCGATCGCTTCGCCGAAGGATTCCAGGGTCAGTTGATGGGTGATCAGTTCGGCCGGGCGCAGCAGCCCGCCGCTGAACGCCCGCACCGCGTAGCTCCAGGCGGCGGGCGTCGCGCCGAACACCGAGGAGACGGTCAGCTGGGAGACCGACAGATGCACCGGGTCGATGCCCGCGGCCCCGGCCTCCGGCATCCCGGTCAGCACCACCCGCCCGCCGCGCCGCGCCAGCAGCGTGGCGTCCCGGGCGGTGGTCGGCGCCCCCGCCGTCTCGATCACCAGGTCGTAGCGCCCGTGCAGGGCGTTCGCCGCGTCCGGGGTGACCGTGGTGGTCGCGCCGAACGCCGCGGCCTGCTCCAGGGGGCGCTTCCTGGGGTCGATGGCCAGCAGTTCGCCGGGGGAGGAGGCGGCCAGGAACTGGACGGCCAGCAGCCCCAGCGTGCCGGCGCCGACCACCGCGACCCGCTCCCCGGGGCGGGGCGGGGCGGCGAGCACGGCGGCGGCCACCACGGCGGCCGGCTCCAGCAGCGCGGCGGCGCTCAGGTCCGCGTCGTCGGGCAGCGGGTGCAGCAGCCGGGCCGGTACGACCACGGTGTCCGCGAAGGCGCCCGGCCGCGTGAAGCCGGTCTCCTCGTACCCGGCCGTGCACAGGCTGGTCTGCCCGGTGCGGCAGCGCTCGCACATCCCGCACGCCCGGAACCCCTCGGCGACTGTCCCGCGCCCGATCAGCGACGGGTCGACGCCCTCGCCGACCGCCTCGATCGTGCCCGCCCACTCGTGTCCCGGCACGATCGGGTAGCGCACATAGCCGGGCGCGCGCGTCCCCTCGTACACCTCGCGGTCACTGGCGCAGATCCCGGCGGCGCGCACCGCCACCCGTACCTCGCCCGGGCCCGGCTCGGCGGGCGGCCCCGTCACCAGCCGGTGCCGCCCCGGCTCCTCGATCAGGACGGCGCGCGCCGTGCTGCCGCGCGTCACTTGTTCGTCCCCTCCCGCTTCTCCCAGCCCTCGGCCCACAGGTCGAACCGGGCCTGCTGCTGCGGGAACTCGGCGGCGGCGTCGGTGTCCAGCTCCACGCCGAGCCCCGGCTCCTCGGAGAGGGTGAAGTACCCGTCGACCACCTCGGGCGCGCCCTTGACGACCTTCTTGATCTCGGCGTCCGCGAAGTCGTTGAAGTGTTCGAGGATCTTGAAGTTGGGGGTGCAGCCCGCCAGCTGGAGGCTGGCCGCGGTGAGCACCGAGCCGCCGACGTTGTGCGGGGCGATCAGCACGTAGTGGGTCTCGGCGGTCGCGGCGAGCTTGCGCATCTCGGAGATGCCGCCCAGGTGCCCGAGGTCCGGCTGGATGATGTCGGCGGCCTGCGACTCGAACAGCTCGCGGAACTCGATCCGGTCGTGGATGCGCTCACCGGTGGCGATCGGCAGGGTCGTCTTGGCGGCGACCTTGGCCAGCGCCTTGAGGTTCTCCGGCGGCACCGGCTCCTCCAGCCAGGACGGCGCGAACTCCTCCAGGTCCTTGGCCAGCCGGATGGCGGTGGCGGGGGAGAAGCGGCCGTGCATCTCCAGCAGCAGCTCGCGCTCGGGGCCGATCGCGTCCCGCACCGCCTCGACCAGGGAGAGCGAGCGCACGGTCTCGGCGTGGTCCAGCTCGAAGTTTCCGGTGCCGAACGGGTCCAGCTTCAGCGCCTGGTAGCCACGGGCCACGACGGCCTCGGCGGCCTTGTGGAAGGCCTCGGGGGTGCGCTCAACGGTGTACCAGCCGTTCGCGTACGCCTTGATCCGGTTGTCGGAGGCGTTCGCCCGGCCGCCCAGCAGCTGCCACACCGGTACGCCCAGGGCCTTGCCCTTGATGTCCCAGCAGGCGGTCTCCACGCAGGCGATCGCCGACATGACGATCTCGCCGGCCCGCCCGTAGTCGCCGTACTTCATGCGGCGGACCAGGTCCTCCACGGCGAACGGGTCGGAGCCCTTGATGTGGTTGACCTCCGCCTCCCGGAGGTAGCCGATGAGGGCGTCGGTGCGGCCCAGCATCCGGGTCTCGCCGACGCCGGTCAGCCCCTCATCGGTGTGCACCTGGACGTATGTGAGGTTCCGCCAGGGGGTACCGACGACATGCGTACTGATTCCGGTGATGCGCACGGGGACAGCCAGCCTCTCACTTGTTCGATATTTCGACAGCTGTTCGAAATGCTGGCGTGAACGTAATGAGAGCCAAGCCGCCGTGTCAATGGCTTGGCCCCATTCGGCACCGATGAGCCCTACTGGGCCCTACTCCATGCTGATCTGCTCATATGCCAGCGCGGCCAGCGCGGCCTGGCCCCGCGCGTTCGGGTGGAACCAGTCCCACTTGCTCAGATCGTCCGCCGTGAACTGATACCCGAAGACCGCCCCGCCGTCGTACCGGCACAGCGTGTCGGCGGCGCACACCGACTCCAGCACCGCGTTGAACTCCTCCACCCGCTCGCGCACCGCGTCCCGCCGCTCGGTCGCCTCCGCCGTGACGGCCACCGGATCGGCCAGCATCGACGGGCACACGTCCGCCACCCCCCACACCGTGCGGGCCAGCGCCGAGGTGCTGCCCTCCTCCCACAGCCGCAGCAGATCCGGCACGCTCGACACATAGATCTGGGTGTCCGGCAGCGACTCCCGGATGATCTCCACCGCCCGCTCGATGTCCGCGCGGAAGTCGTCCGTGTCCGTCATCGAGGCGAGATCGGGCGCGCACGCGTCATTGCCCCCGACCATGATCGTCACCAGCTCCGGATCGTGCGCCGTGACCGCCCGCGCCTGGGCCGGCAGATCGGACGCCCGCGCCCCCGACTCGGCCAGATTCCACGACCGGTCGGCCAGCAGCTCGGCGTCCCCGATCAGCTGATGCGCCAGCGAGGCCACCTCCGGGTCCGTCCCGGTCGCCCAGGACACCTCGGGGCAGTCGGACAGCACCCCGCAGGCGTCGAAGGCCCGGGTGATGGAATCCCCGATCGCCGCCACCGACGCCGGGCTGGTGTTCCACGGCGGGACGGCAGGGACGCCCGCCTCGTCGGTCGCGTTCACGGACTCGGGCTCGGAACCGGCGGGGGTCGACGTACACCCGGCCACCAGCGCCAGCGAGGCGGCTGCGGCGAGCGTCGAGGCGAGGATGGGGCGGCTGACCGGCATTCAGTTCCCTGCCCTTGAGTCATGGTGCGCTGGCACTGCGGCGGGGCCCGGGGTCACCGCCGCGCGGTAGCTTGGATCCAGGCACTGGACGGCGAGTGGGATCGGGCCCTTCATCCAGCGTAAAAGACATGACCTCATGTCACACGCTGTCCATTTTGGCGAGAAATGATCTCCATGGTGTTTACTGTTCGTGCGCGGTACGTGGGGGTGTGGGCGCTGGTAGGAAAGACCTGGAGGACCCGATGACCACACGAGGAGTCCTGTACGTACACTCCGCGCCGCGCGCGTTGTGTCCGCACATCGAGTGGGCCGCGGCGGGAGTCCTGGGCAGTCGGGTGTCCCTCGACTGGATCAGACAGCCCGCGTCCCCCGGCACCTGGCGCGCCGAACTCTCCTGGCAGGGCGCCCCCGGCACCGCCTCCCAGCTCGCCTCCGCCCTGCGCGGCTGGCATCTGCTGCGCTTCGAGGTCACCAGCGACCCCTCCCAGTCGGCGGAGGGCGAACGCTACAGCTGCACCCCTGAGCTGGGCATCTACCACGCGGTGACCGGCATCCACGGCGACATCATGATCCCCGAGGACCGGCTGCGCGCCGCCACCGCGCGCGCCGCGCGCGGCGAGAGCGACCTGCACGCGGAGATCACCCGCCTGCTGGGCAAGCCGTGGGACGACGAACTCGAACCGTTCCGGTACGCGGGCGAGGGCGCCCCCGTCCGCTGGCTCCACCAGGTGGTCTGATCATGACGCGCCGCTCCGTGGCAGTCCTCGGCACCGGCATCATGGGCGCGGCCATGGCCCGCAACCTGTGCCGGGCCGGCCACGACGTACGGGTGTGGAACCGTACCCGGGCCAAGGCCGAACCCCTGGCGGCCGACGGCGCCCGGGTCGCCGAAAATCCGGCGGATGCGGTAGCGGGCGCGGACACCGTGCTGACCATGCTGTACGACGGACCGGCCACCCTGGACGCGATGCGGGCGGCGGCGGACGGCCTCACCGAGGGCACCGTGTGGCTCCAGTCCACGACCGCCGGCACCGACGCCCTGCCCCTTCTCCTCGACCTGGCCCGGGAGCGGGGGCTCGCCTTCGTGGACGCCCCGGTGCTGGGCACCAGGGCCCCGGCGGAGGCCGGCGAGCTGACCACGCTGATCGCCGGACCGACCGAGGTGTGGGAACGGATCGAGCCGGTGCTGAACGCGGTCGGCTCCCGCACGGTGTGGGTCGGCGAACGCCCCGGCGAGGCCACCCGGCTGAAGCTGGTCTGCAACACCTGGGTGCTGGCCGTCACCCACGGCGCGGCCGAGACCCTCGCCCTGGCGGACGGCCTGGGCGTGAACTTCGACCAGTTCCTGGACGCCATCGCGGGCGGCAGTCTGGACATGGGCTACCTGCGGGCGAAATCGACGGCCGTGCGCACCCGCTCCCTCACCCCGCCCAGCTTCGCCGTGGACACCGCCGAGAAGGACGCCCGGCTCATCGTGGCGGCGGGCCGGGAGGCCGGGGTCCTGCTGGACGCGACGGAGGCGGGCGCGGAGCGCTTCCGGCGCGCGGCGGCGCAGGGCCACGCGGCCGAGGACATGGCCGCCTCCTACTTCGCGAGCTTCGAGCCCCCGGCCGCCGGGAGCTGAGCGCCGGGCCCCGGGCCCTGCGGGGGACGCCCTACGCGTACACCGCGCGGATCTCCTCGGCGAGTTCCCGCATCCGCGCCCGGGCCTCCGCAGGACCGGTCACCGTGAGACTGCCGCCGAACGGCAGGAGCAGCCGGACATCCTCCACGTTCCGCCCGTTGACGGTGACGCTCACCCGCCCTCCCGCGACCGCCTCCCCGATCACCAGCCGCCGGCCGAGCATGCGCCGGGCCACCCCGAGCCGATCGGGATCGACCTCGGCCCGGATGAGGAAACCGTCCGGGTTCTCCCAGTGCGCCGTCAACTCCGCCGCCACTCCGGCCAGGTCCGCGCCCGGACGCAGCCGCCGGGCCGCCCGTACCGGCTCCCAGTCCATGAGCCGCTCCAGCGCGTACAGCCGGGGACGCCCCGCCCGGTCGGCCACCAGATACCACTTCCCGGCCTTGGCCAGCAGGCCGTACGGGTCCACCACCCGCCAGGTCGGCTCACGCTCCCCCGAGCGGCGGTAGCGGATCCGCAGCCGCACCCCGCGCCGCAGGGCGTCCACCATCGCCGCCCGGGGCAGCCCCTCGGACTCCCCGGAGAACCACGGCCTGTTGTCGGTGGTCACGAGCGAACTCAGCGGCAGCGCACCGGTCCCCGCCCGGCGCGCCGCCGCCCCGATCTTGCGGCGCGCCCGGCTGCTGTCGCCGGACGCCCCCAAATGCCCGCGCTGCGCGTCGTCGAGTCCGTGGAGCGCCAGCTGATCCCGCTCCTCCGGCGTCAGCCGCGAGGTGTCCAGCGGGCCACCGGGCAGCAGCGTCACCCCGCCCCACCGGCCGCGCCGGATCAGCAGCGGGAAGCCCGCCTCCTGGAGCCAGCGCAGATCCCGCAGGACGGTCCGCACGGACACCCCCGCCTCGGCGGCCAGGTCAGCGGAGGTCGTGGCCTCCCTTGATTGCAGGGCCAGCAGCAGCGAGAAGAACCGATCCGGGGTCACGGAAACCGAGCATCGCAGAAAACATGACGGGATCCGTCAGGTATGACCGGCAGGCTCCGGTCGTCCAGTCAGCACGACCGACTCAGGGAACACCTCATGGCTGCCTCGATCACCTTCATCGTCTACGTCAGCGACGCGCCGGAAGCCGCCCGCTTCTACACCGACCTCCTGGAGATCAAGCCCGTCTTCGAGAGCCCCGGATTCATCTCCTACTCCCTCGGGGACGGCGCCGACCTGGCCCTGTGGAGCGGCCAGTTCGAGGGCGGCCTGAACCCGCGGGTGCCGCGCACGGGCGAGGTCTGTGTCTGCCTGCCGGGCGCGCCCGAGGCGATCGACCGCCGGTACGAGCAGTGGGTGGCGAAGGGCGTCCGGGTGGTCAGCGAGCCGGCCGACACGGTCTTCGGGCGCACCTTCGTCGTCGCGGACCCGGACGGCAACCTGATCCGGGTCGCCCCCGTCGACTGACGGCCGGAACGGTCTCCGGCGGCGCCGGCCCGTGCGGCCGGCACCGGCGGGGCCGTGCCCCCGGGCGGCGAGTGTGCCGCCCACACCCTTCGCCGGGTGGCCGGCGGCCCGGCGTACGCTCGTTCGGGAACGTGACCGGGGAGACCGCCCGTGCACCACCCGCCCGTGATCGCCGGAGGTGCGTCAGCCGGCCCCGGCGGCGTCGAGATGCCGGGTGTCTCCGAGCACGGTCAGCTGACGGTTGTGGAAGTAGTCGTCCTCGCGCAGCGTGGTGATGCTGCCGGACGGCGCCCGGAAACTGGCGTAACCGGCCGCCTCGATCGGCATCCTGATCCAGGCCGAGACGACGAACGTCAGCGAGCCGCCATGCGTCACGATGATCTGGTGACGGCAGGGGCGGGCCAGGATCCGGTCCAGGGCGGCGTAGAGGCGCCGCGCCCCCTCCAGCTTGGTCTCCGCGCCCGCGACGCCCTCGTCGTGGTCCATCCGTTCCCCGACGGCGGGCGGCGGCACGAACCGCCGGTCCAGCCACTCCTGTGGCTTTCCGCCCGCCTCACCGTAGGACTTCTCCCGCAGATCGCGGTCCAGGACCGGCCGCACGCCGAACGCCGCGCCCACCTCCTCGGCCGTCCGTGCGGTGCGCCGCAGATCCGAGGAGTACAGCTCCACCTCGGCGCCGTCCGGGACCTGTTCGCGCAGCGCACGGGCGATGGAACCGGCGGCGCGGACACCGGCGGGCGTCAGGTGGGAGTCGTGCCACCCGCCGACGACTCCCTCGACGTGGTGGGTCGCCTCCGGGTGGGTGACGACGTACAGGGTGCGCATGGTGCGGGCCTTTCGGTGGGCGGCCCGCAACTGTGCAAGAGCCGCTCCCGGTCGGGCAAACGTTTTTCGCGCCCTTCAGGGGCCGGGGCGGGAGCAGGCCGGGTCCGGCAGGACCTGTACGAGCCGGCGCGCTGGACGTCCCGGAATGCTCACGCGGCGCCGGGCCCGCGCGGTCTCACATCCGCGATCTCAGCACGTCGACCTCACAGCCCGGCGCGAAGGGGTCGAAGCCGTGCTCCGCCAGCCAGCGAACGTTCATCAGGCTCCGCAACGACCACCACGCGTGGATCACGTCGAGGTCGATGCCGGTGCCGTAGCCGGCGATGACGTCGTCGAGGCGGTCCTCGTGTCCGAGCGTGAAGGTGGCGAGGTCGTACAGGGGATCACCCCGGCCCGCCTCGGACCAGTCGATGATGCCGGTGACCTCGTCGCCGTCGAGGAAGACGTGCGCGATCTGCAGGTCGCCGTGGGTGAACGCCGGGGTCCACGGCCGGAGCGCGGCCTCGGCGACCCGGCGGTTCCGGGTGACCAGGTCGGCGGGCAGGGCACCGTGTGCCACGAGCGCCTCGCACTCGTCGTCGAGTTCGGCCGTCAGTCTGGCGATGCTCCGCCCGGCGCGCCCCCGTTGGGGCGGCAGGGGCGCTTCGTGGAGCGTCCGGATGGCCGCGCCCGCCGCGGCCCACGCCGTCGGCGTCCCGGTCGACGGTCCGCCGAGCCGCCCGAGCGTCGTCCCCGGGACGGCGGCGATCGCGAGCACGGGCGGTTTGCGCCACAGGACCTTCGGAGTCGGGACGGGCGCGAGGGACATCGCCTCGACCTCGACGTCGAGGCGCGCCTGATCGGTGTCCACCTTCAGGAAAACGTCACCGACGCGCAGGGTGGCGCGCTCGGAATGGGCGACGACGACCTCGATCTCATCCATGGGCGACCACTATCCCGGGGGGACCTGGCCGGTGTCGCGGGGTTTGTCACGTGCGATGACGCGGCGGATCACGCCCCGTTGTCCGGCCCTGTGCACGACGCCGCCATCTGACCAGGCCGGGCGGCAGGTGTGGTGCCCATCCGTCAGGCGCTGTCCCGCCGACTCCACGGACCGTCCGGGACCAGGGCGGCGAGGACGGACGGCAGGTGGGGTGGTTCCACCGGGTCCGGCAGTGAGCTGAGTTCGGCGGGGAAGATCCACGCGTGCGCGCCCAGATTCACCTGCTCGTCCGGGAGCAGGCCGGTGCGCGCGAGCGCTGGTTGTTCCTCGGCGAACCGGGCGAGGAAGAAGGTCTCGGTCCCGACGAACCGCTTTCCGTTCCACCGGAAGTCACGGTCGACGGGCACCGACCGGTCCAGCACCGAGGCCGGATCGAGTCCGGTCTCCTCGGCCAGTTCGCGCCGTGCCGCCACGATCGGGGTCTCGCCCGGGTCGATTCCGCCGCCGGGCGGCTCCCACAGCCACCTCCCGTCGAACGGGTCACGCCAGCGCAGAAGCAGCAGGCGGTGGGCGGCGTCCAGACAGATGACCCGGGCGGCGGGCCGGTGTGTGGTCTCCACCGACCTGACGGTAGGCGGTGCGTGACCTGCCGATCAACACCGCAGGACCGTGCCGGTGATCGGCATCCGGGCTCACCTTTCCCCCGGATTCCGCATGTGGAAGTCCCACCTACACCACTCTTGAGGAAGGCGCGGTGCGCTGCCAGGACGAGGTTCCCGCGGGCAGCATCGTGGCCAAGGCGCGGGACCTCCTCGACTGCGGTTCGGCCGCCGCGGAGGCGGAGCGCCCGGCGGGCGCGGTGCCGCCGACTGCGGAGCAACTGCGGGAACGCGGCGCGCGGAGCCCGGCCCTGACCGGCGGCACGTCCGCCGGTCGGCCCGAGGCCGCCGGGCCCGGCACGCGGGCCGCCCTTGACTGCCAGACCACCGTCTACAAGATCGCGGTACCCGGCCGGCCCTTGTCCTGGGGCGCGCCGGTCCTGGCGAGCGACGGTGTCCGCCTGCGGCCCTCGACGATCTTCAGCGCCCACCTGGACCACTGGCGCCTGTGCAACGTGACGGAGACCAACGGGGTCCTTGAGGCGTCCCTGTGGAACTGGGGCAACGGAGGGTGCGCGACCATCGCCGAGCCCAGCGCGGCCGACGAACGGGCGATCCTGCGGACGGCCACCTGCACGGAGGACGACCTCCAGCGGTTCTACATCTACCGCGACGTTCCCGGCAGCTCGCTGATCGGTGTGCAGAACAAGTACACCGGCTCCATGATGGGCCATGACCGTTACGCGGACGGGGAGTTCATCCGCCAGTACTCCGGCGGCAGACAGGACGGCACGGGTACGTACAGCCTGATCGAAGACTGACGGCCCCCACCGTGCGGGGGTCGTGCACAGCGGGGAGGGACGCTGTTCACGGCCCCTGTCGCGGTCGGCCGGCGAAACCGCGACGTGTGACCAACGTCCGCGAGCAACACGCCTCGTGCTGTGACGGGGAGGGCTCACCGTGACCGGATGGCTGCTTGTGGGACCAACGCACGCGAAGCGGCTGGTATTACTGGGGCATGCAGGAAGAGACCGCACGCTCCGCGATCGACACGTTCATCTCCGCGTTCAACACCTCGGACGACAGTTATGTGGCCGCCCTGCTCTCCCAGGCCCTGACCACGGATGTGGTCTTCTGGGGACCGCTGGGTCGCAGCGAAGGAATCGCCGCGGTCGAGCGGTTCGTGCTGGACATCCGGCACCACCCGGCGGGGGCCGGCACGATGGTGCGCTGCTCGGCGGTGGACATGCCCGACGAATGGGCCCGGTACCAGTGGGTCTTCACCACGCCCGGTGGAGGCCCCCGTCTGGCGGGAATGGACGTCGTGCGTCTCCGACGGAGCCTCATCGACGAGATCATCGTCTTCGCGGGGGAGATCGAGCCGGCCGCCTCCTGATCATCGTTCTCTCGCTGCCCTCCTCCCCCCTGAACGTGCCCCTTCGGCATTCGGGAGTCTGACGGGCCCGGGCGACGTGCTGGTGAGCACGAACGGGGGGCGGCGGGCTCCGTCAGGGGCGGCGCGAGCCGCGCATGAACTGGTTGACGGCGGTCTCTACGATGCCGTCCAGCAACTCGGGGGCCACCAGGTTGCCGTTCACCAGGGCGGCGATCCCCTGCATCGTGGCGAAGAGGACGACACCGACCCGCTGTACGTCGCCGGGCTCCAACACCCCCTCCTCCTGGCCCTGCTGGATCAGATCGTGCAGCAGCCCGAACGGGCCGGCCGCGGCCTCGGCGATCCGCTCGGCTCCGGCGCGGTGCTTGCCGGCGAACATCACCTCCAGCAGCGCGGCGTCCTCGGTGGCGAAGCGCAGATACGCGACCGCCACCGCATGCAGTCGGGGGCCGAAGGCCGCCCCCGAGGCGTCGCGCGCGGTGCGCAGTTCGGCGCCGAGCCGGACGAAGCCGGCCTCGGCCAGGGCGTCCAGCAGCGCCTGCCGGTCCGCGAAGTGCCGCCGGGGCGCGGCGTGGCTGACTCCGGCCTCGCGGGCCAGTTCGCGCAGGGACAGCTGCTCCACGCCGTTCTCGCGCAGGCTGCGCTCGGCGGCCTCCAGCAGGGTGGCGCGCAGATTTCCGTGGTGGTAGGCGGGCACGGGCCCACTCTAGCCCGCCGATGTTGCCGTTGACAGCTTTGTTGTCGCTGCATACATTGTTGCTCATGACAACATTCACGTTCGACCGGATACCGGATCTGACCGGTCGCACCGCCGTCGTCACTGGAGGCAACAGTGGTATCGGCCGCGCCGCGGCCCGGGCGCTCGCCGCACACGGCGCCCGCGTACTCCTCGCCGTCCGCACCCCGGCGAAGGGTCACGCCGCCGCCGCGGGCATGACGGGCGAGGTCGGCGTGCACCGGCTCGACCTCGCCGACCTCGCCTCCGTCCGCACGTTCGCCGACGAGGTGACCGAGCCGATCGACTTCCTGATCAACAACGCGGGCCTGATGGTCCCGCCGCTCGGCCGCACCGCCGACGGCTTCGAGCTGCAGTTCGGCACCAACCACCTCGGGCACTTCGCGCTGACCAACCTGCTGCTGCCCCGGATCCGGCGGCGCGGGCGCATCGTCACCGTCTCCTCCACCGGTCACCGCCGGGGCAGGATCGACTTCGCCGACCTCAACTGGGAACGCAAGCCCTACCGGGCCTTCCCGGCATATGCCCAGTCGAAGCTGGCCAACCTCCTGTTCACCACCGAACTGCACCGCCGCCTCACCGAGGCCGGCTCCCCGGTGCGTGCCACGGCCGCGCACCCCGGCATGGCCGCCACCGGTCTGCTGGACCACCTCGGCACCCCGGGGTCGATGCGCGGCCGGCTCCGTGACGCCGCCACCCGCCGCCTCTCGCAGAGCGACGACGACGGGGCGCTCCCCACCCTGTACGCGGCGGTGGCCGACCTCCCCGGCGACAGCTACGTCGGGCCGGACGGCCTGCTGGAGGGGCGCGGCGCGCCCAAGCTGGTCGGCCGGTCGAAGGCCGCCCGCGATCTCGCGGTCGCCCGCCGGCTGTGGACGGTCTCCGAGGAACTGACCGGCACCGCCTTCCCGCTGGCCGCGAGCACCGGCGCGGTCGGGTAGCCGCAGGCGCCGGTGAGCCGCTGCCGACGCCGGGGGCGCTCAGGGCAGGGTGGGGAGTCGGCGGACGCCGAGACGGGCGGGCGATGCGGCGGGTTGCGGGATTCCGGGACGTACTCGGTGGCGCCGCACACCGTTTGGTCATCCTCGACGGGTACGCGGCGGATCTCCTGCGGCCACGGACGGCCGGGGCCGGAGAACGGCCGCATCGCGGCCTGCCGATTCCCGGGGCCTCAGCAGGCCGAGTGCCCTGCGACGTTGAGGGCCCAGTTCAGGACGAGGAAGCTCAAACCTCGCAGTGCGGCTGCCTGGAGGTCAGGCAGCCGGCTCCGGGGCTACTGGCGCGTGGGAGAGCCTGTTGCCTTCTGCGCCGAAAGAGTCTCGTAGACGGTACCGGCGAGGTCGGGCAGCGTGTCCTCCCCGCCGACGGCGCTGTTGACAGCAATGGCGATGATCATGCCAGTCTCCGGGAAGTACATGTGCAGCACCCGGTTTCCATAAGTGGCCCCCTCATAGAACCAGACCGTCCCGGCCACAGGATGGACGATCTTCACGAGACCGAGCCCGAAACCGAAGGGATCGTCGGCCGTGACGTTCTCGATGGGCTCACTCGTCTGCATCGAGACCAGGGACTCCAGCTCGCGCTGCTGCGCCGGGGGCAGCAGTTGACCGCTGTACAACGCCCTGTCCCAAGCCGTCATGTCCTCCAGCGAACTCACCAGGCCACCCGCCCCCTGCGCCCAGGACAGGGCGAGCGGAGGAACCGACTTGTTGAGATGGTTCGGCAGGTCGGCATGGGTGGAGTACGGCGCCGGCATGCGCGAGGCCGTGCCCGGAGGGCAGTACGGGGGCAGGCAGGTGTCGTTCATTCCGAGGGGTTCGATGATGCGCTCGGCGAGCTGCTCGTCGTACGTGTCGTGCGACGCTCGTTCGACAATCATCTGCGCGAGGAGATAGTTCGTATTCGAGTACTCGTACGTCGCGGGACCCAGCGGCAGGCCCTCCACATAGGACATCAGGCGCTCCAGCGTGAAGCGCGTGGACGGTTCGGCGTCGAAATCCCTCAGGAACGCACTCTGCTCGGTGTAGTTGGGGATGCCGCTGGTCATCGACAGCAGCTGCGTGATGGTGACGTCGTGCCACGCCGGATACTCGGGAAGCCACTTTCCCAGCTTGTCCCGCATGGACAGCTTTCCTTCGGCCTCCAGCTGAAGCAGCAGCACGGACGTGAACGCCTTGGTGTTGCTGCCTATCTGCCACAGCGCGTCGCTGTTCACCGGCCGGCCACCGCCGTAGCGGGACGTCCCCACATCGACCGAGATATCAGGTTGCTGATCGGCATAGGTCACCCGAAGGGAGACCGCTGAGAAATGGTCCTTGGTGCCCTGATCGTCCAGATATTTCTCGAGGTCACTTCGCAGTGCCGCGGTGACACCGCTATCGGATGGCTCCACCACTGCGTGCGCGACGACCGGCCTGCATCCCGACACCATCATCCCCGAGACAAGCGCCGCGGTGACCGTCGCCAGGGCCACGAGGCGCTTCCCTTGCCGACCACCCCGCCGATGAAGCCTGTACCTCATTGTCGCTATTCCTCCACCGAATTGAACAGAACCGGGAACGACGATCACGCTATGCAGTGGAGGCACGGCACGTAATGGGGGTAACCCCCCGCTTGGCAGTAGCGCTGACCTGAGTGAGGCCAAGTACAGCTTCGAAGGCAGCCGACTGCCCGTCGGAAGAGGAGAGGGCACGACGGTCGTTGACTCATCACTGAGGTGCCGGTATCCGGGTGCCTCGGCTCGGGCCGGGCCGTCCGCGTACTCGGCCGGACAAGGTTCGCGCCGACAAGGCGTACGGCTCTCGCGCGAACCGCGCCTGCCTGCGCAAGCGCGGCATCCGCCACGGTCGAAACGCGCCTCAGGGCGGACGGCCGGAGAAGGCCAGCCAGAGGGAGCCGACGGCCCCGGCCACCGTGAGCACACCGAGCGCGGCGACGACGTACCTGAGCCCTAACTCCGCGACGGGCGCCGGTGACGAGGACGGCGCCGGGGGAGGGGCGTCGTGATCGTGCGTGCCGACGTACCGCACCAGCCATCCGGTACACGTCTCGCAGGAGTAGAACGGCGCGTGCCGGGCCCCGTGGATCACCGGCCCGAGCCAGATCACCGGCACCCCTTGCCTGCGGCACATCAGACACAGGCCGCTCTCCCACCAGCCGCTGAGCACCCCGGTCCTGGCGAACAGCAGCGGCTCCTCCGGCACCTTCACCGCACGCGCCGCAGCGGTGCGTGCAGCCTGGTGACCTCGATGGTGAGGAACTTGCCGAGGATGTACGCGTTGCCGTCCTCGAAGATGAGCTTCTTGCGGGACGGCATGAGCTCGCGCAGCTCGCGGACGCGGTGCGGGATGCCGCCCACCGAGACGACATCGCCGACGCGGACGTCGCTGCCGTTGACCACGATGGTCCGGATCAGCGGTTCGAACATGACCCCTCCTGAAGAGTGAAGATGAGGCTCTTGCCGTTCGCGGTCCGCTCGGTCCGCCAGTGCGAGGCGAGCATGTCCAGCAGTTCGAGCCCGCGCCCCGACTCGTCCTGCACGGCGGCCCGTCGCCGCACGGGAACGGCACGGCACCGGTCGTGCACCTCGACCTGCACGGAGCCGCCGAGCGGCGAGTGACACAGGACGTCGAACGAGTCGCCGGTGGCGTGCAGAACGGCGTTGGTCGCCAGTTCGGAAATCAGCAACTCGACCGCGAATCGATCCACCCCCGGATACGGCGCGTACGCCTCCACCGCTATCCGCCGCGCCCGGCGGACAGACGCCGCCACACAGGGGTACCGCCCGACAGCCAACACGAACCCGCGCTCCAGCATGGGTAGTTCCTTCCAGCCGACCTGCGACGAACTGGGCTACACAGTGCGACGGCTGTGCGCCGCAGCGTAGGTGAGTGAGTGTTGCGGCCAACCATGTGTTTACGCAAGTGGCTGCGTTTGGGTTCACCCGTTAGGGGACCCCGCGACGGCTCCGGAGCCGCTACGCTGCTGCCAGGCGGGGCCAACGAAGCCGGAGGGAAACCGTGTCGACGAGCGTCAATACCAACGCCCTATCGATCCAGCGCGACTTGGGAGAAGAGCTTCGGCGTATCCGGCTGGAAGCCGGCTACAAATCGCAGGCCGATGCCGCCAAGCAGCTGAAGTGCTCACAGAACAAGGTCTCGTACATCGAGCGCGGCAAGCACTGGCCGGACGAGTCGGTGCTGAAGCGGATGTTCAAGGTGTACGCGGTGCCGGAATCCAGGCAGGCCGACATCCGCGCGACCATCCGCACGGGGAAGTCGATCGAGCGGCCGTGGTGGCTGGAGCCGCAGTACAAGGAACTACTCGCGGCCGGATTCGGGCCCGCCTTCTCACTTGAGGACGCTGCCGAGAAGCTCCACGTGCACTCGGGCACGTACATCCCTGGGCTGTGTCAGACCAAGGAGTATGTCGAGGCACTGGCCGCCTTCGGGCAGAAGGATGAGAGCCTCCTGCGGCGTGAGCAGTTTGTCGAGACGCGGCTTCGACGGCAGGACGTCCTGACGCGTCATCACCCCGTCGTCTTGCGGGCTCTGTTTCTGGAGTCGGCGCTATGGCCGGTGGTCGGTGGCCCCGAGACGATGCGTGCGCAGCTCAGGCACCTGCGCGCCTTGGCGGCCAAGCCGAACATCACGTTGAGTGTCATCCCGTTCTCGGCGGGAGCCGCCGCAGCCGCAGGTTCTCCCTTCACCCTGTATGAGTACCCTGGGGTGCACAACAAGACCGTGGTCATGCATGAGATGTCGCGGGGTGGCGGCGAGGCCACGGACAATGCGGCTGAGGTCCGCCGCGCGCGGCGGCGGTTCGCCGACCTCGCGGGGCAGGCACTGAACGCGGCGGAAACTCTCCAGCTGATCGAGAGGGTCGAGAAGACACTATGAAGGATCCCAAGGCCGATCTCTATGCCGCTCCGCTGAACGGCGAGTGGCAGAAGTCCAGCCTGAGCAACAGCAACGGCGATGTGTGTGTCCGGCTGATGAAGATAGACGGAGGGGTGGCCCTGGACGACTCCAAGCGTCCCGACCTGACCCCGCTGCGCTACACCCGCACCGAACTTGCGGCCTTCCTTCAGGCGGCGAAGGCCGGCGAGTTCGACCATCTGCTTAACGATTGACCTCGTGGGAGATGGCATGGCCCGCCAGAAGACGGACCTGGATCCAGAGCCGCTGGACGGCGAGTGGGTGAAGTCCCGCCACAGCGCGGGCAATGGCAACGCCTGCGTTCAGCTCATGACCATGCCCGGGGGTGTTGCCCTGGGTGACTCGAAGCGTCCCGACCTGGCCCCGCTCCGCTGCACGCGCACCGAGCCGGCGGCCTTCCTTCGTGCCGCCAAGGCCAGAGCGTTCGACATCCCCCGGGGCGGCTGAAGCCGTCCGGACCGTCAGCGCGCATCCAGCCGGGCGGTCAGCCCTCGTGGTGCCGTTTGCGCGCGTGGGTGCGGGCCTTCATGCGGTTGCCGCAGGTGGCCATGGAGCACCAGCGGGCTGTTCCGGGGCGGCTGTGGTCGACGAGGAACAGGTTGCACTCCTCGTTCGCGCAAGGCCGCAGCCGTCGCGGCAGTTCCGTGCTGACGCGCGACCAGGCCAGGACGACGCGGGCCGCCAGTTCCTCGTCCGGCGCCGCCTCCAGCTCCCAGGAGACCCCCGCCGGTGAGACGGCGGGGCGCAAGCGTGCCTGATCGAGCACCGTCGCCATTCCGCTGACATCTGAGGACTCCCCCCGGATCAGCCGGTGCAACGCGTCCCGTACCCGGCGCAGTTGGTCGCTTTCCTCGCTCGTGCCACGGCCGCCGAGCGCCCGTATCCACTCCGCCGCGTCCTCCGCCGTCAGTGCGTCCGTAGGGTGCCCGTCGAGCACCGGGGCGCTGTTGAGTACGGCGAGCAGCAGTTCCTCGTCCTCGGCCACGCCCACCTCCCGCTCTCCTTGACACGCCCTCCGGTGCTCTGCATCATCAGCATAGCCTAACCGGTTAAATTGATTTAAGGGGTTACCGTGGTCGCTGTTCATCACCACACCGTGGACGTCGACGGCCTGACCGTCTTCTACCGGGAGGCGGGCCCCTCGGACGCCCCCGTCCTCCTGCTGCTGCACGGCTACCCGACGAGTTCGCACATGTTCCGGCACCTGATCCCCGCGCTGGCCGGCCCGTACCGGGTGATCGCTCCCGATCACATCGGCTTCGGCCGCTCCTCCGCGCCCGATGTGTCGGACTTCGCCTACACCTTCGACGCCCTCGCCGAGGTGACGCGCGGCTTCCTGGACGTCCTCGGCGTTCACCGCTACGCGATCTACGTGCAGGACTACGGCGCGCCCATCGGCTGGCGGCTCGCGCTGGCGTCCCCGGAGGCGGTCCTCGGTGTCGTCTCGCAGAACGGAAACGCCTATGAGGAGGGGTTCGTCCCGTCCTTCTGGGAGCCCATCTGGGCCTACGGCGCGCAGCGAACCCCGGAGAACGAGGAGCAACTGCGGCCCGCCCTGGGCCGGGATGCCGTCGAGTGGCAGTACACCCACGGTGTCCCCGACCCCACCCTGATCGACCCGGACGCCTGGGAGCACGACCTGGCACTGCTCGCCCGCCCCGGCGTCGACCGGGCCCAGCTCGCTCTGTTCGGCGACTACGCCGGTAACCGCGAGCTGTACCCGGCGGTGCAGGCGTGGCTGCGGTCGAGTGGGGTGCCCGTGCTGGCGATCTGGGGCCGCAACGACGAGATCTTCGGGCCGGACGGGGCGCGGGCGTTCCGGCGGGACGCTCCGGACGCGGAGATCGTTCTGCTCGACGGCGGTCACTTCCTGCTGGAGAGCCACCTGGATGAGGTCGCCGCCGCCATCCTCCAGTTCCGCCCGCGGGTGCTCGGCGAGCCTGCCGGCCGGAGCTGAAGGGAGGGAGGTGCCCGGCCGTTGTCAGTGCCTCCTCCCATAATCGGCGGCATGCCGATCACCGAGCCCCAGGCCGCCGAGCGCCGGTTCCTCGAAGTCCTCTATGCCGACGACTACTTTCCCGACCAGGTCCTGGACCGTGGCCGGGCGATCCTGACCCGGCTCTGCGAGCGGATCGAGGCGGAACGGCCGGCCGATCTCGCCGCGCTCTATGTGCTGACCCACGCCGCCACCGAGGAGTTCAACGCCCTGGAGGCGGAGTTCGAGGCGGCCGGGAGCGAGATCGAGACGGTGGCGCGCGAGGAGATCGGCGGGGACATCTGGTTCGTCGCCCAGGCGTACGGCTTCGCCGACGCGGACGTGGAGGAACTGATCGCCCCCCGCGAGTGGTGAGGGGCAACTCCCCGCCGGCTGCCGTGCTTCACCCCCCGTGCGTCACCTGCGATGCGTCGCCTGCCGTGAGTCGCCCGGTGGGGGTGGCCGTTCCCGCCCCGGCCCTCGTCAGGCGGGTGGCCAGCCGCGCAGGGCCATGTCGGCCACGTGCTGGAGTTCCTCGCGGGTGGCGCCGCCGGCCGCCTGGACGGAGATGCCGTTGGCGAGCGTCATGAGGTAGCGGGCGAGCGCCCCGGGTTCGGTGCCGGCGGGCAGGTCGCCCTCGTCGGCGGCCTGCCGGAAGCGGTCGCGCAGATGATCGACGCCCGTATTGCGCCAGTCGGCGAGCAGGTCGCGGCTGCTGAGCCCGGCCTCCCCTGCGGCGAGGGCACCCTGGACGCCGAGGCAGCCGGCGGGGCACCCGGGGCGGGTGCTGACCTCGACGGCGCCGTTCAGGAAGGCGGTGGCCACGCCCAGGGCGGTCGGCTCCCGCAGGGCCCGCGCGACGTACGAGGCGGGGCCCTCGGTGTAGCGGTCCAGGGCCTTGCGGAACAGTTCCTCCTTGTTGCCGAAGGCCGCGTACATGCTGGTGCGGTTGATGCCCATGGCCTCGGTCAGGTCGGCGAGGCTGGCGCCCTCGTAGCCCTGCTTCCAGAAGACCCGCATGGCCCGTTCCAGGGCCTCGTCCGCGTCGAACCCTCGCGGACGGCCGAGCCGGCCCTTCTGTCGCGCATCCATGCGGCCCAGTCTACCTTTTCTGTACCGATCGGTTCAGAGGTGCTAGGTTCTTATTCAGTACCGATCGGTACGGAAAGTTTGTGGAGGGCAGTCGCATGGGGCAACTCGACGGCAAGACCGCTGTCATCACCGGCGGTCACACCGGGATCGGCCTGGCCAGCGCCGTACGTATGGCGGCCGAGGGCGCGCACGTGTTCATCATGGGAAGGCGCAAGGCCGAACTCGACGCGGCCGTGGAAACCATCGGCGCCCCGTCGGTGACCGCCGTGCACGGTGACATCACGAACCTGGCCGACCTCGACCGGCTCTACGAGGCGGTCCGCGCCCGGGGCCGCGGCCTGGACGTGGTCTTCGCGAACTCCGCCACGGCCTTGTTCTCGACGCTGGAGCACACCACCGAGGAGCAGGTCGAGCAGGTGCTCGCCGTCAATGTGCGAGGCACGCTGTTCACCGTGCAGAAGGCGTTGCCGCTGCTCAACGACGGCGCCTCGGTGATCCTGAACGCCTCCACCGCCGCCGACAACGGCACCGAGGCGTTCGGCCTCTACGCGGCGTCCAAGGCCGCCGTCCGGTCCTTCGCCCGGACCTGGGCCAACGAACTCAAGGGCCGGGGCATCCGGGTCAACGCCATCTCGCCCGGCCCGATCGACACGACCGGGATCAGGGATCTCTTCGGCGAGGAGCAGTTGTCCACCGCCCGGGAGCACCTCGCCGGGGACACCGCGATCGGCCGGATGGGGCGCCCGGAGGAGGTCGCCGGCGTCGTGGCGTTCCTCGCCTCCGACGAGAGCAGCTTCATGCTCGGCGCCAATGTGTACGTCGACGGCGGCGAGAACCAGATCTGACGCGCGGCGGCGGGAGGGCGCCATCGCTTCGCGCGGTGGGCCTCCCGCCGGCGTCCGGCACCGGCCCGGCGGAGGAAGGCGTCGCCGGCGGACCGTCGTTGACCGCCGCGACGGAGCCCGCGTCCGGGCAGCGGGCCGCGCCGTACCCGGTGGCTACGGCGCGGTGCCCCGGGAGGCGAGGCCGTGATCGAGGAAATCGAGTACCCGGTGCCAGGTCAGCTCGGCGGCGTCCGGGTCGTGGTCCTCGCCTTCCCGGTCGATGTAGAAGTGGCCGGCGCCCGGATAACGGAAGACCTCCAGCTCGACGCCTTGTTCCCGCGCCGCACGGCGGAGCGCGGCGACGTTCTCCGGCGGCACGAAGTCGTCCGGTTCGGCCGCGTGCAACTGCACCCGCGTGCCGGGCGGGACGGACGCGGGAAGCTCGGCGGTGGCGTGCAGGAGAACGACACCGGCGGCAGCGGTGCGTTCGGGCCACAGATCGGTGACGACACCGGTCCCCATGGAGACACCGACGAGTACGGTCTCCTGCGGCATGTCCCGCAGCGCCTGCCGGGCACGGTGGACCACCGTCGCCCAGCCGACCCGGTCGAGCAGCTGAAACCCCTCGTCGAGGGTGGTCGCGGTCGCACCGTCGAACAGGTCGGGTGTGATGACCTGGTGGCCGGCCGCACGCAACCGCTCGGCGGCGAGGTGCTCGGCGGGACGCAGGCCGAGAATCGAGTGGAACAGCGCGATGTGAACCATCACATCATCCTGCCGTACCGCCCCGGCGGGCGGCGGGCGGCGGGATCGCGGGGGAGCGTCAACGGCCCGCCCGGTACACGGAGACATGGGAACGGGAGTCGGCGGTGAACTCGGCGCCGAGCCAGTCGGCGTGCCGGGACTCCAGGGACAGGCCCGCCAGTTGAGCCATGAGGTCGAGTTCGGCGGGCCAGATGTACCGGTGCGGCGTGCGGCCGAGCCGGGCCTGCCGGCTCTCGTCGAAGTGGAAGTGGTGCGAGACGACGTGCTGGCGCAGCACGTCGTAGGTGTCCACGAGGAGGTAGCCCCCCTCCGACTGGCAGACCACCCCCGGCTGCCCCGGCGGCAGCTTGCGCAGCTCCGGCACCCACAGCTCGATCACGAACCGTCCGCCCGGTGCGAGATGGCGGACCGCGTTGCGGAAGCAGGCGACCTGTTCCTCCTGCGTGAGCAGGTTGGAGATGGTGTTGAAGACGAGATAGACCAGCGGGAACGTGCCCGGCGCCGCGGCGGACGCCGGGGCGGTGGCCGTCGCCATGTCGCCGATGGTGACCGGGATCGCCGCCTCGTCCGCTTTGGTCCGCAACTGCCGCAGCATCGGCCGGGACAGCTCGATCCCGGCGACCGGTACGCCACGCCCGGCCAGCGGGACGGCCACCCGCCCCGTACCGATGGCGAACTCCAGCGCCGGGCCGCCGTCCGCCAGTTCGGCGAGGCGGTCCACCGTCGGGTCCAGCACGTCCGGCGCGAACATGCCGGTGCCGGGGGTGTCGTATGCCTGGGCGGTCACGGTGTCCCAGATCTCCTCCTGCTCCATGCCGCCACGATGTCGGAGCAGCGCGCGCGGCGTCGACAGGTTTCTCCCACCGGCGCGGCGTCGGCCGTCACCCTCTCCGGGGCGGCGGCGGGACGGTGATGACGGGAGCGCAGCCCGTGTCGTGCGGGGGTTCGCCGATCGGGGCGCGTGGTTCAGCCGGCCAGCAAGTTCCTCTCCCGCAGGGTGGCGAGCAGGTCGGCCACGTCCGCCTCCGCGTGGAGTGCTCCGGGGCGTTCGCGGGCGAGCGCCACGGCGGCCTGTTCGGGGGTGGCGCCGTCGAGGAGATGCCGCAGCACGAGGGCGCCGGTGGGGTTGATCTGCCAGTACGTCCCGGCGCGTTCGTCGAGCAGGACCATGATGTCGCCGGTGGTCACCGGGGTGATACCCGGACGCAGGGCGATGGGTGCGGGCGCGGGTGCGGTCATGGGCTCTCTCCGTTCGGGCCCACCCGGCCGGCGGCGGCCCCGTCACGGCGGAGCTTCTCCGCGGCGGCCGGGCCGCAACCGGCGAAGCGGCCAAACCGCACCAACGGGCGAACCCTTGGCATCGCCGCCGCCGAGCGCGGTCGGTACGCAACGGGCGCTCCCCGTGAGCCCTCGCCGCCCAGGGGCGGCTCCGGCTCCGGGCAAGAGGGCGGCGGGGAGGCGTGGAGGGCCGGCGGGGGCGTCAGACCGGATCGCCCGCGGTGATGCGCTTCTCGAACCAGTGGTGGGCGTACGGCTCGGTGTTGAAGGCCGGGACCTCGGTGAAGCCGTACGCGTGGTAGAGCCGGATCGCCTCCGTCAGGACCTTGTTGGTGTCCAGCCGGAGGGTGTCGTAGCCGTGTCCGGCCGCGCGCGCCTCCAGTTCGGTGAGGAAGCGGCGGGCCAGCCCCAGGCCCCGGGTGGCGGGGGAGACCCACATGCGCTTGACCTCGGCGGGGGCGCCGGCCGGGAGCTTGAGGCCGGCGCAGCCGACGGGTTCGCCGTGCAGCCGGGCCACCAGGAACACGCCGCGCGGCGCTCGGAGTTCGCCCGCGTCGGGGAGCAGGCTGCGGGCGGGGTCGAAGCCGGTGTCCAGGCGTTCGCTCAGCTCGGCGAAGAAGGAACGCAGGCAGTGCTGGGCGTCGGGATGATCCGGGTCCACCGGGTCGAGGGAGACGGTTCCCGCTGTCAGCAGCCGTTCGGCCTCGGCCAGGGCGGAGACCAGTCGTGCGCGCTGGGAGGCGTTCAGGGGTTCGAGCAGCGAGCCGGCCATCTCGTCGCTGCGCCGGTCGAGTTCGTCCAGCTCGGTGCGGCCGGCGTCGGTGAGGCGCACGGTGCGGACCCGCTTGTCGGACGGGAGGGGTTCCACCGTCACCAGGCCCGCCGTCTCCAGCGCGCGCAGCAGCCGGCTGACGTACCCCGAGTCGAGCCCGAGGCGCTCGCGCAGCCGCCGTACGTCCGCGCCGCGCTCGCCGATCTCCCACAGCAGCCGCGCTTCGCCGATGGGGCGGTCACGGCCCAGGTAGTGGTCGTGGAGCACGCCGACACGCTCGGTGATGGTGCGGTTGAACCGGCGGACTTGTTCGATCTGGAGCCTCTCCGTCATCCTCTGACTTTAGTCAGACAATCCGCGTTCTGTCACATCGGGGCGCGCCCGGTGATCGCTTCGCTCCTCCGCACCCCAGTACAACCGCACGGGTTCCGCGTGGCACGGGTAGCGAAGGCGCCGACGGGTGGAGAAATAAGAGGTGCCCAGGAATGCCATGCGGTTCCGAACGACCGGTGCGGCAGCCGCCGCACTGCTGCTGGTCCTGACCCTGCCCGCTTCCCCCGCCTTCGCGGACGGCGCCGGCGCCGGGGGCGGCACCGGGCCGGACCTCCGGTGCGCGGCGACGCGGGGCGCCCTGGTCGAGGTCACCCCGCTGGAGCGGTACGGGCGCGCCGAGCTGGCCGCCGTGCTGGAGACCGCGACGGGCGTGCCGGCGGAGGCCGGACTCGTCCGCTACGGGGCCGCGTTCCACCGGCTGATCTACCGCACACTCGCGCCGCACGGCGGTGCCCTCACCGTGTCGGCGCTGCTCGTCCTCCCCGTCCTGCCCACCGGTGCCGGGGCCACCCCGCTGCCCACCGTGTCCGGGGTCCCGGGCAGGACCGCCCAGGGCCACGACGTGCACTCCGCCGGTGGGGCCAGCTCCGTCGCCGACGCCCTGCTCTACGCGGCGGGCGGATTCGCGGTCGTCGCCTCCGACGGGCCCCGGCCCGGCACCCACCCGTCCCCGTACGCCGTCTCCGCCCGGTCCGCCGCCCTGGACTCCCTGCGCGCCGCCCGGACCGCCGCCGGGCGCCTGGGGGTACGGCTCAGCGGTGAGCTGTACGTCACCGGCCTCCCGCAGGGCGGGCAGGCCGCCACGGCGGTGGGCCGGGCGCTGCGGAGGGAGGCGGTGGCGCCGTTCGGATGGCGGGCGACGGCGCCGGTGGCCGGGCCGTACGACCTGCGGGACGGGCACCTCCCCGCGCTGTCCCACGCGCACCGTGACGGACTGTCGGAGGCGCGGTTCCTCACCTACCTCCGGGTCGCCCAGCACCGGCTGCGCCCGCCGCACGGGCACCACCCGGGGGAGGGGCCCCGCCCTCCGTACACCGCGCACGGGGAACGGCATGCCGGCGGAACGCACACCGTCGGCTGGGTCCGTGGCCACCTGCCGGCGACCAACGGGGAGCCGCCCGGCGGGTGGCACGCGCCACCGGGCGTCCCCGCCACCGGTGTTGACGGGGCGTGCGCCCAGGGGTCCGGCGCCCTGGTACGGCTGCACGCGGCGGCGGGGGACCGGGTGTGTGCGCCCGGCGTCCCGTCGGCCCCCGGCGCCAACGGGGCGTGCGGGGCCTGGCGCACGTGGTGGTGAGGGCCGCCGCCCGCCGGGGGTGGCGGCCAACTCGGCGCGCACGGACAGGTGATCGGCGCGAACCCGAGGTGTCCCGGGCGTCCCGCGCGCCGGTGGCGCTACGCTGCCCGGGTGGCAGAACCGCTGAAGACCTGGGTCGGTGGCCGGGAGGTGGATGTTCCCAACAGCATCCCCGACATCAGAGCCGCCCTGCCCCCGCAACGACGGCCGGACTTCGACACGGCCATCAACGAGGCCGGGGTGCACGAGATCCACGCCGTGATGCGGCACTGGATGCTGGAGGCGGTACCGGACCCGGCCGCCGACGCCACGATGGAGCGCCTGGCCCGGGAAGAGGCCGAGCGGCACGGCGCCGGGTGAGGCATCGCCTCGCCTACGCGCCGCCGGCCGACGACGGCTTGCGCAAGATGCCGCGACGGTCGGAGTTCGAGAGCGCGATGGCGACGACCATCGCCCGTGACCCGTACGGGCACGGCTCCACGGAGGTCGGCGGCGACCGGGACCGCCGCGACGCCACGGTGGCGGGGGCCATCGTGCGCTACGTGGTCTCGGCCACGGTCCTGACCGTCACCGTGGTCCGGCTGATCTCGCTGTAATCCCGGGGCGGTGTGGGTAGGTTGACGGGCCCACCCGCACCCGCCCGCTCACGGGGCGGAACTGACCCGGCGCCGGTAGTGGCGGGCGGCGCGGGCCCGGTCGGCGCACGACGGCTTGCACCACTCCTGGCGGCCGTGGCTCTTGACGAAATACCGCACGCAGCGCGGCGCCGTGCAGGCACGCAGCCGCTCCCGCTCGGGGCCGGTGAGGAAAGCGATCGTCGCCCGGGCCAGGGCCGCGAGCAGCCGGGTGTCCGGGTCGGCGGCCGAGGGCAGCGTGGCCGCCGCCGGAACGCCCTCGGCCGGCCAGTCCAGTTGGGGGGCGACGGGCTCCAGCGCGGCGGCGGCGTTGAGCCGGGCCAGCGCCTCCTCATGCGGCATGAGCCGGTGGGCGTCCGCCGGGCTGGCCGGTCCCGGGCTGACGGTGCGGGCGAACAGGGCCCGTACCGCCGCCCGCAGGCCGGTGATCCGCAGCCGCAACTCCTCGCTCGCGCCGACGTCGTGGACGGGCATCCCGGGCAGCTCCGTCAGCCACCGTGCGAGCCCCTCGACCGTGGTCAGGTCGTCGCACACCCCGCCGGCGCCGTCGTGCCGGATCGTGCTCGCCAGGTCCAGGGCCGGCCAGCGTTCCATCGGGTCCCTCGCTCCGCTCCCTTGATGACATCGGCGCGCACAGTCTAAGGTCCTCACGGTAAATCGGAAAATTAGCGTGAGAAGAGGAGGGTGCTGTGCTGCTGCTCGCCCAGATCAGTGATCTGCACCTGGACGGAACCGAGCGCGCGACCGAACGGGCCACCCGGGTCATGGAGCATCTGCGCGCCCTGCCCCGTCCCGTCGACGCACTGCTGGTCACCGGCGACATCGCCGACCACGGAACGCCCGAGGAGTACGCGGAGGCGGCCCGGATCCTCAAGGCGCCGTTCCCGGTGCTGACCTGCCCCGGGAACCACGACGTGCGCGCCCCGTACGAGCGGGAGCTGGGCCCCGGCAACCAGGTTCACCACATCGGGGAGGTCGCCGTCCTGATGTGTGATGTCACCCTTGAGGGTGAGGACGAGGGGCACCTGTCCCCGGGGACCGCCGCGTGGATGGACCGCACCCTCGCCGCCCTGGCGCCGGGCACCCGGGCGCTGATCGCCTTCCATCAGCCGCCCGTCGCGCTGCACCACCCGCTGCCCGACGCCCACCGGCTCACCAACCCCGGTGACCTCGCGGCGCTCCTCGACGCCCATCCCGAGGTCACCGCCGTCCTGACCGGGCACGCGCACACCGCCGCCGCCTCGGTCTTCGCCGGGCGCCCGCTCCTGGTGTCCCCGGCCGTCACCTGGACGCTGCGGATGCCCTGGGAGGGTGACCGCCCGGCCGACCGGGAGCAGCCGCCCGGGCTCGCCTACCACCTCCTCGACGACGAGGGGCGGCTGACCACGCACTTCCGCGTCATCCCGTGACGGGGTTCGCGCTGGCGATCCTCCCGCTGGTCATCACGCCCGGCGCCAGCCTGGCGCTGCTCATCCGGCATGTCACCGAGGGCGGCCGGCGGCGGGCGCTGCCGGTGATCCTGGGGACGGCCACCGGGCTGTACGTCCACGCCTCGCTCGCCGTGGCCGGTCTGGCGGCCCTGGTGATGCGCTCGGAGGCGGCGTTCACCGTGGTCAGGATCGCCGGCGCCTGCTACCTCGCCGGGCTGGGGGCGTGGACGTGGTGGTCGGCCACCCGCGCCGTGCCCCGTGCGGCCGGTGGCGGCGGCCGGGTGCGGTGGAACTCCGCCTATCCGCAGGCGCTGTTCGCCAATCTCCTCAACCCCAAGGCGGCCTCGGTCTTCCTCACGCTGGTGCCGCAGTTCGTCACGCCCGACCGGCCGCTGGGGGGTCAGATCCTCGCGCTGGCCACCGTGCAGGTGGTGATGGTCGGTCTGTGGCTGCTGGGCTGGGCGCTGCTCATGCGGCGGGCCGCCCCGTATCTGGAGAGCGCGCGGGTGCGCGGGGCGGTCGGCCGGGTCACCGGCGGGGTGCTCATCGTGCTCGGGGTGCGGGGGCTGGTCAGCTGGTGACCCGGGGGACCTCGCGGCGGCCGTCGCCCCCGTCCTCGCCCCGGCCAGCGCCGTCGCCCCGGGGCAGCAGGCCGGTCAGCAGGGCGTCGAACAGGGCGAGGGCGCGCCGCTCGGCCGCGTCGGCGGCCCCCGTCAGCAACTGGTACATCAGCGAGCCGGTGAGCGCGTCGGCCACCGCCTCCCAGTCGGCGCCGGCCCGCAGCGTCCCCTCGGCGACCCCGCCGCGCAGCCGGCGCAGCAGCACCTCGCGCTGCGGCCCGGTGATCCGTCCGTACAGGGTCTCGGCGTCCTGCGGGCTCTCCGCCGCGGCGGCGATCAGGGCCAGCACGAGCGGCGCGTTGCGCGGGGCGGAGACCGAACGCGCCTGGGCGCGCAGCCAGTCGCGCAGATCGTGTTCCACGTCCCCGGTGTCCGGCGGGACGGCGGACAGCAGATCGTGGGCGACGGTCGAGGCGACGAGTTCGCCCTTGGAGGACCAGCGCCGGTACAGCGTGGGCTTGCCGACGCCGGTGCGCGCGGCGACGCGTTCCATCGAGAGCCGGGCGTAGCCGTTCTCGATGAGCAGCTCCCGGGTGGCCGTCAGGATGGCCTGCTCGGTGGCGGGGCTGCGGGGTCGGCCGCGTCGGCTCACCTTACTCATCGGGCCATCCTATGCCGGGGTAGTACAGTTTTATTTACGGAACGGTCCGTAAAGTAATGTGTCCCTTCAAGGACGAGGAGGTCCTCATGGAGCCGCAGGTACTGGTGGTCATCGGAGTCGGCGGAATGGGGCAGGCCATCGCCCGCCGGCAGAGCGCGGGCAGGACCGTGCTGCTCGCCGACTTCAACGAGGAACTGCTGGGCACCGTCGCCGACACCCTGCGCGGCGACGGCCACACCGTCCTCACCCAGCCCGTCGACGTCTCCTCGCGGTCCTCGGTGGCGGCGCTCGCCGACGCGGCGGCCGGGGCGGGCAGCGTCACCCAGGTCGTGCACACCGCCGGACTCTCCCCGGCGATGGCGCCCCCCGCGGCCATCCTGGGCGTCGATCTGCTGGGCACCGCCCTCGTCCTGGAGGAGTTCGGGCGCGTGGTGGCACCGGGCGGCGCGGGCGTCGTCATCGCCAGCCTCGCCGGCCACTTCGCGGCCGGCACCCTGGACGCCGCCCAGGAAAGCGCCCTGGCCCACACCCCGAGCGACGCGCTGCCCGCACTGCCCGTCGCCACCGCCGTGGCCACCAGCGACGAGGGGTACGGCCTGTCCAAGCGCGCCAACCAGCTGCGCGTCCAGGCGGCGAGCGTCGCCTGGGGCCGGCGCGGGGCGCGGATCAACTCCATCAGCCCCGGCGTGATCGCCACCCCCATGGGACACCAGGAGCTCAAGGGCGACAGCGGCCCCCGGATGCGCGCCATGGTCGAGGCGTCCGCAGCCAAGCGGATGGGCACACCGGAGGACATCGCCGACGCCGCCGCGTTCCTGCTCGGGCCCACCGCCTCCTTCATCACCGGCACCGACCTGCTGGTGGACGGCGGTGCCTTCGGGGCCGTCCACACCGCGCCGGCCGAGTGACCCCGCTCCCCGCGGCCTCCCCGGGCGCATGACGTCCCCGGAGCGTGAAAGAAGGCCGCCCGCCCGGGAAACCCCGGGCGGGCGGCCTTCGTACGCCGTGCCCCGCGTCGCGCGTCCTGGACCCGCGAGCGAGCGCCGACGATCAGTTCGAGCGCAGTGCGAGCACCACGTTGTGGCCGCCGAAGCCGAACGAGTTGTTCAGCGCGGCGATCCGGCCCTGCGGCAGTTCCCGGGGGGCGCCACGGACGATGTCGGCGTCCGCCACCTCCGGGTCCACCTCGTCCAGGTTGAGCGTGGCCGGAGCCAGCCGGTTGTGCAGCGCCAGGACGGTGGCCACCGTCTCCACGCCGCCCGCGCCACCGAGCAGGTGACCCGTCATCGACTTGGTCGCCGAGATGGCCGCGTGGTCCAGGTCCTCGCCCAGCACCTTGCGCATCGCCTTGATCTCCGCCACGTCGCCCTGCGGCGTCGAGGTGGCGTGCGCGTTGACGTGGACCAGTTCCTTCGGGTCGAAGTCCGTCGTCTCCTGGAGGTGCTCCAGCGCCGCCGCGATCCCCCGGCCGGTCGGTTCGGGCTGCGCGATGTGGTGGCTGTCGGCCGACAGACCCTGGCCGATGACCTCGCAGTACACCCGCGCGCCACGGCGCTCGGCGTGCTCGGCGGACTCCAGGACGACCACGCCCGAGCCCTCACCCATCACGAAACCGTCCCGCCCCGTGTCGTACGGGCGCGAAGCGGACTGCGGGTCCTCGTTGTTCTTGCTCATCGCCATCATGCTGGCGAACGCGGCGATCGGCAGCGGGTGGATGCACGCCTCCGTACCGCCCGCGACCACCACGTCGGCGCGCCCGCTGCGGATCATCTCCACCGCGTAACCCACCGCCTCCGAACCGGACGCGCAGGCGCTCACCGGCGCGTGCACCCCCGCCCGGGCACCGATCTCCAGGCCGACGTTCGCGGTCGGGCTGTTCGGCATGAGCATGGGCACGGTGTGCGGGGAGACCCGCCGCGCGCCCTTCTCCTTCAGGACGTCGTACTGGTCGAGCAGCGTGATGACACCGCCGATACCGGAGGCCACCACGGCGCCGAGACGCTCCGGGATCACCCCGGCCTCGTCCTCGCCGGCCTTGCCGGTGAAGCCCGCGTCCGCCCACGCCTCACGGGTGGCGATCAGCGCGAGCTGCGCCGAGCGGTCCAGACGCCGGGCGAGCGGGCGGGGCAGCACCTCGGACGGGTCCACGGCAACCGTCGCCGCGAACCGCACGGGCAGGTCCGCCGCCCACTCCTGCTCCAGGGGGCGCGCGCCGGACTTCCCGGCGAGCAGCGCCTCCCATGTTGACGCGCTGTCGCCACCCAGCGGTGTGGTTGCGCCGATGCCGGTGACAACCACCGTTCGATTGGTCGCGTTCACGGGACTTTCCTATCCGCTAGTAAGGGTTCAGAGGTACAGGGGTACCGCGCCACCGCTGGGTGGCGACATGCGCCGAATCAGGTCAGCTCTGGTGCGTGAGGATGTAGTTGGCAGCGTCACCAACGGTCTTCAGGCCCTTGACGTCGTCGTCCGGGATCTTGACGTCGAAGCGCTCTTCGGCGGCCACGACAACCTCGACCATGGACAGCGAGTCGACGTCGAGGTCGTCGGTGAACGACTTGTCCTCGAGCACGTCCTCCTCGGGGATCCCGGCGATCTCGTTCACGATCTCACCGAGACCAGCGATGATCTCTTCCTTGGTGGCAGCCATTGCCGCGCTCCTTCAGTGTGCTGCGGTGGGTACCGCATCTGGGTGATGAAACGGCCCGGCGCTCGCCGTGCCGACTCAGTTGTGCTTAGGGGAGAGTAACGACCGTCGCGGCGTACACGAGCCCCGCCCCGAAGCCGATGACGAGAGCGGTGTCCCCGCTCTTCGCCTGACCGGTCGCCAGCATCCGCTCCATCGCGAGCGGAATGGAGGCGGCCGAGGTGTTGCCGGTGGTTTCGATGTCGCGGGCGATCGCGACGTGCTCCGGCAGCTTCAAGGTCTTCACCATCGAGTCGATGATGCGCATGTTGGCCTGGTGCGGGATGAAGACGTCCAGGTCATCGGCGGTGATCCCGGCGGCGTCCAGCGCCTGCTGGGCCACCTTCGCCATCTCGAACACCGCCCAGCGGAAGACCGTCTGACCCTCCTGGCGCAGCGCGGGGAACTTCACCTCGCCCTGCGAGTCCACCGGCAGTTCGCTCAGGTCACCGATGCGGAACCGGTCCCACGGCACGGTCTGCGCGATGACGTCCGCCTTGTCGCCCTCCGAACCCCACACGGTGGGGCCCATCGCGGGCTCCTCGGAGGGGCCGAGCACGACCGCGCCCGCGCCGTCACCGAACAGGAAGGCCGTCGAACGGTCCTCCTTGTCGGTGAGGTCGGACAGCCGCTCCACACCGATCACCACGACGTACCGCGCGCTGCCGGAGACGATGAGGCCCTTGCCGACCGCCAGGCCGTAGCCGAACCCGGCGCAGGCGGCGGAGATGTCGAACGCGGCGGCGTTGCCGGTGCCCAGCTTGTGGGCGATCTCGGTCGCCACGGAGGGGGTCTGCATGAAGTGGGTCACGGTGGCCACCACCACCGCGCCGACCTGGTCGGCGGTGATCCCGGCATCCGCGATGGCCTTGCCCGCGGCGTCCAGCGACATCGAGGCGACCGTCTCGTCCTCGCCCGCCCAGTGCCGGGACACGATGCCCGAACGCGAGCGGATCCACTCGTCGGAGGAGTCGATGTGCTTGAGGATCTCTTCGTTCGGTACGACGCGGGCCGGGCGGTAGCCGCCGACGCCGAGGATGCGCGCGTGCGGCGCGCCCGTGCCGGGACTGATGGTGGCGGTCATACTCGGTGGCTCCTCTTCGCCTTATTCGCTTGATGCGCCGGCGGTGGAGGCACCGGAACCGGTGCCGTCCGCGCCCGCGGCCGCGGCGAGCAGGTCGCGGGCCTCGGGCAACTGCTCCGGGGTCTTGATCGCCAGCTGGGCGACACCCTTGAGGTTGCGCTTGGCCAGACCCGCGAGTGTGCCGCCGGGGCACAGCTCCACCAGCGCGGTCGCCTCCAGGCGCCGGAAGGTCTCGGTGCACAGGTCCCAGCGGACCGGGCTGGAGACCTGCGCGACCAGGCGGCGCACGATCTCCTTGCCGCTGGTGACGATCTCACCGTCGGCGTTCGACACGTACTGGATCCCGGGGGTCGGGTCGGCGACGCTGACGTCCCGGGCCGCCTCGCCCATGGCGGCCACGGCGGACGCCATGTGCTCGGTGTGGAAGGCTCCGGCCACCTTCAGGGAGATGACCCGCGCCTTCGCCGGCTTGTCGGCGGCCAGCGCCGCCAACTGCTCAAGAGTACCGGCGGCGACGATCTGGCCGCCGCCGTTGTTGTTGGCCGGGGTCAGGCCGAGCGCGTCCAGCTTCGCCGCGACCTCCTCCGGGTCGCCGCCGAGCACGGCCGACATCCCGGTCTCGGTGACGGCTGCCGCCTCGGCCATCGCCAGACCGCGCTTGCGGACCAGCGTCATGGCCTCCTCGTCGCTCAGCACCCCGGCGATCGCCGCGGCCGCCAGCTCACCGACGCTGTGGCCGGCCGTGACACCGGTGTACGGGGTGTCCCCCAGCAGCGCGCGGGCGGACAGGAGGGAACCGGCGACCAGCAGCGGCTGAGCCACCGCCGTGTCGCGGATCTCGTCCGCGTCCGCGTCCGTGCCGTAGTGGACCAGGTCGAGGCCGATGGCGTCCGACCATGCCGTCAGCCGGTCGGCGGCACCGGGGACGTCGAGCCAGGGGCGCAAGAAGCCGGGCGCCTGTGCGCCTTGGCCGGGAGCTACGAGTACGAACACCCTCACACTCTCTCTTGGCCAAGGGTGTCCCCGCCGGTGGGGACGGGGACGAAGAACGGCTGATCGAGTTGTGAGGACCCCACAAGGTAAGGGGTGGGCTTCACTCGACCGGTCACACCCGGTGCTCCCCGTCGGCGAGCCGCCCGAGCATCAGGGCGATGCGCAGCGTAAAGGCCGATCGGACATCGGACGGCGGCCAGCCGGTGACGTCGGTCACACGTCGCAGCCGGTAGCGGACGGTGTTGGGGTGAACAAAGAGCATTCTGGCGGCACCCTCCAGCGAGCTGGCCTGCTCCAGATACACGCTCAGCGTCTCCAGCAGCGCGGCCCCCGACTGCTGGAGCGGTCTGTAGATCTCCTCCACCAAAAGCGTCCTGGCCACCGGATCGCCCGCCATGGCGCGCTCCGGCAGCAGATCGTCTGCCAGGACGGGGCGCGGGGCGTCCGGCCAGGCGGCGCACGCCCGGAGCCCGGCGGCGGCGGCCTGCGCGGAGCGGGTGGCCGCCCGCAGGTCCCCGACGACAGGACCGGCCACCACAGGACCCGAGGCGAAGGGGCCGATCAGCGACTTCGCGGCGGCCAGCGGATCGTCGCTGCCACCGGTGATGACGACCAGGCGCTTGCCCAGCACCCCGGTCAGCACCTGGAGCTTGGCATAGCGGGCGGCCCGCCGGATCGCCTCCACCGTCAGTTCGCTGTCGCCGTTGGGCGCGCTGCCCAGCAGCACCGTCACATGGTCGGGCGAGGACCAGCCGAGCGCCGCCGCCCGCGAAAGATCACCCTCATCGGCTTCCCCGGACACCACGGCGTTGACGACCAGGGATTCGAGCCGGGCGTCCCAGGCGCCGCGCGCCTCCGCGGCCTGCGCGTACACCTGGGCGGTGGCGAAGGCGATCTCCCGGGCGTAGACCAGCAGGGCGCTGCGCAGCACCTCCTCCTGGCCGGGGGCGGCGATCTCGTCGACGGCGGTCTCGACGACCTCGATGGTGGTGCGGACCATCTCGACGGTCTGCCGCAGCGTGATCGCCCGGGTCAGCTCGCGCGGGGCGGTGCCGAACACGTCCGTGCTGATGGCCTGCGGGGTCTCGGGATGCCGGAACCACTCCGTGAACGCCGCGATACCGGCCTGGGCGACCAGGCCGATCCAGGACCGGTTCTCCGGCGGCATCGCGCGGTACCAGGGGAGCTGCTGATCCATCCTGGTGATCGCGGCCGCCGCCAGCTTCCCGGAGGATTGTTCGAGGCGGCGGACGGTAGCGGCATGCGGGTGACTCTGATCGGCATCGGACACGGGTCCAGCCTGCCTCATCCGGCGGGCGCTCATTCCCGGCGGGGGTCGGGGGGCGGTGGATACGGTGGGCCCATGGGTGACGAACGGGTGCGGGTGCAGCGCGGTGCCGACCGCCACCGGGGCGGGGAACCGGGGGAGGGGATCGACAGCCGGTACGCGTTCTCCTTCGCCGGCCACTACGACCCGGACAACGTACGGTTCGGGCCGCTGCTCGCCTGCAACGAGGAGCGGCTGGCGCCCGGCAGCGGCTTCGGCGAGCACTCGCACCGGGACGTGGAACTGGTGAGCTGGGTGCTGGCGGGCACGCTGACGCACCAGGACGCGGCCGGGCGGACGGTCACGCTGGGCCCGGGGGACCTCCAGCACCAGTCCGCGGGCGCCGGCATCCGGCACACCGAGCGCAACGCGGGCCCTGAACCGCTGCGTTTCCTGCAGATGTGGCTGGAACCGGGCACGGCGGGCGGCGAGCCCCGGTACACGGTGCTGCGGTCGGTGCCGCCCGACGAGCCGTACGAGGTGCCGGGCGCCGGTGCCCGGCTGCGGGTGTGCCGCCCGGCGGCGGGCGCCCGGCTCGCCCTGCCGCCTGCGCCCCGGGTGTATCTGGTGGTGACGGCGGGGTCGGTAGGGCTGGGCGACACCGTGTGCGAGGCGTCCGACGCGGCCCGGATCACCGACGCCGCCGGGCTGACGGCGGAGGCGGGGCCGGCGGGGGCCGAGGTGCTGCTCTGGGAGTTCGACGCCGGTCACGGGCCGCGCTGACCGCACGCCGCACCCCTCACGCCGTACGGCAGGACCGGGGCGGTGCCGGGCCGGCGGGCGACCGGGCCGCGTCCCGGGGTTCCCGGAAGGTGACGGAGGTCACACGACGGTAATCTCGGTGATATCAACAGATTGTTTAAGGCGCCTACGGTCCAGCTATGGCCAGAGCTTTGGAGAAAGATCAGGTCCATCCCGTCGACGAGATCCCGCGCCCCACCCGCCTGGTGGCGTTCGGACTGCAACATGTGCTCGCCATGTACGCGGGCGCCGTGGCCGTTCCGCTGATCGTCGGCGGGGCCCTGGGGCTCTCACCCGCCGAGCTGGCCTACCTCATCACCGCCGACCTGCTGATCTGCGGTGTCGCCACCCTCATCCAGTGCGTCGGCTGGTGGCGGTTCGGGGCCAGGCTGCCCATCATGCAGGGCTGCACCTTCGCCGCCGTCACCCCGATGGTGCTCATCGGCCAGGACGGCGGGCTGCCCGCCATCTACGGCTCGGTGATCGTGTGCGGCATCGCCATCATGCTGCTCGCGCCGGTCTTCGGCCGGCTGCTGCGCTTCTTCCCGCCCCTGGTGACCGGGACGGTCATCCTCATCATCGGGCTCAGCCTGCTGCCCGTGGCCGGGAACTGGGCGGCCGGCGGCGCCGGGGCCGAGGACTTCGGCGACCCGCGCCATCTGGGCCTGGCCGGCGGCGTCCTGGCGGTGACGCTGCTCCTCCAGCGGTTCGGCCCCGGGCTGCTGGGCCGGGTCGCCGTCCTCGGCGGCATCGCCGTGGGCATGGCCGCCGCCGTGCCGTTCGGCCTCACCGACTTCTCCGGGGTCGGCGAGGCCGACTGGCTCGGGGTCAGCACCCCGTTCCACTTCGGCGCCCCCGAGTTCCAGTTGGCCGCCATCGTCTCCATGCTGGTGGTCGCCCTGGTGACCATGACCGAGACCACCGGCGACCTGATCGCCGTCGGCGAGCTGACCGACCGCAGGCCCGACCCGCGCCGGCTGGCCGACGGGCTGCGGGCCGACGGCCTGTCCACCGTGCTGGGCGGCGTCTTCAACACCTTCCCCTACACCGCGTACGCCCAGAACGTGGGCCTGGTCGCGCTCACCCGGGTCCGCAGCCGGTGGGTGGTCGCGGCGGCCGGAGCCATGCTGGTGGTCCTCGGGCTGCTGCCCAAGCTGGGCGCCGTCGTCGCCGCCATCCCGGCGCCGGTGCTGGGCGGCGCGGGCCTGGTGATGTTCGGAACGGTCGCGGCCGGCGGACTGCGCACCCTGGCCGGCGTCGACTTCGGCGGGGAACGCGGCGGGCACGCGCTGACCGTCGTCGCCGTCTCGGTGGCGGTCGGCCTGCTGCCGGTCGGGGTGCCCGGCGTCTACGAGGGGTTCCCGCACTGGTTCCAGACCATCATGGACAGCGGAATCAGCGCCGGATGCCTCACGGCGATCGTGCTCAACCTGCTGTTCCTGCACGGCCGGCAGCGGCGGCCGGCCGACGCGCCGCCGCCGACCGGGACCGCACCCGCGTCCGCGTCCGCGTCCGCGACCGCGACGGCGCCGGTCCCACCGCCCGACGACGCGGCGACGGCACCACGCGGCCCCGCGGCGTAGACGGCCTAAGCGCCCAGCTCCGCCAGCACCGCGTCCGTGAACGGCGGCCACGCCTGCACCGCCCACGCGCCGAACGGCCGGTCCGTCAGCGCCACACACGCCGCGCCCGCCTCCGGGTCCACCCACAGGAAGGTGCCCGACTGCCCGAAGTGCCCGAAGGTGCGCGGCGAGGACGCCGCACCCGTCCAGTGCGGGCTCTTGTGGTCGCGGATCGAGAAACCCAGCCCCCAGTCGTTGGGCTTCTGGTGCCCATAGCCGGGCAGCACCCCGCTCAGCCCCGGGAACACCACCGAGGTCGCCTCGTCCAGCGTCTCGCGCGCCAGCAGCCGCGGCGCCTGCAACTCGGCCGCGAACGCCGCCAGATCGGTCACCGTCGAGAAGCCGTCCTTGGCCGGCGATCCCGCCAGCTCCGTCGACGCCATCCCCAGCGGCTCCAGCACCGCCTCGCGCAGATAGTCCGCGAACGGCATCCCCGTCGCCTTGGTGAGATGCTCGCCCAGCACCTCGAACCCGGCGTTCGAGTACAGCCGCCGGGTGCCCGGCTCCGCCATCACCCGGTGCTCGTCGAACGCGAGACCCGAGGTGTGCGCCAGCAGATGCCGCACGGTCGACCCGGGCGGACCGGCCGGCTCCTCCAGCTCCGTCGCGCCCTCCTCGACCGCCACCAGCACCGCGTACGCCGCCAGCGGCTTGGTCACCGACGCCAGCGCGAACCGCTGCCCGGCCGGGCCGCGCACCCCCGCCACCCGCCCGTCCGCCAGCACCACGGCCGCCGCCGCGGACGGCACCGGCCAGCTGTCGATGATCTCCAGACTCCGCAGATTCGGCATGACCCCGACCCTAACGCGCCGCCCCGCGGCACCGGCCGGGCGGCCCTTGCCTGGAGTGCGCTCCAACTCCGTACCGTGGGCCCATGACCCTGACCCAGCAGGAGCGCACCGCCACCGGAACGGAAGACGACCTGTGCGCCTCGGTCGACCGGCCGCACCCCAGGCCCGCCGGCCAGGACCGGTACAGCATCAGCGAGGTGGCCGCCCACACCGGGCTCAGCGTGCACACCCTGCGCTGGTACGAGCGCATCGGACTGATGCAGCACATCGACCGCTCCCACACCGGGCAGCGCCGCTACACCAACCAGGACCTGGAGTGGCTGGCCTTCGTCGGCAAGCTGCGGCTGACCGGAATGGCGGTCGCGGACATGGTCCGGTACGCCGATCTCGTACGACAGGGCGACCACACCTACCCCCAGCGCCGCGCCCTGCTCGTCGCGACACGGGCCGAGGTGACGCGCCGGATGGCCGAACTGCACAGCACGCTCGCCGTCCTCGACTTCAAGATCGACATGTATACGACGACAGGGGAACACTCCGCATGAGCACCACCACCCCCATCGAGCGGGTACCGCTGGGCACCGGCGGCCCGCTCGTCGGCGTCCAGGGCCTGGGCTGCATGGGCATGAGCTTCGCCTACGGCCCCACCGACACCGACGCCGCCCGCGCCACCCTGGACCGCGCCCTGGAACTCGGCGTCACCCTCTTCGACACCGCCGACATGTACGGCGCCGGCGCGAACGAGACCTTCCTCGCCCCCTTCTTCCGGGCCCACCGGGACGAGGTCACCATCGCCACCAAGTTCGCCATCGGCCAGGACCCCGACGACCCGGGCCGCCGCGTCATCCGCAACGACGCCCCGTACATCCGGCAGGCCGTCGAGGGCAGCCTGCGCCGCCTGGACGTGGACGTCATCGACCTCTACTACATGCACCGCCGCGACCCCGCCGTCCCGCTGGAGGAGTCCATCGGCGCCATGGCCGAACTGGTCCGCGAGGGCAAGGTGAAGCACCTGGGGCTCAGCGAGGTCACCGGCGCCGAACTGCGCGCCGCCCACGCCATCCACCCCATCGCCGCGCTCCAGTCCGAATGGTCGCTGTTCTCCCGCGACGTGGAACGCACCGCCGTACCCGCCGCCCGGGACCTGGGCGTCGCCTTCGTCCCCTACTCACCGCTCGGCCGCGGCTTCCTCACCGGCTCCTTCGCCAACGCCGAGACCGAACTCGGCGACGACGACTTCCGGCGCACCCAGCCGCGCTTCACCGGCGACAACGCGGCCGCCAACCGCGCGCTGCTGCGCCCGATCGAGGACATCGCCGCCGCCCACGGAGCCACCTCCGGCCAGATCGCGCTCGCCTGGGTGCAGCAGCAGGCCACCGTGCGCGGCATGACCGTCGTCCCCATCCCCGGCACCCGCCGCCCCTCCCGGGTCGAGGAGAACACCGGCGCCACCCGGATCCGGCTCACCGAGGAGGAACGCGCCGCCCTGGAGCCGATCGCCGCCCAGGTCGCCGGGGACCGCTACGCCGACATGTCCGGCACCTCGGCCGGCCGCGAATAACTCCCGCTCCCCGGAGCGGCGGCGCTCGATCCGCCGCAGCACCGCGTACGCCAGCCGGTACGCGAGCGACACGGCGAACGTCGCCACGAACCGCCGCACCGGGCGCGAGCGGGCCAGGTACCGCAGCGCGGACCTCAGGAGTGATAGCGGCGTGCCCATCGGGGCTCCACCTCCATCCACTCCCGGCCCCAGTACCGGTCGTGCCCGCGCTCGAAGCGCTCGCGCGCCAGGTGCCGCGTCAGCAGCACCGCCGCGCCGGCCCCGCCCGCCGCCAGCAGCCCGGCCGCCGAGGACTGCACCCCTCTGGCCGCCGGGCTCGGCGGCGCCTGGGTCGGGGAGCCCTGCTGATCGAGCCAGAGCGTCACCTGGTCGCCCGGCTCGCCGCCGTGCTCCAGGCGCACCGTCTGGGTGTGCTCGGTGCCGTTCGTGTCGTGCCAGCGCACGGTCGCCGTGGTCTCACCGTTGCTGGGCCGCACCGCCGGGCTGGGGGCGGCGGCGCGGGCGTCGTCCACCACCACCGCCGGGGTGCTGTGCCGGGTCTGCTCCTGCCGCACGCCCGTGTGCCAGGTGCTGGAGAACGCCAGCACGCCCATCAGCACGGGCCCGGCCACCAGCAGTACCGACAGCACCATCAGCACCACACCCTCCACCACATCGCAGCGCCGCCGCAGTGCGGAGCGGTGCCAGCGCCACATCCGTACTCTGTCCGCCATCGCAGTCGGTCCTCGGTCCTCGCTGACGCGTGGCCCCCGTCGTGCGGCAACCGGGTACCCGGCACTGGCCGGGTAACCCCTTCACACGACGGCGAAGGCGTACAGCGAGAACGCCGCCGCCAGCACCCCGGCCAGCGCCCGACCACCCGCCGAGGCCCCCGTCCACGGCTGCTCGAAGCGCCTGGTCAGCGCCCCGATGCCGACCAGCAGCACGGCGAACAGCGGCAGCCACATCAGCCGCGCCGCCACCCATCCCAGGGTGGTCGGGGCCGAGGTCAGGCCCAGCACCGCCGCACCGCCGCTCAGCGCGGCGGAGGGGATCGCGGCGGCCAGCATCGCGCTCTGGTGCCAGCACAGGATCGTCATCGCGCTGAGGTTGATCACCACCACCGGCGCCCACAGCGCGGGGCGGGCCAGCAGCGCCGCCAGCCGTTCGCGCACCAGCACCGCCACCCCGGACTGCGCGGCGGCCAGCGCCAGCACCAGCAGCGACGGCGGGTGGGAGTTGGTACGGGCTTCGCCCGGCACGCCCACCATCGACGCGGGGTAACCGAAGACCGTCAGCAGCGTCACGAACAGGGCCAGCCCGCCGCCCAGCAGCAGCCACGCCGCCGCCCGCCGCGACAGCCGGCCCACGCCCCACACCAGCCCCAGCTGATAGCCGAACAGCCAGCCCGGCAGCAGGTTCAGCAGCCCCAGCCAGGACGGCATCGCCTCCGCGTACGGCCCGTACCGCAGCGCGTCCACCACCGCCACCGAGGCGAGCAGCGGCAGCGCCGACCACAGCCCGGCGCGCTCGGCGGCGCGCAGCGCGTACGGGGTCAGCGCCGTGATCACCGCGTACACGCCGACGAACCACAGCGGCTGCACGACCAGCACCGACGCCGTCCGCAAGGTGGCGCCCGGCACCCCGGCCAGGGACAGCAGCGGCAGCAGTGCCGCCCACACGGCCGCCACCCCCAGCACCGGGCGGCCCAGACGCACCAGCCGGCCGCGCAGCCACGTGGTGGCCGGGGTGCCGCGCTCGGTGGCCCGGCGCAGCGACAGGGCCGAGGAGTACCCGCCGACCAGGAAGAAGATGCCCAGCAGCTGGAACAGCCAGCTGGCCGGGGCGAGCGCGCCGAGCGCGGCGAGCGGGCTGCTGTTGTGCAGCGCGCCGGCCTCGTCGAGGGTGAACCCGCCGACCAGCCAGTGCCCGGCGGGCACCGACAGCAGGGCGAGCGCCCGCAGCCCGTCGACGGCACGGTCCCGGTGGACGGGTGTGCGGGCCTCGACGGTGGAGGCGAGGGAACGCAGCTCAGCGGAGAGGGACATCGGAGCACTCCGGGGAGGTCGGGGCGCAGCCGATCAGCTCGTAGGCGCCCAGGGTGATGGCGGAGAGGTTGTGCAGCGCGTCGGTGCCGGGCGTGCCGTAGCCGCCGTGGCCCTCCGCGTCCTGTGAGGTGAAGACCCGGGCGCCGTACGCCGGGTCGGTCGGGTCGGTGCCGTGGCCCAGGCCCAGCACCTGCACGTTGGGGACGGCGCTGATCCAGTCGGCGGGCGCACGGGAGGCCCACACGCGGGCGTCGGTGCCCAGGGCGGCGGCGGAGCCGGCGCGGGTGCCCGGGCTGCCGAGGAAGACCAGGTCGCCGGCGGCCAGCTGCGTACCGGCGTCCCGGGCGGCCAGGCCGCACACCACGGAGCCGTAGCTGTGGCACAGCACGGTGGGCTCGGTGGCGGTGGGCGCGGTGGTGACGGCGAGCCCGGCCAGGAAACGCTCCAGCCGTGGTGCCCCGGCCCGGGCCAGCCGGTCGGTCGCCTGGTCGGGGCCGACGCCGTCCGGGGTGGTGTACCCGATCCAGGCGATGGTCGCGGAGGCCGTTCCGGGGGCGTCGGCGGTCAGTTGGGTGTGCAGGGCGCGGGCCCAGGCGGTCGGGGTGCCGTACGTGTCGAGGTCGTTGTCGCTGCCCGGGACGATCACGGCGGTCCGCTCGGCGGCCGGCAGGTCGCCGAACACCTCGGCGAAGGTGCCCCGGCCGCGCGGGTCGAAGGCGAGCAACTGGCGGCCGGGGTCGGGCGGTACGCCGTAGTGCTCCTGCCAGGCGAGGGCGTTGGCCGCGTACCGCAGCGCGACGGGGGCGCCGTCGAGGTTGCCGACCGTCAGTGGGTGGCGTGCCGCGAGATCGCTCCACTGGTCGCCGGTCAGGGTGGCGAAGAACGCGGCGACCTCGGCCGGTTCGGCGTCCTGCGGGTCGGGCAGCGGCACCCCGAGGCTGTCGTCCGCCCGCCACGCCGCCGCCCCGGCCGGCGGCCCCTGGACGGCCTGGGTGTGCGACCCGAAGGTCCACCCCCCGGTCGCGGTGGCGGCGGTCAGCGCGAGCAGTGTGCTGGCCAGAACCCGCGTGAGACGGCGGCGCGGCATGACAGGTCTCCCTCCCGGGGCCGCCGGAGGAGCCGGCGGCCGGTCGGGAAGGAGAGTGCGGGGCGGACACCCGTACCCGCGTCACACCGGGGAGCCATTCCCGGTGTCATACCGGGGTAGGGGGTGGACAGCAGAAACCTAGGTGCCCTAGGTTTCTGCCTAGTCATCCTAGGAAGCTGTCGGAGCGAGGAAAAGAGGTGGGCCCGTGGTGCGGGCAGGAATCACCGCGGCGGGGCTGACCGCCGCGGCGGCGGCACTCGCCGACGAGAAGGGGCTCGACGGGCTCACCGTCGCCGCCCTGGCCCGGCACTTCGGCGTCAAGGACGCCAGCCTCTACGCCCACGTACGGAACCTGCGCGACCTGCGGATCCGCGTCGCGCAACTCGCCTCGCAGGAGATGACCGACCGCATCGCCCAGGCCGTCGCCGGCCGGTCGGGCAAGGACGCCCTGGTGGCCTTCGCCGACGCCTACCGCGACTACGCCCTGCGGCACCCGGGCCGCTACGCCGCCACCCAGCAGCGGTTCGACCCGGCCGAGATCACCGACCTCGCCGTCTTCCGGCGCAGCGTCGACCTCACCTACGGCATGCTGCGCGCCTACGGCCTGACCGAACCCGACCTCACGGACGCCGGCCGCCTGCTGCGCAGCACCTTCCACGGCTATGTCCACCTGGAACTCAGCGGCGCCTTCGGACACCCCAGGGAGGTGGACCGCTCCTGGGCCCGGGCACTGGACGCGCTGCACTCCACCCTGGCCAACTGGCCGCCGCGCCCACCCGAGGAGAACCCCCGATGAGCACCACCGCCGCCGTCGGTACGCTCGCCGTACCCGGCGCCACCCTCCACCACGAACACACCGGCAGCGGCCCGCTCCTGCTGCTGATCCCCGGCGGCGCGGCCGACGCCGCCCTGTACGCGGGCATGACCGACATCCTCGCCGCCCACTTCACGGTGCTCTCCTACGACCCGCGCGGGCTGTCCCGCAGCACCCTGCACGAGCCGCTCACCGACCAGCGCGTGGAGGTGTGGAGCGACGACGCCCACCGGCTGATCGAAGCACTGTCACCGCACCGGGACGCGTACGTGTTCGGCAGCAGCTCGGGCGCCGTCGTCGCGCTCGACCTGCTCGCCCGGCACCCGGAGCGACTGCGCCGGGTCATCGCCCACGAGCCGCCACTGGTGGAACTGCTGGCCGACCCGGCCCCGCACCGCGCCCTGTTCGCCGAGGTGCGCGAGGTGTTCCGTGCCGAGGGGGCCGGCGCGGCCATGGCCCGCTTCAGCGAGGGGCTCGGCGGACGGCCCGCCGAGCGGGAGCCCACCGCGCTGCCGCCCGCCCTCCAGGAGATGGCGCCCAGGATGCACGCGAACCTTCCCGTCTTCCTGGAACACCTGCTGTGCCCCTTCACCGCCGGTCTCCCCGACGTGGACGGACTGCGCCGCGCCGGCCGGCGGCTCATACCGGCCGCCGGCCGGGACTCACGCGGACTGCTGCCGCTGTACGGCCCCGCCGCCCAGCTCGCCGAACTGCTCGACCTGGAGGTCGCCGAATTCCCCGGCGGGCACCTGGGAGCCGTCGAGCACCCGGCGGAGTTCGCCGCCCGGCTGCTGGAGCTCTACCGCTCGCCGGGGGAGACCAGCCCGGACTCGTAGGCGAAGATCACCGCCTGGGCGCGGTCGCGCAGGCCCAGCTTGCCCAGGATGCGGCTGACATGGGTCTTCACCGTCTGCTCCGCCACGAACAGGGACGAGGCGATCTCCTGGTTGGACTGCCCGCGCGCCACCAGCGCCAGCACCTCGGTCTCGCGGGCCGTCAGCCCCTTCAGCCGCAGCGCGGGATCCTTGCGGCGGCCCGCCGGCCGGGCGGCGAAGTCGGCGATCAGGCGGCGCGTCACCGAGGGCGCCAGCAGCGCGTCCCCGGCGGCCACCACCCGCACCGCCGCGATCAGATCGGCCGGCGGCGCGTCCTTCAGCAGGAAGCCGCTGGCGCCGGCCCGCAGCGCCTCGTACACGTAGTCGTCCACGTCGAAGGTGGTCAGCATCAGCACCCGCGGCCGGTGCACCACCCCGGGCGGCGGGTCCAGCAGCCGCCGGGCCGCCTCCAGGCCGTCCATCACCGGCATCCGGACATCCATCAGCACCACGTCGGGGTGCGTGCGGCGGCTCAGCTCCACGCCCTCGGCGCCGTTGACGGCCTCGCCCACCACATCGATGTCGCTCTGCGCGGCGAGCAGCGCCGCGAACCCGGCCCGCACCATCGCCTGATCGTCGACGATCGCCACCGTGATCACGTCGCCGGCGCCCGTGCCGGTGCTGTTCATGAGATCTCCCCCGGGGTCGGTTCGGCCAGTGGCAGCACGGCCGCCACCCGGAAGCCGCCGTCCGCCGTCCGGCCGGTGTCGAGTTCCCCGCCGACCAGGCGGGTTCGCTCCCGCATGCCGATCAGACCATGGCCGGTGCCGTGCGACTCCAGCGGGCGGGCGGGAGCGGCGGCCGGGCCGTTCACGACCTCCACCCGCAGCGCGGAGCGCGCGTCGTCGACGGCCACCGTCACCGTCGCCCCGGCACCCGGGGCATGGCGTACGACGTTGGCCAACGCCTCCTGGACGATCCGGTACGCGCTGAGGGTGACCGCCTGCGGAAGCCCGTCGGCCTCCCCGGAGCGCGTCAGTCGGGCGTCCACCCCGGCGTGGACGGCCGACTCGACCAGCGCGTCCAGCTCACCGAGACCGGGCTGCGGCGCGAGCTGCGGATCGCCGCCGCTGCCCTCGCTGCGCAGCACGCCCAGCAGCCGCCGCATCTCCGCCAGCGACTGGCGGGCGGTGCCCGCGATGGTGGCGAACTCCTCGCGGGCCGCCTCAGGGATGCCCTCGATGCGGTACGGGGCGCTGTCCGCCTGCACGGTGATCACCGACATGTGGTGCGCGACCACGTCGTGCAGCTCGCGGGCGATCCGGGCGCGCTCCTCCAGCAGGGTGCGGCGGGCCCGCTCCACCTCGCTGACGTGCTGCGCCTCCGAGCGCTCGCGCACCGCGCCGCCCAGCAGCAGGACGACCCCGGACAGGACGACCAGCAGCACATTGGAGCCGGGGGAGTGGTCGGGGTTGAGCAGGCCCAGCAGGACTCCGGCGGCCACGGTCGCCAGCCAGACGGCGACCAGGGTGCGGCGCGGCAGGCGCAGAGCGAGCGGCAGGCACAGCAGCAGGTAGCCGATGATCCCGGGCGGCGGCCAGGGCCACGCCTGGCTGCCGAGGGTGTCGGCCCACAGGAGCAGGGCCAGGGCGGTCAGGACGTCGGCGACGAAGACGATGTACCAGGCGGCCAGCGGCCGGGCGGCGGCCAGCAGGAGCGGCGCGGCCTGGGCGACCCCGAGCAGGCCGGCGAGACCGCCGGGCAGGCCGTAGTCGTTGAGGAGGACGACGATCCCGGTGGGCAGCAGGGACGCGGCGGCGGCGAAGGCCAGGACGTGCGGCAGCACCCGCATCCACGCCCGGGGGGCACGGGCGAGCAACGCCTCGGACGGCTCGGGAGCGCCGAGCGCCTGGGACAGCAACACCCCCTGCCGGCGCACGTCGTTCCACAACCGCCCGGCAGCCGACTCCTCAGTAGACCCCACGCGGGCCAGCGTACGACCTGCGGTCCGCCGGTCCGCGCCGGCCGCCGGCGGCGCGGCCCGCGAGGATCCGGAAGAGGCCGCCTACAGCTCGGCCAGGAGTTCTTTCTTCTTCGTCGTGAACTCCTCGTCCGTCAGCAGTCCCGCCCCGTGCAGCTGGCCCAGGTGCCGGATGCGGTCCGCGATGTCGGCGGGGTCGGCCCGGTGGTGGTGGGAGGAGGCGCTGACCTTGGCAGGGACGGGATCGGTGGCGTGCACCGCCGCCAGGACCGCGGCGGCCAGCGGGAGCGACTCGTGGACCAGACCGTAGCCGAGGCCGAAGCACACCGCCGTGGGGTCCTGGTCGGGCTCCCCGGACGCCGGTTCCGGTTCGCCGTCCGGGCCGTGGCGCAGCAGCCGCAGATGGCCGCCGGTGATCTCCGGGGAGCGCCATTCGATGCCCGCCAGCTCGCCCACCTGGAAGAACTGGTCCCCCGCTTTCCACTTCGCCGAGGAGGCCCCGGTCGAGAACCAGCGGAAGGAGACCACGTCGCCGTCGAATGCGACCCGCGCGTCGTACGCCTTGAACTGCAGCGGCGCGGGCGGCGCCGCCACCAGATAGCCGTCGGCCGGCTCCGCCGCGTCCGGGGGCAGGATCGCCCGCAGCTCGTCGGCGTAGTACTCGCCCAGCGTCTCGCGCTCCGCCGGCAGCAGCAGCCGGTACGGATCGGCCGAGGACTTCAGCTGCCCGGCGGCCGCGTCCAGCAGCGGGTCGGCACCCCGCCGGGGCACCGCCCGCAGCACCATCGTTCCCTTGCGCTTCCCCGGTGTGAGTTCCACCGAACTCAGCGCCTCATACGGGATACGGCGCTCGCCGAGTATCTGGAAGAGCTTCGGCGTCCGTATGCCCCGTTCGAAGCGGATGAGCACGGAGTCGGTGTCGAACTCCCAGGAGGAATGAATTCCCGCCAGCACATCACCCATGCGGGTCATCGTATGCGCCCGCGCTGACGGTTTGCCCTCGCGTGTCGGAGCGTGTCCGGTGGTCGCCAGCGAACGGTGCTACGCGCATCACACCAGTGCCGCGCACGGGTCGGAAGGGGCGCAGTGGGTGATGCCTGGCGCGCACTGGACGGAGTCGACCGCACCGGTGGCCACGAGCGCCAGGTTGACGAGACTTTCGGCGCCCGGTTCGAAGTAGCCGCTGTGTCCCGCCGCGTCGCCGGTGCCGAGCAGCCGGGCCCCGAACGCGGGCTCCGCCGGGTCCGCGCCGTGGCCCAGCGGCCCGACCTCCAGGTGCGGGACGTCGCTGATCCAGTCGTCGTCGGAGACCATCGCCCACACCCGGGCGCTGGTGCCCAGGCCGGTCACGTCCGGGGCGCGCATCCCGGGGCTGCCGGCCACCGCGATGTCGGTGACGCGCGCGGGCAGGCGGTCGGCGGCCAGGCCGCACACCACCGAGCCGTAGGAGTGGCACAGCAGCGCCACCGGGGAGTCGCCCGGCAGCCCGGTCAGGGTGGTCAGCAGCCGGTCGGCGCCCGCCTCGGCCCGGTCGCCGGTGAACGCGGACATGGCGATGCCGGAGGGCGCGTCGTAGTCGGCCCAGGCGATCACCGCCGTGCTGATCCCGGGTTCCAGGTCCCGCTCCTCGCGGTACAGCGCCTGGGCCATGCCGACCGGTGCCGAGTACTTGCCGAAGGTCTTCTGGAAGCCCAGCAGGTCGGTGTCGACGCCGGGCACGATGAGCGCGACGCGTTCCGCGGTCTCCAGGTCGCCCAGCACCTCGGCGACCTTGCCCCGGCCGGTGGGGTCGAAGGCGAGGATCTGCCGCTTCTCGTCCCCCAGGGTCTGGAAGCGGTTCAGCCGGCGCTGCGCCTCGTGCGCCCCGGCGGGGGAGAAGCCGCCGACGGCGATGCGCGCGCGTTCGGCCTCCGCCGCCTCGGCGAGCGCCACCCGGTTGGCCTCGTACCGAAGGGTAATGGGGGCACCGGCCAGATTGCCCACGACCAGGGGGTAGTCGTGCGCCAGGGTCCGCTGCTCGGCGGCGGTCAGTCCGGCGAAGAAGGCGTCGATGCCCTCGGCGGGGGTGTCCGGGTCGGGGAGGGGTTCGCCGTGCAGGGTGCCCTCGGCCCAGGCGGCGTGCTCCTGCTTGTACACGCTGGGGGGCGGCGCGTCGCCCCGCGCCATCCAGCCCGCGGTGGCCAGCACGGCGAACACCACCGCCAAGGGCATCAGGACCCTTCGGGCGGTGGTCGGCAGGCGGAAACGGTCCTGGCGGAGCGTCGCGAGAGTCAGCACTATTCGCGCATCATATGAGTCCGCCGGGCGCAAATCGGACAGCCCCGCCGTGGCGTGTGACACACCTCGACGGGGCCTGACCAGCCTTTATGTGGTACTTACGCGTCGCCGCCGGCCGTACCGGGGTCCGCGGCAGCAACATCCAGCAACTGGTAGCGATCGATTGCCGTGCTGAGCACCGAGCGGTTCAGCTTGCCGTCCCGCACCAGTTCGGTCAGCACCCCGAGCACGATCGACGGGGCGTCGATGTGGAAGAAGCGCCGCGCCGCGCCCCGGGTGTCGGCGAAGCCGAAACCGTCCGCGCCCAGCGACTGGTACGTACCGGGCACCCAGCGCGAGATCTGGTCGGGAACCGCCCGCATCCAGTCGGAGACGGCCAGCACCGGTCCGTGGGCGTCGTGCAGCGCCCGCGTCACGTACGGCACCCGCGGCTCCTCCTCCGGGTGCAGCAGATTGTGCTCCTCGGCCGCCAGCGCGTCCCGCCGCAGCTCGGTCCAGGACGTCGCCGACCACACGTCCGCCCGCACGTCCCACTCGTCGGCCAGGATCCGCTGCGCCTCCAGCGCCCACGGCACCGCGACGCCCGAGGCCAGGATCCGCGCTGGCACGGTGCCGCCGGGAGCCGTGCGGTAGCGGTACAGGCCCTTCAGCAGCCCCTCGACGTCCACCCCGTCCGGCTCGGCCGGGTGCTGGATGGGCTCGTTGTAGACGGTCAGGTAGTAGAAGACGTCCTCGGCGTCGGGGCCGTACATCCGGCGCAGCCCGTCCCGCACGATGTGGGCGATCTCGAAGCCGAACGCCGGGTCGTACGCCACGCACGCGGGGTTGGTGGAGGCCAGCAGCTGGGAGTGGCCGTCCGCGTGCTGCGTCCCCTCACCGGTCAGCGTTGTACGGCCGGCGGTCGCGCCCAGAACGAAACCGCGCGCCAGCTGATCGGCCATCTGCCAGAACTGATCACCGGTGCGCTGGAAACCGAACATCGAATAGAAGACGTACACCGGGATCAGCGGCTCGCCGTGCGTCGCGTACGCCGACCCCGCCGCGATCAGCGACGCCGTACACCCCGCCTCCGTGATCCCGTCGTGCAGCAGCTGCCCGGTCGGCGACTCCTTGTACGACAGCAGCAGCTCGCGGTCCACCGACTCGTACGTCTGCCCCAGCGGGTTGTAGATCTTCGCGGACGGGAAGAGCGAGTCCATGCCGAAGGTGCGGTACTCGTCCGGCGCGATCGGCACGAAACGGTCGCCGATCTCCTTGTCCCGCATCAGATCCCGCAGCAGCCGCACGAACGCCATCGTCGTCGCGATCGACTGCTGCCCGCTGCCCTTGCGCAGCGCCGCGTACACGCCTTCCTCCGGCAGCTTCAGCGGGCGCGCCCGGTTCACCCGGGTGGGCACGTAGCCGCCCAGCTCCCGGCGCCGGTCGTGCATGTACTGGATCTCCTCCGACTCCCGCCCCGGGTGGTAGTACGGCGGCAGGCCCTCCTCCAGATCGCGGTCCGGGATCGGCAGCCGCAGCCGGTCGCGGAAGCCCTTCAGGTCCTCGACCGTGAGCTTCTTCATCTGGTGGGTGGCGTTGCGGCCCTCGAAGTTCGGGCCCAGCGTCCAGCCCTTGACGGTCTGTGCCAGGATCACCGTCGGCTGTCCCTGGTGCTCCTTGGCCGCCCGGTACGCCGCGTAGATCTTGCGGTGGTCGTGACCACCGCGCCCCAGATGCAGGATCTGGTCGTCCGTCATGTGCTCGACCATGGACCGCAGCCGCTGGTCGCCGCCGAAGAAGTGATCACGGATGTAGCCGCCGGTCTCGGTGGCGTAGGTCTGGAACTGCCCGTCGGGGGTGGTGTTCAGCTTGTTGACCAGCACCCCGTCCCGGTCCTGGGCCAGCAGCGGGTCCCACGAGCGGTCCCACACCAGCTTGATGACGTTCCAGCCGGCGCCCCGGAAGACCGACTCCAGCTCCTGGATGATCTTGCCGTTGCCGCGGACCGGGCCGTCGAGACGCTGGAGGTTGCAGTTGACGACGAAGGTGAGGTTGTCCAGGCCCTCGCGGGCCGCGATCGTCAGCTGGCCCAGCGACTCCGGCTCGTCCATCTCGCCGTCGCCCAGGAACGCCCACACATGGGAGCGCGAGGTGTCGCCGATGCCCCGCGCCTGCATGTAGCGGTTCATCCGTGCCTGGTAGATCGCGCCGATCGGGCCCAGGCCCATGGAGACGGTCGGGAACTCCCAGAAGTCCGGCATCATCCGCGGGTGCGGGTAGCTGGAGAGGCCGTACGGGGCCTTGGAGCGCTCCTGCCGGAACCCGTCCAGGTTGCGCTCCGTCAGGCGGTCCAGGAGGAAGGCACGGGCGTAGATGCCCGGTGAGGCGTGCCCCTGGAAGAAGATCTGGTCCCCGCCGTCGCCGCCGTCCTTGCCCCGGAAGAAGTGGTTGAAGCCCACGTCGTACAGGGAGGCGGAGGACGCGAAGGTGGCGATGTGCCCGCCGACCCCGATGCCCGGGCGCTGGGCGCGGGAGACGGTGACGGCCGCGTTCCAGCGGGTGGCGTTGAGGATCTTGCGTTCGATCTCCTCATTGCCGGGGAAGAACGGCTCGTCCCGGGTCGCGATGGTGTTCACATAGTCGGTGCCGCTCATCTCCGGCACCGCGACGCGCTTCTCGCGGGCGCGTTCGATCAGCCGGAGCATGAGGTAGCGGGCCCGCTCCCGGCCGCGCTCGTCGACGGCGGCGTCGAGCGAGTCGAGCCATTCCCGGGTCTCCTCGGGGTCGAAATCCGGGACCTGGCTGGGCAGACCGCCAATGATGATCGGGTTGCGATCGGATCCGGAAGCCACGCTGTTCCTTCACGTCCTTCGCTGGGAGTGTGGGGTTCTGGTGGGATGTCGGTGTGTCGGGTGTGTCAGATGGGGGGGATGTGCCGGGTGCGGCACCGCGGGCGTCTCGTGTCATATCCAACGTCTGCGGCGTTTCCCACCGTTCCATCGTGTACCGGGCGGCGGTGGGAAATCATCTCTACCGGGCGGTATTCCTCACTCCGGTGGACATGGCCCGCGTACCGCCATCCGGCCGCTCCTGGGCCCCGCACACCGGGGTGCCGCCACCCGCGTCGGCGGCGTCTGCCACTATGACGCAGATCACGCAACCATGGCCGACACGGGCCCGGGGCGTCAACGACGGGCCGGGTTCGCCGGGCCGGGTACTTGCGCGATTCGCCCGGCCCGTGTGGACTACGGCAAAGCCGCGCGTCAACGCGCGGGCCCGAACCGTACTGACTGAGACAGGACAGGAGCAATCCGTGAGCGCGACCGCGGACCACGCGGAGACCAACCTTGCCGTGAGGCTGGGTTTCCAGCCCGGAATGGTGGTCCAGGAGATCGGCTACGACGACGACGCCGAGGAAGAGCTCCGCGAGGTGATCGAGGCCACCACGGGCCAGGATCTCGTCGATGAGGACTATGACGACGTCGCCGACGTGGTGCTGCTGTGGTTCCGCGAGGACGACGGCGATCTGACCGACGCGCTGGTGGATTCCATCGGGCTGCTCGACGAGGACGGGCAGATCGTGCTGCTGACGCCCAAGCCGGGCCGGGACGGTTACATCGAGCCCAGCGAGATCGGTGAGGCCGCCAAGACCGCCGGTCTGGCCCAGACGAAGAACCTCAACGCCGGCAAGGACTGGACGGGCAGCCGTCTGCTGACCCCCAAGGCGGCCCGCAAGAAGTAGCGCGGCGCACGGCCCCCGGCGCCATCCCGGCCGCCGGGGGCCGCAACGTAGGCTGGGCGCGACACATGTAACCGACACCGAAACGGATGTCCGTCCATGGCGATTGAGCCCGGCACCAAGGCGCCCGACTTCACCCTGAAGAACCAGCACGGCCAGACCGTCACGCTCTCGTCCTTCCGGGGCGAGAAGAACGTCGTCCTGCTGTTCTACCCCTTCGCCTTCACCGGTGTGTGCACCGGCGAGCTGTGCGCTCTGCGCGACGAGCTGCCGACCTTCGTCAACGACGATGTCCAGCTGCTGGCCGTCTCCAACGACTCCGCGTTCTCGCTGCGGGTGTTCGCCGAGCAGGAGGGCCTGGAGTACCCGCTGCTGTCCGACTTCTGGCCGCACGGCGAGACCTCCCGCGCGTACGGCGTCTTCGACGAGGACAAGGGCTGCGCGGTGCGCGGCACGTTCATCATCGACAAGGAGGGCGTCGTCCGCTGGACGGTCGTCAACGGCCTTCCGGACGCGCGGGACATCGAGGAGTACGTCACCGCTCTCAAGGCGCTGTAACCCGGATCACCACCCAACGCGTCGTAATGACATATTGGGGACGGTTCGTGCGTCCCCCGACGCGCTTTCGCACACGCATATCAACGGACTGGAGGACACCGTGGGAGTCAGCCTCACCAAGGGCGGCAATGTCTCGCTGACCAAGGAGGCCCCGAATCTGACGGCGGTGACCGTGGGCCTGGGCTGGCAGGCACGCACCACCACCGGAGCGGACTTCGACCTGGACGCCAGTGCCCTGCTGACCAACACCCTGGGCAAGGTCATCAGCGACCAGCACTTCATCTTCTTCAACAACCTCAAGAGCCCCGACGGCTCCGTCGAGCACATGGGCGACGAACTCGTCGGCGGCAACGCGGACGGCGGCGGCGACGAGGAGGAGATCAAGGTCGACCTGGCGAACATCCCCCTGGAGGTGGACAAGGTCGTCTTCCCGGTCTCGATCTACGACGCCGACTCCCGCCAGCAGAACTTCGGCCAGGTCTTCGGCGCGTACATCCGTATCATCAACCAGGCGGACGGCCGCGAGCTGGCCCGCTACGACCTGACCGAGGACGCCTCGACGGAAACGGCGATGGTCTTCGGGGAGCTGTACCGGCACGGTGGCGAATGGAAGTTCCGCGCCATCGGGCAGGGCTACGCCTCGGGACTGCGGGGCATCGCACTCGATTATGGCGTCAACGTCTGACCCGTGATACGGCGCCGTGACGCCCGGCGTGGGAGACAGGACTTCTTGTGATACTGAAAACCTTCGGCTGGTCCTTCGGGGTCACCGCCATCGGACTGGCGGCAGCTTTTTACTTCTGGGGGTGGGAGGGGTTCGCCGTCGTGGCGATACTCTCCGTCCTTGAAATCTCCCTCTCCTTCGACAACGCGGTGGTCAACGCCGGTGTGCTGAAGAAGATGAACGCCTTCTGGCAGCGCATCTTCCTCACCATCGGCATCCTCATCGCGGTGTTCGGCATGCGGCTGGTCTTCCCGGTCGCCATCGTCAGCGTCACGGCGGGTATCGGGCCCATCGACGCGGTGCAGCTCGCGCTCGACAACCCCGATCAGTACCAGGAGATGGTGACGGACGCTCACCCGTCCATCGCCGCCTTCGGTGGCATGTTCCTGCTGATGATCTTCCTCAACTTCATCTTCGAGGAACGCGACGTCCACTGGCTGGGCAAGCTGGAGCGCCCGCTGGCCAAGCTCGGCCGGATCGACTCCTTCTCGGTGGGTGTGGCCCTGGCCGCGCTGCTGCTGACCGCCAGCACGGTCGCCACGCACGCCTACCAGCACGGCGGTACGTACTCCGACGAGTCGAGCACGGTGCTGCTGGCCGGCCTCGCCGGTGTGCTCACCTATCTGGTGGTCGGCGGGCTCTCCGGGTTCTTCGAGAACAAGCTGGAGGAGGACAAGGAGCGCGCGGAGGCCGAGGTCGAGGAGGCCAAGGCCGCCGGGCAGCAGCCCACGATGGTCGGCCTGGCCGGCCGGGCCGCGTTCTTCCTCTTCCTCTACCTCGAAGTCCTCGACGCCTCCTTCTCCTTCGACGGGGTCATCGGCGCCTTCGCCATCACGAACCACATCTTCTGGATGGCGCTCGGCCTGGGCATAGGGGCGATGTACGTGCGGTCGCTCACCATCTACCTGGTGCGCGAGGGCACGCTGGACGAGTACCGCTACCTGGAGCACGGCGCGCACTACGCAATCGGCGCGCTCGCCACCATGCTGCTGGTGAGCATCCGCTGGCACCTGCCGGAGGTGGTCACCGGCGGCGTCGGGGTCGCGCTGATCGGCCTGTCGTTCTGGTCCTCGGTACGGGCCAACCGCGCCGACGCGGCCACCCGCCGCGGCGGCGGGGACGACGGGGACGGCGGCGGAGTGGACTCCGGGAAATCCGCCATACCCTCCGGGGTGTGAGCACCGCGCGATTGCGGAAACCTAACAGGCGGGGCGCCGCTGGGCCACGTACCCAGGGCGCCCCGCCATGGGTTGGTGGGTACGAGGGCGGGTGGAGTGGGACATGGCGTCGCTGTGGAGCTATCTGAGGCGCAGCCGGGAGCCGGCGCAGAAGTTCGACACGGTGGGTGGCGCGGCCAGCTACGCGTACGAACTCACCAAGCGCTACCCGGAGTTCTCCCTCACCCGGCGCGGCGCCGACACCGGCACCCTGCGGGTGGACCTCTCCTGGCGGATGCGCACCGAGCTGGGCGGCTCCAGTCACCGCAAGCTGAACGCCTGGCGGCACCCGCTGGAGCTGTTCAAGCCGGCCGAGATCCAGGGGCACACCCAGGGGCTCGCCAACGTCGACTTCGACCTGGGCTGCCTGTACGAGCTGACGAACGGCACCAAGGGTGTGGTGCAGCCGCTCGGCGGGCTGACCGGGGAGTTCGGTGACCCGCCGTACATCAAGCTCAGCGGTGACGACCGGTTCGGCACCGCCTCCGGCGAGCAGATGTACATCAACCTCGACAACAAGGACGAGATCAAGCGGCTGCTGATCTTCGTCTACATCTACGACGGGGTGGCCGCTTTCAGCCGGGCCAACGTGGTCGTCACGCTGGTGACGAGCGACGGCAAGCACGTCGAGATCGGCCTCACCGACCCGCCGGACCAGGCGCACTCGTGCGCGGTCGTCCTCATCGAACACGAGGAGAACGGCGCCCTGGTGGCCCGCCGGCAGGTGAAGTACACCTACGGCTTCCAGTCCGAGATCGACCATCTCTACGGCTGGGGCATGTCCTGGGCACGGGGGCGGAAGGCCGGCCGGGCCTGACCAGCGGCGCCGCCCGCAGGTGATCGCGCCGATCTGAGTACCGGTACTCATGTCGGCCTGTGCATGCCACTGATAGCTTCCTGCTGCCGAATGGCTGATGCGGGGAGCTGACGTTGTCGAACGGACTGGAAGTCGATCCGGGCGAGTTGCGGGGCCTGTCGATCAACTCCGGCGTGGTCGCCGGGAATCTGGACGTGCTGCTGCGGTTGCTGCGCACCGCCGAGGGCGAAGGGGCCGCCCCCGGCGGCGGGTTCGAGGCGGTGGCCCGGCTGCGCGAGGTGCGCGCCGGCTGGGAGGCGCGGCTGGCCACCGTACGGGACGAGGCGTCCGGCATGGAGCACGGCCTGGTGAGCGCCGCCGGGAACTTCGAGGCCACCGAGGCCGACATCCAGGCCGGGTTCGCCGCGCTCGGCGCGCGCCTGGAGCAGGAGGCGGGGCCCCGGTGATCACCGTCTCGCAGCTGAACTCCGCCCGCCCGGCCGACTTCGCCTCCGAGGCCGAGAACTGGTCGCAGTTCACCACCTGGGCGGGTACGGCCAAGGAGTTCGTCGACCAGGAGATGGCGGACGTGCTGCGCGAACGGTCGGGGGAGACCGTGACCGCCGCGCTCGGCCGGGTCACCGTGCTCGCCGACAACTGCGAGTACGCGCGCGTCCAGTCCGGCCTGGTGTGCGCCGCCCTGGGCGGCCTCGCCGAGGAATTGGCCGACGCCCAGCGGCGGTTGCGCTCCGCCCTGGAGGAGGCCGCCGAGCGCGGCTACCCGGTCGGCGAGGATGGCTCCGTCACCTTCCCGGCGATCGCGGGCGAGGACGGCGAACCCGGCTGGCAGGGCGGCACCGCGACCGGCGGGGGCGGCGGCCGGCTGGTCGACTACCTGGACTCGGTGCGCGCCCTGATCGGCGGCCCGCACGCCATCTCGGCGCAGGGCCTGGCCCAGCGCATCGGGCGCGCGCTGCGGCAGGCGGAGGAGGTCGACGAGCGGTACGCGCGGACCCTGGCCGCTCTCGTCGTCGAACCCGGCCTGCGGATCACCGAGGCGATGTGGGCCGACGCGGGCGAGGACCTGCGCACCGTGGGCGCCGCGCTCACCGGACTGCTGTCGGTGGACGACATCCCCGCCGGTGCACCGGCGCGGGAGAACGCCGCGTGGTGGGACGCGCTGAGCGAGCGGGAGCAGGAGACCTATCTGGCGCTGTTCCCGGCCGTCGTCGGGGCGCTGGACGGGCTGCCCGCCCTCGTGCGGGACCGGGCGAACCGCGGTGTGCTGGAGATCGAACAGGCCAGGGTCGCCACCGAGCTGGAGGCCCACCGGGCGCTGGAGCCGGCCGCCAGGGGTCCGGCGCACGAGGAGTGGCAGCGCCAACACGACCGGCTGGCGGGCCAGTTGCGGGGCATGGAGTCGATCCAGGACCGGCTGGCGGCGGGCGGCACCAACGGACTTCCCGAAACGTTCCTGCTCGGCTTCGGCACGGAGGGCAACGGCCGGGCGATCGTCGCCGTCGGCAACCCCGATCTGGCCGACCACACCGCTGTGTACGTCCCCGGGACCGGCGCCCGGCTGGAGAACATCGAGGGCGACCTGGTGCGCGGCACCCGGCTGTGGCGCGAGAGCACGATGGCGGCCATGGGCGAGAGCGTGTCCACCGTCATGTGGCTCGGCTACGACGCCCCGCAGAACGCGATGCCCTTCGAGAAGGGCGAGATCATCCCCTCGGCCACCGACCGCGGCTACGCGCTGGAGGGGGCGCCCGCGCTGCGGGAGTTCACCTCCGGCCTGGAGGTCGCGGCCGGCGGCCCCGACGCGGGCCACACGACGGTGATCGGGCACAGCTACGGCAGCACGGTGGTGGGCGCGGCGGCGCGCTCCGACGGCGGGCTGGCCACCGACGACATCGTGGCGGTCGGCAGCCCCGGGATGCTGGTGCCCTACGCCAAGGACCTGGGGGTCGGCAGCGACCACGTGTGGTCGATGGCGGCGGGCACCTTCGACGACGTGGTGCCGAATGCGGGCCGGATGTTCCTGGGCGAGAACGATGTGGGGGTGGGGACCGGCCGGTACGGCATCCCCTACCTCAAGACCGATGTGATCCCGAATGTCCCCTCGGACGAGCAGTTCGGCGCGCATATCATGGCGAACGATTCCACGGGCCACAGCGCCTACTGGGACGAGAACTCCCTGAGCCTGCGCAATCAGTCGCGGGTGATCGCGGGCCGGTACGACGATGTGGAGCTCGGATGAGCCCGGGGGTACGGGGGCGGCGGCGCCCGGCGGCCCCGGCCACCGCCGTACTGGCGATACTGACAGCACTGACAGCACTGACCACGGGATGCGGCGGCGCGACCATGACGACGAACGACGGGCACGACGGGCACGACGGGCAGAGCGAGCACGGAGCGCACGGGGCCGCGCCGGGCGAGGGTGCGGGCGACGGCGCGGCGCCGGTCGCGGAGAAGCCGGTGGAGACGGCGCGGGAGGAGACCCGCGCGCTGTCCGAGCGGCTGCTGGAGCTGGCCGCCCCGGCGGACGGCGCGACGGTCACCGACCCGGGGCCCGGGGTGGACGTGTGCGAGGAGGACCCCGAACGCGAGCGGCTGTTCACGATGTACCACGCCTGGGGCCTGCACCGGCTGCCGCGCGAGGAACTGGAGCAGGCCATGGACCGGCTGCGGCAGGGCCTCCCGGCGCAGGGCTGGACCGTCGTCGAGGACGGTGTCCTCACCAACGCCAACCGCTCCCCGCGTCTCCTCCTGGAGAACGACGCCCTGCACTTCGCCGCGGACATCACCCTGGCCGGCCGGGGCGACGCCTCCCAACTCCAGATCACGCTCCAGTCGGCCTGCTTCAGCACCCCGGAGGGCGAGTCGCCGCGCGGCGAGTTCTGAGGCGGTCAGGTCAGCCCGGCCGGGGCGGCAGGAACTGGGGTCCCTGGGGCGGGAGGGTGAGGTCGGGCGGCGCGGGCGGGGCCGTTGCCTGCTGCGGGTAGCCGTAGCCGGCCCGGCGGCGCGGGTCCTCGGGGGGCGGGGGAGCGGCGGCCGTGACGCCGAACTCCGCCGCCAGTGCCACGAGTCCGCCCCGGAAGCCGAGCCCCGAGGCCCGGAAGTTCCAGCTGCCGCCCGAGAGGTACAGCTCGCCGCAGATCACCGCCGTCTCCCCGGGCCGCGGCTCGGGCGTGAACCGGGCCAGCGGCTCGGCGGCCGAGGCCCCGTACAGCAGCAGATGCGGATGCGTCCTGGCGGCGTCGAAGCCTGACTCCGCCGAGGCGGCCAGCACCACCCGGCCCACCGCCGGGTCCAGCCGGGCCAGCTCGGCCTCCACCGTGGCCAGCAGCCCGTGCCCGTCCCGCCGCTTGGGCAGTCTGCGCACCAGACCGGTGGGGTGCCGCGGCTGGTTGTAGAAGACGAAGTCGCCCGGCGAGCGCACCCGGCCGGTGCCTCCCAGCAGCAGCGCCGACAGCTCCACGTCCGCCCCGCCGGAGCCGCGCGGTGACCAGCGCAGCACCGCCCGTACCGAGGTGACCGGCAGCCGAACGGTGGCCCCCTTGTCCAGCGCATGCGTCATACAGAAATCCTGCCTGCCGCCACACTGGTGAAACAACGGCCCGCTTACGATGGCCGAGATCCGGTGCTGCCGATGGGGTGACCGGGAAACATCGACCGTTCGGGGTGAAATATGCGGCATTATGGGCACCTATCGGCCGCGCAACGTCGCGTCCTCTTCCATCAGGAGCCGGCCGAATTCAGCCTGAACTCTCCCGTGGGCCTGCTGGGCACGGCCCTGGGCGCCACGCTCTACAGCCCCGCGACCCGGCCCCGGCTCGCCTCGGACATCCGCAAGCAGCAGGCCGCCGGAGTGGTGTCCATGGTCCTGTGCCTTGAAGACTCCATCAGCGACGCGGAAGTTCCCGGCGCCGAGGAGAACCTGGTGCGCCAGCTCGGCCGGCTGGAGCGCGAAGACCCCGCCGATCAGCCGCCGTTGCTGTTCATACGCGTCCGCACCCCCGAGCAGATCACCGATCTCACCAGCCGGCTCGGTACGGCGGTACGGCTGCTGTCCGGCTTCGTGCTGCCCAAGTTCACCGCCGCCGCCGGCCCCGCCTTCCTCGAAGCCCTCACCGGCGCCGAGGTGATGAGCGGACGGCGGCTGCTCGCCATGCCCATCCTGGAGTCGCCCGAACTGCTCCACCTCGAATCACGCGCCGAGAACCTGACGGCCGCCGCCCGCGTCCTGGACAAGTACCGCGAACGGATACCCGCGGTGCGGCTGGGCGTCACCGACTTCTGCTCGGCGTACGGCCTGCGCCGCACCCCCGACATGACCGCCTACGACGTGCACCTGGTCGCCTCCGTCATCGCGGACGTGGTGAACGTCTTCGGCCGCGCCGACGGCACCGGCTACACCGTCTCCGGGCCGGTGTGGGAGTACTTCCGGGCGCAGGAGCGGATGTTCAAGCCGCAGCTGCGCCGCAGTCCGTTCAGCGGGCGCGCCGAGGGGCTGCGCGAATCGCTGATCGAGCACAACATGGACGGGCTGCTCCAGGAGATCGAACTCGACCAGGCCAACGGCCTGATGGGCAAGACCTGCATCCACCCCTCGCACGTGGCCCCCGTGCACGCCCTGTCGGTCGTCTCCCACGAGGAGTTCAGCGACGCGGCGGACATCCTGCGCACCGGCCCCAGCGGCGGCGGGGTGCTGCGCTCCGCCTACACCAACAAGATGAACGAAGTGAAGCCGCACCGGGCCTGGGCCGAGCGGACGATCCGCCGCGCCGAGGTGTTCGGCGTGGCCAGGGACGGCGTCGACTTCGTCGACCTGCTGGCCACCGGCATGGAGGGCGAGGGCGAATGACCGGAACCACCTGGAACGGCGAGTGGGTGACGCGCCGGCTCGGCGTGGAGCTGCGGGGCGGGGCGGCGCGCGAGCACCTGGGCCTGGCCGTGCGGCGCAACCCCAAGCGGGCGCACCTGCTGGTGTCGCGGATCCTGGGCAAGCACGTGCCGCAGCGGCCGGGCGTGGTGTACGGCGCCGGGCTCGAACTCGGCCGCCGGGTACGGGAGCTGCTGGGCGCACACGAGCCGGTGGCCGTGGTGCTCGGGTACGCGGAGACCGCCACCGGGCTGGGGCACTGCGTCGCGGACGGCATCGGCGGCGGTGCGGGCGACGGCGCGCAGGGCGGCGTCACGTATCTGCACTCCACCCGCCGTAACGTCCCCGGGGTGGCCCAGGCGCGGTTCGAGGAGGAACACAGCCACCACACCGGCCATCTGGTGCTGCCCGCCGACCCGGCGCTGATGGCCGCCGACGGCGCGCTGGTCCTGGTCGACGACGAACTGTCCACCGGCCGCACGGTGCGCAACACCATCACCGCCCTGCATCAGCTGCGGCCCCGTGCGCGGTATGTCGTCGCCGCGCTCGCCGATCTGCGCACCGAGGAGGACCGCGCGGCGCTGGAGAAGTTCGCCGCCTCCCTCGGCGCCACCGTCGACGTCGTCTCGCTGGCCGCCGGCGAAGTCGTGCTGCCCCAGGACGTCCTGGAGCGCGGCCGGGCCCTGGTCGCCGAACTGGACGACCCGGCGCCGGCCCCGGTCGCACCGCCCGCCACCGGCACCGGCACCGTACGGCGCCTCACCCCCAGCTGGCCCGACGCGCTGCCCGAGGGCGGCCGGCACGGCTTCACCCCCGCGCACCGGCGCCGCCTGGAGCGGGCGCTGCCCGGCCTCGCCGCGGAGTTCGCCGCCGCCCTGCCGCCCGGCGCCGAACGCGTCCTGGTGCTGGGCACCGAGGAGTTCCTGTACGTCCCGCTGCGGCTGGCCGCCGCCCTGGAGGACCGGGCGCCCGGCGTCGAGGTGCGGTTCTCTAGCACCACCCGCTCGCCCGTCCTGCCCGTCGACGACCCCGGGTACGCCATCCGCTCCCGGCTCGTCTTCCCCGCCCACGACGACCCCGCCGACGGCCCCGGGCCCCGCTACGCCTACAACATCGCGGGCCGCCCCTGGGACGCCGTCGTCGTCCTCACCGACTCGCCCGCCGACCGGCCCGAACTGCACGCGGCCGGCGGCCTGCTGGACCGGCTCGCCGCCCACACCCCGCACGTGCTGCTGGCCACCGTCCCCGCCGCCGCCCCGCCGCTGCGCGGCCCCGCCTTTTCCTCCTACGCCCCCGACGAGGTCGCCTGGCTGCTGAAGGACCTCACCGACGTCCCCCTGGAGGCGCCCACCGAGGAACGCGAGGAGGCCATCCAGAGCGGCGGCGCCCACTACGCCGAATCACTGCCCGTCGAGTACCAGCCGAGCGCCGAGTACCAGCGGCTGTTCCACACCGCGCTCGACGCCTCCGCCCACCGGATCGCCGCCGCCGTCGGCACCGTCACCGACATGGTGCTGACCGGCCGCCCCCGCCCCGTCCTGGTCTCCCTGGCCCGCGCCGGCACCCCGGTCGGCATCCTCATGCGCCGCTGGGCCCAGCACGCGCACGGCCTCGAACTCCCGCACTACGCCGTGTCCATCGTGCGCGGCCGCGGCATCGACACCACGGCGCTGCGCTGGCTGGCCGCCCACCACGACCCGGCCGACGTGGTGTTCGTCGACGCCTGGACCGGCAAGGGCGCCATCACCCGCGAACTCACCGAGGCCCTCGCCCCGTTCCCCGGTTTCGACCCGTCCCTGGCGGTGCTCGCCGACCCGGGCGGCTGCGTGTCCACCTATGGCACCCGCGAGGACTTCCTCATCCCCTCCGCCTGCCTCAACTCCACCGTCTCCGGGCTGATATCGCGCACCGTGCTGCGCGCCGACCTGATCGGCTCGCACGACTTCCACGGCGCCAAGCACTACACCGAACTCGCCGGGGCCGACCGCTCCGCGCACTTCCTGGACACCGTCAGCGACCGGTTCCCGCACGTGGCGGAGGAGGTGGCGCGCGCCGTACCCGAACTGCTCGCCGCCGACCGCACCCCCACCTGGGCCGGCTGGCGGGCCGTGGAACGCATCAGCGAGGCGTACGGCATCGGCGACCTGAACCTCGTCAAACCGGGCGTCGGTGAGACGACCCGGGTCCTGCTGCGCCGCGTCCCGTGGCGCGTCCTCACCCGGCGCGGGGTCGGCGCCGACCTCGACCACATCCGGCTGCTCGCCGAACAGCGCGGCGTCCCCGTCGAGGAGACCGACGACCTTCCCTACAGTTGCGTCGGACTGATCCACCCCCGGTACACCAAGGGCGCCACCGGCGCCGACGGAAAGGCAGCACGATGACCGGCACCGGAACCGGGACCGACACCGCAGGCGGCGGCCCCACGCTCATCGCCAGCGACCTCGACCGGACCCTCATCTACTCGCCCGCCGCCCTCGCCCTGGACATGCCGGACGCCGACGCGCCGCGCCTGCTGTGCGTCGAGGTCCACCAGGGCAAGCCGCAGTCCTTCCTCACCGAGACCGCCGCCGCGCTGCTGACCCGGCTCACCGCCGCGCCGCACGCCGTGTTCGTCCCGACCACCACCCGCACCCGCAAGCAGTACCGGCGCATCAGCTTCCCCGGCCGCCCCGCCCCGTACGCGATCTGCGCCAACGGCGGACATCTGCTGGTGGACGGCGAGACCGACTGGGACTGGCACGCCCAGGTACGCCGTACCCTGGCCGCCGAATGCGCCCCCCTGGCCGAGGTACGCGACCATCTGCGCCGCTCCGCCGACCCCCGGTGGCTGCTCAAGGTGCGGGACGCCGAGGACCTGTTCACCTACCTCGTCGTCGAGCGCGAACTGCTGCCCGACACCTGGGCCAAGGAACTCGCCGACTGGGCCGGGCCGCGCGGCTGGACCGTCTCGCTCCAGGGCCGCAAGCTGTACGCCGTGCCGCGCCCGCTGACCAAGTCGGCCGCCGTCGCCGAGATCGCGCGGCGCACCGGGGCCGGTACGGTCCTGGCCGCCGGTGACTCCCTGCTGGACGCCGATCTGCTGCTGGCCGCCGACACCGGCTGGCGCCCCGGGCACGGCGAACTCGCCGACACCGGCTGGAGCGCCCCGCACGTCACCGCCCTGGAGGGGCGCGGCGTCAGCTGTGGGGAGGAAATTCTCCGGGCGTTCGCGCGTCACTGCGCTGCTTGAGGGTGTGCTGACGGGCGGCGGCGTCCTCGCGCAGCCGCCGCTCCTCGGCCGCCCGTTCCGGATGCCGGGCCTGCCAGTACGGGTTGTCGTGCGGCAGCCGGCCGCTGACCCGCCCGTACATCCCGAAGCACATCAGCAACAGCCCCACCACGAAGCTGAAAAGGACGTTCTGGATGCGGAACGCCAGGAAGTTGGCGCTGGTTTCGAGCACGGCGAGGTGGTAGAAGCCGCTCAGGACGAACAGGACGCCCACCACCAGATTGAGGGTGGAGGCGAAATTGCCGCCCTTGATCATGCCGGCGAACAGCAGCAGGCCCACGGCGATGGACAGCCAGCTCAGGGCGCCGTTCCCGTTCAGCCCGGCGACGGTGTTGTCCCCGGTGGAGAAGAAACCGATGCGCTGGATGACGCCGAAGACCCCGAAGACGATCAGCGCCACCCCCATGAGCCCGGCACCGATCCGGTAGACCATGCTCAGGCGGCGGTCGGCGGGCAGATGCTCATCGAGCCTGGCCCGCAGGAACAGACCCCGCAGTCCGACCTCGGGCACCCGGTCGTGCGAATGCGTAGTGGCCATCTCTCCACCATGGACCCCGAACCGGGACGCATCAACCGCAGCAGCCGCCCCCGCAGCAGCCACCGCCGCCACCGGCGGCCGGCGCCGGGCCCGCGGCGGCCGGGGAACCCGTACCCCCGGCGACGGCGACCGCGACGGTCGACAGGAGTTTGACGGAGTCCTCGTGCCCGGCCGGACACACCGCGGGATCACCGGACGCGGCCATCGGACGGCTCAGCTCGAACTGGGTGCCACAGCTGCGGCAGCGGTACTCATAACGCGGCATGGCCACAGACTAGCGTCGCCGGATGTCCTCCACGACGGAGGTCACCATGCCCCGCACCGCCTCCATCTCGGTCAGGAACAGCCAGTAGTCGGGATTGCGGCCCCCCGCCTCCAGCGCGGCCACCGCCCGGTCAAGACGCTCCACCGCCGCGTCCAGCGGCCCGGCGTGCCGCGGGTCCGGGATGGACCGGCCACTCATCGCCAGCCGCTGCCCGTCCCGGATCGCGAACCTGGTGCGCTCGGCCTCCTTCGACGGGTCGAAGGACACCTCGTTCAGCCGCCGCAGCCGCTCACCGGCCGCCGACACCGACTCATCGGTGCGCCCCAGCAGCGTCTGCACCGCAGCCAGCCGCGCCGTCGCCTCGTCCCAGCGCTGCTCGTCGCGCGCCCGCTGCGCGTCACGCAGCGTGTTCTCCGCCTCCCGCACCGAGGCCGCCGCCTGCTCGGGAACCCGCTGGAGATCCTGCCAGCACGCCGCGCTGAACCGGCGCCGCAGCTCGCTGAGCACCGGCTCCACCTGCCCGGCACGGGTGGTGATCGCCTGCGCCCGGGTGCGCAGCGACGACAGCCGCTTGTCGATCCCGGCCGCCCGGCGGGGCAACTGCTCGGCCTCCGCGGTGATCGCCTCGGCCCGCCGCCGCACGTCCTCGGCACGTTGCACGGTCGGCTTGATGCCGTGCTGGGCCGGGCCCTCGTTCAGCAGCCGCAGCTCGGGTCCGAGCGCGGCCAGCGCGGTGGCCAGCTGATCGGCGGCCAGCCGGGCCTCGCGTACCGAGTCCAGCGCGGAGGTCGCGGCCAGCAGTGCCCGCTTGGCGCCCTCCACGGCGGGGGCGACCTGGCGCAGCTGGTTCTCGGCGCGCTCCAGCAGCGGGCCCAGGCTCTCGCCGAACCGGTCCAGATCGGACTTGACCCGGCGCAGCTCGTCGCGGACCCGGGTGAAGTCGTGCCGGGCACGGGAGGCGGTGCCGGCGTCCAGGTCCTCGCTGTCGAGGTCGTGGGAGTCCACGGTGCGGATGTACTCGTGGCTGACCTGGTCGATGCGCTCGCCGAACGCGGCGAAGTCCGACGCCACCCGGCCCGCCTGACGCGTGTCGTCGGCGGCGGCGGTGATGGTCTCGATGGTGATCCGCAGCTCGCGCTGGGCGGTGTCGAGATCGTAGAAGGCGGCGGCCGTCTCGTCCTGCGCGGCCTGCGCCTCGTTCCGCAGATCCTCCACCCGGCCCCGGCCCCAGCGCCGTACCCCGCCGCCGGTGAACGCCCCGGGGAGCGCGAGTGCCACGGCGGGCAGCAGCGCGAGCGGCAGCAGCGCGATCCCGGCAAGTTCCTTCGCGGTACGCGTCGCCCTCACTCTGCACTCTCCCCACTCCACGACTTCCGTCATTCTTTCATCAGGAGTGGGGACAGAACATGCCCAGGTCAGTCAGAGCCGTGAACGGAAATGGCCCCGTTGTGGGTGCTGACGCCGATCCGGGCGGCGGCGTCGGCGCTGTGCGGGGCGTCCACGTCGACGGATCCGTTGTGGGTGTCGGTGTCCACGCGGTACGTCCCGGTGGCCGGGACGGTGAGATCGACACCCCCGTTGTGGGAGGTGACGGCGACCTCCTGCGGCACGGCGGTGAGGGCGAGGGTGACGCCGCCGTTGTGGGTCTCGGCGGTGATCAGCGGCACATCGAGCCCGGAGCCGCGGACCTTCCCGTTGTGCGAGGCCAGCCGCAGCGAAGGGGCACTGACGTCCCGCACGGTGACGCTGCCGTTGTCCGACTCCAGATCCAGCGGTACGGAGAACCCGGCGGCCTCGATGGCGCCGTTCGATCCGCGCACGGTCACGGCGAGATCGGCGGGCACCGTGATCTCGTGCCGGATGTCGCAGGTGGTGATGAACCCGTCGCAGGTGACGCGCAGGGTCAGGGTGTCCCCGTCCATCTCCCAGCCGGCGTCGGTGGTGCCGCTCACCTTGCTCGCCGTGAACCAGCGGGTGACGCCGATCTCGCCGCTCAGCCCGGGGTCGGGCACCAGCCGGACGTCGCTGCCGCCCGCCTCGACGGTGAGCGTGCCGCCCTCGACACCGAAGGCGGCGTGCTCGGCGGCACCGTCGTGCGTCTGCTGGGAGCAGCCGGTGAGACCCGCCAGCACAGCGGCGGTTCCGGCGGCGAGGACGGTGACGGGAAGAAGGGCGCGGCGCACGGTGGGACTCCTGCGGGCGGTGCGGTGAACAAGGACACCGCAACGCTAGAAACGGCGCCGCCACCTGGTAATCCTGCTGCCCGGCCGAAGCCGGGTATGGCTAACCCCACCATGGTCGGCCATGTACGCTGTTGCACATCCACGGGTGCATAGCTCAGCGGTAGAGCGCCGCCCTTACAAGGCGGATGTCGGCGGTTCGAACCCGTCTGCACCCACTCTCGTGTTCACGACCCGGCCCTGTCCTCCCGTGTGGGGGGCGGGGCTTCGTGGTGTGTGGTGCCCGGGGTCCGGGAGAAGGGGAGGGCCGGGCGATGAACAGTGGTCTGTTCACGGTGATGTGGGGGCTGACGGCGACCGCGTTCGGCTGGATCGTCGCCACGGACTTCCGCGACGCGGCACGCCGTCTTGAGCTGATGTCGCGGCGCTCGATGCCGTTCGGCCTCGGCCGGCGGCCGGTACCGGCGTTCGCCGGTTACCCGGTGCCGCGGCTGGTCGCCGGCTTCTTCGGCCTCATGGGACCGGTCGTCCTGGTGGTGGGCCTGGTCGAACTCGCGGGCCCGGACGGCGCGGTCACCTCCGCCATGCCCCGACCGCCGTTGCCCTTCCTGCTGTTCGCCGCTGTGCCCGGCGCGCTGGGGCTGTGGATGCTGTGGCGGCGGTCCGGCCCGCTGCGCGCCGAGTGGGCCGGGGGCGGAGTCGTACGGCGCGCCGCCGTCGTCGTGCTGACGCTCGCGGTGCCGTTCGCGCTGCTCGCCTCCGTGTTCGGCAGCATGACCATGCTGCCGCTGGGCTGGTTCCTGGCCGCCGTGGCCGGGCTGATCCTGCTGCCGGGGCGACGGTGAACGGCGCGGACGTACGGGAGATCCTGGCGCTGCTGCGGGCGGCCGGCGCCGAGGCCTGGGTCGGCGGCGGATGGGGCATCGACACGTATTTCTGAGCGCCCGGCCACCTGTCTGCGTGTCCGACGGAACCGCTGTGACGGGCCGTCGCACCGCCCCGGCTGACGGGAGACGGAGGTGGTGCGGGCGGCAGGCGGGGTGAGGGCTGTCCGAGGTGGTGCCGCATCGGGACGATCCGTCCATCGGGCCCGGTGCCCAGGAGCGGGTGCCGGTTTCCGCCGGCCGGGGCGCCGTGCGCCTCCGGCTCCGTCCGGCCCGTCGGCGATCTCGCGCCCCGGCCCCATTCACGCCGTCGTGCCGCCCGGCACGGTGCCGGTCGGGGAGGTGCGGCGGGCGAGGTGGATGTGGAGGGCGGCGGCGGCCAGGTGGAGGGTGGCCGCCCACGTCAGCAGGAGTGCCGGTGGGACGGCCGCCAGCAGGCCCACCAGGGCCGCGCCGCAGGCCGCCGCCGTGATCTTCAGTCCGGCGCCCAGGGTGAAGACCTGGGCGCGGAGGTGATCCGGGGCGTGGTCGGCGCGGATGCGGAGGGTGGCGCTCAGCAGCGGGCCGTCGCACAGCCCCGCGAGCGCGTACAGCGGCAGGCAGAGCACTGGTGACGGCGCCAACGCCGCCGTGCCCAGGGCCACTCCGGTGCCGGCCAGTGCCATCGTGACCAGCCGGGCGGGCGGTACGGGGCGGCGCAGCCGGGCGGTGGCCAGCGCACCGGCGAGGGCGCCGAGGGCGAACACCGTCATCAGTAGGCTGCCGCCGCCGGGGAACGCCCGCTCCTCGGCGAGCAGCACGGTGGTGGTGGTCAGTCCGCCCACACCGAGGAAGGCCAGGGAGGTGGCCGCGGTGACGGCCCGCAGCTGCGGGACCCGCCACAGCGTTGTCACGCCCGCCGTCATGCCCGCCATCAGTCCGGCGCGCGGGGGCGTGCGGGCGGGCGACGGGGGCTGCCGCACCGCCGTCGTCAGCAGGGCCGCCGCCGCGGCGGCGGAGGCCGCCAGCGCCAGCATGGCCCGGCCCGGGCCGGCGAGTGCCGCCAGCACACCCACCGTCGCCGGGGCGGCCACCGAGGCGGCGTTGTAGACGGTCGCGTCCAGACCGTAGGCGCGGGTACGGTCCCGGCCGGCCGGAGCGAGCCCGGCGACCAGGCTGGACAGGCCGCCGGCCACCACGGGGCCGCAACTGCCGCCCGCCACCGCGATGGCCGCGGTCAGCGGCAGCGGCGCGTGCCCCACGGTCACCGCCAGGGCGGCGATCGCCGCCGCGAAGATCCCCAGCGCCGCCCCGTACCAGCGGGCCGGCAGCGCGCCCACCAGGGGCGCGGCGAGTACGTGCGGCGCCATCCAGGCCGTCAGGACGAAGGCTCCCTGGGCGGCGCTGCCGGTGCGGTGCAGCGCCAGCAGGGCGAGCGCGACCGCCATGCCCTCCTCGGCCAGCCGGGCCAGGAACGCCGTCGTCAGATAGCGGGACATGCGGCGGCTCCCCCCGGTGGCTCTGTCGCTCAGCAGCTCTGTAGCGCCTTGTGTCTATAAGACGTTACACTCGGGCCATGGTCAAGCAGGGGTTCCGGCCCGCCCAGCGGGCGATCGATCTCGCCGACGCCGTACGCGCCACTCCCGACCTCTCCCGGGACGCGCTCGCGGAACTGCTGGTACGGCACGGGGAGCGGCCCGTCGATGTCGCCGGGGAAGCGTTCGGCGAGGATGACGCGGCTGCCCTGCGCGCCGCCGTCCAGCGGCTCCTGGACGAGGTGTTGACCGACCCCGACCCCGACCCCGACCCCGGCGCGGACGCCGTCCCCGATTCCGACGCCCGTACCGACCGCGCCGGCCAGGCCCTCAATCGCCTCCTCGCCGACTGCGGTGCCCGCCCCCGCCTCTCCCGGCACGACGGGCAGCCCTGGCACCTGCACGTCGACCGGGACGACGACGCCGGCTGGGCGGACTGGTTTCTCGCCTCCAGCGCCCTCGCCCTGGCCCAGGTTCTCAGCGAGTACGGCCGCGCCGCCTGGGGCACGTGTGCCTCGCCGCGCTGCGGCACCCTCTTCCTCGGTACCGGCCCCGGCAGCCCCCGCCGTTACTGCTCCCCGGCCTGCGCCTCCCGCGAGCGGGTCGCCGCGCACCGCCGCCGTATGCGGTGAGCATTCACCGTTCCTTCGAATGGCCCGCAAACCCCTACGGCGAAGCACCGTTAGTCTGCTCGGAGTTGACTAACCAATGACGGAGTGAGGAGCCGGAGTGGCAGAGCTCAACGACGAGACGGGTGGTCCGGTCGACCTGCGCACGGATCAGCCGCACGCCGCCCGGATGTACGACTATCTGCTGGGCGGCAAGGACCACTACACCGTGGACGGCGAAGCCGCCGAGAAGGCGCTGACCGCCTTTCCGCTGCTGCGCACCGCCGCCCGGGAGAACCGCAAGTTCCTCGGCCGCGCCGTCCAGTACCTGGTGCGCGAGACGGGCATACGGCAGTTCATCGATCTCGGCTCGGGGCTGCCGACCGCCGAGAACGTCCACCAGGTCGCCCAGCGCCACGACCCGACCTCACACGTCGTCTACGTCGACAACGACCCGATCGTGCTTGTCTACGGCAGCGCCATGCTCGCCCAGGACCAGCGCACGGCCGTCATCCAGGGCGACGCCCGCGACCCGCGCGCGGTACTCGACCACCCGCGCACCCGCGAACTCATCGATTTCAGCGAGCCGGTGGGCGTCCTGGCCGTCGCCGTCCTGCACTTCGTCGGTGACGAGGAGAAGCCGGAATCGATCGTGCGGACGCTGCGTGACGCCGTACCCTCCGGCAGTCACTTCATCCTGTCGCACGCCACCGCCGACATCGCCCCCGAGGCGGCCATGGGCGTCCAGCGCGCCTACCGGGCCCAGGGCGTGCCGCTGACGCTGCGCGACAAGGCGCGGTTCACGGAGTTCTTCGAGGGGCTGGAGATCATCGAGCCCGGGGTGCAGGTCGTCTCGGACTGGCGGCCCGAGGTGCCCCAGGAGGAGCGGCCCGACCACGCCGATGTGTCCTGGTACGGAGGCGTCGGCCGGCTCGCCTGACCGGCGGCGGGGCGCGGTGCGGCGCGGGGCCGGTGCCGCCCCGGTGCTTACGCGGTGGCGGGCGCCGGCTGCGCGGGGGCCGGACGCAGCAGCCGGACGGCCACCGCCCCCGCCACCGCCAGGGCCAGCAGCGACAGGCCGGTGCTGATCCAGCTCGCGCCCAGGATCTGGCCGCCGAGGTAGCCGATGCCGACGCTGTAGCAGGTCCACACCACGGCGGCCAGCGCCGACCACGGCAGGAAGTCCTTGGCCCGGCGGCGGGTGGCGCCGGCCCCGAGCGAGACCACCGCCCGCCCGGCGGGGGCGAAGCGCGCCAGGATGACCAGCGAACCGCCGCCCCTGGCCAGGGCCGAGCCGAGCCGTACCTGGGCGCTGGAGAGCCTGCGGGAGCGGGCGATGGCGGTGTCGAAGCGGCGTCCGCCGTGCAGGGCGAGCCGGTAGGCGCACAGATCACCGAGGAACGAGGCGGTCGCCGCGCACAGCATCAGCAGGGCCAGCTGCGGGAGATGGGCTCCGGGGTTGGGGGCCGGCAGGCCCGCCACGTCCATGGCCGTACCGCCCGCGATGGTCGCCGCGGTGACCACGACGGCGCCGCTGGGGAGCACCGGGACGAACACGTCGAGCAGGATGAACAGCACGACGACGAGGTAGATCCACGGGGCGTAGAGCAGGACCCCCAAGGTCTCCAACACGTGTTCCCCGCTCCCCGCGCAGCCGTTGGGCCGTCAGCCGTCCTCGTCGCTGGATGTTCTCGATAGTGACGCATTCCTGTGCACGGTCGTTCCCCATGTCGTGCGTACACGTACCGCCGTACAGCGTACGCCCGCGTCATCCAGCCGGTGCACGCGGGTGCGTACGGCGGGCGCCCCGCTCCCAAGGGGGGCATCGTGTGGAAACGCCCCAGGTGAGGGGCTATGCGCAGCGGCGTGTGAGGAGAACGGACATGGGTGTGCGGAGCACGGGGACCAGTGGTGTGCGGAAGGGGCCGCGGATGCGCGCGCTGGCGCGCTCGCTGGCCCCCGCGATGGTGTTGACGCTGGCGGGCACGGGCGTCGCGCAGGCGCGCGCCGGGGGTGACGGGGCGCACTGGCTGCGGGCGTGGGGGTACGTCGTCCCGCCCGGCCAGGGGGCGGAACGTGACGCGCTGACGTACGACGAGGACCTGGTGCCCGCCGGTGCCCGGATCGAGGTGGTGCAGCGGGTGACGGGCGAGGCGATGACGGTGGAACTGGAGGTGCGCGGGGTGCTGCCGGGGCACACCTTCGGGGCCCATGTGCACGAGTCGCCGTGCGGGGACGATCCGGCTGACTCCGGTCCGCACTACCAGAACGTGCCGAGCGAGGACCCCGAGGCGGCGAATCCCGGCAACGAGGTGTGGCTGGACTTCACCGCCGATTCGGCGGGCCGGGGCACGGCGGTCTCCCGGCACACGTGGGTGTTCCGGCCGGGCGAGGCCAACTCCCTGGTGCTGCACGAGCACGCCACCGGGGAGCACGGGGACGCGGGCGGCAGGGTGGCGTGCCTCACGGTCGCGTTCACGGGCTGAGGGTGTCGCGTACAGTGGAGGCGTCTGAAGGGGAGTAGCTCTTCGCCGGACCGTCGACATACTGGCTCCTCGGGGCCCGGCGCCCGGAGCGGACGCGTGAGCGTCCGCCAGCGAGACCTTCGGCCAGCAGTGTCCATGACGCTGCCGTGCCGAAGCGTGCGCTCTCCCGCGGATTCCTCGGCACGGCCGTCGGCCCGTCCGATTCACCCTCACGAGGAATCCCGTGTTCTCCCTGTCTACCGCCGCCGTGGTCTTCGGCGTCATCTTCCTGGCCGAATTGCCCGACAAGACCGCACTCGCCGGTCTGTTGCTGGGTACCCGCTTCCGCGCGTCCTACGTCTTCGCCGGGGTCGCCGCCGCCTTCGCCATCCATGTGGTGCTGGCGGTGGCGGCCGGTTCGGTGCTCACCCTGCTGCCGCAGCGCCCGCTCCAGGCTGTCGTCGGCCTGCTGTTCCTGGGCGGCGGGCTCTATCTGCTGCGCAGCAAGGCGGAGGAGGACGAGGAGATCAAGGAGCCTTCGAGCGCGTCCTTCTGGAAGGTCGCGGGCTCCGGCTTCATGCTCATCCTGGTCGCCGAGTTCGGCGATCTCACCCAGATCATGACCGCCAACCTGGCGGCCCGGTACGACGACTGGCTGTCGGTGGGCATCGGCGCGTTCGCGGCGCTGTGCGCGGTGGCCGGGATCGGCATCCTGGGCGGCCGGGCGCTGCTCAAGCGGGTGCCGATGCGGCTGATCACGCGCATCGCGGCGTGCGTGATGCTGGTGCTGGCGGCCTGGAGCTTCTACGAGGCGATCGCCGGCTGAGCGTCCTCGACGAGGAGCGTGAGGGTGAGGCCCTCACCACCCGGCAGCGGGTCGACCGTCACGTGCTCCAGGGTGGGTACGGCCACGGTCGGCCCGTGGGCGGCGGCCCGCGGGCCGATCCCCACCACGCGCATCCCGGCGGCCAGGCCGGCCGCGATGCCGGCGGCGGAGTCCTCGAAGACGACGCAGTCGGCCGGCGCCATGCCCAGTTCGGCGGCGCCCTTGAGGAAGCCCTCCGGGTCCGGCTTGCTGGCGCTGACCGACTCGGCGGTGATCCGGGGCAGCGGGATGCGCAGCCCGGCCGCCGTCATCCGGGCGGTGGCGAGTGCCAGATCGGCCGAGGTGACCAGGGCGTGCGGCAGGGCGGCGGCTTCCAGGGCGGCCAGGAAGCGGTGGGCGCCGGGGATCGGCACGATGCCCTCGACGTCGCTGGTCTCGGCGGCGAGCATCCGCGCGTTGTCCGCGTGGTTCAGCTCCATCGGGCGTTCCGGCAGCAACTCCGCCATGGTGGCGTACCCCTGCCGCCCGTGGACGACCCGCAGGACCTGCTCGAAGGGCACTCCGTGCTCCTCGCCCCAGGCCCGCCACAGCCGTTCGACCACCGCGTCCGAGTCCACCAGGGTGCCGTCCATGTCCAGCAGAAGGGCGCGGGCGGTGAGTACGGCGGTCGGCATCGCGAGAGCTCCAAACAGCGGACAGCACAAAACCCAGTGGCCCCGCCCGCAAGGTCGGGGAGCGGGCGGAACCACTTTGTTTTCCCACGATACAAAACGGAGCCCGGTCACCGCCAGCCCACCCCCGTACCGTTATCGGTGTTCACCTCCCGGCCAGTCGCCGTTCGCCGCTCCCAGCTCGGCCGACAGCTCCCGCACCAGCACCTCCAGATCGTGCGGGCGGCCCGGACCCCACCAGTCGCCCAGCAGTGCGGCGAGTTCCTCCTCCTGGGCCCGCACCAGCGCGGCGGTCGTCGCCCGCCCCCGCGTCGTCGCGTGCAGATCCAGGCCCTCCCGTACCGCCTCGCCGCGCTCCTCCAGGGTGCGGGCGGCCCGCGTGATGACCTCGACCGGGACCGCGTGCCGGTCCGCGAGCAGCGCGGGTTCGGCCCGGCCGTCGCGGTGGATGCGCAGCAACAGCCAGCAGGCCGCCGGTTCCAGGCCGGTGCCCGAACGGCGGGCCACGTTCTCGTACACCTCGCGCCGGCCCGCGTAACTGCCCAGCCGGGACAGCGCGCGGGCGCACTCGTCGCGCGAGGAGCGCACCACCGGGGTGGGCGGCACCGTCTGCGCCGCGTCCGGCGCCTGCACGCTGCGCCGCAGGGGCTCCTCGCGCAGCAGCCAGGCCAGGACGAAGCCGATCGCCATCACCGGCACCGCGTACAGGAAGACGCTGGTGATGGCGGAGGAGTACGAGTGCAGGACGTTGGTGCGCAGCCCGTCGGGGAGCAGCGCGATGCCGCGCGGGTCGTGGAGCAGCGTGTCGCGGCTGACGCCGGGCGGCAGGGGGACGCCGCGCAGATCGGCGCTGAGCTTGTCGCCGAGCAGCCGCGTGAAGATCGTGCCGAACACCGCCACGCCGAAGGCGGCGCCGATGGAGCGGAAGAAGGTGACGCCGGCGGTGCCGACGCCGAGGTTCTCGTACCCCACGGAGTTCTGGACGGCCAGCACCATCACCTGGAGCACGCCGCCGATGCCCATGCCGAAGACGAGGAAGTACAGGCTCGTCTCCCAGGTGCTGCTGGAGGGGCTGAGGTTGTGGAGCAGGATCAGCCCGAGCGCGGTGACCGCGGTGCCGATCACGGGGTAGATCTTCCAGCGGCCGGTGTGGCTGATGAGCTGCCCCGAGAGCGTCGAGGTGAACAGCAGGCCCAGCACCATCGGCAGCAGATGGACCCCGGAGAGGGTCGGTGAGATGCCCTTCACCACCTGGAGGAAGGTGGGCAGGTAGGTGATCGCGCCGAACATCGCGAAGCCGACGATGAACGCGATGCCGCAGCACAGGGAGAAGGTGCGGATGGTGAAGAGGGACAGCGGCAGGACGGGTTCGGCGGCGCGCCCCTCGACCCGGATGAACAGGGCCAGGCAGACGAGGCCGAGTACGGCGACGGCGGCGATCTGCCAGGAGGCCCAGGCCCAGGTGGAGCCGCCGAGCGAGGCGATCAGCACCAGGCAGGTGGCGACGGCGGCGACGAGAAAGGTGCCCGCGTAGTCGATGGTGTGGCGCCTGCGGCGGGCCGGGAGGTGCAGCACGAGGGCGATCACCACGAGGGCGACGGCGCCGACGGGGACGTTGATGTAGAAGACCCAGCGCCAGGAGAGCCGGTCGACGAAGAAGCCGCCCAGCAGCGGGCCGAGCACGCTGGTGGCGCCGAAGACGGCGCCGAACAGGCCCTGGTAGCGGCCACGGTCCCGCGGCGGTACGAGGTCGCCGACGATCGCCATCGACAGCGCGATCAGCCCGCCGCCGCCCAGGCCCTGGAAGAAGCGGAAGGCGATCAGCTCGCCCATGTTCTGGGCGAGGCCGCACAGCGCGGAGCCGATCAGGAAGATCACGATGGCCAGCTGGAACAGCTTCTTGCGTCCCCACTGGTCACCGAGCTTGCCCCACAGCGGCGTACCGGCGGTGGAGGCGAGGAGGTAGGCGGTGACCACCCAGGAGAGGTGGTTCAGGCCCCCGAGGTCGCTGACGATGGTCGGCAGGGCGGTGGCCACGATCGTCTGGTCCAGGGCCGCGAGGAACAGCCCGAGCATGAGCGTGCCGAGTGAGAGCCACAGGGCGGCACGGGAGCGGGCCTCCGGCTCGGGCGGCGGTGGAGGGCCGGCATCGGCGGGTGTCGCGGGCTGCGCCGTCATACGGGGCGTCGCCTCCTCGCGGGGGGTGGGGGAGTGGGGGAGAGAGGGGGAGAAGGGGTGGGAAGGGGTGGGAGGGGCAGAAGGGGCCGACTGCCCTTTTGGGCACGGACGTATGAGTGCTTGTAACGGACAGCTACGGTGTTCGATTCGTTCTGCACCATCTTGTCCGTAAATTCGGGTGCTGGCTTGTTGAACGAGAGACGGGCATCACTCGTACGGGTGGTGCATAATCGCTGCCAATCGACCGGGAAGGGTGGCGCGATGTCCCAGGACGCCGACTGCCTGATATGCGGACGCCCGGCGGAACCCACGGGGGAGCCCGCCTGCGGCTGTCTCACACACTCGCTGTCACGTCCCGTACCGTCCTCCGTCACCGGTCCCGATCCGGCCGATGTGGCGCTGTTTTCGGTCGAGTCCCCGCCCCAGCAGCGCCGCGCGTTGCTGCGGGTGCCCCTGCAGGCCACCCCGGAGACCCGGGCCCAGGGCACGCACCGCAAGCCCAAGCAGCGCACCCGGGCGGTCGCCGCCGCCGGCGGGGCGATGGCGGCGGCGGTGGTGGGCTGCACCGCGCTGGCCGCCTCGCTGATGGGCGGGCAGGGCCGCACCAACGAGGCTTTGGACAAGAGCCAGGACGGCCCGATGATCTCCCTGCCGGACGGCGATCCGCTGCCGGACGGCGGTGTACTGCCCGACGGCGGTGACCGGTGGGATTACGGCCCCCCCGCGCCGCCGCCCTCGCCCTCCCCCGGGACGGGTGCGGAGGCGGACACCGGGAACGGCGCCGACACCGGCCTGGACGCGGACGACGGCAGCGCGCCGGTGCCCCAGCCCCCGCCGGTCACGGAGACCGGCGAACCGTCGCCGCCCGCCGAGCCCTCCCCGCCGCCCGCCCCGCAGGAGCCGGAGGAACCCGAGGAGACACTCCCTTCCGAACCGCTGCCCTCACCCGACCCGCCGGGCGGCGTGCTGCGGGAGGGCGACACCGGGGAGCAGGTGGTGGAGCTCCAGCAGCGGCTCCTGCAACTGGGCTGGATCTACGACGGGCCCGCGCACGGTACGTACGACGAACGGACGGCGGACGCGGTGGCCCGCTTCCAGATGGCGTACGGCGTGCAGGGGGACGAGTGGGGGGTGTACGGCGTGAACACCCGCCAGTCGCTGGAGCACCACACAGCCGTATAGGGCCCGGCCGCCCCGCGCCGGGGCCGTTGTGCGCCGGGTGACCGCGGGTACCGGGCCCGCCCGAGACCGGACCCGCCGACCGGCGGCATCCTGCCGACGGCGCTCTACCGCCCGGGCGATGTGCCCGCCCGCACCAGGGCGCGGGCCAGCTCGGTGGTCTCCGGAAGACAGTCCAGCGAGAGGGGCTGCGTGGCGACGGCGCCCTCGTGCAGCACGAGGAGCTGGGTGGCGAGGGTGGCCGGGCGCGAGCAGCCCGCCGCGGTGGCGAGTTCCGCGAACAGGTTCCGCAGCCAGAGCTTCTGGTGCGCGGCGACGCGGTGCGCGGGATGCGACGGGTCCGGAAGCTCCGCCAGCGCGTTGATGAAGGCGCAGCCGCGGGTGTGGGTCTCGCTCCAGGTCCGCAGGGCCTCGAAGGGGGCGGTGACGGCCTCGGCCTGAGTGTCGCAGGCGTCGACGGCGGCCCGGACGTGTGCCCGCCAGCGCCGGTCGCGTTCCGTGAGGTAGGCGGCCACGAGGTGCTCTTTCGAACCGAACCGGTTGTACAGCGTCCGCTTGGTCACGCCGGAGTGCTCGGCGATCAGATCCACCCCGACCGCCGTGATGCCACGGTCGTAGAACAGCTCCTCCGCGGCTGCCAGAATGCGGCGGCCGGCCGGTGTCATGGGCTGCGTTTCCGCCACGACGGGCCCCCTTCACAGAACGGTGTACGGTGGGAGAAGTTCACAGATCAGTATACCTGAGGAGGTTCAAGCGATGAGTGCGTCGGACGTCATGCGAGCGGTGCGCATCACCAGGCACGGAGGGCCCGAGGTCCTTGAACCGGCGGAGGTCGCCGTCCCCGCCCCGCAGGAGGGGGAGGTGCTGGTCCGGGTCGGCGCGGTGGCGCTGAACAACACCGACCTGTGGACGCGGGAGGGTGCCTATGGCCGCCCGGAGGACCCCGGGGCGCTGTCGGGCTGGCGAGGCCCCATCGACTTCCCGCGCATCCAGGGCGCCGACGTGGCCGGCCGGGTCGTGGCCGTCGGGACCGGCGCACCGCGGGATCTCGTGGGGCGCCGGGTGGTCGTCGACCCCGCGATCTACGACACCGAGGGGCCGGACGCCAACCCGGTGGGCCTGATGGGGAGCGAACGCGACGGCGGATACGCCGAGTACGTGACGGCGCCGGCGAAGCGGGTGCACGACGTGACGGAATCCCCGCTCACGGACGAGCAACTCGCGACGCTGCCGACCGCCTACGGCACGGCGCTGGGCATGATCGAACGGGGCCGGCTGCGCGAGGGCGAGACCGCGCTGGTCTCCGGAGCGTCCGGCGGGGTGGGTATCGCGCTCGTGCAGATCGCCCGTGCGCGCGGCGCCAGGGTGATCGCCATCAGCAGCGGAACCAAGATCGACGCGGTACGCGAGGCGGGCGCGCACGACGTCATCGACCGCGCGGGAGACATCACCGGGCAGATTCGCGCCGCCGCCCCGCAGGGCATCGACGTCGCACTCGACGTGGTGGCGGGCGACCTGGTCGGCGACGGGCTGCCGCTGCTGCGCGAAGGGGGCCGGTGGGTCATCGCCGGAGCGCTCGGTGGCTACGCGGTGGCCTTCGACGTACGCCGGCTCTACCTGCACAACGCCCAGGTCATCGGCTCCGCGATGCACACGCCCACGCACTTCGGCCTCCTCATGGACCTGGCGCGCCGGGCGGAGATCCAGCCCGTCATCGCCGCGACCTTCCCCCTGGAGCAGGCCGCTCAGGCGCAGGAAGAACTCGCCCGCAGGGGGCACGTGGGAAAGATCGTCATGCGGCCCTGAGGTCCGTACAGGCGCGGACGCCGGTTGGTACGGACCGGCGCCGGGTCAGGAGCGGTCGCGGCGGCGGGTGCGCCACAGGCCGGCCACCGCCAGCACCGCCACCGCGGACAGCGCCGCGATCATCGGCAGCGGTGAGGCGCCGTCGTCACTCTCGCCGGCGGCGTCCTCGCTCGCGGCGGGCGCCGCCTCACCGCAGCCGGTCTCCGGATAGCCGGTGATGCCGCACAGCATGCCGTTGGAGGCGTAGCGCAGCGGCTCGGCCACCTCCGCCAGGGCGGCGGCGGCCGTCGTCCCCGCCGCGTCGGGGGCGCACGCCGTACGGGCGTCCGGGGCGCCGTCCGCCGTGCCGAAGTCGATGACCACCGCCACCCCGGCCGGATTGCCGGGGCAGATCTCCGCGTGCTCGGTCGCGCCGCGCGGCGCGAGCGGCGCGGCCGTCGCGTTCTCGCTGGTCGTGAAGTGGAAACCGACCACATCACCCTCGGCGACGCGCGCCGTGCCCGGCCCCTCCGCCGCGTACGCCCAGCTGCCCGAGCCCGCGTCCCACTGCCAGAACGACCAGTAGGCGTAGCTCGCCGCCCACGCCTTGGCGGGCAGGCACAGCAGGAGCAGCAGGGCGGCGGACAGCGCCAGCGCGCGCCGCACCGTTACTCCTCGTCCTTCTTCGGTGCGTCCTTCTCCGGCGCGGGCGGCTCGGGCTTCTCCTGCTTGGGCTCCGGCTCGGCCCGGCCCTGCTCGGGCTGCTCCCGCTCGGGCTCGGCCTGCTCCTTGGCCTGCTCCTGCCCGGCCTGCTCCTGCTCCTGATCCGGCTCCGCCGGCGCGGTCCGCGCAGGCGCCGGTGCGGGGGCGGCCTTGCGCCGCATGCTCATGACCACGCCGATGCCGATGCCGATGGCCAGACCGATCAGCAGCACCCACACCAGCGAGCCGGAGCCGCTGTCCTCCGTGGACGAGGCCGGGTCGGTGGCCATCCCCGCGCCGTCCGGGGCCGGGCCGAGCAGCGACAGCTCGCTGATCAGGTCCGTCCCGCCGAAGCTCTCCGGGGCCGCGCCCGTCGCGTGCGCGGCCAGCACCAGGGTGCCCACCGCCGCCGGGTTCACCGCGTAGTCGGCCCAGCCGCCGTGGTGCTCGCGCAGCCAGTCGAGAACGGCCTCGGCCGACTCGCTGTGCCCGGCCGCCGCCAGGGCGATCACCGTACGGGCGGTCGAGCCGAAGTCCGGCTGCTCCTCCGCGCCGGGGAAGGCCGTGACCAGGTGCTGGTCGCCCGCCTCCAGGCGGGCGGTGAGGTAGGCGGCGCCCGCCGACGCGGCCGTCTGCGGGGTGAGTTCGGCGACCGGTTCTCCGCCGTCGCACTCCAGCGCCACCGGCGGGGTGTCGGTGCCGGGGGCGTCGCCCTCCGCCGGCGTGCTCGGCGTCACCAGCAGCCCGGCGCCCTGCAGGGCCAGCACCACGTCCACCGTCGCCGCGTCGTTCACCATCAGCGCGCCCGAGTCCGGGTCCGGCTGCCAGGCGAACCCGCCGCGCTCGGCGGCCGGCGCGGTGCAGCCCAGCTGCATCCCGGCCAGCGCGTCGTACGGGCTCGCGTCGCCCCGTACGACCTCCGCCGGGTCCGTGCCCGCCGCCGCCAGCGCCGAGACCACCACGGCGGTGGAGCTGGCATCGCTGGCGCCGCCCGGGTTGTAGCTCCAGCCGCCGTCCGCGTTCTGCACCCCGGTCAGCCAGTTCACCGTTCCGGCGACGGCCTCGTCGTGGCCGCCGAGCGCGGCCAGCGCCTGGAGCGCCATCGCCGTCGCGTTGGAGTCGGCCAGCGTCACATCGGCGCACGCCTCGCCCTCCGGATCGGCCCGGTAGGACAGGAACGAGCCGTCCGCGCACTGCTGTTGCAGCAGCCACTCCACGGCCTCGGGCGCCGGCGTGTAGCCCGCCGCGTCCTGGGCGAGCAGCGCCACCGACTGCCGCCACACCCCGTCGTACGACGGGTCGGCGGAGCCGAACAGCGCGTCCGGGAGGGCGTCGTCCGCAGCGGGCGCGGCGACGGCACCCCACGGTGTGGTCAGGGCGATCACGGCGGCGCCGGCCAGGGCCAGGGCGCCGCGGCGCGGGAGATGCATCTGCGCTATGCCTTTCTGCGGACGGTCGGCCCACTCTATCCGCCCGGTTTCAGCCGCTTTCCCGCACGTCCGCGCCCCACTCACGGGCCGGCACGTGGTGTTCATCACCTTCCCCGGCTACGACCCGTTCCTGGTGGGCAGGCTATGTTTCTCCGGAACCTTGTGACTTACCCGTGAGTAGCCGCTTGACCGAGGGGGCCGGGCGTGACCGCAGAGGCAGGCGTGGACCGCCCACTGAGCATCGCGTTGCTGACCTACAAGGGCAACCCCTTCTGCGGCGGCCAGGGCGTGTACGTGCGGCACCTCTCCCGCGAACTCGCCGCGCTCGGCCACCGGGTCGAAGTCATGGGCGCCCAGCCCTACCCCGTACTCGACTCCCTCGGCGAGGGCGTCACCTTCACCCCGCTGCCCAGCCTCGACCTGTACCGGCAGCCCGACCCGTTCCGCAGTCCGCGCCGCGACGAGTACCGGGACTGGATCGACCGCCTGGAAGTCGCCACCATGCGCACCGGCGGCTTCCCCGAGCCGCTCACCTTCTCGCTGCGCGCCCGCCGCGCCCTCGCCGCCCGCGCCGCCGACTTCGACGTGGTGCACGACAACCAGACCCTCGGCTACGGACTGCTCGGACTGCCCGGACGCCTCGGCCTGCCGCTGGTCACCACCATCCACCACCCCATCACCGTGGACCGCCGCCTGGAACTGGCCGCCGCCCCCACCCGGGGCCGCCGCATGTCGCTGCGCCGCTGGTACGGCTTCACGCGCATGCAGAAACGTGTCGCCCGCCGGCTGCCGTCCGTCGTCACCGTCTCCGGCTCCTCCCGGCAGCAGATCATCGACGACCTCGGGGTCCGCCCAGACCGGGTCCGGGTGGTGCCCATCGGCGCCGACACCCGCGTCTTCCACCCCGACCCGGCCGTCCCCGAGATCGCGGGACGCATCGTCACCACCTCCAGCGCCGACGTCCCCCTCAAGGGACTGGTCCACCTCATCGAAGCGCTCGCCAAGGTCCGCACCGAACACCCCACCGCCCACCTGGTGGTGGTCGGCTCGCGCCCCCCGGCCGGCAGCCCGGTGGCCGAGGCCATGGACCGCTTCGGCTTCGAGCAGGGCGGCGGCGCCGTCGAGTTCGTCAAGGGCATCAGCGACACCGAACTCGGTGACCTGGTGCGCGGCGCCCAGATCGCCGCCGTGCCCTCCCTGTACGAGGGGTTCTCGCTGCCCGCCGCCGAGGCCATGGCCACCGGGACCCCGCTGGTCGCCACCACCGGCGGCGCCATCCCCGAGGTCGCGGGTACGGACGGCGAGACCTGCCTGGCCGTACCGCCCGGCGACGCCGGCGCGCTCGCCGCCGCCCTCGGCCGGCTGCTGGCGGACCGCGACCTGCGGGCCCGCATCGGCGCCGCGGGACGCGAGCGTGTGCTGGCCCGTTTCACCTGGCGGCAGGCCGCCATCGGGACGGTCGAGCGCTACCGCGCCGCCGTCACCGCCTGACCCGGTCCCGATCCTGACCCGATCAGGGATTGATCGCACAGAACCACAGCCGAAGGAGCCGCCCGGTGCTGACCGTGGACTTCACCCGCTTCCCGATCGCCCCGGGGGACCGCGTCCTGGATCTGGGCTGTGGTGCGGGACGGCACGCCTTCGAGTGTTACCGGCGCGGCGCCCACATCGTCGCCCTGGACCGCAACGGCGAGGAGGTCCGCACGGTGGCCGGCTGGCTCGCCGCCATGCGGGAGGCGGGCGAGGCACCGGCCGCGGCGAGCGCCGTCGCCATCGAGGGCGACGCGTTCGCGCTGCCGTTCGCCGACGCCACCTTCGACGCCGTCATCATCTCCGAGGTCATGGAGCACATCCCCGACGACAAGGGCGTCCTGGCCGAACTGGTCCGCGTGCTCAAGCCGGGCGGCCGGATCGCCGTCACCGTGCCCCGGTACGGCCCCGAGCGGGTGTGCTGGGCGCTCAGCGACGCCTACCACCAGGTCGAGGGCGGCCACATCCGCATCTACCGGCCGCGCCAACTGCTCGCCCGCGTCCGGGAGGCCGGCCTGCGCCCGTACGGCAGCCACTGGGCGCACGCCCTGCACTCGCCGTACTGGTGGCTCAAGTGCGCCTTCGGCGTGGACAACGACAAGGCGCTGCCGGTGCGCGCGTACCACAAGCTGCTCGTGTGGGACATCATGAAGAAGCCGCTGGCGACCCGGCTCGCCGAGGACGTGCTGAACCCGCTCATCGGCAAGAGCTTCGTGGTGTACGCGACCAAGCCCCGGCGGCAGGTGCGCGCGTGAGCGGAAAGGACACCGGGCACGGCACGGAACGGCTCGTGCTGCCCGGTGTGTTCACCGCCGACCAGGCCGCCGTCACCGCCGCCGCCATCGCCGGGATCCAGCGCGCGGACGGCGCCATACCGTGGTTCCGGGGGCACCACCTGGACCCCTGGGACCACATCGAGGCCGCCATGGCCCTGGACGCGGCCGGCGACCACCGCCGCGCCGCCGCCGCCTACCACTGGCTCGCCCGGCACCAGTTGCCGGACGGCTCCTGGTACGCCGCCTACGCCGACGGCGACGCCGCCCGGCCCACCGACCGGGGCAAGGAGACCAACTTCTGCGCCTACGTGGCGGCAGGCGTCCTGCACCACTATCTCGCCACCGGGGACGAGGAGTTCCGGGAACGGATGTGGCCCGTCGTGTACGCGGCCGTCGAATTCGTGCTGGAACTCCAGCGCGAGGGCGGCGAGATCGGCTGGCGCCGGGACCCGGACGGCAGCGCCTGCGACGGGGCCCTGCTCACCGGTTGCTCCTCGATCCACCAGGCGCTGCGCTGCGCGCTGGCCCTGGCCGAACTGCGGGACGACCCGCAGCCGGACTGGGAGCTGGCCACCGGGCGGCTCGGGCACGCACTGCGGCACCACCCCGAGTGCTTTCTCGACAAGTCGAGTTACTCGATGGACTGGTACTACCCGGTGCTCGCGGGCGCGCTGCGCGGTGCGGCCGGGCGGGCCAGGATCGAGGACCGCTGGCCGGAGTTCGTGGTCGAGGGGCTCGGCGTGCGCTGCGTGTCCACCAACCCGTGGGTGACGGGCGGGGAGAGCGCCGAGCTGGCGCTGGCCCTGTGGGCGGTCGGCGACAGCGAGCGGGCCGCGAGCGTCCTGCGCTGGATCGGACATCTGCGGGCGCCGGACGGGCTGTACTGGACCGGGTACGTGTACGCGGACGAGGCGATCTGGCCGCGCGAACGCACCGCGTGGACGGCCGGATCCGTCCTGCTGGCGGTGGCCGCGCTCACCGGGGACGAGGCCACCGGGGCCGTCTTCGGCGGCGCGGGGCTGCCGCGCGGCCTGGAGGCCGAGGAGTGCTGCGACCGGTCCTGAACCGGGGGTGGCGCGAGTTCGCCGGGCCGGAACACGGCCGAGGGCGGCGGGCCGTTGCCGGCCCGCCGCCCTCGTGTGTCTGTCTGCCAGACCTGCTCCGGCCTACCGGCCCGACTCAGCCGCGCTGGATCCCGGAGGTGTCCTGGAGCACGCCGCGACGGCCGTCCTGGGTCTGGGCGACCAGGGCCTGACCGCGCTGCTCGACGGCCAGATACCAGGTACCGGGCGCCAGCTCGGCGACCGGGGTCGGCGCGCCGTTCTCGTCGTACAGCGGGCGGGCGGCGGGCACCGCGAACCAGAACGGCTGGAAGTTCGGGTCGGCGGCGGCCGGCTGCTGCACGGCGCTCACGCCGGGCTGCGAACCGTACGGCGGCTGCTGCGCACCCGGGCCGGGGTAGCCGTAACCGGCCTGCGGCTGACCGGGCTGGGGCTGACCGGGCTGTGCACCGTAGGCCTGCGGCTGACCGTAGGTGGGCTGCGGGTTGGGGTTACCGGCGGGGATGAGGGGGGCCTTGAACGCGGGCACCAGGTGGGTGAGCACCGCACCGGCGGCCATCGCCAGGCCGGCGATCAGGGAGATGATCGCGCCGGGGCCCATGTCCAGGTAATCCCCCATGCCCGTCGGGTTGGCGAAGATCACCCACAGTGCCGACCAGCCGGTGAAGACGGCCAGCGCCGTACCCCACTGGTCGAACTTCAGCCCCACGAACTCCTTGCTCTGGAACTGCGGGGCGAAGCGGGCGAGGGCGATCAGGCCCGCCGCGGCGAAGCCGGCCAGGAAGACGGAGGGCAGCACCGGGAACCAGAAGTTCGACCAGCCGCTCTTGCCGCTGCCGCCGCCCTCGCCGGGCGTCCAGTAATCAAGGAAAGAGGCGATGAAGAGCAGGACCGCTGCTCCGAAAATCACTGCATCGCCTCGGGTGAGCGAGCGGTTGTTCACGTCAGATCCTTCGTCGGTCTTGTCGGTCTCGTCGTCATGGTCTGGTCAGACACTAGGCGGGCCCATCGTACGGATGAAGTCCGCCGCCGGTCCGTGGGGAGGGCTGATCTGTTTCCCAGACGGCACGCTTGTGATGTTGTCGTGACTTTCCCCACAGCGTCCGAACATCGTGTGCCGGGAAGGTCCTTCCACCTGCTCAGACGCGGTCGGAAACGGTCCGGCGCAGAACCCGCAGCGAACGGCATACGGAGACCTCCGCGAAGGCCCCCGACTCCACCGCCCGCCGCCAGATCCGGTACGGGGCCTGGCCGCCGTCCGCCGGGTCGGGGAACACGTCGTGGATGACCAGCAGGCCGTCCACCGCCAGCTGCGGCACCCAGCTCTCGTAGTCCTCCACGGCCTGGGCGTCGGAGTGCCCGCCGTCGATGAACACCAGGCCGTACCGTCCGCCGCCGCCCCCGCCCAGGGCGCTCGCCGCCCGGGCCGAGCCGCCGACGACGGCCACCACGTACTCCTCCACGCCCGCCTCGGCCAGGGTGTGCCGGAACAGCGGCAGCGTGTCCATCCGCCCGGGATCCGCCGGGTCGGCGGTCGCCGGGTCGTGGTACTCCTCACCCGGCTGCTGTTCCTCGCTGCCGCGGTGGTGGTCCACGGTGACCGCGACCGTACCGGCGGCGCGCGCGGCGTCCGCCAGCAGCAGGGTGGACCGGCCGCAGTAGCTGCCGATCTCCAGCAGCGGCAGCCCCAGCCGGGCGGCGGCCTCCACGGCGGCGCCGTGCAGCGCCCGGCCCTCGTCCAGCGGCATGAAACCCCTGGCCCGCCGGACGTGGTCAAAGATGTCCGTGGTGTCCTCGGCTTCGGACACATCGTCCCCCTACGGTCCCCGTTGCCCGCCCCCGCGAGCTGTCCGTGGCCACCATGCTGCACCATCCCGCCGACAGCCGCGCCCTGGGGTCCCGGCACGGACCGGTCGGACCGCCGGAAGCACCCGCCCGACCGACCCACCGGCCCACCGCGCCGTGCGAACCCGGCGGCCCGATCAGTCGGTCCGGGCCAGCGGCGAGTGGTGCAACGGCACGGGCTTGGTGACGCCCTGGTTCGCCGGCGCCGCGGACGCCGGCGGTCCGTGCCCTCCGGACGCCTCCTGCCCACCGGGCTCGTACGGCACCGCCGTCTCCGGCGCGGGCCGCAGCGGCTGCGGCTCGGGAACGGGCACCGCCACCCGCTCCAGACCCCACGGCAACTCCTCCGTCGCGTACGGCAGCAGCAGCTCCCCGGCCGCCGTCCACCGCCCGACGCCCGCCAGCCAGCCCTCCGGTGCCGCTATCGGCTGCACCTCGCGCTGCTGCGCCCGCCACACCGCCACCCACCGCACGCCCACCTCGGGCGCCGACAGTTCCAGCGCCACCGCGCACGCCTCGGGCGTCAGCATCTGCCCCGGCTGCACGGCGAACGGTCTTATCGCCACACCGTCCGGATGCAGCGCCTCGGGGAAGCGCACCGGCAGCCGGCTGCCGAGCACCCCCCACCCGATGCGGTCCTCGCCCGGGGCGTCGGAGACGACCATCAGCAGCCCGCTGTCCGGGTCGGCCAGCAGCAGCCGGTCGTTGCTGTGCTCGGTGATCCGCAGCAGCTCGCTCGGGAGCCCGCCGCCCTCCACGTCCACCGTCACCGTGCGGGTGTGGCCGGTCGCCGGGTCCGTACGGTCCAGGGCCAGCAGCCGGCCGCCCGCGTCCAGCCAGGCGCCGCCCGAGCAGTGGCCCGGGACCCGGGTCACCGGCTCCGGGCCGAACGCCCCGCCGCACACCAGCCACAGCGCCGTCTCACCAGTGGCCTCGTCCGCCACCAGCGCGTACACCCGCGCCCCGTCGGGGGCCGGCGGCAGCAGCCGCAGCCGTCCCGACGACTCCAGCGCGCCCAGCGGCAGTTCACCGGTCTCGGGCCCGGAGGGATAGAGCAGCGCCAAGTGGTAGTGGCCGTCCGCGTAGCGGGCGATCAGCACCCGGCCGTCCGCGAGCGGCTGCACCGGGCTGTCCGGCTCCTCCGGCTGGCCCGCGGGCAGCGGAACGGCGTACGGTTCGGGCCCGTCCAGCGTCCAGCGTTCCGTGTACCAGGCGTCTTCCGCCCCGCCCGGGGCCCGTACGAGCCGGGCGGCGTACGATCCGTCCGCCGCGATCGACATCATGAAATCGCTCACCTCCAGGCCAGGACGGTAGATTTCGCGCGCCGACCGAACAACCCGCCGTGCTCCGCTTCACGCATAAGGGTGACCCAGCGGGGTTTGCAAGATCAACCTGGGTGGGGTGTGCATCGGCCGGGCCGGCCCGGGGCCGCACCGGAAACCGGGCGGGCGCGGGGCCGGGTAGCCTGAGCGCGTGCCGCCCGTACTCTCCGATGTCATCTCCGCGCTCGACGCTCTGTGGCCCCCCGCGCTGGCCGAGGACTGGGACGCCACGGGCCTGGTCTGCGGTGATCCGCAAGCCCCCGTCTCCCGCGTGCTGTTCGCCGTCGACCCGGTCCAGGAGATCGCGGACGAGGCGATCGAACGCGGTGCCCAGCTGCTCATCACCCACCACCCCTTGTATCTGCGCGGTACCACTTCGGTGGCCGCCGACACCTTCAAGGGGCGCGTGGTCCACCAGCTGATCAAACACGATGTGGCGCTGTTCGTCGCCCACACCAACGCCGATCGCGCCGACCCCGGCGTCTCCGACGCGCTCGCCGGCGCCCTCGATCTGCGGGTCACCGGGCCCCTGATCCCCGACCCCACCGACCCGGCCGGACGGCGCGGACTCGGCCGGATCTGCGCGCTCGACCGGCCGCTGACCCCCGCCGAGTTCGCCCGGTACGCCGCCGAGCGGCTGCCCGCCACCGCGCAGGGCGTCCGCGTGGCCGCCGACCCGGCCGCCCCCGACCGCCCGATCCGTACGGTCGCGGTCTGCGGCGGCAGCGGGGACAGCCTCTTCGCGGCGGTCCGGGCGGCCGGCGTCGACGCGTACGTCACCGCCGACCTGCGGCACCACCCCGCCTCCGAGGCCCGCGAGCACACCGGGCTGACCCTGGTGGACGCCGCGCACTGGGCCACCGAGTGGCCCTGGTGCGCGCTGGCCGCCGCCGAACTGGACGCGGTCTCCGAACGGCACGGCTGGGGGCTGCGCACGCACGTCTCCCACCGGGTCACGGACCCCTGGACCGCGCACGCATCATCCGACCCCAACACCACCCCGGGAGCCCCCAACTGAAAGCCGCGCCCGTCGATCAGATCCGGCTGCTCGACGTCCAGGACCTGGACGTCCGGCTCACCCAGCTCGCGCACCAGCGCAAGAACCTGCCCCAGCACGCCGAGATCCGCGCCCTGGAGGGCGAACTGACCCAGCAGCGCGCGCTGCTGGTGGCCGCCCGCACCGAGAGCAGCGACACCGCCCGCGAGCAGGCCAAGGCCGAGGCGGACGTCGACCAGGTACGCAAGCGGGCCGCCCGCGACCAGGAGCGGTTGGACTCCGGCCTGGTCACCAACCCCAAGGACCTGTCCGGGCTGCAGAGCGAGATCGCCTCGCTCTCCCGCCGCCAGGACGACCTGGAGACCGTTGTCCTGGAGGTCATGGAGCGGCAGGAGGCAGCCGAGGCGCGCGCCGCCGAACTGGCCACCGCCGTCACCGACCTGGAGGCCAGGGAGGCGGAGCTGGTCGAGCGCCGCGACGAGGCGCTGGCCGGCATCGGCGCCGAGGAGGACACCGTCCGCAAGCAGCGCGAGCAGATCGCGGAGGGCGTGCCCGCCGACCTGTTGAAGCTGTACGACCGGCTGCGCGAGAAGCAGGGCGGCGTCGGCGCGGCACGGCTGTACCAGCGGCGCTGCGAGGGCTGCCGCCTGGAACTCGACGTCACGGTGGTGAACGAGGTGAAGGCCGCCGCCGCCGACGATGTCGTGCGCTGTGAGAACTGCAGCCGGATCCTGGTCCGTACCCCCGAGTCCGGCCTGTGAGCCGCCGCTTCATCGTGGAGGCGGACGGCGGGTCCCGGGGCAACCCGGGCCCGGCCGGGTACGGCGCGCTGGTGCTGGACGCCGCCAGCGGTGAAGTGCTGGCGGAGACCGCCGAGTCGATCGGCAGGGCGACCAACAACGTCGCCGAGTACCGGGGGCTGATCGCCGGCCTGCGGGCGGCGCACGCGCTGGACCCGGCCGCCACCGTCCTGGTGCGGATGGACTCCAAGCTGGTCGTCGAGCAGATGTCGGGCCGCTGGAAGATCAAGCACCCCGACATGCGGCCGCTGGCGGTGGAGGCCCGCGACATCTTCCCCTCGGACGCGGTGCGTTACGAGTGGATGCCGCGAGAGCGCAACAAGCACGCCGACCGGCTGGCGAACGAGGCGATGGACGCGGCGGCCAAGGGCCGCAGCTGGCAGCCCTCCGAGTCGAAGGCGCTGACCGCCGAACCCGCCGTACGGGACCGGCCCGAGCCCACCCAGCCCGAGGCGGCCACCGTCGGCACCCCGGCCGTGGGCTGGGGCGCGGACCAGGGCCCGGGCACGACCTTCGTGCTGCTGCGGCACGGCGAGACGGCGCTGACCCGCGAGAAGCGGTTCAGCGGCAGCGGCAGCACCGGGGACGCCGACCCCGAACTGGCCCCGGCCGGCGTGCGGCAGGCCGAGGCGGCGGCGGTGGCGCTGGCCGCCGCCCCCGAGGGGCGGCGCATCGAGGCGATCGTCGCCTCCCCGCTGCGCCGCTGCCGGCAGACGGCACAGGCCGTCGCCGACCGGCTCGGCCTGGAGGTGCGGATCGAGGCGGGGCTGCGCGAGACCGACTTCGCCGCCTGGGAGGGTCTGACCTTCGCCGAGGTGAACGAGCGGCACCCGCAGGACCTGGCACGCTGGCTGGCCTCGGCCCAGGCCGAACCCACCGGCGGCGGCGAGAGCCTCGCGGCCGTGGCGCGGCGTACGGCGGTGGCCCGGGACAAGATCATGGCCCGGTACGCGAGCCGGACGGTGCTGCTGGTCTCGCACGTCACGCCGATCAAGTCGCTGCTGCGGCTGGCGCTCGGCGCGCCGACCGAGGCGATGTTCCGGATGGAGCTGTCCCCGGCGGCGCTGTCCGCGGTGACGTACTACAACGACGGGCACGCCTCGATGCGGCTGTTCAACGACACCGCGCACCTGCGAACGGTGGACGGCTCCGGCCCGCTCGGCCCGTACGCGGCGGCCCCCGCCTGGCGCTGAGCGCGGGGGCCGGGGCGCTCAGACCTGGTCCACCACGATGTCGAGCTGCCGGTCGTCGCCGGCCGGCCGCTCCACCGTGTAGCCGAGGTCGCGCAGCGCGGCGGTCAGTTCCGGGAGGGTGCCGGGCAGTTCGCCCGCACTCAGCAGTTCCCGCACCACCCGGCCCTTGGTGGCCTTGTTGAAGTGGCTGACGACGGTCCGGGTCGGGGCGTGCAGCACCCGCACCGTGACGGTGCGCGCCGCGAGGTCGCCGGTGGGCTTCCACATCCCGCGGTAGGCGGCCGAGCGCAGGTCGAGCAGCGGGCCGCCGTCCGCCGCGGCGGCGGGCGGCAGGGCCTCGGCGAGCGGGCGGCGCCAGTAGGCGGCCAGGCCGCCGAGCGCGGGGAGCCTGACCCCGGCGCCGAGGCGGTAGGAGGGGACGCGGTCCGTGACGCGCAGCGCGCCCCACAGCCCGGAGAAGATCAGCAGCGATTCCCCGGCCCGCCGCCGGGCCGCGGGCTCCAGGGTGCCGAGCCCGAGCGCGTCGTACAGCACGCCGGTGTACACCTCGCCGGCCGGTGCGGCGGGCGCGGTGCGCAGGGTGGCGTTCTTGGTGATCTCGCCGGCCAGCCGCTCACCGAGCCCCAGGACGGTGCGGGCCTTGTCGGGGTCGGCGGCGCACAGGGCGGTCAGCTCGTTCAGCACCGTCTCGCGGGCCGCCGTCAGCGTGGGCAGGGACAGCGTCCCCGGCTCGACCGGCTTCCCGCGTTCGGGGCCGGCGGCCTTGCCCTCGGACGGTGGCAGCAGTACGAGCACGATCGGGTCTCCTCTGTGGGGCGCAAAGCAGCAGGGTACGCCGGGTAGGGTGGGAGGTGCGGCAGACGAGTCGCGCGGGCGGTCGCGTTGGTGTCCGGTTCAGGCCGGGTGCCGCCGAGGAACGTCCGGGCTCCACAGGGCAGGGTGGTAGGTAACGCCTACCTGGGGCGACCCACGGGACAGTGCCACAGAAAACAGACCGCCGGGGCCGTGCGAACGGCACCCGGTAAGGGTGAAACGGTGGTGTAAGAGACCACCAGCGACCGGGGTGACCCGGCCGGCTCGGTAAACCCCACCCGGAGCAAGGTCAAGAAGGGGCCATCGGCGATGGCCTCGCGCGGATGACTGAGGGCGGCCCGCCCGAGTCCGCGGGTAGACCGCTGGAGGCTGTCGGCGACGGCAGCCCTAGATGGATGACCGCCACCCACCCCTCCGGGGGCGGGAACAGAACCCGGCGTACAGCCCGACTCGTCTGCCGTCTCTCCGGGGGCGGCTCCTCGCAGCGGCCACTACGGCCGGTGGCGGTGCGCCACTCTCCACCGGTTCCTCCGGCCGTGCCGGAATCCCGCCTCAGTCGGCGGCGCCGGTCACGGCGACGGCGGTTCCCACCGTGATCGCCACCATCGTGCGTGTCACGGCGGCGTTGACCGCGTCCGCTCCCCAGGCTCCCTTCTCGTATTCCTTCGCGCGCTCGTAGACCTTCCCCGACCACGGAATGGTGGGGTGGAGGCTGGGCAGGCTGCCACTGGCGGAGATGAGCCCGATCAGCACCGCGGTGCGGTCGCTGGGCGCCTTCCCGTCCACCAGCGCGGCGCGTACCTCCCGCAGGAGTTCGGCCTTGTGCCGGGTATCCGCCACGGACAGGGACGTCGTGGGGAAAAGGCCCAGCCTTCGCTTGCGTTCCCGGCTCACCGTGCCCCGGTCGACGAGTCGGTCCAGGACCGTGCCGCGCAGCTCCCCGCCGATCTCGACAAGGAGCGTCTGGACGCCTCGTGTGCGTTCGGCGGTCTTCCGGTACGCGTCCCGGAGCAGCGGGTCCTCAATCGAACGGCCGGAAACGGCCTGCACCTTGAGGCCGGTCAGTCCCGTGTCGCCTTCGGCGGCCGTCACATGGCCGCGAAGGGCGAGCTCGGCCAGTACGGCCCCTCCGAGCGTGTAGTACAACGTACCCTCGCCGGCGATCGCCCCGGATGTGTCGTCCATCAGCGTGAGCAGCAAATCCTCGACGAGCAACATCTCTTCCCGCATGGTTCCTCCTTGAGCGGTGCCGTTCACCCTTGCGTCGTACAACCAGCGCTGCCCTGGGCGCGGTTCGCCCTCCCCGCGACCGAGATGGCGGTCGGCATGCCTGTCCTCTCCGTGCTCTCGCCGGTAGGGGTGCCGGGCGGGCGCTGCGCCGGTGTCTACGTCGCGGGCGTGAGTGGCCCGGCCGGGCCGGGGCCGCCCTCCGGGTTTCCGTTCGCGGTGGAGCGCGCCGGCTGCCGTGTCCGGTTGCGGAACTGTGCGGGTGATGAGCCGACCACGCGGCGGAACGCGGTACTGAACGCGCTCTCGGACAGGTAGCCCGTGGCCCGCGCGAGCTCGGAGATCGACAGGGTGTCGCGGGCCAGGGCGTCGCGCGCGAGGCTCATGCGCCATTGGATCAGGTACTCCAACGGCGGGATCCCGACGTGGCTCTTGAAGGCCTGGGCGAACGCGGAACGCGACATGTGGCTGATCTCGGCGAGCTCCCTGAGGCTCCAGGAGTGGGCCAGATCCGCGTGCACGGCACGCAGGGCGGCACCGATGCCGTCCTCGTTCAGGGCACCCAGCCAGCCGGTGGGCCGGTCCGTCTGACCGGCGTGCGCACGCAGCATGTGCACGAGAAGGATCTGCGCGAGATGGTTCTGCACCAGCGGGCCGCCGGCGGCGGAGACCCCGACCTCGGTGGCCAGGTGATCGATCAGTTGCGCGAGCCGTCCGCCGTGAGGATCGCCCACGCGGACGATCACCAGCGGCGGCAGAAGATCGGTCAGGAGGGCCGCGTTCCGGTCGTCGAACGCGATGTGCCCGACGCACAGGTAGAGGTCCTCCTCGGACTCGGGGCCGATCCGCACGAACCCGTCCTCGGCACCCGCCCACACCCGCTCCGCGGGGCGCGGGCTCGCGTCGGGTGTGCTGGCCAGCATGTAGGGCGGCGGGTTGCCCAGCATGAAGGTGTCGCCCTCTCGCAGGAGCACCGGCTCGTGCCCGTCGAGGATCAACCAGCACGTGCCGCGCACGAGACCACCGATCCGCACGTGCAAGAACGTGTCGAAGCGCAGCGCCCACTCGCCCGTGGCCCGGAGACTGGGCCCGATCACCGTGCGGGGCCGGAGCAGACCGATCGCGTCAGCCACCGGATCCCGGAATCCGAGCACCCACCACACCTCCTGGACGATACGTAAAGAATGGCGGACTGTGCATCATGGATAGTACTCCCGATCTCCCGCAGTATCGATGTCGAACGGATCGGTATCGAGAGAGTGATGGAGACATCCACATGGGACAGCTGGAAGGCAAGACGGCGGTGGTCACCGGGGGCAGCAGCGGTATCGGTCTGGCCACCGCCGCACGGCTGGCGGACGAGGGTGCGTACGTGTTCGTCACCGGGCGACGCGAGGCCGAACTGGAGGCCGCCGTCAAGACCATTGGAGCGGACCGGGCCACCGCGGTCGTCGGCGACATCGCGAACCTGGAGGACCTGGACCGGCTCTACGAGGCGGTCCGGGCGCGAGGCCACGGTGTGGACGTGCTCGTGGCGAACGCGGCGACCGGTTCGTTCATGACGCTGGAACAGACCACCGAGGAGCACTTCGACCAGACTTTCGCGGTCAACACCAGAGGCACGCTGTTCACCGTGCGGAAGGCGTTGCCGGTGCTCAACGACGGAGCCTCGATCGTCCTGGTCGGCTCGACGGCCGCCGACCGCGGGATGGAGGCGTTCGGCGCGTACGCGGCGTCGAAGGCGGCCGTCCGGTCCTTCGCCCGGACCTGGTCAACCGAGCTGAGGGGGCGTGGGATCCGGGTCAACGTGGTCTCACCGGCGTGGATCGAGACTCCCGGGGGTACCGCCGCCTTCGGCGACGAGGAGACCGCCCGGGCCATCAAGGAGAAGGTCGCCGCGACCGTGCCCAAGGGCCGCATGGGCAGGCCCGAGGAGGCCGCCGCGGTGGTGGCCTTCCTGGCCTCGGAACAGAGCAGCTATGTCGTCGGCTCGAACGTCTACGTCGACGGCGGCGAGAACCAGACCTGAGGTGGGGTGCGTGTCCCATGAGGGGCGTATGCGGCGCCTCGGCAGCGGTTCGGCGTCGCATACGCCCCCCGCGACGGCGATGACGCGGTCCCGCGTCATGAGAAGCCGTCAGGGCACGTGCGCGTCATCCACCGTCACTTCGCGAGGAAGTCGCGGAGCGCGGTGTTGACCTCGTCGGCGTGGGTCCAGAGCAGGCCGTGCGGCGCTCCTTCGACCTCGACGTAGTCGGCCTCGGGGAACGCCTTGTGGAAGCGGCGCCCGGTGGCGTCGATCGGGAGGATGTTGTCCTTCGTACCGTGCAGGATCAGTGCGGGCTTGCCGCTCGCACGGACCGCCTCGATGTCGGCGCGGAAGTCCTCTGTCCATGCCGGCACCACGGCGTACGCGGCCACAGGAGCGCTGCCGATCGCGACGTTCCAGCTTCCGGCCACGACCTCCTCGCTGATACGCGTACCGAGGTTCTCGTCGAGGTTGTAGAAGTCCGAGTAGAACTGCTTGAACCAGGCGTACCGATCCGCCTTCGCGGTCGCGGCGATGGTGTCGAAGACCTCCTGCGGCACCCCGTCGGGATTGTCGTGGCGGGCAACCAGGAACGGCTCCAGCGAGGCGAGGAACGCGAGCTTCGCGACCCGTCCATGACCGTGGCGGCTTACGTAGCGGGCGAGTTCCCCGGTGCCCATCGAGAAACCGACGAGGACGACATCGCGCAGGTCCAGGGTCTCAAGGACCGTGTTCAGGTCAGCGGCGAAGGTGTCGTAGTCGTAACCGGAGTTCACCTTCGACGACTGGCCGAAACCCCGGCGGTCGTAGGTGATGACCCGGTAGCCCTGGGCCAGCAGCTCGCGCGTCTGGCGTTCCCAGCTGTGCCCGTTCAGGGGGTAGCCGTGGATCAGGACGACCGGCTGCCCCGAACCCTGATCCTCGTAGTAGAGCTCGATCGGCGTGCTGTTCTCCGTGCCGACGGTGATGTAACCCATGGTTGCTTCCCCTTCCGGCCGGCGAATCGTGGGCCGGCCGACATCATGTGGGTGAAAACGGTGTGTGTTGACGGAGGGTGGAGCGGAGATGTCGCGGTCGCGGTGGTTACGTCAGCTCGCCCCACGTGTCGACGACCGTGACGCGGCCACCATCGCCGGGATCGGGATCGGGAATCATCGATTCCGGATCAACCAGATAGACGTCGTGGCCATCCAGCGTCAGTCGGCGTGCGACCTCCAGCACCATGCGCCGTGCCACGTCGTCGATCGAATGGACCCGTGTCAGGTCCAGAGCCACCCTGACCTCGGAAGGCGCAATTACCTCGGCTTCCCGCACGATTCTCTCGGCGGCGGCAAAGCCGATGCCACCTTGCAGCCGCAGGATCCGGAGCGCGTCCGGTCCGCTGCCGACGACACGGTTGGACCGCACGACGGCACGCGCGGCGGCGGGGACCTCCATCACATGCAGACCCATGTCCGAAGAGAACCGCTCGAACAGTGACACCCCGCGAACGCTGTTCCCGTGCCTGTCCAGTCGCGGTGAGAAGGTGGCGATACCGATCTGTCCGGGGAGCGCGCCGATCAGGCCCCCGGCCACCCCGCTCTTCGCCGGAATGCCGACCTGCGTCGCCCAGTCGCCGGCGGCGTCATACATTCCACAGCTGAACATGACGCTCAGCACCTGACGTACCACCGCTTCCGGAACCACCTGTTCACCCGAGAGAGGGTTCATGCCGCGGTTGGCCAGCGTCGCGGCCATGACGGCCAGATCCCGCGTGGTGACGAGCACGGAACACTGGCGGACGTAGCCGTCCACGATGGGCCGGGGATCCTCGGTGAGGATGCCGTGGCTGCGGAGCATGTGCGCGATGGCGAGGTTGCGGTGCGCGCTCTCCATCTCCGACGCGCATACCGCCTCATCCATCCTCAGCCGGCGCCCGGCGAAAGCCGAGAGGCCGTGGAGTACGCGTTCCACACGCTCTGCCGGATTCAGGTCCTCCGCCCCGGTCAGTGCGTGCACGGTGATCGCGCCGGCGTTGATCATGGGATTGAGAGGGCGCCCGGTGTCGCGTTCGAGGGAGATCTCGTTGAACGCCTCTCCGGACGGCTCGACACCGACCTTGGCGAGTACGGAGTCGAATCCGCGATCGGACAGGGCCAACGCATAGGCGAACGGTTTGGAGATCGATTGGATGGTGAACTCGGTGTTGGCGTCGCCGACACCGTAGACTTCTCCGCCGATTGTGGCGAAGGCCGCTCCGAGTCGCTCGGGATCCGCTGCCGCCAGCTCAGGAATATACTCCGCCAGCTTTCCGGACGCGTCCGGCTCCACGTCTCCCAGCACCTCGGCCAGATAGTCGGGAATGATGGGCCGCATTCGTCCTCCATGCACCATGTCAATCTTCACGCTCTGAGAACCGGGTGGTGTGCGCCCTGGTACCGGGCTCCACCTGACAGCGCCGAACGGCGCCAAATTATCGATATGGCCGGGGAGATGACCTCGCGGCTCGCCGGGCGCGGCGCGCGTGACCACTCCTGGAATCCGACGGGATCGGTGTTTCCGTTACGAGGGTTCCATGAGTTTTTCCGGAGCAGGGGTGTCGGTGAGCACGCGAAGCCGGTCGGCGTCGACATTGGCTCCGAAGGCGGGGTTTCCCGGCTCGAGCCGGACGCCCGCCGCGAGGTCGCCGATGGTGACGGGGTCGAATCCGAGCGTGTCGATCAGCAGGGACACCACAGTGAGATCCTCGGGCGAGTCACCGGCGAGCGCGATGGCCTTGCGTCCGGGGGCGCCGGCGGGACGAGCCTGGTCCTCAAGGTCGTGGTAGCCCATGTGGTTGAAGGCTTTCACGACATGTGCGCCCGTCAGGAACCCCTGAACGACTTCGCTCGAAGAGGTGTCGGGCGGGAGGATCGCGTCACGGGGACCATCGACCTCCCACCAGTGGTTCATCGCGTCGATGACCAGCTTGTCCTCCAACTCCGCGCGGGGGAGGGCGCGATGTTTGCCGAGGGGGAGAGCCAGGACCACCACGTCCGCCGCCTCCGCGGCCTGGGCCGGCCACACGGCGGTCGCCCCGGGGGTGAGGATCTTGATGGTGAGCGCGATCCTGGAGGGGTCACCGGACCCCGAGATCAGGACGCGACAGCCGGCGGCGACAGCCAAGCGCGCCAGGACGGTGCCGACTTTCCCGGCTCCCAGGATCCCGACAGTGGTGACGGGGTGGGTCATCGTGTCGCTCCCGCCGTAGCCGCGGGCTGCTCGGCCAGCAGTTCACGGACCCGGGGGATGACCTGGGTGCCGTACAGCTCGACCGAGCGCAGACGTGCGGAGGCGGAAACGGTGCCGGCGGCGGAGTAGATCAGGTCGAACCGGCCCGCGTTCAGGACCCGGACGGCACGAGCGATCTTGGTGGCGACCGTCTCCACCGAGCCGACGTACAGGGACCCGCGTTCCACCTCGGCGTCGAACTCCTTCCGGCGGAGCGGCGGCCAGCCGCGATCCGCCCCGATCCGGTCGCGGATTTCCTTGTACCCGGGGTAAAAGAGCTCCTTGGCCTCGTGGTCGGTGGAGGCGACGAAGCCGGGCGAATGCATCCCGACCGGCTGTGCGGTCGTGCCGAACTCCTCGCTGGCACGCTGGTACAGGTCCACGTAGGGAGCGAACCGGTCCGGGGCGCCGCCGATGATGGCGAGCATGAGCCGGAAGCCGTACTGGGCGGTGCGGAGCACGGACTGCGGTGTCCCGCCCACCCCGACCCAGGTCTGGAGACGCCCCGCATCGGTCTTCGGGTACACGTCCGCGTGGTGCAGGGCGGCGCGCGTGGTGCCTTCCCAGGTGACCGGCTTCTCGTCGAGGAGCCGGTGGAAAAGCTCGATCTTCTCCTCGAACAGCACGTCGTAGTCCTTGAGGTCGTACCCGAACAGGGGGAACGACTCGGTGAAGGAGCCGCGTCCGAGGATCACCTCGGCGCGGCCGCTGGAGAGCGCGTCGACCGTGGCGAACCGCTGGAACACCCGCACCGGGTCGTCCGAGGACAACACCGTCACGCCCGAGGCGAGCCGGATGCGTCGCGTGCTCGTCGCGATGCCGGCCAGTACGGTCTCAGGACTGGAGATCGCGTACTCGGGCCGGTGGTGCTCGCCCAGCGCGACAACGTCGATACCGACCTGGTCGGCGAGGACCGCTTCGGCCACCGCCGCGCGGATCGCCTGCGCATGCGAGAGGATCACGCCCTGGTCGTCCCGGGGCCGGTCTCCGAAGCTGTCGATACCGAACTCGATGTGCGAAGCATCCGTCGTGTTCACTGTTCAACGCTTTCGTTGTGTCGGGGTGTGGTGTGCCTGGTGCGTGACGACCCGACGGACGTACGTCCCGGGCGATCGGCGCGGGTCCGCTGCCCGTCAGGTCACGTGTGTCGCCCTCGCCGGGCGGATCCCCTGCTCCGCGCCCCGCCTGGCCACGCACACCACCTCGGCCGAGTTAGTTGACACATAAACCATGGCACCATGTGGTTTACGTGTCAACTACAGCGGAGTGCGGCAGGTGCGACCGCACGGTGGTGCGCCGGTGCTCGGCGGCGCCCGTTGACGGGGCCGCCGCATCCCCTCGCCGGGTCAGTCCGGCTGCTTCTCCATGTGGTCAAGGACGCGCTGGGAGATCTGGGCGAGCGCGCTGAGCTCGCTGGGTGTCAGGGCGTCGATGAACAGGCGGCGGACGTGTTCGACGTGCTGGGGTGCGGCCTCTTCGATCGCCTTGTAGCCGGCCGGGGTGGCGACGACGAATGCTCCGCGTCCGTCGTCGGGGCATTCTTCCTTGGCCACGAGTCCGCGTTTCGCCATCCGCGTGACCTGGTGGGACGCTCGGCTCTTCTCCCACTCCACGCGTTTGACCAGCTCCGAGAAACGCATCCGTCCGTCGCCCCGTTCGGTGAGGCTGACGAGCACGATGTAGTCGGATGCTGACATGCCGGAGTCGGCCTGGACATACCGGGACAGCCGTCCGATGAGCTTCTCCTGCATGTGGATGAAGCTGTCCCAGGCGGCCTGCTGCTCCGGGTCGAGCCAGCGTGGCGGTGCGTCCATGGGGGCAGTCTAGCGAAATCGTTGACAGCTCATCTACTAGCGAGGGCGGCGACGCGGCCCTCGGCGATCAGGCTGAATCCTGCGCCACAAGTTGATTAATCAACCAGAATGCGCTTCAGTTGATTCGTCAACTACATCTCGTCGGGTAGGGGTAAGAGCATGGGTGCGAAGAAAGTTGTTGCCGTCGCCGGAGCCACGGGCGCCCAGGGAGGCGGTACCGCACGGGCGATCCTCGCCGATCCGGACTCGGGGTTCACCGTGCGTGCGTTGACCCGGAATCCCGACTCACCGGCGGCCAAGGAGCTCGCGCAGCTCGGCGCCGAGGTCGTGCGGGCGGACTTCCACGACGAGCCGACGGTGCGCGAAGCGCTCGACGGTGCCTACGGCGCCTTCCTCGTCACCAACTTCTGGGCGCACGGTTCGGCGGCCAAGGAGAGGGAGGAAATCGAGGTTCTGGTGCGGGCCGCGAAGAGCGCCGGGCTGCGGCACGTGGTGTGGTCGACGCTGGAGGACACCCGTGAACTGCTGCCGTTGCGGGACGAGCGGATGCCCGTCCTGCAGGAGCGCTACAACGTGCCGCACTTCGACGTCAAGGGCGAGGGAAACGAGCTGTTCCGGGAGGCCGGGGTGCCGACCACCTTCCTGAACACCGCCTTCTACTTCCAGGGCTTCCTGTCGTCGATGGGTCCGAAGCGTGCCGAGGACGGCGTACTGACGCTGACCCTGCCGTTCGAGGACGGCAAGCTGCTGGCCGGCGTGGACGTGAACGACATCGGCCGCACGGCGCTGGCCCTCCTCAAGGGCGGCGAGCGGTTCATCGGCCGGACCGTCGGTCTCGCCGGCGACCACCTGACCGGCGCCCAGTATGCGCGGAAGCTGGGCGCCGCGATCGGTGAGCCGGTGCGCTTCCAGTCGGTGCCCTACGAGGTCTTCCGCTCCCTGGACATCCCGGCGGGCGAGGAGATCGCCAACATGTTCCAGTACTACGGTGACTTCGACCAGGAGTTCACCGGCGCCCGCGATCTGAACCTGCTGCGGGAGATCAACCCGGCGCTCAAGAGCTTCGACGACTGGCTCACCGAGAACGCCGCCGGCATCCAGGTGGACTGACCGCTGCCGTCGGCCGGCCCGCTACTTGGCGGGACGCGGCGATACCGGGTGCTTGCTCATGATCGACACGCGATTGAACGCGTTGATGGTGATCGCCACCCAGATCGCGGCGGAGATCTGGTCGTCGGAGAGGACCTGCCGGGCGGCCTCGTAAGCGGCGGCCTGGGCCGTGGCGTTGGCCGGATCGGTCGTACTCTCGGCCAGCGCCAGGGCGGCGCGCTCCGGGGGAGTGAACAGGGCCGTGTCCCGCCATGCGCTCAGGGTTCCGAGTCGCTGCGGTGACTCACCGGCGCGCAGAGCCGCTCTGGTGTGGATGTCGAGGCAGTAGGCGCAGCCGTTGAGTTGGGACACCCGGATGTTGATCAGTTCCACGGTGGTGCGGTCGAGTCCGGCCTCGGAGGCCGTGGTGCGGACCGCCTCGGCGACCTGCGCCAGGGACTGGAAGGCCTTGGGGCTCTGCTTGTCGATGAAGACCCTGCGGGGTGGGGAGCTGTGGGTGTGGTCGCTCACGTCGGGGGCTCCTTCGGGTCGCGCTGGGAGTGGCCCGTGTCCGGGCGGGTGCTGTGGCCAGTGGCCTGCCTTCATGGCACTATAGTTGATGTAGCAACCAGATCGGACAGGGGGTGCTCTCGGTGAGCAACACGGAAGCCGATGCGGCGGCGCTGCTCTGCGGTGCGCTCGTTGAAGATGACCGGTCGACCGGAGCTTCCAGGGTCGATGTCCTGTCGGCACGAGAGGTCCCCCTCGGCGGTCCACGTGCGATGCGCGTGCGGCGGACACTGCCGCAGCGGCAGCGCACACTCATCGGTGCCTGGTGCTTCGCCGATCACTTCGGCCCGCATCGGGTCGCCGCGTCGGGTGGTATGAACGTCCCCCAGCATCCGCACACCGGACTGCAGACGGTGAGCTGGCTGTTCAGCGGCGAGATCGAACATCGTGACACCCTCGGCACCCATGCCCTGATCCGGCCCGGCCAGATGAACCTCATGACCGGCGGTCACGGCATCGCCCACTCGGAGGTTTCCACCCCGAACACCACCGTGGTCCACGGCGTTCAGCTGTGGGTCGCGCTGCCCGGGGAACACCGCGACGCCGACCGGGACTTCCAGCACTACGTGCCGGAACTCGCCCGGGTCGACGGGGCCGGGATCAGGGTGTTCCTGGGCTCGCTCGCCGGAAGCACCTCCCCGGTCCGGACCTTCACACCGCTGCTCGGGGCCGAAATCGTCATCGCACCGCACGCGACGCTCACGCTCGCCGTTGACGCGGCTTTCGAGCACGGCCTTCTCGTGGACAACGGGGACATCCGCCTGCTGGACACGGTGCTGCGGCCCGCCGAACTCGGATACGTCCCTCGCGGCGCGGACACCCTGACGATGGTGAACGAGAGCGACGCGCCGACACGGACGATCCTCCTCGGCGGACCTCCCTTCGGGGAGGAGATCGTCATGTGGTGGAACTTCATCGGCCGCAGCCACGAGGACATCGCGAAAGCCCGCGAGGACTGGGAGGCATCCTCCGACCGCTTCGGCGAGGAGCTTCCCGGCGGGCGCCTTTCCGCACCGGCCCTGCCGAACGCCGTCCTCACACCGCGCCGGAACCCGCCGACCCGCTGACCCGCTGACCTCCCTGACGAAAGGCACACCATGAGCGAGTCCTCCACCGCCAGGGTCGTCGAGCGTGTGGACGCCGACGGCCGGTACGAGATCCTGGTCGACGGCCGACGCGCCGGCTTCACCGCCTACCGTGACCTGGACGCGCAGCGTGTCTTCTACCACACGGAGATCGACGAGGCGTTCGCCGGCCAAGGGCTGGGTCTGCAGCTGGTGCGGCAGGCACTCGCCGACGTGCGCGCGTCCGGGATGCGGATCGTCCCGGTCTGCCCCTACGTCGCCAAGTTCCTCAAGCGGCACGACGAGTTCGCGGACATCACCGACCCCGTCACACCTGAGGTCCTGCGATGGCTGAAGGCGCAGCTCGGCTGAACCGGGTCAGCCCGCGAGCTGCTTCTTCAGGGCCTCGACGTCGTGGACGTTGGACATCTGCACGAACTTCCCGTCACGGATCCGGTACAGAGTGAACTCGTCGATCTCGATCGGCGCGCCGGTTGGGGCCACCCCGAGCCATTCCTTGGTGGGAGTACCGTGGTTGACGGAGTGGCAGGCCAGGGTTTCCCCGTGGATCGCCACTTCCTTGATTTCCCAGCGCATGTCGGGAACCGCGTCCGTGATGCTCTTGAGCGCCGCGACGACATCCGCGCGAGTGGCCGGCTCGCCGTGCGAGAGGATGGACACGTTGACGAACTCGTCCATGCGGTCGAACTCGTGCGCGTTGAGCGCCTCGCAGTAACGGTCGTAGAACTCGCGCAGGTCGACGTCGGACATGACTGCCTTTCTCGCCCGGGGGTCCGGACTGTGCTCGTGTGCTCACGGATCACCCGCGACATCGATCCTGCGCGAGATCGGCGACGCTCTCCATGACGCACCGTCCGACTTTCTTTACGCATCGTCCAGGAGATGTCGTCGGCCGGTGTCCGTCACGATCCGTACGGCCGTGCCGAGGCCGTCGCGGCCAACCGGGCGGACGGCCACCATCAGCCCACTACGGTCGGGCTCACCCGGAAGAGCCTCGTCAGCGCTGGGCGATGCCCGTGTCCGAGGCGCGAAGCGCCTGAGCGAGGAGGCCCGCACCGGGGCCCGCCAGCCAGCGGTCGAAGCGCAACAGGAAGGGAAACTCCGTGCGCAACGCGTCGAGGTTCGCGTTTCCCGCCAGCCGGCCGTCGTCCACCAGGGCTTGCAACGCGCCGAGGACGTCGTCCTGTGCCGACAGCCTCGTCGGCAGGCGGCTGTAGCGGATCGTCCGGCCGGCGGCCCGGGTGAGATGCTCGGTCAGGGCATGGCCGGTGAGAGCGTCACCGGCGATCTCCATGGTGCGGCCGGCGTAGCGATCGGGTGTGCCGAAAACCGCGGCGACGATGCGGCCGATATCGCGTACCGCGATGAACTGCATGGCCTGGTCGGGGCGCATGAGGAAGGACAGCTGTCCCCGCTCGAGGCCCGTGCCGGGGGTCACGAGGAGCTCCATGAACGTGGCCGGCCGAATGATGGTGGCGGCGATGTCCAGGTTCCGGACATGGTCCTCGATACGGCTCTTGGTGTCGAGATGGGCGACGCCCGTTGTCGAACCGGCGGTGACCGCCGAACTGTAGACGAGGTGGGCGACGCCGCGGTGCTCGGCGATCTCGGCCACGGCCGCGCCGAAACGGACCTCGTCCTCGTTGGTCACGTCGGCGCCCGCCTGGCCGGAGTTCGGCTGGACACTGAAGACGCCGTGGGCGCCGGAGAAGGCCGCGCGGAGCGACTCCGCGTCACCGAGATCACCGCGCACGGTTTCCACGCCGGCGGCGGACAGGGACCGGGCCCGGCCGCTGAACGGGTCCCGCACGACCGCGCGCACCCGCCAGCCGTCGGCTCGCAGCGCCGCGGCGACCGATCCTCCCTGCTGTCCCGTGGCGCCCAGGACGACCACGGTCTTGTCGATGCCGGTCACGCCGACCACACCGGCCACGCCGCGCTCTCGGCGAGCATCACGGTGTTCCTGATGGACATAGCTGATCCTTCCTGGGGCCGTGCGACGTCACGTCGGAGACGTGCTGGTCACAGGCGTGCTGCGGAACGCGGACGGGATGGTTCGTACCGGTGTCCGCTACGCTAAAACCTGACGCTGACGTCAGGTGCAAGCGGGACGTGAAGACGAGTCAAGAGGTCACGATGCGGATCGGCGAGGTCGCCGCACAAGCGGGCGTCAGCGTCAGAGCGCTGCGCTACTACGAGCAGCAGGACTTGCTCCGGTCCTCCCGCAATCCGGGTGGCCAGCGCCGGTATCCGGACGATGCCGTCGAACGGGTCAGGCTGATCCAGCGGCTCTACTCCATGGGCCTGAGCAGCAGAACCATGCGCAAGGTGCTGCCGTTCGCCGACTCCGGTGGGGCGTCACCGGAACTGCTGGAACTGCTCGCGGCGGAACGCGACCGCCTCGACCAACAGCTGACGGATCTGCGGGACATGCGCGAGCGGCTGCACGACTGCATCATCGAGGCGCGCCATCACGACGGGTAGGGGAAGTTCACCCTGAGGCAGGGGCGGCGGGCGTCGTTTCCCGGTTCTCTGCGGGCCGGCGGGCAAGGATCGCCTCCAGCCCGAAGGTGAAGCGGTCCTCGAAGGAGCCCTGTCGCATGTGCGCGAGGGCCCGGTGCAGTGCTGGGTGCGTGCCGGGGTCCACGGCCCCGGCCAGCCGGTCGTCGAACCTGTCGGGCGCGGCCTGTTCCTCCTGGACCAGCCCCAGGAGGAAGTAGATGACCGTCCACGCCGTCCAGGCCGCCTGCTCCTCGTCCGCTCCCGCTTCCAGCAGGGCGTCGATGAGGCGGTCCGCGAAGCGCAGGGTGTGCGGCTCGGCCGGGTAGGTCCCCGTCACCAGGGCGGCACCGTCGCGGTGTGCGAGCAACGCGCGCCGGTACCGGCGGGCCAGTTCCCGCGCCCGTGCCCGTGGCTCGGACGGCAGGCCCGCGTAGCCGATCTCGCCCACGACCGCGTCGGCCATGAGCTCCAGCATGCGCGCCTTGGTCTTCACGTGCCACAGGACGGTGTTCATGCGCACGCCCAGGCTGTCGGCCACCGCCCGGGTTGACAGGCCATCCAGCCCCCGGTCTTCCAGCACGTGCAGCGCCGCGTCGACCACGGCCGTGCGCGTGAGGTGGCCCGAGGTGTCTTGCCCGCCTTGCTTATTGGTCACTGACCTAGTTTACTTCGGAATCATTATTGGTCACTGACCAAGGCGATGTGCGAGGGAGAAGAACCATGGACTACCAGGTCGCGGTCGCTGGAGGCGGCCCTGTGGGCCTGTGGCTGGCCACCGAACTGCGCCGCTGTGGAATCACCGTCGCGGTCATCGAAGCGCGCACCGAGCGCGACACCCGCTCCCGCGCCCTGACCGTGCACCCCCGCACCATTGAGACGTTCGCCTCCCGCGGCGTGCACCACCCGTTCATCGACGAAGGAGTACCGCTGCCCGGCGGGCACTTCGGCATACTGGATTCCCGGCTGGACTTCCGCCGCCTGTCCAGCCCTTTCCCCTACACGCTCGCCCTGCCGCAGGAACGCACCGAAGCCCTGCTGGAGCGGCAGGCTCTCGAACTGGGGGCGACCATCCTGCGCGGTCACGAGGTCACCGGCCTGAGCGAGGGGCCCGACCGGGTCCGCGTGCACCTCCGCACCCCCGACGGCCCGTCCCGTATCGAGGCCGCCTACCTGGTGGGCTGCGACGGCTCACGCAGCACTGTGCGCGAAGCGGCCGGCATCGACTTCCCCGGCACTCCGTCCACCGTGCTCGGCTGGCTCGGTGATGTCGTCCTCGATGAGCCCCCGGCCCCGGGCCGCGGCTACTTCGGCCCGACCGGCGCCCTGATGGCCGCCCCGATGCCCGGCGGACTCCACCGGCTCGTCGGCATCGCCCCCCGTGACATCACCACCACCTGGCCCGGCGACCTCACCCTGGACGAGCTGCGCGAGAACGTGATCACCGTGGCCGGAACCGACTTCGGCATGCGCGATCCCGTCTGGCTCTCCCGCTTCGGCAACGCCACCCGGCTGGCCGCCCAGTACCGGCACGGCCACGTCTTCCTCGCCGGGGACGCGGCCCACCAGCACTTCCCCGCCGGCGGAGTCGGCATGAACATCGGCATCCAGGACGCCGCCAACCTCGCCTGGAAGCTCGCCGCCACCCTCAACGGCTGGGCTCCCGACGCCCTCCTGGACACCTACCACGCCGAACGCCACCCGGTGGGTGTCGACCTCACCGAAACCAGCCGTGCCCAGGTCGCCCTCATGACCGCCTTCACTCCGGCAGGACTCGCCCTGCGCGGCCTGCTCAGCCAACTGATCACCGCCCTGCCGGAGCTCAACGACCGACTCGCAGCACAGGTCAGTTCTCTCGCCGTCACCTACCCGCCGGCCGCGCCCGACGCCCACCGACTGACCGGCACCCGGGCCGGTGACCTCGCCGTTGACGACAACGGCCTGTTCTCCTTGCTGCGCGCCGACAGCTACCTGCTGCTCGACCTCACCGGCAGCCCGGACCGGCCCCTCCACCACCTCGCCCGGCCCGGCCTGCGCGTGCACACCGGCGCCCCCCACCTGCTCCCGGCCGACTGGTCCGGCGTACGCGCCGCCCTCATCCGCCCCGACGGCCACGTCGCCTGGGCGAGCGACGACAGCGGCGACACCGTTCTCGTCGACGACCTCACGTCCGTCCTCGCCACCACCCACCGGAGGTGACCCGTCCCACGGACCGACGGGTGAGGCTCCCGCGACGCCGCCGCCGGGGCCGGTGACCCGGAGGCGGCCCGGCGGCTCCCGCCCGCTCCTTCCGTGGTTTCGTCACGGCGTCAACGCTTTGTCGACAGGCGGGCTTTACACATGCTCCATCCCGAGGAACGGAGCGGCCGTGCCGGTGGGGTCCGGGTGGCTACGGGGAGACATCCGGCCCCCGCCGGGCGGAGTCGTCCGTGGCCGCGTGCGGTTCTCGGGGTGTCCTTCGCCCGTGAATCCCCCGACAAGGATGTTCATGCCCCTGACCGGCACCGCACCAGAACTCTCGCCAGCGGAAGTGGAGGCGGCACAGCACGCCCAGGCCCTGTACCAGATGACGACGGCGCACTGGATCACCCAGGTGGTCCGGGCCGCCGCCGTCCTGCGGGTGGCCGACCACATCGCGGACGGGGCCCGTACGGCCGAGGAGATCGCCGAGCGCGAGGCGAGTCATCCCGGCGCCACCCACCGGCTGTTGCGCGCCTGTGCCTCGATCGGGCTGCTCGCGCACGAGGGCGGCGGGCGGTTCGACCTCACGCCCGTCGGGGCGCTGCTGCGCGACGGGGTGCCCGGGTCGCTGCGGGACGCGGCGCTGCTGTCGGGGGCGCCGGCGCACTGGCAGGTGTGGCAGCCGTTCCCCGAGGCGGTGCGCGAGGGGCGTCCGCAGTGGGAACGGGCGCTGGGTTCCGATCTGTTCACGTATCTGGCCCAGCATCCGGAGGACGCCGAGCTGTTCTCGCGGGCGATGAACAACGCCACCGAGCAGGTCGTGCAGGACACGGTCGCGCTGCTCGATCTGGACGGGGCGACCCGTATCGCGGACATCGGCGGCGCGGACGGGGCGCTGGTTCTGGGGCTGATGGCGGAGCACGCGCACCTGGCGGGTGTGGTGTTCGATCTGCCGCACGCGCTGCCGGCTGCCGAGGCGGCGGCCAAGGCGGCCGGGGTGGCGGAGCGTTTCGAGGCAGTCGCGGGGGACTTCTTCGAGAGCGTGCCGCAGGCCGACTACTACCTGCTCAAGTGGGTGCTGCACGACTGGTCGGACGAGCAGTGCGTGCGGATTCTGCGCAACTGCCGCGAGGCGGCCCGGCCGGGCGGGCGGATCCTGGTGATCGAGGCGCTGCTGGGGGAGACGGGTTCGCCCGACCCGGTCGCGCTGCTGGACATGAACATGCTGTCGGTGTCGGCGGGTCAGGAGCGTTCCCTGGAGGCGTACGACGCGCTGTTCGCCGAGGCGGGGTGGAAGCGGACGGGGCTGCGTCCCACCCGTTCGATGTTCGCGCTCATCGAGCTGGAGCGCCTGGACTGATCTTCCGGTGCTCCGGGGCCGGGCCGCACCACGGGGGCGGCCCGGCCCGTACCACCGGCCCCGTTCATACAGTTGCACGGTAAACCGTCGCCTCGATCTTCATCACGTCATACATTCGTCCAATCGGCTGGAACCTGCGCCAAGGACGAGATCTATGACAACGGGGCTCCGCTTCTCCCTCCTCGGACCGGTACGCGCCTGGCACGACGGCGCCGAAATCCCGCTGGGATCACCACAACAGCGCTCCACCCTCAGCGTGTTGCTGCTGCACGCCGGTGGCACCGTACCGGCCGGACAGTTCGCCAGCGCGCTGTGGGACGGCGCCCCGCCCCGGGGAGCACGCGGCACGGTGCGCACGTACATCCACCGGCTGCGCCGCGCCCTGGAACCACAGGGCGCGCACATCGAGTCCGGCACCCACGGGTACGCGCTCATGGTCGAACCGACCGCCATCGACGCACACCGCTTCCGGCACCTGGTCGGCTCCGCGCGCTCGGCGCACGGCGCGGGCGACCACCGCGGCACCGCCCGCCTCAGCCGTCAGGCCCTGGATCTGTGGCGCGGCGAACCCCTGCGCGAGATCCACGGCGAGGCGGCCGAGCGCGAACGGGTCGGGCTGCGGCAGACCCGCACCAGCGCGCTCGATCTGTACGGTTCCGCCGCGCTCACGCTGGGGCGGGAGGACGAGGTCATCCAGCTGATGTCGGTGGCCGTCGTCGAGGACCCGCTGCACGAGCGGTTCCACGAACTGCTCATGCTGGCCCTGTACCGGGCGGGCCGGCAGGCCGAGGCGATCTCGGCGTACGGACGGGTACGCACCGTCGTCCGCCACGAACTGGGCGTCGACCCCGCCGCCTCGCTCACCACCCTGTACGAGCGCATCCTGCGCGGCGACCCGGAGCTCGGCCCGCCGCACGGGGGCGGGGACCACACGCTCGCGGGTGCCCGGCCGGGCGCGGACAGCGGCACGGGCGGGGCGGCGGGCGGTGAGGCCGTGCCGCCGCAGCCCGCCGGACCGGCACAACTGCCGTCCCCCGCACCGTTATTCATCGGACGCGGACCGGATCTGGCGGCGGCGCTGCGGGACATCGCACGCGGCACCCGGGTGATCGTGGTGAGCGGCATGGCGGGCGTCGGCAAGACCGAGTTCGCCACCCTCCTCGCGCACCGGCTGCGCCGCGAACACCCGGACGGGCAGCTCTACCTGAATCTGCACGGCTTCGACGCGGACCGTCCGATGATGCCCACCGCGCACGCCGTGGACCGGCTGATCGAGGCCCTGGACGTGCCCCGGCAGCGGATACCGCGCGACGCGGAGGCCCGTACCGCCTTCCTGCGCCGCCAGTTGGCGGGCCGCCGCCTGCTGCTGTTCCTGGACAACGCGCGCGACGCCGCCCATGTGCTGCCGCTGATCCCCGAGTCGGCGCCGGGCCCGCTGGTGCTGGTGACCAGCCGCTCCCCGCTGGCCGGACTGATCACGGCACGCGGCGCCCGGGTGAGCGAACTGCGGCCCTTCGCACGGCAGGAGGCGCTGGAGCTGATGCGCGGCAAGCTCGGGCCCGAGCGGATGCGCGGGCAGGAACGGGCGGCCCGGGACATCGTGGACTGCTGCGGCGGGCTGCCGCTGGCCCTCGCCGTGGTGTGCGCCAAGGCGATCGCCAACCCCTCGTTCTCGCTCGCCGCCATCGCCGGGGAACTGTGCGACGCGCGCGCCCGCATCTCCTTCCTCACCGGCCAGGACAGTTCGCCCGGCGTCCGCTCGGTGCTGTCCTCCTCCTACCGGGCGCTGAGCCCGGCGGCGGCCGGCCTGTTCCGGCTGCTGCCGCTGCATCCGGGCCGCTCCGCCACGGCCCCGTTCATCGCCGATCTGCTGGCCCAGCCGCTGGGCCGGGTCCAGGAGCTGCTGGACGAACTCACCGCCATGCGGCTGCTGGAGGAACGCAGCCCCGGCCAGTACGGCTGGCACGACCTGGTGCGCGCGTACGCGGTGGAGGTGCTCGCGGAGACCACCACGCCCGAGGAGCGCGACGCCGGGCTGCGGCGGGTGCTGAGCCACTATCTGCACACCGCCCACGAGGCGGCCCGGATCCTGTCCCGGCACCACGACATGCCGCCGATCCGCCCGCTGGGGCGCTGCTCGCTGAGCACGTACGCCGAGGCGCGGTCCTGGTTCGAGACCGAGCACGGGGCGATCCTGCACCTGATCGACACCGCGTACCGCGGCGGCCACGACCGTACGGTGTGGCAACTGGCGTGGATGGTGCGGCACTACCTCGACGTCAACGGGCACTGGGACGAACTGCGCACCACCAGCACCCTGGCGCTGCGCGCGGCGGGCCGGGAGGGCAGCCGGCTCGGCATGGCCATGGGACACCGCGGGCTGAGCCGCGCCGAGTACAACGCGGGCCAGTGGGGCGAGGCGGAGCGGCATCTGCACCGGGCGCTGGAGCTGATCGAGGGGGAGGGCGACCGGCTGGTCGCCGCGTACACCCACCGGCAGCTGGCCGGGGTGCACGCCTCGGCGGGCGCGTTCGAGAAGATGCTGGCCGAGGCGCGCACCTCGCTGAAGATCTTCGGCGAGCTGGGGTGGACGGTCGGGGAGGGCGCGGCGCTGAGCGTGATCGCCAAGGCGCAGGGCCGGATGCGGCGTTACGGGGAGGCGCTGGTCTCGGCGGAGCGGGCGCTGAGCATGCTGGAGGAGGCCGGCGAGCTGAGCGACATGGCGCGCACGATGGACCTGATCGGGTACGCGCACCACCATCTGGGCCGGCACCGGGAGGCGATCGGGTACTGGCGGCGGGCCGCCGAACTGCACGCGTCGCTGGGCGCGGTGGACAAGCGGAACTCGCACGCCATGACCGCCCTGATCCACTCGCTGCTGTATCTGGCGGCGGACGAGCAGCGGGCGGGGGAGGCGGGTACGGCGCGGGTCACGGCGGTGCGGGCCGGGCAACGGCTGGCGGACTATCTGGAGCTGCACCGGGCGGGTTGCCCCCCGGCGGACGTGCCGGCCGGTCTCGGGGCGCTGATCGACGAGCTGCGGGGGTTTGTCGGCGAGCTGTCCGAGGTGCCGGAGCTGACGGAGGCGCTGCTGCGGCGGCTGTTCGCGCTCGCGGCGCGGGCGCAGGGCCTGGGCGGGGTGATCGAGCGGCTCGTGGACCGGGAGACGAGTGCGCCGCACGGCCTGCGGGCTCACCCGCGGGTGGGTGACTGACCTGGAGGTACGTTCTTACGGTGGCCGGGGCGGTTGCGTACGGTGGGGTACCGCACCAGAAGTAACCATGGCGGTCCCGCCCGGGCCCGCCCCTCGCCCCCCGGAGTGATCATGTCGCCCATACCGCCCGCCGCCCCGGCCGCGGAGCCGCCGGCCCCGCCGCGGACCGACACCGACGACGGGCTCCGGCCGCCCGCGCTGATCGTCATCGGCCAGGACGACGGCCGGGGCGACGGCGAGGGCTCGGGCGCGGACTCCGGCCCGCTGTGCGTGGACGGGGTGTGCGCGCTGTGAGGATCGATGTCTGGTCGGACGTGGTCTGCCCCTGGTGCTACATCGGCAAGCGGCGGCTGGAGAGCGCGCTGGCGCGGTTCGAGCACGCGGACGAGGTCGAGCTGCGCTGGCACAGCTTCCAGCTCGACCCCTCGCACCCGGCGGGGCTGCGCGAGCCCACGACCACGATGCTGGAGCGGAAGATGGGCGCCGGCCCCGAGCAGATCCGCGAGATGCAGCAGCGGGTGACGGACCTCGCCGCCGCCGAGGGCCTCACGTACGACCTGGAGCGCGCGATCTCCGTCAACACCCTGGACGCGCACCGGCTGCTGCACCTCGCCGACCGGCAGGGCCTGGGCGACGCCGCGCACGAGCGGCTGCTCGCCGCCCACCTGTGCGAGGGAGCGACGGTGGACGATCTGGACACGCTGGTACGGCTCGGGGTGGAGCTGGGCCTGGACGAGGCGGAGACCCGGGCGGCGCTGACCGGCGGCGCGTACGCGGACGAGGTGGCGGCCGACATCGCCGAGGCGCGGCGGATCGGGGTGAGCGGGGTGCCGTTCTTCGTCCTGGAGGGGAAGTACGGCGTTTCGGGGGCCCAGCCCCTCGACACCTTCCTGCACGCCCTCCGTACCGCCCATACGAACCCCGCCTGAGCTGCGGAAACGTCTCCGGTCTTCCCGGGCTGCGAGGTTGGGCCATCGGAGGGAGCATGGGGGGAGAAGGAGTGGAGTGGTGCTCCCGACTCCTGTCCCAGTGTTCCCTTGGAGGTGCTGTCATGTCGTCGTCGCACCAGACATGGAAGACCAAGATCGACATCGAGGATGAGGGCCGGTCCTGCCGGGCCGAGGCCCGGTTGCAGGGCAAGACCTCGCGCGGCCTGGTGGGGGAGGGATCGGCGCAGGCCAAGCCGGGGGACGAGTACGACGCGGCGATCGGTCACGAGCTGGCGGCGGCGCGGGCGCTGTCCGACCTGTCGTACCAACTGCTGTACCAGGGCGCCCGGGACATCGAGGCGCACACCCACCAGGAAGTGACGGAGTTGCGCGAGCGCTGACGCCTCGCACGGAGCGCCGGTGCGCTGCCCGGGCGCACCGTGCGCCGGGCGCGGTGGCGCGCGGGAGACCGTGCGCGCCGTGCCGCCGCACGCATGATGTGCGGCATGAGCGACCTCTGTGACACGGTGTGTCCGATCGCGGCCGAAGCGTCACTGAGCCGCCATGTCGTTGACGCATACCTGCCAGCCCCAGGATGAGTGCTCCCGGTGCACTCATCCCCATGACGCAGATCTCCGAAGACTTCTCCGCACACCTGCGTGCCGCCGTCCGGTCCCTGGGGCGGCGGAGATTCGTCACCGTGACCGGCGCCGCCGCCGCGCTCGCGTTCTCCGCGGGCCTGCCGGGGGCCGGCACCGCCCACGCCGCCGCCCCCGCCGACCCGGCCGGCCTGGACGGCGACCCTCCCCCAGCCTTCGGCCGGGAGGTGCCCCCAGCCTCGGCGTCGCCTCCGGCGATCCGCAGCCCGACTCCGTCGTGCTGTGGACCCGGCTGGCCACCGACCCGCACGCCGCCGACTCCGGCCTGCCGCCCGAACCCCTCGCCGTGGACTGGGAGATCGCCCGCGACCGCGCGTTCGGGCGGCCGGTGGACGGCGGCACGGTCCTGGCGCACCCCGAGTTCCACCACTCCGTCCATGTGGAGCCCGGCGGGCTGGCTCCCGGCACCGACTACTACTACCGCTTCCGGGCCGGGCCGTGGACCTCCACCACCGGCCGCACCCTCCCCCCGCCTTCGGCCAGGGGTGCCCCCATCGCCCCCGCCCGCCACGCGGGGGTCGGCGCCGGACTGCGGTTCGCGCTCGTCTCCTGCCAGCGGTACGACCAGGGGTACTACACCGCGTACCGGCACCTGGCGGCCGAGGAGAACATCGACGCCGTCATCCACCTCGGCGACTACCTGTACGAGTACGCGATCAACGCCGCCGCCGGCGCCCGCGCGTACACCGGTGAGCAGCGGCTGCCCGCGCACTACAACCGCGAGACCGTCACCCTGGACGACTACCGGCTGCGGTACTCGCTCTACCACGCCGACCCCGACCTCCAGGCCGCGCACGCCGCGCACCCGTGGATCGTGACGTGGGACGACCACGAGGTGGACAACAACTACGCCTCCGCCGTCTCCCAGGACGACGACCCCGAGGCGGAGTTCCTGGTGCGCCGGGCGGCGGCCTACCGCGCGTACTACGAGAACATGCCGCTGCGCCGTCCCCAGCTCCCCGACGGCCCCGACCTGCGGCTCTACCGCCGGCTGCACTACGGACGGCTGGCCCAGCTCGATGTGCTGGACACCCGGCAGTACCGGGCGGACCAGGCGAACGGCGACGGCTGGAAGCTGCCCACCGACGCCTCGCGGGCGCCGGACGGCAGCTGCTGGGGGCGGCGCAGGAACGCTGGCTCGCGGACGGCTGGCGCTCCTCGCGCGCGGTGTGGAACCTCGTGCCGCAGCAGATCGTCGTCTCGCGCCGCCGCAACCAGCTGGCCGAGCCGTGGCCGCTGGCGATGGACGCCTGGGACGGCTATCCGTGGGCACGGGAGCGGCTGCTGCGCACGGTCCGCGAGAGCGGGGTGCGCAACCTGGTGGTGTTCACCGGGGACGTACATGTCCATCACGGATTCGACATCAAGGAGGACTTCGACGACCCGGCGTCCCGGACGCTCGGTGTGGAACTGGTCACCACCTCGATCTCCAGCGGCGGGAACGGGGCACAGCGGCCGGCCAACTGGGAGGCGATGATGACGGTCAATCCGCATCTGCGCTTCTACGACGGCCGGCGCGGTGATGTGCTGGTCAGCCTGGACGAGCGGCAGGTGCGGGCCGATTACCGGGTGGTCTCGGGGGTCACGGTTCCGGGCGGTGAGGTGAGCACGGCGGGCTCGTTCGTGTCGCGCGCGGGGGATCCCGGGCTCTTCCCAGCGTGATCTTACGAACGAAAACCATATAGAACGGTGGCCGGATCATGGGACGATTGGGCGGTCTCAGCGAGTACCGGAGAGGTGCATGAATCAGCCCGGCAGCCAGCCGAACACGGCCGCCCCCGCTTCCGTCCCCGTCCCCACTGCCACCCCCCTTCAGACCCACAGCCCCGACATCCGGCCCGCTCCCTCCGCAGCACCAGAACTCAGCAAGCGGCAGCGGGCCGGACTGCTGATCACGCTCATCCTCGGCAGCCTCTCCGCGCTGCCCGCGCTCTCCATCGACATGTACCTCCCGGCGCTCCCCGACGTCACCGAGGACCTGAACACCGGCGCCGCCACCGTCCAGCTCACCCTCACCGCCTGCCTCCTGGGCCTCGGCCTCGGCCAGCTGATCGTCGGCCCCATGAGCGACCAGCTGGGCCGCCGCCGCCCGCTGCTCGTCGGCATGGTCTGCTACGTCGCCGCCTCGCTGGCCTGCGCCGTCGCCCCCACGGTGGAGATCCTCACCGCCTGCCGGGCGATCCAGGGCGTGGCCGGGGCGGCCGGCATCGTCATCGCCCGCGCCGTCGTCCGCGACATGTTCGACGGCCTCGCCATGGCCCGCTTCTTCTCCACCCTCATGCTGATCTCGGGCGCCGCCCCCATCCTGGCCCCCGTCTTCGGCGGCCAGCTGCTGCGGCTGACCGACTGGCGCGGCGTCTTCCTCACCCTGGCCGTCGCCGGCCTCGTCCTCACCCTGATCGTCGCCCGCTGGCTGCCCGAGACGCTGCCCGCGGACAAGCGCGACGGCGGCGGCGTGGGCGCCGCGCTGCGGGCCATGGGCGGACTGTTCAAGGATCGGGTCTTCACCGGCTATCTGCTGGTCGGCTCCCTCACCTTCGCCGCCCTGTTCGCGTACGTGGCGGCCTCGCCGTTCGTCGTCCAGGAGATCTACGGCGCCTCGCCGCAGACCTTCAGCCTGCTGTTCATGGTCAACTCCATCGCCCTGGTGGCGGTCAGCCAGATCAACGGCAAGATCCTGGTGGGCCGGGTCTCCTTCAACCGCATCATCGGCATCGGCCTCACCCTGCTGATCCTGGTCTCCGTCGTGCTGCTCCTGCTGACCGGCGGCGTCTTCGGGGAAGCCGGCCTGGTCGCGGTCTCCATCGGCCTGTTCTTCCTGATGGGCCTGATGGCCCTGGTCCTGCCGAACGCCAACTCCGAGGGCCTGATGCGCGCCCCGCACGCCGCCGGCTCCGCCTCGGCCCTGCTCGGCGCCTCGCAGTTCTTCATCGGCGCCATCGCCTCTCCGCTGGTGGGCGTCGCCGGCGAGGACACGGCCGTCCCCATGGCCGTCGTCCAGCTCACCTCGGTGGTGCTGGCCGCGCTCTGCTTCGTCTTCCTGTGCCTGCCCAAGCGGAACCGCGCCGTTCCCCGATGAGACCACCCGGGCGGTGGCCGTCGTCGACCACCGCCCGCAGTGGGCCGCCGGGTACGCGGTACTCGCGGCCCGGCTCCGCGCGGCCCTGACCGGCGCGCCGGTGGTCGCGGTGCATCGCATCGGCTCCACCGTCCAGCTGTGTACCGCGGGCGGCTCCACACCCGCCGCCGTGCCCTGGACGGCGCAGACGGGAGAACGGCGCGGAGAAATCAGTGGAGGCGCAGGCCCGGAAGGTCTACCGTGGCCGGGTCCACGATCCACGCGTTCGCGAAGAGGTGTATTTCGATGACGGTCCGAGCAGCGGCGGCCGACTCCGGCCGGCCGTCCTTCCCCAGGACCATGACCTCATCGAACCCAAGGGACACCTCTCGTGGATCTTCCCCGCATCTTCACCGTTCGCGAAAGTAGCCACCGGCTCCACAACCCGTTCACCCCCGGCAAGCTCGCCGTCCTCGGCGAGGCGCTGCGCCTGGCGCCCGGCACCCGCGTGCTCGACCTCGCCAGTGGATCGGGCGAGATGCTCTGCACCTGGGCCCGGGACCACGGCGTGACCGGAACCGGCGTGGACATCAGCACGGTGTTCACCGGCCAGGCCCGCGCCCGTGCCGCCGAGCTCGGGGTGGCCGACCGGGTCACCTTCGTCCACGGTGACGCCACCGGCCATGTCTCGGACGAGCCGGTCGATCTCGCCGCGTGCGTCGGGGCCACCTGGATCGGGAACGGCGTCGCCGGCACCGTCGAACTGCTGGCCCGCAGCCTGCGGCCCGGCGGGCTGATGCTCATCGGCGAGCCGTACTGGCGCCGGGACGTGCCGGACCAGGAGACGGCCGAAGCCTGCCTCGCGGGCGGCCCGGACGACTTCCTGGCCCTGCCGGACCTGATCGGCCACTTCGGCACGCTCGGGTACGACGTCGTGGAAATGGTGCTGGCCGACCAGGACAGCTGGGACCGCTACCAGGCGGCACAGTGGCTCAACCTCCGCCGCTGGCTCGACGCGCACCCCGACGACGAGCTGGCCGCCGAGGTACGGGCCGAACTCACCACCGAACCCGTCCGCTACACGCGGTACCAGCGGGAGTACCTCGGCTGGGGTGTCTTCGCCCTGATGGCCCGTTGAGGGCCTGCTGAGGGTGTGGTCCGCGCGGGCCGGGGCGGTTGCCGCCCCGGCCCGCGCGGGCGTCCCTCCGGGCACCCGTTCCGTCCGCGCGGCCGTAACCCGGTCGCCCGGACGGACACGGGGACGGACGGGAGCGGCCCGGGTCTCAGCCCGCGCCCTCCGCGTCACCGGCGCCGCCCGCCTCACCCCGTACCCCTTCCCGGGGACCGTCCAGCTGGATCAGATCCCAGCGGTTCCCGTACAGGTCGCGGAAGACGGCGACCGTCCCGTACGGCTCGTGGCGCGGCGGCTCCTCGAAGACCACCCCGGCCTCCCGCATCCGCGCGTGGTCGCGGGCGAAGTCGTCGGTGTTGAGGAACCAGCCGACGCGCCCGCCCGTCTGGTCCCCCACCCGGGCCTGCTGCCCGGCGCCCACGGCCCGGGCCAGCAGGAGCCCCGCCTCCCGCGCCCCCGGCGGGGCCACCACCACCCACCGTTTGCCGTCGGCCAGCGCGGTGTCCTCCACCAGCGCGAAGCCGAGCGCGTCCCGGTAGAACGCGATGGCCTCGTCGTAGTCGTGTACCAGCAGCGCCGTGAGTCCCAGATGTGCCATCCGGTGATGATGCCCGCCGCCGGGACGCCCCGGCCATCCGGCCCGGCGGACGCCTACGATGGGCCGGTGAACAGCAGCACGCCCCCCGCCGCCGGCCCCGCCGCGTCCCCCGCGCCTCTCGCCGCCCCCGCGCCCGCAGCGGCCGATGAGCTGCGCGGCGCGCTGGACCGGCTGCTCGACGGCCTGCCGCCCAAGCGGACGGCCGCCGCGGTGGAGCGGCTGATCACCAGTTACCGGGGCCGTACCCAGACCCACGCGCCGGTGCTGCGCGACCGGGCCGACGCCATCGCCTACGCCGCCTACCGGATGCCCGCCACCTTCGAGGCGGTCACCGCGGCGCTGGAGGCGTGCGCGGCGCGGATGCCCGCCGGCTGGGCGCCCGGCAGCCATGTGGACGTGGGTGGCGGGACGGGGGCCGCGCTGTGGGCCGCCGCCGAGGTGTGGCCGGGCTCGCGCGGTGCCGAGGTCATCGACTGGGCAGGGCCCGCCCTGGACCTGGGCCGTGAACTGGCCGCAGGCGCCGCCCAGCCCGCCGTCCGCTCCGCGCGGTGGCGGCAGCAGCGGATCGGCGCCGAGCCCGAGCTGCCCGCGGCGGACCTGATCACCGTCTCGTACGTGCTCGGCGAGCTGACCGAGGCCGACCGCGACAGCCTGACCGACGCGGCGGGACGGGCCGGTTCCACGGTGGTGCTGATCGAGCCGGGCACCCCGGAGGGCTATCTGCGGATCAGGAGCGCCCGCGACCGGCTGACCGCCGCCGGGCTGCGCGTCCTGGCTCCCTGCCCGCACAGCGACCGCTGCCCGATCGAACCCGGTGCCGACTGGTGCCACTTCGCCGCCCGGGTCGCGCGCTCGGCCCTGCACCGGCAGGTGAAGGGCGGCGTACTGCCGTACGAGGACGAGAAGTTCGCCTACGTCGCGGCCACCGCAGCCCCCGCCCCCGCGCGGGACAACGCGCCGCACCCCGTCGCCCGGGTCGTGCGCAAGCCGCAACTGCGCAAGGGCCAGGTGCTCCTGGACCTGTGCACCCCGGACGGTGCCCTCACCCGCACCACCGTCACCAAGCGGCACGGCGACACCTACCGCACCGCCCGCGACACCCCCTGGGGCGCGGCGTGGCCGCCGGAGGGCGCGGACGTCACACCGCGTTGACCAGCACCACGAAGACGGCGGTGCCTATGCCCACGCTCAGGATGGTGCGGCGCCCGAACGCCAGATGAACGGCCGCCGTGACCGCGACGGCGAGCAGCGCGTACGGCAGGGTGCCGGGGGCGGCGGTCAGGGTGGAGCGCAGCGAGGTGACGGCGAGGATTCCCAGGATGCCCACCGGCATCCACAGCGCGAGCCGCTGGACGACGGCCGAACCGCGCAGGGTGCGCAGCACCGCGAACGGTACGGCGCGCAGCGCCAGCGTGATGCCGAAGACGATCGCGAGCACGGCGAGCAGATAGGGCGTACTAGGCATCGGCGCGCCTCCCGGCCAGGGCGTGGCGGGCGAGCAGCAGCCCGACGAACAGCAGCAGCGCCGTGAACAGGGCGACGTCCGGGGTCAGCAGCAGCGCCACCGTCACCCCTCCCGCGGCGAGCAGCACCGAGGGGATCTCCCGGCGGGAGCGGAAGGCGTCGAGGGTGAGCACGGTGAACAGCGCGCACAGCGCGAACTCCAGGCCCTCGACGGGGGCGGGCAGGGCCGCGCCGAGGGCGACGCCGAGCAGGCCGCCGCCGACCCAGTAGAGCTGGCAGGCGAGTTGCATCGCCAGCAGCCGGGGCGCCGAACGTTCCGCCGTGGTCTGGGTGGCGGTGACGGCGTACGCCTCGTCGATCATCGCGTAGACGGCGTAGGCCCTGGCGTACCGGTTCCGCACGAGGTGCAGGGGGAACGAGAAGGCGTAGAAGACGTGCCGGAAGTTGACCACCAGCGTGGTCAGTGCCACGGCGGCCAGCGGGGTGACGGTCGCGACCATGCCGACCAGCAGCAGTTCCAGGGAGCCCGCGAAGGCTGCCACGGACAGGGCGGGCGTCAGCCACCAGGGCAGCCCGGCCTGGACGACGAGCAGGCCGAGCGCGATGCCCAGCGGGAAGATCCCGAGCCCGGCGGAGAAGGAGTCGCGTACGCCGGCGGCGATCCGTTCCCGGCGCAGGCCGGGCGGGGGAGCGGAGGGGGCCGGTGCCGGTGCCGGGGGAGGAGGAGCGATGGGGGCGGTGGGGCCGGGCGCCGTGGCCGGGCCCGGGGTGTTCTCTCGCACGTCTCCATGGTCGCGCAGAATCCGCGCCATATGGTGGCGAACATTGCCCAAAGGACGCTACGTCGTGCAATGTATGGGCCATGGATGCCACGGATCGCGCAATCATTGCCGAGCTGGAACGGGACGGGCGGCTGACCAACGTCCAGCTGGCCCAGCGGATCGGCCTGACCACCGGCCCGTGCCTGCGGCGGGTGCAGCGTCTGGAGGCGGACGGAGTGATCCGGGGTTACCGGGCCGTGGTCGACCCGGCGGCGCTGGGCCGGTCCTTCGAAGTGCTGCTCGACCTGACCCTGGACAGTCAGGCGTCCGGGATCGTGGAGCACTTCGAGCGCACCCTCGCCGAGGCCGAGGAGGTCATCGAGCTGCGGCGGCTGTTCGGCAGCCCGGATTACTTCGCGCGGGTGGCGGTGGCCGATCTCGTCGCCTACGAGGCGTTCCTGAGCGGGCGGGTCATGACGATCCCCGGGGTCAGGAACGTCACCTCGCACTTCACGATGAAGACCCTCAAGCCCGCCCCGTAGACGCGCGTACGGGCGGCGGCGCCCCGGCGCCGCCGCCCGTTTTCCTCTGAGGTGTTACCCCGGGACTGCTCTCTCCGGGGCTACGCATCGCGCTGCTCGCGCAGCCTCCTCAGCAGCTCCCGCTTCTGCGCCGCCGCGTCCTGGCCGGCGCCGCCCGCTCCGGCGGCGCCCCTGCCGCCGCGCAGCTGCTTGCGTGACAGGTGGGTGCGCGGCCCGCCGACGCCCATCATGGCGCCACTGCGTCCCTTGCTCATGGCCGGTCCTCCTTCGTTCGTCGTCGTTCCGGAGTGGATCCGTCGCCACCAAGACTGAACGAGACGTATCGTCTTGTCAAACGCCTTTTCTCATTACACTGCCCTCATGGGAACGACCTCTCCGCACGACACGCCCCGCGCCACCCGGGGCCCCTCCACCCCCGACCCCGCCCGCCGCAACCCCCGCTCCCGGCAGGCGATCTTCGACGCCAGCCTCGACCTCGTCGGCAAGGTCGGCTACGAGAAACTCACCATCGAGGCCATCGCCGCCCAGGCCGGGGTCGGCAAGCAGACCATCTACCGCTGGTGGCCCTCCAAGGCCGCCGTCCTCCTCGACGCCTTCACCGCCACCGTCGAACACCCGGACTACGACGCCGAGTTCCCCGACTCCGGCGACCTCGTAGCCGACCTCAAGGGCGTGCTGCGCGCCACCGTCGACGAGTTCAACGACCCCGCCTTCGAGGCCCCCTACCGCGCCCTGGCCATCGCCTCCGCCGGCGACCCCGAGCTGGCCCACTCCTTCGTCACCCGGCTCTCCGAACGCGGCATCCAGGTCTACATGGACCGCCTCCGCACCGCCCAGCAGGCCGGGGAGATCGACCCCCGCACGGATCTGCGGATCGCCACCGAGCTGATCCTCTCCCCGTTCTCCCAGCGCTGGCTCACCCGCAGCGCCCCGCTGACGTACGAGTTCACCGACGCCCTCGTCGATCACGCGCTGCGCGGACTGCTCACCCGCGCCCCCCGGGAGTGACCCTCGCCGCACCCCGCCCCCATCCGCACCCGTGGCGATGTCCGATCCGGTAATGTCACGGAGCACGCAGGACGAGCGGGACGGAAGTGAGGCGACCTCAGCCCATGGAAAAAGAGCGCAAACTTCCCCGCTGGATGCGCAGGGGCGCCCGCGCCGCCGCCGATTCGGCCGCCGCCGCCCAGGCCCGTGAGGAACTGCTGCTCGCCACCGCCGGGGCCGGCTTCCCGCTGGCTCCCGCCGCCCACCCCCAGGGCTATGGCTGCTCCTGCGAGCGCATCGGGTGCCCCACTCCCGGTCGCCACCCGGTATCCCTCGCCTGGCAGACCCAGGCGACCACCGACCCCGAACGCCTCCTGGCCTGGCTCCGCGCCGACCAGGAGGCGAATTTCATTACGGCCACCGGTGTCACCCACGACGTCCTGGACGTCCCGGCCGAGGCCGGCCACGCCGCGCTGAAACGTCTCGCCTCGGAAGGCACCAACACCGGCCCGGTCGCCATCGCCGACCCCGACCGGATGCTCTTCTTCACCGCCACCCGCGGCACCCCGGACGACGAGGACGAGTGGTGGCCCTGCGCGCTGGACTGCCTCCCCGAAACCATGGACGAACACCCCGGGCTGCGCTGGCACTGCCGCGGCAGCTACGTGCTGGTGCCCCCGTCCCAGGTGGCGGGCGGCGGCGTCCGCTGGCTGCGTGAACCGGGTCTGCCGCTGCCCGAACCGCTCACCCTGCTGGAAGCACTGACGGACGCCTGCGCCGCCGAACTGGCCAGGGAGGCCGAGAAGGAGATCCCGGCCGACTGGCTCACCGGCTGAGCGGGCGACGGGCTGACCGGCGGCGCACAGCGCGCCGGGCGGTCAGCCACCGAAGGCCGAGGTCACCCGGTGACACGCGCCGGCCCGGCGCCCCGGCCCGGCGCCGCCGTCATTCGCCGATGGCCGACGTCACTCCGGTGATCCGGCTCGGCACCGCCACATCGCCCGCACCGGAGGCCGGGACGAGAGCGGCGTGCATGGCCATCCGTACCAGCGTCACCGAGGTCTCCGCGCTGCCCTCCATGAGGGCCTCCACCAGCGGATCGACCACCGGGGTCTCGCCCTCCGCCATGGTCTGTTTCTCGTGGTGCCGGGTCGCGAAGAACACCAGCGCGCCGCCGTCCGTGTCGCGCAGCGCCACCGGGGCGAAGCCCGGCTCGGTGGGCACCGAGTCCTGGTACTGCATGGCGAACGCCGGGTTGCTGTTGGACTCCTCGCGCCGCTCGACGGCCTCCGTGGTGTACGGGCCGTCCGCGAACGGCCCGGCCTTCGACCCGAGGAAGTCGTTGTACGCCGAGCCCAGCAGGGCCGGCGGCAGAACGAGCCCCGCGTCGTCCCCGGCCGCCTCCTCCGCGTCCGCCGGGATCGGGATGTCCTCGGCGTAGCCGTCGTCGTCGACGGCGAACTCCGGCACCGCGGACGGCTCCAGCACGCTCAGATAGGACGCGAGCCACTCCTCGTCCATCCCGTCCCGGGTGAACACCAGCAGCCAGCGGTTGTCCCCGCTGCGGTTGGTGGCGGTGTCGGCCACGAAGAACTTCGGCCAGCCCGCCTGCTGCGGTATGTGGAACGTCGCGTCCGTCAGCTCCAGCGGCTCGAAGTCCGGGTTGCCGCCCGGGGTCACCTCGCCGCGCGCCACCAGGCCCGCGTGATCGATCTCGCCCAGCGGGCCGTTCTCGATCGTCTCGTTCAGCTCGGCGTCGTACGCGGCGTTGGACTCGTTGCTCACCTCGACGAAGCGGTCGAGCGCCGCCTCCGCCTCCTCCTCGGAGGCCGCCGGCACGATGGCGGTCTCCCCGTGCACCGTGACGCACCCCGACACGGACGCCGCCGTGGCCACAGCCATGACCACGCCCACGGCGGTCCTGGCCACCCGCGCTCGCACCCGCATCGTGAAGCCCTCCCCATACCCTCTTGCTCAGCCCCGGCCCTGTGGCCCCGGGCCCAGGCATCGTAACCGTGCCCGCCGACGGCCCTCGCATGGGAGGATGCGAACCATGGTGGGGACCATGACTTTCACAGCGGCGTTACGGGAACTGCGCACCGCACAGAAGACCTCCAAGGGTGTCTCGCTCTACTCCCGCCACATCAACCGCCCGCTGGGCCGCGTCCTGGCGGCGGCGGCCTTCCGCGCGGGCCTCACCCCCAACCGGGTCACGCTGCTGTCGGCACTGGTGAGCTACACCGCCCTGGCCGCCGTCGCTCTCCTCCCACCGTCCTGGGCTCTAGCGGCGGGGGTGTACGCCGGGCTGGTCCTCGGCTTCGCCCTGGACTCGGCGGACGGCCAACTGGCCCGGCTGCGCCGCGAGTCCAGCGCGGCGGGGGAGTGGCTGGACCATGTGGTCGACGCGGCGAAGATCACCGCCCTGCACTCCGTCGTCCTGATCAGCTTCTACCGGCACTTCGACCTGCCGCACGACGGCTGGCTCCTCCTCCCGCTGCTGTTCCAGCTCGCGGCGGTGGTGATCTTCTTCGGCGGCCTGCTGCGGGAGAAACTCAAGCCGGCCCCGAAGCCCGCGCCCGGGGCCCCCGCGCCCCCGCCCCCCTCCCGCGTCAGGGTGGTGGCGCTCCTCCCGGTGGACTACGGCGTGCTGTGCGCCCTGTTCCTGCTCCTGGGCAGCCAAACCGCCTTCCGGCTGGGCTACCTGGCGCTGTGCGCCGCCTATGTACTGTTCTGTGCGGCATTCCTGACGAAGTGGTTCCGCGAACTCCGCTAAGCGGCGTCGGGCCACACGAGAAAGACGGACTGCCGCCGTACGAACGCCAGATGATCGGCGGCCGATTCGGGCGACGCGCAGTACAGGCGCATCGGCTCCCCCTCCCGCACCACTTCCGTGGGCCCGGTGGGAAACGCGAGTCCCCACCCCACCACGCTGACCCGGGCCCTGTCGTCCTCGCTGAAGGACTCCTCGACCAGCGCGTACGTCCTGGGGGCGAGGCTGCGGACGTAGGCGTGCAGCTTTTCGTCGTACGGGTCGAAGCCCAGCTCAATGCCATCCTGCGCGGCTGCGGTGTCCATGCGAAGTCTCCTGTCGTTAGGAGGGATTAACGATCCATCGCGAACGACGCTAGCGTTTGCGTTGGACTACAGTCCATCGATTCATGGATTGGAGCCCAAAAGGCCATCCGTGTGGGTGACGGGAAGGGATGATCATGACGCGCGACAAGATCCTGCCGACCATCCGGCAACGGCGGCTCGGCAGTGAGCTCCGTGTGCTCAGAGAACGTGCCGGGCTCACCGCCACCCGCGCGGGCCAGCTCTTCGGCGTGACGCAATCCCGCATCAGCAACATCGAGATCGGCCGATACGCCGTGAGCGCGGAGCGCGTCCGAGCCCTGGCCAACCTCTATGACTGCGGCGACGGGCCACTCATCGATGCGCTGGCCGCCATGACGGGTGGCCGCACCCGGGGCTGGTGGGAGGACTACCGCGAGATCCTGCCGACCGGCGCACTGGACCTTGCGGAACTGGAACATCACGCGACGGTCATACGTGTTGCCACGGTGATCCACATGCCGGGCCTGCTGCAAACAGCGGACCACGCACGATCAGTGATTGCGGACGCGGTGCCGCCGCTGCCGCCCCACGCGGTTGAGCAGCGCGTCTCGCATCGGATCAAGAGGCAGGGCATTCTCTACGGCGACAAGCCGACACCCTTGACCGCGGTGATCCATGAGGCAGCATTGCGGATGGCCTTCGGCGGATCCCGGGTGGCCACCGCACAGCTGAAGCATCTGCTCAGCTGGAGCGAGCGCGATCATGTAACCGTGCGAGTCATTCCCTTCGGTGCGGGCACATTCCCCAACGCGGGTCAGGGCATCGACCATTTCGGCGCGGAGCTGCCTCAGCTGGACAGCATCCAACTGGACAGTGATCACGGATCCTTGTTCTTCGACGCCTACTCACAACTGGACAAGTACCGGACTGTGCTCGACCGCATGGAAACGTGTGCTCTGTCACCGGATGAGTCACGCGACTTCATCCATCGCGTCGAGAAGACTCTGTGAAAGGACCCCGATGACTGACCTGATGTGGCAGAAGTCGTCGTTCAGCGCGGAAGCCTCCAACTGCGTCAACATCGCCATGGCACCCGATGGCACGCTGTGGCTCCGTGAGAGTGAAGAACCGGAGGTCGTCCTGAAGGCGCGGGCATCCAGGACCCACAGCCTGCTGATAGCGATCAAGTCCGGTCGCCTGACCGGCTGATCACCTGGCCCCACGGCGGGGCCGCGCGCACCCGCGACAAGCTGATCGTCGCCGTACGGCGGGCCCGCCGGACCGGGGCGGTGGTTCCTCACCCGTCCCCGTGGGCCAGTTCCCGCACGGCCACCGTGCGGAAGTCCGTCGGGGGGCGGCCGGTCAGGTGGTGGACCGTGGGGGTGGTGCGGTCCTCCGCGCCGTCCGCGATGGCGAGGTCCAGGGACGCCAGCAGCGCGGCGAACTCCGCCGGCAGCCCGGCCGCCAGCCGCTCTCGCAACTGGTCGTAGCTCAGGCGCTGGTGGGTGACCGGGCGGCCGGTGACCTCGGTGAGGGTGGCGGCGATGTCGTCGAAGGCCAGCGCCTGCGGGCCGGTCAGGATCAGGTCCGTGTTGGGCGCCTCGGCGGCGGTCAGGGCGTGGGCGGCGACGGCCGCGATGTCGTCCGCGTCGATGAAGGCGACCCGGCCGGTGCCGGTCGCGGACGCCACGGTCCCGGTGGCGCGGATGCTCCGCGCGTGGGCGTGGTCGCGCAGGAAGTTCTGCATGAACCAGGAGGGGCGCAGCACCGCCCACTCCCCGAACAGGCCGGGCAGCGCCGCGTGCACCTCTCCCACCGCCGGGCCGCCCGGCGGGATGGCCGATGAGCTGAGCAGCACCGCCCGCCGGACGCCGGCGGCGCGCGCCTGGCGCAGGAACGGCAGCATGATGCGGGCGGGGTCGGTCTCGCCCGGGGGCGGGACGAGGTAGACGCGGTCCACCCCGTCGAGGGCGGCGTCATGGGTGGTGGGGTCGTACCAGTCGAAGCGCGGGTCGCCGTTGCGGGCGGCGGCCCGGACCGGGTGGCCGGCGGCGCGCAGCCGGGCGGTGGTGCGGCTGCCGGTGGTGCCGGTCGCGCCGGTCACGAGGATGGCGGTCATCGGGTGCCCCCGGCTTCCTGGACGCGGTTCTCGTGCTGCGGGGCGCCCTGTTCGGTGGTCGTGCGGTCCGGTGGCAGGTGTGTCCTCGCGCGGTCGGGGTTCCTCGCTGCGGCGGCCATGGGCATGGGGTGTCCTCCAACGCGTACGATGCGGACCCGGGGTCCGTTACGTTGAACGATACGGACCGTCGGTCCGGATTGCAACAGGAGGGACGGCCCACCATGACCGAACGCAAGCCGCGCAAGGACGCCGTCCGCAACCGGGCGGCCGTACTGGAGGCCGCCGACACGCTGTTCGCCGACTGCGACAGCCCGGCCGACCTCACCATGGCCGACATTGCCGCGGCGGCGGGCGTCGGCAAGGGCACCCTCTTCCGCGCCTTCGGCGACCGCACCGGACTCATCCGCGCGCTGTACGAGATCCGGTTCACGCCGCTCCGCGAGGCCGTCGAGACCGGACCGCCCCCGCTCGGGCCCGGCGCGCCCCCGCTCGACCGGGTGCCCGCCGTGCTCGACGCCATCCTGTGCTTCAAGATCGACAACCGCCATCTCGCCCTGGCCCTGGAGGAGTCCGGCAGCGGCAGCCCGTACGAGACGGCCCACTACGACCGCTGGCACGCCCTGCTTCGCGCCGAACTGGAACGGATCCCGGAACGGGGCGACGGCGGCTTCACCGCGCACGCCCTCCTGGCCGCCGTCCGGGCCGACCTCGTGGAGTACCTCGTTGGGCGGAAGGGTGTCTCCCGCGCCGACCTGCGGGCCCAGCTGGCGGAGTTCACCGCCGGGGTCCTGCACGGACACCGGGGCTGATCAGCGTTCCGCGCCCGCCGTCACCGTGTTGGCCGCGGCGATCACCGCGATGGCCGCCCACGACCACAGGTCGAGGTGCTGTTCCAGGACGACCAGCCCGATCAGCGCGGCGAACACCGGGTTCACGCTCATGAAGACGCTGAAGAAGTGGGCGGGGACCCGGCGCAGCGCCAGCAGGTCCGCCAGGAGCGGGACGACCGAGGACAGGACGCCCGCCGCCAGCGCGCACAGCAGGGCGAGCGGGGTGGGGCCGCACAGCCACAGGACGACCGCGCCGACCGGCAGGTACAGCAGCCCCGAGACGCCCGCCGCCGCTGCCGAGCCCTCCAGTCCCGGCAGCCGCTGGCCGATGGCGCGGTTCAGCAGGATGTAGCAGGCCCAGCACGCGGCGGCCGTCAGCCCCAGAGCGATGCCCGCGTAGTCGGTGCTCGGCTGCGGCCGGACCAGGACCACCACGGCGGCCGTGGCGGCCAGCGCCGACAGCACGCCGGTGCGCCGCCCGGCGGTGGCCAGGGCCACGGCCAGCGGCCCGAGGAACTCCAGGGTGACCGCGAGGCCGAGCCCGATCCGGTCGATGGCCGCGTACAGGGTCAGGTTCATGGCCCCGTAGACCAGCGCGAGCGCGAGCACCAGGCGCCACTGCCCGGCGCTGAAGGCCCGCAGCCGGGGGCGGCCCACGCCCAGCAGGACGGCGGCGGCCACCCACTGCCGTACGGCCACCACGCCCACCGGGCCCAGGACGGGGAAGGCGAGCGCGCCGATCGACGCCCCGGTCTGGTTGGCCAGGCCACTGCCCACCATCAGCGATATCCCCGACGCGCGTTCTCCGGCTCTCATGCCCCGACCCTCCGCCGCGGCCGGGCGCGGACAAAATGCACAGCGCGGCGTATCTATACGCTGGACGCATGGAGGGAAAGGAACTGGAGCTGCGGCACCTGCGCTGTCTCGTCGCGATCGCCGACGCCGGCACCTTCACCGACGCCGCCATCGCCCTGGGCGTCTCCCAGGCCGCCGTCTCCCGCAACCTGCTCGCCCTGGAGCGGATCCTCGGCGTGCGGCTGCTGCACCGCACCAGCCGCACCGTCACCCCCACCGCCGCCGGGGTGCACGTCCTTGCCCGCGCCCGGCACCTGCTCGGCGAGGCCGACGCGCTCGTCGCCCAGGCCACCACCGGACACACCCGGCTCTACCTCGGGCACGCCTGGTCCGCGATGGGCGGGCACACGACCGAGTTCCAGCGGCGCTGGCACGCCCAGCACCCGGACGTCGAACTCCACCTCGTGCGTCACAACACCCCCACCAGCGGCCTGGCCGAGGGCCGGTGTGACCTGGCCCTGGTCCGGCTGCCCTTCGACACCCGCCGCTGGGCCCACGCCCTCGTCGGCCACGAGTCGCGGGTCATCGCGCTCGCCTCCGACGATCCGTGGGCGCGGCGCCGGAGCATCCGGCTGGCCGAGATCCGCGGGCGCACCCTTGTCCTGGACCGGCGCACCGGCACCACCACCCTGGACCTGTGGCCCGAGGGCGAACGGCCCGCCGTCGAGTACACGCACGACATCGACGACTGGCTCGCCGCCATCGCCACCGGGCGCTGCGTGGGGGTGACGCCCCGCTCCACCGCCACCCAGTACCGCCGCGACGGCATCGTCTACCGGCCGCTGCGCGACGCCCCGCCCATCCCCGTCCATCTCCTGTGGCGGCACCCCGACCCGCACCCCGCGACGCAGGCCGTCGTCGACCTGCTCGGCGGCCTCTACCGCGAGGACGGCTGACGGGCCGCCGGCGGAGCCGGTACGACCGCGGCGGTCCGGGGCGGTCCGGGGCGGTCCGGGGCGGTCCGGGGCGGTCCGGGAAAGTCCGGGGCGGTCCGGGATCAGTCCGAGCGGCCCGTCACCGCCACCGTGACGCCCAGGCCGATCATCGCCAGGCCGCCGGCGCCGCCCACCATGGACAGCCGCTCCGGTGAGCACGCGAACCAGTCGCGGGCGGTGGCCGCCGTCAGGCCCCAGACGCTGTCCGAGGCCAGCGCTATCACGTTGAACACCACACCGAGCAGCAGCATCTGGAGCGCCGGGTGCTGCTGCCCGCGGTCCACGAACTGCGGCAGGACAGCGGCGAAGAACACGATCGTCTTGGGGTTGGTCACCCCGACCACGAACCCCTCCCAGAACGTACGCCGCCCGCCGCCCGTCCCCGCCTGGGCTGCGGGGATCGCGGACGCCAGGGCGCGGCGGGAGCGCCAGGCGGCCACGCCCAGGTAGACCAGGTACGCCCCGCCCGCGAACTTCAGCGCGGTGAAGACCAGCGCCGAGCGCTCCACCAGCTCCCCGACCCCGGCCGCCACCGCCACGATCAGCACGTAGGCGCCGACCGCGTTGCCGGCGACCGTCATCAGCGCGGCGCGGCGTCCCAGGGACAAGGCCCGGCCGACCACGAACAGCACGCTCGGTCCGGGGATGATGATCAGCAGGAAGGACATGACAGCGAAGGCCAGCAGGCGGTCGGCGGAAATCATGGGGTCATCAAAGCAGCGTGCCCCGGGCCGCGTCAGCCCTGTTCCACCCGGGTCGGCCCTGTCGCGCCCGCGTCAGCCCTGTTCCGCCCGGGTCGCCAGGGCGTCCAGCGCGCCGCGCAGCTGGGTGCTGGAGGTGTGCACCGTGTAGGGGAAGTACACGACCTCGACGCCCACCTGCCGGAAGTCGCGCTCCAGCTTCTCGCCCTTCGCCGTGCCCCGCCAGTCGTCGCCCTTGAACAGGACGTCGAAGCGCACCTGTTGCCAGGTCGTCACCTTGTCCGGCACGGTCTCCACGAACGCCGCGTCCACGTACCGGATCGATCGCACGATCTCCAGCCGCTCCACCAGCGGTATCACCGGCGGTCTGCCCTTCGCCAGCTCCGCCATCTCGTCCGAGACCACCCCGGCCACCAGATAGTCGCAGCGACTGCGCGCGTGCCGCAGGATGTTGAGGTGGCCGATGTGGAAGAGGTCGTAGACGCCCGGTGCGTAACCCACCAGGTGCGGTACCCGCTGCTGCCCGTGTCCCTGCGGCATGACTCGTGACCCCCACGCGGTCGCTGGGACCGCCCGGCCGGGCGGCACGGGCGGCGGATCCACCCGACCTTAGTCCCAAACCCTCACTCCCCGGGCCCGATTGATGACATGCGGTGCAGGTTCTGCGGATAGGGTGGACACTGAGCGCTGTCGGGATTCCCGTTCAGGGGGGAGAAGTTCGACCGTGGGCGAACGACACGAACGGCTGCTGCTGGTCTCCACGAACTACGCGCCCGAACAGGCCGGGATCGGCCCGTACGCCACCCAGCTCGCCGAGCACTGGGCGCACGCGCGCGCCGCGGAAGTACACGTCCTGGCCGGGTTACCGCACTACCCCGCCTGGCGTCTTGACCCCGCCTACCGCCATGTGTGGCGCACCGTCGACGAGCGCGCCGGGGTCCTCGTCCACCGGCGCCGGCACACCGTCCCCCCGCGCCAGTCCGCGCTGCGCCGGGCCCTGTACGAGGCGACCATCCTCGGCCACGGCCTGCTGGCCCCGCCCCGCATGGGCCGCCCGGACGCCGTGGTCGCCCAGGTGCCCAGCCTCGCCGGCGGAGTGCTCGCCGCGCGGATCGCGCGCCGCCACCGCGCCCCGTACATCCCCGTCATCCAGGACCTGATGGGCGCCGCCGCCGCGCAGAGCGGCATCCGGGGCGGGGGCCGCGCCGCGTCCGCCGCCGCCGCCGTGGAGCGGCGGATGCTGCGCGGCGCCACGCTGGTCGGCATCATCCACGAGACGTTCCGGGAGCGGGTCCGGGCGCTGGGCGTCCCCGACGAGCGGATCCGGCTCGTCCCCAACTGGTCGCACGTCTCCGGACCGGCCACCCCACGCGCCGCCGTCCGCGCCCGCCTGGGCTGGCCGCCGGAGCAGACCGTGCTGCTGCACTCCGGCAACATGGGCCTCAAGCAGGGACTTGAGGTGCTGATCGGCGCGGCCCGCGAGGCGCCTGAGATCCGGGTGGTGCTGATGGGCGACGGCAGCCAGCGCGAACGCCTGCGGGAGATGGCGGCGGGAACGCCCAACGTGGAGTTCCTGCCGCCCGCCGCCGACGCCGACTTCCCCGACGTCCTCGCCGCCGCCGACGCCCTCGTGGTCACCCAGCGGGCCGCCGTCCTGGACATGAGCGTCCCCTCCAAGCTCACCTCCTACTTCACCGCCGGACGCCCCGTCATCGCCTCGGTCGCGGCGGAGGGCGGGACGGCCCAGGAGATCCGCGACTCCGCCGCCGGCTGGCTGGTGGCGCCCGAGCACCCCGCTGCGCTCGCCGCCGCCGCCCGCGAACTGGCCGCCGACCCGGCCGCCGCCGACGCCATCGGCGTGCGCGGCGCCGATTACGCCCGCACCCGGCTCGGCCGCGCCGCCGGGCTCGCCCGGGTCGACGCGCTGCTGGACGAGGCCCTGGCGCGTGCGCACCCCTCCCGTTCCGCACCCCGCCCGGCGCCCACGGACCCGGCCCTCGCGTTCAAGGAGTCCCGTTGAAGGAGGCCCCCGCCGGCAGCCAGGCCGCAGCCGCCCCGTACGACGAACCCGACCTGCTGCGCGACCAGTTCCGGCAACTGCTGCGCTACCGCCTGCTCATCGTCTGCGGCATCGTGCTGGGCCTGGCGGGCGGCGGCTGGCTGGGGCTCACCGCCAACGAGACGTACGTGGCCACCGCCGAGGTCACCGTACGCACCCCCACCGCCGACCCGTTCGCCGGCGGCACCGTCGACCGCGTCGCGATGGGCTCCGAACGCCGCACCGCCGTCAGCGACATCGTCGCCCAGCGCGCCGCCGAGGCACTCGGCGACCCGGACAGCGCCCAGCAGCTCAAGCGCGGTCTCCAGGTCACCAACCCGCCCAACACCGAGGTTCTGCGCTTCGCCTACTCGGCCGACGACCCGCATCTGGCCGCCGAGCGCGCCAACGCCTTCGTCCAGGCCTACCTCGGCAACCGGCAGGCCGACGCCGACGCCACGATCGCCGCCGGTGTCGCCTCCCTGGAGAGCCAGCGCGCCCCCCAACTGGAGCGGCGCGACGCGCTGGAGGACGAACTCGGCACCCTCTTCGAGGGCAGCGCCGCCTACGACAACGCCCTCGCCGACCTGTCCGGCGTCACCAGCGCCATCTCCGACCTCAACGCGGCCATCGCCCGGCTGACCTCCCTGGACACCACCGGCGGCCGGGTCATCACCGAGGCCACCCCACCCGGCAGCCCTTCGGGCCCCGGCCTGCCGCTGCTGCTCGCGCTCGGCTACGTCGTCGGCATCGGCATCGGCCTGCTCGCCGCCTGGGTCCGGCTGGTGTTCGACCCGACCGTGCGCTCGCCCGGCGATGTCACCCGGGCGCTGCACGCCCCCGTACTGGGCGTGCTGCCCCGGCCCGCGCGCGGTGACGGCCCCGAGGAACTCCTCGCCCAGGGCCGGCTGGCCGAGGAGTACCGCTCGGTGGCGTTCCGGCTCGCCTACGACGAGGCGTTCGCGCAGCGCCGCCGGCTGCTGGTGGTCGCACCGCGCGGCAGCATAGAGACCCCGCTGGCCGCCGCCGTCAACCTCACCGCAGCCTTCGCCGAGATGGGCATGGACGCCCTGCTCGTGGAGGCCGACCTGCGCACCCCCACCCTCACCGAACAACTGCGGCACGCGGACGGCGTACGGCCCGGCTGGGCCAGCTCACCCGGCGGGCGCGGCGAGAGCACCGACTGGCCCAGCGGGCTGCGGGTACCGATCGATGCCGAGGAGTCCGGCATCTTCGACCTGGTGCCAGGCCGCCGGGTGCGCAACGTGCCGCGCGCCCTGACCTCCCCGGCCGCCAGCCAGCTGATCCACCACGCCGACACCAAGGGCGCCGTGGTGGTGGTGCTGGCCCCCGCCGTGCTGCTGTACGCGGACGCCATCGCCCTCACGGACCGGGTGGACGGGGTGCTGGTGGTGTGCGACCCCAGCGAGGTGCACCGCGACGACCTGACCCGGGTACGGGAGCTGGTGGTCGGGGCGGGCGGCCTGCTGCTGGGGGCGGTCCTGCACTCGTGGGGCAGCGGCACCGACCCGCGCGAAGGCGAGGGCGAGGGGGACGGCGAACGCCCGGGGGAACGGACCGGGGAGGCCGAGAGCCGCGACCGCGACGGCCGGGCCCTGGCGGTCCGCCCCGTGCCGGGGCAGCCGCACGGCGCGCGGCACCGGCAGCCGCCGGGTGGCGTCAACCGGGAGCCCCAGGGGAGCAATTCGGAAACCATGGGACTGCGGATCCTGGATCCCGGCGCGCTGGGTGATCATGAAGGGCACCACTGAGCGACACCAGGGATCCGAGAGAAAGCCGTGAGCAGACCGCAGTGATACGACCCGGGCGCGCCGTCGCCTTCTCCATCGCCGATCAGGGGGTGGCGGCCCTCACCAACATAGCGGTGGTGGTGTTCGCCGCCCGCCAGTCCTCCGCCGGGGCCTTCGCCGATTTCGCCCTCGTCTACGCCGTGTTCGCCGTGCTGCTCGGCGCCTGCACCGCGTACGTCGGCCAATCGCTCGTACTGCGCGGCGGCGCCGGCCGCGACCGGGCCGAACTGGCCAGGGACTGCCGCTCGGCCGCCCTGTTCGCGCTCGCCGCCGCCACCGCCGTGGGCCTGGTGCTGGCGCTGCCCGCGTACGCGCTGTCGGCCGGCGCGCTGGCGGCGCTGGGCGCGGTGCTGCCCATCGTGCTGACCCAGGACACCCTGCGCTACGCCTTCTCGGTGCTGCGGCTGCCGCAACTCGCCCTGGCGGCCGACCTTCTGCGGCTGGCGGTGGCCGTACCCGCGCTGGCGCTGCTGCCGGCCGGCCCCGGCGCCGCGACGCTCGTGCTGGCCTGGGGTCTTTCGGCCCTGCCCGCGCTCGGGCTCGCGAGCTGGCTGCTGTACCGGGCCACCGCGGACGCGGCCGGCCGGCCGCGCCCGGCGGCGCTGCTGGCGCGCGGGCACCTGGGGCAGCGGTTCGTGGTGGAGTTCGGCGTCGGCAACGCCTCCTCGCAGCTGGCGATCATCGGGCTCGGCGCGCTGGCCAACCCGCTGGCCGTCGGCGCGCTGCGCGGCGCCGGTACCGTCTTCGGCCCGCTGAACGTGCTGTTCAACACCGCCACCGGCTTCGGCCCGCCGCTGCTCGGCGAGCAGCGGTCGGGGGCCGGCAAGGCCCGTACGGCGGCGCTCGCGGGCGGCGCGCTCGCGGCGGTGGCGGCGGGCTGGGCGCTGCTGCTCTCCGTGCTGCCGGACAGCTGGGGCCGTCAACTGCTGGGCGACACCTGGCAGTCGGCGTCCGCGCTCATCCCGGCGACCGGCAGCCAGTACGCGGCGATGGCCATGGGCACCTGCGGCCTGCTGGCGCTGCGGGTGCTGAGCCCGCGCGCCACCTTGCCGATCCAGCTGGTGTTCTCGCTGGTCTCGGTGGTGGCCCTGCTGACCGGCTACGCGCTGGGCGGCATCCTGGGCGCCGCCTGGGGCCTGTGCGCGGGCTCGGCGGCGAAGGCAGTCGCGGCCTGGACCCGGGTGGCCTTCGAAGTGCGGGTCGCCGCCGAGCGGGAACCGGAGGCGCAGGTGCCGGGCGCCGAGCCGACGGAGGAACCGGGCGGCCGGGTGGCGGGCTGAACGGACCGGCCGGGGCGTCCTCGGTCGCCGTCCGGCGCCTTCCGCGCGGGCGGTACGGAACGGCCCCGCGCGTGTACCCTCCTGCCGGAACCGGGTCCTGTGTCTCCGGCCGATCACGCCCCCTGGCCGAGGTGGCGGAGGGGGCCGAGGTGGCCGAGGGAGGAGCCTGATGAGCGCGGTGAAGCTGAGCCGGGCGGAAGCGGTCGTGCTGGTGCGGCGGATCATGGCGGGGGAGTACGCCGGTGAGGACGAGCTGAACGACTGGCTGGACACGCTCGACACCTCGCTGTCCTGCCCGTCCGGCTACCTCGGCAATCTGGTCTTCTGGCCACGGGAGGGGGAGTTGCCTGCCGAGGTCGTGGTCGACCGGGCACTGGCGTACCGGCCGGTGGCCCTGTGACGCCGGTACCCGGGTGAGGAGCGGGACCACGACGGCTGCCGGAGGCCGGTGCGGTGAGGGCCCCGCCATGTTCGTCCCGGCAGGTCGGCCGTGGTCGGCGGTCCCCCTCACACGCCGGGCAGGCCGTCAATCCCCTTCGTGCAGCCAGATCCGCAGCGGGCCCACCGTCTCGAAGTCGTGTGCCAGGGCGGCCGAGAGGTCCTCGCCGTGCTCGTAGCCCACCACCGGCAGGCCGGGGAAGAGGTGGTGCACCGCCTCCAGCACGAACGGCCAGGCGGTATCGGGGGTGGCGTCGTCCCGGCGGAAGACGTTGGAGACGCCGATCACCCCGGCGGCGCGGCTGGCCACCGCCCCGGCGACCACCCGGCGGTCGCCGGGATGCCGCCCGGCCAGCACGAAGGTGTCCGGGTCGCCGAGCAGCGCGGGCGGGAAGAGTCCGGCGTCCCCGGCGCCGTCGTCCCAGGCGTGTGCCCAGGCGCGCAGCGCGTCCGGGTCGCGGACCACCTCCCACGCCAAGCCGGAGACGGTCGCCGGCGCGCCGGCCGGCCGGTGGATCCACGCCGCCTCGAACAGCACCCGGAATCCCGCCCCGGTCAGCTCCAGGTCCGCGAAGCTGTCCTTGACCGAGGCGCCCGGGGTGGCCGTGTCGATCCGGGCCACCAGCGCGGCGGGGTCGGCGCCCGGCGTCAGCGTGACCGCGTCCGGGTAGTACGGCGGGGTACGGGCGGGGGTGGCCCAGGACTGCGGGTCGAAGCCGCCGCCCCTCACGCCGTGGGCGGCGCTCATCACGGCGCACCACGCGGCGTTGTTGCGGGCGGCGGCCAGGACCAGGGACGCGGGGGGTTCGTTCGGTGTCACATCTGCTGATCCTGCTCCGCCCGCCCCCGTTGGTCGAACGGGTTTCCGTTCCGTGGGGTCAGGGGTACCGGGTCAGGGGTGCCACACCCCCGTGCCCGCCGTCTCGTGGGCGTAGTCGGTGAAATCGCGCGGCGCGCGCCCCAGCGCCCGCTGCACGCCGTCCGCCAGGGTGGCGAACCGGCTCTCCGCGATCCAGCCGAACAGCTCGTTCAGCAGGTCCGTGTGCTCCGCGTCCAGGCCACGGCCGGTGGCGTGGCGCCGGAACTCCTCGGGGGTGAGCGGGCGGTAGCGGATGTCCCGGCCGGTGGCCCGCGCGATCAGGGCCGCCACTTCGCCGGTGCCCAGGGTGCGCGGCCCGGTCAGTTCGTACGCCTGCCCGGCGTGGCCGTCTTCGGTCAGCGCGGCGATCGCCACCTCGGCGATGTCCCGGGCGTCGACGTACGGTTCGACGCCTTCCCCGGTGGACCAGGCGAGCTCGCCGTCCAGGAGCTGGCTCAGGTAGAACGGGTCCTCGCTGAAGTTCTGCGCGAACCAGGCCGGCTTCAGGATGGTCCACTCCGCCCCCGACTCGCGCACCGCGCGCTCGCCCGGCAGTTTCTCCTCGCCCGCCGGCACCACCCAGTCCCGGGCGGACAGGAACACCAGCCGCCGCACGCCGCGTTCGGCGGCCAGTTTGCCGAAGGCGCGCAGTGGCGTGGCCGCGTCCGCGCGCTGCGAGTCGACCAGATAGGCCGCGCGGACCCCTTCGAGGGCCGGCTCCCAGGTGTTCTCGTCGTACCAGTCGAAGCGGGTCCGCCCGCGGCGGGTGGCCTCCCGGACGGTGTGGCCGCGTTCCCGCAGTCCGGTGGCCACCCGGCGGCCGGTCTTGCCGGTGGCGCCCAGGACCAGGACGGGCTGTGCTGTCGTCGTCGCTGTGCTTGTCATGAGAAGAGTCAAACCCGGGAGGGGTGAGCGGAGGAATGGTTCATCGGCTCACTCCGATGTCTGATCGTCTAATCTGAGGAGCATGGACGCACTCGCCCAACTGCTGTACGAGGTACGGTCCGACGGCGCGCTCTTCAGCCGGAACCTGATGGCCCCGCCCTGGTCGGTGGGGTTCGCCGCGCGGACCCCGCTGACCCTGGTCACCATGGTGCGCGGCACCGGCCACATCCACCCGGGCGGCGGGGCCGCACCGGTCGCGGCCGGGCCGGGAGATGTGGCCATCGTGGTGGGGACCGAGCCGTTCACCGTCGCCGATTCCCCGGACCCCGGCACCGCCCCGCTGTACGTCGTGCACGGCCCCGACCACTGCACCACGGCGGACGGCGAGGCGATCAGCGACGACCTGCTGCTCTCCCTGCGCACCTGCGGCAACTGCCTGGACTGCCCGGAGGCGATCCTGCTCACCGGCAGCTACCAGGTCGGGGGCCGCGTCTCCGAGCGGCTGCTGCGCGCGCTGCCCCGGGTGCTGGTCGTCCCGCACGGCGGCGAGCCCCGGCCGATCCTCGACCTCGCCGCGCTGGAGATCAGCCGGGAGGACCCCGGCCAGCAGGCCGTTCTCGACCGGTTGCTCGACCTGCTGCTGCTCGCCACCCTGCGCGAGTGGTTCGCCCGTCCCGAGGCCGATCCGCCGGGCTGGTACCGCGCGTTGGGCGACCGGGTGGTCGGTCCGGCGCTGCGGCTGATCCACGACCGGCCGGCCAGGGCCTGGACGGTGGAGGCGCTGGCCGCCGAATCCGGCGTCTCCCGGGCCACGTTCGCGCGCTGCTTCACCGAACTCGTCGGCGAGCCGCCGATGGCGTACCTGACGGGCTGGCGACTGGCGCAGGCCGCCGACCTGCTGGCCCGCACCGACGCCACGGTGGAGTCGATCGCCCACCAGGTCGGCTACGGCAGCGCGTTCGGGCTGAGTGTGGCCTTCCAGCGGGTGTACGGAGTCCGGCCCAGCCACCATCGGCAGGCGGTCAGGGCGTGAGCGGGGCGGTGCTCAGGAGCCCAGCTCCCACAGGACGTGCGCCAGCGCGTCCGTGTTGAGGTCGAGCGCCGTCTCGTCGATGTTGTCGAGGGTGTCGCACGCCCGGTGGTAGCAGGGGTCGAACGCGACGCCCGCCGTGCCGTTCCACTGCGCCGCCTGGGCCGCCGTCATCGTGCTGCCCGCCCCGGTGAACAGGCCGCCCACCGGGATGCCGGCGCTGCGGAAGGGGACGTGGTCGGAGCTGTTGCGGGCGGCGGTGGCCGGCTCGGTGGGGACGCCGCGCGCCGCGAACCAGTCGGTGAACAGCGCCTCGATCGCCGCGTCGTCGTCGTAGACGAAGTAACCGGCGTTCGGGGAGCCGATCATGTCGAAGTTCAGATACTCGCCGAACCGGGCGCGCTCCGTGGCGCTCAGCGACGCGACGTAGGCGCGCGAGCCGACCATGCCAAGCTCCTCCGCGCCCCACCAGCCGAACCGCAGCTCCTTCTGCGGGCGCACGTCGGCCCCGGCCACCGCGAGCGCGACCTCCAGGACCGCGGCTGACCCCGAACCGTTGTCGTTGACGCCCGCCCCGGACCGTACCGAGTCCAGGTGGGCGCCGGCCATCAGCACCTCGTCGGTGGCGGCGTGCGGCCAGGTGGCGATGAGGTTCCAGCTGGTGATGCCGGCGTTGGTGAAGGCGTGGCGGCTGGTCTCGTACCCGGCCTCCTCCAGCAGGCCCTCGACGTAGTCGAGGGAGGCGGCGTAACCGGGCTGGCCGTGCGCGCGGTTGCCGCCGTGCGCGGCGGCGATGGACTCCAGCTCGGTGAGGTGGCCCAGGACCCGCTCCACCTCGATGTCGGGCGCGGCGGCCGGCGTGGGGGTGGTGGCTCCGGTGGGCGCCGGTGCGGCGGTGGCACCGCCGGCGAGTCCGGCGGCGAGAGCGAGAGTGAGGGCGATGACGGGCACGGCCGGACGGCGGTAGGTCATGGACGCTCCAGAAGCGTGGGGGACTTTTGACGCGTGCACGCTCATCAGACAGATGTGCGGACCGCGCCGTCAAGAGCCCGTCAGCGCAACTGTGTCCGCGGATCCCCCCGCCAACTCGTCACCAGCGCCAGACACAGCAGCGCGATCCCGATCCGCCCCGACGCCTGGAGCAGCGAACCGCGCAGCAGGATGAAGCTGTACCCGGCCAGCACGGGCGCCACCACCGCCAGTACGTTGCCCGGCGAGGGATCGTCCAGCGTCCGGGCCACATAGCGGCGGTCCGTGCGCGCCGCCAGATAGCCCACCGCGACGAAACCCGCCGCCATGCCCAAGGGGCCGAAGTCCAGCCACAGTTCCGCCCACAGCGGCGAGGACAGATTGGCGCTGGAGGTGCCCATCCAGCCGCCCACCAGGAACCCGGTGTCCTCCGGCTTGGACTCCCACACCGTGCGCGGCACGAAGAACAGCGCCGCGCCCACCACCTGACGGCCCAGCGTGTGCCCGTTGCCGTCCCCCGCGTACGTCACCGTGTTCGCGAACATCCCCACCTGGTCGTAGTCCTTGATGACCAGCGGCTCCATCAGCGACCCGGTCTCCACCGGCTGCCGCCCCTCCTCGTCGTACCGGAACCGGTCGGTGAACGGGAACACCAGCAGCGCCACCACCAGGCCCAGCGCCAGCGCCGCCCGGTACATCACGCTGCTGCGCGGAAAGAGCGTGAACAGCAGCGCGAACAGCACCGTCAGGAACCAGTAACGGGGATTGGAAATCGGGTTGTTGACGATGACGTTGAGGACGAGCAGACCGGCCCAGCACAGCACCAGCCACAGCCTGCGCCGCGCCCGCCGCGAGGTGACCAGCCAGCGGGTGAGGAACAGCAGCGCCAGCAGCGCCGGGACAGTGCCGAAACCGCGCAGCAGCGCGTTGCCCGCCTCGCCCCCGGCCCCGTCCGCACCGGAGGCCGTCGCCTCGTTCAGCGCGGCGCCCACCTCCTGCCGGCTGCTGAAGAAGACCGCCGGACCGCCCAGTCGCACGATCAGCAGCCCGCTCGCGACATACGCGATCGCGATCAGCACGAACAGCCGGCGCCGGTGCACGGTGGCGGCCGGCGCGCGCATACTGCGCAGCGAGGGCCGGTGCCGGGCCAGCAGCGCCCCGACGTCGAAGGCGACCATCCCGGTCAGCACCAGCACGGTCGCCAGCAGGGTGTCCGAGCGCGGGCCGAGCACCGGGGTGGGATCGCGGCCGAGCACCGACTGGGCCAGCGGGGCGATGCCCATCGCCAGATAGCAGAACAGCCAGAAAACGCCCTGGACCAGCCGCCGCCGCCCCGACAGCACCATCGTGCACAGCCGTACCCCGGCGTATGCGGCGACCACCAGCTGGAGCCAGAACGCCGTGTCCCGCACCCCCTCACCCGGCTGCGCGGCCACCGCGAACGGCAGCAGCCCCACCACCCCGGCCACCAGCGGCACCGACAACGGCCGCGACAGAACGGCCCGTTGTCCGGGCCCGGCCGTCAGGGGAGCCACGCGGCCGTGCCCCCCGGGTCCTTGCGGCTCAACGCCCGGCTCCGGCCGGGGTGTTGGTGTGCGATCGTCGGCTCATGGTCCTTGTCGCGGCGCGGCATGGGCTCAGGCTAGCCGCAACTCACCCGCCGTACTCCGAGAAGATCCCGGCCAGTACCCGCCGGGACTCCGCCGCGGACGCCTCGTCGCTCTCCCGGCTCGCGGCCAGCACGATCAGCGCCTTCCACAGCGCCCAGCCGCGCGCCCGGGCCCAGGCCGCGTCGTCCACCCCGAGGGCCTCCCGGAAGACCTGGCGGCTCTCGCCCGTGAACAGCGTCCAGGCGATCACCGCCTCGCACGCCGGATCCCCGACGCCCATGCAGCCGAAGTCGATCACCGCCGACAGCCGGCCGTCCCCGTCGACCAGCAGATTGCCCCACGCGATGTCGCCGTGGAACCACACCGGCGGGCCCGGCCACCCGGCCCCCAGCGCCTTCTCCCAGATCTCGGTGGCCAGCGCCCCCGGCACCTCGCCGTCGCGCAACGCGCCGATGGCCGTACGGGTCTCCGCGTCGTAAGTCGTCAGCGGCCCGCCGCGGAAACCGGTGTGCAGCGCCGGGGCCGGCCCGCCGGTCGGGTCGATCCGCTGGAGCGCGGTGAGGAAGCCCGCCAGGTCGGTGGCGAAGGCGCGCAGATCGCCGATCCGGTGCCGCCGCGCCGGACGGCCCTCCAGCCAGCGGTTCACCGACCAGGGGAACGGAAAACCCTCACCCGGCGCGCCCGCGACCACCGGCGCCGGGATCGGCAGCGGCAGCAGCGGCGCCAGCTCCGGCAGCCAGCGCTGCTCCTTGCGGACCTGCCCCGCGTACCCGGTGGCGCTCGGCAGCCGGACGGTCAGGGTGTCCCCGAGGCGGAACGTGCGGCTGTCGTTGCCGCCGGGCAGCACTTGCTCGACCGGCAGGTGGGCCCAGCGCGGGAATTGCGCGGCGACCAGCCGGCGGACCAGTGCCGCGTCGATGTGGGGGCGTTCCCCCGGTTCGTTCACCGGGCCACCGTGCCCGCGGCGCCCCGCGCGGGCAACCGGTTTTCCCGGTCGGCCACGGATGCTGCCCGATCTCTTGCCACCGGGCGGGCGCACTTCTATTCTCCGATCCCAGAAAGCGCTTGCAACGGGCGTCCGGTGAGCCGTAACTGCCGGACACCCGCTGTGTTCTGCGCCATCAGCCGCTACTGATCCCGTGTGACTCCGCCCGCCACGGCACCAACCAGCCGTGGAGGGAAAGGGCGTACTGCGCCATGCCGGGATGTGGCCCCAGCGAGCGGCCGCACCACGTGTCATCCAGTAATGCCCAGCAACGCCCAGCAACCCCCCACGATGTGGAAATGAGAGGCGAGCGGAGCAATGAGAGGATCAGTCGCGCTTGTGCGACTCTGCGTGACCATGGCCTTGACAGCCCTGGTGGTCGCGACCGGCGCGTTCCTGTCGGTGCCGCAGGCATCGGCCGCGGTCGGCAACGCCACCGGTTACGCGTCCCAGAACGGCGGCACCACCGGCGGCGCCGGTGGCCAGACCGTCCGGGCCACCACGGGAACCCAGATCCACGCCGCCCTGTGCGGCCGGGCCAGCAGCAGCACCCCGATCATCATCGAGGTGCAGGGCACCATCAACCACGGCAACACCAGCAAGGTGTCGGGCGGCAGTTGCAACACCGCCGACGGGGTCATCGAGCTCAAGCAGATCAGCAACGTCACGCTGATCGGCGTCGGGACCGGTGCCCTGTTCGACCAGGTGGGCATCCACGTCCGCGAGTCGAGCAACATCATCATCCAGAACGTGACCGTGCGGAACGTCAAGAAGTCGGGTTCGCCGACCTCCAACGGCGGTGACGCCATCGGCATGGAGAACAACGTCCGCAACGTGTGGGTGGACCACGTCACCCTGGAGGCGTCGGGCGGCGAATCGGAGGGCTACGACGGGCTGTTCGACCTGAAGAACAACACCCAGTACGTGACCCTGTCCTACAGCATCCTGCGCAACTCGGGCCGTGGCGGCCTGGTCGGGTCCAGCGAGAGCGACCTCTCCAACGGCTACGTCACCTACCACCACAACCTGTACCAGAACATCGACTCCCGCGCCCCGCTGATGCGCGGCGGGATCGCCCACACGTACAACAACCACTTCCTGAACATCAACGACTCGGGAATCAACTCCCGGGCCGGCGCCCGCGTCCGGGTGGACAACAACTACTTCGAGGACTCCAAGGACGTCCTGGGCACCTTCTACACCTCCGAGGCCGGCTACTGGCACGTCAACGGCAACACGTTCGACAACGTGACCTGGTCCAGCCGCGGCGGCACCACCAACCCGGCCGGCCCCAACCCGACCTCCACCACCTCGGTGAGCATTCCCTACTCCCACAGCCTCGACCCGGCCAACTGCGTGCCGAGCGTGGTCGCCCAGACGGCGGGCGCGAACAAGGGCAACCGCGTCTCGGACGGCAGCTGCACCCCGCAGAACCCGGACCCGGGCAACCCCGGCAACCCCGACCCCGGCAACCCCGACCCGGGCAACCCGGACCCCGGCACCCCCGGCGGCACCAACCTGAGCCTGGCCGGTGACTCCGACGGCAGCAGCAAGGCCAGCGGCACCAGCTACGGGAACGTGCGGGACGCCAACATGAACACCTACTGGTCCCCGAACGGCACCACGGGCTCCATCTCGATCAAGTGGAGCTCCGCCACCACCGTCTCCAAGATCAACATCAGGGAGGCGTCGGGCGCCACCGGCCGGATCGGCTCCTACCGGGTGCTGAACGCCGACACCGGCGCCGTCCTGGCCACCGGCAGCGGCGCGGGCGTCATCTCCTTCCCGGCCACCTCGGTACGGAAGATCACCTTCGAGATCACCAGCGCGAGCAGCACCCCCAGGATCGCGGAGTACGAGACCTACGCCTCCTGACCTGCACAGCACCGGGGCCGGGCCGCTCCCCTCGGGGGTGGCCCGGCCCTTCGGCCCACCGGCTCCGGTCAGCGCGGCGACAGGCGCAGAACGGTGCCCTCCCCGTTCGCCGACAGCAACAGGGAACCGTCCGGGGCCGGCGCCAGCCCCGCGAAGCGCCGTGGCCGGCCCGCCACACCCGGCACTGGGTCCGGCTCCTCCCGCTCGATCCCAGGGGGCAGCCCCACCGGCAGCCGCTCCGCCTCCACCCGCCGCCGTCCCGTCTCCAGACAGAACGACACCAGCCGCCGGTGCTCCGTCTCCACCGTGAACAGCTCCGAGCCGCGCACCACCAGACCCTGCGGCCCGCCGAGCCCGCTCGCGAACGTCGTCAGCGCGCCGTTCGACTCGACGCGCAGCACCGCACCCCGCCGCTCCTCACTCACATAGCAGCGGCCCTCCTCGTCGAACGCCACATCCACCGGATGGTCAAGTCCCGCCGCCAGCACGGTGATCCCGCCCGCCGCGGGCACGGCCACCACCCGGCCGGCGCCGGTCTCCGCGACCACCGGCACGCCGCCCGCACCCACCGCGATCCCCATCGGCAGGCGCAGCCCTGCGGCCCGTACCCGCAGGGTGCGCTCCCCGAGGTGGTACGTCAGCACCTCGCCCGTCTCGGACGTGAGGTGCAGTTCCCGGCCCAGCGCCACCACTCCGTGCGCGCCGTTGAAGATCTCCAGGGTCTGCACGCCGCCGTCCGCCCGGCCCTCGACCCGGCCGAGGCGGTAGTGGTCCGCCGCGTACACGGTGCCCCGGGCGTCCGCCGTCACCCCGAACGGGCCGTTGAGGCTCTGCGGCACCAGTTCCCGGGACCGGCCGTCGGGACGCAGCACCGTGACGCCGCCGCCCGCGTAACTGGTCAGGAACATCCGGTTGGCGGCGTCGATGGCCAGGTTGTCGATGCCCAGCACCCCCGTGGCCAGCACCGAACGGCGGCCGTCGCCGAACACGTCGATCCTGGTGAGCTGTCCGGACATCCCGCTGGAGACCCCCACCAGCGTCCCGTCCCGGTCGAACCGCGCCCCGACCGGCCCCGGTACGTCCGAGGCGACCAGTTCCGGGATGCCGCCGTCCGGCGGGACCCGCCACAACTCGCCCACCATGATCTGCGGGTAGTACAGCAGCCCGTCCGGGCCCTGCTGCATCGCGTTGCCCATGGCCAGCCCCTCGGCCACCACCCTCGGCCCGCGCGAACCGTCCGGGAACAGCTCCAGCAGCCGGCCGTCCACCCGCATCTCGTTGACGAACAGCCGGTCGCCGATACAGGTGATGCCGTTCGGCACCTCCACCTCGTCCGACACCAGGTGGTACGCGCCGGCCGGGGTGCGCCGCCACACCCGCCCCGCCGGCAGGTCGGCGATGTACATCGAGCCGTCCGCGCCGAACGCCAGGTCGTCCGGCGCCTGTACGGGCCCGTCCAGCGGCACGACCGTCTCGATCTCGCCGGAGACCGGGTCCACCGCGCTGATCTGCCCGGCCAGGAACTGCGCCACGTACAGCCGCCCGTCGGGGCCGAACGCCACCCCGTTCGAACCCCACAGCGGGTTGGGCCGGTTGAGCCGCTCGATCCGCCAGCGGCGGCTGTGCGGCCGGGCCCGCCCGGTCGGATCGAACCGGGTGGGCGCCGCCGGCCCCGCCGGGGCGAGGACGGCCGTCATTTGACGATCACCTCGCCGATGCCGCTCTCGGTGCGCCACTGCCGCAGCATCTCGTAGAAGGCGACGGGCCCCGCGGCGTAGGACTCGATGCGCTCGGGCACCTTGCCCTCGTTGTTGTAGTACCCGGGGGTGCACTCGGCGAGGAACGCCAGCCGGGCGGGGACGGGCTGTCGCACCGTCGCCAACCACGCCTCCTCGGCCTGCGCCGACGGCTCGATCCGCCGCGCGCCGCGCGAACGCGCCTCGGCGACCACCTCCGCCACGTGCACCGCCTGATCGTCCAGCGCGTGCGTGAAGTTGACGGACACCGCGTTCTGGAGCGTGCCGAGATGGAAGAGGTTGGGGAAGCCGTGGCTGTAGAAGCCGTGCAGCGTACGCGGCCCCTCCCGCCAGTACTCGGCGAGCGTGACCCCGCCCCGGCCCCGTACCGCCAGACCCGCCCGGTCGGCCGGGCGCACCGCCGTCTCGAAGCCGGTGGCGAAGATCAGGCAGTCCAGCTCGTACGCCGTGCCGTTCACCACGACGGCGCGCTCGGTGATCCGCTCCACCCCGTGCCCGCCGGTGTCCACCAGCGTCACGTTGGGGCGGTTGAAGGTGGGCAGATAGGTGTCGCTGAAGGTGGGCCGCTTGCACATGTAGCGGTACCAGGGCTTGAGCGTCTCCGCCGTGCCCGGCTCGGTGACGACGCTCTCCACCCTGGCCCTGATCTCGTTCATCTTGCGGAAGTCGGCCAGTTCGGCGAGGACTTCGGGGCTTTCGCGGCCCGCCACCGGCATCATGGTGCGCTGGAGCTCGGCGCCCGAGGTCCAGCCGTCCGCCACCAGGTCCTCCTCGGCCTCGCCACCGGTGACCACGGTGAGGAAGTTCTCCCGGCGGTGCGCCTGCCAGCCGGGGGACAGCGAGGCCGCCCACCGCGGATCGGTGGGCCGGTTGTCGCGCACGTCGACCGAGGACGGGGTGCGCTGGAAGACGTACAACTCCTGTGCGTCCGCGCCCAGATGCGGCACGCACTGGATGGCGGTGGCGCCGGTGCCGATCACCCCGACCCGCTTGTCCGCCAGCTTGTGCAGATTGCCGTTCGCGTCGCCGCCGGTGTAGCCGTAGTCCCAGCGGCTGGTGTGGAAGGTGTGCCCGGTGAACGTCTCGATCCCCGGAATGCCGGGCAGCTTGGGCCGGTTGAAGGGCCCGCTGGAGACCACCACGTAGCGGGCCTCGATGCGGTCCCCGCGATCGGTGCGCACCGTCCAGCCCTGCGCGTCCTCGTCCCAGTCCAGGGCGGTCACCTCGGTCTGGAAGCAGGCGCCCTCGTACAGGCCGAAGTGCCGCCCGATCGCCCGCGCGTGCTGCCGGATCTCCTCACCCGGGGAGTACTTCCAGCGCGGAACGTAGCCGATCTCCTCCAGCAGCGGCAGATAGACGTACGACTCGATGTCGCAGTGGATGCCGGGGTAGCGGTTCCAGTACCAGGTGCCGCCGAAGTCGCCGGCCTTCTCGATGATCCGGATGTCCCGCAGCCCGGCCTGGCGCAGCCGCGCCCCGGCCAGCAGTCCGCCGAACCCGCCGCCGATGATGACCGCGTCCGCACGGTCGGCGACCGGCTCGCGGGTGGCGCTCTCCGCGTCGGGGCCGGTGTACGGGTCCTCCTCGTAGTACCCGAACTCGCCGGTGGTACGCAGATACTGCCGGCTGCCGTCCGGGCGGACCCGGCGGTCGCGCTCGGCCCGGTACTTGGCACGCAGGGCGTCCGGATCGAACCCCAGGTCGTCTATCGCTGACACGCGTAACCCTTCTGCTTGCTTCACGGAACGGGGGAGATGGTGCTGGCGGTCGTGCCGGGCGCGGCGTCGCGCAGCGCCTCGTGCCAGGGGGTGCGGGCGGCGACGGCCGCCCGCCAGGGGCGGATCGCCCGGGGCGGCATGCCGACGGCGAGCGCGCCGGTGAGGTGGTCGCCGGTGCGGTAGACGGCCAGGAACCGGCGTTCGGCGAGATCGCCCGCCACGACGGCGAGTTCGTCGTGGCCGCGCAGGTGCCCGTACGCCTGGACCTTCAGGTCGTACTGGTCGGACCAGAAGTACGGCACCGGCGCGAACGGGCGGCGCCCCTCGGGGCGCAGCAGATTCCGGGCGGCGGCCATGCCCTGCTCGGCGGCGTGCGTACGGTGCTCGACGCGCAGCGCCGTGCCGAACAGCGGATGGTGCCAGCGCGCGACATCGCCCGCGCCGTAGACGCCGGGGGCGGCGGCACAGTACGCGTCGCACAGCAGGCCGTCGTCCACCGGCAGTCCGCTGCCGGCCAGCCACTCCGTGTTCGGCCGGGACCCGATCGCGACCAGGACGTCGTCGGCCGGGATCTCCTCGCCGTCCGCCAGCCGTACGCCGCGCCCGCCGTCCAGCACCTCGCGGACGGTGACCCCGGTGCGCAGCGTGACGCCGTGCTCCCGGTGCACTCCGGCGAGCAGGTCACCGATCCGCTCGCCGACGGCGTGCGCCAGCGGGACCGGGGCCGGTTCGAGGAGGGTGACCTCCGCGCCCAGGCCCCGGGCCACCGCGGCGGCCTCCGCGCCGAGGAACCCGGCGCCGACGACCACCAGATGGCGGCCGGGGCGCAGCCGGTCCCGCAGCGCCAGGGCGTCCTCCACGGTGCGCAGCACATGGGCGGCGTCCCCGCCGGAGCCGGGGAGCAGGCGCGGCCGTACGCCGGTGGCGATGATGAGTCCGTCGTAGGACAGGTCGCGTTCGCCGGTGCTCCCGTTGTCCGCGAGCAGGACCGTGCGGGCGGCCGGGTCCACCCCGGTGGCGGCGGTGCCCAGCCGCAGGTCCAGGCCGAGCGCGGCCAGATCGGCCGGGGCGCGCAGCGCCAGCCGCTCCGGGGCCCACTGCCCGGCGAGCACCTGCTTGGACAACGGCGGCCGGTCGTACGGCGGGTGCGGCTCGTCGCCGACGAGGGTGAGTGTGCCGTCGTACCCCTCGCGGCGCAGCGTCTCGGCCGCCGCGAGCCCGGCGGCCGAGGCGCCGACGATGACGATCCGGGTCACCGGATCACCCCTGCACCAGCCGGATCGCCGCCGCCGGGCACACGGCGGCGGCCTCCCGTACCTCGTCGTGGAGGGCGGACGGCGGCGTCTGTTCCAGCAGGATCACGACGCCGTCCTCGTCGCGCTGGTCGAAGACGTCGGGCGAGGCCACGACGCACTGGCCGGATGCCACACACTTGGGTTCGTCGATTTCTACGCGCATGATGCGATTCCTCGGAAAGAAAGAAAGGTGGGTCACCAGGTGACGGGCAGGGCACGTACGCCGTACGTGGTCCCGTCGGGCACGAACTCGATCTCCTCGAACGGCACGGCCAGCCGCAGCCCGGGTATCCGGCGGTAGAGCGTGCCGTACACGATCTGCAGCTCCAGGCGGGCGAGCGACTGGCCCAGGCACTGGTGCGGGCCGTAACCGAACGCCTGGTGGTGACGTGCGGGGCGGCCGAGATCGAGACCGGCGGCATCGCCCTCGAACGCCTGCGGATCCCGGTTGGCGGCGGCCAGATCGAAGAGGAGACCGTCACCGGCCCGGATGGTCAGGCCGCCGATCGCGATGTCCTCCAGGGCGACGCGCCGGATGCCGGAGTCCACGATGGTCAGATAGCGCAGCAGTTCCTCGACCGCGCCCGCGATCGCCTTCGGGTCCTCGGTGTCGCGCAGCACGGCCAGTTGCTCGGGGTGCCGGAGCAGCGCCAGGGTGCCCAGGCCGATCATGGTGGCGGTCGTCTCGTGCCCGGCGATGAGCATGGCGACGCCCATGTGGACGGCCTCGTCATGGGTCATCTCCCCGGCGGTGACGCGCGCTCCCAGCTCGGAGAGCACATCGTCGGCCGGGTCGGTCAGCTTCTGGTCCAGCAGCTTGGCCAGATAGCCGCCCAGGGCCCGCCCGGCGGCCCCGGCCTCCTCGGGCGGTATCGAACGGTCCAGCGCGCGGCTGCTGTGGTGGTGGAAGAACGCGTGGTCCTCGTACGGCACTCCGAGGAGTTCGCAGATCACCAGGGAAGGGACGGGCAGCGCCAGCGCCGTCAGCAGGTCGACCGGCCGGGGGCCGGCCAGCAGGTCGTCGATGAGCCGGTCCACGATCTGCCGCACGGCGGGGCGCATCGCCTCCACCCGCTTGATGAGGAACGGGCCCGTCACCATGCGGCGCAGCCGGGTGTGTTCGGGGGCGTCGGTGTTGGTGATCAGCCGCGGGGTGGTCCGGGCTATGTCGGCGCGGTGCGCGCTGACGTGCGGAAAGCCGGGGCGCAGATCGTCGTTGCTGATGCGGGGGTCGGTGAGCAGCGCCCGCTGATCGGCGTGCCGGGTGATCAGCCACGGTGTACTGCCGTCCCAGATGCGGACCTTGCCGATGGGGGCGGCATCCCGCAGTTCTTCCACGGCGGGCGGTGGGGCGAAGGGACAGCCGGCGGCGCGCGGCATCGGATAGCCGGGCGCGGCGTCGGTGAGGGTGTCGGCCATGTCTCTCCTCGGTTGTGGGGTGCACCGGGGCAGGATGGGTTCAGGCAACCCGATGGAGCTGACACATTGCGGTCAGTTACCTGACGGCAACCTGACGTGACACAGGTCACAGAGTGCGACGGTCTCCGAGGCGCGGCGGCCCAGCCAGTAGCCGAAGCCGCGCCGGGTGTGGATCAGCGGCGGCCCCTCCCGGTCGACCTTGTGCCGCAGCCGGGAGACGAGCTTCTCGATGGCGTTGCCGGCCCGGAACTCCCCCCAGACGTGGCGGCAGATCTGCTCCTTGGAGAGCACCTGCTCGGCGTTGACCAGCAGTTGGCGCAGCAGCCGGTACTCGGCGGGGGTGAGATCGAGCGGGCGTGCCCCGCGCCGGGCCTGACAGGTGGCGTCGTCCAGGACGAGATCGCCGTAGTGCGGGGCGAGTTGATCGGCCCGCCCGGCGCCCCGGCCGCGCAGCAGCAGCTGCGTTCTGGCCAGTACCTCCGGGATCCGGACCGGCTTGGTGACGTAGTCCTCGGGCGCGGGGCGGGTGCCCAGTCCGGGGAGCAGGCTGAACAGGGAGTCGCAGTCGGTGAGGAAGAGGACGGGCGGCCGTACGGGCAGCGGCCGGCGGTGCTCGGCCAGCCGGTCGAGCCGGGGGAGCGCGACGTCGAGGATCAGCAGGTCGTACCGGCGCCGGGTGAGGTGGGCCACCGCCTCACGGCCGCAGCCGCCCGTGTCGACCCGGTAGCCCGCCAGTTCGAGGGTGGTGGTGAGGAGTTCGGCGCTCGGCGGATCGCCGGCGAGGACAAGGAGTTGCTCCCCGTCCCCCCTGGCCGGCGGCGCCTTGTCGTGAGTGCTTGCCTGGGGTGCCTGCGATGCCAGCATGAAAGACCATTCGGAAGGAGCACTTGGACTTCACGGCGAGTGGGGCGGCGGGGAGGGGGACGGGGACAAGGGATCGGGGAGGGGTGGGGAGAGCGAGGGCGGGGAGTGCGGGGGCTTCAGCGCCCGTGGGGGGAGGCCCCGTCCGTACCCTCCTCCTCGGCGAGGTGGTCGGCGTGGGCGAGGAAGTCGTCCACCATCCTGTTGAACAGGGTGGCGAGCTGGGTGAGTTCCTCCGGTGACCAGTCGGCGAGTGCCACCTCCATGCCCCGGCCGCTGGCGTCCCGGATCTTGCGCACCGCCTCCCGGCCGGCCTCGGTGATCTGGATGCGCTGGGCCCGCCGGTCCTCCGGATCGGCGACCCGGGTCAGATAGCCGGCCCGCTGGAGCTGCTGCGCCTGCCGGGTGACGTGGGACGCCTCCACGGACATCCGCAGGGCCAGCTCGCTGGGCCGCATCGGCTCGGCCTCTGCCACCTGCCGCAGCAGGGCGGCGCCGGCCCGGTCCAGGGGGACCCCGGCCTGGGACATCAGCCGGGTGTGCTGGCGGGCGCGGGCGGTGAGGTAGGTGATGCGGTTGAGGGCGCTCTCGATGGCCAGCACCTCGGGGGAAGGCGCTCCGTCGGCGGGAGCGTCGCCGGAGGAGGGGGTGGGGACTGTCATGGATCCACTTTACTTCAGCTTTGCCTGAGTCAAGCAATGTCTTCGCCGTGATTGTTTGACTTAGGCAAGCTCATCATGTTTGCCTAAGTCAAGTAAGCCACTTCCCGGCGAAACGGCAGTTCAGACCCCCGTGCCAGCTGGCACACACGTTCCCGGGAGGCCCCCAGGACCGGACCGCCCACGAGCGGAGGCGGTCCGTACGCCGAAACCCGTGGGGACGGGGATCGGCACCGGTTCCCGGGCCCGATCTGCGCGGGCCCGGGAACCCGCACCCGCCACCAGGAGGAGAGACGATGACCAGCACCACAGGCACCACGGGACTCCGCGACAAGAGCGTGATCGTCACCGGGGCGGGCTCGGGCATCGGCCGCGCCGCCGCCCTGCGCTTCGCCGGGGAGGGCGCGCGGGTCCTCGTCGCCGACCTCGACGGCGAGGCGGCGGAACGCGTCGTCGCCGCCATCGGGGGCGACGGCGGCACCGCCCGCGCCGTCGTCGGCGACCTGAGCGAACAGCGCGTGGTGGACGAGGTCGTCGCCACCGCCGTGGAGGCGCACGGCGGTCTCGACATCCTGGTCAACAACGCCGGGATCATGGACCGGATGTCCGCGCTCGGCGAGACCGGCGACGCCGAATGGGACCGGGTCATCCGCGTCAATCTCACCGCCCCGTTCCTGCTCACCCGCGCCGCCCTCCCGCACCTGCTGGAACGGGAGAGCGCCGCCATCGTCTTCACCGCCTCCGAGGCGAGCCTGCGCGGCAGCGCGGCGGGCGCCGCGTACACGGCCGCCAAGCACGGCATCGCCGGACTGACGAAGTCCCTGGCCGTCATGTACCGCGAGCAGGGCATCCGCACCAACGCCATCGCCCCCGGCGGCACGGCCACCGGCATGCGCCCCCAGGCCGACCCCGAGGCCCACGGCCCCCGCGCCATCGGTCCCTACCTGCGCCTGGTCGGCAAGGTCTCCGAGCCGTCCGAACAGGCCGCCGCGATCGTCTTCCTGGCCTCCGACGCCGCCAGCAACATCAACGGCGCGATCCTCCCGGTGGACAACGGCTGGGCGGCCATCTGACCTCGGCGCCGCCGGGCCGGCCCGGCCGGCCCCCCGGCCGGCCGGGCGTGGTCGGGCATGGTCAGAAGCGGCCGGCGTGGGCCGTCGCCCACTCCGTGAACGTGCGCGCCGGGCGGCCCGTCACCCGCTCGACGGTGTCCGCGACGGTCGAGGCCTCGGGCGGCGGAGCGGCGTGCCAGTTGATGACGTAGTCGGCGTCCTCCCGGGACACCCCCTCGGCCAGCAGCCTGTCCACGGCCTGTTCGTGCGTGATCGGGACGAACTCCACGGGGCGCCCGATGGCTCCGGACAGCACGGCGATCCGTTCCCGTGTGGTCAGCGTCTCGGGCCCGGTCAGGTTGTACGCCCGTCCGGCGTGGCCGTCGTCCAGCAGAGCGCTCGCCGCCACCGCGCCGATGTCGGCCTCGTGGATGACGGCGCTGGGCGCGTCGTACGGTTCGCGCACCACGCCCTCGGCGCGGATCGACTCCGTCCACGTCAACGCGTTGGACATGAACTCCTGCGGCTCCAGCCGCGTCCACTCCACCCCCGAGTCCGCGACGGCCTGTTCGACCGGTCCCACCCAGCCGCCCCACACCACCGTGATGCGCCGCACGCCCGCGTCCACCGCCCGCCGCACCAGCGCGGGACCTGCCTCGGCGAGTCCCGCCGTCACCGTGATGTGCAGCCGGTCGACGCCCGCGAGGGCACCGTCCAGGGACTTGGGCGCGGTGTGCGTGCCGGTCACCACCTCCACCCCGTCCGCCGGAAGTCTTCCCGCCGCCACGGCGGCGGCCGGATCGCGGGTGAGCGCCCGTACCGGTTCGCCCCGGCGGAGCAGTTCCGCCACCACATGCCGTCCGGTGTTCCCGGTCGCGCCTGTTACCAAAGTCGTCACGTACGGACTCCCTTCATCGCTCACGACCGTAGAAGTTCAAGCGCGATTGAGGTCAAGTGGCGTTTCCGGAGAGGCCGTTGCGTCCGGCCGTCGCGCAGGCCGGGGCGCACGCCGTGTTGACGGCTGTGGCATGCGGGCGACCTGGGTGGAGGCGGTCGGCGGTGCGGCGGGAGCACCGTTCGTCACGGGCCCCGGCGTGCACCGTCGGGCAGCGCTGTGACCAGCCTGTTCGTCAGGACAGCCGTCCGAAGTACCGGACCGGGGCGACACCGGTCGACCCCGGCCCACCCCGGTCGGATGACGCAATTGCCGCCGGGGCGAGGGAATTTCTCCGAGCGGCAATGACCCGTGTGAGGTAATTCCCCAGCGGAATCCGTGCGGAGGAGGGAGCCGCCTCTAGCCTGACACGATGTCAGGCGGACGACTGTGAGGTGGTCGCACCATGAGTACCGACGAGCACGATGTTCCCGAATTCGAAGGTGGGGAACAGGGAAACCGAGAGAGCCGGGAGGTCGTCGATCCGTTGTTGCGGGTCGTGGGAAAACAGATCAAGCGGCTGCGCGAGGCAGCCGGATTGACACAGCAGGAGTTCGGAGACCGGATCGGATACGGGGTCGATCAGGTGTCGGCCGTCGAACGCGGGCGTCGCGCCCCGAAAGGTCCCTTCATCGACGGCGTGGAATCGGTACTCGACGCCGGCGGCGTACTGAAGGCCATTCAGGAGGACATCGACCGGGCGCGTTTCCCGGCCCGATTCCGTGACTTCGCCAAGTGGGAGCAAGAGGCTTTCAGCCTTTACTCGTACGAGCCCCTGGTCGTCCCCGGGCTGTTGCAGACGGAGAGCTATGCGCGGGCCCTGATCAGCGGCCAGTGCCCGCCCATCGACGAAGAGGTGGTGGAGGAACTGGTCGCCGCGCGCATGGAGCGCCGGGGCATCTTCGAGAGCCACAAGGCGGTCGTCACCGCCTTCGTGATCGAGGAGTCCGTGCTGCGCCGCCCGGTGGGGGGCAGGGAGACGATGGCGGAGCAGTGTGACTGGCTGCTGCGGATGGGCGCACTGCGCAATGTGTCCCTTCAGATTATGCCGACTTCCCAGTGGCGGCACCACGGCATCTACGGCTCCATCACTCTGCTGGACACCAAGGACGGGCGCAGTGTGGCCTATACCGAGTCACAGGAGATCAGCGCGGTGATCACCGACCGCTTGAGAGTCGGTGTGCAGGCTCAGCGCCATGGCATTATCCGTATGCAGGCGCTGGACGCGGAGCGGTCCGCGCGCCTCATCGAACGATTGGCGGGAGAGCTGTGAACGGTGAGCGGCCGGCTTGGCGAAAGAGCAGTTACAGCGATGGCTCCGGTGCCAACTGTATTGAAGTGGCCGAGAGTTGTGACGGCGTGCAGGTCCGTGACACGAAGGCCGCGCAAAGAGCGCGGTTGTCCTTCACACGTGAGCAGTGGACGGCTTTCATATCGGGGGCAGTGCGTTCCTGATCCGGCGCCGCAGTGGTACACGGTGACCGTGAGGGTGCCCACCGCGCCGTTCCGTCCGCCGGGCCCGATACGGCCCGCGTCTGCGACACCCGGGACACCGCCCCGCTCGCCGGCCCCCTCCCGGCGCCATGGACCTCGCCCGTGCGGTTCGCCACCCGGCGGCAGCTGTCCGATTTGTTAGGTTCGGCTCATGCCTCTCCACCACTCGCATCACCAGCAGCACCTTCAGTCGCGGTGGACCGCCGTGGACGACTACTTCTCCGGCCTGCTCGCGCCCGAGGACGAGGTCCTGCGGGCCGCGCTGCTCAACAGTGACGCGGCGGGGCTGCCACCCCTGCACGTGGCGCCGAACCAGGGGAAGATGCTGCAACTGCTCGCCCAGCTCCAGGGCGCCCGGCGGATCCTGGAGATCGGGACCCTCGGCGGCTACAGCACCATCTGGCTCGGCCGGGCACTGCCCACCGACGGCAGCGGCCGGCTCATCACGCTGGAGTCCGACGCGGTCTACGCGGATGTCGCCCGCCGGAATCTGCACCGGGCCGGCCTGGCCGAGACCGTGGAGGTACGGGTGGGCGCCGCGCTCGATACGCTCGCCGCGCTGGCCGAGGAGGGCGCCGAGCCGTTCGACGTCGTCTTCATCGACGCCGACAAGCCCAACAACGCGCACTATCTGGACTGGTCGCTCAAGCTCACCCGCCCCGGCAGCCTGATCATCGGGGACAACGTGGTCCGGGACGGCGCCGTCATCGATTCCGACAGCACCGACGAGCGGGTCAGGGGCGTACGGCGGTACCTGGAACGCATCGCGCGGGACGAGCGGTTGTCCGCCACCGCCGTTCAGACCGTCGGAAGCAAGGGGTACGACGGCTTCTCCCTCGTACGTGTGATCGGTTAAACGCGCAAAGGGCCTATGTACAGGGGCGGTTCTCCTGATTGGGTGTCCTCCGGCACACACCCGTCACCTCGCGTCACCTCGCGCCACCCCACCCCGGAGCGGTCATGTTCATCGCCTATGGCATCGTCAGCGCCCTGCTTTCCGCCATACTCATCGGCACGGCCGCCGTATCCCTGTCCGGCAACGCCCAATACCGCGCCAATCTCCGCGCCCTGCGGGTGCCGGACGCCTGGCAGCCCCGGCTGGCCCTCACCAAGCTGGCCGGCGGGATCGGGCTGCTCGCCGGCCTGGTGATCGTGCCGCTCGGCGCCGCGGCCGCCTCCGGCGTGATCTGCTACTTCATCGGGGCGGTCCTCATCCACCTGCGCGCCGGTGACCGCGGCCTGGTCCCGCCCATCGTCTCCGGCCTGCTCGCCGTCGCCGCCCTGATTCTGCGACTCGCCTCCGCCTGAACCCCCGGTCTGCTTGACTGAGGCCCGTGCGGGTTCTTCATGTGGTCACATTGCACACCCCGACGCATGAGTTCGGCGGCCCGACCCGGGTGGCGCTCAACCTCTGCCGGGGTCTGCGCGAACGCGGGCACGAGGCCGTCATGCTCGCGCTCGGCGACGGTTTCCCGCCCGGGGAGCCTCTGCCGCGCCACGTGGACGGGGTGCCGGCGCGGTTGTTCCCGGCACGGCACGTGCTGCCCCGGTTCGAGGTCAGCGGCATCACCTCGCCCGCCCTGCTGGCCCGCGCCAGGTCGTACATCCGCTCGGCCGACGTGGTCCATGTCCACCTGATGCGGGACCTGATCACGCTGCCCTTCGCCCTGCTCGCCCTGCGGGCCGGCCGGCCCCTCGTCGTCCAGACGCACGGCATGGTCGATCCGACCGACAAACGCGTCGCGCAACTGGTGGACATCCTGGGAATGCGCCGGGTGCTCCGGCGCGCCGACGCCGTCCTGCACCTCACCGAGCGCGAGCGGCGCGAGACCGCCGCCGTCGTCGCCCCCGACCCGATCGCCCCCGCCCACCGCCTCGTCAACGGGGTGCCGGGGCGCGAGCGGCGGACGCGCCTCCCCGGCCCCGGACGCCCCCCGACCGTGCTCTACCTCGCCCGTGTGCAGGAGGGCAAGCGGCCGCAGGATTTCGTACGGGCCATGCCGGCCGTGCTCGACCGGCACCCGGACGCGCGGTTCGTACTCGCCGGGCCCGACACCGGGGCGCTCGCCGGCACGCTCGCGCTCGCCGGCGAACTCGGGGTGCGCGACGCGCTCGACGTGCCCGGCGGGCTCGACGGGCCGGACGTGCTGCGGCAGTTGCGGGCGGCGGACGTGTTCGTACTGCCGTCCGTCCAGGACGCCTTCTCCGTCTCCGTCCTGGAAGCGATGTCGGTCGGCACCCCCGTCGTCATCACCGCCACCACGGGGCTCGCCCCGGACGTCGCCGGGGCGGGCGCCGGGCGGGTCGTGGAATCGCCGCGGGACATCGCGGGCGCCGTGCTGGAACTGCTGGACCCGGCGGCCAACGAGAAAGCCTCGCTGGCCGCCTGGGACCTGGTGCGGCGCCGGTTCACCCTCGACGCCGTCGTCGGCGAACTCCTCGGCATCTACGCGCGCCTCGAACGCAGGCTCTAGAAACGGGACTCGGCCAGCTCCCGCGCCTTCACGCCGATCTGCCAGCGGTAGAAGCTCATCGCCAGCGCGTAGTCGAGCCCCGCCCGCCCGTCCAGGAAGCCACGCTTGCCGACATACGCGTAGGCGAACGAGACCAGCGGCTTGAACGGGGCCCGGTGGAACAGCTGGCCCTGCCGGGTCTTCGCCACCCGGATCTGCTCCCGCACCTCGGGGTTCAGCTCCAGCCACGCCTCCCAGTCCGAGTAGCGGTTGTGCCGATCGAACCATGTCCCCACCGGGTCCAGGTCCCGGTGCTCGATCGGCGCCCGCAGCCGGAACGACGGGTGCGCCAACGGCTGGTAGTGCCCCTCCTGTTCACCCATCCCCGGCGCGTCCAGATCGTCCGGCTCGGGGAACCTGGCCCGGGTCCGGTCCAGCAGCGCCCGCTTCACGATGGTGTACCCGTGCCGCAGCCGCCGCCCGCCGAACCAGTAGCCCAGCGGTATGTCGAACGCCGCCGGCTTCACCCCGCGACCGTCGAAGAAGATCCGCCGCAGCTCCGCGAGCAGCTCAGGACTCGGCGTCTCGTCGCCGTCCAGGAACAGCACCCAGTCCCTCTCGCGGTGCACATGGTCCAGGCACCACTGCTTCTTCTTCGGGTACTTGCCGTTCCAGGTGTACGGGACGATCTCGGCGCCGGCCGCCTTCGCCAGCTTGCGGGTGCTGTCCGTGCTGTCGGAGTCCACCACGACGACGGTCTCGAAGTGGTGGATGACGGAGCGCACCGTGGAGGTGATGTTCTCCGCCTCGTTCTTCGTCGGGATCACCACGACGATGGGTAGTTTCCGCACCGGTGCGCTCACTCTCCTCGGGCCTGGTCCAACAGGTCCCCGTACTCGGGGCACAGGTTCTCGATCGCCGCCTCCGCCTGCGGGATCTCGCCGTCGCGCAGCGCGCCGGTGATCTCCTCCCCGGTGGCGTGCCGGTCGAGGTAGCCGAGGCGCTCGCACGCCTCCGTGCCGATCTCCAGCACCGCCGCCGGGTCGGTGCCGGCCGGTACCTCGGGGGTGTCGGACAGCTCGGTCACGAACGCCCGCTGCTGCGCCGTCAGTCCGCCCCCGGACGGTGCCTGACCGGCGGGCGGGCCCTGCGGCTGCGCCGGTGCGTCCGGCTCCCCTGCCGCCCCGGCCTCGGCCCCGGCCTCCGGGTCCGCCCCGGAATCCGCGTCCCCGGCCGCGTCCCGCTCCCCGGCGGCGTCCGGCTCCACTGTCCCGTCCGCCCCGTCCGCCCCCTCCGTCGCCCCGGGCTGCCCGGCGCCGACCGTCACCTGTCCACCGCCGCTGCGCGCCGAGCACTGGTTCAGCACCAGCAGCCCCGCCAGCGTCGCCAGCAGCCCCAGCGCGAACAGCAGCTTGTACCTCCGCAGCCACGCCATCAGGGCGCCCCGAACGTCAGCAGCAGCTGCGGACGGTTGGCCTCGGCGCCCGACTCGCGCGCGTACAGCCACAGACTGTCGTCCCCGTCGCCGACCAGCGCCACGTTCAGCTGCCCGCCCAGCGAACCGCGCACCGTCGCCGTCGTCAGCGGCACCGTGTAGGTGCCGCCCACCGACTCCGGCGCGCTCAGCGTGCCCAGCGCGCCCGTCCCCAGCGCGGGTCTGCTCGTGTACGTGGTGCCCGTCTCCGTCCAGCTCCCGGTGATGGGCAGCACCGTGAAGTCGTCCACCGACCCCGCCACCGCGTCCGTCGTCACCCGTACCCGCAGCGCGGCGCTCTTGAGCACGGTCCCGGAGGGCGCGGCCGGCAGCTGGAAGCGCAGATACGCCTCGTACCCGGGGGTGCCGCGCACCGCCAGATTCTGGTGCGTGCCGTAATTGGCGCTGACCGCCGCCGCGTTGACGTAGGTGTCGGCGACCGGCGTCAGCTGGATGACGGTGTCCACCGGCTGCGAGGCCGCCTGGTGGTGCGCGGTGACCCGGGCCGCCGACAACTGCGTCCCGTACACGGCCGTCTCGTCCAGCTGTCCGTTGAAGAAGTCGCTGGAGGGGCGGGAGGCCAGGCTCGCCGTACTGTCGCCGCCGACGCGCCACCAGCCGGTGCGGTTCCGCACCTGGGTGATGGACGTGTTGCTCGCGACCTGGGTGCCGTCCACGTACAGCCGCATCCCGTTCGCGCCCACCGAGGCGACCACATGGTGCCACCGGCCGTCGTTGTAACGCGCCGTGCCGCCGCTGGTGATCGTGCGCAGCGCCGTGTCGTACACCCCGAACGACAGCCGGCCGTCGTTCAGCATGTACAGGTTGTTGTCGCGCACCGAGCTCGGCTCCAGGGTCCGGTTGCCCAGCCCGATGAGCTTGCCGCCCTGCGTGGTGGTGGTCTTGAACCAGGTCTCGACCGTGAACCGGGTCAGGCCGGAGTAGCTGCGGTCGCTGTAGGTGTACGTCGAGGTCCCGTTGTGCCCCACGCCCGCCGCGCCGGGCCCCGGTACGGCGCCGGGGGTGACGCCGCGCTGCGGGCCGTTGCGGTGCACGCCGTTGGCCCGGTTGTTCGCCGAGGCGTCGGTGACCAGGTTCCCCCAGGTCTCGTCGAACCGCCAGTACAGCAGCGGGTTGTCGGCCCGCACGGCCTGCACGTACGGCTGGGTGCCGGAGGCGGCCGTCGCCGAGACCGGGGTGGACAGCGCCGTGGTGTTGCCGGCCCCGTCGGTCGCGGTGACCCGGTAGCTGTGGGTCTCGCCCGCCGTCACCGCCGTGTCGGTGAAGGTCTGCTGCGGGCGGCGCCAGGGCACCGACTCCACCTCGCTGGTGTGGATCGGGGTGGCGGAGCCGTCGCGGTAGACGCGGTACGTCAGCAGGTGGTCGTCCAGGTCGATGCTGGGCCGCCAGTTCACCTCGATCTGGCCCGGTGTGTGCGAGGAGGCGTACACCTCGGGCACGGACGGATTCCCGGTGTCCGGGCGGTCGGCGAACCGGGTCAGGCCCCACTGCGGCTGCCCGTTGACGGTGGTGAAGCCGCCGCCCACCCACAGGAAGTCGCGGCCGTCGGTGGGGTGGTCCAGGGCGGCCTGGAGCACGCGCGGCCCCAGCGCCTCGCCGAGGCCGTCGTTGGTGTTGGGGAACCAGCCCAGCAGCTTGGGGTCGTTCACCGACTGGGCGAACAGGTGGTAGCGCGGCTGGTCGGGGAACTCGCCCATGCTGGAACAGTCATGGGCGTGGTGCCCGCTGTACAGCACGTCCTGGTACACCTCGACCGCCTGGGTGGCGCCCAGGCAGGTGTCGCGCCAGCGTTCGTTGAGGTCGCTGTGGTTGAGCGCGATCCGCCCGTCGAAGACTCCCGACCCGGTGCCCTCGTTGCCGGTGTAGAAGCCGGTGGCGTCCACCGCGATGTCCTGCACGGTGGAGGTCCGCGGGATGAACCCGACGGGGTATGTGCGGACGTTGGCGCCGGTGTCGGCCCGCACCACCGCCAGCGCGTGCGAGTCGGCGCCGTTGACGGTGAAGAAGTCGCCGCCCAGGATCACCCGGCTGCCGTCCGGGGTCAGTTCCACCGCCTTGGCCGGCTCATCGGCGTTGGCGACCCAGTCGGTCAGTGTGCCGTCCTGGGTCACGGCGGCGAACCGGGACCTGGCGGTGCTGTTGATCTGGGTGAAGTTGCCGGCCAGATAGACCCGGTCGTCGCTGACGGCGAAGGAGCGCACCATGCTGTTGGCGGCGACCGGGAAGCTCTTGCGGGTGCAGCCCGGCAGGTCGAAGGCCGCCACCGAGGAGGCCCCGGCCCCGTTCACCGAACCGAACGTGCCGCCCACGTACAGCGTTTCGCCGTCGGGGGAGACCTCCAGGGCACGGACCGTGGCGGTGCCCGAGCCGACGGTGAACCGCAGATCACACGCCACCGGCTCGCCCGTGGCGGCGTCCAGGGCGACGAAGTTGTCCACGGCCTGCTCCTGGGTGCCGGATTCGGCGCCCGGCGGACGGATCGTGGAGAAGGTCCCACCCACGAACACCGTGCCGTCCGCCTCCGCCAGGGCGTGCACGATGCCGTTCGTCTGCCAGGTCGGGAGTTCGTCCGCGGTGAACCCCACGGGAGGGGTCAGCGCCTGCGCGCTGCCACTCTCGCCGCCGACCCCACCGCCGGCTCCCACCAGGGCCCCGGCGGCCAGCGCCAAGGCCGTGCCGTACACGGTGGCCCGCCGCCACCCACTCCGGTTCTGCCGTGCTCTCATCGCGCCCACTCCGCCTCGCCGTCCTTCACCGGTCGCTCCCCTTCACCGATCCACCCGTACCCGGGCACCGCTCAACTCCTCCTCCAGCGCGGCGATATCGGCCCGCACCATCAGCCGGGCCAGCTCGCGCCAGCGCACCGTCGGTTCCCAGCCCAGCAGCTCCCGCGCCTTGCCCGCGTCCCCGATCAGCGCGTCCACCTCGCTGGGGCGTTCGTACTTGGGGTCGAACCGGACGTGGTCCGCCCACTCCATGTCCGCTGCCGCGAACGCCTCGGCCAGGAAGTCCCGTACCGTCGCCGCGTCACCGGTGGCCACCACGTAGTCGTCGGGCACCTCGCGCTGGAGCATCCGCCACATCGCCTCGACGTACTCCGGCGCGTAGCCCCAGTCCCGTACCGCGTCCAGATTGCCCAGATACAGCTTGTCCTGGAGCCCGGCCCTGATCCGGGCGACGGCGCGGGTGATCTTGCGGGTCACGAAGGTCTCACCACGGCGCGGCGACTCATGGTTGAACAGAATGCCGTTCACCGCGAACATCCCATACGCCTCGCGGTAGTTGACGGTCGACCAGTAGCTGAACACCTTGGCGCAGCCGTACGGGCTGCGCGGGTGGAACGGCGTCCCCTCGTGCTGCGGCGGCGGCGCCGCGCCGAACATCTCCGAGGACGACGCCTGGTACACCCGGGCCGGTACGCCGCTGGCCCGGAGCGCCTCCAGCAGCCGCAGCGAACCGAGCCCGGTGACGTCCCCGGTGTACAGCGGCGCGTCGAAGGACACCCGCACGTGCGACTGGGCGCCGAGGTTGTACACCTCGTCCGGGCTGACCTCCCGCAGCAGGTTGACCAGCGCCACCCCGTCCGACAGATCGGCGTGGTGCAGGATCAGCCGCCGCTCGAAATCCTGCGGGCCCTGGTAGATGTGGTCGATCCGCTCGGTGTTGAAGGAGGAGGAGCGGCGCACCAGCCCGTGCACCGTGTACCCCTTCCCCAGCAGCAGTTCGGCCAGGTACGAGCCGTCCTGTCCGGTCACCCCGGTGATCAGCGCGGTCCTCGGCATCAGCGGTTCCCCCAGTGGGATGTGAAGTCGGCTTGTGTGAAACGGCGTTGCCGCGTGCGGACGGGCTGGCAGAATCCGGTGGCGTGACGTCGCCCGCGCCTTCGCCCACGCCCCCGCTCCTGCTGCCGCCCGCCGCCCGGATCTTCGTCGCCGGCCACCGCGGCCTGGTCGGCTCCGCCCTCACCCGCCTCCTGACGGCCGAGGGGTACGAGGTCCTCACCCGCACCCGTGACGAGCTGGATCTGCGCGACGCCGGGCGCACCGGCGCCTTCCTGCGCGAGACCCGCCCCGACGCGGTGGTGCTCGCGGCGGCCCGGGTCGGCGGGATCATGGCCAACTCGCGCTACCCGGTGCCCTTTCTGGAGGACAACCTGCGCATCCAGCTGTCCGTGATCGCCGGAGCGCACGCGGCGGACATCGACCGGCTGCTGTTCCTGGGCTCCTCGTGCATCTACCCCAAGCACGCCACTCAGCCGATCACCGAGGACGCGCTCCTCACCGGCGCGCTGGAGCCGACCAACGAGCCGTACGCCCTCGCCAAGATCGCCGGGATCACCCAGGTACGCGGCTACCGGCGGCAGTTCGGGCGCGCGTACATCTCGGCGATGCCCACCAACCTCTACGGGCCCGGCGACAACTTCGACCCCGAGACCTCGCACGTCCTGCCCGCCCTGATCCGCCGCTTCCACGAGGCACGCACGGCCGGCCGCCAGGAGGTGGTGCTGTGGGGGAGCGGCACCACGCGCCGGGAGTTCCTGCACAGCGACGACCTGGCGCGCGCCTGTCTGCTGCTGCTGCGCCGGTACGACGGGGACAGCCCGGTCAACGTCGGCTGCGGCGAGGACCTTTCCATCGCGGAGCTGGCCGGCCTGGTGGCGGACGCCACCGGGTTCACCGGTGGCATCGGCTGGGACACCGGCAAGCCGGACGGCACCCCGCGCAAGCTGCTGGAGGTCTCCCGGCTGCGCGCGCTGGGTTTCGCCCCGGCCGTGCCGCTGGCGGACGGCATCCGGGACACCTACCGCTGGTGGTGTGCGCAGGACGGTCAGGACCAGCTGGCCCCGGGCGGCGAGCGGGCGGCGCGGACCGCGTAGAGGTGTCATCACCCGTCCCGCCCCTCAGTACGCGCCCCGGCCGTCGACGACGGCGCGGAACGTCCTGGCCAGCACGTCCAGATCGCCGGTCAGCGACCAGTTGTCGGCGTAGGACAGATCCAGCGCCAGGCTCTCGTCCCACGACAGCTCCGAGCGCCCGCCGACCTGCCAGGGCCCGGTGAGGCCCGGTTTCACCGACAGCCGCCGCAGCGCCGCCGATCCGTACCGCTCCACCTCGTCCGGCAGCGGCGGGCGCGGGCCGACCAGGGACATCCGGCCGGACACGACGTTGAGCAGCTGCGGGAGTTCGTCCAGCGAGCTGCGCCGCAGCCAGCGTCCGACCCGGGTGACGCGCGGATCGCGGCGCATCTTGAACAGCGGGCCACCGCAGTGGTCGTTGGCGGCCTCCAGCGCCGGGCGCAGCCGTTCCGCGTCGGTGACCATGGTGCGGAACTTCCACATGGTGAACGGTTCGCCGCGCAGCCCGACCCGGGTCTGCCGGTAGAGGGCGGGGCCGCGCGAGTCGAGCCGTACGGCCAGCGCCACCGCTGCCAGCAGCGGGGCGAGCAGCAGCAGGCCGAGGGCCGCTCCGGTACGGTCCAGGGCCGCCTTGAGGAGCGGCTGCGGGCCGCGCCGCAGGGGCGGGGCGACATGGAGCAGGCTCAGTCCCGCGGTGGCCTGGATGCGTACCCGGCCCGGTGCCACCTCGCTCAGCCCGGAGGCGATGACGAAGCCGAGCCCGGCGTCGTGCACCGCCCAGGACAGCCGGCGCAGCCGGTCGCCGGTGAGCAGCGAGCCGGGCGCGACCAGGATGAGGTCGGCCTCCAGCCGGCGGGCGGCGTCGAGCACGGTGGAGCCGTCCGGGCCCTCGGGAAGCACCTCGGACAGGGCGAGGGTGAGGGTGGGTTCGTCGGCGGTGAGCCGGCCGGTCTCCGGTGCGCCGCAGGTGAGGTGGCCGCCGCCGACGGGGACGGTGCCGATGACGACGTAGGCGTGGTCGGTGCGGGCGGCGAGCTGTGCGGTGACAGCGTCCACCGGGCCCGGTTCGCCGACGACCAGGACCCGGCACAGGGCTTGGGCGCGGCGGCGGCTGCGGGTGAGATGGCGGTGGGTGAGGGCGGCGGCGAGCGCGGTGAGGAACGGGGCCGGGGCGAGGGCGCCGACGGCGGTGAGGAGGGTGGAGGACTCGCCGGTGAGGACGCGGAGCGCGGCGAGCAGGCCGAGCAGGATGAGCCAGTCGTGCAGCGAGCTGAGCAGGCCCCGGGTCTCCCCGAGGGTGCGTAACGCGTAGCGGTGGTGGGCCGCGCGGACGCCGGCCCAGGCGGTGGCGGCGGTCGCCGCGGCGGCCAGCGGGCGGGGTTCACCCGTGGCGGTGTAGGCGGCGAGGACGGGGACGAAGACGCCGAGGGCGTCGGTCGCCAGGGCGGTGGGGGCGTACCAGGCGGGTTTGTCGCGGCGCCGGGTGGGGGGCGGCGCGCTCGCGGCGGACGGTCTTCGGACGGCTCCGGAGCGTGAGGTACCCAGTGGACGCATGGACCCCCCAGGTGATGCGCGATGGTGGACGCGGTGCGACGGTGCGACGGTACGGCGGTGCGACGGTGCTGAGTTGCGGCGGTACGGAGGCGGTGCGGCGGTACGGAGGCGGTGCGCGGGAGCGGCGGCGCCCGGCCGGGCGGACGGGCGGGTGGTTGTGCGGGTGTGGTGAATCAGCAGTGAACAGGGCGCGTCCTCATCTCCCCGTGAGTCGCGCCCGTGCAGCAGCAGAGAGCTTAGGGGAAAGCACCACCGTTTGGCGGTTGTTGGTCGAATCTTTCCCGATGTGCCGTTGTCAGCGCCCGGATTCAGTCGCTCTGCGGGGTATCACCAACCGCACACCCGTATGGGGGTGCGGCAGCACTTCGACGGGGTACTGATAGACGGATGACAGCAGTCCGCTTGTGAAGACCTCCCCGGGCGGGCCCTCGGCCGCGATCCGCCCGCCGTGCAGCACGGCGGCCCGGTCGGCGTACGCGGCGGCGAGCCCGAGGTCGTGCAGCACGACCACCACGCCCTGCCCGGCCGCCGCCCGTTCGCGGCAGATGCGCAGCACCAGTTCCTGGTGCCGCAGATCCAGCGCGGCCGTCGGCTCGTCGAGCAGCAGCAGCGGGGCACGCTGGGCCAGGACACGGGCGAGCGCCACCCGGGCCCGCTCACCGCCCGACAGCGCGGAGAACGGCCGGGCCGCGAACGCGGTCACCTCCGTCGCCGCCATCGCCTCCGCGACCGCCCGTTCGTCGTCGTCCGCCTGCGGTGTCCCCGCCCACGGCGCGCGGCCCATCGCCACCACCTCGGCCACCGCGAACGGGAACGACAGCTCGGCCGACTGCGGCAGCACCGCGCGGCGCAGCGCCAGATCGCGGGCGTCCCAGTCACCGGCCGGCCGGTCCGCGATGAACAACTCGCCCGCGTCCGGGCGCAGATCGGCGGCGAGCGCGGCCAGCAGCGTGGACTTGCCCGCCCCGTTCGGGCCGACCAGCGCCACCACCTCACCGGCGGCGACCGACAGATCCACGCCGTCCAGCACGGCGCGCCCGCCCAGCCGTACGGTCAGCCCCCTGGCGTGCGCCAGCGGCCGGCCCGGCGCGGGCGGCGCCGGGGGCCGCGGGGCGCGGGCGGTCAGTCCGGTGAGCAACTGGCGGATCACGCCCAGCCTCCTTGCCTGCGACGGGTCCTGCGCAGCAGCCAGAAGAAGAACGGGCTGCCGATGAGGGCGGTCAGCACCCCGAGCGGCAGCTCGGCCGGTGCCACGAGGGTGCGGGCGCCGAGATCGGCGGCCAGCAGGACGAGCGCGCCGCCCAGCGCGCTGCCCGGAATGAGGAAACGGTGACCGGGCCCGACCGCCATCCGCAGCAGATGCGGCACCAGCAGCCCGACGAAGGTGATCACCCCGGCCACGGCCACGGCGGCGGCGGTCAGCAGCGCCACCACCAGGATGAGGGTGATGCGCAGCCGTTCGACGTCCACCCCCAGGTGGCGGGCGGGGCGTTCGCCGAGGGCCAGCAGATCCAGCCGGCGCGCGTACAGCGGGGCGATGAGCAGCCCGGCGAGCGCGCAGGGCAGAACGGCCAGCACCTTGGGCCAGGTGGCCTGGGCGAGCGAACCGAGCTGCCAGAACGTGATCTGGCTGACCTGGGCGTTGTCGGCGAAGAAGGTGAACAGGCCGACGAGCGCGCCCGCGAAGGCGTTGACGGCGATACCGGTGAGGATGAGGGTGACGACCTCGGTGCGCCCGGCGGAGCGCGAGAGCACGTACACCAGCAGGACGGTGAACAGTCCGGAGACGAACGCGGCGGCCGTCACCGTCCAGTTGCCGAGGAACGTCCAGCCGAACGCGATGGTGGCCACCGCGCCCACGGCGGCGCCCAGGGAGATGCCGATCACGCCGGGTTCGGCGAGCGGATTGCCGAACACCCCCTGCATCAGCGCTCCCGCGCAGCCGAGCGAGGCACCGACCAGCAGCGCGAGGACGACGCGCGGCAGCCGGACGTTCCACAGCACGCTCTCGGCGGTGCGGTCCATGGCCTGGCCGCCGAGCCCGGTGCGGTGCGCGACGGAGGACAGGATGTCGGGCAGCGCGATCCGGTAGGCGCCGGTACCGGTGGCCACGAGCGCGAGCAGCACGAGGGCGGCGAGGAGACCGACGGTGAGCAGGGCGGCGCTCCGCCGCCTGACCGGCGCCACGGGCGCGGGCCCGGCGGACACCGGGGAGGCGTCGAGGGTCGTGCTGGGGGCCGCGCCGCCGCCCGGGGACGGGGCGGGGGCGGTCATGCGGCGTCGCCCGTGGCGTGGATCTGGGCGGTGAGGTCGGCCAGCACCTCGTCCGTGCGGGGGCCGTAGTTCAGCAGGACGCCGTCCTGGATGTCGGCGATCCGCCGGTCCGCGCCGGCCGGGGTCTCGGCGATGCCGGGGATCTCCAGCAGCCCGTCGATGCCACCGACGGAGTCCAGGCCCTTGGTCATCACCAGGATCACATCGGGCGCGGCCGTCACCAGCGCCTCGCTGGTGATCGGGGTGAAGTCCTTCGTCAGTCCCGATTCCTTGCCCGCGTCGATGCCGCCGGCCGCCTCGATCAGCGAGGAGGCCCCCGACTCGGCTCCGCCGATCAGATAGACGGACGCCGTGCCGCGCAGATAGAGGAACGCCACCCGGGGCCGGTCGCCGCCGGAGGGAAGACCGGCCTGCACGGCGGCGATCCGCTGCCCCGTACGGTCGTTCAGCACGTCCCCGGCCTCGGGTACGCCCAGCGCGCCGGCCACCGCGGTGATGCGGGTCGCCACGTCGTCCAGTTCCTTGGCGGCCTCGAAGACGACCACGGGGACGCCCGCGCCGCGGATCTGGTCGATGGCCTCGGCCGGCCCCGTGGTGGACTCGATCAGCACCACGTCCGGGTGGAGCGACAGGACGCTCTCCGCCGAGACCTCATGTCCCCGGGTGACGACCGGGAGATCCGCCGCCTCCTCGAAGGTGGCGGTCACGTCTCGGCCCACGACGCGCTCGCCGAGGCCCAGGGTGTAGACGATCTCGGCGATGGATCCGGACAGCGGGATGATCCGCTCGGCGCTGTCCACGGTGATCTCCACGCCGTCCGCCGAGTCCACGGTGACCGGCAGCGCGGGCACCGGCGCGGGCCCCTCCAGGGGTTCGAGGCGGTCGGCGGTGTCGCCGGCCGAGCCCGCCGATCCCGTGCCGGCCTTTTCCCCGGTGCCGCTGCCGTCTCCGGTGCCGGTCGCGCACCCGCCGAGAACGAGTGTGGCGAGCAGCAGCAGTGCGGCAAGTGGGCCGCGCAGTAGGTGCCGTTGTGTCACGGGGAGTCCGCCTTTCGGGCCCGGGGTTTCCGATCCGGCCACATGTAGCTTAGGTTAGCCTAACCTCAGTCCATGACCCCGGGTCTGCTGGAAGGAACCCTTCGATGCTGCCCAGATCCCAGCGTGCCCGCGCACTCGTCCTCGCGCTGCTCGCCCTCCTGCCGTCGCTGCTGGCGGTGATGCTGCTGCCCGGCACGGCCCAGGCCGCTGAACGCTCCGTCTCCGGCGGCCGGCTGGACTGGGGCATCAGGTCCTCCTTCCTCACCTATATCACCGGGCCCATCGCCCAGGGCAGTTGGTCGCTCAGCGGCGGGGCCTCCACCGTCGGAACCAGCCAGTTCCGCTTCCACTCCGCCACCGGCTCCTACGACCCGGACAGTGGCGCGGCCACCGCCGGTTACTCCGGGGGCGTGCGCTTCCTGGGGCACCAGCAGGCGGACGGCTCCTACGAACTGGACCTGACCGTCTCCAACCCCACGCTCTCCCTCTCCGGCGGCTCCGGCACCCTGTACGCCGACGTGCGCAGCAAGGCGCGCGGCAGCGGCGAGATCACCGACCGCGCCCAGGTGGCGCTCGCCTCCCTCAACCTCTCCGGCGTCGACCTGCGCGGCGGCACCCAGTTGGCGGTCTCCGGCATCCCCGCCACCCTCACGAGTGACGGCGCGACCGCCTTCGCCGGTTACTACGAGGCGGGCGACGCGCTGGACCCGGTGACCTTCACCGCCGACACCCTGGAGCCCGCCGCCCCGTCCACCGAGGACCCCGAACCCGGCCCCGGGCCGGGGGAGGAGCCCGAGGACGGGACGGAAGAGGAGCCCGCCGCCCAAGAGATCACCGACGCGGCCGTCGACTGGGGGGTACGGCGCACCTTCCGCGAGTACGTCACCGGTGACATCGCGGCCGGACGGTGGGAGCTGACCGACGGGGCCCAGGACGGCGGCGCGCTGTTCCGCTTCCCGGCGGGCGAGGGCACCGTGGACCCCGAACAGGGCACCGCCGAGGCGCGTTTCAGCGGGGCGCTGCGCTTCACCGGCAACGACCTCGACCTCGAACTGAGCGCCGTACGCGTCGACATCGCGGACGGCACCGGAACCCTGTCGGCCGATGTCACCACGGACGAGGGCGCCCGCGAGCGGCAGCCGCTGGTCACCTTCGCCGCCGACCCGGAACACCTGGCCCCGTCCGAGGGCCTGATCCTCATCGAGGAGACCCCCGCCGAACTGACCGACGAGGGCGCGGACATCTTCGGCCTGTACCAGCCGGGCACACAGATGGACCCGGTCACGGTGGCCTTCGCCCTCACCGAGGACGCCGAACTCCCCGCCCTGCCCGACATCGGCAGCGACCCGGTGGAGACGGAGACCGCCGCCCCCGCACCGGAGAGCGACGCGGAACCCGAGCCCGAACCGGCCGCCGCCTCCTCTTCCTCCCCGACCTCCCTCATCGCGGCGGGCGCCGGCACGGTCCTCGTACTGGCCGCCCTCACCGCCTACCTCATCTCGAGGCGCCGCAGCGCGCGGCACACAGAAGATCCTTCCGGAACACCCGAGGAGTCAACGCGATCATGACGACCGCAACCCGAGCCCGTACCCGTACCGTACGGCGGGGCGGCATGCTGCTGGCGGCGGCGACCGCCACCGTGCTGTACACCACCAGCTTCGCGGCCCCGGCCTTCGCCGACGAGCGGCCCGGCGCGAGCTCCTTCGAGCTGATCGACGGTACCCTGGACTGGGGCGTCAAAGCCTCCTTCAACCGCTACATCTCCGGTCCGATAGCCGGCGGTTCGATCACCACCGCCGACGGCGCCGAGACGAACGCCGACTCCACCTTCCGCTTCACCAACGGCACCGGCAGCTACGACCTTTCCACCCACGGCGTGGACACCGCCTTCGACGGCAGCGTCCACTACGAGGGGCACCACGGCGCGCTCGACCTGACATTCTCCGATCTGCGGGTCGTCACCGAAGGCACCGCGGGGGCCATCGTCGCGGACATCACCGTCGCCGGTGAGGTCACCGAGGACGTGGAGGTCGCCAGCCTCGACCTGTCGGGCGTCCGGCCCGGCTCGGGCGACGGCGGCGCGATGGTCTTCGCCGACATCCCGGCCACGCTGACCAAGGACGGCGAGCAGGCGTTCTCGTACAACGGCAGCCCGATGTACTCCGAGGGCACCGAACTGGACCCGGCCACCCTGACCGTCACCCCGAAGACGGCCGAACCGGAGCCGGAGCCGGAGCCCGAGCCGGAGCCGGAGAACCCGGAGAACCCGGAGAACCCGGAGAACCCGGAGAACCCGGAGAACCCGGAGAACCCGGAGAACCCGGAGAACCCGGAGAACCCGGAGAACCCGGAGAACCCGGAAAACCCCGAGAACCCGGAAAACCCCGAGAAGCCCGAGAACCCGGACGGTGAGAACCCCGTCGACGACGAGCCGGACGCCGAGGACCCGATCCTCGCCGGTGTCATCCACGACGGCACCCTGGACTGGGGCGTCAAGGAGTCCTTCCGCACCTACATCAACGGACCCATCGCGCACGGCGATGTGGAGCTGGCCGACGGCGCCCTCCAGAGCGGCGACGGCTACCGCTTCACCGACGCCGAGGGCGAGTTCGACACCACCGAGGAGACCCTCGGCGCCGCCTTCGACGGCAGCGTCCGCTTCTTCGGCCACGCCGAGGCCGGCGGCGGGTACGCCCTCGACCTCACCTTCTCCGACTTCGCGGTGGAGATCGACGGCACCCAGGGTGAGTTGATCGCCGATGTCGTCACCAAGGACGGCACGTACGACGCCGTCACGGTCGCCGACCTCGACATCCCGGCCGGCGCCATCACCTCCGAGGACGATGTCATCGTCCTCACGGACATCCCGGCGACGCTGACCGCCGAGGGCTCCGAGGTGTTCGCGTACAACGGCACCCCGATGTACCCGGCGGGCACCGCACTCGACACGCTCACCGTCACGGTGGCCCTGAGCGAGGACGCCGAACTGCCCCAGGGGGAGAACCCCGGCGGCACCGACCCCGTCACCACCCCGGCCGGCACCACCCCCCAGGGCGGCGCCTCCGGCGGTGCCCTCGGTGGCGCACTGGCCAGCACCGGCAGCGGTATCCCGCTCGCCGAACTGGCCGGCGGCGCCGCCGCCCTGAGCGCGGCAGGTGTCGCGGCGTTCTACGCCGCCCGCCGCCGCACGCTGTCGCTGGGCTGACGGTCCAGCCCACGACAGCCAGCGTGCCCGCCGGTCAACGCCCGGCCGGCGGGCACGTGCCTCCCCACCGGCCGTCATGGCCCCGGCCGGTCAGCGACGGCCGAGCAGCCTCTCGATGTCCATCAGCTGCTCGGCCGTCAACGGCCCGAACTCCATCGCCGCCGCGTTCTGTTCGGCCTGCGCCACGGTGCGGATGCCCGGGATCGGCACCGCGGCCGGGCTGCGCGCCCACAGCCAGGCCAGCGCGCCCTGCGCCGGGGTACGTCCCCCGCTGGTGAGCACGTCGCGCACCGCCTCGAACTTCGCCCGCCACCCGGGCTCCAGCCGGCCGTCCTTGAAGTACCGCAGCCAGGCGGGCGGTTCGGCCCGGATGTCCCCGGGGCTCAGGCTCGCGCCGCCGCCCGGGGCGCTGTCGTACTTCCCCGTCAGCACCCCCATCGCCAGCGGCCCCCGGTTGATCGCCGCCAGCCCCTCCGCCTCGCACAGCGCCAGCAGTTCGGGCGCGTCCTCCAGCACATTGCAGTTCAGCTGCACACTCGCGCAGTGCGCGCCGGCCGCGAACACCTTCGCCCGGTCGGGCAGATCGGTGGACCAGCCGTACGCCCGGATCAGCCCCTCGGCCACCAGCTCCTCGCACACCTCGCGCAACTCCTCGCCCGCCTCGGGCGGCGCGTGGCCGATATGGAACTGATAGAGGTCCAGATGGTCCGTGCCCAGGCGGCGCAGGGTCGCGGTCAGCGCCCGCCGCACGTAGCCCGGGCTGACATCCGCTTCCGGCAGCATGGTGCCGGTGGCCGGATCGAAGACGTTGCCCCACTTGGAGGCGATCACCACCTCCTCGCGGCGCCCCTTCAGCGCCCGGCCCAGCACCTCCTCGCTGTGCCCGGTGCCGTAACAGTCGGCGGTGTCGAAGAAGGTGACACCCAGCTCCAGCGCCCGCCGTACCGCCCGCACCGATTCCTCGTCGTCCACCGCGCCCCAGCCCAGCGGCAGGCCCCCGGTGTCCTGCCACGGGCCGCCGATCGCCCAGCAGCCGAAGCCGAGCGGGCTGACAGCGATCCCGGAACGTCCCAGCACCCGTTGTGTTGTCGTCATGCGGGGAGTCTGCACGCTGAAGTGGGCTCCAGCGGAAGGGGTGTACGGGGGCGTCCTCCGCCGGCGACCGGACCGCCCGGGAGTCCTACAGCGCGAAGATCCCGAAACCGAAACCGTCCGCGCTGATCGCACCGTCCCTGATCCGCACCCCGCTCACCTCCACCGGCTGCGGCGTGGCCCCGTCCGTCCGGTACGGGAAGGTGACCGGCGCGAGCCCCGGGTTGACCGCCACCAGATAGCGCCCGCCGCGCACGTACACCAGCGGATAGCCGGTGGAGAGCACCTCCACCGAGCCCCGGCCGCCCAGTTCGGGCGTGCCGGAGCGCAGCGCGATCAGCCGCCGCACCAGATGCAGCAGCGAGTTCTCGTCCGCGCGCTGCGTGGCGACGTCGGGGCGGTCCGGGTCCGGGTCGAGCGGAAGGTAGAACCGGTCGGCGGGGGCGGTGGAGAACCCGGCGCCCGGTGTCGCGTCCCACTGCATGGGCGTACGGGAGCCGGCCCGGTTGTACGTGGCCTCCAGCACACTTCCCTCGTGGTCGGGCAGCCCGGGGAGGTAGCGCATGCCGATCTCGTCGCCGTAGTAGATGGCGGGCAGCGTCGGCCAGGTCAGCTGGAAGGCGAAGGCGGGCGGCAGTTGCTCGGCGGTGCGCGGGCCGCAGCACAGCCGGGAGAAGTCGTGATTGGCGGTGGGCAGCGAGATGAAGCCCTTGTCCCCGATGAGCGCGGTGGCCGAGCGCCACGCCGAGACGAACGTCTCGGCGCTGCCGCGCGCCCCGGCGTCGAAGTAGCAGCTGTCGCGCTGCTCCCAGTGCTGGTGGACGGTGCCGGTGCCGTTGTTCCACAGCGAACGCATCGGCAGCCCGTCGGAGGGACCGCCGAACTGGAGCAGGAAGTCGGCGTGGAACCCGGCGGGCACCGACATCTGCGGGTCGCCCCACTCGGCGAGCAGCGCGGCCTGCCGGTGGGTGGCGTCCAGCCAGGTGCGCAGTTCGCCCCACAGCCGGCAGGTCTCCACCAGGCCCGGGTCGTCCTTCACCAGGGAGTGCGCCATGTCCACCCGGAACCCGGCCAGGCCGAGCCGCAGCCAGTGGTCCATCACCTCGCGCAGCGCGGCCCGGTTGGCGCGCGGCCCCTCGGCGTCGACCGGCTGCCGCCAGGGCTCGGCCGCGTCCTGGCGTGCGTAACCGAAGTTGAGGGCGGGCTGGCTCTCGAAGAAGTTCGGCAGATAGCCGCCGGGGCGCGAGCCGGGGGAGCGGACGAAGCGGGGCGGCAGCGTACCGTCCGCGCCGGGTTCCGCCCAGATGTACCGGTGGTCGCCGGGGTCCCGCGCCGAGGCCGTGAACCACGGGTGCTCGTCGGAGGTGTGCCCGGCGACCAGGTCCAGCATCACGCGGATGCCCAGCCGGCCCGCCTCGTCCACTAGGCGCGCCAGATCCTCTTCGGTGCCGTAGCGCGGGGCGGGGGCGAGGTAGTCGCTGACGTCGTAGCCGGCGTCCCGGAAGGGGGAGGCGAAGCACGGGTTGAGCCAGACGGTGTTGACGCCCAGCCAGGACAGGTGTTCCAGATGGGCGGTGACGCCGGCGAAGTCGCCGATGCCGTCCCCGTTGGAGTCGGCGTAGCTCTGCGGATAGATCTGGTAGAGAACGGCGTCGGCCAGCCAGGACGGTGGGGGGCTGAAGGGCGGCATGCCCCTCACGTTAACGGCAGGCGGCGGCCAGATCCTGGAAGACGGCGGAGTTGAGCGCGAAGGCCCGCTTGCACTCCTCCACGATGCGCAGCCGCTCGGGGCCGTCGGCGGCGATGTCGTCCAGGGCCTGGCGGTACTCGCGCTTGAAGGCGGCGGGGTTGCCGATGGCGTCGAAGACGTAGAAGTGGACGCCGGGGCCCTTGCGGGTGAAGCCCCAGATCTTCTCGGCGGTGCCGCGGATGATCTGGCCGCCGGAGAGGTCGCCCAGGTAGCGGGTGTAGTGGTGGGCGACGTAGCCGGCCGGCCAGGTGGTGGCGACCTCGGTGACGCGGGCGGCGTAGGTCTCGGTGGCGGGCAGCGGGGTGATGACGGTGCGCCAGCCGGGGCCCTCGTGCAGGTGGTCGAGGTCGGCTTCGAGGGCGGCGGTGCGGGACAGCTCGGGCCGGATGAACGGGCCGGCCACCGGGTCGGCGGCGAGGTCGGCGGCCTTGGCCTCCAGGGCGCGGTACACGAACCACAGCTGCTCGGTGTAGCGGCGGTAGGCGGCGACGCCGAGCTTCCCGCCGAGCAGATCGCTCATGAAGGAGGAGTTCTCCGCCTCGGTGTGCGCTTCGTGGGAGGCCTCGCGGATCTGGGCGGAGAACGGGGTGACGGCGAGCGGCGTGGTCAAGGGAGCCTCCGGGGACGCTGGCGGCGGGGCACGGCATGCTGCCGTGCCCCGCCATACTCCCTACTTAGGCTTACCTAAGTCAAGCTCTTGCCGACACGTTGTCGGTAAACATCCGGGGCTCAGGGAAGCGTCAGAACCTCCGCGCCGGCCTCGGTGACGACCAGCGTGTGCTCGAACTGGGCCGAGCGCTTGCGGTCCTTGGTGACCACGGTCCACTGGTCGTCCCACATCTCCCACTCGTGGGTGCCCAGGTTGAGCATCGGCTCGATGGTGAACGTCATCCCGGTCCGCATCACCGTCGTGGCGTTCGGGTCGTCGTAGTGCGGGACGATCAGGCCGGAGTGGAAGGAACGGTTGATGCCGTGACCGGTGAAGTCCCGCACCACGCCGTAACCGAACCGCTTGGCGTACGACTCGATCACCCGTCCGATGACGTTGATCTGCCGGCCGGGGCGCACCGCCTTGATGGCCCGGTTGAGCGCCTCCCGGGTGCGCTCCACCAGCAGCCGCGACTCCTCGTCCGCGGCCGCCTCGCCGCCCACGAAATAGGTGGCGTTGGTGTCACCGTGCACGCCGCCCACATAGGCGGTGATGTCGAGGTTCACGAGATCGCCGTCGCGCAGCACGGTGCTGTCCGGGATGCCGTGGCAGATCACCTCGTTGACCGAGGTGCACAGCGACTTGGGGAAGCCCCGGTAGCCCAGGGTCGAGGGGTAGGCGCCGTGGTCGCACAGGAAGGTGTGCGCGATCTCGTCCAGCTTGTCGGTGGTGACCCCGTCCGCGATGTGCGCGGCGGTCTCGGCCATGGCCCGCGCGGCGAGCCGCCCGGCCAGCCGCATCCGCTCGATCGTGGCATCGTCCTGCGCCTCGGGCCCCGTGTACGGGGTGGGCCCCTTCTTGCCCACGTACTCGGGGCGGGGGATGACGGAGGGGACGGACCGCTGCGGCGAGACCGTACCGGGAACAAGAAGAGACTGGCCAGACATGCCAGCGAGTCTACGGGCGGGCAGGATGAGGGTATGGCTGCGCTCTTCCGACGACGGACCCCGACCGGCAAGGCCGGCGAGTGGTACTACTGCCTCAAACACCAGAAGGTGGAAGAAGGCCCCGAATGCCCGGCCAAGGACCGGCTCGGCCCCTACGACACGCCGGGCGAGGCCGCGCGGGCGATCGAGACGGCCCGCACCCGGGACGAGGAATGGCGCAAGGACCCCCGCTGGCGCGACCGCGAGCCCGAGCCGCTCAAGGACGAGGAGGACCCGCCGGCCTGACCCGGCGCCACCGGGCGGACGACGACGCCGCGCGGCAGCGGGCGGGGACGGGCGGCGCCCTCGGGCGTCGCGCACCCGCCCACCGGATCGGGGACCTGCCGACCGGCGCCCCACTCGTTCTCCGGGACGGGGTGGCAGGATCGGCCCCATGACTTCTCACGATGCCGCCGCCACCCCCAAGCCCGCCCCCAAGGACCCCTGGGAGCTGCCCGATGTCTCCCATCTGGTCGTCGGGGTGCTCGGCGGAACCGGCGACCAGGGGAGAGGGCTCGCCTACCGGCTGGCGCGCGCCGGACAGCAGGTGATCATCGGCTCGCGCGCCGCCGAACGGGCGGAGCAGGCCGCCGGCGAACTGGGGCTCGGGATCCGCGGCCTCGACAACGCCGGCTGCTCCCGCGAGAGCGACATCGTCATCGTCGCCGTGCCCTGGGAGGGCCACGCCAAGACCCTCACCGCCCTGCGCGCCGAACTCGCCGGCAAGCTCGTCGTCGACTGCGTCAACCCGCTGGGCTTCGACAAGCGGGGCGCCTTCGCCCTCGTCCCGGAGGAGGGCAGCGCCGCCCAGCAGGCCGCCGCCCTGCTGCCCGAGTCCCGGGTCACCGCCGCCTTCCACCACCTGTCCGCCGTCCTGCTCCAGGACCCCGGGATCACCGAGATCGAGACCGACGTCATGGTGCTGGGCGAGGACCGCGCCGACTGCGAGACCGTCCAGGCGCTGGCCGGCCGCATCCCCGGCATGCGCGGCGTCTTCGCCGGGCGGCTGCGCAACGCCCACCAGGTGGAGTCACTCGTCGCCAACCTGATCTCCGTCAACCGCCGCTACAAGGCACACGCCGGGGTCCGGCTCACCGACATCTGACCCGCTCGGGGACAATGGGGAGCATGTCTTCCAGCACTCCCGCGCCCGGCACCACCACACCCGGCCCCGACCCCGCGGCCGCCCGCTCCTCACGGCGGCTCGCCCTGTACGCCCTGGCCGTCTGCGTCCTCGCGGTGGCCGCCGCGGTGGTCTCCTTCGCCCAGGCCAACTTTCTGGGCATCGTCTGGGTGCTGATCGCCGGGCTGTCCTCGAACATCGCCTGGTTCGCACACAAGAGGGCCGCCACCGTCCGCTGACCGCGGCCGGCGGCGGCCCTCCCGGGCCGGGCCCGGTGCCTACACCTTCTTGCGGAACTTCGAGATCGCCAGCGGCGCCGTCACCAGCGTGATCCCCACCGACCACAGCACCACCGACACCGCCGGGCCGGCCACGTCACCGGCACCGTTGATCAGGTTCCGGGACGCCTCCGCCAGCTGCGAGAGCGGATTGACGTTCGCGAACGCCTGGAGCCAGCCCGGCATCGTCTCCGTCGGCACGAAGATCGACGAGCCGAACTGCAGCGGCATCATCACCATGAACGCCATCCCCTGAATCGCCTGCGCGCTGCGCATCGTCAGCCCGAGCAGAATGAAGATCCAGGTCAGCGAGGCCCCGAACAGCGCCGCGAGACCGACCGCGGCCAGCAGCTCCACCCACCGGCCGTTCAGCTCCAGGCCCACCGCGAGACCCACCACCAGCAGCACCGCCATGGTGACCAGCAGCCGGCCGAGCTCCACGACCACCTTGGCGATCAGCACCGAGGAGCGGGCTATCGGCATCGACCGGAACCGGTCCATCACGCCCTTGCTGAAGTCCTCGTGCACCCCGGTGCCCACGGACATCGCCAGGCTCAGGCCCATCATGGCCATCAGCCCGGGCACGATCCAGTTGGGGTAGCCGCCCGCTTCCCCGGCGATCGCCCCGCCGAAGACGTACACGAACAGCAGGGTCATCACGATCGGCATCAGCAGCGCGTCGGCCATCGATTCCGGGTTCTGCTTGATCTGGAGCGCGTTGCGCCGGATCAGCGCCGAGATGTGCCGCAGATTCGCCCGCGCCCCGATCCGGCCGTCGTCCGACTGCCGCCCCCCGGCGGGCGCCGGCTCCGGGCGCGGCTCCGGAGGTGCCTGTGTCGTCGTCGCACTCATGCCGTGGCCGCCTCTTCTTCCTTCTGGTCCGTCTCGTCCGCCGTCGCGGCCGGCTTGCCCGTGATGGACAGGAACACCTCGTCCAGGCTGGGCAGATGGGTGCTGATGTCCGCTATCCCGAAGCCCCGCGCCCCCAGCAGCCCGACCACGGCCGTGAGCTGCTCGTCGCTGATGATCGGCACGCTCAGCGCCTCACCCGCCGCGTCGGTGCCCGCCCCGGCGATGCCGTCCAGGCCCGCCTCGGTCACCGCCGCCGCCATCAGCGGCAGCTGCGCCTGGTCCACCGGGCGCACCAGCAGCGTCCGCCCGCCCACCTTCGCCTTCAGCTCGCGCACCGTGCCCTCGGCGATGACCTTCCCGTGGTCCACCACCGTCAGCTCGCTCGCCAGCTGCTCGGCCTCCTCCATGTACTGCGTGGTGAGCAGCACCGTGTTGCCGTCCGCGACGATCCGCTTCACCTCGTCCCACACCTCGTTGCGGGTCCGGGGATCCAGGCCGGTCGTCGGCTCGTCCAGGTACAGCACGCGGGGGCGGCCGATCATCGACGCCGCCAGGTCCAGCCGACGGCGCATCCCGCCCGAGTACTTGCCGACCGGCCGCCTGGCCGCCTCGGTCAGGGAGAACCGCTCCAGCAGCTCGTCCGCCCGCTTGCGGGACTCGGCGCGGGAGAAATCGAGCAGCCGCCCGATCATGTACAGGTTCTCCCAACCGGAGAGCTTCTCGTCCACCGAGGCGTACTGACCGGTCAGCCCGATGGTGCGGCGCAGCTGGCGCGGCTGGCGCACCACGTCGTAGCCCGCCACGACCGCCGTGCCGGCGTCCGGTATCAGCAGGGTGGACAGGCAGCGCACCAGTGTGGTCTTGCCCGCGCCGTTGGGGCCGAGCACGCCCATCACGGTGCCCTCGCGGACGTCGAGATCAATGCCGTCGACGGCCCTGGTCTCCCCGAAATGCTTGACCAGGCCGCGGACCTCGACGGCGTTCCGCCCGCGGCCGGGGGTGTTTTCTCGCGTCATGCGGCCCAGCCTGCCAGGGGCCACCGACAAACCACCGACAAAGTGTCGACACCCCCGGGCGCGGACGATCGGCGGGTCAGGGAGTGCTCAGGAACGGAAGCTGTGTTCCGGCGCCGGGTACGTGCCCGACACCACATCCTCCGCGAACGCCTTGGCGGCGTCCCCCAGCGCCCCGCGCAGCTGCGCGTACTGCTTGACGAAGCGCGGCATCCGGCCGCCGGGCCAGTCCGTCATCCCGGCCATGTCGGTCCACACCAGCACCTGCGCGTCGCACTCGGCGCCCGCCCCGATGCCGACCGTCGGAATGTGCAGCGACCGCGTGACCTCCGCCGACAGCTCGGCCGTCACCAGCTCCAGCACCACCGCGAACGCCCCGGCGTCCTGGACCGCCTTCGCGTCGCGCAGCAGCTGCTGGGCCGCCTCCTCGCCGCGGCCCTGCACCGGGTGGCCGCCGAAGGCCAGCACCGACTGCGGGGTGAGGCCCACGTGCGCCATCACCGGGATGCCGGCCTCCACCAGCAGCCGGATCTGATCGGCCGAGCGCTCACCGCCCTCCAGCTTCACGGCCCCGACACCGGCCTCCTTCAGCAGCCGGGTGGCGCTGCGCAGCGCCTGCGCCGGGCCCTCCTGGTACGAGCCGAACGGCAGGTCGCCCACGATCAGCGCGCGCTTGGTGCCGCGCACCACGGCCGCCGACAGCATGGTCATCTCGTCGAGGGTGACGGGCACCGTGGAGTCGTACCCGAGGTGGGTGTTGCCCATGGAGTCGCCGACCAGCATCACCGGGATGCCGGCCTCGTCGAACACGGAGGCCGTCAGCGCGTCGTACGCGGTGAGCATCGGCCACTTCTCGCCGCGTCGCTTCGCGGCCGCTATGTCACGTACGGTGATACGGCGGCTGCTCTTGCCCCCGTACAGTCCCGGTTCGCGCGGCTCGCGCGGAGCCTGGGCAGCGTTGTGCTGCGTCATCGTTGTGCTCCATTCATCGTCTCGAAGCGCCGTACGGCGTCCCCGGATCGCCTCCCATGGTCGCACCGATCCCCGGGCACGGGAAGCAGATGGGGCGGAACCCGGCACGGTCGTGTGAACGTCCTTGTCCTTAGCCGGATGTACACCCCGGCGGCCTGCACGGATGCGCTTCGGGAGTCCCGGTTCGCGTAAGGTTCCGAGGGCACAGAGCGACGGTTGGTGAGGGCGGCGCATGGCAGTGGTGGACACCCCGGGTGACGACGACGCGAAGTCGCCGGAGCCGCCCAAGGCGCCCCGGGAGCCCGCGCGCTGGAGCGATCGGGTGGGCCGCTGGCGCCGTGGTGTGATCATCGCCGTGGCGGCGGTGGTGCTGGCGCTGGTGATGCTGCTGCACTCCCGGGTCCCCAACCGGATCGGGAACCTCGGCAGCCTGCTGGAAACGTTCCTGCCGTGGGCCGGCCTGGCCATCCCGGTGCTGGCGGCCTGCGCCGCGCTGCGCCGCTCGGCCACCGCGATGGTGGCCCTGCTGGTGCCGCTGCTGGTGTGGCTGAACCTCTTCGGCGGACTGCTGCTGGACAAGACCGGCAGCGGCGGCGCCCTGATGGTGGTCAGCCACAACGTGGACGCCGACAACCAGGACCCGGTCGGCACCGCCCAGGCCCTCGCGGAGAGCGACGCCGACCTGATCGCCCTCCAGGAGCTGCCCCAGCGGCACGTGGCCACCTATGAGGAGGCCCTGGCCGCGGAGTACCCGTACCACACGGTGGCGGGCACGGTCGGGCTGTGGAGCCGGCTGCCGCTGAGCGAGACCACCGAGCTGGACACCGGCATGGGCTGGACCCGGGCGCTGCGTACCTCCGTGCACACGGACAGTGGCGAGGTGGCCGTCCTGGTGGCGCACCTGCCCTCGGTACGCGTGCAGTTCCGGGCCGGGTTCACCGCCGAGCAGCGGGACGACGCCGCCGAGATGCTGGGCCGTGCCATAGCGGACGAGCCGCTGAGCCGGCTGCTGGTGCTGGGCGATCTGAACGGCACGGTGAACGACCGCGCGCTGGCCCCGCTCACCTCCCAGCTGCGCTCGACCCAGGGCGCGGCGGGCGCGGGCTTCGGCTTCAGCTGGCCGGCGAACTTCCCGGTGACCCGCATCGACCAGATCCTGGTGCGCGAGCTGGAGCCGGTCTCCTCCTGGACCCTGCCCGCCACCGGCAGCGACCACCTCCCGGTGGCGGCCCGGCTGGACTTCTGACCCGGGCGGCGGCCGGCCGCGGGCCGGGATACGGGCGCCGTGCGGGCGGGGGACCGGGCGGCCGGTGGGCCCGGCGGTCCCGGTCCGCTCCGGTTCGCCGCCCGGCGGTCTATGTTTGATGGCGGGGACCGCCCCCGTCAGGAGGACACGACAGACATGGCCCGTACCCGTTTCGCCCCGGACCGTGGGCTCACCAACCGCATGGTGACCACCATGTTCCTGCTCGGGCTGCTGTATGTGGTCTTCGTCGGGGTCATGATCGTCCTGCTGGGCAAGGCCTGGCCGCTCATCGTGATCATCGTGGGCGCGGTCTTCGTCGCCCAGTTCTGGTTCAGCGACCGGATCGCCGCCTACAGCATGGGCGCCCGCGAGGTCACCCCCGAGCAGGCCCCCGAGCTGCACGGCGCCGTGGACCGGCTGTGCGCCCTGGCGGACATGCCCAAGCCCAAGGTCGCGATCGCCGACAGCGATGTCCCCAACGCCTTCGCCACCGGGCGCAGCCAGCACAAGTCGATGGTGTGCGTCACCACGGGACTGCTGCGCCGCCTGGAGCCCGATGAGCTGGAGGGCGTGCTGGCCCACGAGATGTCCCACGTGGCACACCGCGACGTCGCGGTGATGACCATCGCCGGGTTCCTCGGGGTGCTGGCGGGGCTGATCACCCGGATGGCCCTGTGGGGCGGCCTCGGCCGCTCGCGCAACAACCAGAATGTCGCGCTGCTGCTGATCCCGCTGATCAGCGCCGTCGTGTACGTCCTGAGCTATCTGCTGACCCGGCTGCTGTCCCGCTACCGGGAGCTGGCCGCCGACCGGGCCGGCGCGCTGCTGACCGGCCGCCCCTCGGCGCTGGCCTCCGCGCTGACCAAGATCTCCGGGCAGATGGCGCAGGTGCCCACCCGTGATCTGCGGCAGGCCGAGCCGTTCAACGCGTTCTACTTCGCCCCCGCGGTCTCCGGCCAGAGCCTGAGTAATCTGCTCTCCTCGCACCCCAGCCTGGAGAAGCGCCTGGACCAGCTGGGCCGCATCTCGGCGGAGCTGGGGCGCCCGTAGGATCGGCAGCGCCGTCGCCAGCCGTCAACCGAGAAGGTGCTGATCCTCCCGTGGGCTTCCTCGACATCATCCTGGGCCGCAGCAAGCCGGTGAAACCCGATCTCGATCAGCTGTTCGCGGTGCCGTCCGCGGCGCTGACCCTCGAAGCGGGCGCCGGGTTCACCCCCACCGGGCTCGGTTCGGTGTGCTTCGCCAGCGTGGAGGGCGGGGCGTTCGCCCGCATCCAGGACGACGTACGGGGGCTGCTGGACGCCGACACCCCCACCGGCGGGGTGCCGGTGGAGTTCAGCCAGGACGGCTACGGCTACACCTGGCTGCTCGCCGAGCACGACCCCTCCGACGCGGCGGGTCTGGTCAACGATCTGCACGCGGTGAACACCCTGCTCCAGGACGGCGGCTTCGGCCCGCAGCTGCTGTGCTCGCTGATCGGTTTCAAGGACGGCCGGGACCGCCCGCTCGCCCTCGTCTACCTGTACAAGCGGGGCACCTTCTACCCCTTCGCGCCGCTGCCGGGCGGCGGCGAGCGGCGGGACACCCCGCTGGAGCTCCAGATGCGCGGACTGCTGGAGAACGATCTGCGGCTGGAGAAGGACCTCAGCCGCTGGTTCCCGGTCTGGGGCGCCCCCGGCCTGTAGCCGAGCCCGGCCCGTACCTCCGTCACCTCTTCCCCCTTCTCCTTCCTGCGCCGACCCCGGGTGACCCCGGGTGACCCCGGGTGACCCCGGTCGATACCGCCGACCGAGGGTCACATAAGCGGAATGATCCATTCCAAACGCAAATATTCGGTCAGGATCATGCCGGTGCAGATTGCCGGAAAACGCAGCAGGGCAAGGAACTCCACGCCCCAGGAATGAACACCTGTTCATGGGAGGGGCTGAAGAGAGGAGGTCTCATGCCACAGAACGTCACCTTCTTCCTGCCGTTCCAGGCCGGATCGAATCCAGAGTCAGCCCGTGCCGGCGAGCACCACCTCGCCTGGATCCGCGCCCATGGACTGGTGCGCGGTGAGCGGGCCCTGAGCCGCTACCGGGACTGGCTGCTCACCGATCTCGCCGGATACGCCTACCCGGATGCCCGCGGCGCCGACCTCGACCTGGTCACCGACGCGGTCTGCATCGGCTTCCCGCTGGACGACCAGTTCGACGGACCACGCGGCAACGACCCCGAGCACGTCGCCCGGCTCAGCACCGAACTGGCCGCCATCCCCTACCGCGTCCCCGGCACCCCGCCCGCCCTGGACACCGCGCTCACCCGCGCCTACACCGACGTGTGGGAGCGCAGCGCGCAGGGCATGTCGGCCGCCTGGCGCACCAGGGCCGCAGCCACCTACACCCGCTTCTTCCGCGCCTACGTGGAGGAGGCCCACAACCGCCGCTCGGGCGCCGTCCTGGACGAGAAGACCTACATCACCCTGCGCCGCGAAGCCGTGGGCACCGGCCCCTGCTTCGACCTCATCGAACGCGCCGGGCACTTCGAGCTCTCCGAGGAGCTCTACTGGAGCACCGGCGTGCAGACGCTGCTGCGCTGCGCCACCGATGTGATCTTCCTGTGCAACGACGTGCACTCCCTGGAACGCGAGGAGGCCCAGGGCGACCCGCACAACCTGGTGCTCATCACCCAGCGCAGCCGCGGCTGCTCCCGCGCCGAGGCCCTGGAGCGGGTCGGCGCCCTGGTGGGGGACGCCGTGCACCGCTTCCAGGACACCGCGCGCACCCTCACCGAGCGGCACGCCGCCGGGCCCGAGGGCCGGCGGCTCGCCCGCCACATCGCAGGGCTGCGCCACTGGATGACGGCCAATCAGCGCTGGGGCACCGCCTCGGCCCGCTACGCCACCGAGAACATCGGCGTCGAGGTGATCCCGGGCGACATCGGTTCCACCCGGCGCGAGGACGCGCTCAGCGGCCCCACAGCCGGCTCCACCAGCCGCGCCGCTCGTCCCTGAGCGCGTCGGAGCGGGACCCGGCGCCGGCTTCGGCCGGGTCCCGCACGGCCGTCAGCACCCCCGACTCCGTACGCGCCCCGCGGGCCAGCCGGTCCTGCACCGCCGCGTGGGCCACCGCCCGGTGCCCCAGCTCCTCCGGGGTGAACCGGATCGGCGCGATCGGGTTCGGCGCGTCGCGCGGGGTGAAGCGCACCGGCAGCCGCTCCAGGTGCCGCGACCAGGTCGACGCCGACCAGCTCAGCTCGTCCGCCTCGATGGTCAGATGGATGTCCGGCAGCCGGTACAGCAGGGCCTCGATCGCCGAACCGGTGATCGCCCGCCCGATGTCCGCGCCGGGGCACTCGTGCGCCCCACTGGTGAACGACAGGTGCGAGCGGTTGCCGTACATCATCGCCCCGGGCGAGGGCCGGACCACCGGGTCCACGTTGCCGGCCGCCAGGCCCAGCAGCATCGCGTCGCCCTTCTTGATGTGCTGTCCGCCCAGCTCCATGTCGAACATCGCGAAGCCGCCGGGGCACACCGCGATCGGCGGCTCGTCCCACAGCACCTGCTCCACCGCCGCCGGCAGCGTCATCCGGCCACCGTGCAGCGAGCCGCGGAAGCGGGGATGGGTGAAGACCACCCGCAGCGTGTTGACGATCAGATTGGTGGTCGTCTCGTTGGCGGACACCAGCACCAGCCGCAGATGGTGCAGCACCTCCTCGTCCGAGAGACCGGCCGGGTGCTCGATCAGCCAGCTCGCCAGGTCGGACCCGGGGGCGTCGTGCTTGGCCGCCACCAGCTCCCGCAGCCGCCGCTGGATGAACTGATCCGCCGTCACCGCCTTCTCGGTGCCGATCAGCAGCTGCCGCGCCGCCTCCGTCATCGGCGGCCCGTCCTCCTCCTCCAGACCGGCCAGCCGCCCCATCACCCGCATCGGCACCTGCTGCGCGTACTGGGCGAGCAGCTCCGCCTCGCCCGCGTCCACGAACTCATTGATCAGATGATTGGAGTACCGGGCCACCAGGCGGCGGATCGCCCGCCGGTCGAACCGTTCGAGGGACTCGTTGACGGCGCCGCGCAGCCGGTGGTGGACCGAGCCGTCCTGGTGCGTGGCGTCCGGCCCCCAGGCCAGCACGGGCGCGATCGCGTCGTGCGCCCCCACCACCCCGTTCTGCCAGTCCCGCCAGTTGCGGCCGTCCCGGCTGTAGCGGCGCGGATTGCGGCACACCTCCAGGATCTCGTGGTAGCCCAGCACCAGCCAGGCCGGCACATCGCCCTCCAGCAGCACCGGGGCCACCGGCCCGTGGTCCGTCCGCAGCCGCTCGTAGAGGCCGACCGGATCGGCCGACGCCTCGGGGCCGTACAGCCGGACCACCCCGCCGGGCCCGTACGGCCCGACCCCGTACCCGCGCCCCACCGGGGCGCCCCCCGCGTGCGCCGGACAGCCGGGTGGCGGCTGCGCGCCCGTCGGCCCGAAACCGGACGGATCGGCGGCTGGCGCGCTCATCGTGTGACCTCCGACGGTGCTTGGGTGCCTCGGGTGGCATTGGTGTACAGATGACGCATCAGGGTCAGCAGCACGTCGCGGCTGGACTCCAGCATGCGCGCGTCGCAGTTGACCAGGGGGACGTCCTCGCCCAGGTCGAGCGCGGAGCGCAGCGCCGCCACCGAGTGCAGCGGCGCGTCGGGGAAGTTGTTGACCGCCACGACAAAGGGCACGTTGCCCGCCTCCAGCCGGTCCATCGCCTGGAAGCTGTCCTCGAGACGGCGGGTGTCCACCAGCACCACGGCCCCCAGCGCCCCCTCGATCACCCCGTTCCACAGGAACCAGAACCGCTGCTGCCCCGGGGTGCCGAACAGGTAGAGCACCAGCTGCTGGTTGAGGGTGATGCGGCCGAAGTCCATGGCGACGGTCGTCTCCGTCTTGCGCTCCACCCCGTGCAGCGAGTCGACGCCGACGCTGTCGCGCGTCATGGTCTCCTCGGTCGTCAGCGGGCGGATCTCGCTGACCGAGCCGACCATCGTGGTCTTGCCGACGCCGAAGCCACCCACGATCACCACCTTGACGGACTTCTCCGTCGAGGCGGGCAGCAGATCCTCCGGCCGTGGGCCCAGGGAAAGGTCAGAGCCGTTGTAGTCCATCGATCAATGCCTTCAGGGTGTCGATATCGGGATCCGTCGCGGTGCGCTGGGGCGCCGCACTTCTCGCTTCCCTGACCTCCACATGGGAGTTGGCCAGCAGATCCGCCAACAGCACATTGACCGCGCTGAACGGCAGATCGATGTACGCGGAGATCTCGGCCACGGACAGGGGGTTGCCGCACATCCGCAGAATGGCCGCCTGCTCGGGGTGCATACCGGAAGTGGGAGCGGATCGGGACACGACCAGCGTGACCAGATCCAGGACTAAATGGTCCTCCTTGCCCTCGCTGCGCCCGCCGGTGATGACATACAGCGGTACGGGCGCCTCTTCCTCCTGGCTGCCCGCCCCACCGCTGTCCTCCCGCCGTTTCCGGCTCATGGCGCCGCCTGTTCGGGAGCTCGCACCGCGCTGGACAGGTGCTCGCCGAGCCGCAGCACCAGGTCCCGCATCCGCTGGCTGACCATGGCGGCGCTCACCTCGGCGCTGGCGGTGACCGCCAGGTACGAGCGGGAGCCGGCGGACATCAGATAGAAGAAGCCGCCGGTCAGCTCCAGCACCACCATCCGTACGTCGTTCTCCTCGTCGGGGAACTCCATCGCCACGGACTGCGCCAGGGACTTGATGCCGGATCCGGCGGCGGCCAGCCGTTCACCGGCGTCCCGGTCGTCTCCGTGCTGGGCCATGCACAGGCCGTCCGCGGACAGCAGGACGATGTGCCGGATGCCGGGGACGGTGGCCGCCAGGTCCTTCAGCATCCAGTCCATGTTCATCAGCCGCTGTGTCACGTGCTCTACCACCTGTTACACCCTTTACTTCCGGAGGTCTTTGCCGGTCGGCTGATCGGCGGAGGAATGGTCGGTGCCGCTGGGGTGCCCGCCGTCGGCGGCGGCCAGACCGGCGAAGAAGTCGGAGACCCACAGCCCCGACTCGACCTGCCCGTTTGCGGTTGGTTGCCTGGTCAGCGGGAACGGGAATGACTGCCCGGATTCCGCGCCGACGGAGGTGGGCCCGGATAGCGCGTGAGGAGTAAGCCTTGTCGGCCAGGACCATCTCCGGTGTTGTCCGGGGCCGGCCGGTCGGCCGGGGCACCCGTAACTGGTTCATGACCTGGGCGAACGCGGGTGCGTCCCCTGCCTGGCCCGGGGTGAGGACGAAGGCCAGGGGCCGACAGCGGCTGTCGGCGGCGAGATGGATCTTGGTGGTCAGTCCGCCGCGGGACCGTCCGAGGGCATGGTCGTCCGGCTCGCCGGCCGGGGCCCCTTTTTGCGGGCCCCGGCGGCGTGCTGGTGAGCACGGACGATCGTGGAGTCGACCGCGATGACCCAGTCCATGTCGCCCTCGGCGTCGGCCTGGGCGAGCAGGGCGGTGAAGACCTTCTCCCAGGTGCCGTCGGCGGCCCAGCACCGCAGCCGGTTGTGGACGCCCTTCCACGACCCGAAGCGCTCGGGCAGATCCATCCACGGCGTCCCGGTGCGGTATTTGAAGGCGATCGCGTCGATCACCGGGCGGTGATCCCGCCACCGCCCTCCCCGCCGAGGTGTCCGGTCCGGCAGCAACGGCTCGATCCTCGCCCACTGGGCATCAGTCAACGACACACATCAACCAACGATCCGATGATCCGCAGGAAACGGCCTAGCTGTAGTGGCCACAACTCGCTATGTGACAGGGAGAGTACGGGGCCGCAAGCCCCCGGCGCAGCGAGTTCGTCAAACGTCCCCCGAACGAGTCCGTGAACCGGGGCGCGGGGGGTGGTGACAAGCCGATGAGCTGCGCGGACGCGCCGGTGCGCGCCCTGAAACACTCCCCGCGCAACCATGGCCAAAGCTTGTCGGGCGGGTGGCCGGTTCGGCTCAGCCCCGCCCGGCCCGCCCCCGCGCGGCACCCGGCCGTACGCATATGACCAGCGGCCGGGCGGCCCCGCGCCCGGCCCGCCGCACCCCGCCGGTCACACCCCCCGCGACCGCGCCGCACCCCCCGCACGGCCCCCGTACCCCACGCCGTGCCGCACCGGCAATGCCACCGAAACCGGATGCCCTGATACTGGGGGGCGACGGATGAGCTTCCGTGCGCCAGAATGAGCGTTGTGACCTGCGAGGATGGTGGCCATGGATAAGCAGCAGGAGTTCGTGCTCCGGACGCTGGAGGAGCGGGACATCCGGTTCGTCCGGCTGTGGTTCACCGATGTGCTGGGCTTCCTCAAGTCCGTCGCCGTCGCCCCCGCCGAGCTCGAACAGGCATTTGACGAAGGCATTGGCTTCGACGGCTCCGCGATCGAGGGCTTCGCCCGCGTCCACGAGTCCGACATGATCGCCAAACCCGCGCCCTCCACCTTCCAGATCCTGCCCTGGCGCGCCGAGTCCCCCGGCACCGCCCGGATGTACTGCGACATCCTCATGCCGGACGGGTCCCCCTCCTACGCGGACCCCCGCTACGTCCTCAAGCGCGCCCTCGCCAAGAGCTCCGATCTCGGCTTCACTTTCTACACCCACCCCGAGATCGAGTTCTTCCTGCTCAAGGACAAGCCGGTGGACGGCTCCCGCCCCACCCCCGCCGACTCCTCCGGCTACTTCGACCACACCCCGCAGAACATCGGCATGGACTTCCGCCGCCAGGCCATCTCCATGCTCGAATCCATGGGCATCTCGGTGGAGTTCTCCCACCACGAGGGCGCGCCCGGCCAGCAGGAGATCGACCTGCGCTACGCCGACGCCCTGTCCACCGCCGACAACATCATGACCTTCCGTCTTGTCATGAAGCAGGTCGCCCTCGAACAGGGCGTCCAGGCCACCTTCATGCCCAAGCCGTTCTCCGAATACCCCGGCTCCGGCATGCACACCCACCTCTCCCTCTTCGAGGGCGACCGCAACGCCTTCCACGAGACCGGCGCCGAGTACCAGCTCTCCAAGATCGGCCGCTCCTTCATCGCCGGACTCCTGCGGCACGCCGGCGAGATCTCCGCCGTCACCAACCAGTGGGTCAACTCCTACAAGCGGATCTGGGGCGGCACCCAGCGCACCGCCGGCGCCGGCGGCGAGGCCCCCTCCTACATCTGCTGGGGCCACAACAACCGCTCCGCGCTCATCCGGGTGCCCATGTACAAGCCGGGCAAGACCGGCTCCACCCGCGTCGAGGTGCGTTCCCTGGACTCCGGCGTCAACCCCTACCTCGCCTACGCCCTGCTGCTGGCCGCCGGCCTCAAGGGCGTCGAGGAGGGGTACGAGCTGCCGCCCGGCGCCGAGGACGACGTGTGGGCGCTCACCGACCGCGAACGCAGCGCCCTGGGCATCGAGCCGCTGCCGCAGAACCTCGGCGAGGCCATCAACCTCATGCAGCACAGTGAACTCGTCGCCGAAACCCTCGGCGAGCACGTCTTCGACTTCTTCCTGCGCAACAAACGCCAGGAATGGGAGGAGTACCGCTCCGAGGTCACCGCCTTCGAGCTGCGCAAAAACCTCCCGGCCCTGTGAGCGGACCCGGCACCCCCTTCGGCGGCCGGCGGCAGGGCCGCTTCAGCCAGCTCGCGCGCCGCGGGTTCACCGACCCGCGCGCCGCCTCCCTGCTGCTGGACCACGAGGCGCTGCACCCGGTGGGCGACGACGGCGTGCTGCTCGACGCGCTCGCCGCCACCGCCGACCCCGACCTCGCGCTGGCCGCCCTCACCCGGCTCGCCGAGGCCCAGCCCGAAAGGGACCGGGCCGTCCTGCTCGACACCCTGCTGGCCGCCAAACCCCTGCGCGACCGGCTGCTGGCCGTGCTCGGCGCCTCCGAGGCGCTCGGCGACCACCTCGCCCGGCACCCCGTCGAATGGCGCACCCTCACCGCCTTCGACACCGCCGACCTGCACCCCGGCATCGAGGAGTTCACCGCCGCCCTCGCCGAGGCCACCGACCCCGACTCGCTGCGCGTGGGCTACCGCCGGGCCCTGCTGACCATCGCCGCCCGCGACATGACCGGCACCACCGGCTTCACCGAGACCGCCGCCGAACTCGCCGACCTCGCCACCGCCACGCTGCGCGCCGCCCTGCGCATCGCCGCCGCCGAGGCCCCCGAGGACGCCGCCGGCTGCCGGCTCGCCGTCATCGGCATGGGCAAGTGCGGCGGCCGGGAGCTCAACTACGTCTCCGACGTCGACGTCATCTTCGTCGCCGAGCCCCCCGAGGGCGCCGCCGAGGACACCGAACCCGCCGCCCTGCGCGCCGCCACCCGGCTCGCCGCCCGCATGATGCGGATCTGCTCCGACACCACCGCCGAGGGCACCATCTGGCCCGTCGACGCCAATCTGCGGCCCGAGGGCCGCAACGGGCCCCTGGTGCGCACCCTCTCCAGCCACCTCGCCTACTACCACCGCTGGGCCAAGACCTGGGAGTTCCAGGCCCTCCTCAAGGCCCGCCCGATGGCCGGCGACGAGGAGCTGGGGGCCCGGTACGCCGAGGCCGTCGCCCCCCTGGTGTGGGGCGCCGCCGAACGCGACAACTTCGTCCCCGACGTGCAGCGCATGCGCCGCCGCGTCGAGGAGTCCATCCCCGCCGACCGCGTCGAACGCGAACTCAAACTCGGCCCCGGCGGGCTGCGCGACGTCGAGTTCGCCGTCCAGCTGCTCCAGCTGGTGCACGGCCGCACCGACCCCGCGCTGCGCCACGCCAGCACCCTGGACGCGCTGCACGCGCTGGCCGAGGGCGGCTACATCGGCCGCAAGGACGCCGCCAGCCTCCACGCGTCGTACGAGTTCCTGCGCACCGTCGAGCACCGCATCCAGCTGTACCGGCTGCGCCGCACCCACCTCATGCCCGAGGACGAGGCCGACCTGCGCCGCCTGGGCCGCTCGCTCGGCCTGACCCCCGACCCCGTCACCGAGGTCACCGCCGCCTGGCGCCGCCACACCACCGCCGTGCGCCGGCTGCACGAGAAGCTGTTCTACCGCCCGCTGCTGGACGCCGTCGCCGGCCTGGAGGGCGGCGGGGTACGGCTGGCACCCGAGGCCGCCAGGGTCCGGCTGGTCGCCCTCGGCTACGCCGACCCGGCCGCCGCGCTGCGCCATCTGACGGCCCTCGCCTCCGGTGTCACCCGCAAGGCCGCCATCCAGCGCACCCTGCTGCCCGTTCTGCTGGACCGCTTCGCCGACTCCGCCGACCCCGACGCCGGACTGCTCGGCTTCCGCAAGGTCTCCGACGCGCTCGGCACCAGCCCCTGGTACCTGCGGCTGCTGCGCGACGAGGGCGCCGCCGCCGAGAACCTCGCCCGGGTCCTGTCGGCCGGCCGGCTCGCCCCCGATCTGCTGCTGCGCGCCCCCGAGGCCGTCGCCCTGCTCGGCGACCCCGGCGGGCTCGCCCCGCGCGGCGCCACCGCCCTGCGCCAGGAGGTCCTGGCCGCCGTCGGCCGCGCGGACTCGGCCGAGGCCGCCACCGTCGCCGCCCGCGGCGTGCGCCGCCGCGAACTGTTCCGCACCGCCGCCGCCGACATCGTCGGCGCCTACCGCCCCACAGAGGCACCCCCGGGCGAGGGCCAGGGACCCGCCCTGGACCAGGTCGGCGACGCCCTCACCGACATCAACGCGGCCACCCTCGCCGGCGCCCTGCGCGCCGCCGTCCAGGCCCGCTGGGGCGCAGAGCTGCCCACCCGGTTCGCTGTCATCGCCATGGGCCGCTTCGGCGGCCACGAACTGGGCTACGGCTCCGACGCCGACGTCATGTTCGTCCACGAGCCGCGCGAGGGGGCCGACCGGGCCGAGGCCGACCGCGCCGCCCTCGCCGTCGCCGGCGAGCTGACCCGGCTGCTCCAGCTGCCCTCCGGCGACCCGCCGCTGCTCATCGACACCGCCCTGCGCCCCGAGGGCCGCGGCGGCCCCCTGGTGCGCACCCTCGACAACTACGCGGCCTACTACCGCCGCTGGTCACTGGTGTGGGAGAGCCAGGCGCTGCTGCGCGCCCAGCCGGTGGCAGGCGACCCGGACCTGGGGGAGCGGTTCACCGCCCTCATCGACCCGCTGCGCTACCCCGAGGCCGGACTGAGCGAGAGCGACGTCCGCGAGATCCGCCGGCTCAAGGCCCGGATGGAGGCCGAACGGCTGCCGCGCGGCGCCGACCCCACCACCCACACCAAGCTCGGCCGCGGTGGACTGTCCGACATCGAGTGGACCGTGCAGCTGCTCCAGCTGCGGCACGCCGCCGCGCTTCCCGAGCTGCGCACCACCCGCACCCGCCGCGCGCTGGCCGCGGCCGAGGCGGCCGGGCTGCTGGACGCCGAGGACGCCGCCGTGCTGGACGCCGCCTGGATCCTGGCCTCACGGGTGCGCAACGCGGTGATGCTGGTACGCGGCAGGCCGCAGGACACCTTCCCCACCGACCCCCGCGAACTGGCGGCCGTCGCCCGCTACCTGGGGTACGAGCCGGGCGCCGCCCGCCAGCAGGACACCGGCAGCGGCGGCCAGATGATCGACGACTACCGCCGTACGACGCGCCGCGCCCGTACGGTGGTGGAGCGGCTGTTCTACGACGGTGACTGAGCGCGTTTGGCGCGCGGCACGGCGTCCGGCACCAGCTGGGGCAGCCGGTACGGGGACTCGGCGAACCACGTCCGGGCCACGGCGAAGCCGAACGCCAGGCAGACCAGCCCGCCCACCGCGTCCAGCCAGAAGTGGTTGGCGGTGGCCACGATCACCAGCAGCGTGAGGGTCGGGTACAGCACGCCCAGGATCTTCACCCACAGCGGCTTCGCGAGCAGCACTATGGTGATGCCGCACCACACCGACCAGCCGATGTGCATCGACGGCATCGCCGCGTACTGGTTGGAGACCGATTGCATGCTCTCCGACTGGAACGAGCCCCAGGTCTGGTGCACCCGCCCGGTGTCGATGAAGTCCATGCCGGCCATCAGCCGCGGCGGGGCCAGCGGGTAGAAGTAGTAGCCGATCAGCGCGATCCCGGTGGTGGCGAACAGCACCAGCCGGATCGCCCCGTACCGGCCGGGGTGCCAGCGGAAGACCCACACCAGCACGCCGATGGTCACGATGAAGTGCAGCGTGGCGTAGTAGTAGTTCATCGGCACGATCAGCCAGGTGATGGACTCTATGCCGTGATTGACCGCGCGCTCGAAACCCAGCCCGATGCTGTTCTGGAAGTCCCAGATCTGCCGCGCGTGCTCCTGCGCCCGTTCCTCGTGGGTCGGCGCCGCGTTGCGGATCATGGAGTACACGCCGTAGCTGACGGCGATGAGCAGCAGCTCGAACCAGAGGCGGGGGCGGCGCGGCACGCGCAGCGAACTGAGCCATCTCGTCCGGGACGGGGGCTCGGATTGCTTGTCGGTCACGCTCCCCGCATCCACTCGCTGTTCACTGTCCTGCTCGACGCTTGTTGCCCCCATGGTCGAACAGTCTGCCAGAGACCGGAGGCCCGCCCGATCATCCTCCGGTCGGGTTCTGACCCCTGGGGGTCCCCCGTACGACGGAGGGAGCGGTGGCGGTGCTGCCGCGGACGACGAGTTCGGGCAGGAAGACGAACTCACTGTGCGGGGTGGGGGTGCCCCCGATCTCCTCCAGCAGTGCCCTGACGGCCGCCTGGCCCATGGCCGGGACGGGCTGGCGGATGGTGGTGAGCGGCGGGTCGGTGAAGGCGATCAGCGGTGAGTCGTCGTAGCCGATCACGGACACCTCGCCCGGGACGGCGAGACCGCGTTGCCGCGCGGCCCGGATCGCGCCGAGCGCCATCATGTCGGAGGCGCAGATCACCGCCGTGCAGCCGCGTTCCAGCAGGGCGGTGGCCGCGGCCTGGCCGCCCTCCAGGGTGAACAGCGAGTGCTCGATCAGCTCGCGCGCCTCGTCCTCGGGGGTTCCCAGGTCCTCGGCGGCGCCGCGCAGGAAGCCCTCGATCTTGCGCTGCACGGGGACGAAGCGGGCGGGCCCCAGCGCGAGGCCGATCCTGCGGTGGCCGAGCGAGACGAGGTGGCTCATCGCCAGCCGCATCGCCGCCCGGTCGTCGGGGGAGACGAAGGGGGCCCGCACCCGTGGCGCGAACCCGTTGATCAGGACGAAGGGCACTCCGTTGCCGCGCAGCCGCTCGTAGCGCTCCACGTCGGCGGAGGTGTCGGCGTGCAGGCCGGAGATGAAGATGATCCCGGCCACCCCGCGTTCGACCAGCATCCCGGTCAGCTCGTCCTCGGTGGAGCCGCCCGGGGTCTGGGTGGCGAGCACCGGGGTGTAGCCCTGGCGGGTCAGCGCCTGCCCGATGACCTGCGCGAACGCGGGGAAGATCGGGTTTTCCAGCTCCGGGGTGATCAGCCCCACCAGGCCCGCGCTGCGCTTGGCCAGCCGCGCGGGACGTTCGTAGCCGAGCAGGTCGAGGGCGGCGAGTACGGATTCGCGGGTGGCCGCGGCGACGCCCGGCCGGCCGTTGAGCACCCGGCTGACGGTCGCCTCGCTGACCCCCGCCTGGGCTGCGATGTCAGCTAGCCGTGCGGTCACTCAGTGGACCTTACCGGCCGCTTCGGTGCGTGCCCACCGGGGCGGGGGAACTGTACCGGGATGTGGGTATTCCGGCTGGGAGCCGGGCGGGCGCGTTCACCCGGACGGCCGCTGCGGGGCGCTCCGGCGCGCGGGGTCCGTGCGGTGGCCGGCGGCCGGGACCGGAGCCGTCGGATCGGTTGTGGCGACAGGCTTGCAGAAATTTGCCGCAAGGTCTTTCCAAAGGATGACGCCGCTGTTACGTTCCTGATCGGCCCGGCGTGGCGAAGGAGCCGCGCCTAGGGTGGGATACAGCCCCCTAAACCGGGCGAAACGCTTGAAGGAGTTCACATGCGGCGCAGCATAGGGACGACGACAGCCGCGGTCGCGGCGTTGGCGCTTGCGGTAACGGCTTGCGGCGGTGGCGATGGAGGGGACGGTGGCGGCGGAGCCGCCGCCGACGGTGAGCTGAGCGGCACCATCACCTACTGGGACACCTCCAACGAGACCGAGGCGGCCGTCTTCAAGGCCATCGCCGAGGAGTTCGCGGCCCAGCACCCCGGCGTCACCGTCGACTATGTGAACATCGGCTTCGACGACGCGCAGAACCGCTTCAAGAACGCCGCCGCCGCCAACGAGGCTCCCGATGTGATGCGCACCGAGGTCGCCTGGGTCGCCGACTTCGCCAGCCTCGGCTACCTGTGGCCGCTGGACGACACCACCGCCCTGGAGAACCAGGAGGACTTCGTCCCGCAGGCCTGGGCCAGCACCCAGTACGAGGGCACCACCTACGCCGTCCCGCAGGTCATCGACACCCTGGCGCTGTTCTACAACGAGAAGCTGCTGGCGGACGCCGGCGTCGAGGTGCCCACCACGCTGGAGGAGGTCAAGGCCTCCACCGGCGCCTTCGAGGGCGCCGGCGCCGTCCCCATGTACATGCGCGGCGACGACCCGTACTGGTTCCTGCCCTTCCTGTACGGCGAGGGCGGCGACATGGTCGACGCCGAGGGCAAGCAGGTCACCATCGACAACGAGGCCGGCATCGCCGCCTTCACGCAGATGAAGGACATGGTCGACTCGGGCGCCGCCATCACCGACACCAGCGACGGCTGGGAGAACATGATGGGCTCCTTCACCCGTGGCGAGGTCGCCATGATGATCAACGGCCCGTGGGCCATCAACGACGCCGTCGCCGGCCTGGGCGACGACCTGGGCGTCGCCCCGGTCCCCGGCGGCTCCGCGGGCCAGGCCGCACCGCAGGGCGGCTGGAACTACGCGATCTACGCGGGCACCCCGGAGGAGGAGTCCCCGGCCGCCTTCGAGTTCGTCAAATACATGTCCTCCGCCGCCACCCAGCAGCGGATCACCGAGGAACTGAGCCTGCTGCCCACCCGCACCTCCGTCTACGAGGTCGAGTCGGTGCGGAACAACGAGATGGTGCAGTTCTTCAAGCCGGCCGTCGACGTGGCCCACGAGCGCCCCTGGATCCCGCAGGCGCAGTCCCTCTTCGACCCCATCAAGGAGAACGTGCAGGGCCTGCTCATCGGCTCCGCGTCCCCCGAGGAGGCCGCCAAGAGCACGGGTGACGCCTACCGCGACATCCTCGACGACTGGCTCGACTGAGCGGCCCGGTGCGAAACCTGTGGAAGCGTGTGACATGAAGGGCGGCCGAGACCATGGCTGACACGGCGATCTCCCGGCTCAAAAAGGGCACCAGGCTACGCCGAGCCCTGTCGAACTACTGGTACGCGTGGGCCATGATCGCCCCGGTGGTCGTCGTCATCACCGGCATCATCGGCTGGCCCCTGGTGCGGGGCGTGTTCCTCTCCCTCACCAACGCCAACGAGGCGAACGTCGAGCGGCAGATCGGTGTCAACAAGATCGAGGCCACCTACGAGTTCGTCGGCCTGGAGAACTACCTCGACATCCTCGGCGGCAGCGAGTTCTGGGACCGCCTGGGCTGGACCCTGGTGTGGACGGTGTCCTGCGTCAGCATCACCTTCCTCATCGGTCTCGGCCTGGCCAACATGCTCAACCGCAGCTTCCGCGGCCGCACCCTGTACCGGATGGCGCTGATCCTGCCCTGGGCGATTCCCGCCTTCGTGTCCGTCTTCGCCTGGCGGATGATCTTCAACGAGCGCAACGGCATCCTCAACAACCTCCTGGAAGGCCAGGGGATCGCCGGGGTGCACTGGCTGAGCGACCCGACCTGGGCCAAGCTCGCCGTCATCGGCGTCAACGTCTGGCTGGGCGTGCCCTTCATGCTGATCGCCATGCTGGGCGCCCTCCAGTCCATCCCCCCCGAGCACTACGAGGCGGCCGAGATGGACGGCGCCGGACCCTGGCAGCGCTTCTGGAACATCACGCTGCCCGGGGTGCGTTCGGTGTCGATGACCGTGGTGCTGCTCAGCACCATCTGGACCTTCAACATGTTCCCGGTGATCTTCCTGCTCACCCGGGGCGGCCCGGCCGGCTCCACCGACATCCTGGTGACCGAGGCGTTCCGGCTGGCGTTCATCAGAAGCCCCCGCGACTTCGCCAACTCCGCGGCCTGGGGCGTCCTGATCCTGCTGCTCCTGGTCCTGTTCGCGATCTCCTACCGGCGAGCGCTGCGCAAGCAGGGAGAGGTGTGGTAGCGATGGCCACCGAGACAACCCGTTTCACCACCGGCACCACCACGGCCGCCCCGGGCACGGGCACCGGCACCGGCGAAACCCCCCAGTGGGGCGGCGCGGGCGGCGGACGCGGCAAGCGCCCGCGGCGGCGCGGCGAACGCGGACCGCTCGCCTCCTTCGGGCTGCACGCCACCTTGCTGCTCGCCGCGCTGGTGGCGGTCTTCCCGCCGGCCTGGCTGCTGGTGACGTCCTTCAAGCCCAAGGCCGACACGTTCACCATCTCGCTGCTGTCCAACTTCACGCTGGACAACTACGACCACGTGCTGAACAACACCAAGTTCCTCACCTGGTTCGGCAACTCCCTGCTGATCGTGGTCACCACCACCATCATCGGGGTGTTCATCTCCTCCACCACCGGCTACGCGCTCAGCCGCTTCCGCTTCCCCGGCATGCGCCCGCTGATGTGGACCCTGCTCATCACGCAGATGTTCCCGATGGCCGTGCTCATCGTGCCGCTGTACAACCTCATGGCCCAGTACGGGCTGCTGAACCGGCCCATCGCGCTGATCGTCACCTACCTCACCATCGCGGTGCCGTTCTGCGCCTGGATGATGAAGGGCTTCTTCGACACCATCCCCGTCTCCATCGACGAATCGGGACGGGTGGACGGTCTGTCGCCCTTCGGCACCTTCTGGCGGCTCATCATGCCACTGGCCCGGCCGGGCCTGGCCGTCACCGGCTTCTACACCTTCGTCACCGCCTGGGCCGAAGTCGCCTACGCCACCGCGTTCATGACCGGTGAACGGCACCTCACCCTGGCGGGCGGTCTGCAGACCTTCGTCAACCAGCACACCCAGGACTGGCATCTGATGACCGCCGCCGCCGTGCTCATCGCCGTACCCGCGACCCTGGTCTTCGGCTACGCGCAGCGGCACCTGCAGTCCGGGCTCACGGCGGGCGCCACCAAGTCCTGACCCGGGCCCGCCCCGAGCACCACCACAGCACCGGCCCGCGCCGGCACCCCCATCATGTACACGACGAGCCACAGGGATGACATGACCCAGCACCTCGCCGCCCCCACCACCCCTGCCGCCGAGACGCCCGGGTGGTGGCGGGACGCCGTCATCTACCAGGTCTACCCGCGCTCCTTCGCCGACGGCGACGGCGACGGCATGGGCGACCTCCCCGGCATCCGCGCCCGCCTGCCCTACCTCGCGGACCTCGGCGTGGACGCCGTGTGGCTGAGCCCCTTCTACGCCTCCCCGCAGGCCGACGCCGGCTACGACGTCGCCGACTACCGGGCCATCGACCCCATGTTCGGCACTCTCCAGGACGCCGACGACCTGATCCGCGAAGCCCATGACCTGGGCCTGCGCATCATCGTCGACATCGTCCCCAACCACTCCTCGGACCGCCACGAGTGGTTCCGCCGCGCCCTGCGCGAGGGCCCCGGCTCCCCGATGCGCGAGCGCTACCACTTCCGCCCCGGCAAGGGCGACAAGGGCGAAGAGCCCCCCAACGACTGGGAGTCCATCTTCGGCGGCCCCGCCTGGACCCGCACCACCAACCCCGACGGCTCGCCCGGCGAGTGGTACCTGCACCTGTTCGCGCCCGAACAGCCCGACTTCAACTGGGAGAACGACACCGTCCGGGACGAGTTCCGCTCGGTGCTGCGCTTCTGGCTCGACAAGGGCGTCGACGGCTTCCGCATCGACGTGGCGCACGGCATGGTCAAGGCCGAAGGGCTCCCCGACATGGGCCACAGCGGACAGTTGAAGCTCCTGGGCACCCAGACACTGCCGTTCTTCGACCAGGACGGCGTCCACGAGATCTACCGCGACTGGCGCACCATCCTCGACGCCTACCCGGGGCAGCGCATCGGCGTCGCCGAGGCGTGGACCCCCAGCGCCGAGCGCACCGCCCGCTACCTGCGCCCCGGCGAACTCCACCAGGCGTTCAACTTCCACTACCTGAGCACCCCGTGGGAGGCCGGCGCGCTGCGCGAGGTCATCGACTCCTCGCTGGACTCCATGCGCCCGGTCGGCGCCCCCACCACCTGGGTCCTGTCCAACCACGACGTGGTGCGCCACCTCACCCGGCTCGGCGGCGACGTGGGCCGGGCCCGCGCCGCCACCCTGCTGATGCTGGCGCTGCCCGGCTCCGCCTACCTCTACCAGGGCGAGGAGCTCGGCCTGCCCGAGGTCACCGAACTGCCCGACGAGGTACGGCAGGACCCGGCGTTCTACCGCCGCTCGCCGGACGAGGACAGCACCGAGGGCGACGGCCAGGACGGGCTGCGCGACGGCTGCCGGGTGCCCCTCCCGTGGAGCAGCGAGGGGACGTCGTACGGGTTCGGTACGGGGGGCAGCTGGCTGCCGCAGCCCGGCGACTGGGCCAAGCTCGCCGTCTCGGCGCAGATGGACGACCCGGACTCCACCCTGGTGCTGTACCGCTCGGCGCTGGCCATCCGCCGCCGCCGGCCCGAACTCGGCGCGGGTGACGGGGTGGAGTGGCTGGACGCCCCCGAGGGGGTGCTGGCGTTCCGCCGCCGCGCCGCGCAGGGCGCGGACGGCGCCGCCGGGGGATCGGTGCTGGTCCTTGCCAACACCACCGGGAACGACATCACGCTGCCCGCCGGGCTCGTGCCCGCCGGCACCCTGCTGCTCGCCAGCGGCCCGGTCCCCGCCGGGGGCGACGTCGTGCCCGCCGACACCACGGTGTGGTGGGCCACGCATGGCTGACGCCGCGCCCGCCCGACTCGCCGATATCGCCGGGCAGGCCGGGGTCAGTGAGGCCACGGTCAGCCGGGTGCTCAACGGAAAGTCGGGGGTCGCGGCCACGACCCGGCAGCGGGTGCTCGCCGCCCTGGACGTCCTGGGGTACGAGCGCCCGCTGCGGCTGCGGCAGCGCAGCGCGGGCCTGATCGGCCTGGTGATACCCGAGTTGACCAACCCGATCTTCCCCGCCTTCGCCCAGGTCATCGAGCAGGCGCTCGCCTCGCACGGCTACACCCCGGTGCTGTGCACCCAGAGCCCGGGCGGCGCCACCGAGGACGAACTGGTGGATCAGCTGGTGGAACGGGGGGTCACCGGCATCGTCTTCCTGTCGGGGCTGCACGCGGACACCACCACCGACCCCGGCCGGTACACCAGGCTGGCGGGGCGCGGCGTGCCGTTCGTGCTGATCAACGGCTACAACGACCGGGTGGAGGCGCCGTTCGTCTCCCCCGACGACGCGGCGGCGACCCGGATGGCCGTGCGGCATCTGCGGGATCTGGGGCATGAACGGATCGGCCTGGCAGTGGGGCCGGCCCGCTTCGTCCCGGTGCTGCGGAAGGTGGCGGGCTTCATCGCGGAGTTGGGGGAGGGGGCGCCGGTGCAGCACTCGCTGTTCAGCGTGGAGGGCGGCCAGGCCGCGGCCACCGCCCTGCTGGACGCGGGCTGCACGGGCATCGTGTGCGGCAGCGACATGATGGCCCTGGGCGCGATACGGGCGGCGCGGCAGCGCGGGCTCACCGTGCCGGGGGACGTGTCGGTGACCGGTTACGACGACTCCGACCTGATCGCGTTCACCGACCCGCCGCTGACGACCCTGCGCCAGCCGGTCCGTGCGATGGCGGGCGCGGCGGTCACCACCTTGCTGGAAGAGATCAACGGAACTCAGGTCCAGCCCACGGAGTTCGTCTTCCAGCCGGAACTCGTCGTCAGGGGGAGCACGGCGATCGCGCCGCAGCGCGGCAACGGGTGACGGGGTGGCTCCGTTCGACGCTAGCAGTCCGCAACTTCTTGCGTAAGAGGTTGCGGACTTTCGACGTCAACATTTCCGGGGTGTGTCACGGCCCTTGACCGCCCCTGCGGGCCGCTCTACGGTCAGCCCTGCAACCTTCTTGCTGAAACTTCCACGAACCTTTCGGCAAGAAGAGTGCTCTTCCGGCACCCCCACCCGTGAGGAGATGTCATGCCCCTGATCCGTACGGCACTCGCCGGTCTGACGGCAGCAGCCGCCGGGCTCGCGGTCTCGCTCGGCGCTCCCGCCGCCAGCGCCGCGCCGCCCGGTGACAAGGACGTCACCGCCGTGCTGTTCTCCTGGAACTTCGACTCCATCGCCCGCGAATGCACCCAGCGGCTGGGCCCGGCCGGATACGGCTACGTCCAGGTCTCCCCGCCCCAGGAGCAGATCCAGGGCAGCCAGTGGTGGACCGCCTACCAGCCCGTCAGTTACACGATCGGCAGCCGGCTCGGCAACCGCGCCCAGTTCCAGAACATGGTCAACACCTGCAACGGTGCCGGCGTCGGCGTGGTCGTGGACACCGTCATCAACCACATGTCGGCCGGCTCCGGCACCGGCACCGCCGGCAGCACCTACACCAAGTACGACTACCCGAACGCCCCCTACAGCGACTGGGACTTCAACGACTGCCGCCGCGAGATCGGCGACAACTACGGCGACCGTTACAACGTCCAGAACTGCGAACTGGTGGGTCTGTCCGACCTGAACACCGGCAAGGACTACGTCCGCCAGCGCATCGCCGACTACATGAACGATCTGCTCTCCCTCGGCGTCGCCGGCTTCCGCATCGACGCGGCCAAGCACATGCCGGCCGCCGACCTCGCCAACATCAAGTCCCGCCTCAGCAACCCCAACGCCTACTGGAAGCAGGAGGCCATCTACGGCGCCGGCGAGGCCGTCTCGCCCTCCGAGTACCGGGGCAACGGCGACGTCCAGGAGTTCCGCTACGGCACCGACCTCAAGCGGGTCTTCCAGAACGAACGGCTGGCCTACCTGAACAACTTCGGCGAGGGCTGGGGCCACATGCCCAGCGGCGGTTCCGCCGTCTTCGTCGACAATCACGACACCGAGCGCAACGGCTCCACCCTGTCCTACAAGAACGGCGCCGACTACACGCTCGCCAACGTCTTCATGCTGGCCTGGCCGTACGGCTCACCCGATGTGCACTCCGGCTACGAGTTCACCGACCACGACGCCGGTCCGCCCGGCAACGGCCAGGTGAGCGCCTGCTACACGAACGGCTGGAAGTGCCAGCACGCCTGGCCGGAGATCTCCTCCATGGTCGGCTTCCGCAACGCCACCCGTGGCCAGGCCGTCACCAACTGGTGGGACAACGGCAACAACGCCATCGCCTTCGGCCGCGGCAGCCAGGGCTTCGTCGCCATCAACCACGAGGGCGGCTCGCTCACCCACACCTACCAGACCTCGCTCCCGGCCGGGAACTACTGCGACGTGCAGAGCAACCGCACCGTGACGGTGGACGGTTCGGGACGGTTCACCGCGACCCTCGGCAGCAACACCGCGCTCGCCCTGCACAGCGGCGCCCGCTCCTGCTGACCGTCCGGGCCACCGACCCTGGGCGACCGCGTGACGCACGACCGCACGACCGTGTGAGCGCTGCCCGTACGGCCCTTCGCCGTACGGGCAGCGCCCTCCCGTCTCAGCCCAGCGAACTCAGCGTCTCGCCGTGCTCCAGCGTCGCCGTCAGCTCCGCGTCCGCCTCCTGCCCGGGCGCCGGCAGCGCCATCACCCGGCCGGTGACGTGCCCCTCGACCTCGCCCTCCGCCGCGATCGAGTGGACCTCGGGACTGCCCGCGGCCAGCAGGTACCAGGAGTCGGCCGGCGACTTCCACAGCACTCCGGCCAGCACCCGCGGCTCGAACTCCCCGCAGGCCGTGCCCTCCTCCTGCCGCGCCACGACGGCACCGGGCTCACCGTCGTTCGCGGACGGGATCTGGAACTGCGCCATGGTGCGGCTGCCCGAACCCCGCCAGGTCTCCGCCCGGGTGCACACCCACTGGGCCGTGCCCGCCCCGTCCGGCAGCTCCTGCTCGGCGAAGTTCCAGGTGTTCACCGAGCGCACCCCGGTCGCCGTGGCCCCGGACAGATGACAGGCGGTACGCGCCCACCGGGCGGCCGCCGTGCCGTCCGACAGCGCCCCGGCCCGCTCGCCCGGCGCACCGTACGTCAGCAGCGCCGGGGTCAGCTCCCCGAGGTCCGCCATCGCGTACGGCGCCGCCGTGCCCGCCGCCGTGAACTCCAGCACCGCGTACTCGGCGCACTGCTCCTGCGTGCCGCTTCCGGCCGGGGTGCGCACCGGGGCCGTCACCCCGTGCTCGTCGACCTCCGCGGGCACCCCGCTCCGGCCCGGGGTCAGCAGATCCGTCATCTCCAGCGACTCCACCCAGGGCGCCAGCAGATAGCGGGTGTTGCCGTCCGCCCGGTCCAGGACCACGGCGGAGGACGCGAGGGCGTCGGCCCCGTCCACCCGGGCGAAGTCCATCACCGCGCCGCCCTCGGTGGCGCCGGCCGCCTCCGCGTACCGCACCAGCCGCATCCCGTCGTACAGCAGCACCACCGTGGCCTGGCCGACCTCCCCGGCGAACAGCAACTGCGGCGGGCCCGGGGCCGGTCCGGTCTGGGTGCCGGGGGTCGCGGAGACGCCCACCGAATCGCCGGGGCGCGCCCACACGGCCAGCGCGCGGCGCAGCAGGTCCTGGTCGTTGACGGCCTCGCCGCGGGCGGGCCACACGGCGAAGTCCACCCGGGAGGAGCCCTCCCACACCTCCGCGGGCATCCGGCGCAGCGTCTTGGGGTCCAGGGCGGCCTGGGCCTGCGCGTTCTCCGCGTAGGGCGGGGCGGCGGCGCCGTCCGGGCCCCAGCCGCCGGGAACCAGCGCCAGGGTGCCGGCGGCCAGCGCGAGGGCGGCGGCACCGGCCAGGACGGTGCGCTGCCGGCGGCGGCGCCTGGCCAGATCGGTGGGGCGGGCGGTCAGTGCGCACGGATCGACGAGTTCACCGCCCTCGGGCAGGGTGTCGGCGCCGCGCAGTGCCGCGCGGATGCCGTCCTCGTCCACGCCGGAGGCGGCCAGCAGGGTGCGGATGGCGGGCGCGTTGAGCCCGTCGAGCCGGCGCAGCGCGTACGCCGCGCGGCCGGCTCCGGTCAGCCGCTTGAGGGCCTGTTCGAGGGAGAGTTCGGGGGCGTCGCCGGAGGCGAGCGGGAACAGCCGCAGCCCCGCCACCCGGGGCAGCCCGTACGGACCGGTGCGCAGTCGGGGCAGTTCGCGTCCGGCCAGCCGTACGGGGCGGGCGGCGGTCAGCGCGGCGCGCAGGACCCGCTGGCGCAGCTGGAGATAGCCGGGGTCGGCGGTCGGCCCGGCTCCGGCGCGCGGTACGGGGACGGCGCCGGGGTCACCGCCCGCCGTGGGCAGCACCGCCGGCGCGGCCGTCCTGCCGCGCGGCACGGCGCGCTGGACCAGGGCGTGCGCGGTGAGCACCCGGCGGTGCCGGCCGAGGTCGTCGGGCAGGGCGAGGTAGGCCAGCCTGACCAGTCGGGGGTAGTGCTCCACCAGCGCGGCGGCGGCCTGTTCGGGGCCGACGCCGGGCGCGGTCTCCTGGCGCCGGTGGCTGGTGGTCTTGACATCGGGGGAAGACAGATCGCTGGAGGACACATCCGGCTGAACGAGCGGAAGGGGCCGAGGACACGCGGGTGTTCAAGGGCGTCCGGACCGCGTCTGGTTTTCCTCCCGGGCGGTCCGTATTTCTCCTGAAAGCCGCGCTTTGTGTCCTCCGAGCGTCCGCCGACCGTCTGCTGACCGCCCGCCGGCCGTGCGTTGCGGACCGGTCAGCGCCGTTCGAGATACGCGAGCACGGCCAGCACCCGCCGGTTGTCGTCGTCGGAGACCGGGAGCCCTAGCTTGGCGAAGATGTTGGAGGTGTGCTTGGCGATGGCGCGCTCGGTCACCACCATCCGCTCGGCGATGGCGGCGTTGGAACGGCCCTGCGCCATCAGCTCGATGACCTCCAGCTCGCGCGGGGTCAGCCGTTCCAGCGGGGAGTCCTGGGTGCGCTGCGCGAGCAGCTGCTGGATGACCTGCGGATCCATGGCCGTACCGCCGTCGGCGACCCGGCGCACCGCGTCGATGAACTGGTCGGCGTCGAAGACCCGGTCCTTGAGCAGGTAGCCGACCCCGCCGTGGCCGTCCGCCAGCAGCTCGCGGGCGTACAGCTGCTCCACGTGCTGGGAGAGCACCAGCACCGGCATGCCGGGGCGGTCGCGGCGCGCCTGGAGCGCGCACTGCAGCCCCTCGTCCGTGAAGGACGGGGGCAGCCGGACGTCCACGACGGCCACGTCCGGCCGCAGTTCGGCGAGCGCCCGGGTGAGGGCGGGGCCGTTGTCGACGGCCGCCGCGATCTCGAAGTCATGTGCCTGGAGGAGCCGGGTGAGGCCGTCCCTGAGAAGGAACAGATCTTCGGCGAGAACGACGCGCACCCGGTACCTACCTGCTTCCGCTTGTGTCCGTCGGTTCCGTCCGCCCGCCCGGAGTGGATCAGCCTACCGCCGGTTGCGGTGGCTCAGCCGCGCGGCAGCACGGTCCCCAGGACGGTGGGCAGGGTGTGCCAGTCGGAGCTGACGACGCTGGCGTGGGTGCCGGCCAGCTGCCGTACCCGCTCCAGCGCCTCGCTCTCCGCCGGCTCGGTGGGGCTGATGGCGGGCGGTACGGCGTGCGCGTCCGTCATCACCAGCAGGTAGTTGTTGCGGGCGTACCAGCCGGTGTCGATGGTGCCGCCCGCGTACGTGGGGGCGTTGCCGTCGAAGACGACGAACCACGGGCGCAGCGTGGCGTCCGTGTACCGGCCGGTGCGCGGGTCGCCGGCCTCGGCGTGGTGCACGGCGGGGAAGGCGACGGCCCGCTCCAGCTGTCCGGCGGCGGCCAGGTCGCGCAGGTGGCGGCTGTACTCGACATCGGTCCACAGGGTGTCGAAGGGGTTGCCCTCCTCGACGGTGCCGGGGATCAGGTGGAAGAGGAACTTGCCGGCCAGTTCGTCGCGGGTGGGCCAGCCGTCGGCGCGCACCGCGTCGTCCAGGGTGGCGTGTCCGGCGGCCAGTTCGCCCGGCCGGTAGACGGCGTCGCCGAGGATGCCGTTCACCAGCGCGTCGAACTGGGCGGGGCCGCGCCCGAGGTTGGCGGCGAAGCCGTCCTTCATCTCTATCTTGATGAGGATGGGCCGGTGTCCGGGGTTGCCGTCGTGCCAGGCCCGCAGATCGGCGAGGCAGCCGGCCAGGCCCTGGTTGCGGGCCTTGGTGCGCAGCTCGGCGGGGGAGGAGGCGTTCTCGCAATTGTTGTCGTTGCCCAGCGGGTTGCTGTGCGAGACCCGCCAGCTGCCGCCGAAGAAGTTGGTCCAGACGTCGAGTTCGAGCATGCCGGCGCCGGAGTCCAGGCCGTCGGCGAGGTACGGGAAGGTGCTCTTCTCGTACGCGTTGTGGACGCCGACCATGGTGCCCGCGTCGAAGGCCAGGGCGCCGTCGGCCGACGTGCCGGCGTCCGTCGCGCCGGCCGCCCGGGCGGCGCCGTGGGGGAGGGTGAGGGCCAGTGCCGTCGCGCTGATGAGCAGGAGGTTACGGAGGTTCCTGATGCGTCGCATACGTCGCCGCGCTCTCTTGTGGGGGAGCAAGTCCACGCCAGCGTAAGCGAGTTGGTCTACACCTGGATGAGGTGGGGGTGAACGCGGGACCTCGCCGCCCGCCCCCGGGACGGCTGCCCGGGGCGGACTCCCGGTGCGGGGCGGACGGGCGCGGGGTCAGCGGGCCACCGGCGGCTCGCAGGGCACCTCGATCGTCACCAGCGTCGGCCCACCGGCCGGACTGGACAGCGCGAGCACCCCGTCGAACGGACCCAGCCGGCGCTCGATGCCGCGCAGCCCCGTCCCCCCGTCCAGGGAGGCGCCGCCGCGTCCGTTGTCCGTCACCGCGATCTTGAGGGTGGACTCGCCCTCGCCGTAGTAGATGTCCAGCCAGATCCGGTCGGCGCCCGAATGCTTGGCGGCGTTGGTGAGCACCTCGCTGACCGCGAAGTACGCGGCGGTCTCCACCGGTTCCGGCAGCCGCCCGGGCAGCTCGACATCGACCTCCACCGGGATCCGCATCCGCAGCGCCAGCGCCTTGACGGCGTCCCCCAGGCCGCGCTCGGCGAGCACCGGCGGATGAATGCCGCGCACCAGGTCGCGCAGCTCGGTCAGCGCCTCGGCGGAGGAGGCGCGGGCCTGTGCCAGCAACTCCTTGGCCTGGGCCGGGTCCTTCTCCATGAGTGCCTCGGCCGCGCCCAGGCTCATGCCCATCGCGACCAGCCGGGCCTGGGCACCGTCGTGCAGATCGCGCTCGATGCGGCGCAGTTCGGCGGCGGAGCTGTCCACCGCGTCGTGCCGGGTCTCGGTGAGCCGCGCCACCCGCTGGGCGAGCTGCTGCTTGTGGCTGGCGCCGATGAAGACGCGGCACAGCAGGAAGTGGGTGCGCAGCAGCAGCGGGTTGCAGCGCATCCCCAGCAGGAAGAAGCCGATGCCGGCGAGGGCGCCGAGGACGGCCGTGAACCAGGAGCTGATGGGCACGAACGCCAGCCAGATGGTGCCGGACGCCTCGTGAAGGGGCTGCCAGACGCCGGCCAGCAGCACCAGCCCCCACACCCCGTACAGCAGCAGGGAGGGCGCGAGGATCAGGACGGCGAAGCCGAGGGTGGCGTCCACCAGCAGCCACAGCAGGTCGCGCCAGGTGGCCGGGTCGCGCAGCAGATGCGTGGTCTCCTCCACCTGGGCGGCGAGCCCGTCGCGCCGGGCGGCCGGCAGCGGGCGGTAGGCGGCGTGGACGGTGACCCCGGACCAGTCGTGGGCGAGCAGCCGGCGCTGATTGGCGTGCGCGCGGGTGAGACGGACGACCAGGGGAGTGGTGAGAAAACCGAGGCCGAGCCCGAGGAAGGCCAGCGACAGCACGGTGACGATGAACAGCAGCAGCGAGCCGATGATCGAGGCCAGCGACAGCAGCAGTGCCCTGGCCGACGCCAGCAGGGCGTCGCGCGCCCGTTCGGTGCTCATGGTGTCCGTGTCCTCCGCCGCGTGGTGCTGTGGGTGCGTGTGTACGGAGGACAGTCTTCCGGAGAGCGCCGGGCCCGATCACTGGGCCCGCGACCCGAAGCCGTGGTGTACCCAGGTACACCACGGCTTCGGGTCATCGGATCCGCGTCGGGTCACCCGGTCCGTGTCCGAGCTGCCAGCCACGGACCGGGGACGTTTCCGGGGCCGGGATCAGACCTGGCCGGCCTCGGCGAGCGCCGCGCCGCAGGTGTCGGTGATCAGCCGGGTGACGACGTACGGGTCGACGTTGGCGTTGGGGCGGCGGTCCTCGATGTAGCCCTTCTTGTCCCGCTCGACCTGCCACGGGATGCGGACCGAGGCACCGCGGTCGGAGACGCCGTAGCTGTACTGGTCCCACGGTGCGGTCTCGTGCGCGCCGGTGAGCCGGTCCTCGACGCCCACGCCGTAGTTCTTGACGTGCTCCAGCGGCTTGCCGTCCTTGCCCAGGGACTCGCACGCGGTGATGATCGCGTCGTAGCCCTCGCGCATGGCCTTGGTGGAGAAGTTGGTGTGCGCGCCGGCGCCGTTCCAGTCGCCCTTGACGGGCTTGGGGTCCAGGGTGGCGGCCACGCCGAAGTCCTCGGCGGTGCGGTAGAGCAGCCAGCGGGCCACCCACAGCTGGTCGGCGACCTCCAGCGGGGAGAGCGGGCCGACCTGGAACTCCCACTGGCCCGGCATGACCTCGGCGTTGATGCCGGAGATGCCCAGGCCCGCCTTGAGGCAGTTCTCCAGGTGCGCCTCGACGATGTCACGGCCGTGGATCTCGTCCACGCCGACGCCGCAGTAGTAGCCGCCCTGCGGGGCGGGGAAGCCGCCCTCGGGGAAGCCGAGCGGGCGGGAGCCCTCGAAGAAGGTGTACTCCTGCTCGATGCCGAAGATCGGCTCCTGCGCGGCGTACTGCTCGGCCACCGGGCGCAGCAGGGCACGGGTGTTGGACTCGTGCGGGGTGTCGTCGGTGTTGAAGACCTCGCACAGCACCAGGATGTCGTCCCCGCCGCGGATCGGGTCCGGGTAGGAGGCGACCGGCTTCAGGACGCGGTCCGAGGCGTGGCCCTCGGCCTGGTTGGTGCTGGAGCCGTCGAAGCCCCAGACCGGGGGCTCGGCGCCGTCGGCGAGGATCTTCGTCTTCGAACGCAGCTTCGCCGTCGGCGAGGTGCCGTCGATCCAGATGTACTCGGCCTTGTAGCTCACGGTCGTGCTCCTTGAGGAGTTCATCGCAAATGTCGCAATGGCGTGTGGGGGTGTGCGGGGTGGTCCATACGCTGTCGCCACCCTCGCTACCTGCGGTTTCTGACCAGTTGCCCGGTTGTTAACGACCTGTGAACGGGGTTTGGGCCGACGGACGGCGTGCCGGTGAGGCGGAACGGCCCTTACCCTGTGTGTCATGTCACTTCCTCTGCGCATGCGCTTCGGACTGTTCGGCACCGGCCCCTGGGCCCAGTTGACCCAGGGGCCCGCCCTGGCCGGGCACCCCGGCGTGGACTTGGTGGGCGTGTGGGGCCGCCGTCCGGAGGCGGCGCGGGAGTTGGCCGGTCGGCTGGACACCCGGGCCTACGAGGACGCCGACGCGCTGATCGCCGACTGCGACGCGGTGGCGATCGCGCTGCCGCCGGACGTCCAGGCCCCGCTGGCGGTACGGGCCGCGGCGGCCGGCCGTCATCTGCTGCTGGACAAGCCGCTGGCCACGACCGTGCCGGTGGCCCGGGAGGTGGCCGAGGCGGCCGAGGCCGCCGGGGTGGCGTCGGTGGTCTTCTTCACGCTGCACTTCACCCCCGAGTCGGCGGCCTGGCTGGTGGAGCAGCAGGAGACCGACGGCTGGGTGAACGGCCGCGCCGAGTGGTTCTCCGGCATCTTCGACGAGGCCGGCAGCGACAGCCCGTACGCCGCCTCCCCGTGGCGGCGGGAGAAGGGCGGACTGTGGGACATCGGCCCGCACGCGCTGTCGGTGCTGCTGCCGCCGCTGGGCGATGTCACCGGGCTGGACGCGATCACCGCCGCCCGGGGCCCGGGCGACATGGTGCACATGGCGCTGCGCCATGTGAGCGGCGCCTCCAGCACCCTCACGGTGAGCCTGTCGGTGCCTCCGCAGGCGTCGTCGATGTCGGCGGTGCTGCGCGGCAGGCCGGGCATCGTGACGCTGCCTGACCGGGGCGAGGCCCGGCACGTGGAGGCGTTCGGCGCGGCGATCGACGCGCTGGAGCGGGCGGCGCGGACGGGTGAGGCGCACCCGTGCGACGTACGGTTCGCGCTGCGGGTGACGGAGATCCTGGCGACGGCCGAGGGACAACTGGGCGACGCCGGCTGATCCCTGACCGATCCCCGGCCGCTCCGGCCTCCCGTGCCGGGGCGGGCCCGGGCGCCGGTGCTCCGAACGGACGCGGGCGGTGGTGAGCCCTTCCAAGGCATGAGATCCGTTAATCATGTCATCGGAAGTGTCAGAGAAGTCCGCAGTGCCCCGCCGTGTCCTGCTCGGCGCCACCGCCTGCCTCAGCATCCTCGGCCTCGACCGCCTGCTGACCGCGTGCTCCTCCTCCGGCGCCGGCACGGGCACGGCCGGTGCGGCCCCCGGCCCCGCCGCCCCGGCCGCACCGGCGGCCCCCGCCGCGGACTCCTACCGCCTGCGCCCCTTCACCTCCGGCGGCGCCACCCACGCCACGCCACCCCGGCAGCCCCTGCCGGTGCGCGCCGAGGCCGCCCTGACCCTCGCCACCCCCGGCAAGAAGATCGCCCTCACCCTGGACGACGGCCCGCACCCCACGTACACGCCCCAGGTGCTCAAGCTGCTGCGCAAGTACAAGGTCCCCGGCACCTTCTTCGTCATCGGCGAGAACGCCCACTCCCACCCCGACCTGGTGCGCGCCATCGCCGACGAGGGCCATGTGGTGGCCAATCACTCCTGGAGCCATCCGCAGCTGGACACCCTCTCGCAGAAGCGGGTGCGCCGCGAGCTGGGCGACACCTGCGACATCATCCAGGACATCCTCGGCGCCCCGCCCGACCTCGCCCGCGCCCCGTACGGCGCCTGGGACAAGGCGTCCCTCACCGTCTGCGCCGAACTCGGCATGGAACCCCTGGGCTGGTCCGTCGACACCAACGACTGGGCCAGGCCCGGCACCTCCAGCATCTCCACCTCGGTCCTGGAGGGCGCCCACTCCGGGGCGATCGTCCTCACCCACGACGGGGGCGGCGACCGTTCCCAGACGGTCACCGCCCTCGGCCAGGTCCTTCCCAAGCTCCTGGACCGCGGCTACGAACTGGTCCTGCCCACCGCGCCCCCCGTCTAGGAACGCGGCGCCCGCCGTCTAGGACCGCGGCGCCCGCCCCAGCGCCGCCACCAGCTCCTGCACATTCGCGTAGCTGCTGCGCCGCGGCAGCGACCGCACCTGATCGATCAGCTCGTCCGGCGCCCGCTCCTCCAGCAGGGTGCGCAGAACCTCCGAGCGCTTCGCCGGGAACCCGGCCCGCCGCAGATGCCGCGCCAGCTCGAAACGGAACGCCTCGTCGCGCACCTCCCGGTCGTCCCCCGCGCCGGGCGGCGGCGACGCGCCGTCCGCGCCCTCCACCGGCTCCGGATCCCGCCAGGCATCGGCCCGGGTGGGCCGGTCCGCCCGCAGGACCCCTTCCACCTCGTGCTTCAGCTGATCGTCCTGATGCGCGCTCAGTCGATTGCTGCCCCGTTCCTGCATGTCAGGTCCCTCCTTCAGTGCCGGGCCCGGCGGGTACCCGGGGTTTGAGAGAGAAATCAGCGGTAACGCGGTGCGGAGCCGCGATCCCAGACCCGTACTCCGGGACAGAAGAAAATATCTGCCTCGAAATGCGCCAAATGGGGTAATGGGTACACAATGGGAGCAAGGTCTGTAAATGAGACTGAGACAGCGCGGTCGCACGAATCCCACAGAAGGAGGCGAGTCGCATGGCCGACGTCTCACACCACAGGGGTACGGACGTCTCCCATCGCAGGGACACCCACATGGCGGACCACCCCGACGCACGTGAGATGCGGGAGCGCTACTCCCGTGTGACGGGCGGCGCGACAGTGCCGCTGCTGGACGCACCGGTCTTCCTGGCCGGCCTGTATCTGGCGATATCCGCCTGGCTGGTGCCGACGTTCATCGCCGCCCAGCCGCGCCTGGGCATCCACAACCTGATCCTCGGAATCGCGGTGGCGGTGCTGGCTCTGGGCTTCGCCCTGGTGCCGGAGCGGATGCACGGCATGGGCCTGGCCCTGTGCGTCATCGGAGCGTGGTCGATCGTTGCGATCTGGACGGTGGGCAGTGGCGCCAGCGGCGGCATCATCCTCAGCCAGATCATCGTCGGCGGTGTCATCTTCCTCCTGGGACTGGCAGCCACCGGCGCGGCACTGGCGATGCGCCGCAAGCGCCACACCCACAGCGAGAGGATGACGACCTGACAGGGAGTCGCACATAGACACAACAGAACAACGCCGAAAAGCCCGGCGGGCAGCCCCATCAGGGACTGCCCGCCGGTGCGTTCCGCGCCTGCGCGCGGTGCCGATCCGCTTACACGTCGAAGTACAGCTCGAACTCGTGCGGGTGCGGGCGCTGGGCCATCGGCGCGATTTCCTTCTCGCGCTTGAAGTCCACCCAGGTCTCGATCAGGTCGGAGGTGAAGACGCCACCCGCCAGCAGGTAGTCGTTGTCCTCCTCCAGGGCCTCCAGCACGGCCGGCAGGGAGGTCGGGACCTGGGCCAGCTCCGCGTGCTCCTCGGGGGCCAGCTCGTACAGGTCCTTGTCGACCGGCTCCGGCGGCTCGATCTTGTTCTTGACGCCGTCCAGGCCCGCCAGCAGCAGGGCGGAGAAGGCCAGGTACGGGTTGGAGGACGGGTCCGGGGCGCGGAACTCCACGCGCTTGGCCTTCGGGTTGGAGCCCGTGATCGGGATGCGCATCGCGGCCGAGCGGTTGCGCTGCGAGTACACCATGTTGACGGGGGCCTCGAAGCCCGGCACCAGACGGTGGTACGAGTTCAGCGTCGGGTTGGTGAACGCCAGCAGCGACGGGGCGTGCTTGAGGATGCCGCCGATGTAGTAGCGGGCCATGTCGGACAGGCCCGCGTACCCCTGCTCGTCGTAGAAGAGCGGGGAGCCGCCCGTCCACAGCGACTGGTGGACGTGCATGCCGGAGCCGTTGTCACCGAAGATCGGCTTGGGCATGAAGGTCGCGGTCTTGCCGTTGCGCCAGGCGACGTTCTTGACGATGTACTTGAACAGCATCAGGTCGTCGGCGGCGGCCAGCAGGGTGTTGTACTTGTAGTTGATCTCCGCCTGGCCGGCGGTGCCCACCTCGTGGTGCTGGCGCTCGACCTCGAGACCGGCGTTGATCAGCTCCAGGGTGATCTCCGCGCGCAGGTCGGCGAAGTGGTCGACCGGCGGGGCGGGGAAGTAGCCGCCCTTGTAGCGGACCTTGTAGCCGCGGTTGCCGCCCTCCTCGATGGCGCCGGTGTTCCAGGCGCCCGCCTCGGAGTCGATGTAGTAGTAGCCGGCGTTCGACTTGGTCTCGAAGCGCACGTCGTCGAAGACGTAGAACTCCGCCTCGGGCCCGAAGTACGCGGTGTCGGCGATGCCGGAGGAAGCCAGGTAGGCCTCGGCCTTCTTCGCCACGTTGCGCGGGTCGCGGCTGTACGCCTCGCCCGTGATCGGGTCCTGGATGAAGAAGTTGATGTTGACCGTCTTGTCCTTGCGGAACGGGTCGAGACGCGCGGTGGAGAGGTCAGGGACGAGCGCCATGTCGGACTCGTGGATGGCCTGGAAGCCGCGGATCGACGAGCCGTCGAACATCAGCTGCTCATCCGGGTCGAAAGCCTGGACCGGGAGCGTGACGTGCTGCATGATGCCCGGCAGATCGCAGAAGCGGACGTCGATGAATTTGACGTCGTTATCCGCAATGTACTTCTTGATCTCGTCGGCGTTCTGGAACATCCGATCGTCCTCCTTGCCCACCCTGCGGGCGGGGAATGCGCAGCTCGGGTGCGGGCCCGGGGCACGGACCTGCCGGGGCCGACCCTAAGAACCGGCCATTTCTCGGGCATGACCCTCGTGTTTCGCCGATGTTAACCAGCCAACCGGAGCAACCTCCGGCGACTGGCCGGAGGGCGCCCGCGGCGGGAGCCGCCCGGAAGCCGCCGGGCGGGCCGCGCTACCGTGGACGGGTGGACAAAGAGGCGGACAAAGAGCTCGACAATCGACAGGTCATCGGATCCTGGCTCTCCGGCCCCCGGGCCACCGCCGAGAGCATGGGGGTCGACTTCGGCTACCGGGGCGAGCGCTTCGGCCTCCCCGAGCACGGGCCGGGCTCCATCGCCTCCCTCGGCCGGAGGGTGGCGGCCATCTGTGTCGACTGGGCGCTGTGCGCCCTGATCGCATACGGTCTGCTCGCCGACGGCCCGAGCTCCCTGGGCAACTGGACCCTGCTGGTCTTCACCGTCACCGGCATCCTCACCGTCGGCACCCTGGGCTCCACCCCGGGCAAGCGGCTGCTGGGCCTGCGCGTCGTCCACCTCAGCGGGGAACGGCTGAGCTTCCCGCGCGCCGCCGCCCGTACGGTCCTGCTCGCGCTCGCCATCCCGGCCCTGATCTGGGACCGCGACAGCCGCGGCCTGCACGACCGGCTCACCGAGGCCGTACAGCTCCGCGTCTGAGCCCACCGGGCGCCGACGCCGGCGGGCGACCGCGGTGCCGGGCTACGGGACGGCAGCGCGGCACCGGAGGACGACACAGCAGAAGGGCCCGGCGGTCGATTCCGCCGGGCCCTTCCCCGTGACGTGTCCACCCCGTCATCCGTGACGGGTTCGCTCAGCGCCCCCTGCGCTGCTGCGGGCCGCCCTTCGGCAGCTTCATGCCCTTGGGCATCGGGCCCTTCGGCAGCGGCATGTTGCTCATCAGGTCGCCCATCGCGCGCAGCCGGTCGTTCACCTCGGTGACCCGGTGGCCCGGCAGCACCCGCGGGAACTTCATGACCTTGCTCCGCAGCTTCTTCAGCGGCACCTGGTCCTCACCGGTGCCGACGAGCACGTCGTGCACCGGCACCTCCGAGACCACCCGGTTCATCCGGCGCTTCTCGGCGGCCATGAGCGTCTTCACCCGGTTCGGGTTGCCCTCGCCGACCAGCACCACGCCGCACTTGCCGACCGCCCGGTGCACCACGTCCTGGTTGCGGTTGATCGCCACCGCCGGGGTGAACACGAAGCCGCGCCGCAGGTTCTCCAGCACGGCGGCGGCCGCTCCCGGCTGCCCCTCCATCTGGCTGAAAGCCGCCCGTTCAGCCCGCCGCCCGAAGACGATGGCCGTGGTCAGCAAAGCGACCAGGAAGCCCAGGATGCCCAGATAGATCGGGTGACCGATCAGAAAGCCGATGCCAAGGATCACACCGAAGGTGCCCAGGCCGACTGCAGAGATGACCAGGCCGATCCACCGATCGACCCGCTTGGTCATCTTGTACGTCAGAGCGATCTGCTTGAGCCGCCCTGGGTTCTCGGAATCTTGTTCCTTGTCCTTCCGCGCCATGACGGCAAGTTTACGGCCGTCCCGCCGACACCGGCGCCCAGGGCGGCTCAGGCCGCCGGGGACCCCGCCTCGCGCCGCTCCAGCGCCTGCCGGTACAGCCGCCCCGCCCGGTACGACGAACGCACCAGCGGGCCGGACATGACCCCCGCGTAGCCGATCTCCTCGGCCTCCTGCTGGAGCTCCACGAACTCCGCCGGCTTCACCCAGCGCTCCACGGGGTGGTGCCGCGGCGTGGGCCGCAGGTACTGGGTGATCGTGACCAGCTCGGTGCCCGCGTCGTGCATCTGGCGCAGCGCGTCGCTGATCTCCTCGCGGGTCTCGCCCAGGCCCAGGATCAGGTTGGACTTGGTGACCAGACCCGCCTCGCGCGCCCGCGTGATCACTTCCAGTGACCGCTCGTAACGGAAACCGGGCCGGATCCGCTTGAAGATCCTCGGCACCGTCTCGACGTTGTGCGCCAGCACCTCGGGCCGCGAGGAGAACACCTCGGCCAGCTGCTCGGGCACCGCGTTGAAGTCCGGGATCAGCAGCTCCACCCCGGTACCGGGGAGCAGCGCGTGGATCTGCCGCACCGTCTCCGCGTACAGCCAGGCCCCGCCGTCCTCCAGGTCGTCACGGGCGACCCCGGTGATGGTGGCGTACTTCAGCTCCATCTGCCGGACGGACTCGGCCACCCGGCGCGGCTCGTCCCGGTCGAACTCGGCCGGCTTGCCGGTGTCGATCTGGCAGAAGTCGCAGCGCCGGGTGCACTGCTCCCCGCCGATCAGGAAGGTCGCCTCACGGTCCTCCCAGCATTCGAAGATGTTGGGACAGCCCGCCTCCTGGCAGACCGTGTGCAGCCCCTCCCGCTTCACCAGACCCAGCAGGTCCTTGTACTCAGGACCCATCGTGGCCTTGGTCTTGATCCACTCGGGCTTGCGTTCGATCGGGGTCTGGCTGTTCCGGACCTCAAGGCGCAGCATCTTACGACCGTCGGGCGCGACAGCGGACACGTCCGCCTCCCTACCACTTTTGATTCATCGGCGTATCTCAGCGTACGCCTGTGCTTATGAGGTCAGACCGCGCGGGGGAGGGGGACCGCGTCCTCCAGAACCGCCCGCAGATGCTTCTCCACCACGGGCAGCACCTCCGCCACCGGCACCCGCCGCCCCAGCTCCTGGGAGAGCGACGTCACACCAGCGTCCCGGATGCCGCACGGCACGATCCGGTCGTACGAGGTGTTGTCCGGGTCGCAGTTCAGCGAGAAGCCGTGCATCGTGACGCCCTTGGCCACCCGGATGCCGATCGCGCACAGCTTGCGGTCCTCGCCGCGCTGCCCCGCGTTCGACGGCGCGTACTGGGGGCCGGCCAGCCGGGGATCGAACTCCTCGTCGTTCAGCCGCGGATCGAAGTCCAGCCTGAGCCCCCCGGTCACGGACGCCGGCGCGGGCACCGACTCCCCCAGGACCCACACCCCGCTGCGGCCCTCCACCCGCGTGGTCTCCAGGCCGAACTCCGCACAGGTACGGATCACCGCCTCCTCCAGCCGCCGCACGTGCGCGATCACGTCCACCGGGCGCGGCAGCTTCAGGATCGGATACCCCACCAGCTGCCCCGGGCCGTGCCAGGTGATCTTCCCGCCCCGGTCGATGTCGATGACCGGCGTGCCGTCCAGCGGCCGTTCACTGTCCTCGGTACGCCGCCCCGCCGTGTACACCGACTGGTGCTCCAGCAGCAGACAGGTGTCGGGAACCTCGTCGGCGAAGCGCGCGGTGTGCACCCGCCGCTGCTCCTGCCAGGCCGCGTGATACTCGACGGCTTCGTCCCCGAAGCCCAGATGGACAAAGCGCAGCTCACTCACTGCCGCTCACTCTCCCGGTGCAGAACCACGACGCGCGCAGCGTCCCGAACCACTGTACGGCCGTGCTCCGACAGGTAAGCGTGTGCCCCGGTCCTCACACATATGGATGAATCCTCCGCAGACGGGCCGATCACGTGGGGAGAGACCGTTACATTCACGCCGTTCCAGCCGCACAGCCGTAAGGCAGGAGACCGCATCGCCGATGTCCACGGAACGACCCGGAGGGACCCCCTCCGTACCCCCACCCGCGCACGCCCCACGGGCCGTCGCGCCCGGCAGCACGCCGCCGCCGGCCCCGCCTCCCTCCGGGCAGCGCACCCCCAACCGGCAACTGGCCGCCCTGATCGCCGAAGCCGGCTTCTCGCACGCCGGTCTCGCCCGCCGGGTCGACCAGCTCGGCCTCGAACACGGGCTTGATCTGCGGTACGACAAGACGTCCGTCACCCGCTGGCTGCGCGGCCAGCGACCGCGCGGCACCACGCCCGCGCTGATCGCCGAGGTCTTCACCCGCCGCCTCGGCCGCCGGCTCTCCGCCCAGGACCTCGGTCTGGAGGCCTGCGCGCCGGTGTACGCGGGGCTGGAGTTCGCCGCGACCCCGGCCGAGGCCGTCGACATCGTCGCGGGCCTGTGGCGCAAGGACTCCGGCAGCTACGCCGAGCTGCGCAAGATCGCCTTCACCCCGGCGGGGCTCGTGGTGCCCAGCCGCGACTGGCTCATCGGGCGCCCGGACGACCGGGTGGCGCGCGGCGACCCGCCGGACCCGGTGGGCGGCATCACCGGACTGCCCAGCCTGGCCGGGCTCACCGCGCACCCCCGGGTGCCCGAACAGACCCGGCACCGCTCCGCCACCGCCGTCGCGGCGAACCGTGCCGGGGCCGGGGGCGGCGCCGACCGCGTCGAACGCGGCCCCGGGCAGCGCGTCACCGGCGGCGACATCGCGGCCCTGCGGTCGGTCGCCGAGCTGTTCCGCGCGCTCGACAACGCCTACGGCGGCGGCCACGCCCGGCAGGCACTGGTGCGGTACCTGGAACACGAGCTGGAACCGATGCTGCGCGGCACCTACGGGGAGCAGACCGGCCGCCGGCTGTTCTCCGCCGCCGCCGACCTGACCCGGCTGGCCGGCTGGACGGCGTACGACATCGCCGCCCACGGCCTCGCCCAGCGGTACTTCGTCCAGGCGCTGCGGCTGGCCCAGGCCGCCGGGGACCGCTCGTACGGCAGCTATGTCCTGGTGTCGATGAGCCGGCAGGCCGTCTACCTGGGGCACGGGCGGGAGGCGGTGCAACTGGCGCGGGTCGCCCAGCAGGGCATGGCCAGCTCCGTGGCGCCGGCCGTCCAGGCGCTGCTGCACGCGGTCGAGGCGCGCGGACACGGACTGCTGGGGGAGGTGCGCGCCTGCTCGGCGGCGCTCGCCAGGGCGGAGCGCGCCCTGGAAGCGGCCAGGCCGGGGGAGGAGGTGCCCACCTGGGCGCGGTTCTTCGACGAGGCGCAGCTGGCGGACGAGTTCGCGCACAGTCACCGCGACCTCCAGCAGTACCGGACCTCGGCGCGCTACGCGGAACGGTCCCTGCAACTGCGGGCCAACGGCTACGCGCGCAGCCGGCTGTTCTGCCGGGTGGTGCTGGCCACGGCGAAACTGGGCCTGGGCGACGTGGACCACGCGTGCGCCCTGGCGGTGGAGGCGGCCCAGCAGGCGAGCGACATGCGCTCGGCGCGGGCCCACGAGTACCTCCAGGACTTCGAACGGCGCCTGGACCCGTACCGCGACTCCCTGGCGGTGCGGGGCTACCGGGAGAAGGTGGCCGCCCTGACCTGAGGCGGACGGTGCGGGCGGCCCGGTCCGGGGGCGCGCGGGCACAACGGGCGCGCGCCGGGTGGTTCCGACCCCTGCACGGGGCCGGAACCACCCGGCGCGACCCGGAACACCGGCGTGCGTGCGGGGGCGACGGTGGCGGATCCGTCCCGGCCCGCCGCGCCCTGCGTCCCCGGTGTTCGGGCCGCGTCCCCGGTGTCAGGCCGCGGCGCTGGTGTTCGGCTCGCTCAGCACCGGACGCCCGAAGTCCTCCAGCAGGGCGGTGACCGCCGTCCGCGCCGTGTCCAGATCGTCCGCCCCGCGGTGGTCGCCGCAGATGTACAGGCCGTCCAGCAGCCGGGTGCGGCGCGGTCCCGCGTACGGGGGCGGGTTCAGCGGTACGGCCTGCGGATCGTGGTGCGCGGCCAGCAGCCGCCACTCATGGGCCGGGGCCCCGTACAGCGCCGTCAGCTGGGGGCGGGCCGCCTTGTCCAGGATCTCGGCCGGTTCGCCCGCCGCGTGCCCCAGCACCACCGAGGTGACCAGCGCCGCGCCCTCCGGGGCCCTGGAGGGGTCGGCCGCCGAGGCGACCAGCGAGTAGCTGAGGGGCCCGCGCCCCGGCACCGCGTCGACGAGCAGCGCCGGGCCGGTCTGCGGCCCAGGGCCCGGGACGGCGTGGTGCAGCACCGTCACCGGCCGGAACCGCGGCACCCGCAGTCCCGGCAGCAGCCGCGCGGCCTCCCGCGCACCGGTGGCCAGGACGACGGCCCGGCAGCGTACGGTCCCGTGCCGTTCCGTCTCCACCCGGGAGGTGGACACGGCGGTGACGCGCACCCCGGTGCGGACGGCCTCCTCCGGCAGCCCGTCCGCCAGGCCGCGCGCGAGGGCGCCGGAGCCGCCGGCCGCCAGTGCCAGGCCCTCGCGGGCGAAGGACCGCAGCGTGAGGTCGCTCAGCCGGCTGGAGGTGGCGAGCTGCGGATCGTGGAGCAGAGCCGAGAGCAGCGGACGCAGAAAGCTTTCTGCAATCCGCGCCGGTATGCCCCGCGCGGCCAGCGCGTCCGCCGCCGGCAGCTCCGGCCGAGCCGCCAGCCGCTCGTCGGAAAGCTGCCCGAGCCGGGCGAGGTTGGCCCGCAGCCACGAATGGTCGAACGCCGTGATGAGCGAACGGCTCTCCGGCGCGCGGCCGTCGTCGGCGGCCATGTCCGCCGCCGTCGTGGTGGCGCCGCCGCCCTGCGCCTCACCCACCCGGTGCACATCACCCCGCGCCCCGTGCAGCAGTGCGCCCCCCGTCAGCCGGCACACCGCCTCCTCCGGCAGTCCCGGGGCCGTCAGCCGGCTGCCCCGGTCGAGGAGGAAGCCGTCCCGGCCGGCGGTGGCCATCCGGCCCCCGACCCGGTCGGCCGCCTCCAGGACCGTCACCGTCAGCCCGGCGTCCCGCACTCTGCGGGCGGCGGCGAGACCCGCCGTACCTGCCCCGATGACGACGACGTCGGAATCCACTGCTTGCGTTCGGCTGCTCAGCACGGGCCCTCCCATGAGGCGGTCGGCGCTTGCCGGACGGGCCATGGGTGGGCCCGCCCGCAGGGGCTGATGCCCATTCGCGGCCCGGGCAACGCCGCCCGGACCGACGCTGACCCTCTCACGAGGGCCGGAATGCGGCAGAGCGCATGCACCGGGCACAGGCGCACGCAGGTCGCACTATGTGCCTCAGTACACCGCCGAACGCCGGAACTTCAGCTTTCGGTGGCGAGCGCGGCCCGTACCGCGTCCTCCACGGTGGGGTGCGTGAAGGTGAAGCCGGCCTCCAGCAGCCGGCGCGGCAGCACCCGCTGACTGCCCAGCACATCCTCCGAGAACTGGCCGAGCGCCACCCGCAGCAGCGGCGCCGGAGCCGTGAACACGGTGGGCCGGTGCAGCACTTCGCCCATCACCCGGGTCGCCTCGCGGTTGGTGACCGGGTGCGGCCCGGTCAGGTTCACCGGCCCGGACAGGCCCGGTTCCTCGGCCAGCAGGAAGCGCAGCGCCGCGATGTGGTCGGCCAGCGAGATCGCGCTCCAGAACTGGTTGCCGTCCCCGAGCCGCCCGCCCAGACCCGCCCGGAACAGCGGGAAGAGCCTGCCCCACGCCCCGCCCGAGCGTGCCACCACCAGGCCGGTGCGCGCGTACACCGTACGGACCCCGGCCTCGGCCGCCGGCACGGCCGCCGCCTCCCACTCGCGGCAGACGTCCGCCAGGAAGCCGCTGCCCGCCGGTGCGTCCTCGTCCACCGGGTCGGTGCCGGTGTCCCCGTACCAGCCGATCGCGCTGCCGCACACCAGCGTCCGGGGCCGGTCCGCCTCGGGCAGCGAGGCGATGGCGGCGGCGATCGCGGCGGTGCCCAGGACGCGGCTGTCCCGGATCTCCTGCTTGTAGCGGGCGGTCCAGCGGTGGTCGCCGACCCCGGCCCCGGCCAGGTGCACCACGGCCTCGCAGCCGGCGAGGGAGGCGGCGGTGCTCTCCTGCTGCCGGCCGCTGGGGTCCCACCACCGCTCGTCCGCCGCGCCGGGCGGGCGGCGCACCAGCCGTACGACGTCGGTGCCGTCCGCGCGCAGGGCGGAGGTGAGGGCGGTGCCGATCAGACCGGAGGAGCCGGTGACGGCGATACGGGGGCGGGGGGTGGCGGCGGGTCGCTGTGATCGCTTGGGCATGGCGGCCATGCTAAGCGCGGAAGCGGGCCCACAATCGGGGGTAGGCCGTGGCCAGTACGCCGGAGTCCTCGAAATCCACCGGTGAGCCCTCGGGTTCCTCCGGCGGTTCCTCGAAGCCGAGTTCGGGCAGTTCGACGCCGGTCAGCCGCTCGTAGGCGTCGTACGCCGCGTAGCCGACCTCCTCCGCCTCGCCGTCCTGCTCGGGGTCGAAGTCGGCGGGGAGCAGTTCGGCGAGGGCGTCGGGGTCGTGCAGCGCGCCCTCGAAAACGTGTCGGCCCTGGGCGATGAGCCAGCAGCGGAAGTTCTCGAAGCAGTCGTCGCTGGCGCCGTCCAGGATCACCCAGGCGGCGCCCCACAGGTCCCAGCGGTAGGAACGGTTGAAGCGGGCCTCGAAGTGGCGGGCGAAGTCGGTGACGGATTCCGGATCGAGGTCGCTCAGGCGTTCGACGATGAGGTCGGCGGTCACCACCGGGTCGTCCTCCGCCCCTTCCCGGGCGGCGTCGACGATCTCCCAGAAATCCGTTTCGTCCATCACGGGACAAGGATCCGCCGCCCGGTCGCGACACGCATCCCGAGACCACCGGAAAGTACGACAGAGGATGTCGGGTTTCGCTGTCAGGGTGACTTCCGTACGCACGCGAGGCGGCGTACGCGGCACACAACGAGCAACGCGCAGCACAACGCACGGAACGGAAGGACACACGTGTCAGACCTGGAAACACAGACCGCACCCCTCGCCGGGAAGATCGCCCTGGTCGCCGGAGCCACCCGGGGCGCCGGCCGGGCGATGGCCGTGGAACTCGGCCGGGCGGGGGCCACCGTCTACGCCACCGGCCGCACCACCCGGGCCGCGGTCAGTGAGGTCGGCCGGGCCACGGAGACCATCGAGGAGACCGCGGAACTCATCACGGCGGCCGGCGCGGACAGCGGCAGCGGCGGTACGGGCATCGCCGTCCCCACCGACCACCTCGTACCCGAGCAGGTGGCTGCGCTCACCGAGCGCATCGACCGGGAGCGGGGACGGCTGGACATCCTGGTCAACAGCCTGTGGGGCGGCGATCACCTCTTCGGCGTGCACTCCTCCGAACCGATGTGGGAGCTGAAACTGGAGGACGGCCTGCGCATGCTCAGGCTCGGCGCCGAGTCCCACATCGTCACCAGTCACTACGCGCTGCCGCTGCTGGTCCGCAACCCCGGCGGCCTGCTCGTGGAGGTCACCGACGGCACGGCCGAGAGCAACAGCGAGTACCGGCAGAGCTTCTTCTACGACCTCGCCAAGTACGCGCCGATCCGCATGGCCTTGGGCCTGGGCGAGGAACTGAGGAAGCGGGAGTGCACGGCGGTCTGCGTCACCCCGGGTTTCCTGCGCTCGGAGACCATGCTGGACACCCACTTCCTGGTGAGTGAGGAGAACTGGCGGGAGGGCATCGAGAAGGACCCCGGCTTCGCCGTCGCGGAGTCCCCGGTCTACCTGGGCCGCGGCGTCGCCGCCCTGGCGGCCGACCCCGAGGTGGCGCGCTGGAACGGGAAGTCCCTCAGCAGCGGTGACCTGGGCAGGGAGTACGGCGTCACCGACACCGACGGCTCCCGGCCCGACGCCTGGCCCTTCTTCAAGGCGCTGGCCGAGGGGAAGAACCCGGACGCGGCCGACTACCGCTGACCCTCATCCGGCTCATCCGGCTCATCAGGCCAGGGGCAGCAGGGAGCCGGCGAGGAGGCTTCCCGGCCGGTACGCCACGCACATGACGTCCCGGTCACCGATGTCCCAGGTGGCGGCGGTCGGCAGGACGGGATAGAAGTCCAGGCCGGCCGCCGCCTCCCCGGGCCAGTACGTACGGAACCCGCGCCCGCAGCTCTCCCGGGCGAACGCCGCCACCCGCTCGCGGTCGAAGGCGCCGTCCGGGGCGGCCACGAAGCCGTACACCTGGTTGGCGGCACCCTCCTCGTCGCACGGCACGTAGCGCACCATGACCTCGCCCGCCGCCGGGGAGCGGGCGGGGTCGGTGAAGCACTCGCCGCCCTCGATGGCGAGGACGCCGCCGCTCTCGGCGGTGAGGAACGTGTCGCCCTTGCGGTCCGGCGCGGCGGGCCCCGGGGCCGGGGCGGCGTCGGCGGCGGGCAGCAGCGCCACGGCCACCAGCGCCAGCGCGCCGCAGAACACCGGGACCGCCCCGCGTCCGGGTCTGGCTGCCATCCGCCCGCTCCTCGTACCTCGTCCGTGTCCGACCGGCCGGAAACTATCCCGTTCCGGGGACACTTCGGCGAACGGACGGCAAACGGTCAAAGGCCGCACGGCGCCCGGAACCCCACCACCCATGAGGTGGCGCAGAGTTCACCCCGTGGCAAGGCGGCAACAGGGGATTGTTCGGCTGATCCTGGCTGAATCCACACGCCTTGGGCACCAGGCCCGAGGAGGACAAACCGAACTCGCCCGTGAAGGGTTCCTCATTCCGTGACTGTCAACACCGCACGCTGGACCATGGCGTCCACGCGTACCAAGGTCGCCGTGCTCGGCGGCGCCACGCTGCTCGCCAGCGGCGTGCTCGCCGGCCCGCTGGCCTTCGGTGACTCTCCGACCGACCCCACGCCGCACCCGGCGGCGGAGACCCACAAGCCCTCCCCGATGCCCGACCGCGTCATGCTGACGCCCACCACCACCCCGGCGACCAGCCAGAACGTCACCTGGCGGGCGGAGGCACCGGCCGGTTCGTCCCAGGCCCAGATCCTCAAGGCCCCGCGCGGCCTGGGCGATGTGAAGCCCGCCGCCGGTGAGGTCACCACGGTGCAGGCCGGCCCCGCCACCCCGGTCAACACCAACCTGGGCTACGCCTCCACGTACCACACCGTCTCCTTCTCCGACCTGGAGCCGGACACCCGCTACACCTACCGGGTCGGGGACGGCGTCAACTGGAGCGAGTGGACCGACTTCACCACCGCGGCCGAGGGCCTGGAGCCGTTCTCCTTCATCTACTACGGCGACGCCCAGAACTACATCGATTCGGCCGTTCCCCGGGTGTTCCGCCAGGCGTTCGCCGACCGGCCCGAGGCGAAGATGATCGTCAACGCCGGTGACCTCATCAACTCCCCCAACTCGGAGGAGGAGTGGGGGCAGTGGTACCAGGCCGGCGGTTTCATCGACGGCCAGGTCAACAACTTCTCCGTCACCGGCAACCACGAGTACAGCAGCGGCCAGCTGTCCGCCTTCTGGCGCCCGCAGTTCCCCTACCCCGACAACGGCCCGGGCAACGAGGAACTCAAGCAGACCGTCTACACGGTGGACTACCAGGGCGTGCGCTTCATCGGCCTGGACTCCAACTTCCAGGGCAACGCCGAGCTGATGGCCGCGCAGACCGCGTGGCTGGAGGGGCTGCTCAGCGACAACCCCAACCAGTGGACGGTGGTCACCTTCCACCACCCCGTCTACGCCATGACCGGCACCCGCAACAACGTCAACGTGCGCAACCAGTGGGGCCCGCTCTTCGAGGAGTACGGCGTGGACCTGGTGCTCCAGGGCCACGACCACGCCTACGGGCGCGGCAACCAGGTCGCCAACCGCGACTCGGTCACCGTCCACAACGGCGTCACGTACGCGGTCTCCGTCTCCGGCGGCAAGATGTACGACCTCAACAACGGCGCCAACTGGACCGACAACGGCGCCGAACTCATACGCCAGGGCGAGAACGCGCAGCTCTACCAGATGATCGACGTCACCGGGGACACCATCCGGTACGAGTCGCGGTTCGCCAACGGCGAGCACAACGACGGCTTCCTCATCCGCAAGAACGCGGACGGCGAGCGCACCGTCAACGAGATCCGCACCGAGGAGAACACCACCGGCGAGCAGGTCACCGTCGACCGCACCACCGCCCGCAAGGGCGACAAGGTCCAGGTGTCGGCGTTCGGCTACGACCCGGACGAGCGCGTCGAGATCCGGCTGCGGACGGTGGACGGCAAGGACAAGGAGCGGGTCATCACCACGGTCAAGGCCGATGAGATCGGCCGCCTGTCGTACTCCCTGAAGCTGCCGAGCTGGGTGAAGAAGAACACCTCCTACGAGGTCTACCTCACCAGCGAGAACCAGCAGATCGACAGCCCGTCGATCGCCATCACCAAGTAGCGCCGCCGGTACGGGTCGTGGGGGCACGACAGCCACCGCGACCCGTACCGCGTCCATCCCGGGAGACCGACGACACCGTGACCGTGACCCACCGCACCCGGCTGCCCGCGCTGGCCGCCACCGCGGCGGCGGCCATCCTCTGGGCCACCGCCGGCCCGGCGGCCCCGCCCGCCGCCGCCCACCCCTTCGGCCCACCGTCCACCGCCACCATCAGCGCGGACGGTGCGACCGTTTCCATCGCCTGGCGCGCCGCCGAGGACGACTGGGTCGCGCTCGGCCAGGCACTCGGCGCCCTGGAGGACCCCGGCACCGGAACCGTCTCCACCACGCTCACCGGCGAGGAGAAGCTGCAACGCTCCGAGGACGTACGGACGTACCTGCTCGACCAGATCTACATCACCCAGGACGGCACCCGCTGCGAGGGCGAACTGACCTCGATGGACGACCTCCTGGCCGAGGGCGCCCGGCTCACCTACCGCTGCCCGGACGACGTACGGGAGGTGGATGTGACGGTCGGCGCGCTCTCCGACCTCAACGAGGCGTACCGCACCATGCTCACCGCCGAGACCCCCGCCGACCCGAGCAGCACCCTGCTCACCGCCACGGACACCACCCGGCGGATGAACTTCTCCTGGTACGCGGGCATGCTGGCCACCCCCGGTCTCGCCGTGGCCGCCGGAACGGCCGCCGCCATCATGGCGGGTGCCGTGGCCTGGGTCGTGATCGGCCGGCGGCGGGCAGCCGGGAAGGCTCGCTCATGAACGACCTCAACAGCCTGGACGGCAAGCTGATCGCCCTCTTCGACGGCCGGGCGGCCTTCTGGGTCGCGCTGCTGGTGGCCCTGGGCGTCGGCGCCGCGCACGCGGTGGCCCCGGGGCACGGCAAGAGCATCACCGCCGCCTATCTGGTGGGGGTGCGCGGGCGGTACCGGGACGCGCTGCGGCTGGGGGTGATCGTCGCGCTCATGCACACCCTGTCCGTGCTGCTGCTGGCCAGCGCCTGGGTGGGGATGTCCGGGGCGGCCGGGTTCGCGACCGAGACCGTCACGGCCTGGCTCCAGGTCGCCGCCGGGGTGGTGGTGATCGGCGTCGGTACCCACCTGCTCCACCGCCACCTGCGCGCCCGACGCCGCCGGCACGTCCACACCCACGCGCACTCCCACAGCCACGACCACGCGCACGGCAATTCGCACACGCACGGCCATGACCACAGCCACGACATCCCGGAGACCTCGCCCTGGTCCCGGCGCGGCCTGACGGCCATCGCCATCTCCGGTGGCCTGCTGCCGTCCCCCTCGGCCTTCCTGGTCCTGGTCAGCGGCATGCTCACCGGCCGCTCCCTCAACGCCGTCATCCTGGTCCTGGCCTTCGGCGTGGGCATGGCCGTCACCCTCACGGGCGTCGGTGTGCTGACCGTGCGCGGCCGTACGCTGCTGGCCGGCCGCGCGGGCGGCTCCCGGCTGGCCGCCACCGTCTCGGCCTGGACCCCGGCCATCGCGGGCGGCGCGGTCACCGCGGGCGGCTGCCTCTACCTCTTCGCAGCCGTCTCCGTCCTGACCGGCTGAGCCTCCCGGCCGCTGACGACCCGCCCCCACAACCGGCCGAGGGCGGTCCGTGGCCGCCGGTGCCGCCCGCGCCGATACGTGATCGGCGCGGGCCGCACCGGATCGGCGGCCCCGACGTACAACGGCACCCGTATCCCCTCACCGTCCACCGGAGCGTCCACCATGGCGTCGGCGTAGTCGATGATCGTGTGATGCAGCCGGTCGACGCACGGCTCGCAGGCGTAGAACGACGCGTGGTACCCGGACGTACGGGCCGGCCCGAGCCACACCACCCAGGTGTGCCGGTTCCCGCACCACAACCAGCACCGCCCGAGCACCCACTCCGAACCTCCCCCAGCCTCCGGCCGGGAGGTGCCCCCACCTCGCCGGGGCGGCACGGGCCGGGCGTGGACGCTCACCGCTTCGTCCGCCGGTACGGACCCGACCGCGTCGCCGTCAACCGCGAGTGCTGATGCAGCACCAGAACCTCCCCACTGGCGAAGTGCAGCCGCCGCCCACCCGGGACGGAGACCAGATCGGCCACCATCAACTGCCGCCCGCCCACGGCGATGACATCCCCGACCATGACCGTGTCCGCCCCGATCTCCACCGCCCGCACCCACACCCCGTTCACCGGGGAACCCTCCGGATCCCCGGCCGCCCGCCCACCGGATGCAGTGCCGCGGGCAGCAGCCCGTACCGCTCCACACACGGCGGGCACGCGTACACCAGCCGGTTCCCCCCTATGTCGGCGACCACCACCAACCGCCCACCCACGGGCTCACACCGCTGCGCCCCGAGCCCGCACGACGGCTCCCCGGTCGCCACCAGTGCTCCGTACAGCGTCTCGCCATCGGTGAGCCCGTCCCCACGGGGCCGTACCACCCACCGCAACCCGTGCCCGGACCCCGCCACCCACGCGGCGGGCGGCACCTCCACCACCTGGCCGCTTCCCAGCACCACCACACCGGCGAGCCGCCACCCGTCGGCAACCCCCGGAAACACCAGCCAGGTCACCACCCCCCGGGCGAAGTCCCCGACCACCCCCCGCGACGCCGCCCCCAGCACGGCGACCGCCCGGGCCCCCAACCTCTCCGGCACCCGCACGGCGTCGAACCACCTGCCGCAGGGCAGCGTCCGGGCACCCTGGAGTGCCGTCGGAAGCCAGCATGGTGAGCCGTTGGCGGCGAGCCCTCCGGCGCGGCTCATCGAGATTCCTGTCGATCGGGTGAGGCGAAACTCTTCGCCCCGACGATGAATACCCCTGCAGGGGACAGGGAGGCGTTGTGCTGCTCCATTGCCGATCCATCCGTCGTTGATCTGGTCCGGCAGATGGTTGTCCATGTTCACCCCCTGAACTGACCCAGCGAGGGTTAGCAGGGTCAGCCGGAGGCGCGGCACCATTCAGCGAAGGCACTCAGCGATTCGGCATCGGATCGCTTCAACCGGCGCAGGGTGCCGACATCCTCACGAACCCATCGGTGCTCCCGGGTGTGCTGTGGGGCGATGTGGCGGGCGGCCTTCAGTGAGTCGAAGGCCTGATCGGGAAGCCCTGCCCAGAGCTGAGCGCGAGCCAATTCGATGTAGAAGCTACTGCGACGTTCGGCCGGGAGATCCGTTGGTGGTGTCCAATTACGGGAGATTTCCAGAGCTCGCGGGACGTGATCTCCACCGAGGGAAACTGAAAGCGAAACCTTGTGCACGATGAGGCTGGCCGGGCCGAAGGCGGTTCCCTGGTAGACACCTTCCGCGACCTGATGAGCCAGGAGGCTGGCCCTTTCCATGTGATCGATCGCAGAAGATGAATTCCCGTCGCGACCTGCCATCACGGCGGCACGCATGTGCAGGGCACCCCGCGATGCTCGTGTCGTCGTGTCTCGCGGAGCCGGGGACTCGTCGAGTGCTCGTTCCAACATCCGAAGCCCTGCGGCATGGGCCTGAGCAGCGAAAAACGTCTCAGCTCGGACGTACGCGACGGTGGCGTCGAGCAACGCGTTCTCGGCACGTGGCGCTGCCCACCGCATGATGTCGATGATGCGCGCCGAAAGATCTGGGGCGCCGTACTTGTAGGCAACCGCATCCGCGGAACGGCAAGCGCTCACCAGCAGGTGGGTAATTTGTGCCGTTTCGTTGCCGGGCGCGATGTGCAAAGCGCGCAGCAATTCAGCCAGTAGCCCGGGTGCTTGACGTGCGACCCGGAGGTATTGGGCTCCGAGACGCCACTCGGCGAGGTTCGCTGTCCCTTTCCTCAATTGGTGCAGGGGACGTACGGGCCCTTCGTCCGGCCAATCGAAGCCGGCCAACACCGCTGACAGAGCCGGCATCTCGTCACGTACCCGGCTGGAAGCGTGCTCTCGATTCCCGTGCAAGCGCAGGACATCAACGCCGAGGGCGGCAGCCAAGGCATCGAGCACCGTCTCGCTGGCGCCCCGGGCGCCTCGTTCGATCTTGCGCAGTGATCCGACATGAATACCGGCAGCTGCTGCAAGTTGCTCCTGGGTAAGACGGGCCATGCGACGCTGGTAGGCGACTCTTCTTCCGACGGCGTGGGCTGTGTCTACAGACATGTGAGGCTCCGGAAGGCGCGCGACATGCTCCGGACCGTACCGGCCAGACAGCGTTGCCGTGCCGCAATCCGGAGAACGCCAGCTACCCGGGGGACACCTCACGGATAACCATGTTCGCCAGTTCATCAAGAGAGCCCACGCTCCAGTCAGCGATGGCGCGGACCTTGGGATCGTCCGCCCACAAGTACCCCCATGGACCCCGCCGGAGATGGGCGGTGCGCAGGCCGGCCGCGTGTGCGGGGAAAACGTCATTGGCGGGATGGTCCCCCACGTACAGAATCTCGTCCGCCGGGTGACCGGTCAGCTCGATCAGGCGGGCGAAGAACTCGGGCTGGGGTTTGGCCACCCCCCATTCGGCGGACACCGCGACCGCGTCGGCAGGCAGTTCCAGCCCGCGCAGCAAAACGCCCGCTCGCTCCGTCTGGTTGCCCGCGATCACTACGCGCAGACCAGAGGCCCGCAAGGATGTGAGCGCGGTCCGCACATCCGCGTACAGGTCGTCCTCTGTCAGATCCTCGCCGCGTCCAGCCGCTTCTCGTGCCGCGTACTCGGCGGCCAGGTCCACGCCCGGCCGCAACAATCGCAGAGCCTCGGCGTTGTCCTGCCCCCGCGCCACCACCGCCCCGACGGTTGCCGACAGTGTGTGCCGGGGCACGTCCAGCCAGTCCGCCCACGCGTTCCAGTACCGGTCGTCGCACGTCAATGTTTCCCCGACGTCAAAAGCCACTGCACGGATCACGCACGCCTCCCTCAAGATCAGGTGTCCCATTGTGTGCATGGCCGCAGAGCCGCCGAGGGGAACGGTTCGCTGTGCCATGTCGGTCACTGGTGGGGCTTGCACGCGATGGCGCGACGCGGTGGACTGCGTGATGACACGGGTGCTGTATCTGATTGGGTGCGCCGCCGGGCCCACTCGGGACATCGATGACGGGGTCCGTGCGGCGCAGACGGCCGGGTGGGAGGTGTGCCTGGTGCTGACGCCTTCCGCCGCCCGATGGTGGGAGGCGCGGATGCCGGAGCTGGTGGAGCTGACCGGGCATCCCGTGCGGTCGCAGTACAAGCTGCCCTGGGAGGCCGATGCGCTTCCGCCCGCCGACGCCATGCTGGTGGCGCCGTTGAGTTGTACCAGTCTCAATAAGTGGGGCCACGGCATCGCGGACACCCTGGCCATCGGGCTGGTGTCGGAGGGCGTGCATCTGGGGGTGCCGGTGGTTGCCGTGCCGTACTTCAACCAGGCTCAGGCGGCACAGCCGGCCGTGCCGCGCAGTATCGAGACACTGCGGCGGCAGGGTGTCCGAGTGCTCACCGGTCCGGACCTCGACCACTACACCCCGCACCCGCCCAAGCAGGGCAGTCCGGCGGCCTTCCCCTGGCGTAAAGCCCTGGCCGCCCTGTGACCCACCTTGCCCGCCGGGACGGCTCCGGGCGCGGGATTCTCGCGCCCGGAGCCGTCCCGGGCCTGGCGGTCCCGGGTCAGCAGCCGCAGGCTTCCGTGACGGGGACGGTCAGCGGGTCGGCGTCGCGGTGCTCGGTGCCCTGATCCGTCTCATATGCAAAGCCTTCGCGCGCCCAGTACTCGAATCCGCCGATCATCTCCTTCACCCGGTAGCCGAGTTCGGCCAGCGCGAGGGCGGCACGGGTGGCGCCGTTGCAGGCGGGGCCCCAGCAGTAGGTGACGACGGGCACCGAGGGGTCGAGGAGTTCCGCGGCGCGTTCGGGGATCAGCGCGGTCGGCAGGTGGAGGGCGCCGGGGATGTGTCCCTGGTTCCAGGACGCCGTGGAGCGGCAGTCGAGGACCACACAGCCCGGTTCACCGCTCGCCAGCGCGGCGGCGACGTCGGACACATCCGTCTGGAAACGGAGCGCCGCGCGGAAGTGGGCCGCCGCCTCGGCGGGGGCGGCGGCGGGCACACGCAGGACGGGGTTGGCGGCGGTGCCGGTGGTGGTGACGGGCACGGGCATGGGCATGGGCACAAGCCTTTCCTGATGCCGGGCGGGTGGGCGGCCGGTTCGTTCACGACAACCGTGAATCTACGGCGGCCCTCCCGCGTTCTGAAGGCTGCATCCACGGCACTTGGTTGTTGTAGCCAGGGAATCCGTGGTACCTCTCCCCAATGACCGCGCTTTCCCTCGATGACGTCGACCGGCGCATCCTCGACGCCCTCCAGCGCGACGGCCGCGCCAGCTTCGCCGACCTCGCACGCGCCGTCTCCATGTCCGCCAGCGCCGTCACCGAGCGCGTGCGCCGTCTGGAGGAGGCCGGCGTCATCAGCGGCTACGCGGCGGTCGTGGATCCGGAGAAGGTCGGCCTCACGATCCTGGCGTTCGTGCGGCTGCGCTACCCGCACAGCAACTACAAGCCCTTCCACGACCTCGTCGCGGCGATGCCGGAGATCCTGGAGGCGCACCACGTGACGGGGGACGACTGTTTCGTCATCAAGGTCGCGGCGCGTTCGATGCGCCACCTGGAGGAGATCTCCGGGCGTATCAGCGGCCTGGGCTCGGTGACGACCAGCGTCGTGTACTCCTCCCCGCTGCCCCGGCGCCCCGTCCGCCCCTGACACCGGGCCCAGCCCCCGAGCCTCTCAACTCCGCAGGTACGCCGGCCCCGCACTCGCCCGCGGGCCGGGTGCTCATCGCCAGGACAGTCGAGCCGACCCGGGGCTCGTTCCTCCTCGCCCGCTGATCGCGGGACAAACCCGTTGGCGTGGTGGTGTTTCGCGGGCATCCTGCGACGGTGAGTGTGACGAGGTGCGCGGAGTGCGGAGCGGAGGCGGCCGGTTCGACCTGTGAGGAGATGTTCGATCGGCTGCTGGCCCTGGACCATTCCCGGCAGGAGCCGTGGGGGCCGCTGCACGGCGTCGTGGTCGCCTGCTACCTGCTCCAGCATCCCGGGAACCCCGTCGCCGGGCCCGGCAGGCCGGGGACGCGCCTGGTGGTGCTCCGGGCGTTCCTCGACGGGGGACGGGAAGGGCTCCGCGCGCTGACCGGCGCGCTGCGCCGGGGCAACTCCCGCCGGCGGCACGGTGCGCCGCCGTGGCCGGGGGCGGAGCCGGAACTGCCGGAGCGGCCCGCGCCCACCACGTTCGGGGTCACCATCGCCGATGTCTCCGTGGCCGGCGGTTTTCCAGCCGCCGGCCACGAGCAGCGGGTCCGCGCCTGGGCCGCCGTCACCCTCGCCGCCTTGGCCGGCGACGACGCGCGCCGACCCCCGGGTCAGGCGTAGAGCGCCGCCGAGCGGCGCGTCGCCTCGGCGAAGCGGCGGCGCAGGTCCGCCGGGGCCAGGACCTCCGCCTCGGGGCCCAGCGCCAGGAGTTGCTCGAAGGCGACGTCCTGGGACTCCACCGGCAGCACCACCGTGATCCGGCCCGCCCCGTCCGGGGCGCCGGCCGCCGCCAGGGATTCCTCCGCCGCCGTACGGTCGGTCACCCGGCGCAGGGCCCGGGCACCCGTCTCCGTCAGGCGCACCGTGACCGTCTCGCGCAGGATCGAGCGCGCGAACTCCCTGGCCCGTTCCTCCCAGAAGGCGGGCAGGTCGAAGGAGTTCTCCCGCTCGAAGCGCTCACCCGTCGCCGTGGCCGAGGTGAAGCGGTCCACCCGGTAGACCCGTACCGACGCCCCCACCCGCGCCGCCAGGTACCACACTCCGGCCTTGAGGATCAGGCCGTACGGGGCCAGCGTCCGCTTCTTCTCCCGGTAGACCACGCTCAGCTCCGCGTCGTCCCACACCGCCTCCGCCACCACCGGCAGCAGTGGCGGCGGGTCGGCCGGCTGCCACCAGCCCGGGGCGTCCAGGTGGAAGCGCTGCGCCGCCGAGTCCGAGGCGTCCGCCAGGTCCGGTACGAGCGCCGCCGAGACCTTCAGCCGGGCCGCCGACGCCGCGTCCGCCAGGCCCAAGGCGTGCAGGGCCATGGGGACGCCCGACAGGAACAGCGCCTCCGCCTCGTCCCGCCCAAGACCCGTCAGCCGCGTGCGGTACCCCCCGATCAGCCGGTAGCCGCCGGACCTGCCCCGGTCCGCGTACACCGGGACGCCCGCCTCCGACAGGGAGGCGATGTCGCGCTGGACGGTGCGTTCGGAGACCTCCAGTTCTGCCGCCAGCTCCGCCGCCGTCATGGTCCGGCGGGACTGGAGCAGCAGGACCACTCTCATCAGGCGGGCGGCTCGCATGCCGCCATCATCACAAACGGCGAAGGGCCCGCCCACCCCCGATCCGGGGACGGGCGGGCCCGATGGCCGCACGCGGTTACAGGCCGTAGGCCTCGCGCGCCGCCAGTACCGTCTCGCGCTTGACCTCACCGGACCGGGCCAGCCGGTCCAGCGCCGCCACCACGATCGACTGCGGGTCCACGCCGAAGTGCCGGCGGGCCGCCTCACGGGTGTCGGAGAGGCCGAAGCCGTCCGTGCCGAGCGAGGAGTAGTCCTGCTCGACCCACTGACCGATCTGGTCGGGCACTCCCCGCATCCAGTCGCTCACGGCGAGGACCGGGCCCCGCGCGCCCCGCAGCGCACGCGTCACGTACGGGACCCGGTCTTCCCCTCGAAGCTGCGCCGCGTCACAGGACAGGGCGTCACGGCGCAGCTCGCTCCAGGAGGTGGCGGACCACACGTCGGCGGCCACGCCCCACTGCTCGGACAGAAGTCGCTGGGCCTCAAGGACCCAGTGGATGGCCGTACCCGACGCCATCAGCTGAACCCGCGGCGCCTCCGCCGAGGGGGCCTGCCCCTCGTTGAAGCGGTACAGACCGCGCAGGATGCCTTCCTCCACGCCCTCGGGCATGGCGGGCTGCGGCTTCGGCTCGTTGTAGACCGTCAGGTAGTAGAAGACGTCCTCGGCGTCCGGGCCATACATCCGGCGCAGACCGTCCTTGACGATGACGCCCACCTCGTACGCGAACGCCGGGTCGTACGTCAGCGCCGCCGGGTTGGTGGAGGCGATCAGCGGCGAGTGACCGTCCGCGTGCTGCAGGCCCTCACCGGTCAGCGTGGTGCGGCCGGCCGTGGCGCCCACGATGAACCCGCGGCCCAGCTGGTCGCCCAGCGCCCACATCTGGTCGCCGGTGCGCTGCCAGCCGAACATCGAGTAGAAGATGTAGAACGGGATCATCGGCTCGCCGTGCGTGGCGTACGCCGTGGCCGCCGCCGTGAAGTCGGCCATCGAACCGGCCTCGGTGATCCCCTCGTTCAGGATCTGGCCGTTGACGGCTTCCTTGTAGTGCAGCAGCTGGTCGCGGTCGACCGACTCGTAGGTCTGGCCCAGCGGCGAGTAGATCCCGGCGGACGGGAACATCGACTCCATGCCGAAGGTACGGGCCTCGTCGGGGACGATCGGCACCCAGCGCCGGCCCGACTCCTTCTCCCGCATCAGGTCCTTGACCAGCCGGACGATCACCATGGTGGTGGCGACCTCCTGCGAGCCCGAGCCCTTCTCCAGCGCCTTGAACGCCTTCTCGGACGGCTCCGGCAGCACCACCTGGTGCACCCGGCGGGCCGGGGCGAGACCGCCCAGGGCCGCGCGCCGCTCCTGGAGGTAGCGCACCTCGGGGGAGTCGGGGCCGGGGTGGGCGTAGGGCACCAGGTCGCCGGACAGCTCGCTGTCCGGGATGGGAAGCTCCAGCAGGTCCCGCATGGTGCGGAACTGCTGCATCGTGAGCTTCTTCATCTGGTGGTTGGCGTTGCGCGACTGGAAGCCGTCGCCCAGCGTGTGGCCCTTGACCGTCTGGGCCAGCACCACGGTCGGGGCGCCCTTGAACTCCACGGCCGCCCGGTACGCGGCGTACACCTTGCGGGGCTCGTGGCCACCGCGCGAGGTGTGGAAGCACTCGGCGATCTTCGCGTCCGGCAGCGAGGCGCCCAGCTGCGCCAGCGCCGGGTCGGTGCCGAAGAAGTGGTCGCGGATGTAGGCGACGTCGCGGGTGGCGTACGTCTGGAACTGCGCGTCCGGTACCTCCCGCAGCCGCCGTACCAGCGCGCCGGTGGTGTCGGCCCGCAGCAGGTCGTCCCAGGCGGAGCCCCACAGGGTCTTGATGACGTTCCAGCCGGCCGCCCGGAACTGCGCCTCCAGCTCCTGCACGATCTTGAAGTTCGCGCGCACCGGGCCGTCGAGCCGCTGGAGGTTGCAGTTGATGACGAAGGTGAGGTTGTCCAGACCCTCACGCCCGGCCAGCGCCAGCGCGGCGGTCGACTCGGGCTCGTCCATCTCGCCGTCGCCCAGGAACGCCCACACGTGCGAGGCGGAGGTGTCCTTGATGCCGCGGTTCTCCAGGTAGCGGTTGAACCGCGCCTGGTAGATCGCCGACAGCGGGCCTATGCCCATGGAGACGGTGGGGAACTCCCACAGCCACGGCAGCCGCCGCGGGTGCGGGTACGAGGGCAGGCCGGCGCCGCCCGACTCCTGGCGGAAGTTGTCCAGGTGCGCCTCGGTGAGGCGGCCGTCGAGGAAGGCGCGGGCGTAGATGCCGGGGGAGGCGTGGCCCTGGATGAACAGCTGGTCGCCGGAGCCGGGCGCGTCCGCCGCGTCCTTGCCGCGGAAGAAGTGCTGGAAGCCGGTCTCGTAGAGCCAGGCGGCGGAGGCGAAGGTGGCGATGTGGCCGCCCACCCCGTACCGGGCGCCCCGGGTGACCATCGCGGCGGCGTTCCACCGGTTCCAGGCGGTGACGCGCGCCTCCAGGGCCTCGTCACCGGGGAACTCGGGCTCGGCGCCGGTCGGGATGGAGTTGATGTAATCCGTCTCCAGCAGCGAGGGCACATCGATCCCGCTGGCCTGGGCGTGCTCCACCGTGCGGCGCACCAGCTGGCCGGCCCGGTGCGGGCCGGCGGCGGCGGCCACGGCGTCGAGGCTCGCGCCCCACTCGGCGGTCTCCTCGGGATCACGATCCGGCAGCTGATCGAGCGCGGAGAGCCGAAGGCGTACGGGATCGGGCATGGGTGGCCCCCTTCCGGACAGGACAATGTCATGCGGGTGTAACAACGGTTCGCTGATGACTGTAAGCCCGTGATCGATGATCGATCAAAGGTGGGTCGTAAAAAAACGCTCAGAACGGGGAAATTGGCATCCTGTGCCAGGACAATTGCGCATCTTCAGACGCCATGTGCACCCTGTGCCACCCCCGCCGGGTCCCCGTCCGGCGCCTCCCGGCCCTCCGGAACGTGCGGCGCGCAGTTCAGCACATGCGCCTTCACCAGCTCACCGATCCGCGGATCACCCCGCGTGAACGCGTCCAGCAGCGCCTGGTGCTCCTCCGCGTACGACTGCTGCCGCGTCCCCAGCCAGCGGATCGACAGCGCCGTCCACACCTCGATCCCCAGCGACTCCCAGGTGTGCAGCAGCACCCCGTTCCCCGAGGCGCGCACCAGCTCCCGGTGGAAGGCCACCGTGTGCCCCACCTGGGCCTCCGCGTCCCCCGCCCGGTCCGCCGCGTACAGGGCCGCCACATGCGGCTCCAGCGCCGACACGTCGCGCGCCAGCCGACCCGCCGCCAGCTCCGCCGCGATCTGCTCCAGACCGGCGCGCACTGGATAGGTCTCCTCCAGCACGGACACGGTCAGCGCCCGCACCCGCACCCCCTTGTTCGGGGCGGACTCGATCAGCCGCAGCGCCTCCAGCTCGCGCAGCGCCTCGCGTACCGGCGTCTGGCTGACCTCCAGCTCCACCGCGATCCGCCGCTCCACGATCCGCTCGCCCGGCTGCCAGCGCCCGCTGACGATCCCCTCGACGATGTGCTGACGGATCTGCTCGCGCAGGGAATGCACGACCGGCTGACTCATGAGTGACATCACGCTCCCTGGTACTGGCTGCCCTGGGGGTGTCTTCACAGTCCCGCCTGCCCCGCGACTCCCCCAGCCTGGCGGCTGGGAGGTGCCCCCAGGCACGGCACCTCGCTGCGTTGTCGCACTTGCGATGCACCGCACCTGGGGGCACCTCCCGGCCGAAGGCTGGGGGAACCGCGGGGCCCGCCCTTCGGGCGGACGGCGCTACTGTGAAGACACCCCCCAGAACAATAGGCCGCGCCCCGCCCGGAATGCTCCGGACGGGGCGCGGCCCGCGGTGTCGCCGTGGCCTTACAGACCCAGCTCACCCTCGAACTCGCCGGCCTCCAGGCGGGCCTTCACGTCCGCCAGGTAGCGGGCGGCGTCCGCGCCGTCCACCAGCTGGTGGTCGTAGGAGAGCGTCAGGTACACCATGTCGCGGATCGCGATCGTCTCACCCAGCTCGGGGTGGTTGATCACGACAGGACGGCGCACCGTGGCACCGATGCCCAGCTCGGCGACCTGCGGGTAGTTCACGATGATCGTGTCGAACAGCGCACCGCGCGAACCGGTGTTGCTGATCGTGAACGTGCCGCCGCCCATGTCGTCCGGGCTCAGCTTGCCGGAGCGGACCTTGCCGGCCAGCTCGGCGGTCTTCTTGGCGATGCCCGCCAGGGAGAGGTCGCCCGCGCCCTTGATGACCGGGACCATCAGGCCCTTCTCGGAGTCCACCGCGATCCCGATGTTCTCCACATCGTGGTACGTGACGGTGTCGTCGTCGTTGAGCTTGGCGTTGACGGCCGGGTGGACCTTCAGCGCCTCGGCCGCGGCCTTCACGAAGAACGGCATCGGGGACAGCTTGGTGCCCTCGCGCGCCAGGAAGGACTCCTTGGCCCGCGCCCGCAGCTTCATGATCCGGGTGACGTCCACCTCGACCACGGTGGACAGCTGCGCCTGGTTGTGCAGCGCCTTCATCATGTTCTGCGCGATGACCTTGCGGATCCGGGTCAGCTTCACCGTCTGGCCGCGCAGCGGGGACGGGGTCTGCGGAGCCGGGGCGGCCTTCGCGGCGGCGGCCGGGGCGGCGGCGGGCGCCGCGGCGGCCTTGGCGGCCTCGGCCGCGGCGAGCACATCCTGCTTGCGGATGCGGCCGCCGACACCGGAGCCGGTGACGGTGTTCAGGTCCACGCCGTTCTCGCCGGCGAGCTTGCGCACCAGCGGGGTGACGTACGCGCCCTCCGCGGCCGGCGCGGGGGCCGGTGCCGCGGCGGCCGGAGCCGGAGCGGGTGCGGGGGCAGGCGCGGGCGCCGGTGCCGGAGCGGCCGGAGCCGGGGCGGGTGCGGCGGCCTGGGGGGCCGGCGCGGGAGCCGGGGCGGCCGGAGCCGGAGCGGCGGCCGGGGCGGGCTCGGCAGCGGCCGGAGCGGCGTCCGCCGCACCGATCACGCCCAGCTTGCCGCCGACCTCGGCGACCTCGTCCTCGCCCACCGTGATCTCCAGCAGGGTGCCGGAGACCGGCGCCGGGATCTCGGTGTCGACCTTGTCGGTGGAGACCTCCAGCAGCGGCTCGTCGGCCTCGACCGACTCGCCGACGGCCTTCAGCCAGCGGGTGACGGTGCCCTCGGTGACGGACTCACCGAGCGCGGGCAGCACCACGTCGGTGCCGGAGGCGGCACCGCCGGCCGGCGCCGCCGGAGCGGCGGGGGCGGCCGGAGCCGGGGCCTCGGCCTGCGCCGGGGCGGGCGCGGGCTCGGCCGCGGCGGGCTCCGCGGCCGGGGCTGGGGGCGCCCCCTGCCGAAGGCTGGGGGAGGGAGCGGCGGCCGCCCCCGTACCGTCGTCGATGATCGCCAGCTCGGCGCCCACCTCGACGGTCTCGTCCTCGGCGACCTTGATGTTGGTGAGAACACCGGCGGCGGGCGCCGGGATCTCGGTGTCAACCTTGTCGGTGGAGACCTCGAGCAACGGCTCGTCGGCCTCGACACGCTCACCCTCGGCCTTCAGCCAGCGGGTGACGGTGCCCTCGGTCACGCTCTCGCCGAGCGCCGGAAGGGTTACGGAAACCGGCATGGTTTCTGTTGCTCCTTACGAGATGTGCGGTACGGATGGTGGCGCGCTCTGGTGGGCAACGCGGCCTGGGTCAGTCGTGGGAGTGCAGCGGCTTGCCGGCCAGGGCCAGGTGGGCCTCGCCGAGCGCCTCGTTCTGCGTCGGGTGCGCGTGGATGAGCTGCGCGACCTCGGCGGGCAGCGCCTCCCAGTTGTAGATGAGCTGAGCCTCGCCGACCTGCTCGCCGAGCCGGTCGCCGACCATGTGGACGCCGACGACGGCACCGTCACGGACCTGCACGAGCTTGATCTCGCCCGAGGTCTTCAGGATCTTGCTCTTGCCGTTGCCGGCCAGGCTGTACTTCAGGGTGACGACCTGGTCGGCCCCGTACCGCTCCTTGGCCTTCGCCTCGCTGATGCCCACGGAGGCGACCTCGGGGTGGCAGTACGTCACCCGCGGCACACCGTCGTAGTCGATCGGCACCGGCGACAGACCCGCCAGCCGCTCCGCGACCAGGATGCCCTCGGCGAAGCCGACGTGCGCCAGCTGCAGGGTGGGGATGAGGTCACCGACCGCCGAGATGGTGGGCACGTTGGTGCGGCAGTACTCGTCCACCAGCACGTGGCCGCGCTCCATGGCGACCCCGGCCTCCTCGTAGCCCAGGCCCTGGGAGACCGGGCCGCGGCCGATGGCCACCAGCAGCAGCTCGGCCTCGTGGACCTTGCCGTTGTCCAGGGTGACCCGGACGCCGTCGGCGGTGTACTCCACGCCCTTGAAGAAGGAACCGAGGGAGAACTTTATGCCGCGCTTGCGGAAGGCACGCTCCAGCAACTTCGAGCTGTTCTCGTCCTCCGCCGGAACCAGGTGCGGCAGGCCCTCGATGATCGTGACCTCGGTGCCGAACGACTTCCACGCCGAGGCGAACTCGACGCCGATGACGCCACCGCCCAGCACGATCGCCGACTTCGGGACCCGGTCCAGGACCAGCGCGTGGTCCGAGGAGATCACCCGGTCGCCGTCAATGGTCAGACCCGGCAGCGACTTCGGGGTGGAGCCGGTCGCCAGGAGGATGTGCCGGCCCACGTAGCGCTGGCCGTTCACATCCACGGAGGTGGCCGACGACAGCCGGCCCTCGCCCTCCACGTAGGTGATCTTGCGCGAGGCGACCAGACCCTGGAGCCCCTTGTAGAGCCCCGCGATCACCCCGTCCTTGTACTTGTGCACCCCGGCGATGTCGATACCGTCGAAGCTGGCCTTCACGCCGAACTCCGACGCGTCGCGGGCGGCATCGGCTACCTCACCGGCGTGCAGCAGGGCCTTGGTGGGGATGCAGCCGTTGTGCAGACAGGTGCCGCCCAGCTTGTTCTTCTCGATCAGGGCGACGTCCAGGCCCAACTGCGAAGCGCGCAGGGCCGCGGCGTAACCGCCGCTGCCGCCACCGAGAATCACCAGGTCGAAAACGGTGCTGGCGTCGTTCGCCACGTCACGTTCCTCCAAGCATGGGGTTCACCGGAACCCGGTCCACATCGACCGGCCGGCGGTATATGTACGCCGCGTGGTGTGATGCGCGGCTCAATGTGGCTCGCCCCGGTTGGTTGAGCCCGGCCCTGTCCTGCCGGAACAACATCTTCGCACTTGTCGGCGACAAGTGAGACGCCGGGCCGGGCAGGGCCGGGGCCACCGTGACGGGCATCACGTGACGGGGCGGGTCAGCCCTGACCCGCCAGCTCCCCGGCGGCCGCCCGCTCGGCGAGCAGCAGCAGGGTGCGCACGGCCGAACCCGTACCGCCCTTCGGGGTGTAACCGAACGCGCCGCCCTCGTTGAACGCCGGGCCCGCGATGTCCAGGTGCGCCCACGGGGTGCCCGCCGGGACGAACTCCTTCAGGAACAGGCCGGCCACCAGACCGCCGCCCATCCGCTCACCCATGTTCTTCAGGTCGGCGATGGTGGAGGTGCTGATGCCCTCGGCCAGATCGGCGAGCAGCGGCATCTCCCAGGACTGCTCACCCGCGCGCCGCGCGCTGTCGTGCAGCAGACCCCGGAAGGTGTCGTCGTTGCCCATCACCGCGAAGGTGCGCTTGCCCAGCGCCAGCATCATCGCGCCGGTCAGGGTCGCCACGTCGACGATCGCGTCCGGGGACTCCTCGCCGGCCCGCACGAGCGCGTCGGCCATCACCAGCCGCCCCTCGGCGTCGGTGTTCAGCACCTCGACGGTCTTGCCGCCGTACATGCGCAGCACGTCACCGGGGCGGGTCGCCGAACCCGAGGGCATGTTCTCGGCCAGCGCCAGCCAGCCGGTGATGTTGACCTTCAGGCCGAGCCGGGCGGCGGCCACGACCGTGGACAGGACGGCGGCGGCGCCGGCCATGTCGCACTTCATCGTCTCGTTGTGCCCCGCGGGCTTGAGGGAGATGCCGCCCGAGTCGTACGTGATGCCCTTGCCGACCAGCGCGATCGTCCGGTCCGCCTCGGGGTGGGTGTGCGCCACCCGCACCAGGCGGGGCGGGGACTGCGAACCGACGCCGACACCGAGGATGCCGCCGAAGCCGCCCTCGCGCAGCGCCGCCTCGTCCAGCACCTCGACGGACAGGCCGTGTTCGGCGGCGGCCTCGGTGGCGTGCGCGGCGAAGTCGGCCGGGGTGAGGGCGTTCGGCGGGGTGTTCACCAGGTCGCGGGTGCGCGCCACCTCGGTGGCCAGCACCTGCGCCCGCGCGATCGCGGCCTGCCGGTCGGCGTCGTCCGCGCCCTCGGCGTCGGCGGTCAGCACCGTGACACGCGCCAGCGGACCGCGGTCGTCCTCGCCGGTCTTGCGGAAGGCGGTGAACGCGTAGGCGCCCAGCAGCGCACCCTCGGCGACCGCCGCGACCCGCGCCGCGTCGGTGACGGGCAGCGCGAACGCGGCGTGCTCCGTGCCGGACAGCGCGCGGGCGGCGGCGCCCGCCGCGCGGCGCAGCGTCTCCGGGTCGAAGTCCTCGCCGTCCTGCGGCGCGGAGCCGAGCCCCACCGCGATCACCAGCGGCGCGGTGGTGCCGGCCGGGGCCGGCAGCCGCGTGATCTCGTCCTTGCCGCCCTTGGCACCGAGGGTGGCCAGCACGCCGGCCGCCTCGGTCAGCAGCCCGGCCGGGGCCGGGACGCCGGCGGCCGGCGCGGGGCCGTCCTCGCCCTTGACGATGCCGATGACCAGGGCATCCGCGCTCACCGCTGTCGCGGAGGTCTTGCTGAGGGTCAGTGCTGTCACGGTGCAGTTATTCCGTTTCGTCGTAGGTCGGGGCCGACGGCCCACAGGGTACGCCGGGCCGCCGTCAGCCTGCTCCCAGGGTCGCCACGAGCAGGGCGGCCGTACCGGCGGTCTCGGCCAGCGCGCCCAGCACATCGCCGGTCACGCCGCCCAGCCGCCGGCGGCAGCGGGCGAGCAACCCCTCGGCGGCGCACAGCCCGAGCAGAGCGGCGCAGCCGCCGAGCGGCCAGACGACGAGCGTACTGAGCGCCACGACGGAGCCGGCGACGGCGTACGCGCCGCCGCGCGGCACCGCTCCGGCGACGACCGCGCCCAGGCCGTCCGCCCGGGCGGCGGGCACCCCGGCCCGGCAGCCGAGGGTGAGGGCGGTGCGCGAGACCAGGGCGCACAGCACGGCGGCGGCGAGCCCGTACCGTTCCCCCGCCCCGTACAGCTGGGCGAACGCGGCGACCTGCGCGAGCAGCACGAACAGCAGCGTGACCACGCCGAACGGGCCGATGTCCGAGCGCTTCATGACGGCCAGCGCCCCCTCGGCGGGCCGCCCGCTGCCCAGCCCGTCGGCGACATCGGCGAGCCCGTCCAGATGCAGCCCGCGGCTCAGTACGGCCGGCACCGCGACGGTGCCGACCGCCACGAGCCACACCCCGAATCCGAGCCGCGACAGCCCCCAGCCGGCGCCTGCGGCACACAGCCCGATGACAAAACCCGCCACCGGGGCACACAGCATCCCCACCCGTGCGGTGGCCCGGTCCCAGCGGGGCGGTGTGCCGCCCAGCGGCAGCACGGTGAGCGTGCCGAAGGCGAACCGCAGAGCGTGCCGCACTGCGTCCAAAGGGGGTGCGGGCGGCGTGGCATCCATGAGGCGGCAGCGTAGCGCCGGACGCTCAGGAGCCATGGGGCACTGGCTGTACCGCAACATCGTCGAACCGGGGAAGCTGCCGCTGCTGCTGGCGCTGGCCGCGTTCATCCTCACCTTCGTCATCACCCGCACCATCACCCGGCTGATCCGGGCCGGCCGCGGCCCCTTCCACGATGTGACGGGCGCGGGCGGCACCCATGTCCACCACGTGGTGCCGGGCGTGATCCTCATGCTCATCGGCGGCTTCGGCGGCATCGCGGCCGGTGCGGTGGGCATCACGGCGTACGTGGTGGCGGTGCTGTTCGGGATCGGCGCGGGCCTGGTGCTCGACGAGTTCGCGCTCATCCTGCATCTGCACGACGTGTACTGGAGCGAGCAGGGCCGGCAGAGCGTGGAACTCGTGGTGGTGACGGCGGCCCTGGTGACGATGCTGCTGGCCGGGTTCGTGCCGCTGGACGTCCGCAACGTCTCGGCGGAGGAGGAGGTCACGCGCGGCAACGCCATCGCGACGGTGCTGGTCAACTTCGGGCTGGTGCTGATCACGCTGCTCAAGGGCAAACGCTGGCTGGCCCTGTGGGGGGTGCTGGTTCCGCCGGTCGCGCTGTTCGGGGCGATCCGCCTGGCCCGTCCCGCCTCGCCCTGGGCCCGCCGCCTGTACCGGCGCCGCCCGAAGACGGCGGCCCGCGCCGCCCGCCGGGCCGAACGGCACGACGCCCGCTGGTCGGGCCCCAGCAAGAAGGCGGAGGACTGGCTGGGCGGCACCCCGACCGACGAACAGCGCCAGAAGCGGGACGGCGGCGGTGGTGGCGAGGGCGGCGCGTAGCGCGGGCCCGCGCCGCCCGGCAGCGGGCGGGCGAGCACGGCGCACGGCGATCCCCCGCCCCGTCAGGGCCCGCCCACCCGGGGTGGGTTACGTGGCCTCGGTGATCGCCGTCTCCGCCGCGTCGTCCCGCGCGGGCCCGGCCTCCGGGGCCGGCTCGGGCAGGACCGGGAGTTCGGCCGCCAGGTCGGCCGCCGCGCGGACCAGGGGGAGGGCCAGGAGCGCTCCGGTGCCCTCGCCCACGGTCACGCCGTGGTCCAGCAGCGGGTCCATCGCCATTCGGTCCAGGGCCTTGGCCTGCCCGGGCTCCCCGCTCGCCTGTCCGGCCAGCCACCAGTCGGGGGAGCGGAACGCGATCCGCTGCGCCACCAGCGCGCACGCCGTCGAGACGACGCCGTCCAGGATCACCGGGGTACGCCGTACCGCGCACTGGAGCAGGAAGGCCGTCATCGCCGTCAGGTCGGCCCCGGCCACCGCCGCGAGCAGCGCAAGCTGGTCGCCCAGGATCGGCCGGCCCCGGCGCAGCCCGTCCCGGATGGCCGCGCACTTGCGCATCCACGCCAGGTCGTCGATGCGGACCCCGCCGCGCCCGGTGACCACCGAGGCGTCGGTGCCGCACATGGCGGCGATCAGCACTCCGGCGGGGGTGGTGCCGCCCACCGAGATGTCCCCCAGGAGCAGCAGGTCGGTGCCGGAGTCGGCTTCCTCGTCGGCGACCGCCATCCCGGCGCGGAAGGCCGCTTCGGCCTCCTCGGGGGTCAGCGCGTTCTCGATGTCGAGCCGGCCCGAGCCGCGCCGTACCCGGTGCCGGGTGACCTCCTCGGGGAGTTCCTCCACCGGGCAGTCCAGCGAGGTGTCCACGATCCGCAGCGGAACCCCGGCCCGCCGGGCGAGGATCGCCGCCGGGCTCGTACCGTCCAGGGCGGCCCGCACCAGGGTCGCGGCGCTGCCGGCCGGGCGGGCCGAGACACCGAGTTCGGCGATGCCGTGGTCGCCGGCGAACAGCACCGCCTTGGGCGATTCGATCGCCCGCACCGGCACCTGTCCCTGGGCGGCGGCCAGCCAGCCGCCCAGGTCGTCCAGTCGGCCGAGCGCCCGGGCCGGCAGCCCGATCCGGGTGCGCCGGTCCTCGGCCTCCCGCCGCAGCTTGGCACTTGGCCGCTCGATGAGGTCGCCGAAGGCATCAAGGGTCAGACCACCGTCGCTCATGGGGTAGAGGCTACCTGTCCGTCACCGCAGCCCAGCGGCGCGTGGTGCGGCCCCGGCCACCCGGTCCCGGCCGGCCGCGCGGCGCCGGGGTGGCGCCCGGCGGTCAGGGCCGCAGCGTGGTCACGGTGCCCGCCACCGCCAGCAGGACCTGCTCGCACTCGGCGGCGATCGCCGCGTTGAGGCGGCCCAGTTCGTCGCGGAAGCGGCGGCCGGCCGGGGTCGCCGGGACTATGCCGGCGCCCACCTCGTTGCTAACCAGCACCACCGTGCGCCCGGTGGTCCGCAGCGCCTCGGCCAGCTCCGCGGTGCGCCCGGCGACCTCGGGCAACTCCCCGGAGTCCGCCGCCTCCCAGGCGTGGGCCCGGTCCATGACGTCGGTCAGCCACAGCGCCAGACAGTCGATCAGCAGCGGCGGCCCGTCGTGCGCGCGGAGCAGCGGGACCAGGTCGCAGGTCTCCCTCGTGCTCCAGCCGCCGGGGCGCCGCTCGCGGTGGGCGGCGATGCGGTGCTGCCACTCGGGGTCGGCGGGCCGCTGCCCGCCGGTGGCCACGTAGACGACATCGGGGTACGCGGCCAGCCGCCGTTCCGCCTCGGCGGACTTGCCCGACCGCGCGCCGCCCAGGACCAGGGTCCGGCGCGGTGGCTCGGGCACGTCGCGGAAGTCCCCGACGGTCAGGGTGGTGCCGTCCGGTTCCAGCCGGGCGCCGGCCGCCGCAAGCCGGCGGCGCGGTTCGGCGCCGGGCGGTACGTCGTGGTCCAGGTGCACGGCCAGCACATCGGTGGTCCAGGTCACCGCGCCCGCCGCCCGCAGCCGGGCCAGCGCCCCGGGGCGGCCGATGACGTCCAGCAGGCACATGTCGTACGCGGGCCCGTCGGCCGGCAGCCCGGCGGGGGCGGCGCCGGGCGGCAGGTACAGCAGCCGGCTGCCGTCGGGGCCGGTCACGGCGTAGCCGGTGCCGGGAACGTCGAGCGCCAGCGCGCGGACCCGGTGCCCGCTGATCAGGGCCAGTTCCTTGCCGTCCGGGACGCGCACCGGGGCGGGCAGGTCGGCCGGCACCTCCACGCCGGGGGAGGTGTGCGGGTGGGTGAGCAGCACCTGCCGTACGCCGTGCAGCGTCCGCCCGGCGCGGGCGGCGGCCAGGGCCGGTCCCGGGGTGAGGTCGAGCAGCAGGACCCCGTCGATCAGCAGCGCGGTCGCGTTGCGCGCGTCGGGGCCCAGCGCCCGGGCGCAGGAGGCGCACGGGCAGCCGGGGCGGGGGAGACCGGCGGGTGCGCCGGTGCCGAGCAAGGTGACGTCCACGTGCTGATCCTCTCGCCATCCGATCGCGTCCGCTGTCGCAGCCGCGCGTGGGTGGGGGGTGATCTAGTCTGCGATCAGCGGTAGCCGGAGCGGCGTGCGGGCAGTACATACCGAGATCGGACTTGTAGCAGCAGCGGAAGCGGCAGAAGCGGAGGCGTCCATGGCGTGGGTGTGGCGGTTCGAGAAGGCGGACGGTTCGGTGGCCCCGGTCGGCTCCGACCCGGGTGACTTCGGTACGCAGGGGGATGCGGAGAGCTGGATCGGCGAGATCTGGAAGGACTTGCTGGCGGAGGGTGTGGACCAGGTGACGCTGCTGGAGGACGGCAGCAAGGTGTACGGGCCGATGAGCCTGCACGAGGCGGCGGACGACAGCTGACCCCGGGGCGGCCCGGGCGGCGAACCGGCGCCCCGTCAGCCGGGGCCGGATCATCGGGTGTTCGGCTTGTCGCACCCGAATATCCCCGCCTCGTACGCCACGATGGCCCCACGCGCCACGGAGGGACGGGCGACCGCCGGTCTCCCGCCCCTCCGCACGGGGCGCGGGTGAGCGACGAGAGCGGGCGAACACCTCGATGACGCACCCACCGGACACCGCCGGCCGACGCCGGATCCGCGCCGGGAGAGCGGTCGCGGTGACCGTCGCCGCCGGCGTACTCGCCGTCCTCCCGGCGGCGGCCCGGGCCATCGTCGGAGGCGAGAGGGCGACCGGGAACCACCCCTTCGTCACCGCCGTCGCCGCCCTGCGCGGCAACGGCGAGCCCGCCTTCCGCTGCGGCGGATCCCTGATCCACGAGCGGTGGGTCCTGACCGCCGCGCACTGCGTGGCCGACGGCGGCGCCATCCTGGACCCCGCCCTGCTCTCGGTGCGGGTGGGCTCCCGGGACCGCACCACCGGCGGCGCCGTGGCCGGCGTCTCCGAGGTCCACGTCCACCCCGGCCACGCGCCACCGGAGTCCTGGCACGCGGACCTCGCCCTGCTCCGGCTGGACCGGGCGGTGGACCGGGAGCCCGTCGAGATCGCGGACACCCCCGCCCGGCCCGGCGACCGCGTCCGGGCCCTCGGCTGGGGCCTCCTGTCCAGATCCGACCCCGCCCCACCGGCCGCACTGCACCAGCTGGACACCGAGGTGATCCCGGACGCCGCATGCCGCACCGGCGGGCCCCACGACCTCACCGACGGGGACCTCTGCGTCAGCCCCGACCCGGCCGACGGCACCTGCTACGGCGACTCCGGCGCCCCCGTCCTGCGCCACGACGCCGACGGCCGCCGGCAGCTGACCGCCGTCGTCTCCCGCGACCTCGCACCCCGCGGCACGTCCGAGGAGTGCGGCGTCCACCACGGCGTGCACGTCAGCGTCCCGCACCACGCGCGGTGGATCACGGGCGTCCTGCACGCCGGCTGACCGGACCGGCGTACGGGACCCCGCCCGGCCCCCTACGCCGCCCGCCCCTTCACACCTCGCCCAGCGTCACCTTCGTGTCGTGCCGGTCGCCGTTGCGCAGATACCCCACCGCCACCTCGTCACCCGGCTGGTACGCCGCCAGCGCCTCCGACAGCGTCACCACATCGGTCACCGCCTCGTCGCCGAGCCGCACCAGCACATCACCGGCCCGCAGCCCCGCGTCCGCCGCCGGGCCGTTCTCCGTCAGGTCCACCACGGCCGCCCCGATCGGCTGGAACCCGTCGCCCAGAATGGTCCGCACCGTCACCCCCAGCGCCGCCCGCCCCGACCGGGTCACCTCCCCGTCCTCGATCATCTGGTCGGCCAGATCGGTCACCGTGCGGGAGGGGATCGCGAACCCGATCCCCGGCGCCTGGCCCCCGCCCAGCTGCGGATCGCGCGCCGCCAGCGTGGGGATGCCGACCACCTCACCCTGGAGATTGACCAGCGCGCCCCCGCTGTTGCCCGGGTTGATGGCCGCCGAGGTCTGCACCAGGTCGCCGAGTGTCGCCTGGCCCTCGCCCTCGCTCACCGAGCGGCCCACGGCCGAGACGATGCCCTGGGTGACGCTGGAGGACAACCCCAGCGGGTTGCCCATCGCCAGCACGATCTGCCCCACCTCCACCCGCCCGCTGTCCCCGAACGTCGCGGGCCGCAGCCGGTCCGGCTTGTCGTCCAGCACGATGACGGCCAGGTCCTGCGGGGCGTAGGTGGCCACCAGGGTGGCCGGCAGCGGCTGCTGCTGGTCCGCCAGCAGCACCTCGAACTCCTTCTCCTCACCCACCACATGGGCGTTGGTGACGATGTGCCCGTCGCCGTCGTAGATGATCCCCGAGCCCAGCCCGTCCCGCGTGGTGATCTGCACGACCGAGGGCAGCACGTCCGACACCACCTGCTGGTACGCGTCCTCCAGCGCCCCCGCGTCGGCCCGCGGCACGGTGTCGGCGGCCGGCGCCGCACCGTCCGACCGGGTGCAGCCGGCCAGCAGCGCGCACAGGGCGCCGAGCGCGGCCAGCGCGCGGAGGGGACGGCGGAGGGGGAGCGCTGAAGGACCGGGGATCGGCGTCATACTGCGGATTGTGACCGCGCACGCCCCCGGGGCGGCGCATATGCGCTACGCCATTCCGGGGGCGTGTGGGGGAAACGAACGGCTCAGCGGCCGGTACGGGGCGCCTCGCCCCGCTTGATCTGCGGCTTCGGCAGCCGCATCCGGCGCAGCTGGAGGGTACGCATCAGGGCGTACGCACGCGCGCCGCGGTGGCTCTCGTTCGGGTAGTGCTCCTTGAGTTCCTTCTTCAAGCGCCGCGAGGACACCACCGAGTCCATCACGATCATGAGGATGACACCGAGCCACAGCAGCATCGCGATCGGCGCCGCCGACGGGATCATGCTGAGGACCAGGATCACCACGGCGATGGGCAGGAAGTACTCCGCCACATGCCACTTGCTGTCGGTGAAGTCCCGCGCGAAGCGGCGCACCGGGCCGCGGTCACGCAGCGGCAGATGCCGCTCGTCACCGCTCAGCAGCGCCTCGCGCTGCTTGGCCAGCGCCACCTTGCGGGCGTCACGCTGCCGCTTGGCGGCCTCCTTGCGGGAAGCCGGCGGCTTCACGACGGCACGCCGCAGGGCCTCCGCCTCGCTGCGCTTGGGGGTGGGCCGCCCCTTGGGCGCCTGGGCGTCACGGATCTGCGGCTCGGCCACCGTCGCGGGGGCCTGCTCTTCTTTCGCACGGCTTCGGAACACACCTCAAGGGTACGGGGTGAGCCCCGGGAACCGTGAGCCCCCTGCGGCAACCCCGGTATCAGCCAGGGTCGCCCCTCCACCCTGCGCCGGACTCGGTCCGGTATCGATCCTCCTGCGGGATGACCCGATTCCGGGCCGGACAGTGCGCTAATGGGAGAGCGCCCCGTAGGCTAGGGGATCAAGCAGGAGAATGGTCTTTAGGTCCGAGTCCGTCACGAAGGGGGCGCCCAGGCCGATGAGTGGTTTGATGAAGCGGATGGGGATGATCTTCCGCGCGAAAGCCAACAAGGCCCTGGACCGGGCCGAGGACCCGCGCGAGACGCTCGATTACTCGTACCAGAAGCAGCTGGAGCTGCTCCAGAAGGTACGCCGCGGGGTCGCCGACGTGGCGACCTCCCGCAAACGTCTTGAGCTCCAGCTGAACCAGCTGAACGGCCAGTCCTCCAAGCTGGAGGAGCAGGGCAAGAAGGCCCTGGCCCTGGGCCGTGAGGACCTCGCCCGCGAGGCCCTGACCCGGCGCTCCGCGCTCCAGCAGCAGGTCTCCGACCTGCAGACGCAGCACGAGACGCTCCAGGCCGAGGAGAACAAGCTGACCCTGGCCGCCCAGCGGCTGCAGGCCAAGGTGGACGCCTTCCGCACCAAGAAGGAGACCATCAAGGCCACCTACACCGCGGCCCAGGCGCAGACCCAGATCGGCGAGGCGTTCTCCGGCATCTCCGAGGAGATGGGCGACGTCGGCCTCGCGATCCAGCGCGCCGAGGACAAGACCGCGCAGCTCCAGGCCCGCTCCGGCGCCATCGACGAGCTGCTGGCCTCCGGCGCCCTGGACGACCCGACCGGGACCTCCAAGGACGACCTGACGGCCGAGCTGGACCGCATCTCCTCCAACTCCGACGTGGAGCTGGAGCTGGAGCGGATGAAGGCCGAGCTGTCCGGCGGCAGCAGCGGCGGCCGGACCGCGATCGAGGGCGGCAACGGCTCCGCCACGCGGGGCGACCAGCAGGAGTCCCCCCGGTTCGACAAGCAGTGACAGCCTGTCCGCGCTGAAGAACACCCACAGGGGCAAGGAGAGCGGTGTGATCGTACGGATCATGGGTGAGGGGCAGGTGAAGCTGGATGACAGCCACTTCCCCAAGCTCAATGAACTCGACGACGAGCTGACGGCCGAGGTCGAGGCCCATGACGAGGAGGGATTCCGGCGGACGCTGACCGCGCTGCTGGACGCCGTCCGGGGCATGGGCACGCCGCTGGACGCCGACGCGCTCGAACCGTCCGATCTGCTGCTTCCCCCGCCGGACGCGAGCATCGACGAGGTCCGCGCGATGCTCACCGACGACGGCCTCATCCCGGACTGACCGGTCCCCCTGTGGGCCGGTCCGATCCCGGTCTGGCCCCGGACCGGCCCCGACGTGCCGTCCCACCGGCCGTGTCACGCCGCGGCGTACGCGGCCGGTGCCGCAGGACGGCCCCTGCTCGTACCCTGGCACAGTGACTGCTCACCCCGGCACCCCCGCCCGCCCGCGGCCCTGGCTGCTGCATCCGCTGGTCGTGGACGCGCTGGTGGCCTCGGTGACGCTGCTGATCGTGCTCGTCATCTCGGTCACGATCAACAAGCACCCCGGCGGCAGCGACGGCTTCGGCCAGCGCCCGCTGCCCGCCCACACCGTCGTCACCGCGCTGCTTGGCGCGGGCGCGCTGGTGCTGCGCCGCCGCCATCCGGCCCCCGTGCTGTGCGCCACCATCGTGCTGACGCTCGTCGAGCTGATCATGGGCACGTTCTCGCACCCGCCCGGCGAGCGGCACACCTCGATGATGGGCATGGTGGCGGTGGCCCTGTTCACCCTGGCCGCCTCCACCGACCGCCCCACCACACTGCGGGTGGGCACCTGCACGCTGGCCCTGATCACGGTGGCCGGCATGCTGCTGGGCGCCCAGCCCTGGTACACCTCGGAGAACCTCGGCATCATCGCCTGGACCGCGCTGGCCGGTCTGGCGGGTGACGCCGTGCGCCACCGGCGGGCCGCCGTCAACGCGATACGCGAGCGGGCCGAGCGTGCCGAGGCCACCCGCGAGGAGGAGGCGCGCCGCCGGGTCGCCGAGGAGCGGCTGCGGATCGCCCGCGAACTCCACGACGTCGTCGCCCACCACATCGCCCTGGTCAATGTGCAGGCCGGGGTCGCCTCCCATGTCATGGACAGCCGCCCCGACCAGGCCAAGGAGGCGCTCGCCCAGGTACGTCTGGCCAGCCGGCAGGCGCTGAGCGAGCTACAGACCACGGTCGGGCTGCTGCGGCACCGCGACGACCCGGTCGCCCCCACCGAGCCCACCAAGGGCCTGGCGGTGCTCGGTGACCTCGTCGACGGCTTCAGCCGCGCCGGGATGGCGGTGGCCGTCGAGTGCGGGGACGGCGAGGAGGAACGGCCGCTGCCCGCCGCCGTGGACCTGGCCGCCTACCGGGTGGTCCAGGAGGCGCTCACCAATGTGCACAAACACGCCGGGCCGGACGCCAAGGCCCGGGTGCGGATCTCCCGCTCGGGGCGGGGGGACTCCGCGCGCCTTGAGGTGATGGTGCTGGATGATGGGCGCGGCGGCGCCCCCGCGCCGCCGCGCGCCCCGGACGCCGGTGGCGGTCACGGACTGACGGGCATGCGCGAGCGTGCCGCCGCGCTCGGCGGCAGCTGCGAGACCGGGCAGGTGCCCGGCGGCGGGTTCCGGGTACGGGTGGTGCTGCCGCTGCGTTCGCCGGGCGGCCCCGCCGTGGAGCGGTCGGAGGCCGCCGACCGTGGCTGGGTGCGTCCGTGTGGCTGAGAGGGTGTGGGCATGATCCGGGTGATCCTGGCCGATGACCAGGCGCTGCTGCGCAGCGCGTTCCGGGTGCTGGTGGAGTCCGAGCCCGACATGACGGTCACCGGGGAGGCGTCGGACGGCGCCGCGGCGCTGGCGCTGGTGCGTGAGCGGGGCGCCGATGTGGTGCTGATGGACATCCGGATGCCCGGGCTCGACGGGCTCGCCGCGACCCGGGAGATCAGCGCCGACCCGGCGCTGAGCGGGGTGCGGGTGGTCATTCTGACCACCTTCGAGTCGGACGACTACGTGGTGGAGTCGCTGCGGGCCGGCGCGTCCGGGTTCCTGGGCAAGGGGGCCGAGCCGGGCGAGCTGCTGTCGGCGATCCGGCTGGTGGCGGCCGGGGAGGCGCTGCTGTCACCGGCCGCGACGCGCTTGCTGATCACCCGCTTCCTGGCCACCGGGGACCACGGCGCGGCCGGTGGTGGCGCGGCGGCCGACCTCCAGGTGCTGACCGCCCGCGAGCGCGAGGTGCTGGTGGAGGTGGCGGGCGGGCTGTCCAACGACGAGATCGCGGCCCGCTTCGAGGTGAGCCCGCTGACGGTGAAGACCCACATCAACCGGCTGCTGACCAAGCTGGCGGCCCGGGACCGGGCCCAGCTGGTGATGACCGCGTACGAGACGGGTCTGGTGCGGCCCCGCTTCCCCGGCTGAGGGCCGGGGCACCGGGGGCCCCGTGCGGGGCCCCCTGGTGTCCTGCGGGTCAGGGGAGAGCGAGCATCTGCTCCAGGGCCAGCTTGGCGTACTTCTCGGTCTGCGGGTCGACCGTGATGCGGTTGACGGTGCGTCCCTCGGCCAGCGCCTCCAGCGTCCACACCAGGTGGGGCAGGTCGATGCGGTTCATGGTGGAGCAGAAGCAGACGGTCCGGTCGAGGAAGACGATCTCCTTGCCCTCGGCGGCGTAACGATTCGCCAGCCGGCGGACCAGGTTCAGCTCGGTGCCGATCGCCCACTTGGAGCCGGCCGGGGCCGCGTCCAGGGTGTTGATGATGTACTCGGTCGATCCGACGTAGTCGGCGGCGGCCACCACCTCGTGCCGGCACTCGGGGTGCACCAGGACGTTGACGCCGGGAACCCGGGCCCGTACGTCCTCCACCGACTCCAGCGAGAACCGGCCGTGCACCGAGCAGTGGCCGCGCCACAGGATCATCTTCGCGTCGCGCAGCTGCTGGGCGGTGAGCCCGCCGTTCGGCTTGTGCGGGTTGTAGACGACGCAGTCCTCCAGGGACAGGCCCAGGTCGCGCACGGCGGTGTTGCGGCCCAGGTGCTGGTCGGGGAGGAAGAGCACCTTCTCGCCCTGCCCGAAGGCCCAGCGCAGGGCGCGCTCGGCGTTGGAGGAGGTGCAGATGGTGCCGCCGTGCCGGCCGGTGAAGGCCTTGATGTCGGCGGAGGAGTTCATGTACGAGACGGGCACGGTCCGCTCGGCGACCCCGGCCTCGGTGAGGACGTCCCAGGCCTCGGCCACCTGCTCGGCGGTGGCCATGTCGGCCATGGAGCAGCCGGCGGCCAGGTCGGGCAGGATGACCCGCTGGTCGTCGGTGGTGAGGATGTCGGCGGACTCGGCCATGAAGTGCACGCCGCAGAAGACGATGTACTCGGCGTCGGGGCGGGCCGCGGCGTCACGGGCGAGTTTGAAGGAGTCGCCGGTGACGTCGGCGAACTGGATGACCTCGTCGCGCTGGTAGTGGTGGCCCAGGACGAAGACGCGTTCGCCCAGCCGCTCCTTGGCGGCGCGGGCGCGGGCGACCAGGTCCGGGTCCGAGGGGGAGGGGAGGTCGCCGGGGCAGTCCACGCCGCGCTCGCTGGCGGCGTCGGCCTCGCGGCCCAGCAGCAGGAGTGCCAGGGGAGAGGGCTGGACATCCAGGGGATCGGCGGTGCTCGGGGCGGTGTTCACGGCCCAACCCTTTCCGGCGCGTCCACGCCTTTTCGTCTAACTGACGTTATGGATGATAGCCGCTTCGCGTCAGTTTGACGACGGTGAAAGCGTCAATGTGACGCATCCCCGGTTTCGGGTCCCCGGGGGTGTGCGAGCATGGGAAGAAGGGAAAAACACCCGCCCAGAACCGGAATGATTCCGTAGGGCTTTCTGTTGGAGCAGCCGGCAGAGGATTCCGTACTACCCGGGAGAGAAGCAGATGTCCGTATCGGACCAGACCGTTGTGAGCGACGGCATCATCCTTTCCGACGCGGCCGCGGCCAAGGTCAAGAGCCTGCTGGAGCAGGAAGGCCGGGAAGACCTCGCACTGCGCGTGGCGGTCCAGCCGGGCGGCTGCTCCGGGCTGCGCTACCAGCTCTTCTTCGACGAGCGTTCGCTCGACGGCGACGTCGTCAAGGACTTCGACGGCGTCAAGGTCGTCACCGACCGGATGAGCGCCCCGTACCTGGGCGGCGCCTCCATCGACTTCGTCGACACCATCGAGAAGCAGGGCTTCACCATCGACAACCCCAACGCCACCGGCTCCTGCGCCTGCGGCGACTCCTTCAACTGAGTCGCACACCGCAGCACGCGCGCCAAGGGCGGCGGCCCCCCTCACGGGGCCGCCGCCCTTCGCCGTGCCACGGCCTGCGGTGCGGTGCCGCTCAGCTCACCGGGATCTCCTGACCCCACTCGTCGACCAGCGTCCGGTCGCCGATGGGGGAGTCCAGCGTCAGCTCACCGGTCTGCTCCTCGGCCACCAGGATGCACGCCTCGTACGGCTCCCCCGGCACCTCCTCGACCAGCACCCGCACCTCGTCCGCCGACTCCTCGGCGACCAGGCGGTACTCGGCGCACACCCCGGTCCAGTAGGTCAGCTCGAGCGCGGTGTCCTGCGGGTCGTAGGACTCGACGGAGGTCCCGGTGTACCCGGGCTCCTCCCCGCCGTCCGACCCACCGGTCGCGCCGCCGTCCCCGGGATGCGCCGGCTCGGCCGACCCGCTGGAGGAGCCGGAGCCGGAGTCGGGGTACGAGCCGTCCGGGATCCCGTCGTACTCCACCGCCGGGTACTGGACGGTGCTGTCGAACCCGTCGCCGCCGCTCAGGGTGTAGGACCAGGCCGGCACCAGCGTGGCCGGGGTGACGTCGTTCTCCCACCACAGCATCAGGATCTGCTCCGCACCGGTCACCTCCAACCGCTCGACGACCGGCTCGGGCACCTCGACCGGCTCCGGCAGCGGCACCGGCTCGCACTCCGCGACGGTCGCCCCGGCGGACTCGCCCTCCGGGTCGCCGTCGATGTGCGGCATGTCCTCGGGCAACAGCGTCAGACAGTCCACGAAGCCCGGCTCCACGCGGGCCACCGGGCCCGCGTCGGTCGCGTTGCGCGCGTCCAGCGTCTCCTGGGCGCCGAGCATCTCCCGCTCCCGCTCCACCACCGGCTCCCCGACCGATCCGGAGGCGCGGACGATCGTGCCCTGCGGGGAGACCGCGATCTCGGTCTCCAGACCGTGAGCCCGCAGACCGTCCACCATGCGGGGGAACAGCAGCGTGCGGTTCCCGTCGTGGTACTCCAGCTCCTCCACCGGAGCGTCCTCAAGGCCCAGCAGGTCCAGCAGCGGCGCGGCGGCCGCCAGCGCCTCCTCCGTGGACAGCGCGGGCCCCATGGGCTGCGCGGGTACGGCGTCGCTGCTCACCGAGGTGTGCGGGTCATCCGGATCGCCGGGCCCCACCGTCGTGTACGCGCCGACCCCGGATTCGGCCGAGTAGAACCACTGACCCGCCTCCTCGGTCGCCGAGAGATAGGCGCCGTTCGCGTCCGGCCCGGCGACGTGCCACCAGTGGCCTTCGCTGAGCCGGGGCTCCCCCTCCACCCCCAGCGCCGCGGCCAGCTCGGCCACCCGTTCCTCGCCGATCCCCTCCGCGAATCCGTACACCGCCGCGCTTCCCGGGCCCTCCGGCAGCGGCCCGGTGGCTACCAGCTCCGTGCCCCAGTACCCGCCCGGCCAGTCGGCGGTCCCTTCCGCCCGGGCGCTCGACCCGGGGTCGGTCACCGCCGGACCCGCGGCCCCGTCCGACCCGTCTCCGCCGCCGAACACCGCCTGCGCGCCGAAGAGGCCGCCCGTCAGCAGGGCGACGCCCAGGGCTCCCGCGGTGACGGTCAGCCAGCGGGAGCGTTCCCTGCGGGGTGGCTCCTGCGCCGGGGTGAGCACTTCTGTCTCGTCCGACTCTTCCGTCACGGCCAAGCTCCTTCCATGGGCTCTTACCACTGGGACGGAACGACCCCGCGCCGGGTTCCTGGGGCCACCGGTAGCCTGGTCGGGCCGATATCCGTGCCTCCCCGGGAGCAGTCCACCGTGCGCATCGCCGTCTCCGGCTCCATCGCCCATGACCATCTGATGACCTTCCCCGGCCGGTTCGCCGACCAGTTGGTGGGGGATCAGCTGCACACCGTCTCGCTCTCCTTCCTCGTCGACGCCCTGGAGGTGCGCCGCGGTGGGGTCGGCGCCAACATCTGCTTCGGGATGGGGCAGCTCGGCGCCCGCCCGATCCTCGTGGGTGCGGCCGGTGAGGACTTCGAGGAGTACCGGGCCTGGCTGGACCGGCACGGCGTGGACACCTCCGCCGTACGGATCTCCGAGGTGCTGCACACCGCCCGTTTCGTGTGCACGACGGATGCCGACCACAACCAGATCGGCTCCTTCTACACGGGCGCCATGAGCGAGGCCCGGCTGATCGAGCTGGCCGCGATCGCCGCCCGCGTCGGTGAGCTGGACCTGGTGCACATCGGGGCCGATGACCCCGAGGCGATGATGCGGCACACCGAGGAGTGCCGCACCCGGGGCATCCCGTTCGCCGCCGACTACTCGCAGCAGCTGGCGCGGATGGACGGCGAGGACATCAAGAACCTCACCGAGGGCGCCGCCTACCTCTTCAACAACGAGTACGAGAAGGCCCTCATCGAGACCAAGACCGGCTGGTCGGCGGAGGAGGTGCTGAGCAAGGTCGGCACCCAGGTCACTACGCTGGGCGCGCGCGGGGTGCGGATCGACCGGGCGGGCGAGGAGACGATCTTCGTCGGCTGCGCCGAGGAGGAGTCCAAGACCGACCCGACCGGCGTCGGCGACGCCTTCCGCGCCGGGTTCCTGGCCGGGCTGGCCTGGGGCGCCTCGCTGGAGCGGTCCGCCCAGGTGGGCTGCATGCTGGCCACGCTGGTGATTGAGACGGTTGGCACCCAGGAGTACACGCTGCGCCGGGGCGCCTTCATGGAGCGCTTCACCAAGGCGTACGGCGCGGACGCGGCGGCCGAGGTCCGCGAGCACCTGCTCTAGGCGGTGCCGCGTCCGGCACCGGGCGCGGGGCGGGCGGGGCGGCGTGCGCCCCGCCCCGAACACTCGGCCCGGCCCGGACACTCACTCCGCCCGGCGGACCCGGTACGCGGTGGCGCCTCCGTCCGCCGCGCTCTCGCCCAGGTAGTCGTGGTGGTGGGTGTGGCACCAGGCGGGGATGTCCAGCCGGGCGGCCTCGTCGTCGCACAGGACGGTGACCACCGCGCCCACCGGCACGGTGCCGATCACCGCCGCCAGCTCGATCACCGGGACCGGGCAGCGCTTGCCGAGCGCGTCCACCGTCACCCCGTCCGGGCCGCTCGCCACCACCACCGGGTCGGCGTCCGGCACCAGCTGGGCACGGACGGAGCCGACCGCCTCGGGGAGGGAAGCCAGGAAACGGTTCACCTCCCCGCGGGTGGTCCCCGGCGGCAGCGAGACCCGTACGTTGCCCTCCGAGAGCACGCCCATCGCCCGCAGGACATGGCTGGGCGTCAGCGTCGAGGAGGTGCACGAGGAGCCGGAGGAGACCGCGAAACCGGCCCGGTCCAGGGCGTGCAGCAGCGCCTCGCCGTCCGCGTAGAGGCAGGAGAAGGTGACGAGGTGCGGCAGCCGCCGTACCGGGTCGCCCACCACCTCGGTGTCGGGGACGAGTTCCGGCACCCGGTCCCTGATCCGGTCCACCAGGGCGGCCAGCCGTTCCGCCTCGGCCGCCGCCTCCTGGCGCACCGCGCGCAGCGAGGCCGCCGCCGCCACGATCGCCGGGATGTTCTCGAAGCCGGCCGCCCGGCCGCGTTCGCGCTCGTCGGCGGGCGGCGGGGGAGCGAACCGTACGCCCTTGCGCACCACGAGCAGCCCCACTCCGGCCGGGCCGCCCCACTTGTGCGCGCTGGCCGCCAGCAGCGACCAGTCGCCGGGCACCGGGCCCCAGGGCAGCGACTGGGCCGCGTCCACCAGCAGCGGGACCCCGGCCGCCCAGCACAGCTCGGCCGCCTCCGCGACCGGCTGGGCGGTGCCCACCTCGTGGTTGGCGGACTGGAGGCAGACCAGCGCGGCCGGGTCGCCGTCGCCCAGCGCCTGCCGCAGGGCGTCGGTGGGCAGCCGTCCGGTGCGCTCGACCGGCAGTTCGGTGACGGTGCCGCCCGCCGCCTCGTGCGTCGCGGCGGCGTGCAGCACGGCCGAGTGCTCGACCGCCGACACCAGCAGCCGCCGGCTCACCCGGCGGCGGCCGGCCAGCGCGCCCGCGATGCCGGTGTGCAGCGCACGGGTACCCGAAGGGGTGAACGTCAGTTCGTCGGGGCGGCAGCCGACCGCCTCCGCCGCCGACTCGCGCGCCGCGTCCAGCAGCATCCTGGCCCGGCGGCCCTCACGGTGCGGGCGGCCGGGGTCGGCCCACCCGTCGTCGAGTGCGGCCAGCAGGGCCTGCCGGGCGACCGGGTGCAGGGGGAGGGAGGAAGCGGCATCGAAGTAGGACACCCCCTGAACGTAGCGCCCCCGCGTCAACCCGGTGCTCGCGGCCACCCGGTCTCGAACCCCTGTGCCCGACACGCTCGCACGGCGTCAGAAGGGGGCGGTGAGCGGGGACTCGGCGGGTGGCGGAACCGGCGCGCCGGGTTGGGCACCCTCCCCGCACGACCTCAAATAGCGTCCAGTAGGGTTTGCACCGCATAAACATCCAAACCCCTGCCCGTGTCAGGGCCGGTGCCCCCGCCCCGGGCGAAGGCAGTGGCCGTATACCGCGGGCGAGACTCTCGGGAAGGCGCTACGTGAGTCCCAACGGCTCCGACCGCTCGTCGCGGCGCCCGGTGCGGCGGATCCTGCCGCAGGCGTTGCTCGCGGGCTTGGTCCTGGCGACCGCGACAGGTTGCACATCCGAGGACTTCCCCCGTCTCGGTATGCCCACTCCGGTGACGGAGGAGGCGCCGCGCATTCTGTCCCTGTGGCAGGGCTCGTGGGCCGCCGCTCTGGTGACGGGCGTACTGGTGTGGGGGCTGATCCTGTGGAGTGTCTTCTTCCACCGCCGGTCCAGGACCAAGGTGGAAGTGCCGCCGCAGAACCGGTACAACCTGCCCATTGAGGCGCTGTACACCCTGGTTCCGCTGGTGATCGTCTCGGTCCTCTTCTACTTCACCGCACGTGACCAGACCAAGCTCCTGGAGACCTCGGACCAGCCGGACCACGTGATCAACGTGGTCGGTTTCCAGTGGAGCTGGGCCTTCAACTACCTGGAGCCGGTCGGACACCTGTCCGAGGAGACCGAGACCCAGAAGTTCGCCCAGAACGCTCCCGAGCTGGCGTCCATCCCCGACCGCTTCATGGAGGCCGTCCCGGAGAACGCGGACGGGGTCTACACGGTGGGCGCGCTGGACGACCGCGACCCGGACACCGGCAACCCCGGGCCCACCCTGTGGCTGCCCGAGGGCGAGACGGTCCAGTTCATCATCACTTCGCGGGACGTCAACCACTCCTTCTGGGTGGTTCCGTTCCTCATGAAGCAGGACGCGATCCCCGGGCACACCAACCGCTTCGAGGTGACCCCGAACAAGCAGGGCACCTTCATGGGCAAGTGCGCCGAGCTGTGCGGCGAGGCCCATGCCCGGATGCTCTTCAACGTGAAGGTCGTCTCCCCCGAGGAGTACCAGCAGCACCTCCAGGATCTGGCTGCCCAGGGTCAGACGGGCTTCATCCCGGCGGGCATCGAGCAGACGGAAGCCGCCACTAACGCGGAGACGAACCAGCCGTGACAATCCTTGACACCCCACAGGAGGCCGGCGCCGCGAAGGCAGTGCCGCCGGTGCGCCGGAAAGAGCCCGGCAATATTGTGATCAAGTGGCTCACCACCACGGATCACAAGACGATCGGCAATATGTATCTGCTGACGTCGTTCATCTTCTTCATCGTCGGCGGCGTCATGGCGCTCATCATGCGCGCCGAGCTGGCCAGGCCGGGTCTGCAGCTGGTCTCCAAGGAGCAGTTCAACCAGCTGTTCACCATGCACGGCACGGTGATGCTGCTGCTCTTCGCGACCCCGCTGTTCGCCGGGTTCGCGAACTGGATCATGCCGCTGCAGATCGGCGCGCCCGATGTGGCGTTCCCGCGGCTGAACATGCTGGCGTACTGGCTGTACCTCTTCGGCGGTCTGCTGGTGATCGCGGGCTTCTTCACCCCGCAGGGCGCCGCGAGCTTCGGCTGGTTCGCCTATTCACCACTGTCCGACGCGGTCCGCTCGCCGGGCGTGGGCGCCGACATGTGGGTGATGGGTCTGGCCTTCTCCGGCTTCGGCACCATCCTGGGCGCGGTCAACTTCATCACCACCATCATCTGCATGCGCGCCCCCGGCATGACGATGTTCCGGATGCCGATCTTCACCTGGAACGTCCTGCTCACCGGTGTGCTCGTGCTGCTGGCCTTCCCCGTGCTGGCCGCCGCGCTGTTCGCGCTGGCCGCCGACCGGGTGTTCGGGGCACAAATCTTCAATCCGGCCAACGGCGGCTCGATTCTGTGGCAACACCTCTTCTGGTTCTTCGGCCATCCAGAGGTGTACATCATCGCGCTGCCGTTCTTCGGCATCATCTCGGAGATCATCCCGGTCTTCAGCCGCAAGCCGATCTTCGGTTACATCGGTCTGGTCATCGCGACCATTTCCATCGCCGGTCTGTCGGTGACGGTGTGGGCGCACCACATGTACGTGACGGGAGCGGTACTCCTACCGTTCTTCTCGTTCATGACCTTCCTGATCGCGGTACCGACCGGTGTGAAGTTCTTCAACTGGATCGGCACCATGTGGAAGGGGTCACTGAGTTTCGAGACCCCGATGCTGTGGTCGATCGGCTTCCTGGTCACGTTCCTCTTCGGTGGTCTGACCGGTGTGATCCTCGCGTCGCCGCCGCTGGACTTCCATGTCTCGGACACCTACTTCGTGGTGGCGCACTTCCACTACGTGGTGTTCGGCACCGTGGTCTTCGCGATGTTCGCCGGCTTCCACTTCTGGTGGCCGAAGTGGACCGGCAAGATGCTGGACGAGCGTCTTGGCAAGATCACCTTCTGGACGCTGTTCATCGGTTTCCACGGCACCTTCCTGGTGCAGCACTGGCTGGGCACCGAGGGCATGGTGCGGCGGTACGCGGACTATCTCGCCGCGGACGGCTTCACCGCGCTGAACACCATCTCCACCATCAGCTCGTTCCTGCTGGGCATGTCGATGCTGCCGTTCTTCTACAACGTCTGGAAGACGTGGAAGTACGGGAAGCCGGTCAACGCGGACGACCCGTGGGGCTACGGCCGCTCGCTGGAGTGGGCGACCTCCTCCCCGCCGCCGCGGCACAACTTCGTCACCCTGCCGAAGATCCGCTCCGAATCGCCGGCGTTCGACCTGCACCACCCTGAGCTGGCCGTGCTGGACGCGCTGGAGAACACCGATCCCCGCACCGCGGTGACCGGTGGGACCGAGAGCAAGCCGACCGAGGGCCGTACCGAGTCCGAGGGAGACGCCAAGTGAAGATCCAGGGTTACCTCTTCAGCGGCATCGCCCTGTTCATGCTGGGCGCGGCCATCGTCTACGGACTGTGGTCCAAGGAGCCGGTGGGGACGACCGCCCTGTTCCTGTCCTTCTCGCTGGCCGCGATGATCGGGTTCTACCTGGTCTTCACGGCCCGCCGGGTGGACACCGGGGCGCAGGACCGCAAGGACGCCGACATCGCGGACGACGCGGGGGAGCTCGGCTTCTTCGCGCCGCACAGCTGGGCGCCGCTGGTGCTCGCGCTCGGTGGTCTGACCGCCTTCATGGGGCCGGTGTTCGGCTGGTGGCTGGCGTTCTTCACCGCGCCGCTGCTGCTCGTCGGTCTGTGGCTGTGGGTCTTCGAGTTCTACCGGGGCGAGAACCAGAACCAGTAGCCGCGACGTCCCGCGCACGTATCGCCGCAGGCCCCCGGGGAAGCCTCCCCGGGGGCCTGCGGCGTGCCGGGGACGGGCGACGCGACCGGTGGGTCCCCCGAATGCGGGAATCCCGCGCGCCCTGTCGGAGTATTATTCGTATTTTGTGACCATGGGTCATGAAAGAGGCATCTCGGACAGCGCGCCCAGCAGGGCGGTCGCATCCCGCCGGACGGCGCTCAGCTGCGCCCTGATACTCGCCCCGCTGATGGTCTGGGTCACCGCGTGCAGCGATGCCTCCAGATCCCTCACAGGCAAGCCCTACGACGCCACGGAACAGCTCTCCTTCGGCCCCGCCGGGGACAGCGACGCCGCCGTCAACCCCGACGAGCCGCTGAAGATCACCAGCAAGGACACCGACGGCCGGATCACGGACGTGGTGGCCACCGACGCGATCGGCCGCACCGTCACCGGACAGCTGTCCGAGGACGGCAGCAGCTGGCACAGCACCAGCCCGCTGGCGGCCGGGGCCAGCTACACCATTCAGGTGAGCACCGAGAACGACGGCCGCCCGGGGCGCGGCACCCACACCTTCAGCACCGGCGACTCGGACGCCGCCCCCCTCGACATCGAACTGGGCCCCACCGCGGGCACCTACGGGGTCGGTCAGCCGCTCACCGCGGAACTCAGCGAGGAGGTCGCCGACCCGGCCGAACGGCTCCTGGTGGAGAGCGCCCTCACGGTCGCCTCCGAGCCGCAGGTGGAGGGCTCCTGGCACTGGGTGGACGACACCCTGCTGCACTACCGGCCCAAGGAGTACTGGCCGGCCGGGGCGAGCGTCACGGTCAGCTCCCAGCTCGCCGGGCTGCACATCAGGGACGGGCTGCGCGGCGGTGCCGGGCAGGAGCTCCAGCTCACCATCGGCGACCGGGTGGAGGCGGTGGCCGACATCAGCGGCCACTACATGACCGTCTCCCGCAACGGCGAGGTCCTGCGCACCCTGCCCATCACCACCGGAAAAGTGGGATTCGCCACCCGCGACGGCAAGAAGGTCGTCCTCGGCCAGGAGCAGAACGTCCGGATGACCGGCACCAGCATCGGCATCCCGGCCGGCAGCTCCGAGTCGTACGACCTCGACGTCTCCTGGGCCACCCGGCTCACCTGGAGCGGCGAGTACGTGCACGCCGCGCCCTGGTCGGTGGGCTCCCAGGGCAACTCCAACGTCAGCCACGGGTGTACCGGAATGAGTGACGCGGACGCCCGCTGGTTCTTCGAAACCGTGCGCCAGGGCGACATCGTCGAACACATCAACGGCTACGGCGAGGACATGGCGCCCTTCGGCAACGGCTTCGGCGACTGGAACCTGTCCTGGGACGAGTGGCTGGCGGGCAGCGCCCTCCACCAGGCGCCCGACCCGGCCGGCGCGTCCGGCAGCCCCAGCCGGCTCGCCCCGGCGCTCTGAGAGCCCGCCAGAGCTTCTGGGAGCCGCCCCGTGGCCCCGGCCCCGTCCAACGACCGGCCGGGGCCTCAGCCGGGGCTCTCCCGGCTCAGGCGACGGCGGGCAGCCTCGAGCGCAGCAGTTCCGCCAGCGCGGCCGCCAGCTGAACCGGGTCCACCGGGTGCGGGACGGCCGACTCCGCCCGGCTCCACGTCGCCAGCCAGGCGTCCTGGGGGCGCCCGATCAGCAGCAGCACGGGCGGGCAGTCGAAGATCTCGTCCTTGATCTGCCGGCACACCCCCATGCCGCCCGCCGGGACGGCCTCGCCGTCCAGCACGCACACATCGACGCCGCCGCGCTCCAGTTCGGACAGCACGGCGGGCAGGGTGGCGCACTCCACATACTCCACCGCCGGGGCATCGGAGGCGGGGCGGCGGCCGGCCGCCAGACGTACCTGTTCGCGGGTGTTCGCGTCGTCGCTGTAGACCAGCACCGTTGCGGTCCGCTGCATCGTTCCTCCGCGTGAATGGACGGGTAGCGTGGCCCGGATGCTACTCCGTCGGCACCGCCCGGCGGCAGGGGTCGTCAACCTCGGAGTGGCCCCGCGTCGTCCCAGGACATACCGCTTGGACACACCGAATGGCACCCCCCGGCTAAGCGCCGGATAAGCGACCGACATAATGTCCGGCGTGGCGACAGCAACAGCAGTAGAAACCGGGCGCGCACACCCCTCGGTCAACAGGCCGAATGTCACCAGCGTCGGAACCGTCATCTGGCTGAGTTCCGAGCTGATGTTCTTCGCGGCGCTCTTCGCGATGTACTTCACCCTGCGATCGGTGATGGGAGCGGACTTCTGGACGGATAAGGCGGATACCCTCAACGTCCCCTTCGCCCTGGGCAACACCTCGATCCTGGTGCTCTCTTCCCTGTTCTGCCAGCTCGGCGTCTTCGCCGCCGAGCGGGGCGACGTGAAGAAGCTGCGCCTGTGGTTCGTGGTCACCTTCGTCATGGGCGCGGTCTTCATCGGCGGCCAGGTGACGGAGTATGTGGAACTGGTGCACGAGGGCGTCACGCTGTCCTCCGACCCGTACGGGTCCGCCTTCTACCTCACCACCGGCTTCCACGGCCTCCACGTGGTGGGCGGACTGATCGCCTTCCTGCTGGTCCTGGGACGGACCTACGCGGCGCGGCGGTTCACCCATGAGCAGGCCACGTCGGCCATCGTCGTGTCCTACTACTGGCACTTCGTGGATGTCGTCTGGATCGGCCTCTTCGCCACGATCTACCTGATCAAGTAGCCGGTCGCCGCACCGGACGCGCTCCGACGCACACCTCAAGCACCGACGCAGCAGATCCTGACACCGGGGTAATCCGTGAAAAAGCTCTCCGCACGACGGCGCCATCCGCTGGCTGCGCTCGTCGTCCTTATCTTCGCGCTGGCGGTCACCGGGGGGCTGTACGCCGTACTGGCGCCCTCGGGTGAGGCCCAGGCCGAGGAAACGGCCCAGACCCTCGCCATCGAGGAAGGCAAGGCGCTCTACTCCGTGGGCTGCTCCAGCTGCCACGGCAACGAGGGCCAGGGCGGCACCGGTGGACCCTCCCTGGTGGGTGTCGGTGCCGCTTCCGTCGACTTCCAGGTGGGTACCGGCCGGATGCCCATGGCGCAGCCGGGCCCGCAGGCCGAAGCCAAGCCCCCCGTCTACAACCAGGCCGAGATCGACCAGCTCGCCGCGTACATCGCCTCCCTGGGCCCCGGCCCGGCCGTGCCCGAGTCCGACGCGTACGACCCCGCCCAGGGCGACCCGGCGCGCGGTGGCGAACTGTTCCGCACCAACTGCTCGCAGTGCCACAACTACACCGGTCAGGGCGGCGCGCTGACACACGGCAAGTTCGCCCCGAACCTGGCGGACGTGAACCCGCGTCACCTGTACGAAGCCATGCTGACCGGCCCGCAGAACATGCCCTCCTTCCCCGACGGGGTGCTCCCCGAGGACGCCAAGCGCGACATCATCGCCTGGCTGGACGCGACCAACACCTCCGAGTCGCCCAACCCCGGCGGTCTGAGCCTGGGCGGATACGGCCCGGTGGGTGAGGGCTTCTTCGCCTGGACCATCGGCATCGGCATGCTGATCGCCGTGGCCGTGTGGATCGCCGCCCGCAGCGCGAAGGCGAAGAAGTCATGAGCAATCCCGACGACAACGACTCCCGGAACTCCCACAACAACGTGTCTGACGAACACCTGCCGAGCGAGCAGGAGCGTGGCGCGGTGGCCCCGGCGGACGATCCGTTCGCCGACCCCGGACTGCCGCCGCACGAACACCGCAGGCAGGACATCGACGAGCGGGCCGCCAAACGGTCCGAGCGCACCGTGGCCCTGCTGTTCACGGTGTCCATGCTGGCCACCATCGGCTTCATCGCCTCCTACGTGGCGATCCCGATCGACAAGATCGTCTACATCTGGCCCTTCGGTCACATCAGCGGGCTCAACTTCGCCCTCGGTCTGACCCTGGGTCTCGCCCTGTTCTGCATCGGCGCCGGCGCGGTCCACTGGGCCCGCACGCTGATGTCGGACGAGGAGATGAGCGACGAGCGGCACCCGATCGAGGCCAGCCCCGAGGTCAAGGCCCAGGTCCTGGCGGACTTCGCCCAGGGCACCAAGGAGTCGCAGTTCGGCCGGCGCAAGCTGGTGCGGACCACGCTCTTCGGCGCGCTGGCGCTGGTGCCGCTCTCCGGAGTGGTGCTGCTGCGCGACCTCGGCCCGCTGCCGGGGACCAAGCTGCGCCACACCATGTGGAAGCCCGGCTCGCTGATCATCAACGAGAACACGATGCAGCCGCTGCGGCCCGAGGACATCACGCTCGGTTCGCTGACCCAGGCCATGCCGGAGGGTCTCGACCCGCACGACCACAACTTCCAGGTCGAGATCGCCAAGGCCGCGGTCATGCTGGTCCGCCTGGAGCCGGATGACATCAAGGACCCGAAGTCGGCCGAGTGGGGCCACGAGGGCATCCTGTGTTTCTCCAAGATCTGCACGCACATCGGTTGCCCGGCCACCCTGTACGAGCAGCAGACCCATCACGCGCTGTGCCCCTGCCACCAGTCGACGTTCGACCTCGCCGACGGGGCCCGGGTGCTGTTCGGTCCCGCGGGCCACCCGCTGCCGCAGCTGCGTATCAAGGTGAACGACGACGGTTACCTCGAAGCCCTCGGTGACTTCGAGGAGCCGCCCGGCCCGAGCTTCTGGGAGCGCGGATGAGTACGGCAACCAAGAACGCCGAGGCTCCCGAGGCACCGTCCTCGCGGGGCAAGGCGCCCGCCGGCGAGCGCATCGCCGACTGGGCGGACGGCCGGGTGGGGATCTACTCCCTCGCCAAGGCCAACATGCGCAAGATCTTCCCGGACCACTGGTCCTTCCTGCTGGGCGAGATCTGCCTCTACGCCTTCATCATCCTCATCGCGACCGGTGTCTATCTGACGCTGTTCTTCGTGCCGAGCATGGCGGAGGTCGAGTACCACGGCTCCTACGCGCCCATGAACGGGCTGCTGATGTCCGAGGCGTACGCCTCGACGCTCGACATCAGCTTCGAGGTCCGCGGTGGTCTGCTCGTGCGGCAGATCCACCACTGGGCCGCGCTGATCTTCGTGGTCGGCATCTTCATGCACATGATGCGGGTGTTCTTCACCGGTGCCTTCCGCAAGCCGCGTGAGGTCAACTGGGTCTTCGGCTTCCTGCTCTTCGTGCTGGCGATCCTCACCGGTCTGACGGGCTACTCGCTCCCCGACGACCTGCTCTCCGGTGTCGGTATCCGCTTCTCCGAGGGCGCGATGCTCGCCGTCCCGGTGGTCGGCTCCTACATCCAGATGTTCGTCTTCGGCGGGGAGTTCCCCGGCACGGACATCATCCCGAGGTTCTTCGTCGCGCACGTGCTGCTGCTGCCCGGCATCATGGCGGCGCTGGTGGTGGCCCACCTCATCCTGATCGTGTTCCACAAGCACACCCACTACGCCGGGCCCGGCCGCAAGAACACCAACGTGGTCGGCTTCCCGCTGTTCCCGGTGTACACGGCCAAGGCCGGCGGGTTCTTCTTCCTGGTGTTCGGTGTGATCACCATCATCGCCGCCACCACGACGATCAACGGGGTGTGGGTACTCGGCCCGTACCGGCCGGACCAGATCACCTCCAACGCGCAACCGGACTGGTATCTGGGCTTCTCCGAGGGTCTGGTGCGTCTGATGCCGGGCTGGGAGTGGGTGATCCCGGGCGGCTACACGCTGAACTTCGGTCTGCTGGTGCCGCTGGCGGTCTTCCCGCTGATGCTGATCATCATCGCGCTGTACCCGTTCTTCGAGAGCTGGGTCACCAAGGACCGGCGCGAGCACCACATCGCGGAGCGGCCGCGCAACGCGCCGACCCGTACCGCGTTCGGTGTGGCGTGGATCAGCTGGTACCTGGTCGCCCTGGTGGCCGGTGGCAACGACGTGATCGCGCTGAAGTTCGGGCTGTCGATCAACACCATCACCTGGATCTGCCGGATCGCCTTCTTCGTCCTGCCGGTGCTCGTCTTCTGGGCCACCCGCCGGGTGTGTCTGGGACTCCAGCGCCGGGACAAGGAGAAGGTGCTGCACGGCCGGGAGACCGGTGTGATCAAGCGGCTGCCGCACGGCGAGTTCATCGAGGTGCACGAGCCGCTGTCCCGCGAGCAGCTGCACACGCTCACCGCGCACGACCAGTACAAGCCGGCCGAACTGCCGCCGGCGACGGACGAGAACGGGGTCCGGAACAAGGTCGGCGTCATCGAGCGGCTGCGGGTCAAGGTGAGCCGCGGCTACTTCGGCGAGAGCGGTCAGGTCACCAAGCCGACCGCCGAGGAGTACCGCGAGATCACCGAGGGACACGGCCACCACTGAGCCGCGTTCCGTGCTGACGGGTCAAGAGCCCCGGTCCGATCTCCGGACCGGGGCTCTTGCCGTGTCGCGGGCAGGTTAGGCTGCCCCGCAGAAGATCCCCGGATCCCCCAGAGGTGAGCCATGAGCACTGTGCCCCCCGTCGGCGACGACGCCGCGGCGGCCCGCGCCTGGCCGGACATCCTCACCGCCCTCATCTCCGGAACCGACCTCTCCACCGGGGACACCGCCTGGGCGATGGACCGCATCATGCGCGGCGAGGCGACCGACGCGCAGATCGCCGGGTTCGCGGTCGGGCTGCGCGCCAAGGGCGAGACGGTCGGCGAGATCGCCGGCCTCGTGCGGGCCATGTACGCACACGCCCGGCTGATCGAGGTCCCCGGCCCGGCCGTGGACATCGTGGGCACCGGCGGCGACCGGGCCAAGACCGTCAACATCTCCACCATGTCCGCCATCGTGGTGGCCGGCACCGGAGCCAAGGTCGTCAAGCACGGCAACCGGGCGGCCTCCAGCGCCAGCGGCGCCTCCGACGTCCTGGAGAAGCTGGGCGTCAACCTCACGCTGCGTCCCGAGCGGGTCGCCGAAGTGGCGCAGGAAGCGGGCATCACCTTCTGCTTCGCCGCCAACTTCCACCCCTCGCTGCGCCATGTGGCGGGCGCCCGCCGCGAGCTGGGGGTGGCGACCCCGTTCAACTTCCTGGGGCCGCTGACCAACCCGGCCCGGGTCCGGGCCCAGGCCACCGGGGTGGCCGACGCCCGGATGGCCCCGATCATGGCCGGGGTGCTGGCCGAACGGGGCAGCTCGGCGCTGATCTTCCGCGGCGACGACGGCCTGGACGAGCTGACCACCACGGCCACCTCCACCGTGTGGGTGGTCCGGGACGGTGCGGTGCGCCAGGAGACCTTCGACCCGCGCGAGGTGGGCCTGGAGCTGGTGCCGGTGTCCGCGCTGCGCGGCGCGGACGCCTCGTACAACGCGGACGTGGCGCGCCGGCTGCTGGCCGGTGAGCCGGGCCCGGTACGCGACGCGGTCCTGCTGAACTCGGCCGCCGCGCTGGTGGCGCTCGCTCCGTCGGACGCCCCGCTGGCCGAGCAGATCGCGGCGGGCATGACCCGGGCGGCGGCCGCCGTCGACACCGGTGCGGCCCGGGACACCCTGGAACGCTGGGTGAGCGCGACCCACCGCTGACCGCTCGGGGGCGGCCCTCAGCGCGGTCGGACTCACCGAGCCCGCCGACCGGCGGGCCGCCACCTGCCCGGGCGGCACGATCCGCCGCCTCGGACTCGCCCGGGCCCTCGGCAGCCCGCGTGAGCCGCGCGAACAGGTCGCCAGGGAGCCGGGCGCCAGGGCCCCGCCCCGGGTGGGGCGCACCCTACCGGCGCGGATCACCGCCCCGCGCGGCCCGCTGGCCGGTGCCTCCGACCGGCTGCTGCTGCCGCGCCTGGCGCGCTGAGCGACGGGCGGGGTCCGTCCCGGCGCCGGGTCAGGCGTCGAGGCCGATCGCGAACGCCGCCTCCAGGTCGTGCTGGGAGTAGGCGCGGAACGCGATGTGGGTTTCGGTCGACTCCACGCCGGGAACCTTGCTGATCCTGCCGGGGATCACGTCCGCCAAGTCGTCGTGGCGCGGGACGCGGACGATGGCGATCAGGTCGTGCGCGCCGGTCACCGAGTACACCTCACTGACCCCCTCCAGGGCCGCGATCGCTTCCGCGATCTCCGGGATACGGTCCACGCTGGTCTTGATGAGCACGATGGAGGTGATCACGGCTTGGCCTTCCCTGGACGCCGGTCGCGGTACGCCGCTCACCTTAGCCCGCGCGCCCCCGCCATCCGCCGGACGGGCGATCCCCGGCGCTTGAGCACACGTGCCAGTACGCAGGCCGTAGGGTGACCGTGCGGATGATGACAGCCTCCCCCGGACCCCCTTCGGGAGGTACCCCCGGCCGGGCAGTTCAGAAAGTAGGCGAAACCATGGCGCATTCTCGGCCAACGGATGCTGACGGACGGGTGTGACCGGTCATGGATGCCACGGATGGCGATGAGGGAGCGGAGCCCGCAGAGAGCCTGGACCGTCCGCTGCCGGAGAAGGTCCGGCACCGTGTGATCGTGCTGGCCGGAGACGCCTTCGCCGGCCTCACCGTCAACGAGCTGCCGCCGGTCCTGCGGCAGTACGCGCGGTTCACCCCCGTCCGCCGGGTCCGGCACGGCGGCGCCGCCATCGCCACCGCCCTGGAGAACGACACCCTCTTCCGGCACCGCGTCGCCGCCCGGCTGCGCGCCGCCGAACCGGAGTTGGCCGAGGCCGTGGAGGGCGGCACCCCGCCCGCCGCCGCCGATCCGGTCGCGGTCGCCGCCATCGCCTATCTGCTGCGGCCCCCCGGCTGGGCCAAGCTGGTGGCCGCCGCAGGCGAGGAAGCGCAGCGCGCCCAGGACGAGCGCGCCGGTGAGGAGCGCGAGCGCGAACTCGCCCGGCTGCGCACCGAGCTGGCGGACGCCCGGACCATCGCGCGCACCGACAGCGAGCGGCTGCGCGCCGAACTCGAAGCAGCCCGCAAGGAGACCGACGCCGTGCACCGCAAGCTGCGCAGCGCGCTCAGCGACGTGCGGCGCGGCGAGGCCACGGTGCGCAAGCTGCGCGAGGAACTGGAGACGGTCCGCGGCGAGGCCGGTGCCGCCCGTGCCGCGGCGGACAGTGAGGCGCGGCGGTTGCGCGCCCGGCTGGCCGAGGCCGAGACCACCCTGGAGTCGGGCCGCAAGGCGGCGCGCGAGGGGCGGGGCATCGAGGACATGCGGCTGCGGCTGCTGCTGGACACCGTGCTGGACGCAGCCCAGGGGCTGCGCCGGGAACTGGCCCTGCCGCCGGCCCAGTTGCGGCCCGCCCAGACGGTGGACGCGGTGCGGCCGGGGGAACTGTCCCCACAGGACGTCGCCCATCGCGCGCTGGCCGAGGACGATCCGGCGCTGCTCGACCAGTTGCTGGCGCTGCCCCAGGCCCACCTGGTGGTCGACGGCTACAACGTCACCAAATCCGGTTATCCCACCCTGCCGTTGGAGAAGCAGCGGGCCCGGCTCCTGCGCGGACTCGCGGTACTGGCTGCGCAGACCGGCGCCGAGATGACCTGCGTGTTCGACGGCGCGGAGCTGGCCGCGCCGGTGCTGCTGACGCCGCCGCGCGGGGTGCGGGTGCTGTTCAGCAACCCGGGGCAGACCGCCGACGAGCTGATCCGGCGGCTGGTGCGCGCCGAACCCCCGGGCCGCCCCGTGGTGGTGGTCTCCTCCGACCGGGAGGTCGCCGACGGCATCGCACGCGCCGGGGCGCGTCCCGCAGCCTCCGCACTGCTGCTCAAACGCCTTGCCCGGACATGATCCGGTTGCGCCGATCTGGCCCGTGCTGCCGGTTTTTCCGCCGGTCAGGGGCGGTGTGACCGCTTCTGTGCCGCACGCTGGGTGACCCGTGGTCGCTCGGCGTGTGAGGTAAGTAAAAAATGCCCACAGGGATTTGAATGAGGGAACAACGCCTCGCTAGGGTCGGGCCTCGAACCTTCGCGCGGTCGCTCACCCATCCCGGGGGGCCGTGAGGGTACCGCCGATTCCGCGGCCGATGCGCGGAGCCGGGGCCAAGCCCCCACACCCGGCAGGCGGCTGAGGAAGAAGGAGCTCGCCCCAGTGGCGTCCCACCGTCGTCCCAAGCCCCCGAGCCGTACGCGGGTGACCGTCTTCGGCGCCACCGCGGCCGCCACCGTAGCCCTCAGCTCCCAGGCCGCCCACGCCGAGACCAAGGAACAGGTCCAGGAGCGTGTTGACGAGCTCCACCACGAAGCGGCCATCGCGACCGAGGAGTGGAACGGGGCCAAGGAGCGCGAGGAAGCGCTCCAGGAGGAGGTGGAGACCCTTCAGGACTCCGCCGCCCGTGGCCAGGAGGAGCTCAACGAGCTGCGCTCCGGCCTCGGTTCCATCGCCGCCGCCCAGTACCGCACCGGCGGCCTGGACCCCTCCGTGCAGCTCTTCCTGTCCGGTGACCCCGACGCGTACCTCGAACGCGCCTCCACGCTCAGCCAGGTCAGCGGCAAGCAGGCCGAGACGCTGCAGCTGATCGAGTCCAAGCAGCGCACCCTGTCCCAGCAGCGCGACGAGGCCACCGAGAAGCTCGCCGAACTCGAGGAGACCCGGGACGAGCTCAAGGACCGCAAGGACACCATCCAGGGCAAGCTGAGCGAGGCGCAGTCCCTGCTCAACCAGCTCACCGAGGAGGAGCGCGCGGCGATCGCCGCCGCCGAGGCCGAGGAGGCCGCCGCCGCCCAGGCGGAGGCCGAGCGCGCCAACCGCAGTGGCAGCGACGGCCGTCCGGTCCTGGACGGCAGCGGCTCCGCCCGTGGCCAGTCCGCGCTCTCCGCCGGCGCCACCAAGGTCGGCTCCCCGTACCAGTGGGGTGCCACCGGGCCCAACTCCTTCGACTGCTCCGGCTTCGTCAGCTGGTCGTACTCGCAGGCCGGGGTCACCCTGCCGCGTACCTCCCAGGCGCAGGCCAACGCGGGTACCCGGGTCAGCGAGAGCCAGCTGGCGCCCGGCGACATCGTGTTGTTCTACGGCGACCTGCACCACGTGGGCATCTACGCCGGCAATGGCCAGGTGCTGCATTCGCCGGGCACCGGCAAGTACGTTGAGTACACCGGGCTGCACACCATGCCGTTCCAGTTCGGCGTCCGGGTCGGCTGACCCGGCACGTTCCTCCATCCGGGTGAATCGGCGGCCGGACACCGTGGCCGCCGACCCCCGCTGACCTGCGGCGCTTCTCTGGCTCGCCGGACAACATCCGGCACGGGATGCGCTGTACCCGGCCGCGCCGCAACTAGATTCTGCCCCCTTCAGGTACCCCACCGAAGGGAACACGGCGCGCAGTGGCAACCCACCGGCGACCCCCGCAGTACGGCCCGGCCCGCGCGGCCCGCGCCTCCGTCCTGTCCGCCGCGGCGAGTGCCGCGGTCGCCCTCAGCAGCGCGCCCGCCGTGGCCGAGCCCGTCCCCAGCAGCGTCAGCGCCGCCGAGAGAGTGGACCGGCTCTTCGCCGAGGCCGAGCGCGCCGTGGAGGCGTACAACGGCACCTCGGAACGGGTCGAGGAGCTGACCGCCGAGGCCGAGCTCTACCAGCGGCGGGTGGAGACCGGCAAGCAGGCCGTCAACGACACGCGCCGCTCCCTGGGTTCGGCCGCCGCCGCGCACTACCGGGCCGGCGGCATCGACCCCACCGTCACCCTCATGCTCTCCGACGACCCGGACAGCTATCTCGCCCGCGCCGCCGCCCTCAACCGGGTCAGCACCAGACGCTCGGGTGAGCTGCGCGAGCTGCAGGCCGCCCAGCGCACCCTGGAACAGCGCCGTGCCGAGGCCGGCGACAAACTCGACGAACTCGCCGCCGAACGCGCGGTGCTCGCCCGCGAGAAGCAGACCGTGCTGCGCAAGCTCGCCACCGCCCAGGCCCAGTACGACCGGCTCACCGCCCGCGAACGGGCCGACCGGGAGGCACGCGAACAGGCCGCGGCCACCGCCACCGTCACTGCCGCCGCCACCGGGACCACCACCCCCGCCCCGGCCGCCGCGCCCACCGCGAACGGCCGCGGCGCCGCCGCGCTCGCCGCCGCCCGGAGCGCCCTCGGCAGCCCCTACGCCTGGGGCGCGGCCGGCCCGAACTCCTTCGACTGCTCGGGGCTGACCCAGTGGGCCTACCGCCAGGCCGGGATCTCCCTGCCCCGCACCTCCCAGGCCCAGGCGGCGGCCGGCACCGCCGTACCGCTGTCGGCCGCCCAGCCGGGCGACCTCGTCGTCTACCGCGGCGACGCCAGCCACATCGCCCTGTACGTGGGCGGCGGCCAGGTCATCCACGCGCCCTACCCCGGCGCCCAGGTACGCGTCGAGCCGGTCGGCATGATGCCGCTGCACTCCGTGGTCCGACCCTGAACCCCGGCCCGGGCCCCGCCACCGGATACGCTCGCCCGTGATGCGTAAGACATTGATCGTCACCAATGACTTCCCGCCGCGCCCCGGCGGCATCCAGGCGTTCCTGCACAGCATGGCGCTGCGCCTGGAGCCGGACCGGGTGGTCGTGTACGCCTCCACCTGGAAGCGCGACAAGGAGGGCCGGGCGGCCACCGCGGCCTTCGACGCCGAGCAGCCGTACCCGGTCATCAGGGACCGCAGCACCATGCTGCTGCCCACCCCGCGCTTCACCCGCCGCGCGGTCAACCTGCTGCGCACCCACGGGTGCGAGTCGGTGTGGTTCGGCGCGGCGGCGCCGCTGGGCCTGATGGGGCCGGCACTGCGCAAGGCGGGCGCCCAGCGGCTGGTGGCCACCAGCCACGGCCACGAGGCCGGCTGGGCCCAGCTGCCCGCCGCCCGGCAACTGCTGCGCCGCATCGGCGAGGGCACCGACACGGTGACGTATCTGGGGGAGTACACCCGCTCACGGATCGCCTCGGCGCTCACCGAGGAGGCCGCCGGGCGCATGGTGCAACTGCCGCCCGGCGTGGACGAGAAGCTGTTCCACCCGGGATCGGGCGGCGACAAGGTCCGCGCCGAACTGGGCCTCACCGACCGTCCCGTGGTGGTGTGCGTCTCCCGCCTGGTGCCGCGCAAGGGCCAGGACACCCTGATCAGGGCCATGCCCCGGATCCTGGCCGCCGAGCCGGACACCGTCCTGCTGATCGTCGGCGACGGCCCCTACCGCAGGGACCTGGAGAAGCTGGCGCAGGAGAGCGGGGTGGCCGGCTCCGTACGGTTCACCGGGCCCGTCCCCTGGGAGCGGCTGCCCGCCCACTTCGGGGCCGGCGACGTGTTCGCCATGCCCTGCCGCACCCGGCGCCGCGGCCTCGACGTGGAGGGCCTGGGCATCGTGTACCTGGAGGCGTCGGCCACCGGACTGCCGGTGGTCTCCGGCGACTCGGGCGGCGCGCCCGACGCGGTGCTGGACGGCGAGACCGGCTGGATCGTCCGCGGCGGGGCCCCCGGCGCGGCGGCCGAGACCGCCGAGCGCATCGTCACCCTGCTGCGCGACCCAGGGCTGCGCCGGCGGATGGGCGAGCGCGGACGGCAGTGGGTCGAGGAGAAGTGGCGCTGGGACCTGCTGGCGCAGCGGCTGCGTGAACTGCTCTAGGGGCGGCCCGCGATAGCCTTCCCGGTGACACTCACCCCCACGACACGACGACAGCGCGCGCGGAACAAGGAGCCACCGGGATGGCCGAACACACCAGGTCGAGCATCACCATCGACGCCACACCGGCCGAGGTCATGGCGGTGATCGCCGACTTCGGCCGCTACCCCGAGTGGACGGGCGAGGTGCGGGAGGCCGAGGTGCTCGGCACGGACGAGCGCGGGCGCGCCGAACAGGTGCGGCTGCTGCTGGACGCCGGCGCCATCAAGGACGAACACACCCTGGCGTACGCCTGGGCGGACACCGACGAGGTCAGCTGGTCGCTCGTGAAGTCCCAGATGCTGCGCTCGCTCGACGGCTCCTACCGGCTGGTGCCGGTGGACGGCGGCAAGCACACCGAGGTCACCTACCAGCTGACCGTGGACGTGAAGATCCCGATGCTGGGCACCATCAAGCGCAAGGCCGAGAAGGTCATCATCGAACGCGCCCTGGACGGGCTGAAGAAGCGGGTGGAGAGCGGCGAGGCGACCACCGGATGACCCCGGCACGGGTGCTGCTGGTCACCGGGCCCGGCGGGGCCGGCACGACGACCGTCGCGGCCGGCACCGCGCTGGCCGAGGCACGGGCCGGGCGTACGGTGCTGCTGCTCGGCGAGCGCGTCGGGACGCTCTCCGGGGTGGCGGCCGTCCGCCCCGACACCGGGCAGTGGTTCCGGGACGGGGTCCTGGGGATCCAGCGGCAGACGGGCACCGACCTGCTGCACGAGGACGAACTGACCGCGCTCCCCGGCAGCGAGGGGCTCGCCCTGCTCACCGCGCTGGCACAGGCCCACCGCTCCGGCCAGTGGCAGACCCTGGTCGTCGACCTCCCGCCGGTCACCGAGGCGATCCGGCTGCTGGCCCTGCCCGAACTGCTGGCCCGCTACGTCCGCAGGCTGCTCCCCGGCGGCCGGCCGGCCTCGCTCCTCGCCCAGCTGGCCGGCCTGCCGTACGAGGCGGCCGGCCGTTGGGCCGGGGAACTCGATCAGCTGCACGCCCTGCTGACCTCACCGGCGACGGCGGTGCGGCTGGTGGTCGAACCCACGGCGCAGGCTCCCGCCACCGTACGGATGGCCAGGGCCGGACTCGCCCTGCACGGGCTGGCCCTGGAGGCGGTGATCGCCAACCGGGTGCTGCCCTCCGGCTCCCCGGACCCCTGGCTGCGCGAGGTGGCGGCGGCACAGCAGGCGGCCCTCGACGCGCTCCCGGCCGAGACCCGCGACCTCCCGCACCTGGGCGGCACCCCCGGCGAGGCGGAGCTGACGGAGCTGGCCGCCGGCGGGGCGCTGGACTGGGCCCCGGCGGGGGAGCCGCGGCGGCTCGCCCCCGTCCTCGACGACGGTCCGGTGTGGCGGCTGCCGCTGCCCGGCGCGAACCGCTCGGAACTGGACCTGGTGCGGCGCGGCGACGAACTCTTCCTCACCGTCGGACCGTTCCGCCGCGCGGTGCCCCTCCCCGCCGAGCTGCGGCACCGCGAGGTGACCGGCGCGGCCCTGGAGGAATCGGGGGCGCTCGCCGTACGGTTCGCCCCCGATCCGGGGTAACGTCGGAGGATCCACGACGCGCAGCTGTGCCAGGAGAACGCCATGAGCGAACCCACCGAGCAGCCATCCGACGCCGACCCGCACGCCTGGGAACAGGCCTGCGCGGAAGATCTCGCCGCCGAGCGGGCCCGGTTCCGCGAACGTACCGGACAGTCCTCGCACGGGGACGCCGCCGAGGAACTGCGCAAGCTCATGACGGCGATCACCGAGGAGGCGGGGCGGATCGGGGCCCGCTTCGGGGCGGACGCCACGCTGCTGGCCGCCCGCGCCCGGTCGGCGGTGAACCCCGATGTGCTCCAGCACTTGTCCAACGCGGGCGCCGAACTCGTGGCCGCCTACCGGGCCGCGGTGATCGGGTACCAGCGGCAGAGCGCGGAGGACCGGCCCGGGGGCGAAGAGCGCGGTGACGCCCGCGACGGCCGTGACGACCGTGACGGAGAGGAGCCTTCCGGTCCGGCCCAGCGCATTGATCTGGACTGATCGCGAGGTACGGTGTTCGCCGGCGGGGACCGACTGACCTTATCGAGGATTTCATGGGACTGACCATCGGCGTTGACATCGGCGGCACCAAGATCGCGGCCGGTGTGGTCGACGAAGAGGGCACGATCCTCGACACCAGCACCGTGCCCACGCCGCCCACCCCCGAGGGAGTGGTGGAGGCCATCGCCGAGGCCGTCAAGACCGTGGGACGCGGCAGCAAGTGCGAGGCCGTGGGCATCGGCGCGGCCGGCTACGTCGACGACAAGCGGGCCACGGTCCTGTTCGCCCCGAACATCAAGTGGCGTCACGAGGCCCTCAAGGACAAGGTCGAACAGCGCGTCGGGCTCTCGGTCGTCGTCGAGAACGACGCCAACGCCGCAGCGTGGGGCGAGTACCGCTTCGGCGCGGGCGCCGGGCACGACGACGTTGTCGTCATCACCCTCGGCACGGGTCTGGGCGGCGGCATCATCATGGGCGGCCGGCTCTACCGCGGACGGTTCGGTGTGGCGGGCGAGTTCGGCCACATCCGGGTGGTGCCGGACGGCCTGCTGTGCGGCTGCGGCAGCCAGGGCTGCTGGGAGCAGTACGCGTCGGGCCGCGCCCTGGTGCGCTACGCCCGGCAGCGGGCCAGCGCCACCCCCGAGGCCGCGAGCATCCTGCTGGCGGAGGGAGACGGCACCCCCGAGGGCATCGAGGGCCGCCATGTCTCCGCCGCCGCGCGGCAGGGCGACCCGGTGGCCATCGACTCCTTCCGCGAACTGGCCCGTTGGGCCGGTGCCGGGCTCGCCGACCTGGCCTCCCTGTTCGACCCGTCCGCCTTCATCGTGGGCGGCGGCGTCTCGGACGAGGGCGACCTCGTCCTGGAGCCGATCCGCAAGTCCTTCCGGCGCTGGCTGGTCGGCAGCCGCTACCGCCCGCACGCCCAGGTGGTGGCCGCCCAGCTCGGCGGCCGCGCCGGCCTGGTCGGCGCGGCGGACCTGGCCCGCCAGGGCTAGGCCGTCTCTTCCGGATCTTCGCGGGGCCGGGGCGCCGGCTAGTGGGGGCACCTCCCGGCCGGAGGCTGGGGGAACCTCGCTGCGTTGCCGAACTGCCCGAAGGACACCACCCTGAGGGCACTCCGGCGCCTTGAGCGAAGCGAATGGGGGCACCTCCCAGCCGAAGGCTGGGGGAGCACCGCATCCGACGCCCCGGCCTGACCCACGAAGATCCGAAAGAGACGACCTGGGGCTTGTCCGGCGGGTTCCGGCCGGCTCGGCCGCCGTCAGCCGCTCACCTCCAGCGCCGTCCCGTACAGGCGTTGTACGTGCAGCCGGATGACCACCCGGCGTTCGGCGACCTGTTGCTCCAGGAACGCGCTCTCGTCCGCGGGCCGCATGTCGGCCGGCAGCATGCCGAGCAGTTCCCGGCCGACCGCGTCGCCCGGGGTCGTGGTGATCTCCGAGACCTCGGCCTCGCCCTCGGCGACCGCGAACGACCACACGTCGCCGCCCGGCACATGCAGGGCGGCGTGCGGGTCGCGGCGGATGTGCCCCGGCTTGGCGCGGTCGGCCGTGGTGGAGATCCGGACGACGCGGGCCGCCGGGTCCCAGTGGTACAGCATGGTGGTCAGGTGCGGGTGGCCGCTACGCCGCACGGTGGCCACGGTGCCGAACCGCTGGGCGGCCAGCAGCGCGGACAGGGCGTCGTCGGTGAGGGAGCGGGGCCCGGGTCGATCCGTCATGACGCGATCAACCGCACGGAGGGCCCCGGCATTCCGCCGCCGGGAGTGCGGGGCAGCTAGCCTCGGGCACATGCCCGCCGTCGTGCGCCTGCTCAGCTACAACGTCCGGTCGCTGCGTGATGACACCGCCGCGCTGGCCCGGGTGATCCGGGCCTGCGCACCGGATGTGGTCGCCGTCCAGGAGGCGCCCCGGTTCGCCGGGTGGCGGCGCCGGGCCCTGCGGCTGGGGCGGGCCACCGGGCTGCTGTACGTCAGCGGGGGCGCCCCGACCTGCGGGACCATGATCATGACCACTCTGCGGCCCACGGTGGAGCGGGTGGCGGAGGTGACCCTCCCGTACACCCCCGGGCTGCACCGGCGCGGACTGGCCTGCGCCGTTCTGCGCTTCGGCGCCGGCCCCCGGCTGGCCGTGGTCAGCTGCCATCTGGGGCTGCGCGCCGAGGAGCGGCGCCGGCACGCGCCGCTGGTACGGGAGCGGTTGGCGGGGCTCGGCGCGCCCGCCGCGGTGCTGGCGGGCGACCTCAACGAGCCGCCGCGGGGCGCGGCCTTCCGGTATCTCACCCGCGATCTCACCGACGGCTGGGCCGCTGCTCCCCGGGGCGGGGAGCACACGTACCCCGCCACCGGCGCGGTCAGCCGGATCGACGCCGTGCTCGCCACCGAACGGGTCACCGTGCAGGAGTGCGGCGTCCCGCTCGGCCACCCCGGCGTCACGGAACACGATCTGCGGGCCGCCAGTGACCATCTGCCGGTCCTGGCCACCCTCCGGGTGCCCTGAGGGGCTTGCCCCGTCAGACCACGGCGCCGCTGCCCGGGTCCGTCCAGTCGTCGTCGCCGTCCCGCATCCGCGAGATCAGCGCGGCGAAGCCGCCCAGGAAACCGCCGACCCCCAGGGTGACGATCCACCAGGTCATCTCCTGCTGGAAGAGCACGGAGCCGAGCAGCAGCAGCGGCCCGCCCAGCACCGCCACCCAGGCGAGCTTCGTGGTCAGATCCGTCTCGGGCAGCGGCGGCGGGTCCGGCGGCACGAAGTGGTCGCCGTCGGGGTCCTCGCCGGGGCCCCAGTCGCGCGGGCCGCTGCCGGACCAGGCGCCGGTCCCCGTACCGGAGACGGTGCCGCCGCCTTCGTTGCTACTCTCCGCGCCGGCCCCGCCGGCCCCGCCGGCCCCACCTGCTTCGGCGCCGGCCGTACCGGTCCCACCGGGCGCTCCCGTCCCACCGGAGGCACCGGCCCCACCGGCTTCCGCGCCGGACTCCCGGCCCGGCTCGGCGGGCGGCACCCGGTCCACGGTGTCGGTCAGATCCAGCTCGTCGCCCTTGGGCCAGACCCCGGGCGGATCGGCCGGCTCCTCGCCGTATCCGGCGACGATCTGAGCCCAGGCGGCTTCCTCGTCGATCGGGTCGCGGCCGTCGCCGCGCTCCTGGTCACGTTCCGTCACTGGCGGTCTTCCTCGTCGCGGGGCGGATGACGCGGGTGATGAAGGCGTCCGTCTCCTGAAAGATACGCTCCGCGTCATGGTCCAGGGTGGCCACGTGATAGCTGTTCTCCAGCACCAGCTCGGTGACATCGGTGGAGGACACCGAACCCAGCACCACGGCCGAGTCACCCGGTGGCACCACATGGTCGACCGCGCTGTGCATCAGCAGCAGCGGCTGCGTGACCTGCGGCAGTTCGCCGCGTACCAGATGCACCAGCTGCCGCAGCGCGTACGCCGCGGGCAGCGGCACCCGGTCGTAGCCGACCTCGGCCGGGGCGTCGGGTCTGCGGATGTCTCCCACCACCCCGCGCACACTGGGCAGCACGTGCCGCAGCAGCGGTAGCGCGAACCCCTGGACGCGCGGGAAGGTGATCGCCGGGTTGACGACCGCGACCCCGGCGATCCGGTCGCCGTGCCGGGCGGCCAGCCGCAGCGCCAGCGTGCCGCCCATGGACAGGCCGCACACGAACACCCGCTCGCAGCGGTCCCGCAGCTCCCGCAGTTCACGGTCGACCGCCGCGTACCAGTCCTGCCAGCCGGTCACCCGCAGATCCCGCTGCGCGGTGCCGTGCCCCGGGAGCAGCGGCAGGGCCACGGTGTGGCCCCGTTCGGCCAGGTGCCGCGCCCAGGGCCGCAGGGGCTGCGGCGTGCCGGTGAAGCCGTGGCACAGCAGCACACCGGTGGCCGACCCCGCGTGGGAGAAGGGTTCGGCTCCGCTCAGCAGGGGCATGGGGGCCTCCGTTCGGTGCGGGGGTGCGGCCAGCCTACGTGGGCCCGGAGGCGCCAAGAACAGTAAATCCCCAGTAGGGTCGGGCACGAAAGAACACAGGAGGTTGGCGGAGTGCTGTACGGCGCGATGAAGATTTCCGTCGGAGCAGGGCTGAAGCTGGCCTTCCGACCATGGGTGGAGGGGCTGGAGCATGTGCCCTCCGAAGGGCCCGCGATCCTGGCGAGCAATCACCTGTCCTTCTCGGACTCCTTCTTCCTCCCCGTGGTGCTGGACCGCAAGGTCACCTTCATCGCGAAATCCGAGTACTTCACCTCCCCCGGGGTCAAGGGGAAGCTGACGGCGGCGTTCTTCAAGGGCGTCGGGCAGCTTCCGGTGGACCGCTCCGGCACCCGCGGGGCGGGCGAGGCGGCGGTGCGCAGCGGCATAGCGGTCATCGAGCGCGGCGAGCTGTTCGGCATCTACCCGGAGGGCACCCGTTCCCCGGACGGCCGGCTGTACCGGGGCCGGCCGGGCGGACTGGCCCGGGTCGCGCTGGCGACGGGTGCGCCCGTCCTGCCGGTGGCCATGATCGACACGGAGAAGATCCAGCCGCCCGGGAAGGTGATGCCCAAGCTGATGCGCCCCGGGATCCGGATCGGCGCGCCGCTGGACTTCACCCGCTATCAGGGCATGGAGGGGGATCGCTTCATCCTGCGTTCGGTCACCGACGAGGTGATGTACGCGATCATGAAGCTCTCCGGACAGGAGTACGTGGACACCTACGCCTCCGTGGTCAAGAAGGCCATGGAGGAGGAGGCGAAGCGGAAGAAGGCGGAGGCCAAGGAAGCCTCGCCGGACTGAGGGGGAGGGTCACCGGCGGATGGCCGACAAAGCGGAGGCGGGGGAGGACCGGGGCACGGCGGAGCCGTCCTCGGGCATATCGGTGGAGCAGCCGCTGTGGCGGGCGCTCACCGGGTACCGGGTGGTCACCCTCGGCTACGCGCTGGCGGTGTTCGCCCTCGGCTACGGGGACTACGGCCGGCCGCCGCTCGGCGTCGGCTACCTCGCGCTGCTGACGGCCTGGACCCTGCTGACCCTGCCGAACGTCTCCTCGGCCGAGCGCTGCACGGGCCGGTTCCTGACGGCGGACCTGACGATGGCGGTGGGCGGCATCCTGCTCAGCTCGCTGGCCGATCCCGCCAACCAGGTGGGGCCCACCCTGCCCTCGATCTGGGTGGCGGGCCCGGTGATCGCGGTCGCCATCAAGAGCGGCTGGCGGTGGGCCGCGCTGGGCTCCGCGCTGGTGGGCGCCGCCAATCTGCTGGAGGACGGGCACTTCTCGCGCAGCGCGCTGCACAACGTGCTGCTGGTGTGCGTGGCGAGCATCGCGATCGGCTACGTGGTGGAGGTGGCGCGGGCCAGCGAGCGCACCCTGGCCAGGGCGCTGCGGATCGAGGCCGCGAACCGGGAGCGCGAACGGCTGGCCCGGGACATCCACGACAGCGTGCTCCAGGTGCTGGCCATGGTGCAGCGGCGCGGCGCGGCCATCGGCGGCGAGGCCGCCGAACTGGGGCGGCTGGCGGGCGACCAGGAGGTGGCGCTGCGGGCGCTGGTCACCGGGCAGCGGCAGGAGGGCGCGGACGGGCCGCCGCCGGGCGCGGCCTTCGAGGGGCTTCTCGCCGGGGAGCGGCACGCGGCCCCGCGGGACCCGGACGCCGAGATCGATCTGCGTACGCTGCTCACCCTCGCGGCGGGCGGCCCCGGCGGGCCCGTCACGTACGCGGGCCCCGGCTGCCCCGTACCGCTGCCGGCGGACACCGCACGGACCGTGGCCGCCGCGGTCGGCGCCGCCCTGGACAATGTGCGCAGACACGCGGGCGGCCCGGCGGGGGAGCCGGCGGCCGCCTGGATTCTGCTGGAGGACGAGCCGAAGGAGATCACCGTGACGGTGCGCGACGACGGCCCCGGCATCCCCGAGGGGCGGCTGGCGGCGGCGGAGGCCGAGGGCCGGATGGGCGCGGCGCTGTCCATCCGGGGGCGGATGCGGGAGCTGGGCGGCAGCGCGCGCTGGATCTCGGTGCCCGGGCAGGGCACCGAGGTGGAGCTGCGGCTGCCCCGGCAGCGCGGCCGGAAGGACGCCGGCCGGTGAGCGCGGGACAGCCGGTGAGCGCGGGACGGCCGGTGACGGTGATGGTCGTGGACGACCATCCGATGTGGCGCGACGCGGTCGCCAGAGATCTGGGGGCGGCCGGGTTCGACGTGGTGGCCACCGCGGGGGACGGTCCGCAGGCGGTGCGCCGGGCCCGGGCGGTGCGTCCCGACGTCCTGGTCCTCGACCTCAATCTGCCGGGGCTGCCCGGCGCGGAGGTGTGCCGGCGGCTGGCCGGCGCTCCGGGGACCGGCGGCGAGCAGGGGCCCCGGGTGCTGGTGCTGTCGGCCAGCGGTGAGCAGGAGGACGTGCTGGAGGCGGTGAAGGCCGGGGCCACCGGCTATCTGGTGAAGTCGGCCAGCGCCGAGGAGCTGGCCGAGGCCGTGCGGCGCACCGCCGGGGGCGATCCGGTCTTCACCCCCGGCCTGGCCGGCCTGGTGCTGGGGGAGTACCGGCGGCTGGCCTCGGGGCCGCCCCCGGGGAGCGGGGGCGGCCCCGAGGTGCCGCAGCTGACCGAGCGGGAGACGGAGGTGCTGCGGCTGGTCGCCAAGGGGCTCACCTACCGGCAGATCGCCGACCGGCTGGTGATCTCGCACCGCACCGTGCAGAACCATGTGCAGAACACCCTCGGAAAGCTGCAACTGCACAGCCGGGTGGAGCTGGTGCGCTACGCGATCGAACGCGGGCTCGACACCGAGTGATCCAGCAGCTCGGCGACGATCGCCGGGCCGTTGAGCGTCAGCACCGACTCGGGATGGAACTGCACGGAGGCGAAGCCCTCCCCGCGCAGCGCGTACACGTCGCCGGTGGCCTCGTCGCGGCTGACGTCGATGGCGTGGGCGCGCAGTTCGTGCGCGGTGTCCTCATCGCAGCGGGCGGTGAACGAGTTGTAGCAGCCGACGGTCTCGGGCCGGCCGAAGAAGTCGATCCGCTCCTGCGCCCCCTGGAACGGATGTGCCTTCCGGAGGAGTTCCAGGCCGAGTTCGGCGGCGATCAGCTCGTGGCCCAGGCAGACCCCGATGACGCCGCCGGGGTGCGGCCCGGCCAGCAGGGTGGCGGTCAGCGTCCGCAGCAGCCGCATCTTGGGGTCGGTGGTGTCGTTGGGGTCGCCGGGTCCGGGGCCGAGCACCACGGGCCCGGGGTGGGCGGCGGCGCGGGCGGGCAGCCCGGGGGCGTCGAAGCGTTCCACCGTGACGTCGGCGCCGGTGGTGCGCAGCAGGTGGGCGAGCATCGAGGTGAAGGTGTCCTCGCCGTCGACCACCAGCACCCGCCCGCTCCCGGTGGGGCGGCGCGGGGCGAGGTCCTGCATCCGCAGCCAGAACGGCGCGAGGCCGGCGCGGCGGGCGTCCAGGGCGGCGCGCACCCGGGGGTCGGCGGCCAGGGCGGGCGCGGCGGCGGAGGCGGCGGAGGCGGTGCCCCGTACCGGCCGCTCGCCGGGTGCCGCGGTCACCGGCTGCCCGAGCGCGGCCAGCACCCCGGCCGCCTTGGCGTGCGTCTCGGCGACCTCGCCGGCCGGGTCCGAGCCGCGCACCAGGGTGGCGCCGACCGGCAGCCGCAGCGCGCCGTCGGGCGCGATGTCCACGGTGCGGATGAGGATCGGTGAGTCCAGGGTCTGGGTGCCGGTGGCGTCGTGTCCCAGCAGCGCGAGCGCGGCCCCGTAGTAGCCGCGTCCGGTCGGCTCGTGGCGGCGGATGACCCGGCAGGCGTTCTCCACCGGGCTGCCGGTGACGGTGGCGGCGAACATCGTCTCGCGCAGGACCTCGCGCACGTCCAGGGTGCTGCGTCCGCGCAGTTCGTACTCGGTGTGCGCCAGGTGCGCCATCTCCTTCAGCCGGGGGCCGATCACCACCCCGCCCCGGTCGCCGACCGCGCACATCATCTTCAGCTCCTCGTCGACGACCATCGACAGTTCCTCGATCTCCTTGGGGTCGCCGAGGAAGTCCAGCACCCCCCGCGGGTCGGGACCGGTGGCCGGGTAGCGGTAGGTGCCGCTGATCGGGTTCATGACGACGGTGCCGCCGCGCATCCGGACGTGCACCTCGGGGCTGGCGCCGACCAGCGTGCGCTCGCCGGTGTGCACCACGAACGTCCAGTACGCGCCGCGTTCCCCGGCCAGCAGCCGGCGGAAGAGGGCGAGCGCGTCCCGCCGGGCGAAGCCGTCGATACGGCCGGTGAACGTCCGCCGGATCACGAAGTTGGCGCCCTGACCCGCGCCGATCTCCTCGCGCAGCACGGTGCGCACGATCTCCTCGTACGCCGGGTCGTCGACGTCGAAACGGCCCTCGGCGACCGAGACGGCGTGCCCGGGCAGCGCGTCCAGGGTCGGCGCCAGCGGCAGCTCCTCCACCCGGTCCGGGACCAGGACGGACAGCGGGGTGCCGTCGTCGGTGACCTCGAAGCCGCGCTCGGCGATCTGCCGGAACGGGATCAGGGCCAGCGCCCCGATGCCGGGCCGCTCGGGCAGCGGGAGGGCACCGATCCGGTCGACCTCGTGCACCGGGCCGGTCAGTACCTCGATGGTGCCCTCGCCGGAGCGCACCCGCCCCGGGGTGCGCCGGTGCAGGAGGGCGAACGGCTCGCCGCCGTTCAGCAGCCGCTCGATGACGGCTGCGGGTGATGAGTGATGCCCCATGGTGACAATCCCTGTCCTGGATGGGGAAGGGGCGACCCGATGGCTTGCGAACGCCGAAGGCCGCCCCTTCGGGCGGCCTTCGCGTCGTGATGCAGGATGCGCGCAGTCAGTGGGCCGCCGAGGGAGCGGGCCACCACCAGTTACGGGTCTGCTGCGTGCGCATGCGGTGGACTATAGCGCCCCGAGTGGCCCCTGTCTCACTTCGCGGGCGTGGGGAAACGCCACCCGTACGAACCCGTAACCTTGGGCGCGTGACCGTGAACGCTGACAGCAGCTTCTCCATCGCTTCCTCCTGGCGAGACCTGCCCGCGGCGCAGCAGCCCGAATATCCGGACCTCGAGGCTCTGCGCGCTGTGACCGCGGACATCGAGGGCTATCCGCCGCTGGTGTTCGCCGGCGAGGCGGACCAACTGCGGGCCCGGCTGGCGAGCGTGGCACGGGGCGAGGCGTTTCTGCTCCAGGGCGGCGACTGCGCCGAGGCGTTCGACCAGGTCAGCGCCGACCAGATCCGCGCGAAGCTGAAGACCCTGCTCCAGATGAGCGCGGTCCTCACGTACGCGGCCGCGGTCCCGGTGGTCAAGGTCGGGCGCATCGCCGGCCAGTACTCCAAGCCGCGTTCGAAGTCGACCGAGACCCGCGACGGGGTGTCGCTGCCCTCCTACCGGGGCGACTCGGTCAACGGCCCCGAGTTCACCCCCGAGGCCCGGATCCCGGACCCGGAGCGGCTGCGCCGGATGTACCACGCCTCGGCCGCCACGCTGAACCTGGTGCGCGGCTTCACCACCGGCGGGTACGCGGACCTGCGGCAGGTACACGCCTGGAACCAGGACTTCGTCCGCACCTCCGCCTCCGGCCAGCGCTACGAGGCGCTGGCGCGGGAGATCGACAACGCGCTGAACTTCATGAAGGCGTGCGGCGCGGACCCGGCCGAGTTCCACTCGGTGGAGTTCTACGCCTCGCACGAGGCGCTGCTGCTGGACTACGAGGCGGCGCTGACCCGCGTGGACTCGCGCAGCGGGCGGCTGTACGACGTCTCCGGCCACATGGTGTGGATCGGGGAGCGGACCCGCCAGCTGGACGGGGCGCACATCGCGTTCGCGGCCTCCATCTCCAACCCGATCGGGGTGAAGATCGGCCCGACCACGACTCCGGAGGAGGCGCTGGCGCTGATCGACCGGCTCGACCCGGAGCGGGAGGCGGGGCGGCTGACGTTCATCACCCGGATGGGCGCGGACAAGATCCGCGACCTGCTGCCGCCGCTGGTGGAGCGGGTCACGGCGTCCGGCGCCGAGGTGGCGTGGGTGTGCGACCCGATGCACGGCAACACCTTCGAGGCGGCCTCCGGGCACAAGACGCGGCGCTTCGACGACGTGCTGGACGAGGTGAAGGGCTTCTTCGAGGTCCACAAGGGCCTGGGCACCCACCCCGGCGGCATCCATGTGGAGCTGACCGGCGACGACGTCACCGAGTGCGTCGGCGGCGGCAACGAGATCCTCGTCGATGACCTGCACCAGCGCTACGAGACGGCGTGCGACCCCCGGCTGAACCGCAGCCAGTCGCTGGACCTGGCCTTCCTGGTGGCGGAGATGTACCGGGGCTGAGCCACCGGAGAACAGGGCAGGGCCCCGGAGTGCGGCAGCGCACACCGGGGCCCTGTTCTCTGTCCGGGGACGGGAAGGTAAGGTGAGGTTTGCCTTACTAAGACCGGAAGATCACTGCGGGAGGTGGAGCGGGTGTACGTCTGCTCGTGCTTCGGCATCACCGAGGACCAGGTCCGCGCACACGCGGCCGCGGGCGCCTGTACCCCCCGCCAGATCGCCGCCACCAGCGGCGCCGGCACCGACTGCGGCTCGTGCGTCCGCCGCATCCAGGGCCTCCTGGGCCGCCCCTGCCCCCGCCGCGAGCCGGCCGCCGCCACACCCACGCCCGAGCGGCACGCCCCCGAGCCCGCCGCCGCACCCACACCCGCCCGGCCCCTCCCCGCGCCCCCGTCACCCGCGCTTCCCCCGCTCCCCGCGCGCGCCCCGGCCGCCGCCGTCTGAGGCCCCGGGGCCGGTCCCTCCCGCCGAAGGTGCCTTCCTTGGTACCGTGAGCCCCGCTGGATCACAACTCGCCGTGGGGGAAGGCATGTCGGGGCGCGAAGAGGCCTTACGCACGAGTTTGAACTCCGACGGGGGCGGCGGCTCCACGACCCCCGACCTCTCGCTGGATCCCGGGGCGCTGAACGAGATCGCCGAGGACGCGCGTGCACTGCGCTTCGGCCTGTCCGCCACGGCCGGCCTGGCGACCTCGGCAAGCCTCAGCGCCGCCGCCGACCTGCGGGCCGCCGATCTCGCCTCCGCCGGTTCGCTCACCACCATGGCCAACCGCTTCTTCCGCAACACCATGGACCTGGTGGCCGACTGCCAGACCGTCGAGGACGGACTCGGTCTCTCCTCCACCTCGCACACGGAGCTAGGCCGTTTCCTGCGGATCATCGGATCGTTGGTTGATGTGTGTCGTTGACTGATGCCCAGTGGGCGAGGATCGAGCCGTTGCTGCCGGACCGGACACCTCGGCGGGGAGGGCGGTGGCGGGATCACCGCCCGGTGATCGACGCGATCGCCTTCAAATACCGCACCGGGACGCCGTGGATGGATCTGCCCGAGCGCTTCGGGTCGTGGAAGGGCGTCCACAACCGGCTGCGGTGCTGGGCCGCCGACGGCACCTGGGAGAAGGTCTTCACCGCCCTGCTCGCCCAGGCCGACGCCGAGGGCGACATGGACTGGGTCATCGCGGTCGACTCCACGATCGTCCGTGCTCACCAGCACGCCGCCGGGGCCCGCAAAAAGGGGCCCCGGCCGGCGAGCCGGACGACCATGCCCTCGGACGGTCCCGCGGCGGACTGACCACCAAGATCCATCTCGCCGCCGACAGCCGCTGTCGGCCCCTGGCCTTCGTCCTCACCCCGGGCCAGGCAGGGGACGCACCCGCGTTCGCCCAGGTCATGAACCAGTTACGGGTGCCCCGGCCGACCGGCCGGCCCCGGACAACACCGGAGATGGTCCTGGCCGACAAGGCTTACTCCTCACGCGCTATCCGGGCCCACCTCCGTCGGCGCGGAATCCGGGCAGTCATTCCCGTTCCCGCTGACCAGGCAACCAACCGCAAACGACGCGGCAGCCGGGGCGGCCGCCCGCCCGCGTTCGACCGAGAGGCATACAAGCAGCGCAACACCGTCGAACGCTGCATCAACAAACTCAAGCAATGGCGCGGCCTGGCCACCCGATACGACAAGACCGCCACCATCTACCAGGCCGCACTCCACATCGCCGCCATCCACACCTGGTCAGCACGATGATCCAAAAGAAACGGCCTAGAGGCCGACGTGGTCGCGCAACTCCACCGGACGAACCAGGCGATGACCGAGGATCCCGGCCCCACCGAGATCGTCGGGATGTGGGGGACGAGCGGGGGCCCCGATGCCCGGATATGAGCAGTTGTACGGGCTGAAGCTGACCCATCTCGAAGCGGCGGAGGGGGACTGGCGCACTCTGGCGGGCCGCCTGGGGGAGTTGGCGGAGCAGGCTGAGCGGGATTTCCTCACCAAGGTCGAACCGCTGGACTGGCGCGGGGAAACGGCGGAGATGGCCAAGCCGTTCCTGACCCTCACCGGGCAGCGGTTCCGCTACGCCCACGAGACGGCGCTCTCCGTTCACGAGGTGCTGAACGGATTGCTGGACGCCCAGCGGCAGGCCCGCAACGACCTGATGGCGGTGGAGACGGAGGCCGCTGATCTGTCTCTCGGTATCCATTCGGACGGCACTGTGTACTCGCGGCTGAACGGCGCGTACGCGGACGAGGAACTCGAGCGGATGGAGCGCTGGACCGGCTCACACCGCCTGAGCCCGGGGCAGGCACAGCAGGCCGACGTCGACTACATCGTGGGCCGTGTCGAAGAGGTCCTGGCACGGTCCGCCGAGGCGGATGCCACCGCCTCCCGCGCCCTGGGTGATCTGGCCGGCGAGGTCGGTGAGGGATTCGGAGTCCCCCCGGTGACCGGTATGGAGAGCGCCGCCCGTATGCAGGGCCTGGAAGACGCATCCGAACTGGCCGGCCTCTACCGCTCCGGCGAATACCTGACGCAGGAGGGCCTGGAGCGGGCAACCGAGATTCTGACGGCTCAGCAGGACAACGAGTATTTCGCCGTCCACTTCACCACCACGATGGGCGCCGACGGTGTCCTCGACTTCTGGTCCAACCTGGTGCTGGTGGATCCGTACCGTGAACCGACGCAGGACTATCTGCGCTCGGTCGAGGAGGCCCGGGAGGCCCTCGGTGCGACTCTCGGCACGGCGACCAGGGCCGGCGGCGCCCGGATGGAGACGTGGCAGGCGGAGGTCCTCGACCAGCTCGACCAGGTGCACGGACCGGAGCACGGTGGAGCGCTGCTGGGCGCGCAGATCATGAGCGATCTCATGCGCCACGGCGAGTGGGACACGGACTATCTCACGGCGTACGGGGACCGTCTGGTCGCCATCGAGCAGCCCTCGGGCGACGGCGCGCGCTGGGTCCCGCCGAGTACCTCCACGCTCCCCGGCCTGGAGTTCCGCTACGACCCGGCCACCGGCTTCATGCGGGCCCTGGACAACAACCCGGACGCGTCGTACGCGTTCTTCTCCTCGACGGAGCCCACGGACAACACGGCGTATTTCCTGGAGGAGCGCTCCTACGCGCCCAACCTGAGCGAGGAGACGGAAACGGGCCGCAGTGCGGCCCGCGACGCCGTCATGGACGCTCTCCTGGCGGCCACCTCGGGACGCGGCTCCGACGAGCCCTCCCCCCTGTCGCCGGAGCACAGTGCCGAGCAGTTGCGTCTGTTCCGGCATGTCATGGACGTGAGCGCCGGAACGGGCAACGACTTCGACGCGGACTTTCGCGAGGGCATGGCGAGGTTGCTGGGAGAGTACCGGGCGGAGGTCTTCGACACGGCGAGCAACCATTCGGGAAGTCAGCTTCCGCTGGATCCGGGCCACCTTTCCCAGCTCTCCAACCAGGTTTCCCGGAGTCCGGAATCCTATGCCATTCTGCATATGACAATGGCGGCTGAGTATGCCGAGCGCATCGACAGCGACACCACGGGCGACGCGAATTTCGCGCTCGGAAGTGTCGGGCGGGCGATCGGATTCCTGGAGAACGGAAGGTTCCAAGCCATCGAGATATCCGACGAATCCGTGTGGACGGACCGCTGGACGTACCGGAGCATAGGAAATCTCGCAGCCAAGATCCCCGTGGCCGGCGGGCTGCTCGGTGCATCGATCGAAGCCATTGGCGGTCAGTGGCTGAAATGGTCCGGAGCGCACGGTGATGATGAGGACATGGAATATCGGAGTGGCTATTACGAGCGCGAGAATGCTTTCATCAATGAATTGGCGAATCAATGGGTCGGTCGCAATCCGGACGCGTCCGGGGGGCTGACGCCGGAGCAGGCCCGCACGACTGCGGAGCAGATTGTCCGTGACGCCGCCGATCACGGGCACACCGGTGCGGTGGCAGTGCTGGGAGGAGCCACATGGTGAGGAAGCGCTATCTCGTCCCGCTGGTGACCGTCCCCGTGCTCCTGGTCGCGGGATGGATTTTCCTCTCCCGTGAGCAGGCTTATGAGATCGCAGAAGATCTGTGTGGAATGCATGTCGACCCCGAACTCACCGCGCCTCTCCTTCCGGATGGGGAGCAGCTGGAGGTCAGAAGTCCGCACGTGAATTCGAGTGCCGATCTGCTCTGTCGGGTCGATATCGATGGCGTGGCCACCCTTGCTATCGACGTGTTCCACTTCGACACCGCTTCCCAGAGCCTCCGGGAATGGTATGAGGAAATGCCGGAAGGGAGCTGGGGATTCGTGGGCGGTGAAGAGGGCCGTGTGGGCGATGATGACATCATTTTCGCCTCCAGCGGTTCACTGATCCGAACAGAATGCGCCGACGCTCGCCCGGAGGCCGTCCTGGACATCAATGTGCAGATCTATTCCCCCACGCGGGAAACGGAGGAGGGCCGGCGCGCGATGAAGGACTTCACCGCCGCCCTCATGGCCTCCGCGAAGGACACGTACGGCTGCTGAGGGGGCGGACCGCCGCTCGGAGTGAGTGGCCCGCCCCCTGGGGATCAGGCTTCGTCGGGCTGTTCGATCAGCTGGGCGATGTACAGGGGTTCGCCGAGCTTCTCGATGAGTTCGAGCTGGGTGTCGAGGTAGTCGATGTGGTGTTCCTCGTCCTTCAGGATCGACTCGAAGATCTTCGCCGAGGTGATGTCCGACTTGGCGCGCATGAGTTCGACGCCGCGGCGCAGGCGGTCGATGGCCTCCACCTCGATCTGGCGGTCCGCCTGGAACATCTCGGTGACCGTCTGCCCCACCCGGACATGGAAGAGCCGCTGGTAGTTGGGCAGCCCCTCCAGGAACAGGATCCGGTCGGTGAGGACCTCCGCGTGCCGCATCTCGTCGAAGGACTCGGCGCGGGTGTACTTGGCGAGCTTCACCCAGCCGAAGTTCTCCTGCATCTTGGCGTGCAGGAAGTACTGGTTGATGGCCGTCAGTTCAGCGGTGAGCTGTTCATTCAGGAACTCGATGACCTCGGGATCGCCCTGCATGGCAGCGCGCTCCTTCCGCGAGAAGGGGCAGGTGTTCGAGGCATCGTGGCACCCCTGGGGGATTACGTCCAGTAAGCGAAGGCTTACCGAATTACCCTGTTTCCGGGGAGTTCTCGCCGGGTCAGGGGTGGCGGTGCGGACTGTGCATGTCAGGTCTGTCACCATAGAGGGATGGGTCACCCGGAAAGCCGTTCGGAGGAGGAAGCGGACACGCGACAGGCGGCCGGAAGGCTTCCCCCGGGACAGCGTGAGCAGCGCGGCTGGCCGGTCACCCACTACGGGCCCGTGCCGCGGTTCAGGGCCGAACGCTGGGAGTTCCGGGTCTTCGGCGCGACCGCCACCGGCGACAAACGGTGCTGGAACCACGAGGAGTTCAGCGCTCTGCCGTACGAGACGGTGGTCGCCGATCTGCACTGTGTCACCAAGTTCAGCATGCTGGGCGCCGAATGGGGCGGGGTGCGGGCCAGTACTCTGCTCTCCCTCGTGCCCCCCGCGCCGGGCGTCACCCATGTGATGGTGTGGGCCGAGTACGGCTACAGCGCCAATCTGCGGCTGGCCGACTTCGCCGACGGGCGCACCGTGTTCGCCACCCATCGCGACGGTGAGCTGCTGACGGCGGAGCACGGGTTCCCGCTGCGCCTGGTGGTGCCGCGGCTGTACGCCTGGAAGGGCCCCAAGTGGGTGCGCGGCGTGGAGTACATGACCGCCGACCGCCGCGGTTTCTGGGAGGAGCGCGGCTACCACAACCTGGGCGACCCCTGGCGCGAGCAGCGCTACAGCTATCAGGAGGAGCCGGGGGATGGCCCCGAGCTGTGAGCCGGTGTCTTCCTGAGCTCCTTCAGCAGGGCCACGTCCGCGGCGTGACCCTCGGGCCCGCCAGGGGTCTCGATGATCAGTGGGACGCCGGTGGTCGCCGGGTGGTGCAGCAGTTCGGCGAAGGCGGCGCGGCCGATGTGGCCGGCGCCGATGTTCTCGTGGCGGTCGCGCCGCGATCCGGCCGGTGCCTTGGAATCGTTGGCGTGGATCAGCCGCAGCCGGCCCGGGCCGGCCACCCGGACCAGTTCGTCCAGGGTCGCGCGCGCCCCGCCCGGGGCCGCCAGATCGTGGCCGGCCGCGAAGACATGGGCGGTGTCCAGGCAGATCCCCACCCGGGGGTGGCCGCGCAGCGCGGCCAGGTACGGCTCCAGGTCGGCGATCCGGGAGCACAGTGAGGCGCCCTGGCCCGCGGTCGGTTCCAGCAGCAGGTACGGGTCCTCGTCGTGGGTCAGCTCGTCCAGCAGCGGCAGCAGCAACTCGCCGGTCTGGGCGAGCGCCGATTCCCGGCTGCGTCCGCCGGTCGCCGAACCGGTGTGCACCACCACCCCTCGTGCGCCGATCGCCCGGCCCCGGCGCAGCGAGTGCCGCAGCGAGCGCACCGAGCGCTCGGCGGTGACCGGATCGGCCGAGCCCGGGTTGATCAGATACGGGGCGTGGACGTACGCGGGCAGCCGCCGCTCGGCGCACCCGGCGCGGAACGCCTCGTCCTGGCCCGGGTCCCCGGGCGGGGTGGCCCAGCCGCGCGGGTTGGCGACGAACACCTGGAGCGTCTCCGCGTCCAGCGTGGCGGCGTACGCAAGGCCACGGGCGGCCAGGCCCCCGGCTACGGGGACGTGGCCGCCCATGGGATTGCGGTCGCGAGCTGAGGTCACCCGGAAAGCTTGCCAGGTGGAGGTGTGGGGTGCTGCCGGGGGCCGCCGGTCAGTAGGGACCGTTCACGTTGTCGATGGAACCGTAGCGGTCCCAGGCGTAGTTGGCGGCGGCCACGATATTGGCGACCGGGTCGTAAAGGCTGTAGGGAGTGCCTTCCACGTGATAGGCGTCGAAGGTCGGCTGAATCACCTGGAGCAGCCCGATGGACGGCGTGCCATTGATCCAGTTGATGTCCCAGTCATTGATCGCGTTGGGATCGCCGCTGGATTCCCGCATGATGTTGCGGTACAGGCCGTCATAGGAGCCCGGAATTCCGTGCTCGGCCATGATGTCCAGCGCCTCGCGGATCCAGCCGTCCAGGTCATCCGTGTAGGTGGGGGCGGCGGGCGCCACGGGCTCGGCGGCCGGGGCCGGCGCCTCGGGGGCGGCGGTGACCTCGGCGGCGGCCGTCTCGGCCGCGGCCAGCGCCTCGCGTTCGGCGGCGCGGCTGGCGGCCTGCTCGGCGGCGACCCGCTCGGCCTCCGCCTGCTGCGCGGCCAGTTCCTGGGCGGCCTGGACGGCCTGCTCGGCGGCGATGCGCTCGGCCTGCCGGGAGGGGGACTCGGGGGCCAGCGCGCGCAGGGTCTTCTGCAGGGACTGGGCCACCTCCTGCGGGGCGGTGCCGTCGGCCTCGGCCGCGCCACCGTCGTGCCGCTGCTGACCGGGGACGTCGTTGGCCTTCAGCACCCAGGCGACCGACCGGTCCGCGGAGTCCGCCGCGGCGGACTCGTGCGCGCTCGCGGTGGCGGGTACGAGGGTGAAGGCGATGGCCGCCATGCCGCAGCCGGCGACGGCCGTGGTGGCGGACTTCTGGAGCCGGGAGAAGCGACTTCGGCGGGGAGTGGGGAGCTGAGCGGTCATGCGGGGGACCTCACGTTCTCGCGAATGCTGCGACGGCCTTTCGTAGCAGCAGCGGAAAACCCCGCGCAAAGGTCACGAATACTAATGAGGTTAGTGCTGGGGGGAATCATCCCCGGGGGGTTCCCCGAGGGATCCCCGAGGATTGTCCCCCGAATTTCCCCGGCTTTTTACGGCCCGGGGCGCTCACGTGAAAAACACTAAGCGCGGTCGTATGTGACGCCCGCCCTATGGCGCGCATCACAGCGGCGGGGGCACTCCGCGGTACGGAATGTGACCCCCGCCTCAGTGCGTACGGTCCTCAGCGGACCCAGATGGTGATGGTCGATCCGCGCGGGGCGCTGTCCCCGCCGTAGATCGACTGGTTGAAGACGGTGCCGGTGAAGAAGAGCCGGTTGACGTTGACCTCGAAGCCGGCGTCCTCCAGGATCCGCCGGGCCTCGTTCTCCGACTCGCCGCGCACGTCGGGCACCTCGATCATCTCCTGGCCCTTGGAGATGGTGAGGGTGATGACGTCGCCCTCACCCGCGCTCTCCCCGGCCACGGGGGACTGCTCGGCGACGGTGCCCGACTCCTCCTCGGAGAACACCCGCTCCGGGGCGATCTCGACCTCGAAGCCGGCCTCGGTCAGCTGCTGCATGGCGGTGCCCTCGGCCGTACCGATGACCTCGGGCACCTCGATCTCGGCGCCGCGGCTGACCACCAGGGCCACCGCCGCGTCCGGGCGCTTCTCGGTCCCGGGCGCCGGGTCGGTGGAGATCACCGAGCCCCGCGGCACCTCGGTGGAGAACTCCCGGGTCTCGGTGCCCGGGGTCAGGCCGGCCCGCGTCAGCTGCTCCTTGGCGTCCGCCAGCGGGATGCCGCGCAGATTGGGCACGGTGGCCACGGGCGGGCCCTGGGAGACGGTGAGGGTGACGGTGGCGTTCTTGCGGACCCGGTCGCCGCGCGCCGGGTCGGTGGAGATGACATGGCCGGGCTCCACGGTCTCGTGGTACGCCTCGTCGACCGCCACCTTTAGCCCGGCCTCGCGCAGGGTCTGCTCGGCCTCGGCCTGCGGCACCCCGTACACCCCGGGGGTGTGCAGGAACTGCCCGGAGTTGATGTACCAGACGCCCGCGCCGATGCCCAGGACGGCCAGCACGGCGGCGACCAGGGCCAGGACGGCGCGGCGCGGCAGCTTCCGCCGGACCGGCGGTGCGGCGCGGAGGCCGTCGTCGTCCCCGTCGTGCGACAGGGGCGGCAGCAGTTCGATCCGGGCGGTGTGGTCCACCGCGTCGCGGTCGGGGCCGTCCGGGGCGGTGGAGCGTACGCCGGCCGGGCGGGGCACCACACTGGTCCGCTCCTCGGGGTCGGCGGCGACGGGGGCCCCGGCGGCGGTCTCGTCGGCGTCCGTGGTGCCGGCGGCGCCCTCGCCCGCCGGTACCTGGGTCGCGGCGGGCGGCTGGACGTCCAGCTCCTCGTCGGTCAGCCCGTCCCGTATCGCGCGGACCAGCGCCAGCAGCCCGGCGGCGTCCTCGGGCCGGTCCCCTGGCGTCCTGGCGGCGGCGCGCGCCACCAGGGTGTCCAGGGCCGGCGCCAGCTCGGGCACGGCCTGCGAGGGCGGCGGCACGTCCCGGTGGACGTGCGCGAACAGCACCTGGGCCGGGGAGTCACCGGTGTGCGGCTTGGCGCCGGTCAGCAGCTCGTACAGCAGCACCCCGCAGGCGTAGACGTCGGCGCGCTGGTCGGCGGTGCCGTGCTCGATGCGCTCGGGCGCCAGGTACGAGACGGTGCCCAGCAGGGTGCCGGTGTCGGCGGAGGTCTGGTGGTCGACGCCGCGCGCCAGGCCGAAGTCGGCGACCTTGACCCGGCCGTTCCCGCCGATGAGGACGTTCTCGGGCTTGATGTCGCGGTGCACGAGCCCGGCCCGGTGGGCGGCGGCCAGACCGGCCAGCAGCGGCTCCACGATGTCCAGCACGGCCCGCGGCGACAGCGCGCCGCGCTCGCGCAGCAGGTCGCGCAGGGTGCAGCCGGCCACGTACTCCATGGCCAGGTAGACGTAGTCCCCGTCGCGGCCCTGGTCGAGCACGCCGACGATGTTCTGGTGGTCGAGGCGGGCCACCGACTTGGCCTCGCGGATGAAGCGCTCGGTGAAGTCGGCGTCGTCCGCCAGCGAGGGGTGCATGACCTTGACGGCCAGCTCGCGTTCGAGGCGGGTGTCCACCGCCCGGTAGACCGTGGCCATGCCGCCGACGGCGATCCGCTCGTCCACGCGGTAACGGCCGTCGAGTACATGCCCGATCAGCGGGTCCTGAAGGGTGGTGTCCACGGCTGTTGAGTCTACGGTCTGCCGCGGACACCCACCCGGCCGCCGCGGTCCTGTGATCAGGACCGCAGCAAAACAGTGACGGAAGTGTCAGCTACCCGTTGCCAGTCCGAGCAGGGAGCGGATCTCGATCTCGGTGTCGATGCCCAAGGTGCCGTAACCCTGCTCGTAGTTCTCCCACACCGCGGCCTCGTCACCGGCGTCGGCCAGGTCCTGCCAGTACGGCAGGCTGCTCTCGCGGGCGTCGATCAGCTCGGCGACCAGCGTCTCCAGTTCGGCGTCGGACCAGGTGGCGGCGGAGAGCGCGGCGATCTCGTCCTCGATGACGGACGCCATGGCGTCACCCCACGACCGGAAGGCGGGGACGCCGGAATCCTCCGACGGCTCCATCCACGACTCGGTGTCCAGCGCGCCGGTGATCTCCAGGTAGCCCAGGGCGTCGGCGCTCAGCGCGCTCTCGTCGGGGCGCAGCGACTCGGACATCGACCGGCCGCTGGCGAGCCCGAAGAAGCACAGGATCTCGCGGTCGCCCATGCCCCAGCTGGCTTCCTCGGGGTGGTAGTAGAAGATCCCGGTGTCCTCACCGATCGTCCAGGTGTCCAGGATGTAGGGCTGGACGAGCCGGTTGCACTCGGTGTTGGCGATCTCCACCATCTCGTCCATGCCGGGGAAGGTGTCGTACCCGGTGACCTCGAAGGAGCCGAACGCCTCGGCCTCGTGCGGCACGTCGCAGGGGTAGAGGGTGACGTCGGTCTCGCTGGCGCCCTCCTCGCCCTGGTAGTCGGAGAGGCCGCTGGTGTCGAAGCAGTCGCCGACGGCGATGTCGAAGACGGTGATCCCCTCGCCGTCGGGCGCGACCTCGCGCCCGGGCTCGCCGGTCTCCTCGTCGGTGGCCGACTCGCTGGGGGAGGGGGTGGGGGTCGCCTCGCTGCCCTTGTCGTCCTTGAGGAACACCGTGGGGACCAGGATCGCCAGCGTGATGATCTGCACGGCGGCCAGGGCGATACCGGCGATGGCCAGCGGCCTGCCGCGCTCCCCGGTCTTCTTCACCTGGTTGAGGCCCAGGATGCCCAGGATCAGCGCGATCGGGGCCATGGCCAGCAGGCCGGTCACCAGCGAACCGATGGCCAGGCCGTTGGTCCTGGCCGGCGGCTGCGGCTGTCCGTACGGCGGCGGGACGGGGCCGCCGGGGTAGCCGGGGCCTCCCGGGTAGCCGGGGCCCGCGGGGCCACCGGGCGGCGGGTAGCCGTAGCCCTGCGGCGGGCCGGGCACCGGCGCCTGGCCCGGGTAACCGTAGCCCGGGGTGGGGGGCCCGGGCGGAGGGGAGGCGGAGGCGTACGGGTTCTGGCCCTGCTCCGGTCCCTGCGGCGGCGGTTGGGGCGGTGTGCTCACGGTCGATCTCTCCTTCAGCTGCCGCTCAGGAGACGGGCCGGCCCGCGGCGCGCGATCCCCCGTAACGGACAGAATGGTCCCCCAGATCCGGCGATCGTATATCAGTACGATCGGATCAATACGCCGGTCGTTCGGGGTCCAGCTCCGCCCGCCCCTCCAACGGCGAGGAGGCCAGGGCGAAATGCCGCCGCGGAATCCGCCCCGCGCCGAACGCCAGCCGCCCCGCCTCGACCGCGTGCCGCATCGCCCGCGCCATCGGCACCGGACGCTGCGCCCGCGTCACCGCCGAGGCCAGCATCACACCGGCGCAGCCCAGCTCCATGGCCAGCGCCGCGTCCGAGGCGGTGCCCGCGCCCGCGTCCAGGATCACCGGCACCCCGGCCCGCTCGGTGATCAGCGCGAAGTTGTGCGGATTGCGGATGCCGAGCCCCGAGCCGATCGGCGAGCCCAGCGGCATCACCGCCGCGCACCCCGCCTCCTCCAGGTGCCGCGCCAGCACCGGGTCGTCGTTGGTGTAGGGGAGCACCGTGAAACCGTCGTCCACCAGCGTCTCGGCGGCGTCCAGCGTCGCCACCGGATCCGGCAGCAGGGTGCGCTCGTCGGCGATGACCTCCAGCTTGACCAGTGCGGTGCCCAGCGCCTCGCGCGCCAGCCGCGCGGTCAGCACCGCCTCGCCCGCGGTGAAACAGCCCGCGGTGTTCGGCAGCGGCGCGATGCCGAGGTTGCGCAGGATGCCGAGCACCGAGCCCCGTACCCCGGGATCCACCCGGCGCATCGCCACCGTCGTCAGCTGGGTGCCGGAGGCGGCCAGGGCGCGCTCCAGCACCTCGGGGCTGGGGGCGCCGCCGGTGCCCATGATCAGCCGGGAGGTCAGCCGCAGCGGGCCGAGCACCAGGACGTCGTCCCCGTCGCCCGGAGGGGGGCCGCCGGCGGTGGCGGCGTTCGCGGGGTCGTGCGCGGCGCCGGTCGCGGGGTCGTTCGCCGCGTCGCTCGTGAGGTCGGTCATCGGTCGTCAGCCTCCCTGGACGGCGGTCAGGATCTCCACCCGGTCACCCGGCGCCAGCGTGGTGCCGTGCCAGCGGGCCCGGGGGACCACGCACTCGTTGACCGCCGCCGCGACCCCCGCCCCCGATGCGCGGGAGAGCAGCTCGGTGACCAGGTCGGCCAGGGTCGTACCGGGGGCCAGCTCGCGCGGGGCGCCATTGACGGAAACGGTCGGGGTCCCGCTCATGCCGGCACCACCGAGGGGAACCGCAGCGGGCTGAAGGGCCGCGCGATCGCCGGGAGTTCGCCGGTGACCAGCGACTCGGCCAGCACCTCCCCGGTCAGCGGGGTGAGCAGCACCCCGTTGCGGTGGTGCCCGGTCGCCAGCTGGAGCCCCGGCAGCGCGGTGGGCCCCAGCAGCGGCGCGTTGTCGGGGCTGCCGGGCCGCAGCCCCGCGAGGCATTCGCGCAGCGGCAGCTCGGTGATGCCGGGCACCAGCTCGTGCGCGTCCCGCAGCAGCTGATAGACGCCGCCCGCGGTCACCGTGGTGTCCCAGCCCTGCTCGCAGGAGGTGGCGCCCACCACGAGTTCGCCGTCGGCGCGCGGCACCAGATAGACGGCCGAGCCGCGCACCACGGCCCGCACCGTACGGGAGAGGAACGCGCCGCCGCCCGTGCCCCCCGGCCCCGGCGGCATGTGCAGCCGCAGCACCTCGCCCTTGACCGGGCGGACCGGCGGGGCGATCCCGGGTGGCAGCCCCGGCAGTTCACCGCTGTGGCTGCCGGCCGCCAGCACCGTACGGGCGGCGGACAGCGCCGTACCGTCCGCCAGGACCGCGCCGGTGGCCCGGTCCCCGGTGACGGTCAGTTCGCGCACCCGCTCGCCGTGGAAGATGACACCCGCCCGTTCACAGGCGGTCAGCAGCGCGGCGGCCAGCCGGCGCGGGTCGACCTGATGGTCGCCGTCCACCCGCAGCCCGCCGCGCACCCCCGGGGCCAGCATCGGCTCCAGCCGCCGGCACTCGCGACCGGTGAGCCACTGCGAGCTCAGCCCGCACCGCTGGTGCAGCGCGTGCACCTCGCGCAGCTGGGCACGGTCGTCCGCGTCCAGCGCGACCGCCAGGGTGCCGCAGGCGCGGAAGCCGACGCCGGAGCCCGCGGCGTCCTCCAGCTCGGCGGCGAAGTCCGGGTAGCGGGCGGCCGAGGCGAGGTTGAGTTCGAGGAGCGGTTCCTCGCCGTGGTGCAGTTCGGTGACGGCGGCGAGCATGCCGGCGGCCACCCGCGCGGCGCCGCCGCCCGGCGCCGGGTCGGCCACGGCGACGCTCAGCCCCCGCCCGGCGGCCCGCCAGGCGGTGACCAGACCGATGACGCCGCCGCCGATGATCAGGACATCGGACGTACGGCCTGCGGACGCTGAGGGCATGGACCTCACCACGCGGCTGCTCCCTTCGCCGGCATGACCCGGATCAGGTTCGTACGGTCGGAGGCCGCCCGCCTCCCTCTCAGCCCGGACCGCCGGGCTCCCGTGTGCTCTGTCGCCCGCCACAGTAGTACGGGCGGGGCCGGGGACGAAAAGCCCCCGGAACCCGGCGGCTTCCCGCGCCCCGTGCCGGACGTCCCGGCGGCGGGCCGGTGTTCGCGCCCGCGCACCGGGCGGAACGCGGCATCCCCGTGGAGCGCGGCAGCCGGGCCCGGTGCGGCGCGCGCGTAGGGTGGCCGCGTGGAGCAACGGGATCAGCGGGTCGTCATCGCCGGGGCCGGGCTCGCCGGCGCGCAGACCGCGGTGCGGCTGCGCGAAGCGGGCTGGGCCGGAACCGTCACCGTGGTCGGGGCCGAGCACCACCGGCCCTACGACCGCCCGCCACTGTCCAAGGACGTGCTGCTCGGCAAGGCCGAAGGCGCGCCCCTCGATGTGGACTTCGACACCCTCGGCATCGAACTCCTGCTGGGCCGCGCCGCCACCGGAATCGACGCCGGCGCCCGCGCGCTGCGCACCGACGCCGGACCCGTGCCGTACGACCATCTCGTCATCGCCACCGGCGCCGAGGCGCTGACCCTGCCCGGCAGCGAAGCGGCCCCCGGCGTCCATGTGCTGCGCACCCTGGACGACGCCGCCCGGCTGCGCCCGCTGCTGACCGCCCGCAGCCCGCTCGTCGCGGTCGGCGCCGGCTGGATCGGCGCCGAGGTCGCCACCGCCGCCCGCGCCGCCGGGGCCCCCGTCACCGTGCTGGAGGCCGCCGGCCACCCGCTGCCCGGCGCGCTGCCGCCGGAACTCACCGCACCGATGCGCCAGTGGTACGCGGACGCCGGCGCCGAACTGCGCACCGGCGCCCGGGTGGCGGCCGTCCGGCCGGGCGAGGTGGAGCTGGACGGCGGCGAGCTGCTGCCCGCCGGCGCCGTGCTGGTGGGCATCGGCTCCCGCCCCGCCACCGGCTGGCTGGAGGGCAGCGGCGTCGAACTGGCCGCCGACGGCTCGGTCCGCGCGGACGACCGGCTGCGCACCTCACTGCCCGGGGTGTACGCGGTCGGCGACTGCGCGTCCTTCCCCTCGGCCCGGTACGGCCGCCGGCTGCTGGTGCACCACTGGGACAACGCGCTGGCCGGGCCCGCCACGGTCGCCGCCCAGGTCACCGGGACGGCCGACACGGCGTACGACCCGGTGCCGTACTTCTGGAGCGAGCAGTTCGGCCGCTTCGTGCAGTACGCCGGGCAGCACGGCCCGCACGACACGCTGCTGTGGCGGGGCGACCCCGCCGCCGGTGGCGCCCCGGGCGCGGCCTGGTCGGTGTGCTGGCTGGACGGCGCCGGGGTGCTGCGGGCGGTGTGCGCCGTGGACCGGCCGCGCGACCTGGCCCAGGGCCGCCGGCTCATCGAACGCGGGGCCCGCCTGGATCCGGTGCGGGCCGCCGACCCCGCCGTGCCCCTGAAGAACGCGACGGCCTGACCGGCGGGGGCGGCCCCCCCGCACGGCGGTACCGTCCCTCCGCTGCCACTCCCCGATGACGCCTGTCAGTCGGAGGTGGCAGGCTTGAGGTGTGACCGAGATTGATGCGAAAACCGAAGCTCTCGTCCCCGACTGGCTCACCCTCCCCGACATCGCCGAAGCGCTGGACGTGGAAGTGACCCGGGTTCGTCAGCTGGTCAAGGAGGGGCAGCTGATCGCCGTGCGCCGGGGCGAGAACCGGGTGCTCCAGGTGCCGTCCGCCTTCATCGGCGAGGGCAGGATCGTCAAGGGCCTGGTCGGCACCCTGACGCTGCTGCGCGACGACGGCTTCACCGACGAGGAAATGCTGGAGTGGCTCTTCACCCCCGACGACAGCCTGCCCGGCACGCCCGCCGACGCCCTGCGGGAGAACCGCGGGACCGAGGTGAAGCGGCGGGCCCAGGCCCTGGCCGTGTGACGGCCGGACGCGCGACCGCCCGACCGTTGCACCGAACGACCGCTTGACCGTACGACCGCTTGACCGGTGGCGCGGCACCCGTGGTGCCGCGCCACCGCACCGACCCGCGAAGCAGCACCACCGAGGGGGAGAGCCGTGACCGACGGCATCGCCGGCGCCCGGCTGTATCTGTGTACTGACGCCAGGAAGCGCCAGGGCGACCTGCCCGCCTTCCTGGACGCCGTCCTGGCCGGCGGCGTGGACATCGTCCAGCTGCGCGACAAGAGCCTGGAGGCCGCCGAGGAACTGGAGCTGCTGGAGGTCTTCGCCGACGCCTGCCGGCGGCACGGCAGGCTCCTCGCGGTCAACGACCGCGCCGACGTCGCGCACGCCGCCCGCGCCGACGTGCTCCACCTCGGGCAGGGCGATCTGCCGGTGCCCGCCGCCCGCGCGCTGCTCGGCACCGGGGTGCGCATCGGGCGCTCCACCCACAGCGAGGCCCAGGTCGACGCGGCCCTCGCCCAGCCCGGCGTGGACTACTTCTGCACCGGCCCCGTCTGGCCCACCCCCACCAAACCGGGCCGCTCCGCCCCCGGGCTGCCCCTGGTGCGGTACGCGGCCGCCCGCCGCCCCGAGCGGCCCTGGTTCGCCATCGGCGGCATCGACGCCGGCAACCTGGATCAGGTGCTGGAGGCCGGGGCCCGCCGAATCGTGGTGGTGCGGGCGCTGACCGAGGCCGGGGACCCCGGTGCGGCGGCGAGCGCGCTGGCCGCGCGGCTGCGCGCCGTGTGACGCCGTACGCCCGTCCGCAACCCGGACACGCATGGGAGATTTCCGTCGCTCTGGGTAGCCTGCGGCCATGGCCCTTGGGATTCCGTCCACGATGAATGACCGGGCGCACACGGTGCGCGACCTTCTCGCCGCCGGCAAGCGTTCGTACTCCTTCGAATTCACCCCGCCCAGAACCGAGCAGGGCGAACGCACCATGTGGAACGCCATCCGCCGGGTCGAGGCCGTGGGGCCGACCTTCGTCTCCGTGACCTACGGCGCCGGCGGCTCCTCGCGCGAGCGCACCGTACGGGCCACCGAGCGGATCGCCACCGAGACGACGCTCACCCCGGTCGCCCACCTCACGGCCGTCAACCACTCGGTGTCCGAGCTGCGGAACATCATCGGGCAGTACGCGGGCGCCGGCATCCGCAACATGCTCGCGCTGCGCGGCGACCCGCCCGGCGACCCGATGGGGCAGTGGAACCGGCACCCCGAGGGTGTGACTTACGCCGCGGAACTCGTGAGTCTCATCAAGGAGTCGGGCGATTTCTGTGTCGGGGTCGCGGCATTTCCGGAGATGCATCCGCGTTCCACCGACTGGGAGACGGATATCCGGCATTTCATCAACAAGTGCCGGGCGGGGGCGGACTTCGCGCTGACCCAGATGTTCTTCGACCCCGAGGACTACCTGCGGCTTCGTGACCGGGTGGCCGCCGCGGGATGCGATGTCCCGATCATCCCGGAAATCATGCCCATCGCGAATCTGCGGCAGATCGAACGCTTCAAGGAGCTCAGCAACTCCTCCTTCCCCGAAGAGCTGGAGAATCGGCTCCGCGCGGTCAAGGACGACCCGATGGCTGTACGCTCGGTCGGGATCGAGTTCGCCACCGAGTTGTGTGCACGGTTGATGGATGAGGACATCCCCGGTCTGCACTTCGTCACCCTGAACACGACGCTGCACTCGACGGCGACGCTGGACGTCTACAAGAACCTCGGTCTGCACCGGGCGGGCCTGGAACAGCGCTGAAGCACAGCTGAGAGGGGCGTACATGGGCTGGGCGGTCCTCTACATCGCGTTCGGAATCGTGGCCCTGTGGCTGCTCGGGGAGGTCCTGCTCCAGTACAAGGCGAGACTGCGCTGGCGGCTGCTGGCCTTCTCCGGCTTTCTGGCCGTGGTCCTCGGCGTGGTGCTGCCGAACGTGCCGGTGATCGCGCTGGGCACCCTCGCGTTCGCCACCGGCCAGACCTTTGTGACGCTGTCCTTCCGGCGCGGGTTCTCCACCGGCTGGGCGCTGGGCGGCCAGCCGGGCAACAGCAAGCGCCGGCGCCGCGAAGGCGCCGAGGAGAGCGGCGAGATGCGTCCGCTGGACCCGGTCGAGGAGAGCGAGGCCGGGTACGACGGCCCGCCCCCGCCCGTCCCGCCCGCGCCGCCCGCCGCAGCGGGGGAGTCCGGCGCGGACGGCGGCGGCTACGACGCGTGGGACTACGACCCGCAGTCCGCCCAGCAGGGCGGACCGGCGCCGCAGGAGCAGGACCTGTACGCCGGGCACCAGGCGGGAACGCAGTCCCAGGAGACGGTGTACGGGGACGGCTACCACGAGCAGCAGCAGTCCTACGACGCGGCGGGCACCGGGTACGACCCGGCGCAGCAGCCCTACGGCGACCCGCAGCAGCAGCCGTACGCCGAGCCCTACGCCGGAGCCGGGGCGACCGCGGCGTACGAGACCTACGGCGCCCCGTACGGCGATCCGCAGCAACAGCAGTACGCGCAGCAGGACTACACCGACCAGTGGCAGACGGCCGCGGCCGACGCCTACTACCAGGAGACCCCGCCCGGCGGGGTCTGGGTCCCCCAGCAGCGCGAGACCGCCGCCCCCGCACCCGCGCAGGACAGCGGCTACGGCTACCCGCCCCAGCAGGACACCTACCCCCCGCAGCAGCACCCGGGCGGCTACGACCCGGCGGCCGACCAGGGGTACTACTACAACGAGCAGCAGCAGCGCTACTGACCACCGGGCGGGGCCGCGCACAACGGCCCCGCCCCGCGCGTCAGTAGGAGCCGCGCCAGCCGGGGCCCTCCACGATCAGACCGGTGGCCAGCGCCCCCGACATGCCGGTGTGCGCCAGCCCGCCGCCCGGGTGCGCCAGGGCGCCGGCCCGCCAGGCGCCCGGCAGACGGCCCGCGTTGGGCGCGGCGAGCAGTTCGCCGTCCGCCCCGGCCAGGGCGGGCGCCGGGATCACCCCGCCGGGCATGCCGGTCTCCCGCTCGATGTCCAGCGGGGTACGGACCTGGTGCCACCGCACGTTCTCCAGGCCCGCCGCCGTCAGCAGCCGGTCCGTCCAGCGCTCCACGGTGGCGGCCTCCCGCCAGTCCACGGCCCCCTGCGCCGGCGCCAGCGCCGACACGACCGCCGTGTGCCCCGCCGGGCCGGTGCCGGCGGCGGGCCACAGCGTGGCGTCGTCGGGCCGCAGCACCCGTACGACGGGCCCGCCGTCCGCCGGGTGCACCAGCAGCCGGTGCGCCGTGCCCGGCGGGCGGGCGCCGTCCAGCGCCAGCAGCACCGTGAACCGGCTCTCTCCGCGCGGCGCGGCGCCGAGCCCCGGGGCGCTCCACACCACGTGGTCGGCCGAGACCCGTTCGCCGTCGGCCAGTTCGACCCCGGCCGCCTTCCCGTCGCGTTCCAGGATCCGCCGCGCCTCGGTCCCGTGCACGAACTCCACGCCGCGCTCCGCGCACCGTTCGCGCACCGCGTCCACCAGCGCGGCGATGCCGCCCACCGGGTACCAGGTGCCGAACGTCTGCTCCACATAGGCCAGTACGGTCGCGGACGCGGGGGCCCGCTCGAACCGGATGCCGTACTCCTCGACGGTGCCGGCCAGCAGGGCCGTCAGCCGGGCGTCGCCCAGTTCCCGTTCCGCCACCGCCGGCAGCCCGGACGCCCGGGCGGGGGTCCGGCGGCGCAGCAGCCCGGTGCGCCGGGGCGGCAGCGCCGGGTACGGGTCGGGCAGCAGGGCCGCCCGTCCGGCCGCCGAGGTCAGCGGCTCCTCCACCAGCGGCCGCCGGGTGGCCTCCCAGGTCTGCCGGGCCCGTCCCTGCAGCGCGTGCCAGCGTTCTCCCGCGCCGGCGCCGAGCGCCTCGTCCAGCGCCTGTCCCACCCCGCCCCGGGAGAAGCCGGGCAGCAGCAGCCGGGTGCCGTCCGCGAACCGGTGCTCGGCGGCCGGATCGACCCGCCGCAGCTCGACGCACTCCTCCAGGGGGCGCTTGCCGGTCTTGATGAACAGGTCCCGCCACACCGCCGGCAGCCACAGCAGCCCGGGCCCGGTGTCGAAGGTGAAACCGTCCCGCTCGTACCTGCCCGCCGCCCCGCCGGCCCGTCCGCCGCGTTCCAGCACCGTCACCCGATGCCCCGCCACGGCCAGCCGGGCCGCCGTCGCCATGCCGCCCATACCGGCACCGACCACCACCACTCGCGCCATGCGCCGCACCCTACCCGGGGCCGTGCGGGCCGGTTCGGACGGTCTCCCCGGGCTCTCCGGTAACGGGGGAGGGGCGCCCCACAGGTCCGGCGGACACACAGGTACCTAGCCGGGGGCCGGCCTACTCAGAGACCGGATGAGTACCGGCCTGAGCACGAGAGCGGATGGGCGGGCCCGCCGCCGGACGGCAGGCTGTCGGTCAGCGGGAACCGGGGACCGCACCGCCGGCACGGGGCGGCGGAGCGGCTCCGGGCCCCGGCTCTCCCACGCGCGGCCCCTGCGCGGCTCAGGGCGCGTCCGCCCGCACCCGGCCGTGCAGCAGCCGGGCCAGCGCCAGATGAACGTCGCGCAGCGGCCGTTCGGGATGGAACGAGAGCCAGTCCAGGGCCCCCACCAGGATCATCCCCACTAACGCGCCCGCCGTCAGCTCCACATCGAGCGCCGGGTCCAGCTCGCCGCCCTTCACCCCCTCGTGCAGCACGCGCTCCACCACCTCCACCGCCTGCCGCCTGGCGGACAGCAAGGTGGCGTGCCAGGCCCGGTGGGTACGCCACAGCTCGGCCGTGAACAGCCGGGTGAGCGAGGGGTTGCGCTCGATGAACACCAGCCCGGCCAGGGCTATCGCCGACAGCCGCCCGACCGCGTCCGCCCCCCGGTGCAGCGCCGCCTCGTCGGCACGGTGCAGCTCGCCGGCCAGCCGGCCCACCCCGTCCCGCAGCACTTCCTCGAACAGCTCGCTCTTGCCGGCGAAGTTGTAGTAGACGGTGCCCTTGGCGACCCCCGCGCGCTCGGCGATCTCCTCCACGGTCGTGGCGGAGAAGCCCTGTTCGGCGATGAGCGTCACCGCCGCGTCATAGAGCCTTTGCCGCGTCGCGTTGCGACGGTTGCTGATCGCGCGTGTCATGCGCCGATTCTCTCCTCACCACAAGGCTGTTGGGGCCCGCGGGGCGTATGTGCAGGTGTTTGCAGTGCTCAGCGCGGATTGTCAGTGGCATGCGTCAGCATGTGCCCAGATGCGAAGAACGGACCGACACACGAAGATCAGCACCGCCGAATGACGACTGGAGGCTCGTCATGACCGGAATCCCCGCCGACGTGCACCGGGTGCCGCGCCGCGCCCCGGCGCCGCCCGCCGCCCTCGATCTCCTCGCCCAGGCCGCGCGCGGGCTGGACGAGGCCGCCACGCTGCCCGACCCGGGCGAGGCGTACGTGGCCGCCCATCTCGCCGCGCTGCGCACCGCGGCGGCCGTGGTCGCCGCCCGGGGCCGCCCCGAGCCGACCGCGCGGGGCCGCAGCCGGATCCGCAGCGTGTGGGAGGTGCTGCCGGAGATCGCCCCGGAACTGTCCGAGTGGAGCACCCTGTTCGCCGCCAGCGCCGCCCGCCGGGCCCGGATAGACGCCGGGATACGCCGGGCCGCCGATCTGCGGGAGGCCGCCGAGCTGCGGCGGGCGGCCGGGTTCTTCCTGCGGCTGGTCGAGTCCATGCTGATCAGGCAGCCGGTGCTGCGGACCGAGGACCCCGGAGGTCCGGCGCCGAAGTAGGCTGTGGCTGCCCGCGTACGGCGGGCCGCGCACCCGCAGGACCGGCGGTACGCGGCAGCACAGCAGTACACAGCACTTCGAGGAGCCGCCCGTCATGCCGTCCAACCCCCCGGCCCGGGACGCGGGCGGACCGCTGTCCCCGGGGCCGCACACCGTGCTGCGCACCGGCGTGGTGTGGGAGGTGCTGCGCCGTGCCCTCACCGAGCGGGCCGCCGAGACCGGCCGGCCGGTCCTGGACGTGCTGGACACCGGAGGCGGCAGCGGCAGCTTCGCCGTGCCCGTGGCCGGGCTCGGTCACCGGGTGACCGTCGTCGACCCGAGCCCCAACGCGCTCTTCGCCCTCCAGCGGCGGGCCGCCGAGGAAGGCGTGGCGGACCGGGTGCACGGCGTGCAGGGCGACACCCAGGGCCTGCTGGACGTCGCCGAGCCGGGCGGCTACGACATGGTCTTCTGCCACGGCGTGCTGGAGTACGTGGACGATCCGCGCGCCGGTCTGGCCGCCGTGGCCGGGGCGCTGCGTCCCGGCGGCGGCACGCTGAGCCTGCTGGCGGCCGGGGTGGGCGGGGCGGTGCTCTCCCGGGCCCTGGCGGGGCGCTTCACGGAGGCCAGGAGGGCGCTGGGCGACCCGGACGGCCGCTGGGGCGAGGCCGACCCCGTACCGCGCCGCTACACGCCCCAGGAGCTGGCCGCGCTGGTCACCGAGGCGGGGCTGGAGCCGGGGGCGGTGCACGGGGTGCGGATCTTCGCGGATCTGGTGCCCGGAGTGCTGGTGGACACCGAGCCGGACGCGCTGCGCGCGCTGGCGGCGCTGGAGGCCGAGGCGGCCGAGCTGCCGGCCTTCCAGGCGGTCGCCGGACAGCTGCATCTGCTCGCCCGGCTGCCCCATGAGGCGCCGGGCCGCCAAATGTGATCTCCGCCCCGTATTATCGGCAGTCAGCCCTCCGGCATGACCCGGGTCGGGGACGGGAAAGACTTGTCCGATCCCGTGGATCCGCGTCACCCGGCGGGTGGGTGAAATTGGCGAACTGGGGTGGGTTTCACAGGGAGCCTTCCCTGCCTATCCTGGAAAGAGTCGGAAACGGTCGCCTCCGCGGCCGGCGAGTAGGAGGACTCCGTGCCGCTCTCGGACCACGAGCAGCGCATGCTCGAACAAATGGAGCGAGCGCTGTACGCCGAAGATCCCAAGTTCGCGACAGCGCTTGAGGGCAGTGAGCTGCGGACGTTCACCCGCAAGCGGGTGTACCAGGCGATCGCCGGATTCCTGGTGGGCATCGCGCTCCTGATGGGCGGCATGGTCGCCCAGCTGATCTGGCTCAGCGTCGTCGGTTTTGTGATCATGCTGGGGTGTGCGGTCATTGCCGTCACCGGCTGGCGGAAGGCTCCCGCGCCCGGCGAGGGGGCGGCCCCCGCGGGCGGTGGCAAAGGACAGCGGCCGCACAAGCAGCGGCGTTCGATGATGACCCGTATGGAGGAGCGCTGGCAGCGCCGCCGCGATGATCGCGGCGATTGAGCGAGGATCCCCGGGATTCCGGGGGTGAAGGTGCGGAAGGGCCCGCCGGTCCGGGAACCGGCGGGCCCTTCCGTTGGGCTTCTCCGTGCCCGTTCTTTCCCTTTCCGGGCTTTCAGGCTTTCCGCATTTTCCCGAGGAATGCGGTGCGGCGTTCACGCAGCCGCCCGGCGGCCCGCAGCCGCTGTTCACTCATCCGGTAAGTCACCCGAATGGCGGAGCGCGGCAGCAGCAGTGCCCGCCACCGGGTCCCGCGCCCGACCCCGGCCCGCAGCCCAGCCAGGGCCGTCCGTACGTCCCGGGCCGGCTCCTCGTCCGCCGGTCCCGCCCCCGGCGCACCGGCCCCGGGCGGCGCGGGCGCGTACAGCTCCCGCTCCACCCCGGTGGCCAGCCGGTGGACGGCGTCCCGGGCCGCGGCGTCCAGCGTGATCACGGTGGTGATCCTGGTGGCGGTCTGCCGCGGCGTCTCCGCCGCCAGCGGCCCAACGCCCAGGTCCCAGGCGCTGTCGCTCAGCTCCTGCCAGGCGGCCGTCGCCCCCGCGCCGGGCGCCAGCCGCCGGGCCCGCACCCGCTCCCGCCACAGCGGTGGCACGGCGAGCACGGCGAGCAGCGCCAGCGCGGCGCCCGCCCCCCACAGCCACGGCCCCGGGGAGGGCCCGCCGCCGGAACCGCCGCCGGCCGCGGCGGGGGCCTCGCTCTCGCACGCGGCGGCCTCCCGCACCGGGTCGCAGCTCTCCGGGTCGGTGGGCGCCGGCGAGTTCTCGGGGGCCTCCGGCTCCGCGGTCTCCGTGTCCTCCTCGCCCGGCTGGGCCGGGTCGGGGCGGTCGGCCTCCGGAAGCGTGTGGTCGGGGATGTTGCCCTGCCCCGGGGTGGGCTCGAAGCGGGTCCAGCCCACGCCCTCGAAGTACAGCTCGGGCCAGGCGTGCGCGTTGTGCAGGCCGACCCGGTAGGAGCCGTCCACCTGCCGGTCGCCCGGGGTGAAGCCGACCGCCACCTGCGCCGGGATGCCCAGGGTGCGGGCCATGGCCGCCATGCTGAACGCGAAGTGCACGCAGAAGCCCTCGCGGTCCTCCAGGAACGCGGCGATCGCCTCGCTGCCGCTGCCCGAGGAGACCTCGGTGTTGTACCGGAAGCCGCCGTCCTTGGCGAACCAGTCCTGCAGCGCCACCGCCCGCGCGTGGTCGTCGGCAGCGCCGGCCGTGACCTCCCGCGCCAGCTCGGCGACGACGTCCGGGAGGTCGGCGGGCACCTGGGTGTAGTAGGAGGCGAGGTTGGCGGGGGCGGGCGGCGCCCCGGCCAGCTGCTCGGCGGTGGGCTGCACCTGGCGGTGCGTCACCGTCCAGGTCCGGCCCTGGGTGGTCATCCGCCCGTTGTCCGAGACCAGGGTCTGCGAACCGCGGTCGAACCACCACGCCCCGTCCGTCATCACCGACACCGCCGGGTAGGGCACCGGCAGCGAGGTCTGCGCGTACGAGCCGCTGGCCTCTATCTCCGTGGTCACGTCCCGGAAGGCCACATCGGGGCCGAGCCCGGGCACCGGCCACGGGGCCGCGGGCACCTCGTTCTCCAGCCAGCGCGAGGACTTCCACTCGGTGCCGGTGAACTCGTCCAGCGCCACCAGCCGCAGATACATGCCGGCGGGCTCGCCGTCCTCGGTGCGGTAGGTGAGCACCTGCTGGTTCTGCGGCTGGTTCAGCTGGTCCTGGAGCGCCACCACCGGGTTGACCGAGCTGATCCGGCCCGAGCCGCCGGTGCCGCCGCCCGAGCCGCCGCCGTCCAGGTCCAGCAGGCCCTCGCCCAGGGCGGGCATCAGCACGGGCGCCAGCACCGCGACGCCCAGCGTCAGCGCGCCGATCCGCCGGCCGGCCCGCAGCCGGGGCCCCGCCGACTGCGCGGGCAGCGCCGCGGCGGCCGGCTGCCCGTACCCGTATCCGCGGGCCGGCCCCGGGCCGGTGAAGTAGCGGCCCCAGCGGCCCAGCCGCTCCTGGCCCTCGGCCAGCAGAAGCAGCAGATAGCCCGCCGCCGCGGCCAGGAAGTACAGCCAGCCGGCCTGCTCCTGGTTGACCCCGGCCGCTATCGAGTACAGCGCCAGCAGCGGCAGCCCCGCCGCCGCGGCGCTCGCCGAGGTGACCGCCAGGACATCCACCAGCAGCCCGATCAGCAGCACCCCGGCCAGCAGCATCAGCCGGATGCCGTCCGTCATCGGGGCCGGCGCCACGTAGTGCCCGATGTCCTCGGCACCCGCCGACAGCAGCTCACCGAACCGGCCGAACGCCTCGGGACCCGGCAGCAGCCCGCCCAGCGCGTACGCGGACACCGTGCTCACCGTCACCAGCAGCAGCGACACCAGCACCTGGGCCGCGACCGTCAGCGCGGCGGGCGCGCCGAAGCGCCGCGCCACCATCCCGGTGGCGGTCTGGGCCGCCAGCAGCAGCCCGGCCTGCACCAGCCAGCCGCTGTCCTTCACCAGCGGCAGCAGCGCCGCCGCCGAGCCCATCGTGGCCAGCCACGCGGCCAGCGCGACCCTCGGCCTCGTCTCCAACACCGTCACAGCCCCCTGTACGCGCCGGCTCGTTCCCCGTCGGCCTGCTGCCACACCTGCGCCAGCGGCACCCCGGGGTGCAGCGGCAGCGCGGCCCAGCCGCTCTCCCGCAACCGCCCCAGCGCCCCGGCCTCCACCGCCGGGTCCAGCTGGCCCGCCGCCACGAAGGCGATCCCCTCGGACGCCCGCTGCCGCAACCGCGCCAGCTGGGCGATCGCCGCCGCGTCCGGCGCGCCGAGAAAGGCGATCAGCAGCCCGGTCTCGGTGCCGGCCAGCGCCGCCAGCGCACCGTCGAGATCCGACGTGGCGGCGGAGACGGCCCGGGTGTCGGTGACCAGGTCCAGCGGCCCGGGCAGGGGGGAGTGGTCCAGCACCGCCAGGGCGTCCATCATCAGGCCCATCGTCTCCGCGCTGTCCGCCACGTGCTGGTCGGGCGCCGGCACCAGATGACCCGTGTCGGTCACCAGCCGCACCTGGTAGCCGCGTTCGGCCAGGTGCGAGATCACCGAGGCGGCTCCGGAGACCGCCCGCTCGAAGGGCGCGTGCGGCCCCGAACCGGCGTAACCCGTACGCCGGGTGTCCAGCAGCACGGTGCACTGGGCGCGCGGCGGCTGTTCCTCGCGGCGCACCATGAGGGTGCCCCGGTGCGCGGTGGACCGCCAGTGCACCCGGCGCAGATCGTCCCCGTACCGGTAGTCGCGGGGAATGATGTCCTCCTCGCCGGTCACCGCCATGGACCGCTGCCCGCTCTCGCCCTGCCCGCCCGAGGCGCCGCCCAGCCGTACGGCCGGCAGCTGCTCGATGTGCGGCAGCACCGTCATCACGTCGTACGCGTCGAAGGAGCGGTGCAGTTCGACCATGCCGAACGGGTCGGCCAGCCGCAGTTCCAGCGGCCCCAGCGGATAGCGCCCGCGCTGGTCCGAGCGCACCCGGTAGCTGACCTCGCGCTGCCCGCCCGGCTCGATCCGGTCCAGCACGAACCGCGGCCGGGGCCCCAGCACGTACGGCACCCGGTCCTGGAGCATCAGCTGACCGCTGGGCAGCCGGAACCAGTTGTCCACCCGCAGATGCACCCGGGACTCGCCGCCGGCCGGCACCCGAGCGGGGGACAGCCGGCGCGAGGCCGAGACCCGGTTGCGGGTGAGGTACAGCACCAGGACGCACACCACCGGCAGCGCCGCGAGCAGCGCGCCGACCCGCAGCAGATCCGGCTGACCCAGCAGATAGGCGCACACCGAGGCGGCGGCGCCGGCGGCCAGGAACGACCGCCCGCGCGTCGTCAGGCCGCCGAAGGCCGCCCGCAGCGGCCCGCGCCGGTCCCCGTCGCCGCCGGGCATCAGTAGCCCCGGTGCTGCGGGGCGCCGTACGGGGAGGACACCGCCGTACGGTGCACGATCTCGGTGACGATCTGCTCCGAGGTGCGCCGGTTCAGCTGTGCCTGGGCGGTGGGCAGCAGCCGGTGCGCCAGCACCGGGACGGCCAGCGCCTGCACGTCGTCGGGCAGCACGTAGCCGCGCCCGCACAGCGCGGCGGACGCCTTGGCGGCCCGCAGCAGTTGCAGGGTGGCGCGCGGCGAGGCACCAAGACGCAGCTCGGTGTGGGTGCGGGTGGCGATCACCAGGTCCACCGCGTACCGGCGGACCGCGTCCGAGACATGGATCTCGCGCACCGCCTCGATCAGCTTCACCACGTCCTGGGCGCTCGCCACCGGCTGGAGCGCGTCCAGCGGGGAGTAGCCGCCGTGCGACTGCAGCATCCGCAGCTCGGCCTCGGGGTCCGGATAGCCCACCGAGACCCGGGCCATGAAGCGGTCGCGCTGCGCCTCGGGCAGCGGATAGGTGCCCTCCATCTCCACCGGGTTCTGGGTGGCGATCACCATGAACGGGTCGGGCAGCGGATAGGTGCGGCCGTCCGCGGTGACCTGGCGCTCCTCCATCGCCTCCAGCAGCGCCGACTGGGTCTTGGGCGAGGCGCGGTTGATCTCGTCGCCGATCATGATCTGGGCGAACACCGCGCCCGGCTTGAACTCGAACTCCCTGGTCTGCTGGTCGTAGACGCTGATCCCGGTGATGTCCGAGGGCAGCAGATCCGGGGTGAACTGCACCCGCTGCACCGTGCAGTCGATGGCCCGGGCCAGCGACTTGGCCAGCATGGTCTTGCCCACCCCGGGCACGTCCTCCAGGAGCAGGTGCCCCTCGGCCAGGAGCACGGTCAAGGAGATGCGTACGACCTCCGGCTTGCCCTCGATCACGCTCTCCACGGCGCGGCGCACCTGCTCCGCCGTGGCGCTCAGATCGGTGAGCTTCGTCTGCTCCTCATAGGTCGTCAACCGGCCCTCCTCGGCCCGCACTGCTGTCTCGGTCCCCACCCTGAACGGCGCGGACGTTGCCGGATACGACGACACCGGAAACGTGCCGGGAGGTCCCCCTCCGGCAGCCATTCTTCACGCCCCCGGTCCCGGCCGTCACCGGCCGGCGGTGTCCTGCGGGTCGATCTCGCGGAGCAGACCCGAGGTCACGTCGAACACAAATCCGCGTACGTCATCAGTGTGCAAGAGGAACGGCGAGGTCCGCACGCGTGCCATCGACTGGCGTACGTCCTGGTCCAGATCGGTGAACGACTCGACCGCCCAGCTCGGCTTCTGCCCCACCTCCAGCTCCAGCTCGTGCCGGAACTCCTCGGTGAGTTGCAGCAGGCCACAGCCGGTGTGGTGGATGAGCACGACGGAACGGGTGCCGAGACCGCGCTGAGAGATGGTCAGCGAGCGGATGATGTCCTCGGTGACCACGCCGCCCGCGTTGCGGATCGTGTGACAGTCGCCCAGATCCAGGCCGAGCGCGGCGTGCAGATCGAGACGGGCGTCCATGCAGGCGACAATCGCCACTTTCCGCACGGGGCGGGCGTCCATCCCGGGATCGGTGAACGTCGTGGCGTACTGCTGATTGGCTGAGACCAATTCATCTGTGACCGATTTTGCCATGCCCCGACGGTATTACGGGGCGCCCGCTCACGGATACCGGAGCCCGTCCGTGAGACCGGACGTCACAGCGGAAACGTGTCACACCCGTCCCCGGCGTGACCGGAGTCACCCCGGGAAGCGCACGGCCGAAACACGAACACACACCCCGAACCTCAATGATTGACCCACCAGGCGTGTGGACTAAGGTGACGCGCACCGGGAGGCGGGCCGGGCCGCCAGAGCCGCCGTCTTCGTACCGCACCGCTCACCTCGGAAGGCGCATGACCACCAGCAACGACCGGCCCCCGCACACCCGGCACCGCCCGGTCATGCTCCAGCGCTGCCTCGACCTGCTCGCCCCCGCGCTCGACGCGCCCGGCGCCACCGTCGTGGACTGCACCCTGGGCCTGGGCGGCCACAGCGAGGCCCTGCTCGATGCCTTCCCGCAGGTCCGCCTCATCGGCCTGGACCGCGACACCCGCGCCCTGGAGCTGGCCGGCGCCCGGCTCGCCCCGTACGGTGACCGCGCCACCCTGGTGCACGCGGTGTACGACGAACTTCCCGCCGTCCTCGCCCGGCTCGGCACCCCACGGGTCGCCGGCGTCCTGTTCGACCTGGGCGTCTCCTCCATGCAACTGGACGAGGCCGATCGCGGCTTCGCCTACTCCCAGGACGCCCCGCTGGACATGCGGATGGACCAGACCACCGGGCTCAGCGCCGCCGAGGTGCTGAACACCTATCCGCCCGGTGACCTCGTCCGCATCCTGCGCGCCTACGGCGAGGAGAAGTTCGCCCGCAAGATCGTCGAGGCCGTCGTCGCCGAACGGGCGAAGCAGCCGCTGACCTCCAGCGCCCGCCTGGTCACCCTCATCCGCGACGCCCTGCCGCAGGCCGCCAAGCGCACCGGCGGCAACCCGGCCAAGCGCACCTTCCAGGCGCTGCGCATCGAGGTCAACGGCGAGCTGTCCGTCCTGGAGCGCGCCATGCCCGCCGCCGTCGACGCCCTGGCGGTCGGCGGCCGGATCGCGGTGCTCTCCTACCACTCGCTGGAGGACCGCCTGGTCAAGCGGGTGCTGGCGGACGGCGCCCGCAGTACGGCCCCGGCCGGTCTGCCCGTGGTCCCCGAGGAGTACCAGCCGCGGCTGAAACTGCTCACCCGGGGCGCCGAACTGCCCACCGACGAGGAGATCGCCGAGAACAAGCGGGCCGCACCCGCCCGGCTGCGCGGCGCCGAGCGGGTGCGGGAGCGGGTGCGGTGAGCCCGAAACGGCGCGAGCCGGGCCCGCAGACCCGCATCGCCCGGCTGACGGGCCTGGTGCCGGCGGGCCGCGGCTCCGCCGCCCGTACGCCGTTCGTGCTGCTGGTCGTCCTGCTGCTGGGCGCGGGGATGCTGGCCCTGCTGCTGCTGAACGCCTCGCTCAACCAGGGCTCCTTCGAACTGAGCGAGATCCGCCGGCACACCCAGGAACTCACCGACGAACAGCAGGCCCTCCAGGCCGAGGTGGACGCCTTCTCGGCCCCCGGCGCGCTCTCCGAACGCGCCCGTGAGCTGGGCCTCGTCCCGGCCGGCCCGCCCGCCTTCCTCGACCGCGACGGCACCGTGACCGGCGAGCCCTCGCCGGCCCCGGAACCGCCACCGGACCCCGAGGAGTCCGACACCACGGACGGTGCGGACGGCACGGACCCGGCGGACACCCCGCAGGACCCGGACACCCCGGACGGGACCGCCCCGACCGACGAGAACGGCCCGGCGGACGCCGGACCGGACGGCAGCGAGGACGGCGCCGCGGCCGGCACACCGGACACGGACCCGGTGGACCCCGCCGACCCGGCGGCGCCCGAGGAGGAGACGGACCAGTGAGCGGATCGGCCGGCAACCGCGGCGGGGGAACCCGGCCCCCCGCACCCCGCCGCCCCCGGAAGCCCGGCAGCCCCCGCGGCGGCCACCCCCGCCCCGCCACCGTGCGCCCCAGGCTGCGGCTCGTCAGCCTCGGCCTCGCCCTCGTCATGGTGGCCTTCACCGTGCGGCTGCTCCAGGTCCAGGCCGTGGACGCCGCCACCTACACCGACAAGGCCGCCGTCAACCGCTACGTCACCGTGCCGCTCGCCGCCCAGCGCGGGGACATCACCGACCGCAACGGCACCGCGCTGGCCACCACCGTCGACGCGTACGACATCACCGCCGACCCCTTCCTGTTCACCGAGGAACAGACCGGCGTCCCCGACGCCCCCGCCCAGGCCGCCGCCCTGCTCGCCCCCATCCTCGACCGCGACGAGGACACCCTGACCGCCCTGCTGTCCGAGCCGGACTCCCGGTACGCCGTGCTCGCCCGCAAGCAGACCCCGCAGATCTGGCGGCAGATCAAGGACCTGCGCGGCAACCTCAGCGAGGCCGCGGCCAAGGGCACCGGCGACCAGGTGCTCTCCGGTGTCTTCGCCGAGAAGAACGCCAAGCGCGTCTACCCGGGCGGTGACCTGGCCGCGGCGACCCTCGGCTTCGTCAACGCCGAAGGTGTCGGCGGCGGCGGTCTCGAGGCCCAGTTCAACACCGCGCTGGCCGGCGAGGACGGCACCATCACCTACGCCCAGTCCGGCGGTCGCCGGGTGCCCACCGCCGGTTCGCAGGAGCAGCCCGCCGTCCCGGGCACCGACATCGAGCTGACCATCGACCGCGACATCCAGTGGGCCGCGCAGAACGCCATCAGCCGGCAGGTCGAGGAGTCCAGGGCCGACGACGGCTACGTGGTGGTCCAGGACAACACCACCGGCGAGATCCTCGCGCTGGCCGGCGCCCCCGGCTACGACCCTAACGACCTCTCCTCGGTCACCAGCAGCGACGTCCTGCGCAACGCCGCCCTGCTGGACGCCTACGAGCCGGGCTCCACCCTCAAGGTCGCCACCATGGCCGCCGTCCTCGAGGAGGGCGTCGCCACCCCCGCCACCCACGTCACGGTCCCCAACCGGCTGCCGCGCGCCGACCGCAACTTCGCCGACGACCACGACCACGAGACGTACTACCTCACCCTGGCCGGCGTGCTCGCCCGGTCCAGCAACATCGGCACCATCCTCGCCGCCGAGGAACTGGGCGACACCCAGCCCGAGGCGAATGCCGTACTGCACTCGTACCTGACCCGCTTCGGCTTCGGACAGCCCACCGGGCTCGGCTTCCCCGGCGAGACCTCCGGCATCCTCGCCGCCCCCGGGGACTGGAACAACTCCCAGCAGTACACGATCCCCTTCGGCCAGGGCATGTCCGTCAACGCCGTCCAGGCCGCCTCGGTGTACTCCACCGTCGCCAACGGCGGCGAGCGCATCGCCCCCACCCTGATCCGCGGCTACACCGGCCCCGACGGCACCTACGAGCCCTCTCCCGAACCCGCGCGCGAGCGGGTGATCAGCGAGGAGACGGCGGCCACGCTCGGCGAAATACTGGAGACCGTCGTCACCGCCCCCGAGGGCACCGGCAGCGCCGCGCAGATCCCCGGCTACCGGGTGGCGGGCAAGACCGGTACCTCCAACCGGGTGGATCCGCTCACCGGCCGCTACTCCGGCTACACCGCGTCGTTCGCGGGCTTCGCACCCGCCGACAACCCCCGCATCACGGTCTACTGCGCCGTGCAGAACCCCACCAAAGGCAGTTACAACGGCAGCAAGGTGTGCGGACCGGTCTTCAACGAGGTCATGGACTTCTCCCTGAAGGCGCTCCAGGTCCCGCCCACCGGCACGGACTTTCCGGGCCTTCCCGTCACGTTCGACCCCAACGACTGACCGAAGCGGAGAGCAAGCACGTGAGAACGATCACCGAGGGCGAAGGAAACGCCCCGCTGGGCGCGGCATCCGGCCGCACCTCACTTCGCGGCACCCCCACCACGCCGGGTACGCTCACCGCCGTGCCCCACGCTGATCTCACCCCGTCGGCGCCGCCCCGCCCGGCACGGGTCTCCCCCGTCCCGCTGGCGCAGCTGGCCGGGCTGCTGGGGGTCGCCGAACCCGCCGCCGCGCACGCCGGCACGGCCGTCACCGGCATCACCCACGACTCGCGCGCCGCCCTCCCGGGTGACATCTACGCCGCGCTGCCCGGCGCCCGCTTCCACGGCGCCGACTTCTGCGCCCAGGCCGCCAGCCGCGGCGCGGTGGCCGTGCTCACCGATCCCACCGGCGTCGACCGCGCCGCCGCCGCCGGGCTGCCCGTCCTCACGGTCCCGGACCCCCGCACCCGGATGGGTCAGCTGGCCGCCACCATTTACGGCGAGCCCGGCGCCGGGCTGCTGAAGATCGGCATCACCGGCACCTCCGGCAAGACCACCACCGCCTATCTGGTGGAAGGCGGCCTGCGCGCGGTGGCCAAGGAGGGCGAGCCGACCGGGCTGATCGGCACGGTCGAGACCCGCATCGGGGACCAGCGGGTGAAGTCCGAGCGCACCACCCCGGAGGCCACCGAGCTCCAGGGACTGTTCGCCGTGATGCGCGAACGCGGGGTGACCTCGCTCGCCATGGAGGTCTCCAGCCACGCGCTGGTGATGGGCCGGGTGGACGGCGTCGTCTTCGACGTGGCCGTCTTCAACAACCTCAGCCCCGAGCATCTCGACTTCCACCCCGACATGGCCGACTACTACGCCGCCAAGGCGCAGCTGTTCACCAAGGCCAGGGCCCAGGCCGGGGTCGTCAACATCGACGACGAGTACGGCCGCCGCCTCGCCGGCGAGGCCGAGATCCCGATCACCACGTTCTCCGCCGAGGGCCACCCGGACGCCGACTGGCGCGCCGAGGACGTCACCCTGGGCCCGCTCGGCTCCACCTTCACGGCCCTCGGGCCCGGCGGGGTACGGGTGCCCGCCACCGCGCCGCTGCCCGGCCCGTTCAACGTCGCCAACACCCTCGGTGCCATCGCCGCCCTGGCCGTGGCCGGCATCGACCCCGTCACCGCCGCCGGCGGCATCGCCACCGTCCCCGGCGTCCCGGGGCGCCTGGAGCGGGTGGACGCGGGGCAGCCCTACCTCGCCGTCGTGGACTACGCGCACAAGCCGGACGCCGTCGAATCGGTGCTGTACGCCCTGCGCAAGGTCACCGAGGGCAAGGTGCACGCCGTGCTGGGCTGCGGCGGCGACCGCGACCCGCACAAGCGGCCCGCGATGGGCGCCGCGCTCGCCCGGCTCGCCGACACCGCCGTGCTCACCTCCGACAACCCGCGCTCCGAGGATCCGCTGGCCATCCTCGCCGCGATGCTCGCCGGCGCCGCCGAGGTGCCCGTTCACGAGCGCGGCACCGTCCTCCTGGAGGAGGACCGCGCCGCCGCCATCGCCCTGGCCGTCGCCCGCGCCGAGGCCGGCGACACCGTCCTGGTGGCCGGCAAGGGCCACGAGCTGGGCCAGGACATCGCCGGAGTCATCCGGCCCTTCGACGACCGAACCGAACTGCGCGCCGCCATCGAGCGGGCCGCGGTTGCCCATCCGCCCTCACGCCACAACGCCACGCGAGGCCCACTGAAGTGATCCCTCTTCCCGTTGCTGAGCTCGTCACGGTCGTACGGGGCACCCCGCACGACATACCGGAGCCGCCACCTCCCGTCACCGGGCCCGTGGTCATCGACTCCAGGGAGGCCGTCCCCGGCGCCCTGTTCGCCGCCCTGCCGGGCGACCGCGTCGACGGCCACGACTTCGCCGACCGGGCGGTCGCCGCCGGCGCGGCCGTCGTCCTGGCCACCCGCCGCCTCGGCGCCGGGGTGCCCACGATCGTGGTCGACGACGTCACCGAAGCGCTGGGTGCCCTCGCCCAGCACACGGTGCGCCGGCTCGGCACCCCGGTCATCGCCCTCACCGGCTCCTCCGGCAAGACGAGTACCAAGGACCTCACCGCCCAGCTGCTGGAGCGCGTGGGGCCCACGGTCTACACCGCCGAATCGTTCAACAACGAGATCGGCCTGCCGCTGACCGCGCTGCGCCTGACCGGCGAAACCCGTCATCTCCTGCTGGAGATGGGCGCCCGCGGGATCGGCCACATCCGCTATCTCACGACGCTGGCCCCGCCCACCATCGGCATGGTGCTGAACGTGGGCACCGCCCACCTGGGCGAGTTCGGCAGCCGGGAGGCGATCGCGCTGGCCAAGGGCGAGATCGTCGAGGGGCTGCCGCCGGCCGAGGAGGGCGGGGTGGCGATTCTCAACGCCGACGACCCCCTGGTGCGCGCGATGAGCGGGCGCACCCGCGCCCGTACCGTGTTCTTCGGGGAGGCCGAAGAGGCGGACATCCGCGCCGAAGACGTCCATCTGACCCCTCAGGGACGCCCCGCGTTCCGCCTCAAGACCCCCACCGGGTACGCCGACGTGACGATGCGGTTGTACGGTGAGCACCATGTGTCGAACGCGCTTGCCGCTGCGGCTGTTGCGCATGAGGTAGGCATGTCCGCTGCGGAGATCGCTCAAACGCTTTCCGCCGCGGGCCCGCTCTCGAAGTGGCGGATGGAGGTCACCGAGCGAGCGGACGGCGTGACGATCGTCAACGACGCCTACAACGCCAACCCGGATTCCATGCGGGCCGCCCTGCGCGCACTCGCCGCCATGGGCGGCACCGCCGGAGCCGAGGGTGGCCGTACGTGGGCGGTGCTCGGCGCCATGGCCGAGCTGGGGGACGACGCGCTCGCCGAGCACGACGCCGTCGGACGGCTCGCCGTCCGGCTCAACGTCAGCAAGCTTGTGTCCGTGGGCGGTCAAGAGGCCGCCTGGCTGGACATGGGCGCCAAGAACGAGGGTTCGTGGGGTGAGGAGTCGGTGCACGTGTCCGACGCTTCGGCAGCGGTGGAGCTGCTGCGCGGTCAGTTGCGGCCGGGAGATGTGGTGTTGGTGAAGGCGTCCAGGTCGGTGGGCCTGGAGCAGGTCGCCATCGCACTGGCCGGCGACATCGACGGCGTTGGTGAGGTCGCCGCCCGATGAGGCAGATCCTCTTCTCCGGTGCCATCGGGCTGTTCCTCACCCTGATCGGCACCCCGCTCCTGATCAAGCTGCTCGCCCGCAAGGGCTACGGCCAGTTCATCCGGGACGACGGCCCGCGCGGCCACGCCGGCAAGCGCGGCACCCCCACCATGGGCGGTATCGCGTTCATCCTGGCCACCCTGATCGCGTACGCCGCGACCAAGATCATGACCAGCTCCGCGCCCACCATCACCGGGCTGCTGGTGCTGTTCCTGTTCGCCGGGATGGGCCTGGTCGGCTTCCTCGACGACTACATCAAGATCGTCAAGCAGCGCTCGCTCGGTCTGCGGGCCGGCGCCAAGATGCTCGGCCAGTTCTTCGTCGGCATCGCCTTCGCGATCCTCGCGCTGAACTTCTCCGACTCGCGCGGACTGACCCCCGGCTCCACGCACCTGTCCTTCACCCAGGACTTCGGCTGGTCCATCGGCCCGGTGCTGTTCGTGCTGTGGGCGCTGTTCATGATCCTGGCGATGTCCAACGGCGTGAACCTGACCGACGGCCTGGACGGACTGGCCACCGGTGCCTCGGTGATGGTCTTCGGCGCCTATGTCTTCATCGGTGTGTGGCAGTACGGCCAGACCTGCGCCAACGAGCTGACCGCCGGGGCCACCTGTTACGAGGTGCGCGATCCGCTGGACACCGCCGTGGTCGCCGCCGCCATGATGGGCGCCCTGTTCGGCTTCCTGTGGTGGAACACCTCGCCCGCCAAGATCTTCATGGGCGACACCGGCTCGCTGGCCCTGGGCGGCGCGCTGGCCGGTCTGGCCATCGTCTCCCGCACCCAGCTGCTGGTGGCCCTGCTGGGCGGTCTGTTCGTCCTGATCACCATGTCCGTGGTGATCCAGGTCGGCTCCTTCCGGCTCACCGGACGCCGGGTGTTCAAGATGGCACCGCTCCAGCACCACTTCGAACTGAAGGGGTGGAGCGAGGTTCTGGTCGTGGTCCGATTCTGGATCATCCAGGGCATCTGTGTGATTGTCGGCATCGGAGTCTTCTACGGCGGATGGGTGGCGGACTGGTGAGCGAGTTCTCCGGGCAGCGGATCACCGTCGCCGGACTCGGCGTGAGCGGCATCTCCGCCGCCCGCGCCCTGGCCGGCCTCGGCGCCCGCGTCACGGTGGTCGACGGCGGCGACGGCGAGCGGCAGCGCAACGCCGCCGCCGAGCTGGAACGGGCCCACACCGGCATCACGGTGCGGCTCGGCGACGGCGCCACCCTCCCGGAGGGCACGGACCTGGTGGTCACCTCGCCCGGCTGGCGGCCGGACAGCGCGCTGTTCGCCGCCGCCGGGGCGGCCGGGGTCGAGGTCGTCGGCGACGTCGAGATCGCCTGGCGGCTGCGCGGCCCCGACGCTCCGCCGTGGCTGGCCGTCACCGGCACCAACGGCAAGACCACCACCGTACAAATGCTCGCCGCCATCCTCACGGCGGCGGGCCTGCGCACGGCGGCGGTCGGCAACATCGGCACCCCGATCATCGACGTGGTGCTCTCCGGCGAGCCGTACGACGTCCTCGCCGTCGAACTCTCCAGCTACCAGCTGCACTGGGCGCCCTCGCCGCGCCCGCACTCCGCGGCGGTGCTCAACCTCGCCCCCGACCACCTCGACTGGCACGGCTCGATGGCCGGCTACGCCGCCGACAAGGGCCGGATCTACGAGGGCAACACCGTCGCCTGCGTCTACAACGCGGCCGACCCCGCCACCGAGGACCTGGTCCGCGAGGCGGACGTGGTCGAGGGCTGCCGCGCCATCGGCTTCACCCTGGGGACCCCGGGACCCTCCCAGCTGGGCGTGGTGGACGGCGTCCTGGTCGACCGCGCCTTCGTCCCCCAGCGCCACCGGCAGGCCCAGGAGCTGGCCGAGGTCACCGATGTGACCCCGGCCGCCCCCCACAACATCGCCAACGCGCTGGCGGCGGCGGCCCTGGCCCGCGCCTACGGCGTCGAACCCAGGGCGGTACGGGACGGGCTGCGCGCCTTCACCCCCGACGCGCACCGCATCGCGCACGTCGCGGACGTGGCGGGCGTCTCCTACGTGAACGACTCGAAGGCCACCAACACCCACGCCGCCCAGGCCTCGCTGGCCGCCTACGAGTCCATCGTGTGGATCGCCGGCGGCCTGGCCAAGGGCGCCACCTTCGACGACCTGGTCAAGACGGCCGCCGGCCGGCTGCGCGGCGCCGTACTGATCGGCGCCGACCGGCAGCTGATCGCCGACGCCCTGGCGCGACACGCGCCGGATGTCCCGGTCGTCGGCCTCGACCGGACCGACACTGAAGCGATGGCCGCCGCCGTACGGGAGGCCACCGCGCTCGCCCGCCCCGGCGACACCGTCCTGATGGCCCCGGCCTGCGCCTCGATGGACATGTTCACCAACTACAACGAGCGCGGCGAGGCGTTCGCGGCGGCCGTCGCGGACCTGACCGACTGACCCCGCCACCTCCGGCCGCCGGCGGGACACCGAGGAGGGGACGGAGCGATGACGCCCTGCCTGCCGTCGAGGGCGGAGCACAGACCCCCAGGACACTGGCCGGCCACCGCCCGCCGGGACACCCCCGCCGACCCGCGCCCCGGACACCCGGCACCGGCCGCGCGGCCCGCGCCGTACCGCCGTGTTCCGGGGGCCGCCGGTGCGGTCATGATGGTCCGTCCAGGTGCCGGAGAGCGGTGGGGGAGAGCGTGAGACGTACGGGTGCTGATGGGTCCGGTGGCCGGCGCTGGCTGCCGGCGGCCGTGCTGCCCGCCGTGGCACCGGCCGGTGCCGAAGGGCTCGTCCTGCGCGAGGCGCGCGGCCGGACGCCGTCGGCCGGGAAAAAAGTGGCCCCGGCCCCGCGCCGGTCCCCGGCCGCCGCGTCGCGGACCAAGGCCGCGCCCGCCGCGACCGGGAAGCGTGCCCCCAGGCCGCCTTCACGGCCCTCCAGAGCGCCGCGCACGCCGCGCTTCGTGCGCCGCCTCCGGCGCACCTGGGACCGGCCGCTGACGGCCTATTACGTGCTGCTCGGCACCGGGCTGCTGCTGGCCTTCCTCGGCCTGGTGATGGTCTTCTCGGCCTCCCAGATCCAGGCGTTGCGCTGGGGGCTGCCCGCCACGTACTACTTCCACAAGCAACTGCTGGCCTTCGCGGGCGGCGCGGTGCTGCTGATCCTCGCCATGCGGATGCCGGTCCGGCTGCTGCGCGCGCTGACCTATCCGTTCCTGGCCGTCACCGTCGGCCTGCTCGTCCTCGTCCAGGTGCCCGGCATCGGCGTCGAGGTGAACGGCAACACCAACTGGCTGGACCTGGTGGGCGGGTTCCGGCTCCAGCCCAGCGAGTTCGCCAAACTCGCCCTGGTGCTGTGGGGCGCCGATCTGCTCGCGCGCAAGGGGGACCGGGCGCTGCTCGGCCAGATCCGGCACCTGCTCATCCCGCTGATCCCGGGCGCGCTGCTCGTCTACGGCCTGGTGATGCTGGGCGGCGACATGGGCACCGTGGTCATCCTCACGATGATCCTCTTCGCCCTGCTGTGGCTGGCCGGCGCCCCCACCCGGCTGTTCACCGGCGTGCTGGCCACCGCGGCCGGTCTCGCGGCGCTGTTCATGGCCGCCGCCCCGCACCGCATGGACCGGCTCGCCTGCGTCGGCGCCACCGAGCCGGGCGACGGCGACCGCTGCTGGCAGGCCGTGCACGGCATCTACGCCCTCGCCAGTGGCGGCTGGTTCGGCTCGGGGCTGGGCGCCAGTGTGGAGAAATGGGGTGAACTCCCCGAGCCCCACACGGACTTCATCTTCGCCATCACGGGGGAGGAGCTGGGTCTTGCGGGGACGCTGTCGGTGCTCGGTCTCTTCGCGGCTCTAGGCTATGCGGGTATCCGCGTGGCCGGACGCACGGAGGACCCCTTCGTGAGGTATGCCGCGGGCGGGGTGACAGCCTGGATCATGACCCAGGTCGTGGTGAACATCGGCGCGGTGCTGGGACTGCTTCCCATCGCCGGGGTGCCCCTCCCGCTGTTCTCGTACGGGGGATCCGCCCTGTTGTCCACCATGTTCGCGGTCGGGCTGCTGATCGCCTTCGCGCGCAGCGACCCCGCCGCCGGGGCGGCCCTGGCCATGCGGAAACCTGGGCTCATTGGTAAGTCGATGAGACGGCGCGCGAAGAAGGCGCCGTCCGGAGAGCGGTGAAATTCGGTGCATGTTGTACTCGCCGGCGGGGGGACCGCCGGTCACATCGAGCCCGCGCTCGCCCTCGCGGACGCCCTGCGCAGGCAGGACCCGACCGTGGGAATCACGGCCCTCGGCACGGAGCGCGGCCTGGAGACCAGGCTGGTGCCCGAGCGCGGCTACGAACTCGGCCTGATCCCGGCCGTACCGCTGCCGCGCAAGCCGACCCCCGAGCTGATCACCGTCCCCGGGCGGCTGCGCGGAACGGTCAAGGCCGCCGAGGAGATCCTGGAGCGCACCAAGGCGGACTGCGTGGTGGGCTTCGGCGGCTACGTGGCCCTGCCGGGTTACCTGGCGGCCAAGCGGCAGCGGGTGCCGATCGTGGTCCACGAGGCCAACGCGCGTCCCGGGCTCGCCAACAAGATCGGCGCCCGGTACACGAAGTTCGTCGCCGTCTCCACTCCGGACAGCAAGCTGCGGCACGCCCGTTACGTGGGCATCCCGCTGCGCCGTTCGATCGCGACCCTGGACCGGATGGCGGTACGGGCCGAGGCGCGCGCCGCGTTCGGGCTCGACCCCAATCTGCCCACCCTGCTGGTGTCGGGCGGTTCGCAGGGCGCGCGGCGGCTGAACGAGGTCGTCCAAGCCGCGGTGACGGTCCTTCAGCGCTCCGGGGTGCAGATCCTGCACGCGGTCGGGCCGAAGAACGACCTGCCGCAGGTGGAGACGATGCCCGGGATGCCGCCGTACGTCCCGGTACCGTATGTGGACCGCATGGACCTCGCGTACGCGGCGGCCGACATGATGCTGTGCCGCGCGGGCGCGATGACCGTCGCCGAGCTGTCGGCCGTCGGGCTGCCGGCCGCCTACGTCCCGCTGCCGATCGGCAACGGCGAACAGCGGCTGAACGCCCAGCCGCTGGTGAAGGCGGGCGGTGGACTGATCGTGGACGACGCGGAGCTGACGCCGGAGTGGGTCAAGGGCAACGTCCTGCCGGTGCTGACCGATCCGGGTCGGCTGCTGGCGATGTCCAGGGCGGCCAGTGAGTTCGGCCGGCCGGACGCCGACGATCTGCTCGTCGGCATGGTGCACGAGGCGATCGCCGCCCGCAAGGCATAGCGGGCGGCTGAGGAAGGCGAGGGAGCGTGGCCGGAGCCGGCAGCGTCGCCCAGCGGCGACAGGTGAAGGCACCGCCCGGGGCCGGGCAGCGCCCGCCGGGCCGCCGGCTGCTGCCGCGCTCCCGGATCCTGTCGGCACTGCTGCTGGCTGCGGCCGTCGGTCTGGCCGGTTTCGGCGCCTGGGCGCTGTACGGCTCGCAGTGGCTGCGCATCGAGAAGGTGTCGGTGAGCTGGGAGCCGGAGAGCCGGCGGGAACTGACCGGCGATCAGGTGCTGTCGGTGGCCGCGGTTCCGCTGGGCGCGCCGATGGCCTCGCTGGACAAGGACGCCATCGAGGCGCGGCTGCTCGCCGAACTGCCCCGGCTGAAGTCGGTGAAGGTGGTCCGCGCCTGGCCGCACGGGGTGGGTCTGAAACTGACCGAGCGCGAGCCGCAGGCCCAGCTGCCGGCGCCCGGCGGTTATGCCGAGGTGGACGACGAGGGCGTGCGGTTCGCGGAGATCGCCGAGCCGCTGCCCTCCGTACCGCTGCTGGAGCTGGACATGGGGGACAGCCCCAGCGCCCGCCGGTTCGGTGAGGAGCGCACGCTGCGGGACGCGGTGGCGGTGGCGTCGGCGCTGCCCGGGCCGCTGGCCGGGGAGACCTCGGTGATCCGGATCGCGTCCTACGACGCCATCACCCTTGAACTGTCAGATGATCGCACCGTGCGCTGGGGGAGTCCGGAAGACTCCCCGGCGAAGGCGGAAGCGCTGACCATACTGATGAAAGCGGCCCCGGACGCCCGGCACTTCGATGTGAGTGTGCCCAGCGCCCCGGCCGCGTCGGGGGGTTGACGATGGATACCTGGTTCGCCGCACCAAGCGTGATCACATAGGGTGAAAAGAAAAACGGGAGGTTCGGCGTGTTCGTTGAACGCGTACCACATGTCGACTTAGTGTCCGTTCCGAGCAATCCAAGGAACGACCAGCACAGCTAACCCTAAACTTGAGCGTTAGGGTCGGGTCGGCTTTCCCAAACCGTCCCATCGGCATCCTTCGGCGCACCGCTGCATCCGCGGAGCGGCGATACGTAATCGAGGCGAGAGGCCTTCGACGTGGCAGCACCGCAGAACTACCTCGCAGTCATCAAGGTCGTCGGTATCGGCGGCGGTGGCGTCAACGCCATCAACCGGATGATCGAGGTCGGTCTCAAAGGCGTCGAGTTCATCGCGATCAACACCGATGCGCAGGCGCTGCTGATGAGCGACGCCGACGTCAAGCTCGACGTCGGCCGTGAGCTCACCCGTGGCCTGGGCGCCGGAGCCGACCCGGAGGTGGGCCGCAAGGCCGCCGAGGATCACCGCGAGGAGATCGAGGAGGTCCTCAAGGGGGCCGACATGGTCTTCGTCACCGCGGGCGAGGGCGGCGGCACCGGCACCGGCGGCGCGCCGGTGGTCGCGAACATCGCCCGCACCCTCGGCGCCCTGACCATCGGCGTGGTCACCCGGCCCTTCACCTTCGAGGGCCGCCGCCGCGCCAACCAGGCCGAGGACGGCATCGCCCAGCTGCGCGACGAGGTCGACACCCTCATCGTCATCCCCAACGACCGGCTGCTGTCCATCTCGGACCGCCAGGTCAGCGTCCTGGACGCCTTCAAGTCCGCGGACCAGGTGCTGCTGTCGGGTGTGCAGGGCATCACCGACCTCATCACCACCCCCGGTCTGATCAACCTGGACTTCGCCGACGTCAAGTCCGTGATGTCGGAGGCCGGCTCCGCCCTGATGGGCATCGGTTCGGCGCGCGGCGACGACCGCGCGGTGGCCGCCGCCGAGATGGCGATCTCCTCCCCGCTGCTGGAAGCCTCCATCGACGGTGCGCGCGGGGTGCTGCTGTCCATCTCCGGCGGTTCCGACCTCGGTCTGTTCGAGATCAACGAGGCCGCCCAGCTGGTGAGCGAGGCCGCCCACCCCGAGGCCAACATCATCTTCGGCGCGGTCATCGACGACGCGCTGGGCGACGAGGTCCGGGTCACCGTCATCGCGGCCGGCTTCGACGGCGGCCAGCCGCCGGCCCGCAGCCGGGACCGGGTGCTCGGTTCGTACAGCGCCAAGGAGGAGTCGCCGGCGCCGGCGGCCAAGGACCGCGGCACCGACGGCGACAACGAGCGCCCCTCCTTCGGCGGGCTCGGCACGCTGCCCTCGCGTGAGCCGGCCGAGCGTGAGACGCCCGCGGTCACCGAGCCGGTCGCCGAGCGGTCCGAGACGACGACCTCGCTCAGCCCCCAGGTGCCCTCGGCCCGCCCGTACGACGGCGGCCAGGCCGAGGAGCTCGACGTCCCCGACTTCCTCAAGTGATCATTTCCTGACGTGATAGACCGACAGAGCACGGCGAGCGGCGCGCATTTCGCCTTCACCAACCGGTGGGGCGGGGTGAGCGCCGCTCCGTATGACACGCTCAATCTGGGCGGCGCGGTCGGTGACGACGGCGTCGCCGTCGAGGCCAACCGGGCGCGCGCGGCCGCCGATCTGGGTCTGGACCCGGCCGCGGTGTGCTGGATGACGCAGGTGCACGGCCGGGAGGTCGCGGTCGCCGAGGGCCCGTGGCCCGGTGGACTGGCCCCCCGCGCGGACGGGGTGGTGACCGCCCGGCGCGGTCTGGCCCTCGCGGTGCTCACCGCCGACTGCACCCCCGTTCTGCTGGCCGACGCCACCGCCGGAGTGGTCGGGGCGGCGCACGCCGGGCGGCCGGGGCTCGCCCTCGGGGTGGTGCCCGCCACCGTCGAGGCGATGGTGGAGCTGGGAGCCGAGCCGGAGCGGATCACCGCCAGGACCGGACCCGCGGTGTGCGGCCCCTGTTACGAGGTGCCGGCCGCGATGCGCGACGAGGTCGAGGCCGCGGTGCCGGGCAGTGGCTGCTTCACCCGCGGCGGTACCCCCGGGATCGACATCGGTGAGGGCGTGCGCCGGCAGCTGGCGGGCGCCGGGGTCACCGACTTCCTGCTCTCCCCGGTGTGCACGCTGGAGTCCGCCGACCACTACTCCTACCGCCGGGACCGGACCACCGGACGGCAGGCCAGCTATGTATGGGTGTCCCCCCTATGAGTGAGCGCGAGCAGGAACTGAGGTCGGGGCTCGCCCGGGTGGAGGAGCGCATTGTCCGCGCGTGTGGTGCGGCGGGGCGCGCGCGGGACGACGTCACGCTGGTGGTGGTGACCAAGACCTACCCGGTGGAGGATGTGCGGCTGCTGGAGGGCCTGGGAATCCGGCATTTCGCGGAAAACCGGGACCAGGAGGCGGCGCAGAAGGCGGCGGCCTGCGCGGATCTTTCACTGAACTGGCACTTTGTGGGCCAGTTGCAGACCAATAAGGTCCGCTCGGTGGCCGGATATGCCGATTATGTGCATTCGGTGGACCGGGTGCGGCTCGTGGGCGCGCTCTCCTCGGCGGTGACCGCCGCCGGGCGCACGCCGTTGCGGGTGCTGGTTCAGGTCGCACTGGAGAAGGAATCCGGACAGGGTGCGGGCCGGGGCGGGGTAGCGCCGGAGGGCGTGGAGGAGTTGGCGCACGCGGTGGCGGACGCCCCCGGCCTGGAGCTCGCCGGACTCATGACGGTCGCCCCGCTGAGTGGGGCGTACGCCGGGCGCCCGGCGCACGCCTTTGAACGGCTGTGGGAAATCTCAAGGGACCTGCGCGCCACCCATCCTGCTGCCACCATGGTTTCGGCGGGTATGAGCGCCGACCTTGAGGAGGCGATCGGGGCGGGGGCGACACACGTACGCGTCGGCAGTGCGGTACTCGGAGTCCGACCCGCCCTCGGGTAACGTCGCCAAACGAGTCGGAACACTGCCGAAAATATGGTCATTCCCGATACATTCGGGCACAGTGACGTGGATTGACGGCCCATCCGGGGCGGTGCCGATCCACCAGAGAGCGGAGGATCCAGTCGATGGCTGGCGCGATGCGCAAGATGGCGGTCTACCTCGGCCTCGTGGAGGACGACGGCTACGACCGCCCGGGGTACGGCCCCGACGACGATTTCGAACCCGAGCCCGAGCCGGAGCGCGCACGGCGCCAGCAGGCGCACGAACCGCCGCCCCGGGAGCGGGTGGAGGAGCCGGTGCGGGTGGTGCATCCGCCGGCCCAGCGGGAGAGTGAACCGGCCCCGGCTCCCCTCCTGTCGGAAAACAGACGACCTGGGAGGATCGCTCCCGTGTCTTCCATCACATCCGAACGACCCCACGTCGAGAAGAGCGCACCGGTGATCATGCCCAAGGTCGTGTCCGAGCGGGAGCCGTATCGCATCACCACGCTGCACCCGCGCACCTACAACGAAGCCCGTACGATCGGGGAACACTTCCGCGAGGGAACCCCGGTGATCATGAACCTCACGGAGATGGATGACACGGACGCGAAGCGACTTGTCGACTTTGCCGCTGGCTTGGTCTTCGGTCTGCATGGCAGCATCGAGCGCGTGACGCAGAAGGTCTTCCTTCTGTCGCCTGCTAACGTCGATGTAACGGCGGAGGACAAGGCCCGGATCGCTGAGGGCGGGTTCTTCAACCAGAGCTGACACGACAGCAACCGGACGAGAGCGAACCCGGCCAACCGGCCGGGCAGGGCAGGGGAGAGGGACACCCAGGATGGGCATCGTACGAGACGTGATCCTGATCGCCTTGTATTGCGTCCTCGGACTTCTGCTCTTCCGGCTGGTGATGGACTACGTCTTCATGTTCGCGCGCTCATGGCAGCCCGGACGGGCGATGGTCGTCGCCCTGGAGGCCACCTACACTGTCACCGATCCGCCGCTGAAGGCGCTGCGGAAGGTGATTCCTCCGCTGCGCTTCGGGGGTGTGGCGCTTGATCTGTCCTTCTTCGTACTCATGATCATCGTCTACATCCTGATCAACGTCGTGGCCGGGCTGTGAACGAGTACGGTCTTGCCGATATGCTGACGAAATACGTTGAGGTGAAGAGATGCCGTTGACCCCCGAGGACGTGCGGAACAAGCAGTTCACCACTGTCCGTCTCCGCGAAGGCTATGACGAGGACGAGGTCGACGCCTTCCTCGACGAGGTCGAGGCAGAGCTGACCCGGCTGCTGCGGGAGAACGAGGACCTGCGCGCCAAACTCGCGGCCGCCACCCGCGCCGCCGCCCAGAACCAGCAGAACATGCGCAAGCCGGAGCCCCAGGAACGCCCCGGGCCCGGTGGCCCCGGCGGTCCCGGTGGCCCGCCGGCCATATCCGGTCCGCAACCCGGTCCCCAGCAACAGCAGATGGGCGGCCCGCCCCAGCTGCCGGGGCCCGGTGGTCCGATGGGTCCGGGCGGTCCGGGTGGTCCCGGCGGTCCCGGTCAGATGCAGCAGCACCAGCAGATGGGCGGCCCCGGCCCGATGGGCCACGGCCCCGGCCCCGGTGGACCCATGGGTCCCGGTGGCCCCAACCCGCTGGGCGGCCCCGGTGGTCCCGGCGGTCCCGGTCAGATGCAGCAGCACCAGCAGATGGGCGGCCCCGGCCCGATGGGCCACGGCCCCGGCCCCGGCGGTCCCGGCGGCCCCGGCCCGATGCAGCAGCCCGGCGGCAACGAGAGCGCTGCCCGTGTGCTGTCCCTCGCGCAGCAGACCGCCGACCAGGCGATCGCGGAGGCCCGTTCCGAGGCCAACAAGATCGTCGGTGAGGCGCGCAGCCGCGCCGAGGGTCTGGAGCGGGACGCCCGCGCCAAGGCCGACGCGCTGGAGCGGGACGCCCAGGAGAAGCACCGCGTCGCGATGGGCTCCCTGGAGTCCGCCCGCGCCACCCTGGAGCGCAAGGTCGAGGACCTGCGCGGCTTCGAGCGGGAGTACCGCACGCGGCTGAAGTCGTACCTGGAGAGCCAGCTGCGTCAGCTGGAGAGCCAGTCCGACGACTCGCTCGCCCCGCCGCGCACCCCGGCGGCCGCTTCGCTGCCGCCGTCCCCGCAGCCCTCGCTGGCCTCGGCCGGCGCGCCGTCCGGTCCGGGCGGTGGCATGGGTGGCGGCCACCAGTCCATGGGCGGTCAGCAGCAGATGGGCGGCCCCGGTCACAACGGCACCCACGGTGGCCACCCCGGTGGCGGTCACGCGGGTCCGCCGTCCTACGGCGGCCAGCAGGGGATGTCCCCGGCGATGACCCAGCCGATGGCGCCGGTCCGTCCGGCCGGACCGCAGCCGGTCCAGCAGCAGGCCCCGTCCCCGATGCGCGGGTTCCTGATCGACGAGGACGACAACTGACGCCGCCCACGACGGCGTAACGCGTCGGCATATCACCAACGAGGCCGGGCCCGGACATCTTGTCCGGGCCCGGCCTCGTTTCTGTGTGCGCGGGCGAGCGATCCGGCCGGGCGGGCCGGCCGGGCCACCCGGCCCGCCCGGCACACTCCCCGTACCGCTACACCCGGTGCAGGTGGAAGGTGAGGGTCAGATCCTCGTCGCTGAAGGCCGGTCCGAAGGCGTCCGTGGCCTCGCCCTCCGCGAAGTCCGTGGCCAGCACCTCCGTGGAGATCAGCGCCTGGTGGTCCGCCAGGGCGCGGCTCACCTCCGGGTCGGTGGCCGCCCAGCGCACCGCGATCCGGTCGGTGACCTCCAGGCCGCTGTTCTTGCGGGCCTCCTGCACCAGCCGGATGATGTCCCGGGCGATGCCCGCCCGGCGCAGCTCCGGAGTGATCTCCAGGTCCAGCGCCACGGTCGCACCGGTGTCCGAGGCCACCGACCAGCCCTCGCGGGGCGTTTCGGTGATGATGACCTCTTCCGGTGTGAGGGCGATCCGCTCTCCCTCCACCTCGACCGCGGCCGTGCCGGCCCGCAGCGCCGCCGACAGCTCGGTGGCGTCCGCCGCCGCGATGGCCTGGGCGACCGGCTGGGTGCGCTTGCCGAAGCGGCGTCCCAGTGCCCGGAAGTTGGCCTTCGCGGTGGTGTCCACCAGCGAGCCGCCCATCTCGGAGAGCGCGGCCAGCCCGGTGACGTTCAGCTCGTCGGCGATCTGCTCCCGCAGGTCCTCGCCCAGCAGTTCGAAGCCCTGTGCCGCGACCAGCGCCCGGGACAGCGGCTGCCGGGTCTTCACCCCGGACTCGGCGCGGGTGGCCCGGCCCAGCTCCACCAGGCGCCGCACCAGCAGCATGTCCTGCGACAGATCCGCGTCCACCCGGGACGGGTCGGAGTCCGGCCAGGTGGCCAGGTGCACCGAATCGGGGGCGCCGGGGGTCACCGGCACCACCAGGTCCTGCCAGACCCGTTCGGTGATGAACGGCACCAGCGGGGCCATCAGCCGGGTCACGGTCTCCAGCACCTCGTGCAGGGTGCGCAGCGCGGCCGGCTCGCCCTGCCAGAAACGGCGGCGGGAACGGCGCACGTACCAGTTGGACAGATCGTCGACGAACGTCGAGATCAGCTTGCCGGCCCGCTGGGTGTCATAGGTGTCCATGGCCTTGGTGACCATCTCGACCAGGGCGTTCAGCTCGCTCAGCAGCCAGCGGTCCAGCAGCGGCCGGTCGGCCGGCGCAGGGTCGCCCGCGCTCGGGGCCCAGGACGCGGCGCGCGCGTACAGGGACTGGAAGGCGACGGTGTTCCAGTAGGTGAGCAGCGTCTTGCGCACCACCTCCTGGATGGTGCCGTGGCCCACCCGGCGGGCCGCCCACGGGGAGCCGCCCGCCGCCATGAACCAGCGCACCGCGTCCGCGCCGTGCTGGTCCATGAGCGGGATGGGCTCCAGGGTGTTGCCCAGGTGCTTGGACATCTTGCGGCCGTCCTCGGCCAGGATGTGACCCAGGCAGACGACGTTCTCGTAGGAGTTCTTGTCGAAGACCAGGGTGCCCACGGCCATGAGGGTGTAGAACCAGCCCCGGGTCTGGTCGATGGCCTCGGCGATGTACTGCGCCGGGTAGTGCTTCTCGAACTCCTCGCGGTTGCGGTGCGGGTAGCCCCACTGCGCGAACGGCATGGCGCCCGAGTCGTACCAGCCGTCGATGACCTCCGGGACCCGGGTGGCGGTGAGCGAGCAGCCCTCGGCCGTGCAGGGGAAGGTGATCTCGTCGATGTACGGGCGGTGCGGGTCCAGCCCCGACTGGTCGGTGCCGGTCAGCTCGCTCAGCTCGGCGAGCGAGCCGACACAGGTGCGGTGGTCCTCGGCGCAACGCCAGATGGGCAGCGGGGTGCCCCAGTAGCGGTTGCGGGACAGCGCCCAGTCGATGTTGTTGTTGAGCCAGTCGCCGAAGCGGCCGTGCTTGACGGACTCCGGGTGCCAGGTGGTGTTCTCGTTCTCCCGCAGCAGGGCATCCTTGACCTGGGTGGTGCGGATGTACCAGGACGGCTGTGCGTAGTACAGCAGCGGGGTGTGGCAGCGCCAGCAGTGCGGGTAGCTGTGCTCGTAGGCCAGGTGCTTGAAGAGCAGACCGCGCTCGCGCAGGTCGGCGGTGAGCGCCTCGTCGGCCTTCTTGAAGAACTGGCCGCCGACCAGCGGGACGTCCTCGGCGAAGGTGCCGTCCGGGCGGACCGGGTTGACCACCGGCAGTCCGTACGCGCGCCCGACCCGCAGGTCGTCCTCGCCGAAGGCGGGCGACTGGTGGACGAGACCGGTGCCGTCCTCGGTGGTGACGTAGGTGTCGTTGACGATGTAGTGGGCGGCCTCGTCGAAGGGGACCAGCTCGAAGGGTCGCTGATAGGTCCAGCGTTCCATCTCGGCGCCGGTGAAGGTCTCGCCGGTGGCCCGCCAGCCCTCGCCCAGGGCGGTGCTCAGCAGCGCCTCGGCGACGACCAGCCGCTCGGTGCCGTCGGTGGCCACGGCGTAGGTGACCTCGGGGTGGGCGGCGACGGCGGTGTTGGAGACCAGGGTCCAGGGGGTGGTGGTCCACACCAGCAGAGCCGCCTGTCCGGCGAGCGGGCCGGAGGTGAGCGGCATCCGGACGTAGACGGAGGGGTCGACGACCGTCTCGTAGCCCTGGGCCAGCTCGTGGTCGGACAGGCCGGTGCCGCAGCGCGGGCACCAGGGCGCGACCCGGTGGTCCTGGGTGAGCAGCCCCTTGGAGAAGATCTCCTTGAGCGACCACCACACGGACTCGATGTACTGCGGGTCCATGGTGCGGTAGGCGTCGTCGAGATCGACCCAGTAGCCCATGCGCGTGGTCAGCTCGGAGAAGGCGTCCGTGTGCCGGGTGACCGACTCGCGGCACTTGGCGTTGAACGCGGCGATCCCGTACGCCTCGATGTCCTGCTTGCCGGTGAAGCCCAGCTCCTTCTCCACCGCGAGCTCCACGGGCAGGCCGTGGCAGTCCCAGCCGGCCTTGCGGCTGACGTGGTAGCCGCGCATGGTGCGGTAACGGGGGAAGGCGTCCTTGAAGACCCGCGCCTCGATGTGGTGGGCTCCCGGCATGCCGTTGGCGGTGGGCGGGCCCTCGTAGAACACCCACTCCGGGCGCCCCTGGGACTGCTCCAGGGTGCGGTTGAACGTCTTGTTCTCGCGCCAGAAGTCGAGGACCGCGTGTTCGAGCGCGGGCAGATCGACTTGGGCCGGCACGGGGCGGTACTGCGTCATCGGCATTCCTCCGGCGGACACACTGATCTCCGTCGGAGGGACGAGAGCCCGGCTCGGGCGCCCGCGGTACCACCCTCCTTGGCCGGGGCGCGGTACTGACCGCCTCCTCGGCCCCCTCATTGGGCCGCGATGCCGGCTCTACTCGCCCACCGGGACGCAGCTGGTCCCGGTGTGGCTTTCTTCCGGCGGCTCCGGGGTGATCTTCGCGCCGCGCACGCCCCCGGGCTCGCACCGTCCCCGGGTCGCTCCTGGCTGCCGGACGGCGCTACTCGTCCCCATCCATGCCTTTCGCTGCGCCCCAGTGTACGGGGCGTCGCGCAGGGGGAACGACCGGTTATCCGGGGGCCGGGCGGGGCACAACGCAGGAGGATCGGCGCGTCCCCGTTGCCGCTCACCCCGGGTCGATTTATCGTTCCGGTCACAATGCGCGAGCAAGATCACACTATGTGAAGGGGCCGCCGCGATGGTGGCGAGCGATACCGCCGACGATTCATCGGACGGCACGCCGGCCGAGTCCGGGAAGAAGACCACGGCCAAGACGACGAAGAGCACGCAGAAGCCGGCGAAGAAGACGGCGAGAAAAACCGTGCGGAAGGCGGCGGAGGAGACGGCCGAGGGCGCCGCCCCCGCGAAGCGGACGGCCGCGAGCAGGACGGCCAAGAAGTCCACGACGGACGAGACGGGAGTCAAGAAGGTGGCTGCGAAGAACACCACGACGGACACGACGGAGACGACCGAGGACTCGGCCGCCGCGGTGCCCGCCGCCCGGGCCGCCGCCCCCACGACCCCCGGGGAGCTGCCGGTCCGGCCGGGCGAGGACCCCTGGACGCCGGAGGAGGTCGACGGGGCCCGCAGCGAGCTGACGGGCGAGGCGGACCGGCTGCGGACCGAGATCGCCGCCTCCGAGGACGCGCTGGCCGGACTGATGCGCGACTCGGGCGACGGTGCCGGGGACGACGAGGCGGACACCGGCTCGAAGAACATCACCCGCGAGCACGAGCTGGCACTCGCGGCCAACGCCCGCGAGATGCTCTACCAGACGGAGAAGGCGCTGGACCGGCTGGCGGCCGGCACCTACGGAACGTGCGAGGTGTGCGGCAAGCCGATCGGGAAGGCCAGGATGCAGGCGTTCCCCCGCGCGACGCTGTGCGTCGAGGACAAGCAGCGGCAGGAACGGCGGGTCTGACGGCGGGCGTGCCGGTCGTCGGGTGATCGGACCGGCCCGTGTCGTACCCTCAACGTGTGAGCGAGGCGGAGCGCACCATCGAGACACCCGAAGATTCCTCCCGTCGTCCGGAGCCGGACGAGCCCGTGGAGGAAACGGCACCCCAGGCGAAGGCGGACGCGGACGCGGCCGCAGAGCCCGGGGCCGACCCCGCGGCGCCGCGGCGCCGCCGGGTCGGCGTGCTGGCGGTGGTGGCGGCGTTCGCCTTCGTGCTGGACCTCGTCACGAAGATCGCCGCGGTGGAGTGGCTGGAGCACCAGCGCTCCATCGACATCATCGGCGACTGGCTGCGCTTCTCGGTGATCCGCAACGGCGGCGCCGCCTTCGGCTTCGGCGAGGCGCTCACCGTCTTCCTGACGGCCGTGGCCGCCATCGTGGTCGTGGTGATCATCCGGCTGGCCCGCAAGCTCTACAGCACGCCGTGGGCGATCGCACTGGGGCTGCTGCTGGGCGGGGCGTTCGGCAACCTCACCGACCGGCTCTTCCGGGCCCCCGGGGTCTTCGAGGGCCACGTGGTGGACTTCATCTCCGTCCAGCACTTCTCCGTGTTCAACCTGGCCGACTCGGCGATCGTCTGCGGTGGCATCCTCATCGTCATCCTCTCCTTCCGGGGCCTTGACCCGGACGGCACCGTGCACAAGGACTGAGCGGCCTCGGGCATACTCGTTCGGGTGAGCGCGCATCCCGAGACCCGGACCCTTCCCGTACCCGACGGCCTGGAAGGGGAGCGGGTCGACGCCGCCCTCGCCCGGATGCTCGGCTTCTCCCGCACCAAGGCGGCCGAACTGGCCGCCGCAGGCAAGGTCCGGCTGGACGGTGCCGAGGTCGGCAAGTCCGAGCGGGTGACCGGCGGCTCCTGGATCGAGGTCGAGATTCCCCCGCCGCCGGGCGCGGTGACCGTGGTGGCCGAGCCGGTCGAGGGCATGGAGATCGTGCACGACGACGACGAACTGGTCGTCGTCGACAAGCCGGTGGGGGTCGCCGCCCACCCCAGCCCCGGCTGGACCGGGCCCACCGTGATCGGCGGCCTCGCGGCGGCCGGCTACCGCATCGCCACCTCCGGTGCGGCCGAACGGCAGGGCATCGTGCACCGGCTGGACGTGGGCACCTCCGGGCTGATGGTCGTCGCCAAGTCCGAGCGCGCCTACTCGGTGCTCAAGCAGCAGTTCCGCGAACGCACGGTCGACAAGCGCTACCAGGCCCTCGTCCAGGGCCACCCCGACCCGCTCAGCGGCACCATCGACGCCCCCATCGGGCGCCACCCGCAGCACGACTACAAGTGGGCGGTCATCGCCGAGGGCAAGCCCTCGGTCACGCACTACGACCTGATCGAGGCGTTCCGGGCGGCGAGCCTGCTCGACATCAAGCTGGAGACGGGCCGCACCCACCAGATCCGGGTGCACATGTCCGCGCACCGGCACCCCTGCGTCGGGGACCTGACGTACGGCGCCGACCCGACACTCGCCAAGCGGCTGGGGCTCACCCGGCAGTGGCTGCACGCGGTGCGGCTCGGCTTCACCCACCCCGGCGACGGGCAGTGGGCGGAGTTCGCCAGCTCCTACCCGCAGGACCTCCAGCGGGCCCTGGACCGCGTGCGGGCCGAGAGCGCCTGACCGCCTGACGGGCGCCGGCCCCCGGTGTACGGCGGGCGCCCGGCCGGGGGTCGTATCCGGGCGTTTGCCCCGAATGCACAGGGGTCCCTTTAGGATCAACTGAATGGACCAGCTCACGCTGCTGTTCGCCCTGCTGCTCGGTGCCGTGGTCACCGTGCCACTGGGCGACCGGATCTCGCTGCCCGCGCCCGTGCTGATGACCCTGTTCGGCGGTGCGCTGGCCCTGCTGCCGTTCGTACCGAACGTCGAGATCGCCCCCGAGCTGATCCTGCCCCTGGTGCTGCCACCGCTGCTCTACGCGGCCGTCCAGCGCACCTCCTGGCGGCAGTTCACCGCCAACCTGCGGCCCATCCTGCTGCTCGCGGTGGCCCTGGTCTTCGTCACCACCGCCGCCGTCGCCGCGGTGGCGCACGCGATCGTGCCGGGCCTGCCGCTGGCCGCCGCCGTGGCGCTCGGCGCGCTCGTCGCGCCCCCCGACCCGATCGCCGCCACCGCCGTGGCCGGTCGGATCGGACTGCCCCGCCGGATGGTGTCCATCCTGGAGGGCGAGGGCCTGTTCAACGACGTCACCGCCATCACCCTCTACCACGTGGCCATCGCCGCGACCGTCACCGGCACCTTCTCGGTGGGCTCGGCGGGCGCCGAACTGCTGCTCTCGGCGGCGGTGGCGATCCTGGTCGGCGTCGTGCTGGGCTGGGCGACGGTCAAGGTGCTCGCCCTGCTGGGCGATGCCACCCTGCGCACCGGGATGACCCTGCTGGTGCCCTTCGCCGCCTACGTGATCGCCGAGCAGACCCACGGCTCCGGGGTGCTCGCCGTCCTCGTCACCGCCATCTTCCTGAGCGAGGGCTCCGCGGACGCCGACGACGTCGCCGGGCGGATGACCGGGCAGGCGTTCTGGTCGATCATCGACACCCTGGTCACCGGTGTCGCCTTCGGACTGATCGGACTGGAACTGCACACCGTGCTCGGCACCGCCACCGACCGCTGGCGGGAAATGCTGCCCGCCGCCGGACTCGTCCTCGCCGTGGTCGTCCTCGTCCGCCTGCTGTGGCTGCTGCCCGCCTCCTGGCTCACCCAGCGACTGCACCGCCGCACCGACTACGCCGAGGAGATCCCGGTCAGCCCGCGCGAGACCCTGGTGATGTGGTGGTCGGGGATGCGCGGCGTGGCCTCGGTCGCGCTGGCCCTGGCCATCCCGCTGTCCACGGACACCGGCGCCGACTTCCCCGAGCGCGACGCCCTCGTCTTCGTCGCCTTCGTGGTGGTCCTCGGCACGCTGCTGCTCCAGGGGCTGACGCTGCCCTGGCTCGCCGGGAAGCTGGGAGTGCGCGCGGACAGCGGCGTCGAGGAGGAACTGGAGCACCAGCTGGCGATGCGGGCGGCCAAGGCCGCCAAGCGGCGGCTGCGGGAGATCGAGGAGGCGGAGGGCGAGGATCTGCCCGAGGAGGTCTCGGAGATCCTGCTGCGCCGCGCGTACGACATCGGGGTGCGGATCTCGCCGCGGATCGCGGACGACGAGCGGCGCGACGCCTTCCACAAGCGGGCCGGCTACCTCAAGCACGTCCACCGGCTCAACGCCGAACTGCTGTCGGCCGCCCGGCACGAGGTGCTCGCCGCACGCAGCGAGCCGGGTTCCGACCCGGAGGTGGTCGACCGGGTGCTGCGTCAGCTGGACCAGCGCAGCCTGTAGACCGGTACGGGGCCGGAGCCCCGGCGCGGGGGAGCGGATCTCAGGCGGCGGGGTGGTCCTCGGCGCCGGAGGGGGATATCGCCGCGGGGGAGTGCGCCACCCTGGGCAGGGCGTGCGGGTGGTGGTCCCGCAGCCAGGCGATCAGCTCCTCGCGGACCGCGCAGCGCAGCGTCCAGGCGTCCCCGGAGTCCTTGGCCGACATCGCCGCACGGACCTGGATCGTGGTGGGCGTGCTGTCGGTCACCACCAGGCTCCACACCCGGCCGTCCCAGTCCGCGCGGCCCAGCAGGAACTCCTGGAGCCGCTTGCGCAGCGCCGGGATCGGGGTGGCGTGGTCCAGGTGCAGATACACCGTCGCCGTGATCTCGTGGCCGCCGCGCGACCAGTTCTCGTAGGGGCGGCTGTTGAAGTACGACACCGGCATCGTCAGCCGGCGGTCGTCCCAGATGCGGATGGTGAGGAAGGCCAGCGACAGTTCCTCGACGGTGCCCCACTCGCCGTCCACCACGACCGTGTCGCCGATCTTCACCGACTCGCCGAAGGCGATCTGCAGGCCCGCGAACAGGTTGCCGAGCATCGACTGGGCCGCCACACCGGCGATCACGCCGATCACACCGGCCGAGGCCAGCATCGAGGTGCCCAGCGCCCGCAGATCCGGGAAGACCAGCAGTATCGCCACCGCCGACGCCACGATCGCCAGGATGGTGGTGACCACCCGGCGCAGCATCGTCAGCTGGGTGCGGAACTGCCGGACCCGGGCCAGGTCCTCCGTCCTGGCCTCGTACCGGGCCAGGGTGTTCTCGCCGACCGCGTCGGCCGCGCGGATCGCCAGCCAGGCGGCGGAGGCGATGGTCAGGGTGGCCAGGATCTTGGGCACCACATCGCCCTTGCCCAGCGACAGCTCCCACACCGCGTAGCTGATCTGCACGGCGCCCGAGGCGAGCAGCACCTGCAGCGGCGGCTGGCAGCTGCGCAGCAGGGACCACAGCCGGGTCTCGGGGTGGCGGGCGTCGGCGGCGCGCAGCGCGCGGTCGATCAGCCAGCCCATGAGCAGGGTGAGGGCGACGGTGCCACCGATCACCAGCAGTGGCCGCAGCACATCATCCATCGGTGGTCCAGTCCTCCGTCGTCGTGGTCCCCTGCGGGCGCGCATGCCGCGCGCTCACCCGGCCAGGCTACTGGCAGGATGGCGAGGCAGAGCAAGAGCGCCCCCTCCGGAAAGTGACCCCACCATGGCCGACGTTGTGCTGTTCCACTCCGCGTACGGGCTGCGGCCCGCCGTGCACACGGCGGCGGAGCGGCTGCGGGCCGCCGGGCACCAGGTGCACGTGCCCGACCTCTACGACGGGCGGACCGCCGGGACCGTGGAGGAGGGGATGGCGATCAAGGACGACATCGGCACGGACGAACTGCTGCGCCGTGCCGTCGCCGCCGCCGCTCCGTACTCGGACAAGGGCCTGGTGTACGCCGGCTTCTCGCTGGGTGCCTCGCTGGCGCAGACGCTGGCGCTGGGGGACGTGAAGGCGCGCGGGCTGCTGCTGCTCCACGGGACGGGGGACATCGCCGATGACGCGTCCTCGCCCGGGCTGCCCGTGCAATTGCACGTGGCCGACCCGGACCCGTTCGAGCCGCACGACTGGCAGACCGCCTGGTACCTGCGGATCGGGCGGACCGGCGCGGACGCGGAGGTCTTCCCCTACGCGGGTGCGGGGCACCTGTACACCGACCCGGAGCTGCCGGACTACGACGCGGAGGCGGCGGAGGCCACCTGGCGCATCGCGCTGGCGTTCCTCGACGAGGTGGGGTGACCCCCGGCCCCCACGGTGTGGGGGCCGGGGGCCGGCCCGGGTGTCTCAGCCCGCGGAGGCGGCGGCCAGGGCCGCGTCCAGCCCCTCGGGGGTGTACGGGGTCTCGATGAGCTGCCCGTTGATCTTGACGGCCGGGGTGCCCTCGACCTCGGGGTCGGCGTTGAACTTGTCCCCCATCTGAACGGCCCACGTGGCGTAGGTGCTGTTCGTGATGGCGTCCTGGAACTCCTGGTTGTCCTTGAGCTCCGGGACGGTGTCGCCGATCTCGATCAGGTACTCGTCGGTGAATCCGTCGTTGCGCTCATTGGGGTGCCAGTCGGCCGAGTAGAGGGCCTCGTGGAAGCCGAGGAAGGCCTCGGGGCTGACGTTGAGGGCCGCGCCGAGGGCGGAGACGGCGTTCTTGGAGCCGTCGCCGGGGAAGTTGTTGTCCAGGAAGGTCCCGAAGACGAACTCGACCTTGTAGCTGCCGTCCTCGATGCCCTGCTTGAACGTTTCGCCCATCGTCTGTTCGAAGGTGGCGCAGACCGGGCAGCGCGGGTCCTCGTACAGGGTGACGGTGTTGGCGGCGTCCGGGTCACCGACCTGGACGGTGAGGCTGTCGTCACCGGAGGTGTTGGCCGGGGCCTCGGTCGGGTAGTTGACCGCGTTCTCGGCGTCGGCGTCGCTGTCGTCGGTCGCGGGGGCGCCGTTGTCGACGATGTCGCGCGCGGCGCTCCAGTCGGTGCTGTCGCTGCCGCTGCCGCTGCTGTTGGCGATGGCGAAGCCTATGCCGCCGGCTATCGCCAGGATGGCGACGACCGAGCCGCCGACGGTCAGCTGCCGGCGGATCTTGTCGCGCTTCGCCTGCTTGTCGCGTTCCGCCTTCAGGCGTTCGCGGGCCTCGCGCTTGGCTTCCTGGGAGTTGCGCTTGCTCATGATGGATGTCTCCGTGAGGTGTGGGGTTCCAGTGCTGCGTGGTGCGGTCAGGCCGCGAGGGCCGGGCCGCGCGGCGGACCGCGCAGGGACACGGAGTGGGTGAGCAGCGCTCCGGCGCCCAGCGGGCGGGGCCGGAGGGCGGCGTACCGTACGGGCCCGCGGCCGGCCGTGGCGGCGGCCCGGTGGACCGCGACGGCGATCAGCAGCGGCCGGAAGGTGGCGGCCACGGCGGCGTGCAGCAGCCGGGCCAGCGCGGCCTCGCCGCAGCGCAGCCAGGCCGCGGCGGCGAGCCCCACCGTGAGGTGGGCGCCGAGCAGCAGCCAGGGCAGCGCGGGGTGGACGGGGGTGGCCAGCGGGGTCTGCTCACCGGTGGCGAGCCGGGCCAGTGGCGTACCGACGTCGCCGCCCGCGCAGAACAGGTTCAGGCCCATGAAGTGCAGCGGGCGGACCAGGCCGCCCTGGCCGGTGCCGTAGCAGGCGTTCTGGCCGGCGGTGAAGATCGTGTCGGCGGCCAGCTGGAGGGGCAGCAGGAGTCCGGCGATGTGCCAGAAGCGGCGCTCGCCGGTCCCGGCCAGCACGTACGCCACGGCGAAGATCACCACGGTGACGGCGGCCACGGTGGGGACCGGCAGTGGCGTACCGGACAGCAGGACGTGCGCGGCGGACGCCAGCGCGACGCACAGCGCGCTGAAGACGGCCGCGCGCGCCGTGCGTATGCCGGGTCCGCTGACTATGCCCATCGAGCCGAGTGTGCCACGGGTGGGCCCGTGGCCGGTATGGGGGTGACGGAGGTGACCGTCACAACGCGATACCGGCCCAGGCGGAGGGGCCGAATCCGCCCTTGATGTCCGAGGCGATGTTGTCCGGGTTCACCAGGAAGCCGAGCTCGAAGATCGTCGTCTTCTGCCGGCCTTCGACCTTGAGGCGGACCGGGGAGTCCCCGGGGTGGGCCTTGAGGGTGCGCTTGAGCTCACGGACGGCGCGGCCGTTGATCCGGTGCTCGGGCAGGACGAGCAGGACCGGGGGTTTGCCGCCGTGCTCGGCCGAGGAGATGTCCAGGGCGGTGATCTCCTGGCCGAAGATGCTGATGGCCCCGTCGCGCTCGTTGATGCGGCCGCGGACCGAGAGCACGTTGTCGTCGATCAGCTCGTGCTGGACGAGGGCGTACGACTTGGGGAAGAACAGCACCTCGCAGCTGGCGTCCCGGTCGGCGATGGTGACGATGGCCCACGGGTCGCCCTGCTTGTTGAGGCGGCGGTCGATGCCGGTGATCAGTCCGGCGATCTTGGTCTCGCCCTCGGTGCGGCCGGAGGCGAGCAGCTCGGCGATGGAGGTGTCGCGGCTGCGGGCCAGGATGTGCTCGGCGCCGTCCAGGGGGTGCGAGGAGACATACAGGCCGAGCATCTCGCGTTCGAGGGAGAGCTTGGCCTTGCGGTTCCACTCCTGGTCGCTGACCTCGAAGTCCAGGCCGATGGTCGGGATGTCGTCGCCGGTGTCGATGGAGCCGAAGAGGTCGTCCTGGCCGATGGCCTGCTGCTTCTTGACGGGGATGACGGCGTCCACGGCGGTTTCGTGGATGTCGCACAGGCCCTTGCGGGTGTGGCCCAGGGAGTCGAAGGAGCCGGCCTTGATGAGGGAGTCGATGGTGCGCTTGTTGCACACCACGATCTCGGACTTGTCGAGGAAGTCGGCGAAGGAGGTGTACTTCCCCTTGGACTTGCGGGTGCTGACCAGGGACTCGATGACGTTGGCGCCGACGTTGCGGATGGACTGGAGGCCGAAGCGGACGTCCTCGCCGATGGCGGAGAAGTCGGCGACGGACTCGTTGACGTCGGGGGAGAGGATCCTGATGCCCAGGCGGCGGCACTCCGCCAGGTAGATGGCGGTCTTGTCCTTGTCGTTGTCGACGGAGGTGAGCAGGGCGGCCATGTACTCGGCGGGGAAGTTGGCCTTCAGGTAGGCGGTCCAGTACGCGACCATGCCGTACGCGACGGTGTGCGACTTGTTGAACGCGTACCCGGAGAAGGGGACCAGCACGTCCCACACGGCCTGGATGGCCTCGTCCGAGTAGCCGCGTTCGCGGCAGCCCTGCTGGAAGGGGATGAACTCCTTGGCGAGCACCTCGGGCTTCTTCTTGCCCATGGCGCGGCGCAGCAGGTCGGCCTGGCCCAGGCTGTAGCCGGCCAGGATCTGGGCGGCCTTCTGCACCTGCTCCTGGTAGACGATGAGGCCGTAGGTCGGGTCGAGGATCTCCTCCAGCGGCTTCTCCAGCTCGGGGTGGATCGGGGTGATCTCCTGGCGGCCGATCTTGCGCAGCGCGTAGTTGGTGTGCGAGTCGACGCCCATCGGGCCGGGGCGGTAGAGCGCGAGGACGGCGGAGATGTCGTCGAAGCGGTCGGGCTGCATCAGGCGCAGCAGGGAGCGCATGGCCGTGCCGTCGAGCTGGAAGACGCCCAGGGTGTCGCCGCGGGCGAGGAGCTCGTAGGTGGGCTTGTCGTCCAGCTCGATGGTGCTGGTGTCGACGTCGATGCCGCGGTTCTCTTTGATGATCTTGATGGCGTGATCGATGATGCCCAGGTTCCGCAGACCCAGGAAGTCCATCTTGATCAGGCCCATCTCCTCGCAGTCGGGATACGAGAAGCCGGTGATGATGGTGCCGTCGCGGTCCCGCTTGTGCATCGGGATGAGGTCGAGGAGCGGGGTGCGGGAGAGGATGACGGCGGCGGCGTGCACGCCCGTGCCACGGGTGAGGCCCTCGATGCCGCGTGCGGTGTCGATGACCTTCTTGACGTCGGGCTCGTTCTCGTACATCGAGCGGATCTCGGCGGCCTCGGAGTACCGGGGGTGCGCGGAGTCGAAGATGCCGGTCAGCGGGATGCCCTTGCCCATGACGTCCGGCGGCATCGCCTTGGTGATGCGGTCGCCCATGGAGAAGGGGAAGCCGAGGATGCGGTTGGCGTCCTTGACTGCGGCCTTCGCCTTGATGGTGCCGAAGGTGTTGACCTGGGCGGTGTACGCCTCGCCGTACTTGTCGGTCAGGTAGCGCACCATGACGTCGCGCTGGCGGTCGTCGAAGTCGAGGTCGACATCCGGGGGGTTGATGCGCTCGGGGTTGAGGAACCGCTCGAAGAGCAGGCCGTGCTTGAGGGGGTCGACGTCGGTGATGCGGGTCAGGTACGCGACGAGGGAGCCGGCCGCCGAGCCTCGTCCCGGGCCGACGGGGACGCCGTTGTCGCGGCCGTACTTGCAGATGTCGGAGACCACGAGGAAGTAGGAGTCGAAGCCCATCGGGGTGATGACCGACAGCTCGGTCTCCAGGCGCTCCAGCACCTCGGGCTCGGGGTTGTCGCCGTAGCGCTCCTTGATGCCGCGCTCGCACTCCTTGCGCAGCCAGCTGGCCTGGGTCTCGCCCGGGGGGACGTCGAACTGCGGCATCTGGTCCTCGTAGGCGAACACCTCCTTGTACGACTCGACGCGCTCGGCGATGAGCAGGGTGTTGTCGCAGGCCTCGGGGAGTTCGGAGAACAGCTGCCGCATCTCTGCGGAGGTCTTGATGTAGTAGCCGGTGCCGTTGAACTTGAAGCGGTTGGTGTCCGCCTTGTTCTTGCCCACGCCCACGCACAGCAGGCTGTCGTGGTCGTCCGCCTGGTCCTCGGTGACGTAGTGCGAGTCGTTGGTGGCCAGCAGCGGGATGTTCAGCTGCTTGGCGATGCGCAGCAGGTCCTCGCGGACGGTGCGCTCGATGTCCAGGCCGTGGTCCATCAGTTCCAGGAAGTAGTTCTCTTTCCCGAAGATGTCCTGGTACGTGGCGGCGGCCTTGACGGCCTCGTCGTACTGGCCGAGCCGGAGCCGGGTCTGCACCTCGCCGGAGGGGCAGCCGGTGGTGGCGATGATGCCGGTGGCGTGCTGGGAGATCAGCTCGCGGTCCATGCGGGGCTTCATGTAGTAGCCCTCGAAGGAGGCGAGCGAGGAGAGCCGGAAGAGGTTGCGCAGGCCCTGGGCGTTCTGCGCCCACATGGTCATGTGGGTGTAGCGGCCACCGCCGGAGACATCCTTGCCGCCCTCGCCGCTGGCGTCCTGGCCGCGTCCGCTGCCGCCCCAGAAGACCTGCTTCTTGTGGAAGCGGGACTCGGGCGCGACGTACGCCTCGATGCCGATGATCGGCTTGACGCCGGTCTTGCTCGCGGTGCTGAAGAACTCGTAGGCCCCGAACATGTTGCCGTGGTCGCTCATCGCGACGGCGGGCATCCCCTGGCGTTCGACTTCGGCGAACAGCTTGCCGTTCTTCGCGGCCCCGTCGAGCATCGAGTACTCGGTGTGAACATGCAGGTGAACGAAGTTGTCGGCCACGGTGGTAGGGACTCCTCGCGGGTGGGGCTCAGGGGGGTGTGGGGGTTCCCCACCCTAACGCGATGAGGCCGGTGGGCCGGTGGGTGACGTGGGTGAAGGTGCGGGGGAAATCCGGTCCGTGTGAGGGGGTGGAGCCGGGGCGCGCGGCGGCCGCCCTCTCTCGCGCCCCGGGCCGGCGTGCCTATTCCGTGGGCTCCTCGTCGACCAGGATGTCGAACTCGGCGTTGTTCCCCTCGGCCGAGGTCGTGGTGATGGTCACGCCGTAGGTCTGGCCGCCCGCCGTCAGTTCGCAGCGGATGCTCGCCCCGACCTTCGCGGGGAGGTCCTCGGCGCAGGTGAGATCGTCCGGGGCCTGACCGACCCGCTCCTCCAGCGCTGCTGACGCCTGCTGGGCCACCTCGTCCTTGTCCACCACGGGTTCGCCGCTGGAGCAGCCGGCGGCCAGGAGCAGCGACAGGGCCGCCAGGGTGGTACCGGTGGCCACCCGGGTGCGCTGGGGGATGTGGCGTATGACGGTCTGCTCGTGTGTGCGTGACATGCGGGGACAGACGCGGGTGGCCCGGGCGCCGGTTCGCCGGCGGCATGGAGCGAGATGATGTTGAGATTTTCGCGCCGGTGCCCACTCCCGGGAGGGCGCCCGCGCGCGGTGGCGTTCAGCGGGCGACAGCCGGGGCTTTCGTGGCGTGCTGGGAAGGATGTTCCGGTCTTGATCGGATCATGAGATCGCCTTTACCGGAAAAGGAAACTGCTTTGCCCGAATGAGTAATTGACGGCGTTACCTTCGATGTGGAGTGAATGGCCCGCTTGAGGGGTGGAATGCCGTGGAAGCCAGAATGATTGAGAAGGCCGTATTTCTCCTGCGTGAGGCACATGTCTCGCGCGGCGCGGTGATACGGGCGCTGGCCGAGTATTTCCCGGGGACCGCGTTCGACGATCGCACGCGGTGTGTGTACGAGGCGTGGGACCAGGTGCATCAGGGTGCACCGGTGCTCCCTTCCGTTCCCTCGGAGCTGTCCGAGGCGCGCACGTTCGCGGCCGCGCACGAACGGCACGGATTCTCCGACTGAGCGGCGACGGAATCGGGCACACAGCGAGGGCGCACCCCGGCGGGGGTGCGCCCTCGTGCTGTGGTCAGTTGTGACCGAAGCGGCGGGGTTTGCCGGAGGGGGCCTCGGACTGCTCGCGTATCTGCTGCTGCTCGCGTTCGTTCATGCGGCGTTCGTCGTCGCCGGAGCGTCCGCTTCTGGGCTGCTGCTGATCGCGGCCGCGTTTCTTCTTGCTCATGATCGCCTCCAGGCTGCGGGAATCAGTGGGCGCGATCAGATTCGCATGATCGTACAGACTTCGCATTTCGGGCAGGTTGCGGATGTCTCCTGTATGACCGGTTCCGGTCCGACTCGCCACGCCGATGATCGAGTTCAGGCTGATAACGGTGACGCGGTCGGGCAGACTCCAGAAAACGGCTCGGTGAAAGAGGTGCCACGTGGACCGCTGCGTCGTCCTGGTCGATGCCGGGTATCTGCTCGGGGCCGCCGCGAGCCTCCTGGCGGGTGAACCCTCCCGCCCCCGCATCAGCGTGGACCACACCGCCCTCATCCAGGGGCTGCGGGAAGGCGCGGAGGCGGACACCGGATGCGATCTGCTGCGCATCTACTGGTTCGACGGCGCCCCGGACCGGGTCCCGCAGCCCGAACACCGGCGACTTCGCGTCATGCCCCGCGTCACCGTACGCCTGGGCGCCCTCACCCGCAGCGACGGACGGTGGGCGCAGAAGGGCGTGGACGCCGCCATGCACGCCGAACTCACCGAACTGGCGCGGAACCGGGCCTGCGCCGACATCGTGCTGATCACCGGGGACGGCGATCTGCTGCCGGGCCTGGTGTCCGCCAAGGAACACGGGGTCGCCGTGCACCTGTGGGCCGTCCAGGCCGCCGACGGCGACTACAACCAGTCCGAGGATCTCGTCGCCGAGGCGGACGAACGACGGGTGCTCGACCGGGCCTGGATCACCAGGGCCATCCGGGTGAAGGAGGCCCAGCCGCAGCCCAGGCCCGAGATCGCCGCGATCCTCTCCGCCCCGCCGGCCCAGGCCAAGAACGGCGAGCAGGTGCGGGCCACCAGCACCGCCGCCGCCGTGAGCACCGAGCCGTGCCCCACCGCCACCGAGGCCGAGCCGGTGGGAAAAGTGCCCACCCCCAAGGACCTCGCCTCGCTGGGCCGCCCCGCGCAGGCACCCGCGACCTCCGCCACGCTGCGCTGGTCCTCCGACCGCGGATGGGTGGAGCGCGGCCCCGAGGAGTCGCCGGAGACGGCGGCGCTGCCGATGCTGTCGCACCTGACGACCGCCGAGCAGCGCTGGGCCGACCGGGAGGAGGACATCACGGCGGTCAGCGGTGACCCGTTCGAGGTCGGCCAGGTCTTCGCCCGGCGCTGGGCGGAACGGCTCGGCGGCACCAAACCGTTCGCACAGCTGTCGACCCTGTCCGCCGACTACCCGCGCATCCCGCACCGCATCGACGGCGAGCTGCTGCGCTACGCGGCCCGCTTCGGACTGCTGGCGCACAAGGACGACCAGATCGACGAACGGGACCGGTACGCGATCCGGGCCGGGTTCTGGCGGGAGATCGACGAACGGACGGACACGGTCCGCACCGCGGGCCCCGAATCCTGAGACCCGCCCCCGAAGAAGGCCCCGGGTCCCGTGCGACGGCGGGCGCCACGTAGGGTCAGGGGCTGTGGGCCCCATTACCGCATGGGTCGGGCGGTCGAAGTCCGGCGTTCAGCAGACAGCGGCGGACAGCGGTGATGCTGTGACCGCGCTGACCGTGCGCGGGCTCGTCAAGACCTACCCGGCGCCGCGCGGTTGGCGGCGTTCCCGGGGCGCCCCGGTGGTGGCCAGCGACGGCGTGGACCTCGAAGTCGCGGCCGGGGAGATCTTCGGCCTGCTGGGGCCCAACGGGGCCGGCAAGACCACCCTCGTACGACAGCTCACCGGACTCCTGCGACCCGACGCCGGGAGCGTCGAACTGCTGGGACACGACCTGGTGCGGCACCCGCGGCGCGCCGCCCGGCTGCTCGCCTACCTGGGGCAGGAATCCAGCGCGCTGGACGAACTGACCGTGGCGCTGGCCGCCGAGACCACCGCCCGGCTGCGCGGGCTGGACGCCGCGGCGGCGCGGCGGGAACGGGACGCCGTCATCGAGGAGCTGGGCCTGGGGCCCCTCGCCGGACGGCCGCTCAAGAAGCTCTCCGGCGGGCAGCGACGGCTGGCCTGCGTGGCCACCGCCCTGGTGGCCGGCCGCCCCGTCCTCGTCCTGGACGAGCCGACCACCGGCATGGACCCCGTCGCCCGGCGCGCGGTGTGGGCCGCCATCGACCGGCGGCGCGCGGAGCACGGGACCACCGTGGTCCTGGTGACCCACAACGTGATCGAGGCGGAGACCGTACTCGACCGGGTCGCCGTTCTCGAGGCGGGCCGGGTCATCGCCTGCGACACCCCCGGCGGGCTGAAGGCCCTGGTGGGGGACGAGGTGCGGCTGGACCTGGTGTGGCGCGACGAGCCGCCGCTGTGGTTGCCGGCCATCGCCGCGCTGCGCCCCGGAGCCGTGGAGGCCGGGCGGCGCTGGACGCTGCGGCTGCCGCCCGAGCGGGCGCGGGCGGCCGTGACCGAGGTGACCACCGGGCCGGCGTTCGCCGCCCTCGACGACTTCACCCTGGCCACCCCCACGCTCGAGGACGTCTACCTCGCGCTGGGCGGCCAGGGGGACGGGCTGGTACGGGCGTGAGCGCTGCCGTTCCCCATCCGCTGGCCCCCGCCGTACGGCTGTGGCCCTCGCTGCGGGCCGTCTACGTCGCGCAGCTGTCGCGGGCGCGCGTGGCCCGGATCCCGCTGCTGTTCGTGGCCACCTTCCAGTCCATCGGGATCATGATCCTGATGCGCGGAGTGGTCGACGGCGGCACCGGGGACGAGGCGCGGGCTGTCGTGGCGGGCTCGTCGGTGCTGGTGGTGGCGTTCGTCGCGCTGAACCTGCTGGCCCAGCACTTCGGGCAGCTGCGGGCGAGCGGCGGCATCGACCACTACGCGACGCTGCCGGTGCCGGCCGCCTCGGTGGCGCTGGGGACGGCGGCGGCGTACGCCTCGTTCACGGTGCCGGGGGTGATCGTCACGGCGGTCTCCGGCAGTCTGCTGTACCAGTTGCCGCTGGGCGGGCTGTGGGTGCTGCTGGCGGTGATCCCGCTGGCCGGGGCCGCGCTGGCGGGGCTCGGGGCGGCGCTCGGACTGCTGGCGCCCAGGCCCGAGCTGGCCACCCTGTGCGGGCAGCTGGGCATGTCGGCGGCGCTGCTGCTGGGCGTGCTGCCGGCCGGGCGGATGCCGGAGCCGGTGCGGTGGCTGCGCGAGCTGCTGCCCTCCACCTACGGGGTGGAGGCGCTGGCCGAGGTGCTGCGTCCGGGGCCGGACTGGGGGTCGGTGGTCGCGAACCTCGGGGTGTGCGCGGCGGTGGGGGCGCTGGCGCTCACCCTGGCGACCTGGGCCTACCGGCGGGCCGCCGTCGGCTAGGTGTATTGCCCTGTGAGGTTGGGGACGCGGCTGGCGGGTGGTTTGCCTGCGAGCGCGGTGTGTCCGCGGTGGTGATTGTAGGTGTGTAGCCATTGCGGGAACGCGTCGCGTCGTTCCTGCTCGGTCCGGTAGGGGCGGGCGTAGGCCCACTCGTCCAGCAAGGTCCGGTTCAGCCGCTCAACCTTGCCGTTGGTCTGGGGCCGGTAGGGCCGGGTTCGCTTGTGAGCGATCCCGGCCTGGGCCATGGCCTGGCGCCAGTCGTGGGACCGGTAACAGGCCCCGTTGTCGGTCAGGACGCGTTCGACGGTGATTCCGGCTTGCTCGAAGAACGCCTGGGCGCGTTGCCAGAACGCGGCGGCGGTGTCTTTCCTCTCGTCGGTGTGGATCTCGCTGTAGGCGAGGCGGGAGTAGTCATCGACGGCGGTGTGCAGATAGCTGTAGCCGGCGCCCGCGCGGGTCTTGCGGCCTGCCTGGCGGCCCAGGACCTTGTGTCCGCCACCGTCGGGAATGTTGCCGAGTCTCTTGATGTCGACGTGCACGAGTTCGCCGGGCCGTTCGCGTTCGTAGCGGCGTATGACGCGGCCGGTGGCCCGGTCCAGATGCGTGAGCCGGGCCAGCCGGTAACGGGTCAGGACCCGGTGGACCGTGGAGGGCACCAGCCGCAGCAGATGAGCGATCCGGGCCGGCCCCCACCGACGCACCACGCGGACCTTGATGATCCGGCGTTCGGTGCGGGTCGGGGTCCGGCGCGGGCTGCTGCGTGGCCGGGAGGTCCGGTCGCACATCCCGCCCTCGCCCTGTTCGCGGTAGCGGGCCGCCCACCGTGCCGCGGTGGTGGGTGAGACCTGGAAGCGTTCAGCGGCCCGGCGCAGAGGCCATCCGTCATCCACGACGCAGCGGGCAAGCCGCAGACGGCCGGTCTCGGTCAGGGGTGCGTTACGGTGAGGCACGAGGGCCTTTCTGGTCGCCGGTGCAGATGTCGCAATCCACACCAGGCCAGAAGGCCCTCACCCATATCAAGACCAACCAACCGTGAACCCCGTCACCAACCTCTGTGATCAGTACAGCTAGGGCCTGCCTGACGGATGGTGGCGGCGGCGTCTCCCCGGTGGTGTCGAAGATCCGCTCATACGCCCGAACGGTCGTCCCGGGCACCGAACTGGTGCCCGCAACTGGCAGGATGTTGGGGTGATCGCGCCCCAGCCTTCCGAGGACCACCGCTCGCCCGCCATGGGCGGCGGCCATGACCCCTGGTCGGTTCCCGCCCAGCCCCCGCCGGAGCGTGCGCGCCCGCAGTGGGGCCGGGAGATACGGACCGCGCTGCTGGTGGCGCTCCCCGTCGCCGTACTGGCCGGGCTGGCGCTCGGCGCGCTGTGGCCGCTGCTGGCGCCCCGGGTCCCCGTGGTGTCCAACGGCCGGGCGGTGATGCTCCAGAACTCCGAGGGGCAGCAGTCCATCGCGATTGACGGGACGTTTCTGCTGACCGGCCTCGCGGTGGGGGCGGTCGCCGGGGCGCTGGTCTTCTGGCTGCGGCGCCGCAAGGGCGGGATCGCCGAGGTGCTCGGGCTCGCCGCCGGCGCGCTGGCCGGCGCCTTCCTCGCCTGGCGGGTCGGCATCTGGCTGGGACCCGAACAGGACCTCGTGGCGCACGCGCGCCGGGTGGGAGAGGGCGTGATTTTCGACGGGCCCCTCAAGCTGGAGGCGAAGGGCGTCCTGGTGGGCCTGCCGTTCGGCGCGGTCGGGGCACATCTGCTGTGCACCGCGCTGTGGGGTCCGCGCGATCCGCTGCCCGCGCCGGGACGGACGGTGCCGCAGTGGCCGTCCAAGCCGTCCAAGCCGTCCGCCTGACGGGCGCGGGCCCGCCCGGCGGTCTCAGTCCTTGCCGATCGGGGCCGTCACCGCTGAGGTGAGGGCGATCAGATCGGCCGGGGCCAGCTCGATCTCCAGACCCCGCCGGCCGGCCGAGACGAACACCGTCCCGTACGCGGTGGCGGAGGCGTCCAGCACGGTGGGCAGCCGCTTGCGCTGGCCCAGCGGCGAGATGCCGCCCCGTACGTAGCCGGTGGTGCGCTCCGCCGCCGCCGGATCGGCCATCGCCGCGCGCTTGCCGCCGACCGCCGCCGCCAGGGCCTTGAGGTCGAGGGAGCCGGCGACCGGCACCACCGCCACGGTCAGGGTGCCGTCCACCTCGGCGACCAGCGTCTTGAACACCTGCCGGGGATCGTTGCCCAGCGCCCGGACCGCCTCCTCGCCGTACGAGGAGGAGCCGGGATCGTGGTCGTAGGCGTGCAGGGTGAACCGTACGCCCGCCCCGGTGGCCGCCACCGTGGCCGGAGTGCCGCCCCCGCCCGTCCGCTGCTTCTTCTTCGCCACCGCCGGCCCCTCAGTTCATGCTGGTGGGGCGCAGCGTGTACTCGGCGCCCGGAACCGAGGGCAGCCTACTGATCAGGGTCGTCTCCCGGCGCAGGATTCTCAGCTCCTCCGCCAGCCGGGTCGCGGTGTCCTTGGCCTGGAGCAGCCGCTGCTTGTCCGAGGTGTACATGACGGTGGCCGCCGCCACCAGGTACGAGACGACCGAGGGGTCCTCGGGCAGCTCCTGTCCGGAGGCCAGGGTGCGTTCGTTGGCTCCCGCCAGCTCCTTCTGGTAGCCGCGGAACGCCCGCAGCACCCCGGAGGCCAGGGCCCCGGCGCCCTCGCCGGGGTCCTCGGGCAGCGTCTCCACCTCCGCCGTGAGATACGGGCCGCTGCTCTCCACGGACAGCAGCCGGAACCGCGTCGTCCCGGTGGCCAGCACCTCGTAGCCGTCGGCCGCCGCCTCCGGCTCGCCCTCCTCGGCGAGCACGGCCGCCGCCGAGGCCGCGCGCGGCCGGATGGTGGAGGCGTCCGCGATGCAGCCGACCCCGTGGAAGGAGTCCATCGGATCGGCGGCGAAGCCCGCTCCCGGGCCGGCCTCCGGCAGCGGCGCGTCGGGCTCGGGAAGTCCGATGGCGCTGGGCGCCACCTCGTGTCCGTCCCTGATCGCGACCACCCCGAACGGCCGTGGACCGTCCTCGGGGAGGTCCAGCAGATCCCGCATCAGGGCCCGGTAGCGCGCCTCGAAGACGTTCAGCGGCAGCACGAGCCCGGGGAAGAGCACGGTGTTGAGCGGAAACAGTGGCAGGCGCGTGGTCGTCACGACCGGCCAGCCTACTGGCTGTGCGGCCCCCCGCAACGGTGGGTCGCCGCTCATCCGGGGACCGCATGGTGAAACGCGCGATCGCCGTGTCACAGGGGTCTGAGAGACTGGAGAAGTGCTGAACCGAATCGATCTGCGCGATTCTCCCTCGTCAGAGGGTGCGATCGACCGCGACCTGCTGCCCCGCGCCGAACTCGACGTCGAGGCCGCCCTGGAGAAGGTGCGGCCCATCTGCGAGGACGTGCGCCATCGTGGCACGGCGGCGCTGGTCGAGTACGCACGGCGGTTCGACCGGGTGGAGATCGAGCGGGTACGGGTCCCTGCCGACCGGATCGAGCGGGCGCTGGCCGAGCTGGATCCCGCCGTGCGGGCGGCGCTGGAGGAGTCGATCCGGCGCGCGCGTCTGGTCCACCGTGACCAGCGGCGTACCGACTCCACCGTGCGCGTGGTGCCGGGCGGCACCGTCAGCGAGCGGTGGGTGCCGGTGGAGCGCGTCGGGCTGTACGTGCCCGGCGGGCAGGCGGTGTATCCGTCGTCCGTGGTGATGAACGTGGTGCCCGCGCAGGAGGCGGGCGTCGCCTCGCTGGCGGTCTCCTCGCCCCCGCAGCGCGAGCACGACGGGCTGCCGCACCCCACCATCCTGGCGGCGTGCGCGCTGCTGGGCGTCGACGAGGTGTACGCGGCGGGCGGCGCGCAGGCGATCGCCATGTTCGCCTACGGCACCGACGAATGCGCCCCGGCGCAGCTGGTGACCGGCCCCGGCAATGTGTACGTGGCGGCGGCGAAGCGGCTGCTCAAGGGCCGGATCGGGATCGACGCCGAGGCCGGGCCCACGGAGATCGCGGTGCTGGCCGACGACAGCGCCGACCCGCGCCACGTGGCGGCCGACCTGATCAGCCAGGCCGAGCACGACGAGCTGGCGGCGGCGGTGCTGGTGACCGACTCGGCGGCGCTGGCGGAGGCCGTCGAGGCGGAGGTGCGGGCGCAGGTCGCGCTCACCAAGCACCAGGAGCGGGTGACGGCGGCGCTGACCGGCCGGCAGTCCGGGATCGTGCTGGTGGACGGCGTCGAGCAGGGGCTCGCGGTCGTCAACGCGTACGCGGCCGAGCACCTGGAGATCCTCACCCGGGACGCGGCGGCGGTCGCGGCACGGGTGCGCAACGCCGGCGCGGTGTTCGTCGGCCCCTGGGCGCCGGTCTCGCTGGGCGACTACGCGGCCGGCTCCAACCACGTCCTGCCCACCGGCGGCTGTGCCTGCCACTCCTCGGGGCTCTCCGTGCAGTCCTTCCTGCGCGGCATCCATGTCGTGGAGTACGACCGCGCTGCGCTGGCCGAGGTGGCCGGCCATGTGGTCACGCTCGCGGAGGCGGAGGATCTGCCCGCCCACGGCGCCGCGGTGAAGGCACGGTTCGAATGGAAGGTTCCGGACAGCAAGTGACCCGTATCGACGACTTGCCGCTGCGCGACGAACTGCGCGGCAAGACCCCGTACGGCGCGCCGCAGCTCGATGTGCCGGTGCGCCTGAACACGAACGAGAACCCGTACCCGCTGCCCGACGCGCTGGTGCGCCGGATCGCCGAGCGTGTCTCGGACGCGGCGCGCGGGCTGAACCGCTACCCGGACCGGGACGCGGTGGAGCTGCGGACGGCGCTGGCCGGCTATCTGACGCAGACCACCGGGTACGCGGTCGGCCCGCGGCAGGTGTGGGCCGCCAACGGCTCGAACGAGATCCTCCAGCAGCTGCTCCAGGCGTTCGGCGGCCCCGGGCGCACGGCGCTCGGCTTCGACCCCTCGTACTCCATGCACGCGCTCATCGCGCGCGGCACCGGTACGGGGTGGGTCTCCGGGGCGCGGGACGAGGCGGACTTCACCATCGACGAGCCGGCCGCGGTGGAATTCGTCACCACGCACCGCCCCGACGTGCTGTTCATCTGCTCACCGAACAACCCGACCGGTACGGCGGTCGATCCCGAAACCGTCCTGGCGCTGTACGACGCGGCCCAGCGGGCGGCGAAGGGCCGGCACGGCGCGCTGGTGGTGGTCGACGAGGCGTACGCCGAGTTCAGCCACCGGCCCTCGCTGCTGCCGCTGATCGAGGGCCGGCCGAACCTGGTCGTCTCACGGACCATGTCCAAGGCGTTCGGGGCGGCCGGGCTGCGGCTTGGCTATCTGGCCGCGGACCCCGCGCTGGTGGACGCCGTGCAGCTGGTCCGGCTGCCGTACCACCTGTCCGCCGTCACCCAGGCCACCGCGCACGCCGCGCTGGAGTTCGCCCCCACGCTGCTGGGCTACGTCCAGGAGCTGAAGTCCGAACGCGACCGGCTGGTGCGCGAACTGCGGGCGATGGGCCTGGAGGTGACGGAGTCGGACGCCAACTTCATCCAGTTCGGGAGCTTCGCCGATCCGCACGCCTTCTGGGAGAAGGTGCTGGAACACGGCGTGCTCATCCGGGACAACGGGGTGCCGGGCCGGCTGCGGGTCAGCGTCGGCACCCCGGCCGAGAACGACACGTTCCTGGAGGCGGCGCGGGCCGCCCTCAAGGAGACGGAAGCAGCAGCACCAGAGAGCGAGGAACGCCCATGAGCCGCGTGGGGCGGGTGGCACGGACCACCAAGGAAACGTCGGTCGTCGTCGAGATCGACCTCGACGGTACCGGGCAGGTCGATGTGTCGACCGGGGTCGGCTTCTACGACCACATGCTCGACCAGCTGGGGCGGCACGGGTTGTTCGACCTGACCGTGAAGACCGAGGGTGATCTGCACATCGACACCCACCACACGATCGAGGACACGGCGCTGGCACTCGGCTCGGCGTTCAAGCAGGCGCTGGGCGACAAGCGCGGGATCGTCCGGTTCGCCGACGCCTCCGTGCCGCTGGACGAATCGCTGGCGCGGGTGACGGTGGACCTGTCGGGCCGGCCGTACCTCGTGCACAGCGAGCCCGACGGCATGGCGCCGATGATCGGGTCGTACGACACGACGATGACGCGGCACATCCTGGAGTCGTTCGTGGCCCAGGCGCAGATCGCGCTGCACGTCCACGTCCCGTACGGGCGCAACGCGCACCACATCGTGGAGTGCCAGTTCAAGGCGCTGGCGCGGGCGCTGCGCGGCGCCAGCGAGATCGACCCCCGGCAGACCGGCATCCCCTCCACGAAGGGCGCGCTGTGAACTGGGCCTCGATCCTGCTGTTCGCCGGCGGCCTGTTCCTGGGCGGCGGCACGTACTCCTTCATCCAGCAGAAGATGCCGCGCGGCGTCACCCTGCTGCTGGGCATAGGCGCCCTCATGTGTGTCGTGGCCGGCGTCATGACCCTGGAGGTGTGGGAGTGACGGCCTCGGTGGTCGTGTTCGACTACGGCTTCGGCAACATCCGCTCGGCCGAGCGGGCGCTGGCCCGGGCCGGGGCCCAGGTGGAGGTCACCCGGGACTTCGACACCGCGCTCAACGCGGACGGCCTGCTGGTGCCCGGCGTCGGCGCCTTCGCCGCCTGCATGGCGGGCCTGCGCGAGGCACGCGGCGACTGGGTCATCGGGCGGCGGCTGGCCGGTGGCCGGCCGGTGCTCGGGATCTGCGTGGGGATGCAGATCCTGTTCGCCCGCGGCATCGAGCACGGTGTGCGGAGCGAGGGCCTGGACGAATGGCCCGGCACGGTCGGGCCGCTGACGGCAGACGTGGTGCCGCACATGGGGTGGAACACGGTGACCGCGCCCGCAGGGTCACGGCTGTTCGCGGGCCTGTCGGACGAGGACCGCTACTACTTCGTCCACTCGTACGCGGTGGCCGAGTGGGAGCTGGAGGCGCACAACGAGGCGCTGACCGCCCCGCTGGTCACCTGGGCCACCCACGGTGCGCCCTTCGTCGCGGCGGTGGAGAACGGCCCGCTGTCCGCGACACAGTTCCACCCGGAGAAGTCCGGCGATGCCGGGGCCCAGCTGCTGAAGAACTGGATTGAGACGCTGTGACGAACGCTGCGAACACCGCGAAGTTGGAACTCCTGCCGGCCGTCGACGTACGGGACGGGCAGGCCGTACGGCTGGTGCACGGCGAGTCGGGGTCGGAGACCTCCTACGGCGACCCGCTGGCCGCCGCCCTGGAGTGGCAGCGGGCGGGCGCCGAATGGCTGCACCTGGTGGACCTGGACGCGGCGTTCGGAACCGGCGACAACCGCGAGCAGATCGCGGACGTGGTGCGCTCCATGGACATCAAGGTCGAACTGTCCGGCGGCATCCGGGACGACGCCTCGCTGGCGGCGGCCCTGGGCACCGGCTGCACCCGGGTCAACCTGGGCACGGCGGCGCTGGAGTCGCCCGCGTGGGTGGCGCGGGTCATCGCCGAGTACGGCGACCGGATCGCGGTGGGCCTGGACGTGCGCGGCACGACGCTGCGCGGGCGCGGCTGGACGCGGGACGGCGGCGACCTGTACGAGACGCTGGCCCGGCTCGACTCCGAGGGCTGCGCGCGGTACGTGGTGACCGACATCGCCAAGGACGGCACCCTGCAGGGCCCCAACCTGGAACTGCTGACGAACGTGTGCGCGGCGACCGACCGTCCCGTGGTGGCCTCCGGCGGCGTGTCCTCCCTCGATGACCTGCGGGCCCTTGCGACGCTGGTGCCGCAGGGTGTGGAGGGTGCGATCGTCGGCAAGGCGCTGTATGCCAAGGCATTCACGCTGGAGGAGGCGCTGAAGTCCGTATGAGCGGCAGCACGTGGGAAGACACGCTCGGCTCGGCGCGGGCGGTGGCGGCCGGGGACCGGGTGCTGGTCTCCGGGACGGCGCCGCTCGCGGACGGCGGCCGGATGTCGGTGTCGGCCACCGACGACCCGTACGAGCAGACGCGGGCCGCCTTCGGCGACGCGGTGGAGGCGCTGCGGCCGTACGGCCTGGGCCTGGAGGCCGTGGTGCGCACCCGGATGTACCTGAGCCACGTCCGGGACGTGGACGAGGTGGCCCGGGCGCACCGGGAACTGTTCGAGGCGGTACGGCCGGTGTCGACCGTCGTCGTGACCGCCGGATTCGTGGACCCGAGGGTGCTGGTGACGGTGGAGCTGGAAGCGTACCGAGGGGATGAGCGGGGATGAGCCTGGCGATACGGGTCATTCCGTGCCTGGACGTGGACGCCGGCCGGGTGGTCAAGGGCGTCAACTTCCAGAATCTGCGCGATGCCGGGGACCCGGTGGAGATGGCCAAGGTGTACGACGCGGAGGGCGCCGACGAGCTGACCTTCCTCGACATCACGGCCTCCTCGGGCAACCGGGAGACCACCTACGACGTGGTGCGGCGCACGGCGGAGCAGGTGTTCATCCCGCTGACGGTGGGCGGCGGCGTACGCACCACGGACGACGTGGACCGGCTGCTGCGGGCGGGCGCCGACAAGGTGGGCGTGAACACGGCGGCCATCGCCCGGCCCGAGCTGATCCGCGAGATCGCGGAGCGGTTCGGCAGCCAGGTGCTGGTGCTGTCGGTGGACGCGCGGCGGTGTCCCGAGGGCACCGTGACGGCCTCGGGCTTCGAGGTCACCACGCACGGCGGCCGGCGGGGGACGGGCATCGACGCGGTGGAGTGGGCGGAGCGGGCCGCGGGCCTGGGCGCCGGCGAGATCCTGCTCAACTCGATGGACGCCGACGGCACGAAGGACGGCTACGACACGGCGATGATCGCGTCGGTGCGCAAGCGGGTGGGCATCCCCGTGATCGCGTCCGGCGGGGCGGGCCGGCTCGATCACTTCCCGCCGGCCATCGAGGCCGGCGCGGACGCGGTGCTGGCTGCCTCGGTGTTCCACTTCGGCGATCTGCGGATCGGCGAGGTGAAGGGCGCCCTGCGGGCGGCGGGACATCCGGTGCGTTAGCGGACCACCTGCCGGGCCGGGCACGTTGAGCGACCCCCGGGGTCGCTCAACGTGCCCGGCCCGCGCCGCACCGTTCGCACAACGCTGCTAAGGTCAGGCGTTTGTGCTGAACAGGTGAAGAGGGTGGGTCATTGATGAACGCGCCACAGTGCTGGAACTGCTGGCAGCAACCCGCCGCCATGCCGGACGGGTTGTGCCAGCCGTGTGCGCAGGCGATTCCGTATCCGCAGCGACAGCCGCAGCCGCCGGGCGTACCGCCGTACGCCGGTGCGCCGCAGGGCGGACCGCAGCCGTACCACGTGCCACACGGCGGACCGCAGCCGTACTACGGTGCTCCGCCCCAGCCGTACCCGCCGCACGGGCCGGCTCACTTCGCCGACCCGCGGGGGCTGGCGACAGCGGTCACGGTGCTGTTGGGGGTGTGCATAGCCGCCTGGACCCTCGCGGTGCTGGCGGGCGGACGGTTGTTCGGGTTGCTGATCGATGTGGAGGAGGGGCGTTTCGTCAGCCGCAGCGCGGCGGACAGCGCCGAGTCCTTCTACGCGACGTCCGGCATCCTGCAGACGCTGGCGATGCTGGCCACCGCCATCGTCTTCATGATGTGGTTCTACCGGGTCAGGGTGAACGCCGAGGTCTTCGACCCGTACGGGCAGCGGATGAAGCGGGGCTGGGCGGTGGGCGGTTGGCTGGTGCCGATCGTCAACTTCTGGTTCCCGAAGAAGATCGCCAACGACATCTGGCGCGCCAGCGCCCCCGGCGGGGAGCGCCAGGGGACCGGGGTGCTCACCGCCTGGTGGGTGTTGTGGCTGATCACGGCATTCCTGGACAGGGCGTCCTACCGGGTCATGAACCGGGAGGAGGAGAGCTTCGCCGAGGAGCTGAGCAACATGCAGGCGTCGGTCAGCGGGACCCTGTTGAGTGATGTGCTGGGCATCGTCGCCGCGGTACTGGCCATCATCGTCGTGCGCCGGCTGACCCAGTGGCAGCTCATGAAGTACGCACAGGGCCCGATGCCGATGCCGATGCCGATGCCGATGCCCACGCCCATGGCGATGCCGACGCCGTACCCGCCGGTCACCGCGCCCTGGCCGCCGCAGGCGCCGGGCACGCCGGGCACGCCGGGCACGCCCGGAACCTCCGGCACGCCGGGCACGCCGCCGCCCCCGATGTGAGCGTGCGGCGCGGCGGCCCCGGGGCCGATGCGCCGCTTCCGCCGGACGCCCCGGGGCCGGGCCCGAGGGCGAACGCACCGGCCCGGCGCACCGGGACGATCGGTGTGCCGGGCCGGAGTGTGGGTGCGGCTCAGCGCTTGCGCAGGGCTCGCAGGTATTCGCGGTTCATGCTCGTGATCGAGGTCAGCGGGATGCCCTTGGGGCAGGCCGTCGCGCACTCCCCGGTGTTGGTGCAGCCGCCGAACCCCTCGGCGTCCATCGTGCCGACCATGTCCAGGACCCGGCTCTCCCGCTCCGGGGCGCCCTGCGGCAGCACGTTGAGATGGACCACCTTCGCCGAGGTGAACAGCATCGCCGAACCGTTGGGGCAGGCCGCCACGCAGGCACCGCAGCCGATGCACTCGGCGTGCTCGAACGCCAAGTCCGCGTCCGGTTTGGGCACGGGCGTGGCATGGGCCTCGGGGGCGGCACCGGTCGGCGCCGTGATGTAGCCGCCCGAGCCGATGATCCGGTCGAACGCCGACCGGTCCACCACCAGGTCCTTCACCACCGGGAAGGCCGCCGCCCGCCACGGCTCGATGTCGATCGTGTCGCCGTCCGCGAAGTTCCGCATGTGCAGCTGGCAGGTGGTGGTGCGCTCCGGGCCGTGGGCCGAGCCGTTGATGACCATCCCGCAGGCGCCGCAGATGCCCTCCCGGCAGTCGTGGTCGAAGGCCACCGGCTCCTCGTCGGCGAGGATCAGTTCCTCGTTGAGGGTGTCCAGCATCTCCAGGAAGGACATGTCCGGGGAGATTCCGGAGACCTGATAGGTCGTCAGTCTTCCCTGGGCGTCCGGGCCCGGCTGGCGCCAGATGCGCAGGGTCAGGTTCATCGTCTTGGTGCTCACGCGTAGCTCCGCTGGGTGGGGTGGACGTACTCGAAGGTCAGCTCCTCGCGATGCAGTACGGGCGGGCTGCCCGTGCCCCGGTACTCCCAGGCCGCCGCGTACGTGAACTCCTCGTCCCGGCGCTCGGCCTCCCCGTCCGGGGTGCGGCTCTCCTCACGGAAGTGGCCCCCGCAGGACTCGCCGCGGTGCAGGGCGTCCAGACACATCAGCTCGGCGAGTTCCAGATAGTCGGCGATGCGGTTGGCCTTCTCCAGCGACTGGTTGAGGTCCTGCCCGGAGCCGGTCACCTTGATCCGCTGCCAGAACTCGGCGCGCAGCGACGGGATACGGGCCAGCGCCTCGCGCAGCCCCTCCGCCGACCTGGCCATCCCGCAGTGGTCCCACAGCAGTTCGCCCAGCTCCCGGTGGAAGGAGTCGGGGGTGCGGTCACCGTTGTTGGAGACCAGCCGGTAGAGCCGGTCGCTGACCTCGAAGACCGCGTCGGTGACGGCCGGGTGGTCCTGCGGCACCTGCTCCAGACCCGGGTTCCGTCCCAGGTAGTCGGCGAGCGTGGCGGGCAGGATGAAGTAGCCGTCGGCCAGACCCTGCATGAGCGCGGAGGCGCCCAGCCGGTTGGCGCCGTGGTCGGAGAAGTTGGCCTCACCGATGGCGAACAGGCCCGGGATCGTGGTCTGGAGGTCGTAGTCCACCCACAGTCCGCCCATGGTGTAGTGGATCGCGGGATAGATCCGCATCGGCACCTCGTACGGGTTCTCGGCGGTGATCCGCTCGTACATCTCGAAGAGGTTGCCGTAGCGCGCCTCGACCGCGTCCCGGCCCAGCCGGGCGATGGCGTCGGCGAAGTCCAGGTACACGCCCTGCCCGCCGGGGCCCACCCCGCGTCCCTCGTCGCAGACGTTCTTCGCGGCCCGCGAGGCGATGTCGCGCGGCACCAGGTTGCCGAACGAGGGGTACTGGCGCTCCAGGTAGTAGTCCCGCTCCGCCTCCGGGATCTCCGCCGCCGGACGTGAGTCGCCCGCGCGGGCCGGCACCCAGATGCGGCCGTCGTTGCGCAGCGACTCGCTCATCAGGGTCAGCTTCGACTGGTGGTCGCCCGAGCGCGGGATGCAGGTGGGGTGGATCTGGGTGAAGCACGGGTTGGCGAAGTACGCGCCGCGCCGGTGGGCCCGCCAGATCGCCGTGGCGTTGGAGTTCTTGGCGTTGGTGGAGAGGTAGAAGACGTTCCCGTAGCCGCCGGAGGCCAGCACGACGGCGTCCGCCACATAGGTGTCGATGCGCCCGGTGAGCAGATCGCGCGCCACGATGCCGCGTGCCCTGCCGTCGATGACGATCAGGTCCAGCATCTCGGTGCGGGCGTGCAGCGTGACGTTCCCCGCGTCGATCTGCCGGGACAGCGCCTGGTAGGCGCCCAGCAGCAGTTGCTGACCGGTCTGGCCACGGGCGTAGAAGGTACGGGAGACCTGGACCCCGCCGAACGAGCGGGTGTCCAGCAGCCCGCCGTACTCCCGGGCGAACGGCACGCCCTGCGCCACGCACTGGTCGATGATCTCCACCGACAGCTGGGCGAGGCGGTGCACATTGGACTCGCGGGCCCGGAAGTCGCCGCCCTTGACGGTGTCGTAGAAGAGGCGGTGGATGGAGTCGCCGTCGTTGCGGTAGTTCTTGGCGGCGTTGATGCCGCCCTGCGCGGCGATGGAGTGGGCGCGGCGCGGCGAGTCCTGGTAGCAGAACTGCTCGACGTGGTACCCGGCTTCGGCGAGGGTGGCGCCGGCCGCGCCGCCCGCCAGACCCGTACCGACCACGATCACCGTGTGTTTGCGGCGGTTGGCGGGGTTGACGAGTTTCGCCTCGAAGCGGCGGCGGTCCCAGCGTTCGGCGATCGGACCGCCGGGCGCGGCGGTGTCGCGCAGCGGGGATTCGGCCGTGGCGTAGTCGGCGTACGGGGGCAGCTGGTCGGTGATCTCGGTCATCTCAGTCATGTCTGTCAGCTCACGATTCCGGTCATGACGGCGAGGGGTACGGACACGAAGCCCGCGGTCAGCAGGAGCGCGAGGCCGTTGGCGGTGGCGCGCAGCGCGCGGTCGCGGGTGCGGCTGTTCAGGCCGAGGGTCTGCACGGCGCTCCACAGTCCGTGCCGGATGTGCAGGCCGACGGCGACCAGCGCGGTGATGTAGATGACGTTGCCGTACCAGGTGCTGAAGGTGGCGACGACGTTCTCGTACGCCTCGCCGTGGACGCCGTGCGGGTTCACCGTGCCGGTGGTGAGGTCCAGGATGTGCCAGACGATGAACAGCGCCAGGATGACCCCGCCCCAGCGCATGGTGCGGGTGGCGTAGGTGGTGCGGCGGCGGGTGTGCGCGTACCGGACGGGGCGGGCGGCCCGGTCCAGGCGGCTGAGCTGGTACGCGCTCACGCCGTGGGCGACGACGGCGGCGAGCAGCGCGACGCGGGCGATCCAGATGAACCACTCGTGGCCCAGGAGAGGCTCGCCGATGGTGCGCAGCCAGTGCGCGTAGCCGTTCATGTCGTCGGGTCCGAAGAAGACCTTCAGATTGCCGAGCATGTGGGCGATCAGGTAGAGGAGCATGATCAGCCCGGAGACGGCCATCACGATCTTCTTGCCGATGGTGGATCGCCAGATGAGGACAGGGGTGCTGCGGCTGCTCGTCCGCGTCGCCAGAGCCATGACACCTGACGGTAGGGAGTGCGGCCGTGATCCGTCCAAGACATAGAACGGGTCATCTCGATAGCCGGTGTCTATCGTCGCGGGTAGGGTTGGGGGTCATGCAGTTCCAGCAGCTCCGCTATTTCGCCGCCGTCGCGGACACCCGGCACTTCACCCGCGCCGCCGAGCGCGAGCATGTCGCCCAGCCGTCGCTGTCCCAGCAGATCCGGGCGCTGGAGCGGGAGCTGGGCGCGGAGCTGTTCCACCGGGCGCGCGGGCACATCACGCTCACCGACGCCGGGACGGCGCTGCTGCCGCTGGCCCGGCGGATCCTGGCGGACGCGGAGACCGCGCGCCGCGAGGTGCAGGAGGTGGCACAGCTGCGGCGCGGGCGGGTACGGCTGGGCGCCACCCCGAGCCTGTGCGCCTCGCTGGTGCCGGACGTGCTGCGGACCTTCAAGGACCGCTACCCGGGCGTGGACCTGCTGGTGCACGAGGGCGGCTCGCGGGACCTGGTGCGGCTGCTGGCGTCCGGGGAGCTGGATCTGGCCCTGGTCATCACCCCGCTCCAGGCGGACGCGCCGGCGCTGGTGACCAGCGAGCTGCTGCGGGAGGAACTCGTGCTGATCTCGGCGCCGGACGGGCCGCAGGTACCGGGTGCGGGGCGCGGCCGGGCACCGGGGCGGGGGCGCGGGCGCGGGCGGCGGGCCATCGGGGTGGCGGACCTGCGGGAGGTGCCGCTGGTGATGTTCCGGCGCGGCTACGACCTGCGGGAGCTGACGGTCGCGGCATGCCAGCAGGCCGGGTTCGAGCCGGTGTTCAGCGTGGAGGGCGGGGAGATGGACGCGGTGCTCGGCTTCGTGCGGGCCGGGCTGGGGGTGGCGGTGGTGCCCAGCATGGTCGCGGCCCGCTCCGGGCTGCCCACGACCCCGTTCATGTCCCCGGGCCTGCACCGTACGGTCTCGGTCGCCCACCGCGGGGATGTCTCGCCACCCCGGGCGGCACGCGAGCTCCAGCGGATCCTGATGACCCACCGGGGCGGGCTGTGACCGGCCGGGGCGGCGTGCCGGCGAGTGTTCAGCGGGTGGTGGAAAGGCCCTCGGGGTCCTCGGCGCTCTCCGCGTCGTTCGCCGCCGCCTTCGCCGCGAAGCGGTACTGCACCGCCAGGGCGGCCAGGGCCAGCAGCCCGCCGGCCAGCAGGACCATCGGGAGCAGCATCCACACGAAGACCACGCACATCACGGCGGCCAGGGCCAGCAGCAGCGAGCCGGCGAGATCCTCCCGGGCGGCCACCGCCGCCTCCCGGACGGCGCGGCCCGCGGTGGTGTCACGGTGCCACGCCGCGGCGGTGCGCAGCAGCAGCACCGCCCACACCGCCAGCGCCGTCATCGACACCAGCCGGACCCCGGCCCCACCGGGCAGCAGGCCCGTCTCGGCCAGCGAGAGATTCCACAGCAGCAGCAGAGCGGCGGCCGGGAAGGCCAGCGCCAGTGGCCACAGGGCGCGACAGGCGGCGGTGAAGTCCGCCCAGACGTCCGCCATCCGTACGCTGTCGCCGGTCAGCTGGCGCCGCAGGTGGGCGATGCCGGCCGCCAGCGCCGGCAGCGCGGTGATCAGCGGAGCGGCCAGGACGGCCACCAGCACGCCGGTGATCACCACCTCGCCGAACAGCGTGAGACCCGCCCTGATGCCGCCGCCCGCGCCGGCTCCGCTCGCCATGCCCGATCAGCCCTTCAGACCCGAGGTCGCCACACCGTCGACGATATAGCGCTGGAAGAGCATGAAGAAGATGATGACCGGGGCAAGGGCCAGGACCGCCGCCGCCATCTGGGCGCCGTAGTCCGAGACCGAGGTCTGGTCGGAGAACTGGCGCAGCATCAGCGGCAGCGGGTACTTGTCCGGGCTGCGCAGATAGATCAGCGGGGCCAGAAAGTCGTTCCAGCTCCAGATGAAGGCGAAGATCGAGGCGGTGGCCAGCACCGGCCGCATCAGCGGCAGCATGATGAACCAGTAGATCCTGCCGTGGCCGGCGCCGTCGATGCGCGCCGACTCGTCCAGCTCGCGCGGCACCCCGCGCATGAACTGCACCATGAGGAAGACGAAGAACGCCTCGGCCGCCAGGAATTTGCCGATCAGCAGCGGGATGTAGGAATCCGTCCAGCCCAGTTCGTTGAACATGATGAACTGCGGAATGATCACCACGTGGAACGGCAGCAGAAGCGTGCCGATCATCAGGCCGAAGTACAGCTTCCGGCCGGGGAATTCGATGCGGGCGAAGGCGTAGGCGGCCACCGAGCAGGACAGGCAGACGCCCACCACCGAACCGATGCCGAGAATCATCGAATTGCTGAAGAAGGTCCAGAAGGAAACCCCGCCGATGCCCTCGAAAGCCCGGGTGAAGTTGTCCAGAGTGGTTTCCCGCGGAATCAGCCCGACCTCGCCGATGATCTGATTCGACGGCCGGAACGAGGACAGCAGCATCCATACCCCGGGATAGAGCATCACGATGCCCAGCGCCCAGGTAATGCCGTGAAACAGTACGGTCTTTCCGCCGCCGCGCACTTTTGCCTTCCGCCGGGCCGCCTGTGACTCAGCGGAACGGGTTTCGGCGGCGGACGGTGCGGGTGGGGGTGTTGCCCCGGTGAGGGTGGGAGTGGTGTTGCTCATCGTGTCTCCCCGCCGTAGTGCACCCAGTATTTCGAGGTCTTGAAGAAGATCAGCGTGATGATGCCGACGACGATCACCAGCAGCCACGCCATGGCCGCCGCGTAACCGAGCTGCCCCTGCCCGAAGCCGCGCTGGTAGAGATACAGCGTGTAGAACAGCGTCGAGTTCGCGGGACCGCCCTTGCCACCGGAGATGATGAAGGCGGAGGCGAAGACCTGGAAGGAGTTGATGGTCTCCAGCACCAGGTTGAAGAACAGCACCGGCGAGAGCATCGGCAGCGTGATCCGGAAGAACTTCCGCAGCGGACCGGCGCCGTCCACCTCGGCGGCCTCGTACAGCTCGTTCGGGATCTGCTTCAGACCCGCCAGGAAGATCACCATCGGGGCGCCGAACTGCCACACCGCCAGCAGGATCATCATCGGCAGCGTCATGTCCGGGTTGCCGACCCAGCCGCCGGGCTTCATCCCGAAGAACTGGCCGATCTCGTCCACGATGCCCTGGTCGTTGAACATCGCCTTCCAGATGATGGCGATGGAGACGCTGGCGCCGATCAGCGACGGCGCGTAGAAGAGCGAGCGGTAGGTGCCCTGGCCACGCCGCCGGTTGTTCAGCAGCATCGCCACGCCCAGCGCGGCGGCCAGCTTGATCGGGGTGCCGACGACCGCGTACAGGCTGGTGACCTGCACCGAGTCCATGAAGCGCGGGTCGTCGAAGAGCCGGGTGAAGTTGTCGAAGCCGATCCAGCCCCAGTCCCGGATCGGGTGGAAGTTCGTGAAGGAGAGGTAGAGCGAGGCGATCATCGGGCCGGCTGTCAGGGTGATGAAGCCCAGCAGCCAGGGGGCGAGGAAGGCGTAGCCGGCCCGGGTCTCAGCACCCCGCCGCGGCGGGCGCCCATTGCGCGGTCGCCGGGCGGGGGTGCTGTTCGCCGATTCCCGGGACGCCTCATGCGTGAGTGACACGAGGAATCATCCGTTCGGTGCGTCTGTGAGGGGGCTCCGGGGATACCGGTCAGCGGACGAGGTGGTTGCCCGCCTCGGAGAACCAGCGCTGGACGAAGGCGTCGGTGTCGATCTGGCGGAAGTCGAACTCCTTGGCCAGCACCTCGACGTACTCGGTCTCCACCGCACCGAAGCCCTCGGGCTGGAACGGCACGGTGGCCGTCATGTAGCCCTCGTCACGGGCCTGCTGCTGGTACTCGATGACCCGCTCGTCCAGGCTGCCCGGCTCGATCTCCAGGGCGTCGAGCCGCTCGGCGGAGGCCGGCACGCCCAGGTCGGTGCCGATGATGGCGCCGGCCTCGGGGGAGTTGATGAGGAAGTCGACCAGCAGGGCGGCCTCTTCGGGGTGCTTGGTGTTGGCGCCCATGCTCAGCTGCATGGTGGGCTTGAAGAACATGTGCTTCTGGCCGTCGGCGCCACTGGGCACCGGCATCAGCTGGACGTTGTCGCTGTCGAGGTCGTGCGAGTAGTTGTGGATGAAGTTGTCCCAGTGGAACTCCATCACGGCCTCGCCGTTGGTGAACCCGCCCAGCGGGTCCAGCTGTTCGACCCGCTCGGCGGGGAAGATCTGGTTGTCGGGAGAGCGCAGGGAGGCCGCGCCGTCGATGAATTCCCGCATGTCGTCCTCGGTGAAGTTCAGTTCACCGGTCTCGCTGAACGGCTCGATGCCCTGCTGCACCAGGTGCTGCATGAACAGCCACCACACCATGGTCGGGTCGTTGGCGCCGTACACGCGCGGGCTGTGGTCCGCGCCGGCCGCGCTCACCTCGGAAAGGAAGGCGAAGTACTCGTCCCAGGTGTAGTCCCAGTCCGGTATCTCCAGGCCGAGTTCCTCGATGAGATCCGGGTTGTACATCAGGGTGAGGGTATTGGTGCCGGTGGGGATGGCGACCAGTTCGCCGTTGGCCTCGCCGGAGGAGAGGAGTTCGTCGTCGATCTGCGAGGTGTCCAGCTGGTTACCGGCGTAGTCGTCGAAACCGAGCAGCAGGCCCGAGCCCGCGTACTCCAGAAGCCGGGAGGCGTCCATCTGGAAGACGTCCGGGAGTTCACCGGAGGTGGCGTCCGTGGAGCGCTGCGTCCAGTAGTCGGGGAACGCGGCGAAAGACGTCTGGACCTTGATGCCCGGGTTCTGGTCCTCGAACAGATCGATGGCCTGCTCATAACGGGAGGCCCGCTCGTCGCCGCCCCACCAGGTGAACTTGAGGGTGACATTCCCTCCGTCACTGCTGTCGCCGTCGGAGCCACACGCTGTAAGGGCCAGAGATCCGGCTACGGCGATCGCGAGACCACGCAACGCGGTCTTCTTGAATGACATGTAGAGCCTCCTTGCTCCGTTATGCACAACGGCACTCCACGGGAGGTGTCAATGGCTTCTGATCGCCTTACCGGACCCCGGTGACACCCGAAGTGAATCGTTACAATACCGCCGGGGCCTGCTCCGGCAACCGGGCGGTGGATAACTTTTCGGAAACGCCGACGTCACGTCGGCGGGGCCCGAACGCGGCCGGGCGGCCCGCTGATCGGGCCGCCCGGCGCTTGTCGGACCGTGGTCGAACTATGTTCGGTCCTGGTGATTCATGCGCTGACCTGCGCTGTTATGGGGATCGAGGTGCGCCCGGTCAGTGGGCGTTCGGCGCCGCCACGTACTGGATCCGCGGCTTCGCGGGCCGGCTCATCCCGTCCCCGATGAAGAAGGAAGGATGCGGCGGCTGGTTGTACGCGACGTTCTGCCACGCGATCGCCAGCCGGTACTGCGGGTCGTGCATGAGCGTGCGCAGCCGCAGATCCGTCTCCTCCACCGTGGTGAACACCCGCAGCGCGGAGTCGTCCTGCGTCCGGTAGACGACCTCCTCACGCCAGTCCCCGTACAGGTCCGCCTGGATCACCGGCGTGCCCTTGGTCCAGTTGTTGGAGTAGACGCCCTGCGGGTGGAAGATCTCCACCTGCCGCTGGTTCTCCCAGTCCCACTTGGCGATGAACGGCGCGCCGGCCGGGTCGTTCGCCTCGTCGAAGGTGTGGTCCAGGATCTCCCGCAGCGGGTCGCCGTCCCACCAGATCATGAAGTTGGCCGACGGGATGTCCGTGCCGATCAGGGTGCCGTCCGCCGCCCGCAGTTCGCCCTCGCGCGAGTTCCACGCCCCGGTGGCGGTCACCGCCCAGCCCTCCGCGCCCGGACGGGTCGGGTCGATGTCGCCCACCGCGCCCCGGCCGATGTCCCGGGTGGCCGGCATGTCGTACAGGATCTCGCCGGTCGCCGCGTCCCGGAACGTCGCGCCCCGGTTGCCGGACGCCGACATGCTCTCGTGCGCGGCGAACACCTCCAGGCCCGGCCGGGACGGGTCGAAGTCGCCCACGTGCAGCGCGTCGCCGTGCCCGAGCGTGGTGTTGTACAGCGGGGTGCCGTCGTCGTCGATGGTCAGCTGGCCGTAGACGATCTCGTCCCGGCCGTCGCCGTCCACGTCCGCCACCGACAGGCTGTGGCTGCCCTGCCCCTCGTACTGGCCGCCCCACTCCTTCGAGTCGAACGTCCAGCGCTCGGTCAGCGCGCCGTTCCGGTAGTCGTAGGCCACCAGCACCGTACGGGTGTAGTAGCCGCGCGCGAAGACCACGCTGGGACGCTCACCGTCCAGATACGCGACCCCGGCCAGGAAGCGGTCCACGCGGTTGCCGTAGCCGTCGCCCCAGTCGGCGACATTGCCGCGGGCCGGCGCGTAGTCCACGGTCTCCACGGCAGCGCCGCTCTCGCCGTCGAAGACGGTCAGGAACTCGGGCCCGGACAGGATGTAGCCGCCGGAGTTGCGGTGATCGGCCGCCGGATCGCCGAGCACCGTACCGGTGCCGTCGACGGTGCCGTCCGCCGTCTTGACCGCGACCTCCGCCTTCCCGTCACCGTCCAGGTCGTAGACCATCAGCTGGGTGTAGTGCGCCCCGGCCCGGATGTTGCGGCCCAGGTCGATGCGCCACAGCTGCTCGCCGTCCAGGGTGTAGGCGTCGATGTAGACATTGCCGGTGTACCCGGAGTGGGAGTTGTCCTTGGCGTTGCTCGGCGACCACAGCTGGACGATCTCGTACCGGCCGTCGCCGTCGAGGTCGCCGATGCTCGCGTCGCCCAGGTGGTACGTGTACTCCACGCCGTCCGGAGTCGTCCCGCCGGCCGGGCGGCCGACCGGGATGTCGCGGTACTGCTGCGACCAGACGCCGAACTCCTCGGTGCGCTCGCCGCGCGGGCCGTTGCCGCCCTGCACGACGGCGACCTGGTAGCGGGAGTCGGCGGTGCCCTGCGGATCGGTGTAGTTGGTGGCGCCGCGCACCGGCTGCCGGGTGATGCGCTCGCCGTCCCGGTAGACGTGGAAGGAGATGTGGTCCGGGTCCAGGCCCAGCATCCGCCAGCCCACGTACACGCCGTCCTCGGTGAGCACGGCGACCGGGGCGCGGTCCAGCTGCTCCATCGCGCGGACCGGCGCGGGGGAGGGGCGGCCCGCGGGCGCCGCGGTGCCCGCCGGAGCGGTCAGCAGCGACGCGGCGGTGGCCAGGGCGGCCAGCCCGGCGACGGCCAGGGTGCGGGTGGATCTTCGGACGGTTGCGGCTCGGAAAGCCATCCTTGCTCCTTGGTGCGATGGGCGCGAGGTTCTCGCGGGGTCGGTGGGGTGGCCCCGGCCCGGGACGCGTGCCCTGCGGAACGGGGGCGCCGGGGGCGGGCCGGGCCGGGGGAGGGTCAGCCGACCTTGGTCAGCTCAAGTCCGTTGAGGTGCGCGGTCTGACCGGAGATGGTGACGTTCAGCTGCCCGTCGGTGACGGTGATCCCGTTGAACGTGGCCTGGGTGACGGCGCCGGTGCCGGCCGAGACCTGGCCGTGGTCCACGCCCTCGAAGGCGAGGACGGTACGGGCGGAGCCGAGCAGGTCGCCCACGTGGACGGTGGCCGAGTAGGTGCCGTTGGGGATATCGGCCCGGAACTCGTAGGTGCCGCCGAAGTACGCGACGAAGTCCCGCTGCACGGCGTCCAGCGCACCGCCCCGGTCGCGGTCGATGACGTTGGCGGTGCTGGTGAAGCCGTAGCCGCGCTGAGCGGTGTACAGCGTCTGGGTGTTGACCTCGGTGTAGCCGGGGGCGACCACTTGGCCCACCGGGCCGAAGTCGTAACGGTGGTCGGCGGAGCGGGTGGTGAGGGTGAGCGGGTCGGAGGGGGCCGACTCACCCCGGGCGTTGACCGCGACCACCCGCACCTGGTGGGCGCTGCCCTCGGCCAGGCCGCCGATGTCGGCCAGCGGGAGGGTGGAGGTGGTGGCCAGCGTGTACTGGCTGTCCGGCGCGCCCTGCGGCTTGCGCTGGACCCGGTAGATGTCGGCCCCGGCCACCGCGTTCCAGGTGAGCCGGGCCCCTTGGTTGGAGACGTCCTGCGCGGCGAGCCCGCCGGGCTTGGCCGGGACGGCGCCCGGGGTGCCGGCGCCGGTGACGCGGCCGGCGAGCGGGGTGTCGAGGGCGGCGACGTCCTGGGCGACCAGGCGGGCCATCTGGATGGCGCCGTACTCCTGGAAGTGGGTGTCGTCCACGGTGCCGGTGGGCCGGTTGGGGTAGACGCCGGCCGGGACGTGCAGGAAGACCGACTTGGCCTCCTCTGGGCCGATGCTGTCCAGGTAGGCACGGGAGGAGGCGGACAGATCGATCAGCGGCACGTTCTCTTCCTGCGCGACCGCGATGGCGCGGTCCACGTACTGCGGGAAGGAGACGTTGAACCTGCCGGTGTCGGGGTTGAAGGAGCGGCGCGAGACCGGGGTGACGACGACCGGGATGGCGCCGCGTTCCCTGGCGCCCCGGATGTAGTCGTTGCGCAGGAATTCCTTGTAGTCGTCCGGCGGGGTGTAGCGCTCGGGCCGGTCGACCGTGGCGTCGTTGTGGCCGAACTGCACGAAGAGATAGTCGCCCGGCTTGATCTGGCCGAGGATGGCGTCGAGCCGTCCCTCCTCGATGAAGCTGCGGGAACTGCGGCCGCCGATCGCGTGGTTGGCGATGGTGACGTCATCGGTGAAGAACCGGTCGAAGACCTGGCCCCAGCCCGCCTGGGGGACCCAGTACGGGTCGTAGGTCTGCACGGTGGAGTCGCTGGCGAGGTACACGGTGATCGGCTCGGCGGCCTGGGCCTGGCCCGGCAGCGCGAGACCCACTACGGCGGTCGCGGCGGCGGCGACCGAGGTGATCACGGTGCGCAGCAGGCCACGGCCGCGCCTGCGGCCGTGGCCGTGGCCGTGCGGGGGTCTCGGGGTGGGTGTAGCAGCACTTCCGCCCATCATCACTCCTATGTGGTGGGTGGTACGGGGCGCGGCGCATGCGGGCGTGGTGGCACACCCAAACGAATCTGAATCGATTCATTAGTCATGCGCACGACACAGTGCAAGCGCTTGCTGATTCGCGGGGAGTGTTGCCAACCGGTCACCGGACTGTCAAGACGTCTGCACGTATTCGCGCGTGAGCGAACAGGAACGCGCAGGTGGTGCGGTCAGGACGGAGCGATCCCCAGCGCCCTGGCCGCCACTTCGTACACCAACTGCTCCTCGGGCGCCCGGTTTTCCTTCAGCTCCTCCAGCCGGTCCGGGCCGAACCAGCCGTACCGCGGGTGCTTGGACCACTCGAGGCGCGGCGCGGACAGATCCCCCTCCACCTCCACCAGGTAGTCCACCTCGTGCCGCAGCCCGAGACCGTCGTCGCCCTCCCAGGTCAGCACCCCCAGGGAGCGCCGCACCCGGCGCACCCGCCAGCCGGTCTCCTCCGCCACCTCACGGACGAGCGCCGCCAGGACGCTCTCGCCCGGCTCGACGTGGCCGCCCACCAGATCCCAGGTGTCGGGGAACAACCGGCGCTGAGCGGAACGCCGTTGGGCGAAGACCTCGCCGCGGTCATTGACCACCGCGGCCCCCACGGCCCACAGCTCACCCGCCCCGGGCTCCGGGAACTCGACGCCTTCATCGACCTGTACGGGAGCGGTGTCATCGGCCATGCCGCCACCCTATCGCCGCCACACGGCGCGGCTACCGGTTTCGGTTGCGCACGCGGTAGCGCCGGGACTAAGGTGCGCCCATGCCCGGTATCACGATCGAATTCACCGAAGAAGAGCTGGCGGAGCTGCGTGCGGAGGCCAAGGAGCGCGGGGTGGCGATCAAGCGGCTGGCGCACGACATACTGGCCGAGGACGTGGTGCGCAGACGCCTCAAGCAGCGCTTCGTCGAGGGCGCGGTGAAGTACGCCCTGGAGTACAAGGCCGAGTTCGAGCAGGAGTTTCCGGAGGGCCTTCGGTGACGCCGCTGTACGTGGACACCGGGTGGGTCCTGAACGTTCAGCTCGAGGTCAGTCCGCCCAACACCCCGATCAGGGACTGGGGTGCGCTGCAGTGCATGGCCGAGCGCCATCGTTACGAGCGCTTCGCGGGCGAGGCGTACTACGAGGAAGCGGTGACGCGAGCGGCGACGTTCCTGCACACCGCCCTGCTGCTCGAACCGTTCGCGGACTTCAACGCCGCGATCGGTGCCGCCTGCGCGCACATGTACCTGGATCTGAGCGGGCAGCCCATCAGCCCGCCCCCGGGGGCGATGGCCCAGCTCACCCGTGGCATCAGGGAGCACAAGACCGATCTCCAGGACACGGCCCGACAACTGCGTGACTGGCGGCCCTAGTCACCGGATCCCGGCCCGGCGCGGACTTCCCGGGCCGGGAACCTTCCCCCTGGTCGTGCCGGCCTCAGCCGGTGACGCCCATCTTCGCCGTACCGGCCGCCCGGACCGCCGCCTCCTCGCCGTCCAGCGAGACCTTCGCCGCCCGCTGCCGGCCCGAGGAGAACAGCAGCAGCTCGCCCGGGTCCCCGGTGACCGTGACCACCGGCGTGCCCTTCTGGGCCACCACCGTCTGCCCGTTCGGCCGCCGCAGGACCAGGCCCACCGGGCTCCGGCGGCCCATCAGCCGCGCCGAGGACTCCAGACGCTTCCACAGCGCCTCGGTGAACACCGCGTCCAGCTCCCGCGGCTTCCACAGGGACCCCGCCCGCCGCACGTCCTCGGCGTGGATGAAGAACTCCACCGTGTTCGCCGCCTCGTCGATCGGCTTCAGCGAGAACGGCGAGGTACGCCCGGGGCCCGACCGGATCAGCTCCAGCAGCTCCGCGTACGGCTTCGCGGCGAACTCCGTACGGATGTTCTCGCCGCGCGCCGCCAGCGGCTTGATCACCATGCCCGCCGCCGCGTCCGGGCGGCGCTCGCGCACCACCACGTGCGCCGCCAGGTCACGGGTGTTCCAGCCGTCGCACAGCGTCGGGGCATCGGGCCCGGCCTCTTCCAACAGGTCGGCGAGCACCAGTCGTTCACGTTTGGCATGGGTAGACATGCCTCCAGACTAGGACGCCCTCCCGCACACCGGCCATCCACCGCGCCGCGCCCGGCACAATAGGGGTATGTCCCGCACCGCATCCGACCTCGACCCCGCCGTCGCCGCCCGCCTCAAGCGCAACGCCGACGGCCTGGTCCCCGCCATCGCCCAGCAGTACGACACCGGCGAGGTGCTCATGCTCGGCTGGATGGACGACGAGGCCCTGCACCGTACGCTCACCACCGGCCGCTGCACGTACTGGTCCCGCAGCCGCGGCGCCTACTGGGTCAAGGGCGACACCTCGGGACACCACCAGCACGTCAAGTCCGTCTCCCTCGACTGCGACGGCGACACCCTGCTGGTCAAGGTCGACCAGGTCGGCGCCGCCTGCCACACCGGGGACCGCACCTGCTTCGACGCGGACCCCCTCCCCGTCAGCGGCGGGCAGTAGGCTCACCAGCCATGACGCACCAGGCAACGCCGGACCTCGACCGCTTCCGGATACTGGCCAAGGACCGCAGAGTCATCCCGGTCACTCGCCGGCTGCTCGCCGACGGCGACACCCCCATCGGCCTCTACCGCAAGCTCGCCGCCGAACGCACCGGCACCTTCCTGCTGGAATCCGCCGAGAACGGCCGCACCTGGTCCCGCTACTCCTTCATCGGGGTCCGCAGCGCCGCCGCCCTCACCGTGCGCGAGGGCCGGGCCCACTGGCTGGGCACCCCGCCGGTCGGCGTCCCCACCGGCGGCGACCCGCTGCACGCCCTGCGCGCCACCCTCACCGCGCTGCACACCCCGCGCGAGCCGGGCCTGCCGCCGTTCACCGGCGGCATGGTCGGCTACCTCGGCTACGACGTGGTCCGCCGCCTGGAGCGCATCGGCGAGCACACCCGCGACGAGCTGGGCCTGCCCGAACTGACCATGCTCCTCGCCTCCGACCTCGCCGTCCTGGACCACCGCGACGGCACCGTGCTGCTCATCGCGAACGCCATCAACCACAACGACCGCGCCAGCGGCGTCGACGAGGCGTACGCGGACGCCGTCGCCCGCCTCGACACCATGACCGCCGACCTCGCCCGCCCCGTACCGGCCGAGGCCGCCCCCCTGCCGCCCTCCGAACTGCCCCCGTACACCGCGCACTGGGGCGGCGCCGACTTCCGCGCCGCCGTCGAGGACGTCAAGGAGCACATCCGGGCCGGCGACGCCTTCCAGGTGGTGCCCTCGCAGCGCTTCGAGACGCCGTGCGAGGCGAGCGCCCTGGACGTCTACCGGGTGCTGCGCGCCACCAACCCCAGCCCGTACATGTACCTCTTCCGCTTCGACGGCTTCGACATCGTCGGCTCCAGTCCCGAGGCCCTCGTCAAGGTCGAGGACGGGCGCGCCCTGCTGCACCCCATCGCCGGCACCCGCCCGCGCGGCGCCACCCCGCAGGAGGACGCCGATCTCGGTACGGAACTGCTGGGCGACCCCAAGGAACGCGCCGAGCATCTGATGCTCGTCGACCTCGGCCGCAACGACCTGGGCCGGGTCTGCGCCCCCGGCAGCGTCGAGGTGGTCGACTTCATGACGGTCGAGCGCTACAGCCACGTCATGCACATCGTCTCCACCGTCACCGGCACCCTGGCCCCCGACCGCACCGCCTTCGACGCGCTCACCGCCTGCTTCCCGGCGGGGACCCTGTCCGGCGCCCCCAAGCCGCGCGCGCTGCAGATCATCGAGGAACTGGAGCCGGTACGGCGCGGGCTGTACGGCGGCTGTGTCGGATATCTCGACTTCGCGGGCGACGCCGACACCGCCATCGCCATCCGCACCGCCCTGCTGCGCGACGGCACCGCGTACGTCCAGGCCGGCGCGGGTGTGGTCGCCGACTCCGACCCGGTCGCCGAGGACACCGAATGCCGCAACAAGGCGGCGGCGGTACTCAGGGCGGTAGGAACCGCCGCAAAGCTGCGCGGTAGCGTGGAGAGGTGACTCGTGAGCCGGCCAGCAGCAGCCCCACCCGCGCCCCGCGCCGCGCGCTCGGCGCGGCGCTGCTCAGCGGCGCCGCCGGGGCCGCCATCGTCCTGATCGCCGCGGGCCAGACCTGGGGCGAGGGCGAGGCGAGCCAGTCCGGGTTCGGCGCCGGCGAACTGCCCGTCACGGCGAGCGGCAGCGCCGTCTCGGACCTGCCGAGCGCGCTGGCGCTCGTCGGGCTCGCGTCGCTGGTCGCGGTGTTCGCCGTACGCCGCACCGGGCGGGTGATCGTCGCCTCGGTCCTCGCGCTGAGCGGGGCCGGCGCGATCGGCGCCGCGCTGGTGGGCGCCTCCGACACCCAGGCTCTGGAACGGGCGGCGGCCGACGCGCTCGGGCTGACCGAGGCGGCGGTGACGAGCGTCAGCCACACGGGCTGGCCGTGGCTGTCGGCGCTCGGCGGGCTGCTGCTGCTGATCGCCGGGCTGCTGGCGCTCAGTTACGGGCGGCAGTGGCCGGCGATGTCCGGCCGCTACGAGCGCGGCGAACGGGGCGAGCGCGGTGAACGGCGGGGGCGCCGCACCGCCGTGGACCCGGACCGGCCCGAGGACATCTGGAAGGCCCTGGACCGGGGCGAGGATCCGACGACCTAGGGCCGTGCGTTCGGGACCAAGGGCCTCATCCGCCCTCCGGGGAGGGCCTGACACAATGGCGGTTGGGCGTACCCCACCACCGAGGAACACAAGGAGCATCAGCATGGCGGGCCACGATGACCACGGCAACACCCCTGCCGCCTGGACCGGCGTCATCATCATGATCGCCGCCTCGATCGTCGGCGGTTACTTCATGGTCGCGGGCCAGCCCTTCGTGGGCCTGGGCGCGTGGGTCGGCCTGTCCGCCGTCGGCGTCGTCGCCGGACTGGCCATGCGTGCGGCGGGCTACGGCAAGAAGGCCGAGACCCTCCCGGGCCAGCGCACCGCTCCGGCGGCCGAGCGCACCGGCGAGCCGGCCCCGGCACCGGCCGCCGCCGGCAGCTGACCGGCACGGCGCGACCTTTTCGCGGCGCGGCACCGATCCCCCGATCGGCGCCGCGCCGTTGCGCGTGCGGGGCCGGGTACGGAAGCTGGGCGGGTGCCGGAGTCCGCGCAGCCCACCGCCCGTTCCGCAGCCCGCATGACCGTCCGGGTCCGGGCGCGGCGCGCCGCCGCCCCGCTCGCCGCGCTCGGCACCGCGGGCGCCGCCTGGGCGGTGGTCGCCGCGGTGGACCCGGGCGGGCCCTCCAGCCCCTATCCCGCCTGCCCGCTGCCCGCGCTGACCGGCTGGCAGTGCCCCGGATGCGGCGGCCTGCGCGCCGCCCACGCCCTGGCGCACGGCCGGCTGGGGGAGGCGCTCGCGTCCAACGCGCTGGTGGTGCTCGCCGCGCTCGTCCTGGGCGTCGCCCTGCTGTGGTGGCTGGTCCGGGAAGTGCGCGGCAGAACGGGGGCGCCGCCCGCGCTGCCCGTACCGGCCGCCCCGTACCGCTGGGCGCTGCTGGGGGGCGTGGCGGCCTTCACGGTGCTGCGCAACCTGCCCCTCCCCCTGCCGTGGGCGTAACCTCTGCCCCGAGCCGGATACCATCGGTGTGTCCGACCCATCCCGATCCCGCCCTGACGACAGGAGGCCGCCGCGTGAGTGTGCTCGACGAGATCATCGAAGGTGTACGCGCGGACCTCGCCGAACGGCAGGCGCGGGTCAGCCTCGACGAGCTCAAGCAGCGCGCCGCGAAGGCGCCCGCGGCCAGGGACGGCGTCGCCGCGCTGCGCGGCGACGGGGTCCGGGTGATCTGCGAGGTCAAGCGCTCCAGCCCGTCCAAGGGCGCGCTGGCCGCGATCGCCGACCCGGCCGGGCTCGCCGCCGACTACGAGGCGGGCGGCGCCGCGGTGATCTCCGTCCTGACGGAGGAGCGGCGCTTCGGCGGCTCGCTCGCCGACCTGGAGGCGGTCCGCGCCAAGGTCGACATCCCGGTGCTGCGCAAGGACTTCGTCGTCACCTCCTACCAGCTGTGGGAGGCGCGGGCGTACGGCGCCGACCTGGTGCTGCTGATCGTGGCCGCCCTGGAGCAGGACGCGCTGGTGTCGCTGGTGGAGCGGGCCGAGTCGATCGGTCTGACGCCGCTGGTGGAGGCGCACGACGAGGACGAGGCGGAGCGGGCGGTGGCCGCCGGTGCGAAGATCATCGGGGTGAACGCGCGCAACCTGAAGACCCTGGAGGTCGACCGGGGCACCTTCGCCCGGGTCGCCCCCGAGATCCCCGACCACCTGATCAAGGTCGCCGAGTCGGGCGTGCGCGGGCCGCACGACCTGATCGCGTACGCCAACGAGGGCGCCGACGCCGTACTGGTCGGCGAGTCGCTGGTGACCGGGCGCGACCCGCGTACGGCGGTGGCCGACCTGGTGGCGGCCGGCGAGCACCCCGCGCTGCGGCACGGGCGCTGATCACGATGCCCGCCGCCACCCCCACGGACTTCCCCCGGCTGGCCCGGGGCGCCGCGCCGCGCGGCTGCCGCGCGCCGGCCCGGCGGATCCTGGGGCGGCGGGTGCGGTACCACATCGGCAGCGAGCCGGGACAGATCAGCGGGCGGCGATGGCCGGGCCGGCGGGGGCCGGCGGCCGTCGCGTAACCGGCGCTGCGGCGTGTTCACCGCGCCGCCCCGACGCGGCGCGCGCCCGCGCCGTTCCTGATGACCCACGGCCGGGGGCCGGGGGCCGCGCACCTGTACGCGCACGGCCCGCGGGCCGGGTCTGATCCGGGTTCACCCTGATCCCCGGCCGCGCCGTGCCGTCCCTCCCCTTCGCCACCCGTTCTTCCCTCACCCGTTCCGTCGCTGACGCCCGGAGGGCTCACACATGTCCGACGTGTACTTCCATCCCGACCCGCAAGGGACGGTCCCCGACGCCGGAGGGTACTTCGGTGCCTTCGGCGGCACCTTCATCCCCGAGGCGCTGCGCGCCGCCGTCGAGGAAGTGGCCGCCGAGTACGAGAAGGCCAAGGCGGACCCCGCCTTCGCCGCCGAGCTGAACGACCTGCTCGTCGACTACACCGGCCGCCCCTCGCCGCTGACCGAGGTACCGCGGTTCGCCGAGCACGCCGGCGGGGCCCGGATCTTCCTCAAGCGCGAGGACCTCAACCACACCGGCTCGCACAAGATCAACAACGTGCTGGGGCAGGCCCTGCTCACCCGCCGGATGGGCAAGACCCGGGTCATCGCCGAGACCGGCGCCGGCCAGCACGGCGTGGCCACCGCCACCGCCTGCGCCCTGTTCGGCCTCGACTGCACCATCTACATGGGCGAGATCGACACCGAGCGGCAGGCGCTCAACGTCGCCAGGATGCGCATCCTGGGCGCCGAGGTGATCCCGGTGGGCTCCGGCAGCCGCACCCTCAAGGACGCCATCAACGAGGCGTTCCGCGACTGGGTCGCCAACGTGGACACCACCCACTACCTCTTCGGCACGGTCGCCGGCCCGCACCCCTTCCCCGCCCTGGTGCGCGACTTCCACCGGGTCATCGGGGTCGAGGCGCGGCGGCAGATCCTGGAGCGCACCGGCCGGCTCCCGGACGCCGTGGCCGCCTGCGTGGGCGGCGGCTCCAACGCCATCGGCCTCTTCCACGCGTTCATTCCGGACGCCGACGTCCGGCTGGTCGGCCTGGAGGCGGCCGGGCACGGCGTGGAGTCCGGCGAGCACGCCGCGACCCTGACCGCAGGCGAGCCCGGCATCCTGCACGGCTCCCGCTCGTACGTCCTCCAGGACGACGAGGGCCAGATCACCGAGCCGTACTCGATCTCGGCCGGCCTGGACTACCCGGGCATCGGCCCCGAGCACGCCTACCTCAAGGACAGCGGGCGCGGCGAGTACCGCCCCGTCACCGACGACCAGGCGATGCGCGCGCTGCGGCTGCTGTGCCGCACCGAGGGCATCATCCCGGCCATCGAGAGCTCGCACGCCCTCGCCGGAGCCCTCGACCTGGGGCGCGAGCTGGGCCCCGAGGGGCTGATCCTGGTCAACCTCTCCGGCCGGGGCGACAAGGACATGGACACCGCCGCCCGGTACTTCGGGCTCTACGACGGCGACAACGGCGACACCGCCGGCAACGGCGACAGCGAGGGAGCGGCGTCATGACCGGAAACCTGGAGCTGCTCGGCACCACCCTGGCCGCCGCCCGCACCGAGGACCGCGCCGCGCTCATCGGCTACCTGCCGGCCGGCTTCCCCACCGTCGACGGCGGCATCCGGGCGGCCGTCGCCATGGTGGAGGGCGGCTGCGACGTCATCGAGATCGGGCTGCCGCACAGTGACCCGGTCCTGGACGGCCCGGTCATCCAGACCGCCGACGACATCGCGCTGCGCGGAGGGGTGCGGATCGAGGGCGTGCTGCGCACGGTCCGCGAGGTGTACGAGGCCACCGGGGCACCGGTGCTGTGCATGACGTACTGGAACCCCGTGGACCGGTACGGCGCCGAGCGGTTCGCCGAGGAACTCGCGGCGGCCGGCGGGGCGGGCTGCATCCTGCCCGACCTGCCAGTGGAGGAGTCCGAGGTGTGGCGCAAGGCGGCCCAGCACCACGGCCTGGCCACCGTGTTCGTGGTGGCGCCCAGCAGCAGGGACGCCCGGCTGGCGACCATCACGGCAGCCGGCAGCGGCTTCGTGTACGCGGCGTCGCTGATGGGTGTCACCGGCACCCGCGAGTCGGTGGGCCGGGAGGCGTCCGACCTGGTGCGCCGTACCCGCGCCACCACCGAACTGCCGGTGTGCGTGGGACTCGGGGTCTCCAACGCGGCGCAGGCCGCCGAGGTCGCCGCCTTCGCGGACGGGGTCATCGTGGGCACGGCGTTCGTGAAGGAACTGCTGGCCCACGAGGGCGACGAGCGGGCCGGTCTGGACGCGGTGCGGGCCCTGGCCGGGCAACTGGCCGCCGGGGTGCGCCGGTCCGGCTGACGCGGGACCGCAGGGCCGTCCCCGGGCTGCACGGCATGGGGACGGCCGGGCCCGATAAGGTCTGGCCCCATGGGGAGTATGGGGGCCACACCACAGGGGCCTTGGCAGCCGCCGACGACCGTGGAAGCGGGACTGTACGCGGCCGGTATGAACGGCGACTGGCCGGCGTTCTTCGACGTGCTGGCGGGCACCGATCTGTTCTTTCCGATGTCGCGGGAAGTGGTGGACGCGGTGCCGGGCGGGTTCCGCTTCGCGCCGTTCCGCGACCCCCAGGTGGAAGGGCTGTGCGTGGCCGTCTTCACCCGCGGGATGCTGCCACCCCCGGCCGCCGGGCAGGTCTTCGAACGCGGCAACCTGGGCCCGCTGGCCAAGGCCTGGCCCAAGACCGTCAGCTGGCTGGCGGTGAACCCCGGGACGCCGGTGGAGACGTTCGTACCGGCCGACCCCCGGCAGTGGAAGCGGCACGCCAAGCGCGCCCGAGAGGAGCCGCGCCTGAAGACGCTGTGGACCGGGCCGCGCACCGACGCCATGGCGCACGGCATGGCCTGCGGCGCGCTGCTGCTGGTCAACAACGGCACCCTGTGGAACCAGCTCGGCTGGCAGAACGGCGGCTACTCCGAGACCCGTGAACTGCTGAGGACCTGGTGGGGGATCACCGGCCGGGAGGGCTGGCTGGAGGCCGAGGAGGGCCTGCTGCGCGGCGAGTTGTCGCCGCCGGCGTGGGAGTTCTGTCTGCGGGTGCGGCACGCGCTGATCCAGGAGTACGGGGTGGCGCCGGGCGCGGTGAAGTGGCGGGAGACCTCCGAGCGGGTGCTGCTGGCGCGTACCGCCGAGGTGGTCGACAAGACCGGCCGGCCCCCGCAGTTCGACCTGGACGCGGACATCACCCTGGCGCAGGACCTGATCGGCCGGATCCTGCGGTACGAGGCGCGGTTCCGCGCGGACGGCATCCTGGCGGCGGACGCGTCGGTGCGCTCCATCCTGGCCTGGGACTTCGGGCGCGCCTCCTTCATGGCGCGGGACGGCCTGGGCGCGCGGTACTGCGACACCCACGAGGCGGAGACGGCGCTGCTGCGGGCGGGCGCGGCGGCGCGCCAGACGTACGTCTCCTGGCCGGACTTCGCGGCCGGGTACATCCTGGGGCGCTGCCTGCACTTCGACGACGAGACGTTCGGCGACTGGTACCGGGAGATGCTGGAGGTGCACCACCTGCTCAGCACGGAGCCGGAGAGCCCCTGGCTGACGGTGCCCTGGGACATCAAGGAAGTTCAGGCCGACCTGGGTTGAGCCGGGCGGGTGACTGATCTGCTCCCGGCCGTCCTGCCCTCCTGCCGTCCGCCGCCGTCCCGCGCGCGCTGATCGGCGCGGCCACGGTCGCCGTCGAGTGGTGGTGAGCCGTGTCCTGACGGCGGGAGACTCGTTGGCCCAGGCGTGAGCCAGAAGAACCGTGACGGAAAAGGCAGGGCCCGCGACCGGATGCGGGAGGAGCGCGAGCGCGAGAAGGCCGCCGAGCGGCGGATGCGTTCGCTGAAGGTCGGCGGAACGGCGGCCGCGATCCTCGCCGTGGCCGGCGTCATCGGCGTGCTGGCGGCCAACTCGGGCGGCACCAGCAACGAGGGCCCCCCGGCGGCGCCGATCACGGTGGGCGAATCGACGGCCCCCGCCACGCTGGCCGTGTACGAGGACTTCCGCTGCCCGGCGTGCGGCCAGTTCGAGAACGGCTTCCGGGACGTCATCCACGAACTGACGGACGCCGGGAAGCTGAAGGTGGACTATCACCTGGTCACGATCATCGACGGCAACCTCCGCGGCCAGGGCTCGACGAACGCGGCGAACGCGGCCCAGTGCGCCAACGACCAGGGCCAGTTCTCCCCGTACCACGACGTGCTGTTCGAGAACCAGCCCGCCGAGGCGGACGACGCGTTCGCGGACAAGGACCACCTGATCGACCTGGCCGGCCAGGTCGACGGGCTGGACAACGAGACGTTCCGCACGTGCGTGGCGGACGGCACCCACGACGAGTGGGCCCAGCGAAGCAACGCCGACTTCATGAACTCCGACTTCAACGCCACCCCCACCATCCTGCTCAACGGCGAGAACCTCTACGGCAACACCTCGGAGCCGCTGACCCCGGACACCCTGCGCAACAAGGTCAACCAGCTGGCGGCGAGTTCCTAGCCACCGGTCACAATCCGGTCTCAGGGGGCGCTGGTTGCCCCGCTTGCTCCGGTCTGTCCGCCGGACGCAACGGCCGCCACCGGTGCCCGGCTTGCGAAGACCACGTGAAGATCACAGTCTGTCCCCCACGGTTGGTGTCCCGTGGGGGACTTTCTGGTGAAGAGCGGTGCGTGCGGTGGGCAGGGGACAGGACGACGGCTGGGAGCCCGAGGGCTGGCGGACCGGGCCGGAGTGGCGCAAGCAGCGGTCCACGCGGTGGGTGGGGCCGGCCGCCGGGGTGGTCGCCGCGGTGGCGACCGTACTGGCGATCAAGCCCTCCCTCATCACGGACCGGTTCTCCGGTGCGGAGTCCCCGGCCGCCGAGGTGGCGCCTTTGCCGGCGGAAACGGAGCGGCCGACCGAGGCACCGCCGCGTGTGGATCCGGACCGGCCGACCAGGGAGGACCCCTTCGCCGGGTCGCCCGCGAAGCAGTGGGCGGACGGGGCCGAGGGGATAGAGCCGCCGGAGGCCGAGGCGGTCGGAGGGCTGTCCGCCGAGCAGGTGGCGGAGGGCCTCGAACTGGCCCGGGAGTTTCTGATCGGCACCAATCTGGACCCCGAGGTCCTGGCCGGGGCGGTGCCCGAGGACGCGCTCACCGCCCTTGACCCGATGTCCACCATGGGGGATTTCGTGGCGGACGGGCTGGCCGAGCCGAATATCGAGCAGAACCCGGTGGACGTGTTCACCCGGATCAACCCCGAGCGCGCCGAACTGCTCGGCGAGGTGGTGAAGGTGCGCGGCCACATGTCGGTGGAGGCAGGGGAGTACGGGGCGGACATCCACGCCGACTACACCTTTGTGTACCCGGTGGTCGCGGTCGGCGGATCCGGCGAGGTGACCCGTTCGGTGGTGCGCCGGACCTGGGTGTTCACCGTCCCGGACCCGGCGAGGACCGACGCGACACCGCACACGCTGTGGCCGGGGATGTGGATGGCGGAACGCGGCAATGACAGCTGTGGGGTCACCGACGGCTACCTCAACCCGGAATTCCCCTCCGAGTGGAAGCCGATCCCGGGAAGCGGCGTCGATCCCTACGACCGCAGCGGGAGTCTTGAGGAGGAGGGCGGCCAGGAGGAGGACGGCCGGGCGGCGAGCTGCTCGCCGCTGTCCCGCATCTGAGTGGGCACACAGTGTGATCCCGGTCGGGAAAGCGGGCCGTGGATTCCCGGGTGGGCGTCCGGCGCGGTAGCGTCGGGGACACCATGGAGATCCTTGCCTCTATTCCCAGCCCAGGCACCAGCGAGGTCCATCTCGGGCCCCTGCCCCTGCGTGGCTATGCCCTGTGCATCATCATCGGTGTCTTCGTCGCCATCTGGCTCGGCGGGAAGCGCTGGGTCGCCCGGGGAGGCCAGCCCGGGACCGTCGCCGACATCGCCGTGTGGGCCGTGCCCTTCGGCCTGGTCGGCGCCCGGTTGTACCACGTGATCACCGACTACCAGCTGTACTTCGGCGAGGATCGCGACTGGGTCAACGCGTTCAAGATCTGGGACGGCGGTATCGGCATCTGGGGTGCCATCGCCGGTGGCGCGGTCGGTGCCTGGATCGCGTGCCGGCGGCGCGGGATCCCGCTGCCCGCCTTCGCCGACGCCGTGGCGCCCGGTATCGCGTTCGCACAGGCGATCGGTCGCTGGGGCAACTGGTTCAACCAGGAGCTGTACGGAAAGCCCACCGATCTGCCGTGGGCCCTGGAGATCGACAACGGCATCGACGTCGGTACGTTCCACCCCACGTTCCTGTACGAGTCGCTGTGGTGCGTGGGCGTCGGTGTGCTGGTGATCCTGGCCGACCGGCGGTTCAAGCTGGGGCACGGCCGTGCGTTCGCGCTGTATGTCGCCGCGTACACCGCCGGGCGTTTCTGGACCGAGTACCTGCGGATCGACGAGGCCCATGAGGTGCTGGGCCTGCGTCTGAACAACTGGACCTCCATCGTCGTCTTCCTCGCCGCCGTCGCGTACCTGGTGATCTCCGCCAAGCGCCGGCCGGGCCGGGAGGAGATCGTCGAGCCGGGTGCCGGGGACGACCCGGCAGGGGCCGAGGCCACGGCCGACGAGACGACCGAGGGTGCCGAGGGCACGGCCAAGGACGACACGGCGAAGGACAGCGACACCGCCAAGGAGGGTGACGGCGAGAAGGAACCCGCCGCCAAGGGCCGGGTCGGCCTGGCCAAGGGCGACGACGGCGACGGCACCGACAAGGCGGGGGCCACCTCCGCGTCATGACGGGTTCCGCCGAGGCCCACCACCGGCACCGCGACGTGAGCGGGGGCTGGCTGCGTCCCACGGTCTTCGGGGCCATGGACGGGCTGGTCTCCAATCTCGGACTGATCAGCGGTGTCGTGGGGTCCTCGGCGTCGTCCCACACCATCGCCATCGCGGGGATGGCGGGCCTGGCCGCCGGGGCGTTCTCGATGGCGGCCGGGGAGTACACCTCGGTCGCCTCCCAGCGGGAGCTGGCACTGGCCGAGATCGAGGTGGAGCGGCGCGAGCTCGCCCGCAACCCCGACGACGAGCTGGCCGAGCTGACCGCGGTCTACGTGGGGCGCGGGGTCGAGCCGGAGCTGGCCCGGGAGGTCGCCCGGCAGCTGTCCCGCGATCCGGACCAGGCGCTGGAGATCCACAGCCGGGAGGAGCTGGGGGTCGGCCCCGCCGATCTGGCCTCGCCGACGGTCGCGGCCCTGTCCTCCTTCGGGTCCTTCGCGGTCGGGGCCCTGCTGCCGGTGCTGCCCTATCTGCTGGGCGGCACGGCCTTCTGGCCCGGCCTGCTCCTCGCGCTGGCCGGGCTCTTCCTGTGCGGCGCGGTCGTGTCCCGGGTGACGGCCCGCTCCTGGTGGTACAGCGGGCTGCGGCAGCTGCTGCTGGGGGCCGCGGCGGCCGGGCTGACGTACGGGATCGGCGCGCTGCTCGACACCGCCCTGGGCTGACCCCTTCGCCCGGAGCGTCCGGGAATATACCGGGTGTCCCCGCACGCTATGCACTCATCGGCGTGCTCATGGGTGAGCTTTGTTTCCGGAGGGTTTCAGTTCGTTTCCTGCGGGCATGAGGCTTCCACGTCCGCCAGCGCCGACATATCCGCCATTCTCCGGCCGGAGCCCGGCAGAACGTAGTCCGCATCGTGGACAGAGGTATCCACTTCTCGGGAACCTCGCCATCGTGTAACCTGCACGAAAATTTAAGCCAGCCAGGGCCAGCGTCGTCCCTCGGTACACAACACCTACCAAGAGACGACGGGAGAGCCGATGCGTTCTGCGTCCCACCCGGTGAAGCAGGGTATGTACGACCCGGGCAACGAACACGACGCCTGTGGCGTCGGCTTTGTCGCCACCCTGACGGGCGAGGCCAGCCACGAGCTGGTCGATCAGGCGCTGACCGTGCTGCGGAACCTCGAGCACCGCGGCGCCACCGGCTCCGACCCGGACACCGGGGACGGCGCGGGGATCCTCATCCAGATCCCCGATGCATTTTTGCGGGATAACGTTCCTTTTGGTCTCCCCGAGGCCGGCTCCTACGCCGTCGGCACCGCCTTCCTCCCGGTGGACGCGGACGAGAACGCCACCGCCACCACCGCCATCGAGGCCATCGCCGCCGAAGAGGGCCTGACCGTCCTCGGCTGGCGCGAGGTGCCGGTCGCCCCCCAGCTGCTCGGCGCCGCCGCCCGCGAGGTCATGCCCGCCTTCCGCCAGCTCTTTGTCCACGATGCGGACGGCGGACGGACAGGCATCGAGCTGGAACGGCGCGCCTTCGTGCTGCGCAAGCGCGCCGAACGCGAGACCGGCGTCTACTTCGCCTCGCTGTCGGCGCGCACCCTGGTCTACAAGGGAATGCTCACCACCGGACAGCTTGAGCCGTTTTTTCCTGATCTTTCAGACCGTCGCCTGGCTTCGGCCATCGGCCTGGTCCACTCCCGGTTCTCCACGAACACCTTCCCGAGCTGGCCGCTCGCACACCCCTACCGGTTCGTCGCCCACAACGGTGAGATCAACACTGTGCGCGGCAACCGCAACTGGATGCGCGCCCGCGAGTCCCAGCTGGCCTCGCCGCTGTTCGGCGAGCGCATCGGCGACCAGGACGCCCTGGAGCGGATCTTCCCCGTCTGCACCCCGGACGCCTCCGACTCCGCCTCCTTCGACGAGGTCCTGGAACTGCTCCACCTCGGCGGTCGCTCGCTGCCGCACTCCGTGCTGATGATGGTCCCCGAGGCGTGGGAGAACCACGAGTCGATGGACCCCGCCCGGCGCGCCTTCTACCAGTTCCACTCCACCCTGATGGAGCCCTGGGACGGCCCCGCCTGCGTCGCCTTCACCGACGGCACCCAGGTCGGCGCCGTACTGGACCGCAACGGGCTGCGCCCCGGCCGGTACTGGGTCACCGACGACGGGTTCGTCGTCCTCTCCTCCGAGGTGGGCGTCCTCGACATCGACCCGGCCACCGTCGTGCGCAAGGGCCGGCTCCAGCCCGGCCGGATGTTCCTCGTCGACACCGCCGAGCACCGCATCATCGAGGACGACGAGATCAAGGCGAGCCTCGCCGCCGAGCACCCCTACGCGGAATGGCTGGAAGAGGGCCTCATCGGCCTCGCCGACCTGCCCGAGCGCGAGCACGTCGTCCACACCCACGCCTCCGTCACCCGCCGCCAGCAGACCTTCGGCTACACCGAGGAAGAGCTGCGCGTCCTGCTCACCCCCATGGCGGGCAGCGGCGCCGAGCCCATCGGCTCGATGGGAACGGACACCCCCATCGCCGCGCTCTCCGACCGGCCGCGGCTGATCTTCGACTACTTCACCCAGCTCTTCGCCCAGGTCACCAACCCCCCGCTGGACGCCATCCGCGAGGAACTGGTCACCTCCCTGCACTCCTCCCTGGGCCCCCAGCGCAACCTGCTGGACCCCACGGCCGCCACCTGTCGCTCGGTGAACCTCCCCTTCCCGGTCATCGACAACGACGAGCTGGCCAAGCTCATCCACATCAACGCCGACGGCGACCTCCCCGGCTTCGGCTCCGCCACCCTCTCCGGCCTGTACCGGGTCAGCGGCGGCGGCGCAGCCCTGGCCGACCGCCTCGCCGAGATCCGCGCCGAGACGGACGCCGCCATCGCCGACGGCGCCCGCCTCATCGTCCTCTCCGACCGGCACTCCGACGCCGAGCACGCCCCGATCCCCTCGCTGCTGCTCACCTCGGCCGTGCACCACCACCTCATCCGCACCAAGCAGCGCACCCAGGTCGGGCTGCTCATCGAGGCCGGCGACGTCCGCGAGGTGCACCACGTCGCCCTGCTCATCGGCTACGGGGCCGCTGCCGTCAACCCCTACCTCGCCATGGAATCGGTCGAGGACCTGGTCGCCCGCGGCACCTACCTGCCCGGCATCGAGGCCGAGGCCGCCATCAAGAACCTCATCAAGGCGCTCGGCAAGGGCGTCCTGAAGGTCATGTCCAAGATGGGCATCTCCACCGTCGCCTCCTACCGCGGCGCGCAGGTCTTCGAGGCCGTCGGTCTCGACGAGTCCTTCGTCGACACCTACTTCCACGGCACCACCACCAAGATCGGCGGCGCCGGCCTCGACGTCATCGCCCAGGAGGTCGCCGCCCGGCACGCCAAGGCGTACCCCGCCTCCGGCATCGCCCCCGCCCACCGCGACCTGGAGATCGGCGGCGAGTACCAGTGGCGCCGCGAGGGCGAACCGCACCTGTTCGACCCCGACACCGTCTTCCGGCTCCAGCACGCCACCCGGCAGCGCCGCTACGACATCTTCAAGCAGTACACCGAGCGGGTGAACGAGCAGGCCGAACGGCTGATGACGCTGCGCGGACTGTTCCAGCTCAAGGACGGCGAGCGCGCCCCCATCCCCCTGGAGGAGGTCGAGCCGGTCAGCGAGATCGTCAAGCGCTTCTCCACCGGCGCGATGAGCTACGGCTCCATCTCCCAGGAGGCGCACGAGAACCTCGCCATCGCCATGAACCGGCTGGGCGCCAAGTCCAACACCGGTGAGGGCGGCGAGGACTCCGAGCGGCTCACCGACCCCGAGCGCCGCAGCGCCATCAAGCAGGTCGCCTCCGGCCGCTTCGGCGTCACCAGCGAATACCTGGTGCACTCCGACGACATCCAGATCAAGATGGCCCAGGGCGCCAAGCCCGGCGAGGGCGGCCAGCTGCCCGGGCACAAGGTGTACCCGTGGGTCGCCAAGACCCGGCACGCCACCCCCGGCGTCGGCCTCATCTCACCGCCCCCGCACCACGACATCTACTCCATCGAGGACCTCGCCCAGCTCATCCACGACCTGAAGAACGCCAACCCGGCCGCCCGCATCCACGTGAAGCTGGTCTCCGAGGTCGGCGTCGGCACGGTCGCGGCAGGTGTCTCCAAGGCACACGCCGACGTGGTCCTCATCTCCGGACACGACGGCGGTACGGGCGCCTCCCCGCTCACCTCCCTCAAGCACGCCGGCGGCCCCTGGGAACTCGGCCTGGCCGAGACGCAGCAGACGCTGCTCCTCAACGGACTGCGCGACCGCATCGTCGTGCAGACCGACGGACAGCTCAAGACCGGCCGCGACGTCCTGATCGCCGCGCTCCTCGGCGCCGAGGAGTACGGCTTCGCCACCGCGCCGCTGGTCGTCTCCGGCTGCGTCATGATGCGGGTGTGCCACCTGGACACCTGCCCGGTCGGCATCGCCACCCAGAACCCGGTGCTGCGCGAACGCTTCAGCGGCAAGCCCGAGTTCGTCGTCAACTTCTTCGAGTTCATCGCGGAAGAGGTGCGTGAACTCCTCGCCGAGCTGGGCTTCCGCACCCTGGAGGAGGCCGTCGGCCACGCCGAACTGCTGGACGTGACCCGCGCGGTCGACCACTGGAAGGCCGCCGGACTGGACCTGGCCCCGCTGCTGCACGTGCCCGACCTGCCGGCCGGCGCGCCGCTGCACCGCACGATCGCCCAGGACCACGGCCTGGAGAAGGCCCTGGACAACGAGCTGATCCGGCTCTCCGCCGACGCCCTCACGGCCGACACCGCCGAGGACGCCCGGCCGGTGCGCGCCCAGGTCGCCATCCGCAACATCAACCGCACGGTCGGCACCATGCTCGGCCACGAGGTGACCAAGAAGTTCGGCGGCGCCGGACTGCCCCAGGACACCATCGACATCACCTTCACCGGCTCCGCCGGCCAGTCCTTCGGCGCCTTTGTGCCGCGCGGCGTCACCCTGCGCCTGGAGGGCGACGCCAACGACTACGTCGGCAAGGGCCTGTCGGGCGGGCGGCTGATCGTCCGGCCCGACCGCGGCGCCGAGCACCTGCCCGAGTACTCCACCATCGCCGGCAACACCCTCGCCTACGGCGCCACCGGCGGCGAACTGTTCCTGCGCGGCCGGGTCGGCGAACGCTTCTGCGTGCGCAACTCCGGCGCCACCGTGGTGGCCGAAGGCGTCGGCGACCACGGCTGCGAGTACATGACCGGCGGCCACGCCGTCGTCCTGGGCGAGACCGGACGCAACTTCGCGGCCGGCATGTCCGGCGGCGTCGCCTACGTCATCGACCTCGACGCGCACAACGTCAACCTCGGCATGGTCGCGGTCGAGACGCTGAACGAGACCGACCGGGACTGGCTGCACGAAGTGGTGCGCCGCCACGCCGAGGAGACCGGATCCACGGTCGCCGGCAAGCTGCTGAAGGACTGGGACGCTGCCGTCGCCCGCTTCAGCAAGATCATGCCCACCACGTACAAGGCCGTGCTCGCCGCCAAGGACGCCGCCGAGCGCGCCGGACTCGGCGAGTCCGAGACCCACGAGAAGATGATGGAGGCGGCGACCCATGGCTGACCCGAAGGGCTTTCTCACCACCGGCCGCGAGACCGCCGTCTCCCGGCCCGCCGCCGAACGCGTCAAGGACTGGAACGAGGTCTACGTCCCCGGCTCGCTGCTGCCCATCATCAGCAAGCAGGCGTCGCGGTGCATGGACTGCGGCATCCCGTTCTGTCACAACGGCTGTCCGCTGGGGAACCTGATCCCCGAGTGGAACGACTACGCCTACCGCGAGGACTGGTCCGCGGCCAGCGAACGGCTGCACGCGACCAACAACTTCCCGGAGTTCACCGGGCGGCTGTGCCCCGCGCCGTGCGAGTCGGCGTGCGTGCTGGGCATCAACCAGCCCGCCGTCACCATCAAGAACGTCGAGGTCACCATCATCGACAAGGCGTGGGAGGCCGGGAACGTCACCCCGCAGCCGCCGCAGCGCCACTCCGGCAAGACCGTCGCCGTCATCGGCTCGGGCCCCGCGGGCCTGGCCGCCGCCCAGCAGCTCACCCGGGCCGGGCACACGGTCGCGGTGTACGAGCGCGCCGACCGCATCGGCGGCCTGCTGCGCTACGGCATCCCCGAGTTCAAGATGGAGAAGCGGCACATCAACCGGCGCATCGAGCAGATGCGCGCGGAGGGCACCAAGTTCCGCACCGGCGTGGAGATCGGCCGCGACATCGACGCGGCGAAGCTGCGCAAGCGGTACGACGCCGTCGTCATCGCCGCCGGCGCCACCACCGCCCGCGACCTGCCGGTGCCCGGACGCGAACTGAACGGCGTCCACCAGGCGATGGAGTACCTGCCGCTGTCCAACAAGGTGCAGGAGGGCGACTTCATCACCGCCCCCATCAGCGCCGAGGGCAAGCACGTGGTCGTCATCGGCGGTGGCGACACCGGCGCCGACTGCGTGGGCACCGCCCACCGGCAGGGCGCGGCCTCCGTCACCCAGCTGGAGATCATGCCCCGGCCGGGCGAGGACCGCCCCGCCCACCAGCCGTGGCCCACCTTCCCCATGACGTACAAGGTCACCTCCGCGCACGAGGAGGGCGGCGAGCGGGTCTACTCCGTCTCCACCACCCACTTCGAGGGCGACGAGGACGGCAATGTGCAGTGGCTGCACCTGGTCGAGGTCGAGTTCATCGACGGCAAGCTCACCCAGAAGCCCGGCACCGAGCGGAAGATCCCGGCCCAGCTGGTCACCCTGGCCATGGGCTTCACCGGCACCGACCAGGAGAACGGCCTGGTACGGCAGTTCGGCGTCGACCTCGACGCGCGCGGCAACATCGCGCGGGACGCGGACTACGCCACCAGCGTCGACGGCGTGTTCGTGGCCGGTGACGCCGGGCGCGGCCAGTCGCTCATCGTGTGGGCGATCGCCGAGGGCCGCGCGGCGGCCCGCGGGGTGGACCGCTTCCTGACCGGCGCGCCCAGCGCCCTGCCCTACCCGATCCGGCCGACCGACCGCTCCTTGACGGTCTGACCGGATCCCCCGAACTTCCGTACAACGTCGTACGGAAAGTGGCCACGGCGCCTGCCTCTCCCCGACCGAGTGAGGGCAGGCGCCGAGGCATGTCCGGAGGCGGGCCGGGCAGGGAAGAGGGGAGAAGCCCGGGGGAGCGGGGGAGCGGTGACGGGGGTACGGAACGGGTTGGCCCGGCTGGCGGGCGCGGCCATCGGACTCGTGGCGGTGGGCGCCGCGTGCGTCGCGGCGGCGCTGTTCCATGTGCTGACGAACTCCCCGAAGGGCGGCGTCGCCGGGCTGATCGGCGTGATCGTGCTGGTGATCGCCGTGGTCCTGCTGGGCCCCGCCATGCTGGCCATCACCTCGTCCCGCGACTGGCAGTGGCGCACCCAGGCCGCCTGCTGGATCGTCACCGCGCTGTGCACCGGCCTGGTGATGACCTTCGAGCAGACGGTGATCTCCTGGCGCGGCGAACGCGTGGAGGCCGAGGTCACCGAGGTCCGACGGTACGAGACGGGGCCGCCCTCGAACAGCGAGTCGGTGGAGTGCCGGCTGCGGCTCGCGGACGGCCGCGTCCCGCCGAAGCCGCTCCGGCAGGGCTATCTGTGGCGGCAGGGCGACTGCCGGGGCGACGTAGCCGCCGGGGACACGGTCACCGCCTGGATCGACCCCGGGGGAGCCATCCCCCCGCAGCCGGCCCCGCCGTATCTGCCGGCCTGGCTGGTGGCCACGCTGGCCGGTGGCGCGGCGGTGGCGGTGACGGCCCTGGCGGCCGGGGCCGCGGTCCGGTTCACCGCGAGGAGGGGAGCGGAGCCCCGGAGACCGCGTCGACCACGGGGCGGTCGCCCAGCTCCGACTCCAGACCGATCCGGTACGGGTCGGACAGCCACTGCTCCGTACAGGCCACCGTGGGATCGGGTACGTTCCAGCCGCCCACGATCACCAGCTCCTCCGTCTCCCGCAGCCAGGCGCCGAAATCCGTATCACAGGCGCCATGGCCGACGTGGACAGTGAGCGAGGTGTCCTCGGGGGAGGCGGCTTCCATCCCGGACAGCGGCAGCAGATCCGCGCCGCCGCCGTCGAAGGCCCCCGGGTCCGGCCACGCGCGGACGATCTCGTCCGCCCGCTCCTCGAAGAGCGCGGGGGAGGCTGGCTGCGGGGTGGGCTCCTGAGGCTGTGGCTCCTGGGGCAACGGGTGGGCGAACGGCAGCGTCCGGATGTCGTTGTGCCGGCCGAACTGCTGCATCCACAGCACCGCGCCCAGCCCCACGCCCACGATCGAGACACCAAGCACCACCCCGATGACGACCGATCTGATGATCCGCGGCTGCATCCGATCCCCCCTCCGTCGGCACTGGTCGTACCACCCCCGTGGGACGGTCCGTACCTCCGGACGGTTCCTCCACGACCTCCAGTGGTCCAGGCCACAAACGGTGCCATTCCGTGATGCCAGGACCTGGAACGCGTGAACACACCGCTGTCACAATCGACGCTCCATCCGGCTGGATGATCTCCCTACCTTCAGGAGGGGACTGACCATGTCGCACACCCCCGGCCACTCCGGCACCCCCGCCCGCCGCCTCCTCGCCGGCGCGGCAGCACTGTCCCTCGGCCTGCTCACGGCCTGCGGTAGCGACGCCAACTCCGATGACGGCGCGGCGAAAACCCTCGACGTCTGGATCATGGAAGGCACCAACCCCGACGCCGGCCCCTACTTCGAGGAACTGGGCGCCGCGTTCACGGAACAGACCGGCGCCGAACTCAACGTCCAGTTCATCCAGTGGGCCGACGCCCACGACCGGATCACCACCGCCATGGCCGGCCGCGAACTCCCCGACGTCGCCGAGATCGGCACCACCTGGGCGCTGGAATTCGGAGCCGTTGGCGCCCTGCGCGACCTCGCCGGCGACATCGAGGCCGACGGCCTGAGCGGCGACCTCGTGCCCGCCCTCCACGAGGCCGGCACCGTCGACGGCGCCACCTACGGCATGCCCTGGCACGCCGGCACCCGCTCCCTGATGTACCGCGCCGACCTCTTCGCCGAACACGGCCTCCAGCCGCCCACCTCCTGGGACGAACTGCGCGATGTCGCCCTCCAGCTGAAGGAACTGGAGCCCGACATGATCCCGTTCCCGGTGATCGGCGGCACCGAGTACACCGTCGACCCGTTCATCTGGGGCGCCGGCGGCCAGATAGCCCAGGCCGGCGACGACGGCGCGTGGACCTCCACCATCAACGCCCCCGAGGCGGTCGCCGGCATCGAGTTCTACACCTCGCTCGCCACCGAGCACGGCCTGTCCGTCGCCGCCGCCGAGACCTGGCTGGAGACCGACCAGCTCCAGAGCTTCCAGACCGGCCAGGCCGCCATGGTCATCAACGGCAACTGGACCGTCAACACCCTCCTGGAGGACGACCCCACCTGGGCCGACCGGCTCGGCGTCGTCCCGATCCCCGGCCAGCAGCCCGGCACCTACAACCCCTCCTTCGTCGGCGGCTCACTCCTCGGCGACTTCAACAGCGACGAACCCGAACTCGCCTGGGAACTCATCAAGCTCATGTCGACCGGCGAGTACGGCGCCCGCTGGGCCGAGCAGTCCGGCTTCTTCCCCGGCCAGCAGTCCCTCCTCGAAGACGTGGCGGACCGGGCAGGACCCCTCGTCGCCCCCTTCGCCACCCAGATGCTGGAGGCCGGCGCCAGCGTGCCGGTGACCGAGCTGTACGGCCAGGTCCAGGGCGCCCAGGTCATCCCGCAGATGCTCCAGTCCATCCTCTCCGGCTCGGCCACCGTGCAGGAAGCCGCCGACACGGCGGCAGCGGCCATGGACGAGACCTTTGGCAACTAGCCGATGAGCACCGACACCACCGACCCCGCGCGGCACCGGAACGGCAACCGGCGCCGCGACCGGGGCCGGACACCGGACCCCGAACGGGAACGGCACCTCGCCCGCCGCCGCGCACATCGCACCCGCGCCCTGCGCCCCTGGCTGCTGCTCGCCCCCGCCCTCACCGTCCTGGCTGTCCTGCTGCTGTGGCCCCTGCTGCGCGTGGTGCTCCTGTCCTTCCAGGATTACGGCCTGCGCCAGATCTACACCGGCACATCGAACTACACCGGTCTCGACAACTACCGCACCCTGCTCGGCGACGGCGCCCTGTGGTCCACGGTGCTGCCCAACACCGTCGTCTTCGCCGTCGTCTGCGTCGCCCTCACCGTCATCACCGGCACCCTCGTCGCCCTCCTGCTGCAACGCCTGGGCACCGTATGGCGGGTCATCTGCTCCACCGTGATCATGATGGCCTGGGCCATGCCCGCCGTCACCGGCACCTACGTGTGGATCTGGATCTTCGACCCGCTCAACGGCATCGTCAGCGGCGGCCTGGACGCCCTGGGCCTGATCGAACCCCGCGAGACCAACTGGTTCACCGACCGCTGGTCCTTCTACGCCATCGCCACCCTCAACGTCGTCCACCACGGCTTCCCGTTCGTGGCCATCACCGTCTTCGCCGGACTGCTCACCATCCCCAGGGAACTCCCCGAGGCCGCCCTGATGGACGGGGCCAACGCCTGGCAGCGGTTCTGGAAGATCACGGTGCCGACCATCAAACCCGTCTTCATGGTCGTCACCATCCTGTCGACCATCTGGGACTTCAAGGTCTTCGCCCAGATCTACCTGATGCCGGGCGGCTCCGGATCCAACCCCGACATCTTCAATCTCGGGGTCTGGTCCTACCACCAGTCCTTCGTCAAGAACCAGTACGGCATGGGCTCGGCCATCGCCGTCCTGCTCACCCTGCTGCTGCTCGCCATCACCGTGGCGTACATCAGGGCCCTGTTCAAGGAGAGGGACGAACTCTGACGATGGCGATCACCCCGACCCCGGCCCCGGTCCCGGCCCCGAAGACGACCCCGGACCCGAGGACGGCAGCCGTGACGGCCGGAACGACCAGCGGCCGCGCACGCCGCGCCGGGCTGGCCCTGGCCGTCGCCGCGCTGCTCGCCTTCTCCCTCTTCCCCGTCTACTGGATGGTGTCCTCCGCGTTCGACCCCGGAGCCGGCACCCGCGGCGCGTCCGTACTGCCCTCCGGCTTCACCCTCGACCACTTCCGGTACGTCCTGGACACCGGCGACTTCACCACCTTCCTCGCCAACTCCGCCCTCGTCGGCGCCGGTACGGTGCTGCTGTCCGGGCTGCTCTCCCTGTTCGCCGCGGTTGCCGTGGCCCGCTTCCGGTTCCGGATGCGGACCAAAGTGCTGGTGATGATCCTCATCGTGCAGATGGTGCCGCTGGAGGCCCTCGTCATCCCGCTGTTCCTCCAGATGAGCGACCTCGGGATGCTCAACAGCCTGCTCGGGCTGACCGTGGTCTACCTGGCCTTCTCCCTGCCGTTCGGCATCTGGACGCTGCGCGGCTTCGTCGCCGCAGTCCCCCAGGAGATCGAGGAGGCCGCCTACCTGGACGGCTGCGGCTGGTGGCGGATGTTCCGCTCCGTCCTGCTGCCGCTGGTGGCCCCCGGACTCGTCGCCACCAGCATCTTCGCCTTCATCGTGGCCTGGAACGAGTTCATCTTCGCCTTCACCTTCATGCAGGACGACAGCAAGTACACGGCCGCCGTCGGACTGCACCGGTTCTTCGGCCAGTACAGCACCGACTGGGGCGCCGTCATGGCCGGCTCCACCCTCATCACCGTGCCCGTACTCATCTTCTTCGTCGTGGTGCAGCGGCGGCTCGCCGGCGGACTGGCGGCCGGCGCCATCAAGTAGCGGCCCCGGCCCCGACCGGCCGTCAGGTGTCGCAGTCCAGGACCGTACGGCACAACCCGCAGCGGGCCCGGCGCCGCCCCGCCACCGGCAGCCGCAACCGCTGCCCGCACACCGGACAGCCGAACACCACCCTCAGTGGATCCCCCTGCTCGAAGGCGTACCCCGCGCCGCCCTCACCCGGCACCGAGCGCCCTCGTACCGCCAGCGCCCGCTCCGCCGCGTACCGCTGCCGTACCGCCCACGGACCGCCCGCCAACGGCGGCCGGACCGCGTCCCGTTCCGCCAGCCGACGGCCCGCCTCGTACGCCTCGTACGCCTGCGGGCTGGTGAACCAGATCCGCGGATCCTCCCCGAACACCGCCGCCCGCCGCGCCAGTACGTACCCGTACTCCTGCGGCGTCAGATAACCGAGCCGCTGCGAACCGAGCGCGTCCTCGCGGAACGCGTCCAACAGCAGCCAGCCGGCTCCCAGATACGCGGCGGCCGTGTCCGTGAGAATCTCGTCCTCGGCCGTCACCGGCAGCGACAGACCGGCCCGATGCAGGTACACGTGCATCACCTCGTGCGCCAGCACCCCGCCGATGTCACGCCGCTGACCGTCGAACCGGCGGTGCAGATCCACGGTGTACGCGCCACCCGGCGCCGCCTCGACCTCCACCCACGCGGCCTCCGGCATGTCATCGCGGAACCGCACCCGCACCGGTCCCGGCGGCAGGCCCAGATGACGCACCATCACCAGCGCCACCCGCTCCACGCCGGCGGCCAGATCTTCGGCGTCGTCGAACGCCACATCCACCGGGAGCACGCTCGTCGCGAAACCCCGCACCGTCTCCGGGGACAGCCCGCGGTACAGCGCCGTCACCGCCGAACGCACCGACGCCAGATGCGGAAACGCCCCGCGGGCGGCGGCGGAGCTCAGGGGAACTGCCCGTAGCAGAGGCAGAACGGATGACCGGCAAGGTCCTCGTACACCCGGAACCCCCGGGTCTCACCGCCGCTGTCGTGCAGGAACTTCGCCCCCAACGCCAGCACCTCCTCCTCCGCGCGCAGCACATCCTCGCGGGTGGCCACGTCGAAATCGAGATGCATCTGCTGAGGATGCGAGGGATCCGGCCAGCGGGGCGGCTGGTGGTCGGGGGCGTACTGGAAGGCGATCTTCTGGCGGGTCGCCGCGTCGGTGAGCGTCACCCACGGCGGCGAGGAGTCATCCAGCTCCCAGCCGAGGATCGAACGGTAGAAAACGGCCAGGGCCATCGGGTCCGGACAGTCGATCACTGTGCACTGCAACGTCGCGATCATGCAGGCAGCATAAGCCGCATAGGGTATACGGCATGAACGACATCGACGACGACGTGCGCGCGGAGCTGACACGGCTGCGGGAGAGCATCGACAACATCGACGCCGCCGTCGTCCACATGCTGGCCGAACGCTTCAAGTGCACCCAGCAGGTCGGCCGCCTCAAGGCGGGCCACCAGCTGCCAGCCGCCGATCCGGCGCGCGAGGCACGCCAGATCACCCGGCTGCGGCAGCTGGCCGAGAACGCCCACCTGGACCCGGCGTTCGCCGAGAAGCTGCTGAACTTCATCATCGCGGAGGTCATCCGGCACCACGAGACCATCGCCAACGAGTCCGTGAGCAGGGAAGAGACCGGGGACCGATAACCGCCGGAGGTCCGGGGGCGGATGGGACGGCGCGGTGACACCCGCAGCGGCCTCACTTTCGGCGGTCTTCTCGACCCGCCGAGGATCACAGTCCCGTCACGCGGCACACACACGTCGCGACGGTGGGGAAGGGTGACGGGATGACACGTAACCGCGTGATGACCGCTGTTGCCGTCCTCTCGCTCCTGGCGCTCGCCGGGTGCGGCTCGGGCGGCGAGGACGACACGGCCACCCCCACCCCCACCCCCGAGCCGCCGGACGTCACCGGCACGCCCGACCCGCAGCAACTCGGCTGGATCCTCTCCGACCTCGGTGCGGAAGTGGAGCTCGACGACGGGCTCCGCCTTTCCGCGGAGGTCGGCGAGGTGTTCGTCCCCCACGAGTTCGGCGGCCACGACGACAGCGGCAGGTACGCGCTGGTCGTGGTCTCCGCCACGAACGGCACCGGTGCCCCGCTCACGCTGGACGGGTTGGTGGTCGAGTGCGTGGTGGACGGCATACCCGCCGAGCGGGCGACCTTCGACGGCATCACCGTCGCACCGCCGTCCGTTGTCGAGGACGGCGGGGACGCCGCGTGGTCGGAGGCATGCAACCTCGGCGAGGGCCAGGGACTGGAGTTCGGTCTCGGTATCGGCGATCGCGACGCGGTGTGGTTCATGGGAGCCGTCGAGGAGTGAGCTTCCCCGGGCTCGGGGGCCCCCGCCCCGCCTCGGATCGCCCCCCGGGCACACGTCACGATCACAGAATCATCACATCGGGCCCGAACGTCTGCGCGTTCGGGCCTGCTTCGCGCAGGATCGGTCTCCCCCACACCGCCACGACCGTGCTCGCCGACGACCCATGGGGTGGACCATGACCCAACCGCCGCAGCAGCCCGCCTACCCGCCGCATCCCCAGCAGGTGCCCCCGCCCACGGTCCCGGGGCCGCCCACGGTCCCGGGACCGAAGAAAAAGGGCCAGGGCAAGACCATCCTCACGCACGCCGCCGTCGGGATCGTCTGCCTGCTGATCGGTGTGGGCCTGGGGGCCGGCGGCGCGGAGCAGGACGAGGCATCCGGCTCCGCCCGGGCCAGTGAGCCGCCCGCGACATCCCCCGGGGCGGAGCCGGCGGAAGAGGAATCCACGGAGCCGGAGCCGGAGCCGGAGCCGGAGCCGGAACCCGAGCCCGAACCGGAACCCGAGCCCGAGCCGGAGAACACCACCTTCGGGCCGGGCACCTACCTGGTCGGCGAGGACATCGACCCCGGCGAATACCGCACCGACGGCGGGGGAGACAGCCTCATGGGCGCCTGCTACTGGTCCCGCAACAGCGACGCATCCGGCGAGTTCGACTCCATCATCGCCAACGACTTCTTCGAGGGACCCGGCCGCGTCACCGTCAACACCGGCGAGTACTTCGAAACCAGCGGCTGCACCTGGGAACAGGTCTGACGCCTCGCGCCCACACCCACGACGAGCAGTCCGGCACGGCACACCATTTGGCAGCATGACCCCATGGCCACACTGACGCGCGACGAAGCCCGGACCCGGGCCGGACTGCTCGAAGTCCACACCTACGCCATCGACCTCGACCTCACCCGCGGCGAGGACACCTTCGCCTCCACCACCACCGTCCGCTTCAGCACCCGCGAGGCCGCCGCCGACACCTTCATCGAGCTCCGCCCGCACACCTTGCACCGCGCCACCCTCGACGGCCACGACCTCGACCCCGGCACCCTCGTCGACGGCCGGCTGCCCCTGACCGGACTCGCCGCGGGCCCCCACGAACTCACCGTCGCCGCCGACATGCCCTACTCCCACACCGGAGAGGGCATGCACCGCTTCACCGACCCGGCGGACGGGCTCACCTACCTCTACAGCATGTGCTGCATGACCGACAGCCCGCTGGTCTACGCCGCCTTCGACCAGCCCGACCTCAAGGCCACCTTCGACGTCACCGTCACCGCCCCCGAGGAGTGGACCGTCCTCGGCAACGGCATCGCCACCCCCGTCGCCGGCGCCCCCGGCCGCTGGCGCTGCGCCACCACCCCGCCCATCAGCACCTACCTGATGGCGGTCGCCGCCGGCCCGTACCACTCGGTGCGCACCGAGCACGCCGGACTGCCCTTCGGCATCCACGTACGGCAATCCCTCGCCCCGTACCTCGACCAGGACGCCGACGAGATCCTCGGCATCACCCGGGCCGTCTTCGACCGCTACCACGAGATCCTCGACGAGCCCTACCCCTTCGACTCCTACGACCAGGCCTTCGTCCCCGAGTTCAACGCCGGGGCGATGGAGAACCCCGGCCTGGTGACGCTGCGGGACGAGTACATCTACCGCTCGGCGGTGACCGACACCCAGCGGCAGCTGCGCGGCGTCGTCATCGCGCACGAGATGGCCCACATGTGGTTCGGCGACCTCGTCACCCTGCGCTGGTGGGACGACATCTGGCTCAACGAGTCCTTCGCCGAGTTCATGGGCTACCAGGTACTCGCCGACGCCGTACCCCGCTTCACCCCGTGGACCGAGTTCGCCGTGGACCGCAAGTCCTGGGGCTACGACGCCGACCAGCGGCCCACCACCCACCCCGTCGCGCCCGAACCGGACGGCGTACCCGACACCGCCTCCGCCTGGCTCAACTTCGACGGCATCTCCTACGCCAAGGGCGCCTCCGCGCTGCGGCAGCTCGTCACCTGGCTCGGCGATGACACCTTCCTGGCCGGCGTCAACGACCACTTCGCCCGGCACCGCTTCGGGAACGCCACCCTCGCCGACTTCATCGACGCCATGGCACGCGCCTCCGGGCGCGACGTCCACGGCTGGGCGGACGCCTGGCTGCGCACCAGCGGCCCCGACCTCCTGGCCCCCCGCGTGCGCGAGACCGAAGAGGGGTGGGCGGTGACGCTGACCCACGAGGGACGCCGCCCGCACCGGCTGCGGCTGGGCGTGTACGACGGCGCGCGGCACCGGGAGACGCTGGACGTCGAACTGGGCGCCGACGAGACCGCCCAGGAGGTGACCGCCGGCGGCCACCGCCCCGACCTGCTGATCGTGAACGACGGCGACCTGACGTACGCCAAGGTACGACTGGACGCGCCGTCCTGGGACACGGCCCAGCGTGTCCTGTCCGACCTGCCCGACCCCCTCACCCGCACCGTGGTGTGGAACGCGGCACGGGACATGGTGCGCGACGCCGAACTCGCCCCGCGGGCCTATCTGGAGGCGGCCCGCAGACACCTGCCCGCCGAACCGGAGACCGCCATCGTGGAAGGCGTCCTCTCCTTCGCCACCGGCCAGATCGCGAACCGTTACCTGCCGACGGCAGCCGGCCGCACCGAAGCCCTCCATCTGCTCTCCGACCTGGCCGCCGACCTGCTGAACCGGGCACGGGAGACGAAGGACGAGGCGAAACAGCTCATCGCCGTACGGACCTCCATCCGCTGCGCGACCACCGAACGCCCGCTGCGGGAGTGGCTGGCGGACGACGCCATCGGCGGCGACCCCGAACTGCGCTGGCAGATCCTCTACCGGCTCGCGGCCCTGGGCGCAACGCAGGAGGCCGAGATCCGGGCGGAGGCCGAACGGGACCCCGGAGCGAAGGGCGAGGAGGGCGCCGCCCGCTGCCGGGCGGCCCTGCCGCAGGAGGCGGCGAAGGCCGCCGCCTGGGACGCGCTCTTCGACCCGGCGGACGTGCTCTCCAACTACCTCTTCACGGCCACGGCCCAGGGCTTCTGGCAGGCGGAGGAAGCCCAGCTGGAGCTGCTGCGCCCGTACGTGGAACGTTACTTCCCGGCCGCGGCGGGCGTGGCCACCCGTCGGGGTCACGCCCTGGCGGTGGCCGCGGCGAAGGCGGCCTTCCCCCACCCGTTCACGGAGCAGGCCACGCTGACCCTGGCGGAGGCGGCACTGCGCGAGGACCTCCCCGCCGCGCTCCACCGCAAACTGACCGACGAAACGGATGACCTGCGCCGCGCCCTGCGGGTGCGGTCCAGGAGCTGACGGCCGCACGGCCCCGGCCGGCCCGGGAGGGGCCGGCCGGGGGCCGGGTCGTGGCGGGAGCCGGAACTCCTCCACGTGGTGACGGGTGAGGGCCCCCACCAACTCTGATCACCTGTGATGTTCCGTGATCGCTTTATGCGGAGAGAGGGAATTCTTTCTCCGTTCGATTCTTTCGTTGGGTGATCGCGCCTTCCCCGGTGGCGGCAACGCATTCACCGAAATCCCTTCACCCACCCCACCGCCCCGCAAAGTTGGCGGGAAGGGACGCCCCCGGGTCACCCGTACGGGGGAAGAATGGCATTCCGTGGGATCGATGGTCCGCGTGGCGCGTAGCTTGTGGCCACTCATCCGCCCTCGTCGAAAGGGCTCTCCCATGCCTGCCTCACCGCCCCACGACCCCACCCTGCTCGCCGGCGGCACCGGCGGGCCGCGCGCCCTGCGGCCGCTGGTCGACACCGTGTTCACCGCCCTCGCCGACGGTGCCGCCGCCCGGTGCGGGCCCTTGCCCGGTGGGGGACCGGACGGCGTGGCAAGACGGGTCGCCGACCACGGCACCCCCGTCCTGCCCGAGCAGGGGCACGGCGCCCACGACGCGCTGCGCGAACTGGTGTACGTCCTGGCTGAGGGGGCCGCCGACCCGGCGGACCCGCACTGTGCCGCCCATCTGCACTGCCCGCCGCTGGCCGTGGCCACCGCCGCAGACCTGGCCGCCTCCGCGCTGAACCCGTCGATGGACTCCTGGGACCAGGCCCCCGCCGCCTCCGCCCTCGAAGAGCGCGTCGCCGCCGGGATCGGAGCGCTCGTCCACCCCTCGGGCCGGGACCCCGACGCACTCGTCACCACCGGGGGCACCGAGTCCAACCTGGTCGGCGTCCTTCTCGCCCGCGAGGTCCACGGCCGGCGCCTGCGACTGATCTGCGGCGCCGACGCGCACCACAGCGCCCACCGCGCCGCCTGGCTTCTCGGCCTCGACGCCCCCCTGGTGCTCCCCACTCCGCGCGGCGTGCTCGACCCCACGACGGTCGACGAGGCACTCGCCCAACTCGACGCGCTGGAGTGCCCGTCACCGCGACCGCCCACCCCCGCCGTCGTCTTCGCCACCGCCGGCACCACCGACACCGGCGCCATCGACCCGCTCGGCACGCTCGCCGACGTGGTGGCCGCCCACCGCCCGCACCGCGCCGTCACCCTGCACGTCGACGCCGCCTACGGCGGCCCGCTGCTGTTCAGCGACCGGCACCGCACCCGCCTCGCCGGGCTGGAACGGGCCGACACCGTCACCCTCGACCTGCACAAGCTCGGCTGGCAACCGGTCGCCGCCGGACTGCTCACGGTGCCCGACCGCACGGCCCTCGCCCCGCTCGCCCACCGCGCCGACTACCTCAACGCCGACGACGACACCGAGGCCGGCCTGCCCGATCTGCTGGGCCGTTCCCTCCGGACCACCCGCCGCCCGGACATCCTCAAGATCGCCGTCACCCTGCGCGCCCTGGGCCGGCGCGGCCTCGGCGAACTCGTCGACGCCGTCTGCGCCGCCGCCCACCAGCTCGCCGATCTGATCGAGGCCGAACCCCTGCTGCGGCTCCGCGCCCGCCCCGGCATCAGCACCGTGCTCTTCCGCCCGCACGACGCCACCGACGCACAGGTCGCCGCCATCCGCCGCGGCCTCCTCCACGAAGGGCACGCGGTCCTCGGCAGGGCCCGGGCGGTGGACCCGGACACCGGCCGCCCCGCCCTGTGGCTCAAGGTCACCCTCCTCAACCCCCACACGCAGGAGAGCGACCTGCACGGCCTGCTCAAACTCGTCCTCGACCAACACCAGCACCAGCACCGTCACCAGCGCCAGGAGCGGGACCCGCGACGATGACCCACCCACAGCCCCACGACCTCGTCGGCATCGGCATCGGCCCCGCCAACCTCTCGCTCGCCGCCCTCGCCCACACCCAGCCCGGACTGAAGGCCGCCTGGTACGAGCAGCGCCCCGCCTTCCACTGGCACCCCGGGCTGCTGATCGAGGGCGCCACCCTGCAAGTGCCCTTCCTCGCCGACCTGGTGACCCTGGCCGACCCCACCAACCCGTGGAGCTTCCTCAACTACCTGCGGCACCACCAGCGGCTGTACCCCTTCTACTTCTCGGAACGCTTCCACAGCCCGCGCGCCGAGTACGACGACTACTGCCGCTGGGTCAGCCGCCAACTGCCCTCCCTCCACTTCCGGCACCACATCGACGCCGTGCGCTGGAACCCCGAACAGGCCCTGTTCGACCTCGACTACACCCGCCTCGGCCCCAACGGCGAGGCCGAGGCGGTCGGACGCTCCCACGCCCGCCACCTGGCCATCGGCATCGGCACCGCCCCGCACGTCCCCGAGGCGCTGCGCCCGCTCGCCGAGCGGCCCGTCGTCCCCGTCGTGCACTCCGCCGACTACCTCGACCACCGCGAACAGCTCCTGGACGCCGGGCACATCACCGTCATCGGCTCCGGCCAGTCCGGCGCCGAGGTCTTCCTCGACCTGCTGCGCCGCCGGCCGCCCGGGCGCGAGCGGCTGCACTGGATCACCCGCACCCCGGCCTTCGCGCCGATGGAGTACAGCAAGCTCGGGCTCGAACACTTCACACCCGACTACACCCGGTACTTCCACGCCCTGCCGGAGCAGCGCCGTGACGAACTGGTGGCGCGTCAGTGGCAGTTGCACAAGGCGATCGACCACGAGACGCTGGCGGCCATCCACGACGAGCTGTACCGGCACAGCATCGGAGGCGGCTGGCCGGACGTGGTCCTGACCCCCGGGGTGAGCGTCCGCACCGCCGGACGGCTGGGCACGACGCAGGTCGAACTCCACCTCGACCACGCCGAACAGGGAGAGCGCTCCCGGCTGGTGACCGAGGCCGTGGTGATGGCCACCGGCTATCGTGAGCGTCCGCTCGACCCCCTGCTGGCCGCGCTCGATCCGGTGCTGCGCCGCGACGCGGCGGGGCGTGTCGTGGTGGACGAGCAGTACCGGCTGGTGCTGGACCGGGAGGTGACCGGTTCGGTGTACGTACAGAACGCGGAGCGGCACACGCACGGGGTCGGGGCGCCGGACCTGGGCCTGGTGGCGCATCGCAGCGCCACCATCCTCAACGCGCTGACCGGGCAGGAGCGTTATGCGCTGCCGGAGCGGAGCGCGTTCACCACCTTCGGGCTGCGGCGGCCCGGTGCGGGCGGCACGGCACCGGGCGCGGCTGGAGCGTCCCAGGGGGTACGGAGGGTGGGCGTGTAGCTGCCGGGGTCGGCGCGCGCGGGCCGAATGGCACAGGAGAATCGAAACCGTCTGAATATTCCGAACATATGCCGCCCGGAAATGCCGGGCGGCTCAAAGGAGCGGTCTTCTGCTCATGGGCGAGTTGTCAATGCCTCTTTAATTTCAGGTCGTTGCCTGGTCACTTTCCGATAGCTCTCTACCCGCTGGTACGGCCTACTGTTGAGGTATGCGCCGAGCAAAAATTGTCTGCACACTTGGGCCCGCCACTGACTCATATGAGCGCATCGCCGCGCTTGTCGAAGCAGGAATGGACGTAGCCCGGCTCAACCTCAGCCACGGCGGCCACCGCGACCACGAACAGCGCTACCAGCGCGTCCGCCGCGCCGCCGCCGAATCGGGGCGCAGCATCGGAATTCTGGCCGATCTCCAGGGCCCGAAAATCCGGCTCGGCAGCTTCCGCGAAGGCCCCGTACTCCTCGAACCCGGCGACACGTTCACCATCACCACCGAGGACATCGAGGGCGACCAGCACCGCTGCGGCACCACGTACTCCGGCCTCGCCACCGACGTGCGCCCCGGTGAACGCATCCTCATCGACGACGGGCGCGTCGCCCTCGACGTCACCGCCGTCGAAGGACCGGAGATCCGTACCACCGTCGCCGAAGGCGGCATGATCTCCGACCACAAGGGCATCAACCTCCCCGGCGTCGCCGTCTCCGTACCCGCCCTGTCGACCAAGGACATCGACGATCTGCGCTGGGCCCTGCGCACCGGCGTCGACATCATCGCCCTCTCCTTCGTGCGCACCGGCGACGACATCAAGGACGTGCACCGGGTGATGGCCGAGGAGGGCCGCTTCCTCCCCGTCATCGCGAAGATCGAGAAGCCGCAGGCCGAGGAGAACCTCCAGGACATCGTCGACGCCTTCGACGGCATCATGGTCGCCCGCGGCGACCTCGGTGTCGAAGTCCCCCTCGAAGTCGTCCCGATGCTCCAGAAGCGCGCCATCAAGCTCGCCAAGCGCAACGCCAAGCCGGTCATCGTCGCCACTCAGATGCTCGACTCCATGATCGACGCCTCCCGCCCCACCCGCGCCGAGGCGTCGGACGTCGCCAACGCCGTCATGGACGGCACCGACGCCGTCATGCTCTCCGGCGAGACCAGCGTCGGCCGCTACCCCATCGAGACGGTGCGCACCATGAGCCGTATCGTCACCGCCGCCGAGGAAGAAGTCCTCGCGCGCGGCCTCGTACCGCTGGAAGAGGCCACCAAGCCCCGCACCCAGGGCGGCGCCGTGGCCCGCGCCGCCGCCGAGATCGGCGACTTCCTGGGCGCCGCGCTCCTGGTCGCCTTCACCCAGAGCGGCGACACCGCGCGCCGGCTCTCCCGGTACCGCTCGCCCATCCCCGTCATCGCCTTCACCCCCGACCCCGCCACCCACGCGCAGCTCACCCTCACCTGGGGCGTGGAGACCTACCTGGTGCCCACCGTCCGCTCCACCGACGAGATGGTGACCCAGATGGATGAGCAGCTGCTGCGCATCGGCCGGTGCGCCAAGGGCGAGATCGTGGTGGTGACCGCGGGCTCGCCGCCCGCCATGGCCGGGACCACCAACCTGGTACGCGTGCACCACGTCGGCGAGGACGACGCCCCGCACTGACCTCCCGTACCGACCTCCCGCGCCGGCGTCGCACCGATGTCCCCGCGGGGCGCGGCGCGCGTGTGCGGGTACGCCTCGCACACGCGCGCACGCGCACCGACAAGGAGTGCTCCCGGGCGCCGCGCAGTTTGGGCGGCGCCCCTTGTCATGCCGGGCGACGGCATGGTTGGCTTTTGGCGATTTCCGATTGAAAGCGCTTACTATCGCCCAGCCAGGAGTCGCACCGCATGGCTGACCAGCCCGCCCGCACCCGCATCCGCACCGCCGTCGTCGGCACCGGAGGCATCGTCACCGGCGCCCACCTCCCCGCGATCGCCGCGCACCTCGACGAACTCGAACTCGTCGCCGCCGTCGACATCGACCAGGGCCGCCTCGACGCCTTCCACGCCACGGCCACCGCCATCGACGGCATCGGCCCCGTCACCGGCCACACCGACCTGGCCACCATGCTCGCCACCGAGCGCCCCGAGCTCGTCCTCCTGGGCACCCCGCCCTCCCTCCACCACCAGCAGGCCCTCGCCGCGCTGGCCGCCGGAGCCTGGGTCTGGGCCGAGAAGCCGCTGTGCCTCACCCTCGCCGAATTCGACGACATCGCCGCCGCCGAAGGCGACGACATCGGCCACGGCCCCTACGCCGCCGTCGTCGCCCAGCACCGCTACGGCTCCGGCACCACCCACGCCCGCCGCCTGCTGACCACCGGCGAACTCGGCGCACCCCGCGTCGCCCACTGCCAGACCACCTGGTACCGCGACACCGACTACTACGCCGTCGACTGGCGCGGCCGCTGGGCCACCGAAGGCGGCGGCCCCACCATGGGCCACGGCATCCACCAGACCGACCTGCTGCTCCACCTCCTCGGCGACTGGACCGAGATCCGTGCCCTCGCCGGCCGCCTCGTCCACGACATCGAGAGCGAGGACGTCTCCACCGCCCTCGTCCGCTTCACCGACGGAACCATCGCCACCGTCGTCAACAGCGTGCTCTCCCCCGACCAGGTCAGCCGCATCCGCATCGACTGCGACGACGCCACCGTCGAACTCACCCACCTCTACGGGCACACCAACGACGACTGGCGCTACACCCCCCGGCCCGGCATCGACGAGGACCGCGTCACCCAGTGGCGCACCAACCCCGACAACACCCCCAGCTCCCACGCCGCCCAGCTCGCCGGCATCATCGACGCCTTCCGCGCCGGCACCCGCCCACCCGGCAGCGGCGACGACGCCCGCCGCACCATCGAACTCAACGCCGCCCTGTACAAGGCCGCCTTCACCGGCCGCCCCGTGCACGCCGGCGAGATCACCGCGGGCGACCCCTACTACACCGCCATGCACGGCAACCACCCCGACTGGGCCCCCGCCCCCGCCACCGAGGAGCAGCAGTGACCGTCGCCCCCCTCACCGTCACCCACACCCACGGCGACCGCATCACCGTCACCGCCGCCGGCACCGACATCCTCGCCTACGTCTACCGGCCCGACCCGGACGCGTACGAATCGCCCAAGCCGTACGCCCACCCCCTGCGCACCCTCGCCGGCAACCTCGTCACCGGCTACCGGCCCAACGACCACCGCTGGCACAAAGGCGTGCAGATGACCGCCAGCCACCTGTCGGAACAGAACTTCTGGGGCGGCAACTCCTACATCCACGGCCAGGGATACCAGCGCATCCCCGAGCGGGTCGGCTCCATGCGCCACGACGGCTTCGAGGCCGTCACCGCCACCCGGGACCGCGCCGACATCACCGAGAACCTCACCTGGGTCAACCACGGCGGCCAGGACTGGGCCCGCGAGACCCGCACCCTCGCCGTGCACTCCGCCGACACCGGCGAAGGCGCCTGGACCCTGGAGTGGTCCATCGACCTCACCAACGTCCGCGGCGAACCCCTGCACTTCGGCAGCCCCACCACCGCCGGCCGCACCATGGCCGGCTACACCGGACTGCAGTGGCGCGGCCCCCGCGACTTCACCGGCGGCCAGGTCCTCACCCCCACCGGCCCCAGCACCGACGCCGACACCATGGGCACACCGGCCGCCGACGCGCCGTGGATCGGCTTCACCACCCAGCACGACGACCACGACGGCCACTCCACCCTGATCTTCGACCACGCCCCCGAGAACACCGGCGAGGCGGCCATCCACCCCTCGCACTGGTTCGTCCGCTCCACCCCCATCCCCACGGTCGCCTTCTCCTGGGCCTTCTTCGACGAATTCGAACTCGCCCCCGGGGAATCCTTCCGCTACCGCTACCGCGTCGTGGTGGCGGACGGCGCATGGGACACCGACCGCATCGCCGGCTACCTCAAGAACCACCCCTGGTAAGGACGGGACGGCACACATGACCACCCTGCACAACCCCCTCCCCGGCGCCGTCGGCGTCTCCCACATCTCCGCCTACGACTGGCTCGCGGCGGACGGAGCCTGCGGCGGCAGCCCCCACATGCACCTCGCCTGCATCGAGGCCTACGTGGTCACCGCGGGGGAGGGGGCGGTGCAGACCCTCACACCGGACGGCTACACGGAAACCCCGCTGCACCCCGGTGTCATCGCCTGGTTCACCCCCGGCACCGTCCACCGGATGATCAACGGGGACGGCGCCCTGCGGGTCACCGTCCTCATGCAGAACAGCGGCCTCCCCGAGGCAGGCGACGCCGTCTTCACCTTCCCGCCCGAGATCCTCGCCGACCCCGAGCGGTACGCGGCGGCCGCCGCGCTGCCCGGCAAGGAGGGCGAGGCCGTGGCAACGGCGACCCGGGCCCGCCGGGACCTGGCCATCGAGGGGTACGAGGTGCTGCGCACGGCCCTGCGCGCCGGGGACGCCGCCCCGCTGGAAGCCTTCCACCGCGCGGCGGCGCGCCTGGTGGCGCCGAAGGTCGCCGAATGGCACACCCGCTGGCAGGACGGGGCGCTGGCCGCCGCGCGCAAGACGGAGGAACACCTCAAGGCCCTGGCCGAGGCCGACCCCACCCACCTGGCGGAGGCCCGGATCACCACGAGCACCCCCACGAGGGCCGCCGGCTACGGCATGTGCGGCCGCCGCCAGGAGTACGAGATCCCGGGCACGACGCTGCCGTACTACGGGGAGTAGCCACTCGTACGGGTGGAGATCCCGTCCTGGACCGGGGAAACTCTCTGGCATCGACATAACATCCATGTTATGAAGTGGGGAGAGGTCGAGCTCGAGCCGGAGGTGCACGAGTGGTTCGGTTCGCTGGGGCAGGAGGACCAGGAGACGGTGATCTTCTACGTGGATCTGCTGGCCGCCAATGGAGTGCACCTGGGGGAGCCGTACACGCGTCAACTCCTCGGCAAGCTCCGCGAGTTGCGCTTCTATCTCACCCGTGACGCGGTACGGATCACCTACTGGATCGCGCCCGGCCGGAGAATCATCCTGCTGACGGTGTTCCGGAAGCAGCGCATGCGGGAGCGCGCCGAGGTGGAGCGGGCCCGAAGGGTGATGGAACGATGCGTGGCGCAGGCGCACACGGCGACCGAAGAAGGGGTAGGGGAATGACGGAGCGGAAATCCTGGGCCGAGCAGCGGGCCGAAGTACTGGGCCGGCCCGGTGCCGGCGCTGCCTACGAGGCGGCGAAACTGCGTTTCGAGCTCGGAATGGCGGTGCGCAATCGCCGGCTGGCCCTTGGATTGACACAACGGCAACTGGCAGAGGCGGCAGGGCTTCAGCAGTCCGCGGTGGCCCGTTTCGAAGCCGGTGGCACCATGCCGACGCTCGCCATGCTGGAGCGATATGCACAGGCTCTTGAGCTCCGGTTGGCCGTGGAGTTTCAGCCGTTGGAACAAGCCAGTTGAAGGACCCTTGTGGGGCCTGGGTCCAATCGAATGACAACCTTGGAAACGAAGGTAATGTGCCCCGGGTGGGATTCGAACCCACGCTGGATGCTGTTTGAGAGCACTGCCTCTTCCGCTGGGCTACCGGGGCGCCCTGCGAAGTGAAGGCTACCGGAAACCCGCCGTGCCTCAAACTTATCCCGGATAGGTAGTCTCGTGGGTGCCCCCTTCTGGCAGGAAACGAGGAGCATCGTGAGCACCCCCGAGGTCCCCGACGAGCCCACTGGTACCGACACCGGCTCCGGCGCGGGAAGCGCGCATGTGCCGCCGCTGACCACCCGTGTCGTCATCGCCGAGGACGAGGCCCTGATCCGGCTGGATCTCAAAGAGATGCTGGAGGAGGAGGGGTACTCCGTCGTCGGCGAGGCCGGTGACGGTGAGCGGGCCGTGGAGCTGGCGCGGGAGCTGGCGCCGGATCTGGTCATCCTCGATGTGAAGATGCCCGTGATGGACGGCATCTCGGCCGCCGAGAAGATCGCCGGGGAGGGGATCGCCCCGGTGCTGATGCTCACCGCCTTCTCGCAGCGCGATCTGGTGGAGCGGGCGCGCGACGCCGGGGCCATGGCGTACCTGGTGAAGCCGTTCAGCAAGAGCGATGTGATTCCGGCCATCGAGATCGCGGTGTCCCGTTTCACCGAGCTGAAGACGCTGACCCAGGAGGTCGCCGACCTGGCGCAGCGGCTGGAGACGCGGAAGCTGGTGGACCGGGCGAAGAGTGTGCTGCAGACGCAGTACGGGCTGTCCGAGCCGGCGGCGTTCCGGTGGATTCAGAAGACGTCGATGGACCGGCGGTTGTCGATGCATCAGGTGGCGGAGGCCGTGATTCAGGACGCCGAGGAAAAGAAGCAGCGCAAGTAGGTTTGAGCTGAAGGCACAAGGGGAAGCCGGGCAAATTTTGCCCGGCTTCCCCTTGTTGTTGCTTCTTCGGGGGTGGCGTCATGGGTTGGCTGGAATGTTCGCTCAGCGGTAAGCAGTGTTCTGTTTCCGACGCGTGACGCACATCACGAGGCGGTCACATCTGTGTCGGCCGTCTATCTGCGCCGCATACCTGGGCAATAGATTCCGCACACGCCATGCGGATGTCGTACGGCGTTCATATAGATCTTGTGGCTGCCTCCAGGGGGTTTCCTCGTGCTCAACAGATCCATCGTGAAGCTGGCGATACCTGTCGCCATCGGCGCGCTCGCGCTCACCGCGTGCGGCAGCGACGATGGCGGCAGTGACGGCGGCGGTGGCGGAGGCGGCGGCGGTACGACGTACAAGATCGCCTTTCAGGGTCCGCTCTCCGGCAAGAACGTCGCCCTGGGCGAGAACATGCAGAACGGTATCCAGCTGGCCATCGACGAGGCGAATGCCTCGGGCGACTACGACTTCACCCTGGAGTACGTGGCCACGGACGACCGCGGTGAGCCGGGTCAGTCCTCGGCCGCGGCGCAACTGGTCATCGACGATTCCGATGTGATCGCCGCGATCGGCCCCGCGTTCTCGGGCCCGGCCGAGGTGGCGGCGCCGCTGTACGGCGAGGCCGGCCTGCTGGCCGCCTCCTCGTCGGCGACGAACCCGACGCTGACCGAGCAGGGTTTCCCGACGTTCCTGCGGGCCGTTCCCAATGACAACGCGCAGGGCTCGGGCATGGCGCAGTTCCTGGCGGCGCAGGACGGTGTGGAGAAGGTCATCGTCGTCGACGACGTGTCGCCGTACGGTGAGGGTCTTTCCGATGTCGCCGTGGAGTCGCTGACGGAGCTGGGTCTCGAGGTGGAGCGCGCGAGTGTTCCGGCCGACACCCCGGACTACAGTGGTGCCGCCCGCAATGTGGTGCAGTCCGGTGCGGACGCCATGATCTACGCGGGTTACTACGAGGCGCTCGGCCCGTTCGCGGTGAGCCTGGAGTCGGCCGGTTTCGACGGCATCGGCGTCTCGGGTGACGGCAGCAACGACGTGCAGTTCATCTCGCTGGCGGGTTCGGCCTCGGACCAGTGGTACCTGACGTGCCCGTGCACGGACGCCACGGCCGAGGCGGCGACGGTCGACTTCGCCGAGCGGTACCAGACGGCGTTCAACCAGCCGCCGGGTACGTACTCGGCCGAGTCGTACGACGTGGCGCAGATGATCATCAGCGCGATCGCGGAGCTGGGTGCGGACGCGAGCCGTGAGTCGGTGTACGAGGCGGTCGCGACCGGTTCGTACGAGGGGCTGACGAAGACCTTCGAGTTCGACGAGACGGGTGAGTTCACGAACGATGCCATCTTCATCTACCAGGTGGAGGGTGACGGCATCGAGTACCTGGGGCCGATCGAGGAGTTGACCGGCGGCTGATTCGGCGGGCTTCCGTCGCTTTCCCAGTGTCTTGGCGGGGCGCGGTGTACTCATCGCGCCCCGCTCGCTTTGTCTCCGTTCCCACAAGGAAGTCAGCTCCATGTCCCTCCAGGATTTCTGGGACGTTCTCGTCCTCGGGGTGGTGCTCGGCTCGCTCTATGCCGTCATCGCCATTGGTTACACCCTTGTTTACGGTGTTCTTCAGCTTCTCAACTTCGCGCACAGCGAAGTGTTCATGTCCGGCGGTTTCGGCGGACTCATCATTTTGACGATCGTGGTTCCGGCCGCCGATCCCAGTGGGATCCAGTCGGTGGGTTATGTGCTGCTCGGGATCGCGGCGGGGGCGCTGATCGGCGGCGGTGTGGCGTTCGGTCTGGAACGGGTGGCGTACCGCCCGTTGCGCAGACGGGGTGCGCCGCGGCTGGTGTTCCTGATCACCGCGATCGGTGCGTCGTTCTTCATCTACAACCTGGCGGGGAAGGTGTTCGGCCGCAACGCGGCGCGGATGCCGGTGATGTACGAGAACAAGACGCTGTTCACGCTGTTCGGCACGCCGATCAATGTGACGCAGGCGCTGGTGGTCGTGTCGGCGGTGCTGATGCTGATCCTGGTGGACTTCGTGGTGAATCGCACCAAGCTGGGGTCGGGTATCCGGGCGGTGGCGCAGGACCCGGAGGTCGCGTCGCTGATGGGGGTGAACATCGACCGGGTGGTGTCGCGGACCTTCGTGCTGGGCGGCCTGATGGGTGGTGTGGCCGGCTTCCTGTACGGGACGACGACGCAGGTCTGGTACACGATGGGCTTCCTGCCGGGCATCACGGCGTTCGCCGCCGCGGTGCTGGGGGGTATCGGCAATGTGCGCGGCGCGATGCTCGGTGGTCTGCTGCTGGGTGTGGTTGAGGCCATGACGGTGGAGATCTGGGGCGATTCCTGGCGTTACGTCGGGGCGTTCGCGGTGTTGGTGGCGGTGCTGATGTTCCGTCCGACCGGAATTCTGGGCGAGCGGGTGGCGAGGACGGCATGAGCACGGTGAAGGAAACGAAGGGCAGGGGCTCCGGCGGGGAGCGGGTGCCCTCCGCCGCGAAGCTGCGGCAGGTGCGCTGGTATCAGGAGCCGCGCTGGAAGCGGCTGGGCGCGCTGCTGGTGCTGGCGGTGGTCGGCGCGCAGGTGACCGGGGTGCAGGGCACCTCGACGGACATCTTCTACGCGCTGGGTGAGAACTTCACCGGCACGGGAATCTGGATCTGGCTGGCGCTGTGCGTCGGTGTGTGGCTGATCCGGGAGTTCCTGAGCGCGCCGGTGAACAGCGCCTGGACGTCGGTGCGGGACCAGGTGTCGCCGCCGGTGGCGCGGGCGCGCGGGGTGTGGCAGGGCGATCCGCGACTGCGGTACGGCGGCGGGGGTGTGCTGCTCATCGTGCTGATCGCGCTGCCGTTGTGGGTCTCGACGTACTGGCAGCAGGTGATGGTGGACCAGATCGCCATCTTCGTGCTGCTGGCGATCGGCCTGAACGTGGTGATCGGCTGGGCGGGCATGCTGGATCTGGGCTTTGTGGCGTTCTTCGCCATCGGGGCCTATTCCGCCGCGTACTGGACGGGTTCGCTGCCGGTCGAGCCGCCGATGGTGCTGAACACCTTCCTGGTGATCCCGATCGCGATCGTGACGTGTCTGCTGGCGGGGGTGCTCCTGGGGGCGCCGACGCTGCGGCTGCGGGGTGACTATCTGGCGATCGTGACGCTGGGCTTCCACGAGATCGTGTACCTGGCAGCCCGTAACTGGACCGATTTCACGGGTGGTTCGCGCGGCGCGCGGATGTCGGAGCGGTTCGTGATCGATCTGGGGTTCTGGCGTTTCGAGTGGGGTCTTGACCCGAAGCCGTACTACTGGCTGCTGTTGGGCTTCATCGTGGTGATCATCTTCCTGTTCCTGCGGCTGGAGCACTCGCGGGTGGGCCGGGCGTGGACGGCGATCCGCGAGGACGAGGTGGCGGCGGCCGCGACCGGTGTGAACACGGTGCGGATGAAGCTGCTGGCGTTCGGCATCGGCGCCTCGACCTCGGGTGTGGCCGGGGTGGTGTACGCGAGCAAGGTGGCGTACATCTCGCCGGAGAACTTCGTGCTGCTGATGTCGATCCTGGTGCTGGCGTACGTCATCTTCGGCGGCATGGGGTCGGTGCCGGGCGTGCTGGCGGGGGCGGCGCTGCTGGTGTGGCTGCCGGAGTTCCTGCGCGACTCGGTGGATCCGCAGGACCGTTTCATGTATCTGGGCGCGCTGCTGGTGATCATGATGATCTACCGGCCGCAGGGTCTGCTGCCGTCCAAGCGCAGACAGCGTGAGCTCCAGCTGGCGGAGGTGAAGGCGTGATGGCCGCGGCGGAGCGGATCCAGGAGACGCGGCCCGAGGTGGCCGCGGAGAATGTGCTGGAGGTTTCGGGTGTCACCCTGCGGTTCGGGGGTCTGACGAGCCTGAACGATGTGGCGCTGTCGATGGGCCGCGGGGAGATCCTGGCGATCATCGGGCCGAACGGCGCGGGCAAGACATCGTTCTTCAACTCGCTGACGGGCGCGTACATTCCGCAGGAGGGCTCGATCGGCTTTCTGCCGCGCGGCGGCGGCCGGCACGAGTTGCGGGGCTGCAAGCCGCATCTGGTGTCGCGGCGCGGGGTGTCCCGTACGTTCCAGAACATCCGGCTGTTCGGGGCGCTGACGGCGCTGGAGAACGTGAAGATCGCGGTCGAGACGCGGCAGAAGACGGACGCCCTGTCGATCATGCTGGGGCTGCCGCACGCCCGGCGTGCGGAGCGGGAGAGCGACCGGCGCGCGCACGAGGTGCTGTCGTTCGTGGGCCTGGAGGGCCGGCTGAACGAGCTGGCGTCCTCGCTGAGTTACGGCGAGCAGCGGCGTCTGGAGATCGCGCGGGGGCTGGCGACCGGTCCGGAGCTGTTGCTGCTGGACGAGCCGGCGGCGGGGACGAACCCGACCGAGAAGCGGGATCTGGAGGATCTGATCCGCCGGATCAACACCGATCTGGGCGTGAGCGTGCTGCTGATCGAGCACGACATGCGGCTGGTGATGTCGGTGGCGGACCGGGTGGTGGTGCTGAACTTCGGCAAGAAGATCGCCGAGGGAACGCCGGCGGAGGTGCAGCGGGATCCGGCGGTGATCGAGGCGTATCTGGGTGCGTCGGCGGAGGAGGACGCGGCGGCGGTGGCCGATGTGGTGGCCGCGCAGGCGGAGTCCGAGGGCGATGTGGCCGAGGGTGAGAGGTGAAGGGCGCATGAGTACGCAGCTGGAGAAGGACCCCGCGGGCGGTCCCACGACGGACGCACCGGCGCCGGCGCTGCTTGAGCTGCGCGATCTGCATGTGTTCTACGGTGCGATCGAGGCGCTCAAGGGTGTCGAGCTGACGGTGGCCGAGGGCGAGGTCGTCGCCCTGCTGGGCGCGAACGGCGCGGGCAAGTCGACGACGCTGAAGACCGCTTCGGGGATGCTGAAGCCGCGTTCGGGTGAGGTGGTGCTGCGCGGGGAGCGGGTGGACGGCATCCCCTCGCACGAGCTGGTGAAGTTCGGCATCGGCCATGTGCCGGAGGGCCGGCGGGTGTTCGCCCGGATGACGGTGCTGGAGAACCTGCACATGGGCGCGTACCGGCTGCGCCGCCCCGATCCGGCGGACCTGGACCGGGTGTTCACGCTGTTCCCGCGGCTGGCGGAGCGCCGCAAGCAGGTGGCGGGGACGCTGTCCGGTGGTGAGCAGCAGATGCTGGCGATCGGGCGGGCCCTGATGGGCAAGCCCGAGCTGCTGCTGCTGGACGAGCCGTCGATGGGTCTGGCGCCGCTGATCGTGCAGCAGATCTTCGACATTCTGCGGGAGATCAACGAGCAGGGCACGACGCTGCTGCTGGTGGAGCAGAACGCCTCGCAGGCGCTGCAGTTGGCCGACCGCGGCTATGTGCTGGAGACGGGTGCGGTGGTGATGTCGGACGAGGCGTCCGAGCTGTTGTCGCACCCGCGGGTGCGGGCGGCGTACCTGGGGGAGGCCGCCGAGTAGTGGCCGCCCCCCGATGCGCCGGGCCCCGTCTTCCCGTTCAGTGGGAGGCGGGGCCCGCGGCGTCCGCGTTGCCGTTGGGTGCGGCGGGGCGCAGGGCGCAGGTGAGGCGTGCGGTGCACACCCGCTTGCCGCTGTCGTCGGTGATGACGATCTCGTAGGTGGCCGAGGTGCGTCCGGCGTGCACGGGGGCGGCGGTGCCGGTGATGGTGCCCGAGCGTACGGCGCGGTGGTGGGTGCAGTTGAGGTCGACGCCGACGGCGACCTTCTGCGGGCCGCCGTGCAGCATGGCGCCGACCGAGCCGAGGGTTTCGGCGAGTACGGCGGAGGCGCCGCCGTGCAGCAGCCCGTAGGGCTGGGTGTTGCCCTCCACGGGGAGGGTGCCGACGACCTTGGCGGGGGAGGCCTCCAGGACGCGCACGCCCATGCGTTCCCCGAGGGCGCCGGCGGAGAACAGCCGGGGCAGGTCGAAGCCCAGGCCGGCCCACTGCTCGATGGTCTCGTGCGGGAACCGGGTGCTGGTGGTCTGGTCGGTCATGGCGGTACGGCTCCGATCGTGCGTCGCTTGTGGCGCGTGGTCGTGACAACGGGACGGTGGTCCGTACAGCGTTGTATCAGGTGGCGTCGGGGCCGGTGGGGGTGAGGCGGACGACGAGGGATTTGCTGGTGGGGGTGTTGGACCGGTCGGCGGTGGAGTCGAGCGGGACGAGCACGTTGGTCTCGGGGTAGTACGCGGCGGCGCAGCCGGGCGCGGTGGGGTAGTGCACCACGCGGAAGCCGGGGGCGGTGCGTTCGCTGCCGTCGGTCCACTCGCTGGTGAGGTCGGCGTAGGAGCCGTCGGGCAGCCCCAGGCGCTCCGCGTCCCCGGGGTGGACGAAGACGACGCGGCGGCCGTTCTTGATGCCGCGGTAGCGGTCGTCGAGGCCGTAGATGGTGGTGTTGTACTGGTCGTGCGAGCGCAGCGTCTGGAGCAGCAGCCGGCCTTCGGGGACGCGGGGCCAGGTGAGCGGTTCGGCGGTGAAGTTGGCCTTGCCGGTGGCGGTGGGGAAGGTGCGGCTGTCGCGGGGCGGGTGCGGGAGGGCGAAGCCGCCGGGCCGGGCGACCTTGGTGTTGAAGTCGGTGAAGCCGGGGACGACGCGGGCGACGGCGTCACGGATGCGGGCGTAGTCGGCGGCGAACTCCTCCCAGGGGGTGGTGCTTCCGGGGCCCAGGACGCGGCGGGCGAGGTCGCACAGGATGGCGGTCTCGGAGCGCAGCTGGGGTCCCGCGGGGGCGAGCCGGCCGCGGGAGGCGTGCACCATGCCCATGGAGTCCTCGACGGTGACGAACTGTTCGTCGCCCTCGGGGGAGCGGTCGCGTTCGGTGCGGCCCAGGGTGGGGAGGATGAGGGCGCGCCGGCCGGTGACGCAGTGTGAGCGGTTGAGCTTGGTGGAGACCTGCACGGTGAGCCGGGCCCGGGAGAGGGCGGCCTCGGTGAGGTCGGAGTCGGGGGTGGCGGAGACGAAGTTGCCGCCGACGGCGAAGAACACCTTGACGCGGTCGTCGCGCAGCGCGCGGATGGTGTCGACGACGTCGAGGCCGTGCTCGCGTGGCGGCGTGAAGCCGAACTCGCGTTCCAGGGCGTCCAGGAGCTGCGGGGTGGGGCGTTCGACGATGCCCATGGTGCGGTCGCCCTGGACGTTGCTGTGGCCGCGCACGGGGCACACGCCGGCGCCAGGCCGGCCGATGTTGCCGCGCAGCAGGAGGAAGTTGACGATCTCCTGGATGGCGGGCACGGAGTTCTTGTGCTGGGTGAGGCCCATGGCCCAGCACACGATGATGCTGCGCGAGGCGAGGATCATCTCCAGGGCGGACCCGATGGCCTCGCGGGTGAGCCCGGTGGCCTCCAGGGTCTCGTCCCAGGTGGCGGTGCGGGCGGCGGTGGCGAAGTCCTGGAAGCCGTGGGTGTGGTCGCGGATGAACGCGTCGTCGGTGGCGCCGTCGCGTTCCAGCAGCAGTTTGTTCAGCAGCCGGAACAGGGCCTGGTCGCCGCCGAGCCGGATCTGCAGGAAGAGGTCGGTGAGGCTGGTGCCGGGGCCGGCCAGGCCGCGCGGGGTCTGCGGGTTGTGGAAGTTCTGCATCCCCGCCTCGGGCAGCGGGTTGATCGTCATGATCTTGGTGCCGGCGCGCTTGGCGCCTTCCAGGGCGGTCAGCATGCGCGGGTGGTTGGTGCCCGGGTTCTGTCCGGCGACGATGATCAGGTCGGCCTTTTCGAGATCCTCCAGCAGCACGCTGCCCTTGCCCACGCCGATGGTGTCGCCCAGGGCGTGGCCGGAGGACTCGTGGCACATGTTGGAGCAGTCCGGCAGGTTGTTGGTGCCGAACTCGCGCGCGAACAGCTGGTAGACGAACGCGGCCTCGTTGCTGGTGCGGCCCGAGGTGTAGAAGGCGGCCTCGTCCGGCGAGTCCAGGGCCTTGAGCTCGTCGGCGATCAGGTCCAGGGCGGCGTTCCAGCCGATCGGGGTGTAGTGGGTGGCGCCCTCGGCGAGGTACATCGGCTCGGTGAGCCGGCCCTGCTGCCCGAGCCAGTACCCGGAGCGCTCGCGCAGTTCGGCCACCGGGTGCTCGGCGAAGAACGCGCGGGTGACCCGCCGCAGGGTGGCTTCCTCGGCCACGGCCTTGGCGCCGTTCTCGCAGAACTCGGCGGTGTGGGTCTTGCCGGGTTCCGGCCAGGCGCAGCCGGGGCAGTCGAAGCCGTTCGGCTGGTTGACGCGCAGCAGGGTGAGCGCGGTGCGCCGTACCCCCATCTGCTGCTGGGCGGCGCGCAGGGCGTGGGTGATGGCCGGCAGGCCGACGGCTGATTCCTTGGGGGCGCTGACGTGCGGGGCGTCCTGGACCGGATCGGAGGCGGGCGGCTTGGCGGACATGGGGCGGCTCCCTTGACCTTGACGGCGGGCGACGGCTCGGTACGGGGTCGGACATGATCGTGCCATGCCGGGCGGCGGCGGGCACCGTGCGGGGCCGCACGGGGTGTACACGGCGGATGTCGTCGCAGGCGGGGACTGTCAGTGGTCCGTGGGAGGATCGATGTGTGGCTGAGAACGCATCGCAAACCGAGACGACCCCGGCGCCGCGCCTGCTCCTGCTGGACGGGCACTCGCTGGCGTACCGCGCGTTTTTCGCGCTGCCCGCGGAGAACTTCACGACGGCCGTGGGGCAACCGACGAACGCGATCTACGGCTTTGCCTCCATGCTGGCGAACACCCTGCGTGATGAGGAGCCCACGCATCTGGCGGTGGCGTTCGATGTCTCGCGCAAGACCTGGCGCTCGGACCGTTACGACGGTTACAAGGCGACCCGTTCGGCGTCCCCCGACGAGTTCAAGGGGCAGGTGGAGCTGATCGGGGAGCTGCTGGACACGATGCGGGTGCGGCGGTTCGCGGTGGACGGTTTCGAGGCCGACGACGTGATCGCCACGCTGGCGACCCGGGCGGCCGACGAGGGTTTCCACGTGTCGATCGTCACCGGTGACCGGGACTGCTTCCAGCTGGTGAGCGACCGGGTCACGGTGCTGTATCCGACGAAGGGCGTCTCGGAGCTGACCCGGTTCACCCCGGAGAAGGTCGAGGAGCGGTACGGGCTGACCCCGGCCCGCTACCCGGACTTCGCCGCCCTGCGCGGCGACCCGTCCGACAACCTGCCGGGCATCCCGGGGGTGGGGGAGAAGACAGCGGCCAAGTGGATCCACCAGTTCGGCTCGCTGGACGATCTGCTGGAGCGGGCCGACGAGGTGAAGGGGAAGGCCGGCGCCAATCTGCGCGAGCACCTGGACTCGGTCCGGCTGAACCGGGAGCTGACCGAGCTGGTGCGGGACATGGAGCTGGAGTGCGGCCCGGTGGACCTGGTGCGCTCGCCCTATGACCGCGAGGCCATGACGGTCCTGCTGGACGTCCTGGAGTTCCGCAACCCCAGCCTGCGGGAGCGGCTGTTCGCGGTGGACCCGGGCGCCGAGGGCGAGGAGACGGTGCTCGCCGAGGGCGTCACCGTGGAAGGCACGCTGCCGGCGGCCGGCGAGCTGGGGGCCTGGCTGGCCGAGCACGGCGGGCAGCGGCTGGGGGTGGCCACCCTGGACGACTGGAAGCTGGGCGCGGGCGCGGTGCGTGCCGTGGCGCTGGCGACCGGTGAGGGGCCCGCGCTGTGGTTCGACCCGGCCGCCATCGACGCCGACGACGAGCGGGCGTTCGCCGCCTGGCTGGCCGACGCCGACCGCCCGAAGGTGGTGCACGGCGCCAAGGGCCTGCTGCGGGTGTTCGCCGAGCACGGCTGGGGCCTGGCCGGGGTCGGCATGGACACCGCGCTCGCCGCCTACCTGGTGCAGCCCGGGCGCCGCTCCTTCGCGCTGGACGCACTGAGCGTGGAGTTCCTGGGCCGGGAGCTGGACAAGCCGGAGGACGACGGGGGCCAGCTGGCGTTCGGCGCCGACGACGAGGCCGAGGCGTACAACCTGATGCGCCAGGCGCGCACCGTGCTGGACCTGGGCGCGGCCTTCGAGGGCCGGCTCACCGAGGTCGGCGCCGCCGGGCTGCTGCACGATCTGGAGCTGCCGGTCTCCGCGCTGCTCGCCCGCATGGAACGGTCCGGCATCGCCGCCGACCGGGCCCATCTGGAGCGCATGGAGCAGCGGTTCGCCGCCGCCGTGCAGCAGGCGGTGACCGAGGCGCACGCCTCGGTGGGCCACGAGTTCAACCTCGGGTCGCCCAAGCAGCTCCAGGAGGTTCTCTTCGGCGAGCTGGGCCTGCCGAAGACGAAGAAGACCAAGACCGGCTTCACCACGGACGCCGACGCCCTGGCGTGGCTGGCGGGGCAGACCGAGCACGACCTGCCGGTGATCATGCTGCGCCACCGGGAGCAGGCGAAGCTGCGCACCACGGTGGAGGGGCTGATCAAGACGATCGCCTCGGACGGCCGGATCCACACCACCTTCCAGCAGACGGTGGCGGCCACCGGCCGGCTGTCCTCCACCGACCCCAACCTCCAGAACATCCCGGTCCGTACGGACGAGGGGCGCGCCATCCGCGGCGGCTTCGTGGTCGGCGAGGGCTTCGAGACGCTGCTGACCGCCGACTACAGCCAGATCGAACTGCGGGTGATGGCGCATCTGTCGGAGGACGCCGGGCTGATCGAGGCCTTCACCTCCGGGGAGGACCTGCACACCACGGTGGCCTCACAGGTCTTCGGCGTCGGCAAGGACGCCGTGGACGCCGAGATGCGCCGCAAGATCAAGGCGATGAGCTACGGCCTGGCGTACGGGCTCTCGGCCTTCGGGCTCTCCCAGCAGCTGTCGATCAGCCCCGACGAGGCGCGGAAGCTGATGGACACCTACTTCGAACGCTTCGGCGGGGTACGGGACTACCTCCAGCGCGTGGTGGACGAGGCGCGGGCCACCGGGTACACCGAGACGGTGCTGGGCCGCCGCCGCTATCTGCCGGACCTCACCAGCTCCAACCGGCAGCGCCGCGAGATGGCCGAGCGGATGGCGCTGAACGCGCCGATCCAGGGCACCGCGGCGGACATCGTGAAGATCGCGATGCTGCGGGTGGACGAGGCGCTCACGGAGCGGGGGCTGACCTCGCGGATGCTGCTCCAGGTGCACGACGAAATCGTGCTGGAGGTCGCGCCGGGCGAACGCGAGGCGGTGGAGGCGCTGGTGCGTGAACAGATGCCGAACGCCGTCAGCCTGCGGGCGCCGCTGGATGTCTCGGTCGGCTGGGGCCCGACGTGGGAGGCGGCCGCCCACTGAGCGGGGCGGGAGAGGGGCACGGGGGGCGGGTTGCCGGTGCGGCCCCGCCGGTGCGTCGGTGCGCTCCCGGCGCCTCCGGCGGGCGGTGGCCCGGCCGTACCCGGGCGGGAAACCCCAAGTTCCTCAAAGTGTCACGCGGTTGGGACAGATGCGCAGGGCCGGACGCCTGCGGGCAAGGGTGTTCGCACGTATCGTAATGTCGAACCCGTCGATGGGGACTGAGCGTTATCGGGAGGGGACGCGTGTGACGTTGCGCATCGGGAAGATCCGCAGGGGGATATCCGGTTCGGCCGTGGCGGCGGTCGCCATGGCCGCGCTGACCGCCTCCCAGGCGTCCGAGGTGCTGGGCGCCGAGCCCGCGGCCGAGCAGGACCCGAGGGAGAACACCGCACAGGGGGAGCCGGAGTACTCCCAGGAACATCTCGGCCTTCCCTATCACACCGATCTTCCGCCACTGCTTCCGATCGGCCCGGCGGAGCCGCCGCTGGACCTCGGGTACGACCCGGACGGTGAGGGCGAGGCGGGCGGCGGTGGCGGCGGCCTCGTCGGAGCCGCGGAGGCCGGGATCCCGGCGACCGTCCTGGACGCCTACCGGCAGGCCGAGGCCGCGGTGGCACGCTCCACCCCCGGCTGCGGACTGGACTGGCAGGTCCTGGCGGCGATCGGCAAGGTCGAGTCCGGCCATGCGAGCGGCGGCCGGGTGGACGCCGACGGCAACACCCTCAACCGCATCACCGGACCGCAGCTCAACGGCAACGGCTTCGCCCGGATCCTGGACACCGACGGCGGACGCTGGGACGGCGACCCCGTCTTCGACCGGGCGGTGGGGCCGATGCAGTTCATCCCCTCCACCTGGGCGATGTGGGGCGCGGACGGCAACGGGGACGGCGTCAAGGACCCCAACAACGTCTACGACGCGGCCCTGGCCGCCGGGAACTACCTGTGCGCCGGCGGTCGCGACCTGACCACCGAGGACGGCCTCAACCGGGCGCTGCTCAGCTACAACCACTCGTGGGACTACGTCCGCACGGTGCGCTCCTGGCTCGACTTCTACTACGAGGGCACCCACGAGGTCCCGGACGGTACGGGCCGGCTGCCCACCAGTCCCGGCCCCGGCAAGCCCTCGGACGGCGGACGGGAGGCCGGGCCGGAGCAGAACGCGGAGCGCGAGCCGCAGGCCCCCGGCGCGGAGGACGGGAAGCGGCCGTCCGGCGAGAAGCCCACCGCCCCGAAGCCCCCGGACCCCGTCGAGGGTGGCATCAAGCCCATCGACCCGCCTCCGGCCCCGGACCCGGACCCGAGCGACCCGCCCGGGGAGGACCCGGACACCGAGGACCCCGGCACCGAGGACCCCGACACGGAGGAGCCCGGCACCGAGGACCCGGATCCGGAGAACCCCGAGGAGCCGGGCGAGCAGCCCGAGTGCCCCGTGGACCCGGACGAGGAGGAGCCCGGCGAGGACTCCGGCACCGAGGACGGCGCGCAGGAGAGCGAGGACGCCTCCTCCGCCCCGGACGCCACCGGCGACGCGGACGACGAGGGCACCGAGGACGGCGGGGAGGAGTCCGAGGACCCCGACGCGATCGAGGGCTGTGACGACGACGAGGACACGGACGAGAACGAGGACGGGGACGAGGACGCCGGCGACGAGGAGGAGGACGCCTCGCAGGGCGAGGACCCCGTGACGCAGAGCGCCGCGACGCTCACCCGCCGCGTCTGATCCACCGCCACCGCGCACGGCGCGTCCGGGGCCACCGAGGCCCCGGGCGCGCCGTTTGCGTGCGATCGGCGGCGCGCCACGCCCGGCGGGAGGGTGATGTACGTCCCGCCCGACCCGTGAACTGCCGGTTTTGGCTGGATATCGCATGGCGTGGGGCGAACCACGCATTGACCCTGCCCGGATGCGCCCGTATGCTATAAGACGCGCTGCGGGCCTGTGCGCCTCGGACGGAGCAGGCCGCGCTCGCATCTGTTGTATGTCCCCTCGGTTTTCGGGGCGCTTCCGGAAGGTGACTTCTGGAGAGCGCTTCTCAGGCTGTCCGGCTTCGGCAGTGCGATACGGGCCCCATGCGTAGCAGTGCCTACGACACCTTGTCCGTACCGGAGCCCTTTACCACATGACGAGCAGCACCGAGACCACCGTGACCACCCCGCAGGTTGCGGTCAACGACATCGGTTCCGAGGAAGACTTCCTCGCCGCGATCGACGAGACGATCAAGTATTTCAACGACGGCGACATCGTCGACGGCGTCATCGTGAAGGTCGACCGGGACGAGGTCCTGCTCGACATCGGCTACAAGACGGAAGGGGTCATCCCCTCCCGCGAGCTGTCGATCAAGCACGACGTGGACCCCAACGAGGTCGTGGCCGTCGGTGACGAGATCGAGGCCCTTGTTCTCCAGAAGGAGGACAAGGAAGGCCGTCTGATCCTGTCCAAGAAGCGCGCGCAGTACGAGCGTGCCTGGGGCACCATCGAGAAGATCAAGGACGAGGACGGCATCGTCACCGGTACCGTCATCGAGGTCGTCAAGGGTGGTCTCATCCTCGACATCGGCCTCCGTGGCTTCCTGCCGGCGTCCCTGGTCGAGATGCGTCGTGTCCGCGACCTTCAGCCGTACGTCGGCAAGGAGCTCGAGGCCAAGATCATCGAGCTGGACAAGAACCGCAACAACGTGGTCCTGTCCCGCCGCGCCTGGCTGGAGCAGACCCAGAGCGAGGTCCGCCAGACCTTCCTCACCACCCTCCAGAAGGGTCAGGTGCGCTCCGGCGTCGTCTCCTCCATCGTCAACTTCGGTGCCTTCGTGGACCTGGGTGGCGTGGACGGTCTGGTCCACGTCTCCGAGCTGTCCTGGAAGCACATCGACCACCCGTCGGAGGTCGTGGAGGTCGGCCAGGAGGTCACCGTCGAGGTCCTCGACGTCGACATGGACCGCGAGCGCGTCTCCCTGTCGCTGAAGGCGACCCAGGAAGACCCGTGGCAGCAGTTCGCCCGCACCCACCAGATCGGCCAGGTCGTTCCGGGTAAGGTCACCAAGCTGGTGCCCTTCGGTGCGTTCGTCCGCGTCGACGAGGGCATCGAGGGTCTGGTCCACATCTCCGAGCTGGCCGAGCGCCACGTGGAGATCCCGGAGCAGGTCGTCCAGGTCAACGACGAGATCTTCGTCAAGGTCATCGACATCGACCTGGAGCGCCGCCGCATCAGCCTCTCGCTGAAGCAGGCCAACGAGAACTTCGGCCCGGACCCGCTGGCCGTCGAGTTCGACCCGACCCTGTACGGCATGGCCGCGTCCTACGACGACCAGGGCAACTACATCTACCCCGAGGGCTTCGACCCCGAGGCCAACGACTGGCTGGAGGGGTACGACAAGCAGCGCGAGGAGTGGGAGCGCCAGTACGCGGAGGCGCAGACCCGCTTCGAGCAGCACCAGGCGCAGGTCGTCAAGTCCCGCGAGGCGGACGCCCAGGCCGAGGCCGAGGCGGCGGGTGCCGGTGTTCCGGCTCCGCAGTCCGGCAGCGGCGGCGGCGGTGGGGGTTCCTACTCCTCCGAGGGCGCTGAGGACACCGGCGCGCTGGCTTCCGACGAGGCGCTGGCGGCGCTCCGCGAGAAGCTGGCCGGCGGCCAGAGCTGAACGCTCACCGCTGATCCCGCCGACTGAGGCGGGCTGACGCGGTCAGGGCCCGCACCCCATCAGGGGTGCGGGCCCTGACGCATGTCCGGAACGGGACGCGGCCCGGCGGTACAAGCGGGCGGGAACGGGAATGCCTTGCTGTCACGGGGCGTTCTGCACTGTGCACGCAAGACGGCGGAAGGGGTGCGGTGACGGTGCGGGATCCGCAGGAGTTGTACACATGGGACGCTCGTGGTCTCCGGGTGGCCGAGCAGAGCGCGGACGGAGTGGGCGGCGCCGGGCCGGTGCTCATCCACCAGTTCGACGGCTTCATCGACGCGGGCGAGACCGGAACGCAGCTGATCGAGCAACTGCTGGACGGCCGCCCCTACACCACGGTGGCCCGGTTCGACCACGACCGGCTGATCGACTACCGGGCGCGGCGCCCCGCGATGACGTTCCGGCGCGACCGCTGGACGGCGTACGAGACGCCGGCCCTGGAACTGCGGCTGGTGCACGACGACACGCATCAGCCGTTCCTGGTGCTGTCGGGCCCGGAGCCCGACGTGGAGTGGGAGCTCTTCGCGGCGGCCGTGCGGCAGATCGTGGAGCGGCTGCGGGTACGGCTCGCGGTGACCTTCCACGGCATCCCGATGGGGGTGCCGCACACCCGGCCGGTGGGGCTGACGCCGCACGGCAACCGGACGGATCTGCTGCCGGGGCACCGGGGCATGTTCGACGAGGCGCAGGTGCCGGGGAGCGCGGCGGCGCTGGTCGAGCTGCGGCTGGCCGAGGCCGGGCACGATGTGCTGGGCGTCGCGGCACACGTACCGCACTACATCGCGCGCTCGCGCTATCCGGACGCGGCGCTGGTGGTGCTGGAGGCGGTCACCGGGGCGACGGGCCTGGTGCTGCCACAGGTGGCGCACGCGCTGCGCAACCGGGCGCTGAAGACGCAGAACGAGATCGAGCGGGAGCTCGCCGAGGGCGACTCCGAGCTGGTGGCGGTGGTACGCGGCCTGGAGCAGCAGTACGACGCGCTGGCGGGGGCGGCGACGCGGGGCTCGCTGGTGGCGGAGCCGGCCGAACTGCCGTCCGCCGACGAACTGGGCGAGGTCTTCGAGCGGTTCCTGGCCGAGCGGGAGCAGGGGGACGGCGACCGGTGACGTAGCCTGCGGGCATGCTGAGCGTGGGACTGACCGGCGGGATCGGGGCGGGCAAGAGCGAGGCCGTGCGGCTGCTGGCCGGCCATGGCGCGGTGATCGTGGACTCGGACCGGATCGCGCGGGAGGTGGTGGCGCCCGGCACGCCGGGGCTGGCGGCGGTGGTCGAGGAGTTCGGGCCCGGGGTGCTGGCGGCCGACGGGACGCTGGACCGGCCGGGTCTTGGCCGCATCGTCTTCGCCGACCGGGAGCGGCTGGCGGCACTCAACGCGATCGTGCACCCGCTGGTCGCGCGGCGCTCGGCGCAGCTGCAGGCGCAGGCCCCCGAGGACGCGGTGGTGGTGCACGACGTGCCGCTGCTGACCGAGAACGGGCTGGCGGACCGGTACGACCTGGTGGTGGTCGTGGATGTGGCGCCCGAGGTGCAGCGGGACCGGCTGGTGCGGCTGCGGGGGATGAGCGAGGAGGACGCCCGGGCCCGGATGGCGGCCCAGGCCGGCCGGGAGGAGCGGCTGGCGGTCGCCGATGTGGTGCTGCACAACGACGGCACCCGGGAGGAGCTGGCGGAGCAGGTCGACCGGCTGTGGGAGCGGATCGGCGCCGGACGGGGATGAAGGGGGAGGCCCCCGGCGGGTGCCCGGGCGGGGTGCCCGTACCCCGGTGAGCGCGCCGGGGCCGGGAGCGTTCCGGGGGATCACTCGGAACGTTTGATCCGGATTCTGGCCTTGCGGCGCAGCCGCCGCATCCGGTCGCTGCGCTCCCGCGAGTAGCGGTCCAGCTCCTCCATCACGCGCAGGGACCGCTTCTCCACGTCCAGCTCGTCCAGCATCCGGTCCGCCTCGGCCAGCATCGAGCCGTGGAACTGCCACTGCCGGGGATGCTCCTGCACGCCCGCGAGCATCAGCCGTGCCAGCCGCTCCCGGCTGGCACGGCTGGCCTCCAGCTGCTTCATGAGGTTGTCCTCCGCCTCCTCCGCGGCGGCGTTCACCTGGCTGGTGATGAGCGTGGCGAAGCTGTCCACGGCGCTCGCCAGGTGCGCGAGCAGGTCGCGCAGTGCCGGGCCGACGTCCGGGGGGACCAGGGGTTCGCCGGTGCGCCGGGCGGCGATGTCCGTCTGGGAGCGGGACATGGTGCGCAGGATGACGGCGCAGACCTCCAGGGTGTCCAGGCCGGTGCGCAGCACGATCCGGGTCAGCAGGCCCTCCTTCACCCGCGGGTTCAGCCGCAGGCTCTCCTCGGCCTGCTGCAGTGAGGCGTCCACGTAGGTGATGTCCTGGTCGAGCTGCCGGGCCTCGTCGAGCTTCTGTTCCGCGCGGGTGACGGACAGCCGCTGGGTCTCCGACTGTTCGGCCAGCCGCAGCAGCAGATCGCGCATCCGGGCTGCGAGGTCCTCGATGTCCTCGCCCGCGGTCTGCACCCACACCGGTGGCACGAAGATCACGTTGAACAGCAGCCCGACCACCGCGCCGATCAGGGTCTCGGCGACCCGGTCCCAGGCGGTTTCGGCGACCTGCGCGACGCCGAGCACCAGCATGGCGCTGATGGCCACCTCGGGGACGAACTCGCTCACCCGCACCACGTGCCCCACGCACAGCGCGCAGAGGATGAGCAGGCCCAGGCTCCACCAGCTGAGTCCGACGATGGCGCTGAAGCCGGCCGCCACGACGACGCCGACCACCACGGAGGTGACCCGGCGGATGCCGCTGGTGATCGTGGCGTACAGAGTCACCTGGACGACGAGCAGGGCGGTGAGCGGGGCGAGCAGCGGAGCGCTGACGCTGGTGAGCCACAGCGCGGCGAGGTAGGCGAGGGTGGCGGCGGCGGTGGAGCGCAGCGTCTGGGCGACGACCGGCTCCCGGCCGCCGCGCTTGGCGAGGTCGACGACTTGCTCGGACAGATCGGGCACGCTGCCGCCCTTCTGGTGCTTCTTCCCGCCGCTCACACCCATGTGGCTGGACCAGATACCACACCTTAATATGACAAAAAGGATGGCAGCCATTGGTCGGGGGCCACACAGCAGGGAGGACCCAGTGAAGGCGGTCGTGTATCAGGAGCCTTTCTCCGTCGAGGTCAAGGACGTCGACGACGCCCGAATACAGGCGCCGAACGATGCCATCGTCCGGGTGACGACGGCGGCGATCTGCGGGTCCGATCTCCATATGTACGAGGGCAGGACGGGTGCCGAGCCGGGCATCGTCTTCGGCCACGAGAACATGGGCATCGTCGAGGAGGTGGGATCCGGCGTCACCACCGTCAAGAAGGGCGACCGGGTCGTGATGCCGTTCAACGTGGCCTGCGGCTTCTGCAAGAACTGCCTGGCCGGGAGGACCGGGTTCTGTCTGACGGTCAACAAGGGGTTCGCGGGCGGCGCGTACGGCTATGTCTCGATGGGCCCCTACATGGGTGGCCAGGCCGAGTACCTGCGGGTGCCGTACGCCGACTTCAACTGTCTCCAGCTGCCGATGGGAGAGGAGCACGAGGACGACTTCGCCCTGCTCGCGGACATCTTCCCCACCGGCTACCACGCCGCCGAGATGGCCCAGGTGTCCCCGGGGGAGTCGGTGTGTGTCTTCGGCGCGGGGCCGGTGGGCCTGATGGCGGCCTACTCGTCGATCCTGCGCGGCGCCGCCCTGGTGTTCGTGGTGGACCGCCAGCCCGACCGGCTGCGGCTCGCGGAACGGATCGGTGCCGTCCCCATCGACTTCGGCCAGGGCGATCCGGTCGAGCAGATCAAGGACCGCACCGGGGGCGAGGGCACCGACAAGGGCATCGACGCGGTCGGCTACCAGGCCACGGTGCGCGAGGGCGACGAGCAGCCGGTGGTGGTGCTCAACACGCTGATCGAGTGCGTGCGGCCCACCGGGATGCTCGGCGTCGTCGGCCTGTACGTCCCGGCCGACCCCGGCGGCCCCTCGGAGAGCGCCAAGCACGGTGAGCTGCTCTTCAAGATGGGCCGCTTCTTCGAGAAGGGCCTGCGGATGGGCACCGGCCAGGCCAATGTGAAGGCGTACAACCGGCAGCTGCGGGACATGATCGTCGCCGGCCGGGCCACCCCGAGCTTCCTGGTCTCCCACCGGCTGCCGCTGAGCGAGGCCCCCGACGCGTACCAGCACTTCGACCAGCGGGACGACGGCTGGACCAAGGTCCTCCTCAAGCCGGCCATGGCCTGAGCGGACGCCCCGACGTCAACCTGCCCGCCGCACCTTCCACCGTGCGGGTGAATCGGGGTGCGGCGGGCACTGGGACGGGCGGCGTGCGGGCAGGTTCGGGGCGGCGAGCAGAGCTGCCGCCGACCGGAAGGGGGAGCGAGACGATGCCGGAGACCACGGACACCGGGCTGCCGGGGGCGCCGACACCGCAGGCGGTGGGGGAGTTCTACGACGCGAACAACCGGGCGATCACCGAGATCTACGGTGGCAGCATGCATTACGGGTACTGGCTGGGCCCGGACGACACCAGCGACTTCGCCACCGCGGGGGAGCGCCTCACCGACCTCCTCATCGGCCGGCTGGGCGCCGGGCCCGGCAGCGAGGTGCTGGACCTGGGCTGCGGCACCGGCGGGCCCGGCGTGCGGCTGGCGCGGGCGACCGGCGCCCGGGTCACCGGCGTGTCCATCAGCGCCGGGGACGTCGCCCTGGCCGGGGCCCGGGCGGCGGCCGAAGGGGTGGCGGGACAGGTCCGCTTCGAGCTGGCCGACGCCATGGAACTGCCCTACGGGGACGCCTCCTTCGATGCCGTGCTCGCCTTCGAGTCCATCGTCCACCTCCCCGACCGGGGCCGGGCCCTGCGGGAGATCGCCCGGGTGCTGCGCCCCGGCGGTCGGCTCGTCCTCACCGACCTGGTGGAGCGCGGCGCGCCGGAGGATGACGAGCACAAACGGCGCGCGGTCGCCGAGATGCTGGCGATCTGGCGGGCCGCCCCCATGACGCGCGCCGAGGACTACCCCGGTTTCGCCCGGGACGCCGGACTGGTGATCGACGAGATCGCCGACATCACCGAACACACCAAGTACACCGCCGCCCACATCTACACCGGTACCCGCGACCATCTGCGGCGGCACGGCACGCTCCCGCCGGACCTGGCCCGCATCCACGCCATGGGCGAGCACGTCGACTGGGCGGAGTTCACCGCGGCCGAGCAGAGCGACGGCATGATCATCGTGGTGGCCCACCGCCCGCCGGCCGTCACATGAGCAGCACGGCCGCGCCGTTCACCCGGTCCGCCGCCAGGTCGTCCAGGGCGCGGTCGGCCTCCGCGAAGGGGTAGGGGGTGACGGTCGTGCGCAGGGAGTGGGTCTGTGCCGAGGCGAGGAAGGTACGGCCGTCCTCGCGGGTGTTGGAGGTGACGCTGCGCAGCGTGCGTTCGTGGAAGAGGTGGCGCTCGTAGTCCAGGGCGGGGATGGGGGAGAGGTGGATGCCGGCGACGCTCAGGGTGCCGCCCGCGTCCAGCGCCGCCAGCGCGGTGGGGACCAGATCGCCGACCGGGGCGAACAGGATCGCCGCGTCCAGCGGCTCGGGCGGGGCGTCGTGGGCGCCGGCGGCCGAGGCGGCGCCCAGGTCCAGGGCCAGCCGGCGGGCCTCGGCCGAGCGGGTGAGGACATGCACCGTGGCGCCCTCGGCCATGGCCACCTGCGCGGTCAGATGTGCGGAGCCGCCGAAGCCGTAGATGCCGAGCCGTCCGCCCGGCGGTAGTTCGGCGCGGCGCAGCGCGCGGTACCCGATGATGCCCGCGCACAGCAGCGGCGCCAGTTCGGCGTCGGAGTAGCCGTCGGGGAGCGGGTAGGCGTACGCGGCCGGGACGGTGGTGTACTCGGCGTAGCCGCCGTCCGCGTCCCAGCCGGTGTAGCGCGAGCGCGGGCACAGATTCTCCCGTCCGTGCCGGCAGAAGCGGCAGCGCCCGCAGGTGTGGCGCAGCCACGGGACGCCCACCCGGGAGCCGACCGGATGGCCCTGGGCACGCGGTCCGGCGGCGACGACCTCGCCGACCACCTCGTGCCCGGGGACCACCGGTGACCGGTGCGGCGGCAGGTCCCCGTCCCGTACGTGCAGATCGGTGCGGCACACCCCGCAGGCCCGCACCCGTACCAGCAGTTCGTCCTCGGCCGGGTGCGGCACCGGGAGTTCGGCCGCCTCCAGGCGGCCGGGGGTCCGTACCGTCCAGGCGCGCATCGTCGCGGGCACCGTTCCGGGGTTATCGGCAGTCATGTCCGACAAGGTAGTGGTGGCCGTGGTGTGTTGGCCGGGAGGCGACCCGCTCGTTTTGAGATGCACACCTGACGGTCAATAGGATCCGCCAATGATCATAAGAAAGTGGTCGGTTGCCCTGAGCGGGTTGCTGACCGTCCTGATGGCGGGCGCGTTCGCGCCCAGCGCCCTCGCCGATGGTGTGGCGCGCGAGGGCGAGCCACCGCCCCGAGTGGAACTGGTCCTCGATGTCAGCGGTTCCATGAAAGAACGCGACATGGCCGGCGGGCAGTCGCGGATCGCGGCGGCCCAGCAGGCGTTCAACGAGGTGCTCGACGCGATGCCGGAGGAGGTGCACCTCGGCATCCGGACCCTCGGGGCCGGCAACCCCGGCGACGACAAGGTCGCCGGGTGTCTCGACAGCGACCAGCTGTACCCCGTGGGGCCGGTGGACCGTCTCGAGGCCAAGACCGCGGTGGCCACGCTGCGGCCCACCACCGGATTCACCCCGATCGGCCTCGCCCTGCGCGAGGCCGACAACGACCTCGGCGACGACCCCGGCACCCGCCGGATCGTGCTCATCACCGACGGCGAGGACTCCTGCGGCCAGCCCGACCCCTGCGTGGTCGCCCGTGAACTGGCGGCCAGCGGCACCCACCTGGTCATCGACACCCTCGGCCTGACCCTGGACGACGCCGTGCGCGAGCAGCTGAGCTGCATCGCCGAGGCCACCGGCGGTACGTACACCGCCGTCCAGGACGCCGACCAGCTCGCCGACCGGATCGGGCAACTCGTCCGCCGCGCGGATGTGCCGGTGGAGAACCCGGCCGCCGTCGAGGGCGCCACCGTGTGCGCCGACGCGCCGCTGCTGGGCGCCGGGGTCTACATCGACCGCGCCGAGTTCGGCGAGCCCCGCTGGTACCGGGTGCCGGTGCGCCCCGGCCAGGAACTGCGGGCCTCCGTGAGCGTGGCCGCCGACCGGGCGATGGACCCCGACCACGGGGTGCTGCTGCGCGCGGTGAGCGAGGACGGCCAGGAGCTGACCCGTGGCACCGGCGCCGGCCACGGCCGTACCGATGTGATGTCCACCGGGCTGCGCTACCCGCTGCCCGAACCGGAGGAGGGCGACTCCTCCACCGCCGTCGCCGTGTGCCTGGAGGTCTCCAACTCCTTCTCCGTCCCCGAGGGCCAGCCCCGTACCCCCGGCCTGCCGGTGGAGCTGTCCGTCGACGTGGTGTCGGGACCCGACAACCCCTCGGACGTCGCCGCCTTCGGCCTCGCCCGGGGCTGGGTGCCGCTGCTGCTGCTGACCGTCGTCGGCCTGGTCGCCGGCGTGCTGTGGGGCCTGCTGGTCCGCATGGGGATCGCGCTGGGGAGGGCCCACTGATGCGACAGGGACTGCGACGTACGATCCAGGGCGCGGCGCTGCTGCCGCTCGTGGGGCTGCTGCTCACCGGTGCCGGAACGGGCACAGCCGCCGCCGAGGACCAGGCGGCCCCCGGCGAGGCGGGCACCAACTTCCGTACCGCCACCGTCATCGACCAGGACGAGAGCGCCACCGCCACGGCCTCGACCGGCGACTACCTGTACTGGACCTTCCCGGCCGGCGCCGGGCAGACCGCCACCGCCGAGGCCACCGTCACCCTGCCGGACCCGGCCGCGCGCAGCGGCCCGGTCACCTGGCAGCTGGACGTGTACGACGGGCTGCGCCGCCGGCAGGCCTGCACCGAGGGGCAGCAGACGGTGACGGCGGCGGAGAGCGCCGCCTCGCTGACGCTGAGCTGCACCCTGCGCCCGGTGAAGGCGTGGTCGGAGCCGTGGGCGGACGACCCGCTGCCCGGCGCCTACTACCTGCGGCTGACGGTCGTCGAACTGCCCGAGCGTGACCTGGGCCTCGGCGTCTCCACGCAGGTGCAGGTCACCGCCGTGGAGTCGGGTGGCGCGCGGGCGAGCGGCGGAGAGCTGTCCGAGCCGCTGATCCCGATGGCCAGGGCCGGTTCGATCGTCGACCTGGAGGCCGACCCGGACGCCGGGGGCAGCGGTGACGACGACACGGCCGGCGGCGTGCAGCCGGTGGCGGTCAGCGAGCCCGAGTCCGGCTGGATGGGCTCGTGGTGGACCGATCGCTGGGTGTGGACGGCGGCCGGCGGCGTGCTGGGCGCGATCGCGGGCGTCGCCGGCTACGTGCTGATCCGGCCGCGGCACCGGGAGAGCTGACCCGGCACCGCGGGGTGTTCTCCACAGCCGGCCGCCGGGGCACGATAGCCTGGCGGCCGGCTCCGTTCCCGGCTGGTCACATACCGCGACCACCTCTGGTAAGTCCGCCGCGCCGGAGCGCCGTTGACGGCTGAGGGTGAAGCGGGGGGACAACAATGCGCACCGCCTTTGTGGACCGGGTCGACTCCATGGGTGTGCTGCTGGAGGTGGCACACGGGCTGACGGCCGGCAGGGGCCGGGCGCTGGTCGTGGAAGGCCCTTCCGGGATGGGTAAGTCCGCCCTGCTGAACGCCTTCGCCCACACCATCGAGAACGATCCGGAACAGCGCCGTGCCGTACGCCTGGTGACGGTCCGCTGCGCGCCCGACGTCGGGGACGCCGGCACCAGCCCGTACGCACCGATGGCCGAGATCCTGCTGAAGCTGAACGGTCAGGCGGGAGCCTGGCGGCGCTGGCAGCGGGCCGCCGGAGCGCTCGGCCGCGGCATTCCGCGCCTGCTCGGCCAGTTCGTTCCCGGAGCGGGAGACCTCCTCGACACCGGCCAGGACATCGTGAGAGCGGCGCTGCGGACCGGCTCGATGCCGGGGGACAGCCTGCTCCCGCAGCAGGAGTCGATGGCCCTGCGCACCGCCGAGGCGCTGCTGGCCGAGGCCGCCGACGGCCGCCCCGCGCTGGTGCTGCTCGACGACATCCAGTATCTCGACCTCAGCAGCCTCCAGGTTCTGGACCGGCTGATCAGCGCGATGCCCGACGCCCCGCTCGGCCTGGTGCTCGGGCACCGGGTGGACGGGCTGGACAACGAGGGCGTGATCGCCGAACTCCTCCAGCGCTGGGAGTACGCCGGGACGCTGCACCGGGAGCGGCTGGGCGGACTGCCCGACGAGGCGGTGGCCCAGCTGGCCCACGTACGGCTGACCGGGCGGGCCGTCTCCGCCGGTTTCGCCGCCCAGCTCGCAGAGGCGACCGCGGGCCATCCGATCTTCGTCGAGCAGATCCTGCGCCAGCTGCCGCCGGGCGGTCTGGAGCGGGTACGGCTGCCGCACGATCTGCCGCAGGCGGTGCGCAACCGCTTCCGTGAGCTGGACGCGCCCACCCGGGAACTGCTTCGGGTCGGCGCGGTGCAGGGCCGGGCCTTCCTCTCCCGCACGGTCGCCGAGGTGGCCGGCATGTCCCACTCCGAGGCGGTGGAGCGACTGCACCGGGTGGCGGCCGGCCGCCGGCTGATCCGTGAACGCACCGAGCGGGCGCCCGAGTGGGTACGGCGGGCCGGGTCCGATCTGTACGAGTTCGAACATCTGGCGTTGCGTGAGGGCATCTACCGGGAGGAGCAGTCCACTGCGCAGCGCGAGCAGCGGCACGCCGAACTGGCCGCCGCCCTGGGCAGGCTGGCCGAGGAGTTCGGGGCGGACGAGGTGCCGTACGAACTGCGCAGGGACATCGCCGGACAACTGCGGGCCGCAGGGCCGCGCCGGCTGGCCGCCTCCGCCACCGCCCACCACGAACTGGCGCTGAGCGCCGCGCTGTCCGCCCTGTCCTTCGCCGACGCCGAACGCTACTGCGCGATCGCCATCGACGCGGCCCGCCGACTGCCCCCGGACGGCGGCGAACGCGACCGGGCACTGGTGCGCTCGGTGGAACTGCTGCTCTCCCTCACCGAGGTCCGCTGGCGCGGTCACCGTGCGGCCCAGGGCACCGGGGCCGACATCGACGCGCTGGCCGAGGAGGCGGAGGCGGCGGCCCGCCGGCTCGCCGACCGGCAGCTGATCGCCCGCACCGCGCTTCAGCGCGGCAAGACCCTGATGGCCACCCAGGGGCTGCGGCGCTCCCTGGAGAAACTGGCCGAGGCGGTGCGCCGGGCGCGGGAGAGCGGAGACCCGGTTCCGCTGTTCGTCGCCAAGGTCGAGTACGGGCGGCAGGTGTCCAAGCGCGATCTGGCGGCCGGGCTGCGCGAGCTGTGCGAGGCGGATGAGCTGTACGACAACGAGCCGCTGCTGGGCGCGTCCGACAACCCCGTGCTGCGGCACGCCCGCAACCTCAACGAGATGCAGCTGGGCGTCAGCCTTTTCGACGCCGGCCGGCTGGGGGAGGCGCTGAAGCGGCTGGAGGACTGCACCGGGCGGCTGCGCACCGAGTCGCTGCGCGCCGAGCTGCCGATCGCGTTCAACTATCTGGCGCAGCTCTACCTCGGTGTCGGCGCGGAGGAGGAAGCCGCCGTCGTGCTGCGCGAGGCGCTGGCCTTCGAGGAGGAGCGGGGCGGGGACAGCGGCTGGCACGCCTACAATACGGCGCTGCTGGCCCTGCTGCTCTCCCGTGATCCGGCCCGTCGCGCGCAGGCGCTGGAGCTGGCGGAGGCGGGCTGGCTGGAGACCCAGCGCACCTGGCTGGCGAATCTGGTGCCGATCGTCCGCAATCTGTACGCGGAGTTGATCCTGGACACCGCGCGTGGCCCCGCCGACCTGGAGTGGGCGCTGCGGCTGGCGGTGGACACGTGTGTGGAGACCGCCGGTCCGGACGGGAGCGGCATGGTGCGCAGCGAGATCGCGGCGCTGGTGCTGCGGGCACGGATCAGGCTGCGGCAGGGCGCGGCGACGGAGGCCGCCGAGCTGGGCCGGGCGGCGCTGGCGCTCCTGGAGGAGCATGGGGACCTGCCGGCGCTGCGTACCGAGGAGGTGCTGTACTGGGCCGCCCGCGCCCTGGTGGCCGATGGGGCGGACGGCGCGCGGGAGGAGGCCGGGGCGCTGCTGGCGCGGGCGCGGGCGGTGGTGGCGCGCAAGGCGGAGAGCCTGGCGGAGCACCCGGCCCGGCGGGAGAGCTTTCTGCGCGTGCCACTGAACCGGTGGATCACCACGGGCGAGGGATTGGGCTGACGGGTACGGTGCGAGCACAGGAGAACGCGGAAGGGGGTGGTGCCGGATGTTCATGATCAGCAAGGAGTTCCACTTCTCCGCGAGTCATGTCCTGGACCGTCTTCCCGCGTGGCATCAGTGCGCCCGGATGCACGGGCACAACTACGTCGTGGTGCTGGAGCTGTCGGCCCGCGCCGAGGACCTGACGGAGGCGGGCTTCGTCCGGGACTACCGTGATCTCGACCCGTTCAAGAAGTGGCTGGACGAGACGCTGGATCACCGGCATCTGAACGAGGCGATGGGGGCGAGCGTCTCGCCGTCGGCCGAGAACCTGGCGAAGTGGATCTTCGACTCCTGGGTGGAGCGGGTACCCGAGCTGGCAGCGGTGAGGGTATCGGAGACGCCCAGGACATGGGCGGTGTACCGGCCGGATTGACCCCCGGGAGGATGACGTGGGGCTGATTCGCTGTCAACTGGCTGACAGCGCCATCACAATGCGTGTATGAGCGATGGCCAAGCGGAACTTCCCGAGCCCCACCGCGTCATCAGCATGACGCGTTTCGATGACCCGGTATCGGTGATCTCCGATACGGAGGCGTGGCGTGCGCGGGACACCTATCCGGACATCATGGGCAGAGGCCCGATGTTCGCCCTGGTCGAGCAGGAGGCCGACGGCCGGTGGCGGGTGCTGCTCGCCGATGAGGGCAATCCGCAGGGGTGCCGGGACGAGCTGGCCCGGGAGTGCCGGCTGCGGGCGGCCGACGCGGTGGCGGTGAAGGACCGGGAGGCGCAGCGGCTGTGGCTGACCGGGGCGCGCCGCATGGACTGGGAGAAGCTCAACGAGCTGAAGGTGGGCGAGTACCGATTCCGGATCGCCCGTGGCGACATGTTCATCCGCATGGGCCCCGACGGGCCCGAGCCACCCCGGCCCAGTGACCCCGATCCGATGCGCCCGGGGGAGGGGTACCGGGCGAGGCCGCGGACCAGGGGATTTTTGATCGACCCGGCGGCGGCCACCGGCATGTCCGAGGGCATGCTCCGCATCGATCTGCTGAGCTTCGTGTACCCGTCCTCCCGGGTGCCGCACGATGTACGGGCCGATTCGCTGCGGGCGTTGCAGAGCCATCCGGGCGGGGTGCTGCTGCCGCCGGTGTTCGCCATCACCGAGTTCACCGAGGGGCGCTGGACGCCGATGACCGGTGGCGCGGACACCCCGCAGGAGATCCGCGACACGCTGGTGACGTATCTGCGGGACGTGGCGCCCGCGGTGCACGCCGAGGACGCGGTGCCGGCGGCGCACTTCCGCGCGGCGGCCGAGGCGCTGGCGGGCACCCGGCGCGACGAGGTGCGATGCGCCGACCGGCACTACCGGGTGATGCGTCTGGAACGGCTGATCCGGGTCGGGCCCGACGGGCCCGAGTCGCCGCGGGCCTCCGACTGGGATCCGGAGCTGCCGGTGGAGGCCCAGGCCGAACGGGACCGGCTGAACGGGGTGCGGTACGGGGCGGACTGATCTGCGCCGACCCGGCGCCGCCGAGCGGCCACCGCTCAGAGCAGTCGCTGGATCTCGCCGTGCACCCGGTAGAAACCACCGGGGGAGGTGTGCAGCGAGTCGACGACGTAGCGGGCGCCGGCCTGCCGTATGTGCCGCGGGAACTGCACGTTCCAGGTGGGGTCGTAGCCCGCGCTGGTGACCCGCATCCGCAGCCGGGAGCCCTCCTGGACGCATTCGACGACCACCCCGTTCGCCGGCACCGAGGCCACCACCTGCACGCTCTCGGCGGACCGGGCGGGGGTGAAGGTGGGCATGCCGGCGGCCGACTTGATGTCCACGGCGGTGGGGACCGTACCGCGCTGGGCGTCCGCGATGGCCGCCTCGCTCGCGTCGACGCAGGCCAGCGAGCCGTCGGTGGTGACGATGTACAGCTTCTGGTCGCGGTACTGCATGGACAGCGCGGAGCCGGCGCCGGTGCCCAGCTTCCACAGCCGGGTCCCGTCCTCGGCGAAGCAGTACACGGAGGAGGAGGAGTCACCGGCGAAGACGTAGCGGCCGCCGGGCGCGGTGGCGCACGAGTAGACGACGGAGTCGCAGGTGTAGGTGGCCTCCACCCGGCCGGTGTCCTTGGCCAGCCGCTGCACCACTCGGCGGTCGGTGCCCGCGTACACCGAGCGGTCCTCCTGCCAGCCGAAGAGCACCGAGCCCCGGGTCCGGGTGTGCCACAGTTCCCCCGAGCCGTCCCGGCTGTACGCGGTGACACCGTCCCCGTGGCCGTGGTAGACGGCGTGGTCGTCGCGGCGCACCATCCAGGCGTGGTCACCGGAGCTCTTGCGGGACCACTGGAACTCGTCCTCGTGGTCGATGACCGTCAGCCCGCCCTGGCGGTCGGCGACATTGAGCACCCCCTCGTGGATGTCGAGCCAGAAGATGTCGACATCGGTGGCTATCTCGTAGGCGGCGAAGGGGAGCTTGGAGGAGAGGTCGTAGACGGTGCCGTCGTCGCAGCCCGCGTAGATCCAGAAGTCGTCCGCCACCAGGCACTTGACGCCCTCGGGCAGCCGGTAGCGCGCGAGCACCTCGCCGTCGTGGCCCAGGGTGTAGACGTCGCCGTTCTGGTTGCCCACCCAGCAGCGGTCCTCGTCGATGTGGATCCCGAACGCGGCGGCGTCGGTGCGGAAGCGCCACATCACCGGCGCCACCGAGCGGGCGGTGGAAGGAGCCGAGGTCACCTGGCGGCGGGTCACCGGGCGGGCGGCGCGGCCACCGGGGACGGCCGGCGCGTACCCCTTGCGGACCTTCTCGCCGATCTTCCTGGCGGCCGCCGCCTTGGCCTTCTCCACGCTGGGGAAACTCTGGGTCTTCAGCTGCCCGCCGGCGCCGATCCGCCCGTACCGTACGGTCACCGCCGTGCCGTCCACCGTCACCTCGTAGAACTTGTGCGCGCCGCCGCCGTCTTCGGACAGCTCGAGGTACGTGGTGGTGGACATGGCGATCTCCCTGCCGTTGCGTCGGTCGCGTCAGTGGTCACAACGTAGAGGCGCGCACTGACAATTGACCGGGCGGCGATAGCGTGGCGGTATGACTATTGATGCGGATGAGGTGCATGGGCGCGGTGGGCCCACTGGGACCACCGAGGTGCAGGCGGGCTCGCTGGGCGTGGTGCGTGCCGAGTACGCGCCGGAGTTCGACGGCGACCCCGACCCGGGCGAGATCGTGTGGACCTGGGTGCCCTACGAGGAGAACGACGGCCGCGGCAAGGACCGCCCGGTGCTGGTGGTGGCCAGGGAGGACGCCGGCACCGTGCTCGCCGTACAGCTGAGCAGCAAGGACCGGGACGGGGACCCCGAGTGGTTCCCGCTGGGGACCGGCCCGTGGGACCGCACCGGCCGGGAGTCGTGGGTGGACCTGGAGCGGGTGCTGCGGGTGCATCCGGAGGGCATGCGGCGCGAGGCGTGCGCACTGGACCGGGCCCGGTACCAGAGTGTGGTGCACAGCCTCCAGGCGCGGCACGGCTGGCGGTGACGCCACGGCCCGGCCGGGGTGGGCCGGGCCACCGGGGCCACCGGGGCGGAATATGCCCCAGCACACTTTGATCACGGACGGTACAGCCTCGATCGGTTCCGCCTTAATATCCTCACAAATGACCAGGTGGGGAGATGTAGGGTGCGTGCAGTCGAGGTAACCGTCGATCACTTCAGCTATGGGTCGATCACCCCGGTACTGGGTTATCTGATGGCGGTCCTGGGCGCCGCCCTCGGCCTTCGCTGCGCCGCACGGGCCCTGTCCGGGCAGTCCGGCGGCGGCCGGCGGCCGGGCTGGCTGGCCCTGGGCGCCCTGTCACTGGGCTCCGGCATCTTCACCATGCACTTCATCGCCATGATGGGCTTCACCACCGGCGGGGTGCACATCGCCTACGACCTGGGGCGGGCCTTCGCCAGCCTGGCCATCGCCATCGTGGTGGTGGCCATGGGGCTGCTGCTGGTCGGGGCCGCCCGCCGCACCGCCCTCGCCGTACTGGGCGGCGGACTGATCACCGGGCTCGGGGTGGCGGCCATGCACTACGTCGGCATGAGCGGCCTGGTCATGGCGGCCGAGGTGCGCTACGAACCGGTGTACGTGGTGGCGTCCGTGGTCATCGCGGTGGTCGCGGCCGTCCTGGCCCTGTGGTGCGCCGTCGCGGTGCGCGGCCTCAAGGCGGCGGTCGGGGCCAGCGCGCTGCTGGGCATCGCCGTCAGCGGCATGCACTACACGGGGATGGCGGCGATGTCGGTGCACGCGCACACCGTCAGCGCGCTGGAGACCCGGGCGCCCATCGAGACACTCATGCCGATCCTGATCGTCCCGCTGCTGCTGATGCTGCTCACCGGGCTCTTCGTGGGCCTTGATCCGATGGCTTCGCGGACCCAGGAAAGGGCGCCGCAGCGCATTTGATGGCACTTTCCTGTGGCCCTCGACACAGCGCATTCCGACCTTACGAAGGGCCGTAGGAGAGAAATGTGACCAAAGGCCGGGACTTTCGTCCCGGCGGCCCGGGGAATTCGGCAGGGGGAGGCCGGGAATTCCGGTAGGCGGCGGCCGGGCCCGGCCCTGGGCCGCAGGGGGCGGGGTGACGCCGCAGGTGGGGCCGGAAAGGTGGATGCGCCGGGGATTTTCCGGCCCTGTTAAGGGACCTTTTTCCCCTCTGCTCGCTACGCCTTGCGATAGTAATAAGGGCGTTTGAATGCCGGGGAATCGGTCGCTAAGAATGGGTGTTGTTCCGGCCGATGGTCGAATATCCCCGAGCACCGCGAGGTAATCCCCGAATGTCGAACCGCATCACGAACCGCATCGCCAAGGTCTCCCATGTCCGCACCCGTGCCGCCGTCCTGGCCGCAGGCCTGGGGGCATCGGCGGTCCTGACGGTCGGCGTGGCGACGGCCGCCGAGGGTTCCCAGCAGACCCCGGACCTGTTCGCCGCCCACACCGCCAGCCAGCTCGCCGACTCCACCGGCGCCCAGGCCGACGCCGTGACCGCGACCCAGAAGTCCTGGGTCAGCCCGATCGGCGGCGACTACAGCCTGAGCGCGAAGTTCGGCAACAGCGGTGACCGCTGGGCCAGCAAGCACAGCGGCCAGGACTTCGCCGTACCGGTGGGCACCGACGTGCGCGCCGTGCACAGCGGCACCGTCGTGAAGGCCGGTGGCAACGGCGCCGGTGACGGCCCCGCCTACGGCAACGCCATCGTGATCAAGCACGACGACGGCAGCTACTCGCAGTACGCCCACCTGAACAAGATCGACGTGAAGGTCGGCCAGAAGCTGAACACCGGCGACAAGATCGCCGAGTCCGGCAACACCGGAAACAGCAGCGGCCCGCACCTGCACTTCGAGATCCGGACCACTCCGGACTACGGCAGCGCCGTGGACCCGGTGGCCTTCATGCAGAGCAAGGGCGCCTCGTTCTGACGCCTGCCGCCCCGCTCCATCGACCGCGCCCCGTCCGGCACCGCACAGGTGCCGGGCGGGGCGCCGCCATGTCCGGCCCCCCTGCCGGAGCCGCTCAGAACAGCGGCTCCGGCAGGACCCCCTCCAGCGCCAGCAGGGTCCGTTTCACCGGCAGCCCGCCCCCGAAACCCCCGATGCCGCCGTCCGCCGCCACCACGCGGTGACAGGGCACGAACACCGGCAGTGGGTTCGCCCCCATCGCGGCGCCCACGGCCCGCGCCGCCCCCGGATCGCCCACCCGCACCGCCAGATCCTGGTAGCCGACCACCTGGCCGTACCGCACCGAGGCGGCCAGCTCGCGCAGCACCCGTTCATGGAAGCCGGACGTCAGCGACCAGTCCAGCGGCACCGTGAACCCGGTCAGCCCGCCGTGGAAGTACGCGTCCAGCTCCGCCACCGCCCCCACCAGTCGCGGATCGTCCGCCGAACCGCTCCGCGGCGGCGCCCCCAGGGCTGCGGTCAGCCGGGGCACGAGCCGCTGTACGACCCGTTCATCGGCATGGAAGCCCACGTTGACCAGCCCCCGGTCGGTCGCCGCCAGCAGCAGCGGCCCGATCGGGGTCCGCCGTACGGTCCACGCCCAGGCGCGCCCGGCGCTCTCCTCGCTCATGCCGGGCAGCCTAGGGCCGGCCACTGACAGCCGGCCCCTGGCCTCCCGGCCCCGAGCATCCCCGCCCCGGCCTCCCCGATCCGTGCTCTCAGCCGCCGATGGCCTCCCGCACCACGTCCGGGAAGTTGGTGATGATCCCGTCCACCCCGAGCCCGGCGATCCGGGCGGCGGTCGGACCGTCGTTGATCGTCCAGGCGTTGACCTCCAGCGGCTCCCCGTGCACGCCGTCCACCGCCTGGATGGCCGCCACGTACTCGGCGGTCAGATCCGTGTACCGGGGGCCGATCTGGTCGGAGAACTCCGCGTAGGCGGGCAGCTCGGCCACCTTCGGCGTGCCGAGGAAGCCGGTCTTCACCTCCGGTGCCTGTTCGTGCACCGTGCGCACCGAGTCGGCGCTGAAGCTCTGGAGCACCACCCGCTCGCCGGGGTGCTCCTCCTCCAGCCAGCCCGCGTCGTCCAGCACCCGCAGGATCTGCCGCTCCACGCCCGGGTACAGCTCGGGCGACTTGATCTCCAGCAGCAGCTTCTGCTCGTTCGCCGTCAGCCGGTGCAGGAACTGCGCCAGCGTGGGCACCCGCTCGGCCACGAACTCGTCACCGAACCAGCTGCCGGCGTCCAGCCGGGCGATCTCCCGGGAGGTGAAGTCGGCGACGTTCCACGGCGCGCGGTCGGGAAAGACCGCCGCCGCGTTGGTGGTGCGCGCCAGCGTGGTGTCGTGCATCAGGATGAGTTTGTGGTCCTTGGTGCGCTGGACATCGATCTCCACCCACTCCGTGTTCAGCCGAGCGGCCTCGTCGGCGGCCACCAGGGTGTTCTCGGGCGCGTACCCGGAAGCACCGCGATGGGCGACGATCAGCGGAGTGGTGGTGCCGGTGAGGGTCGTCGTGCTCCCCGCCGGAGCGGCAGCGGCGCCGCCGGCGGGAATCACGGTGAGCAGGAGCGTGATGACACCGAGGGCGGCCGCCGCGACCGCCGATCCGGGGCGTTTCGACACAATGACTCCGATGCGTCGGTGATAGGACGTGATGATCTTTTCCCCGCGTATGCCCTCACCAGACAGAAAAACGATGACCTAGGGCTGAACAGGTAGCGACAATCTGTCATCAACGGTGGTCGCGAAGCGCTGCGGAGCCGATTGTCAGTGCCGGGTCGTACCGTGGGGGACATGCGGCCCGTTTCCCACATCGAACGTACGGTGGCGCCCTTCGAGGTCGTCAGTCCCTATCAGCCCAACGGCGACCAGCCGGCGGCCATCGCCGACCTGGAGCGCCGGATCAAGGGCGGTGAGAAGGACGTCGTCCTGCTCGGTGCCACCGGCACCGGCAAGTCGGCCACCACGGCCTGGATGATCGAACGGGTCCAGCGCCCCACCCTGGTGATGGCGCCCAACAAGACGCTGGCCGCCCAGCTGGCGAACGAGTTCCGCGAGCTGCTGCCGAACAACGCGGTCGAGTACTTCGTCTCGTACTACGACTACTTCCAGCCGGAGGCGTACGTCCCCCAGACGGACACCTACATCGAGAAGGACTCCTCGATCAACGAGGAGGTGGAGCGGCTGCGGCACAGCGCCACCAACTCCCTGCTCACCCGGCGTGACGTGGTCGTGGTGGCCTCCGTCTCCTGCATCTACGGCCTGGGCACCCCGCAGGAGTACGTGGACCGGATGGTGCCGCTCAAGGTGGGCGAGGAGATCGACCGGGACGCGCTGCTGCGGCGCTTCGTCGACATCCAGTACGCCCGCAACGACGTGGCCTTCACTCGGGGCACCTTCCGGGTGCGCGGGGACACCATCGAGATCTTCCCGGTCTACGAGGAGCTGGCCGTCCGGATCGAGATGTTCGGCGACGAGATCGAGGCGCTGTCCACCCTCCACCCGCTCACCGGCGAGGTCATCTCCCACGAGGATCACCTGTACGTGTTCCCCGCCTCGCACTACGTGGCCGGTCCCGAGCGGATGGAACGCGCCATCGCGGGGATCGAGAGCGAGCTGACCGAGCGGCTGGCCACGCTGGAGCAGCAGGGCAAGCTGCTGGAGGCCCAGCGGCTGCGGATGCGCACCACCTACGACATCGAGATGATGCGCCAGATCGGCACCTGCGCGGGCATCGAGAACTACTCGATGCACATCGACGGCCGTGCCCCCGGCACCGCGCCGCACACCCTGCTGGACTACTTCCCCGACGACTTCATGCTGGTCATCGACGAGTCGCATGTCACCGTCCCGCAGATCGGCGCCATGTACGAGGGGGACGCCTCCCGCAAGCGCACCCTGGTCGACCACGGTTTCCGGCTCCCCTCGGCGGTCGACAACCGGCCGCTGAAGTGGGAGGAGTTCCTGGAGCGGATCGGGCAGACGGTGTACCTGTCGGCGACCCCCGGCTCGTACGAGCTGTCGCGCGGCGACGGCGTCGTGGAGCAGATCATCCGGCCCACGGGTCTGGTGGACCCGGAGGTCGTGGTCAAGCCCACCGAGGGCCAGATCGACGATCTGGTGCACGAGATCCGCACCCGCACCGACAAGGACGAGCGGGTCCTGGTCACCACGCTGACCAAGAAGATGGCCGAGGACCTGACCGACTACTTCCTGGAGCTGGGCATCCGGGTCCGCTACCTGCACAGCGACGTGGACACCCTGCGCCGCGTGGAGCTGCTGCGCGAGCTGCGGGCCGGTGAGTACGACGTGCTGGTCGGCATCAACCTGCTGCGGGAGGGGCTCGACCTGCCCGAGGTTTCCCTGGTGGCGATCCTGGACGCCGACAAGGAGGGCTTCCTGCGCTCCGGCACCTCGCTGATCCAGACCATCGGCCGGGCCGCCCGTAACGTCTCCGGGCAGGTGCACATGTACGCGGACCGGATCACCGCCGCCATGGAGCGGGCCATCGAGGAGACCAACCGGCGCCGCGCCAAGCAGATCGCCTACAACGAGGAGCGGGGCATCGACCCGCAGCCGCTGCGCAAGAAGATCGGCGACATCGTGGCGACCATCGCCCGCGAGGAGGTCGACACCCAGGAGCTGCTGGGCAGCGGGTACCGCAAGGGCGGGGAGCCGGCCAAGGGCCGGGGCAAGGCGCCGGTGCCGGCCAAGGTGGCCCGGGAGAACGCGGGCGCCGAGCAGCTGACCGAGCGGCCCGCCGCGGAGCTGGCGGAGACCATCGAGGCGCTCACCGAGCGGATGCGGTCGGCCGCCGCCGAACTTCAGTTCGAGGTCGCCGCCCGGCTGCGGGACCAGGTCTCCGACCTGAAGAAGGAACTGCGTCAGATGCGTGAGGTGGGCCTGCGCTAGCGTCGCCCTTGACTCTTTCTTTACCGGAGTCGCCTGACAAGGAAGGGGAGCTGTTGTGGGCGTCAATCTCTCGAAGGGACAGGCCGTCAGTCTGGTCAAGTCCGGGGGCGGCGGTCTGTCCGCCGTACGGATGGGCCTCGGCTGGCAGGCGGTGCGGCGCGGGTTCTTCAGCAAGATGCTCGGTGGCGGCGGGGAGATCGACCTCGACGCCTCCGCGGTGCTGTACGCCGGGACCGAGTCCAAGGACGTGGTGTTCTTCCAGAAGCTCACCAGTGACGACGGCTCGGTGATCCATACCGGGGACAACGTCGTGGGCGGCGCGGGCCAGGAGGACGATGAGTCGATCATCGTCGACCTCGCCCGGCTGCCCGCGGCCGTCGACACCATCGTCTTCACCGTGAACTCGTTCACCGGCCAGACCTTCGCCGAGGTGGAGAACGCGTTCTGCCGGCTGGTGGACGAGAACACCGGCGAGGAACTGGCCCGCTACACACTGGCCGGCGGCGGCGCGCACACCGCGCAGATCATGGCCAAGGTCAGCCGCGGTGACGGCGGTGAGTGGCAGATGACGGCGATCGGCGAGCCCGCCTCCGGGCGGACCTTCCAGGACCTGCTGCCCGCCATCGCCCCGTACCTGTAGCCCGGAAGCGGTCTTGGGGCCGGGGCCGGGTCGACCCGGCCCCGGCACCGGCCGTACGTCACGCCGCGCTCAGCGGGTGATCCGAACGGTCACCCGCTCCCGTACCCCGCTCACCCGCACCTCGAGGGTGACCTCGCCGGCCCGCAGCCCCGTCAGCAGGCCGGTCGCCGGGTCGAAGGCCGCCACCTGCCCCCGTCCCGCCCCGCCGGGCGGGCCCACATACAGGCCACGCGACCCCGACCAGTCGGCGCTCACCGGGAACGCCACCGGCACCTCCCGCGCCCCGGGCCCGGTGCCCTGCGACACCGTCGCCGTCACCCGCTCCGCACCGCCGGCCGGCAGCGCGGCCGGGGCGTCCAGCGTCAGAGCGTCCACATGGGGCCTGGTCTGCACCGAGAGCCACCCGCCACCCCCGCCGTGACCACACGCCCCGTCCTCCCGCGAGCGGGCACCCGCGGCGCCGTCGACGCCCACCAGCGCCCATCCGGTGAATCCGCCCTCCCCCGGGGGAGCGGCCGGCGCCTTCCCCGCGTCCCCGCCGATCACATACGGCACCCCGTCCCGCCAGGAGCTGTCGAAGACCCCGACATGCGCCCCGAAGAACGCCACACCCATGCCCGAGGAACGGCGGAAGTCCGCCAGCCAGCGCTCCAGCAGCGCCGCCTCCATGCGATCGGTGAGCTGACTGGCCGGCCGGACGGTCGGATCACGCGGCGGCACATGGCTGAGCACCACCACCGAGCGCACCGACCGGTCCTCCGCCGCCGCGTCCAGCTCCGCCCGCAGCTGCTGGAACTGGGCGAACCCCCCGCCTCTGAGCGTCAGCGACGAGGTGTCCAGGGCGATGAACCGGGTCCCGCGATGGTCGAAGGTCTGCCGGGCGGGCCCGATGATCTCCTCGAACAGCCCGATGGAGCCACCCATCACCTCATGGTTGCCGGGCAGGTAGTACCAGGGCAGCGCGTCGCCCAGCTCCTCCTCGATCATCTCCCGGGCGAATTCCAGATCGGCCCGGGAGCCCTCGTCCACCCAGTCCCCATTGATCACCACGAAGTCGGGATCGGCCGCCCGCGCCTCGCGCAGGGTGCGCCGGGCCGCCGCCGCGATGGCGCTGTCCGGGTCCCGGGCCACGAACTGGGCGTCCGAGACCACCGCGAAGCGCCACTCCCGCGCCGCCACCTCCCGCCCGGCCCCGATCAGCGGCCCGCTCCGGGCGCCGTCCGGCGGCAGCTCCGCCTCCGGGGCGGTGCGCACCGTCAGCCCGTCGATGGCGATCGAGCCGGTGTACGCGGCGTCCGGCCGAGTCTCGGCCACGTAGAAGCGGTGCACCGAGACCGGCAGTGCGATGCCCTCGGGAACCTCGAAGACCACCTGCCGCCAGCCCTGCCAGGTGAGGTGCTCGCCGCGCAGCACCTGATCGGTGCCGGCCGCGTCCCGCAGATGCAGCGAGGGCCAGCCGCCGTGGCCGTCCCCCTCGATCCACAGGGCGAAGCTCTGCGGCCGGCCCGACACCGGCAGATCGGCGGGCGGGGTGGCGTACGCGGCGCGGGTGGCGGTGCTGAGGGTGAAGTCGTACTCCAGGCGCAGCGCGCCGCCCCCGTCCTGCCCGGCCGGTTCCGGGGTGATGGCGCCGGCCGCGCGGGCGTGGCTGAACGTCCACTCCGCCGCGTTCTCGAAGTCGGCCACGGTGCTCTCCTCGCCGCCGACGGTGACGGCCAGGACGGTGCTCCGCCCGCCGGCCGTGGCCCGTACCTCCCCGGCGGCCCCGTCCGACCCCTCGGCCGCCGTGACCGTGAACCCGCCGGCCGCCGGGTCCGGGTCGATGGTGAACAGCGCGCGGTCGTACTCCAGCGTCACATCGGCCGGCTCGACGGGGGCGCTGTTCCCCTCGGCGTCCTGGCCGAGCAGCCCGAACCCGGCGCTCTCCCCGGGCCCGGCGAGACCGACGCGGCGCGCGGTCGGCTCCAGCCGCTCCAGCGCGCCGAGCACGGTCAGCTCGACGGTGCCGCTGGCCCGGCCCCGCCCGGCGGTCACCCTGGTGCTGCCTGTGCGGCGCGCGGTGAACACGCCGTCGGCGCCCACCGAGCCGATGGCCGGGCGTGCCGTGCTCCAGGCCGGGAGCGCCGGCGCCGGACCGTACGTCTCGTCGTGGCCGGTCGCCGCCAGCGCCCGGGTCAGCCCGGGGAAGACCCGTTCGGGATGGCCGCCGGGCACCGGGTCCGCGGTGGGGGCACGTGCCGGATCGGCCACCGTCTCCACCCGGAACCCGGCCGCCGTACCGCTGCCGGTCGGCACGGTGACGGCCAGACCGTTGGGCACCGGCCGCTCGGCGCCGTCCGAGGGACGGTTGACCAGCCGTGGCTCGTGGTCGCCCGGCTGCCGGGCGAGGAGGGTGCTGGAGCCGCCGCCGTCCAGGTTGAGCGCCGTGTACGCGCCGAGGTCGGCGAGCAGCACCGCCAGCTCGGTGAGGGTGGCGCCGCCCGAGTGCTGCTGCCGGCCGTCCACCGAGACCAGGAACATCTCGCCGCCGTCCCGGGAGAAGCCCACCGCCGTGCGGGGTGCCGCGGTGTTGTTGGGCCGGCCCTCCCAGTTCTGCGGCTCGCCGTCGATGACCAGCAGGCCCCGGCCGCCCACCGCCTCCGCCGGCAGCGGTCCGCCGTCCCCGGTGCGCGGCCCGTACTCCAGCGCCACCCCGTCGCCCGGCGCGAGCGCGGCCAGTGCCCCGGCGCCGGCGTCGCGGCCCAGCAGCACGGTGGCGCCGGGCGGGATCCGGTCGCGGCCCGCGAGCTCCGACACCGACACGACGACGTCCTCGCGCACGAGGACCTCGGTGACCCGCGCCGCCCCGGGAACGGTCAGCGCCCGGTCGGCCCCGCCCCAGCCGGACGTGTACACGCCGATGCCCCCGCCGGGCACCCGCGCCGCGTTGTAGGAGGCGAGCGGAGCCACCCCGTCCGGGAGCAGCACGGTGCCCTCGAACCGGAGGTCCAGGAGGCGCCCGGTGTCGCCGGGGCCCAGGCCCACCGCCTCGGTGGGGGCCCCGTCCGACGCGGAATGCCGCAGCTCGCCGCCGCTGACGCCGGGGCCCAGCGGCGCGAGGGAGCCATTGATGTCGAAGAAGTCGGCGTTGACGGCCGCCACCGTGGCGCGCCCCGGGCCGGGGTCGTGGTCGCGGACGAGTTCGCTCAGCGGCGCGGCGTCCGACACGTCGTCAGGGGCCACGGACTCCACCCGGGCCCCGGCGGTCAGATCGATCGTGACGGCGTGCGCGCTGCGCCAGCCGGTGGGCTCCAGGCTCTGAAAGCTGGTCAGTTCGGTGCCCGGGCCCAGCGGCTGGACGTCGCGGGACAGTTCGAGGCCGCCCCCGCTGCTCGGGGCGGCGACGGCGGGGCCGGACGGCAGCAGGGTCACGGCGAGCGCGGCGATCGCCGCGGCCACGACCGGGGCCCTGGCGCGCAGAATGTCCCCTGCTCGGCTGTGTCGTGGCGTGCTCGGTGCGCGGTGGATCACCAGGACTCCCTCGGACGCGTCGGCATCGGGCGCCTCAGCGTTCCAAGGGAGGCGGCGCCGCACCAGTGCGACGCCGCCAATTTCCGGCGAACTCCGGTGAACGGAGCCGGACGGCCTACTTCTTGGCGGTGCTCTTCCGCCCGGCCACGGCCTTCTTGGCCGGCGCCTTCTTCCGGGTGGTGCGCCGCGCCGGGGTGGCGTCGCTGAACCGGTCGCCCAGCACCTCGCGCAGGAACTTCCCGGTGTGGCTGGCCGGGACGGCCGCTACCTCCTCGGGGGTGCCCTCCGCGACGACGGTGCCGCCGCCGTACCCGCCCTCGGGGCCCATGTCCACGACCCAGTCGGCGGTTTTGATGACGTCGAGGTTGTGCTCGATGACGATCACCGTGTTGCCCTTGTCCACGAGGCCGGAGAGCACCTCGATGAGCCGCCGGATGTCCTCGAAGTGCAGCCCGGTGGTCGGCTCGTCCAGCACGTAGACGGTGCTGCCGGTGGAGCGCCGCTGCAGCTCGGAGGCCAGCTTGACGCGCTGCGCCTCGCCGCCGGAGAGCGTGGTGGCGGGCTGCCCCAGCCGTACGTAGCCCAGGCCCACGTCGTTGAGGGTGCGCAGATGACGGGAGATGGCCGGCACCGCCTCGAAGAAGTCCATGGCCTCCTCGATGGGCATGTCCAGCACCTCGGCGATGGACTTGCCCTTGTAGTGCACCTCCAGCGTCTCCCGGTTGTACCGGGCGCCGTGGCAGACCTCGCACGGGACGTAGACGTCCGGCAGGAAGTTCATCTCGATCTTGATGGTGCCGTCGCCCGAGCAGTTCTCGCAGCGGCCGCCCTTCACATTGAACGAGAAGCGGCCCGGGAGATAGCCGCGGACCTTGGCTTCCATCGTCTCCGCGAACAGCTTGCGGACGTGGTCGAAGACACCGGTGTACGTGGCCGGGTTGGACCGCGGGGTGCGGCCGATGGGGGACTGGTCGACGTGCACCACCTTGTCGACGAGGTCGTCGCCGGTGACCCGGGTGTGCCGCCCTGGCACCGCCTTGGCGCGGTTCAGCTCGCGCGCCAGGTGGGTGTAGAGGATGTCGTTGACCAGCGTGGACTTGCCGGACCCGGAGACCCCGGTGACCGCGGTGAGCACCCCGACCGGGAAGCTCACGTCGACGTTCTTCAGATTGTGCTGCCGGGCGCCGTGCACGGTCAGCCGGCGCTTCGGGTCGGCCGGGCGCCGTACCTCGGGCATCGGGATGGAGCGGGCGCCGGTGAGGTACTGGCCGGTGATCGACTCCTCGTTGGTCAGCAGCTCCGCCAGCGGGCCGCTGTGCACGACCTTGCCGCCGTGCTCGCCGGCCCCGGGGCCGATGTCCACCACCCAGTCGGAGGTCTTGATGGTGTCCTCGTCGTGCTCGACGACGATCAGGGTGTTGCCCAGGTCGCGCAGCCGCACCAGGGTCTCGATCAGCCGGTGGTTGTCGCGCTGGTGCAGACCGATGGACGGCTCGTCCAGCACGTAGAGCACCCCGACCAGGCCCGAGCCGATCTGGGTGGCCAGCCGGATGCGCTGCGCCTCGCCGCCGGAGAGCGACCCCGCGGCGCGGTTGAGGGAGAGGTAGTCCAGGCCGACGTCGACCAGGAAGCGCAGCCGCTCGTTGACCTCCTTGAGGACCCGCTCGGCGATGGCCTTCTCCCGGGCGTCCAGCTTCATGCCGCGCAGGAAGTCGGAGCACTCGCTGATGGACATCGCCGAGACCTCGGCGATGGACCTGCCCTGCACGGTGACGGCCAGCACCAGGGGCTTGAGCCGGGTGCCGTGGCAGGCGGGGCAGGGCGCCTCGCGCATGTAGCCCTCGAACCGCTCGCGCCCGGCGTCGGTGTCGGCCTCCGCGTAGCGGCGGCGCAGGAAGGGGATGACGCCCTCGAAGGCGGTGGCGTAGGCCCGCTCCTGGCCGTGCCGGTTCTCGTAGCGGACCTCGATCTTGGTGCGGTGGCCGTTGAGCAGGGCCTTCTTCGCGCGCTGCGGGAGCGCTTCCCAGGGCACGTCGGTGCGGAAGCTGAGGGCGTCGCCCAGGGCGGCGATGAGGTGGTGGAAGTAGCCACGGGTGTGGCCGTGGGACCACGGGTGGATGGCGCCCTCTTCCAGGGACTTCTCCGGGTCCGGGATGATCAGCTCCGGGTCGACCTCCATCCGGGTGCCGATGCCGGTGCACTCGGGGCAGGCCCCGAAGGGGGAGTTGAAGGAGAAGGAGCGCGGCTCCAGCTCCTCGAAGGAGAGATCGTCGTACGGGCAGTACAGATGCTCGGAGAACATCCGTTCGCGCTGGGGGTCGTCCTCCGGGGGGTCGACGAAATCGAGCACCACCATGCCGCCGGACAGGCCCAGCGCCGTCTCCACCGAGTCGGTCAGCCGCCGCTTGGCGCTGTCCTTGACGGTGAGCCGGTCGACGACCACCTCGATGGTGTGCTTCTCCTGCTTCTTCAGCTTGGGGGGCTCCGCGAGCTGGATGGTGGCGCCGTCCACCCGGGCCCGGCTGTAGCCCTTGGTCTGCAGGTCGGAGAAGAGGTCGACGAACTCGCCCTTGCGCTCGCGCACCAGCGGCGAGAGCACCTGGAAGCGGCTGCCCTCCTCCAGGGCCAGCACCTTGTCCACGATGGCCTGGGGGGACTGGCGGGCGATGGGCCGGCCGCACTCGGGGCAGTGCGGCTTGCCGATGCGGGCGAACAGCAGCCGCAGGTAGTCGTAGACCTCGGTGATGGTGCCCACCGTCGAGCGCGGGTTGCGCGAGGTGGACTTCTGGTCGATGGACACCGCCGGGGACAGGCCCTCGATGAAGTCCACGTCCGGCTTGTCCATCTGGCCCAGGAACTGCCGGGCGTACGCGGACAGCGACTCGACGTAGCGGCGCTGGCCCTCGGCGAAGATCGTGTCGAAGGCCAGGGACGACTTGCCCGAGCCCGACAGGCCGGTGAAGACGATCAGGGCATCGCGCGGCAGGTCGAGCGAGACATTCTTGAGGTTGTGTTCGCGAGCTCCGCGAACGGTGAGCCGGTCGGCCACGCGGATGGCACCTTTCGTGTGAAGAACGGGGACCCCATGGCGCACGGAGCACCCCCGTCCAAGAGTAGGGGCGGCGGAATGAAGCAAGGCCGATACGGCCTCCAGCGGCACCGAACCAGCCTATAGCACGTGCGTTCGATTACCGGGTGGATATCGCCATCTTCACTCGAAGGAGTGGACCCGGATAGCGTGTGATCATGACGAAGCCCACCGGTGACCTCATCGGTCTGCGGGATGCCACCCGGCGCCTGCTGACCGCCCTCGACGCCCTGGACGACGCAGACCTCGCCGCGCTCTCCCAGCTGCCCGGCTGGACCCGCGGCCACCTCACCACGCACCTCGCCCGCAATGCCGACGCCCTCGGCAACGTGCTCGCCGGCCGTCCCATGTACCCGGGCGAGGAGGTCAGGGACGCCGACATCGAGCGCGGCGCGGCCCGGCCCGCCGCCGAGCAGCTCGCCGACGTGCGCGACAGCGCGGCCCGGCTCGCCGACGCCTTCGAGGCGCTGCCCGCCGAGCGCTGGCAGACCACCGCCGAACTGCGCAACGGCGTCCGCGACCGGCTCTCCGCCCTGCCGCTGCGCCGCTGGGTGGAGATCGAGCTGCACCACGTCGACCTCGGCATCGGGCACACCGTCGACCGGCTCCCCGGCACCTTCACCGACCGTACCGTGGACTACCTCACCCGCCGGTTCACCGGACACCAGGACCTGCCGCCCCTCGACCTGCGTGCCGAGGACGGGCGCAGCTGGTACAGCGGAGGGCACGACGGCGCCCGCGTCGTGGTGGCCGGCGCCCCCACCGCCCTCGTCGGCTGGCTCTCGGGCCGCACCACCGGCTCCGGCCTCACCACCAGCGGCGGCACGCTCCCTGTCCTGCCCCCGCTCTGACACACTGACCGCCATGTCGTACACCGGAAATGTCACGGTCGGCGGGCCGGCGGACGCCCACGAGCTGGCCCGCCTGATCATCTCCAAGGCGGCGGTCGGCCCCATGAACAACAACGCCTACCTGCTGCGCTGCCGGACCACCGGCGCCCAGCTGCTCGTCGACGCCGCCGCCGAGCCCGCCACCCTCCTGGAGCTCATCGGTGACGACGGCATCACCGCCGTCGTCACCACCCACCGGCACGGCGACCACTGGGGCGCCCTCGCCGAGGTCGTCGCCGCCACCGGCGCCACCACCTACGCCGGGCGCCCCGACGCCGAGGGCATCCCGGTGCCCACCGACGTCCCGCTGGACGACGGCGACACCCTCACCGTCGGTGACATCGAACTCACCGTACGCCGCCTCACCGGCCACACCCCCGGCTCCGTCGCCCTGGTCTACGACGACCCCGACGGCCACCCGCACCTGTTCACCGGCGACAGCCTCTTCCCCGGCGGGGTCGGCAACACCCACGGCGACCCGGCCGCGTTCGCCGCCCTGCTGCACGACGTGGAGACCCGGCTGTTCGCCACCCTTCCGGATGAGACCTGGGTCTACCCGGGCCACGGCGCCGACACCACCCTGGGCGCCGAACGCCCCCAGCTCCCCGCCTGGCGCGAGCGCGGCTGGTAGCCCCCGGCCACCTCGGACGGCCGCCCGGTGACCATGAAGTGTCGGTGCCCGGCAGTAGGGTTACGCACATGGCCGACCCCTCCAGCTACCGCCCGAAGCCGGGCGAGATCCCCGAAGACCCGGGCGTCTACCGCTTCCGCGACCAGCACGGCCGGGTCATCTACGTCGGCAAGGCCAAAAGCCTGCGGCCGCGGCTGTCCTCCTACTTCCAGGACCTCACGGGGTTGCACCCGCGCACCGCCACCATGGTCACCACCGCCGCCTCCGTGGAGTGGACCGTGGTCGCCACCGAGGTGGAGGCGCTCCAGCTGGAGTACACCTGGATCAAGGAGTACGACCCCCGCTTCAACGTCAAGTACCGCGACGACAAGAGCTACCCCTCGCTCGCCGTCACCATGAACGAGGAGTTCCCCCGCGCCCAGGTCATGCGCGGGCCCAAGCGCAAGGGCGTACGGTACTTCGGCCCCTACGGGCACGCCTGGGCCATCCGCGAGACCGTCGATCTGCTGCTGCGGGTCTTCCCCGTACGCACCTGCTCCGCCGGGGTCTTCAAGCGCGCCCACCAGATCGGCCGCCCCTGCCTGCTGGGCTACATCGACAAGTGCTCGGCCCCCTGCGTCGGCCGGGTCACCCCCGAGGAGCACCGCCAACTCGCCGAAGAGTTCTGCGACTTCATGGCCGGCCGCACCGGCACCTACCTGCGCAGGCTGGAAGCCGAGATGCAGGAGGCCTCCGAGGACATGGAGTACGAGCGGGCCGGCCGGCTGCGCGACGACATCGAGGCGCTCCGGCGCGCCATGGAGAAGAACGCCGTCGTCCTCGCCGACGCCACCGACGCCGACCTCATCGCCGTCGCCGAGGACGAGCTGGAGGCGGCCGTCCAGATCTTCCACGTCCGCGGCGGACGGGTGCGCGGCCAGCGCGGCTGGGTCACCGACAAGGTCGAGCACGTCGCCACCCCGCAGCTCGTCGAGCACGCGCTCCAGCAGCTGTACGGCGAGGAGTGGGGGGACGAGGCCGGCGCCGGCGGCACCGGTGGCGTCCCCCGCGAGGTGCTGGTCCCCGCCCTGCCGGAGGCCGAGGAGGCGCTCACCGACTGGCTCGGCGAACGGCGCGGCTCCCGGGTCAGCCTGCGCGTCCCGCAGCGCGGCGACAAGAAGGACCTCATGGCCACGGTGCAGCGCAACGCGCAGCAGGCGCTGGCCCTGCACAAGACCAAGCGGGCCTCCGACCTGACCACCCGCTCCCGGGCCCTGGAGGAGATCAGCGAGGCGCTCGGCCTGGACTCGGCGCCGCTGCGCATCGAGTGCTTCGACATCTCCCACCTCCAGGGCGAGGATGTGGTCGCCTCCATGGTCGTCTTCGAGGACGGCCTGGCCCGCAAGAGCGAGTACCGCCGCTTCCAGATCAAGAGCTTCGCCGGACAGGACGACGTCCGCGCGATGCACGAGGTGATCTCGCGCCGCTTCCGCCGCTATCTGCGGGAGAAGGAGAAGAGCGGCGGCTGGGTCGAGGAGTCCCCGGAGAGCGAGGCGAACGGCAACGGGAACGGCGAGGGCGAGGGCGCCGGCGCGCGGCCGGGGGAGGCCGTCCACGGGGAGACCCGGGGCGAGGAGGCCACCCACGAGGAGGCCGTCCACGGCGAGACCCACCACGAGGACGCCCACCGCGAGGAGGACGGCCGCCCCAAGCGCTTCGCGTATCCGCCGCAGCTCGTCGTCGTCGACGGCGGCGCCCCCCAGGTGGCCGCCGCCCGGCGCGCCATGGACGAGCTGGGCATCGACGACGTGGCCGTGTGCGGCCTCGCCAAGCGGCTCGAAGAGGTCTGGCTGCCCGGCGACAGCGACCCCGTCATCCTGCCCCGCACCAGCGAGGGGCTCTACCTCCTCCAGCGGGTGCGCGACGAGGCGCACCGTTTCGCCATCCGCTACCAGCGCGGCAAACGGGCACAATCGATGAGGAAGGGGCCACTGGACGCGGTCCCCGGCCTCGGCGAGACCCGCAAGAAGGCGCTGCTGAAGCACTTCGGCTCCGTCAAGCGGCTGCGCAACGCCTCCGTGGAGGAGATCTGCGAGGTTCCCGGCATAGGCCGGAAAACCGCGGAGACGGTGCTCGCCGCGCTCGCCGAGGGCGGCCCGGCCGCTCCGGCCGTCAACACGGCCACCGGCGAGATCATCGAGGACTGAGCGGTCCGCCCCCCGGGGTGGCGCCGTCCGGCCCGGGGCCGGGGTCGTCACGTCCACCCGCCCCACCCCGTACCACCCGCACCACATCACCCACACACCACACAACGGCGGGGGAAGAGAGATCATGAGCGAACACAGCAGAACCGAAGAACAGCCCGAACCCACCGTCAACGGGACCGTCACCGCCGGTGAGGAGAGCGGTCCCACTCCCGAACTGGTGATCATCTCGGGCATGTCGGGGGCCGGCCGCAGCACCGCCGCCAAGTGTCTGGAGGACCTCGGCTGGTTCGTGGTCGACAACCTGCCGCCGTCCCTGATCCCCACCATGGTCGACCTCGGCGCACGCTCCCAGGGCAACGTCGCCCGGATCGCCGTCGTCGTGGACGTCCGCGGCCGCAGCTTCTTCGACAGCCTCCGGGAATCCCTGGCCGACCTCGACGCCAAGTCCGTCACCCGGCGCATCGTCTTCCTGGAGGCGTCCGACAACGCCCTCGTGCAGCGCTTCGAGTCCGTCCGCCGCCCGCACCCCCTCCAGGGCGACGGCCGGATCGTGGACGGCATCGACGCCGAACGCGACCTGCTGCGCGAACTGCGCGGCGACGCCGACCTGGTGATCGACACCTCCAACCTCAACGTCCACGAACTGCGCGCCAAGATGGACGCCCAGTTCACCAGCGGCGACGAGCCGGAACTGCGCGCCACCGTCATGTCCTTCGGCTACAAGTACGGCCTGCCGGTGGACGCCGACCACGTCGTGGACTGCCGCTTCCTGCCCAACCCGCACTGGGTCCCCGAACTGCGGCCCTTCACCGGCACCAGCGAGCAGGTCGCCGGCTACGTCTTCGACCAGCCAGGCGCCAAGGAGTTCCTGGAGCGCTACGCCGAACTCCTGCACCTGGTGGCCACCGGCTACCGTCGCGAGGGCAAGCGCTATGTGACCATCGCGGTCGGCTGCACCGGCGGAAAGCACCGCTCGGTGGCCGTCTCCGAGCGGCTGGCCAAGGTGCTCGCCGCCGAAGGCATCGAAACCGTCGTCGTACACCGGGACATGGGGCGCGAATAACATGCCACGAAAGGCCGCCCGGCAGGGCCGGGACCCCGAGCACCGTCGCACCGTCATGCGGCGGATCGGCCGCACGGGCCGCACCGGCCGTGCCCCGCGGCGCGGCGCCCAGCCCAAGGTGGTCGCCCTGGGCGGCGGCATGGGGCTGTCCGCCTCACTCACCGCGCTGCGCCGCATCACCGGTGATCTCACCGCCGTGGTCACCGTCGCCGATGACGGTGGCTCCAGCGGCCGGCTCCGCGACGAGCTGGGCGTCCTGCCCCCGGGCGACCTGCGCAAGGCCCTGGCCGCGCTGTGCGGCGACGACGACTGGGGCCGTACCTGGTCCGAGGTTGTCCAGCACCGTTTCAAGAGCGAGGGCGCGCTGCACGACCACGCGGTCGGCAACCTGCTGATCGTCGCACTGTGGGAACAACTGGGCGATCACGTCCAGGCCCTCGACCTGGTCGGCAAACTGCTGGGCGCGCACGGCCGGGTACTGCCGATGTCGGCCGTGCCGCTGGAACTGGAGGCGCTGGTACGCGGGCACGAGAGCGGCCGTCCGCAGGCGCTCAGCCGGGTACGGGGCCAGGCCACCGTCGCGCTGACCCCGGGCGAGGTGCTCCAAGTGGTCCTGGTGCCGCACGACCCGCCGGCGGTCCCCGAGGCGGTGCAGGCGGTCCTCGACGCGGACTGGGTGATCCTGGGGCCGGGTTCGTGGTTCTCCTCGGTGATCCCCCATCTGCTGGTGCCCGAACTGCTGGACGCCCTCACCCGTACCAAGGCCCGCCGGGTGCTCTCGCTCAACCTCGCACCGCAGCCCGGGGAAACTGATGGCTTCTCCCCGCAGCGTCATGTGGAGGTTTTGGTACAACACGCCCCTAAACTCGCCTTTGACGTGGTGCTGGCCGACCGGGCAGCGGTGCCCGACCAGGAGAGCCTGAGCCTGGCCGCCGAGCGGCTGGGGGCTTCGGTCCAGCTGGCCCCGGTGGCCGCCGCCGGTGACCCGCTGACCGGCGGCGGCTCCGCACGGCACGACCCGGAGCTGCTGGCCGCCGCGTATGACCGTATTTTTCGTATGCATGGAAGGATCGGCCCATGGCGATGACGGCCGCGGTGAAGGACGAGATCTCACGGCTCCCCGTCACCCGCACCTGCTGCCGCAAGTCGGAGGTGTCGTCGGTCCTGCGGTTCGCCGGCGGCCTGCACCTGGTCAGCGGGCGGATTGTGATCGAGGCGGAGCTGGACACCGGAATCGCCGCCCGCCGGCTGCGCCGGGACATCCTGGAGATCTTCGGACACTCCTCCGACCTGGTGGTGATGGCCCCGGGCGGGCTGCGGCGCGGCAGCCGCTATGTGGTGCGCGTGGTGGCCGGCGGCGATCAGCTGGCCCGGCAGACCGGTCTGGTGGACGGCCGCGGCCGTCCCATCCGCGGGCTGCCGCCGCAGGTGGTCTCCGGGGCGACCTGTGACGCGGAGGCTGCCTGGCGCGGCGCGTTCCTGGCCCACGGCTCGCTCACCGAGCCCGGCCGGTCCTCCTCCCTGGAGGTCACCTGCCCGGGTCCGGAGGCGGCCCTGGCCCTGGTGGGCGCCGCCCGCCGGCTCCAGATCGCCGCCAAGGCGCGCGAGGTGCGCAGTGTGGACCGCGTCGTCGTCCGGGACGGTGACGCGATCGGCGCCCTGTTGACCCGGCTCGGCGCGCACGAGTCGGTGCTGGCCTGGGAGGAGCGCCGGATGCGGCGCGAGGTGCGGGCCACCGCCAACCGGCTGGCCAACTTCGACGACGCCAATCTGCGCCGTTCGGCCCGCGCCGCCGTGGCGGCCGGGGCCCGGGTGCAGCGCGCTCTGGAGATCCTGGGCGAGGAGGTCCCCGAGCACCTGGCGGCGGCCGGCCGGCTGCGCATGGAGCACAAGCAGGCTTCCCTGGAGGAACTGGGGGCGCTGGCCGACCCGCCGCTGACCAAGGACGCGGTCGCCGGCCGCATCCGCCGGCTGCTGGCGATGGCCGACAAGCGCGCCCAGGACCTGGGCGTTCCGGGCACCGAGTCCAACCTCACCGAGGAGATGGTCGGCTGAGCCGCACCCGTGGTGCCCTCGGGCACCCGAGCCCGCCGCCTGTCCCCGGCCGATGTCACCGCTTGGACCCGGGCGCGGTAGGGTCGGAAGAGGTCGGGGACGTCCCATACAGCATCGCCGGAATCCGCATCCGGCGTACCAACGAGGAGATCGGTTCGTGACGATCCGCGTAGGAATCAACGGCTTTGGCCGTATCGGCCGCAACTACTTCCGCGCGCTCCTTGAGCAGGGTGCAGATGTTCAGGTCGTTGGCGTCAACGACCTGACCGACAACGCCACCCTGGTTCATCTGCTGAAGTACGACAGCATCCTCGGCCGCCTCAAGGAAGAGGTGAGCCACACCGAGGACACCATCACGGTGGGCAACCAGACCTTCAAGACCCTGGCGGAGCGCGACCCGGCGAACCTGCCGTGGGCCGAGCTGGGCGCCGACATCGTGATCGAGTCCACCGGCATCTTCACCAAGCGTGAGGATGCCGCCAAGCACCTGGCCGCCGGCGCCAAGAAGGTCCTGATCTCCGCCCCGGCGAAGAACGAGGACGTGACCGTGGTCCTGGGCGTCAACCAGGACGCGTACGACCCGGCGCAGCACGACATCATCTCCAACGCCTCCTGCACCACCAACTGTGTGGCGCCGATGGCGAAGGTCCTGGACGAGAGCTTCGGCATCGTCAAGGGTCTGATGACCACGATCCACGCGTACACCAACGACCAGCGGATCCTGGACTTCCCGCACAGCGACCCGCGCCGGGCCCGGGCCGCCGCGATCAACATCATCCCGACCAGCACGGGTGCCGCCAAGGCCACCGCCCTGGTGCTCCCGCAGCTCAAGGGCAAGCTGGACGGCATCTCGATGCGTGTGCCGGTCCCCACCGGCTCGGTCACCGACCTGGTCGTGGACCTGGACCGTGAGGTCACCGTCGAGGAGGTCAACGCCGCCTTCCAGGCCGCCGCTTCGGGCGAGCTGAAGGGCATCCTGGAGTACACCGAGGACGCCATCGTCTCCTCGGACATCGTGAACTGGCCCGCGTCCTGCACCTTCGACGCGCAGCTCACCATGGTCCAGGGCAACCAGGTCAAGGTTGTCGGCTGGTACGACAACGAGTGGGGCTACTCCAACCGCCTCGTCGACCTGACCGTCTACGTCGGCGACCGCCTGTGACCCGCTGACCGTTCCCACGGTCAGGGCCACAGCGGTCGTACGGGCACCGGCCCTTCCACAGGCACCGGTCCGGCACGCAGCAGGGCCCGCGAGCCGCGCACCACGCGCGTCGCGGGCCCTGTGCGTGCGGTCCCGGCCGCCCCGGAGCGGCACGGGCCCGCCCTCACGAGGAGCGCATCACACGTATGAAGACGATTGACGATCTTGAGGTCGCCGGGCGGCGGGTCTTCGTCCGCGCCGATCTGAACGTCCCGCTGGAGAGCGGGAAGATCACCGACGACGGCCGCATCAGGGCCGCCGTCCCGACGATCCGGAAGCTGGCCGAGGCCGGCGCCAGGGTGATCGTCGCCTCCCACCTCGGCCGCCCCAAGGGCGCCCCGGACCCGGCGTTCTCGCTGGCCCCGGTCGCCGCCCGGCTCGGTGAACTGCTCGGCGGCCCGGTCGCGTTCGCCTCGGACACGGTCGGCGAGAGCGCGCGTGCCACCGTGGCGGGCCTGGCCGACGGCCAGGTGGCGCTGCTGGAGAACCTGCGCTTCAACCCCGGCGAGACCAGCAAGGACGACGCCGAGCGCGGCGCCTTCGCCGGCGAGTTGGCGGAGCTCGCGGACGCGTACGTCGGGGACGGTTTCGGCGCCGTGCACCGCAAGCACGCCTCCGTGTACGACCTCCCGGCCCGGCTGCCGCACGCCGCCGGCGGGCTGATCGCCACCGAGGTGGGTGTGCTGAAGCAGCTCACCGAGAACGTTCGCCGCCCCTACGCGGTGGTGCTCGGCGGCGCCAAGGTCTCCGACAAGCTCGGGGTCATCGACCACCTGCTGGAGCGCGCCGACCGGATCCTGATCGGCGGCGGCATGGTGTTCACCTTCCTCAAGGCCCAGGGCCACGAGGTCGGCGCCTCGCTCCTCCAGGAGGACCAGCTCCCCGTGGTGCGCGAGTATCTGCGCCGGGCCGCCGAGCGCGGCGTGGAGTTCGTGCTGCCGGTGGACGTGGTCGTGGCCAAGGAGTTCCCCGACCTGGCCACCAAGGCGCCCGCGCACCCCACCGTGGTGCCCGCCGACGCCATCCCGGCCGGCGAGCTGGGCCTGGACATCGGCCCGCGCACCACCGAGCTGTACGCGGCCAAGCTCGCCGACGCCGCGACGGTCTTCTGGAACGGCCCCATGGGTGTCTTCGAACACCCCGACTTCGCGGCGGGAACCCGCGGGGTCACCCAGGCGCTGCTGGACTCGCCCGCCTTCACCGTGGTCGGCGGCGGTGACTCGGCCGCGGCGGTGCGCATCCTCGGCTTCGACGAGACGGCGTTCGGCCACATCTCGACCGGGGGCGGCGCCAGCCTCGAATACCTGGAGGGCAAGACCCTCCCCGGCCTCGCCGCACTGGAGGACTGAACCATGGCACGTACCCCGTTGATGGCGGGCAACTGGAAGATGAACCTCAACCACCTCGAGGCCATCGCCCAGGTCCAGAAGCTGGCCTTCGGCCTGTCGGACAAGGACTTCGACGCGGTGGAGGTGGCCGTGCTGCCGCCGTTCACCGATCTGCGCTCGGTGCAGACGCTGGTCGACGGCGACAAGCTGAAGATCAAGTACGGCGCGCAGGACGTCTCGGCGCACGACTCCGGCGCGTACACCGGGGAGATCTCCGGCGCGATGCTCGCCAAGCTGAACTGCGCGTACGTGGTGATCGGCCACTCCGAGCGCCGGCAGTACCACGGCGAGGACGACGCCACCTGCAACGCCAAGGTCCAGGCGGCCTACCGGCACGGCCTCACCCCGATCCTGTGCGTGGGGGAGGGCCTGGAGGTCCGCAAGGCGGGCGGCCAGGTCGCCCACACGCTGGCCCAGCTGGACGGCGCGCTCAAGGATGTCCCCGCGGAGCAGGCGGCGAGCATCGTGATCGCCTACGAGCCGGTGTGGGCCATCGGCACCGGCGAGGTGGCCACCCCCGACGACGCCCAGGAGGTGTGCGGGGCGATCCGTGCCCGGTTGGCCGAGCTGTACGGCGCCGACCTGGCGGACGGGATCCGCATCCAGTACGGCGGCTCGGTGAAGTCCGGCAACGTGGCCGCGATCATGGCGCAGCCCGATGTGGACGGCGCCCTGGTGGGCGGTGCGGCGCTGGACGCCGACGAGTTCACCAAGATCGTGCGGTTCCGCGATCAGTAACGGTTCGACCGTGCACTAGGTCCTGTCTGACACATAGCGCCGGTCAGGCCCGCGTTGTCTGGTGCGGTGGATCGCAAGGCGGAGGGGCGTCCTCGTAGTGGGCTACTTGGGCGTCTCGACAACGCAGCGAGGTGCCGTGCCAGGCGACGTGGGCCAGGCGGGATGTGTCAGACGGGACCTAGCGATACCCTGTGCGGGGGCCGGACCGGTGACGTCCCACGTCTCCACCCGGCCCCCGATGCCCTGTACATTGTGTGTGTCCATCCGTCCGAGAGAGTTGGTCCCAGTCGTGGAATTGGCGCTCCAGATCGCCCTGATCGTCTTCAGCTTCCTCTTGGGGCTGCTTGTGCTCATGCACAAGGGAAAGGGCGGCGGCCTCTCCGACATGTTCGGTGGCGGCATGCAGTCCTCGGTGGGCGGTTCGTCGGTCGCCGAACGCAACCTTGACCGGATCACCGTGATCGTCGGGCTCGCTTGGTTTGTGATCATCGTGCTGCTCGGTCTGCAGATGAAGTCCTGAACCACCGCACGTCCCCGCGCGAGCGGGGACGGTCCGCGATCCCTCGTAACTCGGGCACTGGACGTGCGTTGAGCCTTGCATAGACTGAGGCGACTTCTTAGCACGTGTAGTGAGGCAGGGAGTTACGACAGTGGCAGGTGGCAACGCGATCCGGGGCAGCCGGGTCGGCGCGGGGCCCATGGGCGAGGCAGAGCGGGGCGAATCCGCGCCGCGGCTGCGGGTCTCCTTCTGGTGCGCCAACGGACACGAGACACAGCCGAGCTTCGCCAGCGACGCCCAGATCCCGGACACCTGGGACTGCCAGCGCTGCGGCTTCCCGGCCGGCCCGGAACGCGAGGCCCCGCCGGCCCCGCCGCGTACGGAGCCGTACAAGACCCACCTGGCCTACGTCCGCGAACGCCGCAGCGCGGCGGACGGCGAGGCCATCCTGGCGGAGGCCCTGGCGAAACTGCGCGGCGAGATCTGACGCCGCCCACCGATTCCGCTGTGAGCGTACGGTGGGTCACCGTGGCCTCACCCCATGGACGCGTGCGCTGATCATCTTTTACGATCTTGAACCATGTGGTCGCGGGATGTGACGTATGGGGCGCGTGGGGGCATGATCGCCCGCTCGTTAGGGGTCTTTCTGCTGGGCGCGGCGATGTCGCTCGGCCTGCTCGCCGTCCCGGTGAGTGCGGGGGAGCACCCGCAGGCCCCGGAGGTCCGCGTCTACCACGGGAAGATCACCACCCCGCAGAATCCCGCAGCGGCCCGCGAGTCGGCGGAGAACCCCGTGGCGTACGCGGTGGCCGCCGGAGACGATAACGGGCGCGTCGTCGTCCGGGGACGGGTCACCTTCAGCGCTCCGTGTGACCCGCTCGACCCGCGTGACGGAGCGGCTCACGACGCCGCCGATGTCACCGCGCCCCGGGAGGACTTCGGCGGCGATCCCGCTGAGGCGCCGTTTCCCGGCCTCGCCCCGACCGCCGATCAAAACGGCCTCCCCCCGTACTTCTCCGGCGCCGTGCCCGGCCTCTCGGCCGAGGGCGGCGGGTTCCCGCGCCACGCGTCGCGCGGGGCCGCCTGGTGGCCGCCGGTGCTGCCGATTCCCGCGAACTCCGGCTTCACATGAAGGGGCGAGCACACGGACGGGTGCCGCCTCGCGTGGTGCGGGGATCGACTAGCTTGTGAGGAGTGACGAAGAACAACAACGGCGGCGAGCGTCGTGGCAGGGTGGACCGTACGGGTGAGTGGCAGGCGCTCGGGGAGCATCGGGAGGCGCTGGGGGAGGTCTCGCTCCGGGAGCTGTTCGCCAAGGACCCGGGGCGGGCCGAGCGGCTCGCTCTCCCCGTCGGGGATCTCCATGTGGACTTCTCCAAGCAGCTGGTGACGGATGAGACCCTGCGGCTGCTGCGCGAACTGGCCGCCGCCCGGGGGGTCGCCGAGCTGCGGGACGCCATGTTCCGGGGCGAGCGCATCAACACCACCGAGGACCGGGCCGTGTTGCACACCGCGCTGCGCGCGCCCCGGGACGCGGTGATCGAGGTCGACGGCGAGAATGTCGTACCGGCCGTGCACGCCGTCCTCGACAAGATGGCCGGCTTCGCGGACCGGGTGCGCTCGGGCGAGTGGAAGGGGCACACCGGGGAGCGGATCACCACCGTCGTCAACATCGGCATCGGCGGCTCCGATCTGGGGCCCGCGATGGCGTACGAGGCGCTGCGGCCGTTCACGGCGCGGGACATCGGCTTCCGGTTCGTCTCCAACGTGGACGGTGCCGATCTGCACGAGGCGGTGCGGGATCTCGATCCGGCGCGGACCCTGTTCATCGTCGCCTCGAAGACGTTCACCACCATCGAGACCATCACCAACGCCACCTCGGCGCGCGGGTGGCTGCTCGACGGGCTGGGCGGGGACGCGGGCGCGGTCGCCAAGCATTTCGTCGCCGTGTCGACCAACGCCGGCAAGGTGGCGGAGTTCGGCATCGACACCGACAACATGTTCGAGTTCTGGGACTGGGTCGGCGGCCGGTACTCCTACGACTCGGCCATCGGCCTCTCCCTCATGATCGCGATCGGCCCCGAGCGGTTCCGCGAGATGCTCGGCGGATTCCACCTCGTCGACGAGCACTTCCGCACGGCGCCGGCGGAGGAGAACGTACCGCTGCTGCTGGGCCTGCTGGGGGTCTGGTACGGGGCGTTCCACGACGCGCAGTCCCATGCCGTGCTGCCGTACAGCCACTACCTGTCGAAGTTCACCGCCTACCTCCAGCAGCTCGACATGGAGTCCAACGGCAAGCGGGTGGACCGTCAGGGCGAGCCGGTGAGCTGGCAGACCGGGCCCGTGGTGTGGGGCACGCCGGGCACCAACGGCCAGCACGCCTACTTCCAGCTGCTGCACCAGGGCACGAAGCTGATCCCGGCCGATCTGCTCGGGTTCGCCCGGCCGGTGGCCGAGCTGGCGCCCGATCTCGCCGCCCAGCACGACCTGCTGATGGCCAATCTCTTCGCGCAGGGTCAGGCGCTGGCCTTCGGCAAGACCGCCGAGGAGGTGCGGGAGGAAGGCGTCGCCGAGGAGCTGGTGCCGCACCGGACGTTCCCGGGGAACCGGCCCACCACCACGGTCCTGGCCACCGAGCTGTCCCCGTCCGTCCTGGGCCAGCTGATCGCCCTGTACGAGCACAAGGTGTTCGTCCAGGGCGCCATCTGGGACATCGACTCCTTCGACCAGTGGGGAGTCGAGCTGGGCAAGGTCCTCGCCAAGCGCGTGGAGCCCGCCCTCACCGAGGGGGCCGAGGTGCCGGGACTCGACGCCTCGACCGGGGCCCTCGTCAGCAGGTACCGGGAGCTGCGCGGGCGCTGAGCCCCCGTCCCCCGGCGCCCCGCCGGCGGCGGCCTGGTCAGGCCGTCGCCGGCGGGTACAGCTGGGGCGGCAGCGCCGAGGCCGCCGCCCGGTCCAGGAGCCACAGGGTGCGGCTGTGCCCGTACGCGCCCGCCGCCGGTGCCTGTAGCTCGCCCGGGCCCGACAGCGCGATCCGCGCCGCCTCCGCCTTGTCCTCGCCCGCGGCCAGCAGCCACACCTCACGTGCGGTGCGGATCGCCGGCAGGGTGAGGGAGATGCGGGTGGGCGGCGGCTTGGGGGCGCCGTGCACCGCCACCACCGGACGCTCCTTCTCGTGCAGCGCCGGATGCTCGGGGAACAGCGACGCCACATGGGTGTCGGGGCCCACGCCCAGCAGCAGCACGTCGAAGCGCGGCACCGTGTCGTGGTTCAGCACGTCGCGGGCCGTGGCCAGTTCCGCCGCGTACCCCTCGGCCGCCGCCTCCGCGTCATTGCCCCACGGGCCGTCGGAGGCCGGCATCGGATGGACCCGGGCCGGGTCCACCGGGACCTGGTCCAGCAGCGCCGCGCGGGCCTGCACCTCGTTGCGGTCCGGATCCCCGGCGGGCAGGAAACGCTCGTCCCCCCACCACAGATCCAGCCGTGCCCAGTCCACCGCGTCCCGCGCGGGGGAGGCGGCCAGCGCCGCCAGCAGCCCGTTGCCGTTGCGGCCACCGGTCAGCACCACCGACGCCGAGCCGCGCGCCGCCTGGGCGTCCACGATCTTCGTGATCAGCCGGGCGGCGGCGGCCTGCGCCATCAGTTCCTTGTCGCGGTGGACGACCACCTGCGGGGTGCCCGTCACCGCTGCGCCCCCGCCGTCGCGCCGAACCGCAGCGCCTCCGCGTACGCCTCGTCCGGGTCCAGCCGCCGCAGTTCCTCGGCGATCAGCTCGGCCACGGTGCGCCGGTGCAGCGCCACACTGCGGTCGGGCTGCCCCGGCACCGCCAGCTTCGCCAGCGACCCGGTGGGCCGGTCCAGACAGATCGTGCCGTCCTCGGTGATCAGCCGCACCGCCGTGATCCCGGGGCCGGGTGTCACCACCCGCTCCACCGGGACGCCGAGCCGCTGCGCCAGCCACAGCGCCAGCAGCTCGGTGGAGGGGCTGTTGCTCTCGCCCTCCACCACGGCCGAGCTGATCACGCCGTGCTTCTGGTCCAGCGCCGCCGCCAGCACACTGCGCCACGGCGTGATCCGGGTCCACGCCAGGTCGGTGTCGCCCGGCGAGTAGACCTCCGCCCGGGCCGCGAGCGCCGCCACCGGGTCCTCCGTCGCGGCCGCGTCCATGATGCGGCGCTGCGCCAGCGTCCCCAGCAGATCGCGCTCCGGGTGGGCCGGGGCGTCCTGCGGCCACCACACCACCACCGGGGCGTCCGGCAGCAGCAGCGGCAGCACCACGCTGTAGGCGTGCGCCGACAGCTCGCCGTGCAGCCGCAGCAGGACGGTCTCCCCGCTGCCGGTCTCCCCGCCGACCCGCACCTCAGCGTCCAGATGCGCGCCGGCCCGGTCCCGGGAGGAACGCCCGGGGCGCCGGATGACGACCAGGATGCGCGACGGATGCTCCGTCGACGCGTCGCTGGCCGCCTTCAGGGCGTCGTAGTGGTTGCCCTCGTCGGTGACGATGACAAGGGTCAGCACTATGCCCACCGCCGGGGTTCCCGTCGCGCGCCGCGCCCGGACCAGGGCGGCGTTGATCTGACTGACTGTGGTGTCCGTGAGGTCGATCTTCATGGGCGCCGCCAGCTCCGTCCGTCGAGCGCGAGCATGTCGTCCGCCGCCTGCGGGCCCCAGGTACCCGCCGGGTACGGCTCGGGGCGGCCGTGCGCGGCCCAGAACTCCTCGACCGGGTCGAGGATCTCCCAGGAGCGTTCCACCTCCTGGTGCCGCGGGAACAGGTTGGCGTCCCCGAGCAGCACGTCCAGGATGAGCCGCTCGTACGCCTCGGGGCTGGACTCCGTGAACGACTCCCCGTACGCGAAGTCCATCGTCACGTCCCGGATCTCCATCTGGGTGCCGGGCACCTTGGAGCCGAACCTGATGGTGACGCCCTCGTCCGGCTGCACCCGGATCACCAGCGCGTTGTTGCGCAGCTCCTGGGTGTCGGTGGCGTCGAAGGGGGAGTACGGGGCGCGCTGGAAGACCACCGCGATCTCGGTGACCCGGCGGCCCAGACGCTTGCCGGTGCGCAGGTAGAACGGCACCCCGGCCCAGCGCCGGTTGTCGATCTCCAGCTTGATCGCCGCGTAGGTGTCGGTCACCGACTTGGGGTCGATGCCGTCCTCCTCCAGATAGCCGGCCACTTTCTGGCCGCCCTGCCAGCCGCCGGTGTACTGGCCGCGCACCGTGTGCCGGCCCAGGTCCTGCGGCAGCCGTACGGCGCTGAGCACCTTCAGCTTCTCGGCGACCAGGGACTCGGCGTCGAAGCCCGAGGGCTCCTCCATCGCGGTGAGCGCCAGCAGCTGGAGCAGGTGGTTCTGGATGACGTCACGGGCCGAGCCGATGCCGTCGTAGTAGCCGGCCCGGCCGCCGATGCCGATGTCCTCGGCCATGGTGATCTGCACGTGATCGACGTACGACCGGTTCCACAGCGGCTCGAACAGTGTGTTGGCGAACCGCAGCGCCATGATGTTCTGGACGGTTTCCTTGCCCAGGTAGTGGTCGATGCGGAAGACCTCGTGCGGCGCGAACACGTCGTGCACGACGGCGTTCAGCTCCTGCGCGGAGGCCAGATCGTGCCCGAACGGCTTCTCGATCACCGCCCGCCGCCAGCTGTCGCCCTGCCCCTCGGACAGGCCGTGCTTCTTGAGCTGACGCACCACCGTGGGGAAGAACTTCGGCGGTACGGAGAGGTAGAAGGCGAAGTTGCCGCCGGTGCCGCGCTCCTTGTCCAGCTCCTCGATCGTCGTGCGCAGCGTGTCGAACGCCACGTCGTCGTCGAAGGTGCCCGGCACGAAGCGCATTCCTTCGGCCAGTTGCTCCCACACTTCCTCACGGAAGGGGGTGCGGGCGTGCTCCATCACGGAGTCGTGGACGACCTGGGCGAAGTCCTCGTGCGCCCAGTCCCGGCGGGCGAACCCGACCAGGGAGAAGCCCGGGGGCAGCAGCCCCCGGTTGGCGAGGTCGTACACGGCCGGCATGAGCTTCTTGCGGGAAAGATCGCCGGTGACCCCGAAGATCACCAGGCCCGACGGCCCCGCGATACGCGGGAGCCGCCGGTCCTGCGGGGTGCGCAGCGGGTTGGCACGGACGCCGGGGATCTGCCCGGCGCCCGGCGCGTTCGCAGCTGAGCCGCTCACCGTCGCTCAGTCCTCCCCGCCGGCGAGCCGCTCGAGTTCGGCCTGGGTGGAGTCGAGCAGCGCGGTCCACGCCGACTCGAACTTCTCCACGCCCTCCTCCTCCAGCACCCGCACGACGTCGTCGTACGAGATGCCGGCGGCGGCGAGCGCGTCCAGGTCGGCGCGGGCCTGCTCGTAGGTCCCGGCGATGGTGTTGCCGGTGATCTCCCCGTGGTCCTCGGTGGCCTTGAGGGTGGCCTCCGGCATGGTGTTCACGGTGCCGGGGGCGACCAGCTCGGTCACGTACAGGGTGTCCGGGTAGGACGGGTCCTTCACGCCGGTGGAGGCCCACAGCGGGCGCTGCTCGTTGGCGCCGGCCTTGGCCAGGGCGGCCCAGCGGTCGGAAGCGGTGACCTCCTCGAACGCCTGGTAGGCCAGGCGGGCGTTGGCCACCGCGGCCTTGCCGCGCAGCTGCTCGGCCTCCCCGCCCAGCTCCGCCAGCCGCTTGTCGATCTCGGTGTCGACACGGGAGACGAAGAAGGACGCCACGGAGTGGATCGTCGACAGGTCAAGACCCTTGGCCTTCGCCTGCTCCAGACCGGTCAGGTAGGCGTCCATCACCTCGCGGTAGCGCTCCAGGGAGAAGATCAGCGTGACGTTGACGCTGATGCCCAGGGCGATCGTCTCGGTGATGGCGGGCAGCCCGGCGCGGGTGGCCGGGATCTTGATGAGCGTGTTGGGCCGCTCGACCAGCCACGCCAGTTGCTTGGCCTCGGCGACGGTCGCCTCGGTGTGGTGTGCCAGACGGGGGTCCACCTCGATGGACACCCGGCCGTCGCGCCCGTCGGTCGCGTCGTACACCGGCCGCAGCACGTCGGCGGCGTCGCGCACGTCGGCGGTGGTGATCATGCGGACGGCCTCTTCGACCGTGACCTTGCGGGTGGCGAGGTCGGCGAGCTGGCTCTCGTAGCCGTCGCCCTGGGAGATCGCCTTCTGGAAGATCGCCGGATTGGTGGTCACCCCGACGACGTGCTGCTGGTCGAGCAGTTCGCCGAGGTCGCCGGACGTGATGCGCTTGCGCGACAGGTCGTCCAGCCAGATCGCGACACCCTCCTCGGAGAGTCGCTTGAGTGCGTCGGTCATGAGAATCGCATCCCCTGCTTGCTTGTCTGTCTGTCTCAGCGCTCTGCGGCGGCCAGGGATTCCCGGGCCGCCTGGGCGACGGCCTCGGGGGTGATCCCGAACTCCCGGTAGAGCGTCTGGTAGTCGGCGGACGCACCGAAGTGCTCCAGCGAAACGATCCGCCCGGCGGTGCCCACGTAGCGGTGCCAGGTGAGGCCGACCCCGGCCTCCACGGCGACCCGGGCCGCCACGACCGGCAGCAGCACATGGTCGCGGTAGGACTGATCCTGCTCCTCGAACCACTCCACGCACGGCATCGACACCACCCGGGTGGGGATGCCCTCGGCCTGGAGCACCTCGCGGGCGGCGACCGCCAGCTGGAGCTCGGAACCGGTGCCGATGAGGATGAGGCGCGGGGTGCCGCCCTCGGCCTCGGTGTGGATGTAACCGCCGCGCACGGTGTCCTCGTTCGGCGCGTAGGTGGGCACGTTCTGCCGGGTCAGGGCGAGGCCGTGCGGGGCCGGGTGGGTGGCGTACCGCTCCAGGATCTCGCGCCACACCAGCACGGTCTCGTTCGCGTCGGCCGGGCGCACGATGTTCAGGCCCGGGATGGCGCGCAGCGCGGACAGGTGCTCCACCGGCTGGTGGGTCGGGCCGTCCTCGCCGAGACCGATCGAGTCGTGCGTCCACACGTAGGTGACGGGCGCCTGCATCAGGGCCGCCAGCCGTACGGCGGGGCGCATGTAGTCGGAGAACACCAGGAAGGTGCCGCCGTACACGCGGGTGTTGCCGTGCAGGGCGATGCCGTTCATGGCGGAGCCCATGGCGTGCTCGCGGATGCCGAAGTGCACGGTGCGGCCGTACGGGTCCGCCTCGGGCAGCGGGTTGCCGGCCGGGAGGAAGGACGAGCTCGCGTCGATGGTGGTGTTGTTGGAGCCGGCCAGGTCGGCGGAGCCGCCCCACAGTTCGGGGATGACCGGACCCAGTTCGGTGAGCACCTTGCCGGAGGCCTTGCGGGTGGCGACGTCCTTGCCGGCCGGGAAGGACGGCAGGGCCTTCTCCCAGCCCTCGGGCAGCCGGGCGGCGCGGATACGGTCGAACTCGGCCGCGCGCTCCGGGTTGGCCTCGCGCCAGGCGGCGAGCTCCTCGTCCCAGGCGGCGCGGGCCCGCTGCCCCCGTACGGTGGCCGCCCGGGTGTGGGCGATCACCTCGTCGGAGACCTCGAACGTCTTGGTCGGGTCGAAGCCCAGGAGCTCCTTGGTGGCCGCGACCTCGTCGGCGCCGAGCGCCGAGCCGTGCGCGGCCTCGGTGTTCTGGGCGTTCGGGGCGGGCCAGGCGATGATCGAGCGCGCGGCCACGATGGAGGGCCGGTCGGTGACCGCCTGGGCGGCGAGCAGCGCCTCGTGCACGGCCTTGGGGTCCAGGTCGCCGTTCTCCAGCGGGGCGACCCGCTGGATGTGCCAGCCGTACGCCTCGAAGCGGGCCAGGGTGTCCTCGGAGATCGCCGTCTCGGTGTCACCCTCGATGGAGATGTGATTGTCGTCCCACAGCAGGACGAGGTTGCCGAGCTTCTGGTGGCCGGCCAGCGAGGCGGCCTCGGCCGAGACGCCTTCCTGCAGGCAGCCGTCACCCGCGAACACCCAGATGGTGTGGTCGAAGGGGGAGGTGCCGGGGTCGGCGTCCGGGTCGAACAGACCGCGCTCGTAGCGGGCGGCCATCGCCATGCCCACGGCGTTCGCCACGCCCTGGCCCAGCGGCCCGGTGGTGGTCTCCACGCCCACGGTGTGCCCGTGCTCGGGATGCCCCGGGGTACGGCTGTCCCAGGTACGGAAGGACTTCAGATCCTCCAGCTCCAGGCCGTACCCGGCCAGGTACAGCTGGATGTACAGCGTGAGGCTGGTGTGACCCACGGACAGCACGAAGCGGTCCCGGCCGGTCCAGTCCGGCTCGGACGGGTCGTGCCGCAGCAGCTTCTGGAACAGCACATAGGCGGCGGGCGCCAGGGACATCGCCGTGCCGGGGTGGCCGTTCCCGACCTTCTGTACGGCGTCCATGGCCAGAACACGAACGGTGTCGACGGCCCGCTGGTCCAGCTCGGTCCAGTCGAGGGCTGAGGTGGTCGGCTTGGTGCTCACCCTGCGTCAGGGCTCCTCTCCGCGGTCGGGTAGGTCCGGTGATGCGTTCTCCCACCGGAAGCGGCGCGAGGCTCACCGGGCGGTGCCGAGCCTACCTCTGGCGGGCGTCGCCCCTGTGGCCGCGTTCATCCAGTGGGCGGCCCGCGCCCGGCGACGGTGCCGGCCGTGACGGCGATGACGCGCACCACCATCCCAGGGCGTACCGCGCCGTCGCGGGCGGCGCGCCCGCGCGGGGGCCACCCCGAAGACAAGGTGGGTATCTCGGGCGTCTAGAGTGACGGTGTTCATGTGAGGGGCGTCCATGAGCGGCCCGTGACGGAGAACCGTCGCGTCGCCGGAGCCCCGACGCTGATCTCGCAGAATCAGGGGTGTCCGTGACGGCCGTCGATTCCCGTCCGGTGGCAGAGCGCGGTACCGGCTCCGGCCAGTGGACGCGTGGAGCCCGGATCAGGGCGTTCATCGCGCTGACCAAGCCCCGCATCATCGAGACTTTGCTCATCACCACCATCCCGGTGATGTTCCTCGCTCAGCAAGGGGTTCCCGACCTCTGGTTGGTGATCGTTACCGTTACGGCGGGTTATCTGTCGGCGGGCGGCGCCAACGCGCTGAACATGTACTACGACCGCGACATCGACGCGCTCATGCACCGCACGTCGAACCGGCCGCTGGTCACCGGGATCGTGAGCCCGGCGGAATGCCTGGTCTTCGGCATCTCGCTCGCGGTGGTCTCCACCGCGATGTTCGGCCTGCTGGTCAACTGGCTGTCGGCGGCGCTGGCGCTGGGCGCGCTGCTGTTCTACGTCCTCGTCTACACCATGTGGCTCAAGCGGCGTACCGCGCAGAACATCGTGTGGGGCGGCATCGCCGGCTGTCTGCCGGTGGTCATCGGCTGGTCCTCGGTGACCAACTCGCTGTCCTGGGCCGCGGTGATCCTCTTCCTGGTCATCTTCTTCTGGACGCCGCCGCACTACTGGCCGCTGTCCATGAAGGTCCGCGAGGACTACGCGCGGGCCGGGGTGCCCATGCTGCCGGTGATCGCGAGCAACAAGGTGGTGGCCCGGCAGATCGTCGTCTACAGCTGGGTGATGGTCGGGGTCTCGCTGCTGCTGTGGCCGCTGGGGTACGTCGGGTGGTTCTACCCGGCCGTCGCGGTGGCCGCCGGCGTGTGGTGGCTGTGGGAGGCGCACGCGCTCCAGGCGCGCGCCCGGGCCGGGATGACCGGCTCCCAGCTCAAGGAGATGCGGCTGTTCCACTGGTCCATCACCTACGTCTCCCTGATCTTCATCGCGGTGGCCGTCGACCCCTTCCTGCGCTGAGCCACCCGGTTTCCTGCGCTGAGCCACCCGGTGCGTCCGGCGAAGGGGCGCGCGAGCGCCGTCCCCGAAGGAACGGACGAACGGTCCGCGCGTGCTCCCGGCGGCCGGCCGGGGGGTGTTCCCCCACCGGATTACCGCGCCGTAACATGCCGGGCATGACAACCCGCACCGACCGGGCAGGCAAGCGGCTCACCCGGCAGATCACCGCCTTCGCCCGCTCCCACGGCGGCTCCGCCGAGGCCACCGTGAGCCACGTCGGCGCACGCGGTGCCCGCATCGTCCTCGTGGCCGCCGACGGCGACTGGGGAGATCTGATGGCACCGGACGGCGACACCGCCCGGCAGGCCCTCGAAGCAGCGGGAATCACCCCCCGGGACGGTTTCGACGCCCCGCTCGCCGCGAAGGTACGCACCGGGCCCTACGAATGGACCCGCATGGCGGGCCTCCAGATCGGCGGACCCCGCAATACCTGAGAGCGGTTTCGGGCGTTAGGCGGAATATGCACACCTCGCCCCTGGTGGATCAGCACGGCCACGGCGTGCTCCACGGGGAACTGGGCCTCGGCACCTTCGAGCGGCAACTCGCCGCCGCGCTCGGCGGACCCGCCGGCACCGGGAGCTCCTATGACACCACCACGGGCCTCGCGCTGCGCCGCTGGTGCCCCCCACTGCTCGGGCTGCCCCCGCACACCACGGCCGTGCGCTACCTGGCCCGGCGGCGCGAACTCGGGGCGTACGCGGCCACCCGGGCCCTGCTGCGCGGCAGCGGCATCCACACCTACCTCGTGGACCCCTCGATACCCGGCGAGGGGGAGGGGGCCGGGGACGGGGAGAGCGACGCGGTGACGGACGTCCGCGAACTCGCCGCCGCCGCCGGCTCCCGGGCCCACGAACTGGTCGCCCTCACCGCGCTCGCCGCCCGGGTCGCCGACCGGGGCGGGGGAGTGCGCACCTTCCCGCAGGACATCGCCCAGGCGCTGCACACCGCCGCCCGGCGCGCCGTCGCCTTCGTCTGCGACACCGCGACCCTGCGGGACGGCGCACCGCCGGAACCCGCCGAGGTACGCCGCGCCGCCGGCCGCTGGCTCGCCTGCGGCCGGCGCCGTACCGAGCCCGCCCTCACCGGGCACCTGCTGTGGGCCGCGTTCGCCTGCGGGCTCCCCGTACAACTGCGCTGCGCCGACCCCCGGCCGCTGATCCCGCTGCTGCGCGCGACCGCCGGCCGGGCCGTCATCGTGCTGCTGCCGCGCCGCCCGCACCACGAGGCCGCGGCCCGGCTGGCCGCGGCCTTTCCGCATGTCTACGCCGATGTGGGCCCGGAGCCCGCGGTCACCATGGCCCGGGCGCCGTTCGGCAAGCTGCTGTTCTCCACCGGCGCGGGCGGACTGCCCGAACTCCACGTGGTGCGGGTACGGCAGTACCAGCGGGCCATGACGCGGCTGCTGGGGGAGTGGATCACCCAGGGGGAGTGCTCGCGGGCCGACGCCCGGCGGATCGCCGACCGCATCAGCGGCGGCACCGCCCGCGGCGTCTACCGGCTGGAGGAACGGGCCCCCGCCGAGAGCGTGCCTCAGACGGGCTGAGGTTCCTTCGCCGCCGGGTCACCGGCCGAGGGCTCCGCGTGGACCTCGGGGGCCGGCGCGAGCCCGCGCTCCCGGGTGGACAGGAGCAGCCGCAGCATCGCGATCCACACCAGGGCCGAGCCGAACATGTGGATCCCCACCAGCCACTCCGGCTCGTCCAGCGCGTACTGCACATAGCCGATCGCGCCCTGGGACAGGACGATCAGCAGCAGATCGCGGGAACGGGCGCGCGGCCCCGCCGGGGCGTCCACCAGACGCAGCACCATCCACACGGCGAGCGCGCCGAGCGCCACCGACCAGGCGAGCATCGAGTGCACCCGGGTGACGGTCTCCCAGTCGAACGGCATCCGCTCGATGTCCCCGCTGTCCCCGGCGTGCTTGCCACTGCCCGTCACGGCGGTGCCGGCCACCAGCAGCACCCCGGTGAGCACGGTCAGGCCGAACACGGCGCGGCGCACCGGCACACCCACCAGCGGGCGCGGCGGGTCGTCGCCCTCGCGGGCGCGCAGCCAGGTGAGGGTGGTGGTGGTCAGCAGCGCCATCGCGGCCAGGAAGTGACCGGCGACGATCCACGGGTTCAGCTCGGTGAGCACGGTGATGCCGCCGATGACGGCGTTGCACATGACCACCCAGAACTGGGCCCAGGCCATCCGGGTCAGCGGGTGGCGGCGCGGCTTGGCGGCGCGGGCCGCGATGATCGTCCAGCCGACGGCGGCGGAGACCACGTACGTCAGCATCCGGTTGCCGAACTCGATCAGGCCGTGCACCCCCATCTCGGAGGTGGTGGTGAGCGAGTCGTCGGTGCACTTGGGCCAGGTGTCGCAGCCCAGACCGGAGCCGGTCAGCCGGACGGCGCCGCCGGTGACGATGATGAGCACGCTCATCACCAGGGCGGTGAACGCGGCGCGGCGCACGGTCTCGGGACGCGGCGTCCAGCGCTCGGCAATGTACGCGAGGGGGTTTCGCACTGCTTTCAGCACCCGCTCATGGTAGGCCCCGAGCTTGTGCGCGTTTTCACGAGGGGGTGGGTTCAGGCCGTACCCCGGTCATTCCCAGCGGAAGAAGCGGGCGGCGGCGGTCAGCGAGACCACGGACCAGGCGGCCAGGATTCCCGCCTGGCCCCAGGGCATGGCGGCGCCGTCCTGGAGGACGTCGCGCAGGCCGGTGGACAGGGCGCTGACCGGCAGCAGTTCCAGGAGGCCGCGCAGGGCGTCGGGGAAGTTCTCCAGCGGGACGACCACACCACCGCCGAGCAGCAGCAGGATGAAGATCAGATTGGCTGCCGCGAGGGTGGCCTCGGCGCGCACCGTGCCCGCCAGCAGCAGGCCCAGACCGGAGAACGCGGCGGTGCCCAGCAGCATCAGCACGGCCGGGGCCAGCGGATTGCCGCGCGGGGACCAGCCCAGGGCCAGCGCCGTACCGGTGAGCAGAACCGTCTGGAGCGCGAGGGTGACCAGGACGGCGCAGGTCTTGCCGCACAGCAGGCCCCAGCGCGGCAGCGGGGAGGCGCCGAGCCGCTTGAGGACGCCGTAGCGGCGCTCGAAGCCGGTGGCGATGGCCTGGCCGGTGAAGGCGGTGGAGACCACGGCCAGGGCCAGGATGCCGGGGGCCAGGAAGTCCACGCGCTCGCCGTCGCCGGTGTCCACGATCCGCACCGCGCTGAACAGGACGAGCAGGAGGGTCGGGATGACCACGGTGAGCAGCAGCTGCTCGCCGTGGCGCAGCAGCATCCGCGTCTCCAGCGAGGCCTGGGCGGCGATCATCCGGGAGAGCGGGGCGGGCGCGGGCCGCGGGGTGAGGGCGGTGCCGGTCGCCTCGGTGGTGGTCATGAACGCAGCTCCTTGCCCGTCAGTTCGAGGTAGACGTCCTCCAGGGTGTGCCGGCGGGTGGTGATGCGGTCCGGCATGACGCCGTGCTGGGCGCACCACGCGGTGACGGTGGCCAGCAGCCGGGGGTCGATCTCGCCGGAGACGCGGTAGGAGCCGGGCACCGGCTCGCTGACGTCGCTGCCCGCCGGGAGCGCGGCCTTGAGGGAGGTGAGGTCGAGGGCGGGCGGACCGCCGAAGCGCAGGGTGTCGGCGGCGCCGCCCTGGCACAGGGCGGCGGGGCTGCCGTGCGCGATGACCCTGCCGCCGTCGATGATGGCCACCTCGTCGGCCAGCTCCTCGGCCTCGTCCATGAAGTGGGTGGTGAGCACGGTGGTGACGCCGGCGGCGCGCAGCTCGCGGACCAGCTCCCAGGTGGCGTGGCGGGCCTGGGGGTCCAGGCCGGCGCTGGGCTCGTCCAGGAAGACCAGCTCGGGGCGGCCGACGACGGCCAGGGCGAGCGCGAGCCGCTGGCGCTGGCCGCCGGAGAGCCGGCGGTAGGGGGTACGGCCGCAGGAGGCGAGGCCGAGCCGCTCGGCGAGGGCGTCGACATCGAGGGGGTGCGCGTACAGGGCGGCCATGTGCCGCAGCATCTCCAGGGCGCGCACGCCGGGGTAGACGCCGTCACTCTGGAGCATGACGCCGATCCGGGGCCGCAGGGCGGCGGCGTCCGAGGGGACGTAGGGGTCGAGCCCGAGCACCCTGAGCGTGCCCGCGTCGGGCCGCCGGTAGCCCTCGCAGGCCTCGATGGTGGTCGTCTTGCCCGCCCCGTTGGGCCCGAGCACGGCGGTGACGGTGCCCCGCCCGACGGTCAGATCGAGCCCGTCGACGGCCGTGACCTCCCCGTACCGCTTGACCAATCCCACGGCTTCGACGGCCGCCCCGGCCCCTGCGGTCTGCATGCGCACGAGTCTAGGACCTCGGCCGCCCGCCCCGGCTTCCCGGTCACCGGGAAGCCGGGGCCGCCGTCCTCACTCCGGCGGCAGCAGCTTCGTGCCCTCGTCCGTGAGGTGGACCGGCGCCCCGGTGCGCACGGACTCGTTGGCGGCCACGCCCGTCAGGACGCTGCGGATGCCGTCGCGGTAGCCGGCCTGGCGGGCCAGCGGGTCGTTGTCGGGGCCGCGGAAGACGTCGTTCAGCAGCAGCCGGTCGCCGCCGCCGTGACCGCCCTCGCCCGAGGGGATCTCGATCTCCTCGGCCCGCTTCCAGTGCTCCTGGAGCGTGAGGCGCTCCGAGACGCCCTCGGCCTTCGACTTGCTGGCCGCCGAGGGGTCGACCGCGGCGTGCGGCGGGGTCCACGAGCGCTCGACGACCTCCAGCTCCAGGCGTCCCCTGGTGCCGTTGAAGATCGCCCGGTAGCCCTCGTACGGGGAGTGGGCGTTCAGCGAGTACGTCAGCAGGGCGCGATTGTCGTACCGCACCAGCACCGACATGTTGTCCTCGATCGTCACCCCGTCCGCGAACACGTCCTGGTCGCGGATGTAGCCGTCCTCGTGCTCGGCGTCCAGGTACAGCGCCTTGAGCTTCGGGTCGATCGAGATGTCCAGGATGAACGGGTCGGAGCCCAGGCCCGCCGAGCCCTGGCCGCGCTCGGGGCGCTCGCCCGCCTGCTCGGCGCCGGCCTCCTCGCTGCCGTAGAACCGCAGGTCCGCCTGGGAGAACACCAGCTCGGGGCTGGCCGCCAGCCACCAGTTGACCAGGTCGAAGTGGTGGGTGGACTTGTGCACCAGCAGCCCGCCGGACTCGTGCTTGCGCCGGTGCCAGCGGCGGAAGTAGTCGGCGCCGTGGATGGTGTCCAGCGCCCACTCGAAGTGCACCGAGGTGACATCGCCTATCCGGCCGTCCGCGATGACCTGCCGTACCGCCGAGTTGCGGGGCGAGTAGCGGTAGTTGAAGGTGACGATCAGCTGCCCGGGGTTGCGCTCCGCGGCGTCGGCGATCTGCGCGCAGCTCTCCGCGTCGATCGTCAGCGGCTTCTCCACCACGACGTCCCGGCCCGCGTCCAGCGCCGCGCACACGTAGTGGGCGTGGGTGGAGTCCATGGTGGTGACCACGACCACGTCGGCCTGCTCCAGCAGCGCGTCGAACGCGTCGGGGGTGTACGTGGGCACCGCCTCGCGCCCGGTGGCGGTGATGAGCTGGTTGTAGTAGTCCATGCGCGTGCGGTTGATGTCGCAGAGCGCGCTGATCTGTCCGGTGTCGCTCCAGTCGCCCAGCAGCGCGTCGACATACATCTGCGCCCGGTTGCCGAGTCCGACGAAGGCGTAGCGGCGGGTCATCCCTGGTTCTCCCTGTGTGGCGGTGGTACGGCCGACGGCCCGCGCACCGCCGTGAAGGGGTACGCGGGCCGGCTCGGTGTTACTTGCTGAGGACGGAGTTGGCCTCGCTGATGAAGCCGGAGGCGGCCTCCTGCGGGGTCATCCGGCCGAAGACGACCTCCTGGCCGTACCGCTCCAGCATGGCGGGCATCTCGCCGGCGCCGTTCGGGTTGGCCTTGGGCGGGTCGTTCAGCTCGTCGGCGAGCGCGCCGATGAACTCCAGGGACGCCTGGTCGGTCTCGGGCAGACCGGCGCGGATCTCCTCCAGGACGGCCTCGTTGCGGGGCAGACCGCGGTCGGAGCCGATGATGGCGGCGGCCTCGGGGTCGTTCACCAGGAAGTCGACGAGCTGGCCCGCGGCCTCCTTCTTGCCGCTGCTGGCCGCGACCGACCAGAACATGTTGGGCTGCAGGAAGTGGCCGCCGCTGACGGCGTCCTCGTCCTTGGGCATCCGCAGCAGCACGATCTCCGAGCCGGAGCCGGTGGTGATGGCGTTCAGCTGGTTGGACCACCACATGCCGAAGGCGCCCTTGTTGGTGGCGACCAGCGAGGCCTCGACACCGGTGGAGCCGAGCTCGGCGCTGCGCGAGGCGTCGGGGCTGGCCTTGGAGTCGATCAGTTCCTGCTGGAAGGAGTACCAGTCGGCGATGACCTCCTCGGACATCCCGATCTTGCCGTCCTCGCCGTAGAAGATCTCGCCGTGCTGCTGGGCGTAGATGTTGAGGTAGGCGTCGTTGAAGCTCAGCTGGGTGCCGTAGCTGCCGTCGCCGGTGGCGGCGGTGACCTCGGCGGCGAAGTCGCGGTAGTCGTCCCAGGTCCAGGTGGTGTCGTCGGGCAGTTCGATGCCCGCCTCGTCCAGGACGGTCTTGTTGGCCGCGATGATGAAGGCGTTGACGCCGGTGGGTATGGCGTACTGGGTCCCCTCCAGCTGGCCGGACTGCAGCAGCTGGGGGTCCAGACCGCTCATGTCCACCAGGCCGTCGAGGTCGGCGAGCGCGTTGCGGGTGCCGAACTCGCCCATCCGCCGGATCTCGGTGGCGAAAACGTCGGGGGCGTCACCGGAGGCCATCTGGGTGGTCAGCCGGTCGTAGTAGTTGTCCCAGTCGGAGTACTCCATCTCGACCTTGATGTCCTCGTTCTTCTCCATGAAGAGGTCGAGGACTTCCTCGGTGATCGCCTGGCGGGTGTCGTTGCCCCACCAGGCGACGCGCAGGGTGGTCGTGCCGTCGCCGCCGCCACTGTCACCGCCGCCGCAGGCGGCCGTGAGGGTCAGGGCGCCGGCCATGAGGAGCGCCGAACAGAGCTTCGTCGCACCGTTCTTTCTGCCGTTCACTGAAACTCCTTGTCGATACAGACGCGAGAAGGGGGGACTACTTGAGGCCGGTGGTGGCGATACCGCGCACCAGGTACTTCTGGCCGGCGAGGAAGAACCCGAAGATCGGGCCGAGGGAGAGCACCGAGATGGCGAACATCGGGCCCCACGAGGACTCTCCGCTGGAGTCCAGGAACGTGCGCAGTGCCACCGGAACGGTGAACTTGTCCGGGTTGGTGAGGAAGATCAGCTGGCTGAGGAAGTCGTTCCAGGTCCAGATGAACGTGAAGATCGCCGTGGTGGCCAGGGCGGGTGTGGACAGCGGCAGGATGATCCTGGTGAAGATCCGCCAGTGGCCCGCGCCGTCGATGACGGCGGCCTCGTCCAGTTCCCGGGGCAGGGTGCGGATGAACTGCACCATCAGGAAGATGAAGAAGGCGTCGGTGGCCAGGAACTTCGGGACGATCAGTGGATAGAAGGTGTTGATCCAGCCCAGGTCCGAGAACAGGATGTACTGGGGAACGATCACCACGTGCAGCGGCAGCATGATGGAGCCGAGCATCAGGGCGAAGAAGATCTTCTTGAGCGGGAACTCCAGCCGGGCGAAGGCGTAGGCGGCCAGCGAGCAGGCCACCAGGTTGCCGACGATGGAGAAGCCGGTGATGATCGCCGAGTTCAGGAAGTAGTGGCTGAACGGGTAGCGCAGCGCGTCCCAGCCGTTGGAGAAGTTGTCGAAGGTGAAGCTGGAGGGCCACAGCCCCGGCTCGCGGAAGATCAGCTCCTCCGGCTTGAGGGAGCTGGAGATCATCCACAGGACCGGGTACAGCATGACGAACCCGAACGCGATGAGCAGGATGTGCGTCAGGATGCGTTTGCCGGCCAGGGCCTTCAGGACACGGGCGAACAGGGTGTCGTTCAGTTCGGGGTGACCGTTGCCGTCGCGGGCGGCGCCTGCGCGGGCGTCGGGGCGCGGTTTGACGTTATTTGTCACTGTAGAACACCCAATACTTTGACATGAGGAAGTTCACCCCGGTCAGCGCCGCGATGATCAGAACCAGGACCCACGCCATCGCCGACGCGTAGCCCATCTCGAAGCTGTTGAAGCCCTTCTGGTACACGTGCATCGTGTAGAGGAGCGTCGAGTCGGCCGGGCTTCCGTTGCCGCCGCTGATGACGAACGCCTGCGTGAAGGACTGGAAGGCGTTGATCAGCTGGAGGATGAGGTTGAAGAAGATGATCGGCGACAGCAGCGGCAGGGTGATGGAGAAGAACTGCCGGGCCTTGCTGGCCCCGTCCAGGCTGGCCGCCTCGTAGTAGCTGGTCGGGATCTGCCGCAGACCGGCCAGGAAGATGACCATCGGGGAGCCGAAGGTCCACACGTTGAGGATGATCAGGGTGCCCAGCGCCGTGTCGGGGTGGGAAACCCAGCCCATGCCCTCGATGCCGAAGATGCCGAGGAACTCGTTGACCAGGCCGTCGGCGCCGAAGATCTGCCGCCACAGGATGGCGATGGCCACGCTGGAGCCGAGCAGCGAGGGCAGGTAGTAGACGGAGCGGTAGATGGGCAGTCCGCTCACGCCCCGGTCCAGCACCATCGCCAGTGCGAGCGCGAAGGCCAGCTGCAGTGGTACGGAGACGAAGACGTAGATGGCCGTGTTGGTGAGGGCTTTGATGAACCGCGGGTCGTCCTGGAACATCCGCGTGTAGTTGTCGAAGCCCACCCACTGGGAGTCGCCGATCAGGCTGTAGTCCGTGAAGGACAGATACAGCGAGGTCAGCAGGGGTCCGGCGGTGATGGCGATCAGGCCGACGAACCAGGGCAGCAGGAAGAGATAGGCGGTCAGGTACTCCTTGCGCCGCCGTTTGCGCAGCGCGCCCTTGGTGTCCGCCACGGGAGGGCGGTCAGTGGCGCCCGGTGGCCTGGGGCGCACCTGGGTGTCGGTCATGCGGGAGCGCTCCTTTCGAGGAGACGAGGGGCAGCACACCGAGCGTGTTGAGGGACGACGCGGGGTCCGGGTTGGTGCTCCGTTAATACAACCGGTTGCAGCAGGCTGGTGTAACCAGCAAGAAACGTCAAGGGTCTGGACGGATTTTCATGGCAACCGATTGCAGGCTATGGTGACCGCCGTGACAGAGAGACGACTGTGGAGGGGGGCGGGCGCTCATGGCGGTGACCATCCGTGATGTGGCCCGAGCCGCCGGCGTTCATGTGTCCACGGTCTCCCGGACATTCTCGGCACCGAACCTGGTCAAAGTCGACACCCGGGAACGAGTTCTCGCCGCGGCGGCCGAACTCGGCTACCGCCCCAACCAGGCGGCCCGCGCGCTGACCACCGGCGTGACCCACAACCTGGGCCTGATCGTCGCCGACATCGCCAATCCGTTCTTCCCGCCGCTGATCAAGTCCGCCCAGTCGTACGCGAGAGTGCGCGGCTATCAGGTGTTCGTGGCGGACACGGACGAGGACCCGCGGGCCGAGGAGGAGCTGATCTCGATCCTCGCCAAGCAGGTGGACGGGGTGGTGCTGGTCAGTCCCAGACTGTCGAACGCCGCGATCGCCGGGCTGAGCGCCGACCTGCCATTCGTGGTCGTGAACCGCAATGTCAAGGGTCTGCCCGCGGTGCTCATGGACATCAGCAGCGGTGCGGCGACGGCCGTGGAGCACCTGGCCGGGCTCGGTCACCGCCGGCTGATGCTGCTGGGCGGGCCGCGCGGCTCGTGGACCAGCGAGCAGATGCGCAAGTCGGCCGCCGCGGCGGCGGAGCGGTCCGGGGTCTCGCTGGAGATCACCGGGCCGAACGCGCCCACCGAGCGGGGCGGCCAGCTGGCCGCCGCCGCGGTGCTGGCGGCGGGTGCCACCGGGGTCATCGCGTACAACGACCTGATGGCGATCGGCACCATCGAGGGGCTGTCCGGCAGTGGCGTCGAGGTGCCGCGCGAGGTCAGCGTGGTCGGGGTGGACGACACCGTCGCGGGCCGGGTGGCCCGGCCCAAGCTCACCACCATCGCGATGCCCACCCAGGAGGCGGGCCGCTCGGCCGTCGATTTGCTCCTGCACGCGATCGACATGCCGGGCGGACGGGGCGCGGCCAAGACCACGCTGGAGACCTCGCTGGTGGTCCGGGAGTCGACCGCGCCCCCGCCCTCGTGAAACGGGCCTTCCCACTCTCCGCGACCCCGTCCGGCCTGCCGGACGGGGTCGCGGTGTCAGAAACGGGAGTGCGGCGGGAGCGCGCGAGGCGCGCTCCTCAGCCGGCCGTCCTCCATTGCTGGTTCGGGACGTCGTCACACTGTCCGATCGGGGCCACCGTGATCCCCGGGACGCTGCTCACGCATTGCAGCGTGGTGATGTTCCGGAATTGCCGGGCGTCCTCCGGCCCGGTCGCGATCCACAGCGAGCCCAGTTCCACGAATGGCTGCTCGCCGCACGAGCCCATGACGGCGACCCCTTCGCCTCCGTCCCACAGACATCGACCCGTGGCGACATTGCGCAACTGCTGCGCGAGCGTCGAGCCACGCACCTCCCACTGCTGTTCCGTACCGCCGGTGACGCATTCGCGCACCCTGGCGAGTTCTTCGCCGTCGTCGGTCAGACACCCTTGTGTTCCCAGGTTCTGCAGTGTCCTGATCGCGAGCACGGAAGCGTCCGGCGAGGCAGCCGCCGCCGGAAACGCGAACCCACCCGTCAGCACCATCGCGGCCATCGCGGCCAGGCTCCGAGAAAACACGCCCACCTGCCACCACTCCGATCTCCTGCCGAGGACGCCCGGCCACGGAGCCGAAACGTCCGATGACGGGAGATTTACCCCTGGCCGTCACCGCGAGCCCTCCCGCCCCCTCCAGGTCATCCCAACGAGTGACCCGATGCCGGTGACAACCGTTTCCGGGGTCCAGCAGGGCCGGATATTCCCCCTTCCGCGAGGCGGTCGGAAACGCGGAAATTGTTACCCGAGGGCCGTCCGGGAACAGCCCGGCCGCGCGGCGATCCGGAAAACGGCGGAGATGGGCCGACAGCTCTTCCCCGGCGCGGGCGAGCACGGGAGAGGCGCGGTCCCGGGCTTCGGTCAGTTGCCCCGGACACGCCTTCCGGAGTGCCGGGGAGGTATCGCCACTGGCCGGGCGCCCCGGTTCAGCTTAGGTATGCCTTACGTGATGTACCGCATTTCCAGGAACCGGAACGCGGCTTGCTCGCTTTGCGGGAATTACGCAACAATGGCGTTGTGAAAAACGGTGAGGCGCAGCGTACGACGCCGGTGGCAGCGGATGCCACCGGCGCCGCCCCGTTGTCCGCACCGGACGGGGAGCAGCACGGCACCCGGCAGCGAGTGGCCCGTTCCATCCTGGATCACGGCCCCTCCACCGCCGCCGAGCTGGCCGACCGGCTCGCCCTCACCCAGGCCGCCGTGCGCCGGCACCTGGACGCGCTGGTCGCCGATGGCACGGTCGAAGCCCGCGAGAAGCGGGTCTACGGCTCCCGGGGCCGGGGCCGGCCCGCCAAGGTCTTCGCGCTCACCGACGGTGGCCGCGACGCGTTCGACCACGCCTATGACGCGCTGGCCGTCGAGGCGCTCGGCTTCATCGCCCGCGCCGCCGGCGGCGGGGAGAGCGGCGCAGCCGCCGTCCTCGCCTTCGCCCGCGAGCGGGCCGCCGCGCAGGGCGAGCGCTACCAGCAGCTGCTGGCCGGCGCGAGCCCCGCCGAGCGCACCCGGGCGCTGGCCAAGGCCCTCACGCAGGACGGGTACGCTGCGATGGCGCGCACCGCACCCGGCGCGCCGGGGGAGCAGCTGTGTCAGCACCACTGCCCGGTGGCGCACGCCGCCGAGCGTTTTCCCCAGCTGTGCGAGGCGGAGGCCGAGGTCTTCTCCCACCTGCTGGGCACCCATGTGCAGCGGCTCGCCACCATCGCGCACGGCGATGGCGTCTGCACCACCTTCGTCCCCTCCGCGCCACCGGCCGGCCACCGGCCGTCACCGGCGCCGGAGACACCCACCACCGCGACACCACGCACAGCCGGGAGGAACCCCGCATGACGCTCCCCACGGAGACCGCCCACCCCGAACTCGAAGGGCTGGGTACCTACGAATACGGCTGGGCCGACTCCGACGCGGCCGGCTCCGCCGCCAAGCGCGGACTGAGCGAGGCTGTCGTCAAGGACATCTCGGACAAGAAGTCCGAGCCGGAGTGGATGCTCAACCAGCGCCTGAAGGGCCTGAAGCTGTTCGGCAAGAAGCCGATGCCCACCTGGGGCTCGGACCTGTCGGGCATCGACTTCGACAACATCAAGTACTTCGTGCGCTCCACCGAGAAGCAGGCCACCAGCTGGGAGGACCTGCCCGAGGACATCAAGAACACCTACGACAAGCTGGGCATCCCGGAGGCCGAGAAGCAGCGGCTGGTCGCCGGTGTCGCCGCCCAGTACGAGTCGGAGGTCGTCTACCACCAGATCCGTGAGGACCTGGAGCAGCAGGGCGTCATCTTCCTGGACACCGACACCGCGCTCAAGGAGCACCCGGAGCTGTTCCAGGAGCACTTCGGCACCGTCATCCCGGCCGGCGACAACAAGTTCTCCGCGCTGAACACCGCGGTGTGGTCCGGCGGCTCCTTCATCTACGTGCCGCCGGGCGTGCACGTGGACATCCCGCTCCAGGCGTACTTCCGCATCAACACCGAGAACATGGGCCAGTTCGAGCGGACCCTGATCATCGTCGACGAGAACGCCTACGTGCACTACGTCGAGGGCTGCACCGCGCCGATCTACAACTCGGACTCGCTGCACTCGGCGGTCGTGGAGATCATCGTCAAGAAGGGCGGCCGCTGCCGCTACACGACCATCCAGAACTGGTCGAACAACGTCTACAACCTGGTGACCAAGCGGGCGGTGGCCTACGAGGGCGCCACCATGGAGTGGGTCGACGGCAACATCGGCTCCAAGGTCACCATGAAGTACCCGGCCATCTACCTGATGGGCGAGCACGCCAAGGGCGAGACCCTGTCGGTGGCCTTCGCGGGCGAGGGCCAGCACCAGGACGCCGGCGCCAAGATGGTGCACATGGCGCCCCGCACCTCCTCCAACATCGTCTCCAAGTCGGTGGCGCGCGGCGGCGGTCGCACCTCCTACCGCGGCCTGATCGAGATCGGTGAGGGCGCGGAGGGCTCCAAGTCCAACGTGCTGTGCGACGCGCTGCTGGTGGACACCGTCTCCCGCTCCGACACCTACCCCTACGTCGACGTCCGTGAGGACGACGTGACCATGGGGCACGAGGCCACCGTCTCCAAGGTCAGCGACGACCAGCTGTTCTACCTGATGAGCCGCGGCCTGTCCGAGGACGAGGCGATGGCCATGATCGTGCGCGGCTTCGTCGAGCCGATCGCCAAGGAACTGCCCATGGAGTACGCCCTGGAGCTCAACCGGCTGATCGAGCTCCAGATGGAGGGCTCGGTCGGCTGACCCCGCCCGCCCCCCTGTGTGAGCCGTTTCCCCTATCAAGAGAGTGAGCACGACGAGACCCATGGCTGAGGCCCCAAGCAATCCGGTCGCGCTGGCGGCGGAGTCCACCGTCGCCACCCGGATGAGCGCCCCGCCGTCCTTCAATGTGGCCGACTTCCCGGTGCCCACCGGCCGCGAGGAGGAGTGGCGCTTCACTCCCCTGGCTCGGCTGCGCGGCCTGCACGACGGCACCGCCACCGGTGGCGGCAGTGTCAAGGCCGAGGTGATCGCCCCCGAGGGCTCCGGTGTCACGGTGGAGACCGTGAGCCGCGACGACGCCCGGGTCGGCAAGGCGGGAACCCCGGTGGACCGGGTCGCCGCGCAGGCGTTCAGCACGGTGGAGAAGGCCACCGTGATCACCGTGCCCGCCGAGGCCGTCCTCGGTGAGCCGGTGCGGGTGTCCGTGCACGGCGAGGGCGGCGTGACCTTCGGGCACACCGTCTTCGAGGTCGGCGCCTTCGCCGAGGTCGTGTTCGTCCTGGACCACACCGGCGACACCGTGCGCGCCGCCAACGTCGACTTCGTCGTCGGCGACGGCGCCAAGGTCACCGTGGTCTCCGTCCAGGACTGGGCCGACACCGCCGTGCACTGCTCGCAGCACAACGCGCTGGTCGGCCGGGACGCCACCTTCAAGTCCGTGATCGTCACCTTCGGCGGCGACGTGGTCCGCATCCACCCCCGGGTGACCTACGCGGGCCCCGGCGGCGAGGCCGAGCTGTACGGCCTGTACTTCACGGACGCCGGCCAGCACCAGGAGCACCGCCTGCTGGTGGACCACTCCGCCCCCAACTGCCGCAGCAACGTGGCGTACAAGGGCGCGCTCCAGGGCACGGACGCGCACGCGGTGTGGATCGGCGACGTGGTGATCCAGGCCGCCGCCACCGGCACCGACACCTACGAGCTGAACCGGAACCTGGTCCTCACCGACGGCGCCCGGGTCGACTCGGTCCCCAACCTGGAGATCGAGACCGGCGAGATCGCCGGCGCCGGCCACGCCAGCGCCACCGGACGCTTCGAGGACGAGCAGCTGTTCTACCTGATGGCGCGCGGCATCCCGGAGGACGAGGCCCGGCGCCTGGTCGTCCGCGGCTTCTTCGCCGAGCTGATCCAGCAGATCGGCGTCCCGGACGTCGAGGAGCGGCTGATCGCCAAGCTCTCCGCCGAACTGGAGGCGTCGCACGCATGAGCACACCACAGGCGTCCTATGTGCGGGCCTGCGTGCTGGGGGACCTCACGGAGGACACCCCCAAGCGCGTGGAGGTCGGCGGGGTGCCGGTGGCCGTGGTCCGTACCGAGGGCGAGGTCTTCGCGGTCCACGACATCTGCTCGCACGCCAATGTCTCGCTCTCCGAGGGTGAGGTGGAGGACTGCCGGATCGAGTGCTGGCTGCACGGCTCCAGCTTCGATCTGCGCACCGGCAAGCCCTCGGGCCTGCCGGCGACCCGCCCCATCCCCGTCTATTCCGTCAAGATCGAAGGAGACGGCCCCGGCGCCGCTGTGCTCGTCTCCGTCACCCAGGAGTCCTGAAGCACCCATGGCAACCCTTGAGATCCGCGACCTGCACGTCTCCGTCGAAGCCGAAGGCGGACCCACCGAGATCCTGCGCGGCGTCGACCTGACCGTGAAGCAGGGCGAGACCCACGCCATCATGGGCCCCAACGGCTCCGGCAAGTCCACCCTGGCCTACTCGCTGGCCGGCCACCCCAAGTACACCGTCACCGGCGGCACCGTCACGCTCGACGGTGAGGACGTACTGGAGATGACCGTCGACGAGCGCGCCCGCGCCGGCGTCTTCCTGGCGATGCAGTACCCGGTCGAGGTCCCCGGCGTCTCCGTCTCCAACTTCCTGCGCACCTCCGCCACCGCCGTGCGCGGCGAGGCACCCAAGCTGCGTACCTGGGTGAAGGAGGTCAAGGAGGCGATGGCCCGCCTGGAGATGGACCCGGCCTTCGCCGAGCGCAACGTCAACGAGGGCTTCTCCGGCGGTGAGAAGAAGCGCCACGAGATCCTCCAGCTGGAGCTGCTCAAGCCGAAGATCGCCATCCTGGACGAGACCGACTCCGGGCTGGACATCGACGCGCTGCGCATCGTCTCCGAGGGCGTCAACCGGGTGCGCGAGGCGGGCGAGTCCGGCACCCTGCTGATCACCCACTACACGCGCATCCTGCGCTACATCAAGCCCGACCACGTGCACGTCTTCGCCGGTGGCCGGATCGTCGAGTCGGGCGGCGCCGAGCTGGCCGACAAGCTCGAGGCCGAGGGCTACGAGGCGTACACGAAGGGTGGTGGCGCCTCATGACCGAGCCACGGGCGGGCCGCCCCGGTCTCCCGGCCGGCCTCCTGGACACCGAGGCGATCCGCAAGGACTTCCCGATCCTGGACCGCATGGTCCACGACGGCACGAAGCTGGTCTACCTGGACAACGCGGCCTCCTCGCAGAAGCCGCGCCAGGTGCTGGACGCGATGAACGCGTACTACGAGCGGCACCACGCCAACGTGCACCGGGGTGTGCACGTGCTGGCGGAGGAGGCCACCGCGCTGTACGAGGGCGCCCGGGACAAGGTCGCCGCGTTCATCAACGCGCCCAGCCGGGACGAGGTGATCTTCACCAAGAACGCCTCGGAGTCGCTGAACCTGGTGGCCAACATGCTCGGCTGGGCCGATGAGCCCTACCGGGTGGACTCGGGCACCGAGATCGTCATCACGGAGATGGAGCACCACTCCAACATCGTGCCGTGGCAGCTGCTGGCGCAGCGCACCGGCGCGCAGCTGAAGTGGTTCGGGCTGACCGACGAGGGCCGGCTCGATCTGTCGAACATCGATCAGATCATCACCGAGCGGACCAAGATCGTCTCGTTCGTGCTGGTGTCCAATATCCTCGGCACGCACAACCCGGTGCGGGAGATCGTCCGGCGGGCCCACGAGGTGGGCGCGCTGGTGCTGATCGACGCCTCGCAGGCCGTTCCGCACGCCACGCTGGACGTGCAGGACCTGGGCGCCGACTTCGTGGCCTTCACCGGTCACAAGATGTGCGGCCCGACCGGCATCGGCGTGCTGTGGGGCCGGCAGGAACTGCTGGAGGACCTGCCGCCGTTCCTCGGCGGTGGCGAGATGATCGAGACCGTCTCGATGCACTCCTCCACCTATGCCCCGGCGCCGTACAAGTTCGAGGCGGGCACCCCGCCGATCGCCCAGGCGGTCGGGCTCGGGGCGGCCGTGGACTACCTCAGCGGCATCGGCATGGACCGGATCGCGGCGCACGAGCACGCCCTGACCGAGTACGCGCTGGCGCGGCTGGCCGAGGTGCCGGAGCTGCGGATCATCGGCCCCCGGACGGCAGAGGACCGGGGCGCCGCCATCTCCTTCACCCTGGGTGACATCCACCCGCACGATGTGGGTCAGGTGCTGGACGAGCGGGGCATCGCGGTGCGGGTGGGTCACCACTGCGCACGGCCGGTGTGCCTGAGGTACGGAATTCCGGCGACCACGCGGGCGTCGTTCTATCTGTACACCTCGCCCGCCGAGGTGGATGCCCTGATCGAGGGGCTGGAGTACGTACGCGGCTTCTTCGGATGAGGTGCCCCTGAGCATGCGGCTGGAATCGATGTACCAGGAAGTGATCCTCGATCACTACAAGCACCCGCACGGGCGCGGTCTGCGCCCGGGCGATGCCGAGGTGCACCACGTCAACCCGACCTGCGGTGACGAGATCACCCTGCGGGTGCGGATGGACGGGACCACCATCGGGGACGTCAGCTACGAGGGGCAGGGCTGTTCGATCAGCCAGGCCAGCGCCTCGGTGCTGAACGACCTGCTGGTCGGCAAGGAGCTGGCGGACGCGCGGCGGATCCAGGAGACCTTCCTGGAGCTGATGCAGTCCAAGGGCCGGCTGGAGCCGGACGACGCGATGGAGGACCTGCTGGAGGACGCGGTCGCGTTCGCCGGGGTCTCCAAGTACCCGGCCCGGGTGAAATGCGCACTGCTGAGCTGGATGGCTTGGAAGGAAGCAACCGCCCAGGCCCTGAAGGAGGCGGCATGAGCGAGACGACAGGCGGCACGGCCACGACGGCCCAGCCGGCGAGCGAGGAAGAGATCCGCGAGGCGCTGTACGACGTCGTGGACCCCGAGCTCGGCATCGACGTGGTGAATCTCGGACTGATCTACGGGATCCACGTCGACGAGGAGAACATCGCCACCCTCGACATGACGCTGACGTCGGCGGCGTGCCCGCTGACGGACGTCATCGAGGACCAGGCGAAGTCGGCCACCGACGGGCTGGTGAAGGACCTGAAGATCAACTGGGTCTGGATGCCGCCGTGGGGCCCCGACAAGATCACCGATGACGGGCGCGAGCAGCTGCGCGCGCTGGGCTTCAACGTCTGAGACGCGAGGCCGCACCGTTCGTGCGGGAGGCGGGGCCGGCCGGCCCCGCCTCCCGCTTTTTCCGTGGCGGGTGTTTTGGCGTCCCTAGGCGTGGTCGGCCAGCTGCTGGTGCCCCTGGACGCGGGCGCAGTGGGCGCAGCAGTACATGTGGCCGTCCGTCGTCTCCACGCCGTGGCCCATGATGCGGCACTGACAGTTCTCGCAGATCGGGGCCATCCGCTGGATGGCGCATTCGAAGCTGTCGAAGACATGCACCTCGCCGGCGGCGCGCACCTCGAAGGTCAGCTGGTAGTCGTTGCCGCAGACCTCGCACTGGGCCATGGGTGATCCTCTCTCCGTCTGTCGTCCGTCGTGCTCCGTGCTCAGGATGCGCGGGCGGGGGAGTGCGCCCCGGGTGGCGCGCGGGGTGGGTCACTCCGGTGGGGAGCCGATCTCACCCGGCCTCGGTGCCCGATCCGGCGGCGCGGGAGCGCCCCGGGCGAGCCTTCGACCGCATCCGGCCGCTCGACGAACCGGCCGAGGCGCACCCGGCCACGGACCGGCCATCATGTCTACGGACGAACACATCATCACTACGCTCCGGGCATGGCCTACGTTCTGCTCGCCGGGGCGATCCTCTTCGAGATCGCCGGCACCACCCTGATGAAGTTCAGCGACGGCTTCACCAAGCTCTGGCCCACGCTGGGCACCCTGGCCGGCTACGCCGTCGCCTTCACCCTGCTCGCCCGGGTCCTCAAGACCATCGACGTCGGCATCGCCTACGCCATCTGGGCCGGCGCCGGCACCGCCCTGATCGCCGCCATCGGCATGCTCTTCCTCGGCGAGAGCGTCACCGCCGCCAAGGTCGCCGGCGTCGCCCTCGTCATCGGCGGCGTCACCCTGCTCAACCTCGGAGGAGCCCACTGACGGCCCGCCGCCACGACCCGGAACGGCGGCGGCACCTCATCGACGCGACCGCGCGCCGTCCTCGCCCCTCACGGACGGGCCGCTGATCCGGGAACTCCTCGCCGGACGCACCCACCCCCCACGCCATCGCCGACCAGGTCAACCGGCGGATACCGGCATCCGGGACCGGTTGGCCAGCCGCGCCGCCCACCGGCTAGCGTCTGGGGCATGACCGACGCAACCGCCTCCGCACCCACCCCCCGTACCACCGGTGCCGTCGCCGCCGGCCTGGCCACCCTCGCCGCCGACGGCACCGTGCTCGACACCTGGTTCCCCGCCCCGGCCCTCAGCGACGAACCCGGCGAGGCCGGCAGCGAACGCCTCACCCCCGAGCGCGCCGCCGAACTCCTCGGCTCCGCCGCCCCCCAGGCGCTGGGCCCCGACCCGGTGCGCGGCGTCGAGGTCGTGGCGGTCCGTACGGTCATCGCCTCCCTCGACGACAAGCCGCTGGACGCCCACGACGTCTACCTGCGCCTGCACCTGCTCAGCCACCGCCTGGTGCGCCCGCACGGCCTGAGCCTGGACGGCATCTTCGGACTGCTCGCCAACGTCGCCTGGACCAGCCGCGGCCCGGTCGCCGTGGAGCGCGTCGAGGAGACCCGGCTGGCCGCCCGCGCCGCCGGCACCGCGCTGAACGTCACCAGCGTCGACAAGTTCCCCCGCATGACCGACTACGTCGTCCCGGCCGGAGTCCGCATCGGCGACGCCGACCGGGTCCGGCTCGGCGCGCACCTGGCCGCCGGCACCACCGTCATGCACGAGGGCTTCTGCAACTTCAACGCCGGCACCCTCGGCAACTCCATGGTCGAGGGCCGCATCAGCGCGGGCGTCGTCGTCGGCGACGGCACCGACGTCGGCGGCGGCGCCTCCATCATGGGCACCCTGTCCGGCGGCGGGAAGCAGACCATCACCATCGGCGAACGCTGCCTGCTCGGCGCCGAGTCCGGCATCGGCATCTCGCTGGGCGACGACTGCGTGGTGGAGGCCGGCCTGTACGTCACCGCCGGCACCCGCGTCACCCTGCCCGACGGCAGCATCGAGAAGGCCGCCGCCCTCTCCGGCGCCAACAACCTCCTCTTCCGCCGCAACTCCACCACCGGCACCGTCGAGGCGCTCCAGCGCACCGGCTCCTGGGGCGGCCTCAACGAGGCGCTGCACAGCCACAACTGACACCGTTCACCCCCGCCGGTGCGAGATCATCTGATTCCTCCGTGGATACCCCTGCCTTCAGACAGGGGAGGAAACGGACTCCTGCGGAGCGGGGCGAGGGACCGCGATTCGCCGGCAGGGCGGATCGTGGTCCCCTGACCCGCAGTTGAACTTTACCGATTGCCCAGCTAATTTGTGAGCATGGGGACGGGCCATGTGAAGCGGGCGTTCAAGTACCGCTTCTATCCCAGTGATGCGCAGGCGGCTGAGCTGTCGCGCACGTTCGGGTGTGTGCGGAAGGTCTACAACATGGCCCTCGCCGCCCGGACGGAGGCGTGGGCGCGGGGTGAGCGGGTGAACTACAACCAGACCTCGGCGATGTTGACGGTGTGGAAGAAGACCGAGGCGCTGGCCTTCCTGAATGAGGTGTCGTCGGTGCCGTTGCAGCAGACGCTGCGGCATTTGCAGGCTGGGTTCGCGAACTTCTTCGGGAAGCGGGCGAGGTATCCGCGGTTCAAGTCGCGGAAGCGGTCGCGGAGGTCCGCTGAGTACACCACCTCCGGGTTTCGGTTCCGTGAGGGGCGGCTCACTCTGGCGAAGATGTCCGATCCGCTGGATGTTGTGTGGTCGCGTCCGCTGCCTGAGGGGGCCGCGCCGTCCACGGTGACCGTCTCCCAGGACGCCGCGGGGCGCTGGTTCGTATCCCTGCTGTGTGAGGACGCGTCGGTGCGTTCGCTTCCGGCCACGGATGCGGTGGTCGGGGTGGATGTCGGCCTGGACCATCTGCTGACCCTGTCGACAGGGGAGAAGATCGCCAATCCGAGGCATGAGCGGCGCGACCGGGCCCGGCTCGCCAGGGCTCAGCGGGCGTTGTCGCGCAAGGCCAGGGGCGATGGCGCGAACCGGGTCAAGGCCCGGCGGAAGGTGGCCCGGGTTCATGCGCGGATCGCCGACCGGCGCCGGGATCACCTGCACAAACTGTCTACTCGGCTCGTTCGTGAGAACCAAACGATCGTGATCGAGGACCTGACCGTGCGCAACATGGTCAAGAATCACACACTCGCCCGGGCGATCTCGGACGCGTCCTGGGCCGAATTCCGGGGGCTTCTGGAGTACAAGGCCGCCTGGTACGGGCGGGAAGTGATCGCGGTCGACCGTTTCTTCCCCTCCTCCAAGCTGTGCTCCGCCTGCGGCACCCTCGCCAGGGCCATGCCGCTGCACGTCCGCGTCTGGACGTGCGGGGGCTGCGGCGCGTCCCATGACCGGGATGTGAACGCGGCACGCAACCTCAAGGCCGCCGGGCTGGCGGCATCGGTCTGTGGAGCCGGTGTAAGACCTCAACGGAGAACTCCGGGCGGGCAGTCGGCGACGAAGCAGAAAACCCCCCGGCGCGAGCCGTAGGAATCCCCCCTCGTTCACGAGGGGGAGGAAGTCAAGATCCGATGATGACTGATCTCGCGGCCGGCATACGGTACGTGGTGCTGGGCCAGCGATGGCTCGCCCAGCACCCCGGACGGTACGGCCGCGCCCTGCTGCCCGCGCTGATCGCGCTGGTGCTGTACGCGGCGGCGCTGCTCGTCCTGCTGCTCAACGCGGGCGATCTCGCCGCCTGGATCACGCCCTTCGCCGACGACTGGGAATCCCCCTGGCGCGGGCTGGTGCGCGGCCTGGCCGTCGCCCTGCTGCTGGCCGCCGGACTCGCGCTCGCCGTCCTCACCTTCACCGCCGTCACCCTCGTCATCGGCGACCCCTTCTACGACGCGCTGTCGGCCGCCGTGGAGGAGAGCGAGGGCGCGTGCCCGGCGGCCCCGGAACGGCCGCTGTGGCGTGAGCTGTGGGCCGCGCTGGTGGAGGCGCTGTACGTGCTGTGGCGCGCCACGCTGTGGACCGTGCCGCTGTTCGTCCTCGGCTTCCTGCCCGTCATCGGGCAGACCGTGATCCCGGTGATCGGCTTCGCCGTCTCCGGCTTTTTCCTGACCCTGGAACTGGTCTGCTACGCCCTGGGCCGCCGGGGCATCGACGTCCGCGAGCGGCTGCGGATGCTGCGCGGGCGCCGCTGGCTGGCGGTCGGCTTCGGCGTCCCGCTGGTGGCGGCCTTCATGGTGCCGCCCCTGGCGATCTTCCTGATGCCGGGCGCCGTCGCCGGGGCCACCTTGCTCGCCCGCGACCTCGTCGGGGACGGCGCGACGCAACGCCTGGCCGCCGACCCGGACGCGGACACCGACGGCGGCCCCGGCACCGGCCCCGACCTCACGAAGCGGGCGCCAGCACAGCCTTGAGGTCCTCCACCAGCCGGCCGGTGAGCTCCTCGCCGGCCGGCAGCAGCGGCCCGCGCACCGGGCCGCCCGGCATCCCGGCCGCCGCGAACAGCGCCTTGACGGACACCGTGCCGGGCACCCCGGTCATCATCGTGTCCACCAGCGGCAGCAGCCGCCGGTGCAGCCGGGTGGCGGTGGCCAGGTCGCCCGCGTCCACGGCGTCCAGCACCGCCCGCACCTGCGGCCCCGCCACATTGGCGACGGTGCTCACGTAGCCGGTGGCGCCGAGCGCGTACAGCGGCAGATGCAGCTCGTCGCAGCCCGAGTAGTACGACAGATCCGTACTCTCCATGACCAGACCCGACTTCAGCAGGTCGTACGCGCAGTCCTTGACGGCGCGGATCCGCGGATGGCCCGCGAGCCGCCGCAGCGAATCGGCGGTCAGCTCCGTCCCCGCGCCGGTACGGGCCGGGATGTCGTACAGCATCACCGGCAGCTCGGTGGCGTCCGCGACCGTCTCCAGGTGGCGGACGATCCCCTCCTGGGTGGGGCGCGAGTAGTAGGGGGTGACCACCAGCAGTCCGTGCGCGCCCGCCGACGCCGCGGCCCGGGCCAGCGCGATCGTGTGCCGGGTGTCGCTGGTGCCGACACCGGCGATCACCGAGGCCCGGTCGCCGACCGCCTCCAGGACGGCGCGCAGCACCGCGTCCTTCTCCGCGTCCGTGGTGGTCGCCGACTCGCCGGTGGTCGCGTTGAGCACCAGGGCGTCGGAGCCGCCCCGGTCCACGAGATGAACGGCGAGGCGGGCGGTGCCCTCCAGGTCGAGGGCACCGCCCGCCGTGAACGGGGTGATCATGGCCGCGGCACGGCGGCCGAAGGGGGGTTCGGGGCGCATGGCCCCACCGTAACGGCCCCCGCTCAGGGCTTGAAACGGATTACCTGCGGATCGTGATCACTGGCCTGATCGGCGAACTCGGCGTTGATGTGCACGATGTCGTAGTCGAACTTCTTGATGCCGGGCGAGACCAGCGTCTGGTCCAGCACCTGCGCGTTGCCGTTGAAGAGGTAGGTGTAGCGGTCGGCGGCCGGCAGCGAGTGGACCGCGCTGCGCAGCACCCCGCCGGAGGTCAGCGCCGCGGTGGTGCCGGAGAACTCGAAGTCGTTGATGTCACCGAGCACCACGACCTGGGCGTTCTTCTGGACCCGGACGATGTCGCGGACGAAGGAGTTGGCCAGCTCGGCCTGGGCCAGGCGCTGGGTCTCGCTGGAGCGGGTCGGCGGCTGGTACCGCGCGTACAGGGACTGGTCCCCGCCCTTGGAGTTGAAGTGGTTGGCGATCACGATCACCGGGGTGCCGCGGAAGCTGAACTCGCCGGCCAGCGGCTTGCGGCTGGCGTTCCACGCCGCGTCGGTGGGCTCGATCCGGCCGGGGGAGTGGGTGAGCGCCGCCTTGCCGCGCTCCTTGACCACGGAGGCGGCGGTCGTGGCGTCGCCGCCGGGACGGTCGGTGAAGGAGACCCGGTCCGGGTTGAAGAGGAAGACGTTGCGGATGTTGCCGCCCGGCTGACCGCCGTCCCGGCCGTCCTCGGGGTCGATGCCGCGCCAGTCGTAGCGGGGGCCGCCGGCCGCGACGATCGCGTCGGTGAACCGGGTCAGGGTCAGCTCGGCGCTCACCGTGCCGTCGTCCACCGCGCCGTTGTCGTCCTGGATCTCCTCCAGGGCGACGATGTCGGGGGAGGCGAGGTGATCGACGATGCCGGCGGCCAGCCGGTCGAACTTCGCCTGCTCGTTGCCGGGGTTCAGGTTCTCCACGTTGTACGCGGCGACCGCCAGTTCCTTGCGCTCCTGGGCGCGGGTGGTCTCCGGCTCGATGCCGCCGGAGGTGACGGTGCCCAGCTCACGGGCGGCCACCAGATAGCCGCCGAACTCGTCGAAGTCCAGCGGGCCCGCCGTGACACCGCTCAGCGTGTCCCCGGTGTTCGCGGTGGGGAACGGCGCCTGGCCCACCGGCACCAGCGACTCCACCTTCAGCCGCCCCGGGTTGGGGTCCTCGTACGAGGCGTAGCGGGTGCCGCCGCGGGAGGTGGCGTTCAGCTCGGGCTGGACGTTGACCCACAGCTCGAAGTACGCGGTGCTGGGGCCGACGATGGCGGCGTCCTCGACCTGGACGTTCATGCCCTCCAGCGAGGCGTACAGGTCCAGGGCGTACTTCTCGGGCCGCAGCGGCAGGTTCTCGATGCTGTTGCCGTCGGCGCTGTCACCCTCGGGGGCGTACCTGGCCGGTATCGCGTCGGCGTCCAGGACGACGGGCGCGGGCAGTTCGTTCCCGGAGGAGACCACGGAGACGGTGGGCCGGGAGATCTGGGTCAGCGAGGTGTCGCCCCGGGCGACGCCGCCGTAGTAGTACTCGGTGACGGCACCGCTGACGGTCACCGAGTCGCCGACCGCGACGGTGGGCGCCGCGTTGGTGAAGACGAAGATGCCCTCACTGGTGGCCGGGTCGTTGTCGGGCCGCGGGTCCTGGATCCAGAAGCCGCGCGAGCCGTACGTCCGTACCCCCGTGACGATTCCGGGCACGTCGGTGACCTGCTCGCCCCGGAACGGGGAGATGCGGGTGTTCCCCTGGATGTCGTGGATGCGCAGCTCGCCGGCGTCGGCGGCGGAGGCCGAGAAGGGCGAGGTGACCAGGAGCGTGGCGCCGAGAGCGGCCGAGACGCCGAACGCGCCCACGGCGGTGGCGCGTCTGGACGGGCGGGACAGAGCGAACAAAATGCCCTCCGGGGGCGGGTGGGGGACCTGTTGGGGACAGCGCTGCACTTCTACGCGCGTAAAGCTCCCGTACGCGCCAGGTGTTGTCAACGCCTGGCAGGGGTCGGCCGGGGGACTTTCCCGTGAACCGGCGCCGAAGGCTCGCGGGCCGGTGCGCTGTGTCTTTGGGCGTGCTGTGGATCACGCTCTAGGCTGAACCGACACGCCATCGTTGCCGAGGAGCCCCCACATCATGTCCGGTGCGGACCTGCCCACCCTGCCCCCCGTGCGGCTGCCCACCGAGGCGGAACTGGCGCGCGACGCGCTGGCCGTCCCGCTGGTCTCCCGGGCCGCCGCCCTCGCCCGCTGGGCCCGCCCCGGGGTCCCGGTCGGCGCCGGGGCGGAGCTGCTCGCCGAAGGACTGCCGGAGGCGATCGCGGCGCTCGGCCTGGACGCGCACGAGTACGCCACGGAACTGACCGTCGAGGCATGGAACTTCGCCGTCGACACCGGACTCGTCGACGTCACCGAGGAGGAGGACGGCGAGCCCGGCGCGGCGGCCGGCACCGCCACGCCCGGAGCGGAGCTGGACCGGCTGACGGCCGGCGCCCCCGAGGAGATCCTCGACATCTGGGCGGACGGCCTGGAAGCCGTGCTCGCCGACGCCGCGACCCCCACCATCGAAGACCTGCTGGGTGAGGACCTGGAGTCGTTCGACCCCGAGACCTTCGACCTGGACGCCCTGGAGTGGGACCCCGACGAGGAGGCCGCCTTCCTGGACTCCGCCCTGGCCCAGCTCTATCTGCTCGCCGCCACCGACGAGAACGTGGCGTCCGGCGCCATGGTCCCGCTGCCGGTGGTCGCCGCCGCCCTCGTCGTCCCGGACGAGGAGGAGCCGGAGGGCGGCGAGGAGCCCAGCGACGAGACCCTGGAGGAGGTCTCGTCGGTGATGATGCGGCTGGACGAGCAGTTCCGGGTCCTGGAGGGCACCGGGCTGCTGGAGTACGACCCGGTGGACCAGACCCTCATCGTGGCCGAGGGCGAGGAGACGGCGGACGAACTCCCGGCGGAGGAGGAGGACCTGACCCGCTACGGCCAGGTGCGCCTGACCCCGCTCGGGGTGTACGGCGTACGCCGCCGGATGCGGGAGGCGGGCCTGAACGCCCCGGCCGTCGGCGACCTGGCCACGGCCGGCGCGGGGGCGCTGCTGACCGAGCTCCCGCACCGCGCGCACGGCGCGGCCCAGGCGGAGGCCGAGGCATGGCTGGCGGACCGCGACCCGCTGGCCGCCGCCCGGGAACTGCTGACGGCGGCGCGCGGCACGGACGAGGACGCGCCGCTGCGGCGGCTGGGCTGCCAGCTGGCGCTCGCCCTCGTGGGCGCACCGGCCGAGCCGGCCCTGCGGGAGGTCCTGGCGGACCGCGAACTGGGCGGCCTGGCGCGTGTCTGGCTGGCGGAACGCGGCGCCGCGGACGTACCGCCGCCGGACGAGGACCTGATCTTCTGGCTGACGATCGACACCCTCGCGGCCCAGCTGGCGACGGTCGACGAGGAAGAGGAGGAAGAGGAGAACGAACTCCGCACCCTCATCGACGGCCTGACGGTCCAGCACAGCTCCTTCTTCGAGCACGCCTGGCGGGTCGAACACCCCGCCACGGCCGAGGTTCTGGAGGCCATGGGCCGCCTGCACCCCGACCGCGCCCTGGCCGAGGAGGCCCGCAAGGCGGCGCTGCGGGCGCGCAACCGCGGGCAGTAGTGACAAGGAAGCTCCCCGCACCTCGGGTGCGGGGAGCTTTCCGGTGCCGGGCACCGCTCAGCGGATGCTGCCGATCCACTGGGGGTCATCCGCCCGGAGGTCCTCGTCGTCGCCCCAGTAGGAGGCGGTGATGAGGATGTCGGCGCCGTGCGCCCCGGTGTCGAAGGCCCAGCTCTGGCTCTTCTCGGCGCTCACTCCCGGAGCGAGACGGCCGGTCAGCCGCTCGTCGCCCTCGTACATGCCGAACTCCACCTCGCCGCCGCTGGTGGCACCGGCCACGCTCAGCGCGAGCGAGTCGAGATCGGCCGGCGCGTCACCGGTGTTGGCAACGGTCACGTGCACCCGGAACGGGGTCAGCCCCTCCTCCGGCCGTTCCCACTCCTCGATGGCGGCCGGGTCGAGGGCCTCGATCCGGTCGACGGTGACGGCGAGTCCGCTGTGCTCCCACGTGTGGGTGGTGCCGAGGTCGAGGTCGTCCTGCCCCCGGGTGTCCGGCGCGGGCGGCTCCTGCGTCTCCTCCTCACCGGCGTCGCCGTCGGACGCGTCGTCGTCCCCGGGGGGCTGACTCTGCGTCGGGACGGGCAGGGCCGCGTCGCTGTCGTCGCAGGCGGCGGCGGCGCGGCGTGCGCGCATGTTCATGAGTCCCCCGAGGACATGCAGATGATGTGGTGATCATGCAGGGTAGCCGCTCGTTGGCGGGTCACGCACCCTGGGCGACGCCGAGCGGATGCTCGGTGAAGTACCCCAGGGAGACGAAGCCGAGCCGGCGGTACACGGGTTCGCCCTGCGCGGAGGCCTGGAGCACCACCGTACGGGCGCCCGTCCCGTACGCGGTGCGCAGCGCGGCGGCGGTCATCGCCGTGCCGTGGCCGCGTCGGCGGTCGGCGGCCAGGGTGCTGATGTTGTAGAGACCGGCCACGCCCGCGTGGTGGAACACCTCGGCCGAGCTGACCGGGCGGTCCCCGTCGTAGCCCACCAGGTACCGCGCCGCACTGTCCGGGGCGAGCGCGAAGCCGGCGGTGCGGCGGAAGAACTCCACGACGGTGGCCGAGGCCGGCTCCCAGTTGGCGGACAGCACGGCGGCGTAGTCCGCCAGTTGGGCGGCGGTGGTCACCGGACGGATGGTGAGACCACGGGGCGCGGGGGCCGCCGGGGGCGGCGGCTCCGCGAGGGCCTTCCACATGGCGGCTTCCCGCTCGGCCGCGCCGAACCCGGCGGCGGCGAGCCGCTCGCCGAGATCGGCGGGGGAGGAGGCCGGGCCCACCCACCAGGAGAACGGCCGCCCGGTGGCCGCCAGGTTCCGCGCCGTCCCGGCGATCCGGGAGTCGGCGGTGCTGAGCGAGAACCGTGCCCCGGCCACGATGTTGAACGTGTCGTCGGCCAGCCCACTGTCGGCGACCAGCAGATCACCACCCTCCACGACGGACGCCCCGACCAGCCGCCGGTGCAGATGGCAGGCGTGCTCGGCCAGGTTCCGCTCCATCCGGGCCGCGATCCCGTCCGTCCCGTCCGTCCTGCCGCTCTCGTCCCTCATCCGCTCCGGCTCCGCTCACTCGTGTCCTGGTATCTGCCGCGCGACCACCCCATCACAAGCCGGTCGAGCCGGACACCGGATTCCGGTGGACTCCGGGCGCCGCGCGGGCGCTGACGCGGCCCGAGCCGGCCTGTCGTGGCGCGCCGCACGTCCCCGTGCCGTCGTTCTTCTTGACGCGGCTGGGGGCCGTTGCGAGGATCCCGGAGAGGCCGGGTCCCTTGCGCGCGCCAGCCGTAAGCGCTTTCACCCGGCCTGTGGTCCCCGCACGCTCCTCCGGTTCGCGAGCACCGGGTACGGGACGTTCCCGCGCTTCTCGTGAATCGTTTCAGCACACTCCCCCCACCGTAGGAGAGAACGCATGGGAACGCGCAAGATCAGAGCCGTGACGCCCTTCCGCAGGCGGAGGTCCTCCCTCGTCGTCGCCGGCTTCCTCGCCATGGTCACGGCCGCCGCCACCCTCACCGGGGCCGGCGGCGCCTCCGCCGCCGACGCGGCCGAACCCCGGGCCACCGCCGACGCGGTCACCGCCGGTGATGTCGGCGCCCTGGCCTGCGGCGACTCCGGGGCACACGCCCAAGCCGTGCAGAACGGCAACACCTGGACCGCGCCCGGGTACTCCGGCACCGACATGCTCGCCGCCATGCGGGCCGCGGTGAACAGCCTGACCCCGGGGCGCACCAGCAAGCAGCGCGTCGTGGTGCGCGGGTCCGGGAACATGCCCGCCAACCAGTCGCTCGACCTGCCCAGCTACACCATCCTGGAGGTCTGCGGCACGATCAACGTCACGGGCACCCCGGGCGGTGACCACGCCGTGGTGCGCGGGCGCAACGTGACCGACATCGAGGTGCCGTACCTCAACGTCACCGGCGCCCCCTACTTCGGGGTGTTCGTGCGCAACGGGACGAACATCACCCTCGGCCAGCTCGATCTGCGGCTCTCCGGCGGGCTCGGCGTCCGGATCGACAACCACAGCAACCGCAATGTCCGCACCCGCAATGTCCGCATCGACAACGTCTACGTCTCCGGCACCAACAACCACGGGGTGGAGACGTACGGGGTCGACGGGCTGACCATCGGGACCGTCACGGCCCGGAACACGGCCTACTCGGGGCTCCTGCTGAACGACACCATCAACGCCACCGTGCAGCGGGTCGACGGCCAGGGCACCGGGACGGGGACCGGCTACGCGGCGTTCCGGATGGCCAACCGCAACGGCCGGGTCGGGGACAGCTACCCCACGAACATCCGGGTGGGCGAGGTCATCGCCCGCGGCGGCGGGCGCGGGATCTTCTGCGTGTCGGAGAGCGGCGGCGCCGTGATCGACCGCATCGACATCGCGCAGACCGGCAACAACGCCATCCTCATCGAGAACTGCTACAACGTGACCCTCGCGGCCGTCAGCGGCACGGTCACCGGCCCCGGGGACATCCGGATCGCCGCCCGTACGGAGTTCGCCAACACCCGGGACGTCACCCTCCAGAACCTCACGGTGACCAACTCGGCGGTCACTGAGAACCCGTGCGGCGTGAACATCCAGTTCCGCAATCTCACCCTGAACAACTCCAGTCGCAACACCTGTAGTTGATCGCAGCGGCGGGACACCGGCCGGCCCGTTCGCGCGGAGGTGCGCGGCGGGTCGGCCGGTGGTTCGTAGAAAGCCCTTTCCCCCAGTTCTGTCCCAACCGTTGACGTCCCCCGCGCCTGCCTCTAGCGTGCGCTGTGCACCTCATACGTCATACGCCATATCTCATATACGAGACGAGCCAGCCCACGCCATGAGCCCCCCGCGTCCCGGCACACCCCCGGTTCCCGTCCCCATCCCCTCCCGGACCAGCTACGTCCTGGAGCATCTGACCCACGCCATCCTCAGCGGAGCGCTGGCGCCCGGGTCGCCCCTGGTGGAGACCGAACTGGCCGCCGGCTTCGGGGTGTCCAAGACCCCGGTCCGCGAGGCGCTGAAGACCCTCGCGGGCCGTGGGCTGGTCGAGATGAACGAGTACAAGGGCGCCGCCGTACGCACCGTGGACGCCGGCATGGCCCGCGCCGTGTACGACATCCGGCAGCTGCTGGAGCCCGAGGCGCTGCGCCGCACCGTCGCCGCCGGCCGCGAGCTGGCCCCGGCCCGCGAGGCCCTGGCCCGCGCGCTGGCCGCCACCGACGCCGCCGACCGCGCCGAGGCCAACCGCGACTTCCACCGCGCCCTGTACGCCCCCTGCGGCAACCCGCTGCTGGTGAAGACCCTTGACGACCTGCGCGATCAGGCCGCCCTCGTCTCCTCCGTCGCCTGGCAGATCACCCCCAGCTGGGACGGCGAGGCGGACGAGCACCGGGCGATCCTGGCCCGCGCCGAGGAGGGCGACGCCGACGGCGCCGCCCGGCTGTTGCACGCGCACATAGCGGGGTTTGTGTCCCGGGCGTTTCCCGAGGACGCGCTCCCCAAGGAAGGCAGTGAGAAGACACCATGACCGACTTCGCGGCCCAGCGCGCCGCCCTCGCCGATGTGGTGGCCATCCCGGTCACCCCGTTCGACGCCGAGGGCGCGCTCGACCAGGACACCTACCGCGCGCTGCTGCGCAGGCTCCTCGACGGCGGCATCCGGACCCTCACGCCGAACGGCAACACCAGTGAGTTCTACTCCCTCACCCCCGCCGAGCGCCGGCTGGAGGTCGAGCTGACCGTCGCCGAGGCCGGCGACGAGGCGCAGATCGTCGTCGGGATCGGCCTGGACCCGGCCACCGCGGTCGCCGACGCCCGCGCCGCGGCCGACGCCGGCGCGCACCTCGTGATGGTGCACCAGCCCGTCAACCCGTACGTCTCGGCCGAGGGCTGGGTGGAGTACCACCGCGTCATCGCCGAGGCGGTACCCGGTCTCGGCGTGGTCCCCTACGTGCGCAACCCGCTCCTGGAGGGGTCGGCGCTGGCCCGGCTCGGCGAGCTGAGCCCCAACGTCATCGGCGTGAAGTACGCCGTGCCGGACGCCGTACGGTTCGCCACCTTCGCCCGCGAGGCGGGCCTGGACCGGTTCGTGTGGGTGGCCGGCCTCGCCGAGCTGTACGCGCCCGGCTACTTCGCCACCGGCGCCACCGGCTTCACCTCGGGCCTGGTGACCGTCGCGCCGTCGGTCTCCCTCGACATGCTGACCGCGCTGCGCGCCGGGGACTACCCCGTCGCCATGAAGGTCTGGGAGCGGATCCGCGGCTTCGAGGAGCTGCGCGCCGCCCAGCAGTCGGCCAACAACGTGTCCGTGGTCAAGGAGGCCCTGGCCGTGCTGGGCCTGGCCCGCCGCGACATCAGGCCGCCCAGCGCCCCGCTGTCGGCCGAGGGCCGCGCGGCCGTGGCCGCCATCGTCGAAGGGTGGGACGTGCGATGAGCGAGGAGAGCGCGCACCCCGCCGAGGACTTCGACCCGGCCACCCTGCGCAGCCACCAGTGGTACGGCACGGACGGGCTGCGCTCGTTCTCGCACCGGGCCCGTACCCGGCAGCTGGGCTATCTGCCCGAGGAGCACATGGGCAAGCCCGTGATCGCCATCCTCAACACCTGGTCGGACATCAACCCCTGCCACCAGCATCTGCGCGAACGGGCCGAGGCCGTCAAGCGCGGGGTGTGGCAGGCCGGCGGCTTCCCGCTGGAGTTCCCCGTCTCGACGCTCTCCGAGACGTACCAGAAGCCCACCCCCATGCTGTACCGCAACCTCCTCGCCCTGGAGACCGAGGAGCTGCTGCGCAGCTACCCGGTGGACGGCGCGGTGCTGATGGGCGGCTGCGACAAGACGACCCCGGCGCTGCTGATGGGCGCGGCCAGCGTCGATCTGCCGACCGTCTTCGTGCCGGCCGGGCCGATGCTGCGCGGCCACTGGCGCGGCGAGACGCTCGGCTCGGGCACCGACATGTGGAAGTACTGGGACCAGAAGCGGGCCGGGAAGATCGGCGACTGCGAGCTGGCCGAACTGGAGTGCGGGCTGGCGCGTTCGCCGGGCCACTGCATGACCATGGGCACCGCCTCCACCATGACCTCCGCCGCCGAGGTCCTGGGCGTCACCGTCCCCGGCGCCGCCTCCATCCCCGCCGTGGACTCCGGCCACAGCCGGATGGCCGCCGCCGCCGGCCTGCGCGCCGTGGAGCTGGTCAAGCGCGGTGAGAAGCTCTCGAAGTTCCTCACCCGCGAGGCGTACGAGGACGCCGTCACCACGGTGCTCTCGCTGGGCGGTTCCACCAACGCCGAGATCCACCTCATCGCGATGGCCGGCCGTTCGGGCGTGGACCTGACCCTGGACGACTTCGACCGCATCGCCCGTACCGTCCCGGTGCTGGCCAACCTGCGGCCCGGCGGCGCCCACCTCATGGAGGACTTCCACTACGCGGGCGGCCTTCCCGGACTGCTCGCGCGCCTGGGCGACAAGCACCTCCACCTGGACCGGCCCACCATCAGCCACCCCAGCCTGCGCGAGCAGCTGGCCGGGGCCCTCGTCCACGACGACGACGTCATCCGCACCCTGGACAACCCGCTCGCCCCCGAGGGCGGCGTCGCCGTGCTGCGCGGCAACCTCGCTCCCAACGGCGCCGTCATCAAGCACATCGCCGCCGAGCCGCACCTGCTCCAGCACACCGGCCCGGCCGTGGTCTTCGACGACTACAAGACCATGCAGAAGAACATCGACGACCCGGAGCTCGGCATCACCGCCGACAGCGTCCTGGTGCTGCGCGGCTCGGGCCCCCTCGGCGGCCCCGGCATGCCCGAGTACGGGATGCTGCCGATCCCCGACTACCTGCTCAAGGAGGGCGTCACCGACATGGTGCGGCTCTCCGACGCCCGGATGAGCGGCACCAGTTACGGGGCCTGCGTGCTGCACATCGCCCCCGAGTCGCACGTCGGTGGCCCGCTGGCGCTGGTGCGCACCGGTGACCTCATCACCCTGGACGTCGAGGGACGCCGCCTCCACCTCCACGTGGACGACGAGGAGTTGGAGCGCCGCCGCGCCGACTGGCAGGCGCCGCCGCTGCGGTACGGCCGCGGGTACGGCGTGCTGTACGAGCAGCACATCACCCAGGCCGACACCGGCTGCGACTTCGCCTTCCTCTCCCAGCCGGGCGAGGTGCCCGAGCCGTACGCGGGCTGAAGGGCCACTCATGACAACGAACAGCAACAACCCGCTTCCCGTGGTGCTCGTGGGCGCCCGGGGGCACGGCCGCTGGCATCTGCGCAATCTGCGCCGGCTGACGGCGAGCGGCGCCGTCACCCTCGCCGGGATCTGCGAACTCCAGCCGCTGAGCGCCGAGGAGCTGGGCGAGGGGCTCGGCGCCCCCGTCCAGTCGGCCGACCTCGCGGAGCTGCTGGAGCGCACGGGTGCCCGGATCGTCATCATCTGCACCCCCATCCACACCCACGCCGATCTGGCGCTGACCGCCGCCGCGGCCGGCGCGCACATCCTGCTGGAGAAGCCGCCGGCCCCCTCGCTGGCGGAGTTCTGGCGGATGGCCGACGGGGCCGCGGCGGCCGGCGTGCGGTGCCAGATCGGCTTCCAGTCCCTGGGCTCGCACGCGCTGCCGTACATCGGTGCCCTGATCGACGACGGGGCGATCGGTGCGGTGCGCGGGTACGGGGCGGCCGGTGCCTGGGTGCGGGAGGAGGCGTACTGGCAGCGCGCGCCGTGGGGCGGGCTGCGCCGCACCCCGGACGGCCGGGACGTGGTGGACGGGGTGCTCACCAACCCGCTCGCGCACGCCGTGGCCACCGCGCTGTGCATCGCGCGGGCCGACCGCGCCGAGGACATCGCCACCATCGACCTGGAGCTGTACCGGGTCAATGACATCGCCTCCGACGACACCTCCAGCGCCCGGATGACCACGCCGGGCGGTACGCCGATCGTCACCGCCGTCACGCTGGCCGCCGAGCAGCCGGGCGAGCCGTACGTCGAGGTGCACGGCGAACGGGGCCGCATCACCTTCTGGTACAAGCAGGACCGGGTGCTGCTGGAACGCGAGGGCCACGAGCCGGAGTACACCGACCACGGCCGGACCGATCTGCTGGAGAACCTGATCGCCCATCTGCGGGACCCGGACACCGCGCTGCTGGTGCCCCCGGAGCGCACCGGCGGTTTCATGCGGCTGGTGGAGGCGGTCCGCACCGCGCCCGAGCCTCGGGTGCTGCCGGACGCCGCCTGGCGCACCGAGCCCGCCGTGCAGGGGCCGCGCCGGATCATCGACGGTATCGACGCGCTGACCGCCGCCGGGGCGCGGCGGCTGGCGCTGTACTCCGAGCTGGGGGTGCCCTGGGCCGGCTGACCCGGCCCGTACGCCGCCCCGCGCCCGCCCCGTTCCACTGCTTGTCCGCATTCCCCTTTGTTCACCGCCGAATTGAAGGAGTCGCCATGCCCGTACGCCGTCTGAGAGCCGGTGCCCTCGCCGGGTGCGCCGCGCTGGCCGTGGGCCTGCTGCCGCTGGGGGCCTCCGCCCAGGCCGCCGGCCCCGCGGGCCTGCCGGACCCCTCCCGTACGGTCCTGGGGGCCGGTGACGGCTGGGGCTCGGCCGAGGGCGGGGTGACCGGTGGGTCGGGCGCCGACCGGGCGCACACGTACACGGTCACCGACCGCGCCGGGCTGGTCGCCGCGCTCAACGACCAGGACCCCACCCCCAAGATCATCAAGATCAGGGGCACGGTCGACGTCAACACCGACGACGCGGGCCGGGTGCTCGGCTGCGCCGACTACGCGGTCGACGGCTACACCATCGAGGACTATCTCGCCGCCTACGACCCGGAGGTGTGGGGCTGGGAGCGCGAGCCGGAAGGGCCCGTCGAGGACGCCCGGCACGCCTCCCAGCTCGCGCAGCGCGAACGGGTGCGGCTGTCGGTCGGCTCCAACACCACCATCATCGGCGAGGGCCGCGACGCCCGTCTGCTGGGCGCCAGCCTGAGCGTGCAGAACGCCGAGAACGTGATCATCCGCAACCTCACTCTGGAGGACGCCGCCGACTGCTTCCCCTCCTGGGATCCCACGGACGGCCAGTACGGCAACTGGAACTCCGAGTACGACGCCATCGAGCTGCGCGGCGCACGCCACGTGTGGATCGACCACAACACCTTCACCGACGGCCGCAACCCCGACAGCGGGCTGCCGCACTACTTCGGGCGGCTGTACCAGCAGCACGACGGGCTGCTGGACATGGTGCGCGGTACGGACCTGGTGACGGTCAGCTGGAACGTCTTCCGCGAGCACGACAAGACCATGATCATCGGCAACGGTGACGGCGCGGGCGCCGACGACCGGGGCCGGCTGCGGATCACCCTGCACCACAACCTCTTCCACAACGTCAACGAGCGGGCGCCCCGGGTCCGTTTCGGCCAGGTGGACGTCTACAACAACCACTACCGGCAGGACGCGGGCGGCCGGTTCGGCTACAGCTGGGGTGTCGGCTTCGAGTCCCATCTCGTCGCCGAGCACAACGCGTTCACGCTCGCCCGGGGAACCACCCCCGACCGGGTCATCCGGCCCTTCAACGACGGCCAGTCGCTGAGCGCGGGCAACAACTGGTTCAACGGGCGCCCGGTGGACCTGATCGCCGCCTACCACGCCACCGGGCCGGCCCGCACGGTCGGCGAGGACGCCGGCTGGACCCCCGAGCTGCGCACCCGGGTCGACCACCCGGCGGCGGTGCCGGTCCTGGTGGGCCTCTACGCGGGCAGCGGCCGGCTCATCGGCTGATCCGCGCGCCGCTGCGCAACGGTGCCCCGGCGGGCGCACGCCCGCCGGGGCACCGTCGCGCGGGCATACTTTCGGACAACGGAACGGAAGAGAAGGCACAGGTGTTGAGCGAGACACACGGCCGCACGGCCCGGGGATTCGAGCCGGTGCGGGAGGAGCTGGCGGCGCTGCTCGCCGCCGATCCGGAGCACTCGGCACAGGTCGCGGCCTACCTGCACGGCCGCCCTGTCGTCGATCTGTGGGGCGGGCCGGGCCTCGCGGGCGACGCGCTGATCGGGGTGTTCTCCTCCACCAAGGGCGCCGCCTATCTGACCGCCGCGCTGCTGGCGCAGGAGGGCGTGCTGCACCTCGATCGCGCGGTGCGCCACTACTGGCCGCAGTTCGCCGTGGCCGGCAAGGAACGAGTCACCCTGCGGCAGCTGCTGACCCATCGGGCCGGCGCGATCGGCACCGAGGCCGGGTTCGGCCTCGCGGAGTTGGCGGACGATCGCGTACTGGCCGAACTGCTGGCCCCGCACCGCCCGTACTGGAACCCGGACAGCGGGCTGTTCGGCTACCACACGGCGACCATCGGCGCGCTGCTCGGCGAGGTGGTGCGCCGGGCGACCGGACGCACGCTCCAGCAGGTGTACGAGGAGCGGATCCGCCGCCCGTACGGCATCGAGATGTTCCTGGGACTGCCGCAGGAGTATGAGGAGCGGGTGGCGACCGTGCTGCCGCCCGATCCGCTGCCGGAGAACCCGTTCGCGCCCGACCGCCTGGGCGGCATCGCCGGCAACGAACACCGCCCGGACGCCGGGCCGCTGTGGGAATGGCCCAACTCCCGGCTGATCCGGGCCGGCGGCCAGGCGTCGGCCGGGGGAGTGGGCAGCGCGCGCGGCCTGGCCCGGCTCTACGCGGCGGCCGTGCACGGCACGGCGGACGAGGACGGCACCCGCCGGCCGCCGCTGCTGCGCCCGGAGACCTACGGCGGGTGGGCGCTGCCTCAGGTGGCGGGCCAGGACCTGGTGCTGGACATCCACCGCCCGTATGGCGTCGGCTTCATGATCGGGCTGCCGTTCCTGGGGGCCGGATCCTTCGGACACGACGGGGCGGGCGGCTCGATGGCCTTCGCGGATCCGCGCTCCGGCCTCACCTTCGGCTATGTGCGCCGCCGTTTCCCGGTACCGGGCGGTGCCGGGCCCGACGCGGAGCGGCTGGCCCGCACCGCGCGGGCCTGCGCGCTGGCCCTGGGCGCGTGAAGGGACGGCCCGGCCGCCGGGCGGGCCCTGGGCAGGACCCGCCCGGCCGTCGCCGGGTGCGCCGCGCTCAGTCCGCCTCGGGGGTCGGGTGCGGCCGGTGCCCGACCGGCCACTGGGGCGGGCTGGTGACGAAGTGCCCGCCCAGGTGCGCCTGGTCGGGGTTGGCCAGGTCCAGCTCGCCCTGTTCGGCGATCAGCTTCTCCGCGAACTTCTCGGAGTCGTCCTGCGGCGCGTAGCCGAGGCCGCGCGCGGTGGCCAGGTCCCACACCAGGCGGGTGTTGGCCGAGGAGCCGTAGACGACGGTGTGGCCGACCTCCCGCGCCGTCAGCGCGGCGTGGAAGAGCCGGGCCCCGTCCTCGGGGCTCAGCCACATCGACAGCATCCGCACCGAGTTGGGTTCGGGGAACAGCGACCCGATCCGGACCGACACCGTCTCCATACCGTGCTTGTCCCAGTACAGCTGGGCCAGATCCTCGCCGAAGCACTTGGACAGGCCGTAGAAGGTGTCGGGGCGGTGCGGGGCGTCGGCCGGCAGCAGCGGGGTGTCCGCGCCGGCGGCGGGCCACGGGTGGTAGCCCATCGCGTGGTTGCTGGAGGCGAAGACGACCCGGCGGACCCCTTCCTCGCGGGCGGCCTCGTAGAGGTTGTAGGTGCCCTCGATATTGGCGCGCAGGATCTTCTCGAAGGAGGATTCCAGGGAGATCCCCGCGAGATGGAGAATGGCGTCGGTCCCGCGCACCGCCTCACGCAGCGCGTCCCGGTCACCGAGGTCGGCGGTGATGGCCTCCGGGGCGCCGGGCACGGGGACCACATCGAGCAGCCGCAGCGTATAGCCGTAAGCGGGGAGCAGTTCCCGCATCAGGGTGCCCACGCCGCCGGCGGCTCCGGTGAGCAGAACCGTGGATCCGGTACGACCTGTGGGCTCAGCGGCACTCATCGAGTCTCCATCCATAAATATCATTCATATATCGGGACACGCTAAGTGGTCGCCGTGTGCCCGTCAACGTGCTGTCAATGACCTGTTGACCATTGATTCCGTACTCATCTAGCGTGGTCGTTCAGGTATATGGACGATAGTCATCATCCTGTACGAGTCCCTGGGGGCCCGCATGACGACCACCTCACTCGCCGCACGGCTGGCGGGTCCGCTCTTCTTCCCCGTGACCGCCTACGGACCGGACGGCGCCCTCGACACCGACACCTACCGTGCCCATCTGCGCGCCGGGATCGAAGCGGGCGCCGGAGCCATCTTCGCCTGTTGCGGGACCGGGGAGTTCCACGCCCTGACCCCCCAGGAGTTCCGCACCTGCGTCGCCGCCGCCGTCGAGGAGGCCGCCGGACGCCTCCCCGTGGTCGCCGGCACCGGCTACGGCACCGCCCTCGCCGTGGACTTCGCGCGCAGCGCGGAGGCCGCGGGCGCCGACGGACTGCTCGCCCTGCCCCCCTACCTGGTGCGCGCCGAACAGCACGGCCTGCTCGACCACTACACCCGGATCGCCGCCGCCACCAGCCTGGACGTCATCGTCTACCAGCGCGACAACGCCGTCTTCACCCCCGCCACCGTCGTCGAACTCGCCCGCGTCCCGGGCATCACCGGCTTCAAGGACGGCCTGGGCGACCTCGACCTGCTCCAGCGCGTCATCAGCGCGGTGCGCACCGACGCCCCCGGCGAGGAGTTCCGCTACTTCAACGGACTGCCCACCGCCGAACTCACCCAGAGCGCCTACCGCGCCCTGGGCGTGGACCTCTACTCCTCCGCCGTCTTCTGCTTCGCCCCCGAGATCGCCCTCGCCTTCCACACCGCGCTCGCCACCGGCGACCGGGACACCGCCGACCGGCTCCTGGACGGCTTCTACCGGCCCCTGGTCGAGCTGCGCGACCGGGGCAAGGGCTACGCCGTCTCCCTGATCAAGGCCGGGGTACGGCTGCGCGGCCTGGACGTCGGCCCGGTGCGCGCCCCGCTCACCGAGCCCACCCCCGCCCACGTCACCGAACTCGCCGCGCTCATCGAGCGCGGCCTCACCCTGCTAGGACGCTGACCCGATGCCGATGCGCACCGCCGCCTTCCTCTACCCCTGGGACGTCACCGGCGACCCCGCCGCCCCCGAGCTGATCGCCGGCCTCGGCGTCCAGCAGGTCACCCTCGCCGCCGCGTACCACGCCACCCGAGCCCTCACCCCGCGCCACCCCGGCCACCGCATCGTCACGGCCCGGCACTCCGCCGTGTACTACCCGGCCGACCCCGCGCACTGGGCGGGATCCGCGCTGCGCCCCGCCGCCCAGACCTGGCTGCCGGGCGAAGACCCGTACGGCGAGGCCGCCGGCGCGCTCACCGCCGCCGGGCTCGACGTCCACTCGTGGGTGATCCTCGCCCACAACTCCCGGCTCGGCCGCGAGCACCCCGACAGCACGGTGCGCAACGCGCACGGCGACCACTACCCCTGGGCGCCGTGCATCGCGCGCCCCGAGGTGCGCGCGTACGCGGTCCGGCTGGCCGCCGAGGCGGCGGTGCGCCCCGGCACCACCGGCACCGAACTGGAGTCCTGCGGCTGGTACGGCCTGGAGCACCCGCACGCGCACGACAAGATCGCCGGGGCCCCGCTGGGGGAGTACGGGCGGTGGCTGATGTCCCTGTGCTTCTGCGCCGTGTGCGAGCGGGGGTACGCGGAGCACGGCGCAGAACCGCTGGGCCTGCGCGCCCGGGTGCGGGAGCTGCTGGCCCCGGCCTGGGAGGGGCGGTCCGTCGAGGGCGAGCTGAGCGGGCGGGACGCGGCGGCGGTGGCCGGCTGGCGCGGCGCGGCGGCCGACACCTTCCAGCGGGAGACGGTGGCCGCCGTACGGGAGCGGGCCCGCGAGCGCGGACTGCCGCACTTCCGGGTGCTGCTGCACGCCCACCCGGCGCCCGGCGCCCTGGGCGCCAACGCCGGCGTCGACCCGAAGGCGGTGCTGGACCACGCCGACGGGGTGGTGCTGCCGTGCACCGGCGGTGAGCGGGCCCGGACCGCAGTGCTGCCGCCGTTCGCCGCGCACCGCCGGGCGGACACGGTGCTGGCGGCCAACTTCCAGGTCGTCGCGGGAATGGGTGGCAGCCCCGGTACCCTGGTGGACGACGCCGCACACGCCGCCTCTCTGGGCGCCACCGAACTGCGGCTCTACCACGCCGGCCTGGCCACCGCCGATGATCTGGCCCTGGTCCGGCACGCTCTCGCCCGGCTGCCCTGAGCGGTGCCCCGAGAACGCGATTCCGTAACGGTGCGGCATCGTGTTACGCCGCGTAAACCTATCCGGCTGGCTTGGCAGGCAGAATCCCCCGGTCGCACACCTTCGTGCCACCCGGACCACATCACCGAGGAAGCCCATGCCGCCCCGCCCCGCACTCATCGAACGTGCCGACACCTTCTTCCAGATATCGGCGCGCGGCTCCACCCTGGGCCGGGAGGTGCGCGGCGGGCTCGCCACGTTCTTCGCCATGGCCTACATCCTGGTGCTGAACCCGATCATCCTCAGCGGCGCCGAGGACGCCTACGGCAACCAGCTGGACTTCCAGCAGGTGGTCACGGTCACCGCGCTGGTGGCGGCGATCATGACCGTGCTGATGGGCATCACCGCGAACCTGCCGCTGGCCCTGGCCGCCGGGCTCGGCATCAACGCGATGGTCGCCTACCAGATCGCGCCCCGGATGAGCTGGCCCGACGCCATGGGCCTGGTGGTGATCGAGGGGCTCATCCTGTGCGCCCTGGCGGCCACCGGGCTGCGGCAGAAGGTGATGGACGCGATCCCGATGGCGCTCAAGCAGGCCATCGGGGTCGGCATCGGCATGTTCATCGCCCTGATCGGCTTCGTGAACGCCGGCTTCACCGCCCCCGGCGACGGCACCCCGCTGTCGCTGGGCGCCACCGGCGAACTGACCGGCTGGCCGGTGCTGGTGTTCTGCCTGGGCCTGCTGCTGACGCTGGCGCTGATGGCCCGCAGGACCAAGGGCGCCATCCTCATCTCGATCGTCGTCACCACCGTCGTGGCGATCATCATCAACTCCATCGCCGACATCGACGACCTGGCCTGGGGCCTGACCGTGCCCCAGCTGCCGGACGACATCGTCGGCACCCCCGACTTCGGCCTGCTCGGCCAGTTCAGCCTGCTGGGCGCGTTCGGTGAGATCACCTGGATCACCGTGCTGCTCATCACCTTCACGCTGTTCCTGACGGACTTCTTCGACAGCATGGGCACCGCGGTCGCCGTCTCCGGCGAGGCCGGGCTGCTGGACGAGAAGGGCCGGGTGCCGCGCCTGGGCCGGCTGCTGTTCGTGGACGGCCTGGCGGCTGCCGCGGGCGGGGCGGCCTCCGCCTCCTCGGGCACCTCGTACATCGAGTCGGCGGCCGGCGTCGGTGAGGGCGCCCGTACCGGCTTCGCCAACCTGATCACCGGCGCGCTGTTCGCGCTGGCCCTGCTGTTCGCCCCGCTGGCGGCGGTGGTCCCGGCCCAGGCCGCGGCGCCCGCGCTGGTGGCGGTCGGCTTCCTGATGATGACGCAGGTGGCCCGGATCGACTGGAACGACTACACCCTGGCCGTCCCGGCGTTCGTCACCATCGCCGTGATGCCCTTCACCTACTCGATCACCAACGGCATCGGCGCCGGCTTCGTCACCTACGTGCTGATGAAGATCGCGACCGGCCGGGTCCGCGAGATCAACTGGATGCTGTGGCTGACCGGCGCCCTGTTCGTGATCTACTTCGCGATCGACCCGGTGCAGCAGGTGCTCGGCGTCAGCTGACGGTGCCCCGCACGCGCGCCCCGGGCCCGGATGAGTGAGGCCGCTGTGTGTGGGCTGGCGGCGGCCACGGCGAAGGGCGTCCGTCGGCCTGGGTGTGACTCCTGGCCGGACACGCCGGATACGGCTGCTGCCGCTCCCACTCCCGCTTCTCCCGGGGATTCCGCCTCCACCTGCTCACCACCCCCAGGTGGCCCGGGGCGCGCCGTCGTGTGCGGTCAGACCTTCGCCCGCAGCCGCCCGGAGAGCGCCGCACCCAGGGCGGCGAGCACGCCGGTGAAGGCGAAGGTGGCCACCAGTGCGGTACGGGTGCCGTCCGCGTCGTCCCCGGCGAGCGCGATGGCGGCCCCGCCCAGCCCAGCGAGCACGGCGGTGGCCAGGGTCTGGGCCAGCTGAAGCGCGGCGCTCACCTCGCCCTGCCGCTCGGCCGGGGTCTGTTCGAGGGTGTCGGTGGTGGAGGCGTTGAAGGCCATGCCCATCCCGAGCCCGCCGACCGCCCAGCCGAGGATGGCGACGTGGGCCGGTATGGCATGGGTCAAAATGGCCACCGCGATGAGCAGCACCCCGGCCAGGAGCACGGCGAACCCGTACGCCGTGGCCCGGCCGCGCGCGCCGGCCACGGCGGTGTCCCGGCGGGCCTGGAGCGCGGAGCCCGCCACCCAGGTGACCGCCCCGGCGGCCAGGCCCAGGCCCGCCTCGGTGGCGCCGAGACCGCGCACCTCCTGCAGGCCCAGGGGCAGGAACGCCTCACTGCCGAAGTACACGGCGCACAGCAGGGCCCGGATGCCGACGCCCGCCCCGATGCCGCGCCGCAGGCTCAGCGTGCCCTCGGGGGTGACCCGGCGCAGGGCGGGGACGGCGAGGGCGAGCCCGGCGATCACCAGCAGGACGAGCACGGGGATGTTGCGCAGCAGCAGCGCCTGGAGGAAGACGGCGGTGCCCACGGTGAGGGCAGTGGCGGCGATCAGCGGGCCGCGCCGGTCGGCGGCCGTGTCCCCGGCGGACGCCGGGGAGGCGGCGGAGGCGGGCAGCGCGGGGAGGGTGAGCAGGGCGGCGATGCCCACCAGCGGCGGCACCAGCAGGAAGACCGCGCGCCAGGTGGTGTGTTCGGTGAGGGTGCCGGCGAGGACCGGGCCGATGAGGGAAGGGATGGTCCAGGCGGAGGAGAGGAGCGCGAACATCCGGGCGCGCAGCCGCTCGGGGTAGGCGAGGCCGATCACGGTGTAGGCCATGGCCATGACGGCGCCGACGCCGAGCCCCTGGACGAAGCGGCCGAGCAGGAACAGCGGCCAGTTTCCGGCGGCGCCGGCGAGGGCGCAGCCGACGGCGAAGACGAGCAGGCCGAGCGCCATGGGGCTGCGCACGCCGCCGCGGTCGGCGGCGCGGCCGGCGAGCACGGTGCCGATGATGTTGGCGAGCATCAGCGCGGACAGGCCCCAGCCGTAGGAGCCCAGGCCGTCGAGCCGGCGCGCCACGTCGGGCAGCACGGTGGCGACACCGAGCGATTCGAAGGCGACGGTGCTGACGGACAGGATGACGCCGAGGGTGAGTGCGCGATGCGGCGGTGCGAGGACGCTCTGCCGGGCCATAGGGGTCTCTCCTCCACTAATTTCGTTTCGTTCTGCATCGAAACGTTATTGAAGCTTACCTATAGTGGAGGCATGCTCAGCACCCCCACCGGCGCCCCGCAGCAGCGACCCGGCAGGCCACGGGACGTACGCATCGACGAGGCCGTGCCTCAAGCCGTGCTGGAGATCCTCAACGAGAGCGGCTACGGCAAACTCACCCTGGAGGCGGTCGCCGGCCGGGCCGGCACCAGCAAACCCGCGCTGCGGCGGCGCTGGCGCTCCCGCCAGCACCTGGTGGTGGACGCGCTGGCGGTGGCGATCGGCACCGAGCCCACCCCGGACACCGGCTGCACCCACTGCGACCTGATCGCCGGGATCACCACCCTCACCCAGGCGTTCACCACCGACATCGGCCGCCGCGCGCTCCCGGCACTGGTCGCCGATCTGTCGGACGACCCGGAGCTGGAAGCGGCCTTCCTCGACCGCTTCTTCCACCCCCGGCGCGCCACGACCGCGGCGGCCCTGCGCCGGGGCATCGCTAGGGGCGACATCCGCGAGGACGCGGACATCGACCTCCTGCTGGACATGCTGGGGGCCACGACCTATTACCGGGCCCTGTTCAACCACCTGCCCATCGGTCCCGACCTGGCCGAACAGGTCGTCGGCACCGTGCTGGCGGGCGTCGCCACTCCCGCCTGGCGGGCGGCGCACCCGGCGTGATGCGCTGATCGTCCACCTCCGGGCCGGCCGGATCACGGCCCGGCGACGCGAGACCGCCGCTCGGGTCACTCCGCCCGGCGGCGCGCCGCGTCAGGCGCCGCTACAGATGACGGGTGGCCAGCGTGAGCCGGTCCCGCGCGTGCAGCATCGCCTCCTTGATCTGCTGCTCGTGGGAGGGGGTCAGCCGGGCCACCGGGACCGAGCAGCTGATCGCGTCGCGCGCCGGGGTCCGGTACGGGATGGCCACCCCGTAACAGGTCAGCCCCACGGTGTTCTCCTCACGGTCGATCGCGTACCCGCGCTCGCGCACCGTCCCCAGCTCCTCGATCAGCTGCTCGCGGTCCGTGACGGTGTGCTCGGTCAGCGCTTCCAGCCGAGGTGGCAGCAGTTCCCTGATCCGTTCGTCCGGATACGTGGCCAGCAGCGCCTTGCCCAGCGAGGTGGAGTGCGCCGGCAGCCGGCGGCCGACCCGGGTGAACGGGCGCAGATAGTGGTCCGACTGCCGGGTGGCCAGATAGACCACGCTGGTGCCGTCCAGGCGGGCCAGGTGGATGGTCTCCGTGGTCTCGTCCGAGAGCCGGTCCAGCGTCGTGCGCGCCGCGGCCACCACCTCGTCGCCGTCGATGTACGAGGTGCCCACCAGCAGCGCCCGCACCCCGATGCCGTACCGGGTGCCGGTCGGGTCGGTCTCCACCCACCCCAGCTCCACCAGGGTGCGCAGCAGCATGTACAGACTCGACTTGGGGTAGCCGACCGCCGACTGCACGTCGGCGAGCGAGTGCATGCCGGGACGCCCCGCGAAGAACTCCAAGAGTTCCACGGTCCGCACCGCGGATTTGACCGGGGATGCGCCTGTCTCACCGGCTGCCATCGACCTTGACCCCTTTGTTCGAACCGCTATAGAGTCACTGCACGTTCCCTATTCACATACAGGGACGGTGTTCAGCATATCGAACGTTCAGTGCGGGAGGAACGACCGGTGCCAGCAGAACCAGTGTGGAGCGTGGACCCCCGGACCGGAAAGCGGCGGGAACAGGTCACCACCGAGGCCACGGCCGCCGACGTGGACCAGGCCGTCCGCGCCGCGCACGCCACGGTGGGACGGCTCGCCGACCGTGACACCCGGATCGCCCTGCTGCGGGCCGCCGCGGACGCGCTGGAGGCCGACCGCGAAGCCATCATCGCCGCGGCCGACGCCGAGACCGCCCTGGGCCTGCCCCGGCTGACCGGCGAGCTGGGCCGCACCACCGGCCAGCTGCGCGCCTTCGCCGACGAGATCGAGGACGGCGCCTACCTCGGCGTCATCATCGACCACGCGGATGCCTCCCTCACCCCGCCCCGGCCCGATCTGCGCCGCTACAAGATCCCGCTGGGCGTGGTCGCGGTCTACTCCGCCTCCAACTTCCCGCTCGCCTTCTCCGTGCCCGGCGGCGACACCGCCTCCGCGCTCGCCGCCGGCTGCCCCGTCGTCGTCAAGGCACACCCCGACCACCCCGCCACCTCCGCCCTGACCGGCGCCGCGCTGCGCCGCGCCGCCGCCCAGGTGGGGCTGCCGGAGGACGTCGTCTCGGTGGTGTACGGCTTCGAGGCCGGCATCGAGCTGATCAAGCACCCGCTGGTCTCGGCGGCCGGTTTCACCGGCTCGGTACGCGGCGGACGCGCGCTGTTCGACGCCGCCGCCGCCCGGCCCACCCCCATCCCCTTCCACGGGGAACTGGGCAGCCTCAACCCGGTCGTCATCACCGAGGCCGCCGCCGCCGAGCGCGCCGAGGAGATCGGCGAGGGCCTGGCCGGCTCGGTCACCCTGGGCACCGGCCAGTTCTGCGTGAAGCCCGGACTCGTCCTCGCCCCGCAGGGCGAGGCGGGCGACCGGCTGGTGGCCACCCTCGGCGAGAAGCTCGCCGCCGCCGCCCCCGGCGTCCTGCTGGACACCCGGATGCGCGACAACTTCATCAGCGGCGTCGCCGCCCGTACGGAACTGGCGGAGGTGACCACCAGCACCGCCGCCGGCGGCGGCGAGGAGCAGACGGTCGTCCCCGGCTTCCTCACGGTGCCCGCCGCCCGGCTCGCGGAGGACGGCAGCGCCCACGAACTGCTGATCGAGGAGTGCTTCGGGCCGGTCACCGTGATCGCCCGCTACACCGACGGCCAGGAGATCAGCCAGGTGCTCGACCGGCTGCCCGGCAACCTCACCGCCACGGTGCAGCTGAGCACGGCCGAGGCGGCGGGGGAGAGCGGCGACGGCGCCGCGCTCGTCGCCGAGCTGACCCCGCTCGCCGGCCGCGTCCTGGTCAACGGCTGGCCCACCGGCGTCGCGGTCACCACCGCGCAGCACCACGGTGGCCCGTACCCCGCCACCACCTCCACCTCCACCTCGGTGGGCGCCACGGCCATCGAACGCTGGCTGCGCCCGGTCGCCTACCAGTCCACCCCCCAGGCCCTGCTCCCGCAGGAACTGAAGGACGCCAACCCGCTGGGCCTGCCCCGCCGGGTGAACGGCAAGCGCGAGGGCTGACCGCCCACCCCCGCACGCCGGCGCACAGGCGCCACGAGGGCCGGAAGCCATGGGCTTCCGGTCCTCGCGGCTGTGCGCGCGGCCCGGTCCTCGCGGCCCGGTCCGCCGGCCTCCCGTACAGACCGGGGCGCCGCCGTTCCCCCTGCCACCGGCACGCCTGGGGACCGCTCGTCCCACCGCCGGTTCCCGCGGCCCGCACAGGCCGCGATCCCGCCCGGCACCCGACCGCGAGCCGGCCCGCACGGCCCGGCGGGGCCCCGTCCGTTCCCGTGGTCCGGCCCCGGTGGCTGGGCCGCCTTCCGTACGGGGTCCGTGTCACCGGCGCGGCGCACGCTGCCGTCCCTGCGGCGACGACGTCGCCGTCGCTCCGCTGTCCGGCGAAAACTGGTCGTGTTGTCACCTTTGATGCTTCACGCGACCCCTGATCGCTCCTAACCTCTCGGAAATGTCCTGTTTCCGGAAGTAAGGATCAGCGGATGTCCGTCCAGCGTCGCCCGGTCTTCCCTGAGTTCGACCCGGACGAGGTGAGTTCCAACCCCTCGGCCAACCGGCCCTTCCACGAGGTCGCCGCCGCCCGGTTCAGCCGGCGGTCCGTGCTCGCCTCCGGTGCCGTCGCCGCCGCGGCCGGGTTTCTCACCGGGAGTACCAGTACCGCGCAGGCCACCCCCGGCCCCCCGCCGACGGGGCCCACCGGCCGCCGGCCCACCCTCGGCTTCACCCCGGTCCCCACCTCCGACGCCGACGGGATCACCCTGCCCGCCGGGTACGAGGCACAGGTCATCATCCCCTGGGGCACCCCGATCCGCCCCGGCGGACCCGCCTGGCGCAAGGACGCCTCCAACTCCGCCGCGGACCAGGCCGAGCAGGTCGGCATGAACCACGACGGCATGCACTTCTTCCCGCTCGGCAAGGGCGCCGAGGGCAGCCGCCGCGGCCTGCTCGTCCTCAACCACGAGTACATCGACCAGCAACTCCTCTTCCCGGACGGCGACGCCGAGATGACCCGCGAGAAGGTCGCCAAGGCCCTCGCCGCGCACGGCGTCAGCATCGTCGAACTCGTCCGCACCGACGACCGGGGCTGGCAGGTCGCGGACTCGCCGCGCGCCCGGCGCGTCACCACCGACACCCCCGTCACCTTCTCCGGACCGGTGGGACCGCGGCACCCCGCGCTGCGCGCCGACGGCCCGCCCCGGGGCACCATCAACAACTGCTCGCACGGCGTGACCCCCTGGGGCACCTACCTCGCCTGCGAGGAGAACTTCAACGCCTACTTCGGCACCGAGCGCCCCGGTTGGGAACCCACCCCCGAACAGGCCCGGTACGGCATCGACCACGAGGGCTTCGGCTACCGCTGGCACGAGGCGGACCCCCGCTTCGACATCGCCGTCAACCCGCACGAGGCCAACCGGTTCGGCTGGGTCGTGGAGATCGATCCCATGGACCCCGACGCGGTCCCCGTCAAACGCACCGCGCTGGGCCGCATCAAGCACGAGGGCTGCGTCACCACCGAGGCGCGCGGCCGGATCGTCGCCTACACCGGGGACGACCAGGACGGCGACTACCTCTACAAGTTCATCGGCGAGGGCACCTGGCGCGACCAGCGCGCCCGGGGCCGCAGCCCCCTGGACCACGGCACGCTGTACGTCGCCCGCTTCGAGGACGACGGCACGGGCCGCTGGCTGCCGCTCACCCACGGCACCGGGCCGCTGACCCGCACGAACGGCTGGGCGGACCAGGCCGATGTGCTGCTGCGCACCCGCGAGGCCGCCGACGCGCTCGGCGCCACCCCGATGGACCGCCCGGAGTGGATCGCCGTCAACCCCGCCAACCAGGACGTGTACTGCTCGCTCACCAACGGCAGCGGCCGGGGCGGCGCCGCCAACCCCCGTACGCCCAACCCGTACGGGCACATCATCCGCTGGCGCGAGTCCCGCGGTGACAACACCGCCACCACGTTCACCTGGGACATCTTCCTGCTGGCCGGCGATCCCGCGTACGACGAGCGCACCGACCTCACCGACGAGACCCGCTTCGGATCGCCCGACGGCCTGTGGTTCGACCCGGACGGCCGGCTGTGGATCCTCACCGACGTCTCCAACTCCTCCCAGAACCTGCCGGAGAAGGGTTACGACCGCATCGGCAACAACCAGATGCTCGCCGCCGACCCGCACACCGGCGAGATCCGGCGCTTCCTCACCGGGCCGCGCGGCTGCGAGATCACCGGGGTGATCACCACCCCCGACCAGCGCACCCTGTTCGTCAACGTCCAGCACCCCGGCGAGGCCACCCCCGCCTGGGGCGAGCCGACCCCCGGCAACCCCCGGGCCGTCAGCAACTGGCCCGACTTCGACCCCGAGGGCCGCCCGCGCTCCGCGACCCTCGCCATCCGCCGCACGGACGGCGGCGTCATCGGCGCCTAGGTCCTGTCTGACACATAGCGCCGGTCAGGCCCGCGGCGTCTGGTGCGGTGCATCGCAAGGCGCAGGGGCGGCCTCGTAGTGGGCTACTTGGGCGTCTCTGCAACGCAGCGAGGTGCCGTGCCAGGGGTCGCGGGCCAGGCGGGATGTGGCAGACGGGACCTAGGCCGTTTCCTGCGGATCATCGGATCGTTGGTTGATGTGTGTCGTTGACTGATGCCCAGTGGGCGAGGATCGAGCCGTTGCTGCCGGACCGGACACCTCGGCGGGGAGGGCGGTGGCGGGATCACCGCCCGGTGATCGACGCGATCGCCTTCAAATACCGCACCGGGACGCCGTGGATGGATCTGCCCGAGCGCTTCGGGTCGTGGAAGGGCGTCCACAACCGGCTGCGGTGCTGGGCCGCCGACGGCACCTGGGAGAAGGTCTTCACCGCCCTGCTCGCCCAGGCCGACGCCGAGGGCGACATGGACTGGGTCATCGCGGTCGACTCCACGATCGTCCGTGCTCACCAGCACGCCGCCGGGGCCCGCAAAAAGGGGCCCCGGCCGGCGAGCCGGACGACCATGCCCTCGGACGGTCCCGCGGCGGACTGACCACCAAGATCCATCTCGCCGCCGACAGCCGCTGTCGGCCCCTGGCCTTCGTCCTCACCCCGGGCCAGGCAGGGGACGCACCCGCGTTCGCCCAGGTCATGAACCAGTTACGGGTGCCCCGGCCGACCGGCCGGCCCCGGACAACACCGGAGATGGTCCTGGCCGACAAGGCTTACTCCTCACGCGCTATCCGGGCCCACCTCCGTCGGCGCGGAATCCGGGCAGTCATTCCCGTTCCCGCTGACCAGGCAACCAACCGCAAACGACGCGGCAGCCGGGGCGGCCGCCCGCCCGCGTTCGACCGAGAGGCATACAAGCAGCGCAACACCGTCGAACGCTGCATCAACAAACTCAAGCAATGGCGCGGCCTGGCCACCCGATACGACAAGACCGCCACCATCTACCAGGCCGCACTCCACATCGCCGCCATCCACACCTGGTCAGCACGATGATCCAAAAGAAACGGCCTAGTTGTACTGATCACAGAGGTTGGTGACGGGGTTCACGGTTGGTTGGTCTTGATATGGGTGAGGGCCTTCTGGCCTGGTGTGGATTGCGACATCTGCACCGGCGACCAGAAAGGCCCTCGTGCCTCACCGTAACGCACCCCTGACCGAGACCGGCCGTCTGCGGCTTGCCCGCTGCGTCGTGGATGACGGATGGCCTCTGCGCCGGGCCGCTGAACGTTTCCAGGTCTCAGCCACCACCGCGGCACGGTGGGCGGCCCGCTACCGCGAGCAGGGCGAGGGCGGGATGTGCGACCGGACCTCCCGGCCACGCAGCAGCCCGCGCCGGACCCCGACCCGCACCGAACGCCGGATCATCAAGGTCCGCGTGGTGCGTCGGTGGGGGCCGGCCCGGATCGCTCATCTGCTGCGGCTGGTGCCCTCCACGGTCCACCGGGTCCTGACCCGTTACCGGCTGGCCCGGCTCACGCATCTGGACCGGGCCACCGGCCGCGTCATACGCCGCTACGAACGCGAACGGCCCGGCGAACTCGTGCACGTCGACATCAAGAAGCTCGGCAACATTCCCGACGGTGGCGGACACAAGGTCCTGGGCCGGCAAGCAGGCCGCAAGACCCGCGCGGGCGCCGGCTACAGCTATCTGCACACCGCCGTCGATGACTACTCCCGCCTCGCCTACAGCGAGATCCACACCGACGAGAGGAAAGACACCGCCGCCGCGTTCTGGCAACGCGCCCAGGCGTTCTTCGAGCAAGCCGGAATCACCGTCGAACGCGTCCTGACCGACAACGGGGCCTGTTACCGGTCCCACGACTGGCGCCAGGCCATGGCCCAGGCCGGGATCGCTCACAAGCGAACCCGGCCCTACCGGCCCCAGACCAACGGCAAGGTTGAGCGGCTGAACCGGACCTTGCTGGACGAGTGGGCCTACGCCCGCCCCTACCGGACCGAGCAGGAACGACGCGACGCGTTCCCGCAATGGCTACACACCTACAATCACCACCGCGGACACACCGCGCTCGCAGGCAAACCACCCGCCAGCCGCGTCCCCAACCTCACAGGGCAATACACCTAGCCACCCGCCCCGTGGGCCCGCCCCCGTACCGACTGCCGGTACGGGGGCGGGCCGTTGACGGTGGGAGCCCGGCTCACACGGGCGGTCGCGGGTCGTACTGGATGCCCCGGCGCACCGTCCGGGCGCGTTCCTCGCCCGCCAGCCGGGCCACCAGATGCAGCGCCATGTCGATGCCCGCCGAGACCCCGGCCGAGGTGATCAGGTCGCCGTCGTCGACGAAGCGTTCCTCGCCGCGCACCTCGATCGTGGGGTCCAGTTCCGCGAGCCGCTCCAGCGAACCCCAGTGGGTGGTGGCGGGCCGGCCCCTCAGCAGGCCGGCCGCCGCGTACACCAGGGACCCGGTGCACACACTGGTCAGCAGCGGTACGCGGTCCCGCTGGGCGCGCAGCCACGCCAGGTGCTCGGCGTCCGTCAACTGCGGCCGGGTGCCCTGCCCGCCGGGGTGCAGCAGGACGTCGAGGGCGGGCATCGTGTCCCGCGCGTGATGGGCCGCGACCGTCAGGCCCTTGGCGCACTCCACGGGCGCCCCGTCGGCGGAGAAGGTGAACACCTCCCAGCCGTCGCCGGGAAAGTTCCGCGTCCAGTACGCGAGCACCTCCCACGGGCCGATCGCGTCCAACTCCTCGACCTGGGGGAACAGCGCGATGCCGATCCTTCGCATCTCGTTCATGCGGACATCCCACTACGTGGACTGACGGCGCACCAACTCGGTCGGCAGAATCACCGCCGACGTGTCCTCCCCGCTGATCTGGGCCAGCAGCAGCCGCACCATCTCCTGGCTGATCCGGTCCCACGGCTGCCGGATCGTGGTCAGCGCGGGCCGGGAGGCCACCGCCGCCGAGGAGTCGTCGAAGCCGCCGACCGCCACGTCCTGCGGCACCCCCCGGCCCGCCGCCGTCAGCGCCGCCAGCGCGCCCTGCGCCATCAGGTCCGAGGCGACGAACAGCGCGTCCAGATCGGGGCGGCGGGCCAGCAGCGCTGTCGCCGCGGCCTCGCCGCCCTCCCTGCTGTAGTCCCCGGTGGCGATCAGCTCCTCCGCGACGGGCAGCCCCGACTCGGCCAGCACCTCCCGGTAGCCGGCCAGCCGTTCCACCCCGCCCGGGGTGTCCAGCGGGCCGGTGACCGTGCCGATCCGGGTCCGGCCCAGGCCCACCAGGTGGCGCACCATCTCCCGGGCGCCGTCCCGGTCGTCCGCCGCCACGTGCGCCATCCGGCCGCCGGGGCCCATCGGTTTGCCGCACAGCACCACCGGCACCCCGGCCCCCACCAGCTGTTCGGCCACCGGATCACCGGTGTGGCTGGAGACCAGCAGCACCCCGTCCACGTGCCCGGAGGTCACATAGCGCAGCAGCCGCCGCTGTTCCTCCCGGTTCCCCGCGATCATCATCAGCAGCGGGATGTCGTGCGCGGCCAGCGCCTGGGTGCAACCGCGCAGCAGCACATTGAAGTTCGGGTCTTCGAAGAACTTCTCCTGCGGCTCCGTCAGCAGGAACGCCGCCGACCCGGACCGGCCGGTAATCAGTGAACGGGCATGCCGGTTCACGACGTAGCCGGTCTTGCGGATGGCCTCCTCCACCGCCTTCGCGGAGACGGCCGAGACGTTGTGGCCGCCGTTGAGGAACCGGGAGACGGTGCCCCGGGAGACACCGGCCTCCCGGGCCACGTCGTGGATCGTCGGCGCCCGCCGGCGCCGCGCTGGTACGGACATGGTCATGACTTTACGGCGCCCGAGAGCAGGTCAAGGCTCCAGAACCGCTGGATGAACAGGAACAGCGCGATCAGCGGGAGCACCGCGAGCAGCGCGCCGATGATCACCAGGGTGTACAGCGCCGGGGTGTTGGCGCCCTGGTTGAGGAGCGTGAAGAGACCCAGCGTCAGCGGGAACTTCTCGTCGTCGCTGAGCATGATGTACGGCAGCAGGAAGTTGTTCCAGATGGCCACGAACTGGAAGAGGAAGATCGTCACAAGACCCGGCGCCATCATCGGCAGCGCCACGGTACGGAAGATCCGCCACTCCCCGGCCCCGTCCATCCGGCCCGCCTCCACCACATCCGGCGGCACGGCGGCCGCCGCGTAGATCCGCGCCAGATAGATGCCGTACGGGGAGAGGATCACCGGCAGCAGCACCGACAGATGACTGTCGGTCAGCGACACCTCGGCCATCAGCAGATACTGCGGCACCGCCAGGATCACCGGCGGCATCAGCACACCGGCCAGCAGAATGTTGAAGATGGTCTCCCGGCCCCGGAAGCGGTACTGCGCCAGCGCGTAACCGCTGACCGCCGACACAGCGGCGGACAGCAGCGCGCCGAGCCCCGCGTACAGCGCCGAGTTGGCCATCCACGTCCAGTAGACGCCGTCCCGGTACGCCGACAGATCGCTGAGGTTCTCCGCGAAGCCGGTGCCGGGCCAGAAGGTGAAGGTGGAGAACAGCTCGCTGCCGGACTTGGTGGCGGCCATCACCACCCACACCACGGGGAGCAGACAGTAGGCCGCGCCCAGGAACAGCGCCGCTGTGGGCAGCCAGCCGCCCCGGCGCCGCGCACGGAGGGTGGTGGTCGGGGCGGTCATCGGTTCTCCTCCCGCCGGGAACGGGCGTTGGCCACCCGCAGAAAGCCGAAGGACAGCGCGAACGTCACCGCGGCGATGATCACGGCGGTGGCCGAGGCGGAGTGGATGTCGCCGCCCACGAAGGCGTCCTGGTACACCTTCATCAGCGGACTCCAGTTGGTGGACAGGCTGTTGGTGAGCGGCCGCAGCGTGGTCGGCTCGTTGTAGACCTGGAGGGTGGCGATGACCGAGAAGAAGAAGGTCAGCACCAGCGAGGGCGCCACCATGGGGATCTTGATCCGCCAGGCGATCTGCCACTGCGAGCAGCCGTCGAGCCGGGCCGCCTCGTACACCTCGGCCGGGATGGCGCGCAGCGCCGTGTAGATGACGATCATGTTGAAGCCGGTGCCGCCCCACACCGCGATGTTGGCCAGCGCCACGTACAGGGCGCCGCCGCTGAGCAGATCGGGCTGCGGCAGCCCGAAGGAGTCCAGCGTGTAGTGCAGCGGGCTGACCGAGGGCAGGTAGAGGAAGCCCCACAGCAGCGCCGCGATCACTCCGGGGATGGCGTACGGCAGGAAGATGGCCAGCCGGGTGAAGGCCCGGCCGCGGACCCGGTCGGAGTCCAGCATCAGGGCGAACACCAGGGCCAGGCCCAGCATCACCGGGACCACGATCAGGCCGTAGATCAGCACCCGCAGGGCGCCGTCCAGCAGCACCGGGTCGCTCAGCGCCGCGGTGTAGTTGGAGAATCCGGCCCACACCTCGGAGCGGGCGCCGCTGCCCAGACCCAGGCCCTTGACCTCGATCTTGCGCAGCGACAGATAGATCGCGTAGCCGATGGGGAGCGCGAAGAAGAGCGCGAACAGGACCCCGGCGGGGAGGAGGAACGCGTACGGGGCGCGCCGTGGCGCCCCGTACGACGTGCGGTGCTTCGTCATTCGGTGACCTGGAAGCCGTGGCCGGCGAGGTCGTCGACGGTGGCGCGCTGCATGAGGGTCAGCGCGGCGCCGAAGTCGCTGCGGTCGCGGGCGGCCTGGGCGAACGCGTCGTTGAACGTGGAGTACGCGACGTTGGTGTTGGGGCCCCAGGCGGCGGGCGCGGTGCCCTCGGCCACCTCGGCGGCGACGGTGTAGAAGTCGGGCTGGTTGGCGAAGAACTCGGGGGCCTCGGCCAGCGCCTCACCGGTCTGGGCGGCGGTGGCGGCCGGGTAGATCCCGCCGTGGGTGACCAGGGCCGTCAGCGCCTCGGGGTCGGTGTTCAGCCAGGTGGCGAACCGGGCGGCGGCGTCCTTGTCGCTCGCGTCGTTGGTGACGGCGGTGGTGGAGCCGCCCCAGGTGCCGGTGATGTTCTCGCCGGCGTTCCACTGGGGGAGCGGGGCCATGGCCCACTTGCCGGCCGTGTCGGGGGCCGCGGTGGTGAGGGTGCCGGGGGCCCACACGGCGCTCACCCAGGCGATCTGCTCGCCGGTGTTGAGGGCGTTGTTCCAGGCCGGGGTGTACATGGGCTGGTTGTCGATGGCGCCCTCGGCGACCAGGCCGCCCCAGAAGTCGGCGACCTTCCCGGTGGCCTCGTCGTCGATGGCGACCTTCCACTGCTCGCCCTCGGTGGTCCACCACTGGGCGCCGGCCTGCTGGGCTAGCCCGGCGAACAGGCCCGCGTCGTTGGCGGAGAAGGTGGTGAGGGCCTTGTCCGGCTGCTGCTCCTTGAGGTCGCGGGCGGTGTCGGCGAACTCGTCCCAGGTGGTGGGGACGGTCAGCCCGTACTCCTCGAAGAGGTCGGCCCGGTAGTAGAACATGAGCGGACCGGAGTCCTGGGGGATCGCGTACACGGCGTCGGTGCCGAGGGTGACCTGCTGCCACAGTCCCGGGGCGAAGGCGTCCTCGGCGTCGCCGGCCTGCCCGGATATGTCGGCGAGGACATCGTTGCTGACCAGGGTGGGCAGGGCCTGGTACTCGGCCTGCATCAGGTCGGGGGCGTTGCCCGCCTTGGCGGCGGTGATGGTCTTGGTGACCAGGTCGTCGCCGCTTGCCTGCTTCTTCACCGTGACCTGGATGTCGGGGTTGGCGTCGTTCCACAGCTTGACGACTTCGTCCATGCCCGGGGCCCAGGCCCAGTAGGTGAGCTTGACGGGGCCGGATGACGAGGAGGAGTCGTCCGAGGAGCCGCCGCAGCCGGTGAGGGCGAGGGACGAGACGACGGTGGCGGCCAGTACCGCGACGGTGCGGTGATTCATAATGCCTCCCTGGCAGGGACTGTGAGCGTTCACAGTAGAGAAACAGAACAGACACTTGTCAATGGTTGATGCTGTGCGGTTATGTTGGTGTGATGCAGCCGACGGAGGCTGTGCACGTTCCCAGCGATGCCCAGGAGTTTCCATGCCGCACGCCGCCCCCCAGGGCCTGGACCGCCTCGCCTACGGCGGTGACTACAACCCCGAGCAGTGGCCCGAGGAGACCTGGGAAGAGGACATCGCGCTCATGCGCGAGGCCGGCGTGACCATGGTCAGCGTCGGGATCTTCTCCTGGGCCAAGCTGGAGCCCAGCCCGGGGGTGTACGACTTCGGCTGGCTGGACCGGCTGCTCGCCCTGCTGCACGACGCCGGCATCCGGGCCGACCTGGCCACCCCCACCGTGGTCCCGCCCGCCTGGTTCTACCGCGCCCACCCCGAGGCGCTGCCGGTCAGCCGCGAGGGCGTGCGCTGGGAGTTCGGCTCCCGGGGCGCCATCTGCCACAGCTCGCCCGCCTACCACGAGGCCGCCGCCGGCATCACCCGCGCCCTGGGCGAGCGCTACGGCAGCCACCCCGCCGTCGCCATGTGGCACGTCCACAACGAGTACGGGGTGCCCGTCCTGGAGTGCTACTGCGCGACCTCCGCCGCGCACTTCCGCCGCTGGCTCACCGAGCGCTACACCACCCTGGACGCGCTGAACGCCGCCTGGGGCACCGCCTTCTGGGGCCAGGCGTACGGCGACTGGGAGGAGATCCAGCCGCCCCGGGCCACCCCCACCACCTGCAACCCCGCCCAGCGCCTGGACTTCGCCCGGTTCGCCAGTGACAGCGCCCTGGAGAACTTCGTCCGCGAGCGCGACCTGCTGCACCAGCTGTCACCGGGCATCCCCGTCACCACCAACTTCATGGTCTCGCCCACCCAGTGCGACACCATCGACTACTGGAAGTGGGCCCGGGAGGTCGACATCGTCACCAACGACCACTACCTGGTGGCCGAGGACGACCGCAACCACATCAATCTGTCGATGGCCGCCGACCTCACCCGCTCCGTCGGCGGCGGCAAGCCCTGGCTGCTGCTCGAACACTCCACCAGCGGCGTCAACTGGCAGACCCGCGGCATCAGCAAGCGCCCCGGCGAGATGGCCCGCAACAGCCTCGCCCACGTCGCGCGCGGCTCCGAGGGCGCCATGTTCTTCCAGTGGCGCGCCTCCCGCTCCGGCGCCGAGAAGTTCCACTCGGCGATGGTGCCGCACGCCGGCACCGACAGCCGGATCTGGCGCGAAGTGGTGGCGCTGGGTGCCGACCTCGGCTCCCTGTCCGCCCTGCGCGGCACCCGCACCGTGGCGGACGCCGCGATCGTGTGGGACTGGCAGTCCTGGTGGGCGCAGAAGCTGGAGTGGCGCCCCAGCGAGGACCTGGACACCCGCGAGCGGGCCGAGGCCGTCTACGCCGCCCTCTTCGACCGCCATCTGACGGTCGACTTCGCGCACCCCGAGGCCGACCTGAGCGCCTACCCGCTGGTGGTCGTGCCCGCGCTGTACCTGATGACGCAGGCGGCGGGCCGCAATCTGCGCGCCTACGTCGAGGGCGGCGGCACCCTGGTCGTCGGCCACTTCTCCGGCATCGTCGACGAGCACGACGCCGTGCACCCCGGCCCGCACCCGGGCGCGCTGCGGGACGTCCTGGGGCTGACGGTGGAGGAGTTCCAGCCCCTGCGCGAGCACGAGCGGGTCACCCTGGAGGGCCCCGACGGCCACCGCCTCACCGCCGATGTGTGGGCCGAGACGGTGGTGGCGCGCGGCGCCGAGCCGGTGTGGACGTACACGGACGGCCCGGCCGCCGGCTGCCCCGCCGTGACCCGGCACGAACTGGGCGAGGGCAGCGCCTGGTACCTCTCCACCCGGCTCGACGCGGACGGTCTGGACACCGTGCTGGCCGCCGCCGGGCTGGACGCCGGGATCGCCGCGCGCGAGGACCTGCCGCGCGATGTCGAGGTGGTGCGCCGCGAAGGCGCCGCCGGCCGCTATGTGTTCGTCATCAACCACACCGCCGCCGACGCCGAGGTGCCGGTGGGCGGCACCGGGCGCGAGCTGTTCGGCGGCCGGCGGGTGGAGGGCGACCTGTCCGTACCGGCGGGCACCGTCCGCGTCCTGCACCTCGACGACTGACCCGGGCGTCCCCCGGCACCGCACCGCCGGCGCCGGGGGACCCCGTATCCACGCACCACCGGGCCACGAGGAACAGCGCCAACCCCCACCGTTCAGGCACCACTCAAGGAAGGGACCCTTGACGATGCGCCGACGCAGTGTGCTCCGCCTGGGCACGGCGGCTCTCGCCACCCCCGCCGTGCTCGCCGCCCTCCCCGTATCCGGCGCGCAGGCCGCCGCGCTGAACATCCGGGGCGTCGACCTGTCCTCGCTCCCCAAGGGCGAGGACAAGGGCGCCGTCTTCCGCTACGCGGACGGCACCCGGGGCGACGCCATCCAGATCCTGCGCGAGGCCGGCGCCAACTGGGCCCGGATCAAGGTCTGGGTCAACTCCGCCGACGGCTACCACGGCAAGCAGCACCTGCTGGCCATGGCCCGCCGGATCCAGGCCCAGGGCATGCGACTCCTCGTGGACTTCCACTACTCCGACACCTGGGCCGACCCGGGCAAGCAGTTCAAGCCCGCCGCCTGGAACAGCCTCACCGGCACCGCGCTGGAGACGGCGGTACGGGACCACACCGCCGACATCCTCGGCTCCCTCGCCCGGCAGGGCACCCCCGCCGCCATGGCACAGATCGGCAACGAGATCAACGGCGGCATGCTGTGGCCCGACGGCCGCTCCACCGACTGGGGCAAGCTGGCCGGACTGCTGAACGCCGGGGTCCAGGGCGCCCGTTCCGCCTCGCCCGGCACCCGGCTCGCGCTGCACCTGGCGGAGGGCGGTGACAACGGCGGTACCCGCTGGTGGTTCGACAACGCCACCTCGCGCGGCGTCCCCTTCGATGTGATCGCCCTGTCCTTCTACGGCTACTGGCACGGGACACTGGCCCAGCTGCGCACCAACCTGCACGACGCGGCGAGCCGTTACGGCAAGGACGTGCTGGTGGCGGAGACGGCGTACCCGTTCCGGCTCGGCAGCAAGGACAACCACGAGGACATCATCGCCAGTCCCTCGCAGCTGGTCCCCGGCTACCCGGCCACCCCGCAGGGGCAGACCGCCTGGATGCGGGACATCGGCCAGGTGGTGGCCTCGGTGCCGGGCGGCCGGGGCCTCGGGATCTTCTACTGGGAACCGGCCTGGACGGCGGTGCCGGGCAACGGCTGGGACGAGACCGACCCGTCCTCGGGCAACGGCTGGGAGAACCAGGCGCTGTTCGACTACAACGACCGCGCGCTGCCCGCCATGTGGTGGGCGTAACGGGGCATAAGACAGGGCATGGAAGGGCCCCGGCGCCGCTGGCGGGGCGCCGGGGCCCTCCCCCCAGCCGACGGCGACCCCCGCCGTACCACTGATCCCGGTTACCGCACCGGGGTGAAGTCCCGGGCCCCGATGTAGTCGGGGCGCGGGACCGGCGCGGCGAACGGCTCCACGGCCGTGTTCTCCACGCTGTTGAACACGATGAACACATTGCTGCGCGGGTACGGGGTGATGTTGTCCCCCGACCCGTGCATGCAGTTGCAGTCGAACCAGGTGGCGGAACCGGCCGCACCGGTGAACAGCTTGATGCCGTGCTCCTGCGCGAACCGGGTCAGCGCCTCGTCGGACGGGGTCCCGGCGTCCTGCATCTGCAGCGACTTCTTGTAGTTGTCCCTGGGCGTCTCACCGGCGCAGCCCAGGAACGTCCGGTGCGACCCCGGCATGATCATCAGGCCGCCGTTGGTGTCGTAGTTCTCGGTCAGCGCGATCGACACCGAGATCGTGCGCATCCGTGGCAGCCCGTCCTCCGCGTGCCAGGTCTCGAAGTCCGAGTGCCAGTAGAAGCCACTGGCGCCGAACCCCGGCTTGACGTTGATCCGCGACTGGTGGACGTACACCTCGGAGCCCAGTATCTGGCGCGCCATCCCGACCACCCGGGGGTCGCGCACCAGATCCGCGAAGACCTGGCTGAGCTTGTGCACTTCGAACACCGAACGGATCTCCTGCGACTGCGGCTCGATGATCGAGCGCTCGTTCGCACGGATGTCCGGGTCCGCGATCAGCCGGTCGAGTTCGGCGCGGTACACCGCCACCTCGTCCGCGGTGATGAGCTGGTCGACGGCCAGGAAACCGTCCCGCTCCAGACCGGCCAGCTGCTGCGCGCCGACCGGCCCGGCGGTGCCGGGCGGGGACCACACCACCGGGTCCTGCCGCGGGGTGGACACCTCGGTGGCGCCACGGGTCGGGTACAGGTCAGCGGTGCGTTCGCGGGCGATGGTCATGGTGCGTGCCTTCCCTTTCCGGTTCCGGGTGGTGGTGCCGCCGGTAGCGGCTGTGCTGCTCAGCTCACCTCGGGTTCGGTGAGCAGCGGGTAGACGCCGTTCTCGTCGTGGTCCTCGCGGCCGGTGACCGGCGGGTTGAAGACGCAGAGCACCTTGAAGTCGGTGACCGGCCGGACGGTGTGCTTCTCGTGGCCGTCCAGCAGATACATCGTCCCGGGGGTGATCCGGTGCTTCTCGCCGGTGTTGTCGTTGGTGAGCTCGGCCTCGCCCGACACGCAGAAGACCGCTTCCACGTGGTTGGCGTACCACATCGAGGTCTCGGTGCCGGCGTACAGCACCGTCTCGTGGAGGGAGAACCCGACGCGCTCCTTGGCCAGGATGATGCGCTTGCTGCGCCAGGTGCCCGACGCGGATTCGATGTCCCGGTCGGTGCCCTCGATGTCGCTGATGGATCGGACGATCACGGTGTTCGACTTCCCTTCTCGTGGCTGTCTCGGTGCTGATCGGTCGGATGGTCGGTGGACCGGGAGCGACGGTGGGCCCGCCTCCGGCCGGAGGCGGGCCCACCGGCCGGTCAGTCGGTGTCGCGGATGGCGCGGGTGACGATGCGCAGGCCCTCGTCCAGCTCCTCCGGGGTGATGGTCAGGGCCGGGAGGAACTTGACGACCTCGCTCTGCGGGCCGGAGGTCTCCAGCAGCAGGCCGAGTTCGAAGGCGCGCTTGCACACGGCGGTGGCGCGCGCCGGGTCCTGGAACTCCAGTCCCCAGACCAGGCCGCGACCGCGGTAGGAGGCCCCGGCGTGCGCGTGTTCGGCGACGATCTGGCGCAGCGCCTGCTCCACCCGCTCACCGCGGGCCAGGGTCTGCTTCTCCATCTGGCCGTCGCTCCAGTACGTGTTGAGCGCGGCGGCGGCGGTGACGAAGGCCGGGTTGTTGCCCCGGAAGGTGCCGTTGTGCTCACCCGGCTCCCAGATGTCCAGCTCGGGACGGAAGAGGGTCAGCGCCATCGGCAGCCCGTAGCCGCCGATCGACTTCGACACGGTGATGATGTCCGGCACGATGCCCGACTCCTCGAAGGAGAAGAACGCCCCGGTACGGCCGCAGCCCATCTGGATGTCGTCGACGATCAGCAGCATGTCGTGGCGCCGGCACAGATCGGCCAGCGCGCGCAGCCACTCGGGGCGCGCCACATTGATGCCGCCCTCGCCCTGGACGGTCTCCACGATCACGGCGGCGGGCTGGTTCAGCCCGGACCCGGAGTCCTCCAGCAGCCGCTCGAACCAGATGAAGTCCGGGGTCTGCCCATCCAGGTAGTCGTCGAACGGCATCGGGGTGCCGTGCACCAGCGGGATGCCGGCGCCGGCCCGCTTGAAGGCGTTCCCGGTGACCGCGAGCGAGCCGAGCGACATGCCGTGGAAGGCGTTGGTGAAGGAGACGATCGACTCGCGGCCCTTCACCTTGCGGGCCAGCTTGAGGGCGGACTCGACCGCGTTGGTGCCGGTGGGGCCGGGGAACATCACCTTGTGGTCCATGTCCCTGGGGCGCAGCACCACGTCGCGGAAGGTCTCCAGGAACGCCCGCTTGGCGGTGGTGGACATGTCCAGGCCGTGGGTGATGCCGTCGCGCTCCAGGTAGTCGATGAGGGCGCGTTTGAGGACGGGGTTGTTGTGCCCGTAGTTCAGCGACCCCGCCCCGGCGAAGAAGTCGAGGTAGGTGCGGCCGTCCTCGTCGTACAGGTAGCTGCCGTGGGCCCGGTCGAAGATGGCGGGCCAGGAACGGCAGTAGCTGCGGACTTCGGACTCCACGGCCTCGAAGACGCTCAGATCGGGCTGGGTGATGGTCACGGCGTTCTCCCTGGGGGATGCGGTACGCGAGTGGGGTTGGTCGGGTGGGGAGGGGAGCGCGGGCCTAGGGCCCGCCGGGTGCCGGGACGGGGCCGATCCGGTAGAGCACCTCCGGCTCGTGTCCGTTCTCCGGGAAGACTCCGGAGTCGAACAGGACCTCGCGTTCGAGCCCGGCGCCGTGACGCTCGGCGAAGGAGGCGAACAGCCGGTTGGAGGCGGTGTTGTCCGGCGTGATGGTGGTCTCCACCATGTCCACCCCCCGCTCGCGGCCGGTGCGCAGGACCAGGCCGTCCAGCATCGCCGCGGCGAGTCCCTTGCCGCGCTGTGCCGCGTCGACGGCCACCTGCCAGATGAGCAGGGTGCGCGGGGCCTCGGGGCGGGTGTAGCCGGTGATGAACCCGACCGGTTCACCGGTACGGTCCCTCGCCACGATCGAGGTGCCCGCGTAGTCACGGCACCACAGAAGGTAGCTGTAGGAGGAGTTCAGGTCGAGGGCCTTGGAGTCACGGGCGATGCGCCACAATGCTGCTCCATCCTCAAGACGCGGGCTTTCCAGCCGTAGTCCGCCGGCTATTTCGATGAATTCCTGGTCGGCACGTGCATGGTCTGCTTGTGCGGGGGTCATGCCCATCGAATTTACCGAGCATGGGCGGAAATCGCATCGCGAGAGGGGGTTACCCCGGCGGTGGGCGATATGTTATGGGCGCGGCTCCATGATCGCCCGAAGGCTTGGTGCATTGCACGGATATGTCGGTTAGTTACCGTGACAAATGGGGCGCTGGTCTGCCGTTTGTCACGGATGTGTAACGAATCTGTGATCTGTTCACGGGGTTGTGCGGTGCATTACATCCACCACAATGCGCGCGTTTGAGGTCCGGAAAACGGGGCAGGAGGTCCTTGATATGTCGGCCAAAATATTCACCCGGAAAGAGCAGTCCGCGCGATGGTTGAAAAGGCACTGAATTGACGCGTGCCATTCACCGGAAAGCACCTTCGGCGGACAACGGGCCGCCCGCACCCGTCGCCCGGACGAGGTAACGGTCGCGCTCGGGTTCCCGTTCGCCCGCCGGATGGTCGTACTGCGCGGCGAACACATGCGTCCCGGCCGGCACCTCGGCCCCGGCCCGCAGCTCCCACCGGTGGACCAGCTGCCCCGCCTCCTGGCTCACCGTGAGCTCGAAGTCCTCGCCGGGCAGCGTCCGCCAGGCCCCCGTCGGGCGCACCCCCTCCCCGCCGGTCACCCGCAGTTCCAGCGCGAACGCGGTCAGCGGCTCCGCCGTGCGCACCGTGACATTGCTCTGCGACCAGTAGGCGTGCGAGCCCGGATCCACCTCGCCCAGCGCGCTCAGCGGCCCGGCCGTCACCGCCGCGGGCGGCGGCGCCTCGCCCGCGGGCGGCACCGGGCCGGGGCCCGCGGCCGGGCCCCACCAGGCCACCGCCAGCACCACCGCGCCCGCCGCCACCGCGAGCACCACAGCGGCACCGACGGCCCGCGCCCGGGCGGGCAGCGCGGCCGGCCACGGCACCCGGCGCGGCGTACGCTCCGGGAGCCTCCCGCCGCCGTCCGCGATGCCCGCACTCACCCGCGCCCGCATCCGCTCCCGGTCCGGCCGGTGCGCCCCGGCCGCCTCGCGCAGCGCGCCGGTCACCCCGGACGGCTCTGTGCGCTCCGCCATCAGCTACTCCGTTCCACCGGTCCGGTGCGCAGCACCCGCAGCGGCGGGCCACCGCCCTGGCCGCGGCCCGCCTCACCCGGCGTCAGCAACCGCTCCAGCTCGGCGATGCCGCGCGAGGTCTGGCTCTTCACCGTACCGACCGAGATGCCCAGCGCGCGGGCGGTCTCGCGTTCGGACAGGTCGAAGGCGTGCCGCAGCACCACACAGGCGCGCTTGCGGTAGGGCAGCCGGCCCAGCGCGGCCCGCACATCGAGCACCGCGGGGATGTCCGGACCGTTGGTGTGCGTGCTGTGCTGCGACCAGAACAGCGCGATCCTGCGCCGCTCGCGGGTTCTGCTGCGGATCCGGGAGCGCGCCATATTGGCCACCACACCCCGGGCGTACGCGATGGGGCGGTCGGCGGCCCGTACCCGCTCCCAGCGGTGCCAGATGGCGACCAGCGCGTCCGCCGCCAGGTCGTCGGCGCTCTCGGCGCTGTCCGGCCCGCCGAGCAGCAGGTGGGCGAGCCTGGCGAGTTCGGCGTGGTGCCGTTCGAAGAACGCGTCGAACTCCGCGCTGAAATCGTCGCTGGGGTCGGCCACGCCGGCCTCCTTGGTGTTGCGGACCCGGTTCTCCCGTCGAACCCCTCCGTCCTGGTCGACAGGTCGTGCAACGTTCGGACCTGCGTCCAGCCCCCGGCGACCCTGGAGACTAGCAGTCAATTTGTAGGCTGCCGAGCATGATTGACGACACACCGGCGATGCACATCAAGGGACGGGTCCTCCTCGGCCCGGCCGCGGTGGACGGTGCGCGGGCCGAATGGCGGGTGCGGGACGAACTGTGGGTCGTCGGCGGCCGGATCACCTTCCGGCGCCCCGTGGGGGTGCGGGAGATGACCACGGTCAGCGGCTGGGTGCTGCCCGGCCTGGTGGACGCGCACTGCCATGTCGGACTGGACGCGCACGGCGCCGTGGACCGGGCCACCACGGAACGGCAGGCGCTGACGGACCGGGACGCGGGCGCCCTGCTGCTGCGGGACGCCGGCTCGCCCGCCGACACCCGCTGGATCGACGACCGCGCCGACCTCCCGCACCTCATCAGGGCGGGCCGGCACATCGCCCGCCCCCGGCGCTACATCCGCAACTACGCCGAGGAGGTCGAGCCCGCCGCGCTGGCCGCGACGGTACGGGAGCAGGCGCGGCGCGGTGACGGCTGGGTGAAGCTGGTCGGCGACTGGATCGACCGCGAGCGCGGCGACCTGACGCCGTGCTGGCCCGCCCCGGCGCTGCGCGAGGCCATCGCGGCGGCGCACGAGGAGGGCGCGCGGGTGACCGCGCACTGTTTCGCCGAGGACTCGCTGCGCGATCTGGTGGAGGCGGGCATCGACTGCGTGGAGCACGCCACCGGGCTGACCCGGGAGATGATCCCGCTGTTCGCGGAGCGTGGGGTGGCGATCGTGCCGACGCTGGTCAACATCGCCACCTTCCCCCGGCTCGCGGAGGGCGGGGAGGCGAAGTTCCCGCGCTGGGCGGACCACATGCGGCGGCTGCACGCCCGCCGGTACGACACGGTGCGGGAGGCGTACGACGCGGGGATCGCGGTCTTCGCCGGAACCGACGCCGGGGGCTCGCTGGGGCACGGGCTGATCGCCCAGGAGGTGGCCGAACTGCGGGCGGCCGGACTGCCGGTGCACGCGGCGCTGGGCGCGGCGTCCTGGCGGGCGCGGGAGTGGCTGGGTCGTCCGGGTCTGACAGAGGGCGCGCCGGCCGATCTGGTGGTGTACGGGGAGGACCCGCGGGCCGGACTCGCGGTGCTGGCCCGCCCGCGCCGGGTGGTGCTGCGGGGGCGTGTGGTGGCCTGAGGGGGCGCGCGTCCGGGTGAAAACGGGGACGTGGGCGAACAGAAGTGGCCCAGGATTCGCATGCCTGAGCGACTTTGCCCCGTTCGAGTGAAGTGCCCGAAGATTGCTGACGTTTCCATGTTTGAACGTCAAGGATGGCGGAGTCCCAGTCGCCAACGCGTGTGATGTCCCCCATCGGCACGCGTGGCGGCGCCAACTTTTCTGTGGGGGTTCCACACGTGTACAACTCTGCCTTCCGCCGGTCAGCCGTCCTGCTGGCCACCGCCGCGCTGCTGGGGGCCGCGGGCCCCGCGTACGCGACGACCGGCGGGGACAGCACCGGCGAGGAGCACGACGGCCGCGGCTCAGCCCGCGCCACCGTGCTCCGCACCGGCCTGGACGTCGGCCTGCTCAACCGCACCGTCCAGCTGCCGCTCGAACTCACGCTCAACGAGGTGAACGCCCCCGAGACCGAGGGCACCGCGGACAAGACCGCCCTCAGCGCCACCCTCGACGGGGTGGACGGCGGACGCCCCTTCCAGGTGCTGCGCGCCGATGTCGCCTCCGCCTCCGCCTCCGCCACCGCGGACGGCACCGAGGCCGAGGTCTCGCTCGCCGAGGCGAAGATCCACGTCCCCGGGCTGCCCCTGCTGTCCGTGGTCGAACTGGAGGCCGTCACCGCCCGCGCCGTCTGCGCCACCGGAGCCGCCCCCGTCGCCGAGGCCAACCTCGGCGCGAGCGTCACGGTGCTCGGCAAGGAGATCACCCTCACCACCGGCGGCAGCACCACGGTGGACGTGCCGGGGGTCGGCTCCGTCCAGCTGGACCTGTCCAGGACCGAGACCACCACCGACACCGCGGCCGCCAGCGCGCTGGACCTCCAGATCTCCGTCAACCCGCTCAAGCTCAATGTCGCGGAGGTCGAGGGCCGCATCACCCTGGCCGAGGTCGGCTGCACCACCCCGGACGGCACGCGGGACCCGGGCGAGGAGGAGGAAGAGCCGGAGCGCGAGGAGCCCGAGCCGCCGGCCGAGGAGGAGCAGCCGGAGCCGCAGGGCCCCAGCACCCAGACCGGTGACCGGAGCGAGGTCGACCAGCGCACCCCGGACCTGGCCGCCACCGGAGGCGACCCCCGCACGCCGTACCTCGCGGGCAGCGCCATCGCCCTGCTGGGCGGCGGCGGCATCCTCCTGGTCGCCCGGCGCCGCGCCATGGCTGCGGCAGCCGCCCGCAGGACCGCCGAGGGCTGATCCCGCTCTGATCGCCCTCGTTCCGTAGCGGTGCCCCCGGCCCTTGTCCCGGGCCGGGGGCACCCCGGAGGAAGACGATCGGCCGAGCGCGCTCAGAACGCGATCAGATAGATCCCGAAGACAACCGCGGCGGCACACAGCGCGAAGCACGTGTAGGCGATCAGCTTGCTCAGCGCCACGGCCAGCCGCGGCCGGGCGGCGGCGGTCGCCGTGCCGCCCTCCTGGGCGGACCCGGTGACGATGCCGACCGTGAACAGGCCGACCAGCGCCACCGTCATCAGAACGGAGACCAGGACGACCTCGCCCAGTACGGACCACTCGATGTTCATCGCTGCTACCTCAGACCGTCGTGGTGGGCTTGTCGGGTACGGACGGCTCATCGCCGGCCCGGGCGGCGGAGGCCGCCTGCGGAATCGTCACCTGGAGCGGCATCGCGCTCGCCCCGGCGGTCGCGGCCGGCTCCCCGTCCGCACGGCCGGCGGCACCGCCGGCCACCGGCTCGTTCACGTCGTTCACATCGTTCACGTTCGAGTGGTCCACCGGGTCGCGCCGCGACCGCACGAAGATGGCCGCACTCACCACGATCAGCAGCGCCAGCACCGCGCTGACACCCCAGGTGCCCTGCTCCGCCAGCAGCGCGCCCAGCGCGCCGATGATGCCGGCGGCCGGCAGCGTCAGCCCCCACGCCACCACCATCTTGCGCGCCGTCGACCAGTGCACCACGCCGCCCTTGCGGCCCAGGCCGCAGCCCATGACCGCGCCCGAGCACACCTGGGTTGTGGAGAGCGCGAAGCCCATGTGGGAGGAGGCCAGGATCGTGGTCGCCGCGCTGGTCTGGGCCGCGAAGCCCTGCGGCGGCTGAATGTCGGTGAGGCCCTTGCCCAGCGTGCGGATGATCCGCCAGCCGCCCAGGTAGGTACCGAGCGCGATCGCGATCCCGGCCGAGGCGATCACCCACATGGGCGGATCCGAGTCCGGGGCCAGCGCCCCGCCCGCGATCAGCGCCAGGGTCATCACACCCATCGTCTTCTGCGCGTCATTGGTGCCGTGCGCCAGGGAGACCAGCGCGGCCGAACCGATCTGGCCCGCCCGGTACCCCTTGGAGGTGGCCCGCTCGTCCGCGTTGCGCGCCACCCGGTACGTCAGCCGGGTCGCCCACATCGCGGCGAACCCCGCCACCAGCGGCGCCACCAGCGCCGGGACGATCACCTTCATCACCACGGCGTCACCGTGGATGGCGTCCAGGCCCACCGAGGCGATGGTCGCCCCGATCAGCCCGCCGAACAGGGCGTGCGAGGAACTGGAGGGCAGCCCCACCAGCCAGGTGAGCAGGTTCCAGATGATGGCGCCCACCAGACCGGCGAAGATCACCTCGGGCCGGACACCCGCCGACTCGTCGATGATCCCGCCCGAGATGGTCCGTGCCACCTCGACCGACAGAAAGGCGCCGACCAGATTCAGGACGGCCGACATGGCCACCGCCGCCTTGGGCTTCATGGCCCCGGTGGAGATGGTGGTGGCCATGGCGTTGGCCGTGTCGTGGAAGCCATTGGTGAAGTCAAATGCCAAAGCCGTGACGATCACGATCGCGATCAACAGCGTGATGTGTTCCATCCACCGGACAATCAGTTCGACGGGGCAAGGCCGCGGTGAACGTAAAAGAAACAGATGAACGGAAAGTGAACTGCTGGCAGCCACCCGGTGCTGTGTCCCAAGGACCCTTGTCAGAACGGTGAATGCGCAGGTGAACGAGGCGCATCACACCCCTTCACACACCCCCTCGCCCGCCCCGAGTGGCCGCGCTCCACGTCCGCCCGCATGCTGGACCCATGGTCCGGCGCACTACGGCGGCGATGACCGCCACAGCCCTGCTGGGAGCCACCGCCGCGGCAGCCGTGGCGGCGGTACGCAGCGGCAGACGAGCCACCACCCCGGTCGGCTTCACCGGTGTCCCGCTGACGGTGCACGCCACCGCCGCCGGACGCATCACCCTCACCCGCACGCTGGAAACCCTGCGCCCGGGCACGTACGCGCTGGTGGCGAGCCACGGCGACCCGCCCGCCCGGGCTGTCGTCGGTGAACTGCTCGACGTACCGGCCGGCGACCGCACCGTCGTGCGCCGCCTGATCGGCACCACCCCGGAGGAGGGCCCACGGCTCACTCCCGGCACCCACGTCACCGTCACCCCGCAGCTCTACCACGGCGACCCGTTCACGGCGCTCGGCATCCCGTACACCGACATCACCGTCCCCGGTGAACTGGGCGCACTGCCGACCTGGTGGGTCGCCGGGGACCGCGACACCTGGATCATCGCCCTGCACGGCGGCCTCGGCGCCACCCGCGAACAGGCGCTCAACCTGCTGCCCCGCTGGCAGCGGGACCAGTTCCCGGTGCTGATCCCGCGCTACCGCGGCGATCCGGGCGGCCCCGGCACCCCCCGTACCCGCCAGGACATGAACCGGTTCGGCGCCGCCGAATGGCACGACGCCGACGCCGCCATCCGGCACGCCCTGCACCTGGGCGCCCGCCGGGTGATCCTGCACGGCTGGTCCACCGGCGCCACCATGGCCCTGTACGCCGCCGCCCACTCCCCGCTCGGCCACCATGTCGCCGGACTCGTCCTCGACTCACCCGTCCTGGACCGGGCCGCCACCCGGCGCGCGCTGGCCGCCCGGCGCGGTGTCCCCACCCCGCTGCTGCCGCTGGCCGTCGCCGGCGCCCAGGGCGGGCTCCTCCCGCACGACGCCGACCCGCCGCCGCTGATTCCCGGGCCGCACGGCAGGCCGCTGCCGGTGCTCATCCTGCACGGCCCCGGCGACACCGTGGCCCCCTGGGACGCCTCCCGCGCCCTGGCCGCACGGCACCCCGAGGCCGTCGTCCTGCACACCGTCCGGCAGGCCGAGCACGCCGCCATGTGGAACGCCGACCCGGCCGACTACGAGGACGTCCTGCGGCGCTTTGTCACCCCCCTCATGTGAGCGCGGACGGCCGCCGTTTGGGCTTTCGAGCCCTCAGCGGTGAAACTGCTCGGGTGACGTCCCGAACTCCGCGCGAGCCCCGGTTGCACCTGGTCCCCGAAGTGCCCGCCCAGCCCGGCGCCGCGGGCCGGCGAACCCGAACCCGCCCCGCCGCACGACGCACCCCCACCCCGCCCCGCGGCATCCCGCCGCGCGCCGAGCTCGCCCGGCAGGCCCGCGACCGGCTGGCCGACGCCGTACGCGTGGCCCGCTGGGCCCAGCTCACCGGCAGCGCCCCGGACGCCGCCACCGACCGGGCCGCCGCGGCGCTGCGGCTCAGCCCCGCCCAACTGCGTGAACTGTGGGGCAACGCCCGCCTCGCCGGCCTCGTCGAACAGGGCGACCCCGGACCCGGCAGCACCGCGGGAGAGGTACGCGGCGGCTGGCGGCTGCGCGCCTGGGACAGCGACGACACCGCCGTGCTGCGCGGCTGGGTCGCCCTCTTCGACGCCTGGTCCCTGGCCCGCCCCGCCCCCGGCGACGCGGACACCACCCTGGTGGCCGAGATCATCACCGCCGTCCCGCAGCTGCTCGCCTTCATGCAGCTGTCCGACGGCCCCGTCACCGCCGTGGAACTCCTGGACCTGCTGCGCCAGCGCGTCACCGAGCTGCGCGAGGGCAGGCCGGGCAGCGGGCCCGCCCCGGCCGCCGCCGCCTCGATAACCCCCGACCCCGAACTCGTACGCCTGCTGGGCTGGGCCCTGGACGCGCTCGCCGCCGTCGGCGCCCTCACCCTGCACGCCCGCTACGGCGACACCCCCGCCCGGGCCCGGCTCACCCCGCTCGGCGGCTGGGCGATGTGGACCAAGCTGGAACAGATCTGCATCGCCGCCCAGAGCCCGGCCGGCAACATCGAACAGTCCGCCGTGGGCATGCTGCGCGGCTGCGCCGGGCTCACGCCAGGACCCGCCCGCGCCGAGTACCGCGCCTGGCTGGCCGCCCGCCCCACCGGCCCCGCCGTCGACGAGCTGCTGGAGGCCGCGCGCGGCGAGGACGCCCTCATCCGCGGCCTGGCCTTCGACGCGCTGCGGGTGGTCGGCGCCCCCGCCCGCGGCGCCGTACGGGCCGCCGCCGTGGAGGCCGGACTGCGGCCCTACGCGCTGCTGTGGCTGGCCGAGCACGAGGGGGAGGGCGCGGACGCCGACCCCGAGGAGGCACCGCTGACCGTCCTCACCCGGCAGGAGGCCACCTGGCTGTGGGTGGACACCGCGTCGGCGGCCCACGAGCACGGCTCGGGGCAGCTGCTGCTGGACCACCTCGACTCGGCCCTCCAGCCCTCCATCCCCGAACTGCTCACCGAGATCCGCACCTGCGGCCACCCGCACACCGTCCAGGTCCTGCTCGCGCTGGCCGCCGCCCACCCCGACCCCGCCACCGCCAAACGCGTCCGCCGGGCGGCCTTCCAGGTCCACAACGGCGGCGTCTGAGGGGGGCGTCCCGGGGGTTTCCGGGGGCGGGTGGGGCGCGAAAAAGGTTTGCGGGCCCCCGGTAAACTACCCCGTATGGACATCTCGCTCCTCGTTGCTTAGCGGACGTACCCGCTCCACAAGAAGCTTCTGCCCGTACGTCCTCACCTGGAGTGTTCCTGTGATTACCGCAACCGGTGTCGAGCTGCGCGCCGGCGCCCGCGTTCTGATCGAATCCGCGTCCTTCCGCATCGCCCGCGGCGACCGGATCGGTCTCGTGGGCCGCAACGGCGCCGGCAAGACCACCTTGACCAAGTGCCTGGCCGGCGAGGGCATCCCGGCCGGCGGCACCATCACCCGCGGCGGCGAGACCGGCTATCTGCCGCAGGACCCGCGCACCGGCGACCTCGACGTGCTCGCCCGCGACCGGGTGCTCTCCGCCCGCGGCCTGGACACCGTGCTGCGCGGCATGCGCGAGAACGAGCAGCGGATGGCCACCGGCAAGGGCGCCACCCGCGAGCGCGCCATGAAGAAGTACGAGCGGCTGGAGACCGAGTTCCTCACCAAGGGCGGATACGCCGCCGAGGCCGAGGCGGCCACCATCGCCGCCAGCCTCGGCCTGCCCGACCGGGTGCTCGGCCAGCCCCTGCACACCCTCTCGGGCGGCCAGCGGCGCCGCGTCGAGCTGGCCCGCATCCTCTTCTCGGACGCCGACACCCTGCTGCTGGACGAGCCCACCAACCACCTGGACGCCGACTCCATCGGGTGGCTGCGGGACTTCCTGAAGACCTACCGGGGCGGGCTCGTGGTCATCTCCCACGACATCGAGCTGGTGGAGACCGTCGTCAACAAGGTCTTCTACCTCGACGCCACCCGCTCCCAGATCGACATCTACAACATGGGCTGGAAGCAGTACCTGGCCCAGCGCGAGGCGGACGAGCGGCGCCGCAAGCGCGAGCGCGCCAACGCCGAGAAGAAGGCCGCCGCCCTCAACGCCCAGGCCGACAAGATGCGCGCCAAGGCCACCAAGACCGTCGCCGCACAGAACATGGCCCGCCGCGCCGAGCGGCTGCTGTCCGGCCTGGAGGAGGCGCGGCAGCAGGACAAGGTCGCCAAGCTGCGCTTCCCCGACCCCGCCCCGTGCGGCAAGACCCCCCTGATGGCCGAGGGCCTGTCCAAGTCGTACGGCTCGCTGGAGATCTTCACCGATGTCTCGCTCGCCATCGACAAGGGCTCCCGGGTGGTGATCCTGGGCCTCAACGGCGCGGGCAAGACCACGTTGCTGCGGCTGCTGGGCGGCGTGGAGAAGCCCGACACCGGCCAGGTCACCCCCGGCCACGGACTCAAGCTCGGGTACTACGCCCAGGAGCACGAGACGCTGGACCCCGAGCGCACCGTGCTGGAGAACATGCGCACGGCCGCCCCCGACATGGACCTGGTCGCCATCCGCAAGACGCTGGGCTCCTTCCTGTTCTCCGGCGACGACGTGGACAAGCCGGCCGGGGTGCTCTCCGGCGGCGAGAAGACCCGGCTGGCCCTGGCCACCCTGGTCGTCTCCTCCGCCAACGTGCTGCTGCTGGACGAGCCCACCAACAACCTCGACCCGGCCAGCCGCGAGGAGATCCTGGGCGCCCTGCGCACCTTCACCGGCGCGGTGGTCCTGGTGACGCACGACGAGGGCGCCGTGCAGGCGCTCGAACCGGAGCGGATCATCCTGCTGCCGGACGGCGTGGAGGACCTGTGGGGCAAGGACTACCTGGACCTGGTGGCGCTCGCCTGATGACGGCCCGATCCACCGGATGTGATCATCCGGGATGGATCATTCGGCCCAGCCTTGATCCTTCATATGAGTGAGGGCGGCTCGTACCGCGGCGTGTCAGTGCGCCGGTCGTACGACCGCCCTCCTCGCGTGCGCACGCCCGCCGCACCACCTCGCTGACCAGCGGATTCGGCCCGAGGCCCGCCGTGCCCGCGCGGCCCGCGGCGCGACGGCGCCCCGCCGTACGGCCGCGACGCGCCGGGAAGCCGTTGTCCGCTTGTCGTACGGACATCGTCGAATGGGTGGCCAGGAAGCGGGATAGGGGTGATCATGAGAGTCAGTTCGGAGAGTCCAACAGCGCACTTCCCACGAGGAGGCACGGGTGGCCGAGACTCTGAAGAAGGGCAGCCGGGTAACCGGCGCCGCACGCGAGAAGCTCGCGGCGGACCTCAAGCGTAAATACGAATCCGGCGCGAGTATCCGGGCCCTGGCCGAGGAGACCGGCAGGTCCTACGGCTTCGTGCACCGCATGCTCAGCGAAGCCGACGTCACCCTGCGTGGCCGCGGCGGCGCGACCAGAGGAAAAAAGACCCCGGCGGCCTGATCACACCGCCGCCGGGGGCGGATAACCTGACCCGATGACGCTGCTGGAGAAGGACGGTGTACGGGTCACCGTCGACGCCGACGGTGCCCTGGCGACCGTCACCCTGACCAACCCGGCCAAGCGCAACGCCCAGACCCCTGCCCTGTGGCGGGCGCTGGCCGAGGCCGGGCGGCGGCTGGACGGCGCTGTACGCGTCGTCGTGCTGCGCGCCGAAGGGGTTTCCTTCTCCGCCGGTCTCGACCGGCGGGCGTTCACCCCCGAGGGCATCGACGGTGAGGTGTCCTTCCCCGCCCTGGCCCGCCGCCCGGACGGGGAGATCGACGCCGTCATCGCCGAGTACCAGGAGGCGTTCACTTGGTGGCGCCGCAGCGACCTGATCAGCGTCGCCGCCGTGCAGGGGCACGCCATCGGCGCGGGCTTCCAGCTCGCCCTCGCCTGCGATCTGCGGATCTGCGCCGATGACGTCGCTTTCGCGATGCCCGAGACCACCCTGGGCCTGGTGCCCGACCTCGGAGGCACCAAGCCGCTGGTCGAACTGCTGGGCTACCCGCGTGCGCTGGAGGTGTGCGCCACCGGCCGCACGCTCCACGCCGAGGAGGCCGAGCGCACCGGCCTGGCCAATCTGGTGGTCCCGGCGGCGGAACTGGCCGGCGCCATCGAGGATCTGACCACCGCGCTGCTCGCCGCACCGCGCGCGGCGGTGACCGAGACCAAGGCCCTGCTGGCGACGGCCGCCACCCACACCCCCGAGGAACAGCGCGAGGCCGAACGCGCCGCCCAGACCCGCCGGCTGCGGGACCTGACCGGCCTGGGCGAGTGAGCGCACGGAGCGGCGCGGTGCCGCCGGTCCCGCCCGGCGCGCCTCGTCACCCCGACGGGTTCGTCCGGTGGTGCCCGCCACGCGGCTGACACCGCGCGGTGCGCCGCGCCGAAGGGAACGCCCGCCGCCCCCGCGCCCGGTACGGACCGGCCGCCCGGCACACGTGCCGCTGTCGGGCCCGTCCGAGGGGACTGCCACCCGGACGGCCCCGCGACGTGCGGGGACGGTGCCGGGCCGGCCGGTGCCCTCCGGCGCTACCCGCCGGCCGGCTGCCGGCCGTCCGGCAGCACATCGGTCACCACGGCGGACACCCGCACGGGGCCCGGCGCCCGGTCGTCCAGCGCGGCGGCGGCGGCCGTCCGGGCCTCCCGGACGATGTCCAGCACCCGGCGGCCGTCCGTCACCGCCAGCACCAGCCGGACCAGCCGGCACGGCGGTTCCCCGCTGTCGGTGATCTCCACGCGGTGCGGCAGCGCGTACACCCCGGGCACCGCTCGCACCGCCGCGGCCACCGCGCCCCCGCCCGCCCGGTCCGCCGGCCCCGGCGCCGTCGCGGTCACCTCCCCCTCGCCGATCTCCCCGGCTTCCTCGATGAGTCCGGCCACCCGCAGATCGATGGTGGCCACCGCGAGCCCCAGCCGGTCGCGGGCCGCCTGGGCCAGCGCCAGCCGCAGGGTGTTGGCGTACTCCGGCAGCGGCTGGTTCACCGGGGCCGCCACGGTGACCGTCATGGCCAGCGGGCCGGGCGGCAGCGCGCTGGCCGGCGGGGGCACCGCCGCGGGCGCGGGATCCGGCTCGGTGACCGCGAGCCGCAACTCCTCGATGCGCGCCGCCGGTACCGCCGCGGCCACCGCCCGGCGCAGCGCCCCGGCTGCCGCCCGCTCCGCCAGCCACGCCCCGTCGGCCGCCGGACCGAGCGGCACCAGCCGCCCCAGCTCCACCTGCTGACGGACCGCGTGCAACAGCCGCTCGTCGTTCATCGTCCGCATCCCTTCGCCGCGACCAGCATGCGTCATGCGTGGAGCGGGGTGTCAGCGGGCACGCGTAGGGTTGCCGGCGAACGGTGAATTGACCGCCGTTCGGATGATGTGGATGTCGAAGTGGGGTGAGGTTCCGTGTCCGATACCGAAACCGAGGTCGGGACGACGACCGAGCTGCCCGGCAAGTCCCTTGCGGGGCGCCGTGGCACCGGCGATCCCGCCACCCGGGGGCGCACCACCATCGCCGACGGCGTGGTGGCCAAGATCGCGGGGATGGCGGCCCGGGACGTGGTGGGCGTGCACGCGATGGGCAGCGGCCTCGCCCGCACGTTCGGCGCCGTACGGGACCGGGTGCCGGGCAGCGGCAAGTCCGCCACCCGGGGCGTCAAGGCCGAGGTCGGGGAGGTGCAGACGGCGCTCGATCTGGAGATCGTCGTCGAGTACGGGGTCTCCATCGGCGATGTGGCGCGCACCGTCCGGGAGAATGTGATCACCGCGGTGGAGCGCATGACCGGACTGGAAGTGGTCGAGGTCAATATCGCCGTGGTGGATGTGAAGTTGCCCGACAGCGAGGAAGATGACGAGGACTCCCGCCCGGCGTTGCACTAGGAAGTGTCCGGCACACAGCACCGGTCAGGATGTGTCGGACAGGAGCTAGGACAGCGCCAGGGGTTACCGGGGCGTCGCGCGGCGAAGGAGCGGACGGATGAGCATGGCGGTGGTCGGCATGGTGGCCGGCATGGCACTGGGATTCGCCGGGTATTTCGGCGGGTTCGGGGCCTTCTTGCTGGTCGCGGCGCTGGGAGCGATCGGGTTCGTGGCCGGCCGGTTCGCCGACGGTGACCTGGAGCCCGGGGACTTCTTCCGGGTCAGGGACCGCGGCGAGCGGGACCGGCGGAGGTGAGATCCGATGACATCGGTGGTGCCTGCCGCTGAGCGCGGCGCGACCCGGATCACCGAGCGCGTGGTGGCCAAGCTCGCGGCCCAGGCCGCGCGCGAGGCACTCGGCCGCCCCGCGCCCGGCGCGCGTCCCTCCGCCACGGCGGTGCTGCGGCCCACCCGGGGCCCGGCCAGGATCCGGGTCGCCGTGGAACTGGCCTATCCCTCCGACATCGGTGCCCAGTGCGGGGCGGTGCGCCGGCAGATCGTCCTGCGGATGAAGGAGCTGGCCGACATCGACGCACCGGAGGTGGCCGTCGACGTGGAACGGCTGCACTCGGCCGAGTCGCGCGGCGCGAGCGCGGGGAGAGTGCGGTGAGCGAGGAGCGGCCGCTCTCCCTGGCCAAGGAGCCGGAGGCGGAGCGGGAGCCGGAGCCGGACGTCACCCCCGCCGGTGGCATGGCCGTGTCCTCCTCGGCGGCGCGCTACGAACCGGAAGGCGTCGCAGGCCAGGAGCCCGCCGGCCGCTTCTGGTCGGTGCGCCGCTGCCCGGCCGCGTTCGTGGCCCTCGTCCTGCTGCTGGCCGCCGCCCTGCTGCTGTACGACGTCGCCTCGGTGCGCGCCGACCGCCCGGTCGGCGCCTGGCGCCGCCGGCTAGCCGACGAGCTCGCCACCCGCCCCCTGGAGGACCCGTGGGTGATCGCGGCGGCGGTGTCCGCCGTGGTGCTCGGGCTGGTGCTGATCGTGCTGGCCCTGACTCCGGGGCTGCGCGGACTGCTGCCCATGCGCCGGGACAGCGCGGTGCTGCGCGCCGGGATAGAGCGCCGCGCGGCGGCCGTGGTGCTGCGTGACCGGGGGCTTCAGGTGCCGGGAGTGCGGACGGTACGCGTCCGCGTCGGCCGGCGCCGGGTCCGGGTCTGGGCGCAGGCGCACTTCCGGGATCTGCACGAGGTGCGGGCCGATCTCGATGAGGTCCTGGAGGACGGCATCGCCGGGCTCGGCCTGGCCAGACAACCGGCGCTGACCGTCCAGGTCCGCCGGCCGAAGGGATGAGACCACGATGCTGCGGATCACCAACCGGATCCTGCTCGCCCTGACCGGTCTCGGCCTGCTGACCGGCGGCCTCGCCGTGCTGTTCGCGGCCCTCGATCTGCCCGCCCGCTGGGGCATCACCCTGCCGTCCGGCTACACCTGGCGCGGCCCAGGCAACGTCCTGCTGGGCGCGGACGGCCGGACCCGCTGGCACGGGACGGGCTGGTTCTGGCCGGTGGTGCTGGGCGTGCTCGGCCTGCTGGTGCTGCTGGCCCTGTGGTGGCTGCTCGCCCAGCTGCGCCGCCGGCGGCTGAGCGAGATCCTGGTGGACAGCGAGGACGGGGTGGGCGCGCTGCTGCGCGGGCAGGCGATGGAGGAGGTCGTGACGGCCGAGGCGGAGTCACTGCCGGGCATCGACCGCGCGACGGTCACCCTCACCGGCCGTCGCACCGAGCCCCGGGCCCGGGTGGGTCTGCTGCTCTCCCCGCAGGCCGAACCGGCGGATGTGGTCCGCCGGCTGGAGGCCGAGGCGCTCACCCACGCCGGCCGCTCGGCCGGTCTGGAGTCCCTGCCCACGGAGGTCCGCCTGCGTGCGGCGAAGCATCCGCCGGAGCGCGTCAGCTGACCCGTCCCGTACGGGCGGCTCAACCGCCGGTGGCGGCCGCCGGTTCCTTGCGCGGGGCGGGGGAGGGGGCGGGCGTCCGGTTCTGCCTCCCGGCTTCCGCCTCGCGGTCCTTGACCTCGCGGCGCAGCAGGATGATCCATCCCGCCGGGACGCCGGCGGCGAAGATCCACCACTGGATGGCGTAGGCGAAGTGCGCGCCGATCCCGGTGTGGTCGGGGGCGTCGCGCGGCAGCGGCGCGCCCTCCGCCTCGTCGGCGGGGGAGCTGTCCGTCAGGTCGATGAACCCGGCGAGCATCGGCGTGCCCAGCGCCTCGGCGCGCTGTTCGCTGTTGACCAGCATCACCATGCGCTCCGGCAGGCCGGGCCGGTCCTTGATGCCGGTGTTCGCGGTGGTCTCGTCCACCATCAGCCGCCCGGTCACCGTGACCTCGCCGGCCGGCGGGGCCGGCACCTCGGGCGCCACCGTCACATCACCGCCGGCCGGCACCCAGCCGCGGTTGACCAGCACCGCCGTGCCGTCGTCCTGGAGCAGCGGCGTCAGCACCAGATAGCCGACCTCGTCGTTCGGCCCGGTTCTGGAGCGGGTCAGCACTTCGTGGCCGGCGTCGTACACGCCGGTGGCGGTCACCGGCCGGAAGCGGTCCCCCGGGTCCGGTCCGGTGCCCACCGAGGTCAGCTCGGTCATCGGCACCACGGGTGCCGCCAGGCTCTGGGAGATCAGATCGTTCCGGGCGACCCGCTGCTCGTGCCGGTGCAGCTGCCAGAAGCCCAGCCAGACGAAGGCCGGGATCAGCGCGAGTGCGACCAGCGTGAGAGTCACCCACTGCCGCGTCAGCAGAAAGCGGTACACGGCTGACGACGTTACCCGAACGTGGTCAGACCTCCGGCGCCGGGGCCACCTCCCGCAGCAGATGCGTGAACGCCGCCTCGTCCAGCACCGGGGTGCCGTACGCCCTGGCCTTCGCCACCTTGCTGGTCGGTGCCTGCGGGTCGTTGGTGACCAGCACACTGGTCAGCCGGGACACGCTGGTGGCGATGTGCAGACCCGCCTCGAACGCCTGGTCCTCCAGCAGCTCGCGGTCCACCGAGGTGTCCCCGGAGAACGCCACCCGCATGCCCTGCGTCAGCCGGCCGCCCGGCTCGTAGCGGCCGGGGTTGGGGTACGGGCACGGCGGACGCCGCTTCGTCGCCCGCCACCCGGGCTGCCAGCCCGCCCCGCTGCCGCCCGACGCGCGCGCCGCGCCGCCCGAGGCGGCCTGCGGCCAGTCGGTGACCGGCAGACACGCCAGCAGCGGCAGCGGCAGCCGCAGCCGCGCGGCCCGCTCCAGGCTGGGCCGGAACGCCTCCGCCAGCACCCGCGCGTCGTCCAGCGCGTGGTGCGCGCGCCGCTGCTCCACACCGAAGTGGGCGGCGAGCGTCTCCAGGCGGTGGTTGGCCAGCGGCAGCCCCAGCGCCTTGGACAGCTGGATGGTGCACAGCCGCTGCTCCACCGGCGCCACCCGCTTGGCCCGCGCGTACTCGCGGGCGATCATCTTCCAGTCGAAGACGGCGTTGTGCGCGACCAGCACCCGCCCTTCGAGGCGCTGCGCGAAATCGCCGGCGATCTCGGCGAACAGCGGCGCGTCGGCCAGCATGTCGCTGGTCAGCCCGTGAATCCAGGTCGGACCCGGGTCACGCTCCGGGTTGACCGGCGTGTACCAGTGATCCTCCACCTCCCCCCTGGCGGTCAGTCGGTAGACCGCCGCCGATACGATCCGGTCATCCGGTGCGAGCCCCGTGGTCTCCACATCCACCACCGCGTACCCGCCGGGGTATCCGGTGGGCCAGGGCACGCCCGCCGACTGCTGTGCGGGAACCTCAACTGTGGTTGCCTGGTGGTCTTCGAGCATGGTCCCTGAGGATACGGGCCGCCACCGACAGCGCCCCCACCGCCGCCGGGAGTTGACGGCCCTGTCACAGAGGTGACGTACCCTGCCAAACATGTTGTCGGACACCTACGGCCGCGTCGCCACCGATCTGCGGGTCTCCCTGACCGACCGTTGCAATCTGCGCTGCACCTACTGCATGCCGGAAGAGGGCCTGCGCTGGCTGCCCAAGCCCGAACTGCTGACCGACGACGAGATCGTCCGCCTGGTGACCGTCGCCGTGCGGGAACTCGGCGTCACCGAGGTCAGATTCACCGGCGGCGAGCCGCTGCTGCGCCCGGGTCTGGTGTCCATCGTGGAGCGGTGCGCCGCGCTGGCCCCCCGCCCCCGGCTCTCGGTGACCACCAACGGCATCGGCCTGGAACGGGTGGCGGGCGCGCTGCGCGCCGCGGGCCTGGACCGGGTCAATGTGTCCCTGGACACCCTCGACGCGGACACCTTCCGCACCCTCACCCGTCGCGACCGGCACGCCGACGTGCTGCGCGGTCTCGCCGCCGCCCGCGCCGCCGGGTTGGACCCGGTCAAGGTCAACACCGTGCTCATGCCCGGCGTCAACGACACCGAGGCCGCGGATCTGCTGGCCTGGGCCATCGCGCACGACTACGAACTGCGCTTCATCGAACAGATGCCCCTGGACCCGCAGCACGGCTGGCAGCGCGACACCATGGTCACCGCGCAGGACATCCTGCGCGACCTCGCCGCCCGCTTCACCCTCGTCCCCGAGAGCGAGGCGGCACGCGGCGCCGCGCCCGCCGAACGCTGGGTGGTGGACGGCGGCCCGCACCGGGTCGGGGTGATCGCCTCCGTCACCCGGCCGTTCTGCCGCACCTGTGACCGCACGCGGCTGACGGCCGACGGGCAGGTCCGTACCTGCCTGTTCGCCCGCGAGGAGTCCGATCTGCGCGGTGCGCTGCGCGACGGCGCCGACGACGCGGAGCTGGCCGCGCGCTGGCGCACCGCGATGTGGGGCAAGAAGGCAGGGTCCGGGCTCGATGACCCGTCCTTCCTCCAGCCGCAGCGCCCCATGTCCGCCATCGGCGGCTGAGGCGCCCGCGCCCGCCGGTCAGCTCTCCCCGGAGCGCTCGGCCGCCTGCCACTGCGCGAGCGGCACCACGTCCTTCAAGAACCCGCGCACGCTCAGGAACTGCGCGAGATGTTCGCGGTGCTCCTCGCACGCCAGCCAGGTCTTGCGGCGCTCGGGGGTGTGGAGTTTCGGGTTGTTCCAGGCCACGACCCAGGCGGCGGGCGCACGGCAGCCCTTGGCGGAACAGATCAGCGGATCATCGCTGGTGGGTTCATCGGACACGGAATCCATCCAACACCCTTACCCCGGACATGGCGACGCCGGGCAGCCACGGGGGGAGCCGCCCGGCGTCGGTCCGTCGCTCCGACGGGGGATACGGAGCGCTCTTGAAGTATGACATGCAATGCACGCCGGTGTGCAGCCGAACAGCCCAATTTCCGTTGAGCTTTTCCTGAGCTTCGCAACTGAATACATCAACGTGCTTGTTCACGCTGTCTGTTGGTCTCCGGCACGGAATCCGTCGCCGGTGGCAACGCCGATCGGGAAGCACTGGTGATGAAGGTGGACGGCATCGCCGGAGAGTTTTCCCGGCCCGCATTCGCGATCACCACGGCGATGTACGGCATGACCGTTCCCACCACCAGAGTTGCGACCGCAAGCGGCCTGCTGAGGTCCCACAGCACGAATGTGAGAAGGACCGCAGCCGTACGGATCAACATGGAAATGACATAACGTCGCTGCCGCCCGCGCACATCCTCCGCAAGCCCGCGCCGGGCCCCGGTGATCCGGTAAACGGACGCATCCGGGGCCCCGCTCCGCCGCCACCGCGCCATGCCGCACACTCCTCACTCGGAGCCGGCCGCCGCCCTGGATCAGCGGCGCACCAGCAGTGCGAGCTTACGCCCGGCCTTCAGGTACACCCCGGCCGGCCGCTCCCCGGTGTCCTGCGCGGCGGTCGCCTCCTCGGCCACCTCCGCCAGCGACCGGGTCACCGCCGCCTCGCCCAGCACCTCGGCGCGCTGCTCGCCGTCGGCGTACTCCAGCACCAGCCGCAGCGCGTTCTGCTTGGCCAGCCGACGCGCCGCCGACGAGGACGCGGTGAACTCCAGCACCTTCGTCAGCACCGTGTCGAGGCGCTCCGCGCCGTGCTCGGCCAGCTCGACCTCGGGCAGCGCGGCCACCTCGGTGAAGCTCTTCTTCGAGAACTGCGCGGTGAATCCGGCCCGCGCCGTCATCGCCGACTCCACCCCGTACAGCGCGGCCACCATCTCCCCGGCCAGCACCTTCTTCAGGTCCATCGGGTGCAGCGAACCGTCCGCCACCCGGGCCAGCGCCCCGGTGATCTCCGGATCGGTCCACTCGGTCCACGCGCGCAGGTAGGGCTCCATCAGCCGGTCGGGCACCGACATGATCTTGCCGAACACGTCGTCGGCCGGCGCCGAGAGCCCCACGTAGTTGCCCTTGGACTTCGACATCTTGGCCCCGGTGCCGTCGGTGCCCTCCACCAGCGGCATCGTCACCACCAGCTGCGGCTTCAGCCCGTAGATCTCCATCACGCGGCGGCCCATCTGCATGTTCAGCAGCTGGTCCACCCCGCCCAGCTCGATGTCCGCGTCGATCTCGGCCGAGTCGATCGCCATCGCCACCGGGTAGATCAGCTCCGACATGGTCAGCCCGTGGCCGCCCTCCAGGCGGGTACGGAAGTCCTCGCGCTGGAGCAGCGAGGACGCCGGCACCTGTGCCAGCACCCCGATCAGCTTCGGCAGCGTGATCCCGGTCAGCCACTCGCTGTTGTGCCGGAAGTCCACCCGCTCGAAGTCGAAGAACGGCTTCACCTGGCCCCGGTAGCCGGCCAGGTTCGCCGCGATGTCCTCGTCCGACAGCGGCGGGCGCTCCGCGGAACGCCCCGACGGGTCGCCGATCTTCGCCGTGATGTCGCCGATGATCAGCGTCACCCGGTGGCCCATCCGCTGGAAGCGGCTGAGCACGATCACCGGCACGGCATGCCCCAGATGCACATCGGCCGCCGTCGGGTCGATGCCGAGCTTCACGTGCAGCCCGCGCCCCTCGGCCCGCGCCGCCTCGATGTCCGCCGCCAGCTTGTCCACCGACGGCAGCACCTCGACCGCGCGGGCCCCGATCAGCTCCGCCTGTTCCCTCGCCGGCAGATCGGTCAGGTCCAGATAACGCCGCGATCCCGTCTCCTCCAGCAGCTGCCGCACGGTGGTGTCGGAGGAGAGGTCCTGCGCGAGCAGCGCGGATGCGCGCTGCACGGAGTCGCCGAGGCGTGTCACGTTCAGTCCTGAAGGTCGACGGTCGGAAAGGAAAACAGAAGAACAGGCAGAGTCTAAGGGCTGGCGCCGTGCGCCCGGCGGGGATGACGGGGCAGCCCTTGTGTTCAGACTCCGGGGCTCACCGAGCTCATGTTGAAGCCCGGCACCCGCAGCGCGGGCATCGCGGTCCGCGGGAAGTAGTCGCCCCACTCCCGCGACCGGGTCACCTCGGTGCGCCCGGCCTCGGTGGCCCGGGCCAGGATGTCCACCGGGGACTCGTTGAAGCGGAAGTTGTTCACCACCCCCGCCACCTCCCCGTTCTCCACCAGGTACACCCCGTCACGGGTCAGCCCGGTCAGCAGCAGGGTGGCCGGATCGACCTCCCGGATGTACCACAGTGAGGTGATCAGCAGGCCCCGCTCGGTGTCCGCCACCAGCTCGTCGAGGGAACGGGTGCCCCCGGCCTCCAGCAGCAGGTTGTCGGTCAGCGGCGCCACCGGCAGCCCGGTCACCTCCGCCGAGTCCCGGGTGGTCGGCAACTGCCGCAGCACCCCGTCCCGTACCCAGTCGGTACGCCCCAGCGGCAGCCCGTTGTCGAACACCGACACCTCGGGGGTCAGACCACCGCCCGAAGCGTGCGCGATCAGGAACGGCGCCGCCTCCACCCCGGCCGCCGCCGGATCGCTGTACAGGTCCACCGGCAGCCCGGACAGCTTTTCGCCCACCCGGGTGCCGCCGCCCGCGCGGCTGAACACCGTACGGCCGTCGTGGGACTTGCGCGCGTCCGCCGTCCAGTACAGGTAGATCAGCAGATCGGCCACCGAGGACGGGGGCAGCAGCGTCTCGTACCGCCCGGCGGGCAGGTCCACCCGCCGCTCGGCCCAGCCCAGCCGCCGCGCCAGGTCCGCCTCCAGGGCGGCCACGTCCACGTCCGAGAAGTCGGCGGTGGGCACCGTCACATAGGAGGAGCGGGTACGGTCCGGGGACTTCGCGTTGATCTCCACGTGCCCGGCCCGCTGGTCGTGCCGCAGCCGCAGCCCGCCCGAGGTGCCCAGGTAGGTGGAGGTGATGTCATGGCTGGCGAAACCGAACAGCTCCCGGTCCGCCGCCCGCGAGCGCGCGAAGCTCTCACCGAGCGCCGGCGCGAACTCCGCGAAGATCTCCGGCGAGGTGACCCGCGGCTCCTCCGTGAAGCCGCCGCCCGCGCCCGCCGGCGCGCCGTCCCCGCTCAGCAGCGGCCGGGCATCCTCGGCCGCCGGCGCCTGCCGCGCGGCCTCCTCGGCGGCCCGCACCAGCGGTTCCAGATCGGCGTCGGTCACCGCGCCCTGCGAGACCACCCCGGCCGCGGTGCCCTGCGCCCCGTCGACCGTGGCGATGACGGTCAGCGTCCGGCCCCGGGTGACCCCGTTGGTGGTCAGCGCGTTGCCCGCCCAGCGCAGATTGGCGCTGGAGTTCTCCTCCGCGAGCACCACCAGACCGTCGGCGCGCGACAGTCCCAGTGCCCGCTCCACGATCTCGTGCGGCCTGCTGCTCTTCCCGCTCATCGGCCCGCCTCCGCGGTGGTGTTGAGAATGTTGACGCCCCGGAACAGCGCGGACGGGCAGCCGTGCGAGACCGCCGCCGCCTGACCCGGCTGGGCCTTGCCGCACATGAAGGTGCCGCCCAGCACATAGGTCTGCGGCCCGCCGACCGCCTCCATCGAGCCCCAGAAGTCGGTGGTCGTGGCCTGGTAGGCGACGTCCCGCAGCTGGCCGGCCAGCCGGCCGTTCTCGATCCTGAAGAACCGCTGCGCCGTGAACTGGAAGTTGTAGCGCTGCATGTCGATGGACCACGAGTTGCGGCCCACCGCGTAGATGCCGCGCTCCACCCCGGCGATCAGCCCCGCCGTGTCCGGCCCCTCCGGGTCCGGCTGGAGCGAGACGTTCGCCATCCGCTGGATCGGCACATGGGAGGAGGAGTCCGCGAACGCGCAGCCGTTGGAGCGGTCGAAGCCCTGCAACCGCGCCGTGCGCCGGTCCATCTGGTACCCGACCAGGGTGCCGTCCCTGACCACGTCCCAGGACTGGGTGCGCACCCCCTCGTCGTCGAAGCCGGTGGTCGCCAGGCCGTGCTCGACGGTGCGGTCACCCGTCACATTCATCAGCGGCGAGCCGTACTTCAGCTTCCCCAGCTGGTCGAAGGTGGCGAACGAGGTGCCCGCGTAGGCCGCCTCGTATCCGAGGGCCCGGTCCAGCTCGGTCGCGTGCCCGATCGACTCGTGGATGGTGAGCCACAGATTCGACGGGTCCACCACCAGGTCGTACGCGCCGGCCTCCACCGACGGCGCGGCCAGCTTCTCGGCCAGCAGCGACGGGATCTGCTCCAGGTCCGCGTCCCAGTCGTACCCGGTGCCGGTCAGGTACTCCCAGCCGCGCCCGGCGGGCGGCGCCAGGGTGTTCATGGTGTCGAACCGGCCGCTCGCGGAGTCCACGGCGGTCGCGGTCAGCTCGGGGTTGATCCGCACCCGCTGCTGCGTGGTGACGGTACCGGCGGTGTCGGCGTAGAACTTGTTCTCCTGGACCGCCCACAGCCGGGTGTCCACGTAACTGATCCCCGGCGCCGCCAGCAGCCGCTCGCTCCAGTCGGCGAACAGCGCGGTCTTCTCCGCGTCCGGGATGTCGAAGGGGTTGATCTCGTAGGAGGAGACCCAGGTCTGCTCGCCGTAGGAGGGCTCAGGGGCCAGCTCCACCCGGGCGGTGGACCCGGACGCCGCGCTGATCTTCGCCGACAGCTTCGCCATCGCCACCGCCTGCCCGGCGACCCTCGCGGCGGCGTCCATCGTCAGATCGACACCGGCGGCGAAACCCCAGCTGCCGCCGTGCACCACCCGGACCGCGTATCCGGTGTCGGTGACGTCCGAGGAGCCGGCCGGACGGGCGTTGCGCAGCATCCAGTTGGCGCTGCGCACCCGCTCGAAGCGGAAGTCCGCGTGCTCGGCGCCCAGCGCCTTCGCCCGCGCGAGGGCGGCATCGGCGAGCTGTCGCAGCGGAAGCGCGAGGAAGCTCTCATCGATGGATGGGGGCACAGTCTCTCCTGTCCATGGCCATCTTGGGTGGTCCGGGGCATGGCACAGCCCCCGGGAACCACCGATCATGCCCGTTCGGCGCGCCGCTGCCCAGGCAGAAACCGGGAGAATGCCCCCCGGGCGGGCGTCCGTTACCTCACATGCCCCGGTACCGGCGGGAGGGGAACGGTCGACCCGGGGCGGGTTCCGGCGGCCCGGGCGGCGGGCCCGGGGGAGGGCTCGGCGGCGGGGATATCGGCGGCTGCTCGGGCATGCGCGAACCGTAATCGATCCGCCGCACCAGCGGCGACCGTCCTTCCCGGCCCCCAACTGCCGTCCCACCAGGGGTTGTCCCCTGCGGGCGTCATATTCCGCGCGCTTTTCGCGGTCCGGGACATCGTTTCCCCACGTCCCCCGCCACCTGCGGCGGAACCCTCCGCGACTGCCGAGAGTAACGATCCGTGTCCGAAGCGGGACTGGCTAGCCAGGGCTTCTTTTCGCCACGCTCGGTCCATGGAGCAGGAGCTGATCCCCACCGAGGCCATGACGTCGCTCAGCATGTCGTTCAGCGCGACCCCGCACGCCGTACGCCAGGCCCGGCAGCTCGTCGCGGACCGGCTCGCCCAGTGGGGCGTGCCGGCCGGCTGCCCCGCCGCCCGCACCGTCGCCCTGCTGGTCGGTGAACTCGCCGCGAACGCCGTACGGCACGGGTCCGCCCCGGGGCGAGGCTTCACCCTCGCCGTATCGATGGCCGCCCTCGCGCCCGGTGGCGCGGAGGGCCCGCGCGACGGTGCCGCCGCCGTACCGCTGCGGATCGAGGTGACCGATTCCCGTGCCGACCGCTACCCGGTGCTGCGCCCCTCCGGCGGCGAGCAGGAGAACGGCCGCGGTCTGCTGCTGGTGGACGCCTTCGCCGCCGCCTGGGGTGTGGCCCGTGCGCCGCACGGCAAGACCGTGTGGTGCGAATGTCTGCTGCACCCTGCCGAAATGGCGCCGCGGATGTAGGAACCCCACAGGCCCCCGGCACTGCGCCTGTCAGCCCCCGATCCCTGTCCGCTCCACCGGGCGGGCTAGTTTGGTGGCGAGCACATGTCGCAGAGAAGGGGTGATCCCTTGAGTCGCTCGGTACTCGTCACCGGAGGGAACCGCGGAATCGGCCTGGCCATCGCCCGTTCCCTCGTGGACGCGGGTGACAAGGTCGCCATTACCTTCCGTTCCGGAGAACCGCCCCAGGAACTGGTGGAGCGGGGCGTGCTGCCGGTCAGGTGTGACATCACCGACCCGGAGCAGGTGGAGCAGGCATACAAAGAGATCGAGGAGAAGCACGGCAAGGTCGAGGTGCTGGTGGCCAACGCCGGCATCACCCGCGACCAGTTGCTGCTGCGGATGTCCGAGGAGGACTTCGCCTCGGTCGTGGAGACCAACCTCACCGGGACCTTCCGGATGGTCAAGCGCGCTTCCAAGGGCATGCTGCGGGCGCGCACCGGCCGGATCGTGCTGATCTCCTCGGTGGTGGGCCTGATGGGCTCGGCGGGGCAGGCCAACTACGCGGCCTCCAAGGCGGGTCTGGTCGGTTTCGCCCGCTCCCTCGCCCGCGAGCTGGGCTCCCGGAACATCACCTGCAACGTGGTGGCCCCCGGGTTCGTGGACACCGACATGACGCGGGTGCTCAGTGACGAGCAGCGCGCGGGCATCGTGGAGCAGGTGCCGCTGGGCCGTTACGCCCAGCCCGACGAGATCGCGAGCGCGGTCCGCTTCCTGGCCTCCGACGAGGCCGCGTACATCACCGGAGCCGTCATCCCCGTTGACGGCGGATTGGGCATGGGGCACTGAACCATGAGTGGACTTCTTGTCGGTAAGCGCATCCTGGTCACCGGGGTGCTCACCGAGTCGTCGATCGCCTTCCACACCGCCAAGCTGGCCCAGCAGGAGGGCGCCGAGGTCGTCCTGACCGGCTTCGGCCGGCTCTCCCTGGTGGAGCGGATCGCCAAGCGGCTGCCCAAGCCGGCGCCGGTGATCGAGCTGGACGTGCAGAACAAGGACCAGCTGGCGTCGCTGGCCGACGCGGTGCGCGAGCACGTCGACTCGCTCGACGGTGTGGTGCACTCCATCGGCTTCGCGCCGCAGGACGCGCTCGGCGGCAACTTCCTCAACACCGAGTGGGAGTCGGTGGCCACGGCCGTCGAGGTCTCCGCCTACTCCCTCAAGTCGCTGACGATGGCGCTGCTTCCGCTGCTGGAGCAGCGCGGCGGCTCGGTGGTCGGCATGGACTTCGACGCCCAGGTGGCGTGGCCCAAGTACGACTGGATGGGCGTGTCCAAGGCGGCGCTGGAGGCCACCTCGCGCTACCTCGCCCGCGACCTGGGCGAGAAGAACATCCGCGTCAACCTGGTCTCGGCCGGCCCCATCAAGTCGATGGCGGCCAAGTCGATCCCCGGCTTCGAGGAGCTGGCGGACGTGTGGAACACCCGCTCGCCGATCGGCTGGGACCTCGAGGACCCCGAGCCCGCGGCCCGCGGTGTGGTGGCCCTGCTGTCGGACTGGTTCCCGAAGACCACCGGCGAGATTGTGCACGTCGACGGTGGCGTGCACATGATGGGTGCCTGAGCACGGCACGGCTGAACACGGCGGCGGCCGGTACGGAGGGGAGACCCTTCCGTGCCGGCCGCCGCCGCGTGGTGTCTCAGGAGGCCCCGGTGACCGCCGCGGTGAAGGCGCGGCAGGTCCGGGTGTGGGCGGCGGCCTCGCGCTCGGCCCGTTCGGCGTCCCGCTCGCGGACGGCGGTCAGCAGCCGGGCGTGGTCCATGTAGGACTCGGGGTCGAGCTGGTCGCCCACGTCGTGGCGCAGGAAGGTGCGCAGGACGGTGCCCAGGTCGGCGTACAGGCCGGTGAGCACCTCGTTGTGGGAGGCCTTGACGATCCCCAGGTGGAAGGTGGCGTCCGCCTCCACGAACCGTTCGACCTCCCCGGTGCGCCAGGCGGCCTCGCGGGTGGTGAGCAGGGCGTCGAGGCGGCGCAGATCGGCCGGGGTCCGGCGCTCGGCGGCCATCCGGGCGGCGGCGGTCTCCAGCGCGCCGCGCAGTTCGGCGACATGGCGCGGGTCGGCGTCGGCGAACCGGCGGTGCATCACCCCGGCCAGTTCGCTGGTGGCCACCACGTAGGTGCCCGAGCCCTGCCGGATGTCGAGCAGCCCGTTGTGGGCCAGCGCGCGGATGGCCTCGCGGACGGTGTTCCTGGCCACCCCCAGCTGTTCGACCAGCTCGGGCTCGGTGGGGATGCGCGATCCCACCGGCCAGGCGCCCGAGGTGATCTCGTTCCGCAACTGGTCGATCACCTGGTCGGCGAGGGCCGAGCGGCGGGGGGAGGTGAGTGACATGGCTCTCCTGTCAGCTACAGGAATCTCTTCATGACCCAATCATCGGATGATTCTATGATGAGGTCATGTCGTTGGCGAAGCATGACCGTATCTCCGCAGAGGACGCCCCCGCACCCGCAGCCGGCCGACCCCCGCTCCGTACCGCACTCGCCACGGTGGTCACCCCCGTGGCGCCGTGGCTCCTCGCCGTCGGCCTCGCCCTGGCGGCCCTCAACCTCCGCCCCGCGATATCCGCGCTCGCCCCGCTCCTCGAAGAGGTACGCGCCGACCTCGGCATGAGCGGCACCGTCGCCGGGCTGCTCACCTCCGTACCCGCCCTGTGCTTCGCCGTCTTCGGCATCACCGCCCCGGCCCTGTCCCGCAAGTACGGCCCCGTCGCGGTCGTCGCCGCCGGCATGGCCGCCGTCGCCGCCGGACTCGGCCTGCGCTCGCTGGCCGGCGGAACCGGCGTCTTCCTCGCCTCCAGCGCCCTCGCCCTGGCCGGCATCGCGGTCAGCAACATCCTGATGCCGGTCATCGTCAAGCGGTACTTCCCGGACCGCATCGGCAGCATGACCGGCCTCTACACCATGGCCCTGTCCCTGGGCGCCGCCGGAGCAGGGGCCATCACCGTGCCGGTGGCCGCCGCCCTGGGCGACAGCTGGCGGCTGGGCATCGGCGTCTGGGCGCTCCCCGCCGTGCTCGCCGCCGCCGTCTGGCTGACCGTGCTCATCCGCGGCCGCTCCGTCCCGGCCGCCCCCGCCGCCCCCGCGGCCGGCAACGGCACCGCCCGGGCCACCACGACCATGACCCGCCCCGACGGCACCCCCGTGCGGCTGCTGCGCTCGCCCACCGCCTGGGCCCTCGCCTGCTTCTTCGGCCTCCAGGCCACCGCCGCCTACATCATCATGGGCTGGCTGCCGCAGATCTTCCGCGACGCCGGAGTCCCCGCCGGCACCGCGGGCGTCCTGTTCGCCGTCGCCATGGGCCTGAGCGTCCCGCTGTCCTTCGTCGTCCCCCGCCTGGCCACCCGGATGCGCCGGCAGGGCCCGTTGCTCGCCGTGCTGGCTTCCTGCGGCCTCGCCGGATACGCCGGGCTGTGGCTGGCCCCGCACGGCGGCGCCTGGGCCTGGGCCGCCCTCCTCGGCATCGCCAACTGCTCCTTCCCGGTGGCCCTGGCCATGCTCGGGCTGCGCGCCCGCAGCGCCCACGGAGTGGTACGGCTGTCCGCCTTCGCCCAGAGCACCGGCTACCTCATCTCGCTGCCCGGACCGCTGATCGTCGGCGTACTGAACGAGACCACCGGCAGCTGGCACCTCCCGCTGCTCTTCATGGCCGCGCTGATGGCCCTCCAGATCGTCGCGGGTGTCCTGGCCGGCCGGGACCGGCACATCGAGGACGGGGCGTGAATGGCAGACTGGGCCCATGCCAGCTCTTGAACCGAACCCCACCGGCGGACAGCGCACCCTGCTGCGGATCCTCGGCGTGATGCTCGCGGTCAGCGTCGTGATCGGGGTGATCGCGACCTTCGCCGCCGGCAACTGACCCGGCGGCCCCCAGGCGCGCACCCCGGAGGTGGGGCAGGCCCCACCATCCCCTAGGGGGCCATCGTCAGGGGAGCGTGGGTGGCTTACCCGATGGGCCCGATGAGCCCGCCCGCCTACCGTGGACGTATCGCGGCGATGACCACGCGGACCACGGATGGAGGCGCGCCCATGAGCGGTCGCACGGCCCTGATGACCAACCCCCGCCACCGGGCGGCGGCCGGCAGCGACATCCGGCTGCGCTGGTGGGCCCTGGCCCTGCCCGTCGCGGCGTTCAGCGCCCTGCTGTTCCTGCTCGCCGCCAGCACCCAGGCCGACGCGAGCAGCGGGCCCCAGCCCGTCTCCCAGCTGGTCGAGCACGCCAGGAGCAGCTGGCTCGGCTGAGGCCGGCACCCGCATCCACCGGGTTCTCCAACCGCCGTCACCCAGGGCACGTTTCATGCAAAGCTGGGACACATGAGCGTTGACGCACCCCGCAGGATCGTTCTTTTCCGACACGCCAAGGCCGACTGGCCCGACGTCTCCGATCATGATCGCCCGCTGGCGGAGCGCGGCCGCAAGGACGCCCCGGTCGCGGGCCGCTGGCTCGCCGGCACCGGCGTCACCCCCGACCTCGCCCTGTGCTCCACCGCGGTCCGCACCCGGGAGACCTGGAAGCTCGCGGTCCCCGAACTGCCCCAGCGCCCCCGCACCGTCTACGAGGACCGGGTCTACGAGGCCTCGCTCGGCGAGCTGATCGCCCTCGTCAACGAGACCGCTGACGAGGTGCGCGATCTGCTGCTCATCGGCCACAACCCCGGACTGCACGCACTGGCCGACGCCCTCGCCGGCGAGTCGGAGGGAGACGTGCTCTCCCGGATGAACCGCTCCGGATTCCCCACCGCGTCCCTCGCCGTGCTGACCTTCACCGGTGACTGGAAATCCGTGGAACACGGCGTGGCCCGCCTCGCGGCCTTCTGGACGCCGCACTCCTGACGCCCCCGGCGGCGGGAGCCCACCGGAGCCTCAGCTCCCGGCGTCCGCCGCCTCGACTTCCTCCCGGGTGATCCCCAGCAGATACAGCACCGTGTCCAGGAACGGCTCGCTCAGCGCGGTGTGCGCCGCCCGCCGCACCAGCGGCTTCGCGTTGAACGCCACCCCGAGCCCGGCCGCGTTCAGCATGTCCAGGTCGTTCGCGCCGTCCCCGATCGCCACCGTCTGGGCCAGCGGCACCCCCGCCGAGTCGGCGAACCGCCGCAGCAGCCGCGCCTTGCCCGCCCGGTCCACGATCTCCCCGGTCACCCGCCCGGTCAGCTTCCCGTCCACGATCTCCAGCGTGTTCGCCGCGGCGAAGTCAAGACCCAGCTGCTCCGCCAGCGCGTCCGTGACCTGGGTGAAGCCGCCAGAGACGACCCCCACCTGGTAGCCCAGCCGCTTGAGGGTACGGATCAGAGTGCGCGCCCCGGGGGTCAGCCGTACCTCCGAGCGCACCTTGTCCACCACCGAGGCGTCGAGCCCCTCCAGCAGCGCCACCCGGGCGTGCAGGGACTGCTCGAAGTCCAGCTCCCCGCGCATCGCCGCCGCCGTCACCTCGGCGACCTGCTCCTCACAGCCCGCGTGCGCCGCGAACAGCTCGATGACCTCGTCCTGGATGAGCGTGGAGTCCACGTCCATCACCACCAGACGCTGCGCGCGCCGGTGCAGCCCGGCCGAGACCACCGCCACGTCTATGGACCGCACCGACGCCTCGGTCGCCAGCTCGGTGCGCAGCTTCTCGGTAGGCACCCCGGAGACATTGAACTCGACGGCCGTCAGCGGATACTTCGCCAGCCGGAAGATCCGGTCGATGTTGCCGCCGCAGCCGGTGATCCGGGCCGCGATGGCGGCGGTGTCCTCCGCGCTGAGCGGATTGCCCAGCACCGTCACGTGGGAGCGGCCGTCGCCCCGGGCCGGGTTGTCGCCGAGACCCGAGATGATCTCGGCCTGCATGCCCAGGCCCTCGGCCCAGCCGTGGACGGTGGCACGCAGTTCGCCCTCCGTCCCCGAGCCGCCGGCCGGCGCGCTCACCAGGGCGCACAGCACTATGCGGCCCCGTGTCACGACCTGCTCGATGTCGATGACCGTCACATGAAAGGCGGCGAGCGTCTCGAAGAGACCGGCGGTCAGACCCGGCCGGTCCCTGCCGAAGATCTTCACCAGCAGCGTGGGCGTCTGTGCGGGGATCATGGTGCCCACCACGGTAGTCGCTCCCGGTTGCGGGACGATGACCACGGGCCGCCATGCGGAGGAACGGAGAGGAAGGTCACAGAGTTGCCGACGCTTCGCACCAGCTCCGTGACTATCCGGGCCCGACTTTCCGTTTCCGGCCCGGGACTGGAATAGTGCCTGGACGGTGTTCGACCATCCCGGACCCTCATGTCGAGGGGGTCGGTCGGGGGACAACTTTGTGGGGCATGGAGTGCCAGAACTCGTACTCGAACTGAACGGTCAGACCTGGTCGTTGGACCCGACCCGGTCATACGGAGTGGGGCGGGACCCGCAGGGCGACCTCGTCCTGCAGGACGCCCGGGTCTCCTGGCGGCATGCCACGGTGCGGTGGGGCGGCCAGAACTGGATCCTGGAGGACCACGGCAGCACCAACGGGACCTACGCCCAGGGGCAGCGCGTCCAGGAGCTGCCGCTCGGCCCGGGATCGGTCATCCATCTGGGCAACGCCACCGACGGACCGCGGCTCACCTTCTCGGGAACCGCGCCCGTCCCGCAGCAACAGCAGGAGCCGCAGCAGCACCAGCAGTACCAGCCACCGCAGCAGGCCCCGCAGCAGGCGTTCGGGGACCCGGTGCCCGTGATGGCGGGCCACGCGCCCGCCATGCCGCCGCACCAGCCGCCCGGCCAGCAGCCCCCCGGGCACCAGCCGGGCGCGGACCCGGCCGGCGGGGGCGACCGCGGCGCCACCACGTTCCACCACCTGGCGGTCGGCCAGGTCACCCGCATCGGCCGTGCGCTGGAGAACGAACTGGTGGTCTCCGACCTCCAGGTCTCCCGCCACCACGCCGAATTCCTGGCCCATTCGGACGGCCGCTACGAGCTGCACGACCTCGGCAGCCACAACGGCACGTACGTCAACGGCCAGCGGATGGACAAGAACGGCCGCCGCTACCTGGGCCAGAACGACACCGTCGGCATCGGCCACTCCACCTTCCGGCTGGTGGGCAACCAGCTCCAGGAATTCGTCGACACCGGTGAGGTCTCCTTCTCGGCGCGCCACCTGACCGTCCAGGTCAACAACGGCCGCACCACCATCCTCAACGACGTCTCCTTCGGCGTCCCCGAGAAGTCCCTGATCGGCGTCATCGGCCCCTCGGGATCCGGCAAGTCCACCCTGCTGCGCGCCCTCACCGGCTACCGCCCCGCCACCTACGGCGAGGTGCTGTACGACCACCGCAACCTGTACACGCACTTCGCCGAGCTGCGGCACCGCATCGGCCTCGTCCCCCAGGACGACATCCTGCACAAGGAACTGCCCATCCGGCAGGCCCTGCGGCTGGCCGCCCAGCTCCGCTTCCCCGGCGACGTCGCCGAGGCCGAGCGCAACGCCCGGGTCGAGGAGGTGCTCGGCGAACTCAAGCTCGACATCCACGCCACCAAGCGCATCTCCTCGCTCTCCGGCGGCCAGCGCAAGCGCGTCTCCGTCGCCCTGGAACTGCTCACCAAGCCGTCGCTGATCTTCCTGGACGAGCCGACCTCCGGCCTGGACCCGGGCATGGACCGCGACGTCATGCAACTGCTGCGCGGCCTGGCCGACGACGGCCGCACCGTCCTGGTCGTCACCCACTCGGTGGCCGAGCTGGGCCTGTGCGACCGGGTGCTGGTCATGGCCCCCGGCGGCGGCGTCGCCTACTTCGGCCCGCCGGACGAGGCGCTGAACTTCTTCGGCTACGACAACTGGGCGGACGTCTTCTCCGCCTTCGAGAACTACCGCGACTACGACTGGATGGGCCGCTGGCGCGGCTCGCAGCACTACCAGATATACGCGGCCGACCTCGACGCCGTGCAGCCGCAGGCCGCCAACTTCCAGCCGGTGGCCGCCGCCGCCGAACAGAAGGCCCAGACCTGGGGCTCCCAGGTGTGGACCCTGATGCGCAGATACGCGGCGGTGATCTTCGCCGACAAGGGCTTCCTCGGTCTCACCGTCGCCCTGCCGGTCATCCTGGGCGCCGTCTCCCTGGCCATCCCCGCCGACTTCGGACTGGGCTACGGCAGACCGGAGAACGGCGGCCGCAACAGCCAGGCCAGCATCATCCTGCTGGTCCTGGTGGTCGGCATGTGCTTCTCCGGCGCCGCCAACGCCGTACGGGAACTCATCAAGGAACGGGTGATCTACGAACGCGAACGGGCGGTCGGCCTCTCCCGCTCCGCGTATCTGATGTCCAAGGTCTTCGTGCTGGGCATCGTCACCATCTTCCAGGCCGCCATCCTGGGCGCCATCGGCTTCGGCCCCCGCGAGATGCCCGCCGAGGGCGTGCTGTTCACCAGCTCTCCCGCGCTGGAGATGACCCTGGTGATCATGGTCCTGGGCTGCACCTCCATGATGATCGGCCTCGTCATCTCCTCGCTGGTCCGCACCTCCGAGATGACCATGCCGCTGCTGGTGATGATCTCCGTGGTCCAGCTGGTGTTCACCGGCGCCCTCTTCGAGGTGCACGGCAAGCTCGGCGTGGAACAGCTCGCCTGGCTGATGCCCTCCCGCTGGGCCCTGGCCGGCACCGCCACCACCGCCGACCTCAACACCCTCACCGCCTCCATCGCCGACCCCGACGCCGGCGGCGACCCGCTGTGGAACCACGCGGCCGGCTGGTGGCTCCTGGACGTCTCCATGCTGATCGCCCTCGGCGTCGCCTGTGGCTTCCTGGTGATGAAGTTCCTGCGCCGCCACGAGCCCGAGGTCATGCGCGACTGACACCGGGCACCGCGGCACCGCACACGCTCCACCCACGACGGTGGTGGCACCCCGTACGGGGCGCCACCACCGTCGTGTCGTCCACCGGTCCTAGGACCCCCGACGCACCCACCCCCCGCCGCGGACCGATCCGCCCGGGCCGTCCGCCCCGGTAGCGTTCCCCTCATGGTCAGAAGAACCGGCCTGGCCGCCGTCAGCGCCGCCCTGCTCGCCATGAACCGCACCCTGGAGGTGCGCGACGTGCTGCAGACCATCGTCTCCAGCGCGCGCGAACTGCTCGACGCCCGCTACGCCGCCCTCGGCGTACCCGACGGCGCCGGCGGCTTCGCGCAGTTCATCGTCGACGGCATCAGCGACCGCCAGTGGAAGGCCATCGGCCCGCTGCCCCGCCAGCACGGCATCCTCGCCGCGATGCTGCACGAGGCCACCGCCGTACGCCTCGCCGACGTCCGCCAGGACCCCCGCTTCGAGGGCTGGCCGGCCGCCCACCCCGAGATGTCCGACTTCCTCGGCATGCCCATCGCCGACGGCGACGAGGTCCTGGGCGCCATCTTCCTGGCCACCAAGCGCGGCACCCCCGAACACCGCCGCACCCCCGGCGACGGCTGCGCCTTCACCGCCGAGGACGAGGAACTGCTGGGCATCCTCGCCCAGCACGCCGCCATCGCCCTCACCAACGCCCGGCTGTACGAACGCAGCCGCGAGCTCACCATCGCCGAGGAACGCGCCCGCCTCGCCCACGAACTGCACGACGCCGTGGCCCAGAAGCTCTTCTCGCTGCGGCTCACCGCCCAGGCCGCCACCACCCTCATGGACCGCGACCCCGCCCGCGCCCGCAGCGAACTGCGCCAGGTCACCCGGCTCGCCGCCGAGGCCACCGACGAACTGCGCGCCGCCGTCATCGAGCTGCGCCCCGCCGCCCTGGAGGAGGACGGCCTGGTCGCCACCCTGCGCGCCCAGATCCAGGTCCTGGACCGCGCCCACCCCGCCCGGGTCACCCTGGTCGCCGGTGAGGCCAAGGCGCTGCCCGCCGCCCAGGAGGAGGCCCTGCTGCGGGTCGCCCAGGAGGCGCTGCACAACGCGCTGCGGCACGCCACCGCGGCCAAGGTCACCGTCAGCCTCGACCAGCACCCCGGCGGCCGGGCGGTCCTGCGCGTCAGCGACGACGGCACCGGCTTCGACCCGGAGGCGGTGCGCAGCGCGGGGCGGCACCTGGGCCTGGTCTCCATGCGCGACCGCGCCCAGGCGGTCGGCGGTGCCCTGACAGTGCGCTCGGCGCCCGGAGCGGGCACCGTGATCGAGATGGAGGTACCCGGTGTCTGACGTCATCCGTGTGCTGCTGGTCGACGACCACCAGGTCGTACGGCGCGGGCTGCGCACCTTCCTGGAGATCCAGGACGACATCGAGGTGGTCGGTGAGGCCGCGGACGGCCCCGCCGGGGTCGCCCGGGCCGAGGAGCTGCGCCCCGATGTGGTGCTCATGGACGTCAAGATGCCCGGCGGGGACGGCGTGGAGGCGCTGCGCAAGCTGCGCGAGCTGGGCAACCCGGCCCGGGTGCTGATCATCACCAGCTTCACCGAGCAGCGCACCGTGGTCCCCGCGCTGCGCGCCGGGGCGGCCGGCTACGTCCACAAGGACATCGACCCCACCGCGCTGGCGGGGGCGATCCGTTCCGTGCACGCCGGGCATGTGCTCCTGCAGCCCGAAGTGGCCGGCGCGCTGCTGGCGCAGGAGACCCCGTACGGCGGCAGCGGGCGCGGCGGGCAGCTCACCGAGCGGGAGCGGGAGGTGCTGGCGCTGATCGCCCGGGGCCGCTCCAACCGGGAGATCGCCCGTGACCTGGTGCTGTCGGAGAAGACCGTGAAGACCCACGTGTCCAACATCCTGATGAAGCTGGATCTGGCCGACCGCACCCAGGCGGCGCTGTGGGCGGTACGGCACGGAGTGGCCGACTGACGCGCGGCGCGGCGGCCGGCGCACCCGACAGGTGTGCGATCCGGCGCGGGATTCATTCGGTCGAGTGGATGTCCCCCACATGGCGGAACCCGACCGGGAGTGACGCGTTCTGCAGGACATGCCGCGGCAACCTGGCCGCGGCAGCGTCCGAAAGGTTCGTTTCATGAACAGCATGAAGAAGATCGCCGTCGTCTCCGCCGTGGCCGGCGGTCTGGCCGCCGCCGGTGCCGGTGTGGCCACCGCCGCCTCCGGTGCCCACGGCAACGCCGTGCACTCGCCCGGCGTCATCTCCGGCAACGTGGTCGAGGCCCCCATCCACGTGCCCGTCAACGTCGTCGGCAACACCGTCAACGTCATCGGCCTGCTGAACCCGGCCTTCGGCAACTTCGGCCTGGCCCACTGACCCACCGGGTCCGTCGCCTCCTGAGGACGGGCGGTCGCGCGCGCAGCTGATCGGCCTATTGGGCCGAACGGCGGTTGTCGCCCGGCGCCCCCGTGTCATCCGGACACGCCCAGCGTTGTGCAGCGCGTGGCTCTTCCGTCGGAGTCACCGCCAAGAACCGTCCCAGGAGGATCGCACGTCATGAACACTGCGAAGAAGGCCGCTTTCGTGCTCGCTGTCGCCGGTGTCGCCGTCGGCAGCGCCGCCGGCATGGCCACCGCCCACGGTGGCGCGAGCGCCAAGGCCGGGGCCGTCCACTCGCCGGGTGTCATCTCCGGCAACATCGTTCAGATCCCGGTGGACGTGCCGATCAACATCGTCGGCAACACCGTCAACGTGATCGGCATCCTGAACCCGGCGTTCGGCAACGTCGGCGCCATCGTCTGACGCCACCCCCCACGGTCATCACGGCCCCGCGGATCCCATCCCCCGCGGGGCCGTGATCCGTTCCGGCACGGTGCGGCCTGACCCGCGCCGTCCCGCCCCGCGCCCGTCAGCCGCGCTGCCGCTCCAACTCCTCCGCGTACGCGTTGTACGCCGCCACCCGCGCCCGCCGCGCCGCCCGCTCCACCGGGCGCAGCAGCCGGTCCCGCTCCGCGATCTCCGCGGCGCTCACCGCGCCCCCGTGATCGCCGCCCCCGGCCAGCTCCACCAGCCCGGCCACCCGCTGCGCCAGCTCCAGCACCCGCGCCGCCCGCGGCGGATACCCCGGCGCCAGCAACTGCCGCCCGCGCTCCATCCGCGCCCGGTACGCGTCCAGACGTGCCCGGGTCGCCGCGCCCGCCCCCGCGACGTCCAGCGTCATCAGCGCCGCGGTCGTCTCCCGCAGCACCTCGTTCAGCTCCCGCTCCGCCTCGCCGAGCGAGGGCACATTGGCCGGCGGCGCCTGCCGTACCGGCACACACCGCCACACCACCTGGGTCAGCACGTCCCCGGCCGGGCCGGCCGTGCTCACCTCCGGAATCAGCCCCAGCGCCGTATCCGCCCCCGCCGCCCGTCCGGGGGCACCCGCGGCCAGGACCGCCTCCCCGGCCTCCAGCGCCCGCTCGTTGAACTCCGGCGGCCCGCACAAGCCCAGCGGATGTCCGGACGCGGGCAGCGCGATCCGCAGCCCCGCCACGCCCAGCGCCCGCAGCCGGCCGAACGCCAGGGTCAGCCCCACCGGCCCCGGCTCCCCGGGCAGCTCCACCACCCGGTGCGAGGCGTCGTCCGCCACCGCACGCGTGGCGGCCTCGTCGGGGGACACCAAACCGGCCAGCAGAGCGTTGCCCCAGGCGGCGAACCGCCCGGCACGAGGTTCATCGAGCATGGCCTCAGCATAGGGAAGAAGGCCCAAGGGCCCTCCTGACGCCCGGGACATGACGGGTGTGGCGTAAGTTTTGTTCCGGGGAAGTGCCGGCAGGCACGGTCAGACGGCGACTGCAATGGGAGAGACCGCGCGCATGAGCGATGTACTGGAGCTGGTGGACGTATCCGTGGTCCGCGATGGCCGCGCTCTGGTGAACGACGTCTCCTGGTCGGTCGCCGAAGGCGAACGATGGGTGATCCTCGGTCCCAACGGCGCCGGCAAGACGACCCTGCTGAACATCGCGTCCAGCTATCTCTTCCCCACCACGGGAAGGGTGCAGATCCTCGGCGAGAAGCTCGGCGGCGTCGACGTCTTCGAGCTGCGCCCCCGTATCGGCATGGCCTCCAGCGCCCTGGCCGGCAAGCTCTCCCAGCGGGCCACCGTCCTGCAGACGGTGCTCACCGCCGCGTACGGCATGACCGCCGGCTGGCAGGAGAGCTACGAGGACGTCGACGAGCGGCGCGCCCGCGCCTTCCTCGACCGGCTGGGCATGAGCGAGATGCTCGACCGCAGGTTCGGCACCCTCTCCGAGGGTGAGCGCAAGCGCACCCAGGTCGCCCGCGCCCTGATGACCGACCCCGAACTGCTGCTGCTGGACGAGCCCGCCGCGGGTCTTGACCTCGGCGGTCGCGAGGACCTGGTGCGCCGGCTGGGCCGGCTCGCCCGTGACCCCTACGCGCCCGCCATGATCATGGTGACCCACCATGTCGAGGAGATCGCTCCCGGCTTCACGCACGTGCTGCTCATCCGGCAGGGCAAGGTCCTGGACGCCGGTCCCGTGGACAGCGTCCTCACCTCCGCAGCGCTCTCGCACTGCTTCGGCCTGCCGCTCATCGTGGAACGCCAGGGCGACCGCTTCACCGCCCACGGCCTTCCCCTTGGGTAGCGGCCCAACCCCCCGAATTCCGGCCGGTCTCTGACGAATTCCGGCCTGTTCGCCCGGCGTCGGCGCCCCTACCATGGGCCGTGTGGACTTCTGGGTGTGGTGGCTGATCGCCGCCGGAGGATTTTCGATCGCGCTCGTCCTGACCGCGATGCCCGAACTCGGCATGCTCGCCATCGGGGCGGCCGCCGCCGCGGCCTCCGGCGCGGTCACCGACAACATCGCCCTCCAGGTCATCGTGTTCGCCGTCGTCTCCACGGCCCTGCTCGTGGTCGTACGGCCCATCGCCCGCCGCGCCAGAGTGCTGCCCCCCAAACTCAGCTCGGGTGTGGACGGACTCCGGGGCCGCACCGCGGTCGTGCTGGAACGGGTCGACTCCCGCGACGGCCGGATCAAGCTCGCCGGCGAGGAATGGTCGGCCCGCGCCCTGGACAGCGACATCACGCACGAACCGGGCGACGAGGTCAGCGTGGTGGAGATCGACGGAGCCACAGCCATCGTGATGTGATGGACCCCATACAGACAACCGTTCAACTCATCTAGCCGCAGGGGGAGTCACGGTGGACGCCATCATCATCGTGCTGGTCATCCTGGTGGTGCTGGTCATCATCGCGCTCGTCCAGACAATCCAGGTCATCCAGCAGGCCAGCGCCGCGATCGTCGAACGATTCGGCCGTTACACCCGGACCCTGAACGCGGGCCTCAACATCGTGGTCCCGTTCATCGACCGCATCCGCAACCGCATCGACCTCCGCGAACAGGTCGTGCCCTTCCCGCCGCAGCCGGTGATCACCCAGGACAACCTGGTGGTCAACATCGACACCGTCATCTACTACCAGGTGACCGATGCCCGCGCCGCGACCTACGAGGTCTCCAACTACATCCAGGCCATCGAGCAGCTGACGGTCACCACCCTGCGCAACATCATCGGTGGCATGGACCTGGAGCGCACCCTCACCTCCCGCGAGGAGATCAACGCGGCCCTGCGCGGCGTCCTCGACGAGGCCACCGGCAAGTGGGGCATCCGCGTCAACCGCGTCGAGCTCAAGGCCATCGAGCCGCCGACCTCCATCCAGGACTCGATGGAGAAGCAGATGCGCGCCGACCGTGACAAGCGCGCCGCGATCCTCCAGGCCGAGGGTGTCCGGCAGTCCGAGATCCTCCAGGCCGAGGGTGCCAAGCAGTCCGAGATCCTGCGCGCCGAAGGTGACGCCAAGGCATCCGCCCTGCGCGCCGAAGGTGAGGCCCAGGCCATCCGCACCGTCTTCGAGGCGATCCACGCCGGCGACGCAGACCAGAAGCTGCTCTCGTACCAGTACGTCCAGATGCTGCCGAAGATCGCCTCCGGCGACTCCAACAAGCTCTGGATCGTGCCCAGCGAGATCGGCGACGCCCTCAAGGGCCTGGGCGGCAACCTCAACCGGATCACCGGCAACGGCACGGGCAACGGCCCCGACGGCGGCGCCACCGACCCGGGCGCGCTGAGCAAGCCCTCGGTCGGCCGGCAGCAGCCGCGCATCGAGTGAGCACGAGGCCACCACGCTGAAGGGCGCGGGCCCCGACCGTTCTCCGGTCGGGGCCCGCGCCCTTGTCGAACTCATGGTGTGCCGGCCAGGTCGTACGGACCGGACGGATCAGGCCGACTCGGGCAGCGGCATCTTCCCCCACCCTTCGGCCGGAGGGACCCCCACCCAGCCGGCGGCCGACGGAGGCGCCCCCAGCGGCACCCCCTCACCCTCCCGCAACCCCAGGGCCAGCCACAGCGCGTCCGCCGGCGTTGGCTCGAAGGGCTGGATCAGCAGCGGCATCCCCGCCTGGGCAGGTGTCCGGTTCGCCTTGCGGTGGTTGTCCTCGGCACACGCCGCCACCGTGTTCAGCCAGGTGTCCCCGCCACCCCGGGACCGCGGTACGACGTGATCGATGGTGGTCGCCCGGCGCCCGCAGTACGCGCACCGGTGCCGGTCCCGTACCAGCACCCCACGCCGCGACCACGGGGCGCGTTGTCGGAACGGCACCTTCACGAACCGCCGCAGCCTGATCACCTGGGGCACCGGCAGTTCCACCGCCGCCGCCCGCACCCGCAGCCCCGGATGCGCGTGCTCCACCACCGCCTTGTGCTGGATGACGAGCACCACCGCCCGCCGCAGCGACACCGTCGACAGCGGCTCGTAGGTCGCATTGAGCACCAGCGTCTGCCGCATCCCGCCCACCTCCCCTTGAGCTGCCCGCCCCGCGGCGGGACGGCTCTCACTCTGCCGGGACCCGATGAGCCCGACAATGCAATTTCCAGGGAGGTAACAAAAACGGGAGATGACGGGTAAACCCCCGGTGAGGGATCGATCGGGCATCGTCCGGCACCGGGGGATCACCGCAGGGTCAGCCGCCCGCGGGCACCTCGTACTCACCGATGAGCTGGGCCCGCCCCAGGGCGTGGAAGCGCAGCATGAACCCCACCTGCGCCGGGGTGGCGTCCGCTCCCGGGCCCAGCTTCTCGCTGTCCACCGCGTACACCGTGAAGACATAGCGGTGCGGCCCGTCACCGGCCGGCGGCGCGGCGCCACCGAAGTCCCGGGTGCCGTAGTCATTGCGTACATGGACCGCGCCCTGCGGCAGCCCGGCCATCGCCCCGCTGCCCGCCCCGGCCGGCAACTCGGTCACCGAGAGCGGGATGTCGAACAGCGACCAGTGCCAGAACCCGCTGCCGGTCGGCGCGTCCGGGTCGTAGCAGCTGACCGCGAAGCTCTTCGTGCCCTCCGGAAAGCCCTCCCAGCGCAGCTGCGGAGAGGTGTTGCCGGCCGCGTACACCTGCGCCTCGCCAAGCCGTGCGCCCGGGGCCAGGTCGTCGCTGGTCACGGTGAAGGACGCCACCGGCGGATGAAAGTCGTGGGGGAGCGGACGGCGGGGGGACTCGGACGTCATGGGCCTCTCCTCGGGATCGGGAAGGGTGGTGCTGATCACCCTAGCCAGCGCCTGCCACACCGGATGCGGTACTACTCGTGCCATGACCGAACCAGCACCGCACCGCCTGGACCTCACGGGGGTGCGCGACCGGGACGCGCTGCTGCGGCGGTGCGCGGAGGACCTGGGGTTCCCCGACTATTTCGGGCACAACTGGGACGCGCTGGACGATTGCCTGCGCGATCTGGTGTGGTGGGGTGAGCCCCCGGCGGTCGGCTGGGTGATCGCGGTACGCGGCTGGGACGAGCTGCGCCGGGAGCTGCCGGAGTCGGCGCGGCTCCTGGGGGAGATCCTGGCGGACGCCGCGACCCACTGGCGGAACCGGGGCGTTCCCCTGACGGTGACACTGGATGACGATGAGCAGCGACCACACCACTGAGCCCCTGCCCCGCGCCTTCTTCGACCGCCCGGTGCTGGAGGTGGCGCCCGACCTGCTGGGCCGCACGCTGGTCCGGCGGTCGGCGGAGGGCACCATCACGCTGCGGCTCACGGAGGTGGAGGCGTACGCCGGGGAGATCGACCCCGGCTCGCACGCCTTCCGGGGCCGGACGCAGCGCAACGCCTCGATGTTCGGCCCGCCCGGGCACGCGTACGTCTACTTCACCTACGGCATGTGGCACTGCCTCAACCTGGTGTGCGGCCCGGACGGCCACGCGAGCGGGGTGCTGCTGCGGGCCGGCGAGGTACTGACGGGAGCGGAGCTGGCCCGGCCGCGCCGGGCCTCGGCCCGTGGCCGCGACCACGAGCTGGCCAAGGGGCCGGCCCGGCTGGCGACCGCGCTGGACGTGGACCGGGTGCTGAACGGCACCGATGTCTGCGGTACGGACCCCGAGGACTTCGACCTGCGGGTGCTGGCCGGCGCCCCGGTGCCCAAGAGCCGGATCAGCACCGGCCCGCGCACGGGCGTCGCGGGCGACGGAGGCGTCCATCCGTGGCGCTTCTGGATCGCCGGCGACCCCACGGTGAGCCCGTACCGGCCGCACCAGCCCAAGCGCCGGACCAGGCGACTTGACGCGGATGTCGTCGGGCCGTAATGTAGATCGAGTCGCTTGAGGCGGCAACCCCAGGGAAGCGGTCGGAAGATCGCCCGGGGAAGCCTCGGAGGCGGCACCCACTCCATCTGATCGGAACTTCCCAGTTCTGGTTTCTTTGGTGCGCTCATTGAGTGGCTGAAGAAAGCGAAAAGGGTCCGATTAGGAGTCGGCCGGAAAGTCGGCTAGAGTAGTGGACACGAAGGGAAAGCCCGGAGGGGCCCGAGAGGGAACCAAAGGAAGCATCCGTTCCTTGAGAACTCAACAGCGTGCCAAATAGTCAATGCCAGATTATTTACTGAGTCTGCATCTCGACCTCGTCTGAGGTGCAGCATTTAAGCGAGGATTTTCCTTGCTCTTACATGAAGCATTCATGGAGAGTTTGATCCTGGCTCAGGACGAACGCTGGCGGCGTGCTTAACACATGCAAGTCGAACGATGAACCGGTTTCGGCCGGGGATTAGTGGCGAACGGGTGAGTAACACGTGGGCAATCTGCCCTGCACTCTGGGATAAGCCCGGGAAACTGGGTCTAATACCGGATACGACACATGAGGGCATCCTCGTGTGTGGAAAGTTCCGGCGGTGCAGGATGAGCCCGCGGCCTATCAGCTTGTTGGTGGGGTAGTGGCCTACCAAGGCGACGACGGGTAGCCGGCCTGAGAGGGTGACCGGCCACACTGGGACTGAGACACGGCCCAGACTCCTACGGGAGGCAGCAGTGGGGAATATTGCACAATGGGCGAAAGCCTGATGCAGCGACGCCGCGTGAGGGATGACGGCCTTCGGGTTGTAAACCTCTTTCAGCAGGGAAGAAGCGAAAGTGACGGTACCTGCAGAAGAAGCACCGGCTAACTACGTGCCAGCAGCCGCGGTAATACGTAGGGTGCAAGCGTTGTCCGGAATTATTGGGCGTAAAGAGCTCGTAGGCGGCCTGTCGCGTCGATTGTGAAAGCCCAGGGCTTAACCCTGGGTCTGCAGTCGATACGGGCAGGCTAGAGTTCGGTAGGGGAGATCGGAATTCCTGGTGTAGCGGTGAAATGCGCAGATATCAGGAGGAACACCGGTGGCGAAGGCGGATCTCTGGGCCGATACTGACGCTGAGGAGCGAAAGCGTGGGGAGCGAACAGGATTAGATACCCTGGTAGTCCACGCCGTAAACGGTGGGCACTAGGTGTGGGCAACATTCCACGTTGTCCGTGCCGCAGCTAACGCATTAAGTGCCCCGCCTGGGGAGTACGGCCGCAAGGCTAAAACTCAAAGGAATTGACGGGGGCCCGCACAAGCGGCGGAGCATGTGGCTTAATTCGACGCAACGCGAAGAACCTTACCAAGGCTTGACATACACCGGAAACGGCCAGAGATGGTCGCCCCCTTGTGGTCGGTGTACAGGTGGTGCATGGCTGTCGTCAGCTCGTGTCGTGAGATGTTGGGTTAAGTCCCGCAACGAGCGCAACCCTTATCCTGTGTTGCCAGCGGATCCCTTCGGGGGTGCCGGGGACTCACGGGAGACTGCCGGGGTCAACTCGGAGGAAGGTGGGGACGACGTCAAGTCATCATGCCCCTTATGTCTTGGGCTGCACACGTGCTACAATGGCCGGTACAATGAGCTGCGATACCGCGAGGTGGAGCGAATCTCAAAAAGCCGGTCTCAGTTCGGATTGGGGTCTGCAACTCGACCCCATGAAGTCGGAGTCGCTAGTAATCGCAGATCAGCATTGCTGCGGTGAATACGTTCCCGGGCCTTGTACACACCGCCCGTCACGTCATGAAAGTCGGTAACACCCGAAGCCGGTGGCCTAACCCCTTGTGGGAGGGAGCTGTCGAAGGTGGGACTGGCGATTGGGACGAAGTCGTAACAAGGTAGCCGTACCGGAAGGTGCGGCTGGATCACCTCCTTTCTAAGGAGCTTCTAGACCGCGATAGCGGTCCAGAGCCACTACGCCGGCGAGTGTTCGGCGGTGGTTTGCTCATGGGTGGAACATTGACTGCAACATTTGGTTCGCTGTTGGGTGTCTGAAGGTACGGCTGTGAAAGGTCGAATCTTCGGTTGTTGTTTGAGAATTGCACAGTGGACGCGAGCATCTGTGGCCAAGTTTTTAAGGGCGCACGGTGGATGCCTTGGTACCAGGAACCGATGAAGGACGTGGGAGGCCGCGATAGTCCCCGGGGAGTTGTCAACCTAGCTGTGATCCGGGGGTTTCCGAATGGGGAAACCCGGCAGTCGTTATGGGCTGTCACCCACTGCTGAATGTATAGGCGGTGTGGAGGGAACGCGGGGAAGTGAAACATCTCAGTACCCGCAGGAAGAGAAAACAACCGTGATTCCGGGAGTAGTGGTGAGCGAAACCGGAGGAGGCTAAACCGTATGTGTGTGATACCCGGCAGGGGTTGCGCATGCGGGGTTGTGGGAGCTTTTTTGATCGTTCTGCCGGACGGTCGGTGAGTAAGAAACTGTGTGGATAGGCGAAGGGCATGCGAAAGGCCCGGCGTAGAGGGTAAGACCCCCGTAGCTGAAATCTGCATGGCTCACTTAAAGGTTTCCCAAGTAGCATGGGGCCCGAGAAATCCTGTGTGAATCTGGCGGGACCACCCGTTAAGCCTAAATATTCCCTGGTGACCGATAGTGGATAGTACCGTGAGGGAATGGTGAAAAGTACCGCGGGAGCGGAGTGAAATAGTTCCTGAAACCGTGTGCCTACAAGCCGTGGGAGCGTCGTGCACAGAGCTTGCTCTGTGTGCCGTGACTGCGTGCCTTTTGAAGAATGAGCCTGCGAGTTTGCGGTGTGTTGCGAGGTTAACCCGTGTGGGGTAGCCGTAGCGAAAGCGAGTCCGAACAGGGCGATTGAGTAGCATGCCCTAGACCCGAAGCGGAGTGATCTAGCCATGGGCAGGGTGAAGCGAGGGTAAGACCTCGTGGAGGCCCGAACCCACCAGAGTTGAAAATCTGGGGGATGACCTGTGGTTAGGGGTGAAAGGCCAATCAAACTCCGTGATAGCTGGTTCTCCCCGAAATGCATTTAGGTGCAGCGTCGTGTGTTTCTTGCCGGAGGTAGAGCACTGGATAGGTGATGGGCCTTACCGGGTTACTGACCTTAGCCAAACTCCGAATGCCGGTAAGTGAGAGCGCGGCAGTGAGACTGTGGGGGATAAGCTCCATGGTCGAGAGGGAAACAGCCCAGAGCATCGACTAAGGCCCCTAAGCGTGTGCTAAGTGGGAAAGGATGTGGAGTCGCAGAGACAACCAGGAGGTTGGCTTAGAAGCAGCCACCCTTGAAAGAGTGCGTAATAGCTCACTGGTCGAGTGATTCTGCGCCGACAATGTAGCGGGGCTCAAGTACACCGCCGAAGTCGTGTCACTGCAACAATACTTCTAACGAAGGTTGTGGTGGGTAGGGGAGCGTCGTGTGCCGGGTGAAGCAGCCGTGGAAACGAGTTGTGGATGGTATGCGAGTGAGAATGCAGGCATGAGTAGCGATACAAGAGTGGGAAACTCTTGCGCCGATTGACTAAGGGTTCCTGGGTCAAGTTGATCTGCCCAGGGTAAGTCGGGGCCTAAGGCGAGGCCGACAGGCGTAGTCGATGGATAACCGGTTGATATTCCGGTACCCGTTGTGGAGCGCCAACGCTGAATCAGGCGATGCTAAGCCCGCGAAGCCGCCATCTGTCCCTTCGGGGGTGGGTGGAGTGGTGGAGTCGGTGGTCCAGACCTGTAGTAGGTGAGTGATGGGGTGACGCAGGAAGGTAGTCCAGCCCGGGCGGTGGTTGTCCCGGGGTAAGGGTGTGGCCCGTGGAGCAGGTAAATCCGTTCCACACGAGGGTGAGACCTGATGCCGAGCCGATTGTGGTGAAGTGGATGATCCTATGCTGTCGAGAAAAGCCTCTAGCGAGTTTCACAATGGCCCGTACCCTAAACCGACTCAGGTGGTCAGGTAGAGTATACCGAGGCGTTCGGGTGAACTATGGTTAAGGAACTCGGCAAAATGCCCCCGTAACTTCGGGAGAAGGGGGGCCATTTCTGGTGATGAGACTTGCTCTCTGAGCTGGGGGTGGCCGCAGAGACCAGCGAGAAGCGACTGTTTACTAAAAACACAGGTCCGTGCGAAGCTGTAAGGCGATGTATACGGACTGACGCCTGCCCGGTGCTGGAACGTTAAGGGGACCGGTTAGTCACATTTCGGTGTGGCGAAGCTGAGAACTTAAGCGCCAGTAAACGGCGGTGGTAACTATAACCATCCTAAGGTAGCGAAATTCCTTGTCGGGTAAGTTCCGACCTGCACGAATGGCGTAACGACTTCTTGACTGTCTCAACCATAGGCCCGGTGAAATTGCACTACGAGTAAAGATGCTCGTTTCGCGCAGCAGGACGGAAAGACCCCGGGACCTTTACTATAGCTTGATATTGGTGTTCGGTTCGGTTTGTGTAGGATAGGTGGGAGACTGTGAAGCCTGGACGCTAGTTCAGGTGGAGTCGTTGTTGAAATACCACTCTGATCGTGCTGGATGTCTAACCTGGGTCCGTGATCCGGATCGGGGACAGTGTCTGGTGGGTAGTTTAACTGGGGCGGTTGCCTCCTAAAGAGTAACGGAGGCGCCCAAAGGTTCCCTCAGCCTGGTTGGTCATCAGGTGGTGAGTGTAAGTGCACAAGGGAGCTTGACTGTGAGACTGGCAGGTCGAGCAGGTGCGAAAGCAGGGACTAGTGATCCGGCGGTGGTTTGTGGAAGCGCCGTCGCTCAACGGATAAAAGGTACCCCGGGGATAACAGGCTGATCTTCCCCAAGAGTCCGTATCGACGGGATGGTTTGGCACCTCGATGTCGGCTCGTCGCATCCTGGGGCTGGAGTTGGTCCCAAGGGTTGGGCTGTTCGCCCATTAAAGCGGTACGCGAGCTGGGTTTAGAACGTCGTGAGACAGTTCGGTCCCTATCCGCTGTGCGCGTTGGAGTCTTGAGAAGGGCTGTCCCTAGTACGAGAGGACCGGGACGGACGAACCTCTGGTGTGCCAGTTGTTCTGCCAAGGGCATGGCTGGTTGGCTACGTTCGGGAGGGATAACCGCTGAAAGCATCTAAGCGGGAAGCCTGCTTCGAGATGAGGACTCCCACCCACTTGATGGGGTAAGGCTCCCTGTAGACGACAGGGTTGATAGGCCAGATATGGAAGCCTCGTGAGAGGTGGAGTTGACTGGTACTAATAGGCCGAGGGCTTGTCCTCAGATGCTCGCGTCCACTGTGAATTTGTCTTAGACAACTATGATTTCTTCAAACTGAAAAGTGTGCTTGTTCACGCTGAGACGTTTGTAAGCGTTTCGGTGGTCATGGCGAAAGGGAAACGCCCGGTTACATTCCGAACCCGGAAGCTAAGCCTTTCAGCGCCGATGGTACTGCATGGGGGACCGTGTGGGAGAGTAGGTCGCCGCCGAACAATCTTTGAGAAGACCGGTTGGTCTTTCAGCACACTTGCTGAAAGACCAACCGGTCTTTTTTATTGCTCGTAGGAACAGGAGCTGTACCCCATGTCGTATTCACCCGAGGACCGATCTGAGAGGCGAGGACCCCGGCGTGATGACCGGCCTCGCCGTGATGGTGACCGGCCGGCGTTCCGGCGGGATGACCGCAGGGACGACCGTGACCGGCCCCGCCGCGATGACGCTCCGCGTCGTGAGGGAGAGCGCCCGCCTTTCCGGCGCGATGACCGTCCCTCGTATCAGCGGGACGATCGACCCCGCCGTGACGGTGACCGGCCGCCTTTCCGGCGGGATGGCGACCGTCCCTCGTATCAGCGGGATGACCGTCCCCGCCGCGATGGTGACCGGCCGGCCTTCCGGCGTGATGACCGCCGTGATGAGCGTCCGCGTCGTGATGGCGACCGGCCGCCTTTCCGGCGGGATGGCGATCGGCCCTCGTACCAGCGGGATGACCGTCCCCGCCGCGATGGCGACCGGCCTCCGTTCAAGCGTGATGACCGCCCGCGTCGTGACGGTGACCGGCCGGCCTTCCGGCGTGATGACCGTCCGCCGTATCAGCGTGATGACCGTCCTCGTCGTGACGGCGACCGCCCCGCGTTCAAGCGTGATGACCGCCGTGATGAGCGTCCGCGTCGTGACGGTGACCGGCCGCCTTTCCGCCGCGATGGTGACCGGCCCTCGTACCAGCGAGACGACCGGCCTCGCCGTGACGGTGACCGGCCTCCGTTCAAGCGTGATGACCGCCCGCGTCGCGATGGTGACCGGCCCTCGTATCAGCGGGATGACCGTCCCCGCCGTGATGGGGACCGTCCGCCGTATCAGCGGGATGACCGGCCTCGCCGTGACGGCGACCGTCCGCCCTTCCGGCGTGACGACCGCCCGCGTCGTGATGGGGACCGTCCGCCGTATCAGCGTGACGACCGTCCCCGTCGTGATGGTGACCGGCCTCCGTTCCGGCGTGATGACCGCCGTGATGACCGTCCCCGTCGCGATGGCGACCGGCCGGCCTTCCGGCGCGATGACCGCCGTGATGATCGGCGTGATGACCGCCGTGGTGGCGGGTTCCGGCGTGATGACCGGGGTGGGCCGCGTGGTGGCGGCGGCTACCGGGGGAACGATGACCGGCGCGGGGGTGGCTTCCGGCGGGACGACCGCGGGCAGCGCGGGCCGGCGCCGCGGAGGCTGTCGATCCCTGACGATGTGACCGGGGCCGAGATCGACCCCTCGGTGCGGCAGGAGCTGATGAGCCTGCCGAAGACCCTCGCCACCGATGTGGCGCGGAACCTGGTGATGTGCGCCCAGCTGCTGGACGAGGACCCCGAGCGCGCGTACGCGTACTCGCGGGTCGCGCTGCGGCTCGCCTCGCGGGTAGCCGCGGTGCGTGAGGCCGCGGGGTTCGCCTCGTACGCGGTGGAGAAGTACGCCGAGGCGCTCGCCGAGTTCCGGGCGGCGCGCCGGATGTCCGGGGCTGACCACCTGTGGCCGGTCATGGCCGACTGCGAGCGTGGGCTCGGCCGCCCGGAGCGGGCGCTGGCGATGGCCGGTGAGCCCGAGGTGCGGCGGCTGGACAAGGCCGGCCAGGTCGAGATGCGGCTGGTCGCGGCCGGCGCCCGGCGGGACATGGGCGAGGCGGAGGCCGCCGTGGTCACGCTCCAGAGCCCGGAGCTGAACTCCAGCTCCACCCAGCCCTGGGTCGCCCGGCTGCGGTACGCGTACGCGGACGCGCTGCTGGCGGTGGGGCGTGAGGCCGAGGCCCGCGACTGGTTCGCCAAGACGCTGGACGCGGACTCCGGCGGGATCACCAACGCCTCGGACCGGCTGGCCGAACTGGACGGCGTGGAGTTCGTCGACGCGCTCGATCCCGAGCTCGGCGAAGAGGACTGACCGCCACGCCTGACCGAAGCGGCGGGAGGGGATGCGTTCCCTCTCGCCGCTTCGTCGTGCTCAGGCGAATTTCGCGATCGGGTTGTCCAGGGTGCCGATGAACTGGAGGGCGGCCGAGGGATCGGTCAGGTCGACCATCTGCTGGTTGTTGCGCAGCTGGAGGCGGTTCAGGCAGGACAGCGCGAACGTCTCCGTGAACAGGTCGTACCGCTTGAACCGGTCGGCCAGTTCGGGGTGCAGCTCCTGGTAGTCGCTGACGCAGCCGGCGACGGTCCCCCAGAAGGCGTCCTCCGTCAGCACTCCGGCCTCGGCCAGGGTGCTGTTGAGGAAGCGGAGGAAGCAGTCGAAGACGTCCGTGAAGAGCGAGAGCGGCCTCTCCTCCTCCGGGATGTCCACCCTGATGCGCTCGATGCCGGCCGGGATCGGCGTCGCCGGGTCGAAGACCGCGATCTCCTCGGCGATGTCCTTCATGATGGCGCGCTCGGGAACGCCGTCGCGCAGCACCAGGATGACGTTCTCGCCGTGCGGCATGTAGACCAGGCCGTAGCGGTAGAAGCAGTGCAGCAGCGGCGCGAGGTAGGCGTCGAGGTAGCGGCGCAGCCACTCCTCGGGGGCCAGCCCGGAGTCCTTGATGAGGGTGGCGGCCAGCGCGTCGCCCCGGGCGTCCACGTGCAGCAGGGAGGCCATGGTGGCGAGCCGCTGCCCGGGTTCCAGGGACGGTACCGGGCTCTCCCGCCACAGGGCGGCCAGCATCTTCAGGTACGGGGAGCCCTTGGCGGCGACGCTCTCGTACTGCGGGTGGTGGTAGCCGACGGCGGCGCGTTCGCGCAGGATGCCGAAGCCCAGCGCGCGTAGCCGGGGATCCTCGCTCACCAGCTCGTGCAGCCAGTCGTTGATGGCCGGTGTCACTTCCATGTAGGCGGCTGAGAGTCCGCGCAGAAAGCCCATGTTGAGGACGGACAGGGCGGTTTTCACATAGTGCTTGCCGGGCGCGTCGGTGTTGAAGAAGGTACGGATCGACTGCTGGGCGCGGTAGCTGTCCTCGCCGGGGCCGAGGCACACGAGGTGCCGCTGGGCGACCTCGGCGGCGAAGGTGACGGAGATCCGGTTCCACCACTGCCAGGGGTGGACGGGGATGAGCCGGTAGTCGGCCGGTTCCAGGCCCTGCCCGGTGAGGTGTGCGGCGAAGGCGTCCCGGTCGGCGGGGGAGAGTTCGGCGGCGATCAGGTCCTCGTAGTCGAGCCCCGCGGAGGCCGAGAAGGTGGTGAGGTCGCGGCGCGCGGCGAGCCAGATCAGCTGGACGGGGGCGCCGGTCTCCGGTGCGTACGCGTGGTATTCGGCGGCGTCGAAGCCGAGGCGGCCGTTGTTGGCGACGAAGCAGGGATGGCCCTCGGTCATGCCGGCTTCGACGGTCTGGAAGTCGGCGCGGGCCAGTTCGGAGGCGGAGGGGCGGCGGGTGGCCGGGTCGGAGCTGAGTTCTCCGGCCAGTTTGTGGGCGGCGCCCGCCAGAGTGCTGCTGATCTCCTCCAGGTAGACCGGCAGGATCGCGTCGCTCAGTTTGAGCGCGGTGCGCAGCTCGATGAAGAAGTCGAGTGCGGAGAGTGGCAGTTCGCTGCCGTCGCGGTGGCGGCGGGTGATGCTGTCCGCGTCGATCTGCCAGTGGTCCAGGGCGCGGCGGCGGGCCGTGAAGCGGTAGGTGACGGTGCCGTCGTCGGTGGGGACGGTGAAGTGACCCGGGTGTTCCGGGTCCTCGGTGGGGGTGAGCAGCCGCTCGTGGGAGAACTCGGCGAGCGCCTTGCGTATCAGCCGGCGGCCGGCCTGTTCCCACAGCGCGGGGGTGAGGTGGGCGACGGCCTGGTGGGGGTCCTGGGGGTGCATGGCGGGGCGTGCTCCTTAGTCGGTGGCTGCCGGGTGCTGCCGGAGGGAAGCGGCCAGGTACTGGTCGCGGGTGCAGAAGCTCAGCAGGGCTTCCTTTCCGGGCAGTTCGACACGGGCGGCCACCTGGAAGCCGACGGCGGTGTTGAGGACGTGGACGGCGCGGTTGCGGGCGTCGGGCTCGACGACGACGCGCTGGGTGGCGGCGTCGCTGAACAGGAGTTCCATGACGGTGGTGATGACGGCGAGGGTGAAGCCGTGCCGGGGGGTGTCGGTGGGGGCGGTGAGGAAGTGCATGCCCACGTCGCCCTCCTGGACGGGGTACGCCTTGCCGACCGGCTCGGCGGCCGGGTCGTACCGCTCCGCCAGGAAGGCGGGGTTTCCGTCGTGCAGCCCGAGGTAGGCATGGTGTGTGGTGGACGCGGCGATGGTGTCGAAATAGCCGCGCACCTGCTCCCGGGTGGTGTTCTGCATCAGCCAGAACGCCGATTTGGGGTGGGTGAGCCAGCTGTGCAGCAGCGGGGTGTCGGCGGCCGGGTCGACGGCGCGGACGGTGAACCGGCCGAGTGCTTCGTCGGTTCTGGTGAACAGGGCGGTGCTCATGCGGCTCCCGGGTGCGATGGGGCAACTCGGAAGTGAGGTTAGCCTAACCTAATTTTCTGGGGCAATGGGCCCTTGCTCCGGCTCCTCCTCCAGCGGGCGCAGCACCAGCCCCGAGGCCGGTTTGGGGCCGAAGGAGGTGGACTTGCGCGGCATCATGATGCCCGCCTCCGCAAGCGAACGAACCGTCTCCTCGGAGACCGGGCGCAGCAGTACGGCCGTGCCACCGGTGTCCAGGCCCTGGGCGAGCGCGGCGTCGGCCTCGTGCAGATAGCGGACGGCCCCCGGACGGTCGGGGACGCCCCACACCGCCTCCAGCAGGGTGGTGTGCAGGACGGTGGCGTCCAGGGCCCGCCAGGCGGCGGGGCGGTGGGCCGGGATCGTCCGTGCCAGGAGCGCCGGGTCGGGGCGGTCCAGCAGGTGGAGTCCGCCCCCGGCGGGGCCGGCCAGCAGGAAGGCGGTGCCCTCGGTGGCGGCGAGGGCGCGCAGGGCCTCGCCGGGCGGGGCGGTCAGCGGGCGTACGCGGAAGGCCGCGGTGGCCCGTACCCGCTCCAGCGCCTGTGCGGCGGGGAGTTCGGGGAGCACCCGGTGGATGGCCTGGACCCGCAGCGGATGGCGGGCGGAGTTGACCAGCAGGACCAGGGTCCGGTCCCAGGGCGGACGGCCGGCGTGTTCGTCGCGCAGCCGCAGCGCGGTGGCCCAGCGGTGGTGGCCGTCGCTGATCAGCGCGCGGTGCCGGTGCAGGGCGGTGCGCAGCCGGGCGACGGCGTCGGGGCCGGTCACCGCCCACAGCCGGTGTGCGATGCCGTCGGCGGTGCGGGTGGCCAGCAGCGGGGTGGTGCGGACGGTTTCCTCGATGACGGCGTCGGCGTCGTCGGGTTGCGCGGCCCGGTAGGAGAGCAGCAGGGGTTCGAGGTTGGTGCCGGTGGCGCGGGTGAGGGCGGCGCGGTCGGCGACGACGTCCGGCATGACGTCCTCGTGCGGCAGGACGGTCCCGGAGCCGGGTTCGGTCAGCCGCAGGGCGCCGATCACGCCGCGCTGGTGCACGGCGTCCGGGCCGCGCTGTTCGTACACGTACAGGGCGGGCCGCGCGTCCTGGGTGAGGACGCCCTCGGCGAGCCACTGGCGCAGCGTCCTGGCGGCGCGGCGGTGGCCCTCGGCGGGGTCGGTGGCCTGCGGAAGGATCAGGCGCACGATGTTGTACGGGTCGGCGGTGCGCAGTTCGTTCAGCCCGTCGGGGCGGACCACCACGTCGTACGGGGGTGAGGTGACGGCGGCCGGGTCGCTCACGCGCCCGGGGGCGTAACGCAGTCCCCGGAATGGGGCGAGATCCAGTCCGCCGGGGCCGGCGGGGACGTCGGAAGCCATCCCGGCATGCTATGCCGAATGCCCTTGTCCGGGGCAGATGGGGGCGATCGGCGGTGGTGGGGGATGATCGGGGTGTTATGGCTGATGACAGGGTTGAGACGAAGGTCAGGACGAGCCCGGCGGGGAGCGAGCGCGCGCTGTTCACGGCGTACGACACCGCGCTGCTGGACCTGGACGGGGTGGTGTACGCGGGCGGCGAGGCGCTGCCGCACGCGGTGGACGCGCTGCGGGCGGCGCGGGAGGGCGGGATGCGGCTGGCGTACGTCACCAACAACGCCTCCCGCACGCCGCGCACCGTGGCCGGGCATCTGACGGAACTCGGGGTGCCGGCCGAGGAGGCCGAGGTGGTGACCTCGGCGCAGGCGGTGGCGCGGGTGATCGCCGAGCGGCTGCCGGCGGGGGCGCGGGTGCTGTGCGTGGGGGGCGAGGGGCTGCGGGTGGCGCTGACCGAGCGGGGGCTCGTGCCGGTCGCCTCGGCGGACGACGACCCGGCGGCGGTGGTGCAGGGGTACGGCGGCCCCGAACTTCCCTGGGGGGCGCTGGCGGAGGCGACGCTGGCGGTGAACCGGGGGCTGCCGTGGTTCGCGTCGAACACCGATCTGACGATCCCCAGCGGGCGCGGCATCATGCCGGGGAACGGCGCGGCCGTGGAGGTCGTACGCATCGGCTCCGGGGGGCGGGTGGAGCCGGTGGTGGCGGGGAAGCCGCTGCCGCCGATGCACCGCGAGACGATTCTGCGGACGGGTGCCGAGCGGCCCCTGGTGGTGGGGGACCGGCTGGACACCGATATCGAGGGCGCGTTCAACGGGCGGGTGGACTCGCTGCTCGTGCTGACCGGGGTGACGGACGCGGCGGGCGCGGTGGCGGCCAGGCCCGAGCACCGGCCCACGTATGTGGCGGCGGATCTGCGGGACCTGCTGGTGGCGCAGCCCGCCGTGGTCGCGGAGCCGGGCACCGGCGGCGGGTTCGGGTGCGGCGGCTGGCGGGCGGTGGCCGGAGAGCGGGCGCTGGAACTCACCGGGGACGGGGACCCGGTGGACGCGCTGCGGGCGCTGTGCGCGGCCGGCTGGACGGCAGCCGGGGACGGCGCGTGCGGGCTCGGCCTGCCGGCCGGTCTCGCCGGGCTGCTGGCCGACCGGCGGTGAACCTACGGACGGCGCGGCCCCGGCGGGCGGGGACCGAGCCGTTCGCCTGGTCCCTGCGGGCGGCCGGCGCGGGCGATGTCGAGCCGATCGCCGAACTGCGGGCCGTGGTGATGCGCGCGGACCTGGAACGGCTGGGGCGCTATGACGAGCACCGGGTGCGGCAGCGGCTGCGCGACGGCTTCTCGGCGGACCACACGTCCGTCATCGAGGCCGGGCGTGCGTTCGCGGGGTGCGTGACGCTGCGCGGGGGCGCCGCGGTGCCCGACTGGGAGCTGGAGCACTTCTACCTGGCGCCGGAGTTCCAGGGGTGCGGTCTCGGCACGGCCGTGCTGGGGGCGCTGCTGGCGCGCGGGGACGCGGCCGGGGCTTCGGTGCGGCTGACGGTGCTCCGGGGGAGCGCGGCGCGGCGACTGTACGAGCGGCACGGGTTCACCGTGACCGGCCAGGACTCCGTCGATGTGTTCATGCTGCGACGGCCGGCGGCGCGGGAGGGGTGACGGGCGGTCCGGTACGGGTGTGGCGTGGCCCGTACCGGACCGCCCGGGTCGGGCGGTGGTGCCGGTCAGTCGTTCTCCTCGGCCTTGGCCGGGCCGGTGGAGATCTGGGCGATCAGGTCGTCCTCGGTGGTGCCCTTGCGCCAGTAGCCGGTGAACTTGATGTTCTTGCGGTCGATGCCCCGGTCGTTGACCAGGTGACGGCGCAGGGTGCGCACCGAGCCCGCCTCGCCGGCGATCCACGCGTAGGGGCGCCCGGCGGGCAGGTGGGTGGCGCGTACCGAATCCAGCAGGGTGGTCTCGTCGTCGCGGACGACCCAGGTGATGTCGGCGTCGGCCTTGGTGCTCAGCTCCTGGCGGTCCTCGTGGTGGGCGACCTCCAGCCAGACCTTCGCGGGGATGCCGGGCGGCAGCCAGTCCAGGATGCCGGCGATGGCGGGCAGTGCCGTCTCGTCACCGGTGATGAGCATCCACTCGGCCTCGGGGGGCGGGCGGAAGTCGACCGCGGCGTTGTCCTCCTCGACCGGGCCGAGGATGGCGATGGCGTCGCCGGGGGTGGCCTTCTCGGCCCAGCGGGACGCGGGGCCGCCGTGTTCGCCGTGCAGGGCGAAGTCGATGTCCAGCTCGTCCGGGCCGCGGCGCTGCTCGCGCGCGGTGTAGGTGCGCATGATGCCGCGTTTGGACGGGTCCATCTGCTGCCAGGCGGGCCACCAGCCCTGTCCGGCGTGCCGGGGGATGGCCACCTCGTGGTCGCCGGGCTGGGGCAGGAAGAGTTTGAAGCGCTGGTCGCGCCCTCCGCTGGCGAGCCGGCCGAGCCGGTCGCCGCCGAGGGTGACGCGGGTGAAGCTGGGGCTGAGCCGGGTTGTCCGGAGCACCTGGAGATCGAAGAACTCGAAGGGCGCGGCGGTCATGTGTCGTGTCCTCTCGTTTCGGTCGTGGGATTCCGCCCGGCGGGCGTGCGGTGGTGCGGTCCGCGGCGAGATGTCTGGTGACGCCCGGGCGGGCGGTGGCGCGGCAGGAGCGTGGTGCGGGGCAGCGTCATGGGGCCCGGTCTCTCGGAAACGCCGGAACTGGAGGTTAGGCTAACCTAACTTTCGCGTCGAGTGTGAGGGGCCCCAGGGGGAGTTGTGAGTGACGGGGGAGGCGCTCACGGTGGCCGGTTCCGCGCCGGCGGCGCCCACCGGCCCCGGCCGCGTGCCGGCTGCTCCCCGTGGTCGCTGTCCACCGAACGCCGGGCCACGGGACGTGAGGGTGGGGCGACGGCGTTCGGGGGCGGGCAGGCGGTAGCGTCGGGCGCATGGATGAGTCCACGCCCACGCGGCAGCCGGAACCGGTCGAGGCGCCCCAGGAGGACGAGGGGCCGCGACCGCTGGGGATCGGGATCAGCGCCACCGGGCACCCGGGTGTGGACGCCGTACTCGCCCGGCTGACCGACGCCGATCACCTCGCCGTCGGCGGTCATGGGGAGGTGTACGAGGATGTTCACCGCGGGCTGCGTGACACGCTGACCGCGCTCGACGTCCCGCACCCTCATCCCGTGACCCCCAGGAGCTGAACCACCCGTGGCAGCGACCCGCCGACGCCTGTCCCGCCTCGACGCCGAACTGGTGCGGCGCAAGCTCGCCCGCTCGCGCGAGCACGCCAGGACGCTGATCGAGACCGGCCGGGTGTCGGTGGACGGTCTGGTGGCCGCCAAGCCCGCCACCCAGGTCGCCACCAGCGCGGCCCTGGTGGTGCGTGAGGACGCCGACGACCCCGGCTACGTCTCGCGCGGCGGGCACAAACTCGCCGGCGCGCTGGAGGCCTTCACCCCGCTCGGGCTGCGCGTGGAGGGCCGCCGCGCGCTGGACGCCGGGGCCTCCACCGGGGGGTTCACCGATGTGCTGCTGCGGGCCGGCGCGGCTCATGTCATCGCCGTGGACGTGGGCTACGGGCAGCTCGCCTGGTCGCTCCAGGCCGACGAGCGCGTCACCGTACAGGACCGGACAAATGTGCGGGAGATGACGCTCGAACAGATTGGCGGGCGGCCGGCGGAACTGATCGTCGGTGATCTCTCGTTCATTCCCCTGGGGCTGGTGCTGCCCGCCCTGATCGCCTGTGCCGCGCCCGACGCCGATCTGGTGCTGATGGTCAAACCGCAGTTCGAGGTCGGCAAGGAACGGCTCGGCAGCGGCGGCGTCGTGCGCAGCCCGCTGCTGCGCGCCGAGGCGGTCACCGCCGTCGCGGGACGGGCGGCGGAGCTGGGCCTCGGCGTGCGGGGCGTCACCGCCAGTCCGCTGCCCGGACCCTCGGGCAACGTCGAATACTTCCTGTGGTTGCGCGCCGGCGCACCCGCACTCGACCCCGCCGATGTCGAACGCGCCGTGACGGAAGGGCCCCAGTGACCACGATCAACCCGCCGCGTACCGTCTTTCTGCTCGCCCACACCGGGCGGCCGGCCGCCGTGCGCAGCGCCGAACTCGTGGTGCGCGGGCTGCTGTCGCACGGGGTGGGGGTGCGGGTCCTGGCCGAGGAGGCCGCGGACCTGCCGATGCCCGGGCATGGCGCCTACGACGACCGCGTGGAGTGGGTGGAGGCCGGCCCCGGGGTGGCCGACGGCTGCGAACTGCTGATCGTGCTCGGCGGCGACGGCACCCTGCTGCGCGGCGCGGAACTCGCGCGGGCCTCGGGGGTGCCGATGCTCGGGGTGAACCTGGGGAGGGTCGGGTTCCTCGCCGAGGCGGAGCGGGACGACCTGGACCAGGTCGTGGACCGGGTGGTCACCCGCGCCTACGAGGTCGAGGAGCGGATGACCCTCGATGTGCTGGTCAGCGACGACGGGCAGGTCATCCACCGGGACTGGGCGCTGAACGAGGCCTCGGTGGAGAAGGCCGCCCGCGAGCGGCTGCTGGAGGTCGTCATCGAGGTGGACGGCCGCCCGGTCTCCGGCTTCGGCGGGGACGGGGTGGTGTGTGCCACGCCCACCGGCTCCACCGCGTACGCTTTCTCGGCCGGCGGCCCGGTGGTGTGGCCGGAGGTCGAGGCGCTGCTGATGGTGCCGATCAGCGCGCACGCGCTGTTCGCGAAGCCGCTGGTCACCGCGCCGGGATCGGTGCTCGCGGTGGAGGTGCGCCCGGACACCGGGCCGGGTGTGCTGTGGTGCGATGGGCGGCGCACGGTCGAACTGCCCGCCGGTGCGCGGGTGGAGGTGCGGCGCGGTCTGGTGCCGGTCCGCCTGGCGCGGCTGCACCGGGCGCCGTTCACCGACCGGCTGGTGGCCAAGTTCGCCCTGCCGGTGGCCGGATGGCGCGGCGCTCCGCACTAATGTTCGACCCCGGGCGTCGCCACATCCCCCGATGACCTCGTATGGTCGTATCCGTGTTGGAGGAGATGCGGATCAAGGACCTGGGCGTGATCGACGACGCGATCGTCGAACTGTCCACCGGCTTCACCGCGGTGACCGGCGAGACCGGCGCCGGCAAGACCATGGTCGTCACCAGCCTCGGCCTGCTGCTGGGCGGCCGGGCGGACGCCGCGCTGGTGCGTGCCGGGGCTGCGACAGCCGTCGTGGAGGGCCGCATCAGCCTGCCCCCCGGAGCGCCGGCCGCGCACCGCGCCGAGGAGGCCGGTGCCGAACTGGACGAGGGTGCGCTGCTCATCAGCCGCACCGTCTCCGCCGAGGGGCGTTCCAGAGCGTACGTCGGCGGCCGGTCGGTGCCGGCCGGGCTGCTGACGGAGCTGGCCGACGAACTCGTCGCGGTGCACGGCCAGACCGACCAGCAGGGGCTGCTGCGCCCGGCCCGGCAGCGCGAGGCGCTCGACCGGTACGCGGGCGAGGCCGTCGCCGCGCCGCTGGCCGGGTACCGCGAGGCGTACCGGCGGCTGCGTGATGTCTCCGCCGAGCTGTCCGAGCTGACCACCCTGGCCAGGGAACGGATCCAGGAGGCCGATCTGCTGCGCTTCGGCCTGGAGGAGATCGCCGCCGCCGAACCGCGCCCCGGTGAGGACGGCGAACTCACCGCGGAGGCCGCGCGGCTCGGCCACGCCGAGGCGCTCGCCTCGGCCGCCGCCGTCGCGCACGGCGCGCTGGCGGGCGACCCCGCCGACCCGGCGGGCGTGGACGCCGGGGTGCTGGTCGGCGGCGCGCACCGGGCGTTGGAGGCGGTGCGCGGCCACGACGCCGAGCTGGCTGAGCTCGCCGACCGGCTGGCCGAGGTGCACATCCTGCTCACCGACGTGGCGGGTGAACTCGCCTCCTACGCCGACGGCCTGGACGCCGACCCGCTGCGGCTCGCCGCCGTGGAGGAGCGCCGCGCGACCCTGGCTCACCTGATCCGCAAGTACGGCGGCGGCCCCGAGGAGACGGCGGCGGGCGACGGCTGCTCGGCGCTGCTGGTGTGGGCCGAGGGCAGCGCCGCCCGGCTCGCCGAGCTGGAGGGCGACGACGAGCGGATCGGGGAGCTGACCGCCGAGCGCGATGCCCTGCGCTCCGAGCTGAGCGTGCTCGCGCAGACCCTCAGCGACGCCAGGGCGGAGGCCGCCAAGCGTTTCGGGGAGGCCGTCACCGACGAGCTGACGCAGCTGGCGATGGCGCACGCCCGGATCGAGGTCGCGCTGCGGCACACCGAGGCCGCGCTGCCCGCCGAGGGCATCGAGGTCGGCGGTCGCACCGTGGCGTACGGGCCGCACGGGGTGGACGAGGTCGAGCTGCTGCTGGCCCCGCACCCCGGGGCCACGGCCAGGCCGATCGCCAAGGGCGCCTCCGGGGGTGAGCTGTCGCGGGTGATGCTGGCCATCGAGGTGGTCTTCGCCGGGTCGGCACCGGTGCCCACCTATCTGTTCGACGAGGTGGACGCCGGGGTGGGCGGCAAGGCGGCCGTCGAGATCGGCCGCCGGCTGGCGAAGCTGGCGGACTCCGCGCAGGTGGTGGTCGTCACACACCTGCCGCAGGTCGCGGCCTTCGCGGACCGGCATCTGGTGGTCGAGAAGACCAACGACGGGTCGGTCACCCGCAGCGGCGTGCAGTCCGTGCACGGTGAGGGCCGGGTACGGGAGTTGTCCCGGATGCTGGCGGGGCAGGAGGACTCCGCGCTCGCCCGCGCGCACGCCGAGGAGCTGCTGGCCACCGCCGCCCGGCTGGGACGCCGCCGGTAGTCCAGGAGAGTGGCGCGCGCTACCGCGATGCCGTCGCGAGCTGGCATTCTGGACGCCCCGCGCGGTGTGTGACCGCGGAGTGACCCAGGACACAGTCGAGGAGAGGAGCGTGCCGGCCATGCCCGTCGTGCCGCCAGTGGCCGGACGTGCCCCGCAGCTGCATGTGGTCCAGCTGCTCGGCGGGGGCAGCGCCGGCACGGGGGCGCATGTGCGCTCGCTGGCGGCGGGGCTCGACGCCCGGGGCGTGCGCGTGACGGTATGCGCCTCCCAGTACGCCGAGCGCCGTTACGACTTCGCCGGCACCGGCGCCCGCTTCATCCCGCTCCCGGTACGGGCCCAGGCCGACGCCGTCCGCACCCTGCGGGCGATCTGCTGCGACGCGGACCTGGTGCACGCCCACGGCATGCGGGCCGGACTGGTCGCCGCGCTGGCACTGCGGCGCCGCGCGGTCCCGCTCGTGGTCACCTGGCACGCCCGCCCCGGGGACCACGGCGTACGGGAGCGGCTGCGCCGGCTGACCGAACGCTGGGTGGCACGCGCCGCCTCCGTCGTGCTCGGCGCCACCTCCGACCTGGTGGACCGGGCCCGACGGCGCGGCGCGCGCGACGCCCGGCTGGCGCCGGTGGCGCTGCCCGCGCAGCGCACCGGGCGCAGCGGTGAGGGCGAGCCGCACAAGGTACGGGCGGAGCTGGGCGTCGTCGACCGGCCGCTGCTGATCGCCGAACAGGGCCACGACCTGCTGCTGGCCGCCGCGCGCGGCTGGCGCGGTCTTGACCCGCAGCCGTTGCTGGTGATGGCGGGGGAGGGGCCGCAGCGCGGCGCCTGGCAGCGGCGCATCGAACGCGAGGGCCTGCCGGTGCGGCTGCTGGACCGCGCCCAGGACGTACGGCGGCTGCTTCCGGCGGCCGACGTGGCGCTCGCCGCACCGCGCTGGGAGGCCAGGCCCCAGCTGGCGCAGGAGGCGCTGCGCGGCGGGGTGCCGCTGGTGGCGACGGCGGTGGGCGGCGTACCGGAGCTGGTGGGTGACGCGGCGGTGCTCATCCCCTACGGCAACCCGGGGGCGCTGGCGAGCGCGGTGCGCACCCTGCTGGAGGACCCGGACCACCGGGCGGCCCTGACACTGGCGGGCCGTGCCAGGGCGCGTTCCTGGCCGACCGAGGACACGACGGTGGCGCAGGTGCTGAGCGTCTACGACGAGCTGTCCGGCGCCCGCTAGCGGGCGTCCGGTGCCCGGCGGCGGCCGGGTCGCGGTCCGGCCGCCCGGGGTCAGTGGTGCCAGGGGAGGACGACCGGGGTGGACGGCACCCGGCCGGCGGCCAGGTCGGCGGCCAGGTCCGCCAGGCCGAGAGGGTGGACGGTCTCGGTGGTCACGGCCAGCTCCGCGATGGGCCACCAGCGGTGCCCCGCGAGGTACCGGCTCTCGTGAGCCTCCTGGCCGGCCCTCTCCACGTGGTGCGCCGTGACCGCGAGGTGGAAGAAGTCGTCCTGGAAGACGCCCCTGGCCCAGCCGAGGTCCGCGTACCCGGAGGTTTCCGCGATCTTCGGCCCGAGGTCCTGGGGCCGTACGGACAGCCCCGTCTCCTCACGCAGTTCTCTGGCCGCCGCAGCGGCCGGGGTCTCGCCGTCCCGCACTCCGCCGCCGGGGGTGTGCCAGCGATGCCCGGCTTCCGGCATTCCCGGACGGTCGAGGGACTTCCACAGCAGCACCCGGTCCGCGCCGTCGAGCAGGATCACCCGGGCGGAACGGTGGCGGTTCGCCTCGTGTTCGGACATCCCCGCAGGCTACCCGGGGGCGCCGGAGCGCTGCCGCCCCTACGTCGAGGCGCGCACCACCAGTTCGGCCGGGGTGATCACCGGGGCCGGCGGGGTGGCCCCGTCGTCCGGTGCGGGGGTCAGCCGGCGGAGCAGGAGTTCGGCCATCAGGCGGCCCATCAGCTGGACGTCCTGACGGACCGTGGTCAGGGCGGGTTCGGCCCAGGCGGCCGGTTCCAGATCGTCGTAGCCGGCCACCGCCACATCCCGGGGCACCCGCAGGCCGTGCCGGCGCAGGGTGCGCAGCGCGCCGGTGGCCATCAGGTCGTTGCCCGCGAGGACCGCGTCCAGATCGGGGGAGGTCTCCAGCAGCCGCGCCATCGCCGCCTCCCCGCCCTCCGCCGTGAAATCGCCGTGCGCCAGCAGCGCCGGGTCGGGCGCGGTCCGTCCCAGCGCGTCCAGGTACCCGGCGAGCCGGTCCTGCGCCGCGGTCTGGTCCAGCGGTCCGGTGATCACGGCGATCCGGCGCCGGCCGCGCGCCAGCAGGTGCTCCGCCGCCTGCCGTGCGCCGTCGCGGTTGTCCGTGTCCACGTACAGCAGTCCGCTCTCCCGCTCGGCGCCCGGCCAGCCTGGGCGCCCGCCGAAGACCGTCGGCAGCCCGGAGGACCGGGCCAGCGCCGGCAGCGGCTCGTCGTTGTGCAGCGAGAACATCAGTACGCCGTCCACGTGGCCGCCCGCCAGATAGCGGCCGATGCGGTCGTCGTCGCCCGGCCGCTCCACCAGCATGAGCAGCAGCTGGGTGTCGTGGGCGGCGAGTTCGCGGCCGATGCCGCGCAACTGCTGGGCGAAGAAGGGGTCGGCGAAGACCCGCGACTCCGGTTCGGCGATCACCACGCCCACCGCGCCGGTACGGCGGGTGACCAGGGAGCGGGCCGCGCTGTTGGGCACGTACCCGAGCGCCGCCACCGACCGCCGCACCCGCTCCCGCAACTCGGCCCGTACGCCGGGCGTTCCGTTGACCACCCGGGAGACGGTGGCGCGCGAGACGCCCGCGTGGGCGGCGACGGCTTCGAGCGTGGGGTGGTGTGCTGACACTTAGGACCCTCTTAAGTCGCGGGCCCTTGACCGTACCGCTCGCCCCCGGCAGTGTGCTTGGCAACGCCTGAGAGCGCTCTCACAAGCTCCCCCACGGGACCCGTCCGACGCAACACCGCACCCCCACACGGAAGATGTGCACTGTCATGCGCATGAAAAAAGCAAGGCGGCCGGCGGCCGGTTCCGCCGCCCCCACCGCGGCCACCGAGCCCGGTCATTCCCTGCTCCTCGACGATGTCTCCGTCCAGATCGGTGAGGTGTGATCCCGATGGTCAACCGCAGGAACCTGCTCAAGGGCGCCGCCGCCGGCGCGATCGCCGTCCCGGCCGCCGGACTGCTCGCCACCCGGGCCTTCGGCGGCACGGACACCGCCGTCGCACCACCCTCGACCGCCGCCACCCTCCCCGTGCACATCGTCAACAACACGGGTGAATGGGCCAACAGTTCGGTGTACCTGTACGTCGTCGGCAATGTCGACGGCCGTCAGGTACGGCTCACCCCGGACGGCGCGCTCGCCCCGATCTCGCTCGACGACAACGGCCCGGACGGCTTCACCGACTACGCCATCCCGCTGGCCGGCTCCGGCACCACCACCCTGCACCTGCCGTACATGTCGGGCCGGATCTACACGGCGCTGGGCGCCAAGCTCAAGTTCAAGGCGGTGGCGGACGGCAACGGCGCCCCGGCGCTGGCCTACCCCGCCGGCTGGGTGCCCACCGACCCCAACTACGACGTGCTGCACGACTGCGCCGAGTTCACGTACAACGCGGACGGCATGTTCTGCAACGTCACCATGGTCGACATGTTCAGCGTCCCGCTGGACGTCCGGCTCCAGGGCACCGCCGACCAGACCGCGGGGGTGCTCAAGCCCGGCGGCCGGCAGCAGATCTTCACCGAGGTCGGCCGCGACGACACCTACGCGCCGCTGGTGATCGGCGACCGACGGGTGCTGGCCCCCAGCCACGGGCTGGACGCCGGGCTCTTCCCCAGCGGCTACTTCGACGCGTACATCGACCGGATCTGGGGCGAGGGCCACCAGCTGAACGTCCGTACGAACGAGGGCTACTTCACCGGCCGGGGCAGTGGCGGGCGGCTGGTCTTCAACGGCCCCGCCGAAGTGGCGTTCGACCGCCCCACCACCCGCGACGTGCTGTTCTGCGACGGCGCCCTGCACGCCCCCAACGACGGGATGCGCGGCCCGGTGGCCGCCATCCTGGGCGCCGCCCTCAACCGCACCACCGCGCACAGCCACATCGAGCAGCCGGTCACCGACGCCGCCGCGTTCTACCAGGGCGACGTCACCCACCACTACGCCAAGGCACTGCACGCCGCGATGGAGGACGGCCGCGCCTACGGCTTCGCCTTCGACGACGTCGCCGACTTCGCGTCCTACATCCAGGACCACGCGCCGCAGCAGTTCACGCTGACCCTCAGCCCCTTCTGAGGCGAAGGACCACGCGTCCCCCCAACCGCCGGTGGCCGCCCCTGACTCCGAGTCGGGGCGGCCACCGGTGCCGTACTAGGGGCGGGGCGTCAGCCGCCGTACGCGCCCGAGGCGGTCAGCCGCAGCGCCGTGTCGATCAGCGGCACGTGCGAGAACGCCTGCGGGAAGTTCCCCACCTGGCGCTGGCGGCGCGGGTCCCACTCCTCGGCCAGCAGACCCAGGTCGTTGCGCAGCGACAGCAGCCGCTCGAACAGCTTGCGGGCCTCGTCCACCCGGCCGATCATCGCCAGGTCGTCCGCCATCCAGAACGAGCAGGCCAGGAACGCGCCCTCGTCGCCCTCCAGACCGTCCACTCCCGCCTCGTCACCGGCGGTCGGGTAGCGCAGGATGAAGCCGTCCAGGGTGGACAGCTCGCGCTGGATCGCCTCGACGGTGCCGATGACCCGCTTGTCGTCGGGCGGCAGGAAGCCCATCTGCGGGATCAGCAGCAGGGAGGCGTCCAGTTCCTGCGAACCGTAGGACTGGGTGAAGGTGTTGCGCTCCTTGTCGTAGCCGTGCTCGCACACGTCGCGGTGGATCTCGTCACGCAGGTCGCGCCACCGCTCCAGCGGGCCGTCCACCTCGCCCGACTCGATGAGCTTGACGGTGCGGTCCACCGCGACCCAGGCCATCACCTTCGAGTGCACGAAGTGGCGGCGCGGACCGCGCACCTCCCAGATCCCCTCGTCCGGCTCGTTCCAGTGGTCCTCCAGGTAGCGGATGAGCTTCAGCTGGAGAAGATTGGCGTGATCGTTGCGGGCCAGGCCGGTCATGTGGCCCAGATGCAGCGCCTCGGTGACCTCGCCGTAGACATCCAGCTGGAGCTGGCCGGCCGCGCCGTTGCCGATCCGTACCGGCTGCGAGTTCTCGTACCCGGGCAGCCAGCTCAGCTCGGCCTCCGACAGCTCCCGCTCGCCCGCCACCCCGTACATGATCTGGAGGTTCTCCGGGTCCCCGGCCACCGCGCGCAGCAGCCACTCGCGCCAGGCACGGGCCTCCTCGTGGTAGCCGGTGCGCAGCAGCGAGGAGAGCGTGATCGCGGCGTCCCGCAGCCAGGTGTAGCGGTAGTCCCAGTTGCGCGAGCCGCCGATCTCCTCGGGCAGTGAGGTGGTGGGGGCCGCGACGATGCCGCCCGTCGGCGCGTACGTGAGCGCCTTGAGGGTGATCAGCGAGCGGACCACCGCCTCGCGGTACGGACCGTGGTACGTGCAGTGGCTGACCCAGTCGCGCCAGAACTCCTCGGTGGCGGCGAGCGCCTCCTCGGGCTGCGGCACCGCCGGCGGCTCCTTGTGCGAGGGCTGCCAGCTGATGGTGAACGCGATCCGGTCACCGGGGGCGACCGTGAAGTCGGAGTAGGTGGTGAGGTTCTTGCCGTACGTCTCGGCCGAGGTGTCCAGCCACACCGAGTCGGGCCCGGCGACGGCGACCGTCCGGTCGTCGACCTTGTGCACCCACGGCACCACCCAGCCGTAGGAGAACCGCATCCGCAGCGCCGAACGCATCGGCACCCGGCCGCTGACGCCCTCCACGATCCGCACCAGCTGCGGGGCGCTGTCGTCGCGCGGCGGCATGAAGTCGGTCACACGCACGGTGCCGCGCGTGGTGTCCCACTCGGACTCCAGGATGAGCGAATCGCCCACGTAACGGCGCCGGGTGGCGGGCGGAGGCGGCACGTCCTTGCCGTGCGCGGGCCCGATGCGCCAGAAACCGTGCTCATCCGTGCCGAGCAGGCCGGCGAAGACCGCGTGCGAGTCGAAACGGGGCAGACACAGCCAATCGGCCGAGCCGTCCCGGCAAACGAGGGCGGCGGTCTGCATGTCGCCGATGAGTGCGTAATCCTCGATGCGCCCGGCCACTTGCATCTCCAGTCGAACGGTGGGGCAGCCCCGTGGGACGTGCGTGATGTACGTCGCTCAATTGAGCGTCCGAGCAATATACGACGCCTCGCGGGTCCTCGCGCGCCATCCGTGTACCGCCTGGCTACAGCCCGCTCACTGATACGCTGGTAGCCCGTGGAGCGGAGGGCAGCAGGACCCCCGAGCCGCATCCGACCTCGCGACCACGGGAGCCCGCTTTGGCCACTGTCTCCAGTCCCCACAAGACGACCAAGCACATCTTCGTCACCGGTGGGGTCGCCTCCTCGCTCGGCAAGGGACTCACCGCGTCCTCGCTCGGCGCGCTGCTCAAGGCGCGCGGGCTGCGCGTCACCATGCAGAAGCTGGATCCGTATCTGAATGTGGATCCCGGCACCATGAACCCCTTCCAGCACGGCGAGGTCTTCGTCACCAACGACGGAGCCGAGACCGACCTGGACATCGGGCACTACGAGCGGTTCCTCGACGTCGATCTGGACGGCACCGCGAACGTCACCACCGGGCAGATCTACTCCACCGTGATCGCCAAGGAGCGGCGCGGCGAGTACCTGGGCGACACCGTGCAGGTCATCCCGCACATCACCAACGAGATCAAGCACCGCGTACGGCGGATGGCCACCGACGACGTGGACGTGGTGATCACCGAGGTCGGCGGCACCGTCGGCGACATCGAGTCGCTGCCGTTCCTGGAGGCCGTGCGCCAGGTGCGCCACGAGGTGGGGCGCGACAACGTCTTCGTCGTGCACATCTCGCTGCTGCCCTACATCGGCCCCTCCGGCGAGCTGAAGACCAAGCCCACCCAGCACTCGGTGGCCGCGCTGCGCAACATCGGCATCCAGCCCGACGCGATCGTGCTGCGCGCCGACCGCGAGGTGCCGCTGGCCATCAAGCACAAGATCTCCCTGATGTGCGACGTCGACGAGGCCGCCGTGGTGGCCTGCATGGACGCGCCGTCGATCTACGACATCCCCAAGGTGCTGCACACCGAGGGTCTGGACGCGTACGCGGTGCGCCGGCTGGACCTGCCGTTCCGCGACGTGAACTGGACCCAGTGGAACGATCTGCTGCGCCGCGTCCACCACCCCGCGCACGAGGTGACGGTGGCGCTGGTGGGCAAGTACATCGACCTGCCCGACGCCTACCTGTCGGTGACCGAGGCGCTGCGGGCGGGTGGCTTCGCCAACAACGCCCGGGTGAAGATCAAGTGGGTGACCTCGGACGACTGCAAGACGCCGGGCGGCGCCGCCGAGCAGCTGGCCGACTGCGACGCGGTGTGCATCCCGGGCGGATTCGGTGACCGGGGTGTGGACGGCAAGATCTCCGCGATCACCTGGGCCCGGGAGAACGGGGTGCCGCTGCTGGGCCTGTGCCTGGGGCTGCAGTGCGTGGTCATCGAGGCCGCGCGCAACCTGGCCGGCATCGAGGGGGCGGACTCCACCGAGTTCGACCGCGCCACCGCGCACCCGGTGATCTCCACGATGGCCGAGCAGCTGGACATCGTGGCCGGTGAGGGTGACATGGGCGGCACCATGCGTCTTGGCCTGTACCCGGCGAAGCTGGCCGAGGGCTCGATCGTGCGCGAGGTGTACGGCGGCGAGCCGTACGTCGAGGAGCGCCACCGGCACCGCTACGAGGTCAACAACTCCTACCGCCAGGACCTGGAGAAGAAGGCGGGGCTGGTCTTCTCCGGCACCTCGCCCGACAACAAGCTGGTGGAGTACGTGGAGTACCCGCGCGAGACCCACCCGTACCTCGTCGCCACCCAGGCCCACCCGGAGCTGCGCTCCCGGCCGACCCGTCCGCATCCGCTGTTCGCCGGCCTGGTGAAGGCCGCCGTCGAGCGAAAGGCCTCCTGACCGACCATGCCCCGCGAACTGCGCGACACCCCCGATTCCTGGCCGGTGAACGCCACCGCCACCCCCTTCACCGGCAACAAGACGAGCGTCCGCACGGACGACGTGGTGATGCCGGACGGGTCGGTGGTGCGCCGCGATTACCAGGTGCACCCCGGCTCGGTGGCCGTCCTGGCGCTGGACGACCAGGACCGGGTGGTCGTCATCCGCCAGTACCGGCACCCCGTCCGCGCCCGGCTGTGGGAGATCCCGGCCGGTCTGCTGGACGTGCCCGGCGAGAACCCGCTGCACGCCGCCCAGCGCGAGCTGTACGAAGAGGCGCACATCAAGGCCGAGGACTGGCGGGTGCTGGCCGACGTGTACACGACGCCCGGCGGCTGCGACGAGGCGGTGCGGATCTTCCTGGCCCGCGGGCTGTCCGACGCGGAGGGCGAGCGGTACGCGGTCTCCGAGGAGGAGGCCGACATGGATCACGCGCGGGTGCCGCTGGCCGAGCTGCTGAGCGGGGTGCTGGCCGGGGAACTGCACAACAACTGCCTGGTGGTGGGCGCGCTGGCGCTCGCCGCGGCCCGGGCGGGGGACGGTGAGGACGCGCTGCGGCCCGCCCTGGCGCCGTGGCCGGCGCGCCCGTTCCCGGCGTAGGCCCGTACCGGCCGTGCCGTCGTGGCGGGCGCCCGCCGCCGGGCGCGTCCGCCCGCTCCGGTCCCGGGCGGACGGCGCGCGGCGAGATGCCGTGCGCCGTTCCGGCTCCGGCAGGGGTGCGGCGCTGATCCGGTTCGCGCTCCCGTCGGATGCTCCGCCACGCGGTGCGGGTCCGCTGCCCGCACCGGGACGCCGCCGCTCCCCTCCGGCGCCCGCCGCGCGCCCCGCTCACGGCGGGGGAGGCCCGGGCCCGGTGCGGGGGCCCGTGTCCTGGCGGGGCGCACGCCCCCGGTGGCATACGCTGCGCTCACCACTCACCACGCACGCGAAGCAGAGGGCGCGCAGTGACGGAAGCGGCGGTTGACGGGTCCCCCGGTCTCGGGGGACTGCTCGGGCGGCAGAGCGAACTCGCGCGGTTGCGCGCCGACATCGACGGGGCCGGTCTCGACACCATGGCAGGCCGGCCCGCGCCGCGCAGCCGGGTGCTGCTGGTGGCCGGCCGCCCGGGCAGCGGCCGTACCGCCCTCGCCGAGGAGTTCGCCCAGGAGCAGCTCGCCACCGGCCGCTATCCGGACGGCCTGCTGCGTGCCCGGCTCACCGATCCCGGCGGCGAACCGGTTCCCCTGGAGCGGGTCACCCGCGAACTTTTGACGGCCCTGGACGTGCCGGCCCCGGCCGGCGCGGACGAGGACGACCTCACCGATGTGCTCCGTACCGCCCTCGCCCGACACCGCGCGCTGCTGCTGCTCGACGACGTGAAGGACGCCGGACAGCTGGCCGAGCTCATCCCCGACACCCGCGACTGCCTGGTGCTCGCCGTCTCGCGCGGCCCGCTCACCGGCATCCCCGATGTCCGTCCGTGCACCCTGGGCGCCCTGGACCCGCCGACCGCGCTGAGCCTGCTGCGGCGCGGCGCCGGGGAGATCCGGATCACCGTGGACCCCACCGCCGCCGACCGGCTGATCGTGGCCTGCGGCGGCCTGCCGGCCGCCGTCGTGCTGGTGGCGGGATGGCTGGCGATGCGCCCCGAGTCGACCATCGCCGAAGCCCTGGCCAAGATCACCCGACCGGATGACGCGGACGGCCTCGGCGGTGCCGAGGACCCGGTGGCCCTGGCCTTCCGGCTGGTGTACGCCGCGCTGCCGTCCGGCGCCGCCCGCACTCTGCGGCTGATGGCGCTGGCCCCCTCCGGAGTACTGGACGCGCACACCGTGGCCGCGCTCACGGGCTGCGCGCTGGGCGCGGCGCGCGGGGCGCTGGAGAACTTCGCGCTGCTGGGTCTGGTGCGCCCCGCCCCGCCCGGCAGTGAGCGCGGCGAGTACCGGGTTCCCGGTGCACTCGATCCGCTGCTGCGGATCCTGCTGCGGACCCGGGAACGACCCGCCGAGGTGCTGCTGGCGCGGGCCAGGATGCTGGAGCGCGCGGTGCGCCGGCTGCGCGCCTGCCAGGCCGTCACCGAGCCGCTGGGCAGCCCGGCCCGGCAGTGGCTGTCCGGGCTCCCGGCGGCGCTGCGTTTCGAGGACCCGGCGGACGCGGCCCGCTGGCTCGCCGCCCGGCTGCCGGCGCTGACCGCCGCCGCCCGGATGGCGGTGGCGGACGGCGGGGATCTGGACACCCTGGCCCGGCGGCTGATCGGGGCGCTGACCGGTGCCCTGCTGGCACACCACGACCGGGACGGCGCGGCCCCCGAGCTGTACCGGCTGCACGAACTGGTGCTGGAGGTGGCGACCCGGCGCGGTCTCGCGGGGGAGCGCGCGGCGGCGTTGCTGGGTCTTGGCGATCTGGACCTGGCGGTCGGCCGCCCCGTCCTGGCCCTGGAGCGGTACCGGGCGGCGCTGGATGCCGCGCGCGCGGACCGGGGCGGTCCGGACGGCCCGCTCGCCGCCCGGGCCCTGGAGTCGGTCGGTGACACCTACGCGGAACTGGCGGACTGGCAGCGCGCGGCCGACTGGTACGGGCGGGCGCTGGCGATCCAGCAGTCGCGCGACGAGCCCGCGGCGGTGGCCCGGCTGCACGGGCGGATCGGGGCGGCCCTCACCCGTACCCGGCACTGGACCGAGGCGCTGCGCGCCTGGCGGGCGGCAGCCGCGGCGCACCGCAGGGGAGGGGACCGGCGCGGTCAGGCGGCGGCGCTGGCGGATCTGGCCACCGTCCAGGAGTACGCGGGCCGCCCGCAGGAGGCGCTGCGCAGCGGTGAGGAGGCGCTGCGGCTGGCGGGCGAGGCGGGGGATCCGGAGCTGGCGGGGCAGGTGCGGCTGCTGCTGGCGCGGATGGCGGAGCGGATGGGGCGGATGGCGCAGGCGGCCAGGTACCGGGCGGCGGGGTCCGGCGCCGCCCTGGAATCCTCTGCGGTCACCGAGGAAGGGTCTTACGAAACATAGAGTTCACCGGGTAATGATCGAATGAATGTAAGGCTGGACAGGGATCAGCCCTTCATTAGACTGGTCTGACAGCTTTCCGTTCTGCCTTTGGCAATGACGCAAGAGGACCGTGATCGACGTGAAGGTCGGAATTCCCCGCGAGGTCAAGAACAACGAGTTCCGGGTCGCCATCACCCCCGCCGGCGTGCACGAGCTGGTCACCGCCGGACACCAGGTCGCCGTCGAACGCGGCGCGGGTCTCGGCTCCGCCATCACCGACGAGGAGTACACCGCCGCCGGCGCCTCGATCGTCCCCACCGCCGACGAGGTGTGGTCCGGCGCCGAACTGCTGCTCAAGGTCAAGGAGCCGGTGGCCGAGGAGTACCACCGGCTGCGCAAGGGCCAGATCCTGTTCACGTACCTCCATCTGGCCGCCTCGCGGGAGTGCACCCAGGCGCTGCTGGACTCCGGCACCACGGCCATCGCCTACGAGACGGTCGAGACCGCCGGGCGCGCCCTGCCGCTGCTGGCCCCCATGTCGGAGGTGGCCGGCCGCATCGCGCCGCAGGTCGGCGCGTATCACCTGATGCGCTCGGCGGGCGGCCGGGGCGTGCTGCCCGGCGGTGTGCCCGGCACCGCGCCCGGTGAGGCGGTCGTCATCGGCGGCGGGGTCTCCGGCTGGCACGCCACCCAGATCGCCATCGGCCTGGGCTTCCATGTGACGCTGCTGGACCGGGATGTGGCCAAACTGCGGGAGGCCGACCGGATCTTCGGCACCCGGGTGAAGACCATCGTCTCCAACGTCTTCGAGCTCGAACGGGCCGTGCTCGCCGCCGATCTGGTGATCGGCGCGGTGCTCATCCCGGGCGCGCGGGCACCAAAACTGGTCAGCAATGAGCTGGTGGCGCGGATGCGCCCCGGAAGTGTCCTTGTCGACATCGCGATCGACCAGGGCGGCTGTTTCGCCGACTCCCGCCCCACCACGCACGCGGAACCCACCTTCCGGGTGCACGATTCGGTCTTCTACTGCGTGGCCAACATGCCCGGCGCGGTGCCCCACACCTCCACATATGCCCTGACCAATGCCACTCTCCCGTATATCGTGGAGCTGGCGGGACGCGGCCTGACCGGCGCCCTGCGCCGCGATCCGGCGCTGGCCCTGGGCCTCAACATCCATGAGGGACAGGTCGTCTACGCCCCCGTCGCCGAGGCGCACGGAATGCCCCACGCCGAACTGGCCGCCGTTCTGGCCTGATCCGATCGTTCCGTCAACCGGAGGCGTCAACATCGGGAAGATCACATCCTCTTGTCGACACATCGGCTGACAGGCGGGCGCCGATTTCCCGCCGGTGCCCCTTTCAACCAAGTGGGTACTGCGGGAACGGACCTTGGAACGCCTCTCGCACTCTTGACAGGGGGGTGTGCGAAGCCCGACACATCGGTACCGGTCCGGCGGATTGTGTTGCCGCTGACCGCCGACACGCCATAGAGTCGCCAATCGTCGGCATGGTGCAACGCTGACTCTGTCCAGAAGTTTCCTGATCCCCTAGGAGGTAGGACGACTTGTGAATGAGTCGACAATTACTCCCCGGGGTGGACACGCGGGCAGCGGCTCCGTCGCCGTCCGTACCTTCGCAACTCACCAAAGCCACGCGACCATGACAGCGCCTCAGAGCACGGACGGCCACGACGTGAAAGACGCCGACCGTATCCCCGATGACGCAGAACTGCCCGACGGACAGTTCTACGACCCGGACGCGGAATACGAACCCGACCCCGAGTACGCGGCGACCATCGCGCCCGACGCGGCCCGACAGCGCCGCGAGCGCATCGGCCCCACCGGGCGCCCGCTGCCGTACTTCCCGATCCCCGGCCCGCTCACCGAGCGCGGACCGGCCAAGATCATCGCCATGTGCAACCAGAAGGGCGGCGTCGGCAAAACGACCTCCGCCATCAATCTGGGCGCGGCGCTCGCCGAATACGGCCGCCGCGTACTGCTGGTGGACTTCGACCCGCAGGGCGCCCTGTCGGTCGGCCTGGGGGTCAACCCCATGGAGCTGGACCTCACCATCTACAACCTCCTGATGGAACGCGGCATGGCCGCCGACGAGGTGCTGCTGAAGACCGCCGTGGCCGGCATGGACCTGTTGCCCAGCAACATCGACCTGTCGGCCGCCGAGGTACAGCTGGTGAGCGAGGTCGCGCGCGAGTCGACCCTCAGTCGCGCCCTGCAACCGCTGCTGCCCGACTACGACTTCATCGTCATCGACTGCCAGCCCTCGCTCGGCCTGCTCACCGTGAACGCGCTCACCGCCGCACACAAGGTGATCGTGCCGCTGGAGTGCGAGTTCTTCGCGCTGCGGGGTGTCGCGCTGCTGACGGAGACGATCGAGAAGGTGCAGGAGCGGCTCAACCCGCAGCTGAGCCTGGACGGCATCCTGGCCACCATGTACGACTCCCGTACGGTGCACAGCCGTGAGGTGCTCGCGCGGGTCGTCGAGGCGTTCGACGACAGCGTGTACCACACGGTGATCGGACGTACCGTGCGCTTCCCGGAGACCACGGTCGCCGGTGAGCCGATCACCACGTACGCCTCCAACTCGGTGGGCGCGGCCGCCTACCGCCAGCTCGCCAGGGAGGTGCTCGCCCGGTGCCACGCCGAGTGAGTCTCCCGGCAGCCGACGAACTGTTCCGCAGCACCGGGGGGTCGGCGGCCGTCCAGCCCTCCCAGCCAGCTCAGCCCACCCAGTCCACCGGCCCGAACGAGCAGGCACAGCAGCCGCCCTCCTCCGCCGACGGCCCGGCGCCCACGGCGCCGGGCGGCGGAGGCGGCGAGGCCGGTGCCCAGGCCGCGGTGCCGGGGCAGGGCAAACGGCGATCGGCGCAGCAGCAGCCGACAGCGGCGGCGGGCGCGGGGGCCGCCGCGGCGGGGCCGGGGCAGGCACAACAGCAGCCGCGCAAGGGGCGCTCGGCGCGACGGCCGAGCGGGCGGGAACGGCACGACGAGAAGATCACGGTCTATGTGTCCGCCGAGGAACTGATGGACCTGGAACACGCGCGGCTGGTACTGCGCGGCGAGCACGGACTGGCCGTCGACCGCGGCCGGATCGTCCGCGAGGCGGTCGCCGTGGTCCTGGCGGACCTCGAATCACGGGGCGACGCCAGCATCTTGGTGCGGCGGTTGCGGGGCCGCTGAGGCCCACCGCATGACGCGGGCAAGGCCGGACGGCACGTCGCGTCGCGGCACGTCCCAATTGTCAGCACCGAGGGGTAATGTGCCCCGCGATGCCCCCCGCCGACCCACCCAACCCGAGACGCCGCCGCCCCCTGGGCCGCGGCGCGGGAGCGCTGCCCGCGCCCGGGCGCGCGGGGACGGCGGACGGCGACGAGGGGCCGCAGCCACCGGAGTCCTCCCGGGGCGCGGCGGCGGGTGGTGCACCGCACGTTGAGGTGTCCGTGCCACCGCCGCAGGCACCGGCGGAGCCGGACACCGGCGCGGCTGCCGCGCCCCGCCCCGGGGACGGCCGGGCCGGTGCCGGCGAAGCCCCGCCCGGCCGGTACGCGACGCGGGCCGCGGACCCCGGTGGCGAGGCGAACGCCGCGGGGGAGGGGCGGTTCCGGCTCGTCCTGGACAACTTCGAGGGGCCCTTCGACCTCCTGTTGCAGTTGATCTCGCGGCACAAGCTCGATGTGACCGAGATCGCCCTCTCCCGGGTCACCGATGAATTCCTCGCCCATCTGCGGGCCATGGGCCCCGACGGCGACCTCGACCAGACCACCGAGTTCCTCGTCGTCGCCGCCACCCTCCTCGACCTCAAGGCCGCCCGCCTGCTGCCCGCCGCCGAGATCGAGGACGAGGGGGACCTGGCCCTGCTGGAGGCCCGCGACCTGCTGTTCGCCCGGCTGCTCCAGTACCGCGCGTACAAACGCGTCGCCGAGATCTTCGCCGAGCGGCTCACCGGCGAGGCGCTGCGCCACCCCCGTACCGTCGGCCTCGAACCGCACCACGCACAGCTGCTGCCCGAGGTGATGATCAGCGTCGGCCCCGAGGGGTTCGCCGCGCTCGCCGTGAAGGCCATGCAGCCCAAGCCGGTGCCCCAGGTGTACGTCGACCACATCCACGCGCCGCTGGTCTCCGTACGGGAGCAGGCCGCCCTCGTCGTGGAGCGGCTGCGGGACGCCGGGCAGGTGTCCTTCGCCGAGCTGACCGCCGATGCCCCCGACACCCTCACCGTCGTGGCCCGCTTCCTCGCGCTGCTGGAGCTGTACCGCGAGCGCGCCGTGCACCTGGACCAGCCCGAGGCGCTGGGGCCGCTGCTGGTGCGCTGGAGCGCCGCCCCGGAGGAGGCCGGGCGGACGCTGGTCACCGACGAGTTCGATCAGGAGGCACCCCATGAGTGAACCGGCCCCACCGCCCGCGCTCAAGCCGTCCCTGGAAGCCGTGCTCATGGTCGTCGACGAGCCGGCGACCGAGGAACACCTGGCCAAGGTCCTGGACCGGCCGCGCCGGGAGATCGCCGACGCGCTGCGCGAGCTGGCCGACGAGTACACCGCGCAGAACCGGGGATTCGAGCTGCGGTACGTCGCCGGCGGCTGGCGCTACTACACGCGGGCGCGGTACGCCGAGGCGGTGGAGAGCTTCGTCCTGGACGGGCAGCAGGCCCGGCTCACCCAGGCCGCGCTGGAGACGCTGGCGGTCGTCGCGTACCGGCAGCCGGTCAGCCGTTCCCGGGTCTCCGCCGTGCGCGGCGTGAACTGCGACGGGGTCATGCGCACCCTGCTCCAGCGGGGGCTGATCCAGGAAGCGGGCACCGAACCCGAAACAAGTGCGATCCTGTACGGGACGACACACTACTTCCTGGAGCGATTGGGCCTCACCGGCCTGGACGAGCTCCCGCAGCTGGCTCCCTTCCTTCCCGAGGCCGATCAGGTCGAGGGCGAGAGCCAGGAAGGAGTGCCGTCGTTCGAAGTTGACGACAGCGGCGAGACTCCTACGGATCATTGATGCGAAGCAGCGGCAATAACAGCAACCGGAACCACCGGGGCGCGGGCAACAGCCGCGACGACAAGCAGAAGCGGACGGGCAGGCCCCCCCGTCCCGAAGAGCGCAGGTACGGCAAGCAGGGCGGCCCGGGCGGGCCCGCCAAGCCGGCCCGCAAGCGTCCGGCGCCCGCGCGGTCGCGCGAGTACGACGCCCAGATCGAGGAGCGCAACCGCGCCCGGCACGACAAGCCGGCGCCGAAGCTCCCCAAGACCCACGGGGAGCCGGAGGGCGAGCGCCTGCAGAAGGTGCTGGCGCGTGCCGGGCTCGGTTCCCGCCGGGCCTGCGAGGAGCTGATCGACCAGGCCAGGGTGGAGGTCAACGGCAAGATCGTCACCGAGCAGGGCCGCCGGGTCGACCCGGAGAAGGACGAGATCAAGGTCGACGGGCTGACCATCGCCTCCCAGTCGTACCTGTTCTTCGCCCTCAACAAGCCGGCCGGCGTCGTGGCCTCCATGGAGGACCCCGAGGGCCGCCAGTGCCTGGGCGACTACGTGCAGAACCGGGAGACCCGGCTCTTCCACGTCGGGCGCCTGGACACCGAGACCGAGGGCCTGATCCTGCTCACCAACCACGGCGAGCTGGCGCACCGCCTGACCCACCCCCGCTACGGCGTCAAGAAGAGCTACCTCGCCGCCATCCGCGGGCCCATCCCGCGCGACCTGGGCAAGCGGCTCAAGGACGGCATCAAGCTGGAGGACGGCTACGCCCGCGCCGACCACTTCAAGGTCGTGGAGAACACCGGCAACAACTACCTCGTCGAGGTGAGCCTGCACGAGGGCCGCAAGCACATCGTGCGGCGGATGCTGGCGGAGGCCGGGTTCCCGGTCGACAAGCTGGTCCGTACCCACTTCGGGCCGCTGGCCCTCGGTTCGCAGAAGTCGGGCTGGCTGCGCCGGCTCACCAACACCGAGGTGGGCCAGCTGATGCGGGAGGTCGGTCTGTGACCGTCCGCTGACCCCATTACGCTGGTCGGATGCGCACCGCCCTGGTCATCGGCACCGGTCTGATCGGTACCTCCATCGCTCTCGCGCTCAGCGCGCGCGGCGTACGGGTGCACCTGGAGGACCGGGATCCGGACCAGGTCCGTACCGCCGCCGCACTGGGGGCGGGCACCGAGGAGCCGGTGACGGGGCGGGTGGAGCTGGCCGTCGTCGCCGTACCCCCGGCGTACATCGCCGCCGCCGTGGCGGAGGTGCAGCGGCGCGCGGTGGCGGACGGCTGCATCGACGTCGGCAGCGTGAAGGGCGGTCCGCGCCGTGAGCTGGCCGCGCTCGGCGGCGACCCGGCCGGGTACCTGGGCACCCATCCGATGTCCGGCAAGGAGCGGTCGGGGCCGCTGGCGGCCTCCGCCGATCTCTTCGAGGGCCGGCCCTGGGTGCTCACCCCCACCCCCGAGACCCGCACCGAGGTGCTCAACCTGGTGCTGGAGCTGGTCGCGCTGTGCCGCGCGGTTCCGGTGGTGATGGAGGCCGACGCCCACGACCGGGCCGTCGCGCTCGTCTCGCACACCCCGCAGCTGATCTCCAGCCTGGTGGCGGCCCGGCTGGAGAACGCCGAGGAGTCCGCGGTACGGCTGTCGGGGCAGGGCATCCGTGATGTGACCCGGATCGCGGCCTCCATGCCGCAGATGTGGATGGACATCCTGTCCGCCAACCCCGGCCCGGTCGCCGACGTGCTGGCCGCGCTGGCGGGCGATCTGGAGGAGACCGTGCGCTCGCTGCGCGCGATGGAGTCCGGGGACCCGGAACGGCGCGCGGGCGGGGCGGCCCGGGTCGAGACGGTGCTGCGGCGCGGCAACGCGGGCCGCGAGCGGGTGCCGGGCAAGCACGGCGCGGCGCCCGCCGTGTACGAGACGGTCGGGGTGCCGATCACCGACCGGCCGGGGGAGCTGGCCCGGATCTTCGCGGACGCGGGCGCGGCGGGCGTCAACATCGAGGACGTCCGCATCGAACACGCCACCGGCCAGCAGGCAGGTCTGGTGCAGCTGATGGTGGACCCGATGGCGGCGCCACGGCTGATCGCCTCGCTGCGCGAGCGCGGCTGGGCGATACGGCAGTGACCCCGGCTCGTACATCTTTGCGGGGAGGGTGGGCGGGGGCCGGGCGCGGGCCCGGGGGCCGGTACCCTTGGCCGGGGCCGATCGCTGCCTGATCCAGGGAGCGCGCCCCCTCCCGCCCGCCGCTGAGAAAGGTGCGCAGCCACGTGTCCGCACATCCCGTCATCGTCGCCATCGACGGCCCCTCCGGAACGGGCAAGTCCAGCACCTCCAAGGCGGTGGCCGCGCGGCTGGGCATGGGCTACCTCGACACCGGGGCGCAGTACCGCGCCATCACCTGGTGGATGCTCAGCAACGGCGTCGACGTGAACGACCCGGCCGCGGTCGCCGCCGTCTCCGGCAAGCCGGACATCGTCTCCGGCACCGACCCGCTGGCCCCTACCATCACGGTGGACGGCACGGACGTGGCGGGCCCGATCCGCACCCCCGAGGTCACCGGCGCGGTCAGCGCGGTCAGCGCGGTCCCCGCGGTGCGCACCCGGATCACGGAGCTGCAGCGCACCATCGCGGCGGACGCCCCCGGCGGGATCGTCGTGGAGGGCCGGGACATCGGCACCACCGTGCTCCCCGACGCCGACGTGAAGATCTTCCTGACCGCGGCCCCCGAGGCGCGCGCGGCGCGGCGCAGCGGTGAGCTGAAGGCCACAGGACCCGGCGCCCCCGACCTGGCCGCCACCCGGGAGGCGCTGATCAAGCGGGACGCCGCCGACTCCGGCCGCAAGACCTCCCCGCTGGCCAAGGCCGGGGACGCCACCGAGATGGACACCACCGAGCTGACCCTGGAACAGGTCATCTCCTGCGTGATCACCGTCATCGAGGACGCGGAGCGGAAGCAGCGGCTGCCGTGACCGTCTCCCGTACCCCCGTCGCCCCCACCGAGCGCGGCGCCGAGGTCGGCCGGCGGATCGGGGTCGGCCTGATGTACGGGCTGTTCCGGCCCCGGGTGCTGGGCGCCTGGCGGGTGCCGGCGGCCGGGCCCGCGATCATCGCCGTCAACCACACGCACAACGTGGATGGCCCGATGGTGATGGGCGTGGCCCCGCGGCCGGTGCACTTCCTCATCAAGAAGGAAGCGTTCATCGGCCCGCTCGACCCGTTCCTGCGCCGCATCGGCCAGATCGAGGTGGACCGCGACACCACCGACCGCACCGCGATCACCTCCGCCCTCGACGTGCTCAAGAACGGCGGGGTGCTGGGCATCTTCCCCGAGGGCAGCCGGGGCGAGGGCGACTTCGCCGCGCTGCGGGCCGGTCTGGCGTACTTCGCGGTGCGCTCCGGCGCCCCGGTGGTGCCGGTGGCGGTGCTGGGCAGCACGGAGCGGCGCGGCCGGCTGATAAAGGGGCTGCCGCCGCTGCGCGGCCGGCTCGACGTGGTCTTCGGTGACCCGTTCACGGTGGGCGAGGGCGGCCGCCGCACCCGGGCGGCGCTGGACGCCGCCACCGTACGGCTGCAGGACGGGCTGACCGCGCACCTGGAAAAGGCACGGCGGCTCACCGGCCGCTGAGCGACACTGGAGGATGCGGCACCGGCTCCCGGGCCGGCCGCCGCCCTCCATCCCTTTCGTTTTCGTTTCTTCGCATTGAGGACCACACCCATGAACGACCAGAACGATCCCGGCGACGCGGGCGGGCACGGTGCGCTGGGCGACGCCGAGTACGCGGAGTTCATGGAGCTGGCCGCGCAGGAGGGCTTCGACGCCGAGGAGATCGACAGCGAGCTGGCGGCGGCCAACGCCGGGCCGCTGCCCGTGCTCGCCGTCGTGGGCCGCCCCAATGTCGGCAAATCGACGTTGGTGAACCGGATCATCGGCCGCCGCGAGGCCGTGGTCGAGGACCGCCCGGGCGTCACCCGCGACCGCGTCACCTACGAGGCCGAATGGGCCGGCCGCCGCTTCAAGGTCGTGGACACCGGCGGCTGGGAGCAGGACGTCCTCGGCATCGACGCCTCCGTCGCCGCCCAGGCCGAGTACGCCATCGAGGCCGCCGACGCCGTGGTCTTCGTGGTGGACGCCGCCGTGGGCTCCACGGACACCGACGAGGCCGTGGTCAAGCTGCTGCGCAAGGCGGGCAAGCCCGTGGTGCTGTGCGCCAACAAGGTGGACGGCCCCTCCGGCGAGGCCGACGCCGCCTACCTGTGGTCCCTGGGCCTCGGCGAGCCCTACCCCGTCTCCGCGCTGCACGGCCGGGGCACCGGCGACATGCTGGACGCGGTCCTGGAGGCCATGCCGGAGGCGCCCCCGCAGACCTTCGGCTCCGCGCCCGGCGGCCCGCGCCGGATTGCCCTCATCGGCCGCCCCAACGTCGGCAAGTCCTCGCTGCTGAACAAGGTGGCCAAGGAGGACCGGGTGGTCGTGGACGCCACCGCCGGCACCACCCGTGACCCGGTGGACGAGCTCATCGACCTCGGCGGCAAGGTCTGGCGCTTCGTGGACACCGCCGGCATCCGGCGCCGCGTCCACTTCCAGGACGGGGCCGACTACTACGCCTCGCTGCGCACCGCCGCGGCTCTGGAGAAGGCGGAGGCCGCGGTCGTCCTCATCGACGTCACCGAGCCGATCAGCGTGCAGGACACCCGCATCATCACCATGGCGGTGGAGGCCGGCCGGGCGCTGGTGATCGCGTACAACAAGTGGGACCTCATGGACGAGGAGCGCCGCTTCTACCTGGAACGGGAGATCGAGCGCGACCTGGTGCAGGTGCAGTGGGCGCCGCGCGTCAACATCTCCGCCTTCACCGGCCGGCACATGGAGAAGCTGGTGCCGGCCATCGAGACCGCGCTGGACGCCTGGCAGACCCGGGTGCCCACCGGCAAGCTGAACGCCTTCCTCGGTGAGCTGGTGGCCTCCCACCCGCACCCGGTGCGCGGCGGAAAGCAGCCCCGGATTCTGTTCGGCACCCAGGCCGGGACGAAGCCGCCGCGCTTCGTCCTGTTCGCCTCGGGCTTCCTGGAGGCCGGGTACCGGCGCTTCATCGAGCGCCGCCTGCGCGAGGAGTTCGGCTTCGAGGGCACCCCGATCAAGGTGTCGGTGCGGGTGCGCGAGAAGCGCGGCCGGGTCAAGAAGTAGCCGTACGGTCCGGCCGCCCGCTCACCCGCCCGCGTCACGCCGGGCGGGGGGCAGCGCCGCTGGGAAGGGCCGGCCGGTGGTGGACACCTCCCCGTAGTACGAGGAGGGGAGGTGCCCCTGCTCCGGCCGCCCGTAGTACCGCCAGCTCGCCGCCCCGCTGCTGGTGCCGGTGCCGTGGATGGTGCCGAATCCCTCGAACCGCAGGTCCTCCTCGCCCGAGCGGTCCCCCGGCAGCGCCCGGAACAGCCGCCGGTACTCGTCGTAGAGCGAGTCGAAGATCGGGGTCTCCGAAGCGGTGTGGCCGTGGTCGTACGGAGCCCGCCGTGCGTGCGCACCGGACTGGCCGGGGATCGCGGCGTGGGCGGGGGAATGCTGAGGTCGGGTGGATTCGTAAGGGTGCACGCCCGGTCAACGATCATCCGGGGCGGCGGATGCGGGGCGCCGCGCCCGGATACCTGATCGCGTCAGCCGAGCGGGCGGCTCAGGTGCCCGCCAGCGGCATCGCGGCGGCCACCAGCAGCCCGCCGGCCGCCGCCTTCTCCAGCGCGTCCCGCAGCAGGTCCTCCCGCGGCTGCTGGCCGATCGAGCCGGCCGGGGCCGCGTACACCAGCACCGTCTGCTTCTGGTTGGCGGTCGAGCGCCAGCCGTCGGTGACCGCCAGCGGCTGGTGCGCCTGCCACCAGGCCGCTGTCTGGCCGGTGGCCGCGTCCGCCTGGAGCACCGAGTGCAGCTGTCCCATGGCCAGCAGCACCGACCAGCCGGGAACCTGGGAAGGAGCCTTGGAGACATCGGTGACCGGCAGGAAGCCGGCCTCGATCAGCAGCGGCAGGAAATCGTCGCCGGGGCCGTCCGAGCCGGGCCGGGCCACCGGGCCCGACGGCTCCACGACGAGCGCCGGGTAGAGGTCCTCACCGATCAGGATCTGGCCGCAGGTCACCCCGAGCACCACCTGGCCGGTGGCCTCCTCCAGCTCGGCGGCCAGCGGAGTCCCGGGGGCCGCCGTGGGCTCGGCGACGGTGGACTGGCCGGTGATCGAGGCCACGGCCCCGCGCAGCTGCTCCTCGGAGACCGTCACCACCTGGGAGGGGATGCAGGCGGCGTGGGCGAAGGCGAGCACCGCCGTCTCGCCGCCGACGAAGAGCACCGTGGACGTGCGCTCCTGGCCGGTGTCGCCCGGGGTGCGGCACGAGGTGCAGTCATAGGTGCCGGGGGCGTTCTCGCCCGCGAGCAGCCGTGCCGCTTCGGCCTCGCCGATCTCGGCGCGAACCTCGTCACTGACGTCGAGCAAGGGGGACATGTGGCTCCTCGGTTGGGTATCGCGGCCCGCTGCCGTCGCGGGCCCCGTGCACAACGGCCGGGGCGGCGCGAGGGTCACGCCGAGGGCGCGTGATTCGCACACACGGGTACGGGGGCGCGCCTGGTTCGTACAGCTGCGCGAGTGTCGAGTGTGCTGCTGAAGTGGCCGGTTCGGTGCGGTGCCGGGAGCGCGGGAACACGGGCCGGCGGCGGAAAAGCGGACGGGTGTCCGAGGCCATTCCGGAGGGCCGGATTCGGTGCCGTTCCGGTGATTTCCACGAACCGCCGGAAGGGGAATGCGGAGGAATTCTCCATTACACGAAGCGCACGAACCACCGGGCGGTGGCCGGCCGGGTGGACCGTGACACAAGCGTGACAGTCCGCTGATCCGGGCGGGACGTCCACCGGCTACTTCCGGGGGCGGTGGGGCCCGGCATACGGTGGGGACATGACCCCATCACAGCCCTGGCGCCCCTCCCGCCCCCAGACGCCGGACGACGACCCCGACGCCTACGTGGGGCTGGCCGCCGACCTGGCCGAGCGGCAGGCCACGGAGCGCGGCTGGGGCACCGTACGCCGGCTCGCGCCGGACGCGATCATCACCATGGAGTACATGCCGGGCCGGCTGAACCTCGCGGTCAAGGACGGTGAGGTGGTGCGCTGCTGGCAGGGCTGAACGGGCCGCCCAGCGGCTCGACGGGCCGCACCGGCGGATGCGCCCCCGGCGGCCTGGTCTCCGGCTGGTGCGGCCGGGCCGGGGTGCGGTGGGTCGGGCCGATCCGGGCCGGGACCGCGGCGGGCCTGGCGGGCGCCGTCAGCGGATCGGGGAGGGCCGCCACCGGCGCCCCCGGTGGCGGCGAAGCACTGTGCGGCGAGCGCACGGGTTGCCCCCGCAGCCGGTCCCGCACGACCATCACCCGGCGCTCCACCTCGCGGATCACCGGCTCGCACCACGGCAGCGCCAGCAGGATCAGCAGCCCCGCCGCCCAGCCGAGCAGGACATCGCTCACCCAGTGCGTGCCCAGGTAGACGGTGGTGCCGCCCACGCCCAGCGCGAAGACCGCGGCGATCACCGACAGGATGCGGCGGGCCTGCGGCGTGGTGGCCAGATACGCGAGAATCCCCCAGGTCACCACGGCATTGGCGGTGTGCCCCGAGGGAAATATATCGCCGTTCAACCACATCTCGTTGGAGCCGATGTCATTCGCGTAGTGCGGGCCCTCCCGGCGCATGCCGAACTTCGCGCCACCGACCGTGACATTCAGCGCCAGCAGCGCCACCGCCATGACCAGCAGCGGACGCAGCGTGCGCTGGCGCCACGAGCGCCAGCCCAGCCAGGCGGCTACCAGCACCGCGGTGGGCCCGCGCTGCCCCAGCACCACGAAGTAGTCGAGGAAGGCGTGCAGCTGCGGCCACTGCTTGTAGGGCCGGAACAGCATCACCTGCCAGTCGAGCCTGACCAGCCAGGACGTGCTCAGCACCGCCGCCACGATCGCCGCGTACGAGCCCAGCGTCGCCCACAGGAGTGCGATCCGGGTGCGGCTCATGCCGGGAGCCGCGACGGCCGGTCGCTGCGGCTCCTGCTCGAGGCGGGCAAAGAATCGGTCGGTACGCACTCCAGCAAGATTACAGCCGGTGATAGGAGAGCTTCGACTCCAGCCTGCTTTCGTGATGCCGATGTGATGTGCCGCGGGGTTTTTCCGGGGGTCATTGGCCCGGAGTTCTCCCACTGTTCACCCGGCTTTACGGAATAGCTGAAAGCCATGATTTGCCGATCTGGGGATGATGGTACGGCCATTCGGATTGTTTTCCTTTCAGGGCTTTCCGGGTGACATGGAGACGGTGTGCGGGCCCTGCGGGAAGGGGCCGGAGTCCCTGGGGGTCCGGCCGGTCCCTGACGTACGCTGTGGCTCGTCCGCCCACCCCGCCCGTCCCCAAGGTGCCCGCGCCCATGGCGAGTCCGCTCCCCGCCGAAGACCGAAACCGCTGGACGGTTCTGGTCGTGCTCTGCGTCAGCCTGCTGCTGGTCGCCATCGACGCGACCGTGCTGCACGTCGCCGTGCCCGCCGTCACCGAGGACCTGCGGCCCGGCGCGGTCGAGCTGCTGTGGATCGTGGACGTCTACCCGCTGGTGTGCGCCTCGCTGCTGATCCTCTTCGGCACGCTCGGTGACCGGATCGGCCGGCGCCGGGTGCTGCTGATCGGCTACGCCTGCTTCGGCCTGGCCTCTGCGCTGGCCGCGTACGCCGGAACCCCCGCGGTGCTGGTGCTCGCCCGCGCCCTGCTGGGGGCCGGCGGGGCGATGATCATGCCCGCCACGCTCTCCATCCTGCGGCAGGTCTTCCCCGACCGCAGGGAACGCGCCCTGGCGATCGGCATCTGGAGCGCCGTCGCGGCCGTCGGTGCCGCGATCGGGCCGCTGGTGGGCGGCGTGCTGCTGGAGCACTTCTGGTGGGGCTCGGTCTTCCTCATCAACATCCCCCTGATGGTCCTGTGCCTGCCGGTGGCCCGCTGGCTGCTGCCGGAGTCCACCGGCGAGCGCGAGGGCCCGTGGGACGTGACCGGCGCCCTGCTGGCCGCCGGCGGGCTGTTCACCGTGATCATGGCGCTCAAGCGGGCCGGCGGCGGGGAGCTGTACAGCCCGCTCACCCTGCTCGCCGCGGTGGCCGGCGGCGGGCTGCTGTTCCTCTTCGTCCGCCGGCAGCGCGGCCATCGGCATCCGCTGATCGACCTGCGCGCCTTCGCCCGCCCTGCCTTCGGTACCTCGGTCGGCTGCATCGTGCTGACCGTGCTGGCGCTCGTCGGGCTCGCCCTCATCGCCGCCCAGTACCTGCAGCTGGTGCTCGGCCTCTCCCCGTTGCAGACCGGGCTGCGGCTGCTGCCGCTCAGCCTGGCGGCGATCGCCGCGGGCCTGGTGGGCGCCCGGCTGCTGCACCGGATCGGCCCGCGCCTGATGGTCTCGCTCGGGTTCGTCCTCACCGCCTTCGCCGTCCTCGTGCTGATGTCGCTGGGGGAGCAGGACCGCCCGGCGCTGATGGCCACCGGCTTCGTGCTGCTGGGCTTCGGCCTGGAGACCACCCTGTTCGCCTCCTACGAGTCGATGCTCTCCGACGCCCCGGCCGGCCAGGCCGGCGGTGCGGCGGCGATCGGCGAGACGGCCTACCAGTTCGGCGCGGGCCTGGGCATCGCGCTGCTGGGCAGCATCATGAACGCCGTCTACGGCCCCGCCGTCCGCGGCGCCCAGGGGGTGGGCACCGAGGAGTCGGCGGCGGCGGCGCACTCCCTGGGCGAGGCGTACTCGGTGGCCACCCAGCTCGGCGGCGGGCCGGGACTCGCGCTGCGGCAGACCGCCCGGGACGCGTACGTCCACGGCATGCACATGACGCTGATGGCCAGTGCCGTCCTGCTGCTGCTCGGCGCGCTGGCCGCGCTGCGGCTGCCCCGCGACCTCGCGACGGCCCCGGCGGCCGAGGCCCAGCCCCCGGGCGGGGCGCGCACGGGCGCCGGGAGCGGCGCCGCGCCGGTGCCCGCGCCCCGCGTCGCGGAGCACGGGCCGCGACGCGCCCCGGAGGAGCCGCCGCTCTTGCCCAGCGGGGTTACCCGGCCGTAACGTCGGCCGCTCCGAGCGCACCTGGAGGCCCCGCATGCCCACCGGCTCCCCACCGCCCTTCGACCCGGCCGACCCGCTGGGCCTGGACGACCTGCTGAGCCCCGAGGACCTCGCCGTGCGGCGGACCACCCGGCAGTGGGCCACCGACCGGGTCCGGCCGCACATCGCCCGCTGGTACGAGGACGGACGGGCGCCGGTCACCGAGCTGGCCAGGGAACTCGGTGAACTGGGCGCGCTGGGCATGTCGCTGGAGGGCTACGGCTGCGCCGGCGCGTCCGCCGTGCAGTACGGGCTGACCTGCCTGGAGCTGGAGGCCGCCGACTCCGGCATCCGTTCGCTGGTCTCGGTGCAGGGCTCGCTGGCCATGTACGCCATCCACCGCTACGGCTCACCCGGGCAGCGCGAACGCTGGCTGCCGCCGATGGCACGCGGTGAGACCATCGGCTGCTTCGCGCTCACCGAGCCCGACCACGGCTCGGATCCGGCCGCGATGCGTACCCGCGCCGAACGGGACGGCGGTGACTGGGTGCTGACGGGCCGCAAGATGTGGATCACCAACGGCTCGGTGGCCGGCGTGGCGGTGGTGTGGGCCCGCACGGAGGACGGCGTCCGGGGCTTCGTGGTGCCCACGGACCGGCCCGGCTTCACGGCGCGGGAGATCCGCCACAAATGGTCCTTGCGCGCATCGGTCACCAGTGAGCTCGTCCTGGACGGCGTACGGTTGCCGGCCGACGCCGTACTGCCCGGCGCGCGGGGACTGGGTGCGGCGCTGGGGGCGCTGGGCCACGCCAGGTACGGCATCGTGTGGGGCGCCCTGGGGGCCGCCAGGGACTGTTTCGAGACAGCCCTGGCCTACGCCGGGGAGCGCGAACAGTTCGGGCGGCCGATCGCCGGTTTCCAGCTCACCCAGGCGAAGCTGGCGGACATGGCGCTGGAACTGCACAAGGGGCTGCTGCTGGCGCACCATCTGGGCCGCCGGCTGGACGCGGGACGGCTGTGCCCGGAGCAGGTGAGCTTCGGCAAGCTGAACAATGTCCGGGAAGCGCTGGAGATCTGCCGCAACGCGCGCACGATCCTGGGCGCGAACGGGATCTCGCTGGAGTATCCGGTGCTGCGGCACTGCGGGAACCTGGAATCGGTGCTCACCTATGAGGGCACCAGCGAGATGCACCAGCTGGTGCTGGGCAAGGCGCTCACCGGACTTGAGGCGTTCCGGGGCTGACGCCCCGAACACGCGCCGGGTGGTGCGCGCCCGGGCGGGCGCGCACCGGCTGTGACGGCCGTGGGGTGTCCGGCACATCCCGCCGGCCGGGCCGGCGGGATGTGCCGGAACCCCTAGCTCTGGTTGAAGAAGCCGGTGGCGTGCCGGCGGCTGTCGCTGACCACCTTGTAGTCGCCGGGGGTCAGTAGGAAGACGCGGTTGGCCACCCGGTCGATGGAGCCGCGCAGGCCGAAGATCAGGCCCGCCGCGAAGTCGACGACGCGTTTGGCGTCGCCGGGCTCCATGGCGGTGAGGTTGATGACCACCGGGACACCGTCGCGGAACAGTTCCCCGATGCGGCGGGCGTCGCGGAAGCTCTCCGGCGTCACCGTCGCGATCCGGCCGCTGTCGCCCTCGGGCTCCGGCTCCTCCACCACCCGCACCGCGGGGTCGGTGGCCCACGGCTCGGTGCTGTCGCCCGGCTCGGGTCCCTCGGCGTACTCGTCGTCGTAGTAGCGCATCTCGCGGTCCTCGACGAGGCCGAGCCAGGCGCTCGCCTTGCGTACCGATCCCATGGATGCCTCCTCTCTAACGCGGCTCGAAACCGCCCACACCCCTATCGTCATCCATGATGCGGATGATGCGCCAAGTGGATTGGCGCCGGAACTGGATTTCGTGACGGTTCTGGTGCAATCGATTATGGCGCCCCATCAGGAGAAGCGGCGCGTCACCCAGCTGACGGAGAGTGAGTTTCGGGCACAGGGCCGACCGGGTGGGGAGGTTCCGTGGAGTGGCTGAAACTTGTTCTTGGCAACCGGGGCGCCTGTGGTGAAGATTCGGTGCAGCGCTTGTCAGGGTCATGCCGACGAACACGGCGGCACGGCTCCGGCCACGCCTCACGGGCCCACACATCCAGCGGGCCCCAGATTCCCCACGGAGGAAATCGTGAGTTCCGAGCGCCCCAACCCCCACAGACGCCTCGTCAAGCGGCTGCGGCTGATCGCCGCCGCCTCCGGCGTGGCGGCGCTGACAGCCTTCGTGCTGCCCAGCACCGCCGCCGCCGAGCCGGTACAGACCTTCAGCACCGCGCAGCTGGCCACGGCCGACAGCGCCGTGCTCGCCGCCGACATCGCGGGAACCGCGTGGACGGTGGACGAGGAGACCGGCAAGGTCGTCGTCACCGTGGACTCCACCGTCACCCGGGAGGAGATCGCGGAGATCAAGGACAGCGCGGGCTCCCTGGCCGGGGCCATCAGCATCGAGCGCACTCCGGGCACGCTGGAGAACTACCTGTCCGGCGGGGACGCCATCTACGCGAGTGGCTGGCGCTGCTCCGCGGGCTTCAACGCCACCCGCGGCGGCACGACGGTCCTGCTGACCGCCGGCCACTGTACGGACGGGGCCGGCACCTGGTGGGCCAACTCCGCCCGCACCACCGTCATCGGTTCCACGATCGGCTCCAGCTTCCCCGTCAACGACTACGGGCTGATCTCGTACACGAACTCCTCGCTGGCCCGTCCCAGCAACGTCTACCTCTACAACGGCACCTACCGGACCATCACCGGTGCGGCCAACGCCACCAACGGCCTGGCGGTGCAGCGCTCCGGTTCCACCACCGGGCTGCGCTCGGGCTCGGTGACCGGCCTGAACTACACCGTGAACTACGGCGGCGGTGACATCGTCTACGGGATGATCCGTACCAATGTCTGCGCCGAGCCCGGCGACAGCGGCGGCCCGCTGTTCTCCGGCAACACCGCCATCGGTCTGACCTCCGGCGGCAACGGCAACTGCAGCGTCGGCGGTACCACGTACTTCCAGCCGGTCACGGCGGCGCTGAGCGCGTACGGGGCCAGCATCCCGTAACGGGCCGGGTCCCTCGGGGAGCCCTCGCCACCACTCGCCGCCCCCGTCCGGGTCACCCGGACGGGGGCGGCCGTATGGGGAGCGTGCGCACGGCGGATGTCACGAAATCCGGACTCCTGCGAACGATGAGCGAACCCCAAGCGATGTTTTTCAGACAGGTCTAGACCTTACCTAGGGCGAGCTGACGGGGGCTCAACGCGCGTAGCGTGGCGAAGTGTCGAGGAAAATCGGGCGAGTTCGGGACACATCACCTGGACTTGTGTACGAGGGCCGAACGGCCGTGTCGGGCGTGAAGTCGTTCTTGTGTGGGCCGGGGCAGGATGGGAATACTCGCCATCACCGCTTGGCATGAACGTGGCTGAAGAGTCAGGTTCCTGCTCTCTCCGGAGCCAATGGGCTCCAACCCCCACAGGAGGAAACGAGCGTGACAAACCGACGCATGTCCGCGCGGCGTATCACGATGGCCGCCACCGGTGTCGCCGCACTGCTGGCCGGGACGTTCACCATGTCTCAGGCGAACGCCCAGACCCCCACCTTCACCCCGGATGTCCTGTCCTCGCAGGCGGCCGTCGAACTGGCGACCACCCTGGACGAGACGCTGTCCGCCGACACGGCCGGCACCTTCTACGACGCCCAGACCGAAACCCTCGTGGTGAACGTCACGGACACCGCCGCCCTCTCCGAGGTCCAGGCCACCGGCGCCGAAGCGCGCCTGGTGGACCACACCCTGGCCCAGCTGGAGGCCGCGGCCGACGAGGTCGAGGAACTCGCCGTGCCCGGCACGGCCTGGGGCATCGACCCCGTCTCCAACGCCGTCAAGGTGACGGTGGACTCCACCGTGACCGGCGACGCGCTGGCCGAGCTCCGGAGCGGCGTGGAGGCCCTGGGCGGCCAGGCCGTCCTGGAGCAGACCGAGGGCGAGTTCTCGCCCTACATCGCGGGTGGTGACGCCATCTACACCTCCGGCGCCCGCTGCTCGCTCGGCTTCAACGTCACCATCGGTGGCCAGCGCGGCTTCCTGACGGCCGGTCACTGCGGCTCGACCGGCAGCAGCTGGTCCGCCACCTCCGGCGGCGCGGCCTTCGGCACCCTGAGCACCAGCGTGTTCCCGGGCTCCGACTACGCGGCCGGCACGTACAGCTCCAGCATCGCCAGCCCCAGCTCGGTGAACCTGTACAACGGTTCCACCCGCTCCATCACCGGTGCGGCCAACCCGGTCGTCGGCCAGACGGTCGAGCGCTCCGGCTCCACCACCGGGCGGCACAGCGGCACGGTCACCGCGCTGAACGTGTCGGTCTCCTACCCGCAGGGCACGGTGCGCGGCACCATCCAGACCACCGTGTGCGCCGAGCCCGGTGACAGCGGCGGCGCCCTCTTCTCGGGCAACACCGCGCACGGCATCACCTCGGGCGGCAGCGGCAACTGCTCCAGCGGCGGTACCACCTTCTTCCAGCCGGTGGTCGCGGCGCTGAACGCGGTGGGTGCCACCATCCCGTAACAGGATCCCCACAGTCCTCGGCCCGCCGCCGCGCGCGGCGGGACCCGGTGACACACTGCGAAGCCCCCGGCCCGGGAATGGGCCGGGGGCTTCGGTTTGTGTGTGGACCCATGGGGGGACGTGGCGTGTTCGGCATCATCAGGCCCTGTCGGCACCGGCTGCCGGCCGGACTCGGCGAGCAGTGGATGGCGCATTTGTGCGGCCTGTGCCTGGCCTTGCGCGGCACGCACGGTCAGGCGGCCCGGCTGGCGACGAACTACGACGGCCTGCTGATATCCGTGCTGTACGAGGCGCAGGCCGCGCCGGAGTCCGGGCGGGTGCGGCGCACGGCCGGTCCGTGCCCGCTGCGCGGCATGCGCACGGCCTCGGTGGCCCGGGGGGAGGGCGCGGCGCTGGCGGCCGCCGTCTCCCTGGTGCTGGCCTCGGCCAAGCTGCGCGACCACGCGCTGGACGGGGACGGGGCGCTGCGCCGCCGTTCGCTGGCGGTGGCGGCCGGGCGGGTGGCGCGCGGCTGGGAGCGGGCCGGTGCCAGGGGCGGGGCGGCGGTGGGGTTTGACGCGACGCTGCTCACGGACGCCATCGGCCGGCAGCAGGAGCTGGAGGCGGCGGCGGTGCCGGGCGGCCCGCTGCTGGCCGTGACCGAGCCGACCGAAACGGCGACGGCCGCGGCGTTCGCGCACACGGCCACCCTGGCGGGGCGTCCGGGCAACGCCCGGGCGCTGGCGGACGCCGGGCGGTACTTCGGGCGGCTGGCGCATCTGCTGGACGCGGTGGAGGACCAGGATCAGGACGCCCGGGACGGTGCCTGGAACCCGCTCACCGCCACCGCCACCACCCGGGCGGAGGCACGGCGGCTGTGCGACGACGCGGTGCTGGGGGTGCGACTGGCCCTGCGGGAGGCGGAGTTCCGCGACGAGCGGCTGGCGCATGTGCTGCTCGTGCACGAGCTGCGGCGGGCGGTGGACCGTACGTTCGCCGGTCCCGGCGGGGCGGCGTGCCGGCACGGTGCCACCGCGCAGGCGGTGCCCGATCTCACGGGCCCGCCGGACCTCACGGACCCGCCGGACCCCGGGCGCCGCCGGCGGGGCTGGGCGGCCGGCTGTCTGGTCTGGTCGGGCATGTTCTGCACCTGCCAGGTCTGCTGCCGCGAGGACTACACGGATCCGTGGACCGGCAAGGAGCGGCACGGCTGCTGCCACTACTGCGAGTGCTGCAGCGGGTGCGACTGCTGCTCGTGCTGTTCCTGCGGTGAGGACGGCGACGACGGCGGGTGCTGCGACAGCTGCGACTGCAACTGCGGGTGCGACTGCTGAGACCGGGCCGCACACGCGGGGGAGTCCGGCGGCGCCCGGGCGGGTACGGGGCCGTACGGGGAGAACGCGGACGAGCCGTCGGCCCGGGCCCGGACCACCTCGTCCGGTCGCGGCGGCCCGGGAACGTCCCGGGCCGCCCGTGGGTGACGGCCCGACGGCCTTCACCCACGGGCGGTCGGCGCTCAGCCGCGCTCGGCCGCCACCAGCTCCGCGATCTGGACGGCGTTGAGCGCCGCGCCCTTGCGGAGGTTGTCGTTGGCGACGAACAGGGCCAGACCGTGCTCCACCGTCTCGTCACGGCGGATGCGGCCCACGTAGCTGGCGTCGCGGCCGGCCGCCTGCTGCGGGGTGGGCACGTCCGACAGGACCACGCCCTCGGCGTCCGCCAGCAGCTCGCGGGCCCGGTCCGGGCTCAGCGGCTGGTCGAAGCGGGCGTTGATCTGGAGGGAGTGGCCGGAGAAGACCGGCACCCGCACACAGGTGCCGGACACCTTCAGGCCCGGGATCTCCAGGATCTTGCGGCTCTCGTTGCGGAGCTTCTGCTCCTCGTCGGTCTCGTCCAGGCCGTCGTCCACGATGGAGCCGGCCATCGGCAGCACGTTGAAGGCGATGGGCCGCACGTAGTTGTTCGGGGCGGGGAAGTCCACCGCGGTGCCGTCGAAGGTCAGCCGGGTGGCGTCCTGGGCGACGGCCGCCCGCGTCTGCTCGTCCAGCTCGGCGACCCCGGCCAGCCCGCTCCCGGAGACCGCCTGGTAGGTGGCGACGACCAGGGAGGTGAGCCCGGCTGCGGCGTGCAGCGGGCGCAGCACCGGCATCGCGGCCATGGTGGTGCAGTTCGGGTTGGCGATGATGCCCTTGGGGCGGTCGGCGATCGCGTGGGGGTTGACCTCCGAGACCACCAGCGGGACCTCGGGGTCCATGCGCCAGCCGGAGGAGTTGTCGATCACCACGGCGCCCGCGGCGGCGACCTTCTCGGCCAGCGCCCTGGAGGTGGTCTTGCCCGCCGAGAACAGCACGATGTCCAGGCCGGAGTAATCGGCGGTGGCGGCGTCCTCGACGGTGACCTCGCCGCCCTGCCACGGCAGCGTACGGCCCGCGGAACGGGCGGAGGCGAACAGCCGCAGCTGATCGGCCGGGAACTTCCGTTCTGCCAGAATCCCGCGCATCACACCGCCGACCTGGCCGGTGGCTCCGACGATCCCGATCTTCATGTGGCTCCTTGCATCCATGACTGTCCAGCTCACGTCCCGTGCGCCGGGGCTTCTACCCTGCCTTGTCCATTCGACAACAGCTAATTCTTTGATGTCGGTCACGTCCGGTGAGGGAGACCGTGAAGATACTTCTGTATGGAAGTAACGCCCATGAAACGCGGCCGAACTAGCCTCCCGGTGACCGGCGCGTACCGCCCGGTGACGACGGCGAGGTGGAACGAGCGATGCGACTGACCCCGCACGAGCAGGAGCGGCTGCTGATCCATGTGGCCGCCGACGTGGCCGCCCGGCGGCGCGACCGGGGGCTGCGGCTCAACCACCCGGAGGCCGTCGCCCTGATCACCTCGCACATTCTGGAGGGCGCCCGCGACGGCCGCACCGTGGCCGAACTCATGGCCTCCGGGCGCGAGGTCCTCACCCGCGCCGAGGTGATGGAGGGCGTCCCGGAGATGATCCACGACGTCCAGGTCGAGGCCACCTTCCCGGACGGCACCAAGCTCGTCACCGTCCACGAGCCCATCGTCTGACCTCCGACCGGCGGGAGTACCCCCCTGTGATCCCTGGCGAGATCCGCTACGCCGACACCCCCGTCCCGCTCAACGAGGGCGCGCCGGTCACCCGGCTGACCGTACGGAACACCGCGGACCGGCCCGTGCAGGTCGGCTCGCACTACCACTTCGCCGAGGCCAACCCCGGCCTGGACTTCGACCGCGCCGCCGCGCACGGCAAGCGGCTGGGCATCGCCGCGGGCACCGCCGTCCGCTTCGAGCCCGGCATCCCGGTGGAGGTCGAGCTGGTGCCGATCGCCGGCCGGCGGATCGTCCCGGGGCTGCGCGGCGAGACGAACGGGCCGCTGTGAACGGCGACGCGCGCGGGGCCGCGGCCGGAACGCCGGTATCCGGTGCGCTCCGGTGCGAGGCGGCAGCGGGTGCGGAAGCGAACGAGAGGACGGGCGATGGCTGAACTCGGCAGGGCGGCGTACGCGGATCTCTTCGGCCCCACCACCGGGGACCGGGTGCGGCTGGCCGACACGGATCTGTTCATCGAGATCGAGGAGGACCTGTGCGGCGGCCCCGGCCGGGCCGGGGAGGAAGCCGTCTTCGGCGGCGGCAAGGTCATCCGCGAATCGATGGGCCAGTCCCGGGTCAGCCGCGCCGAGGGCGCCCCGGACACGGTGATCACCGGCGTGATCGTCCTGGACCACGACCGGACCGGCAAGGCCGATGTGGGCATCAGGGACGGCCGGATCACCGCGCTCGGCAAGGCGGGCAACCCCGACACCATGGACGGGGTACACCCCGAGCTGATCATCGGCCCGGAAACCGAGATCATCGCGGGCAACGGCAAGATCCTCACCGCCGGCGGCGTCGACGCCCACGTCCATCTCATCTGCCCGCAGATCGCCCAGGCGTCCCTCGCCTCCGGTGTCACCACCCTCGTCGGCGGCGGCACCGGCCCCGCCGAGGGCTCCAAGGCCACCACCGTCACCCCCGGCGCCTGGCACCTGGCCCGGATCTTCGAGGCCATGGACGGCTACCCCGTCAACCTCGGGCTGCTCGGCAAGGGCAACACCACCGCCCAGGACGCCATGCGCGCCCAGCTGCGCGCGGGCGCCGTCGGCTTCAAGATCCATGAGGACTGGGGCGCCACCCCGGCCGTCATCGACGCCTGTCTGCGGGTGTGCGACGAGTCCGGCGCCCAGCTCGCCCTGCACACCGACACCCTGAACGAGGCCGGGTTCGTCGCCGACACCCTCGCCGCGATCGGCGGGCGGTCCATCCACGCCTACCACACCGAGGGCGCCGGCGGCGGGCACGCGCCCGACATCATCACCGTGGTCTCCGAACCGCACGTGCTGCCGTCCTCCACCAACCCCACCCGGCCGCACACCGTCAACACGGTCGAGGAACACCTCGACATGCTGATGGTCTGCCACCACCTCAACCCGGCCGTCCCCGAGGACCTGGCCTTCGCCGAATCCCGCATCCGGCCCACCACCATCGCGGCCGAGGACATCCTGCACGACCTCGGGGCCATCTCGATCCTGTCCTCCGACTCCCAGGCCATGGGCCGCGCGGGCGAGGTCATCCTGCGCACCTGGCAGACCGCGCACGTGATGAAGCGGCGGCGCGGCGCGCTGCCCGGGGACGGCCCCGCCGACAACCACCGGGCCCGCCGCTACGTGGCCAAGTACACGATCAACCCGGCGATCGCGCAGGGCCTGGACCACGAGATCGGCTCGGTGACCCCCGGCAAGCTCGCCGATCTGGTGCTGTGGCAGCCGGCGTTCTTCGGTGTGAAGCCCGACGTGGTGCTCAAGGGCGGCCAGATCGCGTACGCCCAGATGGGCGACGCCAACGCCTCCATCCCCACGCCGCAGCCGGTGCTGCCCCGGCCCATGTTCGGCGGTGTCGGCCGCGCCCCGGCCGCCAACTCGCTCAACTTCGTCACCGAGGCCGCCGTGCACGACGGGCTGCCCGAACGCCTCGGGGTGGGGAAACGGTTCACCGCGATCCGCGACACCCGGCGGACCGGAAAGGCCGACATGCGCAACAACGACGCGCGGCCCCATGTCACCGTCGACCCCGACACCTTCACCGTCACCATCGACGGCGACCGGGTCGTCCCCGAACCCGCCACGGAACTCCCCCTGGCCCAGCGCTACTTCCTCTTCTGATGCCGGCCGCCGCACTGCTGCTGCTCGCCGACGGCCGCTTCCCCGCCGGGGCCCACGCCCACTCCGGCGGGGCGGAGGCCGCCGTACGCGCCGGACACCTCACCGGCCCCGAGGACCTCGCCGGCTTCTGTCACGGCCGGCTGCACACCACCGGACTGGTCGCCGCCGCCCTCGCCGCCGCCGGGGCCGCCGGCCACGACCCGGGAGAACTCGACGCCGCCGCCGACGCCCGGACCCCCGCTCCCGCCCTGCGCGTCACCGCCCGCCGGCTGGGGCGGCAACTGCTGCGCGCCGCCCGTGCCACCTGGCCCGATCCCGCCCTGGACGCCGTCGCCCGCCGCCATCCCGGCGGCCTCCACCAGCCCGTCGTGCTGGGCCTGGCCGCCCGCGCCGCCGGGCTCACCCCGTACGACGCCGCCCAGGCCGCCGCGTACGAATCGGTCAGCGGCCCGGCCACCGCGGTGGTACGGCTGCTGGGGCTCGACCCCTTCGACGCCACCGCGCTGCTCGCCCGCCTCGGCCCCGGGATCGACGCGGTGGCCGCCCGCGCCGTACAAGCGGCGCTGGACCTGCCCGCGCACGGCACCGACGCCCTGCCCGCCGCCTCCGCCCCGCTGCTCGACATCGCCGCGCAGCAGCACGCCGTGCGGACCGGCCGGCTGTTCGCCTCCTGACCGCTGCCCCACCGCCTCCCGAGGAGAGAGCCCATGCACCTGGACCATCCCGAAACCTTCCCGGAGCGGCACACGCACGGCGCCGGGCCTTCCTCCAGCAGCGGAAGCCCCCTGCGCCCGGACGGCCGGCGGCGCGCCCTGCGCATCGGCCTGGGCGGACCGGTCGGCTCCGGCAAGACCGCCACCGTCGCGGCCCTGTGCCGGGCGCTGCGTGCCGAACTGTCCATCGCGGTGGTCACGAACGACATCTACACCCGCGAGGACGCCGACCATCTGCTGCGCGAGGCCGTTCTGCCGCCCGAGCGGATCACGGCGGTGGAGACCGGCGCCTGCCCGCACACCGCGATCCGCGACGACATCTCCGCCAACCTGGAGGCCGTGGAGGAACTGGAGGACGCCAACGGCCCGCTGGATCTGATCCTGGTGGAGTCGGGCGGCGACAACCTCACCGCCACCTTCTCCCGGGGCCTGGTGGACGCACAGATCTTCGTCATCGACGTGGCGGCGGGGGACGACATCCCGCGCAAGGGCGGCCCCGGGGTGACCGGCTCCGACCTGCTGGTGGTCAACAAGACCGACCTGGCGCCGTACGTCGGCTCCGACCTGGCGGCCATGGCGCGCGACGCGAAGGCGCAGCGCGGGGACCTGCCGGTCGCCTTCACCTCGCTGCGGGCGCCGGACGGGGTGGCACCGGTGCGGGAGTGGGTACGGGAGCGGCTGGCCGCGTGGGCCGCACCGGCCCCGGCGGCCGTATGACCGTCCGGGCGCGGGCCAGGATCACGGCGGCTCCCGGTGGCCGGCTGCCGGTGCTGAGCGGTGAGGGGCCGCTGGCGGTACGGCGCACCCGGCCCCGGGAGCGGGCCGGGGGGACGTGGGCGCAGGTCACGACGGTCGGCGGGATGAGCGGGCCGCTGGGCGGCGACCGGCTGCGGATGTCCGTGACGGTGGAGCCCGGCGCGGCGCTGCGGGTGACCTCGGCGGCGTCCATGGTGGCCCTGCCCGGGCCGGGCCGGGACGGCGCGGAGGCGTCCTACGACACCGAGCTGACGGTGGGGGAGGGCGGCGTCCTGCACTGGTGGCCGGAGCCGCTGATCTGTGCGGCGGACAGCGTGCTGCGGATGACCACGCGGGTGGCGCTGGCGCCGGGCGCCCGGCTGTGGCTGCGGGAACAGCAGATCCTGGGGCGCGCGGGTGAACCGGCGGGGCGGCTCACCACCCGCCTGACCGTGCGCCGTGGCGGGCGGCCCCTGCTGGACCAGGAGCTGAGCTTCGGCCCCGGGGCCCCGGGGTGGCGCAGCGGTGCGGTGCTGGGATCGCACCGGGCCGTGGGCCAACTGCTGGTGGTCGATCCCGACCTCGGGAAACGGCCGGTGGAACCGGAGCTGCTCGGCCCCACCGCCGTCCTGACCCCGCTGGCGGGCCCCGGCGCCCTGATCACGGCCCTGGCCCCGGACGGCCTGGAACTCTCCCGCCTGCTGGCACGCGGCGAGGACCTGATCACCGCCGGGCCGCAGGTGGGGTGAGGAGGGAGCGGCCCCCGGGGCGGTGCCGTTCGTGTGGGCAGTTCTGCCGGGCCCTGCGGGTCAGGTGTCCGCCACCAGGAGCCGGTAGCCGACGTCCAGGGTCTGGCGGGCCAACAGGTCCGCGTGGCGCCGCTGCCAGCGGCCGGTGGCCAGGTCCTCGGCCAGCCGGGCCAGCCCGGGGGCGAGCGTGGCCGGGGCGAGTTGGGCGAGGGAGGAGATCGCGGACCGCACCCCGGGGTCCAGATAGGCGTGCGGGCGGCGCCAGTAGGCCGCGGCGAAGCCATCCGTGCAGTCGTGGGGGAGCGGTACGGCCTCCTGGCGTCCGCCGCCGAGCAGCGTCACCAGCGCGGCCATCGGCAGGGCGCGGCCGTCGTCGAAGGCGGCGGCCTGCGGAAGGTACTCCCGGAACAGCCAGAACCGTTCGCGGAAGACCTCGTGATCCCACGTCAGGATGACGATGCGGCGCCGCGCGACCCGGCGCAGTTCGGCGACCCCGGCGGCGACATCACTCCAGTGGTGGAGCGTCAGCACCGCGAGTACGGCGTCCGCGGCGTTGTCGCGCAGCGGCAGCCGTTCGGCGATGGCGCGCACGGCGGCGGCCGATCCCGGCGGGCGCTGGTCGATCATCACCCGGCTGGGCTCCACCGCGAGGACGGTGCGAGCCGGTTCGTAGGATCCGCTGCCGGCCCCCACGTTGACGACGGTCGCCGCCGCGCCGAGCGCCGCGTGGAGGCGGGCGGCGATCCGCGGGTCGGGCCGGCGGTTGTCCGCGTACGTCGGACCGAGCGTGTCGTAGACGGCCATGCCCCAGTATCCGCGGCGGGGTTCGGCTTCCGAGAGGACGCGCTAGCCGAGGATGCCGCGTTCGTATGCCGTGGCGACGGCCGCCGCGCGGTCCTTGACGCCCAGTTTGGTGTAGAGGTGGGCCAGGTGGGTCTTCACGGTGGCCTCGCTGATGAACAGCTCGGCGGCGATCTCCCGGTTGGAGCCGCCCTTGGCGACGAGCCCGAGCACCTGGCGTTCGCGGGCGCTCAGCGCCTCGCCGCCGGGCTCGCGGACCCGGGAGACCAGCCGCGTCGCCACCGCCGGGGAGAGCACCGTACGGCCCTCCGCCGCCGCCCGGACCGCGGCGAACAGGTCCTCGCGCGGGGTGTCCTTCAGCAGATAGCCGGTGGCGCCCGCCTCGATGGCCGGGAGGGTGTCGGAGTCGGTGTCGTAGGTGGTGAGGACGAGCACCTTGCTGCTCAGGCCGCGGCGGCCGAGTTCGCGGATGGCCGCCACTCCGCCGCCGCCCGGCATCCGCAGATCCATCAGCACCACGTCCGGCGTCAGGCGCCGCGCCAGTTCCACGCCCGTGGGCCCGTCCGCCGCCTCACCGAGGACCTCGAACTCGGGCGCGGTGGCGAACATGCCGCGCAGGCCGTCCCGGACGACGGGGTGGTCGTCAACGATCAGCAGGGTGATGGGGCGTTGCTCAGCCATGGCGCACCAACGGTACGCGAGCGGAGACCGCGGTGCCCTGGCCGGGCTCGGATTCGATGTCCACGGTGCCGGCCAGCCGTACCGCGCGGGCCCGCATCCCGCCGAGCCCGAAGCCGCCGGGGCTCTCCCTCGGACGCGGCACCCGCAGGTCGAATCCCCGGCCGTCGTCGCGCACGTCCAGGGTCACCTCGTCGTCCATGTACGACAGGGTGACCCCGACCCGGCCGGCCGCCGCGTGCCGTCCTGCGTTGGCCAGCGCCTCCTGGGCGATGCGCAGCAAGGTGGCCTCCACCTCCTCGTGCAACGGCTCCACGGTGCCGGTGATGGTGAACATCGCCTGCACCCCGAACTCCTCCGTCCACGCGTCCACGGCCTTCTTGAGGGCCTCGGCCAGACTGTGGTGCTCCAGCGCCCCGGGGCCCAGGTTCTGCACCGAGCGGCGGGCCTCGCCCAGGCTCGTCCTGGCCAGCGTCGCGGCCCGTGTCACATGGGCCCGCGAGGTGGCCTCGTCGGTGGCGGCGGTGGCGGCCTGGAGCTGGGTGATGATCCCGGTGAGCCCCTGGGCGATGGTGTCGTGGATCTCGGCCGCCAGCCGCTGCCGTTCCTGGGTGATCCCGGCCTCCCGGGCCTGGACGACCAGCATGTTCTGCAGGGCGGCGTTGTCCCGCAGCGCCTGCTCCAGTCGGGTGTTGGCGCGCTCCAGCTCCTCGATGGTGGCGGCCCTGGCCCGGGCGCGCTCCTCCTCACGGCCGCCGAGATGGCCGAATACCAGGGTGAGGGAGCCGTGCAGCACGAACAGCGCCCCGAACCCGACCCAGGACACGGCCCCCTGCGGCGGGAAGCCCCCCATGTTGGAGCCGGCCATGATGACCGCGGTCGCCAGCAGTCCGGCCCGGACGGCCCGGCCGGGCAGCAGCCGGGCCGGGTCGAAGTAGCCGAGCACCGCGTAGACGCCGAAGAACGGGTTGATCCAGTTGAGGGCGAAGGCGAGCGCGGCCCGGGTCCAGTAGTAGACCTGGCCGGCGACCGAGCCCGGCGGGTCGCCGCGGCGCAGCGCACGCCCCCGCCACACCTGGAGGGCGACGGCGGCGGTCACCAGCACACCGCCGACGTACAGACCCCTGGGCGTGGTGATGATCCCGAAGGTGAGCAGGGCCAGCAGCGCGCCGAGCGCCAGCGCGCCGTAGGGGCCCCAGCGGTAGAACCGCTCCCAGCCCTCCTCGACCGTGATCCGGGTGTCCGTCATGCCCTCCAGCATGCCGTCCGTCTCCCCTCCGCCCGCACGCACGGTGCTACTCCCAGCGGAACCGGCGGACGGCCACGGCGGTCAGCAGGAGGGCCCACAGCGCGGTCAGCCCCAGCGGTGCCCAGCCGGGCCAACTGCCCGTGGCGGCCTGGTCCAGAGCCTGGGAGGCGGCCCCGAACGGGGTCAGCTGGACGATCTCGCGCAGGGTGTCCGGCATCGTCTGCACCGGCAGCCACACACCGGCGGTGAACATCGCCGGGAAGAAGACGATGGTGCCGACCGTCTGCGCGATCTTGCTGGTACGGGACACGGCCGCGATGGTGGCCCCCAGCGCCAGAGCGGCTGCCGCTGTGAGGACCACCGCCAGGAGGTACCCGGCGAGCTGACCCGGCAGCGCCACGTCGAACACCAGTCGGCCCACCGTCAGGGCCAGCAGCACCGACAGGGCGATCGCCGCCCCGTGCAGCACCAGCTGAGCCGTCAGCAGGCTCTGCGGCCGGGCCGGGGTGGCGGACAGCCGGCGCAGGATGCCGCGCTCGCGGTATCCCACCAGCACCGCCGGCATCGACTGGATACCGGCCACGATCATCGACAGCAGGACGGCCACCGGCACGTACAGGTCGATGACCCGCCGGCCGTCCAGATCGTCGCCCACCTCGCGGAAGGCCGGGATCAGCCCCAGGATCGTGATCAGCGCGGTGGGGAAGACCAGAATCCAGAAGATCGCCCCCGGCTCCCGGCCGAACAGCCGGAACTCGCTCCTCAGCACCGCCCGGGAAGCATGCGTGGTCGACATGTCAGCTCTCCTTCGCGGTCAGGCCGAGATAGGCGTCGTCAAGGGTGGCGTCGGTGACGCGCAACTGCCGGACCGTGATCCGCTGCCGGGCCAGCAGGGCGATGACCGCGTTGGCCGACGCGTCGTCGCCCTCGATCACCAGCCGGTCGTCCTTGCGCCGCTCCCAGCGCACCAGCGGCAGCGCGGCCAGCTCGTCGTCGCTCAGCGGCCGGGACGGGACGAAGGAGATGACCGTGGAACCGGCCGCCCGCTCGATGAGCCCCTGCGGTGTGTCGAGCGCCGCGATCCGCCCGCTGTCGATGACGGCGACCCGGTCGCACAGCCGCTGGGCCTCCTCCATGAAGTGGGTGACCAGCAGCACGGTGACGCCCGAGTTCCGTACCTCCTCGATCAGCTCCCACGTCTCCCGCCGGCCGTGCGGATCGAGCCCCGTCGTCAGTTCGTCCAGCACGACCACCCGCGGACTCCCGATCAGGGCAAGCGCGATGAACAGCCGCTGCTGCTGACCGCCCGACAGCTTCGCGAACCGCGTGCCCAACTGGTCACCCAGGCCCAGCCGCTCCGCCAGCGGCCGCCAGTCGGCCGGCCGCCGGTAGAACGAGGCGTACAGCTCCAGCGACTCCCGGACCGTGAGCTTGGGCTGGAGCGCGCTCTGCTGCAGCTGCGCCCCCAGCAGCTCGGTCACCTCCGCGCGGTCCTTCAGCGGGTCGAACCCCGCCACCCGCACGTGCCCTTCGTCCGGCACCCGCAGACCCTCGACGCACTCCACCGTCGTGGTCTTGCCCGCCCCGTTCGGCCCGAGGATGCCGAAGATCTCCCCCTCGTCGACGGAGAAGGACACCCCGTCGACCACGGGCCTGCCCCCGTAACGCTTGCGCAGCCCGCTGACTTCGATGATTGCCATGCACACCAGGGTTCCGCGGCGGGCACTCCCGCCACATCGCCCACCGGGCCAGACCTCGCATCCACCGATCGGCGGATGCCGGCATCATCCCTGCTCGATGCTCCGCAGCAGGTCCGGCAGCTTGCGCATGTCCTCGAACACCACCGTGTCCGCGCCCTCCAGCCACGGCGCCGGGGTCAGCCCGCCCGCGTACCCGAAGGACCGCATCCCGGCCGCCCGCGCCGCCCGCACGCCGTACTGGCTGTCCTCCACCACCGCGCAGCGCGCCGGCTCCACCCCCAGCCGCTGTGCGGCGTGCAGGAACAGATCCGGCTCCGGCTTGCCCCGCGCCACCTCCGAGGCGCTGAAGATCCGCCCCTCGAACCGCTCCCACAGGCCGGTGCGGCCCAGCGTGCGCCGCATCTTCTCGTGCGAGCCGCTGGAGGCGATGCAGCGCGGCAGCACGATCGCGTCCAGCGCCTCGATGACCCCGGGCACCGGCAGCAGCTCCGCGTCGATCGCCGCCGCCAGCCGGGAGCGGTACAGCGCGTTCCACCGCGCCGCCGCCTCGGCGCCCAGCCGCTCGGCGACCTGCGCGCTCACCGAGCGCTCGGAGCGCCCCAGGAACCGGTCGACGATCTCCCGCTCGGTCAGCGGCCAGCCCAGCTCGGCGCCCAGCTCCACACACACGCGCAGCGCCAGGGGCTCGCTGTCCACCAGCACCCCGTCGCAGTCGAAAATCACCAGTTCGATAGCGGAAGACACCCCCGCACCCTACCCCCGCCCCCGGTACGCCCCCGGGCCCCGCCCGCGTCCGGTAGGTTACGCACCGTGGAGGAACTGGATCGCCGGATCGTGGAGTTGCTCGTCAAGGACGGGCGGATGAGCTATACCGACCTCGGAAAGGCCACCGGGCTTTCCACCTCGGCCGTGCACCAGCGGGTACGCCGCCTGGAACAGCGCGGCGTCATCCGCGGCTACAGCGCCATCGTCGACCCGCAGGCCATCGCTCTGCCGCTGACCGCGTTCATCTCCGTCAAACCGTTCGACCCCAGCGCCCCAGACGACATCGCGGAACGGCTCGCCGAGGTGCCCGAGATCGAGGCCTGCCACAGCGTCGCGGGCGACGAGAACTACATCCTGAAGGTCCGCGTCGGCACGCCCATCGAGCTGGAGCACCTGCTGGCCCGGGTCCGTTCGCTGGCCGGCGTCTCCACCCGCACCACCGTCGTCCTGTCCACCCCGTACGAGGCCCGCCCGCCCCGGATCTGAGCCCCGCGTCCGCACCGGGGAGACTGGGCCCATGACCGACAGCTCCACCAGCACCACCCCCGGGCGGCCCCGCACCGTACTGCTGCGCCGCGGCGAGGTGCACAGCCCCGCCGATCCCTTCGCCACCGCGATGGCCGTCGAGGGCGACCGCATCGCCTGGGTCGGCTCCGAGGGCGCCGCCGACTCGCTCGCCGCCACCGCCGACGAGGTGATCGACCTCGACGGGGCCCTCGTCACCCCCGCGTTCACCGACGCGCACGTGCACGCCACCGCCACCGGCCTCGCGCTCACCGGGCTCGACCTCACCGGCTGCGCCACCCCCGCCGAGGCGCTGAGCCGGATCCGGGAGTACGTCGCGGGCCGCCCGGCCGGCGCTGCGCTGCTGGGCCACGGCTGGGACGCCTCGGGCTGGCCCGGCGGACGCCCGCCCGCCCGCGCCGAACTCGACGAGGCGGCCGGCCACCGCCCGCTCTATCTGACCCGCGTCGACGCCCACTCCGCGCTGGCCACCACCGCCCTGCTCGACCTGGTGCCCGGCGTCACCGGCCTGCCCGGCTACCGGGCGGACGGCGCGCTCACCGGGGACGCCCACCACGCCGTACGGCACGCCGCCGACGCCGCCCTCACCGACGCCCAGCGCGCCGACGCCCAGCGTGCCACGCTGCGCCGCGCCGCCGCCCTGGGCATCGGCACCCTGCACGAGTGCGCCGGGCCCGACATCTCCAGCGAGGACGACCTCAGGGGCCTGCTCGCGCTCGCCGCCGCCGAGCCCGGCCCGCGCGTCGTCGGCTACTGGGGCGAACTCGTCACCGGCGCCAAGGCCGCCGCCCGGGTGCGTGACCTCGGCGCGATCGGCGCGGGCGGCGACTTCTTCGCGGACGGCTCCCTGGGCTCCCACACCGCCCACCTGCACGCCCCGTACCACGACGCGGACCACACCGGCACCGCCCACCTGGACGCGGACACCATCGCCGCCCACGTCGCCGCCTGCACCGAGGCGGGGCTCCAGGCCGGCTTCCACGCCATCGGCGACGCCGCGATCGGCTCCGTCACCCAGGGCGTGCGCGCCGCCGCCGAGCAGGTCGGGCTCACCCGGGTACGCGCCATGCGGCACCGCGTCGAGCACGCCATGCTGCTCACCGCCGGGCACATCGACGCCTTCGCCGAACTCGCCCTGACCGCCTCCGTACAGCCCGCCTTCGACGCCGCGTGGGGCGGCGAGAACGGCATGTACGCGCAGCGGCTGGGCGCCGACCGGGCCCGCACGCTCAACCCGTACGCCGCCCTGCTGCGCGCCGGGGTGCCGCTGGCCCTGGGCTCGGACGCCCCCGTCACCCCGCTCGACCCGTGGGGGACGCTGCGCGCCGCCGCCTTCCACCGCACCCCCGAGCACCGGATCTCGGTGCGCGCCGCCTTCACCGCGCACACCCGCGGCGGCTGGCGCGCCATCGGCCGGGACGACGCGGGCGCCCTGGTCCCCGGCGCGCCCGCCGACTACGCGCTGTGGAGCACCGGGGAGCTGATCGTCCAGACCCCCGACGACCGCATCGCACGCTGGTCCACCGATCCGCGGGCCGCCACGCCGGGGCTGCCCGATCTCACCCCGGGCGGTCCGACCCCCGCCTGTCTGCGCACGGTGGTGGCCGGACGGACCGTGTACGACCGGCTGAATGAGTGATCCCCGGACCCGGTGATACCGCCGAACGATGTGTGCTGGGTCTGTCGGTCCGGCGGCGCGGATTGGCACTGACCTGGAGTTTTGATGAGAATCCCCAGGTCAGGAAAGTGTTGACAGGCGGCGGTCGGCGAGCGGTAGGTTCGGCCGGGTCCACCACAGGACGTCCGGCCGACGCTCTTTCCGCGCAGTCGTCGAACGCTGCTGGGCCAGAGGGTGGGGCGCCGCTGATCCGGCGCCCCGTCACTGGGAGCCAGGTCCAGCGCCCGCGGCACGGGGGCGGAAGGTTTCGTCCGGCCGGCTGGTGCGACCCGGGTGGGGCCCGGATGCTCAGTAGACAACGGCTTTCGGTCGACCCGCAGCCAGCGGGTCCCAGGTCGGCCCGAAGGGCACCCGGGCCCCGATCCCGCAGCGCGACGGTCTCCGCACGGGGCACCCCTGCTCGATGAGGCGGGGGAGAACCCTGCCGGGCGGTGTATTCGAGGTACCGTCACCTCAGCACCGCTCGACCGAGGAAGGCCACGACTGTGCCATCGGGCCCTGAGACCACCGCCGTGACCGGCCCCCAGGACGGCGACGCCGGTACGACGCGGCCGGTCATCCCCGCCGCCTCGCTCCCCGCCGACCCGGGCGGCGCCGGCACGGCCGGCGCCCCGCGCGCCGAACGGGACGCGCCGGCCGGGCGGCGTCCGGGCCGGCTGCGCCGGATCGGCGCGGCCGCCCGGCGGCACTGGCCGGCCTCGCTGGCCGCCGCGGTCGCCGGGGTGGCCCTGGCGCTGGCCTTCCCGCCCTACGACGTGTGGCCGCTGTCGGTCCTGGCGGTGGCCGTGCTGTCGCTGGTCACCCGGGGCCGCACCGGCAGGCAGGGCGCCTGGTTCGGCCTCGCGTTCGGCTTCCCGTTCTTCCTGGTGCTGCTGAAGTGGCTGAACACCATCGGCTGGGACGTCGTCGTCGGACTCTCCCTGCTCCAGGCGCTGTTCATGATGGTGATGGGCTCCGCTCTCGCCCTCACCTCCCGGCTCCCCGCCTGGCCGCTGTGGGCCGCCTGCCTGTGGGTGGCCGAGGAACTGGTCCGCGACCGGCAGCCGCTGGGCGGCTTCCCCTGGGGGCGGCTCGCGTTCGCCAACACCCAGACCCCGTACACCCCGCTGGCCGCGCTCGGCGGCGCGCCGCTGGTGACCTTCGCCGTGGCGCTCAGCGGCGCCCTGCTGGCCTGGGCCGCCTGGGCAGGCTGGCGGCTGGCCGCCGAGCACCGGGCCCGCCCCGCCGGCGCGCGCGAGAGCGCACCCCTGGCGCGGCGCGCGCTGCCCGCCGCCGGAGCGGTCTCCCTCGCCGCCGCCGTGGGCCTGTCCGGCTACGCCGTCCCGGTCGGCACGGACGCCGCCGACACCGTGCGGATCGCCGTCGTGCAGGGCAACGTGCAGCAGCCGGGCATGGACTTCCTCGGCCGCCCCATGCTGATCCTCAACAACCACGTCGAGGCCACCGAGCAGCTCGCGGCCGATGTCGCGGCCGGCCGGGTCGAACAGCCGGACCTGGTGATCTGGCCGGAGAACGCCTCCGACCTCGATCCGTACAAGTACCCCGAGGCGCGGCTGGCCATCGAGCGCGCCGTCGCGGCGGTGGGGGTGCCGGTCCTGGTGGGCGCGCTGGTCGACCACCCCACCAAGGAGGGGTACGTCGAGAACCAGGGCATCGTGTGGGACCCGGTCACCGGCCCCGGCGCCTCGTACACCAAGCAGCACCCGGTGCCGTTCGGCGAGTACGTGCCGTTCCGGGAGCAGCTGAGCACCTTCATCTCCCGGCTCGACCGGGTGCCGCGCGACTTCTGGCCCGGCGACCACACCGGGGTGCTGGACGTCGGCCCGGCCCGGCTGGGTGACGTCATCTGCTTCGAGGTGGCCTACGACGGCATCGTGCGGGACACCGTCAACGCCGGGGCCCGCGCCCTGGTCATCCAGACCAACAACGCCACCTACGGCCACACCGGGCAGCCCGAGCAGCAGCTCGCCATGTCCTCGCTGCGCGCCGTCGAGCACGGCCGGGCGATCGTCACCGCCGCGCCCAGCGGGCTGAGCGCGATCGTGGCCCCGGACGGCACGGTGGAGCAGGTGACCGAGGAGTTCACCCAGGACGTGCTGGTCGGCGAACTGCCGCTGCGGGACGCCCGTACGGTCGCCGACCGGGTCGGCGCGGCCCCGGAGTGGGCGCTGGCGGGCCTGGGGGCGCTGGCGTGGCTGGCCGTGCCGGTACGGGCGAGACGGGGGCGCCGCGAGGAGAACGCGGCGCGCGGGGACCAAGGGGACGGAGCGGCCGGCGCCGGGGCGACCCCGTGACGCGGAGCCCGGCGGACGGCCGGGTGCTGGTGATCATCCCGACGTACAACGAGGCGCAGAACCTGCCGCCGCTGCTGGAACGGCTGCGTCTTGCCGTCCCGGAGTGCGACATCCTGGTCGCGGACGACAACAGCCCGGACGGCACCGGCCGGATCGCCGAGGAGGCCGCCGCCGGTGACACACGGATCCAGGTCCTGCACCGCGCGGGCAAGGAGGGCCTGGGAGCCGCCTATCTGGCCGGTTTCGCGTGGGGCCTGGAGCGCGGGTACGACGTGCTGGTGGAGATGGACGGCGACGGCTCGCACCAGCCGGAGGAACTGCCCCGGCTGCTGCGGGCGGTGCGCGGCGGGGCGGACGTGGTCATCGGTTCGCGCTGGGTGCCGGGCGGCCGGATCGTGCACTGGCCCAGGTACCGGGAGCTGCTGTCCCGGGGCGGCAGCACGTACTCGCGGCTGCTGCTGGGGCTGCCGATCCGGGATGTGACCGGGGGGTTCCGGGCTTTCAGGGCCCATGTGCTGGACGCCGGGCTGCTGGCCGACGTGGCCTCGCAGGGGTACTGCTTCCAGGTGGACCTGGCCCATCGGGCGGTGCGGGCCGGGCACCGGGTGGCCGAGGTGCCGATCACGTTCGTGGAGCGTTCGCACGGCGACAGCAAGATGAGCCGGGACATCGTGGTGGAGGCATTGTGGCGGGTGACGGCGTGGGGAGTGGCCTCCCGGTTCAGGAAACTGACCCGGACCGGCACACTGGAATCATGACGAGCGGCATCCCGAACCCGTACGAAGGCGCCCGCGGGCGTCCCCATGGCGCGCACTCGGTCGCGACGCGGCGCCGTTCCCGGCCGCTGCTGCCCCTGGGGGTGGCGATCTGGGCGGTCCTGGAGATCTGGCTGCTGACGCTGGTGGGGCAGGCGTGGGGCGGGCTCACCGTCTTCCTGCTGCTGGCCGGCGGGCTGCTGGTGGGCGCGCTGGTGATCAAGGTGGCGGGGCGGCGGGCCTGGCAGCAGCTGACGGCGAGCGTACGGGCGGCGCAGCAGCCGGGTGAGCAGAAGCCGCAGGCCGCGCCCGGGCGGCGGCGCAGCAACGCGCTGACCATGCTCGGCGGCCTGATGATCATGGTGCCGGGGCTGCTGTCGGACGTCCTCGGTCTGCTGCTGGTCTTCCCGCCCACCGCCGCGCTGCTCACCCGATTGGGCGGACACTGGCTGCGGCGCAGCACCGGGCCCATCGGGTCGTTGTTCCAGGATGTGCGGAGCGCGAACCAGCAGATGCGGATGCGGCGCCCGGACGGCAAGGTCGTCCAGGGCGAGGTGCTCGACGAGGACGAGGGCGGGCACGACGAGGGCGGGTACGGGGACCGGGGGCCGCGGGACGGCGGCACACGCCCGTAGCCGTACGGTCCCCCGGACAGCGCGAGGGCCCGGGTCACCTTTCGGTGACCCGGGCCCTTCCGCGATCCGTGCGCCGCTCCGTCAGGCGGATTTGCGGCTGTCGCGCGGGTGCACGGCGATGTTCATGGCGCCGGAGCGCAGGACGGCCAGCCGCTCGGCCAGCACCTCCTCCAGCTCCTCACGCGTGCGCCGTTCCATCAGCATGTCCCAGTGTGTACGCGCGGGCTTGCCCTTCTTCTCCTCGGGGCTCTCGCCGTCCACGAGCAGGGCCTGCGCGCCACAGACCTTGCACTCCCACTCCGGCGGGATCTCTGCCTCGACCGAGAACGGCATCTCGAATTGATGTCCGTTCTGGCATGCGTACTCCACGGCCTGGCGAGGTGCCAGGTCGATGCCGCGGTCGGTCTCGTAGCTGGTCACCACGAGCCGCGTGCCGCGAAGAGCTCGCTCACTCATGAATCGTGCCTCCCGGGCTCATCGCCCACAGGACAGGTGTCGCTGTCGTCATCGGTCAGGTCAACGTCCGGTCGGCGGTAAAGATTCCCGTGTGGGTCATGCGTCGCCCGTCGTGCCGCCTCTTCTTGTACCCACCGACGTCCGGTTTGTCACATCAGGGCTGAGATGTCACCCGGCGTCCGCACAGGATGGCTCGCGGTTACGGTCCGTCCGATGGGATCGAACGCGTAGAATACCCGTCCGCCGCCCCTGCGTCGAAATCCGGTCGGACATCCGCTCGGATGGCGACGGGATCATTGTGCCGAAAAGCCGCAGGAAGAACTGCGCCACCGGGCCGATGGTGAGCGCGAAAACGGCCGTACCGATCCCCACCGTGCCGCCCAGCGCGAACCCGACCGCGAGCACCAGCACCTCGATCCCGGTCCGCACCAGCCGCACCGAACGGCCGGTGCGCCGGTGCAGCCCCGTCATCAGGCCGTCCCGGGGGCCCGATCCCAGCCGCGCGGTGATGTACAGCCCGGTGGCCGCCCCCAGCAGCACGATGCCGCCCACCATCAGGCCCACCCTGGCCGCCCACGCGTCCGCCGCCACCTCGGGGAAAACGGCCAGCACGGCGTCCAGCGACAGGCCGACCAGCACCACATTGGCCACCGTGCCCACCCCGGGGCGCTCCCGCAGCGGGATCCACAGCAGCAGCACCAGCGCCCCCACGATGATCGAGACGGTGCCCATGGTGGCGCCCGTCTGCCGGGATATCCCCTGATGGAGTACGTCCCAGGGGTTGGTGCCCAGCTCGGAGCGGACCAGCAGGGCGGCCGCGGTGCCGTAGAGCACGAGTCCGGCGAGCAGTTGAAGGAGACGGCGGGCCCGCTGCATCTGGACTCCTGGAGGGTGGCACGAAAATTTTCCCGAACTGGACTGACACATGGCATTGTGTGACCCGGTTGGATCGCCGAACCATGGCCAATCGAGGAAGGGTGGCCCGCAACCGATGCCTCAGTGGACCTCAACCGTGGGCGCCGCCCAGCTGGCCCGGCTGCTCGGCTCCCAGCACTCCGCCCCCGCCGCGGCGCCCGGGCGCCGCGCCCCCGCCTACCGGAACCTGGCCGACGGTGTCCGCCTGCTGGTCCTGGAGGGCCGGGTGCCGGTCGCCGCCCGGCTGCCCGCCGAACGGGAACTCGCCGCCGCCCTGTCGGTCAGCCGCACCACCGTGGCCGCCGCCTTCGACGCGCTGCGCGCCGACGGCTTCCTGCAGTCCCGGCGCGGCGCCGGCAGCTGGACGGCGGTCCCGCCCGGCAAACCGCTGCCCACCCGCTCGCTCGACCCGCTGCCGCCCGAATCGGCCGCCGGGATCATCGACCTGGGCTGCGCCGCGCTGACCGCCCCCGAACCCTGGCTGACCCAGGGCTTCCACAGCGCGCTGGGCGCCCTGGGCCCCGCCGCCGGCACGCACGGCGACTTCCCGGCCGGACTCCCCGCGCTGCGCCGGGCGCTGGCCGACCGGTACACGGCGCGCGGCGTGCCCACCATGCCCGAGCAGATCATGGTGACCACCGGGGCAATGGGCGCGGTGGCCGCCATCTGCCGGATGTTCACCCCGGCCGGCGAACGGGTGGCCGTGGAGCACCCCAGCTACGCCAACGTGCTCCAGCTGATGCGGGAGGCCGGGGTGCGGCTGGTGCCGGTGCCCATGCTCGACAACGGGCTCGGCGGCTGGGACCTGGCGGGCTGGCGCCGGGTGCTGCGCGAGGCGGCACCGCGCATGGCGTACGTGGTCGCCGACTTCCACAACCCGACCGGCGCGCTGGCCGGCGACGAGCAGCGCCGCGAGCTGGTCGCCGCGGCACGGGCGGCCGGCACCGTCCTGGTGGTCGACGAGACCATGGCGGACCTCGCGCTGGACCGGGCGCCCGGCGAGCCGGCGCCGCGCCCGGTGAGCGGCTTCGATCCCGGCGGCTCGACCGTCATCACGGTGGGCTCGGCCAGCAAGTCGTTCTGGGCCGGGATGCGGATCGGATGGGTGCGGGCCACCCCCGACGTGATCCGCGAACTGGTGGCGCGGCGCGCCTACGCCGACCTGGGTACCCCGGTGGTGGAACAGCTGGCGATCGCCGCGCTGATGACGGAGGGCGGCTGGGAGGCGGCCGTCGAGGAGCGCCGGGAACGGATCCGTGAGCACCGCGCGGCGATCGTCCCGGCACTGCGGGCCCACCTGCCCGACTGGGAGTTCGCGGTGCCCAGCGGCGGGCTGACGCTGTGGGTGCGCACCGGGGGGCTGTCCGGTTCGCGGATCGCGGACGCCGGTGAGCGGTTCGGCGTACGGGTGCCGTCCGGCCCGAGGTTCGGGGTGGACGGCGCGTTCGAGGGCTATGTGCGCATCCCGTTCACCATCGGGGAACCCGCCGCCTCCGAGGCCGCGGCCCGGCTGGCGGCGGCGGCCCGGTTCGTGGCCGAGGGGGCGCAGTACGGAACACAGACACCGAGGGGATACATCGCATGACGGACGAGGGCCGGATCAGGGCTGCCGCGGCGGGGGAGCTGGAGCGGCTGCGGGAGATCGAACGGGCAGCGGGTGAAGCCTTCCGCGCCCTGGGCATGGCGGCGATCGCGGACGACGAACCGCCCTCGCTCGCGGTGCTGGACAGCTACCGGCGGGGCGGGCGGCTGTGGGTGTGGGCCACGGCGGCCGGTGAGGTGGGCGGCTATCTGCTGGCGGACGAGGTGGACGGGGCCGTGCACATCGAGCAGGTGTCGGTCCACCCCGACCGGTCGCGGCGCGGCATCGGGCGGGCCCTGATCGACGCGGCGGCCCGGCCCGGCGTGCCGCAGACGCTGACGACCTTCACGCAGGTGCCGTGGAACGCCCCGTACTACGCCCGGCTGGGCTTCCGGGAGGTGCCGGCGGGGGAGCTGACCCCGGGGCTGCGCGCCATCCGCGCCCACGAGGCGGAACTGGGCCTGGACCGCTGGCCCCGGATCTGCATGCGCAGGCCCGGCGTACGGGCCGCGCCGGCCGGGGGCGGTGCGGGGGAGGCGGGGGAGGAGTAGCCGTACGCCGCCGACGCCGCTCCGGGGGGTGCGACTTCGCAGCGGCCGGACGCCGTGGCCCGGCGGCTCCCGGCGGATCACTTGGCGTCCGCGTAGCACTCGGCCACCGCCGTCGTGAACGGGAAGCGGACCGGGCCGGGGCCGAAGGTGGTGGCCGCCGCGGTCTCCGCCGCGTGGACCAGGGCGGCGCGCACCCGGTCCGTCTCCTCCCGCGGGCAGTGCACGATCACCTCGTCGTGCTGGAAGAACACCAGCTCGGCCCGCATCCCGCGCAGCGCCGAGCGCAGCGCGGCGAGCAGCAGCAGCGCCCATTCGGCGGCGCTGCCCTGCACCACGAAGTTGCGGGTGAAGCGGCCCCGGGCGCGGGCCGCCGGTGAGGTGTCCGACCAGTCGTCGGTGTTCAGCTCCGGCGGGCAGGTGCGGCCCAGCCAGGTGCGGACCAGGGCGGCGCTCTCCCCGGCCCGCGCCGCCTCGTCCACGTAGGCCACGGCCGCCGGGAAGCGGCGGCGCAGGTCGGCCAGGTGCTTGAGGCCGTCTCCCGAGGTCTGCCCGTAGATCGCCCCGAGCAGCGCCAGCTTGGCCTGTTCCCGGTCGCCGGAGAACGCCCGGTGGGACAGCGCCGTGTACAGGTCGCCCGCGCCGCCGGCCACCTCCATCAGTCCGCTGTCCCCGGAGATCGCCGCCAGCACCCGCGGCTCCAGCTGGTCCGCGTCCGCCACCACCAGCCGCCACCCGGGGTCGGCGACCACCGCGCGCCGTACCACCCGGGGGATCTGGAGCGCTCCGCCGCCGTTGGAGGTCCAGCGGCCCGAGGGGGCGCCGCCGGGGATGTACTCGGTGCGGAAGCGGCCCTCCCGCACCCAGGTACGCAGCCAGGACCAGCCGTGCGCGGTGTGGATGCGGTAAAGCTTCTTGTACTCCAGCAGCGGCTCCACCGCCGGGTGGTCGATCTCGCGCAGCTCCCAGGCCCGGGTGGAGGTGAGCTTGACGCCGGCCTGTGCGAAGGCGCGGATGATGTCGGCGGGCAGGTCGGGACGGACCCGCCGGCCGTGCCCGAAGGCGCGGGAGATCTCCTCGGCCAGTTCGGCCAGCCGCCGCGTCTCCTGACCGCCGGGGTAGCGCTCGCCGAGCATCTCGTCGAGCATCGCGCGGTGGATGTCGGCCCGCCACGGGAGCCCGGCGCGGGTCAGTTCGGCCGCGACGAGGGTGCCGGCCGATTCGGCGGCCAGCAGCAGCCGCATCCGGCCCGGGTGGTCGGTCCGCGCGGTGCGGACGAGCTGGTCCGCGTACACCTCCACGAGCGCGGTCAGCGGATCGGCGCCGGCGGGCGGCGGTGGCGGCCCGGTGTCGAAGAGGGAGGGCTGCCCGGAGTCGGCGGCGGCCGGCCGGGGGTCCTCGGGGACCGGCCTCCCGTGCAGCCGCGCCCAGGCGGCGGGCAGCGAACGGGGCAGCCCGTACCCGCCGTCGTACCCGAGCAGCAGCGCCTCGGCCGCCTCCACGTCGTAGCACCGCTCCACCCGTACGCCCGCCGCCAGCAGCCGCGGGTACAGCGCGGCGGTGGAGCGCCACACCCAGCGGGTGACCCCGGGCCGTGCGGTGATCGCGGTGGCCGCGTCCGGCGCGTGCGCCACCGGCCCGCCCGGCCGGCCCCGCTCGTCCAGGGCACACACCAGGGCCGAGCCGTCCGGCTGCTCCGCCAGGGCCCAACGGCCCCCGTATTCGTACACATTCTCGATTCTTGCAGGTGTCACCGACAAGCACGCCGCGCGCCGCACCGGAGGACCGGTCGCACACCTGAGCGACCGCTCGGGGCGCCCACGCCCTCGCCCTCTGCTCGCGCGGGGACGGCGCGGCCTATGATCGCCGCGTGAACAGCAGTGAGCAGCAGGCCCACCCGCCGGTCGTGGCCACCGGGGACACCGACCGCAGCGACCCCGCGTACCGGGCCTGGCTCAAGGACGCGGTGCGCAAGGTCCAGGCCGACGCCAACCGCAGCGCCGACACCCATCTGCTGCGCTTCCCGCTGCCGGAGTCCTGGGGCATCGACCTCTACCTCAAGGACGAGTCCACCCACCCCACCGGGTCCCTCAAGCACCGCCTGGCCCGCTCGCTGTTCCTGTACGGCCTGTGCAACGGCTGGATCCGGCCCGGGCGGCCGGTGATCGAGGCATCCAGCGGCTCGACCGCCGTCTCCGAGGCGTACTTCGCGAGCCTGATCGGCGTCCCGTTCATCGCCGTCATGCCGCGCACCACCTCCAGCGCCAAGACCCGGCTGATCGAGTTCCACGGCGGGCGCTGCCACCTGGTGGACGACCCGGCCACGGTGTACGAGGTCTCCGCCGCGCTCGCCGCCGAGCAGGGCGGGCACTACATGGACCAGTTCACCTACGCCGAGCGCGCCACCGACTGGCGCGGCAACAACAACATCGCCGAGTCGATCTACCAGCAGCTGCGCCTGGAGCGCTACCCCGAACCGGCCTGGATCGTGGCCACCGCGGGCACCGGCGGCACCTCGGCGACCCTGGCCCGCTACGTCCACTACATGCAGTACGACACCCGCATCTGCGTCGCCGACCCGGAGAACTCCTGCTTCTACGACGGCTGGCTGGCCGGCGACCCGGGCGCGGTGAGCGACTGCGCCTCGCGCATCGAGGGCATCGGCCGGCCCCGGATGGAGCCCAGCTTCATGCCCGGCGCCATCGACCGGATGATGAAGGTGCCCGACGCCGCCAGCGTGGCCGCCGTACGGGCGCTGGAGGGCGCCATCGGCCGCAAGGCGGGCGGCTCCACCGGCACCGGGCTGTGGAGCGCGCTGAAGATCGTCGCCGAGATGGTGGAACAGGGGCGCACTGGCTCGGTGGTCACACTCATCTGCGACCCCGGCGACCGCTACCTCGACAAGTACTACTCGGACGACTGGCTGGCGCGGCAGGGCCTTGACGTGGACCCCTACCGCCGCGCCATCGACGGCTTCCTGCGCACCGGACGGTGGAGCTGCTGACGGCGCGCCACCGCGGCGCCCGGGTCAGCCGCCGTTGCCGCCCGCGTCCGGTCCGGCGATGATCAGCTCGGCGAACTGCTCCGCGATCTCCTCCCGGTCGGCCGCCGCGAGCCCGGCGTCCATCACCAGGGTGTCCACCTCGTCCAGCGAGGCGAACGAACTCAGCCCCGTGGTGCCCCACTTGGTGTGATCCGCGACCACCACCACCCGGCGCGCCGAGCGGATGAAGTGCCGGTTGGTCTCCGCCTCGGCGAGGTTGGGCGTCGAGCACCCGGCCTCCACCGAGATGCCGTGCGTGCCGAGGAAGAGCACATCGAAGTGGAGCGAGCTGATCGCCGCGTCCGCCACCGGGCCGACCAGAGTCTCGGAGGGCGTGCGCACCCCGCCGGTCAGCACCACCGTGGCCGCCCCGCTCTCCGCGCCGCGCCCCTCCGCCGGGCGGCGTGCCGCGTGGAAGACGTCCGCGACCCGCACCGAGTTGGTGACCACGGTGAGGTCGGGGATGTCCACCAGCTGCTGGGCGACGGCGAAGGTGGTGGTGCCGCCCGCGAGCGCCACCGCGGTGCCGGGCACGACCAGGGCCGCCGCCGCGCGGGCGATGTCGCTCTTGGCGGTCAGTTCCAGCTCCGACTTCGCCTCGAAGCCCGGCTCATGGGTACGCGCCTGATCGACCGGCACCGCGCCGCCGTGCACCTTCTCCAAGGTGCCCTGCCGGGCGAGTACGTCCAGGTCGCGCCGGACCGTCATGTCCGAGACCTGGAGCATCCGCGTCAACTCGCTGACCCGGATTCCACCTCGGCGGCGAACCTCCTCCAGGATCAGGGCGCGTCGCTGCCCCGCCAGCAGGTTCTGGTTGTCGGCCACGGGATCCTCTCCGGGGTGCCGGGGGACGTCCGCGCGTGCGCGGGGAGCGCTGGACCGGCGTTCGCCCCATTGGCTGATGAAGGAGTCATCTTCGCATGTTCGAACCACCACTGACGCGGAGAAGCCTCTAGTCATGAGCACCTCACCGGAACCCGGGGTGGAGCTGCTGGTACACGGGGTCGGCGGAACCACGCCGCAGAAGATGCTCGAGGACCCCCGTACCACCCGCATCACCGGCGACAACACGGCCTCCGTCCACCGGCGTACCGACGACGCGGCCGACCGGCCCTGGGACGACGGCACCCCGCTGCGCGAGGCGTACTCCTGGTCCAACCTGACCTCGGGCAACGGCGCCCGCGCCCTGTGGCTGCTGTTACTCCCCTTCATGGTCGTCAACCTCGCGCACTGGATGCGGCCCGACGTCCGCGGCACCCGCCGTACCCAGCGGCTGTACGACCTGCTGGTACGCCTGCTCGCCCTCTCCCTCACCGTGCTGCTGGTCGCCGGCGCCTGCTCGGCGGCGCTCGACCTGCTCGCCTGGCAGTGCGGCGCCTCGGCGGCCTGCACCGCCGACGTCTCCTGGCTGGCCTTCTGGGGCCCGGACGGCGGCTGGTGGGCCCAGCCCGGGCGCCGCCTGGCGCTGGCCACCGTGCTGCCGCTGGCCCTGACCGCGCTGCTGTGGTGGCTCTCGCACCGCACCTGGAGCGCGTACGAGTCGGCCTCACCGCCGGTGCGCACCCTGGCGGACGGCCCCGAGCGGCCGCTGCTGAGCCTGCCCGGCTTCTGGTACGGGCGCACCCTGGTCAGCCGGCTGCGGGCCGCGCACACCGCGGTCGGGCTGCTGACCATCACCGCGGTCCTGCTGACCGCGACGGGAACCTTTGAGCGCACGGTGTGGTGGTGGGCGCTGACCGTACTCACCGCGAGCGGCTGGCTGGCGGTGGCGGCCATGGAGGCCGGGCACGGCCGCAGCGAGGAGGAGCCGGACGAGTCGGGGGCGCCCGCCGTGGTCAGCGCCCTGCCGTGGGCCTCACTGGCGCTGGTGGCGGTGACGCTGGTGCACACCGGCTGGAGCCGGCCGGAGTGGACCGCCGAGGGCGCGCTCCCGGCCGGCGACGCCTTCTATCCGGTGCTCGCCATCGTCCAGGGGGTGCTGGTGCTCGGCCTGGCCCTGACCGCCTTCCATCTGCACCGGCACGCGCCGCGCACCGACCGGGGCGCGCTGCTGGGGATCGGCGGTGCCTCGGTGGCGATGATCGCCTGCGCGCTGGGCGGCATGCTCACCGGCGCGGTGGTGCAGTGGCTGGGCGCCTGGCTGGAGCCGGGGTCGGCCGCCACCGGCGGCCCGGAGGCGGTGATCGCGGGACCACCGGTGCAGCTGAGCTGGCAGTCCAGCGCCATCCCCGCGCTGCTGGTGGTGCTGGTGGTGCTGCTGGTGGTGGCGCTGCGGACCGTGGCGCGGCATCGCGCCGCACTGGAACCGGGGATCGTGCACCGCTACGCCGAGGAGAACTGCCCGCCGGACCAGGACCGCAGCCGCGCCATCGCCTCCGCCGTCGCCCGGGCCCGCCTTACCGACGCGGCGCCGATGCTGATAGGGGTGCTGACGGCGGCCTCGGTGGTGCTGGGGATCGCGGTGGTGGCCGGAACGCTGACCGGAAAGCCGCCGGCGGTGGCGGCGGCGGACGCCCCCGGGCCGGTGCGGGCGTTCGCGGAGGTCTCGCAGACGCTGGGGTCCTGGCTGGCCGGGTTCCTGGTGGTGGCGCTGCTGGCGGTGGGCCGGCGCGCGTACCGCGACGCGGCGGCGCGGCGCACCATCGGCATCCTGTGGGACGTGGGCACCTTCTGGCCGCGCGCGGCCCATCCGTTCGCGCCGCCGTGCTACGCGGAGCGGGCGGTGCCCGATCTGTCGTGGCGGATGGGCACCTGGATCGACTCGACCGGCGGCCGGGTGATCATCTCCGGTCACTCACAGGGCAGCGTGCTGGCGGCGGCGGCCGTGTGGCAGCTGGATCCGGCCACCCGCAGCCGGGTGGCGCTGCTGACGTACGGCTCCCCGCTGGAGCGGCTGTACAGCCGGTGGTTCCCCGCGTACTTCGGGGCCCGCCGGCTGGACGCGCTGCGCGCGGAGCTGCCGTGCTGGAGCAACCTGTGGCGCGACACCGATCCGATCGGCGGCCCGGTGGGGCAGGAGCCGGTGGATGTGGGACCGCTGCCCGACCCCCTGTACTACGGGCGCAATCTGCGCCGCCCGCTGCCCGAGCCGATCCTGGGGCACGCCGACTACGCGGAGGACCCGGCCTTCGGACGGGCGCGGGCGGATCTCTTCGACCGGCTGGCCGGCGGCGGGGCGGGTGTGGCGCTGCCGCGCCAGCAGCCGGGGGAGGGGGCCGCGGAGAAGACGCCATGAGGGCGGCGGGCCCGTGGCGGGGCGCGGTGTGCCCGGCCGTGCACCCCGGCCGCGTCCCGCGCCGGGTGTCAGTGGCCCGGCAGGTCCTCCGGGTACAGCAGCGTCAGATCCTCGGTGCTGGGGTCGGGGAGCTGGGCCACCCGGCCGGCGTGCCGTTCGACCATCGCCTCGAAGGTCTGGCGCGCGGTGCGGCCGTTGCCGAAGGTGGGCCCCTTGGGCAGGTCCGTGAAGTGCTTCAGCAGCGCCTCCTCGGTGCCCTCGCCCAGCGCGTACTCCTGGTCGCCGGCCTGCTGGCCGACGATGCTCAGCAGCTCCTCCGCGTTGTAGTCGCCGAAGGTGATGGTGCGCGAGAAGCGGGAGGCGACCCCGGGGTTGACGGCCAGGAAGCGCTCCATCTCCGCCGTGTAGCCGGCGACGATGACGACGACCGCCTCGCGGTGGTCCTCCATGAGTTTCACCAGGGTGTCGATCGCCTCCTTGCCGAAGTCGCGCCCGGCGTCCTCGGGGGACAGGGCGTACGCCTCGTCGATGAACAGCACCCCGCCGCGCGAGCGGTCGAACGCCTCCTGGGTGCGGATCGCGGTGGAGCCGATGTGCTCGCCCACCAGATCGACCCGGGAGACCTCCACGAGGTGGCCGCGCTCCAGCACCCCGAGGGAGTGCAGGATCTCGCCGTACAGCCGGGCCACCGTGGTCTTGCCGGTGCCGGGGGAGCCGGTGAACACCAGGTGGCGGCGGACCGAGGCGGCCTTGAGACCGGCGGCCTGGCGGCGCCGGCCCACCTCGATCATGTCGATGAGCGCCTTGACCTCCTGCTTGACGCTGTCCAGGCCGACCAGGGACTCCAGTTCGGCCAGTACTTCGTCCGAGGGACGGCTCTCGGCGGACTCCTCGGCGGGCGCGGCGGTCGCCGGCTCCGCGGCGGCCGGGGGCTGCTTCGCCTTCGCGGTGGCCTTGACCTGCGCCACCGGCGGGGTCACGGGCTCGGGCGTCACGCTCTCGCCCGGCGCGACCGCCTCGTCGCTGTGGCAGTCCGTCAGCACCGGGCTCTTCTCGGAGAACACGTAGCCGCCGCGCGCGCATCGCTCCGTGCGGCAGCGGATGAGCTCGCTGCGGCAGCCGTCGATGATGTGGAAGCCGTAGCCGCGTGAGCCCGTCACCCGGCACCGGGTGAAGGTGCCCTTGCCGCGCGCCGAGACGTAGAAACCGGCCTCGGCGGGCGCGGTGATCACACAGTCCTCGACGGCGGGGTCGGCGTCCTTGCTGACGATGACGCCCGTGGTGGCCTGGTCGATGGTGCAGCCGGTGACCGTTCCGCCGCTGCCCCGGTCGCGGAACCAGGCGCCGGTGCCCACCCGGTGCATCCGGGTCGCGTCCACCCGGGCGGTGGCACCGTCGCTCACCGAGATCGCCGAGCCGCGCACGTGCTCGATCTCGCTGTCCACCACATCGGCGCGCGAACCCGCGTCCAGGACGAACAGCGCGTCGGGCACGTGATCGACGGTGCAGGACTCCAGTACGGTCGTCGCGCCGTCGCTGACCCACACCGCCGGATAGTCACCGGTCGACTCGTGGATACGGGTGTGGTGGGCGTCCACGTGGGTGCCCGGGTCCCACACCGACACCCCGTTGCGGCCGAACCGCCGCACGGTGGAGCGCACCAGGGTCAGCACCGAACGCGACCGCAGGTCCAGCGCGTTCTCCGGGATGTCGTGGATCTCGGAGTCGGTCAGGGTCAGGACGGCCTCCGACTCCAGCGTGACGCCGTCCCCGGTGGTGGCGCTCACCCGGCAGTCCGTCAGATGGGCGGTGGCGCGCTCGGCCAGCCGCACCCCGGCGCCCTTGATGTCGTGGATGTCGCAGTCCACCGCGTCCACCGCGCTGTCCGCGCCCACCACGGCGAGCCCGGCGCCCTGGCCGCGCCGCACCCGGCAGCGTTCGAGCCGCAGGTGGGCCGGGCCGCGCACCGAGATGCCGGTCTGTCCCGACTCGGCGATCTCGCACTCCTCGAACAGGCCGCCCGCACTGTCGGAGACGCTGATCCCGGTGCCGGTGGCGTTGCTGACCGCGCAGCGCCGCACGGTGGGCCGTGCGCCGCCGCGCACCTCTATGCCGGAGGCGGAGGAGGTACGGACGAGCAACTCGGTCAGCTCCGGCGTGCTGTTCTCGATGAGGACGGCGGGGGCCGCGATGTCCTGGCCTTCGATGCGCAGGCGCTGCACGATGGCGGAGCCGCGTACGGTCAGCGGTACGCCCTCGGCCGGGGCGATCCGGGCCGAGCCCTCTTTCTCCTCGGGGCCGCGTACGGTGACGGACTGCTCGATCACCAGGTTCTCGCGGTAGGTGCCGGGGCCCAGCACGAGGATGTCACCGTCCGCGGCGGCGGCCAGGGCTTCGGTGACGGTGCCATAGACGGCGGTCCGGCGCCGCCAGCGGGAAGTTCCGGTGTGGGTGACCTGGACCGAGCCTTCTGCCATGGACTTGTGTGCCCCAACCTGATGCGATGACGGAGCGCGCTGACACGCGTACGAGAACCCACCGTAGCGTGCTGCGGGCTGATGGGATGACCGCAGCGGCCTGCGCAAACACTATCTCGCACATCCGCTCGCGCTCTCCCCAAAGAGTCACCGATGGTGGGGACTTGGGCACGCTCCGTGGTGGAGTGGGGAGAAAAGGCGCCCGGATACCCCTGATGATTTTACGAGAATCCTCAAATGGCCGTCTCTTTTGAGTGATTGCCGTGCGTCTTTCCTTCCTCCTACCGTCTCGCACCATGACGACTTCGACGGAACCGTCCTCCGGCGGCAACCCTTCCCACGCCCAGTTGAGCCTGGCCACCGCGGCCGCCCGCAATCTCGCCACCACCACCAAAACGCCCCCGCAGATGCAGGGCATCACCTCCCGGTGGCTGCTCAAAGTCCTGCCCTGGGTGCAGGTTTCCGGCGGTACGTTCCGGGTGAACCGGCGGCTCAGCCACACGCTCGGAAACGGCCGGATCGAATTCGTGTCCACCGGCGCCGAGGTACGGGTCATCCCCGCTGAACTCGCCGAACTCCCGGCGCTGTCCGGATTCGCCGACGAGGAGGTCCTCGCGGAACTCGCCGCCTCCTGTGTGCAGCGGGACTTCACCCCCGGCGAGACGATCCTCGAACCCGGCGCGCCCGCCGACACGGTGGTCCTGATCGCCCACGGCAAGCTCAGCGAACGCGGCGCCGGACTCTACGACGCCGAGACCGAGTTCCGGGTGCTCGCGGACGGTGACTTCTACGGGGACGCCGCCCTCACCGGCTCCGACGCCGAACCCGGCCGCCTCGAACACGGACTGACGGCCCTGACCAGCGGCACCGTCCTCACCTTGAGCCGGGCCGCGTTCGACCGGGTGCGCGAGCGATCCGAGACGCTGAGCGCCCACCTCGCCGAGGCCGGCGGACGGGACGCCGCCGGCCGGTCCCACAACGCCCATGGCGAATCCGCCATCGAACTCGCCTCCGGGCACGCCGGGGAACCCGACCTCCCCGGCACCTTCGCCGACTACGACCTCAGCCCCCGTGAGTACGAGCTGAGCGTCGCCCAGACCGTGCTGCGCGTCCACTCCCGCGTCGCCGACCTCTACAACGAGCCGATGAACCAGGTCGAGGAGCAGCTGCGGCTGACCATCGAGGCGTTGCGCGAACGCCAGGAGCACGAACTGGTCAACAACCGCGAGTTCGGCCTGCTGCACAACGCCGACCTGCGGCAGCGCATCCACACCCGCTCCGGCCCGCCCACCCCCGACGACCTCGACGAACTCCTGGCCTCCGTCTGGAAGGAGCCCAGCGTCATCCTGGCCCACCCCAAGGCCATCGCCGCCTTCGGCCGGGAACTCAGCCGCCGCGGCCTCTACCCCGCCAACGCCGACCTCGACGGCCACGCCGTCCCCGCCTGGCGCGGCGTGCCCGTCCTGCCCTGCGACAAGATCCCGGTCACCGACCGCGGCACCACCTCGATCCTCGCCCTGCGCACCGGCGAGAAGGCCCAGGGCGTCGTCGGACTCCACCGCACCGGAATCCCCGACGAATACCAGCCCAGCCTTTCCGTGCGCTTCATGGGCATCAATGAGAAAGCCATCATCTCCTATCTGGTGAGCGCCTATTACTCGGTGGCCGTTCTGGTGCCCGACGCGCTCGGCATTCTCGAGGACGTGGAGATCGGGCACTGACCATGACGACTTCCCTCGATCCGGCGGCCTCCGTACCGCCCGCCGCCTCCAGTCTCGACACCGCGGCGGCGCGGAATCTCGCCAGCACCACCAAAACGCCCCCGCAGATGCAGGGAATCTCCTCGCGGTGGCTGCTGAAAATCCTTCCCTGGGTGCAGGTCTCGGCCGGCACCTTCCGCGTCAACCGGCGGCTCACCCACACGGTCGGGAACGGCCGGGTGGAATTCGTCAGCTCCGGCGCGCAGGTCCGGGTCATCCCGGCCCAGCTCACCGAACTGCCCGCGCTGCACGGCATCACCGACCACGAGCTGCTCACCACCCTCGCCGGCCACTGCGAACAGCGCGAGTACGGGCCGGGCGACGTCATCGCCGCCCTCGGCCGGCCGGTCGAGGAGATCCTGCTGATCGCCCACGGCAAGATCAGGAAGCTCGGCCCGGCCGCCTACGACGAGGCCGCGGAGCTCGGCACCCTCGCCGACGGCGACTTCACCGGTGACGACGCCCTGGCCGCCCCCGAACCCGGTACCTGGCCGCACACCCTCAAGGCCGTCACCCGCTCCACCGTCCTCGCCCTGCCGCTCGCCCGGGTCCGCGCGGTCGCCGACGTGGCGCCCGCGCTCCGCACCCATCTGGAGGAGGTGGCCGCCGCCGCCCGCAGCGCCCCCGCGCGCAACAAGCGCGGCGAGGCCGACATCGCGCTGGCCGCCGGACACACCGGCGAGCCCGCCCTGCCCGGCACCTTCGCCGAGTACGACCTGCACCCGCGCGAGTACGAGCTGAGCGTCGCCCAGACCGTGCTGCGCGTTCACACCCGGGTCGCCGACCTCTACAGCGAACCCATGGACCAGGTCGAGCAGCAGCTGCGCCTCACCGTGCAGGCGTTGCGCGAACGCCAGGAGCACGAGCTGGTCAACAACCGCGAGTTCGGCCTGCTGCACAACGCCGACCTGCGGCAGCGCATCCACACCCGCACCGGGCCGCCCACCCCCGAGGACCTCGACGAACTCATCTCACGGCGCCGCAAGACCCAGTACCTGCTGGCCCACCCGCGCACCATCGCCGCCTTCGGGCGCCAGTGCAGCGCCCGGGGAATCTATCCGCAGGACACCGAGATCGAGGGCGTCCGGCTGCGCTCCTGGCGCGGCATCCCGCTGCTGCCCTGCGACAAGATCCCGGTGACCGCCGCCGGCACCAGCTCCGTCCTCGCCCTGCGCACCGGTCAGGAGAACCAGGGTGTCGTCGGGCTGCACCAGACGGGAATTCCCGATGAATACGAACCCAGTCTGAACGTCCGCTTCATGGGCATCAACGACAAGGCGGTGATCTCCTACCTCGTCAGTGCCTACTACTCGGCGGCCGTTCTGGTGCCCGACGCCCTCGGCATTCTGGAGGACGTCGAAATCTGACCGTAATCCGCCGCCGCTTTTCGGACAGCACGAACGCCGGCCACCGCGGGGGTTTCGCCCGGAGCCCCCGCGGAGCCGGTTTTCCGCAACCGGCGACGAACCCGCCCGCGCCGCCCTACTGTTCGCTCCAGTAGCCGCCCTGATGACCCTGACCCTGCCCCTGCTGAGCCGCACCGGGGTACGGGTGCTGCTGCTGATGCTGCTGCGCCGCCGGGTACTGACCCTGGTACCCCTGCGCCTGCCCCTGCCCCTGTCCCAGTCCCTGCCCCGGCCCGTGGCTCTGCTGGGCGGCCTGCGCGTAGTTCTGGCCCTGACCCTGGCTGTGCCCCTGGTTCGGATAGCCGTACCCGCCGGGCTGCGCCGGTCGCGGCGCCGCCGGACGGGGCGCGGCGGCGGCCGGCCGCATCTGCTGCGGGGCCGGTGCGGGCGCCCCCTGCTGGCCCGGGTACGGCCGCTGCACCGGCGCCTGCTGGGGTATGTAGGCGGCCGGGGCCTGCGGCGCGGGCGCCGGGAGCTGTTGGCGGGCCGGCATCGCCGACTGGTACTCGGGGTAGCCGTTCGGCTGGTAGCCGTGCTGCTGCGGGGCCGGGGCGGGCGAGGCCGCCGAGGGCAGGGCCGGCAGCGCGGGCAGGGCCGGCTGGGCGCTGGGCACGGGGTTGGCGGACGGGAAGCCGTGCAGCTGATCGTAGGGCAGCGAGACCCGGATGGGGGCGATCTGCGGGGTTCCCCGCTCGGCCACCAACCTGTCGTAGATGGGCGTGTCAGGGAATGACGGTGAGGAGTAGCCACCGCCGTAGGGGCGAGGGGAGGTCATGCTCCATAAGTTAAGCCCACCGTGTGGTGGTTGGGGAGAGCGATTAGCGGGTCTTTTACCGTCCCTGGAGGGTCCCCGAGCACGCGATACCCGTGAATATCGGGAAAACCGGAGAAAAATGGCCGATGAGTGATCACATACCGCCGCCACGCCCCCGCCGACGGGGGCGTACCCGAGGGTAGTTGGACCGGTGGTGCATAGTTGATGACGCGCCCCAGGACAGCGGCGCGCCGGCCCGGCCACCCGACGCGGAGGAAGCGAAGATGCTCAAAGGTGCCAATGTCCCGGTGACGGCACGCTCGGTCCGTGTCGAGATCGGCTGGCAGGCCGCCCCCGGCGCACCCGACGTGGACGCCTCGGCGCTGCTGCTCGCCGACCGCAAGGTCCGCTCGGACGACGACTTCATCTTCTACAACCAGCCCCGGCACGCCTCGGGCGCCGTGCGGCACGAGGGCAAGCAGCCCACCGGCGGCACCGTCACCGACCGGCTCGGCGTCGACCTGGGCTCCGTGGAGCCCGGCATCGAGACCGTGGTGCTGGCCGCCTCCGCCGACGGCGGCGCCTTCGGCGCGGTGCCCGGACTGCACATCCGGCTGCTGGACGGCGACACCGGCGCCGAACTCGCCCGCTTCGACAGTGAGGACGCCTCCACCGAGACCGCGTTCGTCCTGGGCGAGCTGTACCGGCGCGGCGGCGGCTGGAAGTTCCGCGCCGTGGGCCAGGGTTACGACAGCGGGCTGAGCGGTCTCGCCACCGACTTCGGCATCTCGGTGGACGACACCCCGGCGCCGCCCGCCGCCCCGCCCGTACCGGCCCAGGCGCCGCCCGTGGCCGCCCCGCCCGTACCGGCGCAGGCGCCCGCGCCGCCCGCCGCCCCGGTCCGGCTGAGCAAGGTCACGCTCACCAAGAGCGCCCCCAGCATCTCGCTGGCCAAGCAGGGCGCCACCAGCGGCACCATCCGCGTCAACCTCAACTGGCAGGAACGCGCCCAGGAGCAGCAGAGCTGGAAGCAGAAGTTCAGCAAGGCCATGGGCGGGGCCCTCGACCTCGACCTGTGCGCCCTGTTCGAGCTGGCCGACGGCCGCAAGGGCGTCGTCCAGGCCCTGGGCAACGCCTTCGGCGCCCTGCACCAGCCCCCGTACATCCACCTCGACGGCGATGACCGCACGGGCGCGGTGGCCGCCGGCGAGAACCTCACCATCAACCTCGACCACGTCCGTGACCTGCGTCGCATCGTGATCTTCGTTACCGTCTACTCCGGCGCCGCGAGCTTCAAGGACATCGCGGCCACCGTCACGCTCACCCCGCAGCACGGCGCCCCCGTCGAGTTCACCCTCGACGAGTGCACCGTCGACTCCCCGGTGTGCGTCCTGGCCCTGCTCACCAACACCAACGGTGAGCTGATCGTCCAGCGCGAGGCCCGCTACCTGGTGCCCGAGCCCCGGGTCAGCCCGCAGCGCACCGTCGACTACGTCTACGGCTGGGGCATGCAGTGGACCCCCGGCAGCAAGTGAACGGAGCCCCGCGCACGTAGGCTGGCGGGTGTGAAGATCGCACTCGTCGACTCCGGTCTGGGGCTGCTGGCCGCCGCTGCCGCCGTACGCCGGCAGCGGCCCGACGCCACCCTGCTGCTCTCCGGCGACCCCGAGGGCATGCCCTGGGGCCCCAGAACCCCGCAGGACATCACCGCCCGGGCGCTGGAGTGCGCCCGGGCGGCTGCCCGGCACCGCCCCGACGCGTTGATCGTCGCCTGCAACACCGCCTCCGTCCATGCCCTGGAGGCGCTGCGGGCCGAGCTGGAACCGGGCATCCCGGTCATCGGCACGGTGCCCGCCATCAAGCCGGCCGCCGCCGCGGGCCGCCCCTTCGCCATCTGGGCCACCCCCGCCACCACCGGCAGCCCTTACCAGCGCCGGCTGATCGCGGACTTCGCCGGGGGCGCCACCGCCACCGAGGTGCCCTGTCACGGGCTCGCCGACGCCGTGGAACGCGCCGACCGCGACGCCGTCGACGCCGCCGTGACGGCCGCCGCCGCGCTCACCCCGGCCGGCACCGCGGCCGTCGTGCTCGGCTGCACCCACTACGAACTCGTCACCGGCCCCATCCGGGAGCGCCTGGCGCACCTGGGCCCCGTGCCGCTGTACGGCTCGGCGGACGCCGTCGCCGCGCAGGCGCTGCGCCGGATCGGTGCCGCGCCCGCGCCGGACGCGCCCGCCACCGGCGCCCTGCTGGTGCTGGCGGGCGGCCGGGAGGCACCGCTGCCGGCCGCCGCCCTCGCCTACCCGGAGACGCGCGGACTGACCGGCGAGCCGAACCAGGTCGCCGCGTCCGCGACCCGGGCCCGCGCGATCCGGTCCAGCTGAAGGCCGGCGAGCGGTGGCAGGGCGTCCGGTGCGAACCAGCCGACCTCCGAGGACTCGTCGTCATTGACCCGCGCCGTGCCCCCGACGGGGCGGCAGCGGAAGCAGATGTCCATGTACTGGCACCGGTCGCCGTTCGGGTACTCCACGACGGGGGTCGGCCCGACGGACACCACCCGTTCCACCTCGACCTCGACGGCGGTCTCCTCGTACACCTCGCGCACCGCCGTCAGCGCCGGCTCCTCGCCGGGCTCCGGGATCCCGCCGACGACGGTCCACGCGCCGCTGTCCGCCCTGCGTACCAGCAGCACCCGCTCCTGGTCATCGATGACGACGGCGCTGACGCCGGGCAGCCACAGCAACTGGTGCCCTGCGGAGCGCCGGAGGCCGCGAATGAAATCTGGGGTAGCCATGGCCCGACCCTAGCTTTCCCGGGCGGGCCGGAGCAGGGCGTGACAGGGGGCGTGCCCTCCTCGTCCATCAACTCCCAGCCGGCGGAGACCAGGTACCAGAGCGTGCGGATGAACCAGTCCAGCTCCAGCTCGCGGTCGAAGTAGCGCTCCCGCTGGCCGCGCTGGAAGAGCAGGGCGATCGGGATGTGTGCCTGTTCCCATGCCGTGTCGTCCCAGTCGCCCGAGCCGACCTCGTTGAACAGGAAGTTGACCCGGAATCCGAGGTCGAACATCGTCCTCACCAGTCGGCGGAAGGCCTCGGAGACCGGTCCGTCGTCGAGCCTGGCCTCCGCCAGCCGCTGCTGGGCGGTCTCCGCGCAGTCGACCAACAGGGCCCGGATCAGCGCCGACCGGTCGGGAAAGTAGCGGTGCAAGGTACTGCGGCCGACCTCGGCCGCGTGGGCGATCTCGCCCATGGAGGCTGTCGCGTCACGCGCGAACACCTCGATCGCCGCGTCGAGGATCGCCCGCCGCGTGCGGGCCAGCGTTCCGGGGGAGGGCTCGTACGCCGCCCGGGACCTGGCGGTCGCGGACGCGGTACCGCTGGCGGTGTCGGCGCTGCCCGTGGTGGCTTCCTTCCGGACGGATGACGGCGGATCGCGCACCGCGTAGCGCCGGCCGTCCCGCCCGCCGGGCCGCCACGCCGGACCCGCCCGCCCGCCCGCCCGACCGGCCCGGGCGGGCGGGGTTCCGTGGGCGATGTCCCACCGGCCGGCGCCCGCCCTGGCCGGGCGGACCTCAGATCTTGCGGAAGGTGTAGGCGTCCCCGGCGGCGTCCGCCACCGCCTGGAGATCCGCCCCCGCCGAGGCCGTGACCACCGCCGCCACCGCGCCCTCCACGAACGGGGCGTCCACCAGCTGGGTACGCGGCGGCAGCTCGTCGCCCTCGGCCAGCAGAGCCTGCACGGTGAGCACCGCGCTGCCCAGGTCCGCCAGCACCGCCACCCCCGCGCCCCGGTCCACCCGGCGCACCGCCTCGGTGATCAGCTCCGCGTTGGTGCCCAGACCGCCGTCCGCGTCACCGCCGGCCGCCGCCAGCAGCGTCAGCCGCCCGCCACCGGCCAGCCCGGCCGCCAGCCGTACCACCGACTCCGCGACCTCCTTGCTGTGCGAGACCAGCACGACCCCGACCAGTGCCTCGTCCTCAGACATCGCCGGCCACCTCCGCCAGGGTCGCGAACAGCAGCGCCGAGGATGTCGCCCCCGGATCCTGGTGCCCGATGCTGCGCTCCCCCAGATAGCTGGCCCGGCCGCGCCGCGCCCGCATCGGGATGGTGGCCTCCGCCCCGCGCGCGGCGGCGTCCCGCGCCGCCGGATAGGACTCGGCCAGCGCCTGGACCCCGGGGATCAGCGCGTCCAGCATCGTCTTGTCGCCGGCCTGCGACGTACCGAGCGTCCCGACCGCCCGCACGCCCTCGTCGAGCGCCGCCCGCAACTCGGCGTCCGACACCTCGGGCGCGTCGCCCAGCGCCTTGCCGGTACGCCGCAGCAGCGTCCCGTACAGCGGCCCCGACGCCCCGCCGACCTTGGAGATCAGCGTCCGCCCGGCCAGTATCAGCACCGCGCCGGGTGTGACCACCACATCGGGCTCCTGCGCCGCCAGCGCCTCGGATACCGCCCGGAAGCCGCGCCGCAGATTGGCGCCGTGGTCGGCGTCGCCGATGGCCGAGTCCAGCTCCGTGAGCCGTTCGGCCTCCTCGTCCACGGCCCGCGTCGTCGCGGTGAGCCAGCGACGGAAGAATTCCGCGTCCATCCTCGTCCTCACACTCCCCTGGCTCAACGGCCCCAGCGCAGCCCCGGCGTGCTCACCGGCGCGTCCCACAGCCGCAGCAACTCCTCGTCCACCTGGCACAGCGTCACCGAGGCGCCCGCCATGTCGAGCGAGGTGACGTAATTGCCGACGAGGGTACGCGCCACCGAGATCCCGCGCGCCGTCAGAACCCGCTGCACCTCGGCATTGAAGCCGTACAGCTCCAGCAGCGGCGTCCCGCCCATGCCGTTGACCAGCGCCAGCACCGGACCATCCGCGCGCAGGTCCTCCAGCAGCGCGTCCACCGCGACATCCGCGATCTCACCCGAGGTCATCATCGCGCGCCGCTCGCGGCCCGGCTCGCCGTGGATACCGATACCCAGTTCCAGTTCGCCCGCCGGCAGATCGAAGGTCGGGCCGCCCTTGGCGGGGGTGGAGCAGGCGCTGAGCGCGACCCCGAAGCTGCGGGAGGAGTCGGAGACCTGGCGGGCGATCGCCGCCACCCGGTCCAGGCTCGCGCCCTCCTCGGCGGCGGCGCCGGCCAGCTTCTCCACGAACAGGGTGCCGCCGGTGCCGCGCCGGCCGGCGGTGTAGGTGCTGTCGGTGACGGCCACGTCGTCCTGGACGAGGACCTTGGCGATCTGTACGCCCTCGTCCTCGGCCAGTTCGGCCGCCATGTCGAAGTTGAGGACGTCGCCCGTGTAGTTCTTGACGATCAGCAGCACACCGGAACCGCTGTCGACGGCGGCGGCCGCTCGTACCATCTGATCGGGAACGGGGGAGGTGAAGACCTCCCCGGCACAGGCGGCGTCCAGCATGCCGGGGCCGACGAAGCCGCCGTGCAGCGGTTCGTGACCCGATCCGCCGCCGGAGACCAGGCCCACCTTGCCGGCCACCGGGGCGTCCCGCCGCACGATCACCCGGTTGTCGACGTCGACGACCAACTCCGGGTGGGCCAGGGCCATTCCGTGCAACGCGTCGGAGACCACCCGTTCCGGGACGTTCATCAGCATCTTCATTCGGCCAGCCTACGGACGCGGGACCGGTACGGCACCCGGGCGCGCGGCGTCCGGGGGAGCGGGACCCCGGGGGCGCGGGCGGGCCGGATGCGGAGCGGCGCCGCGCCGGACAGGGTGAGGGAGAAGGGGGACGCGGCGGCGGGCGGAGGAGGCCGAGGTGACGCAGAGCAGGCTGCGGGTGGCACTGCTCATCGCGCTGACCTTCGCCACCGGCTCGGTCGACGCCGTCAGCTATCTGACCCTGGACCGGGTCTTCACCGCCAACATGACCGGCAACGTGGCCCTGCTCGGCTTCGCCGCCGCCGGGCACGGAGAGATCCCGCTGTTGCGCACGGGCATCGCGCTGGCGGCGTTCGTGGCCGGCGCGGTCGCGGCCGGGCGGGTCGCACGGCAGACGGTGCCGCCCGGCGCCTGGCCGGCCCGGGTCGTCGCGGCGCTGACCGCGAGCACCCTGACGCTGGTGCTGGTGACGGCCCTGTGGACGGTCGCCACCCGTGACGTGCTGGCCGGGCTGCTCGGCTTCGCCATGGGGCTGCAGGGCGGCGCCGTCCGGCGGCTGGGCGTCGCCGACCTGCCCACCACCGTCATCACCAGCACCCTCACCGCGCTGGCGATCGCCGAGCCCCCGTGGCGGCGGCGCAGGCTGGCGGCCCCGGTGGCGCTGCTGCTGGGCGCCGTCGGTGGGGCGCTGCTGATCCGCTGGCATCCGCTCCTGGGTCTGTTGCCGGCGCTGGTCACTCAGGTGGCGGTATTGGTGGTGGCCGCCGCCGCCTCGGGTAATCCGGTGGCGGCGGGACGGGGTGGTGGGGGAGGGTCGGCGCCATGGTGTCGATAGTGGAGAACGTGGCGATCGACTGCGCGAACGCCTACGAGCTGGCCGAGTTCTGGAGCAAGGTGACCGGATACCCGCAGCACGCGGAGGACGCTCCCGGCGACGAGGAGACCCAGGTGCTGCTGCCCTCCGGGCCGCTGCTGCACTTCAACCAGGTGCCGGAACCCAAGACCGTCAAGAACCGGATCCATCTGTGTCTGCGTCCGGACACCAGCCGCGAGGAGGAGACCGCACGGTTGCTGGCCCTCGGCGCCACCCTGGTCGCGGACCACCGGCGGCCCGACGGAACGGGGTGGGTCATCCTGGCAGATCCCGAGGGCAACGAGTTCTGCGTGCTGCGCAGCGCGTCCCAGCGCGCCGCGCACGCCGCCGACGGCTGAGCGGTCGGACCGGGCCCGACCGGCGTCAGGCCCGCATCAGATCCGCCAACTGCTCCAGCTGCGCCCCGTCCTCCAGGGCCGAGCCCACTGCCACCGCCCGGCAGCCGGCGGCCAGGAAGTCCTGGGCGTTGTAGGCGTCGACGCCGCCCGTCGCCACCAGCGACACGTCGGGGAACGGGGCGAGCTGGGCACGGACCCAGCCCGGGGTCAGCTGGGCGGCCGGGAACACCTTCAGCCACCCGAGGCCGAGTGCCAGCGCCTGCGCGATCTCCGTGGCGCTCGCGACCCCCGGCAGATACGGCAGCCCGTGCTCCCCGCAGGCCCCGGCCACCTCCGGCAGCATCCCCGGTGAGACGGCGAACGCGGCGCCCGCCACCGCCACCTCCCGCACCTGCGCCGCCGAGAGCACCGACCCGGCCCCGACCGGCAGCCCGCGCTCGGCCCCGGCGGCGACGGCGGCCCGCAGGGAGGGGTAGGCGGACGGGTCCTGGACCGGCACCTCGACCATCCGGATGCCCAGATCCCAGGCCCGCCCGCACAGCTCCACGGTGGCTTCCGGGTCGTACCCCCGGAAGATCCCCATCACCGGGGCACCGGCGAACGCCTCGTCGAAGAACGTGGAGCGGGGGAGGGGCAGATCCGTCATCGGGGCGACTCCTGTACGGCTGTACGGCGGGGCGGTCCGTCCTTGTTCCCGCATCATCGGTCACGGTGCGCCCGGCGGTGTGCGCCGCGCGGGGCCGGCGCCCGCTCGTGCCGTCGATCAGCTCACCGGCCGGGTCCGCGTACCCCGCGTGCCACGGCGTCACGCGCGCCGCCTCGCCGCGACCCGGGGCCCCGTCGCTGCCCCGGCCGGTGACCGATCGCGGTTCGTGATCGGTTCCGATGACGAATCGTCGCTGGACGGCACCGGGCGAAGCCCGTCATGCTGAGGGCATGTCGCGCACCCCGCAGGGTGCGGCCCCCGCCGGGCCGCGCCGCCAGGACACCGCACGGCGGCCGCTGGCCGGCCGCGAGGTGCGGGGTGCCGCCGTGGGCCGGGGAGTGCTCCTCACCCAGCGCCGGGTGGTCGACTTCGGCCTGGCCGGCGCCACCCGCTGTCGCCTGCGCTGAGCGCCCGTCACCGCCGGTACCGCCGCGGCCCGATCCGCTGATCCGGCGCCCGCGAGCCGTCCCGTTCCGCCCGCTCCCCTCCACTCCTGCGCCTGCCCGCGCCGCCGGGCCCGCCGTCCGCTGCCCCGGCCTGCCCGCGCGGCGCGTCCCCGGCTGCCCTGCCGCCCGCCGTCCCCACCGAAACGAGGACCACCGTGACCAGCCGCCCCACCGTCCACCACTGGGACGAACCTGCGGGGCTCGCCGCCCGGGGCACCGTGATCGTGCTCCCCGGGCGCGGCGAGCACGGCGGAGTGTACGAACGGCTCGGCCGCCGGCTGGCGTTCGACGCCTACCGGGTACGGGCATTGGCCGATCCGGCCACCGCGGCCACCGCCGTCCCCGCGCTGCTCGCCCGGGAGGAGACGGCCGGGCCGCGCGTGCTGCTCGGCTCCGACACCGGAGCCCTGGCGGCGGTCTCCCTGGTCGCGGACGGCGTCGTGGCACCGGACGCGCTCGTCCTGGCCGGACTGCCCACGGCGGCGGACGAACCCACCGGGTCCGGCGCGGACTTCGGAGCCGAGCTGGAACTGCGCACCGCCTGCCCCACACACCGGGGGCGGCTCACCGCCGACGCCGCGTTCCGGCGCGGCGCGCTCACCGGGGAGCACCGGCCGCCCGCGCTGGACCGGGTGGGCGTGCCCGTACTCGCCCTGCACGGCGCAAAGGACGCCGTCAGTCCGCTGAGCGCGGCCCGCCGGGTCTACAGCGGTTTCCCCGAGGTGCATCTGGTCTCCCTGGCCGGCACTCGCCACGACGCCCTGAACGACCTCACCCACCGCACCGCCGCCGCCTCCGTCGTGCTGTTCCTGGAACGGCTGCGGCTCGCCGCCGGGTTGCCGCCCATCGCCACCGCCGAGACCGGTCTGCTGCGGGAGGTAGCCGCGTGAACGGCACGGTCGGCCACGCAGCCGCAGGGCGCACCGGAGCGGCCCGCCGCGTCCCGGAGGCCGGCGCATGAGCCAGGTGACCATCGGCGCCGCGGAACTCGCCGCGCTTCTTGACGGATCCGCCCCGCCCGTGCTGCTCGACGTGCGCTGGCGGCTGGGGGAGAGCGACGGGCGGCAGCAGTACGAGGCCGGACATCTGCCCGGCGCCGTGTACGTGGACCTCGACCGCGAACTCGCCGCCCCCGCCACCCCCGGGGCGGGCCGGCACCCCCTGCCCGAGCCGGACGCGCTCCAGGCGGCGGCGCGCCGCTGGGGCGTGAGCGAGGGGCGGTCCGTGGTGGTGTACGACGACGCCGGCGGGCTCGCCGCCGCCCGCGCCTGGTGGCTGCTGCGCTGGGGCGGGGTGGCGCGGGTACGCCTTCTGGACGGGGCGCTGGCCGGCTGGAGGGCCGCCGGTGAACCGCTGGCCAGCGGGCGGCCCGGGCCCGTACCGTCCGGCGACATCACCCTGACGGCCGGGCAGTTGCCCGTGCTGAGCGCCGACGAGGCGGCGGCTCTCGCCAGGGGCGGGCTGCTGCTGGACGCCCGGGCCGCCGACCGCTACCGGGGGGAGAACGAGCCGGTCGATCCCCGGGCCGGTCACATTCCCGGTGCCCGGTCGGCGCCGACCGGCGACAACCTCGACGAGAACGGGCGCTTCCGTCCGCCCGCCCGGCTGCGGGAACGTTTCGCCGCGCTCGGGGCCGACACTGCCCCCGCCGTCGGCGTCTACTGCGGCTCCGGTGTCACCGCCGCCCACCAGATCGCCGCGCTGGCCGCCGCCGGCATCGACGCGGCGCTCTACCCCGGCTCCTGGTCGGCCTGGTCGGCCGATCCCGCCCGCCCCGTCGCCACCGGTCCGCTGCCCGGCTGACCCCGACCGAGGAAGGAACCCGCCGATGTCCGTATCGGAGCACCCACCCGCCGGCACCGCCCCCGCCCCGGCCGTCGCCACCATCGAACCCGGCACCGTCGAACCCGGCATCCGGGCCGCAACAGGTGCTGGACCACGCACCGTCCCCGGGTCCGCGCCCGGCCCCACGGGCGGGCCCCGCACCACCATCCGTCCCGCCACCCGTGGCCGCCGCGGCCCCCTGATCCCGCGCGGCGTCCGCCGCGCCGGCGGCCCCGCCGCCCTGCTGCTCGCCTGGTACCTCGCCTCCGTCACCGGCCTGTTGCCGTCCGAGGTGCTGACCTCGCCCGTCGACGTGCTGCGCCGCGCCGTCGAACTGACCGCCTCCGGTGAACTCCCCAGCGCCATCGGTACCTCGGCGGTGCGGGCCGGCACCGGCTTCGCCCTCGGCGCCGTCGTCGCGATCACCCTCGCGCTCACCGCCGGACTCTTCCGGATCGGCGAGGACCTCGTGGACTCCTCCATGGGCATGCTGCGCGCCATCCCCTGGGTGGGCCTCATCCCGCTGTTCATCATCTGGTTCGGCATCGACGAGACACCCAAGATCGCCCTGGTCGCGCTCGCCGTCACCTACCCGCTGTACTTCAACATCTACGGCGGCATCCGCTCCACCGACGCCCAACTGGTGGAGGCCGCCCGGATGCTGGGCCTGGGACGGATCGGGCTGATCCGGCACGTGATCCTGCCGTCCGCCCTGCCCGGCGCCCTGGTCGGACTGCGCTACGCCCTGTCCACCGCCTGGCTGGCCCTGGTCTTCGCCGAACAGGTCAACGCCACCGAGGGCATCGGCTATCTGATGATCAACGCCCAGCAGTACTTCCGCACCGATGTGATCGTGCTCTGCCTCGCCGTCTACGCCGTTCTCGGCCTGCTCGGCGACTTCATCGTCCGGCTGCTGTCCCGCTGGCTGCTGTCCTGGCGGGCGTCCTTCGACGGAGAGGGTGCGTGAGACCCACCATGGCCACCACCGACGCCAACCCGACGCGACACCCCGCCGAACGAGCCTCCGAACGAGCCGCTGGCGCGGAGCCCGGCACCGGGGCCGCCACCGGCTCCGGGGTCGAGATCCGTGGCCTCAGCCGCGCCTTCGACGGCCGCACCGTCATCGAGGACTTGGACCTGACCATCCGGCAGGGCGAGTTCGTCGCCCTCCTGGGGCACAGCGGCTGCGGCAAGAGCACCCTGCTGCGCATCCTCGCCGGCCTGGACGACGAGATCGCCGGGCAGGTCACCGTACCGGCGCGCCGCGCCGTCGCCTTCCAGTCACCGCGGCTGCTGCCGTGGCTGCGGGTGTGGCGCAACGTCGTCCTCGGCCTGCCCGGCCGCGCCGACCGCGCCCTGGCCACCCGGTACCTCGACGAGGTCGGCATCGCCTCCCGCGCCGGCGTGTGGCCCAAGACGCTGTCCGGCGGCGAGGCGCAGCGCGTCTCCCTCGCCCGCGCCCTCGTGCGCGAACCCGAACTCCTCCTGCTGGACGAACCCTTCGGCGCGCTCGACGCGCTGACCCGGGGCAAGGCCCAGCGCCTGGTCGGCGAACTGTGGCGGCGGCACGGCTGCTCGATCCTCCTGGTCACCCACGACGTCGAGGAGGCGCTGCTGCTCGCCGACCGGGTCCTGGTGATGGACGGCGGCGGCATCGCCCACGAGGTCACCGTCGATGTCCCCCGCCCCCGCGCCATCGACAGCCCGGACATCATCGCCCTGCGCGGCCGGCTGCTCTCCTGGCTCGGCGTCACCGGCACCGAGACCCCCCGGACCCCCTGAACCGTCCCGAATCCCCCGACCCCGACCCGACCGGCCCCCGCCCCACCGAGCACCTGGACACCGTCATGCGACGCATCGCCCGTACCCTCACCACCGCACTCGCCGCCGCCGCGCTGCTGCTCACCACCGCCGGCTGCGGCTCCGGCGACAGCGGCACGGGTGAGGGCGGCTCCGTCACCCTCACCCTCGGCGACCAGGCCGGCAATCTCCAGACCCTGGCCACCGCAGCCGGCGTCCTGGAGGACACCGACTACACCGTCAAGTGGGCCGAGTTCGAGGGCGCCGCCCCCCTCTTCCAGGCCGTCCAGGGCGGCGCCGCCGACACCGGCTACGCCGCCGACCTGCCCACCCTCCAGGCTCTCAGCGGCGGCGTCCCGCTGCGGGCCGTCGCCGCCCTGCGCAACGACGGCAGCGGCACCGCGATCCTCGTCCAGGAGGACTCCGCCATCCGCACCGTCGCCGATCTGGCCGGCCGCAAGGTCGTCGTCTCCTCCGCCCAGGGCAGCATCGCCGAACTGCTGCTCGCCAACGCCCTGGAGCAGGCCGGCCTGTCCTACGACGACGTCGAGGTGCAGTATCTGCTGCCCACCGACGCCCAGGCCGCCTTCGCCTCCGGCCGGATCGAGGTCTGGGCCATCTTCGGCGCCTACCAGCACGGCGCCGTCGAGCAGGGCGGTCGCGTTCTGATCGACGGCCGGGACGGACTCACCAGCGGCTACGGGCTCATCACCGCCACCGAACGCACCCTTGCCGACGAGGACAAGAGCGCCGCGCTTGCCGATGTGCTGGAACGCCTGGGCCGGGCCTTCGCCTGGGCCGCCGAGCACCCCGAGGAGTACGCCCGGGTCATCCAGGACAAGAACGGCGCCTCCCCGTACGTCGCCGAGGCCCTCGCCCGGTCCTCCTACCTCTCCTTCGGGCCGGTGACCGACGAGGCGATCGCCGCCATCCAGGGCACCGCCGACACCATGCACGGCATCGGCGTCCTGGACCCCCACGTCGATGTCGCCGAGCACGTCGACAACGCACCGCACGGGCGCTGACCGCCGGGCCCGCCCCGGCCGTTCGTCCGCCGTACCGCCCCGCGCCGCCCGTCCCCGCTCCCGATCCCGCCAACCCCGCCCCGCCCGTAACGGAAGGAACCCGCCATGCCCCGCGTCCTCCTCGTCAGCGGCAGCCCCTCCGACCCTTCCCGCACCACCGCCGCCGTCCACCTCGCGGGCCAGGCCCTGGCCGCCGCCGGGCACCGTACGGACACCCTCGCCGTACGCGACCTCCCGCCGCACGCCCTGCTGCGCGCCGACTTCGGTGACCCGCTGCTGCGCGCCGCCGCCGCCCGGGTCGCCGCCGCCGACGCGCTGGTGATCGGCACCCCCGTGTACAAGGCGTCGTTCTCCGGCGTGCTCAAGTCCTGGCTCGACGTGCTGCCGCAGTACGCCCTGGCCGGCAAGGCCGTGCTGCCACTGGCCACCGGCGGCAGCCTGGCGCACGCCCTGGTGCTGGACTACGCGCTGCGCCCGGTCCTGGCCACCATGGGAGCGGCGCACATCGTGCAGGGCTGCTTCGTCCTGGACCGGGCCCTGACCCGGCCGGCCGACGGCCTCCCGGCCCGGCTGGACGCGGAGGCGGGAGCCAGGCTGGCGAAGGCGGTCACCTCCTTGAGTGACGCGCTGCCGGACCCGAGGGCCGCCGTGGCCGCCGCCTGAGGCGTTCCCCACCCCCTTCCGAGACCGGCCGCTCACCGTTACGGGGGCGGCCGGGACCGTCATACTGGCCCCCTGCGGAGACGTCTCCGCCCGGGTCGGGAATGGCGGAAGAAGGGGGACATGACGGAGCGTCCGGTGATTCACGGCCGGTATCAGCTGCTGGAGCTGATCGGCCGGGGCGGCATGGGGGAGGTCTGGAGCGCCAGGGACGAGGCGCTGGACCGGCGGGTGGCCGTCAAATGCCTCAAGCCGCTGGGGTCGGGGCGCGAGGAGTCCTTCCTGCGGGTGCTGCGGCAGCGCTTCCGGCGCGAGGCGCGGGTGGCGGCCGGGCTTCAGCACCGGGGGATCACCGTCGTCCACGACTTCGGCGAGGACGACGGACTGCTGTACCTCGTCATGGAACTGCTCGTCGGCCGCAACCTCAGCCAGGTGCTGAGCGAGGGCGGCGGCGCCCCGCTGCCCGTCGAGGACGTCACCGACATCGCGGCCCAGACCGCCGCCGCCCTCGCCTACACCCACGAACAGGGTGTGGTGCACCGCGACCTCAAGCCCGCCAATGTGATGCGGCTGACCGACGGCACCGTCAAGATCTGCGACTTCGGCATCGCCAGGCTCGCCCACGACATCGGGTTCTCCGCCAAACTGACCGGCTTCGGCATGGCCATGGGCACCCCGCACTACATGTCGCCCGAGCAGATCGCCGGACAGCCCGTGGACCACCGCGGTGATCTGTACTCGCTGGGCTGTGTGCTGTACGAGCTGGCCACCGGCGCCCCGCCCTTCGACCTCGGCGACCCCTGGGCCATCCTGATCGGCCACCGTGACCACCTCCCGGCACCGCCCAGCAGCCACCGCCCGGAGATCCCCGAGCCGCTGGACCGGCTGATCCTCGCGCTGCTCGCCAAACGTCCCGAGGACCGCCCGGCGGACGCCGCCGTGCTGGTACGGGAGCTGGACGCCGGCCCGGTGACCCCGGCCGGCGGCACCGGCAATGGCAGCGGCCTCGACGGCGAGGCACCGCTGCCGGAGTGGACCCGCGGGATGCGCGCCGGGTCCCGGGCCAGCGGCTCGTGGTCGCTGCGCCTGCCGCCCCCCGACCGCACGTCCGGCCTCACCGGACCGTGGACCGGCCCGGTCACCGGCACGCTGCCGGGGCCGCGCCCCGCCCCCGAGTACCTGGCCGTGCTCGCCGGACGGCACCGCGCCGCCCTCGCGCTGGGCCGCCTCGACCGCTGGCCCGAGGCGTACGAGGCACACCGCGCGCTGGCCGCCGAACGTGAACGCGCCCTGGGAGCCGCTCATCCGGACACCCTGGCCAGCCAGTACCAGCTCGCCCACGCGCTGCGCCGGCTGGGCCGCTGGGCGGAGGCGCTCGCGGCCCACCGGCCGGTCGCCGCTACGGGTGTGCCCGAGGCGCTGGACGCCCGGTTCGAGATGGGCATCTGCCTGGGCCGGCTCGGCCACCCCGATCAGGCCCTGGCCCTGTACCAGGAGCTGATCGCGGTGTGCGCGGGCCGGTTCGGGGACCGCCATCCGCGGACGCTGCGCGCCCGGCACGGCCGGGGCATCTCGCTGGGGCGGCTGGGCCGCTGGGCGGAGGCACTGGCGGAGGCCCGGCAGGTGTGGTCGCTGCGCGCCAGGGTGCTGGGCCCGGACGACCGGGACACCCTCGTCAGCCGCCGCGAGATCGCCATCGCGCTGGGCTGGCTGGGCCGCTGGGCGGAGGCGCTGACCGAGTACCGGCAGGTGCGCCGGGCCCGGGAGAAGGTGCTGGGCGCCACCCATCCGGACACCGCCACCAGCCGCAACGACGAGGCGTACTGCCTGGAACGGCTGGGCCGCCCGCAGGAGGCGGCACTGCTGTACCGGCGGGCGGCGGACGGCTGGGACAACGGGTGGGAGAGCGGCTGGGACAGCGGTGCCGGTCCCGGCGGATGACCGGCGCGGGCCACGTACCATTGCGGGTATGTCCTTTCTCCGCCGCCGCAGCGCCGCGTCCCCCGCGGGCCCGGACTTCGACGTACTGGCCATGGATCCCGGTGACTGGCCGGGAGTTCTGGGCGCCGGCCTGCTGCCCGCGCCCGACGGCAGCTGCCAGGGTGTGGTGCTGCGCTACGACCTGTTCGGCGGGCGCGGCCCCGCGATGGTCATCGGCAACCTCCCGCAGGGTTCGCCGGCCCGCGACATCGAAGAGGACGATGTGCCCTTCGAGGTGCATCAGCTGCTCGCGGCCCTGGAGATCGACGAGGACGTGCGGGTCACCGGGTCCGAGGACATCCCCGTGATGCACGACGACAACCTGCTGATCGTGCACCGCATCACCTGCTCGGAGAGCCGGGTCTCCTGCGTGCAGTTCGACCGCAGCGACGGGGTGCTGGTCACCATCGCCAGCTGGGAGCGGCCGATCACCGACGAGCTGTACCAGCTGCTGAAGCCGCTGCCCGCGGAGATGTTCCAGCAGTAGCGCGCGGCGCGGCAGGGGCCGGCCCGAGGCGCCTCAGGAGGGTGGCAGCAGGCGGACGTCGGCCGCCCGTACGTACCCGATCCGGTGGCCCAGCTGGATCTGGTGGTACTCCTCGCCCCTGATCACCCGGTGCCGCGTCGGATCGAAGGAGCGTGCCGCGAGGAACTCGGCGGCGGTGCTCAGCCCGAGCGCGTACTCCTGGTCCGCCGGGATCTCCGCGATCGGCGTCACGTCCTCCGGCGGCAGGTCCTCCGGATAGGCCGCCGCCTCGGGGTAGGCGCGGCCGTACACCGGAACGGTGTCCCCCTTGCCGGTGCCGCTCGCGCCGGTGACGCGCACCCCGTCGGCGCGGTACGCGGTCCGGGCGTCCGGCGGGTTGTGGAACCAGCCCTTGCGGCCGTCGTACCAGATCGCCGTCCACTCTCCGCGCTGCTCGGCGAGCACGAAGGTCTGTCCGGCGGCGGCGCGGGCGCCGGTGTCCCCGATGTCCAGCGAGGAGTTGCCCAGCAGCGGCGCCTTCGGGTCGGGGGAGGAGCGCAACGCCACCCCGGAGAAGCCGTCGCCGGTGCCGCCCGCGTACGGCGGGTCGATGACCACCAGCGGGCCGTCGGCCACTTCCTCGTCCGCCGATCCGAAGGGCGCCCCGAGCAGGTCGAAGTAGTGCGCCCAGTCCCAGTACGGGCCCGGGTCGTTGTGCATGGCGGAGGCGTTCTCGGGCAGCGTGGGAGGCACGTTGTGGTGGCCGATGATGTGGTGCCGGTCCAGCGGGATGTCGTACGCGGCGGCCAGGTGGCGCACCAGGCGGGCCGAGGAGCGGTACATCGCCTCCGTGTACCAGGCGGTGGGATCGGCCAGGAAGCCCTCGTGCTCGATGCCGATGGACTTGCTGTTGACGTACCAGTTCCCGGCGTGCCAGGCGACGTCCGAGGTGGGCACGTGCTGGGCGATCAGGCCGTCCGAGGAGCGCAGGGTGTAGTGCCAGGAGACGTAGCGCGGGTCCTCGATCAGGTCGGTCATGCTGTCGAAGTAGCCCTCGATGTCGTGGATGACGATGTACTCCACGCGCTGCGAGGCGGGCCGGTCGGCCTTGTCGTGGTTGCCGTAGTCGGGTTCGCCGTCGGCGCCGGGGTACTCCTCGTACGCGGCGGGCTGCCACACGCAGGTCACGTCGGCGGGGCATTCGGTGGCGTCCGCCGTGGTGTTCGCGGCGCCGGGCAGGCCGAGCAGCGCCAGCTGGGCGGTGGCGGGGGACAGGCGCGGGTGGGCGGGCAGGCGCAGGTACTGGCCCTCGGGGGTGCGGCGGGCCTGGCCCTCGGTGAGGACGGCGTACAGCTCGTCGGCGAAGGCCGCGGCGCCCTGCGCGGTGTCGGCGCCGGAGTATCGGGCCACCGCGCCGTACCAGTTCGCCGGGTCACCGCTCGCGGGCAGGCCGAGGTCGCGCTGGGCGCGGGCGAGGAGCGCGGCCCCGCCGGCGGCGTTGGCGGCCTGGTCGGTGCGCAGCTGTTCGGCGGGCAGGCCGGTCAGTTCGGCGGCGCGCTCCACGGTGGCCCAGCCGGGGCCGTCCTCCCGCAGATGCATCGGGCCGTGGCCGCCGGTGACCGAGGGGGCGCCGTCGTGGTGTTCCCAGCGGGAGTGGAGGTAGCCGAGGCCGAGGAGGAGCGCCTCGGGCACGCCGTAGCGTTCGGCGGCGGTGCCGAACGCCTGCCGCAGGGTCGTTTCGTGCGGCGGTGCCGGTGCCGGTGGCGCGGCGAGTGCGCCGCCGGGGAGCAGCAGTGCCGTCGCGACGGCGAGGCCCAGGACGGCGCGGACGGCGCGGCGGCCGGTGCGGTGTACGGACTCCACGCTCGTATGACTATATGTCTGCTATGCGTGAGTCAATGACCTCACCCGCGCGCCGCCCCGCCCGCACCGCCTCAGCGCGTCCCCACCGCCGCCCGCACCGCCCGCCGCGCCAGCGCCCAGTCGTCGTGCAGCCGGCGCAGCAACAGCCGCTGCTCCTCGCCGTACGCCATCCCGCCCGCCGTCGCCGGACCCGGCGCCGCCCGCATCGCCCGCTGCACCGCTTCCTCACAGATCCGGATCTCCCGGGTGAGGATCAGCATCAGATTCACCAGAAAGGCGTCCCGGCCGGCCGGCCCCGACGTCTGCGCCGTCTGGCTGATCCGGCGGCGCGCCAGCGGCGCGTCCCCCAGACACGCCCACAGGGTCGCCAGGTCGTACCCCGGCAGATACCAGCCCGCCGCGTCCCAGCCCACCAGCACAGGACCGGTCGGCGACAGCACCACGCTGCTCACCAGCGCCTCGCCGTGGCAGAACTGCCGCGGCAGCTCCTGCCCCGGGTCCCGCAGCCCGCGCAACCCGTGCAGCAGCGCCTGCAGATCGCCGATGTCGCGATCGGTGAGCAGCCCCAGCGCGTGGTAGCGGGCCAGCTGCGCCGGATAGTTGACGGCGTCGTCGAAGGCACCGGCCGGAGGCTGCCACTGGCCGAGCCGCACCAGCGCGCCCAGCAGCGCCCGCTCGTCCGCCACGCCCGGCGGCGACAGCGGATGCCGCACGCCGGCGGCCGGCCGCCCCGGGATGAACTCCGTCACCAGCGTGCAGCTGTGCGGATCGGCGGCCACCAGCTTCGGCACCCGGACCGGCGGCCGGTGCCGTACGAAGCTGCGGTACGCCGCTATCTCCTGCCGGGCCCGCTCGGCCCGCGCCGGGTGCGCGGGGGCGTCCAGCAGGCATTTGGCGACGGCCGCCCGCCGCCCCGTCATCCCGGCGATCACCAGGGAGGGGCCGCGCTCGCGCAGTACCTGGACCGCGCTGAACTCCGGACAGACCTCCTGCACCGCGGCCAGCGCCGCACGCAGCCGGGCCCCACGCGCACCCGAGAGGTCCAGCCGGGCGCCGCCCGGCGGCGGGACGGCACGGCCGCCGGCCCGGCCGGGTCGCTCAGCGGTGAGCGCGGCGGCCGGGGCGCCTGCGCCGGTCCGGTCGGCCAGGCGCGGCCGGGGCCGGTTGAACACGGGTGAGGGTGCTGAGTACATGGGCGGGCAGGGTCCCTTCGTACGCCGGTACGTTCGAGGGCGCCCCCGACCCGGGCCCGCACTGGCATCCTGGGGAATGCCCGCCGGAGACCGGACCGGGGTGGCGCGGTTCTACACCACCGCCCCGGGCGGGTGGCGCACCACCAAGCGGACCCTGGCGAACCCTGGCGAATGGGCATCGCGGCCCCCCTTGGCGGTTACTGTCAACTCAGCCGAGATCCTGGGGGCTTGACGTGAGCAGACGACCCAACAACCGCCTGGCCGACCTGTTCAGGCTGGCGGGGTGGTCCAAGGGCGAACTCGCCCGCCTGGTCAACCGCCAGGCGGCCGCCCAGGGCCATCCCCAGCTGTCCACGGACACGTCACGGGTACGGCGCTGGATCGAGGTGGGGGAAACCCCCCGTGATCCGGTGCCCGGGGTGCTGGCGGCGCTGTTCACCGAGCGACTCGGCCGTGTCGTGACCATCGAGGATCTCGGGTTGCGCCGGCCAGGGGAAGCGGGGACACGCCAGTCCATCGACGGGCTGCCGTGGGCTCCCCGGCGGACAGCCGAGGTTCTCACCGAATTCACGGGAATGGACCTCATGCTCAACCGACGCGGCATGGTGGGCGCGGGCGCCGCGCTCGCCGCAGGCTCCGCACTCAGCGACGCCATGCACGACTGGCTTCTGACCCCTCCGGGCTCAGGGGCCTCCTCCCCCTCCGAACTCACTCCCGGCAGTATCGATTCAGCGGGCCTCGACCGTTACGAGGCGGCCCCGGTCGGCTCCGAGGAGATCGACGCCCTGGAAAGCTCCGTCGACATCTTCCGCGCCTGGGACGCCAAGAAGGGCGGCGGACTCCAGCGCAAGGCGGTGGTCGGCCAGCTCAACGAGGTGGGCGGCATACTCGCCTACCGCCACCCCCCGCATCTGCAGCGGCGGCTGTGGGGGGTGGCGGCCAACCTGGCCGTCCTGGCCGGGTGGATGTCCCACGACGTGGGCCTGGAACCCACCGCGCAGAAGTACTTCGTGATAGCGGCCCACGCGGCCAAGGAGAGTGGTGACCGGCCCCGGACCGGGGAGGCACTGTCCCGGGCGGCACGCCAGATGGTGCACCTGGGCCGGCCCGACGAGGCGCTGGACCTGATGCAGCTCGCCAAGCGCGGTGCCGGGGACGAGGCGCTGCCGCGCACCCGCGCCATGCTGTTCACCATCGAGGCGTGGGCGCAGGCGTCCCTGGGGCGCGGGCAGGCGATGCGCCGCACCCTGGGCGAGGCCGAGGACCTGTTCGTCTCCGACCGCACCGACGTGCCGCCGCCGAGCTGGATGCAGATGTTCGACGAGGCGGATCTGCACGGGATGCAGGCCCTGGCGTACCGCACACTGGCCGAACACGACCCGGCGGCGGCCCGGATCGCCGAGCGGCACGCGAATGAGGCGCTGGCGCTGCGGATCAAGGACCGGCAGCGGGCCATGCTGTTCGACCAGATCTCGCTGGCCTCCGCGCACTTCATCGCGGACGAACCCGACCAGGCGACGAACACGGCGCGGCTGGCCCTGCACAGCATCCGCGAGAACTCGTCCCTGCGGACCTGGGTCCGGCTGCGCCAGATGTACCGGCTCAGCGCCTACTACCGGGGCTACGCCACGGTGGACGAACTGCGGGAGGAGCTGGAGGCCGCCATGCCCAGGGCGCTGCCCTCGGGCAGCGCCCGGGTCTAGGGAGCGTCCGGCCCGGCCCGGAGCGCCGGTTGAGCCGGCGGTGTCCGGTGCTCGGGTCGGCTCCCGGCCGAGGCCGGGGGAGCGTGGGTCGCGGGGGCGTCCCGACGGCTCCGCCTCCACGGCCCTCGCGCAACAGCGGGGACAGAGCGGAGTGGAGCGCGGCGAGGCGCCGTGCCGGAGGCACCTCCCGGCCTCCCCCCGGACTCCGTCCGGGGGACCCCACAGCCGGGGGAGTCGCGGGCCGGGCGGGAGGTGTCAGCCCCCGGCCCCGGCCCTGCCCCCGGTTGCGCCCCGGCGCTCTCCGCGGACCGGGCCGCCGGCCGTGCCGGCCGCTCTGGGAGAATCCCGCCCACCTGATCGAGGGAGATCCGATGGGCGAGGTGGACACGGACGGCGCGGGCGGGCCCGGCGCCATGGACGACCGTGAGCGGGAGGTGCGCCGCCGGATGGCGGCCCACGAGCTGTACAGCGACGGCGCTCCAGGGCTTGAGGGGCTGGCGGAGGAACGGCTGCGCGGCAAGGAACGGGCCGACGCGTACAACCGGACCGGCGCGCGCGACGCGGCCGGTCGCGAGCACCTGCTGCGCGAGCTGTTCGGCGCGATCGGGGAGCGGGCGTGGATCGAGCCACCCCTGCATGTCGCCTACGGCACCCATGTACAGCTGGGCGACGACGTCTACGCCAATTTCGGCCTCACCCTCATCGACGACACCGAGGTCGTCATCGGCGACCGGGTGATGTTCGCCCCGCACGTCACGATCACCACCACCAGTCATCCCGTCCACCCCGCACTGCGGGCGGACGGCAGACAGTTCTCCGCACCGGTGCGGATCGAGGACGACGTGTGGATCGGCGCCGGCGTCACCGTGCTGCCCGGCATCACCATAGGCCGCGGCTCGGTCATCGGCGCCGGCAGCGTCGTGACGGCCAACGTGCCGCCGATGGTCGTCGCGGCCGGGACCCCAGCCCGCGTCCTGCGCCCGATCACGGACGCCGACCGCGAGTGGAGTTACCGCCCGCCGGGCACCCTGCGCACCGACGAGGCGTGAGCCGGGAGCGGGCCCGCAGCGGGCACCGAACGGACAGCGGACGCGGCGGGACAGTCATCCCGGGCGGGTCACCGGACACCGGCGGGCCCGCCGTCCGTCACGGCCGGATCCGCACCACCAGCACGCACGCGTCGTCCTCGCGCGGCGCCCCGGCCTCCTGCGACGCGGCCACCAGGATCCGCAGACCTTCCCCGGCGCTGCCCGCCGCCGCCAGCCGGCCGGCCAGCGCCAGCAGCCGCTCGTTCCCGTCGTGATCGTCCCGTGGCGCCCCGGCGGCCCGGCTGTCCGAAAATAGCCCGTCGGTGTGCAGCACCAGCACATCCCCGGGCTCCAGCCGTTCCACCCGCTCCTCGTACCCCGCCCCCGACAGCGTGCCCAGCAGCGGGCCCACCGGCCGCGCCAGCGCCCGCCCCGCGCCCGCCCGGCACAGCAGTGGCGCCGGATGGCCCGCCTGCGCCCAGGTCAGCAGCCGCTCGCCCGGCTGGTAGCGGCAGCACAGCGCGCTGGCCAGCAGCGGATGACTGCCGAGATCGAGCAGCTCGTTGAGGTGGCCCAGCACCGCCCCGGGGCCGGCCCCCGTCAGCGCGATCCCGCGGATCGCCCCCAGCGCCGTCGCCGTGCCCGCCGTGGCGACCGCCCCCCGGCCCGGCAGATCGCCCAGGCTCAGCACGGTGCCGCCGTCGGCGAGGTCCAGCGCGTCGTACCACTTCCCGCCCGGTGCCCCGCCGTCCAGCGCGGGCAGATAACGGGCGGCCAGCTCCAGCGAACCGGACGCTGCGCGCTGCGCCGGCACGGTCCGTGACGCCGGTCCGGCCAGCCACGGCGCGGGGCCGCTCTCCGCCGGTTCCTGGAGCTCCACCGTCAGCCGGTGCCCGGCCAGCGCCAGCCGCCGCCGCTGCCGCGCCTCTTCCCCCGGCCGGCCCTCCTCGTCCTCCCGCTCCCTGTCCTCCTCGTCGAGCCCGCTGATGTCACGGATCACCGCCCACATCGCGACCGTGCCACCCGCCTCGTCCAGCACCGGTTCGCCCGCCATCCGCACCGTGCGCTGCGAACCGTCGGGACGGTTGACGCGGAACTCGCAGTCCATCGCCCGCCCGTCCACCAGACAGCCGGTCATCGCGGCCGACAGCACCGGCTGATCCGCGGCCACCAGGCAGGACGGCAGCTGGTCCAGGGTGAGCGGCCCGTCCCGCTCCGAGCGCCCGAAGATCGCGAACAGCTCCTCCGACCACACCGCCCCGTCCGTCAGCAGGCTCCACTCCGCACTGCCGATCCGCGCCCCCAGCCGTACCGTCCCGGCCTCCTCCGCCGCCCGCGCCGGAAGCGCCGCCGCTCCGGACAGCGGCGGCCCGGCGGCCGGCACCGGCCGCAGCTCCGCCACCTGCCGGCCGAACTCGTCCAGCCGCTCCGTCGCCGCGTCCCAGGCCGCCCGGCGCAGCGGCGAGCGTTCCGCGTGCCGCAGCGTCCGCGCGTCCTCCCGCAGCCGGCGGGCCCTGGCCATCAGGGTGTCGAACTGATCGAGGGTGTCGAAGGTGTCGCTCCCTGCTGGCAGATCGTTCGCGGAGGATTCCGAATGGGGGGAGGAGAGCATGTCTGATCCCTGATACCTGGTACGGCGCGCGGTTCGTGCCGGACACCGACGCCGGTCGGAACCGGGCGCGGTTGACTACTGACTGTGCCATGCCGCGCGCCGCTCCGTAAGAGATTCGGCCGCTTGCCGCCGGGCATGGCCGAGGACACTTCGACAGCGGGCCGACCGCAGGTGTAGACAGGCTCCCAACGGCAAGGATGACCGGCGTCCCACTGCTCGATCCGGAAATCCCGTTGCCACCGGACTTCCCCAACCGGATGCTGACTCATATGTTCGCCAGTCCCATCGAAACAGACATAGCGCCTAGCGGAACCCTTCTCGGGCTTCTCCAGCGAGGGCGCGGCGACGGATGGCTGCACGCCCTCGCGGCGCCACGGCCGGACGCCGTCGCCGCGCTGAACCACTGCGTGCTCCGCGACCCACGCCCGGACTGGCAACTCGAACACCGGTCGCTCTACTACGCGCGCCTCTACCGCGAGCTGGACGCCCCGCTCGACGCCATCGGCGAGCACCTCTTCGACCCCGTCGACGCCCTGGAGGAGTGCGAGCAGCGCACCGGGCTCGCCCTGTCCGTCCTGGGCCACCTGGTGACCGCGGGGCGGCAGGACGCGCTGGCGCTGCTGCGCCGGTACGCGGTGACCGGCGCCAACTGGCGCTGGGCCCTGGACGAGCTGGCGGTGCGCGAGGACGACGCCGGGCTGCGCGAACTGGGCCCCGCGATCCTGGCCCGCTTCCCCGTCACCGAGGCCGGAGAACGCGCCCTCATCGAAGCCGTCCGGGACTCCTTCGAGCCCCGCCCCTGGCATCTGTGGGCCGAGGACCCCGCCCGCTCCGGCCAGCGCGAACGGCTGGCCAGGGCCCTGGAGATCGGCGATTTCGACCGCTGGCAGCGCCAGCTGCGCCCGCCGACCCCGCAGCCGGGCTGGAGCGTGCGCGCCGTCCTGGACTGGGCCAGGGAAGGGTATGAACAGACCCCGCGCCAGTGGCGGGAGGCCGCCGCGGCCCGCTGCCTCGGCGCGGTGGCGGGCCCCGGCGACCGCGCGGTGCTGCTCCGGGCGGCCGTGGAAGGACCCAGCCCGGTGGTGCGGGCCGCCGCCCTGCGCCACCTCGCCGAACGCGGCGACCCGGCCGTCTTCGAGCTGATCCAGCGGGCGGCGGAGGAGCCGGACGAGGAGCTGGCCCAGGCGGCGGTCACCGCGTACGCCCGGATGAACGACGACGGCGCGCTGCGCCAGGCGCGCGGCTGGCTGGAGCGCACGGACGAGCTCGGCCGCACCGCCGCCGTGATGCTCGCCCGCCGCGGCTCCGCACCGGACGCGCCGGGAGTGCTGGCCGCGCTGCGCCGGGTGGTGCGCACCAGGGGCACCGACGCCAAGGAACTGCGGGCCCTGGTGGAGGGCTCGGCCCGGCTGGCCATAGGGCCGGCGGTGCCGGTGCTGCGGCACATCTACCGGCAGACCATCTCCTCCCAGCTGCGCGGCCACACCGCCCGCGCGCTGGCCGTCACCGACCCGACGTTCGCTTCGGGGTTCGCGGTGGAGTGCCTGTGGGACTGCGAGGAGGAGACCAGGGAGGTCGCCGCCCACCACGCCGCCACGGCGGACGCCCGCGTCCTGGACCGGCTGCGTTCCCTGGCGGCGGACCCGGCCGAGCAGGAGGGCGTCCAGACGGCGGTCAGGGGCCGGCTGGCACCGTCCTGAGCGGGCGGGCGGGCGCCGGCCTTACGGCGCTGCAATCGCCCCCGTGGTGAGCTGAGTTCATGACGAGCACAGCGAACGACGGACGGGTGGGGCGGGCGCCCCGGAAGCTGCGGATGTGGTGCGCGGCCGGCGCGGCGGCGGCCGGGGCACTGGCGGGCGCCACGCCGGCACAGGCCATCACCGGCGGCGAACAGGCCACCGCCGCCTACTCCTTCATGGCCTCCCTCCAGGACGCCGGCAGCGGCGACCACTTCTGCGGCGGCACGCTCATCGCGGCGCGGTGGATCCTCACCGCCGAGCACTGCGTGCTGGCCGACCCGGGCGACTTCGAGAGCGACCTGCGGGATCCGGCCACGATCCAGGTCCGGGTGGGCAGCGACGACCGCACCCGGGGCGGCGAGGTGCGGCGCGGCGAGCGGATCGTCGCCGCCCCTGCGGGCCAGGACATGGCACTGCTCGCACTGGACGCCCCGGTCGCGGCCACACCCGCCGCCCTGCCCCGCCGGGCCCCGGACACCGGGGACGCCGTACGCACCATGGGCTGGGGCGACCACCTGCTGCCGGAGAACCCGGGCGACCCGTGGGGCCCGAATCCGGTGATGCTGCGACAGCTGGACACGCGCCTCATCGCCCCCGAACGCTGCACCGGCATGAGCGGCGAACCCATCCTTCCCGGGGAGCTGTGCGTGGAGGCGCTGCCCGGTGAGGGCAGCAAGTGGCCGCAGACCGCGCGGGCGGGTGACTCCGGCGGCCCCCTGCTGACGCGGACCCGCGGCACCTGGACCGTCGTCGGGGTGGTCTCCCGGGGCAGCCTCGACCAGCACGGCGTCTACGGTTCCAGCCACGCCGAGCGGGAGTGGATCCGGGACACGATCGCCGGGTGACACCGTGACCGCTCACCCGCCGACCTTCCCTCACACACGGCGACGGTACGTATGCTCAACGTCACGCAGGGGTCTCCGGACGACCGAGGAGCGCGGGTGAGCGGACGCTGGGAGTTCTGGGTCGACCGGGGCGGCACCTTCACCGATGTCGTGGGGCGGCGGCCCGACGGTTCGCTGGCGACGGCCAAGCTGCTGTCGCACGATCCCGAGCGGTACCGCGACGCCGCCGTCGCCGGGATCCGGCGGATGCTGGGCCTCTCGCCCGGCGAGGAGGTGCCCGCCGAGCGGATCTCCGTCGTGAAGATGGGCACCACCGTGGCCACCAACGCGCTGCTGGAGCGGCGCGGCGAACCCACCGTGCTGCTGATCAGCGCCGGCTTCCGGGACGCCCTGCGCATCGCGTACCAGAACCGGCCCCGGCTTTTCGACCGGCGGATCGTGCTGCCGCAGGCGCTGTACGAGCGGGTCATCGAGGTGCCGGAGCGGGTCGGCGCCCACGGGGAGATCGTCGCCGCCCTCGACGAGCCCGCCCTCCGCGCCCGGCTGCGCCGGGCCCACGCCGCCGGGTACCGCAGCGCCGCCGTCGTCCTCCTGCACGGCTACCGGTACCCGGAGCACGAGCGGGCCGTCGTCCGGCTCGCCCGGGAGGCGGGGTTCACCCAGGTGTCCGCCTCCCACGAGGTCAGTCCGCTGATCCGGCTCGTCACGCGCGGGGACACCACGGTCGTCGACGCGTACCTCTCACCCGTGCTGCGCCGGTACGTGGCCCGGGTGGCGGGTGAACTGCGCGGCGTACGGCTGATGTTCATGCAGTCCAGCGGCGGTCTGCGGGAGGCCGGCCACTTCCGTGGGAAGGACGCCGTCCTGTCCGGGCCTGCCGGTGGGGTGGTCGGGATGGCGCGCAGGTGTGCCGAGGCCGGCCACGACCGCGTCATCGGCTTCGACATGGGCGGCACCTCCACCGATGTCTCCCACTACGCGGGGGAATTCGAGCGGGTCTTCGGCACCGCCGTCGCCGGGGTCCGGATGGGCGCGCCGATGATGGACATCCACACCGTGGCCGCCGGTGGCGGCTCGCTCCTGTGGTTCGACGGGACGCGCTACCGCGTCGGCCCCGAGTCGGCCGGGGCGGTGCCCGGTCCGGCCTGCTACCGGCGCGGCGGGCCGCCGACGGTCACTGACGCCAATGTGATGCTGGGGCGGATCCAGCCCGGCCACTTCCCGGCCGTGTTCGGTCCCGGCGGGGACCAGCCGCTGGACGCCGCCGTGGTGCGGGAGGAGTTCGCGGGGCTCGCCCGGGAGATCTCCGGCGCGACCGGGGACACCCGCAGCCCGGAGCGGGTCGCGGCCGGCTTCCTGGAGATCGCGGTGCTCGGCATGGCCAACGCGGTGAAGAAGATCTCCGTGCAGCGCGGTCGTGACGTCACCCGGTACGCGCTGGCGAGTTTCGGCGGCGCGGGCGGGCAGCACGCGTGCGCGGTCGCCGACGCGCTGGGCATCGACACCGTCATCGCCCCGCCGCTGGCCGGGGTGCTCTCCGCGTACGGGATCGGGGTGGCGGACGCCACCGCCCTGCGGGAGCACTCCATCGAGACGGAGCTGACCCCCGAAGCCCTCGGCGGCGTACGGGAGATGTGCCGGGAGCTGGCGGAGCGGGCGCGCGGTGAACTGCTCTCGGACGGCATCCCGGCCGACTCCGTGCGCACCGTCTCCCGGCTCCATCTGCGCTACGCCGGGACCGACGCCGACCTGCCCGTCGGACTCGGCGAACTCGACGCCATGACGGCGGAGTTCACCGCCGCCCACCGGGCCCGCTACGGGTTCGCCATGGACAAGCCCCTGGTCGTCGCGCTGGCGGTCGCCGAAGCCGTGGGGTCGGCGGGGCCGGCCGCACCACAGACGCCGACCCCGGCGCGCGGCGCGGACGAGGCGCCACCGGAACCCGTCGACCGGGTACGGATGTACGCGGCGGGGCGCTGGTACCCGCGGGCCGCACTCCACCGGCGGGCCGACCTGCGGGCCGGGGACAGCGTGGAGGGGCCGGCGATCATCGCCGAGCCGGACGCCACGACCGTCGTCGACCCGGGGTGGCGGGCCGAGGCCGGGGCGCGGGGCCATCTGATCCTGCGGCGGGTGCGGGACCGGCCGCGCACCGCCGCCGTCGGCACCGCGGTGGACCCGGTGCGGCTCGAGGTCTTCAACCACCTCTTCATGGCGATCGCCGAACAGATGGGCGTGCGGCTGGAGAACACCGCCCACTCCGTCAACATCAAGGAACGGCTCGACTTTTCCTGCGCCCTGTTCGACGCCTCGGGCAACCTGATCGCCAACGCGCCGCACATCCCGGTGCATCTGGGCTCGATGGGGGAGTCCATCAAGGAGGTACTGCGGCGCAACACCGGCACGATGCGACCCGGCGACGTGTACGCGATCAACGATCCGTATCACGGCGGGACCCATCTGCCCGATGTCACGGTCGTCACCCCGGTGTTCGGCGAGCATGAAGAGGGTGGCGGGGGCGGCGGGGCCGGGACGGGCGGGCGGCGCCTGCTCTTCCTCGTCGCCTCCCGCGGGCACCACGCCGAGATCGGCGGCATCACGCCCGGCTCCATGCCCGCCTTCAGCCGCACCATCGACGAGGAGGGCGTCCTCTTCGACAACTGGCTGCTGGTGCGCGACGGCGTCCTGCGCGAGGCCGAGACCCGGGCGCTGCTCACCGGGGCCCGCCACCCCTCCCGGAACCCGGACGCCAATCTCGCCGACCTGCGCGCCCAGATCGCCGCGAACGAGAAGGGCATCGCCGATCTGCGCGCCCTGATCGAGCAGTTCGGCCTGGACGTGGTGCACGCCTACATGGGGCACGTCCAGGACAACGCCGAGGAATCGGTGCGCCGCGTCATCGGGGCGCTGCACGACGGCTCGTACCGCTACGAGACCGACGCCGGGGCCGTCATCCGGATCGCGGTCACCGTGGACCGTACGAACCGGTCCGCCGTGCTCGACTTCACCGGCACCTCCGCGCAGCGGCCCGACAACACCAACGCGCCCTCCTCGGTGGTGATGGCGGCGGTGCTGTACGTCTTCCGCACCCTCATCGCGGACGAGATCCCGCTCAACAGCGGGTGCCTGAAGCCGCTGGAGGTACGGATTCCGCCCGGCTCGATGCTGGCGCCCGCCCATCCGGCCGCCACCGTGGCCGGCAATGTCGAGACCTCCCAGGCGGTCACCGGCGCGCTGTACGCCGCGCTCCGGGTCCAGGCCGAGGGCTCGGGCACCATGAACAACCTCACCTTCGGCAATGACCACGTCCAGTACTACGAGACGATCGCCAGCGGGTCCGGTGCCGGGGACGGGTTCCGCGGCGCCGACGCCGTCCAGACCCACATGACCAACTCCCGGATCACCGACCCCGAGGTGCTGGAGTGGCGCTACCCGGTCCGGGTGGAGGAGTTCCGCATCCGCGAGGGCAGCGGCGGGCCCGGGCGCCGGCGCGGCGGGGACGGGGTGCGGCGGCGGATCCGGTTCCTGGAGCCGATGACGGTCACTGTGCTGTCCGGGCACCGGCGGGTGCCCCCGTACGGCATGGCGGGCGGCGCGCCCGGCGCGCTCGGCCGCAACGCGGTGCGGCGTGCCGACGGCCGTACGGAGCCGCTCGCCGGTGCCGACACCGCGCGGGTCGCGGCCGGGGACGAGGTGATCATCGACACGCCGGGCGGCGGGGGGTACGGGCCACCCGCCCCCTGCCCCCGCCCGGCGCGGTCCGGCGAAGACCCGCAGGAGAGGGCTTAGGGCACGCCCGGCCCGTACCGTCCCGCATGCGGCGCGAACAGGTCCAGCAGCCGGGTACGGGCCGCCCGCACCCGGAAGGCCAGGATCTCGGCGATCACCCGCAGCAGCGCGTACCCGAAGTCCGGATCGTCGTCGCACACCGCCTGCACCTGGGCCCCGTCGAACTCGTACGCCCGCACCGGGCTGAGCGCCTCCGCGCCGAAATCCCACTCGTACGGCGGAAACAGCCACGACCAGCCCAGCAGATCGCCGGTCTCCAGCGAGGTCACCGGCGTCGGGCGCGGGCCCGACAGCCGCATGTCCAGGGTCACGGTGCCCGAGCGCAGCACCCAGAACCGGTCCGCACGCCCCTTCTCCTCGAAGATCCGTTCGCCCTGGTCGAAGGACACCTCCTGCGCCAGTGCCATCAGCCGCTCCCGGTGCGTGGGCGGCAGCACCCGCAGCAAGCGCGTGGAAGCCGTCATCGCCGCGCCTCCTCCCGTGCCTTCCCGTTCTCTCCATGGCACCCCATTCGGGCGCATCCCGCATCCCCGGCCGCCGCCCCCGCCGTCCCCGGGCCCCACCGCCGCCGCTCCCGCCGCGCGCCCGCCCGGCCCGCGGCGTTCAATGTGGGGAAGGGAAAGGGCCCGCCCCCGTGGCAGAGGAGGAATGTGACCGCCAGCCCCGATCCACTGCCCCTGGACGCCGCCGTGGTCCTGGTGCTCGGCGCGCGCGACGAGGTACTGACCTGTACCCCGGACGCCGCGGAACTGCTGGGGCGGCCCGCCGAGCGCATCACCGGGCAGAGCCTCGACCGGCTGCTGGACCGCGTCGACCACTGCGCCGCCACGCTCACCCGCCCCGGTCACCCCGACTCCCTGCGCCTGCGCCTGACCACCGTCGACCTTCCCGGCGGCGGCACCGCGCGCCGCCTGGTCACCCTCACCCCCGAGGACGCCGCCCACCGCCACGAGGAGGACCAGGCGCTGGTCCGCGCGCTGTTCTCGCAGCGCCGCGTCGGCATCGCCATCCACCGCACCGACCTGCTGATCACCCGCCTCAACCTCACCCCGCAGGTGCTGCTGAGCGCCACGAAGACCGGGGACGGGCCGTCGTCGCCGTCCCCGCTGCCCGCCCCGATCAGCGCCATGCTCGTCCCCGAGGACGCCGACGCTCTCACCGGCCGGCTGCGCCAGGTCGTGGACAGCGGCGAGCCCGTCATCGACTGGGAGCACACGGCGCGGCTGCGGGACGCGCCCGACAGCGAACGGGTGCTCAGCATCCAGATGTTCCAGCTGCGCGACCGCGCCGGACGGGTCCAGGGCGCCGTCAGTATCTTCACCGACGTCACCGAGCAGTACATCTCGCGCCGCCGGATGGCCCTGCTGCACGCGGTCGCCGAACGCATCGGCGCCACCCTCGACATCGCCACCAACGCCCAGGAACTGGCCAAGGTGCTGGTGCCCGGCTTCGCCGACCTCGCCGGCGTCGACATCTCCGGACTGATGCTCGGCGGCGACGAACCCGAATGGACCGTGCCCGGCGCGCAACTGCGCCGGCTCGGCGGCGAGATCGCCGGCGGCGAGTGGCCCGCCGAGGTCTACCCGCCCGGAGCGCGCTTCCGCGTCGAGGAGTTCGCCGACCAGCGGCTGACCGCCGACCGCGCGCTGCGCGACCCGCTGCCCGAGGCGGTGCGGACCACGCCGCTGACCCCGCCGGGCGCCGAGCCGGGCCCGGCCGCGTACCAGCTGCCGCAGGGGGAGGGGTCACGGATGATCGTGCCGCTCACCGCCCGAGGCCAGGTACTGGGCGCCCTGCACCTGTGGCGCGCGCCGGGGCGGCTCACCTTCACCCTCCAGGACGCCTGGCTCGGCGAGGAGATCGGCTCCCGGGCCGCCCTCAGCCTCGACAACGCGCGCCGCTACACCCGCGAGCACCGCACTGTCGAATCGCTCCAGCGCAGCCTGCTGCCGCAGCCCGTCGTCGAGCTGAGCGCCGCCCGCACCGCCGGCAGCTACGTCGCGGCCCGCACCGCCGCCGGTACGGGCGGCACCTGGTATGACGTGATCCCGCTCTCCTCCGCGCGGGTCGCGTTCGTCATCGGGGACATCGCCGGGCACGGCCTGAACGCCACCGCCACCATGGGCCGGCTGCGTACCGCCGTCCAGACCCTCGCCGACCTCGACCTTGCCCCCGATGAGTTGCTCACCCGCCTCGATGACCTGGCCATCCGGCTCGCCGACGCCGAGCACGAACCGCGCGACGGCACCGGGGCGGTCGGCGCCACCTGCCTGTACTGCGTGTACGACCCGGTCAGCGGCGAGTGCACGATGGCGGGCGCCGGACGGGTGCCCCCGGTCCTGGCCCTGCCGGGACGGCCGCCGGAGGTCGTGCCGCTGACGGCGGGACCGCCGCTGGGGGTCGGCGGCACCCCCTACGAATCCTTCCGGGTGCGGCTCGAACCGGACAGCTGGCTGCTGCTGTTCAGCGACGAACTGGTCGCGGCCAGGGCGGGCGACGGCGACATCCTGAAACCGGCGGAGAACACCCCCGAGGAGCGGATGGAGCTGCTGCGCGCCGAACTCTCGGCGGCCGGCGACCGCACCCCCGCCGAACTGGGCCGCGCCGTCCTGGACGTGCTGCTGCCGCGCCGCACACCCGACAGCGAGGTGGCGCTGCTGGTCGCCCGCGTCCGCACCCTGCCCGAGGACGCCACGGCGCACTGGAGCTTCGCCGCCGACCCCGCCGTGGTGGGCGACGCCCGCAACGCCGTCCTCGACCGGCTGACGGAGTGGGGCCTGGACGCCAACGTCTTCGCCACCGAACTGATCGTCAGCGAACTCGTCACCAACGCCATCCGGTACGCGGGCGGCCCCGTCGAACTGCGGCTCATCCGGGACGAGACGCTCATCTGCGAGGTCTCGGACCCCAGCGAGACCCAGCCGCACCTGCGCCGCGCCAGGCCCACCGACGAGGGCGGCCGGGGACTGTTCCTGGTCGCCCAGCTCGCCCACCGCTGGGGCAGCCGCTACACCTCCCGGGGCAAGACCATCTGGACTGAACAGCTCCTGGACACGGAACCGGGGTAGGCGATGGTGAACCGCGGACCGGAGCAGAGGGCCGGCGCCATGGCCGGCGGCGCCATGCCGGACCGGTCCAGCGGCGCCCTCACCGACCTGATGCGGCAGGCCGTCTTCGTACAGGACGAGAGCGGCGCCATCATCCTGTGGGGCCCGGAGGCCCAACTGCTGTTCGGCTACCCGCCCGAGCAGGCGCTGGGGCAGCAGGCCGCCGACCTGCTGCTCCCCGACGGCCCCGCCGGGCTGGCGCGGGAGTGGCAGCGCAAGGCCCGGACCGGGCGCGAGTGGGCCGGCATGCTGCCGGCCCGGCACGCCGACGGGCACACCCGGCTGGTCGAGGTCCGCAGCCGCCCCGCCCCCGCGCCCGGCGGCGCCGTCCGCGTCATCAGCCAGGCCGCCGACGCCGGCACCCTGCGCGAACTCGCCTCCGACCTCGCCCTGTCCACCGGGCTCATCAACCAGTCCCCGGTCGCCCTGGGCCTGTTCGACGCCGACCTGAACTGGCGGCGGGTCAACCCCGCGCTCGCCCGGCTGCACGGGGTCCCGGCATCCGAGCTGATCGGCCGCTCGTTCGGCGCGACACTGACCGAGACCGACGTGAGCGGCGTCGTCGAGGTGTTGCGCCGGGTCCTGGAGACCGGCCGGCCCGTCATCGACCACCGCACCACCGGACGTACCCCCGCCGACCCCGACCGCGACCACGTGTGGTCCGCCTCCTTCTACCGTCTCGACGAGCCGGACGGGCGCCCGCTGGGCGTGGCGATGTCCGCCATCGACGTCAGCGAACGGGTGCGCGCCAACACCGAGGTGGCCAGGGCCCGGGTACGGCTCGCGCTGATCGCCGAGGCGGGCACCAAGGTCGGCACCACCCTCGATCTGCGGCAGACCGCGCACGAACTGGTGCGGGCCGCCGTACCGCGCTACGCCGACCTGGCGGGCGTCGACATCCTCGACGCGGTGCTCGGCGGCGGCGCGGCCCCGCCCGTCCAGCGCGACGGCTCGGCGGTCTTCCGGCTGCTGGCGTTCGCCGGCGCCGAGGGCACCGCGCTGGAGCCGGAGGTGCAGGACATCGGCGGCCCGGTGACCTTCGGCCCGGCCAGGATCAACACCCAGGCGGTGCGGCACTCCCGCGCGATCCTGCTGGCGCGGGCCACCCCGCAGGGGCTGCGGCGGCTGACCAGCGACGAGCGGGAGGCGCGGCTGCTGGAGTCCGCCGGGGTGCACTCCGTCCTGGTCACCCCGCTCATCGCGCGCGGCGAGGTGCTGGGCACCCTCACCCTCCTGCGGACCGCAGGCAGCCGGGCGTTCGACGAGGACGACCGGGAGCTGGCCGGGGAGCTGGCGGCGCGCGCCGCGATCAGTGTCGACAACGCCCGGCTGTACACCAGGGAGCGGAACACCGCGCTCACCCTCCAGCGCAGCCTGCTGCCGCAACTGCCCCAGGACCGTTCGGACATCGACATCGCCTACCGCTACCGGCCCGCCGTCTCCGAGGTGGGCGGGGACTGGATCGATGTGCTGCGGCTGTCCGGGGGGCGGTTCGGCCTGGTGGTGGGCGATGTGATGGGCAAGGGGGTACGGGCCGCGGCCATCATGGGGCAACTGCGCTCCACCATCCGGGCGCTGGCCCGCATGGGGGTGCCCCCGGCGGAACTGCTGGGGCATCTGGACGGCATCGCGGAGTTCCTCGGCGACTCGATCGCCACCTGCCTGTACGCGGAGTGCGACCCCCGCGCGGGATGGTGCGAGCTGGCGAGCGCCGGGCATCTGCCCCCGGTGCTGGTGCAGCCGGACGGACGGGGCGAGTTGCTGCACCTGCCCCCGGCGGTGCCGCTGGGGGTGGGCGGTGTGCCGTTCCTGAGCGCCCGGGTGCGGCTGGCCCCGGGGGCAACGCTGGCGCTGTTCACGGACGGCCTGGTGGAGGAGCGCGGGCACTCGATCGACGAGGGGCTGCGGGCGGTGCTGCGGCTGCTGGAGGGGCCGCCAGGATCACTGGAGGAAACCTGCGACACTGTGCTGGGCACCCGGGGGCGCGACACCGCTCCGCAGGACGATGTCGCGCTGCTGGTGGCGCGGGTGCACCGGGGTGGGGTCGACAGCGAGGAGCGGTCCGCGTGACCGGCCGCCGTTCCACTGCGACCGCGATGGCGGCCGACGACGAGGCCGAAGTCGGCGCCTGAGCCGTCCTGTCCGTATCCGTACCAAACGAACCATCCACACCATCCGAACGATCTGGGTCATCCGAACCATCCGTGCCGAATCGATCAATGTCCGTGCCACCGCTTAGTGTGGGATCCGTGACCGCACCAGCAGGAACGACCCACGCGACCCCGGCCCTGGGTCCCGCCGCCGACGAAGGGCTCGCCCGGCGGCTGCGCGCGCTGGCCTGCACCGCGCCCCTGCACGACCTGGACACCCGCAAGGCCAACCTCGCCGGCGAGTACGGCACCTACGCCATGGCCGAGGTGGCGCTCGCCGCCATCGATCTGGTCACCCTCAGCATGGACTTCGACACCGGGGCCGACCACGAGCAGGTCATCCTGCGGCTGCTGCCGCGCGTCGCGGCCCAGGCACCGGAGCGGGCCGCCGCCGAACACGAGCGGGTGGCCCGCTGGGTGCTCGACAACCTCATCAACGTCGGCAGCGTGGACCGCGGTTTCCGCGCCGTCTACGGCACCTTCGGGCCCGACGGCGCCTATGTGCGCCGCGACTACGACTTCAAGCTGATCGAGGAAGTGCCGGGGCCCGGCGGCGGGGTGTATCTGCGCACCACCGACGAGGCCGTCAACGTCCTGGTCGGCGCGCTGGACACCGACGTCACCAGCGCCCAGATCGCCGCCGAGGTCAAGCTGGAGGTGCTGATCAGCCGCGGCCGGCTCGCCGACGCCCAACTCGCCGCCGAGGCCGCCCGCTACCGCACCGTGCAGTACGCCGAGACGCTGCGCCGCGCCCTGGAGGCCACCCGGCGCAACGTCCGCGCCGTCGACTGGCTGCGCACCGTGCCCGACCTCATCGGCGAGGCGCTGGAGCACATCGCCGACCGCTACCGGCACGAGAACGCCATCCTCACCAACATCCGGCGCGCCAGGGACGAGGCCATAGAGCCCGAGAACAAGCTGCGCGCCGCCGAACTGGTCGACATCGTCAAGGACTGCATCCGCCGCCACACCCAGCTCCAGTCCCGGCTGCTGGAGGCCGGGCCGCTGTTCCGCGCCGAGCAGGACCGGCAGGCGTTCGCCCCGCGGGCCGCCCGGGCCGGCATCGACCTCTACGGCCAACTGCTGGCCCCGCTGCTGCCCGAGCCGCTGGAGCGGGCCGCCCGGGTCACCGACGCCTGGTTCGCCAAGGGCACAGGGCCGCGCACCCCCGGCGCGGTGCGCCTGGCCGACCTGACCGAACTGCTGCTGACCCCGCCCGCGCCCCGCGAACACCTCGGCGCGGAACTGCCGGAGCCCGACCTCGTCGCCACCCCCGACGACTCCCGCTTCAGCGAGGAACAACTGGCCGCCGCCCTGGAGATACTGGACCTTGCGCCCGACGCCCCGCGCCGGCTGTCCGGACTGCTGGAGCAGGCCCGCCGCAAGGCCCCCGGGGACCCCGAACTGCCCTACCTGCTGACCCTGCTGGCCGTGCACGCCGCCAGCCCCCCGGTGGGCACCGCCTACCGGCAGGGCGAACGCCGGCTGCTGTTCGCCGTCGACGACGGCACGGTGCTGCGGGATCCGGAGTTCGGCGGCGCCGACCTGATCGTCGGCACCGCACTGCTGGACGCGGCCTCGATGGCCGCCGATCGCTCGGAGAGCACGTCATGACCACCGCAGCCGACGTCCTGGGAACGGAAGGCGACGACGAGGGCACCGCGCCACCGCCGTCGGCACCCGCCCCCGTCACCCCGGCCGACGCCGCCGACGCCGCCCGGCTGGTCTCCTTCGGACTCCAGCCCAAGCTGCTGCCCGCCCGCGACGCCGAATACGCGGGACTGCTGCGCCGCTACCAGGAGGAGCCCGCGTTCGCCCGGCTCGCCGACGCCGTCGCCACCGGGCTCGGGCTGATCGTCCTGGAGGTCTCCACCCGCGCCGGGATGGCCATGACCGCCGCCGAGGACTCGGTGTTCGCGGTCCGCATGAGCGAGTACGCCCGCCGCACCACCGCCGACTCCACCGACCGCTTCCTGCACGGGCTCGCCCATCTCGCCGTCGCCGCCCTGGCCTTCCCGCGCCCCCAGGACCTCGCCGACGACGGTTACATCGGCCGCATCACCATCAACGGGGTGGACGCCTTCGTACGGCAGGCATGCCGGCGCCTGGAGCAGCGCGCCGCCGAGGAAGGCGAGAACACCGACCCGGCCTCCGGCGCGCCCGGACTGGAGGCCGCCTGGCGGGTGTACGCGCGGCGCAGCGCCACCGGGGCGACCAAGGACGCGCGGCGGCTGGCCGGTTCCACCACCGGCATCGTCGGCAAGGCGGTCGCCTTCCTCACCGACTCCGGCTTCCTGCAGCGCACCGGGGACGACGCGGGCGGCGCGTACCGCACCACCGCCCGCTACCAGCTCCAGGTCCGCGACATGGCGGCCGGTGCCGCGATGGGCGAACTGCTGGAGCTGGGCATCGTGCCGGTGAGCGACGGCACCGCCTCGCTGCTGCCGCCCGACACCACCGACGACCTCGACCTGGCGGACGGCGCGGGTCTGCCGTTCCACAGCTGACCGTTCCACCGCCGGCCCCCTCGGCCGCTCCCTCCCGGCCAGGCCACCCCGACACCACCACGACGCCACCACGACCTACGAGAGCCCAGCCACATGTACGAGTTGTCCCGGGTCCGCCTCTACTCGATCGGACCGGCCGGCGCGCGCTACGCCGACACCGTCCTCGATCTGCGCGGAGTCGGCGATGTGGTGCCCACCCCCGCGCCCGCCCAGGCGGACTTCTTCGAGGAGGAGCCCACCGGGCCGCCGCGCCGCCCCGCGCCCGCCGGGGTGCTCTTCCTGGAGAACGGCGGCGGCAAGTCCGTCCTGCTGAAGCTGATCTTCTCGGTGATGCTGCCCGGCCACCGCAACACCCTGGGCGGGGCCAGCTCCGGTGTGCTGCGCAAGTTCCTGCTCGCGGACGACTGCGGGCACGTGGCCCTGGAGTGGCAGCACACGCTCACCGGCGAGAGCGTGGTGGTCGGCAAGGTCAGCGAGTGGCGCGGGCGCCAGGTGTCCGGCGACCCGCGGAAGTTCGCCGAGGCCTGGTACTCCTTCCGGCCCGGCCCGGGGATGAACCTGGACTCGCTGCCGGTGGCCGAGTCCACCGCGCTGCGACCCCGCGAGGACCGGGGCGAGGGCGCCTCCGGCGCGCGCGGACGGCGCCGCACCATGAAGGGGTTCCGGGACGTCCTCACCGAGACCGGCAAGGCCTACCCGAACCTGGACGTGGTGTGGGAGGAGATCCACGAACGGTGGATCGAGCAGTTGCAGCGGCTCGGCCTGGACCCGGAACTCTTCCGCTACCAGCGGGAGATGAACGCCGACGAGGGTGAGGCGGCCGGGCTCTTCGCGGTCAAGAACGACTCCGACTTCACCGATCTGCTGCTGCGCGCGGTCACCGACACCCGGGACACGGACGGGCTCGCCGACCTGGTGCACGGCTTCGCCCACAAACTGGGCCGCCGCGCCGAACTGACCGCCGAACGCGACTTCACCGCCGGGTCCCTGGACCTGCTGGGCCGCATCTCCGAGTCCGCCGCCGAGCGCGAGCAGGCCCGTACGGTGCACGGCACCGCCGAGCGGCGGGTACGCGCCCTGGCCGCCCGGCTGGCCTCCCGTGGCAGGACGGAGCGCGACCGGGCGGCGGAGCTGGCCGCCGGGGTCGAGTCGGCGCAGGCGGCGGTCGCCGACGCCGAGCACGAGCGGGCCGACGCCTCCCTGATCGCGGCCGAACTGGCCTACCGCCACGCCTCGCTGGCGCTGGCGGCGGCCGAGAAGGCGGCGGCGGCGCAGCGCCGGGAGCTGACCGACGCCAGGACGCTGCAGGCCGCGTGGCAGGCGGCCGAGACCGTACTGGCCCACCGGGCCGCCGCCGACCGCTCGGCCCGGGTGGCGGCGGCCATCCAGGAGGCGGAACGGGACGCCGCCCCCGCGCTGGCGGCCCGTAGCAAGGCGGCCGGCGAGCTGGTACGGGCGCTGCACGCGGCGGCCGAGGACAGCGAACGGGCGGCCGGCGAACAGGAGGAGCGCTCCGCCGGGCTGCAGCGTGCGTCCGAGTCGGCGCACCGTGACGCCACGGCGGCGGCCACCGCCGCCCAGCGGGCCCGCAGCGAGTCCGAGCATCTGCGCCAGCGGCTGGCCGAGGTCGAGGCGGAGACGGCGGAAGCCGTCCGCAACGGCTGGCTGGAGGGCGAGGATCCGGCCCGTGCCGCCCTGTCCGCCTCCGACGCGGAGAAGTCGGCGACGGCCGCCTGGGAATCGGCCCGCGAGGCAGCGATCCGCGCCACGGAAGCGCTGCGCGACGCCACCGCGGCGCACACCGGCGCCGATCTCCTGGCCGCCCGCTCGATGGACGCGGCGCAAGCGGCACAGGCCGCCTGGGAATCCGAGCACGCCACCGCCACCGCGCTGGCCCGCGAACCACGGCTGGCCGAACTGCTCAGCCTGGCCCCCACCCGCCGCCCGGCCGGGGACAGCGGCGACACCTCGCGGGACGCCACCGCGCCCGAGCCCGCCACCGGCCGCCCCGAGGAGGCGGCGCGCGCCGAGGACGACGGGTCGCTCACCGCCGAGGAACTGGACCGCAACGCCGAGGCGCTGACCGCCCTGCTGGAGGAGCGGGTCGGCGGGGCCGAGCGGCTGCTGTTCGAGCTGCGCACCGCCGCCGCCGACGACTCCCGGATCCTCGGCGCGCTCGGGGACGGCGGGCTGCTGCCGCCGGGCCCCGACGTGCTGGCCACCGTCGAGTTCCTCGGCGAGCACGGCATCCCCGCGCTGCCCGGCTGGCGCTATCTCGCCCAGGCCGTGGACCCCGCCGACCACGCCGCCGTGCTCGCCGCCCGGCCCGAGCTGGTCGACGGCGTGATCATCACCGACCCCGGCAGCCACGCCCGGGCCCGCGAGGCCCTGGCGGGCGCGGCCCTGCTGCCCCGCTCCACCGTCGCGGTCGGCACCGCCGCCGCCCTGCTCGCGCCCACCCCGCCGTCCGGCGGACCGGACAGCGGCGTCTTCCTCGTCCCGCCCAACCCGGCCATGCACGACGAACGTGCCGCCGACGACGAGCGGCAGGCACTGCGCCGGCGCGCCACCGAGCGCGACACGGAGATCCGTACGCTGGCCGCCCGCCTCGCCGGCGACCGTACGCTCGCCGCCCGGCTCTCCTCCTGGCGGGCCGGCTGCCCCGCCGGACGGCTGGCCGAACTGGCCGCCGCCGCACGGGAGGCGAAGGAGAGCGCCGCCACCGCCTCGCAGCGGCTCGCCCACGCGGCCACCGCCCGCGCCGAGGCCGAGGAGATCGCCGGCGAGGCCACCCGCGTCCGCGACGAGGCCCAGGAACGCGTGCAGCGCGCCCGCCGTTCCGCCGACGCCCTCGCCGGGCTGGCGTTCCGGCTGCGCGAACGCGTCAACTGGCAGCTCAGAGTCCGTGAACTCGCCGTCGAGGCAGCCGAGTCGGAGGCCGCCGCCACCGAGTGCCTGGAGCGGGCCCGGGCCGCCGACGAGGACCGCCGCGCCGCCCAGCGCACCGCCGACGACACCCGCCGCACCGCCCGCGCGCTGCGCGCCGAACGCGCCCAGGTCACCGGCGCCCCCGACGAACTGCCCGCCGGGGTACCGGCCGCCGCGCTGCCCGACCTGCGCGAGGCGTACCGCACCGCCTCCCAGCTGTACGAGAAGGTCGGCGTCGGCGCCGATCTGCGGGCCGAACAGGCCCGCGCCGAGGGCGACGAGAGCGCCGCCAGCGCCGCCCTGGAGCGGCTGACCAACAAGGTCCGTACCCGCGCCGCCAAGCTCCTCGCCGAACTCGACGGCGCAGACGGCCCCTCCCGGCAGGCCGCCGCCGCCCGCGCCGAATCCCACGTCCAACTGCTGGAGTCCCGCTCCTCCACCGCCAGCGAGCAACTCGGCCGGCTGCGCGGCGAGGCCGAACGGCTCGCCCCCGAGCAGGGCGAGGCCCACACCGACCTCCCGGAGGACCGCGCCCCGGCCGACGCCGAGCACGCCCGCGATCTGCTGCGCACCGCCACCGCCGAACTCGCCGCCCGCGAGGACACGCTGCACGCCGCCCGGGCCACCCACGAGGAGCTGCTGCGCGAGCACCACACCGCCCGCGACGGCGCCGGCGGCTTCGAGGAGACCGCCGCCCTGCTCCGCGATCTGCTGCGCGACCCGCAGCCCGGGCAGCCGGCCGCCGAGGGCACCGAGCCCGACGACACGCCCTACCCCGGCACCCTCGCCGAGGCCCGGCAGTCCGCCACCGACGCCCGCCGCGCCCTGCGCGCCTGCGCCACCGCGCTCTCCGCCGCCGACAGCGCCGTCCGCGAGGCGGGCGACCTCCTCGTACGGCACGCCAACGCCGCCCGCTACGAACAGGTACGCACCCCCGCCCGGCAGCAGATCCGCGAGCTGCCCGCCGCCGCGCTGCCCGAGCACGCCACCGCCTGGGCCGAGGCGTTCGCCCCCCGGCTGCGCGTCCTCACCGACGAACTCGCCCAGCTCGAACGCAACCGCGACTCCATCGTGGACCGGCTGCGCGGCCTGGTGGAGTCATCGCTGGCCACCCTGCGCTCCGCCCAGCGGCTGTCCCGGCTGCCCGAGGGGCTCGGCGAGTGGTCGGGGCAGGAGTTCCTGCGCATCCGGTTCGAGGACCCCGACCAGGCCACCCTGAGCGAACGGCTCGGCGAGGTCATCGACGAGACCACCCGCGCCGCCGTCAAGAAGAACTCCGACCTGCGCCGGGACGGCATGTCCCTGCTGCTGCGCGGCACCCACGCCGCCCTGCGCCCGGGCGGCGTGTCCGTGGAGATCCTCAAACCGGACGCCGTGCTGCGCGCCGAGCGGGTGCCGGTCGGTCAGATGGGCGACGTGTTCTCCGGCGGCCAGCTGCTGACCGCCGCCATCGCCCTGTACTGCACCATGGCCGCGCTGCGCAGCAACGACCGGGGCCGCGACAAGCACCGGCACGCCGGCACCCTCTTCCTCGACAACCCCATCGGCCGCGCCAACGCCACCTATCTGCTGGAGCTCCAGCGGGCGGTCGCCGACGCGCTGGGCGTCCAGCTCCTGTACACCACGGGGCTGTTCGACACGACCGCGCTCGCCGAGTTCCCGCTGGTCATCCGGCTGCGCAACGACGCGGACCTGCGGGCCGGGCTCAAGTACATCAGCGTCGAGGAGCATCTGCGGCCCGGGCTGCCGCAGCAGCGCGGCGGTGAATCAGAGGCCATCCACGGGGAGATCACCGCCACCCGGGTCTACCGCAAGCCCGCCGACAGCCCGCAGGCGCCGGCTCACTGATCGTAGTGCCACAGGGAGGTGCGCCGGCGGGCCACGCTGCTCGGTACGGACGTCACGCCGTTCCGCTGCCGCCAGGCCTGCCGGGTGATCCAGATGTCCAGCACCGCCCAGGTCGCCACGACCGTGGAGGCCACCGACGAGATCGTCATCGGCAGCGCCAGCCAGGATCCGGCCAGCGTGCACAACAAGACCACGACGACCTGACTGAGCGTCAGTGCGATGATGATGACCGCCCGCACCGCCGCGTTGCGCACCGGATCGGGCATCCGGGGTCTCGCATACACTCCGCCGTCCTCCGGTACGGTGAGATGTGCTGGTATGTCCTGCCGCTCCATGGTACGGCCCCGCCCCGCTCACGCCCTCACCAAGTCCTCACGCCCAGCCGCTATCAGCGGTAGTAGGCTCGCGCTGTCGCAGCACGCAACAGCACGGACACACCCCTGGGAGGGCCCGCACGTGCGAGGGAAGTCGATCCGACGGAAGATAGGGGCCCTGCTGCTGGTGCCTCTGCTGTCGCTCGTGTCGATCTGGGCGTTCGCCACGGCCATCACCGTCGCCGAGGCCAGATCCCTGCTCGCCGTCGCCTCCGTCTCCGACAGACTCGGCACCCCCGCCGAGAGCGTCATCCACGCCATCCAGCAAGAGCGGCGCCAGACCCTGGTGTTCCTCGCCGACCCGCGCCGCTCGGACGCCCTCGCCCAGCTGCGCACCACCCAGGAGTCCACCAACCAGACCGTCGCCGAGGTACGCGAAGAAGCCGCAGGCGGCGCCCGCGACGACCTCAACGGCGGTGCCAAGGAACGGCTGGACGCCTTCCTGTCCGGTCTGGACGGCCTTGCCGCACTGCGCGATCAGGTCCACAGCAACACCATCTCCCGTACCGCCGCACTCGATGCCTACACGGTCGTCATCGACCCGGGATTCCGTTTCCTGGCCGCCCTGCACCTCGTGGAGAACGTGGACCTCGACCGGCACGGCCGCGCCGTCGTCGGCATCGCCCAGGCCCGTGAGTACCTCTCCCGCGAGGACGCGCTGGTGGCCGGCGCCCTGGCGGCGGGCCGCATCACCGACACCGAACTGCGCCAGGTCGGCGACCGCATCACCGAACGCGACCTGGCCTACACCACCTACCTCCCCGACCTCCCGCTGCGCGACCAGCAGGCCCACGACACCTTCTGGGACACCGGGCCCGGCCACGTCCTCACCGTCGTCGAGGGCCGGCTGCTGGACGGCGGCACCCGCTCCGCCCGCGCCGACCAGTGGGTGGACACCGGCGGCAACGCCCTGGAACAACTGCGCGCCCTCGGCGAGACCGCCCAGGAGCGCTACCAGGACGCCGTCGACCCCGAGGCCACGGCCGTGCTGGTACGGGCCGGGGCGGCCGGAGTGCTCGGCGCCGCCGCGGTGATCCTCTCGCTGGTCGTCTCGCTGCGCATCGGCCGGGCGCTGATCCGTGACCTGATGACGCTCTCCAAGGAGGCCAAGGACGCCGCCGAGGTACGGCTGCCCGGCGTGCTGCGCCGCCTGGCCGCCGGCGAGCGGGTGGACGTGGAGACCGAGGCCCCGCACCTGGAGTACGGCCGCGACGAGGTCGGCCAGGTCGGCCAGTCCCTCAACACCCTCCAGCGCGCCGCCGTCGCCGCCGCCGTCGAACAGGCCACCGTGCGGCGCGGCATCTCCGACGTCCTGGTCAACCTGGCACGCCGCAACCAGGTGTTGCTCCACCGTCAGCTGGGCCTGCTGGACGCGATGGAGCGGCGCACCGACGACGCCGACGAACTCGCCGATCTCTTCCGCCTCGACCACCTCACCACCCGGATGCGCCGGCACGCCGAGGGCTTGGTCATCCTCTCCGGAGCGGCCCCGGCCCGGCAGTGGCGCAAGCCCGTCCAGCTCATGGACGTGGTGCGGGCGTCGGTGGCCGAGGTCGAGGACTACGAGCGCGTCGAGCTGCACCGCATGCCCCAACTGGCGGTGGCCGGCGGCGCGGTGGCCGACCTCACACATCTCATCGCCGAACTCCTGGAGAACGCCACCGTCTTCTCCCCGCCGCACACCGCCGTCCAGGTGTCCGGGGAACGGGTCCCGCACGGCTACACCCTGGAGATCCACGACCGGGGCCTGGGCATGACCGCCGAGGCGCTCCACGAGGCCAACGAACGGCTGGCGGACACACCCGAGTTCGACCTGTCCGACACCGACAGGCTCGGTCTGTTCGTGGTCTCCCGGCTGGCGGAGCGGCACGGGGTACGCGTCTCCCTGAGGGAGTCCCCGTACGGCGGCACCACCGCGGTCGTGCTGCTGCCCGGCGAGCTGCTCACCGAGACCGGCGACAGCCCGGGGGAGCGCAATCCGCTGCCCGAACGCCCCGCGCCCCCCGAGCTGTTGAACGGCCCGGTGGACGGGCCCGTCGAGCTGGAGGCGCCGGTCGGCTTCCGGAGCCTGGAGCACGCGGGGGAGGGCGCACGCGGCTTCGGGCCCTACCCCTTCCCCGACGAGGCCGACGGCGACAGCCGGCGCGGCGAACGGCCCCGGCACGCCCGCCCCGACGAGTACCCCGCACACCACGAACCCTCCGCGTACCCCGCGCCACCGCGCCCCGCGGACCCCGTGGATCAGGCCGAGCACACCACCGCGGCCGATCCCGCACCGCCGATCCCGCTGCCGCAGCGGCGCCGCACCCCGGTGCTGGTCGCCGACCACGGGCGGCAGGTCGGCGAACCACCGGGCGAGGAGAATCCCGCGCCCGGCCACCAGGAGGAGGACGGTGGCACCACCGTCGCCGGGCTGCCGCGGCGGCAGCGCCGCACCCCACCCGCCTCCGCCCCCGCCGCGATCCCGGACACCTGGGACGACGAGGAGCCGGGCGTCCACGCCAGCGTCACCGACCTGACGGAGCAGGACGCCGACGAGGTGCGGGCCCGGATGGCCGCACTGCAACTCGGCTGGCGGCGCGGCCGGCAGCACAACGACCACCGCGACAACATCAGGCGGGGCGATGACCCGCAGGCACCGACACCGTAAGGGGCAGACCCATGACTGCACCGGGGGCCGACGCCCAGGACGGCACACCTCAGGATGGTGAGCGGCTCGACTGGCTGCTCGACGAACTCGTCGGACGAGTGGCGGGAATCCGCCACGCGCTGATACTCTCCGCCGACGGTCTGGCGCGCGGCGCCTCCCAGGCGCTGAGCCGGGAGGACAGCGAGCAACTGGCGGCCGTGGCCTCCGGGTTCCACTCACTGGCCCGGGGCGTGGGACGCCACTTCGCGACCGGCGGGGTCCGCCAGACCCTGGTGGAGCTGGATGACGCGTTTCTCTTCGTGGCCGCGGCGGGCCAGGGCAGCGCGCTCGCCGTCTTCGCCGACATCGAGGCGGACATAGGACAGATCGGCTACGAGATGACGCTGCTGATCAAGCGGGTCGGCGCGCACCTGGGCACCGCGCCGCGCGGTGGCCCGGGCGAGAGCTGACCGGCCGGCCGATGAGCCACGGCTGGTTCGACGAGGAGGCGGGACCCATTGTGCGGCCCTACGCGATGACGCGCGGCCGCACCCGCGGGACCGTCGATCATCCCCTCGACCTGATCGCCCTGGTGACGGCCGAGACCGGTGACCAGGAGGGCGCGGCCGGAACCGGAAGCGATCTCACCGACCGCGAACTGGCCCCCGAGCACGCCGAGATCATGCGCCGCTGCCGCCGTACCACCGAGTCGGTGGCGGAACTCGCCACCGGCCTCGACCTGCCGGTCGGGGTGGTACGGGTGCTCATCAGTGATCTGCTGGACGCCGGTCTGGTACGGGTCAGCCGTCCGGTCCCCGCCTCCCAGTTGCAGGACGACAGCACACTCCGTGAGGTGATCGATGGTCTCCGGGCCCTTTGAACGCGGCCGCGGCAGGTCCGCGGACCCCACGGCACTGAAGATCCTCGTCGCGGGGGCCTTCGGTGTCGGGAAGACGACGCTGGTCGGCGCCGTCAGCGACATCAAGACCCTCCAGACGGAGGAGTCGCTGACGGAGGCCGGACGGCCGGTGGACGACATCCGGGGGGTGGCGGGGAAACGATCCACCACCGTGGCCATGGACTTCGGCCGGATCACCATCAGCGACTCGGTGATCGTGTACCTCTTCGGCACACCGGGGCAGGAACGGTTCCGCTTCCTGTGGGACGAGCTGGCGCGCGGGGCGCTGGGCGCGCTGATCCTCGTGGACACGCGGCGGCTGGCGGACAGTTTCTCGGTGGTCGACTTCTTCGAGACCCGTGGGCTGCCGTTCGCGGTGGCGGTCAACTGCTTCGACGGGGCGGTGCGTTACCCGCCGGAGCAGGTGCGGCGCGCGCTGGACCTGGATGAGGACGTGCCGGTTCTGCTGTGCGACGCGCGCGAGCGTTCCTCGGCCAGGGACGCGCTGGTGGCGGTGGTGGAGCACGCGCTGCACCGGTCGGCACGGCAGCGTTCAGCCGTGTCCTGAACGGGAGTTGCGGCTGTGACGTCCTGAGGTTGTCCCGCCCGTGTCGCGAAAAGGTGACAACGCCCGGAGGGGCGAAACCATTCGGCGCGCCCGGCGCGTCGGTGATCAGCGACGGTGGCGGTCATCGGGACCCACGGGGGTGGCTCCGGTGGCCGCCGCCGTTGCCCGTGTCAACGACTGAGCGAGTCCAGGGACACGGGGAAGTCGAAGAAAGTCTCCGGGTACGGCTCGGCCCGGTGGCCGAAGTGCCACCACTCGGTCTCCACCGGTGCGAACCCCTCCGCCTCCATGGCGGAGGCCAGCACCCGGCGCGCGGCCCGCGCCTCCCCGGGGATGTCGGGGGAGTCGCCGTGCGAGCGCGGATCGAAGAAGTCGAAGCCGGTGCCCATGTCCACCGGATCGCCGCCGTCCGCCCCGGTCAGCGTCAGATCGACCGTACTGCCCCTGCTGTGGCCCGACTTCTCGGCCAGGTAACCGTCCTCGACCAGCCGCTCCTTGGGCACCCGGGGATAGAACTCCGCCCGGGTGCGGCCGTCCTCGGGCTGTGCCATCCAGCGCAGGAAGTGGTCCACGGCACGCTGCGGCCGGTAGCAGTCGTACACCAGCAGCCCGTAGCCCTGTCCCTCCAGGGCGCGGGCGGCGCGTTCCAGGGCGTGCGCCGCGTCCGAGGTGAGCAGGCACTCGGCCTGCTCGTACCCCTCCACCCGCTCGCCGGTGAAGTTGTGCGGACCCGCGTACCGCATCTCCTGCCGGATGGCCGGGGCGACCTCGCGCAGCGCCACGAAACCGGCGGGGGCGGTGTCCGTGACCGCGGGCGGCCCCTGGGAGCCGGACAGCGGCAGCACGAGTGCGGTACCGGCGACCGCGGCGACGGCCAGGAGGGCGGGGGAGCGGCGCATAACCGGTTCCTATCAGGGGTGGTGACGGGCCGCGACAGGTGTGCGGCCAACGTGGTGACGGTGTGCCGGATTCTTCACGTACCGGGTGCTGGGCGCCGGGGTTACCTGCTCGTAACGTGAGGGGTACTCAGCAGTAACTGTGGTCCGGACCCAGCATCTGCCGCGCTGTCACCCCCCATGTGAGTCCAGCGAGGAGCCGCCCCGTGAAGCTGCCCCGGAACGCCATCCGTACCCGCACGAGACGACTGACCACCGGCCTGCTGCTGGCCGCCCTGCTCGCCGTGCTGCCCGCCCCGGCCACGGCCGCCACCGCCTCCGCCTCCACCGGTGCCCCGGCCGCTGCCGCCACCGGCGGCTGGAACAAGGAGAACTGCGTCCCCGCCGCCGCCCACCCCCGCCCCGTGGTCCTGGTGCACGGCACCTTCGCCGACGGCACCAACAACTGGCTTGGCCTGGCGCCCTATCTCGCCCAGCGCGGCTACTGCGTCCACTCCTTCGACTACGGCCGGCTGCCGGGCGTGCCGATCGTCGGCGGCCTGACCCCGATGGAGGACTCGGCCGGTGAACTCGCCGCCCACATCGACCGGGTCCTGGCCCGCACCGGCGCGGCCGAGGTCGACCTGGTCGGCCACTCGCAGGGCGGCCTGATGCCCCGCTACTACCTCAAGCACCACCCCGGGGCGGCGGACAAGGTCAACGCGTTCGTGGCGATCGCCCCCAGCACCAACGGCACCACCCTGCTGGGACTCACCAGGCTGCTCGACCTCTTCCCCGGCCTGGACCGGGCCATCGCCGAGGCCGCCCCCGCCCTCTCCCAGCAGGTCGCCGGCTCCGACTTCCTGCGGGAACTGAACGCCGGCGGCTACACGGTGCCCGGCGTCACGTACACGGTGATCGCCACCCGGTACGACGAGGTGGTCACCCCGTACCGCTCGCAGTTCATCGATGAGCCCGGGGTGCGCAATGTGCTGCTCCAGGATCTGTGCCCGCTGAACATCTCCGAGCACGCCACGATCGGGCTGCTCGACCGGACGGCCTTCCACGAGACGGCCAACGCCCTCGACCCGGCGAACGCGCGGCCGACGAACTGCTGGTCGTTCCTGTCCTAGGGCGTGTGTCGACAGTGGCTTGCTGAGGTGCAGGTGCTTGGTGGTGCTGATGTTTGCTGGGCTCGGCAGCTCGGCGAGCGGATAGTCGGTTGATTATTCGCTCTGGTGGCGGATCCAATGACCAGCATGATCACCCGGGCGCTCCTGCCGCGGCGAGACGTGATGAATGCGGACCGGCGGCCCTGACCAGGTGCGATTCGGGCAGACCGTGACCGCACAGCCCCAAGGGAGACGCTAACCGATGACCACACCACCATCGCTGTCCGGAGCGGAGCACGCAGAGGGGTCGTCTGTCCGTGTGGGCGTACTCGTCCCTTTGACGCGGCCAGGCTGGGCCGAGGCGGGGCGACACTTGCTCGCAGGGTTCGAGCTGGCCGTTGACAAGGTCAACGACACAGGCGGGATTGACGGCAGACCACTGGAGCTGGTGGTCCGGGACACCGCGGCCGATCCGGAGCGGGCCTTGGCGGCCGTGGACGAACTGGCCGCCCTGGGCGTGGCTGTTGTGGCGGGCGAGTATCACAGCGTCGTCGCCCGCGCCGCCGCCGGCCGGGCCGACGCCCTGGGCGTGCCGTTCCTCTGCTCGTCCGCAGTGCTTGACGAGTTCACCGAGGAGCCGACGAAGTGGGTCGCGCGCCTTGCCCCGGCGCAGTCTCGTGGCTGGCGGATCTACGCGGACTTCCTCCTCGGTGAGGGACGACGCCGGATCGCCGTGGCGACCCAGCCGAGCGTCTACTGGGCGTCCGGGACCCGCGTCCTGCGGGAGCACCTGGCTCCCCACGGCGGCACCGTCGTCGAACTCGACACGAGCGCGCTCACCCCCGAGGCCCTGTGCGATGCGCTCGTGGACCACGGCGCGACGGCGCTGCTCCTGCTGGTCGGCCACCCGGAGCCGGCGGTGCCGATCGTCAGGGCCGTACGGGATGACGTGCGGCTCGCGGAGATCCTGATCGGCGCTCCGGCCGGGCAACCGGAGTTCGCTGAATGGGCCGCGCTTCTGGGCGAGGACGGCGCCGGGATCCCGTTTCTGCGTTACCTGCCTGAGGTCCTCGGCCCGCTTGGCGAACGCGTCGGGAAGGAGCTCCGCGAGCGTCTGGGCGAAGCGCCTTCCTTCGTCGCCTTCGAGGGCTGGGACACCGTCACTGTCCTCGCCGAGGTGCTGCGTTCCCACGGCACGGACCGGGCAGCCATCGCCGAGTCTTGGCCGCGCGTGGTGGTCGATGGCACCCGCGGGCCGATCCGGTTCTCCCGCACCACGGGCATCAGCGTGTGGCAATGGGCTTGGACACCGATCCAAGTCGTTGACCGGGACCCCGCGGAGCCCGATCGCTTTCGGATCCTGCGCGCCGGCTGAGAGGGCGCGGAGGCTCGACCGCATGGCGCTCGCGGTAGTCCGCCGGGGCCAGACGGGCGGCCGACCCGCCGTTGTGCCCTTCGGCAACAACGGCTCCAGCACCGCCCACTGCTCGTCCGTGAGATCTCCCCGCCCCATGAACTGTGATCATTCACAGCCCAAGATCTACTTTCGATACAGTCCCTCGTACTCCCGTGCTACTGAGCGATCTCGCAGGGACCTTGGCCGGGAAGGGGCACGGCCACCGCGTGATCACCGGGGATGGTGTGGACTCCTGTCATCCGGACGGGTCGGCAAGGTGATCACAGGACGAGCATGAGTTTGCCGCCTGGCCGGCGGGACCGGCTGAGCCCGGCCGCCTCCTGGATCTGGTCGAGTGTGTAGGTGCGGGCGACCGATACGACCAGGACGCCTTCGCCGGCCAGCCGGGCAAACTCATCCATCAGGTCGTAGCGCATGTCGATCCGGGTGACCCGGGTGCCGAGTTCGGCCGCGGCGGCGAAGTCCGAGACGGTGGTGACACGGTCGGGGTCCCCGGTCAGCTCGATCAGGGCCGGCAGCGAGCCGCCGGCCGGGCCGGGCTGGTCGGCGCGGTCGATCCGGCCGCCGGTCGGGGTGGTGTCCAGGGCGCGGTCGACGCGGCCTCCTGCCAGGGCGGCAACGCGTTCGGTCATGCCGTCGCCGTAGCCGGTCACCTGAGCGCCGATCTCTTCCAGGGCGGCGGCCCGGGTCGGCCCGGCGGTGGCGATCACCCGGATACCCCGGTGCAGCGCAAGGCGCACCGCCGCCTCACCCACGGTGGTGCCCGCACCGTGGACGAGCAGCCGCTCACCCGGCTGGACACCGAGGTCCTCGAGCGCGCGCCACGCCGTCTCGGCCGCCATCGGCAGCGCGGCGGCCTGCTCGGCGGTGACGCCCTCGGGAATGCGCGCCCAGGCCGGCATCAGGGCGTACTCGGCGGCCCCGGCCGTCGGGCGGTCCAAGCTCGCCGGGCCGAACACGCGGTCGCCGATCCCGACGCCGGTGACGCCCGCGCCGAGCGCGTCGACGGTGCCCGCGACCTCGAAGCCGAGCCCGCGCGGCAGCGGCGGCAGTTGGTCGGCGAGGAGACCGTCGACGACGTGCCAGTCGGCCGGTGTCAGACCGCACGCCCGCACGGCGATCCGGATCTGGCCGGGCCCCGGCTCCGGCTGTGGGACATCGCGGAGCACGATCACGTCCGGGGAGCCGAACCGGTCGAACTGCAGAGCCTTCATGGCGATCTCCTGGATGATGACAGCATCTGTTGTCATTGACCGTATCAGCTGATGACAGCTCCTGTTGTCGTATCCTGGTGGGTATGCCGCGATGGGAATCCGACGCACAGGGCCGGCTCGAACGCGCGGCGCTCCAGCTGTTCGAGACGCAGGGGTTCGAGCGCACCTCGGTCGCGCAGATCGCGGGCGCCGCCGGACTGAAGGAGCGCTCGTTCTACCGCTACTTCCCCGACAAGCGGGAAGTCCTCTTCGCCGACAACGGCATCGAGGCTCACCTTGTCGCCCAGGTCGAGGCGGCCGACCCGGGCCTCACCCCGATCGAGGTGCTGCTGACCGCGCTGGGAACCGCCGAGGGGATCTTCCGCCCACGCGAGTTCCTGCTGCGCCGGGCACGAGTGATCGCCGCCAACCCGGCACTGGCCGAGCGCGATCTGATCAAGCTCGCCGACATCGCCGACGCGCTGGCACCGGCGCTCGAGGGCCGCGGCGTCGAGCCCGGCACGGCACGCTTCATCATCGACGTGGTGCTGGCGATCCACCGGCGTGCCATGCCCCGCTGGCTGGCCGAGCCGGACACCACCCTCGCTCAGCTCATGGCCCAGGCCGCCGCCGAGCTGCGCGAGGCGGTCGCGCCACCGGCTCCAACAGTCCGCTGAGGCTGCCGCAAACAGGCGCAGCACCCACCTGGCACTCCGGTCCGACCTCGCGATCCCGCAGGGAAGCCGGCTGGAAACGGGTCAGGCCCACTGCGTGATCACCGGGGGTTTGCGCGGACTCCTGAAGGTCTGGCGGTGGCCGTGGGCCAGAGCGTAGGTCCTGCCCGCCGGGGGCGATGTTCGACCAGGCCTGACCCGGATCGCGGGCCGGTGCGGCCGAGTTGAGCCACGGACGACCGCCGGCGCCCCTCTGCTCGGACTGCTGTCGGGTGTCGGGCGGAAGAACTGCCGGCAGCCGGCCGAACAGGCGGGCCATGGCCGGCCCGGGCCGATGCGGCGCCTGCTGCGTGGATCACGCAACCGCACCGGAGTGCTAGTTCGCCTCGTACAGCCCCTCGGCGTAGCGGGGGCCGTAGTGCTCCTCCAGCCGCGCCAGGGAGTCGGTGGGACGCTCCAGCGCCTGGGCGATCCGGGCCCGGCTGGGCAGCGCCTCGGGCTGCCAGCTGTCCGGGTCCCAGGTGTGCGAGCGCAGGAACGCCTTGGAACAGTGGTGGAAGACCTCCTCGATCTCCACCACCAGGGCGAGCTTGGGACGGTTGCGCCGCACGATCATCTCGTCGAGGAACGGCGCCTCGCGCACGATCCGGGCGCGGCCGTTGATCCGCAGGGTGTCGCCGCGTCCGGGCAGCAGGTAGATGAGCCCCACCCGCGGGTTGGCGAGAATGTTGCGGAACCCGTCCAGACGCTTGTTGCCGGGGCGGTCGGGGATGGCGAGGGTGCGGTCGTCCAGCACGAGGGTGAAGCCGGGCGGATCGCCCTTGGGGGAGACGTCGCAGCTGCCGTCGGCGGCGCTGGTGGCGATCAGGCACAGCGGTGAGCGGGCCAGCCACGCGCGGTCCAGGGCGTGCAGCGCGGTGCGCGCCTTGTCCCGGGTGTACGGGGCGGGTTCGCCGATCAGCTCGCGCAGTTCACTCTCGGAGGTGACTTCCACGAAGGCGTCGGGCTCCGTCGTCATCGCGCTCCCCTTTCCGGGTCTGCCCCCCAGGTGCTGACAGCACGAAGCGTACGGCGGTGCCGCCGTCTCCCCTGAAGGTGGGGGCCGGGAGACGGCGGCACCGGTTCACGGGGCCGCGCCGGTCAGGCGCGGCGGGCGGCGGCGGCCCGGCGGCGGGCGGCCAGCAGGAGCGTGGCGGTGCCGACGCTCAGGGCCGCGGCGCCGCCCAGGGCGAGCGCGGTGGTGGTGGAGTCGCCGCCGGTGGCGGCCAGTTCGCGGTCATCGGCCGGCTCGGTGTCGTTGATGGCCTCGTCCGCGCCGCCGGCCGGGGCCGGGCGGTTGGCCTCGGGTGCCGCGCCCTCCTCCCGCTGATCGCCGGCGGGCTCCTCGTGCCCGTCGTGCGGGTCCTCGCCGTGCTGGTCGTGGTCGCCATGGTCGCCGTGGCCTTCGTGGCCCCCGCCCTCCGGCCCGGGCTCCGGCTCGGTGGCCGGCGGCGCCGGTTCGATCACCGGGTCGCCACCACCGCCCGTCCCACCGCTGCCGCCGAACACCACGTCCGAGCAGGTGTAGAACGCCTCGGGGCTGTCGCTGCGCTGCCAGACGCTGTACACGAGGTGCCGTCCCGAACGCTCGGGCACGGTGAGGTCGAAGACGTACGAGCCGTCCTCCAGCGGCGGGTCGGTCACCTGGCCGAAGGACTCCAGGTCGGACCAGCGCAGCGGGGCGGCGGGGTCGTACCCCTCCTTGGTGATGAACAGTTCGAAGCCGCCGCGGTGCGGTGCGGTGGCCCGGTAGCGGAAGGTGTGCTGCCCCGGTGCGAGTTCGGAGGCGGGCCAGTCCGCGCGCGCCTGGTCGAGACCGGCGTACTTGTCGCGGCCCGCGCTGCACAGCTTGCCGTCCGGGATCAGTTCCTGGTGGCGGCCGGCGGCGTCGGCGAGGTTGACCTCGTTCCAGTCGTACAGCGGCTGGGTGCCGCCGATGCCCACCAGGTCGCGGCACGCGGCCGACGCCGGGCTCTCCGGTCCCTCGTCGAAGCAGGTCTTCACCCGGCTCACCGGGTCCTCCAGCGAGCCGTGGGCGTCGGCCGGGGTCGCGGTGGCCAGGGTGATCATCAGCGGTGCTACGGCCAGGGCGGCGACCGTGGCGGCGGTGCGCAGCGCAGTCATCGTGGAACGTCTCCTCGGATCGGGGACCCGGGCCGTGACGGGGGATCAACGGCCCGGGGAGTGAGCACGCTAGCGGCCCAACGGGGCCCGATCTTGGCGAGAAGCGGCCTTTCACGGGTCTTTAAGTCCGGGCTAAGGACGGGCGCAAGGCGGGGTTAAGCACGGAAGGGGCAGGTGGGGCACCTCGGATGGACGGTGGACTTTCGGTCATAGAGCCCGGGGTGGGACAGGCATGGTTGACATGGTTAGGTATGCCTAACCTAAATTGATCGACGGCCGAGCCGCACTCGACCGCTGAGCACCACCCGCACCACCAGCACACCCGCTCCACGACACACGACCCCGCACGACCCGCCCCACCGTCAACGCAAGGGACCGTACAGAGCCCATGAGCATGCCCGGCCACGCACCAACCGTGCCCGTGCCCCCCACCCTGCTGGAGCCCGACCTGCTGGCCGCCGACCCGGCGGGACTCGCCGACGTCGGCCGTCTGGTCACCGAGATCACGCGCGAAGCCGCCGGCGCCCTGCGCCGCCGCACCGGACCGCTGCCCGTCCAGACCCCCCGCCAACTGGCCGCCCTCGTGGACCGCCAGCTCCCCGACGGGCCGATACCCCGTCACGGCGGGGGACGGGAAGCCGTTCTCGCACTGGCCCGCGCCTACGCGGCCGGCACCGTGGACCTCGCCGATCCGCGCGCCGCCGCCCACCTCCAGCCCCCCTCGCTCAGCGTCGCCGCCGCCGCCGACGTCCTCGCCTCCGTCTTCAACGCCTCCGTCGACACCTGGGACTCCGGCCCCTACGCCGTGGAGCTCGAACGCCGCCTCATCACCGCCCTCACCGACCTCGCCGGCTACGGGCCCGCCGCCGGCGGCGTCCTCACCCCCGGCGGCAGCGCCTCCAACCTCCAGGCCCTGCTCATCGCCCGCGACACCGCCCTGCGCCCGGGCCGCGACGTACGCGCCGCGGGGCTGAGCGGGCTGACCGTACGCCCCGTCCTCTACTGCTCCGCACTGGCCCACTTCTCCATGGCACGTGCCGCCGCGCTGCTGGGACTCGGCGAGGACGCCGTACGCCCCGTGGCCGCCGACGAACACCACCGGATGCGCCCCGAGGAACTCGACCGCGCGCTGCGCACCCGGGCCGCCGACGAACTCCCCATCGCCGTCGTCGCCACCGCCGGAACCACCGACTACGGCTCCATCGACCCGATGCCGCAACTCGCCGCCATCGCCCGCGACCACGGGGTACGGCTGCACGTGGACGCGGCCTACGGCGGCGGCGCCCTGTTCTCCGACCGGCTGCGCCCCCTGCTGGACGGCATCGAACTCGCCGACAGCATCACCATCGACCTGCACAAAACCGCCTGGCAGCCGGCCGCCGCCAGCGCCCTGCTGCTGCGCGACCGGGCCGGCTTCACCGCCACCACCGGGCTGCGCGTCGCCTACCTCAACCCGGAGGACGACGGCGAGGCCGGCTACGACGGGCTGCTGGGCCACTCCCTGCAGACCACCCGGCGGGCCGACGCCCTCAAGGTCGCCGCCACCTTCCTCGCCCTGGGGCGGGAGGGAGTCGGCGCCATGCTCGACGCCTGCCACGATCTCGCCCGGCACGCGGCACGGTCCGTGGCCGCCCACCCGCGCCTGGAACTGACCACGGAACCCGTCCTCACCACGGTCGTCTTCCGCTACCGGCCGCGCACCACCACCGATCCCGCCACCGTCGACGCCATCAACGGCGCGCTGCGCCGGCGACTGCTGCGCGAGGGCAGCGCGCTCATCGGACGCACCGAGACCGAGGGCGCGGTCCAGCTGAAACTCACCCTGCTCAACCCGCAGGCCAGGACGAGCGACATCGAGGAAATGCTGGCCGCCGTGGACGCGGCCGGGGCGGCCGAGGAGGAACAGCACCATGTCTGAGAAAGAAACCGGAACCGTCCTCGACCTCGCGGCCGTCGGCATCGGCCCGTTCAACCTGTCGCTGTCGGCCCTGGCCGACGACGTACCCGGCCTGACCTACGCGGCGTACGACCAACGCCCGCACTACGACTGGCATCCCGGGCTGATGTTCGACTGGGCGAAGCTCCAGGTCGGCTTCCTCGCCGACCTCGTCTCGCTGATCCGGCCCACCAGCCGCTGGTCGTTCCTCAACTACCTCGTCGAGCACGACCGGATGTACCCGTTCTACATCTCCGAGCGCTTCCACATCCCGCGCCGGGAGTACGCCGACTACTGCGCCTGGGCGGCGGCCCGCGTACCCGGGCTGCACTTCGGCACGTCGGTGGACGCGGTGGAGTGGGACGCCCGGCGCGACCTGTGGCTGCTGACACTGCGGGAGGTGGCCACGGGCACCGTCCGGGTTCAGCCGGCCAGGAACATCACTCTGGGCATCGGCACCGAGGCGGCGCTGCCCGCACCACTGAAGGACCTGGCCGGCCACCCCCGGGTCATCCACTCCGGCGAACACCTCCACCGGATCGAGGAGTTCGCGGCGGCCGGCGTACGCGACATCACGGTGCTCGGCTCCGGCCAGTCCGGGGCCGAGGTCTTCCTCGACCTCATCCGCCGGCAGAAGGAGAGTGGCTGGGCGGTCAGCTGGCTCACCCGGTCGTGGGGGTTCGCGCCGCTCGACTACTCCAAGCTGGTGCTGGAGTACACCACCCCGGAGTACATGCGGTACTTCCACGCCCTGGAGCCCGGGGTGCGCGACCGGCTGATCGCCTCGCAGTGGCAGCTGTACAAGGGCATCGACTCGGAGACGATCGACCTCATCCACGAGGAGCTGTACGACCATCTGCTGGACGGCGACCGGCCGCCGGTGACCCTGCTGCCGGCCACGGCGCTCACCGCGGCGGAGACGGCGGGAACGGTGGGGACGGGGCAGGGCGGGGAAACGATCCGCCTGACGACGGCCCACGCCGACACCGGCGGGCGGGCGGTACGGGAGACGGAGGCGGTCATCGCCGCCACCGGCTACGCGCCGCGCCGCCCCGCGTGCCTGACCCCGGTGGACAAACTGATCGCCTGGGACGCCCAGGGCCGGTACGACATCACCGAGGGCCACCGCGTACGGACCGTCCCCGAGGTGGGCGCCGGGCTCTACGTCCAGAACGCCGAACTCCACACCCACGGAGCGGCCGCCCCCGACCTGGGCATCGGCGCCTACCGCGGCGCCCTGATCCTGAACGCGGTCAGCGGCAAGGACACCTTCCCCATCCCACGCCGTACCGCGTTCCAGACCTTCGGCCCCCAGTAGCCCCCGGGCCCGGCCGCACGCGGCGGCCGGGCCCGGACCCGGGCGGATCCCCCGCAGCGCCCGGTGTCCTCGCCCCTGGCCCGACCGTCCGCCGACCGGAGATGATGGGGTGGTGTGTCGGGGGAGCACCGACATCGCGGACACGCGCGGGAGTTGGTCGTATGAGGGACACGTACTGGGACGACGCCGCGGCGACGTTCGACGAGGAACCCGACCACGGTCTGCGGGATCCAGCGGTACGGGCGGCGTGGGACGCGCGGCTGCGCAGCTGGCTGCCCGGGCGGCCCTCGCGGGTCCTGGACCTGGGCTGCGGAACGGGCAGCCTGTCCGAACTGGCCCTGGAACACGGCCACACGGTGACGGCGATCGACAGGTCCGAGCCGATGGTGCGGCTCGCCCGGGCCAAACTGGCGGGCGCTGCCGCCACCCTGGCGGTGGGCGACGCCGCCCACCCGCCCGTGCGGGCCCAGGCGTTCGACGTGCTGCTGGTGCGCCATGTGCTGTGGGCGCTGTCCGACCCCCAGGCCGTCCTGTCCCGCTGGGCCGCCCTGGTCCGGCCCGGGGGCCGGCTGATCCTGGTGGAGGGCCGCTGGGGCGAGTCGGCCCCCACGGGCATCGCGGCGACCGCACTCCGCGCGATGCTCTCGTCGTTGCCGGACGTTCCCCCCGCCGCGATCCGCCACGAGGATCTGACGGACGACCCGGCCCTGTGGGGCCGCCCGGTGCGGGACGAGCGGTACGCCCTGATCGCACGGACCATGACGGCCTGAACCGGAGGCCCAGGAGGTCCTGGGTCCAACTGGCGGCCGGCGCACGCCGCATCGGCGTCCGCCGAGGCCATGTCCGGCCCGGCGGAGGGCGTTTGGACAACCACGGGCCGCCCTGTAGGTTGCGGCTCACTGTCCGCGTGTTCGAGGGGGTGAGGCGTCATACAGCGCAGGCCGGGGGCGGCGAGCACACGGAACGGGGCCGGGGCCAGGCGTACCGGGTCCGTAAAAAGTCTTAGCCCCGGCGACGTGATCGTGAAGATCAGCGGTCCACCGGGGCTTGTCACCCGTTACCTTACCCGATTTCTCAGCAGGAGGAACCTGTGACGCAGGTATCCCCGGTCCCCGCACCGGGGCCGTGGGTGGAGAACTGGCTGAGCCCCGCCCGGTACGCGGTCTACCTGACCGCGGCCGACGGCGATCGCGCCCGCGCGCTGGCCCTCTACGAGTGGAACACGGCCTTGGCCTGCGCGGTCCTGCGCGACCTGAGCCACTTCGAGATCGCCCTGCGCAACGCGTACGCGCGGGCCCTGGACACCACCTGGACCGGTACGGGGCACTGGCTGGACGACCCGGGCAGTCCGCTGCGGGCCCCGCTGATCCGGGTGCGCAAAGGCCGCCGCGGCCCACGGCGGCGGGTCGACATCAACGACAAGACCCGCGGCGCCATCGACGGAGCCCGTAAACGGTACGGGCACACGGCTCCCCCGGGAAAGGTCATCGCGGAGCTGTCGCTGGGCGTGTGGCGGTACCTGTCCACCTCCGCCCACGAGAAGACGCTGTGGGTGCCACATCTCCATCACGCGTTCCCGCCCGGTACCCACCGCGCGACGGTCGACCAGCTCATCGGCGCCCTGCACGAGCTGCGCAATCGCGCCGCGCACTGGGAACCCCTGCTGGCCGCGCCCGTCGCTCTGCGGACGAAGGACCTGCTGACCGTCACCGGCCTGCTGAGTCCGGAGCTCGCCGCCTACATACGGCACACCAGCCAGGTCGGCCCGACACTCGATCGGCGCCCCTGACCGGCCGGGGAGCGCGCGGGCCCCGGGGCCCGCGCGTGTCCGTTCCGCCGTGCGTGACGCGCTACGCCTCGTCCGGCCGCATCGCCGCCGCCAGCCGCAGGTGCGGGGCCGCGTCCGCGTCCCGCCCCTGCCGCTCCAGCGTGCGGCCGAGCAGCAGCCGCAGGTAGGCGTCGTCGGGGGTGTCCCGGGTCAGCCGCTCCAGCGTCACCCGGGCCCGCTCCAGCTGCGCGGAGTGGTAGTACGCCCGTGCGGCCAGCACCTGGACGGCGCGGTCCGTCCCGTGCTCGGCCAGCAGGGGCCGCAGCAGGGTCAGCGCACCCAGCGGGTCGCTCTGGTCCAGCAGCGATTCCGCCTGCCGCAGGCGCCGCACCTCCTCGGGAAGCTCCCGTACCGGCGGGGCCTGAGCCGCGTCCCGCAGGAACGCGGCCATCGCGTCCGGGTGCTGGGCGCCCGCCAGGGCCAGGGTGCCGGCCACCAGGGTGGGGGAGGTGCGCACGCCGACGGCCTTGCCGCGCAGCAGCGCCTCCTTCACCTGCCGCGTGCCGCCCCCGGCGGCCAGCAGCGCGCCGCCGTGGCCGAAGCCCGCCGTGCGGGCGACGCGCTCCAGGACGGCCGGGTCGCTGATGTCCCGGGCGTCCACGAAGTGCGCCTTGAGGACTTCTTCCACCACCGCGTTCTGGAGGTCCGCCCCGCCCTCCTCGTACGCGAGGGCGATCAGCCGGTGCGCCGGTCCGCTGTCCGCGCGCCACACCGCGCCGAAGGGGGTGCCGAGCCCCTCGTCCGCCGCGATCTGCGAGACCCGGGTCCGGTTCTCGGCCCAGGTCGTGCCCTCGGGGCCGCAGGCGCTCAGCGCCTCGTCGACCAGCGGATCGATCTGCCATTCCGCCAGCGGCTCGGCCTTCGCCGGTGCCATGGGGTCGATGCGGTACGGCTGCCACACGACCTCGACCGGCTCGCCGTCCCACCCGGCGAGGGCCGCCTCGAAGCGCCGCTTGCCGATGTACGCCCAGGGGCAGACGACATCCGCCCAGATCTCGATACGCATGCCGCCAATATAAGCAACAGGTGTTGGTTATGCAACACCTGTCGTACACTGCCGCCGTGAACCCCGACGATCCCCGCGCCCGCCGCACCCGCGAACGCCTGCGCGCCGCCGCGCTCGAACTCGCCGGTGAGCGCGAGCTCAGCGCCATCACCATGTCCCTCATCGCCCGGCGCGCCGCGATCAACCGCGCCACCGTCTACGCGCACTACCCGGACCTCGACGCCCTGGTGACCGACGCCATGGACGACGCCATCGGCCGGCTCGCCCGGGCCGCCGCGCTCTGCCCGCTCCAGGCCCCCCGCGACGCCCCGCCGCCGCCCCTCCTCGACCTCTTCACGGAGGTCGAGGCCGGCGCCGTGCTCTACCGCCGGATGCTCTCGGAGGGCGGCAGCGCCCGGTTCGCCCGGCGGATGCAGCACCGCCTCGCGGCCGGTCTCGCCGAACGCTTCGCGCAGGGCCGCCGCCCGCCCGGCGCCGCCGACGTCCCCCTCGATCTGCACGCCGGGTATCTGGCCGGCGCGCTGTGCGGGGTGATCACCACCTGGATCAGCGCCGACCCGCCCGTGCCCGCCGCCGACGCCGCACTCGCCACCTGGCGCTTGCTGCGCGTGTGACAGCGGTCGCACGGGGCGTTCCCTGCGGCCCGGGCATTCCGGTGGCGGGGGCATCCCGGGCAGCGGGCCCGCCGGCCGCCCGGCCGAGCCCCGCCCGCCCGGCGCCCCTCAGCCCAGCTGGATGGAGCGCTTGGCCAGCCCGCCCCAGAAGCCGTCGATGACCGACCGCTGGGTGGCGAGTTCCGCCTCGCCCGCGCCGAGGGTCACGAACAGCGGGGCGAAGTGTTCCGTACGGGGGTGGGCGATCCGCCCGGCCGGCGAGGCGTGTTCGAAGTCGAGCAGCGCGTCGATGTCGCCGGCGCCCAGCGCCTCCTCGCCCCAGGCGTCGAACTCCCGGGACCACCCCGGCGCCTCCTGGGGGGCGCTGCCCCAGGTGAAGCCGCTCAGATTGTGGGTGAAGAAGCCGCTGCCCACGATCAGCACCCCCTCGTCCCGCAGCGGGGCCAGCCGCCTGCCGAGGGCGAGCAGCCGCTGCGGGTCGAGGGTGGGCATGGACACCTGGAGCACCGGGATGTCCGCGTCCGGGTACATCTCCTTCAGGGGTACGTAGGCGCCGTGGTCGAGCCCGCGCGCCGGGTCCTGGTGCACGGGGGCGCCGGGACCGCCGACCAGGGCCCGCACCCGCGCGGCCAGCTCGGGAGCCCCGGGCGCCGCGTAGGTCACCTGGTAGTAGTGCGCGGGGAAGCCGCCGAAGTCGTACACCAGGGGGACGGTGCGGGTGGCGCCGATGGTGAGCGGTGCGGACTCCCAGTGCGCGGAGACGATCAGGATCGCCCGGGGCCGCGGGAGTGCGGCGGACCAGCCCGCCAGCTGCCGGGTCCACAGGGCGTCGTCGGCCAGCGGCGGGGCTCCGTGGCTGAGGTACAGCACGGGCATCCGGTCGGCTGCGGTGGTCATGGCACTCCTCGAAGGGGAAAGCGGCCTGCTCCGGGTGGGTCCCGGAGCAGGCCGGTGTCAGTCCCGGAGCTGTGATCAGTTCCGGATGAGCAGGGTGATGCCCGCGACCACCAGGGCGAGCGCCAGCGCGGCGACGCCGTGGACCAGCCGGTGCTCACGCACCTGTTCGGGCAGCGGGAGGACGTGGTCGACCGCGTACCGGCCGGGGCCGGACAGGGTCAGGGCGACGGCGGACAGGCCCAGCAGCAGCGGCAGCTCGAAGCCGCCGAGGAACGGGTCGTCCCAGTGCGCGGAGACGATGACATTGACCATGGTGCCCACGATCGCGGCGCCGGCCAGCGGGGTGAGCAGCCCGAGAGCGAGTCCGAGGCCGCCCAGCGTCTCCGAGAGCCCGGCGATCAGCGCCATGGTGCTCCCGGAGGGGTAGCCGAGGAACTCGAAGAACTGGCCGGTGCCGTCGAGGCCGCCGCCGTCGAACCAGCCGAACAGCTTCTGCGTGCCGTGCGCGGCCATGGTCAGCCCGACGGCCAGCCGCAGCACGAGCAGTCCCAGGTCGGCGCCGCTGGGCGCGGTGCGCTCACCGCCGCCGAGGGCGGCACGGGACGTCAGAGTTGTGGGGGAGGTCATGAGTGAGGGTCTCCAGGGGACGTTGTTGTTCAAATTCGAACCACGTTTTCCAGGAGCGTACGGGACGGTTCGAATTTGAACAACCGCGTACGATGGGGGCATGGCGACGACGCGATGGCTGGACGAGCAGGAGATGGCCGCCTGGATTTCCTTCCTCGAGGTGACCCATCGCGTCTTCCGCTCCGTGGAGACCCAGCTCAAGGAGGACGAGGGGCTCTCGCACCCCCAGTACGAGATCCTCGTGAAACTGGCCGCGGCGGGCGAGGCCGGACTGCGGATGACGCTCCTGGCCGATTCGCTCATCACCCCCAAGAGCGGGCTGACCTACCAGGTCGGCCAGCTGGAGAAGCGGGGCCTCGTCCTGCGCCGGGCATGCGACGCCGACGTCCGCGGGGTCACCGCGCGGATCACCCCCGAGGGCATGGACGTCCTGCGGGCGGCGGCCCCCGGGCATGTGGCGCGGGTGCGCGAGGTGCTCATCGACCAGCTGGACCGGCGGCAGCTGCTCGCCCTCGCCGACGCCCTGGGCACGGTCAACGCCCGGCTGCGGGAGCAGGCCGACGGCCCGGTGGGGGCGGCCTAGGTGTGACTGGCAGCCGTGCGGACGGGCTGCCCGGCCACGCACCGGGGACAATGGGCGGCGTGAAGATCGCCATCGACGCCGCCTCCGCGACCGCCCCGTTCGAGCAGCTGCGCGCCCAGATCGCCGCACAGGCCCGCGCCGGCACCCTGCCCGCCGGATACCGGCTGCCGACCGTACGCGGTCTCGCCGAGCAGCTCGGCCTCGCCGCCAATACCGTCGCCAAGGCCTACCGGGCCCTGGAGAGCGACGGCGTCATCGAGACCCGGGGCCGCAACGGCACCTTCGTCGCCGCCGCGGGGGACGCCGCGAGCAGGGAGGCGGCGACGGCGGCTCTCGACTACGCGCGCCGCGCCCAGCGGCTCGGCCTGGACCGCGACGCCGCGCTGGCCGCCGTCCACGACGCCCTGCGCGCCACGTATATGAGTTGATGGTATGTACAAGCATTGACGGCCCCCATGGCACTGGTTAGCCTGAGTCCGCAATGTTGAGTTGCTGGCGTTGCGAAGCACGTTCATTTCAGAGCGAGCGACGGGGGAAGGCAACAACACGACCGCCATGACCCTTTCGCTCACCCGTGAACAGCGAGGAAGGGTAGCGAAATGCGACTAGACTCGATTGCGGCGCAAGAACAGGGCAGTGGGGCACCCTCGGAGACCATCGCCGCACAGGAATTCGCGAACAGCGTTCTGTGCACGGCGGCTCCGGGATTCCACTCGGATTCCGAGACACCCGCGATGGCCACACCGGCCACGCCGACCGCCGTTCAGTTCGTGATTCAGGGCAGCACGATCTGCCTGGTCTGCTGACGGTTTTCACCCACGTACCGGAGAAGGCCCGGTCAACGGGTCTTCTCCGGTACGTACATCCGGTGTGTGCACAGCGGCGTCCGAGTCCGAGAAGGAATGACGAAGAGTTTGGTGAGCTTACGACGGTGGTGGGCGCGGCGGCCGAGCGCCCCGCAGGCGACCGCAGCGCAGAAAGCGGCTGACCGGGTATTTCTGCCGGTCGCGATCGGACAGATTCTTGCCTCCGCCGAGACCCTGAGTCTCAAGGACGGCTTCGACGACAACGGATATCTGCGCGGCGTGTCCGCCCAGCAGTATCCGGAGGGAAGTCTGCGACACCGCCTGGGCCGCCTGCTCGACCACCGGCGCACCCCCAAGGTGCTCGCCGGCGTCACGCTCGCGGCGGCGGCCGGACTGGCACTGGGCCGCGGAAACCGGCGCGTGCAGATCGCGGCGGCGGCGGTCATCGGCACCTGCAACCGGCTGAGCGAGATACGCACCCCGTACGGCCGTGACGGCGCGGACCAGATGACGGCGGTGATCACGCAGTACCGCGCGCTGACCGCGCTGATACCCGACCCGCGGACGTCCGACGACATGTTCCTGCGCGCGGTCAATTTCCAGGCCGGCCTGAGTTACGCCGTCTCGGGCGTCTCCAAGGCATTCGGCAGCAGCTGGGTCCAGGGCGACGCGCTGCCCGAGGTCCTGCGGACCGAGGCGTACGGCAGGGGTCCTGCGGCACAACTGCTGCGGTCATACCCACGGTTGTGCAGGGCACTGACGATCGGCACGATCGCGTGGGAAGCGTCCTTCCCGCTCATCTATCTGCTGCCGCGCCCGCAGGCGACCTACGCGCTGTCCGCGGTCAAGGTGTTCCACGCCGGGGTGGCGGCCACCATGGAACTTCCGCGCTTCGTGTGGGGTTTCACCGGTTCCCACGGGGCGGTCGGCTATGTGCTGGACACCCGGGGGGAACGACGCACCTTCGAGAAATCCGTGGCCGGAATCGCGGTCGGGGTGGCGGTCGCGAGCGCGCTGATCGCCCGGGAGAAACGGAACATCGCCGAGCAGCGGCGGCTCGGGCCGAAGGGCGCCGCACGACTCCGGAGCGAGGCCGGCGACATCGAATACGTGGTGAACCAGCCGCCGGCGGGGGCGGATCACTCCCGTCCCGCCGTCGTCCTGGAATGCGGCCTCGGGCAGTCGCTCGAATCCTGGGAGTGGGTCGCGGAGCGGCTCGCCCGGGACCACACCGTCATCCGCTACCACCGGTCCGGCTACGGCTTCACCACAGCACGCGCGTCCAGCGGTGATCTCCTCTCCGCCCTTCTCGACGAGGTCGGCGCCAAGGGCGAGATCGTGGTCGTCACCCATTCGATCGGCGCGCTGAGCGCCGCCTCCTACGTCGGGGACGCCCGGTTCGCCGACCGCGTCCGCCGGCTCGTCGTCGTCGACGGCACCGACCCGGAACTGCTGGAGGCGGACCGCTCCGATCGCCGGCGGTTCGGCAAATTCCTCCAGGTCCAGGTGCACACGCTCTTCGCCGCCGTGACCGGAATCTACGAATGGGCGCCGAACGCGGTGCAGCGCCAGGCCGGATACACCCCCGACATCCAGTACAGCCATGTGCAGTTCGTGTTCACGCCCCGGAACATCATCAACTCGGTCCGTGAGTACACCAGGGTGCGGACGGAGCGCGCCCTGGCCGACCTCGGCGCGGTGCCGTCCGTGCTGGTGGTCGCGTCGGCCGAGAACGCCGGGCAACAGGCGGAACTCGCCGCGAAGATCGGAGCCGGCGTCGAGGTGGTCGAGGGGTCGGCACACCGGTCGATCATCGGCTACCAGCAGCACGCCGAAAAGGTGGAGGGCGCCATCAGAAGGTTCATCCATGACGGGTAACCGCATCCGGGGCGCGGCGGGCGCCTTCGCCGTGGGAGCGCTCGCGGCGCATCTGGTCTCGACCGTCCTGCAGAACACACCCGATTCCTACAATCAGGACCTCCGGAAATTCACCGGTGGCTGGCCGATACCCGGCTGGCGGTTCTTCGCCCCGAATCCGGGGGTGCAGAACGTCCATCTGCTGGTGCGCGAGGTCCCCGCGGGCGGTGCGCCCGCCACACCCTGGCGGGACGTGACGCCGGCGGTGTCGCACGGGTGGAAACAGGTGCTGTGGAACCCCGGCAGCCGAGGACCGAAAGCGCTGTTCGACGCCATGCAGCAGCTCTCCGTCATGAGCGCGAACCAGGCCGATTTCTCCTGGGTCACCCAGAGCCTGCCGTATCAGCTGGTGTTCTCCGCGAGCCGCGCCGCCGCGGCGGACGGATCGGTGGCCCTCCAGTTCCTGCTCATGAATGTTTTCCCCAGCGCGCCGCCCGAGCAGCGGATGAAGCCGATTCTCACCTCCGAGTGGATTCCGCTCGACTCCGCGTCCGACCCGAAGGAAGCCGCCGGATGAACGTGGAGACATTCGAGGGAGCCGAACTGCACCTGCATGTCACGGGTTCCATCAGCGCCGCGCTCGTGCCGTGGTGGATCCACTGGCTGCGGCAGGTGAACACCGAGCTGGTCGTCAATGTCTCGGTGACGCGGTCCGCAACGCGCTTCGTCACGGTGAAATCCCTGCGTCACCTCGCCAACGGGCAGGTGTGGACCGATTCCTGGGACGAACCGGACCTTCCGCGGCAGGTCAATTACGGGAAGAGCGGGGAATCCACCTGCTTCCTGATATTCCCCGCGACCCTGGACACCCTGATGCGACTCGCACAGGGCAGGGCGGATTCCCCGGCCCTGATGATGTTCCAGGTGACGGACCGCCCCATCGTCATCGCCGATACGCTTCCCGGTTCCAACGACATCGTCGAGAACCACCTGCGCACCCTGCGACAGCGCTCGAACGTCGCATTCGCACCCCGGACGACCGGTGTCCGCGCCGGTGACCGTTCACCGGCGGAGCTGGGATTCAATCTGCCCGGCGCCGTGTCCGTGGCCAACGACATGGTGAGGAAAGGCCGAGCCCATGAGTGACCCGAGTGTGTACGACGCGGCGGCGATCGACGCCTACGATCTGGTGTCCTCGCGGATTTCCCCGGGAACCGGCCTGGTGACATGGGTGTCCTCGCACCGCCCGCTGGCCGGGTCCTCCGTGCTGGACCTCGGAGCCGGCACGGGCGTGTCGTCGTTCGCGCTCGCCGAAGCCGGTGCGCGGGTGGTGGCGGTCGACGCGTCACGGCCCTCGCTGGACCTGCTGGAGAGCCGCCGCGGTGACCAGGACATCGAGGTGGTGGAAGCCGATTTCCGCGACGCTCAGCTCGATTCCACGTTCGACGTCATCACGCTGTCCCGGAACACGTTCTTCCTCGCCCAGAGCCACGACGAGAAAATCGCTCTGCTGCGCGTCATCGCCCGGCATCTGAAGCCGGGCGGCGCGGCCTTCCTCGATTGCACCGACCCGGCCGAATTCACCGGCGCCGGCGGAGACGCGACCTCGGTGTCCTACCCCCTGGGCCGGGACCGGATGGTCACCATCACCCAGACATCCGATCGCGCCACCCAGGCGATCATGAGCATCTTCATGGTGCAGGGCCCGTCCACTCTCACCGCGTTTCACGAGATAGCCACCTGGGCGACGCTTCCGGAGATCCGGCTGCTGGCACGGATGGCCGGCCTGGAAGTGACGGGCGTCAACGGCTCGTACGCGGGCGAGGATTACACTGCACGTTCACGAGAAATGCTTGTGGTCCTGGAGGCCAAGTGACCGGAGTTCCTGTCATCGCGGCGGACGGTGCAACGGTCACGCTGGGTGACACCACCCTGCTCGCGCCCACCACGTTCAGCGTGCGGCCGGGTGAACTCTGGTGCCTCACCGGAAGCAACGGATCGGGGAAGACCACACTCCTGCGGGCCTTCCTCGGCAGCCGCAGCCTGAGCGCCGGCTCGTGCTCGGTGCGGGGCGAACCCGCCAACCCGGCCCGCCCCCGCCAACGCCGTCTCCTGGCCTCACTCGTCGAGCCGATCCCCATCGCCCGCGACATGACCCTGCACGAGCAGGTCATGCTCGTCGCCGCCTCTTGGTACGGCAACACCCCGGAGACCGGCGAACGCGCCGAAGCCGTCATCGACCGGCTGGGACTGTCCGCGCTGGCCGAACGCTTCCCCCACCAGGTCTCCTCCGGACAGCTCCAGCTGTTCAACCTCGCGCTGACGCTGGTCCGCCCCGCCGAGGTCGTCCTGCTCGACGAGCCCGAACGGCACCTCGACGCCCATCGCGTCGACCTGGTCGCCACCCTGCTGACCGAACGGGCCCGCAACGGCACCGCGTTCCTGGTCGCCACCCACGAACCCGCCCTGGTGGACGCCTGCGACGGCCGCGTGGAGCTGGGATGATCACCACGCCCGGCCTCACGACACCCGACGCCGACGACGAGGCGGACCCCGGCCCCGACGCCGGGGCGGCGGGGCGCGTCCAGGCCGTACGGCACCACTACGCCCACCGGGGGGACCGCGCCACGGTGCGGGGCCGCGCGTACACCGTCTATCTCATCGCGCTGTTCGCCCTGATCTACCTCGTGCCGGTCCTCTACACCGCCAGCACCTCACCGGCCCTCCTCGCCGTGCGGACGCTGACCGCGGCGGCGCCCCTGACCTGCGCCCTCGCCCTGGCGGGCTGCTGGGGCGCCCAGCTGACCGGCCGGTTCTGGGGACCGCTGGTGCTCCAGCCGTTCCTGCTGCACGTGTTCATGTCCACCGACATGTCGCCCATGAGCTACCTCGGCACCATCGCCAGGCGCCGGCTGGCCGCCGCGGGCACCGCCGTCCTGCTGGCCGCGACCACCGCCGCCTACCTCACCACCGACCTGTTCGACCGTCCGAGCACCGCGCTGCCGGGCCTCGCGGTCGCGGCGGGCATGAGCGCCCTGGCCGCGGTGGCCTGGCTGTGGGGCCAGGTCCGGGCGGTGCGCGACAACCTGCTCCTCGCCTCGGCCGCAGGCGGCACGGCCCTCCTCGTGAGCGCCCTGAGCCTGGCCGTCCCGGACGGCGAGGGCGGCCTGTGGCTGGTGGCCGCCGTCCTGGCGGCCGGCGCCGCCCTCCTGGGGCGGGCGGCCTTCCGCTCGATCCGCACGATCGACCTCGCCCGGCTGGCCCGCGAGTCGGCCCGCGCCTCCCAGGCCCAGACGTACGCCTGGACGGGAACCCTCCACCACGCTCTGGACCTCTACCGCCCGGAGCCACGCGGGCTCACCTCCGCGCTGATCCGCCCCGACGGGCGGCTGCGCGGCCATCTCACCCAGGGCGCCGTCCGCGCGCTGCGCACCCGCGGCCGCGCCCTCGCGGCCGTGCTGCTCCTGCTGACCGGCGGCGCGGTGCTCACCCGCGGGGTGGCCGGGCCGGAGGGCGGCCTGTCGCTGTCGCTGTGGCTGGCCGGGGCGATCGGGGTCTACCTGGGATCCGGCTGGGTGAGCGAGACCTGGCGCGGCCTGCGCGACGAGCTGACCCTGGCGCCGCTGCTCGGCGAGTGGTGGGGCGGCACGCTCGCCCGCGCCCTGGCCTGGCCCCTGACCGCCGTGGCGGCCGGGGCGGGGCTGGGGGGCGTCCTCGCGCTCCTCCTCCCGTGGCCGCTCACCGGCCGGCCGGCGGCGCACGCGGTGCTGCTCGCCGCGGGCTCCGTGGTGCTGGTGCTCGGCGCCAGATTCCTGCGGGAGATGAAGCTGAACCTGCCGCTGGAACTGCTGCTCCCGGTCGTCACGCCACTCGGTGACCTGTCCGGGCTGCGCGTCGTGGCGTGGCAGTTCGACGGGTTCGTCGCCGTACTGATCGGCGTCGCCGTGCTGAACGCCGTGCCCTCGGCCCTCGGCGCGGGCGCCCTCGCGGTCCTCATCGCCGCCGGCTGCGTCTGGGCCGGCCTCCAGCGAACGGGCTGGGCACACCGGGGCCTGCTGTACCGTCTCCGCCGCGTCTGAGTGTTCGGTTCGGGGAACTGCCACGGCGGGGGACGAGGACCCCTCCGGCTCCCGGTGCGGATGTCGCCGTCCCCACCGGGCCGCACAGGCCCTCAACCGTGGCAGCACCACCCCGGTGCGCAGCGCGCCTACACGGCCCGCGCGCCCCCGCCCCACAGCCACACCGTGGTGTCCGGGGGCAGCTTGCCGTTCTCGATCCGGTCACTGGACAGCAGCACACCCCAGTCCTTGGCCAGCGGATACGGCTCGGAGGAGAGGTTCACCGCGCAGCGCAGCACCGCCGCCCGCTCGAACGACAGCACCCCCGGTGGCGCCTCCAGCCAGCGCAGCGACTCCGCCGCGAACCCGCGCTGCCCGCGCCGCAGCCGCAGCGCCGAGCGGTACAGCTCCAGCATCGACCCGGGCGTACCCGACTGCGTCTGCGCCGTACGCCCGTGCCACTCCCGGGGCTGGGGCAGCCACGGCTTGCTGCCGCGCGGCCCGAAGCCGAACGGCGCCTCCACACCCGACCACGGCATCGGCACCCGGCAGCCGTCCCGGCCGCGCACCGTACCCCCGGTACGTTCCCAGGTCGGGTCGCGCAGCAGCGCCTCCGGAATGTCCTCGACCTCCCACAGGCCCAGTTCCTCGCCCTGGTAGAGGTACGCGTTCCCCGGCAGCGCCAGCATCAGCAGCGCCGCCGCACGCGCCCGGCGGGTGCCCAGGTCGAGGTCGCACGGGCCGGCCGACTCGATGTCGTACCCGTGCTCCCCCAGCAGCGTCTCCTTGCGGCCGAACCGGGTGACCTGCCGGGTGACATCGTGGTTGGCCAGCACCCAGGTGGCGGGCGCGCCCACCGCGCCGTGCGAAGCCAGGTTGCGGTCGATGACGGAGCGCAGCGCCTCCGGCTCCCAGGGGGCGGTCAGGAACGGGAAGTTGAACGCGGTGTGCAGCTCGTCGGAGCGCAGATAGTTCGCCAGCCGGTCCTCACGGACATGCGCCTCGGCCACGAACACCCGGTCCCCGGCGTAGCTGTCGGCGATCTTCCGCCAGGTCTGGTAGATCTCGTGCACGTCGTCGTGGTCCCAGTGCGGATGCCCCTCGCGGTGCCGCTCGTGCTCGAACAGCAGTTCCTCGGGTATGCCCAGGTCCGGCAGCGCCGGGTCCTTGGCCAGGCCGTGCGCCACATCGACGCGGAAGCCGTCCACGCCCCGGTCGAACCAGAACCGCAGAATCGATTCGAACTCCGCGCGCACCTCCCGGCTCGCCCAGTTGAGGTCGGGCTGCTCGGACGCGAACAGATGCAGATACCACTGCCCGGGGGTGCCGTCCGGGTCGGTCGTACGGGTCCAGGCCCGGCCGCCGAACCGGCTGCGCCAGTCGTTGGGCGGCAGCGACCCGTCCGGGCCGCGCCCGTCGCGGAACAGGTAGCGGTCCCGCTCGGGCGAACCGGGCGGCGAGGCCAGCGCCTCGGCGAACCAGGTGTGCTGGTCGGAGGTGTGGTTGGGGACGATGTCCAGCAGGACACGGATGCCGTGCGCGTGCGCCTCGGCGATCATCTCCTCGGCCTCGGCGAGCGTGCCGAAGGACGGATCGATGGCGCGGTAGTCGGCGACGTCGTAGCCGCCGTCCTTCATGGGGGAGGGGTACCAGGGGGTGACCCAGATGGCGTCGACGCCCAGCTCCTTCAGATACGGGAGCCGGGCCCGCAGTCCGGCGATGTCGCCGATGCCGTCGCCGTTGCCGTCGGCGAAGCTGCGGATGTAGACCTGATAGCTGACGGCCGTACGCCACCAGGGCGTGGCCGGTGTCCGGTGAATACGGGTGCGGGGCACGTATCTTCCATTCCTCTTGCGAGTTGACCCTGGGAGATGCGCGGCTTCAGCGGCTCACCGCGCAGTGGTGCGGGTGTGCTGGTCCGGGTGACGTTCGGGTGTTCCGCCCGGGTGCGGGGCGGAGTCCGCCGCGGGTTCGGGCGGGTGCTCGGGAGTGGTCCGGGGGCCGGCCACGCGGGCCGCTCCGGTGGTGCCCCGGACCACGAGCCGGGTGGGCACCACCACCTCGGTCGGCTCCTCGCTCGCCCCGGACAGCGCGTCCAGGATCTGGCGGGCCAGCAGCTCCCCTTGGTGGGCAACGGGTTGCGCGATGGTGGTGAGGTTCAGCAACTCGGCCGTCTCGTGGTCGTCGAACCCGATGACCGAGACATCGTCGGGGGCCCGCAGGCCCATTCTGGTCAGGGTGCGCAGCGCGCCGAACGCCATCAGGTCGGACTCCGCGAACACGGCGGTCGGCGGGTCGGGAAGGCTCAGCAGCCGGGCCATCGCGGAGGCGCCCTCCTCGATGCCGAAGTTGCCGGGGGCCTCCAGCTCGGGCTCGTACGGGATGCCGGCCTCGGCCAGCACCGAACGGTAGGCGTGCTCACGGACGATGGGCGTGGTGAAGCCCCGGGGGTCGCCCAGCGCACCGGTGATCATGCCGATCCGCCGGTGCCCGAGGTTGATGAGATGGCGCACCGCCGTGGTGGCGCCCTGGGCATTGTCGATGGAGACGTGCCAGCAGCCCGGCACCCGGGTGCCCAGGACGGCCACCGGCACCTCCATCGAGACCAGCGCGTCGGACTCCGCCCCGGACAGCGGGAGGTTGAGGACGATCAGCGCGTCCACCCGGCGGCGCAGCGGCATCCGGGCGAAGAACCGTTCATGGACGCGGGCATCGCCCAGGTTGTACAGGAGGAGGTCCAGGTCGTTGGCGCGCAGCACCGCGTCGATGCCGGAGAGCACCTGGCTGTAGAACCACCGGTTGACGAACGGCAGTACGACACCGATGGTGCCGGTCCGGCCCGAGGCGAGGCTGGAGGCGTGCGGGGAGATCGCGTACGAGAGTTCCTCGGCCGCCCGCAGCACCCGGTCCCGGGTCGTCTCGGAGACATTCGGCAGACCGCGCAGCGCGCGCGAGACGGTGGCCGTGGACACCTTCGCGCGTCTGGCGACATCGATGATGCTGGCGGCCATACGCTCTGCTGACCCTCCGTTCGCTGCGACGAGCCCGAACGTACTGCCGATGACGGAGGGAATGCAATCGTTTACATGAAAAGATCTTCGATATCCGCCATGCCGGGAGGCTGCGGGCCGTTGAAGCATCAAAAACGCAGATGAGAGACGTGAAAGGTGATGTAAACGTGTACATGTCCCGGCGTTGCCGCGCGGGTGAGTGCCCTCGGAGAGCGGAGCCGGCCGGGGCGGGCGGGCGGATGAGTGGCCGGATTCGTACGGTCCTGCCCGCCCCGGCGAGCCAGGGTCAGGCGCCGAGCTTGGTGAGCGCGGTGGCCGTGGTGTCCTTGAACGCGGTCACCGGCGCCTGCGCCAGGTCACCCATCTCGCCCCACACGACGACGGTGACGGTGTCACCGTCGCGGCCGATGCCGAACAGGTGCACGCCGGTCCCGGCCTGCGGCGGCGCGACGTGTACGCCGAAGACGCGCGCCCCGTCGGCGGCGTCCACGGTGCCGTAGTCGTCCCAGGCAGCCCCCGCGCCGGGGTTCTCGCGCAGCCAGTCGGCGGCGCAGTCCGCCGCGGCGTCCGAGAGTTCGGCGGCCAGCGCCTGGGCCTCAGCGGTGCCGCCGGTCTCCACGACCAGCTGACGCGCCGTGGTGTCCAGGTCGGTGTGGTACTCCCGGATCCAGGTCCCGGCGGCCGGCAGTTCCACCTCCTCGAAGCAGAACAGCGGCAGCTCGGGCTGCCCGTGCCGCGGGCTCTGCGCGAACCACTGCGAGGAGGAGTGCGGCGGCAGTTCACCGGGCTCCAGGAACGCCGGCGCCTGCGGGGCGGTGGCCGCGCTCGCGGTCGCGGCACCGGCGGCCGGTGCGAACGCCGCGACGGCGGCCAGCGCCCCGGCGGCCAGGGCGGTACGGGTAAGGATTCGGGTGCGGGTGCGTCGCATGGGTGGGTCCCCTCCAGGTGATGCTCGGCGTGACACCCGAAACCCTGTGCGTCCCACCCGGGCCCCGGCAACGCTTCCGGCCCGAACCGGGACGGCGGAACCATTCCACCCCCACTGACGTGGGACGATGCGGAGGGCTGGAATGGTGGAACGGGACGGCGGACAGGGCGGGGGAGGCCATGGGGGACGCGACACCGGCACAGGAGTTCGCGCGGGCACTGCGTGAGCTGAAGGAACGTTCGGGGCTCAGCTTCGGCGCGCTGTCCACACGGCTGCACACCAGCACCTCGACGCTGCACCGCTACTGCTCGGGAGCGGCGCTGCCCCAGGAGTACGCGACGGCCGACCGCCTCGCCGCGCTGTGCGGGGCCACCGAGCCGGAACGGCGACACCTGCACCGCCTGTGGCTGCTGGCCGACGCCCAGCGCGGCGCCACCCCGGCGAAACCCGCGCCCGGCTCCCCGGCGGAGCCCACCGCCGTACCTTCCGCCGTACCTTCCGAGGCAACCCCGGCGGAGCCCACCGCCGAACTCCCCGCCGCGCCCGGACCGGCGCGCCCGTGGTGGCGCCGGCGGCCGACCGCGCGCGTGACGGTGGGGCTCGCCGCGCTGCTGCTGACCGCCGCGCTCACCCTGGACGCCGCGGGCGGGGCGAAGGCCGGGACGGCGGGGGAGGACGCGGCGCCACTGGAGTGGACCACCCGCTCGCACGTCTGGGCCTTCGGCTGTGGTCACCGCTACCTGGTGGACGCCGAGCCGCAGGAGGTCCCCGCACCACCGGTCGCCCAGGACGCCGAGCGCTGGTCGGCCGGTCAGGGGGCCGTGCACGCGGAGGCGGCCATCATCGAGATCACCCTGACCGCCGAACCCGGCACCGGCGCCCCGGTCGTCGTGGAGGCCGCCCACATCCGGATCGCCGAGCGCCGCGCCCCGCTGCCCTGGCCGGTGTACCGCATGGACAACGGCTGCGGCGGCTCCCTGGCCCCCGCCGCCTTCGGCGTCGACCTCGATGCCGACCGCCCACTGGCCCACCCGGTCGACGGCGGCGACGCCGCCACCGGCGAGGAATTCCCCGCCCCCCGCCTGCCCTTCGCGCTCGGCGCGGACGAGCCCCTGCTGCTGCGCTTCGAGGCCAGGGCCGCCACCGGCGACGTCGACTGGTACATCGAACTCGACTGGAACAGCGGCGGGCGCTCCGGCACCACCCGCATCGACGACGACGGCCATCCCTTCCGCACCAGCGGCAGCACGGGACCCGTTCTCGTCCACGACATCCCCACCGGCCGCTGGCTGCCGGAGTGAGGCAGGATCGGGTCATGAGCAACCTCGACCAGCGCCCCGCCCCCACCCCCTGCGGTGCCGAGCCCAGGACCGGCCCCGTTCACGAACTCCTCGCGGGCCGTGAGGTCCCGCTCGGCGAGAGCACCGTGGTGCGCCGGCTGCTTCCCAGCCTCGGCCGCCGCATGGTGGGCGCCTGGGTGTTCGTCGACCACTACGGCCCCGACGACATCGCCGACGAGCCCGGCATGCAGGTACCCCCGCACCCGCACATCGGCCTGCAGACCGTCAGCTGGCTGCACGCCGGAGAGGTGCTGCACCGCGACAGCCTCGGCAGCCTGCAGACCGTCCGCCCGCGCGAACTCGGCCTGATGACCTCCGGGCGCGCCATCGCCCACTCCGAGGAGTCGCCGAGCCCGCACCGCAACGCCCCGATCCTGCACGGCGCCCAGCTCTGGGTGGCGCTGCCCGGCGAACACCGCCACACCGCGCCCTCCTTCGAGCACCACAGCAGCCTGCCGGTGCTGCGCGGTGGCGGCGGGCTCTCCGCCACCGTCATCCTGGGCGAACTCGACGGGGCCGTCTCGCCCGGCACCACCTTCAGCCCGCTGGTGGGCGCCGACCTCACCCTGGCCGCCGGCACCGACACCGCGCTGCCGCTGACCGAGGACTTCGAGTACGCGGTCCTGTCGATGTCCGGCGCCCCCGAGATCGACGGCGTGCCGCTGCCCCCCGGTTCCCTGCTCTACCTGGGCGAGGGCCGCCGCCAACTGCCGCTGCGCTCCGACCACGACGCGGCGGTGATGCTGCTGGGCGGCGTTCCCTTCGAGGAGGAGATCGTCATGTGGTGGAACTTCATCGGCAGGTCGGCCGAGGACATCGTCCAGGCGCGCGCCGACTGGGAACAGGGCAGCCGCTTCGGCGAGGTGCAGGGCTACGCGGGCCACCGCCTGTCCGCCCCCGCCCTCCCCCCGGTCCCCCTGAAACCCCGGGGCCGCATCCGCTGACCCGGCCTTTTCCTCACCGGACCCGTCGGGGCAGCACGCCGCCCACTCCCGGAAGCCGCACGGGCTCGCGGGAGTGGACGAGCCGGGGTCCCGCCGGCCACCTCCGCACCGCGCGGGGTGGTTCAGCAGGTGGAGTTGGTCTGCGTGAGCAGACCCATGCGCCACGGCAGGAGGACGTACTCACCGCCCGCGCCCGGATCCATCCCTGATAGAGGAACTGCAGCCGGCGCGGACCGCGAACGTCGTGAACCCGCCCCGCGCCGGCGCCCCGTGTCCTGTGTCAGCCCACGCGCGCGAGTTGCCATTGCTGGTTGGTGCCGCCCCAGTCGCTGTACTGGACGATGTTGGCTCCGTCGGCGGTGGAGGCTCCCTGGACTTCGAGTGCTTTGCCGCTGTTGCGGTTGATGAGGCGGATGTTTCCGCTGTCGGAGTCGGCTGCTCGCCATTGCTGGTTGGCGGCGTTGTTGTCGCTCCACTGGACGATGGCGCCGCCGTCGGCGGTGGACCAGTTGTGGACGTCGAGGACCTTGCCCGAGTGTCGTGAGCGGAGCCGGTAGTAGCCGCCGCCGGAGTCCACGAACTGCCACTGTTGCTGGGCCTGGTCGTTGCGTGACCACTGGGTGATCCGGGCACCGTCGTTCGTCGCCAGGTTGTACACGTCGAGCGCCTTGCCGCTGTTGCGATTCACCAGCACGTACCACGCACTCGTGTCGATCTGACCGGGAGGCTGTGTGCCGCCGCTATTGAGAGTGTTGAGCACGGCGGTGTAGGCCGCCTTCTTGTTCCCCGCCGCGTCGAACAGCAGCGGATTCTGGCCCGTGCGCCACGAGTCGCTGTCCCGTACGCCCCACACGGTGATGCCCGTGCAGCGGCTCACGGCCAGGCAGGCACGCGTGACGGCGGCGTAGGCGTTCGCCTGATCGGCACCCGAGATGTCCAGTTCGGTGATCTGCACCTCGACCCCGAGGTCGGCGAACCTCTGGAGATTCGCCTGGTAGTCACCGGGTACGGAGTTCGTCAGATGGGACTGGAACCCCACGCAGTCGATCGGCACCCCGCGGGCGACGAAGTCGCGCACCATGTTGTAGATACCGGTGCTCTTGGTGTTGATACCGTCGGTGTTGTAGTCGTTGTAGCAGAGCTTGGCCCCGGGATCCGCGGCACGTGCCGTGCGGAACGCGACCTCGATCCAGTCGTTCCCGGTGCGCTGGAGGTTGGAGTCGCGCCGCGCCCCGCTGCCGCCGTCGGCGAACGCCTCGTTCACCACGTCCCAGGAGTGAATCTGGCCCCGGTAGTGGCCGGCCACCTGGTTGATGTGGTTGATCATCGCGGAGCGGAGTGTGCTGCCTTCCAGGCCCTGTGCCCACCCCGGCTGCTGCGAGTGCCATACCAGGGCGTGTCCCCTGACGGACATGCCCTGCTGGCGGGCATGGTTGACGATGCGGTCACCGGCGGAGAAGTTGAAGGAGCCGCGGGACGGTTCCGTGGCGTCCCACTTCATCTCGTTCTCGGCGGTGAGGCTGTTGAACTCCCTGTTCACGATCGTGGTGTAGGCGCTCTCGTTGAGCTTGTGCCCGGCGACCGCGGCGCCGAAATAGCGCCCCCGTTCGGCGGCGGATGTTCCCAGCGTGGTGCCCGCCGCGGCGGTTCCCGCCGATGCCACGACGGTGCCGCTGGCGATGAGTACGGCCGCCAGGAGCATGACGAGCAGTCTGAAGCGGCGTAACAGGGCGCTGTGTGAAGCTGGTTGTGCGGTGAGGATCATCTGGTGTTTCTCCGATCAGGTGGAGCGGGCGGAAATCCGGGGACCGGACTCAGGAGGCCGTGAGGTGGAAGGACTCGGCTGATCCGATCGTCGTGGCGGCGGCGATCAACGGCTGGGACCCCGCCGTGACATAGCGGTCGTTGGCGTGCGCGCGCAGGCTGAGGGAACCGTCGCCGTTGTCGATCCGGGTGAAGGTCTCCCACGGGCCGACGGCGGAACGGTTGGCGATGAGAGGACTGGCTCCGGCGTTCTCCGCGCACACGTACTGGCCGTTGATCAGCGCGCGCAGGGCCACCGAACCACCGCCGGCGTCGACCAACTCAAAGCGCTCCCACGGGCCTGCCGTGGGCCGGTTGGCGATGAGGGCTTCGGCCCCGGCGTTCTCCGCACACACGTACTGGCCATTGGCCGCGGACCGCAGCGCGACCGCCGGGCCGGATTCGGCCGGGGTGAGGACGGACTCCCAGCGGGTACGGCTCCCGGCCGCGCCGGCGGGCAGTCGGTCCCGGGCCGCCGTGTCCGCGTACAGGCTCCAGCGCATCCAGTCCACGTACGTGTTCACGGTCTGGGTGTGGTTGACGCCGCTCCAGATGTACTCGTCGTGGCCGGTGCCCAGATGGGTGAGGAACGCCTTGGGAGCCGGCAGCTCGGTGTACGCCTCACGAGCCGAGGAGTACTGGCAGATCGGGTCCTGGTCGCCGTGGACGAACAGGACCTTCGCCGCGGGGCGCCCGGAAGGGTTGCCCATGTCCACGGTGGCGAACGGTACGGCGGCCACGACGCGCTCGTCGGGCCACGCGGTGAGAAGGCCGTGCGTGGTCATCCCGCCGAGGGAGTGCCCAGCGACGCCCACGCCGGTGGCGGTGTCCAGGCGCCCGGCGAAGGGGGAGCCCGCGGTGGTGTTGAGTGCCAGGGTGCGGGTGATGACTTCGGAGACGTCCTGGGACTGGTTGCCGTTGTAGACATCCCCGATGTTGCCCGGGGTCCCGGTCGAGGTGGTGGGGAAGACCGGGGCCGGCACCACGAAGCCGGCTTCCGCCAGCGGGCGGATCAGCGGTGCGTAGCTCTCCGGGTTGCCGCCGAGGCCGTGGCTGAACTCGACCACCGGGAAGACTCCGTTGGCGATGGCGGCATCGCGTACCGGATTGCCGCCCGGGCTCCCGGTCGCCGGGTAGAAGATCCGCGTGACCAGGCGGCGGGCTCCGCGGCTCCAGTCGAACTCGCGTACGCCGATGGCGAAGCGCTGGGTCGGTGCGTCGAGCGGTCCGGCGGCCGTGGCCGGACCGGCGCTGAGGAGGGGTGCGCCCAGTAATGCCGTGCCCATGCCAAACGCACTGCTCAGGACGGTGCGGCGTCGTAATGACATCGGTGACTCCTTGATCAAGATGCGAGAGTGCGGAACCGCAGCCCCTGGCCGGAGCCGAAGGTGGGCGCGGGCCGTGCGGTGCGGCGGGAGAGCATGGTGCTGAAAGTGCGGCGTGCGCGTTCCGGTGGAACGATGTGCGGGCCCTGGGGCACGAAGGAGTGATCCTGTTCCCGGGGAGCGTGACCTCCGGGACGGGGAAACCTCTCCGGCCCGGGGGAGGCGCTGAGAAAAACGATCAAGACTGTGATGTGCCGGGGGAGCGGAGGTCATCCCCGCAGAAGCACATTCGATATACCGGACGCCGACCGGCTTGCCAAACAGCATGGATGATGGAGCATGGCGCGAGCCGCGTCAATGACCCCGGTACGGATTCGCTGTCGGCCCCGAGCATCGCGCCCCCGGCCGGACATCGCCCCTGGTGACGGGCCTGCCGGCCGGCGGCTTGCCGGGGCTGACCCGGCTCCGGGGGCGCCCGCGCGGTGTGTGGGCGCGCGCAGGCTTGACGGGGCGGTTCGGCACTCCTACCGTTCCGCATCGATGGCACCGTCGGCCTTGCCGGTCGCTCAGGAGGGGTGGCCGCCACCGGGCCGACGTTCTTCACACGCTGTTGTGGGAGCGCTCCCGCTCGCGCAGACGCCGAACGCGGGCTGCGGCGCTCTCCATTCGCCAGTGCCGATCGGCGGTGTTCGTGACAGTGGAGAAGGGAGGCTTCGGCGGCCGTGGCCGCCGCGCCGCCGCTGAGAGCTCTCCTGGGCGGAGACCTCCGTTCCACGGCTGGAAGGAAGGTGGGTACGAACGAGGCCGTGCTGTCCTGCGGGAGGACCGCGCGCGGTGACCACGCGCCTGGTGTCCCGGAACGAGCGGGGACCCGGGCTCCCGCTCGGACGCCTCGGCCCGGGCCAGTAGGCTGTTCGGATGGGGGAAACACGGGATCCGGGGCCGTTCTACCACGGCACGAAGGCCGCGCTGCGGGCCGGAGACCTGCTGACCGCGGGCTTCCGCTCCAACTACCGGCCAGAGGTCATCATGCGGCACATCTACTTCACGGCGCTTCGCGACGGTGCCGGCCTCGCGGCCGAACTCGCCGCCGGAGACGGTGAGCCGCGGGTCTACCTGGTGGAACCGACCGGTGACTTCCAGGACGACCCGAACGTGACCGACAAGAAGTTTCCCGGCAACCCGACCCGCTCCTATCGCAGCGAGGAACCGCTCCGGATCGTCGGCGAGGTGGACGACTGGACGCGACTGACCCCGGACGCGCTGCGGGACTGGCGGGATCGTCTCGCCTCGGTCCGGGGAGAGATCATCAACTGAGCGCCTTCGCATCGCACTCCGTCGGCCGATGTGGGCAGCGGCCGGGTCAGCCGATGAGGGGGTTCCACCCGGGGCCGGACGTGGCCGTCCGAGGTGATCCGTGGGCCTCCGTGTCTCGGCCGGCCGAAGAGGTCCGTCCGCCGCCCGGCCCGTAGCAGGTGTCCGCGCCCGGCCGGTCGACGTCGGGTTTCCGGCGCACCCCGCTCCGCTCTCACAGCGGGCCGCTCCACCACTTTCGGCCGGTTTCGTCGAGCGTGGAGAGCGGATCGTAGTACGGGAAGCGCTGTTCGAGCGCCTGAGGGTCGTCCAGCTCGATGGGCGTGCGGTAGTTCTTGGTCCAGTACGAGATGCCGAGTTCGCGATCGTACGCGGTGACCTGGTGCACCCAGCGTTTGCCGACGTAGGGCACGTCGCAGACGATGCGCGGCGTCGCATAGCCCGGCAGGTACCCCATGATGGCGTGCTGGAGCTCCTGCGCCTCCCAGACGGCGACGCGCCAGTGCTCGGCGTGCGGGATCAGGTCGCACATGTAGAAGTAGTACGGGATGATGCCGGCTTCGTCCTGCAGTGCGAAGGACAGGTCGAGCAGGTCGTCGGGGGTGGCGTTGACACCCCGCATCAGGACACCCTGGTTGCGCACGTCCCGCACCCCGACGGCGAGCGCGGTCCGTGCCGCCTCGGCCACCAGGGGTGTGACCGACTGTGCGTGATTGACGTGGGTGTGGATCGCGAGATTCACGCCGCGACGCAGGGCGGTGCGGGCGATCCGTTCCAGGCCCTCGACGACCTGGGGCTGCAGCCAGTGTTGCGGCAGCCCGGCCAGGGACTTGCTCGCCAGGCGCACATCGCGGACGCTGTCGATGGCCAGCAGGCGCATGACAAAGGATTCAAGCTGCGCCCAGGGCACGTTGGCGACATCGCCGCCCGAGACGACGACATCACGCACGATGGGGGTGCGCCGGAGGTAGCCGAGGATCTGATCCTGGCGCTCCGCGGGCCGGAGCGCGAGTCGGTGTTTGGCCACCTGGGAGGTGGATTGGCCCACGAGATCCATGCGCGTGCAGTGGCCGCAGTACTGGGGGCAGGTGGAGACCAACTCGGCCAGGACCTTGGTGGGATAGCGGTGGGTCAGCCCTTCGACGGCCCACATCTCCGCCTCGTGCAGGGAATCGCGCTGGGCGTGCGGGTGACTGGGCCAGCGCGGGTCGCGATCGGAGGCGACGGGGAGCATGTAGCGGCGCACCGGGTCGACGAGGAACGCCGCGGTGAACGCCTCGGGCTCCAGGGGCGCGTGGACCGCCATGACGTTGAGCATCTGGGGCGGGAGGAGGATCGACATGGTCGCGTACCGGCGACGGTCCGCCGAGAGATCCTCGTAGAACGCTTCGGTGAGCAACGCCCCCATGACCAGGCGCAGCTGGCGGGCGTTCCGGACGCAGTGCACGCGCTGCCACTGGGCGTCACGCCACTGCGTCTCGGTCACGTCCTTCCAGCCGGGGAGCCGGCGCCAGTCCGGCTCGACCAGTTCACGGCGGACGTAGCTGTAGGGCTGGGAGGGGGGTTCGGCGGGAGGGGACATGCGGGTGTTCACCTCCGGACGTGAGGGCCGCGGACGACACAGCGTGCGAAGCGACGCCGGGGGGCGTTCGCGGTGTCATCGCGGTGCGACGGTCAGGAGGTCGACCTCACCTGGCGTGCGGCCAGGACGAGTTCGCTCAGACCCCGTACGGTCGGCTCGGAGAAGAAGTCGCTGAGGGCGATGCGCACGCCCAGCTCCCGTTTGATTCGGCCGGTGATACGGCCCGCGGTGAGGGAATGGCCGCCGAGTGCGAAGAAATCGTCGTCCAGATCGACCTTCTCCACGTTCAGGACGGCGGTGAACATCTCCCGCACGGACGACTGGATATCCTCAACGCTGGACAAGGCTTTCCCCCCAATACGAAGCCCCCGTTCGCCGGGGGGCACCTAGCGGTCACGCTGACTCGGTACCGGGCGAGCACCGATATCACGGTTTCTTCGCGGAAGCTAATACCATAACACGCCGTACTCTCCCCATGGCGATATGCGAGGCAGTAAATGTCCGAAAATCGCGAGGTGTTGTGGGGTTGCAATATCTCTATGGGGGGCCTGATGGCCAAGATGGGCAGGGTGTGACAGGTTCTTCTGTTCCGTGGCCTGGAGAGTGTGACATGAGCACCGAGGCGATACACGAGATCTTCCGGCAGCGCGCCGCCGCCCGGCCGGACGCGATCGCCGTGGTCGACGGCACCCGGCGCGTCACCTACCGGGCTCTGGACCTCACCTCCGACGCCATCGCCGCCGAACTCGCCCACCGCGCGGTGCGGCCGGGCCACATCGTGCCGGTGCTCCTCCCCCCGGGGCGCCTGCTGGTCGCGACCCTGCTCGGAGTGCTCAAGCGGGGAGCCGCGTACGCGGTGATCGACCCGGGATGGCCACGTCAACGGTTGCGGGCGATCGCCGCCCTGTGCGGCCCGACGGCGCTGGTGGCCCCCGGGGTGGAGACCGACGCGTTCCCCCGCACCTGGACGCCGGCGGCCGACGACCTGGCCGCCGACGACCCGGCGGGCGTGACCGCGACCGTCGCCCCGCCCGCGCCGCCACCGGTCCCGGTGGGCGGGGCCGACCCGGCGATGGTGTTCTTCACCTCCGGCACCAGCGGGCCGCCGAAGGCCGTCCTCACCCCTCACCGAGCCGTCCTCCGTCTGACGCGCGACTGCCCCTTCGCCCCACTCGATCCGGCCACGGTGATGCCGCAGGCCGCGCCCGCTCCGTGGGACGCGTTCGCCCTGGAGCTGTGGGGCGTCCTGCTCACCGGGGGGACCAGCGTGCAGCTCGACGAACGACCCCTCACCCCGGGCGCGTTGCGCCGGCTGATCGCGGCAGAGGGGGCCAACGTCCTGTTCCTCACCACCTCGCTCTTCCATCTCTTCACGGACGAGGACATCGACTCCTTCCGCGGTCTGCGCTGCGTGATGACGGGCGGCGAGGTCCTCAGCCCGGCGCACGCGGCCAGGTTCCTCGCGGCCCACCCGGACATCCGGCTGGTCAACGGGTACGGCCCGGTGGAGAGCACCGTCTTCGCACTCACCCACGACGTCTCGCCCGCAGACCTCGGCCACGACATCCCCGTGGGCCGCCCCGTACCCGGCACCACGGTGCACGTGCTGGCGGGCGACACCCCCTGCGCGCCGGGGGAGACCGGGGAGCTCTGCCTCGGGGGTGACGGACTCGCCCTCGGCTACGCCGGGGAGCCCGAACTGACGGCGCGGTCGTTCGTGACGGTCCGGGGCGAGCGGCTGTACCGCACCGGCGACCGGGGCCGGTTCAGCGAGAGCGGTGTTTTCCGTTTCGCCGGCCGCACCGACCGCCAGGTGAAGATCCGTGGGCACCGCGTCGAACTGTCCGCCCTCGAACACACCGCGCACGGCGTGGCCGGCGTCGCCCGGGCCGAGGTCGTACCCGTCCATGAGGAGACGGGCAACTGCCGCGCCCTGGTGCTCTACTTCCGTGCCGCGCGACCGGGATGCGGCGAACGGGAGCTGGCCGCCGCGCTGCGCGAGGCGCTGCCGTCGTACGCGCGCCCCGACCTGATCCGGGAGCTGAGCGCCTTTCCCCTGACCGACAACGGCAAGCTCGACGGAGCCCGGCTGCGTGCGTGGGCGCGCGCCGAGATCACGTGGGGGTCGCCGTCGGCGGCGCCGGCCGGCGACTCCACCGCGGACCGGGTGGCCGCCGCGTTCGCGACCGTCCTCGGCCGGTGGGACGTGGACCCGGACGTGCCGTTCCTCGCCCAGGGCGGCACCTCGCTGGACGCCGTCCGCCTCTGTACGCGGCTGGGCGCGGCGCACCAGCGCGTCATTCCCGTCTCGCAACTGTCCCGCACCCCGTCGGTGACCGCCCTGGCGGCCTGGTTGGAGGACCGGCCCGCGCCGCCGGCCGTCAGCGACCAGGTCCCGCTGACGCCGGCGCAGCTGTCGTTCCTGCTGGCCCACGAGGACAGCGACAACGACGTGCAGAACCACTGCCTCCTCGCATGGCGGATCAGCGGCGCACTGCGCCCCGAGGCGCTGGCCGCGGCGGTCGCGGACGTTCACCGCCGCCACCCCTATCTCGGCCTGCGCTACGACCTGGACGGCGAGCCCGTGGCCTCGCCCGGCGCCGCCGGAACAACCCTGGAGATCGCCGCCGGAGGCGAGGACCCCCGTGCCACCCTGGAGCGGCGGCTCGGCCGCCCGTTGGCGCTGCGGGACGGGCGCGTCTGGCGGGCGGTGCTGGTGGAGACGGACCGGGCCCAGCAGTGGCTGTTCGGGGTGAATGTGCATCACATCGCCTTCGACGGCTGGTCCGAGCACCTGGTGACGAGCGACCTGGCCGCCGCCTACACGGCCCGGCTGGCCGGGGCGGCGCCCGCCTTCCCCACCGAGGCGGGCGGAACGTCGGCCGTCGGGGAACTGCTGGCCGGCCTCCAAGCCGCCGACCTGCCCGCTCAACGTGCGTACTGGAGCGTGACCCTGGCGGATCTGCCGGACCTGGACCTGCCCACCGCGCCCTCGGGCCGGCCCGCCCTGCGGCAGCTCCCGCTGCGGGCCGGGGAGCTGAGCGCCCTGGACCGGGCCGCCGCGGCGGCCGGCACCGGCAGACTGACCCTCCTGCTGACGGCGCTCGGCGCGGCGCTGCGGGAGCTGACCGGAAGGGACGACTTCGGCGTGGGGGTGCCGGTGTCACTGCGTGGCACGACCGCCAGCACAGGCGTGATCAGCTGCCTGGTCAACACGGTGTGCGTGCGCCTGCGCCCGGACGGCCCCGACCCGGTACGGGAGACGGCGTCCGCGGTACGGGCGGCGCTGGCCCACTCCGATCTTCCCTTTCCCGAGGTGGTCCGTGCCCTCCGGCCCCGCGGCGGGGCGGCGCGGCGTCCCCTGTACCGGGTGCTCGCCGCCGTTCAGGACGCGCCCCCGCCCCGGCTCCTGCTACCCGGGGCCGTGGCCGAGCCGCTGCGGCCGGACACCGTGGTCCCGCCCGCCGACCTCGCGGTCGAGCTGGTCACGGCGGAGGAGCCGCTGCTGCGGGTGAGCTCGGCCGGCACGGTCGACCCGCGATTCACGGACCGGCTGGCGGGCGAGGTGCGGACGCTCCTGCGGCGCCTCGCCGAGCCGTTCGCCGCCTAGGCCCTGTCCGGGCGATCTTCTTCGGGCCCGCGACGCCATACACGGCACCTCGCTGCGTTACCGCATCGCGCGAATACGGCCAAGTATGAGCTGCGATCCGGTGCCTTGCGATGCACCGCGTCTGACGTCGCGGGCTGATCCTCGAAGATCGCCCGGACAGGACCTAGGCGCAGGACGAGCTACGTCCCGCCCGCCGCCAGCCGGGCAACGGCCGGGCGGTCGAGCTTTCCGTTGGGCGTCAGCGGCAGGCGTTCCACGACCACCATCCTGGTCGGCACCACCGCGGCGGGCAGCCGGGTCCGCGCGTACCGGCGGACCTCGTCCCCCTCGACCCGCCCGGTGGTGGCGATCACCGCGACGAGAGCGGCCTGCGCGCCGTGTCCCACCACCACGGCGCAGGCCGCGCGCACCTCGTGATGGGCGGTCAGGGCGGCCTCGATCTCCGCGGCGGCGACCCGCACGCCGCGCACCTTCAGCTGTTCGTGGCCGACCCGCCCCACGAACTCCAGCAGACCGGCACGGCTGCGCACCACGTCACCGCTGCGGTACCAGCGGCCGGACCGGCCGGGCAGCGACACGAACCGGGCCGCCGTGAGCTCGGGCGCGTGGAGATAGCCCCGGGCCAGCCCCCGTCCGCCGATGTACAGCTCCCCCTCCTCCGCCGGGCGCAACTCCTCGTCCAGCACCGCCACGGCGACCCCGTCGATCGGCCGGCCGATCGGCGGTGCGGATCCGGCCGGCGCGTCGTCCGGCACCGGGTGGGCGGTGGTCACCACCGTGGCCTCCGTCGGACCGTAGTGGTTCACCAACCGGTACGGCCCGGCGACCGGGGCGCTCAGCCGCAACGCGTCACCACCGGTGAGCAGCAGCCGCAGTGACGGCAGGTCCGGGCCGAGCGTCAGCAGCTCCTCGACGAGGGCCGTCGCCATGAACGCCGTGGTGCACCGGTCCTCGGTGATCCGGTCCGCGATGAAGTCGGCGACCAGCCGGTCATCGCCCCGGCAGGTGACCACGGTGGCACCGGCTGCCAGGTACGGCCAGATCTCCCACACCGCCGCGTCGAACCCGAGCCCGGCCGTGTGCAGGGCACGGTCCTCGGGCGTGATCCGGTAGGTCCGCCCGTGCCAGTCGACGAGGTTCGCGAGGGAATCGTGGCCCACCACAACGCCCTTGGGCGCGCCCGTGGTGCCGGAGGTGTAGAGCACGTACGCGGCCGTGTCGGCGTTGGGCGGCGGCGGGAGGTACACCGGCGCGGCGGTGGGCAGGAGTTCGGTCACTCCCAGGTCGGTGCCGAGTCCGCGGTGTCCGGGGGAGACGAGGACAACCGGTGTGCCCGCGTCGGCGACGATGCCCCGCAGCCGCCGCACGGGCTGCGCCGGGTCCAGCGGCAGATAGGGGGCGCCGGCCAGCCAGCATCCGAGGGCGGCCGTGATGAACGGCGTGCCCCGCTCGGCGGCCACGGCGACGCCGTCCCCGGGGGCCAGGTGCCGCCGCAGGTCCGTCGCCACGGCGCCGGCCCGTGCCCACAGCTGCTGGTAGGTGGTCGTCCCCGGCCCGTCGACCACGGCGGCGTGCTGCGGTCGGGCCAGTACCTGGTGGTGGATCGCGTCGAGGGTGAGGCGCATGTCAGAAGCTCACCTCAAGACGCTCGATGCCGCGGTAGCCGCGGCCCCGGTGCCAGGTGGTGCGGCTCGCGCGGCGTGGGGCGGTGGTGCGCACGGCGGGGACGAGCGCGGTGAGAATGTGCTGGGCGAGGGGCGCTCCCAGGCACCGGTGCCTGCCGTGTCCGTAGGCCAGGTGACGGGCCGCGTCCTCCCGGGGGGCGGCGGTGGTGGGGTCGGGGAACCGCCGCGGGTCCCGGTTCGCCGCGGCGAGCAGCACCAAGACCGCGTCCCCCGCGCTGATCCGCCGGCCGGCCACGACGGTGTCTCGGGTGGCGAGTCGCGGCACCTGCGGCACCGGGGTGTCGTACCGCAGCAGTTCATGGACGACGGTCTCGGCGGGCCGGGCGAGGTCGAGTGCGCCGTCGAGGTGCAGGTCGACCAGCCGGGCGATCGCCTGTGAGGTCGTCTCGATGCCGGCGAAGGCGAACAGCGACGCCAGATGCAGCCTGCCACTGCCACGGACGCCCGGGTCGGCGCGGCCGACCACCGTGTCCCGCGCACCGGCGGCGGAGCCCGTGCCGTCCGTGCGGTCCGCGCGGTCCGCGTCCGCGAGCTCCGCCGCGAGCGCGGCCAGCGCCCGGTCGGCGGCGGCCACGGCCGGCGGGTGGCGCGGCGTGGCCATCAGCGTGCCCGCCGCGCCCGACCAGGCCCGCAGCGTCTCCTCCGTCGCGCTGAGCCCCGCCACCCGGGTGATCACCGTGGTGGTCAACGGCAGGGCGTACCCCTCCACCAGGTCCCCGCCGCCCTCGGTGGCGAACCGCTCCCACCGCGTGGTCACCAGTTCGCTCGTCCAGGCCGCCCGGATGCGGGACATGGTGCGGTTGAAGACCGAGGCCACGGCGGTGCGGGCGGCGCCGTGCGCGGGCGGGTCCATCCACATCAGCCAGTCCCGCACGTGCTCGGCGGCCGGGGCCCCGACCTCGCGGAAGAGCGGGCCGCGCAGCCAGTCCGAGGACAGGTCCTCGTTGGTCAGCGCCGCCCTGGCCTCGTCGTGGCCGGTCACGATCCAGGTTCCCAGGTCCTCGTTGAAGTGCAGCGGCCCGGCCGCCCGCACCTCCTCGTACTCCGGATACGGGTCTTCCCAGTAGCTGGTGGTCAACGCTTCCCCCGGTACGGTGTGAGGTCCCCGGCGAGGTCGCCGAGCAGTCGCTCCGGCTGCCGCGCGAGGTAGAAGTGGTCGCCGGGATAGCGGCGGACGACGCATCCGGCGCGGGTTTCCGCGGACCACTCGGAGAGCTGGCAGGCCCGGGTGCGGGGGTCCGCCTCTCCCGCGAAGACCGAGATGGGGCAGGGCAGCGAAGGTCCGGTCCGGTAGCGGTAGTTCTCCATCCAGGCGGAGTCCGCGCGCAGCGGCGGTATCAGCAGTTCGAGCAACTGCGGGTCCTCGAGGAGCTGATGGGGTGCGCCCTGCTCGCGCAGCCACGCGAGGAGCGACTCCTGCGGCAGGTCGGAGATCGTGCTGGGCACCGGTGTACGCGGCGGCGCGGTGGCGGACACGGCAAGCCGCACCGGTCCTGGCCGGTGCGCCGCGGCGAGCAGCCGGGCGACCTCGAACGACAGCAGCCCGCCCATGCTGTGGCCGAAGAGGGCGTACGGTCGCCCCGCCGCGTCCGCCGTGATGGCGGCGGCGAGCTGACCGGGATCGACCGCGGGCGGCTCGGCGATGCGGCGCTCCCGGCCGGGCAGCCGCACCGCGGCCACATCGATCCAGGGCGGCAGCAGCGCGGACCACGAGCGGTAGAAGGAGGCGCCCGCGCCGGCGTGCGGTACGCAGTACAGGACGAGTTCGGCGTCGGCGCGCGGTGCGGAGCGCAGGAACCAACGCGGCGCGTCGAGCGCCCCGGCTGTCGAGGGCCTGCTCACCAGAGATCCCTCCAGGAGTGTGATGTCGGTCAGCGGCAGGCGGACACATGCATGGCGCGAGCAATTTCCCTGGAGAAATCCAGATCGTACCGTAGCCGTGCGCCGGTGAGAACAGCTCGTGATCACCTCCACCGGTCATCGAGTGGAAAGACACCGAATGCCCATAACCGCTCACGAACCGACCGCCCGAAGGCAGTGACCGGCCGTTCATGATCGTTTTACGAACCGGTTCGGCGAGCAAAGCGGAAGGGCTATTTCCCACCCGGTCAACGCGCCTTCCACACCGGCGGCGAGAGTGTCGCGGAGGGGGTGCGCGGGCTGAAGATCTCTGGAATACTCGCGTTCGCCCGTTGCCTGTGGCCCGGTTCGGGGCCCGGTGACACCGTATTGGCAAACGGCATGGCATGGCCTGATGGTGGGTAGTTCTTGGCTGCCCTGGGGGAATTCGGTCGCGATGCTCCAGCGTGCACCGACCAAGGGGGTGTTCGCATGCTCATTTGTGGAGTGAAGGCGTCACACGACGGTGGAGTGGCGCTTATCGACGGACAACGCCTCGTTTTCAGCGTCGAAACAGAGAAACTGGACAACGGCCTCAGATACAGCCGCCTCGGGGACCTCCGGCGGGTGGGTGAGGTGTTACGCGCGGAAGGCGTGGACCCCGCCGAGGTCGACCGCTTCGTCGTGGACGGATGGTGGGCGGAGGACGGGCTGGACGAGCCCGGCGTGCCCATCTCCGACGGCGGCCGGGAGACGGTCCTGCCCGTCGCGCCCTACCTGGAGAGCGACGGAGTGCGTGACCCGCTGCACCGGTACACCTTCACGGCCCATGACTTCGGCCCGCGCGGCGGCGGGTACTCCAGCTACTTCCACGTCGCCAACCATCTGCTCGGCTCCTACTGCTCCAGCCCCTTCGCGGCCCGCGGTGAGGACGCGCTCGTGCTGGTGTGGGACGGCGGGACGACCCCCCGCCTCTACGAGGTCACCGGCGGGACCCGCGCCGTACGGCTGGTCTCGTCCCTGCTGCCCCTGCCGGGCAACTACTTCTCGGACTTCTGCTCGCACTTCGAGCCCTTCCACCGCGACACCACCGGCATGGACCGCGAGAGCCGGGTGCGGCACCACCTGTCGGTGGCGGGCAAGGCCATGGCCTACGCGGCGCTCGGCCGGGTGGAGCCCGCGGCGTTCCCGGTGTTCCGCCAGGTGATCGCCGGCTTCCCCAGCATCTCCCCGGACAACGCGTTCGTGCTCGGCGAGAAAATCCTCGCCAACCGGGAGCAGTTCATGCCCGGACTGAGCAACGCCGACATCATCGCGACCTTCCAGGAGTACCTGGGCCGCGCCCTCACCGACCGGCTGACCGCGCTGGTACGCCGCCGCTTCCCCGGCCGGCGGGTCAACCTCTGCCTCGGCGGCGGCTGCGCGCTGAACATCAAATGGAACAGCAGACTCCGCGAGACCGGGCTCTTCACCTCGATCTGGATCCCGCCGTTCCCCAACGACTCCGGCGCGGCGATCGGCACCGCGTGCTGCGAGATGTTCCAAGCCGGCGAACACACCGCCCTCGACTGGAACGTCTACTGCGGTCCGCGGATCACGGTGGGCGACCTGCCGGCCGGCTGGACCGCCACCGACTGCGACGAACGCGCCCTGGCCCGGCTGCTGCACACCGAGGGCGAACCCGTCGTCGTCCTCGACGGGCGTGCCGAGATCGGCCCGCGCGCGCTGGGCAACCGCAGCATTCTCGCGCCCGCCACCGACATCGCGATGAAGAAGCGGCTCAATCTCATCAAGGACCGGGCGGACTACCGGCCGGTGGCACCGATCTGCCTGACCGACCGCGCGGCGCAGGTGTTCGAACCGGGCGGCGCCGACCCGTACATGCTCTTCGAACACACCCTGCGCGGCGACTGGGCCCAGCGGGTGCCCGCCGTGGTGCACCTGGACGGCACCGCGCGCCTGCAGACCATCGACGCGACCTCCGGAAGCGCGACCGCGACGGTGCTCGCCGAGTACGAGAAGCTGAGCGGTATCCCCGTGCTGTGCAACACCAGCGCCAACCTCAACGGCCGCGGATTCTTCCCCGACGTCGCCTCCGCGGCGCGCTGGGGCCACACCCGCTCCATCTGGTCCGACGGGACGCTGTACACCAACCCCGACCCCACACTCCGCGGTACCGCGCCCTGACCCGCGCCGCCCCCCGATCCTTGCTTCCCGGCCGGTAGCCGAAAGGTGTCGTGATGCCTGTCGTCAACGCGCACAACGAGTGGGACCCCCTGGAAGAGGTCATCGTCGGGGTCGTGGACAACGCGCGCGTCCCCTCGCCCGATCGCGGCCTGTTCGCCGTCGACTACGCCGACCAGCTCACGAGCATGGACCAGATCCCCAGCGGCCCCTACAGCGAGCGGGTGGTGCGGGAGAGCGCGGCGGACCTCGAACGGTTCGCGGAACTGCTGCGCTCCTACGGGGTCGTGGTCCGGCGCCCCCGGGTCGCCGACCACTCCCGGCCCTTCGCGAGCCCGGAGTGGAGCGTCGACGGCGAGTACAACTACTGCCCGCGCGATGTGATCCTGCCGATCGGCGACACGCTGATCGAGGCCCCGATGGCCCTGCGCACCCGCTACTTCGAACCCTTCTCCTACAAGGACATCCTGCTGGAGTACTTCGAGGCCGGTGCGAACTGGGTCTCCGCGCCCAAGCCGCGACTCGCCGACGAGACCTATGAGACCGGGCCCGGCGCCGGCCAGGTCCTGGCGAACCTCGAGCCGGTCTTCGACGCGGCCAACGTGCTGCGGATCGGCAAGGACGTGCTCTACCAGATCTCGTGCAGCGGCAACCGGCTCGGCGCCCGGTGGCTGCAACGCGTGCTCGGCGACGCGTACACCGTGCACGTCGTGGAAGGCGTCTACGACGGCTCCCACCTCGACACGACGATCATGCCGCTCCGGCCCGGCCTGGTCCTGCTCAACCCCGAACGGGTGAGCGCGGAGCGGGTGCCCGCGGTGTTCAAGAACTGGGACATCATCTGGTGCCCGCCGCTGCCGGGCGTGGTGGCCACGGCGGAACCGATCCGTGCCTCCTCATGGATCGGCATGAATCTGCTGATGATCAACCCCGGACTCGCCGTGGTGGACGCCGCGGCCCAGCCCCTGATCAAGGAACTCAACCGGCACGGCATCGAGACGGAGGCCCTGCCGATCAGGCACTCCCGGGTACTCAGTGGAGGCTTCCACTGCGTGTCCCTCGACATCCGGCGTACCGGCTTACTGGAGGACTACTCGTAGTGTCACCGCACCGCACCGCCCCGCCGGGCACCCCCCTCGACCAGCGGGAAGAGATCCCGCCGCCGCCCCCGGACGAGGGGCCGCCCGACACCCGCTCGCCCACCCGGTTCCTGCTCTGGCTGGCCCGGAAGCAGGCCGCCACGCTGTCCTGGGGCGTCTTCTGGGGCTGCGTGTGGATGGTGAGTCTCGCGCTCACCCCGTACGCGGTTGGCCGGGCGCTGGACCAGATCGTCCAGAAGTCCAACAGCGGCGTGCTGGCCTGGACCGGCGTGGTGTTCGCGCTGGCGCTCGCCACCGCCCTCGGCAGCCTGGTACGGCACCGGTGCGACACCTTCAACCGGCTGCACACCGTCTACCGCACGGCCCGCCTCGTCACCGCGCAGACCGTCAGGCTCGGCGACACCCTGCACCAACAGGTCGTCAAGGGCGACCTGGTCACCGTGGGCACGGCCGACATCATGCGGCTCGGCGCGGCGCTGGGCGTCGCCGCCCGGGGCATCGGCGGCGTGGTCTCCATCGTGCTGGTGGCCGCCGTGCTGCTCACCGTCTCCTGGCCGCTGGCGCTGATGATCTTCATCGGCGTCCCGCTGCTGCTGGCGGGCACCGGCCCGCTGCTCGCCCCCCTGCACCGCCGGATGGCCGAGCGCCGCGCGCTGCAGGCCGACCTGGCCGGGCGGGCGACCGACATCGTGACCGGACTCCCGGTGCTGCGCGGAGTCGGTGGCGAACGGCTCTTCGCCGGACGCTACCGCGCCCACTCCCAGCGGGTACGGAAGGCCGGCGTCGAGGTCGCCAAGATCGACTCGATCCTCGTCGCCGCCGAGATCCTGCTCCCCGGGGTCTTCGTGGTCGCCGTGCTGTGGGTGAGCGCGCACCTGGCCGTGGGCGGCTCGATCAGCGCCGGCGACCTCCTCGCGTTCTACGGGTACGCCGCCTTCCTGATGCTTCCCATGCGGACGGTCACCGCCACCTTCACGGAGTTCACCGGCGCGCTGGTGGCCGCACGTCAGGTCGTGGCGCTCCTGACCCTGCAGCCGCGGGGTGACACCGCCGCGCACCCCGCCGAGCCCTTCCCGCCGCGGGCCACGCTCGTCGACGAGACCACCGGACTGGTGGTGCGGCCCGGCGTCCTGACCGCCGTGGTGCCCCAGACCCCCGAGCAGGGCGTCGAACTCGCCGACCGGATCGGCCGCCACCGCGCGGGCACGGTGACGGCCGACGGCGTGCCCCTGGAGCAGTACCCCCTCGACACGCTGCGCCGCCACATCCTGGTGGCCGACAACGACGCCTATCTGTTCAGCGGTCCGCTCACGGACACCATCGGGGCCGCCTCCGTCGAGGAGCGGGACGCGGCGCTGCGCGGCGCGGTCGCCGAGGACATCGTCGCGTCGCTGCCGGACGGACCCGACAGCGAACTGACCGAGCGCGGCCTGAGCCTGTCCGGCGGACAACGCCAACGGCTCCGGCTGGCCAGAGCCTTCGCGCACGACCCGGACGTCCTCGTCCTCGTCGACCCCACCAGCGCGGTGGACGCGCACACCGAAGCGACCATCGCGGACCGGCTGCGCACCGCCCGGGCGGGCCGCACCACCGTCGTGATCACCACGAGCCCGCTGGTGCTCGACCGCGCCGACGAGGTCGCGTACCTGCGCGAGGGCGCGGTGGCGGCCACCGGTGCCCACCACGAACTCGTGCGGACCAACGAGCACTACACCGCGACCATCCTGCGGGAGGAAATGTGAGCCTGCCCGTGGCCGACGCACCCACGGTGCGTCGCGAGGTCAAAGTCCTGATGCGGCAGCACCGCGCGCCGCTCATCCGCACCGTGCTGTGGTTCGCCCTGGCCACCGCGTGCGGGCTCGTCGTGCCCGCGCTGATCGGTGACCTCATCGACGGGATCGGCGAGGGCATCACGGCGACCCGGGTCAACGTCACCATGGCGGCGATCACCGGGTTCCTGCTGCTCCAGTGCGTCCTCACCCGGACGGCGCGGCTGCTCGGCGCCCGGCTCGGGGAACGCGTACTCGCCGACATCCGCGAGGGCTTCATCGACCGGGTGTTGACCCTGCCCCTCTCCCTCGTCGAACGAGCGGGCACCGGCGACCTGTTGACCCGCAGCTCGCGGGACGTCGACGGGCTGTCCCTGGCCGTGCGCACGGCCGCCCCCTCCATCCTGGTCTCGGCCCTTTCGGTGCTGCTGACCGTCCTGGCGCTGGTCATCGTGAGCCCGCTGATGGCCCTGCCCTGCCTGGTCGCGGTACCCCTGCTCGTCATCTCCACCCGCTGGTACCTGCGCCGCGCGCGGAACGCCTATCTCGCGGAGGCGGCCAGCTATTCGGACCTGACGCAGGGGCTCACCGAGTCCATGTCGGGAGCCAGGACCGTGGCGGCCCTGGGCCTGGGCCCCCGCCGCATGGAGCGCGTCGAGACCGACATCGCCCGCTCCACGGCGGCGGAGCGCCGCACGCTGTACCTGCGCAGCGTCTGGTACCCGCTGATGGACATCGGCTACGTGCTGCCCGTCGCCGCCACCCTGCTGGCCGGCGGCGTCTTCTACATCAACGGCTGGGTGGGCCTGGGCCAGGTGGCGGCGGCCGTGCTCTACACCAGGGCCCTGGTCGACCCCCTGGACCTGCTGCTCTCCTGGCTGGACGAGTTGCAGATCGGTGACGCCTCGCTGGCCCGCCTCATCGGGGTGAACGAGGGGCTGACCGCCGAGCCGGCCGGCCCGGTGGCCACCGAGGGGCACCACCTGGCAGCCGCCGGGGTCGGATACGCCTACCGGGACGGCCACGCTGTGCTGCGCGACGTCGATCTCGACGTCAGACCCGGCGAGCGGCTCGCGATCGTCGGGGCCTCCGGCGCGGGCAAGTCGACCCTCGGCCGCATCCTGGCGGGCATCCATCCGCCGCGGCCCGGCTCGGTCACGCTGGGCGGGGTCCCGCTGACCGAACTGCCACTGGTCCAGCGGCGCGGCGAGGTCGCCCTGGTCACGCAGGAGCACCACCTGTTCATGGGATCGGTGCGGGACAACGTCGCGCTCGGCGCGGACGTGGACGACGCCGAGGTGGAATCGGCGCTGGAGGTCGTCTTCGCGCTGGAGTGGGTGCAGGCCCTGCCCGGGGGGCTCGACACCGAACTGGGCGCCGGCGGGGCTGCCCTGTCCCCGGCGCAGGCCCAGCAGATCGCGCTGGCCCGGCTGGTGCTCGCCAACCCGCACACGCTCGTCCTCGACGAGGCGACCTCGCTGCTGGACCCGCGCGCGGCACGCCGCCTGGAGCGGTCCATGGCCGCGGTGCTGGCCGACCGGACGGTCATCGCGATCGCGCACCGGCTGCACACGGCCCGGGACGCGGACACGGTGGTGGTCATGGAGGACGGGCGGGTACGCGAACACGGCAGCCACGAGGAGCTGTTGGCCCAAGAGGGCCTCTACGCCGATCTGTGGGAAGCGTGGCACGGACGCGCGCGGCGCGCGCCCGTAGAGGCGGCCCCGTCCACCACCGACTGAGGGCGCGGCGCACTCGGGCGCCGGGCCGGCCAACCAGGGGGAGTTCCGATGTCGTTATCGCCGGCAACCAGTCCGAGTACCGAGGCGTGGCACCACCCGCACAATCCGGCCCGGGCAGGTGACGATGCGTAGGAAGGATGCCTTCCCGGGCCATGCGGGCCCGGTGGTTCCCGTTCGGGAGCGGACCGTGCTCGATCTGGTGGACCGCGAGATGGCCGCCCATCCGGACGCCTACGCCGTCATCGAGCCGGACCGTGCCGTGACCTATGCGGAGCTCGACCGGCTGGCCGATGTCGCGGCCCACGCCCTGAGCACCCGGTTCGGTATCGGACGGGGCGACACGGTGCTGATCGCTGCCCGGGCCGGCAGCGCGTTCACCGCCGTCATGCTCGGCGCGATGCGCAGCGGGGCCGCCTACCTGCCGGTGGATCTGGGGTATCCGGCCGATCGCATCGCGACGATCTGCCGGGCCGGCTCGGCCGCGCTCGTGGTCACCGCCGAGCCCATGGAGCGGCTGGTCGCGGCGGCTGAACAGACCACGGCCGAGGAGCTGTTGACGAGCGGGCCGGGCGAGGTGCGCCGGCCCCCGCTCGACGGCGCGGACACCGCCTACGTCATCTTCTCCTCGGGGTCGACGGGCACCCCGAAGGGCATCGTGCAGACGCACCGCTGCCTGGTGAACTTCGTGTCCTGGCAGGTGCACGCCTCCGGTCTGGGGCGTGAGCGACAGGTGCTGCAATGCGCCCCGCTCACGTTCGACGTGTCGGTGCAGGAGATCTTCTACACCCTGGCCTCGGGCGGGTGCCTGGTCGTGCCGGGTCCGGCGGAGCGGCAGGACCCGCGCGAACTCATGCGGTTCATCGTCGACGAGGCGATCGAGGTGGTGGACTTCCCCCAGTCGCTGATCGACGTGATCATGGATCTGCCGACGAACTTCACGCACGCGCCGGCCCTGCGCCACATCATCAGCGCGGGAGAAACGGTACGCGTCACGCCCGCGTTGACGGCCCTGCTGACCGCCCGGCCCGAGCTCACCCTGCACAACCACTACGGGCCGGCCGAGAACCACATGGTGACCAGCCACGCGATGTCCGCGGCGCTGGGCAATCTCGAACCGCGCCCGCCCGTCGGTTCGCCGGTGTGGAACACCTACCTCTATGTCCTCGACGAGCACGGGCGGCCCGTCCCGGACGGCGTGGAGGGCGAGGTCTACATCGGAGGCGTGGGCGTGGGTCGCTACACCGACCCCGAACTCGACAGGACCGTCTTCGGAGACGATCCGTTCCGGCCGGGCGCCCGGCTGTACCGCACCCGGGACCGGGGCGTGTGGCGTCCGGACGGCACGCTGGGGCTACTCGGCCGCATCGACGACCTGATCAAGATCCGGGGCTACGCGGTGGAACCCCGGGAGGTCGAGGAGCGGTTGCGGCCCTGTCCGGGGGTGAGCGATGCCGCCGCGTTCGGGGTGCGCCGGGACGACGGCTCGGTGGAACTGCACGCGGCCCTGATCGGTGATCCCCCGGCGGCGGTCGACCTCCGTAAAGAGTTGCTCGCCTCCTTGCCCGACTACCTGGTGCCGGTGCGCTGGTGGGTGGTCGATGAATTCCCGGTCAGCCCGAACGGAAAACTGGACCGGAAATCCCTTCCCGGTCCAGCGGCCCGCCCATTGGCGATCTTGCGTCACCAGTCGAAGACTTCCTTGTAGGCGCGCTGCTCAATGCAGTACGTCCGGAATGCGGCGGCCTTCTCGGCCGACCGGGGATCACCGCTGCGTTCCGCAGCGCGCACGTACCAGTCGAAGGTGTCCCGGGCGCTCGCCCGCCGCTCGAAATGCATCGCCGCGAACGGGCGGAATGCGGTGCGCAGGGTACTCGGTGTCATGCCGTCACCGAGGGAGAGAAGTTTATCCAGCTCCTCGGCCGAGGGGGGCTGTCGGTCCACGATGTGAATGTCCTGCTCGGTGGGGACGGCGTCGCGAATGACATCCTCGGGAGCGAATCCGGTGCCGGCGAAATCCAGGCAGAGCGACAGCCGGCCGGGTCCGGATCCGCTGCGGGCGGAATGCGGAACGGTGGTGTGGATCTGCCAGACCTCGCCCCTGCGCAGGTGGTAGACCAGGTCGTCCTCCGAGTGCAGCGCCTCGGTCGTGGTCCGCAGCGGCACTTGGAGCCGCACCCCTGGCTCGTCGAATTCGAGGAAGTCCACGTGCGGTGCGAGAATGCCGTCCTGAAGGGCGAAGACACGCACCCATTGCAGGTTCTCGGTGGCGAAGTGATCGGTGACCAGTCGCATGATGCCGGGAAGCCGGCCGCCGAGTTCGGTCGGCGTGATCGCTTCGTCGTGCGGTCGGAAAGCGGTGTCCTTTGCCGATCCGCTGCCATTGGCCAGGACATGGCTCGACCACGAACCGAAGGTGAAGGCGTCGTATTCGCCACTGGCCTGCTGAGAATCAAGTACGGCAAACTCCGCCGTGAGGTCAGGGATGGGCAGAGTGGCCAGTCGTTTCGACTTGAGCATGGTACCCCCAATTAAACACTCACAAACCTCGTGAGGTTGCCACTTTACATGGGGTGATGTGCGGCGACAATCACGTCGCACGGTCACTGTAGAAGCCCTCGGCAACGGTATGCAGAGCCTCTTGCGCGGGTGCGCGAGCCTCGGTACTTTCAAGTGACCGATTCGTGATAGGTGGCTCGACTTCGGTACCCGTGGGGGAATTTCGTGTACGTCATCGGTTCGTGCGCATGCTGAGTGGTGAGGCGCTGCCGGAAGCCTGGGTCGCCCGCCTCGCTCCGGCTCGGCGGGCAGGGCTGCTGGAGGGGACCGGGCCGGCCGCCGTGACCGCCGCACCGGGTCGAGTCGCCCGATCCGTCGTGGCGCGACTGGAGAGGATGACGGGCGGCAGCGGTGTGGGGAACCACCTGGTGGCCGTCGCGGCGACCAGGCTGGTCCTCGCGGCGCTGGACCCCGGATCGTCCCGCCCCGCGGTGCTGGTGCCCGCCCCGGCGGGGGAGGGCGAGTTGGCGCTGTGCGCCCCGCTCGACCCGGACGCGCCGGCGAGCGCGTTCCTCACCGCACTCCACCAGGAACTCGAATCGGGGTCCGCCCTCGCCTGGACCGACCGCGACCGGATCATCGAGCGCCTCGGCGCCGCCGAACCCGCCGCCGCCGCTGCCCTCGGCCGGCTCGGCGTGGTCTGCGAGGACACCCCGCTCCCGGCCGCCGTACGGATCCTGATCTCGGTGCGCCGCGAGCAGGGCGAACTCGTGGTCTCGGTCTCCGGCCCCGACCTCCCGGTGGCCGCCGCGTCGTTGGCCCGCTGCGTCGCGGCCGCCATCACCTCCGTCGTGGACGCGCCGCACCAGCGCTGCCGCCAGGTCGACGTGCTGGGCACGGAGCAGCGCACCGAACTGCGTGCGTGGTCCGCGCTCGACAGCCTCGCCGAACTGCCGGGGCGCACCCTCGTCGACGTGCTCGACGCCGCCGCCGAACGGTGGCCCGAGCGCCCCGCGGTGGTCACGCCCGCCACCGTGCTGAGCCACGCCGAACTCGCCCGGAGCGCCACGAACGCGGCCGGCGCACTGGCCGCCCGCCAGGGCATCGGCCGCGGCGACCGAGTGGCCCTGCTCCTGCGGCGCGGCCCCCAACTGGTGACCGTCCTGCACGCCGTCCTGCGGGCCGGCGCCACCTGTGTACCGCTGGACCCGGACCACCCGCCGGCCCGCTGGGCGCGCCAGCTGAGGCTGAGCGGAGCGCGGTGCGTGGTGACCGAGGGGCCACCGGCCACGGAACTCCACGACATCGCGGTCATCGAGGCGGCCGACCTGCTCACCGCCCCCGCGGCCCCCGCCCCCGCCGGGCCACACCCCGACGACGAGGCCGTGCTCTTCTTCACCTCGGGCTCGACCGGCCTGCCGCGGCCGGTGGCCATCCGGCACCGCCAGCTCGCGCACAAGGCGACCAGCTCGTCCGCCCACGTCGGGTTCGACGAGCACACCCGCATCGCCATGCTGGCCGCGATCTCCTCGGACATGCTGGCCTACCACGTTTTCACCACCATGGCCGCGGGCGGCAGCGTGGTGCCGATGAACGGGCTGCAGGAGATGGACCCCGGCGAATTCTGGGCGTTCCTGCGCAAGATGGAGATCAACGCCGTCAACTGCGTGCCGACACTGCTGTCCGTGCTGGCCGAAGGACCGGGCGCCGACCACGAACTGCGGCACTGCTTCCTCGGCGGCGACTTCATCCCGGCCGGCCTCCTGCCCCGGCTGGCCCGCCGCATGCGGATCGGCACCTTCGCGAACCTCTACGGGCCCACCGAGGCCACCATCGAGGCGGTCGGCTTCCTGTGCGCGGGCACGGAGCTGGCCGAACTCACCTCCGTGCCCATCGGCCGGCCCTCGCCCGGCTACGCCGTCGCCGTGCTGACCCCCGGCGGCGACCTCGCCCCGGCGGGCGTCCCCGGGGAGATCCATGTACTCGGCCCCGCCGTGGCCGACGGATACCTCGATGACACGCCCACCGGACCCGACCGGTTCGTCGAACTCTCCTGCGCGCCCGGCGTCCCCGCGTTCCGCACCGGCGACTTCGGACGCTGGCGGCCCGACGGCCGGCTCGAGTTCCTCGGCCGGCGCGACCGGCAGATCCAGATCCACGGCAACCGTGTCGAGTTGGGCGAGGTCGAGGCGGCGCTGGCCGCGCTCCCCGAGATCACCACCGGCGCGGTCGTGGTCGCGCACCACCCCGGCCGCCCCCCGCTGATCATCGCCGCCTACACCGGGGACGCCGCCACCGAGTCGGTACGCACCCGGCTCACCGCCCGGCTCCCGAGCGTCATGGTGCCCGGCCGGATCGTCCGCATGGACAGCATCCCGCTCACCCCGCACGGAAAGGTGGACGCGGCGGCCGTGACGGCGTTCGCGGACGCCGCAGACGCCACCTGGCAGCCCGCGGACGAGCTGGGCCGACACGTCGCGGCGGCGTGGACCGAGGTGCTCGGCAGGCCACCACGCGCCGCCGACGAGGACTTCTTCACGGCCGGCGGGCACAGCCTCAGCGCCGCGCTGCTCGCCCGCGGCCTGTACACGGCGGCCGGGGACCATCACGTCACGGTCCGTCAGATCTTCGACGCGCCCACCCCGGACGGGCTCGTGGCCGCCCTGCGCGCCGCCGCCGCGCCCCCCGCCGTGCGCCGCGCCCGGCCGAGCACGCTGCCCGCGAGCAACGCCCAGCGCCGGCTGTGGCTCCTCGAACAGTCCGAGGACGCCGAACTGCGCCCTTACAACGTCGTGGAGGCCTACCGGGTGCACCGCGATGTCGGGCCCGCCGCTCTGGAGGAGGTACTCAACCGGCTCGTCGCCCGGCACGAGGCGCTGCGCACGGTCCTGCGCCTGAGGGACGACAAGGTCACCCAGGTGATCCTGCCGCCCGAGGACGCACGCGTGCGCCTGGTCGTGACCGACCGCACGCTCGCGGAGGTCACGGCCGGCGAACAGCGCCGCAGGGCGAGGCTGGAGACCCCTCCCGTGCTGCGCGCCCACTGGCTCGCCGCCGAAGCCGTCCTCGTGCTGTCGGTGCACCACAGCGTGTGCGACGGATGGTCCTTCGGCGTCCTGGTACGTGACCTGAGCGCGTTCCTGGACCCCCGGGGCACCGGCCCCGCACCCGAACCGGTGCAGTACGCCGAACACAGCATTGCGCTGGCGGAGCGCGACACCGACGCGGCACGCGCGTTCTGGCGCCGTACGCTGGCGGGCCTGCCGGACGTCGAACTGCCGCTGGACCGGCGCCGCGAGGCGGTACGCGCCACCGAGGCGCGCACCATCCGCCGGCCCCTGGACCCGGACACGGTCGCCCGGCTGCGCGCCCTGTGCGCCGGCCTCGGCGTCACCCCGTTCTCCGCCGTGGTGGCCGCCGTACGGATTCTGCTGCTGCGGCTGTGCCGGGCCGAGGATGTCGCGCTGGGCACGATCACCTCGGGGCGCGATGACCCCCGACTCGTCCACTCCGTCGGGTTCTTCGCGAACACCCTGGTCCTGCGCACCCCGGTGGACCCCGAGCGCGGGTTCGCCGATCTGGTCGGCGCGGTGGCCGAGACGGCCCGGGCGGCCCGCGCTTACGAGGACTTTCCCTTCGGTGAACTGGTCGAAGACCTCGCCGTCGACCGGGCCGCCGGACGCAACCCGCTGTTCGACGTGCTGGTCGAGGCGCCGTTCTCCGGGGCGTTCGCCCTCGACGCCGACGCCCCGCACGTCCTGGAACACCTGCCGGTGGACGCCGGTGTCTCCGGATTCGACCTGACGATCGGCGTGACGGAGCCCGCGACCGGCACCCCCGAGATCACCCTGACCCATCTGCGGGACGTCTTCGACGACGTCACGGGCCGCCGCCTCGCCGATCACCTGCGGCATTTGCTGGTCGAACTCGTCGCCGACCCCACCGCGCCCGTCGGCGCCGTCCCCGCACTGCCCGCGGACCACACCGCCGAGCTGATCGCCGCCGGTACCGGCCCGGCCCTCGCCCTCGACCCGGGCACCACCCTGCTCGACCTCGTGGACGCACAGGTGCGACGACGCCCCGAGGCGGTCGCCGTCGTGCACGGACCGCGCTCGCTCACCTTCCGGGCCCTGGACGAGGCGTCCACCCGCCTGGCGACACGGCTGGCCGCCGTCGCACCGGCGGGCCGAGACCGCGTCGTCGGCGTGGTGTGCGACCGCACCGAACGGATGGTCGTCGCCCTGCTCGCGGTGCTCAGGACCGGGTCGGCCTTCATGGCCCTCGATCCCGGCCAACCCCTCGGCCGCCGCGCGGCGTTGCTGCGCGACAGCGGCGCGATCGCCGTCCTGACGGACCCCGGGAGCGCCGAGGCGTACGCGGACACCGGTCTTCCGGTGCTGACCCTCACCGACCACCCGGCCGCGCAGCACGCCCCGTTCGCCCGCGCCCGGGCGGAGGACCTCGCCTACGTGGTGTGCACCTCGGGCTCCACCGGAACGCCCAAGGGCGTCATGGTCGAACACCGGGCCATCGTCAACACGATCACGCACCGCATCGGCCACTACGCCCTGACCGAGCGGGACGCGACGCTCCAGGTCGACCCGGTGCACTTCGACGGCGGCATCCTCGACGTCTTCACCGCCCTCGCCACCGGCTGCCCCCAAGTGGTCGTGGGGCGCGAGCAACTGCTCGACCCGGTCGAGGTGGCCGACACCATCGGGCGCCACCGGATCACCCACGCGATGATGGTGCCCAGCCTGTACGAACTGCTGCTGGACGCCGGGGTGTCGGCGCTGCGGAAGCTGCGGCAGGTGGTGCTCGGCGGCGAACGGGTCACCGAGTCCCTGGTCGCACGACACGGGGCGCTGGCCCCGCACACCGAACTGCACAACGACTACGGGCCGGCCGAGAACGCGGTGACCTCCACGGTGTGCCGCGTCGACGGTCTCACCGGCGAGATCCCGATCGGAACCAGTATCGCGAACCAGTGGGCCGATCTCCTCGACGCGCACGGGCGTCTCGTCCCGTTCGGCGCCCCCGGCGAGATCTGCCTCGGCGGAGCGGGACTCGCACGCGGCTACCTGGCCGATCCCGAGGAGACCGCCCGGAAGTTCGTGCCCTCCCCGGTCCGCGACGGGGCCCGGATGTACCGCACCGGCGATGTGGCAGTCCGCCGCAGCGACGGTCGGCTGCGCATCCTCGGCCGGATGGACGACCAGGTCAAGATCCGCGGGCAGCGCGTCGAGCCGGGCGAGATCACCGCCCAACTCGTCCGGGCCGAGGGCGTGCGGCAGGCCGTCGTGGTGCCCAGGACCGATCCCGCGCCACGGCTGGTCGCCTACTTCGCCGGGGACGCCGACCCGGCCGCGCTGCGGGCCTTCCTGACCCGGCGTCTGACCGCCGCGATGATCCCGGACGTCTTCGTACGCGTTCCCGCGCTCCCGGTCACCCCCAACGGCAAACTCGACCGGGCCGCGCTGCCCGACCCGCCCGCCGCGCGGCTCCCCGCCGCCCCGGTGCGCTTCACGCCGGCCCAGCGACGGGTCGCCGACGTGTGGGCCGAGCTCCTGGACCGCCCCGTCACCGAACTGGACGAGAGCCTGTTCCGGCTGGGCGGCCACAGCCTCACCGCCGCCCGGGCCGGCCTGCGGCTCGGCGTCCCGGTGAGCGTGGTCTTCGCTCACCCGACGGTCCGCCAGCTGGCCGCCGTGCTGCCGCACGAGGTCCACCCACCGTCCCTCCCCACGCGTCACACCGAGGGCCCCTTCCCGCTGTCCCACGCGCAGCGCCGGGTGTGGCTCACCGCACGGCGGACGACGGCCGACGCGTTCATCGTCTCCACCGTCACCAGAACCGGCCGCCGCCTGGACGCCGCCGCACTCAGGAGCGCGCTCGGCGCCGTGATGCGCCGCCAGCACGTCCTGCGGTCGCAGGTCACCGGTGAGGGAGTGCGAGCGCGGCAGATCGTGCTCGACGATGTCGACGTGCCGCTCGTCGTCGTCGACCTGCCCGGCGTCGCCCCGGACGGCCCCGAGGTCGCCGCCGCGCTGCGCGTCGGCCGCGCCGTCTCCTTCGACCTCGGCCGGGCCCCGCTGTTCCAGGTGCGGCTGCTCACCGGCCCGCAGGGCGGCGACCTGCTGATGCTCACCGCCCACCACCTGATCCACGACGGGGCCAGCGGCCAGATCCTGCTCGACGAGCTGTGGCCCGCCTACGACCGGGCGCTGGCCGGGGAGGCCGTCGAACTGCCCCCGCTGACCCGCACCTTCATGGACGAGGTCGCGGCGGAACGGGCCTGGCTGGCGAGCGAGGAGGCGGCGGCCGAGATCGCCTTCTGGCGCGAGCGCCTCGCGGGCGCCCGGCCCTCGCCCGACCCGGTCGACCCCGCCCGGCGCGGCGTCACCCGGGGCACCACCGGCTACGCCCGCAGGACGCTGCCCTGGGAGGCGATCGCCGGCGCCCCCGCGACCCCCTTCGCCCTCGTGGTCACGGCCTTCACCGCGACTCTCGCCCGGACGACGGGCGTACGCGACCTGGTCGTCGGCTTCGCGGCCGGACTGCGCCACCACCCGGCCGCCGACGCCGTCATCGGCTACCTCGCCAACGCCGTCCCGCTGCGGTTGCGCTACCCGGACCACGCGACGCTGGGCGAGCTGCTCTCCCAGGTGACCGAAGCCACGGCCGAGGCGTACCAGCACGCCAGGGTCCCGTTCGACGTTCTGGCCGAAGAGCTGCGGCTGCTCGCCCCGCCGGGCCGCAGTGTCCTGCTGGACACCGGCGTGAGCTGGGAGAACGCCACCGTCGGGGACGAACGCCACCACCTGGAGGACGTGCTGCCCGACCGGCTGCCGGCCAGCAGCGACCTGTGGCTGTACGCCAGCCGCCGCGGCGACCGCCTCCACCTGGACCTCACCTACGACAACGCCCTCCTGCGCCCGGCGGAGGCCGAGGAACTCGTCGACCGGATGTGCGCGCTCAGCACGGACGTCATCACCCGGCCGACCGCACCGGTCGATCCCGCATCCCGCTCGGACGAACAGCGATCCTCGTGGACTGGAACCCGCTATGACTTCTGATCAGGACCCCCTTCCCACCCGGTTCCGGTCCCGTCGCACCGAAGCCGCCACCGGCCCGAGCAGCACGGAACAGCTCCTCTCACCGGCAGCGGTGGCCGGTCTCGCGAGGGTGTCCGGCGGGCGACCGCTGGAGGAACTCGTCGCCCTGGTGGCCGCCGCCGCGCTGGTGACCTCCGCCGCCGAGGCCACCGCGGAACCCGGACTCCTCGCCGTGGGCCCCGAGGGGCCGGTGATCTTCCAGCTCGACCTGGCCACCGTGGGCACGGTCGGCGAGTTGGTGCGGGCCACCGACGGCGCGCTGCGCCGGGCGCCCGCCGCCGGTGAGAACGGCGAGAACGGCGAGGATCGCGACGGCGGCGGGCTCACCGTACGGACCTCCCGCGTCGGCCCCCCGTCGCGCGCCGTCCTGGAACTGACCCTGGAGGACGGCCTCCTCCGGCTGCGCGACGCCGCCGGCGACCGCGAGCCGTGGTTCCTCGGCGTGCTGGCCCGGGCCGTGGACCAGGTGCTCGCCGACTTCGCCGAGCCCAGCCGCCCGCTCGACCGGATGCGCCGGGCCGCGCCCCAGGACCTCGCCACGGCGCGCGCCCTGGGCTCGCCCGCAGACCTCACCGAGGCCGCCGACCGTACGCTCCTCACCCCGATCGAGACCGTCGTCCGCGAACACCCCGAGCGGCCGGCCGTCGTCGCCGGAAAGGACACCCTCACCTACGGCGAACTCTGGCACGCGGCCGGCCGGGTCGCCGCACGCCTGGTCGCCCTCGGCGCCCGGCCCGGGGACCGGGTCGGGGTCCTGACCGGCAAGGCGATCGAGGCACTGCCCGCGGTGCTCGGCGTGCTGCGGGCCCGCGCCGCCTACGTGCCCCTCGACCCCGGGTCCCCGGAGCACAGGCTGACCGAGATGATCGCGGACGCGGGCTGCGTCACCGTGCTGACCGCGGGGAACCTCGCCACGCGGCTGCCCGGCGCCCCGGTGACCGACGTCGGTGAGGTGCTGCGCGGTGACCCGGCCACCGATCTTCCCGGCCCCGGCCCCGAGCCCGACGACCTCGCGTACGTCATCTACACCTCCGGCTCCACCGGAACCCCCAAGGGGGTCCGGGTCACCCACCGGGCGATCGCCGGCTATGTGAGCTGGAAGGTCGACTACGACGCGCTGGACGGCACCAGCCGCGTGCTGCAGATCCCCTCGCTCGCCTTCGACAGCTCCGTCTCCGACATCTTCCCGGCCCTGGCCGCCGGCGCCCTGCTCGTGCTCGTCGACGCCCACCGGGACCTGCCGCGCGACCTCGCCGGAACGATGCGCGAACACGCCGTCACCCACGCCACCGTCGTGCCGAGCCTGTACCGGCTCCTGCTGCCCGAACTCGACGGCACCGCGCTGCGACTGGTCACCGTGGCGGGGGAGGCGGTACCCGCCGAGCTGGTCGCGCGGCACCACACGGAGCTGCCCGGCGTCCGGCTGGTCAACGAGTACGGCCCGACCGAGAACGCGGTCTGCGCCACCGCCTTCGACCACGGACCCGACGCCGGCCCCGGCTTCCCGATCGGGCGCCCCATCGCGAACACCCACGTGCGCGTGGCGGCCCCCGACCTCAGCCCCCTGCCGGCCGGATTCATCGGCGAACTGCTGCTCACCGGCACCGGCCTCGCCGCCGGGTACCACGCCGGTCCCGAGCTGACCGCCGCCGCCTTCCCCCGCTCGGACGAGGCGGCCTGCGGCCGGTGGTACCGCACGGGCGACCTCGGCTGGTGGCGCCCCGACGGCCTGCTGGAGTTCTGCGGGCGGGCCGACGGGCAGCTCAAGATCCGGGGCCACCGGGTCGAACGGGGCGAGATCGAGGGGGCGCTGAGCCGCCTCGACGGGGTGGACGCGGCCGTGGTCGTCGCCGCACCCGACCGGGAAGGCGCCCCGAGCCTGGTGGCGTTCCTGGAGACGGCGCGCAGCCCGGAGTCCGTCGCGCGCGCCGTGGCCGAGCGGCTGCCGGCGGCGATGGTGCCCGCCCACCACGTCCGCTTGGCGGCGATCCCACGCCTGGTCAGCGGCAAGCCGGACGGCGCCCGGCTCACCGGGCTCGCCCGTGAGGTCCTGCTCGACGCCGCCGCGCAGCGGCCCGCAGAGCCCGGAACCGGTGCCGCCGACCTGGTGGGCACCATCGGCGGCATCTTCCAGTCGGTGCTCGGCGGGGCGCCGTTCGGCCCCGACGACGACTTCTTCCTGCGCGGTGGCCACAGCCTCGCCGCGGTGACGGTCATCGGCCGCATCGAGGAGCGACTCGGGGTGCTGCTCGACCTCGGTGACTTCCTCGACCTCGGCACCGCGCGCGAAGTCGCGGAGCTCGTCCGCGAGACGGGCACCCCCGCGGCACCGGCCCCGACCGCGTCCGACGACAGCGCCCTGTGGCGGCTCCTCGACGGCGACCCCGACTCCCGTGGCTAGCCCGCCGGAACGCCTCGCCGCGCTGTGCGCGCTGTTCGCGGAGCACCTGGAACTGGACTCGGTGCCGCCGGACGCCGACTTCTTCCTCGCCGGTGGGCACAGCCTGAGCGCTCTGGCTCTCGCCATGTCCGTGGAACAGGCGCTGGGCGTTCCGGTGAGCGTGCGGGACCTCGTCGAGTGCGCGACCCCGGCCTTGCTGGCCGAGCGGCTGAGCGAGCGGCGCACTCCGCCACGTCCCCGGCGCGTCGCGCGAGGAGCCATGGGCAACGAGGCCCGATCACTGTGGCTCGAACGCCAGCGCGGCCAGATCCCCGCCACGGCGTACAGCGTGCCCTGCCTCTTCGAGGTGCGGGGCGAGCTGGACGTCGAACGGCTCCGCGCCGCCGTCCGGGCCGTACAGCGGCGACACCCCGTGTTGCGCACCGTGTTCGCCGAACGGCGGGGCGCCCCGCACGCGGTGACGACACCGCACTTCGCGCCGCTGACCGTCATCGAGGACGTGCCGGACCTCACCGCCGCCGTGCGGGCCGAGATCGACCGCCCCTTCGACCTGGCGCGCGGGCCCCTGTTCCGGGCCACCCTGCTGCGCGGCGGGGCACGCCCGTCGCTGCTGCTCGTCGCCGACCATCTGGTGTGCGACGGCACGAGTCTGCGGGTGCTGGCCCACGACCTGGTCGCGGCCCATCACACCCCGCAGCGGCCGGTCGAGGTCGTCGAACCGGCGCGACTCGTCCGCGACGAGGGGCAGATCGAGGAGGCGCTCGGGCACTGGCGGCGGGTGCTCTCACCCCCGCCCGAGCCGTTGGCGCTGCCCGTCAGCCGCCCCCGGCGGGGCCCGGTGGGCATGCGGACCGACATCGTCACCCACGAGATCCCCCGGCCCACCGTCGACCGGCTGCGATCGCTCGCCCGGGAACTGCGGGCCGGCCTGTTCGTGCCGGCCGCGGCGGCCGTCGCCCACACCCTGGCGGAGTTCACCGGCGCCCGGGACGTGTGCCTGGGCACCGCCGTGGACCGGCGGGCGCGGCTCGGCCTGGCCGACGCGGTCGGCTTCCACGTGGTCACCGTGCCGCTGCGGGTCACCGTCGAACCGGGCGCCGGGTGGCGCCCGCTGCTCACCGAGGTGGCCGCCGCCACCGTCGAAGCCGTGGACCACAGCGCCGCGTCCTTCGACGAGATCGTCGCGGACCTCGACCCCCCGCGCCGTCCCTGGCGCCCCCCGCTGTTCGATGTGTTCGCCGCCGTCTACCCCCACATCGACACCGGCCCGGCCCCGGACGGCATCCGGCTGAGCGGAGGCCCGGTGCCCCTGCGCCAGGGCATCGCCGAACTGTCGTTCCAGTTCGTGGAACACGCCCACGGGCTGCGGCTCGTGCTGCAACACGACACCAGCCGCTACGACCGCGACACCGCGGACCGGATGGCGTGCCGCGTCGTCGACACCGCGGAACGCCTCGCCCACCCCGGCGCCGGATCGGGACCCGACACCGCGCACGCCGTCTTCGGCGGCTTCCGCTTCGGCGCGTGACCGTGCGGCACACCACCGTCGAGAAAGGACAGAGATCGTGGGAAAGCGCTACCTGTCGTCCGCAGTGAGTCCTCAACCACTCATCCACCGGTGGTACGCGTGGCCACACATGATCAACCCCCTTGCCGCCGGGCTCAATCTCCGTGAACGACAGCTGGCCACGCTCAGGAGCTACCTCGCCGACCCCGACCTGCACACCAAGGCCGTGGCCAAACCGGCCAACTACGGTCATCCCTTCCTCGACGCCTACGGCTCCAGCTACGACCAGCTGAAGACCTTCCACGACGAGGTCACGGTCAGGGCCGCACCGTTGACCGACCTCGCCGACGACTTCAGCACCGCGCGCACCTGGCTGGAGCAGCAGGCCGACGGCGGCGCGCTCACCCCGCTCTACGACCGGCTCCCCGACTCGCTGCGCGGGGTCGTCGAACTCGTCTACGACGACATCAACCGTGCCTCGATGCGGATCTTCGAGCCCCTGCTGTACCGGTCCTACCGCGCCGTCATGGCCGCCGGGCAGCAGATCTCGCTGCTGCCCAGGCCCGACCGGGCCCAGCCGTACATCTTCAACAGCCCCATCCTGCCGAACGACACCCGACTCGACCTCTCCGTGCCGTTCGACGCCCCTGTCCTCGACGAGCTCTTCGCGGCCCGCTGGTCCTCCGTCGAGGTCCCGGAACTGGCGGAGCGGCTCGGCCTCGACCAGGAACACCTGACGCGATTCGCCGGCTTCTTCACCGACACCGAGCCCACCTCGCCGCCCCCCGTGCCCGAGGGCCGGGTGCGGGTCCGCTTCTTCGGCCACGCCTCGGTGCTGCTGGAGTCGGCGCACGCGGCCGTGCTGCTCGACCCGCTGCTCGGCTACAGCGACGACGGCATCGACCACTACACCCTCAACGACCTGCCACGCCGGCTCGACGCGATCGTGCTCAGCCACGCCCACTGCGACCACGTGTCGGTGGAGACGCTGCTCCAGCTGCGCCACATCGTGGACACCGTCGTGGTGCCGGGCTCGGCCTCCGGATCCGTGCTCGACCCCTCCCTCGCGGCGATGCTGACCGCCCTCGGGTTCCGCACCGTGACCAAGCTGGAGGAACTCGACAGCGTCACCGCCGGCCACGGACTGACCGTCACCTCGCTGCCCTTCCTCGGCGAGCACGCCGACCTCGACATCCGGGCGAAGATGGTGCCGCTGGTGGAGATCGAGGGGCGCCGGTTCGTCTTCGCCACCGACACCACGCCCATCGAGCCGGAGCTGTACCGCAGGATCGAGGACCTGATCACCGGCATCGACGCCCTCTTCATCGGGCTCGAATGCGTGGGCGCGCCGCTGTCCTGGCTGTACGGCCCGCTGATGGGCCGCATGCCCGACCGCAGGCACAACCGCGGGCGCCGGCTGAACGGCGCGGACGCCGCCATGGCCGAGCAGCTGGCCAAGGCGCTGGGGGTCAAGCGGATCTTCACCTACGCCATGGGCTTCGACCCCTGGCTCAAGCACCTCACAGGTTCCGACTACGACCCGGGCTCCCCGCAGAAGAAGGAGTGCGACCGGCTTGAGGCCAGCTGTGAGCAGTGGGGAGCGCGGGCGGAGCTGCTCCACCTGCGGGCGGAGCACACATTCTGACGGCATCCCGGCCTCGGCCGGGACGCGCGGGGACGACGGCGGGAGCGCGGTGATGTGGTGTTGAGGCAAGGCGTCTACGAGCGGTACACCAGCCTGTCCGCGACACAGCGCCACGACTTCCTCACCCGGCTCCTCGGCTCCCCGGCCGCACGGCGGCAGGTCACCCCCTCGGCCGCGCAGCGGCGGATGTGGTTCCTGTACCGCGCGGGTCTCGACCGGGGCGATTACAACGCGCCCGCCGCGTTCCGCTTCCGAGGACGGCTGGACCCCGGGGCGCTGGAGCGCGCCTTCACCGCCGTGTGCCACCGGCACGCGGCGCTCGGCGCGCGGTTCGTCGACGCCCGCGGTGAGTTGCTGGTCCTCACCTCGGCCGCGCCGCCGCCGTTCCGCTTCGAGGATCTCCGGGGGACCGCCCGGGCGGGCGACGAGGAGGAGTGGCGTTCGCTCGTCGAGGACGAGGCGCGCCGCCCCTTCACGCTGGAGGGCGGGCCCCTCATCCGTGGTCTCGTGGTGGCGACCGCGGCGGAGGAATTTCTCGTCCTCCTCACCGCCCACCACACGGTGATCGACGGCTGGTCGCTCGGGGTGCTGCTGGGCGAGCTCTCCGAGCTCTACCGGGCGGAGCTCGGCGGCGCCCCGGCGGCCCTGCCCGATCCCGCCTTCCAGTACGCGGACTTCGCCGCCTGGCAGGAGGAGACGTCGGCGGCGGGCGTGCACGCGCCGGCGCTGGAGCACTGGCGCGAACGGCTGCGCGGCGCCCCGGCCGTCCTCGACCTGCCGGGCGACCGGCCCCGCCCGCCGAGGCCCAGCCTGCGGGGCGGCACGGTGAGCGCCACCCTGCCGGCCGATCTGGCAGGCCGGCTCACCGATCTCGGCCGCCGGGCGGGCGCCACCGCGTTCATGGTCCACCACGCGCTGTACGCCGCCACCTTGGCGCACTACTCGGGCCAGCACGACCTGGTGATCGGCGTCCCCTACGCCGGGCGGGAGCGGCGCGAGTTCGCCCACGTCGTCGGCAACTTCGTCAACACGGTCGTCCTGCGCTCCGATCTGTCGGGCGACCCGTCGTTCGCCGAACTGCTGGCCAGAACCAGGCACCGCGCGCTGGAGGCGTACCGGCATGCCACCGTGCCGTTCGACCACCTCGTGGAGGCGCGGGGGGCGCCCCGAGTACCCGGCCGCAACCCGCTCTTCCAGGCGTTCTTCACCCACGAACCCGCCGGGGGACCGGACTTCGTGCTCGACGGGATCCCCGGGGAACCCCTCGTCATCGCGCGGACGACCACCGTGCTGGATGTGGACCTGCACGTCGCCGACCTCGCGGACGGTCGGGCGGAGCTCGCCCTCACCTACGCCCTCGATGTGTTCGACGCCGAGACGGCGCGGCGCATGCTCCGCCACCTGGCCCGGCTCGCCGCGGCGGTCGTGGCGGCCCCGGACACTCCGCTGGGGGATCTGCCGCTGCTGGACGAGGCCGAGCGCGCCGCACTGCTGAGCGCCAGGCACCCGGCGCTGGAGCCGTCGGTCGACCTGCTGCACCGCTTCGTGGAGGCGGCCGTCGCGGCCCACCCGGACGCCGTCGCGGTGGCGCGCGGGGCGGACCGGCTCACATACCGGGAGCTGGACGCGGCGGCGAACCGCCTCGCCCGGCGGCTGCGGGCGGCGGGCGTGGGCCCCGAGGTGCCGGTCGGCGTCTGCGTGTCGCGGGAACCCCGGCTGCTGGTCGCGATCCTGGCCGTCCTCAAGGCGGGCGGCGGCTATGTGCCGATGGAACCGGCGCTGCCCGACGAGCGGCTCGCCCTGCTCATCGCGGACACCCGGATGCCCCTCCTGGTCACCGACGACGTTCACCGGGACCGGCTGGCGCAGTGGGCGGACGCCGTCGTGTCGGTGGACGAGCCGGGTCTCCGCGCCCACCCCGCCACGCCGCCCCCGGTCCGGGTCGGCCCGGAGAACATGGCCTACGTCATGTACACCTCCGGCTCAACGGGTACTCCCAAGGGCGTCGTGGTGGAGCACCGCCACGTGGTGGCACTCGTCGAGTACTACCGGCGCACCCTGGAGCCGCAGGAGGTGGCCGGCGTTCTCGCCTCGACCCCGAGCGGCTTCGACGCCACCATCCAGGAGTACTTCGCGACCCTGCTGCTCGGCGGGACGGTGCTGCTCGTCGACTCGGTGTTCGATCTGCACACCCTTCCCGAGCGGGAGACGGTGACCCTGGTGCAGGGCGTCCCGAGCCTGCTGCGGGAACTGCTCGCGGCCGGGCCGCTGCCCGGCGGGGTGACCACGATCATGCTCAGCGGGGAGGCGCTGCCGGGCGAGCTGATCGAACGGCTGTACGCGACGGGTTCGGTGAAGCGGATCTACAACATCTACGGCGTGACCGAGTGCACCGCCGACTCCACCTGGTGCCTGGTCGAACGCGGAACCCGGCACCCGGGCCTGGGGGAACCGCTGCCCGGCGTACGCCTCTATGTGCTCGATCCCCAGTTCCGTCCGGTGCCGCCCGGGGCCCGCGGCGAGCTGTACATCGCCGGCGCGGGCCCGTCCAGGGGGTACCTGGGCCGCCCCGAGCTCACCGGGGAACGGTTCCTGCCCGACCCGTTCGTGCCGGGGGAGCGGATGTACCGCACCGGTGACCTGGTGCGGCACCGCTCCGACGGCCACCTCGTGTGCCTCGGGCGGATCGACCGCCAGATCAAGGTGAACGGCTGCCGCGTCGAGCCCGCCGAAGTGGAGGCGGCCCTGCGCGCCCACCCGGCGGTCGCCCAGGCCGCCGTGGTGGCGCACCGCGTCGCCGGTGACCACCGGCTGGCCGCGTACGTGGTCCACCGGCCCGGCCACCCACCGCCGCCGGACCTCCGCGGAACGCTGGGGCGGCGGCTGCCGCCCCACATGGTGCCGGGCACCGTGACCGTGCTCGACGCACTTCCGCTCAACCCCAACGGAAAGCTCGACGTGCGCGCGCTGCCGGCCCCTCGGCGGCCGGCCGCCCCGGACCGGCCGGGCCCGGTCGAGCCGAGCACCGAGAGCGAGGAGCGACTGCTCGCCATCTGGCGCCGCACGCTGGGTACCGAGGACATCGGCGTGCGCGACGACTTCTTCGCCCTCGGTGGACAGTCGCTCGCGGCGCTGCGGATGGCCTCCCTCGTGCAGGAGGAGTTCGGCGTGGCCCTCGGGGTGTCGGCGCTGTTCGAGACACCGACGGTCGCCGAACTCGCCGCGCTCATCGACTCCGCCGGCCGGCCCGGCCGTGGCACGGGCCGCGCGCTGATCCGGCTGCGCACCGGTACGGGCGTGCCCCTCGTGCTCGTCCACGCCGTGGGCGGCAGCGTCCTGGGCTACGCGGAGCTGTGCGCGGCGCTGGCCACGGACCGGCCGGTGTACGGCGTGGAGGCCGAGGGCCTCACCGGGGGCAGCCCGCTGCACACCGTCGAGGAGCTGGCCGACCGCTACCTGGACCGGATGGAAGCCGAGTTGGGCGCCGGGCCCGTGGTGCTGGCGGGCTGGTCGATGGGCGGCTCCGTGGCGTACGAGATGGCCGGACGGGCAGCAGAGCGCGGTCGGGTGGTGGAGTCGCTGGTGCTGATCGACACCCCGGTGGAGCCGGAGCGGGCTCCCGAGGACGAGACGGAACTCGCGGTCCTGCACAGCCAGTACCTCGCGGCCTCGGCCGGTCGCCGCAGCACCCTCACGGTGCGGGAGGCCCGCGGCCGTCCCCTTCAGGCGCTGCTGCGCTGGGCCAGGGCCGAGGGCGTCCTCGGTGAGGAGACATCGGAGGCCGGTCTGCGGCGTGTCTTCGAGGTCTTCAGGGCCAACATGCGGGCCCTGGACGCGTACCGGCCGGCCCCGCTGCGCGTGCCGTGCCTCTACCTCGCCGCCCGGGACGGGGACGGGGCCCGGCGCGGGGCCGTGTTCCGGGAGCTGATGGGGGACTGCCTCACGGTGGACGTCGTCGAGGGCGACCACCACAGCATGCTGCGCCCGCCGCACCACCTGGCCCTGGCGGCGGCGATCGACCACTGGCTGGGCCCGCCCGCCCCCGGGACCTGACGGACCGACCGGCGCCCGCGCGCACCGGCGCGCTCCGTGGCTTCCGCGGCGAGGCCGTCCCACGACATCGCCCGCGCCCCCTGGCGTTGCGCCGAGCGGGTGACGGACGGGGGGCCGATCCCGTGATTGGAGCGCGCCGCACCGGGTACCCGGCCCGTCCGCGTGTCCGCCGTTCACCCTTGCGGCCGGACCACGCGGGCCGGGGCGCGCAGCTACGGGCGGGCCGCGACGTGAGCGAGGACTGGGAGCGCGCGCATGGGTGAGAAGGTGGCGGATTTCCTGCTGCGGCGGCTGCGGGAGTGGGATGTGGAACACGTCTTCGGGTACGCCGGTGACGGGATCAACGGGCTCCTCGCCGCGTGGGGGAGGGCCGCGGACGACCCCATGTTCGTGCAGGCGCGGCACGAGGAGATGGCGGCCTTCGAGGCCGTCGGCTACGCCAAGTACTCCGGCCGGCTGGGCGTCTGCGTGGCGACCTCCGGGCCCGGAGCCATCCATCTGCTCAACGGCCTGTACGACGCGAAACTCGATCACGTCCCGGTGGTCGCGGTCATCGGCCAGACCAACCGCAGCGCCATGGGCGGCTCCTACCAGCAGGAGGTGGACCTGGCGAACCTGTTCAAGGACGTCGCCTCCGACTTCCTGGAGACCGTCACCGTTCCCGAGCAGCTGCCCAACGTGCTCGACCGTGCCATCCGCACCGCGTACGGCCGGCGCACGGTCACCGCCGTGATTGTCCCCGCCGACGTGCAGGAGCTGGAGTACGAGGCACCGTCGCACGCGTTCAAGATGGTGCCCTCCTCCCTGGGCCTCGGCCGCTCGGCCCCGGTCCCGGCCCGGGAGGACCTGGAGCGCGCCGCCGCCGTGCTGAACGCCGGCGAACGGGTGGCCGTGCTGGTGGGCCAGGGCGCCGCCGGCGCCCGCGCGGAGGTGGAGCAGGCGGCCGAGGTGCTGTCCGCCGGGGTGGCCAAGGCGCTGCTGGGCAAGGACGTGCTCTCCGACGAACTGCCGTACGTCACCGGCGCCATCGGACTGCTGGGCACCCGGCCCTCGTACGAGCTGATGCGGGGGTGCGACACCCTGCTGACGATCGGCTCCAGCTTTCCGTACGCCCAGTTCCTGCCGGAGTTCGGTCAGGCCAGGGCGGTGCAGATCGAGATCGACCCGCACATGGCGGGCATGCGCTACCCGTACGAGGTCAACCTCATCGGGGACGCCGCGACCGCGCTGCGGGAACTGCTGCCGCTGCTGGAGCCGAAGAAGCACGGAAAGTGGCGCAAAGACCTGGAGCGCGACGTCGCCCGCTGGTGGGAGGTGATGGACCGGCGGGCCGCCACCGAGGCCGACCCCGTCAACCCCGAATACGTGGCCGCCGCCCTGTCCCCGCTGCTGCCCGACGACGTCATGCTCGCGGCGGACTCCGGCTCGGCGGCCAACTGGTACGCCCGTCACCTGCGGCTGCGGCCGGGGATGCGCGGCTCCCTGTCGGGCACCCTGGCCACCATGGGCCCGGGCGTCCCCTACCTCATCGGCGCCAAATTCGCCCACCCGGAACGGCCGGCGATCGCGCTCGTCGGCGACGGCGCGATGCAGATGAACGGGATGGCGGAGCTGATCACCGCCGCCCGCTACTGGCGGCGCTGGAGCGACCCGCGGCTGATCGTGGGCGTGTTCAACAACCAGGACCTCAACCAGGTCACCTGGGAGATGCGGTCGATGTCCGGCGCCCCGCAGTTCGAGCCCTCCCAGCACCTGCCCGACGTCCCGTACGCGGAGTTCGCCCGCTCCATCGGCCTGCACGGCATCCGGGTCGACGAGCCGGGCGGCGTCGAGTCCGCCTGGCGGCAGGCGCTCGCGGCCGACCGGCCCTGCCTGCTGGAATTCGTCACCGATCCCGCCGTGCCGCCGATTCCCCCGCACGCCACCTGGGAGCAGGCGCAGTCCACCGCCGAAGCGCTGTTGCGCGGTGACAGCGACCGGACGAATGTGGTGAAGAGAGGCATCAAGCAGAAGGTCCAGGAGTTCCTCCCGGACCTGAAGGGCCTCAATCGCGGCTGACCGTCACCGTCGACGCATGCCCCACGGAACCGGACCCCCGGACGCACCCCCGGTGCGAGGAGGCGACAGGAGCGCGCATGACGACCACCGCACCACCGGCCCTCGGCAGAGTCCTCACGGTTCCGGGTGTCTACCCGCCGCAGCACGACAGCCGGCTCGTGGCCGGTGCCCTGGCCCGCGAGCGCACCGGCCCGGGCACCGCCGTGCTGGACCTGTGCACCGGCACCGGGGTGCTCGCCGTGCGCGCCGCCCTCACGGGCGCCGATGTGACCGCCGTGGACATCGCCCGCCGCGCGGTGTGGACGGCCCGGCTGAACGCCCTGCTGGCCCGCGTGGCCATCGACGTGCGCCGGGGGGACCTGGCCGGAAGCCTGCGGGGCCTGACCTTCGACCTGGTGGTCAGCAACCCGCCGTACGTACCGGCGCCGCCCCGCCGGCCCGCCCGCCACGGCGCCGCCGTCGCCTGGGACGCGGGTGCCGACGGCCGGACCCTGCTGAACCGCATCTGCGCGACCGCCCCCGGCCTGCTGCGCCCGCGCGGGGTGCTGCTCCTGGTCCACTCCGCACTGTGCGGAACGGAGGAGACCCTGCTCCGGCTGCAACGCTCAGGACTGCACGCCACCGTCGGCGACCAGGCCCGGATCCCGCTGGGCCCCGTCCTGCGGCAGCGGGCCCCCTGGCTGCGCGCCCAGGGGCTGCTGGAGCACGGCCAGGACGAGGAGGAGCTGGTGGTCATCCGTGCCGAACGACTCTGAACGGCCCCGCCGGATACGGCTCGACGCGGACGGACCCATCCTGGTGGAGGGGCCCGTGGAGGTCGTCCTCCCGGACGGCGGCGTCGTGTCCTCCCAGCGGTTCCAGGTCGCGCTGTGCGCGTGCCGGCGCAGCCGCAGCTATCCGTGGTGCGACACCAGCCACCGCCGCCGGTCCCGCGGGAACGACCGGCGGAACTCACCCGAACGGCCGCCCCGGCCCGGACCGCCGCCGGCCGCCGGAACGGAGGAAGCCCCGTGACCACGCTGCCGCTGCGCGTCACCGCGTCCCCTCCGCTGCCCCCGGCCAGGGGCGACCTGTCGGGCGCGGTGATCGGCGCCCTGCGCGGGGCGGCGGGTCCGCTGCCGCCGGCCGCCGCGGTCTCCGGCGCCGATCCCTACGGAGCGGATCTGCACCTGGCCCTGTACCTCCTCTACGAACTGCACTACCGGGGCTTCGCCGGCATCGACGACGCGTACGAGTGGGACCCCGCGCTGCTGCGGCTGCGCGCCGACGCGGAGGACCGTTTCCTGACGGCCCTGCGGCGCGACGCCGCCGCCGGTGACAACGCCGACCAGGCCCTGGGCGAGCTGCTGGTGGAACCGGTGGGCGACAGCGGGGACAGCATGAGCCACCACCTCGCCCGGGAAGGCGCCCTGTGGCAGGTGCGGGAGTACGCGGCGCTGCGTTCCCTCTACCACCTCAAGGAGGCGGACCCGCACCTGTGGGTCGTGCCCCGGCTGCGGGGGCGGGCGAAGGCCGCGATGGTCGCCATCGAGTACGACGAGTTCGGGGCGGGGCGCGCCGAGCGGGTGCACGCCGAGCTGTTCGCGGCGCTGATGACGGATCTCGGGCTGGACCCGGCCTACGGCCGTTACCTCGACGCGGCCCCGGCACCGGCCCTGGCCACCGTCAACCTCATGTCGCTGTTCGGCCTGCACCGGTCGCTGCGCGGGGCGCTGGTGGGCCACTTCGCCGCGGTGGAGGTGACGTCCCCGCCGGCCTCCCGTCGGCTGGCCGCCACGATGCGTGCGGTGGGCGCGGGCCCGGCCGCCGCCCGGTTCTACGACGAACACGTGGAGGCGGACGCGGTGCACGAACAGGTGGTCCGGCACGAGGTCGTGGGAGGGCTGCTGGCGGACGAGCCCGCGCTGGCGGCCGATGTGGCCTTCGGCATCGGGGCGACCGCTCATCTGGAGGACCGCCTGGCGCGGGAGGTGCTGACCGCCTGGCGCTCGGGCGGCTCGGCGTTGCGCTCACCCCTGGCAGGGCCCGGCGACTGACGGGCGGACCCTCGCCGGGCGCGGCCCTCCCGCGCTGCCTCAGCCGGGCTTCGTGGGGCGGCGCCGGCCCCGGCGGGCCAAGGCCCGCCGGGCGGCGGTCACCACCCGGGCGGTGCTGCCCGCCTGCAGCGCGGCCCGGGCGGCGTTGGCCCCCGGCGCGCCGTGCACGCCGCCGCCCGGGTGGGCGGAGGCGGAGGCGAGGTACAGGCCGGTCACCGGGGTCTCGGGCCGGCCGGTGCCCGGTACCGGCCGGAACACCAGCTGCTGGTGGAGGCCGGTGGTGCCCCCGTTGACGGCCCCGCTGCGCAGGTTGGCGTCGGACGCCTCCAGATCGGGCGGGCTCAGCACCCGGCGGGCCGCGATCAGCGCACGGAAACCGGGCGCGTACCGTTCGACCTGCTCCTCGACCCGGTCGGCCATCAGCTGCCGCTCCCGCCGGTCCCAGCGTCCGGTCAGGCCCTGCGGGCCGGCGTCCGCGAGCACGTGGTGCGGCACATGGGTGTAGGCCCACGCCGACTCGGTGCCGGCGGGGGAGCGGGAGGGGTCGGCGGTGGTCATCTGGCCGAGCAGCAGGAAAGGCCGGTCGGGAACCTCGCCCATGGCCAGCTGGGCGGCGAAGCGCGTGAGGTCGTTCACACCGTCGGCCACATGCACCGTCCCGGCCGAGGAGGCCGCCCCCGCGCTCCAGGGGATCGGCCCGGTGAGGGCCCAGTCCACCTTGAAGGTGGCGAAGTCCCACTGGAAACGCCGCAGATCCGCCAGCAGCCGGCCGGGCAGCTGCTCCCGTCCGACCAGGTCGAGGTAGAGCTGTGGCGCCGTCACGTCGGCGAGGATCGCGCGGCGCGCGGAGACCGCCGTCCCGTCCGCCGTGCGCACGCCCACCGCCCGTCCGCCCCGCACCACGATCTCGGTGACCCGCTCCCCGCACCGTACGGTGACGCCGCGCCGGCTCAGTCTGCGGACGAGCGCCGCCGTCAGCTCGCCCGACCCGCCCACCGGTACGGGGAACCCGTAGCTCTGGCCGAGCATCGCCATCAGCCAGCCGAAACCGCCGCTGCCCGACGCCTCGGGCGGCAGATCGGCGTGCAGCGCACTGCCCGCCAGCAGCAGCCGGCCGCCCTCGCCGTCGAACTCCTCCTCGCCGAGCCGCCGCACCGGCAACAGCAGGCGCCGCGCCACCCGCAGCCCCTCGGCCGCGCCCAGTCCGAACGCCAGCCCGGCCGCGGCACGCACCGGGGGAAACGGGGTGAACAGGGCCGCCAGCAGGTTCTCCCGCATGCCGTCCCACAGGGCGCTGAGGTCCTCCCACGCCCGTCCGTCGCCCGCGGCGAACGTGTCCAGCCGGGCGGCGGTGACCGCCCGATCGCGGTCCAGCACCGCACAGCGCCCGTCCGCCAAGGGGTGGGCGAGCACCTGCGGAGCATGACTCCAGCGCAGCCCCTCCCGCTCCAGCCGCAGCGCCCGCAGCACGGGGGAAGCCGCCGCCAGCGGGTAGAACGCGCTGAACCGGTCGCTCACGTAATCCGGGTGCACACCACGGTCGCTGCGCACCGCCCCGCCCGGTTCCGGCTGCGCCTCCAGGACCTCCACGGACCAGCCGGCGTCGGCCAGCAGATTGGCCGCGACGAGTCCGTTGGGTCCGGCCCCCACCACGACGGCGTCCGTCATCGCCCCCGTGCCCTGGAGCCGGGCCGGTGCCCGGACGGCAGCGGCGCCCGCTCGTCCACCAGCCGTTCCAGCCGGGCGAGCATGCCGCGGTGCCGCACCTGCTGCACCGCGTCCAGCACGGCGTTGTGCACCGTGCCACCGAAGCCGCGCAGCGGGTGCTCGTCCATGATGACCAGGGTCTCCTCGCCCCACGGGCGGATGTCCAGGGAGATGCGCGCGGTGCCCAGCCGCCCGCTGTCGACCTCCAGCTCCAGGGCCCGCGGCGGCTCGCAGCGCCGCACCCAGGTGCGGCCGTGCAGATCCTTGCGGCCGAGCCGCACGGTGTAGGCCAGCGCGGAGCCGACCTGGGGCCACTCGCCCTCCGCCGGTGCGGAATCCTTGGTGCCGACCACCCAGGCGGCGTACTGGGAGGGGTCGGCCAGCACGTCCCACACCGTGTCGGGGGGATGGGCGATCAGTCGGTGCCGTACGGCCATGGATGCCTCCAGACGCCTGGGCGAGCGGTACGGAGCCTGCTCTCACGGGTGCCGCGCTGTTCCCTTTGGGGGAGGGCGCCGCGTTCTTCCTGTACGGATGGAAGCACTTTCCGGGGCGCGCGGCAGCTCGGAGGGGCGGTCGGACGGCCCCGCCGCGCACGTTTGCCGCCGGTCTCGCGGGGCAGTCGAGGTGGCTGTGAGGAGGCGTGTGCGGAAGGACGGGACCGGACCCGTCCACGCGGTGACGGTACGGGTCGCGGTGCTGCGGGACCGGCTCCGGCAGGCCGTGCGCGGGCCCGGCTGGGAGCGGGAGGACCTGCTGCTCCAGCTGAAGACGGTGGCCGCGGCGGTGGCCGCCTGGTCTCTCGCCTCGTGGCTGCTGGCGCCGGGCGTCGCCACCTTCGCCCCGTTCACGACGCTGCTGGCCATCCAGGGAACGGTGCACCGCTCGATCCAGCAGTCCTGGCGCTATCTGGCGGCCGTCACGCTCGGGGTGGTGCTGGCCGCCGTCTTCGGATCGGCCGCGGGACGCACCGCGTGGACCCTGGCCGTGCTGCTCCTGGTGGCGCTGGCTCTCTCCCGGGCGCAGCCGCTGGGCGCCCAGCGGCTCCAGGTGCCGGTCACCGCCCTGTTCGCCTTTTCCACCGGCAACGGGGAGTGGGACTACGGCGCCGGGCTGGCGGCCGCGGTGCTGATCGGGATCGGTTGCGGCCTGGTGGCCGTCGTGGTGCTGGCGCCGGCGGTGCACCACCGGGACGCCGACCGGTCCGTCGCGTACCTGGCCGGGCGGGTCGGCGATCTGGCGGCCGGGGTCGCCCGCAATCTGCGCGAGGGCGGACCGGAGAGGCGGAGACCCGTGCCTGGTGGGACGAGGCGCAGCACTGCGGACCATGGCCCGTCAGGCCCGGGCGACGGTGGAGCTGGGCGAGGAGAACGTCCGGCTCAATCCGCGGCGGCTGGTGAGCGGCGGCCTGCTGAGCCTGTCGGATCACCACGGCCGGGTGACCGCCCTGGAGCGGGCCTCCTACCAGCTGGAGTCGGTCGTCCGGGGGCTCGACTACGCGGCCGGGCGTGACAACCGGCCGGCGCTGGCCGGCGACTTCCTCCTGCCCTTCGCCGGATTGCTGGAGGACATCGGCCGGGCGGCGCATCAGCTGGGCGAGAGCGGTTCCGCGGCGCCCGCCGGAGCGGGCCCGGATCCGGACGGCGGGCCGGTGGCCGGTGGCCGGCGCCGGGCCGCCGAACTGGCGGGCAACAGCCGCCGGGCAGACCTGCGGGCACCGGGCGAATGGCCGCTGTACGGTGCGCTGCTCACCGATGCCCGGCGGGCCCTGGACGACCTGGCCCGCGCTCCCGGCCCGCCCTGGACCTGACGGGCGCGGCGCGCCGGACCGGCCCGGCCCGCCCGGACCTGACGGCGGGGCGCTTCAGGAGGGTGGCGGGCCCAGCGGGTTGGCGGCCAGGGCCTTGGCGGTGCCGGCCAGGTTGGCGTCCATCCGCTCCAGCACCCGTTGGGCCACCGAGGACGGCCGGCCCAGCCAGGTGGGCGACGCCATGATGAGGATCTCCGAGGACAGCACCCGTTCCCGGACGCCGGGCCAGTCGTCGCCCTCTCCCATGTCGCTCTCGACACCGGGCGGGAGGTTCAGGTCGACGGCGCGCACCATGTACGGTCCCGGCGAACGCTGGCCCGTCCGCGTCGACTCCTTCTTCGCCGAGGGTGTTGGCCCCGAGGACGTCGACCGCTGGGTCCCCACCGCCTCACTCCTCCATTCGAACGGCGATGCCATGGACATCGCGGTCCGCGACGGCCGGATCGTCGGCGTGCGCGGCCGGGGAAGCGACCGGGTCAACCACGGACGGCTCGGCCCGAAGGACCTCTACGGCTGGCAGGCCGGTGCCTCCGGGGACCGGCTGACCACGCCACTGATCCGGGTCGAGGGCGAACTGGTGCCCACCGACTGGGACACCGCCATGGACCGGGTGGTGCGGCGCACCCGCCGGCTGCTGGACGAGCACGGCCCGTCCGCCCTCGGCTTCTACACCACCGGGCAGCTGTTCCTGGAGGAGTACTACACCCTCGCCGTCATCGCCCACGCCGGCCTGGGCACCCCGCACCTGGACGGCAACACCCGGTTGTGCACCGCCACCGCCGCGGCGGCCCTGAAGGAGACCTTCGGCTGCGACGGGCAGCCCGGCTCGTACACGGACATCGATCACGCGGATGTCATCGCGCTCTTCGGCCACAACATGGCGGAGACCCAGAGCGTGCTGTGGTCCCGTGTCCTGGACCGGCTCGCCGGGCCCCGGCCGCCGCAGATCGTCTGCGTCGACCCCCGGCCCACGCGTGTCGCCGAGGTCGCCACCGTGCATCTGGCGCCGCTGCCCGGCACCAACGTCGCCCTGATGAACGGGCTGCTCCACGAGATCATCGCCCAGGACTGGATCGACCGGACCTACCTCGACGCCCACACCGTCGGCTTCGACGAACTCCGGGCCCGCGTCGCGGACTGCACCCCCGAGGCGACGGAGCGGATCTGTGACGTCCCGGCCGCCGACATCCGGCGGGCCGCCCGTGTGCTGGGCCGCGCCCGCCGGTTGCTGTCCACCGTGCTCCAGGGCTTCTACCAGTCGCACCAGGCGACCGCCGCCGCCGTTCAGGTCAACAACCTCCATCTGCTGCGCGGCATGCTGGGGCGTCCCGGCTGCGGGGTGCTCCAGATGAACGGCCAGCCCACGGCCCAGAACACCCGCGAGTGTGGTGCCAACGGCGATCTGCCCGGCTTCCGGAACTGGGCGAACGACGCGCAGGTCGCCGAACTCGCCCGGATCTGGAACGTCGAGCCGGACCGTATCCCGCACCACGGCCCGCCCACCCACGCGATGCAGATGTTCCGCTACGCCGAGCAGGGCTCCCTGCGCCTGCTGTGGATCTCCGGCACCAACCCGGCGGTCTCCCTCCCCGAACTCGCCCGGGTACGCGCGATCCTGGGCGGCGAGGGCCTGTTCACCGTGGTGCAGGACATCTTCCTCACCGAGACCGCTCGTCTCGCGGACGTGGTGCTGCCGGCCGCCACCTGGGGGGAGAAGACCGGAACGTTCACCAACGCGGACCGCACCGTGCACCTTTCCGGCAAAGCCGTCGAACCGCCCGGTGACGCCAGGCCCGACCTCGACATCTTCCTCGACTACGCGGCCCGGCTCGGGCTGCGCGACCGCGACGGCGGCCCGCTGGTGCGCTGGCACGATCCCGAATCGGCCTTCCGCGCCTGGCAGGAGTGCAGCCGGGGCCGGCCGTGCGACTACACCGGGATGAGCTACGCCCTGCTGCGCGAGCACGGCGGCATCCAGTGGCCGTGCGACGCACGCAACCCGCGCGGGACCGAACGGCTGTACGCGGACGGCCGGTTCTTCAGCTCGCCCCAGGAATGCGAGAGCTACGGGAAGGACATGGTGACCGGCGCGCCACTGGAGCCCGTCGAATACCAGGCGCTCAACCCGTTCGGCAAAGCCGTCATCAAGGCCGCCGGCTATCTGCCGCCGCACGAGACCACCAGCGACAGCCATCCCCTGTGGCTCATCACCGGGCGCACGCTCTACCACTTCCACACCCGCACCAAGACCGCCCGCGCCCCTCCACTCCAGTCCGCCGCGCCTGACATGTGGGCGGAACTCTCCGCCGCCGACGCCCGGCGGCACGGCGTCGAGGAGGGCGACCAGGTCGAGATCACCACCGCACGCGGCAGCGTCACCGCCGCCGCCCGCATCACCGGTATCCGCCCGGGCGTCGTCTTCCTGCCCTTCCACTACGGCTACTGGGACACCCCCGCCGGCGACCGCCCCGACGGCCGGCCCCGTGCGGCCAACGAACTCACCCTCACCGACTGGGACCCGGCCTCCAAACAGCCCCTGTTCAAGACCGCCGCCGCCCGCGTGCGACGGCTGGCCCCCGCGCAGGCCCCCGCCCCCGCACCGACCACCACCGCCTCGGCGCCCCTCGCCGCCGGCGTACCCGCCACGGCGGGTGGGCCGACGGCGCTGGCCGGTGCCCAGCTCACCGTCACGGCGGGAGGAGAACCCCGGTGAACCTGACTCCCTTGCTGCACGCGCTCCACCAGGCGGAGAACGCGCTCGCCCAGCACCTGCTCGAGGTGGCCGGGCGTCACCGGGCCGAGCACGAGGTGCACCATGTGGCGCGGGACCTGGCCGGCTGGTCCCGCCGGCACGCCGAGGCGTTGGCCGAAGCGACCGGCTCCGGCCCGGACGGCCACGTGCGGCGCGTCCCCGGGGACTGCCACCCCAACCCCGTGCTCGAGGCGGAGGCGGGGCTGCGTCTCCTGCGCGATCTGCGGCAACTGCATCTGCACGCCGCGGCCGTGTCCGTCGACTGGGAACTGCTCGCCCAGGCGGCGCAGGCGAAACGCAGGCCCGAACTCCTGCGCCTCGCCCAGCAGTGCCACCCCGACACCCTGCGGCAGGTGCGCTGGGCGAACGCGCAGTTGAAGGTCCTCAGCCCGCAGCTGCTGACCGCCACCGCGTGAAACGGGGCCGTCGCCCGGCGGCGCCCGCGGCGATGGCGGGCCGGGCCTCCCCGGGCCGGGTCAGCCCAGCCCGGGGAGCACGCGGGTGCGGTGGAACTCGAAGAATGCGTCGCGGTCACGGCCGCCGGCCGATGCCGGTGGCGAGCTCGTGCAGCCGGCCGCCCGGTGGGTGGGCGTCCAGGGGCGGCGTGGGCCCGCCGGTGTTGTGCCGCAGTCCCTCGATGACGTCGCGCAGGGTTTCCTCGGCGTCGCGCCGCGGCTGCCAGCCCAGGATGCCGTGGGCGCGGGAACAGTCCATGACGGGCAGCCGCAGGAGAGTGTCCAGCAGCCCGGGAGAGGCGGGTGTCAGCCGGCCGTGCCAGGCGCCCGCCATCACGGCACGCAGTACTCCCGGCGGTACCTTCAGCTTCCGCGCGTGGAAGATCCGGGAGAGCTGGGAGGGGTCGATCACCGGGTCGGCCGCGAGGTTGAAGGCCCCGCGGACGTCCCGGACGAGGGCACGCCGGTAGGCGTCGGCGGCATCGTCGGTGTGCAGGACCTGGAAGCGCAGCCCGTGCACGTCGGGGACGACGGGGCTCAGCTCGGGACGTGCGAGCGGGCCGAACAGGAGCGGTCCGATGAAGTAGCGGCGCTGCTGCGCCGCGGAGGACCGGGAGAACAGGAAACCGGGGCGCATCCGGACCACCCGGGTGTCCGGATGCTCCGCCTCGAACGTGTCCAGCATGCGTTCCACATAGGCCTTTTCACGGCTGTAGGCCGCGGTGGGCCAGCCGTGCGTGGGCCAGCTCTCGTCCACCGCGTGGTGGTCGCCGGGCCCCGGGGAGTAGGCGGCCACCGAAGACGCACAGATGAGGGCGGGGACGCGGGCGGCGGAGACCGCTCTGAGGACGCGGGCCGTGCCCAGCACATTGGTGCGCCAGGTCTCGGCGGGGTCCCGGGTCGGCTGGATCAGCCAGGCGAGGTGGACGACGGCGTCGGCTCCCCGGAAGAGTTCGGTCAGCGAGGGCCCGTCGCCGTCGGCCAAGCGCAGGTCGCACCGTTTCCAGACCGTCTTGTCCGCCTCCCAGTGCGGCAGTCTGCGGGCCAGACCGGTGAGGGAGGTGACGGCGGGTTCCGCGGCCAGGGCCCGGATGACGGCACTGCCGACATTGCCGGTTGCGCCCACGATGACGACGCGCATGAGCTGGTCTTCCTTCCGAGGGGGCCGATGTCCGGTCGATCGCCGGGCCGCCGGGTACCCGCCGCGCGCCGCGCGAACCCGGCCGACCGGGGCCGTACGCCGACCGTACGCTCCCCGGCCGCACGTCGGTCGGCGCGGCGGTGGGCGTTTCAGCGGCCGAGCGCCTTGCGCAGCTGCTCCTTGTCCATGGAGGAGCGGCCCTCGATCCCGCGCCGCTTCGCATCCGCGTAGAGCTGGTCCTTTGTCGGCCCCTGGGAACCGCTGTGTGAACGACGCCCGCCTCGCTCGTAGGCCGACTTGGGGTCCTGCGTCGAGACCTTGCTCTTCGTTCCGGACTCGCCGGACCGCGCCCGCTGTTTGTTCACCGTCCGTGAGGCGATTTCCTTGGCGCGCTTCTCGGAGGTGCCGCGCTTCTCCGCGCCCTCCTTGATGTGCTCGTACTGCCGCTCTCGCTTCCGGCTGGATCCCGCAGGCATCCCTGTGTTCCCTCCGTCAGGTGGTCGCGTGTGATCGGCGCGGGTACCCGTCACGTCAGGGACAAAACACCTCGGATCGCCCTGCGGCGGCCGGGGTCAGTCGCCGGTGGGCCTGCGCTGCCGGTAGGCGCGGGATTTGGCGCGGTCGCCGCAGGACTTCATGGAGCACCAGCGGCGGCTGCGGTTCTTCGTGGCGTCCCAGAACGTCTCGCGGCAGGTGTGTTCCGCGCATGACTTGAGCCGGGCGGCCTCGCCGGTGGTGACGAGTTCGTGCCAGGCGATCGCGAGCGTGACCAGGGGCGTGTGGAGGGTCGGCAGGCCGGGCGGTTGGAGGAGGGCGCCGCCCGTGGTGAGCAGGACCGGATGCTCGGCGAGTACCTGGTCGGCCGCGGTGGTGCGGGCGGGGTCGGGAGGGGCGGCGTGAGCGGCGAGTTCCTCGCGGATCCCGGCGCGCAGGGCGAGATAGGCGGCGTGCGACGTGTCGGAGAAGCGGCCGGGGGAGTCGAGCAGGCCCCGGTCGGTGAGCCAGCCGGCTAGGTCCGCCGGGGTGGCGAGCGCGTCGGTTCCGGCGTGGATGTCCAGCGTGTTGGCGAACTCCTGCACCAGTCCGGCCGAGGCGGGCTGCTCCAGCATCGCGGTCTTCCTTTCGGCGCGGGTGGGTGTGGCTCGCTCTCCATGTTACGGGCTAAGCGCTTTGCCGGTTGCGCGGTCACGCGCGGTCGTGCCACAGTAACGTCACCTGCTAAGCGTTTAGATGGTGAGGGGATCGTCATGGCCGCGCTCACAGCCCGCAGGAAACGGACCGACGCGCCACCGGAACACCCAGCGCTTCCCCAGCACCCAACGCCTCCGGCCCCCCGCAACACCGCCGTGCTGGTCGGCTTCACCGCCGTGACCAACCTGGCCGACGGCGTGGTCAAGATGGCCCTTCCGCTGCTGGCCGCCCAGCGCACCGACGCTCCGCTGCAGATCACGGCGGTGGCCCTCACGTTCACGCTGCCGTGGCTGCTCTTCGCGCTGCACATCGGCGTCCTCGCCGACCGGGTCGACCGCCGCCGCCTGCTGTGGGCGGCCAACGCGCTGCGCATGGCCGCGATGGGAGGACTCACGGTCTCGGCGGCGGCCCAGGGCCCGTCCCTGCCCCAGCTCCTGGTGGCGGGCGCCGTCCTCGGCATCGCCGATGTCCTCGCCGCCACCTCCGCCTCCGCCCTGGTCCCCGCCGCCGTCCCACCGGCCCGCCGCGAGCGCGCCAACGCCTGGATGGTGGGAGCGGAAACCGTGGGGCAGGAGTTCGCCGGACCCTTCGTCGGCGGGCTGCTGCTGGCCGCCGGAACCTCCCTCGCCCTGGGGCTCACCGGCGCCGCCTACGCGCTGGCCGCCCTCTCCCTGCTGCTGCTCGCAGGACGCTTCCGTCCCGCGCCGCCCCCGTCCGGCACCGTCGCCGTGCCGACCCGCCGCAGGATCGCCGAGGGACTGGGCTTCCTGTGGCGCGACCCGGTCCTGCGGACCCTGTCGCTGGTCGTCGCCGTGCTCGCCTCCGTGTGGGGAGCCTGGCTCGGGCTCATGCCGCTCCATGCCACGACGGCCATGGAGCTGGGCCCGCGGGAGTACGGCGTTCTGCTCAGCGCCCTGGGTGTGGGCGGGCTCGTCGGCGCGGCCTCGGTGACCTGGGTCAACCGGCTCCTCGGTGTCCGCCGGGCGATGCTCGCCGACCTCCTGGGCACCGCCGCGATGGTCGCTCTTCCCGCCCTCACCACCAACATCTGGGCGGTGGCGGCCGGGGCTCTCCTCGGCGGGACGGGTGGCACGCTGTGGTCGGTCAACGCCCGCACCCTTGCCCAGCGCAGGGTCCCCGATGCGATGCTCGGCCGCTACAGCGCCGCCGCCCGGATGTTCACCTTCGGCGCGATGCCCGTGGGAACCGCCCTGGCGGGAGTGCTCGCCGCGGCGGGCGGCCCGCGTCTGGCCTTCGGGGTGTTCGCCGCCGCCGCGCTCGCGACGCTGCTCCCGTTTCTGAAGTACCTCACCGGCGCGGCTCTCCGATCCTGAGCACCACCGTCGCGGGCCGGCCCACCGCGATCGCCTTCACCGGCGACCAGGCGTGCGGGTGACCAGGCGTACGGGCACCGCTCGGAAAATCTGACACTGCCGCACCCGCACATGTCTCGCTAGCGTCGGGAACGGCGATACGGGCGGCGCGGTGCCACGTTCCGGGGCTGGTCCGTGTCGTCCCGCACACTCGGCACCGACGCGTCCTCCCCCTTCGCGTCGGTCCGACGGGCTCGTTTCGCACCAGGGTTCACAGGAGATCGGACGTGTTGGCACGCATATCGCCGCCGGACCGGCCGCCCCGACCGCCGTGACCGAACTCGACTCCTCCCACTCGCCCTTCCTGTCCCAGTCCGCCGCACTCGCCGCCGCGATCGCCGGCGCGGTCTCCGCACTGACCCCCCTGCGGCGAGTGGCGTAGGCACCCGGGACAACGACGTCGTCCGCCCGTCACCGAGTTCGGTCACGGCGGGCGGGCGGGCGGGCGAACGGCCGGGGTGGGCTAGGCGGCGCGTTCGGCTGCCGCCCCGGCCAACTGGTCGAAGGTGCGGACCAGCACGGCGCGGCGTTCCTCCTTGTACCCCCGCGAGGGTTCCAGCTCGTCGATGGTCCGCTCCCAGACGGCCATGAAGTGCGTCTTCCACTTCTCCACCAGCTCCGGGCGCAGCGGCGTGTCGGAGGTGTGGCCGGCCCGGATCAGGACGTGCAGCAGCTCCAGCTGGCACGGCACGGCGACACCCCAGTACTCGTCGGGCTCGACGGCGACCGGATCCCCGTCCATGACCTCGGCAACCTCCGCGACGAGCTGATCCATGAAGGAGGACAGATAGTCCCTGGCGGTGTCGCTCTCGAAGTTTCCACTGCCCCACGTGCCCACGGTCTCTCCTCCGCCTGGTGGTGTCCCATCACGACGGGGCCATCGAAGCAGGGAGCACTGACAACGCGGGTGGGGGAGGATCACCGCCGGGTCCGGGTCCGGGTCCGGGTCCGGGTCCGGGTCCGGGTCCGGAAAAGAGAGCCGGACGGTGATGTCGAGAACCCGTGTCCGGCTCCGTCCCCGGGGTGAACGCGACCACAATGGGTCGCACGCGCACCGAGGAGAACCACCATGGCCAAGTACCTGCTGCTGAAGCACTACCGCGGCGCCCCGGCCGCCGTCAACGACGTGCCGATGGACCGGTGGACCCCCGAGGAGATCTCGGCCCACATCCAGTACATGAACGACTTCGCCGCCCGCCTGGAGAGCAGCGGCGAGTTCGTCGACGGTCAGGCACTCGCCCCCGAGGGAGCGTGGGTCCGCTACGACGGTGAGGGGCGCCCGCCGGTCACCGACGGCCCGTTCGCGGAGACCAAGGACCTCATCGCCGGCTGGATGATCATCGACGTGGACAGCTACGAACGCGCCGTCGAGCTGGCCGGAGAACTGTCGGCCGCCCCGGGAGCCGGCGGCAGGCCGATCCACGAGTGGCTGGAGGTTCGCCCGTTCCTGACCGCGCCGCCCACCGTCACCGAATGACCTCATCGCTGGACGAGGCCCTGCTCAGGAGCCTCATCCCGGGCGTCATCACCGTCCTCGTCCGCCGCGGAGCCGACTTCGCGGCGGCCGAGGACGCCGTGCAGGAGGCGCTGATCGAGGCGCTCCGCCGCCGTCCGGCCGACTCCTCCCCTGACTCCGCCGGCCCGGCGGAGCCCCTGCGGGACGCCAAGGGCTGGCTGATCACGGTGGCCTGGCGCAGGTTCCTCGACGCGACCCGCGCCGACACCGCACGACGCCGGCGCGAGGAACTCGCCGACGAGGAACCGGCCCCCGGGCCCGCGCCCGCCGTGGACGACACGCTCCAGCTCTACTTCCTGTGCGCCCACCCGTCGCTCACCCCCGCGTCGGCGGTCGCCCTCACCCTGCGCGCCGTCGGCGGCCTCACCACCCGCCAGATCGCCCGGGCCTACCTGGTGCCCGAGGCCACCATGGCGCAGCGCATCAGCCGCGCCAAGCGCACCGTCTCCGGCGTGCGGTTCGACCGGCCCGGCGATGTCGCCACCGTGCTGCGCGTCCTCTACCTCGTCTTCAACGAGGGCTACTCCGGCGACATCGACCTCGCCGCCGAAGCCATCCGCCTCACCCGGCAGCTCGCGGCCCGCGTCGACCACCCCGAGGTCGCCGGGCTGCTCGCCCTCATGCTGCTGCACCACGCCCGGCGTGCCGCCAGGACCGCGGCCGACGGCAGCCTGGTGCCGCTCGCCGAGCAGGACCGCGGGCGCTGGGACACCGTGCTGATCGCCGAGGGGGTGCGGATCCTGCAGGCGGCGCTCGCCCGCGACCGGCTGGGCGAGTTCCAGGCCCAGGCCGCCGTCGCGGCGCTCCACGCCGACGCGCCCACAGCCCGGGAGACCGACTGGCCGCAGATCGTCGAGTGGTACGACGAGCTGACGCGCCTGACCGACAGCCCGGTCGTCCGGCTCAACCGCGCGGTCGCCGTCGGGGAGGCCGAAGGCCCGGACGCCGGCCTGGCGGCGCTCTCGGGGCTGGACGCCGCACTGCCCCGGTACACGGCGGTGGCGGCCCACCTCCATGAGCGCCGGGGCGACCTGGCGACGGCGGCACGGCTGTACGCCGAGGCGGCCCACGTGGCCCCCCACCTCGCCGAGCGGGACCACCTCACGCGCCAGGCCGCCCGGCTCAACGCCCGCCGACAGCGCTGACGGGCCCTGCCCGGGCCCGCGGCGAGCCGGTCCTCGCCCCCGGGGCCCGGGGTGGTCGCCGCGCCGGGCACGGCGCACGGCGTGCCCGTTCCCGTTACGCGCCCGGCTCCGCCGCGCAGGCGAGGTCCCCGGACGGGCGTTCCCCGGAGGTGAGGAACGCCGTCGCCGCGTCCTTCGCGCACGTGTTGCCGCCGAACGGGTAGACACCGTGCCCGCCCTGGTCGGCGGTCACCAGCGTGGCCCGGTCCCCGAACGCCCGCCGCAGCTCCACGGCGCCGGCCAGCGGTGTTCCCGGGTCGCGCTCGTTCTGCACGATGAGGACGTTCGAGGGCCCCCGGTCATTGATGCGTACCGGCGGCTCGACCCGCTCGGACGGCCAGAACGCGCACGGACCGATGCTCGCGGTGGACCCGCCCAGCATCGGGTACCTCATCCGGTCGACCGCGACGTTGCGCTGGTACTCCCGCACGGTCCCCGGCCAGCGGGAATCAGCGCAGATCACATGGAGCCGGGACGCCATGAGGTTCTCCAGGTCCCCCGACGGCGGCGGCAGAGCGGGCGGCAGCGGGCTGTCCGTGTCGAGGCCCTGCCACATCTCGGCCAGCATGGGCATCAGTGCGTCGCTGTAGAGGTATTCGAAGGTGAGGGCGCGGAACATGGTTCCGTCGACCCCTGCGACCGGCGCCGCCTCCAGCCGTTCCGCGAGCTCGAAGAACGTCGCGCGCATCTGTTCCGGGGTGCTGCCCAGGCCGTACTCGGGGCGGGCGGACGCGAATGCCGCGAAGTCCGGGAAGCGGTCCTCCAGCCCACGGGCGAACTTCCGCATGGCGGTGACGTCGTAACCGCCGGGCCCCAGGCCGCTGTCGAGCACCATCCGGTCGCCGCGGTGCGGGAACATCGTCGCGTACACCGCGCCGAGGTAGGTGCCGTAGGAGGCGCCGAGGTACGAGATCGTCTGCTCGCCGAGCGCTGTGCGGATCGCGTCCATGTCGCGCGCGGTGTTCGCGGTGGTGGTGTGCGGCAGCATCCACGCGGTCTCGGAGGCGGCGCAGCTCTCGGCGACGGTCCGCGCGTATCCCGCCTCCCGCGTGACGTCGGCGGCGGTGTGCGCGTACGGGGCGAAGGCGCCGCGCTGCTGCTGTTCCTCCGTCAGGTCGCAGGTCACCGGGGTGCTGTGGCCGACGCCGCGGGGGTCGAAGCCGATCAGGTCGTAGGAGTCCAGCACCTCCTGCGGCAGCCCCGCGGCGGCGAGCACGGCGGGGTAGCCGAGGCCCGGGCCGCCGGGACCGCCCGGGTTGGTCAGCAGCACGCCGCGGCGCTGTGCCGGTTTCTCGCTCGCCAGCCGGGAGAGGGAGATCTCGATCCGTCGTCCGTCCGGGTCGCCGTAGTCCAGCGGGACGTCGAGCGTCGAGCACTCCAGACGGGGCGCGGCGACCTCCTCGGGGCACCGGCCCCACCGCACAGGGTCCGGTGTCGCGGCCACCGCCGCCCCGGGCAGGGCGGTCGCCACCACGAGGGCGGCGAGCGCGAGGGACAAGGTTCTGGGCATCGGGATGTCCTCCTCGGAGCGCGGGGGCGCCGGAACGGGCCCGCTCGGCACGACGGCCGCCGGCCGTTCGCCCGGACCGGCACGCCGATCCGGGCGCGTTCGCGCCGGCCGCGTGCGGCCGGAACGGCCACGTTTTCCACGGCACGGCCCAGTGTTCTCGCCGCGCCACCGCGCCAGTAGTGACAAACGTCAGCGCCCGAGCGGGGCGAGACCGCCCCGGACACGCCCGGGGGCACGCGTCCGCCGACTCGCCCAGCCGGTACGGGACGGTCGCCCCGCCGTGTCGGGCGGGGGCGGCCCGGCATCCGGTGCGGGCCCGATAACCCGTTGCCCGGGGGCGGGGGTTCTCCTAGCCTCCGGGGGTGGTCGACAGCGGATACGAGGAGTTGGTCACCGCCGCGATGGCGGCCCCGGTCGGGGGCTGGGACTTCGGCGCGCTGGCCGGGCGGGTACGGGGCTCGGATCCGTCCTGGTCCTACCCGCGGGCGGCCCGCGCCCGCCTCGCCGGAGCGGAACGCCTGCTGGACATCGACACCGGCGGCGGTGAACTGCTGGCCGCGCTCGGGCCGCTGCCCCGGCACACCTGGGCGACCGAGGGGTGGCCACCCAACCTCCCCGTCGCCCGCGCGCGGCTCGAACCACTGGGGGTCACCGTCCTCCCGGCCTCCGACCCCGAACTCCTGCCGCTGCCCGACGCGTCGGTCGATGTCGTGCTCAACCGCCACGGGCGGCTCGCCGCCCGAGAGATCCGGCGGGTGCTGCGCCCCGGGGGCACCGTGCTGACCCAGCAGGTGGGCAGCGAGGACTGCGCCGGGCTGAACGACCTGCTCGGCGCCCCGCCTGCACATCCCCCGGGCAGCTGGACCCTGGACACCGCCCGCGCGGCGCTCGCCGACGCGGGTCTGGAGCCGGTGCGGGCGCAGGAGGAGCACCCGGTGCTCTCCTTCCACGACATCGGCGCCGTCGTCCACCACCTGCGCCTGGTGGCGTGGCAGATCCCCGACTTCGGCCCCGCGCGTTACGACGCGGCGCTGCGCCGCCTGGATCGGCGGATCCGTGCGGAGGGACGTCTGGACGTACGGGCCCACCGGTTCCTGATCGCCGCCGACCGGCCCCGGGGCGCCTGACCGGCCGCCCACCGCGCGCGCCCCCACCGCACCGCGCGGCCCGGCGCGTCTCACACGGTGTAGTCGCCCGTCAGCATGGCCGAGGCCAGCTCGACGCGGGAGCGGTAGCCGGCGCGCTTGAACAGCCGCGTCATACGGCTCTCCACGCTCTTCTCGCTGCACCCGAGCGCGACCGCCATCTCCCGGTTGGTCAGGCCCTCGGTCACCAGCACCGCCAGCAGCCGCTCGTTCTCCGCCATCGTCGCGCTGCGGCCCGGCACCGGCACCCCCCGCTCGCGCATCAGATTCCGCAACTGGGCCTTGCGCAGCAGCGCGTCGAGATCGCCGTACACCGCGTACGCCTCCCGCAGCAGGCCCGGGTCGGCCTGCCCGTGGCGGACCACGGTGACCAGGGTGTCCGCCAGTTCCAGTGGCTGGCCGCGGTGCCGGGCCAGGGCCACCGCCTCCGCCGCGGCGGCCGGGTTGCGGTGCGCCATGGAGGTGGCGATCAGATGGCACAGCCGGCTGCGTTCGGTGCCGGTCAGCTCCGCGACCCGGGCAACCTCCCGCGCGCAGCGCCTGGCCGCCGCCGGGTCGCCCGTGTTCAGCTCCACCTCGGTCCTGCGCAGCCACAGTTCGTCGGTGCCGACGACCAGGCCCAGCCGCTCGGCCAGGGCGAGCGCGTCGGTGATCACCCGGTGGGCGCGCTCGGTCGCCCCCAGGGACTGTTCCTGCTCGGCCTCGGGCCCGGCCAGCAGATGCAGCAGCAGGGAGTGCACGGTACGGGCGTTCTCGATCACCGACCTGGCCTGGGTGATCCGGCCGCGCGCGCCCAGGATGACGCTCATCTCCCGGGACGCCATGGTGTGGCTGGTCAGGTCGCCGACCCACGCCCCGGTGGCCAGGGCGCGCCGGGCGAGGTCCAGCGCCCGGTCCCAGTGCCCGGACTGACTGGCCGCCACCACCTGGTCGGGCACGGGCCGGTACCCCGAGGGCAGGCCGTACGTCTCCAGTAGCCGCTGCGCTGGGGCCAGTTCGCCGAAGGTCATCAGGGTTCTGGTGAGCCAGGACAGCCGCTGGAAACGGTGCCGCGGCCCCCGTTCCCACAGCGGCCACCGGGTCGGATCGGCGACGGCCCGCTCGAAGTCCCGGGGCCGGCCCAGGAAGGCGTGCGAGATCTCGTCCAGGATCTGGCCCACCCCGGCCACGAAGTCGTTGTCCGCGCTCCACTCCTGCCGGGTCGCCGCCAGATGGTCGGCGGCCTCCTGCCACCGCTCCAGGTGGCACAGGGCGTTGTACCTGCTGATGATGCGGTGCCCCGGGCCGCCGGGGAGCGTGCGCCAGCCCTCGTCGGCGAGTGCGGTGAGCGCCGCCTGGTCGGACATTCCGGCCAGCGAGACGATGTACACCATCTCCATTTCGAGCAGGTTCTCGTCGGTCACCAGGTCCGCGTACCGCGACAGCACCGCCCACGCGCTCTCCGCGGCCTCCGCGTGGCGCAGATGGATGGTGCAGGTGGAGGCGTGCACGAGCAGGACCCTGGCCCGCAGTTCGGGTTCGGTGATCAGGTCCAGGGCGGCCCGCAGCCAGCGTTCGGCGGAGTGGCCGTCCTCCAGCATCGCGGCGCTGCCGTGCGTGAACAGTTCCTCGGCGGCCCGCGCCGGGTCCACGAACCGGCCCGCCGTGACCAGGTGTTCGGCGAGATAACAGCCCTGGGCGGTGGCCGTCCCCGACCACACGGCGGTGACGGCCAGCTGGGAGAGCCTGCGCCGTTCGTACTGCCCCAGGCAGGCGGCCAGCGAGGACGCGTGCAGCGGCAACCGGAACCGCCAGTGCCCGGGCCGGGGCCCGTGGCACACCAGCCCCTCGGCGCGCAGTGACTCCAGCGTCGCGCGCACCTCGTCCTCGCCGGTGTCCAGCGCCTCGGCGATCAGCCCGGTGGCGGCGGAGCCCAGCGGGTGCAGCACCGCCAGCGCCTTGACCACCGGCCACACGGGCGCGCCGAGAGCGCGCAGATGCTCGACGCAGGGCAGCCCGGGGGGCATCTCGGGCGGCCGGTCCGGCGAGGCGAGATAGGCGTGCCGGTCGACCACGCGCAGCGACCCGGCGCGCCGGTACCCCGCCACGGCGCCGAGCGCGGCGGAGGGTACGCCGCGGCAGTCCCGGCGCAGCCGTTCGGAGAGCGAGGCGGACGGGGTGGCCTGCAGTTCGTGCGCGACGAGGGTGTCGATCTCCCGGGCGTGCAGCGGGCGCAGCGGCACCACGTGCACGAGTCCGGCGGCCCGCAGCCGCTCCAGCGCGACCCGGTCGTGCTCGGTGACGGCGGGCAGGGTGCGGAAGCTGCACACGAAGGTGACCGGACTGCCCGCCAGCGAGCGGAGCTTGGGCAGCAGCACCGCGCGCGAGGCCGGGTCGGTCCAGTGCAGATCGTCGATCAGCACGAACAGCGGCTCTCCGGCCGTGACGGCGGCCCGCAGCACGGCCGTCAGGTGCCGCCCCGCCTCCGGATGCGGCACCGGGGCAGCGGTGTGGGTCGCCCGGCGGGCGTCGGCGCCGCGGTGCAGGGCACCGAGTTCGGCGGACAGCCGGGCAGCCAGGGAGTAGGGACGGTCACGTTCGTTGCGTGCCACCCGCAGCGCCAGGACGTGGTGGCCGCGCTCGGTGAGCCCGTCCCGGACGGCGGTGAGCACCGCGCTGCGTCCGATGCCCAGGGGTCCCGTGACCAGGACCAGCGGACCGCTGCCGGGCGCGGTGGCGGTGTCGATGACGCGGGTGACGGTGGTGGTGCGGCCCGGCAGCCCGTGCGGGGGCCGGACCGTGGTGACCTGATCGGGCAGGCTGTCGATCACCCGGGCAGCATGCCCACAGGTTCGCCGCGCATTCGCACATCTTCGACCTGTAAAGCCTTCTGCACAATGAGAGTTCGGCCCAAAAGGCGCCCCCGGGCCGAGGTGTGACATCCCCCCACAAGGAGGCGGCCGTGGCCCGAGACCGTAGCGCGCTGGTCGGAAGGGAACGGGAACTGACACTGCTGCACGGGCTGCTGGCGGCGGACGCCGGCTCCCTGGTCGTGCTGCGCGGTCCGGCCGGAATCGGCAGATCCGCGCTGCAGAAGGAGGTGGGCCGTGCCCTGCGCGCGCGGGGGGTCCGGGTGCTGCCGGTGCGGTTCGGCGCCGGGCAGGGGGAGCGGGGCGCCGACGACACCTACGGGATCGCACCGCTGGTGCGCAGCGTGCGCGACCGCTTCGAGGAGTTCGCGGACGCGCAGCTCGCCGACGTGCTGCAGCCGGTGGCCCGGCTGAGCCAGAGTCCGGGCGGGGACGCGCGGGGGTGGGCGCCTTCCATGGTGGGTGAACTGGGCGCGCTCTTCGAGCGGATCGGCCTGCGGGGGCGCACCGCGCTGCTCGCGGACGACGCGCACCTGGTGGCCGAGCCGGCGCCGGTGCTCGCCGCCGCCCGCCGCTGCGGCTGGCCCGTGCTGGTCACCTGTGAGGAGGGCACCGAACACGGCCCGGGCGTGGCCGAGTTGTTCACCGCCGCCGACCGGGTCATCACCCTCGGGCCACTGGCCGACGCCGATGCCGAAGCGCTGGTGCGCCGTACGGCAGGTGCCCGGCTGGACGAGGCGGTGCCGGAGGCGCTGCGCACGGCGCTCGGGCCGCTGTTCACACACCCGGGCACCTTGCTGAGCACCCTGGCCGACCTGCGGGAACGGGGCCGGCTGACGGTCTTCCGCGGTCGGCTGTGCCTGCGCGCGCCCGCCGAGCCCATCGCGTTGCCCGACGGTCACCCGCTCTTGCGCCGGGCCGCCTCGCACGGCCCGCTCGCGCCTTGGCTGGTGTCCTCGGTCGCCGTGTGGGACGGCATCAGCGTGGACGATCTGCCGCTGCTGGCCGAGACGATCGGCGCGGATCTCGCGGCCTGCGGCCGTACACTCGACCGGCTGATCGAGGCGGGCGTCCTGGTCGCCGACCCGGCGGGCCGGGTGAACTGCCGCTGCCCCGCCCTGGCGGCAGCCGCCGTCCGGCGCACGAAGGTCTTCTGGGGCGCCGGGCTGCACGCCTCGATCGCCGAACGGCTGCTGGCCCGGCAGCGCGGCGGCGGCGGGGTGGATCCGGTGGCGCTGGCCGACCACATCGCGCGCGGCGGGGCGGCGGTGGACCTCGGCGAGGACATGACCGGCCGGCTGCTGGACCTGGCGGCGGCCACCGCCGGGGAGGAACCGGAGCGGGCCGCCCTGCTGTGCGCCGCCGCGCTGCACCGCCTGCCGCCCACCGCGCCCGAACACGCCACGGCGCTGACCACCTTGCTGACCCTCGTCGTGCGCACCGGGCAGTACGCCCTGCTGGGTGATGTGCTGAGCGGCTACCCCGATCCGGACGGACCCCAGGTGCCCGACGGGCCTCAGGTACCGGCCGCCGCACCCGCCCCGCTGGCCGAACTCCGGCTGGCCGCCACCCTCGTCGCCGTGCACACCGGAGAGCCGCCCGCCGAGCCGGCCCTGCGGTCGCTGCTGGACGAGGAGTTGCCCGGCGGCGGCCGGATCGGCTTCGCGCAGTGGTGGTTCGGCCGCCGGCTGACGGCCGGCGGGCCGCCGGAACGGCAGGCGTCGATCCACTGGTCGGGCGTCCCCGGCCTCATCTCGCCCGACGAGATGGAAATGCTGAGCGCCGCGCTGTACGGGGACGCCGAGGCCTGCGAACGCGCCTGGCGCCGCGCGGGCCGCCCCGCCCCCTCCCCGGAGCTGGACGCGCTGCACGACGCCGCGGCCGTGCTGGACATCGCGACCGTGACCCGGATCGTCCTCGGCGACCGCTACCGGGTGCCGGAGACCGGCCCGCTGGGCGTCTACCAGCGGGTGGTGCGCAGTCACCGCGACGCCGACTGGTCCCAGGCCATGTCCGCGGTCCGCGAGCTGGAACTCTCGGGCCACACCGACACCCTGGTGCACCACGCGGCCCGGCTGTTCGCCGCCGACATCTGCGCCGCCCGGGGCGAGTTCCGGCAGGCGGCGGAGTGGCTGGCCGCCGCCGCGCCCGCCCCCCGGCTCGCGGCGCTGCGCGCCTGGGCGCGGATCGGCCTGTTCAGCCGGATGGGCCAGGACCGGCGGGCGGTGCGGCAGGCCAGGAAATTCTGCCGGCATCTGCACCGGGCCGGGCTGCGGGTGGGGATGGACCCGCTGCTCATGCGGGCGGTGGGGATCGCCGTCTACGTCGACGACCACGACAGCGCCGCCTATCTGCTGGAGCAGACCGAGCAGTTGCACCGCGACGGCGGCCGCACCCTGATGACGGAGAGCGTCCATCTGGCGCGGGGCCTGGTACGCCCCGACATCGTCCATGCCCGGGTCGCCACCGGCCTGGCACGTGACCGTGGCGACAAGGCGGCGCTGCTGGACTCCTGCCTGGTCGTCGCCCGGTTCGCCGAGGACCCCCGGCCGTGGCTGCGGGAGGCGCACGACGTGGCCACGCAGTGCGGCGCGTCCGTGCTGCTGGAACGCATCCGCGCGGTCACCAGGGAGCGCGGGGTACCCGCCCCGCGCGCCCGGGGCCGGCGCGGGCCCGCCGCCGGGACGGAGGCGGCCATCGTCGAGCTGATCGGCGCGGGGCTGACGAACCGTCAGATCGCGCAGCGGCTGGGGATCAGCGAGAAGACCGTGGAGCACTATCTGACCCGGCTGTTCGCCCGCACCGGCTGCCGCTCCCGGGTCGAACTCGCCGCCGCCAGCCTGGGCGGACGGCTGCCCGCCCCCTGACCCGCGCACCGGGCCCGCCCCTCGCCGCCGGGCCCCGCGGCACGCCGGACCAAAGATGCCAACCCGTGGTCCCTCTCGGGACCAGCTCGGCACACCGTACGGACACCCCCAGGGCCCCGTCCCTACCGTCGATGCCATGACCGACATCGATGTGCCCCAGGTCGCCGATCCCGAGGTGGCCGCCATGGTGCGAGCCGAGGTGGAGGACCGCTGGCCGCTCGGCGTTTCGGGCCTCGACGAAGTGGTGCGGTACGGGCTGGTCCCCTTCGGCAAGATGATGGGCCCCTGGCTGCTCATCCGCTCCGCCCTGGCGGTCGGGGGTGACATCGCCCCCGCCCTGCCCGCCGCCGTCGCCCTGGAGTGCGTCCAGGTCGGCGCCATGATGCACGACGACATCATCGACTGCGACGCCCAGCGCCGCAGCAAACCGGCCGCGCACACCGTCTTCGGTGAGCCGACCGCGATCGTCGGCGGCGACGGCCTGTTCTTCCACGGCTTCGCCGCCCTGTCCGAGTGCCAGGAGGCCGGCGCCCCCGCCGAGCGGGTCGCCCAGGCGTTCACCGTCCTGTCCCGGGCCGGACTGCGGATCGGCAGCGCGGCCCTGCGGGAGATCCGGATGAGCCGCGAGATCTGCTCCGTCCAGGACTACCTCGACATGATCGCGGACAAGAGCGGGGCCCTGCTGTGGATGGCCTGCGGCGTCGGCGGCACGCTCGGCGGCGCGGACGACACCGCCCTGAAGGCGCTCAGCCAGTACAGCGACCAGCTGGGCATCGCCTACCAGATCCGGGACGACCTCATGGCGTACGACGGGACGCGGGCCGGCAAGCCCAACATCTCCGACGTCCGCAACGGCCGGCCCACGCTGCCCGTGCTGCTCGCCCACGAACGCGCCCCCAGGGAACAGCAGCTGCGCATCGAGCGGCTGCTCGCCGACACCGCCGCACCGGCCGCCGAGCGCTACCGGGCCATGGCCGATCTGGTCGGCGCGTACGACGGGGCGCAGGCCGCCCGGGAGGTGTCGCACCGCCACGTACAGCTGGCCACCCAGGCGCTGGAGACCCTCCCGCCCAGCCCGCACCGCGACGCGCTGGAGGACCTCACCGTGCCGGGCCGCCTGGTGTAACGCGCACTCACCCCGAGGAGCTGGCCCCATGACCTGCCCGACCTACGCGACGTATCTGCGCCTGGACGAACTGCTCTCGCTGCAACAGCCCCTCACCCCCGTGGAACAGCGGGACGTGAGCGACAGCGAGCGGCTGTTCATCGTCGTCCACCAGGCGTCGGAGACCCTGCTCAGCCAGGTCCTCGTCGACCTGCGGCACATCGACGCCGGCCAGTGCGAACCCGCCTGCTACGCCCACCGCACGGACCGGGCGACCCGGCTGATCGACGCGCTGGAAGGGCAGTTGACGCTGCTTCGGGGCACCCTGCGGCGGGAGGAGTTCCTGGCGTTCCGCGACCGGTTCGGCACGGCCAGCGGGCTCCAGTCCGAGCAGTTCCGCGAACTGTTCACGCTGACGCGGCGGCTGGCCGCCGACGGCACCGGCCCCTACGAACGGCTCGGCGGCGCGGTGCGGCGCTGGCGGCGCACCCATCTGGAACTGGTCGGCCACATGCTCGGCGACGCGCCGGGCAGCGGCGACACCTCCGGCGCCGCGTTCCTGGCCGCACGCCTGGAGGAGACCCCGCCCCGGCCGGGGGCGGCCGAGGCTCACGGAGCCGGGCCGGACGGCGCGGAGCAACCGCGCCCCCAGGACGTGCGGACCGGTCGGCGGCCCTCGCTCGGCGAGGTGGTCGTGCTCGGCGGCAGCGTCGCCGGCCTGCTGACCGCGCACGTCCTCGCCCCGTACGCGGACCGGGTGACGATCCTCGAACGCGACCAGGTCGGCGACACCCCGGCGCCCCGGCCCGGCGTGCCGCAGTCCCGCCACACCCATGTGCTGCTCACCAGCGGCATCAACGCCCTGGGCGCACTGCTGCCCGACCTCGTCCCCGAACTGACGGCGGCCGGCGCCCCGCGCCTCGCGGTCCCAGGAGACCTCGGGGTGTGGCTGGGCGGACAGTGGATCTCCCGCCGCAACCCCTCCCGGCCGATCCTCACCCCGTCCCGCCCCCTGCTGGAACACCACGTGCGGCGCCTGGTGCTGGCCCACCCGCGCGTCCACCTGCGCACCGGCGCCGAGGTCACCGGGCTGCTGGGCCGGCCCGACCGCGTCACCGGCGTGACCCTGCGCGGTCGCGGCACCGGCCGGCCGGGCCCCCGGGAACTGCGGGCCGACCTCGTCGTGGACGCCACCGGCCGCTCCAGCCGTACCCCCCGGTGGCTCGCCGACCTCGGTGGCACACCGCCCGCCGAGGAGGTGGTGGAGACCGGCCGGGGGTACGCCACCTGTGTCTTCGAGGCCGACGAACCACCCGGCGACCTGCGCGGGTTCTACATCGTGCCCGACGCGGGAGCACCGCTCGGCGCGATCATCATGCCGCTGGAGGACGGCCGCTGGTCGGTCACCCTCTCCGGCCTGCGCGACCAGGCGCCGCCCAACGACGCGGACGGCTTCGTCGAGTTCGCCCACCGGCTCCCGCACCCCGCGCCGTACAAGTGGCTCAGCACCGCGGAACCGGCCGGCCGGCCCGTGGGCTACCGGCACACCGCCAACCGGCGCCGCCGCTACGACCGGCTGGACCGCGCCCGCACCGGACTGCTCGTCGTCGGGGACGCCGCCTGCGCGCTCAACCCCGTCTACGGACAGGGCCTTTCGGTCGCCGCGCTGAGCGCGCTGGCGCTGGCCGAAACCCTGGCCGGCGCCGGCCGCACCCCGTCCGTCCACGCGCTCCAGCGGGCGGTCCTGCGCGCCTCCCGTACGGCCTGGGAGGTCGCGACCGGCGCGGACAGCCCCATGCCCGGCGCCACCGGCAACGCGGCCCGCACCGGCCCCGCCGCCCGTGTCCTCACCCGCTACCTCGACCGGGTGCGCGACCACGTGCCCGGCGACCCGGTGGTGTGCACCGCCAACCGGGACGTCCTGTTCCTGCTGGCGCCGCCCCACACCCTGCTCACCTCACCCCGGGTCCTGCGCCGGACCCTGTTGACCCCCGCGGTGCCGACCCCGCGTGATCTGCCCACGCCGTGACCACCACCAGCCGACAGCGAAGGTGCACCATGCCACTGCCCAGCGCGTCACCCCTCCGCCCGCCGGCGGTCCCGAACGTGCCCGTGCCCGGTGCGGGCGGAGGGCGGACCGCATGACGACGACCCCGATCAGGACGCTCTCCGCGAGCCTGGACACCGGCCGCTCCCTGCTCGAACCCGCCCTGCGGGACACCGTGGGAAGCCGGCTGAACCCCGAGATGCGGCGCATCGCCCAGTACCACCTCGGCTGGGCCGACGCCGACGGCCGGCCCACCGGCAGCTGGGGCGGCAAGCTGGTGCGCCCCACCCTGTCCCTGCTCTCGGCGCGCGCGGCGGGCGGCACCGCGGCCGACGGCCTCGCGGCGGCCGTGGCCATCGAACTGGTCCACAACTTCTCGCTGCTGCACGACGACATCATGGACGGCGACGCCACCCGGCGCGGACGGGCCACCGCCTGGACGGTCTTCGGGGTGCCGCACGCCATCCTGGCCGGCGACGCCATGGTCACCGCCGCCACCAGCGCGCTGCTCGACGCCCCGCACCCGGGCGCACGTCCGGCCACGGCCTCGCTGATGACCGCCACCCAGCGGATGATCAGCGGCCAGGCCGCCGACGTCGCCTTCGAACGGCGCGAGGACGTCCTGCTCGCCGAGTGCGTCCGGATGGCCGGGGACAAGACCGGAGCCCTGCTGGGCTGCGCCTGCTCGCTGGGCGCCGAACTCGTGGGCGCCGAACCCGTCCTGGTGGACCGGCTCGCCGCCTTCGGCGAACACATCGGGCTGGCCTTCCAGCTCATCGACGACCTGCTCGGCATCTGGGGCGACCCGGAGCGCACCGGCAAGCAGGTGGGCGCCGATCTGCGGGTACGCAAGAAGTCCCTGCCCGTGGTGGCCGCGCTGAACGCGGACCGCACCGAGGAGCTGCGCGCCCTGTACCTGCGCGCCGAGCCCCTGACCGAGGCCGAGATCCAGCACGTCGCCGATCTCGTGGAACGCGCCGGCGGCCGGGACTGGGCGCGGCAGGAGGCGGACCGTCAACTGGCGGCGGCCGAACGCTGCCTGGCCGAGGCCGGGCTCGCGGACGCGCCGCACGCCGAGTTCCTGGAGATCGGCGGATTCATCGTCGGCAGGCGCTTCTGACCCCGCACCCACTGACGCACCCTCCGCACCATGGCCACCCCGCGCCCCGCCGTCCTCCCCGCGCCCGCACCCCCATCCAGAGAGGCACTTCCGCCATGCCCGAACCCAAGGTGCTCCCGTTCGCGGCCCGCGCCGCCGGCTGCCCCTTCACCCCCGCGCCCGAGCTGTACGCCATGCAGAAGGACGAGGAACTGCCCCGCATCGGCGTACCCAGCCCCATCCTCGACGAGTTCGAGGCCGTCGCCATCACCCGCTACGAGGACGCCCGCGCCCTGCTGAGCGACGAACGCCTGCAAATGGGCTTCGTCTTCGACCCGGACGCCCCGCGCAGCATGCTCAACCAGCCCGGCAACCTGCTCAACTACAACGGCGCCGACCACGCCCGGCTGCGCCGCATGCTCACCGGCGCCTTCACCGTCAAGCGCGTGCGTGCCCTCCAGCCCACCATCGAGCAGATCGTCGCCTCGCGGCTGGACGCCCTGGAGGCCGCCGGCCCCGGCGCCGACCTGATCTCCACCTTCTGCACCCCGATCCCGACGCTGGTCATCTGCGAACTCCTGGGCGTCCCCTACGAGCACCGGGCGGACTTCCAGCGCCGCGCCCAGGTGGGCCTGGACGTCAACGCCACCCGTGAGGAGCACATCAGCAACCTCATGGAGATGGACGCCTACATGGGCGAACTGGTCGCCGCCCACCGGCGCAGCCCCGGCGACAACCTGCTGGGCGCCGTGGTGCGCGAGCACGGCGACAAGCTGAGCGAGGACGAACTGGTCGGCATCGGCAACATGCTGCTGGTCGCCGGGCACGAGACCACCGCCAGCATGCTCTCGGCCGGCAGCACCCTGCTGCTCCAGCACCCCGACCAACTCGCCGTGCTGCGCGACGAACCCGAGGCCGTGGACGGCGCCATCGAGGAACTGCTGCGCTACATCTCGCCCGCCATCACCATGCCGCGCGAGGCCGCCGAGGACATCGAGGTCCGCGGACGCACGATCAAGCAGGGCGAACGCGTCGTGCTGTCGGTGCTGGCCGCCAACCGCGACCACACCCTGGCCGACGGGGACCTGGACACCCTCGACGTACGCCGCACCGCGCCGCCGCACGTCGTCTTCGGCTACGGCGCCCACCAGTGCCTGGGGCAGCAACTGGCCCGCGCGGAACTGCGGACGGCGCTGCCCGCCCTCTTCCGCCGGTTCCCCACGCTGCGCCTGGCCGCCCCGCAGGAGGAGATCGACTACCGCACCACCACCCTCGTCTTCAGCGTCAACGCGCTGCCGGTCACGTGGTGACGCCGTGAGAAAAACCGGAGACACCATGGTCCTGCGGGTCGAGATCGAGGAACCGCGCTGCGTCGCCGCCGGGCACTGCGTCACGGCGGCCCCCGAGGTGTTCGACCAGCGCGACTCCGACGGCGTGGTGGTGCTGCTCGACGCGGCGCCGCCGGCCGGCGAGCGCGAACGGGTCAGGGAGGCGGCGCTGCTGTGCCCGGCCGCCGCCATCCTGCTGCACGAGCGCGACGGTTCGTGATGTCCGCGCGCAGCGATGTCCTGATCGTCGGCGCCTCGGCGGCCGGTCTCGCCACCGCCGAGTCCCTGCGCCGGCGCGGCTTCACCGGCACCGTCCGCCTGGTGGGGGAGGAGCCGCACCCGCCGTACGACCGGCCGCCGCTGTCCAAGCAGGTCCTGCTGGGCACCTGGGAGCCCGATCGTACGGTGCTGCGCCAACCCGCCGACCTGGCCGGGCAGGGCATCGACGTGCTGCCGGGCCGCCGGGCCGTGGCCGTGGACACCGGACGGCGCGAGGTGACGCTCGCCGACGGGACCCGGCTCGGCTACGGCGATCTGGTGCTCGCCACCGGGCTGACGCCCCGCCGGCTGCCGGCGTTCGAGGGCGTGGCCGGGGTGCACACGCTGCGCACCCTGGACGATGTGCGGCGGCTGCGCGCCGACCTGGCGGATGCCCGCCGCCTCGCCGTGATCGGCGCCGGGGTGCTCGGCTGCGAGATCGCCGCCACGGGCCGGGCGCTGGGCCTGGAGGTGACCGTGATCGACCCGGCGCCGGTGCCGATGGCCGACCGGCTCGGCACCGCGACCGGCCTGCGGCTCGCCGCCCTGCACCGTGCGCACGGCGTGACGCTGCTGACCGGCACCAAGGCGGAGGCCCCGGTCACCGAGGGCGGGCGGGTCACCGCGGTGGTCACCTCCCAGGGGCCGGTGCCCGCGGACGTCGTGGTGATCGCGGTCGGCTCGCTGCCCGCCACCGACTGGCTGCGCGGGAGCGGACTGCCGCTGGACGACGGCATCGTGTGCGACGCCCGGTGCCGGGCGGCCGACCACGTGTACGCCGCAGGCGACGTGGCCCGCTGGTGGCACACCGGCCAAGGGCGCGCCATGCGGCTGGAGAACCGCTCCCACGCGGCGGAACAGGCCCTCGCCGTCGCCGACAACATCCTCGGGGCCGACCGGGCCTACACCCCGGTCCCGTACTTCTGGACCGACCAGCACGGCGTACGGGTGCAGATCTTCGGCGACCCGGCCGCCGGCGACCACCTGCGGGTAACCGAAGGGGACCCGGACAGCGGCCCGTTCACCGCGGTCGCCGAGGCCGGCGGGCGCCCCGTCGGCGTCATCGGCTGGAACAGCCCGCGCGGCGCCCGCCGGGCACGCCATCTGCTCACCGACGCCTGAGCGGCGCCCGCCCCGCCCCCGGGGCCCGCCGCGCCCCGAGAGAACAAGGACCCCGACATGTCACAGCTGTCACAGCACACGTCCCCTTCCGGAGAGCGAACGATGATCGACGAAGACGTACCGGTACTCATCGTCGGCGGTGGCGGCTGCGGACTCACCGCCTCGCTGTTCCTGTCCGACCTGGGCATCCGCCATCTGCTCGTCGAACGGCGCGAGTCCACCTCGGTGCTGCCCAGAGCGCACTACCTCAACCAGCGCACCATGGAGATCTTCCGCCAGCACGGCGTCGCCGACGACGTCTACGCGCTCAGCGCCCCGCTGGCCAACATGAGCGAGGTCGCCTGGCGCACCTCCCTGGCGGGCGACGGCCCCCTGGACGCACGGGACCTGCACCGGATGGACTCCTTCGGCGGCGGCAGCACGGAAGCCCCGTACGCGGCCGACAGCCCCTGCCCCTCCACCAACCTGCCACAGCACCGGCTCGAACCGCTGCTGCGCCGGCACGCCGAGGAACGGGCCCCCGGCATGGTGCGCTTCCACCACATGATGGAGGAGTTCACCCAGGACGAGGACGGGGTGACCGCCAGGATCACCGACCGCACCACCGGCACCACCCGCACCGTACGCGCCCGCTATCTGCTGGGCGCCGACGGCGGACGGAGCATCGGCGACACCCTCGGCGTCACCATGCAGGGCCAGGGCGGCGCGTGGAACGTCATCTCCGTGCACTTCAGCGCCGACCTGTCGCGCTGGTGGAGCGGCGACAAGGTGCTCATCACCAACTTCGTCAGCCCCGACGGCGGACTCATCTCCCGCTACGGCATGGTCGCCATGGGCCCGCGCTGGGGCCTGGCCTCCCAGGAGTGGGCGCTCCACTTCCACCTGCCGGCCGGCGTCGACCTGGACCTGGGCGAGGAGGCCACCATCGCCCGGGTGCGGGAACTGCTCAAGCTGCCCGACCTGGACGTCACCGTGCACCAGGTGAGCCGGTACACGCCGGAGGCCGTCATCGCCGACACCTTCCGGGTGGGCCGGGTCCTGCTGGCCGGGGACGCCGCGCACCGCCAGCCGCCGGCCACCGGCCTGGGGCTGAACACGGCGGTCCAGGACGCCCACAACGCCGCCTGGAAGCTGGCCGCCGTCCTGGGCGGCACCGCCGACGAGTCGCTGCTGGACACCTACGAGGCCGAACGGCTGCCGGTGGCGCGCCGCTCCATGGAGTGGGCGTTCTTCGCCTTCCGCAACCACGGCGTGCTGCACGCCGGTCTTGGCCTGATGCCCGGCGCGCCGCCCGAGGTCACCCAGGCCAACTTCCGCGCCCTGTTCGCCGACACCCCGATGGGCGACACACTGCGCGCCAGGACGGCCGAGGTGTTCGCGACGCAGCGCGTGGAGTACCAGGCGCACGACATCGAGATCGGCTTCCACTACGAGCAGGGTGCCCTCGTCCCGGACGGCACCGAGCGCCCGCCGCTGGACCCGATGGGCAGCGTCCACCACCCCGTCACCCGGCCGGGCCACCGGCTGCCGCACGCCTGGCTCTCCCGGGGCGCCGAACGCGTCAGCACCCAGGACCTGGTGGGCCGCGCGGGCGGCTTCGTGCTCATCACCGGGCCGGCGGCGGACGGCTGGCGGCTCGCGGCCAAGCGGGTGGCGCAGGCGCACGGCGTGCCGCTGGAGGTGGTGTCCGTCGGCGCCGACGACGAGACGGCCCGCTACCGGGACGCCGAGGGCGCCTGGTCCGCCGTGCGCGGGGTGGGTGACGACGGCGCCGTCCTGGTCCGTCCCGACCAGCACGTCGCCTGGCGCGGGGCGTCGGCGAGCCCGCACGCCGAGCGGGAACTGGACGAGGCCCTGGCCCGCGCCCTGGGCCGGCCGGCGGGCGTGACCACGGGGCGGCCGTGATGACGGACCTGGACGGCGAGCACCTCGTCCGCGCGTTCCTGTCCGCGATGGGGCCGACCCCGGCCGCCGTCCGCTCGGCCGTGGACCGCTATCTGACCGAGGACTGCGTGTGGGAGAACCCCGGTTCCCCGGTGTGCGTGGGCAAGCGGCAGATCCTCGACCTCATGCCGGCCGACTTCGCCCAGCTGGAGTACCGCTTCCGGCACGTCGCCACGGCGGGCGACACCGTCCTGGTGGAGCGGGTGGAGAACATGCTGCGCACCGACGGCACCCCCATCGCCCGCAACCTCAAGGTGATGGCCGCCTTCGAGGTGCGCGAGGGCCGCATCGCCGCGTGGCGGGACTACTTCGACATCACCCGCCTCATCTCCGACGACGAGGAAGGGTGAGGACCGGACATGACGACCACACGAACCGACAGCAAGGGCCTGTGCGCGGAGCTGGTGGAACGCGTCCACGCCATCGGCCCTGTCCTCGCGGACGGGGTCGCCGAGGGAGACCGTGAACGGCGGCTGCCCGACGCCTCGGTGCGCGCCATCGACAGCTCCCAGGTGGGCATGGTGTGGACCGCGAAGGAGTACGGCGGCCTGGAGGGCGACGTCCGCACCCTGAGCGAGGTCACCAAGGCCCTGGCGCACTACTGCCCGTCCACCTCCTGGGTGGTCAACAACATCAACGGCTCGAACCTGCTCGCCACCCGCTTCCCGCGCCGGGCCCGGGACGAGGTGTTCGGTGACCACCCGGGCGCCAAGCTGGCCTCGGTGTTCGTGGCGCCCGGCCGGGCGGAACCCGCCGGCGGCGGCCATGTGCTGACCGGCGCGTGGCCGTACGCCTCAGGCATTCTGCACGACGACTGGGCGATCCTGAGCGCGAAGGAGACCAGCCCCGACGGGGAGACCGTACGCCCCCTGTCGGTCCTGGTGCCGGTCGCCGAACTGACCGTCGAGGACACCTGGTCCACGGTGGGCATGCGCGCCACCGGCAGCCACACCGCCGTCGCCCACGAGGTCTTCGTCCCCGAGCACCGCGTGCTGCCCCTGCCCGCGCAACTGGGGCGGGCGCACGTCACCGATGTCTCGCTGCCCCCGCTGCTGCGCTCCCCGGCGGTGGCGGCCATGGCCGTCATCTGCGCCTCCGTGGTGGTGGGCGCCGGCCAGGCCGCGCTCGCCTTCGTCGAACAGCGGGCACCGCAGCGCGGCGTCACCCCGACCGTCTACAAACGCCAGCCGGACTCAGGGGCGTTCGTGGCCTCGCTGGGCCGCACCGCGCTGACCGTCGACGCCGCCGAGATGCATGTGCGCCGGGCGGCGGAGAGCATCGACGCCGCGGCGGCGGCGGCGGTCGCCCTGCCCGAGAGCGAACTGCGCCGCGTCCGCGGGGACGTCTCCCAGGCGGCGCAGCTGGTGACCGGTGCCCTCGATGACCTCATGTGGGCCCACGGGGCGGCGTCCTTCGCCGAGGCCAACCCGCTCCAGCAGTACTGGCGGGACGCCAACACGGCCGCCCGGCACGCGATGCTCAACGTCCAGGTCGGCCACGAACTGTACGGCGGCTCCTTCTTCGGCCTCGACTCCATCGTCCCCAGCCTCTGACACCCCGCCCCGCCCCCGCCCCCGCCCCGAAGGAACCCCATGGACTGGCTGCCCCCCTTCCTCATCCCGATGTCGCAGGTCGCACCGGTCACGGTGGGGGCGGCCGACGTTCCCGGCTGGCTGTTCTGGTCCGTGGCCGGACCCACGGCGCTGGGCTGGATCGCCACCTATGTGCTGGCGATCCGGCTCGCGCTGCGGGAGGGCTGGACCGCCATCCCCGCCCCGCTGGTGGCGGTGAACTTCGCCTGGGAGTTCAGCCTGACGTTCGTGCTGGAACAGACGGAGACACAGCGGCAGATCAATGTCCTGTGGTGCGTCTTCAACGTCGTCCTGCTGTATCTGGCGTTCCGCTACGGGCCGCGCGACTATCCGGCGCTCACCCTGCGGGCCTTCCGGTGGATGATGACCGGGGTGCTGCTGTGGGCCGCGGTGATCGTGGTGGTGGGCGCCAACGAGTTCCACGACATGGACGGCATGTACACCGGCATGATCATCCAGGTGCCGCTGAGCGCCTCGTTCCTGCTGCTGCTCAAGCGGCGCGGTTCCAGCGCGGGCCAGTCGATGCACATCGCGGTCACCAAGTTCACCGGCTCGCTGTTCGCGGGGATGACCGCCCTCGTCGTCTACCCCTCGCACCATCTGCTGCAGGTCCTGGTGGTGACGTATGTCGCCCTGGACATCACCTACATCGTGCTGCTGCGCCGCACGATGCTCCGCGAGGGCCGGCCGCTGTGGGCCCTGCGTGCCCCCCCGCCCGGCACCGGTCCGCTGCCGGAGCCCGGCGCCGGGCCGACGCCGGCGTCCCTCCGGCGTGCGGCTGCGGGCGCGCGGTCAGATGACGCCGCTGCGTAGCGCGTAGGCGACCGCGTGCGGCCGGTTGCGCAGGTTCAGCCGCCGGGTGACCCCGAAGATGACGCGCTTGACGGCCCGTTCGGACAGGCACATCTTGACGGCGATCTCGGCGGTGTCCAGGCCCTCCGACATGAGCCGCAGCACACCGATCTCGCGCGGGGTCAGCCCGGAGGTGTGCAGCCCGGACGGGGAGAGCACCTCGCGCTGGATCCGTTCGATCTGCCGCAGTAACTCGCCCAGCATCTTCGGCGGGAGCACCCCGCCGCCGGCCGCCGCGGTCAGCACCGCCTCCTCGATGCGGCCGGTGGTGGCCGCGGCGCGCGGCAGCACGGCCACCACATTGCACTCCACCGCGGCGAACAGCTCGGCCCGGTCGATCTCGGACGGGATGAGCACCACCGGCACGCCCAGGGAGTCCTTGAGCCTGCGCAGCGCCGACATCACCTCCACGGTCATCCGCTCGGCGACGAAGACGGCGACGTCGACCGGGCCCCGGTATTCACCGGTGGCGACCTCGATGTTCGCCGTCGAACCCAGATGATTGCGCACGGCCGTATAGGTGAGCGGATCGGGTGCGCGCACGATCGCTTTCACGGTGCGTGTCGTGGTGTCGGTCGTCACTGGAGGACCTCCAAGAATTCACAGGACGTTCGCCGGGGCATACAGCAAGAGCCGTGGCGGGCGCCGGGCGCCATGGTTTCAGGATGAAAGTTCTCCCCCCGTTTCCCCTGTGTTGCGTCCATGAGACCGGGAAATGTGCACGTGGAGGTCGGTCAACACCGAAGATCCGGCACGGAAGTACGGCTTGGGGCCGCATGGTCACCTTCTCGTGCATTTCCTCGTCACCACGTCAAAACTCCCCGAGAGCGGCCTCATTCGGTCATTGGCAGTCGGAAAGACAACTGCAAAGACCATACTGTGGCCGACTTCGGGGAGTCGACGAGATCGGGCTGTTCTCGTTCCCGCCAGGGGAATCCCTCATTCAGCCCACGACGACGGTGGGAGAGCCTTCGTCGGCGGTCTCCATCTCCTCGGCGATGCGCAGCGCTTCCTCGATCAGGGTCTCCACGATCTTGGACTCGGGGACGGTCTTGACCACCTCACCCTTCACGAAGATCTGCCCCTTGCCGTTGCCGGAGGCCACCCCCAGGTCCGCCTCGCGCGCCTCGCCGGGGCCGTTCACCACACACCCCATCACCGCGACCCGCAGCGGCACTTCCATGCCCTCCAGGCCGGCGGTGACCTCGTCCGCCAGCTTGTAGACGTCCACCTGGGCCCGCCCGCAGGACGGGCAGGAGACGATCTCCAGCTTGCGCGGGCGCAGATTGAGCGACTGGAGGATCTGCCCGCCGACCTTGGCCTCCTCCACCGGCGGTGCCGACAGCGACACCCGGATGGTGTCCCCGATGCCCCGGCGCAGCAGCGCCCCGAAGGCGACCGCCGACTTGATGGTGCCCTGGAACGCCGGCCCGGCCTCGGTGACGCCCAGGTGCAGCGGATAGTCGCAGCTCTCGGCGAGGATCTCGTACGCCCGGATCATGATCACCGGATCGTTGTGCTTGACCGAGATCTTCAGGTCATGGAAGCCGTGTTCGGCGAAGAGCGAGGCTTCCCACAGCGCGGACTCGGCCAGTGCCTCCGGGGTCGCCCGGCCGTACTTCGCCATCAGCCGCCGGTCCAGCGAACCCGCGTTCACCCCGATCCGGATCGGGGTGCCGCGCTCGGTCGCCGCCTGGGCGATCTCCCCGATCCGGTCGTCGAACTTCTTGATGTTGCCGGGGTTCACGCGCACCGCCGCGCAGCCGGCCTCGATGGCCGCGAACACGTACTTGGGCTGGAAGTGGATGTCCGCGATCACCGGGATCTTGGACTTCCTGGCGATTTCCGGCAGCGCCGCCGCGTCGTCGGTGCTGGGGCAGGCCACCCGCACGATGTCACAGCCGGCCGCCGTCAGCTCCGCGATCTGCTGGAGCGTGGCGTTGACGTCCGCCGTGACGGTCGTCGTCATCGACTGCACGGAGATCGGGTGTTCACTGCCCACCCCCACCGAGCCCACCCGCAACTGCCGGGTCGGGCGGCGGTCGGCGAGCGTGAGCGGCGGCGGAGCGGGCATACCGAGCGCGACCTGGGTCACCGCGGTGTCCTTTCCAAGTGGGGTACGGGAGGTGCCGGAACGGCACGGTGCAGCGACAGGACGGTCTCGGCGACGGACTCCGCGCTCAGACCGTGTTCGGCGAGGATGGCGGACCGCTCCCCGTGGGTGAGGAACGCCCGGGGCAGTCCCAGCGTGTGCACCGGCGTCCCGATCCGGGCGTCCGCGCACGCCTGGGCGAGCGCCGCGCCCACGCCACCGGAGCGCAGCCCGTCCTCCAGCGTGAGCACCAGCCGGTGCCGGGACACCAGATGGACGAGGGTGGGGTTGACCGGCAGCAGCCAGCGCGGATCGACGACGGTGACCCCGATGCCCCGCCGGGCCAGCAGCTCCGCCGCGCGTACGGCGGGGCCCGCCAGCACCCCGGCGGAGACCAGCAGGACGTCCAGCGGACGCGAGCGGGTGCGGTGCAGGATGTCGAGCCCTTCGAGCCGGGTGAGGGCGGGGATGTCGGGCCCGGGGGAGCCCTTGGGGAACCGCAGCGCCGTCGGCGCGTCCCGGGTGGCCACCGCCTCGCCCAGCAGCTCACCGAGCTGACGGGCGTCGCGCGGGGCCGCGACCCGCATGCCGGGCACCGCGCCCAGCAGCGCCATGTCCCACATGCCGTGGTGGCTGGCGCCGTCGGGACCGGTGATGCCCGCCCGGTCCAGCACGAACGTCACCGGCAGCCGGTGCAGCGCCACATCCATCATGATCTGGTCCAGCGCCCGGTTCAGGAACGTGGCGTACAGACACACCACCGGGTGCAGACCGCCCATGGCCAGCCCGGCGGCGCTGGTGGCCGCGTGCTGCTCGGCGATGCCCACGTCGAAGACCCGCTCGGGGAAGCGCCGCGAGAACGCGCGCAGTCCCACCGGCTCCAGCATCGCGGCCGTCAGCGCCACGACCTCGGGCCGCTCCGCGGCCACCCGCTCCAGCTCCGTGCCGAACGCCTTCGTCCAGCTGACCGACGCGCCGCCGCCCGGTCGCGGCCGGCCCGTCGCCGCGTCCAGGACGCCGATCCCGTGCATCCGGTCGGCCTCGTGGGTCTCGGCGGGCGCGTAACCGCGGCCCTTCTCGGTGACGCAGTGCACCACGACCGGGCAGCCCAGCTCCACCGCCCGCCGGTACGCCTCCTCCAGCGCGGTGAGGTCATGGCCGTCCACTGGGCCGAGGTAGGCGAAGCCGAGGTTCTCGAAGAGGTTCGGGCCCTCGTGCCGGCCGCGCCGCAGCACCGCCAGATGCTCGGCCAGGCCGCCGACCGTCGGATCGTAGGAGCGCCCGTTGTCGTTGAGGACGATCACCACCGGGCGGGAGGAGCGGCCCAGGTTGTTCATCGCCTCCCAGGCCAGGCCGCCGGTCAGCGCGCCGTCGCCGATCACCGCGACCACCCGCCGGTGCTCCTCGCCCAGCAGCCGCTGCGCGCGGGCCAGACCGTCCGCGTAGGACAGCGCCGTGGAGGCGTGCGAGTTCTCCACATGGTCATGCGCCGACTCCTGGCGCATCGGGTAACCCGACAGACCGCCGGGCGCGCGCAGGGTGCCGAAGGCGTCCCGCCGGCCGGTGAGCATCTTGTGCACATAGGCCTGGTGGCCGGTGTCGAACACGATGCGGTCGGTGGGCGAGTCGAACACCCGGTGCAGCGCGATGGTCAGTTCGACCACCCCCAGGTTGGGGCCCAGATGCCCGCCGGCCGCGGTCACCCGCGCGACGAGCAGGTCCCTGATCTCCCGCGCGAGCGCGGGCAACTGGTCCCGGTGCAGCTCCTTGAGGGACCGGGGCCCCGATACACGGTCGAGCACACTTGTCGACATGTCTCACCCACTCAGCTGGAAAGGCCGTCCGCCGGCCGGGGCGCGTCGCCGCGCACGGCCGACGGAAGATCGAAGTACACCGTCTCGCGGGCGATCTCGCGTTCCTCGACCGTGACGGGACCGTGCGCGGACAGCGCGCTGACCACCCCCTCGACGAGGGCGGGCGGGGCCGAGGCGCCGCCGGTCAGCCCGATGGTGCGCACGCCCTCCAGCCACTCGGGCCGGATGTCCTCGGCGGTGTCGATCAGTTCGGCGGGGGTGCCCGCGTACCGCGACAGCTCCACCAGGCGCACCGAGTTGGAGGAGTTCGCCGAGCCGACCACCAGGACCAGATCGGCCTCGGGGATGATCGCCTTCAGGGCGTTCTGCCGGTTGGTGGTGGCGTAGCAGATGTCCTCGGACGGCGGCTCGTACAGCAGCGGGAACCGCTCCCGCAGCGCGTCGACCACCTCAGCCGTCTCGTCGACGCCCAGCGTGGTCTGGGTCAGATAGGAGATCTGCGGGGCATCGTCGGCCGACAGCCGCTGCACCTCCTCGGCCGTCTGGACCAGCACCATCGACTCCGGCGCCTCCCCGAGGGTGCCCTCCACCTCCTCGTGCCCGGCGTGCCCGATCAGCACCACCGTGTCGCCGCGCGCCGCGTAACGCCGCGCCTTGGCGTGCACCTTGGCCACCAGCGGGCAGGTCCCGTCGATGACGTCCAGCCCGCGCTTCTCCGCCTCCTCGCGCACGGCGGGGGAGACCCCGTGCGCCGAGAACACCACCGTCGAACCGTCCGGCACCTCCTCCAGCTCCTCGACGAAGACCGCCCCGCGCCCGGCGAGGTCGTCCACGACGGAGACGTTGTGCACGATCTGCTTGCGGACATACACCGGTGCGCCCCGGGACTCCAGCGCCCGTTCGACGATCTCGATGGCCCTCTCGACACCCGCGCAGAAGGACCGTGGTCCGGCCAGCAGAATGCGACGGGTGACTCCGTTCTGCACGTACTCGTCCGAGCTCACATCAGCCATGCCGGGCAGCGTAGGAACGCCGCGCCGGTGCGCTCAACGGCGCTTTCCACTTTCCAGAACGGGCCCGCGGCGGGCCCGGGGAACGCTGTCACAAAGGGACCGGTCGCACGGTCCCACGGGCCAGGGCACCGTCCCGATCTTGAGCGCGGCGTTCCGCTTCCGGTAGCCATGAGCGTGTTGGACGCGCTGCTGCGACGGGAGCATCACGGTGGACGGTGGACGCGAACCCCGGGCGGTCTGGGCCGGGCCGGCCGCCGGCGAGGTGGCGGACCCGGGCGCGGGCGGACTCGCGGGCGGCCCGCTGCGCAAGTCGATGGCCGTGCTGGAGGCCTTGGCGGAGGCCCCCGGGCCGCTGACCCTCTCCGAACTCTCCCGCCTGGTCAACCAGCCGAAGTCGACGCTCCACCGCCACATGCGGGTGCTGACCGACCTCGGCCTCGCCGTCCGCATGGAGTCCAAGTCCTACGAACTGGGCACCTATCTCTTCCAGCTGGCCTCCACCAGCGGCCCGGCCCGGCTGCACAGCCTGGGCCACACGGTCACCCCGTACCTGATCGAGCTGTTCCAGCTCACCCACAAGATCGTGAGCCTCGGGATGCTCTCCGGGACCCGCATCCAGCACGTGGGCACCCTGTACGGGCAGGAGCACGTCCGGCTCGCCACCGCGCTGCGCCGCCCCTTCCCGGCGCACTGGTCGGCGGCCGGCAAGCTGCTGCTGGCCAAGGCCATGCGCAACCCGGCGGACTTCAGCGACGGGGCACCGGCGGGCACCCGGCGCGGCGCGGCCGGCGCCGACTCGATGCGCCGCGAGTTCGAGCGGATCCGGCGCACCGGACTGTCGTACGCCAGGAGCCGCTGCGTCCCCGAACTGGTCGAACTGGCCGCCCCCGTCAGCCTGGGGCGTTCGGGCCCGATGGCCGCGGTGGTGGTCGGCGACACGGTCCACAACCGGGACCTGCGCAGCGCGGGCCGCGCCCTGCTCGACACCGTGGGCGCCATCGAGGAGAGCCTGTCCGCGGGAACCCGCTGACGCCGATCGCCCGCCCTTCGGGCTCGTCCCAGGACCGGGCCGAAGTGAGGCACTTGGCGCGTGCCGACCATGGCCCGCTGTCGCCACGACAAGAAGGGCGATCGCTCACGCTCCGCCATCATCGGCTGTCTCAAAGCCCCGGGCACGGGGAGCGTCTCCGCCGATTCGCACCATCTTCTCATCCGAGTGATTCAGATCACTCCACGGTCCGATCCGGGCGCGTGGAAGGCGCATGTCCCGCACGTGGCGCTGAACTCGCAGGTGGGAAAGGTCTTCGCGAAAGTGATGGCCACTCAGAAATACGGGGCTTTGCGTGATGCCCCGTCAGCGGTACGTGTTCTTCGCGTTGTTGCTGTCCGTAGCAGCGACTCGGGGCCGTGATGTGTCGGGACAACCCGGTACCCTCATCCTCACACCACCCTCCGGCAATGGGTTCGATCGGCAGGCCCGATCGGGGTCGATCGACCCCGGGAGGGAGGTGGTGAACGTGGATGCTGACTCCCGAGGCAACGAGGGGAACTCCCGAGGCAACGAGGGGGATCGGCGGAACCGGCCGGTGGTGCGAGCCGTTGTCTGGGTCGCGCGGCAGGTACTCGCGTATCTGATCGCGGCTCTGCTCGACGGGCTCTGCTGACCGGAAGGGCCTCCTGCGCGAACAGGAGGCCCCGGGACCGTTGTGGCTCCACGTGGCCCTGCCCCCGTACGGCGTAGCTAACCCAAGGGAGCAGGGCCCTTCTTCATAGTGCGGCAGCAACGGCCAACGAGCGCGGCGCACGCCATGATGTGTCGTGCTTGCAGCTCGTGAATCGGCGCTCAATCTCCCCGATTTCCCGATCCATGGCTACCAGATTGGACTCCTAAAAGGGAAGAGTCGCAGGCCAACGCACTTTGCCACTTGCAGAGTCACCTTCGCGGCACGAGGAAACTGCCCCTAAACTGGATCCTGAACAGAAGGAGGCCGCATGGCTCGGGGGGTGACGAACTTCAGCCCACAGGCGTTGCGGGAATTTCGGACCGGGCAGCAAGGCTTCGGCAGCCCCGCGATGAGCCGCGAACGATTGGCGGAACTCGTGGGCACGACGAAGGCCCAGATCCTCGCCTACGAGAACGGTGACCGCGCCCCTGACCCACCGAGGCTGCGGAGTCTCGCCGAAGCCCTGGAAGTCCACCCGACCAAACTCATGCAGCAGAGCGATCGCTATCGGTGGGACGTGGCGGGTCTGCGTCAGGCCTGCGGAATGCGGGCCACTGACGTCGCGTCACGGCTGCAGGTGTCCGTCAAGGCCTACCGGCGGTTCGAGAGCACGGGGCTGGTTCCGGCACGCCTGCTGTCATTTGTCGATGACCTCTCTGTGGCTCTCCAGGTCGGTACCAGCGCCCTTGAGGTCGCCATCCGCTGCGTGCCGGGCGTGAAGGAGCGGATCCAGCAGGTGATCCGGCACCTCTCGGAGCTTCACGAGCGGTACGTCCCAGAGCCGGGGGACTGGTCAGGTCCCGATGCGCACGATCCGGATGTGCAGGCCATCGCCTCCCTCTACGGCCGTTCCACGCGCATGGCCACAAAGATCCTTTCCCATGAGCTCGGACTCCTGCGCCAGAGAAAGGTGCGGATGGACCGTGAGCGGATCTCCGCCGACTATGACCCCGACCCGGACCGGCGGCGTCTGGCCCGGAACAACCTCAACGGCGAGCCGACCCTGGATGACCGCCTGCAGCGGATCGCCGACCAGTTGGAGGCATTTTTCTGGCGGCCCCTGCCCTCCGACCTGTGGCAGCTGCTGGTTCATCTGCACGCCAGGGAAGCTCTTGCCCGCCCCCGATGGAACCGCGGCCGGGTAGTGCAGCCGCACACCGAAAGCGAGAAGGCACTCTTCAAGCGTCTCCCACCGTCGCTCATCACCCGATATCAGGACAGCACCACGGAGGGATATCAGCTGTCTCCGCACGGCGCAGTGCACCTGCAGCGATACCGGCACTGGTACGCGGTTCTGTATCCGACGGTCAAGCCTCCTCAGATGCGTCCGGTGCGGGCGAGAAGCCAGAAACCGCCGAAGACTCGCCCGACGCGGTACCCCCAGGTGGAGGTGACCATCGCGAGTCCTCACCGCGCCGGGGCCGAGCGGTCGGACCTCTCGCGCACGTTCACGGCTGATCAGATCTTCGTGAGGGACCTGGCGATGAGCCTGGAGCGCGGGATGACGAACGAAGAGGCATGCATCAACGCGCTGGCGGGACTCCTGCGTCGGCAAGTGCCCGAGGTGGGCGCCGAGGCCCCCAGGCTTCTGGGTGATCGGCCCGAAGAACCCTGAGGAAACGCGGCCGGGCCCGGCCGGCGGGTTCGTTATGCTTCTGTGATAACCGGAGGCGGCGGTACGGAGTCTATGGGGCGTGGACAGGGAAGCTGAGGAGTTCTTCACCGACTTCTACCCGCGGCTCGCCGGCTGGTGCCGGGGGCTGGTGGATGACGACGGTGTCGCCCATGACATCGCGTCAGAGGCGTTCACCCGCCTGTGGGCGCGATGGCGCACCGTGGACCGACCCGAGTCGTACCTCTTCAGCATCGCCGCCAACCTGGTCAAGGACCACTGGCGCGCACGCGAGAACGAGCGCAGCGCCGTACGCCGGCTGCTGGCCGGTCGACGCGAGCACGCGCCGGCCGCCGACCAGGGATTCGATCTGCGCAGCCTCGTGGAGGCGCTGCCCGCACGGCTGCGGGTGCCGGTCCTGCTGTACTACTACGCCGGCCTGCCGATCGCCGAGATCGCGGCCGTGCTGCACCGGCGCCCGGGCACCGTGAAGGGCGATCTGCACCAGGCACGCGAGCGGCTGCGCACCGCCTTGAGGGGACTTCATGAGATCAGCACGTGATTCCGAGCAGCCGCACGAGCCCTCGGAGATCGCCGAGGCGTTCACCACGGCCGAGCTGCGGCTGGACCCGCCGCCGGGCGCGTACGAGGAGCTGCGGCATCGCGCCGCCGCCCGGCGCAGACGCCGGCTGGTCGCGGTGACGGCGGCCGTCGTGCTGTCGGCCGGCGGGACGACGGTGGTCGCCGCGATGGCGCGCTCCGACGGGGAGCAGCGCCAGGCACCGGTGGCCGCCGAACCCCCGTCCGGGGACGAGCAGCGCGCCGAGCCGTCGCCCGAGCCGTCCTCCGAGCCCTCCGACGAGCCGGCCGCGCCGCCCACCGGGCAGGCCGAACCGGACGCCGACGACACGCCGCCGGGGGAGGAGGTGAACGGGACGGCCGGTACGAGCACCTCCTCGGTGTGTGCCACCGAGGCGCTCGCGCTCAGCGTGGAGAACCCGAACGCCGGGGCGGGTTCGCTCATGTACACGCTGGCCTTCACCAATACCGGTGACACCGCCTGCACGCTGACCGGCTTCCCCGGGGTGTCGCTGCTGACCGCCGAGGGCGGCGAGCAGATCGGTGCCCCGGCGGTGCGCGGGCCCGAGGGCGGCGAGGCGCTCCGGGTGGAGCTGGCGCCCGGGGGCACGGCCCGCGCCGATCTGCGGCTGGCTCGGGCGGAGAACTACCCGGCCGAGGAGTGCTCGCCCGCCCCGGCCGCCGGGCTGCTGGTCTACCCGCCGGACGAGACGGACGCGCTGTTCCTGCCGCGGGAGGGGGTCACCGGCTGCACCGACGAGTCGGTCGGCCTGCTGTCGGTGACGGTGGTGTACTGACCGTGCCTGCCGGGTCAGCCCAGGGCCGCCGCCACCTCGGTACGCAGCTGGGGCAGCATGTCGTGCAGCACCCCGGGGCACAGGGTGGCGTTGAAGTCCTTGTGCCCGTACAGCTGGGTGGGCGCGATGCCGTACCGCTGGCAGGTGTAGGCGCACAGGCTGACCAGGACGTCCCACTGGGCCTGCGGCGGGGTGGCCCCGTCGTGGTAGGCGCCCTCGGTGCAGATCCCGATGCCGTCGTAGTTTTGCCCGGAGGTGTGGGCGCCGAGCACCAGGCCCTGCCCGGCGCGCAGGGTGCGCAGGCTCTCGTGGCGGCCCTCGGTGATCCAGCCGCCCCGGCTGACCACGAAGTGGTAGCCGGTGTCGGCCCAGTTGTTGTCGTCCATGTGGATGTTCTGGACCCACTTGGCGTGCGCGTGGGCCTGGGCACGGGAGTAGTCCGTGCTGTTGGGGCCGGCCGCGTGGTGGACGATGATTTTGTTCGGCCGGTTGTCCAGCACCGTGATGGTGCCGGACGCCGGCCGGGCGCCCCACACGGCCGTGCTGTCGATGTCCGGCTCCACGACGGGGGCCGACCGGGGTGCGGCGCTTGCGGTTCCGGACAGGGCGAGGGCGGTTCCACCGGCCACCAGGCCGGCCGAACCGGCCAGCAGCAGACGACGCCGCGTCAGATCGGCACCGGACATGGGATCTCCTTCGTGCTGAGCGTGCGGGGGGCGGGACACGGAACGCCCGGGGAGCCGGCCGCGCGGGCCGGCTCCCCGGGGCGGGCGCTACGGGGTGTTGTTGGCCAGCGCGAGCAGCCGGTCGCGGGAGCCGTTGAACTGGTCGCGGTCCACGTTGCCGGAGATGCCGCTCACCGACCCGGAGTCGGTGTACTGCCACACGGTGTGCACGTTGAAGCCGCCGGGCAGGGTCGGGCTGTTGGCGGTGGTCCAGTGGGCCACCCACAGCGGGCTCTGGCTCGCCATGCCGCTCCAGCTGCCGGTGCAGGTGTTCCACCAGCTCGGGGAGGTGTAGATGACCACGTCACGGCCGGTCCTGGCCTTGTACGTGTTGTAGAAGTCCTGGATCCAGGTGCGCATCTGCGTGGTGGACAGGCCGTAGCACTGGGCGCCGTACGGGTTGGACTCGATGTCCAGCACGCCGGGCAGCGTCAGGTTGTCCGCCGACCAGGCTCCGCCGTTGGACGCGAAGAAGTTGGCCTGGGTCGCGCCGCTGGAGGAGTTCGGCAGCGCGAAGTGGTAGGTGCCCCGGATGACGCCCGCGGCGTGGGCGGCGGGGTAGTTGGTGTTGAAGCTGGGGTCGCGGTACGTGGTCCCCTCGGTGGCCTTCATCCAGGCGAACTGGATCCCGGAGTTGCGCACCGAGGTCCAGTTGATGGAGCCCTGCCAGTGCGAGACGTCGATGCCCTGGACGCCGTCGGTCGGCGCGTACGGGGTGAACTGCGGCGCGTCGTCCGGGGTGGCGTCGCCGTGCGCCAGCTCACCGGCGCCCATGAAGGCGGTTCCGGGGGCCAGCTCGCCCACCTCCAGGGTGGTGGGCTCGCCGGCCGGGGCGTCGGCCCCGCTGTCGGCGGCGGTCGCGGCGGTGGCGCTCAGCGGCGCGACCAGCAGGGTGAGGGAAGCGGCGAGGACACCGGCGAGGGTCAGCCGTCGCCGGCGGGGTCCGGCGGTCCGGGCACGTCGGATGGACATGTACTACCTCCTGGCACAGAGATGTGGGGTGAGTGCCACAGAGCGAGTCAAACAGCCCGACGGTCATAGGGCAGGGCAGGCCGGGCCGCCGCGTCGTCGTGTGGGGGGACGTGGGGGTGTACGTTCGGCGTGTCTTGAAGTGTGCGCGCCAATAGTCACGCACACCAACCGGCACCCCGTAAAGGGAGTTCGGCGTCCCCCCGTGGACCAGTCCAGTGAAAACGGCGCTGACCTGGTGCAACGGGCGTAGACTCCGGGAACTTTCGGGCTCGGAAAGTTGCCCGGTCATCGCACACACGGTCGGATTGGCCCGGACGGGCGCGTGCCGAGGCCCCGGTGACATGCCGTCACCGGGGCCGGATGTCGGACACTGCTGGACGGAGCGTCAGCAGCCGCCGCAGTTGTAGTAGGTCACATCCCAGTGGTTGCCCTCGCGGGCGTAGATGTTGCCCGAACCCGACCGGTACTGGGCCGCGCCGTCCGCCCGGTTGCCGATGAAGGTGAAGCTGCCGGTGATGTAGTTGTTGATGCAGGTGTTCAGCCCGTAGTCGAGCTTGTAGCCGTTCCAGTGGCTGTAGGTGCCGCTGGCGTGCCCCGTCTCGGTGCCCCCGGTGATGTTGAGCGCGCAGCCGCTGGCCCGCTTGAGGGTCTGGGCGCCCTGGGCCGACTCCAGGTTGAGCTGGTCGAAGGACGTACAGGTGGACACGTTGCGGTTGGAGCACCCGCCCGAGGACGACCAGGTGATGCCGACCGCCTGGAACATCGAGGTGGCCTGCGCGTGGGTGATCTTGGTGGCGTACGGCGTGACATCCGTGACCTCGGACACCGGCGCGGACGTGGTCGCGGCGCCGGCGGCCGGGGCGGCGGCCAGCGCGGCACCGGTGAGGGCGAGAGCGGTGAGGACCGAACGGATTCTCATGGGTGGGGGGAACCCTCCTGCTGGGCGCCCGGATTGCGGGCGCATTTCATCAGATGACCGTGCAGGTGGTGCCCCGACATGCTGCCCCAGGTCTACGCGCGTTGGCCATGGCGTCCCGAGGACTCGGCAGGAAACTGACACGGCGGCCGGCGCCGCCTACCGAAACCGGGGGATCTTGCCGGTTTCCGGCGCCGCGTGACAGCCTGACCGGGCACCGGCATCACTCGAACGTCCCTGCGAGAGGACCTCATGACCAGCAGGAAGGAGCAGCCGCTCAGCGACATCCGCCGCTGGCGCGCCGGGCTCTTCGTCCTTTTCGTGATCGTCGGCGTCTCCATGTCGTCCTGGATCACCCGCACCCCCGACATCCGTGACGCCATCGGCGCCTCCACCGCCGGAATGGGCCTGGTCATCTTCGGCCTCTCGGTCGGCGCCATGACGGGAGTGCTCAGCTCGGGGCAGCTGGTCGCCCGCTTCGGCGGCCGGCCCGTCACCGCGACCGGCATTGGCGTTCTGCTGCTCGGCCCCCTGCTGGTGGGGATCGGCGCGGCCACCGGCTCCGCCTGGCTGGTGTTCGCCGCCCTGGTGATCTTCGGCGCCGGCAGCGGCCTGATGGAGATCGCCGTCAACATCGAGGGCGCCGCCGTCGAACGGGCCCTGTCCCGCTCCGTGCTGCCCGCCCTGCACGGCTGCTTCAGCGCCGGCACCGTCGTCGGCGCCGCCACCGGCATCGCGCTGACCGCCGTCGACTTCTCCGTCGCCTGGCATCTGTGGCTGGTGACCGCCCTGTGCGCCCCGGCCGCCGCCTGGGCGGTACGGCAACTGCCCGCCGGAACGGGCCGCGAGGGCGCGGCCTCCACCGACGAGCCGCGCCTGACCAGGGCGGAACGGCTCGCGGTGTGGCGCGAACCGCGCACCCTCATGCTGGGCGCGATCGTGCTCGGCATGGCCCTGGCCGAGGGCGCCGCCAACGACTGGCTGCCGCTGATCATGGTCGACGGCTACGAGCTGAACGCCACCACCGGCTCGCTCGTCTACACTCTGTTCGCCGCCGCCATGGCGACCGGCCGGTTCGGCGGGGAGTTCGTGCTCGCCCGGCTCGGCCGGGTCGCCGTGGTCCGTGGCAGCGCCGTCCTGGCCGCCATCGGCATCCTCGTCGTCGTCTTCGCCCCGCATCCCGCACTGGCCGCCGCCGCCGTGGTGCTGTGGGGCCTGGGCGCCTCCCTCGGCTTCCCCGTCACCCTCTCCGCCGCCGGCGACAGCCCGCACCACGCCGCCGCCCGGGTGAGCGCCGTGGCCACCATCGCCTATCTGGCCTTCCTCGCCGGGCCCCCGCTGCTGGGGCTGCTCGGCGAACACACCGGCCTGCGCCACGCCATGCTCGCCGTCGCCGCCGTGGCGCTGCTCGTCAGCACCCTGGCCTCCGCCGCCCGCAGGCCGAAGACCCCGGCCGGACCCGTACCGGCGGCTACGGCTGCGGAGCCCGCAGCCGCTCCCGCGCCGCCATCAGCGCGAAACCCAGCAGATTGAGCCCACGCCAGTGGGCCGGGTCCTGTGCCGGGGCATCGTCGGCCGCCAGCCCGATGCCCCAGATCCGGTCCACCGGGCTGGCCTCCACCAGCACCCGCTCCCCGGTGCCCCGCAGATAGGACCGCAGCGCCGGATGCTGCCCGAATTTGTGCACGCTGCCCTCCACCACGACGGCGAACCGCTCCGCGCGCCAGCGCTCCTCGTCGAAGCCGCGCACCGTGCGGCCCGCGGCCTTGGCGTCGCGGGGATGACCCGCGGCCAGCACCCCCGCCCGCGCCTCCTCGTCCCCGAACAGCCGCGCCTTGCCCGCCATCATCCAGTGCTCGGCGGTGGCGTAGGTCTCCCCGGCCACCGTGAACGGCGCCGGCCACCACTGGCTCAGACAGCCCGCCCCCACGCTGCCGTCCCGCTGCGGCCGGTGCCCCCAGAAGTACAGGTACTTCAGCCGTTCACCGCGCGCGGCCCTGGCCGCCAGCTCCGCCGCGAGAGCCTCTCCCGGCCGCGGCTCCCCGTTCCTCACCATGTCCCTCACCCTACGAACGGCCACTGACAACCGGCAGGCCCTACAGATACAGCCCCGCCTCCGCGCGGGAGGGCAGCGGCGCCACCGCCGTGGGCGCGGTGCCCCGGCGCAGCGCGTACAGCTCCGCCAGTGTGGCCCCCGCACGCGGCACCCCCTCCTCGGTACCCAGCCACGCCACCGCCTCCGGGCGGGTCAGCGGCCCCACCTCGATCCGCGCCAGACAGCGCCCGGGCCGTACCACCGCCGGATGCAGCCGCTCCAGATCCTCGTTGGTGGTGATGCCCACCAGCACCCGGCGGCCCTGTCCCAGCAGCCCGTCGGTGAGATTCAGCAGCCGGGACAGCGCCTGGCCCGCCGCGTCCTTCGCGCCGCCCCTGATCAGCTCGTCGCAGTCCTCCAGGATCAGCAGCCGCCAGCGGTCCCGCCGCGCCCGCTGCCCCTCCCCGGCCGGCTCCTCCTCGTACCGCAGCTCGTCCTCGCCGCCGTCCTCGTCCTCCTCGTCGTCCCCGATGACCACGTCCATCAGATAGCCGACCTCGGAGAACAGCCGCTCGGGGTCCAGCACGCAGTCCACCTGGCACCACTCCCGCCAGGAACGGGCCAGGGTGCGCAGCGCCGAGGTCTTGCCGGTGCCCGGCGGCCCGTGGAGCAGCAGCAGCCGGCCGGCCACATCGGCGGCCGTGACCCCCATCAGGTCGTCCATGGCCCGCGCCACCGGCGCCGAGTACCCGGGGCGTACGGTCTCCCAGCTCTCCGCCGCGATCCGCCGGGTGGTGCGCACCGCGCCCCGGCCACCGGGGGAGAAGTGCCAGAAGCCCATGGTCACGTTCCCCGGATCGGGGTCCGGCGGCGCTTCGGCACCGGTGACCGTCTGCTTGAGGACCTGCTGCGCGAGTTCATCACTTTCGGCGATCACGGTCACCTGGGCGCCGTACGTCCAGCGCCGCGAACGCAGCATCCAGCCAGGCCCGCTCGCCAGCACGGCGTAGGTGTCGTCGCCGCGCACCGTGCGGTGCACCTCGGCACCGTCGGGGACCAGCAGGTGGTGCCTGCGCACCTTTTCCAGCCGGCGGCTGCGCGCGTACGGGAGCCGTCCCGAGGCGAATTCGCTGACCAGCAGCATGTCGACGATGTCGGCGGGCGCGGTGCTGTCGGTGATGGTGACGGGCAGGGCGGGCTCCTCTGGGGGTCGGGCGGTCGGGGGAACGGGAGTCATGCCCGCCATGATTGCCCGCGCCGGCCCGGTGCGCACCCGGATTTCTGACGCAAAAGCGTGCAAGGACGATGTTCGTCAACACCCTTGTGGGGAAAGGTGAAAGCTGGGACCGGGATACCCACGCGCACTCGGGGGGCGTTAGGGTTACTCTGCCCGGACCGGGTGCCCTCGTACGGGTGGGAGAGTCATGGAGCAGATAACACGCGGCAGGCCCCGAGTGCCTGCGATCGATTGCGGGAGCGGCGCAAGCTCTACGCGCCTGGAACGCCATCTGAGCGTGCTGTCCGGACCTGCCGTGCCGGCGCGCGAGACCGAAGAGGCCACCATGCTGATGCGCGAGCTGACGACGCGGGATCGGCAGTCCACCAGGAACACCACCACGCGTGGTGCCCGGGTGCGGCTGTTCACCCCGCTGCGGAGGCTGCGGCGCACGCTCTTCGGCAGTCACGGCTGATACGGAACGTCACTTCCGTACCAGCCGCCTGGTCTCTCACGCGTCACTCGGGGGAGGAGTCCACCGATACGGCAAAGGAGAAGCGGTCGCCCCGGTAGTGGATGCGCGCGACATCCACGGTGCGTCCGTTCTCGTCGTACACCACCCCCGTGATGTGCAGGATCGGGCTCAGCAGCGGCACCGCGAGCAGCTGCGAGGTGGTCGGGTCAGCCAGCCGTGCCTGAACCGTGTTGGCGATCCGACCCACCGTCACTCCCGCGACGTCCCGCAGCACCCTGGTCATCGGCCAGCGTTCCAGATCCTCGGGCCGGATGCGCGCGGCGACCTCCGGGTGGAGCAAATTCTCCGCCCAGTTGGCGGCGTCTCCGCTCTCCCGGTCATACCGCAGCCGCCGGAAGGCGACGACTTCGGCGAGGCCGGGGAAGTACGGCGCCACCTCCACCGGGACCGGCACCGGGCCGTGTTCGAGCAAGGTGGTGGTCTCGCCCGACTGCTGGGCCACGATGGCGTCCACCGAGCCGAGCAGCCGCACCGGTGAACCCGGCCTGGCCGCCGGTTCGATGAAGGTGCCGCGCCGCCGGTGCCGGCTGATCAGCCCTTCCAGCTCCAGCTCCTTGAGCGCCTGCCGCATGGTGAGGACGGACACTCCGTAGTGCTCGGCCAGCTGTTCCTCGGTGGGCAGCCGCAGCGGTGCCTGCGGCGGGCGGCCGAGTATGGACGCCCGCAGCGACTGCGAGACCTGATACCACAAGGGCAGCTTGCGGTTCAGTTCGAGGGAGTCGGGGGCGAAGACGGTCACGGCGCGCTCCGGGAACTGGGGGGCTCAGGCGGTGAAGTGCCGTTGAAGACCCTCCCACACATTGTCGTATCCATGCTGCGGACGGTGCTCGCCGACCGCCGCCGCGCTCAGCGTCACCGGCCAGCGGGTCTCGAACATGAAGGCCAGGCCGTCCGCCACCTTCGCCGGTACGAGCTCGGCGGCGCTGGCCCGTTCGAAGGTCTCGCGGTCGGGACCGTGCGCCGACATCATGTTGTGCAGCGAGCCGCCGCCCGGGACGAAGCCCTCGGCCTTGGCGTCGTAGGCGCCCTCGATCAGGCCCATGTACTCGCTCATCACATTGCGGTGGAAGTACGGCGGGCGGAAGGTGTCCTCACCCACCAGCCAGCGAGGCGCGAACACCACGAAGTCGGCGTTGGCCAGGCCCGGGGTGTCCGAGGGCGAGGTCAGCACGGTGAAGATGGACGGGTCGGGGTGGTCGTAGCTGATCGAGCCGATGACGTTGAAGCGGTGCAGATCGTAGCGGTAGGGCACATGGCTGCCGTGCCAGGCCACCACGTCCAGCGGCGAGTGGTCGTGGACGGCCGCCCACAGATGGCCGCAGAACTTGGTGATCACCTCCACCGGGCGTTCGACGTCCTCGTAGGCGGCCACCGGCGCCTCGAAGTCCCGGGCGGCTGCGAGGCCGTTGGCACCGATGGGGCCGAGGTCCGGGAGGACGAAGGGGCGGCCGTAGTTCTCGCAGACGTACCCGCGCGCCGCCCCGTCCGGCAGCTCCACCCGGAAGCGCACCCCGCGCGGGATGAGCGCGATGTGCCCGGGGCCCGCCTCCAGCACGCCGAACTCGGTGCGCAGCAGCACGGTGCCGCGCTCCGGGACGATCAGCAGTTCGCCGTCGGCGTTGCCGAACACCCGGTCCCGCATGGACGCGTTGGCGTGGTACAGGTGCACCGCCATCCCGGAGCGCTGCCGGATGTCCCCGTTGCCGCCCAGGGTCCACAGCCCGGCGACGAAGTCGGTGCCGGCGGTCGGCTCGGGCAGCGGGTCCCAGCGCAGCCGGTTCGGGTCGGGCACCGTCTCGTCGAACGGCGTCCCGCGCAGGGCACCCTGGCTGATCCGGGTGTACGGGGGGTGCGCCGCCGAGGGCCTGATGCGGTACAGCCAGGAGCGGCGCGAGGCGCCGCGCGGCTCGGTGAAGGCGCTGCCGCTCAGCTGCTCGGCGTACAGGCCCAGCGGGGCGCGCTGCGGGGAGTTGCGGCCGATGGGCAGGGCGCCGGGGACGGCCTCACTGGAGTGCTCGTTGCCGAAGCCCGTGGAGTAGCGGATCCCGTCGCCGGCCGCCACCGTCGTTCGCTGTCCGCTGCCCATGGCGTACTCCCGTCCATCGGTCCCGACGATCATTCCTGTGAGAGACCGTAGGAATCGAAGGAGGGCAAGTCAACCACCCGGACCGGTTCCCGTGGTGAATCCTTTGTTCAGAATCCGCCCTCCCCGGCCGGCCGCCCGGACCGCGCCAGCAGCCTGGCCACCCGCGGCCGGCCCCGGTACGGGCGCAGCACCTGCCGCATCGCGCGCAGCGCCAGCTCCACATCGCCCGAGCGCAGCCGCTCCCGGCCGGTCACGAACGCCTCCCAGGCCGCGCACGCCTCCTCCAGATGCCCCGCGCGCAGCAGGAGCCGACCGCATTTCGCCTGGGTGAGCGCGTGGCCGCGGACATCGGCGGCGGGCCGCTCGACCGCCCCGCGGCGCAGCGCCGCCAGCGCGCCCGGCAGATCGCCGAGCGCCTCCAGCGTCAGCGCGGTCTGGTACAGCAGACACCAGCGGGGATAACTGTCGAACGGGCCCCCGGCCCCCGGCCCCCGCTCCTCCGCCCGCTGCCCCGCGTACTCGGCCCGCACCAGCGCCCGCAGGGCGCCGCGCCGGTCCCCGCAGTGCGCCAGCACGACGCCCAGCTGCGCCTGGATGTACGACTGCTGCGCCGGCGGCGCCCAGCGGGCGGTACGAGCGGCGGCCTCCGCCAGCCGCAGCGCGGAGGGCAGCTGGCCCAGCCGCTGCGCCTGCCCGCTCATCGCCCGCAGCACCACGCTCCAGGTGGCCCGGTCCCCGGCCTCGCCCGCCAGCTGGTGGGCGCTGGTGAAGTACCGCTGGGCGAGCCCGTGCCGCTGGCCGTCCTCATACATCCGGGCCAGGACGAAGGCCAGCCGGGCGGCGCCGGTGAGCAGTTCGGCGCGGGTGGCCGGGGGCCGCCCCGGCACGGCCAGCAACGGGGCGACGTCCTCGGCGAGATGCAGGGCGAGCGCGCCGCGGGCGTGCCGCCCGCCGTGGGAGCGCATCGCGGTGGCGAAGAACACCGTCGCCTCGTACAGCGCGCGGGTGGCCTCGGTGGGCGGTCCTTCCGGCAGGGGCGGCCGGGGCCCGGGCACCGGCTGCGGTACCGCGGCGTCCGCCACCCGGTAGGGACGCTGCCGCAGCAGGGCGGCACGCCGTCCGCCGTCCGCGTCCGTGCGGCACAGCTGGGCGAAGCGGGGTACGGGGCCGGCCCGCTGGGCGGCCTGCGGGCCGGCGGCGGGCGGCGGGCCGCCGGGGAAGCCGGCCTCGCGCACGGTGAGCGGCCGTCCGGTGCGCCGCGACAGCGCCTCGGCGATCAGCTGGGGGACGGGGTGCCGGGGCTGGGTGCCGGAGAGCCAGTGCGCGACGGCCGTGCGGTCGTAGCGCAGCGCGGTGCCGGCCTCGGCGCCGAGGGCGTTGACCGCGCGGGCCAGGTCCGCCTGTGTCCAGCCGGCCTCCCGCAGCAGGGCTCGCAGCTGGTCATTGGGGCCGCGCCGTTCCGTCATGCCTTCTTGGTCTCACAGCCGGGGGCACGGGTGGCAGGGCGCATCGGCGCACGGGTCCGCCCGATTCTGACCCAATATCACACCATTGGGTAAGAATTTCAGTGCGATGTCACCCTTGGGAAGGAGCGTGCGACCGCGCACGGGAAGCGGTCGTGGCCCGGCGTCAGAGGAAGTACCGGGTGACCGTCTCCGCCACGCACACCGGCTTGTGCCCGCCCTCGCGCTCCACCGTCACCGTGAGGGTGAGCTGCACCCCGTCCCCCGGCACCTGCACCACCTCATGGATCCCCGCCGTGCCGCGCAGCCGCGAGCCGACCGGCACCGGGGCGGGGAACCGTACCCGGTTCACCCCGTAGTTGACGGCCAGCCTGGTCCCCTCCACCCGGATCAGCCGGCGCACGAACTCGGGCAGCAGGGCGAGCGTGAGATAGCCGTGCGCGACCGTCGAGCCGAACGGGCCACCGGCCGCCCGCTCCGGATCCACATGGATCCACTGGTGATCGCCCGTCGCCTCGGCGAACAGATCGATCCTCCGCTGGTCGACCTCCAGCCAGTCACTCGTCCCCAAGTGGGCGCCGGACGCGCCCCGCAGCTCATCGACCGACGTAAAGATCCGCGGCTCCGCCATCCGCCCAGCATGCTGACGGCCCTCACCACTGTCAACGCCCCGGCGCCGCCGGGGCGGCCCCATTGACGGTGCGCGCGGCCGATGATCTGATCGGGAGCGCCGTGGGGGCTGGTTCGAACTGCCGTACTCACCAGGGACATGGGAGATTCCATGCGCGCCCACCGGGCCAGAACAACCGTCCTCACCGCCGTCGCGGCACTGACCGTCTCACTGCTGACCGCCGGCGGTGCCTGCGCCACCGAGACCCCCGACGAGAACCCCACCAGCAGCGCCCCGGCCACCGGCCCCGGGGAGGCCACGCCGCCCGGCGCGTTCAGCGCGCCCGCTGGCATCGAGGAACTGTCCGCGGGCTGGTCGATGCCCTGGGGCGCCGACTGGCTGCCGGACGGCTCCGCCCTGTACACCGAACGCGACACCCACCGCGTGGTGCACCTCGCACCGGACGGCACCCGCACGGTCATCGGCACCGTCCCCGACGTCGTGCACGGCGGCGAGGGCGGACTGCTGGGCCTCGCCGTTTCCCCCGGCTTCGCCACCGACCGGACGCTGTACGTCTTCCACACCGCCGCGAGCGACAACCGCATCGCCCGGCTGACCTGGGACGGCGACACCCTCGGCGGCTACGAGACCATCCTCACCGGCATCGCCAAGGCGAGCATCCACAACGGCGGCCGGCTCGCCTTCGGGCCCGACGGCCACCTCTACGCCACCACCGGCGACGCCGCCGACCCGCAACTCGCCCAGGACCCCGCCGCCCTGGAGGGCAAGATCCTGCGCATCACCACCGACGGCGACCCCGCCCCCGGCAACCCCTTCGGCACCCCCGTCTACAGCCTGGGCCACCGCAACGCCCAGGGCCTGGCCTGGGACGACGAAGGACGCCTGTGGTCCTCCGAACTGGGCCAGAACACCTGGGACGAACTGAACCTCATCGAGCCCGGCGCCAACTACGGCTGGCCCGAGTGCGAAGGCGTCTGCGGACGCGAGGGGTTCACCGACCCCAAGGAGACTTGGTCCACCGCGGAGGCATCCCCCAGCGGCCTGGCCTACGCGGACGGCTCCCTCTACATGGCCGCGCTGCGTGGCCAGCGGCTGTGGCGCATCCCGGTGGAGGGCACCGACACCGGCACCCCCCAGGCGTACTACCAGGGCGAAGTCGGCCGGCAGCGCACCGTCCTCACCACCCCCTCGGGCGACGCCCTGTGGCTGTCCACCTCCAACGGCCCCGGCAGCGACGCCGTACACCGGGTCACCCTTCAGTAGGGCACGCACCGAAGGTTGACGGCGGCCCGCCGGGCACCCAAGATCTGAAGCCAGTCCGGGGCCGAGGCGATGGGGCGGGGCAGGCATGGCGTACGACGCCGACGTGATCGTGATCGGAGCCGGCCTCGCCGGACTCGTCGCCACCGCCGAACTGGCCTCGGCCGGCCGCACGGTGATCCTCCTCGACCAGGAACCCGAGGCGTCCCTGGGCGGCCAGGCCCACTGGTCCTTCGGCGGCCTGTTCCTCGTCAACTCACCCGAGCAGCGCCGGCTGCGCATCCGCGACAGCCACGAACTCGCGTGGCAGGACTGGCAGGGCACGGCGGGCTTCGACCGCGAGGAGGACGCGTGGCCGCGCCGCTGGGCCCGCGCCTACACCGAGTTCGCCGCGGGGGAGAAGCGCGCCTGGCTGCACGGCCAGGGGGTGCGCTTCTTCCCCGTCGTCGGCTGGGCCGAGCGCGGCGGCGGCGACGCCGGCGGCCACGGCAACTCCGTACCCCGGTTCCACATCACCTGGGGCACCGGCCCCGGCCTGCTCGCCCCCTTCGAACGCCGGGTCAGGGAGGCCGCGGCCTCCGGGCTGGTGGACCTGCGCTTCCGGCACCGGGTCACCGCACTGGCCACCACCGACGGCACTGTGGACACCGTCACCGGCGAGGTGCTCACCCCCGACTCCGTGCCGCGCGGGGCGGCCAGCAGCCGCGAGGTGGCCGGCGCCTTCGAACTGCGCGCCCAGGCCGTCATCATCACCACCGGCGGCATCGGCGGCAACCCCGAACTGGTGCGCGCCCACTGGCCCCAGCGGCTGGGCACCGCCCCGCGCCGGATGCTCACCGGGGTGCCCGCGCACGTCGACGGCCTGATGCTGGGCATCGCCGAACGGGCCGGCGCGCGCCTGGTCAACCGGGACCGGATGTGGCACTACACCGAGGGCATCCACAACTGGAATCCGGTGTGGGCCCGGCACGGCATCCGCATCCTGCCCGGACCGTCCTCGCTGTGGCTGGACGCCACCGGCAAACGGCTGCCCGTGCCGCTCTTCCCCGGCTTCGACACCCTCGGCACCCTCGAACACATCATGCGCACCGGACACGAACACACCTGGTTCGTGCTCACCCAGCGCATCATCGAGAAGGAGTTCGCCCTCTCCGGCTCCGAACAGAACCCGGACCTGACCGGCAAGAGCGTGCGCCAGGTCCTGGGGCGGGCACGAGCGGGCGCCCCGGCCCCGGTGCGCGCGTTCCTGGAGCACGGCGCGGACTTCGTCGTCGCCCGCGACCCGGCCGCCCTGGCCCGCGGCATGAACGGCGTCACCGGCGACGGACTGATCGACGAGGCCCTGCTGCGCCGCGAGATCGAGGCGCGCGACCGCGAGATAGGTAACCCGTTCTCCAAGGATCTCCAGCTGACCGCCGTGCACGGGGCCCGGCGTTACCTCGGCGACAAGCTCATCCGGGTGGCCGCCCCGCACCGGCTGCTCGACCCCAAGGCCGGCCCGCTGATCGCCGTCCGGCTGAACCTGCTCACCCGCAAGACGCTCGGCGGCCTGCTCACCGACCTCGGCGGCCGGGTCCTGGGCGAGGACGGCGAACCGCTGCCCGGCCTGTACGCGGCCGGCGAGGCGGCCGGCTTCGGCGGCGGCGGCATGCACGGATACCGTTCCCTGGAGGGGACGTTCCTGGGCGGCTGCCTGTTCTCCGGCCGTGCGGCCGGCCGCGCCGCCGCCCGCGCGCTGTAGGCACCACCGAGGGGGAGACATGCGTACACCGGCCCGTGCACCGGCCCGGACCACGGCCCGCAGATCGGCTCTGCTCGTCCTGCTGCTGCTGGCCACCCAACTGGTCGCCGTCGCCTGGCCCGCGTACGCCTGCGGCTGCGGCGGCATGGTCACCGGGCCCGGGCAGCGGCTCACGGTCGAGCAGGAGACCTCGGCGGTGCGCTGGGACGGCGAGACCGAACAGATCGTCATGAGCCTCACGGTGGCCGGGGACGCCGCCGAGGCCGCCTGGATCATGCCGGTGCCCAGCCGTGCCGAGGTCTCCCTCGGCGACCCCGGGCTGTTCGACGAACTGTGGTCGGCCGCCGCCCCCGAGTACCGCGACCGCTTCTACTTCTGGCCGCGCTCGGGCGACTGGCCGCGCGGCGAGGAGGGCGACGGCGCCATGGCGGGCGCGGCACCCGGCACGGGCGCACCCCCCGTGGGGGTGGTCAGCCGGGACCGCCTGGGCCCCTTCGACGTCGCCCGGCTGACCGCCACCGACCCCACCGCGCTGGAGGACTGGCTGCGGGAGAACGGCTTCACCCTCCCCGCGGACATGGCCGCCGAACTCACCCCCTACGTCGAGCAGGAGTGGGAGTACGTGGCGCTGCGGCTCGCCCCGGACGCGGCCGGCGAGCAGGACGCGGTCCTGGGCGGCACCCTTGACCCCATCAGCCTCACCTTCGCCTCCGACGAACTCGTCTACCCCATGCGGCTGTCGCGGCTGGCCGAGACCGAGCAGCTGCTGACCCTCTACGTGCTGTCCGGCCACCGCATGGAGCCCGCCTCCACCCTCGGCGGCGATCAGCCCGAGGTCACCTTCGCCGGCCGCCTCACCCCCGCGCCCGGTCCCCTGCGCGACCTGGCGGGCGAGGACGCCTTCCTCACCGTGATCCGCCAGGAGTTCGCCCGGCCGGGACTGATCGAGGGCGACCACGTGCTGCGCCGCACGGCCGAGGACACCGAGTTCCGCAGGGTGTACTACGACGACCGGCTGCTGCACTGGTTCGGCGTCCCCGCCTGGCAGCTCACCACCGGGGCCGTGGTGGTCCTGGCCCTGGTGCCCGCCGTGTGGGCGGTGCGACAGTGGCGGCGGCGGAAGGATGTGGCATGGAGCTGATCGTTCTCATGACCCTGCCGGGGCTGGTCATCGCGCTGACGGCGGTGGCCTCCGCCGACCAGCTGCTGCTGCGCGCCGGCCGCGCGGGGCTGCTGCCGTGGCGCACCGGCGAACGCAGTGGCCGGGTCTCGGCCACCGGCTTCGAGATGCTGCACGTGTCCCTGTTGCCGGGCAAGGAGCACGAGCTGTCCCAGCGCCAGACCATGGCGCTGCTCCGCGACGATGCGGGCGACGCGGCCCCGCCCGGCACCACCGCACCGGCCACCCGCAGATGAACACGACGAAGCCCCGCACGCTGGGCGGTGTACCGGGCCCTCTGGCGTGCTGCTGGCGTTGAGCGGCTTCCTATGAGGTGCGGCTGAGCCGCAGGCGCCATCCGGACTCGACCTCTACGAGGTGGGGGGTGTGGATGGACCAATGGGGGGTGCCTGCGGCCGTCCATGCGGACATCCAGGACTGGAGGATGGCGACGGATGCCGAGTCCGGGCTGTCCGCCAGGAACCGGCCGTCCTTGGTGACCACAGCGATGCTGTCCGGTGTTGAGTGCCCGATGGCGAGCTGTCCGCCGGGCAGGGACGCGAGGGTGAGGCCGGCTACGTCGTTGCCGGCAGCGGCCCAGAACCGGAACTGCCCCCACTCCGGCAGCGATGCGACATCGGTCAGGCCGGGGGTGATGATCCGGTCCAGAGTGCGGCGGGCGGCGGTGTGGCGCCAGTCGTCGTCGGCCCGCCAGTTTACGGAGATCCACGCGGGCTCGGGGTGGCGGTACTCCCAGTCAAGCCACCGGTCCGGAACCCGGACGTCGCGCTTGGGGGAGCTGGTGGCGTCGATGTACGTGCCCGGCGCCGTCGCGACGACCTCGGGCACCCCGTTCGTGACGCGCACGGTTGCGACGACGGTGATGTCCGGCAGCTCCACCACGGGCAGTGCGGCGACGATCAGCCCCCCGTCGTTGATGCGGTCCGCCCATTCCCGGGGCAACAGCGGCGGTGTGCACCAGGCGCCGATGCGGTCGAAGCGGCCGGTGCCGGGCAGTGGCGCAGTACCGTCCTGGGTGATGCACCGCACGTTCGTGCGGCCTTGGCCGTGGTGGATGGCGTTGGCCCAGCGGGTGAGGTAGTGGTCGATGTCCAGGCTGGTCACGTGCCCGCTCTCGCCGACGAGTTCGGACAGGAGGGCGCCGGAGTAGCCGGAGCCGGTGCCGATCTCCAGCACGTTCATGCCGGGGGCGATGTCCATGCTGGAAACATCGCGGTGAACGAACGCCGCTGCGGTGGTGTGGATGGTCGCGCCCCGCTCGTGGTTGCGGGTGTAGTGCTGCTCTGGCACCGTGGCGGCGGCCTGCTCCACGGATTCGGTGGTGATGACGGCGGACGTCACGTGCTACTCCTCAGAGATCGGTGGGAACTCGTGTGCCCAACTGACCCGGACGGGTGAAGGTCACGGGTCAGCGCGGGTCAGATGGACAGGGCGGTGTGGTGGTGCCATCCGCCGGTGGTGTACTCGCCCACCGGACCGTGCCCGGGGACTTCGGCCCAGGCGTGGTAGGCGACCGGCGGCGGCGCGAAGCGGGCACCCAGACACCAGGTGAGGCGCCGCCCCAGCAGCGCCGCCGCCAGCACCGCGCCCAGACTGGTTTCCATGCAGGCGATACGGACCGGCCACCGCCGCCCGCTGTACCGGGCCGCCTCGACCAGGGTTTCGCCGGCGGCCGGGGTGAGTGAGCGGCGGCCGACGACCCGGGCGCAGCGCACGGCGCGGGCGGTCCACCGGAAGGGCAGGCGCAGCAGCACCAGGGCGAGGAGGAGGCCGGCGCGGGCGGCGCAGCGTTCGGCGAGGGTGCCGGTGCGGATGGTGCGGTAGGTCTCGGTGGTGGTCACCGCGACCACCACCAGGAGCGGCGCGGCCGGGGGTTCGTGGTGGCGATGCCGGCCGCCACCAGGGCGTCGGCCACGGTGGTGATGTCGGCGGTGGCGTGGTCGGTGGTCAGTCCGTAGCGGGTGGCGTACTGGCGGGCGGCCTGCTCCATGGTGGTGCAGGCACACAGGGCCATGACTGCCGCTGCGGCGGTCGGTACGAGATGAGTCCAGCGGCCGGATCGTTCGTCCAGGATCGCGCCGCCATCATCGGTCAGGACAGGGTGCACGCGGTCACGCAGCTGCCACATGGCGAGCCTCCCACCAGTCGGTGTGCTGTTCGAGCTGGCGCAGCCACACCTCAGTGGCCACGGCCAGGTGCAGGGAGCCGTGCGGCGCGCGCTGGCCGGCGAGGGAGCGGCGAATCACGTCGGCGACGGGTTCGGGGGTGATCAGCCCGAGTGCCCCTAAGCGGGACGCCGGGCCCAGGAGGTGAGAGATCGTGGCGGCGTTGCGCTGGAGGCCGGCGTGTGAGACGCCGTTGAAGATGCCCTTCGTGCGCCGCTGCAGAACGAAGTCGGGTACGGGCCCGTTGGGAAACGCAGCGGCCACCAGCGCCTTGTACGTCCCTGGGGTGGCGCGTTGTTCGGGCGGCACGGACAGGCAGGCGCGGATCACCTCGTTCTCTAGGTACGGGTGTGCGAGTTCCACGCCGTGCGGGTCGGCCAGGGCCTGCCATCCCGCGATGTCCGTTCCCAGGCTGGCGATGTCCTGGCGGTCCAGCCACGTGACCAGCTGGGCGGGGTGATCGTCGGTGTGGTCGGCGGCGTCATCGAGCGCCTGGGCCAGGGCGTTGCGGGCGGCCCCGGTCATCCAATCTGCCGTGGCCAGCTTCGGCGTCCAGATGTAGGACGCCTGCGGGTTGTGCGCCCACGGTGGTGCCGGGCGCCGGAGTTCGGCAGCGTGCTGGCGCCAGCAGCCGGCCAGGGTGAGGCGGGAGGAGGGCCGGGCGCGGCCCAGGATCGTCCACAGGGAGGTGTGCGCGACGCGGGCGCGCGCCTGCGCGTGGGAGAGGGCAGTGCGGTAGGCGCGGCGGCGCAGCAGATCGGCGATGTACGCGCCGGGCGCGGACAGCACGGTGTCGCCAGCGGTGCCGGCGAAGTGCACAGCACCGGCCGGGATCGCGGTGAGGTTGGCACGCTTCATGCGGGCGGTGACCGTGTAGGCGGTCGGGGCGTCGGTGGCCGGCAGACCCGGGAGGTCGTTCAGCCCGCTGTAGTAGAGGGTGCGGTCGTCGCCCTCGACCACCCGGTGGTTGAGACCGACGGCGGCTGCGGTGCGGTGCGCGTAGTCGATGTCGTCGTTACGCAGCAGGGTGTGGGTGTGGGTGATGGCCCGGATGGTGGTGTGCTGGGCGGCCAGGCACACCAGGGTGGTGGAGTCCACACCGGCGAGGTCGGCGGAGACGGGCCGACCGTCGATGCGGGCGGCTACGGCCAGGGACAGCGCCGCCCGGACCGCCGGAGCGCCGTCGGGCAGGCTGACCGGGTCGTACTCGGTGGGCTCGTACCGGTCGGTGCGCGGCACCCCGTCCTCGATGAGGAGGAGGTGGCCGCCGGGCACGCGGCGCACCTCGCGGGACAGCGACCGGTCGGCGAGGACGTCGGGTTGCCCGAACGCGAGGCGCGCGGCCAGGGCGAGCGGATCGACGGGGGCGTCATCGAGGGCGGCCAGGGCTATGGCGGAGGTGCCCCACCACGCGCGGCCCTCCAGCATCCGCCAGTACACCGGGTGCTGCGTGGCCAGGTCCCCGATGACTGCCCACGTGGTCCCGGTGCGGGCGATCGTGAGGGAGGAGCCTGGCCAGGTGGTGAGTTCGCGCCACCGTTTCGCGCGCACCGCCGCCAGCGACCGCCGCAGCTGGCCGTCTGTAGCCCCGCACGCCCCGATCACCGCCAGGGCGGCACTGTCGCTCTCCACGGCCCGCACCGCGTCTTTCGCCCAGCCCACGGACCATGCTCCGGGCAAGCCCGGCACTTCCCGGCCCGCACACGGGCGGGTTACCGCGCCGCTGCGCCCTGGGATCGTTCCTGCACACCACCGCATCGTGCTGCCCTTCCTTCTTGCTGGGTGGAATGAGAAGGCCGGGGCCCAGCCTGGGTTCGCCAGGCCGAGCCCCGGCCCATGCCGGCGTCGTCGGACGTCAGTCGTTCTCGTCCTTGACGTAGTTGCTCTCGTCGGCGGTGTCGAAGTTCTTGTTGCCGAGCGTCACCTCAGTGACACGGCCGGCGTCCTCGACCACAGGCGGGGTGTAAGCATCCATCGGGCTACCTCCTCATCTGATCCGGTTCCCCCAGCGGAACCGCTCGGGGTGCTCCCACCATCGCGCCCCGCCGGCCGCAGCGGAACCGCCCGCCTGTGCCCGCGCTATGCCCAGGTGTTACCACGTTCGGCAAACGCGGGTAGGGAAACCTGCGGGAGCGGGACCATAGGCTCACCGGACGGCTTCATCGGGGAGATCACCGTGGGCGTGGGCGTTGACGAGTTGGATGTACACCCGCTGGCTTACCTACTGCGCGCCAACCGCTGGTCGGCCCTGCAATACCTCACGCGCCTGGACGCGATGCACCAGCACCTTGGATTCGGTGCGCTGACAGTCAAAGACCGCAAGCGGGTCACCCGCTGGATTCGGCACGGTGTCGTGCCCGAGCACACGGTCCAGTTGGCGATGGCAGCCATCCACCGTGTGCCGAAGGCAGAAGTCACCGCCCGCTCGTGGCCCCACTGGCTGACCCTGGCGTGCGTCAGCAATCAGGACCTCCTCAACGCCCCGTGGAACCCGCACACCGCCACCCAGCTCCTTGACTATGTCGCCACCGTGGGAGGCCAGATGGACCGCAGAGCATTCCTGGTCGTCGGGGGTCTGGCCCCCGTACTCGCCCAGGCCGCCACCGCACCCACCGCCACCGCCACCGCCACCGCCGGACGCCGCATCGGCGCCGACGTCCCCGAACTCTTCGAAAAGAGCCTGGCCCTGCTCCGCCGCCAGGACGACCAATTCGGCAGCGGCCAAGTCCACACCGCCGCCCGCGCACAACTACGCCTGATCACCCACACCCTCGCGGACGCCTCCTACACCGAAGCGGTCAGCCGCCGCCTCTACTCGTGCGCTGCCGAAGCCGCCCGTATCTGCGGCTGGACCGCCTACGACTCCGGCCGCCACGCCCTGGCCGAAGAGTTCTACGTCACCGCCCTGCGGGCTGCCGCATCCGCCGGCGACCCGGTCGTCACCGCCAACACCCTGGCCTTCTGGGCGATCCAGCGCTACTCGACCGGCGACCCACACGGCGCCGCCGACCTCACCAACCACGCCCTCACCCACGGCCGCACCGTCGGCTCCCCGCGCCTGCGGGCGATGCTCCACGCCCGCGCCGCCCGCGCCCACGCCAAGGCCGGCGACCACCGCGCCAGCGCACGTTCCCAGAACGCCGCCATCGACGCCTACGACCGCACCCGTAGCCAAGACCCGGCCGAAGAACCCGACTGCGTCTACTGGGTGAACCTCGGCGAACTCCGGATGCTTTCCGGATCCTGCGCCCTCAACCTCGGCCGGCCCGCTGACGCGCTGAGACAGTTCGAGGCCGCGACCGCCGAACTCCGCGACGCCTACCGCGAAGACGCCTTCCCCCGAGGTGCGGCAATCTATCTGGCCAGGGAAGCGGAGGCACGCATTGCCCTGGACGACCTCGACGGCGCGGTGGACACCGCACACCGCGCCGTCACCCACATGGGAGGCGTCACCTCCGCCCGAGGCAGCAGCACACTTACCGACCTGCGATCCAAGTTGGTCGGCCACCACCAGGTGCCGGTGGTGGCGGACTTCCTCGACCGTACGGCCTGACCCGCATCACCGTGCCTCCTTCCTCGCCCGCACCCACACGATGTGCCGGGCGATCGCGGCCGGCGAGTATCCGTAGCACCGGCTTTCGATGGCGATGTCGTCGGCGAGGGGCGGGGCGGCCCCCAGGTCGGTGTAGGAGAGGTAGCCGCTGCGGGGGTGGCCGACGGCCGGCAGCACCATCTCCGGTCGGCCCCCGGGCAGCACCTGAACGGCCACCGCCCGCTCCAGCAGGCACAGATCAGCCGGCCGCGCGCGGAAGTAGGAGGCGGCGGCCCCCCGCGGGCAACACCACGGCGGTCACCGCCCCGACTGCGGACTCATCCAGCCTCCATCGCGGCCGCGTACATCTACAGCTGCCCGCCGCACTGGAGGTAGCGGCCGATGTCGGCCGGCTGACCGTACCGCCCTGCCCCGCCCGTCACCGGCGGCCCCGGGCCGGGCGGCCCGCGCTCAGGTACCGGCCGGGAGCCTGCGGGCGGAGGAGTCGCCGACCTCCTCGAGACGGGTGATCAGGCGGGCCAGCAGGGCGGTGAGCACCTCCTCGTCCCCGTCACCGCCCGGCAGTTCGGGGCCGTCCGCGCGCACCAGGCCGTCCAGCCGCCGCCAGTGCTCGGTGCCGCGCGGGGTCAGCGCGGCCAGCACCCGCCGCCGGTCCAGCGGGTCCACCCGGCGGTGCACCAGACCCTCGTCCACCAGCTGATCCACCAGCCGGGTCAGGGTGGGCGGCGGCAGCAGCACCCGCTCGGCGATCGCCGTCATGCCGTGCCCCTCGCCGTCCGCCAGCAGCGACAGGACCCGCCAGGCGTCCACCGTGCAGCCCGTGCCCTCCAGCACGGCACGCAGCCGGCGGACCGCGAGCCGTTCGGCACGGGTGAGCAGCGTGGCCAGATCGTCAGCGGGCATCTCGCTCCTCGGGCCGCGGGAACGACCATCCTACAAACCGCGTCATGATGGCCGGGTGACGTACCGGGAACAGCTCGCCCCCGCCGCCACCGGCACCCTCGGCGTCGCCCTGGTCGTGCCGCGGCAGGGCCCGGCCGGGATCTTCGGGCCGGGCTGCGAACTGTGCGCCCAGCTCGCCGCCGAGGAGGTCAACGCGGCCGGCGGCGTCATGGGACGCGCGCTGCGGCTGATCACCGTGGACGGCGGCGCGCCACCGCACCGGGTGGCGGCCGAGGTATGCGCCCTCATCGAGGCGGGCGCCGTGCAGGGCGTCACCGGCTGGCACATCTCCTCGGTGCGCCGGGCCCTCGCCCCGCGGATCGGGCACCGGGTCCCGTACGTCTACACCGCCCTGTACGAGGGCGGCGAGAACACCACCGGCGTCTACCTCACCAGCGAGACCCCCGGCGGCCAGCTGCGGCCCGCCATGCGGCTGCTGGCCGCCGAACGCCGGGTGCGCCGCTGGTACGTGGTCGGCAACGACTACGTCTGGCCCCGGCACACCGCCCGGGCCGCCCACCGCTACGCCCGCGAGTCGGGGACGGTGATCTGCGGCGAGAGCTATCTTCCGCTGGGCACCGACGACTTCGCGGCCCCCCTGCGCGCGATCGAGCGCAGCGAGGCGGACGCCGTGCTGATGCTGCTGGTGGGCAGTGACGCGGTGCGGTTCAACCGGGCCTTCGGGGCCGCCGCCCTGGACCAGCGGGCGCTGCGGCTGTCCACCCTGATGGACGAGAACATGCTGGTCGCCTCCGGGGTGGCCGGCACCCGGAACCTGTCCGCGACGGCCGGCTTCTTCGGGGCACTGGCCACCGCCGACACCCTGGACTTCCACGGCCGGTACGCGGGACGTTTCGGCCCGGCGGCCCCGGCGCCCAGCAGCCTGGGGGAGTCCTGTTACGAGGGGGTGCTGCTGCTGGCGGCGCTGATCGCGCGGGCCGGGTCCTGGGATGTCCCGGCGATCGAGGGCACGGCGCAGGAGGTCAGTTACGAGGGCGCCCGGGGCATCCTGCGGCTGACCGGCCGTCATGTACGGCAGCGCATCTATCTCGCGGAGGCGGACGGCCTGGACTTCCGGGTGACCGGCGACCTGGACGCCTGGACCCGCTGACGACCCATTAATACTTCCGGACGGAAGTATTAATGAACGTGACATTCCCCGGAAACGGCTCCCTCCAAAGCTGTGGCATGCCCTCGCCGGGCGGCGCTGCCCGGCGGCAACTTCCGATCGTGCAGGCCCTTCCGCAAGGGCCGAGGAGGAACCGCGATGCCCACAGCCCGGGGATACCGTCTGGCCTCATGCGTTCTCGCCCTGGCCACCGCCGCCGCGCTCAGCGGCTGCGGCGCCCGTACCGGGGACGAGGACACGGCCCCAGGGGCCGCCACCATCGACACCTCGGGCGACACCATCAAGGTGGGCCTGCTCAACTCGCTCTCCGGCACCATGGCCATCAGCGAGGTGACCGTGCGCGACGCCATCCTCCTGGCCATCGAGGAGATCAACGCGGACGGCGGCGTCCTCGGCAAGCAGATCGAGCCCATCGGCGAGGACGGCGCCTCCGACTGGCCCACCTTCGCCGAGAAGGCCGGCAAGCTCATCCAGCAGGACCAGGTCGCCGCCGTCTTCGGCTGCTGGACCTCGGCCAGCCGCAAGGCCGTGCTCCCCGTCTTCGAACAGCACGGCGCGCTGCTCTTCTACCCCGTGCAGTACGAGGGCCTCGAACAGTCGCCCAACATCTTCTACACCGGTGCCACCACCAACCAGCAGATCGTGCCCGCCCTGGAGTACCTGCGCGAACAGGGCGTCGCCTCGCTCTACCTCGTCGGCAGCGACTACGTCTTCCCCCGCACCGCCAACAAGATCATCGAGGCCTACGCCGAGGCCCACGGCATCGAGATCCTCGGCGAGGACTACGCCCCCCTGGGCTCCACCGAGTTCGCCACCATCGCCAACAAGGTCGAGGCGTCCGGCGCCGACGCCGTCTTCAACACCCTCAACGGCGACAGCAACGTCTCCTTCTTCAAGGAGTACGACGCGGCCGGCCTCACCGCCGACACCATGCCCGTGCTGTCCGTCTCCATCGCCGAGGAAGAGGTCAAGGGCATCGGTACCCAGTACCTCACCGGCCAGCTGACCTCCTGGAACTACTACCAGACCACCGAGTCCCCGGCGAATGAGGCGTTCGTCGCCGCCTACCAGGAGAAGTACGGCGCCGACCGGCCCACCTCCGACCCGATGGAGGCCGCCTACACCTCCGTCCACCTGTGGAAGGAGATGGTCGAGGAGGCCGGCTCCTTCGAGGTCGCCGACGTGCGCGCCGCCGCCGACGGCATCACCTTCGACGCCCCCGAGGGAACCGTCACCGTCGACGGCGAGACCCAGCACCTCCACAAGACCAACCGCATCGGCCGCATCGAGGCCGACGGCACCATCTCGGAGATCTGGTCCTCCGAGCAGCCCATCAAGCCCGACCCCTACCTCAAGGAGTACGACTGGGCCGAGGGCCTGGCCCGATGACCGTCATCCTCAGCCAGTCCTTCACCGGCATCAGCATCGGCGCCGTCCTGCTGCTGATCGCCCTCGGACTCTCCCTCACCTTCGGTCAGATGGGGGTGATTAATATGGCTCATGGTGAATTCATAGCATCTGGGGCATACACCACTTATGTCCTGCAACAGCACCTGACGGACGCCGGAACCTCGCTGCTGCTCGCCCTCCCGGCCGCCTTCGCGGTGGCCGGGGCCCTGGGCGTCCTCCTCGAATGGGCCCTGATCCGGCGGCTGTACACCCGCCCCCTGGACACCCTCCTGGTCACCTGGGGCGTCTCCCTGCTGCTCCAGCAACTCGCCCGCGACATCTTCGGCGCCCCCAACGTGCAGACCAGGGCGCCCGAATGGCTCACCGGACGCATCACCCTGTTCGGCGGCGAGCATCCGCTCACCCTCTCCCACGCCCGGCTGTTCATCCTCACCCTGGCCCTGACCGCCGTCGTCGCCCTCACCCTGACCCTGCGCCGCACCCCGCTCGGCCGCCGGATCCGCGCCGTCGTCCAGCACCGCGAACTCGCCGAGGCCTCCGGCATCGCCACCGCCCGCGTCGACCGGCTCACCTTCTTCATCGGGTCCGGACTGGCCGGCGTCGCGGGCGTCGCCCTCACCCTCATCGGCCCGATCGGCCCCACCATGGGCACCAACATCATCATCGACGCCTTCCTGGTGGTCGTCGTCGGCGGCATCGGCCGGCTGCGCGGCGCCGTCATCGCCGCCTTCGCCCTGGGCGTGCTGCAAGCGGTCGTCGAGTACTCCACCACCGTCTCACTCGCCAAGGTCACGGTGCTCGTCGCCATCGTGGCCTTCCTCCAGTGGCGGCCCCAGGGCATCTCCACCGTACGCACCCGGAGCCTGGCATGACCGACACCCGATCCCGCGTCCTCACCCTGGCCGGCTTCGCGCTCACCGCCGCGCTGCTGTTCGCCGTCGCCCCGGCCGTCCTCTCGGACTTCCGGCTCTCCCTGCTCGCCCGCTACCTCTGCTTCGCCATCGTCGCCGTGGGCATCGCCCTCGCCTGGGGACGCGGCGGCATGCTCACCCTGGGCCAGGGCCTGTTCTTCGGCCTGGGCGGCTACGCCATGGCCATGCACCTCAAGCTCGCCGACGCCGGGCCAGGCGCCGTGCCCGACTTCATGCTGCTGTACGGGAGCGGCGGCGAACTCCCCTGGTGGTGGGAGCCGTTCCGCAACCCGCTGTTCGCGCTCGCCGCCGTGCTCGTGCTCCCGATGGCCACCGCGGCCCTCATCGGCTTCCTCGTCTTCCGGCGCCGGGTGCGCGGCGCCTACTTCGCGATCCTCAGCCAGGCCCTGGCCGCCGCCTTCGCCATCCTGCTCATCGGCCAGCAGGCCACCACCGGCGGCACCAACGGACTCACCAACTTCCAGGGCTTCTTCGGCTTCGCCCTCGCCGACCCGCTCAACAAGCGGATGGTGTACTTCGTCATCGCCGGAACGCTGCTCGCCGTGCTGCTCCTCACCCGCCAGCTGTTCCGCTCCCGGTACGGAGAACTGCTGGTAGCCGTACGGGACTCCGAGGAACGCGTCCGGTTCCTCGGCTACGACCCGGCCCGGGTCAAACTCGCCGCCTACACCCTGTCCGCCGGCATGGCCGGGCTGGCCGGCGCGCTGTTCGTCCCGGCGGTCGGCATCATCTCCCCAGCGCTGATCGGCATCGTGCCCTCCATCCAGTTCGTCATCGGCGCCGCCATCGGCGGGCGCGCCTCGCTCGCCGGGGCCGCGCTCGGCGCCATCGCCGTCGCCTGGGCCCAGACCACTCTGTCCGAGGAATTCCCCGCCGCCTGGACGTACTTCCAGGCCGGCCTGTTCATCGTCGTCATCGCCTTCCTGCCCGGCGGCCTCGCCTCGCTGCGGCAGCTGCTCACCCGCCGCCGCACCCGTACGGAGGGAACCCCCGCGTGAACGCACCGCTGACCATCCGCGACCTGCGGGTCACCTTCGACGGCTTCACCGCCGTCGACGGCGTCGACCTCGACATCCGCCCCGGGGACCTGCGCTTCCTCATCGGCCCCAACGGAGCCGGCAAGACCACCCTGGTGGACGCCGTCACCGGACTCGCCCCCGCCACCGGCTCGGTCCGCTTCGGCGACCACGAACTGCTCGGCCGCCCCGTCCACCGCATCGCCCGGCTCGGCATCGGCCGCACCTTCCAGACCGCCACCGTCTTCGAACAGCTCACCGTGCTGCAGAACCTGGACATCGCCGCCGGCGCCGGCCGGCCCGTCCGCACCCTGCTGCGGCAGCGCCGGAACATCCCCGACGAGGTGGCCGACGCCCTGGAGACCACCGGGCTCACCGCCCACCGCGACCGGCCCGCCGGAGAACTCGCCCACGGCCAGAAGCAGTGGCTGGAGATCGGCATGCTGCTGGTGCAGAACGTGCGGCTGCTGCTCCTGGACGAGCCGGTCGCCGGCATGAGCCACGCCGAACGCGAGGCCACCGGCGCCCTCCTGCGGCGCATCGCGGCCGACCGCACCGTCGTCGTCATCGAACACGACATGGACTTCCTGCGGGCCGTCGCCCACAGCGTCACGGTGCTGCACGCGGGCCGGGTGCTCAGCGAGGGCACCGTGGCCGAGGTCCGGGCCGATCCCCGGGTCCAGGAGGTCTATCTCGGCGAGCCGGTGGTCACCGCACCGGCGGGAAGCGAGGCGTGATGCTGCGCATCGAGGAACTGGCGGCCGGCTACGACCGCAGCCGCGTCCTGCACGGCGTGAGCCTGGAGGTCCCCGAGGACGGGGTGGCCGCCGTCCTCGGCCACAACGGGGCCGGCAAGTCCACCCTGCTGCGCGCGGCGCTCGGCCTGCTGCGGCCCATGGCCGGGCGGGTGTGGTTCGAGGGCGAGGACATCACCCGGCTCCCCGCCCACCGGCGGGTACGGCGCGGCATGGCGTACGTCCCGCAGGGTCAGCAGAGCTTCCCGCAGCTGACCGCGATGGAGAATCTGCGGCTGGTCGCCGACGGCCGCGGGGACGGCCGGGCGGCGCTGGCCGAGGCGCTGGACCTCTTCCCCGCGCTGCGGACGCTCGGCACCCGCCGCGCCGGACTGCTCTCCGGCGGCCAGCGCCAGCAACTGGCCATCGCCCGCGCCCTGATCACCCGCCCCCGGCTGCTGCTGCTGGACGAGCCCACCGAAGGCATCCAGCCCTCCGTCGTCGCCGACATCCAGCGCACCGTCATCGAGCTGAGCGGCCGCGGCGGTCTGTCCGTCCTGCTGGTGGAGCAGCACGTGGGCTTCGCCCTGCGCGCCGCCCAGCGCTACTACGTCCTGGAGGCCGGCCGGATCACCTCCTCGGGCTCCGGGGAGGACGGCGCGGAGGAGACGGTACGGGAGGCCCTGCGGGTGTGAGGACCGCTGACCGGGGGCCGGCGCCCCCGGTCCGGCGGTTCAGTCCTCGCAGACCACCTCGTCGCGCGGGACGTACGTCGTGTTGTACGTCTCGCGCCCGGCCTCCGAACCGCCGTTGACGAAGATCCGGGTCACCTCCACGTCGAAGCCCTCCAGCGGCGGCTGCGGGACGCACTCGTCGCCCTCCGCGCCTTCCCGGCTGCCCGGCTCCTGCACGTTGGTGCGCGGGCCGGTCTCCGAGCGGACCTCGTCGTAGCGCTTGGTGCCCAGGAAGGTGATGGTCACCGAGGTGTCGGTGGAGGAGGCGAGGATGTAGATGGTGTTGCCCGAGTCGTTGAGGAAGCGCAGATCCAGGCTGCCCCAGGCGACGGTGGCCTCCCGGCCCTCCGGATAGCGCTCGATGTAGAACGAGTGCGCGCCGTACTCCACCGGCTTGACCCCGGCGAAGAACATCGCGTTGAACATGGTGGTGGCCACCGCCGAGACCCCGCCGCCCTGCGCGGTGGTGTACTGGTCGTCGAGGATGATGATCCCCTCGACGAAGCCGTTCTCCTCGGTGCGCTCGCCGACCGTGCGGTTGAAGCTCCACTCGTCGCCCGGCGCCACCACCGAGCCGTTGATCAGCTCGGCGGCCCGCCCGATGTTGGTGATCCGGTACGGAGCGGCGTCGAAGTTCACGGTGAAGGAGGACATCTCTTCCACGATGCCCAGGTCCTTGTAGTTCGCCGGGCTGATGGTGGGCTCCACCTCCTCGGTGGCCACCGGCGCGGTACGGGCGGCCTCACCGGTCGCGAACAGCAGCGGCTCCACCGCCGGGCCGATGGCCTCCCGGCTGACCGTGGAGCCCACGCTGCCGGGGCTCGCCGCCACCACGTCGCCGCCGTCCAGCCGCAGCGTGGCCTCCACCGGCTCGGTCTCCACCGCCGCGACCGCCGCGTCGAGACGTTCGTCGGAGCCCAGCGCCGCGCCGTCGAACTCCGGCAGCAGGGCGCCGGAACCGTCGGCGGACAGGGTGAGGTGGTCGCCGATGAGCTCGGGGGAGATGGTCAGGGTCCGCTCGCCCGCGGTGAGCAGGACGGGGCCCGACACGGCCGGTTCGGCGAACTCCTCCAGGGCCTGTTCGATCTCCGCCTGCCCCGTGAGCGGCTCGGCGCGGGTCACCGGCAGCGGCACCGGCTGCGCGCCGTCGCCGGTGGGGGCCGGGAAGCCCTCGCGCAGCCGGCCCAGTGAGCCCTCCACGTCCAGCGCCACCCCGGCGCGCGGCCGGGTGACCTCGGGCTCCCCCTCGGAGAAGGTGATGGCGCCCTCGCGGACCGTGCTGTCCGAGTCCTCCGCCAGCTCGGTGAGCGCGGCCCGGCCCTGCTCCTCGTCCTGGTGCACCAGCAGCTCGATCTCGCCGCCGCCGCGCCCCAGGAGGCGGTCCAGCAGGGACGGGTCGGCGACCTGGGCGACGGTCGCCTCGAAGTCGAGCGAGAGCCCGGCCTCGGCGGGCGCCAGCTCATGCACGTCGGCCTCGGAGGAGTCCGCGTCGGCGTCCTCGTCCGCTCCCTCGCCGATGACGACGGTCAGCGGTGCCTCACCCAGCGCGCCCAGCTCACGTTCCAGCTTCTCGCGCGCCTCCTGCGCGGAGAGCCCGCCGATGTCCACGCCCTGCACGGTGGTGCCCTCGGCGATGCCGTCGCCCATCAGCAGATACCCGGTGGCCCCGGCGGACGCCAGCGCGAGGAACGCCACGCCGCTGATCAGCACCGGCCGGGGAACGGCCGCGAGCCGACGCCCGATGCCCCGCCGGTGCACCGTGGGGGGCTGGGCCGGCGGCGGGGGTATGGAGTACGACACGGATCTCCCCGATGGCTGCTGCGGACGGGGCCCTGGGTGAGGCCACTGACGCCAGGGACACTAGCAAAACGTCCCGGCTGCGAATCAGGGGGCGATTTCCGCCCAGACCGTACATCCGGCGCCCTGGTCCGGAGAGATCACACCCCACCGGGTGGCCATCGCGTCCAGCAGCAGCAGCCCGCGCCCGCCCTCGGCGTCCGGATCCGCCGGACAGCAGCGCGGCGCACAGGGGTCGATGCCGGGCCCCTGGTCGGCGACCTCGATCCGCACCTGGAATCCGCGGCGCTCGATCCGGCACACGATGCGCTCGCTGTCCGTGTGCAGCAGGGCGTTGGTGACCAGCTCGGAGATGACCAGGCGCGCGGTGTCGATCAGGTCGCGCGGCACCCCCCAGCCGCTCAGCCGGTGCCGCACGACCTCCCGCGCGGCGGCGACCGAGGCCGGACGGGACGGCAGCTCGAATCTCTCTCCCGGCGGGTCCGCCAGGGGTGCGGCGGGGAACGGGTGGGATACCGGGAGCGGCGTCGTGCGGGGGGATGAGAACACGAGCGGGTGCGCCTTCCATGGAACCGGGGCCAGCGTGAGCCGGGTCACGTGTTCACTATGAGCGCTGATGTGCGCAGAGCGCAAGGGGAGTTCTGCGATTCGCAGAACGCGAAGCGATCTCTGTCGATGCCATTACCGCTGTGGCACACTTACGCCCTGAGGGCCGGGACCGGTCGCATTGCGTACACCAACAAGGCGTGGCTGACAGGGCGCTGGAGGAGACACCGTGGCGGAAGCGCGCTCGGGGCCGACCGTGGGACAGATCGTCCTCGGTCTGCGCCTCCGGGATCTGCGTGAGCGAGCCGGCTGCACCTTCGCGGACGCCGCCGGGGCGCTGAGCGTCAACACCACCACCGTGCGGCGCATGGAGAAGGCCGAGGTCGGCCTCAAGCCGCTGTACGTGAAGGCGCTGCTGGAGCGGTACGGGGTCGGCGGCGCGGAGGCGGACGCCTTTCTCACCCTGGTCGAGGAGGCCAACCAGCCCGGCTGGTGGCACAACTTCCGCGACGTGCTGCCCGACTGGTTCAGCCTCTACGTCTCCCTGGAGGGCGAGGCCCGCCTCATCAGGTCCTACGAACCGCACTGTGTTCCCGGACTGCTGCAGACCCCCGCCTACGCCCGCGAACTGCTGCGGACCGGCTTCCCACACGGCAGCGAGGAGGAACTGGACCGCCGGGTCGCGCTGCGCATGGAGCGCGCGGACCTGCTCACCCGCGCCAGGCCGCCGCTGGTGTGGGCGGTCATGGAGGAACACGTACTGCGCAGACGGCTGCCGGATCCGGCCGTCATGCGGGAGCAGATCGACCATCTGCTCAAGATCACGTCCCTGCCGAACGTGACGCTACAGATCATGCCGTTCAGTGCCGGGCCCCACCCCGGCATGTTCGGGCCCTTCCAGCTGTTCCGGTTCGAGATCCCGGAGCTGCCGGACATCATCTACACCGAGAGCCTCACCGGCGCGGTGTACCACGATGAACGCCCCGACACCATCGCCTATCTGGAGGTGCTGGACCGCATGGGCGCGCAGGCCGCGTCTGTACAGGACACCGTGGCCATCCTCGGTGAGATTCGCAAGGAGCTGTGACTCATGGGTATATCGCCCCCTCCTCCCCCCCACATCTACAACGGGATGCCCGCCAAGGAACTCGGCAACGCGGGCTGGCGCAAGCCCTGGAGCGGTACCAATGGCGGCAACTGCGTGGAAGCCATGAAGCTGGCCGACGGCCGGGTGGCCCTGCGTCAGTCCACCGACCCCGAGGGCCCGGCGCTGATCTACACCCCGCACGAGATCGAGACCTTCATCCGTGGCGCCAAGCACGGCGAGGCGGACTTCCTGCTGACGTGAACCACCCGCGGGGGTGCGGCAGCCGCGGCACCCCCGCCGGTGTGACCGGTCCGGGCCGCCACGGTCCGGACCGGACGGCCGGGTGAGGTCCGGCCGGACCGCACAACGGCAGCCGCCCGCGCGGGGGAGCAGACCGCCCGCCCCACGCGGCGCGCCCGGGGCGCGCCGCACGCCGTGAGCCGTACCTCGTGAGGCGCGGCAGGCTCAAGCGGTAAGCGTCACCGCATGACGCTGCCGCCCGCGATCACCAGCGACTCGCCGGTCACGTAGCCGCCGTGCACCAGCGCCCACACCCAGTCGGCGATCTCCTCGGGACGGGCCACCCGCCGCAGCGGGATGCCCTCCGCCACGTCCGCCATCCGTCCGGTCGCCGCGTTGCCCGGGGTGTCCACCCAGCCCGGAGCGACGGCGTTCACCGTGATGTTGTCCGGTGCCAGCTCGATGGCGAGGGACTTGGTGAGCGAGACCACGGCCGCCTTCGACGCGCTGTACAGCAACTGCCCGGGGGAGACCGCGAAGGCGTCCACCGAGGCGAAGTTCACCACCGCGCCGCCGCCCGCCGCCGCGAGCAGCGGGGTGGTCACGGCCGTCACATTCAGCGTGCCGAGCACGTTCACGTCGAAGATCCGCCGGTACAGCTCCTCGGTGAAGTCATCGAGCCGGGTGGGCGGGTAGACGCCGGCGGCGTTGACCACGGCCCGCAGCGAGGCGGTGCCCAGCGCCCCGACCAGGCCCTGCTGGAGCCCGGCCCGGTCGGTGACGTCGGCGGCCAGCGGGATGAACGACTCGCCGACCTCGCGCGCGCCCTCGGCCAGCGCGGCGGCGTCCCGGTCCACGGCCAGCACCTGCCAGCCCCCGGCGGCGAACCGCCGTGCCACCGACTGCCCCATGCCGCTGGCGGCGCCGGTTACCAGTACGGTCCTGTCCACGGTGCTCTCCCTCGTGTTCGTGTTCGTACCTGTATGCGTGTGGGTCGTCGCTGTCGTGCGCGTTGTGTCGTGGTTCACCGGATCCCCCGCGCGTGCGCGCCGCGTTCGAGGTCGTCCAGGAAGCGGTTGACCCGCCGCATCTGCTCGCTCCACACCGGCCGCAGGATGTCGATCCGGTCATCGGCGCCGAACCGGCGCTCCAGGATGTCCGGCAGCGGCCGGGCGAGCCGGCCCGAGAGCCGGTCGGTCAGCGTGATCAGCCGGGCGACCAGCCGCGACTGCGCGGAGAACACCGGGAACTGCGGCCCGCGCGGGCTCGCCAGACCGACGAAGTACAGCCCCCGCACCCCGGTCGGTACGGTCAGTCCCGCCGTGCGCAACGGTGCCCCGCCCTGCCAGGTCAGCAGCTCGGTCGACAGGAACGGCAGGCTCACCCGGAAGCCGGTGGCCCACAGCACCGTGTCGTACTCACGCCGGGTGCCGTCCGTGAAGCGCACCGTGCGGCCCTCGATGGCCTCGATGCCGGGCCGGACCGCGATCCGGCCGTGCTGGATCCAGTACAGCAGCAGTTCGTTGACCACCGGCAGCTGCTCGTTGAGGTTCTCGGTGGCCGGGGCGGGCAGCCCCGGGTAGCGCTCGGCCGTGCCCACCGAGATCTTCACCAGGGTCCTGGTCACCCGCTCGGCGAGGCGGCCCGGCAGCCGGGGCACCAGCGGCAGTTCGTTGCGCGGGCGCCCGAAGAACGTCTTGGGCTGGAACACATGGCCGTTGCGCACCGAGATGTCGGTGCGCAGCCGGGCGTTGGCCGCGTCCACCGCCAGATCGCAGCCCGAGTTGCCCGAGCCGACGACCAGAACCCGCCCGCCGTCGATGTCCCCGGTGTTGCGGTACTCGCCGGAGTGCAGCGAACGGCCCGCGAAGTCGGCGGCGGCCTTGGGCAGTTTCGGGTCCCAGTGGTGGCCGTTGGCGACCACCACGGCGTCGTACGCCCGCTCCGTCCCGTCCGCCGTGCGCACCAGCCAGCCCGGGCCGTCCGGTTCGCGTTCCACCGCGGTGATCTCGGTATCGAGGGTGATGTGCGGGCGCAGCCCTTCCCGGTCGGCGAAGTCCTCCAGGTAGTCCCGTACCTGGTCCCGGCTGGGGAAGAGCGGATAGTCGGCGGGCATCGGCGCGCCCTCGAAGCCCGAACTGCCGCGCGGTGTGATCAGGTGCAGCGCCTCGTAGTCGGTGTGCCAGTGGCCGCCCACACGCCCGGTGCGTTCGAAGCAGTCCACCTCCAGGCCCTCGGCCCGCAGCACCCGCAGCGCTTCGAGCCCGGCGGCCCCGGCGCCGATGACGCACACCCGCTGTCGGTGATTGGTTCCCATGTGCGGAGTATCACGACAGCGGCCATCTCCGGTAAATGCTTGATTTACAGCACCACCGATAGCCTCAGCCTTGGGCCAGGCCGCGCTTCGCGCGCCGCTGGAGGGCCGCGATGTGCTTGTGCGCGATCTTCATGAACATCCGGGTGGCCGGCGAGAGCGCTCCGCCGGAGCGGGTGATGAAGGCGAAGTGTTCCTCCACGGGCGGGTCCAGCTGGGCCCAGTGCAGGCGCCGCGTGTACCCCTGGGAGCGGGCCACCAGATAGGACACCAGGGAGTCGCCGACCCCGTGCGCGGCCAGCTCCACCGCGTGCGTCTGGAACTCCACCTCGGCATAGGGGCGCAGCGTCACCCCCGCCCGCTGGGCGCGTTCGGTCAGGGCCCGGCGCAGCGGGTCCTCGTCCTCCCAGCGGGCCTCGGAGAGCACCAGCGGGGCGGCGGCCAGCGCCTCGATGCCGACCGGCACGCGGGCCCGCTCCGGGTCGGCGCTGACGTACACCACGGTGTCGGTGAGCACCGGCGCCCCGACCGAGAGGCCGTGGTCCTTGATCGGCAGCTGGACCAGGCCCGCCTCCAGCTCCCCGCCGCGCACCGCGTCGGCGACCTCGGCGGAGTTCAGCCCGACCACCCGCACCAGCACCTGCGGGTACTGCTCGTGAAAGTCGCGGATGAGCGGGGTGAGCAGATACAGGTGCGCGCTGTTGAAGGCGCCGAAGGAGACGGTGCCGCCGGACAGGGTGCGCACCTCGCGCACCGCCTGTCCCAGTTCGCGGACGCCGGCCAGGGTGCGCTCGGCGTGCGGCAGCAGCGTGCGGCCGGCGTCGGTGAGCTGCAGGCGGCGGTTGGTGCGGGTGAACAGCACCACACCCAGCGTGTGCTCCAGGCGTCTGATCTGCTCGGACAGGCTCGGCTGGGCGATGTGCAGGGCATCGGCCGCGGCGGAGAAGGAGCCATGGCTGACCGCCGCGAGAAAGTAGCTCAACTGCATCAGGGTCGGCTGTGCCATAGGTCATCCCTTGAGGAAGCGCTGTGGATTGAGACTGTGCCGGGGGCCAGGCTGCCCGTAGCGTACCGGTCTATCAAAGACACCCCACCCGTTAATTTGTTGGTAACGCGTCTCCGGGTGCGGAAAACGAAAGTGGTGCCTCTTATGAGTACGCAGACCTCCGGGGAACCGGCGACGGCGGCCACCGCGAAGGAGCCGGGATTCGCCTATGCCGCCGGTTCCGTCCTTATCGTTGTCGCCATACTTCTCGTCGGATCCCTGGCATTCGACGCGGATATCCAGCTGCTGCTGTTCATTTCCATGGTCGCGCTGGTCCCCCTGGTGATGCGTCTGGGGTACAGCTTCGAGGACGCCGAGAATTTCGCATTCCGAGCGATACGCAGCGTGCTCGGTCTCATCATGATTCTGATGGCGGTGGGCGCGCTCATCGGCTCCTGGGCGGAATCCGGCACCATCCCGGCCCTCGTGCACCTGGGCCTGTCGGTGCTCTCCCCGCAGTTCTTCCTGCCCACCACGCTGCTGCTGTGCATTCTCGCGTCGATGGCCACCGGGACCTCCTGGGGCACCATCGGCACGGTCGGCGTCGCCATGATGGGGGTGGGGGAGGGGATGGGCTACCCGGTGGCGATGACCGCCGGCGCCATCGTCTGCGGCGCCTACTTCGGCGACAAGATGTCCCCGTTCTCCGACTCGACCAACCTCAACGCCGCCCTGGTGGGCACCGACCTCACCAGCCACATCCGGCATCTGACCTGGACCACCGTCCCGACCATCCTGCTGTGCGGCGGCATCTTCACGGTGCTGGGGTTCACCACCTCGCACGGCCGGGGCACCGTCGCCGAGGCCGAGGCCATCAACGCGGCGCTGGCGGAGAACTTCTCCCTGGGCCTGCCGGCGTTCCTGCCGATCGTCGTGGTCCTGGTGCTGCTGCTGATGCGCAAACCGGCCTGGCCCTCGATCTTCGTCGGCGCGCTCACCGGGGCCCTGGTCGCGGTGCTCTACCAGGGCGCCTCCGTCAGCGACACGCTGTCCGTCCTGTACAACGGCTTCGTCCTGGAGACCGGCACCGCCACCGTGGACTCGCTGGTCTCCGGCGGCGGCGTCATGTCGATGATGGGCATGGTGGCCCTGTTCCTGTTCGCCATCGGGATGGCCGGGCTGCTCACCGGCTCCGGGATGCTGCTGGCACTGATCACCCCGACGCTGCGCTGGATCACCACGCCGCGCCGGCTGATGGTCTCCAGCATCTTCCTGGTGCCCACGCTGGTGGCGCTGGGCGGCTCGTTCAGCTTCGCCGCCGTGATGTCCGGATCGCTGCTGCTGCCGCTGTACCACAAGTTCGGCCTCGACCCCAGGAACCTCTCCCGGATCCTGGAGGACTCCGGCACCGCGAACGACCCGGTCTTCCCGTGGTCCAGCGGCGGGGTCTTCGTCGCCGGAGTGCTGGGTGTGTCCACCCTGACGTATCTGCCGTTCTACTTCTTCGTCTTCCTGTCGATGGCGTTCTCGCTGCTGTACGCGATCACCGGCTGGAAGGTGCCCCGCGCCGAGCGGTCCGCGCAGCTGGAGCCGGACGGGGAGGCGGGGGAGGGGCCGGTGTCCGCGCCCCACGCGCCCGCCGCCTCCACCCGCTGATCCAGGGGCCCGCACCCGCCACCGGACCGTCTCCTCCCGGCACCGCCGCCGCTCAGGAGGAGGCGGTCCCGCTTGCCTGCGGCGCCTGCTGGCTGCCGCGCAGCGCGACCTCCTTGATGAACAGCGTGATCACGAAGGCCAGCACCGCCGCCGGGGCGCCGAAGAGGAACACGTCCCCGACCCCGTGCCCGTACGCCGTCTCCAGCACCGCCCGCAGCGGATCGGGGAGCTGGCTCAGGTCCGGGATGCCACCGCCGGCGACCACCCCGTCACCGGGGTCCACGCCCAGCTGCGCCAGACCGTCCCGGGTGTACTGACCCACCCGGTTGGCGAGCACCGCGCCCAGCGCCGCGACGCCCAGGGCGCCGCCGAAGGAGCGGAAGAAGTTGACCACCGAGCTGGCGGCGCCCAGGTCGGAGGGCTGCACCTGGTTCTGCGAGGCCAGCACCAGGTTCTGCATCATCATGCCGATGCCCAGACCCAGCAGCGTCATGAAGACGGCGACCTGCCAGTACGCGGTGTCGAACCGGATGGTGCCCAGCAGCAGCATCCCGGAGCTGATCAGCAGACCGCCCGCGACCAGCCAGTTCTTCCACTGCCCGGTGCGCGAGATCATCCGCCCCGAGACGGTGGAGGACAGCGACAGGCCCAGGATCATCGGGATCGTCATGACCCCCGACATGGTCGCGGACTCGCCGCGCGCCAGCTGGAAGTACTGGCTGAAGAAGACCGTGCCGCTGAACATCGCGATGCCCACGAACAGGGACGCCAGCGAGGAGAGCGTGATCGTACGGTCCCGGAACAGCCGCAGCGGCATGATCGGGTCACTGGCCCGCGACTCGGCCAGCACGAACAGCAGGCCCAGCAGCACCGAGCCGCCGGTCATCACGGCCGTCTGCCACGAGGCCCAGGCGTACGAGTCGCCGGCCAGCGTGATCCAGATCAGCAGCAGGGAGACGGCGCCGGACAGCAGCAGCGCGCCCAGCCAGTCGATGCGCACCTTGCGCCGGACCACCGGCAGCTTCAGGGTGCGCTGGAGCACCACCAGGGCGACCGCGGCTATCGGCACCCCGATGTAGAAGCACCAGCGCCAGCCGAGCCCCGGGGTGTCGGTGATGACCCCGCCGATCAGCGGCCCGGAGACGGTCGCGGCGGCGAAGGTGGCGCCGAAGTAGCCGCCGTACCGGCCGCGCTCGCGCGGGGTGGTCATGGCGGCCATGATGATCTGCGCCAGCGCGGCGAGCCCGCCCACGCCGATGCCCTGCACCACCCGCACGCCGATCAGCGTCGCGGAGTTCTGCGAGAGCCCGGCGATCACCGAGCCGGTGATGTAGATGATCAGCGCCAGCTGGATCAGCAGCTTCTTGTTGAAGAGGTCGGCCAGCTTGCCCCACAGCGGCATGGAGGCCGTCATGGCCAGCAGCGTCGCGGTGATGACCCAGGTGTACGCGCTCTGGCCGCCGCCGAGGTCCGCGATGATGTGCGGCAGCGCGTTGGTGACGATGGTGGAGGAGAGGATGGCGGCGAACATGCCGAGCAGCAGCCCGGACAGCGCCCGCAGGATCTCCCGGTGCGTCATGGCGGCGCCCTCCGGCGCGGCCCCGTGCGGGGCGGCGGCGGGGGCGGCGTCGTGACGCGCGGGAGCAGGACGAGGTGAGGACATAACGCTTCGGGTGCTTCTTCCCTGGTTGGTTACTCCGCCGGCTTGGTGCGGCAGCTGTCGAAGCTTGTCCGCAGGCGGATCAGCAGTTCAATGAGGTGTCTGACGTCGGTGTCCGACCAGTCGGCGAGATAGCGGGAGAGCGCCTCGGCGTAGCGCTGGGTCAGTTCGGCCAGCAGCTCCTCGCCGCTGTCGGTCACCCGCAGCAGCCGGGACCGTTTGTCGTCCGGGTCCGGCGTGCGCTCCACCCAGCCGCGCTCCACCGCGTGTGTCGCGTAGCGGCTGGCGACCGAGATGTCGACCCCGATCAGGTCGGCGAGCCCGCCCATGCGCAGTTCCCCCTTCCGCGCCAGGATCGAGATCAACGCCAGCGTCGCCGGGGGACAGTCGTGCGGCAGGGATCGCCCCATCTCCCGGTTGATCGCTCCCACGGCCCACAGATGGCGGCCCAGCTCCGCGTAGGAACTCGTTGCTTGCTCGGTCACGGATTCGACCGTACGACAAGTTGCTTGCTACATGTAAATGCTTTGGTGAAAGCTTGACCGGCGCTTCGTCAGCGCTTGGTGCCCAGGGGCGCCCGCACCAGGGTCTCGTCGATGAAGCACCAGCGCCAGTCCTCACCCGGCTGCGCCGACTGGATGATCGGATGGCGCGCCCGGGCCGCGTGGGTGCTGGCGTGCCGGTGCGGGGAGTCGTCGCAGCACCCCACGTAACCGCAGGTCATGCACAGCCGCAGCGCCACCCAGTCGCTCCCGGCGGCCACGCACTCCGGGCACTCCTCGGCATCCGTCCCGGTGACCCGGATCTGATCCAGATGCGTGCAGGAGGTGCTGATCGTCTCCTCACGCACATACGTCCAGTCACGGCGCAGCAGCCAGTCCGGCATCACCCGCGCCAGATAGCGCGAATGCGAAGCGAACAGCGGACTGAGCACCGCCAGCACCAGGACGTACAGCGCCACGAACGGGCCGATCCGCGCGTCCAGGCCGGCCGCCAGCGCGAGCGTGGCCAGAATCAGCGAGAACTCGCCGCGCCCCAGCACCGTCAGGCCGATGTTGGCCGCGCCGCGCTGGTTGAAGCCGAACAGCCGCGCCGTGACGATGCCCGCGCTCAGATTGGCGACCACGGTCACCACGACGGCGAGCGCCACCGGCACCGCCACCGCGCCCAGGTGCCCGGTGTCGATGCTCAGCCCGAACGCCACGAAGAACACCGCCGCGAACACGTCCCGCAGCGGTGTCACCAGCCGCTCCACCCGCTCCCGCAGCCGGGTGCGGGAGACCACCAGACCCGTCAGCAGCGCCCCGACGGCGTCCGAGACCCCCGCCTCCTGCGAGGTACCGGCCACCAGCACCACCAGGCCGATGGTGACCACCGCCAGCACCTCGTCCTCCCGGGAGTCCAGCACCCGCCCCACCACCCGGGCCCCGAACCGCGCCACCAGCAGCAGCCCGGCCAGCATCCCGAAGCTGATGGCGATGTCCCGGGCGATCCGGCCCGGGGTGTCGCCGGCCGACAGCACGGGGGCGAGCAGCGCCAGATAGAAGGCCAGGAACAGGTCCTCCAGCACGATGATCCCCAGGATCACCGGGGTCTCCGCGTTGGTCAGCCGGTGCAGCTCGATCAGCAGCTTGGTGACGATCGCGGACGAGGAGATGCCCAGCGCCCCGGCGATCACCAGCGCCGAGGACGCGCCCCAGCCCAGCGCGAAGCCGAAGAGCAGCCCGGCCGTCATGTTCAGCCCGATGTAGCAGCCCGCCGCCACCACCAGGCGGCGCCCGCCGCCCAGCACCTCGTCCACCGGGAACTCCACGCCCAGGTGGAACAGCAGCAGCACCAGCCCGAGCGCGGCGATCAGCGCCAGATCATCGGGGTGGGCGATCACGACCGGGCCCGGCGTACCAGGGCCCAGCGCGATGCCCACCAGCATGTAGCAGGGCACGGACGGCAGCCCGTACCGGCGGGCCAGCCGCGCCAGCAGCCCCGCGATCAGTACGGCGGCACCCAGGCCGAGCAGATCAGCTTCCGGCACCCGCCCGCCGCCTCCTCACGACTCGAAGAACGTCGCCGACAGCACCGCCCCGACCTTGCGTGCCTGCTCCTCCGTCAGCTCCAGGACCGCCGTCGGGTCGGCGGAGCGGGAGGTGAAGACGTACAGATCACGCATCCCGCCGGACCTGATCACCACCGACACCCGCTCGTCCTCGCGCTCCAGATCGATGTCGTACCGCTTCCCGACCCCCGGCAGATCCGTGACGTGCACACCCTGACCCATGCCCGGCCTCCCGGAATAGCCCGTGATGATCCGTAATGTCCCCCGAGTATCACCCGGCGGATCAACCAGCAGGGGGCGGGCGGGGTCCCTCCGGGTGATCGGTTAGGTTGGTGATCCGCCCGTGGAAGGAACCCCGTGCCCATGACCCCTCCTAGGCCATGGCGGCGCGGGCGGCTGCTCGCGGGTGCCGCAGCCCTGGCCGCCGTCCTCGTCGGAGCCGGCACCTGGACCGTCGCCGCGGGGGACGGCGGACCCGATGTGCACCGCCAGGACCGGATGGCCGAGATGCCGGACGGGGACGGCGACTCCATAGGGATCGACACCTCCTACTTCACCGCCGGTGACCCCGGCACCCCCCGCCCCGCCGTCCTGCTGGCCCACGGCTTCGGCGGCAGCAAGGACGACCTGCGCGGCCAGGCCGAGGCACTCGCCCGCGACGGCTACGCGGTCCTCACCTGGTCCGCGCGCGGCTTCGGCGACTCCGGCGGGCAGATCGGCCTGAACGACCCCGACGCCGAGGTCGCCGACGTCAGCCGCCTCATCGACTGGCTCGCCCAACAGCCCGAGGTCCAGCTCGACGCCGAGGGCGACCCCCGGGTCGGCATCAGCGGCGACTCGTACGGCGGCGCCATCTCGCTGCTGGCCGCCGGGCACGACGACCGGGTCGACGCCATCGCGCCCCGCATCACCTACTGGAACCTCGCCGACGCGCTCTTCCCCGACGGCGTCTTCAAGAAGCTGTGGGCCGGGATCTTCTTCACCACCGGCGCGAGCGAGAACGGCGCCCCCGGCTGCGGGAACTTCGCCGCCGACCTGTGCGCGATGTACGAACGCGTCGCCGTCACCGGCGCCCCCGACGACGAGGCCACCGCGCTGCTCACCGAACGCAGCCCGTCCGCCGTCGCCGACCGCATCGACGTCCCCGCCCTCATCGTGCAGGGCCAGCACGACTCACTCTTCCCCCTGGACCACGCGGACGCCATGGCCGAGGCCATCGAGGCCAACGGCGCCCCGGTCGCCGTCGACTGGACCTGGGCGGGACACGACGGCGGCGTCTCCGAGAGCGGCCGGATCCAGGACCGCGTCACCGCCTGGTTCGACCACTACCTCAAGGGCGAGGAGGGCACCGACACCGGACCGGCCTTCCGGGTCACCCGCATCTCCGGCATCGACACCACCAACGGCGACACCAACCTGCGCGGCGCCGAGGCCGACACCTACCCCGGCCTGCACGGCGACCCGCGCCAGGTGGAGCTGAGCGGGGAGCCCCAGACCTTCGCCAACCCGGCCGGCGGCACCCCGCCCTCGATCTCCGCCGTCCCCGGCCTCGGCTCGCTCAGCGGGCTGTCCACCCTGGGCCTGGGCCTGGCCCTGGACTTCCCCGGCCAGACCGCGAGCTTCGACTCCGCACCCCTGACCGACACCGTCCGGGTCACCGGCTCGCCCGGCGTCCGCCTGCACATCGCCTCGGACGCCCCCGAGGCGGTGCTCTTCCTCAAGGTGTACGACGTCTCCCCGGACGGCAGCACCCAGTCGCTGCCCGCCCAGCTCGTCACCCCCGTGCGGGTGAGCGGCACCGACGGGGAGGGCACCACCGTGGACCTGCCGCTCCCCGCCATCGACTACCCCTTCGAGGCGGGCCACCGCATGCGGCTGGTGGTCTCCACCACCGACCTCGGCTACGCCTCCCCGGCCGACCCGGCGATCCACACCGTGGCCCTGGCCGGCGACCAGGGCCTGACCGTCCCCACCGCGCCGCAGACCGCCCTGCTGCCGGCCACCCTCACCTGGTGGACCTGGGGCCTGCCCCTGATCGCCGCGGCGATCGCCGCCGCCCTGCTGCTGACCGGCCGCCGCCGCACGACCACGCCGCCCGCCGGTGCGGCCCCGGCCACTGCGGCGAGCGGCACGCCGGACGGCGACGCTGCGGACCACGACGCGAGGGACGGTGACGCGACGGCGGCCACCGCGACCGGCGCACCCGCCGCACCGGTGCCCGCCCCGGCCACCGCCGCCCACGACGCCCACGACGCCCACGGCACCCACGACACCGCGCCCGGCACGCCCGCCGGCACCGAACCCGCACCGCTGCGCATCACCGGTCTCACCAAGCGCTACGCGGGCGCCAGCGACCGCTACGCCGTGCGCGACCTCGGCTTCTCGGTCGAACGCGGACAGGTCCTCGGCCTGCTCGGCCCCAACGGGGCGGGCAAGACCACCACCCTGCGCATGCTCATGGGCCTGATCACCCCCGACGCCGGGGAGATCCGGGTCTTCGGACAGCGCATCACCCCTGGCGCCCCGGTCCTCTCCCGGGTCGGCGCCTTCGTCGAGGGCGCCGGCTTCCTGCCCCACCTCTCCGGCCGCGCCAACCTCGACCTGTACTGGCGCGCCACCGGCCGCCCGGCCGCCGACGCCCACGTGGCGGAGGCGCTGGAGATCGCCGGCCTCGGCGACGCCCTGGAACGGGCGGTGCGCACCTACTCGCAGGGCATGCGGCAGCGGCTCGCCATCGCCCAAGCCATGCTCGGGCTGCCGGACCTGCTGATCCTCGACGAGCCCACCAACGGCCTCGACCCGCCGCAGATCCGCGAGATGCGCGAGGTGATGATCCGCTACGCGGCGGCCGGCCGCACCGTGATCGTCTCCAGCCACCTGCTGGCCGAGGTGGAACAGACCTGTACCCATCTGGTCGTCATGGACCGGGGACAGCTCGTCCAGGCGGGACCCGTCGCCGACATCACCGGCACCGGGGACACCGTGCTGGCCACCCTCGCCCGCCCGGTGCCCGACGCCCTGACCGACAAGATCGCCGACCTGCCCGGCGTGGCCGACGTCCGGTCCACCGACGACGGTCTGCTCATCCGGCTGGACGGCATGACCTCCACCGAACTCCTGCCCGAACTCGTCCGGCTGGAGGTCCCGGTGTCGGCCATCGGCCCGCACCGCCGTCTCGAGGACGCCTTCCTCACCCTGATCGGAGGCGCGGCGTGATCGCCCCGACCGACACCGTGGTTGCCCCCGGCTACAGCCCCCGCCGCACCCTCCCGCTGCGGGTCGAGGCCGCCAGGCAACTGCGCCGCCGCCGCACCCAGGTGGTGGCGGGCATTCTGATCGCGCTGCCGTTCGTGGTGGCCATCGCCTTCGCCATCGGCGGCGGCCGGGAGGACCGTTCCGCGCCCAGCATCATGGACGTGGCGACCGTCTCCGGCCCCAACTTCGCCATCACCTGCCTCTTCCTGTCCGCCGGCTTCCTGCTGGTGCTGCCGGTGGCGCTGTTCTGCGGCGACACCGTCGCCTCGGAGGCCGGCTGGTCCTCACTGCGTTACCTGCTGGCCGCGCCGGTGCCGCGTTCGCGGCTGCTGGCCAGCAAGCTCACCGTGGCACTGCTGTTCAGCGCCGCCGCGATGGTGCTGCTGCCCCTGGTGGCGCTCGGCGTGGGAACGGCGGCGTACGGCTGGGGACCGCTCCAGCTGCCCACCGGCGGCAGCATCGCGGCGGGCGAATCGGTGGGCCGGATCGCGCTGATCACCGGCTATGTGTTCGTGAGCCAACTGGTCACCGCCGCGCTCGCGTTCTGGCTGTCCACGGTCACCGACGCCCCGCTGGGCGCGGTCGGCGGCGCCATCGGCCTCACCATCGTGGGCAACATCCTGGACGCCATCACGGCGCTCGGCGACTGGCGTGAATTCCTGCCCGCCCACTGGGCCTTCGCCTGGCTGGACGCCCTCCAGCCGCAACTGGAGTGGACCGGCATGCTCAAGGGCGCCTCGGTGTCGGTGTCCTTCGCGCTGGTGCTGTTCGCCCTCGCCTTCCGGGGCTTCCGCACCAAGGACATCGTCTCCTGAACCGGACATCGCCTCCGGAGCCGGCACCGGGCCGGGAGCGTGCGCGCTCCCGGCCCGGCGGCCTTCTCACCGCGCGGAACGCCCCGTGATGACCCGTTCCCACAGCCGTCCGAGCGCCGTACGCGGGCGCCGGTGCCGTCCGCGCCGATACCGTACGGGCCCCGGCCACGGCGTCTCATCGGCTGCCAGGTACAGCGGGACCCGTATCCCCGAACCGTCCACCGGCGCGTCCGTCATGGCCTCGCCGTAGTCGATGATCGTGTGGTGCAGCCGGTCCACGCACTCCTCGCAGGCGTACAGCGGGGCGTGGTGGCCGGTGGTCCTCGCCTGTCCCAGCCACAGCACCCAGGTGTGCCGGTTCCCGCACCACAGCCAGCAGCGCCCGAGCACCCACTCCGAGCGGTCCCCCAGCCGTGGTGGGACGGGCCGGGTGCCGGCCGCCGTGATCACCGGCGTCCCCGGCGGCTCGTGCGGGTCGCGTTCAGCCGCGACCGGGAGTGCAGCGTCAGCGCCTCCCCGGTGGCGAACTCCAGCCGCCGCCCGCCCCGGGTCGTCAGCACCAGGTCGACCACCACCAGCATCCGGCCGCCGACCGAGATCACATCCCCGACCAGTACGGTCTCGGCGGTGATCTCCACCGCCTCGGGCCACCCGCTCACCGCGCACCCCCACCGAGCGCCCGGCCACCGCTCTTGATGCCGAGCCCGGTCTCACTGGAAGCGTTGATGTGCCGGACCTTCTCCCGCAGTTCGGTGTGGTCGTCATCCTCCGGCGGCAGCTCTTCGGCCTCGTCCGGCTCTTCGCCGTCCTGTACTCGCTCCGGATTCACGGTGTGCACCAGGGTTCACCTGCCATGGATCAGCCCGGCGCAGCCGGGCACGTGCCGGCCGACGCGGAGCAGTGCGGCACCGATGGCGCGTCAAAGTGACGCGAAGTCACGGCACTTGTACACCGAGCGACGGCGCCATTAGAGTGCCCTCTGGGGAAGTGGAATTGCAAGACTTCAGATTCTCTTTTTCGCTAGGTTGACGTGTCTTTCAAATAGGGCTCAATGGGTCCTTCATTTTTAGTGCCGGCAGCCTTGCACAACGAGGACGGAAAGGGGGCCCGATGCCAGCGGCAACCACTGGTTCGACCGTGCCGAGGCGGCAACTCGGTCGGTATCTCAGGGATCTGCGGGGGCAGGCACGCCTTACGGTCAGGGCAGCGGCTCGCGCTCTGGAATGGTCGGAACCCAAACTGTGGCGCATCGAGACGGGGCAGACCTCGCTCCGCAGTCTCGACGCCAAGGCGATGTGCGAAATCTACGGCGCGGACGCCGAGATGACCGAAATCCTGATGGGACTGGCGAAGGAGACCAAATCCCGAGGGTGGTGGCACGCCTACGGTGATGTGGTGCCCGACACCTTCGACCTCTACATCGGGCTGGAGGAGGCCGCAGACCGGATCGACTGGTACGAGCCCGAACTTGTGCCGGGGCTGCTCCAGACCGAGGACTACGCGAGGGCTGTGATGCGCACCCACAACCCCGCAGCGACCCCGGAGGAGATCGACAAGCGAGTCACCCTCCGCAAGGCCCGCCAGATGTTGCTCACGCGAGTCGTGGCGGCTCCCGCGCTGCAGATTGTGATCAACGAGGCCGTGTTGCGCCGTCCGGTGGGCGGAAACCGACTGATGGCGGAGCAGGTCGCACGCATCGGGGAAGCCTCTGAGTTGCCCAACGTGGCATTGCGCGTCGTGCCGTTCTCGGCTGGGATGCACATGGGCGCGTTGACGGGTCAATTCACGATCCTGCGTTTTCCGGGGAACGGAGAGGGCAAGGAGACTGAGCCGCCCACCGTGTACGCAGACGGTTTCACGGGAGACTTGTACTTGGACAAGCCGGCGGAAGTGGAGCGGTACGCCGGCGCCTTCAGCGACATCTGGACCGCTTCACTTGACGAGCAGGCGTCCCGGCGCCTGATCTCGGACGTGGCAGGGAGTTATGAGCGAGGTTGATCTGAGGACTGCGGCGTGGTTCACGTCCAGCTACAGCAACGGCCAGTCCAGCTGCGTGGAGGCGGCCTTCGTGGGCCACCGGGTCGCGGCGCGGGATACCAAGCATGAGGGCAGCGGCCCGGTGCTGATCGTGGGGGCGAACGCCTGGGCGGCGTTTGTCGCCGGGGTTGCCGGTCAGGCCGTCTGATCGTGCTCCCGTGCGCCGTGTGGGGAGCCGGCCCCATGGGTCGGCTCCCCACACGGACGCCCGCAGGCCCGGGCACCAGGGGCACCGGGTAAATCGATGGCGTGGGCCGCCAGATGTCACAAGGCTGGGCGGGTGACAACACCCAGGTACGAGATCCGCGCCCAGCACACCGTCACCACGGTCACCGTCTACCAGGCGTACGCACCAGCCATCGGCCTGCCCGCCGCCCGGGACGGACGTTTCCCCGCGACCTGGAAGCGGGACCGGATGACGTGGATCAAACCGTCCTTCCTGTGGATGATGTACCGCTGCGGCTGGGGCACCAAGAACGATCAGGAGACCGTCCTGGCCGTCGAGATCACCCGCGAGGGCTTCGCATGGGCCCTGGAGCACGCCTGCCTCTCCCACTACGCGTCCGGGATCCACCCCGACCACGCCACCTGGAAACGGCAGTTGCGTGACACTCCGGCCCGGGTGCAGTGGGACCCCGAACGCGACCTGTGGCTGAACCCGTTGCCCCACCGTTCTCTGCAACTCGGCCTCACCGGCGAGGCCGCCCGCCGCTACGCGGACGCGTGGACGGTCTCCATCACGGACGTCACCGACCTCGCGCACACCGTCCACGCCCACGTACGGGCCGGAGAGCTGGACGCGGCCCGTGCTCTGCTGCCCGAGGAACGTCCCTATCCCGTGCCCGATGGCTTCCTGCGCCACCTCCGCCCCGAACTGCCCGCCTTCCCCGCTCCCACCCCGGACCCGGTACCGGCACCGACCGCCTGAAGGGCTCGGACCCTCGGATCCGGAGGCCGTCAGGCCGCGACTGGTTCGTCCGCGAGGAACTCCTCCACGAACTTCCGTGCCCGACGGTCGAAATCGGTGTACTGCGCCTCCCGCTCGGCCCCGGAGACCGCTTCGCCGACCAGCAGATTGCCCTCGGCGTCGATGCGCTGCGGTCGCTCCTCCGCGCCAAGGAGCAAACCCACGGTGGAGCGGGAGAAGCCGCAGTAGTAGGCGATGCTGTCGTTCAGGTTGGTGTCGAGGACGGACTGCATCGACTCCGCGCTGGGGTCGTCGGCGGTGGCGCCGGCCAGGCCCAGCCACAGCACGCGCTTGCCCGCCAGGCGGGGCTTGCTGCGACCGTAGGCGAACCCGTAGTTCCATACGCGGTCGATCCATCCCTTGAGGACGGCGGGCACACTCTGCCAGTACACCGGGAAGACGGCGACGACGACATCGGCGTCGAGGATCCGCCGCATGTGGGCGTGCGTCTCGTCCGAGTACGGCTTCTCCCGGTTGCCCCATTCCGGCTGGTCCTCCACGTTCATCCGCGGGTCGAACCCCTCGGCGTGCAGGTTGAGGAGGTCGATGCGGTACCCGGCGGCCTCGAGCTGGGCAGCCGCGCGGCGGGCGGTGTGGGCGGTGAGGGAATCGCTGCGGTGGTGCGCGACGACCACGAGGGCCGTCCTGGTGTCACTGCTGTGCTGCGGCACGGTGTCTCCCGAGGGCTCAATCTGTGCGGTGAGTCCAGTACAGCCGTGGCCCCGTGGATGATCCATGGGAGAAACTCTCCAGGACATAGGAGATCGTCTACGATCACGCTGTGGATCCCCTGAGTTCACTGCTGAGCGGTATCCGGGCCGAGGGCTCGGTCGTCAGCAATGCCGTCCTGACGGAGCCCTGGAGCATCACCTTCGCCGACGCCGCTCCGCTCACCATGGTCAGCATGCTGCGCGGTGGCGGCACGCTGCTGCTGTCCGACGGCACCGAGCGGGCGATCGGGGCGGGCGACACGGCCATCGTCCGGGGCCCCGCGCGGTTCCGCCTTGCGGACAAGCCCGCCACTGTCCACCGCCCCCACACGGCGTACGAGGTCAACTGCTTCACCGCGGACGCCGCGTGCACTGCCCAGGAACTCGACGGCATCCACTGGGGCGCCGGACCGGAGGGAGCGACCGCCCTGATCGTGGGCGCCTACCGCGCCTCGGGGCACCGCCACGAACGGCTCCTGCGCGCCCTGCCGCCCGTCCTGGTCATCGCCGACGACACCGATGTCTGCGCCTGGCTGGAGAGCTCCGCCGCCGACGCCGCCCGGCTCTCCGCCGGTTCGCAGGCGCTGATGGACCGGCTCCTCGACTGGGCGCTGGTCTGCACGCTGCGCACCTGGTTCGACCGGGCGGGCGCCGACGCGCCCGGCTGGTACCGCGGCCTCGCCGACCCGGTCCTCGCCCCCGCCCTGCACGCCTTCCACGGGCGGCCCGCCGAGAGCTGGACGGTCGCGTCGCTGGCCGCTCAAGCCGGCGTCTCCCGGGCACTGTTCGCCCGGCGCTTCACCGAGCTGATGGGCCGTCCGCCCCTCACCTACCTCACCGAGTGCCGCATGGACGACGCCGAGTCACTCCTGGCCGACACCGACCTCAGCATCGCCCAGATCGCCAAGACGGTCGGCTACGCCGACGCCTTTGGCTTCAGCGCCGCCTTCAAGCGCCACAAGGGCCTCAGCCCCAGCACGTTCCGCACCACGGCGGCATGAGTCACGGTCCGCGGCCGCAAGGACGCGGGCCGCACGCTCCGGACCGCAGCACGACACCGAGACGTCGTGCCGGAGCCCGGGCGTCGACGATCCGGTGCGGCGGGGCAGCCGACGGTCGGGGCAGGTGAGACGGCTGTCGCCGTATGGAACGGTCAACGGAGTCCGCACCGGGGGGCGTCCGATGCCTTGACGGGGAGGCGGAGCACCCCGACGATGCGATGGGAGCGCTCCCATCCAAGGGGACCGCTCCCCCCACCCCCCACCGATCCGTGGAAGGACAAGAGCCGTGTCCTCAGCACCTTCCGGACGCCATCGCAGACGCCGGCTGCCGCTGGCGGCCGTCACCGTCACCGCCCTGCTGGCCGGGGCCCTCACCGCCGTCACCACCAGCGCCGGCGCCGAGGAGCCGCCCGAACTCATCGTCAACGGCGACTTCTCGAACGGCACCGCCCCCTGGTGGTGGACCCCGGATAGCCCCGCCGCCGTCTTCGACGGACAGCTGTGCGCCGACGTGCCCGGCGGCACCCTGAACGCCTGGGACGCCATCATCGGGCAGGACGATCTTCCGCTCACCGAGGGCGAGACGTACTCCCTCACTTACACCGCGACCGCCTCCGCCCCGGTCGCCATCCGCAGCCTCGTCCAGCTGGCCGAGGAGCCCTGGACCACCGAGCTGGCCGCGGTGGACCCCATCGGGTCCGACCCCGAGCCGGTCACCCACGTCTTCACGGCCAAGAACGACCACACCGCCGCCCAGCTGGCCTTCCAACTCGGCGGCCACCAGCAGCCGTACACCTTCTGTCTGGATGACGTCTCGCTGCGCGGTGGCGCCGAACCCCCCGTGTACGAGCCGGACACCGGATCGCCGGTGCGCGTCAATCAGGTCGGCTACCTCACCGACGGGCCCAAGCGGGGCACTCTGGTCAGCGACGCCACCTCGCCCCTGAGCTGGTCCCTGCGTGACGCGGACGGTACGGAGCTGGCCACCGGCAGCACCACGCCCGTCGGCGTCGACCCCACCTCCGAGCAGCACGTCCACACCTTCGACCTGGGGGCGTTCGCCGAACCGGGGGAGGGGTACACGGTCGCGGTCGACGGGGAGGTGAGCGAGCCGTTCGCCATCGGCGACGACCTCTACTCGACGCTGCGCACCGACGCGCTCGCGTACTTCTACCACAACCGCAGTGGCATCGAGATCGAGGCGCAGTACGTCGGGGAGCAGTACGCCCGCCCCGCCGGGCACCTGAACGAGGGCGCCAACCAGGGCGACTTCGAGGTGCCCTGCCGCCCCGGCCAGTGCGACTACACCCTGGACGCGCACGGCGGCTGGTACGACGCGGGCGACCACGGCAAGTACGTCGTCAACGGCGGCATCTCGGTGGCCCAGCTGATGTCCTCCTACGAGCGCACCCTGACCGCCGAGGGCGCCGACGGCGACGCGCTGGGGGACGGCAGCCTCGCCATCCCCGAGCAGGGCAACGGTGTCCCGGACATCCTGGACGAGGCACGCTGGCAGCTGGAGTTCCTGCTGCGGATGCAGGTCCCGGCAGGTGAGCCGCTGGCCGGCATGGCGCACCACAAGCTGCACGACCGCGAGTGGACGGGCCTTCCGCTGCGGCCCGACCAGGACCCGCAGCCGCGCGAGCTGGCCCCGCCGTCCACCGCCGCCACGCTCAACCTGGCGGCAGCGGCGGCGCAGTGCGCCCGGCTGTACGCGCCCTACGACGCGGAGTTCGCCGACCGCTGCGCGAGCACGGCCACCTCCGCCTGGCAGGCGGCGCTGGCGAACCCGGAGCGGTACGCCTCCCCGACCGACGGGCAGGGCGGTGGCGCGTACGACGACTCCGACGTCCGGGACGAGTTCTACTGGGCGGCGGCCGAACTCTTCGTCACCACGGGCGAGGACGCCTACCGTCAGGCGCTGCTCGGGTCGGAGCTGCACGGCGACGTCGACGCGGTCTTCCCGCGCAACGGGCTCTCCTGGCAGTCCACGGCCGGTCTGGGCGCGCTGAGCCTGGCCACCGTGGACAGCGAGCTGCCGGCCGCCGAACTGGCGGACATCCGTGGCCTGCTGATCGAGGCGGCGGACGGGTTCGCGGCCGACTCGGCGGGCTCGGCGTACGGGGTGCCCTACGACTCGCCGGACGGCGGCGGCTACTTCTGGGGCTCCAACAGCCAGGTCCTCAACAACATGGTGGTGCTGGGCACCGCTTACGATCTGGCCGGCGATCCCGCCCACCGGGACGCGCTGCTGCGCGGCTTCGACTACCTGCTGGGCGCCAACCCGCTGAACCTGTCGTACGTCACCGGGTACGGCGAGCGGTACGCGCAGAACCAGCACCACCGGTTCTGGGCGAACCAGCTGAACCCCGCGCTCCCGAACCCGCCGCCCGGCAGCGTGGCCGGCGGCCCCAACCAGGAGCTCCAGGACCCGGTCGCGGAGGAGCGGCTGGCCGGCTGCGCCCCGGCGATGTGTTACATCGACCACATCGAGTCGTACGCGACCAACGAGGTCACCATCAACTGGAACGCGCCGCTGGCCTGGGTGGCGTCCTTCGCGGACGACCTGACCGGCTGATGGCTGACCGGCCGGCCGGCGCGATCCGGCCGGCCGGGGGCGGGGGCACGGAGCGGTTCGCGCCGCCCCGTGCCTCCACACGCCGGTCCCGCTTACTCCTCGTCGCCGCCGAAGTCCTCTTCGGCGGCCTCGACGTCGCCGCCGTCGTCGCCGTCCATCATCTCGCCGATGGCGTAGGCGCCGAGGGCGCCGACCGCGACACCGGCCGCCGCACCCGCGACGACCCCGCCCATCCCGGGCCCGGAGCGCTGCGGCTGCTGCCCCGGGTAGCCGCCCTGCGGGTAGCCCTGCTGGTAGCCACCGTGCGGGTAACCCCCTTGCTGGAAGCCGCCCTGCTGGCCGCCGTACCCCATCGCGCCGCGCTGCTGCTGGCGGGTGGCCAGCTGCTCGATCCAGGACGCCACCTCGGCCGTCCAGTCACGCTGCTCGGCGTCCGCGTGCGAGGCGCCGAAGCGCAGCAAGGTGTCCTGCCCGCCTTGTCCGAAGAAGCCGCCGCGCTTGTCGGCCTCCAGGACGACCTCGACGCCACCCGGGGTGGTGAGGAATGTCACCTCGATCTCGCGCATCACGTGCGCGTACTGGGGCGACGGGTTGAGTTCGATCTCCTGGTAGAAGGGCAGGCTCTGACCGGTACCCGGAATGTGTCCCAACTCCAGGTCAGCGGTGCGGAAGCCGAAGCCGAGGGTGCCGAAGGCCTCCAGGATCTTCTCCTGGAGGGGCAGCGGGGCCACCCGCATCGGGTCGAGGTCGCCCTTGTCCTTGGCGCCGGACACGGCCAGTTCGGTACGGACGCCGAGGACGACCCCCAGCGGCTGCCCGTACAGCTCGGTGATGGGGGTCTCCCACGGGAGATGGACGGTGAAGGGGATGGAGCGCTGTTCTTCCTGGCCCAGACGGAATCCGCCGCCGACCGTGATCTGGTCGAAGGCGACGAAGCCCTCGGCGTCGCGGCCCCCGACGCCCTGGCCGTCGGCCTCGACGCGGGCGACGAGGTGGAGGGTGATGTGATTGATGTCCGTCTCGGCGGAGCCGCCGCGCAGTTCGACCCGTCCGGTCAGGGCGCCGCCCGGCAGCACGGCGAGGCCCTGCGGCCCGCCGTCCAGGACCGTGTCCACCGTGGGGCCACCCACTCCGAGGGCTCCGAGCAGCTTCTTGAACACCATGTCGGCGTTCTCTCCTTCGTGTTGTTCATGAGGGATGAGCGTCCGTCCCCGGGGGGACTGCACATCCGGGCACGAACACAACTAACCTGCACCGCGTCGCCGTTCCCGTCGCACGGGCGCGCGGAAGTTTTCGGCCATGGTGTGTGTTTCCCTGTGTACGCGGGCCGGGCCGCCCACATCGGGGCATCCCGTGCACATGGGGTGCGATCCCCGGGTGCGGTGCGGACGCCCGTCTCTCCCTGTGAGCGTCCGTTGACCCGTGACGCAGGTCACGGGAAGAAAACCAGACCAAAAAATGGTTTGGTAAGCTAACTATTAACGCTTTCTTGACGCTCACTTGACCGAGACGTCCGGACGCCCAGGAGGAGACATCCACTTGACGACGCCCGCCCGCATCGGCTTCCCGTTGCTCCCGACCGTCACACCCCCCAGGTGACGGCCATGGGACATGCTGACACTCTGCTCGCCATGGGTGGCGCCTTCGTCGCCGCCGCGGTCCTGGCTCGCCTTGGCAGCCGCATCGGATTGCCGACCATCCCGCTGTTCATCCTCGCCGGAATACTTCTCGGACCCAATACCCCCGGCTTTGTCCTGCTCGACGACCCGCACGACCTGGAGATGCTCTCCGCCCTCGGGCTGGTTCTCCTGCTGTTCTACCTCGGCCTTGAGTTCCACATGGACGACCTCAAGACCGGTGGCAAGAAGATGGCCATCGCGGGTGGGATGTATCTCGCCCTGAACGTGGGCGCGGGTCTCGCCTTCGGTTTCATGATGGGCTGGGGCACCTCGGAGGCGTTCGTCTTCGCCGGTGTCCTCGGAATTTCCTCATCCGCGATCGTCACCAAGATCCTGGTGGACCTCGGGCGCATCGGTAACCCCGAGACCAAGCCGATCCTGGGCATCATCGTGGTGGAGGACATCTTCCTCGCCCTCTACCTGGCCGCCCTGCAGCCGATCATCTCCGGGGCCGACGGCTTCGGTGAGACCGCCCTGCAGATCGGCAAGGCCTTCGGCTTCCTGCTGCTGCTCGCCCTGGCCGCCCGTTTCGGCACCAAGGTCATCGGCAAACTGTTCGCGATCAAGGACAACGAGCTGCTGGTCATCTCGTTCCTCGGCGCGGCCGTCCTGGTGGCGGGCATCTCCGAGAAGTTCGGGGTGGCCGACGCCATCGGTGCCTTCATGGTCGGTCTGATCCTCGGCAGCACCGCTTCGGGCAGCCGGATCCGCGATCTGGTGCATCCGCTGCGGGACGCCTTCGCCGCGATCTTCTTCTTCGCCTTCGGTCTGTCCATCGACCCGGGCGACATGGGATCCGTCATCGTTCCGGTGCTGATCGCCGTCGTGATCACCGTCGCGATGAACCTGACCGCCGGTATCGTCGCGGCCCGGATCTACGGGTTCGGACCGCAACCCACGGCCAATGTGGGCACCACCTTGCTCGCCAGAGGAGAGTTCGCCCTCATCCTCGCCACCATGGCCGCCACGGCCGGGCTCGATCCCCGGCTGTCGCCCTTCATCGCCAGCTATGTGCTCATCCTGGCGGTGGTCGCACCACTGGTGGCCGGCCGCTCCCACTGGGTGGCCCGGATCCTCCCCGGCGGCCGCACGGCCAAGGAAGAGGCCGAGCGGCAACCGGAGGAAGAGCACGCCTCAGCGGGTCGCTGATCCGCGCGCGCGACGCTCAGCGTTTCGCATGGCGCCCCCGGCCATCGGCCGGGGGCGCGGTGCTTTCCGCGTCGCCGTCACCGGCACCGGCGAGCGCGGCCTCGCCCGTACGCCTGCTCGACCTGCGGGCCCGCCACAGCTCGATCACGATCGGCAGCACCGACAGGGCCACGATGCCGATCAGCATGAACTCGATGTTGGCCCGGACGAACTCGATCTGCCCCAGCGCCGCCCCCAGCAGCGTCACACCGGCGCCCCACAGGACGCCGCCGATGACGTTGTAGAGCACGAAGACGCGGTACTCCATGCGCGCCACCCCGGCGATGATCGGGGTGAAGGTGCGGACGATCGGCACGAAGCGGGCCAGGATGAGGGACTTGGGGCCGTGCTTGGCGAAGAACTCGCTCGCCTTGGCCACGTTCTCCTGCTTGAACAGCCGGGAATCCGGCCGGTTGAACAGCGCGGGCCCGACCTTTCTGCCGAAGAGATAGCCGACCTGGTCGCCAGCTACGGCGGCGATCACGATCAGGGTGCACACCAGCCACAGCGGGTAGTCGAGATACTGGTCGGTGGCGACCAGCAGTCCCGTGGTGAACAACAGGGAGTCACCGGGGAGAAAGAATCCGATGAGCAGACCCGACTCGGCGAAGACGATCACCAGGATGCCGATGAGGCCGAAGGTCGGGATGAGCCAGTCCGGGTCCAGCCACTGCGGCCCGAGAGCAAGAGAAACCATAAGAAGGAAACCCCTGAGGAGAAGCCCGGACACGACAGTCCTGGGCACTCGCCCCAGGCTACCAACGCATTTCCCACCCGGCCCGATTAAGACCGAGCCGGACGGGGAAGGATGGCGGGTCGGACGTTCATCCGCCGCGCCGCTTGTGGCGATCCGCATAGATCTGTACGGCCTCCCACAGGTGCCGCCGTTCGAAATCCGGCCACAGAACCTCCATGAACACCAGCTCGGCGTGCGCGAGCTGCCAGGGCAGAAAGTTGGAGGTCCGCCGCTCGCCCGAGGGCCGCAGAAACAGCTCCACGTCGCCGCTGTCGCCCTGGTACAGATGCCGCGCGACCGTCGCCTCGTCCACGGCCTCCGGACGCAGCGTGCCCGCCCCGACCTGCCGCGCGATCGCCGCCACCGCGTCCACCAGCTCCGCCTGGCCGCCGTAGTTCACACACAGATCCAGGGTCAGCCGCTCATTGTCGCGGGTCAGCTCCTCGATGGCCCGCAGCTCCCTGACGACGCCCTTCCACAGCCGCCCCGGCCGCCCCGACCAGCGCACCCGTACGCCCATGGCATGCAGCTCGGCGCGCTGCGCCCCCAGGGCCTGCCCGGCGAGCCGCATCAACGCGGACACCTCCTGCGGGGAGCGGCGCCAGTTCTCGGTGGAGAACCCGTACACCAGCACCTGCTCCACCCCGACCTCCAGCGCCGCCCGTGTCAGCTCGGGCAGTCGTCCGGCTCCCGCCCGGTGCGCCTCGCTGCGGGGGAGGCCGCGCTCCCGGGCCCAGCGGCCGTTGCCGTCCATGGCGACCGCCACCCGGCGGGGCAGTAACCCGGCGGGGATGCGGGGCGGCGAGTCGGTGTGCGGTGCGGTGGCGTTCATGGCCGGGAGCGTACCGCCGGCCGGGCCCGCGCGGTGGGCGGCCGGGCCGTCCCTTTCGGACGTCCGCGGAGCCGCGCCGGGGCCCGGCGATGCACGGCACCCGACGACGCGGCCCGATCCACGGAGGCCGAGAAAGGCGGGCCCAGTACTCCAGCCGTAGATCGTGATCTCGCTGGTGTGGGATGTCGGGGAGGTGGCCGGTGTTGATCACCTGGACGAGATACCCACACAGCCGGCGTTCGTCCTTACCGGCTTACCCCGGTCCACTGGCGCGGAGGGCGCCCCTTCATCCCGCTCAGCTTCGTGGCTGTCGTCGCGGTCCACGCCTGCGGTCCCCCAGCGACACGGAGGGCGTCTTCAATCTCGCCGAGCTTCACGGAGGGCAGCACGCTTGCCCGCTCGACCAGGTCGCCCCGGGACACGATGGTCAGCCACGTGCAAGGGGTGAAACCCGGACGCGGGAACGCGAACCGCAGCACGCCCTCGAAGGGCAGTCCTTCCTCGGCGCCCACAGCCACTGTTCATCGCCCTGATCGTTCACACGGTCCGCGACACCGCCCGCCGACTGCGATGGTCAACCCGGCGCCGACGCCACCAGGCCGCGCCCGCCGCAGTCACTGCCGCCGCCAAGCCGCCCTTCACCCAGGAAGATCACGATCTGCGACTGGAGTACTAGGCTCTCCGGATGCGTCTTCCCCGCCGTGCCGCCCGGATCGCCGTGCTCGCTCCCGATGGCGCCGTCTTCCTGTTCCGCTACGACAACCCGGAGGTCGGCGTCCACTGGGCGATGCCCGGCGGCGGGCTGGAGCCGGGCGAGGAGGCACGTGCCGGTGCGCTCCGGGAGCTCGCGGAGGAGACCGGCTGGACCGACCTCGAACCGGGGCCGCTGCTGTGCACCTGGGAACACGACTTCACCCGCGCCGGCGTCCCGGTCCGCCAGCACGAGCACATCTGGGTCGCCGCCGGGCCGCGCCGGGAGCCGGTCGGTGATCTGACCGCGTCCCATGCGGCGGACGCGATCCTGCGCTGGCGGTGGTGGGCACCGGCGGAGCTGGCCGGGGCCACCGAAGCGCTGTGGCCACCGCAGTTGCCCGCTTTGCTCCGGCGACCGCCGGCCGGGATCGACCTCGGCTTCGTCGCCGGCTAACCGGCGGTCGGTCGGGTGCGGTCACGGCGCAGGGTGTCCGCCGCCTCGTGGAAGAGGGTTTCCGCCGCCGCCTCGGCCGGGGTGGGACGGCGGTCGGCCAGCCGCGCCAGCAGGATGCGGCGGGTGGGTGCCGAGGGCTCCAGGGCGATCACCTTGATCCCCGAGCGCAGGTTCGTCAGCGCCAGACCGGGCGCCAGCGCGACGCCGAGCCCGATCGAGACCATCGCCTGCGCCTCCTGGTAGTCGTGGGCGAAGAACGCGATCGATGGCTGAAAACCGGCCGCGCGGCAGCTGCGCGCCAGCACATCGGCCACCGGGTGCTCGTCGGCCCGGGTGATCCACTCCTCCGCGCTCAGCTCCGCCATGGTCACCGACGCGCGGTGCGCCAGCGGGTGCCCGTCCGAGACGATCAGCGCGGTCGCGTCCTCCAGCAGCGGGGTGAGCGCCAGCGCCGGATCGTCCACCCGGCTCCAGTCGTAGTCCCACAGCAGCGCCAGCTGGATCTCGCGGCTCTCCAGCATCGCCCGCAGCCCGTCGAGGACGGCGCTGCGCACCACGAGTCGGATGCCCGGATGGGCCTGCGCGAAGCGCCGGACCACCAGCGGAAGCAGTGAGGATCCGGCGGTCGGGAAGGACCCGATGCGCAGTTCGCCCGAGCGAAGTCCGGCGATCTCGTCGAGCTCGGCCGCCGCCGCGCCCAGCTGCCGACCGATCCGCTGGGCGTGCCGTACCAGAGCTTCTCCCGCCGGGGTGAGGGCCACGCCCCTGGCATGGCGTTCGAGCAGCGGCTGACCGGCCTCCGACTCCAGCTTTGCGATTTGCTGCGACACCGCGGACGGGGTGAACGCCATGGCCTGTGCCGCCGCCGTCAGCGAGCCGTGCGCGGCCACCTCGGCGAGCAGCAGCATCCGCCGTACATCGAGTCTCATCGGGGCCAGCCTTAAGTTTTGCTGAAGGGGCATCCACTTTTCCGAGATTGTACTGAACCTCCCCGGCGTCCATGCTCGACATCGCTCGGACCAGGTACGGAAGGACGTCGGGTGTTGCGACTGCCAGGAACCCTCATGCGCGGCGGGACCAGCAAATGCTGGATCTTCGACGCCCGCGATCTGCCCCCCGGCGCCACGGAGGCCGGCGGCCGGCTGGAGGAGGTGCTCGCCTCAGCGTTCGGCGCCCGTGACCCGCGCCAGATCGACGGCGTCGGCGGCGCCACCTCCACGACCTCCAAGGCCGCGATCGTGCGCCCCTCCACCGAGGACGGCGTCGACGTCGAGTACCTGTTCGCCCAGGTCGGCATCGGCACCCCCGGCGTCGAGTGGGGCAGCAACTGCGGCAACTGCGCCACCGCGGTCGGCCTGTACGCCCTGCTCAACGGGCTCGCCACCGCCACCGCGCCGCACAGCACCGTCGTCATGCGCAACCGCAACACCGGCGTCCGGCTCTCCGCCACCGTCCCCACCCCGCACGGCACCGTCCCCGAACTCGGCACCGCGACCGTGCCCGGCTCGCTGGCCACCGGCGTCCCCGTCGGGCTCGGCTTCCGGCGCCCCTCGGGGGCCAGCACCGGCGCCCTGCTGCCCACCGGCACCCCCGTGGACACCCTCGACGGTGGGATTCCGGCCACCCTGGTCGACGCCGGCGCCCCCGCCGTCCTCGCCGACGCCGCCGCGCTCGGCGCCACGGGACTGGAGCACCCCGAGGCGTTCGCCGCCCTGGTGCCCGCCCTCGCCACCCTGCGCCGGGCGGCGGCACTGCGCATGGGCCTGGCCACCGACCGTGACCCCGTCAGCCACGCCATCCCCAAAGTGGGGGTCGTGGCGCCGCCCGGCGACTACCTCACCACGCTGGGTGATCAGGTGAAGGGGTCTGATTACGATGTGGCCGTTCGCATGGTTTCCATGCACGCGCCGCACCCGGCCATCGGGCTGACCTCCGCAGTGGCCGTCGCGGCGGCGGTGCTGACGCCCGGCACGATCCCGGCGCAGTTGGCCGAAAACCGGCCGTCCGCCTCCGTCATCCGGCTGGGAACCCCGGCCGGAGTAGTGACCGCCGAAGCGGAGACCGACTCCGCCGGCACCGTCCGGCTCATCACCCTGTACCGGGCCGCCCGCCGTATCGCCACCGCTCAACTTCTCGTCCCCGCACTACTCCAGGAAAGCGTGTGAGCGGCACCGCACACGTTGTCTGGGCAGCAAAGGAGCTGTCGTGAAAGTCCAGTTGGAGAACATCACCCTCGCCTACGGCGAAGCCACCGCCATCGACGGGCTCAGCGTCACGGTCGAGGACGGCGAGTCACTGGTGCTGCTGGGGAAGTCGGGCTGCGGCAAGACCTCCACCATGCGCTGCGTGGCCGGCCTGGAGACCCCCACCCGCGGCCGGATCACCATCGGCGACACCGTCGTCTTCGACAGCGAACGCGGCATCCGGACGGCGCCCAACAAACGCAACGTGGGCATGGTCTTCCAGTCGTACGCGGTGTGGCCGCACCGCACGATCTTCCAGAACGTCGCCTTCCCCCTCCAGCAGCAGCGGCTGCCCAAGGCCGAGATCCGCGAGCGCGTCGCCGAGGTCCTCGAACTGGTCGGTCTCACCGACTACGCCGAGCGCGGCGCCAGCCTCCTCAGCGGCGGCCAGATGCAGCGCGTCGCCCTCGCCCGCAGCCTCGTCATGCGTCCCAGTGTGCTGTTGCTCGACGAACCGCTGTCCAACCTGGACGCCCGGCTGCGCGACCGGCTGCGCGTCGAACTGCGCGACATCCAGCAACGTCTGGGCCTCACCTGCGTCTACGTCACCCACGACCAGTCCGAGGCGCTGGCCCTGGCCGACCGCATCGCGCTGATGCAGGGCGGCCGCATCGTCCAGATCGACCGCCCCGAGCGGATCTACGACGCGCCGTCCTCGGCGGCCATCGCCGACTTCCTCGGTGTCTCCAACATCTTCCCCTGCGACCCGGGGACCGCCGCCCCGGCCACCGGCACCACCACGCCCGCCGCCACCAGCACCTTCCGCCTCACCGGCCACGCCACCGAGGTCACCAGCGCCGCCCCCACCCCCGCCGGCGGCCTCACCGCCCCCCGGGCCTGTATCCGCCCCGAGGACATCCAGCTCACCCCCGAGCCCCTGACCGGCACCAACACCTGGCCCGGCCGCGTCGACGTGGTCAGCTTCCAGGGCTCCTACGTCCGCTACCGCGTCGCCCTCAAGGACGGCCCCGACCTGGACGCCATCGTCCCGCGCCGCGGCACCTCCCTGCTGGGCGTCGGCGAACCCGTGTGGGCCACCGCCGACCCCGCCGCCATCCAGGTGCTCCCCGCCGAGGTGACCGCATGAGCGCCCTCATCGGCAGACTCCGCCGCGGCCTGCCCACCTCCGTCCTGCTGCTGGTCCTGGGCGTGCTGGTCATCGTCCCCATGCTGTTCATCGCGCTCGCCGCGTTCAGCTCCGAGATACCCCGGCCCGGCTCCATCGGCCTCAGCGGCCTGTCCTTCGACAACTTCGCGATCTTCGGCTCCAGCCAGGCACTCGGCGCCGTCGGCAACTCCCTGCTGATCGCCGGTTCCGCCTCCGTGCTGGCCCTCGCCATCGGCTGCGGCCTGGCCTTCCTCGCCGCCCGCACCGACGCCCCGGGCCGCCGCTTCATCTACTTCGCCGGCATCGCCCCGATGTTCCTGCCCTCGCTGGTCGGGGCGCTGGCCTGGTCCCTGCTCGGCAGCCCCGCCACCGGATTCCTCAACCTGCTGCTGCACGGCGCCGGACTCGACATCACCCTCAACATCTACAGCACCCCCGGCCTGGTGATGGTCCTGGCGCTGTACTACGCCCCGTACGCCTTCCTCCTGGTGCACGGCGCGCTCTCCCTCATGAACCCCGACCTGGAGGAAGCCGCCTTCGTGCACGGCGGCACCCGCCGCCGCACCCTGCGCCGGGTCACCTTCCCCCTCGCCCTCCCCGCGATCCTGGGCTCCGGCATCCTCATCTTCGCCCTCACCATGGAGAACTTCCCCGTCGCCCAGGTGATCGGCAACCCCGCCCAGATCGACACCCTGCCCAGCTTCATCTACCGGCTGATGAACGCCTCGCCCTCCCGGGGCAACGAGGCCGCCGCCGTCGCCATCGTGCTCACCGGCGTCCTGCTCATCGTCACCGCGATCCAGCAGCGCGCCGTCCTGCGCCGCAAGTTCACCACCGTCACCGGCAAGGGCGTCAAGCCCAAGAAGGTGCCGCTGGGCCGCTGGCGGCTGCCCGCCCTCGCCGCCGCCGTCACCTACTTCGTACTCGCCGTGGTCCTGCCGCTGGGCGCGCTGCTGATCGCCTCGCTGCAGAACTCCCCGTACGTGGCCTCCCTCGGCCAGCTCACCGACCCCGGCGCGCTGTCCTTCTACGCGCTCGGCGAGATGATCACCTCGCCCGAGTTCCTCCAGGCCGCCCGCAACAGCGTGCTCACCGCCGTGCTCGCCGGACTCATCGGCACCGCCCTGAGCTTCGCCCTCGCCTACACCGTCTACCGCACCGGCGCCGCCGGCCGCCGCGTCCTGGAGTTCGCCGCCATGGCGCCGCTGGCCGTGCCCGCCATCGTGCTGGGCCTGGGTCTGCTGTGGACCTGGCTGGTCATGCCGCTGCCGGTGTACGGCACGGTCATCGTGCTGATCGTCGCCTTCCTCGCCGTCTTCCTGCCCCAGGGCTACCGGGGCGTGAGCGCCTCCATCCTCCAGGTGGACCGCGATCTGGAGGACAGCGCCGTGCTGCTCGGCGCCCACCGCGTCAAGGCCGTCACCAAGGTCACCCTGCCGCTGATGCGGGTCGGCATGGTCTCCACCCTGCTGCTCCTGCTGATGCTGTGCATGCGCGAACTGTCCGCCGCGCTCTTCCTGTTCACCTCCGACACCCGGCTGCTGTCCATCCTCATCTTCGACAACTACGACAACGGCGCCATGCAGGGCGCCGCCTCGGTGAGCCTGCTGTACTGCGGCGTCATCGGGATCATCGCCCTGCTGGCCAAATCCCTGGGAGCACGGACCGTGGACGGTGCCCGATGAGAACGACCCCCCGGTACGCCCTCGCCGCGCTCGCCCTCCCCATCGCTCTGGCCGCCGCCTCGTGCGCGGCACCCCCGTCCGTGAACGTGGTGGACGCCGAGTCCGCCACCGTGGACACCGCCGACGGCCTGGTGGTGGACGGCGAACGCATCGCGGACGCCGACCTGTTCGAGGCGGCCCGCGCCGAGGGTTCGCTCTCCCTGTACAGCGGCTATGTCGAGAATTCCGAGAAGCAGGTCATCGCCGCCTTCGAACGGGACACCGGCATCGAGGTCAACCTGGTGCGGCTGGTGCCCAACCGGCTGTCCGAACGCGTCCTGAGCGAACAGGGCGCCGGCCGGCTCGGCGCCGACGTGGTGCGCACCTCCGACTACGACATCGCCATGCGCATGTACGACGCCGGGGTGTTCACCAGCCACGAGGTGCCCGGCTACGACACCCTGGACGACACCGTCACCTACCAGGACGGGGCGTTCTACCGGGTCTTCAACCCGCTGTACACCTTCGCCTACAACACGGTGCTGGTCGATCCGCAGGAGGCGCCCACCTCCTGGGACGAGCTGACCGGGGACGAGTGGAAGGGCCGGCTCGGCATCACCCAGGTCGGCGCGGGCGGCTCCTCGCTCACCCTCACCCGGTTCCAGGAGGAGCAGCTGGGCCCGGACTTCCTGCCCGCCCTGGCCGACCAGCAGCCGCGCATCTTCGACTCCTCCAGCGCCGCGCTGGAATCCCTGGCCAGGGGCGAGGTCGCGGTGGCCACCGCCGTGGTGAGCAGCGTCAACATCGCCGCGGCCAAGAACGCACCGGTCGACTTCGTGGTCCCCCAGGAAGGCATGGCCGCCTACGACTACTTCGTCGGCAAGACCTCCTCGGCCCGCCACGAGGCCGCCGCCGAGCTGTTCCTCGACTGGAACCTGTCCCAGCGCGGCCAGGACGTGTTCCGCCAGATCGGCGAGTTCCCCGCGCGCACCGATGTCAGCCCGCCGGAGATCCTGGGGCACCAACTGCCCACGGTGGAGTCCGGGCTGATCGTCCGGATCCCGCCGCTGGAGCTGCTCGCCGCCGCCGAGGGCGATCAGCGGCGCTGGCTCTCCCTGTTCGGCTATCTGTGACGGCACCGGCCGGGGGCGACGGGTACGCCCCCGGCCGGCCCCGGCGGTGATCATCCCGCCGGGGCGTTCACCTCGATCGACAGGTCGTTGTCCACCGTGTAGTAGGGGAACACCCGCTGCCCGGCCACCTGGGTGTGCGGGTAGACGAAGACCCGCTTGCGCTCGGCCACATCGTCCAGCAGCCGGGAGATCCGGATCCTGGGCGCGGTGGGGGAGGGGAGCCAGAACAGGTCCCAGTAGGCGGCGCGCGGCGGCTCCTCCTCCAGCAGCCCGGCCAGCTCCACCGTGAACACGATGCCGCCGTCGGCGTCCGTGCGGGGCTCCACCACGTGCTGCGGCCCGCCCTTGCCGCGACGCCGCAGCAGCACCCGCGCACCGGGCTCCGGCGCCACCCCCACCAGCCGGGCCCGTACCGTCAGCGCACCGTCGGCCAGCCGCAGCCCGCCGGCCTCCACATGCCCCTCGCGCCGCCACGCCCGCAGCACCAGGTGGCCCTCCTTGCCGGCGTACGGCACCCGTACCGCCAGCGGCCCGGCGGGCACGGGCAGCGTCCGGTCCACCAGGGCACGCAGATCGCGTATCCCGGCCGCCACCGGCAGCGACACGCCGTCACCGCTGAGGCGGACCTCCCAGTGCCCCTCGGCCAGCACCGGCTCGGCGGGCAGCAGGGCCCGTACCCGGCCGGGCCGTCCGGGCACCGGGGTCGTCTCCAGCGTCACGTCCGTAGCCTGTTCGCCCGTGCCGGGGCGCCGCCGCAGCAGCACCCGCGCCGTGCCGTCCGGCATCCCGCCGGGCAGGTCGAGTTGGACGGTGAAGACCCCGGCCGCGTCCACCGCGCAGTCGGCCACTGGCGGTTCCGTCTGCTGTGCCCCGGTCACGGCCCCAGTGGCCTCGTCACTCTTCCCGCTCGCACCCATCACCGCTCCCTCCGCACCGTCTTGAGGGTGGCGGCGCCCGCCGCCAGCGTCAGATCCCGCACCGCGTGGCCACGGCTGACCAGGGCCGCGCCGAAACCGCGCCGTCCGCCGCCCGCCCGGCGCGGCGCACCGCCGCGCCGGGCCGCGACCAATTCCTCGAACATCGCCTCGGCCCGGTCCACCACCGGCACCGGATCGAATCGGGTGGCGTTCTCCAGGGCCTGCCGCCCCATCCGCCGCCGCAGGGCCTCGTCCGCCATCAGCCGTTCCAGGCCGGCCGCCAGCGCGCGCGGATCGCCGACCGGCACCAGCAGGCCGTCCACCCCGTCCTCGATGATCTCGCGCGGGCCGTTGGGGCAGTCGGTGGAGACCACCGGAAGTCCGCAGCGCATCGCCTCCACGATGGTCATGCCGAACGACTCGAACTCCGAGGTCATCACGGCGATGGAGCCCTTGACCCACTCCGCCTCCAGCGGGGTGGCCGGGCCCATCAGGAACACCTGGTCGTTCAGTGCCAGTTCGTCGATCCGCTGCCGCAGCCGGTCCCGCTCCGGGCCGTGCCCGTAGATCCGCAGCTGCCAGTCGGGGAACCGCTCGGCGAGCAGCGCCCAGGACTCGATCAGCCGGTCGTAGCGCTTGACCTTGTGCAGCCGCCCGGCGGCGATCACCACCCGGGCGCGGCCGTCGGCCGGCGGCAGCACCGGCTCGGGCACGGAGTTCGGCAGCGCCTCCACGCGGACCCGGGGCAGCCGCATCTTGCGGCGGTAGGAGGCGGCGTCCGCTTCGGTGACCGTGGTGATCCCGTCCAGCCGGTGGTAGACACGGCGCATGGCGGTACGCATCCGGGAGGGGTGACTGTCCAGCGTCAGATGCTCCTGGGCCACCTTCACCACCCGGTCCGGGGCCTGCCGCGCCAGGTGGACGTTGAGCCCGGCCCGGGTGCCGATGACGACATCGGCGTCGAGGGAGCCGAGCGCGGCGGCGATCCGTTCGTCGGTCAGCTCGCTGTACTGCGCGCGCCGCGTGTCCCCGGAGGGGAAGACGCGGGAGGGCCGGCCGTGCCGGGGGTCGTCCTGCTCGGTGAGCAGATCGACGAGGGTGCGCATCCGTACCCGGGGGTCGAGCGTGAGGTGCGGCTGCTCCCGGTGCCGCAACACCGAGACGATCTCGACATCGTGCCGTCCGGCCAGTGCCCCCGCGAGGTTGAACGTGGTTCTGATGGTTCCTCCGATTCCATAGCCGTTATGGAGGAGGAAGGAGATCTTCATATCTTCAAAGACAGCCCGGGGGACCGGGAGCGTTGCAGACTTGACCAAAAGATGGTGCAAATGGAGCGAATGAACCGCCCGGTCAGGCGATGTCGCTCACCGTGACGGACACCGCGACCCGTTCCGTCGTGGCGCCGCCGGCCCCGGCACCGCCCGGCGCCAGCACCTCGGCGACCGCCCCGGTCACCGCCGCCCGTACCGCCCGCGTCACCTCCACTGCCCGGTGGCCGCGCTCCGCCGCCAGCTCGACCCGGATCTCCCAGCTCCCCGCGGTCCGGCCCGGCCGGACCCGGACCCCCGCCGGACCGCGCCGCGCCCCCGACCCCGTGGGACGCAGCAGATCGGCCAGGCCCGGCCGCAGGAACGCCACCCCCTCCACGCCGCGCGCCGCCGCGAAGGCCGCCCGTCGCACCCGCTCGGCGAGTTCACCGTTCACCATGCGCCACGCCCCCGTTCCCCGTCCGCTTCCCGAAGATCGACGACCACCACGTCCACCGCGTGCACCCGCAGCCCCAGCCGCTCGTCCGCCGCCCGGGCCACCTCGTCCCGCACCGTCGCCGCGAGCGCCGGAATCGTCCAGGACAGGTCCGCCACCACCTCCAGCCGCACCCGCACCGGGCCGCGTGTCACCGAGCCCCGGCCGCCCGCGCCCAGCGGCGCGATCCGGCAGCTCCCGGCCGTCACCCCCGTCAGCGCGTCCACCGCCCCGCGGAACACCTTGGCGGCGGCTGCCTCCACGATCCACGCGTCCTCGTCCGGCTCGCCCAGCGGAAGCGTCCGTCCCGGCCGCAGCTCCATGCGCACGATGTCCATCACCCGTGTCACCGACAGCTCGCGGCGCGGTGCCGCCTCCTCCTCGGCGCGCGAACGCGAGACGACGCCCTCCAGCGCGCGCAGCTCCTCCAGCGCCCGGGCGCAGTGCGGACAGTCGCCGGGATGCCCCGCCACCGCCGCGGAGCCGCTCCCGGCGTCGTCCCACAGCTCCATCAGGGACCGCCCGCAGGGCAGCAGCTCGTCCTCGGTCTCCTCCTGGGGCCCGTCGTTCAGCGCCATGCCGCCATCGCCTCCGTCAGAGCGCGCCTGGCCCGGAATATCCGGCCGCGCACCGCCTGCTGACTGATTCCGACCGCCTTCGCGATGTCCTCGTACGACAGATCGTGGAACTCCCGCAACACCCAGCATGCCCGCTGTTCGGGGGAGAGGCCCGACAGCGCCTCGCGCAGCGCGTGCACCGCCGCCCCCGTCACGGCCGCCCCCTCGGGGGAGGCGGTGCTCTCCGGCGCGGCCGGTTCGGCCACCGCCTCCAGCGGGGTGAGGGGACGCCGGGCCCGCAGCACGTTCAGGCAGCGGTTGGTGACGATGCGGTACATCCAGCTGCCGAACGCCGCCTCCCGCCGGAACTCGGGCAGCCGGCGCCAGGCGCTCACCAGCGCCTCCTGCACCGCGTCCTCCGCCTCGGCCGCACTGCCGAGCAGCTGTTCCGCGAGCCGCAGGAGCACCGGTCCGTGCCGCCGTACCAGCACCTCAAAGGCATCCTCGTCACCTTCTCCCGCCCGCACCGCGAGCAGCGCGTCGTCGTGACCGGCCGACCCGTTCCCGGACACGCACCGCCCCCTTCCGAAAAAAATCCGCCGCGACCGCGTGACGATCCGCCGTGCGCCGTGTCCAACCGGATGTCAGCACGACAACACCGCATGACGGGAAGGTACGCCATGGCAGCCAAGACAGTTTCCCCCACCGCTGTTCCGGCCCCCGCGACCGAGCAGCAGGCGGCGGAGCCCTCGGACGGCACCACCAGCCTCAGCGAGGGCCGCAGCGGCACGCAGGAGCCGGCCGCCGAGCGGGGACAGACCTCCATCGCCGGTGGCGTGGTGGAGAAGATCGCCGGCCTCGCCGCCCGCGAGGTGCCCGGGGTGGCCGCTCTGGGCGGCTCGCTCAGCCGCACGCTCGGCGCCGTCCGGGACCGGGTGCCCGGCGGGCGCTCCGGGGTCAGCCGCGGGGTGAAGGTGGAGGTCGGGCAGAAGCAGACCGCCGTCGACCTCGACGTGGTCGTCGAGTACGGGGTGCCCATCACCGATGTCGCGCACGAGGTGCGGGAGAACGTCATCGCGGCGGTCGAGCGGATGACCGGCCTCGAAGTCGTCGAGGTCAACCTCTCCATCGTCGACGTGCGGCTGCCCGACGAGGAGGACCCGGACGACGAGGCGCGGGTGCGGTGAGCCACGCCAAACGCCACTGGACGCAACGGACTTCACCGGCCGTGGGCGTCATCGTGGCCGGGCTCGTCGTCTGGACCCTGCACATGGTCCAGGCGGCGGCCCGCCCGGCGCTGCCGGCAGAACACTCAAGCGGAGGGGTAACCGGCAGCGGCAGTACCGCTGAGCTGGTCCTATCCTGCGTACAGTGGGCGTTCGGCGCCCTGATCGAGGCCGTACGACAGGCAGGGTGAACGCGATGCGGGGAGCACGGATCAGGCGGCTCATCCACCGGCGTCCGCCCACACACTGGCGCAAGGCGCTGCGGCGCACGCCGGTGTCACTGTGGCGCGACGACATCGACCACTGGGCGGCGGCCCTCACGTACTACACGGTGCTCGCGCTCTTTCCCGGGCTGCTGGTCGCGCTGTCGGTGATGAGCCTCACCTGGCCCGGCGCCGCGCCCGAACTGATCGGCCACGTCACGGCGCTGGTGCCGGCCAACTCGCGGGCGGACGTGCACGACGCGCTGCGCGACCTGGCCGACCAGCGCGGCGCGGCCTCCGTACTGATCGTGGTGGCCACGGTCAGCGCCGTCGTCTCGGCGTACAACTATCTGAGCGTCTTCCGGCGGGTGCAGCACGCCATGCACGGGGTGCAGGACAACCGGCCGGCCTGGCGGCACATCCACCGCACGCTGCTCACCGCGCTCGGCCTGCTGGGACTGCTGGTGGTCTCCGCCACGGCGCTGATCCTCACCGGCGGGGCGGTGCGCACCATAGGGCGGGCGCTGGGCACCGGGGAGGCGGTCGCGGCCGGCTGGAGCGCCCTGAAGTGGCCGCTGCTGATGCTGCTGGTGGCCGGCCTGGTGATGATTCTCTTCCACACCGGGCCACCGGCCGGGCGCGCGCCGGGGCGCGGTGTGGCGGGCGGGGTGCTGGCGATGCTGCTGTGGCTGGTGGCCTCGGCCGGCTTCGCGCTGTACGCCTCGCACGTGAGTACCTACAACCGGCTGTACGGACCTCTGGCCGGGGTGATCGTCTTCCTGGTGTGGCTGTGGCTGACCAATCTGTCGCTGCTGGCGGGAGCCCAGTTCAACGCCGAACTGGCCCGGCTGCGCCAACCGCCGGACGGGGCGCCGGGGCTGCCCGCGGCGCCCGCACGGCAGCCGGGGGACCCGGTGACGGGCTCGCCGCCGTCCACCGCCCACCAGGGCGCGGGGCTGTCCTCGGAGATCACCATGGAGTTGCCGAAGCCCCCGGTGAACGGCGCGGGAGGGCGCGAGAGCGACGGGCCCGCGCCGCCCCAGGGGCCGGCGGGGAGCCCGCCGGCTCCGGGAGACCGTCCGGTGAGGCCCGCCCCGGGGCCCCGGTCCGGCGGCACCGCGCGCAGCGACCCCCGGGACGGCACCCCGATACCCCACGGTCTGCCGCCCGCCCGCTGACCCCGGGCCGTGCCGCTCGGGGCGCTGCCTACAGAGCGCCCAGCAGTACCGGCAGGGCCCGGCGCAGCTCGCCCGGTCCGTAGCCGCCGGTGTGGGTGCCGGGGTGGAAGTGCGCCTCGACCTGGACCCCCACCGAGATCAGCCGGTCGGTCAGGGCCCGGGTCTCCCTGCCGATGATGGCCTCGGTCACGGACACCACGGTGTCCGGGAGGCGTTCGATCCACTCCTCGGTGCCGGGGATGAAGGTCTCGTCCTCCCAGTCCGGGCCCTCCCGTTCGCCCCGGGTCCCGTCGCCCGCCGACAGATACACCGGCGTCCCCAGCAGCCCCCGCACGTGGTGGTACGGGTCGCGCGCGATCCAGTTGCGGCGCTGGGCGACGGGGTCGCCCCAGATCGCGAGGGGGTCCACGCCCACCAGCCGGGCCCCCGCCAGCCACACCTCCGGGTGGGCCAGCGGATGGACGGGGCTGCTGAATGCCGCCACCGCGCCGAACATCCCGGGGTGGCGGGACGCGTACGACAGCGCGCCGTACCCGCCCTGCGATTCGCCGGCCAGCGCGCGGACCGGGCCCGCCCCGTACTCCCGCTCCATGAGGGGGATCACCTCGCGCAGATGGAAGGTCTCGACGGCCGGCGGGCCGCCGGCGCCGTGGTTCCACCAGTCGGTGCAGAAGCCGAACAGCGGCATCGAGGGCATCACCACCAGCACCTCGGCCAGCTCGGGGATGTCCTGGATCGCGAACTCCCCGGTCCACACGTGGTGGTCGCCGTCTCCGCCCGGCAGCAGGTAGAGGGTCGGCCAGCGGTCGCCGGGGCGGCGCCGGTCCCAGCCGCGCGGGGTGAGCAGCGCGATCTCCCCCGGGCCGCCCAGGGCGGGGGAGTCGATGGTCACCTCCACCAGCCGCCCGCCCGGGCGCCTCCCCCCGGTGGCCTCGGTGTGCGGCGCCCCGGCGGCGCCCATCAGGGCGGGGGCGGCGGCCACCGCCGCCGTGCCGGCCAGCAGACCGCGGCGGCTCACGGGAGGGGACATGACGGGCTCCTCGGGTTCGATGGGATGGGGCGTGCGTCGTCAGGGTTATCGGCCGTGCGCGGTGTGCGCCTGAGCGCCCGCACTCCCGGTCCGCCACCCGTCCGCTTGCCAGCGCATCAGAGGGCGTACGGCGTACGCCAGTTGCGCGGGTGAATCCTTCCGCGCCTCCGGACGCTGCCCAGCTGGGCAATGCCCGTCCCGGCGATGCCCGATTGGGCAATGGTGGAGACCGGCTTCGCGCCGCACAATGGTCCGGCGATCGCACCGTGACCGGACAAAGCGGGCGGTCGTGCCGTACAACCGGTTGCCCGAAAGGGAAAAGGCCTTTCCCGTGAACACCGGACGCGCACCACGCGTCCGGCCCCACATCACACCGAGAAAGGTGTTCTCCGTGAGAAAGCGCTTCATAGCCGCTGCCGCAGCCGCCGCGATCGTCGCCGGTGGCATCGGCGTGGCCTCCGCCTCCGCGACCCCGTCCCCGGCCCCCCTGGTGGCCGTCGCGCAGGACGCCGCCACCGATGGTCAGGACCTGTTCACCGGCCTGTTCTTCGGGATCGGCCCGGTGGCGGACGATCTCGTGGCCGGCGGCCTGTTCGCCGGTGACGACACCGGTGAGTTCGCCCACAACGCGACCGCCGAGGGCCGCGCCGCGATCGCGGAGATCGTCGCCCTGGTCGAGGAGGCGTCCCCGGAGTTCTTCGCGGGCTTCGCCTCCGACGTCCGCAGCGGTGACCCGCGCCTGGTGGAAGCGGCCGTCGCCGAGGCCGCCGAGGAACTGACCGCGGTCGTCGAGGTCGAGCGGAGCGAGGACTTCGGCTCCGGCGCGCTGTGCATCGTGAACGTCGCCGCCGCCGCGAACGTCGCGGTGGCCCTGAACGTGGCCAGCGTCGCCAACGTCCTGACCCAGGTCAACTTCTGGATCGAGGCCCCGCCGGCCAACGGCGCCGGCCTCTCCCAGGAGGAGGCCGTCGCGCTGCTCACCGCGCAGCTCGCGGCCTGACCTCCGCGGCCCCGGCGGGGCACCCCCGGCAGCCACCCGGGGGTGCCCCGCACCCTTCCGATCCTCCCCCCCACCGGCTTCCCAGGATGAGAGTTGGCGATGCGACGCACCCCCGACGCGTGGAAGCGACGGCTGCCCCTCGGCGTCGACGGGCCGCTGACCACCCGCGTTCCCCGGCAGCGGCTGTGGGCGGTGGCCGCCGCGTGGGCGCTGGCCGTCCTGTACGTGGCGCAGGCCCACCTCCCCGGCAACGTCATCACCCTGCCGGGCCAGCACACCGTGACCCCCGCCGTCCGCTCGATCGCACCGCAGGGATGGGGCTTCTTCACCAAGTCGCCGCGCGAGATCGAGCTCCAGCCGTACGTCCTGCGCGACGGCGCGTGGGTCAACGCCTCCCTCGCCCCGCACGGCGAGCCACGCCACTGGCTCGGCTTCGACCGGCGCTCCCGCTCCCAGGGCATCGAGATGGCCCTGCTCATCAACGAGGCACCGGGCCTGACCTGGACCGACTGCGAGCGCGGCACCCTGGACGGGTGCCTGGCCTCGGCGGCCCCGCCCGGCCCCGCCGTCAACCGCACCCCCGCCCCCACCTTGTGCGGCACGGTCGCCGTCATCCAGCAGAAGCCCGTCCCGTTCGCCTGGCGGGACCTCCTCGCGGGGTCCCACACCCCGGACCGACTCACCGTCCTGGACGTCACATGCTGAGCCGCGTACCCGTTCCCTGGACCAATCTGTACGGTCTCGCCCGTACCCTCATCGCCGCCGGGATGGCCGGCACCCTGCTCTTCTCCGGCACCGACACCCTGTTCCGGCCGGTGGTCGGCACCGGCGACCACCCCGTGTGCCAAGGCGTCTCCGCGGCGGGGGCGTTCTGCCTGGTGCCGCGCGAGCAACTCGGCTGGATCCAGTGGGCCGCCGTGGCCGTCCTGCTGGTGGTGGCCTCCGGCTGGCGCCCCCGGTTCACCGGACTGCCGCACGCCTACGTCGCCTTCAGCGTGTACACCGGCATCGCGATCGGCGACGGCGGGGACCAGATCGCCGCCGTCCTGGCCCTGCTGCTGGTGCTCCCCACGCTGGGCGATCGCCGCCGCTGGCACTGGCAGCCGCCGCTGGAGGGGGACGCGGAACGCACCGGCTGGGTACTGGCCGGGGCCGGCGCCCTGGTGATGGTCCGCCTCCAGATGTCCTTCCTCTACTTCCAGGCGGCGGTCGCCAAGCTCCCGCACACCGAGTGGGCCGACGGATCCGCGATGTACTACTGGGGCCACAGCCTCAACTTCGGCGCCCCCGGCTGGCTCCAGCCGCTCGTGCACCCGCTGGTCTCCTCCCCGCTGGGAACGGCGCTGCTCACCTGGGTGCCGCTGGCGATCGAGATCACGCTCGCGGTGGCCCTGCTGCTCCCGCAGCGGGTGCGCTGGGGGCTGCTGGCCGCCGGCCTCGGCTTCCACGCCTCCATCGCCGTGCTGATGGGCCTGTGGAGCTTCGCCCTGGCGATGTGGGGCGGGGTGCTGCTGCTCTGCGCCCCGCTCGGTGCGCGGCTGTACCGTCGTCAGGCGGGCCCCGTGGAGCCGGTGGAGGAGCCGGTGGCGGAGGACGAAGGGGGCGCCGCCGGTGCCAGGCACTCCCGCACCAGCGCCAGCGTCTCCTCGTCCGACATCCCCGACTCGCGGGCCAGCGCCACCAGGTGATGCCCCGCCTCCAGCAGCCGGGCCCGGGACCGGGGGGCGGCGACGGTCACCACCGCGCCGCGTCCCGGCCGCAGGTCGATCAGCCCCTCGGCCTTCAGCTCCTGGTAGCCCTTGAGCACCGTGTGCATATTGATGCCCAGTGAGCGGGCCACGTCCCGGGCCGCCGGGAGCCGGTCGCCGGTGCGCAGTTCACCGGCGGTCAGGGCCCGCCGTACCGAGGCCGCGATCTGCGCGGACAGCGGCCGGGAGGACGCCGGATCGATGCGGATCAACATGGTCAGCCTTCGCGTCCGGCGCGTTGGGCGATCAGATCGCCGAGCAGCGCCGCGGCGGTGTGCGCGTCGTCCACCACCACGACGAACCACTTGTCGTTGGTCTGCCGCACCCACAGCCCCTCGCCGGAGCGCACCGCGAAGCCGCGGCGTCCGGCCGAGACCCGGTAGCCCCAGCCGCCCAGGTCCTTGAGCGGGCTGGTGTGCCGTACCTCCACGGACCGGATGCGCTCCAGCGGAACGCCCAGCCGGGGAACGCCGAGCAGCGCGGGGCGGATGAAGAGGCCGGCCGCGCCGGCGCTCACCCGTACCCGGGTCATCAGGGACAGCAGCACCGCGCTCGCCAGCAGGGCGATCCACGCCCCGGGGCTCGAACCGCTGACCGCGGTGACCACGGCGGAGACCAGCAACGCCGCCTGCAGGCCGGTCAGCAGCCACGAGTGCACGGTGCGCTGCCACACCACGCGCTCGCCGGGGCGCAGTCCCAGGGTGCTGGTACGCGGCGAGGTGTCGGAGCCGGGGCCGCCGGGGGCCGGCTCCCGGCTGGGGAGCAGCACTCCCAGCGCGGCGGCCAGCAGCGCGCCGCCGGCCGCGACGGCCAGGTGCCACATCGGGAACCGTACGTCGTCGGCCCGGTCGGCGGCGGCGTTGGCCAGCAGCAGTGCGGTGAACAGATAGCCGAGCGCGACGGTGGAGGACAGCGAGGTCGCGTACAGGGCGCGGGCGGAGAGGGTGGCGGTGCGGGCGAGCCAGGCGCTGACCCCCGCCCAGCCGGCCAGCACCGCTATGGCCACGCCGACCAGGACGGCGGGGTGGGCGAAGCCGTCCGGTTCGCCGCCGCTGAGGTGGGTGACGACCCGTTCCGGCAGCCGGGACCACACGGCGGCGGACACGGCGGCGATCACCACGGCCGCGAGGAACGGCGGTCCGCCGGCGAGCAGCGGGTAGCCGCGTCGGTTCTGGGCGGGAGGGGCCGCGGATGTCATCGCGCTCATGGTGCCTCCAGTGCGGAACACGGGCGAACAATTTGTTCGCATCATGCTAGAACAAGTCCGCCGGGCACGGAAGGGACGTGATGTGCGTCACGGGGAGAGGCGACCCGGAACAGGGGAGATGAACAGGTGTTTGGATACGGTGCACCGCACCGGCCCATGAATCCCAAGAGGAGAGCACGTGTACCCATCATCCGCGGGGGACCTTCAGGAGAGTGGCACCCGACAACCCGACTTCGCGTTACTGACGAAGCGTGAGGCCGAGGTCATGGCCCTGCTCGCCAGCGGTCAGCCCAACCGCGCCCTGGCCAGACAACTCGGCATCTCGGAACGCACCGTACGGGCCCACATCACCAGCCTCACCCGGAAACTCGGCATCCCGACCCGGATCGAGGCCGCGCTGCTCGCCTTCCAGTACCAGGACACCCTGACCGCCCACTGACCCGGGCGGCCGGGACGCTTCACGCCGGCGCAGACGGCCGCCGTCCCCGGTGGCGGCCGTCTCCCGGCTCCAGCGGCGGCGAGGTGATCGCGCAGTGCGTGGTGCACTCGGGACGGCGCACCGGAGCACCGCCGGGCAGCGCCTGAAGCGTGGCCGGCATCAGCAGCCAGGACACCACGCCGCCCACCGCCATCAGCCCCGCGCAGATCCACGCCGCCCTGCCGAACGCGGCGTTCACCTCGGTGGCCGACCGGTACTCATCGGTGGACAGACCGATCGCCAGCGGCAGCGCCGCCACCGCCAGCAACTGCGCCACCCGCGCCGCCGCGTTGTTCACCCCGCTGGCGATGCCCGCCCGCCGCACCTCCAGCGAGGCCAGCACGGTCGCGGTCAGCGGCGCCACGAACAGGCTCATCCCCAGGCCCTGCACCAGCACGGCCGGAAACACGTCGTGCCAGTAGCCGCTGCCCGGCTCCACCCGGTGCAGCAACAGCAGCCCCACCGCCGCCACCAGCGGCCCCACCGTCAGCGGCAGCCGCGGCCCGATCCGCTGCGCCAGCGCCCCGGCCGGCCCCGACAGCGCCGTCATCAGCAGCGTGATGGGCAAGGTGGCGATCCCCGCCGCGAACGCGTCGTAGCCGAGACCGTTCTGCAACTGCACCGGCAGCAGGAAGAACACCCCGCCGATCGCCCCGTACAGACACAGCGTCACCCCGTTGGTGGCGGTGAACAGCCGGGAGCGGAAGATCCCCAGCGGCAGCATCGGACGCGCCGCGCGCCGCTCCCGCACCACGAACGCCACCCCCACCAGCACCCCGCCGGCCGCCACCGCCAGCGCCGTGGCCGCCCCCGCCGACGGCGCGGCGATCAGCGCGTAGGCCACCGCCCCCAGCGCCACCGCCGCCAGGCCCGCGCCCAGCACGTCGAAGCGCCCCGCCGCCTCCCAGTCCCGGCTCTCCGGGACGCCCTTGGCCAGCACCAGCACCACCAGCGAGAGGGGCAGATTGATCAGGAAGATCCACCGCCACCCCGGACCGTCCACCAGCCAGCCGCCCAGGAACGGGCCGAAGGCGATCGCCACCCCGCCCAGACCCGACCACAGCCCCACCGCCTTCGCCCGCTCCTCTGGCCGGAACGAGGACTGGATCAGCGCCAGCGAACCCGGCGTCAGCAGTGCCCCGCCCACCCCCTGCAAGCCCCGCGCCAGCACCAGCGAGCCACCGTTGGGCGCGATCCCGCACAGCAGCGAGGCCACCGTGAACCACACCACCCCCCACACGAACACCCGGCGCCGCCCGTAGCGGTCCCCGAGCCCGCCGCCCAGCAGGATCAGCCCGGCCAGGGTGAGCATGTACGCGTTCAGCGTCCACTGGAGGGTGGCCAGCGGGGCGCCGAGCCCCTCACCGATCCGGGGCAGCGCCACCGCGACGATGGTGCCGTCCAGCATCGCCATCCCGGACCCGAGCACGGCGGCCGCCAGCACCCGGCGCCCGCCGGGGCTCGACGTGCTCAGGCCCTCCGCAGGTGCGTTCATGGCGGAAGGCTCGCACGGCGGGCACCGGTACGGGCGCAGGCGCGGGCGGTGCGCTCAGTGTCCCCGGGCGATCCACTCCGCCAGCTGGGGGGCCTCGGCGCCGACGGTGGTCCCGTCCCCGTGGCCGGTGCGCACCGCCGTGTCGGCCGGCAGGGGCAGCAGCCGGTCCCGGATCGAGTCGATGATGGTCGGGAAGTGCGAGAACGACCGTCCGGTGGCGCCGGGACCGCCCGCGAAGAGCGTGTCACCGGTGAAGACGGTGCCCAGCTCCGGCGCGTACAGACACACCGCGCCGGGCGCGTGCCCCGGCGTGTGCAGCACCGTCAGCTCCGTACCGGCCACCGCGATCCGCTCGCCGTCCGCCAGCTCGCCGTCCGGCAGCCGGTCGGGGTGGGTCTGCTTCCACAGCGGCAGATCTTCCGGATGCAGCAGGATCGGCGCTCCGGTGGCGGCGGCCAGGGCCGGTGCCGCGTCGATGTGGTCGTTGTGCGCGTGGGTGCACACGATGGCGCGCAGCGTCCGGTCACCGAGCGCCGCCCGGATCGCGTCCGCGTCATGGGCGGCGTCGATGACGATCGCCTCGTGGTCATCGCCCACGATCCACACGTTGTTGTCGACGTCCCAGGTGCCGCCGTCCAGCGAGAACGTGCCCGAGGTGACGAGGTGGTCGATCCGCGCCGCCATCACAGCACCACCACGGAACGCAGCACGTCGCCCGCGTGCATCCGGTCGAACGCCGCCTCGACCTGGTCCAGCGCGATGGTCTCGGTGACGAACGCGTCCAGCGGCAGCCGGCCCTGCAGATGCAGATCGACGAGCATCGGGAAGTCCCGCGAGGGCAGGCAGTCGCCGTACCAGGAGGACTTCAGCGCGCCGCCGCGCCCGAAGACGTCCAGCAGCGGCAGCTCCAGCTTCATCTCCGGGGTGGGCACCCCGACCAGCACCACGGTGCCGGCCAGGTCGCGGGCGTAGAACGCCTGCCGGTACGTCTCGGGGCGGCCCACCGCCTCGATCACCACATCGGCGCCGTGCCCGCCGGTCAGCTCCCGGATGGCCTCCACCGGGTCGCTCTCGCGGGAGTTGACGGTGTGGGTGGCGCCCAGCGTGCGGGCGGTCTCCAGCTTGCGGTCGTCGATGTCCACCGCGATGATCTTCGCCGCGCCCGCCAGCAGGGAACCGGCGACGGCCGCGTCCCCCACCCCGCCGCAGCCGATGACCGCCACGCTGTCGCCCCGGCCCACCTGGCCGGTGTTGATGGCCGCGCCGATGCCGGCCATCACCCCGCAGCCCAGCAGCCCGGCCACGGCGGGGGAGACGGCCGGATCCACCTTGGTGCACTGCCCGGCGGCCACCAGCGTCTTCTCGGCGAACGCCCCGATGCCCAGCGCCGGCGACAGCTCGGTGCCGTCGGTCAGGGTCATCTTCTGCTTGGCGTTGTGGGTGTTGAAGCAGTACCAGGGCCGGCCGCGCTCACACGCCCGGCACTGGCCGCACACCGCACGCCAGTTCAGGACGACGAAGTCGCCGGGCGCGACCTCGCTCACCCCCTCGCCGACCGACTCCACGACACCCGCCGCCTCGTGCCCCAGCAGGAAGGGGAACTCGTCGTTGATGCCGCCCTGCTTGTAGTGCAGGTCGGTGTGACACACGCCGCACGCCTGCACCCGCACCACAGCCTCACCGGGGCCGGGGTCGGGGATCACGATGGTCTCGACCCGCACCGGCTGGTCCTTGCCCGGTGCGATGACACCGCGTACTTCCTGCGCCATGAATGCAGACCTCTCGTCGGCGTGCTCATTGATGATGATGCGGGTGCAGCGTAGGCCAAACCGGACGGCCGCGGGTCGCCGCCCGCCGGCTGCGCGGGGCCGAGCCGCGCGCTCACGCGTGCGGCAGCGGTACGGCCCCTCGCCGGCACGTCGTGGAAGGCGACGGCCCGGTGAATGTCATGCCCAATGCGAGGACGCCACTCGGGACAGCTGTTCCTCACCGGTCGCCGCCCGCAGCCGTCCGACCACGCGCGTGCCCCCGTACACCGGTGCCTCGGCGAACGGTTCCAGCACCGCGGAATCGATTCCGCAGCGCAGCAGGGCGGCGGCCGTCGCCGGCATCCTGGCCCGGTCCGTACCGGCGGCGATCTTCACCGCCACCGCGTGGCCGTCGGGCAGCGCGGCGATCTGCACGCCTTCGAACCCGTCCTTGGCCAGCAGTCCGGGCACCGCCTCCATCAGCGCGGTGACATCGCGCCCGGCCCCGGCGACCATCCCCGGATGCGCGCGCATCGCGTCCGCCACCCGCCGCTCGGGCGTGCCGGGCGCCCCCGTGACCAGCGCGGCGGCGGCCCGGGCCAGACCGCGCAGCGAGGTGGCGAACAGCGGCGCGCCGCAGCCGTCCGCCGTCACCGCCGCCACCGGCGCCCCGGTGAGCCGCTCCACCTCCGCCGCCAGCGCGCGCTGGAGGGGATGCTCCGGATCCGGATAGTCAGCGGTGGACCAGCCGCGCCCCCGGGCGGTCAACAGCATGGCGGCGTGCTTGCCCGAGCAGTTCTGGGCGATCCGGGACGGCCCGTGGCCCTCCCGCAGCCACCGCTCCCGCGCGTCCGGCCCGTACGGCAGGTCGGGCACGTTGCGCAGCGCGTCCTCGCCGAACCCGCCCAGCTCCAGAATCCGGCGCGCCCCGGCCAGATGCCGCGGCTCACCGGAGTGGCTGGAGGCGGCGAGCGCCAGCAGTTCGCCCTCCAGCGGCAGCCCGGCCCGCACCATGCCCGCCGCCTGCACCGGCTTGAGCGCGGAGCGCGGATATATCGCCGCGTCGATGTCCCCGGCGGCGTGCACGACATCGCCGGCCGGATCGAGCACCACCACCGAGCCGTGGTGGACGCCCTCGGTGATCCCGGCCCGCTCCAGCAGCACCAGCGGCACATGCGCCGGGAGCCGGACCGGGGGAGTGGTGGTGTGCCCTGTCCTCATGCCTGACCTTCCTGTCCCGCGGTGTCCGGCACCGCGCCGATCCGTACGGTGGTGACCCGGCCCCGTACCCCGTACCAGCCGGCCACCAGCGCCGCGGCGATCAGCGGCAGGCACAGCACGGTGGTCCGCCCGGGCCCCTCGCCGTCGGCGGCCATCAGCACCAGCACCGAGGCCAGGAAGGCGAGGGTGATCAGCTGGGTGAACGGGGCGCCGGGCAGCCGGTAGCCGGGCCGGGTCAGCTCGCCGCGCCGCGTCCTCCGCCAGAACAGCAGATGACAGACCATGATCAGCCCCCAGGTGGCCAGGATGCCGATGGCGGCGAAGTTCAGCACGATCTCGAAGGCGTCCTCGGGCACGACCGCGTTCAGCCCCACCCCGAGCACGCACACGCCCGACGTCAGCAGGATGCCGCCGTAGGGCACCTGGTTGCGGTTCATCACCCCGGTGAAGCGGGGCGCCGAGCCGGACTTCGCCATCGAGCGCAGAATGCGGCCGGTGGAGTAGAGACCGGAGTTCAGGGAGGACAGGGCGGCGGTGAGCACCACGAGATTCATCACGCCGCCCGCCGCCGGGACGCCGATGTTGGCCAGCACCGTGACGAAGGGGCTCTCCCCGGCCGTGTACGCGTTCCAGGGCAGCAGCATGGCCAGCAGCAGCACCGAGCCGACGTAGAACAGCGCGATCCGCCACATGATGGAGTTGATCGCGCGCGGCATGACCTTGTGCGGGTCCTTGGTCTCCCCGGCGGTGATGCCGACCATCTCCACCGAGGCGTAGGCGAAGACCACGCCCTGGACGATCAGCAGCATCGGCAGCAGGCCGGCCGGGAGGACCCCGCCGTTGTCCGTGATGAGCCCGGGCCCGCCGGTGTGGCCGTCCACCGCGTGCCGGGTCGTCAGCAGGAAGACGCCGATCACCATGAAGACGGCCAGGGCCCCGACCTTGACGATCGCGAACCAGAACTCCAGCTCGCCGAAGATCCGCACCGAGATGAGATTGACGGACAGCACCACCAGCAGCGCGACCAGCGCCAGCGCCCACTGCGGGACATCGGTGAACATGCCCCAGTAGTGCGTGTACAGGGCGACCGCCGTGATGTCGACGACGCCGGTGGTGGCCCAGTTCAGGAAGTACATCCAGCCCGCGACGAAGGCGCCCTTCTCGCCCAGGAACTCCCGCGCGTAGGACACGAAGGCCCCGGAGGAGGGCCGGTACAGCACCAGTTCGCCCAGCGCCCGCACCACCATGAACGCGAACATGCCGCACACCGCGTAGACGAGGGCCAGCGAGGGCCCGGCATCGGCGAGCCGGCCCCCGGCGCCCAGGAACAGGCCGGTGCCGATCGCGCCACCGATGGCGATCATGTTCACGTGCCGGGGCGCCAGCGCCTTGCTGTACCCCTCGTCGCCCGCGTCGGCGACCCGACCGGCGGCCGTCTCCGTACGGACGCCCACCTCGGGGTTCTCGCTCACCGCCGGCGCTCGCCTTCGGGGGGTCCGGGGCGCACGGGGGAAGCCAGGGAAGCCCCGACCCGGCGCGGCACGGCGGCGCCCGCCGGGCTGTCTGACAGGTTCACGTGGAAGATCCTGTCAGACAGCCGGACAGCACTGTCAAGCGGCAGTGCCCGGTCATATGCCCATAAACCGGCAAAGAAGCCCTGTCGCCGTCGCCCCCCATCCTTGTCAGACCCTGCCGCCAAGATGACCAACGACACCTGGACGGTGTGGATCGGGCGCGATGCCGCGGGTGAGGTGACCTGTGTCGTGGTGGACGCTGTGTCGTGGTGGACGCGCTGGAGCTCACCCGCGCCGAGCTGATGACCCCGGAACAGGGCACATAATGCAGCGGTGAGGAATGACGGTCCGATACCGCTGTCGGCGGGGGACATACCCGAGGGAACGCGGGACTGGCGTGCGCGGGACGCGGAACGCTGGCTCGCCGTCCGGGCCGCGCGGTGGGCGTCGCCGGTGTGGGCGGTGGTGGCGCTGGTGGTCACCGCGGTGTGGGCCACCGCCTCCGTGTCGGAACCGGCCTGCACCGACGCGGCGCCCTGCGGGCCCGAGTGGTGGGGCTTCGGGCTCTTCGGGGCGGGACTGCTGGCGCTCTACGCCCTGTGCCTGCATCCCGCCCTCGCCCTCGTCACGCTGGGCCCCGTGCTCGCCCTGGTCCTGCTGGAGCCGGCGGCGCTCGGCGACGCGGGTGACCTGCCGCGCCTGGCGGTGGCCGCCGCCGGCCTGTTCGGGTACGCCGGGCTGCACCACCGCCGCGACGTACGGCGGCGGCAGGGCGCGGTGGCCGCCGAGGCGTCCGCCGGGATACGGCACCGCGCGCCGCTGGGCCCCGTACCGCTGGGCGGCGGCCGGATCGCCCTGGTCATGGGCGTCCTGCTGCTCACGCTCGCCGCGGGCGCGCTGTGGCAGGCACTGCGCGGCATCGACCGGGACGCGAGCCGGGCCGCCGCCGCCACCGCCGTGTCGGCCGAGGTCACCGACCGGGGCGCGGACACCATCACCGTCACCCTGCCCGGCGGCGACAGCCGCACCCTGGCCGTCGCCTATCCCGAGGACTACGCCGAGGGCGCCACCATCGGCGTGCTCATCGACGGCGACTGGGCGCGCACCGTCGCCGAACCGTACGACCCCTTCGGCTGGCAACTGCTGCTGCTCGGCGCCGCCCTGCCCGGCAGCGTCGCGCTGCTGCACCGCGCCGCCGCCCGCCGCCGTACCGCCGCCCTGATGAGCGGCCCGCAGCCGGTGCTCCGGGTACTCGCCGCCGAGGGCAAGGACGACAGCCGCACCTACGTCCACGCGGCCGACGACCACACCGGTTCCCAGCCGCTGTTCAGCTTCTACGGCTGGCCCGAGCCGGCCCCCGAGGACGCCGACCCGCAGGCCGTCGCCGAGGAAGTGATGGGCGCCCTGCGCGGCAGCGAGGCCGGTGTGCTGCGCGAGGCCGTGCTGTACGGGACGCCGCACGCGGGCGCCGGGGTGGCCGTGGTCATGGCGGGCGAGCACAGCGTCACCGTCGAACGCTCCATCACCGGCGCCCGCCCCGAGACAGCCCCGGCCACGGCCGGCCCGCGCTCCACCGCGCGCCGACCCGCCCCGCGCCGCCGGGTGCGCCGCACCCCCTCGGCGGCCGAGACCGCCGCCGGCATGACCCCCGGGGGCGAACCGCTCGCCTGGCGGGCCGGCGCCGTCTCCCGCGCGGTCGGACTGTTCCTGCTGCTGTTCAACGGTGGCTGCCTGTGGCTGGTGCTGCACGACGGCATCGGCTGGAACTGGCTGCTGCTGTTCGGCCTGCCCAGCTCGGTCAACATGACGGTGTGCGCCCTCAACTGGCGGATCACCGCCGACCGCGACGGCCTGTGGGTCACCGGCCCCTGGCGCGTGCACCGCATCCCCTGGGAGCAGTTGGCGTCGGTGCGCTCCGAGGGGGACGGCCTGCGCTTCCGGGTCGGCGGACGCCGCGAGATCTCCCTGCCCGTCACCGGCCTGCGTCCCCTGGAACACCGGCTGCACGGCACCTCCCGCGCCGAGACCGCCAGGAACGAGATCAGGGCCCTGGACACCCATCCCGCCCTGCGCCCGGACCGGGAGGCCTCCGCCGGGGAACAGGGCTTCCCCCTCGGCCCGGTGATCGCCGTCCTCATCGCCGCCTGGTCGGCGCTGGTCTATCTGCTCTGAACCACGACGGATTCCGCGCGTCGCGATGAGTTCCGGGGCCGGGGGTGGTCAAACCTGTGGAGGGTTCACCACCGCACCGGCAAGGAAGGCGTGAGTCATGGCGGAGCAGAAGATCACCGCGTGTCTGTGGTTCGAGCGCGACGCGGAGGAGGCCGTACAGCACTACCTCGCCGTCTTCGGCGGCGGCGCGCGCGTGGTGGCGGAGCAGCGGTACACCGAGGCCGGGCCCGGCGAGCCGGGGTCCATGCTCACCCAGACGTTCGAGCTCGCCGGGCAGCGGTTCATGGCGCTCAACGGCGGCCCGCACGACACGTTCAACGACGCGATCTCGCTGTCCGTGGACTGCGCCGACCAGGCCGAGGTCGACCGGCTGTGGGCCGCGCTGTCCGAGGGCGGGGAGGAGCGGGACTGCGGCTGGGTCAAGGACCGGTACGGGGTGTCCTGGCAGATCGTGCCCCGGGACCTGCCCGAACTGATCGCCGACCCCGACCCCGTCAAGGCCGACCGGGTGATGCGGGCGATGTTCACCATGAAGAAGCTCGACATCCAGGCGCTGCGCGACGCCCACGCCGGGGCCTGAGCGGGTATCCACATCGCGGGCGCCGTCTTCTGCGATCGGGCCGGGCCGCCTAAGCTCCGTGGGATGGCGGACTCCCTCGACCTCGTCCAACTGCGCAGCTTCGTCGCGATCGCGGACTGCGGCGGGTTCAGCCGGGCCGCCGCCGCACTGCACCTGGGGCAGTCGACCGTCAGCCAGCACGTGCGGCTGCTGGAGCGGCGGCTGGGCAGCGAACTGGTCCGCAAGGAGGGCCGGCGCACCCAGTTCACCGACGCCGGCGAGCGGCTGCTGGTGGAGGCGCGGCGCATCCTGTCCGTGCACGACGAGGCCCTGGAGCGGCTGTCCGGCGGCGCACAGCAGTCCCGGCTGGTCATCGGCTCCACCGAGACCGCCGCCGAACAGATCCTGCCCGGCCTGCTGGCCGCGCTGCGCGACGCCTACCCCCGGCACGGGGTCCGCTTCCACATCGACCGCTCCACCCGCATGACCGAGGACATCACCAAGGGCACCATCGACCTGGCCGTGATGCTCGGGCTGGACGCCGACACCCCCGGGCGGCGCATCGGTTCGCTGCCGCTGGCCTGGTACGCGGCGCCCGGCTGGCAGCCGCCGGCGCGCGGCGCGGGCTGGCCGCTGGTTGCCTACGTGGAGCCGTGCGGCATGCGGCAGCGCGCCCTGCACGAACTGGCCGAGGCGGGACACCGGGTGGAGGTCACCGCCGAATCCACCAGCCTCGAAGGGGTGATGGCCGCCGCCAGGGCCGGGCTCGGGGTCGCCGTGCTGCCCTGCGCCGGGCGGCAGCCCCAGGGCCTGGTGGAGCGCACGGACCTGCCGCCGCTGGGCCCCATCGGTGTGCACCTGGCCGCCCGGCGCGGCCTGGACCTCGACCTGGAGGCGGCAGCGCTCGCCGCCATCGAGGCGTTCTTCGACTCCCTCGCACCGCGCGACCCGGCGGTAGGCCTGACCCATCGTCACCGGTGATCGTTATCCATCGCACACTGTCATTGGACGCCGCGCGCGGGTCTGTTCTAGCGTTCTCGGCATGACAGGAAGCGAACGGCACCCCGGGCACCCGCTGCCGTGCGCCGTGCCGCTTCCGGTGCCCGCCGCGCCCTTCACCGCCGGCGCGCGATGTTGTCCCACGGCGTGCCGGGCCCGCTGATCCGACGCCGCTGACGGGGCCGGCCCCGTCGCCCACCGGCCGTCGCGCCCCGCCGCCGTACCCCGGCCCGGCGTGCCGTTCCGCCCCGCGCCCCTGCCACGCCGTGCCCGCGCCTTCCCGGCGCCTCCCCCCGCCTGCCCGCGTCCGTTCCGCGTCCTCCGAGGGAGCCCACCCATGCCCGTGCAGTTCATCAGCGCCAGCTACGTCAACGACTCCACCGAACTCCACCCGCGCCCCGGCCAGGGCATCGACCCCGCCTTCGTGACCCGCTACGCCCGCACCCTGGACGACTACGGCTTCGACTACACGCTGCTGCCCTACGGTTCGGGCGGCTTCGACCCGTTCACCGTCGGCGCCGCCATCTCCCAGCACACCGAGCGGCTGCGCCCGCTGATCGCGCTGCGCCCCAACACCCTCTACCCGACCGTCGCCGCCAAGGCGCTGGCCACCCTCGACCAGCTGAGCGGCGGGCGCGCCACCGTCCACATCATCTCCGGCGGCAGCGCGCACGAGCAGGCCCGCGAGGGCGACCGGCTCGGCAAGAGCGAACGGTACGCGCGCTCCGCCGAGTACATCGAGATCCTGCGCAAGGTGTGGGCGTCCGAGGAGCCGTTCGACCACGCAGGCGCCTACTACTCCTTCGAGGACTTCCGCGCCGACTTCCGTCCGGCCGCCGGCAGCATCCCGGTCTCGGTCGGCGGTTCCTCCGCCGACGCCTACCGGGTCGGCGGCGCGCTGGGCGACATCTTCGGGCTGTGGGGGGAGCCGCTGGCCGAGACCCGGCAGCAGATCGACGCCGTCCACGAGCAGGCCGCGCTCGCCGGCCGCGCCGACCGGCCCCGGATCTGGGTGACGTTCCGTCCGATCATCGCCCCCACGGAGGAACTGGCCTGGGAGAAGGCCCACCGGGTGCTCGGCGCGCTGCGCGGCCCGGCCACCGAGGCCAAGGCCCTGCGCTGGCCCGCCGGCCGCCCCGAGAACACCGGCTCCCGGCGGCTGCTCGACCTCGCCGACCGCGGCGAACTCCACGACCGCGCCCTGTGGACCCCGGTCGCCGCCGCCACCAATGGGCGCGGCGCCTCCACCGCCCTCGTCGGCACCCCCGAGACCGTGGCGGCCGCCATCCTCGACTACATCGACCTGGGCGCCGAACTCATCTCCATCCGCGGCTACGACAACCTCAACGACGCCGTCGACTACGGCCGTCACCTGCTGCCGCTGGTCCGCCAGGAACTGGCCCACCGCGAGGCCGGCCGCCCCCGCACCGACCACGGCCCCGCCGTGCCGCCGCCCGGCTCCCCGTACGCCACCGCCGCGGCCTGACCCCGCACCCCCGCCACCCGGACCACCACCCCGGACCAGCGCCCCGGTCCGGCCGTCCGCAGGAGAGGACCCGCGTGCCCCGACCCGCCGCCCCGCCCGGCGTCCCGCTCACCGTCCCGCTCGACGCGCTCGCCCGCGCCCTGACCCCCGGCGCGCTGTCGGTCGACGGCGCGGCGCGGCGGGCCGCCTCCACCGACCGCTCCGGCGCCGTACCCCGCGGCCTGCCGCGCGCGGTGGTACGGGCCGGGTCGGCCGACGACGTCGCCGCCACGCTGACCTGGGCCACCGTCCACCACGTCCCGGTGGTCCCGCGCGGCGCCGGCACCGGACTGGCCGGCGGGGCGACGGCGGGGGAGGGGAGCGTCGTCCTGGACCTGTCGGGACTCGACGCCATCCTCGAGCTGCGCCCCGGTGACGGCCTCGCCGTCGTCCAGCCCGGCGTGATCACCGCCGACCTCGACCGCGCCGCCCGCGCCCACGGCCTGTGCTACGCCCCCGACCCGGCCAGCGTCGAGATCTCCACCATCGGCGGCAACATCGCCACCAACGCGGGCGGCCTGCGCTGCGTGAAGTACGGGGTGACCCGCGACGCCGTGCTCGGCCTGGACATCGTGCTCGCGGACGGCACCCGCCTGCGCACCGGCCGCGAGACCGTCAAGGGCGTCAGCGGCTATGACCTGACCTCACTGATCACCGGGTCCGAGGGCACCCTGGCCGTCATCGTCGCCGCCACCGTACGGCTGCTGCCGGCCCCGGCCGCCACCGGGACCGCCGCCGCGTTCTTCAGCTCGGTCCGGGACGCGGCGGCGGCCTGCGCCGCCGTCCTCGACGCCGGACTGCGCCCCAGCACCCTCGAACTCCTCGACGGGGCCACGCTCGCCGCTGTCGACGCCGCGCACGGTACCGGCCACCGGGCCAGGGGCGAGGCGTTCGTCCTCGCCAGGACCGACGGCTTCGCGGCCGGCGCCGAGATCACCGAGGTCGAACGGGTGCTGGCCCGTACCGCCACGCACACCGAGGTCACCGGGGACCCCGCCGAGGCCGAACGGCTGGTCGCCGCCCGCCGCCTGGCGCTGCCCGCCGTCGAACGGCTGGGGCCGGTGCTCATCGAGGACATCGCCGTCCCGCGCTCCCGGCTGGCGGAGGCGGCGGGCGCCATCGCCGCGCTCTCCGCCAGGACGGGGGTGCCCGTCTTCACCCTCGCGCACGCCGGGGACGGCAATCTGCACCCGCTGGTGGTCGACGGGCCGGGAGCCGGGGACGTGGTGGCCGAGATCTTCCGGCTGGCCCTGGACCTGGGCGGCACCGTCTCCGGCGAGCACGGCGTCGGGCTGCTCAAGCGCCCCTGGCTGGCGGCCGAACACGGCGCCGCCGCGCTCGCCGTGCAGCGCCGGATCAAGGACGCCCTCGACCCGGCGGGCATCCTCAACCCCGGCAAGGCGGTCTGAGCGTCAGCGGGACGCGAGCCGGTCGTACTCGGCCCGGGTGAGCGGCAGTACGGTTCCGTGCCGCGGCGAGGCGGGCAACTGGTAGCCGGTGGACGGGACCCACTGCCCCGAGGCGAGATCGGTGGTCTCGAACGGCACATAGCCGCGGCCACCGAACTCGTCGATGAACAGGTACCACTTCTCCTCGGTGTTGGACTTGAACACCGTAGGCCCCTCGCCCCGGGCGATCGACCGGCTGCCGATGCAGTCGGCGATGAACTCCCACGAGGTGGAGCGCAGTTCGCGGGTGCGCTCGGCCACGATGAACTTGCCGCACGGGTGGGCGGCGCTGGTGTCCCGCTCGTCCTTCGTGAAGCGGTAGTAGTGGCCGTCGTGCGCGATGACGGTGGAGTCGATCACCGAGTGCCCCGGGTCGCTCCACACCCGCGGCTCGCCGAAGGTGACGAAGTCCTGGGTCGTGGCGTACATCATGCGGTGGTGGGTGTTCCCGGTGTGGTCCGGGTCGTCCTGCGCGTACAGCTTGGACGCCCAGAACACCACGAACTCACCGCGCTGCTCGTCCCAGTACGCCTCGGGCGCCCAGGTGTTGCCCGCCGTGTCCGGGGCCACCCGCACCGCGCGCTGCGCCGACCAGGTCACCAGGTCGGTGGACTCCCACACCATGATGTCCAGGCTGCCGTGCCGCTGCGCGCGGTCCCAGTCACCGTTGCCGTGGATCCGCAGGTCGGTGGCGATCAGATAGAAACGGTCGCCCTCCGGCGCCCGGATGATGAACGGATCGCGGACCCCGCGCTCGCCGAGCGACGACGTGAGAACGGGGCGCCCGCCGTTCAGCTCCCGCCAGTGCAGCGGGTCGTTGCCCTGACTGAGCGCCATCCGCACCTGTTCGCCGTCGGCGCTGTCCTCGCCCGTGAAGTAGACGAACAGATAGCCCGCGTACTCCAGCTGTGCGCGCTCCCGCTCGCCGTCCCGCGCCCGTTCCGTGCTTCCGGCCGGTCCCGTGAACACCCCTGCCAGCAACGCCATCACTCCGATCAGTACGCCCGCCATCCGCCGCATGCGCCCACCTCTCCGTTGAGATGTTTACGTAAACGTCAGCCGCTGAGCAGTATGACGCCCCCGCCCGCGCGGTCAATCCCGTCCGTACGCACGCGCGCTGAGGGCCACGTGCCGCGACGGGCCGACGGCAGGCCCCGTTCGCCCCTGATGTGCCACGCGTCACACGCGGGACCCGGAACTCCGCGCCACGGGCACCCGACTCGTTGATCGTCCGCCCCGTACCGAGGAGTCCTGGATGTCCGCCGAACCCGAGACCGTGGCCGCGCCCCCGCCACCCGCGGGCCCCCGCCGCGGCTGGCCGGCCCTGCGCCCGCTGCTGCTGCGACTGCACTTCTACGCCGGGGTGTTCGTCGCCCCCTTCCTCCTGGTGGCCGCGTTCTCCGGGCTGCTGTACGCCGGTTCGTTCCAGGCGGAGCGGATCGTCTACGCCGAGCAGTTGCGCGTTCCGGCCGGCGAGGCCGAACTCCCCCTCACCGAGCAGATAGCCGCCGCTCGCGCCGCCCACCCGGAGGGCGAACTGAACGCGGTGCGCCCCTCCCCGGAGTCCGGCGCCACCACCCGGGTGCTGCTGTCCGGGGTGGAGGGCATCGCCGCCGACCACACCCTGGCCGTTTTCGTCGACCCGTACACCGGCGAGGTGCGCGGCGCGCTCGAACAGTACGGCTCCACCGGGGCGTTGCCGCTGCGTACCTGGATCGACAAGTTCCACCGCGATCTCCACCTGGGGGAGACCGGCCGGCTGTACGGCGAACTCGCCGCCAGCTGGCTGGGGGTGATCGCGGTCGCCGGCCTCGCGCTGTGGTTCACCCGCCGCCGCTCCGCGCGCACGGTACGCGGCACCGCCGGCCGGCGCCGGGTGCTGGGGCTGCACGGCACGGTCGGCGCGTGGTGCGCGGTCGGCCTGATCTTCCTGTCCGCGACCGGGCTGACCTGGTCCACCTACGCCGGACAGAACATCACCGAACTGCGCACCTCGCTGGGGCAGGAGACGCCGGTGGTCGACGCCGGGGCGGCCGGCGGCGGTGACGAGCACGCGGAGCACGGGCAGAACGGCGAGCACGGCCAGCACGGGCAGGGACCGGGGGCTGGCGGACACCAGCACGACCACGGCACCGACGGGGCGACCCCCGGCGGCGTGAACCTGGACATCGTGCTCGCCGCCGCCCGGTCCCAGGGGCTGACGAACCCGGTGGAGATCCTGCCGCCGGCCGACGCCGCATCCGCCTATGTGGTCCGGCAGATCCAGCGCAGCTGGCCGGAGAAGCAGGACGCGGTCGCCGTCGACCCGTCCACCGGCGCCGTCACCGACGTGGTGCGGTTCGCCGACTTCCCGGTGCTGGCCAAGCTGTCGCGCTGGGGCATCGATCTGCACACCGGCGTGTTGTTCGGACTGCCCAACCAGATCCTGCTGGCCGCGCTCGCGCTCTCGGTCATCGTCCTGATCGTGTGGGGCTACCGGATGTGGTGGCTGCGCGGCCGGGGCACCGCGTTCGGCCGTCCGCTGCCGCGCGGCGCCTGGCGTCAGGTGCCGCCCGCGATCGGCGTTCCGCTGATCGCGGTGACCGTCCTGGTGGGCTGGTTCGTCCCGCTGCTGGGCATCTCGTTGCTGGCGTTCCTGGTCATTGACATCGCGCTCGGTGCCGCCCGGCGCCACCGCGCCGGGCGCCGCGCGACGGCGGGCGCGGACCCGGGCTGAGGTCCGGTGGGGCCGGGCCCGTACGGCGGTGGGGGCGAGGCCGGTGACGGGAGGAGTCCGCACGGGATCCGCGGCATCCCCGGCGCTCCCGGTCCACCGGTGCGCGCGCCGGTCCGCCCCGCCGTACGCGGCCTCCCGTAGCCTCCCGCCGCGCCTTGCTGACATCGTTTCGCCCGGTCGCGGCCGTCCATGGGCGGACGCCGCGCGGAACCCAAGGAGCGATGTGCCACTCGACCCCTTCCTCGCCGCGAAGCTGCACCTCATCGACGGTCTGCACTGGGACGACCCGGCGGACCCCGAGGCCGGACGGCGGTTCGACGCGTTCTTCCGCGATCCGGCGCCCTGGCCGGAACCCGAGGCCGACACCGAGGAGCACACGGTGCCGGGGCCGCACGGCCCGGTCCCGATACGCGTCTACCGGCCGCGCGGCCGGCGGCCGGGCCCCGCGCTGCTGTGGCTGCACGGCGGCGGGTTCCGGGCCGGCGATCTGGACATGCCCGAGGCCCACCTGGTCTCCGCCGAACTCGCCGCCCGCGCGGCCGCGCTGGTGGTCTCGGTGGGCTACCGGCTCGCCGTGGACGGCGTCCGCTACCCGGTCCCGGTCGACGACGTCCGCGCCGCCTGGCAGTGGCTGACCGGGCCCGAAGCGCCCCCGTACGCGGGGCCGCCGGCCCTCGGCGGCGCCAGCGCGGGCGCCGCCCTCGCGCTGTCGGCCGCGATCCGGCTGCGCGACGCCGGGTCGGTGTCACCGCCCGCCGCGCTGCTGCTCGCGTACCCCTTCGCGCACTTCCCGGTCCCCGTGCTGGACGACGACACGGCGGCGCTGATGCGCGGACTGCCCTCGATCCTGCGGTTCGACACCGCGTCGATCGAGGACATGGTGCGCAACTACGTGGGCCGGATCACCGAACTGCCCCCGGCCGCCATGCCGGGCGCGGCCGGCCTCACCGGGCTGCCGCCCACCGGCATCGTCCTGTCCGAACTGGACGACCTGCGGCCCTCGGGCGATCTGCTCGCCCGTCAGCTGACCGAGTCCGGTGTTCCCACCCGCACCTATCTGGCGGCCGGCATGCTGCACGGCCATCTCAACCGCACCCCGTCGCTGGCCGAGGTCGACCGTTCCCTCGCCTTCTTCGCGACCCTTCTCACCGGCTGACCCCGTCCGCCCCCCGCCCGCCCGCCGGGTCCCCCGGCCGGCGGGTGCCGCCGCCCGGCCCGCTTGCGTAAGCTGCCCTCCTCCGGCCCGGCCGACCGGGCCCGGACGGCGCGACGGCGTACGGGGACCGGCCTTCGCGGCACGGCGGGCGCGCGGTCCCGGGCGGTGATGAGGATGGCGGGCGGAACGAGACGGGCCGAACAGGTCAGCGCGACCCGGGACGCGCTGCTGACCGCGGCGGAGCGGCTGTTCGCCGAGCGCGGGGTGCACGCGGTCGCGCACCGGCAGATCAGCGAGGCCGCCGGGCAGGGCAACAACGCCGCCGTCAGCTACCACTTCGGTACCAAGGACGAGCTGATCCGCGCCCTCGCGCGCCGGCACGCGGAGCGGATGGAACGCATCCGGGTCCGGCTGATGGCGGGCCTGGACGATTCCGCCGGGCTGCGGGACTGGGTCACCTGCTTCGTGCGCACGCTCACCGACCACCTGGAGTCGATGGGCGGCGGCCCCACCTGGTACGCCCGCTTCATCGCCCAGGTCACCGCGGATCCCGCGCTGTACGCGCTGGTGGCGGAGGAGACCGTGGCCGTCTCGCCCTCGCTGACCCGGCTGCACGCGGGCATGAACGGCGCTCTGCCCGATCTGTCCGCCGGTGTGCGCGCCGAACGCGCCGCCATGACCCGCCATCTGATCGTTCAGATGGCCGTCGAGCGAGAACGCGCCCTCGCCGCGAACGCCCCCACGGCACACGCCTCCTGGCCGGACATGGCAACGGGCCTGATCGACGTGATCGTCGCGCTGTGGCAGGCGCCCGTCACCCGGATGGATGAAATTAAAGCGAACGCTTGATGAGTGATCCGGACGGGTGCTTCGCTGAGTGAGCGGGGACAGCGACTCACCGGCTCACAGGCTCACAGGAGAGCGATATGACCTCAGCAGGCCACGCGACCCAGCCACCGCTCATCGAGGACGACCCCAGCCCCGAGGACTTTCCGATGGCCAGGGCGGCCCGCTGCCCCTTCGACCCGCCCCCGGCCCTGGCCGCCATGCAGCGGCGCGCCCGGTTCGAACGGGTCAGGCTGTGGGACGGCAGCACCCCGTGGCTCGTCACCCGCTACGCGGACCAGCGCGCGCTGCTGCTCGACCGGCGGGTCAGCGCCAACCCGTTCACCCCCGGCTATCCGCTCCCGACACCACTGACCGGCCGCTCCTCCTTCAGCTTCATCCTGCGCGATGACCCCGAACACGCCCGGCTGCGCCGGATGGTGCAGGCCCCCTTCACCATCAAACGCGTCGAGGCGATGCGGCCCGCCGTCCAGCGGATCGTCGACGACCGGATCGACGAGCTGCTCGCCGGCCCCCGCCCCGCCGATCTGGTCCGGGCCTTCGCGCTGCCGGTGCCCTCCCTGGTGATCTGCGAACTGCTCGGCGTGCCGTACGCGGACCATGACTTCTTCCAGCAGCACAGCGCCGTCCTCCTCAGGGGGGACGTGGACCCGGCGCTGCGCTCGGCCGCCCTTGAGGAACTGACCGGCTACCTGGACGATCTGATGGGCCGCAAGATGGCGGCCCCGGCCGACGACCTGCTGTCCGGCCTGGTCTCCCGGGTGGAATCGGGTGAGCTGACCCGCCAGGAGGCCGCCCAGATGGGCGTGCTGCTGCTGGTGGCCGGCCACGAGACGACCGCCAACATGATCGCGCTGGGCACCGCCGCGCTGCTCGAACACCCGGCGCAGCTCGCCCTGTTGCGCGAGAGCGACGATCCGGCGCTGATCACCTCCGCGGTGGAGGAGCTGCTGCGCTATCTCACCATCACCCACAACGGGCGGCGCCGGGCGGTGCTGGAGGACATCGAGATCGCCGGCGTGACCCTGCGCGCCGGTGAGGGCATCATCTGCTCCAACGACATCGCCAACCGCGACCCGGACGCCTTCACCGACCCCGACCACCTGGACCTGGCCCGCGGCGACGCCCGCCGGCACGTCGCCTTCGGCTTCGGGGTGCACCAGTGCCTGGGCCAGCCGCTGGCCCGCCTGGAACTCCAGGTCGTCTGCGGCACTCTGTACCGCAGGATCCCCACCCTCCGGCTCGCCGGGGACGGCGGCCCTGGCGATCTCGCCTTCAAGCACGACGGTGCCGTGTACGGCGTGTACGAGCTGCCCGTGACCTGGTGAGAGCCCCGGCGGCGGCCGGCGAGCCGGAACAGCACACCTAGGGCCTGTCTGACAAATCCCGCCTGGCCCGCGACGCCTGGCACGGCACCTCGCTGCGTTGCAGAGACGCCCGAGTAGCCCACTACGAGGGCGCCCCTGCGCCTTGCGATGCACCGCACCAGACGCCGCGGGCCTGACCGGCGCTATTTGTCAGACAGGCCCTAGCCGGCCGCCGCCGTGATGCGGGCGATCGCCTCGACCGTCAGGGCCCGGTCGTGCGGCTCCCGGGCCAGCGCGCGGTGCAGGGTCAGCCCCTCGATCAGCGCGTCGAGCTGCCGGGCCGTCGCCGGGTCGAAGTGCTTCTCCAGATGGACCCGGCTGCGCCGCATCCACTCATGGGTGAGTTCCCGGTAGGCGGGCCGGCGGGTGGCGAGGGTGTACAGCTCCTGGGTGAGGACGAGATCGCGGGGCCCGTCCTCCGACATGCTGTGCACCAGGTCGGCGATCGCCGACCGCGCCCGGTCCCGGTCGGCGCAGCCGCCGAGATGGGCGTCGAAGAGCGCGACCATCCGGTCGGTGAACCGTCCGAACGCTTCTCGCAGCAGCTGGTCGATGCCGGTGAAGTGGTACGTCATCGACCCCAGCGGGACCCCGGCGCGGGCGGCGATCCTGCGGTGCGAGACGCCCGCGACGCCGTCCTCGGCGATGAGGTCGAGCGTCGCCGCGATGATCCGCTCGCGCCGCAGTGGGTCCGGGTTTCCGGTGGCCATGGTGGTGGTCGGCCGGCTCAGAGGTTCCGGACCGGGCGGGCCGGGTTGCCGACCGCGACGACGTTCGCCGGCACGTCCTTCGTGACGACCGCGCCGGCGCCGATGACCGAGTTGTCCCCGATGGTGACCCCGGGCAGGACGATCGCGCCGCCGCCCAGCCACACGTTGTCGCCGATGGTGATCGGGCGGGCGGCCTCCAGCTTGTCGCGCCGGGGCTGTGGCTCCAGCGGGTGGGTGGGGGTGAGCAGTTGGACGTTCGGCCCGATCTGGCAGTCCGCCCCGATGGTGATCGCCGCGACGTCCAGGGCGGTGAGGTTGAAGTTGGCGAAGGTGCGCGGGCCGATGGTGATGTTGCTGCCGTAGTCGACGTACAGCGGCGGTGTCAGGTGGGCCTCCTCGCCCAGGGAACCCAGCAGTTCCTCCAGGATCGGCCGGGCGGCGGACACGTCCTCGACGTAGGCGGCCTGGTAGCGGGCGGCCAGCCGTACGGCCCGCTGGTGCCGGCGGGCGATCTCCGGGTCGTCGGCGATGTAGAGGTCACCCGCCTCCATGCGTTCGAGGTTGCTGCGGGGGTCCTGGGCGAAGTGGTCCGTGGCCATGCGTACGATCGTACGCTCCTGAGCGTACGGCCGTACACTCCCGCCGTGTGAGAACGTAGGCCCGACGGGATGCCCGCCGACCCCGGAGGACGGCTGTGTCAGGAACGGTGCCGCGAACGGCGGCCTCCCCAGGGGGCTATGCCAGGGGCCGGGCCCGCCGCGAGCAGATCGTGGCGGCCGCCGTGGAGGCGTACACCGAGACCGGCTACCACGGCGCCTCGCTGCGGGAGATCGCCAAACGGGCCGGCATCAGCCACGCCGGGCTGCTGTACCACTTCCCCAGCCGCGAAGCCCTGCTGGCGGCGGTACTGGAGCGGCGCGACGCACAGGACGCCCGGCGGGCCGGCACGCCCGTGCCCTCCCCGATGGACATGGTGCGCCATCTGCTGAACCTGGCCCGGCACAACGGACGCCACCCGCCGATCGTCGAGCTCTATGTCCGCCTGGCGGCCGAGGCGTTCGCCCCCGATCACCCGGCGCACGACTACTTCACCCGGCACTACGCCCAGGTGCGCGCGTTCGCCAGGAGCGCGCTGGAGGAACTGGGCGCCGCCGGACAGTTGCGGGAAGGCGTCGACCCCGCCACCGCGGCGGTCGCTCTGGTGGCCCTGATGGACGGCCTCCAGGTGCAGTGGCTGACCAGCCCCGGCGAGGTCGACATGGCCGGCACCCTGCGGTTCTTCATCGAGCGGCTGCTGCGGGCACCCGACGGCCCGCCCGGGCCGCCGGACGCGAGCGGAGCAGCACCGTCAGCGCCGCCGCCGCGGTGATCACCTCACCGGCCGCCAGCGCGATCCACACCCCCAGGGTTCCGGTGCCCCCGAGGACCACCACCAGCGGCACTTTGACGAGCACCAGGGCGCCGACGGACAGCAGATAGGCGGGTCGTGGCCGGCCCAGCGCCTGGAAGTACCCGGCGGCCAGCGGGGCGACCCCGGCCACGGCCTGGCCGATGCCGATGACGCGCAGCCCGTCGCGCGCGACCGCCGCGGTCGCCGGATCGTTCAGGAACAGCCCCACCAGCGGTTCCGCCGCGACCACCAGCACCGTCGCGGTGACCACGCCGTACAGCAGCGAGCCGCGCAGCGCCAGGGTACGGGCCCGGGCCACCCGTTCTGCCAGTCCGCGCCCCGCGTTGTAGCCGACGATGGGCTGCAGACCCTGGCTGATGCCGGTGTGCGGCATCATCGCGAACGTCTGGAGGCGGGCGCACACGGCGTACGCGGCCAGCGCGGTGACCGCCCCCGCCGCGGCCAGGGTGGTGTTGACCAGTACGGCCAGCAGCGTCACCCCGGCACCCGCGAGGAAGGACGGCAGTCCAAGACCCAGCAGCCCGCGCAGGGTTCCGGCGTGCGGGCGCAGCGCCGAAGCCCCCACCCGGTAGGGGCGGTTGCGGCGGCCGAAGAAGAACCACAGGCTCATCGCGGCGGACACCGCCTGGCCGCCGACGGTGCCCAGCGCCGCGCCCCGTGCCCCCATGCCCAGGCCGAAGATCAGCAGCGGGTCGAGGGTGATCTGGACGGCCACCGGCACCACCCACAGCAGCGTCGAGAAGCCGATCCGGCCCTCGGCGCGCACCAGTCCGGAGAAGCCGGTGGAGACCACCGCCCCGCACAGCAGGATCACCGCGTAGGCGCGGGCGTCCTCGCGCAGCGGCCCCTGCGCCCCGAGCAGGGTCAGCAGCGGGTCAAGGAAGACCAGCCCGAGCACGGTGGTGGCCAGTGCCACGGTCCAGAAGAGGGTGAAGGCGTTGCCGGCCGCCCGGGCGGCGGCCCGGGGGTCGCCCGCTCCCAGCGCGCGGGAGATGAGAGAGGCGCCGCCGGCGCCGACGGTGGTGGACACGGCGCCGAGCAGGAGCAGCAGCGGCGCGACCAGGTTGACGGCGGCCATCGCCTGGTCGCCCACCCCGCGGCCGACGAACCAGGCGTTGGTCAGGGCGTAGACGCCGTAGACGCCGACCGAGGCGGTGGTCTGGGAGCAGGTGTGCCACAGCAGCCGGCCCACCGGCCGCTCGGCCAGCCGGGCCGCCGCGTCGGTCTGGGCCCTCACCGCCTGGGGCGGCCGAACAGGGCCATGACCTCGGTCAGTCGCTCGCGCGCCCAGTCGTACTGGCGGGTGTCGGTGTGGCCTCGGTAGTCGGTCTCGATGATCATGACGAGCACCAGGTACAGGCAGTACAGCCGGCGCCGCCAGGTCTCGTTCTCGGTGAGCGGGCCGTGTCCGTAGCCGCGCAGGAAGGCCGTGGAGTCGCCGAAGGCGGCCAGTTGGGTACCGGTGAAGCCGGCCTCGATCAGCGGGTCGCCCCAGAAGGCCCGTTCGTGGTCGATGACGCACACGATCCGGCCCTCGCGCACCATGACGTTGCTGCCCCACAGGTCCCACTCGACCAGGCGCGGCTCGGTCACCGCGTCCAGGGTCGCGGCGTACTCGGTGAGCACCGCGCGTACGGTCGCGTACGGCCGTCCGAGGTCCACCGCCCGCCGTTCCCCGTCGGCGAGGACGTCCTCGAACATGTCGGTGAACACCCGTCGCCAGCTGGAGTCGCCGGGGCCGGCCAGCGGGCCGAAGGCGGTGCCCCGTACGGAGTTCAGCTCGCGGTTGGCGGCGCCCAACTGCTCGTGATAGGCGTCGCGTTCGGCGGCGGGGAGGCCGTCCTCGATGATGCCGAGGTTGTCGGCGTCGATGAACGGCATGAAGAAGTAGTCCGCGTCGCACAGTTCGTGGCCGCGGTCGGCGAAGTCCACGGCGGGGACCGGGACATCGGTGTGCTTGCGGATGAGTTCCAGCGCGGCGAGTTCGATGCCCATCGCGCCGCGCTCGTAGGTCAGTACCTCCACCCCGGGCGGTGGGGCGATCTTCAGGACGACCTCGGCGCCGTCCCGCAGGCGGATCCGGTAGGCGACGTTGAACCAGCCGTGCCCCAGCTCCCGGGCCCATCCCTCGCCGAGCGGGACCCGCTCGGCACCGTAGGCGCGCTCGATCATGGCCCGCAGGACGGCGGGCCGCTGGCGGTTCTTGGTGATGCTCTCCACGGAGAGATTTCTACCAGGTGGTTGGAATTGCCACCAGGCCCCGCACGGGCACGATGTCCCGCCCCGCTCAGGGACGTTGCGGCAGCCGGGCCGCCCCGGGCGCGCCGCGCGCCGACCCTTGACCCGGGCCGCCGCCCTCCCTACTCTCCGCCTTCATGGGTGAACAGCGTCCACATATGGAGACAACCGTCTGATGAGCCGGCTCACCATCACCGCCGTACGGCTGACCCCGATCCTCGTGTCCGACCCCCCGCTGCTCAACACCCAGGGCGTCCACCAGCCGTACACCCCCCGCCTGGTCGTCGAGGTGGAGACCGCCGACGGGGTCACTGGCCTCGGAGAGACCTACGGGGACACCACCTACCTCCGGCACGCCCGCCCCCTCGCCGACGCCCTGCCCGGACACCGCGTCAGCGACCTCAACGCCCTCTTCGCCCTCGCCGACCGCGTCTGCGGCGACGCGCCGCCCGCCACCGGCGCCGCCACCCTGGACGTCGGCGGCCAGCGCGGCGTGCTCACCGCCGACAAACTGCGGCTCTCCGTCGTCTCCGCCTTCGAAGTGGCCTGCCTGGACGCCCTCGGACGCACCCTCGGGCTCCCCGTGCACGCCCTGCTGGGCGGCAAGGTCCGCGACAGCGTCGACTACAGCGCCTACCTCTTCCACCGCTGGGCCCGCCACCCCGACGGCGTCCCCGGCGAACCCGACGACTGGGGCGCCGCGCTCGACCCCGCCGGCATCGTCACCCAGGCCCGCCGCTTCGCCCGCGAGTACGGCTTCACCTCCTTCAAGCTCAAGGGCGGGGTCTTCGAACCGGACCGGGAGATCGCCGCCGTGCTCGCCCTCGCCGAGGCGTTCCCCGGCATGCCGCTGCGCCTGGACCCCAACGGCGCCTGGTCCGTGGAGACCTCCCTGTACGTCGCCGGCCGGCTGCGCGGCGTCCTGCAGTACCTGGAGGACCCGGTCACCGGCACCGACGCGATGGCCCGCGTCTCCGCCCGCACCGACATCCCGCTCGCCACCAACATGTGCGTCACCACCGTCCCGGAGATCCGGGAGGCGTTCACCCGGGACGCCGTCCAGATCGTGCTCTCCGACCACCACTACTGGGGCGGACTCCACCGCACCAGGGAACTGGCCGCCGTCTGCCGCGCCTTCGGCATCGGCCTGTCCATGCACTCCAACACCCACCTGGGCATCAGCCTCGCCGCGATGACCCAGGTCGCCGCCACCGTCCCCCACCTCGACTACGCCTGCGACAGCCACTACCCCTGGCAGCGCGAGGACGTGATCACCGCCCGGACGCGCTTCCGGAACGGCCGCGTCACCGTCTCCGACACCCCGGGCCTGGGCGTCGAACTCGACCGCGAGCGGCTGGCCGCACTGCACCGGCGCTGGCTGGACGAGAGCGCGTACGGCCACTACCGGGACCGGGACGACGCCGCCGCGATGCGGGTCGCCGACCCCGGTTGGCATCCCCCCGCCGTACCGCGCTGGTGACCGCCCGCGCCGCCCGCCCGCACGGGCCCCGTCAGCCGCGCGGTGCGCCGGTGACCTGGACCGCGGTCCGCCGCTGCGCCGCGGGCCCCTGCGCGCCGGACCACTCCATCCGGCACCAGGGGAGGGCGAGTTCGGCCGGGGAGGTGACCGTACGGGGGGAGAGACGCTCCAGCGGGACGGCCTCGCGGTGCCGGCCGAAGACCGTGTCGACATACCGGTGGCCGGTGTCCGCGGCGATGAAGACCACCGTGCGTTCCGGGTCGCGGCGGTGCTCCCAGCGGGCGGCGAGATACGCGGCGCCGGTGGACAGGCCGGCGAAGACCGCGTGCCGGCGCAGCAGATCGACGCTTCCGGCCAGCGCGGCGTCGAAGGCGGTCCAGTGCACGGTGTCGTAACCGGTGTGGGAGACATTGCCCATCGGGATGGAGGAGCCGATCCCGGCGATGATGATCTCCGGGTCGGTCACCCGCTCGCTGCCGAAGGTGACACTGCCGAACGGCTGCACGCCGACCAGGGAGAGGTCGGTGCCGCGTTCCCTGAGGTACCTGGCCAGCGCCCCGGTGGACGCGCCGGACCCGACGCCGCCGACCAGGGTGAGCGCCTGTCCCGCTGTCTCCCCGGCGACGGACGCGGCGACGGCCCGGTAGCCGAGGTAGTGGATGTCGTCGTGGTACTGGCGCATCCAGTGGTAGCTCGGGTGTTCGGCGAGGATCTCGTGGACGCGCCGCACCCGCCGCCTCTGGTCGAGTTTGAGGTCGTCGCTGGGCGGCATCTGCTCCAGCCGGGCGCCGAGCACGGCGAGTTGGGTGCGCAGCGCCGCGTCGATGGTGGTGGAGCCCACGATGTGACAGCGCAGGCCGTGCCGGTGGCAGGCGAGGGCGAGCGCGTAGGCGTAGATGCCGCTGGAGCTGTCCAGCAGGGTGTCGCCGGGCCGTACGGTGCCGCGCTCCAGCAGGTGCCGCACGGCGGCGAGGGCGGAGACGACCTTCATGGTCTCAAAGCGCAGGCAGATCAGTCCGGGTTCGAGGCGTATCAGGTCGGGGGCGCCGATCGCGTCGGCGACGTGGTCGTGCATGCGTGCTCACCTTCTCGTTCTCTGTGTCCGGCGTGCTCGCGGACGTCGTGAAGATCCGGGTGGTGGGGATGCCCGTGCGCTCCAGCCGGTGGAGGCAGCGGCGTATCCGTGGTCGCAGGCAGGGGAGGGCGGGGTCGAAGAGCACTCCGGCGACATTGCCGCTGTGCGCGATCTGGACGCCCGCCGCGCCGGTCTCGGCCGCGATGGCCTCCAGCAGCGGGAGTTCCTCCTTCGTGAGCAGTCGCTGGTGGAGACGGGCGCTCGCGGTGCAGACCCGGCCGAGCAGCGCGGTGTCGGCGGTGGTGACGGCGCGCCGCAGCAGGCCGCGCAGCCTCTCGTACGTGGTCACGTCCTCGTCGCGGTAGGCGTCGGTGGGCAGGGCCAGGGTGTCGACCGGTGCGCCGCCGCCGGTGGCGCAGCCGACGACCACGGCCGGCGGCAGCGCCGTGCCGAGCACTTCGAGGACGCGTCCCTCGCGCTGGGCGAACAGGACGGGGGCCTGCCCGTCGTCGAGCATGAGCGGGTCGCAGGCGTGCTCGGCGCCCACCGCCAGCCGGGCCACCTCGTGCGCGGTCAGCGCGACGCGGTAACCGGCGGCCACCGCCCGGATGGTGGCGATGATGTCGCTGGTGGACGAGCCCATCCCCAGGCCCACCGGGACGGCGCCGCGCAGCAGCAGCCGTCCGCCGCACGGCGCCCGTCCGGTCCGGGCGGCGCACTCCGCGATGGCCGAGGCCGCCGCGCGCAGCGCCTTGACCCGGTCCGGGGGATGCACGGTGAGCCGGCCGGCGGGGTCCTCCGGGCACGGAATGAACTCCGCGCGGCTGCCCAGCGAGGCGGTAGCCGGCAGGGAGAGGGTGACCAGGCCCAGCGAGGTCCGGCCGGCCCGGTCGCGGAAGGCGCCCTGCAGGATCTCGCCGTGGTGACAGGGGGCCTCCCCGGTGCCGGCGGACGGGATCACGCGGTGGCCCGGTACCGGTACAGCACCGTCGGCTCGGCGCTGAACTGGGAGAAGGGGAAGGGCTCCGCGGACAGCGCGGTCACCCCGTTGCCGAGGAAGGCGCGGGCGACGGCGCTGCCGCTCTGCGCGTAGACCACCAGCGGGACGCCGCGCTCCCGGCAACGGCCGAGGATGGTGTCGAAGGAGCCGTTGCCCAGGGTCATCCCGGTGGCGACCACCGCGTCGGCACAGCCCAGGACCTCGTCCATGGAGTCGGTGACGGGCTCCTGCCACTGGGTGGTGCGGAGGTTGAAGTCACAGGGCAGGCAGACCCCGCCCCGGTCGCGGATGGCGGCGACCAGCGGGTTGACGACGCCGATCAGGGCGACCTTGGCGCCCTCGGGGATGTCCAGCAGTCCGGCGATGGCCGAGTCCCGGGCGCGGGCGCGTTCCTCCGGCGTCCCCCGGGGGAGGGCGACCGGCTCGGCGGCCGGGTCCTCCCGGTGCGGCGACGCCTCGGCGAGGAGGGCGTCGAGCGCCGCCAGCCGCAACGGGCGCGGGACCTCCTCGCCGAGCAGGGCGCTGAGCGGGGCGCCGGTGTACTGACGGCACAGCGCCGGGTCGGTCTCGCCGTCCTCGACGGCGCAGGCGCCGAACGACCCGCCGCTGCGCACGAGCAGATACTGATTGAGGTAGGTGGTGTTCCCGCCGGACAACCGGGTGCCGTGGTGCAGCCAGAAGACGGCGGTCGCGGTGGGGGAGCCCGGGCCGGCGCCGGTCGGGTCCGCCAGTACGGCGCGGCGCAGCTCCTCGACGGTGGCGGGCGGCGCGGTGGGCCGGGTCATGCGGTGGGCTCCTGGTGGCGGGCCGCCGGGAGGGTGAGCCGGAAGAGATAGGTCAGCACGCCGTCCTGCCAGTCGTGGCGCAGGGTCACCTCCGGGTGGAAGCCGAGGGACTGGGCCTGACCGATGATGGCGCGCAGGTCGGCGGTGTTGGAGGCGATGAGGTGGACCTCGCCCCCGGCCGCGAGCAGGTCGCCCTCGGCGAGCCGGCCGAAGAAGGCGGCCAGCAGCGGGGCGCCGACGCACACATTGCGCACCACGTCGGGGTCCTCGCTCACCCGCCTGCTGACGGCGGGCGGGTTGAAGGTGATGACGTCCAGCCGCGTCCCGGGGGGCAGCGCGTCGAACAAGTCGGAGACGAGCGGGTGGAAGGCGGTCCCCGGACGGTCGCCAATGAGCCGCTCGTAGTGCCGCCGTGTGGTGGCGACCGACTCGGGGTGGATGTCGAGCGCGTAGATCTCGCGGGCGCCGCGCTGCCCGGCCGCGACCGCCTCGATTCCGAGGCCCACGCCCATGGCGGCGTAGCGGCGGCCGGCCACCTCGATGCGGCCGTCCAGGATCCGCTCGTGGATCATGCGGCTGGTTTCCCCCGGCTGGAAGACGCCGGGCGGCAGGTCGAACGTCCAGCCGTTCCAGGTGTGCCGGCGGGTGGTGTGGAGGTCGGCCCTGGGCTGGTTGAGAGCGATGATCCGGTCGGCCGGCAGGGGCGGGGGAAGCTGATCGGCGAACGCCGGTCCTGGCGCCGGGTGATCCACGAGGTCTCCCTTGGTAGCGGAGTGGTCGCACTCCGATGACCGTGCGAGTATTACAAACGATTTTCATTTCTGTCTAGAGTTACCCCTGGCCCCAACCGCCCCCCGTGGCACGGGAGTAGACGCCGGACGGGCACCTGTGTCGCTGCCCGCCGACCGGTGGTCGCGGACGCACCGTGGGGCCGTACACCCTCCGCCCCGCACGACTGACCGCACGTCAGGCCGATCCGACCCTCAAGGAGGCACCACCGTGGCCGGTCCCCCCGCGTCCACCCTGGAACCCGTCACCGCCGACCGCCCGCGGTCCGTGCTGCGCGAGGTCTCCTTCCTGCGGCTGTGGGCGGGCTCGACCGCCTCCGGCCTGGCCACCTGGGCGATGCCCTTCATCCTCGGGCTCGCGGTGCTGCACAGCGCCATCACGCCCACCGCGCTCGGCCTCGTACTGGCCGTACGCACCGTCGGGTTCCTGATCGCGGTGCCCGTCGGCGGTGTCCTCGCCGACCGCTGGTCGCGCCGGGCAGTCGTACTGTGGTCCTCGCTCGCCGCCGCCGTCGCCACCCCCGTACTGGCGATGGCCCTGGGGCGTTCGGTCGCCCTGATGGCCGTGGCCGGCGCGGTGATCGGCGCCGGGCAGGGCGCCTGCCGGCCGGCCTTCCAGGCGCTGACCGCCGAGGTCGTCCGGCCCGTACGGCGCCAGCAGGCCAACGCCGCGATGACGCTGGCCGTCCGCGTCACCACGCTGGCGGGGCCCGCGCTGGCCGCGCTGCTCGCCACCGTGCTGGACGTACCCACGCTGCTGCTGGGCAGCGGCGTGCTGTGGCTGGCCGCCGCCCTCCTGCCGCCCCGGGGGAAACCCGCCCCTGCCCCCGCCCCCGCACCCGCCGGGGCCGGACGGCCCGGATTCACCGCGGAGTTCGCCGACGGCGTGCGGGAAGCGCGCCGCCACCCCTGGTTCCTGGGCGGCCTCGTGGCGCTCGCCGCCGTCATCGCCACCGGATACTCGGCCACCGGAGTCGTTCTGCCGATGGTCAGCCGGGACCGCTACGGCACCGAGGCCGTCCTCGCCACCGCCGTCACCGCCTACACCGCGGGGGCCCTGCTCGGCGCGCTGCTCATCTCCCGCTGGCGCCCCCGCTCCCAGGGCTGGGCCGCGCTGGCGGCCCTGGCCTGCTACGGATTCGCCCCGCTGAGCCTGTGGATCCCGGGTCCTGTGGCCCTGGTGGTGGTCGCCTACGTGGTGGCGGGCGTCGGCATCGAACTGTTCAACGTCCCCTGGTTCACCGCCATCCAGCGCGAGGTGGAACCGCGACGGCTGGCCAGGGTCTCCTCGCTCGACTTCATGGTCTCCTACGGCCTGGCCCCCGTGGGCCTGGCCCTGATCGCCCCCGCCGTCGACGCCTTCGGGCCAGGACCGGTGCTGGGCCTGTGCACCCTGGTGTGCTTCCTCGTCCCGGCGGGCGCGGCACTGGTGCCCACCGCACGCCACTTCTCGCGCGGCGGGGCACGGTCCGCCCCGGAGGCGGCCGGCTAGGCCCTGTCCGGGCGATCTTCTTCGGGCCCGCGACGCCATACACGGCACCTCGCTGCGTTACCGCATCGCGCGAATACGGCCAAGTATGAGCTGCGATCCGGTGCCTTGCGATGCACCGCGTCTGACGTCGCGGGCTGATCCTCGAAGATCGCCCGGACAGGACCTAGGAGGCGGGGGTGCGGGGGAGTGGCCGCACGGTGTGGGCCCCGCTCCACGGCTGCCGCGAAGGTCCCCTCGGGCGCGACCGTTTGACGAAACGGGCGCGGCGCACAACACTGATACGACAATGATTTCCATTATCGACAGATTGCGTGAGCCCCAGGGGGATCTCGCCGTCCGCCCGGACCCCGGGCCCACCGGCCGGGGCCTCGTCCTCCCCGTCCTCGCCCTGCTCGCCGTGCTGATCGTCTCGGTGGTCGTGGCCATCGGTCTCGGCCCGGCCGCCATCTCACCCGCGGACACCACCCGTTACCTGTGGGCCGCGCTCACCGGCGGCACCATCCCCGCCGAGAACCTGACCGGCTACCAGATCATCTGGGAGGTCCGCACCCCCCGCGTGCTGCTGGCCGTCGTCGTCGGCGCCGGCCTCAGCGTGGTCGGCGTCGCCGTACAGGCCCTGGTACGCAACGCGCTGGCCGACCCGTTCGTCCTGGGCGTCTCCTCCGGCGCCTCGGTCGGCGCCGTCGCCGTCATCGTCCTCGGCGGCTTCGGCGCCCTCGGCGTCCACGCCCTGTCGGCCGGCGCCTTCGCGGGGGCGCTGGCCGCCTCCGCCCTCGTGTACCTGGCCTCCTACAGCCGCACCGGACTCACCCCGCTGCGCCTCGTCCTGACGGGGATCGCCCTCGCCTACGGCTTCCAGGCCGTCATGAGCGTCATGGTCTATCTCGCCCCCGACGGCGAGGCCACCCACACCGTCCTGTTCTGGACACTGGGCGGGCTCGGCGCCGCCACCTGGGGCTCGCTGCCCACCGTTGCCGTGATCGTCCTCGCCGGGGCCTTCGTCCTGCACCGCCACGCCCGGGCCCTGGACGCCATGGCACTGGGCGACGAGACGGCCGGCAGCCTGGGCGTGGACACCACCGCCCTGCGGCGCGGCCTGTTCGTCATCACCTCCCTGATGACCGGCGCGATGGTCGCCGTCAGCGGAGCCATCGGCTTCGTGGGCCTCGTCATGCCGCACCTGGTCCGCATCCTCGTCGGCGCCCGCCACGCCCGGGTGCTCGTCCTCGCCCCGCTCGTCGGCGCCGTCTTCATGGTCTGGGCCGACCTCGTCGCCCGCACCCTCGCCGCTCCGCGCGAACTTCCCCTCGGCGTCATCACGGCCCTGGTCGGCGTCCCGGTGTTCATCACCCTGATGCGCCGCAAGGGCTACGTCTTCGGAGGCCGCTGATGACCCTGCGACTCGACGCGCTGGGGGTCGAGAGAAACGGCCGCGCCCTGGTCCGCGACCTGTCCCTGGACGTGAGCAGCGGCCAGATCACGGGCCTCGTCGGACCCAACGGCAGCGGCAAGTCCACCGCCCTGCGCTGCGTCTACCGGGCGCTCGCCCCCACCACCGGCACCGTATGGCTCCACGACCGCGAGCTGACCACCTACAGCCGCCGCGAGAGCGCCCGGCACATCGCCGCCCTCACCCAGGAGAGCGGCTCCGAACTCGACTTCACCGTCGCGGAGATCGTCGCCCTGGGCCGTTCCCCCCACCTGCGCGGCAACCAGGCACTCGGCCCCCACGAGAGGGAGCTGTGTCACCGCGCCATGGCACAGCTTGATGTCCTCCACCTCGCCGACCGGGGCGTCCTCACCCTCTCCGGCGGCGAACGCCAACGCGTGCTCGCCGCCCGCGCCCTGGTCCAGGAACCCGACGTCCTGGTGCTCGACGAACCCACCAACCACCTCGACATCCGGCACCAGATCGAGCTGCTCACGCTGCTGCGCCGTTCCGGCCTCACGGTCGTGATCGTGCTCCACGACCTCAACCTCGCCGCCGCCGTGTGCGACCGCGTCGGCGTACTGGCCGACGGCGCCCTGGTCGCGGCCGGCACACCGGGCGAGGTGCTCACCCCCGCGCTGGTGCGCACCGTTTTCGGCGTCGAGGCCACCGTCGTCCCCCACCCCCTGACCGGCCACCCGCAACTCCTCTACTCCCTGGGAGCCCCCGCATGACCCGACGCCTGCGCGCCGCCGCCCTCGTCGCCGCCGCCCTGCCCCTGGCCGCCTGCGGCGCCGACGTCGCGACGGACGACGACGCATCGGGCGCCACGACGGTGACCGTCCCGCGCTGCGGCGAGGACGTGACGTACCAGCGCCCCGAGCGCGCCGTCGTCTACGAGGCCGGCAGCGCGGACAAGATGTTCGTCCTGGGCCTGACCGACCACGTGCGCGGCTACGTCATGCCACCCGCCAACCCGCCCGTGGAGGAGTCCCCGTGGGCCTCCGAGTACGCGAAGGTGGAGATGCTGAGCGATGACCTGCTCAACCGGGAGCTGGTCGTGGACGCCGGGGCGGACTTCGTCGTCGCCGGCTGGCGCTCGGGCTTCAGCGACGAGCGCGGCATCACACCCGAACTCCTGGACACCCTCGGCATCCAGAGCTTCATGCACAGCGAGACCTGCTACAACTACCCCGAATACCCGGTGGACTTCACCCCGATCGAGGGGCTGTACCGGGACCTGGAACTGCTCGGCAGGATCTTCGGCGCCGAGGACCGGGCCGAGGAGGTCGTCGCCGGGATGCGCGAACGCGTCGCCGCCGTCGAGGAAGCGGCCCCGCCCGGTCGCGCGCCCCGCGTCTTCGTCTACGACTCCGGCACCGACCAGCCGTTCACCTCCGGCAACCAGGCCCCGCCCCACGAGATCATCGAGACAGCCGGCGGTGAGAACGTCTTCGCCGACCTGACCGACCGGTGGACCACGGTGGGCTGGGAAGCGGTCGTCGACGCCGACCCCGAGGTCATCGTCATCCTCGACTACCAGGACCGCCCGGCCGAGGAGAAGATCGACTTCCTGCGCTCCTCCCCGGTGACCCGCAACCTCCCGGCCGTGCTGGCCGACAACTTCTACATCCTCGACTACAACGAGGCCATCAGCGGCCCCCGCATCATCGACGGAGCCGAGGGCTTCGGCACCTACCTCCGCGACCTGTACCCGGAGGGCACCGACGGCTGACGAATCTGGCCTCGTCCCTCCCACCCGAGCGGAAGGGACGAGGCCAGCTTCTACGAGGCCGGGTGCACGGTCGAACTGTTCATCCACGCCGATTCGAATTGCTGCAGGGCGATGTTGTACAGAAGGCCGGGCGCCCGTGCATACAGACACGGAGAATTTCTTCCGTGAGCAGACCGACTGTAGAAGGTGAGAAACGCGGCCTTGTCCGTGGCGATCACTCGGCATGTGTTCGGCAGATTGAAGCCGCGTACTTCGACGTTGCGTTGCGAGCGGGACACGTGCGCGAGATAGGTGAGATTTGTTTGCACTTGACTCCTGAGTAGTCCTGGGGAGAAGCCGGGATCAAATCGGGAGACATCGCGTGACCGCTGATCTAGCCAAGAGTCGGCCCGGCTGCTTGTATCGGGCAGTAAAATCTGTACCGACTCCATGGGAAGGTCGCCAGACCAAAGTGGGGAGAATGCTTCCCGGGTGAGGACGTTGCCGCGCCCCGCCAGTATCTTGATCCAACGAGCCTGAGCCAGATCTCTTGCGATGTCCTGCTCGGCAGAGGACTGAGATCGATACACGCGGAACAGCCCGATCCCTGTGCACCATGAGCAGGTGGCGACCATCCACCATCGCAGGCGAGAACTACGTAGAAAGCCGAGGGCCAGAATGATGGCGCTGGCTGCCAGTGAACTGAGGACTCCGAAAAGGAACGCGGCCATGTGAATTTCCTCCCGGGTAGCTTGTGTTCCCGATGGGACCCTTTTCGATGCTGGTTAGCAGAGATAGGGGAGAAGCCTGCGCAGGACATGGGCGGCGTTGCATGCTGCGAGTTCATGATGCCCGTGTCCCTTCTTCTCGTCCGCATTGTCGGACACGCCACGGATGACGATCCAGCCAGGATTGAATTCACCATGGATGGAGTTCTCCTGCCAGTACTGGCTCAATCCTCCGGCCTCCATGTCTACGGCTAGAACTTTTTCGTGATAGTCCGTAAGGTAGCTCCGGATCTCGTTCTCGCGGTCTGCGATGACCGCCTCCCCTGATCCGATGACTCCTGGATAGACTTCGTACTCCTCGGACGAAGAAGCAAGCGTTTGGCCGTGGATTTTGGCCGGAGTTCCGTGGTCGGTGAAGTAGGCATTCACTGCGTGCACGATCGGTGCGGGTGCCTGCCGGTGCTCGCCACGGCGTCGGACGTCTCCTAGAGGATTGATCTTGCGGTTCTCGTAGTAGACGACGTCGGTCGAGACAATGACGTTGCCAATGCGGGCATACTCGTCGTGGATTCCACCTCCAACGCCGACCAGCGCCCACAGTCGCGGGTTGTAGCGACGGCGCAGGTTCTCAAGGGCGGCCATCGTTGACCTCTGGCCCTGACTTTGGCTCTGAGTGGCCACTACGCGGACGGCGCCCTCCGGCGTCTGGTGGCCACCTCGGTAGAAGTACAGGCCGCCGGGTTCCTTGTGGCGTTCCAACTTCAGTTCGTTGGCCACGGCCCGGAGTTCCTCGCTCAGGATCGTGACCACTCCGATGTCCCAGTGCACCGTCTCACTGTCGCGCGGAGTATCGAGTTGGTGAACCGGGCCGCTCACGGAGACATTGGCCAGCTCGCCGATGGCGTTATTGCTGAAATCGTTGCTGTTTCCGTGATTAACGATTCCTCGATTGATGCTCATTTGTTCCCTCCGTTACTCGGATTCGGGCTTCCCTGCTGGCCTCCGGAGACGGTGGCCTGAGATCCGTCTCCCACGGCGTTGTTGCTGAACGTGTTGTTGTCGCCGAAGCTGAAAATCCCGCTATTGATGATCTTGAGTGCTCGGTCATTGAACTCGGATGTATCGACATTTCGAGAATGCAGAAAGTCGCTGGATGCTCGAAGTAGCCGCTGCTCAATCGTCTTCATCCGGCCGAGGATGTCGCTCTTCTCGAGCTGAATCTTCGGCCATGACTGGGCCGACTTCTCTCGGATGCTGACGCGAGTTCCGATCAGTACGTTGCGAATGGGTGCCATGGTGAGATCGCTGGGAAGGAGCGCTGCCTTGCCCAGTGCGTAAAAGTATCTCGTGATCCGCCAGATTCGTGGGACCTCGGCAGGTAGTGTGGATAGTTCACGCAATGCGGCCCATGCGACAGATATGGCTCCATTCTGCCCGAACTCCTCCGTGCGCTGGAATGATCTTGGGGTGTGGGCGAGTACGCACGCTGCTGTGGAAATGCTCAGTGTGCGTCCCTGTAGGCTGACATGCAGCAGAACGGTCGCCACGAACTCTGCTCCCTCTGCGGGTGTCGTGACTTCAAGAAAATGATGCTGCTTGGACCCGGGCGTGTTGATAATGGCGCGCATCGTGGAATCGTCGACTTGGAGCGGCAGTAGAGAGCGGTCTGCCGCTACGTCGGTTTCCGCGACGTAGACCCGGTCCTGGACGTGTACGGGAAGCCGAACGTCCTGACTGTCGGTCTCCAGTTGCTGAACGGCCTTTCGTAAATAATCGACAAGTTCGTGCGCTTGAAAGGGGGGTACTGGGTGCTCGAGTTCATGAAGAGGTGCGTTGTCGTCCTCGCTGGGGCGCAACAATTGAATGCTCATCGGCGGGTTCCACTGATAGACAATTTCCCCGGCTCCGATGAATGGTGACTCCTCCCCGAAAAGAGTAAACATGGTCAGGTCGTCTTCGTCTTCGCTGTGCCGGGGGCGGCGGTACACGGCACAGGCGTGATATTGCTGTGCGTCTGCCGCCTGTTGCCGGCGGGACAACTGCTTCGGCCGGAGATTTGTGGCGTGGAGGATTTGGATCAGGATCACCTGACGCACCGCCCCGACCACGAGGTAGGCGACAACAACCGTCCCGGACAGGCGCACGGCCAGCATGGCATCGGCCGGCCAGAACACCGTGACGACGGTGCCCGTCGTTACCAGGGAGAGAGCGGCCGCGGAGAGAAGTCGCACTTCGCGCAACTTCTCCGAGCGCCTCCAGGTGAAGATCAGACTGCTCAGACCCCGGTACTCCCCTATCCGGCCCAGGCCGCGGCGTTTCGAGCGGCGCCCGGATCCGGCCTTCCGGTCGGTGCCCCTGAGCAACGTCGCCAGGTGGATCAGTCCCAGCAGCGCGAGGCCGCACGTGACCAGCACGGTGGCCGGCAGGGATCCTGTGAGGGCCGGAACAATAGCGGCGGCCAGCACGGTGATACGCAGCAGCGAGCTCAGCGCTGCGGCCCGCCACGCGTGGCGCATGACGGGAACGATGTCGAACCCGTATGACGGAGCGACTCTTCGATGCGGAGCCGTGCACACCTCGCGGACGACCAGATCACGGAATCGTTCGTCCGCGTACACGCCGGAGCATAAGTGCCGTGTGGCGGCGGTCGGTTCGCCAGCCACTTCCTGGGCCGGTGGCCCATGGGGAGTGATCATGATCTTCCCCGCCTCGTAGGGTTATGGTGGATCCGACCATAAGTGTCGCTCTGGTTTAAGTCAATGTGACCTTTAGGGGTACTGGTGGATGACTGGCTGAAAGACTCCACGGAGGTGGAAGCATCGTGGGTGACGGTGGACCTGGCGATCTTCACGCTCCGGGACGATCAACTGATGGTCCTGCTGGTCGAACGCGGGGTGGAACCGTTTCTCGGTCGGCCTGCGCTCCCCGGTGGTTATGTCCAGAAGAATGAGACCTTGAGGGAAGGGGCGCTACGCGAACTGTGGGAGGAGGCGGGCATCGACGGCGGCCGACTGCATCTGGAGCAACTGGGCGCCTACGGCGACCCCGGGCGTGACCCCAGGGGAAGGGTCGTCACCATCGCCTTCCTCGCCCTCGGGCCTGATCTCCCTGTCCCTGTGGGCGGCACCGACGCCCAACGTGCTTACTGGTCTTCGGTGTCTCGACTCACCAGCAGTGGTGGCGAACTGGCATTCGATCACATGTGCATCCTCGTGGATGCTCTGGAGGAGATTCGCAGAAAGTTGGAGTACACGGCCATTGCCACGGCGTTCTGTGGAGAAACCTTTAGTCTGAGTGAACTTCGCAGGGTTTATGAAGTTATCTGGGGGCAGCGCCTGGACCCAAGTAACTTCCGCCGGAAGGTGATCAATACTGCGGGGCTCGTCGAGCCGACGGGGGAGCAGCAGGTTCCTGCGACCGGGCGGCCCGCTGCTCTCTACCGCCGGGGGAACGCGTGGCTGCTCAGTCCTCCTCTGCTGCGTGGTGGCGGGCAACTCGCGTAGGAGTCGGTCGAACTTGCAGCTGCGGGGCGTTGCCTTCCGTCGCCACACACGACAAGGCCCCACGGTTCGCAGGGAACCGTGGGGCCTTGACCGTTGGTGTCCGAGGGGGGACTTGAACCCCCACGCCCATAAGAGGGCACTAGCACCTCAAGCTAGCGCGTCTGCCATTCCGCCACCCGGACCGGGTGTGTCGCTGTGACTGAGGGAAACCATAGCAAAGTCCCGGCCTTGGTGATCTCCGGGGGGCGGGGGGAGGATGGGCATCCCATCGTGTGAGGAGCACAGCGTGAGCGCATCGGACGCCGGAGGGCAGCGGGCGGAGCAGGAGGTCGTGGACCTGTGCCGGGACCTGATCCGCATCGACACCAGCAACTACGGGGATCACTCCGGGCCCGGTGAACGGGTCGCCGCCGAATTCGTGGCCGGTCAGCTGGCCGAGGTAGGGCTCGACCCGCAGATCATCGAGTCGCACCCGGGGCGGGCCTCCGTGGTGGCGCGGATCGAGGGGGAGGACACCTCCCGGCCCGCGCTGCTCATCCACGGGCACACCGATGTGGTGCCGGCCAACGCCGAGGACTGGACGCACCATCCGTTCTCCGGGGAGATCGCCGACGGCTGCGTGTGGGGGCGCGGCGCGGTCGACATGAAGGACATGGACGCCATGACCCTCGCGGTGGTCAGGGAGCGGATGCGCAGCGGGCGCAAGCCGCCCCGGGACATCGTGCTGGCCTTCCTCGCCGACGAGGAGGCCGGTGGTGTGTACGGGGCCCGGCATCTGGTCGACAACCACCGCGACCTCTTCGACGGGGTGACCGAGGCGATCGGTGAGGTCGGCGGGTTCTCCTTCACCGTGAACGAGAAGCTGCGGCTGTATCTGGTCGAGACCGCCCAGAAAGGCATCCACTGGATGCGGCTCACGGTGGACGGCACCGCCGGGCACGGGTCGATGACCAATAGCGACAACGCCATCACCGAACTGTGCGAGGCCGTGGGGCGTCTGGGCCGGCACAAGTTCCCGGTGCGGGTCACCAAGACGGTGCGTTCCTTCCTGGACGAACTGTCGGACGCGCTGGGTACCGAGCTCGACCCGGAGAACATGGACGAGACGCTGGCCAAGCTGGGCGGCATCGCCAAGATCATCGGGGCGACCCTCCAGAACACCGCCGCCCCGACCCAGTTGGGCGCCGGCTACAAGGTCAACGTGATCCCCGGGCAGGCGACCGCGCACGTCGACGGGCGCTTTCTGCCGGGCTACGAGGAGGAGTTCCTCGCCGACCTGGACCGCATCCTGGGGCCGCGGGTCAGGCGCGAGGACGTGCACGCCGACAAGGCGGTGGAAACCTCCTTCGACGGCGCGCTGGTGGACGCCATGCAGAGCGCGTTGCAGGCCCACGACCCGATCGCGCGGGCCGTGCCGTACATGCTCTCGGGCGGTACCGACGCCAAGTCCTTCGACGATCTGGGCATCCGCTGCTTCGGGTTCGCACCGCTGAAGCTGCCGCCGGAGCTGGACTTCGCCGGGATGTTCCACGGCGTGGACGAGCGGGTGCCGGTGGAGGGACTGCAGTTCGGGGTCCGTGTGCTCGACCGTTTCCTGGACGAATGCTGATCGCTCCGGTGTGCGATGTTAGTCGGGATGGGTGAATATCCCTTAACCCTCGTAGCCTTGTTCTCTCCTCCTCGTTACTCGGGGTGCGGCCCTGCTGGGTCCGCATTGTCTACGAGGAGGAAGCATGATCAAGAAGGTCGTCGCCACCGCGGCTGCCACCGGCAGCCTGGTGCTCGCGGGTGCGGGCATGGCCGTCGCCAGCTCCGGCGCCCAGGGTGCGGCCGTGGGCTCCCCCGGTGTCATCTCCGGCAACGTTGTTCAGGTGCCGATCCACATCCCGGTCAACGTCTGTGGCAACACCGTGGACATCATCGGGCTGCTGAACCCCACCTTCGGCAACACCTGCATCGCCAAGTGACATTCGGCCCCACTCCATGAGGGCCTGACACCAGGCGGTCCCGGAGCGCGTACGCCGCGCTCCGGGACCGCTGGGGGTCGTTACGCATGGCGCGGGATGCCCTCAGCCCCCACCCCGCGCCTCCATGAAGGAACAAGGCAGGGGAAACACCATGCGACAGGTCACCAGGAAGGGCCTGCTCTCCGTAGCCGCCGCGGGCGGGATGCTGGCCATGGCGGGCGGTACGGCGCACGCCGACGCCGACGCCCATGGCGGTGCCGCCAATTCACCGGGCGTGGCTTCGGGCAACACCGTTCAGGTGCCGATCAATGTGCCGATCAACGTCTGCGGCAACACGATCAATGTGATCGGCGTACTGAACCCCGCTTTCGGGAACACCTGCCAGAGCGGCACTCCCGGCGGCGGCAAGCACGAACCCGGCCACGAGGCCGGTCAGGGCGGGGCCCAGGCGGAGGGCGGCGCCGTCGACTCGCCCGGCGTCGGCTCCGGCAACAACGTCCAGGTGCCCATCGATGTCCCCGTCAATGCCTGCGGCAACGGCATCGACGTGGTGGGTGTGCTGAACCCGGTCTTCGGCAACGAGTGCTACACCGAGGCGCCCCCGGTCGAGCACCCCGAGCACCCGGGTGAGCCCGGCGAGCCCGAGCAGCCGGAGGAGCCGGGCGGTTCCGGTGGCTCCGGTGGTCCGGGCGGCCCCGGCGGTTCCGGTGGATCGGGCGGCGGTGACTCCGAGGAGCCCGGCGGTTCCGGTGGGTCGGGCGGCGGCGACGCCGGCGGTTCCGGTGGCGGCGGCTCCGAGGCCCCCGACGAGGAGCAGCCCGGCAACGAGCCGAGCGAGCAGCTGGGCGGCGGCGAGCTGGCCGAGACCGGTAGCAGCGGCCCGGGCCTGGGCGTGATGCTTCCCCTCGGCGCCGGCCTGATGGTCGGTGGCGTGGTGCTGTACCGGCGTGGCCGGGCGGCGCGTCAGTCCTGACGAGCCGCATCCAGGTGGGCCCCGCGTTCGCGCGGGGCCCACGTGTCGTGTCGGAGGGTTACCAGGTCGGGCGCAGCTGGCGGATGATCCGTCGTCTCAGCCGTACCCTTCGGCTGCCGTCCGGGTACAGCCGCAGCCGGGCCAGCTCCCACTGCCCGTACTCGGCCTGGTCGGTCAGCAGCCGCGTGGTGGCGGCACGCGAGACCGTGCGGGGGACATACACATCACGAAACTCATATTCCGGCATCGAATCCATTGTGCGTCCAGGGCCCCGATGCCGATACCGTCTGCACCATGTCTGATGCTGTGCAGCCGACGGCTGCCGAAGTCCGCGCCGCCGCCGACGCGCTCAAGAACGCGATCGACCGGCACCTGGAAGCCATTGAACGGCGCGCCACCGGACAGGCCGCCGAAGCCGACGCGGAGGCCGATGTCTACACCGCGTTCAACGAGATGGCGGCCGCCGGTGAGGTGTACGACGAGCTGCTGTACGACGTCTACGACGAGGTGACGCCCTTCGAGGTCCCCGCGACCGAGGGCCCCACCGGCTACGCGGGTCCGGAACGGCCGGAGTATCTGAGTGTCTTCATGCGGCGCGACTACGTCGTCGTCGACCCCCGGCGGCTGCGCGGTCAGGCGCAGCGCGTCACCGAACTCGACCCGGAGACCACCGGGGCGGAGGCCGCCGATGTTCGCGAGGCCGCCGGCGGCAGCCTGCACGCGGCGCTCGGGGTGATCTTCGGGGAGTTCGACCCGGACGAGATCGCCACCCGGCACAAGGAGTTCGGCCTGGAGGAGGGCGACGCGACCCTGTGGGTGGCCGCCGGGGACGAGCCGGTGGAGCCGGGGGAGTGGCTGGCCGCCCCCTTCGAGGCGGTCGACCCCGAGCGGGTGATCTGCCGCTTCGACATCAGTGACGCCTTCGACGAGGAGGACCTGGGCTCCCTGCGGTAGACGCAGCCCGGCCCCGTGCCGCCCGCCCTCAGACGGCCGCCACCGGCTGGGGGCGCAGCAGCGCGGCCAGCCGGGTGCCGCGGCCGGCCGCCGGGGGCGCGGCGACCGCCTGGGCCAGTGCGGGCCCGATCCCCTGGACCACCGAGAGATGGCGCTCGGCCCGGCTGAAGGCGGTGTAGATCCAGGACCGGTCGAGGGCCGGCACCGCGTCGCCCGGCAGTACCACGACCACGGCCGGCCAGCGGGCCCCCGCGGCCTGGTGCGCGGTGATCGCCCAGCCGTGCCGTACGGTCCCCGCCACCCGATCCCGGGGAACGGTGAGGGGCCCGTCCTGGGCGGTGAGGTGCAGCCCGTCCGCGTCCGCCCCGGTGACGGTGGCGGGCCGGCTCCGGCCGGGTGCGGGGGAGTAGGTGACCTGGTCGCCCGGGTCGAAGCCGCCGAACCGGCCGGGGCCCGGGTTCAGCCGCTCCTTCAGCGCCGCGTTCAGCACCCGGGTGCCCGCCGCCCCGCCGTGCCCCACCGTGATCACCCGCACCTCGGCGGCCGGGATCCCCACGGCGCGCGGGATGGAGTCGGTGACCAGCTGGACCGTACGGTGCACCGCCTCACCGGCGTCGCCCGCCGGCACGATCACCACTTCCTTGCCGGGCGCCTCGACCTGGTACAGCTCACCGATGGCGATCCCGGAGACCAGTTCGCCCACCGGGCCCTCGTCCGGTGTCCGCGAGGTGAGGTGCGGTACGCCCCCGCCGGCCGCCACGTCCGCCAGGACCTGACCGGGGCCCGCGGCCCCCAGCACCGCCGGATCGCCGCTGAGCACGAGCCGGGCGCCGTCCGGCAGCGACTCCACCAAGGTGGCCGCGGTCTCCACCGTGAGCTGGGGCGCGTCCAGCACGGCCAGTACGTCCAGGGCCAGCGCCCCGTCCGCGTCCCGCCCGGGGCCCTCGGTGCCGTCGAGCAGCCCGCTCACCGTGACGGCCGCGTCCGCGTCCTGCGGCGGCAGCGACCGCGCCAGCCGCTGCCGTCCGTCCGGGCCGTGAGCCGCCGCGAAGGCCCGCAGCCCGAGCCGGCGGGCCGCCGCCACCAGCGCGGCCGGCTCCGCCCGCGCCGCCTCGCCGCCGCTGTGCGCCACCACCGGGTGTGCGGCCACGGCCTTGATCAGCTCGGCGGCCGACGGGGTGGGAGCCCCGGCGGCGGCCTCCTCCCAGCCCCGGGCGCTGTCCGCGTCCCCGGCGGGGGCCGAGCCGCGCAGCCGGGCCAGGCCGTCGGCCAGGCTTTCCTCCGCGAGCGCGTAGCGGTCGAGTCCGAACAGCACCCGGACGGGTGTTTCCTCGCCGGCGCCCGCCGCCACCACGGTGTCCTGGAAGACCAGCACCGCGCCCTCCTCGACGGCCGCGCGCAGGGTCTCCTCGGCGTCCGCCACCTGCTGCCCCGCCAGCTTCTCGGTCAGTGCCGCCGCCTCCAGCGCCGTGTGCCCGGCCAGCGCCGCCCGTTCCAGCAGCCACACCGTCAGCGCCACGCCCCGGCGCGGGTCCTGCGGATCGCACTCGGTGCCCAGCAGCGCCCGCGCGAAGCCGTCCACCTGCCCGGGCAGCATGCCGGGCACCGCCAGCAGCCGCCAGGGGTCGCCGGCCAGCTCGGCCGCCGCGCTCTCGCCCAGCGCCGCGGCCACCCGGCCGCCCAGCTCCCCGGGCGCCCCGCCGCGCTCCAGCAGTTCCACCAGCTCCGCCGGCACGGCCACCGGCGCCCCGCCGCCGGCCGGCTCCGCCCCGGCACGGGGCGCGGTCCGTGCGGCGGCCGGCCGCGGCGCCGGTTCCGGCCGGGCGAAGAAGGACGCGGCAGGCCGCTCCCCACTCTCCACCGCCCGTACCGCGGCCCGCAGTTCGTCCGCCAGACCCCCCGCGGGGGTGCCCTCGGCCGGCTGCGGCGACTGGTTCTCGGCGGTCACAGCGAACTCCACTCGTGGTCCGGGTACTGGTGCACCGGCGCCGAGATGTCATCCAGCGCGCGGCAGATCTCGTCAGGAAGCCTAAGGTCCTCCACTGACAACGCCTCGTGCAGTTGGTGTGCCGTGCGGGCGCCGACGATGGGCGCGGCCACCCCGGGCCGGTCCCGTATCCAGGCGAGCGCGACCTGCGCGGGGGTGACGGCGAGGCCGTCCGCCGCGGTGGCCACCGCGTCCACCACGCGTCGCCCCGCCCCGTCCAGGTACGGGGCGACGAACCCCGCCAGTGTCGTGGAGGCCCCGCGGGACCCCGGCGGGGTGCCGTGCCGGTACTTGCCCGTCAGCACCCCGCGTCCCAGCGGGGAGGACGGCAGCAGTCCGACCCCCAGGTCCAGGGCGGCCGGCAGCACCTCGCGCTCCACGCCGCGCTGGAGCAGGGAGTACTCCATCTGGGTGCTCGCCAGCCGGGTGCGGGCCCCCGGCACCCCCAGCTGCCAGGTCGCCGCCTTCGCCAGTTGCCAGCCGCAGAAGTTGGAGACCCCGGCGTACCGCGCCCGCCCGCTGCTCACCGCGATGTCCAGGGCCTGGAGCGTCTCCTCCAGCGGGGTCATCGGATCGAAGGCATGCACCTGCCACAGATCGACGTAATCGGTGCCCAGCCGCTCCAGCGAGGCGTCCAGCGCCGCCAGCAGATGGCCGCGCGAGGCGTCGAAGCGCCGGTCGGGATCGGGCACGCTGCCCGCCTTGGTGGCGATCACCAGCTCGGACCGGGGGACCAGGGAGTCCAGCAGCCGGCCCAGCAGGTACTCGGCCCCGCCGTCCGCGTACACGTCCGCCGTGTCGAGCAGCGTGCCGCCCGCCTCCCAGAACATCTTCAGCAGCTCCGCCGCGTCCTGCTCCTCCGTGTCCCTCGCCCACCTCAACGTGCCGAGCCCGAGCCGGGATACGCGCAGGCCGGTGTGGCCCAGATGCCGAAGATCCATGGCCGTTGAGCGTACTGGCGCCGGGGGGTAGAGTCCGTCGCAAGGGCAGGTTACCGACGAGTAGAGGCGGTTGTATGCGGCTCGGAATCAACCTCGGTTACTGGGGCGCCGGAATGGACGCCGACAACCTCGAGGTGGCCAAGGAGGCCGACCGGCTCGGCTACGCCGTCTGCTGGGCCGCGGAGGCGTATGGCTCCGACGCGCCCACGGTGCTGTCCTGGGTCGCCGCCCACACCGAGCGGATCGACGTCGGCTCCGCCATCCTCCAGATCCCCGCCCGCGCCCCGGCCATGACCGCCATGACCGCCGCCACCCTCGACTCCCTGTCCGGCGGGCGCTTCCGCCTGGGCCTCGGCGTCTCCGGGCCGCAGGTCTCCGAGGGCTGGTACGGCGTCACGTTCGACAAACCGCTGGCCCGCACCCGCGAGTACGTGCAGATCGTCCGCACCGCGATGTCCCGGCAGCGGCTGACCCACGAGGGCGATCACTGGACCCTCCCGCTGCCCGGCGGCCCCGGCAAGCCCCTCAAGCTCACCGTGCACCCGGTGCGCGAGCGCATCCCGCTCTACATCGCCGCCATCGGGCCCAAGAACCTCCGCCAGACGGGCGAGATCGCCGACGGCGCGCTGCTGATCTTCTTCTCGCCGGAACACGCCGAGGCCACCACGCTGGGCGCCCTGCGCGAGGGCCGGGCGGCCGTGGGCGCCGATCTGACCGGTTTCGACATCGCCCCCACCGTCCCGATCGCCGTGGGCGAGGACTTGGACACCCTCGCCGACCACTTCCGCCCGTACACCGCCCTGTACGTCGGCGGCATGGGCAGCCGTGAACAGAACTTCTACAACCGCCTGGCCCGGCGCATGGGGTACGAGAAGGAGGCCGCCGAGATCCAGGACCACTACCTGGCGGGCGACAAGGCCGCCGCGGCTGCCGCCGTACCCCGCTCGCTCATCGACTCCACCACCCTCATCGGGCCGGTGGAGCGCATCGCCGACCGGATGCGCGCCTACGCCGAGGCCGGTGTCACCACGCTGTCCCTCGCCCCGGCCGGGCTCACCCTCCAGGAGCGCCTGGGCGCCCTGCGGACCGGCGCCGAGGCACTGGAACGGGCCGGCCTGGGCTGAGAACCGCGTGAGCGGCGGGGCCCGGGCCCCGGCCCGGGTCCCCACAGCGGTGACCCGTACGGGATCACTCCCCGATCCGGGGCCCGCCGTCCTACCCTGGCCCCATGCCCACCATGCTGCTGCTGCGCCACGGCAGGACCACCGCCAACTCCGCCGGACTGCTCGCCGGGCGAGCCCCCGGCACCGCCCTCGACGACTTCGGCCACGAGCAGGCCGCCGCGCTGCCCGGACGGCTGGCGGGGGTGCCGCTGGCCGCCGCCGTGCACAGCCCGCTCCAGCGCTGCGTGGAGACTCTGGCCCCGCTGCGCGCCGCCCGCCCCGACCTGCGGGTGTACGAGGAGGAGCGGGTCATTGAGTGCGACTACGGCGAGTGGACCGGCCGCGCGCTGCGCGAACTCGCCGAGCAGCCCCTCATGGCCACCGTCCGCACCCGGCCCTCCGCCGTACGCTTCCCCGGCGGTGAGGCCCTGCGCGGCATGGCCGAGCGGGTGGTCGCCGCCGCGCAGGAGTGGGACGCCCGCATCGCCCGCGAGCACGGCGAGAACGCGGTGTGGCTGCTGTGCACCCACGGCGACAACATCAAGGCACTGGTCGCCGACGCCCTCGGGCTCCACCTCGACCACTTCCAGCGCATCGTCCCGCACCCGGCCTCCGTCACCGCCATCCGCTACGGCGACCACCCCCTGCTGCTGCGGTTCGGCGACACGGGCGATCTGCGCGAGTTCGTGCCGCACACCCCGGCGGGTGAACGCGACCGCGCCGCCGAGACCGAGGCGCCGGTCGGGGGCGGTGCCTAGGCACCGTGATCGTGTCGCGCAGTAGGGTGCCAGTGTCGTCAGACAACAGTCCGCCATCGACCCAACGGAGCAGTACGTGTCCCGTCAGGTGTTCCTCTATGACCCTCCGGAACGATTCGTCGCCGGGACGGTCGGACTGCCTGGCCGGCGCAGCTTCTTCCTCCAGGCCACGGCCGGCCCTCGCACCACCAGCGTCGCCCTGGAGAAGGCCCAGGTCGAGGCGCTCGCCCAGCGCATCGACGAACTGCTGGACGAAGTGGTGCGTCGCGCCGGCGGGTCCACCTCCGTCCCGGCCGTCGCCCCCACGGAGATCGCCGACACCGGGCCGCTCCAGGTGCCTGTCGAGGAGGAGTTCCGGGTCGGCACCATGGCCCTGGCCTGGGACGGCGAGAACGAGCGGATGATCGTGGAGGCCCAGGCCCTGGTCGAGCTGGAGGCCGACTCCGAGGAGGAGTTCGCCGAGGCCGAGGAGCGGCTGCTGCGGGACGACGAGAACGGCCCGCCCATGCTGCGGGTGCGGCTGTCCGGCACCATGGCCCGTGCCTTCGCCAAGCGCGCCCTGGAGGTGGTGGGGGCGGGGCGCCCGCCGTGCCCCCTGTGCAGCCTGCCGCTCGACCCGGAGGGACATGTATGCCCGCGTCAGAACGGGTACCGGCGCAGCCGGACATGACACCCGACCCTCACGAGGACGCCGCCAAGATCCTCGCGCACGGCGCGCTCACCGTACTCGGCCGGATCCCGGACGCCTCCAACGCGGTCCTGTACGCCACCGCCGAACTCGGCGGCCGGCAACTGGCCTGCGTGTGCAAGCCGGTGGCCGGCGAGCGCCCGCTGTGGGACTTCCCCGAGGGCAATCTGGCCCGCCGTGAGGTCGCCGCGTACGAGGTGTGCCGCGCGCTGGGCTGGGACCTGGTGCCGCCGACCGTGCTGCGTGAAGGGCCGCAGGGCGAGACCATGTGCCAGCTGTGGGTGGGCCCCGACCCGCGCGACGCCCCGGAACCGGAGGAGCCCGAGGCACAGGACACGGACGGCGCCGAGCCCGGTCCGCCCTCCGAACTGCTGGCCCTGACCGAAGGCACCGAGCCCGGGCCCGGCTGGCGGGCGATCGGCCAGGTGGAGACCGGCGACGGCACCCTGGCCCTGCTGGTGCACGCGGACGACGAACGGCTGCGCCGCGTCGCCGTCCTGGACGCGGTGATCAACAACGGGGACCGCAAGGGCGGCCATCTGCTGCCCCAGCCCGACGGCCGGCTGTACGGCATCGATCACGGGGTGACCTTCCACACCGAGGACAAGCTGCGCACCCTGCTGTGGGGCTGGGCGGGCGAGCCGCTGCCGGACGGCGTGCCCCAGGCGCTGCGGAGGCTGTCGGACGCGCTCGCCGACCCCGACAGCGAGCCGGCCACCCGGATCGCCGAGTTGATCAGCCCCGCCGAGTACACCGCGCTGCGCGAACGCGTCGCCGAGCTGCTGCGCACCGGCCGTCATCCGCTCCCCGGCGGCGAGTGGCCCGCCATCCCCTGGCCGCTGATCTGATCACCGGCCGGGGAACCGTGCCGCGCTCCCCGGCGCGCGCCCCGACCGGGCCCGCCGTGTAAGCCGGGGCGTGGCCGGATAGGCTCGTTGCATGTATGCCTGGCCCGCCTCCGAGGTCCCCGCGCTGCCTGGTCAGGGCCGCGACCTCAGGATTCATGACACCGCCACCGGGAGCCGGGTGACCCTCACCCCCGGGCCCGTGGCCCGGCTCTACGTCTGCGGAATCACCCCCTACGACGCCACTCACCTGGGCCACGCGGCCACTTACACCGCGTTCGACCTCGTGCAGCGGGTCTGGCTGGACACGGGGCGGCAGGTGCACTACGTACAGAACGTCACCGACATCGACGACCCGCTGCTGGAGCGGGCGGTGGCCACCGGCGAGGACTGGACGGCGCTCGCGCTGCGCGAGACCGAGCTGTTCCGCGAGGACATGACCGCGCTGCGGATGCTGCCGCCCGCCCACTACATCGGGGCGGTGGAGGCCATACCGGGCATCGTGCCGCTGGTGGAACGGCTGCGCGAGCAGGGCGCCGCCTACGAACTCGACGGCGACATCTACTACTCGGTGGCCGCAGACGAGCACTTCGGGAAGGTCTCGGGGCTCGACGCGGCGACCATGCGCGCGCTGTCCGCCGAACGCGGCGGTGACCCGGACCGCCCCGGCAAGAAGAACCCGCTGGATCCGCTGCTGTGGCTGGCCGCCCGCCCCGGCGAGCCCTCCTGGGACGGCGGCAGCCTGGGCCCCGGGCGCCCCGGCTGGCACATCGAGTGCGTGGCGATCGCCCTGGAGCACCTGGGCATGGGCTTCGACGTGCAGGGCGGCGGCTCCGACCTGGCCTTCCCGCACCACGAGATGGGCGCCTCACACGCCCAGACGCTCACCGGTGCGTACCCGTTCGCCGCCAGCTATGTGCACGCCGGCATGGTCGGGTACCAGGGCGAGAAGATGTCCAAGTCGCGGGGCAACCTCGTCTTCGTCTCGCAGCTGCGGCGTGACGGCGTCGACCCGGCCGCCGTCCGGCTGGCGCTGCTCTCCCGGCACTACCGCGCCGACTGGGAGTGGACGCCCGCGGTGCTGGAGGAGGCCGAGCAGCGGCTCGCCCGCTGGCGGGCGGCGGTCTCCCGCCCCGACGGGCCGCCCGCGCTCGATGTGGTCGAGGAGATCAGGGAGGCGCTGGCCGACGATCTGGACGCACCGGCCGCGCTCGCCGCCGTGGACCGCTGGGCCGCGGCCCAGCTGGCGGACGGCGGCGAGGACACCGGCGCCCCCGGCATCGTCTCGCGGGCCGTGGACGCCCTGCTCGGCGTCGCACTGTGACCCGCCGGCACACCCCGCGCAGCCGGCGCTGACGGCGATCCGGGCCCGTACGTGATGCGTACGGGCCCGGATCGATGCGCGTAAACCGGACGGACGTTACTCGCCCGGCTCGGCCGGACCCCCGCCGCCCTCCGCCGTCGGGGGCGGCCCCGCGTCGCTCTCCGGCTTGCGGCGCCGGCGCGGCCGGGCCCGCCCGCTGCTCGGATCCTTCAGGAACGGCCCGGAACCGGCGCCGCCCGGCTCCCCGGGGCCCGGCTCCTGCGGCCCGCCCCGGCGCCGCAGATAGCGCTCGAACTCCTTGGCGATCGCCTCGCCCGAGGCCTCCGGCAGCTCCGCCGTGTCGCGCGCCTGCTCCAGCGACTGGACGTACTCCGCCACCTCGCTGTCCTCGGCGGCCAGTTGGTCCACTCCCAGCTGCCAGGCGCGGGCGTCATCGGGCAGATCGCCCAGCGGGATGCCCACCCCCAGCAGATCCTCCAGCGCGTTCAGCAGGGCGAGAGAGGCCTTCGGGTTCGGCGGCTGCGAGACGTAGTGCGGTACCGAGGCCCACAGGCTGACCGCGGGGAACCCGGCGTGGGCGCACGCCTCCTGGAAGATCCCCACGATGCCGGTCGGCCCCTCGTACCGGGACTCCTCCAGGTCAAGCGAGCGGGCCAGCTCCTCGTCCGAGGTGACACTGGTGACCGGTACCGGCCGGGTGTGCGGGGTGTCGCCCAGCAGCGCGCCGAGTACCACCACCATCTCCACGCCCAGCTCGTGGGCGAAGCCCAGCAGCTCGTTGCAGAACGACCGCCAGCGCATGCTCGGCTCGATGCCGCGCACCAGCACCAGGTCACGCCGTCTGCCGGAACCCCCGGTCGCGCCGCCGCGGATCACGGAAAGCCGCGTGGTCGGCCAGGTGATCCGGCGCACGCCGTCGTCCAGCCAGATGAGCGGGCGGTTGACCTGGAAGTCGTAGTAGTCCTCGGCGTCCAGCGCCGCGAACACCTCGCCCTTCCACTCCCGCTCCAGATGCGCGACCGCGGCGGAGGCGGCGTCGCCGGCATCATTCCAGCCTTCGAACGCGGCCACCATGACCGGGTCGACCAGCTCGGGAACTCCCTCGAGCTCGATCACCCAGCGCCTCCTTCCGGCCGGGTCGGGGTGGTATGCCCGGCCCGGCTGCCGTTTGTCTTCCGTGCGGCCCAGCCTACGGCGTCACCGTTCCCAGGCCACGGCCTTTGTACGCATCGGATCGGCGGGCCGGGACACGGCACGGGAGCGCGGCGGCGCGCTCTCAGCCCTCCCGGCGGGCCAGTACGGCGGCCACCTTCTCCCGCACCTCCTCGGTGTCCAGGCCACGGATCGTGACGGTGGTGCGGCGGCGCAGCACGTCGTCCACCGTCTGGGCCCACTCCTGGTCGCGGGCGTAGACGACCTGGGCCCAGATCTCCGGGCCCGCCGGGTGGATGCGCTCGCCGAGCGCCGGGTCCCGGCGCACCAGGTCCGCGATCTCCAGGGCGAGCGAGCCGTAGTGGGTGGCCAGATGGCGCGCGGTCAGCGGATCCATCCGGCCGCCCGGCTCGCTGTCCACCAGCAGCCGGTGGGCGACCGCGTTGGGGTTGGCGACCCCGGGCAGCGGGGCGCGGCGCACCAGCTCCCGTACCGGCTCCATGTCCTCGGCGATGCCGAGCCCCGGCAGCTTGGCGAGTTTGGCCAGTACCGTACGGCCGATGTGCCGGTAGGTGGTCCACTTGCCGCCGGCCACCGACAGCATCCCGCCGCGCCCCTCGGTGACGACGGTCTCGCGCTTGGCGGACTCCACCCCGCCCGGACCGCCGGGCAGCACGCGCAGTCCGGCGAAGGCGTACGTGAGCAGGTCCCGGTCGAGCTGGGTGTCGCGCACCGACAGCGCCGCCTCGGCCAGGATCTGCTGGATGTCGGCCTCGGTGGCGCGCACCTCGCCCGGGTCGCCCTCGTACGGCTCGTCGGTGGTGCCCAGCAGCAGCTGGTCCTCCCAGGGCAGGGCGAAGGTGATGCGGTACTTGTCGACCGGGGTGGCGAGCGCGGCGCGCCAGGGGGCGGTGCGGCGCAGCACGATGTGGGCGCCCTTGGAGAGCCGGACGCTGGGTGCGGCGCCGGGGTGTTCCAGGCGGCGCAGGTGGTCTACCCAGGGGCCGGTGGCGTTGAGCACCAGGCGGGCATTGATGCCGAACCCGGTGCCGTCGACGCGGTCGCGGACCTCGGCGCCGGTGACCCGGCCGTGGGTGAAGCGCAGCCCGGCGACCTCGGCGTGGTTGAGGACGGCGGCGCCGGCGGCGACGGCGGCGCGCACCGTGAGGACGGCGACGCGGGCGTCGTTCATCTGGTGGTCGCCGTAGACCGCCACGGCCTTGAGGTTGTCGGTGCGCAGCGCCGGGTTGGCGGCGGCGGCCTTGGCGGGGGAGATGATCCGGCCGACCCCGTCGCCGAAGGCGGACAGCGCCGAGTAGGCGAACACCCCGGCGCCGAGCTTGGCGGCGCCGTGCGGGCCGTCCTTGTAGACGGGGAGGTGGAAGGTGAGCGGGTTGACCAGGTGCGGGGCCACGTCCTTGGCGAGCACCCGGCGCTCGTGGTGGTTCTCGGCCACCAGCTTGACCGCGCCGGTCTGGAGGTAGCGCAGTCCGCCGTGCACCAGCTTGGAGGAGGCGGAGGAGGTGGCGCCGGCGAAGTCGCCGGCGTCCACCATCGCCACCCGCAGCCCCGACTGCGCGGCGTGCCAGGCCACCGAGGTGCCCAGGATGCCGCCGCCGATCACCAGCAGATCGTAGGCGGAGCCGGCCAGCCGCTCCCGGGTCTCGGTGCGGCCGGCGGCCGGGGTCGCGGATATCGCGGCCCCGGAGGCGTCCGTGGTGTGCTGCGGGGTGTTCATCAGTTCTCAGTCCTCCTCTTCGAGCCAGCCCATGGTCCGCTGCACGGCCTTGAGCCAGAGCTTGTACTCGCGGTCGCGGTCGGCCGCGTCCATCTCGGGGGTCCACTCGGCCGCCCGGCGCCAGTTGGCGCGCAGCTCGCTGACGTCCGACCAGAAGCCGACGGCGAGCCCGGCCGCGTAGGCGGCCCCCAGACAGGTGGTCTCGGAGACCATGGGCCGCACCACCGGCGCGTCCAGGAAGTCCGAGATGTTCTGCATCAGCAGGTTGTTGGAGGTCATGCCTCCGTCGACCCGCAGCGAGGTGAGCTCGACGCCGGAGTCCTTCTTCATGGCGTCGACGATCTCGCGGGTCTGCCAGGCGGTGGCCTCCAGCACCGCGCGGGCGATGTGCGCCTTGGTGACATAGCGGGTCAGCCCGGCGATGACGCCGCGCGCGTCCGAACGCCAGTAGGGGGCGAACAGACCGGAGAACGCTGGTACGAAGTACGCGCCACCGTTGTCCTCCACCGTCCTGGCCAGGGTCTCGATCTCGGCCGCCGAGTGGATGATGCCCATCTGGTCGCGCATCCACTGCACCAGGGCGCCGGTGATCGCGATGGAGCCCTCCAGCGCGTACACCGTGGGCTGGTCACCGATGCGGTAGCCGACGGTGGTCAGCAGCCCGGCGTACGAGTTGACGGCCTCGGTGCCGGTGTTCATCAGCAGGAACGTGCCGGTGCCGTACGTGGACTTGGCCTCGCCGACGTCGTAGCAGGTCTGCCCGAACAGCGCCGCCTGCTGGTCGCCGAGCGCGGAGGCCACCGGCACCCCGTCCAGCGGGCCGCCCTTGGCGTGGCCGTAGACCTCGGCCGAGGAGCGGATCTCGGGCAGCACGGCGGCGGGCACCTGCATCGAGGACAGGATGCGCTCGTCCCAGTCCATGGTGCGCAGGTTCATCAGCATGGTGCGTGAGGCGTTAGTGACGTCGGTGACGTGCCGCCCGCCGTCGACGCCGCCGGTGAGGTTCCAGATCACCCAGGAGTCCATGGTGCCGAACAGCAGGTCGCCGCGTTCGGCACGCTCGCGCAGCCCCTCGACGTTGTCCAGCAGCCAGCGGATCTTGGTCCCGGCGAAGTAGGCGGACAGCGGCAGCCCGGTCTCGCGGCGGAAGCGGTCCTGGCCCACGTTGCGGCCCAGCTCGCGGCAGAGCGCGTCGGTGCGGGTGTCCTGCCAGACGATGGCGTTGTGCACCGGCTCCCCGGTGCGGCGGTCCCACAGCAGGGTGGTCTCGCGCTGGTTGGTGATGCCGATGGCCTTGACGTGGTCCTTGGTGATCTGGGCCTTGTCCAGGGCCCCGGCGACCACTTCCTGGACGTTGGCCCAGATCTCCGTGGCGTTGTGCTCCACCCAGCCGGGCTTGGGGAAGATCTGTTCGTGTTCTTTCTGGTCGACCGAGACGATGCGTCCGTCGTGGTCGAAGACGATGCACCGGGAGGAGGTGGTGCCCTGGTCGATGGCGGCGATGTACTGGCGCTGCTCGGAGGAGAAGTCGGGGTCGTGCGTCTCGCTCATGCGGTCGGCTCCTGATCTTTCGGTACGGGGGCGGACGGGGGCGGCCAGCGGGTCAGAACACCAGCTGGTGGATACCGGCCGCGGCGGCTCCGCCGAGCAACGGACCGACCACCGGGACCCAGGCGTAGGACCAGTCGGAGCCGCCCTTGTTGGGCAGCGGCAGCAGCGCGTGGATGATGCGCGGGCCCAGGTCACGGGCCGGGTTGATGGCGTATCCGGTCGGACCGCCCAGGGACAGGCCGATGCCGAGCACGGTGAGGGCCACCAGCAGGCCGCCGATGGCGGTGACCTGGAGGGCGTCGTTGACGCCGGTGGCCAGCACGACGGAGACCAGGACGAAGGTGCCCAGGATCTCGGTGGCCACGTTCTGCCAGTAGACGCGGATCTCGGGGGCGGTGGAGAAGATGCCGAGCACCGGGCCGGGCTCGCCGCGCGTCGCGGCGCGTCGCTCACGCGTCGGACGCGGTTCGTCGTACGCCCGTACGCCGGGGGTGCGGGAGCCGCCCTCCTCCTCGCGGTCGGTCAGATGGGCGTGGAAGTGGCCGTAGTAGCCGATCCATACGCCGATGGCGCCCAGCATCGCGCCGGTGAACTGCCCCAGGATGTAGACCCAGAACTGGCTCCAGCCGCCGTGCACGATCATGATGCCGAGGGTGACCGCCGGGTTGAGGTGCGCCCCGGAGATCTCGGTGGAGACGTACACGCCGGCGAGCACGGCGATGCCCCACCCGAAGGTGATCGCGACCCAGCCGGCGCCGAACGCCTTGGATTTCTTCAGCACGACACCGGCGACGACACCGGCGCCGAGCAGGATCAGAACGGCGGTGCCGAGCACCTCGCCGTAGAAGATTTCGGAGTTGGACACCCGTGACTCCTTTGTCCTATGTCCGGTGGACCAGGTAGAGCTCCGTCCAGCGTTCGACATTGTCGACCACTGAACGCGAGTTTTCTCTTCAGTGAGGCTGCCGTCAAGGGATGTGATGCAAGGAACGGCAGGGAGCTGACGAATGTCCGTATTGTTCTAGAACCGACCGGATCCGAGGTCGCGCGACACGGACCGGGCGCAGTCCCGCACCGCCGCGATCAGCCGCGGGCGCAGCGCGCCGTCCTCCTGCATCCGCTCCACGGCGCCGGTGATGCCCACCGCGCCCACCGGCATTCGCCGCCGGTCCAGGATCGGGGCCGCCACCGAGGCCACCCCGTCCCACGTCTCGCCGACGTCGCCGGCCCAGCCACGGGCCCTGATGGTGTCGAGATCACGGTCGAAGGCCGCCGGATCCACCACGGTGCGATCCGTGATCGCCGCGAAGCCGGCATCCAGGGCCTCGTTGTGCGCCACCGGGTCGTAGGCCGCCAGCACCTTGCCCAGCGCGGTGCTGTGCAGCGGCTGCATCGCCCCGACCTCCAGCACCTGCCGGGAGTCGTCGGGCCGGAAGACGTGGTGGACGATCAGCACCCCGCGCTGGTGCAGCACCCCCACATAGGCGCTCTCCCCGCTGGAGCGCGCCAGGTCGTCCGTCCACACCAGCGCCCTGGCCCGCAGCTCGTGCACATCCAGGTAGCTGTTGCCCAGCCGCAGCAGCTCGGCGCCCAGCTGGTACTTGCCCGAGGAGGCGTCCTGCTCCACGAAGCCCTCCTGCTGGAGGGTGCGCAGCAGCCCGTGCGCGGTGGCCTTGGCCAGGCCGATGGACGAGGCGATGTCGGACAGACCCAGCCGCCGCTCGCCGCCGGCCAGCAGCCGCAGTACCGCGGCGGCCCGTTCCAGTGACTGAATGGTCCGCGCCATGAGACGCCTCCTGCCGTTCACGCCCTCAGCGGGCCCTGCCACCCGCTCGCACCATTCGACAATGCCGAACATCATCCGGTGATGTCGATAGCACCGGGGATGTCATGAGTCTACGACCGTCCCACTCCCCGGAAGGCCTCAGGGAATCCGCCACCACTGCGGATACGCTGAGCGAGTGCCTCCCCCGCGGGAGCGCATAGCCGACAGCCGTCGCACACCAGGAGCACCTTCATGGCCTCGCCCATCCTGTCCCCGCACACCCAGGCCGACCGCGCCGCCGCACTGCGCCGGGCCTTCGCCTCCCGCGTCGTCGTCGCCGACGGCGGCATGGGCACCATGCTCCAGGCCGCCGAGCCCTCCCTGGACGACTTCCAGCAGCTGGAGGGGTGCAACGAGGTCCTGAACGTCACCCGCCCGGACATCGTGCGCTCCGTGCACCAGGAGTACTTCGACGCCGGCGTGGACTGTGTGGAGACCAACACCTTCGGCGCCAACCTCGCCGCCCTCGGCGAGTACGACATCCCCGAACGCATCGCCGAGCTCTCCGAGGCCGGTGCCCGCATCGCCCGCGAGACCGCCGACGACTGTGCCGCGCGCGACGGACGGCAGCGCTGGGTGCTCGGCTCCATCGGCCCCGGCACCAAGCTGCCCACCCTCGGCCACATCCGCTACGCCGACCTGCGCGACGCGTACCAGCGGAACGCCGAGGGCCTGATCGCCGGCGGCGCCGACGCCCTGCTCGTGGAGACCGCCCAGGACCTGCTCCAGACCAAGGCCGCCGTGCTCGGCGCCCGCCGCGCCGTGGCCGCCACCGGCGTCGACCTGCCGCTCGTCGTCCAGGTCACCGTCGAGACCACGGGCACCATGCTGCTCGGCTCCGAGATCGGCGCCGCCCTCACCGCCCTGGAACCGCTGGGCATCGACATGATCGGCCTGAACTGCGCCACCGGGCCGGCCGAGATGAGCGAACACCTGCGCTATCTCTCCCAGCACGCCACCATCCCCATCTCCTGCATGCCCAACGCCGGGCTGCCCGTCCTCGGCAAGGACGGCGCCCACTACCCGCTGGGCCCCGCCGAGCTGGCCGACGCCCACCAGACCTTCATCGGCGAATTCGGCCTCTCCCTGATCGGCGGCTGCTGCGGCACCACCCCCGAACACCTGCGGCAGGTCGTGGAGCGGGTGCGCGGGCTGACCCCCGGCGCCCGCGACCCGCGCCCCGAGCCCGGCGCCGCCTCCCTCTACCAGACCGTGCCTTTCCGGCAGGACGCCTCCTACCTCGCCATCGGCGAGCGCACCAACGCGAACGGCTCCAAGAAGTTCCGCGAGGCCATGCTGGAGGGCCGCTGGGAGGACTGCGTCGAGCTGGCCCGCGAACAGATCCGCGAGGGCGCCCACCTGCTCGACCTGTGCGTGGACTACGTCGGCCGCGACGGCGCTGCCGACATGTCGGAACTGGCCGGCCGGCTCGCCACCGCCTCCACCCTGCCCATCGTGCTGGACTCCACCGAGCCCGCCGTCCTGGAGGCCGGTCTGGAGCGGCTCGGCGGCCGGGCCGTCATCAACTCCGTGAACTACGAGGACGGCGACGGCCCCGACTCGCGGTTCGCCAAGGTCACCCGGATGGCGGTGGAGCACGGCGCGGCCCTGATGGCGCTCACCATCGACGAACGCGGCCAGGCCCGCACCCCCGAGCACAAGGTCGCCATCGCCGAGCGCATCATCGCCGACCTCACCGGCAACTGGGGCGTGGCCGAGAGCGACATCATCATCGACTGCCTCACCTTCACCATCTGCACCGGCCAGGAGGAGTCCCGCCGCGACGGGGTGCACACGATCGAGGCCATCAGGGAGCTGAAGCGGCGCCACCCCCAGGTGCAGACCACCCTGGGCCTGTCCAACATCTCCTTCGGCCTCAACCCGGCGGCCCGGCTCGTCCTCAACTCGGTCTTCCTCGACGAATGCGTCAAGGCCGGCCTGGACTCCGCCATCGTGCACGCCGCCAAGATCCTGCCCATCGCCCGGATCGAGGACGAACAGGTCCAGGTCGCCCTCGACCTCATCCACGACCGGCGCCGTGAGGGCTACGACCCGCTCCAGCGCTTCCTCGAACTCTTCGAGGGCGTGGACGCCAAGTCCATGCGGGCCGGCAAGACCGAGGAACTGCTCGCCCTGCCCCTGGAGGAGCGGCTGCGCCGGCGCATCGTCGACGGCGAACGCAAGGGCCTGGAGGCCGACCTGGACGAGGCGCTCACCACCCGCCCCGCCCTGGAGATCGTCAACGACACCCTGCTGGAGGGCATGAAGACGGTCGGCGAGCTGTTCGGTTCGGGACAGATGCAGCTGCCCTTCGTGCTCCAGTCCGCCGAGGTCATGAAGACCGCCGTCGCCCACCTCGAACCGCACATGGAGAAGTCCGACGACGAGGGCAAGGGCACCATCGTGCTCGCCACCGTGCGCGGCGACGTCCACGACATCGGCAAGAACCTCGTCGACATCATCCTGTCCAACAACGGCTACAACGTCGTCAACCTCGGCATCAAGCAGCCGGTGACCGCCATCCTGGACGCCGCCGAGGAACACCGCGCCGATGTCATCGGGATGTCCGGGCTGCTGGTGAAGTCCACGGTGATCATGAAGGAGAACCTGGAGGAGCTCAACCAGCGCGGCATGGCCGCCGACTACCCGGTCATCCTCGGCGGCGCCGCCCTCACCCGCGCCTACGTCGAGCAGGACCTGCACGAGGTCTACCAGGGCGAGGTCCGCTACGCCCGCGACGCCTTCGAGGGCCTGCGGCTGATGGACGCCCTGATCGCCGTCAAGCGCGGCGTGCCCGGCGCCACCCTCCCCGAGCTGAAGAAGCGCCGGGTGGCCGCCCGCCCCGCCACCGCCCTGCCGCAGGAGGACACCGAGGAGCCGGTGGGCCGCTCGGCCACCGCCACCGACGTACCCCTGCCCACCGCTCCCTTCCTCGGCACCCGCGTCATCAAGGGCATCCCGCTCAAGGACTACGCCGCCTGGCTGGACGAGGACGCCCTCTTCAAGGGCCAGTGGGGGCTCAAGGGCAGCCGCAGCGGCGAGGGCCCCGACTACGAGGAACTGCTGGAGACCGAGGGGCGCCCCCGGCTGCGCGGCTGGCTGGACCGGCTGCACACCGACAACCTCTTGGAGGCGGCCGTCGTCTACGGCTATTTCCCCTGCCACGCCGAGGGCCAGGACCTGGTGATCCTCGACGAGGACGGCAAGGAACGCACCCGCTTCACCTTCCCCCGCCAGCGCCGCGGCCGGCGGCTGTGCCTGGCCGACTTCTTCCGCCCGGCGGAGAGCGGCGAGACGGACGTGGTCGCCCTGCAGGCCGTCACCGTCGGCTCCCGGGTCTCCGGCGCCACCGCCGAACTGTTCGCCGCCGACGCCTACCGCGACTATCTGGAGCTGCACGGCCTGTCCGTCCAGCTCGCCGAGGCGCTCGCCGAGTTCTGGCACGCCCGGGTCCGCGCCGAACTGGGCATCGGCGGCTCCGACCCGGCCGCCCTGTCCGGCATGTTCCGCACCGAGTACCAGGGCTGCCGGTACTCCCTGGGCTACCCGGCCTGCCCCGACCTGGAGGACCGCGCCAAGATCGCCGAGCTGCTCCAGCCCGAGCGGATCGGGGTCACCCTGTCCGAGGAGTTCCAGCTGCACCCCGAGCAGTCCACCGACGCGATCATCCTGCACCACCCCGAGGCCAACTACTTCAACGCCCGCTGATCCCCGGGAACCGGCCGAACAGGTGTCTGCCCGGGCGAACCACCCCACAGCACCGTAGAATGATCTGTCCGGTAAGCGGCCGGTCGTTCCTCTCCCGATCCGGAGGGGTGACGACCGGCCGTCCTGCTCCCCGAAGGGACCACGGATGACCAGTTCCCCGTCCGTCATCGACACCGCCGCCGTCGCGGGCCCGCTGCCGCAGGCCGTGCTGCTGGACATGGACGGCACCCTGGTGGACACCGAGGGATTCTGGTGGGACGCCGAGGTCGAGGTCTTCGCCGGCCTGGGTCACACCCTGTCCGAGGAGTACCGGGCGGTCGTGGTGGGCGGGCCGATGACCCGCAGCGCCGGCTTCCTCATCGAGGCCACCGGCGCCGACATCACCCTCGACGAGGCACGGGACGCCCTGAACGCCGCCTTTCTGCGCCGCCTGGACCAGGGAGTCGCGCTCATGCCCGGCGCCCACCGGCTGCTGACCCAGCTGGCCGCGCACCGGGTGCCCACCGCCCTGGTCTCCGCCTCGCACCGCACCGTCATCGACCGGATGCTGAGCTCCATCGGCGCCCACCACTTCGCGCTGACCGTCGCCGGCGACGAGCTGACCCGCACCAAGCCGCACCCGGACCCGTACCTCACCGCCGCCGCCGGGCTCGGCGCCGACCCGGTGCGCTGCGTGGCCGTGGAGGACACCCTCACCGGCGTCGCCTCCGCCGAGGCCGCCGGGTGCCAGGTCATCGCGGTGCCCTCGGTCGCCCCCGTGCCGCCCGCCCCGGGGCGCACCGTGGTCACCTCACTGGAGGAGATCAGCGTCCCCTTCCTGCGCGCCCTGCACCACCGCGCCCCGGCCCGGGGCCCCGCCCGCACGGCCGACCCGGTGTAACGGCCCCGGCGGCGACCCCCGTCCCGCGCTGGTCGTCTCCCCGGAGCGGGCGTCAGCTGCCGGGCCGCACCAGGCCGCTCTCGTACGCGTACACCGCGGCCTGTACCCGGTCGCGCAGCTGGAGCTTGGTCAGCACGTGGCCCACATGCGTCTTCACGGTGGTCTCGCTCACGAACAGATCCGCCGCGATCTCCGCGTTGGAGAGCCCGCGCGCCACCAGCTTCAGCACCTCCACCTCGCGCTCGGTCAGCGTGCCCAGCGCGTGCGGCACCGCGTCCTCCCCCGAGGGCAGCTTGCCCGCGTACTTGTCCAGCAGCCGCCGCGTCACGCTCGGCGCCAGCATCGCCTCGCCCGCCGCCACCACCCGGATCGCCTGCACCAGCTCGGCGGCCGGCGCGTCCTTGAGGAGAAAACCGGCGGCCCCCGCCCGCAGCGCCTCGATCACGTACTCGTCCAGATCGAAGGTGGTCAGCACCAGCACCCTGGCCGGGCCGTTCCGCTGCGGCCCGGTGATTCGCCGGGTGGCCTCCACCCCGTCCATCCGGGGCATCCGGATGTCCATCAGCACCACATCGGGCTGCAGGGCCCGCACCTGGTCCAGGGCCTGGAGCCCGTCGCCGGCCTCGCCGACCACGGCCACGTCCCCCTCGGCCTCCAGGATCATCCGGAAACCGGTACGCAGCAGCGGCTGATCGTCGACCAGCAGAACGCGGATGGGCATGGACTAACCCCTCGATCAGACGGCAGGCGGCACCATTCTCGCCCACGCCCCCCTGACTCAGCCCTCCGGGAGGTCACCCTCGCGCTCCTCGCCCGCCCGCGGGCCCGGCACCTCCAGCGGCAGCGCCGGCTGGATGGCCAGCGGGTACGGCGGGGGAGTGCCGCCGAACTCCGGGCAGCGCGACTGGTGGTCGCACCAGCCGCACAGCCGGCCCGGCTTCGGCCGCCAGTCCCCGCTCTCGGTGGCCCGCCGGATCGCCTCCCACAGCGCCAGCAGCTTGCGCTCCACCGCCGCCAGATCGCTCTCCTGCGGATCCAGGGTCAGCACATCACCGCTGCCCAGATACACCAGCTGGAGCCGCTTGGGCACCTCACCGCGCAGCCGCCACAGCACCAGCGCGTAGAACTTCATCTGGAACAGCGCGTCCGCCGCGTACTCCGGGCGCGGCGCCTTGCCCGTCTTGTAGTCGACGATGCGCACCTCGCCGGTCGGGGCGATGTCCACCCGGTCGATCACCCCGCGCAGCCGCAGCCCCGACTCCAGCTTCGTCTCCACCCACAGCTCACGCTCGGCCGGCTGCAACCGGGTGGGGTCCTCCAGCGAGAACCAGCGCTCCACCAGACCCTCGGCCTCCGTCAGCCAGCCCGCCAGCCGCTCCTGGTCCAGCGCCCCCGGCTCCGCGTCCTGCGACTCGTCCGCGAAGAGCTGCGCCAGCTCCGGGCGCTTCTTCAGCAGCCGCTGCCACTCCCGCATCACCATCGCCTTGGCCCGGGGCACACTGCGCTGCCCGGCCGGCGCGTCGAACACCCGCTCCAGCACGGCATGGACAACCGTTCCCCTGGTGGCCGCCGCGCTCGGCGCCTCGGGCAGTTTGTCGATCACCCGGAAGCGGTAGAGCAGGGGGCACTGCATGAAGTCGGCGGCCCGGGAGGGCGAGAGGGACGAAGTACGCGCGGTGGCTGACGCTTCCATGTCCGGAACCCTACGGGGCGTCACTGACAGCGGGGCGCTTACCATCGACTCCACAGCCGACCCGCCTCTCCCGCGAGGTCACACCCAGCAAGGGGAATTGGTGCCAGACTCCGACAGCGACCGGACATCGGGGCCCGACAGCCCGGCCCGCCCGCAGGGCTCCGGCGAGAAGCCCGGCGGTTCCAAGGAGGCGCGCGGCGGCCTGCTGATGGGGCGCGTCTTCGGCGTACCGATCTACGTCGCGCCCAGCTGGTTCCTCGTCGCGGCCCTGATCACCTGGTTCTTCGGCAACCAGCTGGACCGGGTACTGCCCGACCTCGGCGCCGGCCGCTACCTTGTCTCCCTGTTCTTCGCGGTCGCCTTCTACGCCTCGGTGCTGGTGCACGAACTCGCCCACACCTACGCCGCCATCCGCTTCGACCTCCCCGTGCGCCGCATCCAGCTCCAGTTCTTCGGCGGCGTCTCCGAGATCGAGAAGGAGTCCCAGACCCCCGGCCGCGAGTTCGTGCTGGCCGGCGTCGGCCCGCTGCTCTCCCTCGTGCTGGGCGGCGTCTTCTGGGCCGGCATGCTCACCGTCGAACGCGACACCGTCCCCGGCGTCCTGCTCGCCGGCCTGATGATCTCCAACGTCATCGTCGCCGCCTTCAACCTGCTGCCCGGCCTTCCGCTGGACGGCGGCCGGATGCTGCGCGCCGTGGTGTGGCGGCTCAGCGGCAGCCCCATGACCGGCACCGTGGTCGCCGCCTGGACCGGCCGGGTGCTCGCCGTGGTGGTGCTGATCGGCTTCCCGCTGACCACCCACCTCACCGGCGTCACCGACCGCGACTCCTACACCGGCCTGGACTCGCTCACCGACGCCCTGCTGGCCGCCATCCTCGCCGCCATCATCTGGACCGGCGCCGGCAACAGCCTCAAGATGGCCCGGCTGCGCGAGCGGCTGCCCGCCCTCAACGCCCGCGTCCTCACCCGGCGGGCCGTCCCGGTCAGCGCCCAGACCCCGCTGTCCGAGGCGCTGCGCCGCGCCAACGACGCCGGCGCCCGCGCCCTGGTGGTGGTCGACGGCCAGGGCGCCCCCGTCGCGCTGGTCCGCGAGGCCGGCATCGCCTCCGTCCCCGAACGGCGCCGCCCCTGGGTCGCGGTCTCCACCCTCGCCCAGGACCTGGAGGACGGCATGCGGGTGCCCGCCGACCTCACCGGCGAGGCACTCCTGGACCACCTGCGGGCCACCCCGGCCACCGAGTACCTGGTGGTCGAGGAGAACGACGAGATCTACGGCGTGCTGTCCACCACCGACGTGGAACGCGCCTTCATGGACGCCATGACGGGGCCCGCCGCCCGCCGCTGACCACCGCCGTCCGCCTCCCCGCGCACGGCGGCCCTCCCGCCCTGCACTAGGCTGACCCCCATGTCCGAACCGACCGGTGCCGCCCGCCGACGCGGGCCCTTCCAGGTCGGGGACCAGGTACAGCTCACCGATCCCAAGGGCCGCCACTACACCTTCACGCTCGAAGCCGGGAAGAGCTTCCACACCCACAAGGGTGCCTTCCCGCACGACGAGCTGATCGGCGCCCCCGAAGGAACCGTTGTCCGCACCACGGGGAACGTCGCCTATCTCGCGCTGCGCCCCCTGCTCCCCGACTATGTCCTGTCCATGCCCCGCGGTGCCGCCGTGGTCTACCCCAAGGACGCGGGGCAGATCCTGGCCATGGCCGACATCTTCCCGGGCGCCCGGGTCGTCGAGGCCGGCGTGGGCTCCGGCTCGCTCAGCACCTTCTTGCTGCGCGCGATCGGCGACCAGGGCATGCTGCACTCCTACGAGCGCCGCGCCGACTTCGCCAAGATCGCCCAGGAGAACGTGGAGCGCTACTTCGGCTCCCCGCACCCCGCCTGGCAGCTGACGGTCGGCGACCTCCAGGACAACCTGTCCGACACCGAGGTCGACCGGGTCATCCTGGACATGCTCGCCCCCTGGGAGTGCGTGGACGCCGTCGCCAAGGCACTGGTCCCCGGCGGGATCGTGTGCGCGTACGTGGCCACCACCACCCAGCTGGCACGCACCGTGGAGACCCTGCGCGAGCACGGCAACTTCAACGAGCCGACCGCCTGGGAGACCATGCTGCGCACCTGGCACGTGGAGGGCCTGGCGGTACGCCCGGACCACCGGATGATCGGGCACACCGGCTTCCTGGTCACCGCCCGCCGGCTGGCCGACGGGGTGGAGCCGCCGCGCCGCCGCCGTCGCCCGGCCCCCGGCGCGTACGGCTCCGACTACACCGGCCCCGGTTCGGCGAGTGCCGCCGGGACCGCCGCCACCGGCACCGAAGCCGCCACCGGCGGTCCGGCGGAGGAAACGGACGCGTAAACCCCCCGCCGTATCCCGGTGATGTGAGGTGTGGCACGATGCCGGGACCTGCCAACGCGCAGGTCCCGGCATCGAGTTGTCTCCACCTCCCCGCCCCAGGAGTCTTCCGCGTGCAGTCACCGGCAGGCGCAGCACTTCCTTCCCCCAGTGGCCGACCCGTGCACTGGCTCACCACCGCCGCCGCGGTCGCCGCCCTCACCGCGACCGCCGCCTGGATCGGCCCCGGCGGTGCCGCCGCACAAGCGCCGGCGGACGCCCGGGGAGGCCCGGACCCCGCCGCCGCCGACTACCCGGTGGACTGCGGCCCGTACGGCATCACCGTCACCGGCCAGGCCGTGAGCGACCTGGACGGCGACGGCGTCCCGGAGACCATCGCCGCCGTGCACTGCGACGCGGGGGCCGGCACCCCGCCGCACGGTCTGTACGTCCTGACCGACCCCGCCCGCGGCGAGAGCGGGCCCCGGGTCGCGCTGACCCTGGTGGACCCGGCCGAGGGCATGATGCTGGAGAACCTGACGGTCAGCGGTGGCACCGTGTCGGTGCGGCTGCTCGGCTACTCCTCGGTGGATGTCCCGCGTTCCGCCCCCGACCAGCGCCGCGACGTCGCGTGGGAGTGGACGGACGGTACCCTGGCGCTGCGCGCGGCCCCGCCGCCCGGCAGCTACTGAACGTTCGCGGCGGCCCCGCCGTCCGGCCGGGCGCGGGAGTACGCCCGGCCGTGACCGGCACCGACGACGCGACCTACGGCGCGTTCACCGCGTCCACGACGGCGTCCGGGCCGTACACCTCGGTCTTGTCCGACGCCCTGCGCACGTGGATGCACTCACCCGGGCATTCCCTGGCCGAGTCGATCACTTCCCGCAGCAGCGGCAGCGGCACCGGCGCGGTGGCACCGGGAGCGGTGAGCAGATCGGCCTCCTGGCCGGCGGGCGCCGGCGGCTTCACGTACGCGAGCCCGTCGATGTCCAGCTCGAAGACCTCCGGGGCGTACTGCGCGCAGATGCCGTCGCCCGTGCACAGATCCTGGTCGATCCAGACTTCCAGGTCCCCGGATTCATTCCGCGCGGTCATGTGGCCTGCCAATCCTTGAGGGTGTGAAACAAAGAGAGCCATCCCTGCCGGGTGTTGACCGCTTACGACCATACAACCGTCCGCTTTCCACTCGCCCGGGGTGGGTATTCCCTGCCATGAGGGAGTGCGCAAGGGTGAAGATCGGATCCACCTCGACCGTCTTTGTGATCTAGGGGTTTCGAACCGCACCGGTCCAGGTAGGGTCTGGAAGCGTCCAGCTCCCTTTGGAGGAGGTGAGGACCGTGGCATCCCACGATGACGACAGCAACCGCGGCATCCGGCCCGGTCGGGCATCCGACGACCCGTCCCGGCAGCTTGCCGATCTTGAGCAGGAGATCACCGTCCTGCGCCGAAAGCTGGCCGACTCTCCGCGGCACACTCGGGTTCTCGAGGAGCGGATCGTCGAGCTGCAGACCAATCTGGCCGGCGTGTCCGCGCAGAACGAGCGGCTCGCCACTACCCTCCGCGAGGCCCGTGACCAGATCGTCGCCCTCAAGGAAGAGGTCGACCGCCTGGCGCAGCCCCCGGCCGGCTTCGGCGTCTTCCTGCACGCCAACGAGGACGACACCGCGGACATCTTCACCGGGGGTCGCAAGCTCCGGGTGAATGTCAGCCCCAATATCGAACTGGACAAGCTGCGGCGTGGCCAGGAGGTCATGCTCAACGAGGCGCTCAACGTGGTCGAGGCCATGGAGTTCGAGAGCGTCGGCGAGATCGTCACCCTCAAGGAGGTCCTGGAGGACGGCGAGCGCGCCCTGGTCGTCGGGCACACCGACGAGGAACGCGTCGTACGGCTGGCCGAGCCGCTGCTGTCCTCCGGAATCGTGCTGCGCTCCGGCGACGCCCTGCTGCTGGAGCCCCGCTCCGGCTACGTGTTCGAGGTCGTGCCCAAGAGCGAGGTCGAGGAGCTCATCCTCGAAGAGGTCCCCGACATCGACTACAACAAGATCGGTGGTCTGGGCGGCCAGATCGAGCTGATCAGGGACGCGGTGGAGCTGCCGTACCTGCACCCGGACCTGTTCCGGGAGCACGAGCTGCGGCCGCCCAAGGGCGTCCTGCTGTACGGCCCGCCCGGCTGCGGCAAGACGCTGATCGCCAAGGCGGTGGCCAACTCGCTGGCGAAGAAGGTCGCCGAGGTCACCGGACAGCCCGCGGGGAAGAGCTTCTTCCTCAACATCAAGGGCCCCGAACTGCTCAACAAGTACGTCGGCGAGACCGAGCGGCACATCCGGCTGGTCTTCCAGCGGGCCCGCGAGAAGGCCAGCGAGGGGACGCCGGTCATCGTCTTCTTCGACGAGATGGACTCCCTCTTCCGCACCCGCGGCTCCGGGGTCAGCTCGGACGTGGAGAACACCATCGTCCCCCAGCTGCTCTCCGAGATCGACGGAGTGGAGGGCCTGGAGAACGTCATCGTGATCGGCGCCTCCAACCGCGAGGACATGATCGACCCGGCGATCCTGCGCCCCGGCCGGCTCGATGTGAAGATCAAGATCGAGCGTCCGGACGCCGAGGCGGCCCAGGACATCTTCTCCAAGTACCTCACCCCGCGGCTGCCGCTGCACTCCGAGGACCTGGAGGAGCACCACGGCAACGCCGAGGCCGCGGTCGCCGGAATGATCCAGACCGTGGTCGAGCAGATGTACGCGGAGACCGAGGAGAACCGCTTCCTGGAAGTCACCTACGCCAATGGTGACAAGGAAGTGCTGTACTTCAAGGACTTCAACTCCGGCGCCATGATCCAGAACATCGTGGACCGGGCCAAGAAGATGGCCATCAAGGCATTCCTGGACCAGAATCAGAAGGGCCTGCGCGTCTCCCATCTCCTCGCCGCCTGCGTGGACGAGTTCAAGGAGAACGAGGACCTGCCCAACACCACCAACCCCGACGACTGGGCCCGGATCTCCGGAAAGAAGGGCGAGCGGATCGTCTTCATCCGCACCCTGGTCACCGGAAAGAAGGGCGCCGACACCGGCCGTTCCATCGACACGGTGGCGAACACGGGTCAATACCTGTAGTAGCGAAACGTCCGGCTGCGGGACATGCGACGGCATGACCCGCAGCCGGACGTTTCTCCCAAGGAGGGCCGCATGACTGTACGGCGAGTGATGGGCATCGAAACGGAGTACGGCGTCTCCGTCCCCGGCCACCCGAACGCCAACGCCATGCTCACCTCCTCCCAGGTCGTGAACGCCTACGCGGCGGCCATGCACCGGGCCCGGCGGGCACGCTGGGACTTCGAGGAGGAGAATCCGCTGCGCGACGCCCGCGGGTTCGATCTGGCACGCGACAACGCCGACGCCAGCCAGCTCACGGACGAGGACATCGGCCTCGCCAATGTCATCCTCACCAACGGCGCCCGGCTCTACGTCGACCACGCCCATCCGGAGTACAGCGCCCCCGAGACCACCAGCCCGATGGACGCCCTGCTGTGGGACAAGGCGGGCGAACGCATCATGGCCGAGGCCGCCCGCCGCGCCGCCGAGGTGCCCGGGTCCCAGCCCATCCAGCTCTACAAGAACAACACCGACAACAAGGGCGCCTCCTACGGCACCCACGAGAACTACCTGATGAAGCGGGAGACGCCGTTCTCCGACATCGTGCGCCATCTGACGCCGTTCTTCGTCTCCCGGCAGGTGTTCTGCGGCGCCGGCCGGGTCGGGATCGGCCAGGACGGCAGCGAGCACGGCTTCCAGCTCTCCCAGCGCGCCGACTACTTCGAGGTCGAGGTGGGTCTGGAGACCACCCTCAAGCGGCCCATCATCAACACCCGGGACGAGCCGCACGCGGACGCCGAGAAGTACCGGCGGCTGCACGTGATCATCGGCGACGCCAATCTGGCCGAGGTCTCCACCTATCTGAAGCTGGGCACCACCGCCCTGGTGCTCTCCATGATCGAGGACGGCTTCATCGCGGTGGATCTCGCCGTGGACCAGCCGGTGCGCACCCTGCACCGGGTCAGCCACGACCCCTCGCTGCGCAAACTGATCACCCTGCGCAGCGGGCGCAAGCTCACCGCCGTACAGCTCCAGATGGAGTACTACGAGCTGGCCCGCAAATACGTGGAGGAACGCTGGGGCGCGGACGCCGATCCGCAGACCACGGATGTGCTCAGCCGCTGGGAGGACGTGCTCGGCAAGCTGGAGACCGATCCGATGAGCCTGGCCGGGCAGCTCGACTGGGTGGCCAAGCGGGAGCTGATGGAGGGCTACCGGCGCCGTGACGCGCTGGGTTGGGACGCGGCCCGGCTGCACCTGGTGGATCTCCAGTACGCGGACGTGCGTCCCGACAAGGGCCTGTACAACCGGCTGGCCGCCCGTGGCCGGATCACCCGGCTGCTGGACGAGGAGGATGTGCTGCGGGCCCAGGGCAGCCCGCCCGAGGACACCCGCGCCTACTTCCGCGGCCGCTGTCTTGAACAGTACGCCGATGACGTGGCCGCCGCCTCCTGGGACTCGGTGATCTTCGATCTGCCGGGCCGGGATTCCTTGCAGCGCGTGCCCACCATGGACCCGTTGCGGGGTACCCGGGAGCATGTGAAGGACCTGCTGGACGCCAGTGCCAGCGCACAGGACCTGCTCCGGGCGCTGTCCGGGGGCTGATTTCCTCCGGATCCGGGAATCATGCGGAGGACCCCCGGACGTTGTAGCAATGAAGGAGCCGATGTCAGCACCGGCTAGTAGGGTCTGATCTTGTTACGTCGAAGCTGAGCAGGGGTGAGGGAGATGGCGACCAAAGACACCGGCGGCGGCCAGCAGAAGGCGTCGCGCACCAGCGAGGAAACCGAGGAAACGACCGCGGAGGTCTCCGAGGAGCTCAAGGAGCGCCAGGAGGAACTGACCGACGACGTGGACTCCGTCCTGGACGAGATCGACGAGGTCCTGGAGTCCAACGCCGAGGACTTCGTGCGCTCCTTCGTCCAGAAGGGCGGCCAGTAATCCACCCCCGGGTGACGCGCGGCGGGCACGGCTGTTCGCGCGTCACCCGATGTGGATCATCACCAGGTGCCGGGTAGGGTCCCTGGCGTACTCCGCGCCGGCGCCGTGCACCGCCGGACCGTTTCCATGACCTGGAAGGACTTCTGTGGTAGGCAACTCCCATGACCAGGGGCGACTTCCGGCAGCCTTCCTGAGGCCCGGGTCGTCCTCCTTCTTCGACTTCCTCGCCGACATCGCGCCGGAGCAGTTGCCGGGCAACCGGGTGCTGCCGCCGGTGGAGGGCCCCGTCCAGATCCCGCACGGGACGACGATCGTCGCCGCCACCTTCACCGGCGGGGTGATCCTCGCCGGCGACCGCCGCGCCACCATGGGCAGCCAGATCGCCCAGCGGGACGTCGAGAAGGTCTTCCCCGCCGACGAGTTCTCCGCCGTGGGCATCGCCGGCACCATGGGCTTCGCCATCGAGATGGTGAAGCTCTTCCAGCTGGAGCTGGAGCACTTCGAGAAGGTCGAGGGCCAGGTGCTCTCCCTGGAGGGCAAGGCCAACCGGCTGTCCGCCATGATCCGCGGCAATCTGGGCATGGCCATGCAGGGCCTGGCCGTGGTGCCGCTGTTCGCCGGGTACGACCTGGAGCGCGCGAAGGGCCGGATCTTCTCCTACGACGTGACCGGTGGCCGCTCCGAGGAACTGGGCTTCGCCGCCGTCGGCTCCGGGTCGGTCTTCGCGCGGGGTTCGCTGAAGAAGCTGCACCGCGAGGGCCTGACGGAGCAGCAGACCGTCACCGCCGTGGTGCAGTCGCTCTACGACGCGGCCGACGACGACTCCGCCACCGGCGGTCCCGACCTGACCCGGCGGATCTACCCCATCGTCACCGTGATCACCGAGGAGGGTTTCCGCCGGCTCACCGAGGCGGAGATCTCCGAGATCGCCCGGACGGTGCACGAGGGCCGTCTTCAGCTGCCCAACGGGCCGCAGGCCCCGGTTCTGTAGATTTCCCAAGGATCAGGAAGGGACGAATAGCCGGTGTCGACGCCGTTCTATGTCTCACCCCAGCAGGTCATGGCGGACCGCGCCGAGTACGCCCGCAAGGGCGTGGCACGCGGGCGCGCCCTGGTCGTGCTGCAGTACGCCGACGGCATGGTGTTCGTCGCGGAGAACCCCTCGCGGGCGCTGCACAAGGTCAGCGAGATCTATGACCGGATCGCCTTCGCCGCCACGGGCAAGTACAACGAGTACGAGAACCTGCGCATCGGCGGTACCCGGTACGCCGATCTGCGCGGCTACACGTATGACCGCGAGGACGTGACCGCGCAGGGCCTCGCCAATCTCTACGCCCAGACGCTGGGCACGATCTTCTCCAGCCAGGGCGAGAAGCCCTACGAGGTGGAGCTGCTGGTCGCCGAGGTCGGGGAGAGCAGCGCGGAGGACGAGATCTACCGGCTGCCGCACGACGGCTCCATCATCGACGAGCACGGCTCGGTCGCGGTGGGCGGCAACTCGGAGCAGATCGGCAGCTACCTCAAGCAGCGCCACCGGGATGACATGCCCCTGGACGAGGCGCTGCGGCTGGCCGTCGCGGCGCTGGGCCGGGACAGCAACGGCGGCGAGGTGCGCGAACTGACCGCCGACCAGCTGGAGGTCGCGGTGCTGGACCGTACGCGTCCGCAGCAGCGCAAGTTCAAGCGGGTGCTGGGCCGCCAGCTGGCCCGCCTGCTCGGCGAGAGCGGCGCGGCGGAGCAGGAGACGACGGAGGGCTCCGGCGAGGAGAACGACTGAGCCACGCCCCGGTGGGCCCTGTGCTCCCGGCCGCCGGCCGGGAGCACAGGGCCCACCGGCGTTCACCGGGAGCGCCCGGGCAGCCCGGCAGGGGCTTGGTGACGCGGCGCACCGGCCGGGCGCCGGCAGGTGACGCGGTTGCGCCTACGCGGCCGGGGGCGGGCCCGTGGAGGCCCGGGGGACCAGGGCGACCGGCAGGACGGCTCCTGGTGCGGTCTCGCCGCGCAGCGCGGACAGCAGGGCGCGCATGCCCTCCTCGCCCATCGCGGTCGCGGGGAGGCGGACGGTGGTCAGCTCCGGTTCGACCGCGGTGGCCAGTTCCGTGTCGTCGAAACCGGTCACCGAGACGTCCCCGGGCACCCGCAGTCCCAGGCGCCGGGCGGCCTTGCAGGCGCCCACCGCCAGCACGTCGTCGTCGCACACCAGCGCCGTGGGGCGGGGGTCCGCCGTCAGGGCGCGTTCGGCCGCGGCCAGGCCGCCGCGTACCGACAGCGGCGCCCGTTCGGTGCGCACGATCGCGGCGCCCGGCACCCGGGCCGTCTCCCGGGCCAGCGCGTCCGCGCGTTCCCTGAACGTCCACGAATCCACGTCGGCCGCCAGATGCGCCAGCCGCCGGTGCCCCAGGCCCAGGACGTGGGCCGCCGTGCGCCGCATGCCGTCGGCGATGTCCGGGTTCACGGTGGCCGCCGCGCCCGGGTCCTGCGGCTCGCTGTCCAGCATCACCAGCGGCAGCCCGCCCCCGCTCAGCGCCCGCAGCGCCGGGGCCGCCATCGAGGCGGCCAGCACGCCGTCCAGGGTGGCGCTGGAGTGCGCGAACGGGTCGGGGGCGGGGCCGATGCCCTCGGGGGAGGGATACAGCACCACGCCGAACCCGTGCTCGGCCGCCACCCGGGCCGCCCCCGCGTACACCTTGGCGAAGAACTCCGACGACAGCGCGGGCACTACCACCAGGGCCGTCCTGGTGCGCCCGAGACGCAGGCTGCGGGCGGCCAGATTGGGGCGGTAGCCCAGCGCGCGGGCGGCCTCGCGCACTGTCTCCGCGCGGGCGGGGGAGACCCGGCCCTGCCAGCGCTCCCGCAGCACCAGGGAGACGGTGGCCTGGGAGACCCCGGCGCGTTCGGCCACGTCCCGGCTGGTGGGGCGGGCGGGGACACCCCCGGGTTGGGCGCTGCTGTTCACAGTCGGCCATGGTACGTACAATCGAGCGACGTTATACGTAACACCTCAGCCGCGGGAGCCTGCATGGCAACGGGATATCTGGATCTGATGCGCGCGCCGCACGCGATGCGGCTGCTGGGCGGCACGCTGCTCGGCCGGCTGCCGAACGGCGTCGCCGCCCTCGCCGTCGTGCTCTTCGTCCGCGCCGAGGGCGGCGGCTACGGCCTGGCCGGCGCGCTGGCGGCCGGGTACGGGGTGGCCACCGCCGTCGGACAGCCGCTGCTGGGGCGGCTGGTGGATCTGTACGGCCAGCCCCGGATCCTGCTGCCCGCCGCGCTGTGTTCGACGACCGCGATGGGCTCGCTGGCCGTCGTCGGCATCGGCAGCCCCGCCCTGGCCACCGCACTCATGGTGCTGGCCGGGGTGACGACCCCGCCGCTGGAGGGGTCGCTGCGGGCCCTGTGGCCCAGCGTGCTGGACCACCGCCCGGAGCGGGTGCACCGCGCGTACGCCCTGGAGGCGGTGGCCCAGGAGGTGATCTTCGCGGGCGGCCCACTGATCGTGATGCTCTGCGTCGCCCAGTGGTCCGAGGGCGCCGCCCTGGTGATCGTCAACGCGGTCGGGCTGCTGGGCGCCCTCTCGGTGGCGGTCTCCGGGCCCTCCCGGCGCTGGCGCAGCGCGCCGCGGCAGGCGCACTGGCTGGGTGCGCTGCGCTCGAAGGGGCTGCTGGCGCTGCTGGGCGGCTTCTTCTTCGTGGGCACCGCGCTGGGGGCGATCGCCGTCGCGGCGGTGGCGTACGCGGACACGCACGGTGATGAACTCATCGCCACCTATCTGCACTCGGGGCTCGGCGTGGGCGCGCTGCTGGGCGGGCTGGTGTACGGCGCCAGGCAGTGGCCGGGAGAGCCGGAACGGCGGCTGCGGCTGCTGGTGGCGGCCCTGGCGGTGGGGTACCTCCCGCTGGCGCTCGCACCCTCGGACGTGGCGGTGATGACGGTGCTCTCCGTGGTGGCCGGAATCTTCCTGGCACCGGCCCTGGCCTGTGCGTTCGTCGTCATCGACCGGCACGCGCCGGTCGGTACGGTGACCGAGGCGTTCTCCTGGCTGGTGACCACCTTCGGGGTCGGCGCGGCCATGGGCAGCGGGGCGGTGGGTCCGGTCATCGAGTGGGGCTCGGAGCAGGCCGGATACGTGCTCAGCGGGATCGGCGGCCTGCTCGCCCTGCTCGTACTGACGGTTACCCGCGGTGTGCTGACCTCGCCGCACCCGGTGACGGTGGCGGTGGCCGGGTCGGAAAATGATCGAAACGCCGCCCCCGAACCCCGTTTCAGAACTGAGGATCGGGCGTAATGTTCAGACATGGATCGCCGAATCTTCGGGCTGGAGAACGAGTACGGCGTCACCTGCACGTTCCGTGGACAGCGGCGGCTGTCTCCGGACGAAGTGGCGCGGTACCTCTTCCGCCGAGTCGTGTCCTGGGGCCGCAGCAGCAATGTTTTCCTGCGCAACGGCGCCCGGCTGTATCTGGATGTCGGTTCACACCCCGAATACGCGACGCCGGAGTGTGACAACGTCACCGAGCTCATCACCCACGACAAGGCGGGTGAGCGCATTCTGGAAGGGCTCCTCGTCGACGCCGAGCGCCGGCTGCACGAAGAGGGGATCGCCGGCGATGTCTACCTCTTCAAGAACAACACCGATTCCGCCGGAAATTCTTACGGCTGTCACGAGAACTATCTGGTCGCCCGGCACGGGGAGTTCTCCCGGCTGGCCGATGTCCTCATTCCGTTCCTGGTCACCCGGCAGCTGATCTGCGGAGCGGGAAAGGTGCTCCAGACGCCGCGCGGTGCGGTGTTCTGCGTCAGCCAGCGTGCCGAGCACATCTGGGAAGGCGTCTCCTCCGCGACCACCCGGTCCCGGCCGATCATCAACACCCGGGACGAACCGCACGCGGACGCCGAGCGCTACCGCAGGCTCCACGTCATCGTCGGCGACTCCAACATGTCCGAGACCACCATGCTGCTGAAGGTCGGTGCCACCGATCTGGTGCTGCGGATGATCGAGGCGGGGACGGTGATGCGGGATCTCACCCTGGAGAACCCGATCCGTGCCATCCGCGAGGTCAGCCACGACACCACGGGCCAGCGCAAGGTGCGGCTGGCCACCGGGCGGGAGGCCTCCGCGCTGGAGGTGCAGCAGGAGTACTACGAGAAGGCGCTGGACTTCTGCGAGCGCCGCGGCATGCGCACCGGTCTCACCGAGCAGGTCCTGGAACTGTGGGGCCGCACTCTGGAAGCGATCCGCGCCCAGGAGCTCGACAAGATCAACACCGAGATCGACTGGGTCATGAAATACCAGCTGATCGAGCGGTACCGGGCCAAGCACAACCTCACCATGTCCCACCCTCGGGTGGCCCAGATAGACCTCGCCTACCACGACATCCACCGTCGCCGCGGCCTGTACTACCTGCTGGAGCGCAAGGGCCAGGCCCAGCGGATCTGCAACGATCTGAAAATCTTCCAGGGCAAGTCCGTGCCGCCCCAGACCACCCGGGCCAGGCTGCGCGGCGACTTCATCCGGCGGGCCCAGGAGCAGCGCCGGGACTTCACGGTCGACTGGGTGCATCTGAAGCTGAACGACCAGGCGCAGCGCACGGTGCTGTGCAAGGACCCGTTCCGCTCGGTGGACGAGCGGGTGGAGAAGCTCATCGCCGGAATGTAAACCGGGAATAGCGGGACGGAGGTCGTAGGCTGGGCGGGACCAGCGGGTCCCCCCCGTCCGTCCCTAGCTGAGTTGGACTGATGATCCCTACGCAACGAGTGCGCCGTGTTGTGACGGCGCTGGCAGTCCCGGCCATTTTGCTGACCGCAGCCGCGTGCGGCTCCGAAGACTCCTCGTCTTCGGGGCCGCTCGCCACGGTCTCGGGCAAGGCCGGTGAGCAGCCCACCATCGAACTCGACGAGGACGCCGGGGTGACCGAAACCTCGGTGGAAGTGCTCAGCGAGGGCGACGGCGCGCAGGTCAAGCAGGGCGACATGCTCGGCATGGACGTGATCGGCAAGACCCCGGGTGGCGACAGCGACCTGGTCAACACCTGGATGACCCAGGACGGCCAGTCCACCACCTCGGACGACCCGGGCGCCCCGCCGCGGCCGCAGCTGGTGACCCAGGCGGGCGTGGAGTCCGCGCTCCCCGAGGCCATCACCGAGCCGCTGATCGGCACCCCGGTCGGCAGCCGCGTCAAGATCGAGGGCACCGCGGGCGACCTGCTCGGCGACACCGCGGAGGCGGTCGGCCTGGACCAGAGCCAGGGCCTGGTGTGGGTCTTCGACATCAACGTCGCCATCGACCCGACCACCACCGCCGAGGGCGAGCAGGCGCCGGTCGAGGAGGGCCTGCCCGAGGTCGTGGCGGAGGGCCAGGAGCCCGCCACCATCACCATCCCCGAGGGTGACGCGCCGACCGAGCTGCGCGAGCAGACCCTCATCGAGGGCGACGGCGCCGAGGTGCTCGCCGGTCACACGCTGTTCGTGCAGTACACGGGGGTGAACTGGGACGGCGGTGAGAAGTTCGACTCGTCCTGGGACCGCGACGGCGGTGCCTCGTTCCAGATCGGTGGCGGTCAGGTGATCTCCGGCTGGGACGAGACCCTGGTGGGCAAGCACGTCGGCGACCGTGTGCTGATGGTGCTGCCGCCGGACAAGGCGTACGGCGAGGCGGGAAACGCCAGCATCCCGGGCAACTCGACCCTGGTGTTCGTCGTGGACATCATCGGTGTCGCCTGAGCCCGTAGGCTTTCGTACGCACCATCGAGATGATCGTTCCTAGGAGTGAATTCGTGAGCATCGACAAGCCCGAGGTCGATTTCCCCATCGGCGACCCGCCCGCCGACCTGGAGATCAAGGACCTCTGGGAGGGTGACGGACCGGTCGCCGAGGCCGGCGCCACCGTCGCCGTGCACTATGTCGGCGTCTCCTTCAGCAGCGGCGAGGAGTTCGACGCCAGCTGGAACCGCGGCACCCCGCTGAGCTTTCAGCTCGGCGCCGGCCAGGTCATCCCCGGCTGGGACCGCGGCGTGCAGGGCATGAAGGTCGGCGGCCGCCGGCAGCTGACCATCCCGCCGCACCTCGCGTACGGCGACCAGGGCGCCGGTGGCGGGCGGATCGCCCCGGGCGAGACGCTGATCTTCGTCTGCGACCTGGTCTCGGTCTGATCCCGGCAAGCGGTACCGTGGGCCCATCCCCCTGGGGGGATGGGCCCATTGCTGTGCTGTGGGACAAGGACGAGGAAGGGGCGGCCCGTCGATGGCGATCGCCAAGGCCGAGCGGCTGATGAACCTGGCGCTGTGCCTGCTCGGCACCGGCCGCCCGCTGACCAAGCGGGAGCTGCGCACCTCCATCGAGGCCTATATCGAGGCCGGTACGGAGGACGCGTTCTCCCGCATGTTCGAGCGGGACAAGGACGATCTGCGCGAGCTGGGCATGGTCATCGACACCGTGGAGTCCCTGGACGGCGAGATCGGCTATCTCGCCCGCCGGGACCGCAACCGGCTGCCACCGCTGACCCTGGACGCCGAGGAGGCCGCCGCCCTCGGCCTGGCCGCCAAGGTGTGGCAGCAGGCCAGGCTGGCCGGTGCCGCCAGTGGGGCGCTCCAGAAGCTGCGTGCGGCCGGGATGCCGCTGGCCGGCGCCGAGCAGGAGACCTTCAGCGCGCTGGAGCCCCGCATCCCCGCGGGCGAGGCCGCTTTCGAACCCCTGATGATCGCCTGCCGCGACCGGCGCCCGGTCACCTTCGGCTACCGCAAGTCCAACGCGGCCCACCCCGAGCAGCGGCAGGTGGAGCCCTGGGCGCTGGAGTGCTGGCGCGGCCACTGGTACCTGGCCGGTTTCGATCGGGACCGCGGCGCCGAGCGCGTCTTCCGGCTGTCCCGGATCAGCGGCCGGGTGCGGTCGCGCAACGGCGCGTTCACCGCCGAGGTGCCCGGCGTGGTCGCGGTGCGGGAGTCGGTCGCCGAATGGGCGGGGGAGAGCGCCACCGGGCAGGCCAGGATCCGGCTGCGGGCCGGGGCCGGCTACCCGCTGCGGGCCCGCGCGACCTGGACCGGGGAGCACACGGACGGCTGGGACGAGCTGGAGATCCCCTACGGCCACGGCCTGGGCGCCTGGCTGGTGGAATTCGGCCCCGATGTGATCGTGCTGGAACCCGCCGAACTGCGGGCCGACGTGGTGGACCGGCTGCGCGCCGTCGCCAAGGGATGAGGGACGCGCACACCATGGCGACCAATGCCATCGACCGGACCCGGCGGATGCTGTCCCTGGTCACCTATCTGCGGGAGCGCCCCGGCGCCCGGGTGGACGAGGTGGCCCGGGCCTTCGGCATCTCGCAGGACGAGCTGATCTCGGACCTGAGCGTGCTGCCGATGTGCGGCACCAGCTTCCGGGGCGGCGATCTGCTGGACATCGACACCGACGGCGAGCACATCTGGTGGTACAACGCGGAGGCCACCGGCTCCTCGGCCGGCGAGCCGCTGCGGCTGGCCGCCGACGAGGCCACCGCGCTGCTGGTCGCCGCCCGGGCCGTGGCCACCCTGCCGGGTCTGCGGGACGGGGACCGCGAGGCGCTGCTGCGGGCCACCGCCAAGCTGGAGGCGGCGGCCGGGGAGAGCGCGGGCGCCTCCTCGCGGCTGTCGGTGACCTTCGAATCCGAGGGCGAGGTCTTCGCCGTGGCCGACCGGGCGCTCACCGAGCGCCGCCGGCTGCGGATCCGTTACTACTCGCCGGGCCGTGACGAGCTGACCGACCGGGAGATCGATCCGGTGCGGCTGTTCGCCGTGGGCCACACCTACCTGGAGGCGTGGTGCCGGCGCAGCGAGGCCCGGCGCACCTTCCGGCTGGACCGGGTGGCCAGCGTCGAACTCCTGGACACCCCGGCCGACCCGCCGCCGGTGGAGCCCCGGGACCTGAGCGAGGGCCTGGTGCAGCCGGCCGCCTCCGACCCCGAGGTGATCATCGAGGTGGGGCCCGGCGGGCGCTGGGTCGCCGAGTACTACCCGCACGACACCGCCGAGGAGCTGGCGGACGGCGGGCTGCGGATCACCCTGCGCACCCCCGACCCGGCCACGCTGCGCCGCCTCGCGCTGCGCCTGGGCGGCGACGGGCGGATCGTGGCCCCGGTGGAGCTGGCGGACAGCGCCCGGGAGGCCGCCCGCGCCGCGCTGGCCGCGTACGACACGCTGGTCTGAGGCCGCAGCCGGCGCGCTCCCGGCGGCGGGCGGACCCGCCCGCGCGGGGTGCCCGGTGCGGTGGCGTAGGCTCCGCACCATGTTCTGGGCGATGCTCCATCTCACCCTGGCCGCCACCGGAGTCCTGGTGCTTGGCGTACTGGCCGTGCGGGTCGGTATCGAGGCCGCGCGATTCGGGCGGGCGGTGGGGGAGAGCACGGAGCGGATCGGCCGGGCCTCCGAGGAACTGGAGCGTTCGGCCGTACGGCTCGCCCAGGAAGTGCCCCGCCGTTAGGCCTATGCCCGGGCATTGCTTTGTGTTCACTCTTCAGCGTTACTATTACTCAGCTCGTGCGGGACGTTCACCGAAGCCCCGTCCGGCACGGCTGGCAAAATCACCCGCCTTCCCGGATGAGAGACTGGACGAAAATTATGGGCCAGATCAGTCTGTGGCAGATCCTTCTCGTCGCGGCCATCGTCGTACTTGTTTTCGGGTCGAAGCGGCTGCCGGACACCGCCCGCTCGCTCGGCAAGTCGCTGCGGATCCTCAAGAGCGAGACCGCCGCGCTGCGCAGCGACGGCAACGAGACCGCGCAGAACGGCTCCGCCGGTGACAACACCGCCCACAACACCGCCGAGCCGCAGCCGCAGCCGGCGCCCCGCACCATCCAGGCCGCTCCCGGCGACGTCAGCAGCGCCCGCCCGGTGGATGAGCCCCGAAACAACAGCCAGGGCTGACCATCGCGCCGCACCAGCACTGACAGCCGGTGGCCGGAGCGGTTCCGGCTGCCTCGACGGATGAGGACGCAGGGGTGCCCAAGGCCGCCCAGAAGAAGGTGAAGGACCCGGAGGGGCGGATGCCCCTCACGGAGCATCTGCGTGAGCTGCGCAACCGGCTCGCGATCTCCGTGCTGGCCATCGTGGTGATCACGATCGTGGCGCTCTTCTTCGCGAAGAGCATCATGAACTTCATCACCGAGCCCCTGCCGAAGTGCCTGGAGGCCGACACCCCGGACGCCACCGGCAGCCGCTGCGCCACCTTGATGCAGAGCGGCCTCACCTCGCCGTTCGCCACCTACATCAAGATCTCGCTGATGGTGGGCTTCGTGCTGGCCTCCCCGGTCTGGCTCTACCAGGCGTGGGGCTTCATGGCCCCGGGGCTGCACCGGAACGAGAAGAAGTACACCCGCGCCGTGGTGGCGGTGGGCGTGCCGCTGTTCCTGTTCGGCGCCTACTTCGCCTACTGGCTGCTGCCCCGCGCCATCCCCGTGCTGCTGAGCTTCTCCGCCGACGGCGCGGAGAACCTCGTCTCGGTGGACGACATCCTCGACATCACGGTACGGATGGCGGTGGCCTTCGGCTTCGCCTTCGAGCTGCCGCTGCTGCTGGTGATGCTCAACCTCGGCGGGGTGGTCAGCGGCAAGCGGATGCTCGGCTGGTGGCGCGGCATGGTGGTGGGCATCGCGATCTTCGCGGCCGCCATCACCCCCACCGACCTGATGTCGATGATCGCCCTCCAGGTACCGGTCACCGGCCTGTACTTCCTGGCCACCGGCATCTCGCTGCTCAACGACTGGCGCCGGCGCCGCAAGGACCCCGAGGCGGAGCTGAGCGACGACGAGGCATCCGACCTGGACCTGACACCGTCCAGCATCGACCGCCCCGACGACATTCCGCCGCCCGGCCGCACCGGCTACGACGACGCGACCTGATCCCGCCGAGCGCGCGACGATCTTCCACCGCTGCCCCCGGTACCCACACGGTGCCGGGGGCAGCGGCACGATAAAGATCACCCCGCTGTCGGCGGTGGCCGGTAGGCTCGACAGCACAATGACCGAGGACATGTCCCCCGCGCAGCGCTACTCCGCCGCCCGCAGGCGCGCCGTCGAGCAGGCCACCGCGTTCGCCCCGTTCCGTCAGATGTACGACTTCGATCTCGACGACTTCCAGATCGAGGCATGCCGTGCCCTGGAGGGCGGCAGCGGCGTCCTGGTCGCCGCGCCGACCGGCTCGGGGAAGACGATCGTCGGAGAATTCGCCGTTCATCTGGCCCTCACCCAGGGCCGTAAATGCTTTTACACCACGCCCATCAAAGCCCTCTCGAACCAGAAATTCACCGATCTGGCGAAGCGGTACGGCGCGGACCGGGTGGGCCTGCTGACGGGTGACAACAGTGTGAATGCCGACGCGCCTGTGGTCGTGATGACCACCGAGGTGCTGCGGAACATGCTGTACGCCGGATCCCAGGCGCTGGACGGCCTCGGCTACGTGGTGATGGACGAGGTGCACTACCTCTCCGACCGCTTCCGCGGCGCGGTGTGGGAGGAGGTCATCATCCATCTCCCGGAGTCGGTGACCCTGGTCTCCCTGTCGGCGACCGTCTCCAACGCGGAGGAGTTCGGCGACTGGCTGGACACCGTGCGCGGCGACACCCGGGTGATCGTCGCCGAGCACCGCCCCGTCCCGCTGTGGCAGCACGTGCTGGCCGGTCGGCGGATGTACGACCTGTTCGAAGAGTCCGGCGCCAAGCGGGAGGTCAACCCCGATCTGCTGCGGATGGCGCGCACCGAGAGCGCCAGGAGCTGGAACCGGGAGCGCGGCGGGGGCCGGGACCGGCGGCGGGCCGCCGACCGCGAGCGTGAGCGCCGGGCCCGCAACCGGGTGTGGACACCGAGCCGCGCCGAGGTCATCGACCGGCTCGACGCCGAGGGTCTGCTGCCGGCCATCACCTTCATCTTCAGCCGGGCCGGCTGCGAGGCCGCTGTGCAGCAGTGCCTGTACGCCGGGCTGCGGCTGAACGACGCGGCGGCGCGGCTGCGGGTGCGGGAGATCGTGGAGCGGCGCACCGCCGCCATCCCGGACGAGGATCTGCGGGTCCTGGGCTACTTCGAGTGGCTGGAGGGCCTGGAGCGCGGCATCGCGGCCCACCACGCCGGGATGCTGCCGGCCTTCAAGGAGATCGTCGAGGAGCTGTTCGTGCGCGGCCTGGTGAAGGCCGTCTTCGCCACCGAGACGCTGGCGCTGGGCATCAACATGCCGGCCAGGTCGGTGGTGCTGGAGAAGCTCGTCAAGTGGAACGGGGAGCAGCACGCCGACATCACGCCCGGCGAGTACACCCAGCTGACCGGCCGGGCCGGGCGGCGCGGGATTGACGTCGAGGGCCACGCGGTGGTGCTGTGGCAGCGCGGCATGGACCCGACCGCGCTGGCGGGGCTTGCCGGGGCGCGGACGTATCCGCTGCGCTCCTCGTTCAAGCCCTCGTACAACATGGCCGTCAACCTGGTGGGCCAGTTCGGCCGGCACCGTTCGCGGGAGCTGCTGGAGACCTCGTTCGCCCAGTTCCAGGCGGACCGTTCGGTGGTCGGCATCTCGCGGCAGGTGCACAAGAACGAGACGGGTCTGGCCGGGTACAAAGAGGCGATGACCTGCCACCTGGGGGACTTCGAGGAGTACTCGCGGCTGCGCAGGGAGCTGAAGGACCGGGAGACGGAGCTGGCGCGCGAGGGTGTGACGCAGCGGCGGGCGGCAGCCGCCGCGGCCCTGGAGAAGCTGCGGCCGGGCGACATCATCCACGTGCCGACCGGCAAGTTCGCCGGTCTGGCGCTGGTGCTCGACCCCGGGGTGCCCGGCAGCGGGCGGGGCCCGTCCCGGCACCGGGGCATGGACGCGTACGAGGGGCCGCGGCCCCTGGTGCTGACCGTGCAGCGCCAGGTCAAGCGGCTGGCCTCGATCGACTTCCCGGTGCCGGTGGAGCCGCTGGACCGGATGCGGATCCCGAAGTCCTTCAACGCCCGCAGCCCGCAGTCTCGGCGCGATCTGGCGTCGGCGTTGCGCACGAAGGCGGGCCACCACGAGCCGGGGCGCAGCCGCAAGCAGCGGGCGGCAGCGGCCGACGACGCGCAGCTGGCGCGGCTGCGGCAGGCGATCCGGGCGCATCCGTGCCACGGCTGCGACGAGCGCGAGGACCACGCCCGCTGGGCGGAGCGCTATCACCGGCTCAAGCGGGACAACCGCCAGCTGGAGCGGCGCATCGAGGGCCGCACCAACACCATCGCCAGGACCTTCGACCAGGTGTACGCGCTGCTGTCGGAGCTGGAGTACCTGGACGGGGACCAGGTCACCGACGACGGGCGGCGGCTGGCCCGGCTGTACGGCGAGCTGGACCTGCTGGCGAGCGAGTGCCTGCGGGACGGGGTGTGGGAGGGCCTGGACCCGGCCGAGCTGGCGGCCTGCGTCTCCGCGCTGGTCTTCGAGACCCGCTCGGCCGACGACGCGCCCGCGCCGGAGCTGCCGGGCGGGCGTGCCAAGGCCGCGCTGGGCGAGATGGTGCGGATCTGGGGGCGGCTGGACGCTCTGGAGGAGCAGCACCGCATCAACCAGGCCACCGGGGTCGGCCAGCGGGAGCCGGATCTGGGCTTCGCCTGGCCGGCCTACCGCTGGGCGCAGGGGCACGCGCTGGACGAGGTGCTGGGCGACGCCGACATGACGGCCGGTGACTTCGTGCGCTGGTGCAAGCAGATCATCGATGTGCTGGGCCAGATCGCGCAGGCCGCGCCGCCCGGCGGCACGGTGACCAGGACCGCCCACCAGGCGGTGGACAAGATACTGCGCGGGGTCGTCGCGTACAGCTCGGTCGGGTAGGCCCGCTCCCGGACCTTCGTGGATCGGGCCCCGCCTTCGCGGCCCTCGGGCCGGGAGGCGCGACCGGGACGCGGTGCCCCGCGTCTGCGCGCCGGGAGGTGCGCCCCGTTCGCCTCGCCCGGGTCGGCGCGGTGTCTCGGGGTGGCCCCTGGTGTTCCGGCACGGTGGCGAGGCGCCGGGGCCCGGGGCACCCTCGCCGAGGGCGCGGGCCCGCAGTGATCCGCGAGGGACGGCCCGGAGCCGGCCCGGCTACTGCGGCCGGTTGGCCAGGGTGGTGAGGAGCCGGTCCAGGGCGCTGCCCAGGCCCCAGCGTTCGGCGAGCGCGTCGAGGGCGCCGGGGTCGCGGGGGGTACGGGGCAGCGTCGCGTCGTGGGCCGGCAGCCGGATGTCGGTGGCGACCCGTACCACCGTGGGGGCGACGGCCAGATACGGCAGGGCCCCCTCCAGCTTGGCGCGCTGGGAGCGGGTGAGCTTGGCCATCGGGTTGTCCAGCGCGGCGAGGATGCCGGTGAGGTCGCCGAAGCGCTCCAGGAGGGTCGCGGCGGTCTTCTCGCCGATGCCGGGCACCCCGGGCAGCCCGTCGCTCGGGTCACCGCGCAGCACCGCCATCTCGGCGTAACCGGGACCGTCCACGCCGTACTTCTCACGCAGCGCGCTCTCGTCGAAGGCGGCGAGGTCGCCCATGCCCTTGACCGGGTACAGCACCCGGACCGGGCGCCGGTCGTCGACGAGCTGGAAGAGGTCCCGGTCGCCGGTGACGATGTCCACCGGGACGGTGGCCCGGGTGGCGAGGGTGCCGATGACGTCGTCCGCCTCGAAGCCCGGGGCGCCGAGCCGGGTGATGCCGATGGCGTCCAGAACCTGCTCGATGACGGGAACCTGGGGGGTGAGGGTGTCCGGCACCTCCTCCACGTCCGGGTCGCCGCCCGGGGTGGTCTCGGCGACCCGGTGCGCCTTGTAGCTGGGGATCAGCTCCACCCGCCAGTGCGGCCGCCAGTCGGCGTCCATGCAGGCCACCAGGGAGTTCGGCCGGTGGTCGCGGACCAGCCGGCCGATGAAGTCCAGCAGCCCGCGCACCGCGTTGACCGGTGTCCCGTCGGGGGCCCGGACGGAGTCGGGCACCCCGTAGTAGGCGCGGAAGTAGAGCGAGGCGGTGTCCAGCAGCATGAGAGAGCGGGTCATGCTCGGATCATCCCCGATGGCACTGACAGGGCGGACCGCCACCCGCCGGTCGGGTACGGGGTCAGCCGGTGGCCGCGCGGACCAGCGCGGTCATCAGCCGGGTGTCGTCGGCCGCCTCCGGGTGCCACTGCACGGCCAGCGTGAAGGCGGGCGCGGCGGGGTCCTCGACGGCCTCCACGGTGCCGTCGGCGGCGTGGGCGCCCGCGATCAGCCCGGAGCCGAGCCGCTGGACCGCCTGGTGGTGGTACGTGGGCACGGCGACGGGCCCGGGGAGGATCCCGGCCAGCAGGGTGCCGGGGACGGGGGTGACCTTGTGTTCGCCGAACGTGCCGGGCACCGGGCCGCCGTGCTCGTCCAGATGCTGGAGCAGGGTGCCGCCCCTGGCGACGTTCAGCAACTGCATGCCCCGGCAGATGCCGAGCAGCGGCACCCGGCGGGCGCCGGCCGCCCCGATCAGGGCCAGCTCCCACGCGTCCCGTTCGGTGGCCGGCGGACCGGTGCGCGGATCGCGCGCCGCCCCGTACCGCTCCGGGGCCACATCGGGGCCGCCGGAGATCACCAGGCCGTCCAGCCGGGCCACCGCCGCCGCTGCCGCCCCCGGCGCGGGGTCGGGGGGCAGCAGGACGGCCAGCCCGCCGGACCGTTGCACCTGCTGGTGGTAGCCGGCCGGGGCCAGCGCCGCGGGCTGCCCCCACTCCCGGTAGCGGGTGTCGGCCTCCAGATAGCTGCTGATGCCGATCAGCGGGGGTGTGCTCAAGGGGTGCTCCGTGCCGTAGAGGTAGAAGGGGTCAGTCGCGGTCGGGGTCGCGGCGCAGTTCCGCCTCGGCCGCGGCGAGGGCCGCGAACTCCTCCTCCGGGGCCGCCGCGACCAGCCGGTGCCGAGAGTAGAAGGCGAAGTAGCCGATCGCCACTCCGTACACGCCCAGCGCGATCAGCGCCGCGTCCCGGTCCACCAGGAAGGTGGCCACCAGCGCGGCCAGCGCCAGGACGAACGCGGTGCCGGAGGTGAGCGTGCCGCCCGGGGTGCGGTAGGGGCGGGGGAGTTCCGGCTCCCGGCGGCGCAGCACGATGTGCGACAGGCTCATCAGCGCGTACGAGAGGGCCGCGCCGAAGACCGCGACGTTCAGCATCGTGTCGCCGTTGCCGGTGGCGGCGGCCAGCGCGAAGCCGATCGCGCCGGGTATCAGCAGCCCCAGGTACGGGGCCTTGCGGCGGCTGGTCAGGGACAGGAAGCGGGGCAGGTAACCGGCCCGGGAGAGGGCGAAGAGCTGCCGGGAGCCCGCGTACACCAGGGAGAAGAAGGACGCCACCAGGCCGGCGAGCCCCGCGTAGTTGATGAACCGGCTCAGGGCCGTCGGCTCGCCGTTGTCCTGAGCGGCCGTCACCAGCGGGTTGCCGGCGTCCGTCAGGGCGGCCGAGCCGCCGGCCCCGGCGGCGGCCAGGAAGGTGAGCAGGGCGAGCACCGCGAGGATGCCGATCGCCCAGGCCATGGCGCGCGGCAGCGTACGGGCCGGGTCGCGGGCCTCCTCGGCGGCCAGCGGCACCCCCTCCACGCCCAGGAAGAACCACATGCCGAACGGGAAGGCCGCCCAGATCCCGAGCAGTCCGAACGGCAGCCAGGAGTTGGCGCCGAAGGCGTCAGGGTCGACGGGGATGTCGTTGAGGGAGCCCACCTGGAAGTCGCTGAGCGCGCCCAGGACGAAGATCAGCAGGGCGGCGACCGCGACGGCGGTGACCACCAGGGAGAACCGCAGCGCCTCGCCCACGCCCCACAGGTGGATGCCGATGAACACGACGAAGCAGCCCAGGTAGACGGGCCAGGAGGAGGTGAGGCCGAAGAGATTCAGGGATTCGACGTAGTCGCCGATGAAGATGGAGATGGCGGCCGGGGCCAGCACGAACTCGATGAGGATCGCGGTGCCGGTCAGAAAACCGCCCCAGGGGCCCAGCGCCCGGCGGGCGAACCCGTAACCGCCGCCCGCGGTCGGCAGGATGGCGGCCAGCTCGGCGGTGGCGAAGACCAGACAGCCGTACATCAGGCCCATCAGCAGCGCGGCGATGGCCAGGCCGCCGAAGCCGCCCTCGGCGAGGCCGAAGTTCCAGCCCGCGTAGTCGCCGGAGACGACGTACGCCACGCCGAGACCGGTCAGCAGCAGCGGGCCCGCGCTGCCGCCGCGCAGGGCGCGCTTGCGCAGATATGCCTCGCCCGTCCCGGAGCCGGGTGGCGCGGCCGGCGGTGCGGTGGGGGGTGCCTGGGCTTCGTCCGACATGGGGCCGCTCCTGCCTCGCACACAATGGTATGGCGGCATACCTTTGCCCCCGGGGGGTGAGCGGCGCAAGCCCCGTGCGTAAAACAGCGGTAAACAAGCGCGGCGGCGGTGACGCCGGTGGCAGCGGTGGCAGTGGTGACGGCCGGTTGCCGGTGGCGGTCCGCGGGTCAGGTGAGAAAGCCGCGCAGCAGCGCGGCGGTGCCCGCGCAGTGCTCGCGGGCGATCTCCCGGGCCGCGTCCGCGTCCCCCGCCAGCACCGCCGCCACCAGCGCGGCGTGCTGCTCCTGGGAGTGCGCCAGATTGCGCACCAGCAGCGGGATGCAGTCCAGCAGCGCGTTGAGTTCGGCCCGTACCGCCGCGTACTGGACGGCGAGCGTCGGTGAGCCGGAGAGTTCGGCCAGCGCCAGGTGGAGCGCGGTGTCGGCGCGCCGGTAGTCGGCGAGCGGCGCCTCCTGGGTGGCGGTCAGCGCGGCGCGCAGCCGCCCGGTGCGGGCCGCGTCGGGCGCATCGGCCGCGCACAGCCCGGCGGCCCCCGACTCCAGGACCTCGCGCAGCCGCAGCACGTCCTCGACATCCACCCCGGCCAGCCGGCGGCGCAGTTCGCCGCGCGCGGCGTCCCTGGCGGGCTCGGGCCGCTCCCGTACGAAGGTCCCGCCGTACCGGCCGCGCCGGCTCTCCACCAGGCCCTCGTCCTGAAGGACCTTCAGCACCTCGCGCAGCGTGACCCGGCTGACGCCGAGCCGCTCGGCCAGCTCACGTTCGGCCGGCAGCCGGCCGCCGCGCGGCACCAGGCCCAGCCGCAGCACCCGCAGTATCTGTTCGAGCGCCTCCTCGAAGCCGTTGCCGGCCCGTACGGGGCGCAGTGCGCCCGGCGGCAGGTCGCCGGGCGCCGCGGACCCGGCCGCGCTGCTGAAGTCGTCCATCGACCTACTTCCCAATCAATGGTCTGCGCGGCTACCTTATGGCCTCCGGCTGTAGCGACAGGAGGCCGTCCCGTGGCAGCACCCCCACCCCCGCTGACGCTCGAGGAACTGCGCGGCCTGGTCGACCTCGGAGAGCTCGACACCGTGGTCCTCGCCTTCACCGACATGCAGGGCAGACTCCAGGGCAAGCGGTTCGCCGCCCGGTTCTTCCTCGACGAAGTGCTCCACCACGGTACCGAGGGCTGCAACTACCTGCTGGCCGTGGACACCGACATGAACACCGTCGACGGCTACGCCATGTCCTCCTGGGAACGCGGCTACGGCGACTTCGCCCTGCACGGCGACCACGCCACGTTGCGCCGGCTGCCCTGGCACCCCGGCAGCGCCCTGATGATCGCCGACCTCGCCTGGCACGACGGCAGCCCCGTCACCGCCTCGCCCCGGCAGATACTGCGCCGCCAACTGGACCGGCTCGCCGAGCGGGACTGGCACGGATACGCCGGCACCGAGCTGGAGTTCATGGTCTTCAACAACACCTACGAACAGGCCTGGGAGGCCGGCTACCGCGGCCTCACCCCCGCCAACCAGTACAACGTCGACTACTCGGTCCTCGGCACCGGCCGCGTCGAACCCCTGCTGCGCCGCATCCGCAACGAGATGGGCGCCGCCGGCCTCACCGTCGAATCCGCCAAGGGCGAGTGCAACCTCGGCCAGCACGAGATCGCCTTCCGCTACGCCGACGCCCTCACCACCTGCGATCAGCACACCGTCTACAAGACCGGCGCCAAGGAGATCGCCGCCCAGCAGGGCAGCGCGCTCACCTTCATGGCCAAGTACGACGAACGCGAGGGCAACTCCTGCCACATCCACTTCTCGCTGCGCGACGGCGAGGGGCGGCCGGTCCTCGCCGACCCGGACGGCCCGTACGGCATGTCCGCCACCATGCGGCACTTCCTGGCCGGACAGCTCGCCGCCCTGCGCGAACTCACCCTGCTGTACGCGCCGAACATCAACTCCTACAAACGGTTCCGGCCCGGCTCCTTCGCCCCCACCGCCGTCGCCTGGGGCCCCGACAACCGCACCTGCGCGCTGCGCGTCATCGGCCACGGCCCCTCCCACCGGCTGGAGAACCGGCTGCCCGGCGGCGACGTCAACCCCTACCTGGCCGTCGCCGGCATGATCGCCGCCGGCCTGTACGGGGTGGAGCACGAGCTGGAACTCCCCGACGCCTGCACCGGCAACGCCTACACCGCCGGCGCCGAGACCGTGCCCGCCACCCTGCGCGAGGCCGCCGACCTGTGGGAGAACAGCGCGCTCGCCCGGCACGCCTTCGGCGACGACGTCGTCGAGCACTACCTGCACATGGCCCGCGTCGAACAGAACGCCTACGACACGGCCGTCACCGACTGGGAGCGGTTCCGCTCCTTCGAACGCCTGTGAGGGAAGGGAGCACACCGCACGTGCAGGACGAGCACGAGGTGATCAACCCGGCGACCGAGGAAACCATCGCCACGGTCCCCGCCACCGGGCCGCGCGCGGTGGACGCCGCCGTCGCCCGCGCCGCGCGGGCCCAGCAGCGCTGGGCCGCGCTCGCCCCCGCCGACCGCGCCCGGCTGCTGCGCCGCTTCGCCGACGCCGTGGACGGCGCCGTCGGGGAACTGGCCGACATCGAGGTCCGCGAGGCCGGCCACCCCGTCAACAACGCCCGCTGGGAGGCGGGCAACGTCCGCGACGTCCTGGAGTACGCCGCCGGGGGAGTGGAACGGCTCTTTGGCCGGCAGATCCCGGTGGCCGGCGGCATCGACCTCACCTTCCACGAACCGCTCGGCGTCGTCGGCGTCATCGCCCCGTGGAACTTCCCGCTGCCCGTCGCCGGATGGGGCGCCGCGCCCGCACTCGCCGCCGGCAACGCCGTCCTGCTCAAGCCGGCCGAGACCACCCCGCTCACCGCCCTGCGGCTGGCCGGTCTCGCCACCGAGGCCGGGCTGCCCGAGGACCTCTTCCAGGTCCTGCCCGGGGACGGCCCCACCACCGGCGGCGCCCTGGTGGACCACCCCGGCGTCGCCAAGATCGTCTTCACCGGGTCGACGGCCGTCGGCAAACAGATCATGGCCCGCTGCGCGGCCCAGGTGAAGCCCGTCACCCTCGAACTCGGCGGCAAGAGCCCCAACATCGTCTTCGCCGACGCCGACCTGGAACGCGCCGCGGCCGCCGCCCCCGGCTCCTTCCTCGACAACACGGGGCAGGACTGCTGCGCCCGCAGCCGCATCCTGGTGCAGCGCCAGGTGTACGACCGGTTCCTGGAACTGCTGGAGCCCGCGGTGCGCGCCGTCACCGTGGGCGACCCGGCCGACCCCGACACCGCGATGGGCCCGCTGATCTCGGCAGCCCAGCGCGAACGCGTACGGTCCTACGTGCCCGAGTCCGCCCCCGCCGCCATCCGCGGCACCGTCCCCGACGGCAAGGGCTACTGGTACCCCGCCACCGTCCTGGAATCCCGCACCGCGGACGAACGCGCCGCCACCGAGGAGGTCTTCGGCCCGGTCGCCGTCATCACCCCCTTCGAGGACGAGGCGGAGGCGGTACGGCTGGCCAACGCGACGCCGTACGGGCTCTCGGGATCGCTGTGGACCCGCGACACGGGGCGCGCCATCCGGATGGCCCGCGCCGTCGCGGCCGGCAACCTGTCCGTCAACTCCCACAGCAGCGTCCGGTACTCCACCCCCTTCGGCGGCTACAAGCAGTCGGGTCTGGGGCGCGAGCTGGGCCCCGACGCGCTGGCGGCCTTCACCGAGACCAAGAACGTCTTCATCAGCACGGAGGAGAACTGACCATGTCCGACGAGACCGCCGTGTGCCGCCGCCTGGTCGGCCGCACCGCCGTCGTCACCGGAGCGGGCTCCGGCATCGGCCTGGCCACCGCGCGCCGCCTCGCCTCCGAGGGCGCCCACGTGGTGTGCGCCGACGTGGACGCCGCCCGGGGCGAGGCCGCCGCGCGGGAGACCGGCGGACTGTACGTGGCCACCGATGTGACGGATCCCGACCAGGTCGAGGCGCTTTTCCGGACGGCCGACGCGACGTACGGCTCCGTGGACATCGCCTTCAACAACGCCGGCATCTCACCGCCCGACGACGACTCGATCCTCACCACCGAACTGGACGCGTGGCGCCGGGTGCAGGACGTCAACCTCACCTCCGTGTACCTGTGCTGCAAGGCCGCGCTCCCGTACATGCGGCGGCAGGGCAAGGGCTCCATCATCAACACCGCCTCGTTCGTGGCGGTGATGGGCGCCGCGACCTCGCAGATCAGCTACACCGCCTCCAAGGGCGGCGTGCTGGCCATGTCCAGGGAACTGGGCGTCCAGTTCGCCCGGGAGGGTATCCGCGTCAACGCGCTGTGCCCGGGGCCGGTCAACACCCCGCTGCTGAAGGAACTGTTCGCCAAGGACCCGGAGCGGGCGGCGCGGCGGCTGGTGCACATCCCGGTGGGCCGGTTCGCGGAGGCCGAGGAGATCGCGGCGGCGGTGGCCTTTCTCGCCAGCGACGACGCGTCGTTCGTCAACGCCGCCGAATTCCTGGTGGACGGCGGCATCGCGGGTGCGTACGTCACCCCGCTGTAGGACGGCGGCGGTGGTGGGAGACGGCATGCTGTGAGAGGTTTCCGGGCGTGAGTGCGAACTCTTCTCCCGGCTGGTACCCCGACCCGGGGCACGCCGGCAACGGACCGGCGCCCGAGCGCTGGTGGGACGGCGCCGCCTGGACCGGCCGCACCCGCGCCCCGGCGGATGCGGGGCCCACCGCCCCGGATCCGGCGGACGGCGGGCGGCGCCCGGAGCCGCGGCGCACCCCGGCGGGGGAGCGGCAACAGGGGCGGCGGCCCGTGCTGTTCATGGCGGTGGGCAGCGCGCTGATGCTGGTCGCCCTGGTGACCGGCGGGGTGCTGGTGCTCGGCGACCGGGGGGACGGGGGGAGCGCCGGGCCCAGTCCGACCGCGTCCGTCACCGGTCCGGGCCCGGAGGGCGAGGCGGATGACCGGGACGAGCCGGACGACTCCGCGCCGTCCTCCTCCTCGCCCCTGCCGCTGAGCGGGCCGGGCCCCGGCGGGCTGGCGCTGCCGGTGCTGCCCGGCTGGGAGGAGAAACCCGGGGGCGGCGGCCTGCTGGTCACCACGGGCGACTACCCCTGCCCCGCCGACCCCGCCCGCCCCTGCGTGACGGCCGGCGCCTTCCTCGGTACGGCCGACCCCGCCGCCGGTACGGACCCGATGCGGGTGGCGGAGGCGGACATCACGGCCCACATCGAGGAGTCCTTCGGCGACGCCACGTACGCGGGGGTCACCGGCCGCGAACGCGTGCTCGCCGCCCGGACAACCGTCGCGGGCGAGAGCGGCTACCGGATCCGGGAGTTGTTGACCACCGGCGCGGGCATCTCGGCGTACGCCGAGACCGTGGTCTTCCCGGCGCCGGACGGGTCGGGTGAACTGCTGGTGCTGCGGCTGGGTTTCGACGTGGGAGCGGACGCCCCGCCGGCTGACGACATGGACCGGATCGCCGCGGGCGTCCAGCGTCCGGCCGGGGACGGATCACCGGCCTGACGGGGCGCGGCAGTTGGTACGCTCCCTCATCCGGCGCCCGGTACCACTGGATGAACCGGTGCACGTAGAGTGACCAACACCGTCGTGAGCAGCGACGGGACAGGTCTGGCGGGAGGGGCGGGAACGGATGGACACCCAGCCGGGACAACCACGGCCCGCCATGCCCCTGACACCCCCGCGCCCACCGCACCCGCCCGCGGCGACGTCCCCGGGCGACAGCGGTGAGGACGACGGCGCGGGCGCCGACGGCGGGGGCAGCGGCGGGCAGGACCCGACCGGACACCGGATACCCGTCCCGGCCACCGGAACCGGTACGACGCGGCAGCCGACGGCGGCCGCCCGCCCCGTACCCCCGGAACGGCCGGGCCCGCCCACGCCGCCCCAGAACATCCCGCCTGCGCCGGGTCGCCCGGCTGCCGGCCCGCACGAAGGAACAGCCCCCGTACGGCCCGGAGGGCCCGCGTCCGCCGCCGGGCGTCCGGTCTCCGGAGCGGCGTCCCCGCCGGGGCTCCTGCCGCGCGGCGCCGCACCGGCGAAGCCGGCACCGGCGCCGGCCGGAGGAGCGATGCGCAGGCCTGGGCCGCCGGACGTCAGGCCGGGCGGCACCGGCGCGCCGGCCGGCCCGGCCGGGGGCGGGGCGTCCGGGCGGCCGGACGCCGGGTCACCGCACCCCGGTGGGCCGAACTCCGCCGCAGCGCCGGAGCGCCGGCCGTCCACCGGCTCGGCCCCGTCCGGGGGGCCGGCGCGGGGTGGCCCGGGCATCAGATCGTCCGTCGGCCCGGCGGCGACGGGCAGGGCGGAGCCGTCTGCGGTTGCCCCATCCGCGGGCGCGCCCCGCGCTGCGGGCGCTGGTGCCGGGTCGGGCGGCGCGACGACAGCGCCCGCCGGTCCGGCAGACGCGGCGGGCGGCTCGGCGTCGCCCCGGCGGGCGTCCGCTCCCCACTCGCCCGACGGCGCGCCGTCCGGCACGTCCGTCAACCCTGCCCGTCCGGCCGGTCCCGCTCCGGGACACCGCCCCACGGTTCCGCCCGTCCCCGGCCCGGCGTCGTCCGGTGCCGGGACCTCGGAGCGCGAGCCCGCCGCCTCCACGCCGCCCACCGGGGCGGGACGAGCGGCGTCCGCCGACCGCTCTGCGGTCCCGTCGCCAGGGTCACCGTCGGGTGCCCCTGCGGGTTCCTCCGGCTCGGTTGGTTCCGCTGCGGGCCGCCGTTCCACGGTCCCGCCCGTGCCGGGTGCGTCCGCAGGTTCGGCGTCGGCCGGGCGTTCCGCGGCGCGGTCGTCCGGTCGGTCGCCGTCGGGTGCGTCTGCGGGTGCCTCCGCTGGTCCCTCGGCTGCGGGCGGTTCTGCTCCGGGGCACCGTCCCACCGTGCCGCCCGTGCCGGGTGCCTCCGCCGCGCGTGGTTCCGTGTCGGCCGGTCGTCCCCCGGGCCCGCCCGTGCAGGACCGGTCGCCCTCGGGCGGCGCTGCGGCCGGTGGCGTGCCGCCTCGGCGGCCGTCCGTGCCGCCGGTGCCCGGTCGTGCGCCGTCCGGTGCCCCGGGCACGTCCGCCGGCCCTTCCCCCTCGGGCGCGTCCGCTCCCGGCCGCCGCCCCTCCGTCCCGCCGGTGCCCCGTGCGCCCGCCCCGGGCGGCCCCGCCACGACCGGCCGTTCGACCTCCTCCGCGGGCGGCTTCGCGCCGTCCCGGCGGCCCCCCGTTCCGCCCGTCCCCGGCCCGGCGTCGTCCGCCGGCCGGACCTCGGTACGCGGGCCCGCCGACTCCACGCCGCCCACCGGGGCAGGACGTGCGGCGCCCGCCGCTTCCCCGGGCCCGGCACGTGAGCGGGGAACCGGCGGCGTTCCGGCCGGGTCCCGTCCCGCCCCGCCCGGGGACCGGACCGGAGCGGGGCCCGGTACCTCCGCCGGCTTCCCGCCCGTCCCCGGCGCGGGCACGGCGCCGCCCCGGCCCGCCGGCGAGCCGGCCGTGCCCGAGGAGGACTCGCACCCGACCCTGCTGCTGCGCGTGGTCGCCTCCCGTCCGCACCCCTTGCGGGTGGCCGCCGTGGTGACCGCGCTCGTGCTGGGCACGGGGCTGCTCGGCGGCGCCGCCGCCGGAGCCTGGCTCACCGGGGACAGCGCCGCCTCCGCCGCCCGGGCGGCCTTCGACGACAGCCGCTCGCTGTGGCGGGACCTTCCCGTCGACGAGCTGTTCCCGCCGGAGCTGACCAGCGAGGGGGCCGGCCCCGGCGGGGCCGAGCGCCGCTGGCTGCGGGTCGCGGTCGCCCCCGACGACGACTGCGTCACCGCCATCGGCCCCGCCCTCGCCGAGGCCCTGCTGCCCACGGCCGGCTGTGAGCGGGCCGTGCGCGCCAGCTACGTGGACGACACCGTGAGCAGTGTGACCACCGTCGGTATGGTGTTCACCGAGGCCGACGCGGAGGCCATGGAAGCCCTGCGCGCCTCCTTCGGCACCGGGGAGGGCGCCCCGCTGCCCCTCACCCTCGCCGCCCCCGGCACCGCAGCCGAGGGCTTCGGCGCGGAACAGCGCGCCACCTGGACCGTGCGTGTCCTGACCGACGCGCCCGTCATCGTGTACTCCGTCAGCGGTTTCGCCGACGCCCGGGTGGTCGACAGCCCGCAGCCCGCCGCCGAGGCCGTCGCGGAGGGCCAGGACACCGCCGTCGCGCTGGCCGGCCTCGGGCACGAGGCCATGGGCCTCGCCGACCAGGTCGAGCGGAGCATCCGCCAGGCAGCCGCCCGACTCACCGAGGACCACGGATGACCCGCCGCCCCCTCACCGTCGTCCTGCTGCTCTGCGCGCTGCTCGCCGCCGGCACGCCCGGGGCCGTCGCCGACTCGATACGGGATCAGCAGCGGTGGGCTCTGGACGCCATCAATGTGTCGAGCGCCTGGGAGACCACCCGCGGGGCCGGCATCACCGTCGCGGTCCTGGACACCGGTGTGGACGCCGGCCACCCCGATCTCGCCGGAGCCGTGCGCGAGGGCAAGGACCTCATCGGCATGGGCGCCGAGCCGGGGGACGAGACCTGGGCCTCCCACGGCACCGCCATGGCCGGGATCATCGCCGGCCGCGGTCACGGCCCCGGGCGGGACAGCGGCGTCATCGGCGTCGCTCCCGAGGCCGAGATCCTGCCGGTGCGGGTGCTGCTGGAGGACGACGACCCGGAGCGCGACGCCGCCCGCGACGCGCGGCGCGGCGCACTGGCCGAGGGCATCAGGTGGGCCGCCGACCAGGGCGCCGACGTCATCAATCTCTCGCTCGGCGACGACAGCGAATCCGCGCACCCCGACCCGGAGGAGGACGCGGCGGTGCGCTACGCGCTCAGCATGGGCGCCGTCGTCGTCGCCTCGGCCGGCAACGGCGGCGAGAAGGGCGACCCGGTCTCCTACCCCGCCGGCTACCCGGGCGTGATCGCCGTGGCCGCCGTGGACCGCACCGGCAGCCGCGCCGAGTTCTCCACCCGCCGCTGGTACGCCACCCTCAGCGCCCCCGGCAAGGACGTCATCGTCGCCGACCCCGACGGCCTCTACTACGCGGGCTGGGGCACCTCGGCCGCCGCCGCCTTCGTCTCCGGCTCCGCCGCCCTGCTGCTGGCGGCACGGCCCGATCTGACCCCCTCCCAGGTCCGTACGCTGCTCACCGGCACCGCCCAGGACCCGCCCGACGGGGGCCGCAGCGACGCGTTGGGGGCCGGCCTCGTCGATCCCGCGGCAGCCATCGCGGCCGCCGCGGAACTGCCGCCGGACAGCCCCTCCCCGGCCGCCGAGGCGTACGCCGACGCCTACTTCGGGCCGGGGCCGCGTCCCGAGGAGAGCGGAAGCGGCGGCACGAGCTGGCTGGCGCCCGCCTCCGGGGTGCTCGGGGTCGCCCTGCTGGGGGTGTCCTGGTGGCAGTTCCGGGAGATCAGGCGCCCTGGCCGCCCGGGCCGGCGCTGAGCGCGCTCACCGCGTCGCGGGCCGCGCTCTCCACGGCCGCGATCCCGCTCTCGTGGTCGGCGTGGCCGTCCGAGACCACCGCGATCAGATAGGACTGCCCGCCCACCGTCACCCGGCCGATGCTGTTGACGTCCCACAGCCCCGTCGAGCTGCGCGGCAGCCAGCCGTTCTTCAGCTCGGTGGCCCCCGCCCCGGTGGTGTCCGCCGCCGATATGCCCCACTGCTGGTCGGGCACCACCGAGCCCATCAGCTCCCGCAGATAGCCGCGGGAGGCCGCGTTCAGCACGGGGTCCGGGCCCGGGCTGAAGACCTGCCGCAGCAGCGTCAGCTGATCCGCGCCGGTGGTCTGGGTCAGCCCCCAGTGGTTGTCGGCGCCACCGGTGGTCGCGGTGAGTCCGAGCCGCGCGTTGGCGGCGTCCAGGCCCGCCTGGCGGCCGATCACCCGCCACAGCACATCCGTGGCGTCGTTGTCGCTCTGCTGGATCATCGCCGCCGCCAGCGTCCGCTCCCGCTCGGTGAGCGAGCGCCCCGCGTCCTGGGTCTGGAGCAGCAGCGCCGCCAGCACATCCACCTTCACGATGCTGGCGGTGTCGAACGTCCCGGTCCCGTACGCCGCGCTCGCGCCGCTGTGCAGGCCGAGGACGCACACCGATATCCGCAGCTGCGGCTGCTGGGCGAGGAGCGGCTCCAGTGAACGGGCCAGGGCCGCGTCGGCGGGGGTCGCCGGCAGCCGGCCGAGCGCCTGGAGGTCGGCCGCGCCGCCGTCCCCCGTCCCGAGCCCGCCGCCGTTGTCACTGCCGGGCGCCGGTTCCACCGCCGCGGGCTGCGTACTCACCTCGGGTCCCCCTCCGCGGGGCACGTCACCGGCCACCCCCATCGCCAGTACGGCGGTCGCCGCGACCGCCGGAACCGCCCACCGCCGGACGCGGCCCGGCAGGGGCCGGCTCGGGGATATCGGTTCGTCCATGCTGGGCACGTTAACCCGCACACCTGCCCGAGTCACCCGTCTCCTGGAGAAATCGCGGTAACAGGCGATGACAAAAGCCCCGGAACCGGCGCGCACCGCCCGCCGGGACACCCCCCGTACGGCCCCCGCCCATCCGGCCGTACGCCCGCCCCCGATACCCTCGGCGGGTGGCGCTCAAGAACATTCCGCAACCGGCGTTCTCCGGCGACGACGGTGCTCAGGACCCCGAGCTGGGCCGGGCCCTGGCCGACTGGGCGCGTGACCGGACCACCGAACCCCGGCTGCTGGAGGTCCTGGCCGGCGCCCGGCTGCTGGTGCCGGTGGTGGCCGTCCTCGGCGAGGCCGAGACGGGCCCCGACGGGCTGCGCCGCGAGAAGAGCAGCGACATGGCCGTGCTCACCCTCACCGTGCCCGACGGCCGCCGCGCCCTCCCCGTCTTCACCTCCACCCAGGCCCTCACCCGATGGCGCCCCGACGCCCGCCCGGTGGCGGTCACCGTGCCGCAGGCGCTGAGCGCCGCGGTCCAGGAGGGGGCCGGCACGCTGGTGCTCGATCTGGGTGGCCCCGTGGTGTACGAACTGGCCGGACCCGCGCTGCGCGCGCTGGCGGCCGGAGGCGGCGAGGTGGCCCGTACCCCCGCCGTACGCGAGGCGGTGCGCGTCGTACTCACCGCGGAACCGGCCGTACGATCCGCGCAGTTGGTGCCCGCAGCGAACGCCACCGCCGACAACGACGGCACCCTGGCCCTGCTGCTCGACGAGGCGGCCGACCCGGCCCAGGTGGTGGGACGTGTCGCCCGCGCGCTCGCCGCCGACCAGATGCTCCGTGCCCACCTGGTGCGCGGGCTCCAGCTGGCGGTCCTGCCGGCCGGTACCGCGCTGCCCGGGGAACCCCTGCTGCGCCGCTGACACCCGGACGGCGCAATCGATGTGCGACGCGCCCGGCCCCTCGTTCAGACTCGCACAAAGATTCACCCAGGCACTGGAGGCGCCATGTCCGCGGAGACCGTGGAGACCGAATCCGAGCAGGCCGGGACGGAGGACGAGGCACAGCTGTTCTCGGCGGAGCTGATAGGGACCCTGATCCTGGTCTTTTTCGGCGTGGGCTCGGCGGTGCTGGCCGGCGAGTTCATCGGCTCCTTCGGCATCGCGCTGGCCTTCGGCTTCACGCTGGTGCTGCTGGCGTTCATCATCGGGCCGGTGTCCGGCAGCCATCTGAACCCGGTGGTCTCGCTCGCGATGTTCCTGTCGGGCCGGATGACCCTCAGAAGGACCGCCGTCTACTGGCTCGCCCAGTTCATCGGGGCGATCGCGGGCGCGGCGCTGCTGTTCCTGGTGGCGCGGCAGGTGCCGGGGCTGCGCACCAGCCAGGCGTTCGGCACCAACGGCTACGGCTACCGCTCGGCGGTCGGTGTGTCCACCTTCGGCGCGCTGGTGGCCGAGGTGATCCTCACGTTCCTGGTGGTCTTCGTCTACCTCTCGGTGACCCACCGGATCGCCCTGTCGCCGCTGGCCGCCGTTCCGGTGGGGCTGACGCTGGCGGCCGTGCACCTGGTCGGCATCCCGCTCACCGGCACCTCGGTCAACCCGGCGCGCAGCTTCGCCCCGGCGATCTTCGCGGGCGGCCAGCCCTGGGCGCAGATGTGGCTGTTCTTCGTGGCGCCGATCGTGGGCGCGCTGCTGGCCGTTCTGGTGCGGTATCTCATCCACCCGCACGGCGAGCGGCTGTTCCCGGGGCTCGCCGCCCTCTCCGGCTCGCGCACCGCGCGGGCGAAGGGAGAGGGCGACCAGGGCCGGGGCTCCGCAGCGGGCGACGACAGTGGCCGGGACTCCGGCGGCTCCTAGGGCTTGTCTGACGGATAGCGCCGGTCAGGCCCGCGTCGTCTGGTGCGGTGGATCGCAAGGCGCGGGGGCGCCCTCGTAGTGGGCTACTCGGGCGTCTTCGCAACGCAGCGAGGTGCCGTGCCAGGGGGCGCGGGCCAGGCGGGATCCGTCAGACAAGCCCTAGCCGAAGACCGGCCCGGTGTACTTCTCGCCCGGCCCCTGGCCCGGCTCGTCCGGCACACTGGAGGCCTCGCGGAAGGCCAGCTGGAGCGACTTCAGCCCGTCCCGCAGCGGCCCCGCGTGGTAGGAGCCGATCTCGGTGGCACCGGCGGTCACCAGGCCGGCCAGCGCGGTGATCAGCTTGCGCGCCTCGTCCAGGTCCTTGTGGTCCTCGCCGCCCTCGGCCAGGCCCAGGTTGACGGCCGCGGAACTCATCAGGTGGACGGCCACGGTGGTGATCACCTCGACCGCCGGGACATCGGCGATGTCGCGGGTGGCGCCCTCCAGCTCGGGGGAGGGGTCGGCGGAGGCGGGGGTCTGGACGGCGTCGCTCATGCCCACCAGCGTAGGCGGCGCCGTCCGGGCCGCCGCCCCCGGGATGCCCCCGGTCCCGGGTTGTGTACCATGGACAGTGACCGGCCGGACACCTGTGTGCCCGGCCCGCAAGTGGAGGCTCCGAACTCCCACCTGACCGATCTCCGGATCGGCAGGTCACCGGTCAGGCTGCGCCCCGCGGTGATCGCGGCGGTGCTCCGGTCTGTCAAGGAGCCCCGCCTGTGTGCCGTCCGGGGCGTTTTTTGCGTCCCCGTGGGGCGGTGGTCACCCGCATATCCGTGCACGGCTGTCCGCCAGACAACCGTGCGGCGCAACCCGAGGAGGCCCCATCAGCGCCGAGCCCCGCATCAACGACCGGATTCGCGTCCCCGAGGTGCGACTCGTCGGTCCCAGTGGCGAGCAGGTCGGCATCGTGCCGCTTGCCAAGGCACTGGAGCTTGCCCAGGAGTACGACCTGGACCTGGTAGAGGTCGCGGCGAACGCCCGACCCCCGGTCTGCAAGCTCATGGACTACGGGAAGTTCAAGTACGAGTCGGCCATGAAGGCCCGTGAGGCGCGCAAGAACCAGGCGCACACGGTGATCAAGGAGATGAAGCTCCGGCCGAAGATCGACCCGCACGACTATGACACCAAGAAGGGTCATGTCGTCCGGTTCCTCAAGCAGGGGGACAAGGTCAAGATCACGATCATGTTCCGCGGTCGTGAGCAGTCCCGCCCGGAACTGGGCTACCGGCTGCTGACGCGGCTCGCGGAGGACGTTCAGGACCTGGGCTTCGTGGAGTCCAGCCCCAAGCAGGACGGCCGGAACATGATCATGGTCCTGGGCCCGCACAAGAAGAAGACCGAGGCCATGGCCGAGGCCCGGGAGGCACAGGCCGCCCGCAAGGCCGAGCGCCTGGAACAGCAGGGACGCACCGCGTCCTAGGTTCCCCGCCCACCGCGCGGTGCTCGCGCGGTGCGAGGAACGGAAGCAACTGACGCCCCGGCCGGGCCCACACCGGGCTCCCGGGGGCGTCACCGACGAGGAAAGAGCGGCGACATGCCGAAGAACAAGACGCACAGCGGTGTCAGCAAGCGATTCAAGCTCACTGGCTCCGGCAAGGTGATGCGCCAGCGCGCCGGTCGCCGTCACTACCTGGAGCACAAGCCCTCGACGCTGACCCGTCGCCTCGCCGGCACGACGGAGACCGCTCCGGCCGACGCCAAGAGGATCAAGAAGCTTCTCGGCAAGTGAGCCGGCGCCGCCCGCCCCCGTGGCGGCGGCGACACGGCTCGACGACCGGGACCCATCCGTTTCCGGGTCGCGTGAGAACAGCACCGCGGCCCCCCGACAAGGAGTTCATACGTGGCACGCGTCAAGCGGGCAGTCAACGCCCACAAGAAGCGCCGGGCGATCCTCGAGCAGGCCAGCGGCTACCGCGGTCAGCGTTCCCGCCTGTACCGCAAGGCGAAGGAGCAGGTCACCCACTCCCTCGTCTACAACTACAACGACCGCAAGAAGCGCAAGGGCGACTTCCGGCAGCTGTGGATCCAGCGGATCAACGCCGCCGCCCGCGCCAACGGCATCACCTACAACCGCTTCATCCAGGGCCTGAAGGCCGCTGAGATCGAGGTGGACCGCAAGATCCTCGCGGACCTCGCGGTGAACGACCCCAACGCGTTCGCCGTTCTGGTGGAGACCGCGCAGAAGGCGCTCCCCAGCGACGTGAACGCCCCCAAGGCCGCCTGAAGCACCCCTGACGTACCGCGGCGTACGAAGGCCGGCCGTCCCCGATGAGGGCGACAGTTGATGGACCCGCAGGCGGCACCGCCTGCGGGTCCGGTGTTTTCCGGCCACCCGCGCCGTCCCGCGCACCGTGCCCTCCCGCGTCCCGCGCCGTCCCGCGCCACGGCCCGGGCGGCCGGCCCCGTCCGCATCCGCACCACCAGAAGTGAGCCGCCGCCCATGGCACCCGCCGCCGAGCCGATCTCCCCGCGATCCCCCCGCGTCACCGCCGCCCGCCGGCTGGCCCGCCGCAGCTTCCGGGGCAAGGAGCGCCGCTTCCTGGCCGAGGGCCCGCAGGCGGTACGCGAGGCCATCGCCCACCGCGCGGACGGCGAGAACACCCTGATCGAGCTCTTCACCACGGCCGAGGCCGCCGAGCGGCACGCGGAGGTGGTGCACGCCGCCCGCGCCGCCGGGGTACGCGTGCACCAGGCCGAGGAGGACGTGGTCGCCGCGATCTCCGACACCGTCACCCCCCAGGGCCTGGTCGGGGTCTGCCGCTTCCTGGACCGGCCGCTGCACACCGTGCTGGCCGCCCGCCCCCGCCTGGTCGCCGTGCTCGCCAACGTCCGCGACCCCGGCAACGCCGGCACCGTGCTGCGCTGCGCCGACGCCGCCGGGGCGGACGCCGTCGTCCTCACCGACGCCTCGGTGGACGTGTACAACCCCAAGGCGGTCCGCGCCTCGGTCGGCTCCCTCTTCCACCTGCCGGTGGTGGTCGGGGTGTCGGTGGAAGAGGCGGTGGGCGCGCTCGACGAGGCCGGGGTGCGGGTGCTGGCCGCCGACGGCGCGGGCGAGCACGACCTGGACGCCGAGCTGGACGCCGGGAGGATGGGCGGCCCCACCGCCTGGATCTTCGGCAACGAGGCGTGGGGGCTGCCGCCGCAGACCAGGGCGCTGGCGCACGCCGCCGTCCGGGTGCCCATCCACGGCCGCGCCGAGAGCCTCAACCTCGCCACCGCCGCCGCCGTGTGCCTGTACGCCTCGGCGCGGGCGCAGCGCGCGCCCGGCGGCTGCGTCGCCGGCTGACCGGGCCCCGGCGACCGCGTGGTACGCCGCCCCGGCGCCCTGGCCGGCGTCCGTCGCGGGAGGCGATTATTGACGCCGGTCCTAGTAAGGTGACGCGCAGGTGGGAGAGGGGCGATTCGGGGATGGACAGCGCAGCCGGGGCCGGGGAAGAGGACGTGCGGCCCGACGATCTTCCCGATGGCCTGGTGGTCGCCGACCGGCGTGGTCTCATCAGCAGCTTCAACGCCGAGGCCGGACGGCTGACCGGCGCCGTACCCACCCGGATGCTGGGCCTGCCCATCCAGGACGCGCTGCCCCTGGAGCACACCGACGGCCGCCGCTGGTGGCGGCTGACCGACCCGTACGACGGGCCCGCCACCCGCTCCGGGGAGCCCGAGCACCATCTGCTGCTGCCCGGCGGCCGCGAGGTGCTGGTGACCACCCGCTATCTGCGCACCGCCCCCGGCGGGCCGCTGCACCGCCTGGTGCTGAGCCTGCGGGACGCCGGGGCCCGGCACCGCGACGAGCGCTCGGACGCCGAGCTGATCGCCACCGTCGCCCACGAACTGCGCTCACCGCTGACCTCGGTCAAGGGCTTCACCGCCACCATGCTCGACAAGTGGGAACGGTTCACCGACGACCAGAAACGGCTGATGCTGCAGACCGTCGACAGCGACGCCGACCGGGTCACCCGGCTGATCACCGAACTGCTCGACGTCTCCCGCATCGACTCGGGCCGCCTGGAGATCCGCCGCCTGCCCGTCCAGCTCGCCGAGGCCGCCCGCCGCCACGTGGAGACCCTGGTCAACGGCGGCCACCCGGCCGAGCGCTTCACGGTGCGGGCCGCCGACGATCTGCCCGGGCTGTGGGCCGACCCCGACAAGATCGACCAGGTGCTGGGCAACCTGCTGGAAAACGCGGTGCGCCACGGCGCCGGAACCATCACCATTGAACTGCACCGCGTACCGCCGAGTGACCACCACCAGGAAGGCACGGCTGTGACCGTGAGCGACGAAGGGCCCGGCATCCCCGAAGAGGCGATGCACCGGGTCTTCACGCGCTTCTGGCGGGGCAGCGACCGCAGCGGCACCGGCCTTGGCCTGTACATCGTCAAGGGCATCGTGGAGGCCCACGGCGGCACCGTCACGGTGGGCCGCGGCGACCGGGGCGGCGCCCGGTTCCGATTTACCCTGCCCGCGGGCACCCCGGCCTTCATGGTCTGACGGCCCCCGCGGGCCCCTCACACGTCCAGGCGTTTCTCGCTCGCCGCACGCACACCCTTAGACTCGACCCCTGGCACGCACTACGCCGTGGGGCATCGCAGCAGGTACCGGCGGACCGATCCGGTCCGCGCCGGCCCGGGCCCGGCGCGCAGCGCAGTGAAGCGCACAGCCATACGGAAAACATGGGAAGAGATGTCGGCACCCAATAAGTCCTACGACCCTGTCGAGGTCGAGGCACTGAAACCGGAAGAGATCGACCGGGCGCGCGAGGCCGCGCTCGGGGCGATCGCCGCCGCGGGCGACCTCGACGCGCTGCGCGAGGTCAGGACCGCCCACGCCGGGGACCGCTCGCCGCTGGCGCTGGCCAACCGCGAGATCGGTGCCCTGCCCCCGCAGGCCAAGGCCGAGGCGGGCAAGCGGGTCGGCCAGGCCAGGGGCGCCGTGAACAAGGCGCTCAAGGCCCGGCAGGAGGAACTGGAGGCCGAGCGCGACGAGCGGGTCCTGGTGGAGGAGGCGGTGGACGTCACCCTGCCCCACGACCGGGTACCGGCCGGGGCGCGTCACCCGCTGACCACGCTCTCCGAGCGCATCGAGGACATCTTCACGGCCATGGGCTACGAGGTGGCCGAGGGGCCCGAGGTCGAGGCGGAGTGGCTCAACTTCGACGCCCTCAACATCGCCCCCGACCACCCGGCGCGTACCACCCACGACACCTTCTTCGTGGCGGACCCGGCCGGGACCGGCAAGAACGCCGGCGCGGACTCGGGCGTCGTACTGCGGACCCACACCTCCCCGGTGCAGATCCGCTCGATGCTGGACCGCGAGCCCCCCATCTATGTGATCTGCCCCGGGCGGGTCTACCGCACCGACGAGCTGGACGCCACCCACACCCCCGTCTTCACCCAGGTCGAGCTGCTGGCCATCGACGAGGGCCTGACCATGGCGGACCTCAAGGGCACCCTCGACCACATGGTGTCCTCGCTGTTCGGGGAGGGGATGCACACCCGGCTGCGGCCCAACTACTTCCCCTTCACCGAGCCGTCCGCCGAGATGGACATGGTCTGCTACGTGTGCCGCGGCGAGTCCGTGGGCAACCCGGACCGGCCGTGCCGCACCTGCTCCAGCGAGGGCTGGATCGAACTGGGCGGCTGCGGCGTGGTCAACCCCCGGGTGCTGGTGGCCGCCGGCATCGACCCGGAGAAGTACAGCGGCTTCGCGTTCGGCTTCGGCATCGAGCGGCTGCTGATGTTCCGGCACAACGTCGAGGACATGCGCGACATGATCGAGGGTGACGTGCGGTTCACCCGGGCGTTCGGGATGGAGATCTGATGCGGGCCCCGCTTTCCTGGTTGCGGGAATACGTCGACCTGCCGGCCGAGGTCACCGGGCGTGACCTCGCGACGAAGCTGATCTCGGCGGGTCTGGAGGTCGAGACCGTCGAACGGCTCGGCGCCGACCTCACCGGGCCGCTGGTCGTGGGCCAGGTGCTGGCCATCGAGGAGCTGACCGAGTTCAAGAAGCCCATCCGCTACTGCCAGGTGGATGTCGGCGACGCGAACGGCACCGGCGAGCCGCAGAACATCGTGTGCGGCGCGCGGAACTTCGCCGTCGGCGACAAGGTCGTGGTCGTCCTGCCCGGCGCCGTCCTGCCCGGCGGGTTCAAGATCTCCTCGCGCAAGACGTACGGCCGGCTCTCCGAGGGCATGATCTGCTCCGCCGCCGAACTCGGCATGGGCGAGGACCACTCCGGCATCATCGTGCTGCCGCCGGGCCACGAGCCGGGCACCGACGCGATCGAGCTGCTGGAGCTGGTCGACGAGGTGCTGGACATCGCCGTCACCACCGACCGCGGCTACTGCCTGTCGCTGCGCGGCATCGCCCGCGAGACCGCCACCGCGTACGGACTGCCGCTGCGCGACCCGGCGCTGCTGGACGTGCCCGCGCCCAACGGCGAGGGCTATCCCGTGGCGGTCGCCGACCGCGGCGCCTGCGACCACTTCGTGGCCCGCACCGTGTCCGGCGTCCAGCCGCACGCGGTCAGCCCGATCTGGATGCAGCGCCGGCTCCAGAAGGCCGGCATGCGCCCGATCTCGCTCGCCGTGGACATCACCAACTACGTGATGCTCGAGATCGGCCAGCCGCTGCACGCGTACGACCGCTCCCGGCTGCACGGTGCGATCGGCGTACGGCGGGCCGCGGCCGGGGAGAAGCTGGCCACCCTGGACGGCGCCGAGCGCACCCTGGACGCCGAGGACCTGGTCATCACCGACGAGCAGGGCCCCATCGGCCTGGCCGGGGTGATGGGCGGTGCCCACACCGAGATCGCGGACGCGCCGGAAGCCGGCACCGACCCGCTGCTCGGGGACAGCGGAACCTCGGAGATCGTGGTCGAGGCCGCGCACTTCGACCCGGTCACCGTGGCCCGTACCTCCCGGCGCCACAAGCTGTCCTCCGAGGCGTCCCGGCGCTTCGAGCGCGGCGTGGACCCGCAGGCCGCGGCCGCCGCCGCGCAGCGCGCCGTCGATCTGCTGGTCCTGCTGGCCGGCGGCACCGCCGACCCCGGCGTCACCCACGTCTCGGTGCCGCACACCCCGCGCACCATCAAGGTCGCCGCCGACCACGCCGACAAGGTGGCGGGCGTGGCCTACGGGCGCGAGACCGTCGTACGGCGGCTCCAGCAGGTCGGCTGCGACGTCTACGGCTCCGACGAGCTGACCGTCACCGTCCCCAGCTGGCGGCCCGACCTCACCGACCCCAACGACCTCGCCGAAGAGGTCATCCGCCTGGAGGGGTACGAGAACCTCCCCGCCACCCTGCCGCGGCCGCCGGCCGGCCGGGGCCTGACCCCGCGGCAGCGGCTGCACCGCCGGGTGGGCCGGGCGCTGGCCGGCGCCGGTTACGTGGAGGCGCTCAACTACCCCTTCACCGGCACCCCGGTGCTCGACGGGCTCGGCATCCCGGCGGACGACGCCCGGCGCCGCACCGTCACCCTCGTCAACCCGCTCTCCGAGGAGGAGCCGGCGCTGCGCACCACGCTGCTGCCGGGCCTGCTGACGGCGCTGCGCCGCAACGACGGGCGCGGCAGTCATGATCTGGCGCTGTTCGAGACGGGCCTGGTGTTCCTGCCCACGGGCGCGGAGACCACGCCGGTGCGGCTGCCGGTGACCCGTCGTCCCTCGGACGAGGAGATCGCGCAGCTGGACGCGGCGCTGCCCGAGCAGCCCCGGCACGCCGCCGTGGTGCTGGCCGGGGCCCGCGAGCAGTCCGGCTGGTGGGGCGGCGGACGCCCGGCGGGGTGGGCCGACGCGATCGAGGCGGCCCGCACGGTGGCCCGCGAGGCCGGTGCCGAACCGGAGGTGGAGAGCGCGCAGTACGCGCCCTGGCACCCCGGGCGCTGCGCGGCGCTGTACGTGAGCGTCGACGGTGAGCGGGTGCTCGCCGGGCACGCCGGCGAACTGCACCCCCGGGTGATCAAGGCGCTGGGCCTGCCGGAGCGCACCAGCGCGGCCGAGGTCGATCTGGATCTGCTGCAGCGGGCGGGGGCCGAGACGCTGAGCGCGCCGCGCATCTCCACGTTCCCGGTGGCCACCCAGGATGTCGCCCTCGTGGTCGACGACTCGGTGCCGGCCGGTGAGGTGGAGGCCGCGCTGCGCGCGGGTGCCGGAGAACTGCTGGAGTCGCTGCGGCTGTTCGACGTCTTCACCGGTGAGCAGCTGGGCGCGGGCCGCAAGTCCCTGGCGTACGCGCTGCGGTTCCGTGCCCCGGACCGCACGCTGACGGCGGAGGAGGCGACGGCCGCCCGCGAGGCGGCGGTCGCGAGCGCCGTCGAGCGCACCGGGGCGGTGCTGCGCGGGGCGTGACGCTCCGCCGCACCGGCCCGCGGCGGGCCCGGCCGTCTCCGTGACGGCCGGGCCCGCCGTTCTGTGCGGGGTCAGTGCCCCTGCGGCACCGGCTCCAGGACGAAGACCGGGATCTCCCGGTCCGTCTTCCGCTGGTAGTCGGCGTAGTCCGGATACGCCTCGACGGCCCGGGCCCACCACACGGCCTTCTCCTCACCGGTCACCTCCCGGGCCACCATGTCCTGGCGCACCGGGCCGTCCTGGAGCTCCACCCGGGGTTCGGCCACCACGTTGTGGTACCAGACCGGGTGCTTGGGGGCGCCGCCCAGCGAGGCGACCACGGCGTAGCGCCCGTCGTGCTCCACCCGCATGAGCGGGGATTTGCGGATCCTGCCGCTTTTCGCGCCGCGGGTGGTCAGGATGATGACCGGCAGGTCCCGGCGCTGCGCGTCGTCGGAACCGACCAGCTCCGCCAGGGTCGTTCCCCGGGTGCCTCCCGAACTCTCGTACAGCTCCACCTGGTCCCGAACCAGCTTCGAGGTGCTCGGCTCGTACTCGCCGGTGAGTGGCATGGTGCCCCTTCCCTACACGCGGTTGAAGAGTGTCCGTGCGGCACAACGTACGCGGCGGGCACCGTCATTCCGCAGGGGCGCGCGGCGCTCAGGCCAGCCGGACGGCCAGGGTGGGATCGGGGGCGTCGGCCGCCTCCGGGTGGAAGATCCCGGCCAGCGCCTCGACGCCGTCCACCAGCCGTGGCCCCGGGCGGGCGAAGGAGGCGTTGGCGTCCACCGCCCACAGCGGCACACCCGGCGGGAGCCGGTCCGCGACTTGTTCGGCGAGCCGCGCCGACTCGCTCAGGCCGAAGCCGCACGGGGCGCACACGACGACCTCGGCACCGGCGGCCCGCACCGTCTGCCAGTCGGTACGGAAGGAGCGTTCCCCCGAGCGGCCCAGGACGCAGTGCCCGCCGGCCGCCGCCACCATGTCGGGCACCCAGTGGCCGGGGGCGAACGGCGGCTCGGTCCACTCCAGTACCAGCGCCGGCACCGGACGGCGGGCCGCCACCCGCGCCCGTACCGCCGCCAGCCGCCGCTCCAGCGCGGCGACCAGCTCGTCGGCGGCCTCCCGGGTGCCGGTGGCCTCGCCGATCGTGCGCACCGAGTCCAGGACCTGCCGCAGGGTGTGCGGGTCGACGGTCAGCACCTCGGCCCGGCAGGAGAGGTAGTCGAGGGCGTCGTGCACCGTGGAGACGTCGACCGCGCAGACCGCGCACAGATCCTGGGTGACCACCAGATCGGCAGCCAGGGTGGCCAGCGCCCCGCGGTCCAGGTGGTACAGGTCCTCCCCGGCGGCCATCCGTGCGCTGACCACCCGGTCGATCTCGGCGGGCGGCAGCCCCTCGGGCAGCGCGCTGGTGGACACGATCCGGCGTTCGCGGGCCTGCGGCGGGTGGTCGCACTCGAAGGTCACGCCGACGACGCCGTCGCCGGCACCGAGCGCGAAGAGGATTTCCGTCGCCGACGGGAGAAGGGAGACGATCCGCACGACCCCACCGTAGAGCCTGCGCGGGCTCAGGGAAGGGGGCGGGCGGCACGGGGGTTGAGCAGCGGGGTCATCAGGTCGCCGTGTGCGGCCAGCCGGTGCGGGAGATCGCGCAGGGTGAAGACGAGTTGCTCCGGCTCCGCGCACCCGGCGACCTCCTCCCAGGTGACCGGGGTGGAGACGGCCGGGATGGGCCGGGCGCGCAGCGTGTAGGGGGCGGCCGTCGTCTTGCGGGCCGCGTTCTGGCTGTGGTCGATGAAGACCTTGCCCGGCCGCAGCCGCTTGGCCATGGTGGCGATCGCGAGATCCGGCAGCGCGGCGGCGGCCTCACCGGCGACCGCCTTCGCGTACTCCGAGGCATGCCGCGAGTCCACCGGGCGCAGCGGGCTCAGCAGATGCAGCCCCTTGGAGCCCGAGGTCTTCGGGTACGCGGCCAGGCCGTCCCGGGCGAGGCGGTCGCGCAGCCACAGCGCGACCTCGCAGCACTCGGCGACGGTGGCCGGCTCGCCCGGATCCAGATCGAAGACCAGCCGGTCGGCGACGCCCGGCTCCTCGTACCGCCACTGCGGGGTGTGGAACTCCACCACCAGGTTCGCCGCCCACACCACGCTCGCCAGATCCTGGAGGACGACCTGCCGCATGGTCCCGCCCCCCGAGCGCGGCACCTCGCAGATCTTCACCCACTCGGGGGTGCCCTGGGGAACGTGTTTGGTGAAGAAGCGCTCGCCGTCCGGGCCGTCCGGATAGCGCAGCAGGCTCAGCGGCCGATCCCGCAGATGGGGCAGGATCGCGCTGCCGTGGGCGGCGTAGTAGTGCAGCACCTCACCCTTGGTCGTCCCGTCCGGATAGATCACCTTTTCCAGCCGGGACAGCGACAGACGACGACCCTCCACCGCGACGACAGGCATAGCCTGAGGATGGCATGAAAGCGGGCAAAAGGGGTGAACGATGCGATCGCTGTGGAAGGGCACCATCTCCTTCGGCCTGGTCAGCATCCCGGTGAAGGTCGTCAGCGCCACCGAGAACCACTCGGTGTCCTTCCGGCAGATCCACACCGCCGATGACGGCCGGATCCGCTACCGCAAGGTGTGCGAGCTGGACGGCGAGGAGGTGGGCGGCGACGAGATCGGCAAGGCGTACGAGACGGCCGACGGCTCCGTCGTCCAGCTCACCGACGACGACCTGGCCGCACTGCCGCTGCCCACCGCCAGGACCGTCGACATCCTCGGCTTCGTCCCGGTGAGCAGCATCGACCCCTACCAGCTGGACCGCTCCTACTACCTCGCCCCCGACACCGGCGCGATCAAGCCGTACGCGCTGCTGCGGGAGGCCCTGCGGCGCAGCGAGAAGGGCGCCATCGCCAAGCTCGCCATGCGCGGGCGCGAGACGCTGGCCCTGCTGCGCGCCCTGGAGGGCGACGGCGAGGCGGTCCTGGGGATGCACACCCTGCTGTGGCCCGACGAGATCCGCCCGGCCACCGGGGTGGTGCCCGGCGAACGGGTCACCGTCCGGGACGCCGAACTGGACCTCGCCGACACCCTGATGGACACCCTGGGCTCGGTGGACATGGCCGAACTCCACGACGAGTACCGCGCGGCCGTCGAGGCGCTGGTCACCGCCAAGCTGGAGGGCCGGGTGCCGGAGGAGATCACCGAACGGCCGGCCACCGGCGGCCGGGTGATCGACTTGATGTCCGCCCTGGAGGACAGCGTGCGCAGCGCCCGCCAGGCCCGCGGCGAGGGGGAAACCGAGGGGGAGGCGACCGTCACGCCGATCAAGAAGAAGGCCGCCGCCAAGAAGTCCCCGGCGAAGAAGAAGGCCACCGCCGGCAAGAACGCCGCCAAGAAGAGCACCGCGAAGAAAAGCACCTCGAAGAAGACCGCCGCCAAGAAGACCACGACCCGCAAGCGGGCCTCCTGACGCCCGGCGGCGGCCCCTCCCTCACCCGTACGAGTAGAAGCCCGCGCCGCTCTTGCGGCCCAGCTGCCCGGCCGACACCATCCGCCGCAGCAGCGGCGGCGGGGCGTACAACTGCTCCTTGAACTCCTCGTACATGCTGTCCGCGATCGCCGCCACCGTGTCCAGGCCGATCAGATCGGTCAGCCGCAGCGGGCCCATCGGATGGGCGCAGCCCTGCTCCATGCCGGTGTCGATGTCCTCGCGGGTCGCCGCGCCCGACTCGAACATCCGGATGGCGGCCAGCAGATACGGCACCAGCAGCGCGTTCACCACGAAACCGGAACGGTCCTGGGCCCGGATCGCGTGTTTGCCCAGCACCTCGCCCACCAGCGCCTCGGCGCGGCGCACCGTCTCCTCCCCGGTGGTGAGCGCCGGAATCAGCTCCACCAGCGTCTGCACCTGCGGCGGATTGAAGAAGTGGATGCCGATCACCTGCTGCGGGCGGCCGGTGGCCACCGCCAGCTTCACCAGCGGGATGGAGGAGGTGTTCGAGGCCAGGATGGCGTCGGGGCGGGTCACCACCTGGTCGAGCACCTGGAAGATCTCCGTCTTGACCGGCTCGCTCTCCACCACCGCCTCGATCACCAGGTCACGGTCGGCGAACTCGCCGAGGTCGGTGGTGAAGGTCAGCCGCTCCAGGGTCGCCTCGTGCTCCTCCGCGCTGATCTTGCCGCGCTCGGCCGCCTTGTCCAGGGAGTTCACCAGCCGGGTGCGGCCCAGCTCCAGCGCCTCCCCGGTGGTCTCGGCGACCCGCACCGAAAGCCCTGCCCGCGCGCACACCTCCGCGATGCCCGCGCCCATCTGGCCGCAGCCCACCACTCCGACGCGTTCGATGTCCTTCACACCGTGCCCCTTCGCTGGTCCGGTCCTGTCCACGGTTCGGTCGGTCGGCCCCGACGTTACCGGGCGCACGGGGGCGCAGCGGGACCGGCCGGTGAAGGGTACGGCCGGTCCCGGTGGGGTGACGGTGCGCTGTGACGCGCAGCGCCACCCGTCCGTCACGCGGTGTCGCCGTAGATCACCCCGCGGCCGTTGGTCGAGAGGTAGACGCGGCCGTAGATCCGCGGATCGCCGGTGATGGCGTCACCGGTCCACGCCCACTGGTGATCGTCGTCGTTGATCCGGGTCCAGCTGGCCCCGGTGTCGGTGGAGCGGTAGACGCCGCGCACACCGCCCACCACGCCGCTGCTGTACAGCGCCTGGTACGACTGGCCCGGGGCCGCCGCCCCGAAGCCGATGTTGTCGGCGTCTATGCCGGTGTTCCGGGTGAAGGTGACACCCCCGTCGGTGGAGCGCCACAGCCCGCCGCCGGCCAGCCAGATGTCCCCGGTGCGCCCGGGCACGGCGCCGAACCGTACCTCGCCTGTGGCGGGCAGGCCCTGCGCGGCGGAGGCGGTGAAGGTCGCCCCGCCGTTCGTGGAGATGTAGAAGGTGCCCTGGTGGAAGCCGTAGAAGCGGTTCGGGTCCACCCGGTCCGCCTCCACCCGCGCGCCCTGCGGAATGCCCTGGGACGCGCTCCAGGAGTTGCCGAAGCCCACCGAGTGGTGCACGCCCGTGTTCTCCGGGCTCCACACGAAGCGGCTGCCGTCGGCGGCGGCCGCCACCGTACCGCCGCCCGCACCGCCCGGGGCCGATCCCGACCACCAGTGGGCGCCGTTGTCCGTGGAGAAGCCGATCAGCGGATCGGTGCCGTCGCCGACGTGGGTGCCGACCCGCACCACGATGTTCGGCGCCAGCTCGGCGTAGTCCAGGCTGCTGGTGGTGCCGAAGCTGGGCTGGCGGAACATCATCGCCGGCACCTGGTCCACATCGGTGTGCCGGAAGCCGCCGATGTCCCCCAGACCGCTGAGCAGCGGGGCGCCGGAGGGCGGGGAGATCAGGTCACGGACCGAGGTCTCCTCCAGACCCTTGACGAACGGGCGGACGGTGAAGTTCTGGTTCCGGTCCCAGTTCGTGAGCTGGGTGGTGCCGTACACGGTGGCGCCGGTGCCGTACAGCAGCCGGTCCGGGTCGAACGGGTCGATCTCCATGCCCTCGGTCATCCACCCCAGCTTCGGGGTCTCCTCCGGGGGCTGCGGGTTCTCGCCGAAGGTGAGCCACGGCACCGAGGACACGTCCATCGTGTACCGCTTGTCGCGCTGCGGATAGTTGCCCCACTGCCAGGCCGCCGTCCAGCTGTCACCGCCATTGGTGGAGCGGAAGATCTGGGTGTCCGGCCACCAGGAGCTGTAGCCGGTGACCATCACGGTGCCCGGGTTCTGGCGGTCCACGGTCAGACCCGAGAAGCCGAACCACCGGTCGCCGCCGGCCGGAACCGGAGAGATGTCCGTCCACTGGCCGGTGCCGGTGTCGTACCGCCACACCTCGCCGTCCTCGGCGGCGTACGGGCCCGGGTTGTCGGCGGTGGCGACGTAGAGGTCGCCGGTCTCCTCGTCGAGCACCCCCTTGTGCGGGAGATAGCCGGTGGGCTGGCCGGGCACCGGGGACCAGGTCTGGCCGCCGTCGGTGGAGCGGTAGACGCTCTCGTCGAGGTCGGCGACGCCCGCGTACAGCGTCTGGGTGGTGGAGCCGGGGGAGCCGGTGGAGGGGTCGAAGGTCACCCACACGACGCCGATGACGTCGTTCTCGTAGCCCCAGGGATCATCCGGATTGAGGACGTAGTCACCGGGGTTGGGGAAGGCGGTGACCTTCTGCCAGGTCACACCGGCGTTCGTGCTGCGCCACAGGCCCTGGCCGCTGGGGGCGCCCAGGTAGAGGACGTTGTTGTTGTGCGGGTCCACGACGAGCCGCTCGCCCATGCCGCGCCCGGGCATGTTGCCGCCGAGCTTGAAGGGCAGTTCGGTGCGCTGCCAGGTCTGTCCACGGTCGGAGGAGCGCAGGATGGCGCCGTTATTGGGGTCCCAGTCGTTGGTGTACGTGCCCACGGCCGCGTAGACGCGGTCGGGGTCGACGGGGTCGGTGGCGAGGGAGGCGACACCGGTGTAGCCCCAGTCGTCCCAGCCGATGGAGTCCAGCAGCGGGATCCACTCCTGGCCCTGCTCGTTCCAGCGGTAGGCGCCGCCGATGTCGGTGCGGGCGTAGATCAGGTCGGGCTCGGAGCGGTTGAAGACGAAGCTGGGGACGAAGCCGCCGCCGCCGATCCGGACGTTCTTCCAGGTGTACGCCTGGGCGCTGACATCCTCGGCGGAGGCCGCGGGGGCGGCCGTGGTGAGGAGTCCCGCGGCCAGGGCCAGGCCGGCCATGATCGCGGTCACCGGTTTCCATCTGCGCACGTGAGCGCTCCTTGTGTGACAAGACCGCCGGGCGGGCGGTATGGGGGGTGGAGAGACGTGATCAAGCGATGGGAGCGCTCCCAGATGTGCGTGTCGCAGATGTTAACCGTCGAATGTTGTTCGCATAAGGGGTGTGTCACGGGCGGATCACGGCAAGGCTTTTGGACGAGGCGGGTCCCGCGGTGATACGCATACGGCGGGCAGCCCAGTACGCAGGAACGACACCCCAGGGGGAGTCCAGTGGGACGAGTCAGCCGCAGGGTCTTCGGCACCGCGACGGTCGGGGTACTGGCCTCGGTGCTGACGTTCTCCCAGGCATCGGCGAGCGGCGGGCCGCGCGGTGCCCGCCGCGAGGACGGCGCGGCGGGCACCGCCGGACCGGGCAACGCGGCCGGCGGACTGCGCGGCATGTGGATCGCGACCGTCGCCAACATCGACTGGCCCCGGCAGGGCGCGCCGGCCGCCGACGCCAAGGAGCAGCTCACCGACCTGCTGGACGCGGCGCAGCGGTGGAATCTGAACACCGTCTTCTTCCAGGTGCGGCCCACCGCCGACGCGCTGTGGCCCTCGCCGTACGAGCCGTGGTCGCACTGGCTGACCGGCACCCAGGGCAAGGACCCCGGATGGGACCCGCTGGAGTTCGCGGTCGAGGAGGCGCACGCGCGCGGTCTCGAACTGCACGCGTGGTTCAACCCGTACCGGGTGGCCATGCACGCCGACCCCTCCGCGCTGGCCAAGGACCACCCGGCCCGTACCCACCCGGAGTGGGTGGTGACGTACGGCGGGCGGATGTACTACAACCCCGGTCTGCCCGAGGTGCGGACCTTCGTGCAGGACGCGATGTGCCACGCGGTGGAGCACTACGCCATCGACGGCGTGCACTGGGACGACTACTTCTACCCGTACCCGGTGGCGGGCGAGACCTTCGACGACGCGGCGGCCTTCGCCGAGCACGGCGGGGACTTCACGGACCTGGGCGACTGGCGGCGGCACAACATCGATCTGCTGGTGCGGGAGATGCGCGAGCGGGTCGCGGACCTCAAGCCGGGAGTGCCGTTCGGTGTCAGCCCGTTCGGGGTGTGGCGCAACAAGTCCACCGACCCGCTCGGCTCCGACACCCGCGGCGGTGTGCAGACCTATGACGATCTGTACGCGGACGTACGGACATGGGTCAAGGAAGGCCGCGTCGACTACGTGCTGCCGCAGCTCTACTGGAACATCGGCTACGACGCGGCGGACTACGAGACGCTGGTGCGCTGGTGGGCCGATGTCGCCGAGGGCACCGGGGTCGCGCTGTACATCGGCGAGGCCCTGTACAAGTGCGGTGACACGGCGCAGCCCGACGCCTGGCAGGACCCCGCCGAACTCTCCCGCCACATCACGCTGTGCGAGGACTTCCCGGCGGTCGGGGGCAACGCCTTCTACTCGGCCGCGCACGTGGTGCGCGATCCGATCGGTGCGATGACCCGCGTCTTCGAGGACCACTACCGGGCCTGAGGCGCCGCCGGTGGGCGGCGGCTCTCAGGTCCGGCCCGGCCACCAGTGGCGCCGGCCGCCCTTGCCCCGGCCGCCGGTGCGGCCGTGCGCCGTGTGCTCCACCACGGTGTCCGGCCCCGGCGACAGCACGGTCTCGTGGCCGTCCCCGGAGCGGACCCGGTAGGGCGGCGCGCCGTCGGCGCCCAGTACCTCCACGACCTCGCTGATCCGGTCCTCCTGGCCCACGGTTCTGCCGTGGGTCACCATCCGGTCGCCCGCTCTCGCCTGCATCGCCTTCCCTCCCGTCGCTGATCGCGTCTCGGGTGTGCTTCTCAGGTGTGATGCTTTCGCCTCTTTTCAGTCTATTACCGGGGATCTGTCCTGGCGTGTTCGGGGCGGGACGGGGCCAGCTGGGTGACCGCGATGCACGCCAGGACGGCCAGTGCGGTGACGGGGGCGGCCCAGGTCATGTGCTCGTCCAGGAGCAGCACCGCCCACGCGAGCGTGAGCAGCGGCTGGGCCAGCTGAAGCTGACTGGCCCGGGCCACCCCGGCGCGCGCCAGACCCCGGTACCACAGGACCAGGCCGAAGAACTGGGACACCAGCGCCACCCACAGCAGTCCGACGAGGGAGCGGGCGGTCGGCTCGAACGGTTCGGCGGCCAGGGCCAGCGCGGCGGCGGGCACGGCGAACGGCAGGGAGAGCAGCAGCGCCCAGGAGATCACCTGCCAGCCGGGCAGTTCGCGGGCCAGCCGGCCGCCCTCGCCGTAGGCGGCAGCGGTGATCAGCAGCGCCGCGGCGAGATAGAGGTCGCCGCGGGTGAGGGCGCCGCCCCCGGTGCCGAGGGTGAAGGTGACCACGGCGGCGGCGCCGGCCAGGGCCGCCGCCCAGAAGGCGGGGGAGGGGCGGCTGCCGGTGCGCAGGGTTCCGTAGACGGCGGTGGTCAGCGGGAGGAGGCCGATGACCACGGCGGAGTGGGAGGTGGAGGAGGTCTGCAGGGCGAGCGCGGTGAGCAGTGGAAAGCCGATGACGGTGCCGCAGGCGACCACGGCCAGGCCCGCCCAGTGGCGGCGCTCGGGGCGCGGGGTGCGGGTGAGGCGCAGGGCGACGGCGGCGATCAGGGCGGCGAGCACGATGCGCAGCGAGGTGGTGGTCCACGGGCCGAGGCCGTCCATGGCCCAGGCGGTGCCCGGCAGGGTGAAGGAGAACGCGAGGACGCCTGCGGCGGCGAGCGCGATGCCGCCCCGGTCGGTGGCCGGTATCGGTGCGGGGGTCCGGCCGGCAACCGCTACCGGCGCCGGTGCGATAGCGCTACTGTCTGCTCTCATGCACCACGGTAGCAGCGAGAGTGAACTGGCCCGCGTCCTGCGTGAAGAACTGAACCGCTACTCACCCGGTGAGAAGCTGCCGTCCAGTCGGGCCCTGGTCGAACGGCACCGGGTCAGCCCGGTCACCGTCTCCCGGGCACTGGCCGCGCTCGCCGCCGAAGGCCTGGTCGTCACCCGCCCCGGGGCCGGAGCCTTCCGGGCCGCCCCCCGGGCCGCCGTTCCCGCCCCGGGGGACACCTCCTGGCAGGAGGTGGCGCTCAGCGCGGACGCGCTGGCGGACGGCGGCGGGCCGCGCGGCGCCGACGCGAGCGGCGTCCTGGCCACCCTGGCGGTGCCGCCGCCCGGCGTCATCGAGTTCAACGGCGGCTATCTGCCGCCCGGACTGCGCCCCGAGCGCGCGCTGTCGGCGGCGCTGGCCCGCGCCGGGCGGCGGCCCGGGGCCTGGGACCGGCCGCCGATGGAGGGGATCGAGGAACTGCGGGCCTGGTTCGCGCGGGAGATCGGCGGCCCCGGCGGCGGGCTCTCCCCCTCCGGCGTGCTGATCACCGCGGGCGGACAGAGCGCGCTCACCACCGCGCTGCGGGCGCTCGCCCCGCAGGGCTCCGCCGTCCTCCTGGAATCCCCCACCTACCCCGGGCTGCTGGCCGCCGCCCGCGCCTCTGGGCTGCGCCCCGTCCCGGTGCCGGTGGACCGCGACGGGGTGCGGCCCGAACTGCTGGAGCGCGCCTTCGCGGCCAGCGGGGCCAGGGTGCTGGTGTGCCAGCCGCTGTTCCAGAATCCCACCGGCGCCGTGCTCCACCCCGCGCGCCGGGCCCGGGTGCTGGCGGCGGCCCGGGCGGCCGGGGCCTTCGTCATCGAGGACGACTTCGCCCGCTGGCTGGCCCACGACGACGCCGGCGCCCTGCCGCCCGCCCTGGCCGCCGACGACCCGGACGGGGTGGTGGTGCACGTCCGTTCCCTCACCAAGATCACCTCGCCCAGCCTGCGGGTCGGCGCCCTGGCCGCCCGGGGCCCGGCCTTCGAACGCCTGCGGGCGATCCAGGTGGTCGACAGCTTCTTCGTACCGCGCCCGCTCCAGGAGACCGCGCTGGAACTCATCAGCTCGCCGGCCTGGACACGCCATCTGCGCACGGTCGCCGCGGAGTTGCGGCTGCGGCGGGCGGCGATGGCCACCGCGCTCGCGGCCGAACTGCCGGACGTCCCGCTGCCGCACATCCCGCACGGCGGCTACCACCTGTGGCTGCGGCTGCCGGAGGGCTCCGACCCGGCGGCGGTGGCGGAGGCCGCGCTGCGCGCCGGGGTGGCACTGGCCCCGGGCGGCCCGTACTTCGCGGCCGAGCCGCCGTCCCCGTACCTGCGGCTGAGTTTCGCGCCGGCGGCGGGGGTGGGAGAGATCGGCGAGGGCGTCCGGAGGCTGCGCACCGCCTGGCCCGCGTAACACCTCAGGAGATTTACGTCGCCGTAGTGGTGCGGTACACAGGTGGCTCGTACCATCGCGCCATGCTGGTCACGCTGATCGCCGCTGCCCGCACCTCCCCGCTCCTGGAAAGCCGCTTCGGCGACGACCGCCCGCTGGACGCCGCCGGGTGGCAGGCGCTGGAACGGGCCGTGCCGGCACTGGCACCGCTGGCCGCCGCCGAACTGCGGTACTGCTCGCCGACCCCGGGCAGCCGGCAGACCGGCGAGGTTCTCGGGTACGCGCCGCTGGCCCAGCCGGCGCTGCGGGAGTGCGACATGGGCCGGTGGAGCGGGCTGACCCTCGCCGAGGTGACCGCCCGTGAACCGGCGGCGGTCGACGCGTGGCTGACCGACCCGCGTGCGGCACCGCACGGCGGGGAGGCCCTGCTGTCGTTCATCTCCCGGGTCGGCGGCTGGCTGGACACCCGCCCGCTGGCGGACGACGGCCGGATCGTGGCGGTGACCGAGGCCTCGGTGATCCGGGCGGCGATGCTGTACGCGCTGAAGGCCCCGCCGCACGCCTACTGGCGCACCGAGATCTACCCCCTGTCGGTGGTCAGCCTGCACGGCGCCCGCGGGCAGTGGAATCTGCGGCTCGGCTGACCGGGTCGCGGGACGGACGAACGGCTGGCCCCCGGCGTGACGCGGGCACCGTCCTCATGGTTCATCCACCGATGGTGGGACGGAATCGGCGCCGGGTTGGGCCGTACGGCGCACGTCAGGGCCGGGCCTGCGCCCCGAGGACGGACAGCAGTTGGAGCTTCTCGTGGCTCTCGCTGCCGGGGATCGCGGTGTAGACGAGCAGTGAGTGGCCCTGGTCCGGGTCGACCAGCCGCTGACAGGTCAGTTCGAGGGCGCCGAGTTCGGGGTGGACGAAGTGCTTGACCTCGTGCGGACGGATGCCGACCTCGTGCGTGTCCCACACCGTCCGGAACTCCTCGCTGCGGGCGAGCAGCAGGTCGGCGAAGTGCGCCGCGCGCGAGCCGGGGCCGCGCAGGGTGGCCAGCTCGCGCAGGCCCGAGGCGAACATCCGGGTGAGGAACGGGTGCTCCCGCGGGTCGTAGAGCGTCCGCGTGCCGGGATCGGTGAACCAGCGGTAGCCGATGCTGCGGGCCGGGCCGCTGAAGCGGGTGGTGTCGCCGGTGAGCGCCACGCCGAGCGGGGACTGCCGCAGGGTCTCGCCGAGTTCGGTGACGATCTCCGCGGGGGTGTCGTCGAGCCGGTCGAGGATGCGCAGCAGGCCGGGGCTGATGTGTTCATTGATGGCGCCCCGGGCGGGCGGGTTGTGCCCGGCCAGCCGGAACAGGTGGTCGCGTTCGTCGAGCGAGAGATGGAGTCCCTGGGCGATGGAGGCGATCATCTGCTCGGACGGCTGGGGTCCGCGGGCCCGCTCCAGGCGCGCGTAGTAGTCGGTCGACATGTGGCAGAGCGCCGCCGCCTCCTCCCGCCGCAGTCCTTCGGTACGGCGGCGCCGCCCGCGCGGCAGACCGACGTCCTCGGGTTGCAGCGCCGCCCGGCGGCGCCGCAGGAACTCCGCCAGTCCGGTCCGGTCGATCACCATGGGCTTCCCTTCTCGGTACGGGGTCATTCCTACCGCCCGCGGGCGCGGGTAGCCACGGCCCGCCGATCCCCCCTTCCGGACGCCGGGGTCGCGCGCGGCGCGCCGACCTGCGCGTCCGGCGGGTGGGGAGCCGCTCGCGCACCCCACCCGGGCCACCGGGGCCGCCGGCCGGCCCGGCCCCGCCCCGCGTATCAGTGGATCGAGCGGTCCTGGATAGCGGTGCGATCGTTGCCCATCGTGGGAGCGACGACCCCACCACGAGGAGCGCACCCATGCCACGCAAGCCCATCGACGTCCCCCTCCCCGGTCTCGCCGGGAAACGCGCCGTGGTGACCGGCGCCAGTGACGGCATCGGTCTCGGCATCGCCACGCGGCTCGCGGCGGCCGGGGCCGAGGTGCTGCTGCCCGTCCGCAACCCGCGCAAGGGGGAGGCTGCCATCACCGCCATCGGGCAGCGGGTCCCCCACGCGAAGGTGTCCCTGCGCAGCCTCGACCTGTCCTCACTCGACTCCGTCGCGGCCCTCGGCCGGACCCTGGGGGAGGAGGGGCGCCCTCTCCACCTCCTCATCAACAACGCCGGTGTCATGACACCGCCCGGCCGGCAGACGACGGCCGACGGCTTCGAGCTGCAGTTCGGCACCAACCACCTCGGCCACTTCGCCCTGGTGGCGCACCTGCTGCCGTTGCTGCGCGCCGGACGGGGCCGGGTGACCTCGCAGATCAGCGTCGCGGCCAACCGGGGCGCCATCAACTGGGAGGACCTCAACTGGGAACGCTCCTACGACGGCATGCGCGCCTACAGCCAGTCGAAGATCGCGTTCGGACTCTTCGGGCTCGAACTCGGCCGGCGCGCTCGGGCCCACGGCTGGGGCATCACGAGCAACCTCTCCCATCCGGGGGTCGCGCCGACGAGCCTGCTCGACGCCCGCCCCGAGGTCGGCCGGGACCGGGAGACCGGGGGTCGCAGGCTCATCGGTGCCATGGCGGCCCGCGGACTTCTCGTCGGGACCGTCGAGAGCGCCGGGCTCCCGGCTCTCCGCGCCGCGACGGTGGCCGACGGCGAGGGGGCCCCGTTCTACGGCCCGAGCGGTCTCGGGCACCTGGGCGGCGGCCCGGCGGAACAGAAGCTCTACTCCAGGCTGCGCGGCACCGAGGACGCCCAGCGGATCTGGCGCGTCTCCGAGGAGCTGACGGGGGCGGTGTTCCCGCCCGGCTGAGGCGGCGCGCGCCCCTTCGGTGGAGGCGGAGATCCCCCATCCGTGTGATTGCATAAAACTGCTGCTCTACGTATAGTCATGCCATAGCTGATGAGGAGGCGATGGTGGCGATGCGTGCTGCGGTGGCAGGGGCGAGTGGGTATGCCGGCGGGGAGATCCTGCGGCTGCTGCTGGGGCATCCGGAGATCGAGATAGGGGCCCTGACCGGCCACTCCAACGCCGGTCAGCGGCTGGGGGCGCTCCAGCCCCAGCTGTACCCGCTGGCGGACCGGGTGCTGGAGCCGACCTCCGCCGAGGTGCTGGCCGGGCACGACGTCGTCTTTCTCGCGCTGCCGCACGGCCAGTCCGCCGCGGTCGCCGAGGAACTGGGGGAGAGCACCCTCATCGTCGACTGCGGGGCCGACTTCCGGCTCTCGGACGCCGCCGACTGGGAGCGGTACTACGGCAGCCCGCACGCCGGGACCTGGCCGTACGGGCTGCCCGAGCTGCCCGGCGCCCGGCAGGCGCTGCGCGGCGCGCGGCGGATCGCGGTGCCCGGGTGCTACCCCACCGCCGTGTCCCTGGCGCTCTTCCCCGCGTACGCGGCCGGGATCGCCGAGCCGGAGGCCGTGATCGTGGCCGCCACGGGCACCTCGGGCGCGGGCAAGGCGGCCAAGCCGCACCTGCTGGGCAGCGAGGTCATGGGCTCCATGAGCCCCTACGGCGTGGGCGGCGTGCACCGCCACACCCCCGAGATGATCCAGAACCTGTCGGCCGTGGCCGGCACCCGGATATCCGTCTCCTTCACCCCCACCCTGGCCCCCATGTCGCGCGGCATCCTCGCCACCTGCTCCGCGAAGGCCAAACCCGGGGTGACCGCCACCGCGCTGCGCGAGGCCTACGAGAAGGCCGTGGCGGGTGAGCCCTTCCTGCGGCTGCTCCCGGAGGGCCAGTGGCCCGCCACCTCCGCCGTGTACGGCGCCAACAGCGCCCTCCTCCAGGTCGCCCTCGACGAGGACGCCGGCCGCGTCATCGCCATCAGCGCCATCGACAATCTCACCAAGGGCACCGCCGGCGGCGCGGTGCAGAGCATGAACATCGCCCTCGGCCTGCCCGAGGAGCTGGGACTTTCGACGATCGGAGTCGCGCCATGAGTGTGACGGCAGCGCAGGGATTCCAGGCGGCGGGTATCGCCGCCGGGATCAAGGAGAACGGCAACCCGGACCTGGCGCTCGTCGTCAACCAGGGCCCACGCCGTGCGGCGGCCGGTGTCTTCACCTCCAACCGTGTCAAGGCCGCCCCCGTGCTGTGGTCCGAGCAGGTCCTCAAGGGCGGCCGGGTCTCGGCCGTCATCCTCAACTCCGGCGGTGCCAACGCCTGCACCGGGCCCCTGGGCTTCCAGGACACCCACGCCACCGCCGAGAGGACCGCCGAGGCCCTGGGCGAGGGGCACAGCGCCGGGGAGATCGCCGTCGCCTCCACCGGGCTGATCGGCACCCGGCTGCCCATGGACGCCCTGCTGCCCGGCATCGACACCGCCGTCACGGCGCTGTCCCGGCACGGCGGGGAGAAGGCCGCCATCGCCATCAAGACCACTGACAGCGTGCACAAGACCGCCGTCGCCGAGGGCGAGGGCTTCACCGTGGGCGGCATGGCCAAGGGCGCGGGCATGCTCGCCCCCGGTCTTGCCACCATGCTCGTGGTGCTCACCACCGACGCCGACGTGGACGCGCAGGATCTGGACCGGGCACTGCGCGCGGCCACCCGCACCACCTTCGACCGGGTGGACTCGGACGGCTGCATGTCCACCAACGACACCGTGCTGCTGCTGGCCTCCGGTGCCTCCGGCGTCACCCCGGAGCCCGGGGCGTTCGCCGAGGCCGTCCGCGAGGTCTGCGCCGATCTGGCCCGGCAGCTCATCGGGGACGCCGAAGGCGCCTCGAAGGACATCAGGATCGAGGTCGTCGGCGCCGCGAGCGAGGACGACGCCGTCGAGGTCGGCCGCTCCATCGCCCGCAACAACCTGCTCAAATGCGCCATCCACGGCGAGGACCCCAACTGGGGGCGGGTGCTGTCCGCGATCGGGACCACCTCCGCCGTCTTCGAGCCCGACCGGCTCAACGTCGCCATCAACGACGTCTGGGTCTGCAAGGACGGCTCCGTCGGCGAGGACCGCGACCTGGTGGACATGCGCTTCCGCGAGGTGCGCATCACCGCCGACCTGGCCGCCGGGGACGCCTCCGCCGTCATCTGGACCAACGACCTCACCGCCGACTACGTCCACGAGAACAGCGCGTACTCGTCGTGACCCAGCAGCCGGAGACCCCCATCGGTACCGCACGCAAGCACACCGCCCAGCCCAAGGCCCGCACGCTCATCGAGGCGCTGCCCTGGCTGACCCGCCATCACGGCAAGATCGTCGTCATCAAGTTCGGCGGCAACGCCATGATCGACGAGGAGCTGAAGGCGGCCTTCGCCCAGGACGTCGTCTTCCTGCGGCACGCCGGACTGCGCCCCGTCGTGGTGCACGGCGGCGGCCCGCAGATCACCGCCCAGCTCGACCGCCTCGGCCTGGAATCCGAGTTCAAGGCCGGGCTGCGGGTCACCACCCCCGAGGCCATGGACGTGGTCCGGATGGTGCTCGCCGGGCAAGTGCAGCGCGAACTCGTGGGGCTGCTCAACCGGCACGGGCCGCTCGCCGTCGGGCTCACCGGCGAGGACGCCCACACCATGACCGCCACCAAGCGCTACGCCGACATCGACGGCGAGCGGGTGGACATAGGCCGGGTCGGCGAGATCGCCGCCGTGGACACCGGCGCGATCGAGGCGCTGCTGGCGGACGGCCGGATCCCCGTCGTCTCCTCCATCGCCCGCAGCGCCGACGACGACCACATCTACAACGTCAACGCCGACACGGCCGCCGCGGCCCTGGCCGCCGCCCTGGGCGCCGAGACGCTCATGGTCCTCACCGACGTCGAGGGCCTGTACGCGGACTGGCCCGCCAGCGACGAGGTCATCAGCCGGCTGACCGTCAGCGAACTGGAACGGCTGCTGCCCGACCTGGCCAGCGGCATGGTGCCCAAGATGGAGGGGTGCCTGCACGCCGTACGCAGCGGGGTGCGTACCGCCCGCGTCATCGACGGGCGCGTCCAGCACTCCATCCTGCTGGAGATCTTCACCGACGAGGGCATCGGCACGATGGTCGTGCCGGACCAAGGAGAGCCGACATGAGCAGCAACCAGGACCTGATCGGCCGGTGGCAGGGCGCCCTGATGGACAACTACGGCACCCCGCGCATCCCGCTCACCCACGGTGAGGGCGCCCGGTTGTTCGACGCCGACGGCAAGGAGTACCTGGACTTCGTCGGCGGCATCGCAGTGAACTCCCTGGGCACCGGGCACCCGGCCGTGGTGCGCGCGGTCTCCGACCAGATCGCACTGCTGGGCCATGTCTCCAACCTCTTCATCGCCGAGCCGCCCGTCGCCCTCGCCGAGCGGCTGCTGGCCCTGGCAGGGCGCCCCGGCCGCGTCTACTTCTCCAACTCCGGCGCCGAGGCCGTCGAAGCCGCCTTCAAACTCGGCCGGCTCACCGGCCGCACCCACATGGTGGCCACCACCGGCGGCTTCCACGGCCGGACGATGGGCGCCCTGGCGCTGACCGGTCAGCCGGCGAAGCAGCGCGGTTTCCAGCCCGTGCCGGGCGATGTCACCCATGTGCCGTACGGGGACACGGAGGCGCTGCGGGCCGCCGTCACCCGGGACACCGCGCTGGTCATCCTCGAACCCGTGCAGGGCGAGAACGGGGTGATCGTGCCGCCGGCCGGCTATCTGGCGGCCGCCAGGGAGATCACCCGGGCCACCGGCACCCTGCTGGTGCTGGACGAGGTGCAGACCGGAATCGGCCGCACCGGCCAGTGGTTCGAGGGGCTGGCCCAAGGGGTGGAGGCCGACATCGTCACCCTCGCCAAGGGTCTGGGCGGCGGGCTGCCCATCGGCGCCACCCTCGCCTTCGGCCCGGCCGCTGAACTGTTCGCCCCCGGCCAGCACGGCTCCACCTTCGGCGGAAACCCGGTCTCCTGCGCCGCCGCCCTCGCCGTTCTGGACACCATCGAGTCCGAGGGACTCCTCGCGCACGTCCGGCGGATGGGTGAGCGACTGCGGGAAGGAATCTGGCAGTTGGGCCACCCGCTGGTCGACCGGGTCAGGGGAGCGGGGCTGCTGCTGGGTATCGTGCTCACCGAGCCGCTCGCGGCGCAGGTACAGCAGGCAGCCCAGGCGGCGGGCATTCTGGTGAACGCCGTGGCGGCCGATGTCGTGCGGCTGGCGCCACCGCTGATCATCGATGAGGCGGAGGTGTCGGCGTTCGTCAGCGCCCTGCCCGGGGTGCTGGATGTGGCGGACGCCCGGGCGAAGGCGGCACCCGCCCGCCGCTGAACCGTGACCGACCGAACCGGAGAGGGAGCATGACCGATGACCGGCTGGGCAACGGCCCGTCCGTACCGCAGACCCGTACGGCCCGGCACCGCCGGATCGTCGACATCCTCAACCGGCAGCCGGTGCGCTCACAGAGCCAGCTGGCGAAGCTCCTCGCCGACGACGGACTGAGCGTCACCCAGGCGACCCTCAGCCGGGACCTGGACGAGCTGGGCGCGGTGAAGATCCGCAACACCGGGGGTGAGCTGATCTACGCCGTGCCCAGCGAGGGCGGTTTCCGCACGCCACGGGCCCCGCTGGGGGAGTCGGCCAAGGAAGAGCGCATGGCCCGGCTGGCCGGGGAACTGCTGATCTCCGCCGAGGCGTCGGCCAACCTCGTGGTGCTCCGAACCCCGCCGGGTGCGGCGCAGTTCCTCGCCTCCGCCATCGACCAGGCGGAGGTGCACGACATCCTGGGCACCATCGCAGGGGACGACACCCTGCTGCTCATCAGCCGCGACCCGACCGGCGGCCAGTCCCTGGCGGAGCATCTGCTGCGGGTGGCGCAGAAGCAGCAGGAGTAGGGCCTGTCCGACGGCTCTCGCCCGGACCGCGAACCCGGCGGGCGTCCCTCGTCGTCGGGTTCGGGAGGGCTTACCAGCGGTGGTGGACGTCCGCACGGGCCCAGCGGTCGTAGAGCTCCCCGACCGCTTTGAGCGTCTCGTCCGGCAGGGGAGCGAGTGAGGCGGCCTGTGCGTTCAGGCGCGCCTGCTGAGGGCTGCGCGCACCCGGGATGACGGAGGTCACGCCCGGCTGCTGGATGATCCATCGCAGTGCCGTCTGGGCCGGTGTCGCTCCTTCGGCGGCCAGCGCCGAGAACTCCGCCGCGGCCTCGACTCCCTTGGCGTACTCGATCCCCGAGAACGTCTCGCCCTGGTCGAACGCCTCACCGTGGCGGTTGAACGTGCGGTGGTCGTCGTCGGAGAAGACCGTGTCCCGGGTGTACTTCCCGGACAGCAGACCGCTGGCCAGCGGCACGCGCGCGATGATGCCCACGCCCGCCGCGGTGGCGGCGGGCAGCACGGCCTCGAGCGGCTTGAGCCGCAGCGGGTTGAAGATGATCTGCACACTCGCCGTACCCGGCCGGGCGATGGCCGTCAGCGCCTCCGCGCAGGTCTCGACACTCACCCCGTACGCCGAGATCCGCCCCTCCTCGACCAGGGTGTCCAGCGCGTCGAAGACCGCGTCCGAGGAGTAGACGGGGGTGGGCGGGCAGTGGAGCTGGATCAGATCCAGCCGTTCCACTCCCAGATTCCGGCGTGAGCGGTCGGTCCAAGCCCGGAAGTTGCTGAGGGTGTAGAGATCAGGGTCCAGCGCGACCCTGCGTCCCATCTTCGTGGCGACCGTCACCGCGGTGTCGGGGCGTTCGCGCAGGAACCGTCCGATCACCCGCTCGCTGCGCCCGTCCCCGTACACATCCGCCGTGTCGAAGAACGTCACCCCGGCCTCCACCGCTGCCTCCAGCACCGAGAGAGCGGCCTTCTCTTCCACCTGCCCCCAGTCGGCTCCCAGTTGCCAGGTGCCCAGCCCGACAGCCGACACCCGCTGTTCGCTTCTGCCGAGGACTCGCTGCTCCACCTGCTTCAACTCCCACTCCACCGCTTCGGTCACCTGGCCGGGCCCTCGATGTCGCCCGGAACCCCTCCGGGATCGAGTACCCCTCGGCACACTCCAGCACATCGGCGGCCACAGCGTCCAAGCCTGACCCTTCGTACGCCGGGCCGGGCGGGCTCGCAGGTGAACGGAGACCACGACCGCAGTCGCGGCCGGTCCGTCCCCGGGGACGGACCGGCCGCGTGCACCGGGGGCCGCCGTCAGCGGTCGCGTTGGGTGGCGAGTTCGGCGAGCGCGGTGAGGCGTTCGGCCGCCTCTGGCGCCGGACGCGCCGAGCGCAGCGCCGCCAGGGCCCTGGCCAGCTCCTCGCGTGCGGTGCGCTCCGCCCAGGCCCGGCCCCCCGCCTCCTCCACCAGGCGGCTCAGCTCGGCGACCTCGCTCGGCTCGGCCTCCGGATCGGTGTACAGGGCGGCCAGCCGCTGCCCCGCCGGGGTGCCGGAATCGAGTGCGGCGACCACCGGCAGCGACTTCTTGCGGCTGATCAGATCGGCGCCGGCCGGCTTGCCGGTGACGGCCGGGTCGCCCCAGATACCCAGCAGATCGTCCGTCAGCTGGAAGGCCATTCCCAGATGGGTGCCGAACCGGTGCAGCAGGTCCGCCTGTTCCAGGCTGCCACCGCCCCACAGCGCGCCCAGCGCACAGGAGACGGCCAGCAGCGCCGCGGTCTTCTGCTCGGTCATGTCCAGGCACTCGGCGAGGGACACGTGCGAGCGTTCCTCGAACCCGATGTCGGTCTGCTCGCCCTCGATCAGCCGGGTGGTGGCCTCGCTCAGCCAGCGGATGCCGGTCACCGTGTGCGGCTGCGGCGGCCCGTCGCACAGCACCCGGCCGGCGTGGATCAGCAGGGCGTCGCCGGCCAGCAGCGCGGCGGAGGAGCCGAACACCGTCCAGGCGGTGGCCCGGTGCCTGCGCGTGGTGTCCCCGTCGAGGATGTCGTCGTGGAGCAGGGAGAAGTTGTGCACCAGCTCCACCGCGACGGCGGGCAGCAGGGCGGAGTCGGCGGTGCCGCCGACCGCTTCGGCGCAGGTCAGTACCAGGGCCGGGCGCAGTGCCTTGCCCTGGGGGGCGTTCTCGGGCCGACCGGCGCTGTCCACCCAGCCGAAGTGATAGGACGCGACCCGGGCCACGGGCGCGGGCAGCCGCTGCGTCCAGGACCGCAGCGCGGGGTCCAGGAGTTCACGGGTACGGATGAGGGTGTCCTTGGCGGTGTGCTGCCCTGACGCCAGATCGGGGACGGGGGTCATGGACGGAGTCTCCATTTCCTCGGCTGACGGATGACCGGGGACGGGGCGCCGCCGGTCGGCGGGCAGCCGTACGGCGATGACGCGTGGCGTTGTCAGCTTGACCGCTTTTCGGACAGCGCGGAACGGCGCGTTCCGGATCACGTTCACGCCGGGCGCGCTCCAGTGCGCCGGCTTGAACCAGCGTCGCGCCGCTGACCAGGGTGCTCCGTGTCCGCGGCCCCGCCGTACCCCTGCCGATGGCGCCCTGATCTCCGGATTCTGTCGCGCGCCCCTCATTTCGAACGCGCTGCGCATGGTTCCCCCGTGCGGGTTCCCGGCCTCGCGTGCCTCGCCGCCCCGCCCGGCGGGTGCGGATTCAGCCCGCCGGGCGTTCGCCCCGCGGCGGAGTGGGCGGCAGGGGGAGCGGCAGGCCGGGGAGCCCGTCGATGCTCCGGGCGATGTGGTCCTTCTGGTGGAAATAGGCGTCCAGGCTCTCGTCCGTCTCCCGGGCGAAGCGGGAGGCGTGCAGCGGCCGCTCGCCGTCGTAGCTCATGAACGGCACCGCGTAGCCGCAGGAGTCGCGGATGAGTTCTGCGGTGACCACGATGATCGCCCGGTGGCCGTGCGCGGCGGGGTCGATGGTGGTGAAGTGCGTCATCAGCTCCGGCCAGCGCGGGTCGTCCCGGAAGACCGGCTCCCCGTGGCCGTGCACGCGGACGATGGTGGGCGGCCCCTGGAAGGCGCACCACATCAGGGTGATGCGGCCGTTCTCGCGGAGGTGGGCGACGGTCTCCGCGTTGCTGCCGGCGAAGTCGAGATAGGCGAGGGTGTGCTCGTCGATCACGACGAGGGAACCGCGCAGGCCCTTGGGCGAGAGGTTGACGGTTCCGGTGCCGGAGAGCGGGGCGGTGGCGGTGAAAAAGATCGGCTGTTCCTCGATGAAGATCCGCAGCCGTCCGGCTATCCGGTCATAAGTCTTTCCCATGGGCTTAGTCTGCTCCACCGCCCCGGGAAGCAGGCGGGGAGTTTTTTTGACGGGCCATGCGGCAGGATGCATACTTATTCGGAACAGCGTATGCATCCTGAGGAGGGACCCGTGACCGAGCGCGTCGTGGTCACCGGCCGCAGGTCCCCCCCATCGCTGGACGACTTCGACCTGGCCACCTGCGACACCGGCGACACGCCCCACCCGTCGATGTCCCAGGGATTCACCGAGATCTTCGGCACGTCCGGAATGATCGCCGCACGACGGGACCTGACACCGTGACCCACACCGCACCGAACGACGTCAAGCTCTGGGGCGGCCGGTTCGCCGACGGCCCCGCCGCCGCCCTGGAGAAGCTCAGCGCCTCCGTGCACTTCGACTGGCGGCTCGCGCCCTACGACATCGCCGGATCCCGCGCCCACGCCCGGGTCCTGCACCGTGCCGGGCTGCTCACCGACGACGAGCTGGAGCGCATGCTGGCCGGGCTCGACCGGCTGGCCGCCGATGTCGCGGACGGCTCGTTCACCGGGACCATCGCGGATGAGGACGTGCACACCGCCCTGGAGCGCGGCCTGCTGGAGCGGCTCGGCCCCGACCTCGGGGGCAAGCTGCGGGCCGGCCGGTCCCGCAACGACCAGGTCGCCACCCTCTTCCGGATGTACCTGCGCGACCACGCCCGGATCATCGGCGCCCTGATCGCCGACCTCCAGGAGGCCCTGGTCGGCCTCGCCGAGGCCCACCCCGAGGTCGCCATGCCCGGGCGGACCCACCTCCAGCACGCCCAGCCGGTGCTCTTCGCGCACCATGTGCTCGCCCACTTCCAGGCCCTGTCGCGGGACGCGCAGCGGCTGCGCCAGTGGGACGAGCGCACCGCGGTCTCGCCGTACGGCTCGGGCGCGCTGGCCGGTTCCTCGCTGGGGCTCGACCCGCAGGCGGTGGCCGCCGACCTCGGCTTCGAGGGCGGCTCCGTCGCCAACTCGATCGACGGCACCGCCTCCCGGGACTTCGTCGCCGAGTTCGCCTTCATCACCGCGATGATCGGCGTCGACCTGTCGCGGATCGCCGAGGAGATCATCATCTGGAACACGAAGGAGTTCTCCTTCGTCACCCTCCACGACGCGTTCTCCACCGGCTCCTCGATCATGCCGCAGAAGAAGAACCCGGACATCGCCGAGCTCGCGCGCGGCAAGTCGGGCCGGCTGATCGGCAATCTCACCGGGCTGCTGGCGACCCTCAAGGCGCTGCCGCTCGCGTACAACCGGGACCTCCAGGAGGACAAGGAGCCGGTCTTCGACTCCTGCGACCAGCTGGAAATCCTGCTGCCGGCCTTCACCGGCATGCTGGCCACCCTCACCGTCCACCGCGAGCGGATGGAGGAACTGGCCCCCGCCGGGTTCTCCCTGGCCACCGACATCGCCGAGTGGCTGGTCAAGCAGGGGGTGCCGTTCCGGGAGGCGCACGAGAGCGCGGGCGAGTGCGTCAAGGTCTGCGAGGCGGCCGGCATCGAGCTCGACGAGCTGACCGACGAACAGTTCGCGAAGATCTCGCCGCGGCTGACGCCGCAGGTGCGGAGCGTTCTCAACGTGCCGGGCGCGCTCGCCGCGCGCGACGCGAGGGGTGGCACGGCACCGTCCGCCGTCGCCGTACAACTGGCCGAGGCTAAGGCGGATCTGACGGTGCAGCGGGAATGGAGCAGCCCCGCCGTCGTCTGATGCTCCGCCGGGAGACGGCGGGCCGGGGCGGACCAAAGCCCGCCCGGGCCCGCCGTGTCCGGTTACTCGCCGGGGAAGCGCAGCCCGATGCGCTCCCGCGCCGCGTCCAGGGTCCGCATCACCGCCAGGGTGCCTTCCAGCGGTACCAGCGGGGACTCGGTCTCGCCCGCCCGCAGCGCCCGCATCACCTCGGCCGCCTGGTGCGCGTACGTCTGGTGCGGGCCCAGGTCCGTGAACTCCTGCGGCTCCGCACCCTCGCGGTGCAGCGTGAACCGGTCCGGGAAGAAGAACCCGCCGGGCAGGTCGATGCGACCGGCCGAGCCGGTGACCGAGGCCCGGTTCGCGGTGCCCGCGACCAGTGAACAGGTCAGCGCCGCCACCGCTCCGCTGTCATAGCCGAGCAGCAGCCCGGTGTTCTCGTCCACTCCGCCGCTCATGTGCGCCCACGCCGTGACATGCTCCGGCTCACCCAGCAACAGCTGGGCGAAGGACACCGGATACACCCCCAGATCCAGCAGCGCCCCGCCGCCGAGCGCCGGGTCGCGCAGCCGGTGCTCCGGCGGTATCGGCCCGGCCAGCCCGAACTCGGCGTTCACGGAGCGGATCTCACCGATCGCCCCGTCCCGCACCAGCTCGGTGATCCGGCGAATCGCCGGATTGCAGTACATCCACATGGCTTCCATCAGGAAGACCCCGCGCTCCCTGGCCAGCGCCACCAACGCGCCCGCCTCGGCCGCGTTCAGCGTGAACGGCTTCTCGCACAGCACCGGCTTCCCGGCCAGCAGGGCGGTACGCACCGCCGCGTGGTGCGCGCTGTGCGGAGTCGCCACGTACACGACATCCACCTGCGGGTCCTCCGCCAGTTCCTGCCAACTGCCGTACGCGCGCGGCAGGGAGAAACGCTCCGCGAATCTTCGCGCCGACTCCTCGGTGCGCGAACCGACCGCCACCACCTCGGCGTCCGGCATCGCCATGATGTCCGCCGTGACCGCGGCGGCGATCGAGCCGGTCGCCACAATTCCCCACCGGATGGGGGACTTCGGACCCTGCGTGGCCTCGTTCATCTGGCCCTCCTCCGTGCTGCCGGCCGGCTCGGCCGGCGTTGTCAGTGGCTCCCCCTACAGTTCGATCATCGTAGGCACGGCGCGGCCGTGCCGGGAGATCCGGGCCCGATCCGGGCGGCCGGACGCTGCCCTCGGGCAACCACAGGGGAGATGGTGATGGGGTGGATCAGCGCGGGCGCCTATGAGGTGGCGCTCGACGACGGCGGCAAGGTCATCTGCCGCAACGCGAAGGGACGGCAGCTGAAGACCGTCCCCGCGAAGATCGCGGACGATCCGGCGGTGATCGGGCTGCGGCAGCTCACGGAGTGGCTGGAACGCCACCAGCGCGAGTGCGTGGCCACGGTCGAGCGCTGGATGATCCGCTCCCTGCCCGTGCCCACCGCCGCCCTCGTGGAGCTGTGGCCGGACGCGGCCTGGCAGGCGGCGCTGCGCGACCTCGTCATCACCGACAGCGGCGGCGCGGTGGCCGGTTACCTCCGGGACGCCAACCCCGTACGCGGCCTGGGCCTGGTCGACCTGGACGGCGACAGCGTCCGCATCACCCCCGAACAGATCCGTGTCCCGCACCCCGTACTCCTGGAGGACCTCGGCGAACTGCGGGACTTCGCCACCGAACTCGACCTGCGGCAGGGCGTGGGACAGCTGCACCGCGAAGTGTTCCGGCGGACCGTCGAGGACCCGAAGGCACACTCCGTGGACACCTACGCCGGCGGCGTCTACCAGCGCTTCCGCTTCCTGGCGGGCCGCGCCGTCTCGCACGGCTACCGGGTGCGCGGCGGCCAGGCGGTCTGCCCCGTCTTCGAGGACGGGCGCACCGTCGAGGCCCGGGTGTGGCTGGGCGACGCCGGCTACGACGAGGCGGAGACCGGTCCGCTGAGCTGGACCACCGCCGAGGGGTCCGCGCTGCCCCTGGGCGAGGTCGGACCGGTCGCCTGGTCCGAAGGCATGCGCATGGCCGCCGATCTCTACGCCGGCCGGGACATCAAGAGCAGCGAGGAGCGGGCATGAGCGGCACCGGCACGACCACCACGAACGGGCCACGGCCCGCGGCCCTGCTGGAGGCCGGCGCCATCCTGCCCCCCGGCAGCCTGACCGGCGACGACACCGACACCCTGACCGCCCGCCACTACCGGCACCCGCTGCTGGCCGGCCGTACCGTCGTCCGGCTCGTCCCCGGCACCCTCGGTGAGGCCGAGGACCTGGCGCTCGACTTCCTCGGCCTCACCCGCGAGGGGGAGCCCCGCACCATCGGCCAGGTGCGCCGCGAGACGCTGGGCTTCCCCGCCTGGGCGCTGGTCAACGACCCCGCCAACGGCCACCACGCACTGGCCCTGGTCCAGGACATCGAACGGCTCGCCGCCATGGCGGCCACCCGCGCCGGCGCCGCCAAGGAGGGCTTCGACGAACTCGGCACCCGGCTGGACCGCTCCGCGCCCCACTTCCTGCCCACCTTCTACGAGCAGGCCGCCCGGGTCTTCCTCGCCCAGGACAACACCCAGTACGCCGCCGCCTTCTTCGGCAAGGCCCGCGCCGCCGAGCGAGTGCACTCCCTGGACGTCGACGAAGCCCGGCAGCGCGCCGTCTTCCTGGAGTTCGCCTTCGCGGGCGCCCTCACCGTCAAGGCCCTCAAGGAACACCTGAAGGACCTCACCGCCCGGCTGTCCCCCGAAGCCGCATGGGCCCAGTTCCGGCAGCTCACGGTCGAACGCTGCGCCGCAGGACTGCCCCCGTACGCCTCGCTCCCGCAGGACGCCCGCTCCCTCGTCCGCACCGCCGGACTCGACGCGCGGCAGGAGGAACGAGCCCTGCTCACCGAACTGCTGGCCTCCCCGGCCGTGGTACGCGCCCCGCTGTCCTTCTGGCAGTCCTACCGGGAGGCGATCGCCTCGCTCGCCCGGGACGAGCCGGCGATCCGGCGCCGGCTGCTGGAGTTCATCCCCGCCACGGCGAACGACGAGGCCGCCGACACCCTGTGGCTGAGCCTGCTCGCCGAGGCCGGCGCCCAGGACCTGCTGACCACGGTCGACGAGGACGGCGCCGGGCCCGGCGTGGACGCCGCCGACTGGCTCTCGCGCTGGGCCACCCACCTGCACGCCGGCTGGCAGCGCACCGGCCGGTCGGCCGCCACCTACGCGCTGGTCCCCCGGATGGCGGGGCGGCTGCGCTCGGCCGGCCAGCCGGTGACGATCGCCGGGGCCGGCCGCTACGGGCGCACCGACCTGGAACTGCTGGACACCGCCCTGGAATGCGGCATCCCGGTCGCCGGCCCCGACGCCGGCTCCGGCTGGGGCCGCGACCTGGAGCAGTGGCTCGGACTCCCCGCCGACATCCGCCGCGACCTGGCCGCCGTCGCCGCCGACGCGCGCTTCGCCCCGCTGCTGTCACAGGCGGTCGGCGGCGTCGGCCACGGCCGCGGGGCGGCCCAGCGGCTGGCCACCATCGCCGCCCATCCCGTCCTGCGCGTGGTGCTCCACGACTGGCTGGCCTCCCGCGCCGAGGACTTCACCCGCGCGCCGGGACTGCCCGCCGCCGAGTCCGTGCTGAGCGCGCTGCTCCCCTTCCGCCCCGTCGCCGCCGAGGTGAACCCGCGGGCGGTGGCCCGGGTCGCCGCCCACCCCCTGCCGCCCGTACTCGCCCACACCCTGCGCGCCGGCATCATCGACGAACTCGGCTGGCCCGCCCTGGAAGAAGCGATGAGCCGCCTGGAGGCCACCGGCCGCTCCACCGGCAAGCACGGCTGGTTCGTGATGGACGAGTCCTCCTGGCCGGCGCTGATCCTGGCCAACCCCGAGCGGGCCCTGGTGGTGGGCCCCGACGAGATCCTGCTCGACCACGCACTGCGCATCCCCGACCGCCTCGACAGCTGGTACAAGCCGCAATTCCGGTACGTCGACGGCGAACTGCTCGTCCAGTGGCGGCACGACGGCAGGCCCCGCGCCTACTGGTCCGCCCGCCCCGCCGAGATCTTCACCCCCACCGGCACCCCGGGCGGCAGCTGGCGGAGCACCCCGTCCCCCACTTCGCTGCCGCTGCCCGGCGGCGGCACCGCCACCGGCACCGGCACCCTGCGGGCCGGCGACACCCGGCTGCCGGCCGAACGCTTCGTGATGAGCGACGGCACCGGTCACTGGCGCCTCTCCTTCCGCAGCCGTGCCGTGTGGACCGAGTACGACCCGGTCAGCGGTGAGGGCGGCCGCAACTCCCTGCCCGCCTTCCTGGCGGACGCCGCCGAGGGTCCTGGTGAGCTGGACCAGCAGCACTCCACCCTGCTGCCCATGGCGCCGGGCCTGGAGAACACCCCGCTGGGCACCGACGGCACGCTGCTCGGCTGGTGGAGCCGGTACGACGCCGCCACCGGCCGGGCCCAGGCCGGCGGCACCGACGGCCGCACCGCCTCCCTGACCGGCGTCACCGACGGCTCCGGGGCACTGCCCGTCGGATCGCTGCTGCTGCCCGGCGGCGCCCGGCCGGTCATCGCCGCCCAGGGCGACACCATCGCCGTGTACGACGAAGGCGCCGACCGGAACACCGGCGCGCTCGGCAAGGCGCAGAAGGGCCGCCGCAACGACGACTTCGCCGGCGGCACCCCGCTGCTGCCGCCCCTCGCCCACTGGCACGCGCTGCGGGCCCGCGACGAGCACGGCTCGCACGGACTGCGGAAGCTGACCGACGACCTCGCGGCACGCCTGGTCACCGACCTCACCGCGACGCTGGAGGAGCGGGACCTGGCCGAACGCGCCGCTCGCGCCGGCACCACACTCACCCCCGCCCAGCAGGAAGAACTGCGCCGGGAGCGGACCCACGCCCTCAGCTCCGTGGTCGCCCGGGCACTGCCCCCGGTCACCGATCCCGCGCTGCGTCGCGGCATAGCCGGGCTCGTGGCCTGCGCCGTACGCCTGGGACGGACGGTGGAGCGCTTCATCCAGCCCCCGCAGCCCGCCGAGACCCGCCGCGATCTGGCCATGTTCGAGGACTACCGGCCGCAGCACGGGGAGGAGCACGTCCTCGTGCGGGCCGTCGCCGGACTCGTCCCTGGCCTCGGCGGCGGCTACCACCCGCAGGGATCCTGGCTGACGCTCCAGCAGGCCCGCGCCGTCCAGCAGGTCATCGCCGGCCGCCCCGCCGACGGCAAACCGCTGCCCAAGCGGCACCGCGAGGAGACCCTGACCGGCGGCTGGACCACCGACGCGTGCATCGTCCCCGTCGGAGCGGGCAACTGGCCCCAGTTGCTGCCCGCTCTGCCCACCCTCGGCTACCGCGCCACCGCGGCGGCCACCGGGGACGCCGAACGCGAAGCACTGCTGCTGCTGTTGTCCGCTCTCGCCGAGGGCCCACTCACCGGCGGGACGGGCACCGTGCGCACCGTCGTGCTGCGGGCGGATGAGCGTGACCAGCAGCGAGGCGGACAGGTGCTGCGCCACGGCGGGCGCACCGTCGTCGTCCTCGGCCGCCGGCCGGGCTGCCACGAGCGGGACCACGCCTGCTGGAGCGCTCTGGACCACGACCCCGGGGGCACCTTCGAGGCCCTCCCCGGCTTCGTTCACAGCGAGGAACGGCCGCTGAACCCGGGGCTCACCTCGGACCGGGCCGCCGAACTCGTCCGGCTGGTGCGCGAGCACGGCCCCGCGCCGTGGCAGCCGGAGGCCGTCACCGCGTTCGCCGCCGACACCGGGACCGGCCCGACCCGGGCCGCGCTGCTGCTGGCCGCCCTGCCGGACGAGCCGGACGCCGCCACCGCCGCGTCCATCGGCCTCAAGGCGGGCACCGCCAAGATCGCCGGCGAGCTGCTGACCGCTCTCGGCACCCACGGCGATCTCCCCGCGGTGGTCGGCGCGCTGCTCCCCGAGCAGCTCACGGAGCTGTGGAAGACCGGCCCCGACACGGCGGCCGCCGCACGGCGCTGGCACAGCGCCCTCGGCACCCTGCTGCTGCCCTCCGAGGACGCCATGACCCGGCTCGGCCCCGGCGAGGCGCACTCCGCCCTGGCCGTGCTCAATCCCCGGAACACCCCCTGGATCAGCAGGACGACCACCCAGCGCCTGGTCACCCACCAACGGCACCACAGCACGTACGCCGAGCTGACGGCCGAGGACCCCGCCGCCGTCCCCACCATGGCCGATCTCGCCCGCGCCGCCCGGACGCTGCTGCACCTCGCGTACGCCCTGCCCTACGGCGACCCGCTGCGCGCCGCGCTGCCCATCGCCCTGACCGCACTGCGGCAGCGCCTCAGCGATCCGGAACTGCTGCTCTCGGCCGGATACAGCTGGCTGCCGGACGGCAAGCAGCTGTCCGCGGCGCTGCGCCAGGCGTACGGGCTGCCCAAGGAGGGCGGCGCCGGGGCCGACGGGCTCACCCCGGTCGGCGAGGTCTTCGTCCTCGCCCCCTCCTACGGCTCCACCGAGACCGTGCTGGTGCGCCCGGCCGCGCTCAAGGGAGCGGAGGATCCGGCCCTCGGCCTGCTGACCGGGCTCAGCGGTTCCGCCGCGTACAGCCCGCTGTGGGCCGTGCAGACCATCCTGGGCGACGGGGTGGCCGCGGCCGTCGCCGCAGGCCACGGGGCGGGACAGGCACCCGGGTACGCCCAGGACCCCGAGTTCAGCGTCCCCGACCTGGTCACCGAGGTGGCCGCCGCCCACGCACTGAGCCGGGACGCCGCCGCGCTCTACCTCCAGCTGCTGGCCCTGCCCGACCCCACCGACCGTCACCTCACCCGCTGGAGCGGCTGGAAGCCCGCGCGGAACAAGCGGGCCCGCGCCGAACTGGCCGCCACCGCACTCGTGGTCGAGGCCAAGCGACCGCGCGCCGGACGCACCCTGTTCCTGCCCGGCGGCTGGCAGCCGCACGACGCTCCCCAACTGCCCATGGAGACCTGGAAGCAGTCCCTGTACACGGGCTCCGGCCGGAACCTGCCGCTGCCGATGGGCCCGGTGCCCGAGCTGTTCCGGAGCGCCTGGGCCCGTGCCACCGGGGGCGACGCGCCCGCCTTCGAGGAACTCACCACCCGCGCCACCAGGAAGGGCCGCCGATGACCAGCGCCACCACCGCCACCCCCACGGGTCCCGCCGCCGAACAGCGGCAGATCGTCCCGCCGGAGGACCGGTACGCCACCGAACTCGCCTTCCTGGCCGCGCACGACACCGGCCCGCGCCCGCCCGGCTGGCGGCTCACCCCGCACGCCGCGGTCACCTTCGTGATGGGCAGCGCCGGGGAGCCGCTCACCCTGCCGGCCCCCGGGGAGGCCCGCGCCGCGGATGTCCCGGAGGGGCTGCCGCGCCGACTGGTCATCGAGCAGAAGTTCGTCGGCGAACGCGCCCTCGTCGAACGCTGCGTCATCACCCTCGCGGGCGAACGCGGGCTGCTGCTGGTCGGCGAACCGGGCACCGCCAAGTCCCTGCTCTCCGAGCTGCTGGCCGCGGCCGTCTGCGGCACCAGCGCGCTGACCGTCCAGGGCACGGCGGGCACCACCGAGGACCAGCTCAAGTTCGGCTGGAACTACGCCCTGCTGCTGGCCCAGGGCCCCAGCCGCTCCGCCCTGGTGCCCTCCCCGGTCCTCAGCGCCATGACCACCGGCGCGGTGGCCCGCGTCGAGGAGATCACCCGCTGCCTGCCGGAGGTGCAGGACGCCCTGGTCTCCCTGCTGTCCGAACGGCGCGTCGCCGTACCCGAACTCGCCGGCGGACCGGACGCCCAACTCCACGCCGCCCCCGGCTTCACCCTCATCGCCACCGCCAACCTGCGCGACAAGGGCGTCTCGGAGATGTCCGCCGCCCTCAAACGCCGCTTCAACTTCGAGACCATCGGCCCCATCGCCGACCTCGACACCGAGACCGAGCTGGTCCGCCGCCAGTCCCGGGCCGCTGTCGAACGCACCGGCGCCCGCTACGGCGTCGACGACGCGGTCCTCGAAGTCCTGGTAACCGCCTTCCGCGAACTGCGCGGCGGCCGCACGGCCGAGGGCTGGGAGGTGGAACGCCCGTCCACCGTAATGAGCACCGCCGAAGCCGTGTCCGTGGCCACCGCCCTGGGCCTGGCCGCCGCCTACTTCCCCACCGACCGCGACCCGCTGCGGCTGCTCCCCGGCCATCTGCTGGGCGTCGTCCGCAAGGACGACCCCGCCGACGCCGCCCGGCTGCTCGGCTACTGGGACGGCGCGGTGCGGCGGCGCGCCGAGGCGGGCGCCACCACCTGGCGCACCCTGTGGGACCTGCGCGCCGTACTGGAGGACTGAGCATGACCCGCACGACGGACGCCGGCCCGGACGCCGCCCGGGCCCGGGACGTCCTCGCCGAGCTGACCGACCCGGCCGGTGCCCTGCTGATCGGCGTACGGCACCACGCGCCGTCGCTGGCGACGGCGCTGCCCGCCCTGCTGGACGCGGCCGAACCCGACGTGCTGCACGTCGAACTCCCGGCCGACCTCCAGGACTGGCTGCCCTGGCTCGCCGACCCGCAGACCCGCGCGCCGGTGGCCCTGGCCGCCGTTCCCCCGCACCCCACGGACGGCACCGGCATCACCGGCCCCGGGTTCTACCCCTTCGCGGATTTCTCCCCCGAGCTGGTGGCCCTGCGCTGGGCCGCCCGCCGGGGCGTCCCCGCCGTCGCCGCCGACCTGCCGCTGAGCGACCCGGCCTGGCGGCACCCGCGCCGCACCGGCACCGGGCGCCCCGGACTCGAACACGCCATGCGGGCGCGGCTCACCGGGCGCGACAGCGATGACCTGTGGGACCGGCTGGTCGAGGTCGGCGCCCCCGGATCGAGCCCCGAGGCGGTGCGCCGCGCGGCGCTGCTGGCCGGCTGGGCGCTGCGCCGGGACGCCGAGGACGGCGCCGGGATCGACCCGCTCGACCTGCGCAGGGAACGGTGGATGCGGTCCGGGCTGGCCGGGGCCGCGGACCGGGGACACCGGGCGGCGGCCGTGATCGGCGCCTTCCACGCGCCCGCCCTCACCGCCACCGCCGTACGGGCCCCGGACCCCGATCCGGACCCGGGCCCGTCGCCGACGGCTGCCGCCGCGCCGCCGTGGACCGTCTCCCTCATCCCGTACACCTACGCCCTGCTGGACGAACGCTCCGGCTACCCCGCGGGCATCCGCGACCCCGAATGGCAGCATCAGGTGCTGGCGGCGGGCGGCGACCCGCAGGAACTGGCCGAGGCCCTCACCCGCACCGCCGTGCGGATCTGCGCCCAGCTGCGCGCCCAGGACCATCCCAGCGGGCCGGCGGACGCCACGGAGATCATCCGGCTGGCCACCGACCTCGCCCGGCTGCGCGGACTGCCCGCGGCGGGGCGCGGCGAACTCGTCGAGGCCGTCCAGAGCACCCTCGCCCAGGGCGAGCCCTTGGGGCGTGGCCGGGCGGTCTCCCGCGCACTGGAACACGTCCTGGTCGGTGACCGCACGGGACGGCCCGCGCCGGACGCCCCCCGCGGTGGCCTCGGCCCGGCCGTGGAACGCGAGCTCGCCGACCTCGGACTGCCGGGGCCCGACGGTGCCGCCGGCCGGGCCGAGCGCGAACTGCGCCTGGATCCGCGCCGCTCGCCGCGCGACCGGCGCCGCGAGCTGCTGCTGCGCCGGCTCACCGTGTGCGGCATCCCGTACGCGACCGAGCGCCGGGTCAGCGGGGCGGGCGGCGCCGAGGCCGTCACCACCCGCTGGCACGTGGCCTGGACCCCGGCCACTGCGGCGATGCTGGTCGCCGCCGGGATCCGCGGGGTCACCCCCGCCCAGGCGGCCGAGGGCACGCTGCGGGCCCGGCACCGTACCGAGCGGGCGGCGGGCGGCCCGACCGCCGCCCAGGTGATCGCCGGTCTCGAGGAGGCCGCCGCGTGCGAGCTGACCGCCCTGACGGCGGAACGGCTCGCCGAGACCGCCGCGATTGTCCCCGCCTCCGGCACGCTGCCCGAACTGCTGGCGGCGCTCACCCTGCTGGACCGGCTGGCCGGTCCGGACGACGCGGCCGTGGCCACCGGACCGACCGTGGAACTGCTGACCGGGGCGGCGGTACGGCAGCTGGACGGCCTGACCGGCTCCGAGGACCCGGCCGACGCGCGCGCCCTGCTGGAGCTGGCCCACCGCGCGGACGCGTCCGGCGGACTGCGGCTCACCGACGCGCTCGCCCGGCTGGCCCGGGACGGCTCACCGCTGATGTCCGGGGCGGCGCACGCGGTACGGGTGCTGCTGGGGCAGCAGCGGCCGGGTGAGCTGGGGGAGCGGGTGGCGTCCTGGGTGGACACCGCCACGACCCCGGAGGGCCGGGCGGCCCTCACCGCACGGCTGACGGGCCTGCTCACGGCGGCGGGCCCGCTGCTGGAGACCGCGCCGCAGGCGCTCGCGCCGCTGCTGGAGCGAGTGGTCGAACTGCCCGACCAGCCCTTCCTGGAGCGTCTCCCGGCCCTGCGCGGCGGCTTCGACACCCTCAGCCCGGCCGCCCGGGACCGCCTGCTGGCGGCCGTGGAGGACGAACTCGGTGCCCCGCTCGCCACGCTGCCCGACACCGACCCCCGCACCCTGGCCCGCTGGACGGCCGCCGACCTGGCCGCCCGTGCGGCGCTGGCCGCCCTGGACCTGCTGCCCCCCGCGAGCGGCGCCACGCCGACCGCGGTCCCCGCCCCGCGAGCGGCCGGGCAGCGGGCCGCCACGGCCGGTGCCCAGGGCGGCACGGCGACGGCGACCATGACCGGCACCGGTTCGCCGGCGGGAGCGGGGCAGCGGGGCACCGGCACGGATCGCCCCGGCGGCCACGGCGCGACCGTCGCGCCGCCGGCCGGCGCGGAAGCCGGTGCGCCGGGCGGGCCCCTCGGGCGCGACGGGGGCCGGGCCGTGGCCGGCTCCGCGACCACCACGGGCGACCACCCCGAGGCGTCCACAGGACCGTCCCCGCGCACGGGGAACGGCGACCCGGCCCCCCGTGACGCCCCTGGCTCCGGTGGGGTCCGGACGGCGGTCGCCGCCGGAAGCGGAGCATCCGAACCCGGCGCGGACACGGACCGGACACCGGCTGCCCCCGGCACGAGGGGCGCCGGCAGCCCTGCGGGCGAGCCGACGATCCTTCCGCACGACCGCTGGCGCCTCGTGCTCGGGCGGGGCGCCGAACGACTGCCCGCGCGGGCGCGGGCGGCGGCCACCGCACTGGACGAGCTGTACGGGGCGGGCCGCGGCGAAGGCGCGGGCGGCGATCTGGTCGGCGGTCACGGCAACGGCGGCGGGCGCGAGGCCGCCTACCCGGGAGTGCGCGAGTGGGCCGGTGAACTCGCCGCCCTGTTCGGCCCCGGCGTCCGCGAAGAGGTCCTGGCCGCCGCCGTCGCGGCCGGGCGTACGGACGCCGTGTTCGCGCTCGACCCCGACCGGGCCCGGCCCTCCGTGGACCTGCTGCGCACCGTCCTGCGGCACGCGGGCGGCCTCCCCGAGGCCCGGCTGGCCGCCCTGCGGCCCCTGGTCCGGAAGCTGGTCGACGAGCTGACCCGGCAGCTCGCCACCCGGCTGCGCCCGGCCCTCACCGGAACCGCCCTGCCCCGGCCGAGCCGGCGCCCCGGCGGCGGGCTCGACCTGGCCAGGACCGTACGCGCCAACCTCGGCACCGCGCACCGCGGCCCCGGCGGCCGGGTCCAGCTCGTGCCGGAGCGCCCGGTCTTCCGCAGCCGCGCCCGGCGCTCCGCCGACTGGCGGCTGATCCTGGTCACCGATGTCTCCGGCTCCATGGAGGCGTCCACCGTCTGGTCCGCGCTCACCGCGTCCATCCTGGCCGGGGTGCCCGCGCTGAGCACCCACTTCCTGGCGTTCTCCACCGAGGTCATCGACTTCACCGACCAGGTGCACGACCCGCTCGGCCTGCTCCTCGAAGTACAGATCGGCGGCGGCACCCACATCGCCGCGGGACTGCGGCACGCCAGGAGTCTGGTCACCGTGCCCTCCCGCACCCTGGTCGTGGTGGTCAGCGACTTCGAGGAGGGCTACCCCCTGGGCGGGCTGCTCGCCGAGGTGCGCGCGCTGGTGGACTCCGGCTGTCATCTGCTGGGCTGCGCCAGCCTGGACGACACCGGGCGCCCCCGCTACAGCACGGGCACCGCGGGGCAGCTGGTGGCGGCCGGGATGCCCATCGCCGCCGTCAGTCCGCTGGAACTCGCCCGCTGGGTGGGGGAGAAGATCCGGTGACCCGCACCACCGCCCGCCCGGCCCCCGGCCACCCCGCCACCGCCCTCTTCCCCCGCTCCCTTCCCGTCCTCGCCGGAGACACGTGATGACCGATCCCGCCCCCGACGACATCGCGCTGCCGCCCGTCGCCCCCGAGGTCACCGCCCAGCTGGCGCGCACCCTCAGCCCACGGTTGCGCAAGCGGCTCGACGCCGCCGCCGCGAAGCTCGCCGCCCGCCCCAGAACACGGGAGGGGGACACCGTGCGCATCGCCGTCGACGACGACACCACGCTCGAACTCCACGCCCCCACCGGCTCGGTCGACGCCACCGACGCCATCCGCTGCGGCTGTCTGCTGGCCCCCGACTGTGTGCACCGGGCCGCCGTCGCCGCCGCCGCTCCGGTGGCCGAGCCGGCCCCGCCGGGAGACGCCGCGGACACGCCGGACGCCACCGCCGCCCAGCCCGTCCCGGCCGGTCCGCTCCCCGGTGACGGGGAGCCGGCCGCCCCCGACCCGGACCAGCGCGCCGCCGCCACCGCCCTGTGGCGGGCCGGGGCCGCCGTACTGGAGGCCGGCATCGAGGGAGCCGGGGCGCTCGTCCAGGCCGAACTGCTGCACGCCGCGCACACCGCCCGCCTCACCGGCCTGCACCGTCCCGCCACCCTCGCGATCGCCACCGTGAACGGCCTGCGCGCCGCCCGCTCCGCCGACCCCGGCCACCGGCTCGCCGAGCTGACCGCCACCGTCCGCGAGCTGCTGATGGTCTGTCATGCCCTGCGCCGCCCCGCCGCGCCCTCCGGCCCTTCCCTCGCCGCCCTGCGCGGCACCACCCGCCGCCCCTACACGCCCGGCGGTTCCCTGCGGCTGTACGGCCTGTGCTGCGAGCCGGTGCTCGCCCGCAGCGGCCACGCCGGGGTGGTCACCTGGGTCCTGGGAACGGACGGGCAGTTGTTCGCCCTCACCGACGTGGCGCCCGGCGGCGCCGGCCGCGCGGCGGACGCGGCCGGCTACACCGTGCGGCTCGGTGACGCCTCCTGCACCCACCGCGAGCTGGCCCGGGGCGGACTCGTCGTCTCCGGTGCCACCGTCTCCCCGGACGGCAGACTGGGCGCCGGCCGGGGCGTACGCGCCGTACGGGCCGAGGGCGCGCCCTGGCACGCGGAACCGGTCGCCGCCCTGTGGGAGGTGCCGCTCCCCGACCAGATCGCCCGCGCCCTCGATGACCCCGACCCCACCTCCGCCGCCGGTCTGGTCTTCACCGACCTCACCGTGCTCGGCCCGGTGCGCGAAACGGGTGCCCCCGACGTCCTGGCGGCCGACTGCGCCGGGCTGACCGTTCGCATCGCCCCCGGGGACGAACACCCCGGACTCGCCCACCGGGACAACCTGCGGCTGCTGGCGGCCGCCCCCGGGCTGCGCCTGCGCGTCATCGCCCGGCTGGTGCCCGCCGACCACCCCAGGCTGCGGCTGCTGGCGGCCGGCCCCGTCCCCGGGGCCACCGCGGGCGGGGGCCCGCGCCAACCGGTCGATCTCGGCTACGACCGGCTGCGCCGCGCCGACCTGCCCGGCGCGGGCGCCACCCCCGCCCCGCCCGCCGACCTGGGGGAGGCGGCTCCCGCGCCCCTGCATCTGCTGCACCGGCGCGTCCAGGCCGCGCTCGCCGCCGGCCGGCCCGCCGTCGCCCTGCCCGGCAGCACCGAGACGGACCGTCAGCGGCTGCGGCACGCGGGCCTGTCCACCGCCGCCGATCTCCTGGCCGCACTGCACCGGGCGGCCGCCGACCGTACCCGTGACGTTTTCGGCCGGCTGCGGCCCGCCGACGCCGAACGGTTCGCCCTCGCCTGGCTGGCCGCCGCCCACTACGGGGACCGCGCCGCGCACGCGCTGTGCGCCGCCGCCTGGGCCGCCCCGCGGGCCGCACCGGTAGCGTGAGACCCATGGCGTTCTCCCGTTTCAGCCCCGACGCGACCCCGGCCGCCCGGATCGGCCTGGGCCTGGCCGCCGTCGGCCGCCCCGGCTACATCAACCTGGGGCGGGCCGGTGATCTGCCCGCCGAACGCACCGTCGGCGCGCTGCGCGAGCGCAGCCATCAGCTGCTCGACGCCGCCCACGCCGCCGGGGTGCGTTACCTGGACGCGGCACGCTCCTACGGCCGGGCCGAGGAGTTCCTCGCCGGCTGGCTGGCCGACCGCCCCGGCGTGCGCGATGTCGTCGTGGGCAGCAAATGGGGCTACACGTATACGGCCGAATGGCGCGCCGACGCCGCCACCCACGAGGTGAAGGACCACAGCGCCGCCACCTTCGACCGGCAGTACGCGGAGAGCACGGCGCTGCTCGGCGACCGGCTGGACCTGTACCAGATCCACTCCGTGACCCCGGACAGCCCGGCGCTGCGCGACCCGGCCGTCCTGGAGCGGCTGGCCGCACTGCGCGCCGCCGGGACCGATGTCGGCCTGTCCACCAGCGGCCCGGCCCAGGCGGAGGCGATCCGCGCGGCGCTGGAACTGCGGTACGAGGACGGGCCGCTGTTCCGCACGGTGCAGTCCACGTTCAATGTGCTGGAGCCCTCGGCGGGCGAGGCGCTGGCCGAGGCGCACGCGGCCGGGCTGACCGTCATCGTCAAGGAAGCCATGGCCAACGGCCGGCTCGCCGGTGAGGCGGCTCCGCCCGCGCTGCGGGAGATCGCCCGGGAGCACGGCACCGGGCCGGACGCGGTGGCGATCGCCGCCGTACTGCACCGGCCGTGGGTGGGGATCGTGCTCTCCGGGGCGGCCACCGTGCCCCAGCTGACGGGGAATCTGGCCGCCGCGCGGCTGCGGCTGGACCCGCGGGAGCTGGCCCGGCTCACGGAACTGGCCGAGCCCGCCGCGCGGTACTGGGCGAAGCGCTCGGCGCTGCCCTGGAGCTGACGGCGCCGGAGGTCAGGCGGCCCGCGCCTTGGTGGCGTACATGTCCACGTACTCCTGCCCGGACAGCCGCATGACCTCGGTCATCACCTCGTCGGTGACGGCCCGCAGCACGTAACGGTCGCGGTCCATGCCCTCGTACCGCGAGAAGTCCAGCGCCTCACCGAACCGTACGGTGATCCGGCGTCCGCGCCCGACGCGCGGCAGCCCCTTGCCGCCCGGCTGCACCCGGTCGGTGCCGATCATCGCGAACGGCACCACCGGCGCGCCGGACATCAGCGTCAGCCGGGCGATGCCGGTGCGCCCCCGGTACAGCCGGCCGTCGGGGGAGCGGGTGCCCTCGGGGTAGATCCCGAAGACCTTGCCCTGCTCCAGCACCCGCAGGCCGGTCATCAGGGCCGCGACCCCGCCGTGGCCGCCGTCCCTGGCCACCGGGATCATGCCGACCCCGGTGAAGAACCAGGCCATGATCCGCCCCTTGAGGGAACGGCCGGTGACGTACTCGTCCTTGCCGATGAAGTGCACCTGCCGCTTGGAGATGAGCGGCAGGATCACCGAGTCGATGAAGGTCAGATGATTGCCCGCGAGCACGACCGGGCCCTCGCCGGGGATGTTCTCCAGGCCCTCGACCCTGGGTCGGAAGAAGAGCTTCAGCAGGGGGCCGAACAGCGCCCTCAGCAGAGTGAAACGGGACAAGGTTCCCTCCGGTCGGTGGTTGCCAGCGCGCGGGAAGCACACAGCTCAAGGACGATACTCGCGTGTGCGGGCTCGCGGCGCACGGGGTTCACGCAGCGGACACGCATTTTTGATGTGCCTTTGTCATGTCTGCACCCGAAGATCCCCGTCCGGGTGCTTCCCGCTCCCTACCATCGCCGCGACGCGTGGATCACGGAGGCAGCATGGCGGCAGACCAGGAAGCCGGGCCCGGGCACGACGGCAGGCGGCTGACCCGGCGCACCCTGCTGGGCGCCACGGTGGCCGGTGCGGGCGCCACCGCCCTGCTGGGCGCCGTCGGCGCCCGCGCCGCCCGGTCGCCCGCGGCGGGTGGCGGCGACCCGCCCACACCCACCGTCATCGCCCACCGCGGCGCCAGCGGCTACCGGCCGGAACACACCCTCGGCTCCTACCAGCTGGCCCTCGACCTCGGCGCCGACGCCATCGAGATCGATCTGGTGCCCACCCGCGACCACCAGCTGGTGTGCCGTCACGAGAACGAGATCTCCGGCACCACCGACGTCGCGGACCGGCCCGAATTCGCCGACCGGAGAACCACGAGAACGGTGGACGGCGAACCGTTGACGGGCTGGTTCACCGAGGACTTCACCGCCGCCGAACTCGCCACCCTCGGCGCGGTCGAACGGCTCCCCGCCCGCCGCCCGAACAACACCCTCTACAACGGCCGCTGGAGCGTCCCCACCCTCCAGGAGGTCCTGGAGTGGGCCGCGGAACGGGGCCGGGAGCGCGGCCGGCCCGTCTGGCTGTGCCTGGAGCTGAAACACCCCACCCACTTCCGCTCCCTCGGTCTCGACCTCGAGGAGCCGCTCACCCGGCTGCTGCACCGCCACGGACTGCACCACGCCGGATCACCCGTCCTGCTCCAGAGCTTCGAGGCCGACAGCCTGCGCCGGATGGCCGAACGGACCGAGACCCGCCGCACCCTGCTGCTCGCCGGACCCAACCAGCGCCCCTACGACCTCCGGCGGGCCGGCGACCCGCGCACCGTCGCCGACCTGATCACCCCGGACGGGCTGCGGGAGATCGCCGGCTACGCCCAGGTCATCGGCCCCACCCTCGACCTGGTCATCCCGCGCCGTGACGACGACACCCTGGGCGCCCCCAGCACCCTGATCGGCGACGCCCACGACCGGGGCCTGAGCGTGCACGGCTACACCCTGCGCAACGAGAACGTCTTCCTGCCCGCCGAATTCCGCACCGGGGAGCGCGAGAACCGCTACGGCGATGTCTTCGGCGCTACCCGCGCCTACCTCGACCAGGGCATCGACGGCATCCACACCGACCACCCCGACACCATGCTGCTGGTCGCCGCCGACCGGCGCTGACCCCCGGCGCGTCCCCTTCTCCTCCCGGGCGCCGGCTCATGCGCCGGGGTCCAGTCGTACATCTCACAAGTCGGTTGTCGCGTGCACCCTCCCCAGGCGCGCCGGTTGCCCGCACAATGCAGGGGGCGCCCGGTCCGGTCAACCGGCGGGTGCCGTCAGGGCATTCACCGGCCGGCGGCGCACACCCTCCTTCACGTGCCCCGGCCCATCACCTCGTTGGGGAGACGTGAGCACATGGGCATGAGCGTCACGATCGACAAGGCGGCCGAGCAGGACGCCGAACAGATCCTCAAACTCCAGTACCTGTGCTATCAGGCGGAAGCCGAGCTGGCCGGGGACTACCAGATCGACGCGCTGACCCAGACGGCGGGCGAACTGCGCGCCGAGATGCGGGCCGGCCTGGTCCTGGTGGCCCGGCTGGGCACCGAGGTCGTCGGCTCGGTACGCGGCACCGTCGACGCGGACGGCACCGCCTCCATCGGCCGGCTGATCGTGCACCCCCGGATGCAGCGCCACGGGCTCGGCGGCCGGCTGCTCGACCGGATCGAACACCGGCTGGCCGCCGAGGCCGACGCCGCCCGCTACCGGCTGCACTCGGGCCAGCGCGGCGAGGGCAACCTGCGCCTGTACCGCCGGCTCGGCTACGCGCCGGTGGCCACCGAGCACGTCTCCCGGCAGCTGAACGTGATCACCCTGGAGAAGATCCGGGCGCAGCAGCCGCTGCCGCAGACCCTGGCCGCCAGCGCCTGATCCCGGCGGCCCTCAGTGGCCGTCAGCGCTCGTGCTGCCGGGACCGGCGCAGCCACAGCAGCCCGGTCACCGGCAGCACGAGCGGCAGGAAGAGATAGCCCCGGCCGTAGTCCGACCACACGGTCGCGTCCGGGAAGGCGGAGGGGTCCACCAGCGTCCAGGTGCCCACCACGAGGACCCCGGCCAGCTCGGCGGCGCAGCACACCAGGGCGAGGCGCCGGGCCCCTTCCCCGCCGCGCACCAGCGCCACCGTGATGAAGGCGTAGACGAGCGCGGCGACGGCGGACAGTGTGTACGCCAGCGGGGCCTCGTCGAAGCGGGTGGAGAGCTGGTAGACGGAGCGCGAGGCCGCGCCCACGGTGAAGATCCCGTACAGCGTGACCAGCAGCCGGCCCGGCCCGTGCCGCAGACCGCGCGGGGCGGCCTCCGGTGCCGCTCCGGCGTCCTGCGGCCCGTCCGGCTCCGGGGCCCGCGGCGGTACGGGGGCGGTGGGGATCTCGCGCTCAGCCAACGCTCACACCGCCCGCCCACACGTCGTCCAGGCGCAGCTGGAGCACGGCCAGCACCAGGGCGCCCGCCGCCACCGTCGCCGAGCCCCACCGGGTCCGTTCGCCCAGCGAGACCATGGCCACCACCGGCAGGCACAGGGGCACCGCGACCAGGTACGAGGCGAAGACCACGGTGCTGTCGCCCGAGGGGCGTTCGCCGCCGGAGAGCTGGACGACCCCTATCGCCAGTTGCACGATCGTGAGCAGCAGCACGACGCCCATGCCCAGGTAGTGCCAGTCCTTGACGGGCTGGTCCCGCAGCGCGGCGTACCCGCACCAGGCGGCCAGCAGCAGCGCGGCCACGGCGACCGCGACCGTCAGGGGGGTGAGCATGGGCCGACTCTACTGCGCGGTCCCGACCCGCCCCGACCCACCCCTGACCCTCCCGGGCCCGGGTCCGCACGCCGTGGCGTTGGCCACAGTGGTCCCTTGCGCACGTCCCGCCCCGCACCCGGTACGTACCCGGCCGGGCTCGGTATTCGCGCAGGTCAAGTGGGGTTCGGGCGCCCTCGGGAAGGGTGCCCGCCAGCCGGACGTCCTGTCCAGCATGCGGACAGGGCTGTCCGGGGAAAGGAACGCGCCACAGCCGTTCTGTTTTACTGGTCGGCATGACCGCGACGAGCATGCGTGCCGTGACGACCGAGGCAGCCCCCCTGCCCGGTGCTCGTTGTCGGGGCCGAATGTGTGACCGCTGAGGGCCCCCGCACGAGCCGTCTCGCGCCCCGAAGCGACACCTGACAGCCGCCGGCCGGCACCACCTGCCCGGCCCTCCGGCCCCGCGCTCATCCTCTCTCGTTGTCCCCGCGGACCCCGCGCGCGGACATGCCCCGTGCCCGGCGCGCCGAGCCGCGCGCCCGGACATCTCGACTGTGACGGGAACCCAGTGATCACCACCACGGACCTCACGAAGGTCTACCACTCACGCGGCCGGGAGGTCACCGCGCTGGACGGCGTGAACCTCCACGTCCGGCCCGGAGAGGTCTTCGGCGTCATCGGACAGAGCGGCGCCGGGAAATCCACCCTGATCCGCTGCGTCAACCTGCTGGAGCGCCCCACCTCCGGCACGGTCACCGTCGACGGCGTCGACCTCACCGCCCTGGCCGGCCGCGGCAAGCGCGCCGGCCGCCCGCTGCGCGAGGCCCGCACCCGCATCGGCATGATCTTCCAGCACTTCAACCTGCTCTCGGCCCGCACCGTGCAGGGCAACATCGAGCTGCCGCTGGAGATTCTCGGCCTCACCCGCCGCGAACGCGCCCGCAAGGCCCTGGACCTGCTCGACCTCGTCGGCCTCGCCGACAAGGCCCGCGCCTACCCCACCCAGCTCTCCGGCGGCCAGAAGCAGCGTGTCGGCATCGCCCGCGCGCTGGCCGGCGACCCCAAGGTGCTGCTCTCGGACGAGGCGACCTCCGCGCTCGACCCCGAGACCACCCGCTCCGTACTCCAGCTGCTGCGCGACCTCAACCAGCAGCTCGGCCTCACCGTCCTGCTCATCACCCACGAGATGGACGTCGTCAAGGCCGTCTGCGACTCCGCCGCCCTGATGCGGGACGGCCGCGTCGTGGAGTCCGGCGTCGTCTCCGACCTGCTGGCCACCCCCGGCTCCACCCTCGCCCACGAGCTGTTCCCGCTCACCGGCGCGGCGGGCGAGGGCCGCACCCTGGTCGACATCACCTTCCACGGCGGCAGCGCCGGGCGGCCCGTCATCTCCCAGCTCGCCCGCGACCACGCCATCGACGTGTCGATCCTCGGCGCCGCCATGGACACCGTCGGCGACGCCCAGGTCGGCCGGATGCGCATCGAGCTGCCCGGCGGCCCCGGCGACAACGACCGTGCCCTGGCCTTCCTGCGCGCCCAGGGCCTGACCGTCGAGATACCCGGCACGGCCGCCCCGGCCGCCGTCGCGCTCAGCAAGGAAGGTGCCTGATGGGCTGGGATCAGATGCGGCCCCTGCTGGAGCAGGGCACCATCGACACCCTCTACATGGTCGGCTGGTCCACCCTGATCGCCGCCCTCGGCGGACTGCCCATCGGCGTCCTGCTGGTGCTCACCGACCGCGGCGGCATGCTCGCCAACACCGTGGTCAACAAGGTCCTCGGCGCCATCGTCAACGTCGGCCGCTCGCTGCCGTTCATCATCATGATGGTCGCCCTGATCCCCTTCACCCGCTGGGTGGTCGGCACCGCCTTCGGCCCCACCGCCGCCATCGTGCCGCTGGCCATCGGCGCCATCCCGTTCTTCGCCCGGCTGGTGGAGACCTCCGTGCGCGAGGTCGACCACGGACTGGTCGAGGCCGCCCAGGCGATGGGCGGCGGCACCTGGACCGTCGTCCTCAAGGTGCTGCTGCCGCAGTCCCTGGCCTCCCTGGTCGCCGGACTCACCACCACCGTGATCGCCCTCATCGGCTACTCCGCGATGGCGGGCGCCGTCGGCGGCGGCGGCCTGGGCACCCTGGCCCTCACCTACGGCCACCAGCGCTTCGAGACCGACTTCATGTACGTCATCCTCGCGGTCATCGTCGTCATCGTGACCATCGTGCAGCTCCTGGGCGACGGGGTCGTACGCCTCCTCACCCGCCGCGGGCGCACCGGATGACCGGCTGAGCGGCCCCGGCCGCCCCGCACCCCACAGACCCCCGGCACCCCCGGGACCACAGGAAACACCGCACCCGCGTAACCGAAAGGCACTTTTCGTGCGTACTCACCTCCGTACCGCCGCCGTCGTGGCCTCCGCAGCCGCTCTCACCCTGGGCCTCGCCGCCTGCGGCACCGACTCCGACCCCTCGTCGAACGACGACGCCGGGTCCTCCGCCGGGGACACCCAGAAGATCACCGTCGCCGCCAGCCCCAACCCGCACGCGCAGATCCTCGACTTCGTCCGGGACAACCTCGCCGAGGACGCCGGACTCGACCTGACCGTCCAGGAGTTCAGCGACTACGTGCTGCCCAACACCGCCGTCGACAGCGGCGAGGCGGACGCCAACTACTTCCAGCACCAGCCCTACCTGGACGACTTCAACGCCAACCACGGCACCGACATCGTCCCGGTCGTCAACGTGCACCTGGAGCCGCTCGGCCTGTACTCCAAGTCCCTGGACAGCGTCGAGGGCCTCACCGAGGGCTCCACCATCGCCATCCCGGACGACGCCAGCAACGGCGGCCGCGCCCTCCAGCTGCTCGCCCAGAACGGCGTCATCGAACTCAAGGACGGCGTCGGCGCCAACGCCGTCCTCGGCGACGTCACCGACGACAAGGGCATCACGTTCACCGAGCTGGAGGCCGCCAGCCTCCCGCGCGCCCTAGACGACTTCGACGCCGCCATCGTCAACGGCAACTACGCCCTGGAGGTCGACCTCTCCCCGGCCGACGACGCCATCGCGCTGGAAGAGGCCGAGGGCAACCCCTACGTCAACTTCCTCGCCGTCAAGGCCGGCCACGAGAACGACCCCGCCGTCCAGACCCTCGCCGAGCTGCTGAACTCCGACGAGGTCGCGCAGTTCATCGAGGACACCTACCCGGGCTCCGTCATCCCGGCGTTCGGCACCCCCGGCTCCTGACCGGCACGCGGTCACCAGCCCCTCCAGCACCGGGCCCCGGCACCCCTGCCGGGGCCCGGCGCTGCGCAAAAGGGCTGGATACTGCATGCTGTCCCCTCGGACCCCAGGTATGGAGCGGCGCATGACTTCCCTCTTCCCCGACATCTCCATCAGCACCGAACGCCTGGTGCTGCGCCCCTTCGAGGAAGCCGACATCCCTCCGCTCGCCGACATGATGAACGACGAGCTGACCGCCGCCTGGACCAGCGCCCCCACCCCGTACACCCGTCGCGACGCCCACGAGTGGGTCGTCAGACGCGCCCCGGCCGAACGCCGTTCCGGGCGCGGCATCGTCTTCGCCGTCACTGACCACCTCACCCAGCGGCTGGTCGGCAGCGCCCACCTGATGAACACCGACTGGCGCAACCGCAGAACCGAGATCGGCTACGTCATCGGTCCCTGGGGCCGCGGCGAGGGGTACGCCGTGGAGACCGTGCTCGCCGTCGCCCAGTGGCTCTTTCACGACCAGCACTTCGAACGCCTCGAACTGCGCACCGCCGCCGGCAACACCGCCGCCCAGCGGGTCGCCCAGAAGGCCGGCTGCGTCAGCGAGGGCGTCCTGCGCAACGCCCGGATAGTACGCTCGCGCACCGAGGACGGCGGCTGGACCGACATCCGCACCGACACCATCGTGTGGAGCCTGCTCCCCGAGGACCTCGAGGACCGCTGAGCCCCTGATCACGCGGGGTAGGCTCAGCGGGACATCCCACCCGTGACGAGTCCAGGAGCTCCCCGTACATGGCCGACCGCGTCACCGTGATCGGATGGGACGGCAGCCCGCTCACCCCGGGCGCACAGGCCGCCCTGAGCGCCGCCACGCTGGTCGCGGGCGCCCCCCGGCACCTGGTGCTGCCCGAGGTTCCCGCCCGGGCCGAACGCGTCCAGCTCGGCAGCCTCAGCCTGGCCGCCGGCCGGATCGCCGCGCACCGCGGCACGGCGGTCGTCCTCGCCGACGGTGACCCCGGCTTCTTCGGCGTCGTCCGCACCCTGCGTGACCTCGAACACGGCCTGGAGGTCGAGGTGATGCCGGCCGTCTCGGCGGTCGCGGCGGGGTTCGCCCGCGTCGGCATGCCCTGGGACGACGCCCGCGTCGTCACGGCGCAGCAGCGCACCCTGCGCCGCGCCGTCAACGTGTGCCGGGCCCACCCGAAGGTCGCCGTCCTCACCTCACCCGGCGCCGGGCCCGCCGAGATCGCCCTGCTGCTGGGTGACGTGCACCGTACCTTCGTCATCTGCGAGTCGCTGGGCACCGACCGGGAACGGGTGTCCGTGCTCACCTCCGACAAGGTCGCGCGGCACCGCTGGACCGACCCCAACCTGGTCATCGTCGTCGGCGGGACCAGCGGCACGGGGGAGAGCTGGCTGGCCGGCCAGGACCCGGCCGCGGTCGTCGAACCGCGCGGCTGGGGCCTCGAACCGGCCGACTATCAGCAGACCGCCCTGCCCGCCCCCGGCCGCACCCCGCAACTGCGGGCGCTGGAACTGGCCGTGCTCGGCCCGCGCACGGGCGACCTGGTGTGGGACATCGGCGCCGGCAGCGGCCTGGCCGCCCTGGAGGCCGCGCGGCTCGGCGCCGCCGTCATCGCCGTCGACCGGGACGCCGACGCCTGCGCCCTGGCCGGCGCCACCGCCCGGCGGTTCGGCGTGCAACTGCACGTGGTGCACGGGGTCGCCCCCCAGGTGCTCCAGTCGCTGCCGGAGCCCGACGTGGTACGCGTCGGGGGTGGCGGTCACCGCACCCTCGTCGCCTGCGCGGACCGCAGGCCGCAGCGGATCGTCACCCACGCCATGACCCGTGATCAGGCGGAGGCGGCGGGGCGGGTGCTCAGCGGCGCCGGCTACACCGTGCGCTGCACGCTCCTGCAATCGGTGGAACTGGAGACCCAGGAGTGGTCCGAACGGGGCCGTTCCGTGGTGTTCCTGTTGGCCGGAAGCCGTCTGTGACCAGCGCGAAGACAAACCGGGAGCATCCCGGGCCACTCGTACGACCCACGACCCCGGGCGGGTACGGGCAGCGGTAGGCTGGTGGATCGTTGTGCCGACGGCCGGACTTGATGATTCATCCGCCAATGTCCGGATGAGCCCGGCGCAACCCGGCAGAGCACTACCGATGGGCGAGGGGTACGCATGACGGACACCGGCCGGATCCCGGAGGGGGGAGAGCCGGAACAGGGCTTTCCTTTCCCGGTCCAGGCGGACGATGTCGTCGAGGGCGAAGAGGAAGATCTGCTGATGCCGGGGGCGCATGTCGCCTGGGGCGACGCGGCGCCCACCCCGCAGCCGATCACTCCGGCGGCCCCGAGACCGGCCCAACTGGCTCCGCTGTTCCCCGCCCCCCGTCCCGGGGGTGCGCCGGCTGCGTGGCCGCAGCCGGCGGCGCCGGTGCCGGCACCGGGCGCCGCGCAGGCGCCCGTGACCGCTGCCGCGCAACCGAACCCGAACCCGCGTCCGGACACACCTCCGGCCGGGGCCGCCTCTGTTGGCGGCGGCGTGGCCACGGCGGTGGCATCCGGCGCGCCGACGCCGGGTGTTGCCCCGGCGACGCCCGCCGCCGGCCCCGTTCCGGCCCCCGGCGCCGACACAGGCGGCGGCCCGGTGGCCCCCGTGGCGGACCCGGCCGAGGCCGGCGCGACGGCCCCCGCGGCCGATGACAGCGGCGCGGCTCCGGGGGCTCCGGTCCCCGACGCGGCGCCCGCCGCCGTTCCCGGACAGGGCGCGCACGTTCCCGGCCCGGCAGCCGACGCCGCACCCGTGGTCGGTGACGGCGCCGTGTCCGCCGGGCCCGAGGCCGAGGCCTCCGCCTCCGGCGGGGCGGCCGTTCCGGGTGCCCCGCAGACCGCGACACCGGCCGATGGCGCCCCCGGGGCCGTCGCACCTCCCGTTACCGGCAGCGGGCAAGCGCCCCCGCCGGCCGATGCCGCCGCCGGACCGGCCGTGCCCGGTGAAGCGCCCACCGCTCCCGGCACGCCCGAAGCCGCAGCCGACGCGGTCGGCCAGGAGAAGCCACCCGCTGAGAAGCCGGCCGCGACCGGTGAGCCCGGCGAGGTGGTCGCCACCACTCCCGAAACGACGGACGGAACCGTGACGGCCCCCGAAGGCTCTCCCGCCGCACCGTCCGGGGCGGCTGCCGCCCCGGACGGGCCGGCACCCGTCCCCGCCGGGGCTCCGACTGCTCCCGCGCCGTCCCCCGCCGCCGGTTCGGCGGTGCCTTCCCCGGACGGTGCCGTCGCCGCCGCTGCGGGCAGCCCGGTCGCCGCAGGAGGGGCCCCCGGCGCGCCCGTCCCGGGTGAGACCGACGCCGCCCCGGCGCCCGCCGCCGTCCCGGCGGAGCCGGTCGGCCCTCCGGCGGACGGCAGCACCCCGGCTGCCACGCCCGGGGCCGGCCCGGCAACGATGACCGCCGCCGCGCCGGGTGCGCCCCAGGCCCCCGCCGCAGGAGCTGCGGGGGTGCCCGCGCCCCCGGCCGACGGCAACGCCCCGGCGCCCGCCGTCCCCGGCACCCACGACGGCCCTGTGACCGAAGGGTCGGCACCCGAAGCCGCTACTCCGGGCGCGCCTGACGGAACCGAGGCTCCCGCGCCCGCCGCCGACCCGGCGGGTAGCGACGCCGTCGCGGAACCCCCGGCCGCCGCAGCCGCCCCCGCCGAGGCCGTGGTGGCCCCGCAGGGCGCGTCGCCTGCCGAGCCGGAGGCGTCCGCCCCCGGCACATCGGCCGAGGCCCAGGGCGCGGCGCACCCCATGCCCGCCACTCCGACCGAATCCCCGGCCGAGCCCTCGGCCGCCGCTGCGGTTACGCCGCCGCCGGCCGCCGCTGCCGAGGCCCCGCCCGGTGCCGTCACCGTGCCCGCACCGGCCACCACGGCGGCCCAAGCCGGGGGAGCCCTCCCGGCTCCCGCTGCGGCGGACCCCGTCGCCCCCGGCGGAACACCGGCCACGGGCACCGTCGCCGCGCCCGCGCCGGCGGCCGACGCCGCCGGAGCACCTCCCGCCGCCGATGCCGTGGCGCCCGAGCCGGGCGGACCCACCGAGGCCGGGCCCGTTCTCCCCGACGGGACGCCGGAGGCTCCCGTACCGGCCGGCCCCCCGGCCGCCCCCGCGCCGGAAGCCACCGCCCCGGCCGCCCCGGCCAACGGCCCGGCCGCACCCCCGGCCGGCGCTCCGCCCGCCACCCCCGCCGCGGCCCCCGGCGCCGTCTCCATAACGCAACACGTCGCCGCGCCGTCCGGTCGCCCGGCCACCTCCGCCGCCCCCCCGGCGGCGGACCCCGCCGCCCTGCACCGGCTCATGCGCGAGCCGCGCGACGTCCGGCACGGCTTCCTGCCCGACCCCATCCCGCACGAAGTCCTGCTGCGCGTCCTGGAGTCCGCGCACACCGCGCCCACCTCCGGGCACGCCCAGCCCTGGGACTTCGTCATCATCCGGTCCGCCGAGACCCGCACCCAGGTGCACGAACTGGCCGTCCGCCAGCACGAGGCGTACGCCAAGTCACTCCCCAAGGGCCGCGCCAAGCAGTTCAAAGAGCTCAAGACCGACGCGATCGTCCAGACCCCCGTCAACATCGTGGTGACCGCCGACCCCACCCGGGGCGGCCGGCACACCCCGCTGCCGCACCAGCAGCCCCAGCTCGCCCCGTACTCCTCCGCGCTCGCCGTCGAGAACCTCTGGCTCGCCGCCCGCGCCGAGGGCCTCGGCGTCGGATGGGTCAGCTTCTACGACGACCGCGAGCTGGTGCGTACCCTCGAACTCCCCGAGCACCTGGAGATCGTGGCCTACCTCTGCATCGGCTACGTCGACGCGTTCGCCGACGAGACCGAGACCGCGCCCACCGGGCCCGCCCGGCAGCGCCCGCTGTCCTGGGTCGTGCACGACGAGTCCTACGGCCGCCGCGCGCTGCCCGGGGCCGAGCCGCACGATCTGCTCAGCGAGACGCTGGAGGACATCCGCCCCCTGGACGCCCAGGCCCTGGCCGAGGCGTGGGAGCGGCAGAAGCGGATGACCAAGCCCTCCGGCGCGCTCGGCGCCCTGGAGGTCATCTCCGCCCAGCTGTGCGGCCTGTCCCGCCGCTGCCCGCCGCCGCTGCCCGAGCCGGCCGCCGTCGCGATCTTCGCCGGCGACCACGGGGTGCACGCCCAGGGCGTCACGCCCTGGCCGCAGGAGGTCACCGGCCAGATGGTCGCCAACTTCCTCGGCGGGGGAGCGGTGTGCAACGCCTTCGCCCAGCAGGTCGGCGCCGAGGTGTGCGTGATCGACGTCGGCGTGCGGGGCGAACTGCCGGGCCAGCCGGGGCTGATGCCCCGCAAGGTACGGCCGGGCACCGCCGACATCACCGCGGGCCCCGCCATGAGCCGCGAAGAGGCGCAGCGCGCCATCGAGGTCGGGATCGAAACGGCCCGCGATCTGGTGGCGGCCGGCAACCGCGCGCTGCTCACCGGTGAGATGGGCATCGCCAACACCACCGTCGCCGCCGCGCTGATCGCCGTGTTCACCGGCAGCGAGCCCTCCGAGGTCACCGGCCGGGGCACCGGCGTCGACGACGAGACCCACGCCCGCAAGATCGACGTCGTGCGCCGCGCCCTGCACCTGCACCGGCCCGACGCCGCCGACCCCATCGGCGTGCTCGCGGCGGTCGGCGGCCTCGAACACGCCGCCCTCACCGGGTTCATCCTCGGCGGCGCCTCGCTGCGCGTCCCGGTGATCCTGGACGGGGTCAGCGCCGGGGCCGCCGCGCTCACCGCCCGCGCCATCGCCCCCGAGGCGGTGTCCGTGTGCGTGGCCGGGCACCGCAGCGCCGAGCCCGGCCACATGGCCGCGCTCACCGCGCTCGGACTGCGCCCGCTGGTCGATCTCGACCTGCGGCTGGGCGAGGGCACCGGGGCGCTGCTGGCGCTGCCGGTGGTGCAGAGCGCGGCCCGCGCCATGCGGGAGGTCGCCACCTTCGACGCGGCAGGCGTCAGCGACAAGAACTGAGGACCGTACTGTGTGGGTGGCGGCCGGGGCGTTGCGCCCCGGCCGCCACCCAGCTCATCACAGCCGCTCCAGCGTCGCAGCGGCGATCCCGCTCGCTCACCAGGAGCCGCGTCACCCATGCCACAGCCACACCCCGACCACCCCGCGTACCCCGTCGGACTGCGGCTGACCGGTCGCCGGGTCCTGGTGCTCGGCGGCGGCACCGTCGCCCAGCGCCGCCTGCCCGCCCTGCTGGCCGCCGGAGCCGACATCCTGCTGGTCGCCCCCGCCGTCACCCCCTCCGTCCAGGCCATGGCCGAGGCCGGCGAACTGCGCTGGGAACGGCGCGGATACCGGCCCGGTGACCTGGCCGACGCCTGGTACGCGCTGGTCGCCACCGACGACCCCGAGGTGAACGCCGCCGCCTCCGCCGAGGCCGAGCGCTCCCGCGTGTGGTGCGTCCGCAGCGACGACGCCGGCGCCGCCACCGCCTGGACCCCGGCCACCGGCCGCAGTGAGGGGGTCACCGTCGCCGTGCTCACCGGCCGTGACCCGCGGCGCTCCGCCGCCGTACGGGACGCCGTCGTCGAAGGGCTGCGCGAGGGCACCCTGGCCGCGCCCAGGCACCGGACCCGCACGCCCGGGGTGGCACTGGTCGGCGGCGGCCCGGGAGACCCCGACCTGATCACCGTGCGGGGCCGCCGACTGCTGGCCGAGGCCGATGTGGTGGTCGCCGACCGGCTCGGGCCGCGCGACCTGCTGGACGAACTGCCCGCCCACGTCGAGGTCATCGACGCCGCCAAGATCCCCTACGGCCGGGCCATGGCCCAGGACGCCATCAACGGGACGCTCATCGAGCACGCCAGGGCCGGGAAGTCCGTGGTGCGGCTCAAGGGCGGAGACCCGTACGTCTTCGGCCGGGGCATGGAGGAGGCCAAGGCACTGGCGGAGGCCGGCATCCCGGTCACCGTCGTCCCCGGGGTCACCAGCGCCATCAGCGTGCCCGGCGCGGCCGGCATCCCCGTCACCCACCGCGGTGTCGCACACGAGTTCACGGTGGTCAGTGGCCACGTGGCGCCGGACCACCCCACGTCGCTGGTGGACTGGGCGGGTCTCGCCCGGCTGCGCGGCACCCTCGTGCTGCTGATGGCGGTCGAACGGATGCCCGCGATCGCCGCCACCCTGATCGGGCACGGCCGGGACCCGCGTACGCCGGTGGCGGTGATCCAGGACGGCACCACCACCGCCCAGCGGCGCGTCGACGCCACTCTGGAGACGGCAGCCGAGCGCATCGCCGCCACCGGCGTCCGGCCGCCCGCCGTGATCGTCGTCGGCGCTGTGGTGACCGTCGCGGACCACCCGGAGGAGACCCCGTGACCGTGCCGCTGATCCCCGTCACCGACCCCGCCGACCCCCGGCTCACCGACTACACGGCACTGACCGACGTCGCCCTGCGCCGCCGCCGGGAGCCCGCCGAGGGGCTGTTCATGGCGGAGGGCGAGAAGGTCATCCGCCGCGCCCTGGCGGCCGGCTACCCGATGCGCTCGATGCTGCTCACCGACAAGTGGGCCGAGGCGCTCGGCGATGTCATCACCTCCTGCGGCGCCCCCGTGTACGTCGTCACGCCCGAACTGGCCGAGCAGGTCACCGGCTACCACGTCCACCGCGGCGCCCTGGCCTCCATGCACCGGCTGCCGCTGCCGGACCCGGCGGACCTGCTGGCCCGCTCCCGCCGGGTCGCGGTGGTGGAGGCCGTCAACGATCACACCAACATCGGCGCGATCTTCCGGGGCGCGGCGGCCCTGGGCATGGACGCCGTCCTGCTGTCACCGGACAGCGCCGACCCGCTCTACCGGCGTTCGGTCAAGGTGTCGATGGGTGCGGTGTTCTCCCTGCCGTACGCGCGGCTCGCCCAGTGGCCGCACAGCCTGACCGGGGTGCGCGAGGCCGGGTTCCGGCTGCTGGCGCTCACCCCCGACGCGCGCGCGGTGGACCTGGCCGACGCCCTGGGCGGGGACGGGACGGCGGAGCGGATCGCGCTCCTGCTCGGCGCGGAGGGCGACGGGCTCACCCCGCGCGCCCTGGCCGCGGCCGACACCTGGGTCCGCATCCCGATGGCGCACGGCGTGGACTCGCTGAACGTGGCCGCTGCCGCCGCCGTGGCCTTCTACGCCGTCGCCACCGCGCGGCCTCCTCAGACCGGGCCCTGACACCCCTGGGCCGCCGCGATGCCCAGCGCCACCAGCAGCGTCACCACCACGAACACGATCAGCCGCTGCCGCAGCAGCCCGCGGTCCACCCCGCGCCGTACCGGTCCCGGTGCGGGCCGCCGGGCGGCGGGCCTCGGGGCGGGGGAGGGGCGCGGCCCCGGGGCGGCGGGCTCCGGACGGGCGGTACGGGCCTGCTGCGGCGCCGCGGCGGGCGCGGGCACCGTGGGGCGGGGCCTGGGGCGCGGGGCCAGGGCCGTGCCGCGAGCCTCGCGGGCGGCGATCTCCTTCAGCCGGCTCGCGAGCTGGAGCGTGCTGGGCCGTTCCTGCGGGGCCTTGGCCAGGCACGCGCGCAGCAGCGGGGCCAGCGCCGAGGGGGTGCCGCGCAGGATCGGCTCCTCGTGCACCACCCGGTAGAGCATCACCTCCGAACTGCCCTGCCCGAACGGCGAGTCGCCCAGCGTGGCGTACGCCAGGGTGGCGCCCAGCGAGAACACGTCGGTCCCCGGGGTGACGGCCGCCCCGCGTACCTGCTCGGGCGCCAGGAAACCCGGCGAGCCCACGGCGGTGCCCACATGGGTGAGGGTGGAGGCGCCGGTGGCCCAGGCGATGCCGAAGTCGATGATGCGCGGACCCTTGGGCGACAGCAGGATGTTGGACGGCTTCAGGTCCCGGTGCACCACCCCCGCCTCGTGCACGGCGACCAGACCCTCGGCGAGCGAGGCACCGATCGCGGCCGTCTCGGCGGCCGACAGCGGGCCCTGTTCGGCGACCTTGTCGTGCAACGAGGGCCCCGGCACGTACTGGGTCGCGAACCAGGGACGCGAGGCGTCCAGATCGGCGGCCACCAGACGGGCCGTACACCCCCCTCTGATGCGGCGCACCGCCGACACCTCGCGGGCGAACCGGGCCCGGAACTCGTGGTCCTCGGCGAGATCGGGCCGGATCACCTTGAGCGCCACCCGCTGCCCGCGCCGGTCCGAGCCGAGGTACACCACCCCCATGCCCCCGGCGCCCAGCCGGCGGTGGAGCCGGAACGCCCCCATGACCCGCGGGTCCTCGCGCCGGAGCCGCATCATCGCCATCTCTACCTCGCAGCCCGGTCCTTGTGCTGTTCAACAGCCGTCGCACAGCTTACGGACTGGGCGGCCACAACGCCGAGAAGGGCGTGCGGCGCGCGGGTCCCCTGGGGGAAACCCCTGGTGAATCCCACCTCTCGTCCACCCTGGGGAGTAGCCCCCGGGGCCCCGCGTCATCCCCTGGGAGGCCCCGGGTTCAATACGCCGGGCTGACGCCGGGACGGGGGCCGCCGCCTAATGTTGAGGTCAAGCGGCGGGCGCAGCACTCGTCCCCCGAGGTCACCCGCCCGCCGCTTGCCAACAACTCGACGGGAGTGGACAGATGACGCAGCTGACCGGCGGCTCGCCCAGGGCGGCCCGGCGTCATCCGCTGGTCGCGGTGGCCATGGTGCTGCCGCTCGCCATCACACTCGCGGTCGTGATCGGCGGCGTCGAAGCCGTCGTGACACAGGCGTCGTCCGTGGCCGGACTTCTGGGGCGCTGAAGAGCGCTCCGGACCCGGGAGAGCGGCCCGGGTCGGGGACACCGGCCAACACCCCGTGGGGACGGGGGTCAGGCGGACGGCATGTGTGCCCGGGCAGCTGGGGAGCTGCCCGGGCACCGCGTACGTACACAGCCCATGGGGCAAAGGGGAAGGGCCGGGAAGCCGTGTGGCCTCCCGGCCCTTGCCGGTGGTGGACGATACTGGGATTGAACCAGTGACCTCTTCCGTGTCAGGGAAGCGCTCTCCCGCTGAGCTAATCGTCCGTGTGACGCTGATCTCGCGTGCGCGATACTGGGATTGAACCAGTGACCTCTTCCGTGTCAGGGAAGCGCTCTCCCGCTGAGCTAATCGCGCGGGAAGGTCCGTGAAGGACCCAGTGGACGATACTGGGATTGAACCAGTGACCTCTTCCGTGTCAGGGAAGCGCTCTCCCGCTGAGCTAATCGTCCGAGGTGGAGACGGGATTTGAACCCGTGTAGACGGCTTTGCAGGCCGTTGCCTCGCCTCTCGGCCACTCCACCGGAGGGGGCCAGGCCCCCTTCGAGCGGACGACGAGACTCGAACTCGCGACATCCACCTTGGCAAGGTGGTGCTCTACCAACTGAGCTACGTCCGCAGTGTGTATGCCCCCCGGGAGGCTTGCGCTCCCTGGTGACGTCATGAACTCTAGCGGATCCGCGGGCCAGCTCAAACTCGGTAGGGCCCGTATCCGCGGCCTAGACTCGCACATGTGCACGACTTTGCTCCGCTTGCCCGCCTCGGCGGGTATCTGGCCACCGACCTGCGGGACGTCACCCGCGACCCCGCCGCGCTGGACTCCACCGGCTGGTGGGCGGTGGTGGCCGACTACGAGGGCGGCCCGCTGTGCGCCCGTTTCGGACAGGTGCGCCGCGCCCCCGCCCTCCCGGTCAGGACCGGCCGCTGGCGCGGCCCGGACCCCACGAGCTGGCACAGCTCCCTGGACCGCGCCGCCTACACCGCCGCCGTCCGCCGCATCCGCGAGCACATCGCGGCCGGCGAGGTCTATCAGGCCAATCTCTGCCGGGTCCTGACCGCCCCGCTGCCCGACCCGTCCGCCGCCGACATCGACGCCCTCACCGCGCTGCTGGCCCGCGGCAACCCCGCCCCGTACGCCGGCACCGTACGGCTGCCAGGGCACGGCGTGGAGATCGCCACCGCCTCCCCGGAGCTGTATCTGCGCCGCCGCGGCCACACCGTGGAATCCGGCCCCATCAAGGGCACCGGCCGCACGGCCGCCGACCTGCTGCCCAAGGACCACGCCGAGAACGTCATGATCGTGGACCTCGTCCGCAACGACCTGGGCCGGGTCTGCGCCACCGGCAGCGTCACCGTTCCCGAACTGTGTGTCACCGAGCCCCATCCCGGGCTCGTCCACCTCGTCTCCACCGTCCGTGGCGAACTCGCCCCCGGCACCGGCTGGGCGCACCTGCTCGCCGCCACCTTCCCGCCCGGTTCGGTCACCGGCGCGCCCAAGCCCAGCGCCCTGAAGATCATCGAGACACTGGAACGTGCTCCCCGCGGCCCGTACTGCGGCGGCATCGGCTGGGTCGACGCCGATCGCGGCACGGGCGAGCTGGCGGTGGGCATCCGCACCTTCTGGACCGACCGCACCGGCGGCCCTCCGGTGCTGCGCTTCGGCACCGGCGCGGGTATCACCTGGGGGTCGGACCCCGAGCGGGAATGGGCGGAGACCGAACTCAAGGCCGAACGGCTGCTCACGGTAGCGTCGGGCACCACGCACGAGACAGGAGAACGACACCATGGCGCTGATCTGGCTGGACGGTGAGCTGCGGGACGCCGCCGTAGCGAAGGTCTCCGTCTTCGACCACGGACTCACGGTCGGCGACGGAGTCTTCGAGACGCTGAAGACCGAGCACGGCCGCCCTTTCGCGATGAGCCGCCACCTCGACCGGCTCGCGGCCTCCGCCGCCGGACTCGGCCTGCCCGAGCCCGACCGCGACGAGGTACGCCGCGCCTGCCAGGCGGTGCTGGACAACAGCGAGCCGGTGCCCTTCGGCCGGCTGCGCATCACCTACACCGGTGGCACCTCCCCGCTGGGCTCCGACCGCGGCGACGCACCGCCCACCCTGCTGATCGCGCACGCCGAGACGGCCCGCCGGCCCGCCACCACCGCCGTCATCACCGTGCCCTGGACCCGCAACGAGCGCGGCGCGCTGGCCGGGCTCAAGTCCACCTCCTACGCCGAGAACGTCATCGCCCTGGCCCGCGCCCACCAGCAGGCCGCCTCCGAGGCGCTGTTCGCCAACACCACCGGCGCCCTGTGCGAGGGAACCGGCACCAATGTCTTCGTCGTCCTCGACGGCGAACTGCACACCCCGCCGCTGGCCTCCGGCTGCCTGGCCGGCATCACCCGGGCCCTGGTGGTCGAATGGGCCGGCGCCAAGGAGACCGAGCTGCCGATGGACGTGCTCCAGCGGGCCGACGAGATCTTCCTCACCTCCTCCACCCGCGACGTGCAGGCCGTGCGCCGCGTCGACGACCGCGAACTGCCCGGCGCCCCGGGCCCCGTGACCGCCGAGGCGCTGCGCGTCTTCCAGGCCCGCTCCGCGGCCGACATCGACCCCTGAAAGGCGAGATGACCACCACCGTGCGGCCCAACGGGCCCGAGGAGCGCTCCGCCCACGGCGGCCGGACCCGTGGCTACGACATACGCGTCAACTCCCGCCCGGTGGGCGGCCTGCGGCTGACCCGTGTCCCCGGGTACGGGCCGGCCGCGGGCCGTATCGAGGAGCTGGGCATCGCGGCGCCGCAGGACCGCCGCCGGGGGCGGGCCACGGTGGCCGCCCTGGCCGCGGAGGAGATCCTGCGCGGCTGGGGATGCGTACGGGCCGAGGTGGACATCCCGGCCGAAGCCGCCCCGGCGATCGGGCTGTTCACGGCGCTGGGCTACACCGAGCGCAACCGCTGGCTGGTCAAGAGCCCGGCCGGGCAGCCGCCGCCGCTCCCGGCGGGCGGCGAGATCCGGCCGATGGGGGAGCGGGAGTACGCGGCCTGGCACGCGGCGGAACGGGAGCGGCTCGCCGCCGCGCGGCGCGCGCAGGGCGCCGGGCCCGAGGACGCCGACGCGCACGCCGACACCCTGCTCGCGGCACAACTGCCTCAGGGCCACCGCACCGAGGGCACCGTGCTGCGCGTGCTCAGCCGGCACGGCACCGACGTGGGCACCCTGTGGCTGTCGACGGGCCCGGGGCCGCTGCCGTACGGGGCGGACGGCTACGTGTACGCGGTGGAGGTCGCCGAGGCGCACCGGGGGCAGGGACACGGCCGTGCGCTGCTGCGGGAGGCCGAGCGGCTCACCGCCGCCGCCGGCGGCGAACTGCTGGGCCTGAGCGTCCTCACCGCCAACACCCCCGCCCGCCGGCTCTACGACTCCCTCGGCTACCGCCCGGTGGCCCTGCGGCTGCACAAGCCGCTGCTCTGACCGGCTCGGGCACCGCACGCCCCGCCCCGGACGCGAGAGCGCGGTCGGGGCCGCGCCGGGCCTTCCCGGTCGCTCCGCCCGGCTCCGAGCCAGGCGGGGCCGTCCCGGCCGCTCAGGCCCGGTCGAGTTCCTCCTGGGCGATCTCGCCGATCCGCTCCAGCAGACCGTCCTGGCTCGCGCCACCGTCCAGCCGCTGCCCGGCGATCACGTAGCTGGGGGTGCCACGCACCCCCAGCGCCTGGCCCTCGGCCTGGTCGGCGTCCACGGCCAGCAGATGACGGCCGTCGATCAGCGCCGTCTCGATCTCCTCGGCGTCCACCCCGGTGGCCCGCGCCACCTCGCTCAGCACCGGCTCCCCGCGCTCGCCCAGCTCCGCCGTGCGCTCCAGCAGCGCCGTCCAGTACGCGTCGCCCCGGCCCTGCGCGTATGCCTCCTCGGCGGCCTGGGCGGCGGCCTGCGCGTGCCGGTGGCCCGGCAGCGGGAAGTGCCGCCGCCTGATCTCCAGCCGGTCGCCGAACCGCTCGCGCAGGGCCCGCAGATCGCTCTCGGCGCGGTGGCAGTCGGGGCACTGGAGGTCGCACCACACGTCGAGAACGACGGTGCGGCCGGTTGCTTCGCTCATGCCCCCAGTCTTCCAGCCGGACCGCGGCGGCCCGCCGCTACCCCGAATTGTCCCTGATCCCCCCGCTGCGGCCATGGCCTCCGGGAGCGGCGCCAGGCAGGATGGAAGGATGCTGATCGGAACATTCTGCACCCTGCTGACCGCCGCCGGCCTCGGTGTGGCCTTTCTGGTGGCCAAGCGCCGCCGCTACGCCACCGCGCTGCGGGTGGCGGCCTTCTCGCTGCTGCCCGTGGGGCTCGCCATGACGGGTGTGGTGCGGTTCGTGCTCAACATGACCTTCAACCCGGTCGCCTGGGCGGGCCTGGGGGTCATCGGTCTCGCCGTGCTGATCTTCTTCGTGGCCGGGTTCGCGGACCGCCGCGGGGCCGGTGGTACGGGCCAGGCCGCGGCCGAGCCGGCCGCGCAGGCCCCCGCGCTGCCCGCCAAGCGTGGCCGTGCCGCCGCCCCCGCGGCGGCGCCCGCCGACGACTTCTCGGACATCGAGGCCATCCTGAAGAAGCACGGCATATGACCAGACCCTCGAAAGAGCGAATCCCCGCTCATATGAGGTGTGTTGATCGCGGAGGGGCCGGCCGCTGCGTCATGATCACCGCGACATGGCGCACTTCACCGGGGAGCAGCACGCTCCCGATCCCCCGATCCGGCCCGACACGGCCGACCGTCCCGCCCCTGACCCCGGTGATCCGGAGGCCAGGGGCTGCCTGTTCGCGCTCTCGCAGCCGCCGCTGATCCTCTTCCTCACGGTCATCGGTGTGCTGCTGCTCATCTCGGGGGTCCATGACCGGTTCTGGTTGTGACGACGGGGCGCCGGCCGCGCGGCGGCCCGCCCTCCGGCCGGGGGAGGGTCAGCCGCCGCTGTGCGAGGCCGAGCGCCGCTGCCGGGCCCGGTAGGCGGCCACGTGCAGCCGGTTCCCGCAGGTCCTGCTGTCGCAGTAACGGCGCGAACGGTTGCGGGACAGGTCCACGAAGGCCCGGCGGCAGTCCGGCGCGTCACAGCGCCGCAGCCGCTCCCGTTCCCCGGCGACCAGGAAGAACCCCAGCGCCATCCCGCAGTCCGCGGAGAGATGGTCGGCGACCGAGGCACCCGGCGCGAAGTAGTGCACGTGCCAGTCGTGGTCGTCGTGGTCGGTGAGCTGGGGGGTGGTGCCGGCCTTCGCGACCATCGCGTTGATCAGCTCGGCGGCCTCCCGGTCCGTTCCCGCCGCGAACACCGCCGCGAACAGCTCCCGCACCCGGCGCACCCCCGCCAGGTCCGCCTCGCTCAGGGCACCCACCTGGACGCCGCTCAGATCGTGGGACTCGACGTAGGAGCGCAGCTGCTCCACGGTGCTCAGCGCGTCCGGCGAGCCGTCGCCGAGGGCGGTGTTCAGCAGATCCACGGTATGGGTGAGCGCACACCGGGTGTCGTGGTTGATCAGCAAGGCCGTCTCCCGGTGGGGTCAGGGGCGGGGATCCGCCCTCCCTGGCGTTCCTGCCCCCGGACTTTAGCCGCTCGGTGACACGACAGCGCCGCCGCGTGGTCCGCGACGGCGCTGTGCGCTGTGTGCGACGCCGGCCCCGCGCCGTCGCCCCGAGTCGGACGGCGCGGAGAACCGGCGGGTCTCTAGCTCTCCGCGAGAATGTGCGAGAGCTCGGTGTCGAGGTCGAAGTGCCGGTGCTCGGTGCCCGGCGGGACGGCGGCGTCGGTGCGCTTGAGGAAGGATTCCAGGGCCCGGGCGGGGGCCTCAAGCAGTGCTTCGCCCTCCGGGGAGCTGAGTGCGATGCACACGACCCCCTGGCCATGACTGCGGGAGGGCCACACCCTGACGTCTCCTGTCCCGGTGGGCCGGTGCAGCCCCTCGGCCAGGAGGTCGCGGGCGAAAACCCACTCGACGGTTTCTTCGGCTCCGGTGTGAAATGTGGCGTGTACGGCGTAGGGGTCCGCCGTGTCATACCGCAGCCCCGCGGGTACAGGCAGTGAAGACTCGCTCGATACAACGAGGCGCAGGTGCAGCTCGCAGCTGACCGTGGTGTTCATAAGCGCCAGGGCCTTTCGCTCAGTGTGCGCTCGGGGATTCGCACGTCGGCGAATTCGACATGCCACGTACGCGCCGGTTGTAAACCCCTCTGTCCTATTTGCGATGCTTGACATCATTCGAATGGGCGAGTGCCATTTTGTGCCCAGTCGGCTACAGAGAGCACCGCCCTTGTCAACGAGTGATGCGCCATCCGGTGACGCCCGCCGCGCTCCGCCCCGCGCCCCGGCCGGCGGCGAGGGCCCGGTCGCCCGCCGGGAGTTCATTTGGTTCTGGGGCGCTGAGCTGTGTATGGTTCTTCTCGTGCCGAGGGGAACAGCCCGAAAGCACCAGCCCAGGGCGATTAGCTCAGCGGGAGAGCGCTTCGTTCACACCGAAGAGGTCACTGGTTCGATCCCAGTATCGCCCACGCCCTGGGAAGGCCGGTCCGTCAAGGACCGGCCTTCTTGCGTTGGTTGGCCGGACTTCGCGCTCCGGCCCCCGCAACCGTTTCGCGGCCGGGCCAGCCCGCTCGGTACCATGCGAAACCGCAGCGAGCGCTGCGCATCGAGCAGCCGCCAACGTCAGGAGAGACCGGTGTCAGACGTCCGTGTGATCATCCAACGCGATTCCGAGCGGGAAGAGCGCGTGGTGACCACGGGCACCACGGCCGCCGCCCTCTTCGAGGGGCAGCGCTCCGTCGTCGCCGCCCGCGTCGGCGGCGAGCTGCGCGACCTCACCCACCCGCTCGCCGACGGCGACGAGGTCGAGCCGGTCGAGCTGAGCTCGAACGACGGCCTGAACATCCTGCGGCACTCCACCGCCCACGTGCTGGCCCAGGCCGTGCAGGACCTCTTCCCCGAGGCCAAGCTGGGCATCGGCCCGCCCATCAAGGACGGCTTCTACTACGACTTCGACGTCGAGCAGCCCTTCCACCCCGAGGACCTGGGCCGTATCGAGAAGCGCATGCAGCAGATCCAGAAGCAGGGTCAGCGCTTCGCCCGCCGGGTGGTCACCGACGACGAGGCGCGCGCCGAACTCGCCGCCGAGCCCTACAAGATCGAGCTGATCGGCCTCAAGGGCTCCGCCGCCGACGCGGCCGAGGGCGCCTCCGCCGAGGTCGGCGCGGGCGAACTCACCATCTACGACAACGTCGACGCCAAGACCGGCGAACTGTGCTGGAAGGACCTGTGCCGCGGTCCGCACCTGCCCAGCACCCGGCTGATCCCGGCCTTCAAGCTCATGCGGTCCGCCGCCGCCTACTGGCGCGGCAGCGAGCGCAACCCGCAGCTCCAGCGCATCTACGGCACCGCCTGGCCCACCAAGGACGAACTCAAGGCGCACCTGGAGTTCCTGGCCGAGGCCGAGAAGCGCGACCACCGCCGGCTCGGCTCCGAACTCGACCTCTTCTCCATCCCCGAGGAGCTCGGCTCCGGCCTCGCGGTCTTCCACCCCAAGGGCGGAGTCATCCGCAAGGTGATGGAGGACTACTCGCGCCGCAGGCACGAGGAGTCGGGGTACGAATTCGTCAATACCCCCCATATCTCCAAGGCCAAGCTGTTCGAGACCTCCGGGCATCTGCCGAACTACGCCGAGTCGATGTTCCCGCCCATGGAGTTCGAGGGGCAGGACTATTTCCTCAAGGCCATGAACTGCCCGATGCACAATCTCATCTTCCGGGCGCGCGGGCGGTCCTACCGGGAATTGCCGATGCGGCTGTTCGAGTTCGGCACCGTCTACCGCTTCGAGAAGTCCGGAGTCGTCCACGGCCTCACCCGGGCCCGGGGATTCACCCAGGACGATTCCCACATCTACTGCACCACCGAGCAGATGCCGGACGAACTCGACAGCCTGCTGACCTTCGTCCTGAATCTGCTGCGCGACTACGGCCTCAACGACTTCTACCTCGAACTCTCCACCCGGGACGACTCCGACAAGTTCATCGGAGAGCCCGAGGAGTGGGAGGAGGCCACCGAGACGCTGCGCCAGGCCGCCGGCAAGCAGGGCCTGGAACTCGTCATGGACCCGGGCGGCGCCGCCTACTACGGCCCGAAGATCTCCGTCCAGGCCAAGGACGCCATCGGCCGTACCTGGCAGATGTCCACCATCCAGGTCGACTTCCAGCAGCCCAAGCGCTTCAACCTCGAATACACCGCCGCCGACGGCTCCCGGCAGCGGCCCGTCATGATCCACCGGGCCCTGTTCGGCTCCATCGAGCGGTTCTTCGCGGTCCTGCTGGAGCACTACGCGGGCGTCTTCCCGCCGTGGCTGGCCCCCGTCCAGGCGGTCGGCATCCCGGTCGGCGACTCCCACGTGCCCTACCTGGAGGAGTTCGCCGCCGAGGCCAAGGCCGCCGGGCTCCGGTTCGAGGTCGACTCCTCCTCGGACCGGATGCAGAAGAAGATCCGCAACGCCCAGAAGGCCAAGATCCCCTTCATGGTGATCGCCGGTGACGACGACGTGGCCAACGGCGCGGTCAGCTTCCGCTACCGCGACGGCTCCCAGAAGAACGGCATCCCGCGCGACGAGGCACTGCGCGAGATCGCCGAGGCCGTCGAGGCCCGCGTGCAGGTCTGATCGCCCGCCGGCCGGCGGTCCGGGATTACCCCGGACCGCCCGGCGGAGCCTATGCTGACCGCCTTGACCTCCTCCCCCTCGTGAAAGAACGAAGGGAATCCCAGCCCTCGCGGACCGGACCTTTCTGCTTCACAGCCCGTTGCCGCCTGGGGTTACCAGCGAAGGGACGGTGTACCGCCCACGGTCTTACACAAGCTCCACAGACCTGACTTCCCACCAGCCCGGCGGTAAGCTCGGCTGACACGCTTCGTGGTCGGCCAAGCTCTTTGAGTATACAAGCCGCGTGTCCGCTTCTTCTCTCGCCCGAAAGCGGGGGAGCCCACGAAGGAACTCAGATGAACAGCGAGCCGGAGCAGCAGATCGGGGTGGGGACGCCGGACGCGTTCCAGCGACTGTGGACCCCCCACCGGATGGCCTACATCCAGGGCGAGGGCAAGCCGCACGGGGACGGCGCCGGTGACGGCTGCCCCTTCTGCGTCATCCCTACCAAGAGCGACGAGGACGGGCTCGTCATCGCCCGCGGCGAGCAGGTGTACGCCGTGCTCAACCTCTATCCGTACAACGGCGGTCATCTGCTGGTGGTGCCCTACCGGCACGTCGCCGACTACACCGAGCTGACCGAGGACGAGACCGCCGAACTCGCGCTGCTGACCAAGCGCGCGATGACCGCGATCCGTACCGCCTCCGGCGCGCACGGCTTCAACATCGGGATGAACCAGGGCAGCGCGGCCGGCGCCGGCATCGCCCCGCATCTGCACCAGCACGTCGTACCCCGCTGGGGCGGCGACGCCAACTTCATGCCGGTGGTCGGGCACACCAAGGTGCTGCCTCAACTGCTCGCCGACACCAGGCGGCTGCTCGCCGCCGCCTGGCCCGCCGGCTGACCCGGCGCGGCCCGCCACGGGCCGCGCCTCACATGTTGTACTCGTCGGCCTTACGGGGCTCGGCGGCCTGCACCGCGCCGCCCAGCGCCTGCGAACGGCCCTCGAAGCGGCTGATGTCCACGCCGTTCTCCTCCAGCACCCGGAAGGCCGCCGCGTGAGCCACCCGCAGCACCGGGGTGGCCGCGCGCAGCGCGTCGTCCGCCATGAAGCGGTGCCGCCACGGCTTGCCCGCCCAGGTGTGCCGCAGCCCGAACGGCTCCGGCAGCGAGATGGTGCCGCCGTAGGCGTCCAGCTTGGCCGGGAACCAGGTCAGCGGGGCGCGGGCGGCCAGCCGGACCACTTCCTTGGCGTCCACCAGCGGCAGCGGCACCTTCTTCTTCTTCCAGAACTTGACCGGGTCGCGGATCTCCTTGGACTTGCCGTCCGGGCCCTTGCGGAAGAACCCGTGGATCGGCCCCAGCGCGTGCCCGGTGACCTCGATCCGCAGGGTGTGGTGCAGCACCGTGACGGTGATCATCATGGTGAGCACCAGCTCGCCGTCCCACAGCACGAACTGCACACCCAGATAGTGCCGGTCCCCGCTGTCGAACTGCTGCTCGTTGCAGATCCGCTGGACCTCGATGTTGTCGATGCCGAACGAGTCGGCGGTGTCCCCCATGGGCCGGCTGATCGCGCCGGCGCCCTCCCCTATGTGACGGACCACCCAGTGCTTGATCGACGGGGTGGGGAAGCCACCGGTGTGCAGCGGGCCGCGCTCCAGCATCCGCAACTGGTCGTGGATGGCACGGGCGACGTCCCAGGCCCGGAACGGGTCGATCTCGCGCCCCGGGTCCTTGGGCACCAGCTCCTCGGCCAGCTGCCAGCTGCCCCAGCGCACCCCCATGCCCAGAATGCCCTGCGGGCCCGCGTAGTGGACGATGTTGCTGTTCTGCTCGGCGGCCAGCTTGGCCAGGCCCACCCGCAGCCGCTCCGCCTCCTTGTCGTTGGGGTTCTGCGGAACGGCCTCGGGGATCATCGCGCCCGAGCCGCCGCCGCCCGCCAGGTCCGCCCAGTGCGCGCGCAGATTCTGCGCGGTGCGCTCGGAGATCTGCTTCGCCCAGTACCAGCCGATGATGGGCGCCGGCAGCATGCTCCACACGTACAGCCGGATCGGCCCGCCCAGCGGCACCCTGATCACCAGCAGCGCGATCAGCGCGGCGATCGCCACCAGGGTGAGGGTGCCCAGGAAGCCCGCCTGCCGGCCCTGGGAGCCGGCGAACGTGCGGCGCAGCTGGAACAGCCCGAGCCATATCAGCACGCCCGGCAGGAACAGCACCCCGAAGATGCCCATGATGAGGGTCAGCCGGCGGTCCCGCTGCTTGCGGATCCGCTTGGCGGACAGCGCGTGCTCCACCACCGTCTGCGGGTCGGCCCCGAAGGACTGCACCAGCGGCTTGCGGCCGTCCGCGATCATCCGGGTCTCCACGGCGCGGGTGAACGCCTCGCCCAGATTGGGCTCCAGCAGGGTGAACTTGCCCTTCTTCACCCCGGCGGCGTCGTTCGGCTCCTTGATGTCCTCGGGAGGCACGTCCCGGTAGGCGACCGAGGCCAGCGCCTGGCTCATCCCCGAGTGCCCGGTGCCCGCCCCGGACAGCGGCACCTGCGCGCCCGGCGCGAAGTCGAAATCAATGCCCGCCGCGTTGCGCAGATCGTCCAGCGCCGACATCGCAAACCCCCTGTCCTCACACTTCAGCCGCCCGGGTGGCCCGTTCCCCTCCGGGAGGTCCGGCACACCTGCACGCCGGGGTCAGCCTAGCGGCGCGGGGCCCCGCGCCGGGCCCACAACGGCGATTTGCGGCCCGGTCGACCTCGGCGCCCTTGACAGCCCGCGGCGTGACTACGATGGGGCGGCCGGTGGCCGTTCGACCATCCGGCCCGTCACCGACCCCTGGGAAGGTCATGCTCAACAAGTACGCGCGGGCTTTCTTCACGCGTGTCCTCACGCCGTTCGCCGCGCTGCTGCTGCGGCTGCGGGTCAGCCCGGACGCCGTGACCTGCGTCGGAACCGCCGGAGTGATGGCGGGAGCACTGGCCTTCTATCCGCGCGGCGAGTTCTTCTGGGGCACGATCGTCATCACGCTGTTCGTCTTCTCCGACCTGGTGGACGGCAACATGGCCCGCCAGCTGGGCACCTCCAGCCGGTGGGGCGCGTTCCTGGACTCCACGCTGGACCGGGTCGCCGACGCGGCGATCTTCTCCGCGCTCGCGCTGTGGTTCGCCGGCAACGGTGATGACCTGCTGCTGTGCGCGGTGACCCTGGTCTGCCTGGCCAGCGGCCAGGTGGTCTCCTACACCAAGGCCAGGGGCGAGAGCATCGGGCTGCCGGTCAAGGTCAACGGCCTGGTGGAACGCGCCGAACGGCTCACCATCACGCTGGTGCTGACGGGCCTCGCCGGTTTCGAACGCACCTTCTCCGTCCCGCACATCGATGTGCTGCTGCCGATCGCCCTGTGGGTGGTCGCCATCGGCTCGCTGGTCACCATCGTGCAGCGGGTGGTCACCGTACGCCGGGAGTCCGCCGAGGCGGACGCCGCGGACGCGGCCGAGGCGGCGCGGAACGGAGGGGCATGAAGCAGCGGTTGAGCGACGCGCTCTACGGCCTGGGCTGGGCCACCGTCAAACGGATGCCGGAACCGGCGGCCATGGCCCTGGGCCGGCGCGTCGCCGACACCGTGTGGCGCCGCCGCGGGCCCGCGGTGCAGCGCCTGGAGGCCAACTACGCCCGGGTGGTCCCCGACGCCTCCCCCCAGCGGCTGCGCGAGCTGTCGCGCGAGGGGATGCGCTCCTACCTGCGGTACTGGATCGAGTCCTTCCGGCTGCCGGTGTGGGGCGAGGAGCGCATAAGGGACTGCTTCTACGTGGCCGATTTCGACCTCGTCACCGACACCCTCAAGGAGGGGCGCGGCGTGGTGCTCGCGCTGCCCCACTGCGGGAACTGGGACGTGGCCGGCGCCTGGCTGGTCACCGAACTGCGCATACCGCTGACCACGGTCGCCGAGCGGCTCAAGCCCGAGACGCTGTACGACCGTTTCGTCGCCTTCCGCGAGGGCCTGGGCATGGAGGTGGTGCCGCACACCGGCGGCTCCGCCTTCGGGATACTGTCCCGCCGGCTGCGCAAGGGCGGGGTGGTCGCGCTGGTGGCCGACCGCGATCTGTCCGCCTCCGGGGTGCAGGTCGACTTCTTCGGCGAGCCGACCCGGATGCCGGCCGGGCCCGCGCTGCTCGCCCAGCAGACCGGGGCCGCGCTGTTCCCGGTCGAGCTGTGGTACGACGAGACCAAGGTGATAAAGGGCCGCGTCCACCCCGCCGTCGATGTCCCGGAGCAGGGCACCCGCGCCGAGCGGACCACCGTCATGACCCAGGCGCTGGCCGACTGCTTCGCCGCCGGCATCGCCCGGCGCCCGCACGACTGGCACATGCTCCAGCGGCTGTGGCTGGCCGATCTCGAACCGCGCCCCGGCGAGGCGGGCGCCGCACAGCGGGAGGACCGCGCGGCATGAGAATCGGCATCGTCTGCCCCTACTCCTGGGACGTCCCGGGCGGGGTGCAGTTCCACATCCGCGACCTGGCCGAGCACCTGATCCGGCAGGGCCACCAGGTGTCCGTGCTGGCTCCGGCCGACGAGGACACCGTGCTGCCGCCGTACGCGGTGGCCGCCGGGCGGGCCATCCCGGTGCCGTACAACGGCTCCGTGGCCCGGCTCAACTTCGGCTTCCTGTCCGCCGCCCGGGTACGCCGCTGGGTGCACGACGGGGACTTCGACGTGCTGCACGTGCACGAGCCGGCCGCGCCCTCGCTGGCCCTGCTGACCTGCTGGGCCGCCAAGGGCCCGATTGTGGCCACCTTCCACACCTCCAACCCGCGCTCGCGGGCGATGGCCACCGCCTATCCGATCCTCCAGCCCGCGCTGGAGAAGATCAGCGCCCGGATCGCGGTCAGCGAGTACGCGCGCCGCACCCTGGTCGAGCATCTGGGCGGCGACGCCGTGCTGATCCCCAACGGGGTGGACGTCGGCTTCTTCGCCGACGCCGAGCCCAAGGCGGAGTGGCAGGGCGGGACGATCGGCTTCATCGGCCGGATCGACGAGCCCCGCAAGGGCCTCCCGGTGCTGATGCGCGCGCTGCCCAAGATCCTCGCCGAACGCCCGGATACCCGGCTGCTGGTGGCCGGGCGGGGCGACGAGAAGGAGGCCGTGGCCTCGCTGCCCGCCGAGATGCGCTCCCGGGTGGAGTTCCTGGGCATGGTCAGCGACGAGGACAAGGCGCGGCTGCTGCGCAGCGTCGATGTGTACATCGCGCCCAACACCGGCGGCGAGTCCTTCGGGATCATCCTGGTGGAGGCGCTGTCCGCGGGGGCGCCGGTGCTGGCCAGCGACCTGGACGCGTTCGCCCAGGTGCTGGACGGCGGCGCGGCGGGGGAGCTGTTCCCCAACGAGGACGCGGACGCCCTCGCCGCCGCGACGGTGGCGCTGCTGGGCGACCCCGCGCGCCGGGACGCGCTGCGCGCGTACGGCAGCCGCCATGTCCGGCGTTTCGACTGGTCCACGGTCGGCAACGACATCCTCGCGGTCTACGAGACGGTCACCGCGGGCGCCGGTGCGGTCGCCCCCGACGACCGGGTCGGGCTGCTGGGGCGGCTGGGCCTGTCCCGGGAGAGCAAGGAGACCCGGGAGGCGAAGGACGGCAGGGAATCCGGGGACTCCAAGGCGTAGGGCTTGTCTGACGGATCCCGCCTGGCCCGCGGCGTCTGGCACGGCACCTCGCTGCGTTGCAGAGACGCCCGAGTAGCCCACTACGAGGGCGCCCCCGCGCCTTGCGATGCACCGCACCAGACACCGCGGGCCTGACCGGCGCTATCCGTCAGACAAGCCCTAGTTGTACTGATCACAGAGGTTGGTGACGGGGTTCACGGTTGGTTGGTCTTGATATGGGTGAGGGCCTTCTGGCCTGGTGTGGATTGCGACATCTGCACCGGCGACCAGAAAGGCCCTCGTGCCTCACCGTAACGCACCCCTGACCGAGACCGGCCGTCTGCGGCTTGCCCGCTGCGTCGTGGATGACGGATGGCCTCTGCGCCGGGCCGCTGAACGCTTCCAGGTCTCACCCACCACCGCGGCACGGTGGGCGGCCCGCTACCGCGAACAGGGCGAGGGCGGGATGTGCGACCGGACCTCCCGGCCACGCAGCAGCCCGCGCCGGACCCCGACCCGCACCGAACGCCGGATCATCAAGGTCCGCGTGGTGCGTCGGTGGGGGCCGGCACGGATCGCTCATCTGCTGCGGCTGGTGCCCTCCACGGTCCACCGGGTCCTGACCCGTTACCGGCTGGCCCGGCTCACGCATCTGGACCGGGCCACCGGCCGCGTCATACGCCGCTACGAACGCGAACGGCCCGGCGAACTCGTGCACGTCGACATCAAGAGACTCGGCAACATTCCCGACGGTGGCGGACACAAGGTCCTGGGCCGCCAGGCAGGCCGCAAGACCCGCGCGGGCGCCGGCTACAGCTATCTGCACACCGCCGTCGATGACTACTCCCGCCTCGCCTACAGCGAGATCCACACCGACGAGAGGAAAGACACCGCCGCCGCGTTCTGGCAACGCGCCCAGGCGTTCTTCGAGCAAGCCGGAATCACCGTCGAACGCGTCCTGACCGACAACGGGGCCTGTTACCGGTCCCACGACTGGCGCCAGGCCATGGCCCAGGCCGGGATCGCTCACAAGCGAACCCGGCCCTACCGGCCCCAGACCAACGGCAAGGTTGAGCGGCTGAACCGGACCTTGCTGGACGAGTGGGCCTACGCCCGCCCCTACCGGACCGAGCAGGAACGACGCGACGCGTTCCCGCAATGGCTACACACCTACAATCACCACCGCGGACACACCGCGCTCGCAGGCAAACCACCCGCCAGCCGCGTCCCCAACCTCACAGGGCAATACAACTAGTCGCGTCCGGCGCCGCGCCGGTGGCCCGATAGGGTGACCGGCCGTGACTCTTCTCAGTTGGCCCCTGTGGATCGCCCTCGCGCTGGTGCTGGTCGGCGTGTACCTCAGCTGGACGGCCGGACGGCTGGACCGGCTGCACGCCCGGATCGACGCGGCCCGCGCCGCGCTCGACGCGCAGTTGCTGCGCCGCGCCTCCGTCGCGCAGGAGGTGGCGACCTCGGGCATCTTCGATCCGGCCGCCTCCATGGTGCTCAACCAGGCCGCGCACGCCGCGCGGCAGGCCGAGGACGAGCAGCGCGAGGTCGCCGAGAGCGAGCTGAGCCAGGCGCTGCGCGCGGTGCTGGGGGAGAGCGACCAGGTCGAGGCGGTGCGCGAGGCCCCCGGCGGGGAGGACACCGTGCGTGAGCTGGAGGCCGCGGTGCGCCGGGTGCCCATGGCGCGGCGGTTCCACAACGACGCGGTGCGGGCGGCCCGCGCGCTGCGCCGCCACCGTACGGTGCGCTGGTTCCGGCTGGCCGGGCACGCGCCCTTCCCGCTCGCCTTCGAGATGGACGACGAGCCGCCGGCCGCGCTCACCGCCGCAGGCCACTGACCACGGATTGGCCCTTGCCGCACGACCGGCCACCGGGTGTCATCGCATGCGGTGGCCCCGGTCGCCGCCCGGGAACCGGGCCGTTCGTGGCTCCCGCTCGTCCGGGCCTACGATGGTCATGTCGCATTATTAACTGCCGAGTGAGGTCAATTCGTGTCCAGCACGTCCCCCAGCACCCCTCAGACCCCCGAGACCGGCACCGCCCGCGTCAAGCGCGGCATGGCCGAGCAGCTCAAGGGCGGCGTGATCATGGACGTCGTCACCCCCGAGCAGGCGAAGATCGCCGAGGACGCCGGAGCGGTCGCGGTCATGGCCCTGGAGCGGGTGCCGGCTGACATCCGCAAGGACGGCGGGGTCGCCCGGATGTCCGACCCCGACATGATCGACGGCATCATCGAGGCCGTCTCCATCCCCGTGATGGCCAAGTCCCGCATCGGCCACCTCGTGGAGGCCCAGGTCCTTCAGGCGCTGGGCGTGGACTACATCGACGAGTCCGAGGTGCTGACCCCGGCCGACGAGGTCAACCACACCGACAAGTGGTCCTTCACCACCCCCTTCGTCTGCGGTGCCACCAACCTCGGCGAGGCCCTGCGCCGGATCTCCGAGGGCGCCGCCATGATCCGTTCCAAGGGCGAGGCCGGCACCGGCAACGTCGTCGAGGCGGTCCGGCACATGCGGCAGATCAAGGGCGACATCGGCCGGCTGCGCGCCCTGGACAACCACGAGCTGTTCGCCGCGGCCAAGGAGCTGCGCGCCCCGTACGAGCTGGTCCGCGAGGTCGCCGAGCTGGGCAAGCTGCCCGTCGTGCTGTTCTCCGCGGGTGGTGTCGCCACCCCCGCCGACGCCGCGCTGATGCGCCAGCTCGGCGCCGAGGGCGTCTTCGTCGGCTCCGGCATCTTCAAGTCCGGCGACCCGGCCCAGCGCGCCGCCGCCATCGTCAAGGCCACCACCTTCTACGACGACCCCAAGGTCATCGCCGAGGTCTCCCGCGGCCTGGGCGAGGCCATGGTCGGCATCAACATCGACACCCTGCCCGAGACCGAGCGCTACGCAGGGCGCGGCTGGTAATCGCGATGACTGCGACACCCCCCACGAGCACGCCCACCGCCCCGGTGGTGGGCGTGCTCGCCCTCCAGGGCGACGTGCGGGAGCACCTGGCCGCGCTCACCGCCGTGGGCGCCGAGGCCAGGGCCGTCCGCCGCCCCGCCGAACTCGACGCGGTACAGGGTCTGGTGCTCCCCGGCGGGGAGTCCACCACGATCTCCAAGCTGGCCACCGCCTTCGGCCTGCTGGAGCCGCTGCGCGAGCGGGTACGGGCCGGGCTGCCGGTCTACGGCTCCTGCGCCGGCATGATCCTGCTCGCCGACAAGATCCTCGACCCGCGCTCGGGCCAGGAGACCATCGGCGGCATCGACATGATCGTGCGCCGCAACGCCTTCGGCCGGCAGAACGAGTCCTTCGAGGCCGCCGTCGACCTCGAAGGGGTGAGCGGCGGCCCCGTGCACGGGGTGTTCATCCGCGCACCGTGGGTGGAGTCGCTGGGCGCCGGCGCCACCGCGCTGGCCCGTCACGAGGGCCATCCGGTCGCGGTACGGCAGGGAAACCTGCTGGCCACGGCCTTCCACCCGGAGCTGACCGGCGACCACCGGGTCCACGCGCTGTTCACCGAGATGGTGCGGCGGGCGGATTGACCCGCTGGCGGTAGGATCTCCGGCACTGGTTTCTGTTGGTGACATCTGAAGGAGCAAGGCTGTGTCCGGCCACTCTAAGTGGGCTACCACCAAGCACAAGAAGGCCGTGATCGATGCCAAGCGCGGCAAGCTCTTCGCCAAGCTGATCAAGAACATCGAGGTCGCGGCCCGGACCGGCGGTGCCGATCTGGACGGCAACCCCACGCTGTACGACGCCGTGCAGAAGGCGAAGAAGAATTCCGTCCCGAACACCAACATCGACCGCGCCGTCAAGCGTGGTGCCGGTCTTGAGGCGGGCGGCGCCGACTATCAGACGATCATGTACGAGGGCTACGGTCCCAACGGCGTCGCGGTGCTCATCGAGTGCCTCACCGACAACCGCAACCGGGCCGCCTCGGACGTGCGCGTCGCCATGACCCGCAACGGCGGCTCGATGGCCGACCCGGGCTCCGTGTCGTACCTGTTCAACCGCAAGGGCGTCATCATCGTCCCCAAGGCCGACCGTGCCGAGGACGACGTGCTGGACGCCGTGCTGGAGGCCGGCGCCGAGGAGGTCAACGACCTCGGCGAGTCCTTCGAGGTGGTCAGCGAGGCCACCGACCTGGTCGCGGTGCGCACCGCCCTCCAGGACGCCGGCATCGACTACGACTCGGCCGACGCCAGCTTCCTGCCCACCATGCAGGTGGAGCTGGACGAGGACGGCGCGCGCAAGATCTTCAAGCTGATCGACGCGCTGGAGGACAGCGACGACGTGCAGAACGTCTTCGCCAACTTCGATGTCGCCGACGACATCATGGCGAAGGTCGACGCCTGACGCCCGCTCACCCCCCTTGTCAGCGGGGGCCGATAGCCTTCGGGCCGAGTGCCGGTCACGGCACGGGGAGCGAGGGAGTGCGGTGCGGGTATTGGGCGTGGACCCGGGGCTGACCCGCTGCGGGGTCGGCGTGGTGGACGGCGACGCCGGGCGTCCGCTGCGGATGGTCGCGGTCGGCGTGGTCCGTACCCCCGCCGAGCAGGACACCCCCGAGCGGCTGGTGCTTATCGAGCGCGGTATCGAGGAATGGCTCGATGAGCACCGACCCGAGGCGGTCGCGGTGGAACGGGTCTTCAGCCAGCACAACGTGCGCACCGTGATGGGCACCGCCCAGGCCAGCGCCGTGGCCATGCTGTGCGCCGCCCGGCGCGGCCTGCCGGTGGCCCTGCACACCCCCAGCGAGGTCAAGGCCGCCGTCACCGGCAGCGGCCGGGCCGACAAGGCCCAGGTCGGCGCCATGGTCACCCGGCTGCTGCGGCTGTCGGCACCACCCAGACCGGCCGACGCCGCCGACGCGCTCGCCCTGGCCATCTGTCACATCTGGCGCGGCGCCGCCCAGCAGCGGCTGGCGCGGGCCACCGCGGCCGCCCCCGGCGCGCGGCGCACCCCGCCCGTACGAGTTGCGAAGGGCACCATCGAACCGTGATCGCCTTTGTCCAAGGACCCGTCGCCGCCCTCGCCCCCGACACCGCCGTGGTGGAGGTCGGCGGCGTCGGCATGGCCCTGCAGTGCACCCCGGGCACCCTCGCCGCACTGCGGGTGGGGGAGAACGCCCGGCTGGCCACCTCGCTGGTGGTCCGCGAGGACTCCCTGACCCTGTACGGATTCGCCGACGACGACGAGCGGCAGGTCTTCGAGCTGCTCCAGACCGCCTCCGGCGTCGGCCCCCGCCTGGCCCAGGCCATGCTCGCGGTGCACAGCCCGGACGGACTGCGCCGGGCGATCGCCGCCGGGGACGAGAAGGCGCTGACCGCCGTCCCCGGCATCGGGAAGAAGGGGGCGCAGAAGCTCCTCCTCGAACTCAAGGACCGGCTCGGCGAGCCGGTCGGCGGCCCCCGCCGCCCCGCCGCCCCCGCCCCCTCCGGGCCGCCCGACTGGCGCGAGCAGCTGATGACCGCGCTCACCGGCCTGGGATACGCCCCCCGGGAGGCCGAGGAGGCGATCACGACCATCGCCCCGCAGGCCGAGGCGGTCGCCGCCGACGGCACCCAGGTCCCGGTCCCGCGCCTGCTGCGCGCCGCCCTGCAAACCCTCAACCGCGCCCGCTGAACACGGGGCCATCCGGAAGAAGACGAGGACAGCCCCGATGAACTGGGACGAAGAGCCACCGCAGGACACCGGCCGGCTGGTGGGTGCCACCGCCGAGGGCGAGGAGCTGGCGGCCGAGGCCGCGCTGCGGCCCAAGGACCTGACGGAATTCGTCGGCCAGCCCAAGGTCCGCGAGCAGCTGGACCTGGTGCTGCGCGCCGCCCGGGCCCGCGGCGGCACCGCCGACCACGTGCTGCTCTCCGGCGCCCCCGGGCTCGGCAAGACCACGCTGTCCCTGATCATCGCCGCCGAGATGGGCGCCCCCATCCGCATCACCTCGGGGCCCGCCATCCAGCACGCCGGAGATCTCGCCGCGATCCTGTCCTCGCTCACCGAGGGCGAGGTGCTGTTCCTCGACGAGATCCACCGGATGTCCCGGCCGGCCGAGGAAATGCTCTACATGGCCATGGAGGATTTCCGCGTCGACGTCATCGTCGGCAAGGGCCCCGGTGCCACCGCCATCCCGCTGGAGCTGCCGCCCTTCACCCTGGTCGGGGCCACCACCCGGGCCGGACTGCTGCCGCCGCCGCTGCGCGACCGCTTCGGCTTCACCGGCCACATGGAGTTCTACGCCCCCGCCGAGCTGGAGCGGGTCATCCAGCGCTCCGCGCGGCTGCTGGAGGTGGAGACCACCGACGGCGGAGCGGCCGAGATCGCCGGCCGGTCCCGGGGCACCCCCCGCATCGCGAACCGGCTGCTGCGCCGGGTGCGGGACTACGCCCAGGTCAAGGGGGACGGGGTGGTCACGCGGGAGGCGGCGTCCCGGGCCCTGGCGGTCTTCGAGGTGGACGGCCGGGGCCTTGACCGGCTGGACCGCTCCGTCCTGGAAGCGCTGCTGAAGCTGTTCGGCGGCGGCCCGGTGGGCCTGTCCACGCTGGCCGTGGCGGTGGGGGAGGAGCGCGAGACCGTCGAGGAGGTCGCCGAGCCGTTCCTGGTGCGCGAGGGACTGCTGGCCCGTACCCCCCGGGGCCGGGTGGCCACCCCCGCGGCCTGGGAGCACCTCGGACTGCGGCCCCCGCAGGGCGCGGCGGCGGCCGGCGGGTCACCAGAAGGCTTGTTCGAGTCCTGATCGCACGGGCTTACGCTGGAACGGAACTCCGATAGCATCCGAGACGTTGTTCCCCAGGCGCAGCCTCGTTAGACTCCGCCGACGTCATCCGACCCGGACGGCGCCCCCGCCCCCCGAATACACGGCCGCGTCAGCGGTTATACGAAGGAAATTCCTCCACCGTGGATATCGCTTTTCTCTTCCCCTTCATTCTTCTCATCGGCGTCATGTTCCTGATGTCGCGGTCGGCCAAGAACCGGCAGCGGCAGGCCATGGAAATGCGTGACTCGATGGAGCCCGGCACCGGCGTGCGGACCATCGGCGGGATGTATGCCGAGGTCAAGGAGGTGCGGGAGGACACCGTCCTCCTGGAGCTCTCCTCCGGTACGCAGGCCCTGTTCGCCAAGAACGCCATCGGGGCGGTGCTCGACGACGATGAGTACCAGCGCATCCTGAGCGGTGAGTCGCCCTACGACGACGAGGACGCCCCGGTCGTACCGGACGACGCCTCCTCCCTGACCGAGGGCGCCGACGCGGATGACACGGACCGGGTCGAGCTGGGGAAGAAGGACGGCGCCGAGGCCGCCGCCGACGGCGACGCCAAGACCGACGACTCCACGCGCGACGGGGAGAACGGGTCCACCAAGTCCTGAGCCGCCGGTGCCGCCCGCCCCGCCGGGGCACGGGCGCACCGGTCCGCCCGTCCATCACCCCGCCCGTCCGCGTGGCCGGCACCGGGCGCGGGTCGTAGGCAGAGAGAGACGAGAAGGTGGCGACACCGAAGAACGACTTCCGGTCCCCCAGGAAGCGGGACCTGTCCGGAGGTCAGGGGAAGCCGTGGCGCCCCCTGGTGCTGATCGTGCTGATCGTGGCGGGGCTCACGGCGGGGATGTTCGCCTCCGGGCACACCACCCCGCGGCTGGGCATCGACCTGGCCGGGGGCACCAGCATCACGCTCTCGGCGACGACGGACGAGAAGAACCAGTCCGCGATCAACCCGACCAATCTGAACACCGCCGTCTCGATCATCGAGCGCCGGGTCAACGGTCTGGGTGTCCAGGAAGCCGAGGTCCAGACCCAGGGCGACCGGAACATCATCGTCAACATCCCCAAGGGCACCGACAGCGAACAGGCCAGGCAGCAGGTCGGCACCACCGCCGAACTGGGCTTCCGGCCGGTGCTCTCGGTGGGCTCGGCGCTCCCGCTGCCCGACGACGGCGGTGACGGCACCGAACAGGGTGACGGCACCGACCCGGGCACGGACGAGGACGCCGGCCAGGGCGAGGAATCCGCCGACACCGGGGACACGGACGGCGCGGGGGACTCCGCGGACACCGGCGACACCGGGGACGGGGGCGAGAGCGGCGACCAGGGCGAGGGCACCACGGACCAGAGCCTGGCCCCGTCCGGCAGCGGCGCAGCCACCGCCACCACCGCCTCCTTCCGTACGGACGACGCCGCCACGGACGACTCCGGCGACACCGCCGAGGACCCCGCCACCGACCCGGCCCAGCAGGAGGCCGCGGATCTCCAGGCCCGCCTCGAGGCGCTCGACTGCTCCACCGACGACTCCCGGAACGCCGCCCGCGAGGCGGCCGCCCAGGCGGACACCGACCAGCCCATCGTCTCCTGTGACACGGACGGCGTCTGGAAGTACGCCCTGGGCCCGGTCGCCGTGCCCGGCACCGGCGTGAGCAGCGCCAACGCGATCTACGAGACCCAGCGCGGTCAGGGCTGGATCGTCCAGATGGAGTTCACCAACTCCGGCGCCAACCAGTTCGCGGACGTCACCGGCGAGCTGGCCGCCCTGCCCTCGCCGCAGAACCAGTTCGCCATCGTGCTGGACGGCGAGACCGTCTCCGCGCCCAGCGTCGCCCAGCGGCTGTCCGGCGGCAACGCCGAGATCTCCGGCACCTTCGACCAGGAGAGCGCCGAGAACCTGGCCAACGTCCTGAAGTTCGGCGCGCTGCCGCTGACCTTCGAGGAGTCCAGCGTCACCACCGTGTCGCCCATGCTGGGCGGCGAGCAGCTGAAGGCCGGTCTGATCGCCGGTGGGATCGGTCTCGCCCTGGTGGTGCTCTACATGCTCGTCTACTACCGGGGTCTGTCGCTGATCGCGCTCGCCTCGCTGGTGGTCTCCGGCATCCTCACCTACTCGATCATGGCCCTGCTCGGCCCGGCCATCGGCTTCGCGCTGAACCTGCCGGCCGTCTGTGGCGCGATCGTCGCCATCGGTATCACCGCCGACTCCTTCATCGTCTACTTCGAACGCATAAGGGACGAGATCCGCGAGGGCCGCACGCTGCGCACCGCCGTGGAACGGGGCTGGCCACGCGCCCGGCGCACCATCCTGGTCTCCGACTTCGTCTCCTTCCTGGCAGCGGCCGTGCTCTTCGTGGTCTCGGTCGGCAAGGTGCAGGGCTTCGCCTTCACCCTGGGTCTGACCACGGCCCTGGACGTCGTCGTGGTCTTCCTGTTCACCAAGCCGGTCATGACGATCCTGGCCAAGAAGAAGTTCTTCTCCGGCGGCCACCCCTGGTCCGGGCTCGACCCCAAGCGTCTGGGCATCCAGCCCCCGATGCGCCGCAGCTACAAGCCGGTCACCGTTCCCAGCGACCCGAAGGAGGCGTGAGATGTCACGGCTCGGTGATATCGGAGCCAAGCTCCACCGCGGTGAGATCGGCTACGACTTCGTCGGCAAGCGCCGGCTGTGGTACGGCGTCTCCATCCTCATCACGATCCTCGCCTTCGCCGGCCTCGGGGTCCGGGGCCTGCACATGGGCGTGGAGTTCGAGGGCGGGGCGGTCTTCACCACGGAGGCCACCGATGTCAGCGTGGAGCGGGCCAGGGAGGTCGCCGAGGAGGCGTCCGGCAGCCAGGCCCTGGTGCAGTCCCTGGGCAACGACGGGTCGCTGCGGATCCAGGTCTCCGGCCTGGACACCGATCAGTCCAACATCACCCGCGAAGCACTCGCCGAAGAGCTGGGCATCCCCACTCAGGAACTGAACGCGGAACTCGTCGGCCCCAGCTGGGGCTCCCAGATCGCCAACAAGGCCTGGCAGGGTCTCGCCATCTTCATGGTGCTGGTAGTGATCTACCTCGCCATCGCCTTCGAGTGGCGTATGGCCATGGCGGCGCTGATCGCGCTCATCCACGACCTCACCATCACGGTCGGGGTGTACGCGCTGGTGGGCTTCGAGGTCACCCCGGGCACGGTGATCGGTCTGCTGACCATCCTCGGCTACTCGCTGTACGACACGGTGGTCGTCTTCGACGGTCTGAAGGAGACCACGAAGAACTTCACCAAGCAGACCAACTACACCTACGGCGAGCTGGCCAACCGCTCCCTGAACGGCACCCTGGTGCGGTCGATCAACACCTCGGTCGTCGCGCTGCTGCCGGTGGCCGCGCTGCTGTTCATCGGTGGCGGGGTGCTGGGCGGCGGGATGCTCAACGACATCGCGCTGTCGCTGTTCGTGGGTCTGACGGCCGGTGCCTACTCCTCCATCGTGATCGCCACCCCGATGGTCGCCGACTTCAAGATGCACGAGCCCTCGATCAAGGCGCACGACAAGAAGGTGCTGGCCAAGCGGGCGAAGCGCGAGGCGGAGGAGAAGACCGGCACGGGGTCCGAGGCCGAGGCCGACGACACGCCAGGGGACGCGGGCGACGACGAGGGCCCGGACGAGAGCGCGGCCGGCGCCGTGGTCGGTCCGCGGCGCCAGCCGGTCTCCCGCTCCCGGGGCCGCAACCGCCCGTCCGGAAAGCGGCGGTGAACCGATGACCTCGGTGACCCCCGACGCGGCCGGGCTGCGGGAACTCCTGCTCGACCGCATCCGTGATGTGCCGGACTACCCCGAGCCGGGCGTGGTCTTCAAGGACATCACCCCGCTGCTCGCCGATCCGGCCGCCTTCGGCGCCCTCACCGACGCCCTGGCGGAGATCGCCCTGACCAGCGGCGCCACCAAGGTGGTCGCCCTGGAGGCCCGCGGCTTCATCCTGGCCGCCCCGGTGGCCGTACGCGCCGGCATCGGCTTCATCCCGGCCCGCAAGGCCGGCAAGCTCCCCGGCGCCACCCTCGGGCAGCGCTACGAGCTGGAGTACGGCACGGCGGAGATAGAGATCCACGCCGAGGACCTCAGCGCCCACGACCGGGTGCTGGTGATCGACGACGTGCTGGCCACCGGCGGGACCGCCGAGGCGGCACTGCGACTGATCCGCCGGGCCGGCGCCCAGGTGGCGGGGCTCGCGGTGCTGCTGGAGCTGTCCTTCCTCTCCGGCCGCGACCGGGTGCTGTCCGAGCTGGACGGCGCCCCGCTGCACTCCCTCATCACGCTCTGACAACGGGCCTGAGCGCCCCGGAACCGTGCCCGGCACGGTTCCGGGGCGCTCGCGCGTCCGGGCCCCGCGCCGTCCGCCCGCACGGCGCCCGGCGGGAAGGGTTGGCCTAGGCTCGTTACCATGGCAGTCCGATCGTTTCCCGGCCGGACTCTCCTTGGGCCCCCGTGGCCCGGAGTACCGCTCCCTGTCCCGACCGCCCCCGGGCGGGACAGGGCCCGAGAAGGAGTGCCCTTGCCCGACGAGGCCCAGCCGCTCACCTCCACCCAGCGGAAGAACGCCGCACCGTCCCCGGCCACCACCCGGCGTGACGGTCCGGACAACCGCGCCCCGGCGCCCCCGGCCGCCGTCTCCGGGGTCTCGGGACGCTCGGGCTCCTCCAACCGGGTACGGGCCCGGCTCGCGCGGCTCGGTGTCCAGCGCTCCACCCCGTACAACCCGGTCCTGGAGCCCCTGCTGCGGGTGGTCCGCGCGAACGACCCCAAGGCCGACACCGCCGTGCTGCGCCAGATCGAGCGCGCCTACCAGGTCGCCGAGCGCTGGCACCGCGGCCAGAAGCGCAAGAGCGGCGACCCGTACATCACCCATCCGCTGGCGGTGACCACCATCCTCGCCGAGCTGGGCATGGACCCGGCCACCTTGATGGCGGGGCTGCTGCACGACACGGTGGAGGACACCGAGTACGGCCTGGACACCCTGCGCCGCGACTTCGGCGACCAGGTGGCGCTGCTGGTGGACGGCGTCACCAAGCTGGACAAGGTCAAGTTCGGCGAGGCCGCCCAGGCCGAGACCGTGCGCAAGATGGTGGTGGCCATGGCCAAGGACCCGCGGGTCCTGGTCATCAAGCTCGCCGACCGGCTGCACAACATGCGCACCATGCGGTTCCTCAAGCGGGAGAAGCAGGAGCAGAAGGCCCGCGAGACCCTGGAGATCTACGCCCCGCTGGCCCACCGGCTGGGCATGAACACCATCAAGTGGGAGCTGGAGGACCTGGCCTTCGCCATCCTCTACCCCAAGATGTACGACGAGATCGTCCGGCTGGTCGCCGAGCGCGCCCCCAAGCGCGACGAGTACCTGGCGACCGTCATCGACGAGGTCCTCGCCGATCTGCGCGGCGCCCGGATCAAGGCCACCGTCACCGGGCGGCCCAAGCACTACTACAGCGTCTACCAGAAGATGATCGTGCGCGGCCGGGACTTCGCCGAGATCTACGACCTGGTGGGCATCCGGGTCCTGGTGGACACGGTCCGCGACTGCTACGCGGCGCTCGGCACGGTCCACGCCCGCTGGAACCCGGTTCCTGGGCGGTTCAAGGACTACATCGCGATGCCGAAGTTCAACATGTACCAGTCGCTGCACACCACCGTGATAGGTCCTGGCGGCAAGCCCGTCGAACTCCAGATCCGCACCTTCGACATGCACCGGCGCGCCGAGTACGGCATCGCCGCGCACTGGAAGTACAAGCAGCAGGCCCAGGCCGGCGCCTCCAAGATCCGCTCCGACGCCCCCAAGAAGGGCGACAAGGGCGAGGGCGTCAACGACATGGCCTGGCTGCGGCAGCTGCTGGACTGGCAGAAGGAGACCGAGGACCCCGGGGAGTTCCTGGAGTCGCTGCGCTTCGACCTGTCCCGGCACGAGGTGTTCGTCTTCACGCCCAAGGGCGATGTGATCGCGCTGCCGGCCGGCTCCACCTCCGTGGACTTCGCCTACGCGGTGCACACCGAGGTCGGGCACCGCACCATAGGGGCCAAGGTGAACGGCCGGCTGGTGCCGCTGGAGTCCACCCTGGACAACGGCGACACCGTGGAGATCTTCACCTCCAAGGCGGAGGGCGCCGGACCCTCCCGGGACTGGCTGGGCTTCGTCAAGTCCCCGCGGGCCCGCAACAAGATCCGTGGCTGGTTCTCCAAGGAGCGCCGCGACGAGGCCATCGAGCAGGGCAAGGACCTGCTCACCCGCGCGGTGCGCAAGCAGAACCTGCCGATCCAGCACGTGCTCACCGGCGACTCGCTGGTCACCCTCGCCCACGAGATGCGCTACCCGGACATCTCCTCGCTCTACGCGGCGATCGGGGAGGGCCATGTGTCCGCGCCGAGCGTGGTGCAGAAGCTGGTGCAGGCCGTGGGCGGCGAGGAGGCCGCCAGCGAGGACATCGCCGAGACCGCCCCGCCGATGCCCACCCGTGGCCGGCGCCGTTCCAGCGCCGACCCCGGTGTGGTGGTCAAGGGCACCGACGACGTGTGGGTGAAGCTGGCCCGCTGCTGCACGCCGGTGCCCGGCGACCCGATCATCGGCTTCGTCACCCGGGGCAACGGCGTCTCGGTGCACCGCACCGACTGCGTGAACGTGGACGCGCTCTCCCGCGAGCCGGAGCGGATGCTCGCCGTGGAGTGGGCGCCCACCCAGTCCTCGGTCTTCCTGGTCGCCATCCAGGTCGAGGCGCTGGACCGCTCCCGGCTGCTGTCGGACGTCACCCGCGTGCTCTCCGACCAGCACGTCAACATCCTGTCCGCGGCGGTGCAGACCTCCCGGGACCGGGTCGCCACCTCCCGGTTCACCTTCGAGATGGGCGACCCCAAGCATCTGGGGCACGTCCTGAAGGCGGTACGCGGCGTCGAGGGCGTCTACGACGTCTACCGGGTGACCTCGGCCCGGCGCCCCTGACGGCGAACGGCGGTGGCCCCCGTACGGACCATCTCCGTACGGGGGCCACCGCCGTTCACGTGCCGCCCGCTCAGCCGCCGAACTCGGCCAGGCCCTTCAGCGCCTGGTCCAGCAGCGCCTGCCGGCCGGCCAGCTCCCGCTCCAGCTTCTCCGCCTTGGCGTTGTTGCCCGCCGCGCGCGCCTGGTCGGCCTGCCGGCGCAGCTTGTCCACCGCGTCCTGCAACTGGCCGGTCAGCCCCGCCGCGCGTGCCCGCGCCTCCGGGTTGGTGCGCCGCCACTCGGACTCCTCGGCCTCCGCCACGGCCCGCTCCACCGCGTGCCAGCGGCCCTCGATGGCGTTCTTGGCGTCGCGTGGCACGTGGCCGATGGCCTCCCAGCGCTCCCCGATGGAGCGCAGCGCCGCCCGGGCCGCCTTCACGTTGGTGATCGGCAGGAGCTTCTCCGCCTCGGTGGCGAGCTCCTCCTTGCGGGTCAGGTTCTCCCGCTGCTCACCGTCCCGCTCGGCGAAGACCGTGCTCCTGGCCTGAAAGAAGACGTCCTGTGCGGCCCGGAAGCGGGTCCACAGATCCTCCTCGGCGTCCCGGTGCGCGCGGCCCGCGGCCTTCCACTCCGTCATCAGCTCCCGGTAGCGGGCCGCCGTCACACCCCAGTCGGTGGACGAGGACAGCGCCTCCGCCTCGGCGATCAGCTTCTCCTTGCGGCGCCGGGTCTCCTCGCGCTGCGCGTCCAGCGAGGCGAAGTGCGCCTTGCGGCGCTTGGAGAACGCCGAACGCGCCTGCGAGAAGCGGTGCCACAGCTCGTCGTCCGCCTTGCGGTCCAGCCGCGGCAGGCCCTTCCAGGTGTCGACCAGGGCCCGCAGCCGCTCGCCGGCCGAACGCCACTGCTCGCTGCCCGCCAGCTCCTCGGCCTCGGCGACCAGCGCCTCCTTGGCGGTCCTGGCCTCCTCGCCCTGCTTGGCGCGGGCCGCCCTGCGCTCGCGACGGCGCTCCTCGACCACCGTGCCCAGCTGGTCCAGCCGGCGCCCCAGGGCCGCCAGGTCGCCCACGACGTTGGCCGCGTCCACCTGCTCGCGCAGATGACCGATGGCCGTCTGGGCGTCCTTGGCGGCCAGGTCGGTGGTGCGCACCCGGCGCTCCAGGAGATCGATCTCCACGACCAGGCCCTCGTACTTGCGCTCGAAGTACGCGAGCGCCTCGGCCGGCGAACCGGCCTGCCACGAGCCGACGGTCTTCTCCCCGTCGGCCGTGCGGACGTACACGGTGCCCGTCTCGTCGACCCGGCCCCAGGCCTCGCCGTCGCCGGCCGTCCCGCTCGGCGCCGGGGTGCCCGCCGCCGGGGTGCCCGCGTCGCCCGTGGCCACTGCCTTCGCCTCCGGGCCCGACGGGCCGGGCACCGGTACGGTGTCCGGCCGCGCTCCGGCATCCTGCCGTGCGTCGCGCGCCGCTGCCTCGTTCGCTTCGCCGCCCGGCAGGCCGAGTGTCGACTCGGTGTCTGTCTGCGGCCCGGCAGCCTGTCGTGCGTCGCTCACGGCGCCTCCCTCACACGATGCCGCGGTGCGTTGTGCCACGGCATCTTCCACGAATTTCATCCGGTCTCATCCGGCTTTCGGGCCCACCTGACCGGCGAGGGGCCCTGTCCCCGCCAAACATAGGCGACGCTCCGCCCGGCTGTCCGCCCCTGACGGAACGGAAATTCCCGCCGGGCGCGCCTCAGCCGGCCTCCACCGTCGCCGAGTCGATCACCACGGTGGCGTTCGGCGGGGTGTTCCCGGTCGTCGGGTCGGTGGTGTTGCCCGCGGCCACGATGGTCTCCAGAACGTCGAGACCCCCGGTGACCGTACCGAACGGGGTGTAGTCGGGCGGCAGCGGGCTGTCCTCGTACACCAGGAAGAACTGGCTGCCGCCGGAGTCCCGGCCGCTGTCCTCCTGCGGGTTGTACTGGTTGGCCATCGCCACCGTGCCCGCCGGGTAGATCCCGTCCGCCACCTCGGGGGCGTCCAGGTTCTCGTCCGGGATGTTGTAGCCGGGGCCGCCCGTACCCGTACCGGTCGGGTCGCCGCACTGCAGCACGTGGATGCCCTCGGTCACCAGCCGGTGGCACGGGCTGTGGTCGAGATAGCCCTCCCCGGCCAGGAACGCGAAGGAGTTGACCGTGCGCGGGGCCGCCTCGGCGTCCAGCGCGATCTCGATGTCACCGCAGGTCGTCGCCAGCCGCATGGTGTGGGCCGCCGACGTGTCCACCGTCAGCTCCGGCTCCGCGTCCCACTGCTGCTGCGAGGGCTCACCCTCGGCGGGCGCCGCGCAGGGATCCTCCGCCGGCGGGGCCTCGGTCTCCTGGTCCAGCGGATCCTGGGCCGCCGCGTCCGCGGTGTCGTCGTCGCCGGAGAACACCCCCATGGCCACCGCCGTGCCGCCACCCGCCACCAGCACCACCAGCACGGCGGCGAGCACGGCCTTGCGCCGCCGTGCCTTGCGCCACCGATCACCGCGGCGCTCCTGCTGGCGTTCCCACTTCGCCCGGGCGAGCTGCTTGCGCCGCTGCTCTTTGCTGACCACCGCGCTCCTCCTGACGTTCCCCGGTAAGCCTTGCGCCACCGTATACGGGTTCGCCCGCCCCGTACCGTCGCCGGTAGGCTTTCCGATCACAGCCGAAGCCGAGAACCACATAAGGACGCCTGTGCTCATCGCTGGCTTCCCCGCCGGGGCCTGGGGGACCAACTGCTATCTGGTCGCCCCCGCCGCCGGCGAGGAGTGCGTGATCATCGACCCCGGGCACCAGGCCGCCGGGGGAGTCGCCGCCACCATCGAGCGGCACCGGCTCAAGCCGGTCGCCGTGCTCCTCACCCACGGCCACATCGACCATGTCGCCTCGGTGGTGCCGGTGTGCGGCGCCCACGACGTGCCCGCCTGGATCCATCCCCGGGACCGCTCCATGCTCGCCGACCCGGAGAAGGCCCTCGGCAGCGCCATCGGGCAGCGGCTGCTGGGCGAGCTGACCGTGGGGGAGCCCGGCGATCTGCGCGAGCTGACCGACGGCACGACCATGGAGCTGGCCGGTCTGGAGTTCGGCGTCGCGCACGCCCCGGGCCATACCCAGGGGTCGGTGACCTTCGGGATGCCGGAGACCGGGGACGTCCCCCCGGTGTTCTTCTCCGGTGACCTGCTGTTCGCCGGCTCCATCGGACGCACCGATCTGCCCGGCGGCGACCACGCCGAGATCCTGCGCTCGCTGGCACGCGTGTGCCTGCCGCTGCCGGACTCCACGGTCGTCCTGTCCGGGCACGGCCCCCAGACCACCATCGGCACCGAGCGCGCCACCAACCCGTATCTGCGGGAGGTCGCCGCCGGCCAGGGCGCCGGGGACACCCCGGCGCCGCGACGAGGAATGTGAAGACGTCTTTCCGTGAGCACCTTCTCCGCCCCCAAGGGCACCTACGACCTGCTGCCCCCCGACTCCGCCGGCTACCTCGCGGTCCGCGAGGCGATGGCCGCGCCGCTGCGCCGGGCCGGCTACGGCTACGTCGAGACCCCCGGATTCGAGAACGTCGAGCTGTTCTCCCGCGGGGTCGGTGAGTCCACCGACATCGTCACCAAGGAGATGTACACCCTCACCACCAAGGGCGGCGACCACCTGGCGCTGCGCCCCGAGGGCACCGCGTCCGTGCTGCGCGCCGCGCTCCAGGCCAATCTGCACCGGGCCGGCAACCTGCCGGTCAAGCTCTGGTACTCCGGCTCCTTCTACCGCTACGAGCGCCCGCAGGCCGGCCGGTACCGGCACTTCTCCCAGGTCGGTGCCGAGGCGGTCGGCGCCGAGGACCCGGCACTGGACGCCGAGCTGATCATCATGGCGGCCGACGCCTACCGGGCGCTCGGGCTGACCCGGGTGCGGCTGCTGCTGAACTCGCTGGGCGACGCCGAGTGCCGTCCCGCCTACCGGGCCGCGCTCCAGGAGTTCCTGCGCGCCCTGGACCTGGACGAGGACACCCGGGCCCGGATCGAGATCAACCCGCTGCGGGTGCTGGACGACAAGCGGGAGTCCGTGCAGCGGCAGCTGACCGGGGCCCCCATGATGCGCGACCACCTGTGCACGGCGTGCGAGGAGTACCACGAGCGGGTCCGTGAGCTGCTGACCGCGGCCGACATCGTCTTCGAGGACGACCCCAAGCTGGTGCGCGGTCTCGACTACTACACCCGCACCACCTTCGAGTTCGTCCACGGCGGCCTGGGATCCCAGTCCGCGCTGGGCGGCGGCGGGCGCTACGACGGGCTCTCGGAGATGATCGGCGGCCCCGCGCTGCCCTCGGTCGGCTGGGGCCTGGGCGTGGACCGCACGGTGCTGGCCCTGCGCGCGGAGGGCGTGGAGCTGGACCTGCCCGCCGGCACCGACGTCTTCGCGGTGCCGCTGGGCGAGGCAGCGGCCCGCACGCTGTTCTCCCTGGTCACCACGGTGCGCCGGGCCGGGATCGCGGCGGACCTGGCGTACGGCGGCAAGGGGCTCAAGGCGGCCATGAAGGCGGCCAACCGCAGCGGTGCCCGGTACGCGCTGGTGGCGGGCGAGCGCGATCTGGCCGAGGGCGTGATCCAGCTGAAGGACCTCGCCAGCGGGGAGCAGCGGCCCGTCCCCGCGGACGCGCTGGTCAGCGAGCTGACGCGACTGCTCGGCCGACCGGGTAGGCCGAACGGGTGACACGGGACCCTTGGCAGGGGTCCCCGCTGGTGCAGAATTGGGGCCGTATCCGACGACGAGCGGGAATGGCGAGATGACGGCATCGGCGGTAGATGTGGAACGGACCCAGGAGCCTGCTCAGGACGCGCCCGGGGAGGTGGGGGCGGGTCGCGGTTTCGCGCTGCTGCTGGTGATCACCGGCTTCATGGGCCTGCTGGCCGCCTGGGTGATCACCCTGGACAAGTTCCACCTGCTGGAGGACCCGGACTTCACCCCGGCCTGCAGCCTCAACCCGATCGTCTCCTGCGGCTCCATCATGGAGAGCGAGCAGGCCAAGGTTTTCGGATTCCCCAATCCGATGCTCGGCCTGGTCACCTACGGAGCGGTGATCGCGATCGGCATGGGGCTGCTGGCCGGGGCCCGCTACCGGCGCTGGTTCTGGCTGGGGCTGCAGGGCGGCACGCTCTTCGGCGTCGCCTTCTGCACCTGGCTCCAGTACCAGTCGCTGTACGAGATCAGCGCGCTGTGCCTGTGGTGCTGCCTGGCGTGGGTCGCGACCATCTTCATGTTCTGGTACACCACGGCGCACAACATCCGGCACGGGATCATCCCGGCGCCCGCCGGTGTGAAGCGCACCTTCGAGGAGTTCCACTGGCTGTTCCCGGTGGTGCACGTCGCGATCATCGGCATGCTGATCCTCACCCGCTGGTGGGACTTCTGGACGGGCTGAGCCGCCGGGGGCGCTCCCGCCCGGCTGTCAGTGGGGTGACTTAGGGTTTCCGGTGTGGAGCCCGATCTGTTCACCGCCGCCGCGGAAGACCGTCAGGAGCGCGACCCGTCCGCCAGCCCGCTGGCCGTACGGATGCGCCCGCGCACGCTGGAGGAGGTCCTGGGGCAGCGGCATCTGCTGCGCCCCGGGTCGCCGCTGCGCCGGCTGGTGGGGGAGGGCGGCGGCGGTCCCGCCGGCCCCTCCTCGGTGATCCTGTGGGGGCCGCCGGGCACCGGCAAGACCACCCTCGCCCATGTGGTCAGCAAGGCCACCGACAAGCGCTTCGTGGAGCTGTCGGCCATCACCGCGGGGGTCAAGGAGGTGCGCTCGGTCATCGAGGGCGCCCGCCGTTCCTCCGGCGCCTACGCCCGGGACACCGTCCTCTTCCTCGACGAGATCCACCGCTTCAGCAAGGCCCAGCAGGACTCGCTGCTGCCGGCGGTGGAGAACCGCTGGGTGACGCTGATCGCCGCCACCACGGAGAATCCTTACTTCTCGGTGATCTCACCGCTGCTGTCCCGGTCGCTGCTGCTGACCCTGGAGCCGCTGACGGAAGACGATCTGCGCGGGCTGCTGCACCGCGCGGTGGCCGCCGAGCGCGGGCTGAACGGGGCGGTGGGGCTCCCGGAGGACAGCGAGGCCCATCTGCTCCGGATCGCCGGGGGAGACGCCAGGCGGGCGCTCACGGCGCTGGAGGCCGGAGCGGGAGCGGCGCTGGCCAAGGGGGAGCCGGAGATCACCCTGGCCTCCCTGGAGGAGGCCGTGGACCGGGCCGCCGTCACCTACGACCGGGACGGGGACCAGCACTACGACGTCGCCAGTGCGCTGATCAAGTCGATCCGCGGCTCGGACGTGGACGCGGCGCTGCACTACCTGGCGCGGATGATCGAGGCGGGGGAGGACCCGCGGTTCATCGCCAGACGGCTGATGATCTCGGCGAGCGAGGACATCGGGATGGCCGACCCGACCGCGCTGACCACGGCGGTGGCGGCGGCGCAGGCGGTGGCGATGATCGGGTTCCCCGAGGCGTCGCTGACCCTGAGCCAGGCCGTGATCGCGCTGGCCCTGGCGCCCAAGTCCAACGCGGCCACGGTGGCGATCGGCGCCGCGCTGGCGGACGTCAGGGCGGGTCTTGCGGGCCCGGTGCCCGAACATCTGCGGGACGCCCACTACAAGGGCGCGCAGAAGCTGGGGCACGGGGCGGGCTATCAGTACCCGCACGATCTGCCGGACGGCATCGCCGCCCAGCAGTACGCGCCGGACGCGGTCCGCGACAAGCGCTACTACCAGCCGACCCGGCGGGGCGCCGAGGCACGGTACGCGGATGTCGCCGAGCGGGTGCGGGAGCGGCTGGCGGGCGGCCGGGAGCCCCGCCCGTAACACCGGCGCCCCGCACCCCGGTGCCGGCGGTTCACTCCTCGACGGCCGCCGCCTCGAACAGATGCCGCATGGCCTGCCGCAGCTCCGTCACGTCGCGCACCGGCTCGGGGAACTCGAAGCGTGCGTCGAAGCAGTGCTCGCCGGCGCAGAACCGCACCCGCAGCCCGAACCTGTCCAGCCCCAGCGGCACCACCTGCCGCCAGGCGCCGCAGCTGTTGCCCCGGTCACCCAGCAGGGCGCACAGCGAGCGCAGCTGCGTCTCGTGGGAGGCGGCCAGGTGCTGGAGCAGTTCGGCCTCGTGCCGGGCCAGCGGGTCGGGCGAGGCGGCGGCGAACTCGTCGGGCTCCACCTGGGCGGCGCCCCACAGATCGTCGGTGTACGCCTCGCCCACCTCCAGGCGCAGCATGGTCCACTCGGGACCCGGTACCGGTCCGGCCGGATGCCGTTGCGCGAGCAGCTGGGAGGCCGCCGTGCGCTCGCTCCCCGCGACGGCGGTCAGCCACCCGGCGACCCATCCGCGACCCCGGATACGATGGGGTACGGAGACGGGGGCGACGTCGGTGATCTCCATCACCGCAGTAAGATCGTCACCTTGGGCGTGAACGGCGGCTCTGGCCGCCGGGGCACGGGCCGGGATCAGCAGCATCACATCTCCCGAGGCCGCAACGGCGCGGGATTCGGGTGTGCTGAGCCCTGGTTCGTCCAGTTCGGTGCCCGGAATGGTCAGACTCGCTGACGCGTTCGACTCCACGAGGGTGCGCACCCGCTCGGCTGCGGTGGGCTGTTGGGCGCTGATGGCGCTCCCAGGTCGAAGCATGCGTTCTCCTCCGCTAAGGTAAGCCTCACCTAACTTACACGGAGGTTTGTTCCACGTGAACCAATCACGCCCCAAGGTCAAGAAGTCGCGGGCGCTCGGCATCGCACTGACCCCCAAGGCCGTCAAGTACTTCGAGAAGCGCCCCTACCCTCCCGGCCAGCATGGGCGTGGCCGGAAGCAGACCAGTGACTACAAGGTCCGGCTGTTGGAGAAGCAGCGGTTGCGCGCCCAGTACGACATCAGCGAGCGGCAGATGGTCCGCGCCTACGACCGTGCACGCAAGGTCGAAGGCAAGACCGGTGAGGCTCTGATCATCGAGCTGGAGCGGCGACTTGACGCGCTGGTGCTCCGCTCCGGTCTGGCTCGTACCATCTACCAGGCCCGCCAGATGGTCGTACACGGTCACATCGCGGTCAACGACCGCAAGGTGGACAAGCCGTCCTTCCGGGTCCGCCCGGACGACGTGGTCACCGTCCGCGAGCGCAGCCGGGAGAAGCACCCCTTCCTGGTCGCCCGCGAGGGTGGCTACGCGCTGGACGGGGAGACCCCGCGCTACCTCCAGGTCAACCTCCAGGCGCTCGCGTTCCGGCTCGACCGGGACCCGCAGCGCAAGGAGATCCCGGTGGTCTGCGACGAGCAGCTGGTCGTGGAGTTCTACGCCCGCTGATCCCCTTCGGGCAGGCAGCCAAGCCCTAGCTCGCGATTCCCCGCCCGTACCCCGGTTCCCCCTCATCGGGGAAGGGATACGGGCGGGGGGCCGCGGCGGGCTCCACCGGCAGCGGCAGCAGCCCACCGGCTGTTGCCGGGCCGCCGTCCCCGGGTCGCAGGGCCCGCTCCACCGCGATCTCCGGCGTCAGCGCCGCGCCTTCCCGCAGCGCCTCCAGATAGCTGCCCTCACCCAGCGCCGCGCGCGCGAGCCGCTCGCACTCGTTGTGCGGCGCTTTGAAGTACCGCGAGCCGAACAGCGGCATCCCCACCGAGGGCCACAGCCGGCCGGCCGCCCCCTGGAGCACCGCGGCCTCCCGCGCCCGGTCCTCGCTCACCGCGACCAGCGCCAGCATCTCCAGCATCAGCACGGTCGCCACCAGGTCCCGGAAGCCCGCGCTGATCGCCAGCCCCTCCCGCAGCAGCGCCCCGGCCCGGGCCGGCTCCCCCTGCGTCCAGGCCGCGAAGCCCAGACCGAACAGGGCGTAGGCGCGCGCCCACAGCTCACCGTGCTCCGCGCACTCCCGGCGCACGCCCTCGCACAGCGCGATGGCGCGCTGCAGATCACCGCCGAAGGCGAGCGCGAGCGCCAGCTCCACCCGCCCCAGCAGCACATGGCTGTTGAGCTCGCCGAGCTCCGCGTAGCGTTCCAGCGCGCCGCTCAGCAACTCCTCGGCCCGCCGCACGTCGTCACTGATCAGTGCCAGGGCACCCATCCGCAGCAGGCTGTAGGCGATGGCCCGTTCGTCCCCGGTGCGCTCCGCCTCCTCCAGGCACTCGTGCAGCGCCGCCAGCGCCGTGACCGTGTCGCCCCCGAGCACCGCCAGATAGCCCGCCAGGCCCAGCGCGCGCAGCCGTACCGCGTTGTCGCCCGCAGCTCCCTCGCCGGGGTTCACCGGGTCGTACCGCTCGCGTTCCAGCGCCCGTTCCAGCCAGTGACGGCCCTCCTGGATCCGGCCGCAGCCCACCCAGCAGAACCACAGCGTGCCCGCCAGATACAGCCCGTGCCGGGGGTCGTCGTCCTCGTCCACGGCGAACTCCAGCGCCGCCCGCAGATTGGCGAATTCGTCGGTGATCCGCAGCGCCACCTCCTCCTGGCGCGGTGAGAACCACTCCAGCTCGCACCAGGTGACCAGGCCCGTGTACCAGTCGCGGTGCCGCTCCCGCAGCCGCCGGGTCTGACCGGTGGCCGCCAGCCAGTACGCGCCGTACGCCCGCAGGGTGTCCAGCATCCGGTAGCGCACCCCGGACGGCGCGTCCTCGCGGGTCACCAGCGACTGGGCGACCAGCTGGGCCAGGACGTCCAGCACCTGTTCCGCCGGGAGGTCGGTGCCCGAGCACACGTACTCGGCCGCCTCCAGGTCGAAGGCGCCGGCGAACACCGACAGCCGGGCCCACAGCAGCCGTTCCCGGGGCGAGCACAGCTCATGGCTCCAGCCCACGGCCGTGCGCAGCGTCTGGTGGTGCGGCGGCGCGTCCCGGGTGCCGCCGGTGAGCAGCGCGAAACGGTCGTCGAGCCGCTCCAGCATCTGCGGCAGGGACAGGGTGCGCAGCCGGCCGGCCGCCAGCTCCAGGGCCAGCGGAATGCCGTCGAGGCGGTGGCACAGGTCCGCCACCTGCTCGTGGTTGTCCGGGCGGAGCGCGAAGCCGGGCCGTACGGCGGCGGCCCGGTCCGTGAACAGCCGGGCGGCCTCCGGGGCGGCCAGCGGGTCGAGGGGGAACAGCTGTTCTCCGGCGATCCCCAGGGGGCGGCGCCCGGTGGCGAGCACCCGCAGCCCGGGCAGCCGGCGCAGGAGCTCCCGTACCAGCCGCGCGGATTCCTCCACCAGGTGCTCGAAGCCGTCCAGCACCAGCAGCAGCCGGCGGTGGGCCAGGTGCTCCAGCAAGGTGGTGAGGGGAGCGCGGCCGGAGTGGTCGGTCAGCCGCAGCGCGGCCACCACGCTGTGCTCCAGCAGCTGGGGATCGCGCGAGGCGCTGGTCTCGACCAGCCAGACGCCGTCGCAGAACCGTTCCTGCAGCTGTTCCGCGGCCCGGGCCGCCACCCGGGACTTACCCACCCCGCCGGTACCCGTCACGGTCACCAGCCGGGCCCGGATCACCTCGTGCCGTAACCGGTCGAGCTCGTTCTCCCGGCCGTGGAACGTGGTCAGCTCCACGGGGAGGTTGCCCGGCGTACGCCGGGGGCGGGAAGAGTCTCCGGCCGGTGATCCGGCATCCTCATTGCCTCGCATGAGAAACGCAGCGTACTCGGAGGTAAGCAGAACGTACAAACCTGAACGATTATCTTCGCCCCACCCTTGGCAGCACGCGCCGATATGCGGTACAGGGGCGCCCCGCTGGCGCGATAAGGTCGGGACGCCGCGGCAGCCGCCCGGCCGTCTGTCATGGTCAGCGGCGCGCGGCCCCAACTGTCGGAGAAACCCGAGGGAAGCGGTGCACGTGACCGGTGGAGAAGTGGCCGGCCTGCTGGTGGCTGTCTTCTGGGCGATCCTGGTCTCCTTCCTGGCCGTGGTGCTGGTGAGGCTGGCCCAGACGCTCAAGGCGGCCACCCGCCTGGTGACGGCGGTGACCGAACAGGCCGTCCCGCTGCTCGGCGAGGCGTCGGCGACGGTACGCACCGCCCAGACCCAGCTGGAGAAGGTGGAGACCATCACCACCGACGTCCAGGAGGTCACCTCCAACGCCTCCGCGCTCTCCGCCACCGTGGCCACCACCTTCGGCGGCCCGCTCGTGAAGGTCGCGGCCTTCGGCTACGGCGTGCGCCGGGCGCTCACCCGGCGCCCCGCGGGCACCGAGCGGACCCCCCGACGCACCGTCACCGGCCGCCGGCTGCCCGGCCAGCGCCCCTGGTCCCGCCGCGGCGGGAAGGACTGAGGAGCCCGACCATGTTCCGCCGCGCCTTCTGGTTCACCACCGGCGCCGCCGCCGGCGTGTGGGCCACCACCAGGATCCAGCGCAAGCTGCGCACGCTCGCCCCCGAGAGCCTGGCCGTCAGGGCCGCCGACCAGGCGGCCGCCGCCGGGCACCGGGTGCGTGACTTCGCCCTCGACGTACGCTCCGGCATGGCACAGCGCGAGCACGAACTCACCGAGGCCCTCGGGCTCACCACCGACCCCGACGGCCCCGACGGAGCCGCCGCCGAGCACCCGAACCCGACCACCACCCTCCGGGCCGTGCCGCGCCCGGCCGAACCCCGGGCCGTGATCCCCGGCCCGCACCGACCCGAAAAGAGGACCCACTGATGGAGTCGGCTGAAATCCGCCGCCGCTGGCTGAGCTTCTTCGAGAAGCGCGGGCACACCGTGGTGCCCTCGGCGTCGCTGATCGCGGACGACCCCACGCTGCTGCTGGTCCCCGCGGGCATGGTGCCGTTCAAGCCGTACTTCCTGGGTGAGGTCACCCCGCCCTACCCGCGCGCCGTCAGCGTGCAGAAGTGCGTGCGCACCCCCGACATCGAAGAGGTCGGCAAGACCACCCGGCACGGCACGTTCTTCCAGATGTGCGGCAACTTCTCCTTCGGCGATTACTTCAAGGAAGGTGCCATCACCCTCGGCTGGGAACTGCTCACCAGCTCCCAGGAGTCCGGCGGCTACGGCCTGGACCCCGAGAAGCTGTGGATCACCGTCTACGAGGAGGACGAGGAGGCCGAGCGGATCTGGCGCGACGTCGTCGGAGTGCCCGCCGAGCGCATCCAGCGGCTCGGCAAGGGCCCCAACTACTGGGACATGGGCGTCCCCGGCCCGTGCGGACCCTGCTCCGAGATCAACTACGACCGCGGCCCCGAGTTCGGCCCCGAGGGCGGCCCGGCCGTCAACGACGAGCGCTACGTGGAGATCTGGAACCTGGTCTTCATGCAGTACGAGCGCGGCCCCGGCGAGGGCAAGGACTACCCGATCCTCGGGGACCTGCCCGCCCAGAACATCGACACCGGGCTCGGCCTGGAACGCCTGGCGATGATCCTCCAGGACGTCCACAACATGTACGAGACGGACACCCTGCGCGTCGTCATCGACAAGGCCAGCGAGCTGACCGGGGTGCGCTACGGCGCCGCCGACCACTCCGACGTCGCGCTGCGCGTGGTCGCCGACCACATGCGCACCTCCGTGATGCTCATCGGCGACGGCGTCACCCCCGGCAACGAGGGCCGCGGCTACGTGCTGCGCCGCATCATGCGCCGCGCCGTGCGCAACATGCGGCTGCTCGGCGCCCAGGACGCCGTGGTCGGCGAACTGGTCGACGTGGTCCTCACGAGCATGGGCCAGCAGTACCCGGAGCTGCTGACCGACCGCAAGCGCATCGAGACCGTCGCGCTCGCCGAGGAGGCCGCCTTCCTGAAGACCCTGAAGGCCGGCACCAACATCCTCGACACCGCCGTCACCGACACCAAGGCCGCCGGCTCCGGCGTCCTCGCCGGCGACAAGGCGTTCCTGCTCCACGACACCTGGGGCTTCCCGATCGACCTCACCCTGGAGATGGCCGCCGAACAGGGCCTGTCCGTGGACGAGGCGGGCTTCCGGCGGCTGATGAAGGAGCAGCGCGAGCGCGCCAAGGCGGATGCCCGCGCCAAGAAGCAGGGCCACGCCGACCTGTCCGCCTACCGCGAGGTCGCCGACTCCTCAGGCGCCACCGAGTTCATCGGCTACCAGGACACCTCGGGCGAGGCCACCGTGGTCGGACTCCTGGTCGATGGTGTGAGCGCCCCCGCCGCCCAGGAGGGCGACGAGGTCGAGGTCGTCCTGGACCGCACCCCGTTCTACGCCGAGGGCGGCGGCCAGCTCGCCGACACCGGCCGGATCACCTTCTCCTCCGGCGCCGTGGTCGAGGTCCGCGACGTCCAGCGGCCGGTTCCCGGGGTCATCGTGCACAAGGGCGTCGTCCAGGTCGGCGAGGTGACCCTCGGCGCGGCCGCCGACTGCCGCATCGACGTCACCCGGCGCCGCTCCATCGCCCGCGCCCACAGCGCCACCCACCTCACCCACCAGGCGCTGCGCGACGCCCTGGGCCCCACCGCCGCCCAGGCCGGCTCGGAGAACGCCCCCGGGCGCTTCCGGTTCGACTTCGGCTCCCCGGCCGCGGTGCCCGGCTCCGTGCTCCAGGACGTGGAGCAGAAGATCAACGAGGTGCTGGCCCGCGACCTCGACGTCACCGCCGAGGTGATGTCGATGGCCGACGCCAAGAAGCAGGGCGCCATCGCCGAGTTCGGCGAGAAGTACGGCGACCGGGTGCGGGTGGTGACCATCGGCGACTTCTCCAAGGAACTGTGCGGCGGCACCCACGTGCACAACACCGCCCAGCTGGGCCTGGTGAAGCTGCTGGGCGAGTCCTCGATCGGCTCCGGGGTACGCCGCGTGGAGGCCTTGGTGGGCACCGACGCCTACCGGTTCCTGGCCCGGGAGCACACCGTGGTCGCCCAGCTGACCGAACTGGTCAAGGGCCGCCCCGAGGAGCTCCCCGAGCGCGTCTCCGGGATGCTGGGACGGCTGCGGGAGGCCGAGAAGGAGATCGAGCGGTTCCGCGCCGAGAAGGTCCTCCAGGCCGCCGCGGGGCTCGCCTCCGGGGCCCGCGACATCCACGGCGTGGCGCTGGCCGCCGGCCGGGTGCCGGACGGCACGGGCGCGGACGACCTGCGCAAGCTGGTGCTGGACGTCCGGGGCCGGATCCCGGGCGACCGTCCCGCCGTGGTGGCGCTGTTCACCGTGGTCAAGGACCGCCCGCTGACCGTCATCGCCACCAACGAGGCCGCCCGCGAGCGCGGTCTGAAGGCCGGCGACCTGGTGCGTACCGCCGCCAAGGCGCTGGGCGGCGGCGGGGGCGGCAAGCCCGACGTGGCCCAGGGCGGTGGCCAGAACCCGGCCGCCATCGACGACGCGCTGGACGCCGTCGAGCGGCTGGTCGCCGAGAGCGTCTGACGGATGAGACGCGGCAGACGACTCGCCATCGACGTCGGCGAGGCCCGGATCGGGGTCGCGAGCAGCGACCCCGACGGGCTGCTGGCGACCCCCGTGGAGACCGTCCCGGGGCGCGATGTGCCCGCCGCTCAGCGGCGGCTGGAACAACTGGTGGCGGAGTACGAGCCGCTGGAGGTCGTCATGGGCCTGCCCCGGTCCCTCGCCGGCGGCGAGGGACCGGCGGCGGCCCGGGTACGGGCCTTCGCGCAGGAGACGGCCCGGCGGATCGCGCCGGTGCCGGTGCGGCTGGTGGACGAGCGGATGAGCACAGTCACCGCCGCCCAGTCCATGCGGGCCTCCGGGGTGAACGCCAAGAAGGGCCGCTCGCGCATCGATCAGGCGGCGGCCGTGGTGATTCTGCAGAGCGCGCTGGAGACGGAGAGGGTGTCGGGCAGCCCGCCCGGGCAGTGCGTCGAAGTGGTTGTCTGATCGCGATACGGTAACGTTCCGCGCGACATGGCATGTCGTTCCACCAGGTCCCGCCGCGGCGGGGCTACCGGGGATCTCACCCCCGCGGACGAATGGCTGCCGCCTGCGTCACAAGGGGATCGATGACTGAGTATGGCCGGGGGCCTGGTGCCCAAGGGTGGCAGCCCGAAGACCCGCTCTACGGAGACCAGGGCTGGGCCGAGGGGCAGGGCGCCCAGGGCGCCCCCCAGGGCCAGGGCGACCCTTATGGATCCTGGGACCAGTACGGCCAGCAGCAGTACCCGGAACAGCAGGCGTACGGGCAGCAGCAGGCCTACGGCCAGCAGCAGCACGACCCGTACCAGCAGCAGTACCCACAGCAGCAGCAACCTTACCCTCAGCAACAGCAGTTTCACCAGCAGCAGGGGCAACAGGACTATTACCAGCAGCCCGGCCAGGGCCAGGGGTGGGACAACCAGGGCCAGTACTACGCCGATCCGTACGCCCAGCAGCAGGGCGGCGGTTACGACAACGGCGGCGGCTACCAGGACCCGTACGGCGCCCAGCAGCAGGGATACCCGGCCGCCGACGCGTACCAGCAGCAGCAACCCCACCAGCAGCCCGGCCAGCAGCCGCAGCCGCACCAGCAGCCGCAGCAGCCGGAGCCCGCGGCCCGGCAGCGCCGCCCCGAGCCGGAACCGGCCGGTGCCCCCGGCGGCCCGGGCCCCGACCCGGACACCGGCTGGGATCCGGGCCCCGACCAGGGCGAGGCCGACTTCTTCTCCCGGGGCGACGACGACGCCGACTGGGAGGACGAGGAGCCGCGCGGGCGGGAGCGGCGCGGCGGCAAGAGCAAGAAGAAGACCAAGGACAAGGGGCGCAACGGCGCCGCCTGTCTGGTGGTCGCGGTGGTGCTCGTCGGCGGCCTCGGCGGCGCGGTGTACTTCGGCTACGACTTCTACCAGAGCCGCTTCGGCCCGGCCCCCGACTTCGCGGGGGAGGGCACCGGCGAGGTCCAGGTGACCATTCCCTCGGGCGCCTCGGTCTCCCAGATGGGCAACCTGCTGAAGGAGGCCGGCGTCGTCAAGAGTCACGACGCCTTCGTCTCCGCCGCGACCAAGGACGGTGTCGCCCCGATCCAGGCCGGTGTCTACACCCTGCGGCAGGAGATGTCGGCGGACGCCGCCGTGGCCCTGCTCACCGACCCGGCGCAGCTCAACACCCTCATCATCGCCGAGGGCATGCGGGCCTCCCAGATCTACACCGCCATCGACCTCAAGCTCGACCTGGAGGAGGGCAGCACCGAGGAGGCGGCGGAGAACGGCGACCTGGGGCTCCCCGACTGGGCCGAGGACGATGTCGAGGGTTTCCTCTTCCCCGCCCGCTACGACGTGGGGGACAGCACCACTCCGGAGTCCCTGCTGAGCGAGATGGTGGACCGGGCGGAGGCGGAGTTCGAGGAGATCGACCTGGAGGGACAGGCCGAGGCTCTGGGCTTCACCCCGCGCGAGGTCATCATCATCGCCTCCCTGGTGCAGGCGGAGGCGCAGTTGCCCGAGGAGTTCGGCAAGGTCTCCCGGGTCATCTACAACCGGCTGGACATCGACCAGAAACTGGAATTCGACTCCACCATCAACTACGTGCGTGACGACCCGTCCCTGGATGTCTCCTTCGAGGACGTCAAGATGGATTCGCCGTACAACACGTACCAGGTGAAGGGTCTGCCGCCCGGTCCCATCAACAACCCGGGGCACCAGGCGTTCGAGGCGGCGTCCAACCCGACGGAGGGCACCTGGCTGTACTTCGTCACGGTCAAGCCCGGGGACACCCGTTTCGAGACGGACTTCGACAAACACGAGGAACACGTCAGGGACTTCAACGCGGAACAGGCCAGGAACCGCGAGAACAACGACTGATGACCCACACACCGCACCACCGCAGGGCCGCTGTACTCGGCTCGCCCATCGCCCACTCGCTCTCCCCGGCACTGCACCGCGCCGCCTACGCGGCGCTCGGCCTGCCCGGCTGGAGCTATGACCGCTTCGAGCTGACCGAGGAAGGGCTGCCCGGCTTCCTCGACGGCCTCGGCCCGGAGTGGGCCGGGCTCTCGCTGACGATGCCGCTCAAGCGCGCCGTCATCCCGCTGCTGGACGGGATCGGGGAGACCGCCGCCGCCGTGGAGGCCGTCAACACGGTCATCCTCGGGCCCGACGGCCATCGGCAGGGCGAGAACACCGATGTGCCGGGCCTGGTCGCCGCCCTGCGCGAACAGGGCGTCACCCGGGTGCCCCGGGCCGCCGTGCTCGGCGCCGGGGCCACCGCCTCCTCGGCGCTCGCCGCGCTGGCGCAGCTGTGCGACGGAGAGGTCACGGCGTACGTACGCGGCCCCGAGCGCGCCGCCGAGATGCGCGGCTGGGGTGAGCGCCTCGGTGTTCCGGTCACCACCGCAGCCTGGGAGGACGCCGCGCGGGCGCTCGACGCCCCGCTGGTGATCGCCACCACCCCGGCCGGCGCCACGGACGCGCTCGCCGCGGCGGTGCCGGCCGCGCCCGGCATCCTCTTCGACGTGCTGTACGAACCCTGGCCCACCGCCCTGGCCGCCGCTTGGTCGGCCCGCGGCGGCCGGCAGCTGGGCGGACTCGACCTGCTGGTGCATCAGGCGGTCCTCCAGGTCGAGGCGATGACCGGAGTGGCCCAGGCCCCGATCGAGGAGATGCGCGCGGCCGGCGAGGCCGCGCTGTCCTCGCGCGGGAACTGACCCCGCCCCGGCCCGGCGGCGGGCACTCACGGGCCACCTCCGGCCCACGTACTGGACGGGGCGGCGGTCCGTGCGGCCGGGCGTGGGAGGATCGGGGCAGCAGTTCAGCAGGGGTCGAGCACCGAAGGAGCACCGTTGAGCAGGTTGCGCTGGCTGACCGCGGGGGAGTCGCATGGCCCCGCCCTGGTCGCGACGTTGGAGGGGCTGCCGGCCGGGGTGCCGATCACCACGGAGATGGTGGCGGACGCGCTGGCGCGGCGGCGGCTCGGCTACGGGCGCGGCGCCCGGATGAAGTTCGAGCGCGACGAGGTCACCTTCCTCGGCGGGGTACGGCACGGCCTGACCCTCGGCTCCCCGGTGGCGATCATGGTCGGCAACACCGAGTGGCCCAAGTGGGAGAAGGTCATGGCGGCCGACCCGGTGGACCCGGCGGAGCTGGCCGATCTGGGCCGCGCCGCCCCGCTCACCCGCCCCCGCCCCGGCCACGCGGATCTGGCCGGCATGCAGAAGTACGGCTTCGACGAGGCCCGCCCGGTGCTGGAGCGCGCCTCCGCCCGGGAGACGGCGGCCCGCGTCGCGCTGGGCACCGTCGCCCGCTCCTACCTCAAGGAGACCGCCGGGATCGAGATCGTCTCGCACGTGGTGGGGCTCGGTGCCGCCGTCGCCCCCGCCGGGCCGGTCCCGGCCCCCGGCGACGTGGAGCGGCTGGACGCCGATCCGGTGCGCTGCCTGGACCCGGAGGCCAGTGCGGCGATGGTCGCCGAGATCGACCAGGCCCACAAGGACGGCGACACCCTGGGCGGCGTCGTCGAGGTGGTCGCCCACGGCGTCCCGGTGGGACTCGGCTCCCACGTGCACTGGGACCGCCGCCTGGACGCCCGGCTCGCCGCCGCCCTGATGGGCATCCAGGCCATCAAGGGCGTGGAGGTCGGCGACGGCTTCGAGCTCGCCCGGGTGCCGGGATCGAAGGCCCACGACGAGATCGTGCCCACCCCCGAGGGCGTGCGCCGTTCCTCCGGCCGCTCCGGCGGCACCGAGGGCGGCCTGAGCACCGGTGAACTGCTGCGGGTCCGCGCCGCGATGAAGCCGATCGCCACCGTGCCGCGCGCCCTGGCCACCATCGACGTGACCACCGGCGAGGCGGCCGCCGCGCACCACCAGCGCTCGGACGTGTGCGCCGTGCCGGCCGCCGGCATTGTCGCCGAGGCCATGGTGGCGCTTGTGCTGGCCGACGCCGTGGCCGAGAAGTTCGGCGGCGACTCGGTCCCCGAGACCCGCCGCAACGTCACCGGTTACCTCGACCACCTGGGGATCCGGTGACCGCTCCCCGCGTGGTGCTGGTCGGTCCGCCCGGCAGCGGCAAGAGCACGGTGGGCGCGGTGCTCGCCGAACGGCTCGGCACCACCTTGCGGGACACCGACACCGACATCGAACAGAACGCCGGCCGCACCATCCCCGACATCTTCGTCGAGGACGGCGAGGCCCACTTCCGCGCCCTGGAGGCCGCCGCCGTACGGGCCGCGCTCGGCGGGCACGAGGGCGTGGTCTCCCTGGGCGGGGGCGCCATCCTGGACGCCGGCACCCGGGCGCTGCTGGCCCCGCTGCCGGTGGTCTTCCTCCAGGTCGCGCTGCCCGACGCGATCCGCCGGGTGGGCCTGGACTCGGCCCGCCCCCTGCTGGCCGTCAACCCCCGCCAGCAGTGGCGCACCCTGATGGAGGCACGCCGTCCGCTGTACGAGGAGGTGGCCTCCACGGTCATCGACACCGAGGGCCTGACACCGGAAGAGGTCGCCCAGGCGATCGTCGACGCGATGGAGCTGACCGCCGCATGATCACCCCCGAACCGACGCCGCCGACCCGGATCCCCGTCGCCGGGAGTGAGGGCACCGCCCCGTACGACGTGCTGGTGGGCCGGGCGCTGCTGGGTGAACTGCCCGCCCTGATCGGCCCGGACGCCAAGCGGGTGGCCGTGCTGCACCCCGAGGCGCTGGCCTCCACCGGCGAGGTGCTGCGCGACGACCTGGCCGACCAGGGGTACGAGGCGATCGCCGTCCAGCTGCCGAACGGTGAGGAGGCCAAGACGGCCGAGGTCGCCGCCTACTGCTGGAAGGCCCTGGGCCAGACCGGCTTCACCCGTACCGATGTGATCGTCGGCGTGGGGGGCGGCGCCACCACCGATGTCGCCGGGTTCGTCGCCGCCAGCTGGCTGCGCGGGGTGCGCTGGGTCGCGGTGCCCACCACGGTGCTGGGTATGGTGGACGCCGCCGTGGGCGGCAAGACCGGCATCAACACCGCCGAGGGCAAGAACCTGGTCGGCGCCTTCCATCCGCCGGCCGGGGTGCTGTGCGACCTGGCGGCGCTGGAGTCGCTGCCGGTGCACGACTACGTCTCCGGGCTCGCCGAGATCATCAAGGCCGGGTTCATCGCCGACCCGGTCATCCTGGACCTGATCGAGGCCGACCCCGAGGCCGCCCGCAGCGCGGTCGGCCCGGCCACCGCCGAGCTGATCGAGCGGGCCATCCGGGTGAAGGCCGAGGTGGTCTCCGGTGATCTGAAGGAGTCCGGGCGCCGCGAGATCCTCAACTACGGGCACACCCTGGCGCACGCCATCGAGAAGAACGAGCGCTACAACTGGCGGCACGGCGCGGCCGTCGCCGTGGGCATGGTGTTCGCCGCCGAGCTGGGCCGGATCGCGGGCCGCCTGGACGACGCCACCGCCGACCGGCACCGCGCCATCCTGGAAGCGGTCGGACTGCCCGTGACCTACCGTGGCGACCAGTGGCCCAAGCTGGTGCAGACCATGCGGGTGGACAAGAAGACCCGGGGCGATCTGCTGCGCTTCATCGTGCTGGACGGGCTGGCCAGGCCGTCCGTCCTGGAGGGCCCCGACCCGGCGATGCTGCTCGCCGCGCACGCGGAGATCGCGGCCTGACCACCCGGGGCGGCGGCTGTGGTACCTGCCACATCCGCCGCCCCGGAAACCGGGACAGACCCGGACCGTCCCCCGCGTACCGGCGCCGGGTCCGGTAGGTCCCGGCACTCCACGGCCCCATCACGCGTTCCCCGGGCGTCACCCTGGCCGGGTACGGTGTGTCACCGACCCGGCAAAGCCGCGCGGAACTGACTGCCGTGCCCTCAGACATCGGAGTGGAAGCCGGATGCATCAACCCGGGATGCCCCCGCCGCCGCCCGCCCCGTTCGACGGCGGAACGGGCGGCAGGATCCAGCTGCCGGCGGGCACCGCGGTGCCCGCCCCGCCGCCCGCCACCGCGCCCCTCCACCCCGATGTCTCGCACACCGGGGTGGCCGTGCTGCTGATCGGTCCGGCCGGCGCGGGCAAGACCACCGTCGCCCGCTACTGGGCCGACCGCCGCCCGGTGCCCACCGCCAGCATCAGCCTGGACGACGTGCGCGAGTGGGTGCGCGCCGGGTTCGCCGACCCGCGCGCCGGGTGGGACGACCGTTCCGAGGCCCAGTACCGGCTGGCCCGCCGCACCTGTGGCTTCGCCGCCCGCAACTATCTGGCCAACGGCATCTCCTGCATCCTGGACGACGCGGTCTTCCCGGACCGCCCAGCCGTCGGCCTCGGCGGCTGGAAGCGGCACGTGGGCCCTGGGCTGATCCCCATCGTGCTGCTGCCGGGCCTGGACGTCGTGCTGGAGCGCAACGCGGCCCGCAGCGGCACCCGGCGGCTGTCCGACGAGGAGGTCGCCACCATCCACGGCCGGATGGCCGGCTGGTACGGCTCGGGGCTGCCGATCATCGACAACTCCCGGCACGACGTGGCCACCACCGCCCGGATGCTGGACGAGGCGGTCGCCCGCAGCCTGTCCAGCCCGCCCGCCTGGTGAGGGCCTCGCCCGGCGCCGCGTAACGCACCGGCGCCACGTTAGGACGTGTTGAAGGCGCCTGGCGGCGCTGTGCTGCGTAGGCTCGGTCCATGTCCGAGGTACATGCCGCCCGGCGCTCCCGGCTGCGGGCCCGCTGCTCGGCTGCCGGCAGCACCGCCCTGGTCGTCTCCCGCCCCGCCAATGTCCGTTATCTGGTCGGCGCCGCCCCCGCCGACGCGGTCCTGCTGGTGGGCCGTTCGGGGGACGATGTGCTGCTCAGCCACTGGGAGGCGGCCGACGCCATCGCCGACCCACGCCCCTCCGACGCGGAGGGGATGCGCACTGAGGTGCTGCACGGGGAGAGCGATCCGGCGACCGCCGCCGTCGCGATGGCGATGAAGGCCGGTGCCGATGCCGTGGCCGTCGAGGAACATCATCTGACCGTCTCCCGCCACCGGGCGCTGGCCGCCGGCGCCCCCGGGGTGCGGCTGACCGATCTGGGCCGGGCCGTGGAGGACCAGCGGCTGGTCAAGGACGAGGACGAGATCTCCGCGCTGCGGATCGCCGCCGAGATCACCGACCGGGCGCTGGGGGAGCTCCTGGAGTCGATCCTGGTGGGCCGTACCGAGCGGCACCTGGCGCTGGAGCTGGAGCGGCGGCTGGTGGACCACGGCGCGGACGGCCCGGCCTTCCCCACCTCGGTGGCCACCGGCACCCACTCCGGGGTGGCCGGGCACCGGCCCACCGACCGGCGGGTGGAGGAGGGCGACTTCCTGTCGGTGTGCCTGGGGGCCAGGTTCCGCGGCTACCGTTGCCGGATCGGCCGTACCTTCGTGATCGGCTCCAGCCCGGCCGACTGGCAGATCGAGCTGTACGACCTGGTGTTCTCCGCGCAGCGGGCGGCCCGGGAGTCCCTGGAGCCGGGGGCCGAGTACCGCGCGGTGGACCGGGCGGCGCGTACGGTGCTGGAGGCGGCGGGCCACGGTTCGGCGCTGGGACCGGCCACCGGGCACGGGGTGGGACTGGAAATCGGGGAGGACCCACGGCTGTCCCCGGCCGCCATGGGTAGACTGGGCCCTTGTGTGCCGGTCACCGTCGAGCCGGGAGTACACCTCCCGGGCCGGGGCGGAGTCCGGATCGATGACACGCTCGTCGTTCGCTCCCCGGCGGACGGCGGTCCTGAGCTACTTACCATCACGACCAAGGAACTCCTCGCTCTGTGACCGGCTTCGCCCGGCACACGGGGGTTCCTCCGGTCCCCCCAGCAGCAGTCTGTAGGAGATTCCGCGACCGTGGCCACCACGAACGACCTCAAGAACGGCCTCGTGCTCAAGCTCGACGGCGGACAGTTGTGGTCCGTTGTCGAGTTCCAGCACGTCAAGCCCGGCAAGGGCGGCGCCTTTGTGCGCACCAAGCTGAAGAACGTGCTTTCCGGCAAGGTCGTCGACAAGACCTTCAACGCCGGCACCAAGGTCGAGACCGCCACCGTCGACCGTCGGGGGATGCAGTTCTCCTACAAGGACGGCACCGACTTCGTCTTCATGGACACCGAGACCTTCGAGCAGCTGCCGATCGACCCCAAGACCGTGGGCGAGGCGGCGAACTTCCTGCTGGAGGGCTTCGAGGCCACCGTGGCCATCTACGAGGGCACCCCGCTGTTCGTGGAGCTGCCGGCCTCGGTCGAGCTGACCATCGAGTACACCGAGCCCGGTGTGCAGGGCGACCGCTCCACCGGTGGGACCAAGCCCGCCAAGCTGGAGACCGGCTACGAGATCGGCGTCCCGCTGTTCATCACCACGGGCGAGAAGATCAAGGTCGACACCCGCTCCGGTGAATACCTCGGCCGGGTGAACAGCTGACGTGTCCGCGCGCAGCAAGGCACGGCAGCGGGCGCTCCAGATCCTCTTCGAGGCGGATCAGCGCGCTGCCGACCCCACCGATGTCCTGGCCGAGTGGACCCGCAAGGCCCTGAGTGATCAGGCGAATCCACAGGTCAATCCGTACACCAGGGAGCTGGTGGAGGGGTTTTCGGAGCGGGCGGAGCGGATCGACGAACTGCTGGCGCAGTACACGATCGGCTGGCCGCTGGACCGGATGCCGGCCGTGGACCGCAACATTCTGCGGCTGAGCGCCTTCGAGCTGATCTGGCGGGACGATGTGCCCGATCCGGTGGTGCTCGACGAGGCCGTGCAGCTGGCCCGGGAGTTCTCCACCGATGATTCGCCGGCCTTCGTGAACGGCCTGCTGGGGCGGCTCAAGGAGCTGAAGCCCTCTTTGCGGCGCTGAGGCGCCACGGCAGGGGCGGGCGGCGGGCCATGTGTGGCCGGCCGCCCGCCCCTGTGCCGTACGCCGCTCCGGGCGGCGCGCTGCGGATGCGACGCGCGTTGCGTACGCCCCGGGTCAGCTCTCCTCGGCCTGCACCGCACGGCGGGCGTCGGCGCCCAGCACACCCCAGCTGATCAGCTGTTCGGTCAGCACCGAGGGGGACTGGTCGTAGATCACCGCGAGGGTGCGCAGGTCGTCCTGGCGGATCGAGAGCACCTTGCCGTTGTAGTCACCGCGCTGGCTCTGGATGGTGGCGGTGTAGCGCTGCAGCGGACCGGCCTTCTCGCTGGGCAGCGTGGCCAGCCGCTCCAGGTCGAGGACCAGCTTCGGCGGCGGCTCGGCGGCCCCGCCGGGCGTGGTGCCGGGCAGCAGCTCTTGGACCGGAACACCGTAGAAGTCCGCCAGCTCCGCGAGGCGCTGCACGGTCACCGCGCGGTCACCGCGCTCGTACGAGCCGACCACGACCGCCTTCCAGCGGCCCTGGGACTTCTCCTCGACCCCATGGAGCGACAGACCCTGCTGGGTACGGATGGCGCGGAGCTTGGCTCCGAGCTGTTTGGCGTATTCGCTGGACATGTGTCTCCCCGGACGGCGGTTTTGTTACTCAGTGTGAGGTTACGCAGCGTGATATCTCCCGTCAAGCCGGACCGGCCTCCTCCTCTCTGACCTGGGGCGATGCGGAGCGTATCGAGTGCCCTGCTATGGTTCATTCGAACACCAGACGTCCTTTAAGGCCCGTCCCGTGAGGCGGGGAAGGAGGTCCGTTTCGTATGGACACCCAAGAACCACCGCCGGCCCGCTCCGTCCTGGAAGCGCCGGACATCGCGCGGGCACTGACCCGCATCGCCCACGAGATCGTCGAACGCGCCAAGGGCGCCGACGACGTGGTGCTGCTGGGCATCCCCACCCGGGGGGTCTATCTGGCCCACCGGCTGACCGCCCGGCTCGCCGAGATCACCGGACACCCGGTGCCCGTGGGCTCCCTGGACATCACCATGTACCGCGACGACCTGCGGCTGCGCCCGGCCCGCGCCCTGGCCCGCACCGAGATCCCCGGCGCCGGCATCGACGGCGCGCTGGTCGTCCTGGTCGACGACGTGCTCTTCTCCGGCCGCACCATCCGGGCCGCCCTCGACGCCCTGGGCGACATCGGCCGCCCGCGCGCCGTCCAGCTGGCGGTCCTGGTCGACCGGGGGCACCGCGAGCTGCCGATCCGCGCCGACTACGTCGGCAAGAACATCCCCACCTCCCTGCGGGAGACGGTCAAGGTCCAGCTCACCGAGGAGGACGGCCGCGACGGCGTGCTCCTGGGCGTACGCGAGGACGCCTCCGCCGCCGAGCGGTAGCGCGCCCCGTACGGCCCGGCCCCCCACCCCGGCCCGGCCGTGCCCGCGCCTGCCCGCACGCCCTCAGCTCCCCTTCACCTCTGGGAAGGCAATGATGAAGCGCCATCTCATCTCGGCCACCGACCTCAGCCGTGACGACGCCGTTCTCGTCCTCGACACCGCCGAGGAAATGGCCAGGATCGCCGACCGGCCGATCAAGAAACTGCCCACCCTGCGCGGCCGCACGGTCGTCAACCTCTTCTTCGAGGACTCCACCCGGACCCGGATCTCCTTCGAGGCGGCCGCCAAGCGGCTCTCCGCCGATGTGATCAACTTCTCGGCCAAGGGCTCCTCGGTCTCCAAGGGCGAATCCCTCAAGGACACCGCCCTCACCCTCCAGGCGATGGGCGCCGACGCCGTCGTCATCCGGCACCACGACTCCGGCGCCCCGCACCGGCTCGCCACCTCGGGCTGGATCGGCGGCTCGGTGGTCAACGCGGGCGACGGCACCCACGAACACCCCACCCAGGCGCTGCTGGACGCCTTCACCATCCGGCGCCGGCTGGCCGCCGACGGGCAGGGCCTGGGCACCGACCTCGCCGGGCGCCGGGTCACCGTCGTCGGCGACATCCTGCACTCCCGGGTGGCCCGCTCCAACGTCCAGCTGCTGCACACCCTCGGCGCCGAGGTGACCGTCGTCGCCCCGCCCACCCTGGTGCCCATCGGCGTCGAACACTGGCCCTGCGCCGTCTCCTACGACCTGGACGCGGTCCTGCCCAAGTCCGACGCCGTCATGATGCTGCGCGTCCAGCGTGAACGGATGAACGCCGCCTACTTCCCGACCGAGCGCGAGTACGCCCGCCGCTACGGCCTGGACGGCGAGCGCATGTCCCGGATGCCGGGCCACGCCATCGTCATGCACCCCGGACCGATGAACCGGGGCATGGAGATCACCGCCGAGGTCGCCGACTCCCCCCGCTGCACCGCCGTCGAGCAGGTCACCAACGGCGTCAGCATCCGCATGGCCGTCCTGTACCTGCTGCTCGGCGGTGCCGAGCCCGCCGCCACCAAGGAAACCCATGAGTGAGACCGCAACCCACCGGCGCACCCTGATCAAGGGCGCCAGGATCCTCGGCGGACGGCCGCAGGACCTGCTGATCGAGAACGGCGTCATCGCCGAGATCGGCACCGGCGTCCCGGCCACGGGCGCCACCGTGATCGACGCGGACGGCAGCATCGCGCTGCCCGGCCTCGTCGATCTCCACACCCACCTGCGCGAGCCCGGCCGTGAGGACTCCGAGACCGTCCTCACCGGCACCCGGGCCGCCGCCGCCGGCGGCTACACCGCCGTGCACGCCATGGCCAACACCTTCCCCGTCGCCGACACCGCCGGCGTCGTGGAGCAGGTGTGGCGCCTGGGCCGCGAATCCGGCTACTGCGACGTCCAGCCCATCGGGGCCGTCACCGTCGGCCTGGGCGGCAAGCAGCTCGCCGAGCTGGGCGCCATGCACGACAGCGCGGCCGGCGTCACCGTCTTCTCCGACGACGGCAAGTGCGTGGACGACGCCGTGATCATGCGCCGCGCCCTGGAGTACGTGAAGGCGTTCGACGGCGTGATCGCCCAGCACGCCCAGGAGCCCCGGCTCACCGAGGGCGCCCAGATGAACGAGGGCGTCGTCTCCGCCGAGCTGGGCCTGACCGGCTGGCCGGCCGTCGCCGAGGAATCGATCATCGCCCGCGACATCCTGCTCGCCGCGCACGTCGGCTCCCGGCTGCACATCTGCCACCTGTCCACCGCCGGCTCCGTGGAGCTGGTGCGCTGGGCCAAGTCCAAGGGCTGGCGGGTCACCGCCGAGGTCACCCCGCACCACCTGCTGCTCACCGACGAGCTGGTGCGCTCCTACGACCCCGTCTACAAGGTCAACCCGCCGCTGCGCACCGAGACCGACGTGCTGGCGCTGCGCGAGGCACTCGCGGACGGCACCATCGACATTGTGGCCACCGATCACGCCCCGCACCCCCACGAGGACAAGGACTGCGAGTGGGGTGCCGCCGCCATGGGGATGATCGGCCTGGAGACGGCGCTCTCCGTGGTCCAGCAGACCATGGTCGACACCGGACTCATGGACTGGGCCAAGGTCGCCGACCGGATGTCGTACGCGCCCGCCGCCATCGGCCGGCTCGCCGGACACGGCCGCCCGCTCGCCGTGGGGGAGCCCGCCAACCTGACCCTGCTCGACCCGGCATACCGTTCGGTGGTGGACCCCGCGGGATTCGTCTCCCGCAGCCGGAACACCCCCTACCGGGGGCGTGAGCTGCCGGGCCGGGTGACGCACACCTTCCTGCGGGGCCGGGCAACGGTCACGGACGGGAATCTCACATGAGTCACATCTTCACGGCGCACCTGATCGCACTCGCCGACGACGGCGTCGAACGCAAGTCGGCCGAGGTCACCGACTGGGCCGCGCGCATCGGCTGGGTCGTCGGCCTGCTGCTGCTCGTCGCCCTCGTCTACTGGCTGATGCGCGAGGGCTGGAAGTGGCGCGGCAGCCTCCAGGGCGACCTGCCCGAGCTGCCCGCGCTGCCCACCGCCCCCGGCGAGCCCCGGTTGCGGATGGCCGGCCGCTACCACGGCTCGACCACCGCCGGACAGTGGCTGGACCGCATCGTCGCGCACGGCCTGGGCGCCCGGAGCCGCGCCGAGCTGACCCTCACCGACGAGGGCATCGCCGTGGTACGCCCCGGAGCCCCCGACTTCCTGATCCCGGCCGGGCGCGTCCGCGAGGCCCGGCTCGACAAGGGCATCGCCGGCAAGGTCCTCACCGAGGGCGGACTGCTGGTGATCACCTGGGAGCACGGCGACCGCCTGCTGGACTCCGGCTTCCGGTCCGACCGCGCCGAGGAGCACGCCGCCTGGATCCAGGCCCTGGGCCCCGCCGCCACCACGGCCGCCGCCCCGCACACCCCCGAAGAAGGTGCCGCATGACCACCGCCACCACCCGCACCCACCCCGCCGTACTCGTCCTGGAGGACGGCCGCACCTTCCGCGGCCGCAGCTACGGCGCGGTCGGCCAGACCCTCGGCGAGGCCGTCTTCTCCACCGGCATGACCGGCTACCAGGAGACCCTCACCGACCCCTCGTACCACCGCCAGGTGGTCGTCATGACCGCCCCGCACATCGGCAACACCGGCGTCAACGACGAGGACCCCGAGTCCGGCCGGATCTGGGTCGCCGGCTATGTGGTCCGCGACCCCGCCCGGGTCCCCTCCAACTGGCGCTCCGCCCGCACCCTGGACGACGAACTCGCCGCCCAGGGCGTGGTCGGCATCAGCGGCATCGACACCCGCGCCCTCACCCGCCACCTGCGGGAACGCGGCGCCATGCGGGTCGGCATCTTCTCCGGCGACGCGCTCGCCGCCGAGGACGAACTCCTCACCCGGGTCCGGGCCGCCCCCCAGATGAGCGGCGCCGACCTGGCCGCCGAGGTCGCCACCACCGAGCCGTACACCGTGCCGGCCCAGGGCGAACGCCGCTTCACCGTGGCCGCCGTGGACCTCGGCATCAAGGGCATGACCCCCCACCGGATGGCCGAGCGCGGCATCGAGGTGCACGTACTGCCCGCCACCGCCACCGTCGAGGAGATCTACGCCACCGCACCGGACGGCGTCTTCTTCTCCAACGGCCCCGGCGACCCGGCCACCGCCGACCACGCCGTGGCCCTCATGCGCGGCGTCCTGGAACGCGGCACCCCGCTGTTCGGCATCTGCTTCGGCAACCAGATCCTGGGCCGCGCCCTGGGCTTCGGCACCTACAAGCTCAAGTACGGCCACCGGGGCATCAACCAGCCGGTCAAGGACCGCGCCACCGGCAAGGTCGAGGTCACCGCCCACAACCACGGGTTCGCCGTCGACGCCCCGCTCGACACCGTCTCCGACACCCCCTTCGGCCGCGCCGAGGTCTCCCACGTCTGCCTCAACGACAACGTCGTCGAGGGGCTGCGACTGCTCGACCGGCCGGCCTTCAGCGTCCAGTACCACCCCGAAGCGGCAGCCGGCCCGCACGACGCCGCCTACCTGTTCGACCGCTTCGTCTCCCTGATGGAGGACCAGCGTGCCTAAGCGCACCGATATCCAGTCCGTCCTGGTCATCGGATCCGGTCCGATCGTCATCGGACAGGCCGCCGAGTTCGACTACTCGGGCACCCAGGCATGCCGCGTGCTGAAGTCCGAGGGACTGCGCGTCATCCTCGTCAACTCCAACCCGGCCACGATCATGACCGACCCGGAGATCGCCGACGCCACCTACGTCGAGCCGATCACCCCGGAGTACGTCGAGAAGATCATCGACAAGGAGCGGCCCGACGCGCTGCTCCCCACCCTCGGCGGCCAGACCGCCCTCAACACCGCCATCGCCCTGCACGACGCCGGCACCCTGGACCGGTACGGCGTGGAGCTGATCGGCGCCAACGTCGAGGCCATCAACAAGGGTGAGGACCGCGACCTGTTCAAGGGCGTGGTCGAGGCGGTGCGCCAGAAGACCGGCCACGGCGAATCCGCCCGTTCCGTCATCTGCCACTCGATGGCCGAGGTGCTCGCCGGCGTCCCCGCCCTCGGCGGCTACCCCGTCGTGGTCCGCCCCTCCTTCACCATGGGCGGCGCCGGCTCCGGCTTCGCGCACGACGAGGAGGAACTGCGCCGGATCGCCGGCCAGGGCCTGGCCCTGTCGCCCACCACCGAGGTGCTCCTGGAGGAGTCCATCCTGGGGTGGAAGGAGTACGAGCTGGAGCTGATGCGCGACCGCGCCGACAACGTGGTCGTGGTGTGCTCCATCGAGAACCTCGACCCGATGGGCGTGCACACCGGCGACTCCATCACCGTCGCCCCCGCCATGACCCTCACCGACCGCGAGTACCAGATCCTGCGGGACATCGGAATCGCCGTCATCCGCGAGGTCGGCGTCGACACCGGCGGCTGCAACATCCAGTTCGCCGTCAACCCCGAGGACGGCCGCGTCGTCGTCATCGAGATGAACCCGCGGGTCTCGCGCTCCTCCGCGCTCGCCTCCAAGGCCACCGGCTTCCCGATCGCCAAGATCGCCGCCCGGCTCGCCATCGGCTACACGCTGGACGAGATCCCCAACGACATCACCGAGCAGACCCCGGCCTCCTTCGAACCCACCCTCGACTACGTGGTGGTCAAGGTCCCGCGGTTCGCCTTCGAGAAGTTCCCGGCCGCCGACTCCTCCCTCACCACCACCATGAAGTCGGTGGGCGAGGCCATGGCCATCGGCCGCAACTTCACCGAGGCGCTCAACAAGGCGCTGCGCTCCCTGGAGAAGAAGGACTCCCAGTTCGACTTCAGCGGTGAGCCCGGCGACAAGGTGGAGCTGCTGGTCCGTGCCCAGGTGCCCACCGATGGCCGGCTGAACACCGTGATGGCCGCCATCCGGGCCGGCGCCACCCCCGAAGAGGTCTTCGAGGCCACCAAGATCGACCCCTGGTTCGTCGACCAGCTGTTCCTGGTCGCGGAGATCGCCGCGGAGATCGCCGCCGCCGAACTCCTGGACGCCGACCTGCTGGCCCACGCCAAGCGGCACGGCTTCTCCGACGCCCAGATCGCCGGCATCCGCGGCCTGCGCGAGGACGTGGTGCGCGAGGTACGGCACGCCCTGGGCGTACGCCCCGTCTACAAGACCGTGGACACCTGCGCCGCCGAGTTCGCCGCCCGCACCCCGTACCTCTACTCCTCCTACGACGAGGAGAGCGAGGTCGGCCCGCGCACCAAGCCCGCCGTGATCATCCTGGGCTCCGGGCCCAACCGCATCGGCCAGGGCATCGAGTTCGACTACTCCTGTGTGCACGCCTCCTTCGCGCTCAGCGAGGCCGGCTACGAGACCGTCATGGTCAACTGCAACCCCGAGACCGTCTCCACCGACTACGACACCTCCGACCGGCTCTACTTCGAGCCGCTCACCCTGGAGGACGTCCTGGAGATCGTGCACGCCGAACAGCAGGCGGGACCGCTGGCCGGCGTCATCGTCCAGCTCGGCGGCCAGACCCCGCTCGGCCTGGCCCAGGCCCTGAAGGACAACGGCGTCCCGATCGTCGGCACCTCACCCGAGGCCATCAACCTCGCCGAGGAACGCGGCCACTTCGGCCGCGTCCTGGAGGCCGCCGGACTGCCCGCGCCCAAGTACGGCACCGCCCACTCCTTCGACGAGGCGAGCCGGATCGCGGCCGGCATCGGCTACCCGGTGATGGTCCGCCCCAGCTACGTGCTCGGCGGACGCGGCATGCAGATCGTCTACGACGAGCCCTCGCTCGCCGACTACCTCCAGCGGCACGCCGGGCTGATCTCCGAACACCCGGTGCTCATCGACCGCTTCCTCGACGACGCCATCGAGATCGACGTCGACGCCCTCTACGACGGCCAGGAGCTCTACCTGGGCGGCGTCATGGAGCACATCGAGGAAGCCGGCATCCACTCCGGCGACTCCGCCTGCGCCCTGCCGCCCATCACCCTGGGCGGCCACGACATCAAGCGGCTGCGCGCCTCCACCGAGGCTATCGCCGCCGGGGTCGGGGTCCGCGGACTGATCAACATCCAGTTCGCGCTCTCCGGCGACATCCTCTACGTGCTGGAGGCCAACCCCCGCGCCTCCCGCACCGTTCCCTTCACCTCCAAGGCCACCGCCGTCCCGCTGGCCAAGGCCGCCGCCCGCATCTCGCTCGGCGCCACCGTCGCCGAACTGCGCGCCGAGGGCCTGCTGCCCGCCCACGGCGACGGCGGCACCCTGCCCATGGACGCGCCCATCTCGGTCAAGGAAGCCGTGATGCCCTGGTCGCGCTTCCGCGACGTGCACGGCCGCGGCGTGGACACCGTGCTCGGGCCGGAGATGCGCTCCACCGGCGAGGTCATGGGCATCGACTCGGTGTTCGGCACCGCCTACGCCAAGTCCCAGGCCGGCGCCTACGGAGCACTGCCCACCAAGGGCCGGGCGTTCATCTCCATCGCCAACCGCGACAAGCGGGCCATGATCTTCCCGGCCCGCGCCCTGGTCGAGCACGGCTTCGAACTGCTCGCCACCTCCGGCACCGCGGAGGTGCTGCGCCGCAACGGCATCGAGGCCACCGTGGTGCGCAAGCAGAGCGAGGGCGAGGGCCCGAACGGCGAGCAGACCATCGTCCAGCTCATCCACGACGGGCACGTCGACCTGATCGTCAACACCCCCTACGGCACCGGCGGCCGCCTCGACGGCTACGACATCCGTACGGCGGCCGTGGCGCGCGCCGTGCCCTGCCTCACCACCGTGCAGGCGCTGGCCGCCGCCGTCCAGGGCATCGACGCCCTGCGCCACGGCGACGTCGGCGTCCGCTCGCTCCAGGACCACGCCCGGCACCTGATCAGTGCCCGGGAAGCCGCCGGCGAGGGGGCGGGCGCCTGACATGGGACGCGCCTACTCCCTGCTGTTCCGTACAGTCCTCACCCGGATCGACCCCGAACGCGCCCACCACCTCGCGTTCGGGGCGATCCGGGCGGCCGCCTCCGTCCCCGTACTGCGCGACGCGGTACGGGCCGGGTTCGCGCCCCGCTTCCCGCAGTTGCGGGTGCGGGCGCTGGGCCACACCATGCCGGGGCCCTTCGGGCTCGCCGCCGGCTTCGACAAGAACGCCGTGGGCATCGACGGCCTGGCCATGCTCGGATTCGACCACGTCGAGATCGGCACCGTCACCGGACAGCCGCAGCCCGGCAATCCGCGCCGCCGGCTCTTCCGGCTGGTGGCCGACCGCGCCCTGATCAACCGGATGGGCTTCAACAACGACGGCTCGGCCGCCGTCGCCGCCCGCCTCGCCGGGCGCAAGCGGCGGCCCGGCGGCACCGTCGTCGGCGTCAACATCGGCAAGACCAAGGCCGTCCCCGAGGCGGAGGCCGTCGCCGACTACGTCACCTCCACCGAACGGCTGGCCGGGCACGCCGACTACCTGGTGGTCAACGTCTCCTCGCCCAACACCCCCGGGCTGCGCGCCCTGCAGGCCGTGGACCAGCTGCGCCCGCTGCTGAGCGCGGTGCGCGAGGCGGCCGACCGCACGGTCACCGCGCGCCGGGTACCGCTGCTGGTGAAGATCGCCCCCGATCTCGCCGACGAGGACATCGACGCCGTCGCCGATCTCGCCCTGGAACTGGGCCTGGACGGCATCATCGCCACCAACACCACCATCGGCCGGGACGCGCTGGCCACCCCCGCCGAGGAGGTGGCCGCCATCGGCGCGGGCGGACTGTCCGGCGCCCCGCTCACCGAGCGCTCGCTGGAGGTCCTGCGCCGGCTGTACGCGCGCACCGGCGGCCGGCTCACCCTGATCGGGGTCGGCGGCATCACCACCGCCGAGGACGCCTGGGCCCGGATCCGGGCCGGCGCCACCCTGATCCAGGGCTACAGCGGCTTCATCTACGAGGGCCCGGCCTGGCCCCGGCGCATCCACCGCGGACTGGCCAGGCAGCTGGCGGCCAGCCCGTACGCCACGCTGGCCGAGGCGGTCGGCAGCGAGGTCACCGAGGTGACCGGGGCCACCGCGAGCACCCGGGGCGACAGGAGCCCCGTGGGCACCGAGGCCGAGGAGGGCCGGGCATGAGCGCACCGGAGCCGTTCGGCGCCCGGCTGCGCCGGGCCATGGACGAGCGCGGGCCGTTGTGCGTGGGGATCGACCCGCACGCCCGACTGCTCGCCGACTGGGGGCTCGGCGACGACATCGCGGGCCTCGAACGCTTCACCCGCACCGTGGTGGAGGCGCTCGCCGACCGCGTCGCCGTCCTCAAGCCGCAGTCCGCGTTCTTCGAGCGCTTCGGCTCACGGGGCGTGGCCGTCCTGGAACGGGCCATCGCCGACAGCCGTGACGCCGGGGCACTGGTGCTCACCGACGTCAAGCGCGGGGACATCGGCTCCACCATGGCCGCCTACGCCTCCGCCTATCTGGAGCCCGGCGCCCCGCTGTTCTCGGACGCGATCACCGTCTCCCCGTACCTCGGCTTCGAGTCGCTGCGGCCGGCGCTGGACCTGGCGCGGGCCAACGGCGCCGGGATCTTCGTCCTGGGGCTCACCTCCAACCCGGAGGGCGCCCAGGTGCAGCGGGCCACCGCCGCAGACGGCCGTCCGCTGGCCCAGCTGATGCTGGACGCCATCGCGCGGGAGAACGCGGACGCCACCCCGCTGGGCTCGGTCGGCGCGGTGATCGGCGCCACCCTGGGCACGGCGGGGGTGGACCTGGCGGTCAACGGCCCGCTGCTGGCCCCCGGGATCGGCGCGCAGGGCGCCACCGCGGCCGATCTGCCCAGGCTGTTCGGCGCCCAGAGTGGTCATGTGGTGCCCAGTGTCAGCCGGTCCGTGCTGCGTCGCGGGCCCTCGGTCGAAGGGCTGCGCACGGCTGCCGAGGAGGAGGTCCGGGCGCTGTCTGCGGTGGTCCCTGACCACCGTTGAGCCCTCTGCCGTAGAGAAATGTCCGAAAAGTTCGTACTGATTGAACGCTGACCTGGACTTTTTGACGATTCTCGCTGACTCGAGCCGGATCGGCCGCTAGTCTCCGACGAGAGCGGAGCAGCCAGGCACCCAGCCGACTGCCCGCCGGTGCGCGGCCAGATGGCCGCGTGCTGTCCGTATCCAACAGATTCGACACCCGAGGTGACGTAGGCGTGGCTCTTCCGCCCCTAACCCCTGAACAGCGCGCAGCCGCGCTTAAGAAGGCCGCCGCGGCTCGCCGGGAGCGCGCCGAGGTCAAGAATCGGCTCAAGCACTCCGGCGCCTCCCTGCACGAGGTCATCCAGCAGGGACAGAAGAATGATGTCATCGGAAAGATGAAGGTCAGCGCGCTGCTGGAGTCGCTGCCCGGCGTCGGCAAGGTCCGCGCCCGGCAGATCATGGAGCGTCTTGGCATCTCCGAGAGCCGCCGGGTCCGTGGTCTCGGCTCCAACCAGATCGCCTCGCTGGAGCGTGAGTTCGGCGACAAGGCAGCCTGAGATTTTCCCGCTCCGCATGGAGACGGGATAATCGGCACATGAACGATCGTCCGCGGCTGACCGTGCTCTCCGGCCCCTCAGGGGTCGGCAAGAGCACGGTCGTCGCCCATATGCGCAAAGCTCATCCGGAGGTGTGGCTGTCCGTCTCGGCCACCACCCGTCGTCCCCGCCCCGGGGAGCGCCACGGTGTGCACTACTTCTTCGTGGAGGACGAGGAGTTCGACAAACTCGTCGCCAACGGAGAACTCCTGGAGTGGGCCGAGTTCGCCGGCAACCGGTACGGCACTCCGCGCCGCGCCGTGCTGGACCGGCTGGAGGCGGGGGAGCCCGTCCTGCTGGAGATCGACCTCCAAGGCGCCCGGCTGGTGCGCTCCTCGATGCCCGAGGCTCGGCTGGTCTTTCTCGCGCCGCCCAGCTGGGAGGAACTGGTGCGCCGGCTGACCGGCCGGGGCACCGAGCCGCCCGATGTCATCGAGCGCCGGCTGACCGAGGCCAGGAAGGAACTGGCGGCCGAGTCGGAGTTCGACGTCACCCTGGTCAATACGTCGGTCGAGGACGTCGCGGGTGAGCTGCTAGCCTTGCTGTGTTAACCAGGGGGCAGTCTTTGTTTCCCCCGCCCCCGACCCCCTGCGGAAGGTAGAGCGTGTCCTCTTCCATCACCACGCCCGAGGGCATCATCAACCCGCCGATCGATGAGCTGCTCGAGGCCACCGACTCGAAGTACAGCCTGGTGATCTACGCCGCCAAGCGCGCGCGTCAGATCAACGCGTACTACTCCCAGCTCGGCGAGGGCCTGCTGGAGTACGTCGGCCCGCTCGTGGACACCCATGTGCACGAGAAGCCGCTGTCGATCGCGCTCCGCGAGATCAACGCCGGCCTGCTGACCTCCGAGGCCATCGACGGCCCGGCGGACCCGAGCCCGCGCCAGAGCCGCTGAGTCGCCGTACTCGCACCACAGCATCGATCCGCCCACGGGCCCGGCAGCACGCTGCCGGGCCCGTGCTCGCGCCGGGAGAAGGGCAGCGATGGACAAGCCGAAGATCGTTCTGGGAGTCAGCGGCGGGATCGCCGCCTACAAGGCGTGCGAACTGCTGCGCCGGCTGACCGAATCCGGTCACGACGTCCGGGTGCTGCCCACCTCCAACGCGCTGCGCTTCGTCGGCGCGGCCACCTGGGCGGCCCTGTCGGGCCACCCGGTGGACACCGAGGTCTTCGAGAGCGTCCACGAGGTGCCCCACGTACGGATCGGGCAGCAGGCCGACCTGCTGGTGATCGCCCCGGCCACCGCCGATCTGCTGGCCAAGGCCGCGCACGGGCGGGCGGACGATCTGCTCACCAACACGCTGCTGACCGTACGGGCCCCGGTGATCTTCGCGCCCGCGATGCACACCGAGATGTGGGAGCACCCCGCCACCCAGGAGAACGTCGCCACCCTGCGCCGCCGCGGCGCCGTGGTCATCGAGCCCGCCAGCGGGCGGCTGACCGGCGCCGACACCGGCAAGGGCCGGCTGCCGGACCCCGCGGAGATCTTCGAGGTCTGCCGCCGGGTGCTGGCGCGCGGCACCGCCGGGGCCGTCCCCGATCTGGCCGGACGGCATGTGGTGATCTCGGCCGGCGGCACCCGCGAACCGCTGGACCCGGTGCGCTACCTGGGGAACCGCTCCTCGGGCAAGCAGGGCTACGCGCTGGCCCGTACCGCCGTGGCCCGGGGCGCCCGGGTGACGCTGGTGGCGGCGAACGCGGCCCTGCCGGACCCGGCCGGGGCCGAGGTCATCCCGGTGGGCACGGCGCGCGAGCTGCGCGAGGCGGTCCTGAAGGCCGCCGCGGACGCCGACGCGGTGGTGATGGCGGCGGCGGTCGCCGACTTCCGGCCGGCGCGCGAGGTGGACAGCAAGATCAAGAAGCGGGACGGGGTGGAGCCGGAGCCCGTCGCCCTGGTGCGCAACCCCGACATCCTGGCGGAGCTGTCCGCCCACCGTCCCGCGCCCGCCCAGATCGTGGTGGGGTTCGCCGCCGAGACCGACGACGTCCTGGCCAACGGGCGGGCCAAGCTCGCCCGCAAGGGCTGCGACCTGCTGGTCGTCAACCAGGTGGGTGGCGGGCGCGCCTTCGGCACCGAGGAGAACGAGGCCGTGATCCTGGAGTCCGGCGGCCCGGAGACCCCGGTGCCGCACGGCCCCAAAGAGGCTCTGGCGGACCGTATCTGGGACGTTGTGGCCGGGCGTCTGAGCACGGCCTGATTCCGTACGACCCCCTTGCGCCGTCTCGCACTGCGATCCACCTCTCCCCAGCCGGGGGCAGGACCGTTACTGTAAGACAGGGCCGCGGCAGCCGTGGTTGGATCCGCTGTCCGGCGACCCTTGAGCCGATAGACTCACACCGACGCCCGCCGGGAGGCCCCGGAGCGCGTCGGACCAGTTCAGTCAGCAGCCGCTGCAACCCCAGGGAGCGATGTGTCCCGCCGCCTGTTCACCTCGGAATCTGTGACCGAGGGTCACCCCGACAAGATCGCCGATCAGATCAGCGATGCCATCCTCGACGCCCTGCTCCGGGAGGACCCGACCTCCCGGGTGGCCGTCGAGACGATGATCACCACGGGCCTGGTGCATGTGGCCGGTGAGGTCACCACCAAGGCCTACGCGGACATCGCGTCCCTGGTGCGCAACAAGATCCTCGAAATCGGTTACGACTCCTCCAAGAAGGGGTTCGACGGCGCGTCCTGCGGGGTGTCGGTGTCGATCGGGTCGCAGTCCCCGGACATCGCCCAAGGGGTGGACACCGCCTACGAGTCGCGGGTCGAGGGCGAACTGGACGAACTGGACCGGCAGGGCGCGGGCGACCAGGGCCTGATGTTCGGCTACGCGTGCGACGAGACGCCCGAGCTGATGCCGCTGCCGATCCGGCTGGCGCACCGGCTGTCCTCCCGGCTGTCCGAGGTGCGGCGCAACGGGACCATCCCGTACCTGCGCCCGGACGGCAAGACCCAGGTGACCATCGAGTACGACGGTGACAAGGCCGTGCGCCTGGACACCGTGGTGGTCTCCAGCCAGCACGCCTCGGACATCGACCTGGAGTCGCTGCTCGCCCCCGACATCCAGGAGTTCGTGGTCGAGCCCGAGCTGAAGGCGCTGGTCGCCGACGGCATCAAGCTGGACAGCGAGGGCTACCGGCTGCTGGTGAACCCGACCGGACGCTTCGAGATCGGCGGCCCGATGGGTGACGCCGGGCTGACCGGGCGCAAGATCATCATCGACACCTACGGCGGCATGGCCCGGCACGGCGGCGGCGCCTTCTCCGGCAAGGACCCGTCCAAGGTCGACCGGTCGGCGGCCTACGCGATGCGCTGGGTGGCCAAGAACGTGGTGGCCGCGGGCCTCGCCTCGCGCTGCGAGGTGCAGGTCGCGTACGCGATCGGCAAGGCCGAGCCGGTGGGTCTGTTCGTGGAGACCTTCGGCACCGCCACGATCGAGCCCGAGCGGATCGAGAAGGCCATCTCCGAGGTCTTCGACCTGCGGCCGGCCGCCATCATCCGCGACCTCCACCTGCTGCGTCCCATCTACGCGCAGACCGCCGCGTACGGGCACTTCGGCCGTGAGCTCCCCGACTTCACCTGGGAGCGCACCGACCGCGTCGACGCGCTGCGCGCCACCGTCGGTCTCTGAGGTTCCCGCCCCGGCGATGTCCGAGCCATCTGCTGTACTGCTCGGGTGAGCGGCGAGCAAGAACACCGGGCGGCGGGCGCGGAGCAGCTGGCGCTGATCCGCGCGAGCGTGCGGGCGGGCCGGAAGGAACCTCCGGCCCGCCCCCGCACCTGGCGCGGCGCCGCGCTCGCCGAGGGGCTGCCGGTCGCCCGGGTGCTGGTCGACAAGGGTCTGGTGCACCTCGACCGCTACTTCGACTACGCCGTACCCGCCGCCATGGACGCGGACGCCCAGCCGGGGGTCCGCGTCCGGGTGCGGTTCGGCGCGGGGGAGCGGGGCGGACGCCGCGAGGGCGGCGGTCTGATCAACGGCTTCATCGTCGAGCGGCGCGCCGAGAGCGACTTTCCCGGCACCCTGGCGCCGATCGCCCAGGTGCTTTCCACCGAACCCGTGCTCACCCCGGCCCTGCTGGCGCTGTGCCGGGCGGTCGCCGACCGGTACGCCGGGGCGCTCGCCGATGTCGTACAGCTCGCGGTACCCCCGCGCCGGGCCCGCCCCGAGAAGCAGCCCTCACCCCCCGCACCGCCCCCGCCCGCCGCGCCCGAGCCGGGGGGCTGGGCCCGCTATCCGCGCGGCGCCGGCTTCCTGACGGCGCTGGCGCGGGGCGAGGCGCCGCGCGCGGTGTGGACGGCACTGCCCGGGCCCACCTGGCCCGGCGAACTGGCGCGCGCCCTGGCCACCACGCTGGCCGCCGGGCGCGGCGCGCTGGCCGTGCTCCCGGACGGGCGGGCCGCCGCCCGGGTGGACGCCGAACTCACCGCGCTGCTGGGGCCCGGACACCATGTCCTGCTCACCGCGGACGCCGGGCCCGAGGAGCGGTACCGCAAGTGGCTCGCGGTCAGCCGCGGCGCGGTGCGCGGGGTCATCGGCACCCGGGCGGCGATGTTCGCGCCGGTCCGTGATCTGGGCCTCGCCGCGATCTGGGACGACGGCGACCACGCGCACGCTGATGACCACGCGCCCCAGCCGCACGCCCGCGACGTCCTGCTGCTGCGTGCCGCCCACGAGCGGGCCGGACTGCTGCTGGGCGGCCACGCCCACACCGTGGAGGCGGCCCAGCTGGTGGCGACGGGCTTCGCCGCGCCGCTGGCGGCGGACCGGGAGACGGTGCGCGAGGCCGCCCCGCAGGTGCGCACGATCGGCGAGGCGGACGAGGCACGGGACGCGGCGGCCCGCACCGCGCGGCTTCCGACGCTCGCCTGGCAGACCCTGCGCGAGGCACTGGGCCGCGGCCCGGTGCTCGTACAGGTGCCGCGCCGCGGGTACGTTCCCCGGCTGGCCTGCGAGCGCTGCCGGGAACCGGCCCGCTGCCGGCACTGCCACGGGCCACTGACCGTGCCGGACGGCGGCGAGCTGCGCTGCGGCTGGTGCGGGCGCGAGGAGCCGGCCTGGCACTGCCCCGAGTGCGGGGGCGGACGGCTGCGCGCCGTGGTGGTGGGCGCGCGGCGCACGGCGGAGGAGCTGGGCCGGGCGTTCCCCGCGGTACCGGTGCGCACCTCCGGGCGCGATCACATCCTGGACACGGTGCCCGACCGGCCCGCGCTGGTGGTCGCCACACCGGGCGCCGAGCCGGTGGCCGAGGGGCCCGGGTACGCGGCGGCGCTGCTGCTGGACGGCTGGGCGCTGCTCGGCCGCCCCGATCTGCGGGCCGGCGAGGAGGCCCTGCGGCGCTGGCTGTCGGCGGCGGCGCTGGTGCGGGCGCGGGGCGAGGGCGGCACGGTGGTGGTGATGGCCGAGGCCACGCTGCGGCCGGTGCAGGCGCTGGTGCGCTGGGACCCGGCGGGGCACGCGGAACGGGAACTGGCCGACCGGGCGGCGCTCGGCCAGCCGCCGGTGTCCCGGATGGCGGCGGTGAGCGGGTTGCCGGAGGCGGTGGACGGGCTGCTGGAGACGGCCGGACTGCCGCCGGACGCGGAGATCCTGGGCCCGGTGCCGCTGCCCGTACGCTCGCCGGGCCAGCCCCGCAGGCCGGGCGATCCGCCGCCGGGGGAGGTGTGGGTGCGGGCCCTGGTACGGGTGCCGCCGGGCAGCGGTGGCGCGCTGGCCGCGGCGTTGAAGGCGGCGCAGGCCGCCCGGGCGACCCGCCGGGTGGGTCCGCCGGTCCGGATCCGGATCGACCCGCCGGACATCGGCTGAGCCGGCCCGGCGGGTGGCCTCCCCGCCGGGGGTTCCCGCGCCGGAGGCGTGCGTCCCGGGCGGGCGCCGTGCTGCTGACCGCACGTCACGTGCCCGGCGTGCCCGGCGACACGGCGATCGCACCGGGGGTGACCCCCGGGCGATCACGGACGACGCGCGGCACGCTCCCGAAACGGTTCCGAACCGTGCGGAGTGGCGGGACGGCTCCTGGGTGCGGCCGGCCCACCCCGTGATCGTGGGGACCCGTGCGTCGGGACGTTCCCTGTCACGCCGCGGGTGTGCATGCGCTGAGCGGACCGGACGCGGAGCCCGGCCCGGCCCGCCTTGTGATGGCGGCTCAGCAGCGCCTGGTCACACCGCCGGACGCGGCCGCCGGTTGCCGCGTCGGGATCACCGCGACAGTCGCTCCAGCCGCAGGGTGTTGTCCTTGTGGTGGAGTTCCTCGCCGTCCGGGAGGACGCGGGTGCGCTCGTACTCCTCCGCGGTGCGGACCTCCCAGGCGCCCTCGGCGAGTTCGAGCGAGGCGATGACCTCCGCCGGGGTGGGGAAGTGCACGTCCGGGTGGTCCTCCGGTTCGTGGCCCCGGGGCCAGCCGGCGTGGCCCACGATGAGCAGCGTGCCGCCGGGGGCCACCGCCGTCGCCGCCCGGCGCAGGATCCGCTCCCGGGGGAGATCGACGGTGGAGTGCAGAAAATGCGCGGAGACCAGGTCGAAGGTGCCCTCGGGGAAGGACTCCCCGAGGTCGTGCCGCTGCCAGTCGATCCGGTCGGCCACCCCGCGCCCGGCCGCGTGCGCCGCCGCGCGCTCCAGGGCGACGCCCGAGATGTCGGTGGCGGTCACCCGCCAGCCGCGGTCCGCCAGCCACACCGCGTCGCCGCCCTCGCCGCAGCCCAGATCCAAGGCGCTGCCCGGGGCCAGGCCGGAGACCTCGCGGACCAGAGCGACGTTGGGCTCGCCGCTCCAGATCCGTTCGTTCTCCCGGTACCGGTCGTCCCAGTGCTCCTGTGCCGAACGCTCGTCCTTCGTCATGGATGACCTCCGTGTCGGTTCACCGGAGATGGTCCGCCCCCGAACGGCCCATGGCAAAGACTCTTGCCGGATCGGCAAACTCAGCCGGTGCGCGGACCGGGGAAGGGCGCGGCCACCGGCTGCTGCTGCGGCGCGGTGCCCAGCGGCTCGCGCGCCAGGGGTTCCCGGCCGAGGGACTCCCGGCCCAGAGGGTCGCGGCCCAGCGGCTCGCGGGTGAGGGACTCCCGTACGGCGGTGGTGCGCTCCGCCGTGCGCCGGGTGCCGTAACGACGGTGCACCGCCTGCTTGGTGACACCGAGCGCCGAGCCCACCGCGTCCCAGGAGAAGCCGAGCGAACGGTCGAAGTCCACGGCCGCCGTCACCAGGGTCTCCACGCTGTCCCGCAGCTCCTGGGCCAGCCGGACGGTCGGTGCCGGGGCGCGCCCGTACACGACGAACCCGGCGGCGGAGCCGGTGCGTCGCGGGCGGTACACATTGCCCAGCTGTGCGGTGAGCGTGCGCAGCGCGTCCACCTGGCGGCGGACCCGCTCGATGTCCCGCACCAGCAGATGCAGGCTCGCTCGTGCCTGGGCGTCAGGGGTGGCGTGGTCGGCCATGAGGACCCTCTCGAACCGGCGTCAGGGATTGTCGGAATGGTCAATCTGCCTTGACCAACGCCTCACACGTGGCCTGGGTCACGCTGCTGGACCGGATCGTCCGCGCCAAGGGGCGCGTTCCGCTCCGCACGCCCCGGGGGTCCACGCCGGTACGGACCGTAGACTGACGCACCGTTTCGGGTTGTTCCCGTAGCTCCCGTACCCCGCACTCACCCGAGAAGGTGACACCCGCACCATGAGGCTCGTCTTCGCCGGCACCCCCGAGGTGGCCGTACCGGCCCTGGACGCCCTGCTCGCATCGGACCGGCACGAGGTCGCCGCCGTGGTCACCCGGCCCGACGCGCCCGCCGGCCGGGGGCGACGGCTGGTCGCCAGCCCCGTCGCCCAGCGCGCCGAGGAGGCCGGGATCGAGATCCTGCGGCCCGAGCGCCCGCGCGACCCCGCCTTCCAGGAGCGGCTGCGGGCCATCGCCCCCGACTGCGCCCCGGTCGTCGCCTACGGCGCGCTGCTGCCCGAGTCCGTCCTGGACATCCCCCGGCACGGCTGGGTCAATCTGCACTTCTCGCTGCTCCCGGCCTGGCGCGGCGCCGCCCCGGTCCAGCACGCCGTCATCGCGGGCGACGAGGTCACCGGCGCCTCCACCTTCCAGATCGAGAAGGGTCTTGACTCCGGCCCGGTCTACGGGGTGCTCACCGAGGAGGTACGCCCCGAGGACACCAGCGGCGACCTGCTCACCCGGCTCGCCTTCGCGGGCGCCGGACTGCTGGCGGCCACCATGGACGGCATCGAGGACGGCAGCCTGCACGCCGTGCCGCAGCCCGCCGAGGGCGTCACCCTGGCCCCCAAACTCTCCGTCAACGACGCCAGGATCGACTGGGACCACCCCGCGCTCGGCGTGCACCGCCTGGTGCGCGGCTGCACCCCGGCACCCGGTGCCTGGACCGTCTTCCGCGGCGAACGCCTCAAGGTGCGCCAGGTCGCCCTCGCCCCCGAGCAGTCGGCCCTCGCCCCGGGCGAACTGGCCACCGGCAAGCACAGCGTCCACGCCGGTACCGGCTCGCACGCCGTCGAACTCATCTGGGTACAGCCCCAGGGCAAGAAGCCGATGGCCGCCGCCGACTGGGCCCGCGGCGTACGGGTGCGCCCTGGGGAGCGGCTGGGCTGACCCCGGGGGGCCACGGGCCCGGGCCGTGCCGGACAAGCCCTGGGCCTGTCTGACACATCCCGCCTGGCCCGCGACGTCTGGCACGGCACCTCGCTGCGTTGTCGAGACGCCCAAGTAGCCCACTACGAGGGCGCCCCTGCGCCTTGCGATGTACCGCACCAGACGCCGCGGGCCTGACCGGCGCCATGTGTCAGACAGGCCCTAGGCTTGACCCCCCGCACCACCTCTCACCAGCAGCAGTCGGAGTCATCGTCCCCGTGAGCAATCGGCCCGCCCGTCGTCCCGCCAGGCCCTACCGCCGTCCCCGCAAGGACCCGGTGCGTTTCCTCGCCTTCGAGGCGCTGCGCGCCGTCGACGAACGCGACGCCTACGCCAACCTCGTGCTGCCCCCGCTGCTGCGCAAGGCGCGCGCCGCCGGGGACTTCGGCGACCGGGACGCCGCGCTGGCCACCGAGCTGGTGTACGGCACGCTGCGCCGCCAGGGCACGTACGACGCGGTGCTGGCGGCCTGCGTGGACCGGCCGCTGCGCGAGGTCGACCCACCGGTGCTCGATGTGCTGTCGCTGGGCGCGCACCAGTTGCTGGGCACCCGCATCCCCACCCACGCGGCCGTCAGCGCCAGCGTGGAACTGGCCCGCGTGGTGCTGGGCGACGGCCGCGCCAAGTTCGTCAACGCCGTGCTGCGCAAGGTCGCCGCCCACGACCTGGACGGCTGGCTGGAACGGGTGGCCCCGCCCTACGACGAGGACCCCGAGGAACACCTGGCCGTCGTGCACGCCCATCCGCGCTGGGTGGTCTCCGCCCTGTGGGACGCGCTGGGCGGTGGCCGCGGCGAGATCGAGGCGCTGCTCGCGGCCGACAACGAACGCCCCCGGGTCACTCTGGCCGCCCGCCCCGGCCGGATCGGCCCCGCGGAGCTGCTGGAGCAGGCCGGCCCCGAGCGGGCCACCCCCGGCGACTGGTCCCCCTACGCGGTACGGCTGGCCGAGGGCGGCGAGCCCGGCGCCATCGAGGCGGTCGCGGACGGCAGCGCCGGGGTCCAGGACGAGGGCAGCCAGCTGGTCGCCCTCGCGCTCGCGAACGCCCCGCTGGCCGGCGACGGCGGCGACACCCGCTGGCTGGACGCCTGCGCCGGGCCCGGCGGCAAGGCCGCCCTGCTGGCCGCCCTCGCGGCCGGACGCGGCGCCGCGCTGCTGGCCGCCGAGAAGCAGCCGCACCGCGCCGCCCTGGTGGCCCGCGCGCTGGCCGGCAACCCCGGCCCGTACCAGGTCGTGGTCGCCGACGGCACCCGCCCCGCCTGGCCGGCCGGCGGTTTCGACCGGGTGCTGGTCGACGTGCCCTGCACCGGCCTCGGCGCGCTGCGCCGTCGCCCCGAGGCCCGCTGGCGCCGCAGCCCCGAGGACCTGGACGGCTTCGCCGGGCTCCAGCGCGGGCTGCTGCGCGAGGCGCTCACCGCGGTACGCCCCGGCGGCGTCGTCGGGTACGCCACCTGCTCGCCGCATCTGGCCGAAACCCGCGCCGTGGTCCACGACGTACTGAAGAATCCGGGCAGCCCCGCCGCCGAATGGCTGGACGCCAGACCCCTGCTGCCGCGCGTCCCCGACCTCGGCGACGGCCCCGACATCCAGCTGTGGCCGCACCGGCACGGCACCGACGCGATGTACCTCGCGCTGCTGCGCCGCACCGCGTGACCGGCGTCACCCCACCCCCTGACCATGCTGAATACTGAGGACATGGCACAGATCAACCCCAGCATCCTGTCCGCGGACTTCGCCCGCCTCGCCGAGGAGGCCCAGGCCGTCGAGGGGGCGGACTGGCTGCACATCGACGTCATGGACAACCACTTCGTGCCGAATCTGACGCTGGGCCTCCCGGTGGTGGAGTCGCTGCGCAAGGCCACCGACACGCCCCTGGACTGCCATCTGATGATCGAGGACCCCGACCGCTGGGCCCCGGCCTACGCGGAGGCGGGCGCCGGCTCGGTCACCTTCCACGCCGAGGCGGCCACCGCGCCGATACGGCTGGCACGGGAGATCAGGGCGCAGGGCGCGCGGGCCTCGATGGCGCTGCGCCCGGCCACCCCGATCGAGCCGTTCGAGGATCTGCTGCCCGAGCTGGACATGATCCTGGTGATGACGGTGGAGCCCGGGTTCGGCGGACAGGCGTTCCTCGACGTGACGCTGCCCAAGATCCGCCGCACCCGGGAGCTGATCGCGCGGCACGGGCTGCCGCTGTGGCTCCAGGTGGACGGCGGCGTCTCGGCGGCGACCATCGAGCGCTGCGCCGAGGCGGGCGCGGACGTGTTCGTGGCGGGCTCGGCCGTCTACGGCGCCGAGGACCCGGCGGCCGCGGTGCGCGGGCTGCGCGAGCAGGCGGAGCGCGCGGCGGCCGCGGCCCGGGGAGAAGCCGGCACGGCCGGGTGAACGGGAACGGCGCCCCCGCTCCGGCGGGCCGGGCGCGACAGACATCAAGGACCTTACGGATCTGCGAGGATGACCGAGCGGACCGTGAGCGGGACAAGCCGGAGGACTGAGAGGTGAGTGCCGTGTCGACCGGGAGGTCAGCCGCACGGATGGGACCCGCCGAACTGATGCAGGCGGCGGCGATGGCCCGCCGCTTCTATCTGGAGGGCAAGTCGAAGATCCAGATCGCGGACGAGTTCGGGGTGAGCCGCTTCAAGGTCGCCCGGGTGCTGGAGTCCGCGGTGGAGCACGACCTGGTGCGGATCGAGATCCGGGTGCCGGCGGAGCTGGACGCGGACCGCTCGGACGCGTTGCGGGCGCGGTACGGGCTGCGGCACGTGGTGGTCGCCGAGTCGACCACGGACACCGCCGACGACACCCCCGACCCGGAGCATCTGGGTGAGGTGGGCGCCGAACTGCTGGGCGAGCTGGTCGCCGAGGGCGACGTGCTGGGCCTGGCCTGGGGCCGTTCCACGATCCACATGGCGGCGGCGCTGCGCGAGCTGCCGCCGTGCACCGTGGTCCAGCTGACCGGGGTGTACGACGCGGGGACGGCCGAGCGCGGCTCGGTGGAGGCGGTACGGCGGGCCGCCGCCGTCTCCGGCGGGGAGGCGCATCCGATCTACGCGCCGATGCTGCTGCCGGACTCCGCGACGGCGGACGCCCTGCGTGCCCAGCGCGGGATCGCGGCGGCGTTCGAGTACTTCGACAAGGTGACGATCGCGGCGGTGTCGATCGGCTCCTGGGAGCCGGGCATCTCCACAGTCCACGACATGCTGAACAAGGACGAGCGCGAGCACTACGCCTCGCTCGGGGTGGCCGCCGAGATGTCCGCGCATCTCTTCGACGCCGAGGGGCGCCGGGTGGGCCGCGATCTGGGTGAGCGGTGCATCACCGTGGAGGCCGAGCGGCTGCGCCGGATCCCCGAGGTCGTGGCGATCGCGGGCGGGCGGCGCAAGGCGGAGGCGATCGGCGCGGTGCTGCGCTCGGGCCTGGTGACCAGCCTGGTCACCGACACGGCGGCGGCCGACCTGCTGCTGACCCAGTCGCCTGGTGTGCGTCCGGCGCTGGAGCGGGCCGACCCGGACAGCGTTCCCCGGTGAGGGGTACGTGCCCGGGTGCGGTCCGTCACCCCTTCGGCCATCTGTTCGCCCGCTTCGGGGTGGATCGGGGATAATGCCGTAGGAGCCGCGTGCGAACGCTGCCGCTCCCACCCTCCCCCGACCCCGGCCGGGAGGTGCCCCCAGGGCAATGCGAGAACGCAGGTGAGAGAGCAGGCATGAAGTTCCTCAATGACTCCCGACCGTCGTACGACCTGACCTATGACGATGTGTTCATGGTCCCGGGTCGCTCGGCGGTGGCATCCCGACAGGACGTCGATCTCGCCACTCCGGACGGCAGCGGCACCACCATTCCGCTGGTGGTGGCCAACATGACGGCCGTCGCGGGGCGGCGGATGGCCGAGACGGTGGCCCGCAGGGGCGGTCTCGCCGTCATTCCGCAGGACATCCCGCTGGACGTGGTGACCGAGGTCACCAGCTGGGTCAAGCAGCGCCACCTGGTGCTGGACACCCCCATCACCCTCGCCCCGTCCCAGACGGTGGCCGATGCCCTGGCGCTGCTGCCCAAGCGGGCGCACAACGCGGGCGTCGTCGTGGCCGAGGGGCGCCCGGTGGGCATCGTGACCGAGGCCGACCTGCTGGGCGTGGACCGCTTCACCCAGCTCAGCGAGGTCATGTCGAAGGATCTGCTGGTGCTGGCGGCGGACATCGATCCGCGCGAGGCCTTCGCCACCCTGGACAGCGCCCACCGCAAGATCGCCCCGGCTGTGGACGCGCAGGGCCGGCTGGCCGGCATCCTCAGCCGCAAGGGCGCGCTGCGCGCCACCCTGTACCGGCCCGCCACGGACGCCGCGGGGCGGCTGCGGGTGGCGGCGGCGATCGGCATCAACGGCGGCAGCGTGGCGCGCGCCGAGGCGCTGCTGGCCGCCGGGGTGGACACCCTGGTGGTGGACACCGCGCACGGCCACCAGGAGTCGATGCTGGCCACCCTGCGGGCGGTGCGGGCGCTGGACCCCGGGGTGCCCGTGGTGGCGGGGAACGTGGTCTCGGCGGCAGGGGTGCGCGATCTGATCGAGGCGGGCGCGGACATCGTCAAGGTCGGGGTCGGCCCCGGCGCGATGTGCACCACCCGGATGATGACCGGCGTGGGCCGTCCGCAGTTCTCCGCCGTGCTGGAATGTGCCGCCGAGGCGAAGAAGTTCGGCAAGCACGTCTGGGCGGACGGCGGGGTGCGGCACCCGCGCGACGTGGCGATGGCGCTGGCCGCCGGCGCCTCCAATGTGATGATCGGTTCGTGGTTCGCCGGGACGCACGAGTCACCGGGCGACCTCCAGCAGAGCGCCGACGGCCGGCTGTACAAGGAGAGCTTCGGCATGGCCTCGGCCCGCGCGGTGCGCAGCCGCACCAGCGAGGAGTCGGCGTACGACCGGGCCCGCAAGGGGCTGTTCGAGGAGGGCATCTCCACCTCGCGGATGTACATCGACGGCGCGCGCCCCGGTGTGGAGGACCTGATCGACTCCATCGTGGCCGGCGTGCGCTCCTCGTGCACCTACGCGGGCGCCGGCACCCTGGCGGAGTTCGCGGACAAGGCCGTGGTCGGCATCCAGAGCGCGGCCGGCTACGCGGAGGGCAAGCCGCTGCACGCCAGCTGGTAGCGACGTCCGCTCCAAGGGCCCGGAACTCAGGCGGAGTTCCGGGCCCTTGTGCTGTGATGGACGGCATGACGCAGACGAGGCGCGAGGGGTACGAGGGCACCGGGGCGGGTGCCATCAGTCTGGGGGCACCCCCGGCCGAAGGCTGGGGGAGGGTGTGCGGTGGAGCACTGGCTGCGGCTGCCGCCCGGACCGGAACCGGGGATTGTTGCGGCTGCCGTGCCGGGCGGCGGCACGCTGCTCGAACTGGGCTGCGGCGTGGGCCGGCTGACCGGACCGCTGGCGGCGGCCGGGCTGGTCGTGGACGCGTATCTCACCGAGGACCGCACCTGGTTGCGGGCGCGTCCGGTGTGAGGGATGGCAACTACTGGACGGGGGCGGCGTCAGGAAGTTGCCGTTGAATCCAACTGATGTTCTTCAACAAGGTGTTGAGCTTTCGTCAGGCGCTCCGTAGCTTCTGAATCCGGAACCCCCACCGGCCCGCGATCCGGGCCGCCGACTCCGGAGGACGCGTCATGCGCCTGCGTCAACGCCTCGCCACCGTCATCACCACGCTCGCTCTCGCCCTCGGCGCCGTGGCCGTCTCGGCCGCCCCGGCCACCGCCGCCCCCGCCGACAAGCCGCAGGTGCTCTCCAGCTGGACCCAGACCAGCGCCGCCAGCTACAACTCCTGGCTCTCGGCGCGCAACAACCAGGGCGCCTGGTCCGCGTACGCCTTCGACTGGTCGACCGACTTCTGCTCCTGGTCGCCGGACAACCCCTTCGGTTTCCCCTTTGAGATGTCATGTGCGCGGCATGACTTCGGGTACCGGAACTACAAGGCCCAGGGCACCTTCGACGCCAACAAGACCCGGCTGGACAACGCCTTCTACGAGGACCTGAAGCGCGTCTGCAACGGCTACTCGGGCGCCACCAAGACGGCCTGCGACGGCACCGCCTGGACCTACTACCAGGCGGTCAGGGCCTTTGGCTGACCCACCGGTCACCCGGCCCGCGCTGTGAGGCGCCCCACAGGCGCGCATGCGGCGCGGGCCGACGTGGCAGACTGGTGGACGTACAACACGACACAAGCGCACTCCGGGGTCGGTGAAAGTCCGAGCCGGCGGTTACAGTCCGCGACCCGTCCGCCCACCAGCGGCCGGTTGACCAGGTGGAACTCCTGGACCGACGGTTAAAGTCCGGATGGGAGGCAGTGCGCGGCGGAGCGGGACCGGCATGTCCGGCCGCGGGCCGTCCCGTGACCCGGGACACCCGTGCGACCTGGGCGTTCCCCCTGCTTTCCGTTGGTCCCGTGATGCCCCGGAGTCCGTGCCCGAAGAGGCAGGAGGACCCGGTGGCCGCCCCACCCGACGCGCCCGAGGCCGAGGCGATGCGTCATGCCGTCGCACTCGCCGCCCGGGGCCTGGGCCGCACCAGCCCCAACCCCGTCGTCGGCTGCGTGATCCTGGACGCCGCCGGCCGCCCCGCGGGCGAGGGCTGGCACCGGCGGGCGGGTGGCCCGCACGCCGAGATCCACGCCCTGGAGCAGGCCGGCGAGCGCGCCCGCGGCGGCACCGCCGTCGTCACGCTCGAACCCTGCAACCACACCGGCCGTACCGGCCCCTGCACCCAGGCCCTCATCGCCGCCGGGGTGCGCCGCGTCCGCTACGCCGTTCCCGACCCCACCCCCGCGGCGGGTGGCGGCGCCGCCACCCTGCGCGCCGCCGGGATCAGCGCCGAGCCGGGCCCGTGCACCGAGGAGGCCACCGCCGGCAACATCGCCTGGCTCACCTCCGTACGGCACGGCCGCCCCCACGTGCACTGGAAGTACGCCGCCACCCTGGACGGCCGGATCGCCGCAGCCGACGGCAGCAGCCGCTGGATCACCTCGCCGCAGGCCCGCGCCGACGTGCACCGGCTGCGCGCCGAGGCGGACGCCGTCGTGGTCGGCTCAGGCACCGCCCGCGCGGATGACCCGCACCTGGCCGTGCGCGGCGTCCCCGGCGCCCGGCAGCCCCTGCGGGTGGTCGTCGACACCGAGGGCACCGCCGTCGCCCCCGGCGCCCGGATCCTGGACGACGCCGCGCCCACCCTGATCGCCGTCGCCGAGGACCGCGCCCCCGTGCTCCCCGGGGCCGAGCTGGTCCGGCTGCCGCGCGCCGCCACCGGGCGCGGCCTGGACATCCCCGCGCTGCTGGCCGCCCTGCACCGGCGGGGCATCCGGTCCGTCCTGCTGGAGGGCGGGCCCACCCTCGCCGGGGCGTTCGCCGCCGCCGGAGCCGTCGACCGGGTCACCGGCTATCTCGCCCCCGCCCTGCTGGGCGCGGGACCGGCCGCCCTCGGCGACGCCGGAATCAGCACCATCGCGCAGGCGTTGCGCCTGCGGGTCACCGACTGGGACCGGGTGGGGCCCGACCTGCGCGTGACCGCCGTTCCCGTCCCGGCTTCCGTCACCGTCCCCGTCACCGCTCCCGTCACCACCGGCAAGGAGTCCTGAAATGTTCACCGGAATCGTCGAAGAACTGGGTGAGGTCGCCGCCGTCGAGACGCGGGGCGACTCCGCCCGGCTGCGACTGCGCGGACCGCTGGTCAGCGACGGCGCCGCGCACGGTGACTCCATCGCCGTCAACGGGGTGTGTCTGACCGTCACGGACACCGGTGACGGCACCTTCAGCGCCGATGTGATGGCCGAGACCCTCAAGCGCTCCTCGCTCGGCGCGCTCACCACCGGCTCCCGGGTCAACCTCGAACGCCCCATGGCGCTCGGCGGCCGGCTCGGCGGACACCTCGTCCAGGGCCATGTGGACGGCACCGGCACCGTGCTCGCCCGCGAACCCGCCGAGCACTGGGAGCTGGTCACCGTCTCGCTCCCCGCCGAGCTGTCCCGCTACGTCGTCGACAAGGGCTCCATCACCGTGGACGGCGTCAGCCTGACCGTGGTGGAGGCCGGCGAGGACCGCTTCACCATCAGCCTCATCCCGACCACGCTGGAGCTGACCACGCTCGGCATCAAGCAGCCCGGCGACCCCGTCAACCTCGAGGTCGACGTCATCGCGAAGTACGTCGAGCGGATGGTGACCCGATGAGCTCCGTCTTCGACCCCCTGCACGAGGTCGCCTTCAGCGCCTTCGGGCAGGACGTCATCTGGTCGGACATGACCGGCAACCTGATCGGGCTCGCCGCCCTCGCGCTGGGCTGGCGGCGCTCCATCTGGACCTGGCCCGCCCAGCTGCTGTCCGGTCTCGTGCTGATCGCCGCCTACGCCTCCGCCCAGCTCGGCGGCGGCGTCGGCAAACAGCTGCTGGTCATCATCGTGGCCCTGTGGGGCTGGCGGCAGTGGCGCGGCGGCCGGCAGCAGGCCGCCGACGGCCAGATCGCCGTACGGTTCGCCACCGGCCGCGAACGCCTCGCGCTGGCCTCGGGCGCCGTCGTGGGCACCGTGGCGGTCGGCTGGCTGTTCGCCGCCTTCCCCTCGCTGTCCTGGAACCCATGGCCCGACGCGTACATCTTCGTCGGCACCCTGGTCGCCATGATCGCCCAGGCCAGGGGCCTGGTGGAGTTCTGGTTCGCCTGGCTGCTGGTCGACGTCGTCGGCGTGCCGCTGGCGTTCAGCAGCGGGCTGGCCTTCTCCGGCCTCGTCTACGTCTTCTATCTCGTCCTCGTCCTGTGGGGGCTCCGGGACTGGTGGCGGCGCTCCGGCGACGCACCCGCCTCCCGCCCCGTCCTGGAAGGAGCAACCGCATGACCGTCGCCGTGCCGGACCGCGACCTCGCCCTGGACCCCGTGGAGCGCGCCATCGCCGACATCGCGCTGGGCCGGCCGGTGGTCGTCGTCGACAATCCCGACCGGGAGAACGAGGGCGATCTGATCGTCGCCGCCGAGAAGATCACCCCCGATCTCGTCGCGTTCATGATGAGCGAATGCCGCGGGCTGATCTGCGCGCCGATGGAGGCAGCCGACCTCGACCGGCTCGACCTGCCGCAGATGGTCACCGCCAACACCGAGCCGATGGCCACCGCCTTCACCGTCAGCGTGGACGCCGGCCCCGCCCACGGCGTCACCACCGGCATCTCCGCCGCCGACCGCGCCGCCACCATCGCGCTGCTGGCCGACCCGGAGGCCACCGCCGGTGACTTCGTCCGCCCCGGCCACATCTTCCCGCTGCGCGCCCGCCCCGGCGGCGTCCTGGCCAGGGCCGGCCACACCGAGGCCGGTGTCGACCTGGCCCGGCTCGCCGGACTGCGCCCCGCCGCCGTGATCGTGGAGATCGCGGGCGAGGACGGCGCCATGCTGCGGCTGCCCGAACTGGTGCCCTTCGCCCGCAAGCACGGCCTGTCGATCATCTCCATCGAGGATCTGATCGCCCACCGCGCCGCGGCCGAGCCCGACGCCGCCGCGCCGGGCGACGAGCCGGCCGTACGCCGCGAGGCCCGCACCACCCTGCCCACCCCGCACGGCGACTTCCAGGCCCACGGCTACCGTTCGGCCCCCGATGGCACCGAGCATCTCGCCCTGGTGGCCGGCGACATCGGCGACGGCGAGGACATCCTGGTCCGCCTGCACTCCGAGTGCCTCACGGGCGACATCTTCGGCTCCCAGCGCTGCGACTGCGGGCCGCAGCTGGCCGCCTCCCTGGAACGGGTACGCGCCGAGGGCCGCGGCGTGGTGCTGTACCTGCGCGGCCACGAGGGCCGCGGCATCGGACTGCTGTCCAAACTGCGCGCCTACGAACTCCAGGAACGCGGCCGGGACACCCTGGACGCCAACCTCGAACTCGGCCTGCCGGCCGACGCCCGCGACTACGGGGCGGGCGCCCGCATCCTCACCGACCTCGGGGTGCGCTCCGTACGGCTGCTCACCAACAACCCGGCCAAGACCGCCGCGCTGACCGAGCACGGGCTGCGGGTCACCGGGCGCGAGCCCATGCCGGCCCCCGCCGGGCGCCACAACCTGCGCTACCTGCGCACCAAGCGCGACCGCATGGGCCACGACCTGCCCTGGCTGGACGGCGCCGAACTGCCGGCCTGCGCCGGACAGTGACCGCAGCACCCTGACCACCCGCACCCTCTCCTCGCACCACCACCCCTCCCCGAAAGGCAGGACCCAGACATGAGCGGAACCGGCGCCCCCGAGGTGACCGTGGAGCACGGCGGCGACCTGCGGGTCGCGGTCATCGCCGCCCAGTGGCACCGCACCGTGATGGACGGTCTGCTCGACGGGGCACACCGCGCCCTGAAGGACCTGGGCGTCGCGCACTCCACCGTGGTGCGCGTGCCCGGCAGCTTCGAGCTGCCGGTGGCCGCCCGCGCCCTGGCCGGCCAGGGCTACGACGCCGTCGTGGCCCTCGGCGTCGTCATCCGCGGCGGCACCCCGCACTTCGACTACGTGTGCCAGGGCGTCACCACCGGCCTCACCCAGGTCAGTGTGGAGACCGGGGTGCCGGTCGGCTTCGGCGTCCTGACCTGCGACACCGAGGCGCAGGCCCTGGACCGGGCCGGACTGCCCGGCTCCGCCGAGGACAAGGGGCACGAGGCGGTGACCGCCGCCGTCGCCACCGCCGCCGCCCTGCGCTCGCTGACCGCACCCGCGCGGTGACCCGCGCCGCGCACGCCGTAGGCTGAGCGTCACCATGGCCAACAAGACATTCGAGCAGCTCTTCACGGAGCTCCAGCACAAGGCCGTCCACGGCGACCCCGCCACCTCGCGCACCGCCGAGCTGGTCGCCTCGGGCGTGCACACCATCGGCAAGAAGGTGGTCGAGGAGGCCGCCGAGGTATGGATGGCGGCCGAGCACGAGGGCACCGACCGTACCGCCGAGGAGATCTCCCAGCTGCTGTACCACCTGCAGGTGATGATGGTCGCCCGGGGCATCTCCCTGGACGATGTATACGCTCATCTGTGAGGCGTCAGCCCGCCGTCCGCCCCTCTTCCCGTCCCCGCACTCCCGAAGGAATCACGCCCCATGCTGCGCATCGCCGTCCCCAACAAGGGTTCCCTGTCCGAGCCTGCGTCGGCGATGCTCCATGAGGCCGGCTACCGGCAGCGCAAGGACAGCCGCGAGCTGGTCCTGATCGACGCCGACAACCAGGTCGAGTTCTTCTTCCTGCGCCCGCGCGACATCGCGGTCTACGTCGGGTCCGGCAAGCTCGACATCGGCATCACCGGACGCGATCTGCTGCTGGACTCCGGGGCCGACGCCGAGGAGATCAAGCAACTCGGCTTCGCCGCCTCCACGTTGCGCTACGCGGCCCGGCCCGGCGGGGTCACCGACGTCACCCAGTTCGACGGGCTGACGATCGCCACCTCCTTCCCCGGAGTCGTGCGCGCGCACCTCACCGAGAACGGCGTGAAGGCCTCGGTGGTCCGCCTGGACGGGGCCGTGGAGACCGCCATCCAGCTCGGGGTCGCCGAGGTCATCGCCGACGTGGTGGAGACCGGCACCACCCTGCGCAACGCGGGTCTGGAGATCATCAGCCGGCCGATCCTGGAGTCGGAGGCGGTGGTCATCCGGCGCCGCGGCGACGAACGCGCCGAACCCAAGGTGGAGCAGTTCCTGCGCCGCCTCCAGGGCGTCCTGGTGGCCCGCCGCTACGTGATGATGGACTACGACATCCGCGCCGAACTGGTGGAGAAGGCCGTCGCCCTCACCCCCGGCCTGGAATCCCCCACCGTCTCCCCGCTGCACGACCAGGGATGGGTCGCGGTACGGTCCATGGTCCCCGTCCAGGACGCCCAGCGCGTGATGGACGACCTGTACGACATGGGCGCCCGCGCGATCCTCACCACCGGCATCCACGCCGCCCGGCTGTGAGCGGCACCATGCCCCGTACCGACAAGGACATCACGGTGACCGGCGACCGGCCCACCCCGCCCGACCTGCCCGAACTCCCGGTGATCTTCCGGCCGCGGCTCACCAGGATCATCCTGATGAGCACCGGCGCGGTGGTTTTCACCGTGCTGCTGATCATCGCCGTCATCGTGCCGGTCAGCGCCAGCACCTGGGGACTGGGCGACCGGTTCACCGTGGCCGGCACCGGCATCGCCGCCTGGGCCGTGCTGGCCGTGCTCAGCCGCCCCCAAGTCCTCGCCGACCGGGACGGGGTGACCGTCGTCAACCTCACCACCAGGCGGCGGCTCGCCTGGGCCGAGATCGTCCGGGTCGGTCTGCGTCCCGGCGACCCGTGGGTGACCCTCGACCTCGCCGACGGCTCCACCCTGGCCGCCATGGGCATCCAGCCCGGGCTCGCCAGGGAACGGGCCTTGGCCGACGCCCGCGCGCTGCGCGCCCTGGTCGAGACACACAGCAGCGCCGCCGCCGCCGAGCGCGGCTGAGCGGCGGGAAACCGTCACGGCAGCGGCGGGCGCCGGCCCTGATCGGGACGGCCCCGCCCGCGGGACGCCAGCACATCCCCGTACGCCTGCATCAGATCCGGCAGCCGCAGCGTCGCCAGATCCTGCCGGCCCGGATCGGTGGCCGACTCCGCCAGCCGCATGTCCCGGAACGCGCAGCTCGTCTCGTACAGGGTGCGCACGAAGCGGCCGTTGCCCAGCTCGTCGATCCAGCCCTCGGCCACCACGTGCGCGCTGATGCTGCGCAGTTCCTCCAGCGCCTCGGGGTCCCACACATCGCCGTGATCGGCCGCCAGCAGCTCCCCGATCGCCGTCAGCTCCACCGGCCGGTAGCTGGGGAACTCCACCCGGGCCGAAAAGCGCGATCCCAGACCGGGGTTGGCGTTCAGCAGCCGGTCCATGCCCTGCGGATACCCGGCCAGGATCACCACCAGATGCTCCCGGCTGTCCTCGGCCCGCTTCAGCAGCACCTGGAGCGCCTCGTCCCCGTACGCGTCGCCCTTGCTGTAGCCGGAGTGCACCAGCGAGTACGCCTCGTCGATGAACAGCACCCCGCCCAGCGCCGAATCGATCAGCCGGTTGGCCTTCACCGCCGTCTGGCCCAGGAACTCGCCCACCAGATCGGCGCGCTGCGCCTCCACCAGCCGGTCGTGGCTCAGCAGCCCCAGCGCGTGGAAGACCCGGCCCAGGATGCGGGCCACCGTGGTCTTGCCGGTGCCCGAGGGGCCGGAGAAGACGAAGTGCCGTTTGGGCGGCTGCACCGGCAGACCCTGGCCGGAGCGCAACCGCGCCATCCGCAGCTGCGCGGACATCGCCCGCACCTGCTCCTTGACCGGTTCGAGCCCGACCATCCGGTCCAGTTCGGCCAGGGTGTGCGCGAGTAGCGCCGGATCCGGCGCCGGCGGCAGCGCGGGCCCGGCCGCGGGCCGCGGGCCGTGCCCCGCCACCGGGCCCGGCCGGCCGGGCGTCCCGGCCGCCCGCCCCTCGCCGGCGGCGGCCGGCAGCCGCTCCCCGCCCAGCTGCCCCGGAACCGGCAGCGGGGCCGGGGCGGGCGCCGGGCCGTACGGGGCCAGCGCCAGCTGGGCGGTGTCCGCGTCCTCCACCGCCAGCGCGGTCAGCCGCTCGGCGGTGTCCATGAACTCCGCGTCCACTTGGTGCACCGCCCGGTACAGCGGGATCGCCGCAGCGCTGCGCCCGCTGCCCTCACGGGCCCGCGCCAGCCAGTACCGCAGCTCCTTGCGCTGCGGCTGTTCGCTGCGGCAGCGCATCAAGGCGGCCGCCAGCAGCGGTTCCGCCTGGTCGTACATCTCCATCCGCACCCGCGCCATCCCGGCGAACAGCCCCGCCTCCACGCCCAGTTGCGGATCGGACTGCAAGGTGGAGGTGAGCCGGAACAGCCCCTCCCAGTCCCGGGTGAGATAGCAGCGGCACGCGTGCAGGAAACGGGCGAAGGGGTCGGTGTCCGGCGGCGGGCACTGGGCCAGCGCCCGGTCCAGTTCCGGCAGCCGGTGACCGTCCAGCAGCTGCGAGGCGTGCGCCAGCAGCAGATCGCGGTCGGTCTCCAGCACCGGCTGCACCCACCAGCCCAGCCAGTACCAGGAGCTGAGCGGCCGTCCGTGCCGGGCCCGCTGCTCGCCGAACCGCGCCCGGTGCCGGTACATCTGGAGCAGGGCCGGGGCCACCTCGGTGCGCAGCGCGTGCAGCCCGAGCCAGGCGTCGGCCATGCCCGGGTCCTCCCGCACCGCCGCCCGGAACTCCTCCTCGGCCTCCGGGTAGGCGGCCGCCGCGTAGGCGTCCACACCGCGCAGCCATGCCAGATCGGCTCCGGTGTGCGGACCGTGAACGTCTTGCGTGCCAGACATCATGACGACCCCCATGCGCGGATACCGCTCAGCTGTCGCACCTCGGTGAGATCAGGATATCCGCCGACGGTTCCGAGGGATCATCGGCGAAGTGCCGCCGTTCCGCGGGCTCCCAGCCGCGCCAGAAGGCCGCCTGGGCGGGGCCGTCCCGGTGGCGCCCGGCGGCCCAGGCACGCTGCCGGGGCACCGCCAGCCAGATGAGGTGCGCCAGCCGGCCGCGCAGCGCCCGCCGGCCGGCCCCCACCCCCTCCAACAGCACCACGGGGGCGGGCGGTACGCGGGCGGTACGGGTGTAGGCGCGGCGCTCCCAGTCGTACACCTCGTAGTGGGCGGTGCCGCCCCGTGCCAGCGGGTCCAGGATCTGTTCGGTGAGCCGGTCCATCCAGCCGAACAGCGCGTCGTGGCTGGCGAGGTCGTCCAGGTGCACCACGGGGGCGCCGTCCAGTGCCGTGGACAGCCGCGCCGCCAGCGTGGACTTGCCGGAGCCGGCGTACCCGTCGACACCGATCAGCCGCACCGGGCCCAGCGAGGGCGGCAGCGCGCGCAGCCGGGCGGCGAGTTCACGCAGGTCCGGCGGGCCGGGGGCGGGGGAGAGGGACACGGGGCCAGCGTAGTGCCACAGGTGGGACCAATAATGACGCGCACCGTTGCCCCGGGGTTACTGGCCGTCAGCAGGCGCAGCCGCGATAGTGGGAGCCCGCAGCCTGCGACCCCACCGGGAGGCCCCACCGTGACCCAGACGCCACGCCGTACCGTGCTGACCGCCGCCGCGTTCGCCGCCGTCACGGCGGCCACCGCCGCCACCGCTGCCGCCGCCGTGCCGGGCCGCCGCGACGCCGCGGAGCCCGACCCGGCCCAGGCCCCCACCGACGCGCTCACGGTCGCGGCCTCGACCATCGCCTACCACGCCTGGACCTCGGCGTCCGACTGGCGCTCGGGCACCGGCCGGGGCACCGCCCTGGTGTCGGGGGACCGCTCGGGCGTCCTGCTGCGCCGCTCCCAGGGCACCGTGGACTACACCGACCCGCACACCGGGAACACCTCCCCGTGGGAGCACGCCACCTGGCTCTCGCCCGAGCACCGGGTGCGCACCCCCGGCAGCGAGCTGATCGCCTCGTGGAACGCCGACACCCCCGCGGGCACCTTCGTACGGATCGAGGTGCGGGCCACGTACACGGACGGCACCGAGAGCCCCTGGTACACGCTGGGCGTGTGGGCCTCGGGCGACGAGGACCTGCGGCGCACCTCGCTGGACGGCCAGCGGGACGGCAAGTCCAGCGTGTGGACCGACACCGTGGCCGTCGACGACACCGACGGGCCGCTGCGGATCGCCGGCTACCGGCTGCGGCTGACGCTGCACCGCAAGCCGGGGCTGACGGTCTCCCCGGTGGTGTGGCGGGTCGGTGCGATGGTCTCGGACGTGCCCGACCGGTTCGAGGTCCCGGCCAGCACGCCGGGGGTGGCCGCGGGTACCGAGCTGCCGGTGCCGCCGCACTCGCAGAACATCCACATCGGCCGCTACCCCGAGTACAACGGCGGCGGCCAGGCCTGGTGCAGCCCGACATCCGCCACCATGATCCTCGCCTACTGGGGCAAGGGCCCCGGCGCCGATGACCTGGCGTGGGTGAACCCGGCCTACGACGACCCCCAGGTGTGCCACGCCGCCCGCTTCACCTTCGACTACGAGTACGAGGGCTGCGGCAACTGGCCCTTCAACACCGCCTACGCCGCCTCCTACCCCGACATGCAGGGCGTGGTGACGCGGATCGCCTCGCTGGCGGACGCCGAGACGCTGATCGCGGCCGGCATCCCGCTGATCACCTCGCAGTCCTTCTACGAGGCGGAACTGGACGGCTCCGGCTACGGCACGGCGGGCCATCTGATGACGGTCGTCGGCTTCACGGCGGACGGCGACGTGATCGCGAACGACCCGGCCAGCCCCAGCAACGCCGAGGTGCGGCGGGTCTACAACCGGCGGCAGTTCGAGAACATCCTGCTGCGCACCAGACGGCTGGACGCGGGAGGGGTGGAACGCGGCGGCAGCGGCGGCGTCGTCTACTTGTTCTTCCCGGCCCGGCCGACCGCGGCCCAGCGCCGGGCCCTGGCGGCCGTCGGGGTCCGCTGAGCGGCCCGGCCCGCTCAGCCCGCCCCCAGCAGCGCCGCCCGCCACAGCTCCTCGCGTTCCTGCGTGTACGCGGCATCGGCCGACCAGACCTCGCCGTGGCCCTCGCGCCACAAGGTGGCCCACGGCTGGTCGCCGGCCGCGTGCCGCTCCCGCAGGAAGTCGTGCATGGAGCGGGCGCGGCGGGCCAGCAGCGGTACCAGCGCCAGCCGCTGGGCCTCGTCGAGACCGTAGGCGTCCACCAGGACGCGCAGCCGGGCCCCGGCGTCCTGATCGGTGCGCCGCCAGTGCGGGTGCGCCATCAGTGGCAGGAATCCGTGGGCGGCGTAGGCGAGGTCCCACAGCCGGGTCCCGGGGGCGGCGTTGTCCCAGTCGATGATGGTCCACCGGCCCGCGTCGCCGTCCTCGGCCACCAGATTCCACGGGGCCAGGTCGTGGTGGGCGATGATCTCGTCGCCGATGTCCGGGATCAGGGCGTTCCAGCGGGCGCCGGGCGGTGGGGTGAAGCCGGCGAGCGCGTCGTGCAGCTCGCGGATCAGCCGGCCCACCCGGGCGAGGCGGGCGGCGGGTTCCACGACGGCGAAGCGGTGTGGCCACACGGCCTCGCCGGGGGCGAAGTCCAGCACCTCGCGGCCCCGCTCGTCGATGCCCAGCGGGCGCGGGGCGGCGGTGAAGCCGCAGGCGCGCAGATGGGACAGCAGGGCGTGCACGGCGGGGGTCCAGAATCCGGCGGGGCGCCGTACGGTGTCGCCCACGCGTACCACCGCGGCGCTGACGTTGCCTCCGGACAGCGGCTGTTCTTCGTGACGGGACACGGCGTCAGGGTGTCATCCGGCACCGGTGACGTGCGAACGGGTTTCGGGCATACTCCCAACCGCCGGACCGTGGTGATCATCCGCGGCCGGCCGACCGATGACCCCGAGGCAGCGCCGCCGCGACCGCGTCGCGTGCTGCCCGGTGCCACCACATGGGAGGAAAGCGCGTGACGATCTCCGCCGAGGGACTCCAGCCGGTACGGCGAACCCTGCCCACCCCCGAAGCCCGCGATCTGCTGGATCTGGTCAGGGAGCTGATCCAGCGGGAGATCGCGCCGGGCGCGGACGCGGAGGAGGCGGCCGGCGTCTTTCCGCGCGCCCTCTTCCGTCAGCTGTCCGCCACCGGGCTGCTGGGTCTGCCCTACGCGCAGGAGTACGGGGGCGGGGAGCAGCCGTACGAGGTGTACCTGCAGGTCCTGGAGGAACTGGCCGCGGCCCGGCTCACGGTGGGGCTGGGGGCCAGCGTCCACACGCTCGCCTGTCACGGCCTGGCCGGGTTCGGCACCAAGGAGCAGCGGGCCGAGTGGCTGCCGGCGATGCTGGGGGAGGGGCTGCTCGGGGCGTACGCGCTCTCCGAGCCGGCCGCCGGATCGGACGCGGCGAGTCTGCGCACCCGCGCCGTGCGGGACGGCGAGGAGTGGATACTGAACGGCACCAAGGCGTGGATCACGCACGGTGGCATCGCGGACTTCTACACCGTGATGGCCCGTACCGGCGGGGACGGGCCCGACGGGATCACCGCGTTCCTGGTGCCGGGCGACACCGCCGGGCTCAGCGCCGCCGCGCCCGAGCGCAAGATGGGCATGAACGGTTCTCCCACCGCTCAGCTGCACTTCGACGGCGTACGGGTGCCGGACACCCGGCGGCTGGGCGAGGAGGGCGCGGGGCTGCGGCTGGCGCTGGCCGCGCTGGACTCCGGACGCCTGGGCATCGCCGCCTGCTCGATCGGGGTGGCCCAGGCGGCGTTCACGACGGCGCTGGCCTTCACTCTGGAGCGCAAGCAGTTCGGCAAGCCGGTCGCCGACTTCCAGGGGCTGCGGTTCATGCTCGCCGACCTGGCCACCCAGATTGAGGCGGGGCGGGCGCTGTACCTGGCCGCCGCCCGGCTGCGGGACGCCGGGGAGCCGTTCGGGCGGCAGGCCGCGATGGCCAAGCTGTTCTGCTCGGACACCGCGATGCGCGTGGCCACCGACGCCGTGCAGCTGATGGGCGGGTACGGCTACACCGCCGACTTCCCGGCGGAGCGCTACATGCGGGAGGCGAAGGTGCTCCAGATCGTGGAGGGCACCAATCAGATCCAGCGCGCCGTCATCGGCAGCCGGCTGACCGGGAGCGGCAACGGCAACGGCGGCGGCAAGGCTCGCTCCGGCGGGCGTGGTTAGCGCGGCTCAGGCCGCCTGGCGCAGGCCGGTCGTCCGGCCCGCCCGGGCGGCCGTGTCCGCCGCGTGCGAGAACGGCTGCAGGCGCCAGTCCAGGCCCTCGGGCAGTCCGGCCGGGGCGGGGTCGCCGATCAGCGGCTCCACCGGCAGGAACACCACGGCGCCGTCCCCGGCCACCCGGCGCCCGGAACCGGTGCACACGGTGAGGCCGAACGGCTGCCACGCGGTGGGGCACCAGGCGTGCTCGGGCAGCGTCTGGGCCCGCTCGGCCAGCGCGACCGGATGGCCGCAGTCCGGGCAGGACACCCGTACCGCCCAGATGTCGGCCGGCTCCGCCGGATCGGCGAGGTCGGCCGACCCGTCCGGCTCGGTGTCATCCGGAAGATCGGGATCCTCGTCGATGCGGTGGACAGTGGTCGATACGGAGCGCATGGCATCCCCCTCGGACGGCGCGGTGGCCTGGGCCACAGCAAGCACTTCCCGCCGGTCAGCGCGGTTAATCGCAGCGTTGATCAGGACTCGGACGGGAGTTTGTGGCGTTCATCACACCGGATGGCGGCGCCTGGGGACACCGCCGATCTGCTGGCATCCTCACGCCCACCCGCACCCCAACCACCCCCGCCGGGAGCCGTCATGACCACCGAGACCCACGCCCCCGCCCCCGAACCGCTGTGGCGCCCGGACCCGGAGCGGATCGCGGCGGCCACTCTCACGCGCTTTCACTCCTTCGCCGCCCAGCGGTACGGAGCGCCATCCCCCCTACCCGATGACCCGGCGGCCGGGTACGCGGCGCTGCACCACTGGTCGGTCACCTCCCTGGACGCCTTCTGGCGGGCCGTCGCCGACTGGTTCGCGGTCGACTTCCGCACCCCGGGGGAACCGGCGCTGGCCGATCCCGCCATGCCGGGCGCCCGCTGGTTCCCCGGAGCCACCCTCAACTACGCCGAACACGCCCTGCGGGCCGGCCTGGAATCGGGCCGTGCCGACGCGCCCGCGCTGCTGTGCCTGGACGAGCGCCAGCAACCGGAGCCGGTCAGCTGGACGGAGTTGCGTCACCGGGTCGGCTCGCTGGCCGCCGCACTGCGCCGTCTCGGGGTACGGCCGGGGGACCGGGTCAGCGGCTATCTGCCCAACATCCCCCAGGCCGTGGTGGCGTTGCTCGCCAGCGCCGCCGTCGGCGCCGTGTGGACCTCCTGCGCCCCGGACTTCGGGGCGCGCAGTGTGCTGGACCGGTTCGCCCAGGTGGAGCCGGTGGTGCTGATCACCGTCGACGGCTACCGGTACGGGGGCAAGGAGCACGACCGCCGGGAGACGGTGGCCGAACTGCGCCGCGAACTCCCCACCCTGCGCGCGGTGATCCACGTCCCGCTGCTGGGCACCCGGGCGCCCGAGGGCGCGCTGGAGTGGGCGGAGCTGACCGGCGGGGAGACCGAACCGGAGTTCACGGCCGTACCGTTCGACCACCCGCTGTGGGTGCTGTACTCCTCCGGCACCACCGGACTGCCCAAGGCGATCGTCCAGTCCCAGGGCGGCATTCTGCTCGAACACCTCAAACAGCTCGGACTGCACTGCGATCTGGGCCCGGGCGACCGGCTGTTCTGGTACACCTCCACCGGCTGGATGATGTGGAACTTCCTGGTCTCCGGGTTGCTGACCGGCACCACCGTGGTCCTGTACGACGGCAGCCCGGGGTACCCGGCCACCGACGCGCAGTGGCGGATCGCCGAGCGGACCCGGGCGACGGTCTTCGGCACCTCGGCCGCCTACGTGATGGCGTGCGCCAAGGCCGGGGTCCGGCCGGGGCGGGACCTGGACCTGAGCGCCACCCGCTGCGTGGCCACCACCGGCTCCCCGCTGCCCCCGGACGGTTTCCGCTGGCTGCACGAGGAGGTGGACCCGGGGCTGTGGATCGCCTCGGTCAGCGGCGGCACCGATGTGTGCAGCTGCTTCGCGGGGGCGGTGCCCACCCTCCCGGTCTACCTGGGCGAGCTGCAGGCGCCGTGCCTGGGAACCGATCTGCGCTCCTGGGACCCGGCCGGGAAGCCGCTGGTGGACGAGGTGGGGGAACTGGTGGTGACGACACCGATGCCGTCGATGCCCCTGCGGTTCTGGAACGATCCGGACGGCACCCGGTACCGGGAGAGCTACTTCGACACCTACCCCGGGGTGTGGCGTCACGGCGACTGGATCACCCTCACCTCTCGCGGCACCGTCGTCATCCACGGCCGGTCCGACTCCACCCTCAACCGGCAGGGGGTGCGGATGGGGTCGGCCGACATCTACGAGGTGGTGGAACGGCTGCCGCAGATCGGCGAGTCGCTGGTGCTCGGCGTCGAGCAGCCGGACGGGGGGTACTGGATGCCGCTGTTCGTCAGGCTCGCGGAGGGGGTGGTGCTGGACGACGCGCTGCGGACGGTGATCCGCACCGCCATCCGCGAGCAGCTGAGCCCGCGTCATGTGCCGGACGAGATCCTGGCGATCGACGCGGTCCCGCACACGCTGACCGGGAAGCGTCTGGAAGTGCCGGTCAAGCGGCTGTTGCAGGGGACGCCGCTGGAGAAGGCGGTCAACGCGGGCTCGGTGGACGACATCGGCGCCCTGCGGTTCTTCGAGCGCCTCGCCCGCGAGCGCGCGATTGTCAGTGACCCCGATTACGGTGAGTGATCAGTAGGTTCTGATCCGTCGAAGGGGGAGTCATGACACGGCAGGGGGAGCAGCGGCCGGTGTGCCGCAAGGAGAGCTGCGGGACGGTCGGGGTGATCGCCGATCCGGTGGGCTTCGCCCGGATGCGCCGCTATCCGAGCTTCGGCTTCACCGACCACCGCGGCTATCTGCGGCACACCGAGCGGCTGCTTCGGACGCTGGCCGGGGAGTCGGGGCATGTGCGGGTCGCGCTGTTCGACCCGGAGGGGTTCGCGCTGTGGTGCGCGCGGCAGCGGCTGGACCCGGACAGCGCGGCCAGCCGCGCCCGGTACACGGCGGTGGACGCGGCACGCGGCGCCACGCTGCCCTTCACCGGACGGCGCTCGCTGCGCCGGCTGCTGCCCGAACTGCTCGTCGAACGGGAGCGGTTGCGTTCCTGGGAGCGGGCCACGGAGCTGCTGGGCGAGGCCGGCGGGTGCGTACGGTGCGGGGAGCCGCTGGCGCGCTGCGCGTTCCGCCGGGCGGCGGCGGTGCTGCCGCTGCTCCTGGAGGACGCGGGCGGCGGCCGCCGGCACCTGGTGTGCACGGTGCTGGTGCGGGGCGTGCCCCTGTCGGCGGCGCTGGACACGGCCCCGGAGCCGACCGAGGCGGCGACGCTGGCCCTGTGCGCGGTCCTGGGGGTGGCGCTGGCCACCGGCGCCCCCGGCGGTCTGGTCCTGCGGATGGCGGTGGACGGCGGCCGGACGGAAGCGGTGGGCTGGCGCCTGGAGGCGGGTGAGGTGGTGCCGCTGACCGAATCGGAGGTCTTCAGCGCCTACTGCACCGACCCCATGACCGGCGATCCGATCCCACCCGAACACGGCGTCGACTACCGCGACGCCCCGCCGCTGCCGACGATCCTCTGCGAGGGCCCCTGACCGGCCCCACTCCGCCCACCGGCCCGGGGGCCCGGCGCAACCCCCCGGTCCGGAGGTCCGCCGATCGCGCCGGCGGCAGGGAGAGCCAATGGGGGGAGAACGGGCCGACGGCGTGGTCCGCGCCAAAACCGGGCCGACACTGCGCGGCCCCGGCGGAGGACCCCCGCCCACCGGTCGCGAGCCGATCCCCGAGTGCGCGGTGCCCGTCCTGTTCCGGGCCCGGGGCCGGTCAGCCGGTGAGGGTGTGGCCGCCGGTGGGTCGGGGCGGTCCGGCCTTCCTGTCCGGCTCCCGGGTGCGTCGGCGCGTTCCACGGGGGTCTGCCCCGGCCCCCGCCCGTTCGGGGCGGGGCCGGGGCAGACTCCGGGATCACTCGCCGGAGAGGACCGCCTCGGCCGCCGCGCGGGCCTCTTCGGCCGACTCGGTGGCCCGGGCGGCCGCGGCCGCCCGTTCGCACTGGGCCAGCGTGTGCCGCGACAGCGCCGCCCGGACGTAGGGGATCGCGGACGCGCTCATCGACAGGCTGGTCACGCCGAGGCCGGTCAGCACACAGGCCAGCAGCGGGTCGGCCGCCGCCTCGCCGCACACGCCGCAGCTCTTGCCCTCGGCCTTGGCCGCCTCGGCGGACAGCGACACCAGATCCAGCAGCGCCGGCTGCCACGGGTCCTGGAGCCGGGACACGGCCCCGACCTGGCGGTCGGCCGCGAAGGTGTACTGCGCCAGGTCATTGGTGCCCAGCGACAGGAACTCCACCTCCTGAAGCACCGACCTGGCGCGCAGCGCCGCCGAGGGGATCTCCACCATCGCGCCGAACTTCGCCCGCAGGCCCGCCGCGCGGCAGGCGTCCGCGAACGCCTTGGCGTCCGCCCGGTCCGCCACCATCGGGGCCATCACTTCCAGGTAGACCGGCAGCCCCTCGGCCGCCGCCGCCAGCGCCTTCAGCTGGGTGTCCAGGACCTCAGGGTGGTCCAGCAGGGTCCGCAGCCCGCGCACGCCGAGCGCCGGGTTCGGCTCCTCGCCCGGGCTCAGGAAGGCCAGCGGCTTGTCCGCGCCGGCGTCCAGCACCCGCACCACCACCCGGCCCTCCGGGAACGCCTCCAGCACCTGGCGGTAGGTGGCCGTCTGGGTCTCCAGCGACGGCGCGCGCTCGCTGTCGTCGAGGAAAAGGAACTCGGTGCGGAACAGGCCCACACCCTCCGCGCCGGCCTCCAGCGCGCCCGCCACGTCGGCGGGACCGCCGATGTTCGCCAGCAGCGGCACCTTGTGGCCGTCCGAGGTGGCGCCCGGGCCGGTCGAGGCCGCCAGCGCCGCCCTGCGCTCCTCGGCGGCCCGCGCCAGCGCGGCGCGCTGCTCACCGCTGGGGTTCACGGTGACCTCGCCGGTGCTGCCGTCCACCGCCACCACGGTGCCCTCGGCCAGCTCGCCGACACCCGGCAGCGCCACCACGGCGGGCACCCCCAGCGCCCGCGCGAGGATCGCGCTGTGGCTGGTCGGCCCGCCCTCCTCGGTGATGAAGCCGAGCACCAGCGCCGGATCGAGCAGCGCGGTGTCCGCCGGCGCCAGATCCCGGGCCACCAGGACGAAGGGCTCGTCACTGTCCGGCACCCCGGGCATCGGCACGCCCAGCAGCCGCGCCACGATGCGGTTGCGGACGTCGTCGAGGTCGGCGACCCGGCCGGCCAGATACGCGCCGGCCGCCGCCAGCAGCTCCCGGTACGCGCCGAACGCGTCGTACACGGCCCGCTCGGCGGTGCTGCCGCCGGCCACCCGGCGGGCGACGTCCGCCGCCAGCTCCGGGTCCTGCGCCATCAGCGCCTGCGCCTCCAGAACCGCCTGGGCCTCACCGCCGGCGAGGTTGCCGCGGGCCACGAGGTCCGCCGCCACGGCGTCCACCGCCTGCTTCGCCCGCGCGGTCTCGCGCTCGGTGTCCTGGCCGGGCACCTGGTCGGCCGGCGGTTCCAGCACCGCGGTGCCCATGTGCCGCACCTCGCCGATGGCCACGCCATGACTGACGCCGACTCCCTGCAGCATTGTCTCCATCACACCTGTCTCCGTCAGTTCCAGCCGAAAAGCGGGTCACCGGCCAGGACCTCGATGTCCGCGGCGACGTCGGACAGGGCGTCGGCGGTCGCCTGGAGCGCCACCACCGGGCACACCGGGGACTTCCCCGCCGCGGCCACGGCAGCCGGGTTCCACCGCACCACCGGGTCGCCCCGGCGCACCGTGTCGCCCTTGTTGGCCAGCGGTTCGAAACCCTGTCCGTCCAGTTGAACCGTATCGAGACCCAGATGGGTGAGAACGCCCCGTCCCCCGGCGTCGACCACCACATAGGCGTTCGGGCGCAGCGAGACGATGATGCCGTCGATGGGGGCCACGGCCGTACAGGGGGCGAGGAGCGGTTCGACGGCCGCGCCCGACCCGATCACCGCCTCGGCGAACGCGGGATCGGCGACGTCGGCGAGGGGGATGGCCCGCCCGGCCACAGGAGATGTGACAGTGGTCATGAAGGGCCTCTCAAAGGGCGAAAACAATCAGGGTCCATCACTTTTCGGACGGCACACCATATAAAAGCGTAAGTCATGGGATCCGGAGCACCCCGATCACCGGCCGCCCCGAGCGGTGACCCGGCCACCGCGCCCGGTAGGGTCAAGGCGCACAAAGGCGCACACCGGCCGGAACAGGCATGAACAACGGGAGGCTTCCGGGTGGACGTCCAGGATCCGGACACGCAGACCAGCAGGGTCTTCACCATCCCGAACATCCTGAGCATGGCCAGGCTGCTGGGCGTGCCCGTGTTCCTGTGGCTGGTGCTGTCCCCGGTCTTCGACGGCCCCAACCGGGACGGCTGGGCCCTGCTGGTGCTCGTCCTCAGCGGAGTGAGCGACTACCTCGACGGCAAGCTCGCCCGCCGCTGGAACCAGGTCTCCGACCTGGGCCGCATCCTGGACCCCGCGGCCGACCGGCTCTACATCCTGTCCACCCTCGTCGGGCTCACCTGGCGCGAGATCCTCCCGTGGTGGGTCACGGCGCTGCTGCTGGCCCGCGAGGCCATGATGGCCGTCACCGTCTTCGTCCTGGACCGCCGCGGCTACGCCCCGCTCCAGGTCAACTACGTGGGCAAGGCCGCCACCTTCAATCTGATGTACGGCTTCCCGCTGCTGCTCCTCAGCGACGGTGACGGCGTCCTCGCCTCCCTCGCCGCCATTTTCGGATGGGCGTTCGTCGGCTGGGGTACAGCGCTCTACTGGTGGGCAGGAGTCCTGTACGTGGTCCAGGTCCGCCGAATCCTCAAGGCGGATGCCACGGCCGACTGAGCCCGCCCTGGCAGTGTCGCAGGGGCCTGGCGCCCGCACGTGCCGCAGTTTTCCGGGGAGCCACCCCGGGCCCGGGCCCCTCCAGACGGGTGCGGTCGGCATGACTGCCGTCTCCCCAAGGAGGACACTTCCGATATGAAGGCCGTCGTAATGGCTGGTGGCGAAGGCACCCGGCTTCGCCCCATGACCGCGAGCATGCCCAAGCCACTGCTGCCCGTGGCGAACCGTCCGATCATGGAACACGTGCTCCGGCTGCTGAAGCGGCACGGTCTGACCGAGACCGTGGTCACCGTGCAATTTCTCGCTTCTCTGGTGAAGAACTACTTCGGCGACGGTGAGGAACTGGGGATGGACCTCACCTACGCCAACGAGGAGAAGCCCCTGGGTACGGCCGGAAGTGTGAAGAACGCCGAGGAAGCCCTGAAGGACGACTCCTTCCTGGTGATCTCCGGCGACGCCCTCACCGACTTCGACCTCACCGACCTCATCGCGTTCCACCGCGAACGCGGCGCCCTGGTCACCGTCTGTCTCACGCGGGTGCCCAACCCGCTGGAGTTCGGCATCACGATCCTCAAGGAGGACGGCCGGGTCGAACGCTTCCTGGAGAAGCCCACCTGGGGCCAGGTGTTCTCGGACACCGTGAACACCGGCATCTACGTGATGGAGCCCGAGGTCTTCGACTACGTCGAACCGGACGTGCCCGTCGACTGGTCAGGCGACGTCTTCCCCCGGCTGATGAAGGAGGGCCGGCCCATCTACGGCTATGTCGCCGAGGGCTACTGGGAGGACGTGGGCACCCACGAGAGCTACGTCAAGGCCCAGGCCGACGTCCTGGAGGGCAAGGTCGACGTCGACATCGACGGCTTCGAGATCTCCCCCGGGGTCTGGGTCGCCGAGGGCGCCGAGGTGCACCCCGACGCCAAACTGCGCGGCCCGCTCTACATCGGCGACTACGCCAAGATCGAGGCCGGCGCCGAGGTGCGCGAGCACACCGTCATCGGCTCGAACGTCGTCGTCAAGGCCGACGCCTTCCTGCACAAGGCCGTGGTCCACGACAACGTCTATCTCGGCCCGCAGACCAATCTGCGCGGCTGCGTCATCGGCAAGAACACCGACATCATGCGCGCCGCCCGGATCGAGGACGGCGCCGTCATCGGCGACGAGTGTCTGGTCGGCGAGGAATCCATCGTCCAGGGCAACGTCCGCGTCTACCCGTTCAAGACGATCGAGGCGGGCGCGTTCGTCAACACCTCGGTCATCTGGGAATCCCGCGGCCAGGCCCACCTCTTCGGCGCCCGCGGCGTCTCCGGCATTCTCAACGTGGAGATCACCCCGGAGCTCGCCGTCCGGCTCGCCAGCGCCTACGCCACCACCCTCAAGAAGGGCTCCACCGTCACCACGGCGCGCGACCACTCCCGGGGCGCCCGCGCCCTCAAACGCGCCGTCATCTCCGCCCTCCAGGCCAGCGCCATCGACGTCCGCGACCTGGAGAACGTCCCACTGCCCGTCGCCCGCCAGCAGACCGCCCGCGGGAGCGCGGGCGGGGTCATGATCCGTACCACCCCGGGCGTGCCCGACTCCGTCGACATCATGTTCTTCGACGAACGCGGAGCCGACCTCTCCCAGGCGGGACAGCGCAAGCTCGACCGCGTGTACGCCCGCCAGGAGTACCGCCGCGCCTTCCCCGGGGAGATCGGCGACCTGCGCTTCCCCGCCAGCGTCTTCGACGCCTACACCGGCGCCGTCATCCGGGCCGTCGACACCACCGGCGTCCCCGAGTCCGGGCTCAAGATCGTCGTCGACGCGGCCAACGGCAGCGCCGGGCTCGTGCTGCCCAGCCTGCTCGGCCGGCTCGGCGTCGACTCGCTGGTCATCAACCCCGGCCAGGACGAGGCCCGTCCCACCGAGACCGCCGAGACCCGCCGGGCCGGCCTCGTACGCCTGGGGGAGATGGTCTCCTCCTCCCGCGCCGCCTTCGGCGTCCGCTTCGACCCGGTCGGTGAACGGCTCGCCCTGGTCGACGAACGCGGCCGCATCATCGAGGACCAGCGCGCCCTGCTGGTGATGCTCGACCTGGTGGCCGCCGAACGCCGCAGCGGCCGGGTCGCGCTGCCCGTCACCACCACCCGCATCGCCGAACAGGTCGCCGCCTACCACGGCACCCAGGTGGAGTGGACCACCACCTCGCCCGACGACCTCACCCGCGCCGCCGGCAAGGACGCCGTCTTCGGCGGGGACGGCCAGGGCGGTTTCATCGTCCCCGAGTTCTCCAGCGTCTTCGACGCCACCGCCGCCTTCGCCCGGCTCACCGGTCTGGTGGCCCGCACCCAGCTCTCCCTCAGCCAGATCGACGCCCGCATCCCCCGGGCGCACGTCCTGCGCCGCTCCGTCGCCACCCCCTGGGCCGTCAAGGGCCTGGTCATGCGGCGCGTCGTGGAGGCGGCAGGCGACCGCTCCATCGACACCACCGACGGGGTACGGGTGGTGGAGGCCGACGGCCGCTGGGTGCTGGTGCTGCCCGACCCGGCCGAGGCCCTCACCCACCTGTGGGCCGAGGGTCCCGACGACGCCACCGCGCAGGAACTCCTGGAGCACTGGTCGGCGGTGGTCGAGGGCGCCGACCACTGACCGACCCGGCTGAACCCACCGGCCACCGGCACCGCCCGGCGGCCGGACCGCACGCCTCCCCAGGGGCCCGTTTCGAACTCCCCCGGGGTGGCGTGCGACCATGTGCGCCATGTCATCGCAGCCCAACGGGCCACGCCCGCCGGCGCGCCCCGACGCCTCCATGTCGCTGCTGACCACCGTCATGAACCACACCCTCGACGAGGGGTACGCCCAGGCGGCGGCACGCAGGCACAGCGAGGGCCGGTCCGGGCTGCCGCGCACCCTGCGCGCCAAGCTCTGGCTGGCCACCGGGCTCGTCCTGGCCGGCCTGGTGGTCACCCTGGGCGCCGCCCAGGCCCGGGAGGCGGCACCCACCGTCGCCCGGGAGCGCCAGGAACTCCTGGAGCGGGTCGAGTCCGGCACCGAGGCGATGGACGCGCTCCAGCAGGAGGTGGACGCCCTGCGCACCGAGGTCGCCGCCCGACAGCGCGACCTGCTCAGCGACAGCGGCGGGGACCCCGGTGAGCTGACCGCGCTGCTCGCCGGCGCCGGCGCCGTCCAGGGGCCCGGGCTCGAACTCGTCATCAACGACGCCAAGGGCATCGCCGAGGGCGGCGGGGACGCCAGGGAGGGCTCCGGTTTCGATACCGGCCGGGTCCGTGACCGCGACCTCCAGCGGGTGGTCAACGGACTGTGGACCTCGGGCGCCGAGGCCATCGCCGTCAACGGACAGCGGCTCACCGCCCTGTCGGCCATCCGCGCGGCGGGCGACGCCATCCTCGTCGACAACCGTCCGCTGGTCCCCCCGTACACCGTCCAGGCCATCGGTGACCCGCAGGACCTGCGCACCCGCTTCGATTCCACGGTGGACGGCCAGTACCTCAACGTGTTGCGCGACAACTACGGCATCCGGGCCGCCACCTCCGACCAGCAAGAGATCCGCATACCCGCCGCCACCAGCCTCACGGTCCGGACGGCGCGACCCGCGGACACGGGAGAAGGAAACACACAGTGATCGCCGTACTGGGGCTCGTGCTGGGCGTCGTGGCCGGAATCCTCACCCGGCCCGTGGTGCCCATGGGACTTGAGCCATATCTGCCGATCGCCGTCGTCGCGGCGCTCGACGCGGTCTTCGGCGGGCTGCGCGCCATGCTGGACGGGATGTTCGACGACAAGGTCTTCGTCGTCTCCTTCCTGTCCAACGTCGTGGTGGCCGCGCTGATCGTCTTCCTCGGCGACAAGCTCGGCGTGGGGGCCCAGCTGTCCACCGGCGTGGTCGTGGTTCTGGGCATCCGGATCTTCTCCAACGCCGCGTCCATCCGCCGACACCTCTTCCGGGCGTGAGTGCCATGAGCGACCCCGAGCAGGACCGCGACCGCCGGCCGGCGCCGGAGTCCGGGGACGCGCGGCAGGGAGCGCCCGAGGCGCCGCGCGCGCCGGCACCGGACGCGGAGCGCGAGGCCGCCCCGCCCGCCCCGCCCGCGCGCCCGACCGGCCGGGACGTGCTGTGGGCCGGCCTGTGGCCGCCCCGCGTCACCCGCAGCCAGCTGATCGTGGCCGCGCTGCTGTTCGTGCTGGGCCTCGGCCTGGCCATCCAGGTACGGGCCGCCAGCGCCGAGGACAGCGCGCTGCGCGGCGCCCGCCCCGAGGACCTGGTGCGCATCCTCAGCGATCTGGAGGACCGCAGCGGCCGTCTGGAGGACGAGCGCAACGCCCTGGAGGAGCAGCGCACCGACCTGGAGACCAGCTCCGACCAGGCCGAGGAGGCCCGCCGGCAGACCGCCGAGCGCGAGCGGCAGCTGGGCATCCTGGCCGGTACGGTGGCCGCCGAGGGCCCCGGCATCGAGCTGCGGGTCACCGACCCGGCCGGCGGGGTGCGCGCCGACATGCTGCTGGACGCCGTGCAGGAGCTGCGGGCGGCCGGCGCCGAGGCGATCCAGATCAACGACGTACGGGTGGTGGCCGGTACCTTCTTCACGGACGAGAACGGCCAGGTGCGCATCGACGGCCGGGCGGTGAACGCCCCGTACGTGATCGACGCCATCGGACGGCCGCAGGACCTGGAACCGGCGCTGAACATCCCCGGGGGCGTCGTGCAGTCCCTGGAGAAGGAGCAGGCCGGGGTCACGGTGGAGCGGCCGGACACCGTCCTCGTGGACGCCTTGCGATCGGCGGACCGGCCTGACTACGCTCAGTCGTCGTCGTGACGGGGAGCCATCGCCGGGGGCTGCCCGATGTGGTGGCTCTCGGTAAGGGAAACTGAATACGGGCCGCGTACGTTGGCAGAGTGTCCGGCGCGGCGGATGAGAGACAATGGACCGCCCGTCCACCGACGGGTCGGGGCTAGGTGCGAGGGGATCGCTGGTGAGTTTTTTCGCTAGGTTGTTCGGCAGGCGTCAGGGTGGCTCGCACAGTGCCGCACGGCCTCATGCCCGCCGTGGCGAGCAGCCTGCGGGGGCGCCCGCGACGGAGGCGGGGCGCCCGCTGTTCCGTGACGAGGTGGACGGCCAGGCCGGCGGCATAGGCTCCCAGGCTCCTGCGGCGCAGGCCGGCGGCACGCCCTGCGGGCGCTGCGGCTCGCGCAACGCCCCGTCGAGCCGCTACTGCTCGCAGTGCGGCAACCCGCTGCGGCCGGGCGTGGAGGGCTCCTCGGAGACGACCTCCACCATCTCGATCTCCGGTCTGGAGGCGTACGACTCCGAGATCACCGGTCAGCACGCGGTGATGCCCGCGCTCTCCCCGGAGGCCCAGGCCGCCGTGGACGCGCTGCCGCCGGGCTCCGCCCTGCTGGTGGTGCGGCGCGGGCCGAACTCCGGCAGCCGCTTCCTGCTGGACGGTGACCTCACCACCGCGGGCCGCCACCCGCAGAGCGACATCTTCCTGGACGACGTGACGGTCTCCCGCCGCCATGTGGAGTTCCGCCGCCGTCCGGAAGGCGGTTTCTCGTGTTTCGACGTGGGCAGCCTCAATGGCACCTATGTCAACCGGGAGCCCATCGACTCGGCGGTGCTCGCGCACGGTGACGAGGTGCAGATCGGTAAATACCGGCTGGTCTTCTTCACCGGCCAGTACGGTGGGTGACGGCTCACGGAGAGCGTACGGCGCCGCGCGGCGGTTCTCGACTATCCAAATGCCCCGGTCACGACCTAGGGTTGATGTGTGAACCAGCTCGACGTCGTGGGTGTCAGGGTCGAATTGCCCAACAACCAGCCCATCGTGCTCCTCCGTGAAGTGGACGGCGATCGCTACCTCCCCATCTGGATCGGCCCCGGGGAGGCCACCGCGATCGCCTTCGCCCAGCAGGGGCTGGCCCCTGCCCGGCCGCTGACGCACGACCTGCTGAAGAACGTGCTCGAGGCGATCGGGCAGGAACTCACCGCCGTGCGGATCACCGATCTGCGCGACGGTGTCTTCTACGCCGAGCTCGTGTTCGCCAGCGGTGTCGAGGTCAGCGCCCGGCCCTCCGACGCCATAGCGCTCGCGCTGCGTGTGGGTACCCCCATCTACAGCAGTGACGGGGTGCTGGACGACGCGGGGATCATCATCCCCGACGAGCAGGAGGACGAGGTGGAACGGTTCCGGGAGTTCCTGGACCAGATCTCTCCCGAGGACTTCGGCTCCAGCAATCAGTAGCCGGTGTGGCGATCGTTGACGCGCTGAGTGTGCATGCTTAGCGTCTGTGGGGCATGTCTTGGGAGGAGCGCTGTGCGCGTGCTCATCGTCACACGCGGTGAGTGGCGAGGGCACGGTCGGGGCGTGCGGAACGGAGGCCGGCGTGACAGGTAACGGCGAGGGTACGGCGGTGGGCGGGATCTCCTCGCTGCCGGGCGTGCCGCCGCGGCAACCCCTGCGGGCGCCGGCCACCCCCCAGGGGCAGGGCACGGGGCGCGAGCGCCTGGGCTACCGGGGCCCCAGTGCCTGCGCCGCCGCCGGGATCACCTACCGCCAGCTCGACTACTGGGCCCGCACCCAGCTGGTGCAGCCCAGCATCCGCCCGGCGCACGGTTCGGGCACCCAGCGGCTGTACAGCTTCCAGGACATCCTGGTGCTCAAGATCGTCAAGCGGCTGCTGGACGCCGGGGTCTCCCTGCAGAGCATCCGTACGGCGGTGCGCGCCCTGCGCTCCGCCGATCTGGCGGAGCTGGCCGGGCTGACCCTGATGAGCGACGGGGCCACCGTCTACCGCTGCGAATCCCCCGAGGAGCTGGCCGAGCTGCTGCGCGGCGGCCGGGGCGTCTTCGGGATCGCGGTCGGCGCGGTGTGGGGCGATGTGGAGGCGGCCCTCGCCCGGCTCCAGGCCGAGCGGGTGGACACCGGGGAAGCCGTCGGCGGCGCCGGCCACCCCTCCGACGAACTGGCCAGACGCCGACAGCGCGGAGCCCGCTGATCCCGCCGTTCCCCGGGATTGTCAGACCCGTGGGGCACCATCGGGAGGGTGAGAGGCCAGCCGACGATCCTGCACCTCGACATGGACGCCTTCTACGCCTCGGTGGAGCAGGCGGCCAAGCCGTCGCTGCGGGGCAAGCCGGTGATCGTCGGCGGGCTCGGTCCGCGCGGCGTGGTGGCCACCGCCTCCTACGAGGCCAGGCGGTTCGGGGTGCACTCGGCCATGCCGATGGGCCAGGCCAGACGGCGCTGCCCGAACGCCGCCTATCTGTACCCGCGCTTCGACGTCTACCGCTCGGTCAGCGAGATCGTGATGGGACTGCTGCGGGAACTGTCCCCGCTGGTGGAGCCGCTGAGCCTGGACGAGGCGTTCGTCGATCTGCTGGCGGGCGGCACGGCGCACACCGCCGCCGAGGCCGAGGCGGTGGGGCACGCACTGCGCGCCCGGATCCGGGCGGCGACCACGGTGAGCGGCTCGGTGGGCCTGGCCGGTTCCAAGATGCTCGCCAAGATCGCCTCGGAGCGGGCCAAGCCGGACGGGCTGGAGCTGATCGTGCCCGGCGCCGAGCGGGACCTGCTGGCCCCGCTGCCGGTCCGTACCCTGCCCGGGGTCGGCCCGGCCACCGACGGGGTCCTGCGCCGGGCCGGGATCAGCACCGTGGGCGACGTGGTGCGGGCCGGTGAGACGGAGCTGCTGCGCCTGCTGGGCACCGCGCACGGCGGCGGGGTGCACGCGATGGCCCTGGGGATCGACGACCGCCCGGTGGTCGCCGAGCGCGACGCCAAATCGGTCTCGGTGGAGGACACCTTCGACGTGGACCTCACCGACCGGGCCCGGGTGCGCCACGAGGTGGACCGGCTGGCCGAGCGGTGCGTACGGCGGCTGCGCGAGCACGGCCGCTCCGGGCGCACCGTGGTGCTGAAGGTGCGCAGCCACGACTTCTCCACCCTGACCCGCTCGGACACGCTGCGCGGGCCCACCGACGACCCGGTGGTGGTGCGGGAGCTGGCCGCGCGGCTGCTGGAGGGGGTGGACACCACCAACGGCGTCCGGCTGCTGGGGGTGGGCGTCACCGGACTGGCGGATTTCACCCAGGAGGATCTGTTCGCCCAGGCGGGCGCCACGGTCGAGGGCGAGGAGGACGGCGCCGACAGCGCGCCCGAGCGGGCGGCGGGGCCCGCCGGACCCGCCCCGGAGGCCGAGCCGGCCCCCGACCGCCGGTGGCTTCCCGGCCTGGACGTGGAGCACACCGGGCACGGCCCCGGCTGGGTGCAGGGCAGCGGCGTCGGGCGGGTCACCGTGCGGTTCGAGACGCCGTGGTCCGCGCCGGGCCGGGTGCGTACCTTCGCGGTGGACGATCCCGGGCTGAGCCGCTCCGGCCCACTGCCGCTGACCGGGGGCCCTCAGCGCTCCTCGTCCGGCGGCGAGGCCAGCCGGCCGAAGTCCTGATCGGGCGGTGTGGCCTCGTCCTCGGGCGCGGCCATCGGCACATCGAGACCGTAGTGGTGGTACAGCTGCAACTCCTGCTCGGGGGAGAGATGCCGCCCCACCCCGAAGTCCGGCGCGTCCTTGATCAGGGCCCGGTCGAAGGGCACCCGCAGGGACTCCTCGACCAGCTCGCTGGGCTCCAGGGGCACGAACGCGTCCCGGCTGAAGAGTCCGGTGCGCACAGCCGCCCATTCGGGTGCACCGGTCGCGTCATCCAGATAGACCTCGTCCACCGTGCCGATCTTTGCTCCGTTCCGGTCGAACGCCTTGCGCCCGATCAGGCTGCGGGGATCGATATCGGTCTGCACGGTTCCTCCCACGGTTCATCACTGCCGGGCCGCACGCCCCTTCGCCTTCACGTAACGGCACATACCCGGAGTCGGCCAGTCGAGTCCACCGGCACCGGGAGCGGGGCTCCCTCTCCATGTTCGCAGCCCGAAGGCCGCTGGTAGGCTCGAAAACGGTTGACGACCTCGTGCGGGAGAGTCCACCGGCCCTGTGCCGGCGGCGCCGAAGGAGCAAATCCTCCCCGGAATCTCTCAGGCCCCCGTACCGCACGGGCGAAACCACTCTGGAAAGCAGGGTGGCGGCCGGACATCCGTCCCGGCCCCGCCCTCACCGACGGTGAAAGCCGTGCCATCGCCCGACGGGGCGGCGGCGCGGTGAAGCTCTCAGGTCGACATGACAGAGGGGGAGGCCGCAGCAGGCACCGCCCGGTGGTTGCGGGTCCCAGCGACCAGGAGGCCCCCAGATGTCCGAACGCCCACTCCCGCTCAGCGCACTGGAGCACGGCTCGCCGTTCGCGGCCCGCCACATCGGCCCCGACGCGGCCGACCGGGCGAAGATGCTCGCGCAGGTCGGCTTCGGCTCCCTCGACGAGCTGACCTCGGCCGCCGTGCCCACCTCCATCGCCGGTTCCGGCCCGCTGCGGCTGCCGCAGGCCCGTTCGGAGGCCGCCGTGCTGGCCGAACTGCGCGCGCTGGCCGACCGCAACCAGGTCCTGACACCCATGATCGGCCTGGGCTACTACGGCACGTTCACCCCGCCGGTCATCCTGCGCAACGTCATGGAGAACCCCGCCTGGTACACGGCGTACACGCCCTACCAGCCGGAGATCTCCCAGGGCCGCCTGGAGGCCCTGCTGAACTTCCAGACCGTGGTCTCCGAGCTCACCGGGCTGCCCACCGCCGGCGCCTCGCTGCTGGACGAGGGCACCGCCGCCGCCGAGGCCATGGCGCTGTCGCGGCGGGTGGGCAAGGTCAAGCAGGGCGTCTTCCTGGTCGACGCCGACACCCTGCCGCAGACCGTCGCCGTGCTGCGCACCCGCGCCGAGCCCACCGGGGTCGAGGTGGTGGTCACCGACCTGACCGACGGCATCCCGCAGGAGGCCGCCGAGCGCGGGATCTTCGGCGTCCTGCTCCAGTACCCGGGGACCGGCGGCGCGGTGCGCGACCCGCGCCCGGTCATCGAGCGCGCCCACGAACTGGGGGCGGTCGTCACCGTCGCCGCGGATCTGCTCGCCCTCACCCTGCTCGCCTCGCCGGGCGAGCTGGGCGCGGACATCGCGGTGGGCACCAGCCAGCGGTTCGGCGTGCCGATGGGCTTCGGCGGCCCGCACGCCGGCTACATGGCGGTCCGCGAGGCGTACGCCCGCAGCCTGCCGGGACGCCTGGTGGGCGTCTCCCGGGACGCGGACGGCAAGCGCGCCTACCGGCTGGCGCTGCAGACCCGCGAGCAGCACATCCGCCGGGAGAAGGCCACCAGCAACATCTGTACGGCGCAGGTGCTCCTGGCCGTGATGGCCGGCATGTACGCCGTGTACCACGGCCCGCAGGGGCTGGCGGACATCGCGCGCCGCACCCACCGCTACGCCGCGCTGCTGGCCGCCGGGCTGCGCGCGGGCGGCGTCGAGGTGGTGCACGGGGCGTTCTTCGACACCGTCACCGCCCGGGTGCCGGGCCGCGCGGAGCAGGTCGTGGCCGCCGCCCGCGAGGCCGGCGTCAATCTGCGCCAGGACGGGCCCGACCTGGTCGGCATCGCCTGCGACGAGACCACCACCCGCGCCGAACTGTCCACCGTGTGGACCGCCTTCGGCGTGGACGCCGCGCATACCGACATCGACGCCCTGGACGCCGCGACGCCGGACGCGCTGCCCGGCGCGCTGCTGCGGACCGACGAGTACCTCACCCACCCGGTGTTCCACCAGCACCGTTCCGAGACCGCGATGCTGCGCTATCTGCGGCGCCTGGCCGACCGGGACTACGCGCTGGACCGCGGCATGATCCCGCTGGGCTCGTGCACCATGAAGCTCAACGCCACCGTCGAGATGGAGCCGGTCACCTGGCCGCAGTTCGCCGCGCTGCACCCGTTCGCGCCGATCGAGCAGGCCGAGGGCTACCGCACCCTGATCCGCGAACTGGAGGACGGGCTCGCCGAGATCACCGGCTACGACAAGGTCTCGCTGCAGCCCAACGCCGGTTCGCAGGGTGAGCTGGCCGGGCTGCTCGCGGTGCGCGCCTACCACCGGGCGAACGGTGACCCGCGGCGCACCGTGTGCCTGATCCCCTCCTCGGCGCACGGCACCAACGCCGCCAGCGCCGTGATGGCCGGGATGAAGGTGGTCGTGGTGGCCACCGGCGAGAACGGCGATGTGAACGTCGAGGATCTGCGCGCCAAGATCGAGCGGCACCGGGACGAGCTGGCGGTCCTGATGGTCACCTACCCCTCCACGCACGGGGTGTTCGAGGAGGGCATCCAGGAGATCTGCGCGGCGGTGCACGACGCGGGCGGCCAGGTGTACGTGGACGGCGCCAACCTCAACGCGCTGGTGGGGCTGGCCCGTCCGGGACGGTTCGGGGCGGACGTCTCGCACCTGAACCTGCACAAGACCTTCTGCATCCCGCACGGCGGCGGTGGCCCCGGGGTCGGCCCGGTGGCGGTGCGCGAGCACCTCGCCCCGTACCTGCCAGGGCATCCGCTCCAGCCCACCGCAGGGCCCGAGAACGGCCCGGTGGGCCCGGTCTCCGCGGCGCCGTGGGGATCGGCCGGCATTCTGCCGATCTCCTGGGCCTATCTGCGGCTCATGGGCCCGGAGGGGCTGCGCGAGGCGACCCAGACGGCGGTCCTGGGCGCCAACTACATCGCCAAGCGCCTGGAGCCGCACTACCCGGTGCTCTACACCGGGCCGGGCGGGCTGGTGGCGCACGAGTGCATCATCGACGTCCGGCCGCTCACCAAGGCCACCGGTGTCAGCATCGACGATGTGGCCAAGCGGCTGATCGACTACGGGTTCCACGCGCCGACGATGTCCTTCCCCGTCGCCGGGACGCTCATGATCGAGCCGACCGAGAGCGAAAATCTGGCCGAACTCGACCGATTCTGCGATGCGATGATCGCGATTCGGGCGGAGATTGACCGAGTCGGTGCGGGGGAGTGGCCCAAGGACGACAACCCGCTGGCCGGCGCCCCGCACACCGCGGTGCAGCTCACCGAGGAGTGGACGCACCCGTACAGCCGTCAGGACGCCGTCTTCCCGGGCGACGCGGGCCGCGAGGACAAGTACTGGCCGCCGGTACGCCGCATCGACGGCGCGTTCGGCGACCGCAACCTGGTGTGCTCCTGCCCCCCGGTGGACTCCTACGAGGACTGAGAACTGACGGAACCGGGCAACTGAGAACTCAGGACCGGGAACTCAGGAGTGAGGCCGACGCCGTCCGGGCCGGTTCCCCGCAGCGGGGAACCGGCCCGGACGCGTACCGCCTCCGTGGGGTGCGCCGCCGGTCAGCCGGTCGGCGCCGTGATCGTCAGGCGGCCGGCGAGCACCGGCAGCAACGTGTCCGCGCGCACCGGGACATCAGCGGCGATGCCCGGCGGCGCCGGAGCGAGCGGCACCAGGATGTCCTGCGGCAGCGGCGAGCCGGCACCCGGCTCGGCCGTGGGATCCGAGTGCAGCCACAGGGTGAGCATGTACAGCTCCGGAATCGACAGCAACCGGGGCTGATAGGTGCCGGGAAGCTCCTCGGCGCGCCGTACGGCCCGCTCCGTGGAGGCGATATAGGGGCCTTCCCCGAAATGCGAGAAAGCCCAGCCGTCCGGGGTCAGCATGGTTTCCGCGGCTCCGACGGCGCGGCCACCACTCTCCAGCAGAAAACGCCATCCGGTCAGCCGGGAACGGGCCGCTCCGGTGGGATCGGGGACCGGCGTCAACCGGTGCACGGGCAGGGGAAGCACGGGGCGCAGAGCCCCGCGATTCAGATAGATCGGGTGCGGGGAACGCACCGTCGTGGACTGGAGCGCGGCACTCAGGCTGCGCTCGGCGGCAGCAGGAGCGGGCGGGATGTTCAGGGGCATGTCGGGTCGCCTCTCGCTTCGGAGTAGGTCGCCTCTTCCAGGGGAGACATGGCGCTTCAGGATGTTATACGACGCGTGTTCTCGTTATGTTTCCACTAGCCCACCGAAAAAGTTTCGGCAAGAGGTAATCAGGCCGCCCTGTGCGCGAAGTATCCCTCTGGGATATGCCCATGTGTGGGCCGCGCCACGCGCGGTCCGGTGTTATCGGCCGATGGGGGTGGGCATGATCGGTGCACCGACGGACGAGGAGGTGTGCCGCATGGGTGTGAAGGTCGCGGCCGACCGGTTCGATCTTGCTGACCGGGAACTTTTCCGGGCCAGACTGCATGCGTGCGTGGAGAGCCTGCGCCGGCTGCTCGCGGAGCGGCGCTTCGACGGACCACGGGAGTCCATCGGCCTGGAGGTGGAACTCAGCCTCGCCGACCGCGACGGCGCCCCGCGCATGGTCAATGGCGAGGTACTGGCGAGAATGGCCACCCGGGATTTCCAGACCGAGCTCGGTCAGTTCACCCTCGAATTCAATATGACCCCGCGCGCCCTGGCGGGCCGGGTGTTCGACGACCTGGCCGAGGAACTGCGCATCGCCTTTGGTTATGCGGACACCGTGGCAGGGGAATTCGACGCCAACATCGTGATGATTGGAGTTCTGCCCACTGTCACAGGAGACGAGCTGGCTCCCACCAGCCTCTCCCAGGTCGACCGCTATATGATGCTGAACGACCAGATACTTGCGGCACGCGGCGAAAGCATCAAGGTCGAACTGGCCGGAGCCGAAACGCTGGAACGCTCCTTCGACTCCATCGCGCCGGAATCCATCTGCACCTCGGTGCAATTCCACCTCCAGGTCACCCCGGACCGGTTCGCCGACACCTGGAACGCCGCCCAGTGCGTCACCGCGGCACAGATAGCGGTGGGCGCCAATTCCCCGTTCGTCTTCGGTACCCAGCTGTGGCCGGAGACCCGGCCGCCGTTCTTCCTCCAGGCCACCGACAGCCGCCCCCCGGAGCTGGCCGCCCAGGGCGTACGCCCGCGCACATGGTTCGGCGAACGCTGGATCGACTCCGTCACCGATCTCTTCGAGGAGAACCTGCGTTACTTCCCCGCGCTCATCCCGCTGCGCGACGAGGAGGACCCGCTCGCCGTCCTGGCCGCGGGAGGCATCCCCCGGCTGTCCGAACTCGGCCTGCACAACGGCACCGTCTACCGCTGGAACCGTCCGGTGTACGCGGTGGCCGACGGCGTACCGCATCTGCGGGTGGAGAACCGGGTGCTGCCCACCGGCCCCACCGCCACCGACACCGTCGCCAACGCGGCCTTCTACTACGGACTGGTGCGCGCCCTGGCCGACCAGGAGCAGCCCGTGTGGCACCGGCTGCCGTTCGCCACCGCCGAGGAGAACTTCCACACCGCCTGCCGGGAGGGCATCGACGCCGAGCTGACCTGGCCCGACCCCGAGGGCGGCGGGCTGATCACCCGCCCGGCCGCGCGGCTCATCGAGGAGACCCTGCTGCCGCTGGCCGCCTCGGGCCTGGACGCGTACGGCATTCCGGCCGCCGACCGCGACCACTATCTGTCCGTCATCGCCGAACGATGCCGCCGCGGGATCACCGGGGCCGGCTGGCAGACTCGGGTCTACCACCAGGAGGTGGCGAACGGAGCCGACCGCCGTACGGCCCTGTCCCGGCTCGTGACCCGCTACTGCGAACTGGCGCGCACCGACGCGCCGGTGCACAGCTGGCCGACCGGGACCTGACCGCGCCGCGCGCCCGCGCCGCCCAGCCGCCCCCGCGGTGGCGGAGCGTCGGCGCGGCGAACGGAGTGAAGGTGCGGCTGTTGAACCCGGAGAGTCCGGCCCGGGCGGGTGGCGGGCGGGTGCCCGCGCTGCCCGGGGAGAACGACCGGCGGACGCTGAGCCGGGAACTGCTGCTGGTGCTGGCCCTGTCCCTGGGGGCCAGCGGCGTCGCCGCGGTGATCCGCTTCGTCGGGGCGCTCACCCGCCCCGGCGGACTCGCCGACCAGGCCGCCACCCTCAACGGCTCGCGCGCCCCCGGCCGCCCCTGGCTCGACCTGGTGTGGCAGGTGTTCGCGATCAGCACCGCCCTGGTACCGGTCCTGCTGGTGGCCCATCTGCTGCTGCGCGAACCCGGCCCCGGTGGCACCGGGATGCGGGTGATCGGCTTCGACCTGCGCCGGCCTCGCTTCGACCTGGCCTGGGGCGCGGTGGTCGCCGCCGGCATCGGCGGCAGCGGCATCCTGCTCTACCTCGGCGCGCACGCGGCCGGCGCCAACCTCACCGTGGTACCCGAGTCACTGCCCGAGGTGTGGTGGAAGTTCCCGGTGCTGATCGCCTCCGCGCTCCAGAACTCCATCGTGGAGGAGGTGATCGTGGTCGGCTATCTGCTGCGCCGCCTGGACCAACTGGGCTGGAGCGCGCCCGCCGCGCTGCTCACCTCCTCGCTGCTGCGCGGCTCGTACCACCTCTACCAGGGCATCGGCGGGTTCATCGGCAATGTCGCCATGGGCGTCATCTTCGTGTGGCTGTACCGCCGCTGGGGGCGGGTGATGCCGCTGGTGGTGGCGCACGCCCTGATCGACATCGTGGCCTTCATCGGGTACGCGCTGCTGGCCGGTCATGTCAGCTGGCTGCCCACCGCCTGACCCGGTCCCGCCAGCAGCTCGCCGTCGATGACGGTGACGGCCGTGCCCGTCAGCAGCGTGCGGTCGCCCGTCATCTCCATGCGCACGGTGCCGCCGCGTGCCGAGAGCTGGCGGCCGGTCAGCCGGGTACGGCCGGTGCGCCGCGCCCAGAACGGGCCGATCGCGGTGTGCGCGCTGCCGGTGACCGGGTCCTCGGGGATGCCGACCGCCGGGAAGAAACAGCGGGAGGCGACGTCGTAACCGGAGCCCGGGTCGTCGGCGGGGGCGGTCACGATGATCTGGCCGATCCGGCCGATGTCCGGGGTGAGGCCGGCCACCGTGCGCTCGTCCGCCAGCTCCACCAGGAGGTCGGCGATGCCGGGGCCGGGGGAGTGGACCGACAGCGGCCGCGCCCCCAGCGTCTCGGCGAGGCCCGGCGGGATGTCCTGCGGTGTCAGCGGGGCGGTGGGGAAGTCCAGCGTGATCGCCCCCTTCGCGTGCGGCCGGGTGGTGACGATGCCGGAGCGGGTGGCGAAGCGCAGCAGGCCCGGGGCGGCGCCGTCCCCGTACAGCACGTGGGCGGTGGCGAGGGTGGCGTGGCCGCAGAGATCCACCTCGGCGGTCGGGGTCAGCCAGCGCAGGGCGTAGTCGGCGTCGTCCCGGCCGGGGGTGGGCACCGCGAAGGCCGTCTCGGACAGATTGACCTCGGCGGCCACCGCGCGCAGCCAGTCCTCCCGCGGCCAGCTGTCGAGGAGGACCACCCCGGCCGGGTTGCCGGAGAAGGGCCGGTCGGTGAACGCGTCGACGATGCGGATTCTCATGGCCGGCACGCTAGGCGGCGCGGCGCGCGGGCGGCCATGGCCAATCAGGCGTCCGTGGACCGCTGTGCGGTCAGATAGGGCGGAAGGGCGACACCGGCGGCCAGGTCCGGGGCCGGCACCGGTGCGCCGGTCGTGACGGAGACCGGCAGCACGCCGCTCCAGTGGGGCAGTTCCCGGTCCTCGGGATCATCGTTCGGGCCGCCGGTGCGGAACTTGGCGGACACCTCGGTCAGCTCGATGGCCAGGACGGCGGTGGCGGCCGCCTCCTTGCCGTTGGCGGGGCGGCAGTCGGTGGAGCGGCCCGGGATCGCCTGATCGACGATGGCGTCCAGCGCGGCGGCCTTCTCGGCCGGATCGGTGACCTGCCGCGCGGTGCCGTGCACCACCACCGAGCGGTAGTTGACCGAGTGGTGGAAGGCCGAGCGCGCCAGCACCAGGGCGTCGACATGGGTGACGGTCACACACACTGGCAGCCCCTGCGGCGTGCCGCTCGCCGTGCGCAGCGGGTACGAACCGGTGGAGCCGTGGACGTACAGCCGCTCACCGACCCTCGCGTACAGGGTGGGCAGCACCACGGCGGCGCCGTCGCGGACGAAGCCGAGGTGGCACAGATAGCCGTCGTCGAGGATGCCGTGCACCCGCTCCCGGTCCCAGGAGGCACGTTGGGCGGCGCGGGTGGGGGTGGTGCGCGCGGTGCGCGGGTAGCTGGCGGTGGTGTGGTCGGCGGTCGGCACGCGTTTCTCCTTGCCCTCGGTATTGCATTAGTGCATAATCTCGTTTGTGCTAGGAGATTATCGCATTACGGGACGGGGTGCGGCCGATATCGCCGCGAGCGTGGAACGGGGCATCGGCTCCGGAGACCTCGCGCCCGGCCAACTCCTCCCGCCCCAGCGGGAACTGGCCGCAGCCCTCGGCGTCAACCCGAACACCGTCGCCGCCGCCTACCGCACGCTGCGCGAGCGCGGACTGATCGAGACCGCGGGCCGGCGCGGCAGCCGGGTGCGGCACCGCCCCGCCAGCACCTCACGCGACGACACCGTCCGCGTCCACGTACCACCCGGCGCCCGCGACATCTCCGACGGAAACCCCGACCCCGCCCTGCTGCCCCCGCTGGGCCCGGCACTGGCCGCCGCCGGCGAACGCTTCGCCACCGCCCCGCCGATGTACGGCGCGCCCCCGGTCAGCGAACGGCTGGCCGCCGCCGCCCGCGCCGAACTCGCCGCCGACGGCGTCCAGGACGCACCGCTCACCGTCGCCTCCGGCTCCCTGGACGCCATCGAACGCGTCCTCGCGGCCCATCTGCGTCCCGGCGACGCCGTCGCCGTCGAGGACCCGGGCTGGGGCAGCCTCCTGGACCTCGTCCCCGCACTCGGGCTGCGTGCCCTGCCCATGACGGTCGACGACGAGGGCCCGCTGCCCGGCGACGCCGAACGCGCCCTGGAGCGCGGCGCCCGCGCCCTGGTGGTCACCGCCCGCGCCCAGAACCCCACCGGGGCCGCCGTCACCGCACCACGCGCCGCCGCCCTGCGGGCCGTCCTCGCGGCACACCCGCAGACCCTGCTCATCGAGGACGACCACGGCCACCACATCGTCGATCTGCCGCTGCACACCCTGACCGGCGTCACCCGGCACTGGGCGTTCGTCCGCTCGGCCGCCAAGGCATACGGGCCCGACCTGCGGGTCGCGGTGCTGACCGGCGACGATCTGACGGTCGACCGGGTGGCGGGGCGGCACCGGCTCGGACCCGGCTGGGTCAGCCATCTCCTCCAGGAGACCGTTGCCGGGCTCTGGCACGGCGGGGCCGTCGATCCGGCCACCGTGGCCGCCTCCTACGGACGGCGGCGCGAGGCACTGCTGGCCGCCCTCGCCGAACGCGGCGTCCCCGCGCGAGGCCGCAGCGGCATGAACGTGTGGGTGCCCGCCCCGGAGGAGACCGGCGCCGTGGCCAGGCTGCTCACGGCCGGCTGGGCGGTCGGGCCGGGCGCCCGCTTCCGGCTGGCCTCACCCCCCGGCATCCGGCTCACCGTCTCCCGCCTGGTGCCGGCCGACATCGCACCCCTCGCGGACGCCGTGGCGGCGGCCCTCACCCCGGGCGCTGTGCGCCGGTACGACTAGGCCGTTTCCTGCGGATCATCGGATCGTTGGTTGATGTGTGTCGTTGACTGATGCCCAGTGGGCGAGGATCGAGCCGTTGCTGCCGGACCGGACACCTCGGCGGGGAGGGCGGTGGCGGGATCACCGCCCGGTGATCGACGCGATCGCCTTCAAATACCGCACCGGGACGCCGTGGATGGATCTGCCCGAGCGCTTCGGGTCGTGGAAGGGCGTCCACAACCGGCTGCGGTGCTGGGCCGCCGACGGCACCTGGGAGAAGGTCTTCACCGCCCTGCTCGCCCAGGCCGACGCCGAGGGCGACATGGACTGGGTCATCGCGGTCGACTCCACGATCGTCCGTGCTCACCAGCACGCCGCCGGGGCCCGCAAAAAGGGGCCCCGGCCGGCGAGCCGGACGACCATGCCCTCGGACGGTCCCGCGGCGGACTGACCACCAAGATCCATCTCGCCGCCGACAGCCGCTGTCGGCCCCTGGCCTTCGTCCTCACCCCGGGCCAGGCAGGGGACGCACCCGCGTTCGCCCAGGTCATGAACCAGTTACGGGTGCCCCGGCCGACCGGCCGGCCCCGGACAACACCGGAGATGGTCCTGGCCGACAAGGCTTACTCCTCACGCGCTATCCGGGCCCACCTCCGTCGGCGCGGAATCCGGGCAGTCATTCCCGTTCCCGCTGACCAGGCAACCAACCGCAAACGACGCGGCAGCCGGGGCGGCCGCCCGCCCGCGTTCGACCGAGAGGCATACAAGCAGCGCAACACCGTCGAACGCTGCATCAACAAACTCAAGCAATGGCGCGGCCTGGCCACCCGATACGACAAGACCGCCACCATCTACCAGGCCGCACTCCACATCGCCGCCATCCACACCTGGTCAGCACGATGATCCAAAAGAAACGGCCTAGGCAGTGTCTTTCGGTTCTTCGCGGGGCCGCGCCGCCGGCTACGGGAGGAGGCGTGCCTGATCCGCGCGGAAAGGGCCGGCGGGCGGTCGGGCGGTGGCGGCGCTATTCGGGAGGTGTTTCGAGCAGCCGACCGCGTAGGGTCTGCCGGATGACGCTTTCTCATGATGTGGCCGGAGACGGCCCTGTACTGGTGCTGCTGCATTCCGGGGTGTGTGACCGGCGGATGTGGGACGCCCAGTGGCCGGCCCTGATCGAGGCCGGTTATCGCCTGGTGCGCTGTGATCTTCGCGGCTTCGGTGAGACTCCGGCGCCGGACCGCCCCCACAGCGATTCCGAGGATGTGCTGGCCCTGCTGAACAGCCTGGGCCTCACGCGGGTGGCACTGGTGGGATCCTCGTACGGCGGGCAGGTCGCCCTGGAGGTGGCCGCGCGCTGGCCGGATCGGGTGAGCGCCCTGGGGTTGCTCTGTCCCGCCCTTCCCGATCATGAACCTTCTGCCGAGTTGCGTGCGCTCGGGGAGCGCGAGGAAGCTCTGCTCGATGCGGGGGACATCATCGGCGCGACGGAGTTGATGGTCGAAACCTGGCTCGGCCCGGACGCCGACGAGAGCGCCCGCGCGGCGGTACGCCGGATGCAGCGGCACGCTTTCGAGGCGCAGTCGGCCGCCGACGACGAGTTCGAGCCCGTCGAGACCGCTGTTGATCTGACAGCGATACACGCGCCCTGCCTCGTCCTGTCGGGCGCGCATGATCTGGCGGACTTCCGGGAGATCGCCACCCGGCTGCCGCACCTGCTCGCGAACGCCGACCACGTCGAACTGCCATGGGCAGGTCACCTTCCCAGCCTGGAGCGGCCATCGGCCGTTACCGATCTGCTGGTCGGCTTTCTCGGGGAGAGAGTCCCTGTCGGTTGAGCCGGCCCGCGGTTCCCGACCCCGGGAAAGCGATGTGACCGGCTAGCCGGCCGCCCGCTGCTCCGTGGCCGCCAGGTACTCCCGCAGGGTCCGACGGGACTGGAGGAGTGTGTCGATCTGCTCGTCCAGTCCGGCTATGCGCGCCCGGAGAAGGTCCACGGTTTCCGGGCAGGGCTTCAGATCGGGGTCACCGCCCGTGACGCACGGCTGGAGGTAGCCGATCTCCTGAGTCGACAGCCCGGCGCCGAGCAGTTTCCTGATCTGGGACACGGCCAGCACGGCGTCCTCGCCGTACTCACGGTAGCCGTTGCCGCCACGTCCGGGCACCAGCAGGCCCTGAGCCTCGTAATACCGCAGTTGGTGCGGATTGACCCCGGTCCGCCGGCTCAGCTCCCCGATCAGCACGCGCGTTCCCCCTTGACCTTCATACCGGTGTGAACGTTGACGATTGTGCCAGCGAACGGAGAAGGAGCACATGATGCACAACGGCACACCCGTCACGGTTCTGGGACTTGGACTGATGGGCGGCGCCCTCGCCGAGGCGTTCCTGCGTGCGGGACACCCGACGACCGTGTGGAACCGCACGCCGGCCAAGGCCGACGGCCTCGTGGTGCGGGGCGCGATACTCGCACCGTCCCCGGGGGCCGCTATCGCGGCATCCCCGCTCGTCGTGGTCTGCGTATCGGACTACGACGCCGTGGCGGACATCCTCGACGGACCGCTCGACGGTCGGGTCGTGGTGAACCTGACCTCGGGCACGCCCTCGCGCGCCAGAGAACTCGCCACGGAGGTGCTGCGCCGCGGCGGCGGTTACCTCGACGGCGGGGTCATGGCCGTCCCGGAGGCGGTCGGCACGGCCGACGCCGTGCTCGCCTACAGCGGGCCGCGACCGCTGTACGACGCCCACGCGTCCTCCCTCGGCAGTCTCGGCACGGGCCTCCACCTCGGAGACGACCCCGGCCTTTCGGCCACACACGAGATGGCCACGCTCGTCCTCATGTGGAGCATGCTCGACGGCTTCCTCAACGGCGTCGCGATCCTCGGCCCGGCCGGTGTGACCGCCACGGCGTACCTCCCCGTCGCGCAGACCGCGATCGACATGGTGGCAGGCTGGCTCCCGGGCTACGCGCGACAGGCCGACGACGGCGTCTACCCGGCCGACGACGGCACCCTGGACACCCACCTGACGGCCATGACGCAGGTGATTCAGGAGAGCGAGGTGCTCGACGTCAACTCCGAGCTTCCGAGGCTCATCAGGGCACTGGCGGAGCGAGCGGCGACCGCCGGCCACGGCGGCAGCGGATACGTGGCGCTGGTGGAACAGTTCCGCACACGGTGAGGAGCGCGCGGCGGACGGGCCCGGACTCAAGCGGCCCGGGGGCCGCCGGCTTGCTGCCGGTACCCCTAGGCCGTTTCCTGCGGATCATCGGATCGTTGGTTGATGTGTGTCGTTGACTGATGCCCAGTGGGCGAGGATCGAGCCGTTGCTGCCGGACCGGACACCTCGGCGGGGAGGGCGGTGGCGGGATCACCGCCCGGTGATCGACGCGATCGCCTTCAAATACCGCACCGGGACGCCGTGGATGGATCTGCCCGAGCGCTTCGGGTCGTGGAAGGGCGTCCACAACCGGCTGCGGTGCTGGGCCGCCGACGGCACCTGGGAGAAGGTCTTCACCGCCCTGCTCGCCCAGGCCGACGCCGAGGGCGACATGGACTGGGTCATCGCGGTCGACTCCACGATCGTCCGTGCTCACCAGCACGCCGCCGGGGCCCGCAAAAAGGGGCCCCGGCCGGCGAGCCGGACGACCATGCCCTCGGACGGTCCCGCGGCGGACTGACCACCAAGATCCATCTCGCCGCCGACAGCCGCTGTCGGCCCCTGGCCTTCGTCCTCACCCCGGGCCAGGCAGGGGACGCACCCGCGTTCGCCCAGGTCATGAACCAGTTACGGGTGCCCCGGCCGACCGGCCGGCCCCGGACAACACCGGAGATGGTCCTGGCCGACAAGGCTTACTCCTCACGCGCTATCCGGGCCCACCTCCGTCGGCGCGGAATCCGGGCAGTCATTCCCGTTCCCGCTGACCAGGCAACCAACCGCAAACGACGCGGCAGCCGGGGCGGCCGCCCGCCCGCGTTCGACCGAGAGGCATACAAGCAGCGCAACACCGTCGAACGCTGCATCAACAAACTCAAGCAATGGCGCGGCCTGGCCACCCGATACGACAAGACCGCCACCATCTACCAGGCCGCACTCCACATCGCCGCCATCCACACCTGGTCAGCACGATGATCCAAAAGAAACGGCCTAGCCCTCGGCCCACTTGAGCAGCAGCGCTTCGCGTTCCTCCGGTAGCGGGGTCGTGTCGTCCGGCTGCTCGCGGCGCCAGGCGAGGAGGTCACCGATCCGGGCTCCGTCGTCGGCGATCCGGTCCAGGACCGTACAGGAGAGCGCGAACTCCGCCGGTGAGTAGATCCCGCCGACGGCGGAGGCGTAGAAGCTCAGCTCCACGGTGCGGTCGGCGGTCTCCACCCGCAGCGTGCAGGGGGGCGGATCGTCGGCGTCGCCGGTCACCGCCGCGTACAGCGCCCCCAGCGTCAGGGCCACCCGGCGCCGTGCGACGGAGCGCACCTTCACGTCGCGGATCTCGACCCGCCGCACCTCCTTCCAGCTCCAGAACGGATCGGGGGCGTTCCCCAGGCCCTGGACGCCGTCCTCCGTCAGCCGCACCCCGGACGTCGGACCGATCGGCTCGGCCCCCAGATGGACCGATTCCTCGGTGATCCAGAACAGGCCGACCATGGCCACGGGTGCCTCCAGCAAGAGCGTGCGAGGGGCGGACGGCCCTGCGTCCGCCGGTGTGCGTGTCGGCAGATGGGACGACCGGGGCGGCCGCGCAGTTCCCCGCGCGGTTGCCCCGGGGCCGGGTCAGCGGCGCGGCTCCCAGCGGAAGAGCCGTGAGGCGAGCGCGACGGAGGCGACGACCCAGCCGAAGGTGGGCGCGAGCAGGATCAGCGAGTCCGTGACCGCGACCCCGCCGTTCCAGGAGTCGACCAGGAGCTCTGTGGCCGAGCCGCCCGGCAGCAGCCGCTTGAGCGTGGCGAGCTCCTCGGTGCCGCTGATGCCCACCCAGCTGGCGACGGCGATGACGCCGAGGCTGACGGGCAGCGTGGTCACCTGGGCGTGCTCGGGCGAGTTCGTCAGCCCGGCGGTGGCCAGCGCCAGGGCGAGCATCATCGCCACCACGCCGAGGACCCCCACCGCCAGCAGCGCGACGTTGGCCGGAGTGCCGCTCACCCCCGCCAGCGCGGCGAGGATCGCGACCACCTGGACCAGCGCGATGACGGTGGCCGGGAACACCAGGCCGGACAGGATGCTCGTGTCGCCCGCCGCGGTGGAGCGCAGCCGCTTGAGGAAGAGGTTCTGGCGTCGGGAGGCCAGGGTGGTGACCGTGGTGGTGTAGAGGCCGAAGGCCCCCACGGTGAACACCACCACCGCGGCGATGTAGCCGAGGCTGCCCAGCTCGGCGAAGACCTCGTGCTGGTAGATGAAGTAGGCGCTGACCGCCACGGGCATGATGAAACTGGTGACCAGGATCAGCCGGTTGCGGAAGATCTGGATCAGCTCGCTGAGCGCGATGGAGAGCATGGTGAAGGCGTCTTTCCGGGAAGGGTGCCGGGTGGAGGGCTGACGGTCAGTTGCTGCCGATGGCGCGGAAGACGTCATCCAGCCGCGTCGGTCCTGCCTGGAGGTCCCGCAGTTCCACCGCGTTGTCCTCGGCCCAGCCGAGCAGGGCGTGCAGGTCCTTCTGGAGCCCGAAGGTCTCGATGACGTATCCGCCCTCGCGCTCCCCGTCGGGCCTGGCGTGGAGCGGGAGCGCCGAGGCCTGCGCCGGGAGGGTGAAGCGGATGACCGCGGGCAGGGTCCGGGTCAGTTCGGCGACGGTCCCCTCCTGGTGGAAGGTGCCCTGGTGCATGAGGCCGATCCGGTCGGCCCGCTGCTGGGCCTCCTCCAGGTAGTGCGTGGTCAGCACGATGGTGGAGCCGTCCTCGCGCAGCTTGTCCACGGAGTCCCACAGATCGTCCCGGGACTGGATGTCCAGACCGGTGGTGGGCTCGTCCAGGAAGATCAGCTCGGGTGATCCGTAGATGGCGGTCGCGAAGTCCAGCCGGCGCTTCTCGCCCCCGGACAGCTGGGAGACCTTGGTGCCGGCCTTGTGCGTGAGGTCGACGATGCCGAGCACGCGTTCGGCCTTGTCGGTGCGGCGGGTGAGGTCCCCGATCAGCCGGACCGATTCGCGCACCGTCAGGTCCGGGGAGAAGCCGCTCTCCTGGAGCATGATGCCCATCCGGGGCCGCACCGTGCTCCGGTCGCGCGGGCTGTGGCCGAAGACCCGTACGGTCCCCGAGGTGGCGGTGCGGTGGCCCTCGATGATCTCCAGGGTGGAGGTTTTGCCGGCTCCGTTGGTGCCGAGCAGCGCGTAGAACTCTCCGCGCCCCACCTGGAAGGACAGGTCCTTCACGGCGTGGAAGTCGCCGTAGACGAGGTTCAGCCGGTCGACGTCGATGACGGGTGTGGTGGTCATGCACCGATTCCATCCGGCGCGGGCCGTCCCCGGCAGTGGCGTGGTGTCATCGGCGGCGATGACGTTCCTCAGCCGAAACCCATGACACGGTGTCACTGGTGTGCCGTCCGGTCCGGCCGAATACTGCGGACAGTGACCCCGCCGTTCGATCCCGGGAGAGCCGCACATGGGCGACAGACCCCTGCGCATGCTGCTGATGGCCGGTATGACCGTCCTCGTCGCGGTGTGCGCGGTCTACTTTCTCCACGCCCTCGACCCCGGCCTCTACCCTGACGGCATGGAGTCCTGGCTGGAGAACAACCGGTGGCCGATGTGGACGGCGGCCGCCCTCACCGTGCCGACCGCGCTGGCGTTCCCCCTGCTGGGGCAGATCACCCCGCGGCCCGGGGAGGACAGGTGAGCACCTTCTACCTGGCCCCGCACTCCACGATCGATCACTCCGAAGCGATCTCCGGGCGGCTGCGCACCCTCAACCGCGCCACCGTGCTGCCCCCGCTCACCCTCGTGGGCGTGATGCTGGTGGTCGTCGACTCCAGCACCTGGTGGGACGCCACCGTGCTGACCTTGAGCCTGGTCGTGGCCCTGCTGTTCATCGAACGGTGGGCCCGGGGCGACACCTCCCGCGTCGCCCTGCCCTGTCTGGCCATCACGGCGGCGGTGTGGGCGTACGGGGCGCTGTTCGCCGGCCTCCAGACCGCGTCCTACGGCCTCACGATCGTGGGTCCCACCCTCATCCCGCAGCTGCGGCGGCACCGGGCGACGGCGGCCCTGGTCCTGGTCGCGTTCGTCGGCGCCGTGGGCGCGGGGCGGCTGCTGGTGGCCCCGCACGCGTTCTCCGAGGACCTGCTCCCGTACTTCGTCGTCCCCACCGGCGTCACGGCGATGGCCACCGGCCTCACCTTCGCCAACGAGATGTTCTACAAGCTCATGAAGGAGTCGCGCGAACGCGAGGCGGAGCTGGCCGTCGTCCGGGAACGGGTGCGGTTCGCCGGCGATCTGCACGACATCCAGGGCCACACCCTGCACGTGGTGAAGCTGAAGATCGCGCTGGCCGAGAAGCTGCTGCACACCGACGTCGGGCGGGCCGAGGAGGAGTTGCGGGAGGTGCGCGCCCTGGTCGGTGACACCATTACCCAGACCAAGGAACTCGCGCACGCAGAACGGCGGCTCAACCTCTCCGTCGAGCTGGAGAACGCGAAGAACCTCTTCGAGGCGGCCGGCATCCGGGTGCGGGTGGACCGGGACCCCGGGATGGACGAGCGGGCGGCGAACGAACTGCTCGGTCAGGTCCTGCGCGAGACGACCACCAACATCCTGCGGCACGCGCAGGCCACGCAGGTACGGATCACCCTCGACGGATCGGGCATCACCATCGTCAACGACGGCGCGGGAACGGCTCCGCTCACCCGGCTCAGCGGACTGTCCGTCCTGCGCGAGCGGGTGGGGGACGACGGGGGCGAGTTGACGGTGGAGCAGAAGGACGGACGCTTCCGTACCTCCGTGGCCTTCCCGGCCGTGGCGGGGGAGGCGCGCCGATGACCACCGTGGTGCTCGCCGACGACGAGGCGCTGCTGCGCAAGGCACTGGCCGCGCTGCTGGCGCTGGAGGACCGGATCACGGTGCTCGCCGAGGCGGAGGACGGGGCCTCGGCGGTACGGGCCACGCTGGAGCACCGCCCGGACGTGCTGGTCATCGATCTGGAGATGCCCGGGGTGGACGGGCTCGGCGCCGTGGAACAGATCCGCCGGGCCCGGCCGCAGCAGGTGATCCTCATGCTGACCCGGCACGCCAGGCCGGGCGTGCTGCGCAAGGCGCTGCGGCTGGGGGTCCGGGGCTTCGCCAGCAAGTCCGCCGAACCCGCTCACCTCACGGAGATCATTCACGCCCTGCACGAGGGCCGGCGGTGGATCGACCCGGACGTCTCCGCGCTCGCCGTCGTCGACGACTGCCCGCTCACCGAACGGGAGATCGATGTGCTGCGGGCCACCGGTGAGGGGTACTCGGTCGTCGACATCGCCGCCCGGCTCCACCTCGCGCAGGGCACCGTGCGCAACTACCTCTCGCACGCGATGCAGAAGACCCAGACCAGGACCCGGCACGAGGCGGCGCGGTACGCGCGCGAACACGACTGGCTGTGACGGGGCGGTGCCCCGGGGGTTCTTCGGGCACACGGCGGTGCCCGAAGAACCCCGGGGAGCATCCGCCCGGCCCGCGCGGGAAGGCGACCGCGTGCACCGGGAGGGTGGGGGCGGACCGGTCGCGGGACGCCTGTGGATGCCGTCGGTTCGGCGGTGATTCCGCGACCGCGGGTCCTCGCCGTTCGGGCCGGCCGGCTCAGCGGGCCCCGAAGGAGTACACGGTCGTGGAGCGGTAGGTGGCACCGGGGCGCAGCACGGTGCTGGGGAAGTCCGGCCGGTTGGGGGAGTCGGGGAAGTGCTGGGTCTCCAGGCACAGGCCGTCGCTCTGCCGGTAGAAGCGGTCGGTGGTGCCGCTCAACGTGCCGTCCAGGAAGTTCCCGCTGTAGAACTGCACGCCGGGCTCGGTGGTGTGGACGGACATCGAGCGCCCGGAGGCGGGGTCGTGCAGGGTGGCGGCGGGGCCGGGACGGGAGGTGATGCCCTTGTCGAGCACAAAGTTGTGGTCGTAGCCCTGCCCGTACCGCAGTTGCGGGTGGGCGGTGCGGATGTCCCGGCCCACCGGCTTGCGCTGCCGGAAGTCGAACGGGGTCCCGGCGACGCGGGCGAGTTCGCCCGTCGGTATGAGCGTGGCGCCGACGGGGGTGTAGCGGGAGGCGGCGAGTTCCAGCCGGTGGTCGAGGATGGATCCGCTGCCCTCGCCGCTGAGGTTGAAGTAGGTGTGCTGGGTCAGGTTGACGACGGTGGGGGCGTCGGTCGAGGCGTGGTAGTCGATCCGGAAGTCCCCGTCGTCGGTGAGGGTGTAGGTGACGGTCACGTCCAGGGCACCGGGGTACCCCATCTCGCCGTCCGGGCTCACCCGGCGCAGGGCGAGGGCGGCCGGTCCGGTGGCGGTGATGTCCCACACCCGCTTGTCGAATCCGGCGTCACCACCGTGCAGGCTGTTGGGGCCGTCGTTGCGCGGGAGTTGGTGGGTGCGCCCGTCGAGCGTGAAACGGCCCTCGGCGATGCGGTTGCCGTAGCGGCCGATCAGCGCGCCGAAGTAGGTGGTGGCGCTCAGGTACGGCTCCAGAGTGGCGAAGCCCAAGGAGACGTTGGCGCCGCGCCCGTGCCGGTCGGGTACCTCGAGCGTCTGCACGATGCCGCCGTAGCTGAGCACGCCGAGCCGCGTGCCGCCGCGGGCGAGGGTCCAGCGGTCGATCCGGGTGCCGTCGGGCAGCCGCCCGAAGGTCTCCCGGCGCGGGGCGGCGTCGCCCGGTCGGTCCCGGCCGGCGGCCCGGGCGGTGCCGGCCTGGGCGACCCCGGCGGCGGTGGCGGCGACCCCGGCGGCGGCCGAGGTGAGAACGGTGCGTCTGTCGGGACTCATGTCGGGTGCGGCTCCCTTGAAGGTGACGAGGCGTTCGACGGAACGGCGCGCACCTCGCCGCGAACTCGGGAGCGGCTGTCACGCCGTGCCTGTCCAGAATCTCGTACGCAGTTCGAAATCCGGGGCGAACGTAGTGACGTGACGATGCCCCGTCAAGAGGGTGGGGGCGGCCGAGGCGTCAGGGGGCCCGGCGCAGCCGCAGCCATCCGGGCCCGGCTGCCCGGCGCGCCCCAGGCCGCCCCCATGACCACGCCCCCCGTCGGAGCGTCCGTGCCCGGTGACCGGTGCCGGGTCGACGGCGATCGGTGTTCGCCGCAACACCCCGCCGGTGCCATCGGCACCCCCTCCCGCCTGCCCGAACGGCGGGGGACGGCCCCGGTCCGGCCCCGGGCGGTCGGGTAGGCTGACGATCACCGATCAGAACCACCTCTGCCTGACGCAGAGCTGGCGCGACCGTATGGCGGCCGGATGCTCCCTTCGACGAGCTCCGGTATCTACCGCAGTTCAGCGCAAGAGGACAGCTCTCGGCGCCGCCACGGGCGCGCTACCAGGCCGCAGAAAGGCAAGGGCCGTGGTAGCCACGGTCGCACCGACGTCGACCTCCCCCCGCCCCGGATACGGACAACTGCTGCGTACGCGCGGTGCCTGGACGTTCCTGCTGCCGGGTTTCGCGGCACGCCAGCCGTTCGGCATGCTCACCCTGTCCATCGTGCTGCTCGTGCAGCACACCACCGGCTCCTACGGCGCCGCGGGCGCCGTCGCGGCCACCACCGGGGTGGCCATGGCGGTGTGCGCGCCCCTCGCGGGCCGGCTGACCGACCGGTACGGCCAGGGCGCGGTCCTGGTCCCCAGCGTCCTGGTCCACGCGCTGTCGGGACTGACCCTGACCTGGCTCGCCCTGTCCCACGCACCCCTGTGGGCGCTGTTCGCGGTGGCCGTACCGACCGGGGCCAGCGTCCCCCAGATCGGCCCCATGGTGCGGGCCCGCTGGAGTGTCCGGCTCAAGAACTCGCCGCTGGCGCCCACCGCGGCGGCCTTCGAATCCGTCACCGACGAGTTCACGTTCGTCGTCGGCCCGCTGCTCGCCACCGCCCTGTGCACCGGTGTGACACCCGCCGCCGGCCTCGTCGCGGAGGCCTCGCTGACCCTGGTCGGCGGACTGCTGTTCGCGGCGCAGCGGCGCACGCAGCCACCGGTGGTCCGCGCGCGGCGGGCCCGAGCGGCACGGGGTAGTGCCATCCGGGTGCCGGGGGTGCAGGTCCTGGTGGTCGCGTTCCTCGGCATCGGATCGGTCTTCGGTGGCATGCAGGTGTCCCTCGCCGCGTTCACCGAATCCATCGGCCGGCCCGGGCTCAACGGTGTCCTCTACGGCGTCTTCGCCGGCGGGAACATGATCGCGGGCATCGTGTGCGGCGCGATCATCTGGAGGGCCGCCCCCCGGCACCGCCTGCTCGGCGCCTACGCGGCACTGGCGCTCACGGCGTCCTGCCTGTGGACGACGGACTCCGTCCTCGTCCTGGCGGGCCTCGGTCTCCTGGTGGGCGTGTGCATCGCCCCCGCCCTCATCACCGGATACACCCTGGTCGGCGACATGGTCGCCGGCGGGGCGCGTACGGAGGCCTTCACCTGGCTGACCGGGGCGGTCGCGCTCGGACAGGCGATCGCCGTCACCACGGCCGGACAACTGGAGGACCGGCTGTGGGACGGTGCCGGATTCCTGGTCCCGATGGCGGGCACGCTGTTCGCGCTGCTCACCCTCGCCGCTCTGCGGGACCGGCTCAGGGTGCACGGTTCCGTTCCGGATCCTGACTGAGGGCGAAGAGACGCTCCGGGGCGCGCACGGCGACCGGCCGCCCCGCGACGTCCACCGTCGTGCCCCGGTCCGTCCACCTGCCATCCCCTTTCAGTTTTCGGGATATCCGGTTGTAGGATGACTGGGCAAGAAGCTGATCGGTCTGGATGAGGGGCGCTCATGGCACTGCACGCCGCAGGACGGCAGTCGCTGGTGGACACGGTCGTCGAACAACTGCGGGCGCAGCTGACCTCCGGCGAGTGGGCGGTCGGGGACCGGCTGCCCACCGAGCACGCGCTCGCCGAGACCCTCCAGGTCGGCCGGAACACGGTCCGCGAGGCCGTCCGCGTCCTGGTCCACTCGGGGATGCTCCGCTCCCGCCAGGGAGAGGGGACGTTCGTGGTCTCCGTCACGGACCCGGCGTCCGCGCTGCGCGCCGTCCAGCGGTCCTCGATCCGGGACGTCCTGGAGCTGCGGACCGCGCTGGAGGCCGAGGCCGCCCGGCTCGCCGCACTGCGCCGCGAGCCCGCCGACCTGGAGCGGATGCGCTCCGCCCTGGACGCCCAACTGCTCCTGCGGCAGGAGAACGGCCCCGGCGCGGGGGACACCGAGCTGTACGCCGACCACGACGTGGCATTCCACCGCGCCATCGTCGACGCGGCCCGGAACACCGCCCTGACCGCGCTGTACGACTGGTTCGCCGCGAGCGTGCGCGAGGCACTGGTGGCCTCCCTCGCGGACCGGGAGATGGCGCGGGTGAACCACGCCGATCACCGGGCGCTGCTGGACGCCATCGCCTGCGGAGACCCCGCGGCGGCGGAAGCGGCGTCCCGGGCACTGCTGGAGCGACCGCTCCGGCAGGTCGAGGAATTGCTGGCCGACGACTGACCGGCCCGGTGGCCCCCGACCGGGGCAGTACCGACAGCAACCCGCAGAACGGAAAGGTGACGCACGTTGTCACAAGCACGGCCCGGCATACCCCTGATCGATGCCGGACAGGACCTCCCCGCCCCGCCACCGGCCCTCCGGCCCACGCGGCGGCCGGCGCTCCCGCACCGCGGACTGGTGCTGCTGGGCATCGTGCTCGCGGCGCTCAACATGCGGGTGGCCGTGGCCGGAGTCTCCCCGCTGCTTACCGACATCGGGGACCACTTCGGGCTGTCGGCCACCGCCGGGGGGCTGGTCACCACCGTGCCACTGATCTTCATGGGACTGGGGTCACTCGTGGCCCCGAGGCTGGCCGCCCGCCGCGGGACGGAGGCGGTGCTGTTCGGGGCGCTGGTGCTGCTGTGCGGGGGAATCCTGGTACGCGTCGCGCCCCCCGTGATCGCGCTGTTCGCCGGCGGGATCCTGGTCGGCACGGCGATCGCGCTGCTCAACGTGCTGATGCCGGGGCTCATCAAGCGCGACTTCCCCGACCACGTCGCGCCCATGACGGCGCTGTACTCCACGACCATGATCCTGGGCGCGACGGTGTCCTCGGCCACCGCCGTACCGCTGGAGCGGGCGCTCGGTGGCTGGCAGGGGCCGTTCGTCTCCTGGTCGCTGCTGGCCGGGCTCTCCGCCCTGCTGTGGCTGCCCCATGTCGTGCTCGCCCGCAAGGGCGGGACCCCCGCGGCGGCGGCCGGGCGGCATCCGGCGCCGCGCCCCGGACCGCGCCTGACCTCCCTGCCGCTGGCCTGGCAGATCACCCTGTTCATGGGGGGTCAGTCCCTGGTCGCCTATGTGGTGATCGCGTGGCTGCCCACGGTGCTGAGCGACCACGGCATGGACAAGGGGGAGGCCGGCCTGGTCTTCGCCTTCAGCACCCTGGTGCAGATGAGCGGCTCGCTCCTGGTGCCGGTGCTGGCCGGGCGCATGCGGCGCCAGCGGGCACTGGGCGCCGTCACGGCGGGCCTGATGGCCGCGGGCGTGGCGGGTCTGCTGATCAACCCGGTGGGCGGCGCCTGGCTGTGGGCCGTACTGCTGGGCATCGGCCAGGGCGGCACGCTGGGGCTCGCGCTCACGCTGATCGTGCTGCGCACCCGGGACGCGCACACCGCCGCCCGGCTCTCGGGGATGTCCCAGACCTGGGGCTACCTGCTGGCCTCGCTCGGCCCCTTCGTCCTGGGCGCCCTGCACCAGGCGACCGGCGGCTGGACCGTGCCGCTGACCGCCCTGCTGCTGGTGTGCTGCGGTCTGATGCTGCTGGCCCTGGGCGCGGGCCGCGACCGCCGGATCTGACCCGCCCGCCGGACCGGCCCGCCACCGTAGGTCCGGGCCCGTGTCGCCCCTGAGCCGATCGGGCCGGCCCGTCAGCGGGTCCGGTCGGGGTTCCGGGTGGCGGTCAGGAGGAGCAGGGTGCCGGGGGTGGTCGTGTCGGTGACCGTCAGGCCGGCGGCCGTGAGCCAGGAGATCACCTCGCCGGGGTCGAAGGTGGCCACCGTCAGCCGGCGCTGGAAGTGGGCGTACACCGGGTCCGGCGAGGGGCGGAAGGTCAGCAGGGTGAAGGTGCCGCCGGGGCGCAGACAGCGGGCGGCCTCCGTGATGGCCAGGGCCGGGTCCGGCAGCGCCTGCAGCGTGTTCCAGCAGTTCACCGCGCCCACGCTCGCGTCCGTGAACGGAAGACGCAGCGCGTCGCCCCGGAGCCGCAGGACGTCCGGGAGCAGCGCGCCGACCCGGTCGAGCATCGCGGGGGAACTGTCCAGGGCGATGACGCGGTCCTGGCCGAACGCCGCCGCGAGCACGGCCGTCCAGCGGCCCGGACCGCAGCCGACGTCCACGATCGGCCCCGGCGCCGGCCGGACCGACGCCCTCAGGTAGCGGTCCTCGTCGTCCGGGGTGAGGGCGCCGTCCCAGTTCCCGCCGGTCAGCCGCAGGACGGCCGGGCGCAGCGCGCTCTCGTAGTGCGCCGCCGCCACCCGGGCCATGGCCTCGCCCGGCCCGCTGTCGGCGCCCAGATCCAGATGACCCCGGCGGCGTGCGTCGTACACGGCTGCGCAGCCGGTGCAGCGGGCAGCACCGCCCTCGGCGGCCAGCGGTGAGCGGCAGTGCGGGCAGCACAGGGTGCCGGCGAAGCGGTCCCAGCCGGCCGGTCCTGAGCCCGCCGCCGGGCGCGGGACGGGTGCGGCCGACGGTGCGGGGGGCGTGGGCTCCGACGCGGTCGCGGGCGCGTCCCGGCCGGACTCGGCGGCCCACAGCGCCCTCGCCCCCGCGTAGGCGTGCAGCGTACGGGTGTCGTTGTGCCAGGCCGCGGCCACCGCCGTGGCGGGCAGCGAGCGCGCCCACTCCAGGTGCCCGGCGCGCTCCCGCGCGCTCAGCGGCCAGGCCAGCGGCGCCGGCCACACCCGGCCGATCACCGGCGCGGCGGGGTCCAGGTCCGCCAGCGCACGTTCCAGCCGGCTCATCTCGCCCGGGCCCACGCCGGCGTCCCGGCACGCCTGCACGATGCGTGCGCGGTGCTCGGGGAAGTGCCCGAGGAGATGGAGCAGCGCCCGCGACAGCGGCCGGCCGGCGCCGGGCAGCAGCGCCAGATACTCCGGCACCGCCTTCCCCAGCACCGCCAGGACGTCCGGGTCCTCGCCGTCCGCGAGCAGCCCGAGCGCGAGCACCACGTGCGGCTGCCGGGCGGCGGGCAGGGTGGGCAGCGCCCCGGTCAGCACGGCCGCGGCGTCCGCGGCCCCGCCGTCCCCCGCTCCGCCGTCCGCCGTCGGGTCGTCTCCCGGGAGCGCGGCGAACAGGTCGCGCAGCGCCCGGGGAAGACCGTCGGCGGGGCCGTGCAGCAGGGCGTCGAGCTGTCGCACGAGCATGGATGGATCCCTCCGGTCAGCCGCCGATGCCCTGCGGGAAGCGGAAGAGGCCGTGCGGATCGTACGTCCGCTTCGCCTCCACCAGCCGCGGGTAATTCGTCCCGTAGTAGGCCCACTGCCAGTCCGTCAGGTCGGGGTCCGGGGTGTTGATGTAGCAGTGGCCGTTGGAGTGCGGATCGATCAGGTCGAAGCCGCGGTCCACCCAGGCCCGCGCCCCGGCCTCGGCCGCCGCGTCGGCCGGCGGCTCGTCACCGCCGAGCGTGAACTTGGCCAGCAACTGCGTGTCGCGGTGCACATAGGCGGTCGCGTCCGCGGGCGTCTCGTTGACGGCCCCGCCGAGCGCGGTGAACGCGAAGTACCGCAGCTGTCCGGAACACCGGTCGGTGTCGAACGCCGTGAGCGCGGCGGCCAGCGCGTCACGGGGCAGCGCCTCGGTCATCATCCGGTGCCGTTCGCGGACGAAACCCTGGCGCGGCAGCACCGCCTCCGGGTTGTCACCGGCCCGGCGGCGCTGCCGCGGTGACATCCCCTCGGTCCGGTAGAGCCGCATCATGGCCGCCGCGTACGGCAGTTCGTCCTGCAGGTCCAGCGCCTGCGGGGCGGCGCCCGACGCGGCGAACAACTCCCCGAGGGCCTTCTCGGCCTCGGCGCGCGGCCCGTGGTGGGCGCCGACCATCATCAGCACCGGAGTCGCGGACGGGGCGGCGTCCGGCAGGAAGACGCCCACCTCCGCGCCGATCCCGCGCGGGGCACCGGCCAGCCACCGCGGCCAGGCGTCCATCACGTCCAGGGCCTGGTCCCAGCCCCACATCGCGGTGAAGTTGGTCATCACCGGCACCGTGGTGGGGCGCACCTCGAACTCGGTGACCACCCCGAAGTTGCCGCCACCGCCGCCGCGCAGCGCCCAGAACAGCTCGGGCTCCTCCTCGGCCGAACAGCGCACCGCCCGGCCGTCCGCGAGCACCACCCGGGCCGAGACCAGCCGGTCGCTGGCCACCCCGAACGCGCGCGCCTGGAAGCCGATCCCGCCGCCGGACAGATAGCCGCCGGCGCACACCGTGGGACAGATCCCGGTGGCCACCTGCAGGCCGTGCGGCGCGAGCGCCTCCACCACGTCCACCGACTGGGCGCCGGGGCCCAGGAGCACGGTGGCGGCACCGGTCGGTGTGACCCGGTCGAGCCGTTCCAGGTCCAGGACCAGCCCGGTCGTGGTGGACCAGCCGGTGAACGAGTGGCGGCCACTGCGCGGCGTCAGCGGCAGGCCGTTCTCCCGCGCGAAGTCCACCGCCGCCCGGACGTCCCCCTCCGTGGCGCAGCGGACGACGGCCCGGGGCCGTACCGCGTCGAACTCGGAGTGCTGGAGCTGCCGTGCCGACTCGTAGGCGGGGGCGCCGGGCAGCACCACCTCGCCGGCCAGCCGTGCGTCAAGGGCTTCCCAGTCCACGGTCGCTCCCTCGGTTGCCATGGTGTGCGTGTCTCCCTCCGTAGTGACGCGGGCGTCGCCGCGCGCCGGCCGGCTCAGCCGGCGAAGCGGCCGATCGCCACGAACGCCGCCAGCGCGGCCAGGACGAGGTTGGGCGGAATGGAGCGGTACTCGCCCCGGCCCCGGTGCACCAGCGCGGCGCCCAGCTGCAGCAGGGCCAGCCCGGTGGCGGCCAGCGGGGTCAGCACCGGCGCGATCCCGGTCGCCTGCGGCAGGACGAGGCCGAGTCCGCCCAGCACCTCCAGCGACGCGATCGTCCGCACGGCGCCGGCCGAGAAGTCGTTCATCCACGCCAGGTTCTCGTGGGCGAGCATCCGCTCGCGCCGGAGCACCACCTTGATCGTCCCGGCGACGACATACAGCAGGGCCAGCCCGCCGGACACCACCCACAGCACCACGTTCATCGCGACCCTCCCGGACCGTTCACCGTTCCCGCCGCCCCGTCAGTGACGGACCGGTACGGGCGTGGCCCGGGTACGGTCGCGGCGGGCGGCGATCAGTTCGTCGAGCGACCACCGGTGGGCGGTGACGCCCAGCGCCACCGACACGAACGCCAGCACCAGCACGTACTCGTAGCCGCCGCCCTCGGCCCAGAAGCCGTTCGAACGGTGCACGAAGTACAGCGCCCCGAGCGTCACCAGGCCGAACAGCGCGCCGACGGCGGGCAGGGCCAGGCCGACGATGAACGCCGCGCCGCCGATGACCTCGGCCAGCGAGGTGAACCAGAACGCCAGGGTGGGCAGCGGGATGTCCATCGCCTCGAACGCGGCGGGGCCCATCTCGGAGTTCTCCAGTTTCAGCTTGCCGTGCGCGATGAACACGATCCCCACCAGCACCCGGGCCAGCAGCAGGGACACCTCACGTACTCTCTCCACGATCAGCACTCCTTCGTCGAAACCTAGAACGGGTACACGGGCGCGGTCTCCCGCACGGTCAGCCACTGCCACTCGGTGAAGGCGTCCCAGCTGTGCCCGGCACCGAACCGGGTGCCGTTCCCCGAGGCCCCGCGCCCGCCGAACGGGACGTGCGCGTTGTCGTTCACCGTCTGCCCGTTGACGTGCACGATGCCGGTGGGCAACCGGTCGGCCAGCGCCCGGCCGCGCTCGGCGGAACCGGTGTGCACGGCGGCCACGAGCCCATGTTCGCTGTCCCGGGCGACGGCCAGCGCCTCCTCCTCGTCCGCGACGACGATCACCGGTGCGACCGGACCGAAGATCTCCTCGCGGAAGACCGGCATCTCGCGGGTCACCCCGGTCAGCACGGTCGGCCGGTAGAAGAGGCCCTCGTGGGTGCCGCCGCACCGCACCTCGGCCCCGGCCGCCACCGAGGCGCGCACCAGGGAGTCGATCCGGCGCAGTTGGCCGGCGTCGATCACCGGCCCCAGCGCGACGTCCTCGGTCGCCGGGTCACCGACGCGCAGCGCCCGTGCCCGCCGCACCAGCCGTTCCACGTACTCCTCGGCCACCGACGCGACGACGATGTGCCGGCCGGTCGTCATGCACACCTGGCCCTGGTGCAGGAACGAGCCGAAGGCCCCGGCCGAACTGGCCGCCTCCACATCGGCGTCCTCCAGCACGATCAGCGCGTTGTTGCCGCCCAGTTCCAGCGACACCCGCTTGAGCAGCCGCCCGGCGGTGGCGCCGACCTCGCGGCCGACCGCGGTCGATCCGGTGAACGCGATCATGTCCGTGCCCGGGTCGGCGGTCAGCGCGGCGCCGGCCTCCGGCCCGCCCGGCAGCACGTGCAGCAGCCCCGGGGGCAGCCCGGCCTCCTGGAAGATCCACGCGGGCACCACGCCGCCGGAGACCGCCGTGCGCGGGTCGGGTTTGAGCACCACCGCGTTGCCCAGGGCGAGCGCGGGGGCGACCGCGCGCAGGGACAGCACCAGGGGGAAGTTCCACGGGCTGATCACCCCGACCACGCCGACCGGCAGCCGCCTGCCCTCGCTGCGCGCGCCGTCGTCGGGGGGCAGCAGCACCCCGTGCGGGCCGGTGGGCAGCGACGCCGCCGTCCACAGTTCGTCCAGCACCGAGCGGATCTCGAACTCCGCCTTGGCCCGGGTCGCGCCGCCCTCCCTGATCAGCCACCGGGCGACCTCCCCGGCACCGTCCTCCAGGACCAGCGCGGCACGGCGCAGCACGGCCGCCCGTTCGCCGGCGGGGCGCTCCGCCCACGCCGGCTGCGCGGCCGAGGCCGCCGCGACCGCGGTGCGTACGTCCGCGGCGGTGGCGTTGCCCACCACGGCCAGCCGTGCGCCGGTGGCCGGCTCGGTCACCTCCAGCGGTCCGCCGCCGGCCTCCCGCCACGTGCCGTCGAAGATCCGGCCCGCCACATCGTCGGGTTCGAACACCTTGCCCATGGGTCTCCAGCCTGTTCAGGCCGGCGGCGTGTGGCCGAGGACCGGCACATCCACCAGCAGCGGGCCGGTGCGGTGCGCGGCTCCCGCCACCACCTCGGCCAGCTCGTCACGGTCGGTCACCCGCAGCGCGTCCACGCCGAAGAACGCGGCGGCCACGGTGAAGTCCAGGTGGGGCGGCGCCAGATCGAGCCCCGGGTAGTGGCGGGCGGCCGTCGCCCGGCTGCCCCAGCCGTCGAGGGTCTCCTTCAGCGTGCGGTACTCCCCGTTGCTGGCGATGACGAAGGTCACCGGCAGTCCCAGGCGCGCCGCGTTCCACAGCCCCTGGAGCCCGAACAGCGCGCACCCGTCGCCGAGCAGCGCCACCACGGGCCGGCCGGGGCTGCCCAGCGCGGTGCCCACCGCCATCCCGATGCCCGCGCCCAGGCCGCCGCCCACCGTGTGCACGAAGGCGTCCGGCCGTTCCAGCCGCAGGAGTGGGCGCAGCGCCACGCCGGTGGTGATGGCCTCCTCCAGCAGGATCGCCTCCGGGGGCAGCGCGTCGGCCACCGCCAGCGCGGCGGCGCGCGCGTCCATCGGGGCCTTGGCGACCGCGGCGAGCGCGGCGGAGCGGTGGGCCGCGCGCCGTTCGGCGTGCCGCCGCCCCGCCTCCCGCGCGCGCCCGGCCGCCGCGGGGACCCGGCCGGTCAGCTCCCGGGCGAGCTCCGCGAGGGTGGCGGGCAGATCGCCGACCATCCCCTGGGCGACGGCGAAGTTGCGGCCGATCTCGTCCGGGTCGCTGTCCAGCTGGACCACGCTGGTGGACCCCGGGATGGCCGGGCCCGGGGTGTAGTGGTGCGCCATGAACGCGTGGCAGCCGGCGATCAGCACCACGTCGTGCGGGGCCAGCGCCTCCCGGATGGCCGCGTGGGTGGGGGCGAGCGCCCCGGCGTGCAGCGGGTGGGTGCCGGGGAAGTCCATCCGGTCGTGCATCGGCTGGTGGAAGACGGTGGCGCCCAGCGCCTCGGCGACCGCGACCAGTTCGGCGACCGCGCCGTCCCTGCCCACCCCGTCGCCCGCGACCACGGCCGGGCGGGACGCGGCGGCCAGCAGTCCGGCCGCCCTGGGGACGCCGCCGGCCACCGAGGGCGGCGGGGGAGCGGACCTGGCGGGCAGCTCGACGTCGGTGTCCTCGGCCAGCAGGTCCATCGGGATCGACAGGAACACCGGGCCGGCCGGCGGCCGTACCGCGAGCGCGAACGCCCGGCGCAGCGCCAGCGGCAGATCGTGGGCGTGCCGTACGTCGAAGGTGTGCTTGACGGCGGACCGGGCCAGGCCGACCAGGTCGCCGGAGAGCATCGGGTCCTGCGCCAGATGCCGGCGGTCCTGCTGACCGGCGGTCACCACCAGCGGGGTACGGGAGCGGGAGGCGTTGAGCAGCCCGGCGAGGCCGTTGGCGAGGCCTGCCGCCACATGCAGGCTGACGAAGGCGGGGCGCCGGGTGGCCCGGGCGTACCCGTCGGCCAGCGCGACCACCGCGCCCTCGTGCACGCCCAGCACGTACTCCAGGTCGGGTGCGCCCACCACGGCGTCCAGGAAGGGCAGTTCGGTGGTGCCGGGGTTGCCGAACACCTTGCTGACGCCCTCCTCGCGCAGCACCCGCAGCAGCGCCTCCACGGGCTTCATCGGGCGCCCGCCGCCGCCGTGTCGCGCTCGCCGGTGGCGAACCGGCCGACCTTCGTCAGCACATCCTCGCTGTACAGCCGCAGCGCCTGGGCGAGCGCGAACTCCGCGGCGTAGGAACGGAACGCGTCCAGCGGCTCCTCGGCCGCCACCAGCATCCGCCGGTTCGCGGTGACCGCGGCGCCGGCCAGCAGGGGCGCCTCGTGCCGGACGGCCGCGTCCAGTTCGTCCGGTGCGAGGACGGCGTCGGCGAACAGCGCTCCCTCGGGGTCAGTGGCGGCGATCCGCCGGCCCCACAGCACGATCTGCCGGGCCAGCCGCCCGCCGGCCAGCCGGCGCAGCCGCAGATTGCCCGCGCCGGGCACGATGCCCTCCTTCGCGGCGGGCAGGCTGAAGTACGCGTCGGACGCGGCGAGGACCCGGTCCAGGACGAGGGTGATCTGCATGCCGCCGCCGATGGCTAAGGTGTCCACGGCGCCCAGCCACGGCTTGGCGAGGGCCGCGTGCGGCCAGGTGTCCTCGGTCTCCTCGCGCAGCACGCCGCGGCACAACTTGTTGACCAGGCCCAGCTCGCGCCCCAGCAGGAAGTCCACGTACGAGATCCGGCCCGCGTGCAGTTCCTTGAGGTTGATGCCCGCGCTGAAGACCCGGCGCCCGGCGTACTTCGGGTGCGTCATCCGCGCGCCGCGCAGGACGCCGACGCCGCTGGCGTCGTCCAGCAGCACCAGGTCGACCGCCGTCTCCAGGTCCGCGGCGAGCGCGTTGTCCTCGGCGTTGAGGCAGTGGATGTTGCGGATCGTCACGTGGGCGACGCCGTCGCGGCGGTCCACCCGTACGGTGCCCAAATCCACGGAGCCGCCGGCGGCGAAGGCGGGCAGCAGCTCGTGTGCCCGGGGGGTCGGCCGCAGGGCGGCCTCCAGGATCCGCCGCCCGGGGCCGGGGAGCCGGAGCACCTCGTGGAAGAAGATGCCCTGGTCCACCTCCCGGCCCTCTTTGTCGGCCTGGCGGCGGCCGAGTTCACCGTCGAGCTGCGCCTCGGTGGGCACCAGACCGGGGAAGGCGTGCGCGGCCGTCCGCACGAGCTGCGCGGGGTGCCCGGTTCCGCCGTCGGCCGCCCGCGCGTGCACGGCGGCGGCGTGTGCGCGCAGGAACCGCTGCCGGGCGAACCGGGCGGAACGGTGCGCGACGGCGGCCGACTCCTGTGCGGCGGGGGACCGTTCGGGCTTCGGGGGCAGGGCGGCGATCAGGTCATCGGCGCGGCCGGCGTGCGCCTGCAGCGCCGCCGCGTCGGCCCGCAGATCACCGGTGACCCGCGGAGCCGGGGGAAACTCCGTCATGAGGCCCTCCGCAGCGTGCGGTCGCACGCCGCCAGATGGGCGCCCAGGGCGTCCTCGAACGTGGTGCTGGGGGCGTCGAGCAACAGGCGTCGGCGCAGCGCGAGTTCACTGCCGGACAGCCCGCCCGCGATCCGCCGGGCCGCCGCCACCGCCGCGTCGGTGTCCTCGGCGATCTCGTCGAGCAGCCCGGCCGACGCGGCCTGCGGTGCCGCCAGCGTGGAGCCGAACAGCACCAGGGACCGCGCCCTGGTCACCCCCAGCTGGTTGGCCAGCCGGTGGAGCGCCATGCCGGGCCACGGGGTGGCGGAGTGCTCGTACACGGCGATCGTCGTGCCGGGGGTGCCGATGCGGTAGTCGGACGCCAGCAGCACCTCCAGCGCGGGTCCGGTGCAGTGGCCCTCGGCGACGGCGATCACGGCCGTGCCCAGGCGTTCCAGGCGCCGCAGGACGCCCTCCCACTTGTTCACCAGATAGATCTTCGAGGTGCCGGGCCAGGCCGCGCCGCCGCCGGGCGTGCCGGCCCCGACCCGCAGCACCACGGGCGTGCTGCCGCCCGCGTCCTCGGCGCGGTCGCAGACCTCGGCCAGCTCGGCGATGAGACCGGGGGTCAGGGTCCGGTCGCTGCCGACGGTGGGCAGGGCTGCCTGCCCGGGTCGCTTCTCACTCATGGGGAACGCCATTCCACCCTCGCTCTCTCAGTAGCGCACCAGTGCGGCCTCGATGGTCGAGCCCGGGCCCATGGTCATGAAGACGCCGTGGTCACCCGGCCGTACCACTCCTTCGTCCAGCAGACGCGCGTAGGAGAACAGGAAGGAACCGCTCGACAGATTTCCGTAGTCGCGCAGCACACCGGTGGTGTGCCGCACGTCGTGGCGGGTCAGGCCGAGGTTGACCATGACCGCGTCGATGACCTTCTTCCCGCCGGAGTGCACCGTCCAGTGGCCGATGTCGCCGCGGCGCAGGCCGGTGCCCGCCAGCAGCCGGTCCACCACCCGTTCGGCGTGCGCGCCCACCACGTAGGGCACGTCCCGGTCGAGGAAGAAGCTGAACCGGCCCTGGTCGTCGTCCCAGTCGAACCGCATCGCGTCGAGCGCGTCGGTGATGATGTGACTGGTGGCGCGCAGCACCGCGGGCCCCGGCCGGGGGTCCTCGTCACCGGCCAGCACCGCGACCGCCGCCGCGCCGTCGCCGAAGAGGCTGTTGACCACCGAGGTCCGCATGGTGCCGTCGAAGACGTAGGCGGCCGAGCACGCCTCGGCACACACCATCACGGCCAGCTCCCCGGGGTGCGAACGCGCCCACCCGGTGGTGGAACTGAGGCCGTTGAGACCGGCGTTGCAGCCCATGCCGACGACATCCAGCCGGACGGTGTCCTCCCGCAGGCCGAGTTCGCGCACCAGGAGGGCGCTGAAGCCCGGAGTGAGGAAACCGGTGGAGGTCACACAGCACAGATGGCGTACATCGGCCAGGCCGGCGCCCGCCTTCTCCAGGGCCGCGCCCAGCGCCCGGGCCGCCATGTCCAGGCCCTGGGTGCGGTGTTTGCGCAGCAGTTCGCCCTGCGACTCGATCAGCATGGTGCCGTCCGGCGCCCGGGGCGGCAGGGTCAGGTGCCGCCGCTCGATGGAGCCGTTGAGGAAGACGCTCCGGATCTTCGGGTCGGTCACCCGGAACGCGTCGAGCAACTCCCGCTGGGAGTACGACGTCGGTGGCACCGCCGTGCCCACGCCCACCATCCGCGGGGTGGTGGTGGACGGGGGCGCTGTGTCGGTCCTGGTCAGCGGACGCGCGCCGACGGCCGGAACGAATTCCGCGGTCGTCGTCTGGGTCATCTGCCTGCTCCCGTAGTGATGTCGTCGGGTTCGAAAAGCGGAGAGGATCACCTGAAAAGCGAGTGCGGGCAACGACGTTGGACCCGGGTGGTTCGGATCGGACTGTACTCCGCATGCGGGGCGGGGTTAAGTAAAGGACTCACAATTAATGTGAGCGGCTGGGGAGCCCTAGGGGGAATTGAGGGGTGGGTAGGGGTTTACAGGCCCAGCGGTCGGCAGCCTAGATTCCACGATTGAACGGGGATCGAATGCATTACCACCAATTTCTTCCGGAAGCTCACCTTCCATTTTCCCGTGGAAGCCAACTGGTGGAGACCGAAACGAGGAAGGCACAACCGATGCTACGCACGACAATCGCCGCGGTCGCCGGCGCCGCGACCCTGGCGCTTGTGGGCGCTGCTCCCGCACAGGCGGACAGCCCCAGGACCACCGTGGCCGTGGACGTCGAATACCACTGCGTCGAAGAGCCCTACGGTGAGGCCGACGCCAACTTCATCATCACCCTGACCGCTCCGTACCACGTCAGGCCCGGCGGCTCCATACACGTCGACGCGAAGGTGACCACCCACAGCCCGGCCCCCGAGGGCCTGCCGCCGAACAGCCTCAACGGCGCGATCCAGGTCGTCGCCGGCGGCGCCGGCAGCGGCACCGTCACCGCGACCGGGCTGACCAACCCGGTCGTGCCGCCCGCCGGGGACCCGCTCACCCTCAGCGGTGCGCGGGCCACCTTCACCGCCGACGCCAAGGGCCTGTGGACCTTCCGGCCCGGCGCCTTCGAAACCATCAACGCCCAGAACGAGCACCTGGTGTGCACCCCGAGGGGCACCACCCAGGTGGCCGCGCTGACCGTGGTCATCTGACCGAACGGGCGTCAGGTGGTGCCCTCGCACCACCTGACGCCCGCCGGCGTCACGTGGCCCGCTCGACCGCCACCCGCAGCGACCGGACGCCGTTCAGATGCGGCTCGACATGCCGCTCGGGAACGGCCCCCGGCACCACGCGCAACGAGCTGAACCGGCTCAGCAGCAGCCGCGTCGCCACCGCCGTCTCCAACCGCGCCAGCGGCGCGCCGAGGCAGAAGTGCAGGCCCCGGCCGAAACTGAGGTGCGGATTGGGGGAGCGCCGCGGGAGGCAGCGGTCCGGATCCTCGAAAACCCGCTCGTCATGGTTGGCGGACTCCAGCGACAGGTACACCAGACTGCCGGCCGGCACCACCGTGCCGTCGTAGTCGATGTCCACCGTGGCCAGCCGCGGTGCCGCCCTGATCGGGGTGCGGTACCGCACGATCTCCTCCAGCGCCGCCGGCACCAGCTCCGGGTCGGCCCGCAGCGCGTCCTGCAACAGCGGCGACTCGTCGAGAACCAGCAGCGTATTGGCGATCACCAGCGTGGAGGTGATGTGTCCGGCCAGCAGCAGGAACGTGGCGAAGCCGGTGATCTCCGCGTCGCCGAGACTCTCGTCGCCCTCCTGCGCCCTGGCCAGCTCCGACACCAGGTCCTCGCGCGGCTCCTTGCGCCGCTCGGCCACCAGCTCCGACAGATAGGAGTGGAAGGTGCGCATGTTCGCGGCCGACGCCGCCATCCGCTCCTCGTCCGAGGGGTCGAACGCGCCCTGCTGGAACAGGACGTCCGCCCACACCGCGAACCGGTCCCGGTCGGCCACCGGAACGCCGAGCAGCTCCGCGATGACGATCATCGGCAGCGGATGCGCCAGCGCCCCGACCAGCTCGATCTCGTCCCCGTCACCGGCCTGGTCGAGCAGCCCTGCGGCCAGCTCCGCCACCCGCGGCTCCAGCCGCGCGATCGACCGGGCGGTGAAGGCCCGGCTCACCAGACCGCGCAGCCGCCGGTGCCGGGGCGGATCCATGGCCCCGATGTGCCCGTCGAGCACCGGCGGGGCCTCGGGGAAGACCGGACTGACGTCCGAGGCGAGCCGCCCGTAGTCGCTGAGCGCGGCGTCCACATCCGCGTACCGCGTCACATGCCAGATCCCGGTGTCCGGGTCCTGCCACACCGGCGACTCGTCCCGCAGTTTCCGCAGCCGGGCCAGTTCCTCGTCCTGATCGGACGCCGCCCACGACACGGCTCGTGTCATGCCACCGCTCCCCTCTTCCGTCCGCGCCGCACCGGGCTACTCCGCCGGCCGCCGCGCGACGAGCACCAGACAGCCCAACTCCTCCGACGCGGCCAGCTCGTCGGGGAACGACAGCAGCCGCCGGCGCTCCTCCTCGGGGAAGCTCGCCACGATCTCGTCGGGGATGTGGCTCAGATCCTGGGCCCGCATCTGCTCCGCCACCAGCAGCAGCGTGCGGCGCAGCACCGTCTCCGTCACATCGGTCAGCTCGACGAGTTCCAGGCCGGCCTCGGCGAGCAGCGCCGGGTAGTCGTCGAACCTCACCGGGTCGCTCATCATCCAGATGTCGACCATCTGGGTCATCAGCGACGGCTTGCCCGGGGCCGGTTCGGCGCGCTGGAACACGTCGGTGAGGGCCAGGGCCGCGCCCGGGCGCAGCACGTCGCGGATCGAGCGCAGCGCCTTGACCCGGTCCATGTGGATGATCGACTCCAGCGCGAACGCGGCGTCGAAGGACTCCGCCGGGAACGGCAGATCCATCGCGTCGGCGTGCTGGAACGTCGCCCGGTCGGACAGCCCCTCGGCCGCCGCCAGTTCGTTGGCGCGGTCGACCTGGGTACGGCTGATGGTCACCCCGGTCACCCGCGTGCCGGTGGTGCGGGCCACCCGTACGCCCGGTGTGCCGATGCCGCAGCCGACGTCGAGCACCGCGTGCCCGGGGGCCAGCCCGAGCTTGCCCGCCACCAGATCGGTCAGCCGGCCCGCCGCCTCGTCCAGCGGCGTCTCGTCGTCCGCGTTCTCCCAGTAGCCGAAGTGCAGGACGTTGGTGTCGGTGAGCTTGTCGTAGAGAAGTCCGACCTGTTCCGGGATAGGTGCTCGCACTGTGGTCACGGTCGGTGTCCTTTCCATAAAGGGCCGAGGCGCGCGATAGCCTGGCGCCTGCCACTGGATCACACAACCGCAGGCGGGCGACAGCACTTGCCGGGCTTGATTTTTCCGGCCGGTCGGGGGCGGTAGTGGTCGGCTAGGGGATGCTAGGGGATTCCGGTTCCGGATCGTCAAGGCGGTGCCGGATTCGGGGCCAGGTTAGGGGTTGTGGCGGTCGGCAGTGGGCCATAACGTCGCTTTGGGGTGCCGCGTTGAGCCCCGTCAGGCAATTGCTGTTATTCGCGGAGAGGCGCGCATCGAGGCGCATCCGCAGGTGCTCGGCGAGTTCCTTTGGGGTGGCACACACATGAGCCGTGAAGAAAAGGTTGTCGAATACCTCAAGCGCGTCACGACCGACCTCCAGCGAACCCGGGAACGGGTGCGCGACCTTGAGGCGGGCGTCCGTGAACCGGTCGCGATCGTCGGCATGGCCTGCCGGTTTCCCGGCGGTGTGGCCTCCCCCGGGGAGCTGTGGGAACTGCTGGCCTCGGGCCGGGACGCGGTGTCCGGCTTTCCCACCGACCGCGGCTGGGACCTGGACACCCTCTTCGACCCGGACCCCGACCGGCACGGGCGCACCTACGTGAAGGAAGGCGGCTTCCTGCGGGACGCGGGCGGCTTCGACGCGGACTTCTTCGGCATCTCCCCCCGCGAGGCCGTCGCGATGGACCCCCAGCAGCGCCTGCTCCTGGAGACCTCCTGGGAGGTCCTGGAGCACGCGGGCATCCCGCCCGCGACCCTGCGCGGCAGCGACACCGGCGTCTTCGTCGGCAGCAACACCCAGGACTACACGACCGTGGCCACCGCCTCCGCGGACGGACTGGAGGGATACGTCGGCACCGGCAACGCGGCCAGTGTCGCCTCGGGCCGCATCTCCTACGTCCTGGGCCTGGAGGGCCCGGCGCTGACCGTGGACACGGCGTGCTCCTCCTCGCTGGTGGCGCTGCACCTGGCGGCGCGGGCGCTGCACACCGGCGAGTGCTCCCTGGCGCTGGCCGCCGGGGTGACCGTGATGACCACCCCGGGCGCCTTCCTGGAGTTCAGCCGGCAGCGCGGGCTGTCGCTCGACGGCCGGTGCAAGGCCTTCGCCGACTCGGCGGACGGCACCGGCTGGGGCGAGGGCGTCGGCGTGCTGCTGCTGGAGCGGCTCTCCGACGCGCGGCGCAACGGTCACCGGGTGCTGGCGGTCGTACGCGGCAGCGCGGTGAACCAGGACGGCACCAGCAGCGGACTCACCGCCCCCAACGGCCCCTCGCAGCAGCGGGTGATCCGGGACGCCCTCAGGTCGGCCGGGGTGGCTGCCTCCGAGGTGGACGCCGTGGAGGCGCACGGCACCGGCACCAGCCTGGGCGATCCCATCGAGGCGCAGGCCATCCTCGCCACCTACGGCCAGGGCCGGGACGCCGAACGGCCGTTGTGGCTGGGATCGGTGAAATCCAACCTCGGTCACACCCAGGCCGCCGCCGGGGTGGCCGGGGTCATGAAGATGGTGCTGGCGCTGCGCCACGGCCTGTTGCCGCGCACCCTGCACGTGGAGCGACCGACCACCCATGTGGACTGGTCGGCGGGAGCGGTGGAGTTGCTCACCGAGGCCCAGCCGTGGCAGGCGGGGGAACGGCCGCGGCGCGCGGGCGTCTCCTCGTTCGGGATGTCCGGCACCAACGCGCATGTGATTCTCGAAGAGGCGGAGCCCGTTGACGAGCCCCCGGTCGACGACGGCGCCCCGCTGGTGCCGTGGATCCTGTCGGCGCGTTCGGCCGAGGCCCTGGTGGCGCAGGCCGGGCAACTGGCCGCCCGGTCGCGGGACCAGCGGCCCGTGGACGTGGCCCGGTCGCTGGCGTCCACCCGTGCTCCGCTGCCGTACCGCGCGGTGGTCGCCGGATCGGGTACGGACGAACTCGCCCGCCTGCTCACGGCGGTCGAGCCGCCGGCGGACCCGGCGCGGGCCGTGGCGAAGGTGGCGTTCGTCTTCCCCGGGCAGGGGTCGCAGTGGGTGGGCATGGCGCTGGACCTGCTGGAGTCCTCGCCGGTGTTCGCGGAACGGATGGCGGAGTGCGACCGGCTGTTGAGCCAGTCCGCGGGCTGGTCGTTGTTCGAGGTGCTGCGGGACGAGGCCGCGCTGGAGCGCGTCGATGTGGTGCAGCCGGTGCTGTTCGCGGTGATGGTGTCACTGGCGGAGGTCTGGCGCTCGGTGGGTGTGGTGCCCTCGGCCGTGATCGGCCACTCCCAGGGCGAGATCGCCGCCGCGTGCGTGGCCGGCGGGCTGGCGCTGCCCGACGCCGTACGCGTGGTGGTGGAACGTTCCCGGCTGCTGGTCGCGCTCTCCGGCACGGGGGGGATGGCCTCCGTCTCCCGTTCCGCCGATGAGGTGCGCGAGCTGATCCCGCGCTGGACGGGCCGGTTGTCGGTCGCGGCGGTCAACGGGCCCTCGTCCGTCGTCGTCTCCGGCGAGGCGGGGGCGCTGGAGGAGTTCCTGGCCGACTGCGAACAGGCCGGCATCCGGGCGCGCCGCATCCCCGTGGACTACGCCTCCCACTCACCGCAGGTCGACGTGGTCCGGGATGATCTGCTGGCGGCGCTTCGGGACATCGAACCGGCCGGTGCGCCGGTGCCGTTCTACTCCACCATGGAGGGGCGCTGGACGGACACCTCCGAACTGGGCCCCGACTACTGGTTCCGGAATCTGCGCGAGCCGGTCGGTCTGGCCGACGCCGTACGGGCGTTGACCGATGAGGGGTTCGGCGCGTTCATCGAGGTCAGCCCGCATCCGGTACTGACCACGGCCGTGGAGGAGACCGTGGACGGCCGGGCCGTCGTCGTCGGGACGCTGCGCCGGAACGAGGGCGACTGGCGCCGCTTCCTCACCTCCGCCGGCGAGGCGTGGTCCCGTGGGGTGGCCGTCGACTGGGACGCCGCCATCCCCGGCGGACGGATCGTCGACCTGCCCACCTATCCCTTCCAGCGGCAGTTCTTCTGGGCCGCCCCCGACACCGGCACCGCCGATGTCACCACCGCCGGTCTGGACGCCGTCCGGCACCCGCTGCTCGGGGCCGCACTGACCCCGGCCGGTGGTGACGGCGTGATTCTCTCGGGCCGGCTGTCGTTGCGCTCGCACCCGTGGCTGGCCGACCACGCGGTGGGCGGCGCCGTGCTGCTGCCGGGCACCGCGTTCCTCGACCTCGCCGTCCGCGCCGGGGACGAGACCGGCTGCGCCCGGGTGGACGAACTCACCCTGCACGCACCCCTGATCATCCCCGAGGCCGGGGCCGTCCAGCTCCAGCTCACCGTCGACGCGCCGGACCCGGCCGGACTGCGCACTGTGCGGATCCACTCCCGGGAGGACGCCGGCGCCTGGACGCTGCACGCCTCCGGCACTCTCGCCGCCGGGACCGGCACACCGCCCGACCCCGTCCGGTGGCCGCCGCCCGGCGCCGAGCCGCTGGAGGTGAACGGGATGTACGAGCGCCTGGACGCCGCCGGCTACGGCTACGGCCCCGCCTTCCGGGGGCTGCGCGCGGCCTGGCGGCACGAGGACGCCCTCTACGTGGAGGCCGAACTGCCCGAAGGACAGGCCACGGACGGATTCGCCGTCCACCCCGCGCTGCTGGACGCCGCCCTGCACGGGCTCGGCCTCAGCGATCTGCTGCCCGCCGCCGCACAGGCCCGGCTGCCGTTCTCCTGGTCCGGGGTACAGGTGCACGCCACGAACGCCACCGCGCTGCGGGTACGGCTGGCGGCGGTGGGCCCGGAGACCGTGTCCCTGACCGCCGTGGACGGCGAGGGCCACCCGGTGATCGAGGCCGGCTCCCTGGCCCTGCGGCAACTGCGGGCGGACACCGCCCGGAAGACGACCCCGGACGCCCTGCTCGGCCTCCGGTGGACGCCGCTGACCGCCCCCGACACCCCAGCCCCCGACCATGTGGTCTTCGCGTGCCCGCACTCCGCCGGGGTACGGGACGCGATCGACGCCGCCCTCACCGCGATCCGCGCGTTCCTCGCCGACGACAGCCGGACGGACGCCCGCCTGGTGGTCCTCACCCGGAACGCCGTGCACGGCCCGCACGGCGACCTCGCCCAGGCCGCCGTGTGGGGACTGGTGCGCGCCGCCCACGCCGAACACCCGGGCCGCTTCGTCCTGCTCGACACCGACGGATCGGTGCCGGTGGCCCGCGCCGTCGCCACCGGCGAGCCCGAACTGCTGGTCCGCGCCGGGGAGATCGAGGTGCCCCGGCTGGCGCGGGCCGGCACCGGCGAACTGGCCCTGCCCGAGGGCCCCTGGCACTTGGCCCCCGACGGCTCCGGATCGCTGGACGGGGTACGCGCCGTGCCGCGACCGGACGCCGCACCCGGCCCGGGCGAGATCCGGGTCCGGGTCCGCGCCGTCGGGCTGAACTTCCGTGACGTGCTCCAGTCCCTGGGCATGTACCCGGGCGAGGCCCGGCTCGGCGGTGAGGGCGCCGGCGTGGTCGCCGCGGTCGGGGACGGGGTGACGGATCTCGCCCCGGGCGACCGGGTGATGGGCCTGTTCACCGAGGGCCTGGGCACATCGGTCACCGTCGACCGGCGGCTGGTCGTGCCCGTCCCCGAGGGCTGGTCCTTCGCGGACGCCGCGGCGGTCCCCGTGGTGTTCACCACCGCCCTGTACGGCCTGCGTGATCTGGCGGGTCTGTCGGCGGGGGAGTCGGTGCTGGTGCACGCGGCGGCCGGCGGGGTGGGCATGGCGGCGGTGCAGCTGGCCCGCGCCTGGGGTGCCGAGGTGTACGGCACGGCGAGCCCGGCGAAATGGGCCGCCGTGACGGAACTCGGGGTGCCGGCCGATCACATCGCCTCCTCCCGGGACCTCGCCTTCGAGGAGCGGTTCGCCGAGGTGTCCGGCGGCCGGGGCGTCGACGTGGTGCTCAACGCCCTGACCGGGGAGTTCGTGGACGCCTCGCTGCGGCTGCTGCGCGCGGGCGGCCGGTTCGTCGAGATGGGCAAGAACGACATCCGGCAGGCCGGACCGGAAGGCGTCTCCTACCGTGCGTTCGACCTCGCCGAGGCCGGTCCCGACCGCATCCAGGAGATGCTGGCGGAGATCCTCGACCTCTTCGAGCGCGGGGTGCTGCACCCCCTGCCGGTGACGGCGTGGGACGTGCGGCGGGCGCCGGACGCGCTGCGGCACATGAGCCAGGCCCGGCACATCGGCAAGGTCGTGGTCACCATCCCGCAGCCGCTCGACCCGGACGGCACGGTGCTGATCACCGGCGGCACTGGGGTGCTCGGCGCCCTGGTCGCCGAGCGGCTGGTGACCGGGCACGGGGTACGCCACCTGCTGTTGCTCAGCCGCAGCGGCCCGGACGCCCCGGGCGCGGCCGCGTTGTGCGACACCCTGCGCGAACGGGGCGCCGAGGCCACGGTGGTGGCGTGCGACGCGGCCGACCGTACGGCCCTTGCGGCCGTGCTGGCGGAGATCCCGGACGCGCATCCGCTCACCGGCGTCGTCCACGCGGCCGGCGTCATCGACGACGGTCTCGCCCACACCCTGACCCCGCAGCAGGTGCAGCGCGTCCTGCGGACCAAGGCGGACGCCGCCGTCAACCTGCACGAACTCACCGGCGACGTCGCCGCGTTCATCCTGTTCTCCTCCGCCGCCGGTGTCTTCGGCGGCGCCGGACAGGCCAACTACGCCGCCGCCAACGCCTTCCTCGACGCCCTCGCGGAACGCCGTGCCCGCGCCGGGCTCGCCGCCACCTCCCTCGCCTGGGGCCTGTGGGAGCAGCGCACCGGCCTCACCGCCCACCTCGGCGACGGCGACGTGGCCCGCATGGCACGCGGCGGCGCCATCGCCCTGGGCACCGACGAGGGCCTGGCCCTGTTCGACACCGCGCTCTCCGCCACCCGGCCGGCCCTCGTCCCCGCACGGCTCGACCTCACCGCCCTGCCCGGCGAGCCGCCCCACCTGCTGCGCCGGCTGATCAAGGCCCGTGGCCGGCGTACCGCCGCAGGCGAGGTCGCCGACCCGACCTCGCTGACCGGCCGGCTCGCCCGCCTCGGCGCCGAGGACCGGCTGCCCGTGCTGCTCGATCTGGTAAGGGCCCAGGCCGCCTCGGTACTCGGGCACACCGGCACCGGAGACGTCGATGACCGGCGGCCGTTCAAGGAACTCGGCTTCGACTCGCTGACCGCCGTGGAACTGCGCAACCGGCTCACCACCGCCACCGGACTGCGGCTGCCCTCCACCCTGGTCTTCGACCACCCCGACCCGGCCGCGCTGGCCGGCCATCTGCTGGCCGAACTGCTCGGCGAGGCACCGGCCGACGCACCGCCGCCCGCGCGGACCGCCCCCGCGAGCGACGAGGACCCCGTGGTCATCGTCGGCATGGCCTGCCGGTTCCCGGGCGAGGTCGCCTCACCGGAGGACCTGTGGAACCTGCTCGCCTCCGGCGGCGACGCCGTGTCCGGCTTCCCCGCCGACCGCGGCTGGGACATCGACGCGCTCTACGACCCGGATCCCGAACACCCCGGCACGTCCTATGTGCGCGAGGGCGGATTCATGGCCGGGGCGGCCGACTTCGACGCGGACTTCTTCGGCATCTCCCCGCGTGAGGCCGTGGCCATCGACCCGCAGCAGCGGCTGCTGCTGGAGACCTCCTGGGAAGCGGTCGAACGCGCCGGCATCGACCCCCTCGCGCTGCGCGGCAGCCGTACCGGCGTGTTCGCGGGCCTGTCGGGACACGACTACGCCCAGTTCTCCGGAGCCCCCGCGTCCGCCGAGGGGCATCTGGTCACTGGCAACGCCGCCAGCGTGGTCTCCGGGCGGGTCGCCTACTCCCTCGGCCTCGAAGGCCCCGCGCTGACGGTGGACACGGCGTGTTCCTCCTCGCTCGTGGCGCTCCACCTGGCGGCCCAGGCGCTGCGCGGCGGCGAGTGCACCCTCGCCCTGGCGGGCGGTGTCACCGTCATGTCCACCCCCGGGTTCTTCGTGGAGTTCAGCCGCCAGCGCGGCCTGGCCAAGGACGGCCGCTGCAAGGCATTCTCGGCCTCGGCGGACGGCATGGGCGCCGCCGAGGGCGTCGGCGTGCTGGTGCTGGAGCGGTTGTCGGACGCCCGCCGCAACGGCCACCGGGTACTCGCGGTGGTGCGCGGCAGCGCGGTGAACCAGGACGGCGCCTCCAACGGCCTGTCCGCACCGAACGGCCCCTCCCAGCAGCGCGTCATCCGGGACGCCCTCGCCTCCGCCGGGGTGGCCGCCTCCGAGGTGGACGCGGTGGAGGCGCACGGCACCGGCACCCGGCTCGGCGACCCCATCGAGGCCCAGGCCATCCTCGCCACCTACGGCAGCGACCGCGACCCGGAACACCCCCTGTGGCTGGGGTCGGTGAAGTCCAATCTGGGCCACACCCAGGCCGCCGCCGGCGTGGCCGGCGTCATGAAGATGGTGCTCGCCCTCCAGCACGGCACCCTGCCGAAGACGCTGCACGCCGACGAACCGACCACCGAGGTCGACTGGACGGCGGGCGCCGTCGAACTGCTCACCGAGGCACAGCCCTGGGACGTCGGGGGCCGCCCCCGGCGGGCCGGCGTCTCCGGGTTCGGCATCTCCGGCACCAACGCCCACATCATCCTGGAACAGGCGCCAGAGCCGCTTGCCCCGGAACCCTCCGAGGAACCCGCGACCGGCGACGCGGACCCCGTGGTGCCGTGGACGCTGTCCGCCCGCTCGGGCGCCGCGCTCCTCGACCAGGCCCGGCAACTCGCCGCACACGCCGGGGAACTGGCGCCCGCCGACGTCGCCCGCTCGCTGCACGAAACCCGTTCGGCGCTGGGCCACCGCCTGGTCGTCGTCGGCTCCGCGCCGGGCGAACTGCTGGACGCCCTGGCCCGGGCCGAGGCACCCGCCGAGGCCGCGCGCAGTGTGACGAAGGTGGCGTTCGTCTTCCCCGGCCAGGGGTCGCAGTGGGTGGGCATGGCGCTGGACCTGCTGGAGTCCTCGCCGGTGTTCGCCGAGCGGATGGCCGCATGCGAACGCCTGCTGGAGGAGGCCGCCGGATGGTCCCTGCCGCAGGCGCTGCGCAGCCCCGAGATGCTCGTCCGCGTCGATGTGGTGCAGCCGGTGCTGTTCGCGGTGATGGTGTCGCTGGCCGAGGTCTGGCGGTCGGTCGGGGTGACACCCTCCGCCGTGATCGGCCACTCCCAGGGCGAGATCGCGGCGGCGTGCGTGGCCGGTGGACTCTCGCTGCCCGACGCGGTACGGGTGGTGGTGGAACGCTCCCGGCTGCTGGTCGCGCTCTCCGGAACCGGCGGCATGGCCTCGGTCTTCCGCCCCCTGGACGAGGTGCGCGAGCTGATCGACCGCCGCGCGGGCCGGCTGTCGGTCGCCGCGGTCAACGGGCCCTCCTCCGTCGTCGTCTCCGGCGAGACCAGCGCCCTGGAAGCCTTCCTGGCCGACTGTGACCGGGCCGGCGTCCGGGCCCGCCGCATCCCGGTGGACTACGCCTCCCACTCACCGCAGGTCGACGTGGTCCGCGACGAACTGCTCGCCGCCCTGCGCGACATCGAGCCCAGCAGCTCCCCGGTGCCGTTCTACTCCACCGCGGACGGCGGATGGACCGACACCGCGGAGCTGACCGCCGACTACTGGTTCCACAACCTGCGCGAGCCGGTCGGCCTGGCCGACGCCGTACGCACCCTGACCGGCGAGGGATTCGGCGCGTTCATCGAGGTCAGCCCGCACCCGGTGCTGACCACGGCGGTCGAGGAGACCGCCGACGGGAAGGCCGTGGCGGTCGGGACGCTGCGCCGCGACGAGGGCGACTGGCGCCGCTTCCTCACCTCCGCCGGAGACGCCTGGGCGCGCGGCGTGGCCGTCGACTGGGACACCGTCATCCCCGGCGGACGCATCGTCGACCTGCCCACCTACCCCTTCCAGCGGCAGCGTTACTGGCTGGAGAGCACCGGGACGGCCACCGACGTCGAGTCCGTCGGCCTCACCCCCACCGCGCACCCGCTGCTGGGCGCCGCCGTGCCGCTCGCCGGCGGTGACGGCGTGGTGCTGTCCGGCCGGCTGTCGCTGCGCTCGCACCCGTGGCTGGCCGACCACGCGGTGGGCGGCACCGTACTGCTGCCGGGCACCGCGTTCGTCGAACTCGCGGTCCGGGCCGGCGACGAGGCCGGCTGCGGACGCATCGACGAACTCACCCTGCACGCACCGCTGGTCATCCCCGAGACCGGGGCCGTACGGCTCCAGCTCACCGTCGACGCGCCGGGCCCCGCAGGACGGCGGGCCCTGCGCGTCCACGCCCAGCACGAGCGGGACCTCTCCTGGACCCTGCACGCCTCGGGCACCCTGGCCCCCGCCGACCCGTCCCCGGCCGGCGACCCGGACCACGACCTCGCCCAGTGGCCGCCCGCCGAGGCGGCGGAACTGCCCCTGGACGGCCTCTACGACACGCTCGCCGACGCCGGGTTCGGCTACGGCCCCGCCTTCCGCGGCCTGCGGGCGGCCTGGCGGCGCGGCGACGAAGTGTTCGCGGAGGTCGCGCTCGACACCGCCGAATCCACCGGGTTCACGCTCCATCCGGCGCTGCTGGACGCCGCGCTGCACGCCCTGGGCGTGGGCGGCCTGGTAGGCGATCAGCTCGCGAGGCTGCCGTTCGCCTGGCGTGGTGTGGCACTGCGCGCCGAGGGCGCGACGGCGCTGCGGGTACGGCTCGCCCCCGCCGGACCGGACGCGGTGTCGCTGCACGCGGCGGACGCCAGCGGTGCCCCCGTCCTGGACGTCGACACCCTCGTCCTGCGGCCCCTCCAACAGACCACCGCGCATCCCGCGCCCGACTCCCTGTTCCGGGTGGACTGGTCCCCGCTGTCCCTCCCCGGGACCGGGGCCCCCGCCGCGCGGTGGGCGGTGCTCGGCGATCCGGGCGGGCTGCCCGGCGAACGCGTCGACAGCGTCTCCGCCGCCGGGGAGCGCGCCCCCGATCTCCTGGTGTGGCCCTGCCCGGAACCGGCCGGCGAAGCCGCCCCCGAGGCGGTCCGCACCCGGCTCGCCGCGCTGCACGCCGTCCTCCGCGACGTCCTGGCCTCCGACCCGCTCGCCCACACCCGCCTCGTCGTCCTCACCCCGGGCGCGATCGGCACCGCCGATCCGGTACGGGCGGCCGTGTGGGGCTTCGTCCGCGCCGCGGCCGCCGAGCACCCCGACCGGTTCGTGCTGGTGGACAGCGACGGCACCGTCCCCCTGGACATCCTGGTCGCCACCGGCGAGCCCGAGATCCGCGCCCTGCGGGGCGAGGTGTCGGTGCCCCGGCTGACCCGGGCGGCACCGGAGGGCCTCGCCGTCCCCGAGGGGCACTGGCGTGTGGTGGCGGACGGCAGCGGCTCCCTCGACGGCCTGCGCGCCGTCGCCGTCGAGGCGCCCGAGCCGGGACCCGACGAGATCCGGATCGCCGTGCGGTCCATCGGTCTGAACTTCCGCGACGTGCTGCTCTCCCTGGGCATGTACCCGGGCGAGGCCCAGCTCGGCGGCGAAGGCGCCGGCGTGGTCACCGCCGTCGGCGGCCAGGTCACCGATCTCGCCCCGGGCGACCGGGTGATGGGCCTGTTCACCGGCGGCCTCGGCACCACCGTGGCGGTGGACCGGCGGCTGGTGGTCCCGGTCCCCGAGGGCTGGTCCTTCGCCGAGGCCGCCACCACCCCGGCCGTCTTCTGCACCGCGATGTACGCGCTGCGCGACCTGGCGGGCCTGTCGGCCGGCGAGTCGGTACTGGTGCACGCCGCCGCCGGCGGGGTCGGCATGGCGGCCGTGCAGCTGGCCCGCGCCTGGGGCGCCGAGGTGTACGGCACCGCCGCACCGCACAAGGCGGAGGTGGTGCGCTCGCTCGGCGTCGCCGCCGATCACGTGGCCTCCTCCCGGGACCTCGCCTTCGAGGAGCGGTTCGCCGAGGTGTCCGGCGGGCGGGGCGTCGACGTGGTGCTCAACTCGCTCGCGGGTGAGTTCGTGGACGCCTCACTGCGGCTGCTGCGCGAGGGCGGCCGGTTCGTCGAGATGGGCAAGACCGACATCCGGAAGTCCCCCCGGGGCGTCGCGTACCGGGCGTTCGACCTGGCCGAGGCCGGACCGGACCGTATCCAGGAGATCCTCCGGGAGATCCTGGAACTGTTCGGGCGCGGAGTGCTGCACCGGCTGCCGGTGACGGCCTGGGACGCCCGCCGCGCCCCCGGCGCGCTGCGGCACATGAGCCAGGCCCGGTACATCGGCAAGGTCGCCCTCAGCCTCCCCAGGGCGCCGCGCCCCGGCGGCACGGTGCTCATCACCGGCGGCACCGGGGTGCTCGGCGCCCTGGTTGCCCGGCACCTGGTCACCGAGCACGGCGTACGCCACCTGCTGTTGCTCAGCCGCGGCGGGCCGGACGCCCCGGGCGCCGCGGCGTTGAGCCAGGAGCTGCGCGAACTCGGCGCGCACGCCACCGTGGTGGCCTGTGACGCGGCCGACCGGACCGCACTGGCGGCCGTGCTGGCGGACATCCCGGGGGAACACCCGCTGACCGGCGTCGTCCACGCGGCCGGTGTGCTGGACGACGGCCTGGTGGAGTCCCTGACGGACGAACAGATCCAGCGGGTGCTGGGGGCCAAGGCGGACGCGGCGACCCACCTGCACGAACTGGCGGGCGACGTGGAGATGTTCGTCCTGTTCTCCTCCGCCGCCGGTGTCCTCGGCGGCGCCGGACAGGCCAACTACGCGGCGGCCAACGCCTTCCTCGACGCCCTCGCGGAACGCCGCGTCCGCGCGGGGCTGGCCGGCGTCTCCCTCGCCTGGGGCCTGTGGCAGTCCCGCAGCGGACTCACCAGCGCCCTCTCCGGGACCGACGTCGCCCGGATGGCGGGCGGTGGCGGCGGCGCACTCGGCGACCGCGAGGGGCTGGCCCTGTTCGACGCCGCGCTGCGCGGCGCCGACGCGCGGCTGGTGCCCATCCGGCTCGACCTCGCCCGGCTGCGGGAACGCGGTACGGACCACGGGGTCCCGCACCTGTTCCGCTCACTCGTCCAGCCCCGTACGCGCCGCGCCGCCGCCCACGCCGGCGGCCCGTCCTCCCTCGCCGACCGGCTCGCCGCCCTGCCCGCCCCGGCCCGGCACAAGGCGCTCCTGGACCTGGTGCGGGCGGACGCGGCGGCGGTGCTCGGCCACGGCGACCCGGGCGCGGTCGACGACGCCCGGGCCTTCCGCGAGATCGGCTTCGACTCGCTCACCGCCGTGGAACTGCGCAACCGCGTCGCGACCGCCACCGGTCTGCGCCTGCCGTCCACCCTCGTCTTCGACCACCCGACCCCCGCCGCGCTGGCGGACCATCTGTCCGAGACCCTCTTCGGCGCCGGGCACCGCACCGCCGCTCCCGTGCTCCGCCGCGAGGCCCCCGCCGACGACGACCCGGTCGTCGTGGTCGGCATGAGCTGCCGCCTGCCCGGCGGAGTCCGCAGCCCCGAGGACCTGTGGCGGCTGCTGATCGAGGAGGCGGACACCGTCTCGGAGTTCCCCGCCGACCGTGGCTGGGACCTGGACGGGATCTTCCACCCCGACCCCGCGCACACCGGCACCTCCTACACCCGGCACGGCAACTTCCTGCGGGACGCCGCCGAGTTCGACCCCGCCTTCTTCGGGATCTCCCCGCGCGAGGCGGTGGCGATGGACCCGCAGCAGCGGCTCATGCTCGAAGCGTCCTGGGAGGCGATGGAGAGCGCGGGCATCGACCCGGCCGCGCTCCGGGGCAGCCGCACCGGCGTGTTCGCCGGGTACGTCGGCCAGGACTACACCGCCGCGCTGGCGGGCGCCCCGGACGGCCTGGAAGGCCATCTCATGACCGGCAACGCCGGGAGCGTGATGTCCGGCCGGATCTCCTACGCCTTCGGCTTCGAGGGGCCGGCCCTGACCGTCGACACCGCGTGCTCGTCGTCCCTGGTGGCCCTGCACCTCGCGGCGCAGGCGCTGCGCGGCGGCGAGTGCTCCCTGGCGCTCGCCAGCGGGGTCACCGTCATGAGCACCCCGGGTTTCTTCGTGGAGTTCAGCCGTCAGCGCGGACTGTCCCCGGACGGGCGCTGCAAGGCGTTCTCGTCCTCGGCGGACGGCATGGGCGCCTCCGAGGGCGTCGGTGTCCTCGTCCTGGAGCGGCTGTCCGACGCGCGCCGCAACGGCCACCAGGTGCTGGCGGTGCTGCGCGGCAGCGCGGTGAACCAGGACGGGGCCTCCAACGGCCTGACCGCGCCGAACGGTCCCTCCCAGCAGCGCGTCATCCGCGACGCCCTGGGCGCGGCCGGTCTGACGGCCGCCGACATCGACACGGTGGAGGCGCACGGCACCGGCACCTCGCTGGGCGACCCGATCGAGGCCCAGGCGATCCTCGCCACGTACGGCAGGGACCGCGAACGCCCGCTGCTGCTCGGCTCGGTGAAGTCGAACATCGGGCACACCCAGGCCGCCGCCGGGGTGGCCGGGGTCATGAAGGTGATCCTGGCGATGCGGCACGGGCTGCTTCCCAGGACCCTGCACGTGGACGAGCCGAGTGCCGAGGTCGACTGGACGGCCGGCGCGGTCGAACTGCTCACCGAGGCCAGGACCTGGGAGCCGGGGGAGCGGCCCCGGCGCGCCGGTGTCTCCTCGTTCGGTATCTCCGGCACCAACGCCCACGTCATCCTGGAGGAACCGCACACGCCCGACCCCGCGTCCGCACCCGGCACCGAACCCGCCGGCGCCCAGGACCGTGAAGGCACCGGGGACCGCGAAGGCGCCGGAAGCACCGGGCCCGCCCCGTTCCTGCTGTCGGCGAAGTCCCCCGAGGCGCTGCGCGAGCAGGCCGGGCGGCTGCACCGCCGCCTCACCGACCGGCCGGCCCTCGTGCTCACCGATGTGGCCCACTCCCTGGCCACCACCCGCTCGGCCTTCGGGCACCGCGCCTTCCTGGTCGCGGCCGACCACGACCGGCTGCTCGACGGGCTGGCCGCGATCGCGGACGGACGGCACGAGGGAACCGCCGTTCCGCACCAGGGCGGCCTGGCATACCTGTTCACCGGCCAGGGCTCCCACCGGGCCGGCATGGGCGCCGCCCTGCACGCCGCGCACCCCGCCTACGCGGACGCCTTCGACACCGTCGCGGCCGCACTCGACGCGCACCTGGAACACCCCCTGGCCGAGGTCGTGCTGGGCGACCGCGGGGACCTGCTGGAGGAGACCACCTACGCGCAGCCCGCGCTGTTCGCGGTCGAGGTCGCGCTCTTCCGGCTGCTGGAGGCGTGGGGCGTGCTGCCCGACCACGTCGCGGGCCACTCGGTCGGCGAGATCGCCGCGGCCCACGTCGCCGGCGCGCTGTCCCTGCCCGACGCGGCGCTGCTGGTCACCGCGCGCGGCCGGCTGATGCAGTCCCTGCCACCGGGCGCCATGGTCGCGGTGGAGGCCGGCGAACACGAGATGGTGCCCGATCTGGTGCCGCTCGCCGGCCGCGTCTCGCTCGCCGCCGTCAACGGTCCGAGCGCCGTGGTCATCGCCGGTGACGAGGACACGGTCACCCAACTCGCCGCCTGCTGGCAGGCCAAGGGGCGCCGCACCAAGCGGCTCGCCGTCAGCCGCGCCTTCCACTCCCCGCACGTGGACGGCATGCTCGACGAGTTCCGCGCGATCGTGCGCACCCTCGACCCGCGGACCCCGCGGATCCCGCTCACCTCGATGGTCACCGGGGCACCGCTGACCGACGCCGAGGTCGCCTCCCCGGAACACTGGGTGCGGCACGCGCGCAGCGCCGTCCGCTTCCTCGACGGGCTGCGGTCGCTGGAGGCGGCCGGCGCCACCACCTTCCTGGAACTGGGCCCCGACGCGGTGCTCACCGCCATGAGCCGGGACAGCTCCTCCGGCGGCGCCGAGTTCGTCCCGTTCCTGCGCGCCGACCGCCCCGAGCCCGACACGGCCGCCGCCGCGCTGGGCACCCTGTACACCCGGGGCGTCGCCGTCGACTGGCGGGCCGTCTTCCGCGGCGCGGGCACCGTACCGCTGCCCACCTACGCGTTCCGGCGCCGGCGGTACTGGCTGGACGCCCAGCGGGTCACGGGCGCGGGCGCCCCGGCCGCCCTCGGCCTCGACCCGGCGGGCCACCCGCTGCTCGGCGCGGCCGTCGAACTCGCCGACGGTGACGGCACGGTGCTCACCGGCGTCCTCGGCGGCGGTACGCAGCGCTGGCTGGCCGGCCACCGGCTGCACGGCACCCCCGTCGTGGCCACCGCGGTGCTCGCCGAACTCGCGCTGCGCGCCGGGGAGGAGGCCGGCTGCGACCGGCTCGCATCCTTCGAGATCAGCGCCCCGCTGCCGCTGCCCGACGCGGGCGTCCGGCTCCAGGTGCGGGTCGGCCCGCGGACGGCGGACCGGCGTACGGTCACCGTCGACGCCAGGACCGGCGACCGGTGGGTCCGGTACGCCACCGGCACGCTGTCCCGGGGCGCCGACGCGCCGCCCGCCGCCGGGCCGTGGCCGCCGGCCGGAGAGCCGGTCGACGCCGCCGCGCTGCGCGAACGGGCCCGGGACGCGGGGCTGACCGCCGAAGGCGTTTTCGACGTGCTGCGCGCGGTCTGGCAGCAGGACGGCGAGGCATGGGCCGAACTCGCCCTGCCCGAGGAGACCTCCGTCGCCGGCTTCACCGTCCACCCGGCGCTGCTGGAGGCCACCTGGCACGCCCTCGGCGCCGACACCCCGCTCCAGCCCACCGCATGGCGCTCCCTGACGGTCTTCGCGACCGGGGCGACCGCCGTACGGGCGTACGCCACCCCGGTGGACGGGCGACTGCGGCTGCTCCTGGCGGACCCGGCCGGCAACCCGGTGGCCGCCGCGGAGATCGTCCTGGCCCCGGCACCGCCCCCGGCCGACCCAGGGGCCGGTGACCGGGCACCGGCCGCACCCCGCGAGCGGGCCCCGCTTCCGCGCCCGCACCGGGCGACCGCCGTCACCGACGACGGCGCCCGGCTGCGCGCCCTGCCCCCGGCCGGGCGGACGGCCGAACTGACCCGGCTGGTGGAGACCGCGCTCGGCGCCGTGCTCGACCTGGACACCCCACCCGATCACCGGGACTTCCTCGCCCAGGGCCTCACCTCGCTGGGCGCCACCGAACTGCGGCGCCGGCTGTCCGCCGCGACCGGCGTGGAGCTGGCCCCCACCGCCGTGTTCGACCACTCCACCACCGCCGCCCTCGCCGCCCACCTGGCCGCCCACCTGGCCGGCACGGAGTCCCCGGACCCGCCATCCGCCGGCGGCGCGATCGGCGCGCTGTACTGGGAGGCGTGCGCGGCAGGACGGTTCCAGGAGGCGACCGTCCTGCTGGAGGCCGCCGCCGGGCTGCGGGACACCTTCACCGCCGACGATCCGCCGGTGCCCGAGCCGGTGCGCCTCGCCGAGGGCGAGGACGCCGTCCTGATCTGCTTCCCGTCCTTCAGCGCGGTCGCCGGGCCGCACGAGTTCGTCCCGCTGGCCGCGCGGTTCGCCGGCCGGCACGAGGTCCTCGCCCTGCCCCACCCCGGCTACCGGGCGGACGAACCACTGCCGCGCGATCTCGCCGCGCTCGTCGAGGCGCACGCGCGGGCGGTGCTGCGCACGGCGGCCGGACGGCCGTTCGCGCTGGTCGGCTGGTCCGCGTCGGGCATGCTCGCGCACGCCGTCGCCGAACGCGTCGAGCAACTGGGGACGACCGCCCTCGCGGTGGTGCTGGCCGACAGTTACGCGCCCGCCGTCATCCGGCGCAAGCCCTGGCTGGAGACCACCCTCACCGATGTCGTCGCCGCCCGCGAGAACGCCCTGGAACTGCGCAACGACACCCGGCTGACCGCGATGGGCCGCTACCTCCAGGCATTCCGGCACTGGGATCCCAGCCCGGTCGCCGCGCCCGTCCTGCTGCTGCGCGCGCTCACCCCCTACACCCCCGATCTCCCACGGCAGCACCCCGACTGGCGTGCCGAGTGGGAACCCGCCGCCGAGACGCGGGACGTACCCGGATCGCACTTCACGATGCTGGGCGAGGACTGCGACGCCTCGGCGGACACCGTCCGCGACTGGCTCGACGCACGCCTGAACGCTCGGGCGACGAGAGGAGAGCAGTGAGAATCATCGTCATCGGGGCCGGGGTGAGCGGAATGGTGACCGCGTTCGCACTCACCTCCGCCGGCCACGAGGTGGAGGTCTTCGAAAGCGCCCCCCGGCTGCGGGCCGGCGGCAACGGCGTCATGGTGTGGCACAACGGCACCGCCATCCTGCGGGACCTGGGCGTGGACACCGACGGCCTGGGGCAGCGCATCGACCGGATGGACATCTGGTCGCACCGCGGGCGCCGCCTGATGCGCTGCGACACCGCGGCGCTGGCGGCCGAGTTCGGCTCCTGCGGCACCGCCCTGATGCGCGGCGCGCTCATGCACCGCGTCGCCGGACAACTCCCCTCCGGAACCGTCCACTTCGACAAGCGGCTGACCCGCGTCGACCATCCGCGCACCGGCGGCGTGCTCGCCGAGTTCACCGACGGAACGACCGTACGCGGCGACCTGCTGCTCGGCGCCGACGGATACCGCTCCGCCGTGCGCGCCCAGCTGTTCGGCGACAGCCCCACCCCCACCGGGCTCTCCTCGTGGCACGGCGCCACCCGCGCCCCCATCGATCTGGGCGACGAACACGCGGCGCTCACCTACTACGGGCCGGGCGCCGGCCTGTTCGTGGTGCACCGGGTCGGCGACGGGCTGACGCACTGGGCGTTCGAGATGCGCTGGCGCGGCGGGCCGCAGCACCTGGGGGTGGCCGACGGCCGCGGCCACCCCGACGCGGGCGCCCCCGGCACCCGGCTGGCCACCCTGCGCGCGCGGTTCGGCGACTGGGCCGGGCCCGTACGGGAGACCCTCGCGGCCATCGAGGAGGAGGAGATCGCGGTGGCCCCGCACACCGTGCACCGCATCCAGTCGCGCTGGGGCAGCGGCCCGGTGACCCTGATCGGCGACGCGGCACACGCCGTACCGGCGCGCATCGGGATGGGAGTCAACCAGGCGCTGGAGGACGTGTGGGTCCTCACCCGCACCCTCGCCCGGGCCGGCGACCCCGTCGAAGCGCTGCGCGCCTACGAGCGGGCCCGGGTGCCCGTCACCCGCAAGGTGGCCTCACGCGCCCGCATGATGCGCTTCGTCAACCCCGCACTGCTGGCACTGCGGTTCACCCGGGACGGCCTGCCGAGCACCTCGATGCTGCGCGCCAGCATCGTCAGCGGCAGCAACTATCTCGGCGGCGGCCGCAGCGGCCCGGTGCGGGCCGGTTCCTGAATCGAAACTCCCGAATTCCACCGCGCCCGGGCGTACTAGGGGATTCGAATAGGGGTTACGCCCCCGCGAATAACCGCGTTAGCATCCCAGCGCATCCAATCTCGTAAATCGTCGGACAAGGACGGGCGGACAGATGGGCGTATTCACGTACCTCACCACTTCGACGCGGCAGCCGGAGCCGGAAGAAGCCGAGATCGAGATCGAGATCCGTACTCCGGACGAAATCCGCGCCGGTGAGAAGCTCAATGTCGAGGTGCTGCTGCGCACGCTGCACCCCACGATCAAGGACCGGCCCGCGGGCGACATCCGCGGCGAGGTCACCGTCGTGCTCGGCGGGGCCGGCGAGGGCGAGGTGCTGGCGGTCGGACTCGTCAACCACAACTACGTGTTCGGCGGCCAGAACGTGCTGCTGACCGGCGGGCACGCCGAGTTCGTCCCCGAGAGCACGGGCACCTGGACCTTCACTCCGGGCACCGTCCAGGTCATCACCTCCGACTACCCGCTGACCTCCCGGCCCAAGGGGGAGCAGCCCTTCGACAGCAAGACCGAAGTCGTCTGAGACACCGCGGGACCGTCCGGACAGGGGATACCCCTGTCCGGACAGGGGGTGCTAGGGGCCGCGTTTTCCGGAACGGGCCAGCCGGATTCTCGTAGCGGATATCACCGGTCCGTCAGCAGGTTCAGGGAGGCAGCGACGTGTCGAATTACCCGGTCGTTCGAGGTGTGTCGGAAAGTGTGCTGCGAAACGCCGAACGCCTGGGTGACACAGTCGCGTTCGAGGACGCCCGGCGCGCGATCGGCTGGGCCGGGATCGAACGGCGCACCGCCCGCGTCGCCGGACATCTGGCCGCCCTCGGTGTGGCGCGCGGCGACCGCGTCGTGCTGTGCGCGGGCAACCGGGCCGAAACCGCGGAGAGCTACCTCGCGGTGACCCGGGCCGCAGCCGTCGGCGTACCCGTGGACCCGCGCGCCACCGAGGACGAGCTGACCCACTTCCTGGACGACAGCGGCGCCCGCGCCCTGCTGCTCGACGCCGCCGAGGCCCCCCGGTTCGCCCGGGTGCTGGCCGGACGCGATCTCGCCGTCGTGCTGATCGGCGAGCGGACCGGCGCCGACCCGGTCCCCGGCCCCTCCTACGAGGACCTGGCCACCACCGACCCCGCCGAACCCGCCCGTGACGACCTGGGCCTGGACGACACCGCCTGGCTGCTGTACACCTCCGGCACCACCGGCCGCCCCAAAGGGGTGCTCTCCACCCAGCGTTCCTGCCTGTGGACCGTCCAGCAGTGCTACACCGGAGTCCTCGGACTGTCCGAGAGCGACCGGCTGATGTGGCCGCTGCCGATGTTCCACAGCCTGTCCCACATCCTGTGCGTGCTCGGCACCACCGCCACCGGAGCCTCCGCCACCATCGTGGCCGGGTTCGACACGGAGGTCATCGCCGCCGCCCTGCGCGACGGCACCCACACGGTGCTCGCCGGAGTGCCCACCCTCTACCACCGGCTGCTCGGCACCGCCGCCGCCGGCACCGCCACCTCCCTGCGGCTGTGCCTGTGCACGGGCGCCGTCGCGAGCGCCGAACTGCGCGCCGCGTTCCACCGGGCCTACGGCGTACGGCTGGTCGACAGCTACGGCAGCACCGAGACCTGCGGCGCGATCACCACCTCGGCCCCCGGCGACACCGCGGGGGACGGCACCTGCGGACGGCCGGTGCCGGGCCTGTCGGTCCGGGTCGTCGACACCGGGACCGGAGCCGAACTGCCGGCGGGCGAAGAGGGCGAAGTGCTCGTCGCCGGACCCAGTTTGATGACCGGATACCACGGCAGGCCCCAGGAGACCGCCGAGGCCCTGGCCGGCGGCGGGTACCACACCGGCGACCTGGCCCGCTTCGACACCGAGGGACGGCTGACCGTCACCGGCCGTGCCAAGGACCTGGTGATCCGCGGCGGTGAGAACGTCAACCCCGGCGAGGTCGAGGACGTGCTGCGTGCCGCCCCCGGGGTCATCGACGTGGCCGTCACCGGCGCCCCGCACGACGAACTCGGCGAGGTCGTCGCCGCCTACCTGGTCACCGACCCCGCCGACCGCCCCGACCCGGCCGCGCTGCTCACCCTGTGCCGTGAGCGGCTGTCCGCCTACAAGGTCCCCGAGGAACTGCACGAGATCCCCGCCGTGCCGCGCACCTCCTCCGGCAAGGTCCGCCGCCGCGCACTCGCCGGCACCCCTTCCCTGCTGCTCGCCACCGGCCCCGCCCGGCACGGCGCGCTGCGCCGCGTCGACTGGTCACCGCTGAGCCCGCCCGTCCCCGCGCAGCCGGCCCCCGCGTACCAACTCCTCACCGTGCCCGCCGCCACCGGCCCCGCCGCCACCCGGGAACTGGTCGAATGGACCGACGCCGCGCTGCGCCAGCACGCGGACCGGGCGCCGCACGTCGTCCTGACCCGGGGCGCCGTCGCCACCACGGGCACCGAACGGCCCGACCCCGCGGGGGCCGCCGTGTGGGGACTGGTACGCGGCATACAGAGCGCCGACCCCGGCCGGACCGTGCTGCTGGACATCGAACCGGCGGCCGCCCCGGACGAGCACACACTGCGCGCCGCCCTGGCCACCGGCGAACCCCAGCTCGCCCTGCGCGGCTCCACGTTCCTGGTGCCCCGGCTGGTGCCCACCGCGCCCGCCCCCGCCCTGCACCGGCCCGTCGAGGGCCCCGTCGCGGTCATCGGAGAGGCCGGCCCGGACGTCCTGGCCCACCTCACCGCCCGGCGCGGCGCCACCACCCTCCTCGACGAGGCGCCGGCCGGCCCGGCCACCGTGCTGTACGTGCCGGGCGACCAGGACTACGAACGGGCCTGGGAACTGCTGCGCGCACCCGTCCCGGGCGGGTCGCTGATCGTGCTGGACACCGCGGCACCGGTCGTCGGTGTCGCGGGACCGCCCCACCGGGCAGCCGCCGCCGCGTTCCGCGCCGCCCTCGTCGCCGCCGCGCTCGCCGACGGCCACCGCGCCGTCCATCTCGGACACGGCCCGCGCACCGCGAGCTGGGGCCCGGCCGTCGCCCCGCTGTCCGCCCAGGACACCGCCGACGCCCTGGACGCCGCCTTCGGCGCCGTCGACGCGCAACTCCTCGCGCTCCGCGCCCAGCTGCCCGCGCCGCCGGCCGCCGAACTCCCCGCCGTGCTGCGCCCCGTGCCGCGCGCCGCCGCGCAACCGTTCACCGACACCGACCCGGCCGAGCGCGAACGACGGCTGCGCCGGGCCATCGCGGCGGAGGCCGCCGCCGTCCTGGGGCAGCCGCGCGGCGCCCGCGTCCCCGAGACCACCGCCTTCCGGGACCTGGGTGTCAGCTCGGCCATCGCCCTGGAACTGCGCAACCGGGTCGTCGCCCTGACCGGCTGCGCGCTGCCGCCCACCGTCGCCTTCGACCACCCCACCGCCGCCGCGCTCGCCGCCCACGTCCGCGCGCTCCTGGACCCGGCCACGCCCGGCCGCGACACCCCGGCCCGTCCTGCGGCCGCCACCGCGCCGGCGGACGACGCCGAGGACCCGGTGGTCATCGTCGGGCTGAACTGCCGCTACGGCGGCGGAGTCGGCTCCCCCGAGGACCTGTGGCGGCTGCTGATCCAGGAGCGGGACGCCATGTCCCCCTTCCCCGACGACCGGGGCTGGGACCTCGACCGGCTGTACGACCCCGACCCCGACACGCCCGGCACCACCTACGCCAAGGCCGCCGGATTCCTGCGCGGCGCCGCTGGCTTCGACGCCCCCTTCTTCGGCATCAACCCCCGCGAGGCCCTCGCGATGGACCCGCAGCAGCGCGTCCTGCTCGAAGTGGTCTGGGAGGTCTTCGAACGGGCCGGCATCGACCCCGAGTCGCTGCGCGGCAGCGACACCGGAGTGTTCGCCGGGGCGATGTTCCACGACTACGGCGCCCGGCTGACCCAGGTGCCGCAGGAGGTCGAGGGCTACCTCAGCACCGGCAGCGCGGGCAGCGTGCTCTCCGGCCGGGTGGCGTACACCCTCGGCCTGGAGGGCCCGGCGGTCACCGTCGACACCGCCTGTTCCTCCTCCCTGGTCGCCCTGCACATGGCGGCGGCGGCACTGCGCCGCGGCGAGTGCGATCTGGCCATCGCCGGCGGCGTCGCGGTGATGTCCACGCCGGAGGTCTTCGTCGACTTCAGCCAGCAGCGGGTGCTGGCCCCCGACGACCGCTGCAAGCCGTTCGCCGCCGCCGCCGACGGCACCGTGTGGGGCGAGGGCGTGGGCGTCCTGCTGCTGGAACGGCTCTCCTCGGCACGGCGCGCAGGACGCCGCGTGCTCGCCGTCCTGCGCGGCTCGGCCGTCAACTCCGACGGCGCGAGCAACGGACTCACCGCGCCGAGCGGCCCGGCACAGCAGCGGGTGATCCAGCGGGCCCTGGCCACCGCCGGGCTCACCGGCTCCGAGGTCGACGCCGTGGAGGCACACGGCACCGGAACCCCGCTCGGCGACCCGATCGAGGCCAACGCCGTCCTGGCCACCTACGGCCACGAACGGACCGGTCCGCCGCTGCTGCTCGGCTCCGTCAAGGGCAACCTGGGGCACACCCAGGCCGCCGCCGGAGTGGCCGGCGTCATCAAGATGGTGCTCGCCATGCGGGCCGGGGTGCTGCCCCCCACCCTGCACACCGACGCCCCCACCCCGCACGTCGACTGGTCACCCGGCACCGTACGGCTGATCACCGAGGCCACACCGTGGGGGAGCGGGGACCGGCCGCGCCGCGCCGCCGTCTCCTCCTTCGGCGTGAGCGGCACCAACGCCCACGTCATCATCGAGCAGGGGGACCGGGAACCCGCCCCGGCCGCCCGCGACACCGAAACCGGCCCCGCCCCCGGCGAGACGGACGCGGTCGCCGCCTGGCCGCTGTCGGCACGCACCCCCGGCGCGCTGCGCGCCCAGGCCGCCGCGCTCGCCGCGCACCTGCGCGCGGACCCCGCACCGCGGCCCGCCGACGTCGGCCACGCCCTGCTCGCCCGCACCCGCTTCCCGTACCGCGCCGTGGTCACCGGCAAGGACCGGGACGCGCTGCTGCGCGACCTGGACTCCGTGGCCGCGGGCGACCCGGCCCCCGGCGTCGCGCACGGGACCGCCGGCGCCGACCGGCGCGCCGTGTTCGTCTTCCCCGGGCAGGGCTCCCAGTGGCCCGCCATGGCCCGCGAACTCCTCGCCACCTCCCCGGTGTTCCGGGACAGCGTGCACCGCTGCGCGGATGCCTTCGCCGAGTACACCGACTGGTCCGTGCTCGACGTGCTGACCGGCGCGGAGGGCGCACCGGACCTCAAGCGCCTCGATGTGATCCAGCCCGTGCTGTTCACCGTCATGGTCTCGCTCGCCGAGGTGTGGCGCTCGCGCGGCGTGCTGCCCGCCGCCGTCGTCGGCCACAGCCAGGGGGAGATCGCCGCCGCGTACGTGGCCGGCGCCCTCACGCTGCCGGACGCGGTGCGGATCGTCGCCCTGCGCGGCAAGGCCTGGACCACGCTCACCACGCGCGGGGCCATGGCCGCCGTCCGGCTCTCCGAGGAGGCGGTGAACGAGCGGCTGCGGGACGGGGAGGGCCGGGTGTCGGTCGCCGCCGTCAACGGCCCGGCCTCCGTCACCGTCTCCGGCGACGCGGATGCCGTCGAGGAGTTCGTCCTCGCGCTGGAGGCCGACGACATCCGCGTCCGGCGCGTCACCGGGGCCAACGGCGCCGGACACTCCGCCCAGGTGGAGGCGGTGCGCGAGCACCTGCTGGAGGTCCTGGCGCCGGTACGGCCGCTGGCCGGCACGGTGCCGTTCTACTCCACGGTCACCGGCGGCAGGTTCGCCGGCGACGCCCTCGACACCCACTACTGGTACCGCAACGTCCGCGAGCCGGTCCGCTTCCACCAGGCCGTCACCGCGCTGCTCGCCGCCGAGCACACCGCGTTCCTGGAGATCAGCCCGCACCCGGTGCTGGGCCCCGCGCTCCAGGAGATCCTGGACGACGCCAGGGTCCCCGGCGCGGTGCTCGCCACCCTGCGCCGCGACCACGGTGGCCAGGAGCGGCTGGCCGGCGCCGCCGCCGAGGCGCACACCGCCGGGCTCGACGTGGACTGGCAGGCGGTGCTGCCGCCCGCCCGCTCCGCCGTCGACCTGCCCACCTACCCCTTCCAGCACAAGGACTACTGGCTGCTCTCCCCGGCCGCCCCCGGCGACGCCGACGGGCTCGGCCTGACCGCGACCAGCCATCCCCTGCTCGGCGCCGCCGTGCAACTGGCCGGCGACGGCGGGGTGCTGCTCACCGGCCGGCTCGGCGTACGGGAACACCCGTGGCTGGTGCCAGGACCCGTACCGTCCGCCCTCGCCGTGGAACTGGCGGTGCGCGCCGGTGACGAGGTCGGCCTCGCCGAGATCCGCTCCCTGACCCTGGACACCCCGCCGGTGCTGCCCGAGCGCGGGAGCGTACGGATCCAGGTGACGGTACGTCCGGAGCGGGAGGGCACCCGCGCGTTCGCCGTGCACACCGCGCCCGACGACGGACCGTGGAGCGCGTACGCCACCGGGGTGCTGGCCCACCCCGACCCTGCGGGGCCGCCCGGCGCGACCGGCTCGGACACCGCCGGCGCCGGGGCCGAGGAGATCGCGCTGCCGGACGGCGTGTCCGCCGAGGGCTACGGTCTGCACCCGCTGCTGCTGGAGGCCGCGCTGCCCGGCGACGCGGTGTCCTGGTCCGGGATACGCCTGCACGCCACCGGAGCCACCGCGCTGCGCGTGACCCGCACCGCCACCGCTCCCGGGGGTGGCGACGGCGACGGCCAGGAGCACACCCTGACCGCCGTGGACGCGGGCGGCGCACCGGTGTTCACCGCCCGCTCCGTGCGGCTCGGCGCCACCCGCACGGCCGCCACCGGCGGCGGGCGGCTGCTGGTCACGCGCTGGTCCCCGGCCACCGGGGGCGACGGCCCCGCCGCCGAAGCCCTGACCTTCGCCGACTTCCCGCCGGCCCCGTCCGGCGACCCAGCGGCGGCCGTCCGCGAGGCCACCCGGCGGGCGCTGGACGCGGTCCGCAGCTGGCTCGCCGAGTCCCGCGACCCCGCTACCCGGCTGGTGATCACCACCAGCGGCGCGGTCCGCACCGGCCGGGACGACCCGGCCGCCGACCCGGTCGGGGCCGCCGTCTGGGGCTTCGTCAGGGCCGCCCAGTCCGAACACCCCGACCGGTTCGTCCTGGTCGACACCGACGGCCGCGCCGCCGCCGGCGACGTCAACGACGCCGTCGCCACCGGCGAACCGCAACTGGCCCTGCGGGGCGGCGCGGCGCTCATCCCCCGGCTGGCCGACGCCGCCCCGCCCGCCGCGAGCCGCGAGCCGGCGTTCGCCGCGGACGGCACCGTCCTGGTCACCGGCGGTACCGGCACCCTCGGCAGCGCCCTGGCCCGTCATCTGGTCACCGCGCACGGGGTGCGCCATCTGCTGCTGGTCAGCCGGCAGGGCCCGGAAGCGCCCGGCGCCGCCGACCTGGCCGCCGAACTCGGCGCGGCCGGCGCCGAGGTGGCGATCCTGGCGTGCGACGTCGCCGACCGCGACGCCCTCGCCCAGGTGCTCGCCACCGTGCCCGGCGCCCACCCGCTCACCGGCGTCATCCACGCGGCCGGCGCCATCGACGACGGCGTCGTCGAGTCGATGACCCCCGAGCGTCTGGAGGCCGTGCTGCGGGTCAAGGCGGATGCCGCACTGCACCTGCACGAACTGACCGCAGGTCACGAGCTGTCCGCGTTCGTCCTGTACTCCTCGCTGGCCGGTGTCCTGGGCACCGCGGGACAGTCCAACTACGCGGCGGCCAACGCGTTCCTGGACGGCCTCGCCCACCAGCGGCGCGCGGCGGGGCTGCCCGCCCGCGCGCTGGCCTGGGGCCTGTGGGCCGAACGCAGCCGGATGGCGGGCCACCTGGACGACGGTGATCTGCGCCGGCTGTCCACCGGCGGCATCGCCCCGCTGACCTCCGACGACGGCCTCGCCCTGTTCGACGCCGCACTCGCCGGTACCGACACGGCGGTCGTCCCGGTACGGCTCGACCTGGACGCGCTGCGCACCCGGCACCGGTCTGGCGGCGCCCCGGTCCTGCTGCACGGTCTGCTCGGCGGAGTACGCCGCCGGCGGGCCGCCGCCACGACCGCGCCGGAGGACGGCGCGCTCGCCGCCCGGCTGCGCCCGCTGGCCGGCCCCGAGCGGCACCGCGAGGCGCTCTCGCTGGTCAGAAGCGCCGCGGCCACCGTGCTCGGCCACTCCTCGCCCGAGGACGTGGGCGCCGACATCTCCTTCAAGGCGCTCGGCTTCGACTCGCTGACCGCCGTCCAGCTGCGCAACCGGGTGCAGACCGTCACCGGACTGCGGCTGCCCGCCACCCTGGTCTTCGACCACCCGACGCCGACCGCCCTCGCCGCCCAACTGCTCACCGAACTCTTCGGCGCCCCCGACACCCCCGACCCCTCGGGCGCCGCCGCCCCGCCCGCCCCCGCCGCGCCGGCCGACGACGACCCGATCGCCATCGTGGCGATGAGCTGCCGCTTCCCCGGCGGCGTCAGCGACCCCCAGGCGCTGTGGCAACTGCTCGTCGAGGAACGGGACACGGTCGCCGGCTTCCCCACCGACCGCGGCTGGCGGGTGGACGAGCTGTACCACCCCGATCCGCGCCACTCCGGCACCACCTCCACCCGGCACGGCGCCTTCCTCTACGAGGCCGCCGAGTTCGACCACGGCCTGTTCGGCATCTCGCCCCGCGAGGCCATGGCCATGGACCCGCAGCAGCGCCTGCTGCTGGAGACCGGCTGGGAGGCGCTGGAGAGCGCGGGCATCGACCCGACCTCGCTGCGCGGGGCGAAGATGGGCGTCTTCGTCGGCAGCAACGGCCAGGACTACACCACCTTGCTGGACGGAGCGCGGCGCGGCGGCGAGGGCTACCTCATCACCGGCAGCGCGGTCAGCGTGATGTCCGGCCGGATCGCGTACTACCTCGGCCTGGAGGGCCCCGCGGTCACCGTGGACACCGCGTGCTCCTCCTCGCTGGTCGCGCTCCACCTGGCCGCGCAGTCCCTGCGGGCCGGCGAGTGCACCGCCGCGCTGGTCGCCGGGGTCACCATCATGTCCACCCCCGGCGCGTTCATCGAGTTCAGCCGGCAGGGCGGGCTCGCCGCCGACGGCCGCTGCAAGGCGTTCTCCTCCTCCGCCGACGGGACCGGCTGGGGCGAGGGCGTCGGCATGCTGCTGGTCGAACGGCTCTCCGACGCGCGGCGCAACGGCCACGAGGTGCTGGCGGTGCTGCGCGGCAGTGCCGTCAACCAGGACGGCGCCTCCAACGGCCTGACCGCCCCCAACGGCCCCTCCCAGCAGCGCGTCATCCGCGACGCCCTGCGCTCCGCCGGCCTCACCGCCGCCGACATCGACGCCGTGGAGGCGCACGGCACCGGCACCGTCCTGGGCGACCCCATCGAGGCCCAGGCACTGCTGGCCACCTACGGCAGGGACCGCGAAGGCCCGCTGTGGCTCGGGTCGGTGAAGTCGAACATTGGGCACACCCAGGCCGCCGCCGGGGTCGCCGGGGTCATGAAGATGGTGCTCGCCCTGCGGCACGGGCTGCTGCCGAAGACCCTGCACGTGGACGAGCCGACCACCGAGGTCGACTGGACGGCCGGCGCGGTCGAACTGCTCACCGAGGCCAGGACCTGGGACAGCGGCGACCGGCCCCGGCGCGCCGGTGTCTCCTCCTTCGGCGTCTCCGGCACCAACGCCCACGTCATCCTCGAACAGGCCGCCCCCGCCCCGGCCGACAGCGCGGCACCCGACCACGAACCCGCCCCGCCGCGTCCGCTGCCCTGGGTGCTGTCCGGCGCCACCCCCGCCGCACTGCGCGCCCAGGCCGGCCGGCTCGCCGACCACCTCGCCGCGCGACCCTCCGCCACCGCCCCCGACATCGCGCTGTCCCTGGCCACCACCCGGGCGAGCCTGCCGCACCGGGCGGCGATCGTCGCCCGCGACCGGGAAGAGGCCCTCACCGGTCTGCGCGCCGTCGCCGACGGCACCCCCGCCGCGCACCTGTACACCGCGCTCGCCACCGACACCGGGCGCGAACCCGCCTTCCTCTTCTCCGGACAGGGCAGCCAGCGGCCCGGCATGGGCCGCGACCTGCACGCCGAACACCCGGTGTTCGCCGCGGCCCTGGACGAGATCTGCGAGCATTTCGGCCCCCATCTGGACCGTCCGCTGCGCGATGTGCTCTTCGCCGCCGAGGGCACCCCGGACGCCGAACTGCTCCAGCACACCGCCTACACCCAGGCCGGCCTGTTCGCCGTGCACATCGCTCTGTACCGGCAGCTGACGCACTGGGGGGTGCGCCCCGCCTGGGTCGCCGGCCACTCCATCGGCGAACTGTCCGCCGCGCACGCCGCCGGCGTGTGGTCCCTGCCCGACGCCGTCTCCCTGGTCGCCACCCGTGGCCGGCTCATGGGGGAGATGCCGTCCGGCGGCGCCATGGTGTCCGTCCGGGCCGCCGAGGACGAGGTGCGCGCCTCCCTGGAGGGCCTGGGCGACACCGTCGTGATCGGCGCCGTCAACGGGCCGGCCGCCACCGTCGTCTCCGGCGACGCGGACGCGGTCGCCGCCGTCGCCGAGGAGTGGACCCGCCGGGGCGTGCGCACCACCCGGCTGCGGGTGAACCGCGCCTTCCACTCCCCGCACGCCGACGGCGTGCTGGCGGAGTTCAGCGCCGCCGCCGCCGCGCTGACACCCGGGCGGCCCCGAATCCCGCTGATCTCCACCGTCACCGGAGCCCGGATCGAGGACGAGCCGCTGTCCGCCGCCTACTGGACCGGCCAGCTGCGGCACGCGGTACGGTTCGGCGACGCGGTCGAGACCCTCGTCGCCGCCGGCGCCCGCACCTTCCTCGACATCGGCCCCGCCGCCTCCCTCACCGCGCACGTCACCGGCCACGGCGGCCGCGAGGACATCGTGGCGGTGCCCGTACAGCGCTCCGACCGCCCCGCGTCCGCGGCGCTGATGGGCGCGCTCGCCGCACTCCACGTGCGCGGCGCCGCCTGGGACCGCGAGGCCGTGCTGCGCCCGGCCCGCACCGTGCCGCTGCCCACCTACGCCTTCCAGCGCAGCCGCCACTGGTGGCCCGAGACGCCCGCCGAGAGCGACCCGTTCTGGTCCGCCGTCGACCGGCTCGACACCGACGGGCTGGCGGAGATGCTCCAGCTGAACGGCAACCGCGCCGCGCTGAGCGAACTCCTGCCCTCCCTGACCGGCTGGCGGCGCTCCCGGCAGGACACCACCGCGTCCTGGCGCTACGCCGTCAGCTGGGAACCGGTGGCCGCACCGGGCACCCTCCGCGACGGCACCTGGGCGATCGTCGTCGGGGACGGGCGGCAGGACGACGAGACGGCCCGCTCCTGCGCCCGCGCGCTGCGACGCAACGGCGCCCACCCGGTCCTGATACCGGCCGGCACCGCCGCCGCGCTGCCGGAGCTGGACGCCCGGGGCGTCATCTCGCTGCTGCCGCTGGCCGGCCTGCGCCCGGCGGACTCGCTGGCCGCCACCGCCCGCCTGCTCGGCCACACCGACGTGCCGCTGTGGACCCTCACCCGGGGCGCCGTGGAACCGGTCATCGACCCTGCCCAGGCCCAGGTGTGGGGGCTCGGCCGGGTCGCCGCGCTCGAACACCCCGACCGCTGGGGCGGCCTGATCGACCTGCCGGCCGAACCCGGCGACGCCGCCTGGGACCTGGTGTGCGCGGCGATCGGCGGCGGCACGGGGGAGGACCAGCTCGCGGTGCGCGAGCAGGGCCTGCTCGCCCGCCGTCTGGTCCGCGCGCCCCGGCACACCGGCACCGCCTGGCGCCCCGAGGGCACCGCCGTGATCACCGGCGGCACCGGCGCGCTGGGCGCGCACGTCGCCCGCCGCCTCGCCGCCGAGGGCGCCCGCCACCTGGTCCTGCTCGGCCGCCGCGGCCCCGCCGCCCCCGGCGCGGCCGATCTCGTACGGGAACTCGAGGAACTCGGCGCCACCGTCACGCTCACCGCCTGCGACGTCTCCGACCGCGCGGCCCTGGCCGCCGTCCTGGCCGGCATCCCGGCGGAGCACCCGCTCACCACGGTGGTGCACACGGCCGGTGTGCTCGCGGACGGTGTCCTGGAGTCCCTGGACGCCGACGCCTTCGACCGGGTCCTGCCGGTCAAGGCCGACGCCGCGCGGCATCTGCACGAGCTGACCGCCGGTCAGCCGCTGACGGCGTTCATCCTGTTCTCGGCGTTCGCCGGCGCGGTCGGCGGGGCCGGCCAGGGCAACTACGCCGCCGCCAACGCCCACCTGGACGCGCTGGCCGAACAGCGCAGGGCCCTGGGCCTGCCCGCCACCTCCATCGCCTGGGGCGGCTGGGCGGGAGGCGGCATGGCCGACAACCCGCTGGTCCTGGACCGGCTGCGCCGCGACGGCGGCATCGCCATGCGGCCCGACCGCGCCCTGGACGCGATGATCGGCGCCGTGGAGAGCGGCGCCGCGGTCACGGTCATCGGCGACATCGACTGGGACCGCTTCCTGCCCGCGTTCACCGCCGCCCGCCGCAGCCCGCTGCTCGCCGCGTTCGCGGCCAAGCCGGAGACCGAGGACGCCGAACCCTCCCTGTGGTCCCGCCTGCGCGACAGCGCCCCGGCCGCCCGCGCGGCGGTCGTCGGCGAGGTGGTGCGCGCCGAGATCGCCGCCGTCCTCGCGCTCGCCTCGGCCGCCGAGGTCGAACCGTGGAAGCCCTTCCGCGACCTCGGCTTCGACTCGCTGACCGCCGTCGAACTGCGCTCCCGGCTGGCCACCGCCACCGGCCTGCCGCTCCCGGCCACCCTCGTCTTCGACTACCCGACCCCTGACGAACTGGCCGCCCATCTGCTCGGCCTGGCACCCGGCTCGGACACCGTCGTCACCCGGGAGACGGACACCGGACCGGCCACCGGCGAGGACCCCATCGTGATCGTCGGCATGAGCTGCCGCTTCCCCGGCGGGGTCACCTCGCCGGAGGACCTGTGGCACCTGGTCGCCGAAGGCCGCCACACCGTCGGCGACTTCCCCGAGGAGCGCGGCTGGGACGTGGCCGCGCTGTACGACCCGGAACCCGGCAAGCCCGGCCGTACCTATGTGCGGGCCGGATCCTTCCTGGACGCGGCGGCCGGGTTCGACGCGGGGTTCTTCGGGATCTCCCCGCGCGAGGCCCTGGCGATGGACCCGCAGCAGCGGCAGCTGCTGGAGGTCTCCTGGGAGGCGCTGGAGCGCGCCGGCATCGACCCGGCGTCGGTACGCGGCAGCCGTACGGGCGTGTTCGCCGGCACCAACGGCGGCCAGTACGCCGCCCGGCTGGAGACCGTGCCCGACGACATCCAGGGCTATCTGGGCACCGGCAACTCCGCCAGCGTCGTCTCCGGGCGCATCGCCTACAGCCTCGGTCTCGAGGGCCCCGCGGTCACCGTGGACACCGCGTGCTCCTCCTCGCTGGTCGCACTCCACCTGGCGGCCCAGGCGCTGCGCACCGAGGAGTGCTCCCTGGCCCTGGCCGGCGGCGTCACCGTGATGGCGGGCCCCGAACCCTTCGTCGACTTCAGCCGCCAGCGCGGACTCGCCCCGGACGCCCGCTGCAAGGCGTTCTCCGCCGCCGCCGACGGCACCGCCTGGGGCGAGGGCGCCGGCGTCCTCGTCCTGGAGCGGCTCTCCGACGCGCGCCGCAACGGCCACCAGGTGCTGGCCGTCGTACGCGGCAGCGCCGTCAACCAGGACGGCGCCTCCAACGGCCTCACCGCCCCCAACGGGCCCTCCCAGCAACGCGTGATCCGCGACGCGCTCAGGTCGGCCGGCGTCGCCCCCTCCCAGGTGGACGCGGTGGAAGCGCACGGCACCGGCACCCGGCTCGGCGACCCCATCGAGGCCCAGGCGCTGCTGACCACCTACGGCCAGGACCGCGAACAGCCGCTGTGGCTCGGCTCGATCAAGTCCAACATCGGCCACACCCAGGCCGCCGCGGGCGTGGCGGGCATCATGAAGATGGTCCTGGCGATGCGGCACGGCGTGCTGCCGGCCACCCTGCACGTGGACGAGCCGACGCCCGAGGTGGACTGGACGGCCGGCGCGGTCGAACTGCTCACCGAGGCAAGGCCCTGGGAGACGGGGGACCGGCCGCGTCTGGCCGGGGTGTCCTCCTTCGGCGTCTCCGGCACCAACGCGCACGTCATCCTCGAACAGGCCCCGCCCGCCCCCGCCCCCCAGGACCCGGCCCCCGAGCCGCCCGCCGACAGCGCCCCCGGCCCGGTCGCCTGGCTGCTCTCCGGCCACACCCCGGACGCCCTGCGCGCCCAGGCGGCCCGGCTGTCCGCCGTGACCACCACCGGCCCCGCCCGCGACATCGCGCACGCCCTGGCCACCGGCCGGGCCGCGCTCGCCCACCGGGCGGCCGTCATCGGCGAGGACCCCGGCACCCTGGCGGAGGCCGTCCGCGCCCTCGCGGCGGACGGCACCCACCCGGCCCTGCTACGGGGCGAGGCCCGCCGCGGCGGACTCGCGGTGCTGTTCACCGGCCAGGGCGCGCAACGCGCCGGAGCCGGCCGCGAACTGTACGACCGCCACCCCGCCTTCGCCCACGCCTTCGACGAGGTCTGCGCCGCCCTGGACCCGCACCTGGACCGTCCGCTGCGCGACATCGCGTTCGCCGCCCCGGACACCCCCGAGGCCGCCGCGCTCGACACCACCGGCTGGGCCCAGCCCGTGCTGTTCGCCGTGGAGGTCGCCCTCTTCCGGCTGGTCGAGTCCTGGGGGGTGACCCCCGATCAGGTGCTGGGGCACTCCATCGGCGAACTCGTCGCGGCCCACGTCGCCGGCGTCCTCACCCTGCCCGACGCGGCGGCGCTCGTCGCCGCCCGCGGCCGGCTGATGCAGGCGCTTCCCGAGGGCGGAGCGATGGTCTCCGTCCGGGCGTCCGAGGAGGAGGTACGCGCCGCCCTCGCCGACCACGACGGCGCACCGGTGGACATCGCCGCCGTCAACGGCCCCACCTCCGTGGTCGTCTCCGGCAACCGCGAGGCGGTGCTCGGCCTGGCCGCCACCCTGAGCGACCGGGGCCACCGCACCCGGACACTGCGGGTGAGCCACGCCTTCCACTCCGCCCTCATGGACCCGGTGACGCGGGAGTTCCGGCACGTCGCCGGCCGGGTACGGCACCACCCGCCGCGCATCCCGCTGATCTCCAACCTCACCGGGGCGCCCATGACCGCCGCCAACCTCGCCTCGCCGGCCGACCACTGGGTCCGCCATCTGCGCGAACCCGTCCGGTTCGCCGGCGGGATCCGCGCGGCGCGGGAGCTGGGAAGCACCGTCTTCCTGGAGCTGGGACCCGACGCGGCGCTGACCGCGGCCGTCGACGACTGCCTGGCCGGTGAACCGGTCCTCGCCACCTCCCTGCTGCGCAGGGACACCCCCGAGACCCGCTCCGCCCTCACCGCCCTGGGCCGGCTGCACGTCCACGGCGCCGCCGTCGACTGGTCCGCCGTGCTGCCCGCCGGCGCCCCCGTCGACCTGCCCACCTACGCCTTCCAGCACGAGCACTACTGGCTGTCCGCCGGGCGCCGCACCGGCGACCTCGGCGCCGCGGGACTGGAGGCGACCGGCCACGACATCGTCTCCGCGGCGCTGCGGCCCGGCGGCGGCGACAGCGTGCTGCTCACCGGCACGCTCGCCACCGGCAGCCATCCGTGGCTCGCCGACCACACCGTGCTCGGCGTGGTCACCGTCCCGCCGTCGGCCCTGGCCGAACTGGCGCTGCGCGGCGGCCTGGAGGCAGACCGCGACACGCTGGACGAACTCACCGTGCACGCCCCGCTGATCCTGCCCGAGAACGCCACGGCCACCGTCCAGGTCCAGGTCGGGCCCGACCGGGACAGCGCACGGGACGTGGAGATCAACGCCCGCGTCGCCGACGGGCCGTGGACCCGCCACGCCTCCGGCGTGCTGCGCGGCACGGCCGCGCCGGAACCCGCCGCCGGATCCGTATGGCCCCCGCACGCGGAACCGCAGCCGGTGGAGAGCGCGTACGAGGACCTCACCGCCGCCGGCATCACCGCGGGACCGGCCTTCCGCGCCCTGCGTGCCGTGTGGCGGGACGACGACGGGACGCGGTACGCCGAAGCCGTCCTGCCGCCGGAGACCGCCCCCGACGGCTACGGCCTGCACCCCGCGCTGCTCACCGCCGCCACCCAGCTGACCGGCGCAGGACTCCCGGTCCGCTGGCGCGCGGTGCGCCTGTACGCCACCGGCGCCACCACCGTGCGGATCACCGCCACCCCCCGGGACGACGGCACCGTCGACCTGCTTCTCGCGGACACCGCGGGCGCGCCGGTGGCCTCCGCGAACGTGGCCGCGGAACCGGTGGACCACGCCGACTACGCCACGCACCGCGACCCCGTCCGGGACGCCATGCTGCGCCTGGACTGGGTCCCGCTGCCCGGCGCCGGAGCCACCCCGCCCGCGGGCAGCGTGTCCCCGACGCTCGCGACCGCCCGCGACCGCGAGGACATCGCTGAACTGGCCGCCGCCGTACGGGCCGGGGCCCCCGCCCCCGACGCGCTCGTGGTCCGGGCCACACCCCCGTCCGGGGTGCCGCTCGCCGAGGCCGCCCGCGCCACCACCACCCACCTGCTGGGGATGCTCCAGGGCTGGCTGGCGCAGGACGTCCTCGCGCCGACCCGGCTCACCGTGCTGACCAGCGGGGCCGCCGCCGGGGCCGACCCCGCCGCCGCGACCGCGTGGGGCCTGGTGCGGACCGCCCAGGCCGAGCACCCCGAGCGGATCGTCATCGCCGACCTGCCCGAAGGGGCGGGGGAGGAGGCCGTGCCCGCGCTGCTCGCCACCGGCGAGCCGCAACTCGCCCTGCGGGGGACGGCCTGGCACGTGCCCCGGCTGGTCCGGCACCGGCCGCCCGCCCCGTCCTCGCCCGGCACCGCGACCGCGAACGGCGCCAACCCGTGGGCAGGCACCGTCCTGGTCAGCGGCGCCACCGGCGGCCTGGGTACCCTCCTGGCCCGTCACCTGGTGACCGAACACGGCGTGCGCGACCTGCTGCTGGTCAGCCGGCGCGGCGCGGACGCGCCCGGCGCCGAGACCCTGGTGGCCGGCCTCACCCGCCTCGGCGCCTCGGTGACCCTGGTGGCTGCCGACCTGGCCGACCGCCGGTCCGTGGCCGATCTCCTGGCCGCCCACCGCGTCACCGCCGTGGTCCACGTGGCCGGCGTCAACGACGACGCGGTCATCACCTCGCTCACCGAGCAGCAGGTCGACCGGGTCCTGCGGGCCAAGGTGGACGCCGCCACGCATCTGCACGAGCTGACCGGTCCCGAACTCGGCGCGTTCGTCCTGTACTCCTCCGGCTCCGGCGTCATCGGCGGCCCGGCCCAGGGCAACTACGCCGCGGCCAACGCGTTCCTGGACGCGCTGGCCCAGCACCGCCGGGCGCAGGGCCTGCCCGCCACCTCCCTGGCCTGGGGCCTGTGGTCGGTGGACGGCGGCATGGCCGGCCGGCTCACCGAGGTGGACCTGCGCCGGATGGCCCGGCGCGGGGTGCTGCCCCTGTCCGCCGCCGACGGGCTCGCGCTGTTCGACGCCGCGCTCGGCGACCCGGAGCCGCTGCTCGTCCCGGTGGCGCTGGACCCGGCCGCGCTGCGCGCCGGGGCCGAGCAGGTGCCCGCCGTTCTGCGGCAGCTGGCCCCGCCCAAGCCGCGCCGGGCGGCGAACGCCGCGGCGGGGGCCGCCGACACCCCGCGTCCGCACCGGTTCGCCGCGCTGCCGCGGGCCGAGCGGACGGCGGCGCTGCTGGCGAGCGTGGCCGGCCATCTCGCCGCCGTCCTGGGACACGCCCCGGGCGCGGCCATCGACACCGAACGCGGCTTCCTCGAACTCGGCGTCGACTCGCTCTCCGCCGTCGAACTGCGCACCCGGCTCGCCGAGGAGACCGGACTGCCGCTCACGAGCACGGTGGTCTTCGACCATCCGACGCCGGCCGCCCTCGCCGAGCACCTCGCGGACGGCCTCGGCACCGACGGCATGGCGGCCGAGTTCGACCGGCTGGGCGCCGGGCTCGCCGCCCTGGAACCCGGCACCGAACGGGCCGCGATCGCCGCCCGCATGGAGGAACTCCTCGCCCGCTGGCGCGACGCCGAGCGGCCGGCCCGGCCCGGCCCCGATACCGAGGGGACCGACGCCGGCACCGGGGTCGACGTGGACGAGGTGCTGTCCTTCCTGGACGACGCGTACGGCCAGGGGTGAGGAGGGGGGAGGCGGGCGCGGTCGGCGCCGTACCGGCGATCAGTACGAGCCGACCGCGCTGAGCGTGTGATCCACGGCCAGCATCTCCAGCGCGCCGGGCAGTTCGGTGCGGCGGTGCACCTTGAGCTTGCGGTAGACCCGGGTGAGGTGCTGCTCGACGGTGCTCACGGTGATCGACAGCTTGCGGGCGATCTCCTGGTTCTTGTCGCCCCGCGACGCCAGGGCCGCCACCCGCTGCTCGGCCTCACTGAGAACGGACGCCGATTCGTCCACCGCGTCGTCGGCGATGGCCTGGCGCGCGTCGTCCGGGGCCAGGAACGGCCGCCGGTTGCTGACGAGTTTGGCCTGGCACTTGTTGGCCAGCAGCCAGGCGCGCCGCACCGTCAGCCGGGACCGTTCCACATCGCCAAGACGGTGCAGCACATGGGACAGGTCCACCAGCGCGTGCGCCTGGTCGAGCAGCGCGCGGCAGCTCTGCAACTGCTCGATGGACTCCTTGAGCAGCCGCGGCCGTTCACTCAGTTCGACGGTGTGCGCCAGCAGCCGCAGCGACACCCCGCGCACCCGGGAGTGCTGGCGGTGCGCCTTGCCGAGCTGCTCGCGCAGCAGCGTCCTGGCCTGCTCGGTCTGGCCCGCGTGCAGCAGGGTGTGGGCCAGTCCACTGCGCCAGGGCAGCAGCGCGGGGATGTCCAGCTTCCAGGCGACCGACAGCTCGCCGCAGGCGCGGAAGGTGGTCATCGCGGCGTGCGTCCGGTTGGTCGACAGGTGGTACAGGCCCTTGGCGTGCCAGTACTGGAGGCCGGAGGTGGTCTGGATGCTGTCCTCGGGGACGGGCTGCATCAGCAGGGCGGCCACCTCGGTGTGCCGGCCCATCGCGGTGTAGGCGTGCAGCTGCGTCACCAGCGGACCGACGGGGAAGAGGGTCCAGTGCTCGATGGGCAGGGTGGCCAGCGCGCGGCGCGCGAACTCGGCGGCGGCCGGGAAGTCGGCCATCCGCAGCGCGATGCCGGCCCGGATGTCCAGCAGGAGTGCCAGCCACGCCCAGGCCCGGCGGGATTCCGCCTCGGCCATCAGGGCCTCGCACCACGGCAATGCGGCCGGGGCACGGTCCACGTCGACCAGCACGGCCAGCATGGTGAGCAGCATGTCGTCGGTGCCGTCGTCGAGACCGCAGTTCTGCAGGACGTGCTCGGCGTGCTCGGCCGCCTCGTCGGGGTTGCCGCCCGCCAGCACCACCTCCAGCGCCCGGATCGCCTGGAGCTGGGGGGACATGCTGATCTCCAGCCCCGGCTCCTCGGTGCCCAGCTCGGTGGGGAGCACCGTGGGGGAGAGCTGGCCCAGCAGTCCGGGGCTGTGGTAGGCGAGGCGCAGCCGCAGCAGTTTCAGCTGCACCCGGGTGCGTACGGGGATCTCCCGGCCGGGCGGGGCCACCCGGTTCAGCAGGGTCTCCGCGTCGGAGAAGCGTTTCTGCCAGAGCAGATAGCCGACCATCAGGGAGATGTTCCCGTCGAAGGAGTCCTCGCGGGCGGCGTCCAGCAGCCGGTCGACGTGCCGTGCGCTTCCGGCCGGGGAACTGCGCCAGTGGGCGGATGCGAGCAGGTTGAGCACGGCGACCCGGTCCCGTGGCGCGGAGGCGGTGCGGTGCGCCAGCTCCAGGTACTCCGCGACGCGGTCGACGCGGCCCTCCAGCAGGGCCTGGTGGCCGGCCTCCCGCAGCAGGATGCCGCTCCACCGGGGCAGTTCGTCCTCGTGCGCGGACAGCAGGACCTCGGCCACCGCGGTCGGCGCGGCCCCGGCGTAGTAGAGACGTTCGGCGGCGCGCAGATGGAGCCGGGCGGAGTCGCGCGGGGTGAGCGGGGCGAGGACGGCGGCGCGCCCGGCGGGATGGCTGAACCGGCCCTCGGCGAGCACGCCGGCCGACTCCAGCGCGCCGATCCACGGTCCGACGGTCTCGGCCGGGGTGCCCAGCAGATCCGCCACCAGGTCGGTGGTCGCCCGGTCGCCCAGGACCGCCGTGGCCCGGGCGACCTCGGCCAGCTCCGGGCCGCAGCGGTGCAGACAGGCCGACATGGCCTCGGCGAACGACTGGCCGACCACGGGTTCCGGGCTGCGCCGGCCGGCGCCGCAGGCCGCGCTGTGATCGTCCATCAGGGCCCGCAGCAGCAGCGGATTGCCGCGGCTGATGTCGTACCAGGCGCCGGCCGCCGTGCTGTCGCCGAGCCGGCGCTCCAGCATGGCCGCCACGTCGCCGAGCGGCATCGGGGTGAGCCGGATCTGTTTCCACAGCGGCTGGCGCAGGACCTCGCTCTGCAGGAAGCCGGTGGAGCGCCTGGTCCCGGTCTGGGCCGCCACGACGACCATCACGCGTGCCGAGCGCACCCGGCGGGCGATGAAGGACAGGCCGCGCAGCGAGAACGCGTCGGCGTGCTCGACGTTGTCGATGACGATGACGATGGGGCGCTGCGCGCTCAGGTCGAGCAGGGCGCGCCACAGATGGTTCATGACCGGCGGATAGATCTGTTCGACGCGCTCCGCCAGGTCGGCGCGGTCACCGCTCAGGAAGCTCAGGCAGTCCTCGTCCGGGGCGATGACCTGGAGGGTGTGTAATTGGTCCACCGGGATGGGCGCGTGCTGGAAGGCCTGGGCGATGGCGCTGAACGGCATGGAGTCCTCGGTCTCCGAACAGGCGGCGCTGAGCACCAGGGCTCCGGAGTCGGCGGCGTGTTCGGCGAAGCTCTGCAGCAGTTCGGTCTTTCCGCAGCCCACAGGGCCGTTGATGATGGCCCCTCCGCCCCGGCCGCGGGCGGTGCGGGCCAGCATTCCGCGCAGTGCCTCGGTCTCGCGCGCACGTCCGATCAGATCCATCTGTCCGGGACCCCCAGTCTGCGTTGCGTCTGTCCGGCGTCCAACGAAGACGGATTGCGCCGGAGAGTCACTCGGGCGCTGTCAATCGCGGGCCGGACACCCCTTTTGTCACTAGCCCTTGCACAGAGTTGCCATGACGCAATCGCCGAGCATAGCAGCGGCTTCGCGACGATGTCCATGTGATGATTGGCGGCCGCGAAACGGGAAACGTTATCGAGGTCGGCCGAAGTCACCGGAAGGCGGGCGGGATCGGTCTTCGCCCGTCCGCCCGTGACCGTCTTCCACCGCTGTGGGCTGCGGTCTTCGTCCACCGGCGCCTGCGTCCGGGAAAATGATGTTGGTCCTTCACGGGGAATTGATAAGGGTCCGAACCGGACGTCCGGTGTATACGAGACGGGAAAAAGAACGTTTCCCCTTCAACCGAATCCTGGTCAGCTGAATCGGTAATTCCGGCCCCGGTACGGGAGCCGGGCGAACCCGGACACGTGGGCGCCAACGGCGGGCGGGACCGGATGCGCCGGCCCGGCCCGGCAGGCCGAAACCCCTGCCGCCCCGGACACCCCTACCGCGCCGCCCCTGGATTCCGGGGCGACACGGCGGGGGAGTAGGGGTCGACAGGGGTCGGGCAGGGGTCTCACCGCTTGCTGAGCAGCTCCTCGGTGACGCCGGCCAGCCGGGCGGCGTTGCCCTTGTCGAACATCTTCAGACCCAGGTCCACCGGCTTGCCGCGGTCGTCCACGGTCAGCCGCGCGGCGGGCGGGTTCTCGATCCACTCGATCATCGGCGCGGCCGAGTCGGTGACCGACTTGGCGCCCACCTTGGCGTACAGCTTCACGATCGAGCGCAGCGGCTGGTTGAACTGGTTGATCGCGTCGGTCTGGGTGAACCCCGGGTGGTAGAGCACGTACTTGGCCTTGCTGGAGGGGTTCTCCGCGAAGGCGACGGCGAGCAGGTCGTTGGCCCGCCCGGCCTGGAGCTGTGCCCGCATGGTGTTGTACTTGCCGTTGATGTGGATGTCGTCCCACAGCACCGCGCCGGCCTTGGTGCCGGGGCCGGCGACATTGATGATCACCGGGTCGGGCGCGGCGTCGAACTGCGTGGCCAGACCGTGCCCGAGCAGATAGCGGGCCACGTAGTACAGCGAGAACGTGGACTCCAGCCCCTCGGGGGACTCCTGGCGCTTCATGTTCTGCTTGTTCGCCGTCAGCACCAAGGCGTCCACCACCGGGTACGCCTCGGCCACGCGGGCGATCACCTTGCGCACCTCGGCGATGGATCCGAGGTCGGCCTTGATGAACTCGAAGCGATCGGCCGCGCCGAGCCGTTCCGCCTCCTTCGTGAGTCCGGCGGCCTTCTCGACGCTCCGTCCGATCACCACGACGGTGTCGCCGCGCTCGAGACGGGCCAAGGCGGTGGCCCGGCCCATCCCATCGGTCCCGCCCGCCACCACGACGGTTCGAGCAGATGAGTTCCGCTGCATTGATGGACTCCCAACAAACCACGAACAAAAATGTAGGTCGGTGAAAACTCTAGCGTCCGCCCGGCGAAACGAAAGACCGCTTTCCATAAACCCCTCACGGCACCCCGATGGCAATCGAATTGGTAGGGGTTCTGCCAAAAACTCCTAGGGGTTGACCGAGGATGGGCGGGAAAATACGTTGGGTCGCCGAACGTACCGCTCTCCGAAAATATTGACGAATTCGCCGGCCGGGGTTGCGGCCGGGAACGGACCGGCACGGACCCTTCGCCCCGTTCCCAGAACTCTCACCTGCTCACCATGGCGCCGTCGGCCGGCGTGACGCCGTGCGAACCCCGTGATCCGAGCGAAGGAGACGATGGCATGGACCCGTTGGCAACCGCCGCTCTCGAAGGAGCGGATGCCGCCGTCCTGGCCGCCCAGCCGGTGCCCGCCGGCTACCGCGCCGCCCACGTCCGGGTGGAGGACGTCGAGATGTTCCGGGGCATCGAGGACAAGGACGTCCGTAAATCGCTGCGGGTCGGCGACATCCCCATGCCCGAACTGGCCCCGGACGAAGTGCTGGTCGCGGTGATGGCGAGCTCCGTCAACTACAACACCGTGTGGACCGGCACCTTCGAACCGGTACCGACTTTCGCCTTTCTGCGCTCCTACGGCAAACAGGGCCCCTGGGAGAAGCGGCACGACCAGCCCTTCCACGCGCTGGGTTCGGACGGGGCCGGCGTCGTGGTGCGCACCGGCGCCGGGGTACGGCACTGGAAACTGGGCGACCACGTCATGTGCAGCCCCATCCAGGTGGACGACCAGGAAGCCATCACCCACGCGGACGGCATGCTCGGCGCCGGCCAGAAGGCCTGGGGCTACGAGACCAACTACGGCGGCCTGGCCCACTACGCCGTCGTCCGCGCCTCCCAGCTCATCCCCAAACCCGCCCATCTGACCTGGGAGGAGGCGGCCAGCGTCCCGGCCTGCGCCGGCACCGCCTACCGGATGCTGGTCAGCGACACCGGCGCCAGGATGAAGCAGGGCGACGTGGTCCTGGTGTGGGGCGCCGCCGGCGGCCTGGGCAGCTACGCCGTGCAACTCGTGCGCAACGGCGGCGGGATCAGCGTCGGCGTGGTCAACTCCGAACGCAAGGCCGAAGCCGTCCGCCGGCTCGGCTGCGACATCGTCGTCAACCGCACCGAGATCGGCATCGGTGAGGACACCGCGGACGACCCGGAGCAGGTCATCGAGGCGGGCAAGCGCCTGGGCCGCATCATCCGCCGGCACACCGGCGAGGACCCGCACATCGTCTTCGAGTACGTCGGCCGGGCCACCTTCGGCATCTCCATGTTCGTCACCCGCCGCGGCGGATCGATCGTCACCTGCGGATCCTCCACCGGCTACCGCCACACCTACGACAACCGCTACCTGTGGATGAAGCTCAAGCGCGTCATCGGCGCCCACGCCGCCAACATCCACGAACAGTGGGAGACCGCGCGCCTGGTCGACCAGGGCCGGATCATGCCCACCCTGTCCACGGTCTTCGCCCTCGACGAAATCGGCGAAGCCGCCCGCCTCGTCCAGGAGAACGTCCACATCGGCAAGGTCGGCGTACTGTGCCTGGCCCCCCGCGCCGGGCTCGGCGTCACCGACCCCGACAAGCGCGCCGCCCTCGGAGAGGACCGGCTGAACCCGGTGATGGGCCTGTGACCGGAATCCTCGGCACCGGTTCCTACCTGCCGGAACACGAGGTCGGCAACGAGGAACTGGCCGCCCGCTTCGGCGTCACACCCGAGTGGATCACCGGCAAGACCGCCATCCGCACCCGCCGGTACGCCGCCCCCGAGGAGGCGGCCTCCGACCTCGCGGTGCACGCCGCCGAACGCGCCCTGGCCGACGCGGGCCTGACGGCCGCGGACATCGACCATCTCGTCCTCGCCACCTCCACCGGCGACCACATCGTCCCGCAGACCTCCACCGTGGTGCAGGCGGCGATCGGCGCCCACCGGGCGAACTGCCTGGATGTCAACGTGGCCTGCAGCGGCTTCGTGCACGCCCTGGTCACCGCCCGCGGACTGCTCGCCCTCCAGCCCGGCGGCCGCGCACTGGTGATCGCCACCGACGTGTGGTCCCGCTTCACCGACCCCCACGACCGCTCCACCGCCGTCCTGCTCGGCGACGGCGCCGGCGCCGCCGTCCTCGGCGAGGTCCCCGCACCGCTCGGCTTCCTCGGCCACCTCCTGCGCGGCCACGGCGCCGACCGGCGGCTCCTGGTCGTCGACGCCGGCGGCAGCCGCCTCCCCGCCTCCTCCGAAACCGTCGCCGGCACCCGGCACACCCTGCGGATGATCGGCCGCGAGGTCACCGCCTTCGCGCACTCCGTCGTACCGCGGGAGATCGGCGAACTGCTCAGCTCCCAGGGGCTCGCCCCCCAGGACATCGACCACTTCGTCCCGCACCAGGCGAACGGCGTCCTGCTGGACAAGCTAGTCGCCACCCTCGGCCTGCGCGACAACGCCGCGCACCGCACCGTGGAACGCTACGGCAACACCGGCAGCGCCTCCATCGCCGTCACCCTCGACGAGGCCAACCGGGCCGGCGCGCTGCGCGAGGGCGAACTCGTCCTGCTCAGCGGCTTCGGCGGCGGCATGGCGCACGGCTCCACCCTGCTGCGCTGGCACCGAGGTGCGCCCGCATGAGCGACCCCCGGCGGATCGGCGTCATCGGATGCGGCGTGATGGGCGCCGGCCTCGCCGAGATCTGCGCGCTGGCCGGCTTCGACGTACGGGTCGCGGTCTCCACTCCCGACTCCGCACACCGGGGCACGGCCCGCGTCGCCGGAGCGCTGGAGCGGCGGGTCACCAAGGGCAGGCTCACCCGCGCCGACGCGGACGCGGCACTGGCCCGCCTGCGGGTCACCTCCGAGCTGAAGGAACTGGCCGACCGCCAATTCGTCTTCGAATGCGTGACGGAGGACGAGGCCACCAAACTCGAGGTCCTCACCGCACTCGACGCCGTCCTGCGCGACCCCGACGCCATCGTCGCCACCAACACCTCGTCCCTGCCGGTGATCCGGCTGGCCAGGGCGACCGGGCGCCCCTCCCGGGTGATCGGCACCCACTTCTTCAACCCCGTCCCCGTGCTGCCGCTCGTCGAAGTGACCGCGACCCTGCTGACCGACGAACAGACCCGGGACACCACCGAGCGGTTGCTGACCGGCCCCCTGGGCAAACAGGTCATCCACTCCCGCGACCGGGCCGGATTCGTCGTCAACGCCCTGCTGGTGCCCTATCTGCTGTCCGCCGTACGGATGGTCGAGGCCGGGCACGCCACCACCGAGGAAGTCGACACCGGCATGACGCTCGGCTGCGCCCATCCCATCGGGCCGCTGCGGCTGCTCGACCTGATCGGCATCGACACCCTGGCCCTCGTCGCCGCCGGACTGTACGAGGAGTACAAGGACCCCATCTACTCCACCCCACCCCTGCTGGCCCGCATGGCCGACGGCGGACTGCTGGGCCGTAAATCCGGCCGGGGCTTCTACGACTACTCCGGCGACACCCCCTGAACCCCCCGGGCACCGCGCGCCGACCACGGCCGACGCGGGAACCCGGGTGACGGCGCCGCCCTCGGCGCCCAGGCCCTCGCGCCCGGCGGTGATCCCGCCCAGGCGCACCGGTAGCCACCGCCGCCGGGCCCGTCACAAACCGGCCCGGCGGCGGAACCGGCCGCCAACCGCACCACCGACAGACCGTATGAGCGATGGGGACACAGGAATGGCCGGATCGATGGGCCGGGCGGTGATCCGGCTGCGCCGGCTGGTCATCACCGTCGCGGCGGTACTCACCGTGGCGGGCGGCGCCTGGGGGGCGGGCATGTTCGACGTGCTCACCCCCGGGTTCACCAACCCCGGCGGTGAGGCGGAGCGCACCACCGAACGGATCGAGGACGAGTTCGGCCGCCGTACCTGGGACGTGCTGGCGCTGTACTCCTCCTCCGACCTGACCGTGGACGATCCGGGGTTCGCCGCCCCCGTCGCGGCGAAGGCCGCGGAACTGCGCGAGCTGCCCGAAGTGGCCCGGGTCGAGGAGCCGTTCGTCTCCGAGGACCGGCACGCCCGCTATCTGGCGGTCACCCTGCACGGCGCCGACATGACGACCAGGGAGGACGCGTACGTACGGATCGCGGACGCCTTCGCCGTCCCCGGTCTGACCACCCTGCTCGGCGGCCCCGAGGCGATCCTCGACGAGGTCAACGACCACGCCGACGGCGACCTCGCCCGCTCCCAGGCGATCACCATGCCGCTGCTGTTGCTGGTCCTGCTGATCGTCCTGCGCTCCGTGCCGGCCGCCCTGGCGTCGCTGGCGACCAGCGTCCTCACCCTCACCGGCGCGTTCGCCGTCACGCGGCTGATCGCCGGGTTCACCGAGGTGTCGACGTTCACCGTCAACATCATCATGATCCTGGGGCTCGGACTCCCCCTCACTCACGCGCTGCTGCTCATCACCCGCCACCGCGAACACCTGGCCACCGGCGCCCCGCCCGGCGAGGCACTGGCCGGCGCCCTGCGGACCACCGGCCGCGCCATCGCCCTGTCCGGCCTCACCGTCGCCCTGGGACTGTCCTGCCTGCTGCTCTTCCCGCAGCCCTTCCTGCGCTCCATGGGCTACGGCGGTGTCGCCACCACCCTGCTCGCCACCGCCGCCGCGCTGACCCTGCTGCCCGCGCTGCTCGCCGCCCTGGGCCCCCGGATCGCCCCACGGCCCCCGCGACGCCCCGGGCGCACGCGGGACAGCGGAGCCCGGGCCCGCCGGCTCGCGACCGGCATCGGCCGCCACCCCGCGCGGTACGCGCTGCCCTCCGCCGTCCTCCTGCTCCTGCTGGCCGCACCCGTCACGGCCGCCGTGTTCGGCGGCACCGACGAACGGGTGCTGCCGGCCGGCACCGACAGCCGGGTCGTGGCCGAGACGATCCGCGCCGACTTCCCCGGCGGCGACCCCGAACCCCTGCACATCCTGCTCTCCGGAGCCGGCCCGGCCGCCGCCGCTGAGTACGCCGCACGCCTGGAACAGCTCGACGGAGTCGTCGCGGCGGCCCCGCCGGAGACCACTGACGGGGCCGCGGTGCTGCGGGTTCACACGCGGGACGCGGCGACCTCCCCGGAGACGCGCGACCTGGTGGGGACGATCCGCGACCTGCCCGCCCCGGCCGGCACCGAGGTCCTGGTCGGCGGCGCCGCCGCCGAACTCACCGACATCCTGGCGGACATCGGCTCCACGCTGCCCCTGGTCCTGGGTCTGATGGCCGCCGCCCTGCTCGCCGGGACGTACCTGGCCCTCCGCTCGCTCCCGCTGTCGGCCCAGACACTGGTCACGACCGCGCTCTCCCTGGCCGCCTCGGCCGGCGTGCTCACCTGGACCTTCCAGGACGGCCCGCTGTCCGGGCCGCTCGGCTTCACCGCGACCGGCTCCGTCGACGCCCTGCGCCCGGTCCTGCTGCTGGCGGTGGTCTTCGCCGTGTCGACGACCTGTCAGCTGCTGCTGCTCTCCCGCGTCCGGGAGGAGTGGCTGCGCACCGGCGACCACCGCACGGCGGTGACCGGGGGCCTTCGGCGGACGCTGCCGGTCACCACCGCGGCGGCGCTGCTGCTGATGCTGGCGGTCTCCGGCTTCGCGGCCAACAGCGTCGCCATGGTCAAGATCATCGGCATGGGCCTGCTGATCGGCATCGCCGTGGAAGCCCTCCTCGTCCGCCCTCTGCTGGCACCGGCCACCCTGCACCTGATGGGCCGCGCCACCTGGTGGCCGGACCGCGGGAGCGGCGCGGCGCTGCCGGACCCCGGCCCCGGCCCCGTCACGGCGGCGGCGCCCGACGCCTGACCGCCGCCGCCCGGGGTGAACGGCGAGATGGCCTACAGGTCGGTGCCCAGGCCCAGCTCGTCGACCGGGACCGGCTGCCCGGTGCGCATGGCCTCATTGGCCGCGATGCCGACGGCGACCGCGCGCACCCCGTCCAGGTAGCCGGCCGGGCGGCGCAGCGGATCCGGGGCGAGCCGCAGGTCGCCGCGGAAGACATCCATGAGCAGGATCGCGTCGCCGCCGCCGTGTCCACCGATGCCGGCCGGGATCGGGACCTCCTCGGCCCGCTCCCAGTGACGCTGGACGATCAGGCGTTCCCCGTCGGGCCGCAGCGCCTCGCCGGCGGTGGGGACCGGGGTCGCCGACGGGTCGAGGACGGCGTCCCCGTCCTCGGGCAGGTCCACGAAGCCGCGCTCGACCACTTCGAGTTCGGCGCGCCCGGCGGTGCCGTTCACGGTGACGCGGTAACCCTCCCAGGGGCTGTGCGCGTTGAGGGAGTAGGTGAGGAGGGCGCCACCACGGTAGTCGACGAGCACGGCCATGTTGTCCTCGATGGTGATGCCCGGCGCGAACGGGTCGAGGTCGCGGCGGTAGCCGTCGTGGTGCTCGGCGTCCAGGTAGAGCCCCTCCAGCCGGGGGTCCGAGCGCAGGTCGAGCGAGAACGGGTCGCCCGGGGCGTCGGTGCCGCGCTCGGGCCGCTCGCCCACGCCGCGTTCACGGGCGTTGACGTCCCCGTAGAAGCGCAGCCCGCCGGAGGCGAAGACGCGGCGGGGGACGTCGTTCAGCCACCAGTTCACGAGATCGAAGTGGTGGCTCGACTTGTGCACGAGCAGGCCGCCGGAGTTCTTCTTCTCCCGGTGCCAGCGGCGGAAGTAGTCCGCTCCGTGCACGGTGTCCAGCGCCCACTCGAAGTGGACGCCGGTGACGGTCCCGATGCGGCCCGAGGCGATCACCTCGCGCAGCGTGGAGTTCCTGGGCGCGTAGCGGTAGTTGAACGTCATCACGACGTCGCGGCCGGTCTCGGCGACAGCTTGGGTGATGCGCCGGCAGCCCTCGGCGTCGGTGGTGAGCGGCTTCTCCACCACGACGTCCGCCCCGGCCCGCAGCGCGCGCTCCACCAGCGCGGCGTGGGTGTGGTCGGGGCTGGTGACGATGACGACGTCCACCTCCTGCTCGGCCACCATCCGTTCGAGCTCGCCGGGCGTGTAGCGGGGGAGGGCCGGGGGCCGCGGGTCGGAGGTCCCCGCGTCGCGCACCTGCGCGTCGTACCAGTCGATGCGGCCGGGGTTCGGGTCGAGCCAGGCGACGATGTGACCGACGTCCGCGTGGTCCCCGGTCAGGGCGGAGACGTACATGCCCGCCCGGTGACCGGTGCCGGCCACGGCGTAGCGCCTGCGCGGCCGGTCGGCCGGCGGGGGCGCGAACTCGGGCACCACACCGGCTGCCGGGGTCGCGCTGCGGCTCGACGCCGGCAGGGGCGCCGTGGGGTTCTGGTCGACGGGGCTGTGGATGCTCATGGGTGCGGTCTCGTCCTTCGGTCTCGGTCGGCGCGGGGGCGCGGCGTGCAGGCACGGGGGCTCTCGCCGTACCGGTCGGGGGTCGGATGCGATGACGAAGTGAACGTTCACCCGGCTCGCCGATCCAGGTCGGTGGTTCCGTGGATCGATGAGAGAAACAGCCTGTTCAGAAGTACTTTCCGGGACGATCCCGAGGTGGTTCGGCACGGAGTGAACGGTCACTCAACCGTAGGTTTGCGCTCTTCCGTGTGTCAAGATGTTCATCCGTGACCGCTCGGAAGGGAACACCATGAGCAGTGAGCCCCCGGAGGGCGGACACGCGGCGCCGCGGCGTCCGACCATGCGGGAGGTCGCGCGATTGGCCGGGGTCTCCCACCAGACGGTCTCCCGCTACTTCAAGGCGGACGGCACCGTCCACGCGGATCTGCGCGCGCGCATCGGCCTCGCCGTCGAACAACTCGACTACCGGCCCAACCTCGTGGCCCGGGCCATGCGCAACCGGCACACCGGGCGCCTGGCGTTCCTGCTTCCCCACGGGACGGCGGTCAGCTCGCTGGAGATGCTCGCCGGCGCCCAGGACGAGGCGCACCGGGCCGGGTACGGGGTGGAGGTCTTCACCCTGGACGGGACGTCCCGGGCCCGGGCCGAACGCGCCCTCGAACTGGCTGACTCGGGCTTCTACGAGGGCCTGCTCGCGCTCACGGCTCTGCCGCTGGACGCCCGCCGGGCCTCCAGCGGCACCCCGATCGTGGTCACCCCGCATTACGACGCGCACATGCGCAGCATCGGTGAACTGGCCGACGCGCAGGCCATGGCCGAGATAGTCACCGGGCTCGCCCGGCAGGGGCACCGCCGCTTCCTGCACCTGGCCGGCGGCTACGAGCACCTGTCCGCGCGGCGCCGCCGCGACGTGTACCTGGAGACGATCGAGCGCCTGGGCCTGACCTCGCACGCCGTCATCGACTGCCACTGGCTCGCCCAGCGGGCCCGTGCGGCCGTGGTCGCGCTCCCGGCGGACAGCGGGGTGACCGCCGTGATCGCCGCCAACGACCTGCTGGCGGCGGGGGCCATCAGCGGGGCGGTCGCCCGTGGCTGGCGGGTGCCGCAGGACCTGAGCGTGACGGGCTGGGACAACAGCCCGGTGGGGGCGGCCATGCCCCCCGCGCTCACCACCGTCTTCGTGGACCACGACGTCATCGGCCGCCGCGTCGCCCGCCAACTGCTCGCGACCCTCAAGGGGGAGACGGCTCCCGAGGAGAACGCGCCGTTCACGGAGGTCATCTGGCGCTCCTCCACCGGACCGGCCCGCTGACCCGTCCGGCCCCGCCTTCGGCCCGGGCGGCGCGCGCCGACTGCCCTCCAGGGGCAGTCGGCGGGTCCCCGGGTGCACGCGGTGTCAGGGGGCCGTTCCCGCCGGAGCGCGGGACCTGGTAGACAGGTCTCGCGAAGGCGGCCCGGAGATGCGTCGCCGACGGCACCTGTCGGTCGGGGAAGCTGCGCGAGGCATGTCCTCTCCTGCGGCGACGTGGGAGCAAGGGGAGCGGCGGAACATGGCGACATGCAGGAAGTGCGGTGCGCGGAAGCGCCGTTGGCCCCGTTCGTGCTCCACCTGCCGCGCCGGGGCGTACCGCGCGGACGCGGCCGTGCTGGGCGCCGACGTGTCGGTCATGGCGGGGCTGTTCGGCTGGATCAGACGGACCGTCACGGCACTGGTACGGCGGATCATCGACTGGACCTGACCGGCGCACCCCACCGGCCGGCCCCGCGCCCGGGGACCCTTCCTCACGAGAGTCCCTCCCCGGACGGTGCGCGAGGCGTCGGGCGCCCGGTGCGGGGCCCGGAGACGACGGCCTTGTTGCGCATGAGGAAGTCGCCCAGGTAGCCCTCGTGCGGCAGATCGCCGTCGCTGTGCACGGTCGGTGTGTCGCGGTACACGTTCGTGATGCTCGGCTCCCGCAGCAGCGCGTCGATCAGCTCCCCGTCCCCGCCGACGACGTTCACCACCAGTGAGTCGCGCAGCGGACCGGTACCATCCGCCGGGGTCCAGGGGGCGACCCACACGCACGGGAAGGGAAGTTCGGCGCCGAACATCCCGCCGCCACCGGGGCCGGAGGCGGCGAACACGGCCGGCCCCAGGACCACGCCCCCCTGCGGATGCGGTGTCGCCACCTCTTCCAGGGGGATCTCCGCGCGCGCCCCGCGCGCACCGCGCCGTACGGACGCGATCAGGGACCGCGCGGTCTCCTCCGCGACCCGTGGCCCCAGGTGCCGCTCCGTGGTCTGCCGCCCGGCGGCCCGTTCGCGCAGGACGCGGGCGAGATCCCGGGCGAACCGGACGTGGTCGCCCTCGACGAGCACCGTCGTGGTGTTCACGCAGGCGGTCCCGGAGAGGGCGGCCACGGAATCCGCCACCGCCTCCAGGGTCTGCGGTGACGGCCGGCCCCCGGTGACGAGTGTCTTGGAGCGGCCGGGTCCGGCGACCTTGACGGCCGGTGAGGCACCGTACGCGGCCTCGACGTCGGCGCCGCCGTAGGCCAGGCCCAGATCGGCGCGGCGCAGCAGGACGGGCACCCCCGCGTGCGTCGAGGGCAGGTACAGCGCGTCGGTGTCCCGGAACCCGGCCGCGCGCAGTGCCGCGATGACCCGGTGGGCGGTGAAGGGTTCCCGGCGCGAGGGCCGGACCGCGACGCGGTATCCCAGGGCCAAAGCCTGCAGCCAGCCGTTCTGGATGGTGGGGGTGTTCCCCGACAGCACCGCGGCCAGCGTCTCACCGCGCCGGGTCCACACGCCGCTTCCGGATCCCGGCTCCCGGGCGGCCTCCCGCCAGGAGCGCACCGATCCCAGCGGCCGGGCCCGGTCGGCGCGGGTTGGCGCCTCCGCGATGGCCTCGGCCACGGCGCGGCTCAGCGCCGCCGTCAGCGGCGCGTTGTGCCCCGAGACCGCGTGGACGAGGGCGCGGTGTTCGGCGAAGGACAGCCCGCCCAGCACATCGCCGAGGAACCGGTCCGCCGCCTCGCGCAGCCGCCGCTCCCGCTCCGGGGCGGGCAGCGGATCGGTGCGTCGCTGGGCGGCCAGGGCCTGGGAGACGAGCAGTTCCGGAGCGAGGGACAGAGTGGCGAGCGGGCGGCCGTCCACGCCGTGCACCGTCTCCCGGGCCCGGGTGCGCAGGGTGCCCCGATGCGTCAGCAGCGGCAGGTCCACCCCGGTCTCCCGCGCGGCGGTGGCCGGCCCGGCGCCGGGGGCCATCAGTACACCCCCTGGATGACGGGTTCCCCGTCGAACGCGGCCAGCGGCCGGGGCGCGCCCAGGGAGTCGCCCACCGCCCCGGGCGGCGGCAGCACCCGGACCGCCGAGTCCCGTTCCAGGTTGTTGGGGATGAACACCCCGCTGCTGAGGTGGCTCATCCGGACCTGGCCGCGCTGTCCGTACGCCACGGGCCGGCGGGTGTCCGGGTCGACGACGGAGAAGGTGACGAAGGGCGGATAGCCGTCGTACACGGCGGCCGGTGGTGGCGCGGCGGCGTCGCGCAGCTTCGCGGTGGTGAGCACCATCGTGCTGCCGTAGATGTTCTGGACGACGGTGTCGGGCAGGGCCGCGGCGATGAGGTCGTAGGTGTCCTCGTCCAGGTGCGCGCCGGCGAGCGCCAGGTACGACAGACCGTGGCGCAGCCGGTCGGCCAGCTCCTCGTGCAGCAGGAGTTCCGACAGGATCGGCGGCGTGGTGGTCAGCGCGGCGATGCGCTGGGTGCGGATGACGTGCCCGAGCTGATCGACGAGATGCGCCAGGTACGGGTCCGGGTCGGCGCCGGAGGAGATCAGCTTCTTCACCCAGCGGGGGTCGAGATCGACGGTGTGCAGCACGGATCCCAGCGCCTTCGCCTGCGCCCGGGTGGTGTGCCCGAAGGCGTGCGGCCCCGACGGCATCGCGACCAGCCACGGCTCACCGGCGGGGAATCCGGCCTCGCGCAGCTCGGCCGTCTTCCACCGCAGGGCCCGCCGCGTCCAGCGTTCGGTGTAGAGGAGGCGTTTGGGGGAGCCGGTGGTGCCGCCGGTCTCGAAGACGGAGGGCGGCGGGTCCTTCGCCAGCCCCGCCGGGAGGAGGTCGCCGGTGTGCCGGTCCCGCAGCGGCCCGGCGATGTCCGGGAAGCGGGCGAGATCCTCGAAGGAGGTGATGTCGCGCAGGGGGTCGAAGCCGAGGCCGCGCGCCAGCTCCAGCCACAGCGGGGAGCCGGTGTCCGCCGAGAAGTGCCAGCGCAGCGCGGCGCGCAGATACTCCTCGGGGTCGATGTCCTCGATGTGCTCGGTGTCTTCCAGGTCGAGCAGGGAACGCGTCATGAGGTCTTCTCCTGTGGCCGGTACATGGGTCTGCGGGAGGCGGGTGCGCGGGTTCCGCGGGCTCATGCGCGCCAGGCGCCCAGGACGCGCGCGGTCTGCTCCGGGTTGAGCCGGGGATCCAGCAGCGAGCGGTAGCGGGCCGCGTCGCGCGGCTCGCGGGAGTTCTCGGCGCACTCGTACACGTCCTCCGGAGTGGCCTCCAGGTGCAGCCCGGCGGGGCGGCGCCCGGCGGCCGTGACGACGGCCTGGAATCCGGTCAGTTCGGCGATGACGTGCTCGACGTGCCGGGTCTTGAAGCCGGTTGCCGCCTGCACGGTGTTGCCGTGCATCGGGTCGCTGATCCACAGCACGTGTTCCCGGTGCCGGTGGACCGCGCGCACGACGGGCTCCAGCGCCTCGATGTTCCGGTGACCCATGCGGGCGATGAAGGTCAGCCGACCGGGTTCGTCGTGGGGGTTCAGGGTGAGGGCCAGTTCGGCCGCCTCCCGCGGGGAGGTGTCCGGTCCGATCTTCACGCTGACCGGGTTGCTCAGGGTGGCGGCGACGGCGATGTGCGCGCCACCGGGGTGCCGGGTGCGGGCCCCGATCCACGGCCAGTGCGTGGTGGCGAGATGGTTGCCCTCCTCCGCGCCCCGCAGGAAGCGCAGTTCGTAGTCGAGCAGGAGCATCTCGTGGCTCGTCCAGATCGGATCCAGGTACGCCGTCGCCCGGTGGTAGTCGGCGATCGCCGCGTACGCGGACCGGGCGGCGGCGTGCGCCTGGGCGACGCGGGCCGGGGAGGGGCGGCGCGCGGCCCGGGTGAGGGCGGGGGAGTTGATGATGGGCCCGCGGTAACTGGGCAGCATCACCCCGTCGATGACCTCGTGCTCCTGCGAACGCGGTTTGGCGTATTGCCCGGCCAGGCGTCCCACGGCGACGATGTCCCGGCCGGTGCGGGTGCGCAGATGGGACCGGAAGTGGGTCAGGAACGCGATCTTGTTGCAGGTGGCGGAGGTGACGTCGGTGTCGATGTCCTCGACGCAGTCGCCCAGTTGCAGGATGAGCCCGCCGCCCGCGTCCAGGTTGCCCAGTTCGTGCCGCAGCCCGTCCACCGCCCGGCGGCTCACCAGATCGTCCTGCGGGAGCGCGCCGAGCACCGCCTCCAGGGCCGCCCGGTCGGGCCACTCGGGCTGCTGGTGGGCGGGCAGCGCGGCGAAGCCGGCCCGGTGTGCGGCCGCGGGCGCGTTCAGCTCGGGCCCGGTGTGTCCCGTCATGACTGGTGTCCTTCGGAAGCGGGGCGGTGTCCGGTACCGGACGGGGGGAGGTCGCGTGCGGCGGTCCACACACACCCGTGGCCGTCACGGCCCGCGGTGAGTTCGTGCCCGGCGTTGAGCCCCTTCGCGGTGATCATGGCCGTCGTGGCGGGCACGCAGTACTCGCACGGCGAGGCCAGCGTGATCGTCACCCCGCGCGCGCGGGCCAGTTCGCGGTAGTCCCAGATGGCGCAGTGCCCGATGCGCAGCACGGCACGGTCCGCCCCGCGCTCCTCCCACTCGGTGGCGGAGCCGTACAGGCCCGCCTGGTGATCGAGCCGTTCCAGCGGTACGGCGGCGTCGTGTTTGGGAGCGGAGTCGACGGCGGCGTAGACCGCGCTGTTCGACGCCGCCCAGGCCGCCAGCTGGCCGTGCCCGAAGTGGGCCACGACGAACTGCTCCATGAGCGCCTGGCCCCGGAAGAACGCGGCCTTCCACTCCTGCTCCCCGTTGCCCGGCGGGAGCGACTCGAAGATGGCGTGCTTGACCTTCAGCAGGTTCTGCAACTGGGCCCCGCCCCGGGTTTCGACGACGAACCGGGTCAGGCCCGCCTCCGCCTCGAAGAGGCGGCGTTTCCACAAGGCGGTGCGGGAGCCGGCGCCGCTGGGCACCGCCTCCGTCTCCGTGATGACGCCGCGGGCCGGCGTTTTCTCGTTCTCGGTCATGCGTGGTTCCCTGTCCTGCTCGATGGGACGGCGGGCGGTGGCGCATTTCCTGTGGGCGATGGACGGGCGGGATCGGGATCACAGAACGGCGCCGTTGCCGATCAGCCGGGGGACGACGCGCTCGCACAGCGCGTCGAAGTCGTTGCCGAGGATGGTCTGGAAGCCGTCGACGCCGCCCTCCTCGTACCAGCGGCGCATGTCGTCCCCGACCCGCTCGGGGGTGCCGGAGAACCGCGCGTGCTCGCTCAGCGCCAGCACCTCGGCCGCGAACTCCCCGACGCTGCGGCCGGGCGTGCGGGCGAGATCCCACAGCGGGAGATAGCGCGAGCCGAACTCCGCGAACACCTCGTCCGGATCGGGCGACAGCGCCCCGGGCGGGAGCGGATCCGCCGGGCTCGCCCCGTCCAGCCGCAGCCCGGGATACCGGTTCCGCAGCGTGTCCACGGCCGCCGGGCCGAGGGGCCCGTGGGCGGTGCGCCGCTGCTCCGCGAGCCGGCCGGCCTCCTCGTGGCCGCCGTGAAGGTGCAGATAGCTGCCCGGGAGCAGGGCCACGCTGTCCGCCGGCCGCCCGGCCGCGACCACCTCCCGCCGCAGGATGCGCCGCAGCGCCTTCGCCGCGCCCAGGGTGGGCGTGCCCGCGAAGACCGCGTCGGCGGTGGCGGCGGCCAGCCGCAGACCGGCGAGCGAGGAGGTGGCCTGGAGGGTGAAGGGGAACGCCGCCGAGTACGGGCCCATGTCCAGCGGCCCCGACTGCGTGTAGAAGGCGCCCTGGTGCTCGACCTCCGTGATCAGGTCCTCGCGCACGAAACGGTCGCCCGCCGGGTCCGGGAGGTTCGCGGCGGGCGGCCAGCTCGACCACAGCCGCCGGGCGAGCCCCACGAACTCCTCGGTCTGCGCGTGCCGTTGCCCGGAGGACACGTCACGCCGCATGCCGATCGCGGTGCCCGGCCGGAAGGAGGAGACGACGTTCACCCACGCCCGCCCGCGCGATATCCGGTCCAGGCTGGCCAGGCTCCGGGCGAAGCCGAAGGGATGGGTGTGCAGCGTGGAGACGGTCGGCATGACCGCGATGCGGGTGGTCGCGGTGGCGATGAGGGCGGCGAGCTGGAACGGCTCGAAGACGGTCAGCGGCGGCCCCGCGCGGAGCCCGGCGCGGTTCACCCCGGAGAAGTCGGCCTGGAAGAACGCGTGGAACCCGGCGGCCTCGGCCTGTTGCGCCGCCCGCAGGAAGGTCTCCGCCCGGAACGGGGAATCGGCGCGTCCTCGGGTGGTGCGCCAGTCGTGGCTGGCGGGCAGGTACTGCGCGTTCAGCAGGACCGTCGGCGTGCCGGGCGCCGGGCGGCCGGCACCGTCCGGTGCCGGGGCGGGAGGGGGCGGGGTGGTCATGGTGTCCTTCCATGGATGAGCACGTCACTGCTGTCGCTGCCGCAGGCCGGGCGGGGGTGCGGGACGGGACGGTGCGCCCCGCCCCGCACCCCGTGGCGCGGCCGGGAGGTCAGCCCTTGCCGACCCGGTACAGGAGCGGCTCCCACGCGTTGACGGGGAACGTCAGCCCCCGCACGTCCGTGCGCGCCAGCAGCACCTGCGAGGAGTCGAACAACGGGATGCCGTAGCCCTGCCCGATGATCTCCGTCACCGCCTCGTCGACCAGGCGGTGACGCTCGGCCTCGTCCACGGTCGCCGCCTGCTCCGCGAGCAGCCCGTCCACCCCGGGCCGGGGCGCCTGCCCCTGCCAGGCCGTGAACTCCGTGGAGTAGAACGCGGCGATCCCGTCGGCGTCCCCCCGGCTCGCGCCCTGGTAGACAGCCAGCTGCCAGTCGGTGGACGTCCGCAGATCCGCCTGCTCGGCCTGCGACACCTGGTGCAGGCGCACCGCGACGCCGATCTCCGCCAGCTGGGTCCGCAGGTACTCCCAGCCGGAGGACACCGTCCCGATGTCCGAGCCCACGAACGTCAGCGACACCTCCAGCCGCTGCCCCTCCCTGACCCGGATACCGTCCGCGCCGACCTCCCACCCGGCCTCGTCGAGCAGCGAGCGGGCGGCCTCCGCGTCGTGGCGCAGCAGCTCCGTGCGGTCCGTGTAGAAGCGATGGCCGCGCGAGACCACGTCGGTCGCCGGCTCCACGCCCTCCCCGTAGAACGTCTCCACCAGCTCCGCCCGGTCGATGCCGCGCTGGATCGCCCGCCGCACGGCCGGATCGGCCAGCACCGGATCGCCGGTGTTCACCACCAGGGTGTTGACCACACTGCGGTCCGGCGCGAGCACCGTCTCCACGTCCTCGCGGCCCTGCGCCTGGGCCAGCCCGGCGTCGGTGATCGAGTACGCGAGGTCGTACTCGCCCGCCAGCACCCCGGCCGCGCGCACGCTCTCCTCGGGCACGATCCGGATCGTCACCCGCTCCAGCGCCGCCTCGCCGCCGCCCCCGAACCCGTCGGGTGCCCAGGCGTAGCCGTCCCGCCGTACGTACTCCACCCGCTCGTCCTGGACCGCCTCCTCCAGGACGAACGGACCCGAACCCACCGTTCCCCCCGCGCACCGCTGCTCGGGGGTCCGCGCCAGCGACTCGGGGGCGATGATCCCGAACTGGCCCTCGGTGTTGGCCTGGAGGAACCCCGCGTTGGGCTCGGTGAACTCCACCCGCACCGTGCGCGCGTCCAGGGCCCGGGCCCCTTCGTAGCCGCTCAGATAGGCCCCCGCCGTGGCGGACACCCCCTGCCCGGCCAGCTCCCACAGCGTCTCGAAGTTGTCCGCGACCACCTGCGCCGTCAACTCCTCGCCGTTGCTGAAGGTCACCCCGTCACGGATCGTGAACTCGTAGGCCCGGCCGTCCTCCAGGGTCTGCCAGGACTCGGCCAGGTACGGCTCCAGCTCCCCGGTCGTCGGGTTCTCGCTCAGCAGGGTGTCCAGCACCTGCCGGCCGAACAGGGCGAAGGGGTTGGACTGCGCGTAGTCGAAGCACGTCGGGTACCAGCCGTACGCCACCCGCAGATGCTCCGGGGCTCCGCCGCCGCCCGTGGTGGCGCCGGCGCCGCAGCCGGTCAGCGCGAGTATCGCGGCCGCGGAAACGGCGGCCGGGCCTGTCCGGAGTGCGCGGGTCATGATGACGACATCCCATCGTGAGGTGAGGTGGCAAGAGGAAGACGGACGGTGGGCACCGCGTCCAGCAGGGCCCGGGTGTACGCACTGGCCGGGGCGGAGAACACCGTCCGCGCCGGCCCGCGTTCCTCGACCCGGCCGCGGCGCAGGACGAGGACCTCGTCGGCCACCGCCCGCACCACCCCCAGATCGTGCGAGACCAGCAGGTAGGCGATGCCCCACCGCTCCTGGAGGGAGCCCAGCAGTTCCAACAGGGCGAGCTGTACGGCTTGGTCCAGCGCCGAGACCGGTTCGTCCAGGACCACGACGTCCGGCTCCGGGGCCAGCGCCCGGGCGATCGCCACCCGCTGCGCCTGCCCGCCGGAGAGCTCCGAGGGCCGGCGCTCGGCGAAGGCCGGCGGCAGACCGACCTGTTCCAGCAGTTCGCGGGCCCGCTGCGCACGCCACCGCGCCCCGCCGACGCGGTGCGCCTCCAGCGGCTCGGCGATGACCCGGCCGACCGGCAGGGAAGGGTTCAGGCTGCGCGCCGGGTTCTGGTACACGAGCTGGACCCGGCGGGCGAAGTCCTTGCGGGCCGTACGGCCTTGGCCCACCGGTGCGCCGTCCAGCAGGACGGCACCGCCGTCCGGCCGGTCGAGGCCGGTGAGCAGCCGCAGCAGGGTGGACTTTCCCGCCCCGGACTCGCCGACCACGGCCAGGGTCTCGCCCCGGCGCAGGGTCAGGCTCACCTCCCGCACCGCCTCGACGCGTTCCGCGCCCCGGCCCCCGCCGAAGGACTTGCGCAGGCCGCGCGCCTCCAGGACGACCTGCGCCGCCGGACCGGCCGGCGGGTCGAGGACCGCGCCCCGGACCCGGGCCCGGCCCGGTACGGACGTCAGCAGCCGGCGCGTGTACGGGTCGTCGGGATCGCCGATCACCTTGTCCACCGGCCCGGACTCGACCACCCGGCCCGCCCGCATCACGATCAGCTCGTCCGCGCGCCGCGACGCCACCGCGATGTCATGGGTGACCATCAGCAGCGACAGGTCCCGCTCCGCCCGTACCTCGTCGAACAGGTCCAGCACCCGCCGCTGCACCGTCACATCCAGATCGGAGGTCGGCTCGTCGGCCAGCAGCAGCCGTGGCCCGCCCACCAGGGCCAGCGCGATGAGGACGCGCTGCGACAGGCCGCCGGACAGCTCGTGCGGGTACTGGCGCAGCCGCTCCGCGGGCCGGTCCACGCCCACCGCTTCCAGCGCGGCGACCGCCCGCCGCCGGCTCTCCTGCCGGTCCCGCAGCCCCAGGAAGTGCCGGTGCAGCTCGGCGAAGTGGGACCCGATCCGTACCAGTGGGTCCAGCGAGCGGGCCGGATCCTGCGGCACCAGGCCCACCGACCGGCCGCGCAGGCGCCGCGGATCGTGGATCCGGCGCGCCGGGCCTTCGCCGTCGCGGAACTCCAGCAGCCGGTAGCCGGCCCGCGCGGTGCGCGGCGTCAGCCCCAGCAGCGCGTGCAGCGTCGTGGACTTGCCCGAGCCGGACTCACCCACGATGGCCACCGTCCTGCCGGCCGGCACCGTCAGCGAGAGGTCCTCGACCGCCGCCGCCCCGGTCCCGTCCTTGCCGGGATACCTGACGGTGAGTCCCTCCAGCCGCAGCACCGGGCCCCGGTCCGCCCCCGTGTTCCGTACGCCGCTCATGCCGGTCCTCCTTCGCGGGCGCCCAGGGACCGCCCGAGCCGGTGCAGGGCCAGCACCACGGCGGCGAGAACCGCCCCGGGCAGCGCGGTCAGCCACCAGGACGTCACGAAGTAGGTCCGGCCCGCGGCGATGAGGTTGCCCCACTCCGGATCCGGCGGCTGCGCGCCGTAGCCCAGGAAACTGAGGGCGGACACGGACAGGATCATGGTCGCCAGCTCCAGCGCGCCCATCGCGACGATGGGGCCCCGCGCGTGGGGCAGGACGTGCCGCAGCAGAATGCGGCGCCGGGACAGGCCGTAGCCCGCCGCCGCCTCCACGAAGGTCTGCGAGCTGACCCGCAGGACCTCGGCGCGGGTGACGCGGGCCAGCGCGGGGACCGACGCGATGCCCACGGCCACCGCGAGGTTCAGCTGCCCGGTGCCCAGCCCGGAGACGATCAGCAGCGAGATCAGCAGGGACGGCAGGGCCAGCAGGACATCGACCACGGCCATCAGCACCCGGTCCACCGCACCGCCCAGATAGCCGGCCGACAGGCCGATCAGCACGCCGAGGCCGGCCGCGAAGGCCAGCGCCCCCAGCGCGGTGGACAGACTGGCCCGCGCGCCGTGGACGACCCGGCTGAACAGGTCACGGCCGAGTTCGTCCGTTCCGAACGGATGTCCGGCCGACGGCGGAGCCAGCCGCTCGGCGATGTTCTCCGCCAGGGGGTCCTGGGGCGCCAGGGCCCCGGGCAGCAGCACGGCGGCCACGGCGAGCACGAGGACGGCGAGCGCCGCCCACGGAACGGCGGCCGCGCGCCGCGCGCGCGGCGGGGCGACGGTCGTCATGGTCATGTGCGCGCTCCGGTGACTCGGCGCAGCCTCGGATCGAGGAGCGGGTACAGCAGGTCGATGACGAGATTGAGCGCGGCGAACACCAGGGCGGCCAGCACCGCGATCGCCAGGACTACCGGCGCGTCCTGTGTCTGGACGGAGGAGGCCAGCAGCCGTCCCAGCCCGGCCCGCGCGAAGACGGTCTCCGTGATCACCGTGCCGATCAGCACCCCGCCCACCGTCAGCCCCGCCAGCGTGAGGAAGGGCAGCAGCGCGTTGCGCGCCACGTGGGCGAGGTACACCCGCCGCCAGGGAAGCCCCCGGGCCTCCAGCAGCCGGACGAACCCGGCCTGCTGTACATCGTCCAGACTCCGCACCAGGACGGCCGTCAGTGACGCCGACACCGGCAGGGCCAGCGCGACGGCGGGCAGCACCAGGGCCGACAGACCGCTCCCGCCCGCCGAGGGCACCCAGCCCAGGGTGAAGGAGAAGATCTGCAACAGCAGCAGCCCGAGCCAGAACGCCGGAATCGCCGCGATCAGCGCCGGCGCGTTCACCAGGAAGCGGTGCACCGCGCTGCCGCGCCGCCACGAGGTCACCAGCGCGAGGCCGAGGGAGAAGGGCAGCGCGAGGGCGAGCGCCCCGGCGGCGAGCCCGATCGTGTTCGGCGCCACGGCGGCGAGGATCTCCGGCACCGGCCTGCCGGACTGGAAGGAGGTGCCCAGGTCACCGCCGAGGAACTGCCCCAGCGTGCTGAGGTACCGGGTCAGCAGCGGTTCGTCCAGCCCGTACTGCTCGCGCAGCGCGGCGATCTGCTCCGGGGTGCCGCCGCCCGCGCCCGAGGAGCGGCGGTCGAGCATCAGGGCGACCGGGTCGCTGGGCAGGGCGTACAGGAGGAAGAAGGCCAGCGTGTACACGGACAGCACCACGACGGCGAAGTAGCCGCAGCGGCGCAGCACATGGACGGCCACCCGCCGGGAGGCGGAGCCCGCCGCGGGGCCCGTCACGGCGTGCGGTCCGGGGTGCGGCCCGGCGCGCGGTCACCGGGCGGCAGCACGGGGCCGCCGGCCGGACGTCCGGTCGGGGCGGGTGCCGTACGGCCGCGGGGGCAGGGACGGCGGTGATCACAGGTGTGGTGACGGGTACGAGGGGCGGACACGGGACGCTCCGGAAGTGATGCGGGGCAGGCGGAAGGCAGGACGGTACCGAGGGGCCGAAGCCCCGCCGGTGTCGGTCACAGGGCCAGCTGCGGGGTGTACTGCCGCAGCCAGGAGGCGAAGTTGAGGATGACCTCGCCCTCGAAGTTGCTGACGAGGCCGTGGGCGCGCGCCGCGTCGCCGAGGCGGCGGGCGTCGAGCACCTGGGGGGCGAAGATCTCGCGCAGCCCGTCGGGCGGGTCGGCGAGGACGGCGCTGAGGTGTTCCTGGAGCAGGCGCGCGTATGCGGGATCCGGCGAGGTCGGGTAGGGGGACTTCTTGCGGTCCACCACGCTCGCGGGCAACAGGTCGCGGACCGCGTCCCGCAGCACGCCCTTCTCGCGCCCACCGGCGTTGTGGATGTGCTGCGAGAGCGTGACGACGTGCTCGACGATCCGGTGGTCGCAGAACGGAACCCGCACCTCCAGGCCGGCGGCCATGCTCAGCCGGTCCTTGCGGTCCAGCAGGGTGGGCAGGAAGTGGGTGACCGCGAGGGAGAGGATCTCGCGGTGCCGCCGCTCCGCCGCGCTCAGCGCGGGATCGTGGGTCAGCCCTTCGAGCGCGCTGCTGTACGCGTCACGCAGCTGGCCGGTGATGTCCAGCCGTTCCACGAGCGCGGGGTCGATCGTGCTGAGGACGCGCTGCTGGAGGTAGCCGTGGGCGGGGCTGTCGGCGATCCAGGGAAACGTTTCTGCCCAGACGGCGGTGGGGTCCTGGAACCACAGGTAGCCGCCGAGGATCTCGTCGGCGGCCTCTCCCGACAGGGCGACGGTGGCGTGCTCGCGCACCGCGCGGCACAGCAGCAGCAGGCTCATGTCCAGATCGCCGAAGCCGTTGGGCAGGTCCCGGGCGCGCACGGTGGCGTCGCGGACGGAACGATCGGCCAGCAGCGCGCTGTCCAGGACGATGTTGGAGTGGTCGGCGCCGATGAAGTCCGCCGCTTCCCGCGCGCACCGGCGGTCCAGCGCGGAACGCGAGTCACCGCGGCCCGTGGCGTCGGTGAAGTCCACGGAGAACGAGCGGATGCCGTCCCGCTGCGGCAGCGCACCGGCGATCGCGGTGACGGCGGAGGAGTCGAGACCGCCCGACAGGAACGTGCCCAGCGGCACGTCGGCGACGGTCTGCCGGGCGACCGTGTCGTGCAGCAGCGACCGTAACTCCTCCACGGCGTCGTCCAGGTCCTGCGTCCCGGCCCGCCGGCTGAGGACGTCCTTGACATCCCAGTACCGCGTCGTGCGCACCCCGCGCCGGGAGAACTCCAGCACCTGACCGGGCAGCACCTCACGGACGCCGCGATAGGGGCTGGTGCCGGGGAACTTCAGCAGCGGCACGAGCAACTGCCGCAGCCCGTCCTCGTCGACGGCGGTGTCCACGTCCGGATGGGCGAGGACCGACTTGGCCTCCGAGCCGAAGATCAGGCGCTCGCCCCGGTGGTGGTAGTGCAGCGGCTTCACCCCGAGGTGATCGCGCACGAGCCACAGCGTCTGCGCCCTCTCGTCCCACACCGCGAACGCGAAGATCCCGTTGAACCGTTCGACGGCGCCCACGCCCCACTCGGCCCAGGCCGTCAGGACCACCTCGGTGTCGCTGGACGTCCGGAAGCGGTGGCCGCGCACGGCCAACTCACGGCGCAGCTCGGCGTAGTTGTACAGCTCACCGTTGTAGGAGAGCACCAGCCGCTCCCCGGACGCGGACGGGGAATCCGTCGCAGCGGGCAGTACCATCGGCTGCGCGCCGTTCTCGATGTCGATGACGGATAATCTGCGGTGCGCGATCACCGCGTATCGGGAAAGCCACGTTCCCGATCCGTCCGGGCCGCGATGAACGTGTTCGTTGTTCATTTTCTCCGCGACCGCCGGGGCATCGGGGCCGAGCCCCGCATAATCAATCCAACCGGTAATTCCGCACACGGCCAACCCTCCGCATTTCTCGTACTGGCCTCGAAATGGTGGATCCCGAGCCGCCGGATCAATGAGGCGGCGTCATCACGTGCTGCTCAGCGGGGACATCGCCCGCCGGTCGCCGGAACGCCCGCGGGTGCGATCACGCGGACAGCGGCGAGGGCGGTGCGGGAGACTGCGGTCATCGTGACTCCGAACGCGACGGTCACCGGCGTACGCGCACGGTGGACCGGCAGGGTCGAGGGCTGAACCGGACGGAAGAGGGGTTCAGGCCTGACAACAACAGCAGGAGGCCACGCCACAGGGAACGCCGGGAAGGGCGACGAGGGTGCGGGCCGAAGGAGTCACGCGGAGCATCCTGCCGGACCGCGCGCGCCCACCGCAAGAAGTTCCGGTGATCCTCTCAGCATCCGAGACGACCGCGGCGGCCGGCTCACACGGGCAGCTCGTCCAGCGCCCGGTCCCGGGTGAACGCGTCCCGCAGGAGCCCGCAGAGCGCGGCCAGTTGGGGCGTGGCACGGTCCGTCCGCCAGATCAGGCCCATCTGTGACCGTTCCCGCAGACCGTCGATCCCGAGGTAGCGCACGTCCCGGCGGGTGGCCCGTTCGGCCAGCGGCCGGCAGACCAGCATGGCGTGTTCCCCGGCGGACACCAGGGCCAGACCCTCCTGCACGGTGCTGATCCCGGTGGAGGAACGCACGGGCCTGCCCCGGGGGGTGCGGCGCGGCACCCGCGCCACCCGCCAGTAGTCGGGGGCGTCCCCGAAGGGGTGCAGGACGTCCAGCCCCGCGAGGTCCTCCACGTGGACCCGGCCGGCGCCGGCGAGCGGATGCGAGGAGGCGAGCGCCAGCAGCCGCTCCTGCGGAGGGAAACGGAAGCCGACGGTCAGCGCCGCCTCGCGCACGGGGAGTTCGACCACCGCGGCGTCCAGCCGCCCGTCCAGCACGGCGGAGAAGGGCGATCCCAGCGGGATCTCGCTCAACACCATGGCGACCTCCTCGCGGGCCCGCAACTGCCGGAACGCCTCGGTGACCTCCTCGTAGACGCTGCCGTGGAAGCCGACGCGCAACTGGCGCAGCGCGCCGCGCCGGGCCCGCTGCTGCGCGTGCACGACCACCGTGGCCAGGGCCGCGTACGCCGGGCGTACCTCCTCGACGAACTGTGCCCCGAAACGGCTCAGCTGCACGCGCCGGCTGGTACGGTCCACCAGCCGCACCCCGACCCGCCGTTCGAGGGATGCGATGAGCTGGCTGACCCGGCTCTGCGAACAGCCGAGACGCTCGGCGGTCCGGCCGAAGTGCAGCTCCTCGGCGAGAGCGAGCAGGCACTCGATCTCCTGCACATGGACCTGATGCATCCCGTTCCGCCTCTCCACGGCCGATCGATCAGCGTAACTGATCGATCGTTGAGAACTTCGCCGTTGTTCCCGTCACCCCGCGCTGGTTGGCTCAGACGCATGGGTTCGTATGCGCCGGTCACCGACTCCGGCACCGATCTTCGCCGCACCACGCCGAGGCAGTGGGCGGCGATCGCCGTGCTCTCGCTGAGCACCTTCGTGGTCGTGACCTCCGAGATGCTCCCCGTCGGCGTGCTGACCCCGATGGCCGAGGGCCTGGGCATCAGCACCGGCAGCACGGGGCTGAGCCTGACGATCACCGGTCTGGTCACCGCCGTCACCGCCCCGGCGGTGCCGCGCCTGCTCGGCACGCTCGACCGGCGCCTGGTCCTGGCCGTCGCCATGCTGGTCCTGGCGGCGGGCAACGCCCTGACCGCGGTGGCGAACGGCTTCGGCCCGCTCCTCGTGTCGCGGATCATCCTCGGCATCGGGATGGGCACCGTGTGGGGCCTGGCGGCGGCCGTCGCCCCGCGCCTGGTCGCGCCCCGCGACGCCGCGCTCGCGGTGTCCTTCGCCGTCAGCGGCGTCGCCGCCGCCTCCGTGGCCGGGGTGCCGCTGGGCACGTTCATCGGCAACGCCTTCGGCTGGCGCGCCGCGTTCACCGCCCTGTCCGTCGCCGCCGTGCTCCTCGCCGCGGTGCTGCTGCCGGTCCTGCCCCGGCTGCCCCGCGTCACGGCACCCGCGGGCGGCGACCCGCACACCGACCGCCGGCCGCTGCTGCGCATCCCCGCGGTGGCCGTCGGCCTGGCGCTGATCACGGTCCTGGTCACCGCGCACTTCGCCGCCTACACGTACGTGCGTCCCGTCCTGGAGGACCGCACCGGCCTGACCCCCGGAGCCATCGCCGGACTCCTGCTGCTCTACGGCGTCTTCGGGCTGATCGGCAACTTCGTCACCGGAGCCCTCGCGGCGCGCCGGGCCCGCCTCACGGTGACAGCGCTGGCCAGCGGCATCGGCGTCTCGCTCGTGCTGCTGGCGCTCTTCGGCGCGCTCGCCGGCGTCACCGCGGTGAGCATCGCGCTGTGGGGCCTGACCTACGGCGGACTGTCGGTGGCCGGGCAGATCTGGATGACCCAGCTGGCCCCGCACCGCGCCGAGCACATCACCGGGCTCTACGTCGGCGTCTTCACGGCGGCCATCGCGCTGGGCGCCTTCATCGGCGGCACCCTGGTGGAGGCCGGCGGGGTCACGCTCGTGCTGTGGTCCGCGGCGATCCTGTCCCTGCTGGCCGTGGTGATCGGCCTGAGCGGGCGCACCCCGGGCGGCGGCGGGCCCGGCGGGCGGCGCGAGAGCGCGGCACCCCGGGCCGAGGCGGTGCGCACCTGAACCCTGACGGCGACCTGCCGCGCCGTCACGGGCGGGCGCCACAGGCCGGCACCGGACGGGGCGGGACGCCTCCGCGCCCCGCCCCGTCCCGGTGTCTCAGCGGCGCGTGACACCCTCGGCTGCGTTCACCGCGAGCCGGGGCCCGGTCACGGGCGCGCTGCCCAGCGCCTCGTCCACGGCGGCCAGGACGTCCTCGGACAGGGCGACGCCGGAGGCGGCGGCGTTGGCGTGCACCTGGGAGGGGCGGGACGCCCCCGTGATGGCGGAGGCGACCTCCCCGCGGCGCAGCACCCAGGCCAGCGCCAGGGTGGCCACGTCGATGCCGAGCCCCTCCGCGATGGGCAGCAGCCGCTGAACCGCCTGGAGGTTGGCCTCGTTGTAGACCAGGTCCCGGGCGTCGGACATGCTGTCGCTGGCGAAGCGGCTGCCTTCGGGGACGGCCTGCCCGGGCTCGTACTTGCCCGTCAGGACACCCTGGGCGAGGGGCGACCACACGGCGTGGGAGATGCCGTTGGCGGCGCACAGCTCGAAGAGTCCGGCCTCGGGGGCCTGCCAGAGCATGGAGTACTGGGGCTGGGAGGCGACGAACAGGTCAGGGCCCGCGATGTCGAGGGCGGCCCTGATCTGCTCGGTGGTCCACTCGCTGAAGCCGAGGTACCGGGCCTTGCCCTGCTCGACGACCTTCTGGAACCCCTCGATGGTGTCCTCCAGGGGAACGGAGGTGTCGAACCGGTGCGCGTAGTAGACGTCCACGTGATCGGTCCGCAGCCGGCGCAGGGAGGCGTCGATCTGCCGGCCGATCTGGTCCGCCGACAGCCCCTGGTCGGCGGGGTCCTCCGACATCCGGCCCCAGACCTTGGTGGCCAGGACGTAGGAGTCGCGCGGGTGGGCGGAGAGGATGTCGCCCCACGCGGATTCGGCGGCACCGCGGCCGTAGACGTTGGCGGTGTCGAAGAAGGTGATGCCCGCGTCGAACGCCGCCTCCGTGCAGGCGCGGGTGGCCTCCGCCTCGATTCCCCCGGAATAGGTCAGCCAGGATCCGAGTGCGATCTCCGACACTTCCAGGTCGGAACTGCCGAGTGTGCGGTACCGCATGATGTCGCGTCCTTTCTGAACACGGGAATTCCCGCCGGGCCGGGGCAAGACCATTCAACGCGTGAGGTGTTCGGGTTTCGGAGCCCTCTATACCTGGCCGTCCGCCGTGGGGACAAACGCCCCGGCATCATGTTCATACAGATGTCATGGTGGGCGAATACGACGCGGCGGCCGTGCCGTACGGGTGACCCCCGTGCACCGCGGGACACGCACCGGGCGATAGCCCGCCCCGCCCCGGTCAGCGGGGCGCGTACGGTTGCGCCGCCGCCGTGAGCATCCCGTGGGCGACGGTGTCGGCCTGCCGGAAGAGCGCGGCGTTGCCCCCGGCGCGGGCGCCGATCGCGGTGTTCCACTCGATGCCCTCCAGCGGGATGCCGCAGGCGAACAGATCGGGCTGCGGCACCCCGGCGGCGTCCCGCACCCGCAACGTGACCGGATCCACGTCCAGCGCCCCGGTCGGTACCGCCGCGTCCCCCGCGCCGGCCCGGTGCGGGCGGGCCAGCCCGCCCGGGGCGAGTGAGGCCAGCAGCGCACTGCCGGTGGTGGCCAGATCAGCCCCCGGCAGCCACGCGTCCAGCAGCGCGCCGGCCCGTACCGGCTCCCCGCCCACCGTCGGCGACCCGCCGGTGAACAGCCCGGCGGCGGAGTCGGTGCCCACCGTCAGCCCCGCGCCCGCGAACTCCACCACCCCCGCCGCGTGCAGCGCCAGCAATTCGGCGATCCGCGATGCCGGCGGGCCGCTGGCCGTATGGGCGCCGAACGCCCGGAACCACCGCAGCTCGCGCGGCCCGGCCGCGTTCAGCACCCCGGCCACCGCCACCCGGCGCACCTGCGCCTTCGTCGCGGCGATCGCCGCCGCCGCGGCCTTCAGCGGGCTGTGCTCCGGATCCCCGGCGGCGGCCAGGTCGGCGCGCAGGAACCGGCGCATCCAGGAACCCAGCGCCTGACGGTCGGCGAAGACCCGGCCGGCCAGCGGACGGTCCAGCGCGGCCGGATCGAAGCGGTCGGCCGGGTCGGGAAACGCCTCGGCCAGCAACGCCGCCCACCGCGGCGAACCGTGCTCCACCGCGCCGTACCGCTCCAGGAACTCCGCGCGCGGCAGCCGCGACATCCCGGGCCGCAGCCGCAGCGCCACCTCGTACCAGGCGGCCCCGGCCTCCCGCGCGATCAGCGGCCACACCTCCGTGCGGAAGTCCACCCGGCCGGGACCGCGCGCGGCCAGCTGCCGCGCCCGCTCCGCGTCGAAGTACCGCAGCCGGTGCCCGCGCGGCATCGCCCCGGGGGCCTGGCCACGGGCGAGATACGGCACGCCCCGCCCGGACCCCGCGATCAGCCGGGGTTCGCGCCCGGACGGCAGATACCGGGCACTGCCGTCCGGGTTCTGCGTGAAGCGCCCGCCGCGTCCCGCCGTCAACAGGGTGAGCTGGTCGAAGAAGTTCAGGGCCAGACCGCGCACCAGGACCGTCGCACCGGGTTCCAGCCGGTCCAGGGCTGCCTCGTGCGGATACCCGGGCCGCAGGTGCACCAGACCGTGGTGTTCGGCGAAGCGGCTCAGCTCCCGCTCCCGCGCCCCGGGGAGCTGATCGGTGTGCCCGGTCGCCAGCACCACCGCGTCGGCGGTCACCGCAGGTGCCCCGCTCTCCAGCATGACCCGCACCCCCCCGGCCACCCGCTCCAGCGCGGTGGCCCGGGTCCGGTGCGGCACCACGCGGACACCGTCCGGAGCCCGGCGCACCAGATCCTCGTACGCCCAGGCCAGGTAGCGGCCCATCAGCGCCCGGCCGGGATGCTCCCAGGGGGCCAGACCCAGCCCCCGCTCCCGCGACCACTCCAGCAGGCCGGGCCCGGTGAGCGCCGGGCCCGCCATGCGCACCGAGTCGTCGGGGTAGGCGGTGGCGTGCCCCGCCAGGGTGTTCATCAGCAGCGCCTCGGGCTGGTCGGGCGACCACACCCGGCCCGCGCCCGGTACCTGGGGCTCGATGACGTGCAGGTCGGCGCCGGTGACCGCCCAGGATCCCGCGGGGCCGAGGTGGGCGAGGAGCCGGCCGAGGACGGCCAGGCCACGCGGTCCCGCCCCGATCACCGCGACCACCGGCCGGCACCCTCTCACCGCCGCGTGTCCCAGATGTCGGTCAGGACCCGGCGCAGATTGCCGCCCAGAACCGCCGTGATGTCGTCCGCGCCGTAGCCGCGCCGCGCCAGCACCTCGGTGATGCGCGGGAGATCGGCGGGGGTGCCCATGCCCTCGGGGTGGATGATGTCCAGGTTCAGGTCGTCCCCGACGATCGGGATCTCCGGGTACAGCCGCCGCACCCGCGCCATGCCCGCCTTGGAGTACTTGCGCTCGTCCCCCACATCGGTGCCCACGATGACGTGGTCGATCCCGACCAGGTCCACCAGGTGGTCGATGTTGTCGGCGAACACCTCCGGGTCGGCGCCCTGGGTGAGGCCGCTGGGGGAGAGGAAGCCGGACTTGGCGGCCAGCCCGAACACCCCTCCCCGGGCGGCCAGTTCCCGCACCACCTGGTCGCTCTTGTTGCGCGGGCTGTCCACGAACCGGGTCAGCCCGGCATGCGTGACCAGCACCGGCTTCTCGGACAGCTCGATGGTCTCCAGCGTGGAGCGCTCACCGGTGTGCGACAGGTCCAGGGCGACCCCCAGGTCGTTGCACTCCTTGATCAGCGCACGCCCGAACCTGCTCAGCCCGCCGTTGGCGCTCTCCCCGCTGCCGTCGGCCGCGTAGTTGCGGTTCTGGTACGTCAGGCCCATGAAACGCAGGCCCATCTGGTACAGCGCGTGCAGCCGCCACAGGTCCTCACCGACCGGCTTGCTGTCCTCGAAGCCGGCGAACCAGGCCACCGTCCCCTCGGCGTGGGCCCGGTCCACGTCGGCCAGACCGTAGCCCTGGAAGACCCGCCCGCCCGTCTCCGCCAGCCGCCGCTGCCAGCCCGCGATGCCGGCCGCCGCCGCGTCGTAGTCCTGCGAGATGGACACCGCGTGGTTGACGGCGGTGACCCCGGACGCGGCGAGCTTGCCGAGGTAGATCTCGTCCGCCCAGTTCAGCGGGGTGCAGTCCAGGGCGTTGAAGACGACGCTGTCACGGTGCAGCGCGGCCGGGTCGAAGGCCGGGGCGGCGGGTGCGGTGGACACGGGGAACTCCAGGGGTGGGGTGGGGATTACGAACGCAGGCTCTGGCGCAGCCCGAGGCCGCGCTCCACGAGGACGACGGCCACGACGGACAGCAGCACCAGGCACACCGACAGCGCCGCGATGGACGGATCACTGCGGTACTCGACGTACTGCAGGACGGCGACCGGCAGCGGTCGCACATTGTGGCCCGAGACGAACAGCGAGATGACCGTCTCGTCGAAGGACAGCAGGAAGGCGATGATCCCGCCGGAGAACAGACCGGGCCGGATCGCCGGCAGGGTGATCCGGCGGAAGACCGTGAACGGACCGGCGCCCAGCGTCCGGGCGGCCTCCTCGGCCCGGGGGTCGGCACCGGCCAGCGCCGCCGAGATGGTGCGCACCACGTACGGGATGGTGACGCCCAGGTGGGCCAGGATCAGGCCCCAGTAGGTGTCGGTCAGCGGAATCGGCGCGAACAGGATCAGCAGGGCCAGGCCCAGCACGATGTTCGGCACCAGCAGCGGCGACAGGAACGCCGCCTCCACCGCGCCGCGGCCGCGGAACCGCAGCCGCGACAGCGCGAGCGCCGCCGGGATGCCGCAGGCCAGGGCCAGCGCGGTCGTGGTCGCCGCGGTGATCGCGCTGACCTTGATGCCCTCCTGGAAGTCCGGGTTGGCGAACACCTGCCGGTAGGGCTCCAGGGTGAAGCCCTCGGGCGGGAAGCGCAGGAAGGTGCTGGTGTCGAAGGACACGATGAGGACGATGATCACGGGCGCGAGCAGGAACAGGTACAGCACGGTCAGCAGGACCGCCCAGCCGATCCGGGCCGCGAGTCCGGCTTTCATGACGCTTTCCTCTCCCGCCCGGTGATGCGGGCCTCCAGCGCGCGCTGCGCCCACAGATGGAGGGCGACGACCAGACCGAACAGCATGAGCAGCAGTACGGACAGCACGGCGGCGACCGGCCAGTTGAGCGAGTTCATCGCCTCGTCGTAGATCTCGGTGGCCAGCACGAAGACCCGTCCGCCGCCGATGAGGCGCGGGGTGACGTAGCCGCTGAGGCTGAGCACGAAGACCAGCAGCGACGCGGTGATCACCCCGGGCGCGGTCAGCGGCAGCACCACCCGGCGCAGCACCGACAGCCGGTTCGCGCCCAGCGAGGCGGCGGCCCGCTCCAGTTCGGGGTCGAGGCGGCCGAATCCGGCGAGCATCGCCAGGATCGCGAACGGCATGTAGATCTCGGTGGAGGCGATCACCACGCCGGTCATGTTGTTGGCCAGCCGCACCGGGTCGTCGATCACCCCGAGGGCCAGCAGCGTCTTGTTGATGACGCCCTGGTTGCCGAGGATGGCCATCCAGCCGAAGGTACGGGCCACCGAGGAGATCAGCAGTGGCGCGACGGCCAGCGCGAACAGCAGGCTGCGCCACCGGCTGGTGGTGCGGGCCAGGAAGAGCGCCACCGGGTAGGCGAGCAGCAGGGTGAACACCGTGGTGAGCAGCCCCAGCTGGAGGGTCTGCCCGATGACGTTCCAGTAGTGGGCGCTGGTCAGGACATCGGTGAAGGTGGACAGGGTGAGCGTCTGGAGGATGGCGCCGCCGGGCAGTGGCTGGTTGAGCGCCATGCGCACCACCCACACCAGGGGCAGGGCGTAGGTGAGGAGCAGCGCGAGCGCGCCGGGTGCCAGCAGCCACAGCGCCGGGCGGCGGTGCCACCGGCGGCCGGCCGGGGCCGGTGGCGTGTCGGTGGCGGCGGTCCCGGCGGGGGGCGCGGGGGAGGTGGCGGTCACGCGGCGTCCCGGTGGTCGGCCACCAGGCGGGGCGCGGCGGCGTCCCAGCCGAGGGCGACCTCGGTGCCGGGCCCGAAGGTCTCGCCCGCGCCGGCCGGCTGCTCGACCTCCAGCTCCGGGCCGCCGTCCGCCGTACGGACCCGGTAGGAGATGACCTCTCCGCTGTAGCCGGCGGAGATGACCGTGCCGCGCGGGCCCCCGTCGCGGCCCTCCGTACCGGTGGGGCGCAGGGTGAGGCGGTGCGGGCGGAGCATGACGGTGGCCCGGCCGTCGGGCGTCACCGCGCTGCCGGCGGCCCGGACGGTGCCGAGGCCCGGGACGGCGACCTCGGCGCCGTCGCTGTCGTGGCCGGTGACCGTACCGGACACCAGGTTGGCCCGGCCGACGAACTCGGCGGTGAACCGTCCCGAGGGCCGCTCGTACACGTCCTCCGGGGTGCCCAGCTGCTCGATGCGGCCGGCGTTCATGACGGCGACCCGGTCCGCCATCGACAGCGCCTCGCGCTGGTCGTGGGTGACGAACACGGTGGTGATGCGGGTCTCCTGGTGGATGCGGCGGATCTCGTCGCGCATCGCGCCGCGCAGCTGGGCGTCGAGGTTGGACAGCGGCTCGTCGAGCAGCAGCACGTCCGGCTCGATGACCAGGGCCCGGGCCAGTGCGACGCGCTGCTGCTGGCCGCCGGAGAGCTGGGAGGCGCGGCGCCCGCCGAGGTGGCCCAGGCGAACCAGGTCCAGCGCGCGGGCGACCCGTTCGCGTACCTCGCCCTTGGCGACCTTCCGCATCTCCAGGCCGAACGCCACATTGCGCGCGACGTCCAGATGCGGGAAGAGCGCGTAGGACTGGAAGACCACCCCCATGTCACGGCGGTGGGCCGGCAGCCGGGTGATGTCGCGCCCGCCCACCTCGACGGTTCCGCCGCTGGGCTCGATCAGGCCGGCGATCATGCGCAGGGTGGTGGACTTGCCGCAGCCGGAGGGCCCGAGCACGGCGAGCATCTCGCCGTGCGCCACCGTCAGGTCGATGCCGGCGACCGCGGCCCCGGCCGGGGTGGACCGGCCGGGGAAGACCTTGGTGAGCGCGCGGAGCCGGAGGTAGTCCGGCCGGCCCTCGGCGGGCGGGGCCGTGTCGGCGGCCGGTTGCTGTGCCACGGCCGGCTGCTGGTCAGCCACCGATGACCTCCTGCTTGATGCGGTCGACCCAGTCGGTGTAGCGGGGGGTGATCCAGCTCCAGTCGACGGGGATCTGGTGGGCCTGCTGCTGTTCGGACGCGGTGGTGCGCTCCCGCACCCCGGGGGAGAGTTCGACGTCCTGGTTGACGGGCGCGTAGTAGGCGGCCTCGTCGAACGCCTTCTGGGCCTCGGCCCCGATCGCGTAGTCGATGAACTTCTGCGCGGCCTCGGCGCGGGGGGTGTTGTTGACCAGGTTGATCGTGTTGATCTGGGTCACCGTGCCCTCCTGCGGGAGCACCGGCTCGACCACGCCGCCCGAGGTGTCCTTGTAGTACTGGCCACGGGCGTTCCAGCCCACCGCGATCCCGGCCTCGCCGGACTGCACGGCGGTGTACACGTCGGGGGCGGGCTGCCAGGTCTCCACGCCGGGCGCCAGCTCCTGGAGCCGTTCGATGGCGGGGTCGATGTCCTGCTGGTAGTCGGTGCCGAGGATGTCGGAGAGCGCGATGATCAGCGCCACCCCGCGGGTGTCGGCGATCGGCATGGCGAGCTTGCCCCGGTACTCGTCCTTCCACAGGTCGTTCCAGCTGGTGGGCGCCGTGTCGATCTTCTCGGTGTTGTAGAGGATGGACAGGCTGTCGAGGGTGAGACCGGGGCCGTAGCCGTCCTTGCTGCGCGCCTCGTCGACGAGCTGGTCGAGGTGGGGCACCAGCTCCGGGTCGAGCCGGGCGAACAGGCCCTCCTCGTTGGCGGTGGGGGCCACCGAGGAGTCCATCAGCGCGACGTCGGCCACCGGGCGCGCGGTGCTGGCCCGCAGTTTGGCCAGTACCTCGGCCGAGTTCTGGATCGGTACGTAGGTGACCTTGATGTCGGGGTTGGCGTCCTCGAAGGGCTTGATGACGTGCTCGGTGAACTCGTCCTGGAAGGTGCCGTAGAAGCCCATGAACGTGATGGTGGTGGTGTCACCGTCCTGGGCGGCGGTGCCCGGCGAGGCGCAGGAGGCGGCCAGGACGGCGGTGAGGGCGGCGGTGGTGGTGAGGACCAGTGGGCGGCGTGAGCGCAAGGGCATGGCGGTGCTCCGGGGGTGATGACCAACGGGGAACGGACGCCCGGCGGGCGCCCCGGGGACGACGTCCGGCCGTCAGCGGGCGGGTGCCGCTGTGCTCATGAGGGAGCGGGGACCGGACGTCCGGCTACAGGAACCGGAGAAACAGGGCGGGCCGCTGACCATGTCCGCCCTCCTTCCGTGAGAATCCGTCCGCATGGTGGCCGGTGTCATGAGACGCCACGGGGCGAGAGGCGCCCCGCTCGTGCGTCACTGTGTGCCGCCTCAGCAAAGTAGCTGGCCCCGTCCCTCGCCGTAAAGCCGTGACCGGCGCAAACGACCCTTCCCGCAGGGAGTGGCCGGAGGCTTGGAGGCCCCTGCGGCGCACCGGGCCTGATGCATCAGGTGGCTGCGGACGGGGTGTGCGGCGCCGGAAAAGGCCGCTTTCGGTGGCACCTGATGCACCAGGTTGCTCAGCGTGCCCGGCCGTCGCGTCCGATAGTCTCCGTGGCACCATCGATTTTGCCCCGTGCAACGTCTCGAATAGCGAGACGATGTCCAGAAAGTGAGACGCGCGATGCAGGTGCCGGCCTACCGCAGGGTGGCGGACCAGCTGCGGCAGCGCATCGCGGCCGGTGAATTCCCCGCCGGCCGCCGACTGCCCTCACGGAGCGAACTCTCCCGCCAGTACGGCGTCGGCTCGAACGTCGCCGCGGCGGCCGTCCGTCTGCTCACCGCCGAGGGCGTCGTCCGGGGCCGCCCCGGCCAGGGCGTCTACGTCCGCGAACAGCCCTCCACCGGAACCATGGCCCGCTCCTGGACCAGGGAACGGCTGCTGGGCACCCTCGCCGTGTCCGGCGGCGCCGACGAGGACGAGGGCCGCACCGTCCGCAGCACCCCCGTCTCCACCACCGAGCCCGCCGGCTCCGCCATCGCCGCCCGGCTGGGCCTGGACCCCGGACAGCAGGTGGTCCGCAGCCTCTACCGGCTCAGCCGCAACGACCTTCCCGCCATGCTCTGCGTCAGCTGGGAGCCCCTGGGCATCACCGGCGGCACCCCCGTCACCCTGCCCGGAGCGGGCCCCATGGCGGGCGAGAGCGTGGTGGCCCGCATGGGCTACATCGGCATCCGGGTCAGCCACTCCACCGAGACCGTCACCGCCCGCGCCTGCACCCGTGACGAGGCGGCGGCCCTCGACCTCACCCCCGGCGCCCCCGTGGCCGCCATCGAACGCACCTACTACGCGGACCGGCTGGCGCTGGAGACGGCCGACCTGGTCGTCCCGGGCGAACGGTTCCGGCTCGCCTACGAGATCCCCGCCGACAGAACAGGCCCCGCCCGATGACCGACCCGATACCCACCGACCCCCAGCACCCGAGCGGCACCGGCCCCCGGTGGCGGTTGCTGCCCGGCCGGACGAGCGCCGAACTCCTGCTGGCCATCGCCGAGTTCGACACACCCTTCCTGCTCACCGCCTCGCTCTCCCACGGTCTGGGCTCCAGTGCCCTCACTCTCGACCGCGGCAAGGCCGGTCCCGACCTCCTCGCCACGTTCCGGCACGCGGGCGACCGCGTCCTGCTCCTCGTCCACAACAAGCACCACCGCGCCGCCGGCGACACCGCCGCGACCCGGGCCGGGGCGGAGGGCTTCGCCGGCTCGGTCCTGTGGAGCGGCCCGATCGTGCGCGAGGACGGCCCGGCGGCCGTCGTGGACGTCACCACGCTGGCCCTCACCGACCTCCACGGCATCGCCGACCACCTGCGCGAACGCGACCAGGGCGACTACACCGTGGACCCCGCCACCAGCCTCGCCCACCCCGCGGACGCCTCGGGCGGCCCGCACGGCATCCGGCTGCCCGCCCTGCTCACCCTGCGCGGCCGGGCCACCGGCGCGGCCGTACGCTCCCTCGCGCCGCTGCCCGACACCCTCACCCTCGTCCAGCGCCTGGAACTTCTGCCGCTGCCCGCCGACCCGCTCCCGCCGCGCCCCTACCACCCGGCGTCCGGCGGCTACGGCGTCGGCCACCGCGACCACGGCGGCCCCGTCCCCGGAGCCGAGGTCCGCCTCCAGCCCCGCTTCCGCCTCACCGAACCGGTGGTCTTCCTCGTCGACCCCGCCGTCCCCGAACCGATCCGCTCCGCCGTCCTCGAAGGCGGCAACTGGTGGCAGGACGCCTTCGACGCCGCCGGCCTCCCCGGCGCCTTCCGCGTCGAGACCGCACCCGAGGACCTCGACCTGAGCGACCCCGCCCACAACACCGTCTGGTGGGTCCACCGCGACGGCCGCGGCTGGTCCCACGGACAGACCCTCTCCGACCCGCGCACCGGCGAGATCCTGCACGGCCGGGTCAGGCTCGGCTCCCAGCGCGTCGCCCAGCTCACCGCCCTCGCCGAAGCCCTGCTTGCCCCCTACGGACAGCCCGACGAAGCGGCCCGCCTCGCCGCCGTCCAGGACCTCGTCCTGCGCCGCATCCGGCACCTGGCCGCCCACGAGATCGGCCACGCCCTCGGCTTCATGCACAACTTCGCCAGCCACCACCACCCGCGCCCGTCCGTCATGGACTACCCCCACCCCCATCTCACCGTCACCCCCGCCGGCGAGCTGGACACCACCCACGCCTACAGCCAGGGCCTGGGCCCCTGGGACCACTTCCTGGTCGCCCACGCCTACGGGCAGACCCCCGGCGAGGAACTGCGCCGCGCCGCCGCGGCCCAGGGGCTCCGCTACCTGGCCGACGAGGACGCCAACGGCCCCGACGCCGCCCACGCCGACGCGGTCCCCTGGACGGTGCCCGTCGCCGACCCCTTCAGAGCACTCGACCAGGCGCTGGAGGTACGCCGCACCGCCCTCGCCCGCTTCTCCCGCTCCGTCCTCCCCCCGGACCGGCAGACCGGGGAACTGGAGGACCGCGCACTCCTCCTCCACCTCTACCACCGCCACCAACTGACCGCCGTCGCCCGCCTAGTGGCGGGCGTACGGTACGGCTACGCCCAGGCCGGGGACCCCGGCGCGGCCGGCACGACCCCCGTCGCCGCCGCCGACCAGTGGCGCGCCCTGCGCCGCACCGCGGACCTGCTGCACCCCTCTGTGCTCACCCTGCCCCCCGCCGTCCTGCACACCCTGACACCGCCGGCCATCCGGTACCGGCGGGACCCCGACGCGCTGCGCGGACAGACCGGACGGACCTTCGACCCGCTCACCGCGGCGGCCGCCGCCACCGCCCTGGTCACCGCCGAACTCCTCACCCCCGCCCGCCTGAACCGCCTGGCCTGGCAGCACGCCACGGACCCGGCCCTGCCCGCGCCCGCCGACGTGGCCGGGAGCCTGCTCGGCGCGCTCGCCCCGGACCCGGCCACCGACGACGGCGTCGCCCGGCTGGTCCGCACGACGGCGACCGCCGTCGTACAGCGCCAACTCCACGCCCTGCTGGCGGACGAGCGGACCCATACCGTCGTCCGCGAGGCCCTGCGCCCCCACCTGGACGCGCCACCCGCCCACCCGGACCCCGACCCCACCCCGCTGCCGTGGATCCCCCCGGGCGCACCGCTGTGACGGGCATGCTCGGGTAACCCGGAACCCGGTCCTGAGCGTGCGACACCACGGGAGCCCGGAGACCTCGGCCTCTTCGGCCACGAGGTCGCGCCCCGCGCCCGCGAACCGTCCGGGCCGAACGCGGGCCGTCACCGCGGGTGAGGGATGACGCGTTGATGCCCGGGGTAAGAGGTGAACGGCCGTGCGGCAACGCCTCGGTGCGCGGCGGTGCCCGCCGGCCTCGCAGGCCGTGGTGCCGTGGAGACGGCCTTCAGGGGAGCCACGGGGCAGAACGTCCTGCCCTTCCGTCCTGCCGTGCGGTCCGCGATGTCCTTGAACGGTGCCCGGTCGCCACTTGTATCGAAGGACTGCGGATCGATACTGGTGATCATGCATCCCAGAGAGAGAAAAACCGGCGACAGCCGGAGTCCCCAGCCGATGCCCCAGCAGGCCGCGAGGACACCGTCTCCGACGGGGATCATGGCTCTGCAGCGCAGCGCGAGGAACTCGGCCGTGGTGGCCACGGTGCAGCAGTTCCGCGGGCACGGGGCCGGGTGCGGGCACGCGGAGCACGAGACGGCGGACCCGGCCGAGTCGGTGCAGCGGAAGTCGACCGTGCACAAGGTGCTGAATTCGTCGGGGAGTCCGATGGACACCGAGCTGCGCGAGGAGATGGAGTACCGCTACGACGGCGCGGATTTCAGCGGCGTTGTGATGCACACCGGTGCCGAGGCGGACCAGTCGGCTCAGGAGATCGGGGCGGAGGCCTACACCTCCGAGCGGCACATCGTCTTCAGGAAGGGCGTGGAGAAGAACAAGTCCGTCGTCGCCCACGAACTGCAGCACTACCTGGACCAGCAGCAAGGCACGGTTCCCGGCGTCGACAACGGCGATGGGCTGAGCATCTCGGAGGTGGGGGACCCCGGTGAGCGCAGGGCGGACGCCAGCTCGGCCCGGGTGATGTCCAAGCCCATGCCGAGCGAGCTCGACGCGGAGCCTGTCGGCCCTTCGGTGCAGCGCTCCCGCAGCGCGTTCGCCGCGGAGCACGCGGTCACCGGCGGGCAGGCGGCCTGGGGGCCCCGGTCGAGGAACGACCTGTCGAGTGTGCCCGCCCGGTCGGGCGGCGACATGGCGGGGGCGCCCGTACAGCGCATGTTCAGCGGGCTGTTCAACCGGGGGGCGCAGGCGAATCAGGAGCGGATCAACGTCAGGGGCCAGGACGTCCTCATGACGCGGGAACGGGAATACTGGACCTTCCCGACGGCCGCGGGTGGCACCGGCTTCATCTACGAGGACGTCGTCCGCGACGGGGCCGTGTCCGCCGACATGGCCGGCTACGTGCAGACGTATCTGAACGGCGGGAACCTCACCCTCTATCGCGGTATCGCCCGCTGGCACCCCACCTGGCACACGGTGGCCGGTGAGGCCGTCGTACCCCCGCTCGGGCAGGGCCGACTGCCCGACTTCGACACCCACAACACCTCCTTCGTCCCCTTCTCTCCCAGTCAGACGGTCGCGAAGAGCGCTCTGGTCGGGGCGAGCGGAATGGGGGAGAAGGACAAGGCCCAGTACGTCGAGGGCTACAGCCGCGCCGACGACGGGAACGAAGTGGGCATGATGGTCACGACCGTCGCCACGTCGGCGATGGATCTCGGTTTCTACAACGTGACGGAGATCCAGATCCGGGGCCCGGTCCCGGCAAGCGGCTTCCAGATCTTCACCATGGCCTCGACCGAGCAAGAGGTCCTGGGAATCGATTCCCAGGCCCAGATGCGTGACACGCGTCCGCCCACGCCGGACGAGGCGCAGAAGCAGGACTACATCGGCAAGTTCGGCAACCTGATCCCCTGAGCACCCGTCCTGTGCCGCAGCGGTTCCGAGCGCGGCGCACGGGACTCCGGGTCACCGCACCCGGAGCCCGGACCGCCATGGCCTGGCCGTAAGGATCACCGTGGCGGAGTCCGAAGCGTCCCCCCATAGCACCACACTGTGAAGGACAGCATGAAGATAGGTTTCGCCCTCCCGCAGTTCAACAACCAGGCGTACGGCATCGCCCACGCCGCCACGTTCGCCTCCGCGATCGAGGAAGCGGGTGGTGCCAGCCTGTGGGTGGGTGACCGGAACCTGGCGGCGGTGCGGCCCGTCGTCGGCTACGGCGGGCAGGGCAACACCATTCCGCAGGAACTCAACGCCTCCGCGGACCCCTTCGTTCTGCTCGGTGTCGCCGCCTCCGCGACACGTCGCGTACTGCTGGGCACCCACGTCCTGATCGCCCCGCTCTACCCTCCCGTCCAGCTCGCCCGGTCACTGACGACGATCGACGTGATCAGCGGCGGACGGCTGCTGCCCGGCTTCGGGATCGGCTGGTCCCCCGAGGAGTACCAGGCGGCCGGAGTGGACTTCACGCGCCGCGGAGCCCGTATGGAGGAACTGCTCGACGCCCTCGACGCCATCTGGACGACCGACCCGGCCCGGTACGAGGGCGCGCAGCTCTCCGTGCCCGAGCACCACTCGCCGCTGAAGCCGGCGCGGGCACCCCGGCCGCCCTTCTACCTGGGTGCCATGTCCGAGCGCGCGCTGCGCCGCGTCGCCCGGCGCGGCGACGGCTGGCTGCCGCTGGTCGCCGTCCCCAGCTACGTCGACATCGACGGCCTCGTCCAGCAGCGCGCGCTTCTGGACGAACTGGCCCAGCGGGACGGCCGGGACCCCCGGGCGATCGACACCGTGCTGCGGGTGAACATCGACGCGGGCACGAGCACGGCGCTGGTGGCCGACACCATCAAGAAAATCCACGAGCGGACGGGCATTGACCACTTCATGGTCGACTCGATGTACGACGTGGACACCGTCGACGGCTCCGTCGAGCACGCACGGGAGGTTCTCCAACGGGCGGACAAGGGCTGAGCCCACGCCCTCCCGGCGGACCTGTGCCGCACCGGGCCGCGCCTCTTCGTGCCGCGGACCGGGAACGCGACCTGGATCCGTTCCCGGTCACCGTCCGGCCCCCACGCCGCGGCTGCGTATCGCCCCCATGCGGCGCTTCGAGGCGCGGGCCCGGTCCGGACGTCAGCCGGTGAGGCGGCGATCCGGGCCATTCAGAGGCCCCACGGGTGGCTGGAAAGCCAGTCGGCATGCCGTTCACGCAGCCGGTCCCGTTCCCCGGACGTGGGGAGGAAGACATCGGCGCCACCGTCATAAGGATGATGGACGCGCCGCATTCCGGGCCGGTCCGGATCAGGGGGAGAAGGTCTTCGTGATCACCTGAGATGGGGGGGCGAAGACCGTGGCCCTCTCCAAGTCTGCCGCGGTCGTGCCCCTCGCGGCGCACGGCAGCGCACCGTCCGCCCGCCGACCGTGACCTCGGTCAGGGTGCCGGGATCCGCTCCACCTGAGCCGGGGAACGAGGGGCGGGCCCTGGTCGCGTGTGGCTACCGTGGGGCCATGACGGGTGACTGGCGGACGGATCGGATCGGGGCCGCTCTGCGAGGTGAGAACCCGACCGTGCTGCGGCGTCTCGCGTCGGGGTTCGCGGTGATCGGCGACGTGCAGTTCCTGCCGGGTTACTCGGTTCTCCTGGTGGACCAGCCCGGTGTTCAGCGGCTGTCCGACCTGCCGAAGGCGAGACGCCTGTCGTTTCTCTCCGACATGGACCGGCTAGGGGAAGCCGTTGAGCGGGTCTGCCGACGTCTGGACCCCGGTTTCCGCCGGGTCAACCTGGAGATTCTGGGCAACACCGATCCGTTCCTGCACGCCCATGTCTGGCCCCGGTTCGCGTGGGAGCCGGCTGAGCTGGTGAACAAGCCCGTGTGGCTGTATCCGGCTGACCGGTGGAGTGACGAGGGGTTCCGGCTGGGGCCGCGGCATGACGTGCTGCGGGAAGGGATCGCGAGCGAACTGGACCGGTCGGGTTCGACGGGCTGACCACCTGGGCCCGTACGCGCAACGGGCGGCAGTGATCTGCTCCTCCTCGCGGCGACCCCAAGAGCCCTTGGCTGCCATAGACATGCCTGCGTGAGTCGTGTCGCACCGTCCTGCTCCGGATCGGCGCCCGAGCGAGAGGAAGACTGCACTGACAATTATTTTCATTTGACGGAGGGGCTTGATAGTGCGCGACATGCAAGCCGGCACGATCACCGCATACTTGCTGGCCAACCGTGCCTTTGTGGCCCCGACGGTCGAGGAGGCCGTGGGGAGGCTGGAACTCGCCGGCCGCACCCGGCTGTTGGACGCGGGCACCGGTGCCGGCGGGGGTCTGGTGGCGCTGGCGCGTGCCGGAGACCCGGCGGCACAGGTCCTGGGGGTGGACCGCAACCCCGATGCCCTGGCTCTGGCCCGCGCACACGCGCAGGAGTGCGGAGCCGCCTCCCGCGTGGAGACGCGGTGAAGGCGATCTGCTGGAGGAGCTGGCCGAAGCGTCCGCCCCGGGGGAGGGCTTCGACGGGATCTGGGCGAGCGACGTCGTCTGGCCGGGGAACTTCGCCGACCCGGCAGCGGCGGTCGTGGAACTGGCCGGGGCGCTGTCGCCCGGCGGTGTGCTCGCGCTGTTCAGCAGCAATTACTACCAGGCGCTCTTCCTCCCCGGGTGCTCCCGGCTCCAGCAGAAGCTGCGCACCGCCTCCGAGATGAACCGGGGCATACCGGGGGGCGGGCCGACCCACTACGAGCGGCACGTGCCCTGGGCGGTGGCCGCCGGGTCGCGGAACGTGCGGGTCCACGTGCTGCCCCGGGTCGCCTTCCCCGTCGACGACGATCCCACGGTGCGGCTGTATCCGGAGCGGGTGGTGTGGCCCGAGCTTCTGGAGGCTGCCCGCAACCGGGGGCGGGAGGCCGGCATGGACGACAAGGAGATCGAACTGGCCGAGGCGCTGCTGACGCCGGGCAGCGGAAGCTACCTGCTCGATGAACCCGGCTACTACCTGGTCCACTCCATGCTGCTGGTCACGGGCGTTCGCTGAGCGGTGCGGCCCGGCGCGGCGGTCGACCGCCGCGCCGGGCCGGCCGTCAGCCGGGCGATGAGCGCGGCACGCAGCGCGGCGGACGGTTCCACCGCGATGACGGGTGACGTCGGTGGGGCCATACAAGTGATCCGCACGTGTCCCGGTCCCGTCGCGCCGCCGACGACCGGCCCCGATTCCGGTCCAGCGCGCAACGCCGTGGGCGTGGCTCCGCGTTCATGCTCCCCAGCCTTCCAGAAGCCCGTGATCAACGGGGCGATTACGGTGCCGGGGCAGGATCCCGTCACGGGGCGTGCCCGGCGTGCTCAGGTGGCCTTCGCCCCGATCACCACGCCCGGCGCCGGGCCGCCGTGGTCGTGAGCGTGGTCGTGGTCGTGCTGAAGGGGCCCGCTCGCCTCCCAAGCCGGGAACGGATCGTCGTAGCCGGCCCACGCCCGGGCTCCCGCGGCCCATTCGCTGTCGTCGAGCAGGCAAGCCGTCAGCGCCGCCCGCAGCGCGTCCTTGTCCAGGCGCGTTCCGATGAACACCAGTTCCTGGCCACGGGAATCGGTGTCCCCCGGTGACCGCACCCCCGAGGGCTCGAACCTCGCCACCGACCCGGCCTGCGACCACAGGCCGGTGATCCCGGGACGGGTGGCCAGGCAGAAGAAGCCCTTGGAGCGGAGGACCTCGCCGAAGACGCCGCTGTCGAAGTCCTCGGTCAGCAGCCGCCACAACCGTTCCGGCCGGAAGGGCCGGTCGGCGCGGAAGAGCAGGCTGGAGATGCCGTATTCCTCGGTCTCGGGAAGGTGATCCCCGTTGAGCTCGGCCAGCCAGCCTGCGGACTCCTGCGCCTTCGCCAGATCGAACCTCCCGGTGCCCAGGATCTCGGCGGGATCCACCCGGCCGTGTCGTGCGCGTACCACCTTGGCCGCCGGATTGAGCCGCTGGAGAGCCGCTTCGAGTTGCTGGGTCTCCTCGGTGCCGACCAGGTCCGTCTTGTTCAGGACGATCACGTCGGCGAACTCGATCTGATCGGTGAGCAGATCGCTGACCGTGCGGTCATCCCCCTCGAACGGCGCGAGATCCCGGTCGGTGAGAGCGTCCCCCGCAGTGAGCTCCGGCAGGAAGTTGAGGGCGTCCACCACGGTCACCATCGTGTCCAGCCGGGCGAGTTCGCCCAGCGTCGCACCGTCGTCGCGCGGGAAGGAGAAGGTGGCGGCCACCGGCATGGGCTCCGAGATACCGCTCGACTCGATCAGCAGGTAGTCGAACCGGCCCGCGCGGGCCAGCCGGTCGACCTCCTCCAGCAGGTCGTCCCGCAGGGTGCAGCAGATGCAGCCGTTGGTCATCTCGACCAGGCGTTCCTCGGTGCGGGAGAGTGCGCCGCCGTCCCGCACCAGCTCCGCGTCGATGTTGATCTCGCTCATGTCGTTGACGATCACCGCCACGCGCAAGCCGTCACGGTTGCCGAGCACGTGGTTGAGCAGCGTGGTCTTCCCCGCGCCCAGAAAGCCCGACAGCACCGTCACCGGCAGCCGCCCCGCGTGCCCCGGCCCCGTCATCGTGCTCATCCGACCCTCCGTCAACTGAAGATGGTTATCGTTATCGATAGGGTCCACGGTACTCCACCGGCCTGCCGGTCCGGCCACGGGGCCGGCCCCCGCGCCGGTGGCCCGGCGACGGGCACGCGGCGCGCGCGTGCGGCGGAGTCCTCCCCCGCGTTGGGAGGACGACCGTCGGGGTGATGTACGGCGCCGGGGCGGCCGGTGCCAGGCGGAAGGTCCGGGGGCGGCGCGGTGCCGGCGCCCGCCCCCGGGGGCGGTGTCCGCGTCCTGTCCCTAGGGTGGTGATCACCGGTGGCGGGTGCTGAGGCGGGCTGGCATGACGGACACAGGGATCGACATCGACTACACGGCGGTGTTCCGGAGGCTGCCCAGCATGGTGGCGCTGCTGACCCCCGAACTGGTCTACGCGGACGCGAACGACGAGTACCTGCGGATCTCCGGACGTACCCGCGAACAACTGGTGGGCCGCTACGTCTTCGACGTGTTCCCCGACAGCCCGGACAACGCCGATGCCCAGGGCGCCCGGAACCTGCACCTCTCACTCCAGCGCGTGCTGGCCACCGGGGAGCGGGACAGCATGGCGCTCCAGCGCTACGACGTCCAGCGCGCGGACCGGCCCGGCGTGTGGGAACAGCGGTACTGGAGCCCGGTCAACACCCCGGTGCTCGGGCCAGGCGGCCGGGTGGTCCTGCTGGTGCACCGGGTGGAAGAGGTGACCGAGCTGATCAAGCTGGGCGGGCTCCCCGACGGCGGCAGGACGCGCGTGCTGGAAGCCGAGCTGTACACCCGGGCCCGAGAGCTCCAGGAGGTCAACGAGCGTCTGCGCCGGGCCCACGCCCGCGAACGGGAGGTGGCCCTCGCCCTCCAGGAGGCGATGCTGCCCGACCCCGGCGACATCGGGCACCACCGTGCCGCCGTGCGGTACCAGCCGGCCGTCAGCGCCCTGAACGTGTGCGGCGACTGGTACGACCTGGTGGACCTGCCGGGCGACCGCATCGGGGTGGCCGTCGGCGACGTCGTGGGCCACGGGCTGCGTGCCGCCGGTGTCATGGGCCTGCTGCGCAGCGCCCTGAGCGCCACCTCCCGGGTCGCCGAGGGCCCCGCCCAGGCCCTGGACGTGCTGGGGCTGTACGCGCGCTCGGTCGAGGGCGCCGAGAACACCACCGTCGTCCAGGTCACCGTCGACTGGGCCGGCCATGTCCTCACGTACAGCTGCGCCGGTCACCCGCCGCCCGCCCTGCTGCGCGCCCACGGGGCCGTGGAGTTCCTCGAAGGGGCCACGGACCCCCCGCTCGGCGCCCGCCTCGAACATCTGCCCAGGCCGCAGGAGCGGGCGGGCTTCACCGAAGGGGACACCCTCGTCCTCTACACGGACGGTCTCATCGAGCGCCGCCGCGAGGACATCGACGTGGGGTTCGCCCGCCTCTCCGAAGCCCTCACCCGCCACCGCGACGCCCACCCCGAGCGCCTCGCCGACGCGATCCTCCGTGACCTGCTCCCACCCGACGGCGCCACCGACGACACCGTCCTCGTCGTCATCCGGCTCTGACCCACGGGCCCCTTCGCACCCCGCCGGGGCGACAGGAAGCGAACCGGCGACCTCACGCCCGGCCGGGCTCCCGTGCGCTGCCGCGGTCGTTCAGGGCAGCGGGGCGCCGCCTGTGGCGTTGACGATCTCGCCGGTGATGAACGACGCGTCCTGCGAGGCGAGGAACACGTACGCCGGGGCCAGCTCTGCGGGCTGCGCGGGCCGTCCGAAAGCTCGGCGGCCCCCCGCACCGCCCGCCGCGGCCGCGACGCCCGGCTGATCACCGCCGCGGCGCTCGCCTTCGCGAGCGCCGCGGCCCTCGGTACCGCACGCCGGCTCACCCGTCGTCGCCGACCGCGGCGCAAGACCTGGGCCAGGATCAGCCGGCGAGCGGCGCCCGCACGGTGACGAACGAGTGCGGCGGCAGGGTGACGGTCACCAGACTGGGCCGGTCGGCGTCCGCGCGCAGCCCCTCGTCGTAGGGACGGGGCGCCACCGCGTCCGGCGCCTCGGGGCTGTTGAACGTCTGGATCCGGTCCGCCGCCAGCAGCCGGGCCGTGGCGGTGCCGACCGTGCCACCGCGCAGGTCCAGCGTGACCTCCGCCGCTTCGCCCGCGTCCAGGTTGCTCAGGGACACCAGCAGCGTGCCGTCCTTCGTGCTGGCCGACACCGACAGCGTCTCCAGTTCCTTCCCGTCCGGCAGGGTGTGGCTGCCACCGGCGGCCAGCCGCAGATGCACGGGGAGAGAGGTGGCGTCCTGGTGATCCTTGTTCATCTCGAAGACGTGGTAGGTGGGGGTCAGGACGAGCTGCTCCCCGTCGGTGAGGATCATCGCCTGCAGCACGTTGACGGTCTGCGCGATGTTGGCCATGAACAGCCGTTCCGCGTGCTTGTGGAAGATGTCGAAGTGCACCCCGGCCACCAGCGCGTCGCGCAGCGTGTTCTGCTGGAAGAGGAAGCCGGGGTTGGTGCCGGGCTCCACGTCCCACCAGGTGCCCCACTCGTCCAGCACCAGGCCGACCGTGCGGGCCGGGTCGTACATGTCCATCACCGTGGAGTGGCCCGCGATGAGACGGTCGATCTTCCGGGCGGCGGCCAGGGTGCGGTAGTAGTCCTCGGTGTCGAACTGGGTCGCGCTGCCCTTCGCGTCCCAGCTGCCGGCCATCGTGTAGTAGTGCAGCGAGAGGGCCTGGAAGAAGTTCTTCGGGGTGGCTTCGCAGCCGAAGCAGCCGATCTGCTGCATCAGCCGTTCGGTCCAGGCGAAATCGTTGTCGGAGGCCCCCGAGGCGATGCGGTAGAGCTTGTTGTCGCCGTGGTCGCGGCAGTAGGTCGCGTACTGGCGGGCGAGGTCGGCGTAGTACTCGGCGCGCATGTTGCCGCCACAGCCCCACGTCTCGTTGCCGATGCCCCAGAACCGTACCCGCCACGGCTCCTCCCGGCCGTTGGCCTTGCGCAGCCGCACCATGGGGCTGTCGCCGTCCCGGGTGAGGTACTCCACCCACTCGCTCATCTCCTGGACGGTGCCGCTGCCCACGTTGCCGCTGATGTACGGCTCGGTGCCCAGCAGTTCGCACAGCGCGAGGAACTCGTGTGTGCCGAAGTGGTTGTTCTCCTCCACGTTGCCCCAGTGGGTGTTCACCATCCGGGGCCGGCTCTCCTTGGGGCCGATGCCGTCCTTCCAGTGGTACTCGTCGGCGAAACACCCGCCCGGCCAGCGCAGGTTGGGGATGTTGAGCGCACGGAGCGCCTGGACCACGTCGAGCCGGATGCCGCCCTCGTTCGGGATCGGGGAGTCCTCGCCCACGTAGAAGCCGCCGTAGATGCAGTTCCCCAGGTGTTCGGCGAAATGCCCGTACAGATGACGGCTGATCGTGGGGCCCTCGATGTCCAGGTTGACGATCGCGGTTCCCCTGGTGGTCGTCACGATGAGCCCTCCGTCAGGCAAGAGTGATGTGTATCGATACAAAAACCCGGTCGGCGGCACGCTGTCAAGAGAACGGACGGCGGAAGAACGGGGCGCGCGCCGGCTACTGGCGGGTGGACTCCCGCTCGATCAGGGTGAACGGGCTGACCACGTCCCGGGGCCCCGGCACGCCGTCCCCCCGGATACGTTCCAGGAGCAACTCGACGGCGCGGGCGGCGATCCAGTCGTTGTCGGGGTCGATGGTGGACAGCGCCGGAACGGTGAAGCCGCCGATCCCGATGTTGTCGAAGCCCACGACCTTCACCTCACCGGGAACCGCCACCCCCGCGTCGGCCAGCCCGCGGATGACGCCCAGGGCCACCGTGTCGGTGACGGCCACGACACCGTCGTACCCCGCGCCCGCCCGCGCCAGGCGATGGGCGGCCTCCGCGCCGCTCTCCAAGGTGAGCAGGGGGAGCCGGACGACGCCCCGCCGGTCCTCGGGCAGCCCGGCCGCCCGCAGCGCCTCGCGGTAGCCCGCGTACCGCAGGCTCGACACGTTGGTCTCCTCCAGATCGGGGCCGGTGACCATGGCGATCCGGCGGCACCCGCGCGCGATCAGATGCGCGGTGGCCGCGCGGGCCCCCTCGGTGTTGGGCATGGCGATGTGGTCCACCGGCGCGTCGAAGATCCGCTCACCCAGGATCACCACAGGAAAATCGACCGGCAGCAGGTCCCGGTCGGCGGGCGCCAGCGCGACCGTGCTCAAGATCAGCCCGTCGTACAGGCTGTTGCGCGACCACGCGATCGCGTCCAGCTCCTCCTCCCGCAGCGCGCCCGTCTCCTCCACCACCACCCGGTAGCCCGCCGCGCGGGCGTGCCGGACGACGCGGGCGGCCAGCTCGGCGAAGTACGGGCGATCCACCTCGGGCACGGCCAGCCCGATCGTCTGGGTGCGGCCCGCCCGCAGGTTCCGGGCGGCGATGTTCACCCGGTACCCCAGCCGGTCCATGGCCGCCAGCACCTTCGCACGCGTGGCCTCGCGCACGTGCGGCCGGTTGTTGACCACGTTCGAGACGGTCATCGGCGAGACACCGGCGGCCCGGGCGACATCCTGCATGGTGACCACGGTTCCGCCTCCACCCACGTCACTCCGCTGCGGCGACCCCACAGCCTAACCGTCCTCCCCACCCACCCGGAGCACGGCCGGCGACGCACCACGGTAGGTGAGCTGCGCCGTGCCGGGGGCGGGTCCGGCGATGCTGTGCTGTGTGACGGCGAACGGCGGCGGCGGAGGCGGCCGGGTACGCGGCTTCCCCACCCACGGGGTGTGGCTGCTCCCCGGGCTGCGCTGTACCGACGCGCTGGTCGCCGCCGCGCTGCTGGGCCTGCTGTACGGAGTGCTGCGGTTGGCCCCCGCCCTCGACGCGCCGTCGCTCCGAACTCGCGTTGCTGTGGGAGGGCCACACCGCGCCGGTGAAGGCGATCCTGCTCGTCACCCACAACATCGAGGAAGCGGTGCTGCTCGCCGACCGGGTGCTGGTGCTCTCCGACAACCCGGGGCGCATCCGCGCCGAGTTCACCGTGGACCTCGCCCGCCCCCGTGACCGGCACGGCGCACACTTCGAGGACCTGGTGGACGCGGTGTACGACGTCCTCACCGGCCGGGGCGAGCCCGCCGCCACCCCACCACCGGCCCCGACCCCCATCAGCAGCCCGCTGCCGCGCGCCTCGGTCGGCGGCATGGCGGGCCTGCTGGAGATCCTCGCCTCGCGCGGCGGCGAGGACGGACTCGCCGAGATCGCCGAGGCCCTCACCTTCGAAATCGATGACCTGCTGCCCCTGGTGGACGCGGCCGTCCTGCTCGGCCTCGCCCGCACCGCCCGCGCCCGAATCGGACTCACCGCCGCCGGCCGCGAATTCACGGCGGCCGGCATCCTGCGCGACAAGGAACTCTTCTCCCGCCACGCCCTGGACCGCGCCCCCCTCATCCACGCGATCGCCCAGGCCCTGCGCACCGCCCCCGGCCACACCCTGCGCGAGGACTTCTTCCTGGACCTCCTGCACCGCGGCTTCACCCCCCCGAGGAGGCCAGGACCCAGCTCGGCATCGCCATCGACTGGGGCAGCTACGCGGAGCTGTACGACTACGACAGCGACAACGCCACCCTCGCCCTGGAGGAACCCCCGGGCTGACCTGCGGTGGCCGGGGCAAGCGCCGTACGCCTGGCCGAGACGGGCGACGCGCCCGTCATGGTGCGAGAGGGGCGGCGCGGGCGAGTGACCGGTCGTCATGTGCGGGGCGGCCATCCGGCGGTACCCCCTGACGCGGCCGTTGATCGGTGCCCGCCTACGGGGCGCCCCGATGCCCGCCGAACGGCAGCGTCCCGCGCAGCGGCTTCCCGGTCAGCAGCATCAGCAGCCGGTCCACGCCGATGCCGAGTCCCCCGGTGGGGGCCATCCCGCGCTCCAGGGCCGCGAGGAAGTCCTCGTCCAGGGTGCCGCGGGCGGCCAGCCGGCGGCGCTGTTCGACCGGGTCGGTGAGTTCGGAGCAGCCGGTGCCCAGCTCGATGCCGTACGCGACCAGGTCCCAGCGCTCGGCCAGCCGGGGATCGGCGCGGTCGGCGCGGGCCAGCGGTGACAGTTCCACGGGGAAGCCGGTGTAGAACACCGGCGCCCCCGTCCTCGCCTCCACCAGATGTGCGTACAGCAGGTCGATCAGGGCCGGGCGGTCCATCTCGGAGGAGGCCGGGATGCCGTGGCGGGCGCACCAGCGGTGCAGCAGCCGCGCCGGGGTGTCCGGGGTGACCTCCTCACCCAGGGCCTCCGACAGCGCGCCGCACACGGTGCGCACCGGCCAGGGCCCCGACAGATCCCGGGCGGCACCCCCGGCGGTGGCCACCACGTCCTGGACCAGCCGGTGGGCGAGCACGCGCATCGACGCGTGGTCGGCTCCGGTGCGGTACGCCTCCAGCAGCGTGAACTCCGGGGAGTGCCGCGCCGAGACACCCTCGTTGCGGAACACCCGGCCCAGCTCGTAGATCCGGTCCAGGCCGGCCACGCACAGCCGCTTGAGGTAGAGCTCGGGGGCGACCCGCAGCGCGAGCCTGCGGTGCTGGGCGTTGCCGTAGGTGGTGAACGGTCTGGCCATGGCCCCGCCCGGGGCGCGCTGCAGGATCGGGGTCTCCACCTCCGTGTACGCCGCCCGGTCCAGGGTGGCGCGCAGGGTGTGCAGGACCGTGGCCCGGGTCATCAGAACCGCGCGCACGGCGGGCCGGTCGGGCAGCGGACGCAGCGCGGCGGACAGCAGCCGCCAGCCGGACACCCGCAGGGAGGGCTCGCCGGTCCTGCTGGTGGTGCGTTCCCCCGTGGCCTCCACATGGTCGCCGCGCCGCACCGTCGCGGTGAAGCCGGACTCCCGGCGGAGGATGAGCTGGAGGTCACCGGTGGCGTCCCGCAGCGGCGCGAAGGCCAGGCCGCCGAAGTCCCGCACCGCCAGGACCCGGCCGAAGACCTGGGCCCGCGTCCCGGCCGGCGCGGCGCGGGCCTGCGCCAGTGTGTGGGTGCGGGTGGCCTGCGGCGGGTAGGGGTCGGTGCCCTCCGCCCGCAGCCGCCCGACGGCCGCGCGCCGCAGGCGTACGGGTTCGGGTTCGCGTTCCCCCTCCGGGCGCAACGCCGTTCGGGACGGCGGACCGGTGCCGCTGGCCAGGGCCAGGTCCTCCTCGCTCAGCGGGGGCAGGTTCCCGGCGGCGGCCGGCGGATGGCTGCCGGGGCGGCGGCGCCCGGGAGGTGCCCAGACATAGCCCTCGATGACGCCGGAGGCCACACCGATCCGGGCCAGCGCCCGTGATTCGGCGTAGCAGAGGTAGCGGGGATACCACTCGGGCCGGTAGCGGGCGTTCGTACGGTACATCGCCTCCAGCTGCCACCAGCGGGAGCCGAACAGCAGCAGCCGGCGCCACAGCCGCAGCACCGGTCCCGCGCCGATACGCGCACCCTCCTCGAACACCGAGCGGAAGACCGCGAAGTTGAGCGAGAGACGCCGGATGCCCATCGTCCGGCCGCGCTCGGCCAGCTCGGCGATCATGAACTCGATGACCCCGTTGGGCCCGCGCGGATCCCGGCGCATCACATCGAGCGAGAAGCCGTCCGGCCCCCAGGGGACGAAGGACAGCACCGCCAGCCGCCGGGCTCCGCCCCCCGGACCCTGACATGCCTCCACCAGCAGGCAGGCGCCGTCGGCCGGGTCGCCCAGCCGGCCCAGGGCCATCGAGAAGCCGCGTTCGATCCCTTCGCCGCGCCAGGCGTCCACATCGGCGCGTACCCCGGCCATCTCCTCCTCGCCCAGCTCCCGGTGGTGCCGCACGCGCACCACGGCGCCGCTGCGCCGTACCCGGGCCACGGCCTGCCGCATCGCCCTGCGGTCGCGGCCCTCCAGACCGAAGCCGGCCGGCTCCACGATCGCCTCGTCCCCCAGGTGCAGGGCGCCGAGCCCGGCGTGCGCGTACGCCGGGGCCGCCTCCGGCCCGGCCCCCAGCACGGCCGGGCTCCAGGCGTAGTCGCGGGCCAGGTCCTGCCAGGCGGCGATGGCCGCCGCCCAGGAGCCGCGGCGGCCGACCGGATCGCCGGAGGCCAGGCACACCCCGGCCTCCACCCGGTAGGTGACGGCGGCCCGTCCGTCCGGGGAGAAGACCACGTTCTTGTCGCGGCGGGTGGCGAAGTAGCCCAGCGAGTCCTGCGCGCCGTAGCGCCCCAGCAGCGCGCGCAGCCGCAGTTCGTCGCCGGGGTGCAGCCCGGAGCGGGCCCGCTGGGAACGGAAGAGGACGGCGGCGGCGTTCAGCAGGGCCAGCGCGGCCACCAGATCCAGCAGCGAACGGGTGATCCACGGCGGCATGCCACTGAAGTAGCGGTCGGCGACCAGGCCGAAGAAGACGCGGTTGGCGGCGTAGGCCGGCCGGTCGCCGGCGGCCAGCGTGCCGGGCCACACCGTGACCAGCAGCCAGCCCGCCGCGGTGGCCGCGATCAGCCCCGCGACGAGCGCCCCCAGCGCCCGCCAGAACGCGCCGCGCCGTACCCGGGCCCGGAACACCGGACGGGTGACGAGCAGCAGCACCAGGAACAGCACCGCGCAGCAGGTGCCGAGCACCGTCTGGAGCACCGGATGCCGGTCCACGGGCAGGACGTCCAGGACCACCAGAACCACCGTGTAGCCGGTCAGCACCCACCAGGCCACGCGCTTGCGGGCCGCCACGGCCGCCGCGAGCAGCAGCAGGAAGACGGCGTACGGCAGGCTCGGCGGACTGGGCAGCAGCAGGACGTCGATGCCCTCACGCACCCGCTCCAGCCACCGGCGCGGGCCGGCGATCAGCGCGCTCACGGCGCACACCAGCGCCACCCCGGTGAACACGGCGGCGATCCAGGCCGGCACCCGCAGACGCCATGACCCGCCCCCCGTACGCCGTGGCTGACCAGCGGCCATACCGCTCACCGTACGGCCGGAACACCGCCCGCCACCCCCGCGGTGCGAGGCCGACCGGGTGCAGCTCCCCGTGGTGCGGAGGCCACCGGGCTCAGCTACTCGACGCTGTCCCCACACTCCCGAACACTGGAGGCCACCGGGTGCCCGGAAGTGGGCAAGGGGGCGATCGGGCGCCGGCCGCGCATGAAGTGCCGCACGATGAGCTGCCGGCGCCCCTCGAAGAGATCGAGCAGCGTGACGGTGCCCCGGGCCCGTCGAAGGCATAGTCCGGACGCACTTCGACCATCGGCAGCCGACGGCGGCCCGCGCTGATCGCGTCCTTCATCCGGGTCAGCGCTTTCTCCTGCTGCACCAGGACACCCCGGCGTCGTTCCAGGTGGCGCGGTCGACGATCGCGGGCCGGTCGTGCCGCGCGCTCAACGGTAGAAGCCCTCACGCAGGTTGATGCCGTGCTCCAGCCAGGCTTTCAGCGCGGCGAGCATGCCCGTCCACCCCTCGCAGTTGCCGAACGCGGCCTTGGCGCCGTCCGGGGTGGCCCGCCAGGAGGTCTCGGTGATCGTCACCAGCGTGCGGGAGTCGCCGTCGATGGGCTCGAACTCGAAGGTGACGCGGGTGGTGCCGCCCTCGCTCACGGAGGCCTCGGCGCCCCATTCGATGGTGAGGCGGCGCGGGGGGTCGGCCTCGATGACCGTGACGGGGAAGGCACCGGGGAAGTCGGCGAAGTCCCACTCCACCTGCGCACCTGCTTCCAGACGGCCCCTCGCCCCGCCCGTGGTGAAGTACCGCGAGAGCTGCTCCGGATCCGCTACGGCCTCGTACGCCTCCGCACACGGACGGGCGACCCGTCCGGAGACGGTGAAGGACAACTCGGTGACCGGCTCGTTCGTCATGTTGTATTTTTACAACATGACAGGGGCGATCGACAACGGTTCGGACGATGACCGCGTGTTCAAGGCGCTGTCCTCACCGGTGCGCCGGAGGATGCTCGACGCGCTGAAGGCCTCCACCCACACCACGGGGTCGCTGTGCGCGCTGTTCCCCGAGCTCGACCGCACCACGGTGCTCCAGCACCTGCGCGTGCTGGAGCGGGCGGAACTGGTCACCGGCCGCAAGTCGGGCCGCGAGCGTCACCTCGCCCTGGCCCCGCTCCCGATCAAACGCATCCACGACCGCTGGATCAGCGACTACATGCAGGCCGCCGTCCATCTGCTCGACGACCTGGACGGCGACTGACCGCGCTCGGCCGCCACACAACCTCGGGGCGACGCACGACGCGCGACTCCTGCCGACTGGCAGTGCGGGCAGCCGTTCATCCGAGTGCCATGAGCGTCTGAGGCAGGACCACAGGCCGAAGACGGGCAGCCGGGGAAGCCCCGGGCCCGGCGGGATCGCGGTGTTCAGGGCGGACAACCTGCCGCTGCCGGAGCTGCTGTACTCCGAATGGGCCGACACCATCGCCGGGTAGAGCACACATGACGGTGCCCACCCCCGGAAGAAGGGGGCGGGGCACCATGTGGCCGGGCTCAGTCTGTTGTGGGTTCGGGGTCGGGTGTGCCGTCGGCCGGTGGCGTCTTGGGCGGCCGGTTGTCGATGACGATGCGGGTCACGGCCTGCTCGCCGTCGTCGGTTGGCTGGAGGTCGTGGAGTGACTGGCTGATGCGGTCGTAGACACGGGCGGCGAGTGCCCGTGTCCCGTGGCCGAGGGTGGCGTCGTGGGTGGTGTGCCAGAGGGCATCGAGGACGGCGATCAGCGTGCGACCGGAGAGGTCGGCTTCGATGGTGCCGTCGTTGGCTTCGTCGACACCGGCCGGCAGCCGGAAGTGCTCGGTCTGAGCGGCGCGTTCGACGAGAAAGGCCCAGGTGTCCCGGTGACAGGTGATCTCGGCGTAGGCGACGCCGGCGGCCAGGGCGAGGAGGCCGGCGTAGCCGGACTCCCCGCCGTTCGCGGGTTGGGGCTCACCCGCCTCCGCCGTTGACCGCGCCGGCTCGTGGTTCTCGGCCCGCCGTTCCGGCGCCGGCCGCTGCTGGGCCTCGAGTTCGGCGACCCGGGCTTCGGCGGCCTTACGGTGAAGGCTTTCGACCTCGCGCAGCGCCGTCTGCGCATCGGCTTGTTCCTGGTTCAGCCGTTCGCCGAGCCGGCCCAGGAGACCGCGTTGCTCGGCGAAGCCGCTGGAGATGCTGCCGTTGAGATCCTGTCGCAGGGCCGTGTTGTCGGAGCGGAGTTCCGTGAAGCCGTTGAGGACCGTGCTCACGATTTCGGCTCGCATGGACGCGAGTTCTTGGTGCAGCTTGTTGACGTTGCACTGAAGCTCGCGGATCTGCGTCGCCAGCGCCTCGACCTCTCCTCGCCTGGCCAATCTGCCCCCTCATCCTGTCGCACTGTGTGGCGAGGGCATTTCTTCCCGTGTGCGAACGCCATGATGCGCAGCCTTTCGGACGATCACTTGTACGGAGATCCGCTGATGCGCGGAGGTGAGAACGTGATGCCGTCCCGGTGTTCCCGCCGAGCGGCGCTGCCTGGCCGAGGCGCCTTCGGTCGGGCGTCTCCCGCCGCCCGCTGGGGTCACAGCAGGGCGCTGCCCAGCAGGAAGATCGCCAGGGCGTGGGCCAGGGCGGCGGCGAGAACGCCGTGGCGGTTGCGAAGGTGTGCGCAGATCAGACCCTCGTACAGGGTGAAGGCCAGCAGGGGCCAGCCCACGTCAGTGACCGTCGAGGCGAGGAAGGTGTGGCAGGCGGCGAAGAGCGCGGCTGACAGGAGCGTGGCGCGGATGCGGTCGGTCGCGGCTTCCAGGCGGGTCTGGAGCAGGCCGCGAAACAGTACCTCCTCGGCGAGGTTGCCCGCCAGCGCGAAGAACGCCAGGGCGGGCAGCAGGGACAGGTCGACCGCTCCACCGCGTTCGTCCAGCGGCCGGGCCATGGCCAGAGCCAACACCGGGGCGGCGGCCAGCAGGCCACCGCCGAGGCCCCACCCGAAGGTGCGGAGGTCCGCCCGGCCCCAGGGGACCAGCGCCGCCAGGCGGTGGTCGGTGCGCAGGATCAGCGCGGTGGTGGCGAGCGTCAGGGTGCCGCACACCACGAGCAGCGCCGGGTCGGGGGTGAACCGCAGCCAGGGGACGGCCCCGGCGGCGCCGATGTGCCACAGCCCGGCCGGGGTCATGGCGTCCCGGACGAGGACGAAGCCGAGGATCAGGACCGCGATCCGGGGCAGCGGGTCGCGCAGGGGGCGGGTCAGCAGGTAGCAGAACGTCAACAGGCCAAGGCCGGGCAGGATCCGGAGGGCATAGGCGAGCAGGTCGGAGAGCACGAGGCAGGGTCTTTCGCGGAGGGGGCGGTGAGGTGGGCGGGCCCGCCCCTCCATGATGTGAGTTATCCTCAGTTTTTGGTACTCGCATGGGAGCCCCATGGTCCAGCCCCGTAAAAGCCCACGTCAGCAGCGGTCCCGGGAGACCGTCGAGGTGATTCTGGAGGCAGCGGCTCAGCTTTTCCAGCGGTACGGCTATGCCGCGACGACCACCAACAAGGTCGCCGAGCGGGCCGGGGTGTCCATCGGTTCGCTGTACCAGTACTTCCCCAACAAGGACGGGCTGCTGACCGCGCTGGCCCGGGAGCACCTGCGCGCCGCGGCCACCGAGCTGGACGGGCTGCTGGCGGTGGCGACCGCCCGGCGACTGCCGTTGCGGGCGCTGCTGGAGGAGCTGGTGGGCGGGGTGGTGGCGCTGCACACCGAACGGCCCGCGCTGCACCGGCTGTTGTTCGACCAGACGCCCCGCACCACCGCGACCGTGGCGGAGCTGCGGGCCTTCGAGCAGCGGGCAGCGGCCGGGCTGGCCGCCCAACTGCGCCGGCTGGGAGCCGGCGGGGACGCACCGGAGGTCACGGCGCTGCTGGCGGTGCAGGGCATCGAGGCCCAGGTGCACGGCGCGGTGCTCGACCCCGCTGACGACCGGCCGATGGCGGACCGGGTGCGGTCGGTGGTGGATCTGTGGGAACGGGCCTTGGCGCCCGAGGGGCGGGAGAGCGTGGACAGGGGTTCACGGCCGGTGGCCGGGACGTAGCACCGTCTCCGTGGTGTGACGAGCGTACGACCGAGGAATGCGTGACGGGGGATCACATCAAGAACTTTGATCCCCGCGTGTTCCCACCGGCGGGAGCACGGGCCCGGTTGTGGAGGGCGATGGCCGGGTCCATACCGCCGAGCGTGGCCCGGGGCGCCGGACCGCCACGTCCACGTACTTCGGGCTGCACCGGCGATGGGGTCGGCGATAGTCAGGGCGATCGCCGCGACCACCGTGCCGGGGGCGGTGCTCACAGGATGGTGAGCAGCAGGAGCGTTTCCACCGCGTCTCGACGGTGAACTCCGCGACGGTCACCCGGTGATGGTGCGGGGTGGATGCGCCAAGGGGAGAACCGTGGCGCCCGGTTACGGTCTGCCGGCCCGCGCGGCGCGGCGCCGTCGCAGGAGGCCGGCGAACCCGCCGATGGCGAACGGCGCGGCCAGGAGCGCGGCGAGGACGAGCAGGGGCGCGGCGATGAACAGTACGACCAGGGTCCACTGTGCATCGGTGACGATGTCGGCAGGATTCACAGGCTGATTGTGCCGGGTCGGGGAAACGACGATGGACCCCAACCATGGTGGTTGGAGCTGCCGTCATGCACACCTGCGTGTGCGGCCGGCGGCATTCCTGCATCATCGGCAGTGGCATCGGCTTCGGTTGTCGCTGCCGTGACCGCAGTTCTTGACCCTGACGCGACGTCAGGCCGCATAGTCGGGGCCGTGGAGGATCACTGGACCGTGGGGCGGGTGGCCGAGCTGGCCGGCGTGACCGTCCGCACGCTGCATCACTACGACCGGATCGGGCTCGTGCGCCCGTCGGCGCGCACCGCAGGTGGATACCGGGCCTACTCAGCGGGCGATGTCGCGCGGCTTCGGGAAGTACTGGCCTACCGACAGCTGGGCTTCGGTCTGCGAGAGGTCGCGGAACTGGTTGACGACTCGTCGACCGACGCGGTCGCACACCTGCGCCGACTGCGCGGCCTGCTGCTGGAACGGCGTGACCGCGCTGACGCCATGGCGGCGGCCATCGACAGGGAGCTTGAAGCACGGGCGAAGGGGCTGAAGGTGACACCGGAAGAACAACTGGAGGTGCTCGGTGCGCGGCTGTACGACGCGATCGGCGGCGCTTGCACCGCGACCCGGCGCACCGAGCCGCGGATCGCCGCACAGATCCTGGACGCGCTCGGCGACGCACAGACGGTGCTGAACGTCGGGGCCGGCACGGGTTCCTACGAGCCCGCGGGTCGCGACGTGACCGCGGTGGAGCCGTCCGCGGTCATGCGGGGGCAGCGGCCTGCCGGCTCGGCGCCGTGCGTGGCCGCCGCTGCGGAGAACCTGCCGTTCCAGGACCAGTCCTTCGACGCCGCGATGGCTGTCTCCACCGTTCATCACTGGGGAGACCCGGTAGCGGGGTTGCGCGAGATGCGGCGCGTGGCCCGCCGCGTGGTGGTCCTCACGTTCGACACCGACGAGCCCGGATGGCAGGACCGGTTCTGGCTCACCCGCGACTATCTGCCCGAGTTCGCCGCTGTCCTCGCGGGATTTCCCTCGCTTGCCGGGATGGCCGACGCCATCGGCGCCCGCACTGAGCCGGTACCCGTCCCCTGGGACTGCGGCGACGGCCTGTTCGAGGCGTACTGGCGTCGGCCGCAGGCGTACCTGGAGGATCAGGTACGCCGTGCGGTGTCGGTGTGGACGAGGGTCGGGCCGGAGGCCGAGCAGAGGGCGGTACGAGACCTCCGCGACGACCTCGCCTCCGGCCGGTGGAAAGAGCGCAACGGCGACCTTGCAAACCTAAACGCGGCAGATCTCGGCCTTCGCCTGCTCGTGGCCTGAACGGACGGCGGTTCATGCCCCTCGACCGCAAGCACCAGGCGGCACGCCACGGCGGCGATCTCCGTCGCAGTCATGGCGGCCGGTACGGGCACCCCAGCGGTGGCCGCTGCGGGCGGCTCCCAGGAGGGGTCCGGCGGCCGGGCGAACAGCCTCGTACCCGGTGCGGCGGGCGGTGTGATGGTCACCCTCATCACGGGTGACCGCGTCCTCGTTGGGGCCGACGGCAGGCCCACCGGTCTGTTACCGGCCGAGGGCCGTGAGTCCATACCGGTCCAGCGGCTCACCCTCAACGGTGAGTCGAACGTCGTCCCGGGCGACGCTTGGGCCCTCATCCGGGCCGGGACGCTGGAAGAACGGCTGTTCGACGTCACCACGCTCGCAGGCGAGCGCTACCGACGGACCGGCGGGCTGCCGCTGATCGTCACCTACACCGGCAGCGCGCGGGAGCAGAACACCGCGTCCGCCCGTCTCGCCGACGTCGCGGTCGGGGCGGCCGAGGGCCGTACCGTCCTGGAGTCCATCAACGGCGAGGCGCTCACCGTCACCGACGAGGAGACCGCCGCGATCTGGGCGGCCCTCACCGGGGCGACCGGCGCGGAAGCGTTCTCTCTCGCCGTCGCCCCAGGCATCGCCACCATCGCGCTGGACGGCGTGGCGGAGAAGCCCCTGGCCGAGTCCGCCGCGCAGATCGGAGCCCCGCGGGCGTGGGAGTCCGGTACGACGGCGAGGGCGTCACCATCGCCATCCTGGACACCGGTGTGAGTGAGGAACACGCCGACCTCGCGGGCGGCAAGGTCACCGCCGCCGAGAACTTCTCCGACTCCCCGGACATCCTCGACCGCCAGGGCCACGGGACGCACGTCGTCTCCACCGCCGCCGGTACCGGGGTGCACGGCGACGGTACGTACACCGGCATCGCACCGGGCGCCCGCATCCTCAACGGCAAGGTCCTCGACGACGAGGGCGGTGGCTGGGAACCGGACATCATCGAGGGCATGGAGTGGGCGGTCGACCAGGGCACCGACATCATTTCGATGAGCCTGGGCATCTTCCCGCACCCGGTGATCAACCCGATGGAGGAGGCCGTCAACCGCCTCTCGGCCGCGTCGGACGCGCTGGCGCCCTTCTCCTCTGTCGGCCCGAGAAGCGGATGCGGTTCGATGAGCTGGCCCGCAGCAGCACCGAACTGGGCTCACCGGTCCCCGGCGACGCCGGTTCCCTGTTCACCATCCCCGACAGCCCGTCCTGGGGCGCCGGCACCTGGGGCGAACCTCACCGGACCACGACCGTGTTCGTCCAGGACAACACCTCGTGGATGCAGACCGTGGTGACGGACTCCCGGGCCGACTACTGGACCGGCTTCCAGCCGTTCGAGGGCGGTGAGAACCACAACCGCACCTTCAACACCGGGGTGTTCGGGACGCAGATCTCCGACGATTACTACGGTCTGTTCCGGGAGGGCAACACCCTCCACGGTCACCTCGGTTCCTTCTCGGACGGCGCCGGCCACCACGGCGGCTCCGACTACGACGCGGACACCGCCCGTACCGTCCTGTACCGCGACGGTGAGGAGTTCGCCACCGGGCACGACATCCTGGGTACCGTCTCCTTCGAACTTCCCCGAGCAGGCCAGGTACGAACTGGTGACGACCGCAGGCCGGGCCGGACAGGGCTTCCCGGTGAGTACGGAGATCACCTCCTCCTTCACCTTCACCTCCGGTGCCGGTTCCGGCGGCCCGGAGGAAATCGTCCGGCTGCCCGCCTCGGTGATCCGGTTCGCCCCCGACTGGACCTCGACTCCACCGCCCCCGCCGGCAAGAAGTCCTTCCGGGTGCCTTTCAGCCTGCAGGGCACGGCGGAGGCCCACCCGTCGCCGGTGAGGATCTCCTACTCCACCGACGGCGGTGCGACCTGGAAGGAAGAAGGCGCCGGTCGCGGAGGGCGCCGTGAAGATCGACAACCCGAGGGCCGACTGCTCTGTGTCCCTGCGGGCCGAGATCAAGGACCGCCACGGCAACAAGGCCGTCCAGACGATCATCGACGCCTACCTGACGCGCTGAACAGGGCCTTCTCACCCCGATGAACGGCCGGAGGCCCCGACCCACGCGCACCGGTCAGACGAACGGTCCCGCGCGGCTCGCCCCCGTCCGCCGCGCGTGGTGCTCTGGAGACCGGTGTCCCGATCTGCGGTCCGGTGGCCGGCGGCCCGCCGCCGTGACCGGCCGGAAGAACCGGGGTGGAGCGTATGGCGGACAGTGACCGGGCGGAGCGGACGGCCGGCCCCGGCGAGGAGCGCGGCACCGTCGTCCTGGACGTCACCGGCATGCTGCGCGCCTCCCAGCAGAGCACCGTGGCCGCCGTACTGGGGCGGCGGCCCGGCGTGCGGCGCGCGGAGGTGAACCCGGTGACGCAGACCGCGACCGTCGCCTACGACCCACGGCGCACCTCCGTGGCCCAGCTGCGCCACTGGGTCGAAGAATGCGGCTACCACTGCGCCGGTCAGTCGGTGCCCTCCCACCTCTGTGATCCGCTGATGGAGCCCGGGACGCCCCAGGCACCGGCACCGGAGCCCGCGGGGGAGCCGGGACCCGGCGTGGGACCCGGGGCGTCCATGGCGGCCATGGCAGCCGACCTGCGGGACCGTTTCCTGGTGGCGCTGTTGTTCTCGATCCCCGTCCTGCTGTGGTCGCCGATCGCGGAGAACGTCCTCGGCCTGCACCTGCCCGTGCCGTTCGGCCTGCCCCAGGACGTCTGGGCCCTGCTGCTGAGCCTTCCGGTGATCTTCTACTCCTGCGCCGTCTTCTTCACCGGCGCCGTGCGGGCGCTGCGGGCCCGCACCCTGGACATGATGGTCCTGGTCTCGGTGGCCGTCGCGGCGGGCTGGCTCTACTCCCTGGTCGTGACGCTCACCGGTGGCGGGGAGGTCTTCTACGAGGCGGCCACCGTGCTGGCCGCCTTCGTGTTGCTCGGCCACTGGCTCGAGATGCGGTCCCGCGGCGGCGCCAACGACGCCATCCACGCCCTGCTCGACCTGGCGCCCCCCAAAGCCCTGGTGATCCGCGACGGCCGGCCGGTTGAGGTCGCCACCTCGGAGGTGGCCGTCGGCGACCTCCTGCTGGTCCGGCCCGGCGCCAAGATCGCCGCCGACGGGACCGTGGTGGAGGGGGAGGGCGATGTCGACGAATCGATGGTCACCGGGGAGAGCCTGCCGGTGGCCAAGGCCCCGGGGAGCACCGTGGTCGGCGCCACCATCAACGCCAACGGCACGCTGCGCGTCCGCGCCACGAAGGTGGGCGCCGACACCGCACTCGCCCAGATCGTCCGGCTCGTCCAGGAGGCGCAGAACTCCAAGGCACCGGGGCAGCGCCTCGCGGACCGGGCGGCGTTCTGGCTGGTGCTCGTCGCCCTCGTGGGCGGGCTGCTCACGCTCGCGGCCTGGCTGCTGTTCAGCGACCGGCCGCTGGGGACCGCCGTACTGTTCGCCATCACCGTGGTGGTCATCACCTGCCCCGACGCGCTGGGACTCGCCACCCCGACCGCCCTCACGGTCGGCACCGGCCTGGGCGCCGCACGCGGTGTGCTGTTCAAGAACGCCGGCGCCCTGGAGACCGCCGCCCGGATCGGGACCGTCGTCATGGACAAGACCGGCACGCTCACCCGGGGCCGGCCCGAGGTGACCGACATCGTCCCGGCCACCGGATACGACGAACGCACCCTGCTGCGATTGACCGCCGCCGTGGAACGCGAGTCCGGGCACCCGCTGGCCGACGCCGTGGTCCGCTGCGCCGAGGAACGTCACATCACGGCGGCGGGCGCGCGGCGGTTCGAGAACGTGCCGGGCCACGGCGCCGTCGCCGAGGTGGAAGGGCACCGGGTCGTCGTGGGCAACGGCCGGCTGGCCGAGCGCGAGGGCATCGACCTGGCGGAGCTCGCCGCCCGCCGCGACGCACTGGCGGCCGGCGGGCACACCGTGGTCATCGTCGGCGTCGACGGGCGCGCGGCCGGGCTGATCGGCATCGCCGACGCCGTACGCGACACCTCGGCCCGGGCCGTGACCGCGCTCCACGACCTCGGCATCGAGGTCGTCATGCTCACCGGCGACCACCGCGCCACCGCGCAACGCATCGCCGACCGCCTGGGCATCGACACCGTGCTGGCCGAGGTCCTGCCCGAGGACAAGGCGGCCAGCATCGCGAAACTCCAGCAGCGGGGTCGCCGGGTCGCCATGGTCGGCGACGGCATCAACGACGCTCCCGCGCTCGCCCGGGCCGATCTCGGCATCGCCATCGGGACCGGCACCGATGTCGCCATCGAAACCGCCGAGCTGGTCCTGATGCGCTCCGATCCCCTCGACGTGCCCACCGCCCTGCGCATCGGCCGGGGAACGGTGCACAAGATGCGGCAGAACCTCGGCTGGGCCATCGGCTACAACGCCCTGGCACTCCCCATCGCCGCCGGCGTCTTCGAACCCCTGACCGGCCTGGTCCTGCGCCCCGAGATCGCCGCGCTCGCCATGTCCGGCTCCAGCATCGTCGTCGCGCTCAACGCCCTTGCCCTCAAACGCCTGCGGTTGCCGGACGCGCCCGGACCGGCAGCGGGGAGGACGTGAGGGCCGTGCGGGGGAGGGCCGCCGGGCCACTCGCCGCGGTTCCCGGAGCCCGGCTGTGGCTTCGCCCGCCCACCGGGTGGCAGGACGGCGGCAGGGTCGTCACTCGCAGAAGCCCCGCACCTTGGCCTGCGGATCGTCGATGTCGATGACGACGTCGTCGAGATGGTCGAACGGCACACCCGACGTGCTCAGCTCCTGCGTCGACCGTGGTGGCTGTCCGCGGGGGAGTGAGACTGGTGAGCCGCACGCCGGCGCGCAGCAACTGCGGCGGGATCCGCCTGTTGACCCGGCGGCTGGACGGGCGCCCGCAGACCACCGCTTGACACCCTCCGCGCCGTGCGAACACTGCGGCAACGGTGCCGGCGCCCCGCCGGAGGGCGGGCGGCACCGCGACCACGGTGGTCTCCCGCGGTCACCGCAGGTAGGACGCCCCGTTCAGATCCAGCACGGCGCCGGAGGACCAGGCCGCCCCGGGCGAGGCCAGGTACACGATCGCGGCGGCGATCTCCTCCGCCGACGCCACCCTGCCGAACGGGCTCTGTGCCCGCACCGCGTCCCCCTCGGGACCGGCGAGCTTCGCCTCCTGCCGTTCGGTGGCGACAAACCCGGGCGCCACCGACGTCACAGCGATCCCGTGGGGCGCCAGGGCGACGGCGGCGGACTGCCCGAAGGCATGCAGGGCGGCCTTGCCCGCCCCGTACGCCGGATGGTCGGGCTCGCCGCGAAAGGCGCCGCGCGACCCCACGTTGACGATGCTCCCCGGCGCCCCGCGGCCGATCAGCTGATCGGCGAAGGCCCAGGTGACGTTGACCGCGCCCAGCAGGTTGGTGCCGATCATCGCGTTCCAGGACCCGAGCCACGTCTCCCAGTCCACATCGCCGATCCGGTGCCGGTTCTCCGGCTGCGGGGCCACCGCCGCGTTGTTCACCAGCACCTCCAGGCCGCCCAGCGCCCGTGCCGCCTCCTCGACGACGCCGCGCGCGGTGGACGGGTCGGAGAGATCACCGCCCACGACCGTGTGCCCCTCCCCGGCAAGCAGGGCGAGCGTCCGCTCCGCGTCCTCGCGGTGACGCCCGTAGTGGATGGCGACGCGATGCCCCGCGGCGGCCAGGGCGACGGCGGCGGCACGTCCGATGCCACGCGAGGCCCCGGTGACGAGTGCTCCGCGGCTGATGGAGTCCGGCACGACTCAGTCCTTCCGGATCGATGAGGTGCCGCACCGCGCGGCACCTGCCGAGGGAAACGGCAACAGCAGAACATCACACCGGCGCCGACCCACTCCGCGAAGGCCTCGTCGCCGCAGGGCTGTGAACGCGGCCGGACCGCCGCTCAGCGCGACTGAGCAGAGATGCTGAGCGAAGCGGCACGCCGCATCGAACAGCCGGTCGGCCGAGCCTCGGCGGGGACGGAGTGGTTCCGCGTCACGTCTCGCCTCGCGTAGGGAGATTCCGTTCGCTCCAGTGCGACAACGGCTGCAGGGCGGAGATCAGCTCTTCGGCGTCCGAGGTGAGGGCGTACGTGATCCGGACCGGCGTGCTGGGGACGACGGTGCGTTCGATTAGCCCACGGCTCTGCAACTGCTTGAGCCGCAGCGTCAACTGCGGATCCGAGATGCCCGGGACCAGAGCGCGGTACTCCTTGAACCGGCGGGCGCCCCGGGCTCCGGCGAGCAGGATCGGTCCGGTCCAGCGGACCCCGATGATGTCGAGCGCGCGCAGGATGCGGTGGCAGCTCTCCTCGTCGACAGGGGAGTCAGGCGGTCTCGTCACTTCTCTAAAGTAAGTAACTTCTGTGCTCTTTGTCGATGCGGGCAGCCGGGATGGATGCTTTTCGAGCCGACGAGAGGGAGGGCACGATGACCGCACGTACCGCGCCGACGGACCGCCGGGTGAACCGGGTCGTGGCCAGGGTGGTCATCGGTCCGACGCCCATGTCCGACCACAGCGCGCTGATCATTCCGCCGGGCGACGACGCCCGGACCGACCCGTTCCTGCTCATGGGGGAGGAATGGGTCAATCAGCCGGGGTTCGAGTGGCATCCGCACCGCGGGATGGAGACCGTGACCCTCGTCCTGGACGGAGCCCTGGAACACGGCGACAGCATGGGCAACGCCGGTGTCCTGGGGCCCGGAGACGTGCAGTGGATGACGGCCGGACGGGGCGTCATCCACCGCGAGGTCGCGGCCCGCGCGGAGCAGGCCCATGTGATCCAGATGTGGCTCAACCTTCCGTCGCACAAGAAGTCGGTGCCCACCGGCTACCAGGACCTGCGGGCCGGTGGCCAGGCCGTGCACACCGAGCCGGGTGTCCTGGTCCAGGTGATCTCGGGCGAGGCAGGGGCGGTGCGCGGGCCGGCGGTCAATCACTGGCCGATTCTGGGCATGGTGATCACGCTCGACCCGAGAGCCGAGTACCGGCAGGTACTCGACGGGAGCGAACGCTCTTTCGTGTACGTGATCGCGGGCTGCCTGACGGTCGGCGGGCGGACCGTACGCGCGGGAGAGATCGCCTGGTCCGATCCCGTGTCCCGGAGGGGCGACCCGACCACGCTGGTCCTGGCCGCCCGCGACGCCGACGAACGGACAAGGGTGATGCTGTTCTCCGGCCGGCCCATCGGGGAGACCGTCGTCGCCCACGGTCCGTTCGTGATGAACAGCCAGGCCGAGATCGTCCAGGCGTACCGCGACTTCCATTCCGGCAAGTTCGGCAGCGTTCCCCGGTCCACCCGCTTCATCGCCGGGGATTGACTGAGGCACTCGGAACACCTTCATCGCCCCTCGCGGAGAACCCGCGGACCGGCCGGCCGGCCAACCACAAGCAGAACGAACAAGGAGTAACCGCAATGACGACCGTACTGGTGGCAGGAGCAACCGGTAGCCTCGGCAGCCTGATCGTGAAGAACTTGCTGGAGCGCGGCGCGGACGTACGCGCGCTGGTCCGTAAACCCTCGACCGACAAGCTGGCGGCACACCCGAATCTGACCCTGTGCGTCGGCGACCTGGCAGACGGTTCTGACGCACTGCAGCGGCACGTCGACGGTGTGGAGGTCGTGGTGTCCGCGGTCCAAGGTGGGCCGGAGGTGATCATCGACGGGCAGCGGGCGCTGCTGCGCGCCGCCGAGCGGGCCGGCGTACACCGCATGATTCCGTCCGACTTCTCGATCGACCTCTTCGGATACGGCTACGGCATCAACGTGCTGTCCGACCTGCGCCGAGCCTTCGCGGACGCGTTCGCGACCTCGACCGTCGCGCGCACATCGGTGGCGATCGGCGCCTTCCCGGAGTACTTTCTCGGCCCGGTCCACGAGGTGCTCGACCCGGTCGCGGGCACGTTCTCCGTATGGGGCGACGGCATGCGCGCCATCGACATCACCACGATCGCGGACACCGCCGCGTTCACGGCCGCGATCGCGCTCGACCCGAAGACCGCGGGCCGCGAGGTGCACGTGGTCGGCGAACAGCTGACCATGCTGGAACTGCGGAACGAGATCGAAGCGGCGTCCGGGCGGCGGTGGGAACTGGTGCGCAGGGGTACCCTCGACGACCTGCGCGCGGAGATCGCGCGTCGGCAGTTCACGGCGTCGAGCGTGGTCGAGTACGTGGCGCTGCAAGCCCAGGTCGCGATGTTCGACGGAACGGCCTCGTTGCGCGACGTGCGCAACGCGGACTACCCGGACGTCATACCGACCTCGGTGGCTGCCTATCTGGCGCGCCGGGGTGCGGCGCACTTCGCGGTACCCAAGGCGACCCGGCACCGGGGCGAGTGGCCGACCCCTGTCTGAGAGCCACCACACGGGGACGCGCGCGTGCGCACGCACGAGACCGTCATCGGCCGTCACCAGACAGCGCAACGACCTCTCCAGCTCGAGGTGCTCCCCCCGGCTCACGGACTGGAGGAGTTCGGCCGCGACGAGCAACTGGACGCCGCGCCCCGCAGGCCGGCTCCAGCAGGACGTACCCACGTCCCGCGCTGCCGGCAAAGACATCGAGCAAGCCGAACTCACGGGCCGCTCGGACAGTTTCGTCTGGGACATCCGGCGCGTCCTGTGACTGCGGCAGCTTCCGAAGAGAGACGCCGTTGTCCCGGTGACCTGCTGTCAACGTGTTGTTTGCTCCAGCCGCTCATCGGGCGGCGAGGATCTCCTCCAGAACGAACGATGCGTCCGTCGGCAGGCCCCGGCCATCGCGGACCGCTCCGGCGCACACGACCAAGGCTTTCCAGAGCGCCCAGCCCTGTCCACGTTCCCAGGTCGCCTTGTCCACCCCCAACCGATCGCGGAACGCGGACCGACTCTCGCCGGTCAGCATCGTCCAGGCGATCGAGAGGTCGCAGGCCGGGTCTCCGACTCCGCAGGTGCCGAAGTCGATGACAGCCGCGAGCGCACCGTCCTTCACCAGAAGGTTCCCCGAGGCCATGTCCCCGTGGAACCAGACTGGCTCACCGTTCCACGAGGCTCGCAACGCCCGTTCCCAGATCTCCTCGGCGGCCTCGGTCCGGATCAGTCCGTCCAACGTCTCCAGGGCAGATCGGGCCCACCCGTCGTAGGTTGCCAGTGGTCCGCCGCGGAACCAATTGTGCATTCCCGGGCCCGGTCCGCCTGTCGGGTCGATCCGCTGCAAGGACAGGAGGAACTGCGCAAGGTGGAGGGCGAACGCCGTCATGTCCGTGACGACGGCACGGGCCGCAGGCTCGCCATCGATCCACCGATAGACCGACCAGTTGTGCGGAAAGCTCTCATCGGGCACGCCTGCGGCCAGCGGAACCGGGATCTCCACCGGCAACGCGGGTGCGAGAACCGGCAGCCACTGTTGCTCCTTCTCCACCGCCAGCGCGTACTCCTCGGCAGTCGGCAGCCGCACCAGCATCTCGTCACCAAGACGAAAGGTGCAGTTGTCCCAACCCTGCACATCGACCGTCCGGACCTCGAGATCGGACCACTGCGGGAACTGCGCCGCGATCAACCTGCCCGCCACTGCGGCGTCGACTGGTCTCCGGTCTGGCAACGGCAAAACCTCGGGCATCTCGTTCATCGGAAGCGACCGTACGATGCCCCATCAGTCCACCACGAGCGATTTCCGATCGCCCCGAACTCAGTCCGGTGACCATCCGCCCCCAGGCCCAAGCTGAAAGCAACACACCTAGGCCAGGTGCTGGGCGAAGAAGTCCGCCATGCGCTCCACGGCCGGCTCGACGTGCTCGGGCCTGTCGTAGAGGTCGAAATGAGAGGCCCCCGGCACGACCACGAGTTTCTTGGGCTCTCCCGCCGCCTCGTAGGCGGCCCGGCTGACTTGCAGCGTCTCGGCGTTCTCCCCGGCGATCAGCAGGAGCGGCCTCGGTGAGATCGTCTCGATCTGCGCGAACGGGAAGTAGGCCATGTGCAGCCCCACGCTGGTGACGACGAAGCGGTTCTCCGCGCGAGGATGGCTGCCGCGATCCGTCAGGTAGTAGTCCGCGGCTTCGCGGAAGAAGGACGGGGTGTCGTCGGTCTGCTGGTCCGGGTCGGGGACGAGTTGCTCGACGAGCGGCTCGCCACCGGCCTCCCGGGTCAGCTGGTCGCCGATCGCGTGGAGCTGGGCCATCCGTCCCTCGCGGGAGATCGGGGCCCCTTCGATTCCTTCCCGCGCGGCGGCACCCATGTCGTAGGCCACGACGGTGGCCACGGCCCCGACGCGCAGGTCGGTCTGCTCCTCGTCGATGGTGTAGCCACCGCCGGCGCAGACGCCGAGGGTTCCGATCCGGTGGGCGTCGACCTGCTGGTGGTTGCTCAGGTAGGTGACCGCGCTGCGGATGTCGCGGACGCGGTGGCTGGGGTCCTCCATGTTCCGCGGCTGCCCTCACTCTTCCCGTAGTGCGAGGCGTCGTGGGCCAGCGTGATGAATCCCTGCTCGGCCAGCGAGCGGGCGTACAGGCCCGCCGCGCGTCGAAGCGTCCGGGTTCGAGCCCCATCCCACCACGCTGGAGCATCCGCTCAGCAGCAGCGCGGCCGTCGTCGCCTGGAGCAGCGAGCGGCGATTCATGGGTGTGGTGGTGTTCGTCATGGTGGGTCCTGCCTGTCGGTCTGTGCCGGACGGAGCGCGGAAGTGACGGGCGAGAGGTGCTCCAGCAGACCACCCTGGACAGCGCCGTCGACCTGGTGCGGCGCTCGGGGATCCAGCCGGCCCGCGACGCGGCGACCCCGCTGCCGGTGTCGTCGCCGCCCACGTGGCAGGCGCAGCTCATGCTCCGTTCCGCCGCGCCGGGCGAGTCCTGACCGGGCGCGGGCCCCGGGGCGGGCATGCTCAGGGAAGCCGGACGAACGGTGGTCCAGCAGGTCCTGGTTCGACCCGGTCGCTGGTCATAACGTCGGAGACGCAAACGCCGCGCTGAAGAGGGGTGGGCCCGCACGACGAAGAACACCAGAGGATGGGAAGCACCCTGATGACGAACAACCCGACGTACGACTTCGCCGGTCAGGTGGCGCTCGTGACCGGAGCGGCCTCCGGCATGGGCCTGGCCGCGGCCCGCGGTTTCGCCGGGAGCGGAGCCGCCGTCGCGCTGCTGGACAGCAGCGCCGAGGCCGTCGAGCAGGCCGCGCAATCGCTCGACGACGAGGGCCACCGGGCGATCGGCATCGCCTGCGACGTCACCGACGAGGCGCGGGTCGCCGCCGCCGTCGATCAGGCCGTGGAGACTTTCGGGCGTCTCGACATGGCCTTCAACTGCGCCGGCGTGCAGGCCCCGCCCTCGGACGCCGCCGACGAGACAGCCGCGAACTTCGACCAGGTCAACGCCGTCCTTTTGAGCTTGCCACCGATCCGGGGCCGGTCATGCTCGTTTTCACCGTCGAGCCCGGCTCCGCCACCGCCGAGGCCGTGCGGCTGCTCGGAAGCTGGGCAGCTCCGTCGCACCGCGCGCAAGGAGCACCCGGGCCGGCGGCGGAGCAACAGCGCAGGACATGAGGCCCGGGCGCGTCATGACAACCATCGAAACCGAAGGACGAAGGAAGACAACGGATGACCATCCTGGATGAGACCTACACCCTGTCGAACGGCGTCGAGATCCCCAAGCTGGGGCTCGGCACCTGGTTCATCGAGGACGACCAGGCGGCTGAAGCGGTCCGCGCCGCGGTGGAGATCGGCTACCGCAACATCGACACCGCCCAGGCCTACGGCAACGAGCGCGGCGTCGGTGAAGGCGTCCGCACCGCGGGCGTCTCCCGGGATCAGCTGTTCGTCTCGACCAAGCTGGCGGCCGAGGTCAAGGACTACGACGGCGCGGTCGCCGCGATCGACGAGTCCCTCGCCACGATGGACCTCGCACACGTCGACCTGATGCTCATCCACAGCCCGCAACCTTGGAGCGATTTCCGCGGCGGCGACTACGCCGAGGGCAACCGCCAGGCCTGGCGCGCCCTGGAGGACGCGCACCGGGCGGGCAAGATCCGCGCGATCGGGGTCTCGAACTTCCAGGAGCACGACCTGGAGAACATCCTGTCCGCCGCGACCGTCGTCCCGCACGTGAACCAGCTGCTCGTGCACGCGGGCAACACGCCCTCCGGTCTCCTGTCCTACTGCGAGAGCAAGGGCATCCTCGTCGAGGCGTACTCGCCCATCGCCCACGGCGCGATCCTGGACAACCCCGATGTCCAGGCGATGGCCGGCAAGTACGGCGTGTCCGTGCCTCAGCTGTGCATCCGCTACACGGTGCAGCTCGGCACCGTGTCGCTGCCGAAGACCGCCAACCCCGCGCACATGCGCTCCAACGCCGATCTCGACTTCGAGATCTCCGAGACGGACATGGCCACGCTGCTCGATCTGCGCGCCCAGGACTACGGCGAGCACAGCGTCTTCCCCGTCTACAGCGGCAAATGACCGAGTACCGCGACGACGGCACCACGCCGGGCACGCCGACCTGGATCTGGCCCGTCGCCGTCGACGGAAAGTCCACCTCCGCGCCTGCAACGGCGCCGCCTCCCGATGGCACCGACACGAAGATCTCCGTGTGGTGAAGGCTCGACACCTCCACCACACCGGAGGTCTTCACCTCTGACCAAGCCCCAACCCTGGCTGGACGTTATGGGGCGGATGCGCAAGCCGCACGACCGCCCAGCGGCGGGCGCTGTTCACCGTCCCAGGAAGCCGGTGATCCTTTCGCGCAGGGTGTGCGGGTCCAGGCCGTGCCCGGTCAGGTGCTCGTCGAGTTGTCCGTAGCGGCGCAGCTCCCGGCGGCCGACGCCGAGGCCGAGCACGCGGTGGGGTACGTCGGCCAGCGCGTCGTTCACCTGCCGCGTCGAGGTGCCTTCGTGGTACGGCTCCACGACCACCACGTCCGCCGCCTCGGCGGCCGCTACGGCGGTGCGGAGCGTGGCCACGTCGAAGGGGCGCACGGTGGTCGCGTACAGCACCGTCACATCCAGGCCGGCGACGGCGCCGAGTACGTTCTCCAGCATCGGGCCGACTGCCACGACCACGCCGCCGCGGCCCTCCCGCAGGGTCAGGAAGCGGGCGCCGTCGACCGCGCGTGGCTCCTGGTTGGTCTGTTCGGACAGCCGGAGGTAGACCTTGTCGTCCCCGGCGGCCACGGCGTGCCGCAGCAGTGTCTCGGCCTCGTCCGGGTGGCCGGGGACGTGGACGGTCCAGCCGTCCAGGCTGTCCAGCAGGGCAACATCGCCCGGTGACATGTGCGTGAAGCCGCCGGCGGGCCAGTCGTACGAGCCGGCCGCGCTCACCAGCACGCCGCCGACGCCCTGGTGGCCGAGGTCCAGCTTCACCTGTTCGAAGGGGCGCTCCACAAGGAAGCTGGCGAAGGTGTGCATGATCGGGCGCAAGCCGGTGAGGGCCAGCCCGCCGCCCACGCCGACGAGCAGTTGTTCCCTGATGCCGACGTTCACCACCCGGTCCGGGTGTCGGCTCTGTGCCTGGATGAAGCCGTCCTTGCCGATCTCGGCGAGTACGACGGCGAGCCGCGGGTCCTCGTCCAGCAGCCGGGACGCGACGGCGGCGAAGCGCTCACGCATGGTGTCCATGGGGGAATCCCGTCTCGTGAAAGGTCATGGAAAGTCGGGGAGCGGGGGAGTGGGGGGCCTCACGCGACCTTGGGTTCGCCCGTGTCCTTGGGCTCCACCTGGGCGACCACCGCGTGCGGGCGTCCCGGGTGCGGGGCGGCGAACGCCTTGTGCAGCGCCTCGTGATCGCGCCCGTCCGCGGTCACCGCCGACCATCCGGCGGCCTCGAACTGCGCGGCGATCCCGCCGTGCCAGCCGTGTGTGGCCGAGGAGTTGTCGATGACCAGCGTGTGCAGCCGGGAGAGCCCGGCGGCTCCGGCGTACGCGATGGCCTCGTGATTGCTCCCCTCGTCCAGTTCGGCGTCGCCGACCAGTACCCACACGGCCGGCTCGTCGAGCCCCTGGGCCCGCAGCCCCAGCGCCGTGCCGACGGCCAGCGGCAGGCCGTGCCCGAGCGACCCGCTGCCGATCTCCGCGCCCGGGACCAGCGTCCGGTCCGGGTGGTGCCCGAGAGGGGAGTCGTATGTCCCGAAGTCCGGCAGCCATTTCTTGGGGAAGAAGCCCTTGGCGGCGAGGACCGCGTAGTAGGCCATCGGGCCGTGCCCCTTGGAGAGCAGGAACCGGTCCCGCCCCGGGTCCTTGATGGTCTCGGGGGAGACCCGCAGCACCCGGTCGTAGAGGACCCACAGCGCGTCGAGCGTGGACGTCGCGGCCGGACCGTGTTTCTCGGCCCCGGTCATCAGCCCCATCAGGGAAGCCAACTCACCGAACCCGGCGACACTGTTCTCCGTCTGCGTCCTGATCGCGTTCGTCATGGTCAGCACGCTAGAACTTCAAGTGCTGTTGAAGTCAACAGGGGATCCGCGGTCCCCGTCCACCGTTCGCTCACAGGCCCGTGACCGCTCGGGTCCCCTGGGCCTGGCGCCGGACGTCACCGCCCCCGCCCGGACGCAGGCCGCTGCCCTGCTGCGGCGAGCGGATCTGGCCCTGCAGAGCACCAGAGAACCCCCGTTGCGCAAGCTCGGCGTCTCCGGCTCGCTGTACTCCGTACTGATCAACCTTGAGGTGAAACCGGGGCTGACCGGCGCCGAACTGGCCGCAGTCGTCGGAGTCACCCCCAGGCCATCACGCCACTGGTCGGCAAACTCGTGGAGCGCGGCTGGGTCGAGCGCCAGCCGCATCCCCGGCACGCGAACGTGCAGGAGCTCTACCTCACCGACAACCGCCGGCGGGAACCCGTCGGCGCGGACCGGCTGCTGGTCGACCTCGACGAGCACCTCCGGGACTCACTGGGCGAGGAGGACTACCAGCGGCTGCGCACACTGCTCGGCGACCTCATGACGCACCTCCACCGGAGGACACCCCGGCCTGACCGGCCCGCACCCGACCGGCAACGTCGGAGCACGGTCGCCCCCGGAACACCGAGATCCACTCTGGCCGAACCGACCGGGCGGTATCGCGGCTTCCCCTCCTGCCTGGCTTGGCGACGGCCCAGAACCTGACCGCAACCGCCGGGGATCCGCCGTAGCATTCGTTTTCCGGCTCGTACGGTTCGAGCGGAAAGCGCCCCGCGAGCCGCTGCTCCGGCCCCGGGTGATCCAGCGCCTGGAAGCCGTCGGATACCGGCCCATGGCCCGCCTGTTCACCGGCCCCAGGGGCGGGAGGATCACCACCGTCGTCCTGCGTGACGCCACGCACTGGGACGAGGTCGTCGTCGCCCTCGGATACGAACATCTGCGCCGTCACGACCTTCGGCACACCGGGCTGACGTGGATGGCGGACGCGGGGGTCAAGGTGCATGTGCTGCGGCTGATCGCCGGACACGGATCGCTGGTCACCACGCAGCGGTATCTGCATCCCGACCGCCGGGCCATCGGGGAGGCCGGAATGGCCCTGGCAGCTCACCTCGCGGAGGGCCGGGAGGCGGCTGGTCCCAAAGTGGTCCCAAAGGAGAGGCCTCAGCGGCATCTGCGCGTCGTCCGGTGAACCAGAATCGGAGCATGGAAAGGGCCGGTGAGCTGGGAGGATTCTCCCGGCTCACCGGCCCTTCGCACCGTCGGGACGACAGGATTTGAACCTGCGACCCCTTGACCCCCAGTCAAGTGCGCTACCAAGCTGCGCCACGTCCCGGTGCCTTGTGACCTGGGGCTTTGCCCCTCGTCTGCGTGCAGTAGAACCATACCGCATTTCAGCTGGTGCTTGCTCCGGGTGGCTGTTGGCGGCGCCGGGGCGGGAGGTGGTCGCCCAGCTCGGTGCGGTGCCACCAGGCGCGGGTGGTGCGGCGTTCCGCCCGGGTGGTGAAGCGGTAGCGGTACAGGCGGGCCCTGATGCACGTGGGCGGGGCGTCGGGGAAGGGGTTGACGCGCAGCAGGCGCAGGGTGGGGCGGTCGCCGGCCAGGAGGCGGTCGATGAGGCGGGGGAGCCAGGGGGCCGGGTAGCCGGGGGTGAGGGCCGCGAACCACATGAGCCAGTCCAGGCGCAGATGGAACGGGGCGAACTGGCGCGGCCTGCGGTGCACCGCTCCCGGTTTGCCGTGGAGCTCGTACGCCCGCCACTCGGTGAGCGCGCCCGGCTCCGGGTCGTCGGTGCCCTCCAGGACCACCTCGTACCGCTGCCGGGTCACGGTCCCGAACGCTCCGTAGGTGTTGACCAGATGGAGGCTGTTGAAGGACCGGTTCATCGCCTGGCCGGGGGAGAGGAGGTTGCGGACCGGCCAGTAGCTGAGCACGGCGATCAGTACCGTCACCGCCCCGGCCAGGACGGCGAACCACACCGGGGCGTCGCCCTGGCCGCCACCCGGCGGGGCCGGGAGGGGCAGATGGCGGGCTGCCAGGGCGCCGTCCACCGCCGCCACCGCCAGCAGCAGGGTGAGCCAGTTGAGCCAGGCGAAGTTCCCCGAGGCGATCAGCCACAGCTGGGTCACGATCACCACCGCCGCCGCCCAGCTGCCCACCGGCTGCGGTGCGAACAGGGCGAAGGGCACGATCAGCTGCGCCACGTGGTTGGCGGCCGTCTCCACCCGGTGCAGCGGCCGGGGCAGGTGGTGGAACCACCAGCTGAGCGGTCCCGGCATGGGCTGGGTCTCGTGGTGGTAGTACAGGCAGGTCAGCCGCCGCCAGCAGCGGTCGCCGCGCCATTTGATCAGTCCGGCGCCCAGTTCGACCCGGAAGACCAGCCAGATCAGCAGGTACAGGGTGGGCACCGGCGGGTCGATGCGCGCGTTGCCCAGGAAGATCGCCACGAAGCCCGCCTCCAGCAGCAGGGTCTCCCAGCCGAACGCGTACCAGACCTGGCCGATGTTCACGATGGACAGATACAGCGCCCACAGGGCGAACCACAGCAGCATCGAGGTCCACAGCGGGACCGCGTCGGCCGCGCCCAGGGCCACCGCCGCCGCCAGCGCGGCGCCGGTTCCCGCCACCGCCGTCAGCCGGCGGTCGGTGTAGCCGAGCGAGAAGAGGCCGGGGGCATCCCGGAACCGCACGGCCCGCAGGAACGACGGTGCCGGGGTGATGCCCCGCTCCCCGGCCAGCGGGCGGAACTCCCGCAGCGCGCCGAGGAAGGCGATCAGGTAGATCAGGGCCAGTCCGCGCTGGATCACCACTCTGCTGAGCCAGGCGTCGGGGTCGCCGAACCACTCCATGCCGTATCCGTATCATCCACCCGTTGACCACGGCGGGAACTGCGGCTTGGCTTCTCCCTTGGTAAGCGCTTAACCCGCGAGAAAACGAGGACCCTGATGCCGCTGACCGATCTCCCGCTCGATGAGCTGCGCGAGTACCGTCCCGAGGTGCCGGCCCCCGCCGACTTCGACGACTTCTGGGCCAAGACCCTGGCCACCGCGCGCGCCGCCGCCGGGCAGCCCGCCACCTACACCCCGGTCGCCGACTCGCCGCTGGCCGCCGTCGACGTCTTCGACGTGCGGTTCCCCGGCTGGGGCGGCCAGCCCATCGCCGCCTGGCTGCTGCTGCCGCGCGGCGCGCAGGGGCCGCTGCCCGCGGTGGTGCAGTACATCGGGTACAGCGGCGGGCGCGGTTTGCACACCGAGCACCTGCTGTGGAGCGCCGCCGGGTACGCGCACCTGATCGTGGACAGCCGCGGCCAGGGTCATGACACTCCCGACCCGGACCCGGTGCCCTTCCCGCAGCGCGTCAGGGGCTTCATGACCCGCGGTATCGAGGATCCGGAGCACTACTACTACCGCCGGATCATGACCGACTGCGTCCGCGCGGTCGACGCGCTGCGCGAGCACCCGGCCATCGACCCGGCCCGCGTCATCGTGGCCGGGGGCAGTCAGGGCGGCGGGCTCGCCCTGTCCACCGCCGGGCTGTCCGGCGACGCGGTGGCGGCGGCGCTGGTCGACGTGCCGTTCCTGTGCCACTACCGGCGCTCCGCCGACACCGCCAGCGCCGGTCCCTACCCCGAGATAGCGGACTACCTCGGGGTCCACCAGCGGGAGAACCCGGACCGGGCCTTCCGCACCCTCAACTACTTCGACGGGCTGCACTTTGCCCCGCGTGCCAGTGCGCCCACCCTGTTCAGCGTGGCCCTGATGGACCCGGTCTGCCCGCCCTCCACCGTCTTCGCCGCCTACAACCGCTACGCCGGCGAAAAGGACATCACCGTCTGGCAGTTCGGCGACCACGCGGGCGGCCGGGCCTCGCAGCCGGTCGAGCAACTGCGCTGGCTCAAGGCCCGGGGGCTCGGTGGCGCGACCCTGAGCTGATCCCTTTTCCCCCCACCGCCCCCGGCCATCCACCGGGGGCGGTGTCATGTCCGTCACCCGGCTCGCCCTTCCCCGTCTCCTGCCCATGCGATTTAATTGCGAACGTTTTGCAAGAGCGTCTGGTGATCAGAAGAAGGTGCACATGACGGCCAGGACCGTACGTACGGCGGTCGCGGCACTCGCCGCCGGCTCACTGCTGGCGCTCGCCGCCTGCTCCACCCCCTCCGAAGGCGACAACGGCGACGACGGAGCCCCGGGCGGCGCGGACTCCCTGGTCGTCGGCATCGCGAACGAGCCCGACACCCTCAGCCCGTTGCTCGGCTACGGCAAGGACGGGAACTCCAAGATCTTCGACGGCCTGCTGCGCCGCGACGCCGGAATGGACCTCCGGCCGGCCCTCGCCGCCACCCTCCCCGAGGTCAGCGACGACGGACTCACCTACACCTATCCGCTGCGCGAGGACATCACCTTCAGCGACGGCGAGCCCTTCACCGCCGAGGACGTCGTCTTCACCTACGAGACCATCCTCGACGACACCACCCTCAACCCCAACAAGGACGAACTCGACGCCGTGGAGAGCGTCGAGGCCACCGACGAGCACACCGTCGTCTTCACCCTCGGCTACCCCTACGCGCCCTTCGCCGAGCGCACCGTCCTGCCCATCGCCGCCGCCCACGCCGCCGCCGGCCAGGACATCAACACCGGCCCGTACAACACCGAGCCCATCGGCACCGGCCCCTACCTGCTGACCGGCTGGACCAGGGGCGAACGCCTCACCTTCGAGGCGAACCCCGACTACTGGGGCGGCGCACCCGACATCACCCGGCTCACCATGGCCGTCATCCCCGACGACGACGTCCGCGCCACCCGGCTGCGCACCGGGGACCTCGACGCCGCCGTCCTGCCCCCCAACCTCGCCGCCACCTTCGACGGCGAGCCCGGCCTCACCACCCTCCAGGCCGAGAGCGCCGACTTCCGTGCCGTCACCCTGCCCACCGGGCACCCCGTCACCGGCGACCGCGACATCCGCCGCGCCCTCGACCTGGCCGCCAACCGCGACCTGATGGTCGACAGCATCCTCACCGGGGCCGGCCACGCCGCGTACGGCCCGGTCCCCACCGCCAGCGACTGGTTCGCGCAGGGCACCGAGCGCCCGTACGACCCCGAGGCCGCAGCCCGGCTGCTGGCGGAGGCCGGCTGGGAAGCGGGCGGTGACGGCATCCGCGCCAGGGACGGACAGCGCGCCGCCTTCACCCTGTGGTACCCGGCCGGCGACCGGCTGCGCCAGGAGCACGCCCTCGCCTACGCCTCGGACGCCAGGGAGATCGGCGTCGACGTCACCGTCGAGTCCGGTTCCTGGGAGGTCATCGAGGGCCGCCTGGCCACCGACGCCGTGCTCTCCGGCGGCGGCGACCCCGCCGACCCCGACTTCGAGCTGTACGGCCTGCTCGCCTCCTCACTGGCCGGCGACGGCTGGAACAACATGGGCCACTACGACAACCCCGCCGTCGACGAACAGCTCGACCTCGGCCGCCGCAGCGCCGACCCCGCCGAACGGGCCGCCGCCTACGACGCCGTACAGCGCGAGTTCGCCGCTGACCCCGGCTACACCTTCCTCACGCACATCGACCACATGTACGTGATGAAGGACGCCTGGGAGAACGTCACCACCCAGGTCGAACCGCACGACCACGGACTCGGCCACGGCCCCTGGTGGAACGTCGAGGAATGGACGATCCGTCCGTGACCACCGCCACCACCCGGGCCCGGGCCCGTACCGGCCGCGCGCGCGGTACGGACCCGGGCCGTTCCGGGCCGCCCTGGGCCGCCATGGCCCGGCTCGCCGGCCGCCGCGCGCTGGCCGCCGTCCCGGTCCTCGCCGTGGTCACGCTCGGCATGTTCGCCGTCGCCGCCGCCTCGCCCTTCGACCCGGTACGCCAGTACGTCGGCTCCGACGCCCTCGGCGCCTCCCAGGACACCCTCGACACCCTGCGCGCGAACCTCGCCGCCTCCGGCGGCTTCGCCGAACAGTGGTGGGCCTGGCTGCGCTCCGCCCTCACCGGCGACCTCGGCCAGTCCCTGACCCTGCGCCAGCCCGTCACCCAGGTCATCGCCGAACGCGCCGGCTGGTCCCTGCTGCTGTGCGGCACCGCGTTCGTCATCTCCCTCACCCTGGGCACCGCGCTCGGCGTCCTCGCCGCCCGCCGCCCCGGCTCCGTCCTGGACCGCTGCGTCAGCTCCCTCAGCTACGTGCTGCAGGCCGCGCCGCCCTTCTGGCTCGCGCTCCTCGCCATCTGGTTCTTCGCCCTCCAGCTCGGCGTGCTGCCGGCCGGCGGCCTCACCGACACCGGCTCGGACACGGTCACCGCGGGCGCCGTCGCCCGTCACCTGGCGCTGCCCGTCGCCGTGCTCGCCATCTCCCAACTGCCCTGGTTCGTCCTCTACACCCGGCAGGGCGTCCTGGACGCGCTCGGCGAGGACCCGGTACGCGGCGCCCGCGCCCGCGGCATCGGCGAACGCACCGTGCTGCTCGGCCACGCCCTGCGCTCCGGACTGCTCCCCGTCCTCACCCTCATCGGCACCCGGGTGCCCGAACTCATCACCGGCGCCCTGCTGGTGGAGACCGTCTTCAGCTGGCCCGGCATGGCCTCGGCCACCGTACGGGCCGCCACCGCCACCGACTTCCCGCTGCTGGCCGCGCTCACCGTGATCTCCGCGCTCGCCGTCCTGGCCGGGAACCTGCTCGCCGACCTCCTGTACGGGCTGGCCGACCCGCGCGTCGACCACGACGAGATGTGACCCCGCCATGACCGACACCCCCACCGAGGCCCCCGCCGACCTCCCCTGGCGTGAACCGGCCGCCGCCGCCCGGCGGCGCGGCACCCGCACCGTACGCGTCTGGTCCGCCGCCGTCCTGGCCACCGCCGCGGGCGCGGCCGCCCTGCTCGTCCCGCTGTTCGCCCCGCTCGACCAGCAGGCCGTGGACCTGACCGCCAAGTTGCTCGCCCCCTCCGCCGACCACCCCTTCGGCACCGACGACGTGGGCCGCGACATCCTGCTGCGCTCCGTCCACGGACTGCGTGTCTCCCTGCTGGTCGGCATCACCGCCGCCCTCGTCGCCTCGGTGCTCGGCCTGCTCGTCGGCGCCGCCGCCGGAGCCCTCGGCGGGCGCACCGACCGCCTCGTGATGCGCGCCGTGGACACCTTCACCGCCGTGCCGCACCTGCTGATGGGCATCTTCATCGTCGCGATGTTCCGCCCCGGCGTCTGGCCCGTGATCGCCTCGGTGGGCCTCACCCACTGGGTCTCCACCGCCCGCATCGTGCGGGCCGAAGTGCTGTCGCTGCGCTCGCGCCCCTACATCGACGCGGCCATCTCCGGCGGCGCCTCCCGGACGCGGGTCGCCCGCCGCCACCTGGTGCCCGCCGTCCTGCCCCAGGCCGGGCTCGCCGCCGTGCTGATGGTGCCGCACGCCATCTGGCACGAATCCGCGCTGTCCTTCCTCGGCCTGGGCATCCCCGCCCACCAGGCGAGCCTGGGCACCATGATCAACGGCGCCCGTGGTTCCCTGCTCACCGGGGAGTGGTGGCCCACCCTCTTCCCGGGGCTGTTCATCATCGTGCCCACCCTCGCCATCGCCGGACTGGCCGGCGTGTGGCGGGAGCGGATCAACCCGCGCCGCCGATCGGAGCTGGTGCTGTGACCACCCCTCTGCTGTCCGTACGCCGGCTGTCGGTGCGCTTCCTGATGCCCGGCGGAGCGCACATCGCCGCCGTCGACGACGTCTCCTTCGACCTCGCCGCCGGGGAGTGCCTGGCCCTGGTGGGGGAGAGCGGCTGCGGCAAATCCGTTCTCGCCGGCGCCCTCCTGGGACTGCTGCCCGGCAACGCCCGCACCCGTGGCAGCGCCCTCCTCGCCCCGGACACGGCGGCCCACGGGAGCGGTGCCCGGCCGCTGGACCTGCTGGCCGCCGACGAGCGCACCCTCGCCCGTACGGTCCGGGGCCGCCGGCTGGGCCTGGTGCCGCAGAGCCCGGCCGCCCACCTCACCCCGGTGCGCACCGTGCGCTCCCACCTGCGCGAGACCATCCGCGCGCTGCACGGCACCCGTGGCGCCGCCCTCGCCGCCGCCACCGAGGCAGCGGCCAGCCGCGCCGCCTTCCCCGCCGACCACCTCGACCGCTACCCGCACCAGCTCTCCGGCGGCCTCGCCCAGCGCGCCGCCACCGCCCTCGCCCTGGTCGGTGACGCCCCGCTGCTCATCGCGGACGAACCCACCACGGGGCTCGACCGCGACCTCGTCGCCCGCACCGTCGGCGAACTGCGCCGCCACACCGACGACGGACGCGGCCTGCTCGTCATCACCCACGACCTGGCCGCCGCCGAACGCGTCGCCGACCGGGTCGCCGTCATGTACGCCGGCCGCATCGTCGAACTCACCCCGGCCGCCGGCTTCTTCGGCGCGCCCGGTCCCCGCCACCCGTACGCCGCCGGGCTGCTGGGCGCCCTGCCCGAACGGGACTTCACCCCCATCCCGGGGCAGCCCCCGGGACTCGACGCCCTGCCCGCGGGCTGCGCCTTCGCCCCGCGCTGCGCCCGTGCCACCGCCCTGTGCGCCGAACAGCCCGAGCTGATCGAGGGCACGGCCTGCCACCACCTCCCGGAGCCCGCCGATGTCTGACCCCACGGCACCGACCCCCGCCGTACCCGTGCCCGCGCTCGACCTCACCGCGATCACCGCCGGCTACGAGCGCCGCCCCCCGGTCGTCCGCGACATCTCGCTGCGGGTCGCGGACGGCGAGGCGGTGGGCCTGCTCGGGCCCTCCGGCTGCGGCAAGTCCACCCTGGCCCGCGTCGCCGCCCTGCTGCACCGCCCCAGCTCCGGCACCGTGCACCTGGCCGGACAGCCGGCCACCGGCTTCCGGCACCGCGCCCCGCGTGCCCTGCGCACCCGCGTCGGCGTCGTCTTCCAGCAGCCCCGCCAGGCCGCCGACCCCCGTCTCACCCTCCACGACCTGATCGCCGAACCGCTGCGCGCCACCGCCGACACCGCCGCGCTGCCCGAGCGCGTCGCCGCCCTCGCCGACGCCACCGGACTCGGCACCGAACTGCTGCACCGCCACCCGCACCAGGTCAGCGACGGACAACTCCAGCGCGCCTGCCTGGCCCGCGCACTGGTCCTGCGCCCCGCCCTGCTGATCTGCGACGAGATGACCGCCATGCTGGACGCCTCCACCACCGCCGCGCTGGTGGCCGTCGTCGAGGACTACCGGCGCGAGACCGGAGCCGCGCTGCTCGCGGTCGGCCACGACCGGGTGCTGCTGCGACGCTGGTGCGACCGGGTCGAGGACTTCCCGCTCCCGCTCACCCCGGCCCTCTGATCCGCCCCGCGCCCGCGCACACCGCGACCCCCAGCACGATCAGCACGAGGTTCGCGAAGATCTCCATCCCCTCCAGCGGCCCGGCGACCCGGTGCACCAGCGACCACGCCCCGTACCGGCCGCTCGCCTCATGGGCCAGCCCGGCCGCCCCGTTCAGCACCAGCAGCACGCCCACGGCCCCCGGCAGACTCCTCATGCCCACCAGCCTCACCCCGGCCACCGCTGACGGGCAGCCGCCGAAGGTATATCCCGGCCCGACTTCGGTACCGCACTCCCGGCGGCCCCGCCGGCCGCCCCGGCCCGCCCGCTACGGTCGGAGCATGGTCACCCGCAGCAGACGCGACTGGATCGTCGACATCACCGCCATCGCCGTCGCCGCCTGCTTCTCCGTGCTCACCTCCGGGGTGCTCTTCGGCGAGGTGCGCCAGCCGCACTGGCTGCTGGTCCTCGACCAGATCGCGGCCGCCGGGGCCTGCGCCGCCCTGTGGCTGCGCCGCCGCCACCCCTTCGTGCTCGCCCTGGCCCTCGTCGTGCTGAGCACCTTCTCGCACTTCATGGGCGGGCCGCTGTGGGTGGCGCTGTTCACCGCCGCCGTGCACTGCCGGCCCAGGGCGGTGGCCCTGCTGGTCGGCATCCACCTCCTCCTGCGGCCGGTCGGGCTGACGCTGCGCCCCGAGTCCCAGGTCCCGGACGAACTGGTCGTCGTCGCCTCGCTGGTGGCGATGACCGCCGTCATCAGCTGGGGGATGACCGTACGGTACCGGCGCCGGCTGGTCGCCACCCTCTACGAGCAGGCCCAGCGCGCCACCCGGGAGGCCATCGCCCGCGAGATGCACGACGTCCTCGCCCACCGGCTCTCGCTGCTCAGCGTGCACGCGGGCGCCCTGGAGTACGCCGCCGGGGCCTCACCGCAGGACGTGCAGCGGGCCGCCGGGGTGATCCGGTCATCCGCCCACCAGGCCCTGGAGGAGTTGCGCGACGTCATCGGCGTGCTGCGCGCCGCCCCGGGGGAGGAGCCGGGCACCGACGGCGCCCGCCCGCAGCCCACCCACCGCGAACTGCCGCGGCTGGCCGAGGAGTCCCGGCTGGCCGGTGCCCGCGTCACCCTGGACCAGCGGCTGGCCCCATCCGACGCCGACGCGCTGCCGGAGAACACCGGACGCACGGTGTACCGGATCGTCCAGGAAGGGCTCACCAACGCCCGCAAGCACGCCCCCGGCGCCGAGACCACCATCACGGTGGACGGCGCTCGCGGCACCGGCGTCACCGTCGAGATCCGCAACCCGCTCGGTGCCCCGCAACGCCCCGGCGCCCGGCTGATCCCGGGATCGGGGCGCGGCCTGAGCGGACTGCGCGAACGCGTGGCGCTCGCGGGCGGCCGGATCGAGGCCGGGCGGGACCGGGGACACTTCCGGCTGCACGCCTGGCTACCGTGGCCCCCATGACGATCCGGGTGCTCCTCGTGGACGACGATCCGCTGGTCCGTGCCGGGCTGCGGCTGATGCTCGGCGCCGCCCCCGACCTGCGGGTGGTGGGGGAGGCGGCGGACGGCGCGGAGGTCGGCGCGCTGGTGGCGCGGCTGGCGCCCGACGTGGTGCTGATGGACATCAGGATGCCGGGGACGGACGGGCTCACCGCCACCGAGGCGCTGCGCGCCGCGCCCGCCGCGCCCGAGGTGGTGGTGCTGACCACCTTCCACGCCGACGACCAGGTGCTGCGGGCGCTGCGCGCCGGGGCGGCCGGCTACGTCCTCAAGGACACCCCGCCCGCCGAGATCGTCGAGGCGGTACGCCGGGTCGCGGCCGGTGACCCGGTGCTCTCCCCGGCCGTCACCCGGCGGCTGATCGGCACCCTCACCAGCGCCGGACGGGACACCCGCCGCGCCCGCCGCCGGCTGGAGTCCCTCGCGGAGCGCGAACGGGAGGTCGCCATTGCGGTCGGCCGCGGACTGTCCAACGCCGAGATCGCCGCCGCCCTGTACCTGAGCGTCCCCACCGTCAAGGCGTACGTCTCCCGCGTCCTCACCAAGCTGGAGCTGAACAACCGGGTGCAGATCGCGCTGCTCGCCCAGGACGCCGGCCTCATCGACCGGGAATCCTGAGCGCCCGCCGCTGTTGCACCTGGTGTGGATGCGACAACGAGGACGGTGCGCTGGTCGGTGCTGGACCGGGCGCTCATCAGGCGGGGGCAGAGCGCCGCCGGGGCGCTGCGGGAGACGGTGGAGTTCGCGGCGGAGATCGAACGGCTGGGCTACCGGCGGTTCTGGGTCGCGGAACACCACGCGGTGCCGGGCATCGCCGGCTCCGCGCCCACCGTGCTGGCCGCGGCCGTGGCGGCGGCCACCTCCCGCATCAGGGTCGGAACGGGCGGGGTGATGCTCCCCAACCACCGGCCGCTGGTGGTCGCCGAGCAGTTCGGCGTGCTGGAGGCGCTCTTCCCCGGCCGCATCGACATGGGGCTCGGCCGCTCGGTCGGCTTCACCGGGCCGGTCCGCCGCGCCCTCGGTGTCGACAAGTCGGCTGCCGACCGCTTCGACGAGCAACTCACCGAGCTGATGAGCTATTTCGGGGAGCGGCCCACCGGCGGTACGGCCCTGACCGCGATGCCCTCCCAGGGGCTGCGCGTCCCGGCCCATCTGCTGGCGGTCGGTTCCGGCGCGGAGATCGCCGCCGCCCACGGGCTGCCCGTGGTGATGGCCCTGCATGCCGACACCGACCGGACCGTGGCCGCGCTGGAGCGCTACCGGGCCGGTTTCCGGCCCTCCGCCCAGCAGCCGCGGCCGTACGTCCTGCTCGCCGTCAACGCCGCCGTCGCCGCGACGCACGAGGCGGCGGCACTGCTCCAGCTCCCCGAGGCGTGGGCCACCGCCCGCTCCCGGATCGACGGGGTCTTCCCGCCGCTGGACCCGCCCCGGGAGATCGCCGCCCGCTCGATGACCGAGCGTGAGCGCGGCTATGTGGAGCAGTCCAGGGCCGGTCAGCTGTACGGGGACGGGCCCGCGATGGCCGCCCGGCTCGACGCGCTGATCGCGCGGACCGGCGCGGACGAGGTGCTGGTCACGCTCAACACCCACGACCCGGCCGACCGCGTCGACTCCTACCGCCGGCTGGCCGCGCTCGCCGGTCTGCCCGGCGGCGCGGCCTGAACCCGCGGGCCTACTTCTTGTACGCGATGCCGCCGCTCATCAGCCGCTGCGCCACGCTCAGCGGCTCGTCGACCGGCTGCTCGGGGCGCCACTGCGGCAGGGCCACCACACCGGGCTCCTGGAGGTCGTACCCCTCGAAGTAGTCCTCGATCTCCGCCATCGTGCGGAACCGGCCGGTGCCCAGGAACTCCAGCATCGTCTCCTCCACGGCGCGGGCCTCCGGGCCCGTGTCGCTGAAGCAGGTGATGGCCAGGTAACTGCCGGACGGCACCGCCGACATGTACGACTGGACGATTCCCTTGGGGTCCTCGTCGTCGTGCAGGTGGTGCAGGATGCCGATCAGCAGCACCCCGACCGGCTGCGAGAAGTCGATCAGCCGCCGCACGTCGGGGTGGCCGAGCACCCCCTGCGGATCGCGCAGGTCCGCCGTGACCACGGCCGTCTGGTCATCGACCTGGAGCAGCGCCTGACCGTGGGCGAGCACGATCGGGTCGTTGTCGACGTAGACCACGCGCGCGTCGGGGGCGTGCCGCTGCGCCACCTGGTGGGTGTTCTCCAGGGTCGGCAGCCCCGCGCCGAGGTCGATGAACTGGCGTATGCCGGCCTCGGCGGCCAGGTACCGGACGATCCGGCCCAGGATCTGCCGGTTGTACTGACCCACGTCGCCGATGTGCGGCATGGTGACCCGCACCTGGTCGGCGACGACACGGTCGACGTCGTAATGGTCCTTGCCACCGAGAACAGCGTCGTACACCCGTGCGATGCTCGGCTTGCTGGTATCGATGAAAGTGGACTTGCCCTGCTCGGAGGCGGTGTTCTCGTGTGACATCGCGGTTCTCCATCCCTCAGCACGTGCGGGTCAGACTAACCGCGCCCCACCAGCCCCGCTAAGGTGCCCCGAGCTAAGCCGACATCATGTCAAGTACACGAAAAGCGAAGAGAGTTACTCATCGGGGAGCACCTGCGGGAAGAGGGTGCGGAACGCCTCCGTCGAGTCGGAGAGCCCGCGGGCGAACGGCGCGTCGAAATGCCAGATGAGATACAGCAGGAACACGATCAGCGCGCTGAAGAGCCCCGCCAGCAGCAACTCGCGCCCGGTGCGCCGGATCTGGAGCGCGAACAGCATCCCCACCACCACGACGGCCCCGGTGATCAGCCCCAGCCACACCACGCCCGGCAGCGTGGACTCCGCGCTCATCCCCCGGGAGGTGCGGGCCTCCGAGGCGGTCGCCAGCTGATGGTGCATGCCCTCGTACGCGTAGCTCTCCGGCGCGGTGAACGGCTCCAGTGCGGCCACGCTCTGCCGCACCGCGGCGAACAGCAGATCGCCCTCCTCGCTCAGCCCCTCGTTGTCGATCATGTACGGCCACTCCTCGTCGACCGTGTAACCGACGTACGCCTCCACGGACTCCCGTACGCCCTCCTGGCTCGCGGCGGGGAACGCCTGGGCGCGCTCGCCGAGTTCGTGCAGCGCCTGGGCCTCCTGGCGCACCCACTCCTCGGCCGCGCCGCGCTCCTCCCAGACGCCGGCGATGGCCAGGCCGAGCACGATGGCGTACACCACGCCCACCATCATCGTCATGTACTCGATGACGTCCGGGGTTTCGGTCGGATCGGCCACCTGGTCGCCGACGCTCGTGCGGCGGTGCCGCAGCTGCACGATCACGAAGATCACCGCGCAGGTGGCGATGATCAGGAGCAGAAGAATCAGCCAGTCGGACAATCGGGTCTCCTAGGAGGTGCCGCGCGCACCCGGCCTGGTCCGCGGGCGAAGGATCGCGGCGGCCAGCACGGCGGGGGCGAGGATGAGCAGGGTGCGGGTCGTCATCGGCATGCCGTGGTCGGGCCGCTCCGGGCCGGCCGGGGGCGGCCCGGCGACGATCTGCACCGGCTTGGGTTCCGGATCGGGTTCGGGCTCGGGCTCGGGGGCCGGCTGGGGTGCCGGCTCCGGCTCGGGCGCCGGCGGCGGCTCGGTCGCCGGGGGCGGTTCGGGGGCCGGCGGCGCCGGGGGAACGGGCTCCGGCTCGGGCTCCGGTTCCGGCTCGGGCGCCGGTGGCGGCACCGGTTCGGGGGGCTCGGGTGACGGGGGCGGCTCCGGCACGGGCGGCGTCGGTGGCTCGGGGGGCTCCGGAGGCTCGGGCGGGACACAGATCCCGTCGGAGATCACCACGGACGAGCCGCCGCGCGACGCGCTCACCGACACCGAGGAGCACCCGCAGCGACCGCCGGCCCGGATCACCACGGAGGCGGAGCCGCCGGGGCCGTCCGCCTCGATGGTCAGGCTGAGATCGGAACCGGGGCCGAACGGCTCCGGCCCCGGTGTCCTGGCGGCCGCCCCCGAGGCGGCGGCCAGCACGAGGAACGCGCACCCGACGCCGACCGCGCCGCGTCGCACTTGCTGCCCAGTGGTCACGGGGGCGATTGTGCGCGGGACGTCCGCGACGTCGCACGGCCGAGACCATGTTTTCGCCTGATGTGATGAAAAACGGTTCAGGGGCGCATGATGCGGCGCGGCACGCTCACGCGACCCCGAACTGCCTCCGAACGCCGCCCCGTCAGGCCATCGGGCCGCTCCCGGGCGGCGCCAGCAGCCGGGCGGGCGTGTCCAGCGCGCCCCGCACCGCGCTGCGTGCCGCCCCCAACAGCGGCCCCGCCGGACCGATCAGCGAGCCGGTCACCGGCGTCTCGGTGGTACGGCCCCCCGCCGTCAGCATGGTGCGGCGCGCCAGTTCCCGGCGGACCGGCGGCAACAGCCAGGGTGTGAGCCGCGCCAGCGAACCGCCGATCACCACCCGCTGCGGATCCAGCAGATTGACCGCCCCCGACAGCGCGATGCCCAGTGCCGTACCCGCCTGCCGCACCGCCCGCAGCGCGGCCGGGTCCTGCGCCGTGCAGCGGTCGGCCAGTTCACCGGTACGCTCCCCGGGATCGCCCCGCAGGTCCAGCCCCGCGGCGCGCAACAGCGCCGCCTCTCCGGCATAGGTCTCCAGACAGCCCCGGGCGCCGCACGAGCACAGCGGCCCGCCGGGCCGCACCGGGACATGGCCCAACTCGCCCGCGAAACCGTGCGCGCCGCGCAGCACGGCCCCGTCGACCACGATCGCCGCCCCGATCCCGATCCGGGCGGACACATGGACGAAGCTGCCGGGCCCCTCCGCGCCCGGATCCCCCCACAGCTCCGCCAGCGCCCCGTAGTTGGCCTCGTTGTCGACCATCAGCGGGAACGGTCCCGACGGCAGCAGCGGCGCGAGATCCACCTCGCTCCACCCCAGGTTGGGCGCCCGGGTGACGGTCGCGGTGCCCCGGGCCACCAGCCCCGGCACGGCCACCGCCAGCCCCGCCGGCCACAGGCCGAGCGCGTCGGCCTCGGCGGCCAGCGCCTCCAGCAGCGTGGCCAGTTCGGCCAGCACCGGCACCGGATCGCCGCCCGCCGGCCGCAGCCGCCGCTCCAGGCGGGCCCGTACCGTACCGCGCAGATCCATCGCGCACACGGTCAGATGATCGACCCCGATCTCGGCCCCGAAGCCGCACGGTCCCCGGTTCGCGAGCAGGAGTTGGCTGCCCGGGCGGCCCACCGACCCGGACCGGCCGGGACCGCGCTCGCTGAGCAGACCGCCGCGCAGCAACTCGTCCACCAGCGTGGACACCGCCGCCCTGGTCAGCCCGATCCGCCCGGCCACTTCCGCGCGCGACAGCGCTCCCCGGTCGGCGAGGGAGTGCAGCACCCGCGAGAGGTTGTGCTGCCGCAACTGCGCCTGGGACTGCGGGGATCTGGGCGTCAACGGACCTCCTGGGCCGGGACCGACGGATGGCGGAGCGCGGCGGCGAACGCGGCCTGCGGGCGGCCCCCGCTGCCACGCGGGACCCGGGCGGCCGGAACGGGCGGCGAGCCGCCGCGGACGCCCGCCGCCCCGCCCCCGCCGCTCCCGGTGCCGCTCAAGGGCGGCCCAGCAGCGGGGCCGCGTCGCGCAGCGTCGCCGACAGCCGCTCCAGTGCCGCCTCGTCGCGCTCCACCGCCGCGTACGCCGGGCCCTGCGCCGTGTCCCACTCCCGGGCCACCGCCGACGCCTCGCGGCCCAGCAGCAGGCCCGCCGCCTGGGCCGCCGCGCCCAGGGCGACCAGTTCCTGGGCCCGGGGGACGACGACCGGACGCCCGGACAGCCGGCGTACCGTCTCGCGCCAGGCCACCCCGCGCGCCCCGCCACCGATCAGCAGGATCGGCGCCGCCGGGTCGGCGTCCTCGTCCAGGACCCGGTCCAGCGCCTCCAGGAGGGCGAACACCGCCCCGTCGTAGGCCGCCTGCAACACCTGGCCGCCGCTCGTGTCGTGCCGCAGGCCGGTCAGCAGCCCGCTCGCGTACGGCAGGTCCGGGGTGCGCTCACCGTCGAGGAACGGCAGCACCACGGCCTCGCCGCCGCTCTCGACCGCCTCGCGTTCGCGGCCCAGCAGGGCCGCGAACCGGTCCACCGCCACCGTGCAGTTGAGCGTGCAGGCCAGCGGCAGCCAGTGCCGCCCCGCGTCCGCGAACCCGGCCACCACGCCACTGCCGTCCGCCGGCCGCCGTTCGGAGACCGCGTACACCGTGCCCGAGGTGCCCAGGCTCAGGACCGGCTGCCCGGGCGCCAGGCCGAGCCCCAGCGCGCCCGCCATGTTGTCGCCGGTGCCGCCCGCCACCAGGATGCCCTCGGGCAGCGGCAGACCGGCCCGCACCGTCCCCGCCGGCTCACCGGCCGCCACCACGCGGGGCAGCGCGGCGGCGTCCAGGCCGATGTGGGACAGGATCTCCGCGTCGTAGGACTCGCTCGCCGAGGACCACCAGCCGCTGCCGGAGGCGTCACCGCGATCGGTGGTGCCACCGTTCACGCCCTGCCCGGTCAGCCGTCCGGTCAGATAGTCGTGCGGCAGCCGCACCGCCCGGGTGGCGGCCGCCGCCCGCGGCTCGTGCTCGCGCAGCCAGGCCCACTTGGTGGCCGTGAACGAGGTGGCCGGCACGCTGCCGGTGCGCTCCGCCCACCAGGCCGCCCCGCCCAGTTCCTCGACCAGCCGGTCGCGCTGCGGAGCAGAACGGGTGTCGTTCCACAGCAGCGCGTTGCGCACCGGGAGGCCGTCCGCGTCCAGCGTCACCAGGCCGTGCTGCTGCCCGGCCACCGAGACCGCCGCGGCCTCCCGTACCACCGGACCGCACTGGTCCAGGGCCTCGCCCAGCGCCTGCCACCACTGCTCGGGGTCGCTGTCGCCCTCTGCGGTCACCACGTGCGGCGCCTGGCCGCGCGCCACCACCGTGCCGGTGGCGGCGTCCACCACCAGCGCCTTGGTGGACTGCGTGGAGGAATCCACGCCCACCACGAGGGGTCCATCGGGTGCGGCCATGATCGCGTCCTTCCGTCGCCCGGCGCCGACGGTGGCGGCCGGGGGGCTTCCACTCCGGGGCAGGGGCATACTAATTTGTCAACGGACATGACGAATAGCCGCAGCACACGCCGAGGAGCCGCGATGTCTTACCAGCCCACCCCCGACGACAGGTTCACCTTCGGTCTGTGGACCGTCGGCTGGCGCGGCAACGACCCGTTCGGTGACGCCACCCGCCCCGCCCTGGACCCGGTCGAGTCCGTCCACCGGCTCGCCGAGCTGGGCGCGCACGGCGTGACCTTCCACGACAACGACCTCATCCCCTTCGACGCCACCGAGGCCGAGCGCGACGCCATCATCAAGCGCTTCAAGGCCGCTCTGGAGACCACCGGGATGAAGGTCCCGATGGCCACCACCAACCTCTTCACCCACCCCGTCTTCAAGGACGGCGGCTTCACGGCCAACGACCGCGACGTGCGCCGCTACGCCCTGCGCAAGACCATCCGCAACATCGACCTCGCCGTCGAACTGGGCGCTCAGACCTACGTCGCCTGGGGCGGCCGGGAAGGCGCCGAGTCCGGCGGGGCCAAGGACGTCCGCGACGCCCTGGACCGGATGAAGGAGGCCTTCGACCTGCTCGGCGACTACGTCACCGAGCAGGGCTACGACCTGCGGTTCGCCATCGAGCCCAAGCCCAACGAGCCGCGCGGCGACATCCTGCTGCCCACCGTCGGCCACGCCCTCGCGTTCATCGAGCGCCTGGAGCGCCCCGAGCTGTTCGGCGTCAACCCCGAGGTCGGCCACGAGCAGATGGCCGGGCTCAACTTCCCGCACGGCATCGCCCAGGCGCTGTGGGCGGGCAAGCTCTACCACATCGACCTCAACGGCCAGCACGGCACCAGGTACGACCAGGACCTGCGGTTCGGCGCCGGCGACACCCGCGCCGCGTTCTGGCTCGTCGACCTGCTGGAGCGGTCCGACTACACCGGCCCGCGGCACTTCGACTTCAAGCCGCCGCGCACCGAGGACATCTCCGGCGTGTGGGCCTCGGCCGCCGGCTGCATGCGCAACTACCTGATCCTCAAGGACCGGGCCGCCGCCTTCCGCGCCGACCCGGAGGTCGCCGAGGCGCTGCGCGCCTCGCGTCTGGACGAGCTGGCCAGGCCCACGCTGGAGCCGGGGGAGACCCCGGCCGCGCTGCTGGCCGACAAGAGCGCCTTCGAGGAGTTCGACGCGACCGCCGCCGCCGAGCGCGGCATGGCGTTCGAGGCCCTGGACCAGCTGGCGATGGACCACCTGCTGGGCGTCCGCGGCTGACCCCGGCGCCCGCCCGGCCGCCGTACCCGCCCGTGGAGGGCCGGTACGGCGGTCAGGCCGGTGCCCCGGTGGCGGCCCGGGTGCGGGGCGGTGCGGTGGAATCGCGCAGCACCAGGCGGGTGGACAGCTCGGTACACACCCCTTCCGGCCGCTCGCCCGCCATCATCCGCAGCAGCAGCCGCAGCGCGGTGCCCGCCATCTCGGCCAGCGGCTGGCGCACCGTGGTGAGCCCCGGACTGGCCCAGCGGGCCTGCGGCAGATCGTCGAAGGACACCACGCTCATGTCGCGCGGCACCCGCACCCCGCGTGCGGCCAGCGCCTGGACCGCGCCGAGCCCCATCGGATCGGAGCAGGTGAACACGGCGGTCGGCGGCTCGGGCAGCGCCAGCAGCCGTTCCGTCTCCCGCCGGGCGCCTTCCTCGGAGAACCCCCCGTACCCCACGTACTCCGCCGGCACCGGCAGCCCGGCCGCCGCCATCGCCGAACGGTAGCCCGCCATCCGGGCCGTGCTGCACTGCTTGCGCCGGAAGCCGCCGATCACCGCGATCCGCCGGTGCCCCAGGGCGATCAGATGCTCGGTGGCACTCACCCCGCCCTGCCAGTTGGTGGCGCCCACCGAGGGAACCCCGGGCGGGGGTTCGAGTACGGGGTCGATCATCACGAACGGGATGCCGTGCCGGTCCAGCCAGGAGTACTGGGCCGTGCTCAGCTCGGCCAGGTTGAACAGCACCCCGGCCGACCCCCTGGCGCGCAGCCGGTCGAGCCAGCCGCGCTCGGGACGGCCGCCGCGCGTCCTGGTCAGCGCGGCCGAGACCACCACGGACACCCCGGCCTCGTGCGCGGCCTCCTCCACCCCGTGCAGCACCGCGCCCGACCACGGCGAATCCAGCTGATGCATCACCAGATCGACCAGCGCCGGGGGCCGTCCGGCGGTGAACCGGGGCCGGCGCACATAACCCAGCCGGTCCAGCACCTCGGTGACCCGGCGCCGGGTCTCGGGGGAGACGTCCTCACGCCCGTTGGCGACCTTGGAGGCCGTGGGCACCGACACCCCCGCCTCCCTGGCGATCACGGCGAGTGTCGGCCCTGCGGCCGTCGCTGCGGGACGGACCATGCGAACTCCTACTCTCCCGGCCCCGTCCGGCGAAAATTTCGACTCTCCCGGGTGCACCGGTCGGCGCATTGACCTGGCAGCAAGCGCTTCCCACGGTAATGGCGACCCACCGGCCTGGGAAGAGCCCGACGAGGCGGCGCGGCCACGACGAACGGCTTTCGAAAACCACTGCCCGAAATCCCGGACAGTCGCCCCGCTTTATCGCAGGCGGCCCCCTCAGGGGCGCCCCTCAAAGGCCTCGATGGCACTGGTTCGCGCCGCCTTCGCGGCGGTCGCCGCATTCACCCTGCAACCGTCCACCAGAGCCTGCCCGGCGGTCCTCTGGTGCGGCTGCCGGATCGGCCGGGATCCCGAAAACGGAGGCGCCCCGGGCCCTCACCGCCGTTCCCCCGGCGTGCCCGTCACGCCCGTGGTATCCACACCCGCATCGCGCCGTCCGCGCGGTTGGCCCAGGCGTAGTACGGCACCGCCGTCAGTTCCACCGGTTCGCCCGCCGGTTCCGGCGCGTCCGCTGCGTAGGGCCACCAGCCCTCCCGGTCTCCGGCGGTGCGGGCCCGGCCGCCCGCCGTCAGGACCGTGACGCCGCCCAGCAGTTCCGGCCGGTGTTCGGTCCCGGGGGTGATCGCCGGATCCAGGGTCAGCGCGTCCAGGCGGACTCCCGGCGGCAGGTCGGTCTGCTCCAGGCAGTACACCAGCGGCCCCCGCTCCAGGGCGAGCGTGCCGCGCACCGCGTCGACGCGTGGATCCGGCCGGGTGAGGCGGACCTCCAGGGGCAGCTCCAGTACCACCCGCTCCCCGGCCGACCAGGCCCGCTCCAGTCGCAGCCAGCCGGTGTCCGGCCGCTCCAGCGTCCGGCCGTCCAGCCGGACGCGGTCCGCCCACGGCGGGACGCGCAGCGCCAGCGTCCAGGTGCCGGCCGGTGCCTCGTCCACCGTGATCGCGATCCGCCCCTGCCACGGATAGTCACCGGCCACCGTCACCGTGCCGCCGCCCGCCGTGTACGTACCGGCCGCGTACTGGTGCAGTTGCAGGCCCGTGCCGTCGCCGCTGGCCATGTAGTGCGGCAGCGAGGCGAGCAGCCGCATCGCATTGGGCGGACAGCAGGCGCACCGGAACCACGGCGTACGGCGCGCCGTGTGGTCGCCGGGCCGGAACTCGTACTCCTCGCGCACCTGGAGCGGGTTGACGTACAGCCAGTGCTCCCCGTCCAGGCCCACCCCGGACAGGAAGCCGTTGTACAGCGTGCGTTCGATCAGGTCCGAGTAGCGGGCCTCACCCGTCAGCAGCGCCATCCGCCAGCTGAACTGGACGGAGGCGATCGCGGCGCAGGTCTCCGCGTACGCCCGGTCCGGCGGCAGTTCGTAGGCGTCGCCGAACGCCTCGCCCTCGTGGCGGGCACCGACCCCGCCGGTCAGATACGTCTTGCCGCCCGCCGTCACCGTCCACAGCCGCGCCAGGGCGTCCCGCAGTTCCGCCTCCCCGGTCTCGGTGGCCAGATCGGCGGCACCGGCCAGCAGGTACAGCTGCCGTACGGCGTGGCCGGTGGCGGTCCGCGCCTCGCGCACCGGCACCTGGTCCTGCCAGTAGGGGGAGCCCGGCGTGGGCGCACCGCCGCGCCGGAAGCCGGCCTCCAGCGAGCCGTGGCCGCGCAGGTCCACGAAGTACGCGGCGAGGTCGAGCCAGCGCCGCTCGCCGGTCTCCCGGTACAGCTCCACCAGGGCGGTCTCGATCTCCGGGTGCCCGCACACGGCGTCCACGGCCCGGCCCTCACCGAAGGTGGCCTCGATGTGTGCGGCGAACCGCAGCGCCACGTCCAGCAGCGCGGTGCGTCCGGTGGCCCGGTGGTGCGCGACGGCGGCCTGGATGAGGTGGCCCGCGCAGTACAGCTCGTGGCCCCAGTCCAGTTCCTTCCAGCGGAGTTCGGGGTGCTTGACCTGGTAGTAGGTCTGGAGGTACCCGTCGGGTTCCTGCGCGGCGGCCAGCAGCGCGATCAACCGGTCCACCTCCCGCTCCAGTTCCCCGTCCGGGCCGTGCGCCAGCTGCCAGGAGGCCGCTTCGAGCCATTTGTGCACATCGGAGTCCTGGAACGGGAAATCCCCGGTGAAAGCGGCCTCGGTGGCACCGGCCGCGGCCCGCAGATTGGCGAGATTTCCGGCCGCCTCCAGCTTCGCCGGGCCCTGCGGAATGCTGACGGCGGCATTCGTCCGCCGCCTCGCCGCCCAGAATCCCCCGGTGATCCGGGCGTCGTCGGCCGGCCGCAGCCGGGAGTGCGCGCCGTGCGTCAGTCGTATCGGGCCGTCCGTCATACCGAACTTCCTTTCCGCAAGCGTTTACTGCGGCGCAGATTAACAGCCATACGTCCGCTTTCTGTTTCTTTCGAAAGTTCTCAGCGGCCCGGAAGGACTCCCGCCCGGGCGGTGCGGCGCTTACCGTAACGGGCATGGCCCACCATGCGCCGTCGTACACCAATCCCCTGATCCGGCAGCGCGCCGATCCGCACATCACGCGGCGCCCGGACGGCCGTTACTGGTTCACCGCCACCGTGCCCGCGTACGACCGCATCGTGCTGCGCCACGCCGACACGCTCCAGGGCCTGTCCACGGCGCGCGAACACACCGTCTGGAAACGCCACACCAGCGGCGAGATGAGCTCCCACATCTGGGCGCCCGAACTCCACTTCATCGACGGGGCCTGGTACCTCTACTTCGCCGCCGGGCGTGCCGAGGACCCGTGGGCGATCCGCATGTACGTGCTGCGCAACGCCTCCCCCGACCCGCTGACCGGGGTGTGGAGCGAACTGGGTCAACTGCGCACCCCCTGGGACAGCTTCTCGCTGGACGCCACCACCTTCGAGCACCGGGGCACCCGTTACCTCGCGTGGGCCCAGCACCATCCGCAGCGGGAGAACAACACCTCGCTGTTCCTGGCCGCGATGGACACCCCGTGGTCGGTCACCGGCGCCCCGCTGGAGGTCAGCCATCCCGAACTGGACTGGGAGACCGTCGGGTTCAAGGTGAACGAGGGCCCCGCCGTCCTCATCCGCAACGGCCGGGTGTTCCTCACCTACTCGGCCGCCGCCACCGACGCCAACTACTGCGTGGGGCTGCTCACCGCCGACGCCGGCAGCGATCTGCTGGACGCGGCCTCCTGGACGAAGAGCCCGGTGCCGGTGTTCCGCAGCAGCGAACAGACGGGCCAGTACGGCCCCGGGCACAACAGCTTCACGGTCGCGGAGGACGGCACGACCGACATCCTCGTCCACCACGCCCGCGCCTACCGCGACATCACCGGCGATCCCCTGGAGGACCCCAACCGGCACACCCGGATCCAGCCGCTGGGCTGGCACCCGGACGGCACGCCCGACTTCGGGGTGCCCGCCGCGGACGGGCCCACCGATCCGCTCCCGGTCGCCGGAGCGCCGACCGGCTCCCGGTACACGCTGACGGGCTTCACCCAGCACGGCGAGGCGGCCCTGTTCACCGCCGAGTCCGCCGACGCGCTGCACTACGAGCCGCTGCCCGGGCCCGGTTACGCCCCGCCCGCCGGGCTGCTGCGCGACCCCAGTCTGCTGCGGCACACCGACGGCTACTACTACCTCGTCTACACCACCGGCTGGGAGGGCGACACCATCGGCTTCGCGCGCAGCGCCGACCGGCTGCGCTGGAGCCATCTGCGTGACCACCGGCTGCGGGTGCCGGGCCTGGCACGCACCTGGGCGCCGGAGTTCTTCCGCGACGAGGACGGCAGCATCCATGTGATCGTCTCCCTGGACACCACGGGGGACCATCGCTTCACCCCCCACGTGCTCACCGCGACCGGCGGGAGCCTGACCTCCTGGACGGAGCCGCAGCCGATGGCAGGTCTTGACGGGTCCAACTACATCGACACCTGTGTGATCCGCGTGGACGGCACCTATCACGCGATCACCAAGCAGGAGACCACCAAATATCTGGAGCACGCCACCGCCCCGTCCCTGCGGGGCCCGTACACCGTGAAGGGCACCGGCGACTGGGCCGGCTGGGGCAGCTGGGTCGAGGGCCCGGCGCTGGTGCCGCTGGACGGCGGCGGCTGGCGGCTGTACTACGACGCGTACCGGGACGGCGCGTACCGCTACAGCGACACCCATGACGGGCTCCGCACCTGGAGCGCCCCGCGCGAGCTGCCCGGACTGTCCGGCACCGTACGGCACTTCTCGGTCCTGCGGGAGGAGATATGAGGACCTCGCGCGGAGCGTGGCGGCTGTCGGTCGCCGCCGTCCTGGGGCTGCTGCTCTCGCTGTTGACGGTCTCCCCGGCACAGGCCGCCCCGGTGTCGGTGCTCAACGGCACCCAGTTCACGGATCCCAACGGCCGGCCCGTGCACGCGCACGGCGGCGGGGTCATCGAGGTGGACGGCTACTACTACTGGTTCGGGGAGAACCGGCAGGAGAACAGCAACGGTTTCCGTTACGTCTCCGCCTACCGTTCCACCGACCTGCGGAACTGGGAGTTCCGCAACCATGTGCTCACCCAGGCGTCCGCCCCCGAGCTGCAGGCCGCCAACATCGAGCGGCCCAAGGTCATCCACAACCGGGCCACCGGCCAGTTCGTGATGTGGATGCACAAGGAGAACGACCAGAACTACGCCGAGGCCCGCGCCGCGGTGGCCGTCTCCGACACGGTGGACGGCGACTACACCTGGCGCGGCAGCTTCCGCCCGCTGGACCACATGTCGCGCGACATCACCGCGTTCGTCGACGACGACGGGACCGGCTACATGGTCTCCGCAGCGCGCGAGAACTACGACCTGCACATCTACCGGCTGACCGCCGACTACACCGGCATCGCCGCGCTGGTCGCCAACCCGTGGCCCGGCGGCCACCGCGAGGCACCCGCCCTCTTCAAGCGCGACGGCGTCTATTTCATGCTGACCTCCGGCGCCACCGGCTGGAACCCGAACCAGCAGCAGTACGCCACCGCCACCTCGCTCGCGGGCCCGTGGAGCGCGATGGCCAACGTCGGCGACTCCACCACCTTCAACTCCCAGACCGCCTACGTGCTCACCATCCAGGGCACCGCCGGCACCTCCTACCTCTACATGGGCGACCGCTGGGGCAACTCCTTCGGCGGCCGGGTCAACGACTCCCGCTACGTGTGGCTGCCGCTGACCTTCCCCACCTCCCGCACCCTGGGCATGAGCTGGTCGCCGCAGCTCACCATCGACACCGCGGCGGGCACGGTGCGGGGTGAGGGCGGACCGTACCGGACGCTGGCCGCCCGGCACTCCGGGAAGTGCGTCGACATCCCCAGCCAGTCCCAGACGGTCGGGGCCCAGGCCATCCAGTACACCTGCAACAGCGGCCTCAACCAGCGCTTCTGGACCCGGGACGCGGGCGGCGGGTACGTCGAGCTGATCTCGCGGCACAGTTCGCTGTGTCTGGCCGCCTCCGGTGGTTCGACGGCGGACGGCGCGGCCGTGGTGCAGACCGCCTGCTCGGGGGCGGGCAGCCAGCAGTGGCGGCTCGCGGACGCCGGGAGCGGCTATGTCCAGCTGATCGCCCGGCACTCCGGCAAGTGCCTGGACGTCTCGGACGAGTCCACCGCCGACAACGCCCGGCTGATCCAGTACGGGTGCGGGTCCGGCAGCCACCAGCAGTGGCGGACCACGACGGTGTGAGCCGGTACGCGGTCCGCGGCGCTCCTCCCTCCCCGCGACGGGGAAGGAGCAGCGCCTTCGCGAACTCAGCGGCGCCGTACGGTGAGCACCAGCAGCCCGGCGACCACCAGCGCCACCCCGCCCCAGCCCCACAGACCGAGCCGTTCACCGACCACGGCCACGCCGAGCGCGGCGGCCACCACGGGCTCGAACAGCGTGAGTACGGTCGCGGCACTGGCCCGGACCCGTACCAGGCCCGCGCCGAAGAGCAGATAGGCCAGGCACATCGGGATCACCGCGAGATAGCCGACGACGGCGAGTCCCCGGCCCGATGCCAGCAACTCCCCGCCGGTCAGCGCGAACAGCGGCACCAGCAGTACGGCGCCCAGCCCGAAGAGCGCGCCCATCGCGGCGCGTGAGGAGTGGCCGTGCCGGATGAGGCGCCCGGCGTAGTAGGCGTACCCGGCGTACGCGGCGCCCGCCAGCAGCCCGAGCGCCACCCCGGCCGGCACCCGCGCCGCGTCGGAGTGGCTGTGACCGCCGGCCACCACCAGGAGGGCACAGCCGCCGGCCGCCGCCCCGGCCGCCGCCGCCCAGCGGCGGGTCAGTACGGCGCCGTCCAGCACCCGTTCGAGGAGGGCGGCGAAGACGGGGGCGCAGCCGAGGGAGACCACCGTGCCCACCGCGACTCCGGCCCAGGCCATCGAGGTGTAGAAGGCCAGCGGGTAGATCACTACGCCGAGGGCGCCCAGCAGCGCACGGCGCAGTACCTGGGGCCCGGAGCGCAGCACCGCGAGGGCCGAGCGGCCGGCCAGGGCGAGGGTCAGCAGCCCGCCGATGCCCATGGTGCCGGCGCCGATGGCCAGGGGACAGGCACCGGCGGGTGCGAAGGAGGCCACGGTGCCGGTGGTGCCCCACAGGGCGGCGGCGGCCAGGATCAGCAGCGGCCCGCCACTCGTCGGGCCCCCGGAGGTGTGCGGGTCGCCCGGTACGGCGGGGGAGCCCGGTGCCGGGGAGGAAGGTGAGGGGGATGATGCGGTCGAAGACATGAGGTGAGTGCGTCCTGCTCCGTCGGGATCCGGTCGGGGATGCGGAGTGAGGACACACGGAACGAAGGCTCCGGCCCGGATCAGGGTCCGGGCGGGCCGGTCACGCGGGGATGCGCCGTGCCGTGGGCCCTCAGCGGGCGGACGGCGGCGGAGTGACGGCGTGCCAGTAGGTCGATCGCATGAGCGTAAGAATAGGGGATCGGTTCACCCCTCCGGCACCCCGGCGCCGGGGTGCCCGCACCAGCCGATCAGCAGCTCCACCAGTTCCGCGGGGCGCTCCTCGTGCAGGTAGTGCCCGACGCCCTCCCACAGCACCGCCCGCGAGAGCGGATGGTTGAACGTCGTCTCCTCCCAGCGCGCCGCCGGCCGCCCGGTGTGCAGCCCCAGGGCCGGGCAGCACCGCCGCGCCAGATACCCCTCGGCGGCCGGCCGCAGCCCGAACGCGCCGGGCGCCAGATACATCGCCTCGCGGTACGCCAGCAGCACCGCCGGATCCATCGCCGCCATCAGCCGCTCGTGACGGACCCGCACCCACGTCGGCGTCGCGTCGGTGAAAGCCCCGCGGACGAAGCGCAGCGCCCACGCGACACCCTCACGGCGCAACGCCTCCTGCTCGCCCGGCAGCCGGCCCGCCCGCGCCGGATCGCCGCCGTAGGCGGTGGCGAGGGTCACCACCGAGCGCACCAGCTCGGGATGCTCCACGGCCAGCGCGGTCACCACCTGCCCGCCCATCGAGTGCCCGACGGCCACCACGGGGCCCGTACGCCTGCGGCGCAGCTCGGCGGCCAGCCGGTGGGCGACGGCGAGCGGCGACAGTGCGAACCCGGCCGCCGGGGTACGCCCGTGGCCCGGCAGATCGGGCACCAGCACCCGGTACCGGGCGGTCAGTGCCGGCAGATGCGGGGCCCAGTCCTCACCGTCACTGCCCCAGCCGTGCACCAACAGCAACGGCGCCGCGCCCGCGCCACCGGGGAGCTCCCCGGAATCCGTCATCCACCATGTCATCGCACACCCCCGTGGTCGCCCAACGCCCGGCCCGGCGCGGGCAGCATAGCGACGCCCCGGTCGCCGGCCCCCGGGCGGGAGAACACGAGCGGGCCACGGCAACCCCGCCCAGGCAGGAACCGGGGTGAAAATCCGCCGCATCGGCGTCCGCGACCCGCGCACGTTCGCGCCGCGCTCCCCGCCGCTACGCCAACGCGCCCTCCAGCGCGAAGGTCGCCGCCCCCAGACTCACCGGATCGCCCTCGACCGGCGAGAGCACGATCTCGGCGCTCGCCGCCGGACGGCCCAGAGCGTACCGGCCGACCGCTTCCCGTACCGCCTCCAGCAGCGGCGCCCCCCACTCCCGCGCCACCCAGCTGCTGAGCACCACCACCTCGGGGTTGAGCAGATTCACCAGGTCGGCGACCGCCGCCCCCAGCTGGTCTGCGCACACCTCCAGCACCCGCCGCGCCACCGGATCCCCGGCCGCGGAGCCGGCCGCCAGCGCCGCGATCGTGCCCATCTGGTCCCCCGGCCGCAGCAGCGCGCTCCTGGGGGCCACTTCCGTCAGCGTCCGGATGATCCCCGGCGCCCCCACATAGCTCTCCACACACCCGTGCCGCCCGCAGCGGCACGGCCGGCCGCCGTGCACGAGCGTGGTGTGCCCCCACTCCCCGGCGCTGTTGGAGACCCCCCGGTGCACCGACCCGCCCAGCGCCAGCCCGGCCCCCACCCCGGTGCCCAGGTTCACCACCACCGCGTCCTGCCGCCCGCGCGCCGCCCCGAACCACAGCTCTGCCACCGTGGTGGCCCGCAGCGGATTGTCCAGATACAGGCGGTACGGGATGTGGCGGGCCAGCAGCCCGAGCAGCGGAACCCCGTGCCAGTCCCAGTTCGCGGCGAAGACCGAGACGCCGCCCTCCCGGTCCACCATGCCCGGCATGGTGACGCCCACGCCCAGCACCGGCACCCCGGGCAGGGCGCCGCGCTCCCGCACCCGGGAGACGGCCTCGGCCGTCCGCTCCGCCACCAGCTCCGGGCCGTCCTCACCGGGCGCCAGCGGCAGCCGCGCGGTGGCCAGCACCCGCAGCGTGAGATCGAACAGCTCGGCGTGCACATAGGTCTCGGCCACATCGACCCCGATCAGCGCGCCGCCGGCCGGATCCACGGCCAGCAGCGCGGCCGGCCGGCCCGCTGCCGAGTCCTCGAAACCGGCCACCCGCACCAGACCCCGCCGGTGCAGCTCCCCGGTGACCGTGGCCACCGTCGCCTGGCTGAGCCCGGTGGCGGCGGCCAGCGCGGGCCGTGAGACGGGGCCGTCGGCCAGTACCTGCCGCAGCACCCGGTAACGGTTGGCGGTACGGATGAGCCGGGAGGCATGCTGCGCCCCCCGGCCGCCCGCCGCGCTCACTCCTGCTCGTCGCCCTTGTTCTTGCGACGGAACCAGCGCCGCTTGCGCGGCCGCTGCGCCCGCTGCCGCCGCCGGGACGAGCTGAAGATCCAGCCCGCCGGCGGCTCGTCCGAGCGCCACGGCTGCGGATCCGGAGCCTCGTTCTTCCAGCGCTCCGTCAGCATCCTGGTGCGCGCGGTCGGCTCGGACACCTCCGCGCCGCGGACGAAGTTCTCGTCCAGCACCACGTCGTCCCAGCTGTCACCGGGCTCGGGCTCGTCCTCGCCACCCCGCTCGTCCCGGCTCTTCGGCCCCGTCCCCATGACCCGCCTCCCGTCCCGCCGACTGCGTGCGGACGTCACACCCAAGGAGTAAACGTTCCATCTCCCTGTCGTGTTCCTGCCCGCACGCACCCTACCGAAGACCTCAGGAACCGGTCTTCGAGCCCTCCCGGGTCTTCCTGGTGGCGTACAGCGAGGTGATGGTGGTGATGACCAGCACACCGCCGATCACGGTGAGCGAGAGCGGGATACCGATCTCCGGCACGTGCACGCCGCTCTCGTGCAGCGCGTGCAGCACCAGCTTGACGCCGATGAAGCCCAGGATGATGGACAGCCCGTAGGACAGGTGGACCAGCTTCTTCAGCAGCCCGCCGATGAGGAAGTACAGCTGCCGCAGCCCCATGAGGGCGAAGGCGTTGGCGGTGAAGACGATGTACGGGTCCTGGGTGAGCCCGAAGATCGCCGGGATCGAGTCCAGCGCGAACAGCACGTCGGTGCTGCCGATCGCCAGCATCACGATCAGCATCGGGGTGATCAGGCGCTTGCCGTTCTCCACGATCGTCAGTTTGGTGCCGTGGTACTCGTCGGTGGCCGGGAAGCGCCGCTCGACCGCCTTCATGAAGCGGTTCTCCTCGAAGTCCTCCTCCTCGTCGCTGCGCGCGTCCTTGATCAGCTTCCAGGCGGTCCAGATGAGGAAGGCGCCGAAGATGTAGAAGACCCACGAGAAGGTGGAGATGAGCGCCGCGCCGGCGGCGATGAAGATCGCCCGCAGCACCAGGGCGATCAGCACACCGACCAGCAGGACCCGCGACTGGTACTGGGGCGGCACCGAGAACTTCGCCATGATCAGCACGAAGACGAACAGATTGTCCACACTCAACGACTTCTCGGTGACGTAGCCGGCGAAGAATTCACCGGACGCCTGGCCGCCCCCGAACACCGCGATGCCGATGCCGAACAGCACGGCCAGAAGTATCCAGATGACGGTCCAGGTTCCCGCTTCTTTGAGCGAGACCTCATGGGGCTTGCGCCCGAAGAAGAAGTCGACAGCGATGAAGGCGCACAGCACCACGATGGTGAGCACCCACATGGGCAACGAGACGTCCACTGATCCTCCGGTATATCCGTTGTCCCGTCCTATCCTGCCCGACGCGGCCCCAAGACCCCTGATGCCCCCGTATTCACGCGCATCCGGTACTCATCACGCACACATCCGGCCCCCGCTGTTTCCCCAACCGTTCACCGCCGTTCATCCAAGCGGCCGAGGCCGGTACTCCGCCATCGGCGAAAAGCGGGTGCGCGCCCCCGGAATGACCGGGATGATGCGGATCATGGGACAAACTGCCGCGGGGCTGCGGAGCTACGGTGAGATCTTCCGGGTACCGGGCGCCAAGCAGTTCATAGCGGCGGGCTTCATCGGCCGGATGCCCACGGCGATGCTCTCGCTCGGCACCGTTTTCCTGATCACCGCGATCACCGACAGCTACGCCACGGCGGGCCTGGCCTCCGCGGGCGGTGCCCTGTGCTACGCGCTGATCGTCCCGCAGCTGGGCTACCTCATCGACCGCTTCGGCCAGCGCCGCGTGCTGCGCCCCCTGGCCGCCGCCTTCGGCACCGCCGCCGCGCTCTTCCTGCTCGCCGCGCAACTGGACGCCCCGGTGTGGCTGCTGTGTGCCTCAGGGGCGGCCTTCGGCGCCTTCATGCCCCCGCTGGGAGCGCTGGTCCGCGCCCGCTGGAGCCATCTGGCCGAGCGGGACGAGGGCGGCAGGCTGCTGAAATCCGCCTTCTCCTTCGAGTCCGTCGCCGACGAGCTGATCTGGGCCGTCGGCCCGCTGCTCGTCGCCTTCGCCGTGCTCGTCCACCCGGCCGCCGGGGTCGCTGCCGCCGCGCTGACCGGGGTGACCGGCTGCCTGCTGCTGGCCCAGCAGCGCGGCACCGAGCCGCCGGTCGCCCCGGTGCAGAAAGTCCGCGCCCGGGCCATCACCGCCCCCGGCATGCCCTGGATGTGCGCGGTCTACCTCTTCACCGGGGCCATGTTCGCCGCCTTCGAACTCGCCACCATCGCCTTCGTCGACCGGTACGGCGAGACCTGGATGACCGGCGCCGTGCTGGGCACCTACGCCGTCGGCAGCGCGATCGGCGGCCTGTGGTACGGCGCCCGTGACTGGTCGCTGCCGCTGGACCGGCTGTTCCTGCTCGCCATCGCCTCCGTGGTGGCGGGCATGGCCCCGTTGTGGGCCATGCCCGGCGTCCCGGCCCTGTGGGCGATCTCGCTGTTCGCCGGCATCCTCACCGCGCCCGCGATCATCGCCGGCTACAGCCTGGTCCGCGAGGGGGTGCCCTCCCACATGATCACCGAGGGCCTCACCTGGCTGTCCACGGCCGTCGGCGTCGGCCGGGCCACCGGCGTCGGGCTGACCGGCCTGGTCATCGAACACCACGGGCCGCGCTGGGCGTACGCGCTGGCCCTGGGCTTCGGCGTGCTCGCGGTGGCCATGGGACTGTCGGGCGCCCGCACCCTGCGCGCCATGGCCACCGCCCGGCTCACCCGCGCGGCGTGAGCAGATAGACCTCCCCGGCCCGCGTCCCGAACTCCGTCACCCCGTCCGCGTCGCGCCGGGCCGTCACCTCGGCACCGTCCCGCGTGACCGTCACCGGCACCGCCGTACGGATCCGGGCCGTCGTACCGGCCCGCGAACCGATCCGCGCCCCGGCCAGGGCACCACCCGACCAGGACAGCGCCACCTCGAAACCGCCGCGCGCCAGCAACCCCCGCACCCGGCCCTCCGGCAGCGCCCCGGGCAGCGCGGGCAGCAGCTCGATCTCGGTGCCGTGGCTCTGCACCAGCCACTCGGTGATCCCGGCCGTGGCCCCGAAATTGCCGTCGATCTGGAACGGCGGATGGAGATCGAAGAGGTTCGGCGCGGTCCGCTCCGGCGTCAGCTGGTCGGTCAGCAGCTTGTACGAACGGTCGCCCGCCCCCAGCCGCGCCCAGAAGTTGATCTTCCAGCCCAGCGACCAGCCGGTCCCCGCGTCCCCGCGCTGCTCCAGCGTCACCCGGGCCGCGTCGAACAGCTCGGGGGTGCGCCGGGTGATCTGCGCCCCCGGATGCAGCCCGTACAGGTGCGAGATGTGCCGGTGGCCCTGCTCGGGGGCCCGCGCGTCCCAGTCCTGCTGCCACTCCTGCAACTGCCCCTGGGCGCCGACCCGCATCGGTGGCAGCCGGTCGGCGGCGGCCCGCACCTCGGTACGCAGCTCCCCGTCCACCTCCAGCACCCCGGCGGCCCCGTCCACCGCGGCGAACAGATCCCGCACGATCTGCCCGTCCATGGTCGGCCCCGCGCACAGCGTGCCGCCCTCGCCCTCGTGGTGCGGATTCTCCGGAGAGATGGAGGGACAGGTCACCAGATGGCCGGTACCGGGATCCTCCACCAGGGCGTCCAGGAAGAACCGCGCGCCTTCCGCCAGCACCGGGTAGTCGGCGCGCAGCCGCTCGGCGTCCCCGGTGAACCGGTAACGCTCCCACACCGCCAGCGCCAGCCAGGCCCCGCCGGTGGGCCACATCCCCCAGGTCGCCCCGTCCACCGGCGCGGTGCCCCGCCACAGATCCGTGTTGTGGTGCGCGACCCAGCCCTGGGCCCCGTACATCTGCCGGGCGCTGCGCGCACCGGAGTCCCGCAGGTCGTGCAGCAGGGCGAACAGCGGCTCCCAGCACTCCAGGAGGTTCGCCGGGCCGGCCGGCCAGTAGTTCATCTCGGTGTTGATGTTGATGGTGTACTTCGATCCCCACGGCGGATCGGTCAGGTCGTTCCACAGCCCCTGGAGGTTCGCCGGCTGGGTGCCCGCCCGGGAGGCGGCGATCAGCAGATAGCGGCCGTAGTGGAAGTAGAGCGCCGCCAGTTGCGGGTCGGCGCTGCCGTCCCCGAAGGCCGCGACCCGCTCATCGGTGGGCAGCGAGGCCGCCCCGGTGGCCGGGATCTCCAGCACCGTACGGTCGAACAGGGCCCCGTGATCGGCCACATGACGCGCCAGCAGCTCCTCGTAGGGCCGCTTCGCCGCCTCGGTCAGATCGCGCAGCGCGCGCTCCGCCGGATCGGCGCCGAGGTCCTGCCAGTCGACGTGGTTGGTGCCCGCCGAGACCAGCAGCGTCACCGCGTCGGCACCGGAGACGCGCAGGACCCCGTCCGCCGAGGAGACCTCGCCGCCCGTGGCCAGGGCCCGCACCAGCGCCCGGTACCGCACCCGGCCCGCCACACCGTCCCAGTCGCCGCCCCGGCCGTCCAGGGCGATGGTGGCACCGTCCGGGGACAGGGCGGTGGTCTCCATCGGGCTGTCGAAGGAGGCGGTGAAACCCACCGCGCCGGGCGCGTCCGCACTCAGCCGCACCGCGATCACCTGGTCGGCGGCGGTGGCGAACAGCTCGCGCCGGTGCCGTATCCCCTCCCGGACGAACTCCACGGTGTGCACGGCGCGGGACAGGTCCAGCTCCCGGCGGTAGCCGCTCACCGGCGCGTCGCCGCCGTCCAGGGCCAGCCGCAGACTGCCCACCGTCTGATACGGCATCTGCCGGACCGGAACGCCCATCACCTCGGCCTCCAGCAACCGGTGGGCCGCCTCCCACTCGCCCGCGAAGACCAGCCGCCGCGCCTCGGGCAGCGCGGCGGCCGCCCCCGGGTTGTCGTATGCGTGCGGGCCGCCCGCCCACACCGTGTCCTCGCTGAGCTGCAACTCCTCGGTGTCCGTGCCGCCGTACACCATCGCGCCGAGCCGGCCGTTGCCGACCGGCAGCGCCCGCAGCCACTCATCGGCGGGACGCGGATACCACAACACGTACGGGGAGCCACTGCGCTGCATGCCGAACCTCTCGGTAAGTGCGGTACGCACGCCGGGAGGTGAGCCGGCCGGGGCGGGTGGGCACCGCTCAGCGTGCGGCCGGGCCGATCGCCAGGTCGGCCCAGACTACGTGCCCGCCGCCCGCGTCCCGGGGCCGTACCCCCCAGACCTCGGCGAGCGTGCACACCAGCAGCAGTCCCCGGCCGCCCTCGTCCTCCATGGCGGCCGCCGTGGGCATCCCGGCCGGACCCGCGCCCGCGCTGGAGACGGCGATCCGCAGCAGCGATCCCAGTATCCGCACCTCGCAGCCCACCGACCGGCTGCCGGTGTGCCGCAGGGCGTTGGTCACCAGCTCCGAGACGATCAACTGCGCGTTGTCCGTCAACTCCACCGGGGACCGCCACTCGGTGAGCTGGGCCCGGACCCGGCGCCTGGCCTCGCCGACGGAGGCGTCCACGGCGGGCAGCCGGAAGATCAGACGCTCGTTCCCGAGAAGGGAGGTGTCATAACGCTCTAAGGGCTGAGCGTGTGAGGAGGAAGCCACCCCCATACTCTGAGTGTTGACCGTCGCATCCGGCAAGGGGCATCCTGCAAATTACAGAACCGTTGATATCACTCTGTTGTACTTGCCGGGCCGCGTGGCACACTGCTCTCCGATGACAGCAGCCGGATGGGGGCGGGCAGTGGCAGGAACGCCGGGCGCGGCACCGACCGCCCTGCGCGTGGTACTGGGCAGAAGGCTCCAGGACCTGCGCGAAGAAGCGGGCTACACCTTCGAGGAGGCCGCCGCCGCCCTCGACGTCACCCACGCCACCATCCGCCGGATGGAGAAGGCCCAGGTCGGCCTCAAGGTCCCGTACGTGGAGAAGCTGCTGCGGATCTACGGGGTGACCACCACCGAGGAGATCGACGGCTTCCTCAACCTCGCGCGCGAGGCAAATCGTCCCGGATGGTGGCACCACTATCGCGATGTGCTGCCAGAATGGTTCAGTGCCTTCGTCTCCCTGGAGGCCGAGGCCGACCAGATCCGCGCCTACGAACCGCACTACGTACCAGGGTTGTTGCAGACCGAGGCCTACGCCGCCACGGTGCTGCGCTCCGGGATGCCGCACGCACCGGCCAGCGAGATCGACCGGCTGGTCGCGCTGCGGCTCGCCCGCCAGGACCTGCTCCAGCGCAAGCAGCCGCCGCTGCTGTGGGTCGTCATCGACGAAACCGTGCTGCGCCGCCCCTTCGGCGGACCCAACGTCATGCGTGCACAGATCTCCCGGCTGATCGAAGCCGTCTCCGCACCGCATGTACGGCTCCAGATCATGCCGTTCAGCGCGGGACCGCATCCCGCGATGTACGGCCCCTTCCACCTCTTCCGGTTCCCCATCCCCGAACTGCCCGACGTCGCCTGTGCGGAGAGCCTCATAGGCGCCGCGTACTTCGACCAGCGCGAGGATGTCTCACTGTTCCGGGAGGCGCTGGACCGGATGTGCGCACAGGCCGCGCAGGTGCACCGTACTGAGGTGATCCTCAGTCGTATTCGCAAGGAGATCTGACCATGGATCGGATATACAACGGCATGCCGGCCACCCAACTGGCCACCGAGGGCTGGCGGAAGCCCTGGAGCGGTGGCAACGGTGGCAGCTGCGTGGAGGCGCTGCGGCTGCGGGACGGCCGGGTGGCGCTGCGTCAGTCCACCGACCCGGACGGCCCCGCACTCATCTACTCCGGCCATGAGATGGCCGACTTCATCCAGGGAGTGAAGTCGGGGGACGCCGACTTCCTGCTGGTGTGATCCCCCTACCGGTGGCCGGGAGCGGCCACCGGGCCCCAGCACCCGGTGGCCGCGGCCCCCTGCGCCGCTACGGGGCCGCCGTCACCCCTCGTCCAGCGCCCTGAGGATCACCGAGAAGGCGGTCGGCCCGGGCGTCAGGTGGTACCGCGGCAGCGGACCCGGGCCGCAGGACTGGGAGCCGATCCCGTGCTGGCCGGCGTCCAGATGCACCCACACCGTGTCACCGGGCGTCAGATCCGGGGTGTGCGTGGCCGCCTCCAGCTCCCGGGTGCTCCAGCGGCGCGCGGTGAAGTACAGCGGCTGCCCGCCCGCGGTCAGCCGCAGCCCGGCGGTGCCGGACCCCGTACCGGGCAGCTCGCGCAACTCGGCCCAGCGGACATCGGCGCGGGCGCCGTTCTCCTGCGGGCGCACATAGGGCGTGTGCAGGGCGTCGACGGTGGCCTCCCAGCGGCCGATCCGGGCGGCGGCCCGGGTGTCCGGGTACGCCTCGCCGGGCCCGCCGCCGTACCAGCGGGCGAGGCCGAGGCCGGCCGGCAGCCCCAGCCGCAGCCCCAGCCGGGGGAGCGGCACCTGCCACTCGCCCTGCGGGGTCACCTCGACCTCCAGGCGCAGCTCCCCTTCCCCGCCCGTGCTCCAGCGGTAGACCGTGGCCAGTGCGACCTCGGCGGCGGCCGGGGCGACGCGGGTGCGTACGGTGAACGTGCCGTCCCCGGCGAGCTCCACGGCGTCCACCCGGTGACGCATCCGGTCCAGTCCCAGATCGCGCCAGCGCTTGGCGAGGCGGGTCTGCTCCACCCACTCCATGCCCTCGTCGTTGTCGGTCGGGGCACGCCAGACGTCCAGCCGCGGGCCCTGGTGGAGGGGCAGCCCGGACAGCGAGCGCAGCTCGCCGCTCGCCGCGTCGAAGACGGCCGGACCGAGCGCCACGGTGGTGCCCTCCCGGCGCGCGGCGCCAGCGGACGCGCCCGCGCTCGGTGTAGTACGGGGGCGCGCGGCGTCGGGGAACTGACCCCAAGCCACCTCGTGCCCCGCCGGGGCCCAGGTGGTGTCCGCCGCGAGCACGGCGGTGACGGTCCAGAACCCCTCGCCGGCCGCCGCGGTGCCGGGCGCCGTGGGCAGCGGAACATCGGCGGACGCTCCGGGCCCCAGCTCCGGGACGGTCAGCGCGCCGGAGGCGATGGACTCGCCCTCGACCTCGTACCGCCAGGCGAAGGAGAGGTGGGCCAGGCCGAGGAAGTCGTGGCCGTTGCTGACGGTGATCGTCCCGGCGGCGGAGTCGCCGGTGATCCGCACCGGTTCGATGACCTTCTTGTATTCGATGAGGCCGGGGGAGGGGGTGCGGTCCGGGAACAGCAGCCCGTCGCACACGAAGTTGCCGTCGTGCAGTTCCTCCCCGAAGTCACCGCCGTAGCCGAAGTAGGGGCGCCCGTCCGCCGTCCGCTTCGGCAGCCCGTGGTCGATCCACTCCCACACGAAGCCGCCCTGGCAGCGCTCGTAGGTCTCGAACAGCCGCTGGTACTCGCTGAGCCCGCCCGGGCCGTTGCCCATCGCGTGGGCGTACTCGCACAGCAGGAAGGGCAGCGAGGCACGGTGCGCCTCCAGCTCCGGGTCGGCCAGCGGCTCCTCGGCGCGCTGCCCGATCCGCTCCACCTCCTCGTGCGAGGCGTACATCCGGGAGAAGAAGTCGGAGTCGCGGTAGGTGGAGTCGTTCTCGTAGTGCACGGCCCGCGAGGGGTCGCGCTCGCGGATCCAGGAGGCCATCGCGCTCAGCCCGTGCCCGGCCCCGCATTCGTTGCCCAGCGACCAGATGACGACCGAGGGGTGGTTCTTGTCGCGCTCCACCATCCGCCGGGCCCGGTCGACCAGGGCGGGGACGAAGCGGTCGTCCGCGACCGGGTTGCCGCGCCAGTCGGGGAAGTAGCAGAAGCCGTGCGTCTCCAGGTCGGCCTCGTCGATCACCCACAGGCCCAGTTCGTCGCACAGGTCGAGGAAGGCGGGGTGCGGCGGATAGTGGCTGGTGCGCACCGCGTTGATGTTGTGCCGCTTCATCAGCTCGATGTCGGCGCGCATGGTCGCCTCGTCGACGGCGCGGCCGGACTCGGGGTGGAACTCGTGCCGGTTGACGCCCCGGAAGAGGATCCGCCTGCCGTTGGCCTTGAAGAGGCCGTCGCGCACGCCCACGGTGCGGAAGCCGACCCGCAGCGGGATGCGTTCGCCTACGGTGGTCAGCTCACCCGCGTACAGCCGGGGGTGCTCGGCGGACCACGGCTCGACCGGAACCCGTACCTCTTCGCCGGTGGGCACCTCGATGCCCAGTTCGGGCACGGTCACGGTGCCGGCCCGGTCGCACTCCACACGCAGGATGCCCTCGCCGGTGGTGTGGTCGTATCCGGCGTGCGTGAAGAAGTCGTTGGGTGCCTGCTCGGGGCGGTGCAGCAGGGTGACGTCCCGGAAGATGCCCGGCAGCCACCACATGTCCTGGTCCTCCAGGTAGCTGCCCGCCGACCACTGGTGGACGCGGACCGCCAGGACGTTGCCGGCGGGCCGCAGCAGGTGACCGACGGCGAACTCGTGCGGGAGCCGGCTCCCCTGGAAGGTACCCAGCTCCCGGCCGTTGAGCCAGACCCGGGCGCACGACTCCACGCCGTCGAAGCGCAGAACGGTGTCGCCGCCGGCCGGCCAGTCGGCGGGCAGGTCGAAGACGTGCCGGTGGTCGCCGGTGGGGTTCTCGGTGGGGACGCGCGGCGGGTCCACCGGGAAGGGGTAGCTGACGTTGGTGTAGGCGGGCGCGCCGTGGCCCTGGAGCACCCAGTGGCCGGGGACGGTGACGGAGTGCCAGTCGTCGGCGGTGAGGTCGGCGTCCTCGGCGGTGAAGGCGGTGTCCGCGCCCTCGGCGGTGGGCGAGAGGCGGAAGTCCCAGGTGCCGTTCAGGCTCAGGCGGGCGGCGTCGGAGGCGGTGTACCAGGCGCGGGCGGGGAGGGTGCCGCTGCCGGGCGAGGGCTGCTCGTAGTAGGGGAGCGGATCGTCCTTGGGCCGGGTGTGCATGCGTCTCCTCGGGCGGCGTGGCGGAGCCCGCCGCGCGCGCCGTGATGTTGAAATGTGTTCTGCGCTGTTCGGTCACGCTAAAGCGCGAGCCCCCTTCCGACAACCCCTGGGGAAAGTCGGAAAACCGACAAGAGGTGCGCGTCGGCCACAACTCCGGTGCCCCTTTTGTCGTTGACGTTGACGCGCCGTTCATCCCATTGGCATGGACGCGACTTGCGCCGGGTACAGCGCAGGCGGAGTGATCAGCCAACCCACCCCCCACAGACCTTCCTTGGGAGGCTCCATGAAGTTGAGCCGTATGGCGAAGGTGGCCGCTACCGCGGCCCTCGCCCTCTGCGTCACCGCCCTCGGCCCTGCCGCCGCGTCCGCGCAGGACACCCCTGCCGCCGCGGCGGACGCCTATGTGGCCCTGGGGGACTCGTACTCCTCCGGTGTCGGCGCCGGCAGTTACGACGACGCCAGCGGTGACTGCCGCCGCTCCACCGTCGCCTATCCGCAGCTGTGGGCCAACGCGAACGCCCCCTCGTCCTTCGACTTCACCGCCTGCTCGGGGGCCCGCACGACGGACGTCATCAACACCCAGCTCGGCCCGCTGAACGCGAGCACCACCCTGGTCAGCATCAGCATCGGCGGCAACGACGCGGGCTTCGCCGACACCATGCAGACCTGCGTGCTCAGCGGCACCAGCGCCTGCGTGGCCGCGGTGAACACGGCCAACGAGTACATCACCACCACCCTCCCGGGGCAGCTGGACACGGTCTACGACGCGATCCGGGCCAAGGCGCCCAACGCCCAGGTGGTCGTGCTCGGCTACCCGCGCATGTACCAGCTCGACGGCTCCTGCGCGGTCGGCATCAGCGAGGAGGCACGGGCCGCGATCAACAGCGCCTCGGACAACCTGAGCGAGGTCACCGCCAAGCGGGCGGCGGATCACGGCTTCGGCTACGGCGACGTCCGCCCGGCCTTCTCCGGTCATGAGATCTGCTCGTCCGACTCCTGGCTGCACAGCGTGACCTGGCCGATCGGCGACTCCTACCACCCCACGGCGGCCGGTCAGTCCGGCGGCTACTACCCGGTCCTGGAGAACCTGGCCTGAGGCACCGGCAGCACGCACCGGCGGGGCGCCCCGACCCTGGGGGCGCCTCGCCGGTGCGCTCAGCCCCGCTCCGCCGCCTCACGGGCCGTCAGCAGGGCCCCGGCCGGGTCGGCGGCGGACGCACCGGCCGGCGCCCAGCGGCCCGCCTCCTTGCGGAACGGCCACCACCGGCCGTCCGCCCCGTACCGCACCTGCGCGCCCTCGCCCACCACCGTCCAGTGCGTGCCCGACGCCCGCAGCCGTGGCCGGGCCGCCGCGTCGTCCGCCCACGCCGCCGCCAGCTGCTCCACGGCCACCACCGGCGCCGGCCCCGGCGGATCCTCCAGCACCGCGAGGCCCGCGCCGCCGCCCGCCCGCCAGGCCCGTACCGCCAGCCGCAACTCCCGCGCCGTACGCCCGCAGCCGCGTGCCAGCCGCGCCGCCACCGGATCGGCCGGTCCCGCCGCCGCCAGCCGCACCGCGTCCTGCCACACCCCCTCCTCCCGCGGCACCGGCTGCCCGGCGTGCCCGGGGCGCAGCGCCAGCGCCAGCAACACCCGGGCGCGGGCCGCCGCGTCGGCGGCCAGGAACTCCAGCGCCGCCGCGTCCACCCCCGGCACGTCGCAGGGCACCAGCGCGGGCGGGGTGCCCGCACGCTCCACCGGTGGCGGGGGCGGCGGCAGCGCGGGATCGCCGTGCACCGCGCGCGCCGCGTACCGCTCGGCGGCCGGCACCCCCGCGGGCTCGCGCGCCACCGGCTCCCCGGCCGGTGCCGAGGCCGCCCGCAGCTCCCGCAGCAGTTCCTCCTCCCCGCGCCCGCGCAACAGCAGCAGCACCCACGGATCCTCGTCCAGCAGCCGGGCCGCCTGATAGCACAGCGCCGCGCTGTGCACGCAGTGGTCGAACTCCCCGCATTCGCACCGCGGCTCCAGATCGCCGATCCCCGGCAGCAGGTCCACCCCGGCCGCGCCCGCGTCCGCCACCAGATCCGGGGGCATGTCCTGGTCCAGCAGCGCCGCGATGTGCCCGGCCTCGCCCGCCACCACCGCCAGCAGCCGCCGCCACTCGTCCGCCGTCAGCCGGCGCAGCGTCACATCGGCCCGCCATCCCACCCCGTCCCGGTCGCGCACCACCGCGGTCAGCCGCCCCGGCCGTACCGACACCGCGCCCACCGCCCCGGCCCGCGCGGTGCGCCGCCCGTCCGCCATGCGCGCGCTCTCCAGCGCCGAGTCCTCCACCGCCCGCAGCCAGCTGACCCCCCACCAACTGCTCGCGAACCCCCGGCCACGGGCCGGCGGCAGCGCGGCGAACACCCGCTCCTCCTCGTGCTGTGCTTCCTCGTCCCAGGTCATGACACCCTCCGCAGCGTCACCAGTTCGGCCAGCTCGGCATCCGACAGCTCGGTCAGCGCGGCCTCGCCCGCGCCGCCGAGCACCGCGTCCGCGAGGGACTGCTTGCGCCGCAGCAGCGCCGCGATCCGGTCCTCGACCGTGCCCTCCGCGATCAGCCGGTGCACCTGGACGGGGCGGTCCTGCCCGATGCGGTACGCGCGGTCCGTCGCCTGCGCCTCGACCGCCGGATTCCACCACCGGTCGAAGTGCACGACGTGCTCGGCCCGGGTGAGGTTCAGACCGGTCCCGGCCGCCTTGAGCGACAGCAGGAACACCGGCACCGCACCGCTCTGGAAGTCCCGTACCAGCTCCTCGCGCCGGGCCACCGGCAGCCCGCCGTGCAGCAGGGCGCTGGGCACCGCACGGGCCCGCAGATGCTCCGTCAGCAGCCGTGCCATGCGGACGTACTGGGTGAAGACCAGCACCTGGGCGCCCGAGGCCAGGATGTTCTCCAGCAGCTCGTCGAACGCCTCCAGCTTCCCGGAGCGGCCCGCCAGCCGGGGCGCGTCCTCCTCCTTCAGGAACTGCGCCGGGTGGTTGCAGATCTGCTTGAGGGAGGTGAGCAGCTTGACGATCAGGCCGCGCCGCGCGACGCCCTGGGCGCCGGAGATCTCGGCAAGGGTCTCGCGCACCACGGCCTCGTACAGCCCGGCCTGTTCGGGGGTGAGCGAGACCGCCCGGTCCGTCTCGGTCTTCGGCGGCAGCTCGGGCGCGATGCCGGGATCGGACTTGCGGCGGCGCAGCAGGAACGGGCGTACCAGGGCGGCCAGTCGCTCGGCGGCGGCCGGATCGGCGCCGGACTCCACGGCGTCGGCGTAGCGGGTACGGAAGGCCGTCAGACGGCCCAGCAGGCCCGGCGTGGTCCAGTCCACGATGGCCCACAGCTCGGTGAGGTTGTTCTCCACGGGGGTGCCGGTCAGCGCGATCCGCGCCGACGCGGGGAGCGTGCGCAGCGCCTTGGCGGTGGCGGAGGCGTGGTTCTTGATGTGCTGGGCCTCGTCCGCGACGACCAGGCCCCAGTCGGCCGCGGCGGCCAGCTCCGCGGCGTCCAGCCGCATGGTGCCGTAGGTGGTGAGCACGAACTCGCCGTCCGCCAGGCCGGTCAGATCGCGGGTGCCGCCGTGGTGGCGGCGCACCGGTGTCCCGGGCGCGAACGCCTCGATCTCCCGCTGCCAGTTGCCCAGCAGCGAGGCCGGGCACACCACCAGGGTCGGTCCCGCGTGCTCCGCCGTGCCGTGCCGGTGCAGATGGAGCGCGATGAGGGTGATGGTCTTGCCGAGCCCCATGTCATCGGCGAGCACCGCCCCCAGGCCCAGCGAGGTGAGCCGGTGCAGCCAGCCCAGACCGCGCACCTGGTAGTCGCGCAGGGTGGCGGCGAGCGCGGGCGGCTGCGGCACGGGCCGGTGCAGCGGGCTCTGCGGGTCGGCCAGTTGGCGGCGCAGTTCCTCCAGCGCGCCGATGGCCCGCACCTCGATCGGCTCGCCGTCCTCGGCCTCCTCCGTTCCGCCGCCGTCGCGCTCCACCCGTCCGGTGAGCGCGGCGCGCAGCGCCTCCACGGGGGTCAGCTTGCGGTCGGGGCGGTCTCGGGCGCGGCGCAGCGCCTCCGGATCGACCAGCACCCACTGGTCGCGCAGCCGCACCAGGGGACGGCCGGACTCGGCGAGCCGGTCGAGTTCCTCGCGGGTCAGCGGGGTGTCGCCGAGGGCGAAGCGCCAGTCGAAGGCGGTGAGCGCGCCGGGGGACAGCAGGGAGGGTGCCGGACCGGGCCCTGGGTGGTCCGCGGAGCCGACGACGGCGTGGGTGGTGAGGGTGCGTACCAGGTCCCGGGGCCAGTGCACCTGGACACCGGCGGCGCCCAGCGCCCGGCTGACCGGGGCGCCGAGCAGCTCGGCGATCTCCTCGTCGGCGAGGTCGACGGCGTCGGGGACGGCGGCGGACAGCAGTGGGGTGAGGGCGTCCCAGGCGGCGGCCGCGCGGCGCAGTGTCAGCAGTGCGTCGGTGCGGGCGGCGGGGGAGAAGGCACCGGCGGGGGCGGTGCCCGCGAAAACCTGCGCGGCGTCGGCGACGACGGTGGGGTCGGTGCGGCTGTGCAGCTGGGCCACGGCCCGGAACCGGCCGCCGGGGAGGTCCGGCTGGTGCGCCTCCACGCGCAGGGACAGCCGTACCCCGGCGTCCTGTCCCGCGGCGACCTCGGTGGCCCAGGCGCGCAGCCGGGGGCGGGGCTCGGGGCGGGCGGCACGGTCGGCGAAGGCCGGGCCGCCGGCGGCCAGCGCGGCGGCGGGGGTGCGCGGCAGGGTGTCGGCGACGGCGTCGAGGAAGGCGCGCAGGAGGGAGTGGGGTGCGGGCAGCAGCGGCGGGTCGTCCGGCGCGTGCCCGGGCAGCGGTACGGCGTGGGCGTGCACCGGCATGGCGTCGGCCAGCTCCCGCAGCCGCTCGGCGTCGGAGCTCTCCAGCGGCCCGAGCCGCCAGGCGTCGTGCTCCTGCGTGCTCAGCCCCGGCAGCAGCCGTCCCCGGGCGGCGAGTTGCAGGGCGAGGACGGCGGCGGCGCCCCAGAACGCGGCGGAGCCGGTGGCGGACCCCGACCTGGCCCGGGTGAGCAGCGGCAGCGCGTCGCGCACCGGCAGCACCAGCGCGGGTACGGTCACCGCCGTCACGGTGTCCCCGGCGGCCGGGAGGGCCACCGTCAGCTCTCTGGGCTCGGCCGTGACGGACGGGGGCAGACGTCCCGGCAGCTCGGGGGGCGTGCCGTCCGGGTTCCAGAAGGCCACCTCGGAGGCGCGCGGTGGGTCAGCCGGGAGAAAGACGGCGGCGCTCATGCATTCCTCAAAGTTGACTAGCTGGCGGGGCAGCGGCCGAGGGTACCCCATAGCCGGCGGAGGGTGGAAACCCCCGCCGGGGGGTGGGGCTGGGTACACCATGGCTCGGGGGCTGCGGCCATGGCCGGGGGCCGCCGGCGGTTCATAGGTTCGTCACGACCGATCCGACCAGCCCGTACCGGAGTTGCCATGCCCGAAGCCCCGGCCCCCGCCGTGCCCGTACCCCTTCCCGTGTCCGTGCCGGTGGCCCCCGCGCCGCACGGGGACGAGTTCGCGCCGCTGCTGCGGCAGATCAGGAGTCAGGGTCTGCTGGAGCGGCGGCGCGGCTGGTACGCGGCCTCCATCGCCGTCAACGCGCTGGCGTTGGCCGCGGTGATCGCGGCGATGGTGTGGCTGGGGGACACCTGGTGGACGCTGCTGCTGGCGATACCGCTGGCCCTGTTCTCCACCCGCACCGCGTTCATCGGGCACGACGCCGGCCACTCCCAGATCGCCGGGCGGCGCGCCGGCCGGGTGATCGGGCTGATCCACGGCAATCTGCTGCTGGGCATGAGTTCGGCCTGGTGGAACGACAAGCACAACCGGCACCACGCGAACCCCAACCACCTCGACAAGGACCCGGACGTGGGGGTCGGGGTACTGGTGTGGACCGCCCACCAGGCGGAGAAGCGGGAGGGCTTCGGCCGCTGGCTCACGCGCAACCAGGCGAGGCTGTTCTTCCCGCTGCTGCTGCTGGAGGGGATCGCGCTGAAGGTCTCCAGTGTCCAGATGGTGCTGTCGTCGGCGGGCTGGGAGCGACAGGGGCTGCGGCCGCGCCTGCTGGAAGGGCTGCTGCTGGCGGCCCACATCACCGGGTACGTGCTGCTGCTCGGCACCATGCTCTCCCCGGGGAAGGCGGTGGTGTTCGCCCTGATCCACCACGCGCTGTTCGGGCTGCACCTGGGGTCGGTCTTCGCGCCCAACCACAAGGGCATGGAGATCCCGGGTCCCGAGGACCGCTGGGGGCATCTGAAGCGGCAGGTCCTCACCTCGCGCAACGTGCGGGGCGGCCTGGTCACCGACTGGCTGATGGGCGGCCTCAACTACCAGATAGAGCACCATCTCTTCCCGAGCATGGCCCGCCCGCACCTGCGGCTGGCCCGCCCGCTGGTGCGGCACTACTGCCGGGAGGCGGACGTGCGGTACACGGAGACGGGGCTGCTCGACTCCTACCGGCAGGCGCTGGGCCACATGCACGCGGTGGGTGCCCCGTTGCGGGAGGGGCGCGTTCCCGCCGGAACGGGGGACACTGGGAGTGCGTTCAATTGAGGGGCGGCGACCGCCGCCCCTCGCGGCGGAGAGGAATCGGACGATGTCGACAGGTGGGAAGGTCGCGATCGCGGGGATCGCCGCGGGGCTCGTGCTGTGGTGGATGACCAGCTTCTGGATCGCGGCACTGGTGATCTTCGGGGTGCCGGCGGGCGCGTATCTGCTGCTGGACCCTTCTCAGCGGCGCCGGGTGCGCCGGGTGGGGCGCAAGGAGCTGGGCCGCTGAACCGGGGCGCCCACCGGGCGCCTTCGGCCGGTGACGGTGTGAGATCCCTCATGGCGTGCCCGCCGCGGCACCCGCACGTGCGGCGGCGGAGCGGAAACGGTACGGTCCCTTCCGGATGGCGCTGAGAACAGGTGGTTGCCGACGGCCTCTTCCTGGGGAAGGCTGACACAGCAGTCGCCTTACGAGAAGGGGGAGCTGGGGATGGCACTGAGCACCACACTCGACTGGATGCTGGACGATCTGGTCAAGCGCCTGCCGCGGGTGCGGCATGTCCTTCTGCTGTCCAGCGACGGACTGGTGACGTCGGTGAGCAGAGGGCTGAAGCGCAACAGCGCCGAACATCTGGCGGCGGTGGCCTCCGGGTTGCACTCCCTCGCCAAGGGAGTGGGAGAGCACTTCCGCAGCGGCGGCGTACGGCAGACGATGATCGAATTCGACGACGGAGTACTGCTGGTGACGGCGGCCGGTGACGGCAGTTGTCTGTGTGTGCTGGCGGGCTCGGACGCGGACATCGGGCAGGTCGGGTACGAGATGACGCTGCTGGTGAACAAGGTGGGCGAACACATGGGCCTGCCGGCCCGCGAGACGCCCTAGTCACTCCATGGAGTGATATCACCACAGATTGTTGCAGTGGGTGAGGGGGCGGCCTACTCTGATTACACAGCGTAATCGGAGTTCAGGAGAAGAGGCCGCCATGTCCCCCCGCCCCACCCACCAGCACACCGAGACGACGCAGAGCCCGATGTCCACCGGGGCCAACGGGCCGGCGCCTGCTGCCGGCCGTACTGGCCGTACTGGCCGGTCCATGGCCCCGGGGAGCTCCGGTGCCGCGCGAGGCCCGTACGGCGGCGCGCCGCGCGCCGAGGAGGCCGCCGTGCCGGCCCTGACGGGCGAGCCGGTCGCTGTGCCCGGGTCCGCTCCGGCCGGCCGCTCGCAGCGGACGCTCAACGGCACACCGGTGCTGGGGGACGGGCTTCCGGTCCCCTGCGCGGCGGCGGTGTGTGCCGAGGCCGACGAGCCTCCCGCCATCGCTCCGGTCCCGGCCGACGCTCCCGACGGCTCGCTCGGCTCCGCTCTCTCCGCCGGCTCCGCACTGGCCGAGGCTCTCCACGGTCCGCCGGGGCGGGGGAAGGGCGGGCCGCGTCCTTGTGGGACGTCGGCGTCGGCGCGGCTCGACGAACGGGCCGCGGTCGCTCCGCCGCAGGCCGGGGCGTGCACCGGCACGAACGTGCCCCGTGGCGCGGTCCCGGTGACGGACCACCCCCACGGTGCGCCCGGCACGGGAGCTGACGCCCTCCGCCCCGCCGCCTGCTTTCGTGTTGTCCGTCGCGCGGCGGACACCTGCGGGGCAACCGCCGACCGGCCACGATCGCTGCCTGGTGCCACCTGGCCCGGGGGAGGGCTGCCGCCCGCCGCTGATCCCGACCCCGATCCCACCCAGGCCCCTCCCGCGCTGCCGCTGCTCGTCGCCGAGGACGACACCGGGCCGCGCGCCGGTGACGTGCCCGTCGGCCTGTGGAGCCGCGCCATCCGTACCACCGTCCGCGAACTGGGCCTCACCCGACACGAGTTCGAGGCCGCTCTCGACCTGGACGAGCTGCCCACCGTGGACTGCGCCGGCGCGCCCTGGCGCCGCAGGGTGCCGTGCGCCGCACTCGACCGGCTGCGCGGCGACCGCCGCACCCGCGCGGGACTCCGGGACCGCATCCGGCTGGTCAACGCCTCCGGCGGTGCCGACCTGCTCGGCATCAGCACCGCCCGCTTCGCCCGGCTGGCCAGGGGCGGCTGCTTCAGCCCGGTCGGCTTCCACCTCAACCGCTACCACGCCCTCGTCTGGCGCTACGCCGCGGGCGAGCTGCGGGACCTGGCCGCGCACAGCCCCGAACTGCTGCGCGGCGCCGCACCCGAGGGGCTGCGCAGAGCTCTCGCGGCCGGGCAGGACTGGCGGCCCAGGAAATGGCGCGGCCGACGCACCGCGCTGCTGATGCGGCAGGCCGCCGACCCCTGGGAGAAGGCGGCGGTGCCCGCCGCCGTCCTGGAACCCCCGGTGCTGCGCGAGGTGGTCCCGGACCCCGACGAGCGCGCCCACCTCGCCCTGCTGCGCCCGCCGCTGCTCAGCCTCCCATCGGGAGGCACCCGCACCGAACTGATCCGCGACGTACTGCGGGCCACCGACCCCGAAGAGGTCCGCTGGTACCGGTCCCTGCTGGAACGCCACCTCGCCGGCGCCAGGGCCGCCCGCCCCGCACCCGGAACGGTCCCGGCACCGTGCGACGCCTGATGGGCGCGCACCGCTCAGAGCTGGCCGACATCCACGACCTGCAGCACCGCCCGCCCCTCGGCGTCCGAGGCGGTCAGATCCACCTCGGCGGTGATGCCCCAGTCGTGGTCGCCCGCCGGGTCGGCGAACGTCTGCCGCACCCTCCACAGGCTGTCCTCGGGCCGCTCCTCGATGCTCAGCAGCTTCGGGCCGCGGGCATCGGGGCCGGTCCCCAGCTCGTCGTACTCGTCCCAGTAGGCATCCATCGCGCGCGCCCAGCGCTCCGCGTCCCAGCCGGCGTCGCCGTCCAGCGCGCCGAGTTCGGCGGTACGGTCCCAGGCCGCCAACTCCACCCGGCGGAACAGCGCGTTGCGCACCAGCACCCGGAAGGCTCTGGCATTCGCGGTGACCGGCTTGACCTGGTCGGCCCGCTCCTGGGCCTCCTCCGCGTCCTCCTCGGCCGGATTGGCCAGCTGCTCCCACTCGTCCAGCAGGCTGGAGTCCACCTGGCGGACCAACTCGCCCAGCCAGGCCGTGATGTCCTGGAAATCCTCCGACTTCAGGTCCTCGGGGACGGTGTGCTCCAGCGCCTTGTAGGCCCCGGCCAGATAGCGCAGCACGATGCCCTCGGTCCTGGCCAGCTCATAGTTCGAGACGAACTCCGAGAAGGTCATCGCCCGCTCGTACATGTCCCGCACCACCGACTTGGGGGACAGCGGGTGGTCCCCGACCCACGGGTGGCTCCTGCGGTAGACGCCGTAGGCGTGGAAGAGCAGTTCCTCCATCGGCTTGGGATAGCTGATGTCCATCAGCCGTTCCATGCGCTCCTCGTACTCCACGCCGTCGGCCTTCATGGCGGCGACCGCCTCACCGCGCGCCTTGTTCTGCTGTGCGGCGAGGATCTGGCGGGGGTCATCCAGCGTGGACTCCACGACGGAGACCATGTCCAGGGCGTAGGAGGGCGATTCGGGGTCCAGCACCTCGAAGGCGGCCAGCGCGAAGGTGGACAGCGGCTGGTTGAGCGCGAAGTCGGCCTGGAGATCAACGGTCAGCCGCACGATCCGGCCCTGCGCGTCGGGCTCGGGCAGCCGCTCCACCACGCCGCCGTCCAGCAGCGAGCGATAGATGGCGATCGCCCGCCGGATGTGCCGCAGCTGCGCCCGGCGCGGCTCGTGGTTGTCCTCCAGCAGTCGCCGCATCGCCTCGAACGCGTTCCCCGGGCGGGCGATGACCGACAGCAGCATGGCGTGAGTGACCCGGAACCGGGAGGTCAGCGGCTCGGGCTCGGAGGCGATGAGCTTCTCGAAGGTGGACTGGCTCCAGTTCACGAAGCCCTCGGGGGCCTTCTTTCGGACCACCTTGCGCCGCTTCTTCGGGTCCTCGCCCGCCTTCGCCAGGGCCTTCTCGTTCTCCACCACGTGCTCGGGCGCCTGCGCCACCACGAACCCCGCCGTGTCGAAGCCGGCCCGTCCGGCCCGGCCGGCGATCTGATGGAACTCCCGGGCCCGCAGCACCCGTACGCGATTGCCGTCGTACTTGGTCAGCGCCGTGAACAGCACCGTGCGGATCGGGACGTTCACCCCCACCCCCAGGGTGTCGGTGCCACAGATGACCTTCAGCAGCCCGGCCTGGGCCAGCTTCTCCACCAGCCGCCGGTACTTGGGCAGCATCCCGGCGTGGTGCACCCCGATGCCGTGCCGCACGAACCGGGAGAGATTACGGCCGAAGGAGGTGGTGAAGCGGAAATTGCCGATGAGCGCCGCGATCTGGTCCTTCTCCGCCCGGGTGCACATGTTGATGCTCATCAGCGCCTGGGCCCGCTCCACCGCCTGTGCCTGCGTGAAGTGGACGATGTAGACCGGGGACTGATGCGTCTCCAGCAGCTCGGTGAGGGTGTCGGTGAGCGAGGAGGTCCGGTACTCGTAGCTCAGCGGCACCGGACGGGTGGCGGAGCGGACCACCGCCGTGGGGCGGCCGGTGCGGCGGGCCAGATCCTCCTCGAACCGCGTCATGTCGCCGAGCGTCGCGGACATCAGGACGAACTGGGCCTGCGGCAGCTCGAGCAGCGGGATCTGCCACGCCCAGCCCCGGTCCGGCTCGGCATAGAAGTGGAACTCGTCCATCACCACCTGGCCGATGTCCGCCTCGGCGCCGTCCCGCAGCGCGATGGAGGCCAGCACCTCGGCGGTGCAGCAGATCACCGGCGCGTCCGCGTTGACCGAGGCGTCACCGGTGAGCATGCCGACGTTCTCGGTGCCGAAGATCTTGCACAGATCGAAGAATTTCTCCGAGACCAGGGCCTTGATGGGCGCCGTGTAGAAGGTCACCTCGTCCCGGGCGAGCGCGGCGAAGTGCGCGCCGGCCGCCACCAGAGACTTGCCGGACCCGGTGGGCGTGGACAGGATGACGTTCGCGCCCGAGACCACTTCGATCAGCGCCTCCTCCTGAGCGGGGTACAGGGAGATTCCCCGCTCTTCCGCCCATGACGAGAACGCGTCAAAGAGGGCATCGGGGTCGTTGTCGGCAGGCATCTGATCGATAAGGGTCACCGCTCCATACTGCCCGCACCCAGGCGCGAAACCGCAACCGGCTGCTCATCCCAAGATCACATGGGACTACGCTGTGCCGCCAACAGAACTCCACAGACGACGAGTAGAAGGCGGGGGCGCTACCAGATGATGGGACCGGCGCATTCACTGTCCGGCGCGATGGCCTGGCTGGGGGTGGGCCTGGCAGCAGCTGCCGCCGATCACCCGATGCCCTGGCCCGTCCTGCTGGCCGGAACGCTGATCTGCGCGGGCGCCGCCCTCGCACCCGATCTCGACCAGAAGGGCGCCACGATCTCCCGCGCCTTCGGACCACCCTCCAAATGGCTGGCCGGACTGATCGACAAGCTCTCGGTGGCCGTCTACAACGCCACCAAGGCCAAGCGCGAGAGGCGCCGCTCCGGCGGCCACCGCACCCTCACCCACACCTTCCCCTGGGCGCTGGCCGTCGGTGTCGGCTTCTCCGCCGCCGCCGTCCTCTTCGGCCGGTGGGCGGTGCTGATCATCCTGTTCATCCACATGGTGCTCGCCGTCGAGGGACTGCTGTGGAAGATGGCCCGGATGTCCAGCGACGTCCTGGTGTGGCTGCTCGGCGCCACCAGCGCCTGGATCCTGGCCGCCGTCCTGGACGAGCCGGGCAACGGCTCCACCTGGCTGTTCAGCGAGCCCTACCTGTGGCTCGGCATCCCCATCGTGCTCGGCGCCATGGTCCACAACTTCGGGGACGCCCTCACCATCTCCGGCGTCCCCATGCTGTGGCCGCTGACCATCAAGGGCCGCCGCTGGTACCCCATCGGCACCCCCTCCTTCATGCGCTTCAAGGCCGGCGCCTGGGTGGAGAACAAGGTGCTGATGCCGGTCTTCATGGTCGTCGGCGCCGCCAGCGGCATCGGAGCCCTGGTGCTGGCCGCCTGAACCGGCTCCCCGAGGCCGGGGTGGCGGGTCCCGCGGGACCCGCCACCCCGGCCTCGGGGCCACCCCGGCCGCGGCCCGGCGCCCGCGGACGGCGACCCCGTTCCGCGGCCGGCCCCTCAGCGCACCGTCCCGGCGTCCTCCTCCCGCGCGGGGGACCCGTGCCAGGAGCGCCACAACGCCGCGTACGCCCCGCCCGCCGCCACCAGTTCGTCATGGCTGCCGAGCTCGCTGATCCGGCCGTCCTCCACCACGGCGATCACATCCGCGTCGTGCGCGGTGTGCAGCCGGTGTGCGATCGCGATCACCGTACGGCCGTGCAACACCCGGCCCAGCGAACGCTCCAGGTCACGTGCCGCCCGCGGGTCGAGCAGCGAGGTCGCCTCATCCAGCACCAGCGTGTGCGGATCCGCCAGCACCAGTCGCGCCAACGCGATCTGCTGCGCCTGCGCCGGGGTCACCGCCACCGCGCCGGAGCCCACCTCGGTGTCCAGGCCCTGCGGCAGCTCCCGCACCCAGCCGTCCGCGTCCACCGCGCCCAGCGCCGCCCACAGCTCGGCGTCCGTCGCCCCCTCCCGGGCCAGCCGCAGATTGTCCCGCAGCGGCCCCACGAACACGTGATGCTCCTGGTTGACCAGCGCCACCTGCTCCCGTACCCGCTCCGCCGGCATCCCCGCAAGCCGCGCACCGCCCAGCGTGATGTCCCCACTGCCCGGCGCGTAGATCCCCGCCAGCAGCCGGCCGAGCGTGGACTTCCCCGCCCCCGACGGGCCCACCAGCGCCATCCGGGTCCCCGGCGGCACCCGCAGCGACACCCCGTGCAGCACATCACGCCCGGCCAGATAACCGAACCGCACCTCCTGGGCCGTCAACTCCCGCCCGTCGGGCGAAAGCGAGGCATCCGCGTCGGGGTCCTCGATCTCCCGCACCCCGACCAGCCGGGCCAGCGACACCTGCGCCACCTGCAGCTCGTCGAACCAGCGCACGATCATCCCGACCGGTTCCACCAGCATCTGCGCCAGCAGCGCCCCCGTCGTCAGCTGACCCACCGTCATCCAGTCGTTCAGCACGAAGACGCCGCCGATCATCAGCACCCCGGACAGAATCAGCGCGTGGTACACGTTGATCGTCGGAATCAGAATGGTGCGCAGCCACATCGTGTACCGCTCCCACTGGGTCCACTCACGCACCCGCTGCTCCGACAGCTCCACCCGCGCCGACTCCAGGCGGTGCACCTCGATCGTGCGCCCGGCGTCCACCGTCTCCGCCAGCGCGGCGGCCACCGCCGCGTACCCAGCGGCCTCCGCCCGGTAGCCGGCCGGTGCCCGCCGGAAGTACCACCAGCAGCCCGCCACCAGCACCGGCAGCGCTATCAGCACCCCCAGACCCAGGGCCGGCGCCGTCACCACGATGCCGCCCAGCAGCAGCCCCGCCCACACCACCGCGATCGCCAGCTGCGGCACCGCCTCGCGCATCGCCTGCGCCAGCCGGTCCACGTCCGTGTTGATCCGGGCCAGCAGATCCCCGGTTCCCGCGCGCTCCAGCACCCCCGGCGGCAGCGCCACCGACCGCACCAGGAAGTCCTCGCGCAGATCCGCCAGCATCCGCTCACCCAGCACCGCGCCGCGCAGCCGCACCATCCGTACGAAGAACGCCTGCACCGCGAGCGCCACCGTGAACAGCGCCACCGTCCGCGTCAGATGCAGTTCCTCGGCGCCCGCCGCCAGATCCTGCACCACCCGCCCCAGCAGGTACGGGCCCACCATGGAGGCCAGCACCGCCAGCGTGTTCACCCCCACCAGCAGGGCGAACGCCCCCCGGTGCCGCCGCAGCAGCTCCCTGACGTACGCCCGCACCGTGTGCTGGCCCGCCACGGGCAGGATGGTGGCGTGCTCCACGGACGCCGGATCGTACTCGGGGGGCGGAACGCCCATCATGCGGTCTCCTCGGCGTAGTGACTCGTCTGCGGTTCCCGGGTGACAACCGCCCGGTACTCCGGGTGGGAGCTCAGCAGCTCCCGGTGCCCGCCGGTGGCGGCCACCCGCCCGTCCGGCACGAACACCACCTCGTCCGCGCGGTCGAGCAGCAGCGGCGACGAGGTGAACACCACCGTGCTGCGCCCGGCCCGCAACTCCACCAGCCCCTCCGCGATCCGCGCCTCGGTGTGCGAGTCCACCGCGGAGGTCGGTTCGTCCAGCACCAGCACCTCGGGGTCGGTCACCAGCGACCTGGCCAGCGCCAGCCGCTGCCGCTGCCCCCCGGACAGCGAACGGCCCCGCTCGGTGATCCTGGCCTCCATCGGGTCGCCCGCGGGGCCCGCGGACGACCGGGACAGCGCCGCCAGCACGTCCTCGCACTGCGCCGCCGCCAACGCCGCCGCCACCTCGACCTTCCCCGAGGACGGCACCGCCAGCAGCTCCCGCAGCGTCCCCGACATCAGCACCGGATCCTTGTCCTGCACCAGCACGGCCGTACGCGCCGTGGCCAGCGGCACCTCGTCCAGCGGTACGCCGCCCAGCAGCGCCGAGGGCTCACCCCGGCCGTGGATCGGATGCCCGCCGAGCCGTTCGGCGAGCAGCTCGGCCGTGTTCGGATCGCCGCACACCACCGCCGTCAGCAGTCCTTCGCGGACCACCACACCGCTGGCCGGATCACTCAGATCGCCACCGAGCGGGCCCTGCTGCCCGGCCCCCGTGTCGGTCCCGCCGGTCTCCCGCAGCAGTCCCAGAACCCGTACCGCCCGCTTGGCGGAGGGCCGCGAGAACGTGAACGCCATCGCCGTCTCCTGGAAGAGCCGCAGCGGGAACATCAAGAACGTGGCCGCCCCGTACACGGTCACCAGCGCACCCGTCGAGATCCGGCCCTCGCTCGCCATCCCGGCCCCCTGCCACACCACGGCGATCAGCAGCAGTCCCGGCATCACCACCTGCACGGCGTCGATCAGCGACCACATCCGCGCGCTGCGCACCGAAGCCGCCCGCACCTCCTGGGAGGCCCGCCGGTAGCGGTCCAGGAACAGCTCTTCGCCACCGATGCCGCGCAGCACCCGCAGCCCGGCCACGGTGTCGGAGGCGAGCTCGGTGGCCCGCCCGGACTTGCCGCGCTCGGCGTCCGCGCGGCGCACGGCGGCCGGCAGCAGCGGGACGAACGACAGCACCACGGCCGCCACCCCCGCGAACACCAGCAGCCCCAGCTGCGGCTCGAAGATGATCAGACCCGTGCACACCGACAGGGCCACCACCACGGCGGCGCCGAACCGGGAGACCGACTCGACGAACCAGCCGATCTTCTCCACGTCACCCGTGGAGACCTTGACGATCTCACCCGCGGCGACCCGCTGGGTGAGCATCCCGCCCAGCTGGGTGGCGCGCCGGGCGAGCAACTGCTGGACCCGGGCGGCCGCCGTGATCCAGTTGGTGACGGCGCGGCGGTGCAGCATCGTGTCCGCCAGCGTCATGGAGAGCGTGATACCGAGCATCAGCAGGCCGGTGAGGGCCAGGTCCCGGCCCGATTGGTTCACCACCGCCTGGACCACCAGGCCGAGCGCCAGCGGCAGCATGGCGATGCTCGCCTGGTGCAGAATGCCCCACAGCAGGGCCTGTGCCTGACCGCCCACCTGTTTGCGGAACAGCCAGAGCAGAAAACGGAAACCGGACCGTACGTCGGGTTCGCCGGGGTCGGAATGCGGAAGATCGCGAATGTGCATGACATCCCAGAGTCAGTACGTGCGGAACTGGGCAACCTGCCAAGCCTCACGGCCCGCACCCGCCAAAATCAACGGGTTTTTCCCGGCCACCACCGCAATTCACCAGCACGCGCGGAAAACCGCCGATAATCCCCCGGAAATGCTTTCTCCCCGACAGCCGCGCTCCCGGACCACCGGGCCCGGCACGTACCATGCGGGGATGGGACATGGAGCCGACCGCCGGGGCGCCCCGGCCGCCAAACTGGACGCGGAGAGCGCCGCATCCGTGGCCGCGACCCTCCAGGCGCTGGCCACTCCCTCCCGCCTGCTGATCCTCGCCCGGCTGCGCGAGGGCCCGCTGCCGGTCACCGAACTCGCGGCGGCGGTCGGCATGGAACAGTCCGCCGTCTCCCACCAGTTGCGGCTGCTGCGCACCCTGAGCCTGGTCAGCGGCAGCCGGCAGGGCCGCCGCATCGTCTACAGCCTGCACGACCACCACGTGGCGCAACTGCTGGACGAGGCCGTCTACCACATCGAGCACCGGCGCCTGGGCCTGCGCGACCGGGACCCGCAGCCCTCCTAGATCCGGCCCGCACAGATGCGCCCCGATCCCGGTGAGGTGCTGCACTTCTCCGAGGACCCCACCATCGCCCGTTTCGCACCCCATGTGGCCCGCACCGCCCGGCAGCCGCAGCCGTACGTGTGGGCCGTGGACGCGGCCCGGGCCCCCGACTACTGGTTCCCCCGCGAGTGCCCGCGCGCCATGGTCTGGACGGTTCCCGGCGCCACCGTCGAGGACCGGGAGCGGCTGATCGGCCCGGGCGGCGGGGAACGCGTGCACGCCATCGAGTACGAATGGCTGGAGCGGATGCGCACCACCCGGCTGTACGCGTACCGGTTGCCCGCCGCCGTCTTCCGCCCCTTCGGGCAGCCGGTTCCGCATGCCCATGTCGCCACCGTCACCGTGGAGCCCCTGGGGCCGGCGGAGCCGGTGGGGAACCTGCTGGAGCTGCACCGGGCGGCCGGGATCCAGCTACGGGTTCTCGACAACCTCTGGCCGTACTGGAGGGCGGTGACCGCCGCGGGCCTGGGGTTCAGCGGCATCCGGCTGCGCAATGCGAAGCCGGCACCCCCCGATCCGCGCCCGGCGGGCTGATTCCCCTTCAGAAAAGTAATGCGCGAGGTGTTGACGCAGAACACCCCTGCTTCCACCATGAGGGGCATCCCCGCTGAGTGGGAGCGCTCCCATCCGGGTCGCGTGGCGCGCCCCCGCTCAGCGGCGGTTCAGCTCGCCGCGCACGATGGAGAAGGGCCGCAGCCATGCCATCCCCCACGTCACGCCGCACCCTGCCCAGCAGGGCCGTTCCATGATCACCGGGCCGGTGCCCCGGATTCCCTGTGAACGCCCGGCCGTCCGGCCGGCCCCGGACCACCGCCCGCTGCTGCGGGCCCGGCTCCGCGAGGCCAACCGGCGCAGCGCGTTCAACCGCCGAAGCCGGGCCGAGGGGCTGTAGCCCCGGCCCCACCAAGACGGCCGCGCCGCGAGGCGTGCGGCCGTCGTACCGCACACCGACCTCCGCGCCCGCCGTCGTGCCGCCGCTCCGGACCCCTGTACGGGGGAGCCCCGGCGGGTCGCGGGTGCCGCGCCGCTCCGGTCCTGTCAGGGACGGCAGGGACCGCAGCGGACCTGCCCCGGACGACCGCCGCCTCCAGCCGGGCGGCCGTCCGGGGCGGACGCGGCGCCGCTCCGCATGATGTGCCAGTAGTGCGCCGTCGTCTGGGAGCGCTCCCAACCGCGCGGAACCTTCCGACGCCGTTCACGAGGCCCCGGCCGACGGCCACCCCCCACCACGACCATGACCGAGAAGGGCCTCTCGCCATGTCATCCCCCATCACCGCGGATCCTTCCGTCCGCACGTCCCGGCACTCCTCCTCACCACCGGCGGCCGACCTCCCGCTGCCGCTCCCGGTCCGCCGCGCGCTGGCGGCGCTGCGGATCGTGACCGGCGCCATCTTCCTGTGGGCCTTCATCGACAAGACCTTCGGCCTCGGCTACGCGACCGCATCGCAGAACTCCTGGCTGAACGGCGGCTCGCCGGCCCGCGGCTATCTGCTCAGCGTCAACTCCGGGCCGCTGGAGTCCGTGTTCCACTCCTGGGCCGGGCAGGTCTGGGTCGACTGGGCCTACATGGCCGGCATGCTCGGCGTCGGGGCCGCGCTGCTGGCCGGGGTCGCGCTGCGGATCACCGCGCTGGCGGGCGGCCTGATGATGCTGACGCTGTGGGTGGCCGAGTGGCCGCCGGCCCGGCATCTGTCGGACGGTTCGCCGAGCATGTCGCCGAACCCGCTGGTGGACCAGCACCTCGTCTACATCGCCGCCCTGGTGGTGCTCGCGCTGTGCTCGGCCGGCCGGACCTGGGGGCTCGGCGGCGCCTGGGCCCGGCTGCCGCTGGTCGCCCGCCACCCCTGGCTGCGATGAGAGACCGCGGGCGCGCGGGGAGTGGGTGACGGCCTCCTCCCGCGCCCGCTCCATCCCCGGCCCGGCGCACCGCGCCGCCGCCCACGGGCGGCGCGGAGCACCGGGTCCCGGGGCTGTTCACGGCCCCCGGCGCGGCGGTTTCCCTCGCCGGGCGTTGCCGCGAGCCGGGGCGGGTACGCGCGGTGCCGGGGAGCCCGGTACGCCGTCACAGCGGGGCGCTGCGGTCGACGTGGTCGGCCGTACGGGATTCCGCCCGACGCCGAAGCGCCCGGCCGCCGTTCCCCGTCACCGGGCCCGGGCCCGCGCGCCGGCGGCCGCCCGAACGGTCCCGGCTCGCGGGTGGATCACGCGGTGCGCGGTGACGCCGCACGCCCGGTGCGTCCCGCCGCGTTGACTGGTGGCCGCTGCCGCCGGGGTGTCATCGCGTGGCACCCGGCGGCAGCGGCGGTCGGTGGGGGAGTGGCGCGGAGGTGGCCCGGTCAGCGACCGGTCACCGCTCGCCTCACAGGTCCACGTCCGCGCAGGAGTAGAAGGCGTTCGGGGTGTCGGCGACGTCCCAGACCGCGAGGATCATGTGGCGTCCCGACTTCTGGGTGGGCACGGTGCCCTGGTGCTGCTCGTTGGCGGCCGGGTGCCGGCCGCCCAGCGGCACGGTCATGAACGGCTGCGGTTCCAGGTCGGCCCGGGTAAGGGGCTGGTTGGGGTTGTATCCGTCGCGGGTGATGTAGTAGCGGAAGTCGCTGGTGCTGTGCGTGACCGTGAAGGTCCAGCTGAAGGTGTAGCCCTGACCCGGCGTCAGCCGGGTGGCCGGCCAGCCGCCACCACGCGGGTCGTCCAGCTGGGCGAACCGCGCGTTGCCGCCGGCACAGATCTGTCCGTCGGCGGGGCCGCCCTGCGGGAAGCCCTTGGGGCCCTCGACGCTCTGCGGCTCCCACTGGATCTCGCCGCAGTTGCTGACCGCGCCCTGGGCGCAGTACGACTGACGGCTGGTCGGCGCCGTGCTGTAGCCGTGGGCCTGGGCGGTGCCGCCGGTGCCGAGCACCGTGATCGCGGCGAGCCCGAGCCCCGTGGCGGCGGCGGTGATCTTTCTGCGCATGCTTCGCTCCCGGAGATGTGGGGGGTGGAGAGCTCCGTGCACGGGTGCGAGTGCTGCGGTCTAGACCAACTCCGACGGTAGCGCCGGGCGATGCGCCATGTCCAGACCAATGTGCGGACCGGGGCGCGGATCCGGCGCGCCGCCATACGAGCGGGGGCGGGCCGGGCCTCACCGGCCCCGCCCGCCCCCGTGGTGCCGGCCGCCGGACACGCCCTACACGGTGTAGCGGTACTTCATGTGCCGCCAGAAGTCACGCGCCATCCAGACGTCGAACTCCGTCACCTGGCTCGCCGAACCCGCCTTCATCAAGAAGTTGGGCACCCCCGTCGGCGTCCAGTCGTAGAAGTCGTCGAGCCCGAGCGTGTGCCCGATCTCGTGCAGCAGGATGTGGATGTTCGGCTGGTTGATCGCGCCGACGAAGTACTCCCGGCCGATCCGCTGGCCCCAGTCCCCGCCGGCCCCGCCGCCGAAGCCGTCCGTCAGCCACAGCGACTGGTCGTAGTGGCGTGCCACCCCGCCCGGACACCGCGGGTAGCTGCCGTTCTGGTTGAAGAAGCGCCCGCACTCCGGGGCACACTGCGGTGCCCCGCCGCCGTCCAGATTGCCGATGTACAGATCCACGGAGTTGTCGTCCCACTGGAACGTGGACCGGTTGGCCGTGGCCCAGCCGACCACATTGATCTGCACCCGCGCCTGCGGGAATCCGTCGAAGCCGCGCAACTGGTCGTACCACTTGTCCGACTGCTCCTGCAGGACCCGGTGCACCTGGTCCCGAAGCTGCGCGCTCACCGGCGCGTTGGACTCCCAGCGCACGCAGTAGTTGAGGTAGCCACCACCGTTGGCCATGAGTTGGTCCCAGCCGTAGTTGCGGAACCCGTACAGATCCGGATAGGTCTGCTCCACGTGCTGCCAGACCTCGTTCAGCGGCTGGACGAGGTGCGCGGGGGGATTCCACTCCGCCGCCGTGCCGATGTCCGGCGGCGCCTGCCGGCCCGCCGTCGCCGCCTGCGGCGCCGCGCTGCTCTCCTGCGTCACCTCCGGCTGCACGGCGGCCGGTGCGAGTTCGGCCGCCGTCGCGGGAGCCGTCAGCGCCGTACCCAGACCCATGGCGGCCGCGGCCACCGCGATCACCACTGTGGCGCGCCATCTGCGCCCAGACCTCAGGGGGGACATGCACTCTCCTAGCGTGAGAGGAACGACGGACAGGGGCGACGGACGACGGCGTTCGCGCGGCCGTGCCGAACCCGGTCGCCCGAACGCCCCGTCCGCCTGTCCGTCGCCGCCCGCGCGGCAGAGGTTGCCGCCCGGACCGGCGCTCAGGCGATCGTGTCCAGATCCGATCGGTGCACCCGGTGCCGCAGCGGCCGGCCCGCGCACAGCGCTGCCGCCTCGTCCGCCACCACCTCGCCCAGCCGCTCCAGTTCGTTCCCCAGCGCCCCCGCGATGTGCGGCGTGAGCAGGACACCCTCCAGCCCGAACAGCGGTGAGTCCACCGGCAGCGGCTCCGGGTCGGTCACATCGAGCACCGCCGAGATCCGGCCGGAGACCAACTCGGCCTCCAGCGCGTCCTGGTCCACCAGCGACCCGCGCGCGGTGTTGATCACGGTGGCGCCGTCCGGCAGCAGCGCCAGCCGCCGGGCGTCCAGCAGCCGCCGGGTCGCGGGCACGGCCGGGGCGTGCAGGCTCAGCACCGTACTGACCGCGCACAGTTCGTCCAGCGGCAGCGGGGTCACACCCAGCTCGCGCGCCTCCTCCGCCCGCAGATACGGATCGTGCACCGCCACCTCGAAGTCGAACGGGCGCAGCAGTTCGATCACCCGGCGCCCGATCCGGGACGCGCCCACGATGCCGACCCGCCGCCGGTAGTTGCCCATGGTGTGGGTACGCGCCGCCGCCGGCGGGCGGCGCTCGGCCGCGTACCTGGCCGCCGTGCCCAGCGCGTCCTTGCCGCTCAGCAGAATCGCGCCCAGCGTGAACTCCGCCACCGGCAGCGCGTTGGCGGCGGCGGCCGAGGACACCGAAAGGCCGCGCTCCCAGCACGCCTCGGTGATGTGGTGCTTGACGCTGCCGGCCGCGTGCAGCACGGCGCGCAGCCGGGGCAGCCCCGACAGCACCGGCTCGGTCAGCGGCGCACAGCCCCAGCCGGTGATCAGGACCTCCACCTCCGCCGGGTCGATGCCACCGGCCGCCACCGGGTGCGGCGCGGCATCGTCCGGCAGCCGCAGCACACCCGACAGCCGCTCGCGCACACCCGGGGGGAAGAGCCGGGGGAGATGGGCCGGGTCCATGACGAACAGCGCGGCGGGACGCGCCGCGCCGTTGTTGATGCTGGGCATTGGTGCTGGTCAGCTCCCCATGACAGAAAACGTTGTCTGCCCAGCCTGAACACCGGCCCAAGGGCACGTCAAGGGCGTGAAGCGGCGAAGTCCCGCGCCGGGCCCTCCCGTTAGACTGCGCCGAATGAGGAGAAACGCTTTCTGCGGAGCGCGGCCATGACGCCGGCCGGCGGAGCACCGGCCACGCTGCGCGACGTCGCGCTGCGGGCCGGCGTGTCGATGGCCACGGTCTCCCGCGTCCTCGCCGACAACTACCCCGTCGCCCAGCGCACCCGCCAGCGGGTGCTGCGCGCCATCAAGGACCTCGACTACGTCGCCAACACCCACGCCCGCGCGCTGCGCGGCCGCGGCACCCCCACCGTCGCCTTCGTCCTCAACGACGTGCGCGGCGCCTCCTTCGCCTCGGTCGCCCACGGCGTGGAGCAGGAAGCCGCCAGACGCGGCAGGATCTGCCTGATCTGCACCACGCAGGGCGATCCCGAACGCGAACTGTCCGTCGTGCGCACCATGCGCGAACAGGGCGCCGGCGCCGTCATCCTCATCGGCGGCGTCGTCGACGACGCCGCCTACCGCAGCCAGATGACGGCCATCGCGCACTCCCTGGATGCCTCCGGGTCCCGGCTGGTGCTGTGCGGACGCCCCCCGCTGGGCCCCGACGTCCCCGCCACCGTCGTGGAGTACGACAACGAGGGCGGCGCCTACGCCGTGGTCAGCCGGCTGCTGGCCCAGGGCCACCGCCGCGTCCTCTTCCTCGGCGCCGCCGCCAACGGCTCCACCACGGCTGCCGGCCGCCTCGCCGGCTACCGCCGCGCCCTGGCCGACCACGCCGTGCCCGCCGACGAAGCCCTCGTCGTCGCCACCGAGTTCAGCCGGGCCGACGCCTACGACAAGCTGACCGCCCGGCTGCGCGAGGGCCGCGACTTCACCGCCGTGTGCGCCGTCACCGACACCGTCGCCGCCGGCGCCCTGGCGGCACTCGGCGACCGGGGCCTGCGCGTCCCCGAGGACGTCTCGCTCACCGGCTACGACGACGTCGACCCGGCCACCGACCTGCGCCCGCAGCTGACCACCGTGCACGTGCCGTACGAGGAGGTCGGCCGCACCGCCGTACGCCTGGCGCTCGGCCTGCGCGCCGGCGAGGTCTCCTCGGCCGCCCAGCACGCGGTGCTCGGCACCCACGTCGTCATCCGCGACTCCACCGCCCCGCCCCCGACCCGCCAGGGCCCATCCGCCCCGACCGGGGAACCGGCGTGACCGGCACCCGCCCGGCCCGGACCGGCCACCAGGCCGACCGCGACATCCTGTTCACCTCCGGCCGCCGGTGGCTCCGCCCCACCACCGACGGCGCCCCCGGCTGACCGGGCACCCTCGGCACCGTCCTCGCCTCGCCGCCCCGCTCACGTGAACGGCCCACGGCACCGTTCCCGGCCTCGCCGACATCCGCCGGGCCGAACGGCACGCCCGGACCCCGGCCGTCATCGAGCGACGGCACCCTCTGGACGCACTTCTGCGCGGACCGCCGGATCGGCGTCCACCGCACCGGAGCCCGAAAGTTTCGGCACCTCCGACGCGGTTTCCGCCCCCTCACCCCGGGGCCACCATGATCCACAGAAGGGCCCACACACCGGAGGACAGCACGTATGAGCACCACCGTCACCGTCCACCCACGGCATCTGGAGCGGCTCGCACCGGGGGAGGTGCTCCGGATCGAGCCCTGGGGGCACGACGCCGTGCGGGTACGCGCCGGCGCCGCCGGAATACGCGCCGCCACCCCCGGCGCCCTCGACAACCCGCCGTCCGACACCGGGACCGCGCACACCGAACCGGCCGACGCGGGCGGCGGCCGGCTCGTCAACGGCCGGATCACCGCCCACCTCGACGCCCGGGGCCGGCTCCGTTTCACCCGCACCGCCACCGGCGAGGAACTGCTCGCCGACGCCGAACCGTACAAGGGCTGGCCGCCACCCCGTACCCACACCCCGCACGGCGACGGCGGCTACCGCCTCGAACAGCGCTTCGCCGCCCACCCCGACGAACGGCTCTACGGGCTCGGCCAGCATCTGCACGGCCGGCTCGACCAGAAGGGCCTGGTCATCGAACTCGCCCAGCGCAACGCCGAGGTCAGCATCCCGCTGCTGATCTCCTCCCGCGGCTACGGGCTGCTGTGGAACAACCCCGCCCTCGGCCGCGTCGAGCTCGCCCACGACGCCACCCGCTGGGTGGCCGAGCGCAGCGAACAGATCGACTACTGGGTCACCGCGGGCGACACCCCCGCCGACCTGATGGCCTCCTACGCCGCCGCCACCGGACACCCGCCACCACTGCCGTACTGGGCCACCGGCTTCTGGCAGTCCCGGCTGCGCTACCGCACCCAGGAGGAACTGCTGGAGGTGGCACGCGAGTTCGCCCGCCGTGAGCTGCCGCTCTCGGTCATCGTCAGCGACTTCTTCCACTGGCGCCAGATGGGGGACTGGAGCTTCGACCCCGCCGACTGGCCCGACCCGGCGGCCATGGTCGCCGAACTGGAATCCCTCGGGGTCCGGCTGATGGTCTCCATCTGGCCCACCGTGCACCCCGACAGCGCCCACCACGACGCGCTGCGCGCTACCCGCGGTCTGGTCGCCGACCGGCACGGCGGACTGCTCGCCCAGAACTGGCCCGCACCCGGCGGCTTCGCCCCCACCCACTACATCGACCCCACCGACCCCGCCGCCCGCCGGCTGCTGTGGGACGCGGTGCGCGAGGGCTACCACCGGCACGGCATCAGCGTCTTCTGGCTGGACGCCTGCGAACCCGACATCGCCCCGCCCCTGCAGGAACGCGCCGAGTACGCCATCGGCGGTGGCCGGCAGACCGGAAACCTCTACCCCCGCGAACACGCCCGGGCCTTCCACGAAGGGCTCACCGCCGAGGGAGAGGAGGAGATCATCACCCTCAATCGCTCGGCCTGGGCCGGAAGTCAGCGGTACGGGGCCGCCCTGTGGTCCGGTGACATCCCCGCCACCTTCGACTCGCTGCGCGTCCAGATCCGCGCCGGACTGAACGTCGCCCTCAGCGGCATCCCCTGGTGGACCACCGACATCGGCGGCTTCCACGGCGGCGACCCCGAGGACCCCGCCTACCAGGAACTGATGGTGCGCTGGTTCCAGTACGGGGTGCACTGCCCGCTGTTCCGGCTGCACGGGGACCGCGACCCGAACCAGCCCTTCGGCGTGACGATGACCGGCGGGCCCAACGAACCGTGGTCCTACGGCCCGGCCTACCCCCTGATCCGCGAACAGATGCTGCTGCGCGAGCGGCTGCGCCCGTACGTCCAGGAACAGATGGACATCGCCCACCGCACCGGCACCCCGCCGATGCGCCCGCTGTTCTACGACTTCCCCGAGGACGCGGCAGCCTGGGAGGTGGAGGACCAGTTCCTGCTGGGCCCCGATCTGCTGGTGGCACCCGTCGCCGAGCCGGGCGTCCGGGAGCGGAGCGTCCGCCTGCCGGCCGGCACCCGCTGGCTGGACGCCCACGACGGCACGGTGCACGAGGGCGGGGGTACGGTCCGGGCGGCGGCTCCGCTGGAACGCATCCCGCTGTACGTCAGAGAGGGCCGCACCCTGCCCATCCACCCGGCCTGAGGGGTGCGTGTCCGGGGTCGCGACACGGCCACGGACACGCCGCCGGACATCGCCGCAACCGGCTCCCGCCCGCCACGACGACGGCGGGCGGGAGGCCGGCCCCAGCGGCGACGACCCACGCCGTACCCGGGGGTCGGCCGGCCGCCACCCGCCGCGCGCTCCCCGCCTACCGGCCCAGCGCCGCCATCGCCGCGTTGTGGCCCGGGATCCCGCTCACTCCGCCGCCCCGGGCGGCGCCGGAACCGCACACCAGGACGCGCTCGTGACCGGTCCCCACTCCCCACCGCTCCGCCGGCCCCCGCGCACCGTCCTCCTCCCGGAAGGGGAAGTCCAGGTCCCCGTGGAAGATGTTGCCGCCCGGCAGCCACAGATCGCGCTCCAGATCCAGCGGCGTCTTCACCTCCAGACAGGGCCGGCCCTCCCCGTCCACCGCCAGACAGTCCGCGATCGGCTCCGCCAACTGCTCGTCCAGCTGCGCCAGCGCCGCCGCCAGCAGCCGGTCGCGTACCTCCGCCTCGCTGTCTCCGCCCCCCGCGAACAGCCGCGCCGGGGTGTGCAGTCCGAACAGGGTCAGGGTCTGGTACCCGGCCCCGGCCAGCTCGGGGGAGAGGATCGAGGGATCGGACAGCGAGTGGCAGTACAGCTCACTCGGCGGTGCCGCCGGCCCCGTTCCGGCCACGGCCTCCCGATAGGCCGTCTCCAACTGGGCGTATCCCTCCGCCACGTGGAACGTCCCGGCGAAGGCGTCCCGCGGGTCGACCGAGGCGTCCCGCAGCCGGGGCAGCCGGCGCAGCAGCATGTTCACCTTCAGCTGCGCGCCCTCCACGGGCTCGGGGGGCTGCCCCGCGGCCTCCCCCAGCAGCCGTGCCAGCACCTGCGGAGACGCGTTGACCAGCACCCGGTCCGCGCCCACCGCGCCCTCGCGCCCCTCCTCGTCGGTGAAGCGCACCTCCGCGCGCCCGCCCGGACCGCCGTCCGGTGAGAGGCCGGTGACCTCGTGCCCGGTCACCAGCTCCGCCCCGGCCCGCCGGGCCGACGCCGCCAGCGCGTCGGTGACCGCGCCCATACCGCCCACGGGCACGTCCCAGTCACCGGTGGAGCCACCGATCACGTGGTAGAGGAAGCAGCGGTTCTGCCGCAGCGACGGATCGTGTGCCGAGGCGAACGTGCCGATCAGACCGTCCGTGAGCACGACCCCGCGCACCAGGTCGTCCGCGAACCTCTCCTCGATCGTCTCGCCCAGCGGCCGCTCGAACACCGCCTCCCAGGCCGCCTCGTCGCCCACCCGCTCCCGCAGTTCGGCGCGGGTGGGCAGCGGTTCGGTGAGGGAGGGAAAGACCCGCGCGGCCAGGCGCCGGGTCATCGCGTAGAAGTCCTGCCACGCCTCGAACTCCCGGTCCGAGCCGGTCAGCCGGGCGAACGCCTCCCGGGTGCGCTCGGTACCGCCCCCGACCAGCAGCCCAGTGGCGCGCCCCTCGCGCACCACCGGCGTGTACGAGGAGAACTCACGCTTGGCCGGGGTCAGCCGCAGCCCCAGGTCCCGCACGATGTGGTCCGGCAACAGGCTCACCAGGTAGGCGTACCGCGACAGCCGGGCGGCCACGCCCGGGAAGGCGGTGGCGGAGACCGCCGCGCCCCCGGTGTGCGCCAGACGCTCCAGCAGCAGTACGCGTTGCCCGGCGCGGGCGAGGTAGGCGGCGGCGACCAGACCGTTGTGGCCACCGCCGACGATCACGGCGTCGTACGAGGTATGGGCAGGCATGGGGTCTGACTAGCATGTCCGCCGCTTTCCGGCCAGCGTCCCGGCCGGGGTCTGGAAAGCGTTTGCTGTCCTGGCATAGGGTGCCCGGCGGACCGGCCCCCGAACGATCAGGCGGCACACGCATGGCCAACCACCCCTTCACCCTTCCGGACGAGGACCGGGCGCTGAGCCCGTACACCGGCTGGACCCGTGCCCACTGGGAGGCGGTCGCCGACGGCCTGCTGCACGCGGTCACCCCGTACGCCACCGGGGGCGGGGCGCTCTATCACCTGCCCGGCGGCCCGCCCAGCGGCTCCGGGGCGCGCTCGGACGGACTGGAGGGGTACGCGCGCATCTTCCTGCTGGCGGCCTTCCGGGTGGCCGGGGCGCAGGGGAATGACCCGCACGGCTTCCTGGAGCGGTACGCCACCGGCCTGGCCGCCGGCACCCGCGCGCCCGGCGGGGACGGCCCCGAGGACTGGCCGCTGATCACCGACCGCAGCCAGCCGCTGGTGGAGGCCGCCTCCATCGCGTTCGCACTGCGGCTGACGCGGCGCTGGCTGTGGGACGAACTGCCCGCCGGGGTACGGGAACGCGCCGCCCGCTGGCTGTCGGACGCGCTCACCGCGGAAGCCTGGGAGTGCAACTGGGAGCTGTTCCCGGTCACCGTGGGCGGCTTCCTCGCCGAGGCCGGCATCGAGACGGCCGCCGCCGAGGCCGCCGTCACCCGCGGCCTGGACCGCATCGAGCCCTGGTACCGCGGCGACGGCTGGTACAGCGACGGCCCGCTGCGGCACTTCGACTACTACAACGGCTGGGCCATGCACCTCTACCCGGTGCTGCACGCCTGGCAGTCGGGCGACCCCGCCCTCCTCGCCCGGTACGGCGGCCGGCTCGCCTCCCACCTCGACGACTACGCGCGGCTGTTCGGCGGCGACGGGGCCCCCATGCACCAGGGCCGCTCCCTCACCTACCGGATGGCCACCACCACCCCGCTGTGGCTGGGCGCGCTGACCGGCCACACCCCGCTGGCACCCGGTACGACCCGTCGGCTGGCCTCCGGCGCGCTGCGCTACTTCCTGGACCGGGGCGCGGTCAGCCCCCAGGGGCTGCTGTCGCTGGGCTGGCACGGACCCTACCGGGGGGTGCTCCAGCGCTACTCCGGGCCCGCCTCGCCGTACTGGGCGAGCAAGGCGTTCGCCGGGCTGCTGCTGCCCGCCGGCCACCCGGCGTGGACGGCGACGGAGGAGCCGGGACCGGCCGAGCGGGCCGATGCCGTCACCCCGCTGCCGGTGCCGGGCTGGCTGCTGCAGTCCACCGTCTCGGACGGGGTGGTGCGGCTGCACAATCACGGCAGCGAGGACGCCCGGTACGACCCGTACTACACCCGGCTCGGCTACTCCACGGTGACCGGCCCCACGCAGGGCGGCACCGGCCCGGACACCGACAACCACTTCGGCCCGCTCGTCGGCGGCGAGCCCGCCCCCCGTAGCGTGATCGAGCCGCTGGGCGCGGGCGAGGGCTGGGCGGCCTCCGCCCACGACGCGGGCGGGCACCGGGTGATCTCCGTGGTGCTGGCCCACGGCGCCACCGAGGTCCGTATTCATCTGATGATCGACAGTGAGCCGGGGGTGGCGGTCCGCCACACCGGCTGGGCAGCGGGGGAGGGGCTGCGCTCCGAGCTGCACCCGGTGCATGGTTACACCCTCGAACCCCCGCTGTCCGCGCTCCCCACCGCCTTCACCCCGGAGGCCCGGGTGCCCGTCCTCACCGGAGACACCGGTACGGCGCCCGAGGACCGGCTCTTCATCGCCCTCGCCCGGCTGACCGGCGACGACGCGCCCCCAGCGCTGTCCGCACAGGCCGGGGTACGGGTGGCCACCCCCACCGATCCCGACGGCCCGGGGCCCGTCCACGAGATCACGGTGGCGTGGACGGGGGGCCCACGGCGTCTGGTACGGATCACCCCGCACGCCGTGCGCGTCGGCTGAACCGGGGGCATCCGCCGGGCGCCACCCCGCCCGGCGGGGCCACCGCGCCGTAGGCTGGAGGGCTGTCCCCCCATGACACCCTCCGAAGGAGCACATGCCGCACGACACCGCACTGCGAACCGGCGAACAGGCCGGCGATCCGGCCGCCCCGCAGTCACCCGCTCAGATCCGCCGCATCCTCACCCTCTTCCGTCCCTACCGGGCGCGCCTTGCCGTCGTCGCCCTGCTCGTCGGCGCCTCCTCCCTGGTGGCCGTCGCCTCCCCGTTCCTGCTCCGCGAGATCATCGACACCGCGCTGCCCCAGCAGCGCACCACCCTGCTCGCCCTGCTGGCCCTGGGCATGATCGTCACCGCCGTGATGAGCAGCGTCTTCGGCGTGCTCCAGACGCTCATCTCCACCACCGTCGGCCAGCACGTCATGCACGACCTGCGCACCCAGGTCTACGCCAAGCTCCAGCAGATGCCGCTGGCCTTCTTCACCCGGACCCGTACCGGAGAGGTGCAGTCCCGCATCGCCAACGACATCGGCGGCATGCAGGCCACCGTCACCTCCACCGCGACCTCCCTGGTCTCCAACGTCACCGCCGTCGTCGCCACCCTCGTGGCCATGCTCGCCCTCGACTGGCGCCTGACCCTGCTCTCCCTGGCCCTGCTGCCCTTCTTCGTCTGGCTCGCCCGCCGGGTCGGCCGCGAGCGCAAACGCATCACCGCGCAGCGCCAGAAGCAGATGGCCACGATGGCCGCGATGGTCACCGAGTCCCTGTCGGTCAGCGGCATCCTGCTGGGCCGCACCATGGGCCGCTCCGCCGGCCTCACCCGGAACTTCTCCCAGGAGTCGACCCGGCTGGCCGACCTGGAGATCCGCGCCTCGATGGCCGGCCGCTGGCGGATGGCCACCATCGGCATGATCATGGCGGCGATCCCCGCCCTGCTCTACTGGTCGGCCGGCGTGCTGCTGCAACTCGGCGGCACCCCGCCCTCCATCGGCACCCTGGTCGCCTTCGTCAGCCTCCAGCAGGGACTGCTGCGCCCGGCCGTCTCCCTGCTGTCCACCGGCGTCGACATCCAGGCCTCGCTCGCCCTCTTCCAGCGGATTTTCGAGTACCTCGATCTCCACGTGGACATCACCGAGCGCCCCGGCGCGCTGGAACTGCGGCGCGCCAAGGGCGAGATCCGGCTGGAGGGAGTGTCCTTCGGGTACGAGCCCACCGCCCCGCCCACGCTCAGCGGCATTGACCTGACGGTCCCGGCCGGCGCCTCGCTCGCGGTCGTCGGCGCCACCGGGTCAGGCAAGAGCACCCTGAGCTATCTGCTGCCCCGCCTGTACGACGTCACCTCGGGCGCGGTACGGCTGGACGGCATCGACGTACGGGAGCTGGACTTCGCCTCGCTGGCCCGCGCGATCGGAGTGGTCTCCCAGGAGACCTACCTCTTCCACGCCTCGGTGGCCGACAATCTACGCTTCGCCAAGCCGGACGCGACCGACGCGGAACTCGAGACCGCCGCCCGCACGGCCCGGATCCACGACCACATCGCGGCCCTCCCGCAGGGCTACGACACCGTGGTCGGCGAGCGCGGCTACCGGTTCTCCGGCGGTGAGAAGCAGCGCCTGGCCCTGGCCAGGACCATCCTGCGCGACCCCCCGGTGCTGGTGCTCGACGAGGCGACCAGTGCGCTGGACACCAAGACGGAACGCGAGGTCCAGCGGGCCATCGACGCGCTGTCGGCCGGCCGGACGACCATCACCATCGCGCACCGGCTGTCCACCATCCGCGATGCCGACGAGATCGTCGTGCTGGACGGCGGCCGGATCGCCGAGCGTGGCACCCATGCCCAACTCCTCGCTCTCCAGGGCCGCTACGCCGAACTGGTGCGCCGCGACGGGGCGGCCGTCGGGGAGCGGGAGGCCCTCGATCTGACGCCTTGACGGGTGCGGGCCCGGCCCGGAGTGGCCGGGCTGACGGCGGCGTCGCCGATCCGGAAAACTGTGCGAACGATCGTGCTAATATCTCGCCCATCGACCGTCCCACCGAGGGGATTCAGCATGGCTCTGACCGCCGACCTGTCCCGTGCCGCCCTGCGCCTCACCTCCCGGATATCCCCCTCCCTGGCCGTGAGCGCCGCTCTGCCCGCCTTCCGCCGGCCGCACACCTCCGCCCGGCCACGCCCGGACGAAGAAGCGCTGATGCGCGCCGCACGCCGCGAAACCGTCAGCGTGGCCGGCCGGGACGTGGTCGTCTTCCGCTGGGGCAACGGGGAACGTCCGGTCCTCTTCCTGCACGGCTGGATGTTCCGCACCTCCCGCTTCGTGCCGCTCATCCGGGCGCTGACCGAACGCGGGTACAGCCCCGTCGGCTTCGACGCCCCGGGACACGGCGAGTCCTCGGACGGCGAGCCCACGATCCTGCAGTACGGCGACATGGCCCGCCGTCTCGCACCGGACGACGGCCACTACGAGGCGGTCGTCGGCCACTCCCTCGGCGGGCTCGCCGCCTTCTGGGCGCTCCGCGAAGAGGTCACCGCCACCCGGCTGATCACCCTCGCCCCCATACCCGACTTCGCCTACCTCGTCGATTCCTTCTGCGCCGGCGCGGGCCTCACCGGGCGGGCCAAGGACGTGCTGCGCACCCACGTCGAGGAGGACATCTTCGCCGGCGTACCCAACGTCTGGGAGCGCTTCTCGGCCACCTACCAGCCCGCCCGGCTCACCCTGCCGATCCTCGTCGTCCACGACGAGGACGACGACATCATCCCGGTCTCCCACGCCCGCCGCATCGCCGACACCTACGGCAGCCAGGCCGACCTGCTCATCACGCGGGGCCTGGGCCATCGGCGGATCCTCGCCGACCCCCGGGTCATCGAGGCGGTACTGGACTTCGTCTCGGCGACCGACCCGGTCCGTTAGACCCCGGCCCCGGTCACGGCCGCCGCCCGCAGCCGCCCGCGGACGGCGGCCGCCGCCCGTTCGTACCCCGTCTCGTCCCCGAGCAGCGCGGACGTCGTGTTCGCCATGTCCAGCAGCGCCACCAGCTCGAACGCCAGCTGCGCCGCGTCGGTGTCCGCCCGCAGCTCACCGGCCGCCCGTGCCGCCGTCAGCGCGTCCATGATCAGCTGGTCCCACTCCTGACGGGCCAGAGCCACCGCGTCGCGCACCGCGCCCTCCCTGGCCGCGAACTCGGTGGCCACGGCGAGGAAGAAACACCCACCGGGGAACACCCGGCCGCGCGAGTACTCCAGATAGCCGTCGCACAGCCGCAGCACCCGCGCCACGCCCTCCGGCATCTCCAGCACCGGCTGCACGATGGCCTTCACGAACACCGACCTCGCCGCCCGCACCGTCGCCAGCTGCAGCTCCTCCTTGGACCCGAAGAGCGCGAACACCCCGCTCTTGCTCAGCCCCAGCTCGCCGGCGATCCGACCGATCGAAAGGCCCCCCAGGCCCTCCACGGAGGCGACCTCCATGGTCCTGCGCAGCACCAGGCGGCGCGTGGCGTTCCCGCGCTCCACCCGCCCGTCGCTGTGCGCCGCCGCTTCCACCACCCGCTCACCCTTCTCCACGAACCGCCATGGTAAGGCTCAGCGCAGCCGTCCGGCCGCCGCGAGATCCTCGAAGACCGCGTGATCCACCGGCGCCGTGCGTTCCTTCTCCGCCAGCGACAGCCAGGCCATCTCCTCGATCTCGCTGCTGGCGCTCAGCGTCCCGTGGAAGTCCGCCGTGTAACAGGCCATCCGCACCATCGTCCCGGCCGGATAGCCGTCCGCCTGCGCCTCGTACGTCCCCACATGGGCCACCGTCTCGGGCACCAGTGCCACCGTCAGCTCCTCGCGCACCTCCCGCAGCAGTGTCTCGTGGTCGCTCTCCGCGCCGTCCCGCTTGCCGCCGGGGATGTAGAACAGCCGCTTGCCCCGCGAACGCACCCCCAGAATCCGCCCCTGGTCCAGATGCACCCATGCCACGGTGTCGATCAGCCCCGCCACGATGCCGCACTCTCCTTCGCCGGTACCCGTCCCCGGCGGGATGCCTGTTCGCCGCCGGACCGTGACGATGGTGTCATGGACCCGAGGGGGTGACGGATGGAGCCCGGTCAGGAACCGAACCCGGCCCGGCGGCGCGACAGCGGCCCGTTGTGGCTGCATCCGGACGACGATCTGGCCCCCAACCGGCCGGGCGAGACGCTGTACGGGCTCCTCGATCGCCGTCCCGCGCACCCCGCGCGCCGGCTGGCCCGCGCCCTGCTCGGCCGGGACGGTGAGGCCGTGGCGCTGCGCCGGCGGCTCGCCGGGGAACAGTCGGCCGGGGCCGCCCTCGACCGGCTCACCGGCGCCGGCTGGCAGGTGCTGCACTCCATCCCGCTGCCCGGCGCCGCCACCCTGCCCCACCTGGCGATCGGCCCGGCCGGGGTCTTCGGCTGCCACACCGTGGGCCACCGCGGCCGCCCGCTGCGCATCGGGGACCCGGACGAGGACCTGGTGCGGGTCGGGGCCCGGCGGACCGAGCCCCACCTGCGGCACTGCCGCCGCGGCGCGGCGCGTGCCGCGCACGCCCTGACCCGGGGCTGTGGCTTTCCGGTACCGGTGACCCCGGTGCTCATCTGCGTGGCGGCCGGGCGGATCGGGTACGGCACGGTGCCCTCCGACGTGCGGATCCTGCGAGACGGTGACCTCGACCGGCTCACCCGGTACGGGGCCGTCCTCACCCCGGACCGGGTCGGCGCCATCCACGGCGTGGCCCGTGACCGCCGCACCTGGCGCGAGGCGTGAACACGCCGGCGCGTACGCCGCCTACTCCGCCAGATCGGCGACGGCGGACACATGCTCCACCCGCAGCCGCACCAGCAGTTCTCCCGGTACGCCGTTGCGCTCGCCGTACTCCTTCGCCCGGTCGGCCCCCATGTACCGCTCCGCGATCCGGATGGCCCACTCCCGCAGCTGACCCGGTTCCTCGCTGAGACTCACCCGCCCGCGCACCACGGCGAAGCTGAACGGGGGGCGCTCGTCGTCGACGCACAGCGCCGCCCGGCCCTCCCGGGCCAGGTTGCGGCCCTTGACGGTGCCCTTGCCGGTGTTGAAGACGATGTCGTCGCCGTCCACCACGAACCACACCGGCGCCACGTGCGGGCCGCCGTCCTCGCTCACCGTCGACAGCTTCCCGGTCCTGGTTCCCGCGCTGAGGAAGGTCCGCCACTCGTCCGCAGTCATCAGATGTCCCATGGGCCCATCGTGCGTCAGTCCTGACCGGGGGACCACGCGGGCAGACCGTGCGGCGCGGCGAACGCCAGGAATTCTTCAGGCGCCCGGCCCAGCCGCGCCGAGAGCGCGAACCGCTTCAGCTCACCCACCGTGCGCGGCTCGAACGACAGATAGGCGAACCCCGCGTCCGCCGTGGACGCCTCGGCCAGCCGCTCCAGTTCCCGCTCCACCAGGGCCCATTCGGCGTCCGGCACGTACTGGCGCATCACCGAGTGCCACACCACGGTCATGGTGCCGGACTCCAGGCGCACGCCGGACAGGAACTCCGCGGCGCCCGCCGCGCCCACCGTGGCGGGCACCTTGGCGGCGATCCGCAGGGCCCCGTCCAGCCGGCGCACCCGGGCCGTCTGGTCCGGCCACACGTAGGCGCGCAGGGCGAGCGCCCCGTCCGGGGACAGCGGGTCGATCGGGGTCAGGTCGCAGCCCCTGCGCTCCACGATGCGCAGCGCCTGATGCCGCCGTACGCCCTCGGTCAGCCAGCCGGGCGCCTCGCCCTTCCACACCGGGTCCAGCTGCACGGCCGAGTCGGGGTTGCCCCAGGAGAAGTCCGGGGCCCGGTAACGGAACTGCTCGGCCCGCAGATTCAGTCCCGCGCTGGAACCCAGCTCGAACAGCCGGACGGGCAGCGCGGCGGTGGGAATGGCGTACAGCAGCCCGGCCAGCAGCAGGACCGCCCTGCCGACCTCGTTGGTCTGCGGTGGCCGTCCGAGCCACTCGCGCACCCAGCCGGGCTCCGCCGTCACGGTCGCCAGGAAGGCGGACCAGCCGGCGTCCGGACGCCCGGGATCGAAGACCCCGCCCGCGCTGGGATAGTGCTCGGCCAGCTCGGGCGCCCGCCCGGTGAGCACCAGGGCGTGCACCGCGCCCATCAGCCGCAGCGGCAGCGCGTCGGCCTCGCCGAGGTCGCCGTACCCGTCGAGCACGTCCGCGCACGGGCCGCCCTCCCGGATGTCCCGGGCCACCCGTTCCAGCAGAGCCCCGTACAGCGGGGAGCCCAACCGGGCGCAGGCGACGGCCTGCTTGCTGAAGACGAGGGCAACCTGATCACGGGGCATCCGTACTCCTCACTCGGGAATGCCCAAGATCATGGGGCCCTGAAGGCGGTCAACGGAAGACACTTGGGCGGGTTGTTATCTGATTTCCCACGATCCGGCGGATCTGAAGCGCGGAGGTACGGCGCACACCCCCCAGCCGGAGAAAGCGCCCCCCGGCGCCCGGCACCGCCCGTGCGGCGAAGCGCCTTCTAGCATAGGGATCCATGACTTCCGAGCATCTCGTCGTGTTCACCCGCACCGCCGGATTCCGCCACGATTCCATCCCCGAGGGCATCGACGCCCTGCGCGAACTGGCCGCCGAGCGAGGCCGCACCGTCGTGGCCACCGAGGACCCGGACACGCTCGCCGCCGCGCTGCCCGGCGCCGCCGCGGCCGTCTTCCTGTCCACCACCGGTGCCGTCCTCACCCCGCCGGCCCGGGACGCCCTGCGCGCCCACCAGGAGGCGGGCGGCGGCTTCCTCGGTGTGCACTCCGCCTCGGGCACCGAGTACGACTGGCCGTGGTACGGCGAACTGGTCGGCGCCCGCTTCGACGGCCACCCCGCACTCCAGCCGGGCGTGGTCGAGGTCGAGGACCACGACCACCCCGCCACGGCCCATCTGCCGGCGCGCTGGACCTTCACGGACGAGTGGTACCACTTCACCGCCAGCCCGCGCGGCCGGGTCCGCGTCCTGGCGTCCGCCGACGAATCCACCTACACCGGCGGCCGGATGGGCGCCGACCACCCTCTGGTGTGGTGCCACGAGAACACCGGTGGCCGCTCCTTCTACACCTCGCTCGGCCACACCGCCGAGGCGTACGGGGACGAGGCGTTCCGGGGCCATCTGCGCGGTGCCCTGGACTGGGTCACCGAGCGCCCGGAAAAAGATCGATGATCTGATCGATTCTGTGCCAGGATGAAAGAAAACGTTGAACCTCGCGAGGAGACCCGGTGCCCTACGCCGCCGCCGCCGACCGCTACGACACCATGCAGTACCGCCGCTCCGGCCACAGCGGCGTGCTGCTGCCCGCCGTGTCCCTGGGGCTGTGGCACAACTTCGGTGACACCAGCCCGCTGGAGACCCAGCGGGCCGTGCTGCGCCGCGCCTTCGACCGCGGCATCACCCACTTCGACCTCGCCAACAACTACGGCCCGCCCCCCGGTTCGGCCGAGATCAACTTCGGCACGCTGTTCGCCCAGGACTTCCGCCCCTACCGCGACGAGTTGTTCATCGCATCCAAGGCCGGCTACCACATGTGGCCCGGCCCGTACGGCGAATGGGGCTCGCGCAAGAACATGATCGCCAGCCTCGACCAGTCCCTCACCCGCATGGGTCTGGACTACGTCGACGTCTTCTACTCCCACCGCTACGACCCCGACACCCCGCTCGAGGAGACCCTCGGCGCCCTCGACCACGCGGTCCGCTCCGGCAAGGCCCTGTACGCCGGCATCTCCAACTACCCCGCCGAGCAGCACCGCCGCGCCGTGCAGATCCTGCGCGAACTCGGCACCCCGCTGCTCATCCACCAGTCCCCGTACAACATGCTGCACCGGGCCCTGGAGGACGGCGTCCTGGACGCCATCGGCGAGACCGGAACCAGCCTCATCGCCTTCTCCCCGCTCGCCCAGGGCCTGCTCACCGACCGCTACCTCTCCGGCGAGGTGCCGCAGGACTCCCGGATGGCCGTGGGGCACTTCCTCAAGCGCGACGCCCTCCCGGCCGAGCGGCTCACCCTGCTGCGGTCCCTCAACGAGGTCGCCGAAGGACGCGGCCAGACCCTGGCCCAGCTGGCGCTCTCGTGGGTCCTGCGCGACCCCCGGGTGGTCTCGGTGCTGATCGGCGCCAGCAGCGTCGCCCAGCTCGACCAGAACCTCGCCGCCCTGGAGGCCGGGCCGCTCACCGAGGACGAACTGGCCCGCATCGACACCCTGCTGGCCGGCTGACCCACCGCGACCGGTGCCCCGCCCCCACGACGACGGGGGCGGGGCACGGTCCGGACGCTGGTCCGGCTCGATCAGCTGGATCGCCCGCAGTCCCGTACCCGCGCCCGTGCGCTTCGCCACCGACGGCGACACGTTCACCCCGCTCGGCGAGCCGGACACTACCGACGCCGCCCGCCCCGGCGAGGTCGTCTACGCCGACGAGCACACCGGCGGCCCCGCCGTCCTCACTCGGCACTGGAACCACCGCGACTCCGACCGCACCAAGGTCACCCCCGCACTCGCGCGAGGTCCTCTTCCTCATGGAGTCCGTCGAACCCGGCAACGGCCGTAAGGTCCTGGCCGCCGCCACCGAACAACTCCTCGCCCTGCTCACCCCGCACACCACGGCGATCGACACCGCCCTGCTCACCCCGGACCGGCCACGGATGTGAGCGGGGCGGCGGCGGACAACGGCCCACCCGCCGATCAGGCCGGGTCGCGCCCCAGCAGCGCCACCAGCCGCTCCTGCACCGGGGCGTCCCGCGCCACCTCCACCGGCGGGTCGAAGATCCCGAACCCCTGCCAGCCGCCGATCTGCGGCTCCACGTAGGTGAGCACCATCTCCGCCACCTCCTCGTCGAGCCGGTCATCGGTGTCCGTGCCGCGCGCCAGGTCCCAGGCGTGCACCGTCAGATCCAGTGTCATCTGCCGCGCGTAGTCCTCCGCCGGGGTCAGCCCGCCACTGGTGTGCACCGGGGCGTCCAGCGCCCCGGGCCCGGTGAACGCCGCCCGGGCCTCGCGTGCCGCCCGCTCCCAGACCGCCACCGGGTCATCGCCCAGCACGTCCCCGTCGTACCGGTCGCCCACCTCGGTCAGCGTCTCCCCGCGCAGCAGATGCGGCGCCCACAACTGCTCCCCGGTCACATGGTTGACCAGATCCCGCACCGACCACTGCGCGCACGGCGTGGGCGCGTCCCACTGCCCGGCGCCGACCAGCCGCACCCGGCGGTCGAACCCCGCCAGCGCCCGCTCATAGGCTTCCGTCAGCCGCATGGGGTACCTCCTTGTCGCGTGTGTGTGATACCCCCCGCAAACGTCACCCCCGGACCAGCACCACCTCGAGCGTGCGCGGCCCGTGTACGCCCTCGACCCGGTCGAGTTCGATGTCACTGGTGGCCGAAGGACCCGATATCCACGTCAGCGGCCGGCCCGGTACCAGCCGCGGCAGCGCCTGCCCGACCGAGTCCACCACCTGCTCCGGCGCCCGCACCACCACCACGTGATGGTCCGGCACCAGCGTGATCCGGCGCCGCCCCTGCGCGGGCCCGCCGTCCAGCACGATCGTCCCGGTCTCCGCGATCGCCACCGCGCAGCCCGTCACCACACTGTCCACCGCGTCCAGTTCGGCGGCGGTCAGCTCCACGGTGTCCGGCACCTGCCGCACCCCGTCCGCCACCAGCCACGCATCCGGCAGCCCCTGCGGCACCACCACCGACCGCGCGCCGCGCGCCGTCAGCAGCCCGCCGATCAGCGCCGGCAGCCCGGCCTCGTCCGTGTGGTGCACCAGCGCCCGGTAGTCCGCCAGATGCTCCGCCAGCATGCCCACCGGGTCGGCCGGTGAGTGACTGGCCAGATAGTCCCGCACCACCGGCACCTGATCCGGCGTCTCCTCGCGCGGCACGTCCGCCAGCGCCCGCCGCACCCGCGCCAGCACCATCTCCCGCGCGCTCATTCCCCGCCCGCCTCTCGCGTCCGCCGCTGCCACCAGTCACGGAACGGCTCGGCCGGCACCGCCGGCACGTCCCGGCTCGCCGTCCACGCCCGTCCCGGCCCCGGCAGCCGCCGCCGCGGCACCAGCCGCCGCGCCCGTCCCGCCAGCCGCTGACCGGCCCGCAGCGCCCCCGGACGGTCCAGCGCCCAGGTCGCCGCCCGCAGCGCCGCCCGCTCCGCCGCGTGCCCCTTCGCCGGACGGATCCGGGTCCGGGTGCCCCGCACCGTCACCGGACCGCCCTGCACCACCCGTTCCCGCAGATGCACCAGCACCTCCGGGATGTCGATGGCCACCGGGCACACCTCGTAGCACGCCCCGCACAGCGAGGAGGCGTACGGCAGCGACGCGTCCAGCTCACTGGCCGTCCCGCGCAGCTGCGGGGTGAGAATCGCCCCGATCGGCCCCGGGTACGGCGACCCGTACGCGTGCCCGCCGGCCCGCTCGTACACCGGGCACACATTCAGACAGGCCGAACAGCGGATGCAGCGCAGCGCCTGCCGGCCCACCTCGTCGGCCAGCGTGTCGGTGCGGCCGTTGTCCAGCAGCACCAGATGGAAGACCCGCGGCCCGTCCCCGTCCGTCGTCCCCGTCCACATCGAGGTGTACGGATTCATCCGCTCCGCCGTCGAGGAGCGCGGCAACGTCTGCAGGAACACCTCCAGGTCCTGCCAGGACGGAATCACCTTCTCGATCCCCACCACCGAGATCAGCGTCTCCGGCAGCGTCAGGCACATCCGGCCGTTGCCCTCGGACTCCACCACCACCAGCGTGCCGGTCTCGGCGACCATGAAGTTCGCCCCGGAGATCCCGACCTTGGCGCGCAGGAACTTCTCCCGCAGATGCAGCCGCGCCGCCTCCGCCAGCTCCGCCGGGGAATCCGTGAGCCCCTCGGGCGCCGCCCGCCCCCAGCGCGCCATCTTCTCCGTGAAGATGTCCCGGATCTCGCCCCGGTTGCGGTGGATGGCCGGCACCAGGATGTGCGAGGGCAGATCGTCGCCCAACTGTACGATCAGCTCGGCCAGATCCGTCTCGTTGGCACGGATGCCGGCCGCCTCCAGCGCCTCGTTGAGACCGATCTCCTGGGTGGCCATCGACTTGACCTTGATGACCTCCCGCTCCCCGGTCTCCCGCACCAGATCGGTGACGATCCGGTTGGCCTCCGCCGCGTCCGCCGCCCAGTGCACGATCCCGCCGGCCGCCGTGACCGACGCCTCCAACTGCTCCAGATAGCGGTCCAGATGGCGCAGCGTGCGGTCCTTGATCGCCGCCCCGGCCGCCCGCAGCCGCTCCCAGTCCGGCAACTCGGCGACCGCCGCCGCCCGCTTGTCGCGGATGGTGTGCGTGGCGTGCCGCAGATTCCCCCGCAGCGTCGTGTTGCCCACCGCGTCCTTGGCCGCCCGGGGGAACGGCGGCATGCCCAGATACGTCCCCGTACCACCGCTCACCGGAACGGCACCTCCTCGGTGTTCGCCAGAATCTCCGCGATGTGCACCGGCCGCACCCGCGAACCCAGCCGGGACAGCGTGCCCCCGATGTGCATCTGGCACGAGTTGTCCACCGTGCACACCGCCGAGGCACCGGTCGTCTCGATGTTGCGGGCCTTGTCCGCGCCCATCGCCGCCGACACCGCCGCGTTCTTCACCGCGAACGTGCCGCCGAAACCACAGCACTCCTGCGCCCCGGGCAGCTCCACCAGCTCCAGCCCCCGCACCGCCGACAGCAGACGGCGCGGCCGCTCGCCAAGACCCAGCATCCGCAGCCCGTGACAGGTGGGGTGGTACGTGACCCGGTGCGGGTAGTACGCCCCCACATCCGTCACCCCCAGCACATCCACCAGGAACTCCGTCAGCTCCAGCGTCCTGGGCACCACCGAGGCCGCCAGCTCGGCCAGCTCCCCGCCACGCCCCTCCGCCGCCGCCTTGCTGCCGATACGCGGGTAGTTGTCCCGCACCATCGCCGCGCACGAACCCGAGGGCGCCACGATGTAGTCGTACCCCTCGAACGCCTTGGCGTAGCGGCGCACCAGCGGCTCGCTTTCGTACCGGTAGCCCGTGTTGAACTGCGGCTGCCCGCAGCAGCTCTGCTCCACGGGGAAGTCCACGCTCACCCCCAGCCGCTCCAGCAGGGTGACCACCGCCCGCCCCGTCTGCGGATACAGGGTGTCGTTCACACAGGTGACGAACAGCGCGACCCGCATCACCGCCCCACCTCCCGGCCGCCGGAGATCCGGGCCGCCGCCCGGTCCCACGCGCCCGCGTCACCCATGGGCTCATGGTGCCGCAGCGGCGCGGTGGCGCGCAGCAAGCCCCGCAGCTCGGCGAGTCCACCACCGAGCACCCCCGCCGCCCTGGCCTGCACCAGCACATTGCCCAGCGCCGCCGCCTCCGCCGGACCCGCCACCACCGGCAGCCCGCAGGCGTCCGCCGTCAGCTGGCACAGCAACTCGTTCCTGGCCCCGCCGCCCACCACATGCACCGTGTCCACACTCCGCCCCGACAACCGCTGCGCCTCACGCACCGTCACCCGGTGGGCCAGCGCCAGCGAATCCAGCACACAGCGTACGGTTTCGGCCGCGTCTCTCGGCTCCGGCTGACCCGTACGCGCACAGGCCCGCGCGATCCGGCCCGGCATGTCCCCGGGCGCGATGAACTCCGGATCACCCGCGTCCACCACCGAACGCAGCGGCTCGGCCCGGGCGGCGTCGCGCAGCAGCGGCTCCAGCCCGTACGGGGTACCCGTGCGCTCCCACTCCCGCAGACACTCCTGGAGCAGCCACAGACCCATGATGTTGCGCAGATAGCGCACCGTGCCGTCCACGCCCAGCTCATTGGTGAAGTTCGCCCGGCGGCTCTCCTGCGACAGCACCGGCGCGTCCAGTTCCAGGCCAGCCAGCGACCAGGTACCGGTGGCGATGTACGCGAACCGCTCCCCCTCCGCCGGCACCCCGACCACCGCCGAGGCCGTGTCGTGCGAGGCCACCGCCCACACCGGCACCGGGCCCGCCAGGCCCGTCTCCGCCAGCACCTCCGGCGTCAGCTCCCCGGCCGGATCACCGGGCAGCCGCAGCGGCGGGAAGAGCCCCTGATCGATGTCCAGCGCCTCGGCCACCACCGGCGACCAGGTCCGGGTCCGGGGATCGATCAGCTGCGTGGTGGAGGCATTGGTCAGCTCGGTGCCGGCCCGGCCCGTCAGCCAGTAGGCCATCAGATCCGGTATCAGCAGCAGCCGGTGCGCCGCCGCCAGCTGCGCCGAACCCCGCGCCGCCACCAGCTGGTACACGGTGTTGAACGGCAGCTCCTGCAGGCCGGTGGCCGCGTACAGCTCACGCGGCGGCAGCACACCGGCCACCTGGGCCGCCACCCCGTCCGTCCGGCCGTCCCGGTAGTGCACCGGATTGCCCAGCAGCGCGCCCGAGGCGTCCAGCAGCCCGTAGTCGACCGCCCAGGAGTCGATGCCGACCCCGGCCAGCGGGCCGCCGGCCTCCCGGCCGGCCGCCCGCAGCCCGGTCAGCACCCCGTCCCACAGCGCCAGGACGTCCCAGTGCAAGGTGCCCAGGACCCGTACCGGACGGTTCGCGAACCGGTGGGCCTCGCGCAGCGACAGCTCACCGCCGCCGGCCCGCGCGAGCATCACCCGGCCGCTGGAGGCACCGAGATCCACCGCGGCGAAATCCCGCGCGGCGCCGGTGGGGGAAGAGGCGGACACAACTCTCCTCAGGGGTTGATGGGACTCAGCGCAGGAACGCCGCGGCCACCCCGGCGTCGACCGGGATGTGCAGACCTGTGGTGTGGGTGAGATCCCCGCCCGTGAGCGCGAAGACCGCCGCCGCCACGTGCTCCGGCAGCACCTCCCGCTTGAGCAGGGTCCGCTGGGCGTAGAACGCGCCCAGGTTCTCCTCGTCCACGCCGTACACGGCGGCCCGCTTGGCACCCCAGCCACCGGCGAAGATGCCGGAACCGCGCACCACACCATCAGGGTTGATGCCGTTGACCCGGATGCCGTGCTCACCCAGCTCCGCCGCCAGCAGCCGCACCTGGTGCGCCTGGTCGGCCTTGGTCGCGCCGTAGGCGATGTTGTTCGGCCCCGCGAACACCCCGTTCTTCGACGAGATGTAGACGATGTCACCGCCCATGCCCTGCGCGATCATGATCCGCGCCGCCTCCCGGGAGGCCAGGAACGAACCGCGCGCCATGATGTCGTGCTGCAGGTCCCAGTCGGCCGCCGTGGTCTCCAGCAGCGGCTTGGAGATGGAGATCCCGGCATTGTTGACCACCAGGTCCACCCCGCCGAACGCCAGCGCCGCCGCCTCGAAGGCCGCCGCGATCTGCTCCTCGGAGGTCACATCGACGGCCACCGCGACAGCCCGGTCCGCGCCGCCCAGCTCCTGCGCCACCGCACGCGCCGCCGCCTCGTCCCGGTCGGCGACCACCACGCACGCGCCCTCGGCCGCCAGCCGCAGCGCCGTCGCCCGGCCGATGCCGCTGCCACCACCGGTCACCAGCGCGACGCGGGTCGCCAGCGGAGCCGGCGGCGGCATCCGCCGCAGCTTGGCCTCCTCCAGCTCCCAGTACTCGATGCGGAACTTCTCCGACTCCTCGATGGGGGAGTAGCGGGAGACCGCCTCGGCCCCGCGCATCACGGCGATCGCGTTCACATAGAACTCGCCCGCCACCCGCGCGGTCTGCTTGTCCTTGCCGAAGGAGAACATCCCCACCCCCGGCACCAGCACGATGGCCGGATCCGCGCCGCGCATCGCGGGCGAACCGGGCTCGGCGTGCCGCTCGTAGTACGCCCGGTACTCCTCGCGGTACGCGGCGTGCAGCTCCTTCAGCCGCGCCACGGCCTCCTCCAGCGGGGCGTCCGCCGGCAGGTCGAGCACCAGCGGCGCGACCTTGGTGCGCAGGAAGTGGTCGGGACAGGAGGTGCCCAGCGCCGCCAGCCGCGGGTGCTCGGCACGGGCCAGGAAGTCCAGCACCGGCTCGGAGTCCGTGAAGTGACCCACCTGCGGCTTGTCCGTGGAGGCGAGCCCGCGGATCACCGGCGCCAGCGCGGCCGCCCTGGCCCGGCGCTCGTCCTGCGGCAGCGCCCCGTACCCGGGCAGCTCGGCCCCGAACGGCTCCGCCGCGCCGCGCTCGGCCAGGAAGGCCTCGGCGGTCCTGATGATGTGCAGCGAGTTGCGCTCGCACTCCTCGCTGGTGGCGCCCCAGGCGGTGATCCCGTGCCCGCCCAGGACGCAGCCGATCGCCTCGGGGTGCGCCCGCCGTACCGCCGCGATGTCCAGACCCAGCTGGAAACCGGGCCGCCGCCACGGCACCCACACCACCTTGTCGCCGAAGCACTCCTTGGTCAGCGCCTCGCCGTCGGCCGCACACGCCAGCGCGATCCCCGAATCCGGGTGCAGATGGTCCACGTGCGCCGCCTCCACCAGACCGTGCATGGCGGTGTCGATGGAGGGGGCCGCCCCGCCCCGGCCGTGCAGGCAGTAGTCGAAGGCCGCCACCATCTCGTCCTCCCGGTCCACACCGGGATACACGTCCTTCAGGGCCCGCAGCCGGTCCAGGCGCAGGGCCGCCAGACCGCCCTCGGCCAGGGTGCCCAGATCACCGCCCGAGCCCTTGACCCACATCAGTTCCACGTCGCCGCCGGTGACCGGGTCGCTCGCGGTGCCCTTGGCGGAGGTGTTGCCGCCCGCGTAGTTCGTGTTGCGCGGATCGGCGCCCAGCCGGTGCGAACGCTCCAGCAGCTGCGCCACGATGTCCGAGTGCGTCATGGTGATCAGGCCCCCCATCCGGCCTGCTGACCGCCCTGGCGGTCGGCGACGATGCGCTCGGCCCAGCCCGAACGGGCGTAGGCGCCCATCGGGTCCGGGTCGAGACCCTGCTCCTCACGCAGTTCGGCCAGCAGCGGCCGCACGTCGGTGTTGTAGGCGTCCATCAGCACGGCGTTGGCGGCCAGCACATCACCGGAGGTCTGCGCCGCCGCGAGGGCCGCCGCGTCCACCAGCAGCGCCTTGGCCGTCGCCTCCTGGACGTTCATCACCGAGCGGATGATCGCGGGGATCTTCGCCTCGATGTTGTGGCACTGGTCGAGCATGAAGGCCACGTCGCTGGTGAAGCCGCCGCCCCGCACCACCTCGTACATGATCCGGAAGAGCTGGAAGGGGTCGGCCGCCCCCACCATCAGGTCGTCGTCCGCGTAGAAGCGGGAGTTGAAGTCGAAGCCGCCCAGCTTCCCCTCGCGCAGCAGCAGCGCGACGATGAACTCGATGTTGGTGCCCGGGGCGTGGTGCCCGGTGTCCACCACCACCTGCGCCTTGGGGCCCAGCTTCAGGCAGTGCGCGTACGCGGTGCCCCAGTCCGGCACATCGGTGGTGTAGAAGGCGGGCTCGAAGAACTTGTACTCCAGCAGCATCCGCTGGTCGTCCCCGAGCCGCTCGTACACCGCGGCCAGCGCCTCGGCGAGCCGGTCCTGGCGCAGCCGGATGTCGTCCTGCCCCGGGTAGTTGGTGCCGTCGGAGAACCACAGCTTCAGGTCCCGCGAGCCGGTGGCGTCCATGATGTCGACACAGGCCAGGAGGTGGTCCAGGGCCTTGCGGCGCACGGCGGCGTCGGGGTGGGTGACGCTGCCGAGCTTGTAGTCGTCGTCCTGGAAGACGTTGGAGTTGATGGCGCCGAGCCGCAGCCCGAGATCGCCCGCGTACGCGGCGAGGCCGGCGTAGTCGTCGACCGTGTCCCAGGGGATGTGCAGCGCCACGGTGGGCGCCACACCGGTGAACCGGTGCACCTGGGCGGCGTCGTCCAGCTTCTCCCGCGGGGTGCGCGGCACACCCTGCTGCGCGAACACCTTGAAGCGGGTGCCGGAGTTTCCGTAAGCCCACGACGGGGTCTCGATGGACTGCGTGGTCAGGGCCGCCTTGACGGCGGATGGAGCGGTCATGCGATCAGGGCTCCCGGGCAGCTGTGAATCGTTTCATAGAGACGCTATGAGGCGCCTCGATCGCTGTCAAGGGAACGGCAGGCCACGATCTTGACGCCGGGGGAGCGGATGACTAGCTTGCCGAGAGCCAATATGAAACCTTTCAGGAAGGTCGGGTCCATGCCACGAGTGTGCTTTCTGCTGAAGGTGCGCGCGGACCGCGCCGAGGAGTACCGCGAACGGCACGCCGACGTGTGGCCCGAGATGAAGCAGGCGCTTTCCGAGTCCGGCTGGCACAACTACTCCCTGTTCCTGCGGGAGGACGGGCTGCTGGTCGGCTACCTGGAGACCGACGACTTCGCCGCGGCCCAGCGCGCCATGGCCGCCACCGAGGTCAACGCCCGCTGGCAGGCGGCGATGGGGGAGTACTTCGAAGCGCTGGACGGCGCCCGGCCCGACGAGGCGATGCGCCCGCTCACCGAGGTCTTCCACCTCCCCTGAGCACATACCATGGCCCGGCGGCAGGGAGCGGCGGAGCGAAGAACGGGGCAGGTCGGATGGCACAGACGGTGGGCATCAAAGAGGTCGCCCGGCATGCGGGGGTGTCGGTCGGCACCGTCTCGAACGTGATCAACCGCCCCCACATGGTCGCCGAGGAGACCCGCGAGCGGGTGCTCGGCGCGATCAGCGAGCTGGGCTACGTCCGCAGCGAGTCCGCCCGCCAGCTGCGGGCCGGCCGCAGCCGCATCATCTCGCTGCTCGTGCTGGACATGGCGAACCCGTTCTTCGTGGACGTCGCCTCCGGCGCCGAACGCGTCGCGCGCGGCGCCTCGCTGGGCGTGATGCTGTGCAACAGCGCCCAGAGCGTCACCGAGGAGGCCGACTACCTCTCGCTCTTCGCCGAACAGCGGGTGCGCGGCGTCCTCGTCACCCCGGCCGATCTCACCGGCCGCAACTTCGCCGAGTTCCGCCGGCACCGCATCCCCTTCGTCCTGGTGGACCGCGTGCTGCCCAGCGCCGAGGGCTGCTCGGTCTCCGTCGACGACATCCTGGGCGGCCGGCTGGCCGTCCAGCACCTGCTGGACCAGGGGCACTCGTCGATCGCCTATGTGAGTGGCCCGATGTCGCTCCAGCAGTGCCGGGACCGCCGCGACGGCGCCCTCGCCGCGCTGACCGACGCCGGACTCGACGCGTCGGCGCTGCGCGTGGTGGAGGCCGATCGCCTCGATGTCCCCGAGGGCCGCGACGCCGGCGCCCGGCTGCTGGGCATGGACCCCCGGCCCTCGGCCGTCTTCTGCGCCAACGACCTGCTGGCCCTGGGCGTGCTCCAGGCCCTGTTCGCCGAGGGCGTGCGGGTGCCCGAGGACGTCGCCCTGGTCGGCTACGACGACATCGAGTTCGCCGCGGCCGCCGCCGTGCCGCTCACCTCGGTACGCCAGCCCGCCGTCCGGATGGGCCGCCAGGCCGCCGAACTCCTGCTGGAGGAGACCGGCGACGAGGCCGACCGTCACCGGCACCAGAGCATCGTCCTTGAGCCCGAACTCATCATCCGTGACTCCACCCTGGCGCCGCATCACTGAGACCTGACGCCCGCGCCCGGCGTACGCCCCCGGTACTCCGAGCGCCTCACCCGCCTGTCCCGCGCCGGGCGCTCAGGCTCTAGCGTGTGGATCATGAGCGACTTCTTCCACACGAGCGTGCTCCAGCTGACCACCGGATCCGCCGAGGCGGTGATCGACCTGACCCACCGCTGCCACAAATTCCTCGCCGACGTCGCACCGGGCTCGGACGGACTCCTCAACATCTTCGTCCCGCACGCCACCGCAGGCGTCGCCATCCTGGAAACCGGCGCGGGCAGCGACGAGGACCTGCTGGCCGCCCTCAATGACCTGCTCCCGGCGGACGACCGCTGGCGCCACCGCCACGGCTCCCGCGGCCACGGCCGCGACCACGTCCTGCCCGCCCTGGTCCCACCGCACGCCACCCTCCCGGTCCTGGCGGGCCGCCTCCAACTGGGCACGTGGCAGTCGGTCTGCCTGGTGGACACCAACAAGGACAACCTCCACCGCCAAGTCCGCCTGACCTTCCTGGGATGACCCTGATCATTCTGATGTGGGGCGGGTGGGACTCGACCCCGCGGCCGACGGCACCTCCTTGGGCCACGGGCGGTACACCGGGAGCGAACGGCACACGAGCCGGCAACCGGAGCGTGGGTTGCCCCATTACACGGTTCCGGCCGGTGATGATTCGTACCCGGCCCGGGCCGATCACCGCGGAATCCCGCCGGCGCCATGAACCACCGGGCCCCGAAGCGCCCCGCCCACACAGGAGCCCGCCGAGCCAGGAGGCGCTCCAGCCGGCAACCGCCCGACCGTGCCGCGCCACAGAGGCCGCGGCGGTCAGGGGAGGAGCCGCTGTTCCTTGGCCACCGCCACGGCACCGGCGCGGGTGTCGACGCCGAGCTTGTCGTAGATGCGGCCCAGATGGGTCTTGACCGTGGACTCGCTGATGAAGAGGGCGCGGGCGATGTCCCGGTTGCCCAGGCCCTGGGAGAGCTGGGCGAGGATGTCGCGTTCACGGGCGGTGAGCGGCGGACGCGTGGCCCGGTCCCGGCCCGCGGCGCGGCCGGGACCGGGCCGGGACAGGACGGTGCGCCCGGTGGCCGCGGCGTGGATGGCGGCGAACAGTTCCTCCGGACGTTCGGCCTTCAGCAGGTAGCCCGTGGCCCCGGCCTCGATGGCGCGCGCCAGGTCGGCGTCGGTGTCGTAGGTGGTCAGCACCAGGACGCGGCCGTGGCCGGGGGTGGCCGTGATGCGGCGGGTGGCCTCGGTGCCGTCGATCCCGCCACCGAGCTGAAGGTCCATCAGCACGACGTCCGGCCGCAGCCGGGCGGCCACCGCGACGGCTTCCTCGCCGCCGGCGGCCTCACCCACGACCTCCAGCCCGGGAGCGCTGCCCAGCAGGGCGAGCAGCCCAGCGCGTACCACGGCGTGGTCGTCACACACCAGAACGCGCACGCTCGTCCCTGACACGGCAGCGAGGGGCCCGTCGCTCACCGCGTCGCCTCCAGGGGGATGGTGACGGACACGACCGTGCCCCGGTCCGGCGCGGATTCGATGGTGAGGGTGCCGCCGAGCCGCCCGGCCCGAGCCCGCATCGCGGGAAGACCGTGACCACGCGGTGCCGGCCCCTCGCCGGGCCGGGCGAGGGCGGGGTCGAAGCCGCGGCCGTCGTCCGCCACGTCGAGCAGCACACGGTCCTCCAGGAAAGTGAGGGTGAGTACGGCGGTGGTCGCGCCGGCGTGCTCGCGGACGTTGGCGAGGGCGCCCTGGGCGATGCGCAGCAGCGCGGACTGCGCGTCGTCCGGGAGGTCGCGGGCGCCCTCGATGTGGCAGTGGACGCTCAGCTCCGGCCCGCTCGTACGGGCGGCGAGGGCGCCGAGCGCCTCGGGCAGGCCGTCGGCCCGGGCCAGGTCGGCGGGGGCGAGGTCGTGGACGAAGCGCCGCGCCTCGGTGAGGCCGTGGTCGGCGACCGTCCCGGCGGTGCGGACGTGGGCACGTGCCTGGGCCCGGTCGGTCTCCCAGAGGCGGTCGGCCGCCTGGAGCAGCATCCGCTGGCTCGACAGGGACTGGGCCAGGGTGTCGTGGATCTCCATGGCCAGGCGCTGGCGTTCGGCGAGGATCCCCTCCCTGCGCATGGTCGCGGCCAGGTCGCGGCGGGTGCGGAGCAGCGTTCCGATGAGCTCGCGCTGCCGGACGGCCTGCCGCCGCATCTGCTCGAAGACGGCAGTGGCGATGGCGGCGATCGCCGGCGGGGCCAGCAGCACGGTGGGGTCGAGCCGGTCGGCGAGCCGGAGCTGCGCGGCGACGACGAGCGCGGTCAGCAGGCCGACCAGGGCGAGCGCGGGACGCGGGGGCAGCACACGCAACCCTGTGTACAGCAGCGGTACCGCGCACCAGGCGAAGCTCGGCGCCAGGACGACGAGCACCGCCCAGACGGCCACCACGGCGGCCAGCCGGGCCAGCCGGCTGCCCGCGGGGAGGCCGGGGAGGGAGCCGAGCACGTACAGAACGGCCAGGGTGAGCGAAAGCGCGATGATCCACGGCGTGCGCGGCTCGCCGGGGTGGCGCAGCAGGAACCGGACCAGCGAAGCGCTCAGCAGGAGCGCGAACGCCGTGTGCATGACGGCCGCGAGCCGGCGGGTGTCCGCTTCCGCTGCGGCCTCCTCGTGCGTCACCGGTTCCTCCGCCCCACTCGCCCGAACTGCGCAAACACTCCCATGGTGCCGTGTACCGCGCGCCGCCGGGTCATCCGATCGGACGACCCGGCGGGGGTGGGAAGGGCCGGAGGATCGACGGCGGGCGGACGGCAGCGGGCCACCGCCGCGCAGGACGAGGAGAGACCCCGACATGAAGCGTGCGCTGACCGTCACCGTCACCGTGGTGGCCCTGGCCGCCGGAACCATGGGCATCGTGGCCGCCCAAGCCGATGCCCCGGCCGACGCCGCCTCCCCCGCGGCCCCCCAGCGCGACGGGGCCGACGACCGGCACCTCCGGGAGAGCGAACGCCTGACCGTCGCCGCGGCCACCCTCGCCGCCCAGGCCGCGCTGGACGCCGCCGAGGAGGCGGACCAGCGGGTGACGGTCGCGGTGGTCGATCGCGACGGCAACACCGTCGTGACGCTGCGGGGCGACGGCGCGGGGCCGCAGTCCTACGAGTCCGCGGAGCGGAAGGCGTACACGGCGGTGTCCTGGAACTCCCCGACCTCGGATCTCGTGGAGCGCCTGGAGGGCGCCCCCACGCTGCGGGACATCCCGGGGACACTGTTCCTGCCCGGCGGCGTGCCCGTCACCGCCGACGGGGGCCCCGTCGCCGGCATCGGCGTCGCGGGCGCGCCCAGGGGCGATCTCGACGAGGAGTTCGCGCGCGCCGGCGCCGCCGCGCTCGGTCTCCGCTGAGCCCGGTTCCACCCGCACCCGAAGGGACGTCCTGTGCACGCCGAAGGCCATGACCTGCTCCAAGCCGCTCACCGCGGAGACATCGCTGCGGTGAGCGCGGCGATCCGCGCCGGTGCCCCGCTGGAGGTCACCGACGACCACCGGCGCACGCCCCTGCTGCTCGCCGCGCTCGCCGACCGTGTCGACGTGGCACGGGCCCTGGTCGCGGCAGGAGCGGACCCGAACGCGCAGGACGATCGCCGGGACAGCGCCTGGCTGGTGACCGGGGTGACCGGCAGTGTCGCGATGATGCGGACCCTGCTGCCGGCCGGACCCGACCTGAAGCGGACCAACCGCTTCGGGGGCATCGCCCTGATCCCCGCGTGCGAACGCGGTCACACGGCGTACGTACGGGCCGTGCTGCGGGAGACGGAGATGGATGTCGACCATGTCAACCGGCTGGGGTGGACCGCTCTGCTGGAGGCGGTGATCCTGGGCGACGGGGGTTCTGCGTACGAGGAGATCGTCGGCCTGCTGCTCGCCGCCGGCGCGACCCCCGGCCTGCCCGACGGCGAGGGTCGCACGCCCCTGGAGCACGCCGAGCACCGGGGATTCTCCTCCCTGGCGGCCCTGCTGCGCGAGGCCGGCGGATGAGGTGGGCACTGCTCCTCGCCGCGGCCGCAGTGCTGTTCGCCGGATGCGCCGGGGAGCCACCGCGCCCGGTGACGTCCGCCGACCCGCAGTCGGCGGCCCTCCCCTCCACACCGGGGGAAACAGCCGCCGCCGGCACGCTGCTCGTCACCGATTTCGGGAGCGACAGTGTGTCGTTCGTCGACCCCGCCACGGGAGACAGCGACTCCGTGCGGGTGGGCACCGCGCCGTACGGCCTGGCCGTCGGCGGGGACGGCCGGGCCTGGGTCGCGACCGCGGAAGGAGTCGCGGTGGTCGACACCCGTGACCGGAAGCGGCTGGCCCTCGTCCCGTACCGGACACCGACCGGGCCGCCGGCCACCGGTGAGTACCGGGGTGGCGGTATGGGCATCGCGCTCTCCCCCGACGGGTCGCGAGTTCATGTCGGGGTGAACGTGCCCGGCGACAGCGGAGTCCTGGAGACGATCGACACCGCCTCGCTCCAGGTCACCCGCACTGTCCCGGTCGGCCGGCGGCCCTTCGACGTCGACGTGGCGCAGGACGGGTCGCAGGTGTACGTCACCAATCACGACTCGTTCGACGTGACGGTCGTGCGTGCGGACGGTTCCCCTCCGCGCCGCATCGAGGTCGCGCCCTACGGCACCGAGGGCGGCCTCGCCTCCTGGCTCAAGCCGCACTACGCCGCTGTGCGCCCCGGTGACGGACATCTGCTGCTGCCCTTCGAAGGCGAACGGCTCGTTGTTGTCGACCCGCACACCGAGGAGTCGACGGTCGAGCCGATGACTGCCGACACTCACCAGCACGGCGTCACCGTGGCACCGGACGGCACCCTGCTGGTGGTGGGCACCGGTCCCATCGGTGCCGCCACGGTCGAGCCGAGCCTCACCGTCCGCGCACCGGACGGCCGCGAACGGCTGATCCCGTTGGAGGGCCCGCACGAGAACGTCGTGCTCTCGGCGGACGGCGGCACCGCGTTCGTCACCGGCGGCTTCACCCGCGACGGCCACTGGGACGGCATCACGGTCGTCGACCTGGCCGCCGGCACCACCCGGCGACTCCCGGCCGGCCACCGCCCCCTGGACATCGCGGTGCTGTAGCCGGCGGTGACGGGCGAGCCCACCGGGCCCCCTCACCTCGCTCCCGCGCCGGTCATGACCGCACGCGGGAAACCGTTACACGCACCGCTCGCCGTGTCATTCGCCTGTAATACGCGCCTCGTAGCTTTTGGATCCAATCTTGGATCCAAAGCGAGGAGGGACATGCTTCCGCCAACGGCCCCCGGGATTCACCTCGAGAACCTCACGAAGACATTCCGCGCCGGACGTCGCGAAGTCCGCGCCCTGGACGGCGTCCGCATTCACTCCCGGGAGGGAGAATTCGTCTCCCTCCTGGGGCCGTCGGGGTGCGGGAAGAGCACCATCCTGCGCATCCTGGCCGGGCTGGAGTCGCAGTCGTCCGGCGAGGCGCTGGTGCACGGCGAGACCCCTGCCGAGATGCGCAAACACCACCATCTCGGCATCGCCTTCCAGGACAGCGCCCTGCTGCCATGGCGGTCCGTGCGCTCCAACATCCGGTTGCCGCTGGAGATCGCCCGCCGCCGGGAGGACGACGGCCTGATCCAGGAGCTGATCGACCTGGTGGGCCTCACCGGATTCGAGGACGCCCGTCCCGGCCACCTCTCCGGCGGCATGCGCCAGCGGGTGGCGATCGCCCGTGCCCTGGTGGTGAAGCCCCGGATCCTGCTGCTGGACGAACCCTTCGGGGCGCTCGACGACATGACCCGGCAGAACCTCAACCACGAGCTGCTGCGCATTTGGACCGAGCGGCCGGCCACCACGCTGATGGTGACCCACGGCATCGCCGAGGCGGTGTTCCTCTCCGACACCGTGGTCGTGATGTCGGCCCGTCCGGGGCGGGTTCAGGAGGAGGTACGCATCGACCTCCCCCGTCCGCGGACGGCCGGGCTGACGCGCACCCCGGAATTCCACGGCTACGTGGACCGGCTCTCCGCCCTCCTGTTCCAGGACGCGGGCGACGCCACCCGCACGACCGCAGGGGCGGGCGGTCCCCGGTGAGCGTGGCACCGGCGCTGCGCATGGCCGGCACCGCACTGGTACTCCTCGCCTGGCAGGCCGCCGGGGTGACGGGCGTCATGGGACCGGCGATCGCGTCGCCCACGCAGATCGTCTCCGGCATGCTGTCCGACGGCGCCGCCTTCTACGGTGCGCACATCCCCATCACGCTCCAGTCCGCGGCCGTCGGCTACCTGTGGGGCAATCTGATCGCCATCGCCTGCGCTGCGACGGTCATCGCCGTCCCCTGGATGGAGAAGGTCATCCTGCACGTGGGGATCGCCTCGGCCTGCGTCCCGCTGATCGCCGTGGCGCCCATCCTGGCCGCGATGTTCAGCGGTCCGGGGACCTCGGCGATCATGGCGGGGCTGTCGGTCTTCTTCACCACTCTGGTCAGCACGGTCAACGGTCTCCGGCGGGCGGACCGCACCAGTGAGGACCTGGTGCGGGCCTACGGAGGCGGGCGTTACCTGGTGCTGCGCAAGGTCCAGTCGCCGGCCGCGCTGCCGGGCATGCTCACCGCTCTGCGCATCGCGGTACCCGCCGCGCTGCTGGGCACGGTGATCGGTGAGTTCATGGGCCAGGAACGCGGCCTGGGCGCGGCACTCGTCGTCGCACAGCAGACCAGCGACGTGGAACGCACCTGGGGCATCACCCTCGTGTGCGCCACGGTGGCGCTGATCGCGTTCCTCGCGGTCGGCCTCGTGGAACGCCTCGCCACCCCGTGGGCCGCGCAGGCCCGGGAGGCGTCATGATCACCCCGTCCCTCCAGAGCCGGCTCCGCCGGGCCGCCGGCCGGACCGCGCGCGGCACCCTCGTCCTCCTCGGCAGCCTGACCGCCATCGTCGCCGGCTGGATGATCTTCCTGCGGACGGTGGACGTGAGCCCGTACGTCGCCAAGTCGCCGCTCGACGTGTGGAACTACCTGTCCGTCGCGGAGCACCGCGCCGCCATGTGGCCGCTGCTGGGGCGCACCCTCACGGACGCCGCCCTCGGTTTCGCCTCCGGGCTGCTGCTGGCCGCCGCCGTCTCCACACTCCTGGCCTTCTCCCGCCCCCTGGAGGAGATGTTCCTCCCGACCCTGACCACGCTGCGGGCCATACCCATGGTGACGCTTGCCCCGATCATCGTGCTGGCCCTGGGGCGCGGCACGGCCGGGACGGCCTTCATCGGCGCCGCGGTCGTCTTCGTCCCCGCCCTGCTGACGATGCTGCAGGGGCTGCGGGCCGCCCCGCGGACCGATCTGGACGTGTGCCGGGCGTTCGGCGGCTCCGCATGGACGGCCTACGTCAAGGTAGGCCTTCCGCACGCCGTCCCCACCTGGTTCACCGCCGCGCGCATCACCGTGACCACGTCCATCGTCGGCGCGCTGCTGGCCGAATGGCTCGCCTCCGGCGCCGGCCTCGGCGGCCAGATGATGCGGGACGCCAACGAGTTCCAGTTCTCCCGCCTCTGGTCCTCGGTGGTCGTCCTGACCGCCGTCTGCATGGCGATTTACCAAGTGCTCGCGCTCCTCGAACGTGCCGTCTCCTCCCGCATGACCGCCACGCGTTGACGCCCACCGCTCAGCCCACGGAACGGAGCACACCATGACCGCATCCACCCGCGGACCGTCCGGTCGGCGCCAATTCCTGACCGGCGGCCTCGCCCTGGGCTGGCTCGCCCTGGCCGCGGGCCCGCTGGCCGCCTGCGCCCCGGCGGAACCCGGCGGTCCCTCCCAGGACCCGGGCCCGGCCGGCTTCGGCATCGCCTCCCAGCGCCTGGCCTGGGTGAAGAACACGCAGTTCGCCGGAAGCTTCCTGGCGGACCGGAACGGCTACTACAAGGAGGAGGGCTTCAGCGGCAGCGACCTCATCCCGGGTGGGCCGACCGCCCCGCCGATCGAATCCGATGTCCTGAGCGGCACCTTCGCCGGCGTGTCCCAGATAGCGGGAGTGGGCGCCGCGATCGCCGAGGGCGCTCCCCTGAAGATCATCGGTGCCGTCTACCAGCGCAACGCGAGCTGCGTCATGTCCATGAGCGACCGACCGATCCGCACCCCGCAGGATCTCTACGGCAAGACCATCGGCTGCTCCTCATCCAGTGAGCCGCTGTGGCGGCTGTTCCTCGCGGCGCTCGGCCTGGACGAGTCCCGGATCACCACCGTGCCCGTGCAGGGCGACCCCATCGGCATGACCGAGGGCGAGATCGACGGTTACCTCGGCTACACCAACAACCAGCCCATAGAGCTGCGCAACCGCGGCTTCGGGATCGACGAGATGCTGCTGGCCGACGCCGGCTTCCCGCTGGTCGGCCAGACCTACGTCACCACCCAGGAGAACATCGGCCGGAACCGCGAGAAGGTCAAGGCGTTCCTCCGCGCCGAGATCCGCGGCTGGAAGGACGTGCTGGCCGATCCGGAGCTGGCGGCCCGGGTCACCGTGGAGGAGTACGGCCGGGATCTGGGCCTCGACCCCGGCATCACCCTGACCGCCTGCCGGACCGGCAACGAGCTGATCCTCGACGGCGATCCCGCCCAGCACATCCTCGCGCTCTCTGAGGAGACCGCCGCCACCAATGTCCGCGCCGCCCGCGCGGGCGGCCTCGACCTCGGTGTCGAGGACCTGTTCGACCTCGGCCCCATCAGGGAGGTCTACGAAGAGGACCCCTCCCTGACCCTGAACGCCTGACGCCCCGCTGTCACCCGCTCCCATCGAAGGAGACGCTCCATGCCCCACCCAGCGCCGTACGACCTGCTCCTCACGGGCGGAACCGTCGTCTCGCACGACGGCCGCCACCGACACGACATCGCCGTCCGGGACGGCCGGATAGCCGCCGTCGGGGAGGACCTGGCGGCCAGGACAGCCGGGGACATCCCCGTGGTCGACGCCGGAGGGCTGCTCGTACTGCCCGGCCTGGTGGACGTCCACGTCCACTTCCGCGAGCCCGGCATGACCGAGAAGGAGGACTTCGCCAGCGGTACCCGAGCCGCAGCGGCCGGCGGCGTCACCACGGTCGTGGACATGCCCAACACCGTTCCCCCGGTGGCGACCGCGGAGGAGTTCCGGCGCAAGCTGAGCCTGGTGGCGCCGAAGGCACATGTCGACTTCGGGCTCTACGGCATGCTCGGCCAGGACAACGCCGAGGAGATGACCGCCATGGCCGAGCTGGGCGCCATGGGCTTCAAACTCTTCATGGGGCAGACCACCGGCGACAACCGGTGCCCCGACGACGCGGCGATCTTCCGCGGCCTGGAGGCCGCCGCGGCGGCCGGACTCGTGGTCGGCGCGCACGCGGAGAACGACCACCTGCTCCGCATGTTCATCGACCGGCTGCGGGCCTCCGGCCGTACCGATCCCCGGGCGCACCTGGTCAGCCGGCCGACCTTCGTCGAGGTGGAGGCCGTGACCCGGATCGTCACCATGGCCACCGAGGCGGGCACCAAGCTCCACATCCACCACCTGTCCACCGGTGCCGGGCTGCGCCGCGTGCGCGACCTGCGCGCCGACGGCCACCGGGTCAGCGTGGAAGCCCTCGTGGCCCACCTGCTGTTCGACGACAGCGCCTACGACACCCACGGAAACCTCATCAAGCTCAACCCACCGATCCGGCCGGCCGAGAACGTCGCCGAGCTGTGGGCCGGAATCGCCCGCGGCGACGTGGACGTCATCGCCACCGACCATGCCCCCCATACCCCCTCCGAACAAGCCGAAGGCGACGTCTGGTGCGCGCACGGTGGCTTCATCGGGGTCGAGACGATGTTGCCGCTGCTGCTCACCGCCGCCGCACAGGGCCGCCTGTCCGTCGAGGACATCGTCAGGCTGTGCTCCTACACCCCCGCCCGGCGCTGGTCGATGCCCGGCAAGGGACAGCTGGCCCCCGGCTTCGACGCCGACTTCGTACTCGTGGACCCCGACGCCACCGGGGCGGTTGACCCGGCCACGATGCACTCCCGGCACAACGTCACTCCGTACGAGGGCTGGCCGCTGACCGGTGCGGTGGTCGCCACCTACCTGCGCGGAGAATCGGTGTACGACAAGAGCGGGATCGTCGGCGCACCGCGTGGCCGCCACGTGCGCCCGGCCCCGGCAGGCAAGAGGTGAGGAGCCACGTGACCACGGCAGAACACAGAACGCGGGTGGACAGCATGGGCGAGGCGGTGAGCCGCTGCCTGGCAGAGGCCGGGCTGCGGGCGGAACCGCCGCCCGGCCCGGAGGGGCGGCCACCGGTTGTCCTCGCCGGCATCGGCACCACCGCGCGGCACGCCCTGGACGGCCGGCTGCTCCGGGATGCCCTCGACGCGGAGCACCTCACGTGCGGGCACCACCTCCCGTTCGAGGACCCCGCCGCGCTGCTCGCCAACCCGGCCTGGCAGCTCGCACTCGTCCTGAGCCCGTGGAAGAAGGCCGTCGCCTCCCGCCTGGGGGGTCTCACGCACTCGGCCACCGCGACCGGCGTCGTCGACACGATCCTCCGGAACGGCGACGGAGGACTGCTCGGCGTCAACACCAACTCCTGGGCGGCACAAGCCGCGATGGAGGTCCTGATGGGCGGAGCGACCCCAGCCGGCGTGCTGGTGCTCGGCTCGGGAGGCTCGGCCGGCTCGGTGGCTCTGGCGGCCCGCCGTGCCTGGCCGGACGTCCCGCTCCTCGGCAGCGCGCGCAACGCCTCGGAGCTGGCCACCTGGGCCGCGGACTTCGGCGCCCTGACCGTCGCCCCGGACGCCCTGCCCGACGTGCCCTTCTCCACCACCGGACCCTCGCTGATCGTGAACACCACGACCTGGGGCGAGACGGACGTCTCGGAAGAGCAGCCCTTCGCCTTCCCCCTGCCCCGGCTGCTGACCCCCGGCAGCAGGTTCTTCGACCTGAACAACCGCGTCTCGGCGCTGCAACACGCCGCGCTCCGGGCCGGGATGAGCGTGATGTCGGGCACGTTCATGCAGCGGGTCACCAACCGGTGCCGGGCCGCCCTGCTCACCGCGAGGGCCTCATGACGACCACCACACGGGAGCGGGTGTACCGCTTCCTGCGGCAGCGGATCACCACCGGCGAGTACGCGGGAGGCATCCGCCTGGTCGAGGAACAGATCGCGGAAGAACTGGGGGTCAGCCGCACCCCGGTGCGCGAGACACTACAGCGGCTGACGAGCGAAGGGCTGGTCCTGCGGATCCGGCGCGGCCAGCTCGTCGTCGTCAGCGTCGACGCCGAGGCACGGGCCGAGCTCCACCTGCTGCGCGTCGCCTTCGACGAAGTGGCGGCCCGCAGCCTCACCGCCAAGGCGGTGCGGGTGGACTGGGCGCCGCTCTACACGCTGCTGGACCCGTTGGAGGTGGCCCTGCGGGAACACGGCATCGGCAGCCCTCAGTTCTCCATGGCCCACCTCGACCTGCACATGGCGATCAACCGGGCGGCCTTCTCCGAGACCACCTCGTCGTTCATGGAACGACAGGCCCTCCTCTACCCGACGGACGACTACGTCCAGCAGCCGGGACACGAGCCGGTCTCCCAGCACCGGGCGCTGCTGGACGACCTCGCGAGCGGCGACCTGGAACGCGCCGTCACCGCCGTACGCGTGCACGCACTGCGCGGCCACGGAAACACCACGCTCACGGATTGACTCACCGACCACAGGAGCCCCACGTGCACGACACCGTCACCATGTTCGTCAACGGGCAGGCCATGAGCGGCGGGGAGCTCAACGACGCCCTCACGGGTGCTCGCTTCCTCGGCCCCGTCCGGACCGCGCCGCGCTACCGCTTCTACTCCTTCCACGACCGCTTCCCCGGCCTTCTGCCGGCCCGGGAAGGCGGCTGGCCGGTACCTGGCGAGATCTACGAGATCTCCTACGGCGACCTGCGCGAGAAGCTGCTGCCCCGGGAACCCGTCGAGCTGGAACTCTCCGCCATCCAGCTGGAGGACGGCCGCGGTTCGCTCAGCATGGTCTGCCGTCGGCCCCCGGCCGCCGGACCCGGAATCCACGAGATCACCGCTCCCGGCGGCTGGCGCGCCCACCTCGCGGCTTCCGCCCCGCCAGAGGCCTGAGCCCCGAGGACCTGGCGGACAGCGACGGCGCCGGGCAGAAGGGGCCGGCACGGGGCCGGCAGATGATCTCGGTGCGCCCAGGGCGGTAACCCTTCGGGAGAAGCAGCAGGCCAGGAGCGGTTGTTCCTGGCCTGCTGGGGATGGGACGGGTGGGACTCGAACCCACGGCCGACGGTACGGTCGCGGTTGACCTTGCGGAGGTTGGCGGACACCAACAAGGACAACCTCCACCGCCAGATCCGCCTGACCTTCCTGGGCTGAAGGGGACCCTTCGCGGTAATTAGGCTCAATCGACTGAAATATTCTCTTGTATTGCTTCGGGCGGGCCATTGAGACCTTTGCAACCTGGGCGGCTGCGCCCGGCCTGGATGCGGTAGCGTCCGCGCACGTGTGCGGCTCATCTGGTGAGGCCGGAGAGAGAGGGGCGCGCGGTGGCACCTCGGCCGGGCGGCGAGACCGACAAGTTCGGCAATCGCTATGAGGGAGCATGGACGATCAGAATGGCCCTGCACGTGCTGCTGGGGTCGGGCACATCGCTGTGCGTGGAACCGGGCGGGCCGCTGGGCGAGGGAGCGGAGTTCGTCTTCAGGCACGCTCACGGGACGGATGTTTACCAAGTCAAGCGGCAGCACCGCAACGCGAACAGTTGGAATGTGGCCTCGCTCCGTGCCCTGGGAGTGTGGGAGAGCCTGCGTTCGCATGCCGAGGCGGGCCGGACGTTTCACTTTGTGTCCACGGTCCCCGGCCGGGCCCTCGCTGAACTGGCCGACCGCGCCGGCCGTTCCGACAGTGTCGCCTCATTCGAGGCGGAGTGGTTGACGGATGAGCTCCGGGGCCCCTTCGATGCCCTTGCCGCAGACGGCATCTACGGTTCGGCCACCACTGCCTGGCAGATACTGAGACGGCTTCGCGTGGAGTGCCACGACGAACAAGAGCTCGTGCGCACGAACGCAGTCCTGGCCGAACAGCTCCTGGCCGGTGCACCGGGCCACTTGGCGGCGCTCGCCCTCGGTCAAGTCCTGCTCGACAACCTCGGAACGACACTCGACGCCGCCGCCCTCCTCAGCCGCCTGGCACTGCACGGACTTCGGGGCATCGTGAGGGCCGATGTTGTAGCCGTATCCGATGCCGTCGGAACGGTGACCGGCCGGTGGGCAGCGAGCGTCGAACGCTTGCTGCTCCAACCGGAAATCCCCCGGGACGAGGCCGTCCGCCTCGTGCAGGAGATCAGGGAGGGTACTCAACAGCTCATTCTGTTGACTGGAACGGCAGGCGACGGGAAGAGCGCCGTGCTGCACCAGACCGTCACCGCACTTGTCGAAGCGGGCACCCCGGTTCTCGGCATCCGCCTTGATCGCCTTGACCCCTTCGGCTCGACGCATGAACTGGGGGAGCGGGTCGGCCTGTCCATGTCTCCCGTCAGTGCGCTGGGCGTGATGGCGGGCGGACGGCCCTGCGTCCTGGTGGTGGACCAGCTCGACGCCGTCAGCCTGGCGTCGGGGCGGATCCCCGACACCTTCGACGCGGTCGCCGATCTGGTGGACGAGGCTGCGGCATACCCCGGGATGCGGGTGATCCTTGCCTGCCGCGCGTTCGATGCCGATGCCGACTCCCGAATCCGAAGGCTCACCGCTCCGGAGCACTGCACACGCGTCACCGTCGGATCGCTCTCCGACGCCCAGGTCGAAACCGCCGTCGCCCGTATGGGCCTGAACGTCTCCCGATTGGGCCCCTCGCAAAAGGCATTGCTGCGCTCACCGCTGCATCTTGTCCTCCTTGCTCAGGTCACGGACCAGGAGGGGGCCCTCCTCTTTCACAGTTCCCGGCAGCTTTTCGACACCTTCTGGGACGCCAAACAGGAGGCGTGCGCCCGGCGTTCCTCCGTGCGCTTCCACGAGGCGGTCTCCGTTGTCGTCGAAGCCATGAGCAAACGTCAACGGCTCACAGCGCCCTACAGCGTGCTCGACACCGACAGCCTCGCGGTCACCCGCAAGGTTCTGGAATCGGAGCACCTCCTGGTGCGCGACGGTCGACAACTGGCCTTCTTTCACGAAAGCTTCTTCGACTACGCCTTCGCCCGCGCCTGGCTCGCGCGGGAAGAGAGCCTGGTCGCCTTCCTCACCGGCGGAGAACAGGAGCTGTTCCGCCGCGGACAGCTCCGACAGGTGCTCGACCACCTGCGGGATCTCGAACCGGAACGGTTCGCCGAAGAGGTCGAGGATCTGCTGACCAGTCCGGACATCCGCTACCACCTCAAGCATCTGACCTTGGCCGTGCTGCGCGGCCTGGACGCTCCCACCGCCACCGAATGGAGCATGGTGGCGCGGGTGCTGGACACGCGCCCGCCCTTCAGCGGCTGGCTCGTCGACATGCTCGGGACACCCGGCTGGTTCCGTCGCGCGGACGACGAGGGGGTCTTCGAGAACTGGCTCGACAGCGCCGACACCAGAGAACAGGAGTGGGCGGTGCGGTTGTTGGTGGCGGTGGCGGATACGCTGCCCCACCGAGTGGCCCGCCTTCTGGAACCGCACGCCGCCGATACGGGATACAGCGCATGGCTGACTCGCATCCTCCCCCACGCCAACTTCGCCGGCGGCCGTCCGCTCTTCGATCTTCTGCTCGATGGCATACGAGCAGGCCATCTCGCTCGGCTCCCACACACGTTCTGGTTCCCAGTGAGAGTCCTGGCAGCCGAAGAACCTGGGTGGGTGGTTGAGCTGCTTGGCGTGCTGCTGGCGGAATGCCCCGGCAGCTTGCGACGCGACGACCAAGGCAAGGTCGCGTTGTTCGCGGACCGGGACCACGCGGCGCGGCAAGCTGTAGCCACCGCCGCGGTCGGAGCGCCGGAGGAGTTCTGCGCCGAGGTGCTGCCGGTGCTCTTGACCGCCATGAGCCTGACCGCCTACCCGGCACGGGCTGGATGCCCCGTACAAGACCGGCACTTCTCGTACCGCTCTCCCGGTGAGGACCCCGACGACCTGGGTGACGCACTCCTGCACGGCACGGCCAAGGCTCTGCGGATAACGGCCGGCAAGGATGCGGCGCGAGCACGTCAGCTGGTGGAACATCTGGTGAGCGAGCCGTACGAGGCGGCACAGTGGCTGCTGTACCAGGTACTCATCGCGGGAGGAGCTGATCTCGCCCCGTGGGCCGCTGAGATCCTTCTCCAGGGCAGACACCGTCTGCTGTCCGGCTATGTGTCCAACGTTGTGTGGACCGCACGTGAGGTCCTGCATGCCATCGGCGGAGCCTTGCCCGACCGCTCTCTCCGTCAGGTGGAACAGTCCCTGCTCCACCTGCGCCTTCCCCCTGACCAGAAACGCTCGCCCTGGCACGAGTTCACCCTGTTGACGGCGCTTCCCGAAGAGCGGCTCTCCGATCGGGCGACACGCCGGCTCGGAGAGCTGCGGCGGCTTCATGACGACCAACAGGTGCCGGATGAACCGGAGGGGGTTACGGGTGGATTCGTTGGCCCGCCGATTCCGGCCGAAGCGGCCCGGCACATGAGTGACGATCAGTGGCTGAGGGCGATACGGAAGCACAGCCGGGACCGGATCGACTGGGCGAACCATACCGGCGGGGCGCATGAGCTCTCTGGAGTGCTGCAACGAATGACAGTGGCGGACCCCGGACGGTTCGCGCGGCTCGCCCTCCGGATCGATCCCGGGACACACCCGGCCTATGGGACCTCACTCCTCTTGGGCCTGGGGGAAGCCGAGCCATACGACGACCCGGAAACCGTCTTTGCGGCGGTGCGCCACTTCGCGGGCAGGGGTGAGCCGGAGCAGGACCGGTGGCTGGGGCACGCCCTGCGGAACTACCTCGACTGCGTGCCGCTCGACCTGGTGGAAACCCTGCTGACCTGTGCCCTCGACGGGGGAGAGAAGGGCGATGCCGACGAGCTGCCCGGCGACTCCGCGTTCGACGCGGACACCATGAGCGATGACTTGCTCTCCGCCGGGATCAACACCGTAAGTGGCAGTGCGGCAAAGATCCTGGGAGATCTGCTCTTCCACGACCGGGACGGGACCCGCGTCGCTCTGATGGTGGCCCACCTCAGCCGGCTGGCGGCCGCACCCTCCCTCGCGGTCCGGGCGTGTGTCGCCCACGTTCTCGGGGCCGTGATCCGTCACGACCGTCCGGCGGTTGTCGATGCCTTCGCGGTGCTCGTCCGGGCCCCTGATCACCTGCTGGCGTCACGATACGTGTACCGCTTGGTCCTTGCCCTGATGCATGGGGATCCGGCGCTGGCCCGGCCTCTGACGGAACGTATGTTGAACTCCCGGGTGGCCCGAGTGCGCCGGGTCGGTGGCCAGTTCGCCGCGCTGGCCGCGATGGAGTGGGAGATGCCTGACCTGCTGGCCAGGGTGCTGGACGGGACGGACAGGGAGCAGCGGCAGGGAGCCGCCGAGGTATGCGCCCAGCGCCTGCTGAATACCGGTGACAGGGAGCTGGCCCATCGTGCACTTGTTCACTTCTTCCACGACTCCGGAATGGTGGTGCGGGAAGCCGCTGCGAAGGTGGCAGTGGAGCTGCGCGGTCAACGTCTGGCGCCGTACCAGCGGACACTGATCGCGCTGATCGAATCCCGAACCTTCGATGCAGCCCTGCCTCAGCTGCTCATCACACTCGAGGCGGCGCTTGATCGAGTCGACAAACTGGTTCTGATGTCGGTGCGGCAATTTCTCATCGTGTCCGGAGCCGAGTCAGTCGACGCGTCCCGCGGCGCGGCGGCCAGCGCCCGTCACATAGGCCAGCTGTTGGTCCGCGCGTATGTTCAGGCATCTCCAGTCATGCGCCGGGAGATCCTCGATCTGCTGGACCGATTGCTGCTCCTTGGCTCCTACGGTGTGGACAGGGCGATCACCGACTCGGACCGGAGCTGAATGAGCTAGACCTCCCCCGGCCCACAGCATGCTTCAGCCGTGCGCCTCCGTGCGCCCCGATGTGCGTTCGGTGCACCGGTGGGACCAGCGGAACGATGCCTGCTGAGTGAACCCTGGTGCTGTGCTGTGCAGATGATGCACGAAGCACCTCCCAATCGTCGCCCGGCCTTCCTCCAGATGTTGTCCCCCGAAGCACACGCGGCTTTCTCCCGGCTCGGCACCCCACGGCGCTACGCCAGGGGAGACGTGCTGATCCAGGAGGGCGATCACACACAGGAACTCGTGGTCCTTCATGAAGGCTTGGTGAAGGTGACCGCCCGGCAGAGCCGTGACCGGGAATGGCTCATGGACATCAGGACCACCGGGGACATCGTCGGCGAGGTGGCCGCCATGGACGACGGACCACGATCAGCCACGGTCACCGCCTGCAGCGATGTTTCCGCCACCGTTGTCCCGCCCGGCGAACTCAAGCACTTCTTGCTGACTCACCCCGAGGCATCACTGGCCTTCACCAGCTTGGTCTCCAACAGATTGCGCAGAGCGGACCGCCTGAGGCTCGAACTGGGCGGATATCAAGTGCCAGTCCGCGTGGCGCGCGTCCTCCTGGAACTTGCGGAGTCCTACGGGCAGCCCAGATGGACATTAAAAGGGCCGGAGCAGAATGTCATCCGCATTCCCGTGGATTTGTCGCAGTCGGAGTTCGCAGCCCTCACCGCCTGCGCCAAAACCACTGTCCAGAAGGCTCTGACCGACCTGCGGAAGAAGCGGATCATCGCCGCCGGGTGCCGGCTGACCACCATCAACGACATGAACCGGCTGCGCGAGGCAGCACAGGTCAGTTTACCGCGTACCCAGGGCCACGTCACGTGATCCGTATTAATGCGGCTGGGTGGGCCGTTCCTGTGCCTTCCGCTCACAGTTGGCGTGCAACGCACCCAATGTCTATGGAAGGTGACGTGTTGTGAGGAAAGGCTTCTCTTCTTCATGGCCGCCAAGCGGCCTGCCACACCGCCGACTGTGCCTGGCCGCAGATATGGAGCACTACAGCCGTCTCGACACCCGGGCCCAGTCGGTCGTTCAGCGCGAGCTGGTCAGGATGATGGACGAGGCGGCGGAGCTGACCGGTCTCGATCGGGCAGCCTGGAAGATCCAGCCGCAGGGTGACCTGGAGTTGGCCGTCCTCCCCGAGGCCACGCCCGAGGAGGCCGTGCTGGGTCCGTTGGTCCAGAATCTCGCGCTCTGCCTCACGGACGCGAACACACGTCCCGCCACCCCGCGGATCAGGCTGCGGATGGCGGTGGACACCGGCGTCGTCGCGGACGCCGCCCTCGGCCACGCGGGCCCGGCCCCCGTCGCTGTGGCGCGCTATGTCAACGCGCCCCAGCTCAAAGCGGCACTCACCACCCTCGCCGTGGCGGATCTCGCCGTCATCGTGTCGGACCGGCTCTACCAGGACGTTGTGCGGTCAAGGCGGTGGGACCTCGACCCGGCGCAGTACGTGCGAGCCCACGTACAGGTGAAGGAATTCGGCGGCTACGGCTGGATCCACGTGCCGGGCCAGACTCCGGACGTCGTTCGGTCGGCCGTGGCGGAGCCACCGCAGGACCTGTCGCAGACCGACTCCCCGGGCCGGCCGACGTTGTCACAGCGTGTTCACCACGGCGCCGCTGTCGGCCGGGATGTCGTGGGCGGCCTCAGTATCGGCCCTTGCACGCCGGCCCCGTGGGCCGGCTCGGGGTCCGCCTGATGACGGCTTTCTGCGAGGACCCGCTCCGGCGCGAGCGGGATGACAGTCAGTGGGCGGACTACGGCGTGAACGTCGGCCACGCGGTGTACGGCGATATTCATCTTCACCTGCCCGCCGAACCTACCGCACACACCCGGCACCGGAACGGGGTGGAGGACCCCGCCCATACGACCTGGCACACCGCCTTGGGGGCGGCCCTTGCCGCCCTCGCGCACGCCTGCGACCGAGCTGCCGCTGCCTTGGCAAACTCCCGGCCCGACGAGGCCGGAAAGGAGGAACAGTGACAACGACTCCACCATCTGGCGTCTTCGCCCAGATTGAGCAGGGTCTCCTCGGCGTACCGGGAGGTTCCCGGCCCCGCACCGTGCACCTTGGCTCCCACGTCGTCCTGTTGTCGCCCGAGGAGTGCAGGAAGGCACTCTACGGCCCGCGACGGGACGCGTCGCTGGGTGCCGCGATCTGGCGACAGGCCGTCACCGAGACACGCGAGACAGCGGACGGTGACGGTCACGGCGACGCCAAACGGCTGCTGGTCGTCTGGCTGGTCCTCCCCGGGCTGTACCGCAATCTGCACCGGATCCTGAACCTGTGGCAGGGGATCGACCGGGACGACCTGGAGGCAGAGGCGGCCCTGGCAGTGCTGGCCGCTCTCGACGAGGCGGACCCGGATGATCCCGACATCGGTCGCTTCTTGGTCAAGAGGGCGGTGAAGCAGATGTGGGCCTATGCCAAGCGCGTCACACGGGAAGTTCCTGTCATCGACATCAGTGTCTTCGCCGAGGCCCGCAGAATCGCCCTTCCACCGGCGGAAGCGACCCCCATGTCCGAGGGATGGGAAGTTCACATCACGCCCCCGCCCCGACGCGAAGGTGTGTGTGCCACGCTCCGCTTCTCCGAGTCACGCCCCCGGCAGGACGGGCGTCGCTCAGGCAGCCGGTTGCCCGACCTGGTGTTTCGGGCCCGGCGCCACGAGGCGGCCGATGTCATCGGCACGCTGGTCCTGAGCCACGCGGGAGCCCGGCGGTGAGCGGGCGGTCGGTGATGCCGCTCGGCTTCGCCGAAGCGCTCGACCTGCCCCTGTGTATCGACGTGCGCACAAGCGCCCGCGCACTCGGCATCTGCCCGGCGACGGCGTACAAGCTGATCCGCCTCGGTACCTTCCCCTGCCCCGTATTGCGGGTGGGCGGACAATACCGCATCGCCACTGCCCACCTGCTGCTTGCGCTCGGCATCGAGGAGCGGCCGGTGTACGCCGTCCCCGTGGCGGACGACGCCGATCCTGCAGGCCAACCTGACGCCACCCACCCACGTACATCGAAGGAGCTCACATGAACGCGTCACAGAGGCTCCGGCAGGATCCCGACCAGCCGCAGAGGTGCTTCGTCGTCGGGCCCATTGGCGACCCGCACGCCGCCCCCGACAGTCCGGAGCGAGAGGTGTACGAGCACAACCTCGGCATCTTTGAGCAGGTGATCGTCCCAGCCTGCAAGAAGTACGGCATGAGCGCCGTGCGCGCGGACAGCATCACGCACGCTGGTGACATCAACGAGCAGATCTGCCGGTATGTCGTCGAGTCGGACCTGGTTGTCGCGGACGTCAGTGGCGGCAACCCCAACGTGATGTACGAGCTGGGGCTGCGGCACATCACCGGCAAGCCGACGATCCACATCGGAGAGGCCGGTCAGCTGCCCTTCGACATCGCGTCGATCAGGACGATTCGTTACCAGCGGACGCGCAGCCATCTGGCCGGAGCACGCAAAGAGATCGAGAGCGCTCTCGAGGCCGGACTCCGGGACGGCTTTGAACTCCTCACCCCGGCGAGGGTGCTGCGAGCACTCCAGACGGATGATGATTCCGTCTCCGTTTCGGAGGCCGGAAACGGCGCGAAGGCGGAGGACGAGGATTCACCTGGTCTGCTCGACGACTTCGCGGTGATCGAGGAGGGGGTCGGCGAGATGACGGCCGACATGGAGGCCATCAAGAAGACGATCGAGACCATCGCAAGGCTGACCGAGCAATCCAATGCCGTGATGCTCCACTTGGCCCAGGCGAAGGCCCCCATGAGCGCACGGCTGGCCAGCGTTGCCCGGTATTCGGAAACGCTCAGTGCACCCGCAGAAGAACTTCACACGGTCGCTGCCACGTTCGCCGGGCGGATGGTGAGCCTCGACAGCGGGGTGCGCGCCGCTCTGGGGCTGATCGAAATGGCTCCGCCCGACGGGCGTGGCGAGGGAGCGGAGGAGTTTCTGGAGCAACTGATGTCCCTGGACGAGGCTGCGCAGGACGGTCTGGCTCAGATCAGCTCCTTCGGTGCTTCAGCGGGTGCAATGGCTCGTATGAGCCGTCACCTCCGCAAGCCGGTGAAGGAGATCTCCGCCGCGGTGAAGCACATGATCTCCGCCATCACGAGGATGGGGGAGTGGGCCGCCAAGGCCCGTGAACTGGCGGCTGGTGCCACCGCCTGATAAGACCCCCACTAGCTCCGGACCTCCTCAGAGGTCCGGAGCTAGTGTCGTCGAGCCGTCGCTTGCACGCTCAGGGAGGGTTCTCTCGGTGATTGATCCGTGGGCCATCCGCCCCATGCCCTGGAACGCAAGCTCCTGTCCTTGCAGGAGTGGTCGTTGACATCGATCTCGACAGCCCTGTATGGGTGAGCTCTGGAGGCCAGGACCGGACTCCCGATAGCACCGGGGGAAACGGCCGAGTGCACTTAGCCTTTACCGTCATGAGGCGCGTCAGCAGCGCGCCACCAGCGGGGTGTGAGCCGACCACAGTCACTGTCGCGGTTGACCTTGCGGAGGTTGACAGACACCAACAAGGACAACCTGTACCGCAAGGTCCGGCTGACCTTCCTGGGCCGAGCCACTGCGGGCAGGACCGCCCCGGGTGCGGCCGGAGGTTCCCCCGCCTTTCTCCGTCGGGCCGGAGATACGGGGTCCGGGTTTGGGGAGCGGCTGACCGGAGTGCGCCCGCGTCCCCGGCGGACGGCGGCGACGTCATCGGAACAACACAGGGGCGAGGTCACGGCTGTGGCTCCCGATCGGCCCGGCCTCTGTGTCACCGATCGCACGACGAGGGAGTGTCGGCGTGCCGGCGGCGGGGGTGGGCCTGCGTCGCCGGACGGGCACGGGCATTGCAGCCACGACCTGGGACCTGCTGTGCCCCAGCGGGCCCGCCGTCGCGCCCACATCCCCATGCCGGCCTGCCCCGGCGCGGCCATCGACCGGCGCGAGCGATACGCCCTCCGGTCGCCCGCGGCCGGCGGACCGCCGTCAGCCCTGCTGCTCCAGCCACTCCCACAAGCCCCGCTCGCGGTCGGCGTCGTAGGACTCGGCGGACGAGGACATGGCCCGGGTGCGATGGATGTAGGACCCGGTCGGCGCGTCGGTGCGCCCGAGCACGACATCGGCGAGCTTGCGGCCGGCCGCCGGCGGGGCGTCGACGAGCGGTGTCACCCCGAGGACCGGGACGAGCCACTTCATCGCGAACGGGGCGGCGCCCCCCATCTCCCGGGCGAGTCCGGTACCCGTGACCAGACTCGGGTTGTAGGCGAGGATGTCGATTCCGCCGGGCAGCCGCCGGGCCCACTCGTGGACCAGATGGACGGCGCCGAGCTTGCTCGTGGTGTAGGCGCGGCGGCCACCGGAGCGGACCCGGTGGGAACGGGGGTAGGCACCGGGCCGGAAGAGCGATTCCGGATCCCTCCACAGGGGCGCCGGCATGATGCCTCCGGTGTGCCGGAGATCGCCGAAATGGGCGTCGCTGACGGTGACGACGATGCGCGCGGGAGCCCGCAGATGGAGATGAAGCCTCCTGAGCAGCAGGTGAGTCGCCAGAACATTGACAGCGAAGGTCAGCTCGTATCCGTCCGCACTCGTGTGCAGGGCGTCGCGGAGATGGACGCCGGCGTTGTACACGATGCCCCGCAGCGGCGGTAGTTCCCCCGCTTCCAGGAGGTCCTCCACCCGTGCCGAGGCGGTGTCGACAGCGGCCACGCGGGCCAGATCCACGGGGAGCGCCGAGACGTGGGGCGAGATCTCCCGCAGCCCCGGCAGGACGCGTGCCGCGGAGGCTTCCCGTGCCAGAACCACCAGATGGGTCTCCGGGCTGCGGCGCAGGAGATCTCGTGCCGCTTCGAGACCGATCCCTCCGGTGGCGCCGGTCATGACGATGGTCCGGGTCGCTGCGGGCATCACTCGCTCCTGGGGTTGAGGGAAAAGGCGCACGCCGTACCGCCGGTGATCTCGGTACGTGCCACGAATCTGCGGCACGGCACGGCCCGGTGGGAGACTTCGTCGGGCCTGGTACCGGCAGGGTCAGGCAGCGCGCTGCCGGCGGTGCCCCGCGGGAGGCACAATGAACGGGTGCTCAGCGGAGATCGGACGGACTTCGGGAACTATCTGCGCCGGCGTCGTGCCGCGATGGCCCCACCGGACAGTGGTCGGGCATCGCGACGGCGGGTTCCGGGCCTGCGGCGCCAGGAACTGTCCGACATCGCCGGGATATCGGTGGAGTACTACACCCGCCTCGAACAGGGCAAGGCGGCGCGCCCGTCCCGCGAGGTCCTCCACGCGCTGGCCCGCGCCTTCGGGCTCTCGGTCGCCGAGCGGGACCATCTGTTCCGGCTCGGCGGCGAGCAGCCTCCGCAGATCGAGGCCCCCGACGCCGTGATCCGGCCCGGACTGCTGCGCCTGCTGCGCGGCCTGGACGACACCATGCCGGTCACCGTGCACGACGGCCGCCTCACCCTGCTGGCCTGCAACGCGTCCGCCGCCGAACTGCTCGGTCCGCTGGCGGCCGGCACCGGCCGCTACGGACGCAACATCGCCTACCAGGCCTTCACCGCACCGGCGCTCCCCGACCTGCTCGGCGAGGACGGCGCGGACCTGTTCGCCCGGGCCGCGGCAGCCGAACTGCGCACGGCCCTGAGCCGGTACCCCGGCGACGGCCATCTGCACGGCATGTTCGCCGAACTCACGGCGGTCAGTGCACGCTTCCGCGACTACTGGGAACGGGGCGAGGTCGGCGCGTGGCGGTCCGCGGTGAAACGCATGCACCACCCCCGGCACGGGTGGTCGCGCTTCGACATGGAGATGCTCCACGACGCCGAGCGGGACCACTGGGTCATGCTCTACACGCCGCACGACGTGACAGGGCTGGGAACCCCGAGCAGGTGACCCGGCTGCGGCCACAGCCGCGGCCGCCCTCGCGGAGGCTGACGGACACCGTCGAGGACACCCTCCACCGCCGGCCCGCCCCACCTTCCCGGGCTGACGAAGACTCCCGCGGGCGGCTGTGGCACGTGTGTCCCCCGGCTCGTACCCTTCCGGGTCCTCGCCGCGATGGGGCGCGCCCACTCCGGAGCGGAGCCTTCGGCTGTCCGGCCTGCGCACGACTCCGGCCGCCGTTCTCAGCCGATGCCCGCCCCGGATCAGCCGGCGAGCAGCGAATCCAGGTCGTAGGCGTGGTGGCCGGCCAGCGCGGTCGCCCGGCGGCGCCAGACCGGCAGCCGGGTCGCCGCGGACAGCCCGGCCAGGGCGTGCAGTTCGCCGCGCCGGTAGGGCAGCGCCCGGGCCGCCCCCAGAGCAGCGTGATGCCGGTCGGCGGCCTCACCCGTGGCGCCCAGCAGCGTCAGGGCCCGCCCGGCGGCGTTGTTGGCCTCCGTCAGCGCCCATGAATCGCCTTGCTCGGCCGCGATGCGCAGCGCCACCCGTACGCACTCCCGGGCCTGCTGCTCCCGGCCGTCCGCCGCGTGCAGCTCGGCCAGATAAGCGTGCCCCAGGGCCGCCGGCCGGCACAGTTCGACGTCGTCCCGGCTCAGCGCCAGCGCCGACTCCAGCACGTTCAGCGCGGCCTCCGGCTCACCCAGACCCCGGTGCACGGCGCCGAGTTCCGCGAGGAAGACGGCCTCCAGATAGCGCACCCCCAGGGCACGGCTGATCCGCAGCGCCCTCCGGTAGTGCCGGTGCGCGGCCCGCCACGCGCCACTGTCCGCCTCGACCCGCGCCAGCGCCCCCAGGGACTTCGCCGTCGCGAGGTGGAGGCCCGCCGCGCCACCGGTCCCCACCGCCTCGGTCAGCAGCTCCCGGGCCTTCGCCAGGTCTCCCAGCAACCACCGGCCACGGCCCAGCTGCTCGCACGCGGCGCCCACCACGTCCGCCCAGCCCTCCTCCCGCCCCGCCTCGAGTGCCTGCCGCGCGAGTGTGTCCGCCTCGGCGCCACGGCCCGCCGTCAAATAGGCGTCCACCAGGGTCAGGGACAACCCGGCCGCCGCCCGCCGGTCACCGGCGGTGTGAGCGGCCCGCAGCCCGGCGTCCGCCAGCGCCAGCCACTCCGTCACCAGGGTGCGTCGTTTGCAGACGTCGTGCAGCAGGGACGCCAGCGTCCACGCCACCGGGTACGGCCCGTGCCGAGCGGTGTACTCGACCATCGCGGCGATGTTCCGCAGCTCGGCCTCCGCCACCCCGGCGGGAGCCGACACCACATCCGTCACCGTGCCGCCCGGACCCGCCCGCCGGACGCGATCCGCGCCGCCCTCCAGGACCCGGGCGAGCCGGATGTACCGGGCGGTCAGCCGGCCGGTCGCCTCCCGCCGGCCGGCCTCGGTCTCCTCCGCGCCGGCCCGCTGCCCCGCATACGCGCGCAGCAGGTCGTGCGGGAACCGGAACCTGCCCGGCCGGTGCTGTTCCAGCAGGTGAGCGGTTGTCAGGGCGCCCAGGGCGCGGCTCGTGCCGGCCACCGGCAGCCCACTCACGGCCGCCGCTTCCCGACTGGTCAGGTCAACTCCCGGAACCAGGCCCAGCAACCGCAGCATCCGGCGGGCCGCGGGGTCCAGGCGCTGGTACGACAGGGTCAGCGACGCCGTCACCGACACCCGGTCCTCGTCCTGCGCGACAGCGGAGGCCAGAGGCCCCCCGGCGGTGAGCTGGGCGACGATGTCCCGCGCGGTGAGACCGGGAACCGTGGCGGCGCCTGCCGCCACCACGCGCAGCGCCAGCGGAAGATGCCCGCACAGCCGGGCGACCTCCGCGAGATGGCCGTCGTCCGCCGCGGTGGCCCGTCCGAGTACCGTCCGCAGCAGGTCGGCGGATTCGTCCGGCGACAGCCCCGGCAACACCACCCGGTGCGCACCGTCGGTGACGGCCAGTCCCGTCAGCCCGCGCCGGCTGGTGGTCAGGACGGCGCACCCCCCGGGGCCCGGCAGCAACGGCCGCAACTGGGCGGCGTCGGCGGCGTTGTCGAGCACCACCAGCACCCGGCGCCCGGCCAGCACCGAACGGAAGAGCGAGGAGCGGGCCCCCTCGCCCTCCGGCACCCGGCGGGCCGGCACGCCGAGGGATCGCAGGAATTCCCCCAGGACATCCGCGGGCTGAGCGGGGGCCATGGGGTCGAAGCCGCGCAGGTCCGCGAACAGCCGGCCGTCGGGGAACGCGTCGGTCACCCGGTGGGCGCAGTGCACGGCCAGGGCCGTCTTGCCGATACCCGCGGTGCCCTCCACACAGACGATGGGGACGCCGCCGGACCGCAGCAGGCCGGTGACGCGCGCGCTCTCGGCCGTGCGCCCGGTGAAAGCGGCCGCCGGGTGGGGGAGTTGCTCCGGGCGGACGGGCACCACCGGGCGTCCGCCGACACCGTCGGCCCCCTCCGGCCACACCGCCCGTACCTCGTCCTCCGTGCCGTCCGGGAAGCGCCCACCCGCGTCCTCCCGGCCACGGTCGTGGTCACCGCCCGCCAGCACCCACTGGTGCGCCGCCCGCAGTGCGGGACCCGGATCAGTGCAGTACTCGTCGGCCAGCCGGCCGCGCACCCCGGCGTACACCTCCAGCGCCTCCGTCGGCCGCCCCGCCTGTACCAGGGCCCGCATCAGCAATGCGTGCAGCCGCTCCCGCTGCGGATGCCGGGCCGCCAGCCGCGCCAGCTCAGGTATGTACTGCCCGCCCCGGCCCAGCCGCAGCCCCGCGGCGTACAACTCCTCGTACGCGGAGACCCGACGTTCCGCCATCCGCTCCCGCTCCAGCTCGATGCCCGGACCGGACAGCCCCTCGGCGAGCGGGCCCCGCCACAACGACGTCGCCCGGGTCAGGGCGGCGACGGCCTCAGCCGGGTCGCCCGCCTCGCGCAGCGCGCGGGCCTGGGCCAGTGACTGCTCGAACTCCCACAGGTCCAGGGCGTGTGCCCCGTCGGCGCCGGTCAGCGCGTAACCGCCACCCGTCAGCACGATGCCTGCGGGCCCCCGCAACGCGGCGCGCAGTGCGGACATGTATTTCTGCACCAGGTTCACGGCGCCCGCGGGCGCCGTGGCACCCCAGACCGCGTCGATGACGCTCTCCGTGCTCACCGGCCGGGGCGCCCGCAGCAGCAGCGCCGTCAGCACGGCGCGCTGCCTCGGCGGCCCGAGCACCACCTCGGTGGTGCCCACCAGGGCCCGTAACGGGCCGAGCACCTCGAAACGTACGGCGTCGCCGATCACAACCCCTCCTCCCCGTCCCAGTATCACCGACCCACCGGCGCCCGGCGGAAGCACCGCGCCGGGCCGTCCACCGGTCCGGACCTGGGGCTTCAGCGCTTCTTCCAGCGTTCGGTCAGCGGCCTGCGGCACCGTTCGACCGGCGGGCACCCCCCGCCCCCTTTCCACCCGGCACATCGCGAGGAGCGACCCGAATGTCCCCATCACCCCCGCCACTGCGCAGGCTCGGCATCCTGGTCGCCACGCGGCGGCGTGCCGTGCTGATCGCCGGGGCGCTCCTGTTCCTGTGCGCGGCCGTGGCCGGCGCCGGTGCGATGAACGCCCTGTCCCTGTCCCGCTTCGACGCGCCCGGTTCCGAGTCGCACACCGCCGACGCCCTGATAGCGCAGGAGTTCGAGAACGGCAGTCCCAACTACCTGCTGCTGATCACGGCAAGGGAGGGGACGGTCGACGATCCGGCACTCGCCGCCGAGGCCGCCGCACTTGAATCCGACCTCGCCGCCGAGCCGGGGGTCACCGCCACCGGTTCCTACTGGTCCCGTGACCGGTCCCCGACGCTGGCCGCCGAGGACGGCCGCCAGGCGCTCATCGTGGCCTGGCTGGCAGGCTCGGCCACCGAGGTACGCGAACAGCTGCCCCTGATCACGGAGAACTTCTCCGGCCGGGACACCGAGCTGCTGACCGTCCGGCACGGCGGGGCGGACGAGATCTTCCGCGAGGTGGGGCAGGAGGCAGCACGCGACTTCATCCGGGCCGAACTCGTCATCGTCCCCGTCGTCCTGCTGCTCCTGGCGGGCGTCTACCGTCGCTGGACCGCCGCGGCGCTCACCCTGGCCGTCGGCCTCTTCGCGGTGCTCGGCACCCTGGCCATCCTGCGCGGCGTCACCGCCTTCACCGAGGTCTCCACCTTCGCCGCCAACCTCGCCCTGGTCCTGGGTCTTGGCCTCGGCGTCGACTACGGCCTCTACGTCATCACCCGCTTCCGGGAGGAGAGCGCCACCGGGGCGGACCGGGCCGCAGCGGTCATCCGCACCGTGGAAACCGCCGGACGCACCGTGCTGTTCAGCGGTGTCACAGTGGCGGCCTCGCTGGCCGCGCTGTTCGCCTTCCCCTTCCCGTTCCTGCGCTCCTTCGCCTACGCGGGCATCGCGGTGGTGCTGACCGTCTCGCTGGCCGCGGTGGTCCTGCTCCCGGCCGCGCTCGCGGCGGTCGGGCAGCGGACGCTGCGTCGCCGGCCGCCGCGCGCGGCCACCTCGGTGACAGAGGGCCGCTGGTACCGGATGACCGTGCGGGTGATGCGCAGGCCGCTGCTGTTCGGGCTGCCTGCCCTGGCCGCGCTGCTGATGCTGGGCGCTCCGTTCCTGGGGGCCAGTTTCGGGCTGCCCGACGAGCGGGTGCTGCCCCCATCGGCCGCCAGCCGCGTCACCCAGGAACAGATCGGCGAGAACTTCCCGGCGGAGGAGTCCGACGCCCTGCAGGTGGTCGCGCCCGAGCCCGGCGACCCGGCACGGACCGAGGAGTACGCGCTGCGGCTGTCACGGCTGCCCGGCGTCTTCCGGGTGGACACCGAGGCAGGATCGTACCGGGACGGTGCGCTCACCGCCGCGGCCACGGAAGCCTCCCGGCGGTTCTCCTCGGCGGACGCGGTGTGGCTGTCCGTCATTCCCGGCCAGGACGCGCTGCGCGGTGACATCGCCGACCTCGTCCACGAGGTGCGCGCCCTGGACGCCCCCTACGACGTCCTGGTCGGGGGTACTCCGGCGGCCATGACGGACTTCCGCGCGGCCCTCCTGGACCGGCTGCCGCTGGTCGTCGCGCTCATCGTGCTCGTCACCGTGGTGATCATCTTCCTGATGACGGGGAGCGTACTGATCCCGTTGAAGGCCACCGTCGCCAACGCGCTGAGCCTGACCGTCATGTTCGGCGCCCTGGTATGGATCTTCCAGGACGGCAACCTCTCCGGCGTGCTGGACTTCACGCCCAGCGGACGCATGGAACCCAGCATCCCGATCCTGATGTTCTGCATCGCCTACGGGCTGTCGATGGACTACGAAGTGTTCATCCTGGCCCGGGTCAAGGACGAGTGGGACCGCACCGGCGACAACACCCGCGCCGTCGCCGTCGGCATCCAGCGCAGCGCTCCTCTCATCACGGCGGCGGCCGGCATCCTGGCGCTGACCTTCGCCGCCTACGCGACCGGCCAGGTCGTCTTCCTGAAACAGCTGGGCGTGGGCATGGCACTGGCCGTCCTGGTCGACGCGCTGGTCATCCGGACGGTCCTAGTGCCCGCCTTCATGCGGCTGGCCGGTGACGCGAACTGGTGGGCCCCGCCCGCCCTGCGCCGCCTCCACGCCCGCGTCGGTCTGAGCGAGACACCGCCCGAGCAGGCGCCGGCCGGGGACACGCACCGCCGGCCGGCCATCCGGTAGCCATCGCCTCAGACATCGGCCGGCAGAGGCGTGGCCCGCCAGGGCCGGGGCGGGTGCGGGCACGAGCCGGGGGGCGACCATCCCCCCGGCCCGTGCCCTGCGCGATGACCTCGGCGCGCGACGGACAAGGCCCGGGGCCGGAGGTTCAGGGGCGGCGCAGCCGCAGGGCCAGGAACTTGGGCTCCGTCGACAGCTTGCGGAAGTGACGCTCGCTGATCTCCGCCGCCCGTGGCGTCGGCCGGGGCTCCCGGAGTTGTTCCAGCGTGAAGCCCGAGTCCAGAAGTTCGGTCATCAGGGCCTCCAGCGGCATGCGCCACACCGGGGCCGTCCAGCGGTCCAGGAAGTCGGCCTCGACCTTCTCCGCGGTGAAATAGGAACCGCCGAACAGCTCCCAGTACCGGGTGGGGTGAAAAGTCGACATGACGAGCCACCCGCCGGGCCTCACCACCCGGAACAACTCGTCCAGGAGCCTGCGGCGGGCCTCGATGTGGTGGAACACCAGGGCCATCAGCGCTCCGTCGAACGACGCGTCGTCGAGGAAATCGAGGGGCGTCTCCAGATCGTGCTGCCGCAGCCGCGCCGCCTCACCCAGCCGGTCCCGGGCGCTGGAGAGCAGTTCCGCACTCCCCTCGATACCGGTCACCTCGGCGCCACGGGCGCCGAGTTCCGTCATGTAGTGCCCGGCGCCGCAGCCGACATCGAGAATACGCTGCCCCCCACACGGCCCGATCAGATCCAGCACCGCAGGGCGATCGTAGTGGGCGTTGTAAATGCTGTCCGTCGCGTGCTCGGCGTACCATTTTCCCATTTCTCCGTCGAATACGCCGTTGGCTTCGTCGATGGTCACCGTGCCTGCCTTCCGCAGTCGTTCGGCCGGCGGGGATCGACCCGCCTTCCGTTCGGGCACGCCGAGGCCCGTGGTGGTTACCGGTCCAGGGCGATCGGCCGGTCGGGGTATGCGCCGCTGATGAGCCGCGGAAGGAGACCGGGAAGCGCCGGGGGCAGGATGGTCTCCTCCGTCTCCCGCAGTTCCCCGGCGCTCCACCAGCGCATGTCCATCAGTTGCTGCCGCTCCTCGGCGGTCCAGGCCATCCGCCCGAAGTCCGATGACGCGGTGTGCCCCACGAAGTAGTACTCCTCCTGGTACAGGTACTGGTCCTTCATATAGGGGTGCTCGACGGACCGGGTCCAGATCAGGGGGCCCAGCTCGACGTCCCGGATGCCGGCTTCCTCGTACAGTTCCCGCCGGGCGGCCTGCTCCAGGGTCTCCTCCGCCTCACAGCCGCCCCCCAGCGGGAACCACCAGCTGCCGGCGGCCCGGTTGTGCGGATTGCATCCCTGGACCAGCAGCGTGCGGGAATCCGGGTCGATCAGCACCACCCGGGCCGCCGTGCGCCGCAGAATCTTACGTCCGTCCCTGTATTCAGCCGCCATGCGTCTTTCCGGTCATTGGTGCGGATATGCGTGGCCGTGGAGTGCCGCACTCGGGTGGAAAAGCTGTCGCCCGTGCTCTTCTCCAGGTCACGACGGGTGAACAGGAAGCCTAGGAGCGGCGCGGTTTGAGTGTCAATCAAGCCCTGTCGTGAAACGCCCGCCGCCGGAGGATTTCCTTTTTCAGCGCCACCCACAGGAATTGTCGTACCGATGAAGGGATATCGCTCCCGGGCCCCGGCGGGAAACGGCTGACGGCCGCCCACCCCTTTCATGGGCCGGCACGCGACGGCAACAGCCCTTCGGCCGGGATGTCCTCGACCTCTTCGCACACCCCCTCGCTCCGCACGCCGTACCGCGCCACCGCGCCGACAGCGGCACGGGCCTGGGCCCCGGCCGCCGGTCCCCAGCCGCACAGCTCCGGGACGAGACCGGGCGGCACCAGCAGCCGCCGGTGAACCGTCCCGGTCGCCGGATCGACGGTGGCGGGCCCGATGGCCGTGGCGAGGGCCGCCATGCGTACCCGCGCGACCGCCGGGCCCCCGACCCCCCGGTCGACGACGTGGCCGATGTAGAGCGGAGGCGTCACCGCGATATTGGTCTCCTCCCGGATCTCCCGCACCGCCGCCGCGGCGGCGTCCGCCCCGTCCTGCGGCTCCAGGGTGCCGCCGGGCAGGCCCAGGAGGCCCGCGACATCGACGTACACCACCACCCGGCCGTCCGGAACGAACAGCCACACCCAGGACTGGCGGACCGGCAGGCTCGCCGGGACCGGCTCCTCGCGCCACTCCCACACGCCGCCGCTCTGCACGGCCGGGACGATGCCGAACCGGTCCATGGCGGCCGGCACCGGCGGCGGGCGGCCGTGCTCGGTGTACACCGTGCGGCCCTCCCGGCGCGCCCGAAGCGCGGCGAGTACGGTACGGGCCTCCACCGGGGCGAGGGCCCGGGCCAAGGCGTCGGGGGCGAGGAACAGCGTGCCCCCGGTGCGGCGGCGGGCCGCCGTGGTGCTGATGCCGCCGCCGTCGAAGACGTACCGGACGGCACCGCCCGGCCCTTGCCCGCCCCAGTCGCACACCAGCAGCCCACCCAGCCGCGGGATCAGACCGGTGCTCGCCCGCACCGCCCGCACGGCGGCGGCCCGGGGCCCGAACTCCGTGGACGTCCTGCTCGTGGGCAGCCGCAGATCGCCGTCCGGCGAGCGGGTGAGCAGGACGCCGCCGGTCGCGTCCGTGACGAGCGCCGCGCTGTCGACGCGTGGCGCCCCATGGTCAGGGTTCATGAACATGCTCCGTCCACAGCGGCGCGGATCCGCATGACCGAAGGGGCATCACGCCGCCGCACCCGCCGTCCTGACGGTCCGCAGCAGGACCGACGTCGCCTCGCCCAGCCGCTCCATGTCCTGGGTGAGGCGGTAGCAGGGGGTCCCAGCGGCCAGCCGCCGCAGCAACCGGGTGCGCCGCTCGCCGTCCGTGTGCGGATACCAGGCGGCCAGGAACGGGTCGTACTTGGTCGCTTCCCCCTCCACCTGCTCGCTCAGCGCCCGCAGCGCCTCCTCCGTTCCGAGCCGGCTCACGGCGGGCCCACCGTCACCGGAGCCGAACCGGGGCAGGACGACCGCGTCCACCCGGGCCTCGGACACCAGAGGGCGACCGGTGACGCGGGCGAGTTCGGCGCAGCGCACCCAGACCGATCCCGGCAGCCGCGTACCCTCCCCGGACCGGATGGCGTCGCGGGTGTGGTGCCGGCCGGGGAACGCGTTGGTCGGATGGCCGGCCTCCGTGAGCAGGCCACGCAGCGCCGGGGCGGTACGGGCCAGCTCCAGCAGGACATCCGTGCGGATGTTGACCGTCCGGGGCGAACCGTAGCCGGTGAGAGCGGCGGGGGAGTCATCGCCGTCGGTGAGGACGAGATCGTCGTTGGAGACGAAGTCGGCACCGCCGTTGAGCAGGGCGCTCAGCACGCTGGACGTCTTGCCGGAGCGCTTGTGCCCGAGGAAGGCGATGCCGGTGCCGGCGGCGCGGACCAGACCGCCGTGCAGGAACAGATCACCCCGGGCGTAGGCCTGCCAGCGCAGCAGATGCCGTACCGAGCGCAGCAGTTGCTGCAGCGTCCACTCCCCGGCCGCGCGCGGCAGCGCGAGGTGCCGGCGGGTGTCGTCGACCCACAGCACCCGGTCCGGTTCGTACTCCGAGCGCAGCGCGATCCGCCGCCAGCCCTCCCCGGTGGGCGCGTCGTCAACCACGCTCACCCGCGGAGCCGGCACAGGGCCGCCGGCCGGCTCCATCGCGATGTAGGGGGCCATCACCCGGGCGAGCCCGTCGAGCAGTTCGGGGGAGGCGGTCACCGGGACGACCGCCCCGCGCGCGGACGCGATCGCCGTTCGGTCGCGGCTCATGGACATTCCCTTCCTGAGCATGCGGGGATCCCTGCCGTCACCGGCCGACGGGCAGCGACTGCCAGAAGGGATCGCGGAAGATCATCGACTTCTTCGGCCCCTTGGAGCCCTGGTACTTCCCCGTGTAGAGGGTGATGTCGCCCTGGGGCCGCCAGAAGGTCATCTGGGCGATGCGCATCCCCGGGTACACCGTGAGCGGCAGGGTCGAGAAGAGCTGGAACGTGACGGTGCCCAGCGACCCGATGTCGATGAGATCGGCCGTCACATGGACGAACAGCCCGGCCCTGGCCGTACTGGACTTCGCGTGCACCATGGGCACGTACGCGGTGCTGCCCACGGTCTCGCGGGACGCGCCCAGGCAGAACCCCAGCGGTTCGAGCAGCAGCCCGGTGGAGGGAATGGTCACCTCCTCGACCTCCTGCTCCTCCCGCGGGTCGATCACCGGGCTGCGATAGCGCAGGACGGTGTCCTCCAGGGTCAGATCGATGCTGTTGGGGTTGAGGTGATCGGGATTGAACGGCGTGACGGTGATGACGTCGTTCTTCACCTGCCGTCTGATTTCGGGTCCGCTGAGAATCACGGCGACTCTTCTGTTCTCGTGGGGGGTGTGTGGAGTTTCGAGGGCATCGGCACGTCGTGGCGCCCGTACCAGCCGGCGTACGGGGCCGGGACGCCCTGGATGTTCCAGAACGAGACCTGGCCGATGACCTGTCCCGGGTACACGTAGATGTCCATCGCCGGCAGCAGCTCCAGCGTCCAGCGGTGAACGGCGCCCTGATGGCCCAGATCAGCCGAGAGCTGGACGAACAGCCCCAGCCGGCCGATGGAACTGCGCCCGATGAGCGAGGTCACGTACCGCTGGCTGCCGATGCGTTCCAGGGTGTGCCCGAGATAGAGGTGTCCCTTGCGCAGCAGACACCGGCCCTCGTGCGGTACGAGCGGTACGTGGCGGGCCGCCGGCACGGCCTCGCCGGAGGTCACCACCTCGTGGATCTCCGCCCCGAGCCGGTAGTTGTAGCTGTTGGGGTTCACCCGCGCGGTGTCGAACGGGTCGACCACGATGTCTCCGGCGCGCACGGCCTCCGTGATGGCCGCGCCGGTGAGGATCACCGGGTCGCCTGTTTCGGCAGCAGGTCGTGGACCAGGCCGCGGAAGTCCTCGTCCAGCAGCACCGGCGATCCCCAGTCGCGCCACGTGTCGCGCTCCAGGGGGTGGCGCACGGCGTAGAAGGACAGGATGCCGAGCAGGGCCCACAGTTCGAAGTGCGGCACCATCTCCGCGTCCGCCGGGCACTGGCTCGCCAGCACCTCGTCGAGGAAGGCCGCGTGGTACGGGCGGTGCCGCAGATGCGCGCCGACGGCCGCCACCGCGTGCGCCGGTGTGGACACGGCGGCGATCGGCACATTGAGCGCGACGATCCGCCGGTCGGGGGTGAGGATGAAGTTCTTGAGGTTGGCGTCGATGGGGACGACGGCGTGCGGGGCCGGATTGCGCCGCAGCGCCGCGCCCAGTCCGTGCTCCACCCAGGCGTCGACGGCGTCGCCGGTCCGCGTGCCCTCGTAGAAGGGCCGGGCCCGCCCCCAGTAGCGGGCGGCGTACCCCACGACGAACTCCTCGTGCGAGGCCAGCTGTGGCGCCGTCCTCTTGTACGGACCGTAGCCCTCGTGCATCCGCGGCAGCTGACGGCACGCCAGCAGAAAACGTCCGAGGTACGCGGCCAGCTCCTGCGGCGACGGTGCCCGCTCGTCCCCGGCGAGCACGGTGGCCAGGTCCGTGCCGGGCACGTACGCGGCCAGCGTCCCGTCGAACGGATCGCCCTGCGCCCGGTCGAGGACGTGGTGGATCCGCTGCACCGGGACCGAACGGGCGAGCGCCTCATTGGAATCGGCCAGGTAGGAGAGCGGGATATCGGTGTCCGTGAGGTGCTTGGCCACGAGCTGCCGGCCCGCGTCGTCCACCAGGAAGACGGAGTTGTTCGACGTGCTGAGCCGGCTCACGCGCGCCCCCGGGTACCGGGCCACGAGATACCTCTCGAAACTGGACATGGACTCCCACTCTCCTGTGCGTACCGCCGGTCAGCCGTGCCGGAGCACGGGTGCGGCCGGCGCGGTACCGGGCGTATTCCACTTCGTTCCCACGTACTTGGACGGCAGCAGCTGTTTCATCGGGACCACGGTCAGGTCCTCCGGTGCCCCGATGACCGCCCGGATGTCCGGACCGTAGTCCAGGAGCAGTTCCCGGCAGAGACCGCAGGGCGGGACCGGACGGATGCGCCGGTCCTCCTCACTGGGTTTGGGGTGGCGTACCGCGAGCACCAGCCGCAGGTCCGTCGCACCCGCCTCCCGCGCCTTGCCGAGCGCGACCGCCTCGGCGCACACCGAGGCCCGCCCGACCATGGCCTCGATGTGCAGACCGGTGAAGGTCCGGCCGTCCGCCGTCACGATGACCGCGCCGATCTGGTGGCGGTTCTCCGCGTAGTGCGGGGTGATGAGGTGCGCCGCCCTGTCGAACAGGGACCGGAGCCGGTCCCGCTCACCGGACGGCGCTGCCGCGGCGAGCCGGGCGCCGGCCTGCTCGCCGTCCAGGTTGGTGAGCAGCGAGGCGATCAGACGCTCCAGATGCGCGAGGTCACCGTCGTTGACGATCCGGTGGTCGGGCTCGGCGTCGGGAACCCCGGCTTCCGTCGGGTGAACGTCGTCCCCGCTGGTACGGTCGCCGCGCACGGACTTCCGGGCCCGGCGCAGGGCGTCCGGCGCGCTGATCCGCACCAGGGTGAACCCCTGCGCGGACAGTTCGCCCAGATCCACGGGGCGGGCGTCGTCGCAGACGAGGACATCGGCCCCCGCCGCGAGGGCGTCCGCGCAGCGCTGCCGGAAGTCCTCCAGGAGGAAGTCCGGCGCGGTGCGCCGGAAGTGCGAGCCGAGGAAGTTCAGCAGAGCGCCGTCCTGGCGGTCCTCCGGCAGCGGGCTGCCGATCCGCTCGTGGAAGGCGCGCTGCACGTCGTACAGCGGAGCGGCGATCCGGACGACGGCGGGACGCTCGCCGCGCTCCTCCAGTGCGCGCCGCAGCAGGGCGGCCGTGGTGGACTTGCCCGCGCCGGGGAGCCCGAACAGCGCGATGCGTGGGGGGTGAGGGGTAGTCATGGCCGTCTCCAGTGGTCAGGAGCAGACGAAGACGGAGTTGTGCTTGGTCAGCTCGAAGTACCCGCGCTCGGCGATGCGCGCGCTGACCTGACGTTCCACGTCGGCGTGGAGCGCGTCGAACAGTTCCCGCGGGATCGTGTCGTCGGCCTTCGGCAGAGCCCCGCAGTAGCGGTGGCCCGCGACGTAGAAGTTCATGAACGGCTCGGGCGTGGCGAAGCGCAGGGCGTCGGCATAGGGCCGCTCCTCGACCGAGGAGAAGTGCTTGGCGGCGTACTCCGCGGTGTTGTCCAGCGTCATGACGCCGCGCCGGCCACGGGGGAGCCGGCCGATGAAGTCGGCGGGGAAGCCGACCCGCTCCATGGCCTCGAAGTGCATCGCGTACATCTCGGGCATCGAGTGGCGCGCCTCGATGGTCACCAGCGCGCGCCCGTCGTCGGCGGTCACCCGGCGCAACTCGGAGAGCACGGTGTCCGGTTCGTCGATGTAGTGGAAGATGTAGTTGGCCATCACCCGGTCGAAGGCGCCGTCGGCGTAGCGGGAGAGATCGTTGGCGTTGCCCTCGGTGAACTCCAGCGGGACCCACGCGACGGTCACGTTGCGCTTCGCCAGCTCCAGCATGGCCGGGGAGATGTCCAGCGCCACCACGCGCCCGCCGTCCCGCATCCTGCTGACGATGTCGCGCAGGATGAAGCCGTTGCCGCATCCGACGTCGAGCAGGGACTCACGCCCGGTCAGCTCCAGGGACGCGAAGATGTGGTCGACCAGGGGCTGGAGGTTCGATCGGTAGCGGTTGTGGGCCATCTGCTGGGTGGCGAGTGCCACGTTGCTGCCGAAGTGCTCGCGGATGTAGTCGATCCCGAAGTGGAACTGCTCCGGCGGGGCGGTCATGCTCTGCGTCATCTGGCTGCTCTCCCGGTTCGGCGAAGCTGATCGGACGGACACGGCGCACCGGCCGAGCCGGCGGGCGGCGCGGGCACAGGAATGCACGCCATGTCGAAGCGCGCTGTACGAGAAGGATGGATGCAGTGGAATTCCGGGCAGCGACGGGCCGCGGATCCGTCGCAACCAAGGGCGGCATTCTGCTGCCTTGCCGCCCTATTGACCGCCCAATTCGGGTCGGAGTTGCGAACACCCGGGAAAACGATTGCTGTGCGGCGAGCCAAGACACTAGGAGCGGCATTGGCAACCGTCAACCACGCAACCGCTTGATTCGCCCGGCTGCCGCTCCCGGATGTGGCGCAAAGTGTTCTCCGGCTGCGTGGCCGGGCCGCGCTGAGTGATCCTTTTCCTGCCCGCCGACGGAGTCACGCTGTGCCGAGATTTACGACATTGCCGGTTTTCACGCGGCGGTGCGGGACCCGGGGTTCTGCTGGGAAGCGGTCCAGAACTGCTCAAATCGTCCCGGCAAGATGACGTGCCGCGATCCGGACGGAATCGGGTTCATGAACGCCTGGTGTCCCCTTCGTTCCAGTGCTGAACAGCATGAATGGCGGCAGGCGCGCCTGCCGCACCGTTCCGGTCGGCCCGGCGGTGAAGGGTGGCGGCGCGGTCGGCGCCGCAGGTGGCGGGCGGTTGCAATCGATTGTTCGACAATAGGTCGGGGTATCGGTGGACGCCGGAACGAACGGGCCACCGGGCCGGCCCTCCTGCGGATCGAAGATTGAATGCGCGGCCACAATGTCCCCTCCGGCCGACTATTTGTTGAAGCGCTTCCGCCCACGAGGCGTCCTTGACACCCCCAGAAGCGGAACCTAGGCTCCCGCCGAGCAGTTGCTGCTTACAGGTACCCGGGATGCCCGTTTTTCACCGCGCCGCTCCTCGGGGTTCCCTCTTTTCATGCGCAATCCGGATTGGCGCCGTCGCACGCCGCCGAACACCCGCAGGCGTGCCGGTCCATGAAAAAGCATTTCGGAACGACGTTCTGCCGAACCTCGATTGCAGGGGAGAAAAGCGTGCGCGCGATCGAACTCGGTCCACCCCATCTGGTGCACGATGTGGGCGGGCAGGAGATCCGGGGTGCACCCCTCACCCACGGAAAGCTGCTCAGGGGAGGCTTCACCGCCCCCTACGCCCCCTCCGCCGTCGACCTGCTGCGCGGTCACGGCCTGACCGCCGTCCTGGACCTGCGCAGCGACCGCGAAGCCGGCAAGGTACCCCAGACGCTGGCCGCGCAGCCGGACCTGAGCTACCGGCGCCTGCCCATCGGTGACGAGGCGTCACGTCCGCAGCCCGGACGGTGCGCCTCGCTCGCCGAACTGTACCTGCGGCATCTCGAACGGCACGGCCGGGCGCTCGCCGAGGCGGTGACCTTCGTCCTGGAACCCCGGGCCGGTGCGGTGCTGGTGCACTGCCGCACCGGACGGGACCGCACCGGGCTCGTCGTGGCGCTGACCCTCGGCCTGGCCGGCGCCCGGCCACCGGACATCGTGGCCCACCACGCCCGGGCCGCTGAGGCCGTCGCCCCGACCGTGGCCCGGCGGCGCGCCTCCTGGCTCGCGAAGGGCAAGGACATCGGCTTCTTCGACGCGATGAACAGCGGAGCCGTCCCCGCTATGGAACAGGCCCTGAGCTGGATCACCCGGGAGTACGGCGATGTCGCCGGCTACCTCACCGCGCACGGAGTACCCGGATCGCTGCGGGAGCGGGCGGCGCGGCACCTGCTCCCGCCGGCGACGGATGCCGCCCCGGGCGGCGGACCCCGGCACTGACAGGGGCACGGCTGCCCGGAAGACCTGAACGAGGATCACGACAAGGAGTGCGATGGGTAACCCGGTGCTTGACGCGGTGCTGTGGGCCGGCGGATTCAGCGACGACGCGACGGCTCTGTCCGGCGGGCGGGGCGAGGACATCGCCGGCGCGCTGGAGGTCCATCGCGTGGCCGGACGGTTCCTGGTCCGGGTCGCGGAGAACCCCACGATCCCCGTCCCCGACGGGCTGCTGGACGCGGCACGCCGGTCGTACGCGCACCACGCGGGAGCGGCGGCACGCGTGGAGACGGACGCCGCATGGGTCGAGAAGGGCGTCAGGAGCCACCCCGCCTGGGACGGGCGGCCGGTGCTGCTGCTGAAGGGCAACAGCGCCGCCCACCTCCTGGGTGCCGCCGGCTTCCCCCGGCTGACCTCGGACCTGGACCTGCTGACAGCGGACCCCGTGCGGTACGGCCGCATCTTCGAAGACCTGGGCTATCACCGGCTGGCGAACAGCGCCTGCCACGAGGAGGCCACCTTCTCCTCGCCGGACAGGTCCCCGCTCGACCTGCACGGGTACTTCCCCGTCTGGCGCTATCCGCAGGGCACCTACCAGGCGCCCAACGGTGCCGGGGGCCTGGCCATGGCCGACTGGGTCTCCACCCGGAAACTGGAGTACGACACGATCCTCGCGGGCTCCGTGCCGCACCCCGCTTCCGAGGCCGGGACGCTCAGAATCCCCGACGTCACCACGGCGACGTTCCTGCTGTGCGCGCACGTGTTCAAGGACTACGTCGAAATGCCCTTCGTCCAGCCGATCGCCAAGGTACGGCTGGCCGAACTGTGCGAGATCCGTGACCTCGCGCACCACCCGGACTTCGACGCCGACCGGTTCGCCGCGCTGGTACGCGATCACCAGGCCCAGGACGTCCTCGCATTCGCACGCCACGTCCTGAACGGCCTGGACGCGCTGCCCGCCCCGCTCGCCGGAGCCGGACGATCCGGCAGCCGGGACAGCTTCCCCCAGGAAGCCGGCTTCGGCCTGCTCGTCGATGTCGGGACCGAGGTGGCCGACATGCTCGTCAGGCAGGACACGCTCGGCTCCGCACCGGACGGCATCGGCACCACACCCGTGGAGGTGGGCCCCACCCCGGTGACGTTCTCCGTCCGGGCCGACGGGCAGGACGGGAGTGTCCCGGCACTGTGGTCCACCCCGCCGGCCCACCCCGAGGAGGTCTTCGCCGTCGAGTGCGGCGTCTCGGAGGCGGACGGCGAGATCCTCTTCACCTTCCACTCCGCGCGCGGGCTCGGCGTCTACCTCGACGAGATCGCCGTGTGCCTGGGCAACGAGCTGCTCCACACGGCGCGGGACGTCCACGAGGCGGGCTTCCGGGTCTTTCCCTACGCCTCGGCCACCGCGTCCGCCTGGCACGTCGACGCCTCCGGATGGCGGGTGACGCTGCGGGTGCCCGCCGAAACCGTCCGGCGTCATCGCACGGCGGACGGACACGTACCGGCACTCATCTGCTGCACCCGCTTCGTCGAGATGCCGGCCTCGGACTGGGACGCCTTCTACCGCCGCTGCATCAGCAGCGTCCTGATCCCGGTGCGACTCTCGCCGGCCACGCCGACACCGCAGGGGAGCACCCACGGGTGACCAGGAGCCGGAACCCCAGCGGGATCGTGGGTCACGATGGCGACTGAGGTCACCCAGGAAGCCCCCGCCGTACCGTCGGTGTGGCGCAACCGTCACTTCCTGCTCTTCTTCTCCGCGCAGACCATCTCCTTCGTCGGGGACATGATGCTGCCGGTGGCGCTCACCGTGGCCATGCTCGCGGCCGGTTTCGGGGCCAGCGAGGTGGGGCTGGTCCTGGCCGCCCACATCGCCCCCATGGTGGTGCTGATGCTCGTCGGCGGTGTGCTGGCCGACCGCTTCCAGGCACGGCGGATGATGATCGTCGCCGACCTCGTCCGGCTGGTGGCCATCGGTCTCATGGCGGTGGACGTCGCCGGCGGGCGGCCCTCGCTGTGGCTCCTGATCGCCACCCAGGCGGTGACCGGCGCCGCCACGGCCCTGTACCAGCCCGGCGTGGCGGGCATGGTGCCGGCCGTCGCCCCCGGCCATCTCAAGGAGGCCAACGCCGCGCTGCGGATCGGGATATCCCTCGGCGCGGCCCTGGGGCCGATGGGCGCCGGAATCGTCGTCGGATTCGCCGCACCGGCCACCGCCATCGCCCTGGACGCCGCGTCGTTCGCCGTCAGCGCCGTCTGTCTGTCCGTCATCCGGCTCGTGGCCGTGCCCACTCCTCGCCGGGAGAATCTGTGGCAGGGGATGCGGCACGGCTGGTACGAGTTCCGCTCCCGTACCTGGCTCTGGCCGGTCATCGCCGTGTTCGCCCTGCTCGGCCTCACCCTCTACGGGCCGTTCCAGGTGCTGGCCGCCACGGTCCTGACCGACCGGGACGGGGCGAGCGGGTACGGCCTGATGATGTCGCTCTTCGGCGCCGGCGCCGCGGCCGGCGGGCTGGTGGCGATGCGGATGCGTCCCCGTTTCCCGCTGCGGACCGGGATCGTCGCCCTGCTCGGCTACCTCCCGGTCCCGTTCCTCGTCGGACAGGGCGCGCCACCGGTGCTGCTCGCGCCCGCCTTCGTGGCCGCCGGCGCGGGGGCGTCGGTGTGGGCGGTGATGTGGGCGACCACGGTCCAGACCCAGATCCCCGCCGACGTACTGAACCGCATCTACGCCTACGACCAGACCGGTTCGCTCATCCTGCAGCCCGTGGGACGCGCCCTGGCCGGCCCCGCCGCCGGCCTGCTGGGGACCGGGACCGTCCTGACCACCTCGTCCGTGGGCCTGCTGGCCGGCTGCGCGGCCCTGCTGGCCATCCCCGCCTTCCGCCGCCTGCCGGCGGGCCCGCCGTGAGGAGGCTCCGGACGGAAGTCCCGGGGGCGGGCGTTCCTTGACCGGACAGCGGCCCGGGAAACCTCGGAAGGAAGGGAGAAAGCGGCACCCGCGCAGCAGACTCCGGCCGCATGGTTGACGCGCCCTTGTCAATGCAGCGGATGACCGCCACTGTGCTCCCCCATGAGACGAGTGTTCCGCTCACTGGCCGCCCTGGTCCTGCTGACCGCCGCCACCCTGGTCGGCGCCGGCACCGCTTCCACGGCAGCGGCCGACAGCTGCTACACCTGGAATCGCACCCTCTCCGAGGGCTCCTCCGGAGAAGACGTGCGCCAACTACAGATAAGAGTCTCCGGCTACCCCGCCTATGGTGAGGTCCTGGCCCTCGACGGCTCCTACGGCCCGGCGACCCGGGCGGCCGTGACGCGCTTCCAGCAGGCGTACGGCCTGGCCGCCGACGGAGTGGCCGGACCGAACACCTTCAACCGGATCTACGCGCTGCAGTCCCCGGACTGCTCGCCGGCCCACTTCAGCTTCGCCGAGCTCAACCGCTGCAACACCACCTGGGCCGGAGGCGCGGTCAGTGCCGCGACGGCCCGGCAGAACGCCCTGGTCAGCATGTGGAAGCTGGAGGCCCTGCGCAAGGCCCTGGGCGACCGGCCCATCACGGTCAGCAGCGGCTTCCGCTCGGTGGCCTGCAACAACGCGGCCGGGGGCGCCACCAACAGCCGTCACCTGTACGGCGACGGCGTCGACCTGACCGGCACCCCGTCCTTCTGCACCCTCGCCCAGCGCGCCAGGTACCACGGCTTCAACGAGATCCTGGGCCCGGGCTACCCCGGCCACAACGACCACACGCACGTCGCCCACCGCTCCAGCCGCTTCTGGTCCGCCCCGACCTGCGGCATCTGACCCCCCGACAGCCGCGCCCCCGCCCGTACGGTGACGGGCGGGGGCGCACGTCGTCGGCCGCGGGGCCGGGACGAGCCCGGCGTCGCCGCCCAACGCGCTGAAATCCAGGCGCAGATGGTGGATTCCGCAGAATCCCGTTCGGTAGGCTGGGGGTGGCAGAGGACAACCGCTCGGTGGAGGGTGTTGTGCGATCCCCGCTGCACCACGGCTCCCACCCCCCGGCACCCGACCGGTGTCGTGAGGCATCGGTGCGAGGGCCACTGGAATGGCGTCCCGCGGGCACCAATGGGTATGTGAGCGCCTGGGGCGCGCTGATGAACCTCTGCCCGCCCGGGAACGTGTGAGACCCCCCGGCCGTTGCGCCGGGTAACACCCGCCGGAGTCCTCGTTCCGGCCGGAGGAGATGGACGATCGCCCGGGCGTTCTCCCGGAATCAGCCACGCGAGCCGTGACGGACGGCTGCCGCGCCGCGCTCCGACGCTGCCGGCGCCCCGGTCGCCCGCGCCGTGTGGCGCCGAACCGTGAGCCGCACCTGCCCGCACGGCTTCCCTGGTGACCGGTCGCCTCGCCTCCCGCACCGGAACGGCGCGCTCCGCCCTGCGCGGCCCCAGCGATCACGCCGCGCCTCACGCGTTCCCCGACATCACGTCACATCCCCGCGAGGAGAGCGGCATGCCCCGCCACGAACCCATCGCCATCATCGGAGCCGGCCTCGGTGGCCTGACGCTGGCCCGCGTCCTGCACACCGCCGGCGTCCCCGCCGCGGTGTACGACCGCGACGCCTCGCCCCGGGCCCGCCCGCAGGGCTGCGTCATCGACCTGCACGAGGACACCGGGCAGGCGGCCCTGCGAGCCGCCGGCCTGCACACCCGGTTCCGCGCCCGGGCCCGTACCGGTACCCCAGCGGTGCGCATCCTCGACAAGAACGCCGTCGTGTGCCGGGAGGACGGCGCGGCGGAGGACACCGTCCGCGCCGCCCTCGAACGCGGCCGGCTGCGCGATCTCCTGCTCGACTCGCTGCCCCGGGACACGGTCCGCTGGGGCGCGAGGGTCGCGGGAGCACGGGCGCTGGGGGAGGGCCGGCACGAGGTGCGGCTCGCCGACGGTTCGGTGTTCACGACCGGTCTGCTGGTCGGAGCCGACGGCGCCCGGTCCGGAGTCCGCCCCCTGCTGTCGGCGGTCCGGCCGCGCTACACGGGCATGACGCTGGTGGAGGCCGACCTGTACGAGGCGGAGGCCCGTCATCCGGAGTGCGCCGCGCTCGTGGGCGACGGCCTCTTCTACGCGCTGGGGGAGGGGCAGGGCCTGCTGGCGCACCCCCGGCCCGACCGCGGCCTGCACATCTACGTCGCGCTGACGGTTCCGGAGGACTGGTCGGCGGGCATCGACACCACCCGCGGTGACGCGGTGGCCGCCACGGTGCTGGAGCACTTCCAGGGCTGGGATCCGGCGCTGCGCGCACTGGTCGGTCAGGCCGACGGACCGCTGACGCCGCGGCCCCTGTATGCGCTGCCCGTCGGTCACCGCTGGGAACGCTCGCCCGGTGTCACCCTGCTCGGCGACGCGGCGCACATGATGCCGCCGTTCACCGGGGAGGGGGGCAACCTCGCGATGCTGGACGGGGCCGAACTGGGCACCGCACTCGCCGCCCGGCCGGGCGACACCGAAGGCGCCCTGGCCGCCTACGAACAGGCCCTGTTCCCGCGTGCCGCGGCGTACGCGGCCGAAGCGGGCGCCGTCCTGGACCTGTGCTTCGGCCACGACGCGCCCCACGGTCTGCTCGCCCGGCTGCCCGTGTGAGAACCGGCCTCCCCGGCCGGCCGGCAGCCACGTCGAACCCGTACGTGTGCCGGCCGGCCGGGGAGGCGGCCCCGTTCCCGGTCCGCCGTTCAGCCCTTGAGGCTCCCGCTGATCAGGTCCAGCCGCCAGAACCGCTGCAGGAACAGCAACAGGACGATCAGCGGGATCACGGACACGGCGGTGCCCACGATCGCGATGCCGTACAGCGCCGGTTCGCCCGACCCCTTGGACAGCAGGGTGTAAAGACCCAGGTTGATCGGGTACTTGTCCTCGTCCGAGAGCATGATGAAGGGGAGCAGGAAGTTGTTCCAGTTGCCGACGAACTGGAGCATGAAGATCGTCACCATGCCGGGCAGCATCATGGGCAGCCCGATCGAGGTGAAGATGCGGAACTCCCCCGCCCCGTCGATGCGGGCCGACTCGATCGTGGCGTCCGGCACGGACGCCTCCGCGTACACCCGGGCCAGATAGATGCCGAACGGCGAGATGAGGCCGGGCAGCAGCACGGACCAGTACGTCCCGACCATGCCGACCTCGGACATGATGATGTACTGCGGGATGGCCAGCGTCATCCCCGGCAGCAGCACCCCGGCCAGAATGAGGTAGAAGAGCGGGGTGCGGCCGCGGAAGCTGTACTTGGCGAAGGCGTACCCCGCGGCGGTCGACACCAGGGTGCACAGCAGGGAGCCGAGGCCGGCGTAGTAGAGGCTGTTCAGCGCCCACCGCGTGAACTGGCCGTCGCCGTGCGCGAAGAGATCTCCCAGATTGTCCAGCAGTCCGGTGCCCGGCTGGAAGGTGAAGGTCGAGAACAACTGCGCGTTGGTCTTCGTGGCGGCGACCACGATCCACACGATCGGGATCAGCGAGTAGAACGCGCCGATCAGCAGGATCGCGGTGGGGAGCGCACCGGGGAGCCGGGGGGATCCCGTCGTGCGCGGCCGGGCCTGGGGGTCCGTCACTTGAAGCCTCCGAAGGCGCGGCGCTGGGTGGCCTTCAGCAGGGCCAGCGACAGGAGCAGGGTGCCGACGGCGAGAATCACGGAGCCGGCGGCCGCCATGGGCAGGTCGTCCCGGATGAAGCCGTCGCGGTAGATGTGCATGAGCGGAACCCAGGTCTGGGATATCTCCGTCGTCATGGGCCGGAGCATGGTGGGCTCGCCGTAGACCTGGAGCGTGCCGATGAGGGCGAAGAGCCCGGTGAGGACGAGTGCGGGGGCGACCAGCGGGATCTTGATCCGCCGGGCGATCTGCCACTCGCTGCAGCCGTCGATGCGGGCGGCGTCGCACAGTTCGGCCGGGATGCCCCGCAGCGAGGTGTAGATGATGATCATGTTGAAGCCGGTGCCGCCCCAGATGGCGATGTTGGCCAGCGACGGATAGATGGCGTCGCCGCCCAGGAAGGGGATCGTGCCCAGACCCAGTTCCCGGGTCAGATAGCTGAAGGGACTGGTCGAGGGGAGGTACATGAACCCCCACATCAGGGAGGCCACCACGCCGGGGATGGCGTACGGCAGGAAGATCGCGATGCGGGTGAACCGCTTGGCGCGCGAGGCCCGGTGGTCCAGCAGCAGCGCGAACAGCAGAGCCAGCCCGAGGGTGAGGGGGACGGCGATCAGCCCGTACAGGCCCAGCCTGCCGAACCCGGCCCAGAAGGACCCGTCGGTGAGGATCTCCCCGTAGTTGGCCAGGCCGACGAACACCTCGTCGCGGATGCCGAAGACACCTTCGTCGACGATGCGCAGCCCCTGAGTGCTCAGGTGCAGCGCGTAGAGGATGGGCACCGCCATGAAGGCGGCGAAGAGCACCAGGGCGGGGGCGATGAGCACGTACGGGGCGATCGTGCCGCGCCGTCGCCGGGTGCGGGGCCCGCCGTCCGGGGGCGGGCTGGTGGCTGCGGTTGCCATGGGCGGGTCACCTGTCGGGGAGGTCATGGGGCTGCCGGTCACTGGGAGAGCCTGAAGCCGACGCGTCGCATCTCCTCGACGACGACCCGCTGGGTCTCGTGGAGCGCGTCGGGAAGGGGAGTGCCGTCGCGGACGGCTGCGGACATCGCGTCGCGGAAGGCGTCGCCCGCGGTACTGACGTTCGGACCCCAGGTGATGTCGGAGACGGTGTGCGCCGCCGCGTCGGTGGCGACCTCCCAGTAGTCCTCCTGCCCTGCCGTCAGGGCGGGGGGAGGTCCCTGGGCCGCGGCGGTCTGGCCCTCGATGCAGGCCGGGTACTGTCCGGCGGCGATCTGGAGTTCGTAGGCGGTCTCGGCGGTGTTCATCCAGATGGCGAACTGCGCGGCGGCCTCGGGGTGGTCGGAGTTCTTGGTGACGGACAGCGCGGTGCCGCCCTGCAGAGCGACCTCCGCACCGTCGCCCTCCCAGTGGGGGAGGGGCGCGATGGCCCAGTCGCCGGCCTGGCCCTCGGCCACTCCGTGGATCACGTCGGGCGCCCACAGACCGGCCGGCCAGGTCAGGACCTGTCCCTGGTTGACCCGGTTGTTCCACTCGGGCGTCAGCAGCGGTTCGGAGATGACCAGGTCACGGTCGATCAGGTCCTGCCAGTAGGCGGCCACCTCCAGCGTCCGGTCGTCGCTGATGGCGACCGTCCACTCCCGGTCCTCCACGGACCACCAGGAGGCCCCGGCCTGCTGCGCCAGACCGGCGAAGTTGCCGAACTCACCGGGGGCGAACGTCGTCAGATACGAGGCCGGGTCGCGTTCCCTGACCTCGGCCGCCACCTCGGCGAACTCCTCCCAGGTGGCCGGCACCCCGATGCCCAGTTCCTCGAAGCGCCGCTCGTTGTACAGCAGCACCATGGGGCCGATGTCCTGCGGGATGCCGTAGACCTGGCCCTCGAACCGGGTCATCTGCCACACCTCGGGGGTGAAGGCGTCCTCGACGTCCGTGGTGAACTCGGAGATGTCGGCGAGCACATCGGAGACAATCATGGAAGGTACGGTCGGGTACTCGACGCAGGAGACGTCGGGGGCGTTGCCCGCCCGGCTGGCGGTCAGCAGCTTCGTCGAGGAGTCCACGCTGCCACCGGCGTCGGTGTGCCGGACCTGGATGTCGGGGTGCGCCGCGTTGAACGCGGCGACCTTGGCCGCCTGGGATCCGCTCCAGCACCAGTAGTCGAGGGTGATGACGCCGTCGCCGGCGCCGCCCCCGGAACAGGCCGTGACCAGGGTCAGCGCGCCCAGCAGCGCACCGTATCGGGTATGTCCGCCCAGTTGCATGCGTTCCTCTCCTCCGGCTCGCGCGCGGCCCGCACGCGCGTCCCGGGTGACACGCCAATCACGCCCCGTCCCGGCGAAGTTGGCTCTGAGACGGAGCCAAGCTAGGTCACACGCGTCGACTTGTCACGAGGTCTTGCGCGAATTCTTTGGAATATGTGGAGTTGACGTGCCCCATCGTCGGCCCCTTAGCTTTGCCACAAAGCCAAGTAGGCGTGTGTACCGCTCCGTTGCCGCAAGCGGTGCCGCCCGCCACCCACCGAGGATCCGCCGAGGACGGGAGTCGCCGTGCCCCCCGCCACGCCCACCCCACCGGAGGCCGCCGCGCCCCGCCGGCGTCCCCCCGTCGGCGCCTGGGCGACGGTCTCCCGCGCCGCCCGCCCCGTCGTGCGCGAACTGCTGGTCAACGGCCCCAGCACCCGCACCGATCTCGCCCGGGTGCTCGGTCTGTCCACCGGCAGCCTCACCCGGCTGACCAAGCCGCTCACCGCCGCCGGCCTCGTGGTGGAGGGCGGGACCGTCCACGACCCGGCCAACGGCCGTCCCACCCGCCCGCTGGACGTGGTGGCCGCCGACCACCACTTCCTGGGCGTCAAACTGACCTCGGACCGGCTGTACGCCGCCGTCACCGACCTGCGGGCCCGGGTGATCGCCGAGACCTCCGAACCGCTCGACGCCACCACCCCCGAGGCCGTCAGCGCCCGGATCGCCGGAGTGCGGGAACGGCTCAGCACCGCGGACACGGCGCCCGTCGCCGCCGGGGTCACCCTGGGCGGCGCGGCCCGCCCCCGCTCCGATCCGGCCGCCGCGCCGCGCTTCGACGCCCCGTTCCTGGGCTGGCGCGATGTCGAACTCTCCGAGCGGCTGACGCGCAGTACGGGCGTGCCCTGCGTCGTGGAGAACGACGTCACCGCCCTGGCACACGCCCAGCGATGGTTCGGCGCCGCGCGCGGCCTGAGCGACTTCGCCCTGCTGACGGTGGGGGCGGGCATCGGCTACACCCTGGTGCGGCACGGCCGCATGGTGCCCGCCGACGCGGTGGACCTGATGGAGTTCAGTCACCATGTGCTGGACCCGGGCGGCCCGATGTGCACCGAGGGTCACCGCGGTTGCCTCGCGTCCTACCTCTCCACCCGCTCGATCCTGGCCGCCGCCGCGCACGGTCTGCGCCGGGGCGTGACTCCCGAGCAGGTGGCCGCCCTGGCCCGCGCGGGGGACCCGGTGTGCCGGAACGTGCTCCGCCCGGCGGCCTGGGCGCTGGGGGCGGCACTGGCCACCGTCGCGAACCTCTGCATGGTCAAGGACTTCGTCGTCGCGGGGGAGGGCCTGGTCCTCATCGCCGCCGAAGAGGAGTGCGTGGAGGCGGGGATCAGGGACCGGCGGCACCGCGACCACGGCTCCCTGCGGGTGACGACGCTCGCGCCGGATTTCGGCGAATGGGCACGGGCCGCCGCGGTCACCGCCATCAGGGCCTTCGTCCTGCGGGAGGAGTGACGCCGGTGCGCGGGAGACCGGCCTCGCCGAGCAGAGCCCCGAGCCCGGTCCGCGTCGGATGGGTTGACGTGTACGCCTTCCATTCCTAATTTGTCATCCAGTCTTACAAATCGGGTGGCGTGGCGGCCGGGACGCCTCCACGCCACCCGCCACTCCGACAGCTCCGCTGCGGCCCGCAGGCCCGGCGACACCCCCACGCACGACCTTCTTCAGCTGTTCAGTGAGGAGCACGTGGTGACAGCCGCACCCCCACCCCCACGCAGACTGGCGGCCCGCATCGCCGTCGCCGTACTGGCCGTCCTCGCCCTGCTGCTGGCAGGCGGACCCGCCACCGCCCAGCCCGACTCCGCGGACGACACCTTCCACGCCCTGGTGTTCAGCAAAACGGCGGGCTTCCGCCACGACTCGATCCCCGCCGGGATCGCCGCCATCGAGCAACTCGGCGCCGAGAACGGGTTCGAGGTCACCGCCACCGAGGACGCCGCCGTCTTCAACGACGAGGACCTCGCCCGCTACGCCGTCGTCATCTGGCTCTCGACCACCGGAGACGTCCTCGACGAAAGCCAGCAGGCGGCCTTCGAGCGGTACATCGAGGGCGGCGGCGGTTACGCCGGGGTCCACGCCGCGGCCGACACCGAGTACGACTGGCCCTGGTACGGCGGGCTCGTGGGCGCCTGGTTCGCCGGCCACCCCGCCCCCCAGGACGCCTCGATCAAGGTCGAGGACCACGCCCACCCCTCCACCGCCCACCTCCCCGTGCGCTGGGAACGCCACGACGAGTGGTACGACTACAGCCCCAACCCGCGCGGCGACGTCCACGTCCTCGCCTCGCTCGACGAAGACACCTACAGCGGCGGGAACATGGGGGACGAGCACCCCATCTCCTGGTGCCACGACTACTCGGGCGGCCGCGCCTGGTACACCGGCCTGGGCCACACCATCGAATCCTTCGCCGAACCCGAGTTCCTGGAGCACCTGCTCGGCGGCATCACCACCGCCGCCGGCGCCGTCCCGGCCGACTGCGGGGCCTCCCTGACCGCCGGGTTCGAGAAGATCGCACTCGACGACAACACCAGCAACCCCATGGAACTGGGCATCGCCGAGGACGGCCGGGTCTTCTACATCGACCGCAACGGCGCCGTGCGGGTGGTGCACACCGACGGCACGGTGGCCACCATCGGCACCCTCCCCGTCTACACGGGCCAGGAGTTCGGCCTGCTGGGCATCGCCCTGGACCCCGGCTTCACGGAGAACGGCCACCTGTACCTGTACTACTCGCCGGCCGGCACCGACCCCGTCGACCGCGTCTCCCGCTTCACGGTCAGCGGCGACACCCTCGACCTCGCCGGCGAGGAGGTCCTCCTGGAGATCGACGTCCAGCGCGAGCAGTGCTGCCACGCCGGCGGCGCCCTGGAGTTCGACGGACAGGGCAACCTCTACATCGCCACCGGCGACAACACCAACCCCTTCGGATCGCCGACCGACGGCTACGCCCCCCTGGACGAGCGGCCCGGACGGGCCGCCTGGGACGCCCAGGCCACCTCGGCCAACAGCGCCGTCCTCAACGGCAAGATCCTTCGCATCACCCCCCAGGACGACGGCGGCTACACCGTCCCGGAGGGCAACCTCTACGCACCGGGCACCGCCGACACCCGCTCCGAGATCTACGCCATGGGCTTCCGCAACCCCTTCCGGATCGGCCTCGACCCGAGCACGGACGCCCTCTACGTCGCCGACTACGGTCCGGACGCCGCCGCCGCCGATCCCACCCGCGGCCCCGACGGCCGCGTCGAGTGGAACATCGTGGACGAGCCCGGCTTCTACGGCTGGCCCTACTGCGTCGGCGACAACACCCCTTACCACGCCTTCGACTACGCGACCGGCACCGCCGGAGCGGCCTTCGACTGCGCCGCGCCGGTGAACGACTCCCCGCACAACACGGGCGTGCGCGAACTGCCCCCGGCCGTCCCCGCCGAGCTGTGGATGGGCGCCTCCAGCACGGGTGTCCCGGAGATCGGCACCAGCGGCGCCCCGATGACCAGCGGCGCGTACGCGTACGACGCCGACCTGGACTCCGACCGCAAGTGGCCCGCCTACTTCGACGGCAAGGCGGTCTTCGCGGACTGGAACAACAGCCGGATGTTCTCCGTGCAGCCCGACGCGGAACGCACCGGGGTCTCGGACGTCTCCCGGATCCTGGAGGAGATGGACTTCACCCGCCCCCACGCCCTGCGGTTCGGCCCGGACGGCGCGCTCTACGTCATCGAGTGGGGCAGCGGCTTCGGCGGGGACAACGCCGACTCCGGCGTGTACCGCGTGGACTACGTGCACGGCAACCGCGCCCCGGTCGCCCGGATGACCGCCAGCCATACCTCGGGGCCCCTCCCGCTGGAGGTCACCTTCGACGCATCGCCGTCCCACCACCCGGACGGCACACCGATCACCTTCGCCTGGGACTTCGACGGTGACGGCACCACGGACAGCACCGAGACCGCCCCCACCCACACCTACACCCAGGCGGGACGCTTCACCGCACGGCTGACGGTCACCGACGCCGACGGCCGCACCGCCGTCTCCAACCTCGACATTACGGCCGGCAACACCGCCCCCGCCATCGAGGTCCACGCGCCCCTGAACGGCGGGTACTTCTCCTTCGGCGACACCATCGCCTACGAGGTGTCCGTCACCGACGCCGAGGACGCGCAGATCGACTGCGACCGGGTGATCGTGCAGCCGGGGCTCGGCCACGACGAACACTCCCACGGCTACGAGCAGTACCGGGGCTGCTCCGGGACCTTCCCGCTGCCCGGCGACGAGGGGCACACCGGGGCCAACATCTTCGGCACCGTCACCGTGACCTACACGGACGACGGCGCCGGTGACGCCCCGCCGATCACCAGCCAGGAGGTGCTGGTCCTCCAGCCGAAGCACCGTGAGGCCGAGCACTTCGACGCCACGGGCCGGGTCCCGTCCGCTCCGGCCGGCGGCACTCCGGGCGTGGAGATCGAGCCCACCGGGGACACCGCCGGCGGCGGCCAGAACATCGGCTTCATCGAGGACGGCGACTGGTGGGCGTGGGAGCCGGCCAATCTCACCGGCATCGACGAGATCAGCCTGCGGGCCGCCTCGCCCTCCGCCGGCGCGACGGTCGAGGTCCGTACCGGTGATCCGGAGGGGCCGGTGGTCGCCACCGTGCGGGTCGAGCCCACCGGCGGCTGGCAGACGTACGAGGACTTCGCCGGCCCGGTGAGCGGTGAGAGCGCCGGACACAGCGGTCCGCTGTACTTCGTGAAGACCACCGGCGAGCTCAACGTGAACTGGGTGAACTACATCGGACAGGGCATCAGCGAGCCGGAGACACAGACCGGCGGCCGCTGAGCCGTACTCCCCGACGAAGACGCCGCCCGCCCTGGAACGGGGCGGGCGGCCACTCCTCCCACGATGGCCCCTCCCGGCAACGCCGGTCAGGCTCCCGGGTCACCGCCCTCACCCCGCCGCAGGTCCTTCACGAACACCATCCCGTCGAGCCCGCCCAGGTGCGCCGGGTCGAGTGGCGCGTACCCGAACCAGGGCGAAGTACGAGCGGCGGGCCGGGGCTCCCCGAGAACCGAAACCAGCCGCCGGACATCGACGACGTACCGCTCCTCCGGCAGCGCGTACAGCAGCCCCTCGACACTCTCCGGCGGCGGCTCCTCCACACCCCGGTGCCGGATCGTGCCGAGCGCCGTGGCCACGAAGGCGTACTCCGCGCCCAGGTGCGCGCTCACGATGGCACCGGCGCTCCACCACTCCACCAGCGGCTGGTCCCACATCCGCATGGAGCTCCTGTCCCGCTGCAGATGGGAGTTGTGGGCGTGGACCAGCACCGGGCCCCGTTCGGCGAGCGCCAGCAGATTGTCGGCCATCATCCGGTCCCGCAGCTCCACCAGCCGGTTCATCCGGCTGGGTGAGGTGTCGGCCATCCAGAAGTGGTACCGCAGCAGACCGGTGGCGGTGCGCCCGTACAGGCGCGCCCGGTCCCACTCCTCCTGTGACCCGGACGTGCCCAACTCGGGGGTCCGCGTGTCCAGGAGCGCCACCAGGTCGTCCGCGAGCAGCATCAGCTCCCTGGCCCGCGCCGACTGCCCCACGGACCGCGAGGCGTCCGTCATCGCGGCCGGCTCCGTCCACGGCTCGTCCTCCCCGAGCAGCCGCTCCAGCGTCTCCGCCGTGCAGGGCAGCAGGCCCGGGGGCACCCGCGCCGCGAGGTAGTCGTACAGCGCCACCAGGGCGTACCGGGGGCTCGCCGCACCGGTGATCTCCAGCGGACCGTCGAAACCGGCGAACCGCACACACGCGGCGACCGGCCGCCCCTCGTTGTACGCCCGCATCCAGCGCACCAGTTCACGGTTGGCCCCGGAGGACCCGAGCCCGTGGCTGAACCCCTCTTCCATCGCCCGGTCGAGATCGTCCGTGCCCCCCGTGACGTAGTCGTCCACCACGAGGCCCATCAGACAGTCGCTCTCGATCGCGATCGTCCGGTACCCCTCCTCCTCCACGAACTGCCGGAACAGCCCGTTGCGCACCTCGAGCAGCGATTCCTCACCGTGGGTGGGCTCCCCCAGGGCGAGCACCCGCGGCCGGGCCGGAAGCAGCCGCATGACGGAGGCGGCGTCGGCTGCCTGGGCGCTGTCCTTGACATCAATAGCCATGGCTTCAACGCTATCGTTGAAGGTCCGGTTGAAACTTTTGCGCGACAACGGCAGGAACATGGGAGCAAACCCTCAAACCGCTGAACGGCTCAGGCCGATCGACCTGGCCCGCCGGCACGGCCTGTCCACGCAGGCGGTCAGGAACTACGAGGAGGCCGGCATCCTTCCGCCGGCCGCCCGCACCCCGCACGGCTATCGCCGCTACACCCCGCTCCACGCCCAGGCCCTGCGCGCGTTCCTCGCCCTGGTACCCGGGCACGGCCACCACACGGCCACATCGATCATGCGAGCGGTGAACGAGGAGACCCCCGAAGAGGCATTCCGGCTCATCGACGAGAGCCACGCCCAGCTCCGCGAGGACCGGCGGACCCTGCACGCCGTCCGCGCCGCCCTGCACGACCTCACCTCCACCCCGCTGCCCGCGCACGATGCGCCCGCGGGGCCGGAGGCAGCTCTGATCGGCTCGTTGGCGGGCCGGCTCGGCATCCGCCCCGCGACGCTGCGCACCTGGGAACGCGCCGGACTCCTGCACCCACGGCGCGACCCGCGTACCGGATACCGCGTCTACGACCAGGCCGATGTGCGCGACGCCCGTCTCGCCCACCAGCTCAGACGAGGCGGTTACCCACTGGCGCGGATCGCTCCACTGCTGGACCGGGTACGGCAGGCCGGGGGCGTGGAACCGCTGGAGGCCGCACTGCACGACTGGCGCGAGCGGGTCTCCGCGCGCGGCCGGGCGATGCTGGCCGGCGGCGCCGCGCTGGAGGCATACCTCCAGGACCGCGCATGACCCACGCAGCCTGCGTCATCCCGCTCCCGGAGCGGGCGCGAGGGCGTCGGTGGCCGGAGGACGGCGAGCCGCGGGCGCGGACGTGGCGTCGGGGAACGGCTTCGAACCCGGCTGCGGCGGACTGCCCGGTTCATGAGGACCCCGGGCGTGGATCAGGCAGGCATGGGCTCGGCGTAGTGCCGGAAGGCGCCGCGCTCGATGTGGATGGCGTACAGGCGCTCGACCAGCGCCGCCGGGCTGGAGTGCTCGGCGTCCGGGCCCAGACCGGGGCCGGGGCCGACGAGGGCGAAGGTGGTCACAGGGTTCCTCCTCGTTCAGTCGCCGGCCGGGGTGACGAGGTACTCCTCGTCGGTGACGGGATCCAGCCAGTGCACGACGTCGTGGTCCTCGTCGCCCTCGTTGATGGCCACGTGGACCATTAGCCGGTTCGGGGCCGCGCCGTGCCAGTGCTCCTCCCCGGCCTCGAACAGGACGCGGTCGCCGGGCCGGATGATCTCCACCGGGCCGCCGCGGCGCTGGCACAGGCCGACGCCCTCGGTGACGAAGACGGTTTGCCCCAGCGGATGGCGGTGCCAGTGGGTGCGGGCGCCGGGCATGAAATGCACCAGATTCGCGGTGACGCGAGAGGGGGCCGGGGCGGCGGCGACGGCGTCGATGTAGACGTCGCCGGTGAACCAGTCGGCCGGGCCCTTGACGGTGTCGATCGCACTGCGGGTGATCTGCACGGTTGCTCCTTTTGGCGGGGTCGGATCAGGGCTTGAGAAGGGTCTTGACGGCGCGGCGCTCGTCCATCGCCCGGTACCCCTCGGCGACCTCGTCCAGCGGCAGGGTGAGGTCGAAGACCTTGCCCGGGTCGATGCGGCGGGCCAGGACGCGGCCGATCAGGTCGGGAAGGTAGCGGCGTACGGGGGCGGGGCCGCCGCGCAGGCCGACGTGGGAGAAGAACAGCTCCTGCCCGTCGACCGCGACCCCGTGGGGGACACCGACGAAGCCGACGTTCCCGCCGGGCCGGGCCGCGTGCAGGGCCTGCCGCATGGCCTCGGCCGTGCCGACGCACTCCAGCACGCTGTCCGCGCCGATCCCGCCGGTCATCTCCTTGATCCGCTCGACGCCTTCCCCGCCGCGCTCGGTGACGATGTCGGTGGCGCCGAACTCCCGGGCGAGGTTCTGCCGGGTCTCGTGCCGGGACATGGCGATGATCCGCTCCGCGCCCAGCTCCTTCGCCGCGATCACCCCGCACAGGCCGACCGCGCCGTCCCCGACGACCACGGCCGTCGAGCCGGGCCTCACCTCGGCGGCGTCCGCGGCCCACCAGCCGGTCCCCATCACGTCGGAGACGGCCAGCAGACCCGGCCAGAACGTCTCGTCCGGCACCTCGTCGGTGGCGACCAGGGTGCCCTGGGCGTTAGGGATGCGCACGTACTCCGCCTGGCACGTGGACATGAACTCCCGGCGCAGACAGTTCGACTGGAAGCCGTTCGCGCAGTTCGCGCAGGTGTTGTCGGAGGTCGCGAAGGAACCGACGACGAACTGGCCCGGCCGGACCGAGGTGACCTCGGAGCCGACCTCCTCCACGAAGCCCACGTACTCGTGACCCATGGGGTGCGGGTCGCCGATCGGCTCGGCACCGCGGTACGGCCACAGGTCCGAGCCGCACACACAGGTCACCGCCGTCCGGATGACCGCGTCGGTCGGGTGAAGGATCCGGGGGTCGTCCACGGTCTCGAAACGGACGTCGCCGGGAGCATGGATGACTGCGCCGCGCATGAGTGGGTTTCCTTTGCGTGCCGAGGCGTGCGGCGGGCCGGATGACCGGGACCGCCGCCGTGTGCGGAGCGGGTGCACGCCCGCCGTGCCGGGGCGGGCGGACAGCACCACGTCATCCAGGTAACCCGCTCCCCGCGCCCGTAGCGAGACACCATCAAGGGATGTACTGCCAGTACATCCCTATGGACCTGGGCAGGACGTACCGTCGAAGGCGTGGACAACCAGGCACAGGTCCGCGAGTTCCTGACCTCGCGGCGCGCGAAGATCAGCCCCGAGCAGGCGGGCCTGCCCCCGGGCAGCCGCCGGCGGGTGCCCGGCCTGCGCCGCAGCGAGGTCGCCGCGCTCGCCGATGTGAGCGTGGAGTACTACGCCAAGCTCGAACGCGGCAATCTCGCCGGAGCCTCCCCGGCCGTCCTCGAAGCCGTCGCCCGCGCCCTGCGCCTCGACGACGCCGAACGCGCACACCTCATGAACCTGGCGCAGGCCGCCGACGGCTCCGACGCCCTCACCCGGCCCCGCCGCCGCTCCACCCGCACCTGGACCGCGCACCGCAGCCTGCAATGGGTACTGGACGCCATCACCACCGGCCCGGCCTTCGTCCGCAACGGCCGCATGGACCTGCTCGCCACCAACCAGCTCGCCCGCGCCTTCTACGACGACGTGTACGCCACGGACGGCAACCAGGACAACCTGGCCCGGTTCCAGTTCCTCGACCCCGCCTCGCGCCGCTTCTACCCCGACTGGGATCTGGCCGCCGACGTCTCCGTGGCCATCCTGCGCACCGAAGCCGGCCGCGACCCGCACGACAAGGATCTGCACGACCTGGTCGGCGAGCTGTCCACCCGCAGTGACGCCTTCCGCACACGCTGGGGCGCCCACAACGTCCGCCATCACGGCACCGGCACCAAGCGCTTCCACCACCACGCCGTCGGCGACCTGACCCTCGCCTACGAGGGCCTGGAGATGGCTGCCGAACCCGGCCTCACCCTCACCGTCTACACCGCGGAACCCGGCTCGGCCTCCGAGGAAGGACTGCGCCTGCTCTCCTCCTGGTCCGCCACCGCAGAGGCTGAGCACCCCTCTCACCAGCCGTCCAACTGACCGCCCCGTCCCGCACCCCCGCACGCGGCGCTCCGGCCAGGACCGACGCGGACGGGCGAGGCCGGGGACGGACTGCTTCCCGTTGCCGGGCGCCGAGAGGAAATCAGGCGCCCCACCACCGAGCGGGGGTACAGTCAGCGCTGTGAAGTGATCTCCCCGGTGGTGCTCCCAGAGCCGTCACCTCCGCGAAACCGTCAGTTCCACACAGCTGTTGGCTGTGCACGTTTCCGCAGGGAGATCATCACGGTGAACGACATCACGCCCGCTTCCTTCTCCTCCCCTCCGCCGCGCGGCGCCACGTCCGAGGCGACGATGGCTGCCTTCGTGTCCCGGGCCGAGGCGGATCCCGCCGTTGTCGGGTTGGTCCTCAGCGGATCCCGGGCACACGACGGCATGACAACCGGGCACTCCGACTACGACGTCCATGTCATCACACGGGATCAGGGTCATTCCGCAGTACGCGAGTTCCACGGTTTCCGCTTCGAGCACCTCGACATCGTGGTCATGCCCCTCGCGGACTTCCGGCTTCGCGGGCTGCCCACCGACCCGCAAGGCTGGCACCGGTATGCCTACGTGCACGCGCGCGTGCTGCTCGACCGGCTCGACGGGACGATCGTCGAGATCCTCGACAAGAAGCGCAGGCTGCACCCCCAGGAAGCATGGAACGCAGCCCACGGATACCTCGACGCCTACGTCAACCAGACATTCCGATCACTGAAGAGCCACCGCGACGGCCGGGCCGCCATGGGCCACCTCGATGCTGCCGAAAGTGTGCCCTTCGCGCTGGAGGTGATCTTCGCCCTGCATCAGCGCGTGAGGCCCTACAACAAGTTCCTCCGGTGGGAGCTGGAGCGGCATCCGTTGAGCGGACCGCAGTGGGAGGTTGACCACCTGCTGACCACCCTCCTGCGCATCATCGCCGACGGCGATCCGGACACGCAGCGCTCACTGTTCACCCATATCGAAGAGGCAGCTCGCCAGTCCGGACACCACCAGCTCCTGGACTCCTGGGGCTCCGATCTGAACCTGCTCCGTCGGCAGAGCTAAGGGCAGCAGCAGCCCCGGGTGCCACCGACGCGCCATGGAGGAGTTCAGCTGCCAGTCGTCAGGACACGTTTCCGTGTCGCCCAGCCACGGAGACCGCACGAAAACTGTTTGCCGGGCGAGGGCCGACCGCTGCTACCTTTGGGGAGGCCGTGCCGAGAGAACGAGGAGGTGGTACCCGTGAACGCAGTATGGACATGGGTGCTCCCCTCCGGGGTCACGGTCGGGCGATAGACAGGTCGTCCGGGAGCGCCGTTGCAGTGCACTCCCGAAAGGCACGACCATGTATGTCACTTCCGAGCAACGCCTCGACGACGGCGTCCTCGAACGCCGATTCACTCTCAACGAGATCCCCGGCATCCTGTGGACGCCCGAAACCGCATCCACTTCCGCACCGGTGCCGTTGATCCTGCTCGGCCACCCCCCGCTGGGGTTGGGCACGATGTACCCGCGACTGGCGGCCCGGGCCCGCACCTCTGCGGCGGAGGGCTTCGCCGCGGCCACCATCGAGCTCCCCGGAAGCGGTGACCGGCCCAGTTGGCCCGCCCTCGACCAGACCCGCGCCGACCTGCGCCGGGCGATACAGGCCGACGAGCCGGTCAGCGACGAGATCGTCGACTCCCTCATCCTTCCGCTGGTCGACAAGGCGGTCCCGGAGTGGCAGGCCGCCCTGGACGCTCTCCTGGGGCTGCCCGGGATCGGCGGTCCGGTCGGATACTCGGGCGGAGTGATCTCTCTCGGCATCCGACTGGCGGTGGTCGAACCGCGCATATCGGCCGCCGTTCTGTTCGCCGGAAGTTTTGTCCCCCGGGCGGTGTTCGAGGAGGCCCGCCAGGTCACCGTTCCTCTGCACGTCCTGCTGCAGTGGGACGACGAAGGGAACGACCGGCAGGCGGCCCTGGACCTTTTTGACGCCTTCGGTTCCGAGGAGAAGACGCTGCACGCCAACATGGGCGGTCACGCCGGCGTCCCGCAGTTCGCGGGGGACGCCGCGGCCCAGTTCTTCACCCGACACCTGAAGTGACGCCGGGCCGTCGGACCGGACGACGAAGGTAGTTGCTGCCGGCGGCACACCGCATATCGAGGACGTTCACAGCGTGGGCCCCTGCACGATCCTCGGCAGGGGCCCGCGCTGACGCACGTTCCATGCCACAACTACAGGCAGTCAGAACCTCATCCCAGTCGATTCAGCGGGCCCGCACAAACCGCTTGCGGCCCGGTGTAAAGGGTTCGGCAGATGCGGTGATCCGCCGGGGACGTGTCATTTCCGATACCGCTGTGCCACTGCGGTGAAGGCGGCCTTGGGTTCCCATCCCATGTCGGGGTAGGTCCGGCCCCGGTGCCCCTCGAGAACCTTGACGATGCCCAGGCTGGCTCGGTCCAGGTCATCCCGGGGGTCGCCGTCGGGCCGGTGGGGGTAGCCGGCCAGGGCGAAAAGGTACACGAACGCGCTGTCCACACCCTCTGTCTCGAAGATCTCCAGCAGCTCGCTCAGGTACGCGGCCTGGCCGGCCTCGTCGCGCTCGTACACGCCGTTCAGCCGTAGTGGAGCCTTGGTCTCCGGATCGTGCTCGACGACTTCCAGCACCCGCCCGCCGCGGTCGCCCGCACCCTGGTAAGCCGCGGTGCCGAACCCGGTGATCGCGAGCGGCTTCGGGCCCTGGGCCAGGGTGCGCACCGCTTCCCGGAACCGGTCGGCGACCTCTGCGGAGCGGAGCAGCTCGTACGTCACGATGTCGAAGGGCGTCCAGTCGACCTGCTCGAACTGGATGGCGGCGTAGGTGAGCTTGCCCTGGAAGCACTCGCGGACGGTGGCCACGGCATCGCGGAGGAACGCGTTGATACGCACGCCGAGCTCGCGCATGGCGTCGGCCCGCCGCTCGGGCCGGCTGATCAGCTGCCGGACCCGCTCCTCGGGGCTCTCTCCGGGGATGAATCCGCGGTTCATCACGCTCAGCTCGACCCCTGCGACGAACACGACCGCGGCCCCCTGCTGCCGGAGCCGTTCCGCACGCTCGGCGCAGTCACGGAAGAGCGTGAGGATCTGCTGCGGGTCCAGTTCCAGCGGATAGGGCGAGAACCAGACCTCCAGTCCGAGCTCGGCGGCGGCAGCGGCGGCCAGTTCGAGCCGTTCCGGGTCGCCGCCGATGATCTGGACCGCGTTGCAGTGCAAGCTGTCGCGGATGACGGCGAGCTCGCGGCGGACGACGGTCGATTCGAAGTGCGTGCGGGACGTCCGTCCGTGAAGGACGAAGCCGGTGTCGTACGTCATTCCTCGGGCGCGCATGGTGATGCCCTCTCTGTGCTGCTCTCCGGACGGGCCGAGACTGACAGAAAAAGATGCGTGCACGCAAGTTTGCGTGAGCGCAACTACCTGTGCGACTCTGTCACCGTGACGACACCACCACCGGGCCTGCGGGAGCGAAAAAAGCAGGCCACACGTGCGGCGCTGCGCGAGGCGGCTCTGCGCCTGGCCGTGGAACGAGGGCCGGACAAGGTCCGGGTCGAGGACATCGCCGAGGCGGCCGGGGTGTCGCCGCGCACCTACAACAACTACTTCGCCAGCCGCGAGCAGGCGATCGTCTCCGCCGTCACCGCGGACCGGCAGGCGCACATCGCGGCACGGGTCGCAGCCCGGCCCACGGACGTACGTCTGGCCGACGCCGTCACGGAAGCGGTGATCGAGCAGTACACGGACACCGGCGAGCGCGCCCACGAGGCACTGCTGTTGATCACCACCCGGCCCGCACTGCGCGACGCGTTCCTCGATACCACCGCCGACATCGAGTCCCCGCTCACCACGGTCATCACCGAACGCCTGCCCGGCACCGGCGTCCACACGGCCCGCGTGCTGGCGGCGAGCGTGGCCGCGGCGGTGCGCATCGCGCTGGAATCCTGGCTCCGCCCGGCCAACGCTGGGAGACCCACGGCTGGAGCACTGCTCATCCCCTCCGGCTCGCTGCCGGACCACCTGCGCGCGGCACTGGCCCCCCTGGCCCCCGCGTTCGACGCCGCCGAGCAGCACACCCACCCATAACGTTCCCGGCGAGTCTCGCCGGAGCCCCCTCCGCCGGGCACGCCCAGCGAGCCAGTAGCCCCCGCCTGCGAAGAACTTCGAACCCCGCGCGACCCGCCGGCCAGCCTCGCGCCCCGGCCGGCACGGCGCCGTAGCCGGCTTCGTCGTCGCCTTGCGGTTTGGCTCGTGAGCTGGCTGTTGGTTGTGGTGAAGCCTTCGGGGGTTCCTTTGCTGTTCGTCGAGGTCGACACCTGCCACATGGACGCCCAGTGCATCGCGACCAGGCTGGACAAGTACATGCGGTTCTTCAAGCGCACCGTCAAGAACGGCAGGAACAGGCAGACGCCGATGTGGCGCACCCGCTGGGATGTCGGCGGGAACATCACCGAGCTGCTGGTGGCCGAACGCTCCCGCGAACACTGGCAAGGCCACAAGACCGAGTACGGGTACCACAACTACGACGGCAAGATCCCGCTGGTGTTCACCACCATCGACGTCCTGCGCGAGCACGGCCCCACCGCGCCGGTCTTCCACCGCGCCGGCCGCGACAAGCCGCAGACCCTCATCGACGCGGTCGGCGACCCGGTCCGCGACGCCGTCCTCGCCCGGGAACGCGTACTCCAACAGGAAACGTCCCGGCAGTACGCCCTCGAACAGGCGGCGGCCCGGGAGGCCCGCCGGCCCGTCTGCCCGGACTGCGGGGAGAAGTTCAGCGACGAGCGGTGGACGTATACCGACAGCAGCAACGGGCGCTGGGCCCCCCACCGTGACCGGTGTGAGGCCTGCGCGGACGCCGCTGCTGCCCGAGCGAAGGCCGAGCGGGAAGCCGCCCGGCGCCAGGCGTGCCGACGCTGCCGCGAGCCCCGCCGCGATGAGCAGTGGGAGAGCGATCCGGAGCTCCGGCGCACGGTCATGGAGCCCGACGGCGTCCACTGCGCGGCTTGCCGGAAGGAACTCAACCCGCTGCCCGAACGCGCGTTCCTGGGACGGCTGTGGCGCGGCTACTGACCCCGCGCGCGGCTGGTTGCCGGGGCGCTGACCTGCGCTTGACCGGCTCCGTCAAGCCCTTGGCAAGCTCGTGGTCAAGCCCCGGCCGACCCGCTCCGCGGTGCCGTACGCCCACGGCGGCGGCGAACTCCAGGTCAGCTGGCTCATGCCCCAAGGACAGGCCCTCGCCGAAGCGCGCCATCGACTTCTTCCCGGTCCTTACCCTGGCCACCGTCGAAGAGGTCTCAGGCTGACGTACGGACAAGCCGGCGCGACTCACCATGAACACCCCCGTCCGCGGCCCGTTGCCGCACGCCGCGCAACGACGTCGGCTGGGTGGGGGCTGAGCCGCACCACGGGCATGAGCCTGATTCTGTACTCCTTGCCCGGTGAGCTGTTACCCATGGCGGGCGTTCCTCAGTGAGGATGCCGCCGAGGAACTGCGTGCCAAGGGCCCCTGAAGATCGCCGGAAGCCCAGTGCACTGTTCATGTCGGCGGGTGCGGTGTTGTGGCGGTGGGCGTGGTGTCTTTGCCGTAGCGGCGGAGGTAGGCCAGGACGGCGCGTACGCGACGGTGGCCGCTGTCGCCGGCGGACAGGCCGAGTTTGAGGAAGACGTTGCCGATGTGTTTGTGAACGGCGTTGTCGGTGACGACGAGCCGTTGAGCGATGCCCGCGTTGTCGTGGCCTTCGGCCATCAGCGCCAGCACCTCGCGTTCGCGTGCGGTCAGGGCGTCGACGGGATCCCCGCGTGCGGCGAGGAGTTGGGCGATGACCTCGGGGTCCATGGCGGTGCCGCCGCCGGCCACCCGGCGCAATGCGTCCGTGAACTCCGCGACGCGGCTCACCCGGTCTTTGAGCAGATAGCCGATGCCGCCCCGGGCATCGGCGAGGAGACGGCCCGCGTACTCCTGTTCCACGTACTGGGACAGGACCAGGACGGGAAGCCCGGGGTGCTCGCGGCGGGCCCGGATCGCGGCCCGGATGCCTTCGTCGCGGAAGGCCGGGGGCAGCCGGACGTCCACGATGGTGATGTCCGGTCGGTGGGTGCGGACCGCGGTGAGGAGGCCGGGGGCGTCGGCCGTGATCTCGACGACTTCGAAGCCCCGGGAATTGAGGAGGAGTTCCAGTCCGGATGCCAGGAGGACGTTGTCCTCGGCGATCACGATGCGCACGGCAGCTCCACGGTGATGACGGTCGGCCCGCCCGACGGGCTGCTGATGGTCATGGCGCCGTCCAGAGCGGCGGCGCGGCGGCGCATTCCGTCCAAGCCGGACCCCCGGGCTGGGTCCGCTCCGCCCCTCCCGTTGTCGGCGATCTCCGCACGGAGCAGTGCACCGTCGCGTCCGACTCGCACGGAGGCCCTGGTCGCCCGGCTGTGCCGGGCGATGTTCGCCAGCGTCTCGGTGACGGCGTAGTAGGCGACGGCTTCGACGGCCGCGGGGATCTCACCGAGCGGGCCGATGTCGATGCGGGTCGGGACTCCGGCCCTGGTCGTCAGGGTGCCGAGCGCACCGGAGAGGCCTTGGTCGGCGAGCACCGGCGGATAGATGGAGCGGATGACGGAACGCAGCTCGGTCATGGCGTCCTCGGTCTCGGCATGGGCCTGCCGTACCAGGACGGCGGCCCTGTCGGGGTCGTCGGAGAGGCTTTCACCGGCCACCGCCAGCCGCATCGCGATGGCCACCAGCCGGGCCTGGGTGCCGTCGTGCAGGTCCCTCTCGATCCGGCGGAGTTCTGCACTGTGCGCCTGCAGGACGTCTGTACGTGTCCGGGTGAGTTCGGTGACGCGTTCGACCAGCTGCTCGGCGGGTGAGGGCGCCAGGACCGTGAGGCAGCACCGGGCGTGTGCTCTGGCGAGCGGCGGGAGAGTGATGGCGGCCAGGGCCGCCAGGACCACGAGATTGATCAGGCCGAGCGGTACCGCGGTGCCCCAGCCGGTGATTCGGTGGCTGACCACGGGCAGCCAGGGCGCGGTGGGAAAGGCCCACCACGACAGGGAGATGACGGGAGTGACTACCCAACTGCCCAGGAGGAGCAGGGCGAGGGCGCCGGCCGGCAGCCCGGTGACCAGCTGTGTCCCGCACCATCCCAGGTTGCGCAGGGCGGCGCGCGGGCGCGGCTGCACCGGCCGTCCCAGCAGCTTCCCGGCGCGCCGGCGATGACGTTCCGCCCAGGGCTGAGCCAGCGACGGCACGAACAGCAGGGGCGCGGCGGCGAGCGTCACCGTCGCGGCCAGCAGGGTGTGCAGCAGGTAACGCCCGCCACGCCATGTGGTGAGCCACTGTGCGCGGGCCGCGCGGAGTATGCCGTGCACTCGTGTCGCTTTCCTGGTCGTTCCGGAGGGCAGTGGAAGCCCCACGGCGTCCACCCTAGGGAAGGGGGTGGCCCGCGGCACTACAGGTAGCTGTACCGCTCGTTCGGGAGCCTGCGGTAGCGATCGGTGATCCTTTGTCTCTCTAGCGTGGAGGCATGACATGCACGAGCCCGGCATCCGCTCCGCCTCAACGGAACACCGCCTCACCCGCCCGGCCCGCGTGGCGGCGCCGCGGCCGCGTCCCCGGCCGGTGGCTGGTCCTCGCAGCGGCAGCGCTCGCTGCGGGCGCGGCCGTTGCCACCCGGTTGCCGGCCGGCGCGCACGACGCGACCGCACCCGGATACGGTCAGGACGACCTGCGCCGGGACACCGACGCCATCGGTGCCCTGGGAATCACGGGCGTACAGGCACGGGTGACCACCGGTGCCGGCCGGGACCTGGTCGCCACCAGCGGCGTCGCCGAGGTGGGCACCGACCGTCCCGTGCCTGGCAACGGCTACTTCCGGATGGCCAGCACCGGCAAGGCTCTGGTGGCCACCGTGGTCTTGCAACTGGTCGACGAGGGCGAACTGGCGCTCGACGACACGGTGGACCGCTGGCTTCCCGGCCTGGTGGACGGCAACGGCAACGACGGGAGCCGGATCACCGTCCGCCACCTCCTCCAGCACACCAGCGGCCTCCACGACGACCTCCCCGGCTTAGCCACTCCACAGCAGTACTACGAGCACCGGTACGACACGTACACCCCCCCAGGAGATCGTCGCCCGGGCGATGCAGCACCGCCCGGACTTCGCACCCGGCGACGGATGGGCATACTCCAACACCGGCTACGTCCTGCTCGACATGATCATCGAGGAGGTCACGGGCCGCCCCTGGCACCAAGAGGTCGCGGACCGGATCCTGCGGCCGCTGGGCATGCACCACACCTACCTGCCGGGCAGCACCCCTACCCTCCGAAGGCCCCATGCCAACGCCTACGAGGTCTACCCCTCCGGTGAACGGATCGACGTCACCCGGGTGATCGTTCCCGACCCCGGCGGCTACGTCTCCACCACCGCGGATGTCAACCGCTTCTTCGGGGCCCTGCTCGGTGGCGAACTGCTGCCCCTGGAACGGCTGGCCGAGATGCAGGACACCGTCCCGGTCGACGAGGAGACACAGGTGTTCTGGCCGGACGGGCGCTACGGCCTCGGCCTGGTCAACCGGCCGCTGTCCTGCGGCGGCAGCTACTGGAGTCACGAAGGCGGCGAAAGCGGCTACATGACGCTGAACGGCGCCACCCACGACGGCAGCCGCAGCGTCACCGTGTCCATGTCCACCGCCCTGGCCGACTCGCCCGACAACGCCCTTCAGCAGGAACAGGCCGCCAGCGATCTCGTCGACCACGCCCTGTGCGACACCCCCGTCGCCGGTCGGGACACGTAACGGCCCATCGCAGCACCCGGGCAGCGCCGGCGGGCGATCTGTGTCGTCGGCGAGGTCCGCGGCCGCTCCGGCTCCGAGACCACGTTGCGCCGGTCTCCGGCGCGGCCACCAGGTCGTCCGCCTCAGTCGCGGCACGCCCTGGGCCTGGAGGAACGCGAGCACCTTCAGCCGGGCGCCGACGCCCGCGGTCTGGTACCGCGCCGCCCGGGCATCGTCCTTGTCGGGAAACCGCTCACACAGTCCGACTGGGGCGCAGGACGCCACGCTACGGCCGGTGTGTTTCCGCGCATCAATCCATAACCGAGCTCGGAACCGAGACGGTGGGTGTGGAGCTGGGTGCCGTACCCGGCTCACCCTGACCATCCACACGGCGGAACCCGGCTCGGCCCCGGAAAGGATCGCGCCTGCTCTCCTCCTGGTTGGCCACCGCGAAGGCGGAGTACCTCGCCCATCAGCCGTCCGACTGACCGCCCCGTCACGTGGCGTCGCGTGTCACGCCCGGCCAGGAGCGGCGCGCACGTGTGGGGCCGGGGCGGGACTGCCTGCCATTGCCGGGCGGCGCTGGTCTCCCTCACCTCGTTGTTTCCGAACTCCACCGTCCCCGACGCCGCCGGCTTTCGGGTGGTCGCCCGCGCACCGGTGGTGCCATGTGTCCCGGCCCCTTCCCCGGTGATCTGGTCACCTACGGTCATCTGCCCGAGGGGCGAGTCCGGCGAGGGAGACGGCGAGAAGGCGGTCGGCTTGTTCGCGTGGTACCCGGCCGTGCAGCCAGGCGGCGGCGCTGATCAGGGCGAAGACATCCTCGGGGGTCACATCGGGGCGCACCGCGCCCGCTTGCTGGGCGCGGGTGACCAGGGTGGCGCCGGTGGCTGCGTTGTGGGTGCAGCCTGCATGGAGTTCGGAGGCCGTGTCCGTCAGGCTGTCCAGGGACTGCTCGGCGAGCCCCAGGTAGGTGGCGCTGTACTCGGTGGCGGCACGGATCCAGGCGGTCAGTGCAACGCCGGGATCGGGTGCCTCGGTGAGTTTGTCGCCGAGCCTGAGAAGCGCCGCCTGCCGGTCGTGCAGCAGCGCCTTCAGCAGGGCGCGGCGGGTGGGGAAATGGCCGTAGAGGGTGCCGATGGCGACTCCGGCGCGGCGGGCGATGGTGTCGAGGGGGGCTTGGACACCGTGTTCGAGGAAGGCGTTTTCGGCCTCGGTCAGCAGGCGTTCGTAGTTGCGGCGGGCGTCGGCACGCATAAGTCGAGAGTCTCTCAGGTTAAGCTGTCGAGGGCAGAAGTCGAGATCTTCTCAGGTTAATCGAGAGGGCCGAGGACGAGGACGGGTGATCGTGCGTGATAGTGGTGACCGGAGCCACCGGCTCCATCGGACGGGAGCTGGTACGGCGGCTGGATGAGGCGGAGGTCCCATTCCGCGCGCTGGTACGTGATGAGGCCAGAGGCGAGGCGCTCGGCTGCCCCTATGTCGTGGGGGACTTCGACCGCCCCGAAACCCTCGCGGCAGCCTTCGCCGGGGCGGACCGGCTGCTGCTCAACAGCGCCGGAGCCATCCCGCTGGCGGAGGGCGAGGGCCCGCAGCCGATGATCCGGCAGCAGAACGATGCCATCGACGTGGCCCGAGCGGCCGGGATCAGCCGGGTGGTTAAGATCTCTGTGCTGCGCCCGGCCGAGGGCGCCGGGCTCTCGGTCGGGGCACACTGGGAGATCGAGCGCCATCTGAAGGCATCGGGCTTGGAGTGGACGATCCTCCAGCCGAGCGCTTTCCTGCAAAACATGGTGACCGGGGACGGCGGGATGGCCGCCGAGGGCCGGATCGCCGGACCGTACGGAGCGGGGCGGGTGGCCTACATCGACGCGTACGACATCGCCGCGTCCGCCGCCGTACCGCTGACCGGGGAGGTGGGCGCGGGCCGGACTTATGTACTCACCGGTCCCGAGGCGCTGACCCATGGCGAGATTGCCGAGCGGCTCGGTATCACCTACCACGACGTCCCGCCCGCACAGGCCGCCGCCGGGCTGCGGGCCAACGGGCTGCCGGAACGTTTCGTCGCGGAGCTGCTGGCGCTGTGGGCGGACATGGCGGCCGGCGGCCTCGCCGATCTGACCGAGGACGTACAGGAACTGACCGGTCGGCGCCCGCGCACACTGGAGGAGTTCCTCCGTGCCCATCCACATGTGAGCGAGCTCTTCAGCATGTTCGAGGCGGGAGGTGAAGCTGGGCGGGTGGGGGCCAGTAGCGCTCAGGCCAGGACAGATTTGGCGAGGTGGACCACGCCGTCGTCCGCTGCCCCGGGAAGCGGAGCATATCCCTGACTCTCGTACAGGGTGATGTTCCGGCTGCTGGCGGCGCCGGTGGACAGGACGATACGCCGGCAGCCCTGCCCGGCTGACTCAGCCAGGCGGAGCAGCCATCGGCCCAGACCGAGTCCGCGCAGGTCGGGGACGACGGCGAGCCGCCCCACGTTCAGGTCGGCGCCACTGCGGCGCGTTCGTACCATCCCGAGAAGCCGCCCGTCCTGCCACAGGCCCGTTGCGTGCCAGTCGGCCAGCCATGCGCGCACCTGGTGGGGCGACTCGTGCAGGGCCGGTATCGCGAGGGTGCTGTTGGCAACCGCCTCCTCGGCCCAGCAGCAGCGCTGCAGCACCGTTACCTGCGGCGCGTCGTCCGGGGTGAGGCGCCGTGCGTACGAGCCGGCGACGGGTCCTGCCACCGCGCTCGCGCGCCCGCGTTCGCGAAGCGGGGTCAGGGCGTGAGCGACCCGCACCAGTTCCGCAAGCAGCCCCTCGGCGGCGTCGCCGTAGGGTGCCCCGGGGTGGAAGCGGCCTTCTCGCGTCGCGTCCGCGATCCGGATCGCGACGGTCGAGCCCAGGGGGACGAGGCGAAGGGTAGTCATCACCTGCTTGGCGTGCTGGACTGCTCGGGTGCCCGCCGAGGTGTTGCCGTAGCTGACGAACCCGACCGGCTTCCAGGCCCACTCGGGGCCCAGATAATCGAGCGCGTTCTTCAGGGTCGCGGGCATCCCGTAGTTGTACTCCGGCGTCACGACGATGAAGCCGTCGGCCTCATCGACGATCGTGCTCCACCGGCGCGTGTGTTCGCGGTGGTAGACGCCGGTCGAGGGGTGCTCCTCCTCGTCCAGAAAGGGCAGCTGCAAATCCCCGAGGGCCAGCGGCGCCAGGGCCACATCCAGCGTGAGGGCGCTCGGTGCGAGCGCCTCGGTCAGCCAGGCGCCGACTGCCGGGCCGAGTGCGCCGGGACGAGTACTGCAGGTCAGTACGAGAACGCGCGTTGGTTTCGTTGACATGGAAATGAAGCTAGCTGGTAAGTTGATTACATGTCAACGGAAGCGTCGGACGCTGCTGCCCGCTGGCTCGGTCCAGAAGAGGAGCACGCCTGGAGGGCATACCGTCGTATGGTGACCGTCGTGCAGGCCCGCACTGCACAGGATCTGGCCGAACTCGGGTTGTCCGAGCCCGACTACGAGGTGCTCAGCACCCTGTCCGAGCGCACCGACGGCACGAGCACCCTGCGTGAGCAAGCCGCCAAGATGGAGTGGTCCCGAAGCCGTTTGTCCCGCCACGCCACCCGCATGGAGGCGCGTGGACTCCTCCGCCGTGCACCGGACCCGGCTGACGGCAGGGGCTGCCTCCTCGTTCTCACCGAGAGGGGACTGGATACTCTCCGGCAAGCCGCTCCCACTCATGTCGCATCAGTGCGGCGCCACTTCGTCGACCGGCTCGACCCGCAAGAGCTCGCGGTCCTCGGCCGCATCGCCGCCAAACTCGCCGGCGAGCCAAAGGATGTCCCGTAGAGACGGTGACCTCGAGGTGCGGGGGCCCGCTGGCGTCCGCATGTCTGCGCTGGCTACGGATCGGCCAACGATGGAAGCGCTGCCACGGTGGCTCGGCGAAGCCCATGTCGGCGAAGGTAGCGACGGCGGCGCGTGTCCTGGACGCCGCGTTCCTATCGGTACGGCAATGAGACACACCTGCCCGACCCTGACTTCGCGCTGGAGGTCGTGACGGATGGGGGGAGGGGACTTCTGGTGCCGGGAGACGATCGTTGACTGGGATGCGCAGCGCCGCCGCAGGGTGAAGTCGTCCGGCAGCAGGGACGAACGATCCCGCATGGGGCGTCTGCGGGCTCAGGAGTGCCGGCGGCATGTCCGGCAGCTGCTTGACCAGGACACCGGCGTGCATGCCCAGGCACTTGCTGGAGGCCTGGGCGTGCATCAAGATCTCCGCGGAGCTGCTGCTGCGTGAAGCGCGGCAGGGGAAGGTCCGCGAGCTGCTGGAGGAGCAGCTGGCCCTGGCGCTCGATGACGTGATGAGGGTGACGGGTCTGAAGAGCCCGTTGTGAGCCGGCAGGCTTCTCGCGGAGGTCGGCGGTTCCGCGGTGTCCTGACCGGCGCCGCAGGGTCTGCGTGTTCGCCTCAGCCGGTTCGCGGGCCGAGGCATCTCGCGTTCGTGGGGCCGACGGGCTGGAGGCATTGCGGAGCCGGCCCGACCGGCGAAGCGTGATCTCTCCCTGTCGGTGAGGAACACATCAAGACGGTCAGGGGAAACTTCGGCACCCCAAGCTGCCCACCGCAGAGCGCGAATCCCGTCGCACGCAGCACTCGCGGGGCGCACCCGGCGTACGGGCTACGCTCGCCCCGCTTCCGCTGCCCATTTGAGTCCGAGGTTGGCGAGTGCTTGGAGTTTGTTGGTGGTGAGTTTCGTGCGGCGGGTTTTCTGGTTCATGACCCACACTCCGAGCTTTACCTCTGACCCGTCCGGCAACGCCTCTACGTGGCTTCTTGGGACGGTCAGGGTGCCTTCTCGTTCCTTGTATTGGGCGAGGGCCGCGACGCCGCGTTCGAAGGCGTTCATGGGCGTTGTGGGCGGCTCTGCGGGCCTGTTCGGCTCTGCCGGGGGCGCTTCCGGGGCTGCGGCTGGTGGGGTGATGCCGAGCTGCTCCAGGTGTTCGCGTTGCTCCTGGGTCAACGCCGCCCACACCTCAGGTTTGCGCTGTTTGGTGAGCCATTTGCCGATGTCCATGCCGTGGATGGTGACCCCTGGCGGGACCTCTACCGGCCCTTCCTTCTCGCCCACCAGTTCGCGTAGGGCGGCGAAATGCCGTTGCCATTGGGCTGGCCATGCCGGGTTCCAGTCCTTGTCGAGCGCGCGCAGCGCGGTTTCCCATTCCGGTTTGCCGGCGAGTGCTCCGGGACGCCGCAAGTTAGAGAGCCATTGTCCGATGGGTTTGTCGAGCGCGGTGGCGGTGCGGGGTGCACACAGGGTCCAGTGTTCGGCGTAGTAGACGCGGGCTGCGGCGAGGTTCTCCTGGAACCGCTCATCCGCCACGCTCCACACCATGCCGAGTTCTTCGAGGCGTGCTGCGCGGTTGCTGGTCATCTGTCCGGCCGCGAACGCCCGTCGCTGTTCGGCGATCCAGGTTCCGAGCGGGTGTGCGCCTTCCCGGTGTTCGTATGGCACCCGGGCGTGGCCCTCACGTTGTGTGAACTTTTTGAGTTTGGACCAGCCGTGTGCCCAGTCCTGGCGTTCGGTGTCGATGATGTTGAACCTGACCCAGTCGGCGACCATCACCGGGTCACGCGGAGTGGAGAAGCGGAGCAGGAGACGGGCTTCTTCCTCACCTTCCTCGGGTTCCGGGCCGATGGACTGGGAGGGCTGTACCACGTCTTTCTGTGGCTCCTGAGGAATAGCCAACAATTCGATTGCTTCTTCATCGTGGGCCCGTAGCCCTTCAAGGACTTTCACCAGGGGCTGGTAAGCGCCGGAGGTGAACATGTCCTCACGGTTGTCATCGGGCCCGAGGAAGACCGGGACGATCAGTGACGCGATTTTCCCCTCACCGGGCGTCTGTCGCAGGGCGCGTCCGATGGCTTGCACGATGTCGTGGGGGGCTGCTTTGGAGTCGATGAACGCGACGGAATCGACCGCTCTGATGTCGACGCCCTCGCCCAGGACGCGGCAGTTCGAGAGCACGGCCCGCCGGCCGGTGGTCCCGAACGAGCCCAGGACCTCCCGCCGGTGTGCGGGGACGTGCTCCCCGCACAGCCAGTCGGTCCACATCCGCCTCGGATAGATCTCCGGTTGGTCCGCGTGGAGCTTCGCCGCCACCCGCCCCAGACCTTCCGCGAACGCCTGGGCCTCTATGGTCCGGTGATGGAAGGTGATGCACGTCTGCAGGTCATGCTGGGCCATGGTGTGCAGGACGGCGGCCTGCAGGGCTCCCAGGCGCTGTCCGCGGACCTCCTCGCCGTTCCGGTGCTCGCCCATCAGCCGCTCGGGGGTGACTACCGGGTCCTGGAGCTCGAGCACGATGACCTGATACCGCGCCAGCAGACCCCGCGACACCGCAGAGGCGAGCGAGAGCTTGTACAGGACAGGGCCGAACACTTCTTCGTCGTCCATGGACACCGCCATCTCCCTGGGCAGCGGATCCCGAACCCCCTCCGCCGCCTCCCAGCGCTGCTCCCGTTCCTGCCAGATCCGCGGCGTCGCGGTCAGGTACAGCCGGCGCGCCGCCGGGATCTTCGCCTGCTCGTGGATGGCGGCCCATGCCTTCCCCATCGACCCGCTGGTGCGGTGCGCCTCGTCGACCACCACCAGGTCCATCGGAGCCAGCTGCTGGCCGTAGGCGCCCTCGAAAGCCTCCGTGAGCACGCCCAACGAGGCATAGGTGGCGTAGATGGTCACCGGCCCCTCGCCGTGCCACAGCGCCAGCTGCACCGGATTCGTTGTCGAGCGAACTCTCAAAGACCACAGATCCGGGTCGTCCTGGAGCGAGCTGCTCCGTCCCGGCTGTTTTGAAATATCTCGCTAATTGATCATGTGTTGGCCATTGGACTTGCAGAATCTGGGACTTTAGATCTTGGCTGGCTGGCCTGCGGTTTTGCTGCCGTGATTGCCTCTTCAAGGCCCGGGGCCTGTGGCTTTGCAGAATCTGGGACTGCTGTTCAGCCCAGTTGGGAAAACCAAGAGGCGGAAGAAGGGATCGCCTCGACGCTGTTGATCTTGATTCAGCAGGGAGATCACCTGGACCCCACTCATGTCGGCTGCTGTGCATGTCCTTGGGCTGCCGCCATCCTGGCCGTACTCGGGCCCGAACACTCGTGCCGCACCGTGGCCTTCACCCAACTCGGTCAAGAGAGGCCGCAGCCTTGACCAGGCGCCGGCTGACTGTCAGCTCGCCACCTCCTGCTGGCGTCTTGCCATGCTCGACCAGGACGTGGCCGGTGTCGCTCGCTATGAGCGTGAGCCCGCTAGGTGTGTTGTCCCGGGACGTTGGTGACACGCGTGTTGGGGTGCTTGTATGCCTCTCGGTCGAAGGCGGGCGGGCGGCCGCCCCGGGGGAGGAGGGGACGGGGCTACCCGAGCGCCCAGCCACACCAGCACGCACGGTAGGCGGTGTCGAAGGCGGTGGGCGGTGTTCTGTTCGGGGCGGTACAGGTCGTGGCGGTGGGGAGACAGGTCGAGAGACGATTCGACTCACACGGCTCGCGCGACCAACTGAGGGGACGGGAATGAGCGACAGATGGTGGCTCATGCAAGGCGACACCCAAATCGGAGAACTCCGACACTACGCAACCGATCAGCCAACGCTCCTGTGCCGCTTTATCCCCGGCCCCGGATGGGAGGCAGTCCGCACGCGGTTCGAACACTGGGCAGCCCTGCATGGCCCAGATGCCGACGGAAGCCGGACTGCGCAAGTCATTAAGCCCATCATGGACCTCAGACTGAAGTTGGTCCCGCAAGACGGCGGAGATCCCATGGCACTGTTCAAGGAGTGCATCGTCCGGATTGAAGGCGATACCGCTCGCGTGCGCTGCTGACCCCGACGAGGTCTCAGACCATAAAGAACAAGCTCAGGGTCGGCGTATGGACAGAGCAGCGGTAGAGGCCGCTCCGTGGCGTGCTCACGTGCGGGTGCCGGAGCCGGAGGTCACGGTGTATCCGCCGGGCCGCCAGCTGCTGCTGCGAGTGTCGTGGGAGGGCGCCCAGCCGCTGTGTCCGGTGATGGCCCGGCAGGACTGGGCTGATGGCCGGGTCGCGTATCAGGTCGTGGTGCCGACCTCGTTCGGGTGCGGAGCGATCCGGCTGCTGTGGTGGGATCCGCGCAGGATGCGCGCCATTCCTTCAACGGCGTGACGGTCACCGGGTGATGGATTCCGCGAGGACCACCGCGTCCGTTGTGTGGCATCAGGGCGTGTGGCGCCGGTGCTTCAGTTGACCGGCTTGTACCTCGGGCCGTGGAGTGTTTCCAGCTTCGCCCACCGGTTGCGGACAGTGCTGAAGCACACGTTCAGCGCCCCAGCGGCCTCCCGCAGTGACGCACCTCCGAAGAACAACACCGCAACCTTCTGCTGCTCGGACAAGGCGGCAAACCGCTGCGGAGTCAGCACCCACGAATCGGCGGGCGCCTCACCGCTCTCGGCTTCGTTCCGGGGGCCGGGCAGCTGATGGGGTTCGGGCGCGCACATCTCCGGCTCGTGCACGAACTCCGTGTTCAGCAGCCACCGGCGGAAGTCCGTACCGGCCAGCTGGCTCCGGGCCGTCGGCACCGGGATGATGCACGGGTGTGCGGTCATCAGCTCGGAAGCGTCGCGAAGGACGTCGGGCATCGCACAGCCGTCGTACATCAGGTGCGCCCGGACCGATGAACGCCCCAGGGTCGGATCGGATGCCGGCTCCTGCTCCATGACGGTGCTCTCGTTCACCACGTCTCCCAGATCCATCGAGTGCCGCAAACCGGGTTGAGGGCTTCCAGCACGGCCAACGAACTGTTCGCCGAGGTGTCACGGAAGCGCCGGCCACATCGCCTGCATGCAGCAGCCGAGGCGTACGTGAGCCGCGGCTCCGGGTACGTCCATCGGCATTGGGCTGGGTCAGTGGCGGGGACGCCAGCGGCTGAACACGCACTCGTCGGGGCCGGCGTGGACACCGAAAGGCACGCCGACGGGTTCGAGGGTGAAGCCTTCGCCAGCGGGTAGCACGGTGTAGCCGCACCGAGTGTAGAAGGCACCGAGATCCCGCTGGGGTTCGTACGAGCCGTCCAGCACGAAGTAGTTGAGCTGTTCGTACACCTGCCAGGCCCGCTTGAGTAGAGCGGCGGCGATTCCCTGGCCGCGGACCGTATCCGCGACGGCCAGGCCGTGGACCTTGGCCAATGCCAAGGCCACGCCCAGAGGGTGCCACCCGGTGCCAATGGGTGTTGGCACCGTTGGCACTCCCGGTTGCCACCCGGTGTCTGGTGTTGGCACCCAGTTGCCGGTAATGCCTGCTCCGCCTTGGACGAGCCGCGCGCACCCGGGCCCAGCGTGACGTGCCGCTTCTATTATTTCGGTGACACGCCCTGACCGTCGGCGGTGGTGCGATGCCGTACGGATCGAGCCCGGCAGCGCAGCCGCTGGACTCGTTTGCGTAGCAGTCGGCCGTCTGTCCCGCTGCCCCTGACCCCCACAGACAGGGGCAGCACCACAGTGATGGGAACTCCGCTACATCAGCAGGGGGATCATGAAGCCGAACACGGCAACGCCGATCGTCAGGGTGCTCGCGCAGACGAGCCCGCCGGCCCCTACGGCACCGTGGCGGGTGGCACCGACCGTTCTGGCAATGCCGAAGGCGATGATGCCGGACATGGCGGCGAGGAGCAGCAGAACCACCCCCGCCATCAGGATCAGGAGGAACTGGTTGAGGCTCACGCGGCACCATCCTGCGCCGCGATGGCCGTGATGCCGACCGTGTGCCGCTGGGCGGCGCGGACGAGGCCACTGATGAATCCGCTGGCCGCGGCACACACGAGGGGTATGTGCTCGCGGCGGGTGAGGCGGGGTACGGGGTTCATGGTCACTCCTCGGTCGATGGGCCTGATGGAGCCGGCCGGCTTGCACCCCACTCTTCCGGCCCCTTCCAAGATCAAGACGAGTCGAGACGGGACGGCGTGACGGCCCCGGGAACCCCCAACCGATCGGGGATGATGATGAGATGAGTCGAGACGAGAGGCAGAAGTCGGCCAGGAGGCCTCGCAGCGTGCGGCGCCCGTGGGTGCGACCGGGGCCGCTCCGGAACCTCAAGTACCTGCTGTACGAGCTCTACCTCGCCGGCGAGTCCCCGACGATGGTGGCGATCGCCGATCGAATCGCAGCGGACGACACGATGCCCGACGCACCGAGCGCGTCCACCGTCCACCGGTGCCTCACCGACCCCACCGTCCAGGCCACGCCCCACGCAACGCTCGCCGTCGGGCGGATGCTCGCCCGGCTGGCGCGGGAGGAGGGACGGATCGACCTCGACGAACAGCGGGTGGTGGAGCAGCTCCGTGAGCTGTGGCGCCCTGCCTCGGCTGTGTGCCCGCTGGGCACACCCATCGCTCAGTGCGACCCGTCCGTGGTGGGTGTCTCGGCCGCCATCGACGCGCTTCAGCGCGCGGGTGAGGAACCGCTGCCGCAGTACCCGGTGTACGTAGCCCGGAGCCACGACTGTGCATTGGCTAAGGTGCTGGAGGAGGTGGAAGAGGGGTCCAGCCGCATCGCGGTGCTCTACGGGGACTCGGCCACGGGGAAGACCCGCGCGTGTTGGGAGGCCGTTCGGACGCTCGGGCCCAAGTGGCGGCTGTGGCAGCCGTCCGGCGACGCCCGCACGACCTTCGTCGACATCGAACACGTCGGACCCCATACGGTCGTCTGGCTCGACGAGATGCACCGGTACCTGCTGACGCCCGGAACCCCCGGCGGCGATCGCCTGGCCGACGCGCTGCGCAGTCTCCTCGCTGACACGGAGCGCAGCCCTGTACTCGTCGTGGGAACTACGTGGCTGGAGGAATGGGAGCTTTTGACGGGCGCGGTGAAGGCGCGCAAGGAGTCGCCCCGGGCGCGTGCGCTGCTCTCCGGTAATGGCATACCCGTCTCGTCCGCCTTCACTTCGGACAGGGACTGGCGCGGGCTGCGCGAGGCGGCAACGGGCGATCCCCGCCTCGCCCAGGCGGTCGAGATGGCGGAGGGCCGCCACGTGGTCCAGTACCTTGCGGGAGGACCGGTTCAGCTGGAGCGCTGCCGGTCAGCGCCCGACGGCGCTCGCGCGGTCATCGAGACCGCGATGGATGCCCATCGGCTCGGCTTCGCCTCGGCGCTTCCGCGATCCCTGTTCGAACAGGCGGCGCACTGGTACCTGACCGATCAGCAGTGGGAGGCGCTCCCGGAGAGCTGGCTCGATCAGGGGTTGGAATGGGCGTCCGAGCGTCTGAGAGGGGTACCGGGCCCCCTCACCCGGATACGGCCCAGACCCGATGCTCCGGTCCTTTCGGAACCCCACTACCGGATGGCGGACTTCATCGAGCAGCACGGACGGACGACACGGCGAACTGAGCAGGTTCCCGCAGCCCTGTGGAACGCCCTCATCGCCCATGTGACGGACCGGAACGACATTGAGCGGCTGGTCGAATCGGCCCGATGGCGCCTTCATTTCGGCTACCTCGTCCAGCTCCGCCGACAGCAAGTCGAGGCAGGGGACGACTCGGGCCTCGGCGACCTCTGGATGACGCTCGACCGCGCCGGTGAGGCGGAGTCGGCCGATGAACTCCTTCTGAACGAGGCGGCGGAGGGGAGTGCACAAGCCTGTCTCCTGCTGGCCGAGCAGGCAGATTGGGCCGGGGCGTCCATGGACCGGGAAAAGTGGTTGTGGGAGGCGGTTCACTCGGGGAGCTGGGAGGCCCGGATCGAACTTGCGGAGCTGCTGGCGGAGCGCGATGGGGACAACCCGGAGTCCCGGGAGCTGATCGCGGAGGTGGAGGCGGCGGCACAGAACGATGACGTTGCCGCACTGGCCCTTGCTGACCTCGGCCGCAACTCCGAGTCCCTGTACCGTGCGAGCCGTCTTGAGTGGCTTCGCCAGGCGGCGGATGCTGGCGACGCCACCGCCGCGCGCCAGCTCAGCTACGGACTGCTAGGTGATGAAGGGGCGCTCCCGGAGCTAGAACGGCGTCTGGCACAGACGGCAAGCGAGGGTGACACAAATGCCCTGCTTCGCCAGGTCGAGGTAGTCGAAAGTCAGGGGCGCTACGACCACGCGAGACTCCTCCTGGAAGAGGCGATCCAAAGTGGCACGCCGACTGCCGAGATACCGTTCATCAGACTGTTGCAGACGACCGGAGCGGAGGCCGAGGACGTCACAACGGCTGCTGAGGATGCACAGGCGCGCCTTCGCCTTGGTGTCAGCGAAGGAGATTTGCAAGCCGGCACGGAACTGCTCAAGCTGCTCATCCTCATGGGTCGGCACGACGAGATCGACGAGTTCCTGGCAGCTCGACCTGCCCGATGGGGGCAGAGCATGACGTGGTCGCAGCTTCTCAAAGAGGCCGGGCTGGAGACCCAGCGGATCGGCCTGCACCGTCTGTGCTTCGAGTCAGGGGACTCAGAGTCGGCGCTGGAGCTCTTCTACCATCTGCGGGCGTCCGGACAGGATGTGGAGCCCCTGACGATCGAACTACGCCACCGGGCAGATGCCGGAGACCTGTGGGCCCTGTGCATGCTCAGCATCATCGCCTGTTATACCGAGGCCGAAGACGCGGAGGCACTGGTACGCCGCAGCATCTCCTGCGGGGCCCCACTGGGCAAGGTCCAACTGGCCACGTGGCTGCACCAGACCGGCCGGGACCTGGAGCGCATCCAACTGCTCCGATACGGGCTGGCCCCCGACGGCAGCACCGCCGACCCATTCCGGTGACGAGCTGACGGTTCGCTCCGGCTCAGTCGAACTAACCGTTAGCAGGCCAGCTCTGCCGTGGCGGAAAGGCTTCCCCTGCCAGAGCCGCCTGGCTAACGCCGACTGCGCCTTGCCGAGCGGACCACGCCGCCGGGGCCGCAGACGGCTGCAAGCGGCTGGACCCGATCGCGGTCAGTCGCCCCTGCGGCTCGGCCGACAACTGCGCACAGGTGCCCGGCTCTTCTACCGCTCCGGCGACCTGCTCAAGTCATCACCTTCGAACAGAGCCTCGGCTCGATGGTGGAGCGCACGCAGGACGCACAGCCGGACGGTGCCCTGGCCTCCCACCCCGGCGCCAGCCATTCCGCCACAGGCGACCTCGACTGCGGCATGACCCGGCGACAGCGGGGCAAACAAGGACCACCCTGCCCGGTGCCGCTGTCCGTGCGTACGCGTCTACATCCAGCGCATTCCGATCGCGGACAGCAGCTCCACCCGCTCCGCCGACAGCGCCCCGGCCGACGACTCCACCGGCAGTCCCTCGGCACGCCGCTGCTCGATCTCAGCGGCCTTCTGGGCTGCTCCGTCCCGGCTTTTTGAAAGATCTTGTTAATTGATCATGTGTTGGCTATTGGACTTGCAGGATCTGGGACTTTAGATCTTGGCTGGCTGGCCTGCGGTTTTGCTGCCGTGATTTCTTCTTCAAGGCCCGGGGCCTGTGGCTTTGCAGAATCTGGGACTGCTGTTCAGCCAGTTGGGAAAACCGAGAGGTGGAGGAAGGGGTCGCCTCGACACTGTTGATCTTGATTCAGCAGGGCGATCACCTGGACCCTCCTCATGTCGGCTGCTGGTGCATGTCCTTGGGCTGCCGTTGGTTCGGCCGACTCGGTCTGGGCGGTGATCAGGGCTGGTTCGGTCCGTGGTGGACAGCTTGCCGTCGAGGGTCAGGATTTCGGGTCGGTGCCCAGGCCTGTCAGGAGGAGTACGTGGGGGCCGCAGACGCCGCGTACAGGGCACCGGGTGCCAGAGGTGAGGGGCAGGTGGCTGCGTTACAGGCCCGGCTCTTCCGTGTGGCTGGCGGGCTCCGTGGGCTTCGCCTGGTCAGGCGAGCCGTGGTGGTCTTGGTCGCTGGTGGCCGGTTCGGCCAGGGCAGGGAGGCAGTTGTATGTCGGGTCGCTGTAGCCGGTGAGGATGGTCTCCAGGAGTTCGCGGTCGATGGCTTCGGTCTGCTGGAGGATGCTGGTCTGCGCGGCTTGGCACAGCAGTTGGTTCAGGGCGTGCATGGAGCCATCGGTGCGCGCATGCAGGTAGGCAGCCAACTGCACCAGGGTGCCGGGATGATGCTTGTACAGGCGCAGGTTCTTTTCGGCATCGTCGAGCACGTTGCACCACTGGTCGGGTTCGGCGGCGGTGTAGGGGACGGGTCTGACCCACAGCGTCGGGATGCCCTGCGGTTCCAGCGTGTCGACGCCGGCTGCGGGGGCCTTGCTGCGGTGGTCGCCGAGGGCGTGGTGCAGGATCTCCTGCGCGCCGATGCCGCAGAACAGAAAAGTGATTCTCGGCAGGGCGTCCTGGAGTTGGAACAGGTAGTCGAACGCGGTCTGCCGCTCGTTGTCCCTGACGTACTCGATGCCGTCGACGATGACCAGGCGCGTGCCGGCGCGTTGCATGACGCGGGTGATGGGCCCGGTCATGTCGACGGAGCGGTGGTTCATCGTCTCGGGCGAGCGGGAGTGCTCCAGGCCGAAGTACTCCGCGAACGGCAGAGACCAGTGCAGGGCGTCGCTGCGGTCGTGCGGCACGTGGATGTACACCACCGGGTGCCGGTCTGCGTCCGCAGGGAAGTGATGGTCGATCAAGCCCTGGAAGGCGAACCCGATTCGCGCGGCGAGCAGCGACTTGCCGGCAAGGCGCGGGCCGTCGACGGCGAAGTTCGGGCTCCGGCCGGGGGAGTCGTACAGGTTCTTCACCAGCATGGTCCGGGCGAGGCGCACTCCTCGCGTGAAGTCGTCGGTCTCCAAGGGCAGCAAAGCGCCGTGGTAGGCCAGGCGCGGGTCGGTCAGCCGCACCTTCGTGCCCAGGGGTGCGCTGTCCTGAAGGCTCGGCGGGGTGACGGTGCGTCGAGCCCGGGCGAGGAAGCCCTCTTTGGTTGCCAGCGGCCCGGGATCGGTCAGGTGCAAGGAGTGCGGGGCGGCCTTGGCTGCGGGTTCCGGCCGGGCGTGGGAGCGGGCGCGGTCGTTCATGTGATCTCCTCGTCGCTGGACGGGTCTGGGCTGTTGCTGTCATCGGGGGGCGGGGCGAGGTCGCGCAGGAACAGGTCGGTGGCGCGACCGGAGAACGTGCGCGAACGCCACCGCCGCGGGTTGGGCGCCTTCGCCGGCCTGGGCAGGGCCGCTTCGGTGTCCGCGTTCGGGGGTGGGGTGTCAACACTTTCTGCGCCCGCCGGTGCGGGCGAAGCGGGCGGGGACGGTTGGGGGTCGGCCAGGGTCGCGCTGGCGAACAGCAGGTGGGCTGGGACGTTCAGCGACCTGGCGGGGCGCACCCGGGCGGGGTCGGGCTCGGGGATGTCCGCGTACCGGTCAGCAGCAGGTGCGCGTACGGTGAGGCTGGGGCCGGTGTATGGGGCTGCGGGGCGCCGCCGGCGTGTACGCCCGCGGCCGCGTCGCGTCGGCATGACCGGATCGTCGGTGGGGCCCTGGTGGGCGCGCCGGCGCAGCTCGGATACCTCCAGCGCAATGTCGCGCTCCCACTGCCGGTCCTCCTCGCTGCCGCCGGCCTCGAGTCGTAGGCGTTCGGCGGTCTCCCACAAGAACAGCGACCAGTCGTCTCCGATGAGGTCCTGGTGGACGAACTCCGCCTCCACCCAGGGATATTCGCCGCGCTGCTCTTTGCGCTGGTCGAACAGCCACACGTAGCGCGGGCTGTAGGGGTCGTAGCGGACGGGCCACTTCATGCCCTTCCCGCGTACCCCGGACGGCTCCTTGTTGTACTCCTGCAGGGCCCGGCTGTCGTAGGTGCGGTTGCCGATCCGCACACCTTTGTCGGTGACCTGTCGCCACTCGCACAGCAGCAGCTTGCGGTTCTCGGACTCCGACAGGGGCAGCGGGACGTAGCCCTCGCAGGCCACCAGTGCCGCGTACATCTGGTTCGGCGTCAGCACGACCCCGGGCAGGTGCGGATCGCGCAGGCCCTCGTGGCGGTGCTGCTGCCAGCCCAGCGCGATCCACTCGTTCAGAAGGTCCTGCAGCTCGTTGAGGCGCCACATGGCGCCCTCGGTCACGAACTTCCCGCGACGGGACAGGTCACGCGCGGTGTACCCGGCGACGTACTGGCAGAACAGCTTCTTGATCGCGCTGAACGTCGACTCGATGACGGCCTTGTCATCGGCGGTGCGGTCGCGCGCCGAGCGCACCGAGATCTTCAGTGAGGTGCACACGTCGGTGAAGTGCTCGCTCTGGTAGATGCTGCCCTGGTCGACGACCACCATCTTCGGGCGGATCACCGGACGGGCCGCAGCACCGGCCATCCGTGGATCGCACGCCACCAGGTCCCCGTACGGCAGGTGGCAACTCTTCTCTGCTGCCGCGGAAGGTGACCAGCCGGGCCGCCCGGGCATCGGCGCGAGCGCCTGGGCGAGCATCAGCGTCGCGTCGAAAGAGGTGGTCGCCCGCCCGCCCAGGCGTTTGCCCTTGTAGCCGCGCCCTGGAGCACGGGGCACGATCATCGCTGCGATGATGCTGCGCGAGGCCACATCGATCGCTGCCGTCAGCTCGACCTGGACCGGGTAGCCGTGGTCTCCGACAGCCAGGATGTCCAGCCCGGTGGAGTCGATCTGCACCACCTCGCCCAGCATCGCCGCCCGGGTCGGCGACCAGGGCGGCTCGGGCGAGCTGGCCCGCTCCTCGCGGCGGCGCACCGGCCCGCGCAGCGTCTCCACACGCATGCCCAGGTTCTTCAGCAGCCGGTAGAACCCGCTTCGCGACAGCTTCAGGCCCTCCTTCGGGAACTCGGCGCGCAGCCGGGCCTCGACCCGTTCTCGCAGCCGGTTGGCCCACCCCGAGGACTCCTCCGTCCCGGCACGGAGTTCCTCCAGCAGCAGCTGAACGATCCGCTCATCGGTGTCGCCGTACAAGTCCCCGGCGACCACCTTTACGAGCCCGGCGACGCCCCGCTCCTCGTAGTCCTGGGCCCGGCGCCGCAACGTTGCGACCGACACCTTCGTCCAGCCCAGGTCCTTGAGCTCGCGGGACTTGGCGTCCAGCCGGCTCCACCGCGACGTCTCTTCCAGGTCGTACTGCGGGCGCGGCTGGGTGCCCGAGGGCGCGCCAGGCGGCAGTCCGTGAACGACCTCGTGCAGGTGCCACTCCCAGTTGCGCATCCGATCGCGCTCCAGGGGGTCGAGCACGTCCACGATGCTCACGTCCGGGATCTGCGGGCCGGGCCGCTCCCGGCCCTGCTCCTCCACCAGCGCGAAGTCGGCGGCGCAGGTCACTGCGGATACCAGCGCGACGGCGTCCTCGCCCTTCTCGTTCAAGGCGCGCAGGTGCACCCGGGTTCCTTGGAGGGCGGCGACCTCGTACAGGCCGCCCAGCCAGCGCACTGTCACTCCCGGTGTCAGGTCCACGCGACGTCGGTCCCACGTCGCGTGGACGGACGCTGCCCGTGCCTGCACCGTTGCCTTCCCGGGCGTCACGACGCCTCCTGCCGGTGGGCTGTGTCGGCGGTCCACGCTGTAGAGACGGGGATCAGGGGCCGTTCCTGGTCGAAGAGGAGGTCGCCGCGCCACAGCAGGTGCCAGGCGTGGGCGAGGGCGCTGTCGGGCAGGCCGGCTTCGGCTACTCCGCGGACCAGCGGGCGGGGTTGGCGGAAGGTATTCAGCAGGGCCGGACGGGTCGCTGCGTCGAACAGTTCGGGGAAACGGAAGCTGGCCACCACCTTCAGCCATGCCAGCCGCACTCCGATGGGAGCGTCCAGGCCCGTCAGTGTCCACCCGGCGGCCTGCGCCGCCACCTCCAGCGCCTGGCGTTCACGCGCGCCGTCCGGCTCAGCGCGGCCCGGGTGCACGATCGCCAGCCGCCGCCCGTCAGCGGTGCGGGCGAAGAACGCCGGGCTGACCACCCCATGGGCGCTGCCGTCCTCCCAGACGATCTGGGCTGCGTAGGCCGAGAAGCAGGTAATGGCCGCGTCGAAGTCCAGCAGCATGGCCGCGTGCATCAGCCGCTCGCTGCCGCACACCACCATGCCGCCTGTGGTCGCCGACCAGTACCGCGTCAAGATCGAGGTGCGGCCGTTGTAGGCGTGCGGTTCACACAACGGCTCGCACCGTTCCAGCGGCACCGCCCGCACCTGATCCGGGCCGCCCTCACGCACCCGCCCGTCCACGTCGCGGTAACGCACCCGCACCTGCACAAGATCACCTCTCCCGTGCCGCATCCCACTCGTTCCTGATGTGCTTTTCGCGGATGAACGGGACGCCTCGCCCGATGAGGACGGCCCCGGTCCTCGCGGACCACGGCCGTTATAGGAAAGGCCGATCGAACGCGCTGGCCACCGAGCCAAAGGGCAGGCAGCTGAGCTGCTGCACCGAATCCAGCGGTGCAATCCGTGTGTGCGGTTCGAGCAGCACGGCCCGCCCCAACTCACTCCCGCGCTTTGACCCCGGACCCGGTACCGGCTTGTGGCACTCCATCCACCGCCTCAGCACTCCCCGGTACCCGGGGCCCAACTCCTGTGAACTGCGCGCGAACCAGCCCTCGTAGGAGTCCGCCGTCAGCTCCCGGCTGAGCCGGCGACGCTCGGCCTGCGCGAGGATGCGGGCGATGCGCACGGTGCGCGGGTAGGACAACAAGGAGGCGGCCCGTGCCTCCCCGAGCCGGTCGGCCATCAACCGGAGCCTGTCCGGCGCGCTCGATTCGGGCCCGCTCAGTGTGCGCGCGTCCGCAAACAGGGCGCGTGCGGTGCGGCCCAGGCACCGCTCCATGGCCACTCGCTGGTGTTCCGCCGCCAGGATCTGCGGCCAGTCAGCCACGCTGATCCAAGGGATCTGCGGATCACGGGAGTTGTCCGACCACCGTGCGTGCCGGGCGCACAGGTGCCAGGGGTCCGCCACCATCATCCAGGCCGGTTCGCCGATGCCGCGGCGGGCCGCGCACAACGCGCAGGCCCGCACGAGATAGCCGTCCCGCACCGCCCATGGGAACGACCAGGCGGGAGTTCCGTCACTGTCGTCGAGCAGGTATGCCGCGTCCAGGCTCGCGAGCGCCCGCCGCATCACCTCCAGCGGACGGCCGGCCAGGGCGGCCAGGCGCTCGGCGGCAGGGCGGTTGAGGTAGAGCTCGGTCAGGTGCGGCGCGACGGCCTTCGTGCTGCCCTGCCCGACCTCGTCCAGCAACTGCTGGACCTCCAGCCCGTTACGGCCAGCCAGGCGGGTCACGTAGGAGCCGGTCGACTCGCCCGCCATGAACCGGACGTGCAACGGCAGTTCACGCACCCGTATCCGGTCCAAGCCCGCCACCGAATCCATGATCCTCCCTCGCCTCTGCGGCCATGGCTACCACGCCGAGCGGCACGAGGGGCAGGAACAGGGAAAATAATTCGGCAAAGTGCACCGATTCTTGACAGTGATCTGCCGAATATGAGAATGGCCGCCCTGACAGCCGAATGGGAGAAGCGTTTCCTCGCGTCCGAAGAGCCGCCGCCGCAGAAGGCGGCTGAAGGTCGGCCAACGCACTGCGGGGCGCGGGATATGTCGCCTTCGGCCGCCTGGCGGGAGGCTCCTGTCCTGCCTGCTGCAACCCGGCTGAATGCTGGCTGGGTGAGCTGACGAGACGGCTACTCGGCGCCTGCGGATCAGGCTATTCACACGGAACAGCGGCCTCAAGGCGAACCGAACCAATCAGGATGACATTTACGCTCCTGAAGGCGCCACCCAAGCAGTCAAATCGACGGGAATTCCGAAGATCGCTTGACAAGGAACACCGGAAAACCGATCGAATTGGTGCCCGGAGCGGGGCACGAGTCATGCAGGCACGGCGATCGCCCCGCCGATCCAGCCGCCGGTCGCCGAGGACACCCACGTGCCCCACAAGCCCATCCGACTACGCTCATACCAACAACGCGCCGTCAGCGCCATCACCGCAGGCCTCCAACGCCACCCACGAGTAACCGTGGTCGCGGCCTGCGGCACCGGCAAGACCGTCATCGCCCGGGTCAGCGCCGACACCTACACCCCACACGGCAATATCCTCGTGCTCGCCCCCAGCCAGGATCTGGTGGCGCAGACAGCACGCGAGTGGGACCGCGGACGCCCGGACGAGAAGCACATCGCGGTCTGCGCCCTGCCCCCGTCCGGCCGAGGCGCCTTGCTCATCCCCTTCACCACCAGCCCGGCCGAACTCGCTCGCCGCGTCGCCGACCACAGCGGCCCCACCATCGTCTTCTCCACCTACCAGTCCCTGCCCGCGATCGTCGAGGCCCACCGCCGCCACGGCCTGCCGGAGTGGGCCCTCGCCGTCGCCGACGAGGCCCACCACACCACTGGCAGCCTCGACAAGAGCTGGGGCGACATCCACGACGATGCCCAGATCCCCGCGCAGCGCCGCCTCTACATGACGGCGACGCCACGGCGCTGGAGCCACCCGAATCCCAGACACCCCGGCGCGTACAGGCAACCACTGGCATCGATGGACAACCCCGCACTGTTCGGCCCCGTCGTCTTCCGCCTCGAACTGGCCGAAGCCATCGCCCAGGGCATCCTCGCCGACTACCGCGTCGTCGTCCCCGTCATCAGCGCGGATGACCTGCACGACATCCTCACCATGGCCGAGAAAACCCCTCACCTGGACGGACTGCGCCTGGCAGCCATGCAAGTGGGACTGCTGCGCGCCGTACAGGACTACCGCCTCAGCCGCGTCCTAACGTTCCACCGCCTGATCGCGGCCGCCCGCACCTTCGCCCGCACTCTGCCGCACACCGCCACCGCCTTCGCCCAGGGCAGCCAGCCCATGAAACTGTGGGCTGCCGCTCTCGACAGCCGCCAGCCCCGCTCCGAGCGCAACACCAAGCTCTGGCGCTTCGCGGGAAGTTTCTGGCAGAGCCGCACCGCCCTCCTGCCCGGACAGGCCCACACCCACATCCTCAGCAGCGTCAGATGCCTGAGCGAAGGCGTCGACATGCCCGAAGCCGACGCAGTGCTGTTCGCCGACCCCAAACGCAGCGTCGTCGACATCATCCAGACCCTCGGCCGCGCCCTGCGCCAGCCGCCAGGCAGCGGCAAGATCGCCACACTGATCATCCCCGTGTACATCCGACCGGGACAAACCACCCGCGAGGCCATGGAGTCCTCCGACTTCCGCGACCTGTGGGCCATCCTGGACGGACTGCGCACCGCCGACAGCAAGTTCTACACCCGACTGCGCCGCGGCCCTGGCCGCCGCTCCGAAGACCCCGCCCTGGTCGAGCCCGAGCGCCCCGACGAGATCGCCGGCGTTCTCTCACTACGAGCCCACCAGTTCCAGGGCGACGGTTGGAGCAGGGGCTACGAAGCCGCCATGCGTTTCTACGAGAAGCACGGCCATCTCGAAGTCCCCACCGACCACCGGGACCTCCAAGGCATCCACCTCGGCTCATGGATCGGCGAGCAGCGCAACCGCTACGCCAAGGGCACCCTCGACCCCGACCAGGCCTTCGCCCTGTACGCGCTGCGCATCTCCTGGCCCCATCCACCCGGTAGCTTCGAACACAACCTCGCCCTAGCCCGCGACTACGCGACCGCCCACCACACCCTCGCAGTCACGGCTGATACCCCCGGAGTGGACAGCAGCCTGACCGAGTGGCTCGACCAATTGCGGGCCATGAACTGCGAAGACGCGTTGCCTCCCGAACGCCTTGAAGTACTTAACTCCATCGACCCCTGCTGGAACCCCGCCTGGAGCATCGACTGGCAGTACACCTGCGCCCTACTGCGTCGCCGCCTTGCCACCAGCACCTGGCGACCCACATACCAGCTCGCCACCAACGAAACGGATCCCTCCCTGGCCGCTTGGTTGGATCGCCAGATCGACCGGCAACACACCCTGGAGCCGGGGCAACTCGCCCAACTTGCGCTTCTGGCACGCCATCACCCGGATCTCCACCCCCACGCCCTGCTGCTGTCGCGGCAGACCACCAGGCCAGCGATGATCTTTGCGCGCGGCCTGCGTGCCGCGCGCAAGTTTCTCCGACGTGAAGGCCATCTCCAGGTCCCCGACGGACATGTCGAGACCGTCGATGTTGACCATGTCAGACTGGATACCTGGATCGAGCGGCGCCAGCGCGACGCCGCCCAGCTCACCCCTCAGCAAATCGCGGCACTCGACGCACTCGGCCTGCCGGTCGTGCCGCAGTTCCTGGAACCGGAACTCCCGGACGCCGCCTGAAACGGACGTCCGACTGCTGCCCCCAGCCGTGTCACCAGCCCTGTCACCCGGGGACGGATTGCGCCGGTCGACTGACAGACTGCCCTGTTCCCCGTGGCTGCCCTCACCGTCGCCACACCAGACCCCAAACGCAGGCACCACCCAGGCCCTCCGGTCCTGGCCGTGGCATCAGAAGGTCATGTCGGGTTGGTGTCCCAGACATCGTGTTCGGCTGGGTCCCAAAAGCGCACCACACCTTCCAAGGACCGCTGGGCCTCGTCGCCGTGGAACAGAGGAACGGCGAGCGGTGGATCGGCTGAACCCAGCTGTTCGTGCTCTTTGTCCTGTCCTGAAATGGCAGCGGCGTTGGGTGTTGCGACTGCGCAGGCACGGCAGGTGTCTGCGAGCCGCCACTGATGGCCGGTCCTGCTGCGGGCCAGAACGAGAAGAACCAGGCCGTCGCAGCCCCGGTGCCGAGGGTGCAGGCGGCATCCGTGCGCCCCGCACTGGCAGGTCCGCAAGTGAGGGGCGAGTGGCTGCGCCCGGACGTGGCCGGCCAGGTGTGACAGGGCGAAGGCCCGCATGGCACTCGTGATGCCCAGGAGAGGCGCGGGAAGAGAGCCGCAGGCATCGCACACCGCAGTCACTCCCTCTCTGCGCCGTTGGATGGTGACGGTCCAGGCACGATGCGGTGGGTGAGTGGGTGTCGTCTCCACGAGGATGTCGCTCCTCCTCGGTGTCTCGCTGTGGCCGTGCTCTGGGGGTCGGTTCCGGCGTGGGTGGGGGAGTGGCCGGCGGCGGGACACCGTAGTGCAGCCTCCTGCCCTCTGTGATCTTGCAGACTCCGCTGAAAATAGGGCAGAGGTCTGCACTGACAGGGTGGGGTGCCGGGTCGTGCGATAGCTGGGTGACGATCTTGCCGCCCGAGCCCAACATGGACGAGCTCCGCCTGGAGCTGGCCCGGCTGCGAGCGGCCCGCGCATGGTCCTACGACGAACTCGCCGCCCGCAGCGGTCTCTCGCGCCGTACGCTCATCGAGATCGAACAGGGCCGCACCCTGGGAACTCTCGCGACCTGGCACGCCATCGCCCATGCCCTGGGCGAACCTGTCGGTGACCTGCTGGAAAGCATCTGCCACGGCCACCAGCCACCCGGCCCATCACAGCAGTGACCCCCGCTCGCCCGGCCATCGAGTCCGGTATCTGATTCACCCGAATCAGCATCTGCAGTCGCACGGTCGGCCAAGGAGCGAACTCCAGTTCAGTCGTGCGCGCGGCAGCGGACTCTGGCACACGAAGCTCCCTGAAGGGCTCGTGACGTCATGGTGGCCGCCAACCTCAGCGGCTCCCAGAGCCAACCAGGAAAATGGAACACATATCCGTTAAGTGCCGCATGTGTTCGAGGCTGGTGGGCTGAGTGGCTGACTTCCACGGCCTCGCTGCGCAGCTCCCGGCGCGCCGCCCCTCATCGTCCTCCTGGCGGCTGGGCTCGTACGGGCCCACACGCTTTGCCGTCATGCGGTCGCGCCTGCCTCAGCAAGCAACGGCAGACCGCGCCCCGCCGCCCCGTGCCCCTGCGCAAGACAGGATGACGATTCGTGCTGGAACCTACGGAAGAACAGGCCGCAGCAGCTGACGCTTTCAACGCGGGGGAGCACATCGTGCTCCAGGCCGGCGCCGGCACGGGGAAGACCACCACGCTGGCTCTGCTGGCCGCGGCCACGCCGCGCCGGGGCCGCTACCTTGCCTTCAACAAGGCGATCGCCCAGGCCGCGGCCGCTGTCTTTCCCCGCACGGTCGCCTGCAAGACGGCTCACTCCCTGGCTTTTGCCACGGTCGGGCGCCACTACAGCGGCCGGCTCAACGCACCCCGTGTGCCCAGCTGGAAGCAGGGCCAGAACCTCGGCCTCACCAAGCCCCTCACCATCAAGGGCCGAACCGTCGGCCAGCCGATCCTCGCCTCCACCGTCCTGCGGGCCGTCACCACCTTCTGCCACTCCGCGGACAGCACCCTCGAGCCCCACCACGTCCCCCGCCTGCGCGGCCTGGATGCCCCCGAAGTTCACGACAAGCTCGCCGAAGCCGTCCTCCCCTACGCCCACAAAGCGTGGGAAGACCTGCAGAGCCGGGACGGCGCCGCGGTGCGCTTCAGCCACGACCACTACCTGAAGATCTGGGCCCTCACCGACCCGGTCATCGCCGCCGACTACCTGCTGCTGGACGAGGCTCAGGACACCAATCCTGTCCTTGAGACTGTCTTCAACCAGCAGCGCGACCACGCACAACTCGTCATGGTCGGCGACTCCGCCCAGGCCATCTACGGATGGCGCGGCGCCAAAGACGTCATGTCAGCCTTCAAAGGCACCCAGCTCACCCTCACCCGCTCCTTCCGCTTCGGCCACGCCATCGCTGAGGAAGCCAACCGCTGGCTCGCTCTCACCGACGCCCCCATCCGCCTGACCGGAACCGCCACCGTCCGCTCCAGCACCGGCCCCCTCGACACACCAGAGGCGATCCTGTGCCGCACCAACGTCGGCACCATGATCGAAATCATGAAACTCCTGCCCACCGGCCGCCGCGTCGCCCTGGCCGGCGGAGCCGAACCCCTCCAGGCCCTCGCCCGCGCCGCCCACGACCTCCAGAACGGCCGCCGCACCACCCACCCCGAACTCCTGCTCTTCGAGCGCTGGGCAGACCTCAAGGAATACGCCGAACACGACCCCGCCGGTGGCGACCTCGCCCCCCTCATCGATGTCGTCGAACAACACGGCACCCAAGCCATCCTCAACGCCGTCGACAAGCTTGTCCCCGAGACCTACGCCGACATCACCATCTCCACCGCCCACAAAGCCAAGGGCCGGGAGTGGAACACCGTACGGATCTCGAACGACTTCGCCCCAGAGGACACCGGTGAGACCGACGCCAACGGCCAGCCGACTGCCGCGCCCATCGACGCCGACGAGGCACGCCTGGCCTACGTCGCCGTCACCCGAGCCCGCCATCACCTCGACCACCGAGGACTGAGCGCAGTGCCCTCCCCAGTTGCCCACCGCGGAACCGCTCCGTGAATCCTGCCCCGCGGTGAGGCCACATGTGAGGTAGGAGCGGTGCACTGGAAACGGGGGTCGCCCCCACCCACGGAGCCGAGGCTTTGCGTGGGTGGGGGAGCGTTGCCAGACGACGGGGGAGGCCTTCCCGCAGCGTGCGCCCGAAAGAATGCAGCCGCCATGTCCTGCCCTACGCCCTGTCTTCATCCGCCTCCGGCAGACCGTCGACACGCCGGAGGCTGAGCATGCCCGTACCGGCGAAGAGGCGCTGCCTCAGCCTCACCCGAGCTCGCACGGTGGCCATGCAGTCGGTAGACGAGCTCATCCGGTGCTTGCGATACGCGAGCTCTGCGCCAGGCGACGTCATAAGAAAGACTCCCCCTGCCGCGCCCCCACGACCACAGAGCGCGCATGCTGGTGATCGGCGCCAGGAAGGCCCGCACCAGTGCCAACCTCATCAGCGTGCCCTCAAGGGTTCCGCAGACCTCTGAGGGTGCTGGGCTGCCGCGGGTGTGGCATCGGGCAGCGAGCCACCATTGAGGGCCTTGACCGCTTCCAGCAGGGCGAGCATGGCCTGATGCTGCATTTGAACGTTGTCGAACCCTGCGCCGAGCTGCTCCCACTGCTGAAGCAGCGGGTGCCACCAGTGGTTGCACGACTTGATCCATCGTGCGATTCGCTGCAGCTCAGCGGCCTGTTCGTCGCCGAGTGAACCCGGCTGTTGCTCCAGACGGTCCAGGACGACGAGGTCCGGGTGGTCGTACAAGCACCTCTTGAGGAACCGCAGCCGGCGAATCCGTTCCTCATCAGCGCGGCGCTGTGCGAGGACCTCAGCCGACCCAGCTGACAGACGTAAGGTGACGCGGGCCGACAGGATTCGGTACTCCCTGCCACGCGGGACCAGGGCATTGCTCAGAGCCGTGTTGATGCTGTCCTGAGCAGTATGGAGATCGGCCGCACTCAGCTGCCCGGCTCTCTCCGTGGCTACGCCGAGTACAGCGCATCGCACCTGCTCATCGAGGTTTGTGCCCCGTCGCCACGTGGGGCGCCACCGGATGACGAAGAGCCCTTCGAAGGGCACACCGGGTGTGGCAGAGGGAAGGAGTCTGGGCTGGGGACAGGAGGCAGTTCGTGTAGCGCGCTGCCAGGGCCATCTCACAAAGACCTCCCCTGGGGGGTAAACACCGGGCGCAGAGCGGGTTCCACGAGGTGCTGGTAGAAGTCCTGCGCGACGTTGATGTCGCCGATGCTGGGGATGTCACCCAGGGCTCGCATGAGTTCCATGCAGGCCTGGAACATCTTGTGCCCGCGAAGCGTCGGAACGAGCCGATCGCGAAGCCGGCTGTAGGTGCTGGGGTCGGTGGTGCAGTTGCGGATCCAGTTGGTGATCGCCGGGATGACTTCCTCGGCGGTCGCATCCTCCCCGAGAAGGTCTTGCAGAGCACAGTCCACCTCGATGTCGGGAGGTGTGTCCGATAGCAGCCAGGGCATGCCGTTGTGCTCCTGCGGCATGAGTGCCAGGAACGCCAGGCTTCCGCTCTTGCGGCTCGCCTTCGAGGACTGCCACGCATTGACTTCCGCGACGAGCCGTTCGGCTCCTCCGGGCAACTGCGCCAGGTCTCGGTAGGCCTCGAGCACCCTCTCGCGAGTGGCCCGGTCATCGATCGTGTGGGTGATCCTGCGTAGCCGCACCATGGCTCTCTTGGTAGATGAGCGGCTTGAGGAAGAGGACCGCAGAATGCTCTGGCAGGTGGAGATCACGGTGAGCGCGCGGTCGGGTTGTCCGGCCCATCGGTAGAGCACCTCCCAAGCCTGGCGTCCGACATGCTCGTCTTGGACAGCGCGTTCCATGACCAGGCTCAGAAGGCCTTTGTCCTCGCGCGAGAGCATCGTCCCCAGGACGTTGAGGTAGGTCACCCGGCCGTGACGCAGCACCAATTCGGTGATGACATCGGCCACCCGAGCTGACGCTTCCTGGTCCGTGCCGTTCTGGACGAGCCAGGCGAGTACAGGGTCGCGCATGACCTCGTAGTTGTCCCAGACGTATGCCAGAACAGCCCGGCCGTATGAAGGCTGTTCGAAGATCACGGTGTCGTGCGAGTCGACGCTGGCACCGATCTCATGGATGCGGCGCCGCAGACCACGGCCGGCAAACACCGATGCCGTGGTCATTCCGACCTGGTCTTCCGTCACACGCCCCTGCAAGTCACGTGCGCAGGCGGCCACGGAGGCCATGGGTGCTGACTGCCGCACGGCGAGTGCCATGAGTAGACAGCGGTCCTCGATGGTGAGTGACGCATCGTGCTGGTTGTGCGTTGCTGAAACCTCGCCGAACAGGAGGTCCAGCTTGTCTCTCCAGTCCGAGAGCGCGCCCGCAAGACGTTCCTCAAATGAGGCAGTCGCCTCGTAGGAAGCGCGGTCCGGAGTGAGCAGCGGCGATGTCGTCTGCTGCCGGGTGTGTTCTTCCCATGCCTGGACGGCCTTCCCCGCAGCGCGCACGGCCTCCACAGCGTCGAGCCCGAGCAAGGCCGCTTTGGCCTCGATGGACGACTGGATGTAGGGAATCAAGTGGACATGGTGGTGGAAACGCAGGTGCCCTTCCACCACCTTCAGCGAAGTGGGTGGTTCCTTGAGATAGACCGTCTGGATACCCGCGCGGTGCCTCAGGAAGTGGTCGTCGGTCCACAGCTCCTTGGCCACGGTGATCACCAGATGCGAGCCACACGCCTTCAGATTGGTCGCGTGCTTGCTGAGCGAGTTCAGGAAGTCGGGCGAGGGCTGGTCGCAGTCCGGGTCCTTGAGATCGAGCTGGAAAGCGTGGCGTTCCTCCAAAGGCAACCGACCTACGGTGGGCGAGGACCAATCGGCGTCCAGTTTCACCAAGCGGGTGTCACTGTCGGTGTGCCGGGCAAGGAGATGCAGCGCGAAAGTCGTCGACCCGAAGGAACGCGGCGCCACAACGATCAGCACATGCTGTCTGAGGCGCCGGCTGTCATGGTCGATAGCTTCTTCCCACGCCTCCTCCCACTGGGCCTCACGGATGAAGGGCCCATCGGTGATGTCATGTCGCTCGAGAACCACACCCTCGAGGATGTCCCGTTTGCGGGTCTCCAGGATCAGCTGCTCGATGTGGCTTGCGACGACACCCGCATTGCCGACGTGAGTGCCCCGATCCGGCGGGGGCGCAGTCGGCGTGTCTGTCCCACCGGGGCTGCGCACAGGCGAAAGCGCTGGCGGCTCTGAACTGCGATAAGAGGGCGTCGTCGTGGCCCCATCGGCCCGATGTGCCGTCTGCTGTGGCAACTGCGGACCGACTGAGACACCAGGTGCCGGTGGCGAGCTGGGCTGAGGGAGGAAAGGTGGAATGGAGCCGGGACGGGCAAAGCCGTTGTCTGACATGTGTTGTTCCTGATCTGCAGGGATGAGGGAAGAGACCGGGGACGGGCGCAAGTCAGCGCGGCCAGTACTCCGTACGAGCGTTGTGAATGGTCTCGGCAATGTTGCTGTGATGCACCGGTCCGTTGAACTGGATCCCCCCGCCGGAACCCTGCACCATCGACGCCGAAGAGCGTTCCCTGCTGCCCGACGACGTTCCGTGAGTACTCGCGAGCCCGGGTGCCTCAACGCGATCACGAACGTGCGGTTGAACTGCTTCTGGGCTCACACCGGGCACGAGGATCCGGCACGGCTCGTTGAACTCGGGCTTGTCCTCCACCTGTGCCACCGCACGCAGGAAGTGTTCCTTCACGAGGTCCCTGGTACGGCCGGCGTGTACGGTCCGGCGATAGGCGACCTCCGATACGGCTGCGGCCAGGAACTCCCCGCGCTGCACTGCCACCTCCATCGCCTCGCGTACGGCGGTGCAGTTCACCAAGCGGCACGCCTCGTTGATGGCGTCGCCGCGGTAGTCGGCGGTCAGAGGCCCGACGTGGACACTCGCGCGGAGATGAATGGGAGGTGCGCTGGCCAGCCGCGCACGGTCGTAGCGCAGGAGGGCCTTGTTGAGGTTTCCGAGCAGCGGATCGATCAGCCGAGCGAGCTCCCGTGCCGGCAGAACGAAAATGACGCCGTCGCCGGTGTCCCTTTCCGCGCCGGCGGCCGGGTGGACTTCCGCCAGCCCGGACTCGAGGAACACGGTCTTGAGGATGTCGTCGAGATCGTCGCGGACGAGCGACATCTTCGCCTCGGGCATCTGGCTGTACTTGCGCATGTCGACGACCAGGAGCGCGTGCTCCGGAGGTACGTCGAACTCACGCGAGGGATAGAAGGAGTTCACGAGGGCCCTTTCAGCAGGTGGGCGCACCATGCTGTCTGCGCCCGGAGACCCTCGCTGCCCACTGCTGTGCACCGGATCGGTGCTTCCCGTCACGTCTGGGCTCCGACGTGTTCCTGGATGGCGGTGATGTCCTTGATGAGCAGACCGCCACCGGCTTCAGTGTCCAGCCACCCGTGCTCGCGCCATGATTTGAGTGCTGAGCCGACGGCGTTGCGGGAGGCGCCGATCATCTGTGCGAGTTCTTCTTGAGTGAGGCGCACCTGTGCTGGCTGGCCCGGCGCGGCCACCCACTGAGCGAGACGGCCCAGGGCTGATGCCAGACGTGTGGCGACCGGCGCGGTCGCGAGTTCAAGGCGGACGGCCTCCGCCTCACGGACTCGGGTGATGGCGTGCCGCAGCAGTGAGTTCAGCAGCTGATGCTCTTCAACGAATCCCAGGAAGTCGGCTGCCGGGACGATGTGCACGCGACAGGTCTCCGCAGCGATGACGGAGGCGGAACGTGGCTGTGCGTCGACGACTGCCAGTTCCCCGAAGATCTCTCCTGACCCCCGCACCGCGAGTAACGTGCGGTTCCCCTCGGCGCCGGTCAGCGTGACCAGTGCTGTCCCGGCGGCGAGGAGCACGACGTGGGTCCCCGGATCTCCCTGCCTCAGGAGGACGCTTCGCGACTGCCGGACCCGCACCGGGGAGAGCCCGCACAGCTTGGACCACAGCTGCTCGCCGATGACAGTGCTGTGCGGCTGATACATCGATCCCCCTGAGTAACGGCGCCCGCTTCACGCGGGATGCTCTCAAGAAGTCATGTATGCGATCAATAACCCAATTCCGGCCATAAACAGGGCTGGCACTATGAGATCAACAGCCACCTTGATCGCCCGAAATTTCCGGTGGGCCAGTGCTCCGATCCGTATCACCTGGACCGCATCTGCATGCAGCCGCTCCTCGCTGCTCATGGCAATAACGGACGTCACAAGCGCCTGTGCACAGCCCCCTCGCGCAGGACCCTCCATCGCTGAGCGGGGATGGCGGGGGAGCGATGGTCGAAGGGCGGCCAGAGCCGCAATGAGTGCTGAGACCAGCAAGCCGCACGCCACCACCAAGGAGGCCTTCGCCGGCCATGCGGCGTTGCCCCAGTTCGACAACGCCGCAATGCCAGCTGCGAGCAACCCTCCGGTCAGCCCGCACAGGGCGGCCGCCTTGCCGTCAGCGCGCTGCACTTCGACAAACAGCTCGGAGAACCTGGCTCTCATCCTGCTTGCTGCTTCCCCAGCAACCCTGTCCTCACCGATCCGATTCATGAACCCTCCCGACGGCGGAGCGCCTGACTGACGGGTACTCAATGTGCCTGCTTCTGATGTGCGGAGGTGCACAGCACAGGGCATGAGGGGCAGCCGATCCATCACACGCTCGCTGAGGTAGCTACGTGGGGAAGCAGACATTGTCCTGTGGCTCCCAGGGGATGGGGCCGCCTGATTCCAGGCCGAGGAGGGGTGGCTGCCGCATGGTGTCTGCCGGATGGTACCGGCGAGGCGGTCATCGGTGGGCAGAGGAGATCTGAGCCCAGACCAGTTTTCCTTCGACTTCGATGTTGCAGCCCCAGTCTTCGCTGAGTGCTTGGACGATGACGAGTCCTCGTCCTGTCTCGGATAGAGGGGTGGGTGTGTGGAGGGTGGGTTCGGTGCTGCTGGTGTCGAAGACGATGCACAGGACGCTGGTGTCTCTGCGGTCCAGGGCGAGCCAGATGGGCTGTGGTGCGGTGCCCGGTTCGGGTTGTACGTGTTGAACGGCGTTGGCGACGAGTTCGGAGGCGATGGCCGCGGCGTCGTCCGCGATGTGGCCGAGGTTCCACCGGTGCAGGGTGTCGCGGGTGAACGTGCGGGCTGCGGCGAGCCAGTGCGGTGAGGGAGCGAACTGCCGGGCGGTGAACTGCATCAGTGCCGGGTCGTGACCGTCCGCAGCGGTGCCGGCCAAGGAGCACGGGGCGCGGTGCGATGTGCAGTGCTGTGCGTTGCCGGGGAGGGAAGAGGCGGGAGGCTGTGCCGCCATCGACCGCCCTCCTCCAGGGAAGAAAAAAATTCTTCACCGCTACTATCCCCGCTGCTGCTCGTTACGGCAAGTGCAGGGTTACATTTCGCCCTTGGCCGGACAGATGGGCGTGCTGGCGAGATTAAGTCCCCTGGGTCTGGTTGAAGGCTTAGCGATCTCGGGAGAAGAAAATGGGGATGCAGGACGCAGTGAACGGGGTGGCGGCGACTTCCATCGAGGGAGTCGTGTGGAGGAAGAGCCGGCACAGTAACGCGGCTGGTCAGTGTGTGGAGGTGGCGGTGTTCCCTGCGGGCGGCGCGGCCCTGCGGAACTCGAGGGATCCGCAGGGGCCGGCTCTCGTCTATACGCAAGAAGAGATGCGGGCATTTGTTCTGGGAGTGAAGGAGGGGGAGTTCGACTGCTTCCTCGCGTGAGTCGTCCTGAGTGAACGCCAGGTGGGTGGAATTCCCGCGTCGTGAAGGTATGGGAATGCCATAATGGGCGCTCGTGGACTGCGTTGAGGGAGTTCCCCCCATGGCTGCTGAGCCGGGTTCCGTGCCGCCGATCGCCGGGCTGCGCGGGCGGGCGCCGACATCGGTGCGGTGCGCGCTGGGAGCCATGCTGCAGCGGCTGCGCATGGAGCGGGGCATGACCGCGGCGCAGGCTGCCGCCCACCTGGGCTGCTCGTCCTCGAAGATCAGCCGGATGGAGACGTCGAAGGTCACCCGGCTCGAGGCGAGCCGCATCGATCACCGGCTGAAGCCGGAAGACGTGACCTCCTTGTTCAGGCTCTACGGCGTCACCGATGAGGGGTATCTCGCGGACATCGCCGGACTGGTGGAGAGGTCGAATGAGCGCAACTGGTGGCATCTCTCCTCCACGGATGCCATCTCCGGCTGGACGACGCTGTACTACGCGCTGGAGTCGATCGCCTCCTCCTCGTGGAACTACGAGACCCACTTCGTTCCGGGTCTCCTGCAGACCGAGGACTACGCCCGGGCTGTGATTCAGGTCGGTATGCCGCGGGCGAGCCGTCAGGAAGTGGAACGGCGTGTGGCCTTCCGCATGCAGAGGCAGGAACTCCTCACCCGGACAGAAAGCCCGCTGGACCTGTGGGCCCTGATGAGTGAGACGGTCCTGCGGCTCAACGTAGGGAACCGCGGGGTGATGGTCCGCCAGCTCGAGCACCTGGAGAACCTCGTGCAGCAGGGGATGCCCATCGCGATTATCCCGTTCTCGGCGGGAGCCTCGGGCTGCGGTGGTTCTCCGGTGACGTTGCTGCGGTTCCCCTCCCGCGAGGAGCAGTGCGACATCGTGTACAAGGAAATGGACGATGGCGGGATGTACAGCGAGAAGCAGCAGCAGACGTACTTCTACCGCACGCTGCTGGGGAGCATCGGCGCGGAGGGTGTGACGGGTAGGGGCGCTGTGGAGATGATCAGGGACGCCACCAGGATGCACCAGGCCCACCAGGACGCCGAGTAGGGTAGCCGGCCCAGGGCCTCAGCCCGGCCCGGGATCTGACCCGCTGCTGTCCGGTATGGATCAGATGATGCGTGCGAGGCCGCCGTACTCGGCAACCGTGGTGGTCAGTGGCCTGGGGTCCAGTTGTGAGTCCGGGCGCCAGGAGGAAACCTCCACAGTCCCCGGTGGGATGAGCTCCAGGCCCTGGAAGTGCCGTGCGACGGCCGTAGGTGTTTGGACTGACCCCCACTGCCCTGCGGTGCGCTCCCGCATGAAGTCGGTGATGGTGCCGCGCAGATGGTCGTCCTCACAGACCCACTGGCTCAGCGCCAGGAAGCTACCCGATGGCAGGCGGCTGACGATGCTGTTGATGAGTTCATGCGGGTCGCGGTCGGGAAGGCAGTGCAATGTGGACACAGCCAGAACCGCCACCGGAGCACGGAAGTCGATGACGTTCCGCACGCCGGGGTGAGCGAGGAAGGCGTCGCAGTCACTGATGTCGGCGTGGACGAAGACCGTGTGCTCGTCGACGGGCAGCCGACGGCGGCCATGGGCCACCACGATGGGATCGTTGTCCACGTAGACGACACGTGACTCGGGCGCGTCCTGGCGGGCGACCTCGTGGATGCTGTGCCCGGCCGGCAGTCCGGAGCCGCAGTCGATGAACTGCCGGATGCCGGCTTCCCGGGCGAGGTAGCGCACGACCCTGCGCAGGAATCTGCGCTGGATGACGGGAATAGCCCCGATACCGGGAGCCAGACGCAGCAGATCTTCGCATGCATCCTGGTCCGCCTCATAGTATTCCCTGCCACCCATCAGAAACTCGTACATTCGTGCGGCACTGGGGATGGAGATATCGAAACGGCAGGAATCGAGCAGCGGATGTCTGTGATGTTGGCCCATGCGAACGGATGCCTCGCCTGATGGGAAACGATTCGTGACTGACGAAAAAACCCATCGTAGGGCGTGCTCTGATCACGGGTCCAGATTCTGCGGGTACAGCACTCGTGGAATCACCCGGGTCGGTGAAAAAAGCGCGGGCGCAGCGCCGTAGTGAATCCGGGTCGGCATGCGCCCGGTTTCCCCGTTTACCGCTGCGCTCCGCCATGAGACTCGTAGTCGGGCCGGAGGCGGTCCAGGTTTTTCTCCGCGAGTGTCAGATACCAGTTCACATGCTGACGGTCCGTCCCGATCAGAGTGGCAACTCCTTGCACGCTGAGAGCAAGCTCGCGGTGGAGCAGCAGCACATCCGCCTGTTCGGGGGGCAGGGTGCGGTGGAGCGTGTCGTGGCCGCGGTGTCCGGCATCGCAGCACTGCCGGGACGCCCCCTGCGCCCAGCGCCGCAGTACGGTCCAGGCTGCCGCCGCGGTGCAGGGGCTGCTCAAGGCTGCCAGCCACTGGGTGGCGAGGTCGCCCAGCGCCGATTCGATGAGCACGCCGCAGGGCACGCGGTCGGGCAGGCGCGCCTGTAAGTAGCGCAGGTAGTTCTCGTGGTGCAGGAGGCAGAACGCGGTGAACGACGCAGGCATGCGCAGGGCGAGGTTTGTGTTCAGCATGCGTGCGTCATCGGACGGGAGGCACAGCCGGCGGCGGTAACTGTGCTCATCGTGGCGGAGTGTGGGGGACATGCCGGATCTCCTCCGGATGGATCTGGCGAGGGCGATTCCGTGATGGCCATGTCAGCTGTCCGGGTTCTTGGAGGCACGACCCTTACCGCTCTTGCGGACATCGAAAGCGAGCCGCGTCATCTCCCACAGGGGCTGGAAGTCCTGGGGGGATCCGCCCAGCGCCGTGATCAGCCGGCCGAGGTCGGGCCATTGCGGAACCTGCTCGCCAGCGAGCGCTCTCCGGATGAGACCCAGGGGCAAGGCTCCCCCGATCCCGCGGTGGATGTCGGCGGCATCGGGCCGGCCAGCCGCCAGGTACAGGCCCTGGAGCGCTGACAGCAGCGGACTGGTCGCGTGGGGCACGGGCGGGCCCGGAGTGGGGGCGATCCCGTGCGCGGTTTCCCACAGCAGCCGCAGATGGGCCGGCTCCCCGCTGAACGCATGGCTGAGCGTGCAGATCACGTCCCACCCGGGCAGGCGGTTGCCGGACAGAATCCGCGAGATGTAGGAGGGCGACAGCGACGTGGACTTGGCGACATCGACGTTCGCCAGGCCGCTGCGTTCCTGCAGACTCGTCAGCGCCGCGGCGAGTTGCTCCGCCGCTCGCTCGGCCCGCTGATCGTTCTGGCCCGTGACGGGCCGCGGCGCTGTCATACCCGGACTCGGCGTGGTGCCACGCTGTCCGGAGCGCCGTCGCAGCCGGCGGTTGACGCTCTCCTTCTGCCACCGCGAACGGGCTGTGGCCACGCTGGTGTTCGCGGCCTCGGCCACCGCTTCCCACGTGCCTCCGGCATTGCGGGCGTCGAGGACAGCGGCGGCGATGTACGTGTCGAGTTCCTGCTCGATCACCCGGGCCTGTCCGATGAGGTCATGCAGCGGCTCGTCCTCGTACTCCGCGCGTACCAGCCGTGCCACCAGCTGCTGCAGGTCCAATGCCACGGGCCTCCCCAGCGGCGCGTACCTGGGAGAGTTGTCAGCACGGCTCTCGGCCCGGGCGCGCTGGGCCTTACGTCGGCACGACGCGTCGCAGTACCGCTTCTTCCTCCCCCTTCCCGGGGACTGGGAGACGTGAGCGCGGCAGAAGCCGCACAAGACGATGTCGGGTTCCTCGGACGCCACGGAAGCGCTTCTCCTCACAGCAGGAATTTCGTTCCCGCCGCCACGGGGGTACGAGCGCAGCGGCGAAGAAAAAACAACGGGCCGTCTCTGTGGACCGGTGGACATGCACGGAGGCTCCCGCGCCGGCATCCCGGCGCGGGAGAACTCACCGCCGGCCGGCTACATGCAGCGGATGCGCTGGTAGGAGTAACGTCCCGAGCACCCCAGGGCCAGACACGCACCGACGAGGCTGACCCCGCCGGGCTCACGCCATGCCCCGGAGACCACCAGCCCGAGCATCACGGGCAGTACAACGACCGCGCCCACCGGGGCGATGACAGACAGGCAACTGATCACGCCCTGTCCCGTTCCGGCCGGTGCCACGCTGCTAACGTCAAAGGGCGCGCTGCCGTCAAACGGCCGCTGCGTGGGATTGCGTTCGGGCATAAGGGAGACTCCCCTGAATTTGTACGAGCGTTCGAAAATGAGGGGCCCCGGCCAATGGTTGGCAGCCTGTCCGGGGCTCTCTCACCCGAAACGGTATCCCCTTGGGGCCGTCCGCCGCTATTCATGCGCTCAGTAATCAGAAAACCTGGCCGCCCGCGTGACGGAATATCATCTTTGAAGAGCGGAATGATGCAGTCCGGATTCCCGCATTTGCCCCCGGATGATGGGCATTACTGATGGCCGAATGGTTGGAAGTGCGCGAAAATATCGAATTCCTGAACGCAGAAACGTTTCGGCAAGTCGGGCGGGGCCGCTGCCCACCGCTGACGCGGCGATGGGAAGCGGCCATCGGACCGAGCTTCCTCCCGAAGGGAGGTCCAGAACCGAGGGAGAACCCCGCGAGCCGGGCTGCGGCATCGGGAGCGCGAGAGGAAGCCCAGTGCGGGGGCAACGACCTCACTCCCCTTGGGCGCAGCACAGGGCGGGCGGCACGGTGAAGGTGAGAAAAGAGGGCGCGTCGGAGCGCGCGACGGTGGTACGAGGAGAACTGCGCGTGGGAGCGGGGCTGAATCAGCCGCTCAGGACGCTCAGATGACCCGGGGCGCGGAGTGAGTACTCATGGCGGAAGCCCTTCGGCTACGGTGCTCGCCCGGCTGCCGGCCTGCCCGCTGCTCTGTGGCCGGCGCCGCCTGGCGCGCCGGCCATGCAACATGTCCCCTCTCGCCGCTGTCCAGACGGACCGAAGCACCGGTTGCCGTCCATAGCCCGTGAGGGACTTGGGTGGGGCTGAGCACGGGACCAACGCACACATCCCCAAAAGGACTTGACCTTTACACGACAATCACATTACGCTCCGGCACTGCTGCAGTCCGTCACCATGACGGAGCGGCTGGCCAGTCACTACTCAGGGGGGTTCAGTGCTGAGCTTGAGAACGAGACCGACAGGTGCGCTGTGGAAGTCGATCGCCATCGCAGCGACTGTCGTGGTAGCAACCGGAACGACAGCATACGCCGGACCATCGTCTCGGCCGGCTGAATCATGGCTTCCGGAGGTCACCGATTCGCGCGAACTGCCATCGGCACCGATCGTGGCCGGGACCATAGAGAAGCCGGACGGCACTCTGGCCCCCAACGCGTACGTCTACCTTCAGGCCTGGCCTGACGGAGAAAGTCTCGGCGAGATCGAAGAGGGCGCGAGCGTCGATGCTCCGATCATCGCCAAGACGCGCAGCACGGATCAGGGAAGCTACGAGCTGCGGCTGGAGGACGTCTCCGTCCTGCCTCAGCTCGCTTCGACGTCAGGAAGCGTCGACGTTGATGTGGTGGCCACCGACGGCAGCGCCACCGACATCGCAGTCCATTCATTCTCCCTGCGGGTCGGCCCCACATCGGAACTCGAGAATGCCGACTTTGGGGACATGGCCCAGGTGGCTCTCAGTGAAGGCGGAGCGGGCACCGGGGAAGTAGTGCAGTCCGCAATCGTGGACGTTCAGATGGTGGAGCGCGACGAGAATGAGGTCGGCGCGCTTGACTTTGCCAACGGCTGCCCTGTCTCGGGTACGAAGTACCTCAGCAGCTTCGGTACTAAGTGGGTATATGTCGGCTCCAATTACCAGACAGGACCGTCGGGCGCGAAGGCAACTTTCCGCTTCTCCAAGAATGCGGAGTCAACCCTCGGCGTTGGCATATCCGGTTCAGGAAAATACGGATCCTGGAGCACCAGCGGAACCCTCAAGCGGTCTTCCACTGCCAGCGTCGGCTTCGGGACCCAGGGACCGAAGACGGGCACGCACCACTTCACGAAGTACACCTATGGAAAGTACTGCACGACCACCCGCAGTCCGGGCCCTTCCTTCACCTTCTCCGCCAGGGCCACGAGCTTCGCCGGCGGGGCGGACAACCGCAGCGCGAGTTACCCGACGGCCAATTATTGCGTTAAGATGATCAAGGGGTCAGATTTTGTCAAAGATACGACGAAAATGACATCCTGGGCCACGGGAGCAAAGCTGGGTTCATCGCTGGGGATAGACCTGTCAACACAGACAGGATTCGCTTCCAGCGCCTCCGTCAAATTCGAGTTTCCCCAGACGGCGGCATTGTGCGGAACAAAGGGATACCCGGGTGCGTCCCCGGGGCGGCTGGTCGCCAGAGGTCCGGGAGTTCTTTAGTGAAATCACGCCACCACGTGGCGATGCTGGCGGTGGCCATCCTGGCTGCCGCCAGCGGCTGCGCAGGCTCTGCCAACCACAACGGTCCCTTGTCAGCAGGAGGCGAGGCCGCCTCGGCATGTGGTCCGGGCGAGGGTGAATCCGTGTTCTCCATGGGACACGACTGGTTGATCAACGATTCAGATTCTCCGGTGACCGTTACACACGTGGAGCTGATCGAACCCAAGAATATGGAACTCATTGAGGCGGTCATATTCCCTCAGCCCGCAGATCCTTCCCTGGCACCCCTGGTCGGCCTCGTTGACGAATACCCGCCCACCGAATATACGGATAATTCCAGCGGAGGTTCGTACTGGAGACTGCGCGGGGAAATCGGAGAGGCCGTCGTCGAGGCCCACGAAGCCTCCAACCTTCTCATCGGAGTCAAAGCTACCGACCACGCTTCCATGGAGGGCGTGACCGTCTCCTATCAGCACAAGGGAAATTCTTACGTCATGGAGACCACAACGCGATTCCGTGTAAGGCCGCAGTGCGGCGGCGAAGACTGATCCGGACAGCCAGATCCCGAGCGAACGGTCGATCGGGAACTGTCTCGCTGAGACTGAGCGCACGCCAAACGGTCTGACCACGGCAAACCCAGCGCTGAGCGGGCTGTGTACTGCTGTCCGGCGCCAACGCCCCTCGGGGCCGCGTCGCCGGACAGCCGCAGATAGCCATATGCCAAGGCGCCCCTGAGCAGTGACCGCGGTGACAAACCGAGCCGCTCCACGACTGCCAGCGGCGACCGCCCTGCAACGGGCAGCCGAAGCGCCGGTCACGCCGTGCGTCAGGCCGCAACGCCGTGCGCGGACGGTCATACCTGCCCCGCCCTCATCCCTCACCGGCGACGGAGCCGGGAGCGGCCGGGGGTCTCCGCGTTCCCCGTCGGAGGGCCACCGGGAAGCACCGGGGTGTCACGTCACGGGGGTCGGGGCTCCGGGGCCGGGCGGGAGGTGGACCGTCATGATGAGGTGGCAGGTCGTGGTGCCCGCACCCCGGTAGGTGTGCGGGGCGTCGGCGTCGAAGGTGGCGGTCTGTCCGGCGGCGACGGTGTGTTCGGTGCCGTCGACGATCAACGTCATCCGGCCCGAGGTGACGCTGACGGTCTCCACGACCCCGCCCTGGTGCGGGTGGCTCGGGTATTCCTCGCCCGGTTCCAGGCGCCAGCGCCAGACCTCGGCCGGCGCGGGCCCCGAGGTCGTCAGCATGAGCCGTGCCTCGCCGCCCGCCTCCCCCGTCCACAGCGGCGTGACGGCGTCGGCGGCCACGACGCGGACCCGGCCCTCGGCCGGTCCCTCCAGCAGCGCGGAGACGTTGCTGCAGTTCGTGCACCCCGCGCTGTCCTACACGCTGGATGCCACCGCGGCCACCGGGAACTGTCGGACCGGTACGCCCACGGTGCCGCCGCCATGCGTCGTCACGGCAGCCACCCTTGAGCCGCCGATGCGAGTCCGGGATAGGGTTCGCGACGGCCATGCACGTCAGGGGGAGGCGCCGTTCCATGGGCAGATTCGGACACCGGGCAGTCGCAGCAGCAGCGGTGCTGCTGGTGCTGGTCTCAGGGTGTGCCGAAGCCCAACGCGCTGCGTCGAGGCCCCAGCCGGCCACCGGACACACGGATCCCCAGGAACGTTGGTGGGCCTGGGCGGCCTCGCAGAAGTTGAGTCAGGACCCCGTCTCGGACCCCGACGGAAGCCGCTGCAGCCAAGGACAGCCCGTCGACATGTGGTTCCTGGCCGGGACCTTCGGAGAACGAGCGGAACGCACCTGCACACTTCCCACCGGAACACCGGTCTTCTTCCCGCTGGTCAACATGATCGGCGACGCGGAGAGCTGCGAGCCGTTCATGGCTACCGCCGAGGGAAGGGCCACCCTGAACGGCCAGAGCGTCGAGCACGACCATCACCCGGGAACAGCCATCACCTTCGAAGCAGCCGAAGGCAACGCGGTCACAGTCGCGGCCGGCCCCCACACGGCCATAGCCTGCGGACTATGGGTGCAGCTGCCGCCGCTGGACCCCGGCCACCACACACTCGAGATCCGCGGAAGTGCCGGCAGCTTCTCCATCGAGGTCGACTACGACCTCACCGTGACAGCGCCGGCCGACAGCTGACACCCCCAGCAGAGGCGACGGACCCTAGGCGTCGAGTCCTGGTGTGACGGTATGACCTTTCATGCACCCGCGTGATTCCTGGAACCAGACCGACCCCAGCGCAGCGGGCCGCTCGATAACCACAGCATGAACAAGCTGCTCCGCTACGCATGCATCAGCGCCCTGGTTTCGCTCACACTTCCCCTTGCTCCGGCCCATGCCGCCGCGGCTCCCCGGGAGGTGTCCCTGCGGTTGTCCAAGGCGATCGCCGCGCTGCCCGTCGAGGACGAGAACCGCACCGGCTACCAGCGCAGTTCCTTCAAACACTGGACCGACGCCGACTCAGATGGCTGTGACACCCGAAAGGAGGTCCTCAAAGCCGAAGCCGTCGTCGCCCCCACTATCGGTGACCGCTGCACCCTCACCGGCGGCCAGTGGCACTCCTGGTACGACGGCGTCGACGTCGATGGAGCTTCCGGGCTCGACATCGACCACATGGTCCCCCTCGCGGAGGCATGGGACAGCGGAGCGGGCCAGTGGGACAACACCAAGAGGGAGCGCTACGCCAACGACCTTGGTGACGACCGCGCTCTGCTGGCCGTCACAGCCAAGACCAACCGCTCCAAGGGAGACAAAGACCCCACCAACTGGCTCCCGCCCGCCGAATCGGCCCACTGCCGCTATGTCGCGGACTGGGTCGCGGTGAAGACCCGCTGGCAGCTGAGCGTCGACCAGCCCGAGGCCACCGCCCTCGCAGATACCGCATCCGGCTGCTACGACGCCATCATCAGCGTCGAACTCGCCGAATAGAACGCCCACCGGGACCCGAGGCTCCACAGCGGGAAACCCAAGACAGCACGCCCGAGCCGGCCCCGCCCGGCAGACCTCCGCCTGCTGATCCGGGAGGGACGCCGAAGTAGCCGGTGGCCAGTCCGTCCGGCAGCGCGGGATCAGCGGTCTGTCGGCTGTCCGTCACGCACCATGCATGGCCAAAACGGGTGAAGGGAGCACTAGAGGAGACTGCGACGAAACCTTCGACATAGGTACAGCCGTTCCTGTCGGTCCAGTGGCTTGCTGCGGCGAACACTGCCCTGGCCTCTGCGGCTGAGGCTCGTCAGGGGCGCCGGATGGAAGAAACGACCATGGTCTGCGATGAGATCGGCGAAGCTACGGCAAGTGAAGGTGACAGCAACCACGCTCAACTGACGGTAAAGGTCCAGCCACCGGGCGATCTCATCCATGGGCCGCTGCGGAATTCCCTCGGTTGTGACAGCCATCCGTCTCTCCTGCTGCGCGCGTGGGGCCGTATCTCAACTCGCAGGGTGCATCCGTGAGCTGTTAGCCGGACAGCCGGTGGTCTGCCGGTGGGCAGGGAAACCAGGAACAGGGCATTCGGCGCTGGCCCAGGCAGCGTTGTGCAGATGAAGAGGTCGATCAGGACGCCCCGCCGGTACTGAGCGGCCGGACGTCCGGTGCCGTTCCGTCAGTGATCCGACTGAGCGTGTGCGCCAGGGTGGGCAGGACTTCGGCGTAGAGCGTTTCGTGTTCGCAACCGTCACCGCCGCTCGCGGCGATGGCGGCAGCCAGGGCGCGCAGGGAGAGCGGCCCGCTGGCGGCGAGCCGCTCGGCCAGTTTGCGGTTCGCCTCCCTTTTTTCGGGTTTCTGGCGGTACTTCGTTCCTTGCCGGTACAGGTCGACGTCCATGCCGACGGGGGTGATGGGCCAGCCGATGCGTTCGGTGAGGTTGGCGATGATCTGGATGCCGTGAGCGTCCAGGTCCTGCCAGGCGGCCACCGGCAGCGGTGCCATGGCCTTGAGGAATGCGGCCAGGCCGTCCGCGGCGTAGCCGGCACCCCATACACACAGCCACTGGTCTGCGACATCGGGGAGTTTGCACACCTGGGCGAAGGCGTCCTTGTTCTCGACCAGGAGCACGCCCACCGCCGAGCTCTCGATGAGCCCGAGGCTGCGCAGGCCGCCTGCGGGCAGGCCCAGCCAGGGGCGGCAGGCTGCGGCGTCGGCGATGACGGTATCGACGCGCCAGCGCAGAGGCCCGCGCATGCGCAACTCGGTGTCGGTCTTTTCCACCGCCTGGTCGAAGGGGCGGCCGACGAGGTTGGCGAACGCCTGCCGGCGTGCCGATGTCCACGTGTACTTGGTGTCGCGCATGCTCTTGCCCGCCAGGACCTTGGCGGTCATCGGCTGCGGGCGGGACTGGGCGGCCCACCACACCGCGGCGGACCTGACGGCCACCTCGTACACCCGCCAGTCCTCCGTTCCGGTGGTGCTGCCCGCGGGGACCTGCAGAGTGCGTGCCGGAGCGGTGGCGGCCAGCAGGGCGTGTTCGCTCGCGAGCTGGGGGATTCCTGCCATGGCCTGCAGCAGTTCGGCGTGCAGCCGTGAGGGGTCGGGGTGGCCTCGCAGCTGGGCGAGCTTGTCCTCCCTCAGCGATGCCCAGGACGGGGTCAGCTGCCAGGAGTCAGGGGTGAATCCGGTGGTCTGCACGACCTTGCAGCGCAGGATGACGGCGCCGCAGCGGATCAACGACACGGCCGTGCGCCACGCCTGGTCCTGACCGAAGTCGACCTCGATGGTGGTCCACCGCTTGCGGGTCCGGGTGGTCAGGACCTTGATCAGATCACGGTCGGCCAGGCCGGCCGGCGGGTCGTATGCGGGGACCGGGTCGGAGGCAATCAGGTCGACGACGGCCGGGTTGACGCGTCGCTTGCGGTCCACGGGCACGCGGGTGAGGACCTCGTCGCCGTCTTTTCGGGTGCGGGGCACCGTGACGGCGATGATCCCGGCGGGAAGTCCGTGCAGAGGCACTTCCCGCCGGCCGTGGGCTTCGCCGACCAGCAGGGCGGGGCGGGGGAGAGGCACGGTGGGCTCAGGCATGGGAACGTCCTGCGGTGATCCAGTCGGCAGTCAGTTCCACGCGCTGGCCGTCGGAATCGTGTCCCCAGGTACGGGTGGGCTGGTTATAGGCGTCGGAGGAGGAGGCGTGGACGAACCACAGCAGTTCGTCGCACACATCGGCGGCATCCACCAGCACACTGTCCTGGCAGGTGCCCAGGATGGTCAGGTGCTGGCGGCGCGCCACATCCCGCAGCGCAGCGAGCATGTCCTTGCGGTTGACCTCGCCCAGGCTGTTGCCGAGCTCGTCCAGGATCAACACCCGCCCCCTGGTCTCGGCGTCTGCCAGCACCGCGGCCAGAACCAGCTGGATCGCATGCACCTTCACCTGGGCGCCGTTGGCGTTCTCCCGGTAGTGCACGAAGGCACCGCGCGGGGAGCGTTTCCAGCGCGGCGTCACCTGCCACCGCCAGGGCCTGGCACCCTCGGGCCGCACGCTGGTGCAGTCCAGGCGCGCACCGTCACCGCCCCGCTGCCGGTCCAACGCATTGAAGGCGTCGCTGATCTGCGCGAACAGCCCCTCGACGTGATGCTCGATCATGTCCTGCAGAGCCTGGAGAGTGTGCCCGCTGCGCTCCGCCGCACGAGTGAGCTTGGCCAAAGCCTCCTCGCGCAAGGAGCGGCCGGAGGTGATCCGGGCGGCTTCGACGGCATCCTTGTCGCTGTGGCCGTCCAGCCGGGTCTGCAAGGGGGCAGCCACCTCGTCGAAGCCCGTACGCGGCAGCGCGAACGCCTCCTCCTCAGCGAAGGCATCCCGCAGGCGTTGCGCCAGGAGCAGATCCTCGTCGACGACCCCGGCCACAGCGCCGGCCGGCAGGCCGTAGTGCTCGTACGCGTTCCGCAGATGATCCTCCACGTGCCGCCGCAGGCGGCCGGGCCGGGGCACCGGTGTGCCAGGGGCAGCGGCCTCCAGGAACTCGGCGGCCTCCTCGGCGGAGGCGCCCCACAGACGCTGCCACTGCGGGCACGAGACCTCGGCACGGGCTCTGCCCAGCGCTGTGCGCTCCTTGGCCCGCTCCTTGTATGTCTTGGCGGCCGCTTCCCGGGTGAGCTTCGCGGTCGTCACCGCCTGGGCATGGCTTGTCAGATCGTTCTGGGCCTGTTCCCACACGTCGTGGCGCTTGTCCTCCTCGCTCCGGGCGGCGGTGGTTTTGCCGTCGGCCTCGGCGATCGCTTCGTCCAAGTCGGAGGCGTGTTCTTCCAGGGCGGCCAGATCCCGTGCCGCCACGGCTGCCTTGTGCTCGATCTCGGCGACCTCGAACTCGGACTCAGCCGCGGCAAGGCCCTCTCCCGCCGCAGACACTTCCTCCTCGCAGCGGCGGCGGTGCGCGATGGCCTGGGCCACGCGGGCGTCCCGTCCGGCGATCGGAGCCTGGAAGCCGCCGACGACCGCCAGCGACAGTCCTGCGTCGTAGGCCGCGGGCGGGTCGTTTAGAGCCATTGTGCGCTCCTGCAGTGTGTCGAAGAACCCGGCCAGCGCCCTGTCACTGCGCACCCCCCGAGGCAGGGCACCCCCACCGCTGCCCGTCCCGTCGGCGGGGTCGGCGGCGACGACCTGGGCACCGGGAAGGTCGCGCAGAATCTCCCGGGCGCGTTCTGCCTGCTCCCACGGCACCACCACGGCGTCGCGCCAGGGCCACAGGCGCGCCTCCCACTGCGCACGGACCGACTCCTCCAGCTGCAGCTGGTCCATCAGCCCTGCGGCGTTGACGCCGTGGCCGTCGAGGATCTCCAAGGCCTGGCCCGCGGCCCCGCTGCGTCCCTGCCGGGCCGCTTCCTCCAGCCTCTGGGCCCGGGACAGGGCGCTGTCTGCGTCGGCCGTCTGCTGCCGCGCCGCATACAGCACGTCTGTGGCGGCTTCCAGCGCGCTGTGGGCATCAGCGACCGGTGATCCCCGCCATACACCCGCGCTCGGCCGAAGGGGGGCCATGCTCTGACGGATGACGTCCCGCCGGGTAGCCGCCGATGTCCGTTGCGCGGCGGCCTGCTCGGTGACCTGCTTGGCGTCCACCCACTCCTGGCGGGCGGCGGCCGCTGCCGCGGCCAGACCGGTGGCCGCCGTCAGCTCGCGCAGCTTCTCTTCGGCACCGTCGAGTAGCTCCTGCGTCTGCACCACCTGCTGCTCTTTGTCCTCCAGGTCCGCAGCCAGTTTCCGGTCAGCCTGGGCTGCCTCCAGGTAGCAGGCAGCCAGATAGCGCCGCCACGCATGGCGTCCTTCCTCAAGCGCGGTGCGGGCAGCAGCACGTGCCCGCACACCCTCCAGTACTGCCTCTTCGTCCGCCAAGGCCAGGGCGTGCTCGTCGTGCGCCTTCTCCAACTGCGCAGCGTGCTCGAGGGCCTTGCCACGGCGGGCAGCCTCCTGCTCCAGCAGATGAGTCATACCGGACAGGGCGATCAGGGCCTCTCCGATATCGTGCGGTTCCATCGCGGTCATCTGCTGGCTCAGCAGCGAGGGAACCGCCGGGCGCAGCGGCGTGTCGAGGTAGGTCAGGCACCGCGGTGCGTTGCCGTAGAGGGCGTCGGCCATGCGGTGTGCCGACAGCCTGCTGGCACTGCCCAGCTCCTGCCAGAGAGTGTCTGCCTGCGCCGCCCGCTCGGCATCATCGGCCGCATCGGCCACGTGGATGCCTTCGGTCCAGTTGGCCAGGACGTACGGGGCGGACGCGGCGATGCGCACCCACACCGTCAGCGCCCCTTGCAGGGGGCCACTCGCAGCGAGCGCCTCGCGCCCGCCGGATGCGTCGGGCCTGTCGTGTGCGAAGACGCCGACCACGTAGCCGTGCGAGGCGGCTGGAATCTGCTGGGCCCGGTCCACCCCGGCCGCATCGGGCTTGAACAGGATTCCGCTGGCGTCCCGCCCGTGGTTGGATTCCAACCGCCACTGGGGATCGGCCAGCAGCAACGAGACCGCGATGAGGAACGAGGTCTTGCCTGAGCCGTTGGAGTCGTCCTTGGAGCCCATCCCGGACACGGCGACGAACGTCTCGGGCACCACCGGCACCGCGTGGGTGGTCAGTCGGGCGATATCGAACGTCTGGACCGCCACCAGATGACGGTCACCGACGATGCCGCGGTGCTCGACGAGCTCGGGCAGTCCCTCCTGCCCGTCCTCGTCCTCACCCGGCTTCTCGGTGCCGCGCTCGTGCCAGGTGCCGTTCATCGTTCCTGTCCTTCCTGGCTGGCGACGCGGGCCCGGCGCCGCCAGATCGACTCGGCCATGACTCCCTGCGGCTCGGCCAGCAGCACCAAATGCTCGAACAGGTCGGCCTGGGCCACCGACGTCAGCCGCAGCAACTGGCTGCCCAGCACGATCCCCGAACCCGTTGTCCGCACCAGGTCGGCTGCGGCGAGACGGCTCAGCGCGGCATCCACAACCCGGTCGGGGACCGCGGACTGCTTCAGCCGCTCCCTGCTCACCGGCACCCCCTGGGTCCACAGGGCCTGCGGCAGGACGCTGCCACCGGCGCGGGGGGCGGCGACGCTGAACAGCAGCACCAGCGTCAACACGGCACGGTCTTCACGGGGCAGGACACCGACACCCTCATCGGCCAGCCGCGCTCTGACCGTGTCGTCGTAGCCGGACAAGAATCCCTCTCCCACACCGAGCAACGTCCGGCCCGAAGCGGCGAGCACCTCCTCGACCACCCTGCGCAGCGGCACCTCCGCCAACGCCCGAAAACGCGCCGCGGGCACCGGCACCCGCGCGGTCTCCACCGCACACACCGCTGCCCGCACCTCTGCACGGCGCTGCTCCGACAGCACCTCCAGATACCGCACTTCCATGCCTAGCCCTCCTCCACCCGGCAGGGCAGCAGGTCATAACCACGCCGCAACTCATCGACATCCCGCTCGCTCCACGCAGCCACCACCGGCCCCAGCCGCACCATGCCGTCCCCGGCGTCGGCGGCCAGGTAGCCGCACGCACGCAGGACCCGCAGCGCGCTGCGATACGCCGATGTCTGGGCGATCAGGGCCATGCCCTCCCGCAGCAGACCGTCCCCCGGCGGAACGCAGGCCGCCAGCACATCCTCCTCGGCCACCGCGCCCCCCGGATACATCGCTAGCTCAGGATCTAGCCAGCACAGACGCACAGCAGCTCCCAACGTCAGCAATTGCGACGGCGCTGCCTCCCGGTGCGTCAGCGGATCGCCCACCACACCGCTGACCGGCTCCACATCCGGCGCCCACCGCACCATGACCGCCGGGCCACCGGCCGCTTCCACATCGACAAGGCGCCGCTGCACATCATCGGCGGCCCGCCGCAGCACCGACAACCCATCGGCCGCACCCGCTGCCGCCAGCGGCACGACCCGTACGGCCCGGGCCCGGGCCAGTAGATAGGCATCCTCGTTCATGCTGGCCCCTCCTGCACGGCCGAAGAGTCTCCGCCCACGGCACCCGACACATCTTGCGGCAGCCGGTACAAGGACAGCGGACTGGCATAGGTGACTGCCCCAGCCGGAGCGACGAGGACCTCCTCGCCGATCTCCACGAAGAATGGTGTCGCCGGGTCCGCAGACGCCTGCAGCAGGTCCACCACCGTGGCAATCGCCGCGCGCCATGGCAACGTCCCCAGCGTCGCCGTCAGGTCAGCCTCCTGCCCGCCCCTGACCAGCGAATTCATCGACGCAGAACGCCGCCGGCGCAGCAGCAATGCCTTCTCCCGCGCCGCTTCCACCGGATCGGGCCCCGGCGGGAGCGGCGCCGGCCGCGCCGGCCGCCGCCGCGGGACCGGCGGTCGCCGCTCCCCGGCGGCCACGAGCACCTGTGCCGCGGTGATCTCCACGCTGGCGGGATCAAACACTGTGGCAGCAAAGACCTCCGCCAAGGCGTCCACCGGCGCGCCCAGGGCCGCCGACAGGTACTGTTCCGGCAGCAGCATGCTGAAGTCCCGGCGGGCTCGCACCTGTTGCAGCAGCCGGTCGGAGAACTCATCCACGGCCGCCGAATAGCGAAGCGCCTCATCGATCAACCGGGTCCCCGACGCTCTCAGCCGTGGGAAGCGACTGCTGATGGCCTTAACCAACTGCCTCGCATGGTCCAGCAACGCGGCCTTGGACTGGTGGTGGTGGCGTTCACCCACCAGCTCCTCGATGGGCTTGGACCGCACCAGCCGCAGCAGATGCGCGGTGGTGATGGACAGGTCACGTCGTACCCGCCGCAGCCGGTTGGCCAGCTGCTCCTCACTCAGCAAGCCCTGTGCCAGACCGACCTGTGTACGGTCCAGCAGAGTCATGATCTCCTCGACACCGCCGGCTTCCGCCAGCCGTTCGAAGACCAACAAGGCCGCACCGCTGGTCGGACTGAAGACGTAGCGCCCCTCGTAGGCTTTGCCCCGGACCTGCTCCAGCATCCCCAGCCCCACAAAGACCCGGAACCGGGCATCGAACGCCTCGCCCGAGGCCACCGGAGCACACGCTGCCGCAATCTCCGACCGGGTCAGACCCCGATCGGAGGCAAGATCCCCGAACGCATCGTGAATCGCCTCAGCCAGCTGCAACGACACAGGATCGTCAACGACCGCGCCTGCCGTCGATGCCACCGGCGCAACAAAAGGCCGCACGAAGTCCAACCGGCCACCGCGAGGGCCAGCAGCGACACCATCGAACAGATCACCCTGCTCGAAGCCGCTCTCCTGCTCAGACAAACTCCCCCCCATAACCTGCCAGGCGCCCCCGCAGCCTCTTCCCAGGAGACAGAACCTATCCGCCACAGGCGACTCCTGTTGCCACATCGCCAATATCCCCGCATACACAACGGATGGCGCAAAACCTCTGCTTGTCAGGTGGTGCAGCGCACAGCCGAATGCGCCTGAAGATGGAGAGGCTGCGCGATGATGTCGGTCATGGTCACACCGGTCGAGTCTGCCGTCCCTCGCTCTGCTGGCCGTCCCGTGTTGTTCCCTGATCAGTTGGAGGCTGTTGAGCGGCTGGTGCGGCACCTGCGCCGCCCGGGCAGCCGGGGGCTGTTCGTGTCGGCGACGGGGACCGGGAAGACGCTGGTTTCGATCCGGGTGGCGGACGGGCTCGGTGCGCGGCTGGTGCTGTTCGTGGTGCCGACGCTGGATCTGGCGGCGCAGACGGCCCTGGCCTGGCGCCGGGACCATCACCTGGAGCACATGGTGATTGTCTCCTCCATGGACGCGGGTGGCCGCGACGACCTGGCCGCAGCCCGCGTCATGTCGACGACGAACCCCCACGCGCTGGGCGGTCTGATGTCGGTCGTGGGAGAAGGGCAGGACCAGATTCCCGCGCTGACGGTGATCTGCACCTACGACTCTCTGGAGAAGATCGAGGCGACGCAGGGCACGGGGTTCGAGGTGCCGGCGTTCGATCTGGCGGTGATGGACGAGGCGCACCGGATCGCCGGTAGGGCGGACAAGAAATGGGCGGTCGTCAACGACGCGCAGCGGATCCGCGCGGAGCGCCGCCTCTACATGACCGCCACCCCGCGGATCTTCGCCGCCCCGGAGCTGGCCGAGTCCGCCGACGTGACCCGCCCGCGCCGCCGCCCTGCCGCCGTGGGGCCGGAGGGGGATGCGTTCGCCAACTCCATGGACAACAAGGCCGTCTACGGACGGAAGATCTTCGAGTACACGCTCGCGCAGGCCGTGGCCGACGGCCGCGCCGCAGACTACCGCATCGTGGTGCCCACCCTCGCCGACGCCGACCTGCGCCGCCGCCTGAACCTCCCCACCCCCACCACCCCCGGACACGGCGGCGGGGAGGACCAGGACGGTGCGCTGCGCACCACCGCCCTGCACCTCGCGGTCCTGCGGGCGATGACCGACCACGGGTTGAAGAAGGTGCTGGTCTACTTCAACCTCGTCTCCGACGCCCGACGCTTCGCCCGCGAACTCCCCCACACCCTGCGCCTGCTGGCCCGCACTGACCCCGCCCTCACCCCGGACACCGCCCCGGCCTTGTTCTTCGCCCACGGCGAGCACACCCCCGCCCAGCGCGCAGACATCTTCAACGACTTCGCCGCCGCCGACCGCGCGGTCCTCGCAAACTCGAAGCTGATCGCCGAGGGCGTCGACATCCCCAGCGTCGACGCGATCGTCTTCGCCGACCCCACCCGCAGCGTCATCCGCTGCACCCAGGCCCTCGGCCGCGCCCTGCGCCTGGACGTCTCCGGCAAGACCGCCTCCCTGATCGTCCCCGTCTACATCCCGCCCGGCGCCGACAGCGAGGACATCCTGGGCACCGCGTATGAGCCGGTGTGGGCGATCGCCTCGGCGCTGGCCGGCCACGACCACCGCATTCTGGAACGCCTCCCCGACAAAGCCAACCGACTGCCCCGCGAGACCAGCCAGGTCATCCAGCGCCGCTGGCACTTCGACTTCACCGTCCACCCCGAACGCATCGCCCGCGCGATGGACTTGATCTCCCTCGACCCCCGCGGCCCGGGCGTCTCCCGCTCCCGCCGTCTCGGCCTCGCCGCCGCCCAGGCCTACCGCGACGAACACGGCCACCTCGACGTGCCCACCGACCACACCGACCCCACCGGCTACAAACTCGGCACCTTCGTCACCACCATGCGCGAGGCCGCGAAGACCGGCCGCCTCGAAGCCGACTGGATCGCCGAACTCGACGCCCTCGGCATGATCTGGGATAAACACGACGCCGCCTGGCGCGCCCGCCTCACCGCGGCCGCCGACTACCTGCGCGTCCACGGCCACCTCGCCGCCCCCGCCACCACCCCCGTCGGCGCCTGGCTCGCCGAACAACGCCACCACGCCACCAAGAACCCCCTCGACCCCGCCCGCGCCGACGCCCTCACCCGCCTCGCCCCCGACTGGCGCCTCCCGCACGGCCCGGACTGGCACCGCAAATACCACCTGCTCCGCGCCCATCTCGCCACCGGCGCCGACCCCGCCACCCTCACCCGCGACACCCTCTTGGCCGGCGTGAAGATCGGCTCCTGGCTCCACCGCCAGCTCACCACCTGGCAGACCCTCGCGTCCGGCCAGCAGCAGATGATGACCGCCCTCGGTCTCACCCCCGACACCAACCCCCTCACCCCCGCACGCCGTACCCGCCGCACTTTCGAGGAGACCGTCCAGCTCCTGGAACTCTTCCTCCACCGCGAAGGCCGCGCCCCCACGGCCCGCGAGACCATCCGCGTCGACGGCGACGCCGCCAAGCTCGGCGCCTGGCTCGCCAAGGCACGCACCAAGCACCGAGCCGGCCAGCTCCCCGACCACCACGTGCGCCTCGTCGCCGCGCTCTTCGACGGCGACTGGACGATTGAGAGCGCCGGCCCCGCCGTCCTCGCCTAACGCCCGCCCGGGCAGGGGTGCGGCCCTCCTCGACGGCGGGGGAGTCGTGACCGCCCTCCGGCCCCCCGGCCGGGCCTCGGGAAGGCAAGCGTCCTCGCCCGGCACCAGGGCCGGCCGGGACCACCAACGCCTTGTCCTACGCCGCGCGTCTGCTCTCCGGCCCCCGGTTGCCCTTCGCGACCCACGCCGCACCACCACCGGACACCGCACCCCGCGCTTGCAACCGCGTGAACAGATCCCATAGCCCCGGGTCCTTGGCGGACTCCTTGGTCTCCACGAGAGGCCCGTCGGAGCCGGAGAGCCAGGCGCCGCGGTCCTGAGCGATCGGGAGGTGGTTCGCCTCAACGAACAAATCGACCGCGATCTGCATGACCTGGTTCAGAGAGCTGGGCGGCGTGGCGCCGTTGCGGTACGCCTGCCCGGCGACGAAGTGGGCGCGGCCGAACGCGAGGACGGTCTCGATGTTCTCCTCGGGCATGAGGTCCAGCAGGTCCCTGTAGTACTGGGGAATCTTGTCGATACCCCGGACCGGAACGGCGACGGGCGTGCGCCGGACGGTATGACGTGGAGGCGCGCTGCGCCGGGCCGCGAGACGTGCGAACGCCTGCCGGTACTGCCGCTGGGCCGTCCGGCCGACCCGGCAGACATCCAGGAACGTCTGCAGCTGCTCGGCGTTGACGGGCAGCCCTTGGCGCCTGATGATGCGCCAGGCGGTTGTGCGCGGGATCCGCTTGTGGCCCTCTGCCGGGCGGAAGAAGTGGCTCAGGGGCGGAGCACCGGCGTTCTCGTACTCCTTGGCGAGCGCGGCACCGAGGTCCTGCGCGGGCATGGACGAGGCCAGCCGCGGGAGCCTTGAGACCACGGAGACGGCCGCGCTGCTCGGTGCGACCCCGCATGCGCAGGACGTGCGCGCGGCCCTGGGCCGCCTGGTCTCCGCCGCAGGCGCGCACGAGGGCGTCGAGCACCTCTGTCGAGGGGACTGCGGTGCCGGACTCGGCGTGCGGTGCCGCGGGAGACGGCCGCGGCCGCCGCGAGCTCACGCTGGGACAGCCGCGCCGCCCGGCGCAGGGCGGTCAGGTGCTCGGCAAGGCCGGCGAACGGCAGGCGCGGGCCGTCAGGTCGGGGAGAGGCCATCGCCCTCTCCTCTGCTTGCCCGCGCCGGAGCGCACCGCGGCCTCGACGAAGACGGCCATCAGCCAGCGCCGCCGGCCGCGGCGAGGGTGGCTGCGCCGAGCGCCCCGCACCCGCCGAGCAGGATGAGGATGTGGCCGATCGGTGTGCCCTGGACGAACAGAACGGTGCCCAACGCCAGGAACGCGATCAGCAGGATCAGCGTGTGCGTGGGCCCCAGGCGTCCCGGAGGCACCTCGCCGGCAGCCAGCGACGCGGAGGTAGAGGGGGAGGGGCTGGTGGGACATGACGAAGAGGACTCCGTCCTGACGGGGGTCCCGGCACACGAAGAACCGGGACCCGGGCAGATGGTCGCAAGTAGGCGCATCCCTACGGCAGTTGGCCCTGCGGATGCGGGGCTGCGCGGTACACACCAGCCTTCCACGACCGCCCGGGCACGGTGCCGCCCTCGGCAACGGGCGACGCCGACGAGGGAAGGGTCCCGGCTCCGGGACGGCCGAGGCACGAGCAGATAGCGCGCGTGGGCCGCGCCCGCTCGGCTTGGCCGTCGCACTTGCCTGAGCGCGACGCGGTCACCGTCCTCCTAGACCGGACGCGCGCCGATCGACTTCCCCAGTCGGCCATACAGCGCCGACCACCCAGGGCTTCACCACGTCCGCCAGTTCCTCCGAGAATCGGTCACCGCCACCGACTGCCAGGTGGGCGGCCCATTGCCGTACCGCACCTGCTGCCCAATCCGCAATCTGGAGCTGGGGGTGCGCCGTGCTGTCCGCGAAGTCGATCTGCACGGCCGGAAGCGGGTCGTTGAAGTGGCCGGGGCGGGCGAGGTCCGGGAGGAGATGAACCATGCGCAGAAGCGTCGCGTTCCGATCGATCACTTTCGAGGTGTCATGAACGAGACGGAACCGCTCGAGAGCCTCGCCGAAGCTGGTGCAAAGGCAGTACAGCGCCGGCACCGCCGGGTCGAGGATGTCGCTCTGCTCGCCGGCAGCGAGGTCGGCGGCAGTCGCGTCCGCCACCCCGCGACAGCATTCCAGCAACTCGATCCATCCAGCGAAGTCCGCGTGCTCCTCGGGGATCGACGCCCTGTAGGCGGCTATGGCGGAGAAGAAATCCTCGGTCGCCACCCGCTGACGCACCCAGTCGACGAAGTCCTTGAGCATCCGGTGAAACGCCGTTTCGTCACCGAGGACCGGGCCGGCCATGCGCAGCAACTCGGCCAAGGCCAGACCGCGCTGGTCCTCATACAGGTCAAGACCGTCCGCATCGGCCAGCGGCTCCACCAGAACGTCGACCAGCTTGGTGACCACCATGAACCGCTTGTCCATCAGAAAGCTGCGAACGCTTCCCTCGGGCAGGCTCCCAAAGGCCCTCTTCAACGCCTTCCGGCCCACTGACGACCGGGCGAGGGACCCGTACTTGGGCTCCCCCTGGGTGCGGGGAAGCTGGGATCGGACCTCATCCACGATCGACGCTGCCAGCTCGTCGGACAGGTGCACCCCAGCCAGTGTGAACACCGGCTGATCGGGATCGAGAAGGTTCTGCCCAGAGTTCGAGGACTCGTCGGCGTAAACGACAGGGAGCAGATCGGAGGCAGTATCCATCCTCGGAGCATGCCGGGCAGACAGGCGGAAGGCCACCCAAACGAGGCCCTCTTGAGCCCGATCCGCCGCCACCTCACCGGATTGACCAGAACCTACGCCCGGCCTCAGGCCCGGCCCACGTGCGTGCGGCGATGGACGAGGTGCATGCCGAGGACGAATAGAAGCTGCTTCGCGGCCTCGTCGAACTGTTGCTGGAGGGTGGGTTCGCGAAAGAGCCCGGCGAGCTGTCCGGCTTTGGAGGCGAGGCCCCTGCGCCTGGCGAGGTAGTCGACCGCGGAAACACGGTAGACGGCCCGGCCTCGTTCCAGCAGCGCACCGTCCACCTTCCCGTCCAGCGTGCGGCACAGCGCTGTGCGCAGGGCCTCAACATGGGTCACGACAGTATCGACGGTCATCGGCGCCCCCGCGGGGCCCAGCGCGCGGACAAGGCCGCTGGCGGCGAACACTGGCTCCGGCTCCATCACGTCCCGTACAGCGTCCAGCAGTTCGGCCCGCCCGCGCACCGTCAGCGTCTTGCCGTTGCCCAACTCGGTGATGATCCGCACGAACCGGGCCCGCGCCGTCGGCGTGGCCAGCTGATGTCCGACCTGCTCCAGCAGACCGACCGCGCCCTCACGCGCCACCTCCTGGCTGCGCCTGCCGCGCCCCACCCACGTCACCCACGCCCGCTGCGCCTGCTGGGTGGATACGTAGCCGTCCCACCACAGCCACGTGGCCAGCGGCACCTGCGCGAGCGCGTTCAGGTGCGCGACCTGCTGGTGCTTGTCCAGCAGGAGGAGCAGAAGCCGACGCTGGTTGGCGCTGTGCTCGGCCTTGTCCGAGCCACGCCGCCGGGTACGCAGACGCGGCTGGTCCAGCAGCCCCTTCGCGATCCAGTCGTGGATCCGCCGCACGGTCATATCCGGATGGCCGGCCGCATGAGCATCCGCGACAAGATCGTCGATGGTGCCGGGCCCGCTGATGCTCTCCCACGTGTACACGAGGTGGAAATTACATCGTTCTCCCGTCAACCAGGGCTCAGTTGAGGATGCATCACCCACTACCCCACTGCCACGATCAAACACAGCAGCACAACACCCCGGCCGCCTCCCGTGGACCGCCTGCTGCACCACCCAACCCTGCACGGCGCGCTGCCGCGCCCTGCCCGAACGAAGGACACCCACCATGCCGAAGAAGAACCGCACCTCCTCCGCCCACCAGGGCCGCGGGGCGCTGGCCCCCGTCTCGTGGCGGCGCCTGGTCTCCGTAGCGCTCTTCACCGGAGCCGTCCGCCATATCGGAGCCCTCCTGATGGGCCTGGCAGTGACCTGGTGGCAGCACGACTGACACCCCCACATGAAGAAAGCCCCAACAACCCTGTCACCCACCCTGACTGACGTCACCTCACCCGCACTCGGAGCCCCGGCCGACCGACCTCGAGGGCACACCCCCAAACCCGGATCGACCAAAAGTTCCGAACCAAAGGAAACAGACCGACGAGCCGCCCCGGCATCCACCACCCCGCGCGGACTACTCCGGGGGACGCAGGCCCCCCGCCTCAGATTCAAGAGAACCCCAGCCTCCCTCTCCTCCTGTAGCTGCCCGGGCCGAAGGCCCGTTGGCCGGCCCGCGCAGCGGGTCTGGCTTCGTGGTGCGCTGCACCACCAGGCTGCTGGAGCGCAGCGGAGGCAGCTACGGGCCTCGAAGGGGCCCGCTGCTCCGGGAGCGCAGCGGACGGAGCGTCACCC